>NZ_JACHGF010000027.1 GCF_014202275.1 Rhabdobacter roseus | reverse complement strand
CAGGGCTTTCTCATAAAACTAATTCTTGGGTCATAAACTGAATCAAGGTTTGGAACTTATCAGCAAATGAGTCTATCTGGGCTGCCATGTTCTTTGGCCTAGCTCGCCTTAAAACGTTAAGTGCTAAGCTTCGTAAACTACTCATCAATCGACTGATCGGCTGACTAGCTGTCCGCAGGCTGTCCTCAGCCAGAGTCATATCTCGACGATGATGCATTGCTTCAATCCGCCAGTGATGGCGAATGGCCTCGAATAGTTCATTGGCGTCTTTTTGAGTGGTTGGCAACAAGTTGCTCAAAAAGTAATTTACCTCTTCTGATAAGGGGCTGCCATCCAGCTTTTGACGGATGCGTTGCACACGAATTAATATACTAATACCCGCATCTTTCCAACGGGGCGCAAAGGATGTTGTGTTTAATGGGAAGCAACAGTAGCTGCGTTGCTCAATTCGACCATGTCCACGTTGGGCAGCATCAAGGTGTTCATAGGTAGCCCTGTTCATCAAACAAGTGCAGACACAAAAACGGTACAGGTGAGCCTGATTCGGTTTAAGCCCAACCAGATAGCCCCCCTGAGCTCCATGAATCGCCTTGAGTGTCTGTGGAGTCAGGTGGAGAGCATCCAGCGTCAGCTTCTGATTATAAAGACCAGTCTGATTGAGCAGTTGACGCACGGTTGGGCGTTCACTTTCCTTTCTACCATTGTAATAAAGTTGACCCACAATCTGCTCGGAGGTATGGCTAAGAGCTGATACACAAGCCTCGCCCCGTTTGTGATGAGGTTGTATGCTGCCGCATAGCTCTTTACCATCCAGGGCGAACCATCGTCTTTGGGTAGGATCAAGTTGGAAGCCAAACCAGTCGAAAAGTAGCTTATTAAAGAGCGAGCCGTTAACTTTGGCTAACAACCGAGGCAGTTGGGCCCGTGAAATGACTCGTTGATGACCCATTGAGGTCGTTTGCAGAAGCTGATCAAAATGATTAACCATATGCCGGTGTAGGCTTGATAATTTGCCGTCACGGCCACAGCATAAAGCCATCACTAATCCGGTGAGAACTAGAGCCATAGAGTGTTGCTTTCCTCGGTTATCGCGTCCATCAAGACCTGGTGTGTTGTCTAGGAGATAAAATAAAGTTGTACTTTTAAGCTGGCAAGTAGGAGTAGTCATGGTTTTTGTAGTCTAGTCAACCACAAAAGTAAGGCTAACAACTACTTGCCATTTTTATGAGAAAGCCCTG
>NZ_JACHGF010000026.1 GCF_014202275.1 Rhabdobacter roseus | reverse complement strand
TTTTTTTCTGCCTGGAGTGTCAGTATTTGTTAAATATTTTTTTTAAACAGTTGATTTTCATTTGTTTAAGTGACTAAAAATCACTAAGTTTAATACATGCAAGGACGACAGCAAATACAGCCTAAACTATTTTATCAGCTAAATTTGGAGCAGCTGGTACCGGCCGACAACTTCTACCGTGGGCTCTCCCAATGCCTGGATCTTCATTTTCTGTATCCCGCTACGGCGGAATATTATGGGAGTGAAGGTCAGCAGAGCATCGATCCGGTGGTCTTTTTCAAGATGTTGCTGGTGGGCTATCTGAACAATATTAACTCTGACCGTAAGCTGATCGCTTTTTGCTCGAATTGTTTGGACGTGCGGTTGTTTCTCAAGTACGATCTGGATGAGGCTTTGCCCTGGCATTCGACCATTAGCAGAACTCGGCAGCTGTATGGCCAGGAAGTATTTCTAAAACTGTTTAGGGAGGTATTGAGACTGTGTGTCGGGAAAGGAATGGTCAGAGCCAAGCGTCAGGCAGTCGATTCGGCCTTTATCAAAGCCAATGCCTCTATGGACAGTCTGCTGGAGAAGGAGGTGGTCGAGGATGCCTCGGCCTATGTGGACGAACTGGAGGAAGGCTCGGAATTCAAGGTGAGCTCAGGAAGGAAAAAGCGGGTAGAGAGGCATCATAAATGGAAAGAGCAGGCGTACAAAGACATGCCCGGCCATGTGGACGATCCCAAACAGGTAGATGACCAGGGCAATACAATCCGTCCCAAGTACCTGAGTAACCATACTCATTACAGCCCTACCGATCCAGACGCTAAGATCAGTACCAAGCCGGGCAAGGCCCGTCAGCTGAACTACTCTGGTCAGCTGGCTGTGGATGATGCCCATCATGTGATCACGGGGGCCTGCGCGAGTACAGCCGGTAGCAGGGACAGCGAAAATCTGCCCCAGATCCTGGATCAGACTTTGGAGAATCTGCAGGGGGTGAAGCTGACCCTCGATCAGATCACCGCAGACGCAGGCTATAGCAGCGGAAAAGCACTCCGGTACTGCCAGGAAAAAGGAATAGATGCCTACATACCCAACTTCGGCCAATACAAACCCGAGCGGGAAGGCTTTGTATACCATGCCGACAAAGACGAATACCGCTGCGAAAAACCGGGAGGGAAAGGGGCTGTGTTGACCTTCAAAGGCATCAAGACCGACAGCAAAGGCTATCAGAAAAAGAGCTACCGGAGTTCTGAGACCGTCTGCGGAAGCTGTCTGTTGCGGGAGCCGTGCTGCGGCAAAGCGACCAAATTTAAGAAACTGGAGGAAAGCATCGACAAGCCCTACTATGACCGCATGCACCAAAAGCTGGCCCAAAACCCCGCCTATACCAAACGCATCAGCAAGATCCGAAGCCGGACGGTGGAACCGGTACTGGGTACGCTGGTGAACTTCCTGAACATGCGCAGAATCAACAGCCGGGGAATGGCACAGGCCAACAAACACGTCATGATGGCCGCACTCACTTACAATCTCAAAAAGTACCTGAATTTCAGCCGAAAGAAAGTCCAACCCGCACTAGTGGCTCTGCGGAAAGGTCTTAATCCCTTCCAAACGGATTCCACGGCCCGTTTTTCGCCCCGCTATCAGTTCTTGTCGTTTTAATCGGGAATCAGGTGAAAAATCCGGGAAATATTCTTTCACAAATCACCGTCTACCAGGAAAATGACATCAGCTAAGAAAGCGGAATCCTAAAATTAAAAAATAGGTTGTGCAACGGTTACC
>NZ_JACHGF010000025.1:1616-4757 GCF_014202275.1 Rhabdobacter roseus | reverse complement strand
GGTTTGATGGTCTCGTGGCGGCTACCTACTTTTCCGGGGGTTGACCCAGTATCATCGGCGGTGCGGGGCTTAACTTCTCTGTTCGGGATGGGAAGAGGTGAACACCCGCCCCATAGCCACCAGCAAGTTCTTGCGGGGCTGCCGGGGGTGCGGGCTGTGCCCGTCGCCCACCCAGCAGGGGGACTTCTATTATTATAATGTCATGATTCATGTAACACGCTGAGAGCAAAAGAAAAGAAAGCTGAAAAAGTATAAAAAGGCAAGCTCTTGGGTGATTAGTACCGCTCAGCTGAACGTCTTTCAACGCGTACACCTGCGGCCTATCAACGTTGTCGTCTCCAACGACCCTTATGTGGAAGACTCATCTTCGGGCCGGTTTCGCACTTAGATGCTTTCAGCGCTTATCCGTTCCCCACATAGCTA
Organism: Rhabdobacter roseus; assembly: GCF_014202275.1. Taxonomy (GTDB): domain Bacteria; phylum Bacteroidota; class Bacteroidia; order Cytophagales; family Spirosomataceae; genus Rhabdobacter; species Rhabdobacter roseus. The sequence goes on along the minus strand of NZ_JACHGF010000025.1, from coordinate 4,334 downwards.
CCCGGCCGTGCTCCTGGCGGAACAACCGGTTCACCAGCGGTGGGTCCACCCCGGTCCTCTCGTACTAAGGGCAGCCCCCGTCAATCTTCCTGCGCCCACCACAGATAGGGACCGAACTGTCTCACGACGTTCTGAACCCAGCTCGCGTGCCACTTTAATCGGCGAACAGCCGAACCCTTGGGACCTTCTCCAGCCCCAGGATGTGACGAGCCGACATCGAGGTGCCAAACCTCCCCGTCGATGTGAGCTCTTGGGGGAGATCAGCCTGTTATCCCCGGCGTACCTTTTATCCTTTGAGCGATGGCCCTTCCATACAGAACCACCGGATCACTATGCCCTGGTTTCCCACCTGCGCGACCCGTCGGTCTGGCAGTCAAGCCGGCTTGTGCCATTGCACTCCACGTACGGTTACCAAGCGTACTGAGCCGACCTTTGGAAGCCTCCGTTACCCTTTCGGAGGCGACCACCCCAGTCAAACTACCCACCATGCACGGTCCTTCTTTTAAAGAAGTTAGATCCCAGGCCAGCGAAGGGTGGTATTTCAACGGTGGCTCCATGATGCCTGGCGACACCACTTCACAGCCTCCCACCTATCCTACACATCCCTGACCCGAAACCAATGCAAAGCTATAGTAAAGGTGCACGGGGTCTTTCCGTCCCGTGGCGGGTAAGCGGCATCTTCACCGCTACTACAATTTCACCGAGCTCACGGCCGAGACAGTGCCCAGATCGTTACACCATTCGTGCAGGTCGGAACTTACCCGACAAGGAATTTCGCTACCTTAGGACCGTTATAGTTACGGCCGCCGTTTACCGGGGCTTCGATTCAATGCTTCGCACTTGCGCACTAACATCCCCTCTTAACCTTCCGGCACCGGGCAGGTGTCAGACCCTATACGTCATCTTACGATTTGGCAGAGTCCTGTGTTTTTGCTAAACAGTCGCCTGGGCCATTTCTCTGCGACCTCTTACTTGCGTAAGGAGGCTCCCCTTCTCCCGAAGTTACAGGGTTAATTTGCCGAGTTCCTTAGCCGTGATTCACTCGAGCACCTTAGAATTCTCTTCTCGACCACCTGTGTCGGTTTACGGTACGGGTTGCCGTCAGCTGATGTTTCAGAAGCTTTTCTTGGAAGTCTTTTCGCTGCTTCGCTTCGCCCGTAGGCTCGGCTCAACGCTCTATTCCGTCAGAACGTAGCAACCACAAAACTCCGTCACTTCTTCACACTAACGGCAAGGACCGGAATATTAACCGGTTGTCCATCGGACTTCGCCTTTCGGCTACTCCTTAGGCCCCGCCTGACCCTCCGTTGATTAGCATAGCGGAGGAAACCTGGGTCTTTCGGTGTGCGTGTTTCTCGCACGCATTATCGTTACTTATGCCTACATTTGCTTTTCCCAGCGGTCCACCATAGCTCACGCTACAACTTCACCCCCCTGGGAATGCTCCCCTACCGATTTTTCAATCGCATGGCTTCGGTACCAGACTTGATGCCCGTTTATTATCGATGCCCGCCCCGCTCGACCAGTGAGCTGTTACGCACTCTTTAAATGTATAGCTGCTTCCAAGCTAACATCCTGGCTGTCTCTGCAGTCGGACCCCCTTAGTTCAACTTAGTCTGGATTTGGGGACCTTAGCCGATGCTCTGGGTTGTTCCCCTCTCGGACTGGGACCTTAGCACCCCAGCCCTCACTGCCGAGTATATCATCGCCCATTCGGAGTTCGTCTGGATTTGGTAGGATTTGACTCCCCCTAGTCCAATCGGTAGCTCTACCTGACCATGACTCAACCTCGACGCTGCCCCTAAAGGCATTTCGGGGAGTACGAGCTATTTCCCGGTTTGATTGGCCTTTCACCCCTACCCTCAGTTCATCCGAAAACTTTTCAACGTTTACCGGTTCGGTCCTCCACTTTGTGTTACCAAAGCTTCAACCTGACCAAGGGTAGATCACCGGGTTTCGCGTCTACAGCCACTGACTTTGTCGCCCTATTCAGACTCGCTTTCGCTTCGGCTCCTGCTCTTGAAAGCATTAACCTGGCCAGTGACCGTAACTCGTAGGCTCATTATGCAAAAGGCACGGCGTCACCCCACGAAGGGGCCCCGCCCGCTTGTAGGCGCATGGTTTCAAGGTCTATTTCACCCCGCTACTCGCGGTACTTTTCACCTTTCCCTCACGGTACTCGTTCACTATCGGTCTCTCAGGAGTATTTAGCCTTGGCGGATGGTGCCGCCGGATTCAAAGGGGATTCCTCCGGTCCCCCCCTACTCAGGATCCTGTCTCAATCAACGCGCTTACGCCTACGGGATTCTCACCCTCTACGATCGCCTTTCCCAAAGCGTTCGGCTTCACTTGTTGACCACTTGAACAGTCCTACAACCCCGAACCTGCCGTAACAGATCCGGTTTGGGCTTCTCCGCGTTCGCTCGCCACTACTTGCGGAATCACTCTTGTTTTCTTCTCCTAGGGGTACTTAGATGTTTCAGTTCCCCCCGTTCGCTTCCTTTAAAAGGATGACTGGTCTTCAACCAGCCGGGTTGCCCCATTCGGACACCTGCGGATCGACGTGTGTGTGCCACTCCCCGCAGCTTTTCGCAGCTTACCGCGTCCTTCATCGCCTCTGAGAGCCTAGGTATCCCCCATGCGCCCTTGATTCGCTTGCCTTACAAACAAATCCTTCTTCTCTTCTCTTTTGCTCCCAACATGTCAATGAACTCTTAG
>NZ_JACHGF010000024.1 GCF_014202275.1 Rhabdobacter roseus | reverse complement strand
TCTTCGACTGAAAATTTTCTCCTTGACATAATCCTACTAATTTAAGGGGTTTAATTAGTAGAATCCAGTTCCAGGTTTTTAGGGGGCTAGTACAAAAATATTTGATTCGACCAAAGCACTTTTTGAGGAAAATAAAAATTTCAATCCATCAATTGAGGAATTAATTATTGATTATAAGGATTGTAAGGTTAAAATCTATAACATTTATGAAAATGCAATTGAGGAATGTTTTGATAAAATAATGGAACAACTTTGTGTACTAAGATTAAGTGACAAAAAGCTCTTTAAAAAAATAAAGACAATTCATTTACCAATTTTCAATTTTAAGGACTGGTATAAAATATGTGATTATAGAGTCCTTTTGAATATTGACGAACCTATTACAAAATTGGCTAAAGATGACTTTTTCAATTATTGGGGTATATCAAAGAAAAAGAATAATTATGTCTATGATGTGAAAAATATAAAAGTGTTCAAACAGAAATTTTATACTCAGAAAACTTATGAAAAATTATATAACAAAGCTTTTGAAGAAAGAAACTAAATGATTAAAAAACCAGCTACAACAAAACATATAGCTTATGGCGAGTGAACGAACGGTTGCCAGAAATGTTTTCGTTCCGTAGTCAACTTTTTTTTCGGTGGACAGGGACGTGCCCCCCGCTGGGCGTAGTTTCTAACTACGTCCAAGCGTCATCCGGTCTCCGAACGGAATTTGGAGAAATGCAAAAAACTATCCTTCGCGTCGTTCTAGAGAACGATTTACACACCGACGTAGTCGGAGACTACGCCGAACACGGGCGTCGGTTCACACCCTGAGGCATAGCTTCGCCACGCATTTGCTTCAAAATGGCACGAATCTCCGAATGATACAGGTTCTACTGGGGCACTCCAGCAGCAAGACCACGGAGATATACAGCCATGTCTTGGCTGTTTCCAACAAAAATGTGGTTTCGCCGCTGGATCAAATCGGCGAATTGCTTAATTTGGGAACACAAACATCCAAGAAAGACCCTCCGCACAAAACGGATATACACGAAACTGGGGGTGGGGGTTAGATTTATACAGATGTTATGCCTCATTTTAAACGACAAACCTAAATGGAAAGAATCGAAATTTATTCAAGTAAAAAAAAGTCATTACTGTTATTGATAGGTTCAATTGCATTTGTTGCTATTGGAGTTTGGTTACTCTTGGAGGCGGACAACTTTACTGGTTGGAGAGCGAGAAACCCAATTTTTACACGAGGAATTGCAATTGCATCAATTATTTTCTTCGGACTCGGAATTTTTGTTGGAATTAAAAGACTAATAAAATCAGAAATTGCATTAATTATTGACTCAAAAGGACTTAATGTAAATCCGAAAAAATCACTAACGGAATTTATAAAATGGACTGACATAAAAGGTTTTGAAGAAATTAAAATACAAAGTACTAGAATTGTTATAATCGGAATAAAAAATCCTGAATATTGGCTTGACAAAGAGACAAGCGGATTTAGACGAAAACTAATGCAGTTTATTATTAACAATTATAACTCACCATTCAATATTGCATCTGCTGGACTTGACATAAGCTCGGACAGTCTAATCGGAACATTAAATAAATATTTTGACAGATATAAAAACGAGGCATAACAAGGTATTGCCAAAAGCGGGGCTGAACGGCTTCGATTAGGCATTTGTATAAAATTCAACTTTCGTTCTTCGATTGAACTTTAGTGCTAAAAAGTCCCGCCTTCGGCAACACCCGAAACGTTATGTGAGATTTTAAAGACCGACACCAAATGATAAATTTTTTCAAAAAAAATAAACCTGACATTCAAGAAGAATGGAATTCAAAAGGAGAGCATTATGCTAAAGAAATCAACGAAATGGTTGAATTTGGCGAAAAAAATGGTTGGGAAAATTGGAAAGGAAAAGAACCCGAAGATAAAAGAGACCATTTAGCTGAAGAAGTAATTCGTCAATTAAAACAAGCCAATATCGAAAAAAGAGTTGAGCGTTTTAGAAATGATTTTCCACCATCACACTCACCAATTATTTCCTTTTTAGAAAAGCAGTCCCAAAGTATTGAACAACTTCACTTTATTAATGACCAAAAAATAGTTTTCCTAACAGGTACTGCATATCAAAAAAGACAAGCATGCCTACTAAATAATGACCAGACATTAGAACTTGATAAGAATATTAATGCTATTGGAAAATCTAAGCAGGATAACGTTTTTGCCATAGCCACTGAAAGCAAAATATCGACTTTTAAAAGTTGGGAAGGAGAACTTATAAGTGAATTTACACTTAATGAAACTGCTAATCTTGGAATTACGGAACTCATTCCATTCAATGACGGACATAAACTCCTTATAGTAACATCTGAAGGAATTTACTTGGTATCCAAAAATGAAGAAAAACTTATTCATCCGTTAAATGAAGAAAACGAAGAAGATTGGTCTTCAAATATTGACATGGAAAATGCAACTTTATCCGATGACAATGAATTCATTGTTGTCGGTGACCAATGTTACGACCATAGAATTTTAGACTCCAATGGTAACACTTTAGGTAGTATTGGACCACAATCATCCTATCCTCATTTTTGTTTATTCTCAAAAGATGATAGTCAGCTAATATCCAATTCTTGCCATTTCTACAACGGTGTGACTATTGGAATTAATCCTGACAGATTTATTGGTGTTAAAATTGAAGCATATACAGAAAGTGACGATTATAAAATAATTGATGAAGAAATGAGAGTTTATGTTGGCTTGGCTACAAGAAACTATTATATACTTGGAGATGCATATGGCAACATTAAAGCAATCGATAAAAACGGAAAGAAAATTTGGAGACATTTTTTAGGTTCAACAATAAGTGGAATGACGATTTCTGATGACGAACAAAGTTTATGGGTAGGTTCTTCAAGTGGCATTTTGCATAAACTAATATTAGGAAAAGGACATAGGGACAAGCATACAATAGGAAATGGAAATCACTATGAAGAATTCAGACTACTAATTTGGAAAAATGAACCTCAAATATGGAAATGGTAATAAAAACCTCACATAACAGCACCTACCCAAAAGTGGCGACTCAGTGGTTAAATCAAGCTTTTTGCTTCTATCAAAGTTTGTGTTTAATTGAAAGCGAAGTACTTCGAAATCGCCACCTTCAGGTAGCTGCAAACGTTATGGGCAAGCTTAAATAAACAACAGTGCATCTATCAAACGAAATACAAGAACGACTTGAAAAGTTGAAATCTAATGTAAAGTTAGCTTCGACAATTGACGGGACTTTTCCCGACAAGTATTCTTTTTTCAATAACGCAGGTAGAAGTTTCAGGACTGAGTTCGCATCAACGGACAAGGACTTTTCAATTGTGCTTTATGAGCGGACAGACAAACAAAACTATGAGAACTGTTTTGCAAGAGGACTGTTTACTGACCTTGACAGAATTACAACGGTTATCGACCTTTGGGTTGACAAGCAAAAAGATATTTCAGAAATCAAAAGCGAATTTGGTGAACTTGAATTGTATTCAGACTTTGTATTCAAAAATCCAAACCACGACATTGATAAGGCTTGGACAAAGGTTAAGAATATGTTCTTTAACGACACTGAATTTTGGAAACAGCCTGAATGGAAAGAAATATATTTAGAAATGCTAAATGAAGCAAAACGACATACAGCGTTTGAAAATTATTTTCCTTTCACAAGTCATTATTGGTTGCGGTTTAGTGTTGACAAAGACATCAAAGAAACATGGACGCTTGACACTTATATTGTTCCGACAATGTATAGTGACGAAATTCCAAATACGCTTGGCAAGTTTTATGTTTCATACAACGACAAACCAATGGGCGGACAGTTTTTTGAAACAGCAAAAGAAGGCCTTGACTTTTACGCAGACAAATTGAAAGAAAAGAAACCAATACAATGGGACAAAAACTAACAATGGAAAGAAAGCCAGCCCATAACAGCACCTACAAGAAATTGGCGGTTCAGTGGTTATATGAAGTTTTATGCTTCGTATCAAGTTCAGTGATGGCAGACAGTTTTCATCTCCGAAATCGCCAACTTCTTGTAGCTGCCAAACGTTAGGTGAAATTTTAAAAGTATGGCACCAATCCGACAACTTTTCGAGGGACTTGAAGAAAAAGTTCAGGAACTAGGAATTGAATTTAATCTACCCGCGACCATTGAGGAAATCGAAAGTTTGGAAAGTGTTGTTAAGCGACAATTACCTCAAGAACTTAAGGACTTTTATGGCTTCTGCAACGGCTTTGAAACCGACGATACCCTTTTTCGTGTATTGCCAATCAGCGAGATTTTGACTTATAAACATGAATTAACTAGCTCTTGGTTCTATTTGGCGGAATATATGATTTATAGTGACGACTGGAAAGTTCAACTACTGAACAATGGGAGTTATGTAATCACAAACGATAACCATGGGTCAGAAACTCCAATAACTTTAACGAACTCAATTGCGGAATTTCTACAACGGTATATGACCGGCGGAGGAGTATTTGGAGAGACCGGATTATATCAATGGTTGGAAGAAGTAAAGAACCAAAATAAAAACTTCACCTAACACCATGTTTAAATTATGCCCGGGTGACGTGGTTCTCGAAGTTTTCTGCTCTTTAGTTACATTTGTGAAGCTCGAAACGGAAGTGCTGTAAATCGGACATAATATAAACACTTAACGTTACAAGCAAGCCTAAAAGACGACACAGAAAGAAATGGAAATTTGGCAATACATAGAAATTTTAAAACGACCTAACAAGACTTGGTTTTTCTCAAAGGACAACATCGAAGAGAAAATCAACGCCTTGACTAAAATTGCCAGTGACGGTTATCCAAGTCTTATTTACAGCTTGACAGAATTTCTAAAAAACGACAACAAAGAAATAAGAGAAACCACTTCCAAGACAATTACTCACCTATTCAAAAAGATTGAAAGCAAAAAAGGATATTACGATACTCTTAAATATTGCGGAATTTCAAAAAGTGACATTGACTTCTACGAGACTAATTTTTCAAAAGAACAATTTGTTGAGTTGTTAGCTATCAGTTCATTAAACAGTAATGGATACGTTAGAGAAAAAGCAGTTAGAAAACTTTCACAAGTTGACAGCTCAAGTGTACTAGCCCCCTAAAAACCTGGAACTGGATTCTACTAATTAAACCCCTTAAATTAGTAGGATTATGTCAAGGAGAAAATTTTCAGTCGAAGA
>NZ_JACHGF010000023.1 GCF_014202275.1 Rhabdobacter roseus | reverse complement strand
CTTCGACTGAAAATTTTCTCCTTGACATAATCCTACTAATTTAAGGGGTTTAATTAGTAGAATCCAGTTCCAGGTTTTTAGGGGGCTAGTACATTCTGTTGTCGGATGATTAGAAAAAATCATTGAATAGGTATTCTGTCTTGATTGCGATTGTCGTCCGTAACGAATTTTCACTTTAACAGGTGTCTTTGTCGAGATGTCATTTAAGCTAAGTGTTCGCCACTTATGTCTGATTGGTGTCTTGTCCCAGAGCAACGAGCCAATAATTATTGTTCCACCTTTAAAGTTCATTTCTTGTCAATTTGTTGTTTACTGTCCGGATTTCTAAGGTTGCCACAACATTTGTATATACGCAGTATACCTACCTAGTTTCGTTTATATCCGTTATAGCCGAACCATTTGCAAGCGTTTACAAACGACTACAAATGGTTTTGATGCTTTTGTGACTTTTGAGTAAGTAGAAATATCCATAAAAAGTACCAATGCCCTTCGTACTCAAAGATACCACTCCCTCCGCAAATAACGTAACGCCCAGGCCTTTTCCTTTTGGGAGGAAAAGGCTATCCGAAATAAACTATTCAGGCGCTCATTTTTTTAGTGACCAAAGATACAGCTTTACCAGCGCCTTATATGTATCCCTAAACTACTCCTCACCCCAGCAACGGCCCAAAAACCGCCTGGGAGTTGCGTAGGCTCTGCTGGTGCGCCTCCAGGGCGGTGAGCGTACGCGGCGACTTGGCCTCGATGCACGGCTCCAGCACCACGTGCGGCCGCAAGCCCAGGGCCTTCAGCCCGCTGACTAGCCGGCGAGAGTTGATGTCGCCGACTTCGCGTACAAAAACGGAACCTCGCAGGTCAACCGCTACGTCTACGAAGAGATCGAGACCGTCTTCCTGATCACCTCGCCCCACCTGGCCCCCATCAGCTCCAGCATCATCCGCGACCTGCACCGCTACGGCCTACACGTCGACGAATTTCTACCTTATTCGCTGAGTAAAACGGGGGGTGTAGGGGGTACTTTACGTTGCCATCCTTTGTTTGGTGCCCGTAGGTACTTTGTATAGCTGAGGTTGAAGAAACGTCAAGTACTTACTTCTACTGTAAGAAGTGGAGAGGTTTGAGGATTTGATTTATGGACGATTGGTTAGCTTGGTGGGATACCTTATGGATTTCCCTTATTTAAATGATAGAAGTTTGATTTACAGTTCAATGCTGATTATAAGCTAGCCTTCTGAATCAGGGCTTGCTAATTAAAATACCGAAGAGGTACGATAGGATTATAGCGTTATTCAAACTAGCATGATCGAAACCCCGTAGGGGGTGGCATTAGTGCATGGTCGTCATTTCGGTATTTCTCTCCAGGTATAGCTTTTGTGAACTATCTTCCACGAGCCTTCATATTTGAGTAATAAAAAATAGTCTATGAACACTCTCCAATTGGGAACCAAAATTTCGGCTTTTGCAATTGCAGCGTCATTTTCGAAATCAATAGATATTATTCGCCCAATTCGATTAGATTTCTTTCCTTGTTCAATGCCTCCAATATAGTCTTTCCCTTTCCAAATTCGTAGGCTATCCTCTTTTGTTACCAAATATAAATTGAAATCAGGATGGAAAGCTTTTCTTACTTTATCAGGTTCACCATTCGCTGTTCCATCAATGTAATTCATCAGTGTTTCAGTAATTTTTTCGATTTCTGATTTACTGCTTTGATGTTGAGCATTTACATTAATTCCGGAAAGAATCAGAATTGACACTATTCCATATTTTATTAAATTGAGCATTTTGTTTGTCATTATTGTTTTGTTTTAATGTAAGCTAACGGTTCGTGTATAATGTTGTAGCACCCCGCATCGACGGCAAAGTACTTCATAATCCCTTGCTTTGTATTTTACTCCCAGGAGTGAAAAATACAAAATGATAACTTATTGATGAGTGAGTAACTCTGTAAAGATTTTCTACAATAACTGGTAGTGTTATCTCCTTTACACCCGCGCGGCGTCCGCTCCCTCAATCCCTCCTTCCAGGAGCGGACGCCGCGCGGGGAAGCTTTACGAACTAATTCACGTATCAATAATTCACTTATCAATAAGTTTGGTAAATCTGCACTATTACGTACAACAATCTGTATAGATCTAACACTTGTCCCCCGTTTCATGTATATCCGGCATAGCTGAGCCTCTACCATCGTTTGCAGATGACTACAACTATCTCTTATACTTTTGTAACTGGTAGTAGCGAAAAAGCAATAAGTAGAAGTACCTGCAGCTGGGTATCAAATATACCATCTACCCCACCAAAAGCGTAACGCCCAACCATTTTCCTTTGTGCAGGAAAAGGATAATTTTACACTAAGGCTCCTATTCCGCGTAGTTGGGTTGAATAAATATCCTTACTGATCGATTTAAAAAGTACCTAAAGTAGCTGGCGTCAACCGCTACGTCTACGAAGAGATCGAGACGGTCTTCCTGATCACCTCGCCGCACCTGGCCCCCATCAGTTCCAGCATCATCCGCGACCTGCACCGCTACAGTCAAAACGTCGACTAGTTCCTGCCTAATTCGTTGAGTAAAATTGGGGATATAAGGGGCACTTTAGGTTGCCGTGCTTTGATTGGTGGCAATAGGTACTTTGCGTCTTTGATAGGATCAGGACTTTCTTATAAAAATGCCGAAGGCATGATAGGCTTATGGCAGTGTTCAAAATACTTGGATTGAAACCCCGAATGGGGTGGCCGTCGTGCATGATGTCACCCCATTCGGAGTTCTGATCGTCTTGAATTTCTATTATTACTAAAGGCATGGCACCCTTTCAGTGTTACTTTTATTTATAAGAAAACCCTATTGAGAGGATTCAAGAAACGTCTAAGTACTTGGTTCTGCTGTAAGAACTTGAGTTTGGGATTTGATTTTGTTAACGAGTGAATAGGTTTGTTCCTTAGTCTAAATTGCCAACCAATTTCTGTAGTTAATCCAACTTTTTTCTCTTGCGTTTTCACATTTCTGGAATAAATGCAGTTGCGTCGATCTCAATCAAAAAGTCAGGGTTCGCCAAACCTGCAACAATAAGCACTGAAATGGCAGGTGGATTTATCAGATTGCCTAAATACTTTTGTGAAATCTGAAATCCAAGATGCAAATCTTGCCCTTGAACAAGATAAATTGACAATTTTACAAGGTTTTCAAAAGTTGCTCCACACGCAGATAGCGCTGTTTGCAAATTCTTCATCACCTGTTCTGTCTGCTCGGCAATGTCGCCTTTACCCACCACTTCGCCTTGTGCGTTTACTGCGTCTTGTCCACCAACATAAATTGTTTTTCCATTTCCTTGAGTTAGTACAACTTGCGAAAATGCAGGATTTTTAAAAAGTCCGTCAGGGTTGAGATGTTGTGTTTTGTCGTTCATTTTTCTGTTGTTTATTCGTTACGGGTTGGTCGTCCTACTATGACTGCTAACGGTTTCGGGCGGGTTTCGGATCGGTTCGCCGAAGCGGCAAAAAACTGTTAACAAGCACTAAACTTGAAAAATAGTTCAAAGCTTCGAGTTTGCTGTTCTTAATATTTTATCCATCTTTTTCCCTTTTGCTAATTCGTCCACCAATTTGTCAAGGTAGCGAACTTGTCGGGTTAAAGGATTTTCAATTTCTTCTATTCTGTAACCACAAATAACACCTGTTATGAGATTTGCATTTGGGTTCAGTTTAGCCGTCTGAAAAAAAATTTCAAAAGTTGCGTTTTGTTCAAGCAGTTCTTTGATTTTCTTTTGGTCAAAACCGGTTAGCCATTCAATCACTTGGCCCAATTCTTCTTTTGTCCTGCCTTTTCGCTCTACTTTCGTAACATAGTGAGGATAAACAGAAGCAAAAGTTATTTTTGCCATTCGATCGTTATGTTCAGGTGTTGTTTGCATATCATTTAAGTCTTTCTAATTTCCCTTTTCTTTTAATTAGGTTTTTATAGTCCCATTGGATTTCTCTTGATTTTTTAAGCCAACGAATTAAATCCTTTGTGTTTACTTCTGTCACGCTGTTATAAAAGATAGAGACGTCTTTAAATTTCTGTCCTTTGACGTTTAACTTTTCTTCGTCAAAGTCCGCACCGCTCCAAAACATCAATCTTATTCCTTTTTTCTGTTTACTGTATCCAACAGTCGGGTTGTCATCCAAAAACCAAACTGGGTGAGCGTGCCAAATTTTACTTTCTGCTTCGGTCAATTCGCTCCCAATTGTCATTGCAAGAAGGTCGCAGATTTCTTTGTTTGTTGCCGTCTGTTGGCTGTTATATAATTTAATTTCTTCGGACATATTGCTTTTCGTTGTGGTCGTCTACCATAGGCTATAACGCTTTGCGTAACTGCGCCGTGGCAGACCTGGGAGCCGAGATCTTGTAGCCTAAGACGAAGTTGCAAAGAAACCGAAACATTTTACCTTCCTAAATACCCAAATTGCGCTTGTGCGCTGTTATTGGTGCCCCTTTTTTGCACTTGAGGGCTATACCGGAATTCTTTTTATGTTAAAGTCCGCCGTTGCGTTATACTCAAGGCTCTGTTTTTCAAAAACCGGATTCTATCAGGCGAGTGCTGTTAGCGGTAGTTATCATTTACAAATTTAAACGCCAAGGAGTCTATCTTTGAGACAAGATCTTTTTTCAAAAAGTCATCAGTATTTGCAAAAAAAGCAATTGTCAACGGTAGTTTTAAATACCTTTTTGTATAGGTATTCACTCCAAACCACCCTCCAGAATGTTCTGCTATACTGTCGTTTACAAACCAGCCCATGGCGTAAAACATATCAGGTTTTAATGGTCGTGCGGATGTACTTGACTTAAATATTAACTGATGTATTTCGTTAGAAAAAATTGAATTATTTCTTAAAGCATTGTCATAATTAAAATAATCATCAATACTCGTATAGACACCTCCAGCTCCTAAAAGCCCAGTCAATGGATGGACATCCATTTTATTCCATTTACCTAAACTGTCTTTATGGTAATAAAAAGCTCTTTCATCAATATCAGCAGGACTATTTAAATTAAACACAATTGTCCTGGTCATTCCTGCTTTCTTAAATATATTTTCTTTTATATAATCTTCATATTTTTTTTACTTACTTTTTCTATAATCAAAGGAAGTACTTCATAAGCTCCGTTATTGTATTCAAAAATTTGACCGCTGATATTTTTATTCCGATTTTCTGCTGAATACCATTTTAAAACATCATAATTAGTTGCAATTTTAGTAGAATCCCAATATGTGCCAAAATAATCTTCCGCATCCTCAATTCCTGATGTATGATTAATTAGTTGTTTGATAGTTATGTTCTTAAAAGTTTTGAAAGGTAGGTATTTAAAGACGGTATCGTCCAAAGAGATTTTTCCATCATTGACAAGGCTTAAAATTGCTAAAGCCGTAAACTGTTTGCTCACAGAGGCCATTTCCATATTTGTTGATTTGGTTATCGGTTCTTTTGTTTCTAAATTCCTTACACCATAACCTTTTCCTATCAACATCTTCCCATCATAAGCGATTAATATTGCTAATCCAGGTTTGTTTGGATCTATACTTTCATTTAAGATTGAATCTACCTTTATTTGGAATTGTACTAATTCAGCTGATTTTGATTCAGACGTATCATTGTTTTGTGATTTGCAAGAGACAATGAGTAATAGTATAATAAATAATGTTTTCTTCATTTCGTTGTTTTTAATTTCCGCTAACGTTTCCCAATATCCATTTCTTTGATGCAAGAATATCTCGATGATTCAAATTTAACAATAGTTTGTTCATTCTAGCATTGCGATGTTAATACGGAAAATGCTCTAGTCTTACCGAGATCCGCGCACTTACTTTTAATGTTTGTATATACGAACCTAGCTTCATGTATATCAGCTTTAGCCGCAGCCTTTTGCCATCGTTTACAAACGCTAAAACTGCTTTTGATAAGTTTGTAACTAGTAGTAGCGCAAAGACGAAAAGCAAAAGTACCTACGGCTGCGTATCAAATATACCATTTGCCCCACCAAAAGCGTAACGCCCAGGCATTTTCCTTTGGGGAGGAAAAGGAAAATTTTATCCTACGGTCTCTATCCCGTATGGTCGTGTGGAAATAGGATACCCTGATTGATAGTTGAATAGACTTGCAAATTTGAAGGGAAACAAGCAAGTCCTGATTGATTCCAAGCTACCCTCACCCCAGCAACGGCCCAAAAACCGCCTGCGCATTGCGTAGGCTCTGCTGGTGCACCTCCAGGGCGGTGAGCGTACGCGGTGACTTCGCGTACGAAAACGGCATCTCTCAGCTCAACCGCTACGTCTACGAAGAGAGCGAGACGGTCTTCCTGATTACCTCACCCCATCAGCTCCAGCATCATCCGCGACCTGCACCGCTACGGCCAAAACGTCGACGAGTTCCTGCCTTATTCACTAAGTAAAATCGGGGTGTAGGGGTACTTTAGCGTGGCCGTGCTTTGATTGGTGCCCGTAAGTACTTTGTATTGTTGAGAGGATTGAAGAAATGTCAAGTACCTATTGCTACCATTGGAGTTAGGTAGTTTGATTGATGGACGAGTGAATTAGGTTTGTGAAGTACCTTAGAGCTACCCCCATATTCAAATATATAGGAGTGCAATTTCTAGTCCAAGGTAGCTTATGGGCTAACGTTTTCGGGCTTTGAGTTCGGGCGGGTTTCGGAGCACAAAGTTTCAATTTATTACTAAAGTTCATTAGAAGCACAAAGGTCGAAATTTGCACGTCAGCCCGCCTTTTGCCAAGCTGCTGTGCCTGTTGCACAACTCTTGTATCAAGATAGTTTTTTTTCTGCCTGGAGTGTCAGTATTTGTTAAATATTTTTTTTAAACAGTTGATTTTCATTTGTTTAAGTGACTAAAAATCACTAAGTTTAATA
>NZ_JACHGF010000022.1 GCF_014202275.1 Rhabdobacter roseus | reverse complement strand
TCGATGTCTACGCAGGTGACCTGGTTGCCCGTCTCGGCAAAGCAGGTGCCCGTTACCAGGCCTACGTAGCCCGTCCCTACTACTGATATTTTCATAGCGGTTGATTGTTAAACAGATAATAGAATTTTAGCGATTGACTTTAAAGTACCCGTTTACAGTAAGGTATCCTGAAAAAGAGCCCAAAAATAGTTTTTTTCCACGAAACTAACCCCTAATTGTCGCATTTGTTAGGATTCGGTCAAAGCTCAAAAGACATCGGATGGTTTGCCGCTGCCTCAACTATATGCCTAGTGGGTAACAAAGCGCATTCCTACTCGTTATTAAATGTAGCGTACGCTACCTAAGCTAATCGACTTCATCATCAATAATAATACAAGCCTTATGATTACCGAAACTGCTGAAAACCAAGCGCTCATCGAGCAAACGGTCCGTGACTTCGCCGAGCGGCAAATACGCCCTTACCTACGCGAGTGGGACGATACGCAATATTTTCCCAAAGCCCTATTTCATCAACTCGGAGAGCTGGGCCTGATGGGGGTACTGGTACCGGTAGAATACGGCGGCTCGGGCCTGGGCTACCGCGAGTACGTGGCAGCCATCGTGGAGCTTTCCCGGGTCGATCCTTCCATCGGGCTTTCGATGGCCGCTCACAATTCGCTCTGTACCAATCACATCTTAGCCTTCGGGAACGAAGAGCAGAAAAGTACCTACCTACCCCGGCTAGCCACCGGCCAGTGGATCGGGGCCTGGGGACTGACCGAACCCAACACCGGCTCCGACGCCGGTAATATGCGCACCGTAGCCCAGCGCGACGGCGACAGCTGGATTCTGAACGGCTCCAAGAACTTCATCACCCACGGTAAAAGCGGCGACGTGGCCGTGGTCATAGCCCGCACCGGCGAGCCCGGCGACAAGCACGGGGCCACGGCTTTTATCATTGAGCAAGGTACCCCCGGCTTTACGGCGGGTAAAAAGGAAGACAAACTCGGGATGCGCGCCTCGGAAACCGCCGAGCTCATCTTCCAGGATTGCCGCATTCCGGACGCCCAGCGCCTGGGCGAGGTAGGTGAAGGCTTTATTCAGTCGCTGAAGATTCTGGACGGCGGGCGCATTTCCATCGCGGCCCTGAGCCTGGGTACCGCCTGGGGCGCTTACGAAGCCGCGCGGGTCTACGCCAAGGAACGAAAGCAGTTTGGCCAGCCTATTGCCAATTTTCAGGGTATTGCGTTCAAGCTGGCCGACATGTATACCGACATCCAGGCTTCTCAGATGCTTACTTATGACGCCGCCGACCGCAAAGACCGGGGCGAGCAGGTAAGCCTGGCCAGCTCGGTAGCCAAGTACCACGCTTCCGAAACTGCCGTACGGGTGTCGGGCGAAGCCGTGCAGATTCTGGGTGGTTACGGTTTTACCAAAGACTACCCCGTCGAGAAATTCTACCGCGACAGCAAGCTATGTACCATCGGGGAAGGTACCAGCGAAATTCAGAAACTGGTTATTTCCAGGGAAATCCTCCGCAACTGATTTTTGATTAACACGTCCTTTCTACGCGACGAGCCCGGTACCGGGCTCGTCGCGTAGCCCTTGACTTTTACCACTCATCCCCGCCCGCCTACCGACAACCCGCCCGCTGGGTCGCTTGTCCCGACAAGCATTGCACTTCTTGTCAGCCTTGAGTACTTTCGTGAGAATCTTAAACCCCATATATCATGATCGCACTCTATGTATTGCTCGCGTTGGTGGTGATGGCCGTTCTGATGACGGTCAAGGTAGTACCTCAGCAAACCGCCTACGTGGCCGAGCGGTTGGGTAAATTTTACGCCGTTCTACAGCCAGGTATCAACTTCATCATTCCTTTCTTCGATCGTGTAGCGTACCGATATACCCTCAAAGAATCCGCGATTGACATCCCGGAGCAAATTTGTATTACCAATGACAACGTACAGGTACGGATGGACGGCGTCATTTTTATTCAGGTCATTGATCCCAAAAAGGCCGCTTACGGCATTGCGGATTACACCTTTGCCGTAACTCAGCTGGCCCAAACGACCATGCGGAGCGAGATTGGTAAGCTGGCGCTGGACAAAACCTTCGAGGAGCGGATGACCATCAACCGCGCTGTGGTAGAGGCCATCGACGAAGCCGCCACCGGCTGGGGCGTGAAGGTACTTCGCTACGAAATCAAGAACATCACCCCGCCGCAGAGTGTACTCATGGCCATGGAAAAGCAAATGCAGGCCGAGCGCGAGCGCCGGGCCGTTATTTTGCAGTCGGACGGGGAAAAGCAGGCGGCTATCAACGTAGCCGAGGGGCAAAAACAAAAGGTGGTACTCGAGTCGGAAGGCTTGCGCGCCCGGGCCATCAACGAAGCGCAGGGGGAAGCCTCGGCCATTCTGTCGGTAGCCGAAGCCACGGCCGAGAGTATTCGCCTGGTAGCGTCGGCCATTCAGCACGAAGGTGGTATGGAAGCCGTACAGCTGCGCGTAGCCGAAAACCTGGTGGACCAGTTTGGCAAGCTGGCCAAAACCAACAACACGCTCATCCTGCCGGCCAATTTTGCCGACATGGGCTCGTTGATCGCAACCGCCCTGAGTGTAGTAAAGTCTGAACAGAAAAAATAAATACCGTCATGGAATTATCCCTTCCGCAAATATGGCTCATCGTCGGACTACTGATGCTGGTCGCGGAGTTAATCAGCGTAGCGCTCGTATTCGTATTCTTTGCCGCGGGAGCGTTGCTTACTGCCTTATTGGCTTCACTGGGGGTACTTCCCAGCCTGGAGTGGCAGCTGCTGGGCTTTTCGGTGATCTCAGTCCTTTCGCTGGCCCTGCTGCGTAAGCACGCCAAGAAGCTGTTTCATCCACGTGGCAAGCTCCAGGAATACAACGAGTACGCCGGCGAAACGGCTATGGTCATCAAGGATATTCCGGCCTCGGGCGAGGGCAAAATCTTTTACCGGGGTGCCGAGTGGACCGCCCTCTCGGCTACGCATACGGCCATCATTGCCGGTAGCAAGGTGATCATCCGCCGCACGGAAGGGATTAAGCTCGTGGTAGAAGAATCGTAAAGGTACCTAACCGAAGGTCCTGACTTTCGGTCCACCGTCCCGTTTCATTCAATTCCGTATGAATCAAAAAGCGAAGCCAGGGCTGAAATACTACAAGGCAAAAAAGGATGGGTCTATCCAAGGCCTGATCCTTTTTTTGCTGGTACTTCCCGCAGGATTCCTATGGCTGGATCCGGGCACTTTTTGGTCAAAACCTTTCCTCTTTCTCCCTTTATTAAGTCCGCTGGCGCTCCTGTTGTGGATCTATTTCGACACCTACTACCAACTCGGCCCGGAGGATTTATTCTATAAATCGGGCTTTCTGAAGGGGCGCATCAAGATCATGGACATTCGGGAAATCGTACCAGGAAAAACCAGGCACGTTGGGCTGAAACCGGCCCTGGCGCGGCAGGGGCTTATTGTCAAGTACAACCGTTTTGACGAAATTTACCTGGCTCCCGAACATAACGAGGAGCTCATCGCCGATTTGCGGCAAATCAACGATTCCATAGTTATTAAAAAATAAGGTACTTGGGTGGCTCTGACGGAATTCCTTCCCTTGAGCGATCCAAGTACCTCAAAGTACCCCGCATGAAACCCAACATTTACGTAGTGCCGCGCTGGTCCGGCACCATTCACTCCGACTGGTACGACTGGCTGGCCGAGCAGGTTGAGGCCCGCTGGCAGGTACCCCTCCGGCGGCTCGAGATGCCCCACTGGCAAACACCCCGCGTGGAAGAGGCGCTGGCTTTTTTGTCCGAGCAGGTACCTGGCCTGGACGAAGGTACTTTCTTCATTGGCCACAGCGTGGGCTGCCAGTCTATTTTACGTTTTTTGCACCAGAAGCTCACGCCAGAAAGTACCTCTCCGAACGTAGGTGGATTGCTGTTTGTGGCGGGCTGGCTGGAAGTAGACGAGCCCTGGGACACCGTTGAGCCCTGGCTCGACCGGGGTACTTTGGACCTCCGCTCGGTCAGGGAAAGGGTACTTCACAAGCGGGTCCTGATCTCCGACAACGACCCCTTCACCTCCGACTTCGCCCGCAATAAGTACCTCTGGGAAACCCGCCTCGGCGCCGACGTGACGCTGTATTCCGGCCAACGACATTTTAACCAAAAAACCGCCCCCGAGGTACTTTCGGCACTTCGGGAGATGGTGGAGCCAGCAAATTAACCAAATATCCTATCCGTCACTTTTATTATTCATACCATGAAACACTGCCGGTTTATTCTAGGGTGCATCGCGCTAGTTTGTAGCCTCTCTGTTCAGCTTCTAGGTCAGTCAGCCTTTCCGGAAGGAATTCTTACCTATGAAGCCGATACGAGTGGACAATTAGGACTTATGGTGTCGCACATTATTGTTTATAAAAAGGCTGACTTAGTTCGAATCGAGGTTTTGCGCCCCCATCGTAGCCATCCGCCCGATTCGGAAAAGCTTATTTTTATTCAAAATAAAAAGGGTAGGTACTATTATGGCATAGGACCACGCTCCTCAGAACTACCCGACTCGATCGCTCATACCGCACTTTTTATATCTAACCACCACCAGAAAAGTCTGGACGCAGAGACAAAGGCTATTGATCCCAACAATTACTACCGGATAGATCAGCAACTGGGGTCTACTACCTGGCTGGACTTACCCGCCGAGCGGGTCATCCTGGCGGGCATTCCGGAGCATAAGCCCCACGAGGCCATCGTCACCACGGCCTTTCCCAATCTGCTAGGGTACTATTTTACTTCCTTGAAAAAACTACCTTCAATGCCCCTACGCTTCACTTTTTATGAATATGGTCGATTCACGGACCTTACTGCTACCAGCCTGAAACTCCAGAAAGTACCGGATCACCTGTTTGAATTAGAGCCAGGCTACACTACCATGACTATGTTTCAAATGCTGGAGGATATTTCCAAAATGAATTGAAACTATAAATTACATGACCGCTGGGCAGGCAAAGTACTTGGGAAAGTATTTCATAAGTAAAGCCGCCCAGGTACTTTCATTGATTTATGAAAGTACCTGGGCGGCTTTATTGGTAAGAAGTACCTACTTACTTCTTGAGCGCTTCCTCCACGGCATTCCCTACGTTGCCACTGGGCGGCAGAATGCGCAGCAGCGACGAAATGGTCGGGGCGATGTCGGCAATGGTGGTGCGTCGCAGCGTCTCGCCCTTGTTGATGCCCCAGCCGTAAAGCAGAAAAGGCACGTGCGTGTCGTAGTTGTAGGGCGAGCCGTGCGTGGTACCCGTGGTGCGGCCCGCAAACCAGCCCGGCTCCGTCACGATCTGGATGTCGCCGCTGCGCTTCACGTGCGTGCCGTTCTTGTAGAGCTCCAGCAGGTAGCTGTTGAGGTGCGAAGTACCTATTTCGCGCAGATTGATGATGTCGGCCACGCCCGGCATCGGCAGCAGCGCCTCGCGCACTACCTCATATACACTTTGCACCGAAATCTTCTTTTTCTTCAAAGCCGCATGATCCAGGTACAGCTGGTAGTTTTCGCTGGCCCGAATCAGGTCTTCGCTTCCGAAGGCCTCCTGCAAGGCTTTCTTCACGGCCAGGCTGATGGCGTTGCCTTCCATCACGCCCGCGGGTAGGTTGTGCTGTTTCCAGAAACCGGGTACGTCCATCACGCCGTGGTCGGCCGAGAGAAAGATCGTGTACTGGCCTTTGCCCACCCAGCTATCGAGGAAGTTGAAGAAGTCGGCAAATTCCAGGTCCAGCCGCAGGTAGATGTCCTGCTCCTCCACGGAGTTGGGGCCAAAGGCGTGCCCGATGCCGTCGGGCGTCGAGAAGCTCACCGCCAGGAAGTCCGTTTCTTTGCCTTTACCCATGTTCTCGCCCTTGATGGCCGCGATGGCCATGTCTTTGGTCATGGTGTTGCCCCAGGGCGTGGAGGCAATGATGCCGAAGGGATTACCGGCCGTGCCGCCCAGCTCGTAGGGGAACACCGCCTTGGTTTTCCCGGCCATCAGCTGCTCGTAGGGCTGGTCGTCGGGGGTACTTTCGGTATATTGCTCAATGGGCAGTAGGGTATTCCAGCCACCTTTGATGTACTCCGTCGGCATTTTTTTGGCATTGTAATCCTGCACCCATTGGGGTAGTTCGTTGGCGTAGTAGGTACTGGTCACCCAGTTGCCCGAGCGGGAGTCGAACCAGTAGGCTCCGGTGGCCGTGTGGCCCGCGGGCAAAATGGCGCCCCGGTCTTTGATGGCAATCCCTACCGACTTGGAGCGGAAGTTGGTGGCGATCTGCAGCTGGTCGGTGACGGTGCTCACCAGGAGGTTGCGCGGCGAGCGCTTGCCCGCCGAGGCATTGGTACTTCCTACCACCGTCACGGCGGTATCTTCGGCGCAGTACACGCCGCGCCCGGCCTGCTGGTCATACCAGTCGTTGCCCACAATGCCGTTGATGGCGGGCATGGAGCCCGTATAAATGGCCGAGTGCCCCGCACCCGTGACGGTGAGGGCATAGTGGTAGTGGTTGTTACGGCAGTTGAAGCCATCGTTGAGCAGGCGCTTGAAGCCGCCCTCTTTGTACTTGTCGTAGTAGCGGTACAGGTAGTCATAGCGCATTTGGTCCACCACAATACCTACTACGAGTTTAGGGCGAGCCAAAGGCGGAGTCTTAACGGTTTTGGGGGTACTTTGGGCCCAGGCACTCAGGCTTAGTGCCAGGCACAACATCAGGGTTGGAAAAATACGCTTGGGTACTATTTGCATGGTACGTATAGTTGGTAAAAGGATGGTTGGCTCGTTCAAAAAGTAAAGGTAAAAGGTAATTCAACAAAGCGCGGAACTGCCCGTTGAATATTTGCGGTTCCTTTGCAAAACATCCGGCCTTGCAAACCATTCTTTTCAACGCGGCGTTTAGAGGGAAATAGCTTCGAACTAACTTTTATGCAGGTACTTCCCAAAATCGCTCCCTCGCCGGTCGGAAACAAAGGCCTACTTATTGCTGCGGTAGTAGTAGTACTGTGGTTGGTGTCTTTGTTACTACTGCTTACTTACCCAATTTCCGCCACCGACCCCTGGCTGTACCTCTTCGTTCTGATCCAGACTCACCTCTATACGGGCGTTTTTATCACGGCTCACGACGCCATTCACGGGGTAGTGGCCCCGCAGCACCCCCGGCTCAACCGCGCCATCGGCTGGGTAGCTACTACGCTGTTTGCGTTTAACAACTACCGCACGCTTGCCACCAAGCACCAGCTGCACCACCGGCATTCCGGCACCGCCGACGACCCCGATTTCCACGAAGGCAATCCGCGGTTTCTGGCCTGGTACTATAGCTTTTTGAAGGAATATATTTCGTGGAAGCAGATTCTGCTCATGGCGGTTACCTACAACCTGCTCAAGCTCGTTTTTCCCTGGGAGAATCTGGTGGTGTTCTGGATGGTACCGGCCATTCTAAGTACCTTTCAGCTTTTCTTTTTCGGCACCTACCTACCCCACCGGGGCGAGCACCACAACCCGCCGCTCAACGCCCGCAGCCAGCCGCTCAACCACGCCTGGGCTTTCCTGACCTGCTATTTTTTTGGGTACCACCTCGAGCACCACGCCTACCCTTACCTACCCTGGTGGCGGCTGCCCAAGGCCCGCGAACAAACCTGGAGGCTCCAGGCACCTGCGGCCCCGTAGGATGAGCTACTTGCTACGCTCGATGGTATATTGCACCAGCTGCTCCAGCGACGTGCGGTAAGACGAATCCGCAAAACCGTGCAGTAGCGTACGCGCCTCCTCTACGTAGCGCTGCATGACCTGCTGCGCGTACTGTATCCCGCCCGACTCCCGCACAAAGGCGATCACCTCGGCTACTTTCTGGGGTTTGTGGCTCTGGTTTTTGATGTTGTTGATGATCCGGCGTTTTTCCAGCCAGGTGGCCTGGTTGAGGGCGTAGATCAGCGGTAGGGTCATTTTCTTTTCCTTGATGTCGATCCCCAGCGGCTTGCCTACCTCCATCTCCCCGTAGTCAAAAAGATCGTCTTTGATCTGGAAGGCCATGCCTACCTTTTCGCCGAAGGTGTGCATTCGCTCCACCACCGACGCCTCGGCGTCGACCGAGCGGGCACCTACGGCGCAGCAGGCCGCAATGAGCGAGGCCGTTTTTTGCCGGATGATCTCGTAGTACACGGCTTCGGTAATGTCCAGCCTCCGCGCTTTTTCGATTTGCAGCAGCTCGCCTTCGCTGATTTCCCGGATGGCGCGCGACACGATTTTCAGCAGCGCAAACTCTTCGTGCTCCACCGAAAGCAGCATCCCGCGCGACAGCAGGTAGTCGCCCACGAGTACCGCAATTTTATTTTTCCAAAGGGCATTGATGGAGAAAAACCCCCGCCGGTAGTTGGAGTCGTCCACGACGTCGTCGTGGACGAGTGTAGCCGTGTGTAGTAGTTCAATAAAGGACGCCCCGCGGTAGGTCGATTCCGAGATTTCTCCGCATACGCCCGCCGACAAAAACACGAACATGGGCCGGAGTTGCTTTCCTTTCCGGCGCACGATGTAGTTCATGATTTGGTCCAGGAGCATGACGTCGCTCTTCATAAACTGGCGAAATTTCTGCTCGAAAGCCTTCATTTCGCCTTCAATGGGAGCTTGTATCTCGCGTATAGAAAGAGTCATAATTGCATAGCTGAGGAGCCGCTTTTGCCATTCGTAGGCAACTGGGTAGGGCAGTGGCTTCCCTGGTTTGGGCCAACCTGGTACTCATGGCCTCAAAATTGCCACAAAATCTTCTGTTTATACCTATTTTACCACTAAAATGTTTGAGGGGTAGTCAGAAGCCAAAAAGTCTTCTACATTTATCCTTTCATAGCAGGGCGGTCCGTTTACTACTTTGGCCCCGGGCGTCAGCTACCTTTACCATCTAAACCATCCTTTTGGGCCGTAAGGACTTCGTTATTCTATGAAAGCACTCGTGCTAGGAGGTGGCTCCATGAAAGGGGCTTTTCAGGTTGGGGCCATTCAGGCCGTGATGGAAAAAGGCTTTGAACCCGACATGATTTATGGTATTTCGGTCGGGGCGCTCAATGCCGCTTTCCTGACCAACGAAGCCGGTCGGCAGTCGATTGAAGAAAAAAAGATCGACTGGCCTACTACGGGTCGTAAGCTACTGGAGATCTGGGTTAAGAATATCACGCAGCCCCAAAACGTAGCCCTGCTGCGCTCGCGGGTATCGCTGGGCGTGTATACGCTCATGAGCCGCTTCGACGGCCTCCTGGACCCCTCGCCCCTGCACAACCTGGTCCGGAAGCAGCTGGAAGGTTTTATCCTGCGCAACAGCCCCGTCAAAATCAAGGTAGGAGCCGTGAACATCACCAGCGGCGAAATGGTGTACGCCTCGCCCGACGACGAGTTTTTTATCGACTACGTGCTGGCCAGCGCTTCCCTGCCCATGCTGATGCCGCCCATCGCCATTGGCAGCAAAAAGGATATGTTTCTGGACGGCGGCCTGCGCGAGGTAGCGCCCATCCGGAAAGCCATCGAAGACGGCGCCACGGAGATCGTGCTGGTAGCCTGCCACTCCAAGCAGCTCTACAACCGCGAAAATTTCAGCCCCCGCAGCATCATCAGCCTGGTGGAGCGCGTGCGCGACATCACCGTGAACCAGATCGTGAACAGTGACATTGGCTGGGCCGAAAGCTACGCCGAGCGCTCCGTGCTGCGCGGCAAGCCCATCAAGCTTACCATCATCCGGCCCGAGGCCCCGCTGCTGCTGGACTTGCAGCATTTTTCGTCCGAGGATATATCGCGGCTCATTGTGGATGGCTACCGCGTTGCGCTGGAAACGCTCAAACGGGACGAAGAACTACGGAAAGAATAACCAGCCTAGTCGCCATGTTATACAAAAACGCCAGAAGCCCGCAGCTGCGGGCTTCTGGCATTCTAAGGTACCTGGGTACTTTCTCGCTTAGTTAAAGATATACCGGATACCCAGCTGCATTTGCCATACGTCGCTCAGACCGGCGCTTTTCACAAAGGTATCTTGCAGTAGGACGGTTTGTCCATCTTTATTTTGCGTAGCCATCCGGAACTGAGGTACACCCGTAGCGGAGGTACTTACCCACGACAGCGGGCGGTTGATCACTAGGTTGTCGCCCACGCCCCAGTTATTGTTCAACACGTTACCTACCCGCAGGATGTCGGCCCGGAACTGTAAGGTATTGCGCTTGCCACCAATGTTGACGTAGAACTCCTGCACGATGTTGAAGTCAAACGTATGCCGCCAGGGAGCAATACCGCCGTTGCGCTCGGCGTACTGGCCCCGGATACCACTCAGGTAAGCATCCTGATTGATAAACTTGTCATAAGCTTCAATCTGCTCAGCCGGAGAGAAGGTCCGGCCACCAGCCGTCAGCGGCAGGAAGGTAAGCTCGCTGGCCTGGTTGGGCACGTAGATAAGATCGTTGTTCTGGATACCGTCGCCGTTCATATCACCGGCGTACACGAAGGTGTAGCGGCCCTGATTCCGGCCTTCGTAGAACATACCAACCTGAGTCGATGCACCAAAGTCACCGCCGTAGTTGATCCGGTACGAAACCGAGGCGATAGCCCGGTGACGCTGATCGTTGTTAGAATACGACAGCTCGGCGAAGTTTCCGCCGTTGACGATGGCGTTGCCTTCAAAGGAACCCGACGCTACCGAACCGGCGCTCGTGATGTCTTTCACGGTACCGTAGGTATAGGCCGCCATGGCGTAGAGGCCCCTGCGAGACGGTCTTTCCAGTTTGGCGGTCATCAGGGTAGAGTACCCTTCGTTGGTGTTGGTTAGGTAAATATTACGCGATACGTTAGAATTTAACCGGTTGGCGGCCGCCGTACCCAAGTACCGGGGACGGTTATCGGGGCCCGCAAAGCGCGTCTCGCCAATATCCCGTTGGTTGATGTTCCAGTACTTGGTCGCGTTTACGTTGCGGTCATGGATAAACTCCAGGGTACCTACCAGGCCACCGGGTAGTCTTTGATCCAAGGCAAAGTTGGTCCGCCAGTTTTGCGGGAATTTGTAGTTGCGGTCGGTCGTGGCGAGGTCAAACGTAGCCCGCGACAAATCCGTAGTCGTAGGGGCAAATCGCGATGGATCCAGCGTAAACGGATAAGCCGCCGTATTTTGCTGGTCGATAAAGCCGGAAAGTACCCCCGTATTACCTACCTGGTTGGAGATCCAGACAAACGGAGGACGGCCCGTGAAAATACCCGTTCCCCCGCGTAGCTGGGTAGTCTTTTCGCCCGTTACGTCCCAGTTAAAGCCAAACCGAGGCGACCACAGCGGACGTGCGTCCGGCAGATCAGCCGTGTTGGTCTGGATGGTACCTCCGTCCGGAGTACGGAAGTTTAGATCTTTTACGAAGGGGTTTTCGGTAGAGGTATTTCCAAAAATGGGTACATCCACGCGCAAGCCCAGCGTCAGCTTCAGGTTGGTGGAAGCCTGGAACTCATCCTGCAGGTAAGCGCCCGGATAAAGTACCTTGAGCTGCTGCAACGGAGGCTGTCCGCCGCCCGTCAGGGAGTAGCGGTACTGGAAGCGGTTCAGGGTTACATCAGTTCTCTCGTCACGTACGGCCGAGTAGAAGTCATCCAGGGAGTTGAATATATACACCCCGTTGGAAGCTGAGTAGAAGGAGTTGTTCGAAGAGAAACGCTCCACGCTGATCCCGGCCGTAATGGTATGCTTGCCGGCGTAGTACGACAGGTTGTCGATAAGCTGGTACGTTTTGTAGTTCAGCAGGTTGAACGGCGTAAAGGGGTCCATGCCCACCGAGATGTAGTTACTGTTGTTTTGCAGGATGTCGATCGTCGGGAACAGGCCGGGCGTCAGGTACGTACGGTCTTCGTTGTTGCTGGTGTAGCCAATAATCAGGTTATTGGAAAACTTGCTGCTGAAGGTCGAGTTGAGTTCCCCAATCACCGAAACAATGTCTTCGTTCAGGATGTAGCCTGAGTTTTTATAAGACATGGAATTGGCAATAGTACGGCGGTTACCGGCTCCGGCCGAAGAGCTATTCGAGATCAGGTTTTCGGCACCACCGTCCAGGTACGAGAATCGCACGTTGAAATTGTGGTTCTTGTTGATGTTCCAGTCCAGACGAGCCAGGAGTTTATTTCCCGTCGTAGCCAGGCTCAGGTTTTCGTAGCCACCCGTTTCGTAGCCAAACTTATCCCGCATGAGCGCGCTCACGGCGTCGAGGTCGCTGGCCAGTACGCGCGTTACGTTATCACCACCCTGGCCGCGGTTTGCTACCCAGTTGTTC
Organism: Rhabdobacter roseus; assembly: GCF_014202275.1. Lineage (GTDB taxonomy): Bacteria > Bacteroidota > Bacteroidia > Cytophagales > Spirosomataceae > Rhabdobacter > Rhabdobacter roseus. The sequence continues at coordinate 12,060 of NZ_JACHGF010000022.1, read as the reverse complement.
TGGTCAGCGGGGTCGGTACGGTTTTCAAATTCACCGTTCAGGAAGATAAACAGCTTATTTTTTATAATAGGTGCCCCTACACGAAAACCCGTGATTTTCTTCGAGAACTCCGGCACCGTTACCTTATTACCGGCGGCTTCCTTGCCAGCCAGGTTATTGTTGGCAAACAGGTGAAACACCGAGCCCGTTACTTCGTTGGTACCCGAGCGCGTAACGGCGTTGATACCCGCCCCCGTAAAGCCCGACTGACGTACGTCAAACGGCGCTACGTTCACCTGAATCTCCTCGATGGCATCCAGTGAAATAGGCGCTATCTGCGTACGAGCTCCGGGCTGATCACCCAGTCCAAATCCGTTGTTGAATACCGCGCCATCGACGGTGATGTTGTTGAAGCGGCTGTCTTGCCCGCCAAACGAGCGGCCATTGCCCTGAGGAGTAAGACGCGTAAAATCCGCAATGGTACGACCCACCGTAGGCAGACTATTCAGTAGCTCCTGGCTTACCGTAGTAGCGGCCCCTGTGCGCTCCGAGCTGAATATGTCGCTGCGTGAAGTCCTTACGGCTACCTCGCCTAGTTGAGTACCTTCGTCCTGCATCGTGAAGTTGACGTTGGCGGCGGTACCCAGGTTGGCAAAAATGTTGTCTTGAGATTGCGCGGCGTAGCCTACAAAAGTGACCGTCACTCTATAAGGGCCACCTACCCGCACGGCAGGGAGGGTGTAACGTCCTGCTTCGTTGGTTACGGTTCCGTACTGGGAGCCCGAAGGCGTGTGAACGGCCACCACGGTGGCACCGGGTAGTGCCTCTCCGCTGGCGTCGGCGACTTGCCCCACGATGGACGACGACGTCACCTGAGCTAGAACCTGGCTACTGAGAGAAGACAATACGAACGTGAACAGCGCCAAATACGCTGCTTTGAAAAGTAGACCTTTTCTGTTCATTAGATTTTGGGATTTGGTTAGAGATGTTTGTTGGCTCATTCAGGGTGCTGGCGAATGAATTTAGGCACAAAATAAGAGCATTTTTTATTCCCAAACAATGGTACTTTTCTACTAAAAGTACTACTTACAAGAATGTAATTGCTTGATCTATTGAAAAAGTGCACAGAAGTACCTCAATTCTTCAATATCATTCGCATATTATTTTATTGTTAAAAATTCAGAAGCCCGCCCGAGCGCTTCCCTTCTAACTTTTGACCCGTTAGAAGGTTTTAGCATGTGTCTTTGTTATTATTTTAATTTCACAAAAAAATATAAAAACAAAGGTACCTGCGCCGCCTCATCTGCCCCGACCAGGTACCTGGCGCGAAAAACCGCCGCCCGATGACGAAGCTCCGCCGGAGGTACCCTATCTTTGCGGCCATCATGTATCTTTCAATTTAGTCCGACATTTCTTATGCAACTCCACTATAAAAAAATAGGCGAAGGCCAGCCACTGCTGATCCTGCACGGAGTACTTGGCTCGCTGGACAACTGGCTCACCGTGAGCAAGACCATCGCCGACGCGGGCTACGCCGTGTACCTGCTCGACCAGCGCAACCACGGCCGCTCGCCCCACCACGAGCAGTTCGACTTCACTACCCTGGCCGCCGACCTGGAAAAATTCATCGCCGAGCATTCTCTCCAGAACCCTATTCTGCTGGGGCACTCCATGGGCGGCAAAACCGTGATGCAGTACGCCGTCACGCATCCGGGTACTTTTGCCAAGCTGGTGGTGGTTGATATTGGCCCTAAGGCCTACCCCCCGCACCACGGGGAGCTGCTGCGCGGCCTAAACGCCCTGGCGCTGGACCAAATCGAAAGCCGCCAGCAGGCCGATGAGCTCTTTAGTACCTACGAGCCCAACGCGGGCGTGCGGCAGTTTCTGCTCAAGAACCTGTACCGTACCGACCAAGGTACCTTTGCCTGGCGCTTCAACCTGCCGCTGCTTAGCCGCGACATGAAAAACGTGGGCGACGCCATTCCGGCCAGTGCGCCCGTGACCGAGCCGACGCTCTTTATGCGCGGCGAAAAATCTGACTACATTTTGGATAAAGATTGGGAGGCCATACAGGAGCAGTTCCCCAACGCGCGCCTGGAGACCATCGCCGGAGCGGGCCACTGGGTGCAGGCCGAACAACCCAAAGCCTTCGTGGCGGCGCTGCTGACGTTTCTGGAGGAGTAGCCCTCAAGTACCCAAATAAAACTACTGAGTAGGTACATGGGCTTGCGGAGCTTCTAAGGTACTTGCGTTCAATGAACTCCGGAGCATAATGCTATTTTGCTCGGTGCCTGCTTCATGGCAAATTTGCCGGTTTGATTTTGTATATTTTCATTAAACACGCAATATAAAATGGCCATGCAACCTTTGTTTCCCGTACGTCCGGACAGCCCCGCGACCAAGCGCATTCGGCAAGCGCGGCGGGGCGTACTCCGACGCCAGGTGGATGAAGTAGCTCAACGCGTGGGCCTCACCGACATCGAAATGGCCCGCGTGCTTAATATGTCCGTCCGGAGCCCTGTCCGTGATAGGTAGCTATCGGCACGGAGGCCGGTGGAACCCCAAAGGCGTAGGAATTCTCTATACGAGCCGTAGTCCTGAACTCAGCCTGCTGGAAACGCTGGTTCACCTCCCTCCGCTCGGGAGGTACCTCGCAAATTATTTAAAACAAAAAGTACCTACCGTACCCGGGCGTAGCGGGTGCGCCCGCCGTCGCAGTAGGTCACCACAAATTCATCTCCGCTGAGCGCAATGCTCCAGGCGGGGCAGTTGAGGCAACGAATGGAGGCACAAGCCGGATTGACGGGTACCTCATCCCGCGGTTCGATGGGGATCAGCGTGCCGTTGAGCCGCAGCGCGGGCGGGGCGCAGCACAGCTGGAGGCCTTTTCCTTCCAGAAGTACCCCGTCGTAGCGCACGAAGAGGTCGGCGGCGGCAGATGCGGTGCTCGCGTTCCAGGTCGTGTCGCCGTTGGTAGTTTGCTGGGTAGCCACCGGACGCCAGCGGCCCACCAGGGGTTTGAGCTCCGCGGGCGTCACGCGCTGGAGGCGGTTACAGCTCATCAATAGCACCAGCAACATAAGGTACCCGGCTGCTTTCATGGGTGATGGTTTTTAGCTTTTCAAAAAAAGGGTACTTACAATTACCGTGCCCGGGGGTACCTGCGGGACCGGGACTAGGAGGCAGTACCGATGCGCCCGGAAATACCTTTCAGAAGAACTACCAGTTGTTGCAGGTTAACTGGCTTGGAAATGTAATGATCCATACCGGCATCCAGGCAGGCTTGTTGATCTTCGGCCATGGCGTTGGCGGTCATGGCCACAATAACCGGCTGGTACCCCGTACCGGAGCGAATCCGCCGGGTGGCCTCCAGCCCATCCATTTCCGGCATTTGAACGTCCATCAGAATCACCTGGATGGCTTTATACTCCAGCATGGCTAGTACTTCCTTTCCGTGGTTGGCCAGCAGGGGCAGGTACCCTAGCTTGCTAAGTACCCGCAGAATTAGCTTCTGGTTGATGGCGTTGTCCTCAGCCACCAGAATGGTAAGGGGGTACTCCTCCGCAAACCGGTCATTCAGCACGGTCTCGGGCTTCATGACGGCGGCGTTTTTGAGTCCGGACTCCTGCTTTAATCCTGCAAAAATAACCTTGGAGAGGGCTTCGTATTTTACGGGTTTGCTCAGTACCTCAAAAAACAGCTCGGGGTACTTTCTTTTGGATTCGTCGCCGATGGAGCTCAGCAGCACGATGGGGATCTGGGGGTACCTGGCTTTAATGATCAGGCTCATTTCTACCCCATTCATGGCGGGCATTTCCATGTCTGTGATAATCAGGTCAAACCCGGCAGCTTCCGACAGCAGCGCCAAGGCCCGCGTGGGCGAAGCCGCGAGTACGGGCTTTAGCTGCCAATTCGCCAGCTGTAGGTTCAGTATTTTCAGGTTGGTTTCGTTGTCATCCACCACCAGCACGCGCTTGTCTACGAGCGTCTGGTAGTCGGGGGGAAGTGCTTTTTCCATCACTACCTGGCTAGCCTTGGCCGGAAGGGAAAAGTAAAAGGTAGTGCCCACTCCGTACTCGCTCGAAACCCCCAGGGTACCTCCCATGAGCGTGACCAGGCGTTCGCTGATCACCACGCCCAGGCCCGTGCCGCCGTAGTGCCGCGTGGTAGAGGCATCTACCTGAGAGAAGGCCTTGAACAGCTTGGACATTTTGTCTTGCGGAATGCCTATGCCCGTATCTTTTATTTCAAAGTAAAGCCTTAACTCTTCGCCCTGTTTGCTTTCAAGCGTTACGCCCACCAGTACCTCTCCCTGGTGCGTAAACTTCACCGCATTCCCGACTAAGTTAATGAGTACCTGGCGCAGGCGCAGCCCGTCGGCCACGATCGTATCCGGGATGTCCGTGTTGATTTGGTACAGCAGGTCGATACCCGCCTCGGCGGCCTTGCCCGAAAAAAGGTCGAGTACATCCTCGATGCAGGTACGCAAGCGAAAATCATGCGGGTCGATCTCCAGGTCGCCGGACTCGATTCTGGAAAAATCAAGAATGTCATTTATCACGGTCAGCAGCGCCTCTCCACTCACCCGGATCGTTTCGGTATACTCGCGTTGCTCCTCGTTAAGCTCCGTTTGGCTGAGCAATCCCGTCATGCCCAAAACCCCGTTCATGGGCGTTCGGATCTCGTGGCTCATCGTAGCCAGAAAGGTACTTTTGGCCTGGTTGGCCAAGTCAGCCTCCTCCCGGGCTTTGCTTTCGCTATTCTTTTGCTCGTGGAGTTCTTCGTTGATGGCGTGCAGCTCTTCTGCCTGCTCCTGTAGTTCCTCCGACTGTACCTGTAGCTCCTCGGCCTGATTCGCCAACACCCGCGATTGGCTCTCCAGCTTGGCAATGGCGTGTTTGAACGCCCGCACGATCAGGTATAGCGCAATGGCCACAAACAGAAATTCGTAGGCGATCACCGTGGTGTACATCAGCTCCCCGCCCTTGATATTAAATAGCAAATCGCTGACGGCGAAGCCCTTGTTGTACAAACAACTCAGCAAAATGGGCGTGGCACTCAAGACCAGGTAGGCCAGGGCCCAGCGGGCTTTTAAAATAAAAATACTGAAGAGCATGATGTGGAAAAAGGAACCCACATCCACGACCAGCAGTCCCCGGTCTTGAAACAGCAGGCAGTTTAACCAAAGCGGAATCAAGAGGATCCAGATTTTGACGTGGGTGAGCGGGCCAAGCCAATTTTTGTAAATCAGTAAGACCAGTAACGCGGCGTTGAAAAAGACAAAGACCAGGGCCGGATAAATGCTTTCCTGAATCTCGCCCACTACGGCAATCAGAACGACGCAATGAATGAAACAGACTACATTCATCAAGTACCCCCAGGACAGGATCGTGATCCGCGCCTGGTTGATGGGATCGTGCGTATCGTCCAGTCTCTGGAGAAAGAGTATCTGGTAGGCTTTATTTGAAATCATGGCCATGCATTGTTGTGAGGGTTGCCCGAAAGTCTATTCTACCCACTAAACCAGACTCCGCGGCAGAGGTACTTAGGGTGTTGCACGCCCGTCCGGACGGTAAAGATACACATTAAATAACCGCATAGATGCATGAAGGCTACTTGTTTACAAACGCTATACGTTTGCGTTCTTACGGTTGATACGGATTTTGGAATAAGGCAAAGAAATGCGCCCATGCAGGAAGCGTGCTGATAGCCCGTAACCGTAAGGCTGCGGAATAATAACCGCCAGACGGGAAGTAGTTATTGGATGCCAAGAATGACAAAAGTACCCCTACTACCGAGCAGAGGTACTTGAAGCTGATGGGATAAAAGGAACCACTAAACTACCCTACCGTACCCGGGCGTACCGCATCTGCCCGCCGTTGCAGGAGGTCAGGAGGAGCGTATCGGCGTCTAGGTCCAGGTCCAAGGTAGCGCAGCCCATGCAGTCCGCGAGGTCGCAGATGAGGTTGCGGGGTACTTCAGCACGGGGAATAATGTCTATGAGGGTACCGTTCAGCTGGATGGCGGGGGGAGCGCAGCACCAGGCCAGCCCCTGGCCGTCTAAAAGTACTCCGTCGAAACGAACCTGCAAGATCAACGCCTCGGCGGCAGGTACCTCCACCCAGGTCCTGACGCCGCCCTGGTTTTGCTCATAGGCCACCAACTGCCAGCGCCCCACGAGTGGCTTCAACGCCTCGGGCGATACTTCCTGCTCGCGACGGCAGCCCAACAGCAGCGCCAACAAAGCCAAAACAAGGTACTTGGTCGATTTCATGTTTTTTTAAGTTTTACAAGTTGAAAATAATAATGACTACTAACGACTCTTACCGCACCCGCGCAAAGCGACTTTGACTGCCTCCCCAACAGCTAGTCAGCACGAGGGTATCGCCGTCCAGGGCGATGTCCCACACCGGGCACCCCGCACAATTGACCAGGGCGCATACCTCATTGAAGGGTACCTCGGCCCGGGGCCCGATGGGGTACTCCGTGCCGTTGAGCTTCAAAGTACCCGGCCCGCAGCAGAGCCCGCGCCCTTCGGCGTCCAGCACCACGCCGTCGTAGCGAATAATGAAAAACGACGCCTCGGCAGCAGGTACCTCTACCCATTCTTTTTCTTCACTCAGGAGATTCTGCTGAGCCACCAATTGCCAGCGCCCTACCAGCGGTTTCAGTGCCTCTGGCGACACTTTTTCTACGCGGTTGCAGCCTACGAGCATTCCAATCAAAACCAGGTACTTGACCAATTTCATGACTAAAAAAGAGTTTGATTAAACTATAAATATACTATCGCATCCGCACGTAGCGGCTTTCATCGTCCCGCACAAAGGTGTCGCCATCCAGAACAATGTCCCACAGCGGGCACCAGGCGATGTCGATGTAGCGGCATGCCTCATTATAAGGCACCTCCTCCTGTGGCTCAATAAGGTACTTCGTGCCGTTGAGCCACAAAATATCCGTCCCGCAGCAGAGCCCCCGACCTTGGGAGTCTAGTATTACCCCGTCATAGCGAATAATGGTAAACGCGCCCTTGCCGGAAGGTACCTCTACCCATTCTTTTTCTTCGCTCTGGAGATTCCGCTGCGCCACCAAGCGCCAGCGCCCTACCAGCGGCTTTAATCCCTCAGGCGATACTTTTTCTACGCGGTGGCAGCCCAGCAGGACCAGGAATAGCAACAGGTACTTGGTTGTTTTTTTCATGGGAAAAGCGTTTAGGTACCTGCGTAAGAGTACCTTCTTCCCCAAAAGGTTGGAACGGCTAAAGGGTACTTTTCGGGCTGTGGCTAAAAAAAGTACCTACAAGTACCCCTGGAAGCTTCGCAAAAAGGGACTGAAAGGTACTTTTTACCAAAAAAGTACCTTCTTTGCAAAGCTAACCTACTACTGCATGAGTACCGACACCACCACCCTTTTCCTGATCCCGACCGTCCTGGCCGAAGGTACCGCCGAGCGGGTACTTAGCCCGCAGGTGCGGGAGGTGATCCAGCCGCTGGATGTTTTTTTTGTGGAAAACGTCCGGACCGCGCGCCGGTTCATCAGTGGGCTGCGGCTGGGGAAAGTCATGGGTGAAGATGTAATGAGATAACAATTGCAACCCGCAAAGAAGGGAGAAGCGAGCGAATTGCTCTAGAAGTAAAATAGCTTATTTTATTACGCTTACGAGTTAAGGCCTTACCTCTTATAGACTTCTGAATTCCTCTGAAAACCCCCATTTAGGATCAGACAGATCAAGTTCAAGCGTTGTAGCTCCATCATCTGCTTCTGCACCAACCGTAAAGGCTCCCCAAGCGGTTAGGGTCAGTTCTGCTTTTCCATCTTTAACAAAGATGATGGGTGTTGAATTGATAAAAGTAGGATGCAGATGGAACTTTACATTTCCTACTAAGGGCTTGTCGGAATCAGTACTTTCTACAGTTAATACAATGGAGTAGAGACTACCCAAGAAAGGTATTTTCTTTCCTCTTGCCGATAGCCGCCTTCCATTCCTTTCTTCTAAGCCTCCCCATTTTCCTTTTTGCGGATCGTCATTATCTGTACCTTTTACGCTTCTTGGTGCCACCAGGCCCTTTTCGATCCTATCCTGCTGCGCCACTGGCAAGGTAGCTTCTATTTTACTAATGGATTCCTGTACATTTTTTACTATCTCTTTCATCGCATCGCTTGGCTCATTCAGGCGTTCATCCGCTTCACGAATGGCGTTAGACAGGTACATACGCGTAACCAGGTACCCTCCTAAAAACCCCACCACTGGAAAATAGACCAGAATAGACCCTGTTAGGGTGGTAGCCGCACCTATCTGAAGCGGAGAAGTAGCAATCTTACCGGCAATATACTCTGAAGTTTCCTGCACGCGGCCTGGTATGGTTTTCAATTGTACCAGCCCTAATCCAACGATGATTTTGGTAAGCCAGTCTGATATTTCTTCTAGATTGGTATTGGGTCGGTGCTGACTCGACCTTCCCTGCTCATCAGTAGGCTGTCTCCCTTGTAGTATTTTGGGAATACCGAACAAAAAACCGACCAGCATTCCCAGGGCCAAGCAGGCTGACGCCAGCAGAAAAGCCACCACCGGTGAAGCTACCCGTTGCCACCCAACGATAATTACCCCAACGAGTACCAGTAGCAACAGCACAAATGTAAACCTGGCCCCAAAGGCATCTCTAGGGTTTGGTGTGAAGATTTGTTTGAAGGTGGTGAACATGGGAGGAAATGGCTTGTCAAATACTTAGAAAAAACCAATTTCTAAATTTTGAGCATTGGTAGTATTTACTTCACTATTATGAGGAAAATATATTGTACTTTTCTTATCACCAAGGGTTTTTCCTTTAATAGAATCAGCTTTTTGTTGTAGCCAATTAGTAAAATCTAAAGCCTCTGAGAAAGAAGAAAACACTAAGGCACCATTATTAATTTTAATAGGAAGTTTTCCTGAATTGCCAGCACCAGGCAAGTAAATACTCCAAAGTAAAGGTTTAAACTGATCTTTCGGCAATAGAGATATATCTTTCTCAACGCTTTTACCCGACTTAAATTCTACTTTATCATCCGCTTCTGAAATAGTTCTACCTCGTTTTACTACTGCACGAAAGTCTCCTTCAAAACTTAATTTTGATTTTAAATTTTCATTCAAATTCGGATAAAATACCGACATTTCCCTCACTTGTACTTTGTCTGGATCATTTGGCTTTTCATCAACAAATAACCCCCCGAATGAATGTACTCTTTCTACTTTAACATTTGATTTATTTTCTAATATTATTGTCACTATTACATTTCCAGTAAGATCAATCCCACTGACTCCATCTTGATAAATACTTAATGTTTTACCATCTTCTAAAATCATAGCATTTAAGGCAACAATTCGCTGCTTTAGCAAAACCTCTTCAGCAAGCGATCTTGTTGCACTTAATTTACCTGACAAACCTTGATTAACTTTTGACGCTTCTGTTAAACCATCTGTCAGTATATGCTCAGCTATATTTGATGATGTATCTTCAAATCCGGCACTCGCAGCTTTCTGAGATGTAGATGAGGTGTTTTTCCTCGATGATGATCCAGAAACTCCTATACTATTTTCAAATCCAAGACTTGCTGTAAGCTCTGCCTGATTTGCTTCAGTATAATTAAGCTTTCCTAAGTCATAAGATTGGTATTGCGTCTCAATTTTATTGCAACTAATAATCTTAAAACTAGATGAAGCGTCTAATTTTAAGCTTACTATTAGTTTAGAAATTCTATCAGCAGGATTTTGAGATTTATTTCGTATAGGAATAATAATTTTTTTTTCTTGTAGAGTGTAGTCAATAATTGACACCTTATCATTTTTTTTCAAAGTAAGTTCCGAGGCTATTTTAAATGTGAGATCCTCTGACTTTAGTTCCTTGCTATTAATCGACTTTATTAATTCGCTTTGAGCTTTGGGAGACAAGTCAAAAATAGTTTTAGGGCTCGGCGAGGGTACTTTTTCAGAAGCAATCACATAGGCGTTAACACTGATCAACTCATCTATTTTACCATTATCTAAATTTATAATTTCCATTGATTTATATCGGCGAGTAAGCCTCCCATTACCAACGCATGAAGACAAGTATATAGTAGCGCAGCATATCGCGAAGTAAAACAATATTTTAATTAAGTTTCTCATAATATCTTTAAAAGCATTTTAGGTTAACGAAAATACACTTTTTAATGACTCAGCCATTTCATCACCGATTTTAAATATCTGAGCTGATGCAGGTAGCCCACTTATTAATTCACGCATCTGAATTGGTTCAATAAGTTTATCATCTTCACTTTTAGGAAATTGGAAATTGGTATCTTGTCGATAAACCTGTTTCTTCCTTATGTTCGCTAAAGCAAAATCAACCATGACCGCATGCCAGAAAGGTTTATCAATATCCGCATCTAAAACAGTAATGAATTTAGGCACCATAGCTTTGGAGGGTTAAGTTTTGGAAGATAATTCTACCCGAAACCTACCAAAACAGCCAGACCTTTACAAGCCTGGCTGTCAATGCACTGCAATAAATTTATCTAACGGTACCCGTATTGTACCGCCAGCGATGTTGCTCGTAAATCTCCCGTTCGCGGGGGGTGAGCTCTTTACTGCTAGACAGCCTACGGATATAAAATTGCTGGCTTTTCTTTTCGGCATTATAGAGCAGGTAAGGTACCTCCGAGGGCCGTACCGATACTACACATACGTCTCGGCCTTGTAGCTCCACAAAGGCAACATCCAGCAGGGCAAAGAAAGCATCGCCGAAGGCTTCCTGAATGAGGGCATCGAGCCGCTGCCGGAAGGAATCTTGCCGGGCAGCGGGCAGCGCCGTGGCTGCGCCCAACAGCGCGTAGTCTTTGGTGAGGCCGTAGAGCTGGCCTTCGTCGGTGACGCCGATGAGAAGGTTGCCGCCTTCGGCGTTGGCAAAGCCGGCAAGGGTTTTGAGTATGCTGTGTTTGACGACGTAGGTTTCGCGGTCCTGTTTGATGTCGTAGAGCAGGGTACTTTTAAACTCCACGTGCTTAGTTTCGCCGCGTTGGATCTGAGCCAGCAGGGTGGCGGTTTCTACGCTGAGTTCGCTGCGGTCTACGTAGAGCTCGGCCTTGTCGGGGACGACGCAGGCGTAGCTGCTGAGTTTGGGGTAGCGCCGGGCGTACCACCGCTCCACTTCCTGTATGTCGGCCTCGTTGAGGCCGTAGAGCTGGTACACCAGTTGATCGATCTCCCGCTGCTCGTTGGATTGATAGTCGTAGCGCGGGTTTTGCTTTTGCTTAGTAATAATTTGTTTTGTAAGCTCAACAATTTTGGAATTATTTTTTAAAACAACCAGAATCTCATCTATGTCTCCCATAACCAAATGTACTGTATGATTTATGAAATTCTTAAATAAATATCTAGCAATTTTAGAACATAAATTACCAAGAAAATACTCTACTTCTCCGAAATTATCTTTAATAAAAATACTTGGACTTGCTTTTGCAAAAACTTGCTCTGAGCTAATTCTAAAAGTAGGACTATATATCCCTGCTTCACTATAAACTATCCCTTTTCTGAAATAAAATCTATGGTTTCTAAGTCCATTATTAGCTTTCAAGATAGCGACAGCCTCCTTAGACCAGTCTATAAGAAAATCAGTTTCATAAAAATAGTTACTTAAAGCATCTCCATTAAACGCCCTACCTCCTTTGTCTAACTTTACAAAAAACGGCTGATCTTTAATACCGAATTCTTTTTCTTCGCTATTTAACTCTCTATCAATAATTTGTTCACTATCTATTTCTGCATATGCTCTGCTTACCATATTAGCACCTTTCCTTATTTTGAGAAATCTATTATTATCGGAAGTCATCACTCCTCCTACAGTTTCAGAAACCTCCCCAAACTTCACTAACTCCAGTACTGTGCTATTTATTTCAATGCTATACTTTATAATTGTTCTTTCAGGCACATCTGGATCATACGTGTATTTTTCAGCAACCGCAGTGGTATCATTCATCAGGGCTTTCTCATAAAAATGGCAAGTAGTTGTTAGCCTTACTTTTGTGGTTGACTAGACTACAAAAACCATGACTACTCCTACTTGCCAG
>NZ_JACHGF010000021.1 GCF_014202275.1 Rhabdobacter roseus | reverse complement strand
ATGATACTGGGTCAACCCCCGGAAAAGTAGGTAGCCGCCACGAGACCATCAAACCAGACGAGCAGCCCCTCAAAAGGCTGCTCGCTCTGCTTAAGGCAACCCTAAAAATCAAGCCCCAAAAAAACAGCTAATAGGCAAAAGGCCTGGACCCGCTATATGCGTTGCGTCGAAGCGCGCGCCACGAGTTGACTGCGCAGTACTACCTGTTCTTGGACAAAGGTATTTTTTTTGAGCTGGTTTAGCAGTAGTTGGCAGCTCGCTCTCCCAAGTTCATAGGCTGGCTCGGCCACGGTCGATAGGGTGGGAGAAACAATTTCCGAGATTGGGTCATTGGTAAAACCCATGACTCCTATCTCCTTTCCAACCCGAATCCCTTTCCTTTTTAAAACCAAAATAGCTCCCACCGCTTTTCGATCGTTTACGGCAAAAACAGCATCGGGTCTATCCCGGCTTTCCAGCAATTTCTCCGCATCCATTTCTCCCTCTTGCTGGGAGAAACCCGAGTAAATGAGCCAGTCGGACCTGACGGGTAAGTTGTATTTCCGCAAGGCATCCAGGTATCCCTGCGCTCTATTCTCTGTCAGCTGTAGGCCTTTGGGCCCGGTAATGTGGGCAATTTTTGTGTAGCCGCTTTGGATCAGGTGCTCAACGGCCTTAAAAGCGCCCTCATAATCATCCTGCACTACTTTCGACGTTTTGATGGTGTCATCCGGTACGCGATCGAAAAAAACCAGAGGCATGCTTTCGTCCAGTAATTCCTGAAAATGATTGTATTCTGCTGCACGCGAAGAGACGCAAGCCAGCAAACCATCCAGGCTCGTACGAACTAAGTTCTGAACAATCCTTTGCTCCCTCTCCGGCGAATCATTGGTTAAATACAAAACAAGGTTAAAACCATGCTGATGAGCTACCTCCTGCATACCCGTAATCACCGTTGAAAAGTAGTAATTGGTAATGGTTGGGATGAGCACGCCTAGGTGATGGGTACTTTGATGGACAAGCCCAGTGGCGTTAAAATTAGGTTTATAGTTTAAGGCGGCGGCTACTGCCAGTACTTTATCTCTAGTTTCTGGACTTACGTCGTGGGTATCTCGCAAGGCGCGTGAAACAGTCGCCACCGATATATCCAGGGCCTTCGCTATATCCTTGATGGTCGTATATTTAGGACGCATGCTTCTTCGATGAATCGGGAAACACCTTTCCCTGCCCTCAAACTACCCCCTTTGCCGCTATTTAGCAAGTACCTAAGGCAAGTCCTTTATGGAGCATGTACGAGAACGTTCTCGCAACTTTTTACCCGAGAAAAAGTCTGTCATTAGAAAAAACCACTTAAACTTGCTTGTAATACTACTTAAAACGGCTTGCGGCAGAGTAAAGAAAGTCTTACTGGTCTCTCATGCCATGTTCTTCCCTTAGCTTAATACATGATGAAAAAAAGAGCATTTTTAAAACTGAGCAGCTTGGGCGGCATAGGCTTGGCGGGAGGTACTTTGCTGCCGGGTTGTACCACGCCTAAAGGTACTTCCGCTCTACCTGCCATTCATAAGCAGGCGTCTCGTGCGCACCGCCAGGTGTTCAACATGTGTGGATACGCGGCACCTAAAATCGACACCGTCCGAATTGGGTACATTGGCTTGGGAAACCGCGGTACCGGTGCCATCAAACGGATCGTTCACCTGGCCAACGTGGAGGTGAAGGCCCTGTGTGATGTACGCCCCGAAAACGCCACAGCGGCCAAAAAGGTACTGGAAGGCACCTTCCCGGAGGCGGCGGTGTACACAGGAACCGAAGACGCATGGAAAAAGCTCTGCGAGCGCGACGACCTGGACCTGATATACATTTGTACGCCCTGGAGCCTGCACGCACCCATGGCACTCTACGCCATGGAGCAAGGCAAGCACGTGGCGGTAGAAATACCTGCCGCCGTGACGCTGGAAGAATGCTGGCAGTTGGTAGAAACCTCAGAACGTACCCGCAAGCACTGCATGATGCTGGAAAATTGCTGCTACGATTTTTTTGAACTCCTTACGCTCAATCTGGCCCGGCAGGGGTACTTTGGCGAAATCGTGCACGTCGAGGGTGCTTACATTCACGATATTTACGAGTCATTGTTTGATAAAACCAAGCGCTATGATCTGTGGCGCCTGCGCGAGAACGCCCACCGCAACGGAAATCTGTACCCCACGCACGGACTGGGGCCAATATGCCAAATCCTGGACGTCAATCGGGGTGATAAGATGGACTACCTTGTGTCCATGAGTAGCCATGATTTTATGCTGAAGCAACGTACCCAGGAGCTAGGTGCTTCGGACGCTACTTTTCAACCTTTTTTAGGCGGAAACTTTCGGGGCAATATGAACACCACGACCATCCGAACCAACAAGGGGAAGACGATCATGCTACAACACGACGTAACTTCACCCCGGCCCTACTCGCGCCTGCACCTGATCAGCGGGACCAAGGGTACGGCGCAAAAGTACCCCCTGCCGGAGCGAATCTCTCAGGGACACGAGTGGTTGTCGGACGAAGAATACAAAGCTTTGGAAACCAAGTACCAGCCTGAGATCGTCAAGCGCATTGGCGAACTAGCCAAGCAAGTAGGAGGCCACGGCGGTATGGATTTCCTGATGGACTGGCGCCTCATCGACTGCCTGCGAAACGGCCTCCCGCTCGACCAGGACGTATACGATGCGGCCTCCTGGAGTGCCATCGGACCGCTGAGCGAGTGGTCGGTGGCCAACCGATCCAACTCCATCGACATTCCTGACTTTACGGCTGGTGCCTGGGTTTCCAACAAGCCGGTGGATATTTCGCTGCGCGCAGGCGGCAACACGCAGGTAAAAAAAGCTTAAGACTCCAGGAAATTACGCCTTCGGGCTCTACATGTAAGTACCTACTATTCATGAAAATTACCATAGCAAAATCTCCCGCGGAGCTAGGAAAGGCGGCCGGAGCCAGGGCCGCGGTGCTGATCCGGCAAGCCATCACCGACCACGGAAAGGCGAACGTGATTCTGGCTACGGGTACCAGCCAGTTTGAAACGCTGAATCAGCTGCTGCATGAAGATCTCGACTGGGGCAAAGTCACGATGTTTCACCTGGATGAGTACATAGGCTTACCGCTGGCGCATCCGGCTAGTTTTCGTAAGTACCTCCAGGAGCGATTTTTGGCCAAAGTACCTTCCTTGCAGGCCGTCCATCTCATTGATGGCGAGGTGGATGCTGAAGCCGAATGCGAGCGGCTGGGGGTACTTATCCGGGAACATCCCATCGACGTTGCGCTGGTGGGTGTGGGCGAAAACGGCCACTTGGCCTTTAACGATCCTCCGGCCGACTTCGACACCGAACGCCCCTACCTCATCGTCACCCTGGATGAGCCCTGCCGAAGACAACAGATGAACGAAGGCTGGTTTGCTTCCTTGGAGGAGGTACCTACGCAGGCCATCAGTATGTCCGTAAAGCAGATCATGAAGTCGGCCCACATTATCTGTTCCGTACCCGACGCCCGTAAGGCGCAGGCCGTTAAAAATAGCCTGGAACAAGCGGTGAGCAATCAGTTCCCCGCCAGTATTTTGCAGCAACACCCTAGTTGTACATTTTTTCTGGACGAGTCGTCGGCTCAGCTTCTTTCCCAAAAAGCAAGTACCCCCTAAGGGTACCTGGGCGCGGAACCCGCCCCAAAAACTACCAGCTAAGCCGAAAGCCTACGCCGTGTACGTTATCGATCCGGATGGCGGGGTCCTGGGAGAGGTACTTGCGGAGGCGGCTAACAAAGACATCGAGGCTACGGCCCATGTAGTAGTCGTTGTCGCCCCAGATCTCGGTAAGTACCTCTTCGCGCTTGACTACTTGCCGGGGCTTGGACGCGAGGTACTTAAGTACCTCGGCTTCCCGAAAGGTAAGGGTATGCACCTGCCCGTTTTGACTCAGGGTGAGCTTCTCAAAGTCAAAGCGATACTTGCCAATCACAAAGGTACTTTGCGGATTTTCGGGCTGGTAGTCGGGCTTGGTGCGGCGCAGAAACACCTCGATCCGAAGTACCAGCTCCTGAATACTGAAGGGCTTGGTGAGGTAGTCGTCACCGCCCAGCAGCAGGCCCTGGATCTTGTCTTCCTGCATCGAGCGGGCCGTCAAAAACAGCACAGGTACCTGCGCGTCAACTTCCCGGATGTGCCGGGCCAGCGTGAAGCCGTCCATTTCGGGGAGCATTACGTCCAGTACGCACAGGTCAAAATGCTGCTCCTGGAAAGCCGCCCAGGCCTTTTTCCCGTCCGGGCAGTGCACAATTTCGTAGTCATGGGCTTCCAGATTATCCTTGGTCGTAAACCCTAAATTGGGATCATCCTCGACGTACAGAATTTTTGCTTTCATGGCTTTTGATGTTTAGGGATGATCACCCGAAATTCACTTCCCTCTCCGAGCGCACTGTCCAGCTCCAGCTTCCAGCGGTGGGCTTTCACGATCTGCTGCACGTAGCTCAGGCCTATCCCAAAACCTTTGACGTTGTGCACATTGCCATAAGGTACCCGGTAAAACTTCTCAAAAATCTTCTTTTGGTGCTCGGGCGCAATACCCATGCCCTGGTCGCGCACGGCCAGCACCAGCGATTCGGCCCGGTCGTACGTCCGAATACTCACCACGGCGTCGGCGGGCGAGTACTTAATGGCATTGTCCACCAGGTTGTTGAGCAGGTTGCCAAAATGAATGCGATCGGCGTGGACGTAGGGCGCACTAGCCGTAAGCTGCACCTGTACTTTATGCTGATGGGGCCGTAGCATGGCCGAAATGACTTCGTGGGCGTCCAGCCATTCTACCTGCATGGCCAGCTTTTTGCGCTCCGCCTTGGCCATGTTAAGTACCATTTCTACCTGCCGTTGCAGCCGCAGGATTTCCTCCTGTACGATCTGCACGTACCTTTTATGGCGCTCAGGCTGGGTAGTAATGGCAGGTGTTTGTAGCACATCGGCCGCTATGCGGATGGTCGAGATCGGCGTTTGTAGCTCGTGCGTCATGTTGTTGATAAAATCGCGCTGAATTTCGGAAAGCTGTTTTTGGCGCAAAATAACAAATAGGGCGTAGGCAAAAAAGCAGACTGCCACCAGCACCAGGCCGGAGGACCAAATCCAGCCCTGGAGGTCGCCCGCCAGGTACTCCCGCTGCTGCGGAAACCGGATGCCAAAGTAATAGGGGTACTTGTCCGTTTTGATCCAGTCGGCGGTGGGGGCGGGGGTTTTGTCGTTGTTGCGGGTACTGAGCGACATGCCGTAGCGCAAGCGGTCGGTGGTGCAGTCGTAGATACCTACTTCAAAATCAGTAATGAGCTCGTGCTTCTGAAAGCTGTCTTTCAGGAAATGCTCAAGTACCTCCGGCTGGGTAGTGGAATTGGTATTGACCAAAAAGTAATCCGGCGAGAGCTGCTCCACGGGGTTCGTGATCTGCATGACGCCGTTGATCCGCGTGAGCTCTTCGGCCACATCCTGCAAGGCTACGTGGGCGCGCTGGTTAAACTGCCTTTCGCGCAGATCGAGGGTCTTCTTCACCCAATATATCTGCGTGACTACCACCCCCATAATGGATAGAGCCGATAGTAACACAAGCCATCGTATGGTTCTTCTGGGCATAAGAAGTAGGAAGATTCCGACGCTAATTACGGGCTTTTCCGACTTTTTTCAAGGCATTAACACCTAGTTAACAAACCTTACCAACTCATTAACAAGCCTCTGATTCAACAACCTCTACTTTTGACCGGTTGATCAACATATGTTCCATCTTAAACCGTAAAAATGTATGAAACGAAAAAGTATGATGCTGCTGGTTGCCGGCCTAATTATCTCCTCCCTGGTCATGGCCTACCCCCTGGCGGCCTTTGAATGGGCGCAAACGACGAAGCAATTTGGTAAAATCCCAAAAGGCAAACCCGTCACGGCCGAGTTTAGGTACACCAACGCCGGCACGACTCCCCTGCTCATTGCCCGGGCTACCGGCTCGTGCGGCTGCACGGGCGTCGAGTACGACAAGGAGCCGCTGCTTCCCGGCCAGTCGGCGGTCATTAAGGCCACATTCAACGCCGCCGTCGTGGGTCCCTTTGCCAAATCCGTTACCGTGGAGTCTAATGGCGACAGCGGGCTGGTGGTGCTGCGGCTGGAAGGGGAAGTGACGGAGTAAAAGTATCCTACTAAGTACCTACCCAACCCTACCCCTCAGCGCTGAGGGGTAGGGTTTTTAGTTGGCGCTATTCATTCCCTTCACGGAGTCAAAGTCGGATTTGAGCCGCCCCATTTCGCGCACCAGAAAGGCCTGCAGCTGTTCATTGAATTCCTGTTGTTCTTCGGACGACAAAGAAGCGTATAGGGCCTTCAATTCCTGGTTAATTGCCGCCCGCTCTGCTTCCGAGTGCGCGTTGATGGAACGAAGGTGAAAACGTTTGAAATCGAAAGTAGCCATCGCGTTGGGTTGATGTAATGGAAAAAATCCTTGCGTAAAAAGAATAAGGTACCTGATCAGGGGGGCCAAAGTTACCGTTCAGCCCGCTCTATCTCCGTTCAATGAGTATTATTCTCATTACGAAGAATTTAATGAACAAGAAAACGGACTGAAGCGTTTTATGCCGATAGATGCTTTTTCTTCAGCTTATGAACCGTTCTTTGTTCTTTATAGTACTGGCTTTTATCTTTTTTGCGCTGGATTGGTACGTGTGGCAGGCGCTCCGGACGGTATTACGTACTTCTTCGGAGTCTACGCAGCGCTGGGTATCGGGCATTTACTGGTTTTTCTCCGTGCTACCGCTGTCAGCATTTTTGCTCTTGCAGCTGCTCCCGCCCGATACCTTCGGGCGCGCTACACGCAACTTCGTCTTTGCGGGCATCGCCATTCCGTACTTTGCCAAGCTATTCTCAGTACTTTTCCTGCTCGTTGATGACTTACGGCGGCTGGTCCAGTGGGCCATCCAGCTGGTGGTACCTCCGGCGGCGGAGCCCACCGCCAGCCCCGATGTAGCCCGCATTCCCCGCTCGGAGTTTATGGCCACCACGGCCTTGGTGGCCGGGGGTAGTTTGTTTGGTACCTTTGTCTTCGGCATCCTCTCGGGCGCGCACGACTACCGCATCCGGCGCGTCAAAGTACCCCTCAAGAATCTTCCCAAAGAATTCGACGGCATCCGGATCGCGCAGCTTTCGGATATTCACTCGGGTAGTTTTTTTAATAAAACAGCCGTCAAAGGTGGGGTAGAAATGCTCCTGCGCGAGAAGCCTGACCTGGCCTTTTTCACCGGCGACCTCGTAAATGATCAGGCCATTGAAGTGAAAGAGTACCTTTCTATTTTTGAAAAAGTAAAAGCACCGCTGGGCGTGTACTCCGTACTGGGCAACCACGACTACGGCGACTACTACAACTGGCCAAACCCCGAAGCCAAACGCCGTAACCTGGAAGACCTCAAAAAAGCCCATGCCCTGATGGGTTGGAACCTGATGCTGGACGAAAACCGGGCCATCCGGGTAGATGGTGCCGAAATAGGACTCATCGGTATTCAAAATTGGGGCACGAGTTTTGTTCAGAAAGGCGACCTGGCCAAAGCCTACCGCGGCGCAGAAGAGTACCCCGTGAAGCTCCTGCTCTCGCACGACCCCAGCCACTGGGAAGCCCAGGTGCGGCCCGCTTTCCCGGACATTGACCTGGCGCTGGCCGGGCACACGCACGGAATGCAGTTTGGCGTAGAGCTGCCCGGCTTCAAGTGGAGTCCGGTGCAGTATCGCTACAAGCAGTGGGCCGGACTGTACCAGGAAGCACAGCAGTACCTCTACGTCAACCGCGGCTTTGGGTACATTGGGTACCCCGGCCGGGTCGGGATTTTGCCCGAAATCACCATTCTGGAGCTGGTAAAAGCGTAGCAGGTACCCGCTGCGGAAATTCTTCACCGCCAGCGGGAATAAATACGGAGAATGTGCGTTGGTGAAATAAGGAAGAAAGATCAAAGTACCTTTCGATAGCAAAGTACCTTATGAAAAATAAAGCAACGATCCTGATTTTTTTGCTGGGGCTATTTCTGGGCGGTTTGGCTCCGGAAACGCGCGCCGCTACTACCTCCGCAGAAACTACCCGTGTTGAGCTCCAGGATTTGGGGAAAAACCAGAAAAAAAGAAAACGCTATAAGGGGTATAAAAAGCCTCGTAACAAGAAATTCCTGGGCATTTTTAAACGCCGCAGCTCCTGCGACTGCCCCAAGCACTAAGCGTAGGTACTTTGGTTAAAGGTACCTGACCTTTTCCGATGCGGTGAATAGTTGTTCTATTCACCGCATTTTTTGCGGCGTACCTACTGTTTATGCGGCGAATAGTTCTTATATTCACCTTATAAAATGCGGTGAATGTATGTATATCTATCAATATAGCCAATGG
Source organism: Rhabdobacter roseus (assembly GCF_014202275.1). Taxonomy (GTDB): domain Bacteria; phylum Bacteroidota; class Bacteroidia; order Cytophagales; family Spirosomataceae; genus Rhabdobacter; species Rhabdobacter roseus. Next base: position 38,569 of record NZ_JACHGF010000021.1, on the reverse strand, counting down.
CCTCAATTTCGTTGGGATGCTCACACGGTAATTCCCTTATTAGCTTCGGTACGTCATAAACAAGGAAAGCTCATCGGTAGAATGATGAGCTTGGGCTTTGCTTTACAGGAAGAAGCCGAGCTAAAAACCCTTACTCAGGATGCATTGAAAACGACTGAAATAGAAGGCGAGTTTCTAGATCCAGATCAAGTAAGGTCTTCCATTGCCCGTAAATTGGGCCTGGATATAGGTACTTCTATCCCTTAGCATAAAGGGTATTACGAAACGTTGGAGAAAACCCAAAAAGGAGATTTAGATGTTACGAAATGGCTTGTTTGGTTTTTATCATGCTTGGAAAGAGCCTTGGAAAATGCCGAAGAGACGCTTGACACCGTGCTTACCAAAGCTCGTTATTGGACCTTCTTTTCTACCAAAACGATCACTACTCGTCAAAAGCTCATGCTAGACAAGCTGCTGGATGGGTTTGAAGGCAATCTTACTACCTCCAAATGGGCCAAAATCACTAAGGTGTCGACGGATACTGCGCTACGAGATATTCAAGGGTTGGAAAATCAAGGTATTCTCGTAAAAAACACGGCCGGAGGGCGCAGCACGAGCTATCAGTTGGTGTACCTAAGTACCTTATGATAGCCGTAGGGCCCGGTTGGTCCAATCGACAAGTTATACAATTCCAATAGAGCATCCCGGCTCTTTTTCGGAAACTTACTTGTCGGCTAGGCTGTTCATGTAGCAATGGTAAGCATACCAACGATTCATCATACAGATTCGGTTGGTTTTGCTTACTTTTGTTTTTTCAAACCCAGTACTTACAGGTTCTTTCTGCCCCAAACGAATGAAAATCAACCTCCATTCCCAGGAAAAATTTGAGGATCGGCATCACGGTAAAGACGAAACGGAGCTCCGGGAAATGCTCCACACGGTAGGCGTCGACTCCCTGGATCAACTCATAGAACAAACCGTTCCGGGCGGCATCCGGCTTTCGGAGCCACTGCGCTTACCGCCGCCGCGCTCAGAGCAGCAGTTTTTGCACGATTTTAAGAAACTAGCCAGCCAGAATGTCGTGTTCCGGTCATTTATCGGTACTGGCTACTACGACACCTTCACGCCCAACGTGATCTTGCGCAACGTACTGGAAAACCCCGCCTGGTATACCGCTTATACGCCCTACCAGGCCGAGATCGCGCAGGGACGCCTGGAAATGCTCCTGAATTTTCAGACCGTCGTGACCGACCTCACGGGTATGGAGATTGCCAACGCCTCACTCCTCGACGAAGGTACCGCCGCCGCCGAGGCCATGACCATGCTGCACAGCGCCCGCCCCGCCGCTAAAAAAGCAGCGGATACGTTTTTTGTGTCGGAACTCTGCCACCCGCAGACCATCGACCTGCTGCGCACGCGGGCTACGCCGGTGGGCATTAAAGTACTGGTAGGCAACCACCGCACGCTGGACCTAACGCAGGAGAACCTCTTTGGCCTGCTGCTCCAGTACCCCGCCACCGACGGCCAGGTACTTGACTACACGGACCTGATCGCTTCGGCGCACGAAGCACAGCTATCCGTAGCCGTTGCGGCTGACCTGCTGGCCCTGACGCTGCTTAAAGCACCCGGTGAAATGGGGGCCGATGTGGTGGTAGGCTCCGCCCAGCGCTTTGGGGTACCGATGGGCTACGGCGGGCCGCACGCGGCTTTTTTTGCTACCAAAGAAAGCTTCAAACGCCAACTCCCGGGCCGGATCATCGGCGTGTCGGTGGATGCCGAGGGCAACCGGGCGCTGCGTATGGCATTGCAAACGCGCGAGCAACACATTCGTCGGGAAAAAGCGACTTCCAATATCTGTACAGCCCAGGTACTTTTGGCCGTTATGGCCGGAGCCTACGCCGTTTACCACGGGCCCGAAGGGCTCAAAAATATTGCCGCCCGTACGCACGGTTTGGCGAAGCTTTTCGCCGAAACCATCAAGAAATTTAATTACCGGGTACTTACTGATACCTACTTCGACACCATCACCATCCAGACGCCCCTGGTGAACAAGCTGCGGCAAGAGACCCAGAAGTACGGCATCAACCTCCGCTACACGGGCGATGAGCTGGTGGGGGTATCGTTCGACGAAGCCAAGACCTTCGGTGATACCATCGAGCTGCTGAATATCTTCGCCGAAGTATCGGGTTTTCAGGGCGAAATGATCATCGACGAAGAAATAGAGCTGGCACTACCCGAAGCGCTGGAACGGACCTCGCCTTACCTGACGCACCCGGTATTTAACACACATCATACCGAGCACGAGATGCTGCGGTACCTGAAAATGCTGGAGAATAAGGACCTTTCGCTGGTCCATTCCATGATTTCGTTGGGTAGCTGCACCATGAAGCTCAACGCCACGGCGGAGATGATCCCCGTTACCTGGCCGGAATTTGGCAAAATGCACCCCTTCGCTCCGCAAAAGCAAGCGGCGGGCTACCGCCAGCTTTTCGGCGAGCTCAACGACTGGCTTTGCGAGATCACGGGCTTTGCGGCCATGTCGCTACAACCCAACTCCGGTGCCCAGGGCGAGTACGCCGGTCTGATGGTGATCCGCGCCTACCACGAGAGCCGCGGCGACCACCACCGCAATGTAGCGCTGATCCCTTCGTCGGCGCACGGTACCAACCCGGCCTCGGCCGTGATGGCGGGCATGAAGGTGATCGTTACCAAGTGCGACGAGCGGGGCAACATCGACGTGGCCGACCTCAAAGCCAAAGCCGAGCAGTATAGCGACGCGCTTTCCTGTCTTATGGTGACCTACCCTTCTACCCACGGGGTATTTGAGGAAAGCATTAAGGAAATTTGTGAGGTTATTCATAGCCACGGCGGACAGGTGTACATGGACGGGGCCAATATGAACGCCCAGGTAGGACTCACCAGCCCGGCCAGCATCGGGGCTGACGTCTGTCACCTCAACCTGCACAAAACGTTCTGTATCCCGCACGGCGGCGGCGGGCCCGGCATGGGGCCCATTGGCGTAGCGGCGCACCTTATACCTTTCCTGCCGGGCCACGCAGTGGTCAAGACCGGCGGCGAGCAGGCTATTTCGGCCGTTTCGGCGGCCCCTTTTGGCAGCGCCAGCATCCTGACGATCTCCTACGCGTATATTGCCATGATGGGCGGCGAGGGCCTGACCAACGCGACCAAAATGGCCATCCTGAACGCCAACTACATCAAGGAACGCCTCCGCGACCACTACCAGGTACTTTATACCGGTAGCCAGGGGCGCTGCGCGCACGAGATGATCCTGGATTGCCGGCCGTTCAAGGCGGCGGGCATCGAGGCCGAGGACCTGGCCAAGCGCCTCATGGACTACGGCTACCACGCCCCTACGCTTTCGTTCCCGGTGGCAGGTACCTTGATGATCGAGCCGACGGAGTCGGAATCCAAGGCTGAGCTGGATCGTTTCTGTGATACGCTCATTGCCATCCGAAACGAGATCCGGGAAGTGGAAGAAGGTACCGCCGACCGCACCCACAACGTACTCAAGCACGCGCCACACACGGCCCGCGTGGTATTGGCCGAAAACTGGACCCGGCCCTACAGCCGCGAAAAGGCGGCTTTCCCGCTGGCGCACCTACGCTTCAACAAGTTCTGGCCCAGCGTAAGCCGCGTCGACAGCGCCTACGGCGACCGCAACCTGGTGTGCTCGTGTTTGCCGATTGAGGAATACGCCGAGCTGGAAGTAGCGCAGTAGTTTTTTTGAACGAATACATACCAAAAAGCCGCCCGAGCTAAGTACTTCGGGCGGCTTTTTGCGTGATGTGTTAGGCGTTAAAAACGCTACGTGAATCCGCCGCCGATTATAAATCTGGGCGAGCGTTTGATTACAAATGGAGGCGAGTGCTAGGTACCTTTACCCACGCCAGGTACCAAACTTCCCGGCGCGGTAGTCGCTGTAAGCTTCGATGATTTCTTCCTGGGTATTCATCACAAAGGGCCCCTGCGCTACTACGGGCTCCTCGAAGGGTTTGGCGTGGCCGAACAGCAGCACGCTGTCTTCCGAAGCTTCTATCCGTAGTTCGTCTTCGTCGTAGCCAAACTCCACCAGGTGGAGCGCCTGCGCGTCGGTACCGTTTATCACAACTTTTCCCCGTACTACGTAAAGAAAAATGGTACGCTCGGCGGGTACCTGGGCCTCAAAAGTACCGCCCGGCCGCAGGTACAGCGTACTCATGAAGACATCCGTCAGCGTTTCAAAGGGCCCCGAGGTACCTTCCCACGTACCCGATATCAAATTCAGCGTCACCTTTCCTTCGTCCAGCGTCAGGCTGGGGATGTCTTCCCGCTGAAGGCCTTTGTAGGCTGGTTTTGTCATTTTTAGCGCGGCGGGTAGGTTGATCCACAGCTGCAGGATTTCCAGGTCGCCACCCGTTTTCTTAAACTCGTCGGACGACACCTCCGCGTGGATCAACCCGCTCCCGGCCGTCATCCACTGCACGCCCCCGGCCGTCATCACGCTCGCGTGGCCGCCGGAATCCTTATGGGCGATATCGCCCTCCAGAATAAACGTGACCGTCTCCATCCCGCGGTGCGGGTGCGGCCCGAAGGGCAGGCCGTTGTTGCGGGCGGGGTACTTTTGCAGGCCGTGGTGGTTCAGAAACAGAAACGGGTCCAGGTAATCGACCGTAGCCGACGGTAGCGCCGAGTACGTGATCAGATCACTGATGGGCGCGTAGCGGGCCGTATGGATTTGCTTGATGGTTCGCATGATGAAAAAATCATTCTTGGTGTAAATTCTTAACACCCAAAGTACCCTTCGGGGTTGGCGCAGGTACCCAAAAAACGGTTCTTTCTTTTACTTTTTGAACGAAATGGCCTCTAGAGCCCCCGCCAGGTACACGAAGGGGGCATTCCAGTTGATGGCGATTTCATTGGAAGCGTAGGAGCAGTCGTCGTCGGTGAAGGCTTCGTCGGGCACGTCGGAGGTGTAGGTGGTACATTTATCCTGCTTGCCCGGATTCGGCCCGCCCGAGAGCAGCCCCGGTACCGGCTCGGCGAGGCCGTCGGCCACGGAGGGGCGGTGGTGCGGGTGCATAACCTGCTTGCCGCCAAAGCCCGTTAGGAAGCTATAGCCCGTGCCGTTGCGGCCCAGCAGGTAGTCCAGGTTACTAAGTGCCCCTTGGAGGTACTTGGGCTGCTGCGTAAGTCGATAGGCCTGCACGAGCACAATGCCCTGGTTGGCGGCTACGGAGCTACTGCCCCAGGCAAAGTCAGATGCTTTGTGGCCCATTACCGTGCGTAAAAAATGCGTAGAGGTACCTTCCAGCAGTTGATCGGCGAATTGGATCATCCGCTTTTGAAGCTCGGCCACGTCTTTTTGGGCCACGGGCGTGAGTTTATCCCGGAAGCGCAGCAGCGAGTAGTACCCCAGCAGCCGCACCTGCGGCCAGGCGGGCAGGGGCATGTTTTCATCGGGAAATAGATTGACGGCCCGGTAGTAGGCGTCGTCGCGCGTAGTGAGGTACAGCTCCGAAGCGGCCCAGATAAACTCGTCGGCCACGTGGCGGTCGCCGTAGGTACCCGTAGCGATGTCAGGATCAAATTCCTTGTTGATCGCGGCCTGGTCGTACAGCACGTTGGGGTACTTTTGCGCCCAGGTCCATGCTTGCTTCGCTGCCAGCAAACAAGAATCGGCCAGGCCGGGAAGTGCCTGGTCAAAAGGCCGGTATACCCGCGCCGCCTGCGCCAGCACGGCGGCGAAGTCGAGCGCGGCGGCGGTACTTTTCTGCACCACGTAGCGGGGCTTGGTGGCCTGGTGCGGCATCACCATGCCGTCGAAGGAGGCGTTGGTGAGCTTGTGGTACACGCCGCCGTCGTGCGGGTCTTGCATGGTAAGCATCCAGCGCAGGTTCCAAAGTACCTCGTCGAGCAGGTCAGGTACCTGGTTGGTACTTTCGGGAATATTCAGATTTAGTTTATCGTAATACCGGGAAAAATCTTCGTAGGCCGACAGCAAAGTACCCATCGTAATGCCCGAATTGACAATGTACTTGTTGTAATCACCGGCGTCGTACCAGCCCAACGGGCTCGAAAGTACCGTTCCGGCGGGGCGCTCGGCCGAGGCCGCCGAGGGATGTACCAGTACCTGCGTGTCGGGGTGCCCGGCGGGGCGCGCCCACTTTCCGGCGTACTTTTCGTCCAGCGGAATACCCAACCGCTGGTAGTAAAAGCCTTTGATAGACGCCTTCGCAGCGCCCTCATGTACCTTTTCTTTAATCTCAAAAGGGTAGGAGGTACTTCCGTCCGGGGTACTTGGTACTTCCAGGTAGTAGTTACCTGCTTTTTGGAAGGCCGAGAAATCAGCAACGCGGGTGGTTTTTTCCGAGAACGGCGAGCGGGTACTTTCGCTGAGTTTGCCTTTAAAAACGACCTTATTGTCCTTTTTAGATTTTAGGACAAACTCACCCACCGGGGCATTCACCATCACCGCTACTTTGGGCGCCGCCGGGTAAAAACCAACCTGATTGAGCCGAATGGCGTCGGATGGGCTCTGGGCCTGAGCCACATTAAAAAGGACTAGGCTGAAAAGGTACTTGAGAAATCGAATCATGGATTTTTCTAAAAGGAAGCCTTAAAAGGTCCGAATCTACCCGGATGCGTTAGGCGTCAAAGCGTCCTCTTTTGCCCATCGCTTGTTTATTTCTCAGCCATGGGGTCGCGCCAATAGGGACGAAGGAGTATACCGCGTGGCGTTTCTGTCCGTTTGCTCAGCGTGCTATACGCATTACGGTAATCGCTCAGTACTTTAAACAGCCTATTTTGCTCTTCAGAGCAGTTTTTTTGTCGGCCAAAAGCTCCGTACAGAAAAATAAACCAGCAGGTTGCTTCGGGCTTGGTACCTTGGGGCAAAAACCAATGACCTTCGGTAGCATAAATATTTTTCTTAATCTGATCCGTCACTTCTGATCCCAAAATACCCTCTACGCGGATGCTGTCTACTTTTCCTTTCCCATTTACCCGAAAATAGAAAAAGCCATAATCGGCCTGACACGACCTCTGGCGTTCGTAGAAAGTATAGGTATATTGGGCAAGGTAATCGGGTAAATCATAATGATAATCTGGATAGGGAAGCACTTTGAGCGGCACAAATTGAGGCTGCCACGTTTTCGCCCAGCTTAGTTGGGCGAAAAATAGTAATAACAGGGAGCTGAATAGCTTTATGGGGGGAAAATGCATGGGTGTGGTTTTGAAGTGAGTAAACAAAAATACAAAAAACCATTCATTTGCTTGCTTGATCTCTAAGTAAAGTACCTCTGGGCCGGTGCTTTAGGAAGTACTTTACCCAAAGTACCTCCTCATGAAAAAATGTACCTGGCTGTTACTGCTGCTAATACATATAAGTGGACAAGCCCAGCCCGCTACGCCGGATGTCCTCATCGCGAAAATAAAAAAGCTGCGGCCCGATACGCCCTGGACGCTCGTCGCGTCCGTTCCGCTGCGCTTCCCGACCTACCACCCGCAGGGCATGGTCAAGATTGGCCCGGACTTCTACCTGTCGTCGGTGCAGGTACTTCAGAAACCCGCCGAGGGTAGTCCGGGTGAAGGCATAGGGTACTTGTTCAAATTTGACGCGGAAGGAAAACTACTGGCGCAGCAAACGCTGGGCGAAAGTACCCTCTACCACCCCGGCGGCATCGACTACGACGGAAGGTACCTGTGGGTGCCCGTGGCCGAATACCGCCCGCGCAGCCGCTCCGTCCTATACCGGGTGGACCCGGCTACTCTAGTTGCCGAAGAGGTACTTCGGCACGACGACCACCTGGGTGGCCTCGTACACCACATCGACGCCCACACCCTGCACGGCGTCAGCTGGGGCTCGCGTGATTTTTACCAATGGTCGCTGAATGAGCCCCAAAAAGTACCTCTGCGGGTACCTAATCCGGCCTTTTACATCGACTATCAGGACTGCCACTACCTGGGCAACCACCTGATGCTGTGCGGCGGCCTCAAAAACTACCCCGGCCCGGCCAATGCCCCGGCGTTTCGGCTGGGCGGGCTCGAGCTCGTGAGCCTGCTCGACCACCGGCCGGTGCATCAGGTACCTGTGCCGCTCTGGTCGCCCACGGGCGCGCCCATGACCAACAACCCGTTCTGGGTCGAGGCCACCGCGCACGGCCTGCGGGGGTACTTTGTCCCCGACGACGACGCGGCTTCGACGCTTTACGTGTACGAGGCCGTTATTGAATAGGTACTTTACGGAAGCAGCCAACTACCCTTCCCAGATGGCTTGCGCCAGGCGCAGCTGCCCGTAGTCGTAGCGCTCGCCCAGGTGCTCGAAGAGCGGCACGAGCGGGTCGCCCTTCTGGAAATTCATCTCCCGCATTCCTTCCCGAATGGCCTCGTAGGCTTTGTCTGAGATCAGCGATCGCAGGTTGATGTCGTGGCCCTCTTCGCGGAGCTTCACCAGGTGCGACACCACCGTGGAGCTGGTGAGCCCGCGCTGCTGAGCGATTTCGTCCAGCGGGTAGCCTTGTTGGTAGAGCTCGTGGGTCTGGAGGTAGGTCATGCCCTTCACTACGCGGGTACCGGGCTTGGTATTTTCTTTGGCAAAAGACACAATTTCTTTCACGAAAAGATCCCCGTAGCGGCGGTACTTCTCGGCCCCCACGCCCGAGATGGCTTTCATCTGGGCCTCGGAGATGGGACGTTTCTGCGCCATTTCGGACAGGGTGGCGTCGCTAAATACCACGTAAGGAGGTACATTGAGCGAGTCGGCGAGCTGTTTACGCAGCAGGCGCAGCTGCTCGAAGAGCGCATCGCGGATGACCTCCTGCTTGGGTTTTTCTTTGGGCAAAAGCGCCTCCTCGCGCGCCTTACGCTCGGCCAGCGGGATAAATTTCACCAGCTCCACGGCGTGCTCACCCCGAAGTACCTTTCGGCTCAGCGGATTAAGCTTAAAGGCGTGGGCTTCGTCGTAGGCGATGTCCATCACGCCCGAGTTGAGAAGCTGGCCCAGGTACTCGCCCCACTCCTCGCCGCGCAGGTCGTGGCCCACGCCGAAGGTAGGCAGGCGGTCGTAGCCGTGCTGGAGTACGTTGCGGTTGCGGCTACCCCGCAGGATGTCGATAAGCATCCCCATCGCGACGCTCTCTTTGGTGCGCGCAATGGCCGAAAGCGCCTTCTGGGCAATAACCGTGCCGTCGAAACGCGTGCGGGGGTTCCGGCACACGTCGCAGTTACCGCAGTCTTGCACTACTTCTTCGTTGAAGTAGCTGAGCAGAATCCGCCGCCGACACATGTCCGCCTCGGCGTATTGCTTCATGCGGTTGAGCTTGGCATAGAGGAGTTGTTTCTGCTCCTCGGACTGCTCCGACTTGCCAATCATGTCCTGGCGGGTCACGATGTCCGAGTAGCTGTAAAATAGCACCGTATCGGCAGGTTCGCCGTCACGCCCGGCGCGGCCAATTTCCTGGTAAAAGCTCTCGACGTTGGAAGGTAGGTTGTAGTGTATCACCCAGCGCACGTTTGATTTATCAATGCCCATCCCGAAGGCAATCGTGGCCACGATGATCTGGATGTCGTCTTTTAGGAATTGCTCCTGCACCCGCGAGCGGCGTTCGGAGGGGAGGCCGGCGTGGTAATATTCGGCGGCGTAGCCCGCGCCCTGTAGGCTGGCGGCCAGGGTTTCGGTCCCTTTGCGGCTCAGGCAGTAGATGATCCCCGGCTGGCCGTCGTGCCGCGCCAGAAAATCCTTGATCTGCTGCAAGCGTTTCTGGCCGGGAAGTACCGTCAGGCTGAGGTTGGGCCGGTCGAAACCCGACTCAAACGTAGGTGCGTGGCTGATGCCCAGTTGCTTCATGATGTCGCGCCGCGTGACGCGGTCGGCGGTGGCGGTAAGAGCCACGACGGGTACCTGCGGAAAGCGCGTTTTCAGCACCGTGAGCTGGCGGTACTCGGGACGGAAGTCGTGCCCCCAGGACGAAATACAGTGCGACTCGTCGATGGCAAACAGGCGCACGTTCCACTCGCGAAGCAAATCAAAAGTACCCCCCGAAAAAAGCCGTTCGGGCGCAATGTAGAGGAGCTTCAGCTCGCCCAGCTTTACTTGCCAAAGTACCGAATCTTCCTCACTGCGCGACAGGGAGGAGTTGAGGTAGGCGGCCTTGACGCCGTTGACGCGCAGGGCTTCCACCTGGTCTTTCATGAGCGCAATGAGCGGCGAAACGACGATCGTCAGGCCGTCGTTCAAAATGGCCGGGAGCTGGTAACAAATGGATTTACCCCCGCCCGTAGGCATCAGTACCAGGCAATCGTCGCCCCGAAGCACGGTATCTATGATTTCGGCCTGTTGGGGCCGGAAGCTATCGTAGCCGAAGTACTGTTTGAGGGCTTGTTCTTTGGAAAGCGACATGGTGTAAAGTAGGGCGGTTTTCGCCGGGAGTTTTCTTTAAAAAATACGAATTTACGATTTTTAGGACTATTCTCTCAACGAAAAGCCCGCCTTTCGTATTCCTGGCCAGAAAGTCTTTTTGGAAAAATACCGTGTTCCACCTCGTGAAAGTACCTCCTGCTTACAAACGGTTCGCTTTGGTATTACGCCTAAATTTGCTGACTTTCGGTCCTTGTTTTATATCCAAACTACTTTTCTTTTGACTACCCTATACTTGCTGTTGGGCTCTAACCTGGGCGATCGGCCCGCGCAGCTTCAAGCCGCGCGTGAGCAAATTGACCTGCGCGTCGGGGCTCTTCGACGGACATCGGCCCTGTACGAGACCGCTCCCTGGGGCATCACCGACCAGCCCGCTTTCCTGAACCAGGCACTTGAGGTACTTACGGACCTAGCCCCCGAGGAGGTACTTCGGCTGATCCTGGACATCGAGCATGAACTCGGACGGGTGCGCTACGAGCGCTGGGGGGCCCGCCACCTCGACGTCGATATTCTGTACTTCGGCACGAAGGTACTTGATAGCGCCCGCCTCACGGTACCGCACCCGCGTCTGCACGAGCGGCGCTTCGTGCTGGTACCTGTGGCTGAGCTGGCGCCGGATTTTGTGCATCCCGTTTTTCAAAAAACCAACGCGCAGCTCCTGGCCGAATGCCCGGATGCAGGCGAGGTGGTGCGTTGGGAGTCGAGCTAAGCCTACGGGTGGTAGGGATTTGCAATTCGCGAATTGCAAATCGCCATAGAATATCCCGCAAAAACTTAAGATACTTCTTTGCTATAAAGCCATTTTCTGCGCTACTTTCAATCCTATCAATTAAACAACCTAAATCCTTCTATGAATCCAATCCGCTGGGGCATTATGGCTCCGGGGCGCATTGCCCACAAGTTTGCCCAGGACCTCCGCCAGGTACCTAACGCCCGCCTTACGGCCGTCGCCTCGCGCGACCTGAGCCGGGCGCAGCCGTTTGCGCAAGAATACGGCGCTCCCTACGCCTATGGTACCTACGAAGAGCTCGTTACCTGCCCGGAGCTGGACGCGGTGTACATTGCCTCGCCGCACATTGGGCACCACGAGCATACGCTGCTCTGCCTGAAGGCGGGCATTCCGGTACTTTGCGAAAAACCCTTTGGCATGAACCGCCCCCAAGTGAAGGAAATGGTCCGCGTGGCGCGCGAAAAAAACGTCTTTCTGATGGAAGCGCTCTGGAGCCGTTTTCTGCCCACTACGCTTAAAACCCTCGAACTCATCCAGAGCGGGGCCATTGGGGAAGTACTGGGAGTCAAGGCCGACTTTGGTTTTCAGGGTACTTACGATCCGCTGGGGCGGCTTTTCAACGCGCAGCTGGGCGGCGGGGCCCTGCTGGACATTGGCATCTACCCGCTGTTCTGGTCGTACGCGGTGCTGGGGGTACCTGAGTCGCTGAAGGCCTCGGCGGTTTTCAGCGCTACGGGCGTCGATGCGGCCACGGGCATGGTACTTACCTACCCCGGCCAGCGCTTCGCTTTTCTGGACTGTACGTTTCTGGCCCGCACGCCCTGCGAAGCTTACGTGTACGGCACCGAGGGGATTATCAAAGTACATCCGCGCTGGCACGAGAGCCAGGCCCTCACGCTGGAGCGCTACGGTGAAGAGCCCCAGACGTTTAGCTTTGAGCGAAGTACCTGGGGGTACTCTTACGAAATCGAGGCCGTGGGCGAGTACTTGCGCGCGGGAAAAACCGAAAGTACCCTCTGGACCCTCGACGACAGCCTGCATCTGATGCAGCTCCTGGACGACGTCCGGCGGGAGATTGGCCTGCGCTACGAATCTTTCGACTAGGTACCTACCTATGCCAGGATTATACGTACCTTTGTCGGCACAAAATCAGTGTCTTTAAAAATACATTTTCATTTTTTACCCATGACCGACCGGTATCTGCAACGCGGCGTTTCGGCTTCCAAAGAAGACGTACACAAGGCCATCGAGAAGCTGGACAAAGGTATTTTCCCTAAGGCTTTCTGTAAAATAGTACCCGACACCCTGGCGGGTGACCCCGACTACTGCACCATCATGCACGCCGACGGCGCCGGTACCAAAACCTCCCTGGCCTACCTCTACTGGAAAGAAACCGGTGACCTCTCGGTATGGCGCGGAATAGCCCAGGACGCCGTGGTGATGAACACCGACGACCTGCTCTGCGTGGGCGCGACGGGCCCTATGCTGCTTTCCTCGACCATTGACCGCAATAAAAATAAAATTCCGGGGGAGGTCATTGCCGAGATCATCAACGGTACCGAAGAGGTACTTGAGATGCTCCGTAGCTACGGCGTGGAAATATACAGCACGGGTGGCGAAACCGCCGACGTGGGGGATCTGGTCCGGACGGTCACGGTCAATAGCACGGTGATTGCCCGCATGAAACGCGCCGAGGTAGTAGACAACGCGCGCATTCAGGCCGACGATGTGGTGGTGGGCCTGGCCTCGTACGGCCAAGCTACCTACGAAAGCACCTACAACGGCGGCATGGGCAGCAACGGCCTTACCTCCGCTCGGCACGACGTGCTGGCCAAGTACCTGGCCGCCAAGTACCCCGAAAGCTTCGACCCCGAAGTGGCCAGCGACTTGGTATATAGCGGCTCCAAGTACCTGACCGACGCCGTAGAAGGTACCTCGCTTGACGTAGGTCAGCTCATTCTGTCGCCCACCCGTACCTACGCGCCCGTGGCCAAAGCCCTGCTGGACGAGCTGCGCCCGCAGATCCACGGCATGGTACACTGCAGCGGCGGTGCCCAGACCAAGGTACTTCACTTTGTAGAAAACCTGCACGTGATTAAGGATAACCTGCTGCCCATTCCGCCGCTGTTTCGGCTTATTCAGGCCGAGAGCGGTACCTCCTGGCAGGAAATGTACAAGGTATTCAACATGGGCCACCGGCTGGAGGTATACCTACCCGAAGCCGCCGCGCCGCGCGTGGTGGAGCTGGCGCAGTCGTTCGGGATCGAGGCCCAGATCATCGGTAGGGTAGAGGCCGCTCCCGCCAAGCAAGTAACCATCCGGAGCGAAGTGGGCGAATTTGTGTATTCATAAAATACCCTTTTGCCCTGTTTGGGCCAGGTACCTGGTTGCTCAGGGGGTACTTTATCCGTTTAATCGTTTCAAAAAACAATCCATCTTTGCTTTTCCCAAGTACCTGTAAGTAGGTACTTTGTAGTGAAGCGTCGAATAAAAAAGTACGTTATGAAATCAGTAGTGGTGTATTGCGGGGCCAATCCGGGCCATAAGCCTATTTACCGGGAGGTAGCCTACAACTTGGGGAAAGCGCTGGCCGAGCGAAACATCCGGGCCATCTACGGCGGCGGCAACCTGGGCCTGATGGGGGCCGTAGCCGACGGGGTACTGGCCCAAGCCGGTGCCGTGACGGGCATTATTCCCAACTTCCTGGCCAAGCTTGAGGTAGCCCACGCCACGCTGTCGGAGCTGCACTTTGTGGATACCATGCACGAGCGCAAAGCCAAAATGGTGTCGCTCTCGGACGGTGTCATTGCGCTGCCCGGTGGTTACGGTACCCTCGACGAGCTCTTCGAGATCCTGGCCTGGTCGCAGCTGCGGATTTACCACGGGCCCGTGGGGCTGATCAACGTCAACGGCTTTTACGACCACCTGTTACTGCACCTTGACAAAATGGTCGAAGAAGGCTTCCTGCGCCCCGAAAACCGCGCCCTCCTGCTCGTGGCCGATACGGCCGAGGTACTTTTGGAACAAATGGAGGCTTTCCTGATCCGGCCCGCAGAAAATAAGCCGCTGGATACGACGTTATACGTTACAAAACCCGAGGAGGAGTAAACGCTCCGTCTTCGCCATCTCTCTTCTAGAATAAGTACCATGCGATTCGTTACGTTAGTTGCCTTCTGGATCATCCTGGCTGTCAGTAGCCAAGCCCAAAACGGGAAGTTGGAGAATTTGGGAAAGACGATCAATTCTGAATACAACGAAATCGCCCCCGTGATTGCCCCCGACGGCAAAACGCTGTACTTTGCCCGCATCAGCCACCCCCAAAATGCCTTTGGTGATAAAGGAAGCCAGGACATCTGGTACTCCGAAAACCAAAATGGCCGCTGGAGCGCGGCGCGGCGCCTGCCCGCACCGCTCAACAAAGAAGAATACAACAGCCTGTACAGCATCTCGCCCGACGGTAACTCGCTGCTGCTGAAAGGAGCTTACAACGCCGGCCGCTACGAAACGCGCGGTTTTTCGTCCAGCCAGCGTACGGCCAAGGGGTGGTCGCCGCCGCAGAAACTCAACATTGCGGGCTACGAAAAAATGAGCAAGGGGCAGTTTGACTGCGGGCAGCTCTCAACCGACGGCAAGGTACTGGTGATGTCGTTTAGCGAAAAAAAGAACAGCAAGGTCGATAACATCTACGTGAGCTTCAAGCAACGCGACGGCTCCTGGAGCAAGCCCCAGGACCTGGGCCCGGAAATCAATACCGATCAATTTACCGAAACGACGCCTTTTTTGGCTCCCGACGGCGTGACGCTCTACTTTTCCAGCGACCGCCCCGGCGGGCAGGGCAGCAACGACATTTACTTCACCAAGCGCATCGACAAAACCTGGAAGCGCTGGAGCAAGCCCGTGAACCTGGGCCCGGCCGTCAATACCGACGGCTACGACGCCTACTACAGCGTCTCGGCCACCGGCGACTACGCCTACATGACGTCTTTTACGGAAACCCTGGGCAAGGGCGACATCGTGCGCATTGACCTACGCCCGGCTCCCGCTAAGCCGGGCGACACCCAGCCCGCCCAACCCGTGGTACCTGCGCCAGACCCCGTGGTACTGCTCAGCGGCAAGGTACTTGACTCCAAAACGGGCAAACCCGTGGAGGCTCAGATCGTGTACGAAGACATGGCCACGGGCGAAGAAGCCGGTACCGCCACCACCAACCCCCTCACCGGCGAGTACAAAGTGGTACTTCCTTACGGGAAAAAGTACAGCATGAGGGCCGTAGCCCCCAACTTCATTGCTGAAGGTGAACAGGTAGACCTCACGGACTCCATCGCGGCGATTCAGGGCAAAGGCTACCGCGAAATTGCGAATAAGTCGTTGAAACTGGTACCTATTGAAGCCGGGCAGATCGTGCGGCTGAACAACATTTCCTTTGAATTTGGGAAAGCTTCCCTCACCACCGAATCCTTTCCCGAACTGGATCGGATCGGGCTCACGATGACGCAAAACCCGAACATTACCATTGAGCTCGGCGGCCATACCGACAACGTGGGGAGCGACGAAGCCAACCTCAAGCTCTCGCAAGACCGCGCCGACGCCGTTCGGGAGTACCTCATCGGCAAGGGCATCGAGCCCGACCGCGTGGCCAGCAAGGGCTACGGCGAGGCCCGGCCCATTGCCTCCAACAATACCCCCGAGGGTCAGGCCGCCAACCGCCGGGTGGAATTTAAAATCCTGAAAAAATAAAGTACCCCCCGGCGTTTGTTTTTGTAAAAAAGCCTTTTGTATATTTGCGGGAGCAAAGTACCCCCTTTTCAAGGTACTTTGGATGATCTAGAAAAACCAATGATTCAGAACGTAAATACTATTTGGTGGTGGCGTGCCCGTCTTAACAAGATGGACGAGTAAGCCATTGTATCTAGTATAAAGCACTATATATACAAAGCGGCTCGCTGTTCATCGGAATAGCGAGCCGCTTTTTTTGTACCTAAAACCAACTCTATCTGTATGCCGTCCGATCATCACCCAACCCGCTACCCGATCACCACGCGTCACAAAAAATTCCTGGCCGACACGCTCACGCCCGTGTCGATCTACCTCAAACTGCGCGACCGCTTCGTCAATACCATCCTGCTCGAAAGCTCCGACTACCACGGCAACGAGGATTCGTTCTCTTACATCTGCTGCGACCCGGTGGCTTCTTTTAAGCTCAACGACGGCGTCGTAGCCCAGCAGTTTCCGGACGGCACGCAGGAAACGATTACACTAAGTACCCCTAAAGAAGCGGTAGGTACCTTGCAACAATTTGCGCAGCGGTTTTCGCTTGAGAAAAGTACCTTTCCGTTCATTACCAACGGTTTGTTTGGCCACATGACCTACGACTCGGTGGCTTACTTCGAAGATATTACCATCCAGCCGCCCAGCCCCGAAACCCAGATCGACCAGATCTTCTACCACGTGTACCGCTACGTGATTGCGATCCATCATTTCAAAAACGAGCTGTACCTTTTTGAACATGCCTACGGGCAGCCCCCGCAGGAGGATGGCCTGGAGCAGCTGGAAGTACTGATCAAAAACCGCAATTTCCCGACCTACAGTTTTAAAGCGACTTCGGCCGAAACCTCCAACGTCACCGACGACGAAATGCGCGGTGTCATCCGGACCTGCATCGATCACTGTTTGCGCGGTGATGTGTTCCAGATCGTGCCCTCGCGCCGGTTTAGCCGCGGTTTTCTGGGCGATGAGTTCAACGTGTACCGCGCGCTGCGTTCGGTCAATCCTTCGCCCTACCTCTTCTACTTTGATTACGGCAGCTACAAAATCTTCGGCTCATCGCCCGAGCTTCAGATCTCGATCAAAGGGCAGCAGGCTGAGATCCATCCCATTGCGGGTACTTTCCGGCGTACCGGCGACGACCAGGCCGACGCCGAAGCGGCGCAGCGGCTCCTGGAAGACCCCAAAGAAACCGCCGAGCACGTGATGCTCGTAGACCTGGCCCGCAACGACCTGAGCCGCAGCTGCCACACGGTAAAAGTAGAGACGTACAAAGAGGTGCAGTTTTACTCGCACGTGATTCACCTGGTTTCCAAGGTAGTAGGTACCATGAAAGAAGGTACCAATCCCTTGCAGCTGGTGGCCGATACCTTTCCGGCGGGTACTTTGTCGGGTGCGCCTAAGCACATGGCCATGACACTCATCAACGGCCTGGAAAGCAGCAACCGGAGCATCTACGGCGGAGCCATCGGTTTCATGGACTTCAACGGCGATTTCAACCACGCCATCGCGATCCGTACCTTTATGAGCAAAAACAACACGCTTTTTTACCGGGCGGGCATGGGCGTCGTGGCCAAGTCCGACGTGGAAAGCGAGCTTCAGGAAGTAAACAACAAGCTGGCCGCCCTGCGCAAAGCCGTTGACCTGGCCGAAGAAATTTAGTCCCTCATTGATTTTTTTAGACAACCAACATGAAAATTCTGGTCCTCGATAATTACGATTCGTTTACCTACAACCTGGTCTACATCCTGCGCGAGCTCCACGATGAGGTAGATGTAGTCCGGAACGACAAGATGGCCCTCGAAGCCGTGGCTGCCTACGACAAAATTCTGCTTTCGCCGGGACCGGGCATCCCTTCCGAGGCGGGCATTATGCCGGACGTCATTCGTGAATACGCCCCCACGAAGAGCATTCTGGGCGTGTGTCTGGGCCACCAGGGCATTGGCGAGGTATTTGGCTCCACGCTTGAGAACATGACCGACGTGCTGCACGGCATCAGCGACAAAGCCCTGGTGACGGATAGCAGCGAGCGGCTTTTTCGGGGACTTCCGGCCGAGATCCAGGTAGGTAGGTACCATTCCTGGACCGTCATGCCCGAGACCGTACCCGACACCCTGACTATCACGGCGGTGGACGAGCAGGGTAGGGTAATGGGCCTGGCTCACAAAACATATGACGTCAAAGGGGTTCAGTTTCATCCGGAGTCGGTGCTGACGGAGTACGGCAAAGAAATGCTGGAAAACTGGCTTCGGGGCGCATAAAAGTACCCATTTTAACTCTTTTCTGTAAAATCAGCACACAGGTACCTTGGCTATGAAAAAGATATTAGCCCATTTATTTGACTATAAATCACTCAGCAAAGAGCAGGCCCGGGAGGTATTGCTCGGGATCGGGAAGGGCGACTACAACGCCTCGCAGATCGCGGCCTTCCTGACGGTATACGCCATGCGGAGCATTACCGTACAAGAGCTGGAAGGGTTTCGCGACGCCATGCTGGAGCTCTGCCTGGCGGTAGACCTGGCCGCCTACGACCCCATGGATGTATGCGGCACCGGCGGCGACGGCAAGGATACCTTTAACATCTCTACGCTTTCCTGCTTTGTGGTCGCGGGCGCGGGGCAGCGCGTGGCCAAGCACGGTAACCACGGCGTTTCGTCGCACTGCGGCTCCTCGACGGTCCTTGAGTACCTGGGCGTAAAATTCAGCAACGAGGCCGATTTCCTGGAGCGCAAAATTGAGCGGGCGGGGGTGTGTTTTCTGCACGCGCCGCTTTTTCATCCGGCCATGAAAAACGTGGCCCCCATCCGCCGCGACCTGGGTGTGAAAACATTTTTTAACATGCTGGGGCCCATCATCAATCCCGCCTTTCCGCAAAAGCAACTGGCCGGGGTGTTCAGTCTTGAATTAGCCAGACTTTATGCCTATCTTTACCAACAAACCAACAAGCAATTTTTGGTACTACACACCTTAGACGGTTACGATGAAGTGTCATTGACGGGTCCTTTCAAAATCATCACCGCTCACACGGAGCAAGTCTTACTCCCTTCCCAACTGGGGCTTGAAACGCTTCGCCCCGAAGCACTCTCGGGAGGAGAGACGGTCGAAGCCTCGGCCCGGATTTTCATGAATGTACTGAACAACGAAGCCACTCCCGCCCAGAAACAGGTTGTAGTGGCTAACGCGGCTTTAGCCCTGCACGGAGCCAATCCCAACCTGGCGCTCGCTGACGCCGTTGCGGCGGCCCGCGAATCGCTGGAAAGCAAAAAAGCCCTGGATTGTTTTAAAAAATTGGTAGAAGCATGATTACGGACATCAATCAACTCGACGTAGGCAAGTCCTACACCTACGCCGACTACCTCAAGTGGCAGTTTGACGAGCGCGTGGAGCTAATCAAGGGCAAACTGTTCAAGATGTCGCCCGCCCTGGCGCGTAAGCATCAAAAAATAGCGGGCTTTTTCTTTGGCGAGATCTATTCCTTCTTGCGTCAAAAACGGTGTGAAGTTTATTCCGCCCCCTTTGATGTACGGCTGACGCCCCGCAAAAGCGACCAAACCACTAAAATTTATACGGTAGTACAGCCGGATATCTGCGTGATCTGTGATCCCGTCAAGCTCGACAACCGGGGGTGTATCGGTGCGCCCGATTGGATCATCGAAATCCTTTCGCCCGGCAATTCGCAGACCGAGATGAAAAATAAGTTTGAGGTATATCAGGAAAACGGGGTGAAAGAGTACTGGCTGGCCGACCCAACCAACGAAATCGTTTTTGTGTACGTACTCAACGACGAAGGTACCTACATCGGTCTGCACCCGTTTACGCTGGAAGACACCATCTCCAGCTACGTGTTTCCGGATTTTACTTTACAGGTAGCCGATATTTTTAAAGATTAAGTAGCTAGTTGAGTCAGGTACCTGGGCCGCGGGCCCGTCCTGAGATGAAGATCAAGTACATGAATATTTTAGAAAAAATTGTTGCGCAGAAACAACTCGAGGTAGTTGAGGCCAAAAAACAGCGAAGCATTTCCGAGCTCGAGCAGGAGGTACTTTTCCGGCGAAAAGGCCTGTCGCTCACCGAGCGGTTGAAGGGTACTTTGGCCCCCGGCATCATTGCGGAGTTTAAGCGAAAATCTCCTTCCAAAGGCATCATCAACGACCAGGTACTTCCTGAGGTAGTCACGAAAGGCTACGCCCAGGCTGGTGCCTCGGCCCTCTCGGTCCTGACCGACACACCCTTCTTTGGGGGTACTTTTGATGATTTTCGGAGCGCCCGGCAGGCCAATCCCGAAGTACCCCTGCTTCGCAAAGATTTCATGGTAGACGAGTACCAGCTTTTTGAAGCCAAAGCCCTGGGGGCGGACATCATTCTGCTGATTGCCGCCTGCCTTAGCCCTCAACAGGTACGTAGTCTGAGCCGCCGGGCCCGTGAGCTGGACCTGGAGGTACTTTTGGAAGTACACGACGCCGAGGAGCTGGACCGAAGCCTCTGCGACGACGTGAATATGGTAGGCGTGAATAACCGAAACCTTAAAACGTTCGTTACTTCTATAAGTACCTCCCTGGAGCTGGCCGCGCAAATACCCAATTCATTTGTAAAAATATCGGAAAGCGGCTTGCAGGATGCCGAAACCATCCGGCAGCTGTACCAGCAGGGGTACCGGGGTTTTTTGATTGGCGAAACGTTCATGAAAACCTCCCATCCGGGCCAGTCTCTGGCCGACCTTCGCGAAGAACTAAATCGAATCGTTAACCATAACCCCTCCGTCGTATGAAAGTAAAAGTGTGTGGAATGCGCGAGAAAGCCAATATTGAGCAGTTGGCCGCTTTACAACCCGATTTCATTGGGTTCATTTTCTACGATAAATCCCCCCGGTACCTGGGAGAAGAGCTGGATGAAGCGTTTATAAAAAGCCTGCCCCGAAGTATCAAGAAAGTAGGGGTGTTCGTGAATGCTAACCCGGACTATATCCTGACCATGGTGAAGCGATTCGACCTTCAGTACGCGCAGCTCCACGGCAACGAAATGCCCGACCTCTGCCGGAGCATCCGACAGAAGGGCGTCAATGTCATCAAGGCCTTCAGCATCGACGAAACCTTCAACTTCGCCATGCTGAACAACTACAAGCCCTTCTGCGATCTCTTTCTGTTTGATACCAAAGGTACCCAGCCCGGCGGCAACGGAACGCCCTTCGACTGGAGCCTGCTTCGTAAGTACGACAACGATAAGCCTTTTTTCCTGAGTGGCGGCATCGGCCTGAGCAACGCCGACGAGGTACTTGAGCTAGCCCGCAGCCTGCGTATTTACGGCGTAGACGTCAACAGCCAGTTCGAGTCGGCCCCCGGCGTCAAAGAGATTGAGCAGCTCCAGAAACTAATTCATAAAGTTCGTGTTAAAGAAGAGGAAATAGAAGCCTGATTGTTACGATCAATTAACTTTAGTATAGCATGATCAGCCGCGGAGGGCAAGGTACTTGCCACCGGGCTAAATCAATCCCTTTTGATATGGAAGTAGTGGCTGAGAACGTTTCGTTTCACGTAAATGAGCAAGGATATTACGGGCCCTTTGGCGGAGCGTTTATTCCCGAGATGCTGTATCCCAATGTGGAGGAGCTCCAACAAAACTACCTTAGCATCCTGGCCGACCCGGCCTTTCAGCGGGAGTTTGACGACCTGCTGCGCAACTACGTAGGTCGGCCCACACCGCTGTACCTGGCCCAGCGGCTTTCGGAGAAGTACAACACGAACGTGTACTTAAAGCGGGAAGATCTGTGCCATACGGGCGCTCACAAGATCAACAACACCATCGGGCAGATCCTGCTCGCCAAGCGCCTGGGCAAGCAACGCGTTGTCGCTGAGACCGGTGCCGGACAGCATGGGGTAGCTACGGCTACGGTCTGCGCCTTAATGGGCATCGAGTGCATTGTGTACATGGGCGAGCTCGACATCCAGCGCCAGGCCCCCAACGTGGCCCGCATGAAAATGCTGGGTGCCGAAGTACGTCCTGCGACCTGCGGCTCCAAAACCCTCAAGGACGCCACCAACGAAGCCATGCGCCACTGGATCAATAACCCCGTGGATACGCACTACATCATTGGCTCGGTGGTAGGTCCGCATCCCTATCCCGACATGGTGGCCCGTTTTCAGTCCGTCATTTCGGCGGAAATCAAGCAGCAACTACGGGAACAAACCGGCCGTGAGAATCCAAACTACGTGGTGGCCTGCGTGGGCGGTGGCAGCAACGCCGCCGGTGCTTTCTACCACTTCCTGGACCAGCCGGACGTACAACTGGTGGCCGTAGAAGCCGCCGGGCAGGGCCTTAGGTCGGGCCACTCGGCCGCCACTACGGCGCTAGGCAAGCCGGGCGTTCTCCACGGCAGCCGTACCATCCTGATGCAAACCGAAGACGGGCAGGTGGTGGAGCCTTATTCCATTTCGGCCGGCCTGGACTACCCCGGCATCGGGCCTATCCACGCGTACCTTTTTGAAAGTGGGCGTGGGCGCTTCCTGTCCGCCACCGACGAGGAAGCCGTTCAGGCGGCTTTTGCGCTTACCCGTACCGAGGGTATCATTCCGGCACTGGAGTCGTCACACGCGCTGGCCATTCTGGATCGCCTGGGAGCCCAGCCCCACGAGGTAGTGGTGGTGAACCTATCCGGCCGGGGCGACAAGGACATGGCTACTTACATGAAGTACCTAGATTAAGTTTTACCTATATAAATACCATTCTTATGGCTACTTTAACGTTACCCGATGTATTCGACCTTCGCCTGAAGCTACAGGAATTAGAAGTCAAGAAAGACTCGCCGGAGCTGTCGTTGTTTGAACGCTGCGACCTGGAAGACGAAATCCTGGAGATCAAAGAGAAACTGGGCGAATTTGACCGACTTAAATTCAGCGACGAAGGCGAGTGTATCAATTGCTCCGGCTAGGAGGTACTTTGGTCCCGGCTCCTGACAAGGTACCTGCTCCTACCAGGTACCCTTCTTTTTCTAAATATAAACCCATTCTAACTACGACTCCATGAAATTAAAACTAACCCTTCTGACGGCACTATTGCTGATGGGAGCCGTTGCCTTTACTACCTACGAAAAAAATCCGCCTAAGAAAATGCTTCGTCACGTTGTATTATTCAAGTTCAAAGACAGCGCTTCGCCCGCGCAGATCAAAGAAGTAGAAGACGCTTTTCGTCAACTACCCTCCAAAATAAAAACGATCAAAGATCTGGAATGGGGCACCAACAACAGTCCCGAAGGCCTCGATCAGGGCTTTACACACTGCTTTTTTGTGACCTTTGAAAACGAAGAAGGACGGGCTACCTACCTACCTCACCCCGACCACAAGGCGTTTGGGAAGGTACTTGGCCCTCATCTGGATAAGGTACTTGTTGTTGATTACTGGGTACAGAAATGAATCGCATTACCGAACTATTTGAAAAGGCAGCGGACCAAGCGGACGGGCTACTCAACGTGTACTTCACGGCGGGTTTTCCGCAGCTGAACGACACCCGCCTCATTCTACGGGCTTTGCAGGAAGGCGGAGCGGACCTGGTGGAGATCGGCATGCCGTATTCTGACCCCGTGGCCGACGGCGAAACCATCCAGCAGAGCAACGACCAGGCCCTTCACAACGGCATGAGCGTACGGCTGCTCCTGGAGCAGCTGGAAGGTATGCGCGAAACCATCACGCTGCCGGTACTTTTGATGGGGTACCTGAATCCCGTCCTTCAGTATGGCGTAGAAAATTTTTGCCAGAAATGCGCTGAAGTGGGCGTCGATGGGCTCATCTTGCCCGACATGCCCATGGATATCTATGTAAATGAATACCAGGCGATTTTTAAAAAGTACGGAATTCTTAATATCTTTCTGGTCACGCCCCAAACGCACGAGGCGCGCATCCGCCAGATCGACCAGCAGAGCGACGGCTTTATTTATACCGTGTCCTCGGCCAGCGTGACGGGCTCTAAAACCGGCGTAAGCGAAGACATGGAAGCCTATTTTGACCGGCTCAATGCTATGAATCTGCGCAATCCGCGGCTGATTGGCTTTGGCATCAAAGACCAAAGTACCTATGAGAAAGCCTGCCGGTACGCCCAGGGAGCCATCATAGGCAGTGCGTTCATTCGGGTACTACAGGAGAGCCAGGATCTGGATACTGACATCAAAGCGTTCATCGGTAGCATAAAGGCCAATAAATCAACCGCGATCGGCGTTTAAAAAGGGTGGCTGCGCAGGACTAGGACCCCCGGTTTTAACGTATCATTCCTGCACTAGTATCGCTGCATTTTGATTACCGTTGTTTAAACCGTGAAAAAGAATATACTATGGCAGCTTCTCCTACCGCAATGGCCAGTCTCTTGCTGCGCATACAAGAATACCGGCAGAAGTATTACCACAATCAGCTGCTCAAAGGGCTGATCTTTTCGGCGGCTCTGCTGCTGAGCGTTTTTTTACTGGTTAATACCCTGGAGTACTTTGGCCGCTTTAGCTCCCTGGTGCGCGGTATGCTGTTTTTTGGCTTTCTGGCCGTTTTGCTCTTCTCGTTCTTTCAGTGGGTTGTGCAGCCGCTCATTCATTTGTACGGGCTGCGTCGGCCGCTATCGGACGAGGAGGCAGCTTTGCAAATTGGGCAGCATTTTCCGGAAGTAGGGGATAAGCTCCTCAATACCCTGCAACTGCGCGCACTTTCGGGCCAGCAAACAGACCTGATTGAGGCAAGTATCAGCCAAAAATCGAGTCAGATGCTCATTGTCCGGTTTTCGGACGCCATCCGCTACCAGGAAAACAAGCGGTACGTTAAGTACGCCGTGTATCCATTGGCCGCTATCGCCATGATTCTGCTCTTTAATCCGGCCTTTTTTACGTCCAGCTCCGACCGGATCATTCATTTCCAGAATAGCTACGCCTACGCGCCCTTTTCTTTTAAGGTGGAGAATCAAAGCATGAAGGCTTTTCGTAATGAAGACTTTACGCTTCGGCTAAAACTGGAAGGAGAAGCGCTGCCGCAGGCGGTCTACCTGGTCCAGAATGGTACCCGCTTTAAGCTCACTACCGAAGACAGCCAACACTATTCTTACACGTTCAAGAACGTGCAGCGAAGTGTGAATTTTGCGTTTGAAGCTGCTGGTTTCAATTCCAAGGAATATGCACTCACCGTGGTCGAGCGTCCCAGTTTGTTATCTTTTGACGTTAACTTGCGCTATCCTTCGTACCTGAATAAACCTGCCGAAGGGCTCAGTAATGTGGGAAATCTCACCGTGCCGGAAGGTACCGTCATTGAGTGGAATTTCAATACCGCCGCTACCCAGTCGCTGGGTATTCGATTTGAGAATGACTCGGTACTTTACAAAGCGGCGGGGGGAAGCGGGGAGCGTTTTCAATACCGCAAGTCTGTTCGGCGCTCGTCGCAGTACCAGGTCCAGCTACAAAATGATGATATTCCCAATGCCGAGCAGATTGGGTACTATATCAACGTCATTCCTGATAAACACCCCCTGCTTTCCTTGGAAAATTTTCAGGATACCACGCTATACAACTACCTGGTTTTGGGCGGCTCCATCAGCGATGACTACGGCTTTTCACAACTCAAAGTATTCTATACCGTGCGGCGCGAGGGCGCTTCGGAAGCGGCCAACCCGCAACCCAAGAGCATAAACATTCCGTTTAATAAGACAGTAAATACCCAGAGTTTCTATTTTCAATGGTACGTAGATAGCCTTCAGTTAGCTCCGGGCGACCGCATCGAGTACTTCGCTCAGGTGTGGGACAATGACGGCGTAAATGGCCCAAAAAGTACCCGTTCACGGGTCATTAACTTTGCCGTCCCAACCCGCGACCGCCTGGAAGCGGAAGTAGCCAAGTCAGCTCAGCAAACCGAGGCTCAGATTGAAAAAACCCTGAAAAAAGCGCAGAGCCTGGAGAAAGACCTGGACAACCTTGAAAAACGGCTAAAAACCAATAAGGATTTCGACTTTCAGGAGCGCAAGCAAGTGGAGGATATCATCAAAAAACGCGAGGATTTGATGAATGATATTCGTTCGTTGCAGGAGCAAAACAAAGCCATGAACGAAAAATCCAAGCAGTTCAATCAACAGGAACAAAGCTCAGAAATCAAGAAAAAGCTGGATCAGCTCCAGAAGCTGATGGACGACCTGATGGACGACGAAACCAGCAAACTTTATAAAGAGCTTGAAAAACTCCTAGAACAAAAGCAGAGCGAACGGATGTCTAACATGCTCGAGAAGCTACGCAATAAGGAGAACAATCTTGAGAAAGAGCTCGAGCGAACGCTCAATCTTTTCAAGAAGATGCAGATGGAGCAGAAGATGGAAAACGTGGTGAAAAACCTCGAGCAACTGGCCGATAAAGAAGAGAAGCTGGCGGAGGAATCGCAGAAAAACGACAAGAACAAAAACAGCGAAGACAAAAAAAATAAAAACGAAGAGCTCAAGAAAGAGCAGGAGAAAATAAAAGAAGACTTCGAAAAAGCGAAGGAAGCGATTGACGACATTGAAAAAATGAGCGAAGAGCTTAACGAGGAGATGGACGCGCAGGAAGAAGAGCAGGAGCAGGCCTCAGAACAAATGGACAAAGGCATGCAGCAGCTCGACAAGCAACAAAATAAAGATGCTTCGGAGTCGCAGAAAAAGGCGGCGAAGTCCATGCGTAAAATGTCCAGCGCCATGGCCGAGGCCATGCAAAGCTCTCAGATGGCCCAAATGCAGGAAGACATCGACGCCCTGCGTGACATCCTCGAAAACCTCATCACGCTTTCCTTTGACCAGGAGCAGCTCATGAAAGATTTCAAAGGTGTGAATTTGCAGGACCCACGTTTTGTCAAACTAGGGCAGGATCAGCTTAAACTTCAGGATGACGCCAAGGTAATTGAAGACAGTCTTTACGCGCTGGCCAATCGCGTCATTCAAATCCAATCGTTCATTACCCGCGAGCTCAATGACATGAAACTCTACATGGGTGAGAGCGTTAATGGGATTCGGGATCGTCGGCTCAACGTGGCTACCTCTAAGCAACAGTTTGCCATGACATCCATGAACAACCTGGCTTTGATGCTGAGTGATGTGTTCCGGCAAATGCAACAGCAAATGGCGATGGCCATGGCCATGCCGGGAAAAGGCAAAGGAAAAGGCAAGGAACAGTCCGGCCCCAGCATGGGCGAAATGCAGCAGCAGCTCAACGAAAAAATGCGGCAAATGCAACAGCAAATGGGCAAAGGCGGACAGGGTGGCCAAGGTGAAGGCAACCAGTCGGAGCAGTTGGCACGCATGGCCGCTGAGCAGTCCATGATTCGGAAAATGATCCAGGAGCTGATGGATGCCCAGAAAGGTACCGAAATGGGCCAGAAGTTTGGAAATGAGCTAAAAGAACTTTCCGAAAAAATGGACGAAACGGAGACCGATTTGGTCAATAAGCGCATAAGTCAGGAATTGATTAAACGAAACCAAGAAATAGTGACGCGCCTGCTGGAGTCGGAAAAAGCCATGCGTGAACAAGACGAAGACGACAAGCGGAAAGGGGAGACAGCCCGGGAAGTAAATCGTCGTCCTCCACCGGCTTTTGAGCAGTACATCAAGGATAAAGAAAAGCAAATTGAGCTTTTACGTTCTATCCCGCCTACTTTCTCTCCTTTTTACAAGCGAGAGGTAGATGCCTACTTCCGTAAGTACCAGGCGGCCAACTAATAATCGCTTTCTATTACACCGAGCGTTGGCTAGTGTTACTAGCGACGCTCGGTTTTTTGTTTTTAGCGAGGTAGTAGTCAAAATATTCCTTTATCTCCTGATTCTCTTCCATTTACTAGCAACATTTAAGGGGTAGTTAGTACCTTTGCGGAAAAAAGCATTCATTTACCTCTTATCTTTTATCATGATCTCCTTCTTCGCCGAAGAAATTTCCTTTAAAGTACCTCATCCGATCAAAACCAAGCGTTGGTTAAAGTCCGTTATCGAGCAGGAAGAAGGTCAGCTGAACCAACTGAATTACATCTTTTGTTCTGATGAGTATCTACTAGTCATGAACCGACAATACCTTAATCACGACTACTATACGGACATCATTACGTTCGATACGAGCGAAGCAGAACAGGAAGTAGAAGGAGATATTTTTATTAGTGTAGATCGAGTACAAGAAAATGCCACTGAACTTGGTAAAACTTTCGAAGAAGAATTAAGGCGTGTGCTAGTTCATGGTCTCTTACACCTTATGCGCTACGACGACACAACTCCTAAGCTCAAAGCAGAAATGCGCGCTCGTGAGGATTTTCATCTTCAAACCTATCGTTAGAGAATATTTCCACGTGGAACATTTGTACAGATTTCACAAAAAGCAATCTTAAGTATTAATCCAATTCACTTTAGCTAAAACTAGCAATGAGTCAATTCGCTCATTGAAGTATAAAAGAAATTATGTTTCCAAAGTACGATGTTATTGTAGTAGGGGCGGGGCACGCGGGCTGTGAGGCAGCGGCAGCGGCGGCCAATATGGGGTCCAAAGTACTGTTAATTACCATGAACATGCAGACCATCGCTCAGATGTCGTGCAATCCAGCCATGGGTGGTGTAGCCAAGGGACAAATTGTGCGGGAGGTGGATGCGCTGGGCGGACAATCCGGCCTGGTGAGCGACCGAACCATGATCCAGTTCCGAATGCTGAATCGCTCCAAAGGCCCTGCCATGTGGAGCCCACGCTGCCAAAGCGACCGCATGCTATTTGCAAACGAATGGCGCGCGATTTTGGAAAGTACCCCTAACGTTGACTTTTGGCAGGATACAGTAAGGGAAATTTTAATTAAAGACAACCGGGTACAGGGAGTTAAAACAAGCCTGGGTTTGGAGATCGCCTCGAGCGCCGTGGTACTTACCAATGGTACTTTTCTCAACGGTTTGATCCACATTGGTGAAAAGAACTTTGGCGGCGGAAGAACGGGTGAGAAGGCCGCTACCGGACTAACAGAACAACTCAGTGCGCTGGGTTTCGAGGCAGGAAGGATGAAGACCGGCACGCCTCCCCGGGTAGACGGACGCTCCCTGGACTACAGCCGCATGGAAGAGCAACCCGGCGACGAACAACCCGGCAAATTTTCCTATAAAGACACGGCTCCGCTCCTCAAACAGCGCAGCTGCTGGATCACGTACACGAATGACAAGGTACACGAAGTACTGCGAACTGGCTTCGATAAATCACCCATGTTTTCGGGCCGGATCAAAGGCTTGGGCCCCCGTTACTGTCCTTCCGTGGAAGATAAAATCAACCGTTTTGCGGATAAAGACCGTCACCAGATTTTCGTAGAACCCGAGGGTTGGAACACCGTAGAGGTATATGTTAACGGTTTCTCGACCTCCCTACCCGAAGATGTGCAATACAAAGCGCTCAAAGAAATACCGGGTTTTGAAAACGTACGCATGTTTCGTCCGGGCTACGCCATCGAGTATGATTTCTTTCCGCCCACCCAACTGAAATTGACGCTTGAAACGCAGCGAGTGGCTAACTTGTTTTTTGCGGGACAAATTAACGGTACCACCGGTTATGAGGAAGCCGCCTGCCAGGGGTTGATGGCGGGCATGAACGCCCACCAAAACGTGCATGAAAAAGATGCCGTAATCCTTAAAAGATCTGAGGCCTACATTGGCGTGCTGATCGACGACCTGGTGAATAAAGGTACCGAAGAGCCCTACCGGATGTTTACCTCGCGGGCCGAGTACCGTACGTTGCTGCGACAAGATAACGCAGACATTCGCCTTACCCCCAAAGGACACGCCTTAGGCCTGGCCGATGCCGAGCGCCTAACGAACGTGGCAAAAAAAGTAGCACAGACGGATGAGCTGATTCAGGAACTCATGCAGGCAAAAGTCCAACCCGAAGAAGTGAATGACCGGCTGGAGGATTGGACTACGGCACCCATTCGGGAGAAAACGTCGTTGTATCAGCTATTAAAAAGACCTCAGTTGTCCATGGAACAGATCAAGGTACTTCAGCCGCGCTTTTCGGACTGGCTAGGTACCCTTAAGCCCGAGGCCATCGAGCAGGCTGAGATTCATGTAAAGTATGACAGCTACATTGAGAAGGAGCGCCTGATGGTGGAGAAGATGGGCCGCATGGAAGATCTTATGATTATTCAGAACTTTAACTACGACGGCGTGGCGGCGCTGTCGTTTGAGGGGAGAGAAAAGCTCAAACGCGCCCGCCCCCAAACCATCGGGCAAGCTTCGCGGATCAGCGGCGTGAGTCCGTCGGACATATCCGTTCTCATGATTTACCTAGGAAGATAAATGACCCTCGAAACACTCAGCCACTGCCCGGTGTGTACCCATACGCAGTTTGCCAAGTACCTGCTCGTCAAAGACCACACCGTATCCAAACGTGATTTCCAGATCGTGCGCTGTGAGCGCTGCGGTTTTTTGTTCACTAATCCACGTCCTCCGGCGCAGGAGATTGGGCAGTATTACGACTCCTCAGACTACATCTCCCACCACGACGAAGCGACTACGCTCATGAGCCGGGTTTACAACGGCGTACGGAACTATACCACCGGGCAAAAGATACACCTCATCGAGCGGGTGAGCCCGCGCCGCCAAGGTACCTTGCTGGACGTGGGTTGTGGCACGGGGTACTTTCTTTCACAATGCCGCCAGCAGGGTTGGACCACCGTTGGCACTGAGCCCGACGCGCAAGCACGGGACGTAGCCCAAAGCCGGGTAGGGGAGCTCATCTTCGAGAGCATCGAAGCACCCTATTTTGAAGAAAAAAGCTTTGACATCATTACGATGTGGCACGTTCTGGAACACGTACACGACCTGAATGGTACCCTGGACTGGCTGCGTGCTCGGCTGGTTGCTGACGGTAAGCTACTCGTAGCGGTACCCAATCCGGAGTCCAACGACGCCCAGACCTACCAAGCCAATTGGGCAGCCTACGATGTACCTCGCCACCTCTACCACTTTACGCGTAAAACCATGCAAGAGCTCATGGACCGACACGCTTTCCGCCTAGAGTCGGTTCAGCCCATGTGGTTTGATTCGTACTATGTAAGTATGCTAAGTACCCGCTACCAGAGCGGTCGGACCAGCTTGCCTAAAAGTGTGCTGTCAGGTAGTGTATCTAATTGGAAGGGAAGAAAGTCTTCCAAAGGTTTTCCAAATACCTCCAGCCTCATCTATGTACTAAGCAAAGCCTAAGGCGCAACCCGCTATACCGAACCCTCAATACGCCTCGTTGTATTGAGGGTTTTTAAATGAACCAACTACCCAACTCCTTATCGTATGAAAAAGTACTGGCCCCTTCTGCTCATTCTTCTTGGATTTATCCGGTGTGCACAGCAGGTAGCTCCTACGGGCGGCAAAAAGGATTCTATTCCGCCGCAACTGCTCATGACCCTCCCGGCCAACAAGGTACTAAACTACCAGGGGCAAAGCGTGGAACTGTTCTTTGATGAATACGTGATCGTGGACAATATCCAACAGAAACTCATCATTACTCCGGAATCTGAAAACCCCTATACCTTTAAGCAAAAGGGCAAGTCCGTACTGCTCAACTTCAAGAATAAGTTCAACGACAGTACTACCTATACCTTCAACTTCGGAGATGCCATCCGGGACTTTTCGGAGCGTAATCCCGTCCAGAACCTTAAGCTGGTATTCAGTACGGGTCCCTTCATCGACTCGGCCCGCATCTACGGAACCATCCGGGACCTAAAAACGAACCAGCCCGTATTTGACGCGCTGGTAGGACTGTACAGGATCAATGATACGCTCAATCCGGAAAAGCAGAAGCCCTACTACTTTTCCCGAACCGATAGCAGCGGCCGCTACGCCATCGAAAATATCCAATCCA
The DNA here is from genome assembly GCF_014202275.1 of Rhabdobacter roseus. Classification (GTDB taxonomy): domain Bacteria; phylum Bacteroidota; class Bacteroidia; order Cytophagales; family Spirosomataceae; genus Rhabdobacter; species Rhabdobacter roseus. Next base: position 6,844 of record NZ_JACHGF010000021.1, on the reverse strand, counting down.
TTCCGTACCGCCTGATTGCCCTCGACGACAAAAACCGTAACCAACTCTACAACCCCAAAGATGAGCGGATCGCGTTCCGAGACTCCGCTATTCTGGCCGGTACGGACTCGATCTCCTACAATCTGGGCGTGTACCTCTCGGACGTCACGGTGCCGCGGGTTCAACGTACCATTCCCAAAGTGAACAACTATACCGTCGTTTTCAACAAAGGCTTGGATAGCCTCAACGTAGGGTTTCTGCGGGGCGACACGCTACCCTACATGCTCGAAGGGGGCAACCAGGTAAAATTTTTCTGGACCGAACAGGCTCCCGATACTACCCTGGCTTTTATAGTAGGTAAAGACTCACTGGGGCAGATCATTGAGGAAAACCAAAAGATTGCTTTCCTGCCCCAACGGGGGCGCGAACGCCAACGTGACCCCTTTACTCTTCGCACTACCCCCGATCGCAACCAAGTCCTGGACCGAGCCGTTCGCTACACTTTTACGTTCAACAAGCCCGTTGCCTCCCTCAACGAAACGCAAATTCAGCTCGTAAACGACAGTACTTCCCGGCAAAGCCTGAAGGATTTAACCTGGCGCTGGAATGCCTACCGAAATGAGCTATACGTGGAAGCGCGTGCTACCGCCAAGGATAGCATTAAATGGGACCTACCGAAGGGTGCCATCATCAGTGTTGAAGGCGATACCTTGCCCCAAGCTCTGATCAAGCATCCGGTACTTCGGGAAGACGACTTCGGCGTCATTCGGGGATCTATCAAGGCCGACTCCGGCGTTGCCTTTTTCATTGAGCTGGTGGATAAGGATTTTAAGCCCATACAAACTCAGTACCGCTCTCCCTTTACGTTCAATCGCATCCCGCCCGGCGAGTACTACCTCCGGGTAACGGTGGATCGCAACCGAAACCGACGCTGGGACACGGGGATTTTCAAAACTGGCCAACAGCCGGAGCCTATCTACTACTACCCGTCTTCCATCGTGGTCAAAAGCAACTTTGAGTTTAGCGATCAGGACTTCACTATACCCTCTCAAACCACAGATTAGTTTCGCGGCAAAATACGTTTTATGTGCATAACCCTGTTGAAAACTTCAGAAGGGTGTGGATAGACGCTAAAATCCTGTGGGAAAGTGTGTTTATAAAGGCAAATGGATGTGGACAGAAATCAGGCAGAATTTCTAAAGTGGAAAGAGAAGGACTTAGCCCTGACTTAACAGCCTGTGAATACACTGTAGAAAGTGTTCATAAGTAAATCCAAGTTATCCATCCACAGTTCACACGCTTTAGTGGACAAACAACACTTTCCTTGAAAAACAGTTATTTAGTTGTTTACAACTTCCAAAAATCCGTGGATAATTGATTAACTTGTTCACAACGCCGGGAAGTCTTAAGTGGAACTTGAGTGGAAAAGAAAGCTGTGCACATATCCACAGCCTTAAATTAGAGATAATAGAAAAAAATTAATATTTATATTATTTATGAAAAGGGTACTAAAGTGGATAATGTGTGGAGTGGTGCTGTTGGTAGCTCATGGCGCCATGGCGCAAACGGACGAACAGCTGGCCGAGGAGTACTTCAAGAGCGGCGATTGTGAGAAGGCTGTTAGCTACTATCAAAAGATATTTAAAAAGTCATTTGATAAAAGAGCTTTAAATAATTATACCAGCTGTCTCATCAAAACCAAAGACTGGGAGGAGGCCGATAAATTTTTTAAACGCCAGGTCAAAAGCGACGGTGCCAACGCAACCTGGTACTTCCTAAACTGGGGCCTCATGGAGGAAGCAAAGGGTCAGGAAAACGAAGCAAATAAAAAATTTGGGGAAGCCATTGGGGCGGTAGGTCCACGGACTGATATGTACCGTGACCTGGCCGAAGATTTTAGGCGCACGCAAAAAACCACATGGGCTCAGCGCGCTTTCCAACGTGCGCGGGAAGTATCCAAGAACGAAAACTTATACCGCCTGGAAATGGCCAGCGTGTACCGGGAGCTCAATGAGCCAGAAAACATGCTGACGGAGCTGCTGTCTTACGGCATCATGTTCCGTAACGCCGAGATTGTCCAAAGCATGCTGCAGGATTTCCTGAAAGAAGAAAAAGAGCAAGCCCTGCTCGAGAAGGTACTTTACGACAAAATCCAGAAGAGCCCCAACGAAGCTTTTTATACCGAGTTATTGGTGTGGCATCAGGTACAGCGGAAAGATTTCTACAAAGCTTTCTTGCAGGAGCGTGCCCTTGACAAGCGTTATAAGTACAACGGTACGCGGGTCTATGACCTGGGAAACCTGGCCCTGCAAAACAAGGATTACGAAAACGCCGCTACGATCTTTGAGTACCTGGTCAAGGAGTACCCCAAAGGCCAGCTGTATCCTTTTGCCCGCCGAATGGCCATTGCCTCGCGGGAGGAGCAAGTCAAAAGTACCTTTCCCGTAAACCGGGCGGAGGTCCAAAAGCTTATTGGTGAATACCAGAAGCTCCTGACCGAGCTGGGTACCAACGAACGTACGCTGGAGGCCATGCGCAACATGGCCATCCTTCATGCTTTCTACCTGGATGAAAAAACCAAAGCCGTGGAAATACTGGCCAGGGCCATCGAAGTAGGCAAGTCCGAAAAAGAGTTTGTGGATAAGTGTAAACTCGACTTGGGTGATATTTACCTCCTGCAAGGCGAGCCTTGGGAAGCCACCCTGGTGTACTCGCAGGTCGAAAAGTCTCAGAAAGACGATAAGCTCGGCTACGAAGCCAAGCTCCGCAATGCGAAGCTGCACTACTATAAGGGCGATTTTGAACTCTCAAAGGAAGTCCTGGATATTTTGAAAAGAGCCACCACGCGCGAAATCGCCAACGATGCCAACGAGCTCAGCCTGCTCATCATGGATAACACGGGGCTCGACAGCAACGAAACCGCCATGCAGGCCTACGCGTCCACGGAGCTGCTTCTTTTCCAGAACAAGACCTTGGAGGCCTTGGACTCCCTGAACACGCTCTACGCGCGCTATAAGGACCATTCCCTGGCCGATGAGATTCTGTGGCTCTCCGCCAAAACCTACATGAAGCTCGATAGTAATCAACAGGCCGTGGAAAGGCTCAAGGTAATTGTGGAGAAATTTCACTACGACATCCTGGGCGACGACGCCCTCTTTACCCTGGCCCGCCTCCACCAGGAAAAACTCAACGACAAAGAAGAAGCCATGCGCCTCTACCAGCAGGTACTTGAAAAGTACCCCGGAAGTATTTACGTGGCCGAGTCGCGGAAGCGCTTCCGCTTGTTGCGCGGCGATACCATTAACTAGGTAGGTACTTGAGCGTTTCCATAAACTGGGGTAGCATGAAAGTACCTTTTGGTCTTCATGCTACCCCACGAGCTTTTTATAAACAAGTACCTTAGCCCGGAAAAATACCTCTACGCAATTCTCCGGCGTTATACAAATCCCTTAAAGTACCTTTTTAGATAATTATCTAATTGATTATCAAATCTTTAAATTCTTCAAATGAAGTACCCATCGGAATGGCCTCCTTTTTCAACGAAAGTAGCTCTTTTAGCCTATTAGGTACTTCAATGGCCTGGCCGAGGGTACTTTCGACCAAATCCAGGAATTTGGCCGGGTGGGCCGTGGCCAGAAAGACTCCCGTGAAGTCTTGACCCGACCTGTCCCGGTAGGCCTGTAGCCCGCGGTAGGCTACCGCCGAATGTGGACAAAGTACGTAGCCCGTTTGCTCAAACAGCTCGCGCATGGTTTGGCGGGTTTGGTCGTCGTCAAAGTAAAAACCCGAGATCTTCTGCTGTACTTTTTGCCAATCGTCGCCAAAGAAGCGCGTCATCCGGACGAAGTTGCTGGGGCTGCCCACATCCATGGCGTTAGAGATCGTCTCTACCGAAGGCTGGGGTTGGTACTGCCCGCTCTGTAGGTAAGCCGGTACCACGTTGTTGCGGTTGGTCGAGGCCACAAACTGCGCCGCCGGTAGGCCCATGGCATAAGCCAGCAAGCCCGCGCTGATATTCCCGAAATTACCGCTAGGTACCGAAAACACCAGCGGCTTGCCCCGGTGCTTCAATTGGGCGTAAGCGGCAAAGTAGTAGAACGCCTGCGGAATGAGCCGGGCGATGTTGATGGAGTTGGCAGACGCCAGGTTGAACTTTTGGTTGAGGTCTTCATCCAGAAAAGCTTCCTTCACCAGCCGCTGGCAGTCGTCAAAAGTACCTTGCACCTCTATGGCCGTTACGTTATGGCCCAGGGTCGTCAGCTGTTTTTCCTGGATCTCGCTTACTTTTCCGCTGGGGTACAGGATCGTCACCGAGATACCGGGTACTTGGAAAAAGCCCTGGGCTACCGCCCCACCCGTATCACCCGAAGTCGCCACCAGGATCTTGATTTCTTTTTGGGACTTGGCCAGGAAGTAGGACATGAGCGAAGCCATGAAGCGCGCCCCAAAATCTTTGAACGCCATGGAAGGGCCATGGAATAACTCGAGTACGTAGTCGTCGGGGGTGATCTCTCGCACCGGCGCTTCAAAGGAGAACGAACGCGCCACGATTTGTTCCATGTCGGCTCGGGAAATATCGTCCCGTAGTAAGGTATGCGCTACTTCAACGGCTATTTCGTTAAAGGTACGTTGCTCGATACTATCCATAAAAGCGTCCGAAATGCTCGGAATAGTCTCGGGCATGTACAAGCCGTTGTCGGGCGGAAGGCTTCGGAAAACAGCCTCTTCCAGCGAAGCTTTGATACCGGGAGTACGGGTACTGTAAAATAGCATGGTAACAAGGGGTAAGGTGGTCGAAATGACCGGCAAATTTAAGGAAAACTCACCGGCTGGTGACCATACTCTCCGCGTATTTTGGGAAAAGTACCTAACTTAGCTAGCTCAATCAATCATCAACAAATACCGTTTGTTATATGCCTAAAGGAGTTTTCAACGTACCGACCCCGATCAACGAGCCCGTAAAAACGTACGCGCCGGGTACTACAGAGCGTGCTTCGCTAAAAAAAGCCCTGGAAGAAGCCCGATCTAAAGAGATCGAAGTACCTATGTACATTGGGAGCCGGGAAGTATTTACGGATACGAAAATAAAAATAGCGCCTCCCCACGACCACCAACATGTACTGGGGTACTTTCACGAAGGCAACGCTTCTCACGTGCAGGAAGCCATCGACGCGGCCCTGGCGGCTCAGGCGAGCTGGGCTGCGCTGAGCTGGGAGCAGCGGGCGTCGATTTTTTTGAAAGCCGCGGAGCTGGTAGCGGGTCCTTACCGCGCCGAGATCAACGCCGCCACCATGCTGGGGCAATCCAAGAACGCCTACCAGGCCGAAATAGACGCCGCCTGCGAGTTTATTGATTTCCTGCGGTTCAACGTAAAATTCATGACCGATATTTACGCCCAGCAACCGGAGTCGTCGCCGGGCGTCTGGAACCGCATGGAGTACCGTCCACTGGAAGGGTTTGTGTTTGCCTTGACGCCCTTCAACTTCACGGCCATTGCTGGCAACCTACCGGCGGCCCCGGCGCTGATGGGCAACGTAGTCCTTTGGAAGCCCGCCTACACCCAGGTATACGCCGCCCAGGTACTGATGAAAGTTTTTAAAGAAGCGGGCCTGCCCGACGGCGTCATCAACATGATCCTGGTGGACGGCCCCGTGGCGGGTGAGGTCATCTTTAAACATCCCGATTTTGCCGGTATCCACTTCACGGGCAGTACCAAGGTATTCCAAACCATCTGGAAAACCATCGGAGAGAATATTGCGGTGTACAAATCGTTTCCGCGTATCGTGGGCGAAACCGGCGGAAAAGACTTCGTTCTGGCTCACCCCTCGGCCAACGCCAAGGCAGTCGCTACGGGACTGATCCGGGGCGCTTTTGAGTACCAGGGACAGAAATGCTCCGCGGCTTCTCGTGCCTACCTTCCTGCCAACCTGTGGGAGCCTATCCGAGGGTACATGCAGGAAGCATTAGCGGAAATAAAAATGGGAGGCGTAGAGGATTTTTCCAATTTTATCAATGCCGTCATCGACGAAAAATCATTTGATAAAATTGTTTTCTACCTCGAAAAGACCGAGCAATCGGACGGTAAAGCGGAGATCATCATGGGCGGTAAGTATGACAAGAGCAAGGGGTACTTTATCGAGCCCACCGTCATCCTAACCACTGATCCCGGCTACGTTACGCTTTGTGAAGAGCTCTTTGGACCGGTATTGACAGTCTACATCTACGAGCCCGATGACTTTGAACAAGTACTGGATATCGTCAATTCTACCTCACCCTACGCGCTTACAGGGGCTATTTTTGCTCAGGATCGCTACGCCATCGAAACGGCCACCCGGCGGTTGTCCCAGGCGGCGGGCAATTTCTACATCAACGACAAACCCACGGGAGCCGTAGTAGGACAACAGCCCTTTGGCGGAAGCCGGGCCTCGGGTACCAACGACAAAGCCGGGTCCGTCCTAAACCTGCTACGCTGGGTTTCGCCCCGGGTACTTAAAGAGACGCTGGTATCCCCCACCGATTATAAATATTCCTTCCTGGGGGAACCTTAATAGGACTATGTATGTATAATTTTTTGCGTCCTCAAGAAAATGAGATTTAATGCATTTTTTTTTGAGACGTACTTGCAAAAGTGAATCGAGTAGTCTTACCTTTGCAATCCCAATCGCAAACGAGGAAGAGAAAAGAGGCGAAAGATTGGGTCCTGTTCTTTGAAATGATGAGGTAAACCAAGAGTGTAAGGAACCCTCGTAGTCAGATGACTACAATTATAATACTTACAATGGAGAGTTTGATCCTGGCTCAGGATGAACGCTAGCGGCAGGCCTAATACATGCAAGGCGAGGGGGCAGCAATGTCACCGTCGAAC
>NZ_JACHGF010000020.1 GCF_014202275.1 Rhabdobacter roseus | reverse complement strand
TAAGCTGGCAAGTAGGAGTAGTCATGGTTTTTGTAGTCTAGTCAACCACAAAAGTAAGGCTAACAACTACTTGCCATTTTTATGAGAAAGCCCTGTTTCCTGATAAGTCTTCAAAGTCAATAAATCCTGATCGCCGGTAATCAAAAAATCAGCTTGACAACTTGTACAAATACCCAGCAGGTAATCGTCATCACTATCCCTAACTACCTTAGGGATTTGCTGCACATTCGTTTTGGTCATAAAGGATAGTGTCAAGGACATAAACCGAATAATTTGATTACCGCGGATGATTTTAGCAAACTTTCGGCGGCTTATCACCTCCTGAAACTCTTCCACTAACTCTTATGAATAAAAAACTTCTAAGCGGGGGTTTTTGAGGATTTTGTAGTAAACGGTATGCCGCGATTTACGACTTATACAGGCTGATATATACCAGTTTGCATCAAGAACGATCCTGATTTTTTTTCTTTTTGGCATTACGATAAGCCTTTATTTCTTTCTGGATTTCTTCCACCGACAACGTTACATCGGGTAGTTCAGCGTCAAGTTCCTCAAAGAGTACATCGGCCATTTTTAGCTGTATTTTTTTAGCAACAATTAGTCGTTCTCCGGCCGGCAAGGCCTCAAAAGCATTTAATACTTCTCGCTGTGTCATCGTTTTCAGATTTCTGCTATAAGATACTATTTCCTTTTTTTAAACGCTCTTCTGCTCCTAATTTTGGTGCGTTCTGGTAGGAAAGTTACGAGTTTCGGTTTATTTTTCCTGCCGCCTAGCGATTCGAATTTTTCCTGACCCGAATCACCCGGCGCTTAAAGGTACTTTGTGAGGTACCTGGCCCACGACCGATTATCCTAACCAACTGACCTTGAAAAGTACCCTTACTTCATGAACCTCCGCATCCAAACCGCCCAAAACGTCGCGATCGACTACGAACCCGCCAGCCTGGGCGAGCGCATCATTGCCCAAATCCTCGACTACATCGTGTACGTACTTTGGCTGCTGGCCGTGCTGGCTCTCATGGGCCTGCTGGCCAACCGGGTGAATCCGGACAGCATTTCGGGTACCTGGATCACCATCGGCGGTATTATACTGCCCATCATGCTCTACTCGCTGCTGTGCGAGTACTTCCTGGACGGGCAAACAATGGGCAAGAAAATCATGAGAATCAAAGTGGTACGGCTCGATGGCCGCCAAGCTACGCTCAGTGCCTACCTGCTGCGCTGGCTGCTTTCGCTGGTGGACGTGGTACTTTTTACGGGGCTCGTGGCCGTACTGACGATCATCATCAACGGGCGGGGCCAGCGCCTGGGCGACCTGGCGGCGGGTACCACGGTGGTGAAGGCCTACCGCAGCATCCGCCTGCACGACATAGCCTACCCCCCCACCCCCACCGACTACCAGCCTACCTACCCGCAAACCACCCAGCTTACCGACCGCGACATCCGTACCATCCGGGAGGTAGTGGGCCGCAAAGACCCGGAAATGACCGCCCTTACGGCCGAAAAAGTGGCGGCGGTGCTGGGCGTCCAAGCCCAGTCATCCGCCTACGATTTCCTGGTCACACTCCTGAATGATTATGCATTTTATGCCTCCAATAATTTGGATTAAGGCAATATTTCGTTTTCTTTGAGAGTTAAAGCAAAGAGAACCTTCCTCCTAATTGATGAAAAAGTTAGTAAGAATGCTGTTTCTAGGCAGTTTTGTCTGGATCGCAGCTGGATCTTTCCAGTTAGCTCAGGCCCAGGCCAAAACAACCAAAGCCCCCGCTGAAGAGCCCGGCACCATCGCTTCTCTCCTGGATTTTGCCGAGCGCCACCTGCACGCCCCCTACCGCTCCGGGGGCTCCTCCAAGAAAGGCTTCGACTGCTCCGGCTTTGTGCGCTACTGCTACTCCAAATGGAATATTTCCCTGCCTCACTCCAGCGCCGCGCAGGCCAAAGAAGGCGAAAAAATAGACCTCTCCGAAGCCCGCCCCGGCGACCTTATTTTTTTCAAAGGCAGTAGTACCCAAAGCAGCCAGGTAGGCCACGTGGGTATCATCACCGAAGTCAACGCCAACTACGTCCGCTTTATTCACTCGGCCTTTAAGGGTGGTATCCGCTACGACCTCCTGAGCGCCGACTACTACCGCCGCCGCTTCGTGGCCATCCGGCGGGTACTTCTTTCCGACGAGGACGGAGACTGATTTTCCAAAGTACCCTTTCAAAAGAAAAAGCCAAGTACCCCTGGCGAGGTACCTGGCTCGTTGGGCGCGCGTAGACGCAGTACCTATTTCGTCATCTCCAGGAGCAGCTCGGGCTCGTCGGTGGTGATGAAGTCCACCTTTCTTTCCAAAAACCACTCCATCAGGCTGCGGTCGTTGACCGTCCAGACGTTGAGCGTCAGCTTCTGTTGCTTGGCTTCCTCGATCCAGTTCTCGTTTTTCTTAAACACACTGTGGTGGTAGTCGAGCCCGTAAAGTCCGGCAGCGGCTACTTCGGCGGGCGTTTTGTCGCCGTTGAGATAGGCTACCGGTGCCGCCGGATCCAGCTCCTTTACTTTTTGGCACACGTCGTAGTCGAAGCTGATGTAATCTACCTGCGCGCGGGTTTTGGTTTTCCGGACCATCCGTACGCACTGCTCGGCCAGCGCGAGCGAGCGCTCCTTGCCCAGCTGCGAGGCTTTGATCTCCAGCACCAACCGCATTTTTTTGTGCTTCTTCCCGGCGTTCAGGTAGGCTTCCAGGGTGGGCAGTGCCTCGCCGTTGGCGAGCTTCACCGCCGCCAGCTCCGCGGAGGTACTTTTCTCAATGGCTACGTTCTGGATCACGTGGTCGTGGCTGATAACTAGTCCCGAATCGGCCGCCATGTGTACGTCAAATTCGCTGCCGTAGCAGCCCAGCCGGGCCGCGTGCTGCAGCGCGGCGAGGGAGTTCTGAGGTACCTGGGTGTTTTTCCAGGCGCCCCGGTGCGCGATGACTTTGCTCATACTTGCTTTTTTTTGCGCCTGGCCCGGAGCCGACACCAGGCCCGCCAAGCACGTAAGGAAGAGAAAAAAGGAAAGTTTCATAGGTAGGCAAAAAAGATAAAAGGTACTTGTACAAAGGAAAACGCTAACCAACTAAAAAGGGCGCGGTTTGGCGCTATCTACTCCGTAAAAAAAGTATTATCAATCGGGGTACTACGGGTACCCTACGAGCGGGTACGCTCTGCTACCCTTTTATACTTTTTTCTTCTGGATAAGGTAGTTATGGTACGTTTGTCGTCTTCTAGAGTAGTATAAAGTACCTATTCAACCGTATTAATCCTAAATTCCTTAACGCAATGAAGAACGAGAACCAGGTTTCCCGCCGGGAATTCATCAAAAACTCCGCCGGCGTGGCCGTAGCGCTTTCGATCCCTACCTTTATTCCGGCCAGCGCTTTCGGGGCCAATGATCGCGTCCAGGTGGCCGTGTTGGGAATCAACGGCCGGGGGCAAAACCACATCAGCGGTTTTTCTAATCTTAAAAACGTAGACGTAGCCTGCCTCTGCGACCCTGACAACGAGGTACTTCAAACCCGCGCCAAAGAATTTAACGAGAAGGCGGGCAAGAAGGTCAAAACCGAGCAGGATCTCCGCAAAGTCATCGACGACAAGTCCATTGACGTCATCAGCATTGCCATGCCCAACCACTGGCACGCGCTGGCTACCATCTGGTCCTGCCAGGCGGGTAAGGATGTGTACGTGGAGAAACCCGGCTCGCACAACTTCCACGAAGGGCGCAAGATGATCGAAGCCACCAAAAAGTACAACCGCATCGTGCAGCACGGCGTGCAGCTCCGGAGCTCGGAGGCGCTACAGGAAGCCGTGAAGCACCTGCGCGACGGCCTGATCGGGAACGTGTACATGGCGCGCGGACTGGTGTATAAGTGGCGGCCCGATATTGGCAACAAAGGTACCGAGCCCGTACCCGCGGGCCTCAACTACGACCTCTGGACCGGACCGGCCGAAATGCGGCCTTTCTCCAAGAACTACGTGCACTACAACTGGCACTGGAACTGGAACTACGGCAACGGCGACATCGGGAACCAGGGTATTCACGAAACGGACATGTGCATGTGGGGACTGGGCGTAGATACCTTCCCCGAAAAAATCACCTCGGCCGGTGGTAAGTTCCTGTGGGACGACTGCCAGGAAACCCCCGAGCTGCTTTCTTCGACCTATATTTATCCCAAAGAAAAGAAAATCATCGAGTTTGAGGTACGCCCCTGGATGACCAACCGCGAGGACGGCGTCGACATTGGCAACATCTTCTACGGCTCCGAAGGGTACATGGTGGTGAAGGGTTACGATTTCTACGAAACCTTCCTGGGCCGCGACCGCAAGCCCGGCCCCACCCGCAAAGCCGGGGGCGACCACTACAAGAACTTCATCGACGCCGTGGTGTCCCGCGATGCCTCTAAACTGAACGGCCCCGTCGAGACGGCGCACCTGTCGTCGGGGCTGGCACACCTGGGCAACATTGCCTACCGCACGGGCCGCGCACTGACCTTCGATCCCAAAACGGAGAAATTCGTGAACGACAAGGAAGCCAATGCCCTGCTCACCCGCAAGTACCGGGCTCCCTACATGATGCCCGAAACGGTATAAAGTACCTTTCGCTTTTTTCCAAAAACGAAGGCCCGGCGTGTTGTCCGGGCCTTCGGGCTTTAAAAGGGCACTTTAAGGTACCTTCTAGGTACTTAAATATCCGAGTACTCCGTAGGGCGCAAGAAGTAGGTATTGTTCTTGGAGACGGTATGGTCGTACTCCGACTTGCCCGACAGCGCTTTCCAGGCCGGGTCGCTGCTGAATGACTTCCAGTGGGCGTCGCGCGAGGCTTTGTCGGTAAAGGTCGTCAGGTACATGAGGTTGGGCATGGTTCGGCCCGACAGCGCTTTGCCGTAAAACACGGCGTTGAAGCCCAACGATTCAAAAATGGCGATCTCGCCGCCCGTGTTAAACATCTCTACCTTCTTGTTGTATAGCTTCTCGGTGGCTCCTTCGTAGCTGCGCAGCTCGTAGATCTGCTGGCTGCGGGGGCTGTCAAGGGTAGGCTTGCGGTAGCGGGGCATTTTGTCGAAGGCTTCCAGCAAGATCGTCTCGATGCGCTGGTAGGGCGGGTTGTTCCAGGCGGCCTCCAGGTACTCCTGGCCGTCGGCCAGGTACTGCTTATCCTTTTCGAGCTGCTGGAGTAGCTTGGGTACCTGGTCCAGCGAGCGCAGCGGCGTGTACACGTAGATGCGCTTACCGGCGGCGGTGTCCGTCTCCACGGGTTTGAACACCCCCACTTCCTTGATACCCGCCCGGTGGAGCGCCGGGAGGTAGGCATTTTTGAGGTAGCGTTCTACCCGCTCTTCCTGCGCTTTGCCGCTCAGGTGATAGATTCTGATTTCATAAAAATCGCGCTTGGGCGCGGCACTGTAGGTACTTTGACTCAGCAGAGCCAGTAAACAAAAAAGGCTAAAAAAGCGGTTCATAAAAAGCAGGTTAAATAAAGCACAAACTACACGAGTAGAAAGGCAGGCATAGCCGCGTTCTATGCAAGGTAGGTACTTTTATTTTTTGTAGTAAAATCTCTAAAACTTGGGGCAGGAAAGCTGCCGGTCTTTCCGGCGCGGGCGGGGGCGCTTGGGTGTGATTTCTTCAAAAATATAAGAAAGGGAAATTTCGTGCGCGCCACCGCTGGCAAAACCCAGCGTGGAGATGGTGGCGTCGTAGCTGTAGCCAATGGAGAATTTGTCCTGCCTAAAGCCTGCCAGCACGATCAATGACTCATGGTTGTTGATATTTTCGGCGTACTTTTTGATCGGAATCCCCCGGTACCAGGCCCCAAACACCATGGGCGAGTACGTTACGTACAGCCCCGCGTCAAACTGATCAAATTTACCCTGCGACTTGTACATGATGGCCGGCGAGATGGTTTTTTCGCGGTCGAGCTCGTCGCCCAGGTAGGTATAGCCCGCAAACGGAATGCGTAGCCCCGCGTGGAAGCTGGTCTTCATGGGTAGGCGGGCCAGCTCCAGCCCCGAAAAGGACTGGTCGGGCCGGTTGATGTGGTGCATAGCCAGCCCCGCCCAGTACCAGTCGGAGTACACGATGGCCCCCGACGAAAAATCGGCGTAGGATACCTGCGGAATGCCGTTGCCCACGATGGGCTCCTGGGTAGGGTTGCCGGTATAGCCCTGGTTGGAGTACTGGTCGCCGAAGGTGAGCCCAAAGTAGTCGAGGGTACGCGTGGCAAAAGTACCCTGAAGGCCCATGCGCACGTAGGTTTCTTCGTTCAGCCGAAGCTGGTAGGCATACTGTAGCCCTACTTCTGTTGACTTAAGATTACCCAGCCCCTGGCTGTCCGTCAGTACCAGCATCCCCAGCCCACTGTTAAAGCGCGGCAAATAAATATCCGCCCCGAAGGAGGTAGTCACGAAGTTGGCCGACAAGGCCGGCCACTGGTTACGGTAGTTGACGGTGGCACGGGGTGCCAGCGCACTACCCGCCATGGCAGGATTGAGGTACAGCGGGTTAGCGTAGAACTGCGAAAATTGAGGGTCCTGGCTCCAACCTTTTAGCGTACTGAGGGTCAACGTAAGTAGAAGTAGTAATCGCTTGATCATAGTTAAATACATTCATGAGTCGAAAATAGCCCGCCAAAATCCGATGTGGCCCATATTTTGACGACTATTATTCACAAATTAGCGCCACCTTGCGTAATAAAGACCAAAGAAGGAGGTATTTTGAATATTTATCGAACAAAATTTTAGAATTTTATTTTCGTTAGAACTAGCAGAGAATGCAATAGTTAGAACAAAGGACTGTGGATTTGAGTAAGTAACGAACAATGGGGTGGATTTATAATAGGTACAGGCTTTTTTTTTGGTGCGTAGGAATGTTGGCTGTTTTTATGGCTAGCGCGTCTGTCCACGCCCAAACGCCGTTTTTGGTACAAGGCCAGTGCATGCAAAATCCCGACTGCGAAGCCGACTCCACGTCCTTCAGGGATACGCTCAGCACCGCCGTTTCGTGGCGCTGGGACTTCGGCGATGCCGCCAGTACGGAGAACACCTCCACGCGCCAGAATCCGCGCCACTCCTACGCCACACCGGGCGCCTACACCGTATCGCTCACCCGTACGCTGGCCGATGGTACCACTGATAGCTACACCGACATCGTCCAGATCGGCGAACTACCTCCTTCTTTCCAGAACTGGAAGCCCGATACCACCATTTGCCCCGGCGAAACCATCACCCTCGACCCCTACCCCATGGGAGCGCCTCCGGGTGCGCAGTACATCTGGTACCCCAAAGGCGATACCACCCAAACCCTGGAGGTAGATAGCTCAGGCTGCTACTCGGTGGAGGTGATTCTGCCCAACGGCTGTAAGATACAGGACCGGGTGAACGTCAAGATTTGTTTAGAGCCTGCCGGGGGAGAAGGAGCCAAGTGGTTCTTTGGGAATAATGCCGGGCTGGATTTTTCGGGAGGCGCTCCCGTAGCCATCACCGACGGAAAGCTCAATACGCCGGAAGGCTCTTCGTCCATTGCCAACTCCAAAGGCGAGCTGCTGTTTTATACCGACGGTATTAAGATTTTTGATAAGGAGGGAAACGAGATGGTGTGCCAGGCCGATAGCTGTCTGCCCCTGCTGGGAAGCCCCAACTCCACGCAGTCGGCGCTGATTGTACCGCAGCCTACCTGCCGGGGTTGCGACTACCTGTATACGGTTTTTACTACTACCGACATCAACGATACCACCAAGCTCCTCACCACCACCGTCGTAGACATGCGCCGGGAAGGAGGCAAGGGGGCCATTGTGGAACAAAACACCATTCTGCAGCAATCGACCACCGAGCGGCTGGCCTCCGTCCGCAACGACCGCGACAGTACCTTCTGGATCATTTCGCACGACTACGGCAGCAACGTATTTCGGGTGTACCATGCCACGACGGGCGGGCTTACCGAAGCAGGTACCTACCCCTTAGGTATGGCCCACGATACCCCCACCAAAGGCGAAGGCTACATGAAGTTTTCTGCGCCGGATAGTACCGGCCTGCGTCGCCTGGCGGTAGTGGTACCCGGACCGCCCAATAACTACGTGGAGATATTCACTTTTTCGGACTCTACGGGGGTACTTGGCTACGAGCGCACCGTTGACCTGGGTCCCGCGCCACCCAAAGCCTACGGGGTGGAATTCTCGCCCGACGGCGAAAAACTCTACGTTTCCTACATCGGAAACGGCAGCGACACGGCCTCCCTCCTGGTACAATACGACATTAGTCTGGGCGACTCGGCCCTCGTGGCGGAGTCCAGGATCGTGATCGACAGCTCCCGAACGCAGAAATTCGGCGCGCTCCAGATTGGCTCCGACGGCCGAATTTACATGGCCATCGAAGGCAGTCAGTTCCTGGCCGTCATCGGCGAGCCGGATCAGAATTCCGTCACGGCCATCGAATACGAGCGTAATGGCGTAAGCCTCGGGGGTAGAACCAGCCAACTGGGACTTCCCAGCCTGGTACAAAACTTCACCCAGGAAAGCGACGGCCCCGGCTTCCAGGCCGACGGCTTTTGTTCCGGCGCGCCTACTACCTTTCAGGCCAGTCCGCTTTGCCAGCCCATTGAGGATACCTACACCTGGAACTTTGGCGACGGCAGTGCGCCCGTATCGGGCAAGGAAACCGAGGTGCAACATACCTACCGCAACCCCGGCATTTATACGGTTACGATGCGCGCCGTCAACCAGTGTAAGGATACTACCTTTACCCAGGAGATTGAGATCTTTGCCACGCCCGAGCCCATCGACCTGGGACCTGACCGCGACGAATGCCGCAACGCCGTGCGGTTGGAAATCAACGTGGAGGCCGAAGAGTACTTCTGGCTCTACAACGGCCGTTTGTTTGGCCGCGAAAAGGTACTTAGTGCTACCAACACCGGACAGTACATAGGCATTGCTGCCAACGGCCCCCAGGGAGCCTGCTTCCGCGTCGATACCCTGGAGCTAACCCTGCGCCGTCCGCCCGCCTTCTCGCTGGGGCCCGATACCACCATGTGCAACGACAGCAGCATTGTGCTCTCCGCCCCCGGCCTTACCTGGCGCGAATTTACCTGGAATACCGGCGAAACCACCCGTGACATCACGGTACGCCAGCCGGGTATGTACTTTGTGGAGGTAAAAAATGCCAACGACTGCTACAACGAAGATACGATTCAGGTAGTAGCCCGACCGCGCGCCCGCATCACTGCCGACTTGCTGACGCCCACGGGCTGTACCACCGCCGACGGGGCCATTACGGTGACGGCCATTGCGCCGCCGGGTACTTACAACTACGCCTGGACCAGCCTGGACAGCACCGTACTGGGTACTTTGCCCGAATTGACGGGTCTGCGCGAAGGCTCTTATTCGCTGCGCGTGAGCGGGAACCCGCAGGCTTGTACCACCGACACCAGCTTTGCCCTGCGCTCGGCAGCCAATACGTTACAGATGAGTCCGCTCATCGACAACGCCGCCTGTACCCAGCCCGACTCCGGGGCCATTGCCCTCAACATCACCGGCGGGCAGCCCAACGTATTCCGCTGGCGCAACAACAGGGGGCAAATCATCGGCACCGATTCGTCCATCAACAACCTCAGCCCAGGTACCTATAGCCTGGAAGCGTCCGACGCCGGGGGCTGTACGTTTACGCTCACGGGCATTCGGGTAGGGCTCGACCAAGACAACCTGGCCAACCTAGGCCCCGACCGAGGCAAGTGCATTGGCGATACGGTTCACCTCATGCCCTACGCGGTGGATTTTCCGGGCAATCAGTACATCTGGGGCAATGGCTCCACCGACCGCACGCTGATTGTGCAGGAAGACGGTACTTATACCCTGACCGTACGCAACCCCGAAAATGGCTGCGAAGCGACGGATCAGGTACTGGTTAGATCCACGCCGCCGCCGGTGCTGGACCTGGCACCCGAGAATGTTCTGTGCGTAGATGCGGGCGGGGTGATCACGCTGGATGCCCGCGGACGGGGTGAGCTGAGCTACTTCTGGCCCCAAACCGGCGACAGTACCCAGCGAATCCAGGTGGACCGGACGGGCCAGTACCTGGTGATTGCCATGAACGCCCAGGGCTGTTCGGTGGAGAAAACGACCGTGGTGCTGGACAAATGCGAGCCGCGGCTGTACATTCCCGACGCTTTTACGCCCAACGGCGACGGAAGCAACGATTTCCTGGATGTCTTTGGCGCGTACTTTACCAACTTCAACCTGAAAATTTACAACCGCTGGGGCGAAGTGATCTTTGCCTCCGACAGCATCGAAAAACGCTGGGATGGTACCTACCGGGGGCTGAAAGTACAGCCGGGAGTATATGCCTACATCGTTTCGTACAGCAGCGAAGACTTCCCCGAGCGCCCTCCCGCCGTAGAGCGGGGCTCCGTGACCGTGATCCGGTAAAATTGTGCTGCTTTACGCCCAAAAATCCGTATTTTTGATTCCCTTCGTTTCCCGTAGCAAAAAGCGTGTAGGTACCTTTCGGTCCGGCTAGCCTTTTATGCTCTGGCAACGAAATCCACTTCGAAACGATTAGTTCATGCGTAAAGATTATCTCTCCGGCGAGAAAGAACCGCTATCTTCCACTGAGAAGGAAATTGAACGGGCGCTGCGGCCGCTTTCGTTTGAGGACTTCACGGGGCAGGATAAAATACTGGAAAACCTGAAAATATTTGTGCAGGCCGCCCGGCAGCGCGGCGATGCCCTGGACCATGTGCTGCTGCACGGCCCGCCGGGCCTGGGCAAAACGACCTTGTCGCATATCGTGGCCAACGAGCTGGGCGCGAATATCAAGATTACCTCTGGCCCGGTCCTGGACAAACCGAGCGATCTGGCGGGACTGCTCACCAACCTGCAGGAGTACGACGTGCTCTTCATCGACGAAATTCACCGGCTCAATCCCGTCGTGGAAGAGTACCTGTACTCGGCCATGGAAGACTACAAGATCGACATCATGCTCGACAGCGGCCCCAACGCCCGTAGCGTGCAGATTGGCCTCAACCCCTTTACGCTGGTGGGCGCTACGACCCGCGCCGGCCTGCTTACCTCGCCCCTGCGGGCGCGGTTCGGGATCAACGCCCGCCTGGAATACTACGATGCGCAGCTGCTGGCCTCCATTGTGCGGCGTTCCGCCGCCCTCCTAGGTACCCCCATTGACGACAGCGCCGCTTTTGAAATAGCCCGTCGCAGCCGAGGTACCCCCCGGATTGCCAACAACCTGCTGCGCCGCACACGTGATTTTGCCCAGGTCAAAGGCCAGGGTATCATTACGGTGGCCATTGCCGAAATGGCCCTTTTGGCGCTGGACGTGGACCAGAACGGCCTTGACGAAATGGACAACCGCATTTTGCTTACGATCATCGAGAAGTTTAAGGGTGGCCCCGTGGGGCTGTCTACGATTGCGACGGCCTGCGGCGAGGAAGCCGAAACCATCGAGGAAGTATACGAGCCCTTTTTGATTCAGGAAGGGTACCTGAAGCGCACGGCTCGAGGCCGCGAAGCAACCGAAAAAGCCTACCGCCACCTCGGAATTTTGCCCAAGTACCGCACCGGAGAGCTGTTCTAGCGCTCCTTCCCCGTTTTCTGAAATCGTCTCGGTGTCAGGCTCCCGAGGCGATTTTTCTTAACGACAAAGTACCTTTTTATCTATTTAGTTACAAAAAATACTAAATAGATACCATTTCTCGTTCTAACAACTTGAATCAGGAATTTTTCTTCGGCGAAGGTAAGCAGAAACGGATGAAGAAGAATACCACAAGAAGCAGGCGCAAAGGTCGCTTTTAGGCTGACATGCAGACCTTTGGCTTTATTGTCCATCAAGTACCTTCCTCTACTTCGCCGGTAAACACCCAAAACTTAATGTTTAAGTAACGATCCTATGTTGTACTTTTGTGCGCTTTTAGGAATGAAGAAAGGAAATGGTAGTGCCCGAGATAACCACCAAAATGATTGTGAAAGTACCCTGTGCCGTGATTGAACGTGAGGGTAAAATACTGGCTGCTCAACGAAATGCAGCCAGCTCGCTCCCCCTTAAGTGGGAGTTTCCGGGCGGCAAACTGGAAGAGAACGAAACCGAAGAAGAGGGGCTGATTCGAGAAATCCGGGAAGAATTGGAAGTGGAGATTCGAATTGGCCAGCGGTTGCCGCTTAGTATCCGCGACGACGGCTGGCGCGAGATCCAGCTGGTACCTTTTGTTTGTCAACTCCTTAGCTTTGATATCGTACTTACCGAGCACGAGCAGATTCTGTGGCTCTTTCCCCATGAGCTCGACGCCCTCGACTGGGCCGAGGCCGACCGCGATGTCATCGAGAGCTACCGCGACTATTTGCAGAAACAATTATTTCTGTAAGTACCTACCGCTTCCCCTTCCAACCGATCAAAACGACCCCGGCTAACACCAGGAAGGTACCTGCTATTTGTAAAAAATCAATTTCCTCACCCAGCAGTAGCGTAGCCAGCACAATGGTAAAGATAGGCCCGATGCTGGCCAGGAGCGACGCATTGCCCGAGCCCACGCGCCGGATGCCCTCGGCAAGCAGGAAGGTAGGAAGTACCGTCACGAATACGGCCATGACCAGGCTGAGCCCGTATACCGGTGCCGGGTACCCTAGCAGCGACCAGCCGTTGACCACCAGCGTATGCACGACCGTCGGCACGGTGGCGGCAAGCATGGCGTAGCAGGTAAATACCCGCGAGCCCACCACGGGGATAATCCGGTCGCTGCCCACTAGATACACGGCATAAACGACCCCGCTCACAATGACCCAGAACGCTCCCCAAAAAAGATCTTTTTGCGCTCCTGCCTCCACATTGGGGACAAAGGCCAGCAGAATACCCAGGTAGGTGAGTACCAGCGCACCGTACTGCCGCCGGGTTATCGTTCGCTTGAACAATATGGCCCCCATCAGCAGCACGAAGGTAGGGTAGATAAAGAGCAGGATGCGCTCCAGGCTGGCCGTGATGTAGACCAACCCTAGGAAATTGAAGTAGCTGGCGAAGTAGTAGCCCAGAATGCCCATCAGGCTCAGGTACCCCCACTGCTGGTGCGTCAGGCGCTGGTAGGTACCCCGCCGCTGCGCCTGACGCGCCAGCAGTACGGCGGTCAGGAGGTAGAAAGGCAGGGCAAAGAGCATTCGGAGCGCCAGCAACGCAATGGCGTCGATGGGGTACTGGTAGGCCATCTTAATGAGAATGCCTTTGCAGGCAAAGCAAAAGGCCGCCACCAGCACCATCAGGGCACCCGCCCAGTAGTAGAGGCGGGCGGGTAAGCCTGACGAGGAAGTCCGCTCCACAGATTTTACTTTTCCCGGAAAAACAGCGTGATGGGTACGCCTGAGAAGTCAAAATTTTCCCGCATCCGGTTCTCCAGGTACCTCATGTAGGGCTCCTTGACGTGCTTAGGGTGGCTCGTAAAAAAGATGAACGTGGGTGAGGGCGTAGGTACCTGAATCATGTACTTGATGTTGATGTACTTACCTCGATGAGCGGGCGGTGGGTACTTGGCGATTTCGGCCTGCATCACGTCGTTGAGCTTGGAAGTAGGGATGCGCTTGGTTTTATTTTCATAGACCTCCATCACCTTTTCCATTACCTGGTAGATCCGCTGCTTTTCCACCACCGACGCAAAGATAACCGGCATGTAGTTCATGGGTGCCAGGCGCTCCATCATTTGCTTACGGAACGTGTCGGCCGTTTTGGTATCTTTTTCTACCAAATCCCACTTATTCACCATCAGCACGATGCCCTTCTTGGCCTTGTCGGCCTGGCCTATGATGCTAATGTCCTGGCCTTCCAGGCCCAGCGTGGCGTCGATCATGACCACGCAGACATCCGACTCTTCGAGGGCTTTCACCGAGCGCAGTGTCGAATAAAATTCAATATCTTCTTTTACCCGCGACTTCCGGCGGATACCGGCGGTGTCGGTCAGGATAAAATCCTTGCCAAACGCTTTGTAGCGGGTATGGATGGCGTCGCGGGTAGTACCGGCGATGTCGGTCACGATGCTGCGTTCGGCACCAATCAGGGCGTTCAGGAACGACGACTTACCCACATTGGGACGGCCCATGATAGCCACGCGCGGAATACCCGCTTCGGGATTTTCGATGCCCGGGTCCTCGAAATGCGTCACGACGGCATCCAGCAGATCGCCGGTACCGAAGCCCGTCTGGGCCGAAATGGTATAGATTTCGTCGCCCATCCCCAGCTCATAAAACTCCGCCGCCGACTGGTGGCGCTCGGTGGTTTCGGCTTTGTTGGCCACCAGGTACACGGGCTTGTCGTAGCGGCGCAGCACGTTGGCAAACTCCTTGTCGAGCTCGGTCAGGCCGGTCATGGTATCAACCATGAAAAGGACCACCGTTGACTCTTCGATGGCCCGCTCTACCTGCTCCCGGATGGCCCCCTCAAAGATGTCCTCCGAACCCACCACGTACCCGCCCGTATCGATGACGGTAAAGTACTTGTCGGTCCACTCGCCGTAGCCGTAGTGGCGGTCTCGCGTTACGCCGCTCTGGTTGTCCATGATGGCCTTCCGCTCTTCGATCAGCCGGTTAAAAAGGGTCGATTTACCCACGTTGGGGCGCCCTACGATGCAAATAATATTCGTACTCATTGTTTTTATCTAAATCAAAAGTGGGCTTTCAAAAGTACCTTCGCGCTTTCGACGGCCCCTGTATTATATATATACTAAATTAAAGGGGGTACTTTAAAGTACCCTATTCATTGTAGCCAAATTGCCGCAGCTTGGTTTCTTTGCTGCGCCAGTCGGGCTCTACTTTTACGTATTGTTCCAGAAATACCTTCTTGCCAAAGAACGCCTCCAGGTCGTGCCGCGCCTGGGTACCTACCCGTTTGAGCATGGAGCCCTTATCGCCGATCAGAATCCCCTTCTGGCTCTTGCGCTCCACAATAATCTCGGCCCGCATCACGATCATGTCGTCGCGCTCCTTGAACTCCGTGATCATGACCTCGCTGCTGTACGGAATTTCCTGCCGGTAGTTCAGAAAAATCTTTTCCCGGATGATCTCGGAAGCAAAGAAACGCTCGGGTTTATCGGTTAGTTCATCGGTGGCAAAATAGGGCGGGTGCTCCGGGAGCCGCCTCACCACGGCATCAAAAAGAGTGGCCGTATTGGCGTTCAGCAGGGCCGACACGGGCACAATCTGTGCCGGAGCCAGGGCCTGTTGCCATTCGTCCATTTTCGCCTGCAGCTCTTCCTCGTTCGAGAGGTCAATTTTGTTCAGCACCAATATCACCGGTGCCTCGGTTCGCTTCAGGAGCGGAAGTACCTCGTGGTCGGCGGCCTTCTCCCCTACCTCTGCCACGAATAGCACCACGTCGGCGTCTTCCAGGGAGCCTTTCACGAAGGTCATCATAGACTCCTGAAGCTTGTAGGCAGGGTTGATCACCCCGGGCGTGTCGGAGTACACCAGCTGAAAGGGGGTACCTTCGTGCTCGCCGTTAAGGATGCCCATGATCCGGTGGCGGGTTGTCTGAGCTTTAGAGGTAATGATGGACAGCTTCTCCCCCACCAGCACGTTCATGAGCGTCGACTTGCCCACGTTGGGCCGACCGATGATGCTCACAAAGCCGGCTCTGAATCCCGCCGGAGCGGTACTTTCTTGTATTTCTTCCATGATTAGCCTTTTCTTACGTCTACCAGTACGAAGCGCTTCGGTAGGTACCTGAATCTTTGCCTTGCCTTCAAAAGGGTAAAAGATCAGAGTAATGACAGTTTTACGTATTTTTTTACAAAGGTAGTTGTTTTTTATAAAGAATCGTCGTATGTTTGCAGTCCCATTCAACAACACCGCGGGATGGAGCAGTTGGTAGCTCGTTGGGCTCATAACCCAAAGGTCGCTGGTTCGAGTCCAGCTCCCGCTACAAGTACAAGGTCGCTAGCAAACGTTAGCGACCTTTTTGTTTACCATAGCTACCCTCGCCTTACCTTCAAAGGTACTTTCCCTCCTCCTAAAAAACTTTTACCAGCCACGTTCATGGCATTGCTTTTTTAGGCGCTTTCCCTCGTCAACTAAACGCAATATGTATGATGGAGGACCTTTGGTACAAAAATGCCGTCGTTTATAGCCTGGATCTGGAAACGTTTATGGACGCCAACGCCGACGGAACGGGTGATTTTGAGGGCTTGTGCAATAGGCTGGATTACTTACACGCGCTGGGCGTAGATACCATCTGGCTGGCCCCTTTCCAGCCCACGCCCAACCGCGACAACGGCTACGACGTCAGCGATTTCTACGGAGTAGATCCCCGCCACGGCTCTAGCGGCGACTTTGTCAATTTCATGCACAAAGCCCATAATCTGGGTATCAAGGTGATCATTGACCTGGTGGTGAACCATACTTCCGACGAGCATCGCTGGTTTCAGGAGGCACGGTCTTCCAAGGACAATCCCAAGCGCGACTGGTACATTTGGTCGGATAAAAAACCCTCTGACTGGAACCAGGGCATGGTTTTTCCGGGGGTACAAAAAGCCACCTGGACCCTGGACAAAAAGTCGAAGTCCTACTACTTTCACCGCTTTTACGAATTTCAGCCCGACCTGAACATCGACAATCCGGACGTGCGGGATGAGATAACCCGCATCATGGGGTACTGGCTGCAGCTGGGCATTGCCGGGTTTAGGGTAGATGCCGTCCCTTTTATCCTGGAATCGCCTCAGCCCGGCGATAAAGAATCGACCATGCATTTTGAGTACCTGAAAGAAATGCGGCGTTTTCTTCAGTGGCGACAAGGCAACGCGGTTTTATTGGGCGAAGCCAACGTACTTCCCGAAGAAAGCAAAGAGTACTTTGGGGAAGCGGGCGACGGCATTCACCTGATGTTTAACTTTTTCGTTAACCAATATGCCTTTTACGCCCTGGCTACCGGCGATACCGTTCCTTTAGTGAAAGCCCTGGAAGCCACCAAAGAAATAGCCCCCACCAGCCAATGGGCTCACTTTCTACGCAATCACGATGAGCTGGATCTAGGCCGACTGACCGAAGAAGAAAGACAAAAAGTATTTGCCGCCTTCGGGCCGGAAAAAAATATGCAGCTGTACGAGCGGGGTATCCGGCGGCGGCTTTCGACGATGCTGGGAAGCCGCCAGAAAATGGAACTGGCCTATAGCCTCATGTTCTCGCTACCCGGCACGCCGGTGATCCGCTACGGCGACGAAATTGGGATGGGCGACAACCTGGACCTGAACGAACGGGATGCTATCCGAACGCCCATGCAGTGGTCGGGTGAGAAGCAGGCGGGTTTTTCTAAGGCTACCAAACTGGTGCATCCGGTGGTGAGCGAGGGCTACTACGCCTACGAGCACATCAACGTAGAGAACCAGCGCCGCGACCCCGGCTCCCTGCTCAACTGGATGACTTCGCTCATCCGGCTGCGGAAGGAATGTCCCGAGATTGGCTACGGTACCTGGGAAATTTTGGAAACAGGCTGCAAAGAAATTCTGGGTATGCGCTACACCTGGAAAGGCAAGAAATTATTTATTTGGCATAACTTTCTGGAAAAATCCCTGGAGCTGGTCGTGCCCAGCAAGCAGGCCGAAGCCGAGCGGCTCGTCGATTTGCTCAATAACATTGAAAGCCGGGCGGATGAAAAAGGCAAGCATACCATCACGCTGGAAGCCTACGGCTACCGTTGGTTCCGGGCCTCGGAAGAATGAAAAGCACAGATAGCCGTAAATCCATAGAATACGATACCTTTACGGTATGAAGCCTCAGCCCCAAACTACCCCTCAGCCGCAAGCCGCCAACCGATGGTTGCTGTTGTTAGCGCTTTGGGGTAGTTTGTTTTGCTTTTCGCCGGCGCTCCCGGCGGTTTCCTGTTTGCAACCAGCGGCCCCCCAAACCGAACTGGTGGCCCGCCTGGCCCGGCTCCAGAAAGGGCCAATACGTTTTCGTCGGGCTTCCAGCCAAGTACCTACTCTTGGCCCTGATCGTAGTGCCGCCGCACTCCGGCGGCTCGTTCGGGTACATGACCAAGCGGCTCAGGTCGCATTTTTACAGTCCGCTCCGCTTCCTATTTCTTTCGTCGGCGGGTGGGTACCTCCCAAAACCATCCCCCAAAGCTCCGCCGAGCCCTTGGGCTCTTTCCTCGCGGCGAAATCTTTCGCCTAAGCGCTAGCGCTTCTTTCTCCTTTCTAATAAAAAATCAGACACGAAGGTGGCTTCTAAGCCACCGCTCCTAATTCATTATCCTATGAAAAAATTCAAAAAGCTGCTCCGGCTGGGCGGCTTGCTGTGCCTGTTGCTTTTGGCTTTGGTAGGTGTGGGCGTGGGTCCCATTTTTTCCGGCCAAAAGGAGCCCTACCGCGACAACCAGATTCAGACCGAACTGGTTGAAACCAGGGAAGAAGACGAGGACGAATCCACTAAACCCGACGTAAAGTAGTAAAAACGAGTATTCTTATTTTATTGATCAAAAAAGCACTACGTTTATCAACCTCAACTTTACTTCTGATGAAACAAAACCTGCTACTCTCGTTTTCAGTACTCCTGATTTGCTTCTCCTCAGCCTTGGCTCAGAAAAAAACCACCGCCCAGCAAGAGGTAGAAAAAATGGTGGTGCTGTTTTTTGACGCGCTGACCGAGGCCGATATGCCCAAACTGCGCCAAACCTGTACCGATGACTTCCTGCTGCTGGAAGACGGCGAAGTCTGGAATCTGGATACCCTCCAGGCCAAACTGGCCGGTGGGCGCCCCGCCGACTTCAAGCGGGTGAATAGTTTTGACTTCTTCCGCACCGACGTACGCGGCGATGTGGCCTGGCTGGCCTACGAAAACACGGCCGTTATCACCCGCGGCCAGCGCGAGCGGACCATCCGGTGGCTCGAATCGGCCGTGTTGGAGAAAACCAAGCGGGGCTGGCGCCTTCGGGTACTTCACTCCACGGTGATCCGGGATAAGCCGTAAAGTGCCCTATGGTCCGTTTACTTAGGTACCCGCATCAGGTACACCTTCCCGGAGGGTACTTCCAGCATTACGTTCATGGTTTTGTTTTGTTCGTGGTATTTGTCGGCAGAAGTCCAGGTGGAGCGGTATAGAAGCCAGGGATTGAGGTACTTGAGCTGGTTGTAGGTCAGTTTGTATTGGCGCGCAAAGGCCACCAGGTCCGTATCCTGGCTTACTTCTACCACCTGCGTAGGTGCTTGGTACTCCGCCGCCGGGACGTTAAATCCGTAGCGCTCGGGCTGCTCACAGATGAGCTTCAGAGCCAGGATCCGGAACACGTAGTCGTAGGTTTCGGGCGTCAGGTACAGGTCATAAAAAGACTTCACCTGCTGTGCCTTCAGGTTGTTAAGTACCATCGTTCGGCCACCGTTGTAGGCCGCAGCGGTGAGCGTCCACTTCTGGAAAGTTTTATAAAGTGCCATAAACTGCCGACTCGCGGCCTGGGTGGAGCGCTCAAGGTGCCGGCGCTCGTCCACGTAGCGCGACATCTCCAGGCCTTGTTCTTTGGCCGTCGCTTCGGTAAACTGCCAGAAACCCACCGCCTTGCCCGACTCGGCCAGGGGTGAAAGATCACTCTCGATCACCGCCAGGTAGAAGAAGTCGGCGGGTACTTTTTGCTGCGCTAAAAGGGCCGTCATGGGTTCCCGGTAGCGCTGCACCCGCTTCAGGATGGTCAGCGTGGTGGCGTGCTTGTACACGTTTTTGACCAACTCTCTCTCCAAACGATCACGGACCAGCGGGTCGGTCAGCGGCACGGCCTCACCCGCAAAGGTCAGGGTTGAAGGTACCCAGGGTACTTGGTTGGCCGCGGGCTGCGCTAGCGCTTGACAAAAAGCCAATAGCAGCCAGCAAGTACCCAACATCAGTAACACACGCATGGAGGCAAGTAATTAAAACCAGGGCTCAACAAGACTTACAAGATGTTTATTTTCAAAGAAGTAAAAGGTTGCAGGCGCGCAAAATCCTTCCGATTGTAGGTGACCAGCTCGGTGCAGTGATGCGCTTCGGCCAGGGCTACATGAAGGCAATCGTTGATATTTTTAAAGCCAATTTGCTGCGCCAAATGAAGCGCTCGCGCGAACATCTCTACATTAAAATTGACTAGATCCGGTGAATGCCAATTTTTGACGGTCGCTGCTATATCCATAGCAGCTATGTCTTTTAGTGGCAATTTCGCCAATGCATAGGTTAATTCCTGTAAAGAAAGTAGGGAGATAAAAAAGGTTTGGCTGCTTGCCGCTCGCCGGTATAGTTCTTGGGCTTGCTGATGTTTGGCTGGCTCCTGATTGATCAAGTAGTGGATCAATACGTCTGTGTCAAAGTACTGCATCCTATAATTCTACATCATTGATATCATCAATCAAATCGTTAATATCTACGCCAGGCGGTAATTGCACAGGTACCACTTCCATCCTTTGTCTAATTTCTTCCATTTTAAGAAAAACTTCATATTGATTCCCTGTTGGCTTTTGCTCAGGACTCATTGCTTTAATCATAATGGTTTCACCTGCTCCAAACTGACTTTTTAACTGTTCCAGCCACTCGGGAGTTAATTCTTCCGTTTTTACTACAAATGTCGCTTCCATGCTTTCATAAGATCATTGATTAGCAAGATAACGATTTTTCTGCTCCGTTAGGTACCTGGGGTACTTTCTTACGAAGGTACTTTAAGAAGGTGTCAGCGCCTCGATCAGCGCCCGGTGCTGGGGGTACTTGGCCAGCAGATCGGTCCGCTCGGCGAGCTCAAAATCCGCGAAGTCAAAACCCGGCGCTACCGTGCAACCTACCAGCGAGTAGGTACTTCCCGACGCGGGGCGCGAGCCAAACCAGGTACCGGCCGGTACGGCCGCCTGAAACACCTCCCCCGCCTCGGGGTCATCCCCGAGCCTGATCACCTCCAACCGACCGTCTTCGGGGTAGATCACGTACACCTCCAGTGGGCCACCGGCGTAGAAGTGCCAAAGTTCGTCGGACTGGATGCGGTGCAGCGCCGACACGTGGTGGCTCTCGAGCAGGAAGTAGATGGCCGTACTAAACGTTCGATCCCCGCCAAAGCGAGCGGGCAAAGCCGCTTGCGAAAGTACCTCGGCGGCGCGGTAGGTTTCTACAAAGTACCCCCCTTCGGGGTGCGGCTGCATCTGGTACTTCTCTACCCAGTAAGTAGCTGGTTTCATGGTTCGTTTCTTTTCTTATTAAAAATTAAGGTAACTGCGAAACTGGCCTGGCTCGCCGCTGGCGCATGGCCCGTAGCCCAAACACCGCCGCGTTGCTGAGTGCCGCCAGTAGCAGGTAAGGGGGGCGGCGTTGCAAGGCTAGGCTCCGGGCCATTTATCTATAATTTCTTCCATTGGTCAAGGAGAATGACGATTTTTTTTAGCAGAATTCTAGCTTTGCGACCGGTTAGGTACCTGTGCCCTGGGCAGGGTACCTTTTACCGGCAATATTCTAAAAAATAAATAGCCATGAAAAAAAATGTTTTGAAGCCGATCGTCGCCCGACGATCCACCCTGCTATTGGCCTTACTGGCCGCAGCTTTCACCGCCTGCCGCACGGCCGAGCTGGCCGTCAGTGACGAAATCAAAACCGGAGCCACCGCCTACGCCGTCAAGGGCCGCCAGGGCTTTCAGGTGGGCCAGGTACTTTCGTTTGGCGAGTACAAAACCAGCCAAGTAAAGCGCGGCTGGACCTTCAGCTACTCCATTCCGTTTGCGGCCCGCTTCAGCGGTGCCCGCGAAAAACTAAGCTTTCAGCAGCTGGGCCCCGGCGGCCGCTCGGCGGAAGTCGCCTTCGTGAGTCGGTTTAAGGAAACCGAGCTTTCCCCGCTCAAAGACTACTTCTCGCTTTCGGCTTACTACCAAAACGCCTTCGCGGGCGGCATTGAGCTCAACGGCACCAACGAAGGCTGGGAATTCATTGTTCAAAACGTAGATGGCGGCGGTAATTCTCTGAAAAACAATACGCTCGGCTTTGTACGTAGCAGCACCGACCGCACCCGGATCGACATCATAGGCCTGCGCGAACTGGAAGGTAGCCCCAAGCTCATGACGATGACGAACGTCTACGGCTACGAATTCCGGCTGGATGGCCAAACCATCGGCGCGGTATCGACGGTCAATAACGGCAAAGTGTGGATCAAAGATAATCTGCACCCCGAGCTAAAACTGGTGCTGGCGAGTGTAGCCTCGGGCCTGATACTACGCACCAACGTAGAGGAAGAAGCCCTGGCGGCGCGTTGAGCTTTCCGGGCCAGGTACCTTCAAAGTACCTCTAGTCCGGGAGGCGGGCCAGCACGATGCCGTACTTTTCGTACAGGATAATTTTGGTGGGAAAGTCCACCAAACGATCCTTCCGGGCCAGTACCGTATCACCCGGCCGTGGCGCCCGCTCCTGGGCGAAGCGGCCGGAATAAAAATGAAAGCTCGGAGTATAATGATCCAAGACGACCAGACGCTGGTCGTCTTTTTCTTTGGCCAGCAGCGCCGCTTCTTTGATGGGTCGTTGCAGCAGATTTCCCAGCCGCGGCATCCACAGCCCGTTGACCGTCACCAGCAGCACCCCTCCCACTAGCAACGCCCGGAGCTCCTGGCTCCAGGTTTTACGAAAACCTACTAGTACCACCAGCCCCATCAGCAGCCCCATCGTAAGCAGGTACGGCAGGCCAAACTCCGCGGCGGCCCCTTGCATCACGGCCACGGCGTAGGCATCCTGAACGTACGGAAGTACCCAGGGCAGCCCGAAAGGTACCCCCGCCAACAGCAGCAAAAGCGCCAGCGCGGGCCACATAACGGGAAGCCGTTTGCTTTCTACCAAGTACCTGGCTCCCAGCACAAACAGCGGTGTGTAGCCGTAAACAAGGTAGTGGTGAAGCTTGGTACCCGAGAAAGAAAAAAAGACAAACACAAACCCAAACCACAGCAGATGAAACGAAAGGTACCGATCGGCCCAGAGCCGACGTACCTGGCCCAGCGCCGAAAGTACCACCGCCGTGTAGGGCAAAGTACCTAGCAGCAGCACTGGTACAAAGTAAAGTACCCCACCGTAGTGCCCCTCGAAGGCCGTCTGGAAGCGGTTGAGGTTATGATTAAAGAAAAAACCGTCGATGAAAGCCTGCCCCATTTGGCGGTACTGCAGCCAGTACCACGGCAGCGCCAACCCCAAAAACAGCAGCATACCCAGCGGATGCAGCACACGCAGCAGCGGCTTCCATGCCCGCCAGCGAAGCAGGTACAGCCCCGTGACCGCCCCCGGCACCAGCACCGCAATGGGCCCCTTGGCCAGAAACCCCAGCGCCGTGAAGCCGTAAAACGCCAGCAGGTACTTGAAGGTAACTTTCTGAAGTACCTCGTAAAGACAAAACATAGCACCCGCCAGGAAAGCGTTGAGCAGGGAGTCGGCCAGGGCGGCCTTGCCGATGATCGTGATCTGCAGCGAGCAGGTAGCCATCAGCGTAGCGAAGAAAGCCTCCCGCTCGCCCAGCGCCCGGCGTACAAACCGGTACAGCAGCAGCATCCAGCCCAGCGCCGCCAGGGCCGACGGCAGCCGCATGGCCGCTTCGGTCCAGCCCAAGAGCTGCGCCGAAAGGTACTGGAGCCAGTTGGTGAGAGGCGGCTTGTCGAAGCGGGGCTCCTGGTTGACGTAGGTAGCAATAAAATCGCCGCGGAGCGCCATTTCGCGGGTACCTTCGGCAAAGAAACCTTCGTCTTCGTCGAAGAGCGGGGCGTTGCCCAGGTTCCAGAAAAACCCAAAAAGAACAATACCGACCAGCCACCAGCGGTGGTCCAGGCTGAAAATCTTCATATTAATACACTATCCAAAATCAAAAGCGCCCCGGTACCTTCCCTACATCGCCATCATGCCGCCGTCGACGGGCAGGGCCATGCCCGTGACGAAGGTGTTGTCGGGGGCGCACAGCCACAGGATCGCCTGCGCCACGTCCTCGGGCTGGCCGTAGCGGCCCAGCGGGATGTTTCGTTTCAGCTTTTCTTCGTAACTCGGATCAATGGAAAATAGCGAATCAAAAAGCGGCGAGCGCGTAAAAACCGGGCACACGGCATTGATCCGGATGTTTTTGCGGGCGTACTCCACGGCCGCCGCCTTGGTGAGCCCCACCACAGCGTGCTTGGTAGCGGTATACACGGCGCTGTTGGGCAGGCCGCGCAAGCCCGCCACCGAGGCTACGTTTACGATGCAGCCGCTCCCTTGCTCGAGCATCTGCCGGAGCTGCTCCTGCATCCCGAAGAATACGCCCCCCAGGTTGATGTTGACGGTCTGGTGGTAGTCCTCGGGGGTAATGTTGGCCGTTTTGGCAAAAGTACCCCCCACGCCCGCGTTGTTGATGGCGATATCCAGTTTACCATACGTAGCCAAAGTACCTTCCACCAGCTGTTGTAGCTGGGCCGGGTCAGCTACGTCACAGGCCAGAAATGTAGCCTCACCGCCCGCTTCTTCAATGAGCCGCACCGTCTCGTGCCCGCCTTCCTCGGCCCGGTCGGATACGACCACCCGCCCGCCCTCCCGGGCAAACGAAAGGGCCGTGGCCCGGCCAATACCCGAGGCCGCGCCCGTAATGAGTACTACCTGCTGCTGAAATTTTTTCATGGATTTAAGCGAATTTAGTTTTGCCAAGTACCTATCCGGCCAACGCATAAAAACCCGGGTGCCCCCCCAAACCAGCTCAGGTGAAACGTCCTTTCTGGGGCCACCAGCGGGCGTAGTTTTGCCGCTGGATTTCAAGGTAGTAATAAAGTAGCAAACTAGTACTTACTCCCAGCAAAGCACCCACGTGGACGTCGATCGGGTAGTGCTGCAAAAGGTACATCCGCGAAAAAGCGACCATCAGCGCTGGCAGCAAACACAGCGCTTTCAGCCAGGGACACCGGGCCTGCAGCGCCAGCATCATGCATAATGCAAAGGCCGACGTACTGTGCCCCGACGGAAAGCTGGCGCTTTGGTACAGAACTACGCCCTCTACCCTATGCAACTCCGGCACTACCTGGCTCAGGGTATACCACGGCCGGTGGGCCTGGGGAAAAAGTACCTGCTTACCCAGGTGCACCAGGGTACTTGAAAGCAGGTAGCTGAGCAAAATCCGCAGGGAGTGGCGTCGGGAAAAAAGCAGCACTAGCGCCGCCACCGCGAGCACAAACAAACCATCGCCCCCGTAGGTACCATACTTGAAGAGCCCGTCCAGGGCGGGTGTCCAGTGGTGGTTGATCCGTAGTAAAATCTCGTTTTGGGAATAAAAGAACTGTAGGTACCCCGCGGCCAGCCATAGGATGGTAAAAGGTACCCCAAAAGGCCATTGCCGAAAAAAGAATTGCCCCATAAACTACCTGCTTGAGATAAGAACCGGGGCAAAGGTATTTTCAAACTACCAGCGGGGTGTTCGTTCGTCTATTATGTTTATTTTAAATCAGTTGTCTCCGTTTTTTTGTTTTTTTAATCTTCACCACTCCGTGGAATTCATAAAGCGCACGCCGCGCTCGCGCGCTTCGGCGTAGATGGCGTCGGCCAGGTACCCCAGATCCGTCACGTCCGACATGCAGTCGGTCAGTACCACCACCTTTGGTACCAGCTGCGGGGCGTAGCGCAGCATTTGGTGGAGGCTGGTCCCTACGCAGTGTGAGCGCGCTTCGCCCACCAGCAGCAGGCGATCGTAACCTTCGAGAGTGGCGATGAGCCCGGTATTCAGCTCCGTTTCGGGTACGCCGGGTACGGGTACCTGCGCCCGAAAAATGCCAAAATGTTCCGCCAGCGGATGTACCCCCTTCACGACCGCCTCGTAGTCGCGCCCCCGGCGGTGTACCCACGCGCGGGCGGCCGCCGCAATGGGCTCCGCCAGCGCCGCTCCCCGCGTACCCAGGAGGCAATGCTCCGGCCAGATGAAATGCTGGAACGCCCCTTCGGCTTCCAGTTGCTGGAGGTACTTTAGCACGTAGTCCGGCTCGAAACGAGGTACCCAGCGGCCCGCCGCCAGGTCGGCGGCCGTGATGGTCGTAAAGGGAGCCGGGGGGGTACCTTCGGCATCTTGCCAGAAGCCCGGATGGGCCACATCCAGCACCTGGTGCGTATCCAGCGTCACGATGAGGTGGTCGATGCGGTCGGCCTGCCGGTGGATGAGGTCGGCGATACGACGCACGTCTTCTTGGGCACCCGGTACATAGAGCGCCCCGCCGGGGTCGCAGAAGTCGTACTGAGCGTCGATAATGAGTAAAGCGGTAGTTTCTTCCATCGTAGATTAGTTAACAAAAGTACCTCCCCTAGTGTATCAGGGCCAGGCTTTGGGTAGTTGGAGCTGCCGGGCGTAGGATTGCGTGCACATGGTGTGTAGCTGTTGCAGCAGCTGGTTCACCCCGGACTCAAAATCCACGTAGTAGTCGGTATCCAGCTTCGTGAGCCGGTTCAAAATAGTCTGGGCTTTTTTGGCCATGTACAAAGCGCACTTGTCCGAGCGGGAAGTATGGTGTCGGAGCTGGTCGGCCTGCTGCGCAAAGAACGCATTGAGCATGAATAGGTTCAGGTCTATTTCGCCGTACTTATCCTTGGTCACCTTCACGTGGTAGGCAATATCGCCGCTCAGCGACCGCATGTCCATCATGATCCAGCCCGGCGAGTTGTGGGTCATGTCAGCCACGCGCGCGATGGTCCGGCGGATCGCCTCCCGGCGGTCATCCACGGTGGCCGACTCTTCGATCAGCTCAAAGAGCAGGCGGTCCGTCAGTACTTTATCCTTGACGACCAACCGTAGCAAAAGCTTGTCTTTTTCTTTGGGAGGTAGTTGAATGATCGCTTTTTTGAGAGAATCCGGGAGCGCCATAAGCCATAGCCATTTGGTGAATAGTGGGGTAAGCAGGCGATTGATCGCTTCGCTAACCCAAACAAATATAGCCTTCCCGGCGAAACCCGAAGGCTTCTCCTTAAAAATTTAAAAATAGTGCCCAGGGATAAAAGTACCTCGGAAGAATCGACCGGGGCGGGGCTATTCCTTTTTGGCCAGGCACTTCGCGCGCTGATGTTTCTCCGGTTTTATTGTCAATACGCTTAAATTTTAACGCTTCGGGCTACCAAAAGAACCAAAAGCGGATTAAATTTGCCCTCTATTGTATTCATCGATCATCATTTAGGGTATGCGTTTTACAACTCATCGAGCCGAAAGAGCTCCTCATTTCTACTCTGTATACGCGCTGGATTTTACCCAAAAAAGTACCCTGATCCCTTGAAAGTACATTTACAACCTCCCTCCCGCCGCTCAAAACAAAAAAAACAGGTAGCGCTTCCTATTAGTACTCACTTACACACACTAGCATGATTTCAGTAGCCATGTGTACCTACAACGGGGCGAAGTACTTACCGGAGCAGTTGGAGAGTATCATCCGGCAAACCCAGCCCGTCGATGAGCTGGTGGTGTGTGACGATGGCTCCACGGACAATACCCTGGAGGTACTGCGTACTTTTGCCCAAACCGCCCCTTTTCCCGTACAGATTCACCAAAACCCAGTGAACCTGGGCTCGACGAAAAACTTTGAGCAATGCCTGCTGCGCTGCCGGGGCGAGATTATTTTTCTGTGCGATCAGGACGATGCCTGGTACGACCAAAAAGTAGCCAGGACGGTGGCCTACCTGGAGGCACATCCCGAAAAAGATGCGGTATTTACGAACGCCCGCGTCATGGACGGCGACTCAACCACCAACGGCCGAACCATCTGGGAAGAGGTGGAATTTATCGAGACCCAGCAGGAGCTCTGGAACCAGGGACGCGCGCACGAAATTCTGTTCAAAGGCTTCGTAGCCACCGGCGCTACCATGGCCATCCGGAAGCGCTGCCTGGCTCGCCTCCTTCCTTTTCCGACGCACGTACGGCACCTCATCCACGACGCCTGGATCACGCTGGCCCTGAGCCTGGAAAACAAGATTGGGTTTATCCCTGAGTGCCTGAGCAACTACCGGATGCACGCGTTGCAGCAGGTGGGTTTTGGGGCCAAAGTAGAACCCGTACGCCTGCGGGATCGCCTGGTGCGGGACCGCTCCCGGAAGTTGAGGCCCATTCTGGAAAAAGCCGAGGAACTACAAGGTATGTACCAGCTCCTACGCGAGCAGCCTTTTGTGCCTCAGGAAAAACTGGCGAAGCTTTATTCAAGCCAAAAACACTTTGAAAAACGCGCTAGCCTACCCGCCAATCGCCTGCTACGGATTGGACCCGTGCTGACGGATGTACTCCAAGGACACTATCGGTTTAGCAGCCGGCACTGGTGGCTACCCGCCCTGGGCGATTTATTTGAATAAACAGTAGTAAAAAGCAACCGCAACGACCCGTGCGTGAAGTACCTCCCCGGCCCAATGCCGTCATTGTGATTCCGCTCTACAAAGCGGCGCTTAGCCCCGGCGAGCGCCAATCGCTTCGGCAGTGCCTGCACGTGCTGGCGGCCTATCCCATCGTGCTCATTAAGCCGCACGGCTTAGCGATTTCATCGCTACTACAGGAATTCCCGAAGCTAAAAGTACAGTCTTTCGACGATAGGTACTTCACCAGCATCGACACCTACAACCAGCTGATGGTGTCGGTAGCCTTTTACCAAACTTTTGGCCACTACGAGTACATGCTGCTGTACCAGCTGGACGCCTACGTATTTCGCGACGAACTACCCCTCTGGTGCCAAAAGGGCTACGACTACGTAGGAGCACCCGCACTCGAAACCGAGGCCGTGGATCAACTACCCGCCGCCGAGCATGAGCGCTACGCGCGCGCCCTCGACACCACCCGCCCGGTACTGAACGGCGGCCTGTCGCTCCGCCGGATTCCCTCGCTCATCAGGTACCTGCGGATCTACCACTTTTTTTACTCGGCCTGGCCCGGCAACGAAGACAAACTCTTTTCGCTCGACGCCCGCCGCCTGGCCCCCATGAAGTACTTCATCCGCCTGCCGACCTGGCGCGAAGCGCTCTTTTTTTCGTTTGAGAAAAGCCCCGCCGCCAGCTACGCGCTCACGGGCCGCCAGCTGCCGTTTGGCTGCCACGCCTGGGAGCGCTACGACCCGGATTTCTGGGTACCTTTCATGCCAACAAACTCGTAAAGTACCTCCAGCATTTAACAACTTTTAACATACTAAGCCTTTGCGCTCAGGCGTTTCTGCATTGCTTACCAAAGTACCCACTTTTAGTATTTGTAAAAACGTCATGAAAACATCTTTTACGCTGTTCGCCTTGGTTTGGGTGGGGCTGGCGGGGGCCTGGGGGCAGGTCACGCCCCGTCCGCGGGTCGATGAGCAGTCGGCTCCCTACGTGAAGATCACCCGCGTGGAGCTCACCAAGTCGTATACGATCATTGACATGCGTTTCGTGAATAGCTCCCTGCCGCGCGAGCTTTTACCCTTCTCTCGGAATCAAGGTGGGGTTATTCCAATCAGCATCAACCCGGACAGCCGCCTGTATGAGCCCGGCGTCACCAGCCGTAAGTTCGCCTTTGTGCGGGCCGAAAATATTCCGCCTTCGCCCGAAAGCCGTCGGGTTTATCCGGGTGACACGGTGCAGTTCCGGCTATACTACGAGCGCCTGGAGCCCGGCATCGAGGTTTTCGATTTTTACGAAGGCAGAAGTGCTCAAGGGTACAATACCTGGAATTTTTACGGCATTCACATTAAAAATCCCAAACAGCCCACGGCCAGCACCCAGGCGCGCAAAAGTACCCCAAAAGAAGCTCCGGCTCAGCCCCCCGCAGCGGAAGTACCCGCCCCCGAAGTACCTACGCCTACCTCCCGGACCGTGACCTGGCTGGGTACCGTCTACGACGCCCAAACCAAAAAACC
This sequence comes from Rhabdobacter roseus, assembly GCF_014202275.1. Classification (GTDB taxonomy): domain Bacteria; phylum Bacteroidota; class Bacteroidia; order Cytophagales; family Spirosomataceae; genus Rhabdobacter; species Rhabdobacter roseus. The sequence continues at coordinate 31,143 of NZ_JACHGF010000020.1, read as the reverse complement.
CATTGCCGCCCAGCTCTCCTACGTAGAGGCAGGCGATACTTTGCAGGTACGTACCTCTTCGGGCAAGTACCGCCTGGGGCTGGCCGAGGGGCAGGCGGCCGTGCAGGTGTCGGCCAAGGGGTACCTAGGTACTTCGGGGGTACTTAACTCCGCCGAAGCGGCCGACCCGACCAGCCTGACGCAGGATTTTTACCTGGTGCCACTGGCGGCCGGAGCTAGCTTTACGCTGGAAAATATTTACTTCGCAACCGGCGAGTTTATGCTGCTGTCGGAGTCGCACCGGGAGCTGGACCAACTCGTAGAAACGATGCGCAGCAACCCGACGCTGCGCATCCGGGTAGAAGGCCATACCGACAACCTGGGCGACTTTGACAAAAACCTGGAGCTGTCGCGCCAGCGGGCTGAGTCGGTCAAAAACTACCTCGTCAAGCAGGGCATCCCGGCGGCCCGGATCGACACCCAGGGCTATGGCTCCACGCGCCCGGCCACCAAGGGCACTTCCGAGGCCGAGCGGCAAAAAAACCGCCGGGTGGAGGTGGTGGTGATCGAAACCTAGCGTCGGCATAAGGGTACTTTTTACCAACGGGAGGTCGTGCGGCCTCCCGTTTTTATTGGTTACCTTTGGTGGGCTATTAACTCCTTTTGCTTTTTTATTCCGCTATGAATTACGTTGAAGTATCACTTGAAACTACCCCCGACTACGTCGATATCCTCACCGCCGAACTGGCCGAAATTGGGTACGAATCGTTTGTAGAAAACGAGGACGGCCTGCTGGCCTACGTACCCGAGGCCGATTTTGACGAAAGTACCCTCCAGGCGATCCTGGCCAAATACCAGATCTTCACCGCAATAGCTTGTTCCTGGCAAACGTTAGAGAAGAGAAATTGGAACGAAGAATGGGAGCAGAGCTACGAGCCCATCGAAGTAGGCGACCAGATCCGGGTGCGGGCCTCCTTTCACGAGCCTGACGCCCGTTTTCGGCACGACTTGCTCATAACGCCCAAGATGTCTTTTGGCACGGGCCACCACGAAACCACCTGGCTCGTGATGAACGAGCAGCTCACGCTGCCCCATAGCGGGATCGACGTGATGGACGTAGGCTGCGGAACGGGGATTTTGGCCATTTTGGCGCGGAAATTGGGGGCGCAAAGCCTGCTGGCGTTTGACATCGACGAGTGGGCCGTAGAGAATACACGGGAGAATTTTGCGCTGAACGAGCTGCACGAGCAGGCGGAGGTTTTTGAGGGTACTATTGAAGAAGTACCGGCCCACCGGCAGTTTGGCGGAATACTCGCCAACATCAACCGCAACATTTTGCTCCGCGACATCCCTCTCTACGTGCAGCACCTGCGAGCCGGAGGCTGGCTGGTGGTGAGTGGCTTTTATGAGGCGGATCAGTCCGCTATAGTGCAGTGCGCCGAGCAGAACGGGCTGCTCCAGAAACGGAGCAGTACCCGCCACCAGTGGGCCACGGTAGTTTTTGAAAAGCGATGAATGTAACGTTATCCTAGTTGATTGATCTTGTGAACAGAACCGTATTTACCTCTCTATTACGCAGCCTTTTACTCGCCATCCTGGTACTGGAAGGTGGGTCCGCTTCTGCCCAGGCCGTACGGCTTTCCGAAGAGCCGGGGCAGTTTATGGTGGATATAAAGAAGCTGATGGAAAGCAGCAAGAACCCTGCCTACCTCAAGGCGGCGGAGGAGCTGGAAAGCATCTGGATGAGCCAGCTCAACACCACCCAGCAGCTACAGTTTGTGGGCCAGGTACGCCGCCTGGCCGCCAAAGGCCAAAAGGCCGGGCCTGTATTTGCGCTTTTGATGCACAACCTGCACACGGTCACTACCCAGCAGGGCGACATCAACGGCCTGATGATCATGCTGGACAAAGCCAGTGACAAGTACGACGGCAAAACGCTGCTGCGGCTGCTGGAAACGACCCAGCTGATCCTGGAAAAAAAGCAGCTCTACGCTTCTAATACCAATAAACTCTACCTCACCGAAGGCCAATATCGTTTCCGCTTCGACGACTCCCGACCCGACGCGGGCTCCCTCACCACGGTCAGCGACGGCTGGGACACCCCTGCCGACACCAACTTCTCGGTCCTGACTAAGTCTCAACCTATGCCTACCCTATCGGGCGCGCTGCTGGACTTGCAGGAGGCCACCTTTGCGATTGTGACGGCGCATGACTCCGTGGCCTTCGGGCCCAGCACGGGTAGTGTGTCCCTTCGGGAAGGTACCTTTGTGGGCAAAGGCGGGAAATTTACCTGGGAGGCGGCGGGCAACCCAGCCCTGTACGCCGCCCTCGACGAGTATACCTTCAATATGGCCAGTCCCAAGCTCCTGGCCGAGAACGTAACCCTGCACTACGACGAAAAGCTGGCCCAGCCCGTTAAAGGTACCTTTGAGTTTAGAAGCGCCCGCCGGGCGGCGGGCAAACCTACCACCTACCCGCGCTTTATTTCTCAGAAGAACGACGCCGTGCTGCGCAATGCGCGCAAGAGCATGGCCTACCGCGGCGGCCTCACGCTGCTGGGTACTTCCATGTACAGTACTTCGCTGAGCAACGAGCCCTCCACGCTGGTGGTATCGTACAAAGACCGCCCCGCCTTCCGGGCCACCAGCCTCCGCTTTGCCCTCAACGACTCGGTGGTTTCGGCCCCGCTGGCTACCTTTTCGATGCCGCTGGGCCGCGACTCCATCTACCACGTGGGGGTGGTATTCCGGTACAGCGACGACGCCGGCCTGCTGCGCCTCGAGCGGGCCGATGGCACGGCTTATGGCGGAATTGCCTACCAGGACAGCTACCACAAGATGAACATCTGGGCCGAAGGCATGCGCTGGTCTTTGGGCAAAGACCAGGTGGAGTTTTACATGATTTCCGGAAAAAAGGAAGTACCCGTGCGGTTGGAATCGTACGACTATTTCAGGCCGCAACGGTTTCAGGCGATGGCCGAGGAGTTTGGTTTTCAGCCGTTGCTCATGGCCACAACCTACGTGCAGTCGGAAAAGAAACAAACCTTTACGCCGGACGAGCTGGCCACGAAACTACGGCAAAACCCCACCATCCTGCGCCGGGCTCTCGAGCAGCTTAGCCTACAGGGGTACTTTGAGTACAACCAACTCACGGATGAGTACCGCGTCACGCGCAAGGGTATTCTGTACGTACTGGCCAATTTTGACAAAAGCGACTACGACAACTTCCAGATCTCCTCGCATTTCCAGGCCAATAGCGACGTGGCCAACGCTACCATCAACCTGAAAGATACCCTCCTGACGGTGCGGGGCGTGGAGCGCTTTGTGGTTAGTGATTCACTCAAAATTATTGCAACCCCCTCCGACAAGCAGGTGGTGATTGGGCGCAACCGGGATTTTACGCTCAACGGCCAGATGAAGTCGGCCAACTTCCGCTTTGCGGGTCGTGACTTAAAATTTAATTACGATCAGTTCTTTGTCAACCTCAACCAGGTCGATTCAATCACCTTCACGCCCCAGGAAAAGTACGCCAAAGGCCTCTCGGGTGAGGTAGGTGGTCACGTCAAGTACGAAAAAGGGGGTACTTTTTACCTAAACGACCCGAAGAATAAATCCGGAAAACAGAAGGGTACGAAATCGCCCCGGCTAGTGGTACCGGAAGGCATGACGGTATTCTTTGACCAGCCCATCCGCAGCCCGATCCTTTACGACCAAAGCGTTTTCTTCAAAATACCCAAGCTCGACTACGACAGCCTCGACCGCCGCGACGTGGCCTTTGTGGGTACTTTTAACTCCGACGGTATGCTGCCGCCCATCAAGACCACCCTCAAAAGCATGGAAGATAATTCGCTGGGCTTTGAGTACAAGCCCAGCGGGGACGTGAAAGTATACAACGGCCAGGCGACGGTGAAATTTACGGACCCGCTGGTAATGGACAACAAAGGGCTACGGGCCTCGGGGGTACTTTCGCACTTGTCGGCCACGCTACCTACCGAAAAAATGCTCTTTACCTCCGACTCGCTGGTGGCCTCGGGAGCCGAAGCCAGCATCAAAGAAGCGACGATCGGCAAGGGGTACTTTCCGAAGGTAGAGTTGAAAAACTACTCGCTGCGCTGGATTCCCAAAACCGACAGCATGTTGATCCTTTCCAAGGGCAACTCCTTCAACTTTTACAACGGCAGCTCCAAGCTGGAAGGCGGGCTGCTGCTGCGTTCGTCGGGGCTATACGGCTACGGACACCTCAAGCGGTCCGACTCGGAGCTCCGCTCGCAGGACATCAAGTTTAACAAAGAAGGCTTTGTGGCCAACCAATCCCAGTTTACCATTACGGACGGGCAGCAGCAGTCGTTCCGCTCCATTCTGCTGGGCCGCAACGTGGACGTCGACTTCAACGTGGCCAAAGGCCAGGTAGAGCTGGCTACCAACGCCACGGGCTTCGGAGCCGACTCGTCCAGCCTGGAGTTTCCCTACGCGGCCTACCGTACTTCCATCAGTAAAGCGCGCTGGGACATCAATAAGAAAAGCATTGCCATGAAGGGCGACGTCAAAACGTCTACCTTCACCTCCACCGCCCCGGAGCAGGAAGGGCTTACTTTTAACGGCTCGGCGGCCGTGTACGAAGTAGAGAAAATGATGCTGAGCATCAGCGGGGTACCTTACATCCGCACCGCCGACGTGAAGATTATCCCCGACAAGGGTGTAGTGAGCGTGAAGAAAAACGGCGAAATGAACGCCTTCAAAAATGCCCGGATCGAGATCGATACCCTCAACAGTTCGCACCGGCTGCGCAATGCCGACATCCGGATCACCTCCCGCAACCGTTTTGAGGGCTCGGCTACCTACCAGTACATCACGGCGCGCAAGGATACCTTCAACATCAAGATGGAGAACTTCGAACTGCGCGAGCTGGGCGCACCCGAAGTGACCGCCAGCCGTCGCGCCAAGTCGGCCCCAAGTACCCAACCGGCGGGTACTACCTACTACACTACCGCCCGGGCGGAAGTCCGGGAGGACGACAAGCTGGTTCTTTCGCCCCGGATGCAGTTTAAGGGCGGCGTGCGCCTGATTGCCTACGAGCCTTCGCTGCAGCTGGACGGGTACATCCGGCCTATGCTCAAGCCGCGGCCCGATTTGACCAGTTCGTGGATTGTGTACAAGGAAGCCCCCGGCGAAATCCTGACCATTAAAGTAGATAAAAATCTTAGAAACGAGGTTGAGCAGCCTCTGTTTGCCGGCCTGCACTACCGCCCGAGTGGCGGCATGTACCTGAGCTTTTTGTCGCCCAAGGAGTACAGTCGCGACCAGGATATTTTTACCGCCGAAGGTACCTTGCGTTTTGACGAAGAAAGCAAAGCCTTCCGGATTTTGCCACCGCCCGGCGCGGATGGGCTCGTCAACGAAGCCCGCGCCTTTACTTTCAACGACCAGAAAGGCACCGCTACCTTTGCCGGTCCGCTGAAGCTCGTGGCCGCCGACTGGCTCACGGCTGCCGGTACGGTGGATGCACAGGTAGACAGCCTGCGCTTTGACTTCAACACCCTGCTGCTCATGAACCTGCCCGCGCTCACGCCGGTATTGCCGGAGCTGGCAGCCAAAATAGTCCAAACCAACCTGGACGAACAGAACAGCGACGCGGCCGAAGATGACCCCACCCGCCTGAACACAAAGCTGGCCGTACTCATTGGCCAAAAAGGAGCCGACGACTACCTGACCAAGACCGCGGCGGGCTACAAGCCTCTTTACGAAGCATCGGCCACGCTGGATGCGCCTATAGTACTTTCCAACGTAGACCTTCGCTGGTCGGAGATACACGGAGCGTACTTCTCCTCGGGGCCGATCGGCGTATCCAACCTGGGCCGCCATGACATCAACGCCCAGATGGAAGGCATGCTGGAGATTCGGCGCAGCGACCGGGGCGATGAGTTCAGCTTGTACCTGGAAGTCTCGCCCGACGTGTGGTACTATTTTGATTACTCCCAAAAGCAGCTGGGGGTGGTGTCTTCACTGGTTGATTTTAACGATCAGCTTTTGGCCAAATCCAAAAACGCTAAAACCAAAGACATGGAACTGATTTCCCTGGGCTTTGAAGAAAAGGCCATGTTTACGGATCGCTTCTACGATTTTTACCAACCAGCGCTTAAAAAAGCGAAGCTCGTCAAAGCGGCGGAGAAAAAAGACACCAAGAAGAAAACGACCAAAAAGGCCGCTGAAACCCAGGAAGGCTTTTGATTATCAAATAGTTAAATTATTGTTATGAATTAATTTTGGCGAGTCAATGTTAGGGGTAGCGGGTACCCACACTTGCAAAGTCCGGGAAGAGTTGTATTTTTGAGTAAAAGTGCCCCAAACAAGTCAAATTTTTATTGATAATATCCAACAATGAGCGTTGCCTTATTTAGTATTACCATTTTGTTTGCCTACTTGTTAGGTTCTATTCCTACCTCCGTATGGTATGGGATCGGCTATTTTGGGGTCGATGTACGTCGACTCGGCAGCGGCAATGCCGGCGCTACCAATACCTTCAGGGTACTTGGCAAAAGAGCGGGTACCATCGTGATGTTGATTGATGTGCTCAAAGGCTGGACGGCTACCTGCCTGGCACCGCTGCTTTACTACTTCAATGCCATTGGCGACTCCGAGGTACTTACTTACAAGATTATCTTTGGGATCATCGCCATCGTGGGTCATATTTTCCCGGTTTTTGTGCGCTTCAAAGGAGGCAAAGGCGTAGCTACCTTGCTGGGGATGGTCCTGGCGGTTCATTCGGAGCTAGCGCTGGTGTGTATTACCATTTTTATCCTGACGCTGATTGCCTCGCAGTACGTTTCGCTGAGCTCGATTCTGGCTACGCTGGCCTTTCCGGTACTTTCGCTGCTGGGCGTTTTTGGCCAGCCCGATCCCTTGCTGGTGGCCTTCGGCTTTGCCATGTTTTTGCTTGTTGTTTTTACCCATCAGAAAAACATCGTCCGGCTGCTAAAAGGCAACGAAAGCCGGGTCAATATTTTCCGCAATTCAAAAAGAGACCAGTAAACCTTATCTATATTATCTGTGAGTCCCGAAGGCCGTATGGCCTTCGGGCTTTTCTTTTTAACTTCGGGCCGTGAAGTACCCCTTGCGACAAGGTACTTTACAGGCAGGTACTTTTCCGAAAAAGGTACCCCTCGCTTTCATCTGACAAACCGCTTTATCTATGACCAACTACCTGGACCAACACCGCGACCGCTTTCTGAACGAACTGCTGGAGCTCCTGCGCATTCCGTCGGTCAGTGCCGACTCGAAATTTAAGGCCGACGTCCGCCGGGCCGCCGAGTACGTCCGTGACCGCATCCAGGACGCCGGGGCCGACTCGGTTAAAATCTACGAAACGCCCGGCCACCCCATTGTGTATGGCGAAAAAATGGTGGACCCTGCTGCCCCGACGGTGCTGGTATACGGCCACTACGATGTACAGCCCGCCGATCCGTACGAGCTCTGGGACTCTCCGCCCTTCGAGCCCGTGATCAAGAACGACCGGATCTACGCCCGGGGAGCCTGCGATGACAAAGGGCAGTTTTACATGCACATCAAGGCGTTGGAATTCATGCTGGCAACGCATAGCCTCCACTGCAACGTTAAGATCATGATTGAGGGCGAGGAAGAAGTAGGCTCCGATCACCTGGGCGAGTTTGTGAAGCAGCACCGCGACATGCTCGCCTGCGATACCATCCTGATTTCGGATACGAGCATCATTGCCAACGATGTACCTTCGATTGAGGTAGGCCTGCGGGGCCTTACCTACCTGGAAGTAGAGGTAGTGGGCGCCAACCGCGACCTGCATTCGGGCGTGTACGGCGGGGCCGTGGCTAATCCCATCAACGTACTTTGCGACATGATCGCTTCGCTCAAGGACGAAAACGGGCACATTACCATCCCGGGCTTCTACGACAACGTGGAGGTACTTTCGGACGAAGCGCGTAAAGCAATGAACGAGGCGCCCTTTGATCTGGACGCTTACCAAAAAGACCTGGGCATCGACGAGGTCATGGGCGAAGCGGGCTACACGACCATCGAACGTACCTCCATCCGGCCTACGCTGGATGTGAACGGAATCTGGGGTGGCTACACGGGTGAAGGGGCCAAAACGGTACTTCCGGCCAAAGCTTTCGCCAAAATTTCCATGCGCTTGGTACCAAACCAAACTGACAAGGAAATCGAGGCGCTCTTTACCCGGCATTTTGAATCCATCGCTCCGGCTTCTGTGAAGGTAAAAGTGAAACCTCACCACGGCGGCCTGCCCTACGTGAATCCCACCGACTCCGTGGAGTACGAAGCGGCTTCGCGCGCCATGGAAGAAGCCTTTGGTAAAAAACCTATCCCGACCCGCGGCGGCGGAAGTATCCCCATCGTGGCGCTGTTTGAGCAGGAGCTGGGCGTTAAGAGCGTCTTGATGGGCTTCGGGCTCGACATCGACGCGCTGCACTCGCCCAACGAAAGCTACGGGCTTTTTAACTACTACAAAGGCATCGAAACCATCCCGCTCTTCTACAAGCACTACGCGGCGTTGAAAAAGGCGGAATAAGTACTCTAACTACTTACCAAAAAAAGCAGGAGTCTCCATCAACTCCTGCTTTTTTTATAACCACAAGTACCCAGGTACCTTTCCGATATTTGTTGGACCAGGAAGTACAAGAACCTCTCATTTCAATACTCTGTACTCACGAAACAACGCCAGCCTACCTACTACACCGCGCCTATGGCTTTTCTTAGCTCTATCGTTGGCTGGGAGTAGCCGATGGGTCAGTCGCCGAGACCCGCCCTGATTTTATGGGGTAAAAAACCGAAGTGCTTCTTAAAGGCCACCGTAAAATGCGTGGCGTGCTTGTAGCCCATCAGGCGGGCCACTTCCGACACTTTCTCTTCGCCTTCACTGAGCAACTTTTTAGATTGCTCCATCCGGTGCTCATGCAGGTACCCAAACACGGTATTGCCAAATACGCGTTTGAAATGGCTTTTTAGATTATACTCGTTAGTACCTGCCTGATGCGCCAGATCCTTCAACGAGAAGGTTTTGTCCAGGTTGGCCAGCATGGTTTCTCGTACCAGATGCATTTTCTCCACGTCTTCCTTTTTTAAATCGCCCCAGGACGGTAAGGTACTTAGCTGCTCGTACTGCCCGAGCTGCAAGGCCAGCAGCTCCACGATCTTGGCCTCCACGAAGAGGCGTTTGTAGCACCCTCCCAGTTCGCAATGCAGCAGCTCGTACAGAATGGTGCTGATCCGGGGCGTAATGGGCAGGCCGTTTTCACGAAGGCTTCGGGGTACTTTATCCTCTAGATGCTGGCGGAAAGCGTGGTAAAAGGGGTGGCTGGGAGGGAGGTAGTTAAAGAATAGAGACGGCGCTATATTGATACTAAAAAGCTCGAGGTGCTGGTGGGGCTCCCAGGCCAAATCCAACGTAAAGGGGGGCAGGATCAATAGATTATGCTGGCAGGGCGCAAAAGTAGCGAAGGGACGGCTCTGGCCCAGGGCCCGGTATTCGCTGCTACAGCGAACCGAAAAATGCAGCTGAACCACGGGTTCGCAGTACTCGATCAGGGTACTTTTGGATTGCAAGAGGCGCTGATTCGTATATGACAGATGGATGCCTTTCGTAATTAAATCGTAGGTACTTCCCTCGGCGTCAGCCTCCTGGATGGTATTCGTGTTTTCCACCAAGATGTCTATTCCCTTCTCCAGGCGCGACGCACAGTAGGATTGCACCAACGGCTCACCCGCTTTCTTGATTCGTTCAATTTCTCCTTTTCGCGTTAGTGATTCTCCTTGATACGTCATTTCTAAAACGTTTCTGCGAATATCTTTGCACGAAATTAAGTTTATTTAGACAATTTATAAATAAAAAGCTTCTTTTTCTATTAACATAGCAACCGAATCATGCATAAAAAATTACTAATTGCCTTCTTGATCTACCTCGGCGGCTTAAGTACAATTCAAGCTCAGGAGCGCGGCCTACGAGGTAAAGTGGTTGACGAACAAACGGGAGAGGTACTTCCGGGAGCGGCTGTCACCATCAAAGGTACCAACGTAGGTACCACCTCCGATCAGGAAGGACGGTTTAGGCTTCCGGCCAACGCCGGACAAACCCTCGTGGTATCGTTCATTGGCTACACGGCGCAGGAGATCGTCATTGAAAGCCTTAGCCAACCCCTCACGGTTAATCTTAAGGAAAATTTCAATCAGCTTTCGGAACTGATCGTGACGGGAGCACTGGGCATTAAGCGCTCGGCGCGGGAGCTTGGTGCGAGCGCGCAGATTGTGAGCGACGAATCGCTGAACCAGGCCAAAACCATCAATCCTATTTTTGGTTTGAGCAGCAAAGTATCCGGCCTGCGCATCAACATGTACGACAGTAAGGTAGATCCGGCCGTTCAGATCACCCTGCGCGGCAACCGCTCCCTGAGCCGCTCGGCCGGGATTGACGGCCGCGGGGCCAACGAGCCCATCTACGTGGTAGACGGCATGCCCGTACCGGACATTGCCCGGCTCAATCCCAACGACATCGAGAGCATTACGGTACTGAAAGGGGCCAACGCCGCCGCCCTCTACGGCTCGGAAGGCGTCAACGGGGCCCTGATGATCACCACCAAGTCGGGCAAGCAAGGCCGGGGCGTGGTGAAGATCAGCAACACCACCACGTTCTCGCAAGTGTACCTGCTGCCCAAGTACCAGTCCGAATTTGGGCAGGGAGTCAATGGTGTGTACGATCCGGTACAGTTTGAGTCCTGGGGCGACCGCTTCGATGGGTCGATGCGAAACTTCGGTCTTCCGCTGCCCGACGGTACCCAGCCTCAGCTGCGCTACGCCGCCCGCGATACGGATGCCCGCCTGGATTTATTTCAAACGGGCGTCAACCAGCAAAACGACGTGTCCTTCTCGGGTGGCGACGAGCGAAGTACCTACTTTCTGTCGGCGCAGTACGTCAAAATCAAGGGAATAATTCCCCAAGACGAAAGTGACCGGATCAACTTGCGCTTCAACGGCGCGCGGCAATTTGGCAAACTGAACACGACTTACAACGTCAACTACATTCATTTCAAAAAGAACACGACGCCCGATGGTCCCTGGATCGGTGCCTATCGGTACCCGGCCAACTTCGACTTCGGCATGATGAAAGACTGGCGCGACCCGCTTTCGCCGGGCAACCCGCTCAACTACTTTACGCCGCAGGGAAGCTGGATCCGGAATCCGTACTTTCTGATAGACAACATCCGCGACCAAACGCAGCAGCAGGTGCTGAACGGAAAAATTGACTTCGATTATCAATTTACGCCCTGGTTTAAGGCGTTGTACCGCGTAGGCTTGTACAGCCTCTCGGAAGAGACGCGCAGCACGACGGGCAAATTTGAAGCACCCGGTACCCGCAACACCGTCGGGACCGTGAGCGATGGTACCAACAACTACCGCCGGGTAAACAGCGACCTGATCCTGACCTTCAACAAAGATTTTGGCAAAGTAAGTACCCGCCTGCTTGTGGGCCAGAACCTGCGCCTGGATAGCCGGAAAACCACCAGCATTGGGGCCAGCAACCTGCTGTATCCCGATGTATTCAATCCAGGCAGTCGCGTGGGCGAGCTCAACGGCAGCGTGGCGCTCACGCAGTACCGCACGGCGGCGGCTTACGGCGAATTTACGGCGGGCTATGACAACTACCTGTTCCTGACGCTGACGGGCCGCAACGACTGGGTGTCGGTACTGAGTCCCGAAAACCGCTCCTACTTCTACCCCGGCGTAAGCGCCTCCTTCATCGCCAGCGAGGCGCTGGATTTCCTCCAGAAAAGCAGCCAGGTTTCGTTTGCCAAACTGTACGCTTCCTGGAACAAAACGGGCAACGTAACGCTCACGCCCTACCAGCTCAACAACCCTTACGCGCAGAGCAACGGCTTTCCCTTCGGTGGCCTGGTGGGCTTCTACCCTAGCCTCACCAACCCCAACCCCAACATCAAGCCCGAGTTTGTGACGTCGTTTGAGACGGGCTTGCAACTGGGCCTGTTCAACAACCGCCTGAACTTTGAAGGTACCTACGTTTTCTCCGACTCCAAGGGGCAGATTTTCAACGCCAACGTTTCGCGCGCTACGGGCTACAATACGGCCTACATCAACGCCGGCCGCATGACCAACAGCGTGGTAGAACTGGGCCTCAACGGCGACGTGGTACGTACCTCCGCCCTCAAATGGAACGTGGGCGCTACCTTTACCCACATTAACACCCAGGTAAAAGAACTCTACGACGGCGCTACGTCCCGCCAGAACTTCCGGCAGTCGTACGCCATCCTGGGTCGGCAGTACCCCACGCTGCTGGTATCGGACTACGTGCGCGATCCGCAGGGCCGCGTGGTAGTCGATGCCCGGACCGGCGACCCGCGCATTGCCGCCAACCCCGACACGGTAGGTACCTTGATACCGCCTTATTTGATGGGAATAAGTACCCAGCTCAACTACAAAGGATTTAGCCTCGGGATGCAGTTCGACTGGCGCATGGGCGGCTGGCTCTACTCCGAAATCGTGCCCGCCATGTACTCTTCAGGTACCCATCCGGCCACGGCATACAACGGTCGCCAGCCCTTTGTATGGCCCAACTCCGTCATTGAAACCTCCGAAGGAGTGTATACCGAAAATACGACCCTCAAAACCTCCAGCGCCGACCGGGCCTTCTGGAACCGCCAGGGCCAGGTTCAAAGCAACACCATGGCCAAGGCCGATTTCTTCAAGCTGCGGGAGCTCAACCTGAGCTACTCGCTACCGAAGGCGTTGCTGGGTCGACAAAAAGTCATTAGTGAAGCCACCATTGGCTTCGTAGCTACGAATCTCTTTATCATTCGCCACAAGGACAACGACCACGGCGACCCCGAGTACCTTTACAACAACACCGACGGCTACGTGAGCTTCCGGCAGGTACCTCCCTACCGTACCTACGGTTTTACCATGAATGTGGCATTTTAAGTAGTTACAAAAAAAAAACCAAAAGCCCGCCTCGGCAAATGACAACGGGCTTTCCGAAGATAAACCTTATGAAAAGCGTTCTAAAATTTATCATTGCCATCACGGGGGTACTTTCCTTTTCCGCCTGCGATCAGTTCCTGGACGTTAACGAAAACCCCAACGCACCGGGCGCTACCACGCTTCCGTTGAGCGCTAAATTTCCCTCGGCGCTGGTGGCTACCGTGAACCTGGAAGTGGGCCTGCACAACCAGGTCGGCGCTTTCTGGGGTGGCTACTGGGGTACTACCAACGAGGGCGTGGGCCTGTACATCGACCTGAAAACCTACAATGGGCCGGAGATTCGGCACCAGCGCGACGGGATTCATATTTGGGAAAATAACTACAACACGCTGCTCTACTACCAGCTCATTCGGGAAGAAGCCCAGGAAAAAGGGGCGCTCTTCTACCTGGGAGCGGCCAAAATCATGCAGGGCTGGCATTTCCTGCGCCTGGTAGACGTCTACAACGGGGTACCTTTCGACGACGCCCTGCAAGGTACCAAGGTACTTTCGCCCCGCTACGAGGACGGCAAAACGGTGTACGAAAAAGCCATCAACCTCATCACGGAAGGGATCGTGGATATGAAAAGTACCCTTCCCGGTACGGAAGCCAGCACGGACGACATCCTCTTTAAAGGCGACAAAACCTTGTGGGCTAAATTTGGCAATACCGTGAAACTACGCGCCCTGGTGCGTCAGAGCCAGGTGGCCGGGCAGGCTTCCTACATTACGTCCGAAATTCAGAAGATTCAGCAGGAAGGAAGCGGGTACCTGGGCGTGGGACAGAGCGCCCTGGCCCAGCCGGGCTACCTCAACACCGCCGGGAAGCTCAACCCCTTGTGGGAGACTTATTACCGCAACGTGCAGGGTGTCAGTACCAACGCCCGCGAGGACATCCGCCCCACGAACTTCCTGCTCGGCAAGTACCAGGAGCGCAACGACCCCCGCCTGGCCAACCTTTACGTAGCCGTCAACGGGGAATACAAAGGGGTGATTTTTGGTAACCAGGGTACCGCCCCCGCCTACGCACGGGCCGCGACTTCCCTCTTCAAAGGCCCCAACGAAAACAGTAGCCGCCCCGCCGCCCTTTTCAAAAGTGCCCAGCAGGCTTCGGTACTTTTGGGTTCGTTTGAGAGCCTCTTCCTGCAGGCCGAAGCCGCCCAGCGCGGCTGGCTGCCCGGCTCGGCTCAGACTTTTTACGAGCAGGGTATTCAGGAGTCGTTTAAGTACATGGAAGTACCCGCGGCGGAGTTTGCGGCCTACAACGCCCAGGCGCTGGTCAACTTCGAGCAGGCACCGAACAAAATCGAGCGGATCCTCGAGCAAAAATGGCTGGCCCTCAATAGCCTCAACAGCCTGGAAGCCTGGAGTGAGTTCCGCCGTACGGGCTTTCCGGACATCCCCGTTTCGCCCAGTGCGCCCACACCCACGGCTCGCCCGCTGCGCTTCATGTACCCCGAGTCGGAGCTGATGACCAACGGCGAACAAGCCCGAAAAATGGGCGGTGACGACACGCTCAAAGACGCCGTTTGGTGGGATCGGTAATAGTCCGCTCTTGGTCCACGCGTATTTCCAAAACTAGGCCTTGGCAGCAAGGCCTAGTTTCTGTTTTGTAACCAATAACCCTTACCCTATACCTCCTCTGCTATGGCTGCTGAAAAAAAGAAATCCCCTCAAACACCCTGGCAACGGGTGCGAAAGCTGCTCAATGACCTCCATCTTTGGATGGGTCTGGCCAGCGGACTCGTCGTTTTTGTGATTTGCCTGAGCGGTACCATCTACGTGTATAATACGGAGATTCGGGAAATAGCCTCGCCTGAGCTGTACCGCGTGGAGCCGCTGGCTGAACGCCTACCGGCCGAGGAGCTCATCAAGCACGTAAAAGCCAGCACGGGCGGGAAGGTACTTTCCCTGAAAGTACCCCATGATCCGGCGCGTTCGTACCAGGTGACGGTACGCCCGGCCGAAGAAAAGAAGGACGCCGAGCCGGGGAGCGAGCCAAAGCGAGGAGATGGAAAACGAGATGAAGCGGAAGCCAAAACGGAAAAAAGCGGGGAGGCCCCCCAACGGAAAGAAACCGAGAACAGCGCGCGCGATAAGCCCAAAGAAGGAGAATCGCGCCGCAGTGGCGGTCCGGCGGGACCCGGTGCCGGACCGGGCGGGCCCGGCGGGCGGGGCATAGCCTACCTGGTGAACCCTTACACGGCGGACATCCTGGGCGAGGCGCGAGCCAAGACCGCTACCTCCGAGTTCATGCAGACGATGTTCAGCCTGCACCGCTGGTTGCTGCTGGACAAGATCGAGGAGCCGCTCCTTGGCGAACTACCCAACCGGAAGCTGGGAAGCTACATTTCGGGCTGGGCTACGATTCTCTTTACGCTTGGGGTACTTACGGGGATCGTTATTTGGTTTCCCCAGAAAGTAAAAAACTGGCGGCAGGGCTTGTCGGTCAAATGGTCCGGCAACTGGAAGCGCATCAACCATGACCTCCACAACACGCTGGGCTTTTACGCCTGCATTTTGCTCTTTCTGATGGGTGTTACGGGGCCCTTTTTCTCGTTTGATTGGTACCGCGAGGGCCTGCGCAAAACCCTGGGTACCTACCAGCCCGAAGATGCCCCCCGCCCCGAGCCGCCCCAATCCCAGCCACCCGCTCCCGGCCAGCAGGCTTTGGTACTTTCCATCGCTGACTACCTGGCCGCCGCCGATGAGGTACTTGCTTACCCCGGCGACTACACCCTTACCCTCCCTACCGACTCGACGGCCGCCGTGACCATCAGCAAAAACCGGACGGGCTTCTTTGCACCCGCCGCCGCCGATCGCCTGCTGCTGGACCAATATACGGGCCGGGTACTTAGCGTGGAGGTATTTCGGGACAAACCCTTCAACGAGCGCGTGTCGGGCTCGATCAAGGCCCTCCACCTGGGCGATGTCTACGGCCCTTTTTCCAAACTGCTGTACTTCATTGCCTGCCTCATTGCCACAAGCCTACCCATAACGGGTACCCTCATTTGGCTCAATAAGATGAAGCCCAAGAAAGCCAAGAAGAGCTCCGAAAAGGTACTTGTGGACTAGCCTAGTAGTACCGAGGTCGGCCCAGGGGGATGGTGCTGATGAGCGTCAGGCAGAAAATATCCGGGTTGAACGGCGTCGTAACCAGGTACTCGGCCTGTACCTTCAACTCCCGAAAGGCCACCCCTACGCGCGGTACGAGGGTCAAGAACACGTCACGGTCTTTGCGGCGCAGGTAGTACACGGCGTCGGTCTGGTTGTGGCGTGCTTCCAACTCACCAATGTAGGTGGCCCCCACACCAAAGCCCAGGTAGGGGCGCACCCGCTTGTAGCCTCCGGCGCCCAGGTAGTAGTCGGCGAACAGCACCCCGTAGGGCGTAAATTTGCCCTGTAAGGTACTATTCGATTCCGCGTCGTCGAACTTGGGACGAAAAACGCCCCCCAGCTGCAAGCCCAGATTGAGCCGCTCGGAAACAATGTAGTGGGGTGCGGCAAAGACCTGCCAGCTAAGGCGTGTATTGGCCAGAAACAACGGCTGCACCGCGTAGGCCCGGCTCGCCTTGGACACACCCCCACCTACCCCCACATCTAGGTAGAAGCGGCGTTCGTCTTCGTAGGGACGCTCGTAGCGCTGGGCGGCCGTAGGGTACTTTATGAGTAGTAAAAATAAGTTGAGTAGTAGCAGGTGTTTCAGCATAGTGCATAAGGATTGTTTATAATCAACAAGTTATAACATCCTATACGCTTTTGCAAAAACCATGCCCAATCCAGGTACCTATTGCCCCGCCGTGTAGTACAGCCGCAGGCGAAGCCGGTCGGTGGCGTGCTGCGCATCGCCCAGCGCTACGCCACGTACTTGTGAGCCGTCGTCGGTACCTACCGTAATCAGCAAACCCTTGTTTTCCAGGCTCCCGTCCAGCACGCTGATGAAGTAGTTGGTGAGGTCGAAGGTGTAGCCGTCTACCAGCGTCAGGGCCGTCAGATCCACCCGGTAAGTCGCCGACACCGTAGTTCCCGTAAAATCCTGCAAATTTCCCACTACTTGGTTGCTACGGTTAAGTACCTGTAGCGTAAGTGTAGTGGGCGGCGGCGTGTGGTCGCGCAGGCTTTTGCGTACGGGCTGTACATCTAAGAAAACGCGGTTGAGGGCCATGTACTGTTCGATGTGCCTGAGCTGCTGGAGGTAGGGTATTTCGAGCTTCGTCCGCAGGCCCACGCCCAGTTGCACCAGCGTTTCGTGGCCGGTAGCGCGGCTGGGTACTTCGTCGCCTTTTCGGGCCAGGGAATACAGCGCCCCCCACGACCCCGCCGCGTACCGCAGGGCGTTGAATTGCGTATTGCCCGTTCGTATCGATAAGTCGGCTTGGTAGGGCTCGCGGGTTGATTCGTCGCGGTAGTAGAGCCGCACAAACGACTGTGTGGCGTCGAAGCTCAGGATCGCCGCCTGGTCGGTGGCCTCGGGTACCAGCGTCAGGCCGTAGTTCCAGCCGTTGATCATTTCTTCCGAGAGCGACGTATAGTTTCTAAAAAACTCCAGCAGCTGCTGGCCCAGCACGTCCGGCAGGCGGAACGTAAGCAGGCTATCGCGGGAAGGGCGCGCCCGGAAGGTTTTCTGCGCCAAAGGCGGTGGGTTATAGGCCAGCGCCGACAGGTGGCTGTAAACACGGAGGTAGTTGGGTAGTACCGAAAGCGCGTGTACGCGCAGCGTCTGGCTTTGGGTTGTATCGCCAAAAGTCCCGGCGTACTTCAGGAACAACACCAGCGAGTCGAACTGAACGCGCTGGGCCGTGGAAGGAACAGAAGGCGCATTGAGCTGAAAGTACCCCTGCGCCTCCATGATTCCTCCCTGGCTGGGGGTGGCCCTCCCGGCCAGGATCGTACCACTGGCCGACGTCACTACCGAGTCCAGGTATACGGTAGCCGTACGGATGGTGAGCGTGTCTATTTCGCGCGTGTAGATGAGCTGATCGGCGTCAATCGGCAGCGCTATACCCAAGTCTCCCTCCTGGCAGGAGCACAAGAAGGTACTTAGCAGGCACAAAAGGGTACCTACAACCGCGGCGCAGCGTTTTTTGTTTTTTTGCATAAAAAAGAAAGATAAAAAAGGTACTTACAGCGCCCCCAGGCTGTCGAGCTCCGGGAGCGAAAGGGTGGGTGGGAATCGTCCCGCCCGCATTTTAGTCAGTACGAGCTCCCCTACCCGCTGCGCTTGTTGCCGCGTAGCAAAGCTCCGCTGCCCCGGCACCACCGGAATGGTGGGCTGGTCGATCACCACCCGTCCCTCCTGCCGGATCAGGTACCCCCAGCCCGAAGCCGTGGGCTGCACCTCCAGCGTGAAGGTACTTTTTCGGGAAAAAACCATCCGGGTACCTACGGCGATCAGAAGTACCCCTACGAGTACCCATCCCCAACGCCCTGGCTTTTTTATGTTACTCCTGGGCCACATCCGGAACAAACGCCCAAATGTCGTCGTAGCGCGCCAGGCCGCTGGAGCCCGTCATGACGTAGCCCTGCTGGCCAAGGCTCCAGCCCACGGCATAGATGCGGCTCGCGCCCTCAAAGGACGAAGCGCTGCTCCAGGTTTCGTCGGACGGATCGTAGGCCCATACCGACAGGTTGTTGACGCCCGACGCAAAGTACCCCTTGCCGCCGATCGAAAAGCCCACGCCGTAGGATCGCGCCGCCGTCGTTTCGTCAAAATTTGTTTTTTCGGTCCACTCGTCGGTGGTGGGGTTGTACTCCCAAAAGTCGGACTGGTCGAGGCCGTTGTTGTTGCCCGTCCCGACGTAGCCCTTCCCGTTGATCACAAAAGCCGCCGCGCCCAGGCGCTTGGCCCCCCCGATGCTCGTAATCTTGGACCAGGCGTCGGTGGCGGGGTGGTAGGCCCAGAAGTCTTTGAGGTAGCTGCCGTCGTAGCCCGTCCCCACGTAGCCCACGTTACCGATCGCAAAGGCCACGGCGTGGCGACGGGGCGAGCCCTCAAAGTCGGCCTTGCGTGCCCAGGTGTTGGCGGCGGGGTTGTACTCCCAGAGGTCGTTCAGGCGCTCGTCGTTGGCGTCCAGGCCGGTACTGACGTACCCTTTGTCCTGAATGGCAAACCCCACCGCGCCCGTGCGGGCAGGCCCCGTGAAGCTGGCCTTTTGGGTCCAGGTGTTGTTGTCAGGATTGTATTCCCAGAAATCGCTCAGCTTGCGGTTGTCGCTGTCGGCACCCAGGCCCAGGTACCCTCGGTTGCCGATGGCAAAACCCACGGCCGAGTGGCGCGCCACGCCGTCCAGATCGGATTTTTTGACCCAGTCGCCGGTGTTGGTCGTGACATCCTCGCTGGAGCAGGACCAAAGACCAACGGAAAAACATAGAAACAAGAGAAAAGATGGGTACTTCATATGAACCGTTACCACTAATTGTGAGAGAAAAAGACGTTACGTTTTTTAACCGAGCCGGGTACTTTACTCCCCGAGGCTCTGTTTTCTGTTACGTAGGGTCTTTCCAATCTGTGGCAAAAGGCGGAGAAATTTCTTTTTAAAGTACCTCTGAGGGTATCCTATTTTACCCACAAACTATCCGTGAAGTAATGCTTGCAATCAAAGAAATGCTGCTCCACGTGGAAGCCACTGGCGGCCGCAAGTGCGTCGACTTCCTCTAAGGTATACTTCCGCGAAAGCTCGGTTTTGATCAGTTCGTTTTGACGGAAATGCACCGTCAGGTCCAGGGCTTTTACCCGAACCTGCTGCTCCGTTAGGCTCACCAGGGCGCTGCGTACTTCGCCGTTGTAAGGGTTGTAGAAGCAATAAAAGTCAAATTTATCGGGCTCGAAAGTCCCCCCCAACTCGCGGTTGATCCGCCAGAGCAGGTTCAGGTTGAAGGCCCGCGTAATGCCGTGCGGGTCGTCGTAGGCCAGTTGAATGGTACGCGGATTTTTTCGCAAATCGAAACCCGTCAGGAGCTGGTCGCCCGGCTGCATGTACCGGTGAATCAGGCGCAGCAGCGCCAGGGCGGCCTCCGGCTCGTAGTTGCCGATGTTACCTCCCAAAAACAGAAACAGGCTGGGCTGCTGGCCCAAATCCAGCCGCTCAAGTACCTCAAAGTAGTCGCCCACCTCGGGTTGTACGTCCAGGTCGGGCAGGCTCGTGGCCAGTTTGTGCTGTAGCTGCTGCATGGCCTCCCCCGAAATGTCGATGGGCAGGTACTTTACCTGCGCCGACTGCCCCACCAGGTACTTAAGGAGCTCTTTGGTCTTGAGGCCGTCGCCCGCGCCCAGCTCTACAATCGTGAACGGCCCCGAAAACCGCAAGGCCGCCGCAATGGCCGCCGGGTGCAGGCTCAGGATCTCCATTTCGGAGCGGGTGAGGTAGTACTCGGGCATCTGCATGATGTCCTGAAACAAGCGGCTGCCCGCGTCGTCGTAGAAGTACTTGGACGGAATCGCTTTTTGGGCGGCCAAAAGCCCCCGGCGTACGTCTTCGGCAAAGGGCGACTGTAGGATGGTGGAAGAAGAATGCAAGGTAATGAATGCTGAATGAAGGTGGAGAAATGGTACTTACCGGACCAGCCGGATGCCCGTACACTGCCACTGCAGGTACGGATGGAAGAAATTGCGGTAGGTTGGGCGGCTATGGTGCGGGGAAGTAGCCGTGGAAGCTCCCCGAAGTACCATCTGGTTGATCATAAACTTACCGTTGTACTCACCGATGGCCCCCGGCGCTTTGCTAAACCGCGGGTAGGGCAGGTACGCGCTGTGGGTCCATTCCCAGCGGGTACCCCAGTCGAAGTACCCCGCGCTGGCTTCCCATTCAAACTCCGTCGGCAGCCGCATGCCTTTCCACTCGGCAAAGGCCAGCGCTTCGTAGAAGTTGACGTGGCACAGGATGCTCTCCGGATTTACCTTTTGCAAGCCCCCCAGCGTGTAGTAGTGCCACTCGCCCCCGATCCGGTGCCAGTAGAGCGGCGCTTGGGCCTGGTTCGTATTCACCCACTGCCAGCCTTCGTCCAGCCAGAGGTCGTGGCGCTGGTAGCCGCCGTCGTTCATGAACTCCAGGTACTCCCCGTTGGTCACGAGGGCCTTACTGATTTCAAAGGCCTCCAAAAGTACCCGGTGTCGGCCGCGCTCGTTGTCGTAGTGAAAGCCTTCGCCTTCGTGGCCTATGTCGTAGATTCCCGCCGGGACCGACACGAAGCCCGTTTGTGCATTGGGTACTTCGGTGAGCGAAAAGCCTTCCTGGTATACGGGGAAAATGGGGTTATGCCCCAGGATGTACTTCAGGTCGGTGATGAGGAGCTCCTGGTGCTGCTGCTCGTGATGCAAGCCCAAGGTAATGGTTTCTTCCAGCTCACTTCGGCCTGAGTCTTCTTCCAGCAGCCCCTCCAGCAGAGCCTGCATGGCCTCATCCACGTAGCGTCGGTAGGCGTATACTTCCTCCACGCCGGGGCGCGTGATGTTGCCGCGGTCGGTGCGCAGTACGCGGGTACCTACGTGGTTGTAGTAGCTGTTGAAAAGGTAGCTGAAATCCGGGTGAAACCGCGGGTAGTCGGGCTTGTACGGAGCCAGCACGAATTCTTCAAAAAACCAGGTAGTATGCGCCAGGTGCCACTTGGGCGGGCTGATGAACTCTACCGGCTGGGGTACATAGTCTTCAATCTGCAACGGGGCACACAGGGCTTCGGTATACCGCCTCATGGTTCGGTAGGCTTCGTATAGCTGCGTCGTTGGGGGCAGGATGGCAGGATCCATTTCTTTCCGGTTTAGGATTTAGTTGGTTCAAGAGGTACTAATTGTATGCCAGGCCTTTTTGGTTCGAGGTACCTACTAACAACCCAAAAGCCTCACTGGAAGTTTACAGCGAGGCTTTCTTTGCGGTACCCTACGTTTCTTACCGGAGTTTCAGCGTGACGAGCGTCATGATGGCCAGCATAATACCCAGAATCCAGAAGCGCGTCACGATCTTGGATTCGTGGTAGCCCTCCTTCTGGAAGTGATGGTGCAGCGGCGACATCAGGAAAATCCGCTTCCCTTCGCCGTATTTTCGGCGGGTGTACTTAAAATAGCTGACTTGCAGGATGACGGACAGAAGCTCGGCCAAAAACACCCCGCACAAAATCGGGATCATGAGCTCTTTGCGGATAGCCAGGGCCAGCACGGCGATGACCCCGCCCAGCATGAGACTGCCCGTGTCGCCCATGAAGACTTGGGCCGGGTAGGCATTGTACCACAAAAAGCCTACGCAGGCCCCCACAAAAGCCGCACAGAAGATTACCAGCTCGCCGGAGTTAGGGATATACATGATGTTGAGGTACTGCGAGAACTTGGCGTTGCCCGACAGGTACGCCAGCACTCCCAGCGTAAGGGCAATGATGCCCGAAGTACCCGCCGCCAGGCCGTCGATGCCGTCGGTGATGTTGGCTCCGTTGGAGACAGCCGTAATGATGAAGATCGCGATCAGCGTGTAGATAATCCAGGTGTATTCGTCAGGCAACAGGCCGAACAGCAAGTTGCTGTAATCAAATTCATTGTCTTTAAAGAAAGGCAAGGTGGTGGTGGTGGGGTGCACCACGTCGCGGTAGCGCTGTACTTCGCCCAGCGTGGAGCTCAGCACGGGTTTGTCGTAAATCCGGATCCGGACGTTGTCGTTGAACGAAAGCGTCAGTCCCACAATGAGCCCGAGCCCCACTTGCCCCACAACCTTGAATTTGCCGTGTAAGCCATCTTTATTGTTCTTAAATTTTTTGATGTAATCATCAATAAAGCCAATCAGGCCCGTCCAGACGGCGGTGATCAGCAGCAACACAATGTATACGTTGGTGAGCTTGGCAAAGAGCAACACCGGAATCAGCAGCGAAGCCAGGATGATGAAGCCACCCATGGTAGGGGTACCTTTCTTTTCCATTTGTCCGGCCAGGCCTAAGTCCCGGATGGTTTCCCCTACCTGCTTCCGGTGCAGCAATTCAATAATCCGCTGCCCAAACACCGCCGCAATGAGCAGCGAAAGCGTGGTGGTACCCAACGCCCGGAACGATATGTACTGAAATACCCCGGCACCGGGAAAATTAAACTGCTTGTCGAGGTAGTCGAACAAATAGTAAAGCATGAGTTGGGTCGTTGGGGTTGACTAAATAGAAACGCAAAAATGCTTTTTTTCAAAGCATTTTACGCACATACGGGCCTATTTTTCAAACGTACTTAATGAGACTGATCCTTTTTGAGAAAACGTTCGCGGTGCTCGAACGCCTCCCGAAGTACCTCCCGGTCGTCGAAGTCGTATTTTACACCTTTGATTTCCTGGTAGGTTTCGTGTCCCTTGCCCGCGATGAGGATAATATCGTGCGGCTCGGCCAGCTCCAGCGCCCGGGCAATGGCTTCGCGCCGGTCGGGAAGTACCGTTACTTTCTTGAAATCCAGGGGAGGTACCCCCTGGAGCATCTGGTCCAGGATGAGCTGCGGATCTTCGTGGCGGGGGTTGTCGGAGGTAAGTACCACGCGGTCGCTGTGCCGACAGGCAATGGCCGCCATGCGGGGCCGCTTTTCGGCGTCGCGGTTGCCACCACAACCCACTACGGTGATAATTTGCTCGTTTCCTTCGCGCAGGTGCACAATGGTTTCGAGTACATTCAGCAGGGCGTCGGGCGTGTGGGCGTAGTCCACGATCCCCACCAGGCCCGTGGCCGGTACCAGCTCAAAGCGGCCCGGCGGGCTGCCCAGGCCCGAGAGCTCCGTAAGTACCTCCTCGGGGGCCTCCCCCAGCAGGATGGCGGCCCCGTATACACCCAGCAGGTTATAGGCGTTGAAGCGGCCAATCAGCCGAAACCATACCTCCTGGTTATTGATTTGCATGTGCATGCCCTGGAAGGTTTCCGAGAGCATTTTGCCCCGAAAAGTGGCCATCGTTTGCAGCGAATACGTTTCTACCCGCGCGCGCGTATTCTGCACCATCACGCTGCCACGGCGGTCGTCGATATTCGCCAACGCAAACGCCTGGGGAGGTAGTTGATCAAAAAAACCTTTTTTGGCCGCTATGTAGTGGTCAAAGGTTTTGTGGAAATCCAGGTGATCGTGGCTGATGTTGGTAAAAATACCGCCCGCAAACGTAAGGCCCGTAATCCGCTGCTGCACCACCGCGTGGGAGCTCACCTCCATAAACACGTGCGTACAGCCCCGCTGCCGCATCTCGGCCAAAAGCTGGTTGAGTGTGACGGCGTCCGGGGTAGTATGGGTAGTGGGGATTACCTCGTCCTCAATCTGGTTCTGGACCGTAGACAGCAACCCACAACGGTACCCTAGCCCGCGGAACAGCTGAAAAAGCAGCGTGGCGGTGGAGGTTTTGCCGTTAGTACCCGTCACACCCACCAGCTTGAGGTGGTGCGAAGGGTGATCGTAAAAAGCCGAGGCCAGCAACCCCAGCGCACGGGCCGAATCAAGTACCTGCACGTAGGTGACGTCCGGGCGCGTTAGCGCGGGAAGTTCCTCGCAGAGAATGGTGCGGGCACCCAGCTCGACGGCCGTCTGGATGTAGCGATGCCCGTCGGTTTGGGTACCCCGGAGTGCCACAAACAAGCTGCCGGGGCCCGCCTGGCGCGAGTCCAACGTGAGCTGCCCGATTTCGCGGGCTAAGGTACCTATTACCGCCGCTTCGGGTACCGCCCGCAGCAGTACCTCCAGCTGTTTACTATTTGCTGTATTCATAAACCACTTCGGTCATTCCAGGGTGAGCATTATACTTTTTTTCTCAAGTACCTTCGTGCCCGGCTCCAGCGACTGAGCCACTACTTTCCCGGCTCCTTTGAAGGTTACGCGGAACCCTTTGTTTTCCATCAGGTACAGGGCGTCACGCAGGGCCATGCCGCGCAGGTCAGGTACGTCGGCTTTATCCACCGAGCGGGCGTACCAGGCTACTTTTCCCTTTGGAGCCAGGGTACCTTGCATCCATTCGCTGCCTTCGGGCACGGGCGCGAGGTTCAGCGCGGTGCTGATGGCTTTTAGCTCACTGGCGGGTCCGGCCCACTTTACCGTGCGAACGACCTCCGAGGGTTTTTCTTGGGTAGGTTTGTGCAGGCGAATATCGTAGGCGTAGATGCGATTGGCAACTTCCCGAAACACCGGTGCCGCCACACTTCCCGCGTAGAGCTGCTCCATGCTCGCGCCCCGGGCGTTGCTCACCACCACGATGCAGCTGTACTTGGGCCTCTCGGCCGGGAAGTACCCCACAAAGGACGTATTGAATTTACCATCTTTGGCGTAGCCGCCGTTGATGTTGCGCTGGGCGGTGCCCGTTTTGCCGGCAATGCGGTAGTAGTCGTTTTTGAGGTTCGTGGCGGTTCCGCGTTGCACCACGCCTTCCAGCATACTTTGGGCCAGCCGGGCCGTACGCTCCGAGCAGATGGGCGTCGGGTCCACGTAGGGTTCATAGGTATCAACGACCTCCTCCGAATTCTTGATCTGCTTAACGATCATGGGCCTTACCCAGTAGCCCCCGTTGGCCACGGCGTTGTAAAAGGCCAGTACCTGAATGGGAGACAGGCGCATTTCGTACCCGTACGAGAGGTACGAGAGCGTGGTACCACTCCAGGTTTTGTCGGCACGATCCTTGATGTAGGGGGCGGCCTCGCCTTGCATGTGAATGCCGGTGCGGCTTTTGAGCCGGAACTTTTCCAGGTACTGGAGGTACTTGTCGGGCTGCTTAGCAAAGTACTTCTGCGTGAGCAGGTGGGTACCTATATTCGACGATTTTTCCAATACCTGCCGGGCGGTGATGGTGCCAAAGCCCCCCCGGTGTGCATCCTTGATCACGACGTTACGGTACTTGTGGTTACCATCGCCCGTCGCGCACCACTCCTGGTCGGGGTCCAGGCCGGTTTCTTCCAGCACCGCCATCAGAGTGGCTAGTTTGAAGGTAGAGCCGGGGTCGTTGCCCTCGGCCAGGGCGTAGTTGAGCGCGTCGTGGTAGTCGCCGTCGGAGCCGCGGCTCAGGTTGGAGATGGCCCGGATCTCGCCCGTAGCTACTTCCATCACCACCACGCTACCGTGATCGGCCTGAAACTGCCGCAGGGCCCGCCGAAGGGATACCTCGGCTACATCCTGAAAATTCATGTCCAGGGTAGTATACACATCGTAGCCCGGCTCGGGGCGAATGTTGAGGTCATCCCCAACGGGTATCTTCATGCCATTTTCTATTACCTCCACCAGCCCTACGCCATTTTTCCCCACCAGTTTTTGGTCAAAACTCGCTTCTATGCCCACGGCTCCCTGGCCGGTTTTGGCACTTACGCTCCCAATGGTGCGGTCGGCCATGGGCGTAAAGGGTTTGTCGCGGCGGTAAATCATTTCAAACTTACCCCCTTTGCGCTTATCAAAAAAAGGCCATTTAAGGATTTGCTCGCGGTCCAGGTAGCTGACAGCCTGCTTTTTGAGACGCAGGTAGCGGCGGTTTTCGCTATGGCGGTACTCCAGGATACGTTCCCGGTACCGGGCGGCGGAGTATTCTCCAAAATGAGTCGCCAGCAGGGCCACCAGCCGATCCAGGTTGGCGTTGAAGTAGGTCGTGTCGGCCATTTTGGTATCCAGGCCCACGTAAAAATAGGGTAGTGAGGTAGCCAGCAAGCTGCCGTCGCTCGAATAGATATTGCCCCGCATGGCCCGAATAGTATCCAGCTTGAGGTCGTTCTGCATGGAATATTCGGCCCAGGTTTTTCCTTTGTAGGTATCGTAAAATTGCACCCGGAGGAGCTTGATAAACACCAGTACGGCCATCAGCACCAGCCCAGCTGCCACCAGCCGGGCCCGGGCAATCAGCGCTTCCTTATTGCTTTCTCTTTTATCGGCTTCGCGTCTCATAGGCTTTCGTCGTCATCAGGATTAGCGGGCGGGTACTTTGGCCACGATCTTTTTAGGTGGCACCAGGTTCTCTTCCAGGCCCGTACCTTTTACTTTCCCTATCACCTCCGACTGCTTCCCTCGCTTCATGTACTCGGCCTTGATGGAAGTATATTCGGCCCGCATGTCTTCTACTTCTTTTTTTAGCTCGAGACTTTTGCGTACGTACTGCTCCGACTGGTACCCAATGCGCTCGTAGATGACCAGGAGCAGAATCAACCAGCCAAAGTAGTAGAAGTACTTGACAGGTACCAGCTCATGCTTGCCCGGCTCGTTTTCGCCAAAGACGCGGTCCAGCGGCAGGTAGCGATTCAGCCAATCGAACAGCCGGTACTGACGCCGGGGGCGCGGAGGGGCTGGTTTGGATTTACGTCTGTTTTGGGCCATTGCTTTTCCTATTGATGAAGTGATGGGTTCGTCGATTCTTTTTTTGAAGTCTCGGTGGCTTTTTTTTACTGCGGTTTTTCGGCAATTCGTAGCTTGGCACTGCGCGCGCGCGGATTCCGACCTACCTCCTCCGGAGAGGCCTCGAGGGGCTTGCGGTTTACGGTCCGCAGCGGTTTCAACTCATTTCCGTAAAAATCTTTCTCTACTTCTCCCTCAAATTTCCCCTTGTTGATAAAGTTTTTTACCAGCCGGTCTTCCAGCGAATGGTACGACATCACCACCAGGCGTCCTCCCGGACCAAGTACCTCCGGTACCTGCATCAGAAATTCTTCCAGTACCTTTAGCTCGTCGTTGACCTCGATCCGGAGTGCCTGAAATACCTGCGCAAAGTATTTGTTTTCGCGGTGGCGGGGGGCGTAGCGCAGCAAAATTTCCTTCAGGTCATTCACCGTAGCGATGGGGGCGTTGTGGCGGGCGGCGTAAATGGCTTCGGCCAGCGTACGGGCGTTGGTCACTTCGCCGTAGCGTCCCAGCAGGCGCTGGAGCTCTGCCGCGGGGTAGTCGTTCAGGATCTGCCGGGCGGTAATGTCCGACTGTCGGTTCATGCGCATGTCGAGATCGGCTTCAAAACGCGTCGAAAAGCCCCGCTCGGCCGTGTCAAACTGGTGGGACGATACCCCCAGGTCGGCCAGAATGCCATCTACCTTGTCTACTTTATGTAGTTTCAAGTACCGGCGCAGGTGTCGAAAATTAGCGGGTATGAACGTAAAGCGCGCATCGCCACGCCGGGCTTCGGCGTTGGCGGCGGCATCGGCATCCTGATCAAACGCCAGCAAGCGCCCGGTGGTTAGCTGCTCCAGTATAGCCCACGAGTGCCCACCGCCCCCAAACGTGACGTCCACGTAGGTACCTTCGGGCCGAATGGCCAATCCAGCCAGGCATTCGGGTAGCATAACGGGCGCGTGGTAGCTGTACGAGGTATCCATTCTTTTTAAAGAAACGTAAGTAGGAACTTATTTTTGCCGGGAGGCCGTTACAAACTTAACAATTTTCCAGGGTAGCCAGAGTTATTTTTTATTGAATTACTTTTACCTAAAATTCCCTTTTCTATCCTACTAAACGGAGTATGAAGTACCTTTCGCTTTCGTTCGTGGCCTTTTTAGGGCTGGTTTTCCTGGGCTGTGATTCGGCCCATTCGCCCACCGTCCGGGCGGGCGAATGGCGGGCTACGCTGGCTCGGGATGGCCACATGCTGCCTTTCCTGCTGGACATCCAGCCTAATCCGGACGGAAAAACCTACCGCGTACACGCGCTCAATGGCTCCGAACGCATCCAAATGGACACCGCCTACCTGGAAAATGATTCGCTGCATATTCCGATGCAGCTGTTTGAGTCGGACCTGGTGGCCAAAATAGAGGGCGATCAGTTGTTGGGTGTTTGGAAAAGGACCCGACTCGGAAAGCTGATAGGTACCTTGCCGTTTGAGGCGCGGCACGGCCAAAACTACCTGTTTGTAGAAGATACCACTGCGACGGCGCAGCCGGTAGCCGGCAAGTGGGCCACGGTATTCCGGGACGAAGCAACGCAGGATTCGACGCTGGCGGTTGGGATTTTTGAGCAGCAGGGACCCTCCCTGAAGGGTACTTTCCTAACCCCTACCGGCGACTATAGGTACCTGGCGGGTAACGTAAAAGGCGACAGCGTGCTGCTTTCTTGCTTCGATGGCTCGCACATTTTTCTTTTTAAAGCGGCACTCCAGCCAGACGGTACTCTGAAGGGCGGCTTTTGGGCGGGTATCTCCGGCTACGAAAGCTGGACCGCCCGCCCTGATCCTGCCGCAGAGCTACCCGACGCTAACGCCCTTACCTACCTGAAGCCGGGCTACGAAACCATGTCTTTTTCTTTCCCTAATGCCGAGGGGCAGCCCGTTTCGCTACGCGATGCACGCTTTCAGAATAAAGTCGTGGTGCTGCAAATCATGGGCTCGTGGTGTCCCAACTGCATGGACGAAACCAATTTTCTGGCTCCCTGGTACCTTCAAAACCGGGACCGGGGCGTGGAGATCGTTGGCCTGGCCTTTGAACGCTCCGACAAGCTGGAAGACTCCGCTCCCAAGCTCCGCCGCATGACCGAGCGCTTCGGGATTGAGTACCCGGTACTGCTGGCCGGGCTCAGCGACAAGCAGGCCGCCGCCGCTTCGCTGCCCATGCTCAACCACGTCATGTCGTTTCCTACTACCATCATTCTGGACAAGCGGGGCAAGGTACGTCGAATCCATACCGGGTTTTCCGGCCCCGGCACCGGCCACTACTACGACGACTTCGTGGAAGAATTTAACCGACTGATTGATAAGTTGGTGAGTGAGTGACAGATGGTTTTCTTGCTTTGGATAGCTATAAATGAAGCTGTTAAGGAGATGCTTGTGCGAATAGGTCACTCATTTTCTAAATGTATTGCTCCGGTGCCAAGCTAATGCCTCTATCGACGGAAAGAAATCTTTATCCAAGGGCAACAGTATTGTTTTACCTTCTATTTTGCTAAAACTATATTCACTCGCGGTGTTCTCTTTGAAGCTCTCGGAGAGAATAACTTCATAATTATCATCAACCGCAATTAGTCCTCTATCAAAAGCCCTATGGAGATTAGGGCAAAGTGCAATTCCATTGATCAGGCTATTGTCAAAACTATGAGAGAAAGGTATAATGTGGCAGGCGTCTACCATCGTAATAGCAAAAGGAGCCGAAACTCGTATTCCTGAGATACAACAAGTTTCATCATAGAGCTTAACTATTTCTCTTCTAAAAATGGCTCCTCGGTTATAAATCTCAACTTGATAGGTTTCAGGATTGAGATGTGCTTTAAGGTTTAGC
Source organism: Rhabdobacter roseus (assembly GCF_014202275.1). Lineage (GTDB taxonomy): Bacteria > Bacteroidota > Bacteroidia > Cytophagales > Spirosomataceae > Rhabdobacter > Rhabdobacter roseus. Next base: position 1,019 of record NZ_JACHGF010000020.1, on the reverse strand, counting down.
AGTTTTGCTTTGTAGCTTCCCGGCATCTCTTTCATCTCATTTTTCAGATCATGAATGTAGCTATCGTATAAGCCACTGGGATTTTCTAGGTGATTTTTTGGAAAATATGTTTTTAAAAGTACCCCTTTGAGAATATCCCTGCTATCGTTGTTAAGCAGCAAAAACGCAAGATTTTGATCAATTTCAGCATAGCAGACTGCGGTGCTCAAATTACCAAAGCTACGCATGGAGCCAGCATTCTCAATCCACAGCTCACAACCTACATTTGGAATTAATCTCCACCAACTACCTTTTTCACCAGTTAAATGGAAAAACGGCAGAGCAAATTTCTGATCGTGCTCAGAAGTAACTAGCTTATTCCAGTAAACTGAAAAAGAGTGGGTTAATTCGGGAGTTATAAAAATTCTATTGTCTTGGATCCTACCTTGTTTATACTCATGAAGAATGGCTAAGAGTAAGATTGGTTTGTGTGGAGCACCGCCTTTTTTTCTATCGCGGTGGAGATTCGCAAAAGCGAATGAAAAGTAGTCTATTAGTGAAGGGTTTTCAGGTACGAATGGCATGAATCTTTACTCAAAATTCTTCTAACAAATTTTAAATTTCATTTTGATGGTATTTACGCAGAAGGGTAGGTTCTGCTTGTTTTTAAATTACAGAACTAGGGATTAGCAACGTACCTTGTACCTTCCAAACCATAATAACGCATTAGAACCTATAAGTTGCTATTTGACTAAATCTATTGTTTTGTAGGCCGTAAATTCAAGAATACAAGGAAGGTAACCTTCGTTTGAGGGAAAGCTTCAAGCGGGAGTACTTTATGAGGTATAGCGATTATTAGGGGAGTAGGAGTTTGGGCGGCCTTTGGGAGGATTTTTCGGTTTGTTCTTAAGCAGAGCGAGCAGCCTTTTGAGGGGCTGCTCGTCTGGTTTGATGGTCTCGTGGCGGCTACCTACTTTTCCGGGGGTTGACCCAGTATCATCGGCGGTGCGGGGCTTAACTTCTCTGTTCGGGATGGGAAG
>NZ_JACHGF010000019.1 GCF_014202275.1 Rhabdobacter roseus | reverse complement strand
TTACCAAGAAAGCACTGTGATAGTAGATTATTCAAAGAATATTAACTTGTACCAATTTGTAGAATCCGACTCCAAGAAATAGGGGGTTAGACCATGAAATAGCGACACACTATCTAAAAGAGAACGTAAGACCTGCGATTTACCTAGGGGAAATAAAGAATGAACGAATTTCAAATGTTTTTCTCTACATGAAAAAGTGAGAGTATGACAAATCAAAACTAAAGGTAGTCGAATGAAAAAAGCCACTTCCATCTTCATTTTCATCTTTTTTGCAGGGCTCATTTTGGCCTTTGGTCAAGCCCCTCCAAAGCAGCTCTACATTTCCAATGACGATCACACTGATTACATGTGGACCGGAAATGAAGCGCAATACAGGGACGCCTTTATCAGGATGTTGGACTATTACATTGCCCAAAGTGACAGTACTTCTTCCCTTCCTTCACCCTACCAGGGAAGATTTAATGCAGATGGGACTTTTTGGCTTTGGGAATATGGGGCAAACAAAAGCCCTGAAGAATTTCAAAAACTCATAAGTAAGATCAAATCAGGTCACATCAGCGTGCCCTACAATGCCCTCGTCTCCTGCTATGGAGGAACCAATGTTGAAGCGGTTTTGCGGGGGATGTATTATGCGGGTGAATTGGAAAGAAAATATGGATTGGAACTCGACCAAGCGGTGGCAATGGAAAATCAGACACTGCCCTTGGGCCTGGGATCGCTTTGGGCAGGTTCAGGAGTAAAATTCAGTTGGAAAGGAGTATGTGACTGCGTGACCAAAGTTCCCGGGCTGAGTAAACGGGACAAAGAAATTTATTGGTACAGTGGCTTGGACAGTTCTCAGGTGTTGATGAAATGGTATTCGATTGTCCCTGGTAAAGATGGAAACAAACAGCTGGGAGGCTATGCAGAAGCAAGGGGTCCTGCTTTGGCAGTGGATCAGCTGAGCGAGTTATGCGAAGCACCGAATCATCCTTATCGAATTGCAGGGGCTTTTGGCTACGGTTGGGATGACCTGGAAACTACCACAAACAATTTTGTAAAAACGGCACAAGAAAAAACAAATCCAGAGCAACAAGTTATTGTTTCCAACCAATCGGATTTTTTTAAGGCCTTCAAAGCAGCTTATGGACGCCAACTGCCAAAAGAATCCCTGGCATATGGGAATGAATGGGATTTATACAGTGCTTCCCTGGCTGAAGTTTCTTCGCAGGTCAAGCGATCTATAGAAAAGCTGAGGGCAGCAGAAGCAATGGCCACGGTCATGCTTCAGTATAACCCAACATTTCTGGACCATTTGGAAGAAAAAAAGCGAAAGGCATGGATGGCTTTGGGACTTTATTATGAACATGACTGGACGGCTGACGGGCCGGTTTCGAGGGATGAAAGAGCAGCGTGGCAAAGAAAAATTGAAGCCCAGTTGACTGATTATGTTAAGGAGTTGCATTCCTTATCACTAAAGGAACTCGGAAATCACATCCAAAGCAAGAGTAAGCACATCAGGTTCTATGCATTCAATGCCTTAGGATGGAATAGAACGGATTATTGTGATTTTCTTTATAACGGTCCGTTGAATATCAAAGTAATTGACCTGACATCCAATCTTGAAGTCCCCTTCCAATTAATAAATCTCAATGGCAAAAAGTCGATTCGCCTACTGGCTACTGATATTCCATCCGTAGGCTACAAAGTTTTTGAGGTAAGAGAAGGAACTCCCCAATCCTTTTCTGATGCTGCTACAGCTCGTGACGGGATTATTGAAAATGATTTTTTTAAATTGACCATGACTTCTCAGGGAGTGGTTACCGATTTGATTGACAAGAAAAACGGAAACAGAGCGCTTGTTTCTCAAATGGATGGTAAATATTGGAATGATCTCGGATCAGAAATTGAAGCCAATGGGGAATTGAAAGTGGAAAATGCAGGGCCTGTATCCGTTACGCTTGTAGCAAAAGGAAAATCACCATTAGCCCATACCACTAAAATCACACTATTCAAGGAAATCTCCCGGATTGAGATCCATAATGAAATCAACGAAAATTTTGCAGATACCCAAACGTGGACATTCTCCCACAACCTGGAAGATGCGGATGTTTGGCATGAAGAAGTCGGGGCGATCATCAAAGCCAAACCCCATACCGAAGGTGGTCATTATGCTGTCAAAAACGGCAGGTTTGATTGGTTAACCTTCAATCATTTTGCTGCTGTCCAAGCCAAAGAATTTGGTTTTACAATTTCAAATGCAGACTGCTCATTCATGAAACTGGGAAAAAGTGAGCTGGAACATCTTGATACAAAAACCCCACAAATAACTGTGTTGGCAGGAGGTCAGATTGATGGCAAAGGATTGGGTATTTTAAATCAGGGAGGTGATTCGCTCTTTACCCAACGGTTTGCCATCGGCACCCATTTGGTTTATGATGCTGCTACTTCCATGCGCTTTGCCTTGGAGCACCAAAATCCTTTAGCTTCAGGTGTCATCAATCCCAATTCAGGCAAGTTCCCTTCAAAAACTTATTCTTATCTTCAAACACATAATCCGAATGTGTTGCTTTGGGCTCTCAAACCTTCGGAAGATGGAATCGAAGAGGGAGTTGTGGCAAGATTCTGGAATCTGGAAGATTTGCCACAGGCCGCTGCTGTTTCTTGTTCCATTCCCATCTCATCAGCTAAGGCCATCACCCATGTGGAGACCGCTATCGGTCCCGCCAAAGTAGAACAAGGTGTCCTGAAAGAAAAAATCGGAAGAAACCAGATCAAATCCTTTCAACTTCAATTCAACAAGCAAAAATAAAGTCCAATCAACTCATCCATGACCAAACTTGCCATAGGGATAGACATTGGAGGAGGGTACTGATTCGACTCAAAGCGTTGTATGGAAAAACCATGGCCTCGTTCGCGGTGGAGGGGCCTGGATACTGTACGAACGATGCTCGAAATGATTACTGGGAGGGAGCTGGTTGCGTAAAAGAAGGGTTAGAAAATATCGAGAATCATGAAAGGGAAAAACATTCATGGAAAACCCGTTAGGGGTACTGTTCATTTCTGTATCTTAATCAAAAACAAATGATTACCTCAACCATGATGTCAGCCCTTCTTCCCGATTCACCCGGTGATGCATCAATCCCGCGAACACCCAGCGGCTTTTATCCTGCGGAGTCGATGCCAACGCCCCCTGATGACGAGCTACTGATCCGCCGAGCCTTCGAAGCAGATCCCAGCAAGGGTTGTGATTTGCTGTTTCGCCGGTATTACAAGCCCCTGTGCAACCATGCCGTTCGGTTTGTGTATGATCAGGCCATGGCGCAGGATATCGTGGCTGACATTTTTCAAAGTATCTGGCATAAAAGGATTTATGAACGGATTACCTTTTCCTACCGAGCGTACCTCTACCGGGCCGTGCGGCAAAATTGCCTGCTGTATTTGCAACGGGAAGCCAGGCGCACTGTTTCGGTAGATCAGCTGCCGGATCTATCCATTTTAACATCCACCTCCGGTGAGCATAGCCCGACGGAAGACATCCAGTTTGACGAGTTGCGAAGACAGGTGGAGGCCGTGATCAATGCCTTAAGTCCGGCGGTTCGCCGGGTTTTTCTGCTGAGCCGGTTTGAAGGCCGTAAGCATCAGGAGATAGCGGACGAACTCAATATCTCGCTCAAAACGGTCGAAGCCCATATCACCAAAGCATTAATCCAGTTTCGTAAAGTTTTACTACCATGAACGAGCAACCACTGCCCACCAAAGCCGCTTTCTTTGCCTATTTCGCCCACCACGCTACCCCCTTGGAACGTCAGTTAATTGAGAATTGTCTGCATACTGTTCAAGGCACGAAGGCGTATTTTTTCTATCTGGACGAGTGGGAACGGCAACATCCTCAGTTCCATCCCGATTTGGATTCGGCGCACGACCGCTATGAGCAGTATCGGCTCGCAACGCCTCCGCTGACCTCCCGGCAGCCGATCGTGTCCGAGCCAGCTCAGCCTGTGCAGGAACCGCCCCCCTACCCATGGCATCGGCTTGGGAGGCTGTCCGGGGGCTGGTCCGCCGTCGCCGCCTCCGTTTTACTCCTGCTGAGCCTTTGGCTGTCGGCCGACTGGTGGTATTATAAGACGCTGACAAACGACTACCAACAGATTCGGACGGTAACCCTACCCGATGGATCTGCGGTTGTTTTGGGCGCCCACTCCTCTCTGCGCTACGCCCGGTACGGGTTTGGTGTGGGTACCCGGCGGGTCTTGCTGACGGGCGAGGCCCAGTTCAAGGTTACCCATCCGCCGGATTCTAAACTATTCTCGGTGCAGACGCCTAACGGGACGCAAGTGGAGGTTTTAGGGACCGTGTTCGTCGTTAACAGCCGTCGAAATAAAACCCGTGTGATGCTGCAAACCGGCCGCGTGCGTATGAATATCCCGAAAGTGGCGCAACCCGTGCTCTTGGTCCCCGGTGATGTGGTCACCGTTTCTGCCCAGGGTCATCTGCAAAAACAACGACAGACTAGCCTGCCGGCGCAGGTAACCTGGCAGAACCATCAGTTCTTTTTTCAGGACACGCCACTAGCGGAAGTAGCGAATCAGCTTCATGATACGTTTGGGATTACGATCATCATTCCACAGACGGAGCTTATGAACCGGACGGTGACGGGTACTTTCCAGGCTGATAAGGCAGACGATTTACTGGAGGCGCTCACGCGGATGATGCAACTGCGGGTGGAGAAATCCAAAACCACTTATAAGCTCTATCAATAAAAAAAGCCACGGGGCGAAGAACGAAGACAGGGCTCAACCCCTGTCTTTTTTTATAAAACCGGGCATTTATAAATTTTCTAATAAAAATCTTTATTTTCTCATTAGGGCAGCGGGTCTTTTTCGTATCTGATGTACCAAACGCCATACACCGACCTTGGCCGGACCGTACTGGGCTAGACCACTTAAACCTTTAATCCGTTTCCCATGATAGACTATTTACGTTCCTGTCGGCTGCTTCGGTTGACCCGACTACTCCTGGTTGGCCTACTTTCGGTGATGCAACTCCCCCTGTCCGTAACTGCCCAGGCGCTGGCTCAGCATACCAAGGCCCTTCCCAGCAGCGAACCCACTCCTTCATATCGTTTGACGGATATGATTGAACGACTTAAAACCCGGTATCGCGTCAACATTCTTTTTGAAAATAGTTCTTTGCAAGGTTTGTACGTCCCGGCCAGTGCCGTTCAGCCCCAACTGTCCCTGGAAGAGAGCCTTGCGGCCTTGTTGCAGCCGCTGGGGTTGCGTTACGAAAAAGTAAAAAACAATTATATCATCCTCACCAAACAAACCGAAAGTCAACGGCCGAGGAACGGGGCCAATGCGTCGGGAAGTATCAATAACCGGATGACGGATGAGATGGTATCTCCACCCTTGGAGGATCGTTCACAGCGCCTTGCTTCACTTTCGCAAAGCCGGATTGCTGCCGATAGATCAGTAACCGGTATCGTGACGGATGAACAGGGCTTGGGGTTGCCCGGAGTAAGCGTGGTGTTAAAAGGCTCCAATCAGGGCACCACCTCGGATATCGAAGGCAAGTACAGACTGAGCGTGACGGATCAGGGCGCTGTGCTTATCTTTTCCTTCGTGGGCTACATGCCGCAGGAAGTGGCCGTTGGCAACCAATCGGTAATGAATGTGCAGATGAAAGCAGATGTAAAAGCCCTCGAAGAACTGATCGTGGTGGGCTATGGCACGCAGAAAAAAAGTGATTTGACGGGCTCGGTATCCTCCCTGCGTGAAAAGGACTTTAATCCCGGAGCCAATGCGTCGGTCGATCAGATGATGCTGGGCCGTTCGGCGGGCGTGCAAATCAATCAGACCAGCTCGGAGCCCGGCGGCGGGGTGTCGATCCGAATCCGGGGAGCTAACTCCCTTACGGCCGGCAGCGAACCCCTTTACGTGATTGACGGACTGCCCATTGACAACGGCACGTTGCTTTCGGCCTCCAGCGGGGGGGCCGGTACCGGTACCAACAACAACCCCCGTAACCCGCTGAACTCCATCAATCCCAACGATATTGCCTCCATCGAAATCCTGAAAGACGCCTCAGCTACCGCCATTTACGGCTCCCGGGGGGCGAATGGAGTGATCCTGATTACTACCAAGAAAGGAAACCAAGGAAAAATTGGAGTCAACTACGATTTCAATACCGGCGTCCAGACGGTTCCTGGTAAAATGGACGTGCTCAACGCCAGCCAGTATATCCAGTTTATGAACGATCTGGCCAAGGACGAGGGACGCGCGCCGGATTTCACGGCCGCCGACATAACCCGCATTGGAGCCGGTACCGACTGGCAGGATCAGGTGTACCAGCGGGCGCCCCTCAACAGCCACAACCTATCGGTATCGGGCGGGGATGATAAAACAACTTTCTTCTCTTCGCTCAATTACTTCAATCAGGAAGGAGTCGTGAAGCGGTCAGGCATCAAGAAGTACATAGCCCGCGTGAATCTGGAACGGAAACTGGGAGATAAGGTGAGTATGGGCATCAACCTTAACACCAGTTTGGTGAATGATGCGAACAGCCTGGACGGGGTCAACAACAATGAAAACTCCGGGCCTATCAACGCCGCGCTGCTGTATGACCCTACCGAACCCGTGTATGCCGAAGACGGCCGGTTTTCGCAGTCCAAGAACCTGACCATCAACAACCCGATGAGCCTGGTAGAAGGTCTATCGAGCTCCAACGTGACCAACCGGACCATGGGTAATATTTTCGTCAAATACACGATACTGCCCGGACTCGAGGCCAAGCTGAATTTTGGTTCAGACCGCCAGACTTCCCGGCGGGACCTCTTCAATTCCACGAAAACCCTCAACGGGCTTTCGGCCAAGGGGATTGCCAATATTGCTACCATAGAGCGTTCCAACGTACTGACGGAGTATACCATGAATTACAGCAAGCAGTTGACCGAAAAGAGCACGCTAAATCTGTTGGGCGGGGTTACCTACCAGTACTTCAACAACAAGACTTTTTCCGGAATCATCCGGGGCTTTCCTTCCGATGCGCTCTCCACCAATAACCTGGGCCTGGGCGACACCAACCTTGACAACCTATTTAGCGGACAGGAGGATAACAGTATCCTGTCGTACCTGAGCCGGGTCAACTACACCCTGAACGACAGGTACCTGCTGACGGCATCCCTGCGGGCCGACGGCTCCTCCCGGTTCGGGGCCAATAACAAGTTTGGCTATTTCCCCTCGGTGGCCGTGGGATGGCGTTTGAGTGAAGAGGGCTTCTTACCCAGCTTCTTTTATGATTTAAAACTTCGGGCCAGCTGGGGACTTACGGGTAATCAGGAAATCAACAATTATGCTTCCCTGACGACCTACACCACCGGAGCCAGTGCCGTATTCAGTAACGCGGTGCTGGTAGGTACCCGTCCTTCGCGCATTGCCAACCCAGACCTGAAATGGGAATCTACCGAACAGACTAACATTGGTCTGGACGCCAGTATCCTGCAGGGACGCATCAGCGCGACGGTTGACTACTTCATCAAGAATACCCGCGATATGCTGATTGACCTGCCCCTGCCGCGGGCGACGGGCTTTAACTCCATCCTGTCTAACGTAGGAAAAATGCAGAACAAGGGCGTGGAAGTAATGGTAAGCTCTACCAACGTCAAGCAGGGATCGTTTTCCTGGAGTACCACGATGAACTTCGCCGCCATCAAAAATAAAATTACCGACCTGGGCGAGGTAACCAACATCATTACCGGCTCTATTGAGTCCATTGGTCCTACCACCATCGTAACGGTAGGCTATCCGGCTTTCTCCTACTACGGCTACGAAGTGACTGGGCTTTTCCAGGCGGGGGATGATATTGCCGGTTCAGCCCAGCCCGGTTCCAAGCCCGGATATCCTATATTCAGAGATGTAAACGGCGACAACCGGATCACACCCCTCGATCAGCAGATTATTGGCAGCCCGTTCCCTGCTTTGACCTACGGTGTCAGTAACAACCTCACCTACAAACGCTTTCAGCTGGACTTCTTCTTTCAGGGACAGCAGGGAGCGGATATGCTGAACATCAACGTATTGGAAAGTATGTATCCCAACAACGCCCGCCGCAACCGGATTACCGAGCAGGCACTCGACCGCTGGACGCCCCAAAATCCGGGTGCCAAATGGCCCTCAGGCGTGCAGCCCTCCGCCTACGGCGGGGGAAAAGTAAATACGCTGGCCCTGCAGGACGCCTCTTATCTTCGTCTACGTAACTTGTCGGTGGGCTACAACCTGCCGATTGAAAAGGTAAAATTCATCCAGTCGGCGCGGATCTACGTCGTGGGACAGAACCTGGCCACTTTCACTAACTACGTCGGTTTTGATCCGGAAGCGAACGCCTTTGGTCGTAGCAACGTGCGGATAGACTACAATGGCTACCCGCTGGCCCGCACCTGGATGCTGGGTATCAACGTAGGTTTTTAATGATTCCATCGAAAAAATTCAGAAACACTATGAAACGAAATGGCATAAAAGTAGTATGGCTGGTACTCCTGATCCAGGGCGCGGCCTGTGAAAATCTGCTGGATGAAACCGTCTATTCTGAACTGACTCCGGGCAACTTCCTCAATACCGACACCGGTAAACAGGCTGTACTCACCTCCGCCTACGGCAACATACAAATGCGGGGTCACAACTACCTGTTTTTGTCGGCCCACACCGCACAGGAGGTATGGAATCAGGGCGGAAGTATTGAAGCGCTGTTGACGCCACTGACCAACTTCACCTGGGACAGCAACCACCAGTATTTTAATGATGCCTGGGGAGGCCTCTACGGAGCCATTCGGGACGCCAACATCGTCATTGACAACACCAACTCGGCCGACGCCACGGCCCTGGACAAGCAGCTCAATGCCGAAGCGCGTTTTGTGCGTGCCTTGGCGTACTACCAGCTGTACGACTGGTTTGGGCCCGTTCCGCTATACCTTACCTCGACGCCGTCGGAGTTCAAGTTGGCCCGGGCTACCGACGAGGAAATGAAAACCTTCCTAGAGAAAGAATTGCTCGACGTAGCGGCGGTGTTGCCCCTGAACCAGACGCAGTACGGCAGAGCGACCAAAGGGGCCGCTCTGGGTATCTTGGCCAAGTTCTACCTGAATACCAAGCAGTGGCAAAAGACCGCAGATGTGACTGGACAGATCATGGAGCTGAAGAAGTATGTACTGGTTCCCAACTACAAAAATGTATTTGCCCTGGCCAATGAAGGCAACGCCGAAATGCTGTGGGTGATCCCGGCCTCAGCCCAGGCGGGTCATAACTTGGTGGCCCTGACCTTTCCGACGGACTATCCCCTGCCCCAACCCAACCAGCAGGTATTTGCCGCGCGTTCGTACTTCTTCGACAGCTTTGTGAATTCGTTTGAGCCGGGAGACACACGCCGGGACCTGATCGTTACTGAGTACACCAGTACCTCGGGCAGGTTCACCAAATTGTTAGGTAGCAACCAATCCCTTTCCGGCAAGTACGAGTTTGACCCCAACGCCGCCGGGGCCGTGCAGGGCAACGATATTCCCGTGGTACGTTACGCGGATATTCTGCTATCCAGGGCCGAGGCCCTGAACGAGCTGAACGGTCCTACCCAGGCAGCGATCGACCTGATCAACCAGGTACGCGCCCGGGCTGGAGCAGCCCCTATCCAGCTGGGCAACTTCACCAAAGACAGCCTCCGCGACCGCCTTTTGCAGGAAAGAGAGTGGGAGTTTTACACGGAAATGAAGCGGCGGGAGGACCTGATCCGCCACGGAAAACTCCTATCGAATGCGAAGGCCAGGGGGAGAAACGCGCAGCCTTTCCACGTACTGTTTCCGCTACCCATCACCGAGCTGAACGCCAACGCTAACCTGATACAGAACCCGGGGTACTGAGGTGCCTGCCACGAGAGCGGGGAAGTTCAATTCACCGCTCTCGTAGCTGTATCTTCCCAATCATACTTCCTTCGGTTATTGGACCCATTACTCCTATTCATGAAAAACGATTTCCTAAAAGTATTTGGCATGGCGTTGGGTGGGGTCGTCTTCAGTGGCATGACCTTCCTACCGCAGCCCCCAAACGTGCCGCAAAAACCCAATATCCTATTGATTCTCACCGACGATCAGGGCTTTCACGATGTGGGCTACTATGGCACCAGCGACCTGCGCACCCCCCATATGGATCAGCTGACCCGGGAGGGCATGCGTTTTGATCATTTTTATGCCAATAGCACCGTCTGTTCGCCTACACGGGCGGCGTTGCTATCGGGGCAGTATCAGGATCAGGTGGGTGTACCGGGGGTGATCCGTACGCATGCCGAAAACAGCTGGGGTTACCTCGCACCACGAACCAGCCTGCTGCCCGCACAGCTTAAAAAAGCGGGCTACCATACCGCCCTGATCGGCAAGTGGCATTTGGGGCTGGAATCACCCAATACGCCCAACGAACGGGGCTTTGATACGTTTAAAGGCTGGCTGGGAGACATGATGGACGACTACTGGCAGAAACGCCGCCACGAGATCAACTACATGCGCGACAACACCACAACCATTGATCCGAAGGGACATGCGACCGATCTTTTCACCCAGTGGTCAGTAGACTATATCCATCAGCAGGCCCAAGATGCGCGCCCGTTTTTTTTGTATCTGGCCTATAATGCTCCGCATACGCCGGTACAGCCCCCCGCCGAATGGCTGCAAAAAGTAAAAGCCCGCCAACCGGGGATCTCGCCGAAACGGGCCGAACTGGTTGCCCTCCTAGAACACTTGGACGACGGCATCGGGAAAGTCATCGCGGCTCTCAAAGCAAGCGGCCAATACGCCAATACGCTCATTGTCTTTACGAGCGACAACGGCGGCCACCTGCCCAGCCTGGCCAACAACGGCCCCACCCGGGATGGCAAAGGGAGTATGTACGAAGGAGGCCTACGCGTACCGGCGAGTATGGTCTGGCCAGGCACAATCAAGCCGGGTACGGTCTCCGATCAGGTGAACCTTTCCATGGATATCTACCCCACCTTACTGGAAGTGGCTGGCCTGACGCCCGATCCCTGGCTAAACGGACGAAGTTTTCTGCCAACGTTGCGCGGTCAGTCACCCTCCCCCGAAGCCCGTCCGCTGTATTTTACCCGCCGCGAAGGGGGCACCGACTACGCCGGGCAGTGTATCTACGCCCTGCGGCTTGGCCCCTGGAAATTACTGCAAAATAATCCCTTTGAACCCCTGGAGCTCTATAACCTGGTTGACGATCCCCTGGAAAAAACAAACGTCCTGGCGCAACAGCCCGAGGTCTATAAAAAGCTAAACGGCTTGCTGATGCAGCACATACAGCAAGGCGGTAAAGTACCCTGGCAGAAACCCGATCCATCCCACTGAAGCTTTCCTTTCGCTCTTAAACCATCCATGTATGTCAACTCCTGCGACCTTTTTCTCTTTTGTACGGGCGGTATGCCCACGCCTCGTTTGTCTGGCCAGCCTCATCGGTCTAACGGGTTTGGACGCCGTTCAGGCCCAAAAAAATGCCAAACCCAATTTTATCATCATCTTTACGGACGATCAGGGCTATGGCGACCTGGGCTGCTTTGGGCATCCTAGTATCAAAACGCCACACCTCGATCGGATGGCTGCAGAAGGCCAGAAATGGACTAATTTTTATGTCGCTGCCAATGTCTGCACTCCTTCCCGCGCCGGCCTACTGACGGGCCGCCTCCCCGTCCGGACCGGCATGTATGGAGACAACCGCCGCGTGCTTTTCCCCGATTCGGACGGTGGACTTCCCCAAAGTGAAAACACCATAGCCCGGCTGCTGAAAACCGGAGGCTACAGCACGGCGGCCATCGGAAAATGGCACCTGGGACACCTGCCCGCCTATTTGCCGACAAGCCACGGATTCGACTCCTACTACGGAATCCCGTACAGCAATGACATGGACCGGGTCAATAGTGTGGAATACGCGGAGTCTTTTATTAATCCCAAAACCGAGTATTTTCAGGTACCTATCCTGCGTAATACGGAAGAAATAGAACGCCCTGCCGATCAGACCACGATCGTAAAACGCTATACGGCCGAGGCCATTGCTTACATCAAAGCCAACAAAAAGAAGCCGTTTTTTTTGTACATGGCGCACTCGCTGCCACACGTTCCGCTGTTTGCCTCGGCGGATTTCAAAGGAAAAAGTGAACGGGGACTCTACGGCGACGTGATCGAGGAAATTGACTGGAGCGTAGGCCAACTACTCAATACCCTCCGCAGCGAAGGACTGGACAAAAATACGTATGTGGTTTTTACCTCTGACAACGGCCCCTGGGCCATTTTTAACGAACATGGAGGCTCCGCTGGGCTGCTCTACGGGGCCAAAGGAACCAGCTACGAAGGTGGTGTGCGGGTTCCGGCCCTTATTTGGGGACCGGGCCGCGTCAGACCCGAGGTGGTGTCGAGCCTGGGCAGTACGCTGGACTTGTTGCCTACCATCTGTAAACTGGCCGGTGCCACCCTTCCCAACGACCGCGTGTACGATGGCTTCGACTTATCAGGCGTGTGGCTGGGCACAGGGGCCAATCCACGCAAGGACCTGTACTTTTATCACGGCTCCAAACTTTTTGCGACCCGGCAGGGCGACTTCAAGCTTTACTACTACAAAAACAACCCGTTGGGATATCCGGCCAAGGTTGAAAAACTGGACGAAGTTCAGCTGTTCAACCTGCAGCACGACCCGTCTGAAAAGTATAATCTGGCCGCCAAGTACCCTGAAATCATTCAGCAAATGGAACAGCAAGTTAAGATACACACCGCCGCCCTGCCCATCGCCGAAAGTGTAATTGAAAAGAGAATTCAGGCTAAAAATTAAAGGACCTCCCTATCCAGATACATCCCCGTCGGCGTTGCTTCGGACGGGGATGTATCCGTTGGAGAAGGAGTGTGGAATGGGTGTCGGGGCTATCCCCCTCCTTCCTGGATGCCCACGTCCTTTAAAAACAGCCTGGGGAAGTACCTGAGCCAGGTAGAAAATCGTCGGCGAGGTACCCTAAACGGATTAGCACCGCTGCTCGGGAAAGCGCATCAGAAAGTCCCCCCTTCCTGGTTTCCTTAGGGCTACCTGATAAAGTACCCAAAGTACCCCTGCTGAGCCTGAGCCATTTGCTTCAGCTGGCGGTATGGGTACTTGCCAGCAGGCAAAAGAAGCAGCGCTACGGCGCTAGGTACCTAAGCGAAAATGCTTAGCCAAAAATCCAGATCCCTTTTCCCCTGACTTAGAACGTCCGCAGGAGCCAAGTACCTGTATTGGTTGATCAGCAGCCTGTCGGGAAATGAACATCCCTGTCCGATAACGGACAATTCTGCTTGGATCATATCTAGTAACAGTCTGGTAATCAATAATATTTTTCACTTGGAACGGCTTTTGTGGAAGTCCGCTGAAGAGAAGCCATTGGGCTTCCTTCACCCAGAATTCTTCACAGCCCGAACCCCAGTGTCATGCTTCGTAACTACCTGAAAATCGCCTTCCGAAACCTGACCCGCAACAAGGGCTACTCGTTCATCAACATCGGCGGGCTGGCCCTGGGGATGGCCGTGGCGATGCCCATTGGGCTCTGGATGTCCGATGAACGGTCGTTTGATAAGAATTTTCAGAACTACGACCGCATTGTGCAGGTAATGCAGCATATCACGCAGAACGGAAAAAAGGTAACGCAGGGAATCAATCCGTACCTGCTGGGGCCGGAAATCCGGGCGCAATATGGCAGCGATTTCACGCATGTGCTGCAATCCTCTTCGACGAACAAACTCCTGGTTCATGGAGACAAGCGGTTTATCAAGTCGGGCCGGTACTTTGAACCCCCGGTCTGGTTTCAACTGGCGGGGCAAAGACCCCGGTTTGGCCGTCGACCTTCCCTCCAACTCCGTCTCGCATGACTACGGAAAAACGGTCGGCTGGCAGTTTAGTGAAGGAAGGGACTTCTCCCGGTCATTTTCAACCGATACGTCAGCTATCATTCTCAATAAGGCCGCAGCCAAGTTTATGGGGTTTGAGGGGGAGGCCGTGGGTGAAATTATCTATAGCGACGATGAACCGTACCAAGTGATCGGCGTCATCGAGGACATGGTGGTGCAGTCCCCTTACGAACCCGTCCGGGCGTCCGTGTACCGCCTATCCCGGGGATGGGAGAATGTGATTGTGCTAAAACTCAATCCTGACAAGGGGATTCGTCCTGCTTTGGCAGAGCTCAAGGCAGTGTTTACCAAGTACAGTCCTACCGTACCCTACGAATATCATTTTGTGAGCGACGACTACGCCCGAAAATTTGGCGACGAGGAGCGCATCGGCAAACTGGCCTCATGCTTCGCCGTCCTGGCCATTTTCGTTTCCTGCCTGGGCTTGTTTGGCTTAGCCTCTTTTGTGGCCGAGCAACGCACCAAAGAAATCGGCGTCCGCAAGGTGCTGGGGGCGAGCATAGTCAGTTTGTGGGGGCTGCTTTCCAAAGATTTTGTGCTGCTGGTTCTCATCGCCCTGCTGATCGCCACCCCGCTGTCGTGGTACTTCATGGACGGCTGGTTGCGGCAGTACCCCTACCGCACGGAGCTGTCGTGGTGGATTTTCGCGGTGACGAGCGCGGGGGCCTTGGCTATCACGTTGCTGACGGTGAGCTTCCAAAGCTTAAAGGCAGCCCTGATGAACCCGGTGAAAAGCCTGCGTAGCGAGTAATTTTTTTGAGCAAAGGCTCGGATGCTGCCTTAACTCTTGTAAGCTATATTACTAAAACTAGCCGTTTAAAGCCCTGATCAGAACCTATTTCAAAATAGCCGCGTACCTTTTGGAAAAGCAAAGGGTACACGGCCATCAATGTATTCGGTCTTTCGGTGGCTTTTTGCGTCTGCGTCTTTTTGTTTCTTACACAAAAGCCATAGAGTAGCATTCATGGCTTCGCAGAGGTCCGTTTTGCGTTTGCGATTGAGCAGTAAAAAGGCCGATATTGCAGCCCACTGAGAGTCTCAGGGCGGCCAGTGCCGTCAGTTTAATGAACTGTCTGGTCATGGCTTTGCATTTTGCGGGGTCGCCCGGCCGTCGATACAAAGATCTGATGACTCTCCGTACTTCTTAATTCCCAAACACGTTCTAAGGAAAGTAGAGAGGGGGAAAATAAGCACGTTAGTAAGGCTCTCAAGCAACATAATCCCTACGAGGCAGGAAAGGCCTTACTAGCCAGGGTCAAGCAGGCATCAAGACCATGGCATGGGGAGTCGCAATGGAATGGAGACCATTAAAAAAATAACCTATGGAAGAGAATCGTAAGCTGGACAAAATCATCGAGGCGCGGATGAAGCTCAAGGAGCGCTTTGAGAAAACGATAAAAAGTACCCCCAGCCTGGCCGACGACCAGCCGCTGGGCTCAGGCCCCGCCAACCGCCACGGCATGCCCAAACTACCCGAGGGACAATTTGAAACCCAAAAATGGCCGGTGCTGGACCTGGGCTACAAACCCGATGTGTCCCTGGAGCGCTGGCGGCTGCGGCTGGACGGCGAGGTAGAAAACCCGGTGGTACTTACCTGGGCCGACTTCCTGGCGCTGCCCCAAACCACCGATGTCAGCGACTTTCACTGCGTCACGACCTGGTCGCGGATGGATGTACCCTGGGTGGGCGTGCGCCTGCTGGATCTGGCGGCGCTGGTACAGCCCAACGCTACCGCTACGCACATCATGTGCTACGGCTACGACACCTACACCACCAACGTTTCGCTGGAAGAGGCCCTCAAGCCCGACGTGCTGCTGGTCCATACCGCCGACGGCCAACCCCTCCCCCGCGACCACGGCGGGCCCGTCCGGATGATCACCCCGCAGCTTTACGCCTGGAAAGGCGCGAAGTGGATCAAGCGCATCGAGTTTCTGCCGCAAAATAAGCTGGGCTTCTGGGAAGAGCGCGGCTACTCCGACACCGCCTACCCCTGGCGCAACGACCGCTACAGCTAAGAGTTGAGCCTAACCTGTATATGATAAAGACCATTTTGAGATCCCGTTCCGCGTAAGTACAAATCCTAAAAATTATCCATATTCAATTTATACAACCCTTTTGAGCGAGAGACAGTGCTATGCGGAAATTAAATCTACCCGAAACCTTTCCTGTTCTTAAATCAGAACGGCTGTTGTTGCGGGAACTGGTGTCGGCAGATGCCCCAGCCTTTTTTGAGTTGAGGTCAAACCCGGAGGTAATGCGGTTCATTTTAAAACCCTTGCATAAAACAGTGGAGGATACGCTTGCGGTAATTTCAGAATACGCAACGGCCTACGCAAAATTTGAAAATATCTCCTGGGCCATCTGCCTTAAAGAAGACCCGGCTCGAATGATAGGCTCGATGGGGTATTATCGCACAGATCTGGCTAACTTTAAGGCAGAAGTGGGTTATCTCCTTCACCCGGATCATTGGGGAAAAAGCTATGTTTCTGAAGCCTTAAAAATTGTGCTAGATTATGGATTTAATACGCTGGGATTGCATAAGATATTTGCAAATTATAGTCCCGATAATGGGGCATCAAGGCAAGTCCTCCTAAAGACGGGGTTTGAGCGGGAAGGGTTATTAAAAGACAATCTTTACTTTGAAGGTGTTTTTTATGATACAGAAATTTGCGGGTTGATAGCGCCGATTGAAAAAAATAAATAGGCCGAAGGAGTTGTCCACCCCAACGGCGAGTTGAAGGTTATGCCCTGGAAAATGAAGCAATTCTCCATCCTGGATAACAACGGGAATAGTATACATTAAGGTACCGTACCAGGGAGGTACTTGAAAAGGGTACTTGCCGCAGCGGCAAAGTACCCTTTGGTTTTTTAGACATTCAAGTACCCCCGATGGGCATGAGGTGCAAGTCGATGCTTGACTTCTCGGCCAGGCTCCGGGCGGCCTCGTGGTCGATCTTGATGTAGGGAAAAGTATCGTAGTGCATCCCGATCACCGTGCGGGTATTGACCAGCCGGGCGGCGGTCATGGCGTCGTACATATCCATGGTAAAATTACTCCCGATGGGCAGGAACGCGAAGTCGATCTGGTACTGCTCCCCGATCAGCTTCATGTCGGTATAGAGGGCGGTGTCGCCCGCGTAGTAGAACGTTTTGCCGCTGAGCTGAATCACGTAGCCAATGGGGCTCCCGCCGTAGGTACCATCCGGCAAGCTGCTGGAATGAAACGCCGGTACCATCTGTACCTGTCCGAAGTCGAAGGTCCACTTACCGCCCGTGTTCATAGGGTGGGTTTGGGCAGCGTCCACACCCTGTTTTTTGAGCCACTCGATGATCTCGAAGGCCGCCACCACGGTAGCGCCCGTACGCTTGGCCAGGTGCACGGCATCGGCGACGTGATCTTCGTGGCCGTGCGAAATAAAGATATAGTCGGCCTGGATCTCATCGACGTCGATACGCGCCGCCAGCGGGTTAGGTGTAATGAAAGGGTCGAACAGAAGGCGGTGGTGGGCGGTCTCGATCCCGAAGCAGGAATGGCCAAAATAAGTGATTTTCATAGTATAGGTTTAGTGGTACTACATCCAATACAAAAGGGTACTTTACCCCAAAAAGAAACTGCCCTGGGTGGAGAAGGTTTTGAAATTGTTGGTACTTTCGCCAAAGCACCCCTGGTTATTTTGGGTATTTATAAAATAAACATTGGAAATTTATACAAAACGATGAATAAAAAGCTACGCTACCTGTTGCTGGGACTGGGCTTGGGCGGGAGCTTCGCGCTGGGGTCTTTTTTGTCGGCACCGGTTTCTCAACCCATTGGCCACGCCATGGTAGAAGCCGCCGCGGAGCTGCTGGGCCTGACGTTCACCGAACCCGAGCGCGACTCCATGCTGACCAACCTCACCAACAACCGCGACAGCTACGCGCGCCTCCGCCAGGTACCTCTGCCGAACGACGTGGTGCCTGCGCTGCAATTCAACCCGCTGCCCGAAGGCTTTACGTTTGAGCGCGAAAAAAAGCCCTTGCAACCAAGTACCTTGGGTAAAGTACCCCTTCCCAAAAACCGCGACGAGCTGGCCTACTACACCGTGGCGGAGCTGGGGCAGCTCATCAAAACGCGGCAGATCAGTTCGGTGGAGCTCACGACGTTTTTTCTGGACCGTTTGAAAAAATACGACGCCCAGCTGCACTGTGTCATTACCCTCACCGACGACCTGGCGCTGGCCCAGGCCCGCCGCGCCGACGCCGAACTGGCCGCAGGTACCTACCGGGGGCCGCTGCACGGCATCCCCTACGGAGCCAAGGACCTGCTGGCCAAGAAAGGCTACAAAACAACCTGGGGCGCCAAATCCTACCAGGACCAAACCCTGGACCTGGACGCCACGGTGATCCAGCGCCTGGAAGCCGCCGGGGCGGTACTTTGTGCCAAGCTCAGCCTGGGTGCCCTGGCCTGGGGCGACGTGTGGTTTGGTGGCCTGACCCGCAACCCCTGGGCGCCGGACAAGGGCTCCAGCGGCTCGTCGGCGGGCTCGGCTTCGGCGGTGGCGGCGGGGCTGTTGCCTTTTGCCATCGGCAGCGAAACGCTAGGTCCCATTGTGTCACCCTCGACCATCTGTGGCACCACCGGGCTGCGGCCTACCTACGGGCGCGTGAGTCGGCACGGCGCGATGGCCCTGAGCTGGAGCATGGATAAGCTCGGGCCCATCTGCCGGGCAGTGGAAGACTGCGCGCTGGTCTTCGACGCCATCTACGGCCCCGACGGCAAGGATGCTACCGTGCTGGAGGTACCTTTCAACTACGCGCCGCTCGCTTCGCTGAAAGGAGTGCGCCTGGGGTACTTACAAAAAGCTTTTGACAGCAACTACCCCAACCGCGCCCACGACCAGGCTACGCTGGAGGTACTTCGAAAGCTGGGCGCTACGCTCGTACCGCTGGAACTCCCCGACTACCCCGTGGGCGACATGACGCTGATCCTGTCGGCCGAAGCCGCCGCCGCCTTCGACGACCTCACCCGCTCCAACCGCGACGACGAGCTAACCCGCCAAATCAAAAACGCCTGGCCAAACGTCTTCCGCGCTTCACGTTTTATTCCGGCCGTGGAGTACATCCAGGCCAACCGCCTCCGGACCCAGCTGATCCAGGACTTTTATCAGGTACTTAAGCAAGCCGACGTCGAGGTGTACCTTTCGCCTACCTACGGCAACAGCAACCTCGCCGCTACCAACCTAACGGGCCACCCCTGCGTGGTACTTCCCAACGGATTCAGCCCGCAAGGTACCCCCACAAGCATTACGTTTATGGGGCAACTGTTCCAAGAAAACCAGGTACTTGCCGTAGCCAAAGCCTACCAGGATGCCACCGATCATCACCGCAAACACCCCAAACTACCCTAGCCCAAAGGTACTTTGAAAGGTACCCAGGCGCGGCCCGATTTTCTTTTTAAACTACCCCCAACCAGGTACTTTGCTGCTATGCTGGATCGCTACTTCAAACTAACGGAAAACGGCACCTCCGTCCGGATCGAGTTCATCGCGGGGTTGTCATCGTTTCTGGCTACGATGTACATCATCGTGGTCAATCCGGCCATTCTCAGCCAGGCGGGGATGCCCTTTGCCGGGGTACTTACGGCGACGGTTCTTTTGTCGTTTTTTAGTAGCCTCATGATGGGTCTCTACGCCCGCAATCCGCTGATCGTAGCACCGGGCATGGGCCTCAACGCCTTCTTTACCTTCACGGCCGTAAAAGGGCTGGGCCTGGCCTGGGAAACCGCCCTGGGTACGGTATTCTGGGCGGGGATCGTGTTTTTACTATTATCACTATTCAAAGTACGTTCGCTGCTGGTGCAGGCCATTCCGGCTTCGCTGCGCCACGCCATCGCGGCGGGGATCGGCTTCTTCATTGCGCTCATTGGCTTCACCAACGCCGGGTTCATCGTCGACAACCCGGCCACGCTCATCGGTCCGGCGGCGCTGACGGAGGTACTTCCGCTCACCTTTGTGCTGGGGCTGCTGGTCACGGCCATCCTGGTAGTGCGGCGCGTCAAGGCGGCCATCGTGCTGGGAATTCTGACCACCACCCTGCTGGCCTACCTGCTGGGGCAGGGCAGTGGCACGCCGCTCGCCCAAGTACCCCCCAACGGCTGGCTGGCCGCGCCCGATTTCAGCCTGCTGCTGCGGCTCGACCTACTCGGCTCGCTGCGGTGGTCGCTCTGGCCGGTGATCTTCGCCTTTATTTTCACCGACCTCTTCGACAGCCTCTCCACCTTCTTGGGGGTGGCCGAAGCCGCCAACCTCAAAGATGCCGACGGCCAGCCGCGCCACCTCCACCGCTCCCTCCTCACCGACGCCGTGGCCACTACCCTGGCCGGGCTCCTGGGCAGCAGCCCCGGCACTACCTACATCGAGTCGGCGGTGGGCATCGAGCAGGGCGGGCGCACGGGCCTCACGGCAGTATTTGGGGCGTTGTTTTTTCTGCCTTTCTTGTTTTTGTCGCCGCTGCTCTCGGTAGTTCCGGCGGTGGCTACGGCGCCCGCGCTGGTGATCGTAGGTACCTACATGATCCGCCCCGTGACGAAGATCAACTGGCTGGCGCTCGACGAGGCCATTCCGTGCTTTTTGGCCATCAGCCTCATTCCGTTCAGCTACTCCATCACCCAGGGCATCATCTGGGGTTTTCTGAGCTGGACGGCCCTGAAAGTAGCGACGGGCCGGTGGCGGGAGGTCTCCCTCACGCTGCTGATCATCGACGCTTTTGCTATTCTTTCTCTCGTATCAGGTACCCATTAATATTCTTTCTTTATGCTTTATTTTGCCAAAAATTGCGCTCTTGTCGTATTCTTACTCCTGGTAGGTACCTGCGGCCCGGCAACGGCCCAGGTGTACAAAACCCGGCCCCTTACCCTGCTGCTCGGGGCTTTTAACGACGAAGTGAAGCTGCTGGAGCAAACCGTGGAGAAGCCGCGCGTGTACCAGATCCACGGGATTAAATTTACCCGCGGAAAGCTCCACGGGCGCGACGTGGTGATTGCCCTCACGGGGGTGGGCAAAGTGAATGCCGCCATGACTACCACCCTGGCGCTCCAGTACTTCCGGCCCGCCGAGGTACTTTTCACGGGCATTGCCGGGGGCCTCAACCCGGATCTCCAACCGGGCGACATCGTCATTGGCGGGGAAGTAGCCCACCACGACTTCGGCTACGTGAGCTTTCAGAACGTAGCGACCCGTCAAACCCGCAATCCGATTTCGGGCGAGTTTAACCCCGCTTTTTTCCCGGCCGACTCGGCGCTGCTGGCCAAAACCCGCCGGGCCGTCGACCAAGTACCCCTGGAAGCCATTTCGGCCAGCAGCCGGGTACCTCGGGTCATGGTGGGCCGAATCGTGACGGGCGACGTGTTTGTGTCGTCGGAAGAAAAAGTACGGCAGCTCCGCACCGACTACCAGGCCGACGCCACCGAAATGGAAGGGGCCGCCGTGGCGCAGATCTGCTGGCAGCAGCAAGTACCTTGCCTGGTGATTCGCAGCCTGAGCGACAAGGCCGACGGAACGGCCCGCGAGGACATGCTGCGGTTTGTGAAGGTGGCCGCCCGCAACTCGGCGGCGTTGGTGCAGGAGGTAGTGCGAAGCATCCGGTAGGCAGGTAGGAACCTGGGCAAATTTTGTTTTTCTGCCCCTGAGCCCTTATCTTTTCGGGCACTACCCTAAGTACCTAAAAGTACCTAACCTTCCCCAATGAGTAAAAATTGGAAAGCCTGGCTCTGGATGAGCCTGATTGCGACGATGTTTGTGGTGATCATCATGGGCTTCATTGCCTACTACAACGGTCGGGATCGGCATCCCGGCTACCAGCTTAGTCTGCAAATTGACCCACTCCGGCCATCCAAGCCGCTCCGCATGGGCTTCGCGGCCCTGCGCATTACGCCCCAAATCCGGGAGCACTGGTACGACAACAACGGCGACGCCCGCTATGACCCCAGGGACGGTGATTCCTTTCGGGACTACAACCGAAACGGGAAATTTGACGCGTACTGGTTGGCGGGTTTTGAGAGTCGCCGGGCTGCCAACGGGGTACATGACGACCTGTGGGTACGCGCGCTGGTGATCGACGACGGCCAAACCCGCCTGGCTATTGCTTCGCTGGATTTGTTGGGTTTGCTGCACAGCAACATCCTCAGCATTCGTTTGCAGATACCGGAGTCCGCCGGGATTACCCATTCTATTCTTTGTAGTACCCACAACCACCAAGCCCCGGACCTGCTGGGCTTCTGGGGGGAGAGCCCGGTTAAGTCGGGCGTCAATCGGGAGTACCTTCAGTTTGTGGAAAGGCAAGCGGCCCGCGCCATGGCCGAAGCGGCGACTCACCTCCGCCCAACCACCTTGCGTTTTGTGACGGACACAACCGGCCAACTGGCTATCATGCACGCCACCGACACCCGCAACGGCCAAACACTCGGCACGCTGGTGGTGGGAGACTACACGCCCCAAACGCTTTGGAAAAAAAACCTTTTCATTACCTCCGATTTTGCGCACTACCTCCGCGAATACACCGAGAAGGGAATTTACTCCCCCGGGCTTGGTCTGGTGGAGCCGGGCCTGGGAGGAATCACGGTGTTTGTCAGCGCCGCCACGAAAAGTACCTTACCGCCCAACGATCAACGGGAAATCATCAACCCCATCACCGCGCAGAGCTACACCACGCCTTCCTTCGAAAAAGCGCGGGCGCTGGGCCTGCAGCTAGCCCAGCGGGTACTTCAGGCTGTGCGTCAGGACACGCTACCGTCCACTCGGCAAGCAGGAATAGCCCTGAGGGCGAAAAGTTTTGATGTGCCGGTCCAGAGTAAGTCGTTTCGGGCCGGAGTGGCCCTGGGAGTAGTAGAAGCTGGCTACACAAGCTGGGGCTACCTACGCTCCGAAGCGACGGCCTTTAGCCTCGGCGACGCCAGCTTTATCGCCGTACCGGCAGCCAGGTACCCCCTAGGTGCCTCCGCCAAGACCCCGCCGCCCGGCAAGTACCCCTTTGTGTTGGGCCTGGCCAATGACGACCTGGGGTACCTGATGTTCGGTCCTGATGGCGCGCCTTTCGCTCAGCACCAGGTACCTCCGGCGGCGGATGCGCAACTTTACGAAACCTTACAGGATCTGTTGAAATCCCTGCCAGCTCCCCGTTAGGTACTTTAATTACTTAAAAAGAATGCTGTACTCAAACTGCGCGGCCTTGCCGGCACAAAACGTCGACAGGGCGATCAGGTAGTGGTTCACGTCGATGGGGTGAATGGGCAGCGGAATAGACTTGGATTTGGCCGCCAGGGCCAGGAGCGTCATGGAAAAAACGACCCACAGTGCGCTCTTTTGCCGCCGCGCCAGTCCCAGGCACGCAATCAAGAGCGTGATTACCAGGCAAAGCGGCTGGATGATCTGGACCATGACACCCAGCCCATACCAGGCCAGCCCCAGGAAGATACCCGCTCCTACGCCAATGGTACCCCAGAAGGCCAGTCGGCCGGTATCGCGGCGGTTGATGAGCGCCCAGGAGGCCACCACCATGCACACCGCTCCCAGCGTTAGTTCCAGGCGTTGCAGCGATTCGCGCACGTACGCCAGCTCATCCCAGCCCGCAAAAAGAAATACCCCCGCCAGGGCCGTCAGGGAGATACTCATCATGAAAATCCCCCACAGCAAGCGGTTATATATAGGTTGTTTTTGAAAGTATACCAGGAAAACGGCCAGCGCCGTCACGCAAAGGACCAGGTCCGAGAAGACATGAGCAATCATAACCAGAAGGTAAGAATTAGGGGTTCAAATTAGCCGAAGGGCAATTTACAAATTATCGTCACATTTTGCTACTTAGGGCTTTTCGTTCTACTTTTACCAAAAAAACCGATTCCATAACATGAGCGTTTTAGTAAATAAGAATTCTAAGATTATTGTTCAAGGTTTTACTGGTTCTGAGGGCTCGTTCCACGCCCAACAAATGATTGAATACGGTACCAACCTGGTAGGTGGGGTCACGCCCGGCAAGGGAGGAATACGCCACCTGGACCGTCCCGTTTTTAACACGGTCGATCAGGCAGTACGTACCACCGGAGCCGATGTAGCCATCATATTTGTACCTCCTGCGTTTGCCGGTGATGCCATCATGGAAGCCGCCGATGCGGGAGTCGGGGTGATCGTCTGTATCACCGAAGGCATTCCTACCAAGGACATGATGCTGGCGAAAGAATACCTCAAAGGAAAAAACTGCCGTCTGATCGGCCCCAACTGTCCGGGAGTTATTACCGCCGAAGAGTGTAAGGTAGGAATCATGCCTGGCTTTATATTTAAAAAAGGTACCGTAGGGATTGTTTCGAAGTCAGGTACCCTCACCTACGAAGCGGTGGATCAGCTCACCCGCGCCGGACTGGGCCAGACGACCGCCATCGGCATTGGCGGAGACCCGATCATTGGCACCACCACCAAAGAAGCCGTGGAGCTGTTGATGAATGACCCCGAAACCGAAGCCATTGTGATGATCGGGGAAATTGGGGGAAGCATGGAAGCCGACGCCGCCCGCTACATTCAGGAAAGCGGCAACGCCAAGCCCGTGGTAGGCTTTATCGCCGGCCAAACCGCCCCTAAAGGTCGCCGGATGGGCCACGCGGGTGCCATTATTGGCGGCGCCGACGACACCGCCGAAGCCAAGATGCGCATCATGCGCGAGTGCGGTATCCACGTGGCCGACTCCCCCGCCGTCATTGGCGAAACGATGCTGATCGCTTTGGGTAAAAAATAAGTACCTTTGCCATACCGACTTGATTTCTACTTTTAAGGGCTGGGGCAACTCCGCCCTTTCTTTCTGACCATGAACGTACTTCGCCCGTTGCTATTTTTTGCGCTGGTTCTGGCCGGAGCACTGAGCTCCCGTTCGGTGCGGGCCGACAATGAAGTAGGGCCCGGGCAGAAGTACTACCTGGTGTATGACCTGCGAAACGACTGGCTGACGTACAGCAGCCGCTATCAGAACTACGTACCTTTTTCCAAGGGTATTCACGAAGCAGAAACGTCGGCCAGCTTGCTGGTAGACCTGCTCAAAAACCGCCCGTATACCTTGCTGATACAAAGCCGGGCCGAGAGCTACCTTTTTATCGAAGGAGCCCTCCAGAAGCGCATTGCGCCCGGTACCTGGCTGGAATTAAGCCTGGACAGTCTGTACCGAAACTACCGGAAAGAAGAGCTCCTCCTGACGCTCTACGGAAGCCCGGGGGTCGACGATAAAAATGTTCTGGTAGGGCATTTGAAAAAAGAAAACGTGGCCGCTCTGCCGGTATCAACGAGTCCGCTCATTAACATTCGCCCCAAGTTCCCTACCCCCTTTGGCGATTTTTCCGTGCTGGTCTTTCTCTTTTTTCTGGCCCTCAATGCCCTTACCTACACCATTTCACCGAATACCTACCGGCGGCTCATCAACCCCGCGGACTACTTCAACCGGGACGACCGAAGTGAAATACACAAATTCAACAAGCCTTACAGTCGCCCCGTTTTGCTTTTTGTGATTCAGCTGAGCCTCATCGTGAGCTACCTGCTGTTGGCACTGGCCAATTACGATGTCAACCTGTTTTCTGCGGGTACCTTACTGTCCGAGCGGGATCAGCTTTCCGAAATCCTGCTCGACTTCCTGAAGCTCTTCGGGGCTACTTTTTTGCTATTTTATTTAAAATACGTTTACATGAGCCTGGTGGGTGGAATGCTAAATCTTGACCCCATCGTGGATCTGCATTTCCTCAAAGCCCTCCAATCCTCCTACTTTTTTTACAGCCTGCTGGGACTACTGGTTTTCACCTTATCCCTGCACGAGCCTGGTTGGTTTGAGTCCATGCGTCCATTTTTGCTCCTGCCCTTCGTTGCATTTTATTTACTCAGGTTCTTTTCGCTGTACTTTGTAACGAACTCCCGGGCATCGCTTATGAATCTGCATTTATTTTCGTATCTTTGCGTCATCGAAATCATCCCCCTTATCATCGGTGTTAAGTTTGCCCTGTGAAGAAGAAGCGTGTTTTCGAGCAAAAATCTAAGATGAACCATACATGAGTGAGACCATCAAATTTGATCAGGATCGGCTCAACAAAGTGTCAAGTATTCTGGTAAGCCAGTCTAGACCTGCCGATGAAAATTCACCCTATTATGAACTGGCCAGAAAGTACAACATCAAAGTAGATTTTTGTCCGTTCATCCAAGTTGAAGGAGTATCATTCAAGGACTTCCGCAAGCAAAAAGTTAACATTCTCGATCACACGGCTATTATTTTTACCAGCCGCAATGCCATCGATCATTTTTTCCGCATCTGCACCGAAGGCCGCATCGAAGTACCCGCCGACATGAAGTACTTTTGCATCTCGGAGCAAACGGCCAACTACCTTCAAAAATACATCGTGATCCGGAAACGGAAAATATTCTCTGGCACCAAAACTGCCGCCGAGCTCATCGATCTCATCCGTAAGCACAAAAAAGAGAAGTTTCTTTACCCCTGCTCCGACGTCCGTAAGAACGACATCCCCGAGTTTGCGGACACCGAGGACCTGCACTTTACGGAAGCCACCATGTACCAGACGGTCTCGTCGGACCTGTCGGCTCTTGAGGATGTATACTACGATATTATCGCTTTTTTCAGTCCATCGGGAATCAAATCTCTCTTTGAGAACTTCCCGGATTTCCAGCAGAGCAAAACCCGAATCGCGGCCTTTGGCCCCACCACGGCCCGGGCCGTTGAGGAAGCGGGGCTCTTTCTGGACATCCAGGCGCCCCTTCCCAATGCCCCCTCCATGACCGGAGCGCTGGAGCTGTACATTCGAAAAGCGAACAACCTTTAACCCCTTGGGGAGTTATCATGAAAAAGGCCGGGAAAAATCTCCGGCCTTTTTCATGATTTTCAATTTTTTTTCGGATTATACGTTATTCTCTAAACTTTTTTCCCCTTGAGTTAGTACATTACAGAGCAATCGGATGACCTATACTTTTATGATCCAACGTTTCAAGACCTTTTATACAGTTGCGGCTCTACTGACTTTCTCGCACTGGACATTGGGTCAACAAGCTCCTCAGTTTAGCCTATTTTCTCTGAATCAGCTGTATTATAATCCTGCCGCCGCCGGAGCTGACGGTGTGAGTCAGCTACAAATCACGCATCGAGCGCAGTATGCCGGGTACCAAAGTACCTTCGATCCGGGGGGCGCGCCTTCCAGCCAGCTCCTGACGGCCAGCGTACCCCTCAAAAATTTTGGCATTGGTTTCTACGCGCTGAACGACCGCATCGGGGCGCTGAGCAGCCAGGATATTCAGCTTTCAGCCGCCTACCGCATCCCCTTGAACGAAGGAAACCTATCCGTAGGAGCCCGCGCGGGCCTACTTCGCAAAGCCTTGGATTACAACCAGCTTCGCCCTTACGAGCCCGGCGACGATATAATACCCACGGGAGTAGCCGCCCAGATGAACCCCGACGTATCGGTAGGGCTACGCTACGAGAGAGACAGCTACTACGTAGGGCTATCGGCCAATCACCTGCTGCGCCCTAAGTACCAGCTTGGTACAGAATCCGCTACCAACCCGCAGCTCACGACCTATTATCTCAACGCGGGCCTGCTGATCGAGATCGGGTACCTGCTGGAAGTACGGCCCATCGCGCTGGTGAAGACCGACCTGAAGGAGTTTTCGGTAGAGGGCGGAGCTACCGCTACCTACAACCAACGGTACTGGATGGGAGCCACCTACCGCCATCAGGAAGCAGCTATAGTGATGGCCGGTATCCACCTCATGGCCGACCAATCGCTCCGCCTGGCAGGGGCCTATGACATCATCGTGGGAGGTACCTCGGTAAAGTCACCCAGCTCGTACGAAATTTTGCTAACGTACGTATTGCCAGCGCCTAAATTGGGCAAAAAGACCATTGTGCGGACGCCACGGTTCCGTTTTTGATGGATTTAACTGTCATA
This sequence comes from Rhabdobacter roseus, assembly GCF_014202275.1. Taxonomy (GTDB): domain Bacteria; phylum Bacteroidota; class Bacteroidia; order Cytophagales; family Spirosomataceae; genus Rhabdobacter; species Rhabdobacter roseus. Next base: position 38,365 of record NZ_JACHGF010000019.1, on the reverse strand, counting down.
TAGGCATTTTTTTATTTTTTGGCTTCATTGTTGTTAGACACTTTGCAATGCTTCCTCTATATTTGAAGCTTGTTGCCGAAATACAAACGAAGTCTATACGAAATAGATACGAAATTCGTTAGGACGAGTAGAGTAAGAAAACGTACCAGGAAAATCGGAGGGCGTTCCTTTTTACAAAAATCGGTTATAAATAGAGTATACTAGATAAATAAAGGTTGTCGTTTATAAGCTGACATTTAACAAACAACAGAGCATAATCACCATGAATGTTAATGTATTCTATCGGTACGGAGTCAAGAGTTTGCTGCTGGTAGCCTCGCTTGTATTTATGCAAAGCTGCGGGTTTATCAAGGAGCGTTTTGGTGGAGGAAAGGGAGGGGATAACGGCATCTCCAACGGTGAAATTACCGCAACAGCCCGTAAAGGGTACCGTCAAACGACCCCCGCCGGTATGGTTATGATCCCCTCGGGTTCCTTTATTATGGGGCAAGCCGATGAGGACATTGCCGCCACCATGGTCAACATGAATAAACGGGTCACGATCAGTTCCTTCTACATGGACGACACCGAGATCACCAACAACGAATACCGTCAGTTTGTCAATGCTCTGTTGGTAGACTCCATTTCGGTGCTGGGTGAGGAGGAAATCATGACGAAGTACTACCCCGATACTACCGCCTGGAAAAAGGATTTTGCCTACTCCAACGGTGACCCGATGGTAGAGTATTACTACATGCACCCGGCTTTTGATACCTACCCCGTAGTAGGGGTTAACTGGATCGCCGCGCAGTATTTCTGCCAATGGCGCTCCAATGTCTACAACGACTACCGTAGCAAAGAAGGCATGTTCTACGCACCTAGCTTCCGCCTACCTACCGAGGCTGAGTGGGAATGGGCCGCCAAAGGAGGTAAAGCCGGGGCCAAGTACCCCTGGGGTAACCCTTACACCATGAACGGCAAGGGCTGCTTCCTGGCCAACTTCAAACCCCAACGTGGTAACTACGACGCCGACGGCTACCCTTATACGGCTCCTGCCAACGCCTACAACCCCAACGAATACGGCCTCTACAACATGGCGGGCAACGTAGCCGAGTGGACGCTGGACGCCTACGCCGACAACGCTAACACAATATTATGGGATATGAACCCTAAGAACGATGATCCTGCGGAACCCCGCAAGGTGATCAAGGGAGGCTCTTGGAAAGACGTTGCGTACTTCCTGCAAACGGGTACCCGTTCCTACGAGTTCGAGACCGAGCGCCGTGCCTACATTGGCTTCCGCTGTGTGATGGACAACGTCGATGGCCGCCGGGGCGGAACCCGGCGCCGCTAAGCGGTACACAACTTTACAGAAGCAGCGGTCGCTGCTTCTTTTTTACCCTCTTACTCCAAACCATTTCAATTAACTAAACCAATCAATCCAATCAAGTATGGCTAAGAATAACGGACCTAGTTTTTTTTGGGATAGACTAGTACCAACCTTGTACAGTGCCGGTGCCGCCGTCGTAATCATGGGCGCACTTTTTAAAATTCAACACTGGGACGGTGGCGGCGAAATGCTGACCATCGGTCTGGGAACCGAAGTTGCCATTTTCCTTTTATACGCCATCCAAACGTTTACCCGCCCCATCGATCGGGATCCGGACTGGACCCGGGTATATCCTGAGCTAGCCGACGACTACAACGGCCCCCAGGCTACCGCCGGTGCCACGGTGGCAGTGCCCAACGGTCTGACGGCGGGCATGGATAAAATGATGGCCGAGGCGCAGATTTCGCCCGATATATTCAAAAACCTGGGTGAAGGCTTCCGGAACCTGACCCAAACCGTGGGTAAGATCACCGACCTTACTGACGCTACGGTTGCTACCAATGATTACGCCCGCAACGTGAAGACGGCCTCCAGTGCCATCAACGACATGAATAAGTCGTACGGAGTGGCGATCAATGCCATGACTTCGATGGCCGATGCCACCAAGGACGCCCAGTCGTACCGCGAGCAGTTTCAGCAAATCACCAAAAACATGGGTGCCCTTAACGCCGTGTACGAGCTCGAGCTCCAGGATACGACCAAGCACCTGAAAGCGATGAACGCCTTCTACGGTAACCTCACGGCCGCCATGGAGAACATGGCCGACGCCACCCGGGAATCGCAGACGTTCAAAAGCGAAATGGCTAAATTGACTACCAACATCTCTTCCCTGAATAACGTATACGGAAGTATGTTGAGCGCTATGCGTGGCAATGCCTGATCGAATTCCGGAAAAGGTACCTGGTAATTTAACTAGAAGGGTACCAGTACAAACACTAAAACAAAACCATCACCGATTAACTGATCACTGAACCATATGGCAGGTGGAAAAGAAACGCCCCGTCAGAAGATGATCGGGATGATGTACCTGGTATTGACCGCCATGCTTGCTTTACAGGTAAGCTCGGCCATTATCGAAAAATTCATCCTCCTGAATAATTCATTGGAATTGTCTTCTGGCGCCGCAAATAAAATAAACCAGGAAACTGTACTTAAAATAAAGGCCGCCGTAGAAAAGTCCGGGAACCGGGCCGCCGACGTGGCCGTAGTGAAACAGGCCGAAGAAGTACGTACGCTCTCTACCAATATCATCAACGAGATCAATACCCTCAAGCAGCAGATTATCAACGATGCCGGTAGCGGACTCAACGAAGAAGGGGCCATCAAAAACCCCGAGGAAGAGCAAAAAGTAGCCGAGCTGATGATTGGCGGGCAACGCAACGGCAAGGCCTATGCCTTGAAGCAAACCCTGAATAATTACACCCAGCAGCTCAACAAGTACAGCAACCAGCAGTTTCAGCCGCTGGCGCTGGACGCCAAGGATGATCCCGTGGCCAAGAACCGGGCCGACCAACGGAATAAAGACTTTGCCGAGCTAAACTTTGCCCAAACGCCCGTAGCCGCGGCCCTGGCCGTGCTAAGCCAGAAACAAACCGACGTGCGCCGCATGGAAGGGGAAGTACTGAACTTCCTGGCCAGCAAAGTAGGTGCTGCCGATATCAAGTTTGACCGGATTTTAGCTATGATCAGCTCCGAGTCTAAAGTAGTAGCGGCCGGTACTAAGTTTAAAGGGGAAATGTTCATTGCCGCTTCGGCATCGGGCATTACGCCGCGCATGAGCCTGAACGGCTCTCCGGTTCGCGTTGAAAACGGCAAAGGAATCATTGAATTTACGGCGCAAGGTGGCGGCTACAACGCCGAAGGACTGGCCCGGAAGGTACTTCAAGGTACTATCTCCTTCCCTACCCCATCGGGGCGTGACACGACCGTGCGGTTGGAGCAAGAATACTTTGTAGCGAAGCCTACTTATCAGTATCAAACCGCTTCCAACCCACCCTTGTACCTGGGTTGTGCCAACCGTTTGAGTGTTCAAAGCCCTTCATTGGGTGCCCTCTGGGCTCCTACCTTTAGTGCTGACGGCGCGGAAACGATTCCTGGCAGCAAAAAAGGAGAGGTAACGGTAGTACCCAGCCGGGCGCAGATCACGCTGAACGTTTCCAATCAAGGCAACTTGCTGGGTAGCGACAACTTCCGCGTACAGCGTGTTCCTAAACCAAGCTTGGAAGTAAGGGTAAACGGCAAAGCTTTTAACTCGCGCCAGGGAGAGTCTGCTACAGGTACCCGTTCTATTACGGTTATAGCGATTCCCGACGAGAGTTTTAAAAACTTTTCTCCGGAGGACGCCCAGTTCCGGGTGACCCAGATACAAGTATCACTGGCCCGCAGTACTCGTCGTGTGGGTGTAGTAACCTTAGCGAACGGAGGCGGGTCCATTGCGTCGCTGGCCGCACAAGCAGAACCCGGCGATCGTTATGTGGTAGAAGTCATGGGTGTACAACGCCGCAACTTCAAGGGAGCAATCAGTGACGTAGAAATGGGTACTCAACCAATTGTGATTCCCTTAAACTAATTTTCGCTTGTTGATCGTTATTAGGAAAGTTATCGTAAAAACCGAAGTGCTATGAGAATGAACGGAAAAGTAGTGGCATGGTCGCTTCTCTCCCTGGCGCTGGGAGCCACGGCGGCCCAGGCGCAGGAAAGGGATGACGCCAGCGAGAATCAGCTGTCGGCTCGGCCCATCGACCCGCATGATGTGTTGATGAAGCGTACGCTCTGGCGTCGGGTCGATTTGAACGAAAAGCAAAATCTTCCCATGTTCTCGAAGAATAACGAGATTACGCGCTACCTGATCGATGCCGCCAAAGCGGGATTGATTCCTGCTTATACGAACGACTCTTGCGCTACGCAGCAAACGCCCGAGGAGTTTCGTAAAAAGATCCTCGTCCCTAACGAGGTAGGCGGACTTTCGGCCGAGGAAATTGCGGCGGGCTTTGGCCAGCCTGCCGACAACGGCGGCTGGGGCGATACTCCCAAAAAAGACACCAAAGCAGCGGCAAAACCCGCCGACGATGGCTGGGGGACTCCCGTGAAGGATACCAAGAAAACAGCAGTTGTGGAAGACGACGGCTGGGGAACTCCCGTGAAGAAACCCACCACGGCGAAAAATACCAAGAAGGGCGCTGCCGCGGTTAAGGAAGAACCCGCCCCCGTGGAGGAAGTAAAACCGGCCGATGATTTTCAGCAGCAGGCACTGGCTGGCACCGAAGAGGAATTTTTTCCGAATCAGCTAAGCCTACTGGAAGTGAAGGAAGACTGGACCTTTGACAAAAAACGTTCGCGTCAATACAACGACATTCAGTCGATCACCATTTACCTGCCCGCCGAGCAGAGTTCTACCGGACTGGAACTACCCATTGCTTCCTTTAAGTATAAGGATGTGGAGCGGCTGTTCCGCAGCGACTCCAAAAAGTACATCTGGTACAACTCGCAGAACACCGCCCAGCACAAAAACCTGGCCGATGCCTTTGACCTGCACCTGTACCACGGCCGCATTACTAAGTTTTCCAACGCCGAAGACAAATCGTTTATCGATATGTACAAAGGAGAGAAAACCGGCTTAATGAAGTCGTTGCAATTTGAGCAGGAGCTCATGGAGCTCGAGCACGGCCTGTGGGAGTACTAGCCTAATTCGCGTATTCTCTTAAGCAAACGAGCAGCCCAACGTGGCTGCTCGTTTGCTTAAGAAGCTTTATATAAGGCCTTTGTAAACTATTTATCCTCAAAGCTCATTAAAAGGTTATTTCGTGGGAACAAATAGTCTATAAAGTTTGTAGACTTAATAGTTTTTATTTGTAGCTTTGTAAAATCAAATTTACCTGGTTGGCATGACGAACACGTATCAGCTGCATATATCCTACCCCGCGCACGTAAGCCTGTATCGCCTAACTTCAACGGTGGAATCCATCAAGGGTGTCAAGATTCAGCGTTTGAAGCTGGTCAAGAAGGGCAAGCGGATGATCGGCAAGATGGCCATTGAGGTGTCGCCACTTAGTAATTTTGATTGTATCCTGGACTTGATTCAAAGAGAGCCCGAATTTTCCGTTGTAGAAGACCTTTTAAATACCCCATACGATGTTGTACGAAATCATTGACGAAGAAGGGAATGTACATTCCTACGAGCTAAAGCCCCGCCTTGGCACAAAAGGATCTTTTCCGGGCCGGGCCGCTGGAGAGCAGCTCCCCTATTTTGAACTAAACACCGAGCAGGTAGTTTGGGCCGGAGTACAACCGCAAACGACCCTCATCACCAGCCATGATCTCGTTCGGGAGCAGCCGCTCGTAGTGGCTTTTCACTGCGAATGCTGGGGAGCCTATGCGCCAAAAATCATGGAGGCGTTGATCACGTTGAATGAGCAGCTGATCAGCCGCGGGGCACGGCTACTGGTCCTTACGCAGGAGCCCGTGAAGCGACTGAAAAAGCTGGTGGAACACCAGCCGCTGGCGTTTGACATCAGCTATGACGAAGGCTACCGCATCGCGACCCAGCTGGGGGTATACCTCGAAGACCGGCCCGTGTGGGACCGCGTGGCGGGGATTTCGGAAGATGTGTACTACCCCGGCCTTTTTCTGGTCGATCAGGACGGCCTCATCCAGAACGTGCAGGTCGATCAGGATTTTGAAATGAAGTGGGACTTTCCCGCCCTGCTGGACACGCTGGCTCAAGTACAAGCGGGTGCCCTGGTGTAGCCTACCTCTCACTAACCAACTTTTTTGACCTATATACACCCGAAGCACGATCGTAGGCGATTGGACTTCGGGTGTTTTCTTGTTCCCTTTTTCCGCAGCACGTAGCCAACATCAGGTGCGTACACTCAGCTTTCCCAAGTAAAAATGCGCGGCCCGGCAGCTCAACCCTCAGCTTCAGCAAAATCCGGGCTACTGAGCCACGGTGCTTCGTAAGCAGATAAAGCCTCGGACCTTCTTCGGTTAGAACAAAGCCCGAGGCTTTTTCGTATTCATTCCAAAGGTACTTTGCGTTCTATAAAGTACCCTACCAGTACCACCGCCGCCAACCGGCATACGCCAGAGCCAGCAGCGCGGCCGCAAGTGCCCACAGGGGCGTGTGGTACAACACCAGCAGGGTAAGGACCACAAAGCCTCCCATAAGTACCCGCACGGTATCCTCCAGCAGCTGCTGGGAGCGATACAAAAAAACGTGGTACCCTAGCAAGGCACTTAGGCCTAGGCCGTATAGCTGTAGCCAGTCCAGCCCGCCCAAAGTACCCCAGGTATAGCGCATGAGCAGTGCCGTTTCGGGCAATAGCAACAGCGCGTGCAGGAGTACCATCCGGCCGAAGCGCTTCCCCAGCGAAGTAGGTAGCGAACGCCCCCACAGCCATGCCTGGCTTTCCCATTGGTACAGCTCGTAGGAGAGGCCCGCGTTGAGCAGGTACGCCAGCGTGAAGCCCACGGCGGGCAGGCGCAGGTCGTAGGTACCTGTGCTGTAATAGACCAACGTACCGGTCACAAACAAAAAGGTACCGGCCTTGCCCAGCAGCAACGTAAGCCCCCGCTCCCGCAGCAGCCATTCGAGCGTCCAGTAGGTCCAGCGGGCGGGGCGGCGAAAGGTACTTGCAGAGGCAAAAATCCGGGGCCGGGAGGTACTTGGATGCAGTACCTCCGGGTGCCGCAGGCGCTGCTCCATCACGCATACCAGCAAAGTACCTACCCCCAACCAAAGGCCCGGAATGGGCCAGGCCTCAGCGAGTAGCTGGTCCTGCCGGGCAATCATAAACACGTAAAAACCATAAAACAGGATGGGCTGTAGTAGCCCCAGCGCCACCACGCTGAGCCGAAGTACCCTCCGGCCCGGCGGCAGCAGGCGGGCGCGGTAGATAAAGGTGTACGACGGCTGCGCCCAATGCTGGCGCACAAAGTGCCCGCAAAGTACCCCGTAGGCCAGCCAGATGAGCGCCAGGTACTTCATGCCGTGCGGGTCGGTGAGAAAGAAAAGGGCAAAGGCGTAGTGCTCGCGGGAGCTCATAAACCCGAAGAGCAGGAAGAGCATCACCAGGAAAAAACCGGCCCGCTGCCGGAAGAACTCCCGTACCGTAGCCAGCAGCAAGACGTTCATCGTTTTTTCTTAAGGTTAGTCAAAGTACCTTTCCTCATGGCTGCCAGGGAACAAGCGTACGATTTCGGAGCGCGTACCCGGCCGTTATCGGCAAGTCGCTGGGCGCAAAAGGCTGGTGCGACGATAGCAGAAACGATACGCCCTCGGCGCGGTAAGCCTTGATCAACGCAAAAAGCGCCGCCCGCGCTTCCTGGTCGATGGTGATCAGGGGCTCGTCGAGGATAATCAGCCGCGGACGCCCCAAAAAAGCCAGCGCCAGCGACAGCTTCTTCACCATCCCGCTCGAGCACCCGCCCAGCGGCTGGTCGAGGTAGTTGATCCCGAGCACCTCGGTGAGGTACTTCATCTGCCCGGCGGGGCTTTGCTGAGCCTCGCCCACAAAGGCTAGTAGGTCGGCGGGCGTCAGGAAGGCTGGGTAAAGCGGCTCGGCTTCGCCCAGGTTGAGCCGCAGGCGGTACTCCACGGGCTGCCGCCGGAGCGAGTAGCGCTCGTCGAGTACTATTTCTCCTTCGTGGGCCAACATGCCCGCCAGGGTCCGGAAGAGCGTCGATTTCCCCGCGCCATTTTCTCCCTGAATCCAGTAGATCCCTTCCTCGATTTGCCAGTCAGTGATGGCAAGTACCTGGTGCGAGCCGTAGCTTTTCTGTACGTTGGTTAAGGAGAGAAGCGGCATGAGCGGCTAAACAATCTTTGTATAAAGTTTACTTATATACATAAGTTAGCACAAAGATGAACTTTCGGGCTTAGGATTGGAAGCATTTGAAAAAATATCTTGCTTAATACTAAATTTATATCGGAAATATCCTGTTATAATACCAATAACCGCAGCAACTGTTCGCGCATGGAAAAGCTCATCACCTACTTTGAAACCATTCCCTCCACGCACCGCTCGGCTATTCTGGTGGGCGGCATAGCGCTGTTTTGGCTGCTGGAGGGCGCATTTCCGCTCTTTCGGTTTTCTTACAACAAATGGCGGCACGCCGGGCTCAATATTTTCTTTACGCTCACGACCATCGTGGTCAACTTCGCCCTGGCTTTTGTGTTGGTCAAAGCCAGCGACTGGGCCGTGGCGCGCGGCGTGGGGGTACTTCAGTGGCTCCCCCAACTACCCTTGTGGGCCTTTACGCTGGTAGGCCTGCTCCTGCTCGACCTCGTCGGGGCCTGGTGCATTCATTGGACCGAGCACAAAGTAAAATGGATGTGGCGCTTCCACCTCATCCACCATACCGACACCCACGTAGATACCACCACCGCCAACCGCCACCATCCGGGCGAGAGCGTGTTTCGCTTTGCGTTCACGACGCTGGCCGTGGTACTGGCGGGCGCGCCCATGTGGCTGGTGTTTCTGTACCAGGCGCTGTCGGTGGCGTTGTCGCAGTTCAACCACGCCAACATCACCCTGCCCGAGCGCCTCGACCGCGTACTGAGCTGGGTCCTTGTAACGCCCAACATGCACCATGTGCACCACCACTACGTACAGCCCTATACGGATAGCAACTACGGGAATATCTTTTCGATTTGGGACCGGCTCTTCGGTACCTTCCGCCGCCTCGACGCCGACCAGCTTACCTACGGCATCGACACCCACCAACTACCCGAAGAGCACAGCCACATGGGTAGTTTGCTGAAGATCCCCTTCCAAAAGTACCGCCCGCCGGTGGGTGCTGCCTCGTTGGATTCTGAGCGTTCGACCACGCGGCGGTCCGGCTAGGTACCTGCCCAGATTCCAACAAAATCAAACCCGAGCATCAGGCTTTTTGGTTGTAATCATAAGAAATCATCCACTGAATGCCGTACGGGTCGGTCAACATCCCGAAGTAGTCGCCCCAAAAGGCGTCGGCCAGCGGCATGGTCACTTGTCCGCCCGCCGAAAGCGCGCTGAAAAGGCGCTCGGCCTCCTCCTTGCTCTCGGTGATCAGGGTTAGGGAGAAGTTGTTGCCCGGCGTCAGCGTGAAGCCCATCGAAGGCAGCGCGTCGGTAGCCATGAGCAGGGTGTGCGGACCAATGGGCAGTGCCACGTGCATGATCATCTCCTGCTCTTCTTCCGAAAGCTTGTCGCCCTCGGGCGTATCTTTGAAGCGCTGCATGGCCTGAAACTCGCCCCCAAACACGGATTGGTAAAAAGTAAACGCCTCCTCGGTAGTACCGGGAAAATTCAGGTAAGGTTGTACGGTAGCCATCGTATTTTTTTGTTTGGATGAATCACATAGAAATGTGTTACTCAAGTACCTGGCACAAGTACCCCTTTTGCCGCACCAGCTCCATGATGGGCTCCGGAGGTACTTCCTGGCCCTCGACCCGCAAGATCCGGTCGCAGTCTTCCAGATCAAAGTGAAGCTGGTAGCCGGGAAACTGCCGGGTCAATACCGTCAGGATTCGGGCGGCCTGCCGCCGCTGCCGAACGTTGGTTTTAAATACTTCCACCATAGCTGCTCTTCGTAAGGTACCTGTCCAGCGCTCCTGTGGTTTGTGAAGCAGCCTGGCGCAGGTACTTTGTGATACATATATACCCCAAATTTACGGACAATTGTGAAGCGGCTGATGGTGTAAAAGCGACAATATAAGGGGTTCATTACGACAGCGTTTCTCGGGCTTTGGCAGCAAATTACGTCTTTGATTTTAGCTGGATTGGAAAAAGGATTGGCGTGTACTTTTTAAAATATTTTAAAATAATCTACCCCTTCAATAAGAAAAATGATTATTTTTGATTGATACCTGGTTAAATCAACCCGCTAATTCCTACTCATCAGAACTTTATTTGGTAATCCATGAAAAAATTTCTCCTCAGTAGCTTGGTAGTCCTTTTCACGTTTGTGCAATCGCTGCACGCCCAGAAAGAGTACTACTTCAGCGAAGGATTGGGCGTGGGCCCCTGCCACGCCTACGGGCGCGAAGCCCTTTATACGGATCAATTGGCCTATCAGCTTTACGCAGGTACCTTGGCCAAGCCCGCCGCGGGCCAGGTACTTCTCACCGACGAAGCGGGCCAGGCCGTGAGCTGGCAGGCCGTCCAGGCCGACACGGCGCATCGCTTCCGGAGCAATGCCTTCTCCAACGGGTACCTGTACCTAACCTATCATTCGCCCAAAGCCCAGGAAGTACTGCTGACGCTGACCGGCCACGACATGGCCTACGTCAACGGCGCTCCGCGCGGCGGCGACATGTACCGCTACGGCTGGATGCACCTGCCCGTAAGCCTCAAAAAAGGCCTCAACGAGATTTACGTGCGGGTGGCGCGCTACGGTCGCTATGGGGGCATTACGGCCAAGCTTACGTTTCCGGCAAAGCCCGTTTTTCTGGGTACCGAGGATGTCACGCTGCCGCACATCGTGGCCTCCCTGCCCAACGACTCGCTGTGGGTAGGTATGGTGGTCATGAATACGACGAACAAACCCCTCAGCGCCCTACAGATCGTAAGTACCCTGGCGGGCCGGGAAGTGCGGACGACGCTGCCGAGCCTGCCCCCCCTGACCAGCCGCAAGGTAGGCTTTAAGATTAACGCCAGCCAGGTACTTTCGGTAGGTACCCACCAGGCCACGGTCCGGCTCCTGCACAACGGCAAGGAAATAGACCAGGTACCCCTGGAGCTGGAGACCATCGCCGAAGGCAAGCAGTATAGCCGCACCTTCGTGAGCGACATCGACGGCAGCGTGCAGTACTACAGCGTAGCACCCCAGCAAAAACCCGACGGCAAGGCTCCGGCGCTGTTCCTGTCGGTACACGGCGCGGAGGTGCAGGCCATCAACCAGGCGCGGGCCTACAAGCCCAAAGACTGGGGCGTGCTGGTGGCTCCCACCAACCGCCGCCCGCGCGGCTTCAACTGGGAAGACTGGGGCCGTCTCGACGCCCTGGAGGTACTTGATATTGCCAAAAAACAGTTTAAGCCCGACCCGGCCCGCATCTACCTCACGGGCCACTCCATGGGTGGCCACGGTACCTGGTACCTGGGCGCTACCTACCCCGACCAGTGGGCGGCCATTGCGCCCTGCGCGGGGTACCCTACCCTGGCCTCTTACGGCTCACACGACGGGCAGATCCCCGACAGCGCCCGCTCCGACATGGAGGCGGTGCTGCTCCGGGCCAGCAACCCCAGCAACGTGCTGGCACTGGCTACCAACTACAAAGCCCACGGCATTTACATCAACCATGGCGATGCCGACCGCGTGGTACCCGTCACCTACGCCCGCCAGATGCGGCAGCTGTTGGGTACTTTTCATACCGACTTTAGCTACTACGAGTACCCCGGTGGCTCGCACTGGTACAGCGACGAGAGCGTAGACTGGGGCCCGCTGTTCGAGTTTTTTAGCTGGCACCGCATTCCTACCGCGGCCGTTGACTCCACGCTGGATTTTACGACGGCCAATCCGGGGATTTCGTCCAAGATGCGCTGGGTAGGGATTCACCAGCAAACGACCCCGCTCAAGTACAGCCGCGTACAGCTGGACCGCAGCGCGGCCCAGCGGACCATCCGGGGTACTACCCAAAACGTAGACCTGCTCTCGCTGGACCTGGCGGGCTTTGCGGCCGGCGAAACGGTGCAAATCACTCTGGATAGCCTGACGCCGATTTCGCACAAAATAAAAACCGCCAACGAAACCATTTACTTGCGCAAAGGTACCTCCTGGCAGCTGGCCACGGCCGCGGAAGCCACCCAAAAGGGCGGCCATCGCTACGGTACGCTGAAAGAGCCTTTTAATAACCGAATGGTATTCGTGTACGGTACTTCGGGTACCAAAGAAGAAAACGAATGGGCCTATAACAAGGCTCGCTTTGACCAGGAAACCTGGTACTACCGCGCCAACGGGGCCGTGGAGGTAGTAGCCGACAAAGAGTTTACGCCCGCCAAGTACCCCAACCGCGGGGTCATTATTTACGGCAATGCCAGTACTAATTCCGCCTGGAACAGCCTTTTGGCCAACTGCCCCATTCAGGTCCAAAAAGGACAGATTACGGCCGGAAGTACCCGCCTCAGCGGCGACGACCTGGGTACCTACTTTGTGTGGCCGCGCGCGGATAGCCCTACGGCTTCGGTGGCCGTTGTGGCCGGAACCGGCCTCAAAGGCATGAACGCCACCAACGCCAACCAGTACTTCAGCGGCGGCAGCGGCTTCGCCGACGTCATGATTTTCTCGCTGGATATGCTCCAAGGAGGTATCAAAGGCGTAAAAATGGCAGGCTTCCTGGGCAACGACTGGACCGTCGAGAAAGGGGATTTTGTGGTAAACGAATAAGGTACTTCGTGGAGAAGTAGTTTTCCTTGGGGCTAAACCAACGCTGGTTTAGCCCTTTTTTTGCCTCATCTCATCCCCCGGCCCCAACCGTACGACGGTCCGATCCGGTGGAGAAGGGGGGTAGCTTTCCTGGCGGGCGGGGTACTTGGCGGTAAATTTATTTAACCCAAAAAGCGGGTTCTTTAGGCGTGCGGTAGGCGCTTTCCAGGCAAGGAAGGCAGGGAGGAGGCATTGACGGACTGGGTAACGGCATGGGGCATAGGGTCCGTTCGCTCTGGGTGCGGTCTACGTAGTGCCCCACCCGGGATATGCCTACTACCTCAAAAAAACCGAAAACCTGCTCGCTGGGGTCACTGACGCAACGAAGGTTGCCTTGTAGGCCCGCGGGGGCGACGTCGAACACGCCTCCGGTGTTTTGCAGCAGTTGCTTCACGGTTTTCCAGTACACATACGCCTCCCGCGAGATGGCCTGCTGCTCTACTTCCAGGTAGTACCGGTCGCGGCAGCCCACGGGTACTTCTGCCACCAGTTGGCGGCTTAGGATGTTGCCGTTGATGAGCGCATCCGAGGCTACGTTGATACAGCCGGGCCCCGTACAACGGAAAATATTCCAGCAGTCGGTACAGCAGTAAACACTATATCTGGGCTGCCCGCCCTCCATAATAACCCCGCACTGGCTGGTTTGTGCATAGTGGACCCAATTCCAGCGGTAGTAGTTTCCCTGCTCGGGCGCATCTTTCGTGTCGATGTACACCCGCCAACCGCCCAGTTGGTCTTGCCGGGTGATCGGATTTACGTTGCGGTAGCTTTCGCTGTATACCTTTTCAATGGAGCTCACGGCCCGTAGCAGCTCCGGCTTCGATTCGTAGGTTTTGCCATTGGCTACGATGTGCAGCTGGTAGGTACGTCCCGTTTGGCCCAGGAGGTTACGAGTCTGGTACACGCCGGGTGTAGGTAGTTCAATCAGGTCTTCGCGCTGGCCGAGGTCGTCGGTGATGTACACCGAAGCGCCTCTCACGCCAAAGCTCAGGCTACTGTACTCGTACTGTGCCGGTGTGTTGATCTGTATTTGGTAAGGGCCGGGTTGATTGGACACAAAGCCCTGCACCACAATACCCGCCGGTCTCACATCCAGTTTATTATCGTAGGGTGTCACGCAGCCCGCCAGTCCCATCAACAGCCAGCCCAACCAGCGCCGCGTGCTAGGGTTATATTTATTTTTCAGGATCATCAAAACTTAAAATTGTAGGTCAGGGAAGGAAAAATAGTCGCAAAGATGGACAGCTTGTAGGCGTCTTCCAGCGAGTAGGGCCTTATGCTGTAAAATACCGAAAAGGCATTTTTGTGCGCGTAGACGTTATAAATAGAAAACACCCAGCTGCTTCTCCACTTTCGTTCGGGCTTTTTGGCCGGGTCCTGATCAAAGGTGATGGAAAAATCGAGCCGGTGGTAGTCGGGAATCCGGTCCTGGTTACGATTGACGTAAATGGGTACATTGGCCCCGTAAATGGTGGGCTCAAATACCGTAAAACGTCCGTAGGGAAACGTAGCGGGCCTGCCGCTGCTGTAGGTAAAATTGAACGCCACCGTTACGGTAAGGCTGGGCCGGTAGATGGCCATGGCGTTGAGCGTATGGGGGCGGTCGTGGTTGGCGGGGTACCAGTTGCCGCTGTTGATGCGCTCTTCGGGAAAAGCGCCGTTGATGCGCAAAAAGGTACGTGCGTAGGTGTAGCTCACCCAGCCCGTCCAGAAACCCGTGTTTTTCTTGGCCATCATCTCCAGGCCGTAGGCTCGGCCTTCGCCTTGCAGCAGTCCCGTTTCCAGGGCGGGATTCAGCACCAGGTCGGCTCCATCCTTGTAATCGAGCGCATTTTGCAGCTTTTTGTAATATACCTCCGCGGAGGTTTCGTAGGTTTCGTTTTTAAAATTTCGGAACAACCCCAGCGATACCTGATCCACGATCTGGGGCTTCACGTACGGGCTACTGGTGGTCCAGCGGGCGGTGGGCAGCGCCGCGGTGGTGTTCGAGACCAGGTGCAGGTACTGGCGCATCCGGTTGTACCCCACCTTGATCGACGTCGCCGGGTCGAGCGTCCAGCGGAGCGCCAGCCGCGGCTCCAAACCCCCGTAGGCTTGTACTACCTCTCCGGCCTCGTAGGCGTCTATTTCGGTGGCCACGTCTTCAGACAGGGGTACATTGGGGACATAGCGATACACCCGCGCCCGGCCCAGCCGCAAAAAATGCGAGTACCTCAGGCCGGGGATTACCGACAGCCGGGGCGACAGCTTCCATTCATCCTCGGCGTACAGGCCGATCTCCACCGCGTTTTCGGCCTCCAGAGCCACCGGTAGTACGTTGGAAAAAGGGCCGGGCGTGAGGGTATTGGGCTGAATGCCGTAGCTGACCACGCTGAGCCCGGCCAGGTACTTGTGGCGGTCATCGGCGTGGTTGGTGTACTGTACTTTGGTGCTGCGGTAGTCTACCGACGAAACGAGGTCGAGGGCATTGGACGAATCCGGTACGGTGGTGGAGGCTCGGTAGCGGCTCAGGGCCCCCACGACTTCCCAGGTTACGTTTTCGCGAATTTGATGCTGCCACCGAAGCGTGCCGCTGGTCGTTTGGTACCCAAAGAGGGCCGAGGAGGCATTTACTTCTACGCTGGAAAGCGAGTCGGAGGGAATCTTGAAAGAATCGCTGCTGCGGTAGCCCGAGAAAGTCAGCTCCTGGCGTTCGTTGATTTTCCAATAGAGCTTGCCGGTCACGTCGTAAAAATTGGCCCGGGTACCCCGCAGATTGACCGGCCCCAGCCGAAAAAGAAAATCGTTGAACGAGGCCCGCCCGGCCAGAAGCACCGAAAGTTTGTCTTTGATAAGAGGGCCTTCCAGCGCCAGTCGGCTCGAGATGAGCCCGATCCCGCCGCTGCCTGAAAAATGCTCGGTGTTGGGGTACTTGAGGCGCACGTCCAGCACCGACGACGCCCGCCCGCCGTACCGCGCCGGAATACCGCCGCGCTGCAGGGTGACATCCCGCACGGCATCTTGGTTAAAAACCGAAAAAAAGCCGAACAAATGCGAGGTATTGAACAGGGGTACTTCGTCCATCAGCACCAGATTCTGGTCGATACTCCCGCCGCGCACGTTGATGCCCGTGGTACCTTCCCCTACGGTGTTGACGCCCGGCAGCATCAGCAGGCTGCGCATCACGTCCACTTCACCCATGAAAGCCGGGATTTTCTGAATGCTCCGGATCGTCAGCCGGGAGGCCCCAATTTCTACTTTTTGGATGTTCTCTTCGGGTTTATCGCTGGTCACGGTTACCTCCTCCAGCAGCTTGACGTCGTCAGAGAGGTCAATGTTTAGCGAGCGGGTTTCCCTCAGGTCCAGGGTCGTGGTGTACGATTGGTACCCTACCAACGACACTTTGAGCGTGTACTCGCCCGGACGCATCGAAAGCAGGTAAAAGCCTTTGCGGTCGGTCTGGACGCCCCGTCGGCTTTCTACCAGGAATACATTGGCGTTAGCCAGCGGCTCTTGGGTTGTAGCATTTCGGACGGTGCCGAATAGTGAAATAGAGGCCGTCGACTGCGCCGAAGCTTCTGGCAGAGCCAGACGGATGGATACAAGAAACAGGACAAGCAGGCGGGATAAACGCGTTGTAAAAAACGGCATGGGCTGGCTAAGTCAATATTTTTGCTAGTACAAGAATACGGCCTGCTGTTTCTACTTACACCGCCGTAGCCGCGGATTGCGGAGCCCTCCTGTTTTTTTACCAAATCCTGGTAGCTAACCCCCAAAACAGCGCACCAGGGCCATAAAAGAAAGAAACGGGGCCCTCTAAGTACCCTTCTTTTTCTTCAAAAATTCTTCCATTTCACTTAGGGACAATGCATTAAACGTCCTATTTTTGGTAAGCCCCCCCTTGCGGGCCACGGCGACGCCGTAGTGCATATCCAAGTACCCTTCCCTAGCGTGGGCGTCGGGATTGATGCTCAGCATTACGCCTTTCTCGAGGCAATAGGGTATCCAGCGCCAGTCCAGGTCGAGCCGCCAGGGGCTGGCGTTGATCTCGATCACCACGTTATGGGCCGCGCAGGCGTCAATGATCGTTTTGTAGTCGATGGGGTACCCGCCGCGCGTCAGCAGCAGGCGGCCCGTGGGGTGGCCCAGGATGGTGGTGTAGGGATTTTCGATGGCGCGCAGCAGCCGGGCCGTGGCTTTCTCCTCCGTCATGGTGAGGTTGCTGTGGACCGATGCCACCACGTAGTCGAAGGTAGCCAGCAGCTCGTCGGGGTAGTCCAGCGCGCCGTCACCCAAAATATCCGACTCGATGCCTTTCAGCACCCGGAAGGTACTTCCTTCGGCGGCAAAGCGGGCGTTGAGCTGGTCGATCTCGGCCTGCTGGCGAAGTACCTGCTCGGGCCGCAGGCCGCTGGCGTAGGTAGCGCTCTGGGAGTGGTCGGCCATGCCCAGGTACCCAAACCCCAGCTCCCGGCAGTAGAGCGCCATTTGCTCCAGGGTGTGGGTGCCGTCGGAGTAGGTACTGTGGTTGTGCAAAATCCCCTTTAGGTCGTCCCAGGTCACGAGTTCGTCGGCACTATGTTTGTCGGCCCAGGCCAGCTCGCCCAGGCCTTCCCGCATTTCGGGTACTACGTAAGGCAAGCCCGCTTTCTGGTAAATTTCCTCTTCCGTCGCCACGGGCTCTCCCCTTCCTACCTGGAGCAGCGTTCGACCGTCGGTACCCGTTAGGGCCAGATGCGCTTCGGCGCTGGTTTGCAGAAAAAGCTCATTCTCGAACCGCAGGGGCGGCACCGCCGCGATCTCCACGCGCACCTGGGCGTCATAAGCCTTGCCCCGCCACACAAAGGGCGACGAAACCGGCGCGTCCTGGCTTAAAAAATCCAGCGTGTTCAAAGTACCCTGCACGCGCACCGGCGCGTCCGAGGCCACCAGCAGGCGTAGGGTACCTACCGTCTCGGTGTGGCGGCGTACCTCGCCCGCTAGCTCCACCCGCTCGAACTGCTGCTGCAAGTCTGTAAGTACCCGCTGCGCCAGGGCCGCGGCCTGGTCCATGCGGAGTTTCCCTACTTGCTCTTTCAAAAACGCCAGTGAGTCCAGGATCTTCTGCTGGGTACTTTCGCCAAATCCTTTCAGCTTCGCGATCTGCCCCGTCTCGCAGGCCAGCTCCAGGTCGCGCAGGCTTTCGATGCCCAGTTCCCGCCAGATCACCGCAATTTTCTTAGCCCCAATGCCCTTGATCCTGAACATCTCAAGTACCCCCGTTGGCGTTTGCGCCAGCAGCTCGTCGAGCTCCTTGACATGTCCCGTTTCCACCATTTCCACGATCTTCGCCGCCACGCCTTTCCCTACGCCCTGGATGGCCGTCAGCTCCCCGAGCGACAGCTCGGCGATGGTCCGGTCTTTGAGTTTGTCCAGGTTAAAGGCCGCCGCGCTGTACGCCCGGATCTTGAAGGCGTCGACGTCGTGTAGCTCCATCAGCTTGGCCGTGAGTTCCAGCTGGTCAATGATGTCAGAATTGGTCATGGGAATCAATAAAAGGGTACTTGGCTGGTCGCAAAATTGGGTATTAATTTAATCAAAAGGTACTTTTTTCGCCGACAAGTTCAACCAGCCGCGTCCTCAGGCGTCCAAATCAGCCGAAGTAGTCTGGGCCTCGAGCTGCTCTTTTTTACGCTGAATGGGCAGCAGTCTTTGGAGGATAAATTTGAATACATGGTAAAACCCCATCATCACGACGCCACTCAGCAGCAGCCAGCCCAGGGTAGCACAGAGCATGGCGAGCCCGAAATGATTGAGGGCAAAGCCAATACCAAGATCGAAACTAGCCCGGAGTTGCTCCCAGGTGATGGGGAAGGCGGGCAGGCCAAGTACCCCTTCGCCCACGCGCAGGAAAGGTACCCACAGCAAAATCTGCACCGGGTAGAGCGCGTAGCTGATGGCCAGCATCAGGGGTAGGTTGAGCTTGTACCGCACGGCCAGCAGGGTGATGATGAAATTAGCGGTACCGATCAGCGGGAATACCCCCAGCAGCAGCGACAGCGTCAGGCTCCAGGCGAGCTGCCGGATCGAGGTACCTTGTTTGAGAAAGGTACCCCATTTCTTGAGCCGTTTTTGGAGCCATGGGCGCGTCATAACTGGGGAGATACGGTAGGTACCTGTAGGGATACATAAATCGTACCCGGACGAAACAAAGTAACGCTTTTTAGTCCGGTGCTTTTAGGGATTAACGAAAAGATAAAACACCACAACCGACCGTAGCCTCTCCCCGGCCCAGTAAAAGTACCGGCCATGCCGGCTGAGCGACGATTTTTTTACCATAAAAAAGAGGTAGTTCGCGAAGGGAAGTACCCGCCAACTACCTCTTTTATACCCTCTGCTAGCTGGCTAGCTCCAGCCGCGGTCCCAGGAGTCTTTGGTGTTCCACTCGGTGGTGGGCGCAAAGAGTTTGGTACCGGGCTTGAGGTGGGCTTTTACTACCTCTTCCACCAGCTCCACGCCCAGCCCCGGCGCGTCGGGTACGGGTGCGTAGCCGTTTACGACCAGGGGCTTGCTGGATTTGACCAGGCTTTCCCACCAGGGTACATCTACGGAGTGGTGCTCCAGGGCGATGAAGTTTTCGGTAGCCGCCGCGCAGTGTACGTTGGCCATGAAGGCAATGGGCGACCCCGCAAAGTGCATGGCCATAGGTACCCCGTGCTCCTCGGCGTAGTCTCCGATCTTCTTGGTTTCCAGCAGTCCGCCCGACGACGCCAGGTCGGGGTGGATCATGTCCACGGCGTGGCTGTCGATGAGCTTGATGAAATCTTCCTTGAGGTAGATGTCCTCGCCCGTGAGCGTGGGGGTATTGATGGCGTCCGAGATCTGCTTCCATTTGTCGGTATAAAACCAGGGTACCAGGTCTTCCAGGAACGCCAGCTGGTACTTCTCGATGGCGTTGCCCAGGCGAATGGCCGTGTTGGTATCGAAGTGCCCGAAGTGATCGGCCGCCAGCGGGATATCGTAGCCAATGGCCTCCCGTACCTGCGCCACGTACTCCGCCATGGCTTCCAGGCCCTTGTCGGTAATCTGTATGCCCGTAAAGGGGTGGCGCGTGAGGCCGTAGTCGCCCAGGCGTTTGGGCTGGCCGCCGCTCCATTGGCGTTTTACGTCCCAGCCATCGGCCCCGATCAAAGCGCCCGGCATATCCGCCACCAGCTGGATTCCAAAATCCATCTTCAGGAAAGTGTAGCCCTTGTCGAGGCGTTCTTTTTTCATCTTGGTAGCAAACTCCGCCGGGGTTTTTACCTCCGGCGTGTCGGCGTAGATCCGGACCTCGTCGCGGTACTTGCCGCCCAGCAGCTGGTAGGCGGGTACATGGTAGGCCTTGCCGGCCAGGTCCCAGAGGGCCATTTCGATGCCGCAAACGCCCCCGGCTCCCCGGGCGTGGCTGCCAAAGGGCTTTATTTTTTTAAAGATCTTCTCCACGTTGCAGGGGTTCTCGCCCAGGATGCGGCTCTTGAGCATGAGGGCGTAGTTGGGGCTGGCGCCGTCGCGAATTTCCCCCCAGCCCACCAAGCCCTGGTTGGTGTCGATCCGGATTACGGGGCAGGTCATGGGTGCCCCCACAATAGTAGCCACGCGCAGGTCGGTGATTTTCAGGTCTGAGGGCCGCGAGTCGCGTTTTACTTTCTGGGTGATGAATTCCAGCTCTTGGTCGGTACGCCCGTCAAACATCATGCCCAGCGACAGCCCGCCGAGGGTGGCTTTCCGGAAAAAATCCCGCCGCGTATCGGCGGCGGGCGGCGGCGTACCGCCGGGGCGGGCGGGTACTTTTTGGAGGAGTTCCTGGAGTCGTTTTTTCATAGGTACATGCAGGTTGATTGTATTGATATAGGTATAAAGAAAAAGGGAAAAATTCTATGGGTATAAAATCACAGGCATTCCTTTTAAGTACATCAATCATAACCTATAAAGCCGATGAAACGACGATTCCTACTCTTGGCATTTTCTAGTTTTCCCTTCTTTTATTCCAATCTCAAGGCCCAGTCGGTGCAGTACACCAAAGCGCAAATTTTGGCCTATTCGCAGGAATGGAAGGGTGAAAGACTACCCGACGGCCGCCCCAAAGTACCCGACGCCCTTTTGGAGCGGGCCAAAAAAATTTCGCTGGAAGAAGCCTGGGGGGTACTTCGCAACGAAGGCTACCGCAACCAGTTTGTGAGCGGCTGGCAGATCATGCGTCCCGACGAGCCCATGACGGGCCGGGCGCTCACCGTCACCTACATGCCCTCGCGCCCCGACCTGGAAAACCCCATCAAGGAGCAAGGCAAAAAGGAAAATCGCAAGGGGGCGAGCAACTCCTGGCCCATCGACATGCTCACCAAAGGCGACATCTACATTGCCGACGGCTTCGGGAAAATTGTGGATGGTACCCTCATTGGCGACAACCTGGGCAATTCTATTTATGCCAAATCCGGCAACGGGGTTATCTTCGACGGCTCCGCGCGCGATCTGGAGGGCCTGGAAGCCATCCAGGGTTTCAACGCCTGGGTACGGGGCTACGATCCGTCGTACATCCAAAACATGGTGGTAGGCTGCATCAACTGCCCCACGCGCATTGGGCAGGCCACCGTGCTGCCGGGTGATTTGATTCTGGCCAAAAAGGAGGGCATCATTTTTATCCCGGCGCACCTGGCCGAGAAGGTCGTGGTCAACTCCGAGTTTATTGCTCTGAAAGATACCTTTGGCCACCTGCGCCTGCGCGAAGGCAAGTACACGCCCGGCGAGATCGACACCGCCTGGAACGACACCATCAAGACGGACTTTTTGCAGTGGCTCAAAGACAACCCCGACAAAGTACCCATGACCCGCGAGCAGCTCGACGGTTTCCTCCAGGGACGTACCTGGTAGGGTACTTTTCGATGGCTTTCGGAGTAGTCCATTCCGTGCCTTTTGCCGTTCTTAGTTAGGAAGGGCGGCGGTTCGCTGCTGCTTCCTCCTTCATGGACAAGTACCCAACCCCTAACGCTATTTTTTAAAAGGTAATGAATCAAGAAATACTAGCCCAATACCGCCAGGAAGTACATCAGCACCTCACCGAAGAACTCCTCCCCTTCTGGGAAAACCGCTGCGTTGACCGCACCCACGGCGGATTTATTACCCACTTTGACAAAGACGGCAACGACTCGGGCGAGGACGAAAAATCGCTGATCGCCCAAACCCGCACCGTCTATACCTTTTCGGCGGCCCACCGCGCCGGGCACGGCGACGGCCGCTACGCCGACATAGCCCGCCACGGCGTGGATTTCCTGCTCGAGAAGATGTGGGATGCCGAGCACGGGGGCTTTTACTGGCTCATGAACCGCCGGGGCGAGGTACTAATTGACGAGAAGATTGCCTACGGCCACAGCTTCGTGATGTACAGCCTCAGCGAGTACACCCTCGCCACCGGCGACCCGCGCGGCCTGGAGTACGCCCAGCGTACCTTCGACCTGCTGCAAAAGTACGCCACCGATACCCACTACGGGGGGTACTTTGAGATGTTCCACCGCGACTGGACCCTGAAAGGCCCCGGCGCGGCGGGCGGCGACCGCAAAACGCTCGACGTACACATGCACTTCATGGAAGCCTTCACAACGCTCTACGAGGCCAGCGGCCAGGAGATCCACCGCCGTAAGCTCCTGGAGATCATCGAGCTGCTGGTGCGCAAAATCATGCACCCGGAGTACGGTACGGGGATTCCGCAGTTTTGGGCCGACTGGCGCGTGGCCCCGCAAATCAAGTTTGACATTGTGTGGGGCTGGGACCGCTTCTCGGAAGACGGCTTCAAAAGCGCCTCCGAAGACAACACCAGCTACGGCCACAACGTGGAGTTTGCGTGGCTGCTCATGCACGCCCTCGACGTGCTGGGCATCGCTTACGACGAATACCGCGACCAGCTGCTGAAGTCCTACGACCACGCCGTGGCCTATGGCATCGACTGGGAGTACGGCGGCGTGTACGTAGAAGGCTCACACGCGGGGGAAGTCTACGACCGCGAGAAGGAATTCTGGCAGCAGGCCGAGGTACTCATCGGGATGCTGGACGCGTACCGCGTGTACCAGGACGAAAAGTACCTCAAAGCCTACGACGCCACCCACCGCTTCGTTTTTGACCACCTCATCGACCACCGCGTAGGCGAGTGGAAGCCCCTCCTGACCCGCCAGGGCGAGTCCATCTGGACCCACATGAGCCACTCCTGGAAAGTCAACTACCACAGCGTGCGGGCCATGGTGCAGAGCCTCATCCGGCTGGACAAGCTCATTCAGCGCCAAGCCGAGAGCGTTTAGCCCTAAGTACCTTTCTTTCCTCTTTTCCCAAAATAGCCCCCGTCGGGGCTATTTTTATTTTCTGGCTTTCTTATTCTAAATACGGGTACGCAAGAGGTACTTCCCTGAGACGTACCTCCTGATGCACAAGTATTTCCAAAGTACCGTTCCTTGTTTTTTTCCAAAAGCAAAAAGTACCTCTGCCTCCTGCTCAGGGTACTTTGCAAAAAATAATACAAAAAAAATAGGGTGAACCGCACGATGGTTGTCCTGAAACCAAACCAAATCAACGAGTCATCCATGAACGCCTGTTTACCAACCAAAGCCATGAAAAAAGTACTCTTTATACTCGCCCTGAGCACCGCCGCCAGTACCTCGTCGTACGCCCAGGAAGAGGGACCGGCCGAGCCGGAGCTCACCTACCGCGCCGTTCAGGTGAGCTTCGTGCCGCCGCTCAGCACCAACGGCCTGCAAAGTACCCGGTACGTCAACGGATTCTCCCTTAATATCCTGGGCGGAATCAGTGGCGGCCTGCGGGGCGTCGAGCTAAGCAGCCTCTTTGCCGTCGAAACCGGCGCGGTGCGGGGTACCCAGCTGGCGGGGCTCTTCAACGCCGTGGGCGGACCGGTGAAAGGTACCCAGTTCGGCGGGATTGCCAACCTGGTACGCCAGGAAGTAACCGGAGCGCAGTTTGGGGGGATCGTCAACGTAGCCCAAGCCCTGGACGGGGTGCAGTTTGCGGGTATAGCCAACGTAGCCGCCCAGCGGGTAGATGGCGCGCAGCTAGCGGGCATTGCCAACGTGGCCACCCAGCACCTAGACGGCGCGCAATTGGCGGGGATCGTCAACATAGCGGAGGCGGTGGAAGGTACCCAGGTAGCCGGGATCGTCAATGTCTCGGCCGGAAACGTAAAGGGCGCGCAGATCGGGCTCATCAACGTAGCGGGCCACGTGGACGGCGTACAGCTGGGACTGATCAACCTGGCCAAAGACGGCTACCGGCGCGTGGAGCTGTGGGGCGGCGAGGTGCTTTACGGCAACGTGGCCTACAAAATGGGTGGCAATCGGAAATTCTACAGCCTCTTTGCGGTGGGCGCGACCCTACCCGACTCCAAAAATACCCGCTGGGGCTTGGGCTACGGCCTGGGGACCAACCTGGACCTGGGCAAAAAGAACCAGCTCAGCCTCGAGGTACTTTCCTACCAGATCCACGAGCAAAAAACCTCCTGGAAAGAAACCAATCAGCTGAATCAGTTTCGCCCCAGCTTTATTTTTCCCTTCCATAACCAAGTAGCGCTCACCCTCACGCCTACCTTTAACGTACAGGTATCGCAGCTCAAAACCGCCGATGGCACCATTGGTACGGAGTGGGTAGGCTGGAGTGTGTACAATAAGCTCATCAACGGCCGAACCCGCGTGATGATGTGGCCCGGCCTCAACGTTGGGATCCAGTTCTGAGGCTTTTGCTCACCGCAGGGGTACTTTTGTGGTAGGCAAAAGTACCCCTCTCTTCACAAATCGTTTACTAAAAAAATACCCCCAGGAAATCTAAACGCGGCTTCGTGACGTAGGTAGTGACTACAATCATTCCATAACGCAACTTTAACGTAACGAAACCATGACGATTTTCAACTCCCATTCGCTTTCTAAGCTGCTGGCTACCTGCGCCCTTGGGGCAGTACTGGTTCTTCAAGCCTGCCAGGATCACCGCTTGCCGCCACCAACGCCCGAGCTCCCCGACCAGATCTTTTACGCCCTTACCGACGACAACCGGCTGTACGAACTGAACGTACAAAGTACCCAGACGCCCCTGCGCACGCTCACTATTACCGGCCTGCAAAGCGGCGAGTTGCTGCTCGGCATCGACTTCCGGCCCGCTACGGGCCAGCTCTACGGCATAGGCAACAGCAGCAGGCTCTACCACATCAACCTACAGTCGGGAGCCGCTACGGCGCTGGGCTCCGGACCTTTTACGCCCGCGATTAGCGGCAGCACCGTCGGGTTTGACTTCAACCCGACCGTCGACCGCATCCGGCTGGTAACCAGTAGTACCCAAAACCTGCGCCTGCACCCCGAAACGGGCGCGGTGGCGGCTACAGATGGTACCCTCATGGGGTACATGAACCCGATGATTGGGGCGGCAGCTTACACCAATAACGTTGCGGGCGCCACGTCTACGCAGTTGTTCGACATCGACCCCATGACCGACAAGCTGTACCTGCAGGACCCACCCAACGACGGCGGCCTAAAGGAAATAGGTTTGTTGGGCCTGGACATTACGGCCGTGGGTGGTTTTGACATTGCCCCTAACAACAACTACGGCATCGCGTCGGTGCAGTTTCAGGGTAGCTGGGAGCTCAACTACGTCGATCTTACCACCGGGCGTCTGCAAAAACTCGGAGACCTACCCTCGGGCAACATCATCGGGCTCGCCATCCCCACCAACCCGGTGGCCTACGCCGTGGATCAGTCCAACAACCTGCTGATTTTCAACCCCATGTCTAACCCGCTTACCCTCATCACGAAGCCCATCACGGGGCTCCCCATGGGCGTGAGCATTGAGGGCATCGACTTCCGGCCCGTCAACGGCCAGCTGCATGCGCTGGGCAGCAACAGCGTACTGTATACGATTAACCTGTCTAACGGTGAAGCCGCGGAACGCGCTACGCTGAGCGTGATGCTGAGTGGTACCAGCTTCGGTGTGGACTTCAACCCCGTACCCGACCGCCTGCGCGTGGTGAGCAATACGGGTCAAAATCTGCGGATCGACGTTTCGAATGGCGCTACGCTTACCGACGGTTCGCTCAATATTCTGGCTCCGGCCATGGGGGTACCTTTTGTGAACGGAGCCGCCTATACGAATAGCTTCGCCGGAGCCACCACCACCGCGCTCTACGATATCGACAGCCAGTCGAACAAGCTCTACATGCAGAATCCGCCCAACGACGGCGGTTTGCAGGAGATCGGTGACCTGGGGGTAGACGTAGAGGCCGCCAACGGCTTCGACATCGGGGGTACTTCCGGCAACGCCTACGCGCTCCTTACCGTGGGCGGTAGCACGGGGCTGTATTCCATCAACCTCACGAACGGCATGGCCACCAAAGTCGCCGACTTCCCGGCCCAGACCAAAGGCTTTGCGCTTGGGTTTGGTTTGTAAAATACCTATTCTTTGTATGGAACAGCGGTGTCGGTTTGTCCGGCACCGCTGTTTTTTATGGTGCTGAAGGCTCAGGGACCCTCTGCTGGGCCAGGCGGTGGGTTATTTCTCCTCCGAATGCGTACTATTTTTCACAACCCACGACCAGGTACCCGGCAAAATCCTCATTTCACCATCGCAAACGGCCTTGGAACAACCTTTTTACTAGGGAGAGTACAGTACAACAAAATCACAGAAGCTTTTTTTACACTTAACGATTCAAAGTCATGAACGAGCAAACCATAAAAGGAAACTGGAACGAATTGAAGGGAAAGATCAAGCAAAAGTACGGTGAACTCACCGACGACGATCTGACCTACGCCGAAGGACAAGAGGACGAAATGTGGGGTCGCCTGCAACAAAAAGTAGGTAAGACCAAAGACGAAATCCGTAAGGAAGTAGCCGACCTCTAACCGGCCGCAGCATATACTACACTTCATGAACAAATGCCAAGGGCGCCCCAATTCGGGGCGCCCTTGTTTTGGATAGGTACCTTGGCCAGTACCTACGGATCATTCATTCCAAAGTACCCCAGAGAAGCCGGGGCTTCGCCAAGTACCTTCTCTACCCGTTTAGCGCTGGGCGGGCGCGTCTGGCGCGGTCTTGGTGAGGGCGTGGGAGCTAAAAATGCCCTCGCAGAGTTGGCCCTGCACAAACCAGTAGCATTTCAAGCCCAGTTCGGAGCGGGTCATGGTATCCCAGTTATTGGCCGTCATGATGGGTCCACCCGATTTGAGCCATACTACATCTCCCAGCTTTATTTCTTCTTTCAAATTTTCCAAAATCACAAATCGTTGATTGGTTTATTATTTCATTTTCACTTATTCTACAAAGGTACTTGGTTTATTCAGCCTATTTCGGTCTTGGCTCAGATATAATAGCAACGCCCGAAGCGCCGCTCCAAACCAGTGGCGCTCCCCCTCTCGGTAGAGCGCCACTGGTTTGGATTTCGATGGTTGGCAAACCTACTTCTGCTAGGCCGAATAGGGCGAGAAGCTGTCGGAGAGCGAACCGGTTTTCAACGTGAGCTTAGCCAAAGTACCTCTTCGGGTAAGGACAGGGTACTTGTAGGCTTTCTTAGTACTAGGTGCTTTCATTCGTTTACTGAATCAGTTTTTAAAACGTTGAGGAATTCTGTATGCATACGGTAGCCGTTGGTGCGGACGGGTTGCTAACCAGCTCATAAAGTACCTCCATTGACACTAACCCAGGTGGCAGGCCGCCTAACATCGTCGGTACGTTTACTTCTCTCTATCGTGATGTTTTTACCAAAGTACCTTGCGCAGTGGTAGTCAACAACAGTAGCAACAGGCAATTTGAAATCAAGGCTTCGCACCAGAAAAAATGACGCAGGCATTCGTTCCCCTTGGATTCTCCTTAAAGGTAGCACAGTTTGCGCCCGAATGAAAGCTTTTCAAAAAAATAACGTATTGATTATCAAAAAAATAGCCACAAGTACTTCCGCTTCCCCTTTTGTATATCGAAAAGGGAAAAGAAGTACCCTCGCACGCCTAAAGGCTCAGGCGTGCCGCCCCTGCCCAGCAGCTGGAGATCACCAACGCACGCTCTCTTAATAAAGTACCTGTCTGGCCACCTACTCCTGGCTGGAGTATAGCGCTTCGACCTCCTCGGAAAGCTGCGGACTGAGGAAAAAACCCGATTTTTCGGCAACCGATTCCCCACGCAGGTAGGCATTGATGGCCTTGTATAGCTCGTCCCGAAAGCTGGTCATGGAGGAGGCATTGTAAAAAATCTTTTTCCAGTCTTTCTTGGGAAAAGCCGGATAGCTCAGGTAAAAATGCGGCCGGTCCGCGGCGTAGGGCTCCTTGGTATTGACCCGGTACAGGATCTGCATGGCGTCGTGGGTCTCGGAAGTGAAGTCAATCTCGCAGGCAGGTACCTGGCCGTACTCCATGAGGATGGGTAAGAAGAAGCTATTGATTTCCTTGGTAATTTCGGGGGTACTCATAGTTGGTGAAATGTTGGTAGCACATCGTTTAGCGCTAATGGCTAAAAACTTCGTGCCTCCGCCGCTTCCAGCCCAAGCACGGGCATAAGTACCCCCTTTTCTCTGCCATGTACCTCATCAACGACGGCTGCGGATGCCTCCATGAGTAGAGCGCTGAGGTGTCGGGCTTTCTGCTAAGGTACTTTTACCCAACACCTCCTTCTCGTTCCATGCTAAAACAGGTACCCCCCTTTCGGGCCCGAACCTCCGCCCCGCTGCTGCTTTCGCTCCTGCTGCTGGCCTGCACCCACCCGAAGGCCACGACCCAGCACCCGCCCAATATCCTGTACATCCTGGCCGACGACCTGGGCTACGGTGATCTGTCGGTGTATAACCCCGAGGGGAAAATCCGGACGCCCCACCTGGACCGCCTGGCCGCCGAAGGCATGCGCTTTACCGACGCGCACTCGCCCTCCTCGGTATGTACCCCCACGCGCTACGCCCTCCTGACCGGCCGCTACCCCTGGCGGAGCCGCCTGCCGGTGGGGGTACTTCGGGGCTACAGCCGCAGCCTCATCGAGCCCGACCGCCTCACGGTTCCGGCCCTGCTCCACAAGGCGGGCTACCACACGGGTATGGTGGGCAAATGGCACCTGGGCGTCGACTGGGCCAGCCAACCCGCCTACGCCAGCCTGGCTCAGCAGCCGCTCTACGGCATCCAGTCCGAGATGGACCCCGAGCACATCGACTTCGCGCAGCCGCCGCTTGCGGGGCCGCGGCAGCTCGGCTTTGACGCTACGTACTTCCTGCCCGCCTCGCTGGACATGCCCCCCTACTGCTACCTCCAAAACGACCAGCTGACGGAACTACCCACCGCCCATACCGAAGGCAACAGCCTGGAGTCGGGCTATACGGGGCCGTTTTGGCGGGCGGGCCTCATGGCACCTTCGTTCGACTTCGGGCAGGTACTTCCCACCTTCACCCGGCAGGCTCAGGATTTCCTGCGGCGGCAGTCGTCCGCGCGGCCGTTCTTTTTGTACCTGGCGCTGGCCGCTCCGCACACGCCCTGGGTACCTTCCGAGCAGTACCGGGGGCAGTCGGGCGCGGGTGAGTACGGCGACTTCGTGCAGATGGTCGACGCGCAGGTGGGCCAGGTACTTCGCACGCTCGACAGCCTCCGGCTTTCCTCCAACACGCTCGTTATTTTTACCAGCGACAACGGCCCTTTCTGGCGGCCCGCCTTCAGCGAGCGCTTCGGGCACCGGGCCGCCGGAAAGCTACGCGGCATGAAGGGCGACATCTACGAGGGCGGCCACCGGGTACCTTTCCTGGTGCGCTGGCCTGGTAAGGTGAAGCCGGGGACGGTGAGCGACGCCCCCACCACCCTGGCCAACCTCCTGGCTACCTGCGCCGACCTGCTGGGGGTACCTTTCCCCGAAGAAAGCGTGGAGGACAGCTACAGCATCCTGCCCGTGCTGCTGGGCCGCCGCCCGGAAGTACCCCACCAGCCCGCGATCGTGCACAGCGCTTCCAACGGTTTTTATGCCATCCGGCGGGGGCCCTGGAAACTGATCGAGGGCCTGGGCTCTGGCGGCTTTACCGAGCCTAGGGTACTTACGCCCCAGCCCGGCCAACCCACCGGGCAGCTCTACAACCTGGAAATCGACCCCGCCGAAAGCCAGGATCTTTACCAAAAGTACCCCGAGCAGGTACAAGAACTCACCACGCTGCTCAACGAAATCCGGGCAAGTACCCAGCGCGTAAAACTATGACTAAAAAAATAGTTAAAATAGCACTCCTTCGTATTTCGATATATAAAACAATTATATATTTGTCATTCAGCACTGACATAGTGTTGAATGATACAAAAAATAGAAAGCCCGGGGGTATTGCCTCCGGGATTTTTTTTGGTAGGGTACTTGGTGTGCTTTTTCAGAAAAGGCGTACAAGAGAGCGCTTTCGTCCCTTACTTTCTGTTCCGGATAGACCGAATGTTGATCCACCGGCCGTGTTCTTTTAAGCCGTCGCTGAGGTCACGCTCGTACCGAATCCAGACCGGGGTACCTGCCTGATTGAAGGGCGCGGGTACATCGGCCCGGTAGCGGGCCGTGTCGGCCCCTTCGACTATGTCCACAAACCAACCCCCGCAGCCTCCACATAGGGCAAAATCTTGGCCGCTGACGAAGGCCACCCGCTCCGGCCCTACCCGATCTTTCTGGCAAGCGAAAGTACCTACCAATAACAGTAAACAAAGTACGTAGCGCATCTTTCTTCTTTTT
Organism: Rhabdobacter roseus; assembly: GCF_014202275.1. GTDB lineage: Bacteria > Bacteroidota > Bacteroidia > Cytophagales > Spirosomataceae > Rhabdobacter > Rhabdobacter roseus. The sequence goes on along the minus strand of NZ_JACHGF010000019.1, from coordinate 7,905 downwards.
ACGTGGATTGACCCGGCAAGGTACCTAAAGGTTGGAAATACGCTACTGTTTTTGTGTCCTTGGCTTGGTTTGCCTACGCGGCCCCAGAAACCGTGCAACGCTTGGTGCATGACTCTTTGTAGGAAAATCTCCTTTTTTAGAAAACATATGTTTACGAAAGTACCCCGCACTAACGGTATAGGCATTATTAGGTACTTTGCGGGCTTGGCAGGCACCTCACCAGGTGGCATACCCTCTTTCCCTACTCAGCCGCTTGAGCCAGAAAAGTACAACAGGCCGCTCGCTTCAGCTCGGTTTGCAGGGCGTCCGGTACTAGCTCGATAAACAGATCCATCTGGGCGTAGCCTATCTTGTGGTGCGCTAGCAGGGAAGCTTCGGCGGCGGTTAGTAGCGCGCTGGCCGTGTAGATATACCGTCCTTCGCTCTTTCCGTGGCGGATATTAGTAATACCTACCTTAATGGGTCGCCAGGTATCTTCCCCGGGAAAGAGCCAAATATCATCAAAGGAGTGAATGGACATCCAGGCCTTAAAGGTTACGGTAATGCTAAAAACCGTATCGCCCGTGGGAAGAATTAAGGTTGAAAACAAAATGCCCCCCTCACTCCTACTTTCGCTGATGGTAAAGTCCTGGAAGCGGAATGTGCTGACCCTACCGGAGCAATCCTGGGCCTGGCTGGGAAAAGGTAGGAAGAGCAGGATCAGGAGAAATGGTAATAAAACCGAACGGAGCCCAGAAAGCGTCATACGTTTATTCATAGAGGTGGATAAAATAGTCCATTCAGCGCGGAGAGTAAAAATACGGTTTATAGCGGCCATTTCATAACGTACAGTAGTTGACTTCCCAAAAAGGATACTAAGGTACCTGTATGGTGCCCGCGTGAATTCCTTTTCGCCTGCGCTGTAAGTATTTCCTGGTTTTTCCTACTAATTGCCAAAAACGAATGAAATCAATGAGCAGACTACTTTGCGGCCTCTTCCTCCTCTCCCTGCCCGCGCACGGCCAGCTTAAACCTCACGTTCAGGCCAAGATCCATCAGTACCTCCTTACCCAGCAAAAACGGATGGGTTTTCAGGGAATCGTGCTCATAGGTACCCCCGCCGAAGTCTTCGTGGATACCATCGGCCTGGCGTCGGTTGAACTGGCCGCCCCGATCCGTACGTCCTCCCGTTTCCGGATCGCCTCCATTACCAAGCAATTCACGGCCGCTTTGGTCGTTAAGGCCGTTGAAGACGGGAAACTACACCTGGACGCCCCACTGAGCCGTTTTTTTCCGGAGGCCCCCGCCCCTTGGCATTCGATCACCCTCCATCAGCTCCTGACCCATACCGCCGGGATTCCGCACAACGAAGGCATCCGCGACTACTGGGCCGTGAAGTCCCGGCTTCCGCTCAGTGCTTCGCAGGCCCAGGCCGAAATCTTCGGGATGCCGCTCCTTTTCCCACCCGGCACCGGTACGCACTATTCGAGTCCGGGCTATTTCCTGCTGGCTACGATCCTGGAGCAGATCTACCAGGATAGCTTCGCGAATATTCTGGACAAACACGTTTTGGAGCCGTTGGACATGCGCGCTTCCGGCCTGTATTCGTCCGGTCGTGTGGTACCTCTCATGACCAGCGGCTACCATCTGGCCGGAGACAGCTTGCAGGTAGCTCCCTACCGGGATATGAGTCTGATGAAAGGCTCCGGTGATTTGTATACGTCAGCGGCGGATCTAGTGCGGTGGAATGCGCATTTGATGGAAGGTACCTGGACGAGTCCCAAAGTGACAGAACGGCTCTTTTCGGTGCAAAATCCGGGAAGTGTCAACGGCCACACCGACCCCTACGGCTACGGCTGGTACCTGCGGGGGGCGTCGGGGGTACTTCCCGAGGCGCGCTATACCGGCGGAGGTACCTTCGGGTGCTCGGCCCTGTCGGTGATGTACCCGCGGACCAAAACCAGCCTGATCATCCTCAGCAACGTGTCGACTCTACCCGTCAACCAGTTGTGGGCAGATCTTGAAAAAATCATGCTGGAGCTGCCCTTTTCGATGCCCGAACTACTAGAGGCCCAAGTACCCTCCCAGCAAGATATTACGCAACTACCCGGCGCGTACCAAACTACCTCCGGCCAGGTACTTCGTATCCTCACGGCCGACGGCAAGCTTTACGCCAAGCTGGGCGGGAATCCGCCATTTGAGCTTTTTAAGTCGGCCGAGCTTCGGTTTTTTGGCAAAAAAGTGTCCGTGACGTTTACCTTTCAAAGAAACGACGAAGGTACCATTGCCTCGGTGAGCGCCGATGGGCGCGGGCAAAACATCCTTTTTATGCGTATGGAACCATGACCGAGCCCGAATTCCTCTCCCTGATCGAGCAACACCAGGGGCTCATCCACAAGCTGTGCCGCCTCTACCGCGACACGCCCGAAGACCGCGAGGATCTCTTTCAGGAAATCGTCTACCAACTTTGGCGCTCCAAACAGCGCTTCGAACAACGCGCCAAGGTAACGACCTGGATGTACCGGGTAGGGCTGAATACGGCCCTGGCTTCGCTGCGCCAAAAGGCCCCTCGCCTGCACTACCCCGGTACTTTGCCGGAGCAAACGGACGCGCCGGACGAAAACCTACTCGTCCGGCAGGAGCAACTGCTGTGGGCCCTCAAACAGCTCAACGAGGCCGACCGCTCGCTCATAGCCCTGTACCTCGAAGACATCAGCTACCAGGAAATCGCCGAGATAACCGGCCTTTCGGTGGGAAATGTAGGCGTAAAACTCAACCGGATCAAGAAAAAAATACAAAACCTGCTAACGAGCTAAGCTATGGAATTTGACCAACTCAAAGCGGCCTGGAACGCCGAAACCAACCCCAAAAAAGGACCCGACCAGCTAAAAAAAATGCGCGCCGAACGGGCCCATCCGGTACTGAAGAAGATACGCCGACAGTTTGCCATCGAAGCGTTCTTTTTTTCGCTGCTGCTGGTTTTTTATTATGACTTTTTTGACGGCCACCAAAAGCCCCTATACGCCAACCTGGCCCTGGTGGCCACGCTGGTTTTGCTGCTTGTCCACACGGCGGCAGGGTACCTGGCCGCCCGGAAAGTAGCCGCCGATGCCGACTTGCTGCGCGCACTGACCGCCTACCACGCCAAGCTCAAACGATTGGCCGTGCTCTCCACGGCGGTGCGGGTACTGGCTTCCCTCGGCCTGCTTTTGTTCTTCGCCTCGGTGATCAGCTTCAGTCCGGCCAAGTACGGCCTCCTACTGGCCCTGCTGGTCGTGGTCATCCTACAGGCGTTTTTCCAGGCAAGGATGTGGTCGGGCCGGTTGAAAAAATTGAAGGCTACGCTTGAGGATTTCACCAACGAGCAAGGGCGCTGAAACCGCGGATGTGCTTTAGGAATTCAGAAGCGTTTACATACAAACGTACAAATCAACAACGCGCCTTCCTGGCCGCGTAGCGGTCGAATGTTTGTAGAAAAGACGTAAGTGGGGAACCCGCGTGCCACTAGGTACGCAACGTGCGGTGGGTTGCGTACCTAGCGGCACGCGGGCAGGTTCACGGGATACTTTGGGCTATAAACATCGCCTGCCTACGGCACGGATTCGGCTCGTTCTTATTGATTTCTTCCTAATGAGCCCGCGCAAAAAAAGTAGGGGTAAAGTTACCAGTAGTTAGTCAATACCCGTAGCTTATTCAGTTTCAAAATTCTTGTTCTACCTTTAAAAGTCGGATGGATGCGACCACCCCCGCCTGCCATCTCCCCTATCCCGCCCGCTGTGGAAGAATAGTCATCTCTCAGACCTTCCGCCGAATCCGGGTATTGGCCTCAAAATCAAGCAGCAAGACCTTTACTTCATGAAAAACAAAAACATCAAAAGAAGAACTTTTCTCAGCGGACTTTCCAAAGCCGGGCTGATCGGCGCGTTGCCGGTCGTGAACCTGGAAGCGAAAAAAAGCCCGGTGGCCGAGCCCAACGTATTCCTGACGGCCCCCTACCTCCAGACCCTCTCGGCGCAGGCCGTTACGATTATGTGGGTCAATTCCAACAAGGCGTACAATTGGGTCGAGATTAACAAAAAAGGGGAAACGCCCCGCAAAGTAACCTCCGCTAAACACGGCCTAAACCAGGCTTACAACCGCGTCAATAAGATCAGGGTCACCGGCCTTACCGCCGACACCGACTATGAATACCGCGTTTTTTCGAGGGAAATCCTCTCGTTCAAGCCCTACAAAGTGACCTTCGGCGAAACCATCGAGCAGGGTCCCTTTACCTTCAAAACGCCCGCCGAAAAGGAAGACGAAATAAGTTTTGTGGTATTCAACGACCTGCATAACCATCCGGCCATTATCACGGAAATGCTGCAAAAATTTGCTCCCGAAAAGGATTACGATTTTGTGGTGTACAACGGCGATGCCTTCGACTTTTGCGACGGTGAGGGTCCTATCCTGAGCGATCTTATCGCGCCGTCCAATACGATGTTTTCTACGTCGCTGCCTTTTGTAATGGTGCAGGGAAACCACGAGCCCCGGGGGAATTTTGCCCGGCAGATGTTTGACTACTTCGACTACCCCGAGGAGCGCTGTTACTACGCGTTCACCCGCGGGCCGGTCCGTTTTGTGGTACTTGACTCGGGTGAAGACAAGCCCGACTCGGACGACGAGTATTCGGGCCTGGTAGCCTTTGACCCCTACCGGGAGGAGCAAGCCCAGTGGCTCGCGTCCGAAATCCAGAACCCGGCGTTTAAGAAAGCGGCTTTTCGGGTCGTGTTCATCCATATTCCGATGTTTGAAGGCAAGGACTGGCACGGCAGAGAGCACTGCGCCAAGCTTTTCAATCCCCTGCTGAATAAGGGAAAAGTAGATTTGGCGATCTCGGGGCATACACACCGCTACGCGGCCCGTCCGGCCAATCCCGCCACGCACCACTACCCCGTACTCGTGGGCGGCGGCTGGGGTACCGGCCCCGGGCCCGCCAAAGGCGGCACCCGGACCATCATCAAAGTGCAGGCCACTGCCAAGCAGCTGGACGCCAAAATGTACATTGATGACGGCACCGTAGTGGGATCTTTTGATATTGCCCGTAGGGGTACTAAATAAGGATTTAGGGTTAACAAAAATTTCAGCCCGGCCAAGTACGGCCTCTTGCTAGCCCTGCTGGGCGTGGTGGCGTTACGGGCGTTCTTCTAGCTAAGGATCTGGTCGGGCCGGTTGAAAAAACGGAAGGCTGCGCTCGGGGATTTCACGCTTTAGCGGCGGGATTGGGGGTACTTTGGGCTACAAACATGGCGTGTTTATGGCACTTTGTTGGAACTAGTAGCAACTCAATTTCAAAATTCTTGTTGTATCTTTGGTAAAAAGCCTTTTACAAATGGATTCACACAGTGAAATAAATCGCTATCTGGACAATGCCAAGGAAATACTCCGGACCAAAGCGCGCAAGGAAGGAAACGAATACCATGACATAAAGTACGTTCAGATGGCATCTGGAACGGCCTACAATGCTACCCTTATGATCGTGGATGAGTACCTCAAAAAGAAAGAAGGGCTCAAGTATACCAAACCCCGGAGCATCGACGACTACCGCACCCGCCTGAGAAAATACAACAAAACGCTTCTTTCCTACCTCAACGAGGCCTACGACACCCTGCACCTGGCCGGTTACTACCACGGCACGCCTTCCGTCCGGACCATCAAAGAAGGCCTGGACGCTACCGAGAAAATGCTGTCGATGATTTAGGGAGAAACCGTAGCAAGTGTCCCTAAAGCCGTTTAGATAGTTCCGTATACTGATTACAAAGGCCCTATCGGCATGGAATATTGTATTTATAGAAAGTACTAAACATGTACATTATGTAGTTGCTATGTATTTCAATCTAGCAAACCATGGTATTGCCGTTGCGATTCCGCAGGAATAGTACATGTGTAGGGATTGTCATTTCTAAGATGGGACGCAAGAAGAAAGTACCGGCTGTGTTGGACGAAGAAACGATGGAGTTGCATAACCGGCGGATAAATGAGCTATCCGCCGCTCACGAAGCGTATTAGGCCAAAAACCCACTACCTGTTTTTTTCAAGCCTTTTGGTCTGGAAAATCACCCTAGGGTGAAGTTATGGGAGATATTTCAGAAGTAACAATTTTTAATATAAATTTATTACGCTTACAAATGTGATCATAAATTACTTTCATGTCTACTAACATAATCAATTAGGATTCTTGTCTTATAAACATACTTTAAATCTTGCTTAACACTAATATCAAAATCAGCATCATTAATAATAGAAATACATTTTTGAAACGCTAATAATGACTTATGATCATCTGCTAAAATAGATAACAAAGTATCACAGTATTTATCCATTTTAGCTATATTATTAAAGGGAGGCAAGTTTTCCTTCTCAAACAATACTCTAAATAACATTATAATATGAAAACGCGCCTTTTTATACGTTTTATCAATATTATTTCTTCTGAAATGAGTTTCTAACTTGTAATAAGCAAATGCACTCGTATAGTAAGGAGAATATGCATGATCAGAATTAAATATTTGACCTTTTTCTTCGTTCAATCTCTTTACTATACTACCAAAAAAACTGGTAACAAAATGGGGTTCGTTTAAAAACATTGACGCAAATGATTTTATTTGTAGTGGAACTGTGATTATTTTAGATTTTACCACAGAATTATCAGAGTTAAATTGCTTAGCTCTTCTTTCATAATAAAGTTTCATTTCACCATTATAAGAATTATAATATTGCTCAAGGCTTCTTTGGAATGCAGTAAGAGCAGCTAATTGTTCCTTTTTAATGGGAGTCTGGTTATTTGTTGCCAAAGTAATCCTTGTCTTTATTTCATCATCACTTGTAGCAATTAGCTTTACAGGAATATGAACCTTATTAATATTTAAACTTTTTCTATTATTATAAAGCACATTACTTGTTTGACATCCATTAACAATTTGATAATCTTTTATTGTAAACTGATCTCCGGTAGGTGAAATAGAGCTTGCAACTATAGTTACACCATTATTTAGTACACTGAAAATTTCTGAATCATTTCCATTAATTGTTAGCGATATACCTCCATTTACATCATTATTCTCTCCCTGAAAATCTCGAACATTATCCTCAAAAACATTTAATAAATTACCCTCTGTATCAGAAACAATTTTATTAAACTCGTTGAAAGGCAAAAGCCCAATATATGCCTGTGACACTCCGTTTATATTAGGTATCGTTATTCTTTTCATGAAAGTGATAGTAGTTGAAATTGCTTCTTTTGTTTTTCTATAAGCGCCTGCGAGTTCACGTGCACCGAATGATATAAAGCTTACAGTTTCAAATAAATTAGTTTGCTCTAGACTTTGCTTTCCGTTATTTATTACTGCCATTAGATTTTGGTCTTCCAGCCATTTACCTGTAGTAATATAATAAAGCTTTAATGCTGGATTTTGTTTAAATCTTGGAGCTTTACTGTAAATGTAGTTAGAAATTTCAGCATGTTTAATAACGTCATCATTCCTAACAAGGCTAGGGGCATCTGAAAAGAAATCTAAAACACCAAAAATAAATGTATTAATTGACCCACTATCAAAACTTGAAGAGGACTTAGCTTGAATGAAAATATAGGAAACTTCAAGTGAATTATTTTTATCGAGTAAGTCATCTACCTCTTCAATAGATTCCACTAATTGTCCATTAACAATTATAGCAATTCCGTCAATACCGGTATCACCACCATTTCCAATGGAGACAGTATCTATATCAAAAGTTTTATTATATTCATTTGAGACTACACTATAAATAGACAACTTTTCAAAATCTTTTGAAATTCCTGTACTAGCCCCCTAAAAACCTGGAACTGGATTCTACTAATTAAACCCCTTAAATTAGTAGGATTATGTCAAGGAGAAAATTTTCAGTCGAAGA
>NZ_JACHGF010000018.1 GCF_014202275.1 Rhabdobacter roseus | reverse complement strand
AAATATTCTTTCACAAATCACCGTCTACCAGGAAAATGACATCAGCTAAGAAAGCGGAATCCTAAAATTAAAAAATAGGTTGTGCAACGGTTACCGCTGTTATGCCCAGTTTTTTATATGTCGAAATTGTGGGCGTTTGTTGTCTGATTAAAATTAACCTCAAGAGGTGTTCCTGTTAAAGTTTCTCTTATTGTTATTCTACATTCAAATGTTCTGTTGTCATTAATTGTCAAATTTTGCAATTCTAAAATTTGATTATATAAAGCATAGTTAATTTTTGCATTTCGAGTGAGGTCTTCATCATTATTAACTTCGCCTTTTGCAATACCAGTCTGCACTCTATGTATCCATTCAAATATTTCAAACTTGAGATGTTTCTTAATTTCAATTTCAATAACAGGAACAGCCTCTTTTAAAATTGCTATTAAATCAGAATACGAAGTATTAATTTCAGGTGAGTCTGCTTGGAGAATATAATCCCTTTCGGTGTGAAACCAGGTGTCTTTATTAGAAATATTCAAATAATCAATAGCAGATTGTGTATAATAATGTTCTATTTCACCTTTTGGAAATATGAATGTATTGCACGATTTAAAAGCATTATGAAGTTGTGCCATTCTTCCAATTATTAAATTTAGACTAGCGATATTAGGAGCATCTAAAACTGTCCTTATTTCTGCATCATATTTGAATATTGTTAAAAGTATGGCAACCCTTTTAGAATGTTCTTCTTCGGGTGTAAATGAGGCTAATTTTGCTTTTAGCGTAATAAGTTGAGGAATAGTTGTTTCTTGACTTAGAACTCTTGTAGCAATGTTACTAAGATGTGTTTCTAAATCTCCAATTTCATTTGAAAGATTTGCTCCAATACCTTGTTGTTGAACATAATTTTGAGAACGCTCATCTTCGCAAACAACTCGTCTTAATCGTCCTCTAAAAACAGCATCCAAGTCCGCAATAATTCTACAGTTAATTTTTAATGATTTGCAAAGTTTATAAAATACACCTAGTTCATCTTTACCACCAACATCAATAATGCAAGAACCCGATGCACCAATATTTATTCCGATTTTTTCAAATAATATTGAAATTATTTGTTGGTCTGTATACCCTTCAACAAAAACGGGGTTTTGTGAAAAGAAAAATTGTTTGTGATGTGTATTAAATCTAGGCAGGAATTTTCTTAACACAAACTGGTCATCTGCATCTAATTCGGTTACATAAGTAGGAACTTTATTTAAATGACAAACAAGTATGTTTTTTAAATCATCAAGTGTTTTTAAGTCAATAAAATAGGGAGAATGTGTAATAATAAAAAACACCTTTTTACTCGGATCGGTAAGTGGGTTACCTGCAAATTTTCTGATTTCTTGGAGAAAAAAGGACTGAAATTGCGGATGGAGGTGTAATTCTGGCTCGTCAAAAATTATGCAATTTTTTATTGGGTCATATAGGAATGTTAAAAGTGTTATAAGTTCTTTAAGTCCATGACACTCACTTTGACTGAGGTTGTATTCATCTCCAGCCTTTATATTTTGCATTTTAGCTTTTAAGTAACCACCTTCTTCTACTAATCGTATAGTTTTTCCAAAGATGTCCGAAAGAAGCGCTTCAATTTTTAATCTAATATCAAGTCGTTCCTTAAGGATAATAATTGCTGAAGAGGAAAGACCACCTTGTTCTGCGTAAGTTTTATATTGCTGAAAGTTACTTATATTGAAACCTTGCGTCAAGCTGGCACCACCATAATAACTGATTTCATTTTTTTCCAAACCCATCAATCTTTCAGCATTCAGATATCTTGCTTGAAAGCCATTGTTGTTAAAGTTGCTTTTTAACTGTTCTGCAAGCAATGATTTACCTGTTCCATTGGCTCCAACTAAATAATTGATATACCCCCATTCGTTTTTAATGAAATGTTCGTTTCCCCATAAAAGAGGTATTGATATGTCAATGTTCTTCGCTATCATATTGTCGTTTTAAAATTGGGCATAACGAAAAGGGCTTGTGGCCAGGTGGGGAATTTGAAACTCAATTGCCCGAACGTCCGATGGTATATATTACTGTTAATCAATTACTTAAAAAAGTTCAACAAATTTCCGCCAGCCGAAACAAAAGTACAAAAGAATTACCAATGTTCAATAACTTCCGTACGCCCCACTTGCCACAAACCCATGTTACAAGCAGTTTATTTTATCCTGTCCAAAAAGGTAAATATTTGTTCGTATGCTTCTTTCAATTCTTTAGCAGTAGGGTCGTGCTTACCATTTGGGACAAAAAGTACAAAGTTTCTATTTTTGTCAATATTCAATTCTCCAACAAATTTTGTGAATGTCGTTGGTGGAATTTGGTCGTCTTGTCCTCCGTGCCACAAAAAGAATGAAGGGTCATTCTTGTCAAAAAATGTAATAGGTTCAAATTTAACTAGCGTGTCTTTCGGTGTGTAACCATTAATAGAAGGAAATAACGCATTACCAACGTCCTTGAATAACTGCATTTCGTTATCAACAAACACTTTTTCTACAACGTCTAAACCGTCTACTGGTCCAGAGAAATTGATAATTGCAGAAATTTTTACTCCCGTATTCAAAGGATATGGGTAGTCAGAATTATTAGCCCCCACACCAACATTACTTGCAATGTGTCCGCCTGCTGAAAATCCTGTAAGAACTATTTTGTCTAAGTTTAATTTGTAAGCGTCATTTTTAGTTTTTAAGTAATTGATTACGTTAGTCAAATCTTCGGTTGCTAACGGTATTCCACGTTTTAGTCTATAATTTACGTTTACTACGTTGAGACCTTTTTTTAAATATGGCTGAATATATTTTTCTTCTTTGGTTTTGTCACTTAGGTAATAGCCACCACCGTGAAGAAAGATAATTGTAAAATTCTTATCCTTTAATTTTTTTGAATTATTAGAAATATAAATGTCCAACTTTTGCTCTTTGTCTGTTCCGTAGATTTCGTCCTTCAATATACGGTATGAAGTTATCAATTCTTCATTTGAAATGTCTGGAAGAGATGTTAACTTAACAGACGAACAAGAAATAAGTCCCGTCAATAATAGTGTGATAAAAAATAGTTTTAGAAATTTCATATTTATTGATTGTCGTTTTAAATTGCTTGTAACTCCTAAATATACGCAAGTTTTGCAGTACTTTTAGTATTTATTTTCATTATTCTAATATTAAATTGTATTTATGGTGCAGTATATATTAAGGTATTGTTTAATTAATCTTTTTTATATTTAAAGCATCAAATGGACTTTTAATATTTTTAAGTGTTCGGTTACTTACGTGAGTATAACGTAAAGTAGTTTTAAGGTCGTTATGACCCAAAAGCTCCTGAATGAGTTTTATATCGGTTCCGGCTTCATGTAAATGCGTTGCATAGCTATGCCGTAGACTATGGAATGTTACAGGCTGGTAAATTCTGGCAGCAGCTTTTGCGCGCTGGAACACTGACTGTAGGCTTCGTGCACTATAAGGCTCACTTTCAAACTGTCCCTCAAATAACCAAATTTTCGGTTTATAATTTACATAATAACGCCGCAGTAATGCCAAAATACCTTCCGATAAAGCTACGGTACGGTCCTTCTTTCCTTTGGCCCCTTTGATATTAATCACCATGCGCTCGGAATGAATATCACTCACTTTCATGTTCACTACTTCACTTACCCTGAGGCCGGCTGAATAAGCCAAATATAGCATTGCTTTATGTTTGAGGTTCTCAAGCTGTGCAAATAACCTCTCAACCTGGCTTATGGCTAATACATTAGGAAGAACGATCCGTTTTTTGGGCCTGGGAATCTCAAAGAAAAACCGCTCCCGATGAAGCACCTGTTCAAAATAAAACTTTATGGCATTAATCCGGCTGTGCAGCGTATTTTCGGATAGCTTCAAGGTATTGGTGCAATACAAAAAATAGCTGCGTAGGCGATCCGCATCCAGGGAGTCAACCGGGGTTGCTTTCAGCATGTACAGAAGTTGCGCAAACTCATTTCGGTAGGTACTAAGGGTACTCTCGGCGTAGGCTTTTAGCTGTAACGTTTCAATGAGCAGCAGCAGAGCCCTTTGATTAACCGGATGAATATGGCTGAGCACTTCCTTTCCAACCAAAGATAGCGTTAAGCCAAGTATCCGACGATTGGCGGGAGTATCACTCACATACCAGGATGTTAACGTGCGGCTCCAGCGCGCTCCCGGCAGGCTCCGCACGCGCCGATTGAGGTCAGCGCAGTACTCAAATCTAATGAGTATAACGGACTTTCCACCGTGCTCGATGGTATCAAAAGTCCATTCAACCGGTACTTCAAAAGTAGGGGCGGAGCGGGTTGTATTAGGATTCATCTCGTTTGTCAAGCATAATGATCTGATCTCCGATTATTTCGGTCACATATCGTTTGGCACCTTCCTTATCCTCAAAGTTTCGGGTTTTGAGTTTTCCCTCTACATAGATCAAACTCCCCTTATGCAGGTACTTTTCAGCCAACTCGGCAAGGCCACGCCAAAGTACGATGGAATGCCAATCCGTGGTAGTATGTACCTGCCCCTTTGCATCTTTATAACTTTCCGAAGTAGCCAGTGAAAACTTAGCCACGGTCACGCCTTCCTGTACCCTCTGGATGTCAGGATCACCTCCAAGATTCCCAATCAACGTTACTTTATTGAGGCCGCGCATGAGCTGAAGGGTAGGGTGGCGTTAAAATTCCTTTCAATTTATTAAAAAGTAAGTAGCTATTTTTAGTTGCCTGTATTTTTTTCTTATACCCCCTTGCTGAACCACCGTCTCTGGCTGCAATCGTGCGCTTTTACAGCACAAATCAATGGCTACGTTTACCGTTATTCGTATTCTCACCATCAGCAAAGCCCAGGGTTATGATCCGTGACGTTTTATACCTATGCTAACGGGCTTCATAAACTTGCCAATCAAACACCCACAAGGGCTTAAAATCTATGCACTTTCCGTCCGTAATGTAACAGCAACGCCTTTTCTCAACGTATTGTGCACCTCGGCTATCGTATCGACATGCGCAATGAGGTCCGTGATTTCTTGGTCGGAAAGCGTAGGTGACTGAACCCGAACGGTGTAAACTATATGGGAAGCGGGCTCTCCTTCTTTCCCGAATTCACCCGATACAGTTACTTCCACGGAAGTGATGTTCAGTTTACTTTTGTTGGCTTCTCGGTACACGTCGTTGCAAAAGCAGATGGCAAGGGAGAGGAATAAGAGTTCCCCGCCGTTCACCGATGAGCCGAAACCGTTGTCCTTCGCGGGCACAACCAATGTCTTTTGGCGTCCTTCGGTGGCCACGGAAATGCTATTCAGCTGAAATTCGTTTTTGATGGTGGCGGAAATGTTCATACGTAAAGTTTAGTTGTCAGGGAAAAAGGTACCTAAAGCGCCGGTTTGAGTCTCTGGTTGATCTTCTCACCAATATAATTAATGCCGCGTGTATGAGTCGGGTACTTGGTCTAGTTAAAAAAATAGGAAATATCCGAAAGAGTTTCCCGCGATGCTATAGGACTCCATACACTTGCCGGTGAAAACAGCAAGGACAAAACTCAAGAATCATTTTTATCCAATGTAATCGAAAAGCCATCAATCCCAATTTCTATACTGCTAAAATTTTATCAAGCGGTACATAAAATTTATCACCGTTTAGCTGAACTCTTCCGCCTCGGCTACTTCAGAATCCACAAACGCCGCAAAGTACCTCCCAGCTACCTAGTGCGAAACCACACTCTCCGTGCGAAATCGCACGCTTTTCATGTATACGGGTTTAGGTTAATAAGTTAAAAGACAAGAGGTTAACCCTTGGCACGGCCTTGGTAGTAAGCAAGGTACTTTTAGCCATGAAAACGTTAAACTACCCCAACCCCTCCTTATGGATCGAGAACTAGCCCCGGAGTACCTCCAACGCCAACGCAACCGCCGCTGGGGCTTCAGCCTGGGAGTGGTACTGCTGCTGGGCGCGGGGGTGTACTTGCTTTGGAATTCGCTGCAAGGTACCCTCGATGCCTCCCGCGTCCGGACGGCCTCGGTGGCGGTGGGCGAGGTGGACAACACCCTCACGGCGGCGGGCGTGGTGATACCGGCCTACGAGCAAATGATCGCGAGCCCGATCCGGGCCAGTATCCAGCGGATCTTGCTGACGCCCGGTACGCAGGTACTTCCCGGCCAGGCCATTGTGGAGCTGGACAAATCGCTGACCGAAATTGAGTACGAAAAGTTGCAGGATCAGCTGGCCCTAAAACAGAACAGCATTGAACAAATGCGCATGAAGCTGGACAAGAACCTCTTTGACGCCGAGATCAACGACAAGATCAAGCTCCTGAACATCAACCGCCTGCGCGCAGACCACGAGGATGCCATCCGGCTGCAGAAGGTAGGGGGCGGCACGGCCGAGGACGTGACCCGCGCTGAAAACGCGCTCCGCATCGCGGAGCTGGAAAAGAAGCAGCTCGAGAACGACCTGGCCTACAACCGGCGGTCGATGGGAGCCAGCCTGCGGGAAATGGAGCTGGGCGCGCAGATTGAAGGTAAAAACTCCAAAGAACTCCTGCACAAGCTCAAAAAGGCCGACATCGTGGCCGACCGCAAAGGGGTACTTACCTGGGTGAACGAGAACATTGGCTCGTCGGTGAGTGAGGGCGAAATGCTGGCCAAGGTGGCGGATCTGGGTAGTTTCCGGATCGAAGGTACCTGCTCGGACGTGTACGCCGACCAGCTCAAGGCCGCCCTGCCGGTGATTGTGCGGGTGAACGAAAGTACCCTGCGCGGGACGATCGCGCAGGTGAAGCCCGCCGTAAAAAACGGCGTGGTGGAGTTTGTGGTGCAGCTCGACGACGCCACCCACGCGTCGCTGCGGCCCAACCTGAAGGTGGAGGTGTACGTGGTGACCAACCGGAGCGTACGTACCCTGCGGGTAGCCAACGGACCGGCCTTCAAGGGCAAGCGCCGGCAGTACCTATACGTACTCCAGGACGGCACCGCCCGGCGGCGCGAGGTGGAGGTAGGTTTGTCGAACTTCGACTACGTAGAAATCAAAAGCGGCGTGCGGGCGGGCGAGCAGGTGATCCTGACCGACCTGAGCGAATACGAACACCTGGAAACGCTGAAGATCGTACCCTAAGCCCCCTAAACTACCCCCTCTCCATGAAGACCATTTTACAGGTACTTGGGATGCTTTGGATAAGTACCTTGCTCAGCTACGGCCAGGTACCGGGCCAGCCGCTCTCGCTCGGCGAGGTGGTGCAGCTGGCTAGGGCGCAGTCGCTGGCGGCCAAGCAGGCGGCCACCCAAAAGAAAACCAACTACTGGCAGTACCGCTCGTTTCAGGCCAACTTTCGGCCCCAGCTCGCGCTGGAAGGTACCTTGCCGGGGTTTACGCGCTCGTTCATCGAGGTACTTCAGCCCGACGGCACGGTGGCCTTTCAGCCGGTGTCCAACAACAACTCCCTGCTGAACCTCTCGCTGAGCCAGCAGGTGTCGCTCACGGGCGGGACGGTGTTCGTGCAGCACCAGTTGCAGCGCTTCGACGACTTCGCCCGCAACAACACGCTCTACAACGGCATTCCGTTCGCGATCGGGCTGGAGCAGCCGCTGTTTCGGTTCAATCCGCTGCGGTGGAGTCGGAAGATCGAGCCGCTGCGGTACCAGGAGGGCAACCAGGAGTTTTTGGAAACGATGGAGCAGGTGGCCGTGACGGCCTCGGAGCGGTACTTTGAGCTTCTGGTGGCGCAGGTTAATTTACAGATTGCCCAAAAGAACCTCAGCAACAACGATACGCTCTACCAGATAGCGCGGCAGAAACTGGAGCTGGGCAAAGTATCCCAGAACGACCTGTTGCAGCTCCAGATGGGGGTACTTACGGCCCGGAAAGACTACGCCTCGGCCCAGCAGGCGGCGGCGGTGGCTACGCTGAAGCTCAAAATGTACCTCAGCCTGCGGGAGGAAAAAGAGCTAGTGCTGGAAGTACCCCGCGAGCTGCCCGATTTCGACGTGGACCCGCAGCGCGCGCTGGCCGAGGCCTTTGCCAACCGCTCGGAGGCGATCGCGTTTGAGCGTCGGCTGCTGGAAGGTACCCGGGAGATGGAGCGGGCCCGCAAGGAAAACGGCCTGAACGCCTCGCTGAACGCGACCTTCGGGCTGTCGAACCGGGGCGCGCGGCCCAGCGACGTGTACCACCGCCCCCAGGACCGGGAGTTTGTGGAGGTGCGGTTTGCGCTGCCCATCCTGACCTGGGGGCGCAACCGCGCCCGCACCGAAGTGGCCCGGGCCGAGCTGGAGCTCACCGAGCAGGTAGTAGAGCAGGGGAGGCTCACCTTCGAGCAGGAGATTTTTACGCAAGTGACGCTGCTGCAGATGCTCCAGCAGCAGGTGAAGCTCACCGGCCTGGCCGACCAGATTGCCGCCAACCGCTACCAGATCGCGCAGGATCGGTTTATTCTGAGTAATTTGAGCGTGACGGACCTGGGCATTGCGATGCAGGAAAAAGACCGCGCCCGCCGCGACTACATCCTGGCCCTGCGCGACTATTGGCAGGCCTACTACGCGCTGCGCCTGCTGACGCTATACGATTTTGAAAAGAACCAAAAAATAACCGCAGGCGACGCGTAAAGTACCCCAAGGTACCCTCGCCCGCCAAACTACCTAAATCAAGCACGAAGATGATCAAACTACAACACGTGGAAAAAGTCTACCGCACCAGCGCGATTGAGACGCTGGCCCTCAACAACATCAACCTCGACGTACAGAAGGGCGAGTTTGTGTCGATCATGGGGCCGTCGGGCTGCGGCAAAAGTACCCTGCTCAACATCATTGGCCTACTCGACGAGCCCTCGCGCGGCGTGGTGGAGATTGGCGGTCGCCGGGTCGAGAAGTACCGCGACCGCGAGCTGGCGCACCTCCGCAACGAGAAGCTGGGCTTTATTTTCCAGAGCTTCCACCTCATCAACGACCTCTCGGTGCTCGACAACGTGGAGATTCCGCTGCTGTACCGCTCCAGCTCGGCCCGCCAACGCCGCGCCTTGGCGCAGGAAGCCCTCGAAAAAGTAGGCCTCAGCAACCGCATGAAGCACTTCCCCAAGCAGCTCTCGGGCGGTCAAAAGCAGCGGGTGGCCATTGCGCGGGCCATCGTGGGCAAGCCGGAAATCATCCTGGCCGACGAACCCACCGGTAACCTGGACAGCGCCATGGGCAACGAGATCCTGAGCATCCTGCAAAACCTAAACAAGGACGGTGCGACGATCGTGATGGTAACGCACGACGACGCCATGGCCAAAAAGACCCACCGACTCATCCGCCTCTTCGACGGCACGCAGGTACTTTAGGGCAGAGGGCAGAGGGTTTGGGGCATGGGGCAAAGGGCATAGGGTTTTTCTGCTGGACGTAGCTTGGCCTAAGGAATGGATTTTTGGGCTTGGTTTGCAAAGTATGCTTGTCTTATCCAGGGGCTCTGATCGCCCCCTTAATCCCAAGCCACATGCCTATGTTACGCAAGTTTCGTTTCGAAGATTTAGAGATTTGGCAATTAAGTATCGAAATCGGAGATAGTCTGCTTGATATAGCTGATGCGATGGAAGCACGAAAACTGTATCGTTTTGCCGAACAGCTTAGAGGGGCGGCCATGAGTATTTCAAATAATATAGCTGAAGGTTCCGGTTCGGCCTCAAAAAAGGAATTTTACCAGTTTTTAAACTATGCTAAACGCTCCTGTTATGAGTGTGCTAATATTTTGATAATTCTTCAAAGACGCAGCCAAATAAATGAAGATACGAAGCAATCTATTTTTAATCGCTTGGAAGAGTTAAGTCGCAAGCTAACCAACTTCCAGAAAGCCCTCAACCTCTAACCCCATGCAGCAAACTACCCATTACCCCAAAGCATCTATCCCCGGCCCTTTCCCCCGCGGAGAAAGGGAGCTTGGTAGGTACTTTTTCAAAAAGTACCCCAAACCCTCTGCCCTTACCCCCATGCCCTTTGCTAAACCATGCTAACAAACTACCTCAAACTCGCCTGGAAGGTACTGCTTCGGCACCCGTTTTATACCTTCATTACGCTCTTCGGCATCAGCCTCACGCTTACGGTGCTGATGGTCCTGACGTCCTTTCTGGACCATTTGCTCGGGCCGCACTACCCCGAAACCAACCGCGACCGCTCGCTGTACATCCAGATGATGACCCAGACCGATACGGCCGGGACCACCCAGATGAAGGGGCCAATGAGCTTTCGTTTCCTGACCGACTACGTCAAAAGCCTCCAAACGCCGGAGCGGGTGTCGATCAGTTCGGTCATGAATAGCTCCAATGCCTACGTGGGTTCGCAGAAAATCAAGCTCAACACCAAGTTTACCGATGCCGACTTCTGGCGGGTGATGGCCTTCGATTTCCTGGAAGGCAAACCCTACAACGAGCAGAACATCGCCGCCGGAGACCAGGTGGCCGTGATCAGCGACGACTTCAAGAAGGAGTACTTTGGAAGTGCCTCCGAGCCCGTGGTGGGCAAAACCATCGAGATTGAGAACGTGCATTACAAGGTGATGGGGGTAGTGCGGGGGAGTCCGGTGACGCGGTTTTTTACCCACGCCAAGGTGTACTTTCCCTACACGGCCCCCAAAAGCAACTACCAGAATACGGGCTTTCGGGGCAACTACATCGCCATTGTGTTGGCCAAAGACCAGTCCGACTTCAAGGCCATTCAGGATGAATTCTACGACCGCGTGAGCCGGATACCCGTGCCGCAGTACGAAGGCGGTACCAAGTATGACGTCCTGAAGGTCATGAACGAAACCTACGCCGACAACTTCCTGGGCACGATCATGGAGGGGCCGGGCCTGCGGGCGGTCTTCCTGAGTATCGTGGGGTTCATCGTGTTCATGCTGCTGGGGCTACCGGCCATCAACCTGGTGAACGTCAACGTGAGCCGAATCCTGGAGCGCGCCTCCGAAATCGGCGTGCGGAAGGCCTTCGGGGCTCCGGTGCGGACGTTGCTCTGGCAGTTTATCATCGAGAATCTGTTCATTACCTTCATCGGCGGGGGCATCGCGCTGGTGCTGACGGTCGTGATTATTCAGCTCATCAACCACAGCGGCTGGATCGCCTACGCCGACCTCACGATCAACCTCACGGTGTTTCTGGTGAGCGTGGGCGTTTGCTTCGTGTTTGGGATCTTGTCGGGGGTACTTCCGGCCCTGCGCATGTCGAAGCTGAAAATCGTGGACGCGCTGAAAGGGTAGGGGGGCATAGGGTGTTGGGCATGGGGCGCGGGGGGTACTTTGAACTGCTCTTTGCCTCTATCCCCAGCCCTTTCTCCGGCGGAGAAAGGGAGCTTTGTAGGTACTTTTTAAAGTACCCTCTGCCCCGAACCCTCCGCCCCATGCCCTCCGCCCCACGCCCTCTGCCATTTAAAACATTCATTCACCATCAAGTAGCTACGCTATGTTACGGCATTTATTCAAGCTCACCTGGAACAAAAAGAAGACGCACGCACTGCTGATCGTCGAGATCTGGGCTTCGTTTCTGGTTCTCTTCGGACTGGCCTCCCTGATCATTTTTAATGCCCGCAACTACCTGGAGCCGCTGGGCTTTGCCTACGAGCGGGTGTGGGCCATCAACCTGCAAAACAACCAGGATACCACCGACGTAGCCGAGAAAATCCAGCAGGTAGTGCGGCACCTGGGTACCTACGCCGAAGTGGAGTCGGTCACGCGCATGGGTAGTAACTTCCCGTTTGCGGCCAGCCAGATGAGCAACGGCGTCAAGTACAACGGAACCCACTCGATGATGAATTTTTATACCGTGGACGAAAACTTCGCCCGTACGCTCGACATCACCCCCCTGGCCGGGAGGTGGTACCAGAGCGCCGACAGCGTGGGCAAGCACCGCCCGGCGGTGATCAATCAGAAAGCGCGCGAGAAGCTATTTGGCGAAGAAAACCCCCTGGGGAAAATCCTCAATAACGACGGCGAAAATACCTGGAAAGTGGTGGGGGTGATTGGCAACTACAAAGACAAAGCGGAATTTATGGAAAACAAGCCCGCGATGTTTGAGCTGCTCTACGCGGACGACCGCTGGAACAGTACCCTGCTGATCAAGACCAAGCCCGGTACCGACGCCCTCTTTGAGGCCCGGCTGGTCAAGGACGTCACGGCCCAGCTCAAAGGCTGGAGCGTGGAGGTAGATCACCTCACCGAGTCGCGCACCAACCAGCACAACCTCACGCTCATACCCGTCCTGATTTTCCTCATTATTTGTAGCTTTCTGCTCGTCAACGTGGCGCTGGGGCTGTTCGGGATTTTGAATTTGAATATTGCCAAACGCAAGGACGAGATCGGCCTGCGCCGGGCCATGGGCGCTACCGAGCGGGCCGTGAAGCAGCAGTTTCTGGGGGAGATCTGGGTACTGGCTACGCTCAGTATGCTGCTGGGGCTACTCTTCACGGTGCAGTTTCCGCTGCTGCATGTCTTCGACGTGGCCAGCGGCGTGTACCTGCTGGCCATGGTGGCGTCGGTGGTGATCATCTACCTCCTCGTGACGCTCTGCGCCTGGTACCCTAGTCGGCAGGCGGCGCGCATCCAGCCCGCGGTAGCACTGCACGAAGAGTAGCGGTATTAACCATCCGGGCCGTTTTTTTGCTAGCTTTGGGCAAGGCTTTTGTCCCTCCAACCGAACCCGTTTCCGATGCTCCTGATTATCGACGACGACAGTGCCATCCGCGCTTCCCTGGCTTTTTTGTTCAAGAAAGAAGGCTTTGAAGTGAAGGCCGTAGGTACCCCTACGGAGGCCCTGGAGGTACTTCGGGCCGAGCGGCCGGAGCTGATCCTGCTGGACCTGAATTTTTCCATCGAAACCTCGGGCGAAGAAGGCATGCGGCTCCTGCGGCAGATCCGCGCCAAGTACCCGGCCGTGCCGGTGGTACTCATTACGGGCTGGGGTACCATAGACCTGGCCGTGGAAGGCATGAAAGCCGGGGCGCGCGACTTCATCACCAAGCCCTGGCAAAACGACTACCTGCTGCAGTCGGTGCGCACCATCCTGAACCTGGCGCAGCAGGTACCGCAGTCGGCCAACCGCCAGCGGCTCGACCAAAAGTACCAGTTCGAGCACATTGTGGGGCAAGACCCGAAGCTGCTCGAAATCCTGGAAACCGTAGGCCGCATAGCCCCCACCGACGCCCCGGTGCTGATCACGGGCGAGAGCGGTACCGGCAAGGAGCTCATCGCGGAGGCCATCCACCGCAACAGCAAGCGCCGGGTACGTCCGTTCGTGAAGGTCAACCTGGGCGGGATTTCGTCTACGCTCTTTGAAAGTGAACTCTTTGGGCACGTGCGCGGGGCCTTCACCGACGCCAAGTCCGACCGCACGGGGCGGTTTGAGCTGGCGCACCGGGGCTCTATTTTTTTGGACGAAATCGGGGAGCTGGACCTTTCGAGCCAGGTGAAGCTGCTGCGGGTACTTCAGGAACGTACCTTCGAGCCCCTCGGTAGCAGCAAGAGCCGCACGGTAGACGTCCGCGTGGTCTGTGCTACCAACCGCAACCTGGAGGAAATGGTGGCGCAGGGTACTTTTCGGGAAGATTTATTTTACCGCATCAACCTTATCACCGTGAAGCTCCCCGCCCTGCGCGAGCGCCCCGGCGATATTCCGCTGCTGGCCGAGGCTTTCGTGAATAACCTTAAGACCATCTACGAGCGCCCGGCGCTGCGGCTCAGCGCGGCGGCCCGGCAGTGGCTAAGTACCCTCCGGCTACCGGGCAACATCCGCCAGCTCAAAAACCTGGTGGAGCGCACGGTGCTGCTCTCGGGCGGGGAGGTACTTGAGGTGGACGATTTCCAGAAAAACCTACCCGCCACGCCCACGCCGTCGGCGCAGGGTACTTTGCCGGAAGTAGGTACCCTCACGCTCGACGAAATGGAGTACCAGATGATCCGACGGGCCATGGAGTTTCATCGCAACAAAGTATCCAAAGTGGCCCGCTCGCTGGGTATTACGCGCTTCGCGCTGTACCGGCGGCTGGAAAAGTACGGGATCTCGTATGACGCCGAAAGTTAATTTTCAAAGTACCCCTTTGTAATATGAAGATTTCGCTGCGGGTCAGGTACCTGGTGTTTATTGTCGTGCTGCACGCCGTGCTGGCTTTCCTGACCTACCAGTGGCTGCGGGAAGAAAAGGTACTTTTCATTGCCTCGGAGGTACTTTTGCTACTGTCGGTGGCATTTTCGGTCCAGATCTACCGCGACTTCCAGAAACCCATCGCTTTTGTGCAGGCGGGCATCGAAACCATCAAAAACCAGGATTTTACGGTCAAGTTCGTCCCGACGGGCAAGCCCGAGATCGACGTGCTCATCGAGGTCTACAACCTCATGATCGACCAGCTGCGGCAGGAACGGACGCAGCAGATGGAGCAGCATTTTTTTCTGGAAAAACTCCTCGAAGCTTCGCCCATCGCCATCCTGGTGCTGGACTTCGACGAACGCATCACCACCGTTAACGAGCGTACCTGCGCGTTATTTCAGCGCCCGCGGGGGTACTTTGAAGGAAAAACGGTACCGGAGCTTGAGCTGAAGATGCTCAGCCAGCTGGAAGACCTGCCCGACGGCGCGGCGCGGAGCATCAAGCACAACGGCATCGAAACCTACAAGGTACGTCGCTCGCACTTCATGGACCGCGGCTTCCGGCGCTCCTTCCTGATGATCGAAGAGCTGACGCAGGAACTGCTCGAAACCGAAAAAAACGCCTACGGGAAGGTAATCCGGATGATGGCCCACGAGGTGAACAACACCCTCGGCGCTACGGACTCGATCCTGCAAACGGCCTCCACCATGCTCACCGACCCCGACTTCGCCGACCTGCGCGAGGCGCTGCTGGTAGCCAGCGAGCGCAACCAGCGCCTCAGCCGCTTCATGCGTAACTTTGCCGACGTGGTGCGGCTGCCCGCGCCGCGCCAGGTACCCCTGGACCTGCACCAGCTCCTGCGCGAAGTAGCGCTCTTCATGCAGGCGCTGGCGGGGCAGCGGGGTGTGGCGCTGCACACCGCACTGCCGGAAGGTACCTGGGTGGTGGCGGTAGACGAAGGTCAGCTGGAGCAGGTACTGGTCAACGTCATCAAGAATGCTGTCGAGGCCTGCGTGCCGGGCCAGGAGGTGTGGCTGTGCGCCCGCGCGGGGAGCATCCAGGTACGCAACAACGGCCAGCCGATCCCGGCGGAGGTAGAGGCGCAGCTTTTCAATCCGTTCTTCAGTACCAAGCCCGACGGCCAGGGCGTGGGCCTCACCCTCACGCGCGACATCCTGCTCAACCACGGCTTCCCCTTCTCGCTCCGCACCCAACCCGACGGCTGGACGACGTTCGAGATCCGCGTGGTGGGGTAGGAAGGTAGGGTACCGCTCACACCTCGCCCCAACCTACCTCTTTGGGCAAACGGTGGGTCAGGGCGGCCTTGGCGGCTACTTTACCGGCGGCTTCGCCCATGGGTACGGCGTTGCCCGTGACGCGGTAGCTGGCGTGGGCGTAAAAATCGCCGCTGATGCAGCGACCAGCCAGCATCAGGTTGGTCACATCCCGCGCGATGAGCGCGCGCAGGGGGATCTGGTAGGGCTTCATCCTGACGCCCCCGCTGCCGTAGCCGCCGCCTTCGCCCCGCACCAGCGAATGAATATCGACCGTAAAGCGGACGGTACACACGCCGTCGTCGAACTGCGCTCCCCGCACGAGGTCTTCCTTGGTGAGTGTATACAGGCCGTGGATGCGTCGACCCTCCCGGATGCCGATCTGGGCGGCCGTGGTGACGATGCGCAGGTTGGCCCACAGGCCGCCGCGGCCGCGCAGCGCCTCTACGATGCGGTTCACCTCGTGGCGGGCTTCGACCGTCGCCCTGGATATGGCGTTGGCGTCCAGGGCCGAAACGCCGTACTGGTGGTTGGTCATGAGCGCCACCAGGTCGGGCCGGATCACGAAGAAAGATGGCATGGAGTAGCTGGCATCCACGCCCGCTTTCAGGATGTCGGCGTGGAGTTTTCGCTTGCCGGTTTCGGAGGGAGAGCCGTCCCGGCCGGGGCCTTTGATGTAGCCCTCGGCTACCAGGTCTTCCTCGCGCAGGCCGCTCAGCATCACCATCAGCGACATGGGTTGTACCCGCCGGGTGCCGGGTTCCCCTTCGTCGAAGCCGCAACCCGCCTGGGCGGCCAGGTCGCCGTTGCCAGTGGCGTCGATGTAGACTTTGGCTTTCCAGGCTTCCCGGCCCGAAAAACTCTCCGTAACGAGGTAGTCGATGGCGTTGCGCTTGGTACGGTAGGCGGCCGTGACGCGGGTGTGCAGCCGCACTTCTACGCCCGCTTCCTTGCACATTTGCTCCAGGGTCCATTTCATAAGCTCGGCGTCGTACTGGGTGGGGGTGTACTGGGCGTCGCTGGCGCTGAGGCGGTCCATGAGCTCCTGCATGAGGCCCGTTTTACCATCTGCGTCGATAATATTGCTCAGCAGGCTGGCCGTCCAGACACCCCCCAGGCAGCCGTGCAGCTCGATGAGGGTCGTTTTGGCACCGCTCCGGGCGGCACTCAGCGCCGCCGCAAAGCCCGCCGGGCCACCACCGCACACGATCACGTCGGTTTGCTGCACCAAGGGTAGTTCGCGCTTGGGCTCCGGTACGGTACCGGCCTGCCCCGGCGAATCGGCGGCCAGTGAGGGTAGGGGAGCCAGGGCGGTGGCTGCACCGGCCTTGAGGAAATCTCTGCGTTTGAGCATAAGCCTGGCGTTTTTTGTATCTAATACCTTCAATAAATAAACGTAGCCGGATATTCCTATATTCCTACGCGCGCTTCGGGCCGAGCTATTTTTGGAGGATTCTTCAATACCTTTTTTAGAATATACTCCGACCCCATCGGGGCTACAAGATGCTTTACGGTAGTGGCAGGTTTTAAGTAGACTTTTTACTTGGAAAGGTACCCTTACTCGCCAGAACTACGCATACAGGCTTTTTTTTCGGACCTGCCGAAATTTAATCCATTGCCTGCCGGGTATTTTGGCTGAAATTATACTAAAAACCGTATATTGGGCTTGCGCACACCCTCTATCACTTCTTTACCTTATTCCATGCCCATTAGCCTCAATAAGCTTGGCCGCTTGAAGGTGATTCACCAACGCCTCAGCAGCTCCCGGCGCTACAGCTGGCAGCAGTTGGCCTACGAATGCCAGTTGGCCCTGGCCCTGGAACGGCTCCCCAGCCGTCGGACCATCCTCGACGACGTACGGTACCTACGCGAAGTAGGAGCTCCCATACCCGAAAGCCAAAGCCACTACTTCTACGAGCGGTCCTTTCCGCTGTTTGACGTGCTCAATCCGCAGGAGGCTTTACTCCTGCACGAAACCCTGGGCCTGTTACGACAGATCAAGGGGATCTCGGCCTTTGCCGAGCTGGAGCAGCTGGCCATGCCGCGGAAAGACTACCCTACCGGCGAGCAGGCAACGGCCTGCATCGTGCATTTTGAGGAGAACGCGCACTACGAAGGCCGTGAGCACCTTGGCCCGCTCCGCCGATGCATTGCCAGCAAAACGCCCCTGACCATCACCTACCAAGACTTTACCAACCAGCGCTTCCAGTTTCGGTTTCATCCCTACCTGCTCAAGGAGTACAACAACCGCTGGTACCTCTTCGGGCTGGACGAGGCCTCCGGCGAGCTTTATAACCTGGCCCTTGACCGCATCCGGTCGTTCGAGCCCCAGCAGGCGGGTACCTACCGGCCCAATAGCCGCTGGGACTTCGACGCCCTCTTTTCCACCATTGTGGGTGTAACGCGCCCGGCCCTTCGGGAGCCAGAGCGGATCGTGCTGCGGGTGTACGGCGAGCGGGCCAACTACGTGCTCACCAAGCCCATTCACGCCCACCAGCAGCTCCTGGACGAAACCGACGACTACGTGGACCTGGAGTATTGGCTCATCCCGAACCCAGAGCTCACGGCCTGTATCCTGGAG
The DNA here is from genome assembly GCF_014202275.1 of Rhabdobacter roseus. Classification (GTDB taxonomy): domain Bacteria; phylum Bacteroidota; class Bacteroidia; order Cytophagales; family Spirosomataceae; genus Rhabdobacter; species Rhabdobacter roseus. The sequence goes on along the minus strand of NZ_JACHGF010000018.1, from coordinate 49,411 downwards.
CTAGGGCCCGACGCCGAGGTGTTGCTGCCCCTTAGCCTGCGGGCCGAGCTGGCCGCGCTGGCCCGCCAGCTGGTGGAGCGCTACGAGGGGCCCTCTCCGCTGTGTGAGTAGGTGAGCCAGCAAAGTACCTTCTATCTCAAGTCCTGCCTTACTCCCTATTCGCCGGGGCGCGTAGTCCGGGGCGCGCAGTCCGGGGCGCGTAGTTCGGGGCGCGTAGCCTGGAAGGTACTTTGCTGGCCCGAAAAGGTGTTCAGTAAGTCCGATCCCAGTAAATGTCTTAATCCTTATTCTGTTGGAAGGTACTTTGCTGGGCTACACCGCCGATGTTCTTAGCGGTCGCTATACCGAATAGTCTTAATCCTTATTCTGTTGGAAGGTACTTTGCTGGGAGGTTACTTGTTACCAGTACGTAGGCCAACACGATTGTCTTAATCCTTATTCTGTTGGAAGGTACTTTGCTGGCAGAACCCGAAAAAATGGGCTGAGATCTACAATATCAGTCTTAATCCTTATTCTGTTGGAAGGTACTTTGCTGGTTTCCTGGATGTACTGCTCGGCGCGCTCCCGGCGCTTGTCTTAATCCTTATTCTGTTGGAAGGTACTTTGCTGGAGGGATGTACCTGGAAGATGGCGAAGCGATGCAGGGTCTTAATCCTTATTCTGTTGGAAGGTACTTTGCTGGTGCGAAAAGACGACTATTGGATAGGACAAATCAAGTCTTAATCCTTATTCTGTTGGAAGGTACTTTGCTGGAATCGTCCCGTTGAAGCATTCGCCGCCGCAACAGCGTCTTAATCCTTATTCTGTTGGAAGGTACTTTGCTGGTGGCGCAAAGAGGTCTCTGTGCAGCTACAGGACCAGTGTCTTAATCCTTATTCTGTTGGAAGGTACTTTGCTGGAAGCCGGATAATGGCGGTTTACGTGGGGATGTAGCAAGGTCTTAATCCTTATTCTGTTGGAAGGTACTTTGCTGGTAGAAAGCGAGCCTGAGGTAACGGCAGAAACAATAGAGTCTTAATCCTTATTCTGTTGGAAGGTACTTTGCTGGCTTAATTACTAACCAACCAAACCAGCCGAACGGGTCTTAATCCTTATTCTGTTGGAAGGTACTTTGCTGGAGCCGGTAAGGGCATGGGTTTAATAATGAGGTGGTTAAAAGGTTTAATATGGGTAAAGTCATATCAAGTATAGGAAATGTACCGATTAAAAAAATGGGCATAGCACTCCATGGCTTCAAAAATACGCATGGGGTGTGAATTAAAAAAACAGGGTGTGTCTTGAGGCCGTCAATACTTCCCACTCAAAGTCCTTCCCGATGCAGTTGAGCTTGTTGAGCATGTCTTCGCCCACGGGCAAGATCAGGATGGAGTCGTGGTTTTGGTAGGCTTCCTGGATCTGCCGGAGCGTGTCGGCGATGTCGCGGTGCAGGTGTCGGTGGAGCCGGGCAAAAAACACCGATTTCTGCACGCGCTGGCAGCCTTTTTTTTCGAGGTACTTCGCTACCAGGCGGCGTACCTTGTTGCTTTCGATGTCGTACATAATGAAGCAGTACATTTCTTCGGGGCGTTTGGAGGTAGTGTGTAGGGTTTTATACAGCAGGCGAATCCCTTCGGGCATAGCCAGCGTGGGCTCGGCGGCGGGCGTTTCCAGCTGGTAAGGCAGGGTAGCTTGCTCCCAGAGCTGATTGAGCTCACTAGGCGTGAGGGCGGAGCTTTTTTTAGAGCGGGGCATCGGGCGTGGGGGGCGTTAAGAGTACCTCACTGACGAGCGCCAGCAGCTCAGCCATGAGCACTGCCGACGTCCCTGACTTGGGCGAGGGCACCACCGAAAACCCCCGCTTGCCGTAAAATACGTTCACCTCGGCCTGCGCAAAGCCGCGCTTCACCACAAACTTTAGCCCGTAGTTGAGCGGAAGTACGCGCGTTAGCTCCAGGGGCTGCGCCTCAATGGCCGCCCGCAGGCTGGCTTCGGCGGCCAGTAGCAGCGCCGGTATGTGTACCTGGCGCTCGCGGGGACGCACCGTGGCGTGGGGGTTTACGAGCTGGCGTATAGCCAGGTACGTGTCAGCGTCGGGTTCCTTGGCTTTTGGGGGGAGGGCCTGGGGCTGGGCAGGCTCCGAAGGAAGCAAATAGGCCTGCCAGGGCAAAGGCTCGGCGTCGGGGTTGAAGTAGGCGTCGGGATCATGAGAAAGGAAACAGGCGCGGGCTACGTCGTGGGTACGGAGGTCCACACTACCTACCAGCGCCAGGCGGTCGGCCAGGCTGGACGCAAACTGCCGGTAGGCTTCTGAAAATGCCAGGGCGTTAGGGCAGGCGGGCTCAAGCCGGAAAAAAGCCTTCAGACCTAACCCACCGGGCGAGGTATACAGCAACACCACACCGGGGAGGTCGCAGAGCTTTTGGCGAAGCGCGGCTGAGGCGGCGGGGGTGGTGAGGCAGTCGTCAAGGTCCAGGATCCAGTAAGGGGCCTCCCGAAACGCCTCCTTACGCCGAAGCCCGTCCTCAAACACCCCACCTGCCACGTAAGGCAGGGTGGTTTTGAGCGGGCGGTAGCTGGCGGGGTCGAGCGTGCGCAGGCGGCGGAGCTCCCCGATACGCCGGGCCAGGTCGGCGTCGTGGCGGATGCACCCTACCAGCTTGGGTAGGGGCCAGGTTTGTAGGGGTTCGGGCGGGCTGGCCGCCAGCTGGGTACCGTACGAAAGCGGCGGAAGTGGGCACATATCAGGCGGGGCTGTATTCGTATTTTTTGAGACGGGCGGCAAGCTGCTGCGCTTCGCGCTCCAGGTGCACGAGCCTGCTGCGGCTGAGGCCGTCGAGCACCACGAGCTCATGGAGGTAGTCGTTCATGGACTGGATCAGGATACGCTTGCCGGGCTGGTCGAGCCAGTAGTGGGTGCCGTTTTGTACCTCGAAGAAGTCGGCCGTCACGACTTCCTGCTGGCAAAGGTGGCACACCACGAAGTCGGCCCAGAGGCGGTAGGGCTCGATGAGGTCATAGACCAGCACCGGGCGGTTGTACTCGTCGCGGTGCATCACCCCCACGAAGGGGTCGAGCCCGGCCTTGATGAGGGCCGTTTCAATGTGGGCGTAGAGCATCCCGTAGGCGTAGTTGAGCAGGGCGTTGAAGGCGTCGGCGGCGGGCTGTCGGCTGCGCCGCTCGAAGCGGTAAGCCTCCGGCAGGAGCTCACTCAGGGCCCGAAAGTAGTGCTTGCTCATGATCCCTTCAAAGCCCCGGAAACTCCCGAACAGCTCGGCGCGGTCGGGGGCCTGGTGGTAGCGAATCTTGTTTTTATAGTGCCGGAGGGTCTGAAGGGCCGCTTCGGGTACGGGTACCTGGCGGCGTAGGGCCAGTAAGCTCAGGAGGGCCTGCTGGTTGTCGGCTTTGCGGTGCAGCAGCGTCCGCACCCAATCCGTGCCGTCGGGGCTGAGGGCAAAGCTAAGCTGGTTTTTGCGAATGGTTGCAATGCTCCCAAACTGGTGCCCCCACACCCGGGCCGCCGGAAACCCCGTGCGGTCAAAGAAGAGCAAGTCGGTGTTTTGGTCGAGGGCCGTCATGATTACCTCGTGCGTGAGCTGGGTGGCCGGGTGCAGGCAGATGCTCCGTACTTCGTGTACGGGTACATACTGCTCCTGCTCGCGGGTTCGGATGAAATAGCGGCCGCCGCGCACGCTTAGGGCGGCCCCTACCTGGCTGATGATCAGTTGCATGGGATCATGGGATTGGGTCGGTCAGCCAGCAAAGTAGGACAGCAAGTAGGCAAAAGATTTGCCCTGCTGGGAAGGGGGTTATCCTCCTTGTGCTTCGAGTAGTTTTATTTTTATTACTTTAAATAGACCTAATTCTTTGGTGCTAGCTATTTTATCAAGCGTGTCGAATAAAGAATCGGTAGTGTAACCAAGTTTTTGGATAATAGTATCAAATTCTGTTTTTGAAACGGAGGATAGACGATGTGCTATGCCGTTTCTTTTTCCAGCCAGTTCTTCAATAAGGGTATTGAAATTATTCAACTCCTTTTCGCTAAGTATCGAGGTTACTTTCCCTATTCTGCACAGTTGAAAAAATATTTTAAAATAGGCCTTTCTGTTTGGATTATCTATCCAAATATCCTCTTGCTTTAGATAGGGTAGTATACTTTTATCAAGAGAGTTTAATAAATTTTCCCACTTTTCATTTTGACCAGATACATTTTTCTCTGGGTTATAGTAGTCCCCTAGTTCTTTGTTTAAAGATAGTTGAGTTTCGATAGAGGTTTTAAATAAGTTTTCAAATATAGTAAAGAGTTTGATTAGCGCTTCATTGTATTTTTTTTGAATGCAAAGAACTTTAAATAATATAATTGTGTCTTGAAGCTTAATTTGTAATTTTTCAATTCTACTTAGTTTGAAAGGAATTTTGCTTATTTGACCAACTAATTCATAGCCAATTATTTGTTTTTCTTTTTTGCTGAATTCATTTCCTAGTTTTATAGCATCGTCTAACAGAAGCGACAGTCTTAAATGCGCATAATGACATAATTTTCTCTCCCAGGTATTATTTAGATACAGATCAAGAGCCTTATCAAAGTCATAATCCTCCAGGTGCTTGATGATCTTTTGTTTGTTGAGATCATTCAGGAAATAATGGGTAAACCGTAGCTCCGTTACGTCCGTTTTTTCGGCCTGTTGGTACAGCCTTACTTTATGTTTGAAGGCCTGAATGAGCTGAAGGGTTATGGCCTGGTTGATCTGGTCGATACCACCCTGGGGTAGCAGGAAAATCTCGCCAATTTGCTCGGGTGGAAGCGACAGCAGGTCGTGTTTTGTTCTGGTAAAGTGCTGGTACTGAAAGTCGATGTTGGTTACTTTTTCGGTAATGCCGTACTCGCTGATCTGGGCTTCCGCGAATTTCTCTTGGAGTAGCGCCTTGGCAATGTCTTTGAAGTAGCGGGTGTCGTTGTTATAGTGAAAGCCATCGATAACCCCACGCGCATGTTCCGATTCCTGGTCGGTGTAAATAAGGAGGACCTGATCAATCGATTTGTTTTCTTCCTGTAGTTTGTTAACCAGCGGCATGATGAGGGGTAGTTCGACCACGGTCCTATACTGGGGTAGCTGGCGGTACAACGAAAGCCCCATCTTCCGGGGCAATAGGATGTAGTAGTCCGGGAAGGCCTCATTGGGGTTGGGAGTAACGACTAGCTCCGCTTCGCCATTGGTAATCATCAGCTCCCTTTTTCCCTCAATCGCTACCGTGCGCCATACGCCCGACTGCTCGATAAGGTCTTTTCGGAGCTGCACATCGCGGGTACCTAGCGTGATGATCAAATAATTTTTCATAAAATTTGGTGTATAAGGTGAAGAGGATGTACGGTCACGTCACTGCGTTTTTGGAATTCCTGGCCCCCGTAGGCCAGATGCAGGTCGGCCTCGGGCACCATTTTACGAAAATAAAGCAGCCCCTTAAAAAACGCGCTCTGGATGGTTTTGCCCGCCTTGATTTCGACGGCCAATAGCCGGGTACCATCCTCGATGAGGAGATCGACCTCGTTTTGGTTGCTATCGCGCCAGTAGTAGAGGCGCGGTCGGTGGCCTTGGTTGTACTGTTGCTTCATGATTTCGAGCAGTACGAAATTCTCATAAATGGCCCCTTTGGCAAAATGGATCTGCAGCTCATCCGGCGACCGCAGCCCCAGCAAATAGCACAGCAAGCCCGTATCATAAAAGTAAAGCTTGGGGGCTTTGGTGATCCGTTTGTTAAAGTTTTTGTAGTAAGGCGGCAGCCGAAACACAATGTAGGAAGCCTCCAGCACCGAGGTCCAGGCTTCGATGGTCTGGCTACTCACGCCTACTTCGCTGGCCAGGCTCGACGCATTGAAAACCTGCCCCGCCCGCCCGGCCATGAGCTTCAGAAAGTTCTGAAACAGGGTGAGATTCTGGATCTGGATGAGTTGGCGCACATCCCTTTCGATGTACGTTTGGACGTAGGTCGGGAAGAAGTCAGTCGGCGAAATCTCCCGGCTGAAGAGGCGCGGGTACCCCCCCGAGAAAATAAAGGCTTCGGGCGGGGGCTTTTGGGGTAGCTCGGCGTACGACAAAGGCAGCAGCGTCAGGAGGGCTACCCGCCCCGCCAGCGACTGCGTGATTTTCTCCATCAGCAAAAAATTCTGGGAGCCGGTCAGGATGTATTCGCCCGGTCGGTTCCGCTCGTCGGTATATACCTGTAGGTACGAGAAGAGGTCGGGTACTTGTTGGGCCTCATCCAGGATCACGCGGTTTTGGTACATATCCAGAAACCCCCTCGGGTCGCTCTGCGCAAAGAGCCGACTGTCCGGCAGTTCGAGATTCAGGTACTGGTAGTCAGGCGCAAAAAGCTTTGAAAAAGTCGTTTTGCCCGATTGCCTCGGGCCGGATATAGATACAATTGGGAACTTGGTAAGGAGCTCTTGCGCCTTGGCTTCTAACGCTCGGGAAATCATTCTATGCAGATTTGAAATTCAATTTACAATCTACATAGAATTGGTTAGTTTTACAAGGCTTTGATATTTTTATTTAGTAAAACGGTATTAAGGAAGAGTCAATTTGATAAACCCCATAGGGTGAAAATCAAATCCACCAGCCGCCTTTTTTGTAAACGCAAATTTTCGGGTCTTTGCTTTGATTTGTTCACTACGACTTTGTTGATTAAAATGCCAACCGTTTGTATGCGAGTTCAATTGCCAATCTCCGGTGATACTATGAAAACCTACATTAGCTCCAACACGCAGCACGCAAGAACTAGTTGCTTCATTGTGGCTCAACAGAGACTCTAACTTCTTTTGAGCAATATTTTCTAAATCGTCGTTTGGATATTGTTGGTAGTAGTGTAATTCTCGCTCAAGATAGGTTCGGGAATGATTTTTAATAAGTTGAATTAAATCCGATGGTCCTTTCTGGAAAAGAAGACGAGCATTGGGGATAGAAGCTAGTTTAGCAGAATTCATGTTTATAGATAAGCCTAACCTTACACTACTTTCTGTTTTAGGTTTAATGGCCTCGTAGTAGCTTACAAACTCGTTTGAAGTAAAATCGTCCCTATGGCATCCTCTTTTTTCATGCTTCCAGCTCCCATATCCATTTTTTGGTCTCCCATCGGCCGAGAATATTTTAGTACGATATATTTTCACGCTGGTGCTACTAAAAGTAATATCCCCCACAGTAAGCAAATTCATAAGATTGTTTCCAATTTTACCGAATAATTCGTCATCCCTTCTAGAATTTGGATTGCCTTGTTTTAAAGTCTTGTATAACACCGACCGTATTGCGCCTTTTAATGAAGAGCCGGGGACCAGATAACTGCCAAGACCATTTGAAAATTGACGCTTAATTTCTGTTATTGAATCGTCATAGGCTAATTCAACCCTCACTACATTACGGGCTAAAAGTATATTTGTCCTATTTAAGTAACTTTCAATCTCTCGGTAATTTCCTTTACTTAATTTTAGCGTTAAATCTTGTAGATCTTTAGGGTTTCGAGATATATATTCTATGATTTTTTCAGGATGAAGAATATAAAGCGATCTTCCGTCATCATTAATATTATTCTTAATTATGAAATCAAGTCCACGCTGATAATTTTTTTCTTGCCCCATACCTATGTGAGTAGGAGTCAGTATTTCTACTTTTAGATCAGTATTAACGTAAGTCATATTTGTACAGGTAAAAAGAGTGCTTTGCCGATACGCCAAATAGGATGTGAGATTTGGGTAGGAAGTAGGGAGTTGTCGGGCTTGAGGTCAATAGTATTTCCTTTTGGCGAAGCCGATGTTTTCAACAAAGAGCCCTCCAAAAACATATATACTGAGCGTTTGCGATATGAATTGTATGGATCCGATAACCACCCGCCGCGCTTAACGATTTCATAGCGAGCTTCGCTGGCAAGCATTCCAGCTAGCTGTTCTTTATTCTCTGGGCAGAAAAGCGAGAGATTCAAACTCCAATCAGAAACAGGAGGTAAGGAAATGGATAGTTGGCCCATTTCCCAATTAAAAAGCCCATTACCCACGTTTCTATCGGTCCCCAAACCATTATCAGCTAGTAGATTCAAAGCGGCTTGTACCTTAGCTTTGGCTGTGAAATCCTCAAATTGGATCAGACAAAACATCCCGGATCCTGTTTTGTAGTAAAGCCTTTCTGTATAAAAGGGTTCAGCATCTTCTTTATCAAGGCGGGGCTTTCTAATACGAGGGATGACATCTGCTTGTAAAAAGCCTTTATCAATGTTTTCATAGGTTTGGTAACTCCCTTTCACTTCATTAATGGATGTTTGAAGGGGAGTTTTATTTAGATACTGCTCTAAATGCCATGCGTCTATATATTTTACCTTTTTAAAAATCTTAGCATCTTCTGGGCGAATGGCGTTTTTACTAACATTCGGTTGTAAAAACGGTTTCGGAAAAAAGTGAATACGTTTTCCTACATTACTACATGTGAAAGGGAAAAGGCTAGAGAGTGTAAAAGCGGGTCGGGGTGTAATCCAATCACTTTTTCCCAGCATGGCCCATGCCTGCATAATAGCAGCATAGAGTGCGTCGGAATGGAATATCCGCTCACTTTGCCCATAATCTGACCGAGCATTGCTAATGTGAAACGGAGTTTTGAATTCAAAGTAAATGGTATCGAACGTCATGATACAGCGGAGTTAAGATATTCCTCAGCAGTTTTATGGAGGGGTTCAGTTAAGGTAATAAGTACTTGGCCATAACCTCGGGTTCCGCTTCCGCCGAGGTAGTCATGATGAAGCAGCTCGATGCCGGAGCTCAATAATTGTAGATAGGCATTGGCTTTTGAGTCTAACTGCTGCTGCGTTTCTTCTTGCTCTTGTATTACATTGATAATAAATTCAATGTTAAATTCAGCACCAGCGGGTACACGTTCAATTTGGCGAGGGTGTTCAGCTGTTCCGTTTAACCGATTGATTACATTTTCAAACTTAATTTCGGTATAGGGCATATCCGTAAATTCCGATGCTTTGAGCATTTGGGAAGAAGTACTAGTTAGTGAAGCGTCGCGTACCAAAATACGGGCGGGGTTATCGGCGGAGCCAAATAAGTCTGCGAGACACATGCCATTAACGCTTCTATAAGTTTTAAACTTAGTATCAGCATTTTCACCCAATGTCAATTCTAAAAGGCTACGAATTTTTCCTTTTAGTGACGAGCCTGGAATATAGGGCTCATTGTTGTCTTTACGACGTACTACCGGGCTATCCACTCCACCAATTTCAACATTTTCTTTGCTGTCGCCAATATGGAGTCCCGTTAGAAGTTTAAGAGTACCTTTTAAGATTATTTTTTTATAAAGTTTCATATAGAGAGACATTTAATAGATTTATTTTAAAGTTTTATTCACCACCTGCTGCTTTATGGTAAGCAACAATCGCTTCTAATACATTAACAAAGTTTTGAAAACGAGCACGATCCTCACTTATCCCTCGAATTAAAGGGCTTAGAAGATCGTAAAGGTCTTTAAGTTTTGTTTTATTCTTGTCGCGCCCAACCGCATAAGCAAGTTTAGGCTCGAGGAGAAGCACTTCGCCAGATAAGCCGTCAAAATCAGCTTGTATCCTTTTAATTGCACCAAAAAAACGCCGAAGTTGGGATGTGGAAACCTTGTCTTTTGTTATTCTATCTTTGCCAGATCGATTATTCTCCTCTTTATCGGGCTTGGCTAGATAGTCGCCCCATTCTTTGAGTAGACGAAGGTCTTTTATTCCTTCAGTTAAAATTGTTATAGAAATTTTATCAGGCATATTCTTCATAAGTTTTAGTTGATTTTTTAGTATCACGTATTTCTAATTCTGCCCAACGCATTGCTGTTGCAAAGACCTCAAAGCGAAATCTGTTAGGATGTAGTTCTGTAAATAATAATAGTTGAATTCGCGCTAAGGCATCTCTTTTTTCGCCTTTAGCATTCTTTAATCTTTTTGCTAGGTTATACGTACATTGCCATTTCCATGACGAGTCTGGTGTAAATGGTATATTTAATCTTTTTGCTTCTAATTCAGCTTTAAGATTGAACTTGTATATTTCATAATAACTAAAAAGCTGTTGAAGCAATCCTTTTGAAATATAGCCAGCTTCTAACCAGTCAACTAAAATATTTTTCCATCTTACTACATTTGGAAACTCATCATCCCAGTTAATAGTGATACCAAATAAGTAAAGAGCATTTTTTGCTTGACCATTGAATCGATGATTTTTTGCTGCTTCTTCCGCTTCGCCTGCAAGCTCGGCAGCTTTGGCAAGGGGAAATTTGGGAGTTATAATAGTTATGCCTGCGGAAAGCGTGATGTCTGAGCGACCTGTAAAGCGTTTGAATTCACGCTGAACCTCATCAGCGAATAATATTATAGCGTCCCAGCGTCCTACAGCAAATAAATCGTCACCACCAGAGTAAATGATGTTTACCCAATCTCGATAAGCTTCTCTTTGCCGTAAAATGTTTATATATCCGCTGAAAAACCAATCTAGTTGCCCAGATAAGGTAGCATAAGCTGAAAAGCTTGCTTTATCTTTATTAAATCCCTTGATAAATAACTGGCCTAAATTATCTACGTCCATACGTAAAACAGCCAAGCGATGGTAATTTTTATCAGGGGCTTGTGCCAAATCTTCAAATGTTTTCGGAAGATTGGACGATTTCATTGCAACCTCGCTGCCACCATAGAAACGAAAGGAATAGGAAGCCAGTCGTGCTGAAACGGGTTTAATAAAGTCAATTTCTTTTTTTACACTAAGGCAGACATTGGTATTCTCGGTTTGTAAAAGTTCATCTAAAATCCAAAAACGACCATTGTCTAACGATATAAAGTTTGGTTCTTCAGAAAGATTAGCTTGATATTGATGACTTTGAACTATAAAATGGTGATTGACCAACGCCTCACCAATTTTTTTCTGCTCGTAGATTTGAGGCGAAACCGTTACATCATCGTCAATTCGCTTTTTGCCTTGTTCGATCTCGTTTCCCGAGATAGCACAAATATCAAAATTGCCACCATGATCTAGTGGTTCAAAGAAACTATTGAAGTCATTCAATAAAAGATCTCTGAATTTTTGAAATTTTTTTTCGGAGGTTTTTTCAGATACGTTTTTCCATAAATCTCCTAATTGATCCGAGCCGTTTTGGGTCAGTATTTCACGTTTTCCTAGATCATAAGCAAAAGCTTCATAACCTAAACATATATATAAACTCCCTTTGTATTTATCCCATATAGCTTTTTTGAGAGATTGTTCGTAGCTACTAAGAGTGTTTCTTACATTTTGGGTATTAGGTAAAAGCATGTAAAATTTTCCGCCGCTACTATAAACAATATGACTCAGAGTTGTATGCGTAAGTCGAACCAACTCACTGGCAATACTATCGAGCATCAACTGTAGAGAAAAGGAACGTCCTTTTAGACTTTTGGCTGCATATTTAGACGAGATATTATAGATAAATTTTTGGATGCCTGATAAGTCTACGCAAACGAGGAGAAGTGGGAAATGCCCTTTAACAAGAGAAAGACGCCGCTCATATTTAATTGCATCGGGTTGCTCTACATTATAGTCATATAGACATTGAGCAATGGCTGCTGTAGTTTTTAGATGATGAAAAAGACTATTATCAGCAAAATCAATGGTAGATGCTGGAATACACCAAGTATATTTTTTTAATAAATAATAGAGGGTTTCGCAAAAGACTTCGCGGTTGTCTGTAGGTAGTTGTTTAAATTCTTGTTGAAATTGTTCCCAAAGCATTTGATAGTGATGTTGAGACACACCAGCCTCGTATTTCTCAAAGGAGGGTAAAATGTTATCTGTCAGCGACAAAGCACTTAAACCAAAAGCAGTTGCTTGTTTAGGCATTGAGCTATTCACTACATTTAAGTTTCCGAAAATATTAATGAGTGGCTCCTCTTTGAATTTAAGCTTTCCTCTTTTTATTTCATTGTGATAATCATTCGCTTGGGACCGATCAATACCGCTCGCCCACCAGTCTGCTAATTGAATAAATGCCTGTATACGACTCGTTGGCTTATGATGATGTATTGATACATTTGTGAGGTTATCCAAAGCGCTGCTTGGATTTTCATAAATCCCGAGCTTTTTGAAAATATTCTCATGGGTCTCAAAGAATAGCTGCGTCCAAATGACATGTTGATACTTAGGATAACCGTCTTGTGTGGTAGGGCAGATATTCCCAATGTTTCCCATAACGCTTGGATAGAGAGCTATGCCCTTTGACTGTTGATAGCCGTCATCCGCGCGCTGCCAGAACTTGCCAATGTCGTGGAGTAGAGCCGCCAGGTAGATGATGTCGCGTGTGTTTGCCATTCGATTAGGTTTATTTACGATCTTTAATTTGACTCACCGTTCCGAACCCCAGGCTTACGCCTTTGCCCAGACCCAGGTAGTCGGGCAGGAAAACGTTGCTCCGAAAGCGGAGGTCGAAGGCCATGAGTTTTTGTTGCTTGTAGGGTACGAGCTTGGTTTTCAGGATGTCGTCGATTCGGAGTGAGATAGTTTTATCTACTTGCCAGTTGACCCCTTTAGCAAACGACAAAATATTGCCAATCAGAATCTTTTCCAAAAAGGTGATGCGTTCAAGATCGTTCTGGATGAGCTGGTAGGCCTGGTAATTTTCCTGGCTTAGAGCCAGCCAGTTGTACAGCCGGTATTGAAAGGTCTTCTCCCAAACCTGAAGCGTGTACTGATGCATTTGTAGGTTTTTGACCGTCAGGCTCAGGGGGCGTTCGCCGAGCTTGATATCGAGACTACGGTTGTTAAATAAGTGATGAATGTCGTCCACGCCGTAGTCTATGCACACGATGCCGGGATTTCGACCGATGCGCTTGTACTGGATAACCGAGTAGCCGTAGAGGAGCTCCCGGTCATTGAGGTGGTTGTGAAATAAAATGTTTTCAAGGCCGGCTTTGGAAGCCACGGCACCCCGAAACGCCGGAATTTCGTAGGCCTCAATTTCGGCGTCGAATTGTATACGGAGGAAACGTATCTTTTTCAACGGTTATGGATAGGGGAGAGTGAGCGGGTAAACTACAATAATAGTGGGGCAATTTATTTGCCTCAATCCTTTTTGTTGAATTAAAGTAAGAAAAATTAAAAGTCTATATAGGTACCTGAGCGCCACGACAGGGGTTTTTGTCTAGCTCAGGTAGCTTGGCAACGGGGGGCCTAGGCGGAGAGGGCGCTGTTCTGATGACAAGGCCCAAACTACCCCCGCCCCACCAACGCCTCTATTTCTTCCTTGTAATTTCGGCCAATGGGGACGGGATTCCCGTTGATGATGAGCCGGTTGCGCTCGAGGCGGGTGATGCGCGAGACGGCTACGATGAAGGATTTGTGAACCCGCACAAACTGGCTGGGCGGAAAGATGGCGTGCATGGCTTTGAGGGTACCTTTCAGCACGATCTGGCCCGCGTCAGTATAGATGATGGCGTAGTCTTTCAGGCCCTGGAGGTAGGTTACGTCAGCCAGGTTGAGTTTGATTCGTTGGGTACCGCTTTTGACAAAAACCGTCCCCAGGGAGGCGCCGGTTTCGAGCTGGGTGTTTTGCTCTTTTAGCGCCAGAAACTCCCGGATTTTTTCGATGGCTTGCCGGAAACGGGCGTAGGCAATGGGCTTGAGCAGGAAGTCGATGACGCCCAGCTCGAAGCCCTCGTAGGCGTAGTGGCGGTAGGCCGTGGTGAATACCGTGAGGGGCGGCTGCGGGAGGGCGCGCAGGAAATCGAGACCGTTCAACTCGGGCATTTCGATGTCCAGAAACAGCACGTCGGCCTCGTGGTGGCGGAGGTACTCCAGGGCGTCTTGGGCGTGGCCAAAGAGCCGGACCGAGCGCACGCAGTCGAGCCGCTGGAGGTAGTTTTGAAGTACCTCCCGGGCCAGGGGTTCGTCGTCGATCACTACGCAGCGGAGCATATTTTTGGATTGAAAAGGCTAATTTATACGGTTTTAACGGAACCTGCCAGCAAGTACCCAGCTACTTTCAGGCCCGCTTTGAGTAGAGCAGCACGGGAGGCTTTATTATGCATGGCACAGCGCGCAGCCGGTACCCGCCCCGCCCGGTAGCACTCTTTTTTCACTTCCTGCAAGAGGTACGTGCCCCAGCCTTTTTGACGGTGCTCTTCGACGACTTCCATGAATAAATCGGCAAACGGAAAATTGTAGTGCCGTAGAAAGCCACCCGTAGCCACCACCTGCCGGTTCCATTCCAGGACGTAATCCCCGATGGGCTCGGTCTGGTGGGCAAAAAGCCTCTCGCCTTCCCGGCGAGGCCGAAACCTCACGCCGGGAGGAGAGTAGTGAGTAGCCAGGTGGTCTTCAAACAAAATAACCTCGGCGTTGACGTTTTGCGCAAACTCGTAAAGAAGAGGCGAGAGCAAAGGGTCGTTGCTTTGGCACTCGATGAAGGTAGCGCCCGAAGCCTGCACCAAGGCCGCAAAACCAGCCGTAGCCAGGTGGCGGTAGGCGGGCATGAGGTAAAATTCAAAGACGGTATCCCGGTCGGTGAGCTGCTCTTTGCCCTTGACCGACCCGTAACCGACCACTTCCTGAGCCAGGAGCAGCGTATAAGAGTCGGTCCAGCCGCGTTCGTGGCAGGCGTTGTAGCGTATCTGTACGTTGGTTTCCTGCAAAAACAAAGCCCGAAAAGGCAGGATAGCTTCCAAGCTGGACCGGATGGCCTGGATGTCCATGGGGTAGAATGTCGTTTTGAATTTAAAAAAAAGTAAAAGGTACGAAAAACACCGATTGGCAGGTGGCTAAGGTACTTTGACCCAGCCACCCTGAGGCTGCGGTAGCCAGGTCTGGCCGCGGCTGTCGAGCCAGGGGCCGTAGGGCTGATCCGGTTTGGGCTCGGCTCCGAAGCGAAGCACATTGCAATCCAGATCTTCTATCTGTAGTTCGTAGGCCCAGGCGTAGTTGGTGGGTGGGTGCCTGATTTTGGCTCCGTGCGCCCGGTATTCGTCGTGAAGGGCGTCTGCGTCACCCACGCCAATCCAGACCCAACTACCCGGATGCCCCTGGTCGGAGGAAGTGAGCATGAGATGGCAGTCCCCGCGCGAGACGGAAGCCATCACGCCAGGGTCATGCCAGTCGAGCTGGAAGCCAAGTACTTTTTGGTAGTAATCGAGACTGGCCGCGAGGTCCTGGGCGTACAGAATGGGCGTAGCCGAATGAAAGTTGATTGTCATAGGTCGTTTTGGTTTAGTTCGTAACCCGGTTCAGTGTATAGCTTAGGTAGTAGTCGCCGACCCGAAAGTTTCGCTGCTGATCCAACACAAACAGCACGTTGTCGTCGCCTTTTAGCAAGTAGACCGAAACGTCCGGCCGGTCGGAGTCTAGCTGAATTACCACGGCCTCCGGGTCGGTGGGGATACCCCGTACCAGCGCCCAGGTACCTTCCCGAACGGAGCGGTTCAGCCGGTAGATCGTTGGCTGCTGGGTCGCCGGATCGTGGTACAGGGTCAGGCGCCACTTCATCTTGACGCAGTCCGGCCGTGCGGGCTGCTTCCAGTCTTTATGAATTTCGGCGCAAGGAAACCGCCCGTCAAAAACCCCAAACACCGCTGGTCCTTCGGCCACGGGGGTACGGGAGGTAGTTTGGGTAGGTACATTGGTAAGTCGGGCTTCGGTAAGCCGGGCTTCCTGAGCCGCGGCGGGTAAGGTACCTAGAAGCCAAAGAATGGGCAGTAGGAGTAAGTGATTCGTTTTCATGGCTTTGTATTTTTTTTTGGTAAATCACTTTTTTCGGTTGAGCGTGTAGCTCCAGCCCCCGTGGCCAATCATGAGCTTTCCCTGCGGGTCGAGGAGGTGCAGCAGCTGGTCGTTCAGCTTTACAAAGGCGAGGCGTGCTTCCGTGGGGGTACTTTCTGCCAGGCGATAGATCTCCCGATTTTTGGCGTCTTTCTGTGTTACCCATTTTCCCTCTTTCTGGCCTTTGGCCTGGGTACTCGTAAAACCCGTGGTGGAAGGCTGCGACAGGCCATAGGTGTACTGGAGCTGGTAAAAAGTAGGTTGTTGATGACGCGGGTCGCGGTGGAGCGCCAGTTCCCACCGGATCATTTCGCAGTCGGTCGCGGCTGGGATACCCAGCATGGTGCGCGGCAGTCCGTCGCAGGGGCTGGTGGCCACAAACCGGGTGGGCTCGGGCGAGGGGCGGCGGGCCTGGACCAGGCTGAGCGCCAGCAATAGCGTTAAGACAACTGGTTTTTTCATGCAAAAGAGTCGTTTTAGTTCAGCGAAATATTCAGGGCCACTTTATAGACGCCCGGCTGCTCCTCCGTGTGGAGCGTATGCCGGCCGGGGTACAGCAGTTCGAGCCGCTTACGGAGATTCGCCAGACCGATGCCCCCCTTGGCACTGGGGGGACTGGTGGTGGGTTTGTTGTTTTCTACGGTCACCTTCACGGCGTCGGGCTCCAGGTCGATCTGGCCGTGCAGCCAGGCCTGCCGGGCCTGCTGGCTGATGCCGTGCTTGAAGGCATTCTCGATCAGCGGCAGCAGCAGCAGTGGGGCTATTTCCTGGCCGTTGGGACTGCCGTTGATGCGGAGCGAAATATCGGGCTGGTCGCCGTAGCGGAGCTTTTCCAGCTCCAGGTAGTTTTGCAGGTACCTGAGCTCCTTTTCCAGCGGCACGCGGCTGTCGTCGCTGTCGTAGAGCATGTATTCCATCATGTCGGAGAGCTTTAAAACCACCTCCGGGGCCAGGTCCGACTTACGAAGCGTGAGCGCGTAGAGGTTGTTAAGGATATTGAACAAAAAATGCGGATTGATCTGCGAGCGCAGGAAATTGACTTCAGCCTGCAATTTCTCGACCGTGATTTGCTGCAACACCCGCTGCTGCTCGTACCAGTCGATACTCAGCTTCAGGGCCACCATGAGCGCCAGGTACCAGAGCGTACTGAAAAAATTGTAGGAGACCGACTCGAGCCAGTTGCTGTTGCGCATGGGCCCGATGACGTAGCCGTAGAGGTAGTAGTCGAAGAGGCACTGCACCAGCAGGTACCCCAAGATAGACAGCAACACCCACGCAAAGTACCGCCCGTAGCGCTTGGTCATGAGGTACTTGGGTAAAAAATAGTGGAGGTTCAGATAGGCAATGCCGATGAGCAGCAGGATGCGGCCCGTCACGCATAGGGCAAAGTATGACAGGCTGGCTTTGTAGATCAGGTACCTTTTTTCGTACAGAAAAAAGCCCGTGACCAGTACCCAGTAGGCCGTATGGACCAGCGCGTACTTGGCCGTGACGCGGCGGTGGGAAAGCGGAAGTTGGAGGGGGCGGTCCAGAAAGTCCATGCGATCAAAGAAAATGCGTGAAGGTACCTGTGTGCTATTGGCTTGTAAATGACTATAAAAGACAGGACTATGCGAAATTATATCGACCAACGACCCAAAAAGTAGAGCAACGGAAAGGTACTTGTGCGCTCGTCTATTTTTCGGGCCGTTGCTCTACTTTTTTTGTAGAAGCTCCCCGCTTGCGCTTGCTTTGTGAAGGTCTTGGGAAAGAAGGTTTTTCATAAAGTACCCCCTAAATATAACCCCTTTTTGTCATGAAGAAAGTACCTCTTATCGGGTTGCTGGCGCTGCTGAGTGTGCCACTGGTTTTTGGCCAAAACAAAAAAGTAGGTGGCCCCTGCGAGGGCTGCGAGGCTATTTACGAAAACAAAGTACCCTTCGAGAAGCTGAAAAGTACGGTACTGCTACCCGACTTAACCTGGGAGGGCAAAAAGCCGCTGGGAATTAACGGCACCGTGTACCAGGCCGACGGTAAAACGCCCGCGGCGGGCGTGATTCTGTACATTTACCATACCAACGAGCAGGGCTACTACCCCAAGAAAGGCGACGAAAAAGGCTGGGCCAGGCGGCACGGGTACCTGCGCGGCTGGATGCGCACCGACGAGCAGGGCTTCTACAAATTTGGCACGCTGCGCCCGGCCCCCTATCCCGACGGCTCCGAACCCGCCCATATCCACCTCGTGGTGAAGGAGCCGGGCCTGGACGAGTACTACCTCGACGACTTCCTCTTTGACGACGACCCCCTGCTCACGCCCGAAAAGCGCCGGAAACTACCCAACCGCGGCGGGAGTGGTATTCTGGTGCTCCAAGACGTAGGCAATATGTACAAGGCCGAGCGCAACATCTACCTGGGTCGCAACATCCCCAACTACCCCGCTAAGCCGTAGCCTGTAGTATTTTTTTACGCCAAGTACCCTCCCGGTGAGCAGGGCTGGGCGAAGACTGTGCCTACAAACCAAGATCCCTAAGCATCTACTAGCCATGAAGTACCTTTTTGTATTGTTGCTAGGCGCGTGTTTTGCGTCGGAAATAATCGCACAAGTTCCTGGTAGTCAGGTTGCCGTGCTGGGGCGTGTGCTGGATTCGCTCAGTGGCAAGCCCGTACCGTTCGCGACGGTCGCGGTGTTTCAGCAAGAGCGGCTCGTCGAAGGGACCCTCACCGACAGCCTGGGGTACTTTGCGTTTCAGACGTTGCCGTTGGATACTTACTACCTGGCGGTGAGTGCCGTGGGGTACCGTCGTTTTCAAACCGCACCCCAAACGTTGGATGCCAGTCAACCTACCTGGCAAGTAGGGGTCGTGAGGCTGGCTCTGGAGGCACAAAACCTACAAACCGTGACCGTGCGCGGACAAAAGCCCCTGATCGAGCAACGGGCCGACGGCCTGGTTTTCAACGCCGAGAGCCTGCCGACCGGCGCCGGGAGCGATGCCACCGACCTACTGCGCAAAGTACCCCTGCTCACGGTAGATGCCAACGGTGGGCTCTCGCTGCGGGGTAGTTCGCAGCTTCGGGTTTTTATCGACGGGAAGCCGTCGGAGGTTTATGCCTCCTCGGTGGCCGATGCCCTGAAGGCCATTCCGGGAGAGAGCATCGTGAAGGTGGAAGTCATAACGCATCCCTCGGCCCGCTACGATGCCGAAGGTACCGACGGCGTGGTACACATCACCACCCGCAAAAGTCGCGACAACGCTACCAACGGCAACCTGAGTGGCGTACTGGGCAACCGCAGCGAACAAATCATGGCCGATGTACATACCAAGTACCAAAAATGGCTGCTGAAGGCGGATGGTTTTTACCAAAAATACTGGAACCGCAACGGCTCGGTGCTGGAGCGAGAGACAGGTACCTGGGCCATGCGGCAAAACAACGAATCCCGGCAACGGGGCGACTACTTCTTTGGGGGCCTGAACGTACTCTACAGCCTCGATTCGCTTCATACCCTCAACGCCGGGTACCGGCTGCGCTGGTCGCCGTACCGCACGCACACCGTTTCGGATTACTTTTACGCCGAAAACGAACCCAAGGTACCTACCTTTCGGCGGTACATCGACAGCCCCGTGGGCAACAACGGCCATACGTTCAACCTGGGGTATACGGGTACCTCGCGCGACAAGCGGAAGGAATTTTCGCTGCTGGGTATGTATTTTCTGTTTGGAGGAACGAGCCGCTACGCGCTGGAGCAGTTGAGCGGGGAGGAGATGATCGATTACCGGGAGAATTTTCGTAGCCAGACCCACAACCGGGATCTCACGCTCCAGGCCGACTATGCGCAGGCGTTCGGCAAGCAACTAAAATGGGAGACGGGCGGCAAGCTGATGCAAAAAAAGCTGGCGAGCGACAGCGAATTCAGAATTTATGATTTTGAAAAACAGTACTATAGCTACGATGCGATCCGCTCCAACGCTTTTTCGTATCAAAGTGCCATTTATGCATTGTATACCCAGCTCAGCCTGAATAGGGCCCACTGGACGCTCCTGGCCGGAGCCCGATACGAGCACACATCGCTGCGGGCGGTGTTTCAGGATACGTCCCTTCAGGTACCTTCTTTTCAGAACCTGGTGCCCAACCTCCTGCTCAGCCGGAAGCTGGGGGCGCAAAGTACCCTCAAGCTGAGCTATACGGTGCGGTTGGTCCGGCCCTATTTTTCGCTGCTCAACCCCACGGTCAACAACGCCGATTCGCTCACGATCCAGTACGGCAACCCCTACCTGCGGCCGGAAAGTACCCGGCGATACCAACTGAGCTTTACCCGCAATGCCCCCAAACTCTTTACGGATGCGGCCCTGTTTTTCAACCAAAACCACAATAGCTTCGAAAACGTCCGGCTGGCCCGACCCGACGGCGTTTTTGAAAGTACCTGGCAAAACCTG
The DNA here is from genome assembly GCF_014202275.1 of Rhabdobacter roseus. Classification (GTDB taxonomy): domain Bacteria; phylum Bacteroidota; class Bacteroidia; order Cytophagales; family Spirosomataceae; genus Rhabdobacter; species Rhabdobacter roseus. The sequence continues at coordinate 29,233 of NZ_JACHGF010000018.1, read as the reverse complement.
GGGCGGAATCGGCGACTGGGCCTGTCGCTCAATCTGAGCTGGAAGCCCACCGCAGCGCTCAGCCTAGGAGGTACCCTGACGGCCCAGTACGTACGGCTGGAAAGCCCGGCGCTGGGTACCTCCAACGCGGGCCTGATGCGGATCGCCGTCCTGAATGGTACCTACAAACTACCCCAGAGCTTCAGCATTGATTTTTACGGGTACTTTGATGCCAACCAGGTACGGCTGCAGGGATACCGAAGTGGCTGGAAATACTACAGCCTGACCGTCAGCAAAAAATCAAAAAACGAGCGAGCCAACGTAAGCCTCCGTATGGATACCCTCCTGACGCCCCACACCTTCATCCGGGAAGAGACCGTCAGCGATTCGTTTCGGCAGTTACAAAGCCACCGTTACCAAAACCAGCACCTCCGGCTGAGTTTTTCGTACAAGCTCGGCAAGAAAGAAATCAAAAGCCCGCGGGTGCGGCAGGTGGAGAACCCGGAGTAGGAAATGATACGTAAAATGGATTGGTAATTTATTAGATAGCCTGTTTCCTTGAGGCAAGAATAGCTTTGAAAGTAGGTATATCTGCGATAGGTATTTTTGGAAAAGGGATATTTTGGTATCAATGAGCACCAGCAATTGCTTACGATGGCTCATTCAGCAATTGATCCATATCGTCATCACTCATTCCCCGGTTTTCCCAGATAGCATCTGCTGCTTTCATAGCCTTTTCGGCGTAAAAACGGGAAAGTACTAATTTTAGCTCCCTGAGTTCGCCATCAGACAAATCAGTTCCAAAAAGTTTCAGAAGCTCCATTTGAGCATTACTTAATGGATATTTTAAGGTATTCATGCCGACTGATTACGTTATAAAACCTAATACAAAGATACTAACGATAAATTGGAATAGCGCGATCAAGCTCAGTGCCTTTTTTTGACAATTATGTTTGGTCCAATGTATAGGTGAGAGCTCTTCTTGGTAAGAATTGATAGGGTAACACACTAGGCGCTTGATGGCTTCCAAGGGTACTTTTTCTTGACGACTAAACAGACAGCTATCGGGTAAAATCCCGTGGGATGCGGCTCACCTGTTTTAAACCCAGCCCACTTTTTTTCGCCAGGCCATTGCTTCTTCATCCTGTGGTAGCTCGACGGTATTGCCGCTCGCTTCCACCAGACTGGCCTCGGCGAGGGGAGGTAGTTTAAGTTCCGCTCGAAGCTGGTTCACGGCCGCTTTGTTTTCCACGGGGTACCGTTGGGTTTCCGTATCGTATTGGGTACCGTACCGCTGGGGGCGGCCTTCAAAATAGCAGATGCGGTCGTGGAGGTAGGCCAGGTTTTGGGGGTTGAGGTCGTCTTGCATGCCGAGCATGAGTTCGTAGCAAGCTTTCATGAAAGCGGGTTCCCCGATCGAGTGCTGCACGATGAGCCAGGCCGCTTCGCTGGCTTCATCACCCACCTTCGAGCGAGTGGGCCAGCCGATTTCCGCTATGATCTCTTGGAGCCGTGCGGCATTGGCCCGGTGTACGGCTTCCATTTCGGGGTTGTACCCCTCCGATAACCTACCTTCCGCCAGCAGCTTTTCCCGCACGGCCAGATCATACTCAGCTAGTTGGATAAGCTCCTGAGCCAGTTGTGTATACATGAAGGTTTTTGTTTCAATAGCCTATTATCAGCTAAAAGTACCCTTTTTTTAGGGAATCATTATTCACTGCGCAAGTGCTTTACCGGATTCAGGAGCGCGGTTTTGATGCTTTGGTAACTGACCGTGAGAAAGACAATCAAATGACTAGAGTGGCCCTATCAGAATGAATACTCCCCCTTTTGAACGCCAGTGGTAGTAAGCCGCGCTCAGCCAGGGTACTTTAGAAAAGCGAAGGGTCAGAGAATAATAAAAGGCCGGGGACTGAAGCAAAGCACGAAGACGATCAGCGCCAGCCAGCCCAGCAACATCCGCGAAGTACCCAACGGCTCGTTTTCGGGCGTTTCGGGATGGTAGATCCCCAGAAAACGGCCCAGAATGAACACGAACGGGAGAAAACCGGAGTAGCCGTCCCAGTCGGGGCGCAGGTAGGCCAGAGCAAATTGCCCCACCACCACCACCAGGCTCAGCATCATGCCCGTGGCGGCGTTGTCGCTCAGTTGCCGGAAACAAATGAAAAGGAAGAAGATGTAGAACACCAGGTACCCCAGTAGGGTATAAAAGGCTTCGTCGGTACCGACGGCAAACTCCTCGGCCCGGAACAGGCCAAAGCCCGCGTAGAACGCAAAAAAGACAAACAGAATGGGGGCCACCAGGTCGAAGCGTCTTTTGCCAATGAGCCCGTAGAGAATATGACCGCCGTCCAGCTGACCAATGGGGATGAGGTTGAGCGAAGTGAAAAAGAGCGCCAAGTACCCCGCAAAGATGTAGGGGTAGTGGATCATCTCGTAGGCATGAGGGAGCCGCGTAGGGTCTGCTACGTAGGTCTTGAACAGCCAAAACAGGATGTTGTCACCCAGGGCCAGGGCCCCTTGCTGGTTTTCATAAACAAACTGGGGGTAGTTGAGGCCGTAGGTCTCGTATTCGGGGTGGATCGTGAAGATATGTTCGGGCGGGGGTAGGTGCGTGAAGCCGTACCAAAGTACCCCCAGCGCGGCCACGAAACCCGCCAGCGGACCGGCAATGCCGATGTCGAAGAATTTGAGGCGCGAGCGCACCGGGGACGTAATGCGGATAAAGGCCCCCATGGTACCGATGCTCTGCGTAAAGCCAAACCAAAGCGGGATGTAGTAGGGGAGAGTGACGCGCACCTGATGGTACTTGGCCGTGAAGTAATGCCCAAACTCATGTACCGTAAGTATACCCAGAAACGGTAACGAAAACTGTAACCCCTGCCAAAACTCGGCCCAGCCCAGTGACTTGCTCAGGTTTATGTTAAAAAGGGTACCAACCAGCGGAAATACATTGCCAAACATCCACTCGGCACCGGCCAGGGTAGTAGTAATGAGCGTAAGTACGAAAAGAAGGCCCTGAATCAGGTAGGTGCGGGTGTTAGGCGACATAGTCTTGGAGGTAGTCCAGGATCGTGAACGGTTTCTGAACGTGAATGGTTTGGATGCCCAGGGAAGCCGCCGCCCGAATATTGTCCAGGTTGTCGTCGAGGAAGAGGGTTTCTTCGGCTACCAGCCCGGCTTGCTCAAGTACCCGCTGGTAGATGGCGAGGTCGGGCTTCATGAGGCCCATTTCGTAGGAAAGAAAAACGGTTTCGAAAAGCTCCGTCAGACTAGGTACCCCCGCGACCTGCTGCAAGATCCGGTTGACCTCAGCAACGTGGATGGAGCTGGTATTGCTGAGCAGAAAAAGCCGGTAAGACTGGCCCAACCGCTGGATCAGCTCCACGCGCTCGGGCGGCAGGTCCAGCAGCAGGGCGTTCCAGGCCTTATCGATGGTGGCTTCGTCCCAGTGTTCCTGCCGAAGCAGCTCCCGCACGTAGCTACGGAAGCCCGCGTCGTCGAGATGGCCCGTCTCAAACTGCCGGAATAGCTCTTTTTCCTGAAAAAGCTCAATGAGTTCATCTTCTTGCTGTTGGCTCAGCTCGGCAAAAGCCCGGGCGGTGCGGGGTACATCGATGTTGATGATGACATCGCCCATGTCGAAGATGATATTCTTAATTGCGTCGTTTTTCATGCTGCTAAGTTAGGTCTGCCCCTGATGGGCCGGGCCCGTTTTATCAAGTACCGGTTATTCAATCACCACCCCCATGGCACAGAATTTCTCGATGCGCTGGTCGATGCGCTGCTCGGGGCTGAGGGTCGAAAGATCGCGGAGGGTTTCCGTAATGACCCGTTTGATGATGATGGACATGGCCTCGTGGTCGAGGTGGGCACCGCCCAGCGGCTCGGGTATGATGCCGTCGACGAGGCGGTTTTCTTTCATGTCCGTTGCCGTGAGTTTCAGGGCTTCGGCGGCTTCTTCCTTGTAGTCCCAGCTACGCCACAAAATAGACGAGCACGACTCGGGCGAAATCACCGAGTACCAGGTATTTTCCAGCATCAGCACGCGGTCGCCGATGGCGATGCCCAGGGCTCCACCCGAAGCTCCTTCGCCAATGACGATGCAGATGACGGGTACTTTGAGCATGAACATTTCCTTCAGGTTGCGGGCAATGGCCTCGCCCTGGCCGCGTTCTTCGGCTTCCAGGCCCGGAAAAGCCCCCGGCGTGTCGATGAGCGTGACGATGGGTTTATTGAATTTCTCGGCGATTTTCATCAGGCGTAGCGCCTTGCGGTAGCCTTCGGGGTTGGGCATACCGAAGTTGCGGTGCTGACGCTGCTTCGTATTGCGGCCCTTTTGCTGCCCGATGATCATCATGCTCTGATCGCCGATGCGCGCAAAGCCGCCGATCATCGCCGGGTCATCCCGGACCTGCCGGTCGCCGTGCAGCTCAATGAACTCGTCGCACATCAGCTGAATGTAGTCGAGCGTGTAGGGGCGGTCGGGATGGCGCGATAGCTGCACCCGCTGCCAGCGGGTGAGGTTCTCGAATATTTCTTTGCGAAGTCTCTCAATGCTGCTTTCGAGGGAAGAGGTGGCTGCTGACACATCCACTTTATTATCTTCCGCCAGCCTTTTCATTTCGGCGAGTTTGGATTCTAACTCGGCGATTGGTTTTTCAAAGTCGAGGTATGTTCTCATTTTGTCTGGGTTGAGGGTAGTGGGGTTGGGGTCATAAGTCGTACGACTGGCCCCGGTCCGGAATTTCCACTTGCCCGTAGCCGATGGTTTGCAGTGTTTCTTTGAAATCCAGCATGCTCTGGTGTTCACCGTGGATCAGGAAAATCTTTTTTAGACGCTCCGTATCCTGCATTTTTACAAAATTCACCAGATCGTCCCGGTCTCCGTGACCGCTAAATACGTCAATTTTTTCAATATTAGCCAAGACGGGATGTTTCTGACCCTGGATAATGATGTTATCCTGGCCGTTCATGAGCCGCCAGCCCAGGGTACCTTCCGAGGCGTAGCCAATGAGCAGAATGGTCGCGTAGGGGTTACCAATATTGGCCGCCACGTGGTGCTCCACGCGCCCGCCCTGTACCATGCCCGAGGACGAAATAATGATGCAGGGCTCGTTGTAGTTCGAAACCGCCCGGCTGGCGTCGCTACTCTCGAGGTAGATCAGGTTCTCGAAGTCAAAGAGCATGTCGTTGGAATTCTGAAAAGCCCGGGCCTCCTGGTTGAGCAGGCGGCTGTATTTCTGGTACACACGGGTACTGGCAAAGCCCAGCGGGCTGTCCGAAAAAACTTTTAGGGGCGGCAGGTTGTGCTCGACGTACAGGCGGTTGAGGGTGTACAGCAAGGCCTGCGTACGCCCTACGCTAAAAGTAGGGATGATGAGCCTACCCGGTATCTCCACACACGTGCGGTGAATGACGTCGATCAGGGCTTCCTCGGGCGAGCGTTGGTCGAGGTGCAGGCGGTTGCCGTAGGTACTTTCGCACACCAGGTAGTCGGCCTGCGGCACGGGTTGCGGGTCAATGAGCAAGGGGTAGTTTCGTCGGCCAATATCACCCGAGAAACAAATGGTTTTCTTTTCGCCGTTTTCCCAGGCTTCGACCAGGATGTGAGCCGCTCCCAGCAAATGCCCCGCCGCAAAGTACGTCACCGACACGTGGTCGGCGATGCGGTAGCGCTGCCCATAAGCCACCGGCACAAAGTTTTCCAGGGCGTCATTGACCTGTTTTTCCAGAAAAAAATCGCGGGGTACGTCTTTGGGCTTCTTGCCCCGCTTTTTCTTACCGCCTCCCTGCTGCTGGGCGTTCAGGCGTTTTTGGTGCAGGAGGGCCGCGTCTTTCAGCAGCAGCCCGGTGAGCGCAAAGGTGGGCTCGGTACACACCACCTGCCCCTCAAAACCTTCCTTGTAGAGGTTGGGGATGTTGCCGCTATGATCGATGTGGGCGTGCGTGAGCAGCACCGTGTTCACCAGGGTGGGGTCAAAAGGGAAAACACTTTTTTGCTCGTCGAAGAGTGCTTTCTTCTCCTTTTCGTTCAGGTCAAAGTTGGAGCCACAATCAATTAATATACGGTAATCATCCACTTCCAGTAAGTACATGCTACCAGTCACTTGCCGGGTGGCTCCCCAAAATGTCAATTTCATATTCTATATACTAGACGATACGTGTCTTTTTTCGTTTTTTTGTCAAAAATCAACCCCTCCTTGCCGTGTCGAAAGGATAAATGGATCTAATACGTTACGAAGAGAGGGTTTGGTAAAAAACGTTTATTACATTCACTACTCACAACTTGCCTTCCAACCCAGATGCCTATCCTGCCTGCTACTAAGGTACTTTGTGAGCAGTCGGAGCGGTCCCGCTGGCTCTTATGCCCTGATCCGGCAGCCCTGGTATTCTTTCGCCCTGACATGCTTTTGGGCATAAAGTGTGCAAAAGTACCAAAAAAACGGTGCAGATTACGCCGGGGCCAGCTGGATTCGGCAAGAAATGCGTTAAGGGGGGTACTTAAAAGGGTTCTATTATTGATTCGATCACATGAAATACTTCCTGATTGGTTTATTTACGGGCTTTTTTCACGTCTTAAATGCCCAAACCGTTGATTCCTCCGCCCTGGCCCGACTCACAGATGCCGTCGTGGAATTACAGAACAGCGAGCTGATGCGGCACGGTACCTTGGCTTTCTGCCTCAAACCCGTGGCGGGCATTCCCGTGGCGGGCACTCCCGTGGCGGGCACCCGGCCGTTGGTGGCACTGAACCACCAACTGTCGCTGCCGTCGGCCTCAACGCTGAAACTCGTCTCGACGGCCAGCGCGCTGGCCGTGCTGGGCGGTGATTATACCTACAAAACGTACCTGGAGTACGACGGACAAATTGTGAACGATACCCTGCGGGGCAACCTGTACCTGCGCGGCACGGGCGATCCCTCCCTGGGCAGCGACCGCTTCAAAGAGTACCCCAACGCCACCGCGCTGCTCAACCGCTGGGTCAACGTGCTCCGCAAGGCCAACATCCGCTACGTGCAGGGGAGGGTCGTGGCCGATGCCTCCTTCCTGGATGATAAGGCCTTGGCCGACAGCTGGATCTGGGGCGACATCGGCAACTACTACGGAGCGGGGGTACAGGGGCTCAACTTCAACGAAAACCTCTACCGGGTGTTTTTTCGGCCTGGCCGTAACGTGGGTGATCCGGCGGAGGTGATCCGAACCGAGCCCACGCTGCCTTACCTGAACCTGACCAACCGCGTCACGACGGGCCCCACCGGCTCGGGCGACCAGGTCATTATCTATGGGAGTCCGCGGAGTAACGAAGCCCTGCTCACGGGTACTGTGCCGCGCGGGGTGCCGACGTTTTCGGTCAAAGGTGCCCTGCCCGATGCGGCGCAGTACGCCGCTTACGCCCTGCGCGAAAGCCTGATCTCGGCGGCTATCGGGGTAGGTGGCGGGCCGATGGTGCTGGAAGCCGTAAGTACCCGCAAAAGCACCCGTACGGTGCTGGACGAATACGCTTCGCCCACGCTGCGCGAACTGGCGCAGCAGACCAACTGGTGGAGTATCAATCTCTACGCCGACGCCTTCCTGAAAACGGCCGCGAAAAAACTGTCCGGCAAATCGGAGTTTGACGACGCCGTCGAAACCCTGACGGCCTACTGGCGGGGCAAGGGAGCCGATGTGCGGGGCTTTTTTATCAAAGACGGGAGTGGCCTGTCGCCCTCGGGCTCGCTGACGGCCCAGAACCTCGTCGAGATCCTGAACGCCGCTACCAAAAACAACGCCTTTCCCGATTTTTACGAAAGCATAGCCGTGCTGGGCGAAACCGGGACGGTGCGAAACCTGGGGAAAGGTACCCGCGCGGCGGGGAATGTCCGCGCCAAAAGCGGCTCCATTGGCGGCACCCGGGCCTACGCGGGCTACGTAACCACCCGCTCAGGTGAGCGGCTGAGCTTCTCGATGACCGCCCACAAGTACGATCCTAAAAGCAGCCGTCTGGTGGGGCAGGAGCTGGTACGTTTGATGGTACTTATGGCCGATTTGTAGTTGCCTGGGCACCTCATCACGAACGCTTTCACAACGAAGAAGGGGGTACTTGAGGTACCTCTTTTTTTACGGAAGGTACTTTTAAGTAAATAGATAGCGCGGGTTTGGTATACTTTTCTAAGGGTATCCTAATCCAATAAAAATGGCTGAAAAGGAGGCTTGGCCTATTTTTGCCCCCGCTTGCCGCTAACCATTGAGCTCATGAAAGTATTCTTCCGACTTATTTTTCTACTTTTTCTGCTATCCACCGCCCATGCCCAAACCCCCGAGCCCGCCGACACCCTCACCAAGCCCAGCCCGGCGGTGGAGCGGCTCAAATACCAGCAGCAGCCGGGCCTGGCGTTGGCAGCGTCCAAGATTTTCTTCTCCGACAAAAGGTACTCCATCAGTGGCTTCGGGGAGTTCAATTTCGTGAACTACCAGGGTACTAAAAATACCAACAGCGGCGACATTGAGCTTTACTACACGAATCTGTACCGTTACGCTACTTTTTTTGGGTACCGCATTACCGACAAAATCATTTGGAACTCGGAGTTTCAGATTGAGTACCTGCACGATGGTACCCGCGAAGGCCGACACGAGATTGTGGTAGAAGCCTTCGTGGATTTTCTGGTGTCGGACTACTTCAAGGCGCGGGTGGGATTTTATCCGCTGCCGATTGGCTACGTCAACAACAACGACGAGCCCGTGATGTTCTATTCGGTGAACCGCTCGGAGGTGGAGCGGCTCATTACGCCCACGACCTGGATTGAGCTCGGGGCCATGTTTTACGGCAACATCACACCTACGTTCTCCTACGCGCTGGGGGTGTCGCAGGGGCTGGACGCCGCGCAGTACGTGAGCGGCACCTGGATCCGGCAGGGGCGCGACATCCGGTTTGGAGTACCCCGCTCGCTGTCGCTGGTGCCGCAGCTTAACTACACGGGCGTGCCGGGCCTCACGGTGAGTGCCTCGGGCTACGTGGGCAACTCGGGCCAGGGCGCGCGCGTGGAGGACGACGCCGGCGAAAGGCAGATCAAGGCACCCATTCGGCTGGGGACGGGCTACGTCAAGTACGACTGGATGAACCTGCGCTTCGTGAGCGTAGGTACCTACGGCACCCTGGGTGACACCTACCCCATCTACCAGCTAGGGCTACAGCAAGCTGGCCAGGGACAGGTACTTGGGCAGGAAACATTCGGGTACTTGTTTGAGCTCGGGGTGGATATATTACCCTATTTCCGGAAAAGTACCCCGCACGAATCGCACCAAAAAAACTGGCTGTTCGACCGCTCCGAAATGAAAGTACCTTTGTTTGTGCGCTACGAGCGACTGAATACCCACCGGAAGGTAGACGAACGACTAACTACGCTCCCCCGCGTGCAGAACGACCTCGACATCCTAACCGTGGGCGCTAATTTTAATACGCGCGAGAATATCGTTTTTAAAGCCAACTACCAGTTTCGTACCAACCGCAACCGGGCGCTGCGGGAGCCGCATATTCTGGAGTTTGGGATGGGTTTTATCTTTTAACCAAAAAAAGTACCTCCGCAAGTACCTGTACAACAAGGTACTTGCGGAGGTACTTTGAAAGGGTACTTGGGGCTATTGAATTTGCTCGACCACCAGGTTGTGGTTGGTATAAATGCACAAATCACCGGCAATGTGCAGGCCCTCGCGCACCATATCTTCGGCCGATAACTGCGGGGCGTGTTTTTTGAGCGCCAGCGCCGCCGACAGCGCGTAGTTGCCGCCCGAGCCAATGGCCGCGACGCCATTTTCGGGCTCCAGGACATCACCCGTACCCGAAATCACCAGGATTTCGTCTTTGCTGGCGGTAATCATCATGGCCTCCAGCTTGCGCAGGTAGCGGTCGGTGCGCCAGTCCTTGGCCAGCTCAATGGCCGCGCGCTTCATGTTGCCCCCGTAGGCGTTGAGTTTTTCTTCAAATTTTTCCAGCAGCGTAAAGGCATCCGCCGTGGAGCCCGCAAAGCCCACAAGTACCTTGCCCCCCATGAGGGTACGTACTTTCTTGACGTTGCTTTTGGCCACGGTATTTCCCATCGTAGCCTGTCCGTCGGCTCCCAGGGCCACGGTTCCGTTGTGAAGTACCCCCAGAACGGTAGTAGCGTGTATTTTTTCCATGAATTGAGGTTTAATAACAAGCATAATGTACTAACTGATTCGGCTCCCAACCGCGCACGATCAGGAGCCGAATCAGTTAGTATAACTGGAAAAAAACGGGGAACGTTCAGGTACCTTAGGTACCCGCCAGGCCCGTGGTGGCTTGGCGAGGAGGTTAGCGGGTTAGATTCAGAACGATAGGTACCTGGGGAGTCGTTATAAAATCACATTTCGTCGGCGCTGGGGCCGTAAGGACCCGGAATGGGGATGTCGAGCAGGCGCAGAAAAACCCCGAGCTGCGCGCGGTGGTGGGCATTTTGGCCCATGGCGTGGCGTACGGTTTCCCATTTTTCCATTTCGACGTAGATGGTATCTCCTTCGCACATCACCCACTTTTGCTGCAAAATAGCGTCGGTAGCGCCAGCGAGTGCCGCCTGAGCTTCCTGCACGCATTCGTCGAAACGAGCCACCAGTGCGTCGGGGTCGGGGTAGTTGGCGGGGGCGTAGGGGCTGTCCGCAAAATCCCACTTATCTTGCCGAATTCCCATGGTGAGCATGATCGGGATTTCGGCCAGGTGCGTAGCCAGGGCTTTGATCGTCATGCTTTTAGGATGGGGCTGCCAATCCATCCGGTCGGCGGGGACGAGGGCCAACATGCGCCGGGTTTGGGCGGCTTCCTGCGCCAGTTCTTTTTGAAAAGCTTCGATAAAAGAGATCATACGGATTGGTTTTTGATGAGCAAGACAAAGATCAGGTACCTACGTGACAACCCTATGTCAACAGGTTTAGCATTTATTGATGCTTTAGTTTATAAAGTTAGCCATAGGTACCTACGGATTTCAGAGAAATCCCATGTTTATAGAAAGCTAACCCATAACAAAACATGATTCCAGCGGAATCGAACGCTAGCCCTTCCTGGGCGAGGTGCGACCGCCCTGCGGTCGGTCGGTAATCTAAAGTCTTAATGCTATAAATCTGTGACCACGCTGCGGTCATTTTTTCGCTTTATGGATGGATGAATAGTTAAAAAATTCCTGGTTAGCCGCAAGAAAAAGGCAACGTTGCCTGGTATCTATAACTTACCAACTCATTCACGGTTTACCCATAAATTCTAGGGGGTACTTTGCCAAAAAAAAGAGAGCCGGTTGCGCCAGGCCCTCTTTTTTGTATTCAATAAGGTACTTTGACTTTATACCAACATGCTCATGGGTTCTTCGAGCAGCTTTTTCACCGTTTGGAGGAAGGAAGCGCCCGTAGCGCCGTCGACCACGCGGTGGTCGCAGGAGAGCGTTACCTTCATGATATTGACCGGATAGGGGGTACCGTCTTCCTTGAAAGCGGCCGTTTGTTTAATGGCACCAATGGCCAGAATACAGGCGTCGGGCGGGTTGATGATGGCCGTGAATTCGTCGATGCCAAACATGCCCAGGTTGGACACCGAGAAGGTATTCCCTTCCCAATCTTTGGGTTGGAGTTTTTTGTCCTTGGCTTTACCGGCGTATTCTTTCACTTCGCCCGAGATGGCCGAAAGCGTTTTCTTGTCGGCGTCGCGCACCACGGGTACCAGCAGTCCTTCGTCTACGGCTACGGCCACGCCAATGTTGACGTACTTGTAGCGACGGATCTTGTCACCCAGCCAGGCCGAGTTAACGGCCGGATGCTGCTTGAGAGCCAGCGCACAGGCCTTGATCACCATGTCGTTGAAAGAAATTTTGGCGGGGCTCACGGCGTTCAGCGTGGGGCGCAGCTGCATGGCCTTGTCCATGTTGATTTCCATGGTCAGGTAGAAATGCGGCGCCGTAAAGAGGCTGTCGCTGAGGCGGCGCGCGATGGTCTTGCGCATCTGCGACACGGGTAGATCCTCGTAGTCGCCCACGGGAGCGGCGGTGGGGGCGGGAGCAGCCTCGGCGGCTTTGGGAGCGGCGGCTTTGGCGGGAGCGGCTTCCGGCTTGGCGGCGGGCTTGTACTCATCCACGTCACGCTTCACGATGCGCCCATTATCGCCGGAGCCTTCCAGTTGGCTCAGGTCAATGCCCTTGTCTTCGGCCAGGCGGCGGGCCAGCGGCGACGCCTTGATCCGATCCGAGGAGGCATCATTGGCACTTACACCCGCGGGGGTCTCGACGGGTACGGTTGTTTTTTGGCTGTCTTCGTCGGTAATATCTTCTACTTCGGCGGCTTCTTCGTCTATGGCCTCACCGTTTTCACGGGCCAGGAGGGCTTCCACGTTGGCACCTTCTTCGCCAATGACGGCAATGATGCCGTTGACGGGCACGGCCGAGCCTTCTTCTACGCCCACATGCAGCAGGGTACCATCCTCGTAGGCTTCCAGCTCCATGGTGGCTTTGTCGGTTTCTACCTCGGCCAGAATATCGCCGGACTTCACCTGATCACCCACCTTTTTCTGCCACGACACCAGGGTACCTTCTTCCATGGTATCGCTCATCTTGGGCATACGCACCACGGTAGCGTTGATCTTTTCGGTCGACTTAGCGGGTTTATCCGCTTTTTTGGGGGTACTTTCCTTGCTTTCTGGTTGCGGAGCGGCTTCTTCTTTCTTGGGTTCTTCCTTCTTAGCGGCCGTTTGTCCATTGGATTCTCCTCCTTCGAGTAGCGACTGGTAGTCTTCGCCTTTTTCGCCCACGATGGCCATGATTCCGTCGATCGGAACGGCATCTCCTTTCTGCACCCCTATGTAAAGAATAGTTCCGTCGTAGTACGACTCGAGATCCATTGTAGCTTTGTCGGTTTCGACCTCGGCCAGAATATCACCGGATTTAATCTCGTCGCCTACTTTTTTGTGCCACTCAGCAATAACACCTTCTTCCATGGTGTCGCTCATCTTGGGCATACGAATTGCTTCTGCCATATCAATTGGGTAAGAATTTGATTCAGGGATCGTTTTATACTAGTCAGCCAAAATTACAACAAAAGGCCGATAAGCCGTCCTTTTGCGTTTAAAAAAGTCGGTGACCAGGTACCTTAGTTAATCTTCAGAACGGCCATGAAGGCTTCCTGCGGGATCTCCACGTTGCCGACCTGGCGCATGCGCTTCTTCCCTTTTTTCTGCTTATCAAGGAGTTTGCGCTTACGCGAAATGTCCCCCCCGTAGCATTTGGCGAGTACGTCCTTGCGCATGGCCTTTACCGTTTCGCGGGCAATGACCTTCTGACCAATGGCCGCCTGGATGGCGATTTCGAACATCTGCCGGGGGATCAGCTCGCGTAATTTTTCGCAGAGTTTCTTGCCCCACTCGTAGGCTTTGGTCCGGTGCACAATGGCCGAGAGGGCATCCACGCGGTCGCCGTTGAGCATGATGTCCAGCTTTACCATGTCGGATTCCTGGTAGCCACTGAGCTCGTAGTCGAGGGAAGCATAGCCGCGCGAAATGGTTTTGAGGCGATCAAAAAAGTCAAAAACGACCTCCGCCAGCGGCATCGAGAATTGCAGCTCCACGCGGTCGGCGGTGAGGTAGATCTGATTTTTGAGCATGCCGCGTTTATCCATGCAGAGGGTCATGATGGCCCCCACGTACTCCGACTTGGAAATGATCTGGGCATTAATGAAGGGCTCCTCGATGGAGCCAATGAAGTTGGGATCGGGCATTTCGGAAGGGGCACTCACGCGCATGAGTTCCCCCTTGGAATTGATCACGTTGAACTGCACGGAAGGTACCGTGGTGATCACCGTCATGTCGAATTCCCGCTCCAGGCGCTCCTGCACGATCTCCATGTGCAGCATACCCAGGAAGCCGCAGCGGAAGCCAAAGCCCAGGGCGGCGGAGGTTTCGGGCTCCCACACCAGGGCGGCGTCGTTGAGCTGGAGCTTTTCCATGGCGTCGCGCAGGTCTTCGTATTCGCTCGTCTCCACGGGGTAGATCCCCGCAAATACCATCGGTTTTACTTCTTCAAACCCCCTGATCATGGTGGGCGAAGGGCGGTGAATGTGCGTGAACGTATCGCCCACCTTTACTTCGCGTGCTACCTTGATGCCCGAGATCAGGTACCCTACGTCGCCGCATTCTACCACCTCCTTGGGTTGTTTTTGCAGCCGAAGGGTACCTATTTCGTCGGCAAAGTATTCCTTGCCGGTAGCCATAAACTTCACGCGGTCACCCTTGCGAACGCTGCCGTTTTTGATCCGGAAAATAACCTCGATACCCCGGTAGGAATTAAAGACCGAGTCGAAAATGAGCGCCTGCAGCGGGGCGTCCGGATCACCCTTCGGGGCCGGAACGCGGTGCACAATGGCGTACAGGATTTCTTCGATCCCGATGCCTTCCTTTCCGCTGGCGTGAATGATCTCCTCGCGGTCGCAGCCGATGAGGTCCACGATCTGGTCCTTGACCTCCTCGGGCATGGCACCGGGAAGGTCTATTTTATTGAGCACCGGGATGATCACCAGGTCGTGGTTGATGGCCAGGTACAGGTTTGAAATCGTTTGGGCTTCAATGCCCTGGGCGGCATCTACCAGCAGCAGGGCTCCCTCACAAGCGGCAATGGAACGGGATACTTCGTACGAAAAATCTACGTGGCCGGGCGTGTCGATCAGGTTCAGGGTATATTGCTCGCCATCGAGCAGGTAATCCATCTGGATCGCGTGGCTTTTGATGGTGATTCCCCGCTCGCGTTCCAGATCCATATCGTCGAGAAGCTGGGCCTGCATTTCACGGTGCGTAACGGTTTTTGTGAATTCCAGCAGGCGGTCAGCCAGCGTACTTTTCCCGTGATCGATGTGAGCAATGATGCAAAAATTGCGAATGTTCTTCATGTAGGTAGTAACAAAATCGGTAGTGTTTTGTCCTTTGGTTTGGGCAAAACAATTGCAAAAGTACGAGGCTGACGCCTAATTTAATAGGAAGGTCTATGAGAAATTCAAAGCCCCTCGCTGACCCACTGCATGAGCAGGGCCGTCAGGTACCCCGCGTAGGTGCCTACGGCATAGCCAATAATGGACAGCAATACGCCCACCGGGGCCAGCGAAGGATGAAAAGCCGCCGCCACTACGGGGGCTGAAGCGGAGCCGCCCACGTTGGCCTGGCTACCCACAGCGGCAAAAAAGAAGGGGATCTTAAGTACCCGGGCCATGCCGATGACAACTCCGGCGTGCACCGCCATCCAGACGAGCCCAATGGCAAACAGCCCGGGGTTGTCGGCCACAGCCCCCAGGTCCATCTGCATCCCGATGGTAGCGACCAACACGTACAAAAACACGCTGCCCAGCCGGGAAGCTCCTACGTGCTCGAGCTGGCGCAGCGGGGTCAGGGATAGCCCGATACCCATTAGGGTTACCAGCGCCACAATCCAGAAAAAGCTGGACGTGAGGCTGTACTTCTCGGCCTCAGGGAAGTGCGTGGCCAGAAACGGCACGAGTTGCTCGGCCAGGAAGTGGGCCAGCCCGGTAGCACCAAAGGCCACCGCTCCCAGGTACATCAGGTCACGGGTGGCCGGGATGCGCTGGTTGGTGAGCTGAATGCTCTCCAGGCGCTGCTGCACGTCGGCAATGTGGCTGGCATTAGCCCGTAGCCGCCGGTCCAGGCGCGCGGCGTAGCCCGCCCCGTAGATCAGCGCCGCCATCCAAAGCTCCGCCACCAGTACGTCCACCGCCACCACCTGCGAAAACAGCCGGTCGCTGGGACTAAATACCTCCCGCAGCGCGGTTTGGTTGGCTCCGCCGCCGATCCAGCTGCCCGCAATGGTGGCCAGCCCCCGCCATACGGCTTCGGGGCCTTCGCCCGCTACCGTCTCGGGGCTAACCATGCCCACCAGCCACAGCGCCACGGGGCCTCCCACAACCACGCCCAGGGTACCTATGAGCATCATGATGATTGCCTGCGGACCGAGCTTGCGGAGGGACGGCCAGTCCATCCCCAGCGTAAAAAGCACCAGGCAGGCGGGTAAAAAGTACCTGGATACTACCGGGTAGAGCTGCGACGTGGCTCCGTTGATCAGGCCCACGGAATTAAGTACCCCCGGAATAAAGTAGCACAGCAACAGGGGCGGCACGACGCCGTAGAAGCGTTGCCAGCCGCGCTGGGGCAGCGCGGCGGTATAAAAGATCAGGCCCAGCACGAGCATCAAAATGCCCAGTACGGTGGCGTCGTTTTGGATCATGCCGTTGGGAAGAAGGTACTTTAAAACCAGCCGCAAGATAGCGAAACCCGCAGGATAGCGGGAAGCAGAGAGGAATAAAAAAGAAAACACGCAGGTTTCAAAACGAACCCGCGTGTCAAATTACACTTCATCAACAAACTAAAAACCAAATAAAACTACGGCGAAATTATTCGCTTGTCAAGTTTTTTTTATTAAGCTGTAGGAGGGGGAGTCGAACCACCCACGGTGCGGTTAGCCACGATACAAAGAGTTGGTGGTCAACCCCAGTCGGCCGAAGCCAACATTATATCGCGTTTGTCCCGGAATCACCACCCCCGAGACAGGAGGGCATGGCTGCCAGTTTCATCATCCTACAGTATAGTCAAAGAGCGTCGTCCATCAGGAAGCGGGGTACTTATAGGAGCTGCTTTCCCGAATCGACTTTACAAAGGTAAGGTGCTTACATTTAAAATTAAAATATTTGCATAAATATTTCGTAAAATTTAGATAATTGTCAATTTTTACGACTAATTATTAGATACTATTCAAAATATATCCCAAAAATGAACAAAAATTTAGAAATTGACAACACGGATCTGCGCATTTTGTCGCTGCTGATGGAGAACGCCAGCCTACCCTACACGGAAATCGGCAAGCGCGTGTTTGTATCGGGAGGTACCGTACACGTACGCATGAAAAAGATGGAGCAGATGGGCATTGTGAAAGGCTCCCAACTGCTCATTGACCCGGCCAAGCTCGGCTGGGACATCAGTGCTTTCCTGGGCGTATACCTCGATAAAAGCTCGCTCTACGACGAGGTGGCCTCCGCGCTGGAAAAAATTCCCGAAGTAGTCAATATTCATTACACCACCGGAATTTATAGTATCTTTATCAAAATCGTTTGCCGGGATACCGAGCATCTTCGGGAGGTACTTCACGATAAGATCCAGCACGTAGCGGGGATCCAGCGCACGGAGACCTTTATCTCGCTCGAGGAACGGATCAACCGCTCCATTCCGCTGGAAGAGCAAGGGGAATAAAGCAAACGCAAAATAATTTTTTAATGGGGGTATTGTATATATAAAATACTTATATATATTTGTCGAGTAACAACATTGACGCATGGAAAATAACGGAAATAACGAATACGTTCGGGGCACGATCAAGACCATCGTGCTGAATTTGCTGGCCGAGCGGGGCCGAATGTACGGCTACGAGATTACGCATGAAGTAAAAGACCGCACGGACGGCGAAATAACCTTGACCTTCGGGGCGCTGTATCCGGTGCTGCATAAGCTGGAGCAGGAGGGGTACCTTGAGACCGAGTCGGAAGCCGTGGATGGCCGCCTCCGCAAGTACTACTCCCTCACGACGCAAGGTTCCGAAACCGCCCGCACCAAAACCCACGATCTGGCGCGTTTTGTGGAAGCCGTCAAGCTGCTGCTGAACCCTCCCGGCCTGGCCACGGATTAGCTATCACCCTATTCCCCCCCATAACCCCATGAAGCGCCTACCCGAAATTCGCCTTGCCGACCTAAGCCGCTATCTAGAAAGCTGCGGCCTGGTTTCGGCGCTTTATCCTGAGCTATTGGACCACCTGGCCTGTGAGGTTGAAGAGCGGCTTTGGGCCGGACTGTCGTTTGAAGAGGCCTTGCGCACAGCCATCAGCGAGGCCGATCCCGAGACCCTACGCCTGTTGGGTATTGAACATAAACATCTGTTAGCCATGGAACAATCACTAGACGACATCGTTTTCGAAGGCCGTAATCAACAGTATGGGGCCTACGTGCTGCGGCGGGAGTACAAGCGAACGGTGCAACGCGCTACGTTGCTGGGGGTCACGCTGTTCTTACTCATTTTTCTGCTGCCAAACCTCTACGCCCGGCTGGTACCCGACCCCGACGAACGAGAGTTTGGCTTCGAGGTTACCTTTGAGGACGTAGTCCTAATTAAGCCCACCGTCACGCCCCCACCAGCTACCCCCGCTCCGCCTCCACCGGCCGTCAAGACGGTACGTTCCCTGCCGCCGGTGGTGCTGCCCGACAACCAGGTACCCGTAGATAGTCCACCTCCCACGCTGGACGAGCTCGAAGGAGCGCAGCCGGGAGAGGCCACGGTAGATGGGCTGGCGAACGTGGATATAGTGGTGCCGCCCGCCGAGCGGGTAGTCAGAAGCTCAGAGACGGTGCTGGAAGTAAAACCCGAAGCCGAAAAGGTACACCTGTACGTAGAGCAGCAGCCTACCTACCGCGGTGGCAGCGAAGCCATGGCAGCTTTTCTGCGCAAGCACCTGCGCTACCCGCATCAGGCGGCCCGCGTGGGCGTGCAGGGAAAAGTGTACGTGGAGTTTACGGTAGGGGCCGATGGGACCATCGAAAAAGCCCGGGCCGTTAAGGGCATTGGCTTTGGCTGCGACGAAGAGGCCTTGCGCGTGGTGCAGATGATGCCCAACTGGGTTCCTGGCAAGCAAGCGGGCCAGCCCGTACGGGTACGCTTCACCTTACCCATCGCTTTTCAGCTCGAATAAAAGGTACCTATTACTTCTGATGGAAATAGTTTTTTGAGAAATCCCCGCCTAAAAACGGGGATTTTTTCTTTTTTTTGTACGGCCGGTGCAAGTACCCTTTCGTGGGCGTAAGGTACCTGATTCTTTCCTGGCCCTGACCGTCAGAGCGTATGTATGCCATCGTGGATATTGAAACAACCGGCGGGGTGAAAGGCCCCACCCGCATTACCGAGATTGCCGTCTTTAGGTACGACGGGCGGCAGGTAGTAGACTCCTTTCATTCGCTCGTCAATCCACAGACCTTCATTCCGCCCTTTATAACCCGCCTAACGGGCATCGACAACCGCATGGTGCAAAATGCCCCCACCTTCGCCGAGATTGCCGACCCAGTACGGAACCTGACCCGGGACGCCTGGTTTGTGGCGCACAACGTCCACTTTGACTATAATTTTATCAAAAAAGAATACGAATGGCTGGACGAGTACTTCAAGCGCGACCTGCTTTGTACCGTGCGGCTAAGCCGAAAGATTTTTCCGGGCTTTAAGTCGTACAGCCTCGGCAACCTCTGCCAGAGCCTGCAGATCTCCATCAAAGACCGCCACCGGGCCAGTGGCGACGCGGCGGCAACGGTTCGGCTCTTCGAGATGCTGCTGCATCACGACAAGCAGCGGCTCATTCCGGTAGACTGAGTAATTTATTGCCCAATGCCTACCTCTTAACGGAGGGAATGGTTTTTACGGATAGGTACTTAAAATTCACTAACTACCTATTCGCATGAAATCATTCCTGAACTACCTTACGATCTTCTTTCTTTCCCTAGCGCTGACCAGTTGCGAAATCATTGGGGACATATTTAAAGGCGGCATGTGGACCGGAGCCATTCTGGTAATCCTCGTGATTGGCGGGGTGATCTGGCTGTTTTCCCGGGTCTTCGGAGGCCGAAGAAGATGATGTGCTGAGGAATTTACCTGAGCTGTATAAAAAAGGTACCCGCTTCCTATCGTTGTGAAGCGGGTACCTTTTTTAGTAGTATGTATTTTATCGGGAGCTTTTCTAGCCAATGGCCTCGTTGAGATCAGGGAGCTTGCCAAAGCGCTGAAGGGTACTGATGTGGGAGCGCAGAGCATCGGAAAAGGTTTCGTTCTCGAGGTAGTCCAGGCCAAATTCTTCCGCGGTTTGTTTCACGATAGGGGCTATGGAAGGGTAGTGGACGTGGCAAATCCGGGGGAAAAGGTGGTGCTCTACCTGAAAGTTAAGTCCGCCTACGTACCAGGACAGCCACTTGTTACGCCGCGAAAAGTTGACGGTCGTTTGGAGCTGGTGGATGGCCCAGTCGTTTTCGATCACCCCATTTTCGTTGGCCAACGGATGGCTGGTACCCTCCACGGTATGGGCCAGCTGGAAAATGACCGTCAGAATAAGCCCCGCCGTAAAGTGCATGAGCATAAAACCCAGAAGTACCTGCCCCGCAGGCAGGCCAAATACCCCGATTGGTAGGTACAACAAGACCAGAAAATACACGACCTTGAGTAGGATGATCCGGGTCAGGAAACTAATGTTTTGTTTTTTGGAATACGTATTCACCCCCGATCTTTTGAAGCTGATGTACTGCACAAAATCTTTAAGTACCACCCAGTAGAGCGTCAGAATGCCATAAAAGAAAAAAGCGTACAGCCACTGAAAACGGTGAATGCCCCGCACGGTGGTATGAGGCGAAAGGCGCACCACCAGCCGGTCCTGGATGTCTTCATCCATGGGTACTACGTTGGTGTAGGTATGGTGCAAGATATTATGCTGGAGCTTCCAGTTTTGTACAATCCCCCCGGCCAGGTTCAGGGAGTAGCCCAGCAGGTCGTTTACTTTGGGGTTGGCGGAATAAGCACCGTGGTTGGCGTCGTGCATGACGCTCATGCCTATACCACCAATTCCCAGGCCCATCACAAACCACAGGAGCATGCTCAGGGCGAAGGGGGGCTGAAAAAGCAACATGAACACGAACGGGAGGACGTAAGCAGCAATGAGAACGACGGTCTTGAGAATCATTGTGCTGTTGGCGTGTTTAGAAATACCCGCTTCGGCAAAATAGCCATCAACTCGTTTTTTGAGGGTGGGGAAGAAGAGGCTTTTGTCCTTGGTAATAAATTTTACTTTTCCTTTTTGCTTCATACAGACATTGTGATTCAACAGATAGATAGAGGTTCATGAGGATACAGGGTAACTAGACAAAAAGGAAAGACTACGGAAAATGAAAACCCAACCTATCTGTGAAGCCAACGTCAAATATAACAGAAGCCAACAGTATATAGAACACCCAAACCAATGATTTTATTGCATGTGCCTGATTTAAAAGTATATAAAGCATGCAAAAGGGTTGCTAATAGCTACTTAATAGGGCAGCTACAACTAGCTTGATAGTCTGTATGATAGGTTTTGGACTAAAAAAACAGGGAGCTTGCTTGCGTATTTCATTTTGAGGCTACATATTTGCACTCCCATTTGGCAAGCCAAGCACTAGGGACACGTTCATTACTTTGGGGGATTAGCTCAGTTGGCTAGAGCGCTTGCATGGCATGCAAGAGGTCATCGGTTCGAATCCGATATTCTCCACTTTCTTCAAATTTTAGCCGAAAAAGCCACCTAATAAGGGGGCTTTTTTCATTTGGCATACCCGTTTTTTCTCAAACGAAGGTACTTTTCGCGAAGTAATCAGTATGTAACGTAACGAAGGGGTACTTCTGACGCGCCTATGCTTACCTTACTGGGAGACCTAGGTACCTTTGGGCGGCCAGCTTGCGTCAAGCCGTAGATCAACCAGGCTTAAAGTAAATCCCGCCTTCACCAAAGCAGGGAAAGGGCTATGGCGTTGCGTTAGATTTATTACCTTAGAAAAATCTTTTCGTGATCTCAGGCATTAAAAACAACGTATATATGGGTTTTATTGGTACCAAGTACCTGAATAAAACAAAACTGAACCCGTAGAGGGGTCGTAAAAAATAGATGGAGAGCCAGTCCGGGCTATGCAGGAAAATGAAAATGCTATTTGCGATCCACACCTCGTCTATGAAATTTTTCTACGCGCTCGTATTCGTTTGCGGCCCGTTCCTCCTATTTCCAAGTAACCGGTCTTTCGCACAGGCCCCAGTGTTTCAGGATATTACCCTGGCCGACGGCCTGTCGCAGGGAATGATTTTCGATCTGATCGAAGACCACGAGCACTATGTCTGGATTGCGACTAAGAACGGGCTGAATCGCTTCGATGGCTATACCTACAAGGTTTTTTTTCCCGACGCTACTAATCCCTACGCCATTTCCGATAGCCAAACGTCGGCCCTTTTTGAAGATTCGCAAGGGAGGCTTTGGGTGGGTACTACCAGCCAGGGGCTCAACCTCTACGACCGCATAACCAGGCGGTTTTACCATTGTTCGCTCAAAGACAACACCAGTGGGCAGTCGTCGGATAAAACGCCCAATGAACATATTTCTTCCATCCAGGAAGATCCCGAGGGCAACATCTGGGTAGGTACTTTTGCCGGTAAGCTGTTCAAGCTCCGTTTGCCTTCAAGGCTAAAGAAAGGATTTCCCGAAGGGCCCGATTTTACGCATCAGGTGGAAATGGATAGGCTGAACCCCGCCCTCCAGCCCCTCAATCTGATCAGCGTAAAGTGGATATACCGCACCCAGCGTGGAAAAATGTGGGTCGCCTTTGGCCCCTGGTTTTATGAGCTCGACTTCCGAAAAAACCAACTCCGGTCGGTGTCCCTGGGTACTTACAGTGAATTTCCCGTCACCGGTGTGCTGGAAGAGGCCGACGGTTCTCTGCTGGTGACGAAGGCCGACCGCGTAGTTAGAATAAAAAACGAAAAGGAAGCACAGACTCTCTTTTTTGACCCCAACGCCGAAGCCAAACGAGGGATGGTCATGAGCCCGGATGGAACGGTTTGGATTCGGTCCGAGGGAAAGGTATACAACAGCCACTATACCACTCTCACCAAAAATGTCCTGGCGCAGGAACCCGTTTTTACGGTCGGGAATAATTGTTACCTGACCAAAAACCTCACCGATTCGGAGGGGAATGTGTGGCTGGGTACCAACGGCTACGGCATCAAGAAGCAACAAGCCGTTCGGAAACGATTCCGTAACTACTTGCACGGGTATAGCATCTGGCACGTCATCGAAGACAGGCGGGGGCGCATTTTCTCCTGGGACTACACCCGAATTTTCCTACTTGATAAAAAGACCGGGCAGGCGAGTCAACAGGCGCTGCTGACCGAGTACGAGGGTCGGCAAAAAGGAAATATGATTGAAGACCGGAACGGGGGGTTTTGGTGCATCATTCAGAAGTTTCCGGGGCAGTTCGACATGATCTTGGTTCAGTTGGACGAGCATTTAAAGAAAGTAAAGGAATACGATCTGCATCGGAACGGTGATTTTGTTCGTGCGCGTCTCCTGCAAGACCAGGATGGGTACCTATGGATTGCCGGAGCCAACGTGGAGCTGATCCGATTTTCTCCCGCCAGCGGAGCCGTCGACTACTACCCCTACGGGGACCTGCTTTCGCTGAACGAAACGAGCGTAGGCGTGAATGCCCTCTACCAGGATCAGGAAAAAGCCCTCTGGATCGGGACCAACGTAGGCCTCTTCCGGACGGTGGAGGTAGGTGGCGTACGGACGTTTTCGCAGGTGAGCCTAAGTACCGCTACTAAAAAGTCCCTTCAGGAGAATTACGTGTACGCCCTGCTCGACGATCCGAAACAACCCGAGCGGTTTATCTGGATTGGTACCAGGGGCGGTCTGATCCGCCTGGACAAATCGAATCGGCAGATCCGCTCGTTTACCGAAAAAGACGGGTTGGGAAATAATGTGGTGGCAGGCCTTCTGTCAGACACCCAGGGCAACCTCTGGATGAGTACCTTTCGGGGGCTTTCTAGTCTAAATCTGTCCACGTTGGTTTTTAGTACGTACTCTTCCCGGGATGGGTTACAGTCCGACGAATTCAATGGCAGCTGCTTCTTCAAAAACAGCCAGGGAGAATTAATTTTTGGGGGTATCAACGGGTTAACCGTTTTCCGGCCCGACCAATCGTGGAAGCCCGAAAAGCCCGCTTCGGTGGCTATCGTAGGTCTGAAAATAAATAACCAGGCGGTTGAACCCCACGACAGTACTCGGATTCTGTCAAAAGCCATCGAGTACACGGAGGCTATATCCCTGGAGCACGACCAGAATATCCTCACCTTTGAATTCTCCACCCTGGACCTCAACAACAGCTCCAAAAACCGTTACCGCTACCGGCTGGATGGCGTCGATACGGACTGGATCGACGCCGGTACCACCCGCTTTGCCAATTATACCCGTTTGTCGCCGGGGAACTACACGCTACGCGTCGTTGCTTCTTTTGACGGCTCTACCTGGACCCCCCGCCCGCTGAAACTGAAGATACACATTCATCCCCCCTGGTACCTGAGTGCGTGGGCCTATCTGGCGTACGTCGGGCTTTTTTTTGGGGTCGTTTACGTCCTTTACGGGGCTCAGATCCGGCGCGTTCGGCTGCAGGAGCAGCTGGGCTACGAGCAGCGGGAGGCTACCCGCCTTTCGGAGTTAGATCAACTGAAAACACACTTCTTTACCAACATATCGCATGAGTTCCGTACGCCCTTGACGTTGCTGGTCGGCCCGATTGCTGATCTGCAAAGCCGTTACCCGCAGGAGGCTATTTTACAGCCCATGCGGCGCAATGCCGATCGCCTGCTGACGCTGATCAACCAGTTGCTGGACCTGGGCAAGCTGGAAAGCCAACAAATGCAGGTGCAACTGACCGAAGGGGATCTGGCCGGGTATATACAGATACTGGGTCTCTCTTTTGCCTCGCTGGCCGAAAGCCGGTCTATAGCTTTTAAGGTCAAACAGAATCTAACGGAGGTACCTGCCCGCTTCGATCCCGATAAGATAGACAAGATCGTGACCAATCTGCTGGCCAATGCTTTCAAATTTACGCAGGATGGGAACCGGATCCGGCTGTCGGTGACCTACGACCTGCCGAAGCAACAAGCCGAGATCTGCGTCGAGGATACGGGCGTGGGGATTCCGCCGGAAAAAACGGCCCGCATCTTTGACCGCTTTTATCAAGTTGAGGGCGGCTCCACCCGAACCAACGAAGGGGCCGGGATTGGACTGGCGCTGGTGAAGGAGCTCGTGGACCTACTCGGTGGAAGCATCTCCGTAACCAGTCAGCCGGGCCAAGGTACTTCGTTTGCCGTACAACTACCCATTGATTTTCTCGGTGCCACCACGCTACTTCCGGGATCGCCTCACCACCCAACCGACTACCAAGTCCACATGGCGCGGGAAGTACCCGTTTCTTTCCCTCTTGCGGCCGAAACGGAAACAGACCGGCCACTGATGCTGATCGCCGAAGATAACGCCGACCTACGAACCTACATCGCGGGGATATTTCGTGAGGAATACCAGATCCTGGAGGCTCAGGATGGGCAAGAAGCCCTGGAAAAAGCCACCGAACGGCTGCCGGATATTCTTATTACCGACTGGATGATGCCCCGGCTCGACGGATTGGCCCTCTGCCAGCAGCTGCGGAATAACCAAACCACGAGCCACATTCCCCTGATCATGCTCACGGCCAAAGCCACCGTCGACGACCGCATCGTGGGCTTCGAGCAGGGGGCAGACGACTACCTCACCAAGCCCTTCGAAGCCCGCGAGATCAGAGCCCGGGTGAGCAGCCTGCTCCGCCAACGGCAGGCCCTCATCAGCCATTATCAACAAAGCCTGGTGGAGCAGGATACGAGCCCACTGAAGGAGTTGTCAGCGGACGAGCTATTTCTGGAAAAAGCCAAGGCCGTGGTGTGGAGTCATCTGAGCGAAAGTACCTTCGACATCGAGCAGTTTGCCGATGAGTTGGCTATGAGTTCGACGCAACTGCGGCGTAAGTTGCGGGCCCTCACCGGGCTCACCCCCGTCGAATTTGTCCGAAAGCTCCGCCTGCAATCCGCCGCCAATCTCCTCAAACAAAAGGCGGGCAGCGTATCGGAGATTGCCTTCGCTTCGGGCTTTGAGAGCCTGTCTTACTTCTCCACCAAATTCCAGCAGGAGTACGGGGTACCTCCGTCCGAGTACGCCTAGCCTTCCTTCGGCTCTTTTTGCCTTTCGCGCGGGTTTTTGTCGTGTATTTTATACAGTACCAAGTGTTTGCTCAAAATGAGCTAAGGAATGCTCAAAATGAGCAAAAGGCGCTAGGGGGCATTTTCGATCTTTGTCACTACTTATAAGAGTCACCTTTCGCTGTCTTCCCCTGGATTTATTAAAACTGAAATTAAGTCGTTCCAATATTCACCCAACCTCAGCTACATGCTACCCCCCAAGTACCCCCGCGCAAGTACTACCGCCGTCCCTAACTCCGTAAGCAAGATACCCTGGCGCGGCTGACTTGGTAGTCCGGTTCGCAGTCCGATGCTTTTTCTCCTTATTCTGCCTAGAGTCAGTATCGCCAGGTACCTACTACCAGCCAGCCGCCAGTAGGTACTTTTAAAGCATTTCATTTCAAATAAAGCAAGAACTAAACCTTTTAACTCCTTACCTTATGAAAAGACAACTACTTCTGTTTAGCCTGTTGTGTGTACTGACGCTGACGGCGCGGGCGCAGTGCCCTCCGGGCAACGTAACCTTCATTACCCAGGACCAGGTCGATGCCTTTGCCACCACGTACCCTACTTGTACCACTATTTCGGGCAACCTTTTTATCATTGGCTCTACTACTGTCAATCTGGATGGCTTATCGGGCTTGACGTCCATCTCGGGGTTTCTTAGTGTTCTAGCCTGTACTTCCTTGACGAGCCTGGCAGGGCTGCACAACCTGACCTCCCTGGGGGGGGGGTTATATATAAATAATAACGGAGCCCTGGCGAGCCTAGAAGCTTTGTCGGGCTTGACGTCTATTTCGGGAGGCCTTCAAATTTCAGGCAATGGCTCCTTGACGAATCTCAGTGGGCTGAACAATGTAACCTCCCTGGGGAACAGTTCATATATTGAAAATAATGGAGCCCTTCTTAATCTGGAAGCTTTGTCGGGCTTGACATCCATTCCGGGAGAACTTTTTATTGCGGGCAATGGCTCCCTGGTCAGCCTTAGTGGTCTGAACAATGTGGCCTCCCTGGGCGGCAATTTAACTATAAAAAATAACGGGGCTCTGACCAATCTAGATGGCTTATCGGGTTTGACATCTATTGCCGGAAATTTATTTATTCAAAACAATACCCAACTGAGCACCTGCACCATCCTGTCCATTTGTGCCTACCTCAATAACCCGCCGGGGGCGGTCACCATTTCGGGCAACGCCACCGGCTGTGCCAGCCAAAGCGAAGTGGAGGCGGCTTGCAGCGTGCTGCCCGTCTCGCTGGTGGATTTTACGGCCAGCGCCGAAGGTACCCTGGCCCAGCTCAGCTGGACGACCGCCGAAGAAAGTAACAGCGACTACTTCCAGGTGGAGCACAGCCGGGACGGCAAAAGCTGGCGCAGCCTGGGGCGGGTCAAAGCCCAGGGCGAAAGTACCTCCCTGCAGCACTACACCTTCACCGACGCTGACCCCGCCCAGGGCGAGAACCTCTACCGCCTTAGGATCGTGGACGTGGACGGCAGCTACGCCTACTCGCGCCTGCGCAGCCTTCGCTTTGAGCGGAATCAGGAACTGGTGCTGTACCCTAACCCGGTGGCCGAGCGGCTACGGCTCGATGACTGGAGCCAGGTGCAGCGGGTGCGGCTGTTCGGCCCTTCGGGGAAACTTATCCAGGAGCGTAGCCAGGGCTTGGCCTCGGGCCTAGACATGAAGCCGCTACCGGCGGGGATGTACCTGGTGGAGCTCACGCGCACCAACGGCAGCGTGTACACCTACCGGATTGTGAAACAATAAACTCTTACTGACCTGATTATGCAAACACCAAGTACCTCCCAAGTACCTGCGCGTAAGCGCTACCGCCGTCCCCAACTCCGCAAGCAAGGTACCCTGGCGCGGTTGACGCTGAAGTCGGGCTCCCAGTCGGACGCTTTTTCGCCTTACTCCCAGTAAAAAAAGTAAAAACTATAAATTCTATTACACCTTATCATGAAAAAACAACTACTTCTATTGGCCCTGTGGGTACTGACGCTGACAGCGCGGGCGCAGTGCCCGGTGGGCAACGTAACGCTCACTTCCCAGGCCCAGGTCGATGCCTTTGCCACCACGTACCCTACTTGTACCGCTATTTCGGGCAACCTTTTTATCAGTGGCGCTACTACTGTCAATCTGGATGGCTTATCGGGCTTGACGTCCATCTCGGGAAACCTTTCTATTCAAAGCAGTTCCTTAACGAGCTTGGCTGGACTATCTAGCCTGACCTCCCTGGGGGGCAATTTAAGTATATCTAGTAACGGTACCTTGGCCAACCTGAATGCCTTGTCGGGCCTGACGTCCATTCCAGGATTCCTGCTTATTCAAAACAATGCTGCCCTGACGAGCTTGAACGGCCTGCACAATGTAACCTCCCTGGGAGGTTATTTATACATAAGTAGTAACGGAGCCCTGACCACGTTGAATGGTTTGTCGGGCTTGACGTCCATTGGGGGGGAGCTTACTATTAGTTCCAATGGCTCCCTGACGAGCCTGACCGGGCTGGCCAACCTGACCTCCCTGGGGGAGAATTTATTGATAGGCAGTAACGGAGCCCTGACTACGCTGGATGGTTTGTCGGGCCTGACATCTATTCCGGGGTACCTACTTCTTCAAAACAATAACTCCCTGACGAGCCTGAGCGGACTGAATAACCTGACCTCTCTGGGAGATTATTTATTTATAGGAGGAAACGGAGCCCTAACGAGCGTAGAGGCATTATCAGGTTTGACGTCCATTCCGGGGTACCTACTTCTTCAAAATAATAGCTCTCTGACGAGCTTGAACGGGCTGCACAATGTAACCTCCCTGGGAGATTATTTATATATAGGTAGTAACGGAGCTCTGACCACGCTGAATGGTTTGTCGAGCTTGACGTCTATTGGAGGATACCTACTTCTTCAAAGCAATACTTCCCTAACGAGCTTGGTAGGGCTATCCAACCTGACCTCCCTGGGAGACTATTTATCTATAGGAAGTAATGGGGCTCTAACCACGCTGGATGGTTTGTCGGGGTTGACATCTATTCCGGGGTACCTACTTCTTCAAAGCAATAGCTCCCTGACGAGCCTGAGCGGACTGAACAACCTGACCTCTCTCGGAGATTACTTATTTATAGGGGGAAACGGAGCCCTAACGAGCGTAGAAGCATTATCGGGTTTGACGTCCATTCCTGGGTACCTATACATTCAAAGCAATGGCTCCTTGACGAGCCTGAACGGGCTGCACAATGTGGCCTCCCTGGGGAGGTACTTATACATAGATAATAACGGTGTACTAGCCCCCTAAAAACCTGGAACTGGATTCTACTAATTAAACCCCTTAAATTAGTAGGATTATGTCAAGGAGAAAATTTTCAGTCGAAGA
>NZ_JACHGF010000017.1 GCF_014202275.1 Rhabdobacter roseus | reverse complement strand
GCTGGCAAGTAGGAGTAGTCATGGTTTTTGTAGTCTAGTCAACCACAAAAGTAAGGCTAACAACTACTTGCCATTTTTATGAGAAAGCCCTGATGGGAAGATAGAGAGGTGGGCCTCTAACGCGGAAATTATAAGAATCACGTATACCTGAGTATGCTGAATCTAGCCGAAGCGGTACTAGAGAAGTAGAAAAATTGAGGAAGGTACGTGATTGCTAGGTACGTGATGCCCGCCAAATTCCCGGCGGGCATCACTTTTTTTAGGAAAGTACCTCCAGGCGGTAGCCCAGGCCGTGCACGGCCACGAGGCTGAGCTTGGGGTCGTTGCGCAGCATCTTGCGCAGGCGCGACACAAATACGTCCAGGCTGCGGCCTACGATGACGCCCTCGTCTTCCCAGACGGTTTTCAGGATAAAATCGCGCTCAAGGACCTGGTTGGGGTGGCTTACGAGCAGGGTCAGCAGCTTGGCCTCGCGGTAGGTGAGGTGGTAGGTACTTTCGCCCGAGACGAGCCGGTAGGTAGCGGTGTCCCACAGCGAGCCGCCGAAGGGTACCTGGGAGGTACTTGGTTGGGCGGGGTTTGGGTTATCAAGCGGAGGCGACGGCTCCCGGCGGGTGCGGCGCCACGCCAGGTACCCCAGGGCCGTGAGCAACGTACCCAGGGGCATAAGCCACCAGAAAGTACGGGTGGTAGCCGTTTGGGCGCTGGAGTAAAAGCTGACCCGTAGCTGGTAACAACCCGGCTCTTTTTGTCGCCCGTGGCAGGGTACACCGTCTTTTGAGTGTAAATCGGCCCAGCTGTAGCCCAGCTGCAAAGTACCCCGCGAACAATCCAGCACTGCCACGTCGTAGGCGCGGTGGATACCGTGTAGCTCCAGCGATTCCTGCAAGAGCTGCGGCAGCTGGTCGTAGTCAAAGAGGTCGTTGAGCCGCAACACGAAGGTACCTTCATCGGGCTGTTGCACGGGCAAAATGCGCGTGGTGGAGTCGCCGTTGGCGGTGAGGAGCTGGTGGGCCGTGCGGCGGAGGGCCAGGTTTACTTTTTCGGCAAAGCGGGCGGTGTCATCGCGGGCCAGGGCGCGGTCAGTACCGCCCGGCCAAACGCCCAGCAAGACCAGGATTAGCCGGAGCAAAATCCTGATCTTGCGTAAGAAACAACGATTTACGGCTTCATTCATTTTTATGTAAATTTCCGTAAAGTACCTCAGGCAAAGGTACCTAAAACGCCCCTGGCTTTAGCAGCCGTCCTTCCCTTTATTTGCGCCAAAAAACCAGGGCATGTACGGCGCATACAGCGGTTGCTTAACCGTGATCGTCCGTTGCCCTATCTCTTCACTCGTCGGGTCTACCACGAGCTCGTCGCCGGGCTGCGCGCCGCGAAGTACCGTGGCAATCTCAATTTCCGTAACGGCGTGGTTGTGGGCGTAGGCGCTGGCATCGACTATCTTTCCGGCCCGCCGGAGGTAGATCAGGAAAGGTACCTGTGCGGCGGGGGCAGCAGCCGGGTCGTTTTTCACGAGCGAAAGTACCCCGCTGGTACTGGTCGTGAGCCGGGTAAGGTCCATCGGCTTGCCATTCAGTAGAAAGGGGTTAAAGTAAAAAGAGTCGGTATGGGATTTGGGAAAAGCCAGGAAGGCCGAAAAAACAACTACCCCCAGCGAACCAAGAAGCAGCGACACGATTTTGTTTTTCATGATTAATAGATGGTTATATAATGAAAAGTACCCGTAAGGGCGTTTACTGAACCAGAATCTCGTTGTGCGGCAGCGCGTACAGGTTGCTGGTCGTTAGCAGGACAATCCGGTCGCCTTTTTTGCACTGACTAAGTACCCGCTGGATGTCCACCTGCCGGTAGGTTTCGTCCGAGTACATCAGAAGCGTGTGGGTTTGCTCGTCGCGGATGGCCACTTTGAAGTCGATTTTATCAATCGCCTTACTGGCCTGCGGGCTCAGCTCCGCCGTACACACCGTGAGCTGCCCCGTAGCTCCGGCCGCGACGGTACAGGTACCCTGGGGCGAGTATTCGTTCACGATCATTTTGTTGTTCAGGAAAGCCGCCGAGCAGGCGCTAAACGGGGTTTGTCGGCTAAAGGAGAGCGCTGATAAGCAGAGCAAAAAGCTGGCGATGAGCCGGGTTGCATTTTTCATAAAGTACGTTTTTAAGGATTGGAAAATTGGGATTTCTGATACGATAACCAAAGGTAGGAGCCGGGCCTCAAGCGGGCGTAAAAGCCGGGTAAAACATTGTAAACGAATTGTAAAAGTACCTCGACGCTCCCCCGAAAGGCTTGGATTGCTCCGATTTGCCGTTATTTTTGTAAGGAACCATGTACAAAAAAACGGGAGCGAATGAAAACGAAAGGGTACAGATACCTGCTGGTGGCGCTGGGGGTACTTTGGGGCGGAAGCCTATGGGCGCAGGATGCCAAGCATTGGTATCAACTGGCTGATAGCTGCGTTCAGGTGAAAAGCTTCGCACTGGCCGGTGAGTACTACCAGCGCTACGCCGAAAGCGCCGACTTCCGGACGCAAAAAGCGCGGGGCTACTACAACACCGCCTGCTGCTACGCCCTGGCCGGAAAGCCCGACTGGGCCTTCCCGATGCTGGAAGCCGCCCTGACCCACGGCTACGCCAACTACCAGAACCTGGCCCATGACGAAGACCTGGCGAGCCTGCGCAGCGACGATGCGCGCTGGCAAAAAGCCCTGCGGCGGCTGAAACCCAACCGGAAATCGCTGAACACCGACCCGCGCCAGGCGCAGTTTCATACCGAGGACATCGCGCGGTTTTGGCGGGCCTACGACGCCGCCAAGCAGCAGCCCGAGCAGCAAAAGGAGATTTTTAAGAAGTACTACTTCGAGCCCGCCTCGGAGGGCATGCACGACTACCTGGGCATGAAGGTCGGTAGCATCGACGCTTTCCTGAAGCACCATAACGAACGGCCACGCTTCTATACCGCCCTGCGGCCCAATACCCTGCGGGTGGAGGCGTATAAAGAAGATTTTTACCGCGCGTTCCAAAACCTGAAAGCGCTTTATCCGGAGGCGGTTTTTCCGGACGTGTACTTTATCATGGGGGCCTTTACCAGCGCGGGTACCGTGTCGGACGCCGGACTGCTGATCGGGATCAATCAAATTGCGAAAACCGACGAAGTACCTACGGATGAACTCTCGCTTTGGCAGAAAAATAACTTTCAGAAATTGAGTAGCCTACCCGACATCATTGCCCACGAGCTGATCCATTTTCAGCAGGATGACATGAAGTCGGACACCATCACGCTGGGCTACGCCATCATCGAGGGCATGGCTGATTTTATGGGCGAGCTCATCAGCGGGCGCAATTCCAACGCGCGCCTGGATGTATGGGCCAAGGGCCGGGAGAAGGAGATTTGGGCGCGCTTCCAGAAAGATATGTACCATGATCGCTACTCGAACTGGATCGGGAATGGCGACCAGGAAACCCCCGACCACCCCGCCGACCAGGGCTACTGGGTAGGGTACCAGATCTGTAAGGCGTACTACGACAACGCCGCCGACAAGAAAAAGGCCATCCACGACATGCTTCACATCCAGGACTACCGGGCTTTCCTGGCCCAAAGCCAGTGGGAGGCGAAGGTGGCCGGGCTCTAGGTACCTTCTGCGCAAGGTACCTGATCCAGAAAGGAGCCATTTTTTTTTACTTTATACAAGTACCAAAAAGCGCACGATTTCGTACCGCTGGCAGAAGTAGTACGTAGGTACTTTTTTCTTTACTAGGGGAAAAAGGTACTTTGGCGCGTCAACGTACCAGATAACTGCTATCTTCCCTCCATGCGTGAACTACTGCAAGTATCGGGCCTTTCCAAATCCTTCGGGGGCGTTAGGGCGCTTGACCGCGTCCGGTTTACGCTTCGCGCGGGCGAAGTGCACGCGCTGATGGGCGAAAACGGCGCGGGCAAATCGACCTTCATGAAGATCCTGATGGGCTTGCTCACGCCCGACGCGGGCGAGGTACTTCTGGAAGGACAGCCGCTGCGGGGTCAGAACGTACACGAGGTACTTCGGCGGGGCATCGCCATGATCCACCAGGAAATCCTGGCCGTACCGGAGCTCACGGTGGCGCAGAACATGTTTCTGGGCCGTGAAAAGGACGTTGCCGCTGGGCGCTGGGGCTGGGTAAACGACCGCAAAATCAACCAGCTGGCCGCGCAGCTGCTCGATCAACTGGGCCTGGACCTGGCCCCCACTACCCCCATGAAGTACCTCAGCGTGGCCCAGATGCAGATGGTCGAGATCGCCAAGGCGCTTTCCAACCACGCCAAGGTACTGATCATGGACGAGCCCACCTCCGCCCTTTCCGACCGCGAGGTAGGTACTTTGTTCAGGATCATCCAAGATCTGAAGCGCCAGGGCGTAGCCATTATTTATATTTCGCACAAGATGGACGAAATCTTCGCCATCGCCGACACCATCACCGTACTGCGCGACGGCACGTACATCGGCACGCGCCCCGCCGCCGAGCTCGACCAAAGTACCCTCATTGCCATGATGGTGGGCCGCGAGATCAATGACCTCTTTCCCGCCTCCACGGCCCACCGCGGCGAGGAGGTACTTGCGGTCCGGAACCTGACCCGCGCGGGGTACTTTACCGACGTGAGCTTCGAGGTACATCGGGGCGAGGTCCTGGGCCTGGCCGGACTCATGGGCGCCGGACGCACCGAACTGGCGCGGGCTATCTTTGGGCTGGACCGGGCCGATAGCGGCGAAATCTACCTCAAAGGGCAAAGGGTACTTATCAGCTCCCCGCGGGAGGCCATCCGGCGGGGCATCGGCTACGTCAGCGAAGACCGCAAGGCGCTGGGTTTTGTACCGGGGCTTTCGGTGCAGCAAAACCTCACGCTGGCGAGCCTCCGTAGCCACCAAAAAGGCGGACTCATCCGGGAGCAGAGCGAGCGAACCGCCGCTGCCGCCATGATCACCAACCTGCGCATCAAGGCCTCCGGCCCGGATCAGCCAGTAACGTACCTGAGCGGGGGCAACCAGCAGAAGGTCGTCCTGGGAAAGGTACTTTTAACTTCGCCCGAGCTCATCATGCTGGACGAACCCACCCGCGGCGTGGACATCGGGGCCAAGTTTGAGATTTATAAACTAATCAATCAACTAGCGGCCAGCGGCCTGGCGGTGATCCTGATCTCGTCGGAACTACCCGAAATTTTGGGCCTCAGCGACCGGGTACTGGTGCTGTCCAAAGGCCGCCCGACCGCTCTGCTCAGCAAGGCCGAAGCCACCCAGGAAACCATCATGCAGTACGCCATGCAGCATTAATCCGTTTTGTTTTATACACCCTCTAAACCCGTAAACCCATGATAGCTACCCTAGCGCCAGCCTCTCTTTTAGCGAGCAGAAGGAAAAGGATCGCGGCCTTCATGATAGACCATTTTGTCATAACCCTTTTGATGGTCTCTGTCGTTTTTTTGGCGCTTGGCCCCAACTTTTTAGACGAAACCAATAGGCGTCAAATGCCCGGCATCATGGCTGCCGTTTTGATGGTTGGCCTTTTGCTTTACTTCGCCAAAGATAGCGTCAAGGGCATGAGCATCGGGAAGTGGATTATGGGCATTGGCGTACGGGATGAAGCGGCGCTTCACGAAGTGCCTTCTTTGGGCCGGTTGTTTTTAAGGAATGTTTTTATTCTAATCTGGCCGGTTGAGTTAATCGTGTTGGTAATAGATCCGGAAAAGAAAAGATTGGGCGATAAAGTGGCGAAAACCAAGGTTTTTGAAAACGAGAATAAGCCCAAAGCGCTGACGCGTATTTTAACGGGTATCGGCCTGGGGGCGGTCTTTATTGCCTTTGCTTTTTTATTCACAAGTAGTGCCGTAAAAAATTCCGACGCCTATCAGGTAGCGATTAGGGAAATTGAAAACAACAACGAAATTCAGGCCGAGACGGGGGGGATTAAAGGATACGGAATGATCCCCAGCGGAAATATTAACATCACTGACGGATACGGCCAGGCGCAATTGGAAATTAAAGTACTCGGTAGCACCAAAAACCTCACCGTTTTGGCTTATTTGGAAAAACAGCCGGAAGGAGCATGGCAGCTCGTGCAGCTGGATGAGAAATAGGGGCTCTTCCCTTGCATGTTACCATAAAGGCGGAGGTACTTTATGGAGTACGATTGCCCGTTAAGTATGCGATTAGTTTATTTACTTACCTAAAAATGAAAAGTACCCTTACCGACAAAGTACCCCTCCGCCGTATAGGCCAGTACGGCATTTTTCTGGCCCTGGTGCTCATCTGCCTGGTGCTGGCGCTCATTACCCCGAAGTTCCTGACGGTACCCAACCTCACGATCATCGTTACGCAGGTGTCGATCAACGCGCTGCTGGCCTTTGGCGTCACGTTCGTGATCATTACCGGGGGCATTGACCTCTCGCTGGGGTCGATGGTGGCCGTGACGGGCGTCGTGGCGGCTTCCTTTGCCCACCCCGATACCTACCCGTTGGTGGTACCGCTGGCGATGGGCCTGCTGGCGGGCGTGCTCATTGGGGCGTTCAACGGTTTTGTCATTACCAAGAGCAAAGTACCCCCGTTCATCGTCACGCTGGGTACCATGACCATCGGCCGCGGTCTGGCGCTGATCCTGAGCAAGGGGCGGCCCATCTCCAACCTCTCCGACACCTTCAACTTCATCGGTGGCGGTAAGGTACTTGGGGTACCTTTTCCCATCCTTGTGCTCGTCGTGGCCTTCGTGAGCTGCTCCGTAATACTCAGAAAGACCGTCCTGGGGCGCTACATGTACGCCGTCGGGGGCAACGAGCAAGCGGCGCGGGCCTCGGGCATCGACGTGAGCAAGGTCAAAATGTGGGTATACACGCTCAGCGGCGGACTGGCGGCCCTGGCGGGAATTGTCCTTACGTCGCGCATTACCACCGGCCAGCCCAACGCCGGCGTGGGGTTCGAGCTCAACGCCATTGCGGCGGCCATCATCGGCGGCACAAGTACCTCCGGCGGCACGGGTACTATGGCGGGTACCCTGATCGGCGCGCTGCTCATCGGGGTCATCAGCAACGGCCTGGATCTGCTCAACGTCACCTCCTACTACCAGCAGGTGGCCATGGGCGTGATCATCATCGGGGCCGTGGTGCTGGATAGTTTCAACCGAACGTCCGCTTCCTGAGGTACTTTATTAATTCCTTTTTGCCAAAAGAAAATCTTCAATAACCAATTAAAAATCAGGCATGAAACGACTACCTATCACGATACTGGCGGCCACGGCCCTACTGGGTACTTTCTTCACGGGCTGTAATCGCGGCGACGAATCGGGCTCTAAACTGACCGTGGGCGTGTCGATGCTCAGTATGCAGAACGAGTTCATCGTGAACGTGAGCGACGAAATGGAGAAAAAAGCCAAGGAACTGGGCGTGGAGCTGGTGGTGGTCGATGCCGAGCGCTCGGCGCTGAAGCAGGTGGAACAGATCGAGAGCTTCGTGGCCCAGCAGGTCGACGCCATCATCATGAATCCCTGCGAAGTAGAGGCCAGCTCTCCGGCCGTGACGCGGGCTCTGGCGGCTAATATCCCGATCATCAACGTCAACTCCGAAACCAAAACCCAACCGACGGCCTTTGTGGGCTCCGACGACGTGGAGTCGGCCCGGATCGCGATGAGGTACATTGCCGAACGGCTGGGCGGCCGGGGCAACGTGATCATGATCCACGGGTACATGGGGCAGGCCGCGCAGCTCAAGCGCGAGCAGGGCGCGCGCGAAATCCTGCAAAACTACCCCGGCCTGAAGCTCATCGCGCACCAGAGCGGCGAGTGGGACCGCTCCAAGTCCATGTCCTTGATGGAAAACTGGATTCAGTCGTACGGTGGACAGATCAACGCCGTCTTTGCCCAGAACGACGAAATGGGCATGGGGGCCGTCAAAGCCCTGACCGCCGCCGGGCTCAAAGACAAGGTCGTGGTGGTGAGCATTGATGCCATCCCCGACGCCCTCGATGCCGTGAAGAAGGGTACTTTGGACGCCACCGTGTTCCAGAACGCCGAGCAGCAGGGCGCCCGCGCCGTCGAAACGGCCCTGAAAGCCGCCAAAGGCGAGGCCTTCGACAAGCAGGTACTTATCCCCTTCGAGCTGGTGACCAAAGAAAACGTAGCGCAGTACCTGAAGTAGGTCTTGGGGCGTTGGTTTGACAGTCGTAGACTGTGATTATATATAACCACCGGCGGCCGTCGCACGGTTGCCAA
Source organism: Rhabdobacter roseus (assembly GCF_014202275.1). Lineage (GTDB taxonomy): Bacteria > Bacteroidota > Bacteroidia > Cytophagales > Spirosomataceae > Rhabdobacter > Rhabdobacter roseus. Next base: position 64,730 of record NZ_JACHGF010000017.1, on the reverse strand, counting down.
CCGCCGGTAGTGTGCCAGCGCGTTTAAGCCAAACCGCAGCGGCTTGGCTGTCTGGTACTTTGTCCGAAAAAAAGTATATTTGAAAAAAACGGCCTGTTTTATGGAAGCCATCACCGGACAAATACCCGAAACACTGCTGTACGAAGCATTCGGCGGGCGAAAGTACTACCGCCGGGGCTATCGTCAGGTACTTTTAGGGCTAAAAAATGAAAGTGAAGTCATGGGTAGTAGCGTTTTTCAGTCGCTTATCGTATCGGCGCTGATCTCCAGCTATCGCCGGTTTGCAACCGTGCGACGGTCGCCGGTGGTTTAGAGTAATTTAAGTTTTCAACTGCGCGGCGTTCGTCCTAACCACCGCCTTGAAGTCTATCCCTGGGCCGACGAGGTACCTCTCTTTGATGAATATACGTTCTGCCTGCAAAGGATTTTGGAAGAGGAAGGGGTTTTGCCGGAGGGGGATAATTAATGTGAGAAAGGTTATTGAATATAAAATTATTTTTAAAGTTTTTTCAGTTTAAGGCCGTGATTGTTCCCAACTACCAATGTATATCAGACTACTGGAAAATTGCAGCAGAGAGAGGTGGTATCTTTTACGGCTTTAAATAGACTATTTAAAGGTTATTTCTGAGTAGTTATTTTTTTAAATTTAAAAACCTTAACTTTAAATATAGTATAAATGCAAAATACATATAATTTTATAAATTTAAAGAAAATTAATTTAAGGAATTTTTCTCTATACAAAAAGAATGGTATTCTTTTTGAGGTAGACGAAAAGATTAACAAAGGTGTCTATTGCCTAGCAGGAGCAAACGGATTAGGGAAAACAACCTTTTTAAATTCCATAAACTACTGCTTGACAGGAATAGTTTTAGAGCCAAACAAGCAAGTACTATCACCATCTGAAATAGTGAAATCCTACAAGGATTATACAAAGAGATATTACGTCGGCAGAATTCATGAGAAAGATAAAAACCAAGCAGAAATTGAGGTTACTTTTAAAGTTAGCGATAAGTATTATAGATTAGTAAGAGGTTTTTTTGAAAGAGAAAGCCTTAGAGTATTAGAAATATACAAACTTGAAGGTTTGAAAAAAATATCTCTCGTCACAGGAGACGGGTTAAGCCCAATTGAATTAAACGAACTATATCAAAAGTCACTATCTAGTGATATTGGATTTGTAAATTTTGATTATTTCATATTTTATCAATTATATGTTTTAACATTTGATGAAAATAGAAATATGATATTTTGGGATGAGAGAGCATCATCTAGTGCATTGGCAGTAGCTTTTAATTCAAATCCAGAAGATGCAGAAAAAATATCAGAATTGATAAGAAGAATGGAAAAGCATGAATCGAATGGTAGGAATGCTAGATGGCAGGCAACACAAGCTAAGACAAAATTTAAAGATCTAGAAAAAGAAATAAAAGATAAGAAACCAGCAAATTTGCAAAAATTAGAAGATGAATTGAATGAGTTATATAACAATTCTGATAAATCAGAAAAAACCTATAATAATATTAAGATAGAGTACGACTCTATTTTAAAACAACAAAGTTATCTGAATTCAGAAATAATGATTCTTAAAAACGATCACACAAGATACTTTTCAAAGTACTCAAAGCCACGTTCAAAGTTAGTTGATAATTCAAATATTCAATTTGCGATACAAAAGAAAGAATGTTTAGTTTGTGGATCAAGCGGAGCACACATTCGGGAAAATATTGAACGAAATATTCATAAGGATGAATGCCCGCTCTGTGATACAATAATTAATGATAAAAATAATACAGAACAAATTGAATTACTAGAATTGATTGAAACGAATGATAAGATAATTAGTAGTAAAAGCCAAGAGCTTGAAAATCTTATTTTGGAGATGAATGGAAAAATAGATCAGCTTGAAAAAGCTGAATTTGAGTATAATAGAAATAAAGAGAAATTAAACGAATTTCTTACAGATAACCCGTTTATTTCATATAAAGGATCGGGAAATAAAAATTTAGAATCATTAATAAAGCAATATAAAAGTCAATATGAATTAGCTGATAGAGAATCTATAAGTGAATACTCAAAGAGAGATAAATTAAAACCAGAATATGATTCTTTACTCGATAAGGTAGAGACAGCTTACAAAGATGCCGAACTTGAATTTGTGCCAATATTCAAAAAATTGGCAAAAAGTTTTATAGGGCTAGATTTGAATATCCAACCTAAAAGAGTAGGTAAATCTATAAAGTTAGTTTTAGAGATTCAAAACACTGCTAGGACAGAATCATTTCAGCTTTCAGAAAGCCAAAGATTCTTTCTGGATATTGCATTAAGAATGTCTCTTGCAATATTTCTATCTGGATCTGATGGCGCAACTATGTTAATCGATACTCCCGAAGGATCGTTAGATATTGCTTATGAAAGTAGAGTTGGGAATATGTTTGGAAAGTTTGTAATGGAATACCATCAAAATTTAATTATGACTGCGAATATTAATGCATCTCAACTTCTAATATCATTAGCAAAGGAATGCGGAAGCAGTAACATGAAAGTAAGGAGAATGCTTGATTGGACTGATCTGTCTGAAATTCAAAAAGAAGGCGAAGGCTTGTTTAAGATGGCATATGATAGAATTGAATACGCACTAAACGAAAAAAATAACGTATGAATAGTCAAGTAATCCCAGAGGCTTTTTTTGATAGCCTATCATTAGCACATAAACTAGACAATTTTCTTGATGGCTTTAAATTAGAAGAGATTCATCTTTTTTCCTACTTTTCTTCTATTTTATTTCTTTATAGAGGCCATAGAATAAGCGACTGGCACTACAAGTTTACCTTAGATAGTATGGGCTACCCGTTTTCAACCGAAATTAATGAGGCCACGAAAAGGCACATACAAAATGGCATCTTTGAGAAGAGGAATTCCTATTTTACAATTTCTGGAAGAGGTACAGATGAGTTTATAAAGTTTAAATCTTTGTCAAATTTCCTTAAAAGAGAAGAATTCTTGGATGCAGCATGTACAACTAGTATTTTAGTACCTTACAAACAAACTGAAAGAGCATTATTAAGTGATTCTGAAATAAATAAAGCTAAAAAACTTGACAATAATTCGTGGCTAGACCAAAGCGAAATTTATCAAAAATTTAGAGATTTAAGTCAAGAAGTAGGAATTGTTTCGGATAATCTTGTTGTACCAGCAATAACTTGGGTAAATTTTTTAACTGAAAAAAATAAATTATAATGTATGTCAAACAATGATGAACTTATGGCTAATGTAACTAATCATTATTTGATTCAAGTTCAGAAAGCCTTCGGTGAAATAGAAGGAGGAGCGAGAGCTGTTGAAATTATTGTTAAATCTCTTAAAGAAATTTATAGATATTTTGAGCCCGCGTACTTTAATGGTAGTTTTTTTGTATTAAAACATTTAAAGGATCAAAAATTATTTGATGAGGGCAATGCAAAAGTTATCTATGACAAAAACATTTTTTTGAATCGTACGAGTGGCTCTTTTTTTATTCAAGTTTCGGCCACTGAACAAATTTTAATGTCTGAAAGTGAAAACTTTGATGTGTTACTAAGGGATAATCATACATTGATATATCACTATGAAAACAATAAAGAATTTTTGTATGCAAATGGCTCTAAAATAGATATTACTCTATATGACAGGGGTAGTAGATTTGCGTCTCAATACACCGAACTGTATTCTGCATTACAAAATTATGGTATTAATAAAATTTTTAATTCTTCTTGTTCCTATTTTGTTAAATCTTGGGCAGATGAAAATCGACTTTTCTTTACAGGAGGAGGACGTGGAAATAATATTCCTGAAAAGTTTATGCAACTATCACTCTATGAATTTTTGTCTACCTCGTTAGATAGAGGAGTATCAATTGACCCGGTTCGAGAGTTTAATATAATGGGAGATGCAACAAAACCAAAGCCTGTTGATATAAAAATTACATGGAGAGAAGCAAATAGAGTTGCTATAATTGAATTAAAATTTTTAGGTAAAGTAAAACCTGAAAGCGGTACCATTTACCAATATACTGATCGTCGTGCTAATGAAGGGATAGAACAATTGAAAGGATATCATGATAATTTATCTTCTGATTCACCAAAATCAATTTTAAGATCGTATTTGTTAGTGATAGATGGGAGAAGAAACAATCTTAAAGATGACGATGTACGTATTAACTATTTTGACGGTATGTTTTTTAAAGATAAAGAAATTTCGATTGACACAGATAAATTATATCATTTGAATATCCCTAGCTTTGAAAAAGTAGTTAAATTGTTTGCAACCCCCAAAACAATATAGTATATATATGAATTATTTCCTGAATAAGGATTTCTATTTAATGGATAGTGGTTTCTCGAATTCTGAGGACACGACCAAATTACCAAGACATCGTTGGTATTATTACAAAGAAGGATTTTCTCCTAATCTAGTTGAGAAAGCTATTGAACACGCTGATATTGGTATTGATGATTTGATTCTAGATCCTTTTAACGGTAGTGGAACTACTACGCTTACAGCTTCATATTTAGGCTATAATTCAATTGGAATAGAAGTAAATCCATTTACATCTTTTTTGTCAATTGCAAAATCAAAAAAAACAACACTAACTAGACTAAATCTTGGTGAAGAAAAAATCCTTAAATCTTTCAATGGGAGATCAATTTCACCATTGATTGGTTTTTCGACTTTTTCAGAAAAAGAAGGATTAGATAAATGGCTCTTTAATAGTACTGTGCTAAATGCATTTGAGAATGCTTGGCTTGCCAGTTTAAAAATTAATGATCCTGATACCACAATGCTTCTGAGATTAGCCCTCATCTCTTCTGCTATGCAAAACTGTAATGGTAAACGAGATGGAAAGTGTTTTAGATATCGTTCAAGCTGGAAAACATATAATTTTGACAAGGACAGTTTTTTTGTTGCCTTTAAGAAGAACATTCAGATTATAAGAGAGGATTTATCTACTAAGGAACTTTTGATTAATCCTAGTATTGTTAATAAAGATGCTAGGCTATACTTGCAATCCCAAAATTTCAAAAAAAAATTCAAGCTTTGTGTTACTTCTCCACCATATCTAAATACTTTCGATTATACTGATATATATAGACCTGAGTTGTTTTTGGGTAAATTTATTATGAACAGTCAAGATCTATACTCTCTTCGTTTGAAAACTGTTAGATCTCATTTACAAGCTAAATGGGAAAGGCCTTTGTCAAATGACTTTGGGCTATTATACTCTCAAACAATATCTTTATTGTTGAACAATACTGATCAATTGATGGATAAAAATATCCCACTTATGGTTCAAGCATATTTTGAGGATATGTTTAACATCCTATTGCTTTTGAAAAAGAATGCGGAGAAACATGCTCAGATTTGGCTAATTGTTTCTAATTCCGCTTATGCTAATACTGAAATACCAGTTGATTTAATAATTGGAGATATTGGTCATAAGGCGGGTTGGTTTTTAAAAGAAATTGGCGTTTTGAGAAATATTAAGAGGAGAAAAACAAAACATAGCCCAGATATAAATTTTTTACGTGAAAGCGTCATTATTTTTTCGAATAGCAAGTTTTAACTTGTGGATTTTTTCATATTTCTGGTTTAGAATTGTCCAAGTTTTCAACTGCGCGGCCCCCCGCCCCGCCCCTGCTACCGCCGGTTTGAAACCGGTGGTTAAAAATAATCCAAGTTTTCAACTAACCCATGAGCCGAAATTATAAAATACGGGACCAGGGTGGGGTGTACTTCGTCACGATGACGGTGGTTGGCTGGATCGACCTCTTTACCCGAAAGGAATACCGTGACCTTTTTCTGGAAAGCGTGCGCTACTGCCAAAAGGAAAAAGGACTGATTGTGTACGCCTGGTGCATCATGTCCAACCACATTCACCTGATCGTCAGAGCCGAAGAAGACAACCTTTCGGCCGTGATCCGCGATTTGAAAAAATTTACCAGCAAGCAATTATTTGCCGCCATCGAGGCCAATCCGGAAGAAAGCCGACGGAACTGGATACTGGCTATTTTTCGGAAAAGCGGAGAATTTAACTACAACAACGTTAACTTTCAGGTGTGGCAGCAGCACAATCAGCCCGTGGAGCTGTACTCACCCGGCGTGATCGAGCAGAAGCTTAACTACATTCACGAAAATCCGGTCCGGGCCGGTTGGGTAGAAAATGCGTGGGAGTACTTATATAGTAGTGCCCGCGACTACGCCGATCAGAAGGGGCTGCTGGCTATTGAATTGATTTAATAGTATGTACCTACAGTCAAAGACTGTGATTATTTATGGCCACCAGTCGCAGACTGGCGGCAGCGGCAGCCAGGCAGCGCTACCGCCAGTCTGCAACCGCGCGACGTCCGCCGGTGGTTAAAAATAATCCAAGTTTTCAACATGAAAGAAACTATGAGTTACAAAATTCTTTTCCTATTAGCTTTCATCTTTACCACTACCACCCACGCCCAGCAAAGCCAGAAAAACGTTTTCCCGGACGGCACGCCCATGCCCGACTGGTTTTTGGACCATAAAAAAATAGCATTGAGCGATCTGGGCAAGCCGTACGTCATCACTGACTTCGGCGTGAAGCCGGATAGTACCCTGGTGCAAACGAAGGCCCTTCAAAAAGTCATCGACGAAGCGGCCCGGCAAGGTGGCGGGGTTGTCGTCATTCCGAAGGGTACTTTTATGAGCGGGGCGCTGTTCTTCAAGCCCAAAACGCACCTGTACGTAGCCGAAGGCGGCAAGCTGAAGGGCTCCGATTCGATCAGCGACTACCCCCTGATGCCGTCGCGCATGGAAGGGCAGAGCCTCGACTACTTCCCGGCGCTGGTGAATGCCTACGGTGTCGATGGCTTTACCATTTCGGGGAAAGGTACCCTGGATGGCAACGGCCTGAAGTACTGGGAGGCGTTTTGGCAGCGGCGGAAGGAAAACCCGCAATGTACCAACCTGGAGGTGTCGCGGCCGCGGCTGGTGTTTGTCTGGAACTGCCACGACGTGCAGGTACAAGACGTGAAGCTGCACAACGCGGGCTTCTGGACCAGCCACTACTACCAGTGTACCAACGTCAAGCTTCTGGACCTGCACATCTTTTCGCCCCACGCCCCGGTAAAAGCCCCTAGTACCGACGCCATCGACATCGACGCCTGCACCAACGTGCTGGTGAAGGGCTGCTATATGTCGGTGAATGATGACGCCATTGCGCTCAAAGGCGGCAAAGGCCCCTGGGCCGACACCGACCCCGCCAACGGCGGCAACGCCAACATCCTGATTGAAGACTGTGAGTTTGGGTTTTGCCACGCCGCCCTGACCTGCGGCAGCGAGGCCATTCACAACCGGAACGTCGTGATGCGCAACTGCCACGTCAACGAGGCCATGCGGGTACTTTGGCTCAAAATGCGGCCCGACACGCCCCAGAAGTACGAGTACATCACGGTAGAAAACATTACCGGCCAGGCGCACAGCCTCATTTACGTCAAGCCCTGGACGCAATTCTTTGACCTCAAAGGCCGCCCGGAAGTACCCTTGTCGTATTCCGAGTACATTACGCTGCGCAACATCGACATGCAATGCGCGATCTTCTTCGATATTGCCACCACCGAGCACGACAAACTAGCGCGCTTCACCTTTGAGAACGTGAAGGTAGAAGCCAAAAACGGTACCTACAATCCCCAGCTGATCGACGGCCTGACCTTCAGGAATACGGTGGTGAACGGGCAGAAGATTCCCTGAAGCTCAGCTTAAAGTACCTCGCTGCCACAGGGTGCCAAGGTACCCCGTGGCTTGATAAAAAACGGATTAGCATACATTCAAAAAACAACCATGAACAGACTCCTCCCAAGGTACTTTACATTAGCCGCCGGGGTACTTTTGGGGACTTCGCTGATTTTTAGTAGCTATATTCGTTCGCCGAAGCCGCCAGCCGCGCCGCCGCCGAATATTATTTTCCTGCTGACGGACGATCACCGCTGGAACGCCCTGGGCGCGATGGGAAATCCCATTATCAAAACGCCCCATCTGGACCGCCTCGCCAGCGGCGGGGTCTTGTTTCAGAACGCCTACGTCACCACCTCCATCTGTTGCGTGAGCCGGGCCAGCCTGCTGAGCGGGCAGTACATGTCCAGGCACAAAATTCAGGATTTTGCCACTAGTTTTGGCCCGGAGGCTTTTCAAAGTACCTACCCCATGCTGCTGAAGCAAGCGGGCTACCAAGTGGGCTTTATCGGGAAGTTTGGGGTGGGGAATCCTAAGGAGCAACCGGCCGCCGCCTTCGATTTCTGGGCCTGCTCGGACAAGGGCCAGCCCGACTACGAAATGAAAGACGAGCGGGGCAACTACCTTCACCATACCGACAAGGTAAACGGGGACATTGAGCAGTTTATGGAAAGTACCCGCGCGGCCCAGCCCTTTTGCTTGTCGGTGAGTTTTAAAGCGCCCCACGTGCAGGACAACGACCCCCGGCAGTTTATCATCCAGCCTCGGTATAAAAGCATGTACGCGGGCGACTCCATTCCGGAGCCCGAAAAGGCCGATCCGAAGTACTGGCGGGCGTTCCCGGATTTTTTTCGAACCGAAGAAAACATCGCCCGCGAACGGTGGCATTTGCGTTTTGAAAACAACCGCATGTACCAGGAGAGCGTCCGGAACTACTACCGCCTGCTGAGTGGCGTGGATGAGGTCGTGGGGAATCTGGTGCAGTCGCTCGAGCGCCGGGGCCTGGCCGATAATACCATTATTGTTTTTATGGGTGATAACGGTTTCTACCTGGGCGAGTACGGCCTGGCGGGCAAGTGGTACGGCCACGAAGAGTCGATCCGGGTACCGCTCCTGATCTACGACCCGCGCAACCCCAAGCTACGCGGGCTGCGCCCTCAGCCCTTCGCCCTGAATATCGATATTGCCCCCACGATCCTGCGCCTGGCGGGCGTAGCCGTGCCCGAAACCATGCAGGGTATCGACCTGATCGAGCTGGTAAGTACCCAAAACAAAGCGCTGGACCGGCCGGAATTCTTCTACGAGCATACCTTCATGGGAAGTCCCAAACTACCCCAGGTGGAGGGGGTCGTTCGAAAAGACTACAAGTACATGAAGTACATCGAGCACGGCTACGAGGAATACTTCGACCTGAAAAAAGACCCCGGCGAGCGGCAGAATCTGGCCGCGGACCCGAAAGCCGCCCGGAAAGTAGCGGAAGCCCGGCAAAAGTACCTAAAGTGGAAGCAGCAGGTACTTTAAGGCGTAAGCAGTTCGCATAAACTACCTTCAGACTAGCGGGGTACCTACGGCGTGGGTACCCCGGTTTTTATATAAACTATTTCCATCGGCCGAGAAAAAACCTAACGGCCAAGTACCTACGCGCGTAGATTAAACGGAAAAGGTACTTTAATGAATAGTACCTTTAGACGATTTAATGGTACCAAAGAACAGGATAGTGCCGGTGTTGGTTGAGGTACCTTTTGTGTAAATTGGTGAAAAGCCCGATCCTCTCATTGATTATAACTTTTTTGACGTAGTGCAGGAAATGACAGAAACCTTTTGGCTTTGGCAATTTTTGGGGCGGCTTCACCCGCTGATCGTTCATTTTCCGGTGGGACTGCTGTGCGTGGCCTTGTTGCTAGAAGTACTTGGGTGGCGGCGCCCCTATAACGAGCTGCGGTCGGGGATTACGGCGCTGCTCTGGATTGGGGCCATCAGCTCCGTGGTGGCGGTGGTATTTGGCCTGCTGCTGGTCAATGTGGAAGACTATAGCGGCGAGCTCGTAACCCTGCATCAGTGGGCGGGCATCGCTACCATGGTACTTTCCATCGTGACGCTGGGGGTACTTCGTACGGGGCGGCAGGCCTGGTACCGGGCCTCGCTCGTGCTGACGGTCGTGGGCGTGAGCGTAGCGGGCCACTACGGAGCCTTGCTCACCCACGGCGAAGACTACCTCAGCAGCGTGTTGCCGGGCGAGAATAGTACCCCAGAATCTGATTTTGGCGAAACCCACTTTACCTTTGCCAGTAACGCCAACCAGCCCCTCACGGAGCCGCAGGTGGCGCAGCTCAACCTGGAGGTACGCTCCATCCTGGCGCATAACTGCTACAGCTGCCACAGTGCCACCAAGACCAAAGGCGAGCTGCGCCTGGACCAGAAAGAGCTGTTGATGAAAGGCGGCGAAAACGGTCCGGTACTGGTGACGGGGCGGCCCGAGAAAAGCGAACTGATCCGGCGCGTGAAGCTACCCGCCGGGCATAAGGAAGCCATGCCTACCAAGGGCAAGCGCCTCACCGAAAAGGAAGTAGCGCTGCTGGAATTCTGGATCAAGCAGGGAGCGCCCTGGCCCAGCGGCCCCGAGAAAAGCATCTACCGCGTGGCGGCCCTGGAGCCCCGGCTACCGGCGCTTCCCCCGGCTACGGCGGAGCTTTCCCAGCCCATCGACCGCTTCGTGAATGTTTATTTTCAAAAAAATAAAATCAAGTGGAAACCCGCCGTCGACGACCGTACCTACCTCCGGCGGGTCTTTCTGGACGTGGTGGGGCTGCTGCCTACGCCCGAAAAAATCCAGGCTTTTGTGGCCGACACCCGCCCCGACAAGCGCGAGCAACTCGTAAAAGAACTCCTCAGCCGCCACGAAGACTACGCCCAGCACTGGCTCACCTTCTGGAACGACGCCCTGCGCAACGACTACTCCGGCACGGGCTACATCACCGGCGGGCGCTCCGACATTACCCAGTGGCTGTATGCCTCGCTGAAGACCAACAAGCCCTACAACTGGTTTGTGAAGGAGCTCATTAGCCCCACCAAGGAGTCGGCGGGCTTCATCAAGGGCATCAAGTGGCGGGGTACCATCAACTCCAGCCAGCGTACCGAAATGCAGGCGGCCCAGAACGTCTCGCAGGTACTTTTAGGACTAAACCTCAAGTGTGCTTCCTGCCACGATAGCTTCATCAGCGACTGGAAGCTGGACGACGCCTACGCCTTTGCCAACGTGTTTGCCGATAGTACCCTGGAGATCAACCACTGCGACAAACCTACGGGCCAGATGGCCGGGCGGCGGATTTTGTTCAAAGAGCTGGGCAATATCAGCGTGGATGCGCCTACCGAGGAGCGCCTGCGCGAGTTGGCCGATTATCTGGTGCAGCCCCAAGACGGACGGCTGTACCGCACCCTGGTGAACCGCATCTGGGCGCAGCTCATGGGGCGGGGTATCGTGGAGCCGGTAGACGTCATGGATAACGCGCCCTGGAGCCAGGATTTGCTCGACTGGCTGGCGTCGGACTTCGTGGCGCAGGGCTACGATGTCAAAAAGCTCATGTACGCTATCCTGACTTCCCGTACCTACCAACTACCCTCCGTGGGCGTTCGAGAGGCCGATCAGCTCATGGCTCCTACCTACGTCTTTGAGGGCATGGTGCGCCGCCGCCTCACCGCCGAACAGTTTGCCGACGCCGTCAGTGTGGCCTTCACCCCGCTCTACGCCGACTCGGCCATTGTCTACAAACTACTACCCGAAACCATCCGGCAGGAGGTACCTTTTCCCCGCGCGGCTTTGGTCAAAAACGACCCGTTCCTGACGGCCCTGGGGCGTCCCAACCGCGAAACGGTGAGTACCAGTCGGACGTCGCAAGCCAATCTGTTGCAGGCGTTGGAGCTCACCAACGGCGAGAAGTTCAACCAAGCGTTGAAAAGCGGAGCGGAGCAATGGAAGGCCAGGTACCCCACGGCGGAGGCGCTCGTGAAGGTACTTTACCGAAAGGCGCTGGGGCGCGATCCGCTCCCGAAAGAGCTGGCCGTGGCCGAAAAAATGATCGGTAAGAATCCCAGCGTCGAGGGCATTCAGGACCTGGCCTGGGCCATGGCCCTGCACCCCGAATTCCAACTCATTTATTAAAGTACCTACCATGAAACCTACCTGGAACCGACGCGAATTTCTGCAACGAACCAGTGCCGCCACCCTGGCCGCCCTGGCGGCGGGAGCTCCCGTAGCCAGTTTATTGTCGGGCTGCAGCGGGTGGCGTGGCCGTACCAACGGCACCGCCGACACCGTGATCCTGCTCTGGATGGCGGGCGGCATGGCCCATACCGAAACCTTCGATCCCAAGCGTTATACGGCCTTCGAAAAAGACATGGAAGGCAACCGCGTACTAAGTACCTTTCCCTCGGTACCTACCGTGCTGGACGGCATTCATTTTTCCGAAGGGCTGGAGTCCATCGGGAGCGTGATGGACAAGGGTACTTTGATCCGCTCCTACGTGGCGGCCGACATGGGGCACATCCTGCATTCGCGCCACCAGTACCACTGGCATACCTGCTACGAACCCCCGCAGACCGTCGCGGCCCCGCACCTGGGGTCCTGGATTGCCAAGGAGCTTGGTCCGAAAAACCCCGTGATTCCGGCCTTTGTCGACATTGGTCAGCGCTTCACGGTGGGGGAGGCCGAGGAGCTCAAAGCTTTCCATACGGCAGGGTTTTTGGGCAATGAGTTTGGCCCCTTCTTCATTCCCGACCCGAGCCAGGGCCTGGAGAGCGTGCGGCCACCGGTGGGCATGGACGCCAGCCGCTTCGAGCGCCGCAATCAGCTCTACAACGAGCTCATCAGCAACAGTCCGGTGGGCGAGTATGGTAGTGACTACCAGAAAGAATCCCTGCGGCGCTCCATGGAGCAGGCGTATAGGTTGCTGAATTCGCCCGAGGCCAAGGCCTTTGACCTCAGTACCGAGCCCAAGGAAAGCTACGACATTTATAACACGGGGCGGTTTGGGCTGGGCTGCCTGCTGGCCCGCCGCCTGACGGAGCAGGGTGCCCGCTTCATCAGCGTGACCACCGAGTACGAGCCCTTCATGGGCTGGGATACGCACGAAAACGGCCACACGCGCCTGAAAGACATGAAGAAGCTCATCGACGGCCCGGTGGCGCAGTTGATCAAAGATCTGGACAAAACCGGCCACCTGGACCGCACGCTGGTGATTCTGGCCAGCGAGTTCAGCCGGGATATGATGGTAGAAGGCCGCCCCGACGCCAAGGTACAGGAGCAGGTCAACCAGCCGGATATTTTGTCAGACCTGAAGTTTTACGGGATGCACCGGCATTTTACCGACGGCTGCTCGGTGCTGATGTTTGGCGGGGGGATCAAGAAAGGGTTTGTGTACGGAAAAACCGCCGACGAACGCCCCTGCAAGACCATCGAGAATCCCGTTCAGATCGACGGCATTCACCAAACCATCTACCACGCGCTGGGAATTCCGCCCGATACCCAGTATGAAATCGAAGGACGGCCCTTTTATACTACACCCGATGGCAAAGGAAAAGCCGTGAAGGAGCTATTGGCCTGAGACGGGCCCTGGGCAGGTACTTTGTTAAACCATTCGTTTGTATGTTTCGGAGATTGTACTTTTGGATAGGCTGTTTGTTCGTGGCGATTACGGCAGGTACTTTATCGTGCTACACCACGACCACCGGGCGCGCTGCGGAAGAAAAACTACCGGACGAGGTCAGCTATAATTTCGACATCCGCCCCATTCTTTCGGACAAATGCTTTGCCTGCCACGGGCCCGACGAAAACAAGCGTGAAGCGGGCCTGCGGCTGGACGTGGCCGAGGAGGCCTTTAAGGCCTTGCAGGAAAACCCCATGGCCCACGCGCTGGTGGCGGGCAAGCCGCAGCTGTCGGAGGTATTTCGGCGGATCTCGACTCCGGATACCGCCCTGCGGATGCCCCCCGTGGCGTCGAACCTGAAGCTTACGTCCCACGAAATTGATTTGATCGAAAAGTGGATTAAACAGGGGGCCAAGTACGAAAAACACTGGGCGTTTGAGGTACCTAAGAAGTCGGCCTTGCCCAAGGTAGAAAAAGCGGATTGGCCCAAAAACGAAATCGACTACTTTGTTCTGCACAAACAGGAACAAAAGGGGTTTGAGCCCAGTCCGGAGGCCGACAAAGAGCGCCTGCTGAAGCGCGTAGCCCTGGACCTGACGGGCCTGCCACCTAGCCTGGAGCTGATGGAGCAGTTCCGGTCCGACCCGAGCCCCCAGGCCTACGAAAAGGTCGTGGATCAGCTTTTGAAAAACCCCGCCTATGGCGAAAAAATGGCGCTGTACTGGCTGGATTTGGCCCGCTACGCCGACTCCCACGGCTACCAGGACGACGGCTACCGGACCCAGTGGCCCTGGCGCGACTGGGTGATCCACGCCCTGAACAAAAACCTGCCCTACAACCAGTTTGTAACCTGGCAGCTCGCCGGTGACCTGCTGCCCAACGCCACCAGGGAGCAGCGCCTGGCTACGGGCTTCAACCGCAACCACAAAATCACGGAGGAAGGCGGCGTGATTCCGGAAGAGTACCGCGTTTCGTACGTCACCGACCGCACCGACCTGCTGGGCAAAGGGCTGATGGGCGTAACCATGGAATGCGCCCGCTGCCACGACCATAAGTACGATCCGTTTTCGCAGAAAGAGTACTACCAGCTCTACGCTTTTTTCAACAGTGTGAACGAAAAAGGAATTGAGTCGGTGATTGGTGGGCCGGAAACCTACGCCAAAAATCCGCTGATGGAGATCAGCAACGAGGAGGTGCAGGGTATTCTTAAGTTCATCAATAAACCCGATACCAACCGGCTGATTGTGTCGGTGATGGGGGACCTGGATACGCTGCGGAAAACCTACGTCCTGCACCGCGGCGAGTACGACGCCCCCACCGACGAGGTGCAGCCAGGTACCCCCAAAGCCATCCTTCCTTTTAACCCAAAGTACCCTAAAAACCGCCTGGGGCTGGCTCAGTGGCTGTTTGATGCGCGCAATCCGCTCACGGCGCGGGTGGTGGTGAACCAGGTGTGGCAGGAGTTTTTCGGGAAAGGACTGGTCAAAACGACCGGCGATTTTGGGATGCAGGGCGAACTACCCTCACACCCCGAGCTGCTCGACTGGCTGGCGGTGGATTTCCGCGAGCACGGCTGGGATATGAAGCGGCTGGTGAAGCAGCTGGTGACGTCGGCCACGTACCGTCAGTCGGCGGTGATGCGCCCCGAGCACCTGGCCGCCGACCCGGACAACGTGTACCTGGCCCGCGCGCCGCGCTACCGCATTCACGCCGAGTTTATCCGGGATCTGGTGCTGTCCAGCAGTGGCTTACTCAACCGCAGCATCGGCGGACCCAGCGTGAAGCCCTACCAGCCCGCGGGCCTGTGGGAAGGCGCAACGTCGGGCCGGGGGCTGCTCTCTACCTACGTCCAGGACCACGGCTCGGCCTTGTACCGCCGGGGCATGTATACGCTCATCAAGCGCACGGTACCTCCGCCCGGCCTGGGTATTTTCGACGCCAGCAACCGCGACCTCTGCGAAGTAAAACGGCTCAAAACCAACACGCCCCTGCAAGCGCTCGTCATGATGAACGACCCCACCGTGCTGGAAGCCTCGCGGGTACTGGCCACGCGCCTGCTGCAGGAAGGTACCCCCACGCGGGATAAAATCACCAAGGCGTTCCGGCTGATCGTGTGCCGTACCCCGAGTGAGCAGGAGCTGACCTTGCTCACCAACTACTACGAAAAAGAGCTGAAAAAACTAGAGGCCTCAACCGCCGAAAAGCTGGTGTCGGTAGGGGAGTACCCCCTGGCACCGAAGGTAGAGACGCGGTCGCTGGCGGCGTTGATGCGGGTCGTCAATACCCTTTATAATTTGGAAGAAACCATTACCAAATCCTAGTGAGCATGGAAAAAGAGATCCTGGAACACGGCCTGAACTTCAACCGCCGCCGCTTCTTATCAACCGCGAGCCTGGGACTAGGGAGCGTGGCGCTGGGGTCGTTGCTGATGCCCAACCTGTTTCGCAACGGCGGCGTGGACGAAGAAGCTCTTGCGGCTGGTATTCCGCACTTTGCGCCCAAAGCCAAGCGCGTCATCTACCTCTTTCAGAACGGTGCGCCCTCGCAGCAGGAGCTCTTTGACTACAAGCCCAAGCTGCGCGAGCTGATGGGCCAGGAGATTCCGCCCTCGGTGCGGGGTACCCAGCGCCTCACCGGCATGACCGCCAACCAGTCCTCCTTTCCGCTGGTGGGCTCCTTTGTGGATTTTAAGCAATACGGCGAGTCGCGGGCCTGGGTCAGCGACCTGATGCCGCATACGGCCAAGATCGTGGACGACTTATGTTTTGTCAAATCCATGTACACTGAGGCCATCAACCACGACCCGGCGCTTACCTTCCTGCAAACGGGCTCGCAGCAGGGCAACCGCCCCAGCATGGGTGCCTGGCTGAGCTACGGGCTAGGCAACGAAAACAAAAACCTGCCAAACTTCACCGTGCTGCTCTCGCGCGGGATCGGCAACGGGCAGGGGGTGTATTCCAAGCTGTGGTCCAACGGCTTCCTGGACTCGGTACACCAGGGCGTGCAGTTTAGCAAAGGCGAAGACCCGGTACTGTACCTGCGCGACCCCGACGGCCTGAACCGCCACGACCGCCGCGAAATGCTCGATCACCTCGCGCAGCTCAACCAGCTTTCGTACGAGGAATTTGGCGACCCGGAAATCACGGCCAAAGTACAGCAGTACGAAATGGCCTACCGCATGCAAACCGCCGTGCCCGAGGTACTTGATTTGTCCAAAGAACCCGACGACATCGTGAAGCTCTACGGGCCCGACTGCCTGGTACCGGGTACCTACGCGGCCAACTGCCTGCTGGCCCGCAAGCTATCCGAAAACGGCGTGCGCTTCGTGCAGCTTTACCACCAGGGCTGGGACCAGCACGGCAACCTACCCTTCGAGATCGCCAAGCAGGCTATGGACGTGGATCAGGCGTCGGCGGCGCTGGTGACCGACCTCAAGCAGCGTGGCCTGCTGGACGAAACGCTGGTGATCTGGGGCGGGGAGTTTGGCCGGACCAGCTACACGCAAGGTACCCTCACCAAAGACAACTACGGCCGCGACCACCACCCGCGCTGCTTCACGATCTGGATGGCGGGCGGGGGCATCAAGCCGGGGATGGTCTACGGCGAGACCGACGAGCTCGGGTACAACATCAGCCAGAATCCGGTCCACGTGCACGACTTCCAGGCTACGGTGCTGCACCAGCTCGGGCTCGACCACGAAAAGCTGATCTTCAAACACCTGGGCCGCCGCTACCGCCTCACCGACATCTCCGGCCGGGTGGTGCGGGATATTATCAGTTAGGTACTTTACCCATTGCATCGTCGTTTTTCATGAATTATAAAGCCAAAGGGATTGCGGAACAAGTACTGATTGCGGCCAACGTCTTCATTCTGTTTATACTAATATTTGAAGAAAAACTGGAGGTACCCCTCTGGCTGCAACCGCTGGGGCGCATGCACCCGCTGCTGCTGCACTTTCCCATTGCGCTGCTGCTGCTGGCCCTGGCGATGGAATTTTTCCGTTTCCGAACGACCTACGCCTCCAACGCTTTTTACCGTACTTTCCTCACCAACCTGCTGCTGGTAAGTACCTTGCTGGCGGCCGTGACGATCATCATGGGGCTGTTCCTGGCACGGGAGGAGGGCTACGCGGGCCAAGTACTGGCGTGGCACAAGTGGACCGGCGTAGGTACTTTGTGGATGGCTTCGCTGCTGTACTGGGGACGGCAAACGACCTGGTACCAGGTACCTTGGGCGCGGGCGGGTACGGTACTTACCGCGCTGCTGCTTCTGGTAGCCGGGCACTATGGCGCTACCCTTACCCACGGCGATAGCTTCATCACGGGGCCGCTGCTCGCCGAAGCCGAGAAAGTACCCCCGGCGCTGGAAGAGGCGCGGGTGTACGAGCACGTGATCCAGCCGCTTTTTGAGCAGAAATGCCTGAGTTGTCATAATCCTGAAAAAATCAAAGGTGGCCTGCTGCTCACCGACGAAGCGGCGATTCGGAAGGGCGGCAAAACGGGGAAGCTCTTCGTGCCGGGCAACCCCGAGATGAGCCTGCTGCTGCAACGTGTGCACCTACCCCTGGACGACAAGAAGCACATGCCGCCCCGCGGCAAGGCGCAGCTCAGCGCGGAGGAAGTAGCGCTGCTCGCGTGGTGGGTCAGGCGCAACGCCGACTTTAAACAAAAGGTACTTGAACTACCCCCCACCGACTCGCTGCGCATCCTGGCCGAGGCGGCGCTCGGAGGTACTTCGGAGGAGCAATTTGACTTCGCGGCGGCGGACGAAGACCTGATCCAAAAGCTCAACGACGACTACCGCACCGTGGCGCCGCTGGCGCGGGAGTCGCCCGCACTGGCGGTGAATTTGTATAACCAAAGTACCTACACGCCCGAGAAACTACGGGAACTGAACGACATCCGAAAGCAGATCGTCTTTTTGAATTTGACCAAAATGCCCGTCAAAGATGCCGATCTGAAAAGCGTCGGTCAGTTTGAGAATTTACAAAAACTGGATCTGAACTTTACGGAAGTAAGCGGGAAGGGCTTGCGGGAATTGTCTTCCTTGAAAAAATTAAAAAGCCTGTCGCTGGCCGGTACCCCCGTCAAGTACCCCGAGCTGGCGGAGTCGCTGCGGGGGCTGGGTAACCTCCGCACGGTGGCCGTCTGGAATACCGGCCTGACGGAGACCGAGGTAGAGCAGCTTCGAAAAAAGTACCCCAGTGTGCGGTTTATCGAGGGCTTCAAAGGCGAAAAAACGGCGCCCATGCAGCTCAATCCGCCCCAGCTCAAAAATGCCTCACCCATTTTTGGCGAGTCGCTGGCGTTGCAGCTTCACCACCCCATCCGGGGCGTGGAGATCCGCTACACCACCGACGGCACCGCGCCCGACAGCCTGCGCTCGGCGGTATTTACGAGCGGTACGGTACTTGGCCAAAGTACCTCCATCCGCGCCAAAGCCTACAAGGCGGGCTGGTACGGCTCCGAAGAAGCCCGCTTCGAAGTGTACCGAAGTACCTACAAGCCCGACAGCCTGCGGCTGCTGCTGCCGCTCAACCGCGTACACCAGGCCGAAGGTACCCAGACGTTTTTTAACAGTACCCTGGGTACTTTCAATGCCAACAGCCCCGCCTGGGCCAACCACTGGGCTGGCGTGCGCGACAACGACCTGGCGCTTTTAGCCGAATACAAGCGGCCCGTGACGGTCAGCTCCGTCACGCTCCGAACCATGATCGAACCCGAGACGGGGATCTTCCCGCCCGCGGCCATCGAGGTGTGGGGAGGTACTTCGGAAACCCAGCTGAAGCTGCTGGGTACTTTCAAGCCCCAGGTACCTGTCAAAGGTACCCCGCCCGCTCTTCAGGCGCTGGGGGGTACTTTCAAACCCCAGACGGTTACCTTCCTCAAGATCATCGCCAAACCCCTCCCGGAAATACCCGACTGGCACGGCAGCAAAGGCCGCCGGGCCCTGCTGCTGGTGGATGAGGTATTTGTGAATTGAAACGGCGTTTAGTGTCCCACTTCCACGACGGCGATCACCGGCAGGTGATCCGAGTAGTAGCGGCCTTCCTGCTGGTCGGACAGGGTGGCGTGCCGAAGTACCTTGACGTGGGAAGTAACGAAAATATAGTCGATCCGGCTGCGGATGGGTTCTTTTCGCACGGAGAAGCCACTCGATGTGTTCTCCGGCCCGTAATGGGGCGTTTTGGATTGCTTTATGGAATCCAGGAGCTTCCTGCCTTCCGTTAGCTTTTGGTAGGTAATAGAGGTAGGAGAGGCGTTGAAATCGCCCGCGACGATGACGGGTTTTTGTCCGGCAATGGTCTGGAGCTGCTCGTGCAATACGTCGGCACTTTTTTGCCGGGCTATTTCGCCGCGATGATCCAGGTGGGTATTGAAAAAGAAAAATTCGGTACCCGTGGTTTGGTCGGCTAGTTTACACCAGGAGGCCGTGCGCGGATAAAACGCGTCCCAGCTTTTACTTTCCTTGACGTTTGGCGTTTCCGAATACCAGAAGGTACCTGAGTCCAGGAGCTTGAAGCGGCTCTTGCGGTAAAAAATAGCGGTGTATTCGCCATTTTTACCCGCCACCCTAGGCACGCCGTACCAGCTAAAATCAGGCAGTAGCTTTTCGAGGTCCGCCAGTTGGTCCGGCATGGCCTCCTGTACGCCCAGGACATCCGCCTGGTGGTAGTGGATAAGCCCGGCTACGTTTTCCTTCCGAAACTCCCAGCCGTTGATGCTGTCGATGGTATTTTTGTAGCGAATGTTGTACGTCATCACCCGCATGTCCTGCGCCCACGTCAGGTACGACGACAGCGTGAGGATCCCGACGATCCACCACCTCAGGGAGGTACTTTTGATCCTTGTTATCATAGAGCTTAATCTGTGTTATTGGTTGTTAGCCAAGTAGTTGTTATTTCGCTTCAACAGGTTTAGTGCGGGAGCGTGCCTCGCTTTGCTTGATAAAGTCGATTCCTTCCAGCGTAAACTTCGAGCTATCTTCCTTGGTCTTTTTGTAGTACGGCGAATACATGCTGGCGTCTACGGTACCTTTGTCGAGATCGAAAGATAACAGCCGCATGTACCCTCCACCAAAATCCTGGTTTTGGTAATTCTGTAGAATCTGGTAAATCTTGTTGCCCGCGTCTCCGGTATCTACTTTCAGGGCCGAGCTCATGACGTGCCCGCTGAGGACAAACCGGATGTTGGCGTGCTTTTTAATAAGTCTGTCAAAGACCGTCTGGGGGCTGAAGTCGCCGTAGCCCGCGTTGGTAGTGGCAATTTCGCCGCGCGGCGTCAGGTGGTAGTGGGTCAGGATGATGACGTTGTAGTTGAAGTACTCCTTGATAATATCACCGGCCCAGTTGACGGGCCCCATCCGGGGGCAGAATTCCAGGGTTACGACCAGCCAGTTGGTGTCACCTACCTTGAAGGTATAGTAGGCGTTGTCACTCTTATCGGCCTCATAGCGGCCGCGCTGGCTCACAAACCGGCTCATCGGAAAGTACGCATTGAATTTGTGGGTTTTGCGGAGGTTCTGGTTTACGTTGCCCGGGGCCGCGCTGCCGCTCAAAAATCCTACGGCTTCGGTGTCGTGGTTGCCCAGGGTAATGGCGTACGGGATACGGTGGGCATCCAGCCGGTCAAAGCCCTTACTGGCTACTTCCCAGTGGTCATAATTGTCAAAATCGACGACATCCCCGACGTGCAGCACCAGGGGGATGCGGAGCGAGTCTTTGTGCTTGATCAGCCAATCAATCCGGCTGTTGAACATATCGTGTTTGGCTCCCACTTCGCTTTGGGTGTCCGGGAAAACGGGTAAGGTGAATTTTTGGGCGTACGCATTGATTACGCTAAACGGGACAAAAAGGAACAGAAGAATTTTTACCAGGCACTTCATGGGTCGTCGCATCGTCATGTTAGGGAGACTTAATCTTATTTTTTAAGGGTCATGTTTTGGTTAAAAGGGCTACCGGCTTACTTTTTCTTTTGGGGCGAAACAACTTCCCGGATCGCCTTCAGGTACTTAGCCTCCGGATCGGCTTGGGTAGGTACCAGGTACCCTCCTTCGCCCAGTTCATTCCAGGCGTACAGCAGCATGATGCGCTCTTGGGTGGTTTGCTCGGGGTGAGCGTCCATCCAATGAATCCCCTCGTTTAGAAATTCTTTAAACTGCGCCACCGTTCGGTCCGTATAGTACCAGCCTTCCTTCTGGTTCAAGCCTTCGGGGCCTTCCCAGGGGCGCTTATCCCAGCCTACGGTTATTTCAGGAATGTAAGGTAGTTCCGGCGTACCCGACCAGTTCTTTTTATGGGCCTCGATCAGTTCCGAGTAGGGGTGGGCTTCGGAGCCCGCGGCGTAGCCAGGAATGATGTTGTAGTGGGTGCGGTACATAAAACCGGGGGTAGTGGCGGTCCCACAGCCCGCAATGGCCAGTCCCGGCAGACTCCCTTTGGCCGCCTGCTGCATCCGGGCCAAGCCTTCTTCGTCAATTCCTTTCGTATTGAAAAGTACCACCAAAGGCTTCCCGTCTACGGTGACGTACTGCGGGTCCTGGAAGTAGGGCAGCCAGTATTCGGTGGCTTTGGCCCAGTTTTCGGGCCCCACGATTTCCGATCCGGTGTGATTGGCCACCAGCAGCCCGAATTTGACGCGGTGCTTATTTTTTGCCTTTAAATAGAGGTTAAGGCTGGTATGATGCGGGAGGTTCTGGATGGCTTCTGGGTTGATCGTACCCTTGCTGTCGCGCCAATACCAGCAGAACAGGAAAAAATCGACGCCGTTGTCGGCGGCCAGGTCAATCTGTTTTTCCATGATCTCCTGCGAGTCGTCCCGCCATCCCCACACGGGCTGCCGGTCCGAAAATTCCTCCACAAACCGACGGGTCAAGTGGGTAGGGGCGTTTGTGGCCCAGGGCTCGCTGGGGTTGTCGGCGTGTTTGTTTTTTCCGGCCCAGCCGTCGAAGTAGTACACGCCAATTTGCGCCCGTTTTTTAGCCGGGGTACTTTGGCCGTAGCTGCGCTGAATGCCGCCGATAAAAGCGAGCAGAACAGCCAGCCCGATCAGATTTCTGAATCGATGCATGTAGGTAGGGTGATGTTAAAGAGGCGTTTTGCGTTGAGGGTAGAGCGGCGTTGCCCGGTAGGGAAAAACCGCTCTAAGGTGATTATCAAAGCGAGCGTTGCTCCGCAACTAAGGCGTCACGACCGGCTGGTACAATTCCATCACAACCCCTCTGTCCCGAACGACCAGGGTATCCATGGCCGAGTACGTATTCGTTCCGTCCGAGAATTGATAATTCAGGTGAATGGCGTCCCGCTTTTTGTTGCCCCATTCGTCGGCGTCTTCCCGGAATTTCCCGGTTCCGGTGATGGTGTAGGCCGACCCCTCGGCGCCGCTCACTACGCAGTCGTTGCCCGAAAAAGTAAGCAGTAGGTTCAGGGGGCCGGTGATGGTGGAAGAGCGAATGACCCCGCTGAGGGAAACCTGGTTTCGGGCGGTGGTGGTCAGTTTCCATACTTCGTCGGAAGTGATGTGTTGCTGGCGGTAGGCGGTGGTTTCGATCACCTGGTCCGCCGCATTTTTTACCGTGCTCCGGCCCCGGTGAAAGTAGTTGCCGTGGTAGGGGTTGACGTACTTGACCGCAAACATGGTGAAGTCTTTCGGAACGACATCCCAGTGGCTGGCTATGCGCCGGTCGGGCCGGGGCAGGGAGGTTTTTCCCCTCAGGACGGAGTCCAGGTTGGTTACCTGCGTAATGCGAATCGGCACTACGTAAGCCAGCTTAATGGCCGCCGGATCATTAAAAAAAGCATCCGTCAACTGTACCTCGATATTTCCGGTAACCTCCCCGGCAGGAATGATAAGCTGATCGGCGGAGCTCAAGGTATAGTACTCCTTGGGCAACGGATAAATAGGCTGGCGGGTAGAGGCAAAAGTAGCTTTTTCGCAAAGGCTGTTATCAACCTCGATCTTGAAAATCCGGTCAACTTTATTTTCATATACTCCTCCCATGGTAGCTGAGATCAGGAATTTATGGTTGTTGTCGTTCGAATTGTCGTAGATATCCTTGCCAAGTACCAGGGTTCGGACGGGGTACTGGTAAGGGAAATAGCCGGTTGTATAGTCAAAATCCGGAAAAACGATTTCCTGATTTTTACAACCCACTACTCCAGCCGACAGCATAAGCAGGAATACTATCTTTTTCATATCAAAGGTCTTGTAAATGAATGTTGGGTTCGAAATAGGTCTACCACCCTTTGTTTTGGATCAGGGCGTTGTATTTAACGACTTCCGTTTCAGGGATCGGGCCGTAATGCATGTAGTTGTTGTTGTATACCCGGGGCTCCACGTCCACTACGGTGAGGTTAGTTCGGTTGATGTTTATCCCTTTGGCCGGTTCTGCCAGGTTTTCTTTCCAGCGGCGCAAGTCCCAGAAGCGGAAGCCTTCGAAGCATAGCTCAAGCCGTCGCTCGTTCCGAATCAGTTTCCTCATCTCTTCTTTGGTGGTGATGGAAGTCAGGTACGAATCCGGTTGGGTAATACCGGCGCGCTTGCGGATGGCGGCCACCACTTCCCGGGCCGAAAAACCCCAGGTACCTGCGCCATCCGGCCCCCAGGCCTCGTTGGCCGCTTCGGCATAGATCAGAAACAGTTCGGTATAGCGCATATGTACTTCGTAATGCTTCTGGGTGGTCATGGATACCGGGTTAAGATTCACTTCTTCCACCAGTAGTTTTTTGAGGTAGTAGCCCGTGCGGGTAGAGGTTTCTACCGAATCTTTGGCATCGACGCCACCGCCTACCCCCGTGCGAAGCGTTCTGCCCGAAAACGTATTGCCGTCGTACGCAATGTAGAGGCGTAGCCGCGGGTCCCGATTGGCGTAGGGGGTAGCTGGGTCGTACTGGCTTTGCGGATGGTCAATAGGATACCCATTGGCGGCGGGGAAGGCATCGACCAGGTTTTGGGTTGGGTTCACATTGCCCCGGCCAAACAGCGACGGAGGGAAATGGGCCTGCTCCCTGGAGTTGGAGTTAACCACGGAACTCCGCCACAGGATTTCCTTTTGGTCGATGGGGGTACTGGCCGAAACGTTTACGGCATCAACCAAGGATTTAAGGTAAAACCGGTGTCCGGCCGGATCGAGCCCCGCCAAGCCGCCCAGTTCCTGGAGGGATGCTCCCGCGTAATCAGCGGTTTTTGCCCACAGGGAGGCATTGTTGTTGGGGTTGAAAGCAGGGCTGGCCGCCAGCAAGGCCAGCCGCGCCCGCAACGCTTTGACCATGCGGGCGCTGATGCGCTGGTTGAGCTCCTGGCCAAAAATGATGTTATAGTTAACGACCGAAACGTGCTCGTAGCCCTTAGGTAGCTGGCTTGTATTGCTGATATTCCGGTAGTCGTTCATGGTCAGGTACCCCAGGGACCGATCCATGTCCGCGTAGATCTGGGCCACGGATTCTTCAAAAGTAGCCCTGGGTAGGTTGAAGTTATCCCGTACATCCAGGAGCCGGTCGAAGATAGGAATCCCCAGCAGTTGCCCGTTTGCGCCGGGGCCCGCCACGGTTACTAACAAATGGTACTGGAACAAGGCCCGCAGGGCGTAAGCTTCGCCCTTGAACCGCTGCGTATACATCCAGTTCAGCTCAGGAACCGAGCCCTTCCAGTTGACGGTATCGATTACCGCTAAAAACTGATTCAGGCTTTGGATCGCGGCGATGGAGTTATTCCACTGGCCAACGGGATTGTAAATGGAAGACCATTGCCCGGTAGCCATCCGGAGGTAGTCGTTCAGCTTATTGTTGGTGACGGCGTCGTCGGTAGCGACGTCGTTAAAACTCAGGCTGTTGGTGGGGAGGCGGGTATAAGCCGCCATCAGCACGCCTTCGGCAAAGGTGGGGTTTTGGTACACCCGGTCGAGCGTGGCGTGATTATCGTTGACGGGCTCCAGTATATCACATCCCGCCAATGCCACGCAAAGTGCGAAGAGCCATCTATATATTTTTAAGGATTTTAACATGTCTTTAGTGATTTAAAACCAGGCGTTGAAACCCAATGAAAACGATCGGTACTGGGGCTCCGTACCAATATTTAATTCCCGGATCGAACGATAGGCCGAGAGCATGACCAGGTTAGAGGCGTCAGCAAAGCAGGACAGCGACTTCAGATTCAGCCGGTTCGATAGGCGAATGGGTATATCATAAGTAAGCTGGAGGCGATCTAGGGTAAAGAAGTTGTCGCGGTAGAGCCAAAAGGAAGAGCTGCGGTAGTTGTTGGTGTTGGCTATGGAGCTCAGCCGGGGAAAGGTAGCCGTTGCCTTGGTGGCTTCGGTCCAGCGACCCAGGACGTAGGTCGAGTACTTGTCGTCGCCATCTACCCAGAAGTAATCGTTGGAGAGCATGCCGTCCGCGCCCGCCCGGCCGTTGCCACGCGCAAAGAGGGTCAGGTTTTTATACGATAGCTTGAGGTTTAGCCCGTACGAAAACGGCGCCTGCGACCGTCCGATACGGCGTTCGTCGTTGGCGTCAATAATGCCGTCGCCGTTTTGGTCAAGGTACTTGAGGTCGCCCGGCTTGACGGCCCCGAACGCCTGGATGGCGTAGCGGTCGATTTCGGCCTGATCAGAAAAGAAGCCATCGGCAACCAGTCCAAACCGCGCGTCGACGGGGTGCCCCGTCCGGAAGCGGTAGCTATCGGCGTAGAGCTCATCCTTCTTCCTGACCTTGGAGTTGGCGTACAGGGCATTCACCCCCAGTACTAGTGAAAAATCACCTAGCTGTTGCTGGTAGCTCACGCCCATTTCAGCGCCATGGTAGGCATTTTCGTCGAAGTTTTGGTAGGGAATATAGCTGGTAAAGTAGCTCGGGTAGATGGTCTGAGGCCGGGTAATGATATCGGAATACAGGCTAGAGAAAACGTTGGCGTCGAGCGACAAGCGCTTGTTAAATAGCATGCTTTCAAAGCCAAGGTTAACCTCCTTCCGTTTTTCAAAGGCCAGCAGGTTGTTGCCGCCGTTGACCGACACGGTACCCGCTCTGGATCGGGTACCTTCGTACCAGGAGTAGCTTCCCGAGCCGCCAAAGCGGTTGTTGTAGTAGTAGAAGCCATCAATACCGGCATCCGAATGCATGATACCCGCCGATAGGCGTACCTTCAGGTAATCCAGGAACGGGGTTGAGGAGAGGAAGTCTTCTGAGCTCATGACCCAGGCCAGGCCCAGCGAAGGAGAAAAGGCCGTCCGGTTGCCTTCGGGTAGTTTGACCGAGTGGACATACGCACTGCTGAAGTCTACCAGGTACTTACTTTTGTAGCCATAGTTCAGCCGTAGGCCCAGGTTGGCGTTCTTATTTCCCTGCAAGTCTTCCTGTACTTTATCGTTGGTCAGGAAGGCCAGCAAGGAACCGGATACCTGGTGAGCCTCCTGGAAGGTGCGATCATAATCCAACAATCCGTAGAAGCCGATTCTCCGCCGATACGAAGCATTGCCGACGTTTTGGGTACCTGAGCGTACATCCTCGCCAAATTGTCTCAGGCTAATGATACGGTCCTGCTCGTCCCAGACGGGCTCATACACCGCATACTGGTTGCTGATAAACTGGTCGTATAAAGTAAGGTAGTCAAAGCTCAGGTTGGTATGAAAAGCCAGGCCCTGCACCGAGCGGCTCAGGTCAAAATCGATACGGTTGTTGAACGAAAAGGTACGCTGAAGACGCTCCAGCTCTCCCCCCGCATAGGCCGCCGCGATGGGGTTGGTCTGGTAGGTAGTCGTACCCCCGAGTAGGTACATCCCGTCGATATCGTTTTTACGCCGCTTAAGGATGGCGTTCTCCGGATCGATGGACGAAATGGGTACCAAGGGTGCAAATAAATTAGGGCGTAGCGTAGCGGCATTGGCCCAGAAATTTCCCTGGGGGCTGCGGTCGTTATTGAGTACCACAACGGCATCCAGGGCGCTTTTGATCCAGGAGTTGACCTTCAGGTCAATATTGCCCCTGACGTTAAAGACGTTTGATTTGGCCGATTTCCCCTCCCCAAAATTATAGAGGCTTCCCGTCTGGGTCCAGCCAATGTTGGAATAGTAGGTAGCTACCCGATTGCCTCCGGAGAAGTCCATCGTGGCTCTCGAAAAGGGCCGGAAGCTTTTCAGGTACTCGCCGGAATAGTAATCGATGCTTGGGTACCGGTAGGGGTTGCCGGTGCGGTACTTCTGGATTAGATCAGGCGAGTACTGAATCCCCAGTCCGTCGTTGGTTCGGGCCTCGTTGTACAGCTCCATGTAGTCGGCAGATGGCAGGTACTCCGGTAGGGTCGTGGGCCGGGATATTCCGTAAAAGGCCGATGCATTAATCTGCCTTTTGTAGGCTTGTCCCCGCTTGGTCGTCACCAGCACGACACCATTGACCGCCTGATTCCCGTACATAATAGCCGAGTTGATGTCTTTCAGTACCGTAATCTGCTCCACCTCGGCCAGGTTGAGGGTACTGATGTCACGCGGGAGACCGTCTACCACAAAAAGAGGCGTACCAATGCCACGGACGTTCGAGCTCCCGAGCAGGCCGGGGAGCATACCCGTCAGCGCGGAAGCGACGGTCTGGGTGTTATCGAACCTCCTGAGCTGGACTGGGTCCAATACGCTGACGGCATTGACCAGGTTGGCCTTCTTTACTTTTCCGAAGGCAATCCGGACGTCATCTTTTTGGCCCAGTAAAAAGTCGGATTTCCTGAGCGTCAAGGTCTCTCGCTCCAGGTAGTCCTCGGGTTCAAAAACGGCCGACTCATAGCCTTCGGCCTCGACCAGCAGGCTGCTGGCCCCGGTTACTGCAAGCGCAAACTTGCCCGCCATATCGGTGTTGCCTACCGCGATTCCTTCGTTGGCGTATACCCAGGCTCCCTTGATGGGTTTGCCATTCTCGTCCGCTACTATCCCTTGCAGCGTTCTGCTTTGCTGCGCGCGGGCCAAGCCTGGGCATAGCAGCAACATACCGCACACCAAGACGACCAAGTCTTTATATAGTGTTTTCATGTAATTCAGTTTTTAAACAATAATTCAGGATAACCAATCGGCTACTTACCAACCCGGGTTCTGGGGGAAGCCTTCGTAGAGTCTCGTGTCACCGAGCTGGAACGGGAGCCAGTTATGCTTCTTTTCAAACACGCGGGTCACTACCACCCTTTCGCGCAGGTTGATGGGCTTCCCGTTGGGGCCGCGGTCAAAATCAATCGCTGTTTTCTGAATGTACTCGGCGTTCCCGGCTACATTCCACCGGCGCAGGTCGAAAAAGCGGTGCCCTTCAAAGGCCAGCTCCACGGCGCGTTCGCGAATGAGCTCCTTCATGAAAGCGTCTTTGGAAGCGGTAAACTTAGGAGCCAGGTTAGGGAGCTGGGCACGGTTGCGGATGGCGTTTACGGCATCCAGGGCCGTAAGTTCCACCCCGGGAGATTTGGCCGTGGGGGAGCCGTATCCGTGCAGCACGGCTTCGGCGTACATCAGGTACACATCGGCCAGGCGCATGATGGGGTGGTACGACTGAAAATTCCCCCAGCGGTTGTCCCAGGGGTTATTCCCTTTGGGGGTCCATTTCCGGTAAAAGTAACCCGTCACGCTGCCGGCCACGTTACTACTGGCCGGAGTACCGTTTCGGTGCCTGCCAGCGTTGGACAACTGGGCGAATTCGTTTTCCCGGGCGGCGGCTACATTGGCATTGTCGACCAGCCGAACCCCATCGTACACAATATCGATGTAGAAGCGGGGCTCGCGCCCGGTCCAGGGGTCGTTCGGATCATAGCCAGACTCCGGATCGTCGATGGGCAGGCCATTGGCCATGCCGTAGTTTTTGATGTAGTTGTGCGTAGGTACCTCCACCCGGTTGTTGCCCGCCCCAAACTGAACCGGGTTGGCCGTACGGTTGGTCGTGAACCGTACGAAGTTGGGAATGATGACGGTAGGGTTCATGATAACCTCCGTTCCGCCCGGACGCTCCCGGTTGCCGGGGGACCAAACCCAGAAATTATCCGTCCAGGTTTGCCACGATTGCAACCGGTACGTACCTGATTCATTACAGATCCGGATAACCTCGGCGAAGGTATCGGCGGCTCGTTTGCACAGCTCCACGTCGTAGGTATTGATGCCGGTCGAAGATTCGTTCATCATCGGGCTTGCGGCGTAGAGCAGGTTTTTGCCCATCAGAGACAGGGCGTGGATTTTCGTGATCCGTTGTGAATTATTTCCCAACGTTGCCTGCCCTACGGCAGAGTCGTCCCATTTTAGGGGTAGTAAAGCCGCGGCGGCTTCAAAGTCCCTCGCCACTTTTAGGGCGGTTTCGCGGTAGCTCAGCCGGGGTAGTTTCAGCTCTTCCGAGGAAGATAATACTTCATCGATGTAGGGCAGGCCGCCGTACCAGCGCATGAGCTCGAAATGAAAATAAGCCCGGAAGAACAAGCATTGTCCCTCGATTACCCGGCGGGCTTCGGGGTCGGCGTTGGTCAGTAAGTCGAGCTTACTCAGCCCCAGATTGGCCTTCCGGATGGCGTACCAGGCAAAAGGCCATACCCGCATGCGGGTGAGGTTGCCACTGTACGTGAAGTTGGGGCTGGCTCCGTACAGGAAGGTGCCCTGGTTCCAGTAGTTGCCGTCGTCCCAGGGAATAGGTACATTGGATAATAATTCGTCCGAAGCGCTGAAGTTATAGTATTGGTTTCCTCCCAGTACTTTATGGATATCCACGATGCAATCGTACATTTCTTCCACAAACCCCTGAAAACTGACAAAGCTTCCAAAAACGTCGGTATCGGTGATGTTGGCCTGGGGGGCGCGGTTCAGGTAGTCTTCGCAGCCGCCGAAGATAAAGCCGAGGCTTACGATACCGGCTACGAGGCGTATTCTATTTTTATGCAGTAGATCTTTGAGAAGTCTCATAGTTTAAAACGTTAAGTCGATACCGATGTTAATCCGTATGGGAGTAGGATAAGCGCCTGCGCTGGCATCCCCTCCCGACGAGGCCGCTTCGCGATCGTCGGGGAGCCTTGACCAGAACAGGAGGTTGTTTCCGTTGACGTATGTGCGTAGGTTGGAAAAGCCGAGGCGTTTCAGGACCGGGGGTTGGAAGGTGTAGGCGAGTTCGGCCGTGCGGAGCCGGAGGTAGGAGCCGTCGTAAATGAAATAGTCTCCAATGAACTGCCCCTGTGATTTCCACCGGGGAAGAAACGAGGTGGCGTCGGGGTTGTCTTGGGACCAGTGGTCTCGGACGTGCGCAAAGAGTGTATTCTGGAACTGGTAAAAATTGCTCAGCGGGATATTGCGCGAAACGTTGTTTACGCCGTAAAACTGCACCATGACGCTAAAACCCTTGTAACTACCGCCCATCGACGCGTTGTAGTTGTTTTGGGGTACTTCCGAGTAGCCAAAGGGAACGGTGTCATCGTTGGGTGTAATGACGCCATCGCCGTTAAAATCAAGGATGTTGTAGTAGCCCGGTAGCTTGTGGAGGTCATTGGTTTGCTGAGGCGTACTGGCAAATACCTCATCCCAGTTGTTATAGAAACCGCTACGTACCTGCGTCCTGACTTGCCCGATCTGATAACCGGCCTGCTTGAGGTAACCTACCTGGAAAAAAGGGTCGTCCCGGTTGATGATCTTGTTTTCGGTATGGGTAACGGCAAAGGCTCCCCACAGGTGCACCCCGGATGGAAACGCTTTGTTGAGCCGTAGCTCCAGCTCGAACCCTTTGGATTTCACCTGGCCGAGGTTGGCGGCCGGAGGCGTAGCGCCAAAGTACGGAGGGATGGCCCTGGAAGTACCACTGATGATAATGTCGGTGCGGTTGTCGGTGAAATAGTCAAAGTTGATGGACACCAGGTCTTTGAAGAGACCTATTTCCGCACCATAGTTGGTTTTACGCGCTTTTTCCCAGCGAATATTCGGGTTTCCGACAATCTGCTCCTTGTAGAAGAAGTAGGGACTGCGCTCGTTGGGGTTGGCATTCAAAAGGGCCGAATTAATTCCCTCGCCTCCGTAGCGGTACTGCGATTGATACGCCCAGCGCGCGCCCCCGGTGTCATCGCCCACCATCCCGACACTGTACCGGAATTTCAGGCGGTTCATCCAATCCAGGTTAAAGAATTTTTCGTTGGAGGCATACCAGCCCAAGGCCAGGGAGGGGAAGAAGTCAAAACGATAGCCCGGTCCAAATTTCTCCGAACCATTATAGGCTCCGTTGAATTCGAACAGGTACCTGGTGTCAAAATCGTAGGTGGTGCGGAAAACCCATTCTTCCCGGTACGTCGGGAACATGCTGCCCTGGGCATACTGCTCTCTTTTGAAGAGCCCCATCCCGCCCACATGATGCCGGTTGAAGTCACCCACGTAGTTGAGTTGGTGTTGATGCGTCAGCCTGCGGGTGATGGCCGAAGCCGAAGTGGTTTCTGCGTTGATGTTCCAGGGCGTCACGACCCAGTCGAACGCATTGGCGGCTACCACCGGGGTAGCCTGGGTGTATTCGCTCGGGTCTTGGTCGCCGCCCCTGTAGAGGTCGGGAAACACGATTTTCCCGAGCAGGTTCCCTTCGGGACGGGCGTGGTTCTGGTCGCCGATGCCGCCTACCGTTTGTATGCCGTTGTCGTAGAATAAGGTACCCGTATAGCTCAGCCCTTTGATCAGAAAATCAAGCTTTTGCTCCAGTAGGAAATCCGCCCGGAGCTCTACGTTGCGCTGTTGCCATACGCCGGTATTGTAAATCAAGGCCACGGGATTTTGCAGGGCTTCCGGAGGGAGGGCATAGCTCTGTCCCCAGCTGCCGTCCTCGTACTGGGGCAGAATCACGTCGGGAGGGAAGCGGTAGGCGGCCGCCCAGGCGAGGGGGTTGGTGCCGGAGCTTCCGTTATTAAACGAGTAGTTGGTGTTTTTTTGGCTGAACAGCCCGGCCAGATTGACCCGCATGTTGGTCGTTTTGGTGAGCTTGAAATCGAGGTTGCTCCGAAAATTGAAGCGGTTGAAACCATAGCTGGGGTCGTAGCCTTTATGGTTATCGTATTTTTTGAACATATCTGACTCGTTGAGGTAAGCCAGTGACCCGAAGTACTTCACGAAGTTGCTTCCTCCCGTTATGTTTAGATTGGCTCGCTGCGACCACGACACCTCCCGAAACATGGCCTTGGCCCAATCGACATTGGGGTACAGCATGGCATTGGTGGGCGACTGCGGGCGCTGGTAACGCAGGGCTACATCGTAGGGGACGTAGTCGGCCCAGGACACCGGGCTGAGCAGACCTTCCCGCTCGATCATCTCGTTGCGGGTCATGATGGCTTCGTACGAATCCAGCTTTTCCGGCAACCGCGATACCGACAAGGCCGTGGCGCTATAGTTTACCGAAAGCTGTGGCTTGGATTCGGACCCCCGTTTGGTGGTGATCAGGATGACCCCATTAGCCCCGCGTACCCCAAAAACCGCCGTCGCCGAGGCATCCTTCAGCACGGATATACTTTCTACTTCGCTGACGTCCACGTTGCTCATTTCCCGCTCCACGCCATCGATCAGAATCAAGGGCTGACCGCCGTTCCAGGTATTGCGGCCCCGAATGTAGATGTCGGTCGCATTGCCAGAGGACAAAGTACCCCCCGGCTCGCCGCTGGACGTGATGGTCGTCAAGCCGGGGAGCTGCCCGGTGAGGGCCTGCTTGAGGTCGGTTACGTTACCCGTTCGTCTCAGCTCTTCGTTGGTCGTTTGGACAATAGCCCCCACGACACTCTGTTTTTTCTGCGTTCCAAAACCCACCACGACGACCTCATCCAGTATTTTTTCGTCAGACCGCAGCGTAATCGCGATGGAGGTTCGGCTGCCGACTACTACCTCCTGCGGCACGTAGCCCACGAAGGAAAATACCAGCACGGCGGCCTGGTCAGGTACCTCAAGCGTGTAGTTCCCCTGGGCGTCGGTGATGGTACCCCGTTGGGTACCTTTGATTAAAATACTCACGCCCGGTAGCTCTTCCCCTTTGTCGTCGGTCACCTTCCCCCGAATCGTAACGTCCTTGCTTTCGGCTTCCAGTACGGGGGTTGCCCGTGGTTCCGTGCCCGCCTTATTGTGCAGGCTCTGCTGCCTTTCCTCTTTCTTTTTGATGACGATGGTCTGGTCAACGATCTGGTAGGTCAGCGGCTGCTCTTTCATGAGCTCGTCCATGAGCTCCTTCACCGACCCCCCCGTAAAGTCCAGGGTCACGCGCTTGGCCTTTCGGACCAGCTTATTGTCGTAAAAAAAAGTATAACTACTTTGCTGTTCGATGCGGTGGAATACCGTCGTGAGCGGGGCGTCTTTCACCGATAAAGCCACCTTTTGCGAAAAGCTGGCTGCCGACACGTGTAGGCAGGTGATCGCCAGGATAAAGGACGAGAGCTTCATCACTACCATTAGTTTGAAAAAGTAACGCTTATATATATACGTTTTTTTCTTTTGTAAAAAAGAATGCATATATTGGGTTGGTTTTGGGTTTCTGAATTGTTTTTTGGACCACGAAGAGCATAGCAACCCCGGCTCGCTATCCGGCGAGTAGAGGTAGAACCCGAACTGTCAACCGTTTCAGGTCGCATCTGAAACGGTTTTTTGTTACAGGTTGCCTAGGTTTCTGATTTTTGTTGTGTCATAGGCATTGGTAGTATTACTCGATGATAATTATTTTTTTTCCTTCAAGCTTAAAATGCACGCCTCCCAGCTCCAGAATCTGAAGTACCTTCGACAGGGGCGTATCTCGTCCAATTTGCCCCACAAATTCGTACTCTTTGATCGGACCGGCGTAATCTACCTCCACGTCGTACCAGCGCGATAGCTGCCGCATGAGCTCGGGTAGGTCTACGTTATCAAACCGAAAGTACCCCTCTTTCCAGGCCATGACAGAGCGGGTGTCCACCTGGCGTACATGGACGGAAGGCTTTGAGGTTCCGTAGGCGAGCAAAGCCTGCTGGCCGGGCTTGAGCAGCCAGCCCTCGGGGCGGTCGCCTGCTACCTCTACTTTGATACTTCCCTCCAAGAGGGTCGTCCTGATGCTTCCCTCGTCGGCGTAGCTGTTCACGTTGAACTGCGTACCCAGTACTTCAACGGTTTGGGTTCCGGTGAGGACCTTGAAGGGTACCCGACGTTTGCCTTGGGTTACTTTGGCTACTTCAAAGTACACTTCTCCTTTAATTTCCACCACGCGCTCCTGCTCCGAAAACACCGTCGGGAAGCGGATCGAGGAGGCCGCATTGAGCCACACCAAGGTACCGTCGGGTAGTTTTACTTTGTACTGACCCGCCTTGGGGGTCGAGATGGTGTTGTAAACAACCGCCGCGTGCGGGGCGGGCGTAGAAGTACCGGGCTGCCCGTATTGCTGGTAAATAATTTCGCCCTCCTTGGTTTTAAGAATGGCGGCGTTCTTTTCCCGGGCTAGCTCGCCGTTTTCCGCACTTTCCAGCTCAATCTGCTCGCCGTTGGCCAGGGTAAGAATGGCCCGATTGTCGCCGGGGGGAGCGTCTATGTGGGTGGCGATCTGTTCGTCGGGTAGGTGGTTGGTGAGCGCTTGCTCGTAGAGCCAGTACGTAGCCGCCAGCACCGCCAGGAGCACCGAGGCGGCCGCCAGCCATTTGGGCCAGAGCTTGATCACGCTCTTTTCTTCGGGTTGCTTGGGTACGGGCAAGGCTTCCCAAATCGTGTCGAGGTACTTTTCCAGGTTTGCGTCCGGAAGGTCAGCCCGCTGGGTTTTGGCCATGGAAAGGTACCAGCTTTCCAGAAGGGCCTTTTCGGCCTCGGTAAGGGTACCTTCACGGTATTTTTTGAGCAATTCGCGGGCCTGAGATTCCTTCATGAGGAGCAACTTTTTCTGCTTTGTATCGGTAAGACGGCAAAGTCAGGCGCAGGTAGTAGCTTGATCGTAAAAAAAATGAAAAAAATTATAGAAAGCGGAGGAAGAAGGCGCAGAGGAAGGCGATGTCTAGCTTCTGACGTAGAATAGAAAGCGCACTGTTGACTTGTTTTTTAACGGTTTTGTCCGAAATATTGAGCTCCTCGGCAATCTCCTTGTAGCTGAGGTTGTCCCGGCGGCTGAGCTCAAATACCTCCCGCATACGGGGCGGAAGCAAGGCCACCTCCCGTTCGATCAGTTCGCTGAGTTCTTTTTCCCGTACCTGCTGGTCGGTCACGTATTCCCCTTCGTCGATAAAACGGCCCAGCGAGCGGACGTACCGATCTTCTACTTTTTTGTGGGCTATGAGATCTAGGATGCGGTTCTTCACGGAGCTGTACAAGTAGGACGACAGGGACGTTCTGAGGACAATGGTATTTCGTTTAATCCAAAGTACCGCAAAAAGCTCCTGGATTACATCTTTGGCCTCTTCTTCATCCCCCAAGATGCGGTATGCGTGTATAAACAAAGCTCCCGTGTAGCGCTGATAAATTTCGGCAAAAGCCAGCCCATCACTCCCGGAAAGCAGGAGCATCAATTCGGCATCACTAAATTCGGAATATATAGCCATTGTCGACAAAAGTATAAATATATCGCAAAATAATGATACTGTTGACTAAATTTTGAAAAATCTTATTGACAGGAAAAAAGGAATATACCGCTCAGACAAGGTTGATTTTCAGGTATCATGGCGGCATGGGCCTACGGCAGCCTCCGGGAAAAGGCTGATGAAAGCGAGCCGGGGAAAGCAACAAAGTACGGGAAGAAATCTTCTCGCTCAGTTTAAATTATTGTGATCATTGCGGGCAAGGATCTAAAGACAAACAGGATGAATGACCTCCGAGGCTCGGCGTACTTTTCCCCAAAAGGGTACTTGGCACGCCACAAAGCCCCTGGGCCGGATTCGTTGGTCCGGTCCAGGGGTACCTGCAAAAACCTGCGATCAGGGTAGGTAGGGGTACTTACGAGCGACAGGCAGGGCCTTTGGTGATGGGAAAGTATTACAAATTCTTCTTTTTCAACTCCCGCACGGCGTAGTCGGCGGCGCGGGCGGTGAGCGCCATGTAGGTGAGCGAGGGATTTTGGCAGGCGTTGGAGGTCATGCAGGAGCCGTCCGTCACGAAGACATTCGTCGCTCCCCACACCTGGTTATGGGCGTTCAGGATCGAGGTCTTCGGGTCACGGCCCATGCGGGCGGTACCCATTTCGTGAATCCCCAGGCCGGGTGGCTGGTTGGTGTCGTAGGCGTAAATATCTTTGAAGCCGGCTTTTTCCAGCATATCGGCCCCGTCGCGGATGATCTCCTTAAGCATCGTGAGCTCGTTTTCCTTAAACTCAAAATCAATCTCGATCTGCGGCAGGCCCCAGGCGTCTTTTTTCGTATTCGATAGCGTCACTTTGTTGTCCGCGTAGGGCAGGCATTCGCCCATGCCGGTCATCCAGAGGCTCCAGTCGCCGGGCTGGGTTAAGGCTTCTTTGAAAGCGGCGCCCATCGTTTCGGTCGTTTCCCGGCCTACCTGGCGTGAGCCACCGGCGGCGTAGGCGTACCCGCGCTGAAAAGTAGACTGCACATCTTTCCCGACGTTGCGGAAGCGCGGGATGTACACGCCCGTGGGCTTGCGGCCGTAGTAGTACTGATCCTGAAAGCCTTCGTGCTTGCCGCCAAAGCTCGCGCGGTAGTTGTGGTCCATGAGGTAGTGGCCCAGCACGCCGCTGTCGTTGCCGAAGCCGTTGGGAAAGCGCGATGAGGTGGAGTTCAGCAGCAGCGCCGTGGTATTGATGGTACCGGCGTTCAGGAAAAGTACGGAGGCGTAGTACTCGGTTTCCTGCTTGGTTTGGGCGTCGATGACGCGCACCCCAACGGCCTTCTGCTTTGGCTCGTCGTAAATAATGGAATGTACCACCGAATGCGGGCGCAGCGTGAGGTTACCGGTGGCTTGAGCGGCCGGGAGGGTAGCCGAGTTGCTGCTAAAATAAGCCCCAAAAGGACAGCCCCGGGCGCAGCGGTCGCGGTACTGACAGGGGCTGCGGCCGGGTAGCTCGCGGGTCATGTTGGCAGTCCGGGAGGTAATCAGCTGCCGGTCGGGGTAGTTTTGGGCAATACTTTTCTGGAAATGCTTTTCGAGACAATTCAGCGCCATCGGTGGCTGAAATTCCCCGTCGGGTAGGTGCGGGATGCCGTCGCGGTTGCCGCTGATGCCCGCAAATTTCTCGACGTAGGAGTACCAGGGGGCAATGTCCCGGTAGCGGATGGGCCAGTCGACGGCGATGCCCTCTTTGGCGTTGGCTTCAAAGTCGAGGTCGCTCCAGCGCTGGGTCCAGCGCCCCCAGATCAGCGACTTGCCCCCCACCTGGTAGCCCCGGATCCAGTGAAAGGGCTTGACCTGCGTGTAGGGGTGCTCCTGGTCTTTGACAAAAAAATGCTCCGTAGCCTCATTAAAAGCGTAGCAACTGCTGGCTACCGGATTATTCTCCTTGACCTCCAAAGGTACCTGCCCGCGGTGGGGTAGTTGCCAGGAGTCTTGCAGGGCGGTGGGGTAGTCGGTGACGTGCTCGACGGGGCGGCCCCGTTCCAGCACCAGCGTTTTGAGCCCCTTCTCGCAAAGCTCCTTGGCCGCCCAGCCGCCCGAAATGCCCGAGCCAACCACAATGGCGTCGAAGGTATTTTTTTCTTTTGCGTTGCTATTGATATGAACTGTCGACAGGGTATCACTCATCTCTTTCTTCATGGGGTTTACCATCCAAATACTTCTTTAACGTAATCTCGGCTTTGTTTCCACTCCTCGCGCACGGAGCCCGAGGGCGGGGTTTCGAAAGCCAGCTCAATGGCGGCGCGGCCTTTAAAGTTGACTTCTTGCAAAGCCTGCGCAATGCCTTCAAAATCCGTAACGCCCTGGCCCACCACATTCGTCCATTTTCCGTTTGCGTCCTGGTCGCGGAGGTGCAGGTACACCATACGCTCCCCGTAGGTACGGATAAATTCCACGGGGTCCACGCCGCCCCGGATCAGCCAGTTCAGGTCAGGACCCAGCTTGAGTTCGGGTACACGGTCCAGGGTACCTTTGAGGTCGTGTAAATTGTTTGCCACCTCAAACGTATGGTTGTGGAGGTTGGGCTCTACCTGGTGTTGGGTGCAGATACGCAGCACCTGGTGCAGCAGCTCGGCCTGGGCGTCCAGCTCGGCCTCGGTTTTGATCCGGCCCGCGTCCCCTACGGTAATGCCAAAGGTACTTCCACCCAATTGGTGAAGCCGCTCCACAACCAGCGCTACGTCGTCAAGGATGGCCGAATGCTGGGTGCGGTTCCACATGTCGCCGTAGTACGATACCCCCGTGACGGGTACTTTGTACTGCTCGATGAGCGCACCTACCCGAGGTACTACGTCGGCGTGGCGCAGGTGGATTTCCATCAGCTCGAGGCCCTGCAGGCCCGCGTACCGGAAATCGCTGAATACCTCTTCCAGCATGGGCGTACAGTCCCAGTCGGGCGGGTACTGGCTGGCGTATATCCAAATATGCCCACTCAGCGGAACCGCGCCGGGGGTACTTGGCGAGCAGCTACTGAGCAGCGGAGCGGGCAGCCAACTACCCGCCCAGGCCACGCCGGCCAGGTGGCCGGCCGTTTTTATAAATTCTCTTCGTGAAGCGGTCATTTGGTTGGGTAGCCCGTGCGGTTTCATATCTAGATAAAAGTACCAGGCAGGTACCTGTCGGATCTGCCTGGTACTTGAAAAAAACGATACTTAGTACCCGGGATTTTGTTCCAAAAGAGGGTTGGCCACCCGGATCTGCATCGGGATGGGGTACAGCTCCCGGGTTTTGGCCGAAGCCGGTTTTTCCCACCAAGGTTCGCCAAATTTACCAAAACGGATGAGGTCTTCACGGCGCTTCATTTCGTAGGCAAACTCCCGCCCGCGCTCGTTGAGCAGTTCGTTCAGCGTGAGGGTAGCGGTGGTGTAGGTGGCATCGGGGTCGCCCGGCGCAAAGGCTCTTCTCCGCACCTGATTGATCAGCGTAACCGCCTCCTGGGTAGCCGTGCCGCCGTTTTTACGCATGAGCGCTTCGGCCTTCAGGAATAGGATCTCCGACAACCGGTACATCACGAAGTCGTTGCTCATGTTGTCCTGCATACCGCGTTCGATCTCGTACTTGATGTTGCGTACGCCGTCGCCGTACCCGCCGTTGGGGTTGTTGAGCAGGGCTATCTGGGGCCGGATCACGAGCTGTTCGCCGTCCTGGTCCCACCAGCCCCAGACGGGCTGCTGATTACCGCTGGCGTCGAGGTAGCTCTGCGGGCCCACCAGCCACTGGTTGATCCGTAAATCGTTTTCTTTAAATAGCCGGAAGAACGACTCCTGCGTCACGGTCTTGCCCCAGGGCCAGCCCGGAATCCCGTAGGCGTCGCGCATGGCACCCGGCAGGTTTTGCATACCCATGTTGAAGCCCGTGGCGTAGTTGTAGTCGTAGGGTACCACCAGGATATTCTCCTGGCTATTTTCGTTACGTACCTTAAAGGGCGCGTCCCAGGTAGCATCAAGCGTGTAGTGGCCGGAGTTGATGATGTAGTCGCAGGAAGCGATGGCGTCGTCCCAGCGCGGGGTACCTGCAAATACCTCGGCGTTGATGTACAGCCGGGCCAGCAGGGCGTGCGCGGCCGTTTTGGTAAAGTGGCCGTACCAGCCGTGATCGCCTTTTTCGCCCAGCAGGTTGATGTTCGCCAGGATTTCACTTTCAATAAAGGCAAAGACTTCGGCGCGGGGACGGGTGGTGGGGTTGGCTTCGCCCACCGTAGTGACGATGGGTACATTGCCGAACATGTCGATGGCGAAGTAGTAAAACTGCGCCCGGAGGAGCTTCATTTCGGCCAGCATCTGCTCTTTGCTCAGGGGTAGATCCATGGCGCTGAGGTCCCGGCTTTCGATCTCGGCGATGAACTGGTTGCAGAACCCAATGCCGCGCATGACGTTGAACCACTCCCACAGAATGAAGTCCAGGCTGGTGGTCCAGGTGTGCTGATGAAACTGAATCCAGCGGCCGTTCTCGTAGCCCTGACCGTTCTTGACGGTCGCTACGGCTTCGTCGGTGGGGAAGGTTGCCAGCGACCAGTGGATGTCGTACACGACCTCCTGCATGTACCCGTAGGGCAGCAGGTAGGCCGCCATGACCTGGTCTTTGGTTTCGTAAAAGTTAGCCGTCGTGATTTCGCTGTACACGTTTTCGTCCAGCTCCTGGCAGGCGTTGATCCCCAGCGTACTGACCAGCAGCAGCGCCAAAGCCATTTTTCTATAGAAGGTATGCATGTTCTTTTTCATGATCAATGGAATTAAAAGTTAGCAGAAACCCCAACGGTGAAGGTGCGGGTACGGGGGTAGTAGTTTCGGAACTCCACCCCGGCGCCGGGGAAGGGGTTGATCCCCAGCTCGGGGTCCATGCCGGAGTAGTTGGTCAGGATGGCCAGGTTGAGGGCGGTGGCGTACACCCGCAGGTTTTTGAAGGGGAGGGTATAGCCCACCGTGACGTTGTCCAGCTTCATGTAATCGCCTTTTTCCAGGTAGTAGTCCGAGAAGGTGGGCTCGCCCCGGTGCTTGGGCTCGGGTCGGCCGGTGTTGGGGTAGTTGGGGTCCTGTACCCAGTCGAAAGCCGA
Source organism: Rhabdobacter roseus (assembly GCF_014202275.1). Classification (GTDB taxonomy): domain Bacteria; phylum Bacteroidota; class Bacteroidia; order Cytophagales; family Spirosomataceae; genus Rhabdobacter; species Rhabdobacter roseus. Next base: position 23,804 of record NZ_JACHGF010000017.1, on the reverse strand, counting down.
TACCAGCAAGTTGGTAGCTCCGAAGCTATTGACGTTGTCGTGGAAAATATTCTTGGAGTTCAGGACATTAAATCCGAGCGCGCTGCGTACCAGGATGGAGGCATCGAACCGGCCGATGGCGATGGTATTGGTGAGGCCCAGGTTGAAGCGCGGAATGCTGTTGCCCAGGTACTGGTAGTCGTCGTCGCCGATTTGGTCGGAAGTAACGGCCTGTCCTTCGCTATTGTAGAAAAGCCAGTTGCCGTTGTCGGTCACTCCGGCAAATTTCTTACCGTAAAATACCCCAACGGGTTGTCCTTCGGCGAGCCGCTGTACCTCTTGCCCCCAGCCCAGGCCGATGTCGGTGATGGGTTGTGCGGCGCCAAAAAACTGCTCGCTCGATACGGTCACAATTTTGTTCACGTTCTGAGCCCCCACGAAGGTGGCATTCCACCGAAACTTGTCCTGGCTCACAATCCGGGCTTCTAAAAGTAGCTCCAGACCGGAGTTGCGCATTTGGCCCGCGTTGGCAAAAATGTAGTCGTAAATATTGGGCGGCAGCTGCGCCGTGTAGTTCCCGATCAGGTTGTTGATGCGGCGGTCGTAGTAGTCCAGCGAGCCACTGATCCGGCTCTTGAAGAGCGAAAAGTCGAGCCCCAGGTTCAATTCGTTTTTGGTTTCCCAGGTCAGGCTCGGATTGGGGTTGATGGTAGGTCCGTAGCCCAAAATCCAGTTGGGATCGCCCGGAGATCCGTAAAAAGAGTACATCTGCTTCCAGGGGAAAGGCCCCACCGTAGCCAGCGACTGGTACGGGCTGAGGCTGTTTTGGTTGCCGGTGATGCCGTACCCGGCCCGGAGTTTTAGGTTGTTGATAAACCCAACGTCGTTGATGAACGCTTCGTTGCTGAGAATCCAGCCGCCGGAAACTCCCACGAAGTTCCCCCATTTATTATCGGCTCCCAGTACCGAAGCCCCCTCGCGGCGGAAGCTCACATTCAGCAGGTACTTTTCCTTGTAGTCGTAGATCAACCGCCCGAAGTACGCCAGTAGGGTTCTCTCATTCCCGAAGCTGTTGACATACACGCCATCGCGGCGGAAGCCGGGCGTCAGGTTGTTCAGGGCGGCTCCGGCACCCAGGTTGTAGTACAGGAAGGCGTTGGTGTTAAAATTGTTATTACCCGCGCCAAAACCTTCGTTGAAGATATTCTGGTACGAGTAGCCTACCAGTAAGTTGAGGTTGTGGGAGCCCAGCTGTTTCTGGTAGTCGAGCATTCCTTCCAGTACGTTGTTGGTGGTGCTGTTCTGGCTGCGGGAGGCCTGGCCGTTGATCCCGCTTTGCTGCATGTACAGCAGCCGGTTGTCGGTGTAGGAGCCCGACAGGAAATCCTGGAAGGCGTACGAATACGACACCCGCGCCGACAGATCTCCGGTGAAGGCGTAGGAGAGGTTGGCCGTACCCAGCATCCGCTTTTCTTTGCTATTGTTGGTGTTGTAGCGGGTGTTGGCGACCGGGTTCCACTGGCTGCCCTGCGCTATTTGCGGCGCTTCAAAGTACGTCCCGTCCGGATTCGTCACCGGGAAAGTCGGATTCATGTTCAGGGCCTGGCCAAAGCCATAGTAGTCGGCAAAGGTTTTGTTGTCGAAGGAGTTGGTGAGCATGATGGAAAAATCCAGCTTATCCGACAGCGCCTTGGTGTTGAGCCGGAACGTTCCGTTCACAAACCGCCGCGCCCCGACCAGGTCCATGCCCTGGTAGTTTTGAAGATTCACCGCGGCGTAGTAGTCGGTTTTGCCGGAACCACCGCTCACGGCCAGGTTGTGGCCGTGGCTGACCGGGGTGCGGGTCAGCTGGTTGAACCAGTCGGTTTCGGAGCCCATGTCGTTGGCTTCGCGGTTGATGGAGCGCGCCACGGCGCGGTACTGCTCGGCGTTGAGGACGTCGTACCGCCGGGTGATCTGGTCGGTGGAAACGTAGCCCGTGTAAGCTACCCGAGCCGGGCCCTGACGGCCTCTTTTGGTCGTGACCAGTACTACCCCGCCTGTAGCCCGGGAGCCGTAGATAGCCGCCGCCGATCCGTCCTTGAGTACATCTATTGACTCAATATCCTGGGGGGCGATGGTGCGCAGGTCGCCGCCAGGTACCCCGTCGATCACGATGAGCGGCTGTGCGCTTCCCTCGCGCGAAACGGCCCCCCGCAGCGAGAAATCCGTGGTGGCGTTGGGGTCGGAGCCGTTCGGGCGCGTCACGGCCAGCCCGGCTACTTTACCGGTGATCAAGGTCATGGGGTCGGCAATGATCCCCTGAATAAAATCCTCGGACTTCACGGTGGCAATGGAGCCCGTGACGGTTTCCCGTTTTTGGGTTCCGTACCCAATCACCACTACCTCGTTCAGGGTTTTGTCGTCGGTGAGCATTTGCACGTCAATGACCGAGCGGTTGTTGATGGCGATCTCCTGCCTGGCGTAGCCCACGTAGGAGAAAATGAGTGTTTCCTGGGTCGAGGGTACCTCCAGGGTGTAGCGCCCCTCGGCGTCGCTGATGGAGCCTTGCGCCGTACCCCGCAGCACCACCGTCACGCCCGGCAGGGCATCCCCTTTGTCGTCGGTGATGGTACCCCGCACGGAGGTACCTTGAGCCTGGGCAACATGCCCGGCCAGTAAGAGCAGTAGCGGTACTAAAAACCGGCTAAGCGTTAGGTTTTTAAGGTTAAACTTTTTCATGCTGGTGCAATTAAAAAGATGAATGTAAAAAGTAGTACTGTGTCATTTTTAGTGGGCTGGCCGGGGGCGTCACAAGTACGTTTGCCGGCTAAGGCCATCTTCCGTGGGTTCGTGTTGGGGCAGATGGCTACGTAGAAGCGGTAAGCTTTTTATGGACTTTTTTCCATAAAAGGAGTTGATTCGGGGTTCTTAGTGAGTGTTGTGCTTGTTGCATAGGCTTGGTGAATGTTAAGGTTTAGTCTTCGTGTGTTTTTTAAAAAAGGTGGACTTGACAGCGGCGTTGGATTTAGTTTTGAAGTACCCATTTCTTGGAAAGTACCTTTTCCCCGTTGCTCACCTGAAGCACGTACAAGCTGGGAGGAAGATTCGGTTGTAGGGTTGTGTGGGTAGTAGGTACTTTCAATTGTTCGCGAAAGACGGTCCGCCCGGCTCCATCGACAATCCGGACCTGATCAAAGGCCAGGGACGAAGTACGTATGGATACGCGACCAGCCGAGGGATTGGGGTACACCGTAAAGGTCAGGCTCTGATTGGCGCCCGTGACGGGGCCGCCCGCCCGCAGGACCAGCCAGCGCGCTCCGTACGCGGGCATAGGTACCTGGGTATTGCGGCCGGAAACGGCAAACTGGGCGTCGTTGAGCACATCGTCGAGCCAGTACGGCTCTCCGGAGGTACTTTCGGGCAGTACCGAAGCGAGGTCGAGGGTCGTTTCGGTGGGGTTGCTGGTGAGATTCAGCACTACTACCACGTTCTCCTCGTCCCGCCAGCGATGAAAGGCCAGCAAGGTACCTACGCCCGTGGTGGGTACTTCGGCCAGGGTGGTGTCGCGCAGGGCGGGGTACTGCTGGCGGAGCTGGATGAGCCGCTGGTAGTACCGATACAGCCCGTCCGGATCGTGGGCTTCGATGGGCTGATTCCGCTGAAAAACGGCGTTGGTTTGGTACGGATGGGTCCGGAAACCTACCTCCTGCCCGTTGTAGAGCAGCGGAATACCCGGTACCGAAAACAGCAGGGCGGCGGCCAGCCTGGTGCGGGGTACCTGGTGGCTGTGGACGAAGCGCGGCAGGTCGTTGTTTTCCAGAAAGCGCAGCAAGCGGTGCGGGGCGTTGTTTTGGAATAAAGCCTGGCGCAGCAAAGTACCCCGCTGGGTCAGATCCGGGTGGTTGAAGACGGTCCGACTTTCGGATTCGGAATACTCGTACTCCCAGGCCCACTGCGACACCCAGCTGCGGCTGTTGGTCCAGTCGTAGGCGGCGTCGAAACCCAGCGCGTACACCTGCGGGTCGGCGCCCTTGTCTTCGGCCAGCAGCAGCAGCTCGGGCTTGATGCTTTTGAGCTCCGTGCGCATCCGGCGTGCAAAGGTACTTTGGCGGGCGTTGACGCCCCAGATGGCGTCGAAGCGGTAGCCGTCAATATCGTACTTCTTGACCCAATGCTTGCATACTTCCAGCATCCAGCGCTGCACCTCCTCGTGGTCGTAGTTGAGGTTGACGAGGTCGTTCCAGAAATAGAAAAAGAAGCCGTGGGCGTCGGTATTGTAAAAATTGGCGTAGGGCTTGCCGTCGTTTTGGCGCTGGTAGTAGGTATAGTAGTGGGAGCGTTGGCCGTGCGCGATGGCGTCCTGGGCGTAGGGGTGCTGGATCGAGGTGTGGTTGAGCACCAGGTCGAAAAGTACCCGTAGCTCCAAAGCTTTGGCCTGCCGAATGAGCTCGGCCAGGTCTTGTTCGGTACCCAGGTCCGGGTTGATGCCGAAGTAGTCCACCACGTCGTAGCCTTGCCCCTTGTACGATGATATGGTGACGGGCTGTAGCCAAATGGTGTTAATACCCAGCTGCTGGAGCTCGGGTAGTTTGGCCGTAATGTCCCGGAAAGTACCGTTCGCCACGAAGTTGTAGGGCGTAATCTGGTACATGACGGCCTCGTTCATCCAGGACGGCGCGTCGGTATCGGGGTCGATGGCCCGCAGGCGATCCGCTTCCCGCACCACCCGCGCCCGAAACCAGCTGGAATCGTTTTCGGCGATGACGAGCAAACGATACTCGTAGGCACCCGGCGCGGTGGGGATCGTGACGGAGGCCTGCGGCTGCGCCGGGTTCAAAACGACCGATTCGGCGGGATTCTGCTCGTCAGGTACCCAGAGGTACTTTAAAGGTACCTGCGTGGGGTTGTCAAGTACATTGGCCTGCAACGTAGCGCGGTCGCCTTCGAGGGTGGCTAGCGGCTGTACGAGCGGAGCCGGTCGATAGCCCAACGTGTAGGTCAGGGTATCCGAAACCCACGCGGAGGTACCTTGGCCTACCTCTACCCAGATGGTATTGTGGGGGTACTTGAGCTGTATTTCAAAAGAAAAGGCCTGGCCATTGGTGGTATTGACCACAAAGGAGGTTTGGTTATGATGCACCGTCACGGACTCCGCCGACAGGCCGCTGAGCTCCCCGGAAAGTACCTGCCGAGCCGCCCATACCTCCGCACTGTGCTGGTGGAGCCGGACGGATGCCGCCTCCGCTCCCCAACCGACCAGCCCGAAAAGTACCCCTAAGAATCCACGTATGCTCATACTCGCTTGTATCTACTTTTGCGATGCGACGTTCATTTCTCCTCCAGTAGTAGCCATTTCATGGTGTAGGCTTCCAGCGGTACCTCCAGCTGTGTCTGGCGTTTTTTTACGGTATAGGTACCTTCGTGCAGGGCCTCTTTAAAGCGTAGTTTCTTCCTACGAAGCGGTGCGGGCAACGCCTCCCGGATGGCCACCGAGGCCGTAGCGGGGGTACTTCCCAGGTTGATCAGCGCCACCAGCTGCTCCTTACCGCTCCAGCGCCGGAAGGCCACCAGCGGGCTCCCCGTGCTGTTTAGAGGTAGTTGCTCCAGGGTCGTATCCCTCAGTACGGCGTGCTGCTGGCGCAGGCGAATGAGCTTTTGGTAGTAGTCAAAAAGCCCGTCCTGATCCTGCGACCGGATGGTACTATCGGGCGAAAAGACGGCGTGCGTGCGGTACGGATGTCCCCGGAAGCCTACCTCCTGGCCGTTGTAGAGCATAGGAATACCCGGTAACGAGAAGAGCAGCGCGGAAGCCAGCTGGGTACGGGGCAGGTCGTAGGTAGCCATGAAGCGCGGCAGGTCGTTGTTTTCCATGAAGCGCAGCAGGCGGTGCGGGGCGCTGTTTTGGAATAAAGCCTGGCTCAACAAAGTACCCCGCTGGGACTCGTCCGGGTGGCTGAAAAGCGTCTTACTTTCGGACTCGGAGTACTCGTACTCCCACGACCACTGCGATACCCAGTTGGTGTCGGCGGTCCAGTCGTAGGCGGCGTCGAAGCCCAGTTTGTATACTTCGGGCACGGAGCCTTTGTCTTCGGCCAGCATCAGGAGTTCGGGCTTGATGCTCTTGAGCTCCGTGCGCAGGCGGCGGGAAAAAGCGGGCTCGCGTGACCGCACACCCCAGATGGCGTCGAAGCGGTAGCCGTCGATGTCAAACTCCCGTACCCAGTACTTGCACACCTCCAGGATCCAGCGCTGCACCTCCTCGTTGGCGTAGTTGAAGTTGACGAGGTCTTTCCAGAAGTAGGTGATGAAGCCGTGCTCGTCTTTATTGTAAAAAGAAGAGTAAGGTACTTTGTCGTTGGTGTGCTGGTAAAAAGCGTAGTAGTGCGAGCGCTCGCCGTGCTTGATGAGGTCCTGCGCGTAGGGATGCTGGATGGACGAATGATTCAGGACCAAATCGAAAAGTACCCGCATCTGTAGCTGCTTGGCCTGGGCGATGAGCTCCCGGAGCTGCTGCTCGCTACCAAAGTCCGGGTTGAGGCCCAGGTAGTCCACCACGTCGTAGCCCTGGCCCTTGTAAGACGACTTGGTGATGGGCTGTAGCCAGATGGTATTGATGCCCAGCTGCTTGAGCTCGGGTAGTTTTTGGGTAATGTGCGCAAAGGTACCTTCGCGCGTGAAAGCGCGCGGCGTGATCTGGTACACCACGGCGTCGTGCATCCAGGACGGGTAGGCGGTGTCGATGTCGTAGGCGGTGGGGACACCGCCGTTTTGCCGCACCAGCGTTTGGTACCTGACCGAATCCCGCCCCGCCACCACGAGCAGGTTGAAGTAGTAGTCGCCCGCCTGGCTCGGGATCGCCACCGAAGCCACCGAATCCTGCGCGTGCTCGATGGTGGCGCGGGCCGGATTGGCCGGGTCGGCCTGCCAGGCGTAGGAGAGCGGTAGGCCGAGGGGATTTTCCAGCAGGCGGGCGTGCAGGCTCACGTGGTTGGATTGCACGCGGGCGTAGGGCTTCACGATGGGTACCGGCTTATAGGCCAGCGTGTAGCGCAGGGTATCGGAGACGATCCGCTGGCCGTCGGGCGTGCGGGCTTCGGCCCAGATGAGGTTCTCGCGCTCGGAAAGTACCAGGTCAAAGGTGAATGTTTGGCCGTTGGGTACTTCGGCAAAAAACGTGCGCTGATTGTGGTGTACCGTGACCTGCTGCGCCCGAAAGCCCTCCAGCTGCCCCAACAGCGCCTGCCTGGGGTGCCACACCTCGGCGTCATGGGCGAACAAAACGAGGTCAGCGGCTTGGCCGGGGAGGCTTGCCAGGAAAATAAGAATAGATACTATAAAGAGACGCATACAGTATGAGCTATCAGTGGGTTGTTTTCTTTACGAAGAGCTAGTCCTGCCGGTTTGTTACGCAAAAAGGCTTCCAGCCCCGGCCCCGCGAAGCGAGTCAGGTACTTGGGAATAGAGCGGCTAGCCCTTGTTAAATGGGTGATTGTGGTGTTTTTTTAGTTCACTTAACGATTCATTGCTAAACCATACTTCTCAAGGAGGGGGGCTATTCGCCGACGGGTATAATGGGAATTTCGTTCACTTCTTTGCGGTAGGGCATGGACGACTGCGCGCCCATGCGCGTTACCGAAATGGAGGCCGCTTTGCACGCAAAAGCAATGGCTACTTCGATGTCCTGGCCTTCCGACAGGGCCACCGCCAGCGCCCCGTTGAAGCAGTCGCCGGAGGCCGTGGTGTCGATGGCCGTAACGGCCGGGGCCGGAATGAGCCGCGATACCCTAGCGGTGTGCAGGTACGCGCCGGTAGCCCCCAGCGTGATCACCACCGTAGGTACCCCCAACTCGTGCAGGATGATGGCGGCCTCCCGGGCCGAAGCCGGATCGGTGACGTGCACGCCGGTGAGCATTTCGGCCTCAAACGTATTGGGCGTGATGACCTCCAGGTACTTCAGGATCCGGTGGTCCAGGGCGTGAGCCGGGGCCGGATTAAGCATAATCCGCAGGCCTTTATGGAAACTTTTTTCAATGGCGGCCTCCACGATATGGATCGGAATTTCGAGCTGCATCAGCACGATGGCCTCGCCCTCGATGCGGTCCAGCGCCTGCTCCACGATGCGGATGTCGAGCTTGCTGTTGGAGCCGGGAGCCACGATGATGGTGTTTTCGCCGTCGGCATCTACCCCGATCAACGCTACGCCGGAGGGTAGTTCTTTGTCCGTCGTTATAAAATCGGTATTGATATTTTCGTGCTGAAACTGCTGGATGGCCTGCCGCCCAAAAATATCGTTACCTACCTTGGTCACAAACGTTACCTGGCTCTGAAGCCGGGCTGCCGCCACCGCCTGGTTGGCCCCTTTTCCGCCCGGATTCATCAGAAACGACCACCCCAAAACCGTCTCCCCCGGCAGAGGCAAGCGATCCGCTTTCACGACCATGTCGGTGTTGGAACTCCCGATAACACAAATAGGTACGGCCATGGCTCTGGTAGTATTTGAATACTAAATACACTACAGGTAGTACAAAACCAGCGGGTACGTGCTGAGTACTACAACGAGGTCAAAATTAGAAGTGTACAATCATTTAAAAAAATAAATATACTTTTCAATACTGCCATATTTAGCTTGTTTCATCAATCCTACTACGTACGGTGTATTTATTTCAGGTACCTCATTAGTAGAAAAAACGGCCCTAGGTACTTTATTTAGGTAGTTTTGTTTTTTCTCCGATTAGCTAATCCTATGTACTCCATTGACACCCTTTTCGCGCTGGTGCAATCCTTGACCAAATCCGAGAAAAGGTACTTCCGGTTATGCTCTGATATGCAGAAAGGCGAAAAGAGCTACTTGCAGCTATTTGACTTCCTGGAAAAACAGCCTGCCCTGGACCGGGACTTTGCCGAGGGCCTCAAGAAACTATTTCCGGGTACCAGCATAGAGCCCGCCCGCAAGCACCTCTACCGGGCACTAATGAAGAGCCTGCGCCAGTACGATTCGGACAAGGAAGTGGAAGTGAAGCTGATGAATTCGCTGCATGACAGCCGCATTTTGTACCACAAAGGGCTGGTGAAGGCCAGCCTGGAGCAGCTGGAAAAAATAAAAGTACAGGCGCTCCGGCTCGAAAAGCACATGTTCTATATTCTGGCCGCCCGGCAGGAGCTACAGTACCTGGCCCACCTGCAATTCATTGAAGTGAATGAAGACCAACTCCTCGAAAAGCAAAACAAAATAAAAGAGCTGCTGGAGCAGGAGCAGCGGTTTAGCCAGTACGCGAGCCTCTACGAGGTACTTTTGCTGAGGTACTGGAAGCAGGGCGTGGTGCGCAGCCAGCAGGAAGTAACCGAGCTGAACGATCTGCTGCTGGAAGAGTACCAGATCCTGAACCGACCGGGCGAGATGTCCTTTAAGTTGCAGCAGCTGCACCTGCATTTTCAGTCGACCTACTTCCAGATGCTCGGCAACGTGAAGAGTAGCTTGGGGGTATTTTACGATCTGGACGACCTGTTTCAGCGGCACGAGCTGCTTTGGCGAGACTCGCCGCTCTACTACGTCTACGTCCTCGACGGCATCCTGTCCGACCTCCGCTGGATGGAGCAGTACCACGACATGGATTTCTTTCTCAACCGGCTGAAAGCCATTTTCTCCTCCGAAAGCCTGGATGCGCTGGTGCGGTGCAAGGTACTTGAGCACCAACTCAAGCGCTGCGTGGATCAGCGGCAGTTTGAGGAGGCGGGTACTTTGCTCACGGAGCACAGCCCGGCGCTCAAACGCGACATTCCCCAGATTCCTTTTCAGATGCGCTCGCACCTGCAGTACACCATTGCCCGCGTATGGCTGTGCCTGGACGAGTACTCCAAGGCGCTGCGGCTGATCAACAGTGAGCTGAATCTACCTAGTACTTTGACCGATCAGTCTTCGCGTACCATCTTTCTATTGCTCAATTTGCAGGTCAACGCCCTCATGGACAACACCGACTACCTTCTTTACGCCATGCGCTCCATGGAACGCAAGCTCAAAAGCGAACGAAAACTCTTTGGCGTGGAGCAGCTCCTGCTCACGATCCTGAAGCGCTGGCTGGCCTTCAAACCCCTGAAAGGCTACCGCGAAAAACTGGAAGCCCTGGCCGACAATCCGTACGAAAAGCGACTTATTACGGAGCTCTGTCTTAGCGAGTGGCTGGGGCGGATCAAAGCCAAAAAGCGGCTAGGTACCTTTTGATGGGTAAGGTCCGTGGGAAAGTAGAGCGGCAGCGGGAGGTATATAAATAGAAAGAACTATTTTTTGCTAAAAAAATAAAGCAAGAGGCTGAATAAGGAACAAATCAAACAAGAGGAGCGGCAATAGGATTATCTATAATTCGTAAAATTAGCGGATAAATTCTCGTTCCAGTCATTTACTTTGCATCTCGGATTTATACTGGTAAAACTACCTTATGTACTATATGTTGCCTTTAAAAAAGACCATCTTACGCGTAATTCTCCTGGCCGGGGCGATGGGCGCCGCCAACTGGGCGTGCCAAACGGGCTCGACGGATGCCGATTTTGCTTCGGGAGCCGACTGGCTGGAGTACCAGGGCGGACCGGGCCGCAACCAGTATTCTTCCCTGACCCAGATCGACTCGTCCAACGTCACTTCGCTGGAGGTGGCCTGGGAGTACCATACCGGCGATACCGGGCAGATCCAGTGCAACCCGATCATCGTGGATGGGGTACTTTACGGCATGACGGCCACCACCCAGCCCTTTGCCGTGGATGCCGCCACCGGCCAGGAAATCTGGCGAAAAGTGACCGAAGGTACCGATCAGTTCAGTACCAGCCGGGGCCTGGTGTACTGGAAAAAGGGTGATGATAAGCGTATCCTGTACACCAACGGCCCGTGGCTGTATGCGGTCAACGCGGCCAACGGAGAAGCCATCACGAGCTTTGGAGAAAACGGGCGGGCCAGCCTGAAAGCCGGCCTGGGCCCCACCGCCGAAGATAAAATGGTGATTTCGAATACGCCCGGCACGGTCTACGACGATTTTATTATCATGCCACTGCGGGTGTCGGAAGGTACCGACGCTGCCTTAGGGCACATTCAGGCATTCAATATCCAGACGGGTAAGCTGGCCTGGGTATTTCATACCATTCCGCAGCCGGGTGAGTACGGCTACGATACCTGGCCAAAGGATACCTACAAGAACGCCACCGTGGGCGGGGCCAACAACTGGGCCGGTATGGCCGTAGACCGCAAAAGGGGCATCGTGTACATCCCGACGGGCTCGGCGGCCTACGATTTTTACGGAGCCGACCGCATCGGGACCAACCTCTTTGCCAATACGCTGCTGGCTCTGAACGCCAAAACGGGCGAGCGGATCTGGCACTACCAGCTGGTACACCACGACATCCTGGACCGTGATCCCTCGGCTCCACCCAACCTGGTGACGCTCACCCACAACGGCAAGCGCGTGGACGCCGTGGTGCAGGTGACCAAGCAGGGCTATACCTTCGTATTTAATCGCGAAACGGGCGAGCCGTTGTTCCCGATTGAGGAAAAGCCGGTGCCGCAGTCGGACATTCCGGGTGAGGAGAGCTGGCCTACGCAGCCCGTGCCGGTGAAGCCCGCTCCCTACGCGCGCCAAACCTTTACCGAAGACGACGTGAGCCCCTACGCCGCAAACCGCCAGGAACTGATCGAGCTGGTGCGGAAGAGCCGCTCCGAGGGGCCCTTTACGCCGCTTAGCCAGCAAGGTACCATCATCTACCCCGGCCTGGACGGCGGGGCTGAGTGGGGCGGGGCCGCGGCCGATCCCGACGGCATCCTGTACCTGAACAGCAGCGAAATGGCCTGGCGTATCTCGCTGGGGCCGTCTTCGTCGCCCGAGCAGCTGGCTAGCCTTTCGTCCGGGCATAGCCTGTACACCACCAACTGCACCCCCTGCCACGGGGCCGAGCGCAAAGGCAACCCCAACAGCGGCTTCCCGTCGTTGGTAGACATCGGCGGGCGTCGCTCCCGGGACTACGTCACCAACGTCATCCGTAACGGCAAAGGCATGATGCCCGCCTTCCGGAAGTTCTCCGAAAAGGAAAGGAAAGCCTTGGTCGCCTTCCTGTTCGATGAAGAAAAAGAAGAGCCGGGTTTTGCGCCCGGCGACGGCGAAGCAAAGGAGCCCGGCCTGGGTACCCAAAAAGGTTCGCAAGTGACGTACCAGATTTCGGGCTACAGCAAATTCCTGGATAAAGACGGGCATCCGGCCGTGCGCCCGCCCTGGGGTACCCTCAACGCCATCAACCTCAACACCGGGGAGTACCTCTGGAAAGTACCCTTTGGCGAGACGCCGGAGCTAGCCGCCAAGGGCCTGCCGCAAACGGGCTCAGAAAGCTACGGCGGACCGGTCGTGACGGCCAGCGGGCTGCTCTTTATCGCCGGTACGCGCGACGGTAAGTTTAGGGTTTACGACAAAAAAACCGGCAAGCTCCTGTGGGAAAAGCAGCTGCCCGCCGCGGCCTTTGCTACCCCAAGTACCTACCAGGTCAACGGCCGCCAGTACGTAGTCGTGGCCTGCGGAGGTACCAAGCTCGGCGCACCGGGTGGTGATAGCTACGTGGCATTTGCCCTGCCCGAAAACCTCATTAAGAAGTAAGCAGGTATCTAGCGAGATCATAAAATTGAGCGCGCTCAACCTCTGGCCTAACGAACCAGTCGCTGAGCGCGCTCGGTGTTTTTGTATAAGGTACTTTAGTGACTAGCGCGGCGCCATCCGGATGGCGCCGTCGAGCCGGATCACCTCGCCGTTGAGCATGGGGTTTTCCACGATGGACTTGGCTAGCAGCGCGTACTCGTGCGGGCGGCCCAGTCGGGAAGGGAAAGGTACCTGCTGGCCCAGCGAGAGCCGCGCCTCCTCGGGCAAACCCGCCAGCAGGGGTGTTTCGAACAGCCCCGGCGCGATGGTCATGACCCGGATGCCGCTCGGGGCCAGGTCGCGGGCGATGGGCAACGTCATGCCCACGATGCCGCCCTTGCTGGCGGAATAGGCCGCTTGCCCCACCTGTCCGTCGTAGGCGGCTACGGAGGCCGTGTTGATAATCACGCCCCGCTCGCCCTCTTCGTTGGGGTCGTTTTGGAGCATGGCAAAAGCCGCCAGCCGGATCACGTTGAAGGTACCTATGAGGTTGACCCGGATGGTTTTTTCAAAAGCCGCCAGCGCGTGCGGCCCGAAGGTACCTTGCACCTTCCCGACGGTCTTGCGGGCCTCGGCAATGCCAGCGCAGTTGACCACGACGCCCAGGCTCCCAAAGGTACCTAGGGTAGTATCGAGGGCCGCTTGTACCTCGGCTTCGTCGCTGACGTTGGTTTTGAAGAAAAGTACCTGTTCGGGTAGTTCGGCCGCCAGGGCGCGGCCCCGGGTTTCGTCCAGGTCCAGGATGGCTACCCGCGCGCCCTGCTTCACGAAGAGCCGGGCCGTGGCCTCACCCAGGCCCGAAGCGCCACCGGTGATGAGCGCGGTCGTTTGTTGCAATTGCATAACGGTTCGTTTTTAGTTTGCGCCCCAAAAGTACCTATTTGGGCAAGAATCAATCAAGGTTAGAAGCAGTCTATCATGTATCTAGTAAATCTTGTAGGGCTTTTTTTGGCTGTAACTTCGTTACATTTCTCACGATAGCCTCCGGCTATCGCTGTGAAATGTGCCTTGTTTCGCTCAAAAATAGCCTATACAATTTTTTACAATATACATGTAGACCGCTTCTTAGGTTTTGAAATAATGCAAAAGGCCGAGGCGGGCGTCAGCTCCCGGAAAAGTACCTGCTCAACCTGAAATCCCTGCTCCGTCAGGGATGCAACGGCCCGCTCGGCGGTGGCGCGGGTCGTGTCGGTAGGAGGTTGGTGGAGCAAATAAAAGGTACCTGCGGGCTTGAGGTACTTGCGCAGCAGACCAAGCTCAGGGGCTGGGTTTTTCCAAAACGCGCTGACGTTGAACGCCACGGCCTTGTCAAAGGTACCTGGCGCGGCTATCAGGGACGAAAGCTCGCCCGTGACCAGTTGCAGGGTACCGGCGGTGACGAAGCGTTCGTTGCGTTGCTGAGCCTGCCGGATCATGGCCGCCGAGCGGTCGAGGGCCGTGAGGGTACCGGTAGTGAGGCGCTGGGCCAGGGCCTCGGCCAGCAGGCCCGCCCCGCAGCCAATTTCCAGGAGCGTATCCGTAGGGGCCGGGTCAAGTACCTCCAGCGCCCAGGCGAAGCGTTCGGGTAGTTTCATGGGGTGATGCTGATTACAAGTACCTCAGTACCCGACTGCCCGAAAAAACGCCTCCAGTTTGGCTTCGTCGAGCTGGCCCTGGGTACGGACGCCGCTGCAAAGATCCAGGCCGAAGGGCTGGACGGCATCCAGGGCGGCCCGGACGTTTTCGGCCTTCAGGCCTCCGGCCAGAAATACCGGCACCGGAGCCTGCTCCACGATCTGGCGGCTCAGCATCCAGTTGTGCGTGCGCCCGGTACCGCCGAGTTCCTTGATGGCCAGCGTCGGGTTACCGGAGTCCAGCAGGAGGGCGTCCACTTCCGGGGCCAGGCGCAGGGCTTCTTCCACCGAGGCTTCATCGAGGATATGGATCACCTGCACGAGCCGGACCGTGGGTAGCGCCTCCCGCAGCAGCGCGTAGGTACCTGGCGAAACGGCGTCTACCAACTGGAGCGTGTTGGTATGTACCCGCCGCTGGTGGGCAATGAGGCTTTCGGGCAGGGTTTCGCAGCTGAGCAGAAAAGTAGCGATGGGTGGAGGTACCGTGGGCACGATGCGCGCGATGGCGTCGTCGGTGAGGGTGCCGGGGCCACTGGGCATGGGGCCCACCAGTCCCAGCGCGGCGGCTCCGTAGCGGATGGCCGTTTGGGCTTCCTGCACGCTGCTGATGCAGCAAATCTTGATGCGGGGTAGGGGTGTCAAGGAGTTTTGTTCCGGGCTAATGTACACCGCAATTTTAGGGCTAATCGCGGTAGTTAGCAAAGATAGCTAGTTTCTAAAAGTACATCCTTGGCGAGGAAAATGCCGATGCTCTCACCGGCAAAGGGGGAAACGTTGAGTTTTTGTTTATTCAATCCGGACCAAAATGCGCCTTCCCCAATCCAAGGGGGAATTGTCTAGAATCATTTCCCGCTCTTCAACTCCAGCGGGCCAGGTAAGTTGGTTAATAGTAAGTTGGCCGTAGGTAGCGGGCAGAGTGGGATTTTCCCATTCATAGGGTAACTTTTCATCGCCATAATCACTATATTTTTCGGTATCGCTATGGATAGTAACTGTGCCGTCATTCATAAAATGAAAAATGACGTTATCGCAGGACAAATCAATAGTTACGGGTCCATCACGTCCCATGAGACGGTCCATCGTCATGAGCTTCCATTTGCCGATGACGTTGTTTTTCTGTCCTTCAACGGATGGTACCTGGCAAGTTTTAGGCCCCCCGTCACTACAGGAGGTAGCTATCAATGAGGCAGCCAGCAGCAACATCCTGGCGATAAAAGGGAATTTTTTCATACAAACAGTATCTTGATTTACACGAAACACGCTCCCAAAGGGAGTTTCGATGGCCTTGTACCTTTGACCCACTTTAAGCCCTTGAGGTTGTAAAGAGTCAGTATGATTACTAGCAGTCCCATCGGGATTTCTTTTGCAGTAACCTCAAGTACAGAAGGTAAAACTAAAGACGAATCCCCTGGTAGAAACAGCTACGGGTAAAAGGTACTTTAACGAAAATGCCGGTGAGAACACCGGCAACCAGAGCGCCAACCCCGACAAGAGCGCCCAAACACAAGCGCTTTCCCATTTTCAAAGTACCTTCGGGAACACTACTTTGCCCACTTGATGTTAGCCAAGTAAACACGTCCCCATCAACGAATTGAAATCAACCCATTCCCACGACGCTTACGCCGCCCTCCGCTACCCCGACTTCCGCTTTTTCTTAGCCAACAGTTTTTTGTTTCGCGCCATGATCCTCATCCAGGAGGTGATCGTGGGCTACGAGCTGTACCTGCTCACGCACGACCCGCTCTCGCTGGGGCTTATCGGGCTGGCCGAGGTGGTCCCTTTCATCATGACCTCGCTCTTTGGCGGCCACATCGCCGACCAGCGCAACAAGATCACCATCATGCGCCTCAGTTTGGCGGTCATTATCCTGGGCTCGGTGATTCTGTACCTGATCTTCCAGCCCGCTTTTTTTGACCTCCTCAGTCTGCGGGAGCGGCTGGTGCTCATCTATTCCGTCTTTTTCCTGATAGGCTTTTCCAAAGGCTTTTATTCGCCCGCTTCGTCGTCGCT
The DNA here is from genome assembly GCF_014202275.1 of Rhabdobacter roseus. Lineage (GTDB taxonomy): Bacteria > Bacteroidota > Bacteroidia > Cytophagales > Spirosomataceae > Rhabdobacter > Rhabdobacter roseus. The sequence goes on along the minus strand of NZ_JACHGF010000017.1, from coordinate 7,558 downwards.
GAAGCCCTTTCTGGTGCCGCGCGAGCTCTACTCCAACTCCTCCACCTGGAGTAGTACCTTCGGGCAGGCGGGGTCCATCCTGGGGCCGGGCGTGGCGGGTTTTCTGTACGCGTACATCGGCCTGGCGAACGCGCTGCTGGTAGTGATCGGCTTTTTTGTGGTGTGCCTGGTGCTGCTTTCGTTCATCAAAACGCGCCCCGATTTCATCAAAACCAACACCACCCTGCTCGAAAGCCTCAAGGAAGGTTTCCGCTTCGTATTCCGGACGCGCATTGTGCTCTACGCCGTTTCGCTGGATCTATTTTCGGTCCTTTTCGGGGGCGTGATCGCGCTGCTGCCGGTCTTTGCCGAAGACATCCTGCACGTAGGGCCCGAAGGACTGGGACTGCTTCGGGCGGCGCCGTCGGTAGGGGCCATGCTCACGCTCTTGGGTATGGCGTACTTTCCGCCCACGCGGCACGCCTGGCGCAACATGCTCCTTTCGGTGGCAGGCTTCGGGGTATTCACCCTGGTGTTTGCGTTCTCTACCAGCTTCTGGCTGTCGTGCGTGGCGTTGTTCATGACCGGAGCCTGCGACAGCGTGAGCGTCATCATCCGGCAGACGATCCTGCAACTCTTTCCGCCCGACGAAATGCGGGGCCGCGTGGCGGCGGTGAACGGCATGTTTGTGAGCTCCTCCAACGAGCTCGGCGCGTTTGAGTCGGGCGTGGCGGCGCGGCTCTTCGGCACGGTACCGGCGGTGGTGCTGGGCGGGGTAGTGACGATGGGTGTCGTGACCTGGGTCTACTTCCGGTCCAAGGATCTTTTTGCGGTGCGCATCACCTAGCGCAGGTACCCGGCGAGGGCTTCTATTTGGTCGGTATTGAGGTAGTCTACGCCCAGCTCCATGAGCGCCTGCCAGGCGGCGGGCGTGTCGGGCGTGGCCCAGAAACGTACCTGGCGGTTTTGGGCGTGGATCTTGGCGATGACCTCCCGCAGCTTTTCTTTTTCTTCCGGCCTAAAAGTACCCTCCTGGCTGGGCCGGGCGTAGGCCAGAAACGACTGGCTGATGAGCCCCACGCGCTCCAGTTGCTGGGGCGTGTAGGTCTGGTTAGGGCGGCCGTCGAAGTAGAGGTAGGCGGGGTACTTGTCGAAGTCCTCGGGCCGGGGCGTATTGCCGCTTACCACCACTTTGACGGTACCCTTCGGGGCCAGCCAGGCTTGGTAGGGCTCCAGGGTTTTGACCAGCGCGGCCATGGTAGGCTCGGCGGCCGTTTTGAGATCGATCAGGAGCAGAAGGCTTTGTTTTTTGCCGGGATAAATCCGCCCTTTGTTTTTGCGTACCTGCTGCTGCATGGGCTGTAGGTACAGGCTCGTGAGCGTGCGGCCGGGGGCCATGTCCTTGGCGTCGTGGGCCACGAAGAGGGTGTCGTTACGCAGGTGGACGTCGGCTTCGATGGAGCCAAACTGCTGCTCGTAGGCCGCCCAAAACGGCCGTGCCTGCTCATAGTCGTTGTGCGAGTGCGCCTGGGCGGTGGTGTAGCGCGGGGTACTTTGTGCCCCCAGAAAGTGCAGGGGTAGCAGGACGATAAGCAGGCAAGCGAGCGATCGGATCATGGGTGAAACGGGGGTTGAGAAAAACCGGCTGCTAAGTAAAGCCACAAAGTACCTTCAGGTACCTACGAAGTCGGTTAATTTTTTGTGATGAAACGCGTAAAGTACCCTTGGTGGGTCGTCAATTACTCCGTCAGGGGGATAAATCACTCGGTTGTGCTTTCATCGTGCGAGATTATCCTTATTTTAGCCCGTTAATCATCAAACTACTTCTGAATACGCGGGATCTTCTATGGAAAACAACTCCTCTCTGTTTCGTAAAAAAACCGTTACCCAAATCCTGTCCGACGCCCACCAGGCCGACCAGGCCTCGGGTGGCCTCAAAAAAATCCTGGGCGTGCGCGACCTGGTTTCGCTGGGGATTGCGGCCATCGTGGGGGCCGGTATTTTCAGTACCATCGGGCTGGCCAGCTTCAACGGCGGACCGGCCGTGTCACTGCTGTTTGTGTTTACGGCCGTGGCCTGCGTGTTCACGGCGCTGTCGTACGCGCAGTTTGCCAGTACGGTACCCGTGTCGGGCAGTGCCTACACCTACGCCTACGTGGCTTTTGGGGAGTTGTTTGCCTGGATCATCGGCTGGGCGCTCATCCTGGAATACGCCGTTTCCAACATGGTGGTGGCCATTTCGTGGTCGAGGTACTTTGTCACCATGCTGGCGGGCTTTGGGGTAGTGCTGCCCGGCTGGCTCACCATTGATCCGGGTTCGGCGGCGGAGGCTTTTGCCAAGCTCCAAACCGGCGAGGTACTTACCACGGCCGAGCAAGCCGCCGCGCTGGCCTACCAAACGGCCCCGCTGCTGGGCGACCTCCGTATTATTTTTGACCTGCCCGCCGGGCTTATTACGGTGCTGGTGACGGCCCTGGTGTACATTGGTATTAAAGAATCGCGCACGGCCAGCAACATCATGGTGGTGCTGAAGATCGGCGTGGTGCTGCTAGTGATTTTTGCGGGGGCGTTTTACGTAAAACCCGAAAACTGGACGCCCTTTGCACCCAACGGGGTGGGCGGGGTACTGAGCGGCGTGGCGGCGGTGTTTTTCGCCTTCATTGGCTTCGATTCCATCTCGACCACCGCCGAAGAATGCAAAAATCCGCAGCGCGACCTTCCCCGCGCCATGATCTACTGCCTGCTGATCTGTACGGTACTGTACGTGCTCATCACGCTGGTACTGACGGGCATGGTCAACTACAAAGAGCTCAACGTGGCCGATCCGCTGGCGTTTGTATTTGAGCGCATCGGGCTGGACTTCATGGCGGGGGTCATCTCCGTGAGTGCGGTCATTGCCATCACGAGCGCGCTGCTGGTGTACCAGCTGGGCCAGCCGCGGATCTGGATGACGATGAGCCGCGACGGCCTGCTCTGGAAGAAATTCGCAACCATTCACCCCAAGTACCAAACGCCTTCCTTCGCCACCATCATCACGGGCATTGTGGTGGCCGTACCGGCGCTCTTTTTCAAGATGGATTTCTTCGTCGATCTCACCAGCGTAGGTACTTTCTTTGCGTTTATTCTGGTGTGCGGCGGGGTACTTTACCTGGACCACACGGGCATTTCGGCGCAGTCGAAGTTTCGGGTACCTTACGTCAACGGCAAGTATATCATCGGGGTTTTCTTCGTGGCGGCCTTTGCCTATACGCTCTACAACGGTCATCTGCTGGAAGCCGTGGCCGACAAGCCCCTGTTGGTGGTCTTCTGGCTCACCTGGGCAGTACTTTCGGTGCTGGGGTACCGGCACCGCTTCTCGCTGCTGCCCGTGATGGGCATCCTCACCAACCTCTACCTCATGACCGAGCTGGGCGCTTCCAACTGGCTCATTTTTGTTATTTGGCTGGTCATTGGTCTGGTGATTTACTTCGCCTACGGCTACCGCAAAAGCAAGCTGGCGTAAGGGGTACTTCTAGGGTACTTGGTCTACTTTCGCTGTACCGAAAGCACGATGGAGTAGTCTTCTTTAGGAGTAGGAGCTGTATGCGAGGCCGGATACGGCTCTACGGCTTTGAGGGTGAAAAGGTAGTTTTGCCCGCGGTAGGTATAGCTGAGGGTGTCGGTGATGGGGAGTGAGGTACCTGGGTTAAGCTCCCCGGCACACCACAAGCATAGCTTTATGAGCTCGGGCTCGCTGGCTCCGGCTCCCCGGAGGGCCAGATCTACCTTGGCCCGACCCGACCAGATGCAGTTTACATCTTCGGGACAACGGCCATCGTCTACATCAGCGAACGTCAGGGTAGTTTGGCTGGTGCGATCGATCGTGGCGGTTTCCTGGTAATGGATGCGCAGGTCTTTGGGCTTGAGGTCGTTGCTCTGGCAGCTCAGCAGGCCAAGTACCCCCAAGGCGTATAGCAGGTTCTTTTTCATGAGTTTCGTTTTTGCTTCTATAGAGTTTCAAAAGGCGTGAAAGGTTGGAATGGCTTTAAGTACCCATGCAGGGCGTAGGGTACCAACTATGTCCGTGCGTCACACGGTCTCCGACCGGCGTAGGCAAAATCGTTCTTGCCCTGGTTTTCTTGTAGGCGGCGGTGAGTAATCGCTTACATCCGGCCATAGCGGAGTGCCGCCCAGTCACAGACTACGCCCAACTCGGGGAGCTATGGGGCTTTGCGCTCTTCTTCACTCATCCATAAGTAGAAACGCTTCAACATGGAGTTTTTAAATATATACTGTATTAAAAGTACCAACATGTAGCAGAAAAGTACAAATAAATACAAGAAGTACTGCCGCACGGCGTCCGCAAAACTTGCATATATTTAAGAGTTGGCAGTAATTGTAAAACGACATGCAACCTTTACCAGAATTAGTTAACGGACTTGAAGTGCTGAAGCCTTTGCTCTTAAACTTCGGTTTCAGTCTCGACAATTATGAAAGCGGTAAGGGTTCAGGCGGAAAGTTTACAAGAGCAACCTTTGCCAAAGACAACAAGAAGTTTATCATTGGTTACAGGTATTCTGTTGGCTACGTCGTTTATGAGTGTGACAAATTACAAGTAAGCCACGACTTTTACCTTGACGGACTTGGCTTTGCTGAACAAAAGCAATTTCCCGACTTTCAGTCAGACGACAAGCTGTTAGCTTTTCGATACATCCTGCATGACCTTGAATTTTTAGTTGACGATTTTTTTCTTGGCGGCTGCTCAATACTGAAGGTCCTTGCAAGACAACAAAAAGAAATGATTGAAGAATACAACCGAAAAGCACAGGAAGAATATAAATACCAGGTTGACAGACGTTATATAAACAAAGCCCGCCAAGAGTTTAAAAGCAAAAACTATAAAAATTGTTTGGACTACTATTGCATGGTTCAATACGGTGAAATTTTATCGAACTATGACAGGAAGGCAATTGAGTATTGTAAACGACACAAGTGACGAACAACTACTGCCAACAACGGTTTACTGCAATACAGGCCGGCGAATAAATGTTTAACAATAAATCGCTATTTAGCTATAGAACAAAGGCTAAGCTGACGAAATATAAAATGCCTGTACTGACAGCAAGCCGATAGACGTTATCAGCCATTTTAGAATGACAATTTCCTTCAAGCACATAGGACTTATAATTGGAATTGCTTCAATTTTTTTGAGCTTTCTGTTTGCTGGAAGGCAGCAAGGGACTTATCAAATTCTTTTACTTGGCGGAATTGCGACAGCTTTCTTCTTTTACTTAACAATTTTATTTGCAAGGAATAAATTGAAATCAAAGCTCTTTTGGTCAGCTTTAGTTGTTGCTTGTGCAGTTCTTCAATGGTTAACAGAACCTATTTTGATTGACACGTCTTATCGCTATTATATCAGCCAAAATCAAAATACATTGAATGAAATTAACGACATTTTGCAACGTAAACAAGGTGAGGTTTTCATGTTAAACGATAGCGTGACTGTCAAATATGACACCTTAACCTTTCACGAAAAGGAAAAACTCAAAAGAGGTAGGAAAGACTTAGGCGTCTATCTTATTTCGAAATCCAACAAAGGAATTTATTATGGCTTGTGGGGTTTTCTTGATGTTAGATTAGGGATAACATATTTGCAGACACTAGAGCATACTGGCGACAAATACAGACACTTGACTGGAAGTTGGTTTCGTTGACAAAAACGGCTGGTAACATCGTATTGGCAAAAAAGCGGCTGATGAATAAATATTTTACTTTAGTTCTTTATTGATGCGTGAATTAATTTATAAAGCTTCCCCGCGCGGCGTCTGCTCCTGGAAGGAGGGATTGAGGGAGCGGACGCCGCGCGGGGACCGCCCTACACCCGGACGTAGTCGGAGACTACGCCCAGCGGAGGGCTGGCCGGAATTATGTGAGCCTGCGGTCCGAGACCGCTTCACACTCGGACGTAGCGAAATATTCAAGTCAAAGACTTGCTGTATGTTTATCCACCAGTTGCAAACTGGCGGTAGCGGAGTACTTCAAAACTTGCGTATATTTAGGAGTTAGCTGCCATAATGTCTGACCTCAAATGGATTGGAGAGAAAATATCAATACCCTCAAAGAAATATACACTGGACACTTTCAAATAATTCTTGACTTTGCAACTGTAGACTTTTTGAAATTCGTTTTATTGGATGAATATAAGTACGTATGGGTTTACTCGCATAAGACTAAAGGTTCCTTAGAATGGAAGAGTTATCAACTTCCATTATTTGACAATGAAAACTATCATCAAGTGCTTGCTCGTCATATAAGCTTTGACTTTATTGTGCCGACAAATGACTTCAGATCGTTACTGCCGAACATTGGCCCTGGAATTACATTGATACAGCTAAATGAACTGCCCAAGTATTACTTAAACCCAGCAAACATCAAGGGCAAGTCTCGTTATGACCTGCTTCTTAAGGAATGTGATTACTTATTTGAAATAGATCTGCCTTGTGCAACAGATTACGGGACGTTGGTTAGCAGTAACAGGCAGTTCCTACAATCGTTATTGGACAACAAAGACATTAACTGGAATAATCTACCCTGATAACATTTACGGCAGCTAACCAAGCTTTGTAAAATAGCGGCTATCGAACTACATTTAAGCTAACAAGCATTAATCAACGGCAGAAAGTCAATGAAGCGGCAGATTTTCAAATTCCGCTACTTCACAAAGCTTCGCTCCGTTAACCCCAATAGCTAGACAGACCTCAAGAATACATGGAACATCACTTTGGAGATTTCTTAGACCGGACAGGTGACTACTGGACAATTGTTGCGAACCGAGAACGCTATACTTATGCTACTGAGGTTGACATTCACGACAAGGAAGCAATAAAAATTCTAACAATCAGCAAGTCCCACGACCATTGGGAACAAGTCTTTGACTGTCCGAACCTTGAAGAACTGACACTTCATGACCCAAGCAAAGAACAAGTCCAAGCAATACGTAAGCTGACACAGCTGTATGTAGGCATCCCTTTTTTAGTACATATCTAAAGTAGACATTTTTTTCATTTTACCATTGCTGGGCTTTTTCCTTTAAGTGCTTTGTGTGGTCTATAATTATTATAATCCTCCATCCAATCACTTGTTATTTCTCTTACTTGGTTTATATCATCGAATAGGTATGCGTCTAATATATGGTTGCGGTATGTTCTGTTGAATCTTTCGATGTATGCATTTTGGGTTGGTTTTCCTGGTTGTATATATTTAAATTCAATGGTGTTCATTTCACTCCATTTGGCTGTGAGATCTGCGATGAACTCAGGCCCATTATCCATTCTAATAGCTTTAGGTTTCTGCCTGTTTGCTATCAGATGATTTAGTACCCATACCACTCTGCTGCTTTTAATGGAGTAGTCTATTTCGATATGAATTACCTCTCTATTGTAATCATCAATAACATTAAAGCATTTGAACTTCCTTCCGTTATCTAAAGTATCATGCATAAAATTGTACTAGCCCCCTAAAAACCTGGAACTGGATTCTACTAATTAAACCCCTTAAATTAGTAGGATTATGTCAAGGAGAAAATTTTCAGTCGAAG
>NZ_JACHGF010000016.1 GCF_014202275.1 Rhabdobacter roseus | reverse complement strand
ACTTTTTTCGACTTTCGGCTCCTGCCTTTTAAGAACCCGCCTAGGCCTGTTTCCCGCGTTTGGGAGGGCAAAAGTCAGAAAAATTTCGAAACCACGCAACGATCAATGAAAAAACTTTTTCAAAACTAACCTGTGCCTGTCATCAATTGTCTATCAATCAGTAAAATAGATTATGCAAAAAATGAGACATTTTTATTAGACTTCATACGCTCATCTTAAAGTATTCCAGGATATGAATTTTCAGCAGGGTTTCCTGAGCCAAGATGTCTCCCTGGGGTATGCTACTAACCAAGCGCCAGTGGGGCCAGCCATCCTGATCCGTACCTTCTAATTCGTAGTAACCCGATAAGCTAAGTACCCGGCAAATGCCAACATGCATGAGATCTTGCTTTTGCTCCTTGGTAAAGTGCTTGGCTCCCTGCCCCAGCTCCTGCACACCAATAAGAAAGAGAACCGCGTTTAAGTCAGCGGGGCGCTTGCCAATAGACTTTCCCAGATCATCCAGCAGATTATTCCACTGTACTTCCAGTGATTGGTTGTCGTGATCATTCATGGTGTGCGGTGGATAAAGCCTCCCAGTACTCTACGGCGCGGCGTAAATGAGGGATGACGATGGTACCTCCAATGAGGGTGGCAATTGAAAATACTTCCTGAATCTGAGCATCACTGACGCCTAGTTCTTTGCATTTACCTAGATGGTACTTTACGCAGTCGTCGCAGCGAAGTACCATTGAGCACGCTAATCCAATCATTTCTTTCGTTACCTGATCTACCTCTCCCGGCGCGTAACAATTGGTATCTAAGTTGAAAAGCCGCTTAAGAATCAGGTTGTCAGCGCTGCTTATTTTTTCATTCATACGACTTCGGTAGTCGTTAAAATCTTCTACAAGATTCATGTTTGCTGTACTAGAAGTAAAAGGGATATAAAGACAATACTTATTTTGTATCTATTCGCTAACGGAAGTAGTTTGAAAAGAGTTTTCGAGCCATGAAACTGAAAAGCTTGTGGGCTGACTTTGTGGACCTTATTTTTCCCCGTTGCTGTGAAGCCTGTGATCAGGCTTTGGTCGGAACGGAGCAGGTTATCTGTACGGCTTGTCGCATCGAGCTTCCGCGCCTGGACACCGATAGCTCACTTAAAAATTTGCTGAAAAACCGGCTGGTGAGTCACCACGAAGTAAAGGAAGTACGAAGCTACTTGGTATTTACTAAAAAAGGCAAGGTACAAAACCTGCTACATGCTTTGAAATACAACAACCGGCCGGAGGTAGGTACTGTGTTGGGAGAGCTGTTTGGACATGAGATGCTGGCCCAGCAAGAAGTACCTATGGCCGATTTGATTGTAAGCGTGCCGCTGCACCCGCGAAGGCTCAGACAACGGGGCTACAACCAGAGCGACCAATTTGCCGCAGGACTTTCACGCGCTCTGGGCATTCCCTGGTCCGGCTCGGTGCTGGTTCGTACGCGCTACACGCAATCACAAACGGGGAAAACCAAAGTAGAACGGCAGGAAAACGTTAGGCGTATTTTTAAGGTAAACGAATCAATATCGGGTCAAAAGATCATTTTGGTTGATGACGTACTAACTACCGGGGCTACGCTAGAGGCTTGTGTCGATGCGCTGGTAGAAGGCGGATGCGGCTGTATCTACATTATGACGATAGCCGCCGCCCAGTAGTAGGCGGCGGCTATGGCGAGAAATCTTTAGTGATTACTTATTACGACCGGTCGCGATCATGGCACAACGGAAACCTACCGTAGCCGTGGACGAATCCTGATCCATAAAGCGGCGCGTACCCGGAGAAAGCCAGTAGGCTACATCAGACCAGGAACCACCTTTATAGACCCGCAACTTATCATCAATAATGGAATTGCTATTTTTCGTGTCGTACTTGCTGGCCTCATCCATGTAGCCATCACGCCGCAGGGAGTTCAGGTCGTTGAAGTCGGTGTAGGAAAGCGGACGATATACATCTTGTACCCACTCATTTACGTTTCCAGCCATGTCGTACAATCCGTAGTCGTTAGCCGGATAAGAGCGTAACTCCTGGGTAATGATTGCGCCGTCGTTGGAACGACCGGCGATACCGGCGTAGTCCCCTTTTCCGCGCTTGAAGTTTGCGAGCATTTGCCCCTGCTTACGGCCGCGTTGTGAATTCCGTAGCGTAGAGCCATCCCAAGGATAGATCCGCTGGTTGGACTGGTTTTCGTCAGCATACTGCGTACCGATCATCCCTTTGGCGGCATACTCCCATTCTGCCTCGGTAGGCAGGCGATAGGGAGGCAATACGTAGCCACTTTCTACCGACATCTCTGTAGGAGCGCTCGCAGCGGCGGCATCTGCCTGGGCTGCTTTTCTCTTTTTACCAAGCGACACTCCTTTCTTGCTGGCCGTTCCTTTGGCAAACATAGATTGGTTTACGGCGTTGGTACGCCAGGTACAGTAGTCAGTGGCCTGCACCCACGATACCCCTACTACCGGGTATAACCGAAAACCAGGATGACGCAGGTACATGGTTACGTAAGAATCATTAAAGGACAGCGGATTGAACCATACATTGGTGTCCGGTAGTGCCCTCCGGTAAAACTCCTCGGAGGAGTCACGCTGAACGGCATCCAGGTACTCTAAATAATGGACGTTTGCCACTTCGGTTTCATCCATATAAAACGACTGGATGCTAACAGTACGCTCAAGGTTATCGCGCGTATTCATTACATCTTCTTCCAGCGAACCCATCGTAAAACGTCCCCCTTCAATAAAAACCAAATCGGGGCCCGCGGGCAATGCTTTGTACTGTTTTACCTGAAAACTTTCTCCGTCCTTGCCGTTATACGCCAGGCCGGTTTTGGAGCTACTTTTCCCAGGCTTCAAACTGGTTGGCGTCTTTTTCTTACACGAACTGGCTACCACCAGCACCATGAGTACTAATGCCAGTGACCGAATACCCATACTACGCATGCAAGTCATTGCTTTAAAGTGGCTTAAAATTAAGTTATTTCTGTACTAAGTGAATTGCAAAGATAGACGACGAAACGAAATTCCTACGAAGAAAAACGGTTACTGCGTCATTTCCACCAAAATCTCCCGAGCCTGATCGATACTCTTGACGTCGGTACAAGTCAGAACGAGCTTCGCTTTGTACTCTTTCAACGCGATCCGCCGGGGATTCTTCTGTATGTAATCAATTACTTTGCCAAACTTGGCTGATTGATAGAAATTGTCGTTCTGGGAAGAAACGAAGTACCCTTTCATGGTATTGCTTTTCAGCGTTAATTTTTCAAAATGAAGGGCTTCGGCTTCCCAGCGGAGACGTACGGTCTTGAGCAGGTCCATAACTTCGCCGGGTGGCGGACCAAAGCGATCGGCGAGTTCCGTTTGGAAAGTGGTCAGTTCTTCTTCCGTCTTGATGTTATCCAAGCGGGTATATAACGAAAGGCGCTCGGAAATATTCTTTACGTAACGCTCCGGAATGAGCGTGGCGTAGTCGGTCTCGATTTGGCAGTCAGGCAGCAGGTTGGTAGGAAGCCCGAGCGCCGTGGCAAACAAATCCTTAAACTCATTTTGTTTTAGCTCCTGGACGGCCTCGTCGAGCATTTTATGGTAAAGCTCGTAGCCCAGGTCGTTCACAAACCCACTCTGCTCTGCTCCCAGCAAGTTTCCGGCTCCGCGAATGTCCAGGTCACGCATGGCTACCTTAAAACCGTCGCCTAGTTCAGAGAATTCTTCGAGTGTCTGGAGTCGTTTGCGCGAATCGCTCGTCAGGCCCGACACCGAGGAGGTGAGCAAATAGCAAAAGGCTTTACGGTTAGAGCGCCCTACCCGGCCCCGCATTTGGTGCAGGTCCGACAGACCGAACATGTGAGCCGAATTGATAATAATGGTGTTGGCATTGGGAATATCAATGCCAGACTCGATGATGTTGGTCGACACCAGGATGTCGTACTCGCCTTCGATAAAACGGACCATGACGCGTTCGAGACGGTCGCCTTCCATTTGTCCGTGCGCTACGCCAATGCGGGCTTCGGGTACCAGGCGCAAAATGATGTTGGCGATGGATTCGATGTCGTTGACGCGGTTGTGCACAAAAAACACCTGCCCGCCGCGGTCGAGCTCGAAGCTGATGGCATCCCGAATAAATTCTTCACTGAAGGTATGTACTTCCGTCGTGACGGGCTGGCGATTGGGCGGGGGCGTAGCAATTACCGACAGGTCGCGAGCGCCCATTAGCGAAAAGTGGAGCGTCCGTGGAATGGGCGTAGCCGTAAGCGTAAGTACATCCACGTTGACGCGCATCTCCTTGAGGCGGTCCTTGGCTTTAACCCCGAATTTCTGCTCTTCGTCCACCACCAATAAACCCAGGTCTTTGAACTTGACGTCTTTGTTGAGAATGCGGTGGGTACCAATCAGGATGTCGATCCTCCCCTCCTCTACCAGTTTGAGGGTATCTTTGATTTCCTTGGTTGATTTAAAGCGATTGATGTACCCCACCCGAGCCGGAAAATCGGCCAGCCGCTCGACGAAGGTTTTGTAATGCTGCATGGCCAGGATGGTAGTAGGTACCAGCACGGCTACCTGTTTGCTGTCGCAGACGGCCTTGAAGGCCGCCCGAATGGCTACCTCCGTTTTGCCAAAACCTACATCGCCGCAGACCAGCCGGTCCATGGGGTGATTTTTTTCCATATCGTCCTTGACGTCACCGGTGGCTTTGGCCTGGTCGGGGGTATCTTCATACAGAAAAGACGACTCCAGCTCGGCCTGCAGGTAGTTGTCAGCCGAAAACGCAAAACCGGGCGCTTCGCGGCGCTTGGCGTAGAGGGCTATGAGCTCGTGGGCAATGTCCTTGAGCTGTTTCTTTACCCTTGATTTCTTATTCTCCCAGTCACCGGAGCCTAGCTTGCTCATGGCGGGCGGGGTACCTTCCTTGCCGGTGTACTTGGCTATTTTGTGCAGGTTATGGACGCTCACATACAGCAGGTCGTTGTCGCGATAAACCAGCCGGATCGCCTCCTGCTCCTGCCCGTTGGCGTCGATTTTCTCCATGCCCGCAAAGCGGCCAATGCCGTAGTCGACGTGAGTGACGAAATCGCCGGGCTGGAGCGTTTTGAGCTCTTTGAGCGTAATAGCCTTTGACTTATTAAATTTTTCCTTGAGCCGGTACTTGTGGAAGCGGGCAAAAATCTGATGGTCAGTGTAGCAAACTACCTTCAGCTGCTCGTCCACAAAGCCCTCCCGCAGCGCTATATTCAGCGGCTGAAACTTTACGTAGGGGTCCAGGTCTTCAAAGATGCGCTCGAGGCGGTCTAGCTGCCGGGGTTGCTCGGCGGCTATGATGTTCGTAAAACCCTTCGACTGGTTTTCGGATAAATCCTCGAGTAGCCGCGTGAAGTCCTTGTTGAACGAGGGCTGAGGCCGGGCTGCGTAAAGTACCTTGCGCTCGCTTTTGAAATAAAAGCGCCGCCCAAATTCTACCGTCTTGAATTTCTTGATGTGGTTCAGCAGACTGCGGCGGGTTTCGTACAGCCGCTGCGGGTCCGAAACTACCTGCACCCCGCCGCCCGTTACGGCGGTCAGGGCTTGCTCGGCTTTTTCAAACGCCTTCTCCACCATTTCGAGCGTCAGCTCCACGTCTTTGAACCAAAGTACCGTAGCGCCGGGCAGGAAGTCCAGGAAGGGCTCGCGGGTTTCGTGCACGAGCTTCTGCTGAATATCCGGTATGATGTTGATCTGTTTCACCGACTCCACCGAAAGCTGCGTGTCGGGATCGAACGAGCGAATGCTCTCTACCTCGTCGCCAAAGAGCTCGATCCGGTAGGGGTACTCGCTGGCAAACGAATAAACGTCCAGAATACCGCCGCGTACCGAAAACTGCCCCGCTTCAAACACGAAATCCGTGATTTCAAAGCCGTAGCTGTTCAAAAACTCCGTCAGAAAAGCCGGGTCCAACTTTTCGCCTACTTTGACCGTAAACGTATTGGCTAGCAGCGAGCGCTTGTTGATCACCTTCTCAAAAAGCGCCTCGGGGTAGGTCACGATCTGCAAAGGCGCGGGCTTGGCTACGTTTAGCTTGTTCAGGATCTCGGCCCGCATCAGCACGTTGGCGTTTTCTACCTCTTCGTACTGGTAGGGACGCTTGTACGAAGTAGGGTAAAAAAGTACCTCTTCTTTGCCCAGCAGATTCTGGAGGTCATTTTGAAAGTAGGCGGCTTCCTCGCGGTCGCTGAGTACGTACAGGGCGGGGCGGGGTACCTTCTTGTGCAAGGTGGCGGCCATCACCGCGTCCAGGCTGCCAAGCAAGCCTTTGATCTGGACGTGGGCGTCGGTGGGCTCTTTCGAGGCGATCTGGTTGGTGAGCAGATCCACGTAGCTATCGCCTCGGTACAGGGTCAAAAAATCGTTTATTTCCAAAAGAACAAAAAATAGCGAGTGAGTAAGTCATTCGTAGTGGCCGAAGGCGACCTCCCGCCAAAACACCAAAAGCCGTCGGGCGCATTTTTCCCGTCGGCAGTAGGTTTAACAATGCTTTTTCTAAATTTGTTGCATCCAGAAAAAAGAACTATTTCACAGCATTGTATACCCTCCGCTTATGGTAGAATGGCTGAACCAAAGCCTCCGACTGGCGCAGTTCGCAACAACTCCCCTGGAGATCCTGGGCTTCCTTACGGGGGTACTTTGCGTGTACCTCAACACGCGTCAGAACGTCTGGGGTTGGTTTTTCGGTATCATCAACGCGGTACTTTACGGGGCGGTATTCTGGCAGGTGAAGCTCTACGCCGACATGGGCTTGCAGGGCTACTACTTTTTTACGAGCATCTACGGCTGGTGGATGTGGCTCTACGGAGGCAAAAACGGCCGGGAGCTGGCCGTCAGCCGGACGCCCACCGCTTTATACGGACTGTTCGCGCTTATTTTTGGGCTAAGTACCCTGCTGTGGGGGTACTTGCTCAGCCGCTACACCGACGCCAGCCTGAGCTACGCCGACTCGGCGCTGACGGTGGCGAGCCTGATCGGGCAGTGGATGATGGCCCGCAAGTACCTCGAAAACTGGCTGGTCTGGATCGTGGCCGACCTGTGCTACGTGGGCATGTACCTCTACAAGGATTTGCAACTGACGGCCCTGCTCTACGCGGTTTTTCTGGTACTGGCGGCCATGGGGTACTTTCGGTGGAAACGCGACGTACCGGCCCTTCGGCCCAAACCCTTCTGAAAAGTACCCCCCGCGTTTCTGTTTATTCCAGAATACCGAACGGAATTTCCTGCTCTTCGAGTAAGGTCCGGATCGAAGGCGTGTCTTCAAATACAATCCGGAGTTCCTTCGGAGGGGCTTCGTCGGCCTCGTCTTCGTCTACCCACTTCCAGTCTTCGGCGGTAGCTTCCAGCAGGTCAATGATCATGAGCTTCTTTTCGTCGGATTTCTCGTCCGAAAGCCAGTCGCTCGTGTGGCTGATGTAAAGCGCCACTTTCTCCTCTTCGATCCAGCCGAGGTCGTTCAGGAGGTCGTCCAGTGCGTCCAGGTTATGATCAAAATCATCCGGGAAATCCAGCGCCCGGGCTATTTGCTCGTAGAAGTCGCGGAGCGAGGTAGCGCGCTGGCCGTCCACGGTAGCGATGCGCCAGTGTGGGAGGGCCTGCGGGAGCTTAAGGGTAGGTTTGGCAAGAAGAAAATGCGTATTTTTCATGTCGCAGGTACAATCTGATTCCGAAACGTTAAAGGTATAAAGCCGGTAAGGATTATTGATAAAAAAATTATTCTAAGGAAAAATCATTTTTGATGCTGCCCGGTACTTTAAGGAGGGTACATAGGGGTTACTTATTTCAAATATACGAAAAAACCCTTCCAACGGAGAGGCGGGAAGGGTTTCAGGTACCTAAGAGATACAAATACTTAATTGAGCGAAAAAAGCGGTAGCCGCAGCGCCACTACGTTGTTGAACATGAGCTCAGAAATGGTAGCGTCCATGTACTCAATGAGCGGAAACTCCGAGACCAACGTCATCACCTCAAACTCACTGTCGGCCTTTACTACGCACCACAGCCGGGAACGATCACCGGACAGCGCGTAAGACATGAGTTGTCCCTGTTCCATCATTTCGTTCACCTTTTGGCGCTGGGCGGGAATTTTCGCCGCAAAATCTTCCGTCATTACCTTCGGAAGCGTTATTTCTACCATGAATTGGCTCATACGCGAGAGGGTTTAAAGGTCAAAATGAAGTGTTTGCCAGTACCTGATTAACAATCGTCAATTCGTCGTCATTGATGGTATGCGCAAAATTGGGGTAGAGCTTTACCAAAACAGAAGCCTTCATGGCCTTAAAAACCTGTTCGGATTCCAGCACTCTACTTTTCGGGATGTGCGAATCCACATCACTACATCCCAAAAAAACGGGGGTACCTTCCAAAGTACCTTCGTAGTGACGGGCCGCTCCGTCAGGGCCGATCAAACCGCCGCTTAGTCCAAAAACCCCCCCGTAAGGCTGAGGATGACGAGCGGCAAATTCGAGCGATAAACAAGCACCCTGCGAAAAACCTAAGAGGTAAATGTCGCTGTACTTAAAACCATTTTCCTGGTGGAGACGTTCCACCAGCGTTCTGATTACTTCCAGGCCCGACGACAAACCGGGCTCATTTTGCTCCGTCGGGGCCAGAAACGAGTAAGGGTACCAGGTACCTTGCGTGGCCTGTGGCGCTAGGTAAGCTACGTTTTTGTCGTCGATGTAGTCGGCCAGCGACAAGATACTTTGGGCCGACGCGCCCCGTCCGTGCACCATGATCATGGCCTTCTGCGCCGTTTCCAGCGGGGCTCCGGCGGTCAGTACGTGGTTTGGATTATGCATGGGCTGTGAGAATTAAAGCAGGTAATTTATTTTTTGAAATACCCCAACCAGGTACCTAGCAAAGTACCTGGTTGGCGCAAAAGAGAAGTACCTAAGTACTTTATTTGGCCTCGGCCACAATAGGCGGCAAGCCACTTTCAATTTCGGCCCGGCGGGGTTCGTACCACTCGGGTAGTTTGAGTGAAGTACCCAGCTCCGCTATCGGCTCGTCGATGGCAAAACCGGGCGGATTCGTGGCGATCTCGAACAAAATACCACCCGGCTCGCGGTAGTAGATGCTGTGGAAATAGTTGCGGTCGAGTACCTGGGTGGGGTTATAACCCGCCGTAAGTAGCTCTTCCCGAATCGCCAGCTGCGTATCGTCCGTGTCGGTGGCAAAGGCCAGGTGGTGTACCGAGCCCGCGCCCTGCAAGGCCCGTACGTCTTTGGGCGTAAATAGCACATCAACGTAGGTACCTGAGCCACCGGCTCCCGCCTGGAAGCGGTAGCGATCCGTCTCTTCGGCCACGAGGCGGTGTTGCATCACCTCGGTGAGTAGCGATACCGTTTGGTCAATCCGGAACTCGTTGAGCGAAACCGTGTGGAAGCCCCGCACGGCGTACTCGGCGGGTACTTTGCCGTTGTCCCAGCCGGGGCGGGTGTCTTCGTTGTTGGCGACCAGCTCCACGCCCATGCCGTCGTAGTCTTCAAAGCGCAGGTACGACTCGTTGAAGCGTTGGTAAGGCCCGGCATAGGGGATATTGAACGCCGCCAAACGGTCCATCCAGTAGCTGAGCGAGGCCGTCGGGATCGAAAAGGCCGTGTAGGTCAGCTGCCCGCCCCCTTTGCGCCCGCGCGTGAGCCCGGCGTAGGGAAAGAACGTCAGGATAGTACCCGGTGAGCCGCCTTCGTCGCCGTAGTAGAGGTGGTACACGTCGGGGGCGTCAAAGTTGATGGTTTTTTTGACCATCCGCAGGCCCAGAATCCCTACGTAAAAATCAACGTTGCGTTGTGCATCGCTAGCCAGTGCCGTGACGTGGTGGATGCCGTTTATGAGTGTGTTCATGATTTTTTAAATTTATATGTTAATACATTTAATGTATATACATTTATTGGCCACATTCAGTTCAATTCTTTCTGCATAAAAGTGATCAATTCGGATCAAAACACAAAAGCTATTTTTTAGGTACCTGGATAATCCGTGCGGCGGCCCCTGGGCCGGACTAAAAAAGCAAGGGGTTGTGTTAAAGGTACCTTGCGAATACCTACCTTTGCACCACGAATCTCACTGAAGGGGTGCCCTACCGAACGGGCTGAGATCATACCCATTGAACCTGATCCGGGTAATGCCGGCGAAGGGAGAGAAAACGAAGCTGACGCTCAAGTACCTGCGCCCGTGTGGCCCGAGGGGTACTTTGGCTGGCAGCCTCGCTTGGTTCAAGTTTTTATTTTATAAAAAAATAGAAGGATGGGTTGGCCCCTTGCCTGTTCGTAACGTGTACATCACTATGCGACTCATCTCTACGTACCTTGGGGTACTTTCCCTCTTGCTGCTGGGGTACCTGCCCCTGCGGGCCCAGGTAGTTATTTCAGGGCAAATCATCGACGCCGAAGACGGCAAACCACTACCGGGTGCTACCGTCCGGGCCGGGGAAATTCGCGGCACTACCACCGACGAAGCCGGACGATTCAGCCTGCGAAACCTACCGGAGGCGGTCTCGGAGCTAGCGGTGTCCTACATCGGCTACGAGGCGGTGCGGCTACCCCTGCGCGAGGTACTTGGACAAAGCCCGCTGACGATCCGGCTCCAGCGCAGTATTTTTGCCGCCGACGAGGTAGTAGTAAGCGCTACGCGCGTCACCGACCGCACCGGCATGGCCTACACCAACGTGAGTGCGGAGGCCATTGGCAAACAGAACCTCGGACAAGACCTACCCGTGCTGCTCCACTTCACGCCTTCGCTCGTAAGTACCTCCGACGCCGGGGCGGGCGTAGGCTATACGGGTATTCGGGTGCGAGGTACCGACGCCACCCGCATCAACGTGACCATCAACGGCATTCCGTACAACGACCCCGAGAGCCAGGGCGTTTTCTTCGTCAACATGCCCGACTTCGCCTCCTCCGTCAGCAGCATCCAGATCCAGCGCGGCGTAGGTACCTCTACCAACGGGGCGGGGGCCTTTGGCGCTACGGTGAATATCAATACCAACGAGTTTCAGCGCGAAGCCTACGCCGAGCTCAACAATTCGTACGGCTCGTTCAATACCTGGAAAAACACGGTGAAAGTGGGCTCAGGGCTCCTGAACGATAAATTTACGGTGGACGCGCGGCTGTCGCGCGTGGCTTCCGATGGCTTCGTGGACCGCGCCCGCTCCGACCTCAAGTCGTTCTACCTGTCGGGGGGGTACTTTGGAAAGAAGAGTTTTGTGCGTTTCAACGCTTTCTCGGGCCAAGAAGTCACCTACCAGTCGTGGTACGGTAGCCCCGAGGCCCGCGTGCGCGGCGACCGCGAAGGAATGCTGGGGTACATTGAGCGCAACGGCCTCAACGAGCGCGATGCCCAAAATCTACTCAATTCCGACAGCCGTACCTACAACTACTACCTCTACGACAACCAGACCGACAACTACCAGCAGGACCAGTACCAGCTCATTACGTCGCACGCGCTAAGTACCCGGCTCACGCTCAACGCCAACGCGTTTTACGTGCGGGGGCGCGGCTACTACGAAGAGTACCGCGACGACAACGCCCTGGCCAACTACCGCCTGCCCGACGTGATCATGGGCGGCGACACCATCAGCCGCACGGACCTGATCCGGCGGCGCTGGCTAGACAACCACTTCTACGGTACCACCTTCTCGCTGGACTACAACAGCTACCGCAAGCTCACGGCTAACTTCGGCGGGGGCTGGAACCGCTACGACGGCGACCACTTCGGCGAGATCATCTGGGCGCGCTACGCCAGCACCGGCCAAATCCGGGAGCGGTACTACGAAAACAACGGCCTGAAGACGGATTTTAACCTCTACGGAAAAGTATACTACCAGTTTACGGACAAGCTCAATGCCTTCGGCGACGCGCAAATACGGACGGTGAGCCACCGCATTGCGGGTACCGATACCTACCAAAGTACCCTCGACTTCGACGCGCAGTTTTTATTTTTTAATCCCAAACTAGGCCTCAACTACCAGCTGTCGGAGGGAAGCTCGGCCTACGCATCGTTTAGCGTGGCCAACCGAGAGCCCAACCGCAGCGACTTCACGGAGTCGATTCCGGAAAACCGTCCCCGCGCCGAGCGCCTGCACGACCTGGAGGCGGGCTTCCGGACCCAGACCAGCCGCTGGGCGTTCAGCCTCAACTATTACCTCATGAATTACAAAGATCAGTTGGTACTTACCGGCGAAGTGAACGACGTAGGCGGCTCGGTACGGACCAATGTACCCCGTAGCTACCGCACCGGCCTGGAGCTGGAGGCGGCCTTTGCCCTCAATAACCGCTGGCGCTGGAACGCCAACGCGACTTTCAGCCAAAACAAAATCCTGGATTTTACGGAGTACATCATCAACTACGAAACGGGCAGCTACGAAACCAACGCCTACCGCAAAACGGACATTGCGTTCTCGCCCGGCCTGATTGCGGCTAGCCAGCTTACGTACAGTCCGCTGGCAAACGTGGAGCTGGCGCTGCTCACGAAGTACGTCGGGAAGCAGTACCTCGATAATACCACCGCCGAAAGCCGCCGCCTGGACGCCTACCTCACCAACGACCTGCGTTTTATCTGGACCCTCACGCCCACCTGGGCGAAGCAAATCCAGCTCACGGCGTTGGTGAACAATATTTTCAACGAGCGCTACGAGTCCAACGGTTATACCTACGCCTACATCTACGGAAGTACCGTTCGGGAGAACTTTTACTACCCGCAGGCGGGTACCAACTTCCTGCTGGGGCTGAACGTGCGGTTTTAGGGGAAATGCTGAGGTACCAGTTGGGTGCTACATCACAACCTTTTATTGATGCAAAACCCACAGAAGAGTAGAGTAAAAGATAGATTTTATTGGTAAAATGGATTGTTTAGATAATTATATGATAAGAAACAATGCTCAACGATATGCCCTGCGTTATCTACCACAACCAGTACGGTCTCTCCTTTCCAACCTCCCTGGCTCAAATGCAAACGAACATAGTTCTTGTCTCCGATTGTAATATGATGGGCAACGGTTAGCCTGCGGGCATTTCGATTTCCAAACGGCCATCGCCTTTTTGGTTGGATTGGGGGACGAAGTGCTACATAAAAGCGGCTGTGGACATTTTGGTGATAGAAGTTTGAATCAGCAACCTGCTCTGCCAGGATTCGTCTCTGCAGCTCATCTGATTTGTTTTCTGCCTGAAGGGAATAACATTTATGGGCAAATGGAGCCAGTAAAGTGGCGTCTTCTTCCACTAATCCAGTGGAATAGGCAGCAATAGCTTCGTAGGGTTTTTTAAGCATCAGGCTGTCTGCAAAAAAGTTAACAGCAAGCTGTTCATAGCAAATGGTCTTTGAGGCCAGCTCGTCAGATTCTTTTTGAAGAACGGCTAGCGCTTTGAATAAACCCAGATCAATGCCTTGCCGCATGTCGCTTTGACGATGGACTACAAGTATGTCAGGCGGAACTCCTTTCCCTTCATAATTAACCCGCTTGCTACTAACGGTCTGCCCGTTAGACAATGAAACTTCCCAGCCATTGGGAAGTTTTTTGCCAAGCATCGGTGAAAAAATACCATTTGTATTCTCGCCGATTAGCTTCACGTAAGGTAATTCTTTTAAATACATGGCACAATGATCCCCCGCACTGATCGTAGCGCCACTCGTCAGTAGCAAAGTAGGTTTGATGAGTTGCTTGCGGCTCACGGGTGAGATGTGATAAGGCTGCCAAGGGGTATATTCATGCTTACGCGTATGGACGCGGGTACGACCAAAACCCACCAGTCTCTTAACCTGCGTTAATCGGCCAGCCAATGAATCAAGATAGGCCGGAGAGCCACCTCCATTAATCCGGATGTCAATAATAAGTCCTTTGACATCCTCAAATTCAGAAACCATCTCATCCAGTTGTCTGTTGAAAGCCTCTAATGACATACCACCAAATCCATTTAACTGAAGATAGCCATAGTCTTTGGAGCGACAATAGCCCCCAATGGTATACGGAGCGCTATTAAATTTTTTTAGTTGAGCAAATCCTTGCTGGTACAGAACGTCAAGCGTGACTTTATGAAACTGCGCCTGCAACTCCTTAGTCGGGAATTCTCCATAAAAAGGAGCATATTTTGCGCTGGCGGGCAGGTCACCGGTCGGTGAAATCACCACATGTCCGTCTTTAAGCGGAGCTACCATTTCGTTAAGTATAGTCAATAGCTGCTCTGGGGTAGTACTGGAATTTACCTTTGGTTTAAAGATTTTGTGCTGTTGCTGCCAGTCAACCTGCCGGGTTTCAAAATGGGCATACTGTTCATGAAAAAGCCGCCAGAATACCTCGAAATTATGCTCAGGGTTATTTTTCAATACCGGATTTGCCAGTAGGGAAGCTGGCAAGAACCAGGAAAGCAGGAATAGACAAGTTAATTTCATGTTGAACCGATCTTAATCATCTGATGCTATAAAGTAGTTTGAGAGGAATAAGGTAAGCTTTTGGAGTATTTACTAATACCCTGTTGTTGGTAGTTATACCCTTATCAGCTACCAACTGCTTTGTAGGTGTAGGTAATAGGTGAATCGCCAGTGTCTGAGCCGTCCGTTTATGGATTTCGCGCCACAGTAACTCCAAGCCGATTTAACCTGCTCTAAACAAGAAGTGAATAATCAATAGAATGACCGAACCTTTTAGTCAAGTCAAGGTAACCTTTATCAGCCCCTATACCAATAACCGGTTGATACGTTTCCCGTAATCAGTTCGTAGCAACTGTAACATCAGTACTTTTAAAGAGGTTTACCCAAAGCAAACTACCTGCTAACTTCCTTGGGCGGAGCGGCTGTTTTTTTCATGTAATCCCCGCGTGAGAAGTACTTCTCGATGAGGCAGTACATCAGGATAAAAAAGTACCTACTCCCCATTTCCTTGATCTTGAGCTTCGACTCGCCGTACTTGCGGTTGGTCCAGCTGTTGGGTACTACGGCGTAGGTATAGCCCCGCACCATGGCCTTGAGGGGTAGCTCAATGGTGAGGTTGAAGTGGGGGGCCAGAAACGGCTTAATGCCCTCGATGGTTTCGCGCTTGTAGAGTTTGAAGGCGTTGGTGGTGTCGTTGTAGTTAATGCCCATCATCATCCGGACAATGAAATTCGCCAGCCGGTTGACCACTTTTTTGAGCTGGGGGTAGTCAATTACCCGCCCGCCTTTGTCCCAGCGGCTGCCAAAGACGCAGTCGTAGTTACCGTCCAGCATCTTGAAGTAGTAGCGCACCAGGTCTTCGGGGTCGTCGGACATGTCGGCCATGAAGACCGCCACGCAGTCGCCCGTGAAGCGCTCCAGCCCGTAGCGCACGGCGTACCCAAAGCCATTGGGCCCCAGGTTGGTGTAGTAGGTCAGGGTAGGTATTTCTACCGAGAGTTCATCCAGCACGCGCAGGGTACCATCCTTCGAATTGTCATTGGTGACGCAGATTTCGTGCGGGATATTATACTTTTTCAGCGTAGCGTAGAGCGTTCGGAGCGTGTCCGGGAGCGATTCCTCTTCGTTGTAAGCCGGTATGACGACGCTTAGCTTCATGGATATGGGACGTATTTTTATGTCAAAAGTAGTATAAAAGAAAGGATAGCCTAGTAAGAAGCGGCATTTTTCAACGCCCAAATTTTTTCTTCGTACTGGCGTAGCGTCTGAGCCACGGTACTTTCGTAGCGGTGGTCCAGCCAGCGGTTTACGTTTTCAAACATTTCTTTCCGGTTTTGGAGAAAGTACCCATTGGTGGGGGCGTGTACGTTGCTGAGGCCGCCCCGGTGCTTACGGTACACGCCCATGACGTCCGGCAGGTACTTGATTGGCCCCCGCGCGGCAAGCTGAATCACCAGCGCCCAGTCACCGGCGGCGGCTTGGTGGTGCCAGTCGGCGAAGTCGTCGGTCCGGAAAAAGTTACGGTACACCAAACTGGCCGTGGCCATAAACCAGCGGTCCTGCAGCAGATCCTCGATGGTAGAAGTACCCTTTTGATCGGCCGGGTTAAACAAATGCTCCGGCGAGCCGTCTTCATAGGTGACGCGCACGTTGTGGTGGCAAATGGCGTAGTCGGGGTTTTTATCCAAAAAATCGACCTGCTTTTGGAGCTTGAGCGGGTCGGTCCAGTAGTCGTCGCCTTCGCACAGGGCCACGTACTCGCCCTGGCAAGCCTTGAGCAGGAAAAGTACATTGTTACGGCCCGCAAACTCGCGGGGGGTTTGCGGGCCAAGGTTTTCAGCATGCAAATAGGCGCGTATGCGGTCCGGAAAGCGGTCGGCGTATTCGCGGATAATCTGCGGCGCCTGGTCGGTGGAGCCATCGTCGCCGATGACAATCTCAAACGGAAAGGTAGTTTGCTGGCTCAGGGCTCCGTCGAGCATTTGACCAATGTACCGTTCGTGGTTATAGGTAGGTACACATACCGACAGCTTCATCATAGGCTAAGAAGTACCCCGCAAACGGTGGGGAAGCAGCGCAAAAAAGCTATAAAATTTCAGCATCCACTGAGGTATGACGTAGTCGCGGACGATCTCGCGCCACTCTTCTGCCCCCGGCTGTTTTCTATACAAGTACTGAAGCGCCAGAGCTGCCCGGCGGAAGTAGCTTTTGTGGTACTGGCGGGCGTCCAGCTCCATGCGGTAGTAGCGGCAGATGTTGCGCCGCAGCGTACGATCAAACGCGTAGTTGGTTTCGGTATTGATGCCCTCGTACATCATGATGCGGTTGCGCAGAAAGCGCGCGTCGCGGTAGTGGTCTTTGAAGCTGGCCCCGGCCCGGTTTTTCCGGTACACCGACATGATCTCGGGCAGGTACCCAATGGGCCCCTGCTTGGCCAGGATCACGTAGCGGGGAATATCGCCGCTAGTAGACTTCAGAAACCAGTCGGGGTAGTACATCAGGCCGTTGCGGAACATCACGGCCGAAGTAGCCATGAACCAAATCTCCTCTTCGCCAATGAGATCCGCTACGCCAATGACTTCCTTCTGGTCGGATGGATTGACCTCCTGCGTGGGGGAGCCGTCTTCGTAAGTAATGAAGGCATTGTGGAAGCAAGCCGAGAAATCAGGATGTGCTTCCATGAAATCGACCTGCTGCTGGAGCTTGTGCGGGCTGATCCAGTAGTCGTCGCCGTCGAGCGGGGCAATGTAGGTACCTTTGGCTAGTTTGAGGGTTTCGATGGTATTAAATAACCCATTCTGTCCCAGGTTTTTGGAATGAAGTACCGCCTTGACTTTATCCGGGTACCGCTTTTGGTAGTCGAGAATAATATCCCGGGCCCCATCCGTCGAGAAGTCATCCCCAACCAGGATTTCGTACTCAAAATCGGTGATTTGGTTCAGGGCGCTTTCAATGGTTTTACCAATGAAAGCCGCCTGATTGTAAGTAAGTATGGTTACGCTGACTTTCGTCATAGACTTAGGTTGATCAACAAAGTACCCGCTGGTTTGGAGAAATAATCACCCAAACCAGCGGGTACTTTGGCTTATTCGTACAAACTTTTCAGCTGCTCTACGGTGGGAAAACCGGGGGTTACCAGTTCGGTTTCGGGCTTGTATAGGTACGCCATGGGATAGCCCCGCTCAATGAAGGTAGGCTCGTCGAGGTTGTTGTATCGCAGCTGCACCGACCACCGGATGTTGTGGGTCACGTTGTTGCCGGAGCGGTGTACCAGGAAGGAAGAAAAAATGAGCAGGTCGCCCACCTCAAATTCCGTCTGCACAAACTCCTCTTCGCGCAGCGCGGCCGTGATGCCGCCCTGGTAGCCGGAGGTACTTGACTCCAGCAAGCCCACGGTATGGCTACCGGGAATAACCTGCAGCGCGCCGATCTCCTCCCCGGCGTTCACCATCGGAAACCAGATGACGGTACTATCCAGCGAACCCTGGCCGGTGCGCCAGTCCTGGTGGGCGTCGAGCTTCCAGTGCTTGCTGCCACCCTTAGACAGGAAGCGGCTGTTGAACTGCATGGCGGGCCGGGCTCCAATGACGGGCTGCGAAATACCAACCTGCCAGAGCAAATCCAGAATCTGGTCGCTCACGCCCAGCCGGTGCAGGCTGATGGAGTGCTGGACCGTCTTGCCGGTATTGACGAAAGCGTCGAAGTCCTTCTCAAAAAACTCGAACATGGCGTTTTCGAAGACATCCCGATCATCGATGTCGACCGTTTGGCCCGTAACGCGTTTGATTTGAACGGCAAAAATTTCCCGGGCTTCCCGGTAAATGGCGTTGATAACTTCTTTATCGAGCGCGCCACGCAGGATGAGAAATCCCTCTTTGTTAAATTGTTCCTGAAGCGTTGCCATACTGGATTATTGTGGTTAGTGTTACAAAAACACTGCTATTTACGTCTTACGGTAAGCCTAACGAATGACTTTGGTTAGGCTATATGCTGATTTTAGTATTCGGTCAAGTTGGCCTTTTAATCTTCCCAAACGGCATAGGCAAAGCCCGCCGCCCCGAAGCCGTTTCCGTTGTAGAGCAGGTACTTTTTGCCTTTGTGCTCGTAGCGGTGCGCATAGTTGATCATTTGGTAGTCGAAGTCTTCCGGATTGTCGGATTTTCCAATGCCCACCTGCTCATCTTTGCGCTCCCAATGTACCCCATCCGCCGACTCGGCGTAGCCCAGGCGGTAGCTCTGGTTGCGGTCGGTGCGGTAGTCGCGGGTGTGGCGGTAGGAGTAGTACATCTTGTAAAGTCCGTCCTCCTTGTATACACTGGGCCGTCCTACCGCGTGCAGGAAATCATCAAATTCCAGCGTAGGTACTTCGCTGATTTCCCAGTGAATGCCATCCTGCGAGGTAGCCGACTGTCCCCGGTAAAAGGGCTCTGGGTACCCATGGATGTACTCGCACTTGTGCCCCGAGATGTACCACATCCGCCAGGTACCGTCTTCGTCGATCATGACCGACGGCTGCGCCGCCCAGAGGGGGTTCTGAATGCTGCGGTCCATGATGGGGCCCGTGAACATTTTTTTAAAGCTAAGTCCGCCGTCGTGGCTCACGGCCAGGCCCATCGACAGCCGGTAGGAGTTCCAGGTGCGGTTCCAGCCGGTGTAGTACAGCCAGATGTCGCCGTTGGGGCGGTCCACAAACCAGGCCGGCATGGCGCCGGTTTCGTCGTACTCGCCGGGTCCGCCTAGCTCCAGCACGGGCTTGTCGTGCACGTAGAGGATCTTGGTCGGGTCGTCATAATCTACGTCAATGAAGGTAGGTCTGGATTGCCCCTGGGCGTCGCGAGACGAAAAATAAACGCGCAAAAAATCCTCGTGCTTGTAGGCAAAAGGTACCTGAGCGTGCGATTGGCTGTGCGCCAGGCTACCATCGGGCTTATAAACTACCCCTTTCTTAATCCACATTATTATTCTAGTTCAGGAGTTTATGAGTTTAGACGTTTATGAGCCTGGGTTTGTCCTACCAATCGGTATTTTTCAAACGTTGAACTCATGAACTTTAAGCGCATCCGCTATTTTCAACAAATCAGCCCTCGGCCTTTTCGGCGCGCAGCCGCCAGGTATCCACGAAGTCTTTGCCCGGAATGGGCAGGTCGATGTCTATTTCGGGTGCCTGAGCGCTCACGGTATATTCCATGGCGTAAAAAGCATTGCCAAAGATCCAGTGCAGCTTGAAGTTCTCGACGTTGGCCGGTACGTCTTCCAGGGGTACTTCGGCCCGAAACAGCGGGTTGGCCTTCAGCAAGGTCTGGTAAGTCGGCTGCTGGCGCATCCAGGGCGCTACGCTTTCGTCGCCCACCACTACTTTGCCACCGGGCCGCACCACACGGGTGAGCTCTTCAAAGGCTTTTTTACGCTCCGAGAAGGTATTGATACCCCCGAAGTGAAACACGGCGTCGAAGGTGTCGTCGTCGAAGGGTAGGTAGGAGCCATTGCCCAGAAAATAGTGGACGTTGACCTCTTCCGTGTTGAGCTTATCCTGTGCGAGCTTGAGCATGTTGGGCGACAAGTCTGACAGTACGGCCGTGCCGCCGGGCTTGATTTTTTCCAGGATCAGGGCCGAATCTTTACCCGTACCCGCACCTACCTCCAGGGCGGTCATGCCGGGTTTGAGCTCCATCAGGTCAATCATAAATTGGCGCGTAGCGGCTTCATCGGAGTGGTTGAGCGTTTCGAATACCCACGAAACACCCCGGTCGTAGCGCAGAAAGGCCTGGTCGTAGAGGTACTGCTCACGGGCGTCGTCGGGTAGTAATTCTTTGGGATAAAGCATGTTGACAATGCCCGTATCTCCTACTTCGTAGACGGTGCCGTCCTGGCTGGTGAGGGTTTTGCCGTCAGGAGCTACCTGCAGGGGCGTCTGAGTACGTGGGCACACCAACGCCTTTAAAAAATCCTGGTGGGTCATTCGTTTATTAGATTTTTTTAAGATGGCCCAAAAATACTGTTTTTATTTGAAGCGACCTGCAAGCGGAAGCGGGTTCTTCGTATTCGTAGGTTTTTTCTCTACCCTAGCCCTCTAAGATGAGTACGAGCGCTCTTGCAAATCTACGCACGACGGCGTGAGAGCGATGTACCTACCCAAAGTTTCTGAACCCAAAAGGTAGGATGTTATAAAGGTACCGCTAGGCGTTTGTAAACTCGGATACCGCGTATGGTTTTGGTCAAGCGGTAATTCTTTCGAATGTAGGCGGCAATGTTTGGAAACGAATCGTGGGGTTTCAGCAGGTTTTCCATGATAGAGAAGCCGGGAACGGCCGCATCCACAAAGAGGGCAGGTTGGTTTTGCTCCATATCGTGCAAAAAAATCTTTTCCCGAAAATTATACAACCTGGACGGCATCAGGAGGTGGTGGCTATGGGGCATGCGGTAGCCAAGGGCCCGTCGGGTTTTGACGTATAGGCGGTCGGCCCAGCCCCATACCACTAGGCGGTCTGCCGGGCGACTATTTTTCTTGATATACTCTACAAGGGGGGTGTCAAACTGATGGCCCGTGGGCTCGGACCAGGGAAGGCGCGTCAGCATGTTATGACTAGCTTGTACCATCGCGCCTACCAAAAGCAACCCTAGCAAGTACGACCGCAGGGGCGTAGGAACAAACGATACCAGCCAGGCTACCAGATAGGTAAACGGAACGAGCAGGTAAAGGAGGTAGTGATCAAAAAGGCTGCCGGATTGCGCCACGGCGTAAACGCTGGCCAGTAATAGCAGACTGGCAAAAGCTCCATTGATCCGTTGAAAATAATCCAGCGAGGGCCGGTAGCGGCCTACATAGTAGACGGCCAGCAAAAGTACCCCCAGCAGCGGAATAAAATACAGCCCGTGAAAGCGGCTTCGGAAAATAAAGAAGCCCAGCCGGACCGGATGGAAGCGGTCGCTGATAGCGGTAGACGAAAACTCGTTGGTGTAGGAATAATAAAAGTAGTTCCAGAAGTAGTTGTTCCAGAAAGTACTTGGCTCGCCACGCCAGGCAAAGTACCCATTGACCACCAGGGTAGGCAGCAAACTCGCCACAATAAGCAGCCCTGCCCGCAACCAATCCTTAGCGGCCAGAAAAGACACCAGGCAAAAACCACCGATGATGAGGCCCATAGGAATATTCTGAAATTTGGCAAAGAGCAAACTACCCAGCAACAGCCCCAAGAGCAATGTTTTAACTTTTCCGATAGGCCCCACCTTTTCGTTTTGTAAGTACCAATACGTAGCCAAACACAGCATCAGTACGCCCACGTGCTCCGAATTATAACTGACGTAATCGGCGTAATTCGTTGTGCCCATAAAGAGACAAAGTACCCAGGTATAAAGCAGCGCGTAGCGTCGGGTTTCCCAAAGAAGAATAGTGCGGTAAAATAGAAAGAAAGTACCCAGCCACAGCAGAATGCTCACCACCTGCGCCCCGGCGTAGTCCATGGGCAGCCCGAGCTTCGAAGCCAGCACCAAAGGCAGCACCGTTAGCGGACGCGAATCGGTGTAGTTCAAGAAGGTCCAGGCCGTATCCGGATCGTGCTGGATGGTGATGAGGCAGGAAAGCCAGGTACTGGTGTCTTCGTTTCCTTCCTGATTGCGCACCACAAGCAGCCTGAAGAGCAGCGCAAGGACCAGCAGAAGGCCTAGCCACCAGCGGCTGGCACCCGCAGAAAGGGCCGCCTTTTTTTGATTATTCTGCCAGAGAAAAAAGGATAAAAGACCCAGAAGTACCGTAAGGACAATTGGCGTAAAGGTTTGATTCATAGAATCTAGTGTGTGACAAAAGAAACTAAACGCTTGATCAACTTATTGAGCAGCCTGGCTGATCATTTCCAGGATCTCCTCCACGTAGGTGCGGTCGTTGCTCAGGCGAGGTACTTTGTTTTGGCCGCCCAGCTTCTGGCGCTGGCCCATCCAGGTGTAGAAAGTACCCTTGGGTACGTGGTGAATTTTTGGAGCCAGGAGCGCCATGTCTTTGTAGCGTTTGGCGTCGTAGTCGGAGTTGAGATGCCGGATGGTTTCGTCCAGGGTGTTTAAAAACACGGCAGCATCGTGCGGCTCCACACTAAACTCGATGATCCACTCGTGGCGGCCCCGGGAGCCGTCGCCCATGTAGACGGGCCCCGCCGTGAAGTCATTAACCACGGCCCCGGTGCGGTTGCAGGCTTCGGTAATGGCCGCCTCGGCGTTTTCGACGATCACCTCTTCACCAAAGGCATTGATAAAATGCTTGGTGCGGCCGCTTACTTTAATTCGGAAGGGGTACTTGGACGTAAACTTAACCGTATCGCCAATGATGTACCGCCACAGGCCCGAGTTGGTAGAGATTACCAGCGCGTAGTTTTTGTCGAGCTCAACTTCGTCCAGGCTGAGTGTACGGGGGTGTGGCTTTCCGAGCTCTTCCATGGGCATGAATTCATAAAAAATGCCGTAGTCGAGCATAAGCAGCATTTCGCCCACGCGGTCGAGGTCGTCTTGCAGGGCAAAAAAGCCTTCCGAAGCGTTGTAGGTTTCGAGGTACGTCACCTGCTCTGCGGGAAAGTACTTCTTTTTGAATAGGTCGCGGTAGGGATGGAACGCCACGGCACCGTGCACAAAAACCTCGAAGTTCGGCCACACGTCCAGCATGTTAGCCGCACCTTCCCGCTCCAGAATGCGGTCCAGCAGCACGATGGTCCAGGTAGGTACCCCCAGAATGCTCGTTACGTTTTCGGAAGCGCAAATTTCCGCCATCTTTTCGAGCTTCTCCTCCCATTTGTCCAGCAGCGCTACCTCCAGCGGAGGCGTCCGGATGAACTCACCCCAGGCAGGGAGGTTCTGCATAATCACCGCCGACACGTCACCGGCCTGGGTGTCAGGATTGTACGGGTTGGGGTGCAAGGTACCTCCAATGGAAAGCCCCTTGCCCTCAAATACCTTGGTATCGGGGCGGTTCCGCACCAGCAGCGTCATCATGTCTTTGCCCCCCATGTAGTGGCAGTCTTCCAGGGCTTCGGGTGTGACAGGCAGGTACTTGGAGCGCGCGTTGGTAGTACCCGACGACTTCGAAAACCACTCTACCTGCGAGGGCCACAGCACGTTGGGCTCCCCTTTTAGCACGCGCTCGATGTAGGGAAAAAGGTCTTCGTAGGTAGAGACCGGCACCTGCTCGCGGTACTCTTGCAGGGATTTGATCTGGCTGAAGTTGTAGCGCGTGCCAAACTCGGTATACCGTGCTGAATAGATCAGTTCGGAAAAAACGGTCTGTTGCGTCTCAATCGGGTGGGCCATGAAGTGTTCGATTCGCTCGATGCGGCGCTTCAGAAACCACACCACCATGTCATTCACTACCTTCATGTATTGGAGATATAAAAATGGTAAATGTTATCGCTCCCGTTTTAGCGGGTTGGTAAACTTACTCAAAATTTTCCTTTTGAAATAAAAAGCCCGCCGCTTAGTTACAGAGGAGCTCTTGGCAGGAAGGACGGGAAGAAATTTGAAAACTTTGAGAAACCAGCAGAGGGGTACTTGGGGAAAGCCGAATGGAAGTGAGCCGTACGATCGGAGCGGTAAACCAAGGCTAAGAAAAAACTAGGTGCCAGTAACCAAAATGCCTGATAGCCTTCGCCTTACCAGAAAGTACCCTTAAGAGTCTTCGGCCCGGCGAGTACTGAACTTCTGGTAAAAAAAGAGGAGTAGGCCCGCGCCCAAAATGGCAATGAGTAGATTACGAATATCGAGGCTATAAATAGCTCCAAATCCAAACAAGGTAGATACAAACCCACCCACAATCGCCCCGCCTATCCCAATGAGGATGGTAAGAAAATGAATAAAACCACCAGGATCTTTCCCGGCATAAACGGCTTTGGCCACCGCTCCGGCTATAAGGCCGACAAAAATCCAAGCTAAAAGCCCCATAATGATGGATGGAGGTTTGAAATATACTCTATTAAATGATCGTGTAATAAATACTAAAAAAGTGTGCCACCCAGAACAGATCTGGGTGGCACCAAATAAAACGGAGTAATTTTCTTCCTACTTGGGAAGCTCATAAAACATGTTGGCACCTCCGGCTTTGCGGTCTACGGAAGAGCCTACCTCCTGCCCCGCCCGCACTACCGGCTCGGTATCTTCCAGTCCGCGGCGTCCGTTTTGGGTACCTATAATCTGGGCCAGGGCCGTGCCCAGCAGCGGGTCGCGCGTATCTCCGTAGGGGTACAGCACAAAGCCTTCACTTTGCTCATAGTTGGGCTGAAAGCCAGCGCTATAGTCAGATTTCCGTTGGCTGTTAAACGACTTCGAGACGATAGGCTGTATGCCCCATTTAATGCGCTTTTTATCATCACTGAGGGTAATGGAGCCCACATTTTTTCCCGTGGTAGTAGCTCCTACCGTCAGCACGTTCATGTAGGGCTTCAAACCGTTGATCAGGAGCTCGCTGGCGGAGGCAGTGCGGCTGGAGGTGAGCACAAAAACCCGGCTCAGATTTCCGCCTACGTTCTGGGGTTTGGCCACAAATTTATCCGCAAAAAATTCCTTGCCGTACTCTTTCTCGAGCTCAGGCGTGATGGTCTTGTTCCACTCCTTGTAGGCAAACACCTCGTTGGCCGTCACGCCCTTGGCAATCAGGCTGGCCAGGTTCACGGCGGAGCTCACGTAGCCGCCCCCGTTGTAGCGGAAGTCGATGATGAGCTCGTTGATGTTTTCGCTTTTGTATTTCGCAAAAATATTGTCGAGCTTCTGGTCGTAGGTTTTGGTCGTGCCGCCGTTGGGGCCGGGAATAAACTGGTGGTACACCACGTAGCCAATGCGCTTGCTGCCCCGCACGAAGAGCGTATCAAAAAAGACCGGATCTTCCTGAAAAACCACCGGCGTCACTTCCCGCACCTGGGAGGTACTTACGATATTGCCGCTACCGTCCACGCTGCCCATCGTGAAGCTCTTTTTGTCATTATTGTAAAGCAGCGAATAGTAGTTGGAAGAATTGAGTTTCTGTCCGTTGATTTGCGTAAAAAAGTCGCCGCGCCGGAAGCCCGCCTGCGCCGCCGGTGATCCGGGTAAGGTGTAGAGCACAATGCCGAAAATGTCGTTGCTACCGCTGTAGCGTACCAGGCGAAAATCCATGCCCGTCGTTTTGGATTCCCCGCTCAGTGACGCCTTCAGCTCATCGGCGTTTTCCTGAATCCAGGAGAACCGGTCGCCGTCGGGGCGGAGGGTGGCATTGTAGGTATAAAGGAGTGATTCGAAGAAAGGACTGGGAGCCAGCGAACGATTCGGATTGGGGGGTAGTTTGTCGTCCCAGTAGTACCAGGTGGTCATGTTGTCGTAAATCCAGTTGTTAACCTCGGTATCGGATACCACCGGATCAATGACTTTTTCACGGCAGGAACTAAGGGCACCTACTACGAAAAATACCATTATTAAACGCTTAATTTTCATGCGGTTGTCGTTGAAATAAAGCAAGTGATTGGTTTTGCCTTTTGCTAACGCAAGTAAGCCAAAATTTGTTTCAAAGGAGCCTGATATAACCCCTTCCAGCCTCCGCTTCGGCTGCGCTGCACGGGGCACTAATTTTTTCTCCGGGTTTTATACAAGACAAAACGTTGCCAGGCCGTTCTTAGTAACGAAACGCGACTATCTTTTTATAAAACCTATAAGCTCCTGTGTCTGTGAAGAAATCATTCGTACTAATGATGGGAGTGTGCCTGGGCGGTGCGGTCATGGCACAAGAAGGACCTACCGACGGGCAGCTTCTACTGGTACACGATCCCAATGCTTTTGTTTGCCACTACGTGAGCGGCGGCATCAGTAGCCCGCAGGACATCTGCAAGTACATTTCGTTTACCTCTAACCGTCATGCCGAGCGCGTGGTGGAGCGCATCCTACAGACCGTGGGGCTGAACCGCAATTTTGTGGTGGTAGAATGCCCCGAGACCGACAACTGTTTTGCTACTGTCGTGGAGGGTAAGCGCTTCATTATTTACGACAGTAAGTTCATGAAACAGATCGAGAGCATCACCAAAACCGACTGGTCGGCGATCAGTATCGTGGCGCACGAGATTGGGCATCACCTGCAGGGGCACACCATCGACGGCATGGGCAGCCGCCCCCAAAAGGAGCTGGAAGCCGACCGTTTCTCGGGCTTTGTGTTGCATCAGCTGGGCGCTTCGCTGGACGAATCGCTGATTGCGATACGTACCCTCGCCGACCACGAGTCGACCGATACGCATCCGGGCCGCCCCGTACGGGTAGAGGCCATCCGAAAAGGTTGGGACGAAGCGGAGCGGATGTACCCCCGCTGGAATAAAAACGGCCAGCCGCCGGTGGCAACGGCCTCAGCAGGTACCCCCAGGGCGGTGTACCAACGGCCTTCGTCCAGTAGCAGCAACCGGGCCGTGGAGATCGAAACGGACGTGACCGTTTACGCAAAACCCAAGGGCTGCGCCTCCGGCGACTGCCTGAACGGCCTGGGTATTCTGGTGCGCGAAAATCAGGAACGCTACGAGGGCGAATTCCGCAACGGCCAGAAGCACGGCACGGGCGTGATGTTTTATCCCGACGGCACGCTGCGCTACAAAGGAGAGTTTGCGCAGGACCAGCGCTCGGGCAAGGGTACCTACTACTTCACCAACGGCGATAAGTACGTCGGCGACTTCCAGCGCAACGTGCCGCACGGCAAAGGTACCTATCACTACAGCGACGGCGAGCGCTTTGTAGGTACCTTCCGAACGGGAGTACGGGAAGGCTACGGGGTACTTTACCGCAAAAACGGCACCCGGGAGGTAGGCTACTACGAAAACGACGAGAAGCTGAAATAAACCTAAGAAGGGTAGTTGGAAGAAATTAAAAAAGTCCTCAACTACCCTTCTGGCTAGTTATCAAAAGCTAAAAATACTTCTTCAATCAAATCACAGGCCTGCTGCATCTGGGCTTCGGTGATCACCAGCGGCGGGGCGAAGCGAATCTTGTTGCCGTGGGTAGGCTTGCAGAGGAGGCCCTTTTCCATCATGGCCAGGCAGAGGTTCATGGCCGTGGGGCTATCTTCCTCGCCCTGGATCACGATGGCATTGAGCAGACCTTTCCCGCGAACGAGTTCAATCAGCGCACATTTTTCTTTAAGTACCTCCATTCGGCTTCGGAAAAGCTGCCCCATGCGCTCGGCGTTTTCCGCCAGGCCTTCGTCCACTACTACCCGCAGCGCCTCCATGGTGACGGCACAGGCCAGCGGATTGCCCCCGTAGGTAGAGCCATGCTCGCCCGGCCCGATGGTGAGCATCACCTCGTCGTTGGCCAGGGCCGCCGATACCGGCAAAGTACCCCCCGAGAGGGCTTTCCCCAGTACCAGAATATCCGGCTTGACGTCTTCCCAGTCGCAGGCGAGTCTCCGGCCGGTGCGGCCAATGCCGGTCTGTACTTCGTCGGCGATGAAAAGTACCCGGTACTTGGTACAGAGTTCACGTACGCCCCGCAGGTAACCTTCGTGCGGCACTACCACGCCCGCCTCGCCCTGGATGGGCTCCACCATAAAGCCCGCGATGTTTGGGTCTTTTTGGAAAATTGCTTCCAGCGCATCCAGGTCGTTGTAGGGGATCAGCTCGTAGCCCGGCAGGAAAGGGCCGTAGTCGGTAGTACTATCGGGATCGGTGGAAGCCGAGATGGCCGCCAGTGTACGCCCCCAGAAGTTGCCGTTCACAAACACCACTTTGGCCTGGTTGGCAGGTACCCCTTTTACTTTATAGGCCCATTTGCGCGTTAGTTTCAGGGCGGTTTCGCCGCCTTCAACGCCGGAGTTCATCATCAGGGCTTTGTCGTAGCCAAAGTACTCGCAGAGCATTTTTTCGCATTCGCCCAGGCGGTCGTTATAAAAAGCTCGTGACGTAAGCGTGAGCCGCTGGGCTTGCTCCACCAGCGCCCGGACGATCCGCGGGTGGCAGTGCCCCTGGCTCACGGCGCTGTAGGCCGACAAGAAATCAAAGTACTGTTTTTCGGCTACGTCCCATACGTACACGCCTTCACCCCGCGCCAGTACCACGGGCATGGGCTTGTAATTGTGGGCTCCGTAGGTCCACTCTAAGTTTATTACGTGTTGCGCATCTGGAGGCAACAAGGTATCGGGGGTACCTGACATGACAGCTAATTTTAGGAAAATAAATTTTTGTTTAATAAGCTTTAAACAAAAAGAGAAACAAGTCGTTTCTCAAAGATACTAAAACCTCCATCTCCGCCCAAAAAGTGAGTAATCGCAGCAAACAGTCTTCTTCATCGGCACCGCGCCACGGTCTTCAGAAAGAAGACTACTACCTGGATGAAAACGGCCTGCTGGTTTTCACGCCTTGCTATCATTTAAAGCGCGGCTATTGCTGCAAGAATGCTTGCCGACACTGTCCGTACGGCTTTCAACGCCCCGGCGAATCCGAAAAGACGAAATAACGCAGCATTTTTTGAAAAAGAGTTTGCTGATTTAAAGAGTTTTATTCATATTTGCACCCTCATTTGCAAAAGTTGAAAGATCATGGCTAAGGTTTGTCAAATTACTGGTAAAAGAACGCGTGTTGGAAATAACGTTTCGCACGCTAACAATAAGACGAAGCGCAAGTTCTACCCGAACCTGCAGACGAAGCGTTTTTACATTCCGTCTACGGGCGAGTGGATTACGCTGAAGGTGTCTACTTCGGCGCTTCGCACCATCAACAAAAATGGTATCGAAAATACCATCCGTAAATCGTACGAAAAAGGTACCCTTACGTTCTAAGTTTCTATAGGCCGTAAAGTACCCCACAAAAGAAGCCTCTCCCTAACCAAGCAGGGAGAGGCTTCTTTTGTGGTAGCGCCCGTAAGGTACCCCTGATCATAAATTTCCCACGATCTGATGGATCTGGTTGACGACGTTGGGATAGTGGACGTCGCAGGGGTACCCAAAGAGGCAGCGCTCCTTGATGATCTGGGCCACGCTTTCGGGTACCAGGGTTTCCCAGCCCGGCTCACCGCGCTTGATTTTGGCCAGTACCTGGTCGGTGGTCCAGCGCATCGACTCTACGTTGTAGTTTCGAATGTCTTCAATTTTATCATTCAGTACCAAATACTGGTAGAGCGGGCGCAGGTGGTCGGGAAGGGTGAAGTTCTCGCAGTTGTAGATGGAGTCGTCGGCCTGCAACGTGGGGTAGATAAACAGCTTCACCTTGCGGCTAAAGAGCGTCGCAAACGACTCCAGAATCCCGCTGGGTAGCTGCTCGTAGTGTTTTTCGTCAAAAATATCCTGCAAACTAGGAATGCCCAGCAGTAGCCCGATCTTGAGGCGTGTGAGGCGCGACAGGTAGGCCACCAGCCGGAAGTAATGGTGGTAGCTGGAGATCATCACCGTATGGCCCAGCGAACACAGGATATCCACGCGGTCGAGGAAATCCTTTTCGTCGATCTCCCGGTCGTCGGCCTTGAGGTTATGCAGCGTCAGCTCCGACACCAGCAGTACGCGGTCGGGCTCCACGTCGGGCTCGGCCAGAAATTGCTTCTGCCCGTTGCTGATCAGGTCCACGTGCACGTTGGTAATGGGCCGCAGCCGCCCGCGCATAAGCAGGATGTGTTTTTTGTAAAAGGCTTCCGACGGCTGAAGTACCCCTCCGTCGGCCCCAAATACGGCCGCCCCCGTGAAACCGTTCTTCACCAGGTGGAGGCTCATGAGCCGGTTGTCGACGTGCACGAAGTCGGGCCCGCTGAACCGGATCATGTCAATCTCGATGCGGTCAGGGTTGAGGTCGTCCATGAGCGACAGCAACAGCGTTTCGGGCGATTTATGGTAGTAAAAACAACCGTGGATGAGGTTGACGCCGATAATCCCCAGCGCCTGCTGCTGTAGTACGTTCTCGTTGTCGAGCATGCGCACGTGGATCACTACGTCATTATAAGGCCCCAAAGGCCGCAGCTGAAACCGCAGGCCAATCCAGCCGTGCGGTTCGTTGGTCTTCTGGTAGTTGAGGGCCACCACGGTATTGGCAAAAGCAAAAAAGAGGCTATCGACGCCCCGCTGCTCGGCCAGGCGTTTTTCCACCAGGCTGTACTCCTTATCCAGCATCTTCGTGAGCCTTGATTCACAGACGTAGCGCCCGCTGGTTTCGGTACCGTAAATGGCGTCGCTGAAGGCCATGTCGTAGGCGGACATGGTCTTGGCGATGGTCCCCGAAGCACCACCGGCCCGAAAAAAGAGCGAGGCGGTTTCCTGCCCGGCACCGATCTCCGCAAAAGAGCCGTACATGCGTCGATCCAGGTTGATCCGCAGGGCTTTCTGTTTTGTTCCTAGGCTTTTATCGTACATACCGCAAAAAGAGATGATTGGGGAAGGAAAAGATGAATATAAGAAATATACTACTTTTTAACGCATCTAAGGGGGCAGGATTACGTATAACAAAAGGAAAAATACCAGGAAAGGTACTTTTATACCTCTTCATGCCCGCATTTGGACTATGGCTGGTACTTGGTAAAGCGTAAACTTTACTATAATTTCATCGTGCACACGACCCGAAAGTAATCCATTTCCTATGCCCTCGCCCATCGACGTACTGCTGGTAGACGACCACCAGATCATTTTGGATAGCCTCTCCCTCCTGATAGGTACCTTGGAAGGTGTTAATGTAGTAGGTACCCTCAACGACAGCCGGAAAGTGGCCGCCTACCTGGAGGCTTATCCGGTGGATGTACTGATCACCGACCTCACCATGCCCTACCTGGACGGCATCCAGCTGACGCTGCAGCTCCGGCAAAAGTACCCCGACCTGAAAATACTGATGCTCACCGTGGCCGACGACCTGGACCCCATCCAGGATGCCTACCGGGCGGGGGTGTCGGGCTACGTGATGAAAAAGGCCGAGCGGGCGGAGCTGGAAAAAGCCCTGCGCACCGTAGCCAGCGGACAAAAGTACTTTGGTGAAGCCGTGATGAAAGAGCTGCTGACGGCCGGGCGACAGGAAGCGGACGAAGAGTACACCACGGATTTTGTGCAGCTCACCCGGCGGGAGCTGGAAATTGTGCGGCTCATCGCCCAGGAGCTTTCTACGTCGGAGATCGCAGATAAGCTGTTTATCAGCGTGGGTACCGTCGAGACGCACCGGCACAACATCATGCGGAAGCTGGGGGCCAAGAACGTCATCGGTATCATTAAGTATGCGTTGAAGTACAAGCTTCTGTAAGTACCCCCAAAGCTAAGTGGTAGGTACCTCCACGATGATTTTGGTACCCAGGGCAGGCTTGCTGTCTACCTGCCAGGTACCCTTCAGGCTCTCGACGCGGGTACTGATGTTGCGCAGGCCCACGCCTTCGGCATAGGCCTGGGTGTCGAAGCCCACGCCGTTGTCGCTTACGGTCAGGATGGTGGCTTCGGACTGGTACGTTAAGCTGATCCAGGCTTTCTGGGCCTTAGAATGCTTGATGATGTTGTTGACGAGTTCCAGGGCCACGCTATAGAGCTGATGCTCCAGGTGGGGCGATAGCCGCTGCTCCTGGCCGCTCCCTACGTAGTAAAACTTTATCCGGTTGCTGGCGTTGAGCGTGGCCACGAGCTTTTGGAGGGCCGATGACAACCCCTGGGTTTCCAGCTCCACCGGGAGCAGGTTGTGGGAAATCAGCCGGATGTCAGCGTACACGTCGTTCATCATGCCCAGCAGCTCCCCGTGAATTTTCTGGTCCAGCGGCGTCCAGCCTTTTTTGCTCATGGCTTCCAGCCGCCACCGAATCGCCGCCACCTTCGTATTCAGGTTGTCGTGCAGCTCCCCGGCCACGCGCTTGCGCTCCAGGGTCTGGCCGCGGGCCTGGGCCTCTTCAATCTCCCGGGTTTTGGTGAGCAGCAATTCATTTTTGGCCCGGAGGCGGCGGTTGGTCCAGCCTACGACGCTAAGCACAAGTACCCCCAGCAGCAACGACAGCCCCAAAAAATTGCGCAGCTGAATCAGGCTTTCGTTTTCCAGTTCCTGAATACGCAGCTGCTGCTTTTCGGCCTGGTAGCGGGTTTGCAGCTCGGCGTACTGTTTTTGTACGTCATAGCGGCCCAGGCTGTCTTCGTGGGCTTTGTGCTGCTCAAAGTACCTCAGCGCATTGCGGTAGTCGCCCGCCCGCTTGTAGGTTTGATACAGGTAGTTTTCGGCCCGAGATTCCATCTCTTTCCAGCCCGACTGCCGCGCAAAGTCCAGGCTCTGCTGTCGGTAGGCAATGGCCTGGGCGTACTCCGCTTTATCTTCGTGGATGGCGGCCAGGTCGGCATAGATCGCAAAAATCACCACCCGGTTATTGATTTTCCGGGCTACCTCCAGCGCTTTATTTCGGTACGCTTCAGCCTTCTTTTCGTCGCCCAGCCGCAGGTAGCAGTTGGCTAGGCCGTGGGGGTTGTCGGCCTGCAGGTTAGGGCTGGTAGAGCGGGGCAGGTACTTTTCAACTTCCTTATAGTAGTAGAGGGCCTTGCGGTAATTCCGCACCCCAAACGAATCGTAGTAGTTGTAGTCGCCAAAGAAGTCCAGTATCCAGCAGAGGTTGTTGGTGTTGTGGGTACTTCGCGCCAGCGGCAGGGCCTTTTGCAGGTAGGTGATGCATTTGTCGGTCATGCCGTTGTTGTTGAGCACAAAAGCCGCTAGTATGTAGGCGTACGTAAGCTCGTAGGGATCGCCGCCCACTTTTTCCAGCGCCGCAATGGCCTGTGAGTAGTAGTCGAACGCCACGGGGTACTTTCCCTGCACGTCGTGTTTCTTGCCCAGCGCCCGTAGGTACAGCCCCTCCCCTTTGGCCCATGGCAGCTGGCGGGTGGTCGTTTGGAGCGTATCCAGGTAGGCGTCGGCCTGGGGGTTGTTCT
The DNA here is from genome assembly GCF_014202275.1 of Rhabdobacter roseus. GTDB lineage: Bacteria > Bacteroidota > Bacteroidia > Cytophagales > Spirosomataceae > Rhabdobacter > Rhabdobacter roseus. Next base: position 43,455 of record NZ_JACHGF010000016.1, on the reverse strand, counting down.
GGTTGTAGAGCCGCTCGGTCAGCAGGCTCAGCGTGAGGATCAGCGTCGTGTCCCGGCTCAGGCTGGCGTTTTCGTGCCGTAGGCGGCCTATCTTCCCTATCAGCGTATCCAGCGTAGGGTTTTGTGCCTGAGTAGAAGATACTTCAGAGGCGATAAGGATACTACACAGCAGGTACCTGACGAGCATGTTGAACGGCGGTTGAGTGAGGAAATGTACTCAAAATAAGGCCTTGTTGGTACGGTACCTTATTAAATTATAGGTTTTCCTGTATGGCAAATGTAGGCGTTCGGGGATTGGTCTCGGGTGGGAGATCCGGCAACTTTGTAGTGTTCAATCAGCACTCAAATCTACTGGAACCCTTAACCATTATAACCAATCCAAGACATGGCAGCTTCTATTCAAAAATTTGTGATCAGGCACCTTTCCGGTACCAAGGCCAACCAAACCGAAGAATTTGATTTCAATAAATTCGAAGAACTCACCTTCGGCCGATCGGCCGATAACCATGTTCGCTTCGATCCGGAACTGGACCTGATGGTGAGCCGGGAGCACGGCCGGATCGTGAAGGCCAATACGCCCGCATCCAGCTTTACGATTGAAGACAACGAAAGTCGCAACGGCTTATTTGTCAACGGAAAACGCGTACAGGGCGCGAGCACACTCATGCCCGGCGACGAAGTACAGCTTGGCAACAATGGCCCCACCTTTGTCTTTGACGTAGATCCCCGCCCGCAGGACCTCATGCCCGCTACCCGTATGGTGAGCCTGAGCAAGCCTACCACCGAGGCCAACGTGCCGGAGGTAGTGGCCGTAGAGCCCAAGGCGGGCATCGGAAAAGATACCTTTGAGCGGGTGATTACCCACGAGCGCAGCAAGTCACGCACCACGCTCTGGACGGCCATGGCCGCGGCGGTAGTGATTTTCGGAGCCATTGGATTTACGATGTGGAAAAACCAACCCAACGCCGAGGACATCAAAAAAGAGGTGGCAAGTACCATCAATGAGTCGAACAGTAAGCTACTGAATGAAATAAAAGGTTTGCAGGATAACCTGGGCGAGATTAAGCAAAAAGCCGAGAACAGCCCGCTATCCGAAACCGAAATTGCCGCCCTGAATCTGGATAAAGTAGTGAAAATCGAAACCTCCTGGGGCTTGTTTGATCCGGCTACGGGCGAGGCGCTGTGGCAGCTTTATCAGGAAGAAAAAATGCCCGACGGGAGCAAAGCCATACGCGGGGTATTTATGCAAACACCCGACGGCAAGATTGAACCCTACCTTATTACTAGTAAAAACGCGCAGTTGGGTATCCCCATCGGTGCGGCAGGTGGCTGGGGAACGGGCTTTGTGGTTTCCGAAAACGGCCTCATCATGACCAACCGCCACGTGGCCTACTCCTGGCAGACGAGCTACTCGTTTCCGCAGGAGGCCTTTCCGGGAATCGTGGTGGGAGCGGGCGCCGACGGGAAAATGGCTAAACTAGGCTACGTAGACCAAGGCCAGGTGCAGTGGGTACCTTCGGAGGCCCGCTACGTCAATGGATACCCTAGCCAGGTAGAAGGCCGCACCTACAGCATGAAAGTGGTGTTTGCGGGCTCTACCAACCGCCGTGACGCGGTCGTGAACATTGCCTCGCAAAATCACGACGTGGCCCTTATTAAAATTGACGTCGCCAAGCCGCTAGCGCCCGTCGAACTGCTGGATAATTACGACAGTATCAAACAAGGAGACCAGGCAGTAGTAATGGGCTACCCAGGAGCATCGCCGGAGCAGTTCCTGGTGCGCAAGTCCAACGACCCCTTCAAGCCTAATTCGGCCACTACCTCCATGGCCAACCCCACCATGACGAGCGGCAACGTGGCTAAGCTCATCAAGAGCTCGACGGAGTTTGCCCCAACCATGAGCCAAATGGGCGATGCCTACCAGCTTACCATCAATGCCACCGGTCCGGGCAATAGCGGCGGACCGATGTTCGACAACCGCGGGCGCGTCATCGGGATCTACTTTGCACAGCAACTGGGGGCCGGTCCGCACATTACCTACGCCGTTCCCATCAAGTACGGCCTGGAGATTTTGAACAATAAATAAGTAGCTTATCTCACCCAGCGGCAACCGTAGGTAGTTATGTTCTGGAATCGAAAAAGAAAAAAGAAGATGGAAGAGGAGGTATTTCGCTCGTCCGGGGAGGAGGGCTCGGACCTGCGGGCGGTGCTGCTCAGCGACGTAGGCTGTGTGCGCACCAACAACGAGGACGCCGCCCGCTTTGTGCGGCCCACCGACCCCGCCGTACGCCAGCAAAAAGGGTACCTGGCCGTCCTGGCCGACGGCATGGGTGGCCACGCGGCCGGGGAGGTGGCCTCCCAGATGGCCGTGGAGCTCGTAGCCGAAACCTACTACGAGCGTACGGAAAGCAACGAGGAAAGCCTGTACTTGGCGCTTTCCCGGGCCAACCGGGCCGTGTGGCAGGCCGCCGGGCGCAACGCCCGGCAGCGCGGCATGGGTACTACCTGCACGGCGGTGGCGATTCTGGATGCTACTTTGTATGTGGCCCACGTGGGCGATAGCCGCCTCTACCTGCTCAAAAAAGGACAGCTCTTTCAGCTCACCACGGACCATACGCACGTACAAACCCTGGTGGAGCAGGGAGTAATTACCCCGGGCGAAGCCATTAGCCATCCCGAACGAAACGTCCTGACCCGCGCCCTGGGTACCCACAACCAAGTGGAGATCGACGCCTTCGAGGCTCCGCAGCTCCTCGAAAGCGAAGACCGCCTCCTGCTGTGCAGCGACGGGCTCTACGACTACCTCAACGCAGAAGAAATTGCCGAGCACATGAACCTGTCGCCCATTAGCGAGGCCGTACGGGCCATGATTGAGCTGGCCAAACAGCGCGGTGGACACGATAACATTACCGTATTACTCATGGAACGCGTGTCGGCGGCTACTTTCCAGTCGGCGCGGCCCACCGTAAAACTTGATGTGCTATGATCGGGCAATCCATTCAACAGTACCGGATCGAAGAGCTGCTGGGTGAAGGCGGCATGGGTACGGTGTACCGGGGCACCGACACCACCCTGGATCGCCCGGTGGCGATCAAGGTACTGCACAGCCACCTCCTGCGCGACGGCTCGTTCCTGGATCGTTTCCGCAACGAGGCCATCATCCTGGGGCGGCTCAACCACCCCAACATCGCCAATTTGTACAGCTTTCAGCAGCAGGGCGGGCAGTGGTACATGATCATGGAGTACGTAGACGGTCCTACGTTTGAGCAGCTACTCCGGCAGGGTGGGGCGCTGTCGGTAGAGAAGGCTTTTCTGCTGATGGGGCAGGTACTGGAAGGGCTCCAGCACGCCCACAGCCGGGGCGTGCTGCACCGCGACATCAAGCCCGCCAACCTCATGCTGACGCGCGAGGGAAAAGTAAAGCTCATGGACTTCGGCATAGCCCGCGTGGTGGGTGCCCAGCGCCTTACCCGCATGAACCACGTGGTAGGTACCTTGGAGTACATGGCCCCGGAGCTCATCGAGGGGCGCGACCCATCCGTGCAGTCCGACCTGTACGCGGCGGGGGTACTTTTCTACGAGCTGCTTTCGGGTAAACTACCCTTTGAGGGTACTACCGAATCGGCCCTTATTTCGGCCATTGTTAATAAAAGCCCCATTCCGCTCAGCAAGCAAGTACTGGCCCCGCCCCGTGGTATTGAAAGCATCCTGGCCCGCCTATTGCACAAAAAAGCCGAAAAACGATTTGGCAGCGCTGATGAGCTTCGGCTGGCGCTGGTGGCTTTGGCCCGCGAAAGTACCCCCAAACCCAAGCGGCCGTACGCTCCGCCCCAAACCCGCGTCTTATTGGGCCCGGCGGCCGCTAAAAAATGGTTTTCCGATGTAGTTCCACCCCGCTTCCTGACGACGAACCCCTTCAAGCAAATTCCTAAAGGAAAGCTCCTGAGCCCGGAGAGCGCGGTGTTGGCCGTGGCGGTTCTGATCGCCCTGGCGATTTTACTGGTAGGCGAAAAGTACATTAAAAAAGCGTCCGAGGCGATGGAGGTACCTAGCGACACGTTGCCGATCATGAAACCAACCGACGGCTTTCGGGAGCTAACCCTTTCGACGCCCGACACCAGCCGCTCGCTGGTGGAGGTACCCCGTTTGGAGCCGGACGCCGCCCAGCCGCCGCTCAGCGTCGTCCCCATTGTACAACGCACGGTACCCGAGGAGCCCGCGCCGGAGCCCCGCAAAGCCCGCGAACGGACCAAAGTACCCGACGAAAAAAAGGAACAGCCTAAGAAAGAGGAAAGTACCCCCGCAGAAAACGTGGCGGTTCGGGAGGAGAAGAAAGAGGAAAAGAAAAGCGAAGTACCCGAAAAGGCCGAAACCGTGGTGGAAGAGGCCAAGCCGATTTCCCCTACCGTATCTACCCACCGCATTGTGCTACGGGGTGAGCCGGTGCTGCTTGAGCTCGTCGAGACGCTCTCTTCCGAGGTACCTAATGCCGCCGGTAAAAGCGTGCGGCTTCGGGCGGTCAACGAGGTAGTGAGCCGGGGCGTTACGGTCATTGCGGCCGGAGCACCCGCCACGGGTACCATCACCAAAGTACGCCCGGCTGCCGGCAACAGCCGCTCTTTTCTAGAATTTGAATTGGATAAAGTACAGGCGGTAAACGGGCAGTGGATACCCCTCAAAAACCCACCCATTGGCCGGAGTGGCAGTAGCCTCCAGGCCGTCGAGTTTGCCAAAAGTACCCGCATCAGTGCCAAAGTAGGTACCGTTTCTCTTACCATCAAATCCCTTAATTAACCCATCATGAGAACCCTCATTTGTATCATAGCCTGCGTAGTACCTTTGTGGGCGGCGCAGGCCCAGGAGGTACTTAGCGTCCGGTCCAACACGGAAGGCCTGCACCTGGGCCTGCGCGCGGGCGTGGCCAGCTGGTCTTCCAAGTACTTCCTGAACCTCGACGAGCTGGAGCCGCTGGGCGCGGGCCTGGGCCTGGAGGCTGGCTACGGCTTCAACCAACGCTACGAACTTTTTGCCCGTTACGACTGGAATTCGTTTTTGATCAAAGAAGCCTGGGACCGCTACGCGCTATCTACCGTTGGGATTGGCGGAAGGGTGAACTTTGGGGGTACTTTGCAGCGGCTACGCCCCTACGTGGAGGTAGGCGCTCACAGCGCGTCGCTGGTGGTCGATCCCGTATCGCTCGATAACGAACTGTATGAATTTAAACTAAAAGGAGCCACGTTTTCGGTGGGGGGCGGACTGCGGTTCTTCCTCACGCCCCGGCTCAACCTCTCGCTCAACGCCACCGCGGGCTGGGGTAAATTCACGTCCTTCCAGATGAGCGGCACCGGCCTCGAAGACCGCCCTGACCTGCGCCTGCTTCAGGGAGCGGCGGCGGTGAGCTACTTTTTTGGGGGGCGTTGATGCAAAGGGTACTTTGGGGCTAAAAGTACCTTGATCAAGTACCTTTTTCCAAAGAAAAAAAAGCCCTGGAAGTACCTGCCTGGCCCGCTTTATGGTACTTTTGGGGTACTATGCAGCCTACCTACCTGTTTGTTTACGGTACTCTCATGCGCGGCCACGCCAATCCGTTTGCGCAGCGGCTTCGCCAGTACGCTACCTTCGTCGGGCTGGGTACTTTTCCGGGGGTACTTTACCGCATTGAGTGGTACCCTGGGGCCGTGTACCAGCCCGGCGCGCCGGGGCGGGTGCAGGGAGAAATCTTTGAGCTTCATGAGCCAGCCCGGCTGCTGCCCGAGCTTGACGCCTACGAAGACGTGCAGGAAGACCCCGCCCGGAGCCTGTACCTGCGGCGTGAAGTACCCGTACAGGTACCCGACGGCCGGGTACTTCGCTGCTGGACCTACCTCTACAACCAACCTACCGACGCCCTTCTTCGGATCGAAAGCGGCCTGTTTACGTGAAAGTACCTCTTTTCGGGTACTTCATGACCCACCAACTTTTTCGCCAATGATGCGGAGGCCGTCCAGCGTGAGGCGGCGGTCAATGGCCACGAACTCGTCGCGCAGCGTGTCAATGATCGACGATAGCCCGCCCGTAGCAATGGCAATACAGTCGCCGCCCAGCTCCTGCCGAATCCGCAGGATCAGGGCTTTCACCAAGCCTTCGTAGCCGAGCAAAATACCCGCCTGAATGGCGTGGACCGTATTTTTGCCAATGGCTGAGTCGGGCAATTTAAGGGGTACTTCGGGTAGTTGGGCGGTATTGGCAAACAAGGCTTTTACGGCCGTTTTGAGTCCCGGCACAATGGCCACGCCCAGAATTTGCCCGTCGGCCGAGACCGTGGTAAAGGTAAGCGCCGTGCCGAAATCCACGATGACGCAGTTTTGTTGGTAGCGCGTGTGGGCCGCCACGGCGTTGGCAATGAGGTCGGCCCCGATTTCGTGCGGGTGGTCTATGCTCACGCTCAGCGCCGGGTAGATGCTCGGCCCGACCACAATGGGCTTTTTCCCAAACAGCCCCTGCAGCATAGGATACAAGGTAGGAGTAAGCGGAGGTACTACGCTGCTAAACACCACCGTATCTACCTCACTGAGCGAGATACCCGCCTCCATGAAGTGGAGGCGTAGCTGGGATTCGTAGTGAGCCGCGGGCTCTTGAATAAGCGAGCGAGTACGCCAGACGTGTTGCCACGTGCCGGCTTGAAACAACCCAAATACGGTGTCCGTATTTCCGGTATCGATGGCTAGCAGCATCTTTGGTTTTTTGTTATGTGGGAACAAATTAAGGGGATTGTGGAAATAAATTGGCTTTTTAGGGCGTTTTTAAACGTAGCCAGGGGCCAAGATTTGACTATGATTAAGATAAATCTTAGTTTTCAAACTTTACAAGTAGGTCGGCCCGACTCCGTAACCTCCCCGATTAAAAAACACTATGCTCCGTCTTTCCAAAAAAGCGGCCTGTACCGCCGCTATTCTTTTTTCTATATTTTCGGCCTACGGCCAAAGCCTCCCCGACTGGGAAAACCCCCAGGTAATCAGTAAAAACACCGAACGTCCCCGCGCTGATTTTATACCTTACCCCGACGAAAAAGCCGCCCTCGCCGCCGACCGCCAGCAGAGTTCTTTGGTGCAGTCGCTCAACGGTACCTGGAAGTTCAAGTGGGTGTCGCACCCGAGCAAGGTACCTGCCGACTTCTTTCGGCCCAATGTACCCACCAGCAACTGGGACGACCTACCGGTACCTTCCAACTGGCAGGTGGTAGGAGCCCGCGAAGGCCGCCCGTACGACCGCCCCGTTTTCTCCAACATCAAGCACCCTTTCAAAGCCAATCCGCCCCGGATCGAGGCCGACACCAACGCCGTAGGCCTGTACCGAACTACCTTCACCGTCCCGGCCGACTGGGCCGGAAAGCCCCTGTTTCTGCACTTTGACGGGGTGCAGTCGGCCTGCTACGTATGGCTCAACGGCCAGCCGCTGGGCTACCACCAAGACGGCATGTCGCCTTTTGAATTCAACATTGGAGCGCAGGTACAGGCCGGTACCAACCACCTGGCTGTGCAGGTAATCAACTGGTCGGACGGCAGCTACCTCGAAGACCAGGACTACTGGCGCCTGGCGGGGATATTCCGGGATGTGTACCTGCTGGCTACTCCCCTGGTGCACATCAGCGACTACACGGTGGTGACGGCTCTGGACGAGAATTACACCAACGCCACCTTAAAACTGGCCACATTTGTTAAAAACTTCAGCCCGCAGGCTCAGTACGGGTACTTACTCACCACGACCCTCTACGATGCCACGGGGCAGGTGGTGGCCTCGGCCAAGAGCCACTCCGTAGGAGTGCTTGACCCCGCCGGAGAGTTGGCCGTGCGGACGGAGATCCCCCTGACCAACCCCATCAAATGGAACGCCGAAAACCCCTACCTCTACCGCCTGACCATGCAGCTGGCCAACTCCGACGGCAAGGTACTTGAGGCCATAAGCCAACGGGTGGGGTTTCGGGACGTGAAAATCAGGGGCGGACAGCTGCAGGTCAACGGCAAGCCAATCCGGATCAAGGGCGTAAACCGCCACGAGTTTGACCCCCAAACGGGCCGCGTGATGAGCCGGGCCTCCATGATCCGGGACATTGAGCTCATGAAGCAACACAACATCAACGCCGTACGTACTTCGCACTACCCCAACACGCCCGAGTGGTACGACCTCTGCGACGAGTACGGCCTCTACGTCTTCGACGAGGCCAACGTAGAGAGCCACGAGCTCTGGTACCAGAACGTCATCCTGGCCGACAAACCCGAGTGGGAGGCGGCCTTCGTGGCCCGCGGCAGGGCTATGGTAGAGCGCGACAAGAATCATCCGTCGGTGATCGTGTGGTCACTAGGCAACGAAAGTAGCATGGGCGCCAACTTTACCTCCATGGCTAATTTCATCCGCCTGGCCGACGCTACCCGGCCCATCCACTACGAAGGGCGCGTGAACTACACGGCTACTTCCCTGAGCGGCTTCGATATTATTTCGGTGATGTACCCTACGCTGGAAAGCTTGGAGGAGCTGGTGAAGAAAGACCCGAACCGGCCGCTGATTGTGTGTGAGTACGCACACGCCATGGGAAACAGCGTGGGAAACCTGCAGAAGTATTGGGACCTCATGGAGCAGCATCCGACCATGCAGGGCGGCTTTATCTGGGATTGGGTGGATCAGGGGCTGCAACTACCCGCCGCCGCCGGACGTACCTACTGGCACCATTTTAACTACATCGACGCCGCCAACGCGGGTGATGGCCTCGTCAATCCCGACCGCACGCCCCAGCCCGAGCTCCAGGAGGTGAAGAAGGTACATCAGTACGTGCAGTTTGAGGTACCTGCTCCACTCCCTACTACCCAGAAGCAAATTACCATCCGGAACCACTACGATTTCCTGCCGTTGAATACGTTTCAGCTGGTTTGGACGCTGGAAGAAAACGGCAAGGCGGTAAGCACCGGCACGCTCACGACCCTGACGGCTCAGCCGGGGCAATCGCAGGCCTTGACCATCCCCTACCAACTACCCAATGACCCCCTACCGGGTGGCGAGTACTTCCTGACACTGAGCCTACAGCTCAAAGAAGCCACGCGCTGGGCTCCGGCTGGCTACGAAGTAGCCTGGCAGCAAGTACCCCTGCAGGTACCTGCTAATACGCCCGATAACATAAGCTATTCACGAAATACCCCGCTGCGGCTTACGCTGGTACGCGGCATGGGTATCACGTTGGTGGGCCAGGAGTTTTCGGTGAGCTTTGACAAGAAAAATGCCCGCATGACTTCCTTTAAATTCAAAGGCCAAGAAATGCTGGAAAGCGGCTTGTACGCCAATTTTTGGCGGGTACCTACCGACAACGACGAGGGCGGTGGCAAAAACAGCTACGCCAGCCGCTGGCGGGAGGCGGGCCTCGATTCACTACGCCTCATGGGGTCCGATTTGCGGGTAGAGAAGATCAATCCGCACGTGTACAAGGTAAGCCTGATCAAAAGCCTGCAAGGCCGCACGGGCGGATTCCTGGTGACGTCCATTTATACCGTTTATGCCACCGGCGACATTCACCTCCAAAATACCCTGGCCCCTACCTCAGGTACCTGGCCGCCGCTGGCCAAAGTAGGGCTGCAGTTTAAGATGCCCGCCGCCTACGACCAACTGCAATGGTACGGCAACGGCCCGCACGAAACCTACCCCGACCGCAAAACCAGCGCCCGCGTGGGGCTGTACGCCGGTAAGGTAGCGGAGCAGCATTTCCCCTACATCATGCCGCAGGAAAACGGCAACAAAACCGACGTGCGCTGGGTAGCCATCACCAACGCCGAAGGCCTGGGCCTGCTGGCCATCAGCGACTCGCTCTTTAACGTCAACGTACACGACTACTCCGACGAAGCCCTCCTGGCCGCCAAACAACCCAGAGCGGAGCTCAAGCGCGGTGCTCTGACGGTGGTGAACCTGGACCTGGCCCAAATGGGCCTGGGGGGCGACGACAGCTGGTCGCCGCGGGTACACGAGGAGTACCTGATCCCTGCCCAAACGTACTCGTATTCTTTCCGGCTTCGGCCCATTGATGCCTCGGCCGACATCGCCCGGCTGGTACATACCCGGCTGCCCATCATTGCCCAAACCATGAGCCCCGGCCTGGGCGGAGGTACTTCCGAGGCCGAGAGTGCCGAGGAAGAAACCACGTCAAGTACCCCCAAACCACCCGTGCGCAAGCCGCCGGTGAAGAAAGCCCCGGTCAAAAAAGCAACCTATACGCGTAAGAGGTAGTTTGCTGACCTTACCCAATCAGTGAGCCGTTTATTCCCCAGGCCGAGCCACGGTGGGAATAAACGGCTTTTTGTAAAAGGGTACTTTGTGCTTCAAGGTACCTAGGGATCAGCTTTGTCGCTTTTTTCTTTCCGTTCAGACCTCCAATTCGTCGCTTCATCATCTTTTTATTCTAACCTTTCTCTTTACTCCCTTGTTTTGCGTAGATATTGAGTAAGAAAAATTCAATTTGTACCAAAACCAAAACTAGCTGTCCAACGGCGAACCCTCTTTTGGGGTCGGTGTTTATAAAAATCAATTTGATGAAATACATACTATACACAACCCTCTGTTTATTACTAGGTACCTGGCTAACGGGAGCGACGGCGCGGGCCCAAACGAAGCCCACGGTGAGTGGGTACGTCCGGGATGCGTCCAATGGCGAGGGGCTCATCGGCGTATCAGTCTACGTACGTGAACTAGGTACCGGCACCACTACCAACCCCTACGGCTTTTATTCCCTCACGATCCCTAGTGGTACTTATACGCTGGTATTTACCTACATAGGCTTCGAAAAAACGACGCAAGGCGTAGACCTAACGGCCGACAAGCGCGTGGACGTGGAGCTAGCCGAAGAAAGCAGCCAGCTCCAGGAAGTGACCGTAGTGGCCGAACGGGAGGATGAAAACGTCAAGAGCCTGGAGATGTCGGTCAATAAGATTGAGATGAAGACCATCCGGCAAATGCCCGCTTTGCTGGGCGAGGTAGATCTGATCCGGAGTATTCAGCTGCTACCGGGCGTCACAACGGTGGGTGAGGGCGCGTCGGGCTTCAACGTACGCGGGGGTGATATTTCCCAAAACCTGGTCCTGCTTGACGAAGCACCGGTCTATAATTCCTCGCATCTGTTTGGGTTTTTCTCGGTTTTTAATCCCGATGCCGTCAAGGACGTGAAGCTCATCAAAGGGGGGATTCCGGCCCAGTACGGCGGGCGTATTTCGTCGATCCTGGACGTACGGATGAAGGAAGGGAACACCAAAAAACGGGAGATCAACGGCGGTATAGGTACTATCTTCTCCCGCCTCACCTACGAGCAGCCGTTTGCTCAGGGCCGGGGCTCGTTCATTGTGGCGGGGCGGCGCTCCTACATCGACGTGCTGGCCAAGCCCTTCCTGAACAGTGACCTGAAAGGGGCGCGCTTTAATTTCTACGACCTTACGGCCAAAGTAAACTACCGCCTCGACGATAAAAATACGTTTTACGCTTCGGGGTACTTTGGCCGCGATGTGTTTGGGGCGGGCTTTGGCTTCGGCTGGGGCAACGGCACCGCCACCGCCCGCTGGAACCACGTATTTTCCAACAAACTATTCCTGAACCTGACGGGCTACTACAGCAACTACGACTACGCCATCCAGTCGGACGTGAGCGGGGAAAATACGCAGGATAGCTTCGACTGGAGCTCCAAGATTATCAGCAAGAGCATCAAGCCGGACTTTACGTACTACATCACGCCCAACAACCAGCTGTCGTTTGGCGGGCAGTACATTCATTACGACTCCCGGCCGGGCAAAGCGCTGGCAGCGTCGGGTGGTGAGCGGGTAGACATCAGCCTGTCGCCCCGCTACGGCGACGAGTCGGCGCTGTACGTAAGCAACGAGCTGAAAATCACGGAGTGGCTGTCGGTGCAGTACGGCATTCGGTACTCGCTCTACCGCAACCTGGGGCCGGGCGTAGTGTATGATTTTGTGGAGGTGCAGCCGGGCGAGCGCAAGTACCCGGTGCTGCCGGGGCAAACCTACGACCAGGGAGAGGTAATTAACCAGTACGGAAACTGGGAGCCGCGGGCGGCGATCAACGTGGGCCTTTCGGCAAGTACCTCTTTGAAAGCCAGCTACAACCGTACGGCGCAGTACCTGCACCTGCTCTCCAACACTGCCGCCAGCTCTCCACTGGACGTCTGGACGCTCAGTACCAGCATCATCCGGCCCGAACTCGCCGACCAGGTTGCGCTGGGCTGGTTCCGCAATTTCCGCGACAATGCCTACGAGGCGTCGGTGGAGGTATATTATAAAGATATGCAGAACCAGATTGACTACGTCCGGAACTCGGACCTACTCCTGAACCAGTACGTAGAGGGCGACTTGCTCTTTGGCAAAGGGCGCGCCTACGGGGCTGAGTTTTACCTCAAAAAAAACAAAGGAAAGCTCACCGGCTGGGTAAGCTACACGCTGTCGCGCACGGAACGGCTCGTGGAGGGCATCAACCGGGATGAGTGGTTTCCGGCCCGTTTTGACAAGCCGCACAACGTTACGGCGGTAGGAATCTACGCACTGAGCCCGCGCTGGACGCTTTCGTCCAACTTCACCGTGACCTCAGGTACCCCGGCTACGTTCCCGACCAACCGCTTTGTGTGGAATGGCTGGTCTTTGCCCCACAATTACTACAACGCCCGCAACAACAACCGCATTCCGGCTTACCACCGGCTCGACCTGGCGGCTACGCTGAAGTCCAAACGAAAGCTGTTTGGCAAAGGCGAAGGCGAGTGGGTATTCTCGGCGTATAATGTGTACAATCGGCGGAATCCGTTTTCGGTGTATACGCGCCTCAACGAAAACGACAACCTCCGGACCGAGGCCATTCGCTACGCCGTGATCGGTACCATCGTACCGGCGATCACGTATAATTTCAAGTTTTAGAAGTTCCTGCGCATGGCTACTGAGACGAAGCAAATACTGATTCTGGGCGCGACGGGACGGACCGGCCAGTGGTTGGTGCGCGAGGCCCTCGAACGTGGCTACCAGGTACACGCGCTGGTCCGCCCGCAAAGTACCTTGCCTATCTCGCACGAGCGACTGACGGTTTTTCGCGGCTCCCCCCTCGACGAACAGGTACTTGGCCAGGCCCTGGCGGGCTGCGTCGCCGCACTGAGCGCGCTCAATATTTCCCGGAAAAAAGAATGGTGGCTGTGGTCGGAGCTGAGTGCGGCCCCTACGTTGATGAGTGACGTGATGCGGCAGCTGGTGAAGGTAGGTACCTCACTGGGCGTACGCAGGCTGCTAGTGGTTACGGCCTGGGGCGTAGCCGAGACCAAAAAAGACCTGCCGGGCTGGTTTCGCTGGATCATCAATAATACCCAGATTGGCGTCACCTACCAGGACCACGAGCGGCAGGAGGAGGTACTTGAGCAATCAGGCACCGACTGGACCCTGGTGCGTCCCGTGGGCCTGACCAACCATAACAAGGAAGTACCCGTGCGGGTACTACTCAATACCCACCACACCAAACCCAAGCTTACCATCAGCCGCCGGATGACGGCCCGCTTTATGCTCGACTGCCTGGAACAGGGGCAGTACATCCACCAGAAACCCGTTATTTTTGAAGCTTAATTCATCATGAAAAAACACTCTTCCCTCGCTATATTTTTCCTGCTCGCGTTGGTACTTACCGGCTGTGAGGATGTCATTGACCTCACGACCGAAACCGGCCCGTCGCAACTGGTAGTGGACGGCTGGCTCACCAACGAGCCCGGCCCGCAAAGCATCCGGCTGTCGCTCTCGGGGGCTTACTTCGCCAGCGGCCCGGCCCAACCGGCCCTTGGGGCCGAGGTAGAGGTAGTAGACGACCTGAGCCATCGGTTTGTTTTTACGGATAAAGACAACAACGGGCTCTACGAATGGGTACCCGACGAGGAGGATACCCTCGGGCACGTGGGCCGTACCTATACGCTCACGATCCGGTACCAGGGCGAAACCTACCGGGCCACCACGGCCATCAACCGGGTACCGCCGATCGACTCGCTGGTGTACCAGGTGGAGTCGCTTCCCTTTACGCCTCCCAATGGCCCCAAAGATGGCTTTCTTGCCGAGTTTTATGCCCGCGACTTTGTGGGGGCAGGAGATTGCTACTGGATTAAATCCTTTAGCGGGCGGCAGCTCCGAAGTAGTAGTCCAGGCGACATCACCGTTGCCTTCGACGGCTCCTTTAGTCCGGGCTCGCAGGCCGACGGCATTCTTTTTATTCTCCCGATCCGTCAATCTATCAACGTCAATGAACTCTTTTCGGCGGGCGATACGGTGGGCGTGGAGCTGCACAGCATTACGTTAGAGGCCTTCTATTTCTTACAGCAGGTACGTCAGGAAGCTACCAACGGCGGCATTTTTGGTACTCCACCTAACAACATCGTGAGCAACATCCGGAATACCAGGCCAACCGGCCCGCTGGCGCTGGGGTACTTTGGGGCCTCGGCCATTAGCCGGGCCGAAACGGTGATTGATCCGGCCCAAGCCAAGCCCAAAGAGTAGGGCTTAAAACAGGTACATGAGCTGGGCTTTTAGTTCGCTGCGCGTATTGCCCTGAATCTCGTTGAGGCCCGAGCCGATCGTCTCCAGATCGGAAAACCGGGTTTGGGACCACCGCAGCCACAGCCGCGTGTGCGGGTTGAGTACATAACGCGCCATGAGGTAGTGGCGGGTACCTTTGTCGTAGTAGGCGGGCAGCGAAAAGGCGTAGAGGACGTCTTTTTCGTACACGTACTGACGGCTGTCGTAGCTGTCGGTGGAGAAAAGCGCCATGCGGCCACTGAGCTCGAGCTGTCGCCAGTGCCAGGAAGCATCCTGCAACACCGTCCAGCCCACGGAACGGGGCGCCGCCTGGTGGGAAAAATCTCCCGCCTGCACCCGCGTCCGGAGGCTGTACCGAAGGGGCGTGTTGTACTCGGCGTTGATAAGTACCGTGCGCCGTACGGTCGTCACCAGGGGTGCCATGGGCTCCGACTGGCCGGGCTCGTTGCGCTGCCGCTGCTTTTCGTGAAAAAGGGCGTAGGTCCTAAAGCGCTTGCTAGGTACCCATTGGGCATGAAGCAGGTAATCGAAGCCGTCGGAGGGAGCGTTGACCTGGTACTTGAGCCAGGGGAATTGGAAGCGATCGTAGAACCCGCTGAGTTGCCAGCGGCGGTTGGGCGCGTAGCGGAGCCCCCAGTAAGTACCGGTCTCGTTGATGGGCCGGGTACCTTCACCAAACGAATTGCCGTAGAACGAATGGAAATGGCGGTCGTAGTGGCGGAGCAGCAGCGTGAAATCGAGCGTTTTGCCCAACGCGGCAATGAGCCCCCCTACTCCGCCCAGGCCGCCGCTCTGCGAGCGGGCCCCTTCGCCAAAGAAATGGATATTCTGCCAGCGGTAGTTTCCGTGAAGCCCCACCACCAGATTCTCTTTTCCCCGAAATTCATAGTAGTTATAAGGTACCTCCCGGCGGCGTAGCGAAGCTTCATATTGCGTATACAAAGTCGTGAGGCCCAGCTGTCCGCGCTGGGCGGGCATACGGTACAGCCAGTGCAGGCCCGTATTGCGCTCGGGGATGATCCCCTGGCTGGCCTGCTCGGAAGGGGTACGGTGCAGGCCAGCTGTCCGGAGCGACGACACCACCAGCCCCAGCGAGTCGCTGGCGCTGGCGTCGAGGCTGGCGTCCCGGCGCACGGCCGAGTACAGAGCCGTCAGGTCCATGGTTTTGTTTAAGGCCACGGTCGCGGCGATGCCCCGAAAGTACCCCGCCTCCAACACCGACGTGTACGGCCGCAGCCCAAGGGTACTTCGGTAGGTCGTCCGGATGGACTCGGCGCCTTTGCCGAGCGAAAAACCGGCGGCCATCACCAGGCCCTGGCCCGCCTGCATCTGGTAGTCGCCCACGATGAGGTTTTTGAGGCGGCCCCGGTTCATGATTTGGGCGTGGAAAGAGGTGAAATCGGGGCCGAAGACATGACGGCCCGGCTGCCAGCTCAGTACCTCGCCTGCGTCTTTTTCTACCGTAAGCCCAAAGCTGTAGGCACCGGTGCGCGCGTACCGAAACCGCCCGTACCATTGGTAGGGACCGCCCGCGTAGCGGGTTCGGGAACGGGTGGTGGTGTCGATGGGCGTAAAACCTTTTTGGGTTTCCAGCAGCCGCTGGCTACGGATCAGCAGGAAGTTTTGGGTGGGGTTGCGGAGGCTTTGCGCCAGCGGGAGGTGGGTTGTTTGTACCGTCACAAACGGCAGCAAGCGCCGGATCGTGAGCAGATCAAAGCCAGGTACCGCCTGTAGCTCATACAGCGACAAGAACGGCCCCAGCTGGTCGCGGTAGTGGAAAAGGGCCGTGAGCTGTGCTTCCGAGAGCAGGTAGGTGGCCGTGAGCTCGTCGCGGGTGGCGGTATTGAGGTTGCGTGGATTGGCGTAAAGCTGAAACAGCGCTTCGTACAGGTCGTCGTAGTTGGCGTCGTCGGTAGGTACCGGAAAAAGCTCCTGAATGAAGAGGTTCAGGTCGATCTCGGGACGCGGAGGCGTTTGCGCCCCGAGCGGCAAGGGCAGCAAGTACCCTAGCATTATTCCTACCACTACCCATACGCCCCGTACCATGCCCTACAACCTCTCTTTTTTTAAGAATCCGGCCGCAAAGGTACTTAGCAAAGTTGAGATTTCAATAGGCTTTGAGGCTCAGGTCCAGGCTTTTGATCTGGTGTGTAAGCGCGCCGCTTGAAATACCATCGACGCCCGTTTCGGCCACGGCCCGCAGGGTTTTTTCGTTGATGTTTCCCGAGGCTTCAGTTTCAAAGCGGTGGTCGATGCGGCGCACGGCCTCACGGAGGTCATCCAGCGAGAAATTATCCAACATAATAATATCCACGTTGCCTACCCGAAGTACCTCCTCAACCTCGGTCAGGTTACGTACTTCAACTTCGAGCCTGAGGTTCCGGCCCGTCGCCTGAAGGTAGGTACGGGCGCGGGTAATGGCCGCCTCGATGCCCCCGGCGTAGTCGATGTGGTTATCCTTGAGCATGATCATGTCGTAGAGGCCCATGCGGTGGTTGGTAGCTCCGCCGATGCGCGTAGCCATTTTTTCAAACAGCCGGAAATTCGGCGTGGTTTTGCGGGTATCCAGCAGCTTTACGGGCAGGTCGGCGATGAGCTCCACCATGTGGCGGGTATAGGTAGCGATGCCACTCATGCGTTGCATGGTGTTAAGGACCAGGCGCTCAGCCCGCAGGATGGACTGGGCGCGGCCTTCGACGGTAAGTACCACATCTCCCACCCGAATGGGCTCGCCGTCCTGCACAAGTACCTCTACGGCCAGCGAAGCATCTACTTCTTTAAAAATGGTCAGCGCTACCGCCACACCCGCCAGGATACCGTCCTGCTTGGCCAGCAGGCGGGCCCGTTTCGTGGCTTCGGGCGGCACGCACGACAAGGACGAATGGTCGCCGTCGCCTCCGTCTTCCCGCAGCGCCAGGCGCACCAGGTCTATCAATTCATTGGGATTTGTTTCCATGGGTCGAAATTACGCTTAACCCCCGGAATGACCAAACCGAGCGAAGGATTGGCCTCTGAAAAGCCTGGCCCGCCTAGAGGGTACCTACGCAAGTTTCCGTCCAAGTACCTGAGGAGCCAACGGTTTCTTGACTACCTTTGTGGCATGGATTTACAAAATGATTTGTTACTACGGGCCGCCCGGGGCCAGGAGGTAGAGCGCCCGCCCGTATGGATGATGCGCCAGGCTGGCCGTATCCTGGCTGAATACCGCGCCGTCCGCGAAAAAGCGGGTAGTTTTATCCAGCTCGCCACTACTCCGGAGCTCGCCGCCGAGGTGACTATTCAGCCCGTAGACCTGCTGGGGGTAGATGCCGCCATTATTTTTTCGGATATACTGGTCGTACCCGAAGGCATGGGGCTTCCCTACGAAATGGTGGAGCAGCGCGGGCCCGTATTTCCGCGCACGGTACGTACCCTCAGTGACCTGGATACGCTTCGCACGGCCGATCCCGAAGCTGACTTGGGCTACGTGCTGGAGGCCATTCGGCTGGTGAAGCGCGAGCTCAACGGCCGGGTACCGCTCATTGGTTTTGCGGGGGCCCCCTTCACCATTTTTTGCTACATGACCGAAGGCAAAGGCTCCAAAACGTTTTCCGTAGCGAAGAAACTTCTTTATACCGATCCCGACTTTTCGCACCGCCTGCTCCAGCAAATCACCGACAGTACCATTGCCTACCTGCGGGCGCAGGTGACGGCGGGGGCCGATCTGGTGCAGGTATTTGACTCCTGGGCGGGTATTCTTTCGCCCGAGCAGTACCGGGTTTTCTCGCTACCTTACATCAGGCAAATCTGCGACGCTATTAGCGAAGTACCCGTGACGGTCTTTGCCAAAGGCGCGTTTTTTGCCCGAAAGGAAATCGGCGAACTCAGCTGCTCGGTAGTGGGGCTGGACTGGAACATGGATGTAGCGGAGTCGCGCGCGCTAATTCCACATAAAACCTTACAAGGAAACCTGGACCCCTGCGTCTTGTATAGCTCCTACGGGCAGATCCGGGCCGAAGTAAAGAAAATGCTGGACGCTTTTGGTACCCAGCGCTACATCGCCAACCTGGGCCACGGCGTATACCCCGACACCGATCCGGATAAGGTACGTTGCTTTATCGAAGCCGTGAAGGAGCTGTCAGAGAAATAAGCATTGAGCCAGGAAGGTTCCTTACTTTATTCCCAAGGTACCTTCCTGGCGCGCAATACTAAAGGGTAGTTAGGCAGGTACCTTTTGGTAAAGCGACCGGTCAATAAATTTTCAGGAGCCAGGGAATTTTAAAAACGACTTAGGGTTAGGTTCGCCGTTGCTTCTCCGTATTTTGCGGATGGCAGCTACTTACCAGCTCTTCTGCACGGCTCCGTTTTTCTGAGAAAGTCCCTTACTTTTCGCTAAAAAATTAGTAGATTTCCACTTTTAGTTGGTACTACTGGTAGAATCAGCTAAACCGTAGGTTGGGGTAGTCTGTTATGATGTAGGAGCCGAAGCATCCAATCCGAAAGCAACGAAATCAGTTGATTTGAGTCAAAAAAGCGACGGTATGGCATCGATAGATCTGTGGCAAAGGCGCTGGGAAGAAGAACGAACCGCCCGCCTGGAGGCGGAGAAAAGGCTCGAACGAAAAGCCTCCGAGCTGTTCGAAGCGAACGAACAGCTCCGAACTTTAAACGAGCAGCTAAAACGTAAAATCAATGAGCGTGCGGAGGCCCTGCGCGACAGTGAACTACGCTACCGCCAACTCATCGAATCGGCCAGCGACATCATTTATCGGCTCGACGAAAACGGCCTGCTTACCTACGTAAATCCGATCGGCCTCGAAAAATTTGGCTACAATCCGGAAGAATCCATGGGACGCCTCTTTGTGGATTTTATTCATCCAGAGCACAAAGAAGAAGTTATTTCCTTTTATAACCAGGTACGTGAAACCCAGCAGGAACGCTCTTATTTTGAATTTAAGGCCATAGCGGGTAACGGCGAGGAGCTCTGGCTAGGGCAAAATTTGCAACTAATCTTCAGCAACGGCCCCGAAAGGAAAATCCTGGAATACATCGCCGTGGCACGCGACATCACCGCCCGCCGCGCCGCCGAAAGGGAGCTCCAAACTACCCAGCTACGGCTGTCTTCTTTGATCACGAACCTGCACGCGGGGGTACTGGTAGAAGACCAGAACCGGCACATCGTGCTTGTGAACCAGAACTTCTGCAACCTGTTTGATCCATCTTTACGGCCTAATCAGCTAGTCGGCCTCCATTTTTCGCAATTCATCGAAAAATACCAACATTTCTTTGCAGGTGAAAGTACCTTCACAAGTCGCATTGAAGCGCTCATTTCTCAAAAGGAGCCCGTAATTAATGAAACCGTAGAAATGGTGGACGGAAGGTACTTGGAACGAAACTACATACCCATTTTTTCGGCAGGCGCTTACTTGGGCCACCTTTGGCAATACACCGATGTGACGGATCGGAATCAGTCCGAGGCTTTGATTCGACGAAGTGAAGAAAAGTACCGGGGCATCATCGAAAATATGGAACTAGGGCTGCTGGAAGTTGATAATGAGGACCGCATCACGAAGGTATACGATCGGTTCTGTAAGATGGTTGGTTACGAAGCTTCCGAGCTGCTGGGGAAAAAAGCAGCGGCGCTCTTCATGCCCCCCAACTACCTCGACCTGATGGATATGCAGCATCAAAAGCGGCAGCAGGGGGAATCAAGTACCTACGAAGTACCCATGCGCAAAAAAAATGGCGATACCATATGGGTACTTATTAGCGGGGCTCCCATTTTCGACGAAGAGGGGAAAGTAGAAGGGTCCATTGGAATGCACTACGACATCACTTACCGCAAGCAGCTCGAAGACGACCTGGCCCTGGCCAAACAGGTAGCCGAAGCCTCGCAGGAGGCCGAAAAGCAGTTTTTGGCCAACATGAGCCACGAGATCCGCACCCCGCTGAACGCCATTGTGGGCATGGCCAACCTGCTCTACGATACCAGCCCCAATCCGCAGCAGCTGGAGTACCTGGATATTCTGAAAGTATCGTCCAATTTCCTGCTGTCGCTCATTTCCGATCTGCTGGATATGGCCAAGATCGAGGCGGGCCGGGTGGAAGTAAACAGCCGTCCGTTTGACCTGCTAGGTACCCTACGGACCATGCAGAAGACCTTTCAGCTCAAAGTAGAAGGCGAGGGCCGTCCCGTTTCGGTTGAGTTCGAGAGCAATTCCTGTCCCGAAGGAATGGTGCTGGGCGATGAGATGCTCCTGACCCAGATCCTATTGAATCTGCTGGGCAATGCCGACAAGTTTACGGAGCGCGGGGCGTTTGGCCTGAGGGTGCGGGAAGTAGAACGAAGAGGGGAAAGTACCTTGCTTGAATTTCAGGTTTATGATAGCGGCAAAGGGATTCCTGAGGAAAAGCTGGATCTTATTTTTCAGAAATTTCAGCAGGTAAACGACTCCAGCCGGCAAAAGCACCAGGGTACGGGCCTGGGGCTGGCCATTGTGAAGCAACTAATTCTGCTACAGGGAGGCGAAATAAAGGTACAAAGCCGCCTGCGCCAGGGTACAACCTTTACCTTCACGCTGCCCTACCGCTTGCTGCATGAGCCGGCTCGAAGTACCCAAAAGACGGATGTAAGCCTGAAAACAAACGGCCAAGGTACCCTGGAGGGCTACCGTATTTTAGTGGTTGAAGATAATTTGCTTAATCAGAAGTACATCTCTACCCTGCTTTCCAAGTGGAAAGTCAATTTTCAGCTGGCCAAAGACGGCCGGGAGGCGGTTGAGATGGCGCAGAAAAAAGCCTATCAGCTCATTTTGATGGATATCCAGATGCCAATCATGAACGGCTATGAGTCCACGATCGCGATTCGAAGTACCTCCAATCCCAACCAACAAACACCCATTGTAGCGCTTACGGCCAGTGCCATGCTCGACCAGCGGAATATGGCGCTAACCTCCGGCATGAATGATTTTCTCAGCAAGCCCTTTACTCCTACTCAACTCGAAGAAAAACTCAAAGAATTTTTACATTATGATTAATCTGAATCCTGAACTTGACGTTGCCTATTTGCAGGAAATCTACGGTGACGATGCTATGATCGTTCAGCTCATGTTTGACACCTTCCTGACGGACGTGGTGCCCCGCTGGGAATCTCTAGAGGAATTGATCCCCAAAAATGACTACCTGAAAATTGGCGAGCTGGCGCACGGGCTCAAGCCTTCTTTTTCCATGATCGGCCTCACCTGGTTGCATCCCAAAGTAGAGTCCCTGGAACGGACGGCCCGTTACGAAGCCGATAAATCGGCCATTCCGGCCCTATATCGCGATATTTCTACGGAGTTAAAACGCATGTTACCTATTATTGAGCAGGAGGCGGCCCGGCTTAGCGAGCTTGACTCCTAGCCCAGGTACCTTTTCTGGGACAAGTACTTATTGGTGTGTATCCGGAAAGTAAATGGCCTGGAAAGCACCGGACTATCCGTACCTTTGGATGTGCCCACTTTGGTCCGAATGATCTATAAACTCAACGTTCAATCATGAAACTTGCGCTTGAAATTCTCTTCTGGCTGGGTATTTTCCTCGTACTTTATACCTACATCGGCTACGGCGTTCTGGTGTGGGCGTTGGTGAAGATTCGAAAAGCGATGGGTATCTCCTGGCCTCCGGCCAACGACCCTACTTACCTGCCGCCCGTTACGCTGGTGGTACCGGCCTACAACGAGCGCGCCTACATCGAAACCAAGCTCCATAACTCACTCTCGCTAGACTACCCCGCCGGGCAGCTCCAGCTGCTGTTTGTGACCGAAGGCTCCACCGACGGTACCACGGAATTTCTGGAAGCCCAGCGTAGCAAGTACCCTGCTGTTCGGGTGATGGGCGGCACGGAGCGCCGGGGGAAAATAGAGGCCATGAACATGGCAATGCCCCAGATCACGACCCCGCTCGTGATTTTTACGGACGCCAACACCAAGCTCAATACACAGGCCATTAAAAATATCATTCGTCACTTTAAAAATCCCAAAGTAGGGGCCGTAGCCGGCGAAAAGCGCATCGAAGTGGCCGAAAACGAGGCCGCGGCCGGAGCCGGCGAAGGGCTTTACTGGAAATACGAATCCTTTCTGAAAAAGCTGGATACCGAGCTGTACAGCGTAGTGGGAGCTGCGGGTGAGCTCTTTGCCGTACGCACCGACTTATTCGGGCATGTCGAGAAAGATACGCTCCTGGACGACTTCGTGATTTCCTTGCGTATAGCGGGCCAGGGGTACCGGGTCATTTACGAGCCCGAGGCTTACGCCATCGAGCGCCCGTCCTTCTCCATCACCGACGAGCAGAAACGCAAAATACGCATTGCGGCGGGTGGCTTTCAGGCCATTGGTAGGCTGACGCACCTGCTGAATGTTTTTCGGTACGGTTGGCTTTCGTTTCAATACATATCACATCGGGCTATGCGCTGGGCGGTGGCTCCTTTTTGCTTGATCATCATCTTCTTAGCGAATATTCCGCTGGCTTTCTTGGATCGGGAGGGCTGGCTGGCGGCGCCGGTCTACCAGGTACTTTTGGGCGCGCAGGTACTTTTTTACGGTGCCGCGCTGGTAGGCAATGCGCTCGAAAACCGGAAAGTCCGCGTCAAGCTGCTGTTTGTGCCCTACTACTTTTCCTTCATGAACTGGTGCGCCATTCTGGGGTACCTTCGTTACCGGCGGGGCACTACCTCCGGTATTTGGGAGAAAGTACGCCGGGCCGAATAGGTACTTATGGGTAGTAGCAGGCATAAAATAAAAGGTACTTGGTAGAAAAAATAATGAATCATGTAGCTTTGAAAGTTATATAGTTTCAGACACACCCGCCCGGTAGGGTATCCTCTATGAGAATCGGCATCGAAGCGCAACGTTTATTCCGGCCCAACAAACACGGTATGGACATTGTAGCGCTCGAATTCATCCGGGCTTTGCAGCGACTCTCCAGCACCCACGAATTCTATATCTTTGTAAAGCCCGACCAGGACGATACCTGCCTCACCGAAACCACGAATGTACACATTGTACGCATCCGGGCCGGTAACTATGCCCTGTGGGAGCAAGTGTTCCTTCCTTATTACGTACGCAAGTACCGGCTCGATGTACTGCATTGTACCGCCAATACGGCCCCCCTTTTCCTGAAAGTACCCCTCCTGCTCACGCTCCACGACGTGATCTTCCTGGAGAAATCCTCCCAGCCCAACACGCGTACGCTGTACCAGCGGCTGGGGGTACTTTACCGCCGGTGGGTAGTACCCAGGGTGGTAGAGCGATGCCAGAAAATCATTACCGTATCCGGCTACGAAAAAAAACACATCCTGGAGCGGTTGTCGTTACGGGCCGACCAGGTGGAGGTAGTTTACAACGGGGTGAGCGAACGCTTTTTTGAGAAGCCGTCGGCTGTGGAGCTCCGCGCGGCCCGAAAGCGTCATCAACTACCCGAGCGCTACCTCTTCTTTTTTGGCAATACCGATCCCAAAAAGAATATGGTCAACGTAGTAAAAGCGTTTGGGCTGCTGGCACCGGAAATGCCGGACCTCTACCTGGTGGTGGCCGATACGAGCACCAGAACCATGAAGCGGCTTTTAGAAAAGATAGGTCAAGAAAGGCTTATGGAGCGGATCGTTGTGACCAACTACCTGTCGGCGGACCAGCTTCCGGCGGTGTATGCGCAGGCAACGGTTTTTTTGTATCCTTCCCTGCGCGAAAGCTTTGGCCTGCCGCTGCTGGAATCCATGGCCTGTGGTATTCCGGTAGTCACTTCGTCGGTGTCGGCGCTGCCCGAAGTAGCTGGCCAGGCGGCCTTCTACACCAACCCGACCGACCCGGCAAGTATTAAAGAAACGCTAAAACGAGCCTTGCTGGCCACCCAGGAGCGTCAGATGAATATAGCAGCGGGTTACCGGCAAGCCGCCCTTTTTACCTGGGAAAATACCGCTCGTACTACCCTTCGTCTTTACGAGGAGGTAGCAGGGTAAATGGCGGCTGTGGCTCCTAAAGTACCTTTCCTATTTTTTGGTGGTATCTTCCTCAATGCCGTGGGGCGTGTGAATGAATTTCTTGTGGGCTTCGTCCAGCTTGAACAACGAGCGCACGATTCGGATAAACAGATTGGGTAGTAAAGAGAGCTCGCGCCAGCCCAGCTTCGAACGCATGTCGGGGGGAGTAGCCAGGAAAAAAGCCAGAAAGAGGGCTACCATCTGGGCCGTAACAAACCACGTAAGCGAGTAGCCCGGCAGGAAAATCCAAAGAAGGAAAGCACCGGCCACAATGCCACCCAGCAGCATAACGCGGGGTGGAAATAGCGCCTGGAATACCTTATCAAAGTAATCGACATTGCCCCGAAAGAGCTCCTGCCAGCCCGATACGAAGTTCAGGCGTAGGTACTTGAACTGCGCGGCGATCCAGCGGGTGCGTTGCTTTTCAAACACGGCGGGGTTCTGCACCTTTTCGTCGTAACAAATGGCATCGTCGAGGTACTCAATCTGAATCCGCTGTTTCAATAGCCTCATTTCCAATTCTTTGTCAAATCCACTCACGGCGTGGATCTGGGCCATCAGGCTACGGAAAAGCCCATACTCAAAGGCCATGCCCGAGCCAATCAGAGCCGAGGAGAGCCCCAATACCCGGTGGCCTTTGCGCAAAATATGGTTATTAATCTCTTCACTGATGGCGTCGAGTATGGCGGTGCTGGTATTTGTATTTTTGGCGGTACGGTGCCCCTGCACCACCAGCCAGCCCTGGTCAAAAGACTGGTTCAGGCGATCCAGAAAATCCGGAGCCAGGATATTATCCGCGTCCAGGATCACCGCTACTTCGTAGGTACCTTCTGCCTGTTGGCTCAGGGCCACGTTTAATGCTTTGGCTTTGGTGGATTTTTCAAAAACGACCTCCACTACCCGAATGGGTAGTTTGCGTAGTTTTTCGAGCGTGGCGGGCTGCAACGAATCCGCGATCACGACTACGTCGTAGTGCGTGGCCGGGTACGATTGCTCCAGGGCGCGGGCCGCCGACTCCAGAATGACGCTGTCTTCGCGGTAGGAAGGCAAGAAGACCACCATTCTCCGCAGCCGGGTGTGCTTACCGGGCAGGTAGGGGGCT
Organism: Rhabdobacter roseus; assembly: GCF_014202275.1. GTDB lineage: Bacteria > Bacteroidota > Bacteroidia > Cytophagales > Spirosomataceae > Rhabdobacter > Rhabdobacter roseus. The sequence goes on along the minus strand of NZ_JACHGF010000016.1, from coordinate 17,795 downwards.
TTGTGGCGGAAAAGCCCGGCTACGGCAAACAGCAGAAGGTAACCCGCGAAGATAGCGGTGGCACCAAAAAGAAGGTAGGCAATAAAAAACAAGAATTGCATAAGCGTTGAGTTAAAATACCGAAGCTATATGGTTGAATATATATAAAAGGCAAAGAAAGGGTCAGTCGGGCCGGGTTAGGGTTGCAAAACGGGATTTCAACTTGAGAAAAGGCTTTTCAAAGTAATAAAACGATACCCGGGCCAAGAGCAAAGACAGAAGCAAGGTAAATGCATATATGGTTAGGTTGTTCCAAATTCCCCATTCAATTTGCCAGTTGGTAAAAGCCCAAAGTACCAGATACAGCGGGAATTTGTGAAGTAGATACAAACCGTAGGATACCTTACCCACTTCTTTGAAAGGCCAGGATTCCAACAAGCCATTACCTTTTGGGTCGTTGGCCAGGTTGAGCACCACGGGCAAAAAAAGCAGCGCCAGCAGCTGGTGGTTAAAGGGTACTTTTTCGGAAATATACAACACCAGGTAGGCGAGTAGCAGCAGCGGAAAAAGGTACTTTACCCAAGGCCGGAAGAACGAAGTACTCAGGAAAGTAGCGCGCTCAGGGAGTTGCCTGAACTCATAAAATGCGCAGGCTCCTAAGCCACCGATCATCATACAATCAAAACGTGTAAAGTAAAAAAGGCTCGTAACCAAGGTATAATGGGTGCTACCTACCGGAAAAAGAAGCCGGGTACATACATACTTGATGAGGTAAAAAAGAAAAATGACCACCAGGAAATTTATCGCGACGCGGCGGGTTTGGCCCGACTTGACCAGGTGAGGCTGGAACAGGTAGAATTGCTCCTCCACACCAATGGACCAGATCGGGTCGATGATGGCCGGTAGCATTCCGGCCACAAACGCACCGTTGGTCAGAAAGAAAATACTCAGAGCTACCGCCGACCACGACCAGCCGCTGCTGATGCTGAAACCAACCAGCAGTACCAGAAAGAATAAAGGCCAGATCCGCAGCATGCGGCGGAGGTAGAAGTTGCGGATCACCACCTGCCCGCTGGTATTTTTTTCTTCAAAGAGCAGGTAGGTAATCAGAAAGCCCGACAGCACAAAGAAGATGGTCACACCTGTGCCACCCAGCATTTTGTGTTGCTCGTAGGTCACGGAGGTGGCCAGGCCAAATGTCTCCTTATGCAGCTCAACGTGCGACACGATAACAAAAAGTACCGCCAGAGCCCGTATACCGTCAAGATTAGGAAGGTAAATGTTTTTTGAAGCCATGCTACATGTTAAGCGAGTACGAATACAGAAGCCATTATTTTAAAAAAATTTATCGGTGCTTCAAATTCCAGATGCCCCCCTTCCAGAAAGCATTGGCCAGGTCAAACCTCCTTTTCAAGCTTAGCATTACTATGTTTTTGGGCAAAGCAACCAACCAGAAAAACAGAATTCCTACCCAACCTACTAATCCGCGGAAATTACGGCGCATAAACAGCAGCCGGTTGCGCGTCAGGTAGTACGTCTTCAGGGTACTTTCGCGGCCCGTCGACACGGACTCTTTGTGCAAGATTTCCGATTCGGCTACGTACCAAACGGCAAAGCCCGCGCGCTGGGCACGGGCGCACCAGTCGAGCTCTTCGTAGTAGAGAAAAAAAATGTCGTCCATCAGGCCTACTTTCTCTATCACCGCCCGAGACACCAGCATGGCGGCTCCGTGAATGTAGGCCGTAGGGCCGCTCTGGTCAAAACGGCCGTCGTCTTTTTCGCGCTGGCCAATGGCCCGGTTGCGGCCTGTGAGGGGGTTGATCTCGGTACTACCCGCGTACTGAATCAGGTTGTCTTCGTAGAAGTACTTGATCTTGGGGCTCACCATCCCAATACCGGGATCGGCTTCCATCCGAGCCACCAGGGGCTCCAGGAAGCCCGGAGGTACTTCGGTGTCGTTATTGATAAAAAGCAGGTACTTGCCCTGGGCCTGCTTCACGGCCAGGTTGTTGCCGCCCGCAAAGCCCAGATTGACCTCACTTTTCAGGAAATGTACCTCCGGAAAAAGAGGTATCAGGGCATCAAAGCCGGGCTGAGGGCTGGCGTTGTCGACCACCCAGACCTCCACCTTGGGGTAGGTGATAGCTCGGAGCGTACGCAGCAGCTCGGCCGTTACCTGGGGCTGGTTGTAGTTGACCGTAATAATGGATACCAAAGGATGCATAGATGGCCCAGCTGGATGATCAAAGAGTAGGTGACTGTGCAGCTGGCTGGCTTTTAAAAACGTTGCCCAACACAAAACCGCCAAAGACGACCCCCGTGATGACAGTACCGATGGTTACGACGGCTACCAGCACGGGATTTTTCCAAATGTACAAAACTATTATGTCACCGACGATATTAAAAATAGCCATAAGTACCACCTTGATGGTATTGAAGCGCGGACGCCCCAGGCTGTCGAGCGTAACACCGATGAGCCGGTCGGCGGGCAGAAAAAGGCTATATACCGCAAATACCTGAAGGAAAATGGCCGAGCTGCGGTAGGCTTCGCCTCCCACCAGCACCACCAGCGGCTCCGCGCCAAAAAAGCAGAGGGTACTTAGGGGCACAAGTACCAGCATCAGCTGCTTGAGTTCTTTGAAGAAAAGCGCGCGGGCCTGGCCAAACTCGCGCCGCTCGCCGTGCCTCGACAGGCTCGGAAGCAGCGTGGCCGTAACGCTCCGCAGGGGTATCTCCACGATCTCGACGAGCCGGTAGGGTAGATTATAGGCCGCTACGGCGGCGGAGTTGAGGTAGTAGCCCAGCAGAAAGGTGTCGGAGCTTTTGAGGAGATTGGTGCATAGTAAGGTACCTATGGTGTACTTGCCAAAGCCCCACAAATCGCGCACGTGGCGGCGCTCGTAGCTCCTGACGGCCTGCCAACGCGTCCAGCCGAACAGGATCGCTCCCCCCGAAGCGATGGTAAACAGAATGGTTTGGGCCCAGGCGATCTGGGTCAGTGACCACGAGTACCAGAAGCCCAGCGTGACGAAAATCAGGAAGGGTACCGTGAAAATCAGGCGTAAAATCAGGATATGATCAAAGCGGTTTTCGGCCTGCCGCTGCCAGAGCGCCACGCTGTAGGGCCAGGTAGCCAGCATGAGCCAAGGGAGCTGCGGCAGGATGAGCCGCCAGTCGTCGGGTAGGCGAACGCCCGCCAGCCAGCTGAGCAGCACCAGGGTACTTACGCCCAAGGTGAAGGCACCGCTCATAACCCAGGCGGCTCCCGCGTAGCGGTCGTCGGCCGAGGCGGCGTGGAAACGAACCAGGGCGGTATGTACCATGCCCGAGCGCAGCATATCCAGAAACGACCACACGGCCAGGTACAGTACCCAGGTACCCAGCTCCGTGGGCGAAAGCGTACGCGCCAGGACCATCACGCCCAGGAAGCCCGAGGCCGCTGACACGCCCATGCCAACGAACGAAAGTACCTTCGGGTGTTTGAGGAGTAGTTTTACGTTCAAGCGCCGGGGATAAGTTGTTGGATAATCGTTTCCATTTCCTGCGCGCGTTGTTCCCAGGAATTTTGCCGCGCGAGCGCTACGCGCGCCAGCTGCTGGGCCGAGCTATCCTGGTAGAGCGCCCGTTTCACTTCTTCTACAAATGCTTCGTGGCTGGCGGTGATGGCTACAACCGGGCTAAATTCCCCCAGGGGAGCAAAATCAGTACTGACTACCGGCACGCCCGCGGCCAGGTACTCGTTGATCTTCATGGGGTATATGGCGGCCGTCTGGGTATTTTTAACAAACGGGATCAACCCTACGCGGAAGTCCCGCAGGTAATTGGGTAGTTGATCGGGCGGCTGGGCCCCGGTAAATGACACGTTGGGTTGTTTTTTTAGCTGCTGAATGGCCGCTTCTACGCCGGGTTTGTCATAGGTTTCGCGGCCTACCAGCATCAGCTGGCTGTCGGGAAAGGTCGTGGCCAGCGTATGCAGCAGCGGGTAATCAAGCCGGCTGTCGATGCTGCCCACGTAGCCCATGATCTTTGGCGTGGAAGGCTTGCTTTCGACGGGTACCTGCCCGCGGTTAAAGGCCGTGAACTCAACGCCATTGTTGACCAGAAACGTGGGTTTTCCCAGCTTTTGTTTGGCTTCCCGCAGGCCCGTCGACGACACCACCACGGCGTCGGTGTGGGCTATGAATTCCCGCTCCACGCGGGCTCCGTGTACCAACGCCCAGGCGCAGGTGGCGATTTCGTCGTAGCAGTAATATACCAGCAGGCGCTCGTCCAAAGTACCCGCCAGCGGGACCCCAATAAAGGGGTTGAAGGCATTAATAACTACCGGATTTTGAATTGAGAGGCGTTTATAGGTCCCAAGTACCACCCGGCGGATCAGGCTGGCGTTAAGCCGCTGTACCCGGTTGTATAGCTTTTCGTTTTTGATAAAATTGGTAGGTATCACCGGGGGGGCGGTCAGTACGTGTACCGTGCCCCCATTCTCCAGCTTCACCACCCGCAGCCGGTCCGACAGCCCCAGCATACGTGCTACGGGTACTTTGTTTCGGCCCAGCAGGCCCAGGAGCCAGTCCTTCCAGGTATAGGGGTAGTCCAGGTAAAGTACCTGGTGCCTCCTGCCCAGCTCCTCCATCAGCTTCACGGTACTTTTTACGTAGTCGCCCTCCCAGGACGGGAAAGCCACGCAAACGATGTCGTAGGTGGGGGGCGGCATGGACGTCACTTTTTTATAATGGACGTTTTGATCTCTAAAATAAATCCAATGGACTCCGCTTTATCCTGGGCCGCCTTGTAGTTGTCGTAGGGGCCGGTAAGTACCTGGAAAGTACCTCCAGCTTCCTGAATTTCGGCCCGGTAACCACCGTTGAGTAGTTCTGTCTGCCGGGGACGCGCGCTCTCCCGGCTGTTGAAGGTACCTCCCAGCACAAAGTACTGCGTTTCTCGGGGCGGCGCGGGAGCAGGTGCCACGGGGGCCACCGACTGGCTCGGTGCGGGTACTTCTCGTGGTTCCTCCGTCGACGGTGCGGGGGCGTCCCAGTTGTCGGTGGGCTCGGAGGCACTGGCCTCGGCGAGCATGGGTAGGGTATCGTCTTCGGCCGGATTATAAATACCAATCGAGTCGGAGCTGGTGTCTACGTCCTCGATCGTCTGGGAAAAGAGGGCAGCTTTTTTTCCAGAAAACCAATAGGCCCAAAATGTCTGGTGCTGGGAGTCGGCGGCGGTTTTCCACCAGAGGTATGCTCCGCTTCCTACCAGCGTCAGCAGGAGAAGTACCCCTACGATCCACTTGGAGGGCTCCTGAGCCGAGCGGGCACGACGAACCTTTTTATGACCCGAGGGGCCCTGCTGGCTTTTCTTTGCGGCCGCTGAAGGTACTACCGGCACAACGGGCACGGCCGGAGGGGTACTTAGGGCGGCGGGACTATCTGGCGACAAACTAGCTACCTGCGCCGACTCCTTGCCGAGCTTCACGGCCGAGGTACGTACCAGTAGTCGCTTCATCCAGCGACGGAAAGAAGAGCGCGGGCGAGGTACTTCCCCGATCACCTCTTCCAGATGATCCGGCTGGATGCGGTTGAGTAGGAGCCCTACCGGGCGCGATGTGTTTTCCTGATAGGTCTGTAGAGCGTTTCGGTCCGAGTGATCCCAGCCCCGGGCAGCATCCGCCACAAGTAAGGAATAGTCGGCCTGCTGCACCCATTGGACCAGCATGGGTGAGGTAATGAGCGCGGGTAGTTCTACCAATACGAAGCGCGCGTGCTTCCATTCGTCGTTGGGGAGCATTTCCTGGATGGAAAGCAAACTATCCAGGTCGGGGCGCCATTTGTAAGGAAATACGTTTTCTCTTCCCGGCTCTGACGAGCCGTCCGGAGTGAGCCATAGGGCTCTATTGCCGCTTTCATTTAGTTTTTTGAGGAGCCGCCCGGCAAAATGGCTCTTGCCGGTACTTTCCTTTACGCTAAAAAGCAATACAACCGCCGGGCGGCCCGTTATTCCGGCTGCCCAATGCTTTATTTTCGAAACGCCCTGGTTAAGCGTACGGTCTTCTATGAGCTTATCGTAATAGCTGGCTTCTTTTTTTGTTAAAACGGGTAAGCCGCCCACAAAGGGTACCCCCACCTGATTTTCGGCCCGGCTTGGGCTCCTGAGAGTCCAGTCGAAGTACTCCTTGGCAATAATATAGCTTATAATCAGGATGAACCCAACCATAAAAGCACCAATGACCAGGATCAGTCGCTTCGAAGGCTCGGGCCGGTCCGGGTACCGGGGCGGATCAATCACCTTCAGGTTGGTCGAAAGCATCAGGTTTTGCTCCCGTAGCTTGCTCTGACTTAAGCCATGAATGATGTCGAGGTACTCTTTCTCCGCTACGCTGATCTCCCGCTCGATCCTGCCCAGGCTAGAACCCAGCGGAGCCATCTTTTTGTAATTTCGGTCAAAGTTCTGCTTGATATCACTCAGGACGAGCAGCCGGGCTTCGCTCTTATCAACGCCTACGAAGGCCTGTACCCATTCGTCAAACAGCAGCCGGTTGGGTACGCCACTTTTGTTGTTATGCATTTCGTAGAGGGCACTGATGCCATTCCGGGCGCGTTGCTCCAGCGAGCCTATTTGGCCCTGCAAGCGGCGAATGGTCTCCTGGTTAACATCAGGCTGCATTTCCAGCAAGGCCATACGGGCATTGAGCACCGCCAGCGAATCACGCACGCTATTGACCGTCTGGTTTTCCAGGGCTAAATCCTGCCGAATACTCAGGCGGCTTTCCAGCTCTTTCAAGGCGGCTTTCGAGGCCTGGAGCTCTTTCTGTTCGTTTTGTATCTCCTGGCTAATGTCGCGGTCCTGGGCGGCTACGTTGCGGGTTTGCTCATTGAAATTAATAATATTATTCTGGCTGGAAAATTCCTGTAGGCGTCCTTCCGAGCCCGCTAATTTTTCGCCTACTCTACGCAGTTGCTCCTCGAAATAGGCCACCACGTTGCCCGTCTCGCTCACTTTCATTTCCCGGTAACGACGCATGAAGACCGATGACACCAGCTCCAGTGTTTGTTTTACCACGGCAGGATCGTTGGCTATATACGTAATTTTCACCATGTCGCTGCTCCCTTCCCGGGCCACGGTTAATTTCTGAGCGATCCCCTGCACGCTGTACGGCTCTTCTTTGGCATTGAGAAGTTTTTCGGCAATGACGTTCTTGGGGAGCTGGGAGTACTTGTAGATATTCTCGACGGTCTGGCTCTGCGAGTTGTAATCAACCACCTGCCGGATCACCTCCGCCGGAATAAGCTCACGGATGTGTTGGTAGGTCTCGTCGTTGGCTACACCGGGTGTAGGCTGCCGGAGCATCATGTGTGAAGCCAGGAGCCGAATGCCGACTTCTTCCAGGGTAGTCCGGGCCTTTACGGTATTGATCAAATTGTCGAAGGCATTCGTAACCGTGGCGTAGTCAATCCTCGCTCCCTCGCCTGACTCCAGCGTATAGCCCGAAGCCAGACCCGTGTAGATCAGTGTATTGGAGGCATATTCGCGTTTGGACTTTTTGGTCAGGAAAAATACGGTCAGGGCCAGGGCTGCCGGAAAGAAAAGCAGCAGCCACTTACGCGCTAAGACTAACCTGATGAAACGGAGTATGGTCATACATTCAATAAAGCTTTTGCCCGGTCATGATTTCCAGGGCCCGTAAGTTTTCGTACAGGTACTGTTTCGCTACCTCGTATTCGGCGGCGGCCCTTCCGGATATCTCCACGACCCGCGTTAATTCCTCGATTGTGATGGTACCTTGGGTAAAGGCCTTATCGGCCATTTGCCGGTTGAGCTGCGTCGATTGCTTTACTTCGCTTTTGATCTGCAAGAGGTTGATGGAGGCTTGGGCCGCGTAGTAGCGGGTTGCCACAGCCGTCTCGATTTCCTGTTCTACGGACCCCTTTTTTTCGGTTGACATCAACCGCTCGTACTCGGCCATACGTACGGTGCTACGCCTGCCCAGGAAGTCAAAGGCCGAAAGCCGCACATTGAAGGCCGCCCGGTAGCCGTTATTCAAGTTGCGGTAAGCATCTACGGTACCTATCGGCTGCTGAATGAGCAGGGCCTGATTGCCCGCACTAAGTTGTAAATCAATTCCCATCCCCTCCATCCACTGGCGCTTTTTGTTTTCAATGTTATTCTCATCCCTTTTGATCAGGGCCTCCTGGTAACGCAGGTCCGGCGAGCGCTGCAGTACCATCTCCACTACTTTATTTAACGGCGGAAGCACAATTTGTTGTTCGGTAGTTGGTGGTTTTGGGGCCGCTTGTCCCAGCACTCCCAACGCCAAAGGAGCCAGCACCAGTACCACGAGCCATTTTTTCATAGTTTTTTTGCGTCATACGTTTTCTGACTGCAGAAGCGCCGGGAATGTCTTCAGGACTATTTTCATGTCCATCCAAAACGAAAAATTTTGGGCGTACTCAATATCCAGTTGAATCCGTTCCTCCTCCGACATGTCTTTTTTTCCTTTTCCTCGCTTGGTTACCTGCCACAGACCCGTGAGGCCCGCGGGCCCCGCAAACCGCAGTATGTGCTCGTCGGTGGTTAGCTTTTCCGCCTCATACAAGGGTAAGGGCCGGTTTCCGACCAAAGACATATCCCCTTTAAAGATGTTGTAGAGCTGTGGTAACTCGTCTATACTCGTATTCCGCAAAAATCGGCCCAACTTTGTAATGCGGGGATCATTTTGAAATTTCATGAAGGCCGCTTTAGCTTCTTTTTGCTGCTGGTATTGCTTCTCGCAGACCTGCTCCCCATCCAAAAAAAGTAACTGCTGGCACTTTCCCAAGCCACTGCAACTGCTACAGAGGCTAATCCCGTTGGTAGAAGGGGCAGGCTCGGTTTGTTTATTGTACATGTTAAAAGAGGCCATCTTTTTAATGAGCTGGTCGGCGTCGGTGCGCATGGTACGAAACTTGTACAGCTCAAAAATTTTGTAACCCGCCCCTACCCGTTTGGACTTGTAGACTACCGGGCCTTTGGAGTCCAGCTTGATGAGGAGGGCCATGAGGAGTAGCAGCGGAGAAAGCAGCAAAAGTGCCGTCCCTGTGACCAGCATATCGATGCCCCGCTTCCAAAGAGGGGTACGTACATTGAGCTCGGCTACCTTTTGGGAAGCTTTCATGGCCACAAAATGCTGACGCCTCACAAAGTAGTGAAGCCGCGTTAGCAGATCTCCACGCGAAAAATCGTTCGGAAACACATCATCTGCCTTGTGTTGGAGAGCTTCACGAATCAGCTCCGGTGTAATGGTATTGGCGGTTAAAATCAGGGGTAGTTTATGAAACCACGGATTATCCCGCATCGCTCGAAGCAGCCTCATTCCTCCCGAATCGAAGCTCGCAATGACGGCATCAACCGGATATTGCTTCTGAAGAAAATTCAACGCCGTCTCGATCCGATCAAAGTACTCAATCTGTAGCTGCTCGCCAAAACGATTGATGAACTGAATGCTTTGTTCGTAATGATCGTTAAAATAAACCACGCGCAGGAGTGGAGGGGTACTTACTGCTGCCGTAGGGGTAGAAGTAACAGGTTTTTCCATAAGTGTAGCCTCAATGATAACGATTTACCCGCCGTAAAATGGCATTGATTTTAGCCAGTACTTCCATCGGATTGAAGGGTTTAAGCATGAAGTCGTCGGCTCCCAAGTTAAGGCACTGAATCCGCTCGCTGCTTTCGTCCGTCCCCGACAGAATGATGATAGGAATATCGCCGTACAGATTACTGGCGCGGGTTACTTTCACAAACTCCTTCCCGTTAAGATTGGGCATGTTCAGGTCGGCAATGATCAAATCTACCTCATGCCCTTCTTCCAGCCAGGCCATTCCTTCCATACCGTCGTTTTTGATCACGACATCGAATTCTTTTTTTAGAAAATGCTCCAGGACACGGCTGGTACTAGGTTCGTCATCAATGATTAGTAGGTTTTTGCGGGAGTTCATGAGCTACGTTGAGGTTGTAAAAGTATATGCAATTCGACCGTAAGTTACAAAAAATAATGCTTTACCTACTCGCGGAGAGGATTATGCGTAAATAGATAAAGAAAAGCAATACTCATGTACACCGCTGTGCTGGTAGGTAGCTGCCCAAGTACCTGGTTGCCATAGCTAGCGACTACGATGCCCACTACGCCGGCATAAATTGCCACGGACTGCTGACGGCGGGGCGAAGGAGGCATAAGCCAGAGCTTTTTGAAAAAGTACCCCAAGAAAAACAGCAGCATGCCTACGTGAATCAGTAAGCCAATGATGCCCGTCTCAGCCCAAATCTTCACGTACCAGCTGTCGGTGGGGGTTTGGGCAAGTACCGTGTTAGGGCTAAAACGAAGCCCCCAATAGCCAGCGGAGCCAATGCCGCCACCGATGGGCCGGGAGGCCAGGTAGGTACTTAGTTTTTTCTGGTTCTCAATTCGTACTAATAAGGAAGGGTCGTTAGGGTCCAGGGCACTGCGCATCCGCTGGATTTGGTAGTTGCTCTGGCCAATCATAGTAAATTTCAGTACGCCAAAGATGGAGCCAGCCATCAGACCACCGACGATGAGTAATTTAAAATTTTTGCCCAGCACCAGGTAGCTCGCAAAACCCGCTATGGGGACGAAAAGAGCTCCCCGGGTACCCGAAATGGCCATGCCGTACAGGCAAAGCAAAGCAGCAATAGTGAGGAAAATTTTCTTTCGAATAGAAAAGGGCCCCAGGCTCATGATCAGCGCTACCAAGCCCGCATGGGCGGTGGCGGCTCCAAACTGGCCCGCGTCGGAATAGAATGAAAAAACCCGGAGCTTGCCGTGAAGGATATGCGTGGAGGCATTACCAGCGTCCAGCCAGGCCTTTTCGGCTCCATCCAGCCCTACAAACAGCTGCTTCATTCCGTACAAAGCCGCCACGCAGGAGAAAGTCAGCCAAATGGTCAGAAAGCGATCGAAGTGCTGCTGGCTAAGCCTGTTCATGAGCTCAAGGACCAGCAGCACGATCAAGAGCGGGTAAAGTACCATGGCTCGCATGGCATAAAACCAGGCGGCAATACTCCGGGCTTCCGGGTTGGCGATCTCCGCCAGGCAATAGAGGCACCATATGTATAGGATGATCATGACCGGGTTCTTGCGAAGTACCGGCCAGGTTAGTGCATCGAAGCGTTTGAAGACTTCGGCCAGAAAGGTCAAAATCAGGAGGGCATCTACGGCCAGTCCAATGGGAGCGGGCGTATACCGGGTAATACCGATGGCCACGAAGGAGATGAGTAATACCGAGTAAAGGCCCACGACGGGGTACTTAAATAGGGCGATTAAGTAAGCGGCTATAAGCGGCAAAGCGGCTAGCCCTAATACGGCCGCCAACTGCCCCTTCGCAATAACCAAGGCAAGCGCCACAATGAGCGCCAGCAGAAGTAATGCGTGCAGCAGGGAGCGTAAGCCAAGCGCCATGGACTCGATATACAATTAAAATTTAATACTATTTTACTGAGTATTCTTACAAAGATAGGTAGTTTTTTACCATTATGTAACCGAATAATTCATGGGATGACCTGCTTATAAACTACCTTTGGAAGAAAACCATGAGCTACCTTGGGATCAGCTACGAAGGAGTGCTTTTCAGGATTTTCAGAAAGCTAATACAGAATAAGTAATCTACGAATCATCGTATGATCAATGATTTTCGTATTTTGCTACGAAATACTCCAAGCAACCTTCTTCTTCCTTGAAACCACAGGCGCTCTAATCGGAAACCTTTGCTCATGACACACGCTTTTTAACCGCAGGCTTGTTATTTCTAACAAAAAACGTACCTTAAATTTGGTTTTGGGGTACATTGTTCCATAAAAAAGCATGGGAGATAGCCAAGGGAAAGAAGTATATTGGAGTAAGTGTGCCTTTGCTATATTAGGAGCCTCCAAACGAAAATAATTAAATTACTTATATCATACACTGTTACTGGATTGATTTGGATACCTCAACTTACGATCTTCTTAAAACGTTGGCCTGATGAAATGTAATTGCCTAATTGTAGATGATGAACTTATGGCGCGGCAATTGTTGGAACATCTTTGTGCCAAGCGTCCTGAGCTTACCGTAGCAGGAGTCTGTTCGAGTGCGGAAGAGGCGTTGCAGATCCTGGATCGGCAGCGCGTTGAACTACTTTTTCTGGACGTAGAGATGCCCGGCATGACGGGCCTGCAGCTCCTGGACCTACTGCCCTACACCCCGCACGTAGTCATGACTACCTCCAAAACCGAATACGCCTTCGATGCCTTTCAGTATCAGGTAGTGGATTACTTAAAAAAACCCGTTACGCTTCCGCGTTTTTCCCAGGCGGTGGATAAGGTACTGGAGCTGCTGAAATCGGCTACTTCGCAGGCTCCTTCCCCGACGGACATATACGTTCGTTCCGACGGGCGCTTTATCCGGCTTTCGCTGGATGACGTGCTGTACATCGAAAACATTGGCGACTACGTCAAAATCAGGACGGTCAATCAATCGCACGTAGTACATACCACGATGAAAAATCTGGAAGAAAAGCTGGACCCCAAGCGTTTCCTCCGGGTGCACCGGACTTTCATCGTCAATTTAGGCCGTATCGTGGATATTGAGGAGAATACCCTCGTTATTTCTGATAAGGTCATCCCCATCAGCCGGGCCAACAAAGCGGAGCTCATGAACCGCCTTACTATACTATAAAAGCAGGGTGGTACGTAAAGGGGTTGAGCAGCATTTGGTTAAAAGCGCACGGCTTCTGTCCAAACAATTTGAGAATTGGCCTCCTTTCTCTAATTTTACCCAGTTTTTTACAACTATCACTATCCAGAACCCCAATTCTGATGAAAGAAATTGCATTTAGAGACGCGGTACGAGACGCTATGTCGGAAGAAATGCGCCGCGACGAAAGCGTATTCCTAATGGGCGAGGAGGTTGCCGAATACAATGGCGCCTACAAGGCAAGCCAGGGAATGCTGGACGAATTCGGACCGAAGCGTGTTATCGACACCCCCATTGCCGAATTGGGTTTTGCGGGTATCGGAGTGGGTGCCGCCAGCAATGGTCTGCGCCCCATCATAGAATTCATGACCTTTAACTTTTCGCTGGTAGCTATTGATCAAATCATCAATAGCGCGGCTAAAATGCTTTCCATGTCGGGAGGACAGTACTCGGTACCTATTGTGTTTCGGGGCCCTACCGGCAACGCCGGCCAGCTCGGAGCGCAGCACTCACAAAACTTCGAGAACTGGTACGCCAACACGCCCGGTCTGAAGGTTGTTGTTCCCAGCAACCCTTACGACGCCAAGGGACTGCTCAAATCTTCCATTCGGGACAACGACCCCGTAATTTTTATGGAGTCGGAGCTAATGTACGGCGATAAAATGGAAGTACCCGAAGAAGAATACCTGATTCCGCTGGGAAAAGCCGAAGTAAAACGCAGTGGTAAGGATGTTACCATCGTATCTTTTGGCAAAATGGTACCCCGCGTGGTAATGCCCGCGGTGGAGCAACTCGCCAAGGAAGGCATCGAAGCCGAGGTAGTGGATCTACGTACCGTACGGCCCATCGACTACGCCACGGTGATTGAGTCTATCAAGAAAACCAACCGCTGTGTGGTGGTAGAGGAAGCCTGGCCGCTGGCGTCTATCTCGTCCGAGCTGGCCTACCACGCGCAACGCCACGCCTTCGACTACCTGGATGCTCCGGTACTTCGCGTCACCAACCGCGACGTACCTCTGCCTTACGCGCCCACGCTCATCGAGGAAATTCTCCCCAATGTAAAGCGCACCATCGAGGCGGTCAAGGCGGTGATGTACCGTTAAAAGTACCTTTTGGTACAGGAGTATTGAAAATAATGTATGGACAAACAGCAAAGCCGCCGCCCTTGGGGTGCGGCTTTGCTGTTTAAGTACTTTGTATATGCATCCTATTGATTTAGAAAACGTTACCGTGCGTAAGTACGATACCCCCGTCTTGTTTGAGCTATCCTGGAGGGTACTTCTCGATGAGCAGTGGGTAGTATTGGGCGGAAATGGCTCGGGCAAAACCACCCTTCTAGAGACCCTGGCCGGGCGCTGGGCGGCCGCCAGTGGCAAAGTCAAGCGCACGGGTACCGTAGAGTTAGTTGCCAACGACTATTCGTTTCACCGCATCGTGCAGGCCGCTGCGCAGTACTACCAGCAGCGCTTCCAGGCGCAGGAAGCCGAGATCGCCCCCACCGTGCGGGAGGTACTTACGGGTCAGCTCAAACCCATCGGAACCGTAGACGAGCGGTCAGTTACGTTGCCACCAAGTCCCTACCCTCCCGAACACCTGACCGAAATAGCGCAGCTCCTACGGCTACAGGAGCTGCTGGACCAGCCTTTTATCACGCTCTCCAACGGCGAAACCCGCCGGATGCTGCTGGCCCGGTCGCTACTCAGGCAGCCCGACATCCTCCTGCTCGACCACCCCTTCGTGGGCCTGGACGTACATTCCCGGCAGGTACTTCGGGAGGCGCTGGCGGTGCTGGCTACCCAGGGGGTGACGCTGGTGCTGGCTACTTCGCCGGGCGAGGTACCTGACTGCATGACGCACGCGCTGCTCCTGCACCAGGGGCGTATCGTGCAGCACGGAGCCGTGGAAGACGTAAAAGTACCCCCAAGTACCTCGGCAGGTACCTTAGCTACTTCCGTTCAGGAGGCCCCCAGGGTAGTTTTGGAAGAGCCGGAATTTACAAGCTACGCTTACGCCTTTCGGTTGCGGAAAATCAAGGTAGTTTACCACGGGAAAGCCGTGCTCGATGAACTCTCCTGGGATGTGAAAAAAGGAGAAAAGTGGGCGTTGATGGGCCCTAATGGCTCGGGTAAATCAACCCTTCTGAGTATTCTGACGGCCGACCATCCGCAGCGCTTTGCCAACGATTACGACCTTTTTGATCAGCATAGGGGTGGGAAGGGTACTTCAATCTGGGACATCAAGGGTCGGATCGGCCACGTGTCGCCGGAGCTGCATCTTTATTTTCCAACGGAAGCTACCGTTTTCAAAACCATTGCTTCCGGTTTTTTCGACGCCACGGGCGTTTATTTCCGTACCCTAACCGGCCCACAAACCGAGCAGGTAGGTACCTTGGCCCAGCTACTCGGCGTAGGTACTTTGCTCGACCGCCCTTTTCGTAAGCTATCAAAAGGCGAGCAACGCCGGGTACTTTTGGCGCGCGCACTGGTGAAAAATCCGCCGCTTCTCATTTTGGATGAGCCTTGTCAGGGATTGGATATTGCTTCGGTGGAGCACTTCAAGTACCTGGTAGATACCGTATGCAGCTCGCCCGAACGAACCCTCGTGTACGTGTCGCATTACCCGCACGAAATTCCGTCTTGTGTAACCCACCGGCTAGAACTACACCAGGGCAAGGTAGTTTAGGTACCTCGGCAAAAACAAAAAAGTCGGGCTTTTCTCTGAATGAGAAGGAGCACCGACTTTTTTTGGTTCTGATCCGAAAAATATTTCTAATCAGAAGACACGTATATAACGAGGTACTTGTACGAAAAGTTTTACGATTGAAAAATAGTTGCGTAATTTTTCAACAAAATTGACAAATGGCAAGGTTCGTGCATAGGTTAGGCTTTTAGGACAACTAAATACCAGTATGGCCGCTCGTCAGCAAACCATTTATGAAGTAAAAATCGAGGCGTTGGTACGGGTAGATCCGTTTAAGTACCTGGAGCCCACGGTTACCTATTTTTCTAATTTAAAAAGAGCCATCGATACGCTTCACATCGTACTGGGGGCGCAAGGGTGGCCTAGTTCGGTCAGCTACTCGTCCGTTTATCGCGATCTTAAACTAAGGGATTACTTCTTTTATACCTTTGAAGTAGAAGGCGTAAAGTACTTTCAGCTTAGCATTCAAAAACGAATCATCAATCCGCACCTCACCACCCTGGGCATAGACGAAATGCCCCGTCCCCGGCGGAAGTAGTGCCAGAGACGGGGCATTGGCCCGCAGAGAAGTTACGTTGACTTACTTTTTAGGAGTAGTGTAGCTGCGCCATTCGCCCTTCTGAATGAAAGCCATGTACCGCGTTACTTCCGCTTTCACCACCGGCAGCAGGAAGAAAAGCCCGATGAGGTTGGGCACGGCCATCGCAAAAATCATCGCATCCGAGAAATCCGTCACGGCACCCAGGCTGGCCGCTGAACCTACCACCACAAACAGGCAGAAAAGTACCCGGTACAACATGCTGTTGAACTTGGTACGCCCAAAAAGGAAAAGCCAGGCCTGCAAGCCGTAGTACGACCAGGAGATCATGGTAGAGAAGGCAAAGAGAATAACCGCGACCGTCAGGATGTAGGGAAACCAGGGGATAACTGTAGCAAAGGAATCGGAGGTCATCTTGACTCCGCTCATGACGCCATCCGTTTGGTAGTCGCCCGTTACGATCACCACCATCGCCGTCATGGTACAGATCACGACCGTATCAATGAAAGGCTCTAGCAGCGCCACCATGCCTTCACTGGCAGGGTAGTCGGTTTTTACGGCCGAGTGCGCAATGGCCGCCGAGCCTACACCGGCTTCGTTGGAGAAAGCCGCCCGGCGGAATCCCTGCACAAGTACCCCCACCAAGCCGCCCGCTACCGCCACGGGGTTGAAAGCCTCGGTGAAGATCATACCAAAAGTAGCCGGCAAGCTCGAGGCATTGACCACCATGACCACGATGGCGGCCAGGACGTAGATGCCACACATAAAAGGGACGATCTTTTCCGTAACGGCCCCAATGCGCTTGATGCCCCCGATAATAACCAGCGCTACCACCAGCGCCAGTGCAATGCCGAAGTAGGTACCTGCCGAGGAAGAAGAAGTACCAACCATGCTGATAAACTGTTGAGCGGCCTGGTTGGCCTGAAACATGTTGCCGCCGCCGAACGACCCGCCGATGCACATGATGGCAAAAAATACTGCCAGCACTTTACCTAGCTTACCCGCTCCGCGCTCCTGGAGTCCCTTGGTAAGGTAGTACATGGGGCCGCCGTATACTACCCCGTCTTTGTCGATGTCGCGGTACTTTACCCCCAACGTACACTCCACAAATTTCGAAGACATGCCCAGGAGCCCGGCCAGGATCATCCAGAAGGTAGCGCCGGGGCCTCCCAGCGAGATGGCAATGGCTACACCAGCAATATTTCCCAGCCCTACGGTACCCGAAAGCGCGGACGTAAGCGCCTGAAAGTGGCTTACTTCACCCGGATTATTGGGGTCACTGTATTTTCCGCTTACGGTAGCGATGGATGTCTTGAAAGCACGAATGTTGATGAACTTAAAATAGATCGTGAAGAAAAGCGCTGAGAAGAGGAGAAAGATAATGACCAACGGCATGTTGGTGGCAGCACTATCGCCCAACTGAACGGGAAAGAAAACAATGGTACTGACCAGGTCAGTGGCGGGCTGCACTACTTCATTTATTTTTTCATCCCAGCCTTTTTCTACAATCTGTGCCATAGCAGAGGGAGCTAGCAGGGAGGCAAGTACGACCATTAAGAGCGTGTAAGGGTGTTTCATAAGGTTATTCAGTGATAGATTAAAGGGTGAATTACGGTATAGGTAAAATACTATATCAGTTTCGAATCTCTAAGCAAAATAATATTTTGCAAATAACCAATTAAAAAACCCGCGGACGGCTATTCGGCGGGTTTTTTAATTTACAAATTCATCCAGAAGCTATTGTTCCCGAATCTTGCTGTGTTTTTTCCCGTAAAAGAAATAAATAGCCAGCCCCAGCAAGAGCCAAACGGCCAGTCGGTACCAGCTTTCGATGGGGAGTGAGTACATTAGGTACAAGCAAACCAC
>NZ_JACHGF010000015.1 GCF_014202275.1 Rhabdobacter roseus | reverse complement strand
TTACCAAGAAAGCACTGTGATAGTAGATTATTCAAAGAATATTAACTTGTACCAATTTGTAGAATCCGACTCCAAGAAATAGGGGGTTAGACCACCTACTAATTTAAGGGGTTTAATTAGTAGAATCCAGTTCCAGGTTTTTAGGGGGCTAGTACAACAAGGAGGACATTTTTTATTCTTGCTCAGCGCCACGGCTTATACATAAAAGCTATGACTCATTTTAAAACGACTCATAAATCATTAAAGATATGAAGGCATCAAAGTTTATCTTGACAATTTTCGTGTTGACAATTTTGGCAAGTTACAACAGGAAGACAAACGAAAATAACCAAACAGTAAATGCTGTAATTGGCGACATTAGTTACCTTCAAACATTTGGGCAACAACCAACCAACGAGACTGATGAAAATAAACGACTTCAAACACATCTAATGTATGTAGAGACGCTTTTAAGAAACAAAGATGTTTCATCATTAACTGTAGAGCAAAAAGAAAATAGATTTAAAAATCTTGACTTGCTTAACAAATATTGGGCAGCAGGTATGTTTCCCAAAAATTACGACTACCCAGACCAGAGGATTCCCTGCTTCATTGACAAGGACGGAAACATTTGTGCTGTTGGATATTTGATTGAACAAACTGCCGGGAGACAAGTAGCAGAAGAAATAAACTCAAAATTCAAATATGAATACCTGCTCGCAATGAACGACCAAACCATTGACCGTTGGGTTCAAGCAAGTGGATTAACAAAAGAAGAATGTGCCATGATTCAACCAGCTTATGGACCTGCACCAACAGATAACTATATTTCACCTGCTTACGGAGTTTCTTCATCATTAATGGGCGGCCTAAGTTTGTCTTTAAACACAATTAACGGAATTCAACTTTCAAAAGGCGCTAACAACAAGACAGTCCCTATATTAGGACTTATTTCGGGAGCAGGACAGATTACTCTGGGTACAATAAACTATCCGAAGGAGCAAAGGTCAATAAACGGAATTTTAGTTAATGAAAGTCAAAGAAACTTATCTTTAATAAACATAGGGCTAGGTACAAGCACAATGATATTAAGTAGTTGGAATTTAATAACAAACAGAAAACCCAAAGAAAAATCATTGTCATGGAATCTTTATAGTTTTCCGACACAAGACAGCAATATGGGACTCGGCTTCAGCTTGAAAAAGCGGCTGTAAAAAGAAAAATTGGCTCTAACTGCACCTCCCAAAAGTGGCGGTTCAGTGGTTAAATTAAGCTTTCGTGCTCCTATCAAAATTTCTGCTTGGTTGGCAGTGAAGTGCTCCAAAATCGCCACCTTCGAGTAGCTGCAAAACGTTAGCTCATAAACTAGCGTTGGATTTAAAATCAAACTCCCAGAATTTAAATAAGGGGAAAACTGTAAGGTACTTTATAAACCTATTCACTCGTCAACAATACCAATTTCAAACCCCCACTTTGTACAGTAGAAGCAGGTACTTCAGGTACTTGATGTTTCTTCAACTTCATCGATACAAAGTACCTACTAGCACGAAGCAAAGAATGGCCCATCAAAGTACCCTCACCGTAAGGTACTTTGGCTTAGGTACTAAGAAAAAAATCTTCCCGTAGGCCCTATACATCCGCGCTGGCAACGTTTTTTTAACGTACAAACCCAACCAACTACTTCCGAACTATGCCCTTTCTCATCGTCATCTTCGTGGCTGCTCTTCTGCTCATCGGCGGCGCCTACCGCTTGGTGTACATGCGCACCAACCTGGATAAACGCTACAGCTACCTCCTCCTGGGCCTGATCGTACTCATTGCGCTCTACCTCATTGTGTATTTTTTGCCGTCGTTTTGAGCTGCGCCCGGTTAGGGTACTTCCAGAAACGACCGTCAAGGACTGCTGTATGCCAAAAGTACTTATTACCCATACGTGGGCTTATCCGTATCTTTTGTTCTCGGGAAGCCTGCCGAATAAATCATTCCCTGTAAAAATAAAAAGAGCCAGGCTTTTTCCGTTTTTAGAAAAAGCCTGGCTCCAGGTACTTGCTACCTCTTTACAGTAAGGTGTCTTTTACCTTATTCATCACGCCCTTGAGACCGTCATCCATCATCTGCTCCTTCTGAGCGTGACCTTCCGGTTTGGGCGGGCCTAGCTTGGGTTCTTCGCCGTGAGGCTGTGCGTGGTCAAACGAGAATTCTCCTTTGCCGTCCAAAGAGCGTCCCTGGGCCCAACGCGCGTCGGGCGCGGCGGGTTTCGCGATATTTGTGGAAATAAACGAATAGCTGAATGCCGATACTTCTTCGCTTTGCGGGAAGCTATTGGGGATCGGGTGGTTGTTTTCCAACCCGCCCAACTCCTCAAGTACCGCCAGCCATTGGTTTTGGTGCATGGTATCGCGGGCAATCAAAAAAGCCAGCATATCTTTCATCCCGGCGTCGTCGGTCGACTCCCACAGGCGGGTAGCCAGTACCCGTCCCGTCGACTCCGCCATCACGTTGGCGTACATGTCGGCCGCCAGGTTGCCGCTACCTACTACCCATGATCCGTTAAAGGGTACCCCGTTGCTATCCACGGCCATCGCCGCCAGGCCCGATGATAGAATATGACGGGGGTCCATGCCGCCCATAATGCCCGCCACCAGCGGATTTTCACCCGCTACTTTGTCCTTCAGATCATTACCGGCTCCTTCCAGATTCAGGGCCACGGCCGTTGCCAACATTTCGATGTGAGCCATTTCTTCGGTACCTGTTTCCAGTAGCATGTCACGGTACTTTACCGGTCCACGACACCCCCAAGCCTGAAACATATACTGTAGGCAAACGCGAATTTCTCCTTCAATCCCTCCAATAGCTTGCTGTAACATCCGGGCAAAAGCCGGGTTCGGTTTGTCTACACGTACAGTGTACTGCAACTTCTTATCGTGGTAAAACATACTTAAAAAAAGGTTTAGTTAAATAAAAAAGAAATGATTGGCTTCTGTTTCTATTCTTCTTATACTAAAAATATCTATACCAGTCATTTACCCTCCTCTCTTTTATAGGCTTCGTGAATATTTTACTCAATGTAGGCTTTTATTTCAGCATAAGGGGTGGAAAGTACCTTTGGTAAATTTTCCACAACTTCGAAAATTAGCCTAAATAAAAATAAGATTATCATTTAAACATAAAGTCTACTACAAAGTCTATGCACGTATTGTTCCATCATATATAACCTTTATATCTATACGCGATCGTAAATTGAGTGATATTTGTTTAATAGCAGCCACCAACGAAGGGCAATCCTGGCAAGCTTTTTCTAAAACATACCATGTAATAACCCTTAGGGTATAAATAAATTTATACAAATCAGAATTAACTAGCCAAATCGATGGCTTCAGATATTTAATTTGATATCGATAAATTAATACACACAAAAGATATAAGGCATATATCCACCTTTTATTTCATAATAAAATCAGTAACGATTACGCACTATTATTTGCTTCATTAAAGGAATTATTAAGCTAGAGATCAGACTTCTTATTCTGATGCGCAAAATAGCGATGCTTCCAATGCTCGCTATCACGGAAAAGAAAACATTATCAACTTAGAAAAGACCAGGCAGTAGGAGCTAGAAAGCAGAGGCCGGTTAGCTCCTGCCCTATACGGTACTCGAAGAATGGAAACTCCATATTTACGCTCAATAGTACAGCCTTAAACCAGGCTGGCCGACTGGTCTAGCACCCCGCTGGTGGCCCTTCACTTTTCCATCAACGCCATTGATGATATCAAAAACTCCTCAGTCACTTATTATACACACCTGACAAAGACGTCTTCCAAACAGAAGCGCCGTAAGTTAGGTACTTACGGCGCTTCTGTTTGTTTGGAAGACCTGCTCCTGTTTTCCTTAACAATCCTAAGGATTTGTTGGGCGGTTGTGGTTCATGACGCTATCGCGTAGCATCATTGCGTGTTCCAAGTGTTGTTCCAGGGTCGGTATTTTGCTGGAGGCCCACCCTTTCAAATCTGCATCTTCACCGTTGTTGGCTTCGTTCCGGAAGAGGGTAATCGTTTCCTGGTGCGAAGCAACCATCATACGGGCGAAGGTACTATCGAAAGCCATTCCTTGCATGGCCGACAAAGAGTCAACTTTCTGCTGCTTTGCCGTACTCAAAGTGGTAGGTAATGTAATACCCTTAAAGTTGGCAATTGCCATTAGTTCTTCATTGGCCTTGGTGTGGTCGGTTACCATCATTTGTCCAAATTCTTTCACACCCTGAGACATCCCTCTTTCCTGAGCCAACTGCCCTAGTCTCACTTCCAACATTCCGCCATCAGCTGCTGCTACGGCAAATGCACGATCCGTTTCCGGAACCAACATCTCGTCATCGTCGTCATTGTTACAGGAAGCCGCTATAAACAAGCCCGCTACCAGGTAAGCGAATAATTTAACTTTTTTCATAATTCTACATGTTGATGATTAATAAATCCATACCGGTTAAATAAGTGTGCCAATCCAATGCTTATTAAAAGTTAATATTATTCTATAATAAGCAGGATCAAAAGCTAGTAATTGTAACCGATTAGCGATACTATACGCATTAAAGCTAATGGTAGTCATTAAAAAATGAGATATACCTACTTCTTTCGTAAATAAATGTGGAAACTAATGGGCAATAAAGTACCATTTAGTATTCCAGGGGCTACTATCTTTACCTATTAATTGTAGTTCAGTAGCTTACTCAACATAAATCCAGAGATAGGATTGGAATGTTTAGCTTAAGTCATCACTTTCATTTTTTATCATTTTAACCCAAGTTCTAACACACAAAAATATAGCATAAGTGTATTTCCAAAGCGTATGCACTATTTAGGGATATTCTATTGGTGCTATTATAAATTTTTCTACAATGTATAGTCAGTACTTAACTACCAACGCCATATTTTTTTGTTGGCCAATTACAAGGCACAGCATGTACTTCTTTGCCTTGTAGCCATCATTTCCTATCTTATACGTAGTAGTTCGAGTTTAATCCATCTAAAATACAAGTCCGGTGCAAACGAACAGTTCGTTTACACCGGACTTGTACATTGAATATATATTCAGCTTACTTTTAGATTCTGTTGGGATGATAACTGGGCTCTCGCTTCGTAACGAGGCCAGCTCCGGCCTCGATGAGTCCAAAGACCAGGTGAGGAAGGTAAACCACCTCCGCAAAGCCAAACAACCAGGGGGAAGCGGCCAGAAAAAGCCCCACAATCAAATCCGTATTAAGGTGGGTGGTCATCTTGATGCTTTTCATTACGCCTAATTCATACTCCGTAAATAAAGACATGAGTAGGATGGAAAAACCAACTACCATCGGTAACCACTGGGCGGCCCCTCCGTCGTTGAAGCCAAATAGCCAGGGCGAGGCAATAAAAAGTACCCCGCTCAGGTAATCGAGCACACCATGTATTTTTGTGCTTAAGAATCTCATATTCAATTGACTTAAGGTGTTAGATATGAATATAGTAGTTAAAATAGTATGCCAGCCTTCGTTTCTATTCTTCGTACGCTTAGCTACTACTCTTCAAATTGGCCTTAGCTTCTCAGGGGCATTTTAATACCACCGTGGAGCGGCCCGGTACCAGGATCTCCCCCCCCGGTGGGTAGGCTATCCCTTCTTCTTCCAGGTAGTTTTCGTGGGTATCAAGTACTTTAAACCACTCCTGCCCATTCTTTTCCTTAGGAAGCACGTAGGATATGGGCTCATCGTGGGCGTTGAAAATCAAATAAAAACTGTCGTCCACAATTTTATTATTTTGATAGTCGACACAACGAATACCCTTTCCGTTCAGATAGACCGCCAGCGACTTAGCAAAGGCTTCCTCCCAGCTGTCGTCCGGTATATTACTACCATCGGGCAAATACCAGGCAATATCCTCCACATCTGAGCCTTTGATAGGTACTCCCTGAAACCAACGACGCCGGTGAAAAGCCGGGTGGTGCTTGCTGAAATGAATCAATTTTCTGGTAAAGGAAAGGAAGTCCTGATCCGCGGAAGACCAGTCCAGCCAGGAGATTTCGTTATCCTGACAGTAGGCATTGTTGTTTCCCTGCTGCGTGCGCCCCCATTCATCCCCGGCAAGCAGCATAGGTACCCCCTGTGACAAAAACAGCGTCGTCAGGAAATTTCGCTTTTGCTTAGCGCGTAGGGCCAGGATCTGCGGGTCGTCGGTGGGGCCTTCTACCCCACCATTCCAGGAGTTATTGTCACTTTCGCCGTCCTGGTTGTCTTCGCCATTGGCCTCATTATGCTTTTCGTTGTACGATACCAAATCGTGTAGGGTAAAGCCATCGTGCGCCGTTATGAAGTTGATACTGGCGGTCGGATGCCGGTAATCGCCTTTGTATAGATCGGGGCTGCCCGTAAAACGCTGGGCAAACTCGGCCAGTTTGCTTTCGGCCCCGCGCCAGTAGTCGCGCACGCAGTCACGATACATACCATTCCATTCGGCCCAACCGGGCGGAAACTTCCCTACCTGATAGCCGTCTTCACCCATATCCCAGGGTTCGGCGATCAGTTTTACCTGTGAGATAATCGGGTCCTGATGAATGATGCTAAAGAAGGCACCCAGGCGGTCGGTTTCGTGAAGTACCCGTGCCAGGGCCGCCGCCAGATCAAACCGAAAGCCATCGACGTGCATCTCGGTGATCCAGTAGCGAAGGCTGTCCATGATCATCTGAAGTACGTAGGGCATCCGAACGTTCAGGGTATTGCCCGTTCCGGTATAATCCATGTAAAAACGCGGGTTCTCTTCGGTGAGGCGGTAGTAGGAGGCGTTGTCAATGCCTTTGAACGACAGCGTAGGGCCCAAATGATTCCCCTCGGCCGTATGGTTATAGACTACATCCAAGATTACCTCGATACCGGCCTTATGCAATGCCTTTACCATTTCCTTAAACTCCCTAACCTGCTCGCCCATTACACCACTGCTACTATAGCGAGCGTCCGGCGCAAAAAAGCCCAGGGTATTATAGCCCCAGTAATTGGTCAGTCCTTTTTCAATCAGGTGCCGGTCGTCCACAAAGTGATGAATAGGCTGTAATTCCAGGGTAGTCACACCCAGCTCCTGTAAGTACTGGATCGTGACGGGATGCGCTAGGGCGGCATAAGTACCCCTCATTTCTTCGGGAATGGCGGGGTGCGAAATGGTAAAACCTTTTACGTGCGCTTCGTAGATAATGGCGTCATGATAGGGCACTTCGGGGGGACGATCACCTTCCCAATCAAACTGCGTATCCACCACGACCGACTTGGGCAAGAAAGGCGCACTGTCCGTCTCACTAAAGCTTAAATCTGTTTCCGGATGGCCCAGCTCATAACCAAACAGGGCGTCGTCCCATTGTACGGCTCCCGCAATGGCCTTGGCGTAGGGGTCCAGCACGAGTTTATTAGGATTAAACCGGTGGCCTTGGCTTGGCTCGTAGGGGCCGTGGATGCGGTAGTTATAGAGCTGGCCGGGGGCTATGTCAAGTACATAGACATGCCACACGTGGTGCGTCACCTCTTCTATTTTTATTTTGTAAGTTTCGGTCTGGCCGTTGGTAGATTCAAAAAAGCACAGCTCGACACCGGTCGCATTTTCAGCAAATATGGCAAAATTTACCCCCTTTCCGTCCCAGGTTGCTCCCAAGGGGTAAGGCTTTCCGGGATATATCGCTTTATTTTCTGAAACATTTCCTGATTCTTCGAGTGCGTGATTATTAATAAGCTTATCCATATTTGTAATGAATGATGGGTAATTTTCGATCAGGTAGTTAATTTTTTTACGGCCACGGCTAGGCAGGAAGTAAGCTTGCCAAGTCTCTCTTGTGTCAACCTCCAGTTGCGCTATCTACTTTTACCGATTGTTTAATTCAACTATAGAGCATGATCAATCTATAGGGATAGCGACTTATTATTAGCCAGGTACGTGTTTACCGGGCAGGCTGTGTTTTCTTCAGGGCGGGCAGTACTTTATCCCCAAAAACCTCGATGAATTGTTCCTGTTCCAGGTTGACATTGTGCAGGTACAGGTGGGACACGCCAAGTTCCACGTCCTGAAGCAGCCACTCCAGGTGCTGGTCGGTGCTGTCCGACACCCGCACGTGGGGCGGAATATCATCGGGCTTCACGTTTGCGCCCGCGGCATCAAAGCCTTCCGGGGTACGTATGTCGGATAGGATATTCGGCGGCAGAATGTTGTTTTTCCACTGCTCATGGGCCCCCGTCAGGGCTTTTTGGTACGTTTTGTCGTAAGAAAGCTGCACTTTGAGGTATATAGGCTTCCCTTCGCCCCCGCCTTTCCAGAAGGCCTCAATCATTTTTTTCAACTCCTCAGGTGGCCGGGAAGTAGTGATCATGCCGTCGGCCCAGCTTCCAAGCCACTCAGCCGTGGCTTCCGATAGCGCCGCTCCAATGACCGTCGGCATGTAGCTGGGTCGGGTGTAAAGCTTGGCGTCTTGTACATTTACCAAGCCCGCGTGTGTAACCGACTCCCCGCGCCACAGCGCCCGCATGAGGTCCACGCATTCTTGGAGCCGTTGGTTCCGGGTGGCTTTATCGGGCCATTTTTCGCCGTTGATGTGCTCATTGAGGTACTGTCCGCTACCGGCGGCAATCCAGAACCGCCCGGGAAACATTTCACACAGGGTACCTACGGCCTGCGCGATAATGGCGGGACTGTACCGCTGTACGGGCGCGTTCACGATCCCAAAGCTGAGTTGAGTGGCTTGAAGTGCGGCTCCCAGCCAGCTCCAGGCATGGCCGCTTTCGCCCTGTAGCTCGCTCCAGGGAAAATAATGATCGGATGATAAGGCGTCGTCAAAGCCGGCTTTTTCGGCCCGTTGAACCAGCTTTATAAGCTCGCTCGGCTTGAACTGCTCGTGCGAAGCATGAAATCCGAGGGTGCATGATTGCATAGGTTTGGTACGGATCAAGTGAGTGACTACATAACTAATGGACGGATTCCTCCTGAAGCTACGAAGGAGACTAAAATTGTACCAGGTACCTGTTTCCCAAACCAAGCGGCTAAGTGTGTAAAGTACCTTTCCCCACCGGGAAGATGGCACAGATTTTTGCGCTGTCGCTGGGGCTGTAAGCAGCTACCGGTAACAATCTTTTCCAACACGCCTTTAACACAACGGATATGAATAGAGATGGTGCACGTACCAGTTTGTGGCAAGCCAATCGCCCCAACTACCAGCCCGTCGGGCGCTGGGACAAAAATGGGATTTATGACGTACTTATTGTGGGAGGTGGCATTACCGGCCTCACGACGGCCCTGCTGCTACAGGAGCAGGGTAAAAAATGCCTGGTAGCCGAAGCCCAC
Source organism: Rhabdobacter roseus (assembly GCF_014202275.1). Classification (GTDB taxonomy): domain Bacteria; phylum Bacteroidota; class Bacteroidia; order Cytophagales; family Spirosomataceae; genus Rhabdobacter; species Rhabdobacter roseus. The sequence continues at coordinate 108,918 of NZ_JACHGF010000015.1, read as the reverse complement.
ACGTTGGGTTTTGGAACCACCGGCGGGACTACCTCCCACCTCAATACGTTGGTAGACACCACCTACCCTACCCTGGAGAGTGACTTCGGCCAAGAGGGTGCCCGCCAGGTGGCACAGGCCACCGGCGAGGCCATTGCGCTGGTAGAGCGCCTGGTCACCCAGTACCAGATCGACGCGGGCTTTTCGTACCAGTCGGCCTGGCTCTACGCCCAGGACGAGAAAGAAGTACAGGAGCTGGAAGAAATCTACGAAGCGTCGCGCCGGGCCGGGCTGGAGGTACAGGCGGCGGGCGCCATTCCGGTGCCCATTCCCTTTCAAAAAGCGTATCGTTTTGCCGGCCAGGGGCAAATCCACGCCAGCCAGTACCTGCTGGGGCTGGCGGCGGCCTTTGAAAAAGCGGGCGGCGTGATCGTGCAGCAATGCCTGGTGCAGGGTACTTCCCACCACGACCCCATCGTGGCCACCACGAGCCAGGGCGAGATTCGCGCCCGAAAGCTGGTCTACGCCACGCACCAGCCACCGGGGGTTTCTATTTTTAATTTTCGCCTGGCTCCCTACCGCAGCTACGCCGCCGCCTTTACCCTGAAAGACGAAAAGTACCCCACGGGCCTGGCCTACGACATGAAAGATCCCTACAACTACTTCCGCACGCAGGAGTCGGACGGCGTCCGGTACGTCATTGCCGGGGGCTTCGACCATAAAACGGGCCACGAAGACAACACCGACCACATCTTTACGGAGCTGGAAGCTTACCAACGTACCTACTTTAACGTAGATCAAATGGCGTATCGGTGGTCTTCGCAGTACTACGAGCCGGTGGACGGTCTGCCTTACATTGGGGCGTATCCGGGGTTGGAAGGTACCTTTGTGGCCACGGGCTACAGCGGCAACGGCATCACCTACGGTACGGTGGCCGGTCAGCTACTCAGCAATTTACTAATGGGGCAAGATTCACCCTATGCCGACCTTTTCTCGCCCGCGCGCATCAAGCCGGTGGCTTCTTTTGCCAACTTCATCAAAGAAAACGCCGACGTCGCCAGCGTGTTCATCGGGAAGCGGTTTAGCTACGAGAAAATCACCGAGCTGGCCGAGCTGGCGCCCGGCGAAGCCAAGACCGTAAAGTGGGAAGGTACCCCCATTGCTTTGTACAAAGAAGAAAACGGCAAGGTATACGCCCTCGATCCGGTATGCCCGCACGCCAAGTGCATCGTGCACTGGAACGGGGCCGAAAAAAGCTGGGACTGTCCCTGCCACGGTGCCCGTTACGGCTGCGACGGTAGCCTGCTCACGGGCCCTGCCCGCCGGGGACTTACCGTACTGGAGTGGGAGAAACTACCCATCTAGGGTGCTTTGTAACGTACTTTTTCTCAAAGAGGTAGTGGGAGTAGGTACTTGTAACACCAAGGTACTTTGCTCAAACTACCTCTTTGCCAAAAGGCGTGAGCGATAGATTGAGTAGCTTAAAGTGCTGCCGGGCAAAGGGCAGTCCGATGATGGTAATGGCTAAAAGTACCCCGAAAACCAGGTGCGTAAGGGCAATCCAGATGCCGCCAATGAAGATCCAGATGATGTTGAACAGCGAAGCCAGGCAACCCGTGGGCGCCGCGACGTCGCGCACCTGGCGACCGAAAGGTACCAGCGCCAGAAAACCGATCTTGAAGCATTGCAATCCAAAGGGAATACCGACGATGGTCAGGCACAGGAGCAGCCCCGCGACCATGTATTCCAGGAAGATCAGGAATCCGCCGAAGACGAGCCAGATGATATTTCCGAGTAGGTTCATGCGTTAGGGTAGTTTATAAAGAGGGAGTACATTCGGATAAATTAAGGTACCTAAAGAATTCGGTTTCGGGTACTTCCCGCACCTCGCCCGGCTGCATACCGGCCAGCTCCAGCCCGTCGATCGCCACCCGGATCAGCCGTCGGCAGGGGTACCCCAGCGCCGCCACCATCTTCCGGACTTGCCTGAATTTCCCTTCGGTAAGCGTCAGGCGCAGCCAGGTACCGGGGGCCACGGGAGCCGGTACGTTGTTTGGCAAGTACCCTGCCGGAGGGGCCGGAAGTACCTCTACTTCACAGGGGGCCGTGCGGTAAGTTTGTCCACCTTTTACGCGTATATCTACACCCATCGCCAGGTGGCGCAATGCTTCCGGCCCAGGTTGCCCTTTCACCAGCACCAGGTAAGTACGGCGGTGAGGTACTTCGCTCTGAAAAAGCAGCCGCGTTACTTTCTTCTGGGTAGTCAGGATCAACAAACCTTCGGAATCGCCGTCCAGGCGCCCCACCGCGTGGGTACCTTCCGGAAACGCGTAGTTTAGCGCTCCCAGCAGCCGCACCGGGTGCGGACTCACAAACTGCGACACCATGTTGGCGGGTTTGTACACCAGAAAATAGCGATGCTCCAAGGTACAATGAGTCAATTAGGTACTTGATGCTTTAGTATGCGGTGGATCAGCATCCGGCCCAAAGAGCTGGCTCGTCTTCCACATGAGCTTAATCATACCCCAGGCCACAAACAGCATGAGGATAAGGGCCGGAAAGCCCCCTAAATTCGACAATATTTTAACGCCGTCCAATCCTTTATCCTTGCCCTCGCCCGCAAAGGATACCATCACCCAGGCAATGAGCCCGATCAGAATTCCCCAGCTCACCTTCACGCCCACCGGCGGCTCCCCCGCCGGGTGCAAAGTACCCCGCGTGCTGATGCTGCTCATGGCGGCGGTGTTGGAGTCGGCGGCCGTTACGTACGACAAAAAAGCGGCTCCCAAAAAGATAAAACTCGTCAGCTCCGAAAATGGCAGCCGCGCCAGCAGGGCAAAGATCACGCGGCTCGCGCCGCCTTCCTGATTCAGTACCTGGTACAAAGGCGATCCCGCGCTCTGGTGGTCCATCTGGATGGCGCTTCCGCTGAAAATCATGATCCAGAGGCAGGCAAAGAGCGACGGCAGCAGCAGGTTGAAATGAATGAAGTCACGCACGGTATAGCCCACCGCAATGCGCCCCAGAAAGAGGGCCGTGATGGGCGTCCAGGCCAGCCAGTTGGTCCAGTTGAAGATGGTCCAGCTGCGGGCCCAGGCGGTGTCGGGCGTGAGGGTACCGATGAGGCTGCGTTGCAAGAAATGCTGGAAAAATTCGCCCAGCGCCTCTCCGCCAAACGAAAGCAGGTAGGCCGTGGGGCCAAACGCAAAAATAAACAGCGCCAGCCCGGCAAAAACCACCACGTTGATCTCCGACAACACCCGAATCCCCCGCATCAAACCGCTCGCCGCCGACACCACAAAGGCCGCTACCACCACCAGCGCAATGGCCCCCAAGGTACCTACGCCGTAAGGTACCTCGGCCAGCTGCTCCAGCCCCCCGGCCAGGATCAGGATGCCCGCGCCCAGCGACGCCGCCATGCCCGCCACCAGGCAAAAAAGACAAGCCGCGTCGATGACGCTCCCCAGGGTGGTATGCGCGCGCTGGCCCAAAACGGGGTACAGCATCGAGCCCAGACTAAACGGCTGGTGGAGGTTGTAGTGTGTCAGCGCAAACATGAGCCCCGCGAGCGTGTAGATACCGTACGGAATCAGCGACCAGTGCAGGTACATGGTCGAGACGGCAAAGGTACCGGCCTCGTGGGAGTTGGGCCGGAGCCCCAGGCTGGGTGGCGGCGCGTGCAGGTGAAACAGCGGCTCGGCCGTACCCCAGAACAAGATCCCGGTGGCAATGGTGGTACAGAGCGTAATGGCAAACCAGCGCCAGCGGTTGAGCAGCGGCACGGCCCCCGCGCCCCCGATCCGTACCCGCCCCAGCGGCGACAGGTACACCACCACGCAGAGCAGAAAAAAGCCCAGCGCCCCCACCGAAAACAACCAGCCGAAGGTACCCATCATGCCCGCGTTGAGCTCGGTGAGGTACTTGATGGTACCCGGCGGGTCGAGCAGGCTGTACCCGCAAACCAGGATCAGGATGATAAACGGGGGCCAGAAGACGCGGTGACGCAGCGAAGACATAGCAAGTAGGGTCAAACGAAGGCTGCAAGGTACTTCAAAAGTACCTCCAAACCCAACCCCTACTCCACTACCTGCACGCCTTTCCAGAACGCCAGCCGCCCTTCGATCTGCCGGGCGGCCGCTTTGGGCGTGGGGTAGTACCAGGCGGCGTCTTTGTTTACGTCCCCGTCTACTTCGAGGCTGTAGTACGAGGCCGTCCCCTTCCAGGGGCAAACCGTATGCGTATCCGACGGCCGCAGGTACCTGACCTGCACCGCATCAACGGGGAAATAGTGGTTGCCTTCCACCACCACCGTATCGTCACTCTCGGCAATGATCTCATTGTTCCAAATCGCTTTCATGGTACTTACGTAGTTTGGGTTTGTGTGGTATCTACTCGCAAGGTACCTGGTTTGTTTGAAGCTATTTTTTGGGGGATGGGTGCAGGTACTTTACACAAAACGTCTCCTCCTACGAAAAACAAAAACAGTCTGACCGGAAAATGGGTATCTTTGAAAGTAAATGATTACTACTCATGGCAGAATTCGTAGAAAGATACATCAACCCCTTCACCGACTACGGTTTCAAGAAACTCTTTGGCGAAGAACCCAACAAAGACCTGCTGCTGGACTTTCTTAATGTACTTTTGCAGGAAGAACAAGGCGAGATCATAGACCTTACCTACCTCAAAAGCGAGCACTTAGGTACCAGCGAGCTGGATCGGAAGGCCATCTTTGATCTGTATTGTGAAAATGAACGAGGCGAGAAGTTTATCGTGGAGCTCCAGAAGACCAAGCAGAACTTCTTCAAAGACCGCACCATCTACTACTCAACTTTTCCCATTCGGGAACAAGCCAAGCGCGCCGATTGGAAGGGCCCGGCCCCCCGGTACGAGTTAAAGGCCGTCTACACCATCGCCATTCTCGACTTTGTATTTGAAGAAGATAAAAATGAACCCGCTAAATTCAGGTACGATGTAAAGCTCACCGACACGGAAACCAAGCAGGTGTTCTACGACAAACTCACGTTCATCTACCTGGAGATGCCCAAGTTCAACAAGAGCGTTGAGGAGCTGGAAACAAGATTCGACAAATGGCTCTACGTACTGCGCAACCTGAATCGCTTAGACAAAGTACCGGATAAACTACGCGAAAGAGTCTTTGAAAAGCTCTTTGAAACGGCCGAGATCGCCAAATTCACTCCGGATCAAATCCGCTCCTACGAAGACAGCTTGAAGTACTACCGCGACTTAAAGAACTCATTGGACACGGCCAAAGAAGAAGGAAGAGAAGAAGGAAGACTCGAAGGAATTGAAAAAGAAAAGTTAGAGGTAGCAAAGAATGCAATAGAAATGGGTCTATCAATTGATAATATCATAAAATTGACTGGCTTAAGCAGAGAGGTTATTGAGCAAATAAAAACAAGTGGAGAAAAGCCCTAGAAAAAGTACCTCTATGCTTTTTAGGGCCGGTTTACGTACCCTACTCTAAGAGAAAAAAACGAACGTCAAAAACCACCAAAAGGTACCCATGCTCACCGCAATCCACCCCAAACTACCCATGCGCGACAAGGCCGCCACGAAGGATTTCTATCTGGATAAACTGGGCTTTCAACCGCTCGGAAGCACTGACTACGAGGGGTACCTGATGATTCAAAAAGACCAGGTCCAAATCCATTTTTTTGAATTCAAAGAACTCAATCCTCTCGAAAACTACGGCCAGGTCTATATCCGGACCGACCGTATTGAGGAGCTGTACCACATGGCGCTGGACAAAAACCTAAACCTACCTACGGACGGGCATTTACACACAAAACCCTGGGGACAAAAGGAATTTTCTCTCCTGGATCCCGACCATAATTTGCTGACTTTTGGGCAAAATATGTAGCGAAAACGACTAAAGCAGAATCCTTTCGAACGAGTATCCACTATAAAAAGCATGATTTTATGAAACGCTTTGCCTTCAACTCCCTGTTCTTGCTGCTGCTGGCTACGCTGGCGGGTTGCGCCATCCAGCCACTGGGGTACTTTACGACGGAGCCCTACACCAAGCCGCTTCCCCAAAAAAGGAGCGAGCCGCTCACCATTGTGCTGCGCGAAGACGTCAAGGATAGCCTCCGGATGGAAGGCGCTCATACGCAGCGCTTCCGCATGAAACTGACCGATTTTCGGCAAACGTTACAAACCAGTTTGCGGCACACCTTTAGTAAGAACTTTGAGCAGGTAACCTTTGCGGATACCGAGCCAACACAAGGCTTGGTGCTGGTGATCTACCGCATCCGGCCCCTCTGGCGGCTGGGGGGTACTTCTACCTCCGACCTATACATTGAGGGCCAGACGCAAACCGTTTCGGAGTCGCACTGGTACGCGCTGTTTCAGTTTGAGTCGACGCTCTTTCGAGATGGTAAACAAATACAGTCGGCCGACGGACAGGCCGGTAGCGAACTGGCCATGTCGAGCTTCAGCCAGGCGCACGCCGTGTTTAAAAACGGCCTCCGTGTCACCTGCGAGAGCCTCTACCGCAAGCTCTTCACCGACGACGTACTGGCCACGATCAAGTAAGGTACCTTGAGCCCTACTTGCCCGCAAAGGCCGGTCGGCCCTGGATTTCGGGAGCGGGCCGGGTTTCGATCCACCAGAGGTGGTCAAGCTGCTGGTCGTAGTAGCGGGCCAAAGTACCCTTAAATACCGCCACGCGCTTGATCTCCTCTTTGAGGGGTATCAGATTGCTTCCCACGCCGTAGACCTGCCGAAAGCCATCCAGGAAGTAGGGCTCGCTCTGCAGCGTGGCGAGGTCGAAGTCTTCTACCGTTTTCCACGCTACATTTTTCGCCGTGAGTAAATGCTTGGGAGGGGCGTCTTTATAAAGCGGGAAGGTCAGGAAAACCATCTTTTTGTTCCAAAAAGAGCCCTCACCCGTTTGGTCCTCCTTCAGCAGCGCTACGGGACGCTTTTTAAAGGTTTGGTTTATTTCTTCGTAGTCCACCTTTTTCCCATCCAAATAAAACTCCGTCACCGACTCGTAGCCCATCAACTCTTTCTGCTGGTTAAAGTACCCCTTTTTGAATTTCGTAATTAGTTGATTCGGAAGAATTTTATACGTGTTCTGAAAGTCTACTTTTAGCGCGTGTTCTTCGGCAAAGGCAGGTAGTTTTTCAAGTAGTAATTCCTTGATGTTACGCTTCGCGTGGACCGAGCGCATCACCGTTTCAAGTCGTTCGTCTGAGATCAGAAACCAGTCATGAGGGGCACCTCGTTCGTTCTTTTTATTCAGATACTCTATATGTACCTGCGTAGTAGCCCAGCCCCAGTCTCCCGTAGCGTCGCCCAAGTGGGTACTTTTAGCAAAAAAATAGGTACCATCAGCACTAAGTAGGTCGTAGCTCATCAAGGAATCGGCGTTGTTTTTTAGGTCGTAACGCCAGAAATAAAACCCATCCCGGTCGGTATGTAATGTCTGCACGAGGCGGCCATTTACCGACAGGCTGATCGGTAAACCCGCGATGGGCTGTCCGCTGGCCGCATCCAGCAGTAGGCCTGTCACTACGATTGCTTTTTCCTCCTCCGCACTTATCCCGGCCATTGGCTTCGTGGCCGCCGCCACTCCCAGCTCTTTACGAAATACCACCAGCAGCAGCGCCAGCAGGGGAACGAAAAACAGAAACCGAAGCAAGTATACGGATGGGGTTTTTGGGCGGTTCATCATACGAATTCGTTGTTTGAGAGAAGAAAGATTGAACGAGTGGGCGACGCGGAAATCCGGCCCGCCCACCACCTTCAGGAGCAGGTACTGGTAGGCTTTGGCGTCGATGCCCTGCTCAAGTACCCGCCGGTCGGCGATGAATTCCAGGTTTTGTCGGATGGCGTGGCGGATCAGCCAGGCGAAGGGATTGTACCAGTTCAGCAGGCACAGGCATTCGGCCCAGATCACATCCAGCGTGTGCTTTTGCCTGACGTGTACCAACTCGTGCAGGATGATCTCCCGGAGCTCGTCTTCGGTATGCAACGCCGGATTGACAAACACCGCTCTCCCGAACGAAAAAGGCGCTATGTCGGCGGCTACGTGGTAGAGTTTTACGGCTTCGTCGGCCACGAGTTCGGCCTTCTTTTTGAGTCGTAGGTAGGAGAAATAAAGTATCCCCAGGCGCAAGGCCATCAGCAGGCAGCCCGCCCCAAATAGGTACATTAAAAAATCATCGAACGGGTAGGTACTTGGCTGATTAACGTCGACAGCCAGGACAGCCTCCGGGGCCGGTAAGGAGGAGAACGAAGGTACCGACTGGATCAGCTTCGGAGGTACCCACGCGGCCTTTTCAATGGGTTTACTCAAATTTATAAACGGAATAAAAAAAGCAAGTGCCGAATAAAAGAGCAGGTACCAGCGGTTCCAATTATAGAACGTATGTCGCCGCAAAACCAGCCAATAAAACAGGCCGACAACCGCCAGACTGAGGGTGACTTTGGCGAGGTATTCCGTTAGGGGAGTCATGGTGGATTGACGTTAAAGTACCTTACTTTTTTCCTTCAATGCGGTCGATAATATCCCGGAGCTCTTCGGTCGAAATTTTCTTTTTTCGCACAAAAAAACTCACCAGTTCCTGGTAGGAATTCTCGAAATAATCGCGCACCACATGGCCCATAAATTTCTGCTTGTAGGCCTCCTCCGTCACGGCGGGTGCGTACAACAGGGTGTTCCCCACGAGCCTGCTGTGCAGGTACCCTTTCTTTTCGAGATTCTTGACGGTAGAAGCCAGCGTGGTGTACGGCGGGCGCGGCTCGTCGAGCTGCTGCAAAAAGGTTTTGATGTTCCCTTCGCCCGTCTTCCACACGGCCTGCATAGCTTCTTCTTCTTGCTGGGTTAACTTTTCCACATCTACGATTTTTTCGTAAATCTACGAATATTTCGTAGATCAGTCAAGTACTTATCTATTCTTTTTTACCTAGACGGCTTTGATAAGCCAGAAGTACCTACCCAAAAAACACCGCAGGTACCTTGTCCAAGCGACAAGGTACCTGCGGTAGGCTAACACAAAAGTACCCTACTGGAAGTACTCCTACTGGAAGTACCCTACCGGCCCGGACCGGTACTTCCGCCCACCGTCGTGACCATACTGCTGGTGGTAAAGCTAGTGGCGGTAACCGTACCCACCGTGTAGGTACCGCTCAGGTACAGGCCGTTGAAGTCGCGGCCGTTGGCTACGCTCCCGCCGGTGTAGACGCGGTAGGTTTGGTTGGATTTGAGTTTGGGGCTCGAAAAAAGCAGGGTCGAGTAGTTCTTCGGGATCAGGAAGGTGAGTGCTTCGGTGCCGTCGCTGGCCTGGATGTGAAGTACCTGGCTGGCCGAGCCACCGCCCAGGATCACCGCCGGTTGGGTACTTACGCTGGCCGTGGGCGAGCTGGTACTGCCCCCGATGCCCAGCAAAGTACCCCCCGTCACTTTGAAGGTACTTCGGTCGCAGTCGATGCCCGCCTCCGGGGCGTTGGCTCCCACAGCCACGACGCGCCCGCCCGTGATGGTGAGCGGGCCGTTGGAGTCGATGCCGTCGTTGGAGGTACTGTGGGCGTAAATGGAGCCGCCGTTGATGTAGATGAACTTACCGGCGTTGATGGCGTCGTCGGCGGTTTTGATGACGAAGGTACCGTTGTTGATGGTGAGAATACTCTTGCTTTCGATGCCCTCGCCACCCGACGAATTGATGGTAAAAGTACCCCCGTTGACGGTCACGTAAGGGTCGATGGTGGCGTCGGTATCGTAGGTAGCGGCGATGCCCTTGCCCGCCACGTTGATGGTAAAGGTACCTTCGTTGATCACCATGTACCCCTCTTCGCACTGAATGCCGTCGTCGGAGGCCGTGAGGGTGAGCGTGCCGCCGTCGGCGATGAAGGCGTCGTTGGTATGAATGGCATCTTTCACCGCGCCCGTCACGGTAATATTCCCGCTGATGACGCGCACGTAGTCGTCGCTGCAAATGCCGTGGCGGTAGTTGGCTTTGACGCTCAGGCTACCGTTGCCGCTGAAGATCAATTGCCCTTCGCTAAAGAAAGTACCTTTCATGTCCTCACTGCCACTGGCCGTGTAGGAGGCGCCATCGGTGAGGGTGTTGGTGGTGTTGTCGGCCAGGACCACAAACACCCGCTTGCCCGACTGGATATTGATGGCCGGTCCGTCGGTATTGGTGAGGGTGAGTCCGTTGAGAGTCAGCTTGAACTTCTTGTCGCTGTAAATTTTCACGGAGCCGTTGGTGGAGGTACCTGACAGCTCGTAGGCCACGCCCGTAGCCGTGGCGTTGATGACCACATCGCCGTTGGTTTCGGTGATGGCCACACCGCTGCCCGCCAGCGGATTGGAAATGCTGACAGTACTGCCAAAGGTGATCGTTACCGTGGTACTGAAGGTAGAGTTGGCCAGGAGGTCTTCTTCGTTGGCCGCCCGGCCCTGGTTGCCCTCGGGCGTTGCCGCCGAGGTCGTGGTACTATCAATCACGACGGAAGTACCCGTGGTGGCGGGGTCAACGTCTTCGAGGGTACTTGGGGAGCAGCCCATCCAGGTGGCCATCAGAAAAAGCAGGAGCACCACCAGGGTACTTTGGGTTGGTAAAGAAGTAAGAGGGGGCGTTTTCATGGTACTTTAATAAGAAAAAGTCGGTTGATCCTTCGTTTGTTTCTACATAGTACGTTCCGGAGCAGGGGTAGTGTGGCAGCCGGGTTCGAAATAGTTCTTTTGGATGCTGGGCGGGTCTTTGACGTTGCGCTTAAAACTACCAGGAGTATAAACCTAAGATCGACTCCGACTGGTCAAATTTTCCGTTTGGAAATTGATGTTTCACTAAGTACCTTAGTAGCTTTTGACGCATTCAAAGCATACCAGGCCATATAAAGGGATATTTTTTCGCTCGATAGCGGGCACAGTAAGTAAAAAAATTTCCTTTTATTTCGCTAGCTACTACTCCCCAAGGAAGACGAGATTGTGCTTACCTGATTGCGATCAACGGACTATCTTAGTACCCTTGTTTCCAACCTCCCTCGTAATGGCTAAAAGTGTACATGACCTGGTACTGGCTGATGACGACGCCGACGACTGTATTTTCTTCAGAGAAGCGCTGGAAGAAATACCGGTTGCGGTGACGCTCACGACCGTCAAAGACGGCGTTGAACTCATGGAATTACTGACGAACCGAAAAGAAGCACTCCCCGACCTGGTGTTTCTGGACCTGAATATGCCCCGCAAAACGGGGCTTGAGTGCTTGACCGAAATCAAAGCCAACGACGCCTTAAAAAAACTACCGGTCATCATTTATTCTACCTCCATGGATCGGGAAATGGTGAATTTACTGTATAAGAAAGGCGCGCATTATTACATCCGCAAACCGGGGGAGTTCTCCAAGCTCAAGGAAAGTATCTATACGGCCCTGGCGCTCAACATTCAACAAGATCCCGCCCAGCCCGCCAAAGAACAGTTTGTTATTAAGGTATAAAAAATACAAAAAGAATAGAAGGCATGAGTCTTGAAACGAACGAAATGCGCTTTTTGGCGGGTGGGGGCGAAATGGGAGCGCTGACTCGGAACAAAGACTGGAGCCAAACCCCCGTGGGGCCCGTAGCCCAGTGGCCTCAGCTCCTGCGAACTACCCTTAGTATCCTTTTGAACACCCGGTTTCCTATGTTTTTGTGGTGGGGCCAGGAGTTGATCTGCTTCTACAATGATGCCTATCGCCCTAGCCTCGGAGACCGAGGCAAGCATCCGGCCATCCTGGGCAAGCGGGCCCACGAAGCCTGGCCCGAAATCTGGGACACCATTCATCCCCTGATCGACCAGGTACTGGAGGGCGGAGAAGCGATCTGGCGGGAGGATCAGTTGATCCCTATTTATCGCAACGGCGGTATGGAAGATGTGTATTGGACGTTCAGCTATAGCCCCGTAAGGGACGAGTCTGACGCGGTGGCCGGGGTATTGGTGACCTGCCACGAGACAACCGACAAAATCAATACACTAAAACGAATCGAAGAAAGTGAGGAGCGTTTCCGGCAGGTGGCTGATAGCGCCCCGGCGCTCATCTGGATGTCGGGCACGGATAGGTTGTGTAACTTCTTCAACAAAGCCTGGCTCCGTTTTACGGGCCGGGCCATGGAGCAGGAAAGCGGTAGCGGCTGGCTGGAAGGCGTACATCCCGACGACCTGGAAAAGTGCGTAGGGATTTATTCTTCTTTCTTTGACAAGCGCGAGGCGTTTTACATGGAATACCGCCTCCGCAGGCACGACGGCACTTACCGCTGGCTAGCCGACAGCGGGGCTCCGCGCCTGACTCCCAGCGGGGACTTTGTGGGGTACATCGGGGCCTGCATGGACATTCACGAGCAAAAACTGTTTTCGGAAGAGCTGGAAAAACAGGTTAGAGATCGCACGTGGGAATTGGAACAAAAAAACGCGGAGCTCCTGGCGATGAACAAAGAGCTTCAATCCTTTGCTTACATTTCCAGCCACGATTTGCAGGAGCCCCTCCGCAAAATCCAAACCTTCTCCACCCGCATCCTGGATCAGGAGTACCCGAATTTGACGGAGGACGGGAAAGATAAGTTTCAGCGGATGCAAAAGGCCGCCAAAAGAATGCAAACACTCATCGAGGACCTGCTGGCGTATTCGCGCACCAACACCGAAGAGCGGAAATTCAAGACCATCAACCTGGGCTCCATCGTGGAGCAAGTAAGGGAGGATCTGCAGGAAGAGCTGCTGGAGAAACAGGCTACCGTGGAGGTACTGAATTTGGGCGAGGTCTCCGTCATTCCTTTTCAATTCCGACAGCTGATCTATAATCTGCTGAGCAATGCCCTTAAATTTTCAAAAAGTACGCTGGCTCCTCACATCACCATTACCAGTGAAAAGGGGCAGGGCAGCACCCTTGGCCCCGAAAAACTAGCCCCCGAAAGGGAGTATTGCTGCATCCGCATTTCCGACAACGGAATCGGTTTTGAGCAGGAGTACAGTGAAAAAATATTTGAAGTATTCCAGCGGCTTCACGCCCAGGAACGCTACCTCGGAACCGGTATCGGGCTGGCCATTGTCAAGAAAATCGTAGAAAATCACAACGGCATGATCCAGGCAAAGGGCGAACCTGGCCAGGGCGCCACTTTTACTATTTATATTCCTGCCTCGCCATCGAAGGCGTAGAAAATCCAGTAGGGCTAAAGGCGCCACACGTACTACGCTGTGTGGGTACTTACCCGCCCGCCACGAAGTCGCGCTGGCTTATTCTACTGTCCTTAGGTACTTTTCTTGGCCTGGCCCTAAACCTTACTCCCCGTATGTACCTCCCCTACCCCGACCAGCTAGAATCTCCGCGCCTGCGCACGCGCTTCGTGACGCCCGCCGACCAAGTACCCTGGGCCGACTTTTTCAAGGACCCGGAAGCCGTAGCGCTTTTTCCCGACGCGGGCTCGGCCTCGTACGCGGAGCGGGCCGAGCGCTGGATCGAGCGGCAGCTGACGCGCTACCGCGAAGGCAGGTTTGGCATGCAGGTACTTTTGGAGAAAACCACCGGGGCGTTCGTCGGGCAGTGTGGGCTGCTGGCGCAGGAGGTAGATGGCGTCGCGGAACTCGAAGTAGGGTACCACGTTTTCCGGAAGTACTGGGGCCAGGGCTACGCGCCCGAGGCCGCCCGCCTGTTCATCGACCTGGCCTTTAGTAGGTACCTTGCCGACTCGGTGATTTCGATCATCGACGTACGCAACGTCAATTCGCAACGAGTAGCCGAAAAGAATGGGCTCCAACGCGAAAAACAAACGCGCTGGTCGGACCTGGATGTGTATATTTACCGTATCGAAAGGCCCCACTGGAAATAGGTACTTTTGGTACGGTCAAACTAAACTACATCCCCATGGCCATTGCCCAAACTCCGCCGCCTCCTTACTACGCCGTTATTTTTACCAGCCTGCGTACGTCCATCGACAACCACTACGGCCCCACCAGCGACCGGATGGTGGAGCTGGCGCAGCAGCAGCCGGGGTACCTGGGCCACGAAAGCGCCCGCGACGGCCTGGGCATCACGGTTTCCTATTGGGAAAGCCTGGAGGCCATCCGAAACTGGAAACGAAATACCGAACACGCCCTGGCCCAAGCCCAGGGACGCGACCAATGGTACCGGGCCTACAAAACCCGCATCTGCTACGTGGAGCGCGACTACGGCTTCGAAGCGGACGATTTTTCCGATTAAACCCTTTATGTAAAAAATGATGAACGACTGGCAAACGGAATTGCTTGAACAAGCCGCGTACCGGATGAACGAAAACACGCCGCGCATCGCTGCCTGCCTGGCGGAGCTACATGAAGAAGAGGTGTGGCTTCGACCCAACGCCGCCTCCAACAGTATGGGCAACCTGGTCCTTCACCTGTGCGGCAACATCCGGCAGTACGCTATTTCGGGCCTGGGCGGCCAGCCCGACGTCCGCACCCGCGACGAAGAATTTGCCGCCCAGGGTGGCCCGACGAAGGCAGAGCTGCTGGCGGCGCTAACGGCGACCGTTCACGAAGCTCTCGTAATTATCCAAAATAGTGACGAACAAAATTTACTCGCCAGACGTTGGGTACAAGGGTATGAACTATCGGGAATTGGGATCATCATGCACGTGGTGGAACACTACTCGTACCATACCGGCCAAATTGCCTTCTGGACGAAGCTATTGAAAAACAAAGATCTTGGATTTTACGCAGGCGTAGACCTGAACGTAAAAAACCAGCGCTGACAAGTACCTCCCCCTTATCGGCTCCTTTCTTGCTTTCCGGATAGGTACTTTGATGCCACCAATTCAGGAATTACGTAAAGTACCTCCACGGTAGCACGCTGCCGCGCGGGTCATGGGCCAACCGCATGTTACAGTTAACACACGTACACCACATTGCCATCATCTGCGCTGATTACGAGCGCTCCAAAGCTTTCTACACCGAAGTGCTGGGGTTTAGCGTAGTGCAGGAAGTGTACCGCGAAGCCCGGCAGTCCTACAAGCTGGACCTGGCCCTGAACGGGCAGTACCTCATCGAGCTGTTCTCCTTTCCAAACCCTCCCGAACGCGTCTCCCAGCCCGAAGCCCGGGGACTGCGTCATTTGGCTTTTTCCGTGACCGACCTCGACGAAGCCGTGGCTTTTCTGCAAACGAAGCAAGTACCTACCGAACCCATTCGGGTAGACGCTCATACGCAGAAACGATTTACGTTTTTTGCCGATCCGGACGGGCTACCCTTAGAACTATACGAAGCCTAGCCAATACATTTGAATAATCCAAATATAACCCAAGATCCTTCTGTTTCTAACGGAAAAAGATCTTGCCCATTGTTGATCTATTTTTTGAAAAATGCCGCATGAGTAAGAAAGAATTAAAGAAGGTCATCCTGTTGCTGGGCGTTCTCAGTGGGCTGGGTCCTTTCAGTATCGACATGTACCTGCCGGGTTTCCCGGCCATTGCCAAAGACCTCCAGGCCAGCATCGCCGACGTAGGCCTGTCGCTGACCAGCTACTTCATTGGTATCAGCGTGGGACAGCTGATCTACGGCCCCATCATCGACCGCTACGGGCGCAAAGTACCCCTGCTCTTTGGGCTAGGGCTGTACGTGACGGCGGCCATATGCTGCGCGCTGGCACCCAATATCGAATCGCTCATTGCCTTTCGGGCCATGCTGGCGCTGGGCGGCTGCGCGGGGATGGTCGTGGGCCGGGCCATTGTCCGCGACTTGTTCCCTCCTTCCGAAACCGCTAAAGTATTTTCAACGCTGATGCTCATCATGGGCGTAGCGCCGCTGATTGCCCCCACCCTGGGCGGACTGGTGGTTGAGACGCTGGGCTGGCGGTATATCTTTGGTTTCCTGACGCTGGTGAGTGCGCTCATGTTTACGGGCGTGTACTTCCTGCTGCCCGAGAGCCGGGGCGTGGATAAGTCAGTAGACCTGCGGCCCAAAGCCGTCCTGCGCGACTACTGGATTGTCCTAAAAGAGCCCGCCTTTATCATTTACGGGCTGGCTGGGGCCTTTACACTGGGCGGACTATTCTCCTACATCACGGGCTCGCCGTTTATCTACATGGAGCTTTTTCATTTTTCCAATACCGAGTACAGCTGGTTTTTCTGCTTCAACTCATTCGGGTACATTTCGGGTAGCCAGGTCAACCGGCTGTTGCTGCGCCGCCTGCCCAGCGCCCGCATTGCCGAGCTGGCGTCGCTGACCATTGCCGTGCTGGGCTTTCTGATGGTGATCGTGGCTACGGTACCGGGGCTACCTACGTACACCCTGCTGGTGCTGCTGTTCCTGTTTTTGTTCGTAGCCGGGCTTCTCATGCCTAACGCCACGGCGCTGGCCCTGGCACCCTTTACGCGCTACGCGGGTAGTGCCTCGGCGCTCATGGGTTTTTTACAGATGCTGGTAGGGGCGCTGGCTTCGGGCTTGGTGAGCCTTCTGCACAACCATACCGCCCTACCCACGGCGGGCGTTATGGCCGGTTGTGCCATGGGTAGTGCGGCGCTGGTCCTGACGCAACGCTTCCTCGAAAAGCGCCGCCTGCTTAGCATGCAGGGGTAGTTAGGTAGCCTCCGCCTGGATGAGTCCATCCGTGAGGTTTTTCCACTGTACCTTCGAAAAAATACCAATCCCTACCGCGCCAGCCAGGGTGTTTCGAAGCTTGTCGCCCAGGCGCTCGGAGTCGGTATTGGGCTTGATGTTCCGGTCATAAACGGCCGCCGTTACTTTGTTTTTTTCGCGCGTAACGGTGAAGGTACTTGTGGATTCGTCGGAATAAAAATGGGCCACTTCCTCTTCGGGGGTCTGTGGGTTGGATGCTGGCCTGACCCGAATCGCCACGCTTTCAATATCGGCGGTGTCAAAGGTTTCCACGGCTTCTACTTCTACCCAATCGTAGCCTTCGCCGGCCTCGGTACCAGGACCGGGAATATCCAGCTTGAAGCGATAACCCTCCTGAACGGGACTAGGTACTTCCCGGCCTGCGGCGTCGGTCAGCTGAAAGCGGGCCAGCAGCTCTCCGGCTACGTGCTGCCAGTTGTTTACGTCCAGCAGGCGCTCCTTGGCCGTATTGAACAAGGCTTGGGCCAGCTCCGTGTCTTCAGTTTCAACGTGGCTCTCAGCGGTGATGATGGAGCCTTCCTCTTGCCCAGGAATAATACCCGTATAATTTTTTTCTTCCTTTTCCATGTGGAGTTTTATCCGGTTAAATGCGGGATGAAGGTGTAAAAATCCATGCCACCAAAGTATCCCTTTTGATCACTCACCAGAACGGCAAATCAAAAACCTCCGTGACAACCTGATTCAGGGTATACTTGGCTTTATGGGTCCTAAGTACCCCGACCACCGCAGCTGCGCCCTAAAGCTTAGGAAACGCAGGTTTTCAATGGCCCAGAACGGGAAACCTACTGGCACTACCACAAGGTGAGGAATCTATTGCTCTTCGGCACCAGAAACACGAAAAGGAACCTTAACCAGCTTGATGATCAATCTGAATCACAGCCAGATGGTACAGTTTCTGTACCATAGCCTCTTCAACTTTTACGACCAGTACTTCGTAAGCACCTGGCTTTAAATCTTTAAAATGAAATTGATTAAAAAATCCAGGAGCCATAGGTCTGTAAAACTGACGAAAGAAGATACGATAGGCTGTGGGATAAGCATGATGTGCGTAAAAAGCGTAGCGGGGGGATTTGTGCTGATCCGTAAGTAAAATATAGATACCGTCTTCCTTGTTTTTATTATTGACCACAAGCGATGTATCCCTTATTTCTGCATAGTCCGAAAATTGCTGCATACGGGCACTTTTCAAAGTGTCTTTTATTACTGAGAGGTCTAGCTCCGGAATAAAATTCATGAATGGATGCTGCCTAGACAGGAGGCCTTTTTGACGTAAACTCTCAAAATGCTCCACGCTGGCAGCATCTTCAAAAATAGGAGGATAATATATTAGCTTGCTCCAGGCATAATTAGGTTGATTGAGGCTAATTTCCTTACGATATTCTAATATAGATCCCTGGTAATGATAATATGTGAGGATACAGAAAAAAAATGAAACCATAGTAATAGCCGGGGCAACGTATCGCTGTATAGGATTGGGGTGAGCCGTAAAAAATAGTAACCCTAAACTGAAAATTGGAAAGAAAGGATAGTAAATATTATAGCGCGCAAGCTGTAGAAAGCTATAATCCACGCTTTCATTACGAAGCTGAGTTACAAGTACCGCTGTAAACCACACGAAGAGTAAGCCCGCCAAGCTTATCCATTGGAGAAAACTAAACGAGGTTCTATATCGTAGGAAGAATAATTGGTAAATACCTAACAACATAGGGAAGAGGAAAAATACGCCAACTAGCTGATTTACCAGAAGAGATTCTGTAAATAGACGACTGAAACCACCCGCAAAAGCCAGCAAAGCCAGTAATTTTGCTGGTTGGCCGTACAGCAAGTGAGTCAATCGGCCTCCCGAATATAGGGTAAGTGTACTAAGATGCCAAGCGGCTATAAGGAGATAAAGGGGGATGGCCCACCACAAGGGCTGGTACCTTTTTGTTAAGAAAAGGACTCCCAATACCAGAATGGGAGCCAGGATGCCATTAGCACTACTAAGCATAGCCACCAAAGCAACTACCATAGCCCATGAGGCTCGGTTTTGTAGGGCTAATTGCACAGCAAAGGTGGTTAAGAAAATGCATGGTGCATGTTGTAACGCACAGGTCATCCATAAAATAGAGCTCTCGAAGTGCTGGACTTGGAACAATAGCGCTGCTATAGCCACTAGCAGCCAGGCATGGCTTAAAGAACGCGATGCCAGCAAGTAGAATTGCAGCCAAATACCTACTAACGCCAAATCCCCAATAAGAATCAGTATAGTGATGTTGAGGTGTGAAGTAAGCAGGTAATAGCTAATACAAATAAGTTTGAGAAAAAGAACCCTGTGATCAAAATTCTGCTCAAATAATAGCTTTATTTTCCCCCAGCCTGAAGCAGTACCTTCCCATTGCGCCACTAAGCCTGCGCAATC
This sequence comes from Rhabdobacter roseus, assembly GCF_014202275.1. Classification (GTDB taxonomy): domain Bacteria; phylum Bacteroidota; class Bacteroidia; order Cytophagales; family Spirosomataceae; genus Rhabdobacter; species Rhabdobacter roseus. The sequence continues at coordinate 89,926 of NZ_JACHGF010000015.1, read as the reverse complement.
ACCAAAATCATCATAATAAGGAAAATTGACGCTATACAGATACACATACCGAAAAAAGAAGATAACAAATAAAGGGATTGCAGACAGTAAAGCGATTTTGATAAAATGGCGATTCATGAGGGTATAATAAAAACTTTAAATTGGGTGATTTAGAATGTTAATACCTCAAAGACTTTATTGTCAAAGAGTTCAACCCAAAGAATTGACATTAAATGGTATTAAAGCTGTCTTATTCACAATCCTACTATAATGTTCTAATCTTAGCCTTTAATTCAGCAGCCAAGATACTTAAAACTGGCTAGGCTTTCAAAGCTATTTTAATTTATCTGAAGTTGTAAGGTCAGGGGAAATGAGTATCTGCCGCTATTTGGCAAAATACCCAATTTCATCCTATTAAGAGCGAATTCTTATCGCTAACAATAGATAATTACGTAACTTTGGGTGTCATACCAAATACACCGTCACCCTTGCTCAACGATCTGTACCATTGGCTGAGTCGCCACCGTTGGCCGGCCCTTCTCTGGACGCTCCTGATCCTGCTCGCCTGTAGCTGGCCGGGCCGGGACCTACCTTCGGCTCCCGTCGCAGGTTTCGACAAAGTAGTACACATCGGTCTGTTTGTTGGCTGGTCTTTTTTGTGGCTCGTGGCGCTGCCGGGCCGGGGCACCTGGGTAGTACTGGCGGGGATTGCCTACGGTATTTTCCTGGAGTTTTATCAGCAGTGGCTCCCCTTCGACCGCAGCTTCGACTGGTGGGATGCCGCCGCCGACGCCCTGGGGGTACTTATTGGGTACTTGCTTTTTTATTTTAGTCAAAGGTACTTTTCGGTGTATCGAGGCGAATTGTAGGGCTGGCTATTTCAGCTCTTTTCGCGACCTATTAAACACCCGCACCTATTTATGCTGGCTAGTGGAATGAAATCTTTCGTGCGTTTCTTTTTGGGGAGTTGGTTGTTGCTGGTACTTGGTCCCGCTCAGGCGCAGCAGGCCTACGTATCGATGAGTAACGGTGACTTGGTGCTCCTTGACGTCAACCAGTGTACGTCACAAATCATCGGCAACTCGGGCATCCCCATGTTCGACATCGCCATTAGCCCCGGAGGTACTTTGTACGGCAACGGTGCCAACAACATACTCTACCGCATCAACCGCCAAACGGCCGCCATTACGCAGGTGGGCCCGCTCAACCCGCCACCCGGCGATGATTTCAATTCTCTGGTGTTTAGCGACAATGGTACTTTATACGCGGCTACTGCCAATACTACCAATCTTTATGTCGTAGACACCACCAACGCCACCAACCGCACCGTAGGCAATGTAGGGTACCAAGCGGCGGGTGATTTGACTTTTTTTGAAGGGAATCTTTACCTGGCAGCCCGCAACAACAACCTCGTCCGGATCGAACCCGGCAATGCTAACCAGTCCCAACTGGTGGGGCGAATGAACGCCAACTCGAATATTTTTGGAGTAGTGACCATCGGTACCCTCGACTGCCGCGACGGCCGCCCCCGCATGTACGCCCTGGGCGGAAACGAGCTCTACGAGGTGTCTACTACCAACGCCAGTGTGACCCGCCGATGCACCAACCTCCGGCTCAACGGTACCATTTACGGCGCAGCCTCGGTGTTGGAAGCCAGTACCCAGATCCGCGCCCAGGCCGGCCGCGACACCACCCTGACCCTCTGTAACCCTACGACCGCCCTGCTCCACCTGGACCCGCTCCCCGGCCCCAAAGACGCCGGGGGTACTTGGCAGGGGGTCAATAACGCGCCCTTGACCAATACCACCTACGTACCTACCACGGCACTAGCTGCCGGTACGTACCGCTACCACTATAGGGTAGGCGACGGCAATTGCGCCGACACGGCTACCGTCACGCTTAACGTAGGCGTGCCAGACCCCACCTGGCCCGCCGATACGGTACTTTGTACCAACCAGCGCTGGAGCATCCGGCTCAACGACCCCACCGCCAGCTACGTGTGGCAGGACGGAAGTACCGGACCCAGCTACACCGTGGCCAGCGCGGGTACCTATACGGTAAGCATCCGGACGGTCTGCGGCTCCACAACCTCCTCCGTGCGGGTTAGCTACGACGACTGTGGTACTTGTCCGCTCTTTTTGCCCGATGCGTTTTCGCCCAACGGCGACGCGCACAACGACGTCTTCCGGGCCGTTCATGATTGCCAGTTTACGGAGTTTTCCTTACAAATTTATAATCGCTGGGGAGAGGTCATTTTTCAAAGCTCGGACCCAGCCGTGGGCTGGGCGGGCAGCTACCTCGGAAACCCCGCTCCGCCGGGTACCTACACCTACCGGCTCCGCTACCGGCTGGCCTACGACAGCTCGGTGCCCTACGCGCGCGCGGGCAGCGTTTTGCTGCTGCGCTAGCCCTACTTTCCTCTTAGGTCGTCGGGGGTACTTTGGCATAATTACAACAAGTACAAGTCCCCCCCGCAGGGTACTTGCTAGTCCGAGGCTTTCACCAGCTCCAGGCGTTCGTCCTTAAAATCGTTCCAACCCGTCCAGGGGCTGTTGAGTACCAGCGTTTGTCCGTCGAACGAAATCACCTCATAAATCCACACGCGCGGCGGGCTAGCCTCGTTGGTCCGTTTGCTATCTTGAGTAAAAAAAGTACGGTTGCCGAGCCAGCGGAGCTTGAGCGTATCCGGGTACTGGCAAGCTACTTCGTTGGTCCAGGCGGCGGAAGTAGGATTGATAAAATCGAACCCGGCGCATTGGGACCCTTTTAGAATAAATCTCCCCGAAATTTTCCCCGCGTAGCCTGACGGGGCGTCGGCCGCTGACTCCGAAGACTCGGGCTCAGCACCGGGCACGCGGACGTTGTCAGGCACCGGCTCGCCGGGGGTACTTCCGAAGGTAGCGCTTTTCAGATCATGGAAAAACCAGCCCATCCCGAAGGCCAGGAGGGCTACGATGCTCGCGATTAGTACGTTCCTGTTCATTGTCTGTCGGTGGTTGGTCGCCCGGTGGCTGCTCCGTGTCTTCAAAAGTTGCCGCCTCCTCCTGCTGCCGCGCCCACTCCCGGAACGACTCATTGAATGTCTTGAGATTCACGCACATGGCTGGTTTGCTTATTTTCAAAAAGGAAGCCTCAAAAACCATACCCAGGTACTTCAAAGTACTTTGAGGGTACTTTGTTACTGGTTTAGCAGGAGGTTTCCGCCGTTGGCAAATTGCAAAGTACCCCCCTGAAACTCCACGGAGCGCGCGTTGGCCTGGATGGCGTCGACGGTGACAAGGTGACCGGCACTGATCACGACGTTGGTGGCCGCCGTAGGCAGGCAGCCGCAGTTCCAGGTACTGGGGCTGCTCCAGGAGCCGCTTGTGCTACTGCTCACCGCCACCGACACTGTACTTTGGCTTTGGCAACCGTAGACATTCCGGGCCGTCACCTGGTAAATACCCGCCTGACTCGCGCTGGCGTTGGGAAGAGTTGGGTTGGCCGCCTGGCTGCTAAAACCATTGGGGCCGGTCCAGGATACGCCGCAGGCGTTGGTGGCGGAAGAAAAAAGGTTGATCGTACCTCCGGCAGGTACCTGGCTGGTACCCGACGCCGACACGCCCACCGCCAGCGAAGCCGGTACGGACAACGTTGCGGAAAACACCGTGTTGTTGGTGGCATTTTTTTGCCGCAGGCGGTACTGCCCGCTGGCGGCGTTGTATTGCTGATTGGTACCAAGTACCTGCGTAATGTCCGTAGCCGGGTGCCAGCGGTACTCCGCTACGCCCGCCGGAGCTGTAAAGGTAAGCGTGCTTCCCCCGCAGGCCACGCTTACCGGCGGAAGCGGCGTGGCCTGGTAGGGCGTGGAGCTGGTTGTAAAAAACGACATGGGTAAAGTACCCGCCCAGGCCTGCGCCAGGGCCATGAGGCCGTTGCCGGTAAAGTGAACCTCGTCGCTGGTGCGGTAGTCGGGGCCTATGAGCGGGTCGGTTTCGGGGCCGGGAAATACGTACGGCAGGTACACGTTGGGGTCCGAAGTACCGTTGACGCCCGCCACGTCGTTCTGGGCATCGATCACGGGTTGCCAGGTGCGGGAAGTACCCTCCACCGTAAAGCGCGACGCCCGCGCCACCACCCAGGCCAGGTTGTTCTTCCCCGACAGGCTGCGGCTCGTTTCCACCAGCGTACGGAGGTCGGAGCGGTAGTCTTCGCGGCTGCGATTAGCGTAGTTGTCAGTTTCGCCCTGGTGCCAAAGTACCGCCCGGCATCCCTGCTGCGCTACGTAGTAGTTGAGCGCCAGCCGCAGGTGTCCGAAGGGCATTCCGCTCGGATAAGGGTACCCAAAGTCACTCACCGAGTTGGCGTTGGTCGGGATGCTCTCGCGCCAGTTGCGGATGCCCGAGCCGGACCAGCCCGCGTTGAAAATCAGAATGGGTACATTGAGCTGGGCGGCCATCACATCGCCAAAGGCGGCCCAGCACCAGGCGTAGTTGCCAAAGGGCGCGGGCTTAACGGGGGCATCGAAGTGTACAAATACCGGGAAAGGGAGCTGGGTGTCGGCGTAGCTGATCGGCCCCTGCTGATTGAGGTTCTGGAAATCGACGCTATTGACGCGGTCGTCGGTAGCGCCCGGCCCGTTGGGGAGCCCGTCGCCGCCGGTGGCGTTGGATTGCCCCGCTACCACAAACACTTCGCCCACGCCCACGCGCTCTACGGCATCCTGCACAATGACCGAGTCGTTCCGAACGCCCCGTACTTCCAACCGGTACCAGCCACCCAGCACCGTCCGGGAGCCGTAGAAATGCCCGCCCTGCGGATTATCCTGCACCACAAACCAGTCTACCGCCGTACCCTGCCCGGCGGCACGCGGCACAAACCGCGCCTCGACGCGGTCCAGACACACGGCATGGTAGCCCGCCACGTAGACGGTAGCCTGGTTGGCATTATTGCGTTGAAAAACGGCGCGGTTGGCGGGGTAGCTTACGGTGAGCTGCGCCCAGGCGCTCAGGGGGCCCAGCAAGGCCAGCCCAAGTAGATAGTTTTTTTTTGTGATGCGGAACATGATGTTCAAAGGTATAGTGTAATGTAATGATATAGCCATAAAAGCCTCGCTTTAGTAGCGCCACCAACCGCCGGTAACAAGGGCGAAGGGGATAGCTACAAGCCGGGGAACGACAGCACAACCCAACCGGACAAGGTACTGTTGATCAAGTAAACAAAGTACCCCTAGCCCCGACAGAGACGGGTGAACAACCGGGCGTGGCCGTGGTTGTAAGGCCGCTACCGCGCTGCTTTTTTCTGGCTGCCGTTGATATAAATAACTCGTGAAGCGGTGATCCGTTGGGTACAGGTGGCCATCGTTGATTCACTGTAAGACGGCAGGAGGTAATTCGCGCGAATAGGTCAAGGTTTAACATTAAATTGTTATTTTAAAGTAGCTATTGTACTTTTGAGAGGCGGCAGGAGCCACTTACCCAGTACTCTGCTGCCCTTTTTGAAAGATGCTGTCATCCTTTTAGGTTCATGAAAAAGCGAAGATATGTTGCCGTAACCGCCTTGCTTTTTTTGGCCTTGCTGGCAACGCCGGGCTTTGGGCAAAGTACCCACCTGGGCTTGCCCCTCCTAAAGGCCAACTCCAGCAAACTGAGTGTCCGGATAGGCAATGTAGTTGTGGATGGCCTCTGGACGCTAAAGCCAGACTATAAACTGAATACACTACAGGTGGAGTTAAGGAAACAGAAGGAGTGGATAGGCATCTACACCGATCTGGATTCGGCAAGCTACGAGGTACGTCCCGGCCAGACAACCCAGTTTTACGTGCTCCTCAACAAGCAGTATGTGCTTTCTGAGGTACAGGGCATTAAAGAGGAGCGGCAGGGAAACCGACTGCTGAACATAGACAAGCCCCGCAGCAAAACGTTTGGTACTCTTTGGGAAAAACACAATGTAGATGGTGTAGTGGAAGATATTAACAACTATGCCGACAAAGCTTCAGGTTTTTACAAAAGGGTAAAAAATCTTTTCGGCTCCGACTAGGCCCTTCTTCTTTTCCTGCAATTTCTAAGCATTCATTCTACTTAAGCCGATCAAGTGCCGCTGCTGCTTACAGGGTATACAGCGTTGCCAGCACCACCAGCAGGCCAGAGATCGTCAATAAAAAACTATAAGCAAAGGACAGCAGGAAAAACTTATAGATGGTACGCCAGGGCGAGTTCTTGTACGTATTTCGTAAGGACATGTAGATGTACCAGACTACCACAACGACGCCGAAAGCCTGAATCCAGTCGGAGAGCGACGGCACTATCCAGCTGATTACCATTAGGATAGAAACAAACAGGAAAATAAAAGAGTGCACGTGAATGGAGTAAACCAGGTGCTCGATGTAGTATTTGGATGACCGCCGGTGCACCAGCATCAGGATAAGGGCAAACAAAGGCAGCAGAATAAACATCACTTTGGGCAAATGGCTCATCATCTTATTCTTAAAAAGCTCGCTGCTCAAATCATCATCCATGACGGTTCTAAACTTGGTTTGCAGGGATTGCATGGCTTCGTTATCCTGTTCCTCTTCCGCACGTAGTTCCGGCTCCTTTTGGTACACTACCACCGCATCAGAAGAGGCTTTTACCACCGGTTTGGTAGTAACCACTGCGTGCTGGTTAGCCCGTTGGTTCGTGTCCTGGCTGGTACTTTGGGCCGCTTCGGTATTATTAAGTATAGTGTAGGTATGAGCAGCGGCTTGTTGGGGCATAGTACCGGCGGCTACTTCGTCGGATATTGCTTTTCTTACTTCGGCTATAGCCTGCTTCGCCTGAGCCTTATCTTCTGCCGGTGCTGCCTTTAGGGCATTGCTATTCCTGGCAATCCCTTTTTCATTGTCCTTGATAATATCTTTTTTGTTGATACTGCTATTGATGCTGAATAGGGTGAAGAAAACAATGCTGATGAAGATGTACATGCTGATCGGGTTGAGGTGCGAGGCTCGTTTGCCAGCAAAGTATTCTTTGGTGAGGTGCCCTGGTTTTGTAAAAAGAGGCACAAAACTATTGAAAAACTTAGACTCAAAATGAAAGTAGTGCCCTACACTGTGCAGCGCTAAGTGCCAAAAATTCTCGTGCAGTTCCAGGTTTTCTTGCCCGCATTCAGGGCAAAACTTGCTGGTAACGGTGGTGCCACAGTTCAGGCAGTTTTGGTCGGAGCGGTAATGCTTTTTCATGGTTGGGCCAATTATCCTTCACGCCGCGGCTACTTCTGGACAGAAGCTCCTGCGGCAGCTACTACAAATCTACTCAATTTAGAACTATGAAAAATATAACTCTTTGTTTTTAACCCGGCTGATAAATAAACACAAGCTATGCGCTGATTGGCCGCGTAGCAGTCTAATGTTTAAAGAAAACTTATCAATGGTTCGGACCCGTATTTTGTCCTAGTATCAGGCTTTCTTTAACTACCTTTTTAAAAAGGCACATTATATATCCAAAGTACCCCTACCGCCAGCGCTTATACTGGTTGATGAGGCCATTGGTGGAGCTGTCGTGCTCGGAAATGGGCCAGTCGTTCTGGAGCTCGGGGTATATTTTGTTGGCCAGCTGCTTACCCAGCTCCACACCCCACTGGTCGAAACTGAAAATATTCCAAAGTACCCCTTGCACAAATATTTTATGTTCGTAAAGGGCTATCAAACTACCCAGCACGCGGGGCGTTATTTTTTTCACCAAAATAGAATTGGTAGGGCGGTTGCCTTCAAAAACCTTGAAAGGGGCCAGCGCGTCGATTTCTTCCCGGCTTTTACCCGCCAGCTCGGCCTCTACCTCTTCGCGGGTTTTGCCGTTCATGAGGGCTTCGGTTTGGGCGAAAAAGTTGGAGAGTAACATCTTGTGGTGCTCGCCCAGCGGGTTGTGGCTGATGGCCGGGGCGATGAAGTCGCACGGAATGAGCTTCGTACCCTGGTGAATGAGCTGGTAAAAAGCGTGCTGCCCGTTGGTACCCGGCTCGCCCCAGATGATCGGGCCCGTTTGGTAGCTGACGGGCTGGCCGTCGCGGCCCACGTACTTGCCGTTGCTCTCCATGTCGCCCTGCTGGAAGTAGGCCGCGAAGCGGTGCAGGTACTGGTCGTAGGGCAGTATGGCGTGCGACTCCGCCCCGAAGAAATTGTTGTACCAAATCCCCAGCAGGGCCAGGATCACGGGCATGTTGCGCTCAAACTTGGTGGTCCGGAAGTGGTTGTCCATGTCGTGGGCCCCGGCCAGCAACTGCTCGAAGTTCTGGAACCCGATGCCGCAGGCAATGGACAGCCCAATGGCCGACCAGAGCGAGTACCGCCCGCCTACCCAGTCCCAGAAACCGAACATGTTCTCCGGATCGATCCCAAACTTCTCCACCTGCTCACGGTTGGTCGAGATGGCCACGAAGTGTTTTTTCACGTGGGCTTCGTCCCCCGCTTTTTCCAGAAACCACGCCCGGGCCGAGTGGGCGTTGGCCATGGTCTCCTGGGTAGTAAAGGTCTTGGACGCAACCATAAAAAGCGTCGTTTCGGGGTCAAGTACCTTGAGGGTTTCGGCGATGTGGGTACCGTCTACGTTGGACACAAAGTGCAGGTTCAGGCCTTTTTTGCCGTAGGCCTTCAGCGCCTCCGTTACCATCACCGGGCCCAGGTCGCTCCCACCGATCCCGATGTTCACCAGGTCGGTGATGGCCTTGCCCGAGTACCCCTTCCACTCGCCCGAGCGTACTTTGCCCGAGAAGACTTTCATCTTTTCAAGTACCTCGTTCACGTCCGGCATCACGTCCTTGCCGTCTACCTCAATGGGCACGTTGGAGCGGTTGCGCAGGGCCACGTGCAGCACGGCGCGGTTTTCGGTGGCGTTGATTTTCGCTCCGCTGAACATTTGCTCGATGGCCCCGGCCAGCCCGCATTCCTCGGCCAGTTGCACCAGGTAGGTACGCGTGCGGGTACTGATGCGGTTTTTGGAATAATCTAAGATAAGGTCACCCAACCGAATGTTGAACTTCCGGAAGCGGTCGGGATCTTCGGCAAAAAGCTCCCGTAAGTGCTTCTTAGCGATTGTCTTATGATGGGCTTTGAGTTTCTTATAAGCGGTAGTCTGATCGAATGGAGTAGTAGGCAGCATGAAGATAAAAGATTAGGTACAAAGCGGAATCACCAACCGGTAGTACCGCTTCTAAGCTACAAAAGTAGTATTTTCAGGTATCGCATCGAAAATCTACCCCAAAAGTCCGTCGTCTTTTTAACCAGACAGGTACCATTCGATAATATTTATCGCCAGGACCGGTAATCCTAAAGTTGTTTTAGTACGTTTATAGTAGTCCCAAGCGACCGGTAGCGCTGCTGCATCCACCTCACTCCTAACCTCATGAGACACAACTACCCATTTTTGACGATCATGCTGCTGACAAGTACCCTTGGCTATGCCCAGCAGCAATCCAAGGTGCGGGCGGCACTGGATGTGGGCACCGGATTTAGCCGCACGCAGGGGGTACCTTCGGTGGCTTACTCCGAAGAGGTAAGTATGCACAGGGCACCCTGGCTTCATCTGGGGCTGGGCCTGCGCGCCTGGGGCTTTTATGGGGGCGAAGTTACCTTGCTTTCTGCTCGCTCAAGTACGCCCAAAGACACCCTCTACTACAGACGCCAGTCGGCGCAGGGGCTAAGCCTGATGGCGGGCGCAAGCCTGCGATTGGGTCCCATTGACCTGGGTTTGCATACCGATCTGGTGGGGGTGTCGTGGGGACGGAAGCGAGATGCCTTTTACCAGAAAAGTACCCCTACACCCGGTGAGGGAGCGGCCTACTATCAGGGGTTAGTCCCCAGCAGGCCGGTCATGCTAAGTACCCTACCGCTGGCGTGGCCGGGCAGCAGCGGCCAGTCGGAGATTTACGCGCGGCTGTGGGTATCCAGAGCCGTAGGCGTAAAAGTAGCCTACCTCTACGGCCGTCAGGCCTACCGAACCAAAGTACCCCTCGACAACTGGCAAAGGAATTTCTCGACGACCTACGCCCTCCCCTACCTGGCGGTTAGCTTCGCGCTGTCGGATCGGTAGCCAGTTTTTTTGAAGAATTGATAGCCTTCAGGAAACTATAGTTTTTGCCGCAAGCCGGGAGGGGTTCCGGGAAGTGGCACGGGGTCGGATTCGCCTTCGATGGTGGGAAAACGTTGGTTTTGCCAATCGGCTTTGGCTTTTTCGATCGTCTGTAGGTCGCTGGCCACGAAGTTCCAGTAAATGTACCTTTCTTCCGCAAAAGGCTCTCCCCCAAAGAGGTACACCGTACTACCCGCCTCCATTACAAAGGCACACAGCTGGGTATGCTTGGTTACCAGAATCCGCTTAGGCTCGTGCCAGGTACCTTCGCACTGCACCGCTCCTTCCAGAATGTACATACCTACTTCGCCAAAAAGATCAGCGCCGATGTCGATCCGTTGCCGGACGTTGGAGGTTATTTCCAGTAAGAAAAGTGGGCTGTACACCGGAATCGGCGACTCATGCCCCCGGAACGTACCGGCCAGCAACTTGTAGGCAACGTCGTTTTGTTCCCAGGCAGGTAGTTCGGAGGCCTCCGCGTGGTAAAAAGCCGGATCCATGTTTTCAAGCGCCTTGGGTAGGGCCACCCAAATTTGTAGGCCGTGTAGGTTTTTGGAAGTACCCCGGAGGCGCTCGGGCGTACGCTCCGAATGCACCACGCCTTTTCCGGCGGTCATCCAGTTTACCTGGCCGGGCATGATTTCCACTTCCGTTCCCAGCGAGTCGCGGTGCAGTACGGCGCCTTCGAAGAGGTACGTCAGCGTAGAAAGCCCAATGTGCGGGTGCGGTCCGATGTCGACGTTGTCGGTGGCATCCATGGCGACGGGACCCATGTGGTCAATGAAAATAAAGGGGCCTACCATTCTTTTTCCTTTGAAGGGAAGCAAACGGCCTACGAGGAAATTGCCAATATCGGCGGGCCGCTCCTCAATGATCATGGTCAGGTTGGACATATCGGGTGTTGAGTTTGTAGTTTGTAGGTACCTCTCTTTTGTGGCTTCTGCTTTAGCTACTGCAATATACGTCGTCCCAGCCGGGAGCACAACCTTGTGCGGCTAGCGAAGGTCATTTTGCCGCGTTTTATACAAGTACCTGTTTGATAATTTGCTACATTCGTGCTAGTCTGGCAGGCTATACACGCGCTAGACGTGTTTTATTCAAGATCCATCCTCTTCCATTAGCTATGGGTAAATTTCACGATTTCATCAAACCCGCCCACCGGGAGTTTATTGAAAAGCAGCACATCTTCTTCGTCAGTACGGCCCCGCTCAGCGCCGACGGACACGTCAACCTCTCGCCCAAGGGCCTGGATTGCTTTCGGGTACTTTCGGAGAGCCAGGTGGGGTACATGGACCTGGTGAGTAGCGGCAACGAAACCTCCGCCCACACGCTCGAAAACGGCCGTATCACCTTCATGTTTTGCTCCTTTGAAGGCGCCCCCAACATCCTGCGGCTCTACGGCCAAGGGCGCACGGTACTGCCCGGCACGGCGGATTGGGACCACTACGCGCCGCTTTTTACGATCTACCCCAGTACCCGCCAGCTCATCCTGGCCGACATCGAGCTGGTACAAACCTCCTGCGGCTTTGGGGTACCGCTTTTTGAGTACGTCGGTGAGCGGGATATTCACTTCGACTGGGCCGAAAAAAAGGGGGAAACCGGGCTGGCTCAGTATGTAAAACAGAACAACCTCACCAGCCTCGACGGCCTGCCCACTCCGCTGGGCCTGACCAAGCAAACTACCCATTCCTAAGCTTATCGAAGGTTTTTTATAAGTAGTTTATGCCAAAAATACCCTTTCTTCGTTAGAGATTCAGGTACCATTCGCAGCACAGCTCCCATCCATGACTTTTACTAAACGCTCCGGAAACACCCCCACCGTCGATTTTGAACGCATTCCTCAGAAAACCATCCAGGCCTACCTCCAGGAACGGAATCTGTGCCAAGTCAAGGATTTCAAGAAGCTGAAAGCAACCAACTACAATCCGGCCTCCGCCGACCACTACTACGAGCACAGCCGTACGTTTCGGGTGGAGCAGCCGCTGGAGCAGGTGTGGCGTACCTACCTGAGCATCCCCCCGCGCGACACCTGGCGCAGTCCGATGGTGTCGTTTGGCTGCCAGTATTGCCAGCAGGAACAGGAGCTCACCTACCTCGAAGACGATTACGACGGCCTTAAAACCGGGCAAATCATTTTTCTGAATATTAGTCTATTCTGGGGGCTGGTTAACATTGCGGTGGCGCACAAAATTACGGCCATCAACGAGGCCGAGAAGTACATTGAGTTTTCGTACATCGAAGGCGGCAAGACCGAAGGCAGCCAGCGGCTTTCGTTCCGGACCGCCGCTGAGGGCGCTACGGAGGTAGTTCACCGGACGCTCTACAAGGGTAGCTGCCCCTCGCTCATCCGTGAAAAGTACCTGTATCCCTTCCTGCACGGCCGCGTGATCGCTTCTTTTCACAAGAACGTGGCGCAGAAAATCACCGCCGTTCCGGCTTGATGAGGGGAAGACAGGGCAAACAGAAAATTGTTTAGGGTACCTAAGCGGCACAGCAGCGCAGAGGAAAACGGGTAGCGGGATCGCGTTAGGGTATAGCTAGTTAATAAATCGCGCATACGTATGAATCCATTCCATAGCCAACTTCCCCATGACAAAAATCCTCGCCCTCTCCCTTTCCGGCTTGAGCAGCCTGCTCGCGCTTACTTTATTGCTCAGCTGCGGTAAGCCTTCGTCCCAAGACAAAACCACGGCTGAAGCCCCTCCTGAAAGTACCCCTCAAAACACAGAGCCGGGCGTTGTGCATATTCAGTTTGTTGATAAGCCCGTCTTCAACAGTGCGCTGAATACAAAAACCAAGCGAAATACGGGAAGGCTTGAGTATGTTGTCTTTTATGACGGCTTTGAACGCGAAGGCTATTGGTTTGATGAAATAGCGAAAAATAAAGCGGCGGCTTATACCACTTCGTCAGATCGGGCCATACTCAGAAGGTACCTGAGCTATTTTGAGTTCCAAGACTTTTTGGTCCATAAGGGTGATTCCCTGGTGATGAGCTTCGACCCCGCTAAACCCGTCGTCATCAAGCATGCAGCGGGTACCTACGCGCCCCACGATCTAAACGTCGAAGCCATCATCAACCAAAAGTACCCGGGCGCTTACCTGACCGCGGGCATGGCGGATGATACCCGTATGACAGCTTTCAAGTATTTCTTTGATGATCCAAAAGAGAGCGAAAGGCAAAGCGCCAGGAAAGGCTATGAAAAAGGCTTATACCTCGAAACCCTTGAAAATCAAATGGGGAGCGACCTTCTTCCTTCGGCGAACGATCTGAAAAGGAACAGCCAGCAGGTACTCGATTCACTACATGCCCATAAACACATTTCGGACGACGTCTATCGTTTTTATCAGCAAAAGTACGCCCATTTGCCTCTCAAACTAGCCATCATGTCGGGCTCGATGGATTCTACCCAGGCGGCCCGCGCGCTTACGGGTAGCTTCAAAAACCTGCGTTTTCAGGATACCTATTTTAACCAATGCCTGGATCATTTTGAGAAAAAATACATCACCTCGCGGGCCCAATGGACCGTAGCGAATCACTATTATTTCCGAGATCCGAAGGAAAGCTTCTCGCTGGCCCAACACTCTTCCCTACTGAGTCCGGCGGTGAAAGATCAGTTGCTCTTTCTCAGCCTGGGTAAAATTGACAACTTCTTTCCGGACGAAACGGATACCTACTTAAAGGCATTTGTCAATTCCGTGACGGATGCCCGTCTCATTCAGCAAGCCCAGGCCAAATACGAGCGGGATAAATTGCTGAATACCACCCCTTCGGATCTCCATTTGATGGCCTTCAACCGGGAGCAATTCACCATTGAAGAGGTGCTGGAACAGAAAAAAGGCAAAGTGGTTTACCTGGATTTTTGGGCCAGCTGGTGTGCCCCCTGTATTGAAGAAATGAAGTACTCCAAAAGCATCTTGCAAGACTATGAGCATAAAAACCTGGAGGTCGTGTTTTTTTCGCTCGACGATAACTATATGAAGTGGAGTAAGGCCGCCGAGCGCTTAGAAATTAACCTTACCGAGAACAGTTTCAAAATCCTAAAGCCCGAGGGTTCAAAGTTCATTCAGGAACATAAGCTCGGCTCCATTCCGCGTTACATGGTGGTGGGTAAAGACGGCAAAATCATCAACGCCAACGCCCCCCGCCCCAGCGATCCCAAAATCAGGAAAGTACTCGATGCGTTGGTCGCGGAGTAGCCCGGCGGCTTTTATGCTCTCCTTGTTTTTAAGCCATCAAGAGCTATGCTAGTAGCAGGTACTTTATGATTAAAAAAGCTGCGCTATGACTTTCATGGGGAGAACCCTTTTGCCGCTATCTGGTAATAAAGTAAAGCCATATTTGCCATAAAACTTGACCGCACTTTCACTAATAGGATCCACAACAACGGCCATAGAACCAACCCCTTGGGTAGAAATAGTGTAGCTACGCCGTAATGCGTCCTAAAGAAGATATTCACCAAATAGTCTGACATGTTTTGTATGATCCGTCCTAACCATGTTTGAGGCTCATGCATGGCTTGCTTATCAAAAAATACAAGAGGTGGCAAGTCATTCCTATGTGGTTGCCAGACACCAAAATAATTACTACCGCGCCAGGGTAAAACTAGCTCTTCCCTGGCTTGGCGGAAGACAGTATGAAGGCGAGGTACCAAGCTATGCGCCGATCTGAGACTTTTCGGGGTAGGCAGCAGTCGCATTGATCATCTAATAGGGTAAAGCCGTTCAGCCCGAAGTTGACTTGGTTCAATTCCCTCATAGGCGGATGGGGCGAGGGTTGAGCAACGCTACGCCGGAATATAAATATCAAACCTGGCACCTTTGCCCGGCTCGCTGGTGGCCGTTATCAGGCCTTGGTGATTCTCCACGACTTTTTTTACTATGGCCAGGCCAATGCCGGTGCCTTTGTAGTGGCTCCTGCCGTGTAGGCGTTGAAATACGGCAAATATTTTTTCGCTGTACTGGGGGGCAAAGCCAATGCCATTGTCCTCGACCAGGATGTGACAGTATGTTTTTTCGGGTGAAAGCGTTGAGTTCGGGAGTTGGCTGCCTGGTACCATCCGGCTCTTGAGTATGATGTGGGGCGGGACCTCCGGATTGGAAAATTTAAGTGCGTTACCAATCAGATTGTGAAGGAGTTGGCGAAACTGAAACTCGATAATGGGGGCAGAGCCGAGTTCTGTGGCGTCCAGGGTGGCCCGTTTTTCGGCCATGGTGTCACTCAGCTCACCGGCGACCTCCTCCACAAGTAGGCGGAGGTCGGTGCTCTCCACGATTCGTTCGGCGGCATTCAGATGGGAAAAAGCCAGCAAATCATGGATGAGTTGCTGCATTCGTTGGGCGGCTTTCTGCATACGCTGGAAAGAATCTTTGCCACGCTCGGTCAAGGTCTCCTTTTCCAGGATGCGACCCGACAGGGCTTGTATTTTGCGCAGCGGTTCCTGTAAGTCATGACTCGATACGTACGTGAAGGCTTCCAATTCTTTATTCTTCTGTTGAAGCTCTCCGTTTTTATCGGCCAGCGTTTGATTAGCTTGCTGCAATTCGTGCGTCCGTTCGGCGACGGCTTTTTCCAAGGTTTTCTGGTGGGTTTTCTGCTGATCAATCTCCGTGTTGGTGCCAATCCACAGGCTGATGGCACCGGTTGCATCCTTTTGCGCCAAACCCCGGCTGAGGTGCCACTTATAGTGCCCTTCCGCATTTAAAAACCGGTGCTCCATCTCAAAGTCAGCCCCAGTGTCAATGGATTGCTGCCAGCGGTTTTTAGTTTCTTCCCAATCTTCGGGATGAATGATTTGCTTCCATCCCCAGTCTTTTAAATCCTTAAAGTGAAGTCCCGTGTAGGCCAGCCAGGTTTGATTATAATAATCAATATTGCCGCCTGGATCGGCAGTCCAAACTTTTTGCGGCATGGCATCGGCAATGAATTGAAACCGTTTGTTCGCCTGCCCTTCGGCATCCCGTGCGGAGATTAGCTGCTCATTGAGGCTAATCATTTCCTGGTTGACAATCGTCAGCTCCTCATAGGTACTTTGTAGTTCTTCCTTACCCGTTTCTAATTCTTCATTCAGGCTCTGCAACTCTTCGTTGCCGCTCAACAGCTCTTCGTTGGCACTTTGCAGCGCTTCATTAGCGGCTTCCTGGTCCTGGGTAATGCCGCGCATATCGTCACGGGCCTGGGCCAGCTCCTGCTCCAACTGGTGGATGCGCCGGTCCTTTACGTCCTGGTTGGCGCTTGAATCTTTTTTTTT
This sequence comes from Rhabdobacter roseus, assembly GCF_014202275.1. GTDB lineage: Bacteria > Bacteroidota > Bacteroidia > Cytophagales > Spirosomataceae > Rhabdobacter > Rhabdobacter roseus. The sequence goes on along the minus strand of NZ_JACHGF010000015.1, from coordinate 73,617 downwards.
CGCCTGCCCTCCTTTCGGCGGCACGGATCGCCGATGACCGATGGTATCCGTTTCGTGAAACAGCACTAAATAATGGGGATCGACGGTAGTCGGCAGCGGGATTGCTTCAATCGAAATGCTGCGCGACACATTATCCAACTGAAGGGGAATATTTTCTTTACTGACGGCCACCTGCCCTTTTTGCGCTTTATGCAACAGGTTGCGTAGCTCAAAGGTCAACCCGTATTTCGCCAGCAATAACAAATTATGGGTGGGCTTGCCGGTCGATTGCTCCAAATACCGGCTGGTGTTGCCCCGAAAATAGACAATGTCCAGGGCCTCATCGACGACCACACCGGCGGGGGTGTATCGGGCCAAAATAAGGTCATCTGCCGTTTTTTGAAAGTCGGTACGCCCAATTTCAAGTTTCGGATTTTCGTTCGCCCGGCTCAGGCTGGTTTCACTTTGTCCGCTGGCGAGGTGCGCCGAGCGACCAGGCCCCTCTTTACGGGAAAATAATTTATCGCTCCTGGCCACTGAGGCAAACAGGTCGGGAACCAGACTGATGGTTTCGGTCTTACCCAACAATAAAAACCCGTTGGGCTTTAAGGCATAATGAAAGGTCGTGAGCGCTTTCTTTTGCAGGTAGGGCTCCATGTAAATCAGCACATTGCGGCAACTGATAAAATCGAGCCTGCCGAAGGGAGGATCTTTTAAAAAATTGTGCGGGGCAAAGACACACATGTCCCGCACGTCCTTATTTACCTGATACGTATCCTTGGTTTTTGTAAAGAACTCCTGTAGTCGTTGGGGGATACCGTATCCACTTCGGCCTTGGTATACAGGCCCAGGCGTGCTTTGGCAATGGCGGGAGCGCTCAGATCGCTGGCAAAGATTTGGACTCGTTCTGGCTTACCGCCCAGAAATTCCTTGAAGCATATTGCAATGGAGTAGGCTTCCTGGCCGGTGCTGCAGCCCGCCACCCAGATGCGGATGGCTTCACCGGCGGTTTTGTTGACCAGGTGCGGAAAAACAGACTCGCTCAGATGATCAAATACGGGATGGTCACGGAAGAAGTCCGTCACGGGAATGAGTAAATCCTGATAGAGGCTATCCTGCTCTGGTTTATTGTCCCGTAGATACTTCAGGTAGTCGGCCGGCGCTTCGTTTTTGTGAATGGCCATCCGGCGCAGAATACGCCTGCGGATGGTGGTTTGTTTGTAATAGGTAAAATCGGTCCCCCGGCGGATCCGCAGGAGCGCCAGAATTTGCTTAAATGCCTCATTATCCGCCATCGGGGTGGCGGATTCATTTCCCGCATTTCCATGGATGAGGTTGGTGAGGGCCAACACTTTTGGGGGTATTTCTTCGGGCGGTAAGACGAAGTCAACTACCCCGGCCTGGGCAGCACTTTGGGGCATACCGGCATGAGCTGCCGAGGCTTCGTCCTGGGCAAAGGTGATCCCTCCGTACTCTTTGATGGCTTTTAGTCCCTGGGTACCATCGTTACCGGTGCCCGATAAAACCACCCCGATGGCATTACTTTGGTGAATCTCGGCCAAAGAAGTAAAAAAAAGGTCGATGGGCAGGTTCAGTTTGCCTTTTTTGGTAGGGCGGGGACTCAGTTGCAGTACGCCGTCATTGGCCACCAGCATTTTGTTGCTGGGCAAGATGTAAATATGGTCCGGCTCCACTTTTATCTCGTCCGCTATTTCCAATACCGGAATGGAAGTAACCTTTTGCAGTAGTTCGGGCAGATGACTTTCGTGCGTGGGAGCCAAATGCTGCACCAGCACATAGGCCATTCCTGACTTTTCGGGAATGGCTTTCAGTAATTTCCGAAAGGCTTCCAAGCCGCCTGCCGATGCCCCAATACCCACCACAGGAAATGTGTTGGTAGAAAGAATTTTCCCGGCCACTTCCATCGTGGTATCAGTTTAAAGTACCGTTGAGAACAAATCCTTCTTTGGGCGGTTGCTGCCCGTTGGCTGACGCCAGTAGGGTAAGTACCTGGTGGATGAGTTGTTTGAGACGGAAAAAATCGGTCGGCTTACGCATACAGTAGTGCGCTCCGTTTTTGTACAGTAGATTGGCCATCGCTGGCTCAAAATAAGTAGAGAGTATAACAACCGGAAGGTGCTCTAGCTTTAGGTCGCGCTTCAGTTCAACCAAGCATTCGGCACCGCCCTTACGGGGCATATTCAGGTCAAGGAAAAGCACGTCGGGAAGCGGCTCGGCCGGCCGGCTGAGCCATTGTATGAGTTGCTCGCCGTCCTGCACGACCTCAAGCCGGGCGGTTATGGGTAGGTCGTCTAAGGCCTCCTTAAAAAAATGGACATCGTCGTCGTCATCATCAGCCAATAAAAGATACCAGTGCTCACTTGCCATAGTCTGAAATTAGATCGATACTGATTCATGGGAACAAAAAGCGAAATAGCATCCGTACTAATCCATTGTTTTATAAAAGCACTAGCCTTTCATCAGTGTAAGGTAGTTATATTCTATCTCATTCTATCAAGTATCTTGATATTTAGTTCTCTGACCCTTTTGCATTTACTTTACAAACAGACTTATACCAGCGTCTCTCTTACCGCTACCCGACTTGGCCGTAGACCGTGCCGAGTACCCGGGCCAGCGTATTACCCTGCACGGCCACGTGACGGCCTCACCACAACGCTGCCCTCCCCAGCAGTACCTAGTCACGCGGGCGGATCAGGCCCTCCTGCACGACGGAAGCGACCAGGCGGCCGTCCTGCGTGAAGATGTTGCCGCGCGTGAAGCCGCGGGCGTTGGAGGCGCTGGGGCTGTCGAGGGCGTAGAGGAGCCATTCGTCCACCCGAAACTCCCGGTGAAACCACATGGCGTGGTCGAGACTGGCCAGGAAGAGCTCCGTGGGACGTACTTTGTCAAAGTGCGGTAGCGTGGCCGTGGTAAGCAGGTTGTAGTCAGAGGCGTAGGCCAGGATGATCTGGTGCAGACGGAGGTCGTCGGGTAGCGCACCGTTGGATTTGAGCCACACGTGCCGAAAGGGCGGGTTTTTGCGTAGGAGCGTGGGGTTTATTTTTTCGACGGGCCGAAACTCCATGGGCCGCGGAAAGGCCAGGGTACGGTACACGTCGGGCGCGGTTTCCTTAAAGGCCTCCGCCAGCTTCTCGTCCGACACCAGGACGTCGGGCGGGGGTACATTGGGCATACTGATCTGGTGGTCGAGCCCCTCCTGCACCGACTGAAACGAGGCGCTCATGCTAAAAATAGGCTTGCCCTTCTGGATGGCCACCACGCGGCGGGTCGTGAAACTACCTCCGTCCCGGATGCGGTCTACGTCGTAGATGATGGGGTGGTTGATGTCGCCCGCCAGGATGAAGTAGGCGTGCATGGAGTGGGCAAAGCGCCCTTCGGGTACCGTTTGGTAGCAGGCTTGCAGCGCCTGGGCCAGTACCTGCCCGCCAAACACCCGCTTCCAGGGGGCCAGGTAGTTGTCGCCCCGAAAAATATTCTCCTCTATTTTCTCCAGATTCAGCAAATCCAGCAGCTCTTCGGCGGTAGTCATAGGTCTATGGTTTTTCGCAAAGATAGGGAGTCGGCGGGTTTTCTGGTCCGGATGCCCGCTCACAGACCGGGCACAAAAAAAGAGAGCTCCGATAGTCAGAGCCCCTTTAAATCAATCAACCTATGATGAAAATCTTTGGATCGCGCGTGCGAAACCATATTTTTACTTACGAAAAACCTACTTTGGGTTCATGAGGTACTTTTATAATCTCTCTTCCACCGTGACTACCTCATTATTACACTACTAGACCAGAAAAGGGGGGCAAAACCCTTACGCACCAACTAAAAAAATTACAATAAATTTTTACCACACTTAGTTTCAGGTAGTTACTTTTCGCCACTTAGCTTCCAAAACCCACCCAAACCATACTTTCTTTTCTAGCGGGGGTACTTTGATGGATTTTTAGCTAGTCTTACCAAAGATATTTTTGCGATACCCTTTATATCCTTACGTTCATTTTTCCTAAAAGTACTACTGGAACTGGTTGTACTTTGAATAAAAAATGACAATACTGGCTTTGCTCCGCCCAAAAGTACCTTGAGCCGGGGTGCTGTATCAGGTACTTTCCGGGTTGGGTACCGCGCCGTCGAGCAGGTATTTGGGCGCGGCGGGGGTATTTGCATCCGGAAGATCACTTCTCCATCCCCACTTTCCTGCTATCGCTATAAGGTACTTTCATCTTCCACGTCCTACCCTCGGCCGTAACTTCCACCCGTACTTCTTCCTCATTTTCGCTTAAAATCCTGGCTTTTACGGCGGGCGTTTTGCCTGCGGAGGGGAAGAGCAGCCAGACAAAAGTCTGGTCGCGGGCAACGTTGGCACTGTAAATGGTGGCCGTATTGGGCATGTACACGTTGTATTCCGGACTGTACCAACCCTGGATTTCGGGCTGTTCCTGCCCTTTGACAAAACGAATATCCATTCGGGGAATATCCATTCCAGAGGTACCTACCGGAATGATCGCCAGGTTGCCCTGGGTATTATTCGTCTTGATCGTATTTCCGTCTTGGGTCACGGTGCAGTCGGGATGCCAGTGCCACAGGGTTTCTATTTTCCGGGGCCGGTCGGTTTGGATGCGGTCCACTACGACCCAAAACTTGCCGCGTACGTAGAGTAGCGCGCGCGTATGGCGGGCGGTACCTTCCGTATTTTTGAAGTCGGCAAACTCGTTGGTGGCGTAGTCAAATTCGGGGGTGATTTTGATATGGGTATCGTTCAGGGGTACCTTGGCCAGGGTTGGTCCGGGTTTTTGTCCTTGCCCATCGACCAAAACCAGGTTATGCCCGGCGCTGCTGGCCGCGTAGGGATGGAATTTTTCGGCGATTTCACCGGTATACGCAAAACGCCCCGCATCCACCAGCAAATCGCGTCCGTAGGCCGACACCGAAATATGCAGCTTGTCATTGTGCTGATGTCCACTTCCCCAGGGGCCAATGTCAAAAAACGACCACTGCGCGCGGGCATCGTACCCAGAGCGGGAAATCAACTGGCCCGCCCACGGAAAAAAGTACGACGGCCCCTGCGCGGGTTTGGTACCTTGCTGCCCGTTGGAAGCCAGGTAGGCCCACTCGGGTTTGTTATACTTTTCGGCCGCTCTCAGGAGCAATTCCCGGTCGCTACCCCGATCCCCGTCGTTGTTCAGGATACGGTACCCGTCGGGGCGAATGGCCCGGGCAATGTAGTCGTACATGCTCACGATGGTTTGATTGAAGAAGTCGGGCAATGGACGCTTGGCCCGGTCGCAGATGTCTTTAAAAAGCGCAAAATTAGCCAGCGCCACGTTGTGGTAGTGCGAGGTGAGTTCGGTCTGGATGCCATCGGGATATACCTGGCCCTTCATACTTTCGGTCATGGCGTCGATGGCGTAGGTGAGCCATTCGTCGGCCTGCTTGTATTCCGGGAAATTGGTAGCCGCCGTAGCCAGCGCCGATATTTCCATTGTGAGCCAGTTGTTTCCGGCGTGAAAGTACCGGTTGTAATGGGCGTGGTCGGGCAGACTGCTCAGCATCAGCAGCTGCGTGGCCGGCGAAAAGTACGGACTACCAACCAGCCCGTAGAATATCCGCGACCATACCTTCACCCGCGCGGCTACTTCCAGTCCCCGCCAGACCGACGTAGTACTTTTCACCGCGGGATAGGGCCTGCTTTTGATAATAAAATCCCGCAAAAAGGCATCGATGTACCGGGCATATTTGGGGTTTCCGGTTTCCAGGTAGGCATTGTATACCTCTGATAGTTGCGAATGGCGGTTCGAGAGCCAAGCCCACTCTTTGTCATTATTCGGGCCTTTGTAGTACCAGTCGCGGTGGCCGTCGGGTAGTAGAGGTGGTACGCCCCGTACGTTCTGCACCACAAATACGTAGTTAAGGGTTGTGTCTGCCGCGGCCACGGTTTTGGTTGTAGCAGGCGGCAGGGCTTTGCGTAGGTAGGTAGCCGTGTTTCCGTTCTTGTAATAGGCCAGTAATGCTTGGCAAGCCTGCACCAAATCGCCCTTGGCTTGGGCTTGCTTCGCCTGTTCCAGGCCCGGCGCCTCCAGATTAAACTGGTCGAGCATCTTCTTCATCGTTTCCGGCATGTAGGTACAGATATCCTCCACGGTAGTCAGGTCCTGCCATTTTTTTTGGGCAAAAGCGTGGGTGGAAATAAGGACACAAACCAGCAGTAGCGATAGGAGTCGGGAAGGTGTCGGGAACCGCATGAACGTAAGGGTTTGAAAAGGCATGAATCAGGGTTTAGATAAGGTACGTAAAGATTGACGGGAGCCCCCAGGAGAAGTCGCTCCAATAAAAGCGCTTTGGCCGGAAGCCTACTGTGCCAGACGGTGGAGGAGGGCAGGATACCCTGAATCAGCCCTATCCATACGAAACAGAACTCGTGGGTAGGTACCTAAAAGCAAAAGGGGGTACTTTTCTCAGCCATCGCCCGGCACGCCCGAAACACACGACCGCTAGGTCGCCTAACAATCCCTTCTTTTACAGAAATTAAAGCCGGTCGGGCAAGTATAGAATGGATTGTGATGCGCTTTTTTGGGTAATCAACGGCTCAAATGACCGGGACGGAACCTACCTACCTTTCATTTCCTTTTTATGCCTACCTTAACATCTTTATCTCTAAAAAATAGCATGAACACCTTACGTCAAATCAAATCCCGCTCCTTTTTCCACTACTGCCTGGTACCAGCACTTACGGTCCTACTGGCTATGCAAGCCGGTAACCTGAAAGCCCGCCCCCTGGCCACCCCGCTGGAGGGAAGGTGGGACATCACCGTTGATATGGATGGAAAACCGGCCCCGTCGTGGCTGGAAGTGACGCACTCGGGTACGCGTACCCTGGTCGGTCGGTTTGTGTCGGTGTCGGGCAGCGCCCGGCCCATTTCGGAGGTACATTTCAAAGACGGTACGTTTAATTTCTCCATTCCCCCGCAATGGGAAAGCGGCGACGGACAGTTCTCGGTGCAGGGTACCGTCCAGGGCGATCAAATGAAAGGTACCCTCACCACCCCCAGCGGAAAAACCCACAACTGGACGGGCGTGCGGGCCCCGGCCCTGCGCCGTACCTCGGCGCCCAGCTGGGGAAAGCCCGTAAAACTCACGGAAGGTAACACGCTCAAAGGCTGGCACGCCTCCACCGCCACCAACCAGTGGACCATGCAGAATGGCGTGCTGAAAAGCGAGAAATCCGGCGCAAACCTGATTACGGATGAAAAATATGACGACTTCAAACTGCACGTGGAGTTTCGCATCCCCAAAGGCAGCAACAGCGGCGTGTACCTGCGCGGCCGTTACGAGGTGCAGGTGACGGATGGCAAAGGCCTGCAACCCTCCGTGGGTGAGCTCGGCGGCGTGTACGGTTTCATCGCTCCCAGCGAGATGGTCGCCAAGGAACCCGGCGAGTGGCAATCGTTCGACGTCACGCTCATTGGCCGGATGATCACCCTCGACGTCAACGGCCAACGCGTCATTACCAACCAGGAAATTCCCGGCATCACCGGCGGCGCGCTCGATAGTAACGAAGGCGAGCCCGGCCCGCTCTACATCCAGGGCGACCACGGCCCGGTGGAGTACCGGAATATCATCCTTACACCAGGGAAGTAGATTTGACCAAGTACCTAAACAAAGTACCTGTCTCCGCCCGAGGTAGGTACTTTATTTAGGTACTTGTAAAAAAAAAGCCTTCAAAAACCAGTTTTACCATGCATCGTACCGCTACCTGCGTTCTTTTACTACTACCCTGCCTCCTGTTTTCGTGCCATTCCAAACCCGATCAGCTTCCCCTGGAAGGTACCTGGGAATTGATTTCGGCCACGACTATGGAAAGGGACAGTACTTTTTCGACCTTCGATTCGACGCGTAGCATGATCAAGATCTTGAACAAAACCCACTTCGCTTTTCTGAATCACACTATCGATGCCAATACGGTGGCCCCCTATTCCGCCGGTGGCGGCAAATACACGTTGGTGGATTCCACTTATACGGAGCACCTGGACTACTTCTCGGATCCGGCCTGGGAAAACCACACCTTCTCGTTTACCGTCAACATCCAAAACGATACGCTCATTCAGAAAGGCGTCGAGAAAGTAGAGGCGCTGGGGATTGACCGGGTGATTATAGAAAAATATACGCGCGTAAAAACGGAACAAAAGCCATAAAGGTACCTGCGCAATTTCCGCCTACAGGTACCCCTTAGCGCCCATCCATGTACAGGTAGAATAGCCGGTTTACGTAAGCCCCAATGCAAAATCAAGGCGCTCCGCAAGCGGGAAATTCTTCAAGGTACCTCAGCGCCGCGCGTTCCTTGGCCTTGGCTTCCAACATAACGTCCACTTCCTGACCGTGCAGGTCGATGAATCGGTATACATAATCGGCGTGGGCTACCTCAGCGGCCAGCGGCTCCTCAAAAGTCCGGCGCGAACTCGAATAATGAACGATGGGCGGAACTCCCAGCGGCCAGGTAGCGGCGGCGGCAGTCATGGCTTCAGCTTCCGCCCAACCGCCCGGGTGCAGTTGATGATGATGGTAATCAAAGACCAACGGAATGCCGACGCGCCGGTGGATTTCCAATAAGTCCTTAGTTGAAAACAGATTGGGGCGATCATCGTTCTCTACCGTCAGTCGGAGACGGGCGGTATGGGGTAGTTGGGCGTAGTTTTCGCAAAAACGGTCGATGGCCGTCGCTTTGTCTCCGTAGGCCCCGCCTACGTGGATATTGATCTTGGCGAAGGGACTACGGGGCAAGCCAAGCAGGTCCATCACTTCGCCGTGTTGTCGTAGTTCCTTACTCGTTTTGCGCAGCACATCGGCACTTTTAGTAGCCAGCACGTTAAAGGGCCCGGGATGGTACGTCAGACGCAAATGGCTGGCCCTGGCCTTCTGCCCGATTCGGGAAAGTACCCCTTCTATTTCCAGGAAATCCGGCAAATCACCAAACTCGTATTCGCTCATCCAGGGAAACATATCGCTGCTCATGCGGTACAACAACAAACCGTTTTGCACGTTCCAGTCGGTAATCTTCTCCAGGTCCCTGACATTTTTTAGGGCCAATTCCGACGCATAGGTTACGCCTTTGGCCAAGAATGTTTTCTTGACCATTGAGCGATTGACGGAAATTTTACTTTCGCCCAAAGACAGATTGATGCAGGCGTAGCCAAGACGCATGGAATAGTGGGTTTATATTGGGTTTTAGACTCGCTGGAGATTTCCTTCAAAAATAAAAAAGTATGCCGCGCGCCCCGCCGGACTTATCAGGTCGCTTTCCGCTTACCTACATCCCACTAAGAATCTCGGAATGTTTGCGCACCTTCTTCAGTCTCGTGAAAATGATCCAAATCAAAGATACCGTTATTCATGAGGCAGGTAGATGTAAGGAAAACGGAAAGCTTGGCACGATGTTTATATTACAAAACAAATATAGTTTGTGCTGTTCTATAATATAAATAAAATATAAGCTAAAACGTATGAAAATCGCAGTAGAAAAAGGCCAGGAAAAAACGTTGCTCGCTGATGGTCGGCAACGCGTCACAATCACTGACATTGAGGAGGGCAGCAGCGAAAACAAGGGGATTCCTTTTTTTGCCGTACGATTCGAGAACGACGAAGGCTACGTTACCCACCGTTTTTACCAATCAGAGGCGGGTATGCCCGCCATTATTAGTCTGTTTGAGGAAGCCGGTATCGAGGTAAAAGCGGGGAGAGAATTAGACACGAAGCAACTGGTGGGAAAAGAAGTGACGATCGAAGTGGGAGAGCGTACCTACACCGATCCCGTCACGCATAATGAACGTACCCTAAAACAGGCGATTAATTTTTTAGCCAGCTAAAGGTTAAGTACCTTTTGTACCATTTCATCCCTGACCGATCCTCCGTCTAGAGGGTCGGTCAAACTTTTTTTGGGCAGCCAGGTTCTTACAAAAAACACGACGATGAGCTACCAGCAAGGCGACAAAGTGGAATGGCACTGGGGAAAAGGTACCGCTACGGGTATAGTGCAAGAGAAATTCACAAAGAAGGTGACGCGCACCATCAAAGGCAGCGAAATAACCCGCAATGCCACCGACGACGAACCAGCCTACCTCATTGAACAAGAAGACGGAGACGAGGTACTTAAATCGGAGTCAGAGCTGACCAAGAGGTAGGTACCTACCAGAGCAAATCCAATAAACACCCCTTCACTGGCACGCCAGCAGGTACTTGAGCCCGGCCAGGGCGATGGTTTCGTCGAAATCCTCCGGCTCGTAGACGCGCGCGCCGATGATTTCTGAGCGAAGTACCTCGTCCGGAAATAGTTTGGGGACCAGCCCCATTCTTTCCAGTAACGCGTCATTTCCAACCCGGAATTTCCGGGCATCTCCGGATAAGTGCTCGACAGTAACGAAGGTGACCACGGCTCAGTAGTCCTTTCTTTCTCTAAAAGGGTAGTATTGCCTATATACCTTTTTAGCACTTTCTTATCCCCTTTCTTGTCATGAAGTACCTCCTCCCGGTTTGCCTCTTTTTTTCATCCACGTTATTGGCCCAAAATATAGGTGATCGAAAATTTGTCCAGGAGGTGGCTACTGTCTACTCCATAGAACAGGGGCTGCCCGCCGGTCCGGTTGATAAGATCTACTGGAAGGACAATACTCTCACCGCGCAGGCCAAGGGTACCTCGTATACCTTTCAGGACGAATCCTGGGTTCCTGCGACGGGTAAATCTCCCGTCAGGAATATCGAAAAGGCACCCGTCCCGAAAGGAACCAGGGTACTCGCCCAGGCTCGCTACAAAAACAGCTGGGCGGTAGGTACGGATCAGGGACTGTACCTGTATGAGGGGAAAAAGCCGGTAAAGCTATACCCCGCCGATAGCCGGTACAGCTGGTCGCTGCGGAATGTAGCGGCGCTAACCGTTGATTCACAAGGGCGGCTATGGTTTGGGGCCGATGAGGGCGTGGGGTACCTGGATGGCAAGCAGTGGAGGTTGTTTACGGGCAAGGAAGGCCTACCCTACACGAAGTTTACCTGCGCCGCCGCCGGGCCGAATGGGACGGTTTGGTTCGGGACGGAGCGGGGGGCTATCGTAGCACAAAACGACTTTTTCAGGTACCGGGCCAGTCGGCGGTGGCTACCCAACGACCATGTGCTGGACATCGCCGTTCAACCCAACGGAACGGCCTGGATCGCTACCCGCGGGGGCATCAGCCGGATTGAACCCCGGGAAATGACGCTGGAAGCCAAAGCCGACTACTTTACCAACCAAGTAGAAACCCGCCACAACCGCATGGGCTTTATCGCCCAGAACGAATTAACAAAGCAGTTCCAGATCGAAAGTTCGCAAGTGGCCATCTCTGACAATGACGGCATGTACACCGCCATGTACGGGGCCGCGCAAGCCTTCCGCTACGCCGCCACGGGCAGCGCCAAAGCCAGAGAACTGGCCATTCGTAGTTTCCGGGCCTGTAAATGGCTGGTGGACATCACCCACGAGCCCGGCTTTCCGGCCCGGGTCATTATCCCCGCCGACTGGCACGAGCCGGTCAACGAGCAGTACGGACGGGAGTACAACAAAAAACGCCAGGCAACCGACCCCCAGTGGAAAGACATTTATCCCCGTTTCCCCAAAAGTAAGGATGGCAAGTACCTCTACAAGATCGACACCAGCTCGGACGAACTGGCCGGTCATTACTTCTTTTACGGCATCTACTATGACCTGGTCGCCAAAACCGAGCAGGAGAAGCAGGAGGTCAGACAGGTGGTGGGCGACATCACTGATCACCTTATACGACACGGCTATAAACTAACTGACCACGATGGGAAGGTAACCCGCTGGGGAGATTTTTCGCCGGAGTACTTCAGCTCGGTGTACGGCTACGACCAACGCGGCCTGAATTCCATGATGATGCTTTCGTTTTTGAACGTTGCCCGGCATGTTACGGGCGACGTAAAGTATGATGCGGAAGCCAAAAAACTGCGTGATACCTACCAGTACCATATTTTCGCGCTTCATCCCAAGGAGTACTTCCCGGCTGAGAATGTGGTGCCCTGGGACAACAACCTGTGCCTGATGAGCCTGTACGGACTTCTGAAATACGAAACCGATCCCGCGCTCTTGCTCATGTACCGGCAATCGCTGGAAAATGCCTGGTTACACATCAGCAAACAGAAAAATGCTTTCTGGGATACGATCTACGAATCCCTGGCCGATGAATTCACCCGGCTGGTGGACCAGAAGGCATTTGCCCGCACCGACCTGTTTCCCGAAAATCACCTGTACGCGCCCTCCGTGGTCAAAACCCATTACCGGGCCGCCAACCACCCAGCGTATATTTTGGAAAACCTGCAAAAAATACCCCTGGACCTGATTGGGTACACCATGCACAATACCCACCGGCTGGATGTAGTACTGGACGGTACCCCCGGCCAAAGCGAGGACATGGGCTGGCGTACCGACGGCCTGGCCCTGCCGGTGGATGAACGCGCCCACGTTCGGCAGGATCGGGATGGTTTTGCCCTCAACGCCTCGGAAGGCGACGGCTACTCCGAACACGAGGGAACGTTTTTTCTGCTGCCCTATTATATGGCGTTGTACCATAAGTTGCTGGATCGGTAGTTGGTCCTGAACCATATCGTATTTTTACCCGCAAAACAAACCAGGAAATTCCGGGCGTCACCGGCCGGGACCTCGACAGTAACGAAGGCGAACCCGGCCCGCTCTACATCCAGGGCGACCACGGCCCGGTAGAGTACCGGAATATTGTCATTACACCCGCGAAGTAAGGTACTTAGAAATAATACAAAGCGCAGTCTTCGAGAGGAGGTTGCGCTTTGTGTTTTTATGGAACTGATCAGAATAACAACTTAGCTACTGAAGTTTTTATTTAAAATAGCGTTTCTTAGCCTAACTGTATTCCTTTTAGTATGCCAACCTCCATAAAAGAATTAAGAACTGATTTATAAATCAGTTAATTGTATCTAACCACAAACAAAAAAGGCATACCGTTGGATAAGTTTTTTGAGCTTATGTATAGTAAATAGCAAATTTATCTTGTAGCTTTCCTAAAGTAGCTTCATAAGCATTCAAATTTTCTAAACTGTTTAAAATCTATTAGCACTAATTTTTTATCATGAAGGCTAAATTAGCAGCTAAATCCGATTCTGTATATAAAACTGTTGTAATAAATTATTTATAGCACTCAAAAAGGAACCGATAAAAAATGAAAACACTTCTTCTTTCTTCACTTATATTCTTATGTTTCTTTTCAAACGTAAGATCCCAGTCAGGTCAAACATCTGTTTTTCCGCCAGATAATCATATAAAAAAAATTGACCCTAGACAGTATATTAATATAATATATAGAAAAAGTGAAAGGCAGGAAAGGTTTGACAATATTTGGCAATGGGAGGATAATTCTAGGCTCCCTAACCAAAAATATCATTTTCTTGATAAAGATGGTGAAATAGAAATTCGATTTGACATTAATGGGTTAATTAAAAACACCGATTTTGAAGGCAAAATTTCTTTAGAAGCTGACATTACAGGCCCTGATGGTAGCAGAAAGATTGAAGTTAGCCCATATTCTGAAGTAGGTGTTGAAAGAGAAAGAATTGGTGTAGAGTCCGACCCACCTTTACAACTATCAAAAAAAATACTAAACATGATTTTAGATTTAAGAGAAGCTAATGACAATTACCAACTTAATACATTGTATTATAATAATTTTACACTTATGGATTTAACTAAAAACAAAAATATTGAAGAAAAATTTAATGAATTAACACTTTTGGCAGAAAAAACAATTAAAGAAAATACTTTAATACAAACTGATATTGAATCATTAGACGAAGAACAAAACGAATTTATCCAAAAAAATAAATCTAAAAGCACAACTATTAATCAAAAAATTAAAAAAAATCAGGTGAATACTATCAAAATATTGATAAATTTATCAAAGAAGCTGTTAGCTTATATGAATTACTTAGCACATCCAAGCATTACATATCTAATTTTGAAACTTATAGAAGAATAATCAAAATAGAAAATATTAACGAAATAAATCCTATATTATCCGAATTAAAAAATTCTTATTTATATAAAGCACAAAGAGATTTGTTTATAGAACAGTATTCAAAATCACTAAAATACTGCAAAGCAAAGCTAGGCATAACTCTTAACTACCTTAACTCATTTGAAGAAAGTGGTATCGATGCAAAAAAAGCTCTACTTTCATTAATGAATAAAGACTTGATAAATTATGAGACCATCAAGAAATCCTTAGAAATCTCAAATACTTTGTTAAGCACTATTAATTTAAATATACAGAATCAAGATACATTAGCCACTAAATTTTCAGAAAACATAGATTTAATAAATGAAACTATGTTGAATTTAGATTTAGTATCAAGATTTAAAGGATCTGAACTAGAGTTTATTTTGGATAGAAAGGATTCACAACTAATAGCTTTGAAAAAGAATATTACTTTAGAAAAAATTGATTCAATTAGAAATGAGTATGATGTAGAAATTAGAGAAAAATATTATAATTTAATTATAAATTATTTTCCAGAAATATCAGAAGAACTATCTAAGCTAGCAGGACGTGAAATTTACAAAAAATTAGTACATGCAAATATAGATCTTGGAAAAAGTGGAGCAAAGAATGGCGAGGTACTCAATTTGTATGTTACGTGGAAAATAGACTCAAAAATCAATGTAAACCAAAATCCTCCCAGGCTATCCTTAGGCAAATACTATCTAAAAGACACTGGATGGAAACTCGAAATAGCTGATATGTTTTCTTTAGTTAAAAGGATAAATGAGCCAACTTCTACAGAGGACACCTTGCTTTCACCAAGTAATTTCAAAGGAACTGGCGGTGCTGTATTAATGTGGACTTTTAACTCTCTTGATCGAGGTATAAAGTTGGTCGATAGGAATGGAACTGAAAAAATTATAAGAAAAAATAGATTTATCAATTTTGTAGAACCTTCAATTGGAATTAATATTTCTTACCTCGATTTTAGTACTGGAAAGGATGTAGAGATTGGGACTGGAATTCAAGCAGGGCTTTTTAGAAATAAAATATATTTTGGTTATGGTGCCAATCTGCATTTACTAAGACCAAGAGACCAAAATCCATATTACTTTTTTTTAGGCTTTAGCTTTACAAAGCTTTCTGACTTCTTTAAAGATTCAAAAAGTGTTGCTTCTCAATGAAAAGCAAGGCATTTAGTTGCCTTCTGTAAAACTCAGCTATAATATATCCCAGTAAACTTACTTTACAAAGCAGACCTCATTTTTGTAAAATAGTGTCCACTTCCCTATAATTACCTCCTAAAAAAAATCGACACTTCTCGCTAGGCCACGCCATATCAACACATAGAAAATAACTTACCGTATACCCCAATGTTTGAACTAAAGCACCCCCTCACTGGCAAGCCAGCAGGTACTTAAGCCCGGCCGGATTGCCATCGATAGTCTCAAACACTTCCTGCGCGGCGGCGAGCGGGGCTACCTGCGTAATGATGGCTTCGAGGGGTAGTTGGCCGCTGGCGGCCAAGGCAATGGCTTCGTCGAAATCCTCGGGCTCGTAGACGCGCGCGCCGATGAGCTTGAGCTCGCGCCAGAAAAACCGGAACAGATCCACCGGCTTGGGCTGGGCGTGAATGGCCACCATCACGATGCGGCCGCGGGCGCGGGGTACTTGGGTCATGGCGTCTACGCCGGCCTGCACGCCCGATACTTCGAAGACGACGTCGGCCATCGCGCCCTGGGTAAAATCCTCGACCCTCGTCACCAGGTCTTCCTCCCGCGGATTGACCGTCGCCAGGCCCAACGAGGCCGCCAGCTCCAGGCGCGCGCCGTTGATTTCCGAGAGAAGTACCTTCGCTCCTTTATGTTGGGCCACCAGCGCAATGAGCATCCCGATGGGCCCGCCGCCAATGACCACCACCTGCTCGTCCTTCCGCAACTCGGCCAGGCGTATATCATGACAGGCCACGGCCAACGGCTCGATCAACGCGCCCAGCTTCAGGGATAAATTTTCGGGTAAGCGGTGGAGCGTATAGGCGGGTACGTTCCAGAACTGCTGCATGCCACCGGAGGTATCGATACCAATGAACTTCAGGTTTTTGCCAATGTGGTTTTGTCCAAAATCCGAAGGGTGCTCGGCACCGGGCTGGAGGGGACGCACGGCCACGCGGTCACCAACCTGCCAGCCCGTCACGCCCTCGCCGAGTTCGGCAATTTCGGCCGATACCTCGTGGCCGATCACCTGCGGAATCTGCACGCGCTTGTCCATGTTGCCGTGGTAAATGTGGACGTCGGTACCACACACACCACAGTAGGCTACCTTCAGCCGTACTTCGCCCGGTTGTAGGGGCGCAGGGGTACTTTCCTGGATTTCAAACGTTTTATTGCCGGTATAAAACAGCGCTTTCATTCTTGACCTAATTAAGGGTTACTTGACTCATTGATTGGGAGGCACTCAGGTACCTTTACGCAAAGTACCTCTGGCACGGCCTTCGGATCTATCGTTGCCTCGGGATGACAAAGTACCTAGTTCAGGCCCGCTCGTTCCAGGATCTGGATCATGTTGCCGTCCGGGTCGAGGGCGTTGCGTACCTTGCCGCCACCGATGGCGTTGATGATTTCGCTGGTCCAGTTGATACCGTGGGTGTCGAGGTACCTGATGGCGGCGTCCATATCAGCCACCCGAAAAGCCACGTGCGACCAACCCGGCGTCCAGGTGGTGCGCTCGGGGCGCGGCGTGGCGTCTTTGGGCATGATTTCCAGCAAAGTACCATCGGGCGCTTTGAGCATCCAGACGGGCTTGCCCTGGGGACTGCCCGTGGGGTGGTGAAACCATTTTTCGTAGCCAAGTACCTCACAGTACCAGGTGGCGAGCTGCTCTACGTCGTTGGCCGCCAGGGCGGGATGATCTACGCCTAAGAATCTCATTTTTTCAGAATGCTCCATAGTTTTTCGGCGTACCGTTTCCCGAGCTCACGCGCCGAAGCGGCATCGAAGTGCGTGGTATCGCCCTTGTCGGTCAGGCCGGCGGCTGATACCACGTACACGTTGGGATTTTTCTCGGGAAATTCGGTGAGTATTTTATTGATCAATAAAGCGTTGGGATTTTTTTGGGTATAAAAATCGCCCAAAGTACCCATAATAAAGGGTACCTTGGGAGCATTTATATCTTTCCGTAGGCGCTGGATAAAGGCCTCCAGCTTTTGCTCGTACACCTGCGCTTTCTCGGGGTTACTGTCGTTCTCGCCCTGGTGCCACAAAATGGCCTTGATCCGTCCCCGTTTCTGGGCTTCTTTGACCCGGCTCAGCATGGCGTCGTAGGCGAAGATACCCGTTTGCTCGTGCTTTTGGCCGGGTTGCCAGTCGTCGATCCCGCTCCCTCCTACCGCACAGGGAATTAAACCAATCGGTCGTTTAGATTTTTGACGCTGCATCTCCTGGGCAAAGGCCAGCCCTGGTCCCACGCCTACCACCGACGGCTTGTCGTAATGCAGCGGGTCGGCGGCTTCTACCCACTGGTTCTGGGCGTTGATGACCCAGATTTTGGGATTCGTGGCCTGAGTACCTTTCTCCACCTCACCCCTACCGGCCATGTTGGACTGCCCGATGAGTAGGTACAAATCCAGCCGCTTGGGTGGCTTGGAAGCAGAAAGGCCAAGGACCGCCGTGAGGATCAGAACAAAGTACCTAAGCCGGGAAACTACCTTACGAGGGGTCATGGGGAGCAATGCGTTGGAGCGTGTACGTATCGTTTCCTTTGATGACGTCCCAACGCCGCCTGTGCCCCGACACCAGCGACAAATGTTCCGCCTGGCCGTCGTGCAGCGTCAGCGTCCAGGTGCGTTGGCCGTTGGTGAGCGTGTGGCTATTTTCGTCCGAGTGCAGCGCCCAGGTACCCAGGTACGCAGCCTCATCCAGCGCAATGGCGTGTACCACCGTGCGGCTCAGGGTACTTTGTTTTTCGGTAAATCGGTAGAGCAAGCCGCTGCCGGGCTGGCCCTCGCCGCGCTGGTTGGGCTCGACGTGGTAGGCATCGTGTACGTAGCCGTAGACGGGATGGCTCAGGGTACTTTCGCCCGCGTGAAAGAGCTTCATGCCCGCACGGTTTCTTCTCACTTCTAATGCATTATCGTTTGAAAGTACCTCCGCCTTGCCGTCGCGGTTGTTGACGAGCCAGTTCCAAATAGTGGTAACGGGCCGCTCGGCCACGATGGTATCCACCACAAACAGTATATGGCTCCCGGCCAATAGCCACAGGCGCGTAAACTCCCGGATGGGCGTTCCGTAGGTACTTCCGGCCTCCGCTCCCACGACGGAGACACAGTCGTCGCGCTCGGCAATGAGGCGACGATTGCCCCGGCGGATCGGCGCGCTGAGGCCGTCGGGCGTGATTTGGCGGCGGGCCAGTACGCTTTTTTGTTCCAGCAAGGCCATTTTGGCCAGGTCTTCCTGCAAACCCAGCTCGTCTTTATCGACTAAAAAAGTACAGGTATTGTGCGTTTGTGAGGCGCTTTCCAGGCCGTGAATAAGGTTGCGGTAGCAACTATGGCCCGGATCGACCAGCAAGCGCTCTTTTTTATGCACCAGAATAAAACTATTCAAATCGCCGTGCAAATGACCCGGACCGCAGAGGTCATCGCCACCGCCGTTGATGGCCAGGATGGTTTGGCCGTCCCAGGCGTCGCGCACGAAAGCGTGGCCGTTGCTGAAGGTATTGACCAGCGGCAGGGGTACTTCGGCGGGGCTTAGCCCAGGTACCTCGTGGGTGAGCAACGGGAGCGTCAGGAAGCCCCAGTCGTTCACCATGCCAAACGTAGCCAGGTCGTGCGGGCCCTGGTAAGGTACGGGTTCGTAGTAGGTTTGGAACAACCCGCGCGCCAGGCCCGCCTGCGAAGTACCTTGCTGCCGCGTCGCTACGTGCAGCAGCAGATCGCCCGAGGAGCGGAACAGCGCGGCGCTGTCGTTGAAGTTGGCGGCGCGGGCGCGCGGCTCGTCGCCCCAGCTCGCCATCGGCTTGGCGTAAAACAGGCTGCTGGCGATCCAATCGAGGCCTTTCGCGTAGGTACTTACATCCAGTTGGCGGGCGCGCTGGGGGTACTTGCGCGCCAGCGCCTCGTAGGCCAGCATGAGCGCAAAGGCCAGGTAGTTTCCGTACTGCAGCGACTCGCCGTAGGAGCCGTCGGGCTGGAAAGCCTGGGTGCAGCGCTGCCACTCGGGCAGGTACTTGTCCAGAAGTACTTCGTCGCCCAGGGCCGCCGCCGCGACCAGCAGACCGGAGGTCATGATGCCGCGCCAGTTGGCCAGGTGGGTATTTTTTTCGAGCCAGCGCTGGCAAAGTACCAGGCCCTTTTCGCGGAGCGCGGTTTTTACTTCCGTTAATTCTTCTTTTGGAAAAACCTCCGGAGCCAGATCCAGCACCGCCGCCATGGCCCAGCACAGGTGGGCGGTTTCGAGGTGGCCGGTATAGGGCTCGGCGTGGCTCCGAAAAGCCGGGCCTACCCAGTCGTAGGTGGCGCTGCGGGCTACGTCCAGCGTGACGGAGCGCAGCCAGGTACCCAGCACCGGCTCCGGTTGGAGTGCGTACAACATGGCGGCGTCAGAAAGGTACTCGGCCGCCGGGTAGTACCAGGCGGTGGCGTCGCCCAGTTCGTGCAGGCTCTTGCGCTGCACGCGGCGGTATACCCGCTGCCGCAGGGCGTCGAAGAAAGTACCTATCAGCGGATCACGGACTTGGATTTTTGCCAAAATCCGCTCCCGCTCGGCGTCGGTCAGGAAAAGGTACCGGGAGGTACTTTGGGGTACCCCGTCTGCCGTTTTCTCGGATCGTATGGTGGAAAAATGGCTCAAAAGTACCCCCCGTTTTTAACGACTTCGGTGGGCGTCATGCCGCTTTCTACCATGTCCTTAATGCCCGATTCCTTGTGCAGGATGGCCTCCGCCGCCAAAAGTACCTCGTAGGCGATGTCGCGCGGGATGGCAATGACGCCGTCGATGTCGCCAAAAATCCAGTCGCCGGGGTTGACGATCACCTCCCCCATCAGGATGGGTTTTTGGTAGTAGTACATTTTAAAGCGGCCCAGCATACCCGTGTTGGATTTGTACTTATGAAATACCGGAAAACGCTGCTCCAGAATGGACTGCGTATCCCGAATGCCGTTGACGATAGCTCCGCGGCAGCCCGCCCGGATGGCGGCCATAGTCATTACTTCGCCCCACTGGGAGGTCACGGTGTCGCCGGTGCAGTCCCACACCACCACGGAGTCGTGGGTGAGGTCTTCGAGCATCTGAGCCCGAAGCTCCATTTCGCCGTCGGTGGTGATGTCGGGCGCACCCTTGATGGTGAAGGCCTGTCCGGCCATCTTCATTTCTTCCCGCAGCGGCGCAAAGGCCGACGGCAGGCTGGTGGCGTGCATGTTGTACGTGAAGCGAAGTACGTCGTTGACCGCCCCGGTGTAGAGCCGCAGGTACCTTTCCCGCATTTCCGAAGTCGGAATCGGGAAGGATAGTTCTTTTATTGTTCCGTTTGCTTTCATAAGTCCCATTGTATTGCGTGGTTGATCCAGCGGCTCCTGGTAGCCTGGGGCTAGCCCGCTAAAAATTTCATGTTGTCAAAATTGATTTCCCGAATAAGTACCTCGGCGGGCTGGTTGAGCACAAACACAATGACCCGCGCCACATCGTCTACTTTCAGGAATTTTTGGCGGGGAACGGGGCGGTCGCCCCAGTAGTCGCTGTCGGTGGGGCCGGGGTTTACGTCCGTCACCTTAATACCCAGCTTGATGGCCTGGTCGGCCAGGCCGCTGCTGAGCCCGCGCGCGCCAAATTTGGACGCGCAGTACACGGGGGCGTTGGCGTTGGTGCGTTGCCCGCCCATCGAGATCACCGTCACGATGTGGCCCTCTTGCCTGGGTTTCATGATCTTAAGCGCTTCGCGGTTGCACAGAAACACGCCGCGCATGTTCACGTTCACCATTTGCTCGTAGGTATCCAAATCCGTTTCGGAAAGATCGGTGGTCAGGAAGCCCAGCCCGGCGTTGTTGAGCAGTACATCCACCGTTCCGAAGGCCTCCACGCAGGCCGCAAAGCCCGCGGCTACGTCGGCCTCCACGCTCACGTCGCCCCGAAACGAGCGAAGGTTTTCGTGAGGTACTTCCTCGGCGAGTTGGTTGGTACGGCTAAAGTCGAACACCTTGGCGCCTAGCTCGAGCAGTTGCAGGGCCGTCGCTTTTCCGATTCCTTTGGAGGCACCGGTGATGAATACAGTTTTGTTGTTGAGGTTATTCATGTTGGAATTTACATTTTAATATTTGTCTCGTCAGGTACCTTCACGGGGCGCGATTCTCCTTCTTTGGGCAGCATAGTGTCCGGCGGAGGCATAACGGTGTTCTTCATGGCCCACCAAACTACCAGGCCGATAAATAAACAAACCATACCCGAGGCAATGGACAGGCCGCCACTGAGCTGATTGCGGTAGGGCAAGCCCATGCCGATGAATAGTACCGAAGAGAATAAAAGTGAGATGGCATAGAGGTACTTCAAGGCTTTCTCGAAGTTCCGGTCTACCGAGGGTTTGTCCACGATGGGCGTATCCAGCTTTTTGAAAAATTCGCGTACCCGTTCGAGGTAGGCCGCATGGCCCGGCCGCTGCAAGCCCGAAGCGTAGAAAATGACCAGACAAACAATGACTTCGAGGGTCGTGGCCATTTCCCAGGAAAAATACTGGGGTAACGCATTGAGTACGACGCCCGTAATCGAACCGACTACTACTGTAAGCATGGCTCCGCGCGGCGTCGCTTTCCGGTTCACGATACCCAGCACCAGCGGAATCCCGATCGGGATGGCCAATATGCCCGTAAACAGCTTGTTGGCTTCAAAAGCGCCGCCAAAGTCCTGAATAAACAAGGCCCCCAGCATGACCAACAGACCCACCAGCACGGAAGCGATTTTGGCGACGAGAAATAACTGCTTGTCGGTTGCTTTCTTGTTGATCAGCCGCTGGTAGACATCCTTTGACAGTACGCTGGCGATGACGTTATATTCCGAGTTGAGGGACGACATGGTGGCCGCAAACATGGAGGCGATCATCACGCCCATGAGTCCGGGCGGGAGCAGCAGGCTCGAGATGGCGACGTACGCCATTTCTTTGTCGGGTAGTTCGGGCATCAGAATCCGGCTGACGATCGGGGGCACCAGGAAAATAATGGGAGTGACCAGGAACAGAGCGGCGCTGAGGTACCCTACTTTTTGCGCTTCTTTTTCGTCCCGCACCGAGTAGAAGCGCTGGATGAAAGTCCAATTCTCGTTGTACTTGATGATGACCATCAGGTAGTATACGCCCAGCCAGAAAAACTGCCCCTTGGGTCCGTTGAACCAGCGCAGGTGGTCGGGTATTTTCTCAGCAATAGCCGAAAAACCGCCAACCTGGTCGAGGGAAAGCCAAAATAGGATGATGGAGGTAAAAAGCAGAATGATGAACTGCACGGTACCCATGATCGACACGGCCCACAAGCCGCCGTAGAGCGTGAATGCAATCACGATGATGGAGGAAAGTATCATTGACATCGGGAGCGATAGGGGCGTAACGGCCGTTAGGAAAATGCCGATCGCGTACAGCCGTACCGTATTGTCCAAAATACGCATCAGGATACCTACCCACCCGACGGTTTGGCGCAAGGACGAATTGAAACGCGTTTCGAGGTACTCCACGGGCGTCGAGACGTTGGACCGCCGCCACTTCTTGGCAAAAACCGCCGCCGCAATCACACAAGCCGGCACGGTGCTGGTGAGGACCGTTACCGATACCAGGCCGTATTCGTAGGAAATACCCGCGTAAGCCACAAAGATGAAGGTACTAAACAGTGCCATAAAATTGCTAATACCCGCCGCCACCCACGGCAGGGCTCCGGAGCCTTTGGTGTACGCGTTAATATCCTTCACGTACCATTTAAAAAACAAGCCGATCCCCGCCATCAGTACCAGGTACAGCACAATGGACACATAATCGAGCGTTACGAGCGAAGTCATACATTTATTTTTTTAGCTCCTGAAAGTCAATTACTTACTAACAACTCTTTTTTTGTGCACATGAGCTTGCAAGTACCCCGCCAGGTAAGCAGCCTGCAAAGCCCGCGCGGGCTCTTTGTAGTGCACATGGTCCGTAAACTGCTCGATACCCAGCTGCTGGGTGAACTGGTAGAGGTCGATGCTCGCTACCTGCTGGGCCGCCATGACCTGGTCGGCGATCTGGTTGTACTTCTGCAAGTCAGCGTCGTAGCGTTTGAAGGCTTTCGAGCGCGGATTATGAATGGTGTCCACCACGGGGGTAGTTCGCACCCAGATGAGCTCGATGTTGCGCTGGCGCAGCAGCTGTGCTATGGCCGTGAGGTTCTCGCGGTACTCCTTTTCACTCACCTGAATGGTCCCTTCGGGCTGGTTGTGCTTGATGTCGTGCAGGCCGCAGTTGAGCAGCAAGTAGTCGGGCCGGAAAGCCTGGTCTTTGAGCTTGGTGCGTAGGTAAGAAAGTACCATGCGCGAGTCGCCGCCGTTGGCCCCCACGGGTACGTCCAGGTTTTTCTCGGCCTGGCCGTCGTCCTGTTTGCGGCTGAAGGTCACGATGCCTTCCAGGTACTTTTCCAGGTACGGCCCGTACTGGATGGAGATGCTGTCGCCAATCAAAAATAAGCTCGGTACGGGTTTTTGCCAGGCCACCAACCCAATCGCTAGCACCAATCCAACCCCCAGATGGGCTTTCACTCTCGACAAGTACCTTCGGTTACTACCACGCATCTTATTTATTTTAATTTATTATAGATAAATAATAATTTCATTATGCAATAATATAAAATATCTGTTGGAAGAAAAACTCCTGCGTTGATTTTTATTTGAGGTATTTAAATGACGCAGAGTAGTCTTGTCATTTATAGCTCCACCACAACCGATTTCTGAGCACCTTTCTCAGCCACAACCTTTTGCTTCGCGTTTTTCAAAACATTATTCTGCAAAACAATCCCCTTCGATTCCTTTCCCTGCACCGACAGGAAAAGAGGCACTTCGAAGATCGGGCGGCTGCCGGAAATCACCGCATTCTGCACATTTACGAGGCGCAGCAGGGCGGGCGTGGCGGAGGTACCTTGCGCTTGGAGACCACTTAGCTCCAGACCTTCGACATCGTCACAGATTAGCGCCGGTCGGTGATCGTCTTGGGCAAAGCGTAGCTGTACCTGATCTAACGTGATGTTTTTGACATGCCGGATGTAGAAGCCGTAGGCCGGCAAGCGACCAAACATTTCGCCGCGCGGGTAGGCCTTGACGTTCTCGGGTACTTCGCGGTTTATTTCTTGCAAAATAGCCGCCTGGGTCAGCGGTGCTGAGGTACTTGCTACGGTACTTTTGTCGACATCAAGTGGGAAGTTTCCGCCGGTAAATTCCAGATTGATCCGACTAAGTACCACGTTTTCTACCTTCATGCCCGGCAGGCCCGTAACGGAGCAGCCAAAGCCCCCGATCCGGGTACCTTGCACGTTGTCCACGCGTACATCTCGGAGGATCGGAGCATTGATTTTTGCGTCTTTCCGGTAGGGCCGGTTGCGGGCGCCCAACCGAATAAAAATAGCTGCCCCTTTGATATTCCGGACCGTAATATTCGACACGTTGATGCGCTCCACCCGCGCGCCATCCACGGTCATGATGCTGATGGCATCCACGCGGGTGTCGTACACGACGCAGTTTTGAATGGTAATATCCTCAAAAGCGCCGCTCGTCTCGGTACCTATCTTGATGCCCGACGCGTTGGAACTCACGATGCAATTGGTAATGGTAATGTCCCGGCAGGCTTCCCCGGGCGAAAAACTTTTGAGGCAAATGGCGTCGTCGCCGCTGTTGATGAAGCAATTGGAGATCCGGACGCGCTCGCAATCCACCAGATCCAGGCCGTCAGTATTGCGGCCACGAACCGTGGCGTAACGGGGTTTTTCGATGTCCTTGTTTTCCCGACTGTCGACCGTAATCCCGTCGATGAGCATGTTTTTGCAGGATTGGTAGGACTGTACCCACGAGCCCGAGTTGTACAGCGTCACGTCACGTACCTGTACGTTTTCGCAGTTTCGGAAATGAATAATCCGCGGCCGCCCGCTGAACGACGGCGAGAGGTAGGGCCCGTCGAAATCGTCGCCCCGGCCGTCGATGGTACCTCGGCCCTGGATGGAAATGGCGCGGGCGTCTTCGGCGTAGATCAGCATCTTGTTGGTAACCAGCTCACCGGTATACGAGGGGTACTTGGAGGGAATGATCGGGTAATCGTCCACGTTGGCGCTTCCCAGCAGCGTAGCGCCCGCCTCCACGTAGAGCGTCACGTTGCTTTTCAGGTAAATAGTACCCGACAGAAACGTGCCGTTGTGCAGGTACACCTTGCCGCCTCCGGCCTGGTGGCACTGGTCTATAGCCGACTGGATGGCTTGGGTGTCCATCGTTTTTCCGTCGCCCTTGGCGCCTAGTTGGTATACGTCCCAGACGCCGGTAGTATGTTGCGCCCTGGCGACTACTCCGGACAACATCAGAAAAAAAAGGAATAGGTACTTGTACATCGTCATTGGCTTCGGTTGGTACTTATTGCTCTAGGATCAGCTTTGTGTGCGCAGGACTTTCCAGCAGGTACTTTTGGGCAGTTTCATTGAGCCGGGTATGGCGCAATAGTACCTCTCCGGCCTGCGCCCCCGATAGCGCTAGAAATGGGATTCCCGCGTGCCTGACACCGGAGATGGTAGTTTGATGGCAGTCGGCCAAGCGGATTAGTGAAGTTCCACCGGAGGCACTTTGTGCTTTGAAACCGCTAATTTCCAGCTCGGTCACGTCGTCACACACCAGGGCGGGTCGGTGGTCGTCCTTCACAAAGCGCAGCTGTACCTGATCCAGCGTGAGGTTTTTGACGTGCCGAACAAAAAAGCCGTAGGCGGGCAGGTACTTTCCAAACATCCCCCCTACCGGATAGGCGTCGGGTTTGTCGGGTACTTCCTGGCTCGGGTCCAGGTCCGTTACGCCTCCTTCAAACTCAAGATCCAGATTACGCAACACGATGTTTTCCAGGGGGTAATCCGCCAGGCTGGTGATGGAGCAGCCCAACGGCGACAGCCGGTACCCCTTGATATTTTGAATGGTGATGTCTTTTAAAACCGGTGAATTGGTGGTGGTATGCGTACCAAACTTTTTATTCCTCCGGCTCAACCGGATGAAAATAGCCTGGCGCTTAATATTGCGCAAAGAGATGTTGGAAATATGTACCCTCTGGATGCTGGCACCATCGGCCGTCATGATAGCAATCCCCTCTCCCCAGGTATCGTATACCACACAATTCTGCACGGTGATGTCCTCAAAACGACCGGCTGTTTCGGTTCCGATTTTTATAGCGTTGGCCGCTGAGCTCACCACACAGTTGGTAATGGTAATATCCCGGCAAGCCTTATCGGGTGAAAAACTTTTGAGGCAAATACCGTCGTCGCCGGAGTTGATGTAGCAATTGGAAATCCGAACCAGCTCACAATCCACAATATCCAGCCCATCCGTATTGCGATGCTTTACCGCATGTTCTCGATTGGTTTGCTCTACGTCCTTGTTCTCCCGACTGTCCACCGTGATGCCGTCGATCACCATGTTTTTGCATTGCTGGTAGGTTTGTACCCAGGACGCCGAATTGGTGAGCGTAATGTTTTTGATATGAACATTTTCGCACCCTCTCAAATGAATGATCCGGGGCCGGTACTGGAAGGAAGGGTACTGATACGCATCCGTAAGCTTTCGGTTGTCAATGACCTGCCCATTTCCGTTAATAGTACCGCGGCCGTCGATGGTAACGTTCTTTGCATCCTCGGCGTAGATAAGCGCTTTACTGGTATAGTCGCCGTCGTAGGTGGGGTAGGTAGAGGCCGTGTTGGGGTAGTGGTCGGCATTTCCGCTTCCCAGCAGCGTAGCGCCCGCTTCTACGTAGAGCGTCACGTTGCTTTTCAGGTAAATAGTACCCGACAAAAACGTGCCGTTGTGCAGGTACACCTTGCCGCCTCCCGCCTGATGGCACTGGTCAACAGCTGACTGGATGGCTTTGGTGTCCATCGTTTTTCCGTCGCCTTTGGCACCCGTGGCAAATACATCCCAGACGCCGCTGGCGGGCTGAGCCAAGATACCTGCCGTTAGGCATAGGCTGGCAATAAGTACGCTGATCCAATTTTTCATCGTTTCAAGTTCATTCAGCGCTCAGGGCGTCTGATGTTGGAATATTCATTTTTTCAATGGGGTCATACGTACCCCTACTCTCAAAGTACCTGGCTTTTCTCCATGATCAGCAAGGGATAATCTTGCAGGGGTACCTGCCGAAATAGCTGCGCCTCCTGGCTGATGCGGTACTTGTCGTTGTCGTAGAAGCGCTCGTGATCGGGCAGTTCAAGGATGCTTCCCGTCAGCGGATCAACCAGCACCGGCTCCCGAAAACCGCTTCCCTCCCAGTCCCACAGGAAGAGATGTACCCGCCGGTTCAGAGGCGCGTCGGCAGCCTTTTCCGTTGACCAGTACGCCAGTACCGGGCCGCTGGCGGTGGAGAGGGTGGTCGTTTGCACATTGGTCAGGCTTGGCTTGAGTCCGTTCCCCAACTCGTTATACTGTGCCTCACCCACCGGCTGGGTACCTTCCAACGCATGTACCAGGGTATTGGTGGTACGTACCTCGCCGTGCACCAGGCTACCCAGATTTTGCAACGCCTTGAAAGCTACCTTGGGCGCTATTTCGGGCTTGGTGCGTAGAATCCCCTTGTAGTTGACCTTGCCGGAGCCTTTGGGGTAGTCGTGCAGGTCCACGATCAGGAACCAGAGTGTCATGGGTAGATCCAGGGAGCAGTCGATCAGCAGGCGACGCAGCATGATCTTGGCCTGGATGTTTTCGGTCCAGGGGCCTTCGCCCGGAAAGCCGGTAGAGTTAGGCTCGGAAGCAAAGCCGTTTTCCCCCTGCCAGATCTGGATCGCGGGGTTGTACTGATGCACCAGTCGCCGCAGGGCCACGATGCGCTCGGTATAGCTTTCGGGGATGGTGGTGTAGGGATGGAAGGAAAAAATGTCAATTTCTTTACCCAGGCCTTCCTCAAAAAGCGCTTTGATAAACGTGAAAGGCAGGCGCGAAACTACCCCACCGACGATCACGGCGTCCGGGCAATGCTGGCGGATGAGCGGGGCCGTTTCGCGAACCAGCTGCACGTACTTCTTCGGGTCGATTTTACCCGGTTTCCAGAAGCCTCCCAGGTTGGGTTCGTTCCAGATTTCGAAGTACTTGATTTTGCCCCGGTAGCGGGTTGCCAGGGCTACCACAAATTTTTTCCAGGCCTGCATGGCCTCCTCGCTCACCAGCGGGTGGTAGCCCATGTCGCCTTCGGTGTAGTGGGTGTTGCCGTAGCCCACGTTAAAAAACGGCTGAAAACCCCGCTCGATCAGCCCGTCGACGCTTTCGTCCAGCCACTGCCAGTCGTAGGTACCTTTCTGGCTTTCGACGCGCGTCCAGCCGGTTTGCAGCCGGGCCCATTTCACCGGCAGGTTATCCATCCAGGGGTACACTTCCTTGGGGTCCCAGAGGGCACGGTCCAGCGTTTCGCAGCCAATCCCGAACGGCGATTGCTTGATTTCGGTCGGCTTTTTCAAGCGTACCTGCCCAATGACTTTCAGCGAAGTACCTCCGGCAGGGTTAGCCCGCGGGAGCTGTTCTTTGGGAAGCGAAGCCGTCAGCGGAAGTACCGTCAGGGCCTTGAGAAATGTTCTTCGATTTTCCATTTTCCAAAAATTAACGCAGGTACCTTACACGGCTTCGTTGAAGACGTTACAGACGTGCAACGAGTGGGAATTGAAATGATACGGCCCTTCATAGCCCGTATCGCCCAGAAAATGGCTGATCAGGGCGATGGAGAGCGGGTAAAACCACGAGCCCAGCATGATGTGCGTGCGGTTGGGATCTTCGTCGCGGAGCTCGGCAATGGCGGTGGTAGCACCTTCCTGCCAGATCCAGTGCGGACGGGGTACCCAGTCGGCGGGTACGCTGTCGCGGCGGTGGAGGAGCCAACCATTGCCGGTGGGATCTTCGTGCATCAGGGCGTGCTCCAGGTATCGGCGGCTGGCGGCCACCAGGTCGTCGCGGCGGTAGTCGGTCAGGGCGGCCAGGTTGGCCATCATGTAGGCACCGTCGAAGTCGGGGCAGTCGGAGCCGCCGGGCCAAAAGGAGCCGTCGGGTAGCTGGCAGGCCAGCGTCGAGTCCACGTTGCGCTCCAGACCGCGCAGCTCCCAGCCCTGCGCAAAGTAGATGGGCGTAATGTGGATGGTACCAAAGAGGCCATTGGGCAGATCGGCGCCGTACTGGGTACCCCAGAAGCCCGTTTTTTCGTCCATCAGTTCTTCCAGCGCGGGGTACATGCCTTCCTCAAGTACCTTATCTACCTCCGAGACACCGTACCAGTCGCGCAGGGCAAAAAGTACCGTCGCCGCCGCCAGTACCTGGTTTCCGGCAGCCCACGCATTGCTCCAGTCGTAGTGTTTCACCCATTGGTACAATTTGCGGGCGTCGAGCAGCGGCTCCACAAAGGCCAGCTCGCGCTCCGGCTTACAGCCCAGTACCCGCAGCGCCCAGATATTGCCGCGGGTGTAGTGCCAGACGGGCTCGAGCTCCTCGATGGTCCGGATGCGCTTCTGGTCGGAGACGTGCTTGGAAAAGTACCCCTGCTCGGTCTGGCGCTGCCGGAATTGCTCGGCCCACTCCTCGCGGTAGGTTTGCGGGTAGGTACTTAGTTCGCCAAATAAATCCAGCACGTGTGCCGCGTGGTAGGAGCCGTAAAAGCTTTCTCCTTCACCCGCTTCTTTTTGGTAAATGCCCGGCTTATCGCCCATCTTCATGGCGTTGACAAAGTTCAGGGACGTTTGTTTGATACGTTGGTAGCCGGGGGTAGGTAGGTAGTTCATGCGAAAATTTATTTTTGAGTAAGATAAACCAAAGACTCATCGGCCAGCAGCACGGGGTAGTCGGCTACGGGAATGTTGGTAAAGGTGTAGCTGTTGCCGGATTTCTTCCAATTGGCTTTGGGTACTTCGTAGACTTTCCCCGAAATAAGATCCACGTAGACGGGCTTTTTAAACGACCCCTGCACCGTCACCTGGGTAGGTTGGGGCGTGAAGGTTTCGGCGGGGCGCGCTTCGTGGTTCCAGAGCGTGACGGCCGTCTGTCCGGATTTCTTGTGCTTGTAGGCAAAGGCCGACTGCTTCTCCTGGTTGGTGGTAGGTACCTGATCCAGCTGCGCTTCCAGGTCAGCATCGAAGATCGTGAATACGTGCTGCGCGGCTTTGTAGGCCAATTTGGGCCGCTCGATGGTTTTATCCGGGTTGGTTTTCAGGATTCCCTTGGTATTGACGCCCACCATGTGATCACCGGCGGCGTAGTGAATATCACTGATCGTGAATAAGTTCGTAGCAATGCCACGTCCGTGGTCGCCGAGCATCCGGCGCAGGTCCCACTTGGCCTGGCTCAGCTCCGACCAGTCGAATTGACGCAGCGCCCCGATCGTGACCGCGCTGGGCGTGGAGGGAGCGCCGTTCTCGCCCTGCATGAATTCAACTTTGGGATTGTACTTCCAAACAAACTGGCGCATTTCCTCAATTTTGGGGTAAGACGTATCCGGGTTGGGCGCGTAGCCGTGGTAGGTCAGGACATCGATGAAATCCAGCGCATTTTGTTCTTTGAGCCGCTCCAGGAAAGGCTCCAGGAATTCTAAACGAGGTACACCCGCTATTCCTAAGGCCAGCAACCGCGCTTTGGGCTGCACCGAGCGAATGATTTTGGCCGTACGGATGTAAAAATCCGCAAACTCCTGGCCCGTATTCTTGGGATTAAGATCCGGCTCGTTCCAGATTTCCCATTCGGTCACCTGACCCTGGTAACGCTCCACCATGGCGCGCACCCAATTGTCCCAGGCCGTAAGGGCTTCGGGCGAGGTGGGAATACGTCCCGCCAGCTTAGGCTCGCCGCCGCCTTCGTAGATTGGATTACCGTACGAAAGCTCCACCCAGGGCGCTACACCCCGTGCGTAGGCATCGGGAATCACGGCGTCTAGCCAGGCAAAGTCGTACTGGTCGGGGCGGCCCTCCGCTTTCACCTTCTCACACTTGGCCCAGCCGCCCTGCAACCGGATTCGCTTCGCACCCAGCGGCTCCAGGTAGTGTTTGTACGACTGGTAGTCGGTGTAGTCGCGGTCCATGGTTTCGCCGCCAATGGACCAGCTCGACGCTTTGATTTCTTTCGTGCTACGAGGCTTGACGGAGCCCAGTTCCCGGAGGCCTTCGGGCGCAGCGGGTAGTTGGGCCAAGGCGGAAGTACCCACCAGACCAAGTATCCCCCAAAGGGTACTTTTCAATCCTATTTTTGTACGCATGTTTTTCTTCATTAAGGATACATTTTGTTACTGTTGACTAATGAGTTGGTAGGTACTTTGGGTGAGTTGCTCGGCATTTTTCAGGTTCATTTTTTTCTCACCCCGGTACCAGTGCTGCCACTTCCCGTCCGTTACGTTGAGCGCCTGGCCGGTTTTCATCCGGGTAAAGGCGTCGGTGGCTTCTTTGAGGTACTTTTGGGCTTGCGCTTTGTGGCCTTCGTCCAGTCCCTTTTTGGCCCTCAGGATCGCCACGAGCCATTCTTCCAGCCCGAGCATGATCTGTATTTGCGAAATCAGATTGGTTTTTAGAAACGCCTGCTGCTTAGCCTCCAGCTTGGGCAGCAGCGCCTCGGCCTGCCGCAAGGCTTGCGTGTGTCCCTGATGCTGGCGAAGTACCTTTTCGAGCAGCTCCTGGTCATTAGCGGGTTTGGGGTGCGCGTCGCCCAGGGAGGTTTGGCCCCAGGTACTTTCGGTCGTGGCTTGCCGGGCTTTGGTTTCCGCTTCCTGGTACTTCACGGGATCGGTGAGTTGGAGGTCGATTTTCTTCAATAAACCCAGGGCAAAGCTGCGCGTCTGGCCGTCGAGGAGCATGGGAACCTGCTGGCGGTCGTGCAGCACGAAGCCCGCAAAGTACGTTTGGTAGGCCTGCCGGGCAGCAGCCGTCTGTGAGCCGTAGCGCTCCTGCATCCAGGTTTGGGTAAAGGTACCTGGTTCAAACTTTTCAAAGTCATAGAGCATCTCCCCGGAAGCTGCCAGCCCCAGCTGAAACTCCCGCACGTTGGAGACGTTCAGGATGGCGTAGTGGGTACTTTGCTTCTGGTGCGCCTGGCGAAAAACGGCGTAGGTATGCTGCGGCGGAATGCCCTGCGCCAGGTGCGGCCCCGCGCCCCACAGCTGGTGGTGGTAGTACACGCCGTAGGTGTGCTCAGGACGGCGGGGCGTTTCGTGGAAATCCTTTTGCCACTTCCAGCCGGGCGAATTGTCTGAAAAAACGACGGTGACATTTTTAGGTATGTCTAGGTACCCCGCCTGGTTGAGGGTGGAGCCTTCGGCCCAAAGCGTGGTAGTAATGGGTGGGTTGGGGCGCTGGTCTACTTCCTGGATCATGGCCCGCTGTACCCGCATGGCTTCCGAGATGAGCTTCCCCCGGTCGGCATCCGACTGCGATATGCCCGGATCAGCCATCCACATGGGGCGGTCGGCAATGCCGCGCAGGCCAATCTGCCAAATCACGTTGGGGTACTTGGCCCACTCCTGCGCGTAGACACGCCATACTTCCTCCAGCTTCTGGCGGCTGCTGTAAAAGGAGAAGAGCGGCTTTTCACCGGTTTTTTCCTGCCAATAGTTAAAAAACGTAAAGGCGCTCACACCCATGGGCTCCACATGGTGCATCGACAGGAATACCCCGCGCCGGGCAGCCTCCTGCACCAGAGCGGCCTCCGCCGGATTACGGATGTCGATGAAGCTGGCCGGGATGATCAGGTTCATGCGCAGCCGCACCAGGGCTTCTACCACCTGCTTCATGATGGCCGGATTCACCACCTGTCCGTAGTAGGGGTAGTCGAGGCGGCGCACGCCACCGCTTTCGTACCATTCGGTGAGCAAGTCTTCGTCGTTGATGAACCAACCCCGGTACCGGAAGCTGGGGGTACTTTGGGAAATGGCGACGTCGTCCCACTGAAGTATCTGGCGTGGTTCCGGCGCGCGGTCCGACCAAAAGTACAGCGGGTCCACGCCTAGGTACTTTTCCAGGAAATGATAAATCCCAAACATCGTGGCCCGCTCGTCGCTGCCCGCGATCAGTAGATTTTTATCCGACGAACGTACCTGGTAGGCCTCCCACTGGCCGCGCAGGGCGGCCGTTTCTTTTCCGTGTTTTTGAAGTACCGCATCCGACCGCCCCCAGGTACCTACCGTCAGCGTCGGCTGGCCCGACAGGTTTTTCTCATCCGGCACCACGCGTAGCGTCTTGCCCGTGATTTTGGCCACGTCGCTCACCAGGCCCTGCACCGCCAGGCGCACGCACGCGGGCTCGGTGGCCGGAAGTACCACCACGGCCTGCTGGGCAGTACCCACCAGCGTGAACGGACTTTTTGCCGCCGATTGAGCCCAAACAGGTACTTGTAGGGTAGTTAGGAAACCAATAAGTAGGTAAAGCGTACGCATCGTAATCCGTATTTTATTCAAGAGAAATAAATGTAACTACCTGCTTTTTGACCAACTCCTGATCCAGCACCACGGCGGGGCGCGGCCCCTGGTGCTGCACCACAATACCCCCCGTAGAAGTACCTCCCAGACTAAGGAAATTTTCGAGCTTTGATACCTTTTCTTTAAACTGTACCTCCTGGCAATCTTGCAGTCTAAACACCGGCCCCGTCAGTGGCTCGATGGTACTTTGCGCAAAGGAAATCTTGCTGGCCTGGGAAGCGACAACGCCTGTCGCAGCCTTGATCGTAAGGTACTTAAACGTTAAATCGGTAAGGTTCCTGCCGCCCGGAAGTCCCCGCAGGCTGACGACGGTCTGGGCGCTTTGGCACCGAATGTTTTCGATATGAATGTTCCGAAAAACCGGCGCGTGGGCCAGGTCTGCCGCCTGTTCGCTGTACTGAATGGACCGCTCGATGGGCTCGCTGTCGTAGAGCAGATCGAAGACCACGGCCTCGTGCTGGATGGTGTCCATGCTGATGTTTCGCACCCAGACGTTCTCCACCACGCCGCCCCTACCTACCCGCGACTTGAACCGCAGTCCGCGGTCGGTACCGGCGAAGTGGCAGTCTTCTACCAGCACATTTCGGACGCCCGCCGACATTTCGCTGCCGATCACGAAGCCGCCGTGCCCGGCCAGGGTACTGCAGCGCCGCACCACCACGTTTTCGCAGGGCCGTCCCAGCCGCCAGGCTTCTTCGTCGCGGCCCGACTTGAGGCAAATGTTGTCGTCTCCCACGTCGATAAGGCAATCTTCGATGAGTACATTTTTGCAGCCGTCGGGGTCGATGCCGTCGTTGTTGGGGCCGTGGGCCGTGATTTTGATGTTTCGAATAATCAGGTTTTCACAAAAAACCGGATGCACATTCCAGGACGGGCCATCGAGCAGCGTGACGCCTTCCAGCAGTACATTTTTGCATTCCAAAAACTGCACAAAAGGAGGCCGAACGCCCGCCGCCTCGGTACCAAACACGCGCTGCTCGACGGGTACCCCGCTTTTGCCCATGCGGAAAAGCGCTTCCATACCCGGTTGCCGCTTTTTCCAGGGCCACCACGCCTGTCCTTGTCCATTCAAAGTACCTGCGCCCGTAACGGCGATGTTCTCGCAATCTTTAGCATAGATCATCGGCGAATAGTTGTAGCAAAAGTACCCTCCGCGCTGGATCAGCACCACGGGTAGGTAGTCGGCAAAGCGTTGGCTGAAGCGCAGCTCCGCGCCTTGCTCCAGGTGCAGGTTCACGTGGCTTTTCAGGTGGACCGGCCCGGTGAGCCAGGTACCTTTGGGCACCAGTACCTTCCCGCCGCCCGCCCGGTGACACGCCTCAATGGCCTGCCGGATGGCCTCGGTTGCAGGTACTTCTGGCTGGGCTCCGTAGGCACGAATGTCGAAAGTACGGGCGGGAAAGGCAGGTACCTGCCAAACCGGAAAAGCAAAGGGCACGTCAAGTACCTGCGCCGACAGCCCTCCGCCCATACCGGACAGGAAGCAAAACCAAAGCAAGTAAGAAAGGTACTTTTTCATGCGGTAGCGGTGTAAAGATGCGCCATGAGGCCCATCACGTACTGAGAAATAACCCGGTAGTGGCTCTGCTGCAGGGCTTCACCCCCGCGGTTGATCTGGCAACTACCCGTCAGGAAGCCGTCGGGCGTGAGGCTTTTTTCCAGGCGTGAACGGATGTCGGTCAGGCGCTTTTCGGGGAAATCGGGCAGCCAGCCCGCGCGCTTTCCGTACAGCAGCGCCGCACCCAGGCCCGCCGTAGCGGAGGCGTCGTACGGGGTTTCGGGGCGGTCGAGGTACCCTCGCCAGCTGTGGTCGGGCTGCTGGTGCCGGAGCGCCAATTGCGCGTAGTAGACGTAGGCTTCCTGTATTTTTTTCAGGCGGGCATCCTGCGCAAAAGCCTTGTCTTCCCGAATGACCGTGGCCGTCCGGACCAACCCGAGCAAAAACCAGACGTAGCCTCTTCCCCAGTTTCGGAAACCCCGGGTACTTCCGTCTTTAGACGCCCGCTGGTACACGGCTTCGGCGTCGGTGAGGTACTTGATGCGCTCTTGCAGCTCAATCAAAGCGTATTCATACAAAGTCGGCTGCCCCGTGGCTCGGGCTACCACCGCCAGCGGATAGGCCAACGTATAGCATCCCTCGGTGGTAAGCGACTCGCCCTTGACCTTTCCGTTCTCGATTCGGTTTTTACAAAAATCCGTAAACAGCCGGATAGACGGATGCTGGGGGTACTTTTCGGCAATGACTACAAAAGGCAGTCCGGCTTCGACGTTATTGAACTGGTTGTCGGAAGGCTGCGTATTCGGGTTTTCGTAAATAAGATTTTCGCCATCGGGTACAAAAAGCTTCAGCTGCGCGTCCAGCGCCGCCGTAGCCGCCGGAAAACGCCCCGACCGGCTCAACGCCAGCAAACCGTCCAGCGTACAGCCGCCCATCCAGCCAAAAGGATGCAGCGAGCGCAGCGAACAAAAGGTACTTTGGAAGGCTTCCGAAGGCGAACCCTTCACCGACGCTCCCAACGTACCCTGCCCCACCCACAGGTGCGAGCCCGTTTGCGGGGTACTTTCGATGAAATAAATCGGCTCCTGCCCCTGCACCAGGCGCAGGCGTACACCTTGCTTTTGCAGCTCAGCCAAACTTGTCTTCAATGCACATTCAAATACTTGCAAAGCGCTGGCGTACCAAATAGAAAGTACCCCTATTTTCTTGCCCGAGGTGGCCAGCGTCACTTCCACCTCCCGTTCGTCGCGGGTATCGAGCGCTACCATGAGCCGCAGGCGCGGGGTACCTGCGACCGTTGCGCCCTCCTTCCCCACTTTAAGTACCAGGCCCTCCTCCCCCGTCGGCAGCGTAAAGTACCCCCAGCCAAAGGGTACCCGCCGGCCGGTGGGTACGGGTAGGGTATCTCCGGAAATCCGTAAAGGCAGGTAGTCGGGCGAGGTAATAGGACGATCACCTTCCGGAAAATGCCAGGAGGAAAGTAGCGAGAGGGTTAGTCCGCTACCAGCCATCTGAAAAAGAAAATGTCTTCGGTTGGGCATTCTACTGATGCGTTGGGCGTTTTAAAAAAATGGAACCGGGGCGCGAAGCAACGATTACTCGGCTACCAAGAAGATGTTTAGATCAGGCCTTCGGTTTGCGTTGGAAATCAAAGTAAGGGGCTGACTGACGGCCAGGCTACTGAATCCCAGGTAGGCAGTTTCTGCCAGTTGAAAAATAATTGCTTGATCCTTCGCTTGCGTTGGATAAAGGTGCAGGGCGTACTGTTTTCCTTTTTCCAGAGGCAGAGATTCTTTAAAAAGAAAGGAAAGGTACTTTCCTTTTTGAACCGCTTCCGGAGGAATAGTAACAGGAAAGGAAGCCACCGTACGGACCACTTTCAGGTCAGTGGTGCCGTGCAATTCATACAGCAGGAGTCGAAAATCCTGCCCTGAGCGGTAATTCGTTTGGCCAAAGCCTACCAGAAACCCCGCCTCCTTAAGCCTAACGGTACTGGTCCAGGGAAATACCTGAATCAGCCCGGTGGTACCCGTAGCATTGGCGTTTTTTACCTCTAACCCGCCTTCTGGAGCCAAGTACTGCCGGTTGACGGTATGATTATCCATGAGAATCTGAGAGGTATTGAAGCTCACCGTTCCGTTGCCTTTGGCACCCGGCTTAGAAATAGAAGGCTCAGCCAAACGCACCGATACCTGCGCCCAGGTAGCCTGGGAAATCAGTAGTAAAAGCAGCAAGCCGGACCGTTGTAAAAGCTTCATACGCTAAGCAAATTATATTTTAAAGTCAGCTAATGAGTCACCTAACCTTAGGTTGAAGTACCTCTTTTTCTACTTGGTAATACTGTTTGGCCTTGGCGGGGTAGTTGCTGTCCAAATAGGTATCGGCGGAGGCGGCTCCCTCAATCCCAATAAAGGTTGCGACCGGCCCGGAGCTCGTGCTGTGACGAATCGTTGCTTCTTGGGTATTGATCAGGCGGATCACGGGAGCGCCTTGCAGGTGGCCCATGAAGGACGAAGAGGCCACGGAGAGTCCGGTTACTTTTTCACAGTGAAGCGCCGGGCGGTAGTCGGGCTCCTGTACCGACAGATGCAGGTTGCTGATGGAAATATCCTGGGCGTGCCTTATAAAAAAGCCATAGGAAGGCAGCGTTCCGAACAACGTCCACTTGGGATAATCTTTAATTTTATCGTCGATGGCTGCGTAGGCATCCTCTTTTTTTCCACCCCCTTTGTAGCGGATGCGGATGTTATCGAGCACTACTTTTTCTACCGGATAGCCCGGAATACCACAAATGTAGTCGAAGCTCTGGGCTACGTTATCGGCCTGAATGTTTGTAATGATGATGTTTTCCATTTTCCCCGGAACGGTCGGCAATACATCGTTTTCCTCCGAGGCGTAAACCCGCATCCGCCCCCCCAGCCTTAGTTCTAATACCGCAAAGCAATCGTTCATGGTGATATTGGAGATAGTCACATTCCGAACCTGGGCCCCATCCATGGATTGAAGCGCAATGCCGTGAGACTCATAAATGACACAATTGGATACGCTCACATTCTCGACGTTACCCAACGTTTCGGTACCTATTTTGAAGGCGTAGCACCAGCTGGTCAAAATGCAATTGGCTACGACTATGTCCCTGACGGTATGGGCCCGGTAGGACTTCAGCACAATGGCGTCGTCTTCGGTGTCTATGGTGCAGCCCGTAATTTTCACTCGTTGGCATCCGTCAATATCAATACCGTCGTTATTACGATTGGATCGGCTTTGAATGGAGATATTTCGTATGGTGATGTCTTCGGAATCTCTCAGGTGCACCGTCCAGCGGGCGGGGCGGGTCAGATGAATATCCTCCATCGTTACAAACTGGCAATAATTAAAGCGGATCAAGCCGGGTCGGTAGTTTGCCGCCGGGAGGGGTGGGAAGTTCAAGCGGGTACCTTGCCCGTCGATCATTCCCTTTCCCTCAATTCCTACGTAGCGGGCGCGCTCCGCGTACACCAGTGGGGCGGAAAACGTGGTACCCGGCACCATGTCGATCATGACGATGTTCTCCGGATAATCTTTCATATCGGTACTTCCTAAAAGTACCGCTCCTGCTTCAATGCGAAGCAGGATATGATCTTTGAGGATAATCGTGCCGGATAAATACTTTCCCGGTGGCAAAACCACCGTACCTCCTCCCTGCCCTGCCGCCGCATCGATGGTGGCCTGAATGGCCTTCGTGTCCAGGCTGGTGCCGTCGCCCTTCGCCCCGTAGTCCTTCACCGAAAAAAGCTGTTTTTTCGGTGAAGCCAGGCCGTAAAAGGCGCTGGTAAACATAAAGACCAGCAACAAAGCAGAGAAGAGGCTTGTATTTTTTAGTGGCATGACATCAGGAATCATTGGATAAAATCAGTAGCCTGGGTTTTGCTGAAGCGACGCATTCAGGTCAATTTCTAGTTGCGGAATCAGGTACAGTACGTGATGATCCTGCACGTTGTAGCCTTTGGCGCGCATCACGGGTAAGTACCGGTCCGTCCGAATGAGATCAAACCAGCGGTGGTTTTCAAAAGCCAGCTCTACGCGCCGCTCCTGTTCAATGGCTAACCGAAAAGCGGCCTGGCTATTGGCGGTGGTTGGCTCTAAGCCTGCCCGAGCCCGGACCTGGTTCAGCCTGGTGACGGCCTCGGGACTGAAGCTGATTTCGTTAAGTGCTTCGGCGTACATCAGGAGTACATCCGCATAGCGAAGTACCGGAAAGTCTACATCTGAATCATTTGGCAGGGCCCCCATCTGCTTGTACTTGGTTACGAAGGGCTCCTGTACGATGGCCCCGGAAGCGGAGGTGTACGACTGTTGAATGGAAAAAGCCAAGCGCTTATCCCCTGTTTCGTAGGCATTGACCATATCACGGGTGGGCATGTTCAGCCCGCCACCCGTTCCGCCGTTGGGTCCAAGAATGAGCGATCCTACGCTCCAGGGGGTGAAGCTAGCCCAAAAACTACTTCCCTGCCCGGTGTTGCCGGAGCGGTATTGTACATTAAACAGGGTTTCATCGTTGGTAGGACTAGCAAAACTAAAAGCACTGGCATATTCTGGCAGGAGTCGGTATTGATTCAGGTCAATCACCTCTTTGAGTTTATTGGCCGCACTGGTCCATTCTTTCCGGGTTAAATATACTTTCCCCAGTAAAGCCTTGGCCGCTCCCCTCGTAGCCCGGCCTACGTTGGTGGCCGGGTACTGTGCCGGTAAGTTTTGTTCAGCTCCCTGAAGATCGGAAAGGATCAGTTGGTACACCTCCTCTACGGGCGTTCGGGTAAGATTGCTGGCTCCGTAAGGATTGGTAATTTCCTGCACCACCAGGGGTACCGCCCCGAACAATCGAACCAGATCAAAGTAGAACAGCGCCCTCAGAAACTGGGCTTCGCCCGTATATTGGGCCTTTTGGGCCGCCGGAATGTCGGCATTTTCGATGCGGGTCAGAATGGCGTTGGCGCGACTAATGCCGATGTAGTGGTCACGCCACACCCCGTAAATAATGCTATTGAGCGTCGTGTAGGTATGGTCGATAAACTGGAAATTATCCACATTGCCCGACTGCCGCGTGATGCCATACATGGTATTGTCCGTAGAAATTTCGCCAACCCAAATTAAGCCTGAACCGTACACGCCCGAAAGCTTCAGTGCGGCATAGTTACCTACAACGGCATTGTTAAAGTCAGCGGCCGTTCTATAAAAATTCTGGGTGTTTCGCTCCGTCTGGGGAGCCAGCCCCAGGAAATCTTCCTGACAACTGCTCAGCGTAAAAAGACTCAGTATCGTACAAAATATGGTTTTGATTTTCATGATCGTAGCAATTTCAGAAAGTAAGACTTACACCTATAGTGATGGTACGCGCCACGGGATAGCCCGCGTAGTCGACTCCGGCGCCCAGGACATTATCGCCCGAATTACTCAGTTCGGGATCGTAGCCGGGGTACTTTGTAAAAGTGAAGAGGTTACTGCCCGTTCCGTAGATACGCCCGGCGGTTAGCCCTAGCTTTTCGGCCACCGATTGTGGTAGGGTGTAGTTGAGCGTAACGTTCCGTACTCTTAAGAACGAACCGTCGAAATTGAAGAAGGAACTATACCGCAGGTTGTTGTTAAGTCCACCACGGATGGCCCGGGGCATCTGGCCGTTTCCTGGTTGCTCCGGCGAACGGTAGCGGTTCTCATGAATACTTGCCAGGCTATTTTGCACGCCATGGAAGCCATACGCAAACACCGCCCCGGCCCAAAATACGTCGTTACCCTGAGTACCGTTCAAAAGTACGTCCAGCGACCAATTCTTGTAGCTAAATGTATTGTTAAAACCGTAAAAGAATTTAGGCTGGGGGTTACCAATTAAGTCGCGGTCTATGTCATTGATAATCCCATTTCCATCGACGTCCCGGTATTTAATATCCCCTAGCTTAGCGCCATTTTGAGTGGCGTGGGCGTCAATCTCCGCCTGGCTCATAAATATCCCTTCGTACACGTGGCCGTAAAAACTACCAATGGGATGGCCTACGCGCGAAATACTTACGTTACCTCTACCACCAGCATTGGAAAAAATCTCATCGCTTTCACCCAGGCTAAGTACTTTATTTTTATTGAAGGTAATGTTGAAGCTACTCGTCCAGCGAAAATCCCGGGCAGCAATCACATTCCCGGTCAGGGCTAGTTCCACTCCTCTGTTTTCCAGCTCCCCCAGGTTTACCCAGGCGCTCGTATATCCAGTGACGGCCGGAATGGCAACATTCAAGAGCATATCCGTATTTCGACGGTTGTAGTAATCCCCGGTGAACTGTAAGCGGTTATTAAAGAGCGCAAAGTCCAAACCAATGTCGTACTGTTTGCTGGTTTCCCAGCCCAGGTTGTCGTTGGTAAAGGTACTTTGGGAGAGACCAGGTACCTGCTGGTTGCCCAGTACGTAGTTGGTTGCAGATAGTAAGCCTACCGAGCGGTAGTTGCCGATGGCATTGTTGCCCGACAAGCCGTAGCTGGCCCGAATTTTTAAGTCATCAAACAGGCGCAGATTTTTGACAAAATCCTCTTCTGACAAGCGCCAACCCAACGAGAACGACGGAAAAACACCCCAGCGATTCGCCGAACCAAAACGCGAGGAGCCGTCAGTTCGAATGGTACCGGTAACGAGGTACTTGTCTTTGAAAGAATAATTGACCCGAGCCAGGTACGACAACAGGCTCCACTCCCCGATCGCGTAGCTACCTCCCGTGATCTGCCCACCGTTGATGTTCTCTACCAGGTCATCCGGAAAGTTGGTGGCGTTCGTCTGATGAGCCACGGTAGATGATTTTTGCACGGTAAAACCGGCCACGGCATCCAGAAAATGGTCACCCATTGTTTTTTGGTAACTTAGGGTATTCTCATTCAGCCAATTAATATCCTCGGTAATACGCGCACTGGCAAAAGCCGGCGCAGTGGGCAAGGTAGCTGAAAGGGTTGAAGGGTTGAAAATGTTCGATTTAAAGTAGTTGAAATCTGCCCCGACGCTCACTTTTAATTTCAGCCCCGTCAGTAGTTCGTACTCGCCAAAGGCATTTCCGATCATTCGGAATTGGGAATCAAAATCCTGCCTTTCGTTGGCAATTTTCAAGGGATTTTGAACCGTCACGTGATCCCCTCCCAAATCAAACGTATTTCCGTAGGAGCCATCGGGGTTGTACAACGGGATCATGGGAGGCATGGTCCAGGAAGCGTTGATGATGTTCATGTCCGGATTGCCGTAGTGCCCGCTGGAAGGTACGTTGTCCGTAGCCGTGTAGGTCGGAGCCAGGTTCATACTTACTTTGAGCTTCTTGGTAAGTTGCCCGTCCAGGTTGAGCCGGGCCGAGTACCGTTCAAATCCCGAGCTAATAAGAATTCCCTGCTGGTTGAAGTACCCCCCCGATAGTGCGTAGCGTAGTTTCTCATTCCCGCCCGTAGCCGTAAGTTGGTAGTTTTGGATGGGGGCCGTCCGAAAGATTACATCTTGCCAGTCGGTGTCGTAAGGAGGCAGATTGTCCAGATCCTGCCAGGCGGGTGGAATTCGAAACGACGCCCCCCGTACACTATTGGGGTCATTGATGCTGGCGTTTGGCCCACCGTTATCCAACCATCCGTTGTTCCGGCCGTCGATGACATACTCGGCAAACTGCCGGGCATTCATGAGGTCAAGTCGCTTCGAAACTTGCTGGATGCCCGCGTAGGCGTCCAGCGTAATTCTTGACTGCCCGGATTTTCCGCGCTTGGTCGTAATCATGATCACTCCGTTGGAGCCCCGCGATCCGTAAATGGCCGTGGCGGAAGCATCTTTAAGTACTTCGATGGATTCAATGTCGCCCGGGTTAATGGTGTTCAACGGGTTTCCTACGCCCGAATTGTTGATCGGAAAGCCATCCACAATAAACAGGGGTTCAACGCCTCCCGACACCGATCCGATCCCGCGTATAAGGATGTTCGTGTTTCCGCCGGGAGCACCCGAAGTAGACGAAATCTGTAAGCCAGGTACCTGGCCTTGTAAGGCTCTATCCAGGCCCGAAACAGGGATACGCTCAATATCCCGGGAACTGACCGAAGCCACCGCCCCCGTCACATCGCGCTTCTGCTGGGTACCGTAACCCACCACCACCACTTCGGAAAGCTGCCGATTGTCCGGAGCCAGGGTGATGTCAATACGCTGCCGATTGCCTACCGGCTCTTCCTTGGGCGTGTAACCTACAAAGGAAAACGTCAGTACGGCGTTGGCCGAACCAACTTGGATCGTAAAATCACCCTCGGCGTTGGTGGTGGTACCCGTGGTAGTACCTTTCTCCACTACGTTTACTCCCGGTAGCGCTTGTCCGGTGTCGTCCACCACCTTGCCGGTCACGGTCTGCTGCGCCCTAGCTTCACCCCCCATTAGCCATCCGACGCCCAGCAGCACGGCAAACCACGCGAATCGGGCTTTCTTAATAAATGTATAGTTCATGTTTATTAAGGGTTAAATTTATTATTATTGAATTATAATTTCACATTACAATAATATAGTATAAGCACTTTGATACCAAATTTTTATACAATATTTTTCATAAAAAATTATAATTGTCTATTGTACAGTATTACTTTATTGCTAATAAATATTTTAGGAAGTAGCTATTGAAGAATCTTCATCTTCAAATAATACTATTTTCTATTTTCGATGGCTAATTTGGAAATTATTGCTTTTTATTTTACTATTGCTCGTATTAATTTAAGTCTAATTTATCATTGCTAAACTATGAGTATTTTACACGCATTTAATCTTACCGGAAAAACCGCCCTGGTGACCGGCTGCAAACGGGGAATTGGCAAAGCGATGGCGCTGGCACTGGCTGAGGCTGGCGCGGACATTGTGGGCGTTTCGGCTTCGCTGGAGCTGGAAGACAGCCAGGTAGCCCGGGAGATCAAAGCCTTAGGACGTACCTTCAGCGCCTACCAGTGTGACTTCAGTAATCGGAGCTCGCTATACGCCTTCATCGAGCAGGTGAAGCGCGACCAGCCCGTCATCGACATCCTGGTGAACAACGCCGGGACGATCCTGCGCAAACCGGCCGAGGAGCACCCCGATGAGTATTGGGACACGGTGATCGAAACCAACCTGAACGCGCAGTTTGTGCTGAGCCGGGAAATCGGCAAGGAAATGGTAGCCCGGGGTGCCGGAAAAATCATCTTTACGGCTTCATTACTCACTTTTCAGGGCGGAGTCACGGTGCCGGGCTACGCGGCCAGCAAGGGGGCCATAGGTAGTTTGGTAAAAGCCCTGGCCAACGAATGGGCCAGCCAGGGCGTGAATGTCAACGCCATTGCGCCAGGCTACATCAGTACCGACAACACCGAGGCCCTGCGCAACGACCCCGTGCGAAGTACCTCTATCCTCTCACGCATACCCGCTAACCGCTGGGGT
The DNA here is from genome assembly GCF_014202275.1 of Rhabdobacter roseus. Classification (GTDB taxonomy): domain Bacteria; phylum Bacteroidota; class Bacteroidia; order Cytophagales; family Spirosomataceae; genus Rhabdobacter; species Rhabdobacter roseus. The sequence continues at coordinate 29,021 of NZ_JACHGF010000015.1, read as the reverse complement.
ACCCCGGAGGATTTTAAAGGAATCACGGTCTTTCTGGCGTCGGAGGCCTCTAGCTACGTACACGGAAGCATTATCACGGTAGATGGCGGCTGGATGGGTCGATAATTTAACATGCTGAGAGTATTTCTCGAAGTGAATGGTAAAAAGCGTATATTTGAAGGGTAGTTCCGGACGCAATGGAAGCAAAAAGTTTGGGCTAAGAAAATCAATTCAGCAGAGACAAATCCTGCCATTTTTTAAAGATCTGACACCTACTGCATGGTACTTGTTATTATAAAGGCGATCGATATTCTGGAGTACTTGGCTCAGGACCAGGAAAGAGCCTTTACCCTGACCGAAATTTCGGAGAGCCTGGAGCTGAATCAGGCTACCTGCGCCAACATCTTGAAAACGCTGGTGAGCAAGAATTTTGTGGAGCATCTGGGCCGCAAAAAAGGCTACCGCCTGGGGCCGATGGCTTTCAACCTCACCAACAACCTCTCGTACAACCAAAACCTGATCATGGCGGCCAAGGATGTGATGGAGGATTTGACTACCTTGCTCAACGAAACGTCGCTGCTAGGTACCCTGCGCAACCAGAAGCGCTACATTTTGCACTTGGTCAACAGCGACCAGGACCTGCAGGTACGCAGCCGCACCGAACGGAACGTGTACGAAACCGCCACGGGGCGCCTGTTGCTGGCGTATCTTTCCAAGAAAGAAAGGGACAGTTTTTTGATGAGCAACGGCCTACCTACCCCCGAGGTGTGGAAGGAAGCCACCAGCCCGGAAGGACTGGAGAAGGAACTCCAGAAAATTGTGCAGGATGAGCTCGTGATCACCTACTCCGTGAAGCACATCGTGGGCTTTGCGGTACCGATCCGGAAAAACGAAAAAGTGATTGCGGCGCTGGGTATTTTCCTGCCCGAGATCCGCTGCCCGGCCCCTAGGAAAAAACAACTGGTGCAGGCCCTTAAGCAAGCCGCCGACAAAATAAACAAGCGTTTGACAGAAGGTACTTAGGGTACTTTCTGCCAAACGCTTCAGGTACCCCTCCAAGGTACCTCGAAGGGTACTTAAGGGGTACTTTTTAAAACTACCAGCGTACCAGCTGAAACTCCCAGTCGGGCTGCTTCTTCCGCATTTCTACCAAATCATCCCGGCAGGTCAAGCCGCACTGGAGGTAGTTTTGGTGCAACCGCGCCAGCGCCACCCGGTCCAGCTCCACGCCTAGTCCGGGACCTTCAGGTACCCGCACGGCTCCTTCTTCAAACACAAACCGACCGCCCTGTACTACCTCGTCAGACTGCCAGGGGTAGTGCGTGTCCAGGGCGTAGGGCAGCGAGGGTAAGGCCGCGCCCAGGTGGACCATGGCGGCCAGCGAAATGCCCAGGTGGCTGTTGGAGTGCATGGACAAATGCCGCCCGGCGGTTTCGCAGATACCCGCCAGGGTGATCGACGCCCGCAATCCGCCCCAAAAGTGGTGGTCGCTCAGGATAATATCCTCCGAACCCAGCGTAATACTACTCAGAATATCCTCGAAGCAGGTCGTACACATGTTGGTAGCCAGGGGTACTTTGAGCGCCTTGCGCGCGGCGGCCATGTCGTGCTGCCCGCGCACGGGGTCTTCCAGGTACTCCAGAATGGGCTCCAGCTGCTTGCCGTACTTGATGGCCGTGTCCAGCTGCCAGACGGCATTAGGGTCCAGGCGCAAAGGTACCTCCGGGCCAAAGGCTTCGCGCAGCGCAAACATGGCATCTACCTCGGCCTGGGGCTCTAACACGCCCCCTTTGAGCTTGATCGACTGAAAACCAAACTCCTGGCACATGGCCCGCGCCTGCGCCACGATTTCGTCGGGCGTGAGGGCCTGCGCCTGCCGGGCGGCGTCCCAGCCCTGCGCTGCGGAGTCGGTACCAAAGCCTAGTTGGCCGCCCGCGCCTTCGTACTTGTAGAAAAGATAGGCAGCAAAAGGTACCCGATCCCGCATTTTTCCGCCCAGGAAATCGACCACCGGACGACCCGTCATTTTGCCAATAATATCCAGGCACGCCACCTCGATGGCACTGAACACGTGGACGAGCTTCCGCTGGTCCCAGGGCGTATGGCCGCGCTGGGCGGCGGTTTCGATCCCGAAATAGGCCGTAAGTACCTGCCGGATCTCGTTGAGATGAAAGGGATCTTTGCCAATGATCAACTGGCTGGCCGCGGCCAGGGCCGCATCAATGGCACTATTGCCCGGAATTTCACTGATTCCCGAAATATTATCGTCCGTAACGACCTCCAGCACGGTACGGAGGGCGTAGGGCGCGTGCAAACCCGCCGCGTTCAACAGCGGCGGGTCTATAATAGCAATGGGCGTAATGATAATGTCCCGGATTTTGGGTCCGGCCCGATAGCCGGCATTGATCTTCGGATTCATAACTGAAAAATAATTCGCATTGAAACTAATTCGGACAGCACCCCAAGGGGTACTGATCAGGCTACCTCGTCGGATACGGCCTGGAGGAGCCCTTTGATGTAGCCGTAGCTAAAAGAAAAAGCCTGCCCGCTACTACTGGTATCGGCGTGGGTAGGTACGTGGTCGGGCATAACCATGCCCGAAAAACCCACGTCGCGCAGGGCCCGCATCACCTGCAGGAAGTTCATGTCGCCGTTGTCGGGGTAGACCTCCTGGAAGTTGTTCCAGCCGCCTTTGATGTTGCGCAGGTGAATGTTAAAAATCTGCTTCCGCTCCCCTACCCACTTAATGATGGGGAAGATCTCTGTCTTGGGATCTTTCAGTCCTTCGGCAATGGACCCAATGCAAAAATTAAAGCCGTGGTACTCGTTGTCGTACAGCTGAGCAAACCGCTTGATGCCCGCAAATACATCGGGGCTGTTCCAGCGGGTAATGCCCCGGTACCCTACCGGCGCCGGTGGATCGGCGATGTGGTTGGCCAGTTTCACCTTATACTCCTTGGCCACGGGAAGTACCCGGTCGAGCAGGTAGGTAATGCGCTCAAACATCTGCTCGATGGAAACGTCTCCGGCCACGGTCTTGGGCGCGTTTTGTTTGAGGGCCTCCTCGTAGTTCCAGGTACTGTACGACGCGTTGCCGCGCTTAGGGTCGATGGTGCGGCCCGTGCGTAGTACCGGCAGGATGGTGGTGTTGTAGTTGAGCAGGTGAACGCCCGTTTTGGCCGCCACCTGAATCATCTGTTGCAGGATTTCGATCTCGCGGTCGCGCTCCGGACTTTTGCCGAGCATAATGTTGGGGTACTCCACCTTGTCGATCCCCGCCGAGGTGAGCGGCCAGTGGTAGGCGTCGAGGCTGATGCCGTACTTTTCGCAGGCTTCACGCTTCCGCAGGGAATCTTCCAGGTCCCAGCCCTTGCCGGGGATGATACGGGGGGCGCCGCCGTCCAGGTTATAAACGCCGTGCCGGGCCTTGAACTCCAAGTTTTCGACCGAAGTACCGCCCGACTGGCAACCCACCTTCATCAGTACTTTGCGGGGGGCTTGGGGTTCGGCCCGGCTAAACGTAGGCCCCAGAGCGGCGGCTCCTACCGAGCCCGCCACGATGACTTTAATAAATTTTTCCCGTTTCATCGTAGAAAAATGGTTTAGGTGATCAATTACTCAATTGCTGCATCAGCAAGGCCAGCGCGCTGTGGTCCAGCTCGCCCTTGCCCTGCGCCAGGAGCGCGTCCATCTGGGCCGCTACCTGAGCCGATCCGTACAGCGGTACCGACAGCTCCCGGCCCGTTTGTAAGGCAATGTTCATATCCTTTCGGTGAAGCTTCACCTTGAAGCCCGGCTTAAAGTTCTGGTCGATGATGCGCTGGCCGTGCAGGTCCAGGATCCGGCTTTGGGCAAAACCACCCAGCAGCGCTTCCCGCATTTTGGCCAGGTCCACGCCCGACTTCCGCGCCAGCGCAAAAGCCTCCGCCACCGCCTGGATCGTCATGCCCACGATCATCTGGTTGCAGGCTTTGGTGGTTTGCCCGGCTCCCGCCGGACCGATGTGGACGATGTTTTTTCCCATGACCTCCAACAGCGGCCGCGCCCGCTCAAACGCCGACTCGCTTCCCCCCACCATGATGGACAGCGTGGCCGCTTCGGCCCCTACCTGGCCACCCGACACCGGCGCGTCCAGCGCCTCAATGCCCTTTTCCCGCAGGAGCTCGTCCAGCTTTCGGGCCGTCGCCGGGGCTACCGTCGACATGTCGATGAAAAGCGATCCGGCCCGCAGGCCCGCCATGGCACCCTCCTCCCCTAGCACTACCTCTTCTACCTCGGGCGAGTCCGGCAGCATCGTGATCAGGACGTCGCTCTGCTCAGCGATCTCTTTATTGGTAGCAAAAGCCTGCGCTCCCGCTTCGACCAGCTCCTGGGCCGCTTTGTTTTTTTCCAATACCGAGAGCGAATACCCCGCTTTTAGCAGATGAAGGGCCATCGCTTTGCCCATGATTCCTAAGCCAATAAATCCTACTTTTTCCATTACAAATCGTTTGATAGGTACTTGTATTTTATACGAGTGGCCAAATCTTGGCCGCTATAAGGATGACGAAAAGGCCCACGAATCCCATGACGGTAAGCATGGGCGAAAAAGTTTTAAGCGCTTCCTTTTCGGTCAGGTTGCTCATCTTGCACACGATCCAGAAGCCGCTGTCGTTCATCCAGGGAATGAGCTTGGAACCGCAGGCAATGGACAGCCCCAGGTACAGCTGGTGGTACTCCAGCTGCATGGTGTTGGCCATGCCGGCCAGAATACCCGAGGCCGTGATCATGGCTACTGTGGCCGACCCTTGCGTCGTGCGTACTACCGCCGTAATGAAGAAGGCCAGCGGAATGAGCGCCATCTGGTAGTCTTTGGTCAGGCCGCCGATCCGGGCGCTGATGCCGGTTTGCTGGAGCATGCCGCCGAAGGCTCCGCCAGCGGCCGTGATCAGGATAATGACCCCGGCGCTCATCAGGGCCGCCTGCACCGAGGCCCGCATCAGTTCCTTGTCGCCCTTCTTTTGCACCACCAGCAGTAGCAGCGCCGCCAGACCACCCATCACCAGCGCGGTATTTTTTTCTCCCAAGAACCGCAGAGCGTCCGTTACGGTCTGGACCAACGCCGAGGTACCTGCCGTAGCTTCGGTAGTAAACGAATCCAGGCTGGCCTGGGCGCTGATGAACACCAACGGAATGAGAATGGGAAGCAGCGAAAACCACAGCGGCGGCAGGTGGGCGTCGCCCTGGGTCGAGAGCGACGCGATGTCTTGTAGGGGAGCGTCCAGCGAATCGCGCAGCGGAATGGGCCATTTGCGGTTGGCCCAGAGCGCAAACAGGTACCCCGCCGCAATGGTCACCAGCCCCACCAGAAAGCCCCCGATCATCATCATACCGATGGGGATGTGCATTTCACTGACCAGAAACAACGGCCCCGGCGTGGGAGGTACCAGGGAGTTGGCCATGGCCGCGCCCGCCGTAACGGCCAGGACCAGCAGCAGGTAGTTTTTGCCAATGCGCATCGCCATGGCCTTGGCCAGGGGAATCATGAGATAGAAAACGGTGTCAAAGAACACGGGAATGCCCAGAAAAAAACTACCTCCCAGAAAACTCAGCGGCGCTTTGGACTCGCCCGTCAGCCGCAGCATGGACCGCACGATCCGCTCGGCGGCCCCGCTTTCGAGCATGCATTTACCGATGATCGAAGCCATGGCGATGAGGATACCGATCTGGCGGCAGGTATTGCCAAACTCCAGCGCAATGCGCTCGCCGATGCTGCGGGTAGCCATTTGCCGGGCGGCATCCAGCGCCATTCCTTTGCCTAGCGCGTACTGCTCGATGGCCGCCGCGGGCGTGAGGGCCGCTACCACGAAAGCCCCCAGCAGCAAGGCCAGGAATGGATTCAGCCGCAACGCAATGATACCACCCACCACAATAAGTACCCCAACAACCAGTAGCAAAAGGGGATCGCCCCAGAAAGCGGGTGTACTCATACGTCTTTTGGATTGAAGGTGGCTTTGGATTGATTTAAAATACCCGCTACGCGCCGGGCCCCGTCGGCCACGAAGGTGGCGTCCGCCCCGCAGGCAATCATCCGAATACCCAGGTCGTAGTAAGTTGTGAAGTCGTCGGTATTGAACAGCAAAATCCCCGTGGCTTTACCGGCCTTTTCGGCCGCGGCCACCGTGGCTTTCACGGCTTCCACAAAGCGAGGGTGGTCCAGCTGCCCGAAAATCCCCAGCGCCATGGTGAGATCGGCGGGGCCGATGAAAAGTACATCGACCCCGTCGAGCGCCGCGATTTCGTCCAGCTGATCCAGTGCCTTCACCGTTTCGATCTGCACGACGCCCAGGATGTTATCCTTGGCTTCCTGGTAGTAGGCGTCAAAATTTTTTCCAAAATCCGTGGCCCGCACCATCTTGGCCACCCCCCGGGTACCTTCGGGCGGGTACCTGAGGCTGCTAGCCACGGCCCGGGCTTCTTCGGCGCTGTAGATCCGGGGGCACATCACGCCCTCGGCGCCCATGTCCAATACGCGGTGGATACGCTGCCGGTCGGCGCTTTCCACCCGTACGATGGCGGCGGTGGGGCTGTTGGACAAAGCCTGAAGCTGGGCTAAAACGTCTTTCTCGGACCCGGCCCCGTGCTCGAGGTCAATAAGTACCCAGTCGAATCCGGCTTGGCCCACGATCTCGGCCGTCAGCGAACTACCCAGATTCAACCAGCAACCGGTGACGGCTTCGCCGTTTTTAAGCCGTTTTTTCAGATTTTTCATGTTTTATTTTTTATCCCACCACACGCGCGTATCCAGCAGGTCGGGCCCCTGGCGGCTGATGGCGCTCTGTACATTGGCCGAATTGACGTTCAGTTCGGCATCGGTATACGTAAGACGACGAATGAAAGGCTCTGACCTTAAATCACTTCCCGGATAGGGGTTGGGGCTAAGTACCGGGTACCCACTGCGGCGGAAGTTGGCCCAGGCTTCGGGGCCAATCAGGAAAGACGCCACCCAGTACTGGGTGTTGATTTGCTCCAGCTCCTTGCCTGCTTCCAGCGGGTGGGCCTGGAGGTAGTTGGTGATTGCGCTCTCGGCAATGGCCGTGCTGGTACCGTAGCGCACAAACTGCTGCATGTGGGCGCGGATGCCGTTGGCGTAGAGCGTGGCGGCGTTGCCGGTAGTCCAGCCCCGATGGGCCGCCTCGGCCAGCAGAAGCTGGGTTTGGGCGTAGGTCACCAGGAAGCTCGGGGCCTGCGGGTGCGCCATCCGGGTGCGGTCCAGCTGGCTGTAGTCCCACAGACTGGCCAGCCCGGAAGCCGTCACGGCCGAACCAATCGTAGTATTGTCAAAGCCCAGCGGCATGCCGATCTGGCTGTCGGCGGTGCGGTTGGCGCGGGCTTCGGCCTGCTGCGCTCCGCTGGTAGCGCCCACGTACCGTACTGCAATGGCCGTCAGGCGGGGATCGCTGGTACTTTTCAGAAAGTCGACAAAGTCTTTGGCCAGGTAAAAGAAAGCCGACTGCCCTCCGTTGAGCTGGCTGCCTACGTCGTTGGTGAAGCTGGCCGTGTGCCGGATAATCGCGTTGTCGTCGTTGGACTGCATCAAGCCCCCCGCTACGGCCTTCGCCACCGTCTGGGCCGCCTTGGTGGGGTTTACTTTGGAAAGACGCATGGCGGCTCGCAGCAAGAGCGAGTTCCCCAGGCGCTTCCACTTGGCAATATCCCCTCCGTACAGTACATCGCTGGCCACGATGGTCTTGCTTGCATCCAGCGCGGCGGTGGCCGTTTCGAGTTCGTTGAGGATGTCGTTATAAATGGCCTCCTGCGTGTCGTAGACGGGCGTCACGATGCGTTCGAGGTAGCTTTTCCCGGCTTCGTTGTAAGGTACATCGCCGTAGGTATCGGTCAGGATCATGAACGAATACGCTTTCCAGATCCGGGTCATGTGGTACAGATTGGTGCGCGTGGGGTCATCCTTGGTCCGATAAACCACGTCGGTCAGCTCTTTGATGATGGTTCGGTAGTAGCGGGTCCAGTTGCCCGCGGCCACGCCCCGGTTGTCCTGGTTGAAATTCGCCGCCGACCCCTGCCCGCTGAAGGGCGTGATCATTTGCTTCACGATGGTGGTCTCGTAGCTGAGGTTGCCGTACACTGGCGCGCTGGCCACGATGGCCGTATTGAGTTGAAAGGAAGGCTCGACCGTAACCAGCGCGATCGGGTTGATATTCAGTTCGTCGAAACCACGGTCGCAGCCCGATAGCAGGATCAGGGCCACTACCCAGCCGAGGGTATATTTTTTGGTATACGTTTTCATCGTTTTGGATTTTATGGCCTAAAACTTAACATTCAAATTGAAACCCACGCTGCGCGTCACGGGTAGCCCGGTGGCCTCCAGCCCCATCAGGTTGTCCGAAGGAAACCCGAACTGATCGGGATGGATGTTAGGTACCCATTTTTTCAGGACGAACACATTATTAGCCACCGCATTGAGCCGGACGCCTTTGATAAAACGCGTTGCGCCGGACAGATGGCGCGTAAAGTCATAACCCAGCGTCACCTGGCGTAGTTGCCACAGCCCGGCGTTGTACACAAACTCCTCGGCGATGTTCTGGGAACGTACCGTCTCGTAGTAGGCTTGTACGCCCGACTTGGTGCTGTTTACTTCGCCGTTTTGGTTCACGCCATTCCCTATCACAAATCCTTCTTCCCGGCCCACCAGGGTCGCTTTGTGCAGGCCGTGCCGCCAGGCGTTGTGGTTGGTACCCGAAATCATCTTGTGGCCCAGCTTGAAGTCGATCAGGAACGATATGGCCAACCCTTTGTAGTTGAAGCCGTTGGTGATTCCTCCTACCCACAGCGGAATGGCGCTGCCAAAAGCGATCTGGGTGGGTGTACGCAAGGGCCGTCCGTTACCCGCATCGAAAATCTGCCTCCCCTGGGCGTCGCGCAGGTACCCAAAACCAAACAGCTGGCCCATGGGCTGGTCCACCACCTGCCGGAGCTCGCCGGTAAAATCACCCACGCCCACGGTGATCATGTTGTCGCTGACGTCGTCGCCCAGGTCAAGTACCCGGGTGATGTTGTAGGCCGCGTTGAAGCTGGCGTCCCAGCTGAAATCCCCCCGCACGGGCGAAACCGTCAGGAGCATTTCCAACCCTTTATTGCGGCTCTTGCCCACGTTGATCAGTTGGCTCAGGTACCCCGACGCATCGGAGGTTTGGGCTTGCAGGATCTGGTCGGAAGAGAGTTTGTCGTAGTAGGTCATGTCCAGCCCCAGCCGGTTGTTGAACAGCTTCAGTTCCAGACCTACCTCCTTCTCCGACACCCGCATGGGGCGCAGGTTGGGGTTGGGTACGGAGGAGCCGCTGATGCTGGCCAAGGGCTGCGCTGCCCCGCTGGGATTGGGGAACTGCTGGGCGTTGATGCCGTAGAACAGGTTGTTGGCGTAGGGTGATACGTCGGTGTCGCTACCTACCTCGGCGTAGGCCGCCCGGATTTTCCCGAAGGTGATCCAGTTGGGCAGGGAAGCCGAAAAGGCCTGCGAAAAAACGAAACTACCCGTCACGGAAGGGTACATGATACTCCGGTTTTCGGGCGAGAGCGTTGAGAACCAGTCGTTACGAATGGTACCACTCAGAAACAAAAATTCTTTATAGGACACCTCCGCCGAGCCGTAAAGGGAGTTGACCTGCCGCTCGGTAATTTCGTAGATGGGGTCGCGCTGCCGGCTGTTGCCAATGGTGTACAGGCCTCGGGTAAAGAAATCCTGGACAAAAACGTTGTGGCGGCTGAGTTTCCGGTACATCTGGTTCCCGCCCACGTTGACGTTCATTCCAAAATTTCCGAAAGTACGGTTGGCGTTCAGCAAGAAATCGGTGTTCAACTCCCGGAAGCTGCGGGAATCCTGTACGTACTGGCCGTTGACAAAGCCGGGAGGCGCGGGTGGCTGGCGCTGACTCCCCGTAGGCAGGTTGTAGTCCTGCTCGCGGTAGTAAAAATCCTGCCCGATGCGTCCCTGGAAAAAGAGCCAGTCGGTGAAGTTGTAGCGGGCGGTGAGGTTGCCAAAAACGCGATCCGTGTCAATGTTGTCAAAGCGGGTGAGGGCAAAGTAGGGATTGGTACGATTCGTAAACCGCGACCACACGTACTCGTTGCCGTTGGCGTCAGTGGCGTATTGCTTCAGCAAATCCATCGGCATGGAGTTGGCCATGCTGAAAAGTACCACCGGGCTGTAATCCTGCTCGGCGATGTTGGGCGGATTTTTACGAAACTCATTGGAATAGTTGACGTTTCCCGACACCGTGAGTTTCTTGGCCATGGTTTGGGTAAAGCCCAGGTTCACGGTCTTGCGGTTATAGCTCGAGCCGGGCAGAATGGTGCGGTTGTCGAGGTTGGAGAGCGAAAGGTTGAATCCGCCAAACTCCCCGCCCGACGACAGCGTGACGGTGTTGGTCCAGGTGTGACCCCGCTGGTAGTACTGGCCTATTTGGTTGCGTTGGGGCACGTAAGGTACCTCTACGCCGTCGAAGAGAATCTGCGTCATACCGGGCTGAAATTTCTCCCCGAAACTCCACTGGCCGGAGGTCGGGTTGGGCGTGGTGGGCCGCTGGCCGTTTTCGCCCTGTCCGTATTCGTACTGGTAGTCGGTGTAGTCCAGGGGGGTGTCAGAGGTAAAATTGGAGTTGTACTCAATCTGAATGCCCGTGCCCGTGCCGCGCGTTTTGGTGGTGATCATGATCACGCCGTCCTTGGCCCGCGAGCCGTACAGGGCCGAAGCCGCCGCGCCTTTGAGTACCGTCATGGACTCGATGTTGTCGGGATTGATGCTGCTGAGGCCGTCGCCGCCGTCGGAAGTACGGTTGCTGCCGCGCTCGGAGACGTCGCCCTTGGCCCCGAAGTTGGTGTTGTCAATCGGTACCCCGTTCACCACGATCAGCGGCGAATTATTACCCCCAAACGACGACTGCCCCCGGATCCGAATCTTGCTGGTACCCGCCGGACCCGACCCCAGCGACGTGATGTTCACGCCCGCCATTTTACCTTGCAGCGCATTCATGAAGTTGGCGGTGCGGTTGACCGTCATTTCCTCGGGAGCCACCGTGGCCGTGGCGTAGCCCAGGCTTTTGGCTTCTTTCTTGATGCCCAGGGCCGTTACCACGACTTCCTCCAGCGCCTTGTTTTCGGGCACCATCGAGATCGTCAGGGTACTGCGGTTGTTTACGGCTACCTCCTGGCTCGTGTAGCCCACAAAGCTGAACACCAGCACGGCCCGGCCGTCGGGTACTGTAAGCTGGAAAGTTCCTTCGGCATTGGTAGCAGTGCCGCGCTGGGTACCTTTCAGGATCACACTCACACCGGGCAGGCCCGCGCCCGTTTCGTCCGTTACGCGGCCCGACACGGTTTGGTCGGTAGGTACCAGTACCTCCCGGGTTATACTCCCCGTCTGCGGGGCTGCCGGGGTCGCCGAACTGGGCTCGGCACTCAGGATTATCTGCTGGCCTACTACCTCGTAGCGCAACCGGAGTGGCTTGGTTACCTTCTCAAGTACCTCAGCCAGCGACTCGTTGGCAGCTACCAGCGTAATGCGCTGGTCGGTAGGAAGTACCTTGGGCCGGTACGCAAATTTCACGTTGGTTTGCCGCTCAATGGCCCCCAGTACCTTGCGGATTTCCTGGTTCTCCAATTTCAACGAAACCCGCTGGTTGAGCAGCTCCTGGGCGTTGGCATCAGACGCCAGCGACACCCCCGTAAAAATCACCCCTAAAAGGCACTGAATCAGTGAGATTCTCATTAGGTGATAGCACAATGATTTGAAACGTACTGGTTTTTTCATTAGGTTTAGGCGTTTTTGTGAGTGATTAAGCAAAAGCAACCTCCGGACCCGCTTGCCAGCAAGCGGGTCACGTTCACGCGGTGCAAACCGGAGGAAAACCGGCATCAGTAGTGTTGCGACCACTGCTGATGCTTTTTTTCGCCTCCGCTCAGGGGTAGTTTATTCGGTGGATAAAAAGGATTTTCTCTACGTATCGCAGCCGTGGCTGTACAGGATGATCTGCCCGTCGATGAGCTTGTACTTGGCCTCAAGTACCTTACAAATTACCTCCAGTTTTTGATACAGGTCTTCGTCAGACAGGTTGAGCGTCAGGCGGCAGTTTTTCATCACTTCTTCGTCAAACACGACCCGAATCCCGTAGGCTTTTTCCAGGGCTTCAAACACCTGCGCCGCCGTGGCGTCTTCAAATACAAAAAGGCGTAGCGGACGGCTGGGAATTAGCAGCGACGGCTTTTCGACCAACGACTTACTGATGGTAGCCTGCTCCCGCTGAAAAACGGCCTTTTGGTTGGGCGTAAGTACCAGTCCGTGGGCTTCGGGGTCTTGGGTGGGGCTGGGCTTATCGGCGTACACCGACACCCGCCCCGACTTCACCACCACCGTTACGTCGGGGTCCTGGCTGCGGGCCTGAATCCGGAAGGAAGTACCCAGCACCTTGGTCACGAGGCCGTTGGCATACACCAAAAAAGGCTTCTGAGGATTTTTCTGTACGTCAAAAAACGCTTCGCCCGTGAGGTACACCGTGCGGCAAGTACCCGCAAACGCGCGGGGGTACCTGAGGCGGCTGTTCTTTTCCAAAAGTACCCGGCTGCCGTCCGTGAGCTGTACTTCCAGGGGTTGGCCCGCGTTATTGACCGCCTCGGTCCAATCGGCGGAGCTGGGGGTACTTTCAGCGGCCAGCGGCGGGACCGAAGGTACCTGCCACCACCAGCCCAGGCCCAGCAGCAGCACGAGCGACGCCGCGGCCAGCCAGGCCCGGCCCGGCCACCGCCCCAAACGGGGTACTTTCGCCCGCTCCAGCGAGCCCTCGATCCGCTCCCAGAGCTGATGTACCTGCTCGTCCGACACCGCCACGCGGGGTACTTCCTGCAGGCCTACCACCAGCCGCCGGGCCTCTTCTACCTGGTAGTAGCGCTCGGGGTAGTCGGTCAGGAAGTCCTGCCAAAACCGCTCCGTGGCGGGCGTAGGTGCACACACCCACTCTTTGAAGTAGTCGTCGGCGGCCAGGTCTTCGGCATTGTATTGGTAGTAATGCATATCCCTTAGCACGTGATGGTTAAGTACGCAAGTCCCCAGCAAAATATCCGCACGGCCTCCCGAAGTACCTTCAGGCCAGAGTAAATAAACTTGCAGGCCGACTGGTAGTTGATGCCCATGATCTGGGCGATTTCCTCGTTGCTGAAATGCTGGGCAAAGCGCAGGTCGAGGGCCTGCTGCTGGCGCGGGCTCAGGAGCTGAAAACTTTTCTTGAGTTGCCGGAGCAGCTGCTCCTGGCCTTCGTGCTCGATGAGCTGTTTTTCGAACGAAAACTCGTCCAGGCTTTCGATGAAGTGAGCTACGTCCGAGGCCCGGTAAAGGACGTCACGGCGGTGACGGTGGCTGATTTTATTCCGCAATGAACGAAATAAATAAAACTTGATGCTGTCGGTTTCGCTGAGGTTGGTTCGGCTTTGCCAGAGCTCGATGAACAGGTCATGGATGCTGTCTTCAATGAGCTGCACGTCGCTCGTAATCTTGTGCCCATAGCTTAGCAACTCTTTGACGTAGAGCTGGTATATACGCTGGAACGAATCCCGATCGCCGCCGCGAAAGGCATTCCAAAGGCTGCTATTTTGTGTTTTCGTGATCACAGAACCAGGCTTACGTATTGAGAAAGGTACCTCCCGCGCAGACAGTTGGGGCGTTTATATACTAATGAGAAAGTTAATCAATTTTAATCCTATTTTTTCTCAAAAAATTTTCAAATAGCGTTTTTTCGGCCCTGAGGCTACGCCAGGTACCTTTGGAGGTAGTTTTAAGAGGATCATCGTAAAAAGGTACTTGGGAAAGCGAAAGGGTACCTCAGGGATCGAATCCTTTTTGATTTAGGAAGAATAAAAACAAACAAGAGGTACTTACTAAGGAAGTTGCCAAAGGGAGAGGAATTGTAGCTGTTTCTTGAAAATAGAAGCTAAGGCCACAAACGAGGGGCGATTACCAGTGGTTTCTCGTCGATGATCCGAAGAGAGAGGTACCCAGGATGCGCGGGATGAAGCAAGTAGTTGGTGCCATCGGGCATTACGGAGGAAGGTACCCCTAGGGCCAACACATCGGGCCGTTGTAGCCACTCTGCAAGAATCGTCTGACTGCGTGCATAGCTGTTGTCGTTCCAGTAAGAAGGTAGCTGGTCTGCCGGTAGTACCTTGAGGCTGTCGTCGTGTATTTCTACACTAAAAAGCTGATACCGAGGTAGGCTGGTATAAGGTACCTGTGGAAGATGGACCAAAATCTCCACCAAGGCCAGGGCCGGATGCTCTGCCGTGTAAAGGATTCCAACGCCCGGCGGATTCCAGCGTCCACCGTACAGTCTAGTACCTGTGGTATCCAGAGGTCGGTCGGCGTACTTTTGACGTACTACCCGGTACACGATCGCCATGCTGCTTTAACCGAAAATACCGTGGTCGATACGGCCCAACACCCGATCTACCAGCGTGTAGCCAGTCACGGTATCAAGCGTTTGCAAGGGCGTTTGGTATTCTAATTCGCGCAGTGAAGTACGCAGCCAGCCACGTACGACCTCCGCATTTCCTTCAAAAGTATCCAGGGCGTGCCGGAGCAAATTTTCCAGCAAGAGCAGACGCTCGGAGGCATCCTGGCTAAGCCGCTGCTCGTTCTTTAAACGGTGTAGGTAGGATGCCGAAATACCCAGAGCAGCCGCCATTTCCTTGTCGGTAATTCCCACGAGCCCGGCTACCCGATCTACTTCGGATCGCAGCATACCTTGTCGACTATGGGTAATGATTTCCTGCTCAGAAAAGGAGCGATACGCTAAGGCCGGATTCATAGTAGTGAACTTTTTCACTAAGATAACTACCTAAATTCACTTTATCAAATCAACGATGTAGGTACCTCCGGCCAGGTACCTACCCTACTCCAGGTCGTCCTCGCCCGCGCGGGACAGGTAGGAACCTTCTTCGGTCTTGGTCGACTGCGCCACCAGTTGGTTGATCTCCCGCATTTCGGCGGTGGTGAGGTTGCGCCATTGGCCCAGGGGTAGTTTGTCCAGGGTCACGTTCATGATCCGGACGCGCTTCAGGCGGGTGACGGTGTAGCCCAGGTACTCGCACATGCGGCGAATCTGGCGGTTGAGGCCCTGCGTGAGGATGATCGTAAACACGTACCGGCTTTCCTGCCGCACGAAACATTTTTGGGTAATCGTATCCAGGATGGGTACCCCGCCTTGCATTTTCCGCACAAACTCCGCCGTGATGGGCCGGTCTACCGTTACGACGTACTCCTTTTCGTGGTTGTTACCCGCCCGCAGGATCTTGTTCACGATGTCGCCGTCGCTGGTCAGGAAGATGAGCCCCTCGGAGGGTTTGTCGAGCCTACCGATGGGGAAAATCCGGTCCGGATGGTTGATGTAGTCGATGATGTTGCCCTTGACGTGGCGCTCGGTGGTGCAGGTAATGCCCACGGGCTTGTGAAAAGCCAGGTACACAAATTCCCTGGGCCGGGCTTTGAGGGGCTTGCCGTTTACGCGCACGTCGTCAAGCGGGCTGGCTTTGTCGCCCAGCACGGCGGGGCGGCCGTTGAGCGTCACGCGGCCCTGCTCAATGAGCTTGTCGGCTTCGCGGCGCGAGCAAAAGCCCGTTTCGCTGATGAATTTATTGAGGCGCGTCGAGGCGCTGCTGTCCTGATCCATAGTACCACAAAAGTACGGCCTTTCGCCCGACTGTAAAAAAACGCTTCAAATTTGTCGATGGGCACCAGGTACTTTACGGGGGTTCAAAGTACCTTCTAGGTACCTGCTATGGTTTGCCCGTCACGCGCCAGGCTTCCGGTTCTTGTAAAAATACGTTGAAATCGACAAAGCCCCGGATGCCGTCCACCCAGCCTTTTTCACTGTGCTGCCAGAAAAGGACCAGGGCGTTGTCGGCGAGGTCATCGAGGTGGCGGCGCGAGTAGCCCGCCAGCCAGAGCGGGTAGTCGTCGAAATGGCCCGCAATGTACTTTTTGTAATAATGCTCGTTGACGTAAATCACCGGCCGGACGCCGTAGTGGTTCTCTACGAGCGTGAGCCAGTTACGGACACCCCGGATGATGATGTCGTCGGGTTTCCCGGCGGCTACTTCCAGGTCGAGCACGGGCGGCAGGTCGCCGGGCTGCATCTGCACGCGCTTGATGAAATGCTCGGCTTGCAGGCCCGAAAGTACCCTTGGATTGTAAAAATGGTACGCGCCCCGCTTCAGGCCCACGCGCCGGGCTTCGCGCCAGTTGCGGGCAAACTCGCGGTCGAGGTGGGTGGCCCCTTCGGTGGCTTTGATGTACACAAAGTCGATCTTCACGCCCTCCGATTGCGTTTTCTTGAGCTTGTCCCAGTCGATGCGCGCGTTGTGGTGCGACACATCGATGCCGTGTACGGCGTAGCGCAGGGGTAGTTTGATCCCAAACTGCCGGATGAAGGTCCAGTCGTTTTCGTTGCGGTAGGCCAGCCACCAGGTCACAGCTCCTATCAAAGCCACTACGGCCACCAGGATCGCCCAGCCTTTGCGGGGCAGGGGCTTTTTGGGTACTTCCTTCTTACTGATTGGTCGTGCTGTTTTTCGCGCCATAGCGCACAAAAATAGCGAAGGTACCTTTACGGGAAGTACCTGGGGCCAATTTAGTTTCGGGTAAGGTAGTTGGTACTTTTTTGACCTCCTCCTCTTGGCTAGTCCTTAAGTATAGGAGAAGGAAGGTAGTAGCTACCCAAAAAAAGGGTAGCTCTTCGATAGAACTACCCTTTTTCAGCAAGTACCTCTCAACCAAACGGCGCGAGGTACCTGGCTTATTTGTTAGGCTGCGGCGTGTAGCGCAGGTACGGCTTCACGATGTTGAGGCCTTTGGGGAATTTCTTTTCGGCGTCTTCGGTGCTCACGGCCGGTACCACGATGACGTCCTCGCCATCCTGCCAGTCGGCGGGGGTAGCTACGGAGTGGTTGGCGGTGAGTTGCAGCGAGTCGATCACCCGCAGGATCTCGTTGAAGTTCCGGCCCGTGGAGGCGGGGTAGGTCAGCGTGAGCTTGATTTTTTTATCGGGGCCAATCACAAACACTGAGCGTACGGTGGCTTTTTCGCTGGCGTTGGGGTGAATCATGTCGTAGAGCTCGGCTACTTTGCGGCCTTCGTCGGCAATGATCGGAAAATCTACGTCCGAGCCCGTCACTTCGTTGATATCGGGAATCCAACGGTGGTGCGAATCCAGGTCGTCGACACTCACAGCCAGTACTTTCACGTTGCGCTTCTGGAACTCACCCTTCAGCAGGGCGGTTTTGCCCAGCTCGGTAGTACATACGGGCGTAAAATCGGCCGGGTGCGAAAAAAGTAGCCCCCAGCTGTCGCCGAGCCACTCGTGAAACTGAATGGGCCCCTGGGTGGTATTTGCCTCAAAATCCGGAGCAATGTCTCCTAATCGAAGTGACATAGTTAGTTTGGTTTTAGGTTCTACAAAAATTACTCTACAAAGTTAATAGACTTAAAACATAACCCAACTCAAGATAATTCACCAAAACGCATCTTTTATTGGGTGGTATTGGTAAAGAACGGAAAGACCCTCTTTTACCCATCAGCGGGCCTCTCCGCGCAAAAACCAGGGAAGGGCGGCGGTAGTTATTTCCGGTAGAACCAAGGCCAAAAAACAGGCATTGCCGCGGGGTAGTTGGCCAAGGCGAGGGTAGATTGAACGGCCTTGCTCCTTTTGATAAACCAGTGTAATGACTTAAAAAACAGAATTTTGCTCCTAAACGACCCGATGGGAGCCGCTTCGACGCTAAAGACACACCGTGGGTGCTGACTTGTTTTTAAGAAATTGAATGACTAAGTTGGCCCATTTTTGAATTCGCACACAATGACAGAGGAAGAGCAGTTATGGAGGCATTTTACCAACGGCCACGAAAAGGCGCTGGAAGAGCTTATCCGATTATTCGGGAAGCCGCTGGCACTCTACGGCCGGAAACTGGTCAAAGACGACCTGCTGATCCAGGATTGCATTCAGGAAGTGTACATTCAGCTGTGGCAGTACCGGGCCAATCTGCGGCAGGTGACCGAGATCCGTCCCTACCTATTTACCTGCCTGCGCAGAAAGCTCATCACGGCTCTCAAGCGCGAGCGGCTCTTCGTATCGTCAGAAAACGAGGAGGAATTACCTTTTCGGGCAGAATTTTCCATTGAAGAACGGCTGATCGAAAATGAAACGGAAGCGGCGCGGGTTCGGCTGATCAACGGCTACATCAACCAGCTCCCCAAGCGCCAGAAGGAAGCCATCTACCTGCGGTTTTTTGAAAACATGAGCAATGACGAAATTGCCACCGTCATGGGCATCAAGTACCAGACCGCCACCAACCTGATCCACGAAGCCCTGGCTTCGCTCCGCGAATCTTTCCCCAACAAATTCACTACTCTGCTGCTCGTTTGCCTCGATTTTTTTCTTTTTTGAATTTTTTCAAAAAAAAGTAAGACCAAACCAGTATAATTTCTTGAGAAGCTTTCTACTCCTTGTAAAAGCAATAGAACGTTTCCATGAAAATTTATTTTGATTACAAAGTTCAGGATTACCTGGCCGACGAAAGTTTCCGACGCTGGGTACTGGACGGGGGCTTCAGGAATCAGGACTCGGCATGGAGCCAGTGGCTTTTGCAGAACCCCGATTACGCCGGGGAGGCCATGAAGGCGCGGGATATTGTGTTAGCTACCCAGCTTACGGAGGAGCCCTTTGAGGAAGGGTACTTTGACACCATCCGTCGGGAAACGATGGGGGCGATCCAGGTGAAAAGGAGGTTCGTGCGGCCCCTCTGGTGGCAGGCTGCCGCCGCGGTGGTGCTGGTATCCGGCCTGCTGGGCTGGCTGGTGTTTTATCAGGCGCCAAGCCCGGAAACGGAGGTAGCGACCCAGGAGAATGTACCCGCCGAAAACGTTCCCTTTTTTCAAAAGAATACCTCCAGCGCCATTCTGCCGGTTGCGCTGCCGGACGGTAGCTCCGTGTTGCTGCACCCCCACAGCGAGCTAAGCTACCACTACGGCCCGGCCGGTACCCGGGAAGTCCAGCTGACGGGAAAGGCTTTCTTTGAGGTTTTGAAAGACCCCGCCAGCCCTTTTCTGGTGTACTCCGGCGAAATGGTGACGAAAGTACTCGGTACCAGTTTTACGGTGACGGCCTACGCCACCGATGCTGATTTCTCGGTCGTGGTCAAAACCGGCAAAGTGGCCGTTTCAGCACCGAAGGAAAAGAATGAAGCCACCCCTGGAAACGCGGATAACCAAACTACCATTCATCTGGTATCCAACGAGCAGCTGTTCTTCAACCGCGAAAAAGCACACTTCAAGCGCCGGGAAATCAATCAGCGGGACATGCTCCAGTACGTACCGGCCACCCACTATGCCTACGCTTTTGAGGATACGCCCGTGGCCGAGGTGTTTCGGCAAATCGGAAAAGCCTACGGCTTAGACATAGACATGGAGGAGTCGCTGTTCAGCGGCTGTGAGCTAACCACCAACCTGACCGATGAACCCCTGTTTGAAAAGCTGAGCATCGTGTGCAGTGCCGTAGGGCCCGGCACCAGCTTTGTAGTAGAAGAAGGCCGCATCAAGGTACTTTCCAAAGGCTGTAACCAATAACCTTTTCACTTACTTTTTTCCTAAAATCCATGCACGCAGATCTATTTTCTCCCACCTGACGGACGCTAAAAAAGCCGGGCATGTTTGCACCATGACCGGCTTTGAATCCCCCCAACTTGCGGTATCCAAGATGCTCCCTTGCCGGGGAGCGTGAGGAATTGTTTTTGCCTTTTCTAATCACAAAAACGTTTAAATCTATGCAAAAAAATCAACATGACGCTAATCTGTGGCTAAGGATTATGAAAATTACTACCATACAGATTTTCATGACGTTACTGCTCTCAGGAGTCTCCTGGGCCGGTGCCGCCCAGGAATTGCTTAACAAGCGCATTTTTATTCCGAAAGAGAATACCGAAATGCGTAGTGCGCTGGACCACATCAGCAAAGTGGCCAAAGTGAAGATTACCTATAACTCCCAACTCATACCCAAAGGCCAACCGGTGGTACTGTACGCCAACGACGAGCGGCTGGAGGAAGTCCTGAACCGGATCCTGAACCCGGCCGGGGTTTCGTTTGTGATCCTGAATAAACAAATTGTACTCAGGAAGTCCGAAGCTGCCCGGTCAGGTACCCTATCGCTGCCCGAAACCGAAGCGGAAGCGGTAGATCGGAAAGTAGCCGGTCGGGTGCTGGACGAGAACAAAGAACCGCTTCCGGGGGTGAGTATCGTGGTGAAAGGTACCAACCGGGGTACCACCACGGATACCGACGGCCGGTACGCGCTTGACGTACCCGAAGGCTCCACGGTGTTGATTTTTTCGTTTGTCGGGTACGCCTCGCAGGAGGTTGAGGTAGGCAACCAGTCCGAGCTCGACCTGACGCTGTCAGTAGACAGCCGATCCCTCGAAGAAGTAGTAGTGATTGGATACAACCGGGTAAAAAAGAGCGACTTGACCGGCTCGGTGGTGAGTGTTGGGGCTGACGAAATCAGGAAACGCCCGGTGGCTAACGTACTGCAGGCCATTCAGGGCCGGGCCGCCGGGGTGGATATCACCTCCAACGAAAGGCCCGGCGAGATGGGTAGCATCCGAATTCGCGGCAACCGCTCGTTGAGCGCCGGAAACTCACCCCTGTACGTAGTCGACGGCATTCCGCTGGCGGCGGGTGGAATCGAGTCCATCAACCCCAACGACATCGAATCGATCGACATTCTGAAAGACGCCTCCGCCACGGCGGTGTTTGGTTCCAGGGGCGCCAACGGCGTGGTGCTGGTGACGACCAAGCAGGGCAAAAGTGGCAAATTGTCGTTGAATTACATCGGCACCGCCACCATTGAAAACATGCAAGACCGAACGCAAATGATGAATTCGGGACAGTACATTGAATTTCGCCGGGATGCCTACCGGCGCGCTGGCAGCTATCCGACAGTACCCACACTACAAGATGATCAACGAATTTTTGGCGGCGATGCCAATGCCTGGGCCAACGTGGCCCAGGGCTGGCAAAACGGTACCTGGGACGGAAGCCTTGTTCCCACTACCGACTGGACCGGGATGGTCCTGAAAACCGGGGTAACCCAGGACCACACCGTGAACGTGAGCGGTGGCACCGATAAAATGAAGGCCTACGGCTCGATCGGGTACTTGTTTCAGGATGGTACCCAGCTGGGACAGGACTTCGAGCGCTTCAATTCCAAGTTTAGCGTGGAGCTGAGCCCGGTCAAGTGGCTGAGGTTTGGGGGGAGTATCAACGGTACCTACAGTGTCCAGAACTACGGCTACGCTACCAGCAACGCCACCGGCCCCGGCAACCTGTACTTTGCCGCGCAGGGGATGTTGCCCTACGCGGTACCTTTCGACGCAGCCGGTAACCGCATCAACCTGCCCGGCGGCGACATCAACATCCTGAATCCCATCGGTGAAGACCGCTACAACATCAACGAGCGGAAGGTACTTCGTACGCTGGGGGTACTTTTTGCCGAAGTCGACATTCTGAAGGGTCTGAAGTACCGCGTCAATTTTGGTCCTGACTTCTACCACCTCCGCAACGGCCGCTGGATGGACCAGAACTCCGTGAACCGGGGCGGGGGCGAGCCGGGCTCTACCAACTACGCCCAGCTGAACCAAACCTCCCGTTTTTCCTGGACGCTGGATAACCTGCTCTACTACGACCGTACCATTGCGGAGAAACATAATTTTGGGGTCACGCTGCTCCAGAGCGCTTCTTCTAACCTCACCGAAACCAGCACCATGATGGCCACGGCCCTACCCTGGAACAGCCAACGCTGGCACCAGCTCAACTCCGTCAGCAGCCTCGATGCTTTCGGTACCGGCCTGAGTGAGTCGCAGCTGGCTTCGTACATGGCCCGGGTCAACTACGGCTTTAACAACAAGTACCTCCTGACGGCCTCCCTCCGCTGGGACGGTGCCTCGCAGCTGGCCGATGGCAACAAATGGGATGTATTTCCGTCGGCAGCCTTCGCCTGGAACATCGACCAGGAAGACTTCCTGAAGCCGGTAACCTGGCTTACTTTACTGAAAACCCGGGTGGGGGTAGGTAGCACGGGCAACGCCGCCATTTCGCCCTACCAAACCAAAGGAGCCATCGAAACCCTATATTATACCTGGGGTAGCAAAGTAGAAGCGGGCTACGTGTCTTCGGACGCTTCCCTGGCCAACCCGGTGGCCATGGCCAACCTCAACCTGGGCTGGGAGCACACCACGCAGTGGAACTGGGGGCTGGATTTTGAGCTCTTCAACCGCAGGCTGAGTGGTACCCTGGACCTCTACAGCTCCCGTACGACCGACCTGCTGCTGCGCAGAAGCATCCCTTCCATTGTTGGGTATGTATCCACCTGGGATAACATCGGTGCCACCTCCAACAAAGGGGTAGATCTGACGCTGAATACCGTCAACCTGCGCACGCGGGATTTTGAATGGTCCTCCACGCTGAACTTTTCAGCCAATAAAGACCGGATCGAAAGGCTAGCCAATGGTACCAATGACGACTTGGCCAACCTTTGGTTTATCGGCCAGCGCCTGGCCGTATACTACGACTACGTCAAGGAGGGTATTTGGCAAAATACGGCCGAGGATCAGGCGGAGATCGAGCGGTTCAACGCCAACGGGCATTCCTTCCGCCCGGGCGACATCCGCATCGCTGACCTGAACGGCGACTATAGAATCGACGCCAACAACGACCGCCAAATCATTGGCCATTCTAGTCCGAAATGGACCTTCGGCCTCAACAATACCTTTTCCTACAAGAACTGGGATCTGGCCGTATTTATGTTTGGGCGCTTTGGCTTCACCATCGCGACGGGCTCCGAGGCCCTGCAAGGCCGTTTTTCACAGCGGGTCGTAGACTACTGGACGCCGGATAATCCCACCAACGATTACCCCTCGCCCAACTACAACAGTGCCGCCGGTGATCCGTTCCGGAGCTCGATGAACTACCAGGATGGCTCTTTCATCAAGGTTAGAAACATATCGCTGGGCTATAACCTGCCGGGTACCCTCACCAGCAAGCTCCGGATGGCCAACTGCCGCCTCTACGCGCAAATGCACAACCCCGGCTTGCTTTACTCCGGCGTATCCTGGATCGACCCTGACCTGGGCGGTTCTACGTTCAACCGGGGCGTTGTATTTGGACTAAACGTAGGATTCTAACCCAGCGCTGTTATTTATCACTCATTGAGACACGTACTTATGAAAAATATAAAACGTATTTTAACCCACTTGGGCCTGGCGTCGGTGCTACTAACGCTTCCGATGGCTTGTAGTGAAGATTTCCTGAATGAAGATCTCATCACGGCCCGCAGTACGCAGGATTTTGAAACGCCCAACGGCCTCGACGGGCTGGTGACGGGTATGTACCAGAGCCTTAAGTTTCATTTTAACTACGAATGGGCCTACACCACCACCAACTACGGGGTCGATGAATTTACCGTGGGCGGAGACCGGACCATGCAAATGTGGAATTCGTACGACGCCAACCTCAACTCCCTGACGGGCGACGTGTCCACGATCTGGAACAACATGTACGGCAACATCAACTCGGCCAACATCGTCATCAAGAATGTCCCCCTTTACTACGGCGACGGCCCCAACCGCAACACCCGTCTGGGCGAAGGGTACTTCATGCGCGGCTTTGATTACTTCAAGCTGGTGCGGCAGTACGGGGGGGTACCCCTCAAGCTGGAGCCTTCTACCTCCGTAGAGCTGGAGTTTGAACGAAACAGCGCCCAGGAGGTCTACAATCAGATCATTAAGGATCTGGAGCAAGCCTATGAGCTGCTGCCCGCCGCTCCGGCCGAAACGGGCCGGATTACCCGATGGGCCGCGGCGCATTTTTTAGCCAAGGTGTACCTGTTCCGGGCCAGCGAGCTCTACAGCGACTGGAACGGCAGCACCAAACAGTCCGACCTTGAAAGTGCCATCCGGTACGCCAACCTGGTGATCGACGGCGGACGCCATACCCTGGCCGCCAATTTTAGTGATTTATGGAATTACACCACCGTAGATGGCCCCAACGAAACGCTGCCCGAAATTATCCTGTCGGCGCAATTCTCCAACAACGTGTCTACCCAGGGTCGCTATGGCAATCAGATTCACCTCTACTATCCTTCGGTGTACCAAAACCTACCCGGCATGCAGCGGGACATTCCGGGCGGACGGGAGTTTCAGCGGCTGCGCTCTACCGACTATGCGCTGGATGTTTTCGATCGAGTAAACGATAGCCGTTTTTGGAAAAGCTTTAAAACCAGCTATCTATCTAACCGCCCCGCCTCTGCTCCCCTATGGACCGCCGAGAACGCACCCAGTCCCGACTTGGTAGGAAAACCTAAATTTACGGGCGGTCAGGAATCCATCCGCTACATCGTTAACAACGCCGGTGATACCCGCTACACCGCGGCCAACATTCTGCGGCGCGCCCCGCACATGTTTGTGAGGTACTTTAGCGGACAGGCCGAAAACATGCTGAGCAACCACGGCAACTACGATGCCAGCCGCTACGTGGCTCTCTCCAAGTTTGCGGACGGCAGCCGGATTTCCGTGGCATCCCAATTTGGACAAAGAGATGGTATTTTGGCTCGACTGGCCGAAACCTACCTCATAGCCGCCGAGGCCTACGGCCGCTTGCAGCAGTATGACAAAGCCCTGGAGTACATCAACAAGGTACGGGATCGGGCGGCCTACAAAGCTGGTGAGGATCGTTCCTTTTACGTGGATGGGGGCGTGGCGTACAAGAATAACACCGCGGCCAATACGGCCCAGTTTGTGGCTTATTCTGATAGAAACACCTACTATGAGTCCAATAACATCGAAGAAACAACGGCCAGTAGCCTCACTCAGCTGCACCTCAACAGCATCAACGAGATCTTCAACGCCACGACCGAGTTTTACGACAAAGTAGGTGCCAGCACTAACGAAAGCAAGTTCGTACATTTTATCCTGAACGAGCGCTCCCGCGAGCTCATGGGCGAGCTCATGCGCTGGGAAGACCTCGCCCGCACCCGGACGCTGGTACCTCGTGCCACGGCTTTCAACAACGAAGCCAAGCCCCTGCCCAACAAGCACCACCTGCGGCCCATTCCGCAAACGTTCCTGGATGCCATTCAGCGAAGCGGACGCCCCCTCACCAACGAGGAAAAACAAACCATGCAAAACCCCGGCTGGTAGCAGATTGGCTTCACTAAATAAAAAAGCGGAGGTGCCGGTAGCATCTCCGCTTTTTTGTGTTCCGTTGCTTCCGCAGGGCACAGGTACTTCGCTCGTTAAGTACCTGAAGCACTGCCCTTGTCCGGAGTAAAGAGACTACTTTGGGGTTATTGACTACTCCGGATCGGTCCTTCTATCCGCTACTGGGAGTAGGGCGAAAAAGCGTCCGACTGCGAGCCCGACTTCAGCGTCAGCCGCGCCAAGGTACCTTGCTTCTTCAACTGGGGACGGCGGTAGCGCTTGCGCGGGGGTACTTGACGCGGGGGTACTTGGGGGGTACTTGGTGCTTGCATGGTGGTAGAATGTATGAAGATGAAATTATTGTTTCACAATGCGGTAGGTGTACACGCTGCCGTTGGTGCGCGTGAGCTCCACCAGGTACAGGCCCGCCGGTAGCGGCTTCACGTCCAGGCCCGAGGCCAAGCCCTGGCTGCGCTCCTGGATGAGCTTGCCCGAAGGGCCGTACAGCCGCACCCGCTGCACCTGGCTCCAGTCGTCCAGC
This sequence comes from Rhabdobacter roseus, assembly GCF_014202275.1. Classification (GTDB taxonomy): domain Bacteria; phylum Bacteroidota; class Bacteroidia; order Cytophagales; family Spirosomataceae; genus Rhabdobacter; species Rhabdobacter roseus. The sequence continues at coordinate 3,220 of NZ_JACHGF010000015.1, read as the reverse complement.
AGCAGGCGCTCCGTCACCGGGTTGGGATACAGCACCAGCTCCTGGCTACGCGCAAACGTTAGGCTCCGCAGGCGCGAGAAGGCGTAGCTGCCGTCCACGTCCACGATCCGCAGGCGGTAGAGGTTCTCGCCCTGGGCCGGGTCGGCATCGGTGAAGGCGTAGTGTTGCAAAGAGGTACTTTCGCCCTGGGCCTTTACCTGGCCCAGGCTCCGCCAGCTTTTGCCGTCTCGGCTGTGCTCCACCTGGAAGTAGTCGCTGTTACTTTCTTCGGCGGTCGTCCAGCTGAGCTGGGCCAAGGTACCTTCGGCGGTGGCCGTGAAGTGCACCAGCGAGACGGGCAGCACGCTGCAGGCAGCCTCCACTTCGCTCTGGCTGGCGCAGCCGGTGGCATTGCCCTCAATCGTGACCGAACCCGGCGGGTTGTTGAGGTAGGTGCAGATGGGCAGGATGGCGCAGGTACTCAGCTGAGAATTGCTAAAGATGAGTAGATTTCCCGCCAGGGTAGTCAGGTTGTCCAGACCACTTAGGCTAACCAAGGAACCATTGCCCGTAATAGTAAGGCCTCCCGAAATAGACGTCAAGCCCGACAAGGCATCCAGATTGGTCAGGGCTCCGTTATTAGATATAGCTAAACGGGTGCCCAGGGAGGTCAGGTTCTGCAGCCCGTTCAGGCTCGTCAAGGAGCCGCTGCCTTGAATAACAAGACCTCCCATGGTCGTCAAGCCCGACAACGCCTCTAAGCTCGTCAGAGCTTCGTTTCCGTTTAAGTATATTTCGCCTTCTAGGGAGGTCAGGTTCTGCAGCCCGCTCAGGCTCGTCAAGGAGCCATTGACTTGAATACTAATATTTCCCGGAATGGACGTCAAGCCCGACAAGGCATCCAAATTGGGCAAGATACCGTTACTAATTATACTTAAATTGCCACCCAGGGAGGTCAGGTTGTTCAACCCACTGAGGCTAGGCAACGAGCCATTGTTTTGAATAGTAAGATTTCCGGGAATGGACGTCAAGCCCGACAAAGCACCCAGAGTAGCCAAGGTACTGTTACTACTTATACTTAAATTGCCCCCCAGGGAGGTCAGGTTGTTCAACCCACTGAGGCTAGGCAACGAGCCATTGTTTTGAATACCAAGATTTCCGGGAATGGTCGTCAAGCCCGACAAGGCATCCAGCGTGGCCAAGGTACCGTTAGTAGATATAAATAAACCGCCGCCCAAGGAGGTTAGGTTGTTCAGCCCAGTCAGGCTAGGCAAGGAAGCATTAAAAGAAATACTACTATTTCCCGAGATGGTCGTTAAGCTCGATAAAGCATCCAGCGTGGCAAGGGCTCCGTTATTAAATATTGTTAAATTCCCCCCCAGGGAGGCCAGGTTGTTTAGCCCAGTCAAGCTCGTCAAGGAGCCACTGGCTTGTACATCAAGATTTCCCGAGATGGCCGTCAAGCCCAACAAGCCATTCAAATTGACAATGTCGCCGCCACTGATATAAAGGTTTCCCGAAATAGCGGTGCAGGTGGAATACGTGGTGCCAAAAGCATTGACCTGGGCCTGAGAGCCAAGCGTTACATCGCCCGGAGGGCACTGCGCGCGCGCCGTCAGCGTCAACACCAACAGGCCTAATAGAAGTAGTTGTTTTTTCATACTACGTTGTAACAGAGTTATGGTTGTTATTTTATTCGTGGACGGACATTCTAAAAGTACCTACTGTCCAGTGGCTGGTAGTAGGTACTTTTGGGACTGATTATTTACTGGGAGTAGGGCGAAAAAGCGTCGGACTGGGAGCCCGACTTCAACGTCAGCCGCGCCAAGGTACCTTGCTTCTTCAACTGGGGACGACGGTAGCGCTTGCGCGCAGGTACTTGGGAGGTACTTGGTGTTTGCATAATCAGGTTAGTAAGAGTTTATTGTTTCACAATCCGGTAGGTATACACGCTGCCGTTAGTGCGCGTGAGCTCCACCAGGTACAGGCCCGCCGGTAGCGGCTTCACGTCCAGGCCCGAGGCCAAGCCCTGGCTACGCTCCTGGATAAGTTTCCCCGAAGGGCCGTACAGCCGCACCCGCTGCACCTGGCTCCAGTCGTCCAGCAGCAGGCGCTCCGTCACCGGGTTGGGATACAGCACCAGCTCCTGGCTACGCGCAAACGTTAGGCTCCGCAGGCGCGAGAAGGCGTAGCTGCCGTCGGCGTCCACGATCCGCAGGCGGTAGAGGTTCTCGCCCTGGGCCGGGTCAGTATCGGTGAAGGCGTAGTGTTGCAAAGAGGTACTTTCGCCCTGGGCCTTTACCTGGCCCAGGCTCCGCCAGCTTTTGCCGTCTCGGCTGTGCTCCACCTGGAAGTAATCGCTATTACTTTCTTCGGCGGTGCTCCAGCTGAGCTGGGCCAGGGTACCTTCGGCACTGGCCGTGAAGTGCACCAGCGAGACGGGCAGCACGCTACAGGCGGCCTCCACTTCGCTCCGACTGGCGCAGCCGGTGGCATTACCCGAAATCGTGATCGCTCCCAATGGGCTGTTGAGGTAGGTACAAATAGACAGGACGGCGCAGGTACTCAGCTGGGGGTTGTTGTAAATAAATAAATTCCCGCCTATGGAGGTGTTATCCAGCCCGGCCAGGCTCGTCAGAGAACCATTCTGTTGAATTGTAAGCGTCCTGATGGACGTCAAGGCCGACAAATCGTCCAGCGTGGTCAAAGCTGAGTTATTATAGATCGTTAGTGCTTGTCCCAGGGAAGTCAAATTATTCAGACCTGCCAAGCTAACCAATGAACCGTTGAGTTGAATGGTCATATAGCCAGGGATGGTCGTCAAACCCGACAACGCCGCTAGGCTCGTCAAGGCTCCATTACCATCTATTGTTAAATTTCTCCCCAGGGAGGTCAGGTTGGCCAGCCCACTGAGACTCGTCAGGGAAGCATTGTTTTGAATAAACAGGTCTTCTGGGATGGAAGTCAAGCCCGATAAGCCATCCAGATTGGGAAGGACACCGTTATTAGATATAGTTAAAAATCCGCCCAGGGAGGTCAGACTGGATAGCCCGGTCAAACTCGTCAGGGAGCCATTGCCTCGAAGATATAGGTATTCTCCAATGGATGTCAAACTTGACAAACCATTCAGCGTGATCAGAGCTCCGTTGGTCTAACCCCCTATTTCTTGGAGTCGGATTCTACAAATTGGTACAAGTTAATATTCTTTGAATAATCTACTATCACAGTGCTTTCTTGGTAA
>NZ_JACHGF010000014.1 GCF_014202275.1 Rhabdobacter roseus | reverse complement strand
AAATATTCTTTCACAAATCACCGTCTACCAGGAAAATGACATCAGCTAAGAAAGCGGAATCCTAAAATTAAAAAATAGGTTGTGCAACGGTTACCACTGTTAGGCGTAGTTATTTTTCTTGTTTCCAAATTTCATAATCCACTCTACCACATCAGCGTACTCTCGTAATGTCAATTGATACTGGTGTTTCTGTTGGAATGTCTTTGCATCTTGAGTAAATGATGACGTTGTCACAAGCATTGCACTATTTGCTTGAGCATCACAAAGTGTTCCATATAGTGTTCTTACTAAATCAACTCCAATTTTTCTGTCTTCACGATAGTGTTTAGCCTCAACAAGACACAGCAAACGACCAACATCAGTATTTAGGTAAGCAAGAATATCAGAACCGCCATCTCTCGTTTGTTTAGTCAATTCAACGTCCCATCCCATGTCTTTTAATAACTCTGCTAATAGTTCTTCAAACTGTCTTGGGGTTAAATTTCGGATGCTTACGGGTTGCTTTTTGAGTGATTCTATTAAGTGGTTACTAGCATTTACTATGATTGGTTTTGTTACAGCGATAATTTGGTTTTTAGGAAATATGATACCATTTTGAATATCATAAAGTGGATCATTTGTGGAAGCAAGTATTGAATCAACATTGTCTCCGTTAATTAATTTACATAAAATTGAAAGTGCAAGAGGAAACCCTTTCGAGGCCTCAATAGCTTCAGAAATTTGTCCATCTGTCAATTCGCTTGATAATAATTTCCTCAACAAATCTCCTGTTGATGAATTAGAAAGCGGTTGAAGCGACAAGCTCTGACCTCTTGAAAACTTCAATTCGCCTCGTCTAATAAATATCAGTGAGGTAACAATTTTATAGTTAAATATTTTACTGGCGGCTTCTTCGTGTTTTTTTTGTGACCAAACATCAGTCCCATCAATTACAACGGTAAGTCTACCTCCTCTTTCATATCGATTATCACTTATTCTACGAATTTCTATAAGTAAGTTGTCAATAGCATTATCGTCAATATTTGATGAAATGTCATACCACAATGGAGTATAAGAAATTCTCCTTGAGGAAAACCATTGTTTCACAAGAGCAGTCTTACCGACACCGCTTACACCAGAAATAATAATTGGAGAAAAAGAAGAACCCCTTCTATACAGATGCTCATCAAGCCATTCTAATTCTTTTTCACGTCCAACAAAATTTCGGTCATAGTCTCTTTCAAAGTCAAAAGTCATATCAATGTGGTGTCTGATTAATTACGCCTAACATTTGTATATACGGACCTAGTTTCGTGTATATCCGTTTATAGCCGTAGCCATTTGCCATCATATACAAACTCACTGCAATGTTTTTAATATGTTTGTATCTAGTAGTAGCGTAAAAGAAATAAGCAAAAGTACCTGCGGCTGGAAACCAAATATATCATTTATCTCACCAAAAGCGTAACTCCCAGACCTTTTCCTTTGAGGAGGAAAAGGAAAATTTTATCCTACGGCACTTATCACGCATTGGCCGTGTGGAACACGAAGCCCAGATTACCTCCAAACTACCCTTCACCCCAGCAACGGCCCAAAAACAGTCTGCGCATTGCGTAGGCTTTGCTGGTGCGCCTCCAGGGCGGAGAGCGTACGCGGCGACTTGGCCTCAATGCACTGCTCCAGCACCACGTGCGGCCGCACGCCCATCGCCTTTAGCTCGCTGACCAGCCGGGGGTAGTCGATGTCGCCCGCGCCGAAGGCCTCCGCCCAGGTACCCCCCACCGACTGGCGCACGTGCAGCTCGGCGGTACGTGCGCCGTAGAGTTTAAGTACGTCGAAGACGGCCAGCTGCGAGTTGCCCGAGCCGCGGTAGATCCAGTGCACGTCGAAGCAAAAGGAAACGTTTTGCGGGTCGGTGGCTTGCAGCATGTGGTGAAACTCCCGCGCCCCGGCGCGCATCTCCACGTCGTGGGTGTGGTAGGCCAGTGTGATGCCGCGCTTGCGGAGCTCCGCGCCCAGGTAGTTGAGGTTTTTGGCCTGTTCGGCCAGTTCGGCATCGTTCTTAATTTCTTCTCCACCCCAGCGTAGCGGGCTGGGGTTCGTCACCAGTACTTGCAGGCCCAGCGGCTTGCCCGCCTCCGCAATGGCCAGGGCCGTGGTGATGGAGGCTTTGGCGTCGTCGGTTTTGTGCAAGGTACTGTTCACGTAGGCCGACGGCATGGCCAGGTGGTACTTTTTGAGGAGCGGGGCCAGGGTACCTACCTCTTCTACCTGGGTGAAGCTCGGTTCGTAGGCCGTCAGACCCGACTGCACGTACTCAGCCAGCGAGGCGTCCAGGTTGGCGGCCCAGTCTTTGCCGTCGCGCTGGTAAAACGTAAACCAGGTGTACTGGTTGCAGGAAATGGCGCGGGGCTTGGCCGTTGGCGTGGCGGCTAAGTACCTGGGGGCGGCCAGGCCCGCGGCGGCGAGCGCGGTGGTGGCGAGAAAGTGGCGGCGGGTGGAAGTCATGGCGGGTAGGGGGTAGGTATTTCTAGAAAAGTACTCTTTAAAAAGACAGGGCCGCGCCGAATCTCCCCGTGTCGGCGAAAACTTGTTTAGAGGTACTTAGGGTACTTTGCGAAAAAGTACCCGAGAAAAGTGGGGCCAAAAGAAGTATGATTGGCCCAAAACCTGATTTTATAGAAAACCATTTTCTCATCCATGCGCAAACCGATTTTGTTTTTCCTACCGGCCCTGCTGGTGCTCCTGCTGTCAGGTACCCGCCAGGAGCAGCCCCTGGTCAAAGAAGGCGCCACGCTGCAAAAGCTGGCCGATGGCTTTGCCTTCACCGAAGGGCCCATCTCCGACGCCGCCGGGAACGTGTACTTCACCGACCAGCCCAACAACCGTATTCTGAAGTGGAGTACCGACGGCCAGCTCTCGACCTACCTGGAGCCTTCGGGCCGGGCCAACGGCATGTACATAGATCATAAGGGCAACCTGTGGGTGTGTGCGGATGAAAAAAATGAGCTGTGGCTGATCGATAAAAACAAGAACGTGAAGGTACTTTTGAAAGACTACCAGGGCAAGCTCTTCAACGGTCCCAACGACCTCTGGGTCCGGCGCGACGGCGGGGCCTACTTCACCGATCCGTTTTACAACCGCCCGTACTGGCAAGGCCGCAGCAACCAGCCCGAGCAGGACGCACAGGCGGTGTACTTTTTGGCCAAAGACCACAAAACCCTCAAGCGGGTGGTCGATGACCTCAAGCAGCCCAACGGCATCGTAGGTACCCCCGACGGCAAAACGCTGTACGTGGCCGACATTGGCGCGAGCAAAACCTACGCCTACCGGATCAACAAAGACGGTTCCCTGAGCGACCGTCGGCTGTTTTGTGACATGGGCTCCGACGGCATGACCCTCGACAACCGCGGCAACCTCTACCTGACCAACCGGGCGGGCGTGACGGTGTTCAGCCCGCAGGGGCAGCAGATCCTGAACATACCGACCGGCGAAGGCTGGACGGCCAACGTCTGCTTCGGCGGCAAAAACCACCAGACGTTATTCATCACCGCCAGCAAGAGTTTTTATTCCATCGACATGAACGTGAAGGGTGTGAACCCGTAAGTACCTCTTTTCCAAATCGACCTCCGTTGTCATTGTTATGCTTCGACCCGCCCTTCTGATTGCTTCTCTGGGTACTTTAGGGGTACTTGGCCTCATGGCCATTCGTCCGCTCCCGCCCAAAAACACCGACTGGGCCGAGTACAACGGCGGTCCCGACCGCAACCATTTTTCCGCGCTGACGCAGATCGACACCAGCAACGTGAAGCGCCTGCGCGTGGCCTGGGAGTACGCCTCGGGCGGGGCCGATACCGTGCGCCACAGTACCCAAATGCAGTGCAACCCAATCATCATTCAGGGGGTACTTTACGGCGTGTCGGCGGGCTCGCAGGCTTTTGCGCTGGACGCCGCCACGGGCCGGGAGCTCTGGAAAACCAAGCTGACCGACGATACCTTCAGCATGAATAGCCGCGGCCTGACCCACTGGACCGACGGCCAGCAGAGCCGGATTTTCTTTGCCTACGGCGCGTTTCTGTACGCGCTGGATGCCCGTACGGGTAAGCCGGTAGGTACCTTTGGGCAAGGCGGGAAGATCAACCTGAAAGACGGCCTCGAGCGCCCCGGTGCCGACGACTACGTGATCTCCAACACGCCGGGGGTTATTTTCAAAGACCTGCTCATCATGGGTACCCGGGTTTCGGAGAGTGCCCCGGCGCTACCGGGCGACATCCGCGCCTACGACGTCCGGACGGGGCGCATCGTCTGGACCTTCCACACGGTACCCCGCCCCGGCGAATACGGCTACGACACCTGGCCGCAGGAGGGGTACCTGAACGTAGGCGCGGCCAACAACTGGATGGGCATGGCCATCGACCGGCCACGGGGCGTGGTATACGTACCTACGGGCTCGGCGGCCTTTGACTTTTACGGGGGCAACCGGCCCGGCGCCAACCTCTTTGCCAACTGCCTCCTGGCGCTGGACGCCGCTACGGGGCAGCGGCGCTGGCACTACCAGACCGTCCACCACGACATCTGGGACCGGGACATTCCGGCTCCGCCCAATTTGTTTACGATTACGCAAAACGGCAAAAAGCGCGACGTGGTGTCGGTACTGAGCAAACAGGGATTCCTCTTCGTGCTGGATCGTGATACCGGCAAGCCCGTTTTTCCCGTGGAAGAAAGACCTTTCCCCGCCTCCGACATGCCCGGCGAGCAGACCTGGCCCACGCAGCCCATTCCGCTGCTACCCAAGCCCTTTACCCGCCAGAGCTTCACCGCCCAGGACGTCAATTCCTTTGCCGCCGACCGCGAGCAAATCATGGCCGAGGTACGCCAGGCGCGTACGGGAGGGCCTTTTATTCCGCTCAGTACCACCCGGACCATCTTCTACCCCGGCACCGACGGCGGACCGCAATGGGGCGGCGCGGCCGTGGATGAAAACAGCGTACTCTACGTACCGGCCAAAGAAAATCCGGTGTACACTTCCCTGGCCGAACGGCCCACACTGACCGAGGCCACGGCCTCCGTTACCGGCAACCAACTCTACCAAACCCACTGCGGCGCTTGCCACGGCGCCAACCGCGAAGGCAGCCACGACGGTACCTACCCCTCGCTTCAGGACGTAGCCGCCCGGCGCAACGAGGCGTCGGTGCAGGAGCTTTTGGCCAAAGGGCAGGGCATGATGCCCGCCTTCACGCACCTGAAAGACGAAGAACGCCGCGCGCTCGTGGATTTTCTCTTTGGCAAAAACACCTCGGCCAAAACCAGTAAGTCCGCCAGCCTCACCCAGGTACCTTACAAAAATACCGGCTACAACCGCTGGTACGACCGCCTCGGCTACCCCATCAGTACGCCGCCCTGGGGTACCCTCACGGCCATCGACATGCACACGGGCGAGCACCGCTGGCAGGTACCTTTGGGCGAGTACCCTGAGCTCACGGCCCGCGGCATTCCGCCCACCGGCACCGACAACTACGGCGGGGCCGTGGTGACCAAAGGAGGGGTACTTTTCATCGCCGCCTCCCTCGACGCCCAGTTTCGGGCCCTCAACCGCCGCACCGGCCAGGTACTTTGGCAGGTACCTTTGCCCGCGCCCGGCTACGCCACCCCCAGTACGTATGCCGTTAACGGTAAGCAGTATGTGGTCATCGCCTGCGGCGGCGGCAAGCTCAAGTCCAAATCGGGGGATCGGTACGTGGCGTTTGCGCTGGAGTAGGGGCATATATCGAGTAGCTAGCCTAAACCTCTGCCATATTTCTTATGATGTGGGAAGAAAAAATAGAAAAGCTCAAAAAGGAGTTTTCCGCACAAGAGTTTCATATTCCTTTTACAAACTGGTTAGGTATTATGAAAGGAATTGAGAGCAAGTTTATTGTGAAACAAAGTTCAACATATTTCCTCACCAATTGGAAGGAGAATATTAAAAGTAGATATTTTGTACATGGGATCGCCTCATCAACCTTTCAGAACATTTTTATTGCATTGGATGAAAGTCAGACCTATTGGTTCGTGGCTGTGATGGGGAATGTACCAACAAGTAAGCAATACGTTTACAGTTGCAGCCCGAGAGCTCTGCTGTCATTAGCTTCCATGACTTCAAACGACTTTTTTATTGTTGACAAGCGATTATCTTGGTTTACCTATTTTCATCGTACCGATGATAAAGTTATAGTCTATAAAAGCGGTGAGACAGAGACACCTTTTGACACAGCAGTTCTAAGTTGATGACCGTAATTGGCTAACAGAATGTTTATGAGAGGATTTTTGCAGAACTATATTTGAACTGTAAAAAACCAATCGACAGCAGCTAGGTAAATGATGCGACACAACGGCTAATGCAGCCACTTCGTAAACACCCTGATGCTAAGCGTAGTCTCTGACTACGTTTGTGTGTTTTCGGTCTCTGACCGAAACGGATGCCTTATACACCGGTCAGAGACCGGTTGCCACTCGGACGTAGTCAGAGACTACGCCCAACACGGAGACCTAGTCTTTGTCCAACATGGAACTACGCGCCATTTTGGTTTGCGTCGCGAATAATTTTGTTGATCGTAACGCTTACAAAGTTGTTTTTAAGCGTCACGGGCGTAATGCCCAGATCGTCAAAATCGCCCCCTAAATTGGTGAAGCTTTGGAACCAGGTAAACAACGGTTGATCTTCTACTTTACCCAAGAATTTACCGATCACTTGGGCCAGGGAAGTTACTAAATCGGCCACTTGGCCAACGGGCGTTGCGTTTTTAGCGATGTCTTTTATGGAAGTAATGATGTTCGAGAATTCCGTGTCGTTCTTGGCGTTAGAAAGAATTTCGCCAGCTTCCCTCGTCTTTTGTTTGCTTTTAATGACCGAAATAAAAGTATGAATCTGGGACGGCGCTTTGGGGGTAGTTTCGGTCTTTTGCCAAAAATGGATCGTTCGATTAATGCCCAAACCCGTATTATCCAAGGTTTTTGGGAAACCTTTCAAGTCTAGCGTTTGAACGACGTTACCCAAATCATTGATGGCAATGACGATAACGTATAAGTCGGCACCTTTGTCTTTCTTTTTCGATAAAGGAGCGTGGGTATTATTATCCATGACGAAGACGTCCGTCAGGCGAAGTTCAATGCCGCTCACCTCGGATGAAGCAGGTATGTCGCCGGTTTCGACGAGGTTGAAAATATTTAGTTCGGAAGGTTGGAAATTGAGGGCCATTTTCTTTTAAGTTTAAGGGTGAATTAAGTTTAAGGGTGAATTAAGCGTAATTTTATGTTATTATACTATTCAAAGTAGGATTAAACCACCTCTCCCGTTGCTCCACTCCAGAAATAATCCCCGTCCTGATTAAAGTACCATTTACGGTTTCCCTGAATAGGCTGGCCGTTGGTGACCCAGCCTTCGAAAGCTAGCGTACTTCCGGCCGGTGCGGTGGACACAATACCCGCCGAGGTAGTGGGGGCCTTACGCCGGATATTTAGGTTTTTAAGTACCCTGACGCTCCCACTTTTCTTTTCTTCCTGGAGGGCGGGTATACCGCTTACGGGGGCAGGGGTAGGAGGGGCGGTCCCATCCACCAGGGCGGTACGGTGCTGCCGGGCCAAATCGAGCAGGATATTGAAGTTCACGTGTTGTCCCGGACAGGACTTTAACGAATAAATTTCGTGGTGACCGACCACGTGAGCCCGGTCCAGCGGAATGTGAAAATCGACACACAGGTGAGCGATCAATTCGGCGCTTTTGTGATACATACGGTCCGACCAGGGCGTTTGTCCAAACCCTTCGTGTTCGATGCCGATGGTGTAGTAGTTGGGGTTGTAGAAAGTACCATTTCCGGCGGCTTTCATACCTACCCAGGTTGGTTTATTGACGCGCCCGGCGTGCCAGGCGCTATTGGCGAGGTCCACGTATTGGTGTAATTCGCCGTTTTTTCCAATACCAAAGTGGGCCGATACCTTTGAGATTGGGTCTCTGAACCAGGCATCGGTGCCTACCAAGGTACCTTCCATGATGTGTACCACAATGGCTTCAGGCTTGAAGGATTTCCTTCCTTTGGTAAAGTGCGGGCTGGGTACTTGTTTATCGACGGGAATCATGGGTAGATGAGGAGCGTTAGCGTTTAACCTTCGGTTTGTTTGTTTTCAGGAGTTGCCTCATCAGCCACTACTTCGGCGTCTTCAGTAGGTGCTGGTTGGAGGCTGGGTGGAGTAAGTACTTTACCCTTGTCTGAGGTACTATTGAGGGGTAGGATCAGGTCTTTAATACGCGTCAATAGCTCGATGGCTCGCCCGGAAAAGAAACCAAGTATAAAAGCCAGGATGATGGTACCCTTGCTGAATTCCGCCAGTTCGATGTCTCCCTGAGAAACAAGTTTGTTAATGCTGAAATAGATAATCAGGCTACAGAGTGGGGCGTAGAAAAACTTGGCGATGTGCGTATTGAGCTCTTTGAGGTCAAACAGTTCCGTCTTCAAAGCTTCCGAAACGCTGTACAGTAAGCTGGCGATGAGCCCGAACCAGGTCCAGAAAATGATTTCCAGATAAACGCTTCCTTCCACCAAATTACAATTATATAGCTCTTGCTTTCGATTCCCTTCGGTGAGCCAGAAGTATGACTTTACCCGAATGGGGTAGTTGGGAATTACGACAGAGAATTGTGTTCTATTAAACTGATTAAAATAGGTTGTGAAGTTTACACTGTCTGCTTTGCAAAGAGGCTTACGCACGGAAAATATATAAGTATATACGGTGGCTTTCCGAATACGATCTATTTCTTCGTCTGTCATGGCTTCTCTCTTTGTCTTTTCGCCGCCAAGAGCTTTGGTTGTATCAGTCGGAGTTCTAAATGAATTAGATTCCCCGAATAAAATCAGGTTAACATCGGTTGTCTCCTGTTTGGAGAGTTTGATGATCTCTGCTCCCGGAATAAAAAAGTGCAGAAGCAGGTAAATAACTACCAAGCCTGTCAGGACGGAAGTGACCCATAGAAACCATTTTTTGACAATACTTTCGTTGTCCATTATACGTAATGGGTTATAGAAATATGAAATAAGAACAAGAGCAACGCGTTAGCACTGGGTATAACTTTCCTGTTGCAGATCATCATGACCTGCGGAGAAAAGGACCTCAATGAATGTTTGTAACGTTATGAGAGGACTCTTCCTGCCATGAACTAATAAATTAGAGCATACAGGAAGCGTAGCTTACTTTCATCAAGTAAACAATAATAACTGGCAACTATTAAAAATAGGAAATTGAGAAAGTAACGAACGTTGTGCTGTATACGTGCAAGTAGAGTTGATGAAGAATGCTTGTAGATTATTCGATTCGCACAGATCTTGAAGGAGGCAGATTTTTGCCGTTGAAATCTACGGGTTAAATGTAAAACTATTTTTGAATAGGTAATATTATTAAAAGAAATTTTTTAATAATTATTTATCAATCGGTAGGTACCATTGTAAAGCGAAGTGAAAATGCAACTTTAGACGAATAAAGGGGTACTTTTCAGGGCCTACTTTTATCATTTACCAGCGGTGACTTGCAATTCTGTTCTCGTTTGTAGTTATTTAGGGAGAATTAGTCACAAGTACCCAGCAGGATGTCGTTCAAAACCTGGCAGACGTTGTTCAAGAGCGATGGTACCTACACGAGTCCGCGGGCGCGGGTGATCGTGCACGTAGGGCTGTGGTCGCTCCTATTTTTGTTTTTGCTGTTTGTCAACAGCTGGCTCACGCGCGATTCCGACACCCCGGCCCTGACCTACTGGCTCGCCGCGGGCAACATGCTGGTGCTTACCATCAGCTACTACTGGCTGGCTACGCTGGCTGTTCCGCTGCTCTACAAGTCGAAGTGGTTTGTGCTGGGGCTGCACGTGCTGGGGGTATTTTGTTTCAATACCTGGGCCAACTACCTCATCTTCGGAGCCTTTACGACCTACTTTGAGCTGACGCCCCGGTTGCGGGGGCTTTTTCAGGTCTATAGGGAGGCGGGTTTTCTCGGGAGCCTGTACAACTACAGTGCGCTGCTGGTCACCTGGTCGCTGACGCTGTCGTCGCTGATGATCCCGGTGTTGGCCAAGATGATCAAGGACTTCTACGAGGCCCGGCTGCGCGTGATCCGGCTCCAGCGCGACAACTACCAGCTGGAACTCAACTTCCTGCGCGCGCAGATCAACCCGCACTTTATCTTCAACGCCATCAACAGCGTGTATTCTTTCCTCGTGGACCGCGACGAAGAGGCCTCGTACCTGCTTCTGAAGCTATCGGGACTGCTGCGCTACTCGGTGCACGAAGCTGGACAGGAAAAGGTGTCGCTGGAGCAGGAGGTGGCTTTTCTGGAGGGGTACATTGGCATCGAAACCCTGCGCCAGCGCGAAAACGTGGTGATTTCGTTCAGCTGCGAAGGTCCCCTGAGCGACTACCAAATTCCGCCGCTGCTGCTGGTTACGTTTATTGAGAATGCCTTCAAGCACGGCATCAACGCCACCACCCGGGCCGCCTGGGTGGAAGTACGCCTGCGCGTGGAGCCGGGCGGGGGGCTTTACTTTACGGTCAAAAACTCCAAGCCGCCGCACCCCACCCGGCTACCCAAGTCGTCGGGCATCGGGCTGGTGAACCTGCAACGGCGGCTGGATCTGCTGTTCCCGAAGGATTACCAGCTGGAAGTGCAAAATTTGGCCGATACATTCAACGTTCAATTATTTTTACAACTTCATGAAAAACAAACTAAGTTGTCTTATCATTGACGACGAACCGCGCGCCCAGCAGGTCCTGGAGACCTTCGTGGGCCGGGTACCTTATCTTCAACTTCTTCGCAAATGCAACGACGCCTACGCGGCCATTGAGGCCATTCATGAACTCTCGCCCGACATTATTTTTCTCGACATCAACATGCCGGAAATGACCGGGATCGAGCTGCTGAAAAGTTTTGGCAAAAACCGCCCGAAAGTGATCCTGACCACCGCCTACTCCGAGTACGCCCTGGAGGGCTTCGAGTACGAAGTGACCGACTACCTGCTCAAGCCCATTCCGTTTGACCGCTTCCTGCGGGCCGTCAACCGCGTGTGGGAGGGCACCGAGCGCGCCGAAATACCCGCCGACAAGCCCGAAAGTACCCCCGGCACGAGCCAGGACAGCGCGTCGATCTGGGTGAAGGAGGGCAAGAAAATGATTCACCTCAACGTGTACGACATCCTGTACGTGGAGGGCATGAAGGACTACGTGAAGCTGCACCTGGCCCACGACAAAATGATTGTGACCTACCTCACCATGAGCAAAGTGGAAGAAATGCTGCCTCCGAAAGCCTTCCTGCGCGTGAACCGCTCGTACATCGTGCGGATGTCGGCGGTGCAGTCGGTGGATGGCAATACCATCGAAACGATCAACAAAAAAGAGATTCCGATTGGTTTTAGCTACCGCGAAACCGTCCGCGAGATCATGAACGACCGCTTTTTAAAACGATAAATAAACAATTGATAGGATCTCCGATGTAACTGATCTAAATTATGCCGTAGTTGGTCTAATTAAATGGGAAAGCGAAAAAGCAGGGGCTACATTTGAACATACCTAAATCAATTTATTTACTCAACCATTAATCGCGTTATGAAAAAAGCAACTACTTCTCCGCTCCGTTTGCAGAAAAAAACCATCTCCTCGCTCGATCGCGGCCAGCGCCAAGCCGGCGGCCGCTCGGACAGCGTTACCCTCACGACCTACCTGACCCTCACCAGTCGCTAGCGGGCGGCCCGCCGGGCTGCCAGGTACCTACGCCAGGCCATGCATGTCATTCCTCATCCTTTTTATCTACTTCGGATTCCCACCCTGAGCCTGGCCGATCCCTTGTTGCCGGGAGCCGATGTGGACACGTATTTACGCAGGCAGTGGGCCAGCCCCACCGTACGAGAGGCTATTCAGGTAGCCTCTCCTGCTTTTTATGGGCACCTGTGCGAGGCCTTACGTACCCCGACGGTACTTCCGGCCAAGCTGCGGCTGGCCTACTGGAAGTACCTGCAGCGGATGCGCAGCCGTCCCACGCCCTTTGGCCTCATGGCGGGCTGCGCCACGGGTACCTGGGCCAGCACGAGTGCCATTACCTGGTCTGCCGAGGCTTCGCACCGCAAGTACCTGCGGCTGGACGCCGCCTACCTGGAGCGGCTGGTTGGGTACCTGGCCGCACAGCCCGCGCTACGCGAGCAGCTGCTGTTTTATCCCAACGACAGCCTGTACCGGCTCCGGGCCGAGTACCGCTACACCGAAGCCCGCCCCGAGGCCGACGGGCGGCGGTACTTCATCAGCGCCGTGGCGCAAAGTACCTACCTGGCGCTGGTGTTGGAAAAAGCCGCCGCCGGGGCCACCCTTCCGGCGCTCAGCCACGCCCTCACCGACGCCACCGTGACCTACGAAGACGCCCGCGCTTTTGTGGAAGAGCTGGTGGAGCAGCAACTGCTCGTGGATGACCTCCAACCCGCCCTCACCGACGCCGATCCATTAGGTACTTTGCGCGAAAAACTAGCCCGACTGGAAGGTACTTCCGGGCTCGTCAGGTACCTCGACGAGCTCCAAAAATGCCTCCAGACCGACCTGTCCGAACCTACCCGCTACGGGCTACTTCAGGAAATACTGCGCAACATCAGCCCGTCCCTGACGGAAGGTGCTTCCCCCGCGGCGCTGGTGCATGGTACGCTGTACGTCGAAACCCCCACCAACCATCTCCAGCAGCGGGTAGGGCAGGCGATCTGCCGACAACTGCGCGACCTACGCGGCCTGGCCCGCGACAAAACGCCCGAACGCATCCGAACGTTTTGTCGGCGCTTCCGGGAGCGCTACGAGGGCGAAGAAGTACCCCTGCTGCACGCGCTCGACGCCGACCTGGGCGTGGGCTACGGCGAAGGCGCCCGTTCGCAAACGGGCCGCTCGGACCTGGTGCAGGACCTGGACGCCAAGCCCGCCGAAGTACCTCCGCCGCCGCCCGTGGACCCCTGGAAGCTGGCCCTCCTGGGCGAATGCCTGCGGCGGGGAAGTACCTGTATGGAACTTGAAAAACGGGATTTGGAAGAATTGAATAAAAAAACAGCCGAAGGTACCTGGGCCGCCAGTGGGTACCTCATGGGTAGTTTGCTGGCGGCCTCGCCCGAGGCCCTCGATGCCGGGCAGTACTCGTTTATTTTGCAGGGGGCCGAGGGGCCGTCGGCGGCTACGCTGCTGGGGCGGTTTTGTCCGGGCGACGCCCGCCTAAGTACCCTGGTGCAGCAAAGCCTGCGCGACGAAGAGGCAAACTACCCCGACGCCATCCTGGCCGAAGTACTGCACGCGCCCGACGACAAGGCTGCCAACATCCTGGCCCGGCCCCGGCTGCGCGACTACGAAATCACCTACCACGCCCGCAGCGGTACCGACGCGGCCCACACCCTGCCGGTGAGCGATCTGCTGGTATCCGTCACGGCCGACCACCGCATCCGGCTGCGGTCGCGGCGGTTGCAGCGGGAGGTCATCCCGAGGTTGTCGTCGGCGCACAATTTTTCCAAGGGTAGTTTTATCTACCAATTTCTGGGCGACCTCCAGACCCAGCGGGGCGGGCTGGCGCTGGCCTGGCTGTGGGAAGGCCTGGAAGCGCTGCCGTTTTTGCCCCGCGTGACCTACCAAAACCTCATCCTGAGCCGGGCGCAGTGGCGGATCAAGTCGGCAGCATTGGCAAAGTACCCCAGCGTGGAAACGCCCGGCGCAGCGTCCGGCGCTGCCGCTTTGCGCACCTGGCTGTACCACGAGCAGCAAGTACCCCGCTACGTCACGCTGGCCGAGGGCGACAACGAGCTGCTGCTGGACCTGGACGTGGACTTTTGCCTGGAGGTACTTTGTAGTACAGCACTTTCCAGTGGGGCGCAGGCCCGTGAGGAGTTACTTTTGAAAGAATGGCTGCACACGCCTGAGCAGTGCTGGCTGCGGGATGGCCACGGTGAACCGTACGTCAGCGAGATCATCATTCCCTGGAAGTCGTCCGCGCCGGTTCCGGCAGGGCCGTCGCCCTGGCCCGTGGCTACGGCGGCTCCGCGGCGGTACTACCCCGGCGATGCCTGGCTGTACCTGAAGCTCTACGCGGGCGTCGAAACGTTGGAGGAAATACTGGTCGCGGTGCTGGAGCCTTTCGTGCGGCAACCGGAATTTGGGGAGGTAGTGGAAAAATGGTTTTTTGTGCGCTATACCGACCCCGATCCGCAGCTGCGGCTGCGCTTTCGGGTACCCGACGCGGCCCGGCAAGTACCCTTTTACGGCGCGCTCAAAGCCGCGCTCCAGCCTTACCTCGACGCGGGCGAGCTCTACCGCCTACAGTGGGACACCTACCAGCCCGAAGTAGAACGCTACGGAGCCCACACCCTGGAAAACGCCGAAACGCTCTTTGCCCTCGACAGCCAAAGTACCCTGAAGTACCTGGGGGCCGAAGCCGAGGAAAGTACCCCCGCCGAGCGCTGGAGTTTTGCGCTCACAAGTACCTACCGCTGGCTGGTGGATTTTGGACTAAGCCCCACGGAAATGGCCGCCTGGACCACCCACTGCCGCGACGGGCTGCTGGCCGAGTATGCCGACCCGGCGGCCCTGCGGAAGCAGCTCAACCACAAGTACCGCCTCGCCGAGCCGGACGTAGAGCGCCTGCTAAATACCTCACCCACGAACGCGCTCCTCACGGCCCGGACGCGGGCCATGCAGCCGGTGATCGCCGAGGTACTTGCGGTACTCGGGGCGGACCTGAGCCGCCGCAACGATCTATTGGCCAGTCTGGTACATATGTCGCTCAACCGCCTCTTTGCCACCGACCAGCGCCTGCACGAGCTGGTGATCTACCACTACCTGAGCCGCTACGCTACATCGCAGGGTAGCCGTAAGCCGCAGGTACCTGCGCAGGGTACTTTTGGGGATAAATAAATTTTCCAAGCCGCCCAAGTGCCCCCGTTTCAATTCGTCGAGTAGGTACCTTAGTTGGCCGAAAAAATTTCTGGGCTCGTTTCGGAAGAACTATTCTTGCTAGGTAGTTCCCCATTTCTCCTTCACTTCCTTTACCAAACCCGTTTTGTCCTATGAAAAGAAAATGGAACGATTGGTTTCAAAAAGCGCTGCCCTCGCTGCCCGAGCCGCGCGAAAGTACCCCCTTCGATCTGCTTACCGACCAGGACGCCCTGCTGATCCGGGGCGGCGACAAAGACTACGCCCCGACCTACGAGCACGAAAGTGAAGACAGGCTCACGCTGGTAGAGCCCGCCATGTTGATCCGGATGTAAGCCGCTGTTTCACTCATTTTTTATAAAAAGCATGAAAAAGAAATTTTCCTTACTCCCTGCTTCGAAGCAGGACAAAAAAGCGCTCGAAGAGTTGCAGAAAGAAGTGGAAAGCGACCCCAACCTGGACGAGATCGTGGGGGGTGCCAAGCCGCCCATCGCCGACGTGGGCTGGATCAAGGAGTCGGTCGCGGATGAGTCCAAATCCTAAACCAGGTACCTTCAGCCATGAGCGCGGTAAAGCAGCGGGTGCGGGGGCTGGTGCTCAAAGTGGCGAGCCGGTGCAATCTCAACTGCACCTACTGCTACGTCTACAACCGCGGCGACACCACCTACCGCACCCAGCCCAAATTCATGGCTCCGGCCGTGGTGGAGCAGCTGCTGCGGCGCGTAGGTACCTACTGCCGGGCGCACCGCCTGCGGGCCTTTAAGTTTATTTTTCACGGAGGGGAGCCTTTGCTGGCGCTCCCTTCTTTTTTTGAGGACTTCGTGCTACGGGCGCGCAGGTACCTGCCTGCCTACACGGCCATCGACTACACCATCCAGACCAACGGCGTACTGCTCACCGAAGACTGGTGCGCGCTGCTGGGTAGGTTGGGCGTCAAAATCGGGATCAGCCTGGACGGGCCGCGGGCTGTGCACGACGCCCAGCGCGTGGACCACCAGGGGAGGGGCTCCTACGAGGCCGTGGTGCGGGGCTTCCAAACCGCCCAGGCGCACCCGGCCGTGCGGTACTACCCCGGCCTGCTCACGGTGGTAGATCCGGCCACCGATCCGCGGGCGCTTTTTCATCACTTTGTGCGGCTGGGCGCGCGCTCGATCAACTTCCTCCTGCCCGACCACACCCACGCTACCTACCTTTCAACCCCGCAAAGTACCCCCTACGCCGACTGGCTCATCGCCGTCTTTGACGAATGGCTGGCGCTGGCCCCGGCGGTGCGGCCCAAGGTACCTTTGTTTCGGCAGTACCTAGCGCTCATCCTGGGGCAGGAGGTCGTCTCCGACTCCTGCGGGCGCGGCGCGGGCTCCGTCCAAAGTACCTTTCTGGTGATCGAAACCGACGGCAGCATCGAGGCCCAGGACTCCCTCAAAGTGTGCTACCACGGCATTACCAAAGAAGGCTTTCACGTGCAGTCCCACGGGCTGGACGAGGTACTTCGGGCGCCGCTCATTCGGCAGTGCGCCGAAAGCCGCACCCAACTACCCCCGGCGTGCCGGAGCTGCCCCGTGGTGGCGGTGTGCGGCGGGGGCTTCATCGTGCACCGCTTCCGGCCGGGGGCGGGCTTCGACCAGCCGTCGGTGTATTGCCACGATTTGCTTAAGCTCATTACGCACATCCAGAACCGCCTGCTGGCGCAGCTGCCCGCGGCCTTCAAGGCCCGCACGGGCTTGGCTCCGCTGGGCTACGAGGAAGCGCTCCGGCTGGTGGCCGAGCCCGGATTTTAACTTCGGGCCAGGTACCTAGTTCGTCGAGAAAGTGGGCGAGTAGGTCTAAATAATTTCGGTAAATAAAGCCAAATGAGCAACTTCCCTTCGTCAAAACGACGCAGGCCTTTCCGAAGGCGCCCGCGAAAGCCTGTTCAACCATTTATCCTTTTAACTACTTACGACAATGGAAAAGAAATCAATTACCGACATCCTGAACAAACTGGAAGGTGTAGAAAATCCCGAAGATGGTTTCGCCGAGTTGACGCCCGAAGAGGCCGAAGAGCTAGCCGGAGGACATACGTTGAACGGTGCCTGTGGCTCGGGCAATAACAGAGGGTGTCCGGTATCCAATACGGGCTGCGGTCCGCGGGAAGCGGCCATTCAGGAATAGACCCCACTCCCCAAAAGCTGGGCGAGGTACCTCATTTGACTTCGCCCGGCTTTTCCTAAATCCTTCGACCTATGAAAAAGAAATTGACCAAACTAAGCCTGGAAGACCTGGTGAACCAGGCCGAAAACGCGGCCGACGGGCTGGAAGATATTTCGCCGGAAGAAGCCGAGGAGCTCACCGGCGGTGGCCGAAACTCGGGCTGCCCCTCGACCGGGGGCGATAGAAATACCGGCTGCCCCGTCACCAACAACGGTTGCTCGCCCAAGGAAAGCGCCATTCTGGAATAGGCCGCAAAGTACCCTGTAGTTTATTTATTCTTATCAAATCGCGTCATCGTATGTTCAAGCTATCCCATTACCTAGTCATCACCGAGCCGGTAGCGGCGGGCAAGCGCGTGCTGTTTGCGACCCGCACCGCCCGCACGCTGGTCATTACCGATACTCTTTACGATAAGTTGCAGCGGGGAGCCTGGGACGAAATCAGCGACCGCGTGTTTGATAAGCTACGCACCATCGAAGCCATTGTGCCCGCCGCCGAGCGGGAAGTCCACACCATTATTGCCCGCAACAAAGCCACCGTAGCCGACGGCACCAGCCTTTACCACGTGATCCAGCCCACGGCCATGTGTCAGTTGGGCTGCGGCTACTGCGGTCAGAAACATACCAAAGACTACATCGGGACGGCCCACAGCGACCTGGTGCTGGAGCGCATCGCCAGTAAGTTTTCGGCCAAGCCCTACCGCCACGTCGAGATCGCGTGGTTCGGGTCGGAGCCGCTGATGGGCTGGGTGCAGATCCGGTCGCTGACGCCGCGGATACAGGCGCTGGCCCGCGAGCGCGGCTGCACCTACAGTGCCAAGCTAGTCACCAACGGCCTGAGCCTGAAGGTACCTATCTTCCTGGAGCTGGTGCAGCAGCACGGCGTGAAGAGCATTGAGGTAACCCTCGACGGCACCGCCGAGCACCACGACGCCCGCCGCCACACCAAAGACGGGCTGTCTACCTTCAAGCTCATTTTTCAGAATCTGTTAGCTATTTATAATTTGCCCAATTTCAAAGAACTGGGCTGCGATATTTCCATCCGCTGCAACGTCGACGAGCGCAACAGCGAGAGCGTGATTCCGCTGCTGCACCTGCTGGCCGAGCACGAATTGCAGGACAAGATCGCCTACTTCTACGTGGCACCCATCCACGCCTGGGGTAACGAGGCGCACCTGCTGTCGCTGGAGAAACAGGCCTTCGGCGAGCAGGAAATCACCTGGATGATCGAGATGATCCGGCTGGGCTTTACGCCCCGGTTGCTGCCCTCGCTCAACCCCGTGGTATGCATGTCCGTAACGCCCGACGCCGAGGTGTTCGATGCCTTCGGCAACGTCTTCGACTGCACCGAAGTACCCTACGTGGAATCCTACGACAACACCGAGTACATCCTGGGCAACGTAGGCAACGGCCTGGACACCATCTCGACGCACCGCCCGTTGCTGAGCTTCCACGACGACGTGGCCGACGGAAAGTACCCCTGCACCACCTGCCGGATGCTGCCCGTCTGCGGCGGTGGCTGCCCCAAATCCTGGCGCGAAGGCATGCCGCCCTGTCCGTCCAATAAGTTCAACATCGAAAGCAAGCTCATGCTGCACTACGCCCTACACCGCCAGGGCAAGGAAGAATTTGTGGCTATTTTGAACCAAACCGCCTGATCGGATGAACGCCACGGTCTACACAACGATAAAAAACCGCCTGGAACTACTCCTGAACCAGCGCGCGCCGGAAAGTACCCGGCCCAAGGCGGACCTGATCCACCAGAATATCTACGCCGACACGCTCACGGAGCTGGCCCGGACCCAGACGGGTACCTGGTGGCGGCCCCTCAACCACCTGTGGGCCAAGTACGAAAGCGGCCTGCTGGAGGCCCGGGCGGGGCACCTGCACCTGGCCGAGCAGTACTTTCAGGAAGCGGGAGAATTTAAGAGGAACTTTCCGGAGCAGCACTACCTGCCCGAGCTGGCCGAGGTGTCGGCGCTACCGGCGGTAGCCTACCTGCACTACAAGCAGGGGTACTTTGCGCAAGCCGAAAACGAACTCTTGGCCTCGCTCGACAACGACGCCGTTTTGCTGGAACAGGGGTACTTTATCCTGGAATACCACCGCATCCAGCAGCTGCACAACCTGGCCCGAAGCTGCTTTTTTCAGAAGCGAATGCAGGACGGAGCCCGCCTCATTGGCCTGGCGCTGCGCTACATGCTCTACGGACAAGTACCCCCGCTGAGCTACGGCTGGTCGGAGGGGTACCTGCAGCAGGCACCCTGGCAGCTGCGCTCCGACATGCTCTGGCAGCTCAGCGCCGAAACCGCCGGGGTACTTTTGCATTACCGGGCCGAGGAAAAGGTACTTTTTAGCGAAGCCTTCGGCCACCTGACGTTCTGGGAGCCCCACACGCCCGACGACGAGGTACTTTTGGAGTGGTTTACGCTGAAAGAGCTCCTGGCTCAGGTACCTTCCGACGAGGCGGTGCTGCGGGCCGTTCGGTTTCTGGATCAGCAGCCCGCGGCTTTTGACGTATACAAGCTATCGTTACTGATGAGCGTGGTGGAGGTACTACAGCAGTACCGCTACTACACGCCCGAGGTACATCGCATTCTGACCACGCTCGTGGGTACTTTGCAGATCAGCCCGCGCAACCGCCAGAGCTGCCAGCTGTACCTGGACAGCCTCATCGAGAACCCCGAGTTATTGGAAACCTAACGGAACCCCCGCATGGCCAAACGCTACAAATACTACCGGCAGCTCGACTACATGGACTGCGGCCCCACCTGCCTCAAGATGGCCGCCGCCTACTACGGCAAGGAGTACTCGCTGGAGTACCTGCGGGCCAACTCGTACATTACGCGGCAGGGCGTAAGTTTGTTGGGAATCAGCGATGCCGCCGAGAAGATCGGTTTCAAGACGCTCAAGGCCAAGCTTTCCTACAAACAGCTCGTGGAAGACGCGCCGCTGCCCTGCATCCTGCACTGGAACCAGGAGCACTTTGTGGTACTTTACGATGTCAAGAAAAGCTACCTCAAGTACCTGCCCAAGCGCCAGGCGGCCAGCGAGCGCCTGCTCATTGCCGACCCCGGCCACGCGTTGGTTTCGGTGGATAAGGAAACTTTCATGAAATGCTGGGCGGGTACCGCCGACGGCCGGGGTATTGCGCTGCTGCTGGAGCCCACGCCGGAGTTTCACCAGCTGAGCGAAGAGAATCAGGAGCGGGCCTCGGGCTTCAAGTTTTTGTTTGAGTACCTGACGCCCTACCGCAAGTACGTGATGCAGCTGCTGCTGGGCATGTGCCTAGGGAGCATCATCAGCCTCATTTTTCCGTTCCTGACCCAGAGCCTGATCGACTACGGCATTTACCGCAATAACCTCAACTTCATCCACTTGATCCTACTCTCGCAGCTGCTGCTGTTTGTGGGCAATATTACCGTGGATCTGATCCGAAATTGGATCTTGCTGCACATCAGTACCCGCGTGAGCGTTACGATCATCTCCAATTTTTTGGTGAAGCTCATGAAGTTGCCCATCAATTTTTTCGAGTCCAAAAACATCGGCGACATCACGCAGCGCATCCAGGACCACCACCGCATCGAAACCTTCCTGACGGGTACCTCGCTGAACACGCTTTTTTCGGTGATCAACCTGGTCATCTTCTCGGCGGTGCTGGGGTACTATAGTCCGTGGCTGCTGCTGATTTTTGCGGTGGGAAGTACCATTTCCATCCTCTGGATCGTGATTTTCCTGCGGCAGCGCAAGGACCTGGACTACCGGCGCTTTCAGCGCATGCGCGAAAACCAGAACAACGTTTACGAGCTCATTACGGGTATGCAGGAGATTAAGCTCAATAACTGCGAAAAAGCCCGGCGGTGGGAGTGGGAGCGGATTCAGGCCAAGTTGTTCAAGATCAACATCAAGAGCCTGGCGCTGGAGCAGTACCAGGAGGTAGGGTCGTCGTTTGTGACGCAGTTGAAAAACATCCTGATCTCGTACTTTGCGGCCACACTCGTGATCCAGAACCAGATTACGCTCGGCGTGATGCTCAGTATTTCGTACATCATCGGGCAAATGAACGGTCCGCTGAGCCAGCTCATGAACTTCATCCGGAGTATCCAGGACGCCAAGATCAGCCTGGACCGCCTTGGCGAGGTACATAACAAGCCCGACGAAGAGCTCAACGAGGAGCACAGCCTGGGCCGCAGCCTGGCCTCCTTTGGCCCCGCTCCGGTGCCCGCCGAGGGGGCGTATTACGACGACGAAGCCATTCGGTCGCAGTACCAGGTAGAGCGGGGTATTCGGTTGCAGCATGTTTCGTTTCGCTACGGCGGGCCAAATTCGGCCTACGTACTTAAAAATCTGAGTCTGAACATTCCGGAAGGAAAAGTGACGGCCATTGTGGGTACCAGCGGCAGCGGCAAGTCGACGCTGCTCAAGCTACTGCTGAAATTTTACGCCCCCAACGAAGGCGAGATTCGGATCAATGGCAACAACCTGCAGGATCTGTCGGCCAAGGAGTGGCGCAAAGCCTGCGGCACGGTGATGCAGGACGGCTACATTTTTTCGGATACCATTGCCCGCAACATCGCCGTAGACGGCAGCGCCATCGACGAGGCGCGGCTGCTGGAGTCGGTGCGGGTGGCCAACCTCCAGGAGTACCTCCGCAAGATCCCGCTGGGTTTCACAACCAAGATCGGCAACGCGGGCTCGGGCCTCAGCGGTGGTCAGCGCCAGCGTATTTTCATTGCGCGCTCGGTGTACAAAAATCCTACCTACATCTTTTTCGACGAAGCCACCAGCGCCCTGGATGCCAACAACGAGCGCATCATCATGGACAACCTGGACGCTTTCTTCCAGGGAAAAACGGTGGTGGTGATTGCCCACCGCCTCAGTACCGTCAAGAACGCCGACCAGATCGTGGTGCTGGAAAACGGGGAGATCAAAGAGGTAGGTAATCACCAGCAGCTGGTAGAGGCCAAAGGGCCGTACTTTGAATTGGTCAAAAACCAGCTGGAACTGGCCGAAGGGTAGTGGTGGGAAAGTACCTTCGGTTGAATTGATTTACAAATAATTAAAAGCGCTCAAACGACCTACGCGATGCCAAACGAGATAAACCAACGGGGGCTTCACTCGCACAGCGACGAGCTGCAGGAAATCATCGGGCAAATGCCGCACTGGATCGTGCGCTGGGGCACGGTGGTAGCGGCGGGGGTACTTTGTATTCTGCTCCTGATCTCCAACACCATTCGCTACCCCGACACGCTCACGGCCCAGGCGCTGATCAACGCGCGCGACCAACCCCAGAAAATCGAGTGGTACATCACCGATCCCAACGTGGTGTACCACCCCTACGTCACCGACTCGAAGCGGGTGAAGCTGGGCGATACGCTGGTGTCGGAAATCGACAACGGCCGCAAAGTAACGAGCTACGTGCGGGCGCGGGTGTCGGGACAGACCTACCTTTTGAAGGGCGTCGAAAACAACCCCAAGGCGTTCATGATGCTCGTCGTGCCGGACATCACCACCTACGAAGTGCAGCTCAAACTACCCGTGCAGGGAGCCGGGCGCGTGAAGAAAGGCCAACGGGTCCTGATCAAGCTCGACGCCTACCCCAACCACGAATTTGGCTTTCTGGAGGGCGTGATCTCGGGCGTGGTACCCGTCTCGATCGACAACCACTACCGGGCCAACGTGACGCTTACCAACGAGCTCGTGACCAACACCGGCAACCGGCTGCCCATCCAGCCGCTGCTACAGGGTAGCGCCGAAATCATGTTGGAAGACAAACGCCTGCTCAACCGCATTTTCAAGACGATCATCTGATCGAAGCTGGGGTCGCCGGGCACCCATACGTACTTTTTAACCGATTACCGCTATGAGAAAGACACTATTGCTACTGCTGTGGGGGGCGCTGGGCATGGGCGCCGCCTGGGCGCAAAACCCGGCCACGCTGCTGGGGAGGATCGTGGATGAAGCCCAAAAGCCGCTGGAGTTTGCCTCGGTGGTTTTGCTCCTGCCCGACTCATCTTTTGTGAAAGGTACCGTCACCGATACCGCCGGTACCTACGCGCTCCCGCAACTGACGCCGGGTACCTACCTACTGAAAGTATCCAGCCTGGGGTACCAAACGGCGCTTTCTACCCTAAACCTGCCCGAGGGCCAGCCGCAGTACCAGGTACCTGACCTGGTGGTGGCCGTGGATGCGCAGAGTTTGCAAGAGGTCGTGGTGCGGGGCGAAAAGCCGTTGATTGAGCGAGAGTTGGGAAAAATCATCGTGAACGTCAGCAACAGCGCTTTTTTCAAAACTGCCGCCAACGCCGTGGACGTGCTGAAGCGAGCGCCGGGCCTCATCGTGGACCCCAGCGGGGCCATCAGCGTGAAGGGCTTGTACGCGCCGCTGATTATGCTGGAAGGGCGGCAGCAGCCGCTAACGCCCGACGAACTGCGCAACATTCCGTCCTCAGACATCGAGCGGGTCGAAATCAGTACCAACGCCTCGGCCCAGTACGACGGCGAAGTGCGGGCGGTGATCAACATCCGGCTCAAGCGCGACAAGTCGCTGGGCTGGAGCGGAAGTACCTACCTGGGCGGGGCTCAAAACCGGTACTTGAGCAGCTACAACGGCGGCCTGAGCCTGACCTACAAAACCAAGCGCTGGGCGCACTACGGCCTGGTGGGCTACCGCGACGACCGCGACTTCCTGAAAATGTCGGGCGCGCGGCGCATCGGCAGCGGGGCTAACTACACCCTCATGGAGCCCGATGCTTTCATCCGCTACGACACGCGTCCGCTGACCTACCGATTGGGTACCGATTTTCAGATTAACCAAAAACACAGCCTGGGGGTCGTTTGGAAAGGCGTGGTGCGGCAACGAAACGACCTGACCGAGAACACCACCACCCTCACGCGCTTCGAGCGCAGCACGGCCCTGAGTACCGAAAAACTCAAGACGCGCAACGAAAACGACATCCAGGGACAAACCAACGCCATAAACCTCAACTACAAAGGAAAACTCAGCGACAAGGGCAACGAGCTCACCGTGGATGTTGACTACGCCCTCTACGACCGCACCGAGAACCAGTCGATCCGGAACCGCTTCCTGGACCAGAGCGAGCGCGAGCTGCGCATTCCCGGCCAGCTGCGCGGCCTGGGTACCTCCGACCTGACCATCCAGTCGGTGCGGGCCGACTACCTGCAGCCGCTGCCCAACGACTGGGTGCTGCTGGCGGGCGCGAAGCTCAGCCGCATCCAGAGCGACGACGCCCTGCGCTACGACAGCCTGCGCGTAGGTACCTGGGTCTACGATGCCTCCAAGAGCAACCGCTTTGTATACCACGAAGACATCGCCGCCGGGTACGTACTCTTCGGGCACGACTGGGAGAAGCTCTCGCTGGAAGGCGGACTGCGCGTGGAGCGTACCGCCACGCAGGGCAACTCCATGACGATGAATTCTGCCATCAACCGCCAGTACTGGCGGTGGTTGCCGAGCCTGCAGGCCAGCTATCAACTGACCGACAAGCAGTCGTTGCAGGCGTCTTTTGCCCGCAAGCTCACGCGCCCTTCCTTCTACGATCTCAATCCGTTTACGTTTTACACCGATCCGTTTTCGTACATCGAGGGGAATCCGTTCCTGCTGCCCGTCACGCGCAATACCGCCGAGCTGGGGTACTCCATCGGCAATTTTAACACCACCCTCAGCTACGTACACGACTCCGACATCATTGCCCAAATGCCCATTCAGGACGACGAAACGAAGATTATCCGCTACACGCGCGTGAACCTGAACACGCAAAAGGTACTTAACTGGGACGCCTCCTATCCCTACCAGGTCAATAAATGGTGGCGCATGAACAACTACCTCCTGGTGCAGCACCGCCAGATCCAGTCGGCCTTTTTGACCGATAATTTCGACAACAAACGCTGGACGTTTTTCTTCGAAGGCGGGCAGTACTTTTCCCTGAGCGACAACTGTACCTTCGAGCTGAGCTACTACTACCAGGGCCCCAGCGCCGACCAGTTTTACCGCGTCAAGGGCTACGGTACGGTGTCGGTGGGAATTCAGAAAAGCTTCCTCTCGAACCGGATCAATACGCAGGTCAATCTCAACGATATTTTTAATACCTACCGGGAATTCTTCTACGGCCAGTACCTCAACGTAGACCTGACGACCCTCCAGACCCGTGGCATGCAGCAGGCCACCGTCCGGATGACGTACCGCTTCGGGCAGTCGACCTACCGGCGCAAGCAGCGGACCAACAGCAGCGCCGAAGAAGAAAGCCGTACCCGCTAAACGCGATTTAATCATGGAAACCCTGACCCAAACCAGTAGCACGCATTGCCCCAACGTGTCGGTGATGCAGCAATTTATCCAGGCCCTGGGCCCTGCCAACCGCGCTACGGTGCGGCAGCTGGTGGAGCAAACGCCCCGCTACCCGGTGGTGTCGTTGAACGATTTCAACGGCCTACTCCAAAAAGCGGGCTTCGAGACCCTGGCCTTCCGGGCCAAAGTACCCCATCTGGTGCAGCTGGACGGGCCGCTGCTGGGGTACCTGAAAAGTGAACTAGACGACGCCCCCTACTTCGTGGTGATCCGGGGCGTGGAAGGGGAGCGGGTCAGGTACTTTTCGCCCTACGCGGGCAACGTGCAGGAGCCCCTGGCCGCCTTCGCTGCCAAGTGGACCGGCGCGTTACTTTTGGCCAAGTACCCCGAGGAGTGCGCAGGTACTTTGTTTGAGGCCCAGGACAAGGAGTCGGCGGCGGTGGAGGAGTACCGGAGCCAGCACATCCGGCTCTACGACGACTTTCTGACGCCAGCGGAGTGTCGGTACATCATTCGCTACGCCGAAGAAAATAGGCTCTTCAACCGCAGCGAGGTGGAGTACAACCAAGACCAGGGTACCGTGTCGTCGGAGCGGACGAGCTACTCGGCGTCCCTCACAAAGCTGCGAAACGACCCTTGCCTGAAACCCATCTACGAGCGGGTGAGCGATTGGCTCAAGGTACCCCAAACCTACATCGAACACCTGCAGTGCGTGCGCTACAGCGCCGGGCAGCAGTTTAAGCCCCACTACGACGCCGGCCCCACCAACCACCGCGTGCATACCCTGCTGGTGTACCTCAACGACGACTTCGAGGGCGGCGAGACGTTCTTCCCCGAGCTCAACGAAAAGGTACTTCCCCGCCGGGGGCGCGCCCTTTATTTTCTCAACCGCCGCGACGGGGAGGTGATCCTGCAGTCGGCGCACGCGGGCTTACCCGTGCAGCACGGTACCAAGTACGGCTGCAACATTTGGGTAAGAGACCGCCCGGCCGTTTCCTGAACTTGCCTATGGTACTTACCTGCGGACTGATCGAGTACGAACCGCTGTCGGTTTCGTTGATGGAGCAATACATCGGGCGCACGCCCGGCCTGGAACTGGTATGGACCTGCGGCTCGGCCGAGGAAGCGCATACCCACCTGGAGCGCTACAATCCCGACCTGGTGTTCTGGGAGGTACGTACGTTGCCCGCCGCGGTAGCGTCTATTTTGCTGCCCATCGTGAAGTACCACGCGGGCATCATCGTTACGTCAGCCTACTTTCCGGACATGATCGAGGGCTTGCCGTTTCGGGCGCTCGATTACTTGCACAAGCCGTTCTCGTACCAGCAGTTTCTGCGGAGCATCGACCAGTACCGCTTTCCGCCGACCGACTAGGTACCTGGCCAGCAAACCGCAATGCGGCGCTTCAAGTACCTCCCCAGGGGTACTTTAAGCGCCGCATTTTATCCTAATGTATACACTACAAGGACGTGATCCACCAGCTGTTGCCAAACGGGTCGGCCACGCCGCCGGAGCGGCCGTAGTCGCGGTCGGCGGGCTCCATGACGGAAGTAGCGCCCTGGGCGAGGGCAAGTTGGTAGGTTTCGTCGGTGTTTTCTACGTACACAAAAAGCGAGGCGGGCTGCGGGGCCCACTGGTCGGTGGCTTCGGCAAACATCAGGGTACTTTCCCCGATCTTCACTTCGCCGTGCATGATGGTGGTGTCGTCGTCGCGCAGGGTAGTTGGGCCCAGCGTGGCGCGGAAAACGGCCTGCACAAAATCGGCGAAGCCGCGGGCGTTGGGCAGAATCAGGTAGGGCATCACGGTTTGGTGGCCTGGCGGAATGTTCATACGTTATGGGGGTTTTGGTTAATGATTCCACAAAAGTAGGAGGGAGGTAGCTCCTAAAATTGGAAAAATCCGACATTCCGTACTTACTCTTTCCACTCGGTACCTTCGGCCCGGCCCGTAAAGTAGGCCCTGGGGTGGTGCCCCGAGAACGCTTTAAAGTCATGGATGAAGTGCGACTGGTCGTAGTACCCGCAGTCGTAGGCGATGTCCGTCAGCGACTTACTTTGGTTTCCGTACGCACTAAGGGCGGCCTGAAACCGCAAAATGCGCCCGTACAGCTTCGGACTAAAACCCGTAAAGTACCGAAACGACCGCTCCATTTGCCGTGTGGACAAAAAGGATTGCTCGGCCAGCTGCTGCACGCGCAGGGTACCTTGGCTCTGGATCATGCCCTGGATGGCCGAAAGTACCCTGGGCGTTTTCTCTTCGTTTTTGGCCAATTGTTTTTCCAGAAAAGACGACAGCAGCCGGATGCGCTGGGCGTTATCCGGGGCCAGCATCACACGCTCTTCCAGTGCTTGTCCGGCCGGGCCCAGCAGCTCGCAGAGCGTGGCCTGCTGGTTGGTGAGGGCGGAGGCGGGCAGGCCAAACAGCCGCGGCAGGGCAAACGGGTAGAGGTACACGCCCAAAATCCCGAAGCTTTCCTGAATGGCGAAGCGGCTGTGGCGTTGGGCTTGTCCGTGCATACCGGCCGTGAAGGAAGGCGCGGCCTGCTGCAGGTCGGTGAAGGTACCTTGGTAGTGAAAAATCAGCTCCGGGCAGCCATCCGCCATAGAGCGGTGCACGTAGGGCTGGCCGGGAGGTACCTCGCCCTCAAGTACCCAGAAAAACCGGACGTAGTCCCGGAGCGGTGGGGTAGGTAGCTGGGTGGCGTAGTACATGGGCACAAGGCGGGTTGTAAGGTACCTGTGAAGTACCGGCTCAGGTTAGCTCCTGGCATTCCAGACCCTGTTCCTTAAAAAACGAAATGACCCGGTGCGAAGAAATACCTTCGGACTCCAGGCGGAAGATACGGTCACAATCTTCCAAATCAAAATTCCATCGGCCGCGCTCCACCACGAGCTCGTCGAGGAGTGGTTTGAGGCGGCGTACGTTGGCTTTGGTCTGGACGGAAGTCTTAAAAACGAGTACCATACGGGTTGCGCGTTGGAGGTAGTTGTTTGTCTCCCAAAGGTAGGAGGTACTTGTGACAACCCTATGTCAGTAGCCCCACAAAAGTAGGGCTTTCGGGTACTTTCCTTCGTGAGCGGCGCGCAGGCTCAGGTACCCGCTTTTTTGGTAGCCCTGGGCGGGCTCGTAGCCTCTGGTCGGTGAGGTACTTTTGTTGTACAAAAAAATATTTGTTTTTGTTTAAAATTAATTTTTTAAATAGTAACATGTTTTATTTCAATAAGTTATAATTTTTTATTTAAAACTCTACTAAATCTATATACTTTATAATTTTTGTTGCTAGATTTGCAGCCAGAACCAACAACAAGCGCCCGGCATGAAACGCCCCATAATCTTTGTAAGGCCTCACTGTTGAGAGGCAAGGACAAATCTAAAGAAGCCACCTCACTAACGCAAACGGCTGAATACGTCGCCAATCGAACCCAGGCATTAACACCAAAACACGAGCCAATGAAGCAATTTTTCAAATCCAGTTTTTTACTAGGGGTACTTCTATTCCCCTTGTGGCTATCCGCGCAGGAGAACACCATCATCAACGCGACGGTATCCGGGAAAGTCGTAGATAGCCGCACCAACGAGGCGCTGATCGGGGCCACGGTCGCTATTAAAGGTACCACCAACGGAGCCGCGACGGATGTCAACGGGGAGTTTGGGCTCATTACGGGCCAAAAACTACCCTTTACCCTCATTGTGTCCTACGTGGGCTATCAGAAAAAAGAAGTATTGATCAGTGAAACCAAAGTAGAGATAAAGCTGGACGCCAACGCCAACCAGCTGGATGACGTCATCATTTCCTCGCGCCGTCGTCAGGAATCGGCCCAGGACGTACCCATCCCGATTTCGGTGGTGAGCGGCGTCAGGGCCGAGGATGCCGGGGCGTTTAACGTCAACCGGCTGAAAGAACTGGTACCCACGGTGCAGCTGTACTCGTCCAACCCGCGCAACACGACGCTCAATATACGCGGGCTGGGCTCCACGTTTGGCCTTACCAACGACGGCATCGATCCGGGTGTGGGCTTCTACGTGGATGGCGTGTACTTCGCCCGCCCCGCCGCTACCACGCTCGATTTCATCGACATCGAGCAGATTGAGGTACTTCGCGGGCCGCAGGGAACGCTTTTTGGAAAAAACACCACGGCGGGGGCCTTCAACATTACCACGCGGGCTCCCAGCTTTACGCCCGGTGCCAACTTCGAGGTGAGCTACGGCAACTACGGTTTTGTGCAAGCCAAAGCGTCGCTTACGGGGCCCTTGGGCAAGAAGCTCGCCGCGCGGGCCTCCTTCTCGGGTACCCAGCGCAACGGCCTGCTTTATAACGTCAGGACCGAAAAGCCGGTCAACGACCTGAACAACCTGGGCTTCCGAGGCCAGCTGCTCTACACGCCCACGGATAACGTTCGGATCACGCTGGCGGGCGATGCCTCGGCGCAGAAACCAGACGGCTACGCGCAGGTGGTGGCGGGGGTAGTGACTACCCGGCGGGCACCTTACCGCCAATTCAACGCCATCATTGCGGACCTCAACTATTCCCTTCCCAGCACCAATCCTTTCGACCGTATTATTGATCACGATTCGCCCTGGCGCTCGGGCAATGAGCTGGGGGGCGTTTCGCTCAACATCGACGCCAAGCTAGGACCGGGTACCCTGACCTCCACCACGGCCTGGCGCTACTGGAACTGGGACCCCTCCAACGACCGCGATTTCACCGGCCTGCCGGTACTTTCTAAATCACAAGCTACGTCCAGACATACCCAGTGGACCCAGGAGATTCGCTACGCGGGTAATTTTTCTTCCCGGCTGAGCGGCGTCATTGGCGTGTTTGCGATCGGTCAGGACCTAAATACAGATCCTGTACATATTGAAGAGTCCGGAGCTGCTCAGTGGCGGTTTTCGCAGAGCTCCACGAGTGCACTATGGCGGACCCCCGGCTTGTTTGATGGCTACGGCATCAGAACGACCTCCCGCTTGCAGTCCTTCGGAGGGGCGGTGTTTGGCCAGGTCGACTGGGCCATTACCAGCAAGCTACACCTCCTACCCGGTATTCGCTTCAACTACGACAAAAAGGAAGTAGACTATAGCCGCCAGACGTACGGCGGCCTGCAAACCACGGACCCTGCTCTCATCGCCCTCAAGAACGCCATCTATACCAATCAGGCTTTCCAGGTAGATGTGGAGGAGAATAATTTCTCGGGGCAGCTCACCCTGGCTTACAAAGCATCTTCGCAGTTCAACGCCTTTGCTACCTACTCCAATAGCTTCAAGCCCGTGGGCGTAAACCTGGGCGGGCTACCTACGGCCAGCGGCGCGGTCCTGATCGATCTGGCCCGCGTGAAGCCGGAGTACGTGACGCACTACGAAGTAGGCGTTAAAACCCGGCCTACGCCGCAATCTACCCTGAACCTGGTGTTTCATAACACCGACATCAAAGATTTCCAGACGCAGGTACAAACCGCCGAAGTGGGCGTAAACCGGGGGTACCTGGCCAACGCGGAGCGGGTACGGGTGGTGGGTGTGGAGCTGGACGGAAACATCCGGGTTAGCAATCAGCTCTCGTTCAATGCCGCCGTTGCCTACACCGACGGCAAGTACGTGTCCTTCACCAACGCTCCCGTTCCCCTCGAAGAAACGGGCGGGGAGTCTGCCTTCAAGGATATTTCGGGCGGCGCTTTGCCGGGTATTTCCAAGTGGGCTGGCTCCGCCGGTGGCGAGCTGACCAGCAACGGGAAATTCCTCAGCCTG
Source organism: Rhabdobacter roseus (assembly GCF_014202275.1). GTDB lineage: Bacteria > Bacteroidota > Bacteroidia > Cytophagales > Spirosomataceae > Rhabdobacter > Rhabdobacter roseus. The sequence continues at coordinate 88,551 of NZ_JACHGF010000014.1, read as the reverse complement.
AAAGGCAAGTACTTCCTGGGGCTGGATGCCTACTACCGCTCCACGTTTTCGTCGAGTGCCTCACCTTCTCAGTTTCTGAACATCGAAGGGTACACGCTGGTGAACGGAAGGGTAGGTTTCCGGGCTTCGAACGGGGTGACGATCCTGGTCTGGGGGCGTAACTTGCTGGACAAAGATTACTTTGAGCAATTATTGCCAGCGGCCGGTAATGCGGGCCACTACGCCGCCGTACTGGGCGATCAACGGACCTACGGCGTTACGTTGCGCTATTCCTTCTAGTTGTCGCTGCTTGCGGAGGCAAAGTACCCTTTACCCAACGTCGAAAACAAAAAGTACCGCCGCCCAGGGAGTTATATCCGGGGCGGCGGTACTTTTTTAGAGGCGTGCTAAGGTAGATTCAGACCAAGATTTACCCAACTACCCCACCTTGACCGAAGTATCCGGCTGAGTAGTATCCGGGCGGTTGGCACCCAGCAGTTGATCCCGCACGTAGGTACCGTCCCAGGAGTGGTCCTCGGACGAGAAGTTCTGCATGAGGTCGTCGTGCAGGAGTTTTTCCTGAAACTCGATTTGCTGCCGGGCGTTCATGATGTACTCCGTCATGTCGTGGCGCGAGGAGGCCAGCTTGGCCAGGCCCTGTTCGTCGTACTGAATGAACTTCTGGCCCTGCCTCGTGGCGCTGTACTTGCGGAAACCCAGCTGGCCCAGGGCGTCTACGGCCAGGTGCACAGCGGTGTAGAGCGTTTCGCGGTAAATGTTCGTGACGCCCATTTCCATGAGCTCGTAGGCGTCGAAGCGGTTGCGGGCGCGCGCCAGGATTTTCAGCCCCGGATAGTGCTTCGTGAGCGTATGCACCAGGTTTTTGTTGATTTCGGGCGAGTCGATGGCGGCGATGAAGAGCGTGGCTTCGCCCGCCCCGGCCGATTTCAGCAGATCCAGGCGGGTGGCGTCGCCGTAGTACACCTTAAAGCCCATTTTGCGCAGCAGCTCCACCTGATCCGAGTTGTTGTCCAGAATGGTAGCCTCGATGCCGTTGGCGCGTAGCAACCGGCCAATGGTACTTCCAAAGTGCCCAAAGCCAGCGATGATGACCCGGTGGTGCTCGGCGATAGCGTCGGCTTCTTTTTCGTCAATGGCCTCTTTGGTGCCGAAGCGCGGGGCCAGAAAGCGCTCGTTGGCCAGCAGCAGCAAGGGGGTGGTCATCATGCTGATGGCCGTGATGGCCGTCAGCTTCCCGGTCCACTCCGCGTCCAGGATTTGTAGCTGATTACTGAATGAAAGCAGCACGAAGGCAAATTCCCCCACCTGGCTCAGCCCCAGCGCAAAGAGGAAGTTCTGGTCGTGCTTGAGCTTGAATATTTTACCAATGCCCAGCAGTACCAGGAACTTGGTCAGGATAATGAGGCTCACCAGCAGGGCAATCTGCCCCGGCGACTCCGACAGCAGCTGGAAGTTGATGGAAGCACCCACGCCGATGAAAAAGAGCCCCAGCAGCAAGCCTTTGAAGGGCTCAATGTCACTTTCGAGCTCGTGCCGGAACTCGCTGTTGGCCAGCACCACCCCCGCCACAAAGCTACCCAGGGCCGGGCTCAGCCCCACCAGCTCCATGAGGTAGGCCACCGCCACCACCAGCAGCAACGACGACGCCGTGAACATCTCGCGCAAGCCGGTTTTGGCCACGATGCGCAGCAGCGGCACTACCCCGTAGGTACCTACCACGTAGATAGACCCCACGGCCCCAAACACGAGGATGGTTTGCAGCCAGGCGGGCAGGCCGTCGAGCAGCGAGTGGTGGCCCGCTTCGGAAGGGACGATGGCGGTAGTGGCCAGCAGGGGCAAAATAGCCAGGATGGGAATGACGGCGATGTCCTGAAACAGCAGGACCGAGAAGGAAGACTGCCCCGCCATGGTGTTGGAGAGCCCCTTTTCTTTCAGGGTCTGGAGTACAATGGCCGTGGACGACATGGAAAGCGCCAGCGCTACCGCCAGGGACATGGGCAGGCTCCAGCCGAGGAACAAAAACGGGATCAGGAGCAGCAGGGTGGTACCCACCAACTGGCTGATTCCGAAGCCCGCGATGGCCTTGCGCATTTGCCAGAAGGCGGCGGGCTCCAGCTCCAGGCCAATCAGGAAGAGCATCATGACTACCCCAAACTCGGCCACGTGCATGATGTCCTGCCCTTCCTGGCCAATGAAGCCCAGCACAAAAGGACCAATGATGATACCCGACAGCAGGTACCCCAGCACCGAGCTCATGCCTACTTTTTTGGCAATGGGTACACAAATAACGGCAGCCGCCAGGTACACTAGCGCCTGGGAGAGGAAGTCACTGTTCATAGCGGTTTGGTGGCTTTAAGCCAATCGTTGAGGTAGGTATAGGTAGTGAGCTGGGGTATATCCAGCGGTTCGTTCAGCAGGTGGTTGAGCAGGTAGGCGTACTCGGTAGCCTGGGCCCTGATGTCAGACGGCTGGAGGCGGTGCGTCCCGTGGATCACAAAGGGAGGCAGGTAGTGCATTTTACACAGCCGGACGGTCTGATCAAAAGGGGCCAGAAACTCGCTCATCGTGAAGCGGTTATTTCCTTCGTGCTGGTAGGAAGCCTGGGGGCCGCCGGTCGTCAGGATTTGAAGCACCACTTTTCCTTGCAGCGCGTTGCCACCGGGCCCGTAGGCCCAGCCTACCTCCAGCACCATGTCGATCCACTGCTTCAGCAGCGCCGGACAGCTGTACCAGTAAAAGGGGTGGTTCCAGATGATGATGTCGTGGGCCAGCAGCAGCTCTTTTTCGGCCGCCACGTCGATGTTAAAATCCGGATAATGCTCGTAGAGGTCGTGAAAAGTAATACCGGCTTGGCTGGGTACTTGGTTGATCAGCTCTTTGTTGACGCGCGACTTTTCGAACAAAGGATGGGCAAACAGGATAAGGACACGGTTTGGCATGAGTTGGTAAAGGCAAGTCCAAATAGGGTAGGGATGCTAGTTAGTTGTGTGTTATTTACCCGCAAAATAGTAAAGAATGGGTACAAATAATAATGGAAGTACCCTAAAGTACCCCTCAGCAAGGTACTTCAAGGTGGTTTTATAGCAAGAAAATTACTTCTTACGGAACCGTTTGATGGGATCATACTTGATGTTTACTTCGCCGTTTTCGTCGCGGGCACGCAGGAAAATATTGCGCCCTCGCAGCGTATCGGCGTCGGCCATCTGAAACTCGTAGCTGGAGTCGCGGCGTTTCAGATTGCTCAGCGGAATCTGGATGCTCAGGTCGGTTTTGTCGCCAAAGCTGTAGATGCCGTCCACGAATAAAGTCAGGACGTTGGATTCAATCTGCATCTGCTTTACGGTAATTTCCTGCCCTTTGAGCGTAAACTCCTGCCGGATGGGGGCCAGGCGTACGTGGCCAAAATCCCGGTTTTTAAAAACCAGCCGCTTGATTTTCAGGAAAGGCTCAAACTGGATGATCTGCCCGTTGGTGAGGTTGATGGCGAGTTTGCCCTGCATCGAAGCCGGTACCGGCGCGGCGGCGTTGGTGAGCTGCGACTGAAACGTGAAGTCGGAGTTGAGGGTACCTTTCAGGTTTTGGTCGGTGACGGCCTTTTGTCCAAAATTGGCAAACGAATAAAAAACCGAGCGCACGTCGGCGTTGATGAGCCGCCCCTGCGCGTGAAAACGCGGCAGGCCCTCGCTGGAGCGGTGGGTGAGGTTACCCGACACCTGGATTTTGCCCCGGAAGGCATTGAGCGAGAAATTATCCAGGCTCACCATGCGGTTGGTCACGGTGAGGTTGCCCCGGACGTTGGTACCCGTAAAGCGGCGGTACCGTACCCGGTTGGACTCAATGCTGGCCTTTAGCTCCAGATTTTCGATGGTGTTGTCCAGCAGCTCCGACAGCTTGAAGTTCTTGCGGCTCTGAGGGCGGGGCGTTTGTGGGTTTAGGAGAACCGCCAGCCAGTTGAGCTGCCAGTCGGGTATTTTCAGTTGTACGGCGGCCTTGGCCGGTTGTTCCGAGCCAAAGAGCGCCAGCAGCAGCCCCGTCGATTTGCCCGTTACCGTCATCCGGTTTTGCCCGTCAGACAGCGTGAGCTTCGGAATCAGGAACACGTTTTCGTTAAAAGTAATATCGCCGTTGATGTCGCTGATACCTACCTTTTGGGGCAGGTACGACACGCCCAGGTTGCGAAGCCGGAGCTTGCCGTCGACGCTGCCGTTGAGCCGGTTGCGGCCAGGTGTGTAGAAGGCCCGCAGGCTGCCGTTGTAGTAAAAATCAATGTGGGCCGTCCCTTTGTTGACGCGGTACCGCTCGGGATCCAGCAGGGCACTCAGCGAGCTGGAGTCGGCGTGGATGGCACAGCGGAGGATCGTCTTTGGATTGGCTAAGTTGCTGATGATTAAATTTCCGTACAGGGGAATGCTTTCAAAGTACCCTTTTACCCGCGTTCCCACAATGGAGGAATTCTTATTGCCGGCGGGTAAGTTGGGGTTGAGTTGGTTGGTGAAGGTACCTTCGGCCCGCATCTTTTTGAAAGTACCCAGCGCCAAGGAGTACTCAAAAGGCTCGGTTTTGAACCGCACGTGCACCCGCGGCGTGTCCACGCTCATGGCCCCTTTGACCTCCACCCGGGCCTGCACCACGGGCAAGATCCCCACGGCCCGGATTTTTTCACAAAGTACCTCCGGCAGTAGCTCCAGCGCCCGGGGCACGGGCATGTCTTCTACGGTAAAACGCAGGTCCATCTGGCCGGGCTTGGTGGAGAGGTCAAAGTACCCCTCGATCCCGATTTTCTCCTTAGTGGCAATCTGCAGTACCGAAGGGGCCAGCAGCTCAAAGCGGTTTTGGTCCGGGTCGTAGGCCAGGCGCAGGTCGGTGTAGGTTTCCTGCTGCGTAAGAAAGCCCCCCTTGCTGGGGTTGAAGAGCAGCTGCTCAAAAAAAATGGTGCCCTGCCAGCGCGCCTCCCAGCCCTGATCGGTGCGGTTGACGCGGTTGGTCACGGAGTGGAGCCGGGCCGCGTACGATTTCCCTTTCAGGGAGTCGGCGTAGCTTACCCGAAAATTATCAAAACGGAGCCGCTTTATTCTATTGATAAAATTGGCGTTGAAATCGGAAGAGCGCTGGCGGGTAGTATCTCCGGAACTTCTAAAGAGCGAAAGGTTGGAATAGCCGTCGGTCCGGACAAAGATGGAAAGCTCGCCCTCCTCGACCTCCAGGCTCTGAATCCGGACTTCCCCCACCAGCACCGGCAGCAGGTTGAGCACTACCCTTACGCGCTGGGCACGAAGCAAGGGCGTTTGGTGCTGCTGGATGAGGGAGTCGACGAGCCGCACATTGAGCAGTGAGAAAGTAAAACCGGCCCCGTCTTTCAGCGGCGTGAAGGCGTAGTCGCCTACTTCCAGCTGCCCGCTGATGGATTCGTTGAGTTGCGACTGAATTTTCCGGAAGAGCTCATCTTTGTGGCTGTTCACCCATAACAATACGCCGCCCACCAGCAGCATAACCACCAGCAGCAGAATGGCAAAAACCTTAAGTACCTTGGAGAGCATAGGGGGATTCAATCGAACCTCGTTTTTTTTAGGGTAACTAGTCTGTAGGTACCTCTACAATAAGTGTGCCCACCAGCAAGTACCTCCGGGGCTATTTCAGCACCAGCCAGGTATTTACCCAGTTGTGGGGCGCTTTGAGCAGGACTTTGTAAAAATCCGAGGGGTACTTGGCCAGATCCAGGCGGTATTGACCGTCAGAAACGGGCACGGAGCCCAGCGAGAGGTACCTGTCCGTGCCGCCGGTTTCGTGGTGGTTGGTCGTGGCAAGAAGTACCTCCACGTGCCCCTCCGGGGAAATTACGTCCCAGCTCAGCTCCAGTTGCCCCGCCACGGCCACGGCTTTGGGCTTACTGATCGATACTTTTCCCACAAAAGGCACCCCGTCCAGCTCTTCCCGCACCGCGGTAGGTACCTCCACGCGCAGGTGGCGCAGCAACGAGGGCGCGATGTCCACAACGGCGGGTGTTTGGTGAAAGTACTCGTTGAGCGGCTGCGCGTTGGTCACGATCCAGGTAGTACGTTCGCGCTCGGTTTGGCCGCCGTGGCCTTTGCCGTCCTGCGGACTGCGGCCGTGGTCGGTCGTAACCACGATCATCCACTTTTCGGAGGTACTTTGCTCGCGTTCCTGAATGGCCTTCCAGATCCTACCTACCTGGGCGTCGGCTTTTTGCACGGCCTCGATCAGCTGCGGGCTGTCGCCGAAGGCGTGGCCCATGTCGTCGGTAAATTCCAGGTACACCCACGCCAGGTCGGGTCCTACTTCCCGCAGGTACCTTCCCGCCTCGGTCGACACGTGCTCGTCGATCCGGAAGAGGTATTGCTTGGCGGCGTCGTGCGGAAACAGGACCGTATCGAGCTCGAAACCGTCGAAGGCGTAGTCGAGCTTGAGGTGGCCGGTTTGGGGTAAGTTTTCGCCTATGAGCTTGGTGCGGTTGTCGAGCCAGGTGGAGAAAACGGCCGTCCTCAGGGCCGGGTTGGCTTCCTTGGCAATCCGAAAAACGGTAGGGTAATGGTAGTTGGGCGCTTCGATGCCGTTGCCCCAGACGTTGTGCTTGTGGGTCCAGGTACCCGTAAGGAGGTGGTTGTAGCCCACGGCCGAAATCGTGGGCGACTGCGAGTAGGTACCTTTCTGTCCGCCCACGTAGGAGCGGGTATAGCCACCTTGCTCCGCGATCTGATCCAGCACGGGCGTGGGTACTTGCTCGAGTACATCGGCCGGAATGCCGTCCAGAATGATAAACACGGCCTTGGGCTGAATTGCCTTGGGCTGTGCCTGGGCAACAATGAAAAAGGTACTTAGTAAAAGCGTAAAACCATACTTCATAAGCGAAGGGGTACTTGGGTAGGGAAGAAGTCAGCTAGGGTACCTGGCATCAGCAGGACGATGGGGGTACTTTGGATCTACCTCAACGTGCGGTACCTGCCGCCGAGGTAGCCGACGACTCCACCTCGCAGCCGCAGCCTTTGGCGCAGCCGCCCGTATCTTTGCGGGCGTAGGTTTTCCAGGCGCGTTGGGCCAGGTAGCCCAGCGCGGCCAGAAACAAGACGATGACGATGAGTTGCTGTATCATAAAAGGACCTTTCAAACCGATGCCTCTACAACAAGGGGTACTTTACCAATGGTTCCGCTCGGCCAGCTGGTAGGCGTGCTGGTAGTGGTGCTCGCTGTGCCAGGCGTAATGAGCCACCACTTCGTCGAGCCGGATGGTGCGCTCGTTGGCCGGGTGGAAGTAGGTACGCGCCAGCTCGGCCTCGCCCAGCGAGTTGAGCAGCAGCGTCCAGCGCAGGTGCAGGTACTTCATCAGTTGCAGCGAGAGCTCCACCTGGGCCATTTTGGCGTCGGCGAGTTCGGCCCAGCGGGCTTCCTCGTAGGGCTTGATGGTGGGGTTGTCTTCGGTCAGCGCCAGCCGGAAGCGCTGGTAGGCGTTCAGATGGCTGTCGGCCACGTGGTGGATGAGCTGCCGGACCGTCCAGCCGTCGGGGCGGTAGGGCGTATCGAGGCGGTCGTCGCCCCAGCCGCCCAGCAGGTTGATGAATTTAGACGGCAGCGCACTGATAATCTGGATGCTGGATTTAACCTCCTCCAGGGTGTAGTGCGGCTGGCTTTCAAAGCGACCGATCGGGTAGCGCAGGCTTTCGAGTTCCATAGAGTCCGTTTTTTAATAAAAAAAAGAAAATAGCGATTCGTATTCTCAAAGTACCTTGTAGGCTATAAAACCTGGGCGAGGTACTTTCTGTTTTACTTTAATCGCCATGCCCCTGAGGGTACCTGAGCGGTACTTTTTGTACGATCTCCCCCTCAAAATAACTCCTTGATCACCGCCAGCAGCTCCGCGTGCACGGGCCCGCCCGCAATGATGTCGCCGCCAAAGAGGTAGGAGTCGCCGCCCTCGAAGTCAGAGACGATGCCCCCGGCTTCTTTGACCAAAAGTACCCCCGCGGCCATATCCCACGACTTGAGGTTGTACTCATAAAAGCCATCGAAGCGTCCGGCGGCCACGTAGGCCAGATCCACGGCGGCGGCGCCCATGCGGCGCAGGCCGTGGGTGCGCTGCATAAGTACCTTCAGGATTTCGAGGTACTGCGCCTGCTTGTCGAACTGGTAGTAGGGAAAGCCCGTGGCGAGCAGGCTTTGGTGCAGGTGCTGCGCCTGCGACACCCGCAGCGGCTCGCCGTTGCACCAGGCCCCGCCGCCCTGCCAGCCGTAAAAAAGTTCGTCGCGGTTGGGCTCGTGGATCACGCCCAGGAGCGGCTCCTTGCCGCGCGCCAGGCCCACGCTCACGCAGTAGTTGGGCAGGCCGTGCACAAAGTTGGCGGTGCCGTCCAACGGGTCAATGATCCAGTTAAGGGCTTCGAGGTCGGGCGCCAGGCCGGTGGTATCTTCTTCGGTAATGAAGCTGGCCTCGGGCAAGATGGAGCGCAGGCCTTCCACCAGGCGTTTTTCGGTTTCTTTATCGACGTACGACACCAGGTTGTTCACGTCTTTATACTCGATGCTGTCCAGCTTAAAAATAGCCGCTTCCTGCTGAATAAAAGCCGAAGCTTGCTTCACAATGGCAATGGTTTGTTGGGTAAGTACTTCCAGGTTCATGCGTTGGGCGTTGGGTTGGGCGGGAGGCTACTCAGCGCATTGTTGAGGTAGTACACCCGCGTAATCAAAATGAGTAAAATGGGAATGACGACGTAGTTGTGTTTGAGTAAATTGGCCGTGGACGCCAGCAGCAAAATGCCATAGCCCATGAGCATAAACTGAAACCACGCGCCCGGCTTGCGGTGGTGCGAAAGCCGGAAAATGAGCGGAAACCACAGCGGAAACGCCCAGAGGATGTCGTAGTTCCAGGCCGTGACGCCGTGGTTGGTGCCAAACCACAGCAGCACAATGAGCCAGCCTACCAGCCCCACCACGGTGAAAAGTACCTTGTCGAGGCCGAAGTGGAGGCGCTTGGTCTGGATCTGCCAAACGGTAAAGGCGACGATCAGCAGCGCCAGCGCCCAGAAAAAGAATTTGGGCGTAAACCAGCTGTCGTTGACGTCGGGCGTGGAAACGAAGAGGTCGGTGGTGGCGGCTACCAGGGGTACTGGCTGGCCGTTGCGCAGCAGCCGCGCCTCGTCGAAGGCAGCGCTCAGGTTGTCGGGCAGAAAGGTAGCTTGCAGCGGCGTGGCCACTTCGTCCGACGGCGCACCGATGGCCAGGTCCATGCCGAAGTCGGCCCAGGGTTTTTGTACGTAGGCGTAGCGGTCGATCCACTGCCGGAAGCTCAGCGTGTCCTGGGTGTAGCCCGGAAACGACAGGCTGTCGCCGCAGGCGGCCACCAGGGCGTCTTTGAGGCGGGTGGAGCAATTATCAAAAAAGAATTTGTAGGAATACTCCCGGTTTTCGGGCAGGAGGTTGGTTTCCAGGTACCCAAAAAGCCGCTGCTTTTGCTCGGGCGTGAGGGCAAGTACCTGCTGCACCACGTAGCGGTTTTCCGACTGCCAGTAAAAAAGCTGCGGCGCGAGCGGTGCCACCGAAATCTGGTAGGGCAAGGTACCCCGCATGAATTTCAGGTAGAAATTGCTGGTCTCGAAGTTGAAGGTGCCGTAGCTGTAGGCGCGGTCGAGGCCCAAGGTAGGGTCGGAGATCCACAGGGCGCTGTGGCCAAAGCTAGAGTAGAGCTCGTCGCCGGGCCCCACGGTGATGAGGCTCACCTGCGCGTCGGCGCTGAGCGAAAACTGCGCAAACGACGGACGCATGATCAAAAACAAACCGAGCCAGAGCAGCCGCCGAAAGGTACCTGGGCCCGGTAGGGGGTGGCGGCAGAAGCGGGTCCGGAGAGGTACTTTATGCCTTTCCGGCAATGACGATAACAATTTCACCTTTTACGTTTTTTTCGGTAAAGTAAGCAATAATTTCGTCCAAAGTACCCCGCACGTTTTCTTCGTATACCTTGGTCAGTTCCCGCGCCACGCTGGCCGGGCGATCGCCGCCCAAGTACTCCGCAAACTGCTGCAGCGATTTCAGGAGGCGGTGCGGCGATTCGTAGAAAATCATCGTACGCTCCTCCTCGGCCAGGGCCTTCAGGCGGGTTTGGCGGCCTTTTTTGTGCGGCAAAAAACCTTCAAACGTAAAACGGTCGCAAGGAAGGCCGGAGTTCACGAGGGCGGGCACAAAGGCCGTCGGGCCGGGCAGGCACTCCACCACTATCTGGTACTTGATGCACTCGCGCACCAGCAAAAAGCCCGGGTCCGAGATGGCCGGGGTACCCGCGTCCGACACCAGCGCCATCGTTTCGCCCTTGAGCATCCGCTCCAGCAGCCGCGTGATGGTCTGGTGCTCGTTGTGGATGTGGTAGCTCTGCATGGGCTTGTTGATGCCCAGGTGCTTCAGCAGGTTGCCGGAGGTACGCGTGTCTTCGGCCAGGACCACGTCCACGCTTTTCAGCACGTTGATAGCGCGCAGGGTAATGTCCTCTAAATTTCCGATGGGCGTCGGGACGATGTATAACTTCATGTACGATCAGGTAAGCGGGAGGCCGATTGATGCGCCGAAGATAGGGCGAAAAAGGCAGCGAGGCAACGGGTACCCGCCGGACCAGGCCGCGGTAAGGCCAGGTCAATGAAGCTATTTCTGGAGGTGTCGGGAAATCCTAGTTTTGTTTCTGCACATTCGAATGTGCAAAATGAGCTCAAAATTGCACATCCGACTGTGCAAAATTGATCCTTTCACAACCGACTACCCAGGCCAGCCTCCGGACGGTCTTTCTGAAGTACCTCGTCGAGCCGGGCTTTGTAGATCCGGCCAATGGGGATTTCGCGGTTGTTGATGCGAATGTACAGGGCGCTGATAGCCTGAATATGGTGCAGCGCCACGATGAAGGATTTATGAATTCTCAGAAACCGGTCGGGGGGTAGTTTTTCTTCGAGGTAGCTGATCCGCATGTACGATACCAGCGGGCCCGAGGGCGTGTGGATGCGCACGTAATCTTTCAGGCTTTCAATCCATAAAATATCCTTCAGAAATAGCTTAACCATTTCTTTATTTACCTTAAAATACTGGTACTCATGGACGGCCACGGCGGCTTGAGGTACCTCCGGCAAACCCGCAGGCGTGGGCAAAAACCGGTATATCTTGCCCACAGCCTGGCAAAAACGCTCAAACGAAACGGGCTTCACCAAAAAATCCAGGACGTCAAACTCGTAACTATCCAGCGCATATTCCCGAAAGGCGGTCGTGAAAATCACCTTGGGTCGGTAGGCCAGCGGGCGAAGTAGTTCAAAACCGGTCAGGCGGGGCATCTGAATATCCAGAAAGACCACGTCAACGGGCGTATACTGTAAAATACTGAAAGCCTGCGAAGGACTATTCGAGATGCCGGTCAGCTCGAGGTCGGGCAGGCGGCCGATGTAGTCCCTGAGCAGGTCGGTGGCCAGCGGTTCATCATCCAGTACAAAGCAGCGAATGGCCATTAGCTTAGGGTAAATTTTAGGACGGCCAGAAACTGACCCTCTTCCCGTAAAGTAATCAATTCATAGTGGCCCGGAAAAAGAAACTCCAACCGTTTTTTTAGGTTGGCCAATCCCAGGCCGGGCGTGGAGGGTTTGGGGGGCACGTCGGGGATGGAGTTTTCGGCGGAGAAAACCAGCTGGTTGCCCCGGCGCGAAAGCTGAAGCTGAATCCAGCAATCCGTTTCGGACTGGGCGGCCCCGTGTTTGAAGGCGTTTTCGACAAAGGGCAGCAGCAGCATGGGCGGGATCAGCAGGTCCTGTACCTGTTTTAACTCACCAAAATTCGTCTGCACATCCAGCCGCTCGCCGTAGCGAAGCTGTTCCAGCGAGATGTAGTCGGTCAGGTAGTCAATCTCCTTTACAATCGGGACCATCGGGCGGTGGCTTTCGTGCAGCTGGTAGCTCAGCAAACCCGCGAGCCGCTGCAGTAGGTTCGGCATTTGGGCGGGCTTATGCATCGACACCGACACCAGGTTGTTGAGCGTATTGAACAAAAAATGGGGCTGCACCTGCGACTGCAGCAAGTGGTACTCGGCCTGTACTTTTTCGCGCCGGTAGGTCTCGCTGAGGCGCTGCTGTTGCAGGGCGTGACGCACCAGATCCACCGCCACAAAGAGGGCGATCACCAAGTGAAGCTGCATGGATTCGGCCAGGATTTTGGGCCAGTAGAGGTAGGGCTTCAGCAGCCCGTCGGGCCAGTAGATGGGGTAAAACCAGGTGTAGCTGATGGCCCGCCGCAGCAGCCCAAAAACCAGGATTCCCGCGCCCAGGCTCAACCAAAAGCCCGTCAGCCGCCCTTGCAACAGGAAGTAGCGCACCGTGACCAGCAGGTGCCAATACCCGGCCAGCAGCAACAAAGGCAGGTGCAGCGTAATCATGTACAGGCTTTGCTGGTAGTCGTCCAGGTAGGTGCCGGTATTGAGCCATTCAAACAAAAAGAAACCGACCCAAAAAATACCTTGTACCCAGGCTTGCCGGTACGGTTTCGGTGTACGGTGAGGGGTCATGCGTGCTATAAGTACCTTGGAAATAAGATGATAAATCTAGGCAAAATTCAACGGATTTTTCGGTGAAACGACCTCGGAGCCTGGATTTCCTCCCCAAGGGCCCAAAATTTCGACGAACGACCTATTTTCTCGCTGAACCGCGGTTCGTAGCTGAAATAGGTGAAAGGGCGGGGTAGGGGGTACGTTGGGCTAAAATTGAAAAAAATGACCAAAATACCGCTTTGCTTTACAGCCAGAAAAACACAAACCACCTTTCCATCTATTGGCCATGAAAACCTACTTCACTACTCCCCGCTTACCCCAAGCTTCCCGGCGTTGCTACTTCGCACTGCTGGTTATTTCTGTGCTTTCGCTGCCAGCGCACGGCAGCCTGGCGCAGGCTCCGGCCCGTACCCCCGCCACCGATTCGACTCAGGGCTACTGGCGGCTCAAGACCAACGCAGCCACCCGAAGTACCCACGTCCAGTTTTTCGGGGCCGATCACCACCTCCTTTACGAAGAAACGCTGCCGGAAAAATGGGTGAAGCTCAATCGAAAAAACCAACGGCAATTTGACCGCTTGCTGGCTGATCTACAGGCGCACCGGTACCTGGCTTCCCGCCTCAAAACCGAAGCCTTACCCGCGCCACCACCCGCCGCCCCGGCTCGGTCTGACGGGGCCGGGGCGGCCTCAGACGCCACCACCAAGTACCAGGTCAATGCGCACGTCGACCAGACGGGCAAGCTCTATCTGGCCGTCAATAGCCCCGAGCGGTTGCGCTACATCATTAAACTCGTGGATGAAAGGGGTACTTTACTGTACGAAGAGGCCGCCAATCACGCGCAGTACCGGCGTAGAATGGACGTGTCGGCCCTGAACAAGTACCGGGTCATTATTTTCATCGACAAAAAAAGGCACGTATACGAGGTGGATCGCCAGCTGACTCAGGACTCTTTCCGCCTTCAGCCCCTGCCGGTCTTGCCGCCGCGGGAAGTACCTGCTCCCCCGGCTGATGGCCACCTGCTCCAGTAGGGAAAAACAGGGTATTTTTATTAGGTTGATTAAACGAATAAAAGTGGCTGCTGGCCACTTTTATTTTTTAGGGGTACTTTGATCAGGCGGGGTCGCTACGGCTTCCTCACAAAATCCATTTTGTTGGGGCCTTGCGAAAAATGAAAGGCTTGCTGGCCGTCTTTTTCAAAGAAATTCATCTCGATTTTGGCCATTGTAAACCCAAAACTGGTGTCCGAATAGGACGTGAGCTTAAAGGCGCTTTGTCCCGTGGCTTGCCCGTATAGCTTTCCATCTTTTACAAACACCTTGATTTCCAGCGGAAAACCCGGCGCGGCGTAGGTGCCTTCGTAGCGGCTAAGTACCCCCGGCGCTACCTCCACCTCCGGCTTTACCGTCAGACTGGGGAACTGCAAGGGAGCGCCATAGGCGGCGTTCAGAATCTGGATGGAAATGTCGTTGGGGTCGAGGTGTTTTTGGCCGTTGATCAGCCTTACGAAGAGCGTCTTGTCATCTGGATTGTACCCCACATAAGAATAGTAGGTTTCAATGCCACCACCGTGTCCGTAAAACGTACGGTTGCCGTAAGGTACCGTGCCCAAGCCAAAACCGTAGCCCTCTTTGAGCTCCATCATCCGGGCCAGGCTTTGGGTCGACACCAGCTTCCCGGCAAACAAGGCTTCGTAAAACAGCGCCAGGTCGCTGGCCGTGGTGGCGATGCCCCCGGCCGCGGCGGCCCAGTCGGTATTCCATTCGGGCTGGGTAGGTAGCCATTTTTCGCCGTTAAACACGTAGGATTTGGCAAAATTCGTCTGGTCGTCGGGTCGGCCGTAGTACGTATCTTTCAGGTTTAGTTTATTCAGAATGCGGTTCTGAAGCTGATTTATGTAGGTGTCTTTGGTGATCTCTTCAATGATAAACCCCAGCAACAGGTAGTTGGTGTTGCTGTATTCAAACCGGGAGTCGGGCACAAAATTGGTTTTCAGCGATTTGAAGCGCTCCAAAAACTGCTCCTTGGAAATAGGGGTACTTACCTCCTGCGCGAACGTGGGCGCATTGGTGTAGTTAAAAAGCCCGGAGCGGTGGCGCAGCAGCATTTCCAGCGTGATGCGGTCGGCGTTGGGCAGGGCCGGGTAAAAGCGCGCCAGCTTGTCATCGAGCTTGAGTTGGCCTTCCTCTACCAGCTGCATGATGAGCGTGGCCGTGTAGGTTTTGGTGATGGAGCCAATCAAAAACTGCGTTTTGGGATTATTCTTAATCCCCGCTTCCCGGTTTTGGTAGCCCGCCGAGCCCTGGTACAGCAAGGTACCTTCCCGCTTCACGAGCGCGTTGACAAAAAACAATTCGTGCTGGTCGTAGAACGCAAAGAGGCTGTCGGCGGCCGGCGTATCCAGTTTTTGCGCCGAGCCGCAGGAGCAGGTGGCGAGTAGTAGCGCGACAAAAATCAGATTTTTCAGGGAAGAGTAGTTTGGCTTCATAGGAGTAGGAACGGGACCTCTCACCGGTGGAGGTACTTTTATGGAAACGAAGTAAGAAAAACGCCGGGAAAGAAACCCGCATAATGGGATAAAGGCTTTTTTGTTGGGTACAAGCGGTAAAAACAAGCGCAGCGGCTCGAAATTCGGCAGGTACTTTTTGCCAGGTCCCTACCGAAAGTAAGCGCGGACTTTTACCTTTGCTTCGGATCAAACTTCATCAACACATGTCAAAAATTAGTTTTGTGGCCCTTTTTGTCGTTTCGCTGGGGGGATTGGTAGCTTGCCAGTCGCAGTCGGTGGAGGGTGTTTACGGCGGGGTCGAAATGAGCGTCAGTGCCATGGTAGGCGGGGGTATGCAGCGTAGCGATATTGTGCTGTACCTGCGTCCCGATGGTACCTTCACCGATGCCCTCCACAAGCCCGACTGGCGCACGGATGTGAAAGGTACCTACGTGGTGAAAAACCAGGAGGTGGTCCTGACTTATGCGGGCAAAGAGCGTAAAACGACGCACGAGATTCACCCGAAGGGGTACTTGTTGGCCTACGGGCAGTCGCCCTTATTCCCGATGGTGATGGACAAGAAAGTACCTGCTGGCGGCTTTAAGTACACGGGCGGAAGCGGGGGCGGAGGTGGCCTGAGCGGGATTACCTACGTAGGTTCGTTCAGCCAGCGTACCATCTATTTTGACGGAAAAGGTACCTTTAGCCACAAGCGCTTCTCCAGCACCGTGGTAGCCGGCGGCCAGGTAGGGGGCGGAAGTACCCGCGGCGATGACCAGGGAGGTACTTACGAATACAAAAACGGGGTACTTCAACTCAAGTACCGCAACGGCCAGCAAAGTACCCACAGTCTTTTTTTTATGGAAGGCAAAGATCCTTTCCTGGCTCTGGACGGCTACATTTACATGCCCGACAAGCCCGAGGAGGCCGACCAGAGCCAAACGAAAAGCGAGGCAAAACAGGTGCCTAAGGTACTTAGCCCGGCGGAGCTCCTGACGAAGGTCAGGGAGGTTCAGGGTGGAGACGCCCTGGACGCCATTAGCACAATACACATACAACTGAAAGACGCCCAGGGAAGAGAAATTGTGGCCCAAACCGACTACGAACGCCAGCGCGGCCTGGTGAAGATGCGAGCCGCGGGGCAACTGGTGTACGTGGAGTACTACGAAGGAAACAGCGGCTGGCAGTGGCTCCAGGGTAAAAAGACACCGTTGACACCCGCCCGTATGAAGGAACTAACCCTGGCCCCGTACCTGGGCGTGGCCGGGCTGAACCGGGAGAGAATTGCTACGCTGCGCAAAGGGACGGTTTCGGCCACTGAGGACGGAGGGTACGTGCTGTCTTACCAGGTAAACGGGCAAACCTTGAAACTAATTTTTGATCAGGATTTCCAGCTCGTGGGGGAAGAAAAGCCTTCGGCCAGTGGTACCGTGGCAGTGGCCATGAGCCGTTTCAAGAAAGTAGATGGAGTTTTGCTGCCTTTCAATGAAAAACAAACCGCAGGTAGTCAAAAAGTAGAGTTTCGCGTGTCGGACTACTTGATCAATCAGCTCGGTGAAAAGGATTGGGAAGTCAACCTTCCCTAAACTTGCTGAGTCATTTGTAATGAAAAATCCCCCGGTTCTACCAACAACCGGGGGATTTTTCAAAAGTACCTTTCAAAAGTAAAGTGAAGCGCTTGGCAATCAAATCGCCACGTGTACCAGCTGAATGGATTTCTTGGTACCGTTTCCAAGTACCTCCGAAGCAATCCAGAGCTCGTTGCCTACCGAAATCCCCACCGGGTTGGAGCCCTGGCCTACTTTGGTGAAGGCATCGGGCTTTACGGGAGCCTGGCCGGGAATGAGCTGGTACACAATGGCTGACTCGGCCCCGGTACCGGCGGCGGCTCTTTCTTCCCATACCAATACGGGCGCTTTCTTGGTAGCTACCAGGAAGGGATTCGTGGCCGACTGGCTCAATACCGTCAGGCGCTTGCCTTCTTGCGTAGCCAGACGCACGCCGGGCTGATCGGGGCCCGCCGAGTACCACGAGATCAGGTTGGTCCCTTTGCCTACCGTTGATACGGGCCCGGAGTGCGGGCAGCCGTTGATTTCCCACTTGTCGGCCAGGATCACTTCGGGCTTCGAGAAGGTTTTGCCGTGGTCGGTCGAGACCATCTTAGCGATGTCCCGGACGTTGTTGATGTTGGAGCGGTAGTAGATATTGAGCGCGCCCTTGGCGTCAACGAGTAGGCTGATGTTGCAGCAGTCGCAGGATTGTTTTTCCAGCATCCGCTCTTCCCCAAATACCCCCTTTGTAGAGGTGATCAGCCGGAGGTCGCGTTCGTGCGGATTGCCGGTATCCTTCAGGAAGGCTACAGCTACTTCGTCGTTGGCCATCACGATGGAGTCAAAAAAACCGCGGATGATGTTGGGCGTTTTGTCCTGGTGTACGGTAGCCGGGGCGGTCCAGGTAGCACCCAGGTCTTTTGATACCATGTATACGATCTGGAGGTCCGAAGGGCGGCCACCACGGGCGGGTTTCGCGCTGGCCTCGCTACTGTGACCGGCGTGGATACGTCCGGCGTGGCTGCTGTGCGCGCTGGCGCTACTTTCGGCCGGTTGGGGACTCAGGCCAAATACCGCCACCAGCGACCCATCCTTTTTGGCCAGTACCTTGGCCCGCATCAGCTTGGCATTCCGCAGGCCCCTAGAGGCATGCACCAACTGTTTTTCGGAGAAGGATTTACCCTGGTCTTTGGAAACGGCCCAGTAGAGGTAGTTGATGCCGTCGGCGTCCGTTTCAGACCATGACAGCCCCACTTGGCCGTTGGCCAGGGCCGTAAAGAGCGGCAGGGTGTACGAGCGGGTGGTGTCGGAGAAGTTTTCCGCGCCGCTGGCCCAGCCGGGAGCCGTGCACGTCAGGGCGAGAAGGAGCCCCGCCAAAATTGCTATTTTTTTCATTTTGACCTGTAATAAGGAGAACTGGAATTTTACTTTGCGTTGTCGGTGGGCAGGTACTGGGCTAGCCCTTCGGCGGACAAATATCCTACACAAAGCCCGAAACTGAAAGCTAAGGCCCAAGAAAGTTTTATTTAGACTAATTATTCTTAATTGGGCTAAGTCCTTAGAAGAGGTACTTCTAAAAGGTACTTGCATAACCAACGAAGGAAAGGTACCCCACCAAGTACCCCTAAAAACAAAAAACCGGGAAGCTATTTCGTGGCTTCCCGGTTTGGTGGGGTACTTGGACAGTACCTTGCTTATTAATCTTCGTCGAAATCGTCAAAGATGGCGTCGATGGCCTCGGCCAGCTGGTGGTCTTTCTCCGTGACTACGTCGCCGGCGTCGTGGGTAGAGAGCTCGATGTCCACCTGGTTGTACACGTTAGACCACCACGGATGGTGGTTTTGGGCTTCGGCTACCTCGGCTACCTGCGTCATGAAGGCAAAGGCTTCCTGGAAATCCGAAAACTCAAAGCTGCGTTTTAGTTTGTTTTCCTGTTCGATCCACATGGTTTTACTTGGTTCGTGAATGATGAAGTGAAATTAGGGCTTTTTCTGCGCCCGGAACTGAATGTACCGGGTGGGAGCACTGAGCGCCGCCGTACACTGAATGGTTTCGATCAGGTACAGCGCACCGTGTCGAAAGTACCCCTGGCCGGTCAGTTTGGTGACCCCGCAGGCGTCTTCGCCCAGGCCTTTGTCGTACGTAAACTGATCATCTCGCATGGTAACGATGTACTCAAACTCGTTGGGGCTCGTCTGTAAAATCCGGAACTGGCCCGGAGCGAGCTGGCTGACGGTCAGTGTCACCTGCACGGAATCGGTAGCGGCTTTGGAAGCCAGGCTCGACGAGCGGTAGCCTACGTAGGTACCTTCGAGCGAGTCCAGGCCCGGCGGGCGGGCTTCCTCTTCCTTTTTGCAGGCAAAGCCAAGCAGCAGCAGAACGAATAGCGATACGGGTTTCAAGACGTAGTTCATTTTCGGGGTTGTTCTTAGTAACAACAACGAATACGCCCCTTTCTACCGTATCCGACCCTTAATTCTTTATGTCCAGCGCTACGTATTGTACTTTTTTACGTTCGGAGGTGTAGGTGATATGTACGCGTCCGTCCTTGCTCTGAATCACGGCCGGGTAGCTAAATTCCCCCCGTTCCTGGTCTTCCAGCACCACGGCGTCGGTCCACTCTTTGCCGTCTTTGGAGAGCGCTACGCGTAGTTTCTGGCGGCCGTTGTCCCACTGTTTGCCGCGGGTGGTGGGGTTATACACCAGGAGCTGCCAGCCGTTGCTGAGCGTCACGGCGTCGGTGCCGGAGTTGGGGTTGAGCAGGGATAGCTTCTGGAGGGTACCCCAGGTTTTGCCGCCATCTTCTGACCACACCTCCACGACGCGGTCCTGCTTGCTGCGGCAGAGCATCTGCAGGCGGTTGTTGGGGTAAAATAGGATGCTTCCCTGAATCACGTCCAGCTCAGTTGTGGGGTCAACGGGCATTAGCTCCCAGGTTTTGCCCAGGTCGCGCGAGCGCTCAACGTGGGCCTTCCAGCCGTTTTTCTTGGACTCCGTGCTGGAGGGAGCCAGCAAAGTACCGTCGGTGAGTTGTACGGGTTTGTTTTTGATGGGCCCCAGAATGCCGTCGGGCAGGCGCTCGGGCTGGCTCCAGGTTTTGCCGTTGTTGTCGGAGGTACGTACCATGCCCCACCAGGTTTCGGGCGATGGCCCCACTTTATAAAACAGGAAGAGCTTTCCCTCGCGGGCTTTGAAAAGCACCGGGTTCCAGGTAGGGTAGCGCTTGTCGCCCACCACGCCGTCGGCCATCATCACGGGCTTGGACCACACGCCTTTTTCCTGCGTAGAAAGCCAGATGCACACGTCGGGATTTTTTTCGTGGGTACCGCCAAACCAGGCGGCCATGAGCTTGCCGGGCGTAACCTCCACGATGGTAGAGGCGTGGCATTCGGGCGTGGGGGGCTCGGTGTAAATAAATTTCCGCTCCACCACCGACACCTTGGGCTGAGCCATACTTGCTGTAGTAATTAGCATACCAAAAACAACCAGTGCGTAATGACGTATTGACATAAAAAAAGTAAAATGGGTTAGAAAAATGAGGATTAATACCAGCCAGTAATCAAGTACCCCTTGCGTGGATCTAAAGTACCTCCCGGCCCTGGTACTACTTGTTGCGCACGAAAACGTGTCGGCTGTTGCCCCGGCCCGACTCGCGCTCATCGACCTCAAAAGCCTCCAGGCTCTTGATGAGCAGTACCAGCTTGTTGAAGCCGTAGTTGCGGGCGTCGAAACTGGGCTGTTTCTTGAGCAGCAGGTTGCCCAGCTCGCCCAAAAACGCCCAGCCGTCTTCGTCGGCGATGTCGTCGATACTGCTGGCTATTAGTTTTACTAGTTTTCGGTCCGAACGGACTACTTTAGAGGTACTTTTTTGCGGAGTGGTTTTCTCGGCAGGCTCGGCCTGCTGGCCCAGAATTTCGATGTAGATGAAGCGGTCGCAGGCCGAGGTGAAAGCCGCCGGGGTTTTCTTTTCGCCCATCCCCAGTACCTTCATGCCCGCTTCGCGGAGCCGGATGGCCAGCCGGGTGAAGTCGCTGTCGCTGGACACGATGCAGAAACCATCCACGCGGCCCGTGTAGAGAATGTCCATGGCGTCGATGATCATGGCCGAGTCGGTGGCGTTTTTGCCCGCCGTGTAGCTGTACTGCTGAATGGGCGTGACGGCGTTTTCGAGCAGTACGCCTTTCCAGCCCGCCAGGCGCGGCGACGTCCAGTCGCCGTAGATCCGCTTGAAGGTAGGCGTGCCGTACTTGGCAATTTCCTCCAGCATACCCTGTAGGTTGGCGTAAGGTACGTTGTCGGCGTCGATCAGGACGGCCAGGCGAAGGTCGTTAACTACGTTTTGCATAGCGTAAAGGGTAGGATGGCTTGGGTACAAAGTAGGGCTAAAGAATCGGAACCCGCGAGAGTTTTTGGTTTTTATTTGAACCTTTCGCAAAGTAATCGGACTTTTGTACCCGTACGGAGGTACTTGCTAAAAGTACCCGGTTTCCATCGCAAACAAACCACCATGAAAATAGAACTTGTACGCCGTGACGACGCCTTTCATTTTGAGGCCAGCGGCTCATCCGAAGCGCTGGTCCATATTGACGCCTCGCAGGACATTGGTGGCCAAAATCTGGGCGTGCGCCCCATGGAGCTACTCCTGATGGGCCTGGCCAGCTGCAGTGCCATCGACGTGGTGCTCATCCTGAAAAAGCAACGGCAGGAAATTACCGACTTCCGGATCACGGCCGAAGGCGAGCGCGTCAAGGAAGACAACACCGATCGTAAGCCTTACCGCAACATCCACCTGCACTTTAAGCTCGCCGGCTACAACCTCGACAAAACCAAAATAGAGCGGGCCATCAAGCTTTCGATGGAAAAGTACTGCTCGGCCACAGCCCAGCTGGAAGGCTCGGCGGCGATTACGCACGAGCTGACGCTGGAAGAAGCCATCGAAAACATCAAACCACCCCACTGATCCTTATGCAGCAGTACCACGACCTTTTACGTCATATTTTGGAAAAAGGTACCCGCAAAACCGACCGCACCGGCACGGGTACCCTCAGCGTATTTGGGTACCAGATGCGCTTCAATCTACAGGACGGCTTTCCGCTCGTGACCACCAAGAAGGTACATACCCGCTCGATCATTCACGAGCTGCTGTGGTTCCTGAAAGGCGATACCAACATCAGGTACCTGAAAGAAAAAGGCGTGTCGATCTGGGACGAATGGGCCGATGCCAACGGCGACCTGGGCCCCGTGTATGGCAAGCAGTGGCGGAGCTGGGAAGCCCCCGACGGGCGGGTGATCGACCAGCTCCAGGAGGTACTTACGCTCCTAAAAAAAAGTCCGGATTCCCGGCGCATCATGGTGACGGCCTGGAACCCGGCGGATCTTTCCAAAATGGCCTTGCAGCCCTGCCACGCGCTGTTTCAGTTTTACGTGGCCGACGGCAGGCTGTCGTGCCAGCTCTACCAGCGCTCGGCGGATGTGTTTCTGGGGGTACCTTTCAACATTGCGAGCTACGCCCTGCTCACGCTCATGATCGCGCAGGAGTGCGGGCTGGAGCCGGGTGATTTTGTGTGGACCGGCGGCGATACGCACATCTACCTCAACCACCTGGAGCAGGTTCAGCTACAGCTTTCACGCGAGCCGCGCCCGCTGCCCAGCCTGCGGCTCAACCCCGCCGTGAAAAGCGTTTTTGATTTCCAGTTCGAGGATTTTACGCTCGAAAACTACGATCCCTGGCCGGGCATCAAAGCCCCGGTGGCGGTGTAGAGTTAGCAGAATGTTGTAAGGGCACTGCATAATTTTGTAAAAAAAATCTTGGGCTTTCGGGTACCTTTGGAAGGGTATAAATTCCTGCCTCCTTCCTCCGTAAACTCATGGCCTGGCCCTGTCGGATTGCTGTTTGCCTGCTGGTTATTTTGCAGGGTACTTTGCTGAGCGCTTCGGTGCAGGCTAAAGAAACCTGGCGTTTTACCGTACTGGTAGCCGTAGAGAAAAAAACGGCTGATTACTACCAGCAGCTTTATGCCAAAGACATTGAGACTATAGTGCGGGAACAGCTGGCTACGGTTAGCGCCAACTTTAATCGGACCGACCAATTCCACGGTGTCTTCGACTTTACGGCCACTTTGGTGTACGTCTTTGACGCATCGTTCCACCAATCGGTGCAGACCGAAATTTTCAAACCTCATCCGGGGCACGACTACAAGCTCGTGATCGATGGTTTTTCAACCGACCAATCGGGCGGCGGGTGGTACGGTTCCTGGGCTACTATTTGCCATAAGTGGGACTGGAATAGTTGGGGTGGTCCCTTCGGAGGGTATGCTACGGACGGCCTCACCCATGAGTTTGGGCACGCGCGCGGGGCCATTGACATCTATGCGCTGGGCGTAGATGCCGCCAAAAACCTGGTGAATGGGACGCGTTTTGAGCCCATAAATTCCATCATGAACTACCCCTACGACAACATCAGCTGGGATGAGCACACGGTGCATATTCTGAATCGGACGGGCGGAAACCGGATACCCAACGAAGACTACATTACCAAGGCTTTTACGCCCACACTCGGCCTTAAAACCCTGGACCAGAAAGGAAGGCTCCTGCCCAATGTACACCTGGAACTATTTGCGATTCCGTGGTTTTCGTATACCGTATCGCCCACGCCTTATCTCAGTGAGAACACCAACACAACCGGGGTCTATTCTTTTCCTGTCAATCCTTTCGGGCCGGCCGAAATCAACTACCCCTGGCACATTCGCTACTGCAATTTTTTGATCAAAGCAACCTACCAGGGCATAAGCGCCTACCACTGGATGCCCCTGTATGAGGTACAGAATGCGTACTTTCGTGATCCCGCCGCAACTCATTATTTTCACGAAATCACGTTACCCCTTTCGTTGCCTGATCCGGTCATTACGATCACGCACCTCAACAAGTCGTCCTTTTGTCCGGGCGACAGCATCGAAGCCACCTTTGTGGTATCAGGTGGGGATTTTGAGGCCGGGAATCTGTTCCGCCTCGAACTGTCTGACTGGGGCGCGGGGACTAACAAAAGGGTACTTGCCAGTGCCGCCGCAACCCAGTGTACTTCACTGAAAGCCAAGCTTCCGGACGATCTGTCTCCGGGCTTTTCCCAGATCAAGGTTGTGAGTAGCCGTCCCGTTACCGAAAGTACCCCCTACACCCTCAACCTGGTACCACGCCCCGCGCCTCCGCAGGTAGTGCCGATCGAAGTATGTGAGGGAGCCACGGCCCCTTTGCTAGAGCCCGTCGGGGCAGACTTTCGGTGGTATACCGATAGCGTAGGAGGTGTGAGCTCAGGTACCCCGCCCGCACTTAATACCCATATAGTGGGCGTAAGTACCTACTACGTTAGTCAGCTGCTTTTTGGCTGTGAAAGCGCGCGCGCCTCTGTGGCCGTGACGGTCAACGCCATCCCGGAGGTACCTCGGGTCGATAGCCTCGGCGTTGTTTATTGCCAGAACGCCCCACCTCAGCCGCTGCTGGCGCAGGGAGAGGAATTGCAGTGGTACCTGGAAGCCGAAGGGGGTACTTCGCTGGGGAGCCAGGTACTGCCTGCCACCGATGAAGTAGGTACCTTTGCCTACTACGTGGGTCAACGTATACGGGGCTGCGAGAGCGGGCGAAGTAGGCTGGAAATAACCATAAAGCCGCTAGCAACCGCTGTGCTGACGGGCAGCCAGACGGTCTACGCCGGTGAAGTAGCTACCCTGTCGGTGGCCTTTACGGGCCATGCGCCCTGGACATTTTCTTACCGCGACAGTACCGATGCTGGCCTGGGTCCCGAGCTCAGCCTCACGGCCTCAACCAGTCCGTATCGTTGGGAAGTAAGGCCGGTGCAAACAGCTAGCTATTTTCTGACCGGCGTGAGTAACGAGTGCGGGCCCCAGGTACCTCAGGGAGAACGCGTGGTGGTGGAGGTTATACCGATACTTGGTATCAAAGACCGGGCTTTTTCTCCTTCACTACTGGCCTATCCCGTGCCCGCCACCAGCGCGCTGACGGTCCGGATTCAGGGCTGGGGGGGGCCAGCTACGGCCCGGTTGGAGCTACTCGATGCGCTGGGACGTACGCAGCGAGAGCAGGAAATGCAAGGGGGAGAGGCGATCCTAAACCTCGACGAAGTACCTCCAGGGGGGTATATCTTACGGGTCCGGATGGGTGAACAAATGCTGACAAAGCGTATCGTGAAAAGGTAGACTCATGATGAGCCTACCTTTCCGGTATTCGGCATATTTTGCCTAGCGCCGTGAGCGTTCTTCTTCTTTCAATAGCTTTTGGTACTCGCGCTCGGCTACCCCGCCGTTGTCGTGGTAGGCGTGGTAGTACTCAAAACCCAGGCCCATTCCCCAAAAGATGAGCGGAAACATAGGCCAGAAAAAATGGCTGTAGCCGCTGGAAAAGTACCATATTCCGATGAGAAAGGTGTTGACAATCAGGTAGCTGATGGCGTTGTTTTTTACCCGGGCCCGCTGACGGGCGATGCGCCAGAGTTTTTCGTTGGTAGATTCCATGAGTTCTGTTTATGGAAAGGATTAATTCAATTCGTTACGTTCTTTCAGCAATTTGATGTACTCGCGTTCGGCCATACTCTGCTCGTTGAGATTGCTATAAGCCGAAAAGTAGTGAGACACCAGCCCAATGCCCCAACCCAGCATGGACCAGATCGGCCAGGGGTGGAGGTAGTTGTCCGTTTGAAGATTCATGAACAAGTAAAACAACCACAAGGCGCTGTTGACGATGAGGTAGGTACGGAGGTGGATTTTAAAAGCCGCGCGATTTTTGGCTTTCTTCCACAGGTACTTGTTACGAGACGATTCCAGGGAGGTTGGGTCGTTCAGGTTCACGTTGCTGAATGGGTTGGTTCCATCGGGGTTAATCGTTTCCATGGTTTCCGGGTTAGTTAGGTCAATAAAAGTAATTTACGTTGGGGGTTTTACCCGAATTGCTTGATACAAATGTACCTAGTGGCGGAGCTCCCCAGAAGTAAAATCGGACGAAGTACCCCTAAAACCAGCACCAACGTCGCAAAGTCGGGGATGAATCCGGGCGAAGCCGCGCGGAGCACTTCCAAGTACCCGGCGTTCCTCCTTCCAAGGGTAGTCAAGTAGGCGCTATTTTGGCTTCCAGCCGGGCCCCCGCACGGCCAGGCCCGGCATGGCGTGGGTATGGCTGCCGTTGTCAAGTACCTGAGTGCCGTTTACCAATACATGTACCACGCCTTCGGCCAGTTGGTGCGGCTTTTCGAAAGTGGCTTTATCCTGGATGGTAGCCGGGTCAAAAACCACCACGTCGGCGTAGTAACCTACCTGTAGCAGGCCGCGTTCCTTGATCTTCAGGCTTTGGCAGGGCAGGGCCGTGAGGCGGTGGATGGCCTCCGGCAGGCTGATGACCCGCTCGTCGCGGACGTACTTGCCCAGCAGCCGCGCAAAATTGCCGTAGGTACGCGGGTGGCGGCTGGCCTTCAGCCAGAACCCTTCCGGCGCAATGGAGCCCGCATCGGAGCCGAAGCGCATGTAGGGCAGGGCAATTTGCTTTTTGACGTTCTCTTCCGACATCATGTAGTAGGCCACGCCCACGCGGGAGTCGTCGTGCACCACCAGGTCCATGGCCGTTTCGGTCCAGGATTGGCCGCGTAGCCGCGCCACTTCGGTGAGGGTTTGGCCGGAGTATTTTTTTAGCGAATCCTGCTTAAAACCCAGCAGCAGCATCCCGTCGGGGCCGGAGGCCAGCGCCAGGTTTTCCCAGGCTTGGGTGGGGTCGGTCATGTCGGTGGCTACGCGCTGGCGCAGGGCGGGGTCTTGCAGGCGGCGGCGCCACTCCTGCAGGCCACCTTCCTGCACCCAGGGCGGCATGGCGGCGTCCAGGCCGGTGGCTCCGGCGGTGTAGTTGTACATGTTGGCGGTGATGGGCAGCCCCGCCCGGCGGGCGCTGTCGATCTTGGCCATAACGCGGTCCAGCTTAGGCCAGTTGGCCTGTCCGGCGGATTTGAGGTGGTAGATTTCCGTCGGGATCTGCGCCTGCTGGCTGATTTGAAACATTTCGTCCACGGCCTGTTCAAGGCGATTGCCCTCGCTGCGCATGTGGGCCGTAAACATCCCGCCGTATTTTGCGGCCACTTTTGCCAGCTCCACAATTTCCTCGGTGGTGGCGAAAGTAGCCGGTACGTAGATCAGCATCGTGGTCAGGCCCATGGCCCCTTCCTGCATGGCCTGTTCCACCAGCTTTTTCATGCGGCGGAGCTCTTCGGCGTTGGGCGCGCGGTTGATTTGTCCCAGCTCGTGCTCCCGTACCTCCGAGGCGCTCACGAAGGAAGCGAAGTTGGTCGCCACGCCTTTCTTTTCAAGGTGCGTCAGGAATTCACCCAGGGTAGTCCAGGGTACTTCGTACTTGTAGTCGCCCTGCTGGGCCAGCATGTCTTGCCGCATGGCTTCGGAGAGCGGGCCCATGGAATTTTCGCCAAAAACTTCCAGCGTGACGCCCTGGCGCAGGTCCGACAGCGAGCGGCCGTCTACCAGCAGCGAGCTGTAGGCGTGGCTGAGCATGTTTACGAAGCCCGGCGCTACGGCCAGTCCGCGGGCGTTGATTTCCCGTTTGGCTTTGCCTTTGAAAGTACCTATGGCCGCGATGCGTTGCCCCTGAATGGCCAGGTCGCCCGTGTAAGGTACCCCGCCGGAGCCGTCGTAGAGGGTACCGTTCCGGATGATGAGGTCGTAGGTTTGGGCGAAAAGGGGAACATAAACCAAGTACCCTAGTAAAAGAAGGAGTAGACGTTTGGTCATAGAGATGTAGGTTGGTAAAGTACCTTGGTACGGGTAGTTTGTCAAAGATACCACCGGGCCCCAGGTACCTTTCTAAAAAAATCGATTTTTTTTCCTGACTCTCTTCTTACGAGCGGCTCTTCCAAAATACCTTCGCACCCATTTTTATTCAAAGGTACCTTTTGGCCCAACGACCCCAAAAAATCGGCGGCACCGAAAGTACCTGTGAACCCAGGCCCAACGATTCATTCAAATAAAATCCGTAAAGTACCTGCTAGGTTCAGGGCGACCGCCTATCTTCGGACCAGAAAACCTCGGGGCTCGTCCAAAGTACCTTTTACCTATGGCTTTTTTTACGAAAATCAAGAATTTATTCAACCGGAAAGTACTGCGCCGCGACCGCGATCGGCTCAACTACCAGTACGAAACGGGCCGCTGGGGTACCCTGGGCGACCTGGAAGAACTGAGCCGGTTCAGCGTGATTGCGGGCTACGCCCAATTCCTGAAACCCCAGGGCCGCATCCTGGAGATCGGGGCGGGGGAGGGGTACCTACAGCAACGCTTCGACGCCTCCCGGTACAGCCTCTACTACTCCACGGACGTCTCGGACGTGGCCGTGGCCAAGGGGAAAGGCCACGAAAACGAAAAGACCAGGTACCTCGTGGCCGACATGAACACCTACGTGCCCGACACGGATTTTGATTGCATCATCATCAACGAGGCCATCTACTACGGCGGCTCGGTGGATAAGGTACTTGGGCGGCTGGCCAGGTACCTGCGCCAGGACGGCATCTTCATCGTGAGTGTCAACGGCGACGCGCGCAACGAACCCTGGCGCCGCATGGTGAACGAAAGTACCTTCCCCAGGATCGACCAAACCGTCGTGCAATGTACCCGAAACACCTTTACCATTACGGTGTTAGGGAAATAGTAAAAACCGGTAATACCTAACCATGAAACACCTGAAGATTACCGTACGGGGACGCGTGCAGGGCGTATGGTACCGCGCCTCGGCCGAAAAAAAGGCACAGGAGCTGGGCCTCAAAGGATTTGCCCAGAACCTACCCAACGGCGAGGTGTACATCGAAGCCGAGGGACCGGAGCCGCCGCTGCTGGCGCTGGTGTGCTGGTGCCACGAGGGGCCACTGCTGGCGCGGGTCGATGAGGTACATACCGAGGAAGGCGCGGTAGTGGGCTACGCTGATTTTACCGTAAGGCGTTAGTTTAAAGGTACTTGACAGACCAAGGTACTTTATGAGCATTCAATACATTCTGGAAATCGTCGGGACGTTTGCCTTTGCCATTTCGGGAGCGCTGGCCGTCAAAGACACCGAGCACCCCGACTGGTTCGCGGCTACCTTCACGGCCTTCATCTCGTCCATCGGCGGCGGTACCCTGCGCGACGTCCTGCTGGGTAGTTATCCGCTCGTCTGGATTAGCGACATCACCATCCTGTACGCCATCCTGGCCGGGGTACTGGCTACGTTTGTTTTTTACCGGCAGCTCATGCACCTGCGCCGCACGCTCTTCCTCTTTGACACCTTCGGTATTGCGCTTTTTACCATCGTCGGTACCGAGAAGGCCCTCTCGCTGGGCGTCCGGCCCGAGATCGCCGCCATCATGGGCATGTTTTCGGCCGTCATGGGCGGGGTGATCCGCGATACGCTCACCAACGAGATTCCCATCATCTACCGCAAGGAGGTATATGCCACCCCCTGCCTGGCGGGGGCGGTGGCGTACCTGGTACTCGACTACTTGGGCGCGGAGCGCAACACGGCCTTCATCGCCGCCTCGGCGCTCATCATCGTCATCCGCATCCTGGCCGTGAAGTACCAGTGGCGCATCCCGGATTTTTTTCGGTAGGGGGGGAATGTCTCTCTGCTACTACCAGTTCAGAAACCGCGCTATAGCTGTTGGTGATAAATAAAACCGGACAGCGAACACCACCACCAGTTGCAAACTGGAGGCAGCAAGGGAAATAAAATAGAAGGGATCACAAAGTTAGACTATGGCAAAATCTGAACCAAAGGCACATCATACTCTCCCTCGCTGCTACTTCAAAGGGTTTAGTAACTCAGATAAAAAAGTCTTTATTTATAACCCGTTGGGTGAAATATAATACGGAAGAAAAATACGCACATATTGGTTTAAGATACTGAATTTCATAATCTTAAAGTCGATAAACAAACCCCAATATGTATGTCGAAATTAGTAAAAAATTATTCTAAAATCTTGGAAACAATCGAATTGTTGAATGTTGATTGTAACGTACCGGTAGTATCGTATAAAGAAATAACGGCTTTTCCTGGGCTCTCTGCGCCACCGTCAGTAAATGGGAGCGCAAATTCCGCTTTCCTGCGGACGTTTGGGGAGGGGAATGAGGGGTGATAGGAACCTTGTGGATCCCGGTCCTTTTACTTTTTGAGGAAAAACTTCAAAAAAGGAATTTTTGACAAAGCCTGTAGAGCTGCGGTAATAGGTTCAAAAAACAGGACTTTTTCAGCGGGTATGGATGGCCTGTTGTTGACAAAGGCAAGCGGGCGTTGATCCTGGTTTGCGGCGGCTAGAGTACCTGGCCTTCAAAAACGGACTGCCGGGAAGGATCGGCCTGCCGATGTGGCAGGCCCTTGCAGTTAAGGATGATTGGTGCGACAAGGCGGCGGCAAAAAATCGCAAATGCGAGATAAGACCGGCCGGGGGTAGCCTCCCCGCGCATCAGCCAGGGCTATGGGACCTAGCAGGTTCTACGGCTCTTTCAGGGATCGTATTTCGGGGCTTTCGATGCAGTGCCCCGCTTGGGAGACACGGATGTGACACGCCCGGAGGGGGGGGCTGCCGGGAAGCATCACCCCGGCGCGGGGATGTTGCAGGCCGCGCACGGCGCGTTTGACAAAGGCTTGTTGGCGATTTGTAGGATGGGTTATCTCCAAATTGTCCCTGTTCTTAACCCAGATGTGGGTGGGTAGCTAGGTGGACAGACCCTTGGCTGGGGAGAAAGGACCTCGAAAGGAGCCCCGCAGTCGGGCAGGGCTTACCAGAGAAGGAAGAGGCGATGTACAACGGTTAGTCCGATGATTCAGCACCGAGCAACTGATAAATTTGCCTAATAAATTGATCCGGATCGACCGGCTTATTTAAAATACCGGAAAAGCCTGCTGCATAGACTTTTTCTTCTACCTCCTGGGGCAGGCTGGCCGTCAAAGCCACAATGGGTAATACCTCCCCCCGCTCGCGCAACAAGCGCGTCGCCTGGTAGCCATCCATCACTGGCATTTGAAGATCCATGAGAATTAGCTGGTGCACGCCCGTATCAAATTTTTCCAACGCTTCTTGCCCATTTTGGGCGATGGTGACGGCAAAGCCCCGCCTGATCAGGTAAGCGCGCAGGGCAAAGCAATTGATACTACTATCATCCACGAGCAAAAGGTGGATCTGGGCGGTTTTATCCGGATTTGCGGGTATTGGGTCGGCCTGGTCGGCCTGGGGTGATGTCATGTTTATGGAAGAGGGTGATCTTATTCACTATTTAATGAACAGTGTTCAGTAGGCTATTGTTCAAAATTAAATGTACGAACATCAATTCCATCACCCTAGAATATGATTTAGGTCCTATTTCCGCCTTAGGCGCGAAAGGTACCTTTGTACTGTTCTTTCCCCCTCTAAAACCCTAGTTGATGACAGGTATCCCCAGCACCCTGCGTTTTGAACTCGAAGACCGCCGACTCATTTACTTTGCTGACCAAGCCGATGATCTGGCCGCCGTTTGCTCGGCGGACATGCCATTGGGTATTGGTCGCCTTTATCCCGGTACCTTTATCACGATTCAGGGCAATTCCTATCGAATTCAGCAGGTCAAAACCAAGCTCTACCAAAGCGCTGAACAGGTACAAGGGCCGCACATTGGCCGGGAGGAGCCCCTTTCGGTGATCTACGTGATTAGAAGCGCGCCTGAGCTGGTGTAGCCCCTCCCCCTAAGTATAGCCTAGCTGCGGGTTGTTCCGGCCGGATTTCATCAGGAATTCCAAGGGTACCGATCGGATGGTGGCTTCTCAAATGCAGGATCAAATCCAGGAGATTCTTGGGTTGAATAGGTTTATATTGTACGGCCGAAAAGCCCCCCTCATAAAGGTCGAGCTGAACATCCAGGGTACAGTCGGCCGTCAGGGCAATAATGGGTAAAATCTCTCCCCGCAGCCGCAGCAAGCGCGTGGCTTCTAATCCGTCCATTTCTGGCATGTGAATATCCATGAGCACGAGATCGAAGCTTGAATCCAGCTTCTGAAGGGCTTCGAGTCCATTGGATGCTACATCGAAAACACACCCCCATCGCTTTAGATAAGCTCCCAGGGCAAACGTATTAATGGGGTTATCTTCAACCACCAAAATTCGGATACCGCTTAGCTCATAGGGTGACCTGGGCTCGGTACTATTTATTTGATACATCGTAGGTGTAGGTAGGAGATTGGAGCTTGCTATACTACCACTTTTCCTCGAGTTTGTTTAAAGTAAATTAAACAAAATTTAATTTTTTTTTATCGTTCCAATACCGACAATCAGCTTTACTAGAGTTACTTGTTGTGAGTAGTAAGGCCAGTTGTTCCAGGTCCGGCACTCTCCCTTCGTTTGGGCCTCTTTCCTGCGTCCATCCACGCAGAGTGCTTTCACGTGGTCCTCACTTTTCCAGCCGAACTGCTGGGGTACTTCATCAGGATCTCTTATGACTAACTGCTGAGCAAAAACGTTCCTTTCATGGTGGTGCAGGCATCCAGCAGCGCGCGGAAGTCGTCCAGGCTGTCGCCGCCGTAGTGGTCCTGGTTGGCCGAAAGGTAGGGTGGATAAGAGGTAGAAAAACGCGTCCGACGCGTCTTAGGTTACCTTCAGCACATCGAAGCACAGGTTGGCCTGCACCCACACACTCCAGGCGCAGGCCGCTGGGTTGGTGATTTCCTTCTGCTGAGCCCGGCTGCGAAAAGTCTCGTCTACCTTGGCAGCCAACTCCTCTAAGTCGTACTTCAGTCCTTTGTAGGAAGTGATGAGCCAGTGGTTGATGTCGTTGACCACTTCGGCCTGGCAGGGTGGCTTGCCCCAGAACATGGCATTGTCTTAGCTGCGTCTTTCAGGGTCCGGCATTTCCCAATTACCCCACCACTGCCCACCAGAACGTATTTTCCCGGTTCATAAGAGGTACTTTTGGCCTTAATAACCTAGCTCGGCAGGATGATGCCCTCTAAAAAGGGGGATTCACCATGCCCAATCGCTTTCGTCCTAATGAAAAAAATAAAACTCCTCCTCATGAAGCTTCTACTCCCTTTACACCTACTCGGCGGCTACAGCCGAGGTATTCCGCTTCACGATGCGCTTTACTGTGCAGCCGTGTCAGAACTACCCCCCGCTTAGAGAACCGCGCCTGATTGCGGGTGAGTGGTTTGCGCCACGTCCAGGTACTTGGCCGATTGACAACCGTATTTCTTCCCAGGCACTCTATGAAATAATAAAAACCGCAAGTACTGACCGTTAAAAGGGATAGTCCATCCGCAAAAGAATTGGCCCCGAACGCCCAACAACATGTTTCGCCATGGTGTGCTGAAGGAAAGCTCCACGTTTTTAGCTTCGTGCCCCGACTGGTTCGCGGCTACCTTCACGGCCTTCATCTCGTCCATCGGCGGCGGTACCCTGCGCGACGTCCTGCTGGGTAGCTATCCGCTCGTCTGGATTAGTGACATCACCATCCTGTACGCCATTCTGGCGGGCGTACTGGCTACCTTTGTTTTTTACCGGCAGCTCATGCACCTGCGCCGCACGCTCTTCCTGTTTGATACCTTCGGTATTGCGCTTTTTACCATCGTCGGTACCGAGAAGGCCCTCTCGCTGGGCGTCCGGCCCGAGATCGCCGCCATCATGGGCATGTTTTCGGCCGTCATGGGTGGGGTGATCCGCGATACGCTCACCAACGAGATTCCCATCATCTACCGCAAGGAGGTGTACGCCACCGCCTGCCTGGCCGGGGCAGTGGCGTACCTGGTACTTGACTACCTGGGCGCGGAGCGCAACACGGCCTTCATCGCGGTCTCGGCGCTCATCATTGTCATCCGCATCCTGGCCGTGAAGTACCAGTGGCGCATCCCGTAGTTATTTCGGTAGGGTTTGGGGAAAATGTCGCCAGTTTAGAAACCGCGCTATGGCTGTTGGTGATCGAACACCACCACCAGTTGCAAACTGGCGGGAGCAGGGAGCTCGGTGTCAGTGGGGTCGGGCGAGATGGAGTTGACGTTGATGTGGCGCGCCCCTACTTCTTTGGCAAATACCCGCGTGAGCTGCTCCACGGCCGGGACGGCCGCCTGGTGCTAGGAAAATCACATGGGTTACTTGTCTTTTTGAGGTACTTACTCCAGCTTTATTCTTAGTTGCTCAATGAGGGATTCACTCAATCCCGTTAGCTGGATAATGGCCTGCATGGATAGCCCCATTTTTAAAGCATTTTTGGCCACTTCTACCTTTTCTTTCTCCATTCCTTTTTCAATCCCTTTTTCAATTCCTTTCTCGATTCCTTTCTCAAAGCCCTCCATGATTCCCTCTTCTTTGGCCGTATCCAACGAATTTTTCAAATCGCGGTAGTACTTCAAGCTGTCCTCGTAGGAGCGGATTTGATCCGGAGTGAATTTGGCGATCTCGGCCGTTTCAAAGAGCTTTTCAAAGACTCTTTCGCGGAGTTTGTCAGGTACCTTGTCTAGGCGATTCAGATTTCTCAAGACGTAGAGCCACTTGTCAAACCGACTTTCCAGTTCATCGACCGTTTTGTTGAACTTGGGCATTTCCAGGTAGATGAACGTAAGCTTGTCGTAAAATACTTGCTTGGTCTCTGTGTCGGTGAGCTTGACATCATACCTGAACTTGGTCGGATCGTTTTTGTCTTCGTCAAACACAAAATCCAGAATGGCGATGGTGTAGACGGCCTTTAACTCATAATTCCAGTCGGCACGCTTGGCTTGTTCCCGAATAGGGAAGGTCGAGTAGTAGACGGTGCGGTCTTTGAAGAAGTTCTGCTTGGCCTTCTGTAGCTCGACAATGAATTTCTCGCCTTTGTCATTCTCACAATATAGATCGAAGATAGCCTTTCGGTCTAGCTCGCTGGTACCCAGGTGCTCGCTTTTGAGGTAGGTCAAGTCTACGATCTCACCTTGTTCTTCCTGCAAAAGTACGTTCAGGAAATCCCTTAGCAGGTCTTTGTTAGGCTCCTCGCCGAAGAGGCGCTTAAAGCCGTAGTCGGTGAAGGGATTGATATAGCGCTCTACGAATTCTGCCATGAGTTGCTGTTTTAGATCCAAAGGTACTGAATTTTCGCGTTGGGCGATTTGCCCTTCATCGCCTACAAAAAAAGGAAGCAAGGTACTTCGCCTCACTTCCTTTTTTGATGTACGATCAGGTACTTTTAACCAGCATCCAACTATCTACCGACCGAATCCGGTGCTTTGGGCAGCGGCTTGCGGGGTAGTTTTTGGTCCATTTGGGCGGTGTTGTACACAAAGGCCGCCACGATGGTAGCCATTTGCTTGAGGTCGTCCATCACCAGGCGCTCGTAGGTATCTACGTTGGTGTGGTGCGTGCGGCTGCCGTACTCGATGCCATCCTGAATAAACTGAAAACCCGGCAGCCCCAGCGCGTCGAAGCTTACGTGGTCGGTACCGCCGGTGTTGCGCAGCGTAACGGTGGGATGGTCAATGATGTCGGCAAAGGGCGCGAGCCATTTCTCAAAAATGGGCCGCACGGCTTCGTTGCCCTGCAGGTACACGCCCCGGATGCGCCCCGTGCCGTTGTCGATGTTGTAGTAGGCCGAAAGCTTCTCGTGCGCGGGCTTGAGTTTCATGGTTTGCGGGTCGCCAAAGGTATTTTTGACGTAGTTGCGCGAGCCGTACAGCCCCTGCTCCTCACCCGACCACAGCGCAATCCGGATGGTGCGCTTGGGCTTCAGCCCCGTCGTTTGCAGAATCCGGATCACCTCCATCATGACGGTACTTCCGGCGGCGTTGTCGGTAGCACCGGTGGCTCCGTGCCAGGAGTCAAGGTGGGCACCCAGCATTACTACTTCGTCTTTGAGCTTAGGGTCGGTGCCAGGAATTTCGGCGATGACGTTGGAAGAAGTCAGCTTGTTATAAAAGGTCGTTTTGATGTCGGCCTCCACCGTCACGGGGATGCCGTTCTCGGCCAGGCGGGCCATGAGGTACGCGTGCTCAGGGGCCATCTCAAACGACGGACCCGGCTCGGGGGCGTCGCCGCGGAAGGAGGCACCGTTGCTGGTGAAGAAGGTACCGTGCTTACCCTGGCGTGCCACGATCTCCATCTTCACTTTTTGGGCCAGCAGGAAGCTATCGACCCGGTTGCGGAAGGTGCGCATGGCGCGGTACCTTTCCAGCATTTCGGGCGTAAAATTGCGCGAGCCGAAGGCTTCGGAATCGGCCATTTTGTCCAGGTCTTCGCTGGTGTAGCGCACGGCGTCAGCCTTGAAGGTAGGCGCGGTATTGGCTTCGCCCTTGATCAGGATGATCTTATCCCGGAGCTTACCCTCGTATTTTTTGAGGTCTTCCTCCTGGTTGATATCCACTACCACTACCTCGCCCGTGATGGGCCCCGAAGTACCTCCCGTCCAGGCTTTAGGGATGGCGATAAAGGGCATGTAGTAGGGCTTGGTCATGGCGATGTAGCTTTTCTCTACCTGCCAGCCTTTGCCAAATTCCCCCCACTCTTCGAGCCGGGCGTTCTGGAGACCCCACTTTTTCAGCTGATCCACCGACCACTCGGCGGCGCGCTGGTAGCCGGGCGAGTTGGTGAGGCGCGGCCCGGAGGCGTCGGTGAGGCGAAAGGCGATGTCGGCCACTTTGGAGTTTTCCAGGCCTTCCTTGCGGATCTTCTGCATGGCCTCCTGACTGACTTCCTGGGCCATCAGCGTGTGCGCCGCTAGCAGCAGAATCAGGGGATAGTACAATCGTTTCATAAGCGCGTGAGCGAATTTGGTGTTTACTATCTACGATAACATAAAGCGTAAAAGTACTCTTTTTGTGCTATTAATTCGCAAGACAACGAAATCTTTTGTAGGTCAAAGTACCTTTTGGGCTTACCTAAGAGGACGCGCCTTCACGCCTTCGTGCGTGATCTTGACGGGCTTAATGAGTCCTTTTTCGTCGAAGTGCATTTCGTCGATGCACGTCACGCGGTGGTTGCCGTCGGTTTCGCCCAGCGGACGGCGGTGGTACACGATGTACCACTGGTCCTGGTTAGGTACCTGGATCACGGAGTGGTGCCCGGCCCCGGTCGCTACCTGCGGGTCTTGCTGCAAGATCTTGCCCACGCGCTCGAAGGGCCCAAAGGGCGAGTCGGCTACGGCGTAGGCTACGGAGTAGTTGGGGCCGGTCCAGCCGCCCTCCGACCACATGAAGTAGTACTTGCCGTTACGGATAAACATAAACGGTCCCTCGACGTAGCCCTGGGGCGTGATTTCCTTGAAGGTACTTCCGTCGGGAAAGGGCACAAAGCCCGTGAAGTCGGCGTTGAGCTTGGCGACGTTGCAGTGCCGCCAGCCGCCGTAAAATAGGTAGTACTGGCCGTCTTTGTCCTTGAACACAAACTGGTCGATGGGCTGTGCGCCGTTATGGAACTTGTCGATGAGCGGCTTGCCGAGGTGATCTTTGAAAGGACCCTCGGGACGGTCGGCCACGGCCACGCCAATGCCGCCGTGCTCCTGGTCGCTCTGGATGTCGTTGGCCCCGAAGAAGAGGTAGTACTTTTGGTCTTTCTGCACAATGGCCGGTGCCCATACGGCGCGCTTGGCCCAGCGGATGCTCGTGGTGTCGAGGATGCGGCTGTGCTTGGTCCAGGTCACGAGGTCGGGTGAGGAGAAGGCGTCCAGAAAAACCTGCTGGTTGTAGGGAGCCGAGTAGGTAGGGTAGATCCAGTAGGTATTGTTAAAGATAATCCCCTCCGGGTCGGCGTACCAGCCGGGAAATACGGGGTTACCAGCGGTTTTAGAGGTACTTTGAGCAAAAGCCAGGGAGGTACTTAGGAGAAAGAGAAGTACTAAGGGTTGTTTTTTCATTGTAGGTTGATTAGGGAAAAGGTACTTTGTAT
Organism: Rhabdobacter roseus; assembly: GCF_014202275.1. Lineage (GTDB taxonomy): Bacteria > Bacteroidota > Bacteroidia > Cytophagales > Spirosomataceae > Rhabdobacter > Rhabdobacter roseus. Next base: position 51,112 of record NZ_JACHGF010000014.1, on the reverse strand, counting down.
TTGCCTAACTTGCTCAGCCCAATTGCCAATTGGGCTGACATCAGACTCGCGTTTAAAACGCAAATTGATTACACCCCCATTGGCAATGGGGGTGAGCGAGCCAAAGATACAAAGTACCTTTTTATTCTTTGTCGAATGTCCGGGCGATCTTGTCGAGATTGAGGCTTTTGGCCGAGGCGTCGAAGATTTCGCGGTAGGTACCTTCGCGCTCGTAGAGCTCCTCGTGGGTACCGTGCTCCACTACCCGGCCCTTTTTCATGACGTAGATGCAGTCGGAGTCGATGATTTGGGAGAGACTGTGCGAGATGATCACCACCGTGCGGCCCTGCTTGATGGCGTCGAGGCTGTTTTTGATCTGCTCGGTGGCGATGGCGTCCAGGCTGGCGGTGGGCTCGTCCAGGAAAATAACCGGCGGATTTTTCAGGAATAGCCGCGCGATGGAAATCCGTTGCTGCTGCCCGCCCGAGAGCAGCTGGGCGTCCGACTCATAACCCTGGGGTAGTTCCATAATCTGGTCGTGGAGGTAGGCCTGCCGCGCGGCCTGGACGATTTCGTCGTGGCTGGCGTCCATCTTGCCGTAGCGGATGTTCTCTTCGATGGAGCCTTTAAAAATATGGTTTTTCTGAAGTACCATGCCCAGGTCGTCGCGGAGCGTGGGCAGGTCGTACTGCTCCAGGGGTACTTCGTCCAGCAGGATCTGGCCCGAGTCGGGCGCGTAGAAGCGCACCAGCAGGTTGATGAGGGTACTTTTGCCCGCGCCCGATAGCCCCACCAGCGCCACCGTTTGGCCGGGGCGGATGCTCATGCTCACGTGGTGCAGGGCCTGGGTGCCGTTGGGGTAGGTAAAGGATACGTCGCGCAGCTCAAAGTACCCCCGGATCTGGGCGGGCTGGTAGGTACCTCCCGTTTCGGCGGCCAGGTTGTCGTCCAGGATGTCGAAGAAGCCCTCGGAGTAGGTAAGGGCGTCGTTCATTTCGTCGTAGATGCGGTGCAGCTGTCGGATCGGTGCCGACACGTTGTTGAACAGCAGGATATGAAACATGATGGCCCCGATGGACATCTGCTGATCCAGCACGAGGTAGGCCGTCAGGATGATGATCAGTACCACGCCGATTTGCTCCACGAAGCTCTTGATGCCGTCGAAGAGGAAGTTGGTGCGGCGGGTTTTGAGTTGCGAGGCCATGAGCTCCTGCTGTAGCCCGTACTGCCGCTTGCCTTCAAAACGTTCCCGCACGAAGGATTTGATCACCAGAATGGACTCGATGAGGTTGATGAGTCCGCTGCTCTTATTTTCGCGCTGGGTTTTGAGCTTGCGTCGTACGCCCTGCAGCTTGTCGGCCTGCTGGTAGCTCACCCAGAAGTAGATCGGCAGGATGCCCAGCGCAATGCTACCCACGTACACATTGGCCGAAAACATCACCCCCAGCGCCACGATGGCGTTGGCAAAAAGCGGCAGGATGTCGATGAAGAAATTCTGGATGAGCTTCGTAAGGCTTTCCACGCCCCGGTCGATGCGCGTCTGGAGCTTGCCTTTCTGGTTGTCGTTGTCGCTGTAAAAGCGCAGCCCGTAGCTCAGGATGCGGTCCACGGCCGACTGCGACAGTTCGCTCGACACCTGGATGCGGATTTTCTCGCCAAAGTACCTTTGCCCAAACACAATGAAGGTATTGATGAGCTCTTTGGCAAACAGCACCAGGGAGATTTCGGTGAGTAGCCAGGTACCTTGCGCCACGCCTGAGCCGCGGTCCAGCATGGTCTGGATGGTATCCACGGTGTAGCGTAAAATGATGGGATTGACCTGGGCCGTGAGGGAGCCCAGCAGCGTGAGCAGCAACGCAAACAGGATGAGCCGCCGGTAGGGCCGGACGAAAGGTTGCAGCCGCTTGAAGATGTCCCAGATACTCATGCCCTAGTCGTAATGCTGTAAAAGTATACTCCCGAGCGGGCGAAATGTTTTGGGACGGGGTACTTTGGCCGTTACATCGTGTTGGGTAAAAGCGAAGGTACCTTACCTTTGTAGCGACACATAGAATTTAACACACCAGTTTATGCCACTAAAACTACCTCCTCTTGCTCTGGTACTTAGTCTCAGCCTTTTATTTAGCGGCTGCGGCCCCAAAAACTACCAGAGCCCCGACTCCCGTGCACGTGCCTCTACGCACCGAATGATGGCTATCATCCCGCCGGAGGTTTCAATTCAAGGGGGAAATGAACGAAATTCTGACGCTTTTCGGGACCAGGAAAGACGGGAGTCATTGAACTACCAGCAACGAATCTATACCTGGATGTTAATGGGGAAAACGCAGAAGCGTATCCTGGTGGATATTCAGAGAATTCAGGATACTAATCTATTATTAGAAGAAGCAGGGTACTTTGAAGGAAAGATGGCTTCGCCAAATGAAATAGCAGAAGTACTTGGTGTGGATGCCATTCTTACGGCACATTTTAAACTAAAAAGAAAAATGACGGATTCGGAAGCTAAGACCTTCGATTTTCTCATTGGTGGCGGTCCGGCTCAACGCTATGGCGGTACACCATATTCTTCCAATACAAAAGTAACCTTGGAGCTGTACGATCAGGAGTTGAGCAAGGTTCTCTGGCAGTATGATGCTAAGTTGCCAAGGGGTATGCGAAGTGCAGCATCCAGAGTGGTTGATGATCTTATGGAAACGGCTACCAAGAAAAGCCCCTACTACGGTTATCCTAAAAAATAAGAATTAGTAACTCAGAGGTACTTTCCGCGTACTAAGTAAGGGTACTTTAAAAAAAGCAACCCCGCTTTTCCAGGAATAATTCCGGAAAAGCGGGGAAAGGTACTTTCAAGCAGATACCTCAAGGTACCCTTAGGCCATCAGGCGTCCCAGTGAGTTATCGTACAAGTCCTTGGCGTCGGCGGTACTTAGCACCGTCTGGCCGTTCACGACGAACCCTTCGGCCGTGACGGTACCCAGCAGGGCGTGCTCGGTCTTGAGCTCCGCGCCCAGCAGCTGCTGGAAGGTACCTTGCTGCTCGGGCTTCACCGATACCAGTACCCGGCTCTGCGCCTCGCCGAAGAGGTAGGCGTCGGTCCGGAAGTTGTCGTCGGTCGAGATGCTAAAGCCCAGGCCGCGCGGCATCGCCGACTCCGCCAGGGCCACGAACAGCCCGCCGTCCGAGACGTCGTGTGCCGAGGCGATCACCCCTTGCGCAATCAGCTGCTTGATGCTCTGGTGTAGGGTGTATTCTTCGTCCAGGTTGAAGGCGGGCGCAGGCGACTGCTTCACACCGCGGTAGGAGTAAAGGTACTCCGAGGAGGCGATGTCGTTCTGGGGGGGACCTACGAGGTAGATCAGGTCGCCTTCGGCCTTGAAGTCGAGCGTCATCTGGTGCTCGGGGTTTTCCACCAGGCCAATCATCCCGATGGTGGGCGTCGGGAACACGGGGCCGTCGTCGGAGCTCTGGTTGTAGAAGCTCACGTTACCACCCGTCACTGGCGTGGCAAATTTCAGACAAGCCGCGCCCATGCCCTTGACGGCCTGCACAAACTGCCAGTATACTTCCGGTACGTAGGGATTGCCAAAATTGAGGTTATTGGTCACGGCCAGCGGCTCGGCACCGGTGCAGGTGAGGTTGCGGGCCGCTTCCGACACCGCAATCTGCGCGCCCACGAAGGGGTCGGCGTTGACGTAGCGGCTGTTGCAGTCCACCGTCATGGCGATGCCCTTCTTATAGTTGGGGTGCTTGGCGTCGCGGATGCGCACCAGGGCGGCGTCGGAGGGGCGGTTGGTGCTGCGGTTGGCGGTACCTACCATCGAGTCGTACTGCTCGTACACCCATTTTTTGGAGGCGATGTTGGGGTGCGACAGCAGGTGTTTCGCTACGGCGGTGAGCTCGTCAGCGGCTACGTCAGGTACCTGGTTGCTATCAAATTGCTTGAACTGCTGGTAGTAGGCGGGCTCGCGGTACTCGCGGTGGTACTGCGGCGCGCCGCCGCCCAGCACCAGGTCGTGGGCGGGTACGTCCGCGATGAGCTGGCCGTGCTGGTAGAAGTGCAGACGGCCCGTGTCGTGGGGGCCGGGCGCTACTACCTCGCCGATCTGGGCGCAGTGCAGGTCCCACTTGTCGAAGATGGCGTTGATGATGTCCTCCTTGCCTTTCTCTACCACCACCAGCATCCGCTCCTGCGACTCCGACAGTAGGATTTCCCAGCCGTGCATGTTGGCCTGGCGCGTAGGTACCTTGTCGAGGTCGATGATCATGCCGTGCTCGCCCTTGGCGCTCATTTCGGAGGTGGAGCAGATGATCCCCGCCGCGCCCATGTCCTGAATCCCGATCACGTGACCCGTGGCGATGATCTCCAGCGTGGCTTCCAGCAGCAGCTTCTCCATGAAGGGATCGCCTACCTGCACGGCGGGTAGTTTTTCGTTGGATTTATCCGAAATATCTTCCGAAGCGAACGTAGCTCCGTGGATACCGTCCTTGCCCGTGGCCGAGCCCACGATAAACACCGGATTGCCCACGCCGTAGGAAGTAGCCTTAGCTACCTTATCGACCTCCACAATCCCCGCCGAAAAGGCGTTCACGAGGGGGTTGGTGTTGTAGCATTCGTCAAAAAATACCTCACCACCCACCGTCGGGATACCGAAGGCGTTGCCGTAGTCGCCGATGCCCTTCACCACGCCCTTCACGAGCCACTTGGTTTTGGGGAGGTTGGGGTTGCCGAAGCGCAGCGAGTTGAGCTGGGCAATGGGCCGCGCGCCCATCGTGAAGATGTCGCGGTTGATCCCGCCCACGCCCGTAGCCGCACCCTGGTAGGGCTCCAGCGCCGAGGGGTGGTTGTGCGACTCGATCTTGAAGCTACAGGCCAGGCCGTCGCCGATGTCCACCAGGCCGGCGTTTTCTTCCCCCGCCTTGGCGAGCATCCGGTCGGAGTCGCGCGGGAGGGTTTTGAGCCACACGATGGAGTTTTTATAGGAGCAGTGCTCCGACCACATCACCGAAAAGATACTCAGCTCGGTGAAGTTGGGGTCACGGCCCAGGATTTCTTTAATTTTTTCAAACTCTTCGGGGAGTACGCCTAGCTTGCGGGCGGTTTCGACGGTAGGGAGGACGTTGCCGTCCGTTACTTCGGTAGGAGCCACTTGGTTATCAGTTAGAGTTGACGCAAACTACCCCGAGGGGCGGGGGTAGTTTGAGGCCACAAAATTAGGACTAATCGCGCAGAGAACCGCCTGTCGAAGAAATTTTATGTCAAAACTATTGACTGAAAAAAAATCCTCCTTACATTTGCACCACGTTTGCGACCCAGCAAATCTTCTAGAGGGATGGCGGAGTGGTCGAACGCGGCGGTCTTGAAAACCGTTGTACCGTAAGGTACCGGGGGTTCGAATCCCTCTCCCTCTGCAGCACTTAAACGCCTCACAGTCAGGAACTTTGAGGCGTTTTTCGTTTCCAAAAAATGCCTCAGTGCCAAATAAGTGCCAGCAAATTGTTGAATCTTTTGGCTTATTTATGAGTAAAATTCCTACCAGATATCCATACCGAGAGCCCATTCTTTTTGATTCAAATGGGGATATTTCCAAGAGATGGTATGTAGGTTATTATGCCTGGTCAGAGCAAAAGGGGCAGTTGGTCAGGAAGCGTGTGATTGTCAATCAACCCACGGCGAAGGAGCGTTACGAGCAGGCCAAATTCATTATTGAGATCATTACTCAAGAGTTAGAAGCTGGGGCGGTTGTTGATCCTATTGAAGTGCCAGAGCCTGAGATAAGCCCGCTCACTCCGCTGGGAAAAGCCTGCGATTTCTTCCTGGATAAACGAGGGAAGACCGTTGGTAAAAATACTAATATTGCCTACAAAAAAGATATTAGGGAGTTCAAAGCCTGGGCGGAGAAAGCTGGGATTCTGAATTTGCCCGTTTCTCAATTTAACAATCAGCTGGCGTTTGCCTTTTCGGATCATCTGGATACGAAGGTGTCCAAACGTACAGGTAAAATAGGTGTTGCCAAAAAGACCTACAGCAATTTTATCAGTACGCTCCGGACTATGTGGGCGTTTCTTATTAACCGGGAAATACTCAAGGATAATCCCTTCCTGAAGCTCCAAAAAAGAAAAGGCCGCAGCACTCAGCATATTCCGTACACGCCCGCTCAGGTCAGGACGTTCAAGAAGATTTGCCTAGACGATGTAGAAGATCATCAGCTTTGGCTGTTTGTTAATTTCCTATACTATTGTTTTTTGCGACCTCGTGAGGAAGCCCAAAAGCTCCGGATCAAGCACATCCTAAAGAAAACGATTGTAGTCCCGGCTGAATTAGCCAAAAACAACCTAACCGAACACGTCAAGATCCCCAAAGGACTGGAGGTATTGATTCAAGAATACAAACTCCGTGAGTATCCTTCTACCTATTATGTATTCTCAAAGGATGGGAAGCCGGGACCGGTAGCGTTGAATGATAAATACATGTATGATCACAACCGGAGAGTTCTGGCCAGGGCTGACCTCACGGATCAAGATTATGATCTCTATGGTTGGAAGCACACGGGCGTAATTGCGCTCTACCTGGCCACGAAGGACATTAAGCTGATTCAGGCTCAGTGTCGACATAAAGACATTAGTACCACTGATAAATACCTCCGGGAATTAGGGCTCTTTCTATATGAAGATGCGCTGGACTGCTTCCCCGAACCATCGGCAGACCATACCAATTAAGGGAAGGTTGACTTCAAAAAGGGGCTTTTGAATGGGCCTAAATAGGGTGAGTATTACCTTTTTAGGCCCATTATTGAAAAGTTGCACCCTTTTTGCTTCACTTTTTCGGCCAAGCCACTGGCGATCTGTCTGTTGTCTGAAAAAAAAGTTTTTTTGAGGCCGAAAGTCCGAGAGTGAGGCCCGCCCTTTGACATTTTGGCAATTTCCATTTTTCGAAAAAACGAATTGCTGAAAGGCCCCCCCCTCTCGAAATCCCTCACGTTTTTTCTCAGAGGAACTCCACTTCGAAGCCGCTCGCTGACCAGGCATGCCCGCCGTTGCAACGCCACACCGCATAGTAGTCGACCGTGTCCGACAGGTGGGTGGCCCGCTCCTGGTCCTCGCTCTTCTTGGTCTCGCTGCTCTTGTCCTTCTTGTAGTCCTTGGTGATGGGCGTGCGCTGCATCGATACGACAGTACTCTTCGCGTGCACTGGGTGGAAGCGCATGTGCAGGCCATCGTCCCGGGTCTCCGACAGGATACCATGCATCAGCTTCTGGATCTCATCCTTGAAGGGGTTGTAGGAAAGCGGTGCCGAAACTACTTCCCAACCAGCCTGCTCAAAAACATCCACCACTTCCTCGAAATTAGTTACCCAGGTACCGTCCTCTTTCATTTTGGTACCGGCCGATTTATTATTTCCATTCCGGTCACCGGTGATTACGATGCGGCGCTCCTGGTGGTGGTCCAGCAGGTCCAGCAGCTCCACGGCCAGGGTCTGCGCCATGGTCATGTCTACATCAGGCTCCTTCACAAAAGCGTTCATCACGCAATGTTGTGGCTCCCCAAAGTCCTGCCAAACCGTACAGGAAGTAAAGTGGGCGTTAAAATCAAAGACCGCCACCAGATCTTTGGTGGGGTCATAAAAAGTTTCTTCGTCAATCTCGGTATGGCGGTCCCAATCCAGGGCAGGATAAAAAGACTTCGGTATTTTCGAGAGCCTTTTTCCCAACACTTCCACGTCAAACTCAATTTTCGTGAGCTTCTTTTTCAGGTTGGCAATGTAATTACCAGGTAAAAAAATCGCGTTATCCCGAGTCGTCACCTGCATAAACAGGTACCGGTCCGGCTCTTCTTTCTGAAACTCTTCCACGTCGAACATCCACTCGCCGGTACTGCCGTAAGGCGGGGAAGAAAATACCGAAATCAGCCAGTGAAAAGGGGAGTCGTACTTGCCCACGTTGGCCCGGATCCGGCCCTCCAGGATCTTCAGCCACTCCCGCTTAAAAAGGAGCGCTTCATCCATGAAGGCAAAATCGTCGTTGCGGCCGCGGTGGCTATCCGGATTGAGCTTATAGCCGCATACCTCCATCACCCAGCCGTTGGGAAAGCTGATGCAGTTATCCCAGTTGTCGGGCTCCTGCCAGGGCCTTTCCCAATCCTCCGGAGGCTTGCGCCAGAGCACGTAGTCGCCGGTACCGCTCTTGAAATCGTACTCCCGCAGGTCGAAGTGCTCCCGCCAAACTGATTTCACCCCTGGAAAAATAGCCCGCTGGAACTGCGTCACGGTAAGGCAGGCGAACTGCCCCTTCGCCTGGGGCAGTTCTTCCTTGCTGATCAGCATGAGCAGCGCCATGGCCACCGACTTCCCCGAACCGATCCCGCCGATCATGGCGGCCGTTTTGGTACCCTCGGCCGTCAGGTCGTACATCACCGCTTCCACGAAGTCACCCTGCTTGTCATTGACTTCTACTTCCTGGATCAGCTCACTCGTCGACTTCATATTCGGCTTCCTGGGTTAAGTGATCACTTTCCGTTTTTCCATTCTTGACCACCGTTTTGCGCTTGATCACGATCTTGGTGGGCTTTTTCTTCTCGTCGGTTTTCACCTTGGAGGTATCGTAGGCCCCGTCGATGGTGGCTGCTTCCTTCAGTAGGTTTTTGTACTCCCGCAGTAACGCCGCCGCTGCCCGGTGATCTTCCCCCGAATCGCGCAGCTTTTCGTAATCCTCGAAAATTTTCTGGGCGGTTGTGCGCATCAGCTCCGCGTACATGAATTTGATCCCATCCCGGTTCCGGAGCTGCCGCAGTTCGGCGAAAATCTCGTAGGCCATGCTGAGCAGCTCCCGGGCGCGCCGGTCCTGCACCCGCAGGCGTGGGTCGTTCTTGGCCAGCTTGATCACGTCGACGTCGCTGAAGCCCTGCCGGAGCCAGCCGCGCAGTACGTCGATCTTCTCGAAGGTGTCTTCCTGCTGGGTAGTCAGCTCCTTGCCCGTCAGCAGGTGCTGGCGGTAGATATCCATTTCCTCGTATACCTTTTCGAGGTACTTATTATGTTGTCGCATAGGTGAGGGCTACGATTTGGGTTTTCAGATCATCCTTGAGCGCTTCGAGCTTATCCAGATCCGCCGCCCAGTGCTGGGCTTTCTTATGCTCAGGATTTTGCTCCAGCTTTTTCTTGGTCTTGGAAATATTGACGTTTATCCGGGCCAGCTCCAGCTTCAGTTCCGCCAGGCCATTGGCTGGCGGAACTGAAGAAGGTACCTGCACCGGATCCGGCAGCTTGCCCGTTTTCTTCACGTGTTCGACCTGGAGCATCACCCGTTTCCATTCTTCACGCTTGGCCAGGATCTGCTCGATCACCGGCTTCACGCCAGCCACGTCGTCCGGACGGTACTCGTGCAGGGTATTAGAAAGAAGAGCAGCTGCCCGATGCAGCCCATCGGCCTGCACCAGCAGCTGCTCTAGTACGTTGGGGTCGGGTGAAGCCTTAGCTACTTCTCCTCGGTGGTTTTTTTTTGTGCGGGTTCCTCTGGGGCCGTTTCCACGGGGGCCGGAGCCTCGGGAGCGGTCTCTACCGGAGCAGTCTCCACGGGAGCCGTTTCTACTGCCGAAGTGGAGACGGCCTCAGTGGAGACTGCCCCCGTGGTGACTGGTTCTTCGGTTTCCGGATCCTCGGTTAGTGTGTTCACTGCCTCAGTGGCCACTGATTCCAAATGGCTCTCCAGCGCTTGCAGCGCACCCTGTAGGATCTGCCTGTTTTGGTCTGAAGGGTTGCTATTGAAGCGCATCTGCGCTAGCTGGACCGACGCCTTAAGTTTTTTGATGTCCATAGTGATGGGTGGAAAATGATTTGTCCAGGAAAAAATTCTGAAATCGGGCTTTCTCGAAACCAGGCCTTACTTGCCTTTTTTCTCGGGTACCCCGGTCGGTTCGACCTGGGAAAGCACCGCCTTCACCAGTTGTACCCTGCTATCTCCATTTTGGTGCAGCACCGCCAGGTCCTCCTGGGTGCAACTCTCTAGGGAGCGCGTAGTACCATTCACGAAGACATGCCCGGCGGCGTTATCGGCTACTTTGTACATAGTTGGTAGAAAAAAGAAGTTGGAAAAGTACCTGGGCTAACCCCTTGAAAGGTTAGCCCAGGCAGTAGATTATTCTGAAAATGCGCCGCCGGCCAGCTGCCGGTGCGAAATTTTCTACGGTTTAGGCCACCAGTGGCGCTACCTCGAAGGTCACCGTGGCCGCCAGCGGCATCACCGGTACCAGCATCCCGTCCTGCTTGGCCGTGAAGGTCGTCTCCTTGCGCGAAGTTCCTTTTTCGGGCATCACGCCCTTCATTTCGAACATCATCGGGATGTACTTCTGGCCGATGTAGTACAGCTTATCGTCGTTACCCTGCACGATCACGTTTACCGGCGTTTCGTAGAGCAGCGCCGAGAGCTTCACCGTTTCGGCGTAGTAGCCCAGGAACTTGAATTCGACGCTCTGCGTAAAGCCCGTCCCGATCTTCATTTCGGTGTCAAACTTCGTGCTATCGTACCAGGCTTCCAGCTCCACGAACTTCTTACCATCCAGGAGCGGAATCGCCCCCGAAAACTCCCCGGTCGTTAGCGCCAGCGCGTAGGTCAGAAACTCTTCCTCCAGGTCTTCCGTGAGCACAATGTAGAGCCGCTTGGCTCCGCCCATGGTCGGGTTTTGAGACTTGCGTTTGATCCCGATCAGCGCGGCCGTGGCCAGGCCCTGGATCTCGATCAGCGACACCCCCGCCAGGTGCTGGAGGCCAGCCACGGCCACGCTTCCGGCCGCCAGGCCCGTCATCACGTTGCCGGTCGCCTGCGTTACGCTGGCTACCAGGATCAGGAGCAGCGCCCCCATCAAAAATTTCAAATAAGGCTTCATAAATAAGGTGCAGAAAAATAAAGTGTGGAAAAGAAATGATAAAGGAGGGTAGGGGCTCCGAAACGTTCCGGAGCCCAAGTACCTACACGACGTCGTTCAGGAACAACCAGTCGGGCGTAGCGTAGTCGAAGCCCAGGCTCGTGCGGATCGTGATCTGCCAGCTCTTAATGGCCTTCACGATGTTGATCGAGTACACGTTGGGGTCCTCGTTGGCCACGAAAAGCAGGTTTTTCTTAGGCGTTACCACGATGGTATCCTTGCCCGCCAGGCCGGGGTCTACCACAAACTTCATGTTCGAGTAGTCGTCCAGCACGGCAGGACGGTCAGCGGGCCCCACGTGCTCGGCAAACAACGTCCGGCGGTTGTGGCGGTACTTGTCGTAGGCCGAGAGGCTACAGTACACGTTCAGCTCCTGGTTGAGCATCTTGGGGCGCTGGCTGGCCACCAGGTTGGCCACGCCATTGAACTGCGCGTAGGCGTTGCTGGCGGTGAGGGCTGTCCCATCAAATACGTGGGAGGAAGCGATATCACCGCCCACCCCGCGACCGGTGGTGAACATCGCGATGAAGCCGTCGGCAATGGCTCCCGAGCCCGCTCCTGCCCCGTTGTATACGCCATTCCAGGCCGTATTCAGGCGCACGAACTCAAAGTGGCGCGCCACGATGTGGTTCAGGAAGAACAGCTCGAAGGGATTCGCATTGACGTCTTGGAGCGTACGACCGGGCGTTTTAAGCCAGCCCAGGTAGGTTTGGTAGGCCTCTTTAATGTCCGAGAGCTTGATCTCCAGGTCGATGTCGGCTTCCTTGAAGCTGGCATAGCGGGTTTTTACGTCAAGCGCTTCTTTAGGACTAAAGTCGTCCCCAGCGGGCCGCCAGGCGTCCTTCACATCCATCCGCACCAGGGCGGCGCGGTCGCGGGTCTTGAGCACGGTAAAGTCAGTGCCCAGGCTGGAGGCACCGTGGACGACTGCCTCTTGCAGGATCGCTCCGTTGCCGTCGATGGTCCGCATCAGGTCCTCGTGGAAATTTTCAAAATTGATTACTGCTGGCATGGTTGGTTAAAAAAATGGGGTGAATACTAAGTAAATAAAGGGCGATCAGGCCTACTTGCCGTGTACCTGGTGATACACCTCCCGGGCGTGCTGGTTGTAGCTGGTCAGCTCGCGGCCGCGGCTGTTTTCGTCGGCCGTGGGCTCTTGCGTACCCACGCCAGCTGCCTTGTCGTAGTAGGCCTTGTACTTGTCGCGCTCGGTCGTCACGGCGCTCAGCTGGCCTTGCAGCTCGGTAGCCTGCTTCTCGGCCGCGGTGAGCTTGGTGGTGGCTTCGGTGAGCTGCTGCTGGGCGGCGGCCAGGTCCGCGGTAACTTTTTCGTTACCTTCCTTCTGGGCGGCGAGTCGCTGGTTCAGCTCGTTCACCTCGCCCGAGAAGGCATTGAATTCTTCGGTGCTGAGCTTCTCGCTCAGGGGTTGGTTGCTGCTGGGGAAAAGGCTGGCCAGAATGCCCGCCAGTCCGGTTGGTTTGCTCATTTGGGTCTATAGATAAGCGTGGAAAAATCGTTGGTTTAGGCGCGGCGCGCCAGCTGGATGGCATCGCCCAGGCTGCCCAGGCGGTCTACCAGGCCCAGCTTCAGGGCCTCTTTTTTCTTGTACATGCGGCCGGTGAGTGCTTCGTCGCTCTGGAGCTTGCCCGCCCGGCCGCGGCGCACGTAGCCGTGAAAGCTCCGCCGCGCCTCGTTGAGCTCCGTCTGGATCTCCGCCCGCAGGTCCTCCGTGAGCGGCTCCACGCCGTTGATCCGGGCCTTGTCTTCCGAGCCCTCCGAGCGGAAAATTTCCACCTTCAGCCCGGCCTTTTCCAGGGCCTCGGAGCGGTCCACGTACACCATCAGCACCCCAATGCTGCCCACTGAGCTGGAGATCGAGTTCTCCATCACGATCAGGTCCGCCTGGCTGGCCACGAAGTACCCCGCCGAAGCGCAGTAGTTGGTCCAGGCCACAATGGGCTTGCTGAAGGTCCGCACGGCGTCGGCCAGCATATCGGTGGAGTCTACGGTACCGCCCGGCGTGTCTATCTTAAGCACCACGCCCTTCACGTCTTGCTGGCGCTCGGCTTCGGCCAGGATGGCCGCGATGCGCTCGTTACCGAAGCCGCAAAAGCCGTAGCGGCTCATGGTGCCATTAATCGGGATCACGGCCACATCACCACCTCCATCCCGCACAAACTCGCGCAGGTAGTAGGCATTCAGGTTGAAGTCTCCGTTTTCGTCGTAGATCTTGATCCCGCTCTGGGGCCGCTGGGCGCGAAGGAAGTGCTCGGGGATAGGGTCCTTGCCCGCCGCCAGGCGCGGTAGCATGATGTCCATCATCCGGTCGGAGAAGTCTTTCTCCAGGTACCACAAGCCCGAAAAAGTATCTGCGTTCACATTGGTAGAAATTGGTGCGGATATAAGTCTGTGGCGAAGTAATAGGGGAAAGGGTAGGCAGGAAAGGACGAAAAACAAAAAAGCCCAGCCGCTACTGCGACCGGGCTTTCCGACATATATCCACACCATTAAAGATGTAAAGATACGTAGATCTGCATGAGCTCACCAAGCTTTCGGCGCGCGTGGCGGTTCCACCACCACCAGCCACCGGCCCGCACACCCCGGTACATCGCCCGGGCTATTTTTCGCTTCACGCCCGCTTTTCTAAGGTCGCGGTAGTACTGCCGGTCGGCGGCTAGCCTCGCTTCCCAGTAGCCCAGCTCACCCATGCCCACCAGGTGGGTGTAGCGGTAGTCGTGCTTCACGCTCGGGATCGCGCTCGGCCCATGGGGCGGGATCAGCGGGTACAGCAGGCTGGGCATACTGGCGAAGTTGCTCACGAAGCCCGCCGGGATAATATACCGGCTGCCGTCCGCATCTTCGCACAGCACGTCTTCGGTCACCATCCACCAGGTGGGCTTGCCGCTGGTGCATTTGGCCAGCGGCACGTCGGGATAGGTTCTCATTGGATAATCGGCGTGATGGAGTACGTGAGCAGGTTGCCCACCGGTGTGGTGAACGTCAATAAGTAGGGCGTATCGGCACTAAAAGAGCCGTCCGCGTTGCCATTGGGCAACATCAGACTCGTGGTACCCACCGAGTCCACTATGGCGAACTCAAAGAGGTATGGCCGCCTGATTGTGACGGTTTCGCTTGCGCCGGTACCGCGCAGACTAAATTCCTGGCGAAGGCGGAAGCGGACGAGCTGCTGGGCGTCTAGCTGGGCACCAAGCTGGTCGTTGGTTGGTATCTGGTGGGGGCTATTTCCGGGAATTAGCGGCATGGTTATAGGCGAGATAGGGCTACAAGTTGGGAATCAGGTAGTTTTTTGGGGAAAAATTCAATACTTCGGATCCAGCCATTCAGAAAATTGTCCTGGGCTTGAGCCCCTAGTTCCATGCGCATTATTGCACCTATACTACCTGCTACATTCGAGTTTAGTACTGCGGATCCGTTTCTACTAGCCCTAATCTCATTCTGATCATAAGCCCCAGCAACCTTATATACACTGCCAGGCACATAAGTACCAAGGCTTCTAGTCTGCACCACCCCTCCGTTGGGGCGTTTTTGCATTACAGACCCTTGTCCAGCGGTACTACTGGTTGCAATCTGAATGTGTCCTCCTGTACTCGCAGCACCCCCAGAGTTGAAGCTAATCATCCTTGTTGAATCGCCGACAGGCGCGGTGCTTATGAACTCGACCACGATGGTACCCTCATTCGGGTTGAAAAATTGTGATAGAGCCAATCCGCTTATCTGCGCCAAAATGTTTCCACGGGCCGCCCCAATGATCGGGGTAGAAGAGCCGCCTGTCTGGAGGTTGACGGCGTAAACATATATACCACTCGTGCCATCGGCAATCCAGGACGGGTAGTTGCTCGTGAAAACATCCGATACACCGACATAAGCATTCATGGTGCCGTTAGCTGCCGCTGTACCGACGAGATCGCATTGTAGCACCCCGCCCCCCAGGTCTCGAATGGCAGTACTAAGCCCCGTGGCGGTCGTGGCCACCTTGTCAATTAGGTCGAAAACGATGGTCGCACTAGGAACTCCAGCAGCACCCGCCATGCGCAGAGATAGGTAGCGGTATTCACCCGCCCGCGCCACTACAGAAAGCGCATAAGCCTGCCCGGACACCAACGTGACATTACTGTGGAAAATGCGATGTAAGCCATTGCTTGCGGTTGGGACGAGCTTATATCGCTCCGAAAATCGTGAGTCCGTTTCTATTAGGAGGGGGAACACCACATCGCCTCCCGCATTGGCCCCCCAACCGGTCGTAAAATTTCGGCTGGAGAGCAAGTTAGCGCGCCCCTGGAAAACCGGCAAGCCCAGGCAAGCCCCCGTCACCGGGTCGTAATCCAAGGCTCGGGCGCTGGCCGGTACCCATCGCAGGCTCCCAAACCGATCGAAGACCGCTAAGAGCCCTGAATACGAAAGCTCGATGCGTGGATCCAGCACGCCCTGGTCACGGTGCCACCGAAAACTAGGCCGGATCGTTGGCCTATCCGTTGCCCCGTTGAAGACGATCTCCGCCGCCTGGGTCAGCAGGGCGTTGACCTCGATCCGCTTCTGCTCCGTCTCGTTCCGGTATACCAAGGCTAGATTCAGTGCCAGCTCCGACTGCACAGCATTTTGGAAGGATTGCTGCACGGCCAGGCTAATGGCCTGGCCGTGCCCGTAGAGCTGCTCGAAGGCCGCCAGGATGCCTTCCACGGCTTGTTTGTCCTGGCCTACCTGCTCAGCCAGCGCTGCCAGCAGCGCCCGGGTCTGCTCTACCGCCTGGGCATCAAGATCTACCGTGGCGGCCGTGCCTTCTACCGACAGCTTCAGGGCTTCCAACAACGCCCGCGTCATTTCCACCGCCTGGGCATCCAGGTCCACGGTGGCGGCGGTACCTTCTACCGACAGCTTCAGGGCTTCCAGCAGCGCCCGCGTCAGCTCTACCGCCTGGGCATCATGACCTACCGTAGTAGCGGTGCTTTCTACCGACAGCTTCAGGGCTTCCAACAACGCCCGCGTCATTTCCACCGCCTGGGCATCCAGGTCCACGGTGGCGGCGGTACCTTCTACCGACAGCTTCAGGGCTTCCAGCAGCGCCCGCGTCAGCTCCACGGCCTGGGCGTCGGCATCGACCTGGGCGGCGGCCGCCAACACCGGCGCGAAGTAGGCCGGGATGGTCTCCGTCACCCCGTCGTCGTAGGTGAAGACCAGGTTAGCCTCTGGGTCCTGGGCCACGCTGGCCAGGCCCCGGCCGGTGAAGTCCAGCGCCAGGGCTAGGTCGGCCACCAGGCCCGCGGGGCCCACGTAGCCCGTGTGCGGCTTGGGAGCCAGGCCCCCGGTCCAGTCGTAGAGCTCCAGGAGCTTGCGCGGGCCGTCACTTACGGCCCGCAGCAGGGGCGTCCAGCCCTTGGCTCCGCGCGGGCCCAGGCGCTGGATGGGTACTTTCACCGGCCCCACGGTTTGCGGTTGTATCTTGGTTAGGCTCATCGCGTCACGTCGTGTGTAATCTCGAATTTTCCCCCAAAAAGCGTGATCACCAGCCCCGTCGGGTCGGTGATCTCCACGTCGTAGTGGTAGGTAGCCGCCGCCAGGTGCATCGACTGGGCGGCCTTACTCAGCAGCAGCAGCTGCCCGTCGAGCTCCACGTCCAGCTCCAGGGCCTTCTGGAAGTCACTGGGGTACCTACGCAGCTGGGCCCGGGCGGTGCAGCCGGTCAGGTCTAGTTCTTCGCCAATCTCGAAGCTGGCCTCGAAGCTATCCCCCCGGCGCACGCCCAGGATGTCCACGGTCTGGAACACGTAGGTCGCCATCAGGAAATCTGGCTTACCTGCAACACAAAGCCCGCCATGCTGCGCTCGAAGAGAAAGCCCGTCAGCTGCGCGTTGATCTGGGCCAGCAGCTCAGGGCTGGGCTCGTCGCGGTAGGCCTCAATGGCCAGGTACAGCTTGTAGGGGATCTCCCGAACGCCCTCGTCAAAAGGCACCGGCGTCGTAAAGTCTTCCCACACCGTGGTTTCCACGTCTATCCCCAGCTCATCCGGAGCCAGGATCGTTTTCTTGTACTTCCCGGCGTAGATGATGTATTGCAGGCGAATCAGGTTCATGGGCACATCCACCGTGCCACCTGCTCCGTCGGGCACCGGGAAGGTACCCGCGTACATGTCCGAAACGGGGCTGTAGCGCATTTCGGTGGGCAGGATCCGTACCGAAAAATCAGTGTTACTGAGTTGGGCTTTTTTCATTATTAGCTCGTAAATAGAGGAGTGATTGAATAGGTCAAAATCCGGCCCGCCGGAGCGTTAAAGGTCAGGGAGTAGTCGGTATCCCTGGTGCAGCTCGCCGGGGGCTGAGCCGTCACCGTCGCGCCGGTGGCGTCTACCAGGGCAAAGGTGAAGTCATAGGGCCGCCGGATGGTGACCGTACGACTGGCCCCGGTACCTTCCGGCGTAAATTCCTGGCGGTTGGCCCGCATCAGCAGCCCCTCGATGCTCGCAAAGGCTGCTGAGCCCAGATCACCCACGGTGGGGGCCTTTTCGGCCTCTTTTCCCACCAAGTTCACCTGGGCAGTGAGCGCCAGGCCTTCAGGGTTGGAAAGGCGCTTGGGGTAGTAGGCCAGGCAACGAATATGCCCTAAGCCTAATATAGTGGTGGCACCCGTGTGCCGCCATAACAAGAGCCGATTCGGTGTGAAGTTGGCCGTATTGTTAGCGTCGGCAACACCCTCTCCATTGATTCCACCTCCTGTGCTACCCGCCTTATAGTGCTGGATGGCCCTATGGATTTGGCCCATCACATTGATGGATCCCGCTTCCTGGGTGGTGGTATAGCCCGTTCCGGCTAGCAACATCGTGCCCGAAAAACGACGCCCCCCGCTAATGTAGGCAGTACCGTCTGCAATGGTAAAACTGTACACACTGTGGCTAACAGGTCCGCCACCCGTGACAGGTACGGATGAGTAGCTAAATTCAGAATACATGCTCCATTCTTCGGCATTGTACCAGCTGCTGAAATCAGTACCCGTGATACTATACTGATCAGCCGCGCGAGTGACTGCCCCGGCCATCGTAGGTATGAAAGAGGATCGGGAGGTACCCGCCTCGAATTGGCTCCCCCACACATAAACAAAAGTGCCCGCTTCCGTGGCCGGACCATAGACCGTGCCGACATAAATCGTGTTCCCCACGGTGGTTGTAGCCGCCGTGTCCGTCCGCCCACAGATATACCAGCCATTGCCTAGGTGCCGCATAAACGCATTGGCGGTGGTGCCCGAAATCACGCCCGTCTCCAAATTAAACCGAGTCGTAAAACTGCTCCCGCCCCAGGAAGCGGAAGTGACCTCAAAAATCACCGTATTGTTGGTGCCTGCCTTGGCGATGATGTAGCGGGTATAAGCCGTACCACTGGTGCTGGAAACCGACTTGTTGAAGAAAGGGTTGCTACCATTCGCGGTAATGGTCATCTTGGTGGCGCTCATGAGGCCATCGGGCCCCAGGGTCGAAGCCGCTTCCAGGGCTAAGTTGGATTTCGTCCAGCTGGCGTCCGTGTAGGTATTGCTGTACGAAAACAGGTTCGTGCGGCTTTCTTCTGCCAGTAGGCCCAGGCACTTTCCCGTCACCGGGTCGTGGTCTAAACGCGGCTGATTGGCCACGGCCGTGCGTAGTACCCCCTTGGCATCGTAGTAGGTAGCGATGCTGCTGCGGGTACATACCAGCCTGGGGTCCACGGCCCGGCTGTTCACGAAATCCAGCAGCAGGGTGGGGCGCACGGCAGGGCGGCCGGTACTTTGGCCCAGGGCGATAGCCGCCGCGGCCAGGGCTGAGAGCTGAGCCTGGCTGGCGGCGTTGATGGCCTGCGTGAACAAGGCCCGCAGCTGCGAGTCCGTCAGGTCCACGAAGTTGATCGCAGCACCCACCTGGGTGCTGATGGTGTTCCAGTACAGCTTCAGAAACTCACGAACCGTTTCCGCCGTGTTCACCATGGGGGCTTCCGGCGGTGAGCTCCTAATGTTCGAATCAACTAGGCCGTTGATCAATGTGGTATTCGGATTCCAAGGCATGGTGTGGATATATTAGAAAGATAAGTCAAAACTGTAGTCCCAGTCCCGGTTCGGAAAGAGTACCTCCGGATCCACGCTGGCCAGCGTGGCCATCGGGTGCAGGCTTACCGCCCGCAGTACCAGGCTCTGGGCGTGGCGGCTCTGGATCTGGCGGCCCCAGGCCAGGCGCGCGCCGTTCTCGCGGGTACCTACCAGGTAGGCGTTGCCCAGCGTGTCGCGCAGCACCACCACGAAGCGCCGCCGGGCGTGCTGCTGCACCCAGGCCGCCAGGGGCAGGTAGTCGCTGGCAAAGGGTACCGTGATCTCCACCAGGTAGGAGGGGCCATCGGCTCCCTGCTGTTGTCCCTCGGTGAGCGTGGCCGTCAGCGCCCGGGGCTTCAGCTGCGTGATTAGCGCGCCCGGTACGATCCCCACGCCCCGCTCCGGCAGCACCAGCCCCGCGGTAGGCGGTAGCACGTAGGCTACGCCATCCGCGGGGATCAGGTACACGTGGGTCAGAAAACCGGGGTTGGGCCGGGAGGTAGGAGCAAGGGTGTGGAGTTGGCCTAACATGGCCCGAATGTAGGGGGCCAGAGGCCCATTTGAAAGGACGGGAAATGGGGTATTTCCCGCCCCAAAAAAAAGCGAAAACGGCCACGGTTATACGCCGGGGCCGTTTTCGTCAAAATACCAACTACGCAAATCCGTTACAAACTGCGCAAATCCGTTACAAACTGCGCAAATCCGTTACTTTTTAGGCAAATATTTTTGCCTGTTTTTTTTTATTTTTTTCCAGGTGGTCGCGGTAAATCTTGCGGGCCGTCTGGTAGTCCAGGTCCACGTCGCGCACAATGCCCCGGCGCTCCAGTACCCGGGCCACGTAGGGGCCGTAGTCGCCACCCACCACGTCGTGTACCCCCCGCACCTCACAGATGAGCGTGCGCCGGAAGATCTCCTCCATCTGGTACGCCAGCAGGGGTAGCTTCTCCACCGGCACTTCGTAGATCTTCTCCCGCACGTAGTAGCGGATCGACAGTACCCCCGCGCCGGTCGGCTTATGGGCCGCCTGGGTGAAGGGGATCGGGCGGCTCACCAGGTGGATCAGCTTGCCCAGCTCGCTGGTCTTGTCCACGTGGATCTCATCCAGGGAGCCATTAGGGCGCTCCACCTGGTAGCCTTGGTACTCGTACAGAAAAAACTTCTTCAGATAGAGTGGTAGGGCAATTGCGATTTTTTTGGTCATTGGATAGTTGAGTGAAAAAGCGTCTAAGTATACGAAAAAATCCTGAATTTCTTACAACCACTCGCTAGCCACCCAGGCTGCTGATGGCCCCGATAAGCTCCGAGAAGCGCCCGTGGGTGTTGGCCGCGTTCACGGCTCCTTCCACGCCCCGGGTGGCGCTGACGTTCTCCTGCACGGCGCTCTGCACGCTGTCTACCGCTCCTTTCACGGCCTTCACGGCCTGCACCAGCTCCGTGAGGGTACTTCCGTTGGCCTCGGTTTCTTCCAGGATTCCTTGCAGCAGCTCCAGCTGCTTTTCACCCTGCCGCTGGGCGGCTTCGTGGGCAGCCTGGGCGGCCCCGGTGTCGCCGGTGATCCCGGCCCCGCCGCCATCCACGCCCCCGTAGGCGCTGCCGTCGAAGTCCAGATCCCCCATGGCCGCGTCGGCGTCGGCCTGGGCCTTGGCGGCCTCCTGCTCGGCCTCGCGGGCGGCCGCTTCCGCCTTTTTCTTTTTCCCGCCAAAGAGGTACATACCCCGCTCGAAGTACGGGCTCTCGAAGCGCCCACCGTCCCGGAAGGCCATAGGGGGCGCTCCCGCTAGGTCGGCCACCGGCGCGGCCGCTTTGCCCGGTGTGCGGGCATTCTGAAACATCCGCTGGATCAGCGGCCAGTTCGCGGCCGTCTGCTTGGCACTTATAATCGCTTCGTCACCCTCCATCTCGCCCACCTCCCGGCCGCTGGCCCGGTCTATAAGCGCAATCCCCCCGTCACCGTACTGGCTACCGTGCTTGCCCCCCTGCGCCACGAATCCACCGTGGTCGAATGACGGCATAGGTTGGTTCTTGATCTTGTTAATCTGGATGGCCGTGGTTACCCCCGCCACCGCCGCCAGAACGATGTTGAGTGGGAAAAAATTCGCCAGTGCCTTCAGGATCGCCAGCGCGCCGGTGATGAGCGCCGTGGCGATATCCGCCTTCTTTTGGGCCTCCCAGGCTTTTTTCTTCTCAGCCGCTTCCGTAGCCCGGGCTTTCCGGTTCTCGGCCGCGATGAGCTCTTCCAACTCTTCCTTCATCGAGGCCTTTTTCACCGCTTCGTCTTCGGCCATGGTCACCTGCTTCTCGCTGGCGGTTTTGGCTTCGGTCAGCGCCGCTTCGGTGGTCTCGGTGGTGAACTCGCTCAGCTCATCGATGGTGGCCTTCTTAGCCTCCAGCTCTTCTTCGGCCAGCCGGATCTTCTCCGCGCTCTCCTCCTTGGCCATCGCGATCTTGGCCTCGATGGCCGCCTTCTCGTCTTCAGTCTTAGCCAGGTTGGCCATCCGTTGCAGGTCGGCGATCTTCTGCTCTTCGGCCTCCTTCATCTGCTGGAGCTGCTCGGAGTAGTAGCGCTTCATGGCGTCGCGCTTCTCTTCCTCGCTGGCGGTTTCGCTGGTCAGCACGCGCTGGAGCTCAGCCAGGCGATCCTTCTCGGCGGTTTTCAGGTCGGTCACGTACTGCGAGTGGCTGCTGATCAGCGATTCGGTGACCGAGAGCTCGTTCTGAAGGATGACCACCTTCTCGTCCCGCTCCTGGTTGGCCAGGGCAATGGCCCGCTCGGCCCGGCGCTGGGCCAGGTCGTTCAGGAAGTTCACGGCCTGCTGAGCCATGTCGGCCCCCATCTGGTAGCTGCCCATGTCGGCGCTGAGCTTCTCCTGCCAGGCCGCCTTGTGGTGCTGCACCTTGCTCTGGGCGGCCGACACGAAGCCGTCGACGTCACCGCGTAGCAGCGCCGAGAACATGTTGGAGTAGGCCTGCCGGTTGGCCTGCTTCTGCTCGTGCAGGTCCTTATCGATGGCCTTCTTTTTCTCCGCCGCCTGCGCCGTGGCCAGCAAGGATTCCTGCTGGTAGCGGTCGTCGATGGCGTTCAGCGTGCGCGCCAGCAGCTCGGCGTCGGCGATGTCCCGGGTAGCCTTGGCCTGCTCGGCCAGCATTTCGGCGGCGAGCTTCTCCTGGGTAAGCCGCAACTCCGTATCCAGCCGCTCCTTCCGGATCGCGGCCAGCTTGGTGGCGTTGCCCCGGGCCTGCATTTCCCGGAAATCGTACACCGCCGCTTCGGCCCGGCGCTCCTGCTCCCGGATCACGTTTTCGGCTTCGAGCCGCTTCTGCGCCGCTTCGTCGTCGGCTTTCTGCCGCTTCTGCCGGAACTCCAGCCGCACCTTCTCCAGGTCCGCTTCGGCCGTGCGGTTGATGGCCTCGATGGCCTGCGCCTTCACGGCTTCGTCGGCGCGCGAGTCTTGGATTTCCTTCGTACGCTTACGCTGTTTTTCCCGGATCTTGCTCTCTTCGATCTCCAGGCTGTTGTCGGCCACCTTCTGGTCGTGCTCCGCCTCCAGCTGGGCCATGAGCTCCAGGGCCTTCTTGTTGTCTTTTTCGCGCACCTGGTGCAGCTCCGCGTCGGCGTTCCGGATGATGAGCGCCCGGGCTTTCTCCTTCGTTTTTTCGTCGGCCAGGGAGTCGTCCACCTCCTTCAGGCGCTTGCGCTTTTTCTCCTGGATCTTCGCTTCCTCGGTTTCCAGGCTGTTTTTGGCTACCTGCTGGTCGTGCTCCCCTTCCAGCTGAGCAATGAGCTCCAGGGTCTTCTGCTGGGATTTTTCCCGCTTACCAGCCGCCTTTTTTTCGGCTTCTTCACGGGCATCCTGGGCCTTTCGCTGGGCGTCCAGAATAAGCCGTTGCCGCTTCTCTTCGGCGGTTTCTGCGGCCAAAGCAGCCTTGGTACTATCTTTCTGAGGCTGGTCGACAAACGCTTCGGTCCATCCTTTTTTTATCTTCTCAAAAGTATCCGTCGCGTGGGTACCGATACTCGCAAAATTGGATTTGGATTTGGCGAAAGACTCCGCAGCCCCGGCCAGATCGCCGGTAAAAGCCTTATACAATCCCTTCGCTCCTTCGACGACTCCGGCCATAGCATCGTACAAAAGCCGCAGTGCTCCTATGGCCACATGCGTAGGGGTCAGGACTGCTCTAAAAGCGATGGCCACGTACTTCATGACGCTGTCCAGGGACACCCCGCCCTTGATGAAGTCAGGGATGATGGAGGAAATGAAGTGCATGAAGGACGAGACCACATCCCCTACCGCCTCATAGATATCCTCAAATACTTTCGTTACCGGATCGCTGGCATCGATTAGCTCGCCCAGCCAGTTTATGCCCGTTTCAATAGCGCTTAGTAAAGCCATGAAAATGGGGGCCAGGCGCGTACCGATGGTCCGCATCAAAGCGCCCATGGCATCTTCTACGTTGGAGGATTTCCCCCCCAGGGAATCCATCGCCTGGCCCGCAAACTGGAAGGTCCCCGGTACGCTACCCAGCGCCACGACCATATCCATTGCCCCCTGCTCAGACCGCTCAAAGGATTGGGTTACCCCATTAACCGTCGTGCTAATTTTATCCCCGGAGGTCTTGACCTTGATCCCAAATTCTGACCAGCGTTCATTGTTATTGATGTCCTTGATGGCCTCGCCCAATTGATCTAAGGGAAGTCGCGATTTGGTCGATACATCGATCAGGCGCTTCATTTGCTCTTCGCCCGGTCTTAAACCCCGGGTAGCCAGGGACACATACCCCTTGGTCACTTCGTCCAGGGTCAGCGGGGTATCTTTGGCTATTTGGGCCAGTGCTTTCATGCTGGCCGCCGCCGCCTTTTCGGCTTCCTCTTTTTTCATGGTGGCCTGGTAGGTGGCCGCCAGTGATTTTTCGTAGCCCTCAAACTTGGCCGTGGTGTCAAACACCGCTTTTCCCACGTTGAAGAGCCACTGTACAACTTGTAGAGCCAGGAAGCCCTGGAAGGCCGTACCCACGCTCTTGGCACCCGTACTGATCTTGCTCCACAAGCCCGGCTTACCCAGGCCCTCGCCCTCGTTTTTCAGGTCGGCCGCCTGCTTTTTGGCCTTGCCCAGCTCCTTCTCTACTTCGCCCAGGCGCTTGGCATTTTTGGCAAAATCCTGCGAGCTGCGGTCGGCATTTTTCAGCTCCTTGGCCAGGTCCTTGGCGTGCTGCTCCAGCTGACGCATGGTCATCTTCGACACATCCATGGTCTTGAGCTCCTTGGCCAGCTTCTGGGCTTCCTGCTGGGTTTCTTTCAGCTGGTTCTTGTACTTCTGCCACTCCTCCGAGCCCTTCCCGCCGTTTTTTTCGATCTCGGCGATCGTCTTCCGCAGATCCTTCGCTTCCTTGTTCAGGCCATCGAGGGTCTTCTGGAGCTGCACGGCCTCGCCACGCATCTCCAGGGTGAGCACGTCTCCGATCATGAGGCGTACTGGCGGGCTACTTTGGTGGTACGGGCATTCCAGGCCGCCTGGATCCGGCTGGCGTTCACGTTTTCGGTCGGCAGGTTAATGGTCGTCTCGAAGCCGAAGGCGTCCCGAAACTGCTGGGCGGCCCACACGTTGGCGGCCGCGCGCATGTCCTCGTAAAACTGCGGGATCAGATTGTACTTGAGCGTTTCGTTGTAGATACCCCGGTAGCCGCGCTGCACGTTGGGGGTGGCCCGCAGGTGGTGCTGGATCCCGGCCGCAATGCGGTAGATCGTCTCGATCTCGGTAGCGGGCCGCACGCCCGCGGGGTAGCCCGGCACGTAGGCAAAGCGCCCGGTACCGACCTGCTCCACCCAGCGCGCCAGCGGACCAAGGGGCGGGATGGTACTGTAGTTAAGTACCTTCATATCCTTGATCCGGAGCAGATCCGAGTAGTAGATATGGGCGCTGATCCAGCCCTTGCCCTGGGTTACGCTGCCCGCCCGGATGGAGTGCAGCAGCTCGCCGGTAAGCACCACGCCCTCGCGCCGCACGGCGTCTTGCAGGCCGCGCTCGACGCGCTTGGTGAAATCTTGCAGAAGTTTGTGTAGGATGGGGCTATCCTCGAAATCGGCCATAATCGTAGCTAATGATGTGGTTCACTAGCGAAGTTGGCAGGCTTCCAGGCGGCAGGAAAGGACACAAAAAGCCCCGCTCAGGGCGGGGTTAAAGGGTGGGGCTAGTAGTTCCAGGTCAGGCACTCGGTTTTCGTTTTGGCCTCCTTCCGGCGGCCATCCACGCAGAGCGCCTTCACGTGGTCTTCGCTCTTCCAGCCGTACCGGTCGCGGTACTCCATCAGGATCTCTTCCGGGTAGCTGCTCAGCAGGGAAGTCCCCTGCATGGTCGCGCAGGCATCCAGCAGCGCCCGGAAGTCGTCCATCGTGTAGCCGCCGTAATGGCCCTGGTTGGAGGTGACGTAGGGTGGATCCAGGTAGAAAAAAGCATCCGGCGCGTCGTAGGCCCGGATTACCTTCAGCACGTCATAGCACTCGATGGTCACGCGCCGGAGCCGGTCCTGGAAGGCCGACGTCAGCGCGGCCTTTTTGTTGGCGATCTTCAGGGCGCACTTCCCGCCCCGGTCGTATCCGAAGCCCCCGCCGATCATCGTCCCGAAGCTCATGTTGGTCTGCACCCACACGCTCCAGGCACAGGCCACCGGCTGGGTGATTTCCTCCTGCTGCGAGAGGTACAGCTCGTCGGATTCCCGGTGCTGGGCCCGGCTGTGAAACGTCTCGTCGACCCGGCTGGCCAGATCCTCGAAATCGTACTTAAGTACCTTGTAGAAGGTGACGAGCCGGTGGTTGATGTCGTTGACCACTTCGGCCTGGGAAGGTGGCTTGGCCCAGAATACGGCTCCGCCCCCAAAGAAGGGCTCGACGTAGGTGTGGTGCTTGGGGATCTTGGGCAGGATGGCGGGTACCATGCGCTGCTTACCCCCGTAGTAGCTGATGGGCGTGCGCATTTCGCGCTTGACTGGTTTCGTTTTCATGGCTAGTAAATGAATGAGGCGGCAAAAATTTGACGCATTTCCAGCCCGCCAAAGGACAATAATCCGTACATTTCGGACAGTACACATTCTCCCGGATGCGCCACCGGGTCAACAACAGGTAAGTAAATCATGGAAGCAAGCCTCGAAGACAACATTGTCTCCGCGCGGGAAGTCTTTAGCCGACTCGATGCGCGGGGTGAGCGGTGGAAACGCCGCAACGTCCCCATTTTCATCCGGGAGCGCCTTTGGGTGCCCTATTACATCACGGAAGAAAATGGTGAACGAAAACTCTATGTCATTCACCCACCCGACCGGCGCGATCCACGGGTACACTTCTTAGAAGTCACGTGCATATAAAAAAATTTCGGTTTGAGGCCGCTTCGGAATCCGGAGCGGCCTTTCTTTTTTGCCAGTACAACCCAGTCATGAAAGTGGCCATAAAGTCATTTCGTACCCATCAGGAGATGGATGCCTACCAACCTACCCGGCCCACGATCCAGGTAAGGCGGCACCTGCCGATCCTGTTAGAGGTCATAGAAGTCGACTCAACCGACGAAGCCTTGATACAAATCAACCTGAAAAACATGGCCAGTTGGTACTTCTACACCATTATCCGGAATCCCGACTCACACGCCCCCGATCAATAGCGCCGTTGCCACGCCCTCGATCGGCACCGCCACATTCAGCTGCGCTATCAGGTAGTCTACCCCATCCACGTGGATTTTTTCCCGGAAATCCAGCCGGGCCAGGTCCGTTTCCGTGAGCACGAAATCCTTCTGAAGGTAGAACATCCGCTTGCGGAGCGCGATCGTCTCGCGCCAGCTGGTGGTGGCCAGGTCCTGCGGGTACAGGCTCAGGCCGCCCAGGGTGGGCAGCGCCCGGGGGTAGCCCGCCACCACGCCCTGCCAGAACAGCAGCCGCGGCGCCCAGGCCTTGGCCTGCTGCGCCAGCTGGCTACTCTGGCCCTCCTGGCGGCAGGCCGCCAGGCCGGTGGCTTCGTCCACCACCATCGTCGACAGCTGCATAGGTAGCTGGGCAATACCGTTCCTGGTACCTTCCGTTTCTTCGGAAAGGTAATCGGACAGCACGGGCGGCTTGTCCTTGGCCAGGGCGTCGCCCGAATCCACCACCTGGCTCAACTGCACCCGGGTGTTCGGCTCGGGGGTCTTCACTTCGCCCCGCACGGCCTTGGCCGACCAGTCCCGGCGCGTGGGCTGCCGGAGGCTATCTTCCCAAAAATCCACGTCCAGGTGGCGCGTCACGGCGTTGAAGGTGAGCGCCAAGTTGGGTACCTTCCGTAGCTCCAGCAGCAGCTGCGGGATCGTCCAGGCGGGCAGGTGGTTGCGCACGTCAATCGGCCCGCTTTCCCACTCGCGCATATTCACCAGCACCAGCTGGCTCCATTGTGGGTGCGAAAAGAAGCTCCCGCCCACGGTGGTACCCGTCACGGCCGCGATCCGCTTCAGCAGCCAGGTCACGAATACACAAGGTACCTTTGGCCCGTCTTCATAAGCACCCTCCTGGTAGTCATTGATCCGGCCCGAGTAGCCTAGCGCCGCGCCGTTGGCCCCGTAAAACGTGTCGTTCACAAGGGTAGGCAAGCAGGCCGCGGCCTGGCCGTCTACCATCAAAAGCCCGTCCGCTGGTAAGGGCAGCTCCGGATCCAGTACCCCCAGGGGGATCTCGCTCAGCAGGCTCTGCTGGTAATCGCCGAAAAACAGCCCGAGCTTGTCGGTGTAGGTGCCCTTGTAGCCCGCTTCGCTGGCCTCCGTGAGCACGTAGAAGCCCTCCCGGATGAGCTCCCCGCCGTAGAAGTGCTGGAAGAGCAGCTCGGGCAGGTAGCCGCCCGCCTGGGGCTCCTCGTAGTACTGAAAAATGGCCCGGTTTTGCCGCACAGCGGGCAGGTCGGGCAGTTGGGCCTGGCTGCCCAGGATCTGGCTGTACACCAGGTAGGGGTTGGTAAGGGTGTACTCCACCCGTTGGCCCGGCAGGGTGAGTACTTCGTAGCCGTTGATCCGGATCATAGGTTGAGTACTTCTACGGTGAGAGGACTATCGGCGCTGTTCACCACCACGTTCTCGAACAGGTAGAAACCGTCGGTCGTGACGGTTATTTCGCGGTTCTTGCCCACCAGGCGCAGGCGGCAGGGGTGGCGGGGCGTGTTGTTGTACTGCACCCGGGCCAGGATGTTGTAGGTGCCCGGCATGAGCGTGGCCACCGACCGGTTCACGATCGGCGGCGATTGCCCAGTACTGTTACCCACCAGCTCAGTGTCGTTCACGCGCAGCGAAACCACCGGGCCGTACAGGCCGTTGGCGATCACCACGT
This sequence comes from Rhabdobacter roseus, assembly GCF_014202275.1. Classification (GTDB taxonomy): domain Bacteria; phylum Bacteroidota; class Bacteroidia; order Cytophagales; family Spirosomataceae; genus Rhabdobacter; species Rhabdobacter roseus. The sequence continues at coordinate 22,837 of NZ_JACHGF010000014.1, read as the reverse complement.
GGACGTTCATGGGGATCTGGTGGTGGATGGCCAGGTGCACCGGCGTGTTGTTGAGCGTGCAGCTGCCGCTGGCGTCGGCCGTGGCCTGGGTGTTTCGGCTGGCGTACTCGGCTTCGGCCCGCTCGTCGGCCGTGCCTTCGGTTTCGGCTCCGTAGCGCCCGGCCGCAATCACGATCGTGGCCGGGCCGCCCAGGTAGCCGCTGGCGCAGGTAGCGCGCAGGAAGGTACCGGCCCGGCTGATCGCCGCGCTGGGGTAGGGCGTCGAGCCCGGCTCGATGCTGCTGTCGGTAATGGGCGGCACGTAGTCAGGGTCGCCCTGCACGTTGGGCTTCACGGTGTAGGGCTTCACCAGGCTGTTGTCGTCGGCGTAGATCCGCTCCAGCCGCTGAAATACCAGCTTGCCGGTGCGCTTGCCGAAGGCGTCCAGTACGTGGCCCAGGTTCACGCCCCGCCAGGCCATGGGCCGCAGCGGTGCAGGCTCGGTAGGGGGTAGGTCGGAGTAGTTCTCCACCGTGTCCAGGATCCGAAAGCTGAAGGTGCGCGCCACCAGGTCGGCGTCGTCGATGGCATCTACCACGCTGTTGGTGAGCAGCTGGAGCGGCCGGTGGCCCTTGTCGGTAATGAGGTACATCTCCTCGGAAAGCAGCAGCTCGTCCAGGTACCGCAGGTAGGCGGCCGCGTCGGAGCGAAAGTACCCCGTGCTCACCTGGAGGGTGTACTCACCCTCGGTCTGGACCACGAGCAGCTCCGAGAAGTCCACGCCCGCGCCCGCCGGCCGCTCCACGTCGGCCACCTGCTGGGCCACGGTGAGCGTGCGCTGGCCCTGGCCGGTGAGCCGCAGGGTATCCCAGCCGCCCAGGGAGTTCACGAACAGGATGCTGCGGTCGTAGGGGGTGTGGGTGTCGTCGAGCCAGTAGGAGCGTACCTCGCTCAGGCGCTTGTTGGCTTCGTTGGAAAGCCACACGTCGTAGCGCGCGGCCTCGGTGGGCAGGGCCAGTACCGAGGCCCCCACCGGGCAGGCCACCACCGACATCAGCAGGGGGTTGTCCAGGGTAAGCACGGTGCTCGCTCCGGAGGCCGTGCCGTCGGCCTGGTACCACTGCACCCGCAGGCGCAGCTGCTGGGGCGCGGGGCTGAAATTGAGCAGGAAGTACAGGTACTCTTCCTGGGCGTAGGCTACGCGCTTGTAGTTGGGCTGCCAGGTCAGGAACTGCCGGGCTCCGCTCTGCCAGCTGGTGAAAAAGGTGTCGCCGTAGGCCACGAAGTCTTCGTTGGCCAGGCCTGCCTTGATCACGTACCGCTTGGGCAGGGTATTCTCTACGTCCACGGCGGGCTCCCCGCCCTGGATGCCCTCCCGGAGGCAGAAGGCCATCGTTTGGCTGAGCGACAGGCTCAGCACGTTTTGTTGGCGGCGGGGCTTGGCGTAGGTCAACAGGCCGTCGAGCTTGCCGCCCCGGCCGCGGTTGTAGCGAAACACCGCCCCGGCAAAGCGCTGGAGCCCGCCCTGCACGTCGACGGGCGTCTCGCGGCCCTCCGAGGTGTGCAACTCCTCGAACGTGGACGAGAAGGGAAAGTCCGGTACCAGCAGGGTCAGGAAGTACTTTAGCCCCGCCCGACTGGTCAGCGCCGGGTCGGCGGCCTCGATGGTGTGGGTGAGTTTATTGCGGCTGAGTTGCAGCGGCAGGTATGCGAGGTTGAGCGCCAGGTCGTCGATCATAGTCTTCTAAGTTTCGAACGAAGATCGCGGGCGCTGAAATAGGCAGAAAGGACGAAATGGAGCCTAGCGGCCCAAGACTAGCCTATGCCACACAGTCTGCCGTACCAGCCCGGTCTTCACCCAGGCCGTGGCGTGCCGGAAGCGCCCGTGGCGCAGATCGCTCCAGAGGTACCGGCCAAACACCAGCGGTACTAGCAGGATCCACACCAGCCAGAACCCGATTTTCTTGCGGCGGTCATACAGCCAGAGCCACGCCCCGAGCACCACCAGGTGCAGCGCCACCACGATGAGCCGCCCGAGCGCTTTCAGAAAAAGGAAGGTCTTACGCATAGATCATATTGGCCTCCAGGCCGAGTTTGAATTTCAATTCGTAGCCGTACGCCGCATCGACGCCGGTGTGGTAGAGCACCGGCTCCATCCGGATGGAGTCGAAGTCCAGGTAGTTCTGGTAGGTGTAGCGGTGCTCCTGGAGCTGTTGGATCACCCCACTAGCCAGGGCTTCGGCCTGCTGGTAGGCGGCATCCTGGCTGGCGCGGTCGTCGGGCTTGGCCGGGCAAAAAAAGTAGGCGATTACCTGAAAATCCGTCAGCAGCAGGGCGTTGTCGACGGTGCGGCCGTTCCACTTGGGCCTCATTACGAAGATGCCGGGGTAGACATCTTCCGAGCGGCTGTCTTCCAGGAGCCGGTCCATGCCGTTGGCATCCGAGAGCTGCACGTAGGTCACGCCCGGCTGGGCTTCCAGGATGGGCCGCAGGTAGGGCCAGAAAAGGGAGTCGGTGGGGGTCATGGTCAGTCTTGAGCTTGGGCCTGGCGGCGTTGATTTTCTTCCTTCACGTCCTTGCGGTGCTCTTCCAGAAACTGGAACACCTCGTGCACGTTGGCCTGGCGCGTAGCGGGCATGCTGCCGAAGATCTGCTTTTCGGCCAGCAAATGCTGGTTTTTTAGCAGGTTCTGGCCGGGGTAGTCTTCGGGCCGGGGCGGGGCGGACTCGTCGTCGTCCCAGAGGTCGAAGTGGGCGTAGAAATCCTTCAGGCTGCCCATGAAGTACACCAGCACCAGAATCTTCTCCGGCACGTAGCGGCCGCGGAGCTGAGCCGCCCGGTGGCGCGCCTGGTGCTCGTTGTAGTCCTGGCGGCGGTCGCCGTTCCAGGCGGGGTCCTGCTGGTAGGCCCCGGCCCGCTCGGGGCGGCACAGCGTGGCCACCAGGCGGTCGAGCCGCTCTTCGCCTTCCACCAGCTGCTTCACGAAGGCCTGGGCGTGGATGTAGGCGTCGGCCAGCTCGCCGTAGGTCATCGTGGCGAAGCCTTCCTCGAAGAGCAGCCAGGGCGTGCCGTCCACCACCAGGTGGGGAAAGGGCGCGGCCGTGAGGTCGTCGGAGCGCATCCAGCCCACCAGGCGCAGCAGCTCGGCCAGGGCCTGGGCGCTGGCCTGGCGCTGGGCTTCGGAGCGCTCCGGCGAAAAGAAGCGCTGCATGAGCTTACGCCAGGCCTTGGGGCTGTAGCCCAGCAGCACGCGCAGCAGCTCGTGGTAGGTCGAGCCGCTTTCGGGCAGCACGAAGAGCAGCCGGAGCAGCTCGGGGAGCCGCTCGGCGGGTACTTCGGTCCAGCTTTCGGGCAGCTGGAAGGCCCGGCCGTTGATGGAGATGACTTTCATGAGGGCAAGTTGCGCCCATGTATGTTGAAGGGAAAGGACAGGATAGATGAATTTTAGCAACTTTTACAAACTAATGTGAGTAAATCTATTTTCTTTGCTGGCTAATGTTAAGTGACCATTTGATGCCTTATGAATAGAATTATACGCCCTACTTTATCGGTACTTTTAGGTTTTTTTCTACTTGTTTGCCAAAGCCACATTGGGTTTGGGCAGATCGCTCCCCCGGTTATCGTGGGAGACGCACGAACAGGATGCCACCCTGATACCTTAGTATTTATTGTTACATGTCCTACCCCTGGCTCTATCCCATTCATAAATTATGCGGGATTTAGTATGTACTCCGTGTTGCCATATCCCCCTTATACGACCTTGCCGGAGGGTTCTGCGTATTTTGTTGTAGGTCCTGGTTTATACACACACCAATTCTATTGTAGTGTGCCTCCCTACGGGCTTAATAATATGAGTGAAAGAGTGAATGTCTCCACGGTTAAAGGATACACCCATTATGATTACGGGATGGGTGGACCTACACGAACTATCAATCCCGGAGAGCCGGTTACACTCACGGCCAATTGCCCGACCAATCCGGTATGGTCAACCGGAGATACTGGCAATAGCCTTATTGTTGCTCCCACATCCCCAACAACGTACACGCTTTCGTGTCCTGCTTCATCGGCTTCCGGTAATTGTGTGGTAAAAATGGAATATGAGGTACGAATGAATTCTGCCGTACAGCACTACCACCAAGTATCCAACCATCCCCCCTTGAACCAAAGGCAGCTGCTGGCTTCAACCTCGGGCGCAGGTACCTTTAAGGTGTGCGCCGATGGCAGTGAGGCTTCCATTTTCAAACTGTCGGGTGGAAATCGGAATTACAGCCAGGCCAACATCACTTTGCCTAGTCCGGCATCTATTTACGGGAGCCTTACCGTTTTATCGCGGACAGCCGATAGCCTGGTAATGCGCTATAAGCACCCAGAGTTTGTGAATTCCGAAGCACCCTACTTCGCTTTTACGGCCAATGTAAGTATCCCGGGGACATCGGGGATGCAATTTTTTATTGAGGTTAACCGTGCTCCCGTCTTAATGGTCCATGGGCTGTGGTCAGATCGAACATCTTTTGCCATGATGGAGCAAGAGTTGTTAAAGGATGAGCTCTATACGTTTGATTTGGTCCGCCGGGTAGACTATTCGGCGACAAACAACAAGCATTTTGCCGAAAATAGTAACGTGATTCCCCGCAACATTACGGATCTCCTCAGTGGACTACGTGGAAAAAACATTTCGGCGGGTAGTGTAGATATCGTGGGGCACAGCATGGGAGGGATTCTATCCCGACTCTATTTGCAGAGTGATAACTACCGGTCTGATATCCATAAGTTGGTCACCATCAATACGCCGCACTCGGGCTCTCAGATGGCCAACTTTTTATTGGATATCAGCAACCAACGAGCCAATGAGATTGCTTGCGCAAATGTCATAAAGCAGTTTTTTACATCCAATAACTCTTTATGCGATGAAGGGGCGGTCGACGATCTCAGGGTCAATAGCACCGCCATAGACCAGGATCTGAACGGTAGCAGGCTTAATGATAATATGGTACCATCACATACTATAGTCACGGCTGAATACGCTACCCCGGAAGAAGTTAATGATTTTTTGATGCTGAAAGACAAAACATTTAGCCTGGGTTGGATCCTGGACGCTTTTGGCTCTTACCGCACGGGACTCATCTTTTTTCCGGATATAGAGAATGATTTAATTGTATCGGCTTCCAGTCAAAAAGGGGGATTGACGGGTGCATGTACTACCTCTATACCCAACCAAATCCACATGGGTGCACCAGGCAACCAGCAGGTTATTTTGGCTGTGAAAAGATTACTCCGTTCAGATCCACAAGGCGGTAGTTTTTGTATGGGGTTTGACCCAGTGGCACTTGATTATAATCCGCAATCTCCCACCTTCCCTACGCAAGGAAAGGGGGCTAGCACATCGAGTACAGCCTCCATAAGCATAACTTCACCAGAAAAAGGAAGCTATTGGGAACCGGGCAATCAGGTTCCGATCGCAGCGAGCGGTTCGGGGCTATCCAACATCAGGACGATTGTACGTTACAGTTACGACTCGGTGTACGTAGCCATGAAAGCGGGATCCACCGCGCAATATGTGGCATCGGCAGGAGCATATGTCGGCAAACGCGAAGTGATGGTACTGGGTGAGACACCTTCAGGCGAGGTGGTTTCCGATACCTCTTTCTTTTATGTGGCAACGAACCTATGTCAAAGTAAACAGACCGGGGCTTGGGAAAATACGACCACCTGGACCTGCGGTCGCGTTCCCCTAAGTAGTGATATCGTCATTATTCATTCTGGACACACTGTTTCCCTTGCTTCCCAAAATGCGGAAGCAAGGGAAATTATCTATAAAGGAGGAGCAATTAATTTTACGGGTCCAAATTCAAAGGTACTTATACAAGGTAAAGAGTCTCCCTAATTTAAGCGGATGGAATATACTCCCGCTCCACGGCACACCACACTTCCTCATTTCTTGCCCAGGCGGCTTCCATTTTCTCCCAGAGTGAGTTGAAGGCCGGGCGGGAGTCTGTTGCGTAGAAATCTCCGTTCTTGAGTTTCTTGAAATCTGTCCCGGTTAGCAAGCAGCCCTTGGTTTCTTCGTGCTTGTTGCCGCTGTGAAAATAGATGTACTCGAACCCCAGCACCGAGAGTAGCCAGGGGAGTATCCTTTTGAAGGCAGGCGAGTACCGCTTGCCCAGCTTGTAGCGGCCGGTGGGGATACAGGTCCAGCTGTGGAGCTTTATCCGGAGCAGCTCGGCCAGGGTCATCTTCGAGTGCAGACCGCGGTCGGTATCCTCCAGCGTGTAACACTCAAACACCCCATCGATATACAAGTGGCCCAGGGTGGTGTTCGGTCCCTGAGCCACGCGTTTTACTAGGATTTCCATTGTTTTTCTTTCAAGGCTTGATAGAGGAAAAAGGCCAAGGTGCCGTGCAGGGCCAGCAGGGTAATGGGTAGCCAGGCCATCAGCTGACGCGCACGGTTTGGCCGCGGTCGAGCTTGCGGTTGAGCTCGTCGAACTTCGAGCCCAGCGAGTCGACCTGGTGGCGGATCTCGGTGATGTTGTCGCCCATGCGCTGCTGGTCGTCTAGGCGGCCTTTCACGGCAATCATGACCTCGATGGACTTCTGGTTGAAGTCACCCATGGCCTTGGTGACGTCCTTGTTATAGTCCTTTTCCTTGGTGTAGAGCTTGTAGAATACGTACAGTCCCACGGCCAGCACGACTACGGCAAAGGCGTACCCAGCCATGGTAGCGGGCGTGACGTCCTTGGCCAGGCTGAAGCCTTCGGCCACGGCGGTTTGCTCGATCTGAGCGAGTAGTAGGTTCATCGACGCAGTAAGGTTAGCATTCCCAGACCAATGGCTCCCAGAACGGATATGGCACAAAGCAGGAAGGAGAGTTGAGTAATGAGGGGCAGGTGCGCCTCCTTTTCTTTGGTATCGACGCTAACTTGCTTTTCTTCCTGGCGGGAGGCAGAAGCTTCCCCACTCTCGCGGGTGATGGTGCGGTAGACGGGTACCTCGTAGGGCACCGGCCGGTCCAGGTACCTATACTTATAGATGGTGTCGTACCTGGTGCGCCAGAGCGTGTCCAGGGCGTACTCGGTGATGACCTCGCGGCTCCACTTCTGGGCGCTCTGCTCGGAGCGGACGGCGGAGCTATCCACCTGGTGGTGCAGCTGCTGCATGGTGCGGCAGTCGGTCAAGCCCAGCAGGATCAGGAAAAAAAAGAGACGTTTCATAAGTTCAGATTTGCGACGTGGATCCTATTGCCGAATACCCGGCCGGTGAACGTTTTTCCGGATATCGTTACGGAGAAATCCCGCCAGGTGAGTGAGGCGAACGGATCCAGGAAAAGGAGCGTCGCTTGGTTGCCCTGCGTCCGGATCTGGCACAGGCCCCGCTTCTGATCAAGGGCCGTAAGCACGTCGGAGCCGTCGGGCTCCGTGCCGTAACTTTTCCCGTCGACGGAAAAAGGAAGGTACCTTCGCTCGCCGCCTTCGGTACCGGCTACCTGGTTGGTGAGCGTCACGGCTCCGGCGTAGTAGCCGTCCAGGGCGGCGTCGGGTTCGGGCTGGAAGGTACCTTCGAAGCTGTCCCGATCCGTCCGGATCGTGGCCCCATTCCACAAGGTGGTCTTCTTAGGCTCGTAGGTCATGCCCAGGGTACTGGCGTCCCGATTTCGCGGAGCCTGGCCATCCCAGATCCAGAGGCCGTCGCCGTACCAATTAGCCAAAAAACCCATCGTCACCGCTTCCTCGTAGGGCTGCACCGCCAGGCTGGACGAGAGCGCTGTCCCATTCCCTATCTCATTCTGCCAGGCAAATCCGGGCGCATACCCGTGCTGGAAAATTTCCATGAAATTCCAGCCAAAGAGAATCGCCTTATACCCTGCCTTTTTGATCTGCTCGAAGAGAAAAATCTGGTTACAGATGCCAGGTCCTTGAAAGTCCGGATCCGTACCGTAGTGCTTCACGGTGATGGAGTTGATGGAGCCGCCGAACGCCCGGAAGTACTTATCCCGAGACCGGAGCTCGTCGGCCGACACGCGGTACCGCCAGACCGGATCTCCCTCGAAGTCTCGGTTCCAGATCGGGGGCGTCAAATAGTTGTAGCCGCCGTAGTCCGCATTCAGGAAGTAGTCGTGGCCCTTGGACAGGTACCTTTCCGTGAGCCGCTCCATCATGGTACGTACCTGCCAGCTGCCGTGCGGGAGCCAGACGGCCCCCTCGTTCATTTCGTAGGCTGCCGCTCCGCTGAGCGGGAAGCGGTCGGCCATCGAGCGGTAGTAGTCGCGGGTACCGGCGTCGGTCGTGATGCCCAGCGCCACGCAGCCGATGACGCGCCCCAGGCGCTGGTGCTCGGGTACCGTAGGGTCGTCGGTGGTGTGGGTTTCGCCCCGGCTCCTCCGGAGGGCGTTGGATATCCCTACTACCCGGGCGTTAAAGCCGAGTAATTTTCCAGAAGGTACTTTCCCTTCCGGCGCGCGGTACGGCCAGGACATCGTGTGGTCGCCCTGGTACCAGGTAGGCACCAGGCTTAGCCAGGGGATGCCGGTCTGCTCGTCGCCGCCTTCGAGCAGGATGATCGACTGGCCGCCGACGTCGCTCCCCGGCCCCCAGGTGTAGGAGGCGTCGGGCTTGTACCAGGCGTTGCCCGGGCTGCTGCTCGACCAGCGGGCCGGGGTATCCAGGCCCCGCACGAAGTGGTGTTTTTTTACATCCAATACCCCCGAAATGGAAAGATATGGGTAGTCCTTCAGCGGCACGCCCGACTTCACGATTGTACCGTTGATCGTGTACCAGTACTCGTAGCCCGCGCGCAGCGGGAAGGCGGCGCGGTCGGTAATCAGGTACCGGTTGCCGTCGCGGCGCAGCTCGATGTCCAGGTAGGTGGTATCCGTGCGGCCGATGTAGCGCCAGCTTGCCAGGGTACGGTCGCCAACCGGATCCAGTACGACGGGCGGCGGGCCAGGCTCGTATCCAGTTTCCTGGGGAATCGGAAACGTTTTGCTGTCGGCTCCGGCACAGGTATTCCCCACCAGGCGCAGGGTGTAGGTACCTGGCTCCAGCCGGGCGTAGGAGATGGTGAGCAGGTTGGATTTCGGCTCCAGCTGGCCAGATCGTACCACGGTACCGCCCGACAGGATCTGGAAGTCCAGGCCGAACACATTCTTGCCATGGAAGAGCACTACCAGGCTGGTGGTGGTCACAGAGCTGATGCTCCGGATCTCGGGGCCAGCCTCGCAGGGATCGAGCCCAGAAGGTGGATCTACCACCACCGGCGGCTCTACCACCAGGCCCTTCAGATACTCACGTACCCAGCGCTGGGTGGCCACGGTGTCGGGGCCGTGATGGAGGGTACTTTGGCCGAAGGCCAGGCTACTTGCCGTAAGCAGCCCCAACAAAAGCAATTTTCTCATAGGATTACGTGTGGTTTATGGGTGAAATCGTCGAAGTCTTCGTCGTCGGGCTGCGGAGCCAGGTTTTGCTCGTAGTAGCTGGGGAAGGTACTTTCGGTGGCGTGGCGGTTTAGGAAACTGCGCAGGCGGCCCAGGTAGAGCTGGCCGTCTTGCCAGAGCTGGCGGCGCTGCGCCTGGCGGTTGGGCCGTTCGGCGGGATCTTCCTCTTGGAGGCCGTCCTGCATCCTGACCTGCCGGAAGCCCTGCTGGTCCACCTTGATGGGCAAGTAGGGGTAGGCCTCGTAGATGGCCAGGTGAGCCAACGCCTCCCGGATCCGCTCCACGAGCTTGGTCTCCAGGGGCGTCAGGCTGGCCTGGGCGCTCTGCCACTTGCCCTTCAGCTCCTCGAAGACGCCCTCGGTGAGCACGTCCTCGATGTAGAGCTGCTCGGCGCGCCGGATGTATTCCGTAATGGCGTCGAAAAAGCGCCGGTTGCGGCCCGCTAGGGGCAGGTACTTGGTAAGCTCCGCGGCCGAGCGGATGAAGTAGCTGTGGTGGCGCTGGTAGGCCTCGGAGGTGGTCCAGGCCTCGGGGCGGGCTTCGTCGAGCCGCTCCCAGAAAAACTCCCAGTACAGGTCCACCATCACCATGTTGGACTCGCGCAGGTCTACGTACTCCCACTTGGTGATGGCCACCGTGTTGGAGGGGGAGTTCTTCATGATGCCCAGGTCCCCAATCCGGAGCTTGAGATGGGGCGCGGCGCGGTCGAAGGCCGCCCAGGCGACGCAGCCCTGCGCCGCCTCCTGGAGCTCGGTCAGCTGGGGATCTTCGCCATCGTAGGTCTCCAGGAACGCGTAGAGCTCCCGGCCCACGGCCCGGCGAAAATCCCAGGCTGCAGATTTTACGAAGGGGGCCACGGTCTCGAAGTTGAGTTTGCCCTGCACGCCGCCCAGCTGGGCTTTGAGTTGGTTGGAATCTAAAAGCATGGTTGGTGTGGTCGTTAAGATCCTTGGTTGACGACGGCCTCGGAGCCCGTCGGGTTGGCATCGAGGGTGGTGATGCGTACTTCCTTGAAGGCCGCGATGACGTCCCGATAGCCCATCAGGCGCAGGGCCTGGTTCACGGGCTTGAGCACGATGTGGCGCGGGATGGGCGTCCGGAAGTGCTGCTGGTAGTCGGCCATGACCCGGATCTGGCTACCGGAGTCGTTCCCGGATCCGGCCTTCACCCCGGCCAGGGTGGGCAGGATACCCACCGAGTTGGTAATGGCCTGGTTGGAGTTGTTCCAGACCTTGTCGTAGGCGTCGTCGGACATGAGGTTCTTCAGCGGCACTACATCGATACTGTCCATCATCTTGCCGTCGCTTCCCCGCATGTACTTGATCAGCATCGACTTGTTGACGTTCTCCGTACCCGATAGCCAGCTCGAGAGGTTGTCGCCCCACTTGCTCCAGCGCTGCTTTACGTCCTTGGAGTCCAGGTTGCGGTTACCGTCCTTATCGAAGTAGTCCTGGGGCATTTTGATCAGGTACTTGATGTTGTAGCCGTTCAGGATCCCGTTTTTGTGGAAGGCGGTGATCAGGTTGGCCAGCTCGATGGCTTCCTGCGAGCACCACCAGCTGGGGAAAGCGTAGTGCGGCTGGCCGCCCAGCTGCTCCTTGCCGTGCGACATCGTGACCGTGTGCTTCAGGTTGTGCTCCCGGTTGCGGGGGTCGAAGACGGGGATCTGCTCCGTGTCGGCCAGGTGAAACTGGCCGATTTGCCCGAAGTAGGGGTTCACGTGGTAGGCCGGTTTCTTCTCGGGATGGCCGATGCGGGTCTTGAAGCTGTCCGACACGCTGAGCAGGAACCAGTCGTCGATCGGATCGTACTGCCAGCGCGTAAAGATGTTGGCGTTGTCCACGCGCTGATTGATGGCGCTGATGACGTAGTCGGTGAGCTCAGTGGCCTCGCTCCAGTCCTCAAGCTTGGTATCGAGGTAGGGCGTGAGCTGGATCTTGCCGTCGACGATGGTTTTCTGGAAGAAGCCCACGCCCGAGCCGTAGATCATGTCTCGGAGCGACTCGAGCAACGAGCGCACGATGGTGTTCTTCTCCACCAGGCGGCGGATCACGTTGGGCTGGTTGTCGCCGACGCCCCAGCGTACATGGTCGTGGATGCCGTCGACATAATAACCTTGTGAGCTGCCGAAGCTGACGTCGCGGGTGTAGAGCTGTACGCCTACACTCTGGTTCTTCCCCTCGATGACGAAGAAATTCTGGTCAATGGGTGTGATCATGAGCGGTACTCTCCGTTGGTGTGGTCAATGATGTGGCCGTCGACTTCCACCAGGAGGTCGATCAGGATCCGGAAATGTTGCTGGGCGGGGTCGGACTCGTCGTGGTTGCGAAAGAGGAACTCGTGGTTCAGGCTCACCTGGCCGCGGTACTTGCTGGCCCCGGGCAGGTGCCGGAAGCTCTTGGAGACGTGGGCCTTGTAGCCCAGGGTGCCGTCTTTCTTGCGGTACCGGATGCTGTGGATGCTGGGCTGGCCCTGGGCGTCGTCGGCCCGGAGCGCAGCCATGGCAACCTTGCGCTTAATGAGTGTGGACATCGCTTCGCTAGCTGATTAGAGCTACGAAGGTGCCAGGTGCAGGGGGGAAGAAAAAGGACGGGAAATGCGGGAAGAAGGCGAGAAAAAGCCCCCGCAGTGGCTTACAGCTGCGGGGGCTTTTTGATTATTTTTTCTTGTAACCTACCCACTTTCCTAGCAGGTCCAGGCCGCGGCCGGCCAGCTGCTGGCGTGCGAGCTCCTGGGCGTCTACCTGGCCGTTGGCGATGGCCACCAGCAGTTCGGTCCAGGTTGTAGAAAATAGAAGGTTGGGGTTCAGGTCGTCGGCTTCGGTGGAAGGTTGGTAGGCGTTGCTCATGTCGGCTCGTTTTTAGTAGGTAATAATCTCGTCTCCGTTGTCGAGCAGCAGGGTGCGGCCGTAGATGGCCACAATTTTGGCCGTTACCGTTTCGGTACCCTTGAACATGATTTCCCGTTGGTAGCTAATTACTTGACCTCTGTAGTGCTCGTTGCGCGTTTTCATCTGTTTACCAGTGCTTTAGGTGGTTATTTTGATGAGTCTAAGTACGCACTTGTGTGCTCGACGTGCAAGTCGTCCGCCAACAATTTTACAGTTATTTTACTGGTAATGAGACATTTTAGTTTGGCCAAGAAATGATAAAAAATTACCGGAGGTAACGCCTTCGGGGATTCTCTGCTATTGATCCGTGAGTTAGTTCGTAAACTCTTTTAGAGCGTTCGCTAGGATCCCCGGTCTCTGGTAACGAAAATCCAGTCGGGTAATTTACAAAACTGTTCACTTATCAATAAGCAAAATACTTGACTATTAAAAAATGAAGGATTCAGTTTTCGAATCTTTATCAAGCTCAATTAATTTAAGTAATAGTGTTTTGTATTGTAGTTTGCCTGTAATCCATTTAATATAAGTCCTTTCATAATATTCAATTGAAGGGTAAAGTTTAGCAACTTCGTCAAGTCTTATATTTAGTTTAAGTATGGAGAGTAAATAAAATTTTATATTATTCTGTTCTAAGAAATCTAAAATGGTATCATTTAAAGGAAGGGTTTTTTCTATCATGTACTCTTTTTCTTTGTCTCTGAATGATTCATTCCATAATATTAAAAAATAATTTAGAAGAATATCTTTACTTAAATTATTTATTAGTTCTATGGCAATGAATTTATCGTATTTTTTTAAATATAAATTGATGACCTTTTCTTGGATATCCTCATTCCAGATTAATTTACTTAGCTGTGCTGCACGTCTGTTCTCAATAGCGTCATCTGAGTTTAATAATTTTTCAAATATTTTTATTTGTGTCAAAAGGGTGGCGCTAAAGGCAATAGTAAATAAACTTTCTCTTAGTTCTTTTCTTTCTTGAATAGATAATCTATCAAATCCTTGTAGTAAATCTAAAATTATATTATTGTAATCTCTTAAATGATTTTTGTTGTATTTTGTGATATAATTAACAATAATATACTCTAAATTATAATTGAAATATAAATGTTCTATTTCCGTTTCGTTTAGACAGTTAATGATTGAGTATATTTCAAGGTTATCTAGGTTTTCAACGTTGGTCGTTAAATAATGTACAAGTTGGTTTGATTCCATGTTTTGGATTAATTATTGTATGACTTTAGTAAATTAATCTAGGTTTTGGAATATCTAAATTGTTCCCCAGTATATTTAATTCTTTTAAAAAGTTATTTACAATGTCCAAAGCTTTAACAGCTTCTTCATATGTACAAGAATCCCCATTGTGCATTATTTCATTTCTTTTTTTATTGATCCAGACTAAATCTTTTTTTAGTTCGTTGTTATCCATTAAACTTTTGTTGTAAAGTAATTTTAGTAAAGGTCCAAGATAAATGCTTAATCTTTTCTTTTCTATACCTCTCACAATTGAATCAATTTCATCGTTTGTTAGACCCTTAAATCCTTTTTTTATAAAATCCTGAACTTTAGAATCAAATAGCGCAAAACTTACAATAAGACCTTCGCCATAATAACCAATATTGATTAAGTCAGCAGCACGTGTGAGTAAGATCCATTCACTATTTATATTATTTTTAAGCTCAATACCATCTTTTTGATTTTGAAATATCGGATAATGCTTTGGGAAAGCGGGAGATGAGCGTAAATAAATTGGATGGTTGTTGATAAATAAATTGTGAATAGTAAGGTCGATAATTCCAATATTTCGTAAGCGAAACATGAAATTTTCATCAGTACTATATGAGTATTTTAAGCGAATGATAAAGTCATTAATTACTCTCATGTATTTGTCAATTAACTTTTGAGAGTTTTTAATATTTATTGCATAATGGTTAAAAAGTGAATTGTAATCTCCGTCGAAATATATCTTTGATTCTATTGTAATGAAGGCTGAATTTTGAAAGTTAATTGGGGCGTTGTTATAAGGGAAAGCAAAATTCTCTTTTGAGAAAAAAGTTATGTTAGTTGGCCAGGTTTCTTTTTTAACCTCTAGGGAATAATGAATTTCATCAATTTCAGCTAAGCATGGCCAGATAGCCATAAAACAAACATCCCATTGTTCAACATTGGAGGATTTTTTCATTTTTGTCTTTGTAAATTGATTCTTCCCCTCAAACATCCCCAAAATCCCCCACAAAAACAATCCCCTAAAAATAGGGGTACAGAAAAATGCCTGGGCCAAGTGGCTCAGGCATTTAGGTACTATCACTAAACCCTTATTTTGTCACTCGGGGGCTACATTCACGCGATTGATGTAGCTGTGGGGATCGTCGGTGAGGAGTTTGAGGCGGTTGGGGTTAAAGTTGTTCTTGAGGTCTTCTTCGAAGATCTGTTGGCAGGAGGCGCAGCGCACGGGCCGCACAAACCACCACCACTCACCGCGCAGGGCGGGCTGGCCGCAGTAGACGCATTTTTCACGCATGGCGCTCTCCTTTCTGGATTACGTATAGGGTATGGAGTTTTTTCATATCTTTAGGAGTGCATTTTGTTTTCTGGTTTGGGAAAGCTTCGGGGTACTTGGCCCCGAAGCTTTTTTGTTTTAGAAGGGCACGCCATCCTCGCCGGGCTGGGTACCTACCGGAGCTGGCTCCCAGGGTAGGGGCTCAGAGGTACCAGCAGCCGGGGCGGCCGGGCGGCTCTGAGCATCCTTGTTGCTGCTCAGGAGCTGGATTTTGTCGGCGCTGATGCTTAGGTCTACACCCCACTGCCCGGAGGTCTCGTTGCGGTAGGGCTTGGCCTGCAAGGGGCCTTGCACGTAGACCTGGGTACCTTTGGCCAGGTAGGGGGCCAGGGTGAGCTGCTGCGAAATGACGCTAAACCAGTCGGTGCGTTCCTGCTTTTGCCCGGCGGCGTCTTTCCACTTTTCGGTCACGGCCACGGTGAAGGCCAGAAACTCGCGGCCGTTGGTGTTGTGCTTGCGGGCGTCTCGGCCCAGGTGTCCGATGATCTGGATCTGCTTCATAGGGATGGATGGGGGTTATTGGTTGGTAGATGGGATTGCTACGTTAGCGCGCCAGGGCATGAGCTTGCCGCTGATGACGTGGCGCAGGAAGCGGGCGTGGTCGAGCCGGTAGGTGGCTTCGGCGTGGACGTCGAGCAGCTCTACCTGGTCGATCTGCCAGGGGGAGCGCCGGTGCCGGTCCTCGTTGGGGGCGTAGGTGAAGCCGGTGATGAGCACCAGCCGCCCGGAGGTATCTTGCCAGCGGCTCCAGCGGTGGAGTTGGAGGGCGGGAACGGACGGGGCCGAAATTGTACTTTGGGGGTTTTGCGTTTGGACTTCCATATTTTTTTTAGGAAAAAAAGGGGCTTGTTTTTTTACTACACTACTACATTTCTGTAATTAATTGATAAACAAGTAGTTAAGTCAATTTTTTTGTAGTAAAGCTGTAGCTACACCTACTACAAATACTACATTACTACACATTTACTACGGGTTTACTACACATTTACTACAACTACTACTATTGATTATCAAGTACTTATATTGTTTTGTAGTAATGTAGTAGCTCGTTTGCTCATTTTCATTTCTGAAAAAAAAGCGAAAAACTCAGTAAAACCGGGGCGCTTTGGACTCCAGGTCGATGCCGAACTGATCGGTTATGAGCTTGTATTCCAGCTCACAACAGCCCGAGATAGCCATCGATGACGCCTGCGAATTGCTATCGCCTTCGGGCATGAATCGGATGGGTTTTTTGAGGCTGTTCCAGTCGGGGTAGCCCGCCAGGGCGGCCAGCTCGGTCTGGATGGTATCGCGGTCGGGCGGAGATTTGTGAAACGTGAGCCGATACTTCAGCGCAAAATGATTGTACAATTTGGAGAAGTTGAGCCGGATCAGCGGGCCTTTGAACGAGAAGTGGATATCCTCCTGGATCTGGCGCTGGTCGTGGAGCATCTGGATGATCTCGAAGAACTCGGCCACGGCCTTCGACTCGTTGATGATGCGCCACTGCCGCATGATGTACACCTCGCCTATGCGCACGTACTCTTCCAGGATCTCGGCCTCGGTGGGCTGGGCCAGCTCCAGCACCAGGTTGATCTTCCCAAAAATATTCAGAATATACGGCGCGGCCATGAGCTGGGCCATGTTGGCAAAGAGGCGCTCCGGCACGCTCTGGCCCCGAAAGCGCTCCTTGAGGGCGTGGTACAGGCGGTTGTAGCCCAGCTGGTAGTTGCCGCCCTTTTCGAGCAGCTCGCGGTAGGGTAGCAGCTCCACCGAGAGGCAGCCCAGGCCGCCCTCCTGCCAGTCTTCGAGCTGGAAGAAGGCCTGCCGCTGGTGATCGGTTTTTTCCTGGGCCGTGATGGGCACAAACACGCAGCGCGAGAAGAAGATCTGGTTTTCGGGCAGGAAGTTGCTGGTGAGCGCCAGGGCACTGTGCAGCTCCACGTTGTCGGTCTGGATGCTGCCGGTGTCGCTGCTCTTGTGGTAGCCGTCGTTGTCGTAGGCGGCCTGCAAGATTCCCTCCTGGCCGTTGAGCTCGTTGTGGTACTCGTCGAACCAGGTGATGCAGTTACTGGTCTGCGACATGATCTTGACCAGGGCGCTGTCGGTGTTCTTGTTCTTGAGGTTGACGCCCTCCTGCTTGCGCCCAAAGGCCGCCGTGAAGACCCGGATCATGGAGCTCTTGCCGGTACCCGCGCCGCCTTTGAGAAAGAGGATCGGGCTGAAGTTTTTGTAGCCCAGGGCCAGGTCGCGGTAGAGCGAGAACAGGTAGAAGCAGGTGGGCAGGAAGGCGTTTTCGTAGAGATGGGCCGTGACGTAGGTGCGGTAGAAGTCCTGGAAGGACACGCGCTGGGTCGTGAGCTCGAAGCGGCTCTGCTTGTTGCGGTTGCTGATGGGCATGGACAGGATGTGCTGGCGGGTCTGGACGATGCCGAAGTCGTCGGGCGTGAGCAGCTGGCCACTGTCCAGGTGCAGGGCTACGTTGGCGAAGAAAAACACCCGGCTGCCGGGGTGGTAGCCGAAGCGGATCATCTTGTAGGCGGTGTTGAAGTCGGTCTCCGTAAAGAGATAGCTGCGGAGCTCGTCGAGGTGGCCGTCGGAGATCTTGAAGCCCAGCCGCTTGGTGGCCAGCAGGGTTTTGAGCTTCTTGGCCGAGCAGAAGTCTTCGTGGGGTACCTCCAGGTACTGCGGCGGGCCGGGGGTGGTCTTGATCTCCAGCACCCAGGTCACTTCCTCGCGCTCGTCTTCGGTGCGGTACTTGATATAAAGCTGGAAGTTGGGCGCTACGTTGTCCCAGTACTTGCCGATCTTGATCCAGATGCTGCCCTCGCGGCGGTACCATACCGAGGGGTGGTAGGGCGTGGGGTCTTCGTCGTCTTCGCGGCTTTCCTTTTTAGGTACCTTGGCCTTGGGCTCAGCAGTGGCCTTTGGCTCGGGTTTGGGCTTTTTCTCGGGCTTGGGGCGGGATACGTCCAGGCCGTAGTCTTTGCAGATGGAGAAGAACTTGGCCGGGCTGGTGAAGCGAGTGGTCTTGAGGGCGTTTTCGAACTTGGCGTCGGCGTCGTGCTCGTCGTACTTGGCATTGAGGCGGCTGATGCGGTGAAAGTACCCCCGGCCCGCTTCGCCCAGGGTGGCCATGCTGAAGGCAATGAGCAGCCACTCGGTGCCGTAGTCGTTGCAGACGTCGAGCTGGTGGGTTTCCAGGCGCTCCACCACGGTGGCGATGTGCTGCTCGAGCTCGGTGGCATCTTGCCGGAGCTGCTGCTCGGTGCGGGGCTTGGGCGGGGGCTGGTTACGGAGCTTATAGGGCCGGGCCTGGGGGTTGTAGTGGGCGTCGGGGTCGTGGCTTAGGAAGCAGGCCCGGCTGGGATCGGAGCCCGAAATATCGACTTTCTCGGCGTCCGGTAGCCTATATACGTTGTTGAAGTAGTGGGCCAGGTCGGCGTAGGTTTCCTTGTGACGGGTGGTGGCTTCGGGAGCGGCCACAATGACCTTGAGCCCGGAGCCGGAGGGCGATACGAAGCAGGCCATGACGTAGGGGTCGGCCTGGAACTGGAGCCGCAGGGCCGGAGCATCGGCCAGGTGGTCGAAGTCCACCACCAGCAGGCCGGAGTGGGTCTGGAGGTTGGTGGCCAGGCGGGTGGGCACAAACACGCCGCAGGGCGTGACGTAGTCGAGCTGCTTTTTATGGTAGTTGGCGGCCTGGGGCGTAGCCTGGGCGCGGACTTTCTCCACGGCCGCCCGGTAGGTGTCGGACCGGACGAGGGCCATGAGCTCGGCCAGGGTAATGGTCTTGGAAGGCCGCTTGTTGGTAATGGGGCCGGGGAAAAAACTGAATTGCATAGGGTACGGTCTGGTTTGAGGGCACGCGGGCGGCGCGGCGGTGGTTAACGGGCTCAGGAGCGGCGGCGGATCAGGTAGCCGCTGAGCGGCTCGGCCTGGGCCAGGGCGCGGACAATCATCGTGAGCCGCTCGTACTTCCGGACGATCTGCTCACTAGGCTCGGAGGTCCCCAGGTAGGCCAGGAGGGTATCCTCAAACAACGTACAGAGGGCTTTGATGGCCTTTACTTCGGGCTCGCTTAGCAGGGCGTAGCGACGCTGCCCGCAGGACAGGCCACGCTCAAAGACAAAGGAAAGGACGCGGCGGTGGGCCGTCTGGAGCAGGAGCTGCTGCTCTTCGCTGAGCAGGTGCGGGGCTGGGTGGGTGAGGCTGCTCAGAAGGCCGTGCAGCTCGTGCCAGCCGCAGCAGGTCATTTCTACGTGGTAGATCGTCATGGGGGTAGTAGTGGGTTAGCGGTAGAGATCGATGAGTTCTTGCAGGTCGGCCAGTTGGGCCTTTTTCAGTTCGGCGGCCGTCAGCAGGCGGCCTTCTTCGTGGGCTTTTTTGATGAGCGCCCGGCGGGCGGTGGTGCGCTCCTTGAGGGTGTGCGCTCTGGAGGCCTTGTTGGGCTCAGAGGTCTTCGCGGTCGGTGGGGTCGTGGTCTTCGTAGTCATGGATTACAGGGGCTATGGTGAGTTCGTAGATAAGCCAACCGATCACGGTCAGGGCGCACAGGCCAAGCACCAGCTGGGTGGCGTGGGTTTGCAGGAAGTACATCATAGGGCTAGGGGTTGGAGACGAGTTTTTGATTTTTGAGGAGTTTGCCACGGGTCTTTTTGGGCGGTAGCTTGATACTCCTAAGCGTATCGATGAGACGCTGGGTGGCATCGACGCTACCCTTTTCGCGGAGTACGTTCCTGTACTCAAAGTACCCTTTGCTGGTGGTGTAGTGGTCGTTGGCCTCCCGTACTTTATTGATTAGCCTTTCTTCGCCTACTTTTTCAATAAGCCGCTTACACTCCTTCCGGAGCCGTTCGATGGTCGATTCCATTCGTTTATGGTTTTTGCTCTTGTACTAATTGCCAATAGTTGTATTTTTACCAAGTAAATTTTAGTTGGTAATTTTTACTTGGTAGAAATTACTTGGTAAAGGTATGTTGAAAATTTTCTCCATCCTAATATCGAATAGGAAAATTTTATCCAAAAATGTTTTCTGAGCGCCTCAAGCTGTTTATTGACTACACTGGAAGATCCATCAATTCCTTTGAAATTTCGATTGGAGTATCGAAAGGAGCCATATTTAAGCCAATCGCAAATAAGAAGACCATTGGCGTGGAGATGCTGGATAAAATTATCTCCAAGTATCCTGAGCTGAACATAGAGTGGCTAATATCTGGGCAGGGCGAAATGCTTAAAGGTGTTCAGGCAAGCCAAGATCCCAAGGGGGAAATGAGAGTTATTCCTAATTCTAATCAGGTACTTATTGATAAGGACGAGCTACTGGAGTTACAGAAAATCGCCTTAAGGCGTGAAAAAGAAGATAAGGAAAAGGCTCAGAAGCAGCTTGAGCAGCTCAAAAATGATTGAGTGGTACCTTTTCAGATCTACGTAGGGGGCGCAAGGTTAGGGAAAAAAATAATTGGATATACCCCCTAAAAATAGGGGTGTACTACTAAATAATAAGTTTTTTTCTTTGCTGGATTACATTCACTTAACCCCTCTAGCTGATTATGAAGAACAAAACTACTGCTGGCATTTTAGCTCTTTTCTTAGGTGGCCTTGGCGTTCACCGCTTTTACCTGGGCCAGACAGGTCTCGGGATTCTGTACCTGGTATTTTGCTGGACTTTCATCCCGGCCATCGTAGCTCTGATCGATGGTATCATTTTCCTGACGCAATCCGAAGCGTCCTTCAATCAAAAGTATAACCAGGGCCGTCAGCCCGAAGGTACCCGCCTCGACGTAGCCGATGAACTTCGCAAGCTCAATGACCTGAAGATGCAGGGTGTACTGACCGAAGCTGAGTTTCAGTACCGTAAAGCGCAGCTTTTGGGATTGAGGTAGGGGGGGCTTAATCTAGAGTTAAAATCTTTGGAAATTAAATATTTTGTGAGTTAATAATTTAAACTAAATTAATCGAACGCGTATGAAAACTAAGTACATCATTTTATTAGCGATAGCAATTACCTCTGTTGTCTTTAGTAGTGCTGAGTTATTTGCCCAACAAAGCGACAAAAATAAATTTGTACGAAAATCTAATAATGTTGTTTGGGAAGTACAATCTGTTACTGGAGAAAGAGATAATAAAACAATAACAATTAAAATGTCATTTACTAATGTTGGCGAATTAGATAAAGCAATTGAAACTTACCTTTTTACTGTAACTGACAGTAAAGGTAATGTTTATAGACCTGATTTGTATGGAGATACTTCTTGGCTATTTAGGCCTAATGGTTATTCGCAAGCCGTATTGCTAAGTGAAGTGCCAGTTTTTAGTACAATCCATATCAGTAATTTTCCTCCATCCGCAGAATTAATAACTAGTATTTCATTGCAGATCCATCATCGCTTTGCGGATAAACCTAATACACCAAACGGGCAGCCAAAGAGTAATTTGTTGATAAAAAATATACCAATTGCTTGGGAGTAATCCGGCATGTCTATAATACGGGATCAACCGCCTAAATCAATCTTCTGACCGTCGGAAAGACCCTTTGGCAACCCACAAGGTTAGAAATACGCCCGAGCAAAAGCCAAAGGCAAAATCATTCATGTGGGACATCATCCCTGACTGGGCCAAGATAATAGCCGGGCTGGGAGCCATAGCGGGGTTGGTAAAGGTGATAATAGAGCAGATCAAGAAATAGACGCTAAGCAACGAGAAGAGCGTCAGAGCGGAAAGGAAAAGGATGCGGCGCATTCAGTAAAAATAAAAGTCTATATCAATTTACTCAAAATTGTGTATGAATTCCACAGAAACCTATCAGCGAGGAAACGACTACGAATTTTTCATCCGCCGGGCCTTCAAATGTGAACGAGGTAAGCACGGAGCCGAGACCCAAACCTTCAAGATCCTGCTGGATGCTGAATACGGTAGCAGCGACACACCCAAAGATTATGATAAACGACTTGAAAAGGTAAAAGGGTACCTAGCCAAAGCCGTTGCCAAGTTTTTAAGCCGTAAACCTACCCAGGCAGAAAAGGAGGGGCTAGAGAGAATGGCCCCTCGCATTCAGAGGGCGGGCTCAGCAGCGGAGCTGTCGAAGTTCCTTGAGTTTGGCCTTGATCTGACCATCCGGTACCGAGATCTCTGAGGCCACCAGGCTTTGCACCAGCAACAATAACTCCAGCGGCCTTCTGGATAGCGCCAGGGATTCAATTTCTTGATCCGAGAGGCGGGGGTAGGCTCCTGATGCCTTCAGGAGGGACATAAGGTCTTCGATGGTTAACTGTTCTAAATCCATGATTATGGGGGGGGAGTGTCCAAACTAGCAGTGGCAAAGCTAGCCTCCCTGGTAAAGCCCCTAAAGGACAAAAAATAGGGGTAGCAGAATGGCTTCTGCTGGTCAGTCCGAAATTGGATTATTTCTAGCAGGAGCCTTATGCCCTGAAGTTAGTTTAGTAGCTCCTATGCAAGCCCAGAGACATTTAAAATCCAAGTCGATTTAGTGCCAAATAAGTGCCAGTGCCAACACAAAAATGGCAAAGTGCCAGCAACACCAACCTCAAAAACGGCCATTCCAGGCCACAAATGCACAATGAAAAAGAAAAGATTAAGAGTTCGAATCCCTCTCCCTCTGCAAAAAGCCGCTCAGAAGTGCTTCTGAGCGGCTTTTTGGTTTTTCGCTGTGCCCTGGTTTTTGCCCACTAAAAAGTTGAGACAAATGAGTTCTGTGTCCTCTAAGGGATGTTGACTTGCTATCTGCTTTCATTATATTGACTAATTTACCGTGGCAAATGATTAGGAAAGTTCTTGATCTGTCTTTTTGTAAGTAAACATAAAAAGATTATCAATTATATGGATAAAATTACTCAAAGCCTTATAGATGAACTACTTAGTAATCTAGAAGTTGAATCAGAGGGAATGGTCTAACCCCCTATTTCTTGGAGTCGGATTCTACAAATTGGTACAAGTTAATATTCTTTGAATAATCTACTATCACAGTGCTTTCTTGGTA
>NZ_JACHGF010000013.1 GCF_014202275.1 Rhabdobacter roseus | reverse complement strand
ACTGGGGAAGCAGGGTCGTTTTTTCCAGGTCCGTGGACCGGCTCGCGATGAGGAGCTCCTGCCGGGCGAGCCGCAGGTAGGGGTTGGACGAAATTCCCGCCGTGTCCGCCAGGGCCGCCGCAAGGTCGCGCCGCAGCGCGCCGCTGCTGTCCGGCAAGAGAAGCACGGGGCTGTTGGTGATGGCGCGGAGCTGCTCCCGCAAGGACGCCGTCTCGGCCCGGTTGCGGATCAGCAGCGCCTGCACGTCGGCCAGGGTGCTCTGGGCCACGGAGTACTCCAACTGGTTGCCCTCCCCCGTGCGGTAGCGCAGGTCGGCGGCCCGCACGAAGCGTTCGGCCCGCTCCAGTTCCAGCCGCAGCAATTCCTCCCGGCGGTCGAGCAGCCGCAGGCCGTAGTAGGCGTTCCTGATGTCGCGGGTCAGGGCGGCGCGGGTCACCTCGACCGAGAGCCGGGCCCCGTTCACTTCCTCGTCCAGGAGCCGGCGGCGGGTTTTACCGACACGCGGGTGGGGCAGCGTCTGGGTGAGGTTGAAGCTGTTGTCGAAGCGGTAGCTGTTGTACTGCCCGCCCGTCCAGGTCAGGTCGGTTTTGGGAATCTCGGTTCCGGTGCCCAGCAGGGCCTGCCGGTAGTCCACCCGGAACACCCCCGATTTGACTTCCAGGTTGTTGGTCATTCCGGTGCTCATCGCTTCGTCCAGCGTGACGCGGCGGGTCGTCGGCTCCTGCGCCGAAGCGGCCCAGGGAATGCCGATCGTGGCCACGAGGAACACGATCAACGCCTTCCCGTTGATCTTTTTGGCAAAGCGCTTCTCGACCATCAGGTAGAGCGCGGGCAGCACCAGCAGCGTGAGCAGCGTGGCCGTCACCAGCCCGCCGATCACCACCGTGGCCAGGGGCCGCTGCACCTCGGCCCCGGCCCCGTGGGAAAGGGCCATCGGCAGAAAGCCCAGCGACGCCACCAGGGCCGTCATCAGGACGGGCCGCAGACGGGTTTCGGAACCCCGGAAAATGACCTCTCGCAAGTCGGTCATCCCCTCGCGCCGCAGGTGGTTGAACTCGCCGATCAGCACGATGCCGTTCAGCACCGCCACGCCGAACAGGGCGATGAAGCCGATGCCCGCCGAGATGCTGAAGGGCATGCCGCGCAGCCACAGCGCCAGCACGCCGCCGATGGCCGACAGCGGGATGGCACTCAGGATCAGGATGCTCTGGCGCAGGGACTGGAACGTGAAGTACAGCAGCACGAAGATCAGCAGCAGGGCGACCGGAACCGCCACGCTCAGCCGGGCGCTCGCCTCCCGCAAGTTCTGGAACTGGCCGCCGTAGGTGGCGTAGTAGCCGGCGGGCAGCTTCACGTCGCGGTCCATTTTGGCCTGCATTTCCTCCACGATGCTCTCTACGTCGCGGCCCCGCACGTTGAAGGCCACCGTGATGCGCCGCTGGGCGTTCTCGCGCTGGATCTGGTTGGCACCGGGCTTCATTTCCACCCGGGCCACTTGCTCCAGGGGAACCTGCTGCCCGTCGGCGGTAGTGATGAACAGCTCCCGCACGTCATCGATGGTGCGGCGGCTGGCCCGGTCGAGGCGCACCACCAGGTCGTAGCGCCGCTCCCCTTCGTACACGACCCCCGCCGCGCTGCCCGCGAACGCGGTGCTCAGCGTGCGGTTGGCCTGCTCGATACTGATGCCGTACCTGGCCAGCTTGGGGCGGTCAAACTCCACGACGATCTGCGGCAGGCCGCTGACGACCTCCACGTACAGGTCCTGCACGCCCTCGATCTGGTTGGCCACCCGGCCCACCTTTTTGGCCTGCTCGGCCAGCACTTCGAGGTTCTCCCCGTAGATCTTGACCGCCACGTCCTGCTTCACACCCGTCATCAGCTCGTTGAAGCGCATCTGGATGGGCTGCTGAAATCCGAAGGTGACGCCCGGAATGGTCTCCGTCAGGTACTCCTGCATCTTGTCGGCCAGCTCTTCCCGCCCCGAGGCCGCCGTCCATTCCGACTTCTCCTTCAAAACCACCATCACGTCCGCCGCCTCCACGGGCATGGGGTCAGTGGGGATTTCGGAGGAACCGATCTTGCCCACCACCTCGACCACCTCGTCGGGAAACTCTTTCAACAGCAGCCCGGCGGCCTGCTGCACGGCGTCCGCCGTTTCCGACAATGAACTGCCGGTCAGCACGCGGGTCTCGATGGCGAAATCACCCTCGTCGAGCTGCGGGATGAACTCACCGCCCATATTCAGGAACATGACCAAACTGAGGGCGAAAAGCACCAGCGCCGTGACGATGACCACCACCTGCCGCCGCAGGGCGAAGCCCAGAACGGGCGCGTAGAGACGGTAGGCTCCGGCGATGAAGCGGTCCGAGAAGTTGGGCTTGTGGTTGGGTTTCTTGCTCAGAAACAGGGCTGAGACCATCGGCACGTAGGTCAGCGACAGGATGAACGCCCCCAGGATGGCGAAGCTGACCGTTTGGGCCATGGGCCGGAACATCTTTCCCTCGATGCCCACCAGCGCCAGGATGGGCAGGTACACGATCAGGATGATGATTTCTCCGAAAGCCGCCGAGTTGCGGATCTTCGAGGCCGACTCGTACACCTCCCGGTCCATTTCGGCCTGGCTGAGTCGGTGGTCGTATTTCTTGGCACCGATGTGGTGCAGGGTTGCCTCCACGATGATGACCGCCCCGTCCACGATCAGCCCGAAGTCGATGGCCCCCAGGCTCATCAGGTTGCCCGACACCCCGAAGAGCTTCATCATGGACACCGCGAAGAGCATGGCCAGCGGGATGACCGAGGCCACCACCAGTCCCGCCCGCAGGTTGCCCAGCAGCAGTACCAGCACGAAGATGACGATCAGCGCTCCCTCGACCAGGTTCTTCGACACGGTTCCGATGGCGCGGTCGACCAGCTTGGTGCGGTCGAGGAAGGGGTCGATGGCCACCCCCTCGGGCAGGCTCTTGCGGATCTGCTCGACGCGCGCCTTGACGTCGTCGATGACCGCCGAAGAGTTGGCTCCCTTCAGCATCAGCACCAGCCCGCCCACGACCTCGCCCTCGTCGTTGAGGGTCATGGCCCCATAGCGCACGGCGTGGCCGAATCGCACCGTGGCGATGTCCCGCACCAGGACGGGTAGGCCCTGGGCGGTTTCCCGCACCCTAATGTTGCGGATGTCGTCCAGGCTGCCGATCAGCCCCTCGCTGCGGATGAAGTAGGCGTTGGGCTGCTTGTCGATGTAGGCCCCGCCCGTATTCTGGTTGTTCTGTTCGAGGGCCGTGAACAACTCGTCCATCGACAGGTCCATGGCCCGCAGCTTATCGGGGTCGATGGCGATTTCGTACTGCTTGAGGTAGCCTCCGAAGCTGCTCACGTCGGCCACGCCGGGCGTACCCAGCAACTGCCGCCGGACGATCCAGTCCTGAACGCTGCGCAGCTCCATGGCCGTGAATTTATCCTCATAGCCCGGTTTGGCCTTCAGCAGGTACTGGTAGATTTCGCCCAGGCCCGTGGTGACCGGAGCCAGTCCGGGGGTCCCGGCACCGGGCGGAATCTTGTCCGCCGCGTTACCGAGCCGCTCTACGACCTGCTGCCGCGCCCAGTAGATGTCGGTGCTTTCCTTGAAAACGATGGTGATTACCGACAGGCCGAAGCGCGAGATGGAGCGAATCTCCGTGATGTCGGGGATGGTGGCCATTTCGGTTTCCACCGGGAAGGTGACCAGCCGCTCGACTTCCTGGGCGGCCAGCGAGGGGCTGGTGGTAATGACTTGGACCTGGTTATTAGTGATGTCGGGGACGGCGTCGATGGGAAGTCGGGTCAGCGAGTAAATCCCCACGGCGATCAGCGCCAGCGTGAAGAGTCCGATCACCAGCTTGTTATGAATGGAGAAATGGATGATTTTGTCCAGCATGAAAATTTGGATTTAGTGTAACAGGATTTTCCGGCCAAGACCGGGCGGTCGGGGCGTGGGAAACTGACGGGAAGGATGTCACACTAAGCTCTGGGCGGCTGCCAGACGGAAGAAGCCCCGCCGGAAGGAATGGCGGAGGTGTAGGGGGATGCCGAAGGCCTGGCGAAATCAGCGGCAGGCTTTTCGGGTAGGTAAGTTTTCAACACGGGGATGTCCATGCCCGCGCAGCAGGTGCAAATGCAGAAGGGGGAGCAGAGGTCCGGCAAATCATGGGGAGGCTGGTTAACTGTTGCACTCATTGAGATTACAGGTGGGATACCCAAGCTCACAACTTCTTTGTCCTGGCAAGGAATGCAGGACAGGAGTATAGTGTAGACGGCCAATATATAGAGTGCAACCTTCATAGAGCCGCAAAGATAGGATAAAAAAACGTGCAACAGGGAGGCATTAGAGATGAAATAGGGCAATTGCATGAAAGATTTTTCTAAGAAAGTGTTGTAATTTTATTTTTCAGGTTATTTTTTAAAATCCCGAAACTGGTTAAATTTCATCTATAACAAGCCTTCAATGCTTAGATTCAAGTAATAAACGCAACGTTGGATAAAAAAAGCCCGGCTGCCCAGATTTGGGCCATGGCCCAAATCTGGGCAGCCGGGCGGCATCAGAAAACTTCATACTTTTGGGTCGCCAAACTCAAAACAAGTATGAATCATCTAGCGCTGGAACAAAGGTACCAAATTTCCGACTTGCACCATGCAGGTCACTCACGGGGCCAGATCGCTCAGCAGGTAGGCGTCCACAAATCGACCATCAGCCGCGAATTGCGGCGCAACAGTGACGGGCGCAACGGGGCCTATCGGCCTGAACTGGCTCAGCGTAAGAGTGAAGAGCGGCAAAGGGCTAAACCCAGGAAAAAGCGCTTCACGGCTCCCATGCAACAGTACGTGGTGAGAAAGCTCAAAGAGGATCTGAGCCCTGAGCAGATCGCCGGAGAAGCAAGGCGGAAAGGTGTGGATTGCGTCTGTGCCGAGCGCATCTACCAGTACGTGTGGACGGACAAAAAACGAGGTGGGAGGCTCTACCGCCATTTGCGTACCAAGGGCAAGAAATACGCCAAACGGGGCAGTTTGAGGGGGAAACGGGGTCAGATCCCGGGTCGTGTCGATATTGACCAGCGTCCTGAGATTGTCGAGCAAAAGCAGCGGATAGGTGACGTTGAGATGGACCTGGTGGTCGGCAAATACCATAAGGGAGCCCTGCTGACGATCAACGACCGGGCTACGGGGATGCTGAAAATGGGCTATGTTCAGAGTAAGGAGGCCGCCGTCGTGCAGGCCAAGGCGGTGGAGTTGCTCTCGGACTGGAAAGCACTGCTGCACACGGTCACCACAGACAATGGAAAGGAGTTTGCCTATCATAACAAGATCTCCGAAGAACTCGGGGTGGACTGTTATTTTGCCAAGCCCTACCACAGTTGGGAGCGCGGCGCTAATGAAAATTTGAATGGACTGGTCAGGCAGTATTTCCCGAAAGGAATGAATTTCGGCCGAATCACAGAGCAGAGAGTTAACGAAGTAGTTGACATGTTAAACCAAAGGCCCAGAAAAAGATTCGGGTTCAGATCACCCCAAGAAGTTTTTCAAAATGCTACCCTAAATAACGAGGGTGTTGCGTTTATAACTTGAATCCGCCATGTAAAAAGAATACCGAACCGAAAACTGACTATCACTTTCATTCAATTACCCTAGAGATGAAAAACATTTGTATAAAAATTTTTAGTTGAGGGTTAATTACTCAATAGTATAATTTTCCCAGTGAACTAATATTATCCTGAATTAATTCACAATCAATTGCCCATCGTCTTTTCTATTCTTACTTAACGCAGATGGAGGTGCTTGTCGAATGTCATTTTAGAAACCCCAACCGATTTAACGATCTTATCCACTCCCAGTTTACCATCCTTATAATAGACTTCGGCCAGCATGGCCTTTTTCTGGGCTTCGGACGATAGTCCACGCTTCCTGCCGTCCTTCCTGCCCCGGACCACTTCCAGACCAGCCTTGATTCTCTCCCGAATCAGGTCACGCTGCTGTGCGATAGAACTCGCAGGAGACCCGAAGATATTCAGCACCAGCCGGCCCTGGGGCGTGGTGGTGTCAATGGAGTCCGTCAGGCTTTTCAACCCCACGCCCCTGCTTTCAAAACCGGCCACCAGTTCAAGCAGGTTTTTCAGAGCCTGCCTTGTCGCCGTTCGGCCGGAACCGTCGAGCTTGTAGATGCACAACATATCCCCCTTCCAGAGCTGAGAAAGCATTTTTTCCAGATCCGGGCGATACGTCTTGACACCGGAGGCCTTTTCCTGAAAAATGATGTTGCACCCGGCCTTAGCTAGGGCGTCCATCTGTAGTTCCAGGTTCTGGTCCCTAATTGATCCCCTTGCGTAGCCGATCAGTATCTTGAATAGTTCCTTTCAATTATTAGGAATATAAAATTAAACTTTGATTTCTATACAAGTTTTATATACAAAAAGGGCTGTTTATTGCTCCTTTTTATGTTAACCGGCCCTGTTGGAGATGTGTACATTTAAATCCACATTTGATTTGACTACCCAGAGTCCTGTGTCGTCCTATAAATTGTTATTTATGATTAGCCTGTGGAGTACATGTGAAGGAAATGTGCCAAATTTACAGTTTCCTCATAATGGTGTTCTTCATATGGTATATAGAAAAGGGGTGAGTTATGATTTAGAGCAAATACAGATTCTGGCTTTGAGCTCATGGAGCCAACTTCAAAATGATTTATCGCCTGAGAATTGGCAAAGGCTATTCAAAAGCCTCAGCAATAGAGAAACATACGTAGAGCTTCTGGAGAAATCGTGCTCTTTCGTATGCGAAAACACTGACAAGGAACTAATTGGCATGGCCTTCCTCGTTTCCAGCGGCAACCCCACAGATATTTTCCTGTCTGAGTGGTGTTACATAAGGTATGTGTCCGTTGCCCCTGAGTTTGCTGGCAGAGGCATAGGGAGACGGT
Source organism: Rhabdobacter roseus (assembly GCF_014202275.1). Classification (GTDB taxonomy): domain Bacteria; phylum Bacteroidota; class Bacteroidia; order Cytophagales; family Spirosomataceae; genus Rhabdobacter; species Rhabdobacter roseus. The sequence goes on along the minus strand of NZ_JACHGF010000013.1, from coordinate 113,546 downwards.
TAGTAGAAAAATGTATTGAGTTAGCGAAAGAAACCAGGGAGCAAACCATCGCCCTTCATACTTCTGAGATAATGCACCAAGCCCGGCACATCTATGAGAGTTTGGGATTTACGGTACTGAGAGAGATTGAGCCAAGAAACGGAAAGAAATATTGGCTTTACACTCTTGACATTGCCTGAACACCTGTGCATAAATCTAAAAATGGTGGTAATCTAATATCCTATCTTTGGAACAGGATTCTAAGATACCTGTATATGTGAAATGCCTGAAATTATCAACATCCGCATCGGTTTGCCGGGAAGTAGTAAGTGGGTGGTGTATACAGACCTTCTCCCTCCCTTTCCCATATCGTTTCATACTATTTGCTAGGAGCACCAAGGACAAATGCTACTTTCCTGATTGTGAAAATTAAAATATACTATTAGTCCATGTTGCCGGCGTAAACGAAAGTCTAATTCATATCTTGATATTGTATATGATCAAAAAGTTAGGTCCATAAAGACACTCCCTTTTTTTAACCTGGACCTACTTCCTGGACCTCATTTTTCGCTATCCTGAAAAGAGAACCCCACAGGTCAGGCGGGTTTCAGAAAGGTATGGCTTATTGGAGCAGATTAACACCGCAACCAATTGTATTAGTGCCCTTTATTGATCCATCAGACTTATAGCACTTTCAGTATTAGATCATCTCTACCTGCGTATGGATTACCTTAATCCAAATTCTGCCACGCTGTAAACCATCGTCTTCCTTATTCCAGAAATAGTTCTGTACCCCAAGTCGAAGGCACAAAACACAGCCCTCGCGCCTCCCTTTGTTTCCACTCGCTAAGCAAAGATTGGTATTTCCTCCGCCCGAAGTTGATAAAATCGCTATTCCCTGGGTATTCGACCTTCCAGATATTAAACGGTTTAACTTTTTGAATAGCAACGAACATAAACCGACGCTTTACTATTTCCTCAGCCCCAAGTGAATCTAGATAGAAGGCCGCCTGTCGGTCGTAATCGTATTTTAAGCAGCTGGCTACAAAGTCTTCTCGGGTGCGGCATGAGGTGGATTTAATATCGACAACCAAACGGTTTTTGTATACGATATCCAACCGCGATTTTAAGGCCAATCCAGTTTCTAAGTCTTGCCAAAGACGCACCTCCTCCTTTGAGGAATATTGGAGAATCCATTCGAGAAATTTGTCCTCACGGGCAACTGTGGCCAGTTTATTGACCAATTCCAAATCCACCTTTTGAGGGTTTGTTCCGCTTTTGCCCGGTTCTAAAATCATTTCGTGTAAGGCAGTACCGAAAGCAAAAGCCTTGACTGGTTTTCTTTCAGGGCGGCCAAACAGGAAGTTTCTGAATTCCGTGAGGTCGCTGTTACTGATACGGGGAATTGAACGATACTCCATATACGTATTTGGTATAATGGCCCGATGCACCGGGCATCGGGCCGGGTTGATAAAATTACTTTTACAATTCGTCCCACGGGATAAACCCACACCTTGGTTCCAAGTGCGAATTACCTAAGAACAAAATTTGAGACTCAATTTCCTCAACGGACAACGTGGTGCTTATCATCTGACCTTCCCCGTTAAACCCACAAATAAGGCCGTTTCCAGTAATAGGAGTATTTGCTCCTTTGAACCAAAATTTTGGTGGCTGGGGATGATGCAAAAGTCCTTCCTCGTCGAGCCAAAGGTCGTTGTTTCGATTAATGACCACACGTTCTACTATCTGGCAGTCAATGGCTTCATACATAGCCTCTAAGGTGTCTTCAATTTGAATTTGGTAAACTTCCTTTTTAACCACGTCGATTTTAATGGCTGAGATAAACATATCAGTAAAGTTTTGAAATGGCTCCCGCTGGGATAGCGAGAGCCGGGTTTGGACGATTGTTCAGGCAACCAGTTTAGGTGTGATGGAGAGCGGGGCCACAGGCAAACCCGGTAAGGTCAAACCATAAGCATACGATTCTGAGATCAAGCTGTGTTCCGCTGCTCTTGTAAGGGTTTCAGCCCGATAAATTGGGTGTGATTGGGCAAATGCGGTCAGTTCAACCACTTGCGCGGGGTCAGCGGCTTCATATTCAAAAACAGCTAGGTACCACGTTCCTTTGGGCGTGACTTTCTCATTAACCTTCTTCTCGCTGGTAACTTTCAGAACTACGTCAGAAAGTTTCAGGTCGTCATAGAAAAGTCTTTCCATTAATCTACGTAGTTCGTATACGCTACTGTTATTGAACATTAAAGAAGACATGGCACCCTGCCTATCCACAAAAAATAGCTCTGCCCACGCCTCTATTCGTCCACGGGCAAAGAGGTCATCCTCAAATATTCGCCAGGCAATGGGTTGAAAAGAAAAGCGGTCCCCCACGTCCTGGATACCGTTGATATTGAAACGCCCAGTTTGGGCATTAAACCTGTACTGTCGTGGACTGCCGGGCATATATTTGATTGTTTTCGACAGCACTTCTGTTTCTGGGTTGTTGTGCATTTTTGACATTTGAGTTATTGTTTAGATTGAAAAAGTAGCCGGGAATAACTACTTTCCCGGCATTCGGGCATTCATTCAGCTTGTCGCTGGCCTGATGGCGATCATTCCGCCTTGTACTTCAACCGTGACCGATTGGTCTACGTTGATTCCGACTTCGGCAAACCAGTTACCCGCTAATAGAAGGGAAGAAAAAAATTTAGTGCATTTAGTCCGCCAATCAGGCCGCGCTTAATAACCAATCCTGCGAGAGCGGCTTTGGGTTAAGTTTGTAAGGTTCATCCCAAATAAGTGTAAAAGTGTTGGGTTGAAAATCGAAGGCTACTTTTCAGTCCAGCCAAATTGCGGCTTGCCACGCTTCGTAGGATTGAATCTGGGCGGCAAACTCTTCGTCTTCTGTTGGGCTGGTTTCCTCTGACACAGATACAATTATTTGGAAGTTGTCTTTTGTCTGCCGTTCTTCTTTCCGAGTACTTTGTTTCAAGTTGCTTTGCATTAGAGTAAGTGTTCGTTTTTGTCTTGTTCTTACCGCTGTTTCACTATATAAAGATAAATCATTATATCAAAATATTAAAATATTATGATAACAAAATCATCTTCTTTTTAGCGACGTTGTACTTTTATTTCCCTTCTATTCAGTATATTAACTATTGTCATTTGCGCGTATTACGTGATGCTATATACAGCAATTCTGATAATGTTTTAAAATATTAGAATAACACACTTCCATAATATCAAAATATTGATGTATTTTGCTTGAAATCACCTCTAAATAAATGAAAGAAGAAACAAGAATTATTTCAGTTTGCTCTCAGAAGGGGGGCAGTGGAAAATCAGCCATCACCGTATGGCTGGCGAATTGCCTGAGCCGGGAAAATAAACGGGTGCTTGTATTGGACGCCGATGGTCAGCGAACCATTGCCAAGCTGCGGGCTAGGGAGATAGAAAGAATCGGTCTGTCGGAAAACGCTTGTGAAGTATTGGCCACGGACGACGTAGCTTCGGTATTGGATGAACACTATGAGGACTACGACGTCATCTTCCTGGATCTACCTCGTATGACTGGGCCCGATGAGGCGGTAATGGCATTAACATTTTGTGATAGCCTCCTAGTCCCTATCCGGCTGGGAGATTCCGATGTATTGTCGGCTTTCGAGTTCATCAAAGCAGCCAAAAAAATGGGGAACATTCGCAAAGAACGCGGTTATGATTTCAATATTTTCGGTGTCCAGAATTTCCGGCAGCACAACCTTCGGGAAAACAGTGACATCGACCGCTATGCCGATATGCTTGATATTACCATTTTTGACAACGCACTGCCGAACCGAGCCGATTTCATGCGTGTGGGTACCATGGACTGCCCACTAGACTATACTAGCATTGCCGAATCCTACGGCGCATTTTATCAGGAATTCAAGAAACGCTACCAAATTTCGTAACTATGGCTAAAAATAAGAAACCGTTTTCTTCGCTACTGGACGACCCCGAAGCCAAGAAAAGTATTCAGGATGCCTTACAGGCTCCTGCGCAATTACCAAAGGACGTAAAGACAGAAACGGCCTCTGCTTCAACCAAGGAGAAAGCTAAACCAGAAACCTATCAAAACATCACCATTCGTAAATCGGTACACCGTTTACTGAAGATGGCCGCCACCCATTATGAGTTGGAAATCAGAGAATTGGCTTCCGAAGCTATCGCCAATGACCCAAGAATTCAAGAAATTATAGCCTTGACAGAAAAAAAATAAATCCAGCATTTGCATCTTTATTTTTCTGTATTTTAAATTTGCGCCCAAGATGACGACTCGAATTATAGTCATATTCTTGGGCACATTTTCTTTCAGTTTATTTGTCTATCTAATTTATCGGATATACAATAAATTTTATAGTGTCACGCCTAAGTTAGTAACCGTTCCGTTACAGCCGAATCGTTCTGCTTTATTGGCAAAACAGAGAAAAGTAGTCAACGAGCGGCGGAATGAAATAAGGGGAGGATCTACCGCTGAGAAGCCAAGTCAGGCGGTACCAGAGGAAAAGGGAAATCCCGAGCCTGATCCTATGGATTCGGGTTTTGGGGAAGATTTGGGATTAGCGATTGCGGAGTCCCAGGAAAAAAGTGCCAGTACGCTTGTAAAGCGGAGGTCGAGATTTGCCGACATGAAAAGTGCGGCTGAGGAGTTGAAAGAAATTTACAATCGTAACAGCAAAATAGAATGAAAAGATAATCTTCGTTTTCGCCCGATGCTTTCTGCCGGGCGCATTAATACAAATTCCATATACATCCTGATAGTTTTCACAGTAGTGAATGCTTCAAACCCCTTGGCACTTTTTGTGCTTCCGGCGAAGCATTGTCTCCTGTTAAACACCGCCTAAACCTCGTTTTTGCACCGGGGCGTTTCACAACGGTTGTGCCAAATTTTTGAATATATATGCCTTTGGAAGGCTAAAAATAACATTTCCAATTAGTTACAAATCAATCAATAATTCTGTTTAAAATGAAAAAGACAGTACTCTGTTTCGCCATTCTAGTTTTATCGTGCCTCTCATTCAACATTTTCGCTCAAGGGGCTGCCGGATCAGTATCACAAGCCTTAATGGGCTATTACCAGACGATTGTTACCATCGGAAACGTGATTTTCGGCATCCTGATGGTTGTGGGCGTTGTGAAGGTTGTGTCATCCTTCATCAGTAATTCTCCTAATTCGGTGCGGAATCTACTTTACTTGGTGGTTGGGGCTGTCATCTGGTTTGGCTTCAACCTGATCGTTACCGATGTTCAGACTACATCTGGAGGCTCGACGGGTGGATATACACTGACCAGGTAAGTATGAAAGTTCAAAAGTCTTTGGAGAAACCAACCCGGATTCTCGGGATGCGGATGCAGGAACTGGGTTTGTATGTCTGCTTACTGGTCGGCCTTATTACTTTGGCCTCCTTAGCCCGAACCATTATTCCTGTTCCCCGCGCTGTATATGGTGTTATTCTGGTATTGCTGGTGCTGTCGTGGCTTGTGCTGCGGTGGGGCGAGCGCCACAAACATCCCTCATTCCTGATATCAATGATTTCCTGGGTTTGGTTTCAACCCAAAAAAGTTAATCACGTAATCATCAAACTTCGTGGCAAAAACAGTCAATTACGACGCGGTGTTTCCCGTGTTCAGTATTGAAAATAGTGGCGACGGCGGAGCAATAGCCGTACTAAAAGACGGACGAGTTGCTATTTGTTACCGATTTGAAGGTGTGGAAACGGAAAGCATCACCGATGGTGAGTACGACGCATTAAGCTCCGCTTTTTATCGCGCCTCCCGAACATTACCTGTCGGGACAGTCATACAGAGACTGGACGCTTACCATACCAAACGGCACCGGATTCCCAAAGTTCAAGGAGATAAAACAAACGTACCGTTTACCCAGCAACAGCATGTTCACATGCAGGATAAGCCAGTATTGCACCACACTGCCTACCTGTGCCTCTCTTTTGGAAACGAACGACAACCCCGTACGAATGCTGCCAATACGACTTGGGCGCGTTTAGGATTATCAATGCTCAGAAATCCTTTTGATGGTATAGACGCGCTGGCCGAACGAGCAGAACGAGCAGCAGAAGAATTTGCCCAAAGTATTTCACTCGGACAGATACGGTTGACGAGGTTGAATGAAGAAGAATTTGAAAACCTTTTTCTCCAATATTTTAACTTGGATTTTGACCGTCAACCTACGATACTCAATCGGTCGATTCAACCTGATGCTACCTTCGTTGGGGTGGGCGAAAAGAAGGTCAATGTGCTGACAATGATTGGTCAACCTTCCATAATTCACAACACCCAGCCCGGCCGGACTGGCGTGGAGGCTCCCTTCATATCGACATTGGCGCTTGACTTGCAAATTCCGCACTTACTGGTGACGAGCTTCCTGATCGAGGATACCGAAAAAATGATCAGCTCCCTGGAATTCGAGCAGAAGATCAACCGCAATCTCGATTTCTTAATGACCCATGAGAACAAGATCAAAATGCTGGAACTCGAGGATTACATCGACGGGCTCCGCACGGACAACAAGAGCTTGATGAGTCTTAATCTGTCGCTGGTGGTTTGGAGTACGGATAACAAGCAACGGGAGAGAATGGTGCAGCAGGGTATTGCGGCATTCAGGGCGATGGGAGGAGCCGACGTCTTTGTCGAAACGATGGACACAACCAATCTTTTCTTTGCCCTGGCTCCTGGCAATGGATACCAGAATTACCGATGGCTACTCATGTCCGGAGACAATGCTGCCTGCTATCTTAATTGCGCGACAAACTACCGAACGGCCAATCAAGGGGAATTACTCGCTGACCGCTACGGCAATCCGGTTTTGGTCAATCTATTCAATACCGACCTGAATAACCAGAATAGCGTGGTAGTAGGCCCAACTGGGTCGGGTAAATCCTTTACGATGGGGTATTTTATGCTGCAGCGTTATGAGGCCGGGCACAGGCAGATCATCATCGACGTCGGTGGTACCTATCTGTCATTAATGACCGCTCTGGGCGGGCGCTATTACCAATACGATCCGCAAAAGCCTATAAAGTTCAATCCTTTTGGGATTCAGTTGGACGCGGATGGGAACTACATTCCGGATGGGGACAAAATTAATTTCCTTTCTACCCTGCTTGCCATTATTTGGAAGGGATACAAGCGGCCAGTAAGGCAGGCCGAACGCTCGGTGCTAGTACGGCTTATTCCGATCTACTATGAATGGTACAACGCTCAGCCCGAGCCGCCAACGACAGTCCCCAGCCTGATCGGATTTTATGATTTCCTGTATCAATACTTGAAGGACAATGGAAACAGCGAAGAATTGATCCGCTGGAACAAAGCGTTCGATTTTGCTGAATTCTTCACCTGTCTGGAACCCTTTGTGGTGGGCCATTACCGAGATGTGCTGGACGCAAGTGAAAACGAGGACATCAGCGCTTACCCATTGGTATGCTTCGACATGGCCCGGATTAAAGACAATGAGTTGCTCAAATCGGTAGTTACCATGCTGATCACGGAGCTTTCACTGGACGTGATCCGCCGCTTTCCGAAAGATGTGAAGTACCTCTATATGGATGAAGCCTGGTCCATGCTATCAGAAGGTATGGGAGACTTTGTAGAAATGATGTACCGTACCATTCGTAAGAACAACGGTTCGATGTGCATCATCACACAAGGGGTGAAGGAAATCGAGGATTCAACGGTTGGCCCGGTGATCGTGGCCAACGCTGATACTAAAATTATCCTCAACCACCAAGATGCGAAGCAGCTTGATCGGGTCTCGGCGGTGTTGGGCTTTACCCGACACGAAGTGGAGAAGATGCGCTCCATTAGGGTAACAAAAACCTGGCGGGAAATCTTCATACGGCAGGGGGAACATGGAAAGGTGTACCGTTTGGAGGCCGCCCCAAGTATCTACCCGTTGCTCACTTCGAAGCCCGCCGAGCGGGAGCATCTGCGTGACTTGACCAAGACCTACCAGGGGAATATCGTGTACGCTGTGCGCCAGTACAACGAAGATAAAGCCGAAGGGATAATCTAAACTAATTATTGCATGAAAGAAGAATCCTTTGGCTTTCTGATGGCTAGCAACGGCGACCTTATCCGTACGAAGGTGTTGGGCTTGGCAGCGTTGCTCATGATGGTTAATTTTCTTTGGGCGCTGGGCCGTACATTTCTCATGTCTTCTGACCTGACCACCGACTACACGCCCTTAGTCAGGGCCATTATCCTGACGATCGTACTGACACTGTACGGAGATTTACTGAATATTGTCACGGGCATGATTGACTTTGTCGCCGGGCTTTTTTCGCCCAAAGACCCGCAAGAGGTGCTGGCATCGCTGAAAGCCATGACCGCCAAGGTGGATGGGGCTTTCTCTACCGCCAACGATAACCTCTGGAAAGATTTTGATCTGTCCTGGGACTCGGATCAGATGAAGAAGGATATCGACATCGTACTTGGTGTGATGAGCAATTCTATGGAAATGGTCATTCTGAAATTGGTTCGCCTGGTGGCAGAGGGTTTGACGCTGCTGATCCGGGCCTTCGTAGCTAAGATGCAGGTGCTGGTCACTGTTTTTCTCATGATTACGGGACCGATAGCCATTCTGATTTCCATGATTCCAGGCCTGCAGGGAGCCATGGGTTATTGGTTCCGGAACTTGCTTCACGCCAAGTTTTGGGCAATGACCATTGGTGTCCTTGACGGCATCGTCAATTTCTACGTGGATAATCTCGTGGATACGCACATCGATAACATGATGAACAACGCCACGCTGGAAGAGCGATTCGGAGCGGTATTCAATCTGGTGGTTGTCCACTACTGCGTAATTGGAGCCTACCTGGCCACGCCCTTTTTGACGAACGCTTTCATTGGCGGTATGACTTCTGCCGGAGGACTGGGAAGTTGGGCTGCCAGCAAAGGGGCCAACCTGCCCGGTGCCGCCGCTCGTACCGCTCAAACCGCGATTCGAATGGGAGCGGGGGCGGGTCGTAGTTCAGGTTCCCGTTCGGGTAGTTCCTCCACTAGACGAAGCACATCAGGCAATTCAACTGAAAAGACAAAAAACCATAACACAGAGCGAGGCAACGCCATGGCTGAATATAATGACAGCCCCAAGCGCAAAAACGACCGTGAATCATAAAAAGAATACCTATGATGCAGCAAGCGAATAACGTAACGACCTTAATCAAAACCCTGAAAATCATTTGCCTGGGCCTGATAGTTGCTTTGGCGGTGAGCAATGTCGCCTGGTTGTACGCCTATGTACGGGAAAGCAGCCAAAATGCTGAGCGAGTCTATATGGTCGCTGATAACGGAACCAATGCGGCGATTTCAGCCGGGCAAGTTCAGCCTACACAGTACGAAGCGCGAAATCTGGTTCGATCCTTCATGGATCTGATGTTCCAACATGACGCCAACACTTTCCGAGAACGGGTGAACCATGGTATGAAGCTAGTGGACCATAACGACGGGCGGGCGATATACGAAACCTTCAAACGGGGTCGGGTACTCGAAAACTACCATCGCTACAACTCGCATACCAACTGGACCTGCGACTCGGTCAAGGTAGATATGAGCGTGGAACCTTATCAAGGGTTTGTCTGGGGAGCGCAACAGGTGGTCTATGACAATCAGATTGCGGTACAGCCCGTGGCTGCACGTTTCACGCTCTCACGCCAACTTCGCTCGGATATCAATCCTTACGGTCTTCTGATCGACACCTTCACATTTATCGACTACCCGCGTCCTATCCAATCAGATGAAGGGCGGGCAGTAGCCGCAAACCAATAATCGAAACATTTTAATGAACAAGAAAATCCTTTTTTTAACGCTGGCCATGGGATTATACCAAGGATGTCCGGCGCAAACCTACCTGCCCGATACAGTTAAGGTCAACCGCACCTCCACCACCTATTTGATTTTCCCCTCCAAGGTGGCCCTGGTGGATATTAGCCCGGAGTACCTGATAAAAATAGAATCGGGAAACATTGTTTTTGTCAGGCCCCGTACGACCTCGGCTCGGCTTACGCCTCTGCTTGTCAGGACTTCCGACGAAACTTTTCTGGGATATTTGAAAGTATCGGACGGTACGCCACCGGCCTTTGTGGATATAAGCAAATTGCAGCGGCCCGTTCAAACTGAGGTTTACACGCCTGAACTACCAATAGTATCTTCAACTGGTCAGGCTACCATTCCCGCCAGCGTACCTAATGGTGATCAATTGCTTGCTTCACTCAATCCTACGGCAGAGGGTACTCTAATCGAGAAACAACCGATTTATGAAGAAGAATCAATACTTACCGCCGAAAGGTCTCTGAAAATAAGGATGGATTCCCTTCTAAGCGGATCACCCCAGAATTTTGATCAGGAGCGAAACAGTGGCATTGTGGTCAAGCTCACTCATCTACTGCACGATTCTACAAATACCTATGTCCAGCTTACCATTCAGAACCAAACTGCTATGCCCTACCTCCTTGATCAGGTTAGTTTCTGGTATCAGAACCAGGCCAGGAAACGGAAGGGAATATATCTGGACGGGGAGACCTACCCCATGGAGCCGATCGTTGAAACGGTCCCTGACCGGGTTGAGGCGGATCAAAAGATACAGTTGCGGTTTGCTTTACCACAGTTCGCGCCACAAAATCGAAGTGAGTTTGTCGTAAACATACGCGAGAAGAGTGGTACGCGTAATGTTACACTGAGCCTGCCGATGAAAACCGTATTGTACGCCCGGCCAACCCAGCCCGGCATACGCCACGACAAGTTTAAAAAGGAAACCAACAAAGAACGTTTTTCAAACTCAACCTGGATTTGGAATGACTGGAAAAAGAAAAAAGCGTAAAGCTCAGTTGCAGGACGACGCAATTGAGGATACTGCAACTAAACGGGAAGAAGTAGAAATCCCCGCCCCAATATTCGATGATGAGGTGCATTCGTTGAATTCCGACGGGTTTGAAGAACAATTTGACGAAAAGATCTTCTCTGATGAGAATGAGGAACAACTCCCCTCAGACCATCAATGGCACGAAGAAGGAGTGATTGATGAGGAGATTGTCAATGAGGAAATAATAGAGAAGGAATTTTTGCCCGCGGAGGAGGATGAATATCTGGATGAGGAAGATCCGGAAGAAAATGTCCCCGATGTCCGTCCTAATGCCCCAAGCAAAGCGAAAACAACGAAACGAAGAAGGGCTATTCTGGCAGTGGGGATTGGGTCAATTGCCGTTGTTGCCATCGTGGTCATGCTTTGGAAAATGACGGTTTCCTCCAACGGATTCCGGGCTGCACAGATGGCACCGGTTCCAGCAGAACCGATCGATGTGGCCGAACGTGAGCGAAACCAAATTACTCAGCCAACCGACTATGCTGATGAGGAGCAAATGCGAACCATGAACTACGACGACGTAAACAGCATCTACGGGCTAGCACTCAAACAGCAGGAAGAAAATCGCAAAAAGTCTAGGGATGCTGATTCAATTCACCAGGATGCCTCCGTTCAGCAAGAATTGAGTCGCTCCCAGCAATTGGCAAGACAACCACGAAGCCGAAACAACTCGACAGGGAAAACACCACCCCCTCTTCGTTCGAAAGAGGAATACCCAACGACCGAAGATCCTTTTCGCAATAAGGTACGGGATGAATACCTCATGCGCGCGGGCTTCAATACCGTCAAGGCGGAGGGCGGGAATAGCAGTACCGTAGCTGGAAATCACTACGAGGCAACTGATATACCTACCTCCGGACGTAGTCAAGTTGAAACCGACGATCCAATTCCTGGCGTGGTAAGTGGCAATCAGACGGTTTCCAATGGATCACGTGTAATGTTCCGAACGCTGGCCGATGCCATGATCCGTGGTCGTTTTGCTCCGAAGGGGTCAATTTTGGTTGGATTCGCTCAGGTAAACGCTACGCGGGCTTTGTTCAACATCACCACGCTTCGGCTTCTGGCTACCGGGGAGGCGGTTCCAGTCCGGATGCGGGCCCTTGACCTCGACATGAACGAAGGACTGGCCGTACAATCCGAAAAACCTTCCCGCCAACAGGTTGATCAAGCCGCCAACAGTGCTTTGAGTCAAGCGGCCGGACAGGCTGCCTGGTCGGCAGGCCATTCGGTCAATCGTGCAACCCAGATTCCGGGTGCCGGCAATGCCCTGGCCTCGCTTGGCGCGGGTCTGGCGTCCGCTGCTACAACGGGCCGACGTCGTGAGGTGCGGCAAAAACTGCAATTGCAAGATGGTTTTAAAGTATTTTTCGTCCCCGTAAAATGAAAAAGTCAATCATTCTCTGTTTTCTGGCGTCGCTATTGATCCTACCCGTTCCCGCTAATAGTCAGGTAGAGGCTATTGTAAAAATGGGGCTTTCGGTACTGGGTATTGGCGGAGGAAAAGACAAGTACGCCAAGGCGCGGCTCCTGGAATTGAAAAAGATTCTGGATAAAAACAAAAAGGAACTGGCCAAGCTGGCCCGAATAGAAGAAAGTGCTCAAGGTACCGAAATATACACCCAAGCCCAATTGGAGATTAGCCGAAGTGTCGAAGAGCTGATGCGCTCGGTTTCTGAACTGAAAGCCATTCGTTCACGCGACGGTCAGATACGCTTTAATGACCTGGTGGTATTCAATCAAATTCAGCAAGAGGTGAACCAATACCTCAGCGGTTATGTGTCGGCGGCATTTTTGCAGCAACTGGAAAAACAAATTGTCAATGGTAGTGCCCGGAACCATGCCTTAGCCCAAAACAGCGGCAATAACATCTATGACATGTTCTTTGGAAAATCAGGCCTGGACGCCCGGCAACCGACCAATCTAACCGACCTGGGCGCGGCCCGTGGTGAAGAAGCTTTGCACCTGCTGCAATTCCAAACCGCGGCCCAAAAAAAGAAGATCGTGCAGTCTTTGCTATACTATAAGTTAGCCGATGAACTATACGCGCAATCGGTAACACTGAACAATGCCTTGAATGATGAGCAAAACGGAACCGCTCTTGATATAACCCGTCGCCTCCGGCAAACCATCATGCAAAGAATGTCCCAGGCCAGTCTTCAACAATTAATTAGCGATCCGCCCAATATCGGCTCTGGTTTGGACCTCATGTCGCTGGGTGACCTTGGCAGTTTTTCAGAAGAGATAGGTAGCCTTTTTCAGACCATGCTTGACCAGGTAAACAACGATGCCCAGAGCTTTTTTTCGAGCCTGGACGGGGCCTTCCAGAATCCGCAAATCATGGATCCGATGGCACCGGATATGGGCTACTTCTCCGAACAGGGTTCACCACAAGGGTTGCGCCTGACGACCGGAGAACGAGCCTCCTTACAGAAATCGGCAATGGACATGTCCACCCAAGCCGTCGAATATCGCCGGAAAGGCGATACGCTTATGGAGGAAGCGCTGGAAAAGACGCCCCTCCAACAAGTACTCGAAATGAAACGTGCCCGCACCTATATGCAGGAATCATACCGATACCTTGACCTCTCTTTATGACATGAAAGATAGCTCAGGCAAGAAGTCTTCCATCCATCTGAATGGCAGTGCAGGTCCTAACGGATTCTCCGAAGCACACACAGTCAACGACACAGCATTGGAAAGGAATCAATCAAAGGCTGCGGAGAAAAATAAGATCTGGCAGGTTTTAGAAAAACTGCGCCAATACAATTCCCAGGATGAGCCGGATAAAGAAGAAGAGTTGAAACCCGGCCAGGTACTGTCTGCCAAAATATCGACATTGGTGGCCAGGTACCCGTTTCATGCCATCGGTGGATTATTGGCCTTGTTGCTGGTAATTGTCCTTTTCAAAACATTCTATCAGGGTAAGCATTGGCAGGCTAAGCGGACGGTTGAGGAGGCTTTTTACGTAGCTAACGAGTACGCACGGAACAACAGCACGAACCTTTACCCCTACCTCTCCAACGCCTTCCGCCGCGAAGTACGCCAGCTACCGGGGCTACTTCCCCTTTCCATGCAGACCGCCACGCGGGGCGGTACTATCACCGCCGCCGAAGCAGTAGGTTTACGAGAGATCACACCTGATTCCGTTGTTATCGAGGTAAAATTGGTGTTCAGCGGGGAGGGCGGTAAGTCTGGGTTAGAAGAGAAATGCTTTCAGCCTTTGGTGTATGAGAAGGAGCATTGGCGGCTGGGGCTGAGTTACAGTCGGTGAAGACCCATGGTTGTCCATCATTCCTCTTCACCGATCTGCAGATCCGAATTTCTAAGTGAAAATATGGAAAACCAGTCTTCCAAACCTTCCTCATCATTTTCATGAGCTTCATATTTATCCTCATGAATACTCTGATGATGAATCAGGTTATCGTTTTCGAAATAAACTACCCCTGAAATATCCAGGCGTCCATATAATCTAGTATTAACCATGCCTTCATGGATTTGCTTTTCTCCCAAAACAGTCCAAAACACACTTAAATCATTTTCTTTAAGCATATTTATAAAGTCGATCTTTCGAACCATTAAGCAAGAATTGCTTGCGTTTTCAACGGAGGGGTCAATACATACAACTTCTCCCTTTCCATTAAAAAGTGAACCCTCTTGTGGTCCATAATTCAATTTCATTGCATCGAATATGAACTCACTGGGCTTTAGATAACCTATGGACTCTTCTATTGACCCATCATTGGATTTTTCATTAGAAAATCTCAGCGTTGGAACAATTACTTGCCCGCTAAATTCTTCAGTTGTACCTCGATATCTTTTCCGTCCTTCAATATCTTGCCATGGAAGCCTGCTTTCCTCATCACTCTGCCACCGGGATTTTATACTTTGCCAGCCTGGTGACCAATAATATTCCCGGCTATATAATTCATATCGGTCAATAGCTTCTGGCATCCATCGACCGGTAAAATTTTGTAATTTTCCCCATTCTATGAATTTTTTGTATTCGGACGACTTCACTAAATATGCTCTGATCTGATACCATAATTCCTTATAGGGAATGTCCTCTTGTTCTTCATTGATATGTTTTGGTTCTTTCCAAGATGGATATGTTTCCAGTACCAACCATTCAACCTTGGTCTGAGGATCAATTACCTCTATATAATCAATAGGGCTAGGTAAATCGGACTCAACCATAAGCCATTCTTCATGTGGCGTTCTCCAGTTCATATCTTGTTCTGGATTCCACCACTGTACAACTTGTTTTCTTCGATTAGTTGATTTTATTAGGGTAGAAGGATCAATATCCCGAATATATGGATCCCAAGTACCGTCATATACTTTGGCAGTATCGTTATTGGACCAGCGTTCTTGAAAATTTACATTATCAGCAACCAATGCTAGGATTTCATGCATTGCTAACCATTGGTATTTTTTTCCTATTCGTTCGCTCATAATACTATGGCGGTCAGCTCTATCTCTTGATTTATCAATTATCCAGTCAATAGGGCCATGCTTTTCAACATTCCAACCGTAACGTTCGAATATCCATTGTACAGCAAGGTTACTTAATCCAATTAGATCCGCATCTCTCCAATTTCGTAACGCGCTCTGAAATGTATACCGTCCAAAATCACCATATCCCCCTGTACCCCTACCATATTCAGTCGTCATCGAATGTAATATCCAATTCTGTAAACGATGATATGGCTTGAAATCGGCAGTTTTCAATTCTACTTCATAACGCTCATCAATTTCTTCATTAGTAAGATATTCTGTGGGAAATGTGCTTTTATATGGCGGCCTGACTTTAGCCAAATCAATGGTGTCTATTTTACCTAAGCAAGCCGCTCTCTCAATTACACCTCTGGCAGAATCACGAAGCAGAATATGAGTGTATACTTCCTCTTTGTCAAAAATTGTTTCATAGGTGTAATTAGCCAAAGCATTTAAGCTTTCTAAATCTTGTGTCCTCATCGTACAACCATAAGCGGCAGTCCACAACCGCTCATATATATAAGGATCGTTGACCTTTTCAAAAGCTTGAAGTAACCTTAACAAAGTGTCAATTCGGTTTTCTAGGAGTGCTATCAATGCTTTTGTTGCTGAATCGCGTAATGGTCGATTAGTGCTAGTGAAGAACCATGTGATAGCTTGGGCCAGTAGAAATGCAGACTCGGCATTGAGAGGTGCTTTGTCGGCATACGACCAAGCCCAATCTATTATACGCTGTACGGAAGAGGCCCCTTCTTCGAAGTTGCGTGAATACTTAAAATGTAAATACCCTGTCCAACAAGCATCACGGTCTGCCATGGAACGGCTCGATAGTTCACGGTGTAGAAAATCACTATTTAAGGGGTGTCCGACTGAGGCGCTGACTGATACTATTGTATCCAGAAATGCTTCTTTCCAATATTTGTCGAGAATTATTCTGTTTATGTACTCAAAAGCGGTGTTACTGTAAGAATCATGTTTGCGCCACAAAATACTTTCAATAAAACCCGACACGAGCGATTCTTCCAGAGATAGTACAGGAAGCGCTTGATGTAGTTCTACCCTTGTCTGTTCAGGTAGTTGGATAGATAAAGCCTCAATTAGCCCTTGGTTGGGTTGTAGCCCTCGCTGATTATCGAAGAGCTTAACAAGTTTCGGATTGTAGGCAAATGAGTTTTCCGGATTTTTCTTGTCTACGTATTGATCGATTAGATGAGCTGCAATCAAGTGGTCTCCAAACCTCTCATATGTAAAGTATATTACCTCACGCTGGGAAACCTCACCTTTGTCTTCTTGCCATTGATAATCTAAGTCTTTATTTAGTACACCCTCAACAATCAAGTCTTCAAAAAACCTAATACGGTCAGGTTCAGCTAGGCTCCTGAGTTTGGGTAAATCAAGGATCCAAAAGTAAGCATCGTCAAAAGGTAGACTGGTTGATCCAATATTAAGGAGCTCAGCTGCCAATGAATCAACAGTATATCGAGTCAATCGATGGGACTTATTGAAATTATACTTTTTTGATAACGATTCATCTACAGCATCCAAAAAAAAGTCTAGAATAGCCGATATACCTTCGTATCCAGGTGGTATTTGACTTAATCCCTTTTTATAAAGTCCCTCACAGAATAACCGTAGAAAGAGTGGGTTACTGAACTCTGGATGAAGAAGCGGAATACTCGGTAGCTGGATTTGATAGTAGGAAAAAAAGCGTTTTGTAGCTTCGTATTCAAATAATTCAAATCCGTGGTGGTCAACAACCGAAATATGGTGACGTTTCTGGACATTCTCTGGCAAAAGTAGTTCTTGGTATGAACTTCTGACACTGATCACTAGGCCAATCCATGGGTAATGTGACAGGACTTCAAAAAAGCCACCGATATGATCTTCCCATATATGACGACCTTGACCTTCATTGAGCGCGTCAACACACATTAAAACTCTGGAACCCCTTGTCTCACCTAACGTATTGATTACACCCAGAAAAGTGTCTCGATCACAGTCTATATGTAGTTCTCGTAGAATTTGAGTCCAAGGATCTTCTAGTGTCGTTAGGTGCTGCCCTAAAATTAAAATTGACAGCAATCCTCTTTCTCTACGTGCGTTCGAAACTGCTGCCAATAAATGAGATTTTCCCATACCAGCTTTACCCGTAAGTGCCAAAGCTGGGGTGTTGGCAACTTGAACCTCCACGCTGTTCACATAATTTTCACAGTCATATAAACTGATCTTTATATTTCGAAAGTTACGAATATCCCAACTGTAATCTTTTATATGCTGATCTGAAACAGATGAAGTACTTGCCTGCTTATCTTGCCTTTTCAGTTCGTCAAGCTTATCAAGCAGGCAATCAATAGTTTCATGTGCCTTCTTAATAGTACAAATGATTTGATATTGGTCGATTATCAATATCCGAAACGGCGTGTTTTTATTTGCTAGATGGTACAAATTCTGTAAAACATCTGAGACTTTTCTCGATTCATCAGAGATCCTTTGGTCGTTTAATTCGCGAATTGCCGTATTAGCAATAACTTTCAACTCATCAAATTGAGACCTCCAGCGTTCAGTAAAAGTCTTGTCTCTACCCAAACCGTGAAAAACAGTAGCTATCGGAAGTTCAAAATTGACCTCTGGGGAGTATCGTTTGTTTAAATTATTAGTAGCCTCTGCTAATCGTTGGGTAAACCAATCTTCATCCAATTCTATTTCATTGAACCAAAAGCTTCGGCGTCCAATATGTTCCGGTCTGGATAGACGACTGAACAATTCAGAACTCCCCCAGTAAATAAATTCTATTTCACGCCCACTCTTTCGAGCCTTTGTTTCCCATTCTACAACTTTGTCATCCCATCTTTCCATTAGCGACTTCTGGCCCTTGATGCGTGCATTAGGACGATCCAAAGGGACACATATATAATAACGGACTAACTCAGGATGCGTTTCAATCGCTTTCTTAACTGATTTAGTGATTTGAGTCCACTGAGTCGACTTAATACCTTGGAAGAATTTTGCCTGCCACCCGTATTCTTTACCATCTGGAAGTTTACAATAGGCTTCCACACCACCATCAGGCGTACCTACACGTCGAAAATCTTCTCTATTATTAACACATTCTGAATCAGCAATTTGACATACAAGTTCTTCAAAAGCACTTTTTTGATCACCATTGTACGGGCGAAGTTTCAGCCACTCCAAATCCATTTAAGAAAAAGTTTATCTCTGAATTCATTAAAGATTCAAGTTAGTATATATACCACAGAAGCTTTAATTTTTTAAAAGTTTTTGTTATTACAAGTTCTCCAAAGACACCTCCTTCCTAAGCCTTACCCTCACCACAGCCTTTGAACCCAAAACCTGATTCCCAATCCCCTCCAACTTATAATCCAACTTTCGTTTACCCCCAGATTTATCAATCAATCCAATTTCAATAGACACACTCTGCGCCTTGCTCGATGACAGGTACCCTTCCAATATCCGGTCAGCAGGGACATTTACGTATATCGTCGTGTCGTAATCGTTTGTGAAGAATATACTGCGATTCGTCAAGATGTGAGTGTTACCATCCTCCGCGCGGTAGGTCAGCGTATCGAAACCTACTTCATTGCGGGGTTGGCTGGGATTGGTTGGGTTAAATACTCGGAAAGCATAGTATGCCTTCGTCGGTGGAAAATCGGGGTCAATGTTTTTCTCCTGGCAGCTAGTAAAGTTTAGAATCAAAAAGCTAGCCGCTGCGATGACGCTCAATTTCTTCATTTTCAAAATATCCTCTTCGTTTAAGTTCAAAAAAACATTTGGCCGTGGCCAGCATATCGGCGTTAGCGTCGTGCATTCCCTTCATTCGTCGGCCCGTCAGCAGACAGTACAGTTCATCCAGGCGGATCGGTTCTCGGTTGCCTGTTACGTGGGTGCTCGCCTCCATCGTGCAAAGCAGCGGCCGGGCGGGCAGCTCCCCTACCCTACCCGGCTGCGCTTGCTGGATTCGAATAAACTCGGCACCGATTACTCCGTAGTCAAGGCCAATATTATGACCTACCCAGGCATCAGCCTTTCCAATGTCCCGTAGCAATAGTTCAAGTACTTCGGCCAGCGGCTTTCCCTTACGTTCTGCCTGCTCCGGGGTGATGCCATGGATTCGCTGCGCTACTTTGTTCCAGCGAAAGCCCTCCGGTTTCACAAATTCGTAGTGTCGACTGAGTTCGTGACCTTCATTGTCGTACAAGCCCCAGGCTACGGAGATGAGCCTCGGCCAGTTGGGCAGGTCCGTAACGGGCAGGTGATTGCACTGCGGCAATCCGTTCGTTTCGGTATCGACAATGAGGTACTTCATAGGTATACAGTCAATTTTTTTGGCAATGTTTCAACTACCGTTTCATTCCGGCTGGAGGCAAATCGAACTTTGGTACCATCTTCGGCGCTTCTGGGCTTAGGACGGGAGCGGCCTGCTGCTTCATCGGGGCCGGCAATGGGGTCAGATGTAGCTTTTCACCCTTTTGCAAGTCCTCCGTAAAATCCTTATTGTGCGGCAGCTTTAAACTCACGACCTCCTGCAACCCTTTGGCCGCTGTCAGTTCGTTCTGCGTCCGAATTAAATTTTGGCGGGTATTGGGCATCGACACTTCAAACTCGGTGCGGTTGTCCTGCCAGCTCTTGACGCTGATCCGGGCATCCGGCTCGTCTTTGGGCGAATTTTTGTTGAGCACCATAGAGAAACGCTCAGTCAGTTCCTGAACCATCTGCTTCCCTATCGCCTGGTCTGAATGGCTCACCGAAACAGTGAGTCGCGCCTGGCTTGGGGACGGCAGGTTCAAGTGCGCCTGTATGTTGTTACTTTCCTGGATGCCAGGATACCGCATACGGCCCACCAAATTGATATTGTTTCGGATGCCAGCATTGTCGTTATCGTTGGCCATGACGATCTGCCGGGGCTGGTACTTGTCGATCAGTTTCTGCACCGTGTCCGGGGCTCCGGATGACAAATTTCCTGCCGTGCCGAGGTAGAGCCTTTTCTCCCCTTCTGCCGGAGGTTTCATTTGGTGAAAACTCATGGCATCGATCGGGCTTTCGGCGATCACCATCCGGTCCACCCTTCCGCCCGGCTCGATTACCTTTGGGTTAGAGATCCACACTCCATCGCCCCGAGAGCCATCCACTATTTTTACATTTTCGTTCCGGACTATTATGGCCACAGTACCCTGTTCATTCTTGATAGGAAACACCGTGTTGACAAACTGCTTACCCCGGTTGCGGTCAAAGTAGTTTCGATTAAAAACGGCATTCTCAAATTCTGGGGCCCTAACCGTTTCATCCGATAGCCCCCGGCTTTTGAGGTAATTGGTATCGCTCAACGGCTTCAAATCAAAGCTCCGAACAACAGCCTGCTCGCGCGTAGGGGCCGGTTGATTTGTTGCTGTTGTTACTGTCTGACCGACAGTCCGCTCCACGCGGGTATCTACCTGACCAAGGTATTGTTGCAATTTTTCTATCGTATCCTTCCACTCCCCCGTTCCTCGTCGGTGCTGAAACTGCACGACCGTACCTTTGTCAGCGCCATCGTTGGGGTTAAAGTAAATATCGGCTCCTGTACCCTGCCGAGGATAAACGACTATCCTATCCTTACCACCGCTATCGGCTTTGTAGAGAGAAACTGAATTGCCGCCGCTACGCTGCAAATCTTTGATGTAGCCTTGGTCTTTGGCGTATTCAACGAGGTCGATTTGCTGCTTGAACTGTTCAAAATCGACCTTACGAAGCGGTCTTTGCTGGGTTTCTTTTATCTTCTGATTCTCCTGTCGGGTGATTCCGAGTACGTGCTCTTCCAGATATTTCACGTCTTGCAAGTCCTTGGGCCGCCCGGCTGCTTTTTTGCTGGTCACCAAATCTTTCGGGGACAACACGCTGTATTCGGTTCCTTCGTTTGTCCGGACCGGTACCCGGTCGGGATAATGATCGGAAAACCTACCCAAACCTGTCACGTCCTTATGGATATCAATTCGGTAAGGGTTTCGCCCAAAGTACACTACATTGTCGTCGGTAAAATCACTCGGGTGCAGCTTGGCCCCGATAAAATCCTTTACTGACGCTACCATTTTATTCGCATTCTCCGCCGTCGGGTTAATCCACACGTCCAGATCGTCGGCCTTGCGCGTGCTGCCGTACGATTGAACCGCCTTTCCCCCAATGATCGCATATTCCACTTGGTGCCGATTGAGCACCCCTATAAACTCCTCCTGATCGCGGGTCATTTTTCAATCCTTGCTGTCTACTGTTTTTCTTCGTTTTCTGATTCTTCGGACTCCTCTTCCTTCATACGGAAAAAATCCTCCCGCCTGAGCTTGCCAATAATCCATGGCTCATCAGCGGGCTTTTCGGCAAACCCGTATTGCTCGATGGTTTTCTGGCGAATGGCTGTGAAATCTACCACTAAGGTGTCCGGCAAAACCGTGACATCGACCCCCAATTCTTTGCCCTGCAAACTGTCTATGGTTTTCATTTTTTGTTTGTTTTTGTTACTCAAAAATACTCATATTCATCCGTAATTCCTGACTCAAACTATTATCATTCATCGTCATTTCTATTCAAATTTGGCACTGTTCTACTGTGCGGATTCTTTATAAAGTAACTTCTCTATCTCCTTATCTTCCAGTCCCAATATTGTAGCGCAATCCAGCACAATGCTGTCCATATTGGTTTGCAGATCGTGCTGTGTGGAGAATTTGGGAAGTCCCTGTATTTCTCTATCCTCAGCATCCAAGGCAATTCTTCCCCAGAACCGCCCTTGTTTCGATTCGACCGTAAAGCCGATGAATTCGCCCTGGTCAAACTCATGAAGATCTTCGGGACTGACGATGGGCCTTTGTTGCTTCCGGAAGTTGAGCGTACTGCGGCTCCGATTGGGCTGGTGTCGCCCCTCCAATACGCTACTCAAATCGAAGGCCGGACTATTGTCCCTCGATTCTTCCGGTGTGATGACTTCGTGCTGGCCGATCAACTGGCTGACATACCTGGCCGTTTCCACGCTCGACACCGCGCCATAAAACTGATTGCTCAGCGTTCCCAGAATCATCTGGCTTTCCTTTTCTCCGTAGTACTTCCTCACCTGTGACAAGTCCTGGCACATATACACCGTCGCTATCTGTGAACTACGCCCCGTAGCGGGTATCTGCTCGAAGTTGGGAATGTATATTGTCGGAGCCTCATCCAATAATAAGATCGAGTGATGCTTTCCCCTTCGGTTCATCCTTTTCAAGGCCACTGTACTGTAAAGACCTAAGAGCGGACGTAGTGAGTCCATCACTTCCCGATCACCGCCCAGGCAGAGCAGGATCGGCTGTTTGGGATTGTTCAAATCCATGCTGTATCCCTCATCCGTCGCGGACATTACCCAGAACACTTCTGGGCTCGCCAGCTTGGCCAGCATGACCTGCAAGGTACCCATGACGCCCGATAGCTGGTCGGCGGATTTGTTCCCAATGGCCGTGACCACGCTCATGACATAACTAAGACATTCGGAGTCATTGCCGATCATGGTCATTAGCTTGTCGTAGGGCATTTTGGTAATCAGCGTCACCGCGTGGGGTAAGGTACAGTGTAGTGGGTGGTGCTTGCGGAGGTACCAAATCAGACCAGTCAAAACCGCCGTGCAGGAGCGCGACCAGAAATCCTGCTTCTCAATCGTTTCCTGTTGCAGGTTTCTCAAGAGCGCCAAGGCGTATTCTTCCGCGTAGGCAATGCTGGGAATATTTTCTGGGGCGATGGGATTCAGACGGTGGGTTCGATCCATATCCTGGAAATTGATGACGCAAAACCGCGACGTTGCCTCAGGGCTCTGCTGACGACGGTGATAGGCATAGTCCGTCAGTTCGGGAAACTTGACATCATACACAATACCACAATAGTCTTGCGCAAGGGCTTGACGAATGAAGGGCTTGGCCAATGAGTCAGACTTTCCCGAACCGGGCCCACCCGCGATGAATACGCCTCTGAATGGGTTGGGTACCTTAATCCAACCGCCCGTAGTGGTTCCAAACTGAAAGCCCTTTGACGGAACGCCCGCTTTGCGATCCTCAGCAATGGGCCGCTTGGGCTTGGGCCGTAACAACCAGTAGCCCACTCCTATTCCAAATAAGGTACTTATCCCCGCTCCGATCGGTACCAAATAGTTGAACTGATACGGGAATCGGTGCGCCATACCCAACAATAGCACCCCGATGAAGTACCCCACTACCGTTACCAGTTGAACCCCCATGGAGGGACGCTTTTGTTTTCGTAGCCTCTTAACCTGATTTCCTGACGAATAGGCATCGTCAGGTATGGCAAAAGCCATGGGTATAATGAGGGCGAACACTACCCTAATCAACCAGCCACCTTTCGCGTACGCATACAGTAGCTTATTATACCAGCCCACATCTCGAGGTGAAACATGCAACAACAGAAAGTATTCACCCCCCACCATGGCAGCTACCAAAGCCACCAACACCCACACGGCATTACGGTTCTGATTCATTGATTTTCATTTCCTGGTCAATTCCCTTCTCACTTATCTCCGCCTTCTCACTCGACGTCGGAAATCATCTTCTTTACTGGTTGCATGGCCACCTGTGTTGGGCACACTATCAAACCTCAGCGCCCCGATCAGTGGCGTGATGTCAATGCGGAGGGGTCGGAATTTCTGGCTGGTATCGTTATACTTGCCTGTTTTCTCCCCGCTCTTCTCTACCGTTTGGTCAATCTCTGTTTTACTATTCTCGCCATTTTTGTTCTTAGTAATCGAGTGATCAAATTTGCCTTTACTTTTAACTAGCCCTGGAGGCGAAATGTCTCCCTTATTCAGTCCTTTGGCCTTCTGCTCTTTCAATTCTGGTTTTTCAATCAGCCGCTCGTAAGCCTGTCGGGGCGTAAAAATGTCTCCCTTTTTTGCTTCACTTTCGACCTCCTTTATTTTCTTCCAGAAATCGGGTGAATAATTCTGACTCCGACCAATATCATGCATCTGCTCGCGGTCGAGGAGTAGCCCAACCCTCTCCAACCGGTTCACCTGCTTATCTAGCCTCTGCCGTTGCTGCTCTTCTGTGATCTCGGGTTTGTATCCAAAAGATTGTTCAAAATCCTTTTTGCTCTTGATTAGCCAGGCATTGTAGTTGAACTGACGGCTACCACTGTCGGGATGCAGTGAACGGCTCATCGTCTTATCTCGGGCCGATACAATCACGTGGATGTGTGTCTGCTCACCCTCCTTTTTCTGTTTAGGTTGTACCTGTCCTGTTTGTACTTCCTCATCAAGCCCAGAATACTGCCGATTTTTATGAACGGTAGCATACCAAACCACATCATTTCCTTCCACTTGGACGAGATGCCTACTTTTGAAGTTTTGGGCGTAGTTGTCCATGACTTGACGGGTGTAGGATTTCAGCTTTTCCTCATCCCCTTCCAAGTGTCGAAGTTCCTCACGGCTCGGGGAAATCACCAGCGAATGAAAGTGCGGCTTATTCTTTCGCAAGCCTTTTACATTGGCATCAATATGTTCCTGTACTTCCTGGCTGTCAATACCCTCGCGTTTCTGATCGAAGAAGATTGAACGTTGGGGGTCTCGGTCTTCCCTCGCCTCATGTTCAAGGTAGTTGACGAGTGCCTGGGAAGTACCGGTATTTGTGTAGATGCCGCCTTTGCTGGCGGGCAAAACGCGAATGACCATTGGCTATGATATTTAGATATTGATATTTTGAAATACTGGAATAATAAAATCACAGTATTCTATCACATCAGTATTTCATTATCAATTCATCATAGCGTTCCTGGTACCGCTTACTGGCCCACTCCTGTA
The DNA here is from genome assembly GCF_014202275.1 of Rhabdobacter roseus. Taxonomy (GTDB): domain Bacteria; phylum Bacteroidota; class Bacteroidia; order Cytophagales; family Spirosomataceae; genus Rhabdobacter; species Rhabdobacter roseus. Next base: position 88,350 of record NZ_JACHGF010000013.1, on the reverse strand, counting down.
GTTCAGCCAATTTATCGGGCGTGTCGCGGTGTTGGTGGAAAAGCAGGTTCAGCACCAGGTCACTCGTCAGGTAGGAGTATAAACTCATGTCCCGGATGAATCCCAGGTCAGTACTATGGGTTGGTGTTTGGGAAATTGGCGTCTGGTCTAGTCGTTGATCTACCTTTTCCAGGTGCTGCCGGAGGGGCTCCATGTACCACTTTTCGTGGCTTTGTAGGTAGGTGATAATTCGCTCGGTAGTGCGGATGACGGTTTCCTTCAATGGATTCTTATCGTCCTCCCGACTTGGGTCGTAATCCAGTTCAATGTAGTGAGCTACGGCTTTGCTCAGATATTCATTGAGCGTTACTTTGGAAGGTTTATTAGGTCCCTTTTTACGGGCCCGTTTTTGGTTAATTTTTTCGACTTGCTTGCGGGCGCGCTCGGCTACCTCGGCATCAATCTTCACGGTTTCTCTCTCCATCTCAAAATCAAGCAATTGAATATTAGCGTGTACAAGTGAAAATATTCAAGTTCCTCACATAAAGGCAGTTGAAATTCAGCCGTACACTTTTACTTCTCTTTAATTCATTTAACTATCTATCTATCAATAAATTATGAACTACTATCTTGCTATCCGCAAAAATTAGCCACCCCCTCCCCCTGGTTCTTACTTTCGAGCCGCTAAAATAATTAACGGCCGTAATTCCACAAAACAAAAAATAGTCTGGTTACTAGTTTTGAAAACACATACTAGTAACCAGACCAAAAAAGAGTTTTTATTTTAAAATATTATAATCTCAAAATCACAATATTTCAAAATCATAGTAATTCATTATATAGCTTCCACCTCCTCAGCGATGGAAATCATCTTTCTAAACTCCTCAACAGGTATATGAGTCCATTGGGGATGTCTGAAAGCTTTCTCATCGGCAAAATCGAATTTCACTAAATCCGTAGTCTGATCAGTTCAACCGGGTCGATATTGTTCAATAAATATCATCTTTTGAGGATCCAGGTTGTACCGCCTCACTACCTCATTTGCGATCAACACAGCGGCATTTGTTATCGCATCGGCGCACCGACTCATTCCTACATCTATATCAGTCGCTACCACTATGCCGGATCGTCGATAAATAGTAATCAGGCAGGCGCTTGGGTACCGATTTGGGGCAATGAATTCAAGGGTATACTGTTCCATATAATTAAAGATGTTGCCTTGCCGTCTAAGAATGATAATTAGACGGCAAGGCATTTCAACTACTATTCGGTTTGATAGCTGATATTTTGAATGAAGTTGGCGGCTCGCTGTGCCTTTTGGGCCGCCTCGAAGAAAAAGCGTTTGTCATCCCGTAGCCGCTCCAGCCAACCCGCAATATAGGCCGCGCTGTTCTCAATGGTTTTCGCGCTAATGCCACTGATCCCACACAGGTAAGCAGCTCCCAATTCGGCGGTTAGTTCTTCCTTGGTGTACGTCTGACTACCAAAGGGCGCAATTCCCGTAATCTCTGGACGGTTTAACCGGCTGCTGTGTCCGGTCGAGTGGACCAATTCATGAAACAGGACACTGTAATAATCCTCGGGTGATTTGAAGTTTTGGGCAGGTGCCATGTTTACCAAGTCAAGCGCGGGCGAGTAGTAGCAGCGGCTAACGTCATTACTCACTAAGCGGGGACAATTGGGCATTTGGTCGAGAATACGCTCACAGGCTTCAACTACCTTGGGGCGGGTTTGCTCCTTGGGCTCCTGAATTTCGACGGACAAGGTCGTATCCTCAATGTTGAACACACGGTAATAGCGCAAAATGAGCCGATTCTTTTCGCTCTTGTCCCCTTCTTTCTCGGGTTTAAGCGGCTTCCAGAAAACAACAGGCAAACTGACGGCACCTTTTTTCACCTTTCCCCCTAGCTCTACTACCTGATTGAAGGTTAGAAACATAGGCGTACTGTAAGGAGTGAGGGCCAACAAAAAAGCGTTCACCCCGCTGTAAGGTCGCTTGGTGGCGTAGTTATGGGGGATGCTGTATTGCTGCCCGTCCACTACTGCCACTTTCCAGGGCTTGCGCCATGGAATCACGCCGTTTTCCAACTTCTTCACGATTTGACCGTTAATAAATCCATAAATGTCAAATACTTCTTTCTGCTGCGCTTTCATCGTACTGTCGTTTAGTGTTTTATGACAATACTAAGATACTCAATATATCAATATTTTAAAATATTGATATATTGAAATAATATACAACTGGAACTTTTGTTCCCTTCAATTCCTGATTGCGAAGAAGTAGTGGATTAGACTTGGAAGAGATCTATGAGCAAATTATTTTGATATTATGAACTACCCAAACATTGATATTTCAAAATATCAATAAATCAAAATACTGAACAACTCACGAAAAGAAGCTGATTCAGACCATCAGCTCACAGCGCCTCCACCAGGCTCATAAACTCTTCCAGGGTATGGGAGCCATTTAAGGAATTCTTTTCAAAAACCATAAAGTACTTAAACCGCTGACCAGCATTGGTAGACCAGGAATTACCTAGCCTGATCTTGGCAGCACTATTGGAGTTGTCGAGGTGGTCGCCCTTGGTTTCCAGTAGAATCAAATTGCCTGATCGGGTCAGGAGAATGAAGTCGGGGTAATGGTTGGATTTGAAGCCGTTAATCGAAAATCCTTTTCCACGTTCCAGATTGCGGTGCCAGAACACGATGTTTTCCAGGCCGGCAATGCCCAGAATCACCCGATGCTCAAAGGAATTGAGGGTACCTTCGCGCTCGTACAGCGACTTGGTGATCAGCGGGCCTTCGTGGCCGGGAACGATGGTAGCCGGGAATTTCCAGGCGGGCTGCATGAAAACATCGCCCGTTTGGAGCCAACGGACAAAGTTTTTCTCGGCGTACAGATCCAGGAAGCCTTGAATTTTTTCTTTCAGTACCAGCCCAAAGCGCCGCTCATTTCTGAGAATTTCGTCAAACTCAGTGACGCTCAAATCTTCCAAAACCCGGCCCAGATACTTGGTTACGTCGGGTTCGGAGATAGGGGAGAGGTCGCCAAGGTGTTGGCGCAACAGGTGGGAAATGTCTTTGATCTGACTGCTGCGGGGTTTGGATAGAATGTGTTGCAAAAGCACATCGCGGTCGCTGCCTTTTCGGATTTTAGAAACCGAGGGACTATAACTTTCGCCGCTCTGCCCCACCTCAATGTCAATTTGGAACACTTCGGCCAACAGGGCCTGAAAGTTTACCTTGGTATCATTGCCCGTCAGCTTGAAATCCTTCAAAAGGCCGTTGCGCGTCACTTCCACGCTACCGCCCAGCGAAGCCAATAGGCCACCTTCGGGTATTTTCTGGAAAAATCGGGGTAAAATCCATTCGGAAGCTACCGCTACAAAACCGCTGCGCATGGGGTAACTCGTTACTTTGTCGGCCATGTCTTTAAAAATAGGGTCATCAGGACTGTTTGCCAATTGCGCCATTTGCGCTTCGGTCTTGCGTGATTCTTCCTCTGCCAGATTCGTAATATCATCCAGAACGGTTCCGGCCAGGGTACCTTGCGGTGGAGTGCTGTTGCCGGAAGGATCAAATGATATCTTGCCCAGGTCTATTTCATCTCCGGTATTCTCGCCTTTCCGGTCAAAGAGCGAATACTGCGGTTGCTCGTCCGCCCAGGCCGACACAGGAAGCTCGTCGGCTTTGTTTTCGGCGCGGTAATCTTTCTCGCTGAAACCTGCCGCCTGCAAGCCATGAATGATGTTTTGCAGGGTGTTTTCGAATTTTAGCGAAGCCGTTAGTACGTACGACATGTTCAGCATCTTGTGCTGATGCGACGTGACGTAAGGCTGCCGTAGCACCCGCCCCACGATTTGCTCCACATCCACCGCCGAGGAGCGGTCGGCCAGCGAGGCCAGCACGTAGGCAAAGGGACAGTCCCAGCCTTCTTTCAGGGCATTGACCGTGATGATGTACCGCACCGGGCACTTGGGCGACAGCAGATCTACCCCTTTCAGCTCGTTGATGGTGGCGGTTTTGATTTTGATTTGTTCCTCTTTAATTCCGGCCTTGACCAGTAGTACTTTCAGCTTCTCGAAAGTGGTGTTTTCTTCGCCCGTGCGGGGCTGCGCCTGAAACAGCACAATGGGCCGGATGTACTTGCCGCCCGCCTTTTGCTCGGCCAGAGCCATTTGTTCCAGGTTGCGCTGTAGGTGCAGGGCGCTGTCGATGACTTCGGTTTTCTCACGGTGATTGTAGGCGATGATGGGCAGTTTGACCATGTGCTCTCTTTTGAGCTTGATGGCCGACACCATGCTCACGATGTTGGCGTTCTCTTTGGGCGTGGCCGTCAGATCCAGTACACAGCGGGGGTTGAGGGCTTTGAGCATATCTACGCTCATGTCGCTCTCGGCATTATGGCTTTCGTCCACCACCACCACCGGACTCAAACTCCTGATGACGTTGATGAGGGCCGACTCGTCGGTATCGCCCAGCACGTGGCTACGATCGGTGAGTAAGTCCACAAAGGGAGCCAACTGACCATTTTCCTGGTAGACCTTGCGGTCGTCTTTGTTCCGCGCCCGTAGACTGGCGAAGCTCATCACAAAAATACTGAGCTGCTCCTGCACCACCCCGGGATTGAAGTTGGCTCCCTGCAAGAGGCGATCCTTATCGTATACATCCACGCGGTGATTGAAGAGCGTGTTGAGCTTCTGTCGATAGGGGTGATTGGGATCGCTGAGGTTCTTTACCGTTTGTTCCAGCAGATTGCTCCAGGGTACCAGCCACACTACGGCTTTGGGTTCGTCCTGGGGCAACCGATCGAAGAGCACTTTCAGCGCGTTGCAGGCGATGAAGGTCTTGCCTCCGGCGGTGGGTACTTTCACGCATAGGTGTACTGCACCCGGAATGGTTTTGAGGTAGGGCCGCATACCCTTGCGGGTGATGGCATTGTAGGGCCCCAGCCGATCTTCCCAGTAGGTGTTGAAGGACGTGGCCGGATCACCCTGTTTGGCCAGGTAGTCGAAGTAGGTGCGGAGATCGTTGAGAACATCCTGTTGGTAGCTTTTTAACTCCATCGGCTCAGAAGCGGGTTATGTCCCTTGGTATTTTCTTAAAAATGATATTTCGGGCGAGCATGAATTCCTCGGGCAACAGACAGTTGTCGGCGTAGAAGACGTATTGATCGGCTTTGACCTGCACGGTGGCCAGGAAATCGTAATTCAGTTCGGTCAGGTTGTCCGGCTCGTAGAAAAAGTAGTACGCGCACTCGTCCTTTTTGCCCAAATAATAGCTTCCTTCCTGCTGGGTAGGGTCATAGGTACTGCGAGTTTCGGAAAACCAGACGTACTCCCGGATACGTTCCACGCCTACGGTCTCGTTCAGGTGGTCGTATTCGTCGAAGAGGGGCAACCCTAACGTATAATAGTCGAAACTTCCGCCTGTGCCTTCCACGGCTTTGCTGCCTTCCCCGTAGCCCTTAATCACACGCTTCACCCGCTCGGCGGTGATGGTTTCGGCATAGTCTTCCATTTCGATCAGGATTACTTTGCGGTTGCCGTCGTCCTGTTTGTTTAGGTTAAAGACGGCGTGGGCGGTGGTACCTGATCCGGCGAAGGAGTCCAGGATGATATCGTTTGCATTTGAACCTAGCTGTAAAATTCTCTCAATTAGAGTAGATGGTTTTGGTGTATCAAAATGGTTTGCTTTGTCTTCTCCTTGAAAAATCGCCTTAAATTCTTTTTTGGCAGCATCAGTGTGTCCAGCAAATTCATAGGGCCACCAGCTTTGAGGTACTACACCATCAGCATTCTTTAATTGATTTTTATATCTTTTGAAAGCGGGTACCTTTCCTTTTCCATCTTTACCCCAGTATATCAGATTTTCGTCTAAATGCCTCTGGTTCTCCTCTCTTGAATATGCCCAGACTCTGGTTTTCTTAGGCCATATTTCTAAACCTGTATTTGGGTTTGTTACTGGGTAGTATAGATTGGGTCTTTCGTCTGCGCTCTTGTTACAGGTATAATCGCTTGAACGAAAAATACCTTTTTCATCCTCAAACTTGTATTGCTTGTCATTCTCTTCATTTCTTGGCAAAAGGTTCCGATTCCAATTTGACGACTTCTGATAAAGCATTACATACTCATGCATTGGTGCAACGGTCTTATGATCATTAGCAACCGTATACTTTTTTTGCCATAAAATATTGATTATAAAATTATTGTATCCAAAGATCTCATCACAAACTAGCTTCAAATTTGATTGCTCATTATCGTCAATCGAAATAAATATAGCCCCATCATCTGCCATCAGCTTGTGTAGTAGCTTCAATCGAGGGTACATCATGCAGAGCCACTTATCATGGCGGCTGAGGTCTTCGCCTTCTTTGCCCACCACGGTGGCCAGCCATTTCTTTATTTTGGGATCGTTGACGTTATCGTTGTATACCCAGCCTTCATTACCGGTGTTATAGGGCGGGTCTATATAGATGCATTTTACCCGGCCTTCGTATTCGGGCAATAGGGCTTTGAGTGCTTCGAGGTTGTCGCCGTGGATTATTTTGTTGCCGCTACGGGTAGGGGAGGGGGTACCTCCTTCGGCGGCGGTAAAGCCATATTCGTGATTCAGTACCCGGTAGGGTACATCAAGATGGTGATTGACTACTTTGTCTTTTCCAATCCAGTGGAGGGTGGGCATAGAGAAATTTTAATAGTATTTTATTGTCTCAATGTTTCAAAATATCAAACTATTGAGATAATGATAATTTAGTATATCAATATATTTACTCATTTATTTGCCAATATCCTGCCTTCGTGGAGCCGATTCGCTGCAAGATACCTTCTTCTTTCATTTGGCTAAGCTGATATTCCACGCCACGCCGGGTCAGGCCGGTTGCCTTTCTCATTTCCTGAATTCTTGCTTTGGGATTCACTCGAATTAAGTTAATGATACGCTCTCTTGCGGTTTCTTCCACAGTTTCTTCCACAGTTTCTTCCACAGTCTTCACCACAGTGCGAGCAGATCGCCACAGCGTTACCGTGAACATGCCTTCGGTGCGGAATTCAGGAGCGGGCAGGTTAGCCTCACTCATGAGGTCGTTCATGCGCATGATGCCCGAACCGATTTGTTCTACTAGGTGCATCCGGGAAAAAAGCCCGAAAATCAACGGATTGCGGGAAAGGCTCTTGTACCCAAAGTCTTGGGCCCGTATTCCGCTAACCAGTCCGCCAGGGTTTGTTATCTCGACCCGATCTGTAAAGACTTCTATGGTCGTCACGGCCCCTTTTTCGTAATAGTCACGATGGGACAGACTGTTGATGATCGCTTCCTTGAAAACTATCTCTGGAATTTCCCAGATTTCTTTCCGGGGTTTGGAGCCCTGTCCCTCGATATCATAGCCGACGTTTACTTTGCCCCGTAACCACTGCATGGCCCGAAGGTACTGCTCATGCAGGCAGCCACCGAAAGGTTGGTCGTCGATGATGTACCGCTTATCCGTACCCTGAAAGGCCACACAGCGGACGATGGCTTTCTCTACGTACGCCTGTGGGTCTTTGCCAAAAAACAAGACCGCTCCGTTCTTTATTTTTTTCTCCGGGGTATACAGTCTCAGGTTTTGGAATAGTTGCTCCTGAGGCACGGTCCGGCTTAGACGGGCTTCGGCTAAAAACTCCGCCAGAAAAGCCTCATTAAGTTCGGTAGCCGGATCAAAATCCGGGCAGGGCGTTTCATCGAAATAAATCCTTTCGGCTTGCTGGAAAAAATCACGCATCTGCTCGGCAGTCGTCAGCTTTTGGGTATTGGGTCCCTGCCGCACGTAAATCGCACCGGACAACACATAAGGTTTGTTGGGCCCGGAAGGTACCTCAATTACGCCAACGGTCTTACCATCCACCTCAACCACCGAAAGTTCACAGCGTAAGGGCGGTGAGATGTCGCCCAGGCTATTCTGAATAGCCGACCGCTTGGCATTGTCAAGCGGTACACCCCGAATCTGATTATGGTCATCTACACCGATCAGCAGAATGCCGCCGGCAGCATTGGCAAATGCACATACCTCTTCTGTTAGCTCCCGCACCTTGGAAGGTACCGAAACCTTGAACTCAGCATTGTAGTCTTCGCCGCCCGCGGCCAATAATCGGATTGATTCAGGAGTAAGCATGAATTTTGGTCTGTAAAGCTAGTATTTCTTTTTCGTGAAATCAATAGTTTGATATTTCAAAATCATATAATATCAAAACATTATTATTTTATAATTTTAAAATTTTAGGATATTATACTTTTCATTTGAATTTCTCGATTGATACATTTTCAGGTCGGGGCCGGGCATAAATAGTATTACGACCCATTTCTGATTTGATGGGGAAATTATTCAAGAAACCCTCGACCTCGCGGTTCTGATAGGGGTGATCACGAAGGATTTCCACCGGATCTACAAAGATAATGTTGTAGCGAAGCTGAGTAACATTGCCTGCCCGGTCGCGCTGGGGGTTTAGCAAATGTTCCTGTTCGTTAGCATACTCCCCGGATTCCAAGCGGTACTTATAGTTGACAGTAACGTAAAAATGCAGCCGGCTATAATTGGAAAGGGCGAGCTCATAATCGGTGATGTTGTCCAGTATGGAATGCCAAGTACTTATTTCTTTTTGGTTTCGGTGAATCGTTTCCATGGCCTCCCTGCGCTTCGGTTGAGTCATGCCATCAATCTTATCTTCCAGATCCTGACTTTTTACAGCTAAATTTTCAAGGTAAGCCCTGATCTGCTCGATCTTCTGGTCTAAAGGTATGTCCTTATCTTTAAGCAGCCAATAACGGTGTTTTCGGTAGAAAGTGATCCGGGCGGCAGGACGCCCTAAGTTGACGAGCTTAATGGTGCGACAATCAAAATCTTTAATGCTGCTAAAAAGAGGTTTATGAGCTGCATCAACGAAGTAGATGACGCCCGTGGCGTTCCAGTCGCCCTCAATATCCCACACGTTACGGTCGGGGTAGAGTTTAGGGACATCATCCATCAGCTGAGTGAGTTCGCCAAGGAGCCGGGCGTAAACGTGCGGTTCATACTGTTTGCGTTTGGCATGAGAAGGTTGGTCTTCCATATACTTTCCTATTATGTTTAGTATTTGGTATGTTTCCCTTAAAGGGAAATTTATAAAAATTATACTCAACCCTTTTTTGATTTTTCTTTCTCTTCGTCTTCCCAAGCCTAAGTTATCCACACAAACTCAAAACAACCTTCAATGACCTATTAATCTTATTATTTTTTAAATTATAAAAATCATTTTTATTGACTGATAAGACTATTAAGATATTATAGAATTTCAGTTCGCTCATATGTGGCTGTTTGTAAGTGAGTTGCATGTGGATAACTTACCTATCCCTAACAGATAATAGTCGAAGCCTAACAAATGATAGTAATACCCTAACAGATGATAGTCGAACCCTAACAGATGATAGTCCTATCCCTAACAGATGATAGTCGGAAGTCTAACAGATGATAGTCCTATCCCTAACAGATGATAGTAATCGGAGCACAACATATGCCCCTAAAAGCCTACATATCAATAGTTATCCACATTCTCTCCTGAGACTCTATACAGCCTTACAAAGGGTTTGTGATTTGTAAATTCTAGGTCAATCTTATGCGGAATACTAGGCTAACCCTAACAGATAATAGTCGAATTATAGCAGTTTACTAGGGCAAAATGGACAAGAAATATAATAGACTGTCATATATATTGTTGTATTTCAATCATTTATCAATAACATTAAAAATTTTGTTTGTTAGGGAAAACTAACCTATTACCTTGCAATTACTATTATATGTTAGGGAATGGGTATACTATCGCAATCAAACCAGTCACTTCAACTCTCGAATAGCCAGCTATCGCTTATTTTCGAGAGTACCACCATTACAGCTCCGGTCGCAACAAATCCCGAAACGATCGTCCTTCGAGCACCGAACAATAAGAAAATCCTCATCCGTGAGCCGCTCAAATTGCTTACCAGTACAACCGACTTCGGTTTCTTCGAGCGACGATTGTATTGGCTGGTACTACGCGAGATTCGCAATATCCAGGCGATAGATAAGGTTAAGATCAAGCCTTACGAAGAACTCAAATTCAGGTTCCATTATTCGGAGATTATCAAGGGGCACCCAAACTCCAGCATTCAGTCCGCCATCGACCTCATTCAAAAGCGGACGATCAGTTGGGAGGACGAGAGCGGCAAACATTCCAATGTAGTAGTCTTTCCAATGGCCGAGTACTGGCCCCAAAAAGGCATCATCGAACTGACGATGTACCATGCGGCCATTCCGGTATTTCTGTTTCTGGGTAGCGGCTACGCACAGTATGGATACGAAGAGGCCCTTATCCTCAGCAGCAAATACGCGCAATTACTATTTGCCAATCTGGCCAAGTATCGGGGAACAGGTACATGGCGGGTAAGTTTGAAAAACCTCCGCCAGGCCGTTGGGGCCTTGGAAAAATCTTACGACAATTACTCGGCCCTCCGGCAGCGGGTAATTGACCTCTCGTTGGAGCAAATTAACGAACACACCAGCCTGGATGTCTCCTATGAACCCATGATGAAAGGCCGGGCCACGGTAGGCATAGAGTTCTCGATCAGGCCAAAAACTCCACCAGAAGAACTGGAAAAAGAGGAAAAGAAAGCAGAGATGAACCAGCGGCTCGAAGCCATGTTTCAATCGGATATTGCAGACCTGGTATCTTACGCTTCCAATCAATTGAGCCAGTTCTATCCCTCCTTCTCCCAGCAACAGAAAAAGGCCATTCTTACTGAAACCCAGAAATTAAAGGATTTTCTGCGCGCCGATCTATACGTTGACTACGGATATGCAGATATTAATCCAGAGGCTTACGTGGCCCAGAGTGTGTTTAATTATAAAGGGAAGAATTGAGGATGGGGGATTGTTGATGACTTTTCACGTGCAGATAGCAGTTGTCCATCTATTCATTCGAAAGAATAGAAGGGAAGAAAAAGCTGTGTAATGCATCGCGTTAGGGATAGTAGTGGAAAGCCCGGAGCGAGGCACGATCGCACCGGCGAACCGGTGAGGACTTGCAACGGATAGCCCGACCCGTAGGGGAACGCCCAGAGGATCAGAAGCCCTTGGAGGAAATCTTTGGCCATTTACTTCATTCAAGAACCCTATGTTTTCCGAAAGCTCTATACCGATTTTAGGCCGATCACACTAGTAAGGGATCCAGAAAGTGTACATGAGGTGGTATGAATACTCTACACTTTCTGATGCACTCCATACTTTATTAGGACATACCCAAGCTAACCTCTTAATCCAGATTTATCCATAATTTTTGATACTCAAGTAGCTCTTGAAGAAACAGTTAGTGGAATCTACCAAAGTAGATTCAAATTAGACAGCCGAAATCCCATAGCTTGATTACTTACTTCAAATTTATCTGCCAATTCAGAGATTACATCCAAGTTCGGGTCTTCAAAATCGAATTTTGTATTCTTTAAGCAGGAGTGAATCAATTCTTTAGGCATTAAGAGAGCAGCTGCGAAAGCATTGGCTTCCCTTTCTTGAAGATACTCACCAGTAGATGAATTTTGATCTCTATAAATGATTGTATACAAATTATTAGGCTTATCAATAAATACGCCTTCTCGTTGATGGCCTAGAACGTAATGCCCAATTTCATGCGCGATTGTAAACCTTCTCCTAGTGGGACTATTGTTTGAGTTTACCCCTATTGTTGATATATTTTCTGCCGTAATCAGTAGGCCTGAAATCTCTTGGTTTAGATCATGCTCAATAATGTCTAAATGAAGTGCTGCTGCCAACGATTCAACGTCCACAGGAATAGAATACAGGTTGTGCCGTGTCAGGAGTTGGTTGGTACACTCTTCGATCTGCTTTAACTTTTTCTTATTCATGATCAGGAGCGATTATCTTTTGGGTTAGGTTTTTTAGTTTCTCAAGAGAACTCTCAGAGACGGCAGATCTATCTATTATCTGTAATATATTTTTGCTAGTCTGAGATAGTAGCTCTGAGGCAGAAGTATTTGCATGATTTACAGGAATAAGGTCAAAGATGCTAACCTTTAAAGCTTCTGATATCTGCCATAGCAAATATAAAGATGGATGCTGACGTCCCTGTTCGATATTGACAACCGAAGTGCGACTTAAGTTGATCTTCAAAGCTAAATCTCCCTGACTCATGTCCATCCTGGTTCGAAATGACCTTATGTTCTGGCCCACCTTTGCGTAGAGGGTGGTTTGATCCATCTTGTTCATGTACAAAGATATATAATATTTATAATAGTGTCAAGTTTAACAAACAAGTGTTTGTTAAACTTGACACATATTTTTAAAAAAATGTTTGCATTTTAAAATTATAAGAGGTTGCTTTGCCTCAGTAAACACCTCAAAGCAACATCAAGATGGCAAACAAGAAAATAACATCCTCATCAGTCGCGTCAGAAGCAGCTAAGATTCTGGCAGATCCAGGTTCTTCAGCAATAGCAAAAAAATTGGCAGGTTCGGCACTTTCTCAGGCGAACAAGGGGTATCAGACTGGCAAAGACATGGAGGATGTCGCCGCGAAAGTACTGACAAGCTCTAAATACAGCGAGAAAACAAAGACAATGGCGGGAACGGTACTCTCTCAGTCTTCTTCAGAGCGTTAGGCTACGGTGAAATGATATTACCAAAAGTGGAAAGAATTCGAGATAAATAATTTTACACCGAATGATGAATGAAAGAATTGTCAAAACTACGCTCAAAGGAGCAGCCATTGGGGGAGGTACATTCCTTGTCGCTGATTTGATTGGCCAGGTATTATCCATGAGACAGGCTGGTTACGAAGTGACCTGGGATAACTTGAAGGCTCATTATCAAACAAATCAGGCGCTGAATCACGCCATTTTAGGGGTTTGCCTGGGGGGAAGTGCGGGCTTTTTAGGGTCAGTGCTTGCGTATGAAAACAATGCAGGAAGTCAGCGATTCAATCAAAATGACTTCCTGGACGAAATCCTGGTGAAATCGAAACTCGATCTAAAGAACAAACTGACGAGGTTCGACTTGGCAGCGGTCCAGAAAGTGTGTGATTTTTTATCCATTGCCCTTGCCAGCAAACTAATCGGTAAACCCATACGAACAGGATCAGTGGCCAAGCGGACGGCAGTGAATTCCGTTTCTGATTACGATGTTGCTTTTGTCGTCAAACCTGGCAGCGGGACCATGGAGCAACTGCACGAGCTTTTCTTTGATACATTGAGGGAAAAATTTGAGGGGCCTGGGTGCACTGTTCGGCAGCAGAATTACACAGTTGGGGTACTCGTTGACCGGCCGGACGGCACCCTCCTCCGGGTGGATGTCATGCCGACACGCGGCCGTGACAACTACGCGGAAACCGGAGATTTAACCATTTGGAGTCAGAGAAACCGAAAACACCAGAAGACGAATGTAGGCAAGCACAACCAATTACCCGTTGGCCAGCCACAAGTGCGCGACGCAATCCGGTTGCTCAAGACCTACAAGCTAGCCAATAATTTAAATCTTCCTACGGCCCTTATAAATCAAATTGTGCCAATGGCATTGAAAAAAAGAGGCGGCCAATCATCAAGGGCGGCAAACCTTCGATTTTGCATGGAATACTTGGCCGATAAGCTCAGTAATCAAACGGTGCAGGATGTGGCTAACGGAAATAATAATTTAATGGCTTCGCTATCCGAGAGAAGTAAGTACCGCTTGCGGGCAAGGCTTCTCGACGACTTGGAAAGATGGAATGAAAACCCTCCCTTTTTGATGACCATGTTCGCCGATATGGACTGATTGGAGATACATTATTTACCGGCACAAAGCTTAAAAACAATTCAACCAATGCAATACAAACACCACTAAAACATAAATTTATGGCAAGAGAACACGTTTCACACCAAGATATTGTGCAATTCGCCAAGGAAAGAGTAAATCTTCCAAAAGATAGAGCCGACACCTATCGAGAACAGGCAAGACGGGTCCGGGAAAGGGTAACAGCATATCTTTCTGAACATCCTGATTACGCATTAAAGAAAATCTTGCTGTCCGGTAGTCTGGCAAAAGGCACAGCCCTCAGAACGCTCAACGACATAGACATGGCATGTTACGTGAGTGGCTCTGACATGCCTTCCGATATCGACAGCCTCTTGGAGTATTTGGCGGCAAGGCTTAGAAAAGCTTTTCCAAATATGAATGAGGCGCAGGTAAAACCCCAGACCTACTGCGTCACAATTTCCTTCGCACGAACAGGACTAAACGTGGACGTTGTGCCAGTCATTTATTCCGGCGATCCGGATTGGTACGGTAGCCTGGTGAGCCAGCAGGACGGTTCATTCCTGGAAACGTGCATCCCCAGGCACCTTGAGTTCATCCGCAAGCGCAAGGCCCAACAGGAGACCCACTTTGCGCAGGTGATTCGCCTTGCCAAATTCTGGGTGCGAAACATGAAATCTGAGCGTACCGATTTCAAATTCAAATCGTTTATGGTCGAACTGGTGATGGCCAGACTGCTGGATGACGGGAAAAACTTTTCAGATTATCCTGAGGCCCTGCAGAACTTCTTCACCTACCTAGCTACTTCCAACCTACGCGAACGCATCGCATTCACTGATTACTTCCCGGCTTCCTCGATCCCCACCTACTCCGACCGCGTCAGGATCATTGATCCCGTTAATTCAAAAAATAACGCCTCCAGGCTGTATACCTCAGCCCAGGCCGATCAAATCGTCGATGCGGCTATTGACGCGGGCGATGCGATAGATGCCGCTTTGGCGGCCACCACCAAGGAGAAGACCGTGTATTACTGGCAAAAAGTATTCGGCCCTTCATTTCAAATCTGAACCATGAGTTATAGCATTACAAGCACCCAAACCTTCACGGTCACCCACGCCAAGTATCTGGCATCCAAAGTGGCGACCGATCTTAAGCGAATACAACGGTACTACGGCTCCCCTTCCGACGTAAGTATCGAGATGTATGAAGCTGAACTTGTCGAATTTCTGAAAAAGGGCTATCTGAACACTGTCACCTTCGGCTTTAAGAGGGACGGTAAATGGATTGAGCCCACCCTTCGCTACACGGCAGGAGAGTTATCGTATGGGGGGACTGACGATGATCCTGGCCGCATCAGACCGGGGACGAATGTTGCCGGGGCGAGTTTTGCTTCGTTCCTCACCTACAGCCAGGCTTATTTCAACGCACCAACTTCGGAAAAAGATAGTTTTGAAAAAGCCCTCCCATTTAGTAGAACCCCCGGTACAGAACCTGGGATCAACGGCTATTTGAGTGCAGATAAAACATATGCGTCGGGTGGGAGATCACTCGATCGCTCATCCCTAAAAGGCTACTGATGGATAACTTGAAACCCTCGTTTTCAGAATTATTTGAAAAAACCGTGATTTTTCCCGACCCTGACATGCGGGAGCGTTACGAATTGCTCGTGGGACTTGACGACACAAAGGAAGTCTTGAAGAAAATACTCGGCCTTCTGATTAACCCTCGTGGAGTGGAAGAGTGGGCTAGCAAATACCATCCAGGGGCAACAAAAGTCCTGGGCTTTGTCACAAGAAGACCGCCCCTCATAGTCCTGGCTGGTGACGTGGGCTCGGGAAAATCAGAATTGGCTTACACTGTCGGTGATGCGGTCGCCAGGCAAAATGATCTAGACATAGAGCTGTTCCCATTGAGCCTCTCCACCCGTGGCCAAGGGCGGGTGGGCCAGATGACTCAGCTAATATCGTCGGCATTCGATTACACCCTGGAGCGAGCCAAAAAAATGAAAACAGGGTCCGGGAAGTCGAGGGGGGCCGTGATATTACTAGTGGACGAAGCTGATGCGCTGGCCCAGTCGCGAGAGAACGAGCAAATGCACCATGAGGATAAGGCGGGTGTCAACGCCTTTATTCGGGGTATTGACAGTCTGGGCAATGGTAAATTTCCGGCTGCCGTAATCATGTGCACAAACAGGCCGAATGCACTCGATCCGGCCATAAGGAGACGGGCCGCAGAGATTGTTTACTTTAAAAGGCCGGATGAAGCTAGCCGACACAAAGTTTTAGACGGCCCCCTCTCAGAACTTGGGTTTTCACAACAAGACATTGGCAAATTGGTGTCACTTACTGGAGTCAAGAAAGGGCGTGAATACGGGTTCACATTTTCCGATTTGGTGCAGCGTTTGCTTCCTTCATTGGTTCTGGATGCCTATCCCGACCGTGCGGTAGATACCCACAGGGCGGTAGAAATTACGGAAGCCATGCTTCCGACTCCACCTTTTACCGAAGTTTGAAAAGTATGGCAAATAGGATAATTTTAAAAGACTTGTTCTCTGGACTTCAAAACCAGATGACGGCTCAATTAAACACGAATCGGGAGTTCATCATGCATCCTGGCTCCAAGGGGGACTCTTTGGAGGAAACCTGGATTGAATGGCTGAGAAAGTACCTTCCTAATCGATACTCTGTCGACAAGGCGATCATCGTTGACAGCAATGGGCACCTCAGCGACCAAATAGACCTCGTTATTTACGACCAGCAGTACACGCCTTTCGTACTCACCCAAAACGGGATTCACTACATTCCAGCCGAGGGAGTTTACGCAGTTTTCGAAGTAAAACCAGACCTAAAGGGATCCGTCGAGGTGAAAGGTGAAAGTATCAGCTATCTGGAATACGCTGGGAGGAAAATCGAAAGTGTAAGAAAACTTAAACGGACATCGACGTCGATCATTGACCGGGGCCAAAAATACAATCCAAGACCACTTACCAAGATTCTAGGGGGAATATTGGCCAGCACCAACACCATCAAAAAGACGGAAACTATCAAAGGTAAACTAGAAAAACTGACGGGGCTGCAAGGGCTGGACATGGGTTGTGCCGTTGATTACGGTGCTTTCTTTATCGACTACGCAGGGGAAGAGGACAGTAAAAATACCAACTTCCAGGAGAGAATTGTCGACTACTACGCCAACCGAGTTCCGAATGGGGTCACTTTTAGCAAGCCGGATGTGTCGCTGGTTTCATTTTTCCTTCAACTGATGAGGTATCTTCAACAAAGTATTGGCACGGTCGCCGCCATTGATCTGAGCGAATACTCTAATGCAATCGACTTCCCTATTGATGAGGAGCTTTAGTCAGTAGACGGGCATTTTTAATCATGACGGCAAAGAATGCATATATCTGTGAAAGCTATTCAATCGGGAAATTTTGCTGCGCATGGCAAAAAATAAAAAGTTAACAGCATAGATAAGTAGGGCAATTGCATGAAGAATATTTCTAAGAAAGCGTTGTACTTTTGTTTTTAGACTATTCTCTAAATATCCCGAAACTGGTTAGATTTCATTCAAAAGGAGCATTCATTTTAAGAAAAAAAATGTCTCGGTAGCTAACTATCACTTTCATGCAATTGCCCTGATAGATAAGTATACAACAAACCAAAAAGAATTATACAACCCATGGCAGTTAACAATCCAACAGGAGATGGCCACCGCAAAGGAGCCGTACGTCAGCGTTCTCAATTCGAACACAACGGCGTGTTTTTTAAACGAGATGCCAACACTGGCCGGATCATGTCTGGCAAGGAGGACGGTACGCCTTATAAGGGCGTTCGAAAAGAGAAGTAGTCACCGGGGCCGATTGCACTTACCAACAATCGGCCCTTTTTTCTGCAGCTTGTATGCGTTATTTTGCGGATCACTATTTGGATGTACGGCAGCCAATCGCCATCAAGGGAAGGCCCGGCCTTCGGAAAAGTCAAATAGGGGCTTTGAATGCCATCAATGCCCATTTTACTTTGCACGACCGTGCAGCCGTAGCGGTCTTGCCCACGGGTGCGGGTAAGACCGCCGTTCTTATGCTGGTTCCCTACTTACTGTCGGCAAAGCGGGTATTAGTCATCACACCCAGCCGCTTCGTACGAAACCAGATAAAAGAAGACTATGTCCACCGCCCAATGTTTTTGAAAATGATAAGGTACTCTCTTCAGATACTGCCTGGGAGGGTTTGCGTCAATACGATGTGGTGATTTCTACGCCCAACAGTGCCAGCCCGGCTCAAAAAGCGGTTTCAAATCCGCCCGAAGATTTATTCGACCTCGTACTGGTCGACGAAGCGCACCATAGTCCGGCCCCGACCTGGAACGCACTCTGCGAAGCTTTCCCCAAAGCCCGAGTGGTATTGTTTACAGCTACTCCATTTCGGCGAGACGGTAAGGAAATTAAAGGTAAGTATGTCTATACCTACCCCATTCAAAAGGCATTTGAAGACGGAATCTACGGAGAGATGCAGTATATACCGGTCACGGTGGCAAGCGGACTCGATCCAGACAAAGAACTCGCTCGCCAGACGGCGTATGAGTTTGCCAAAGACAAGGCATCCGGCTATCAGCATATAGTCATGGTACGCGCCAACACCCGTACCCAGGCTATCAAGCTTCAAGAAATCTACGGTAAGGAGACAACTTTACGACTTGAAGTCGTGCATAGCGGACTCAGCAATAGAGCAACGGAAAGGACGGTGGCGCAGTTGCGAAAGGGCGAATTGGATGGGGTCATTTGTGTCAATATGCTGGGTGAGGGCTTCGATTTGCCCCGGTTGAAAATTGCGGCCCTGCATTCACCTCACCGCTCTTTATCCGTTACACTGCAATTTTTGGGGCGATTCGCGCGGGTAAACGGCGAGGGGCTCGGCGATGCCAAGTTTCTGGCCATTCAGGAAGAAATCAACCATGATATGGAGAGCCTGTTTCAGGAGAGCAGCGCCTGGGGACGGCGAATCCGCGCCATTGGGCAGCGGCAAATCAGCAAGGAAATCCAGACGCGCGAATTCTTGGAGGAGTTCGAGAACAATGAGGCCATTGGAGATGAAGCTACGCTGGATGACCTCTCCCTGTACAGTTTCAGCCTTTTCAACCATGCCAAGGTGTACCAGGTACACGGGGAGGTCGACCTATGGGCTAAGCCTGCCCTGCAAGGCTTCACAGTTAAAAAGTCCTGGGTGAACCGGAAGCATGCAACTGCGGCATTCATCGCCCGCGAGGAATCTCTTCCGAAGTGGACATCGGCGGGCGTACTCAGCACCACGGAATATCATCTTTTTGTTTGCCATTATGACGAGAAGGCCGGGCTACTTTTCATTTGTGCAACTTGTCGGGAGGATGTCATTTTCAAACAGATTGCAGCCTTATTCGTGAAGGGTCATGTGCTGGGCTTGTCACTGAATAAAATCAATCGCGTGCTCCGTAGCTTTACCAGCTTGGAGTTATTTAATGTGGGGATGCGCAACCGTGCCACTGGAACAGTTGCCGAATCCTACCGACAAATAGCCGGGTCGGCCGCTCACGTCGCCATCGAGAAAAGCGACGGCACTTTGTACCACCGGGGCCATGTGTTCGGAAGAGGAACTACCCCCGATGGGGTCACGACGATTGGCCTGAGCAGCCTGTCCAAGGTGTGGCGACTCGAGCAGAGCAAACTTCCCCAATTAATTGGCTGGTTTACCTCGATGGCGGGCGACATTGTCAATCCTGCCCCGTTCACAACTGGAATAGCGCTTGATTACCTGGACGCGGGGGTCGATGTCGAGGTCCTGCCCGCACTCACAGTGCTGGCAGCCGATTGGCAGAATGGATGTTACGACAAGCCGCCGCTACTGTTTGTTCCGGGTGTTACTCGCCCCATGTCATTGATCGATACCGACATTTCGGTTAACTGGCTTCCAGAGAAGCCTGATCGCTACGAAGTAACAATTCGATTGGAAGAAGGAGAAGTCAATCTCATCTACTTGTTGTCACCGTATCCTCATTTCGAGTACAGAGATGAAAGTCAAACTAAGTGGGAGATTGAAAGGGCGGCAAAACGTCGTTATGACATTATTGAATACTTGAACGAGAACCCATTACGGTTTCATTTGGCAGATGGTTCCATCTTGGAGGGAAATCAAATATTCCCCGTACCCGCTGATGATACGCCGTTCGATGCCGAAACCTTGATGGAAGCGATCGACTGGCAGGGAAATAACGTCGATCCCTACCGTGAGTTTGGCGAGTGTACAGCTCCGCTCAGGTCCATTCATGATTGGCTGAGTGAACGTCTCGTAAATGGTTCTTCCGAAATTGTTTTCTACGATCATCGACCAGGCGAATGCGCCGATTACCTCACGGTAGATTTGAACGATGACGGAAGTCCATTGATACGGCTGTACCACTGCAAAGGGGCAGGCGGAAAACCCTCGGGTGAGCGCGATAATGATCTGTTTGACGTGTGTGGTCAGGTTACCAAATCGACGCGTTGGCGAAATAGGAAGGTGCTGGTCAAGCAGGTCAATAAGCGAACTCAAACCGGATCAGTTTTCAGAAAGGGTAATCTCAAAATGTTCGCTGAATTGGTGGCTTCGAGCCCTCAGCATCAATTCGCTTTGGAGGTGTACATCGTTCAACCCGGTGTATCAGTACAAAAACTGTCAACAAAATCATCTAATTTGATGGCCACAATCAGTCGCGGACTACTGGCCCACGGCTGTGAACGACTGCGAGTCTTGTGTTCAGCTTAAATTCTATATCACCTTCTTAAAACCATGAAATCGAAACCATTACTACGCCCCCAAACACTTACACTGATAATCATTTTAGTGTTAGTGTTTTATTTTTGGTCACAGCAACAGGAGATCAAAAGACTGCGGCAGACAACTATTCAACAGAACCAAGCCTACTCGGATTTACAGTTTATGGTGTCTCAAACTAGCCGAGCAATCAATCGACAAACTGAGCTCGTTCAAGAGTTAATGCGAAAAGCACCTCAAACCGATCCTTCGATTGTACTCATCGTTGAAAAGCTTGACGAACTTGCAGCGCTATTCACACCAATATCACTCAAAGTGGCAATGGAAATTGATTCGGCTGGTAGGCTACTTCGTGCAGATCAACCTGTTCAAGCCGTAGCCACGATGGCCAAAATTCTGGAAAATATCTTAAAAACCTGGTTTGAAAAGGATGAAGAGTTTCAGAAAAGACACCAGAAAAAATCCACTATAAACTTTGGAAATCTCATTTCCCATGCCGTAGACAAAGGACTCTTTACGCCACAGCAAACTGCATTTTTGAAGGAGTTGAAAGGCATTCGTAACGAATCTGCGCACGAGCTGGATGTTCGAAAGCCTAAGGGCTATTTACTTTCTTGTCAGGAGGAGTGTATTGATTTAATAAAGTGTATGATCCCACGGTTCTCCCTGACTTAGCGATTTCGTGTCGATGCTTAATAAAAAGCAAAACTCCCTCATTCTAATGATGCTGGCGAATGGTAAGCAGGAGCTCTTGAGCCATCACCCTTGTCCAAATTGACCTGAATTTTCCTCAGATTTTCGAGCTGATCATTGAGCAGTCCTTCAAGTTTGGTCAGAATCATACTTTGTCTTCCCTCTGTCGAGAGGGCCTTCGTTTTGCTATGGGGTAACTACTCAATGGTTCGATTTTCCCCGCAAGCGAATATTGCCTTGAATCAATCCTTACAAGCAAATCCCTTTCAACGTTGACTCGTACCCGACGTCGATACTTACGCAAGGCCCTCCTGAAGGACCAGATGGTTGCGTTCAGTAAAGATCCGAAGCCCAGTGGTGGCAACTTGTGCGCTAACTTCCCTGGTTTTCCGCCGCTTCCGTCTCTGCCAGGCGTTCACACAATCGCTTCACCTGCATGGCCGAGTACTTGCCACCCCTGGGGGCGCGGAACCCGTGCTCGTTGAGTTGGAGGGCGATCCGGCTGTAGTTGTGCCCCTCGGCCAAGAGGTGCCTCACCTGCGCCATCGCCTGGCGGCTATTGGTATTCCGCCGGGCAACCTGGCGGACGACTGCGGTTCCCATCCGGCTCGCTTCTCCGCTCCGGAAGGAGTCACTTCCCTCCCTCCACTCTCCGCTCTGCTTCACCTTCTGCACCAGGGCCACTTTTGTCCGGATACTCGTCAGTTCCCGCTCCCGGTCGGCGATGGCCATGAAAAGCGTCAGTGTGAACTTGTCGAGGTTGGGGATGTCACAGCTTTCCAGCCGCTCCTCCAGCTCGCGGTAGATCCACAGCGCCTGCCCGGTGTCGCGGCTGAGGCGGTCCACCTTGGCCACCACCAGCGTGGCCTTCCGCTGGCGGCAGAGTGCCAGGGCCGCCAGAAGCTGCTCGCGGTTCTTGATGTCCCTACCACTGCGGACGTCGGTGAACTCGGCGATGATGTTTCGTCCGCCGTAGAAATGGTTGATGTAGGTGCGCTGGGCCTCGAGGCCAAGTCCGCTGTCGCCCTGCCTCTTGGTTGAGACCCGGTAGTAGGCCACGTACTCCTTTGCGTCCGCGCTCATGTGGGGGTGTTGTTTTGGCTTTGCCGCCCGCCGCGGGGCCAGTGCGCCGGGCGGATCTTGTCAGAATGGCAGGCCAAAGGTAGTGAATACCAAGCGATTTAACAAACCTACGACGGTCGTTGTAGGTTTGTTAAATCAAGGTTTTCCACTTACAGACGACCGTTTGTATGATGTAAAATTTGAGGAACAGCTTTACTTACATAAGATTTGTAAGGTTATTATGAATCATTGTATACAGGTTTCTATATATTTCATTGTTATTTAAGATTCTAGTTTTCTATAACTTCCTTCTATTAGTAACTTTTATAATTACTTTAATTTTAATAATTTCACTGTTTCTTTTATTTAACTATAAAATTTCAGAACTATGGAAACTAATGAAATCAACAGCGTGACCGCCCAGCAGATGCGCGAGCAGCTTTCGGACCTGCTCAACCGGGCGGCCTACCTCCACGAGCCCACCCGGGTCACTCGGCAGGGTAAGACCGTCGCCGTCCTGGTGTCGGTCCGGGACTGGGAGCAGTACCTCGAACTGACTGCCGCTGTAAGAGAGAAGGAGACCGGAGATAAAGGCCAGGCAGGAGAAGCCAGGTAATTTAGCTCGAAAATCGTTACAGAATGAAAGGGTGGTACTGGTACGGTGTGGACTTCCTGATGATGTTCGTAATTGGCTATAATCAAACCCTCAGAAGCACAAGCCGTACAATTTTGGGAAGTGCAATTCAAACAACCTGACAAGTTGCTAACTAAATATAATTTGTGTAGATACTTAGGCTAACTTTATTGGCAGGTATAATTAACATCCCCACATTGTCTGGAAATTTATCCAGGATTGGGTAGAACGTAGCAACAGGTGCTATTTCTACAAGTGACCGAATATTAAATAACGGGTAACCTTTAATGCACAGGCAGATTAGGTAAGTAACAAGACGTTGGGTGCCATTCCCTATTTTTCTCACGAGAAAATAATTTCTCCAGCTAACGAAGATACGTGTCAACAAGGCGTCTTATCTTCATTTCGACTCATTGCAAGACCCTTTTAAGCATTGGAGCTTAAGGAGCCCGTGTGTCATTCTGGTTGGAATGTAAAATCCCGGTGTTCGTAGCACCGGGATGTTGATAATTTCAATGGAGGTCCCGATAGCTATCGGGAACCCCGTTCAGAATAATTCTCAACCCAAAAATACGTTCCCTCTGAGTCATTTTAAAAACTTTTTATCATGACAAAGAACAAAATTGAGATGGACATTATCCATCCACACTGCGCAGGCATTGATGTAGGCAGCCGCTCCCATTTTGTAGCCATCGGACAAGGAGATGGAGATGTAAAAGAATTTGGCGTCTATGCCGATGAGCTCATCGCACTGGCGCAGCACTTGCAGGCACATGGCATCACATCAGTGGCTATGGAGAGCACAGGCAACTATTGGCAAAACCTGTATGTGGAGCTCGTAAAGCACGGCATGGAAGTGACGCTGTGCAACGGCAAGTTCACCAAAAACATCAAGGGCAAGAAAACCGATGTAAAAGATGCCAGGTGGATACAGAAGCTGCACACTATGGGACTTCTTTCCGGCAGTTTTCTGCCAGATGATACCACCGAAACGCTACGCACTTACTGCCGTCAGCGGCAGAATATGATAGACCTTGCAGCAGAAGCCACGCATAAGATGCAGAAGTATCTGAAGTTGCTGAACTTCCGGCTGGATGTGGTGGTGCGCGATGTGTGCGGGCTCACCGGACTTGCCATCATTGCCGACATCTGCAAGGGCAATCTCGACCCGGAAAAGCTATCAGAACATCGTCATGGCAACTGCAGAAAAAGCAAGGACGAGATAGCCAAAGCCCTGAAAGGAAACAATCGTAAAGACTATCTTTTCGGACTGAAACAGGAATATGAAAGCTATCAGTTTTATCAGAAGAAGATAGCCGAGTGTGAGATACAAATCAATACACTGCTCAAAAGACAAATCAATACTGACCCGGAAAAGAAGAAACTCAAAACAAGTGATAAGGGGCATAAGCGTGTCAATAAAAACGCCATCAAAGGCATAGATCTTAATCAGGCGTCCTATCAGTACTTTGGGGGCACAGACTTGATGAGCATCGAAGGTGTAAGCCACAGTACCATCCTCACCATCATGAGCGAAGTGGGACCGGAGGGATTTAAAAAGTTCAGCACAGCCAAAGAGTTTGCCTCCTGGCTGCGGCTGTCTCCCAACAACAGAATCAGTGGAGGCAAGCTGCTAAGCAGCAAAACGCCCAAAGGAAGCAACCGGCTCAAAATTGCGCTGCGCAATGCAGCCAATGCAATTGGCAATCTTAAAGACACGCATCTGTCCAATTTCTTCAAAAGAGTAGCTTATCGCAAAGGCAGAACTGTAGCCGTGAGTGCCACGGCAAGGAAGCTCGCAGTCATTATCTGGAATATGGTAGTGAAGCAGGTGCCTTACCAACCGCCTACACAATACCTGTTTCTTGATGAGAAAAGAAAGCTGGCAGTGATTGCAAAAATGAAAAAACAAATAGGTAAATTAGGCTTGGCTAAGGAAGAACTCGGCTTTGTAAATACGTGATTTATAGAGTGATGCGGAACGTTAGTCAGAATTACCTCAGGGATGACCCTTTTAAAACTGGTCTACCTGACTATCAACGACCTATCCAAGAAATGGACCTATCCATCAGAAGCAGGGAAGACCTTCACACGGCTTGAACATCTCGCTGCTTTACAGAAATTTTTCACTCGCTTACATAAAGGAGCCCAATTAGAGGTCAACGCCACCGATCCCCTGCACACGAATCACCTCCGCTTCAAATCCAGCCTTTTTGACTAGCTCTTTTATTTGACCCGGTTCGATTTGCTCACCCGCTACGCTCAACACCTTATCCGGGTGTTCGGTGTTGACCTGCCAGCTGGAGATGTTCTCACTCCCATCCAGAAAGGGGGCTACACCCGCCACACGGCCTTCACTGTTCATGTTGGTTTTGAATTTTATTATTTTCATAGCATTTGTTCGGTTTGAAGTGGTGAAATCAAAAGCGTCATTCCAGCCAGGAAAGTAAAGAAGGGTGTGCCAAAACAAATCTTCCCTTAAATAGCTACCTGATGCACGACTTTCCGGGACTTGATTCAACAGCATGTGCACAGCTTTGCCCAATACAGGCCCTTTCCGAAAAGGGAACGGAGGGGCATAATATCTTCCCAAGCATGACTCTTTCCGGAAAGAATTAGAAAAAAAGATGTATACCTGGCACAAAATTATGTAATACGGAATTGGCCTAAAATGAATACGTTTGCATTCAAGGTTTATAAAATCGATGAGAAAGCCCCGATTCCTGAGACTTGTTTCGCTGATGATGGCCCTTCTGCTTCTGATAAGCAGCATGGGGTTGGTCATCGTGGATCATGAGTGCCTGATGAGGGGTAAGTCACAGTCGGTGTGGATAGGCCTGGAAACCTGTTCCAAAAGCTGCCAATCCCCCCAGGCCGTTGATGTTTCAAAACACGACCATGCCACTTCCTTTGACAAAGTACCCTGCTGTCAGGAAAAAGCGCAACTGGTTAAACTTGAGATACAATCCCAATCCGGTTGGGGGCCGATTCAAGTTCTCATGGGGCTATTTCCTTTTCCTGAATTCCTTCGCATGCTCAGGCATCCCACTTCCCTTGGATCCGTTGCATGGCCTATTTTCTCTGATAGCGGCCCTCCCGTCTATACTGTTGCCTATATTCTAGCCATTCTTTGCACCTGGGTCATTTGATCCCCCCACTCTTTGTTTAGCCCGGGCACATGCCCAAGTGTGTACTTATGACTGTTAATCGGTTCGTTTCTTCATTGAATTCTGACTGGTTGGTCAGGCTGCCGATTTTTCGATTCCGGGTATTCTAATGATGCCGGCCTTACGGCTATGCGGAATTCCCTTACTACCCGCAACCCTTACCGGTACCCTACTAACCCACCAGCTACTCATTACCTTATCATGGTACATCGCATTATAGAATGGTCCTTGCAAAACCGTTACATCGTCCTTATTCTGGCGACGGGCTTATTCGTATGGGGCTTTTTTGCCGTCCGTAACAATCCCATCGACGCCATACCCGATCTGTCCGAAAACCAGGTCATTGTATTCACCGAGTGGATGGGCCGGGGTCCCCAGCTGATCGAAGATCAGATTACCTACCCCCTGGTCACCAACCTGCAGGGGCTTCCCGACGTCAAGTACGTTCGGGCCAATTCCATGTTCGGTATGAGCTTCATTTACATCATTTTTGAGGATGAGGTGGATATCTACTGGGCCCGGGAGCGGGTACTGGAACGCATGAGTACCGTTTCGCAAAGCCTGCCGGAGGGCGTGAGCCCCCAACTTGGGCCCGACGGTACCGGCGTCGGACACATCCTGTGGTATACCCTCGATGCCCCCGAGCTCGACCTGGGCGAGCAGCGCGCCATTCAGGACTGGTACGTCAAATTTGCCCTCCAGAATGTGAAGGGGGTGAGCGAGATCGCCTCTTTCGGGGGCTTCCAGAAGCAATACCAGGTTACCCTTAACCCTAACAAATTGCTCTACTATGACCTGGCCGTCAATAATGTCATAGCGGCGGTCCGGGCCAACAACAATGAGAGCGGGGGCCGGAAGTTCGAAATGAGTGATATCGGCTATGTCATCAGCACCTCCGGCTATCTCAAAAGCATGGAGGAAATAGAAAACA
The DNA here is from genome assembly GCF_014202275.1 of Rhabdobacter roseus. Lineage (GTDB taxonomy): Bacteria > Bacteroidota > Bacteroidia > Cytophagales > Spirosomataceae > Rhabdobacter > Rhabdobacter roseus. The sequence goes on along the minus strand of NZ_JACHGF010000013.1, from coordinate 61,323 downwards.
TTCCCGTTAAAAACCAGAAAGGCATCTCGGTTCGGATTGCCGACGTAGGTACCGTGCAAATGGCCGGGGAAACCCGCCTGGGTATCTTTGACCGGAACGGTGAAGGCGAAAAGGTGGGGGGCATTGTGGTGATGCGCTACGGAGAAAATGCGGCGGCCGTCATCGAGCGGGTGAAAGCTAAAATGGTGGAAGCTGCCAAGGGCCTGCCGCCCGGCGTTTCGTTCAACATCGTCTACGACCGGGGCGAGCTGATTCAGGAAAGCATCGACAGCATCAAGCATACCCTCATTGAAGAAATGATCGTGGTATCGCTGATCGTGATCGTGTTTCTGTTTCACTGGCGCAGCGCCCTGAGCATCATTATCCAGATTCCCATTACCATTGCCGCCAGCTTCCTTCTGCTCAATGCCTTCGATATCTCTTCCAACATCATGTCCCTCACCGGCATAGCCCTCGCGATCGGGGTCATTGTGGACAATGGGATCATCATGAGTGAAAACGCGTACAAACACCTGGCCGAGCGCTATGCTCAGTGGGAACAGCAACAAAAAAACGAACCGCAATGAAGTGGCTACGAAGAAATAAAAAACCGAAGGAAAACTGGATATCGGAGGAAGAGCGTCTGGCGATAATCGAAAAATCGAGCAAGCAGGTATCGCGAGGGGTATTCTTTGCCACCATCATCATCATTACCTCGTTCTTGCCGGTGTTCATGCTTACAGGGCAGGAAGGCAAGCTTTTTCACCCACTGGCCTATACCAAGACCTTCATCATGCTGATGGATGCCCTGCTGGTGCTCACGCTGGCCCCGGTGCTCATTTCTTTCTTTATGAAGGGCAAGTTCCGACCGGACAACGCCAACCCCATCAACCGGGTTCTGGAACGGTTTTACGAACCCGCCATCCGTACTATTCTGAAATGGCGTAAAACGACTTTGGGGGTTAATATTATAGCCTTACTAATTTCCATTCCCCTGCTTATGAGTCTGGGTAGTGAGTTTATGCCCCCGCTTGATGAGCAAAGTATCCTGTTCATGCCCGTGACACTGCCCGACATCTCCAACGCCGAGGCCAAACGGATTCTGCAGGTGCAGGACAAGATCATCATGTCGGTGCCCGAGGTGGTGCAGGTGCTCGGCAAAGCGGGGCGAGCGAGTACGGCCACCGACAACTCGCCCATCAGTATGATCGAGACCATCATCATGCTCAAACCCAAGGCGCAGTGGCGCGAGGGCCTGACCAAGGCGGACATTATTAGCGAGCTGGATAAGAAACTGCAGATCCCCGGTGTGGTGAATGGCTGGACCCAACCCATCATCAACCGCATCAACATGCTGGCGACGGGAATTCGGACCGATGTGGGTATCAAAGTGTACGGACAGGATTTGTACCAGATAGCGGCCGTATCCGAAAAAGTAAAGGCGGCCCTGGAAGGTACCCCCGGGGTAACGGACCTGTACGTAGAGCCCATCACGGGAGGGAAGTACCTGTCCATTCAGGTTCGGAGAGCCGACCTAGGCCGGTATGGGCTTACGGTGGACGACGTGAACCAGACCGTGGAGAGTGCCCTGGGCGGCGCTACCGTGGGGCAATCCATCGAGGGTCGGCAGCGCTTCGCCATCAGCGTACGGCTGGCCCAGGACTATCGCAACAGCGTGGAGGAGATCAGGCGGATTCCTTTGCAGGCTCCCGGCTTTGGGGAAGTGCCCCTGCAGGCCGTAGCCGATGTGGTGTTCGAGGACGGCCCGCCCATGATTACTTCCGAGAACGCCATTTTGCGCGGTGCGGTCATGTTCAACGTTCGCGACCGGGACCTGGGAAGTACGGTAGAAGAGGCCATGGCCAAAATCAACGGACAGAAGGGCATCCTGCCCGAAGGGTACTTTCTGGAATGGAGCGGTCAGTACGAGAACCTCATCCGGGGTCAGCGCACACTTCTGATCATTGCCCCCATTGTGCTGGTCATCATTTTCTTTTCGCTTTACTTCGCCTTCCGCTCGTTTCGAGAAGCCATTCTGAGCCTGCTCACGATCCCCTTTGCGCTGATCGGCGGTGCCTACATCATTTATTTCTGGGGGGTCAACCTGTCCGTAGCCGTTGCGGTGGGCTTCATTGCCCTGTTCGGCATTGCGGTAGAAACGGGGATTGTCATGGTGATCTACCTCAATGATGCCATGCAGCAGCTGATCAAAGAAAAAGGGAATTCCAGCGAAACCATCAGCAGGGACGACCTGCGCGAATACGTAATTCGGGGGGCGGCCAAGCGCCTCCGCCCCAAGCTGATGACGGTATGCGTGTCGCTCTTTGGTCTGATTCCTGTCCTGTGGGCTACCGGTGTGGGGACCGACGTAATGAAGCCCATTGTGCTGCCGATGATCGGCGGGGTGCTCACTTCCTCAACCCACATCCTGCTGGTGACCCCCCTCATTTTTTTAATGACCAAAGAATATGAATTACGGAAATTCGGTAAACTGGAAGTGTATGACGTACAGCATTAAATGGTGGTTGGGAGTGCTTTTATTCCTTCCGCTGGGCGTTCTGGCACAGCAGGAGGAAGTCCTGTCCCTGCCCGAAATCCTCAGCAGGATAGAGGCCGAAAACCTTCAACTGCAGCCCTACGGTCCCCGGGCCGAAAGCTACCGTTACAAAGCCGAAGCGGCCACCGCCTGGATGGCCCCCATGGTGGGCCTGGGCACCTTCATGATGCCCTATCCGGGGCAGAAGGTCATGGACGGCCGCGACCGGGGCATGCTCATGCTGCGCGCCGAGCAGGAACTGCCCAATCTGTCGCGCCTGCGGGCCGAGAGGAGCTACATCGAATCCAGAGCCAGGGTCGAAACGGTAGGTAGGGGAGTGGTCCTGAACCGGCTGCGGGCCGAAGCCAAGAGCAACTACTTTGCCTGGCTGGTGGCCCTCCGGCAAATCAGAGTCCTGGAAAGGAACGAGGAAATACTGGCTATGATGAAGAAAGTGGAAGAAGTCAGGTACCCGTTCAACCAGGCACCCCTGAGTAGCATCTACCGGGCCGAGGCCGAAATTGAAAAAAACCGGAACATGATGCTGATGCAGGCCGGTGAGATAGAAAGGGCCGAAGCGGCCCTGAACGCCCTGATGAACCGGGATGGAGCTATCGAATTCCGGATCGATACCACCTTCCGGCCGCAGTTTGTTCCGGTGGTGCGCTACGATACCCTGAGCCTGGCAGCTGACCGCAGCGATATCGCCCGTATGAATGCTGAAATCGAGTCCATGCGGCTGAACATAGACGCCATGGCCCTGCAACGCAAGCCCGATCTCCGGATTCAGTTCGACCACATGACACCCCTGGGCGGCATGATGCCCCAGGTCTTCAGCCTGATGGGCATGGTGAAAATTCCATTTGCCTCCTGGTCGGCCAAAATGTACAAATCAGACATCCGGGCCATGGAGCTGAGTATTCAGGCCATGCAAAAAGAACGGGCGGCCATGCTGCAGGAAACCCAGGGGATGCTCTACGCCATGCAGGCCGAACTCATAGCCATGGAAGCCCGGATACTGGCGCTGGATACCCGCGTGATACCCGCTCTGCAGAAAGCGTTTGATGCGGGGTTTCTGGTGTATCAGGAAAACAAACTGTCGCTGACCGAATTGCTGAATAGTTGGGAGGCGCTCAACATGATGCAACTGGAACTTCTGGAAGAGAAAGGCAAATTGTACCAAATGATTGTCAAGTATGAACAGGAACTGTATAGGTAATATGTGGCTGGTATTGGTGTTTGTGGTGGCTGCGCTGGGTTGCGATTCGGGGTCTGAAACAGCCCACGAGCATCCAACCCGCTATACCTGCCCGATGCATCCGCAGATCGTGCGCGACGAGCCCGGCAGCTGCCCGATTTGCGGCATGGATCTGGTGCCCATGGCAACCGGGGATGACGTGCCCATAGATAGTATACTGCGCCCCCTGTTGAAAGCAACCAATAAACAGGTGATTTCTGACATACCTACCGTACGGCCCCAAACCGGTACCCGCATTGTGACCCTTTCGGTGCAGGGCAAAGTAGCCTACGATACCCGCCAGCAGGTCAGTGTGTCCAGCCGGGTGGCGGGCCGGATCGAACGGGTGGGCATCCGGTACAATTTCCAGCCCGTCCGGAAGGGACAGTTGCTCATGGAAATATACTCTCCCGAGCTGGCGGCCGCCCAGCGTGAACTGATTTACATCCATCAGCAGGACAACAATCCGGCGCTCCGGCAAGGGGTGCGGCAAAAGCTCCGGCTACTGGGTATGACAGATGCGCAGATAGACAAAGTAATCCAATCCGGGAAGCCCTTGTACCGGGTGCCCGTTTACAGCCCCGCCGGTGGGTACATCGTAGACCAGTCGGTACTGGCGTCCCCCGCTACCGAGCCTTTCGCACCCGCTTCGGGGGGAGCGGCTTTGGGGGGCATGGGAATGAACGGAATGGGAAGTGCGCCTTCCGCCCCATCCACGCCGGCCCCCCAGGTTTCCAAAAACACCGCCGTACTGATTCGGGAGGGACAGTACGTCAACGCCGGTGAGGCCGTATTTACCATCTACAAAGCCAGTAGCCTGGTGGCTGACTTTTACCTGGATCCGGCCCTGGCGCAGGAGGTAAAACGCGGACAAAAGGTCCTGTACACCCCCCTGACCGGCGCAACCGACCTGCAGCCAGGGTTTATCGGCCTCGTGGAGCCCGTCCAGCGCGGGAGCGACAATTTTGCCATCGCCCGCATGTACCTGCGGCAAACCACGTTGTACCCCGGTCAATTGCTCAGGGCGGAGATACCGGGGGTGAAGGAGACAGGGGCCTGGCTACCCCAAAGCGCCGTGGTGGGCCTGGGTGCCAGCTCGGTGATTTTCAAGAAAGAGGGGGCAGTATTTAAACCCAAACACGTGCAGACCGGCCTGCGGGCCGAAGGGTTGGTACATGTACTGGACGATATAACCGGGTGGCAGGTAGCCAAAAGCGCCAGCTATCTGGTGGACAGTGAAAGTTTTATCCGGGCTCCGGCCGATTTTTGATCGTATGAAAAAGCTACCGAACATCCTTATACTTCTGTTGATAGGTACTTCCCTGCTCTTCTGTACAGAAAAGCAGGAGGAGGCTGCGGCTGCCGATGGGCCCAGCTACACCTGCCCCATGCACCCGCAGATCGTACAACCCGCTCCCGGTACCTGCCCAATCTGTGGCATGGACCTGGTGCCCGTGGAGCGGAACGCCGATCAGGCCAGTCTGATGCTCAGCGAAAGCCAGCGGCTGCTGGCCAATGTTACTACGGATACGGTCCGGACGGGTACTTTTTCGTCGTCCCGGCAGCTGAATGGCCGCGTGGCGCTCGATCCCTCACAAATTGAGTACGTGACCAGCAGGGTGCCCGGACGGATTGAAAACCTGTATATCCGGGAAACGGGTGTATCGGTAAAGAAAGGTCAGATCCTGTACAGAATTTATTCTGAACAGCTCGCCTCTTTGCAGCAGGAGTACCTGGTGGCATCGGCGCAGGCCGGGCAATTTCCTGACAATGACCGGTTCCAGAGTATTCTGGAGGCCGCCCGGCAACGGTTGCAACTCTACGATCAGTCTCCCCGGCAGATTGAGGAGCTACGGACAGGCCGAAAAACCAACCCCTACGTAGCGTATCCGGCACCTGCCAGCGGGGTGGTAGCCGAGCTGTTTGTTACCGAAGGCCAGTACGTGCCCGAGGGAGGCTCCATCATGCGTCTCGAAGGATACCAGAACGTGTGGATTGAAGCGGATGTGTACCCCTCCGAAGCCAGTCTGATTACAAAGGGGCAAGAGGTGAAAGTGCAAATGGCAGGAAGTGAAAACGAAACCCGGTCCATGCGGATCGAATTCATCGAGCCGGCCCTTCAGGCCGGTAGCCAGCTGCTTACGCTGCGGGGCAGCCTGTCCAATGCGGGGCGGCAATACCGGCCCGGTATGCAGGTGATGGTGCAGGTGCCGGTCACTAGCAGTTCCGCCGCCATCACCCTGCCCGTGGATGCCGTCATTCGGGACGGCAATGGGGCGCATGTCTGGCTGGAAACCGAACCGGGTATTTTCCAGGCACGAACGGTACGGCTGGGAGCCGAGAACTTCAACCGGGTCGAAATCAAAGAAGGTTTGAAGGAAGGAGAGGTTGCCGTGCTGTCGGGCGCTTATCTTCTGTATAGCGAATATGTGCTGAAGAAAGGGAAGGTGCCTGCCGGAGAGCATAATCACTGAGGAACAGTTCTTGTACGTATTGCCCTGTTTATCAACAATAAATATCAACCAACAAATTCATTCAAACTATGAAAAATGTACTGAGAGTAGCCATGCCGCTTGCGCTGGCATTGATGGTGTCTGCCTGTGGCAACAAAGAGGATGACCATGCCGACAACCACGACCATGCGGCTATGGAGCATAACGAATCGATGATGAAAAACCAGGAATCGATGGGCGCAGCGGCTGGTCCGGTGGTGCTCAAGGACGATAAGCTGAATGCCGTTTACCAGCACTACATGCACCTGACCACCGCCCTGACCCGGGCCGATATGGCCGAGGCCAAAGTAGCTGCCAATGCCATTGAGGCGGGTGCCAAAGAGGTGTCGGGCGGAAATAGCCTTGCGTCGGCGGCTTCGAAGATTTCGGCGGCCTCTTCGGTAGAAGCCCAACGCGAAGCCTACGAAACCATGAGCAACGATATGATGAAAATGGTGAAGCAGTCTGGGCTCTCCGAAGGCAAAGTTTACGTGCAGTATTGCCCTATGGCTTTTGACAACAAGGGTGCCTCCTGGCTGAGCTCAACCGAAGAAATCAGAAATCCGTATATGGGAGAGAAGATGATGTCCTGTGGCGAAAACAAGGAGAGCATCCAATAATAAACCGGACGCGGGTTCATGAAGCGGGTGCTGTGACAAGTGCCTGCTTTGTGGACCCACCGTATTCATTTGAAAGAAAGAAGGTAGTATACATAAAAAACAGGTCCAACTTCATTCGGGCAAACAGAGTATGAACAGAATAGAGTTTTTGAAAACGCTGGGATTCGGAGCGGTAGCCGTGGGAGCCGGCCAAAGCCTGCTGACCGGCTGCATGAATCATGATATGGCGGAGATGAGTGCCGTGGCACCCACCATTCAGGAGGGGGCTTTCACGACCCCTCTGCCCCTGATGAAAACAGTGGCAGAGGGTGCGAGCCTCAAAGCCGGCACCCAGACCCATGCCATCGTACCGGGCAAGCCGGCCAGTGCGCTGGGCTACAATGACAGTATGATGGGACCTACGTTCCGCGTAGAGCGCGGGGTACCGGTCACGATTCCTTTTACCAATTCCCTCACCGAAGAAACCAACATCCACTGGCACGGATTGGTGGTGCCCGCCAATATGGATGGGCATCCCGATCAATTGGTCAAGGCAGGCCAATCCTTCGCTTATTCTTTTACACTTGATCAACCGGCGGCAATGGCGTGGTATCATCCACACCCCCACATGCAAACGGGCAAACAGGTGTATATGGGCCTGGCCGGGTTATTCATTGTCGATTCGCCGGAAGAAAGAGCCCTCAAACTACCTTCCGGCGAATTCGAGCTTCCCCTGGTGATTCAGGACAAACGCCTGAGTGCAGCCGGGGCTCCGGTTTATAACCCTACCATGCCGGAGATTATGGTGGGCTACATGGGAGACACCATTGTCGTAAACGGCGTGAATGCCCCATTCCATCCGGTGGCCACCCGGACTTACCGACTCCGGCTGCTTAACGGCTCCAATGGCCGTATCTACAATTTGGCGCTGAGCAATGGCGATGCTTTTCACGTCATAGGATCCGATGGAGGTTTGTTACCGGCCCCCGAACGGGTAAGCAGCCTGCTGCTCGCACCGGGCGAGCGGGTGGATTTGCTGGTCGATTTCAGCAAAGCCGCGCTGAATAGCGAGGTGTTTCTGCAAAGCAGTGCGTTCAGTGGCGTTGGCTCCCAGGGAAGCCAGACCTTTAAGCTGGTGAAGTTCATGGTAAACCGCAGTGAGGCCGACCCGTTCAAAATGCCCGCTTCTTTTCCTGCTCTAACTACTCTGTCTCCCGCATCCACAGCCAAAACACGTAAGTTTGCCATTGGGGACGCCATGCACGGGGCTGGTGGGCATTCAAACAAAAAGTCCATGGCCGGTATGCATACGATCAACGGCAAAACCTACGACGCTGCCCGGATTGACGAGAGTGTTGCGCTGAATAGTACCGAAATTTGGGAGTTTGACAACAGCATGGGCGACGAGCCGCACCCCATGCACCTGCATGGCACCCTGTTTCAGGTCGTAGGCCGCTCGGGGGGGCGGGACAGCCTGATGGCGCACGAGAAGGGCTGGAAGGATACCGTGCTGGTAATGCCCAAAGAAACCGTCCGGGTCATTGTGCGTTTTCAGCGTAGTGGTAAGTTTGTTTTCCATTGCCACAACCTCGAACATGAGGACGACGGCATGATGCTCAACTATGAAGTGAAGTAAAATTTTCAAACCCTAAACAAACAGCCGCATGCATCAGCGCAGCAGGACCTTCGCCCTATACTTTCTTCTACTCCTGTCAGGGGCTTCCTCGTCCCAAGCTCAGCATCCTCTATTTTCTACGCAAGGCTTACAGCCTGCATTGTATCTGGGAGTGGATGGATCTTTTGAGTTAGTCTTTGGAAATCGAAACGAGATTTACTACTCCCATTCCGATGATCAGGGCAAAACTTTTTCAACGCCCGTGCTGGTAGACAGTCTGCCTGGCCTACATTTGGGAGCATCGCGGGGGCCCAGGATTGCGTCTTCGCGGAAGACAGTCGTCATTACGGCCATTGATCGATTGGGAGATATTTATGCCTATACCTACAACCGGACAAAAGGTACCTGGAGCTCACGCATCAGAGTCAACGACCTGCCCGAAGTAGCTAAGGAAGGGTTCAATGCCCTGACCGGGGATGGAGAGGGTAATTTCTTCGTGACCTGGCTGGACTTGCGAGAGGATAAAAAAAACAAGATTTACGGTGCCAATTCTAATGACCATGGCCGGTCCTGGAGTAAAAACCGGCTTGTCTACCGCTCACCTGACTCTACCGTGTGCGAATGCTGCCAGCCCACGGCGCTCATGGAAGGCAAGCAGGTGTATGTTATGTTCAGGAATTGGATCTCCGGCGCACGGGACATGTACGTGGCTCAATCCAGCGATGGCGGTCTGTCATTTGGTTCTCCCATCAAAATCGGGGAAGGTACCTGGCAGCTCAACGCCTGCCCCATGGATGGGGGTGACCTCACCGTAGACCGTCGGAATACGCTTACCACTGTGTGGAGGCGGAATAACCAGCTGTACCTCGCAAGAGCCGGGGATAAGGAGCAATCTGTGGCGGAGGGGCGGAATGCCGCAATCGCTATCAGTGGAAAGTCCACCTTCCTGGTGTGGCATCAGACCGGGCAGGTATGGGGCCTGATTCCCGGAAAAGACAGCCCGGAGTTAGTGGGAAGTGGCAGGTACCCACGGGTAGTCCCGCTTTCTGGCAACCGGGCTTTTTGTGTCTGGGAGGACGGGGGAACCATCCGGGGGAAGGTACTGGCAGGGGTTGAGTAAGCTAAATCTTGTGTTTAGCACCTATGTATAATTCGAAAGAATTTTGCGGAAAGTCCTTGCAGTGGCACAAAAATTATGCAATAAAGATTAAAAATTATGTAATACAATTCCAGGGGACGAAATGTACATTTGATTCGGTGAAAAAAATCATTGCCATATCGCTATCGCTGGTCCTGTTGCTAAGCAATGTGGGCTTCTCCCTGACCACCCATTTCTGTGGGGGGCATGCGGTGAAGAGTGCGCTTTCGCTGGGCGGGACTACGCTGGACTGTGGCATGGGTGAGCAAAGCACTGCGTCCCCTGAATGCGACCGGCCAGGGCATAATCTGAAGGCAGGGCGCTGCTGCGACAATCAGCAGCGGGTACTTCAAACCGATGATAACCACCCCACCGAAGCCACTTCCCTGGTTCAGGGTAGCCATGGCGGATTGACCCCGCCCCTTTACATCTTCCTCTCTGAAAAGCTGCTTATCGGGGGGAAATTTCAGAAAACTTCTTTTTATCCACCGCCGCCCCTACCTGCCCGGGATGTGCAGGTACTTTTCCAGACTTTTCTTATTTGATGCCGTAATTGGCATTCTGCCACCCACCTGATGGTGGGATAAGGGGGTTTTGCCCCAACCTACAATTACGATGCGAGGCCTTAACCGGACAACCCCACTATGCTTAAGCCTCGCGTCATCACATCAAATAGAAAAAACATGAATGCATTACTACATACCCTGCTGTTCGGGTGGTTACGGAGGTCCCTTTTTAGCCTGCTGATCCTCTCCGCTATATGTCAAGTCCCCGTTTCTGCCCAGAATAAGAACAATTTACCCGTCCGTGAATATACGCTTGTCATTTCCAGGGAAACCGTACAGCTGGCAGGAAAGCCCGTAACGGGTATGACCGTGAACGGAGGCATACCGGGGCCCAACCTTCGCTTTACCGAAGGAGAGTACGCGGTGATTTACGTTAAGAATACGATGGACGTAGAGACTTCGGTCCACTGGCACGGCATCCTGCTTCCCAACTTCTTCGACGGAGTACCCTACCTCACCACGCCGCCCATTGCGCCGGGCACTACCTTCAAGTACGAATTCGAGCTTATACAATCGGGCACCTACTGGTACCACTCCCATACCATGCTTCAGGAGCAGAGTGGCGTATATGGCTCCATCGTAATCGAACCGAAAGAAAAAACCCTGGACTATGATAAAGACCTGGTGCTGGTGCTGTCGGACTGGACCAACCAGCAACCCAGGAATGTACTACGTAATTTGAAGCGCAAAAACGAGTGGTACAACATTAGAAAGAACACCACCACTCCACTCAACCGGGTGATTGCCAGGGGGGCTTTCAAAGCGCAGCTCAACTTCTGGAAACAGCGAATGGAAAGCATGGACATTGCCGACGTCTACTATTCTGCCTTCCTGAGCAATGGTCAGCAGGTACACGACTATCCCGAATTCAACCCCGGTGATAAGGTCCGGGTCCGGATCATCAACGCGGCCGCTTCCTCCCAGTTCTGGCTCACGTTCGGAGGTGAAGATCCGCTGCTGGTATCCGCCGACGGCCTGGATGTGGTGCCCGTCCGGCGCAACAAGACGTTCATCGCCATTGCCGAAACCTACGACTTTATTACCACCCTACCTGCGAGTGGGAAATTGGAAATCAGGGCCATGGCCCAGGACGGGTCCGGTCACACCTCCACCTACCTGGGTAAGGGCGAAGTAGTAGCCGCTCCGGTACTTCCCCGGCCCGACCAGTATGCGATGATGAAGCAAATGGCGGCCATGGATATGCGCATGGGGGCACCGGCCATGAAATTCAACCCAGCCCGCGAAGAACCGAAAGAAATGATGAACAACTGGGGGATGAAAATGGAGGGTGACATGGCTTCGGAAGGCGGATCAATGCCAGGAAAGGATATGCCGGGAATGGATCATTCCGGGATGAAAGGGATGAACCACAAAAAGAAGGCTGACCAAAACAAAGAGATGCCCGGCATGGCAATGCCCGGCATAGATCATTCGAAAATGGATCACTCGGCAATGTCCCCAAAGCCGGATAGTTCCATGGCCAAGATGAAACACGCCGATAAGGAAGATAGTAAAGCACCCATGAAAAAGGGCAAAATGCCCGGTATGGAAATGCCCGGCATGGATCATTCAGGGATGGACATGGGCATGTTTTCGGAATACAACTATGACTACCTGAAATCTCCGGAGAAAACGACTATCCCCATGGACCCAGACGAGCCAAGGCCAGTACGGCGGATTTTGCTCAACCTTACCGGAAACATGTGGCGGTACATCTGGAGCATGAACGGCGTCCCCCTCTCGGAGGCGGATAAGATAAAAATTAAAAAGGGAGAGGTGGTACGCATCACGCTCAATAACCTGACCATGATGCACCACCCCATGCACCTTCACGGGCATTTCTTCCGGGTTCTCAATGAAAACGGGGACTATTCGCCTTTAAAGCATACGGTCAATGTGGCACCTATGCAAAAAATCACCATCGAGTTTGATGCCCGGGAATACGGTGACTGGTTTTTTCATTGTCATGTCCTGTACCATATGATGGCCGGCATGGCGCGGGTGTACAGCTATGACACCCTGCGCGATCCCCGCATGGCGCGGTATCCCTTGAAAAAACTGCTCAACGAAGGCAATCACTTCTATACCTGGGGAGTGGCGGATGTCGCCTCCCACATGGCCCACATCAATCTGGTGTCCTCCAATATCCGCAACCAGTTTAACCTGCGGGCCGAATATGGCTGGAACAAAGCCATGGAGGCGGAGGTCACCTATGAGCGCTACCTGTACGACTACTTCCGGATTTTTGGCGGGGTCAATGTCGAGAACGAGCGTGGCGGTGCCCCCGAGGACAGGGTGGTTACGGCCATCGGCGGAATTCGCTTCTTGACCCCCTACCTGATCAATCTGGACCTACGGCTGGATAGTCGCCTGCGGCCCGAACTGCGCCTGAGCCGCGAGCTCATGATTTTCCCCCGCACCAATCTGTTCGGAGAATTTGAATACCGGGCCGATTTCGGGTGGATAAAACGCCCGGAGCGCGAAAGAGTACCGGGGGCAGGTAGTTTCAGTAAGGAGGTAACCTGGACGGTGGGTATGGAGTACTTTCTGTCCCGGAATGTCTCACTCATGGGAAGTTACGACAACCGTTTCGGGGCAGGGGGTGGGCTGACGGTTCGGTTTTGACCCACCCTCCGGACTGAACAGTCCCGGGCTTTACGGTAAAGCCCGGACCCATGCTAATTAGAATACTAAACCTTTAAACTAAAAACAATGGAAAAGAACACACAACCCCTGGAAACATTCCGGACGTACGCCGAAGCTGAACTGGAAAAGCACCAACGCGAACTACAAACGCGCTACCAGGATAGGGAACTCTCTTCTGATGATATGAAAGAAGAGGCCTATCGAAAGCAACGGCAGGTCTTTGAAAAAGAGCTATCTGAAAAAATGATGGAGCTTTCAGGAGATAGCAACCAGTTCCTGCACGCCTCACTTACCGAATTGAAAGAGAAACTCGTAGACAGGCTCAGGCCTGAATCTTAATAAGCACGTTTACTTTGCCGATAGGTGGTACTTTTTATTCACAAAAAATCGCAGGTATGTTACAAGCAATCAGTGTATTGAACAGAAAAATCCTGATGCTACTGTTTCTTTCCACGGCAGCCTTAGCCCACGACAACGATTCGGACGAACATCAGGACACTACCGAATCGATACAGGCCGCTACACAAAACCAGCGAGAGGAAGAATCCATGCATTCAGAACATCACGTTACCGGCACCGCTGAGCTGAGTGACTTTCCTAACCTTCACCCGCTGGTAGTACATATACCCATTATGCTGCTGGTTTTTGCCGCGGTACTTCAACTGATTTCATTCTTTGTTTTCAGGGAAGCGCTGAGCTGGATCGTCATGGGAGCTGTTCTGGTGGGCTTTGTCGGCGCCTATGCCGCCGCCGTGTGGACCCACCCCCACGTAAGCGACCTGACGGAACAGGCCCGAAAGGTATACGAAACCCACGATACCTACGCCCAATGGACCCTCTGGCTTAGTGGCATTGCCACCGTGTTTAAAGGACTGAGTCATTTTTTATTTCACCGAAAAACCTGGGCGGAGGCAGTAGTGGCCTTAACATTGCTGGCCGCTGCCTACACCGTAAGCCTGGCCGGTCACCACGGGGCTCAGCTGGTATTCATTGAAGGGGTTGGCCCTCAGGGTCATTATCTGGAATCAGAAAAAGAGCATAGCCATTAAGCAGTACGTATGCTAAAAGACCTCCATGTAAGCTTGTTTATCGTTCCGGTGATTGTACTCTCACTGGTGATAGGAACGTATGTGTTCCTGCTGAAAAAAACGGAGGATCAAGCTTTTTTTAAACGATTGATAGCCCGGATCGCCATTCTGGCCTTTGTCCTCAACCTAACCTGGGAGCTGGCCCAAGGGCCCCTGTACGAAGGGTATGTCTACGATTTTCAGCATATCAGCTTTTGTACCCTGGCTTCCTTAGCCGATGTACTAATGGTACTCCTGCTTTATCAGGGTTTTGCTTCCATTTTGAAGGAGCCCCTTTGGATGGGAAGCCCTACCGTGGGGCGGGTACTTGCCCTGATGAGCGTAGGGGCTTTGGGAGCCATTCTGGCGGAAATACGGCACACCTGGGAAGGCAACTGGGCCTATGCAGAATCCATGCCTCTTTTGCCTTTTGTGGAGGTAGGATTATCCCCGGTGTTACAGTTTACCCTTTTGCCAGTCCTGGTATACTGGTTAAGCTTTCAATGGATAAAAAAGACTCCAAAACAAGGTCTGAACCGTAGCATGGGCGATAAAAATAGTGTGTAAATCGATTTTCAAAAGTAGCAATGCAGTAAGACTTTAATTAATTAGTACCTGCTATGCTTCTATAATAGAGAATCATAAAAATAAAAAGACAATGGAAAACCATAAGCATGCCACGAATGGACCAGTGGATCATTCAAAAATGGATCATGGTCAGATGTCGCATTCGTCCAATCCGGGTCATGGCCACATGGGCCACGACCACCACCGGATGATGATTGAAGATTTCAAGAAGAGATTCTGGATAACGCTGGTACTTACGGTTCCCATCCTGTTTCTCTCGCCCATGATCCAGGGGTTCTTTGGTTATGAGTATACATTTGCCGGTAGCAACTACGTTCTTTTTGCCCTTTCCACCGTGGTGTACTTTTACGGAGGCTGGCCGTTTATCAAGGGTTTCTGGGATGAGGTACGAGAGGGGGCGCTCGGTATGATGACGCTGATAGCGATGGCCATCAGCGTGGCGTACTTTTACAGTACCGCCACGGTGTTTGGTCTGCCGGGCATGGACTTCTTCTGGGAGCTGGCTACCCTGATCGCCATTATGCTATTGGGGCACTGGATCGAAATGAAAAGCGTACTCGGAGCCTCCAAATCGCTGGAACTGCTGGTGAGCATGATGCCGGCCGAAGCCCACCGGGTAAGGGGTGATAGTATAGAAGATATTAAACTGGAAGAATTGCAAAAAGAAGACATCATTCTGGTGAAGCCCGGTGAAAAGGTACCCGCCGATGGACTTCTGGTCGAAGGCTCCGGCTACCTGAATGAGTCCATGCTGACGGGAGAGTCAAAGCCCGCTAAAAAAGTGGTCAACGACCGGGTAATCGGGGGTTCGATCAATGGCAACAGCTCCCTGAGGGTTCGGGTACTGCATACCGGAAAAGACAGCTACCTGACGAAGGTAATTACCCTGGTCCAGGAGGCTCAGAAATCCAAGTCTAAAATGCAGAACCTGTCGGACAAGGCCGCCAAATGGCTCACCTACATCGCTTTGGCGGTTGGCTTTGGCACCCTGGCCGTGTGGCTATTACTCGGTTTTCCTTTCGTCTACGCCCTGGAACGCATGGTTACCGTCATGGTCATTACCTGTCCGCACGCCCTGGGTCTGGCTATTCCTCTGGTTGTAGCCATATCCACGTCAGTATCGGCACAGAACGGGCTGCTCATCCGCAACCGGACCGCCTTTGAGGAATCCCGCAAGATTACCGCCCTGCTTTTTGACAAAACGGGTACCCTTACCAGGGGCAATTTTGGCGTAACCCGACTCGAATCCGTTGATCCCGCCTATACCTCCAAAGAACTGCTCAGGCTGGCGAGTGCTTTGGAGCAAAGTTCCGAACACCCCATTGCCGTAGGCATTATGCGGAAAGTAAAAGAAGATGAGATAGACGTACCAAAGCCGGAAAACTTCCACGCCATTACGGGCAAGGGGGTTGAGGCAATAGTGGAAGGGAAAGAAGTGAAAGTAGTGAGTCCGGGCTACCTTCGGGATGCGAATATTACGCTCCCGGAGGCGGCTTCCGGCGATGCCGCCGAAACCATTGTATTTGTACTGGTCGAAGGAAAATTAGCCGGCTACATCGCCCTGGCCGACGAGATCCGCCCCGAATCCAAAGAGGCCATTGCGGTCTTTAAACGGAATAATATCAAAGTACTGATGGCCACCGGTGATAACGAGAAAACCGCTAAAGCGGTCAGTGATCATCTCGGGCTGGATGGCTACTACGCCGAGGTACTTCCCCACCAGAAAGTGGAGATTGTAAAAGAACTACAATCGAAAAACGAGTTTGTGGCCATGACGGGCGACGGAGTCAACGACGCCCCCGCGCTGGCCCAGGCCGATGTGGGTATTGCGGTTGGTTCAGGAACCGACGTGGCAGCCGAAACGGCCGATATCATTCTCGTCAATAGCAATCCGCAGGATATAGCCAATCTGATCCTGTTCGGCAAGGCCACGTATCGGAAGATGATCCAGAATCTGGTGTGGGCAACGGGCTATAACGTGTTCGCTATCCCCCTGGCTGCCGGGGTGTTTTACTCATCGGGTTTCGTGTTAGGACCGGCCATCGGGGCCGTCTTCATGAGCCTTAGTACGATCGTTGTGGCCATCAATGCCCAACTTTTAAAGAACCAAATCAAAACCAACCAAATCCAATAGTTTATATGAAAACCACCCTCCATGTCTTTGTAGCCGTCCTGATTAGCAGCGCTACCTATGCCCAGCACGAGCATCATCAACCGGCCGAATCTGAAACGGCCAAACCCAAGCCCAAAAGTCCCCGGCAATCCGCCATGGCCATGGTGGGTGACAACCACGTTCATGTCGATTACGGCTCGCCCAGTGTGCGGGGGCGACAAATTTGGAATGGGCTGGTGGCCTACGACCAGGTATGGGCTTCGGGTGCCCACAAAGCGACCTGGATCGATTTCTCTCAGGACGTTACCATCAACGGCAAGCTGGTTCCGAAAGGCAAGTATGGTTTTTTTACCATTCCCGGACCCAAGGAGTGGACGCTGATCCTTAGTAAGGACTGGGACATGCATCTGGCCGATGATTACAAGCCCGAGCAGGACATCGTACGGGTACAGGTAAAACCCGAAATGCACCAGAACGTAACTGAAGCCCTTACCTACGAGGTAGTACCTGAGGGTAAAAAGAAAGGCGAGATAAAGATGCGCTGGGACAAACTAAGCGTTTCACTGCCCTTTCAGAATAAATAAACACAAGTGCCTGACTCTTTTTAAAAGGAGTCAGGCATGCAGAAAAACGGGTAGCTACAAAGTGAATTCCCGAAGGTCTTATCTGATTATGGGTACTCTATATTGGTATTTTTTTACTGTTTATTCACCTAACACTTCCATACAATGAAAAGCAATTCCTATTCTAAATTCGCCTTAATGCTGGCGGTTTCGTTCGTCGTGATGTATTCCGTAATGTTCCTGAATGTAGATAGCGTTGATCACATCTATCTTAGCCTGAACCGGCTTTATATGACGCTGCTGATGGTAGCACCCATGGCTGTGTTTATGCTATTATTCATGGGAGGTATGTATAAAGATAAAAAAATCAACACTGCCATCTATGTCGTCAGCATCAGTGTGTTTGTGGGGGTGTTTGCCATGCTAAGAAACCAAACGTTGGTGGGGGACGTGCAGTACATGAAGGCTATGATACCACACCACTCCTCAGCTATTTTAACAAGCCAGAATGCTTTGATTGAAGACCCGGAGGTGAGGAAGCTTGCCGACGACATTATCAAGGCCCAGGAAAAGGAGATCGCTCAGATGAAAGCGATGTTGGATCGTCTCGAAAAGTGAGTTTGGGGGTAAATTTGTCGTTCTCTACTATTTCTTTGGATTGAGATTAATAGATGGAAAAGAATTTTAGCGATTAGGAAACGCCTGTATCAAATCATTAAATTTTAAGTCCCTATGAAACGATTCCAATTGGTTATAGTAAAAACCTATTTCGTGCTGCTGGCGCTCTCAACCCTGATCCTGATTGGGTGTGGTTCTGATAATGACCAGTCGGAAAGCCAACCTCCTGCTACCAGGAGTGAAGGGCCATCCCATGAGGGGATGGGGGGCGGTAGGATGGACGGAGAACACATGATGCAGGGAGAAGGCATGATGACTGAAGAAATGCATGAGGCTATGATGTCTGGCAAAATGGAACCCGGCATGATGGAGGATATGAGGAGTATCCGGCAACTGTTGATGGAGCACGGTAATATATCCCGCCGGGTGGAAAATCTGCCCAATGGGGTAAAAACCTGGACGACTTCTGATGACCCTCAACTGGCCTCCGTTATCCAACAGCATGTGCGGCAGATGAAAGAGAGAATGGAAGAGAAGAAGCCTATCCGGCAAATGGACCCCCTCTTTCGCGAACTATTCGATCAGGCTGATAAAATAAAGATTGAGTATCAAGACATTGAGAACGGCATCGTGGTTGTGGAAACCTCCGACGATCCGCGGGTAGTTAAGCTGATTCAACAGCATGCCCATAAAGCCGTTTCGGAATTTGTACAGCAGGGTATGCCCCGAGCCATGCAACCCACTCCCCTACCTGACGGTTATTAAAAGTAAAATTATGCGGGGATAGGCCGGCACAGTCAACCCTTAAACCATATTACTCAGATCAGACGCCCAGAAAGGGTGGCTGTACATCATGCTTTTCAGATCCTTCACCGTAAGTTTTCCTTTTATAGCCATCGCAAACAGGTTGATGGTTTCGCCCGCCGCGGGTCCCACCAGGTGAGCCCCAGGATAGTACCTTACTCCCTGCTGATTATAACTTTATAGGCATAGGCATCCGGCTGCATGTATATTTGGGGGGTAACGCTTTGAAGATCCTCGTTTACCTGTACCCCTTTTTTACAAGAGGCTGCCTGTCCCTTTTCCATATCCAGTAGGTCAATTTCAGGTACCCTACCCGTGGCATTGAAGACCCGTTGGTTTTCAATGGTCGCTTCGTCCTGGTCTGTCTGTAAGGCAAGCTTATTTAGACTGAGTTTCCACCGCACTGACTTTGTATCCCAGCCTCTCGATGGTCCGCTGAACTTCCGGCCCTTTAATTTTGTCAGGATCGAATTTCACCCGGACCAAATCACCCGGATATTTTACTTCCTGATCCAATACCCCCGCTTTTTCTGAAAGGGCTTTGTGAATATGACTGGCGCAGCCCGCACAGGTCATACCCGTCACCTTCAAGGTTACCCATTGGGAGGTTTCCGGCTTTTGTGTTTCGATTTTTTGGTTTGCTGTGCTTTGGGCCAGCGAAGACGTTAGGCTGACGAAGGCAACTACGAGTCCTACAATTAGAGTTTTCATATTAGTTTGTTGGATTAGTGATTATCTGAAAGTTCAAAATTGGTTACCGTATAACCAACTTCTTCCTCGATGGCTTTTTTCAGGACTTCAGGGCTTACCATACTGGGATCATAGGTTACCCGGGCCAGGCCCGCTTCGTAGCTTGCGGTAGCTTTCGTCACCCCTTTTTTGGAAGACAAGGCATGCGTGACACTACTTTCACACCCTGAGCAGGTCATACCCCGGATATCCAGCCGGGCCTGCCGGAGCGGAACATCCGAAGCCACAGCCACTGAGGTTGATGGGGAAGGTAACACAGCTCCGGAATAGTAGGGAAAAGCCATTAGCAGCAGAACCACCACCGTCATGATTCCCAAAAAGGTTTTGCTCTGCATGAAAGGTTTCTTCACATCCTCTTCACAGGCACAGTCCATGGCCTGCTTTTGGGGATTCAGTGTTCGGTACCAGGCCCAGCCCAGCATACCCAACGTAAGAATAATCAAATAAGGCCGGAAGGGTTCCAGCCAGGAAAAGGTCGCCGCCGCCCCTCCTATACCAGCCATTACCCCCAGCACCGGCGTGATGCAGCAGAGGGAAGCGCCGAGCGCCGTCAGGGTGCCGGCTACAAAAAGCTTACCTGAATTGTTTTTGGTTTCCATATCAGTTTATAAAACAGGGGGTTATTGACAGCAGGATTTATCCTGCTGAATGGGCGGGCAAGGTACTGTACCATAGGAGCAATAGACGCAACAGTCGCCTGACTGAGGGCGCAAAACGGTTTTGCACTGCTCGCATTCATAAAAAAACTGACAGGCATCCTCCGGCATTTGTTCGGTTTTCTGGTATTGGCACTCCGGGCAGGTAATCGTTGATTCGAGTTGTACGGCCATGGGCTAAACTAGTTGTGTTTTTTTGAGTCGGATAAAAAGAAGATTCAGCAAATCGGCATAGTCTTCGTTCAAAGAATAAAAGATGGTCTGTCCTACTTTTTTATAACGGATTAAATCCTTATCCTTCATTTTGCGCAGGTGCTGCGAAATCGCCGGCATAGACATATCCAGTACATCACTGAGGTCACAGGGGCACATCTGCCCTTCTCGGCTGAGCAGGAAGAGAATTTTAAAGCGAACCTCATTCCCTGCCAGACTCAATATATTGGACAATTCCCGGATTTCATCATTAACCAAAGCCAGTTCAATTTTGCATTGGTTCAACTGGCTTTCGTCCGCCACTACCCGTGTACACTCACTGATTTTCATGGATTTTGATATTATTTAAGCAATTACTTAATTAACACCCGAAATTCTTTTAATTAGTTCCTGTTAAAAAGAAAAAGACAGATGATTCGAACTCTTTAGATTTGACAAATCCGGTTTGATAACACTTTACAACCATTTTCTTAATGGGTTCTCGTATGTTTGGTGATAATTGTTAAGATAGGGAATAAAACCGATCTTGGCTGGCGAAGATTGTGAGAAATTGGGGTTCAAACAGCCGATAACTCGGGATGTTCGCTAGGGGATTTTAATCAACTTAATGTTTTGAGCGCCCAATCGGTATGATGCTGACTCCGGCGTGACGAAGTTTTTTTCTACAATGTCTTGCGATTCATAGTCTGAGCTGTTGATTTCTGCCCTAGTTCATAAAGGTCCTTATTCAAGGGGACATCTAATGATATTACATAGCTAGTCCCTTGGGACGACCGACTTTTGCCCTATGGGGCAATCCGAGTCGAATAAAAAATGGGTACGATACACAATGACATTGCGTCGAGCGACGGTGCGCCAATGTTCAACAACCGCTTCGTCTAATGTTATACTTATTAAATCGCAAAATACGATATATCCATGAGGCAGATAAATTTCTGCAGGGTTGCCTGAGCGAAACAGGTTTTTTCCGGGTTTGACCTCGTTTCCAGAAATATGGAGCCGAACCGAAAATAACCCTCACTTTTTCCGTCCCTGCAACCAGCGATTCACTTTATAAGTCACAAAAGAAGAACCGGCTCCGGTGACCGCCCCCGCCAGTACGTCGCTCGGGTAGTGGACGCCCAGGTGCAGCCGCGAGTAGCCGACCGCCCCGGCCCAAGCGTAGGAAGGAACTATGACGTACCATTTGGGATTTTCCAGGCTCAGTGACGTAGCTGTAGCAAAGGCTAGGGACGTGTGGCCCGAAGGGAAAGAGGGACTGCCGCCATCGGTCAGTTTCTGGATGCCGGGGTAGGTGACGAAAGGCCGGGGTCGATTGATCGCCCTTTTCATCACGTAGGTAATCCCCGACGATGCCACCAACCCGGCACCGATCACGACCGCTTTTCGTTGCGTGGGAACATCGTTTTTGATTAATCCAACACCCATTACGATCACCGGGACGCTGAAAGCAACGAGTACGGTCGTATTGGTCACGCCCTTGAAAAAGCCGTCGAGTTGGGTGTTGCGATTCAGGTTAATATCACGCAGCAGCCGGATATCGGCGTTTTGGGCCGAGGCGGTGGAGAAAATCGTCAGAGTAAGCAGACAATAGAAGCGAAGTGCTTTCATTTTATGATGAATTGGCGATGGGCGATTTTGAAATGGGAGACAGTCAAGTCTGGGCAAACCAAATCACCAAACCTGTAGAATTTCTGTATTTGCCAATGGGAGAACCATTTTTTTGAAATGTCTAAGTCTACGCCCCTTTCCAGATTTGCACCAGAATTGAGCCGTATTCTTGTATCATTAATTCACTTTAAAACAATCCAAACTATGAAACGCATGATTCTAGTGGCCCTCTTAGCCGCAACCTCTATGTTCAGCGCCAACGCCCAGAAAGTGAAAGCCGACAAAGTACCCGCCACTGTCAAGACGGCCTTCACGAAAGCTTACCCCAACGCCAGTGATGTGGAGTGGGAGAAAGAAAAAAACGGCGATTTTGAAGTAAACTTCGAGCAGGGTACAGAAGAAATGTCGGTGGTGTATAACCCGCAGGGTGTAGAGCAGGAAGTCGAAACCGAAATCTCCACCTCGAAACTGCCCACTGCCGTACAAGCCGCCCTTAAAGGCAAAAAGGTAAAAGAAGCCGCCATCATCAAGAAAGGCGGTAAAACCTATTACGAGGCTGAAGTCGGCGGCAAGGACCTGATCTTCGACGCCAGCGGCAAGGCCGTCAAGATGGACTAAGCCAGGCCTGGTCTTTTTACAAAGAGGGAGTCAAGCACCTGCAGCACTTGACTCCCTCTTTGTATGTCAGGATCACAGAAAAATTTTTGTCGGGTAGTAACCCTAATCAGTGAACAAAGACGCCACGACTCACTTTTCCACTCGACTGAAATGTACGCTTTTGCCAAACACCTCGAATCCCCAATACCCCCGCACGACCATTTCATGGGGCGAACTAAGCCGGGCCACCGACTTGAATGTGTGGCCCGAGTTGGGATCGTAGATGTTGCCGCCGCTCCATTCATTATCTGCTTTATCGAACTGCAAGTCATCGACCACCACCCTGCCCAACCACGAGCGGCCGCGCAGTTTGGGATTGGGATTTTCGGTGTCGCGGTGGGCCGCCAGCTTGCGGGGCGTAGCCTCGTTGCATTCGAACCACACGATGCGGGCGGCGTAGCGGTCATCGACTTTAAACACCTCCACTTCCAGGTCTTTGCCTTCCGACATCCAGCGGCCCAGCACCTGGTCGGAGTTCACTTTGCTTTGTGGGTTTACGAAAAACAGGATCGATAGTATGAGTAATGCTTTCATGGTTTCAGATTTTTAAGGATACAAAAAAATCAGGAATGAATAATACAGATTCCTGGCAAAGAAGGCTTTTCTACCGCGCCACTCGACTGAAATTCAAACTCTTCCCGAAAAACTCAATACCCCAGTACCCCCGTACGACCAGTTTCTGCGGCGAGGTCAACCGCACCACCGACCGGAAGGTGTGGCCCGAGTTGGGGTCGTAAATATTGCCGCCGCTCCATTCGTTTTTCTGGGCATCATACTTCAAGTCGTCCACCACGACCATGCCCAGCCAGGGGCGGCTGCGCAGGGCGGGGTCGGGATTTTCGGTGTCGAAATGTTCGCTCATCTTGGGCGTGCCGGGAGCCGTGCAATCGAACCAGACGATTCGGGCCGCATAGCGGTCTTTCGCTTTGAATACCTCCACTTCGAGGTCTCTGCCTTCGGACATCCACTTGCCGAGCATCCTGTCGGCGTTGGCGGTTTCCTGAGGGGTAATCGGGGTGGCAAAAGCCGACGTGGGCAAAAAGCCTGGCAGCGGGTACGTTCTGGGCGTGTTCATTGTGAGAAGGATTGAGAGAATGAGGATAGATTTCATGATTTTTTACTGAAAAGAGTTAAGGTCGGAGTGGTTAAAACTGAATCTTGACACCCGTGTAAATCCCGAAGCGGGTGATGCGGGCCTGATCCGCGCCCTGCAAGTGGTTGAGCCGCCAGATGCAGTCGATGGAAAAAAAGTTGAAGATGTTCTCGACGCCCACGCCCGCCTCGGCGTAGGGCGTGCGGCCCGTGGTGCGCACGGCGTTGATCTGGTTGAAATCGGTGTTGGCCTTCGTCAGGTCGCCCCAATAGAGGTTGGCCGTCAGTCGCTCGCGCAAGTGCAGCTTGTTGAGCAGCGGGACGCGATCCAGAATCAGCCCGCCCAGCGAGTAGCGCGTCTGCAGGCTGGCGTAGCGGTCGGCGGCGAATTCGTAGGGACTCATGCCGTAGAAAGCGTAGCGGTCGGCGATGTAGTAGGGGTTGCCGCGTGGAATGTGCAGCAACAACAGTGGCACTTTGCCGAAAACCTTGCCCGCGCTGAGGTTGTAGTACAGGCTGCCTTTCAGCGGCATCGGCACGTCCTGCGACACGCTCAGATTCGCTTTCACGTAGTCAAAGTAGGTGTTGCGGTAGATCGGAACGCTCGTGCTGACGTCCAGCCTCACGATGGGATAGCGCGTTTGGATGCGCAGCTTGTCGTAGTTGAAAATCACCGACCGCTCGTTGTGGGCGTAGCGGAGCGTCAGGCCGGCTTCCGAGTTATGCAGCGTGTGCAGCAGCGCGTAGGCCGGGTCGGTGGGGCTGATGAAATCGTCGGAAGGCACGTAGCTGAACTGGAACGTGGGCGTGATCGAGCCGTAGGAATAAAAGATTCGCGACGACCAGTCGTGGCTGAGGTCGCGCTCGTGGGAAATCCTGACCTGGCGCAGAAAATTCTGATATACTGGAATGGGCTTGCGCAAGGCGAGGGTAAACACGTTGTCGTTATCGAGAGCATCGCTGAAATCGGTCAGGGCGTCGTAGTCGTTTTTGAACGAAATCTCGTACTTCCGGTAGTTGACACGGTCGGGCACGTATTTGATACCCACGCCCTCTTTGAAACGGCGGTCGCGGGTGCCATAGGCCAGGTAGCCCCAGAAATTCCACTTCTGGCTCACGCCCTCCATCGACCACAACCCTGTCCGAAAGCGGACACCTTCGGTTTGGTTGGCGCTCACCAGCGAGCTGTACGGTCCCATCCGCCAGCGGTTGCCGAAATCCCAGTAGCCACTGAACAGAAACGTGGCAAATTGCGTGGTGTTGACGAAGCGGCTGTTGTGCTTGAGCGAGTCGGCGGTTTGGTAAATGGCCCGCTCGCGGGATGTCAGCGCCGACAAACGGTACGAATCCTCGAAGTAAGCGGTCGTATTGTCGGTTCGCTCCGGCCCCATGAAATTGTCGGCGTCGATGCCGTCCACGTTGCTCTTGTAGTCGGAGTAGTCGCTGCTGGACATCAACTTCACGGTGCGGCCCGTGGAATCGATGCGGCCCGGCAGGCCCAGCAGTCCCAGTCCGTTCTCGAAATTGAGACTCACCCGGCTCCGGACGGGCACCCATACGGTACCCTTGTCGGAATCGCGGATGGGCGCGAATTCCTGCTTCACCGAAAGCTGCCGGATAAAATTCAGATTGACCGTCGGGCTGGTCACCATTTCCACCTTCTTCACGGCGTAGGAATCCGATTCAATCCACAGCGTCCCCTCGAAGGTGTTCTCATTTTTGTGTTTGGGGCTGAAATGCAGCAGGTAAGTGAACACGCCGTTCTCCACCAGCGTATCAGGCTTGGCATAGTCGTAAAACGCCAGGCCCAAATCCGAGACCGGGCCGAGAAACGAGGTCTTCAAGATCGGAATTACGCCATCATAGGCGTTGGGACGGATGTTGAACTTGTCGAACTTGGCCCCGAGGGCGTCGGTCTGCAACCCCAGATTTTTCTGGGCGATCAGGTACTTGGCGTCGGTTTGGTTAGCCTTGGCGTGGTACTCCTTGTAATATTCTTCCTTGAAATACACGGGCAGCGAAGCCGTGTTGGCCGTGTCGGCGTTGAACTTCTGATAAACACTCATGATATTGCCCAGCAGCGAGCGCCGTTCCTCGGTCGTAAAATTCTCGATGTCCAGTTCGGTGCGCATGTAGTCGTTGCGGACGAAGTTAAGCAGCCGGGCGGGGTCGTTGTCCTTCTTGTGGGCGATCACCATTTTCATCAGCGTCTTGCCGGGGTCGCGGTACGACATCACCACCACTTCCTGCAACTGATTCGCGACGGCTAGTAGATTCACGGTCAGCGTCGGCAACGTTTTGGCGTCAATGACCAGCTTCTGCTGCTCGTAGCCCACTTCCGACACCAGCAGCGTATCGGGAAAAGCCTTCACTGTGAGCGTGAAAGCACCGTTTTCGTCGGTGGTCATGCCGTTTTGGCCCATTTTCAGATAGACGCTGGCGAACGGTACGCCCTCGCCCGAGACTTTGTCCAGCACCTTGCCTTTCAGCACGAAGGGCGGGGGCGTCGTCTGGGCCGAAGCCGTCGTCAGACCATTGAAGACGTAAAGCAATACGAGGAGGGTAATATTTACTAAGATTTTCATGATTTGAGTTGTTGGGAGGTGAGGTCTTGCTAAAAAGCAATTAGGCATTTTGCCAAACCCACTCTTCGCTAAAATCTTCCGATTCCCGGTGCGGCCCGAAGGGCATCGCGAGCAGATTCTTGAAGTCGGCGTTCTCCTCCAAAGCCATGTGGGTGTCCACGCCGAAAACTACCTCGTCGGCGGAAAGGCGGCTGAACGTGCCGAATATCCGGTCCCACACGCTCAGCACGTCGCCGTAGTTGGTATCGGTGTAGGGCTGCTGGTAGTGGTGATGGACGTGGTGCATATTGGGCGTCACGATGAGCAGGCTCAGGACACGGTCGAGTTTGTCATTCAGCCGAAAATTACTGTGGGTAAAGACGTTGGAAATAACCTGAAAGAACTGCCGGGCCAGTACCATCCATAAACCCGCTCCGGTGACGAACACCCACAGCACCAGCAGCGTAAGGCGAACGCCCGTTTCGAGCGGATGTTCCCGCAATACCGTAGAGCTGTCCAGGTTGCGGTCGCTGTGGTGGACAAGGTGCACCATCCAGAGCGGCGTGAAAATGTGCATGAAGCGGTGATAGACGTATTCCAGCAAGTCTAGCAACACGAAGCTGACGACGAATTGAGTAAATACATTTGGCAGTGGCAGCCAGTAAATCAGGCCAAATTGGTGCATGGCGACCCAACCCGTGGCGAAAGCCAGCGCAACGCCCAGCACGAACTGCACCGGCGCATCCACAAGCATAAAATAACTGTTGGTGAGCGCGTGTCGCCATTTCTTGTAGTTCATATCGAGCGCCAGAGCGTTCTCGATATTCCAGAAAACAAAGATGGAAATAGTCAGCACGGCGATGCGGTGCGAGTCGGGCTGATGGGCGAAGTAGTCTTGGAGGTTGTGCATTATTTTGATTTGGTTGGGCAAAAGAATTGTGTAAAAACCGAAGTCGGTTTTTTGAGAAATGAGGAAAAGACAGGTATTAACCGGATGAATTCAGATGTTGCTTCGCCGTTTGGCGAAGCCTGCTAAGCCTGTCCATCGACAAAAACTTTTGCAACTGGGAAAAAAATAAGTGGCCACTACTGACAAGTTGGAAGTAGTGCCGGAAAGGTTGGGTCAGTAGGGTTTTTTAATCGAAAATTAATACTTTCGCCCACGGATTTGGAATGGTTTTCCTCACTCGGGATACATGAACCGCACCGAATCCGAAACCGCGATGGCCCCGAACACGCCGATGGCATTGCTGAACTGGGTGGGTTTCAGAAAAACCGGCTCCACAAACGGGTTGAACTGGGCGAGTTTCTGGCGGTCGAGCTGGTCGTAGAAATCGTAGGTGTGGCGATCCATCGTTTGCAGCCGGATGTAGCCCACGTCGCCCTTTTTGTGCAGATAGGTGGGTTCGGCCACGATGGTCAGTTCGGCGTTGCCCCGGCTGGGGTAAACCGTCCGTCCGATTTCCAGCACCCGCACTTTCTGGTCGGTCAGGCAGGGGCTTTTTAGCCCGGTGGCATCGTGAACGGTGCTGTCGATGCTTCGCGCCATCGTGTAGCGGTAGTAGGTGGCGGGGCGGTTTTGGTCTTTGAAGTTGATGACGATGCCCTCGTGATCGCCGTACAAATCCTTAAAACTGGACACGTAGCTGACGCTGTCGATGGGCGTGACGGGCAAGTCGGTGCTGGCTGTGGCGGTGTAATTCTGTCCCTGCCATTGGATGTTGAGGCGGTAATCGGCGTTGCTTTTCACGGGCAGTTTTCCCCGATAAAAATACTCGTAGCTGCACCGGAAGCCGTTGTAGGACGAGTCGGGTATTAACCTATCCACTACATCGCCCGCCGTAATAGTCACCTGTGCATCCCGGATGAAAAGGTGGACATTGCTCTGTTTGGCGTCGAAGTAGGGCACCGTGCGGTCGAAGTACAGCACGGGCCGCTCGCCCGGACTCAGCAGACTCTGGATGGAAACCGTGCTGACGTAAGGCTGGGGCGGTACGCTGATGTTCTTTTCACAGGCCAGCAGCCCGGTCACGGCCAGCCAGATCACGAAAGTCGGCCAGTTGGTGCGGAGAAATTGTTTGGGAAAACGAACCATGACGAATCAGAATTTGAAGTTGTAGCTCACGCTGGGGATGATGGGCAGCAGCGAAACCTGTTTGGCGGCGGGCTGCTTGGTAATCGGGTCGGTGGCCAGATAGACGAAGTAAGGATTGCGGCGGCTGTACACGTTGTAAATCCCGAAAATCCACTCGGCGTCGTAGCGTTTTTGGAATAAATGGCGTTGCGGCTGGTGCAGGATCGCGCTCACGTCCAGCCGATTGTAGGGCCGCAGGCGGTAGTTGTTGCGGGCGGTGTAGTCCGAGTATATGCCGTCGTAAAGCGAGCCGTCCTGGAAGACCGGAATCCGGCCCACGGGCAGCGTGAACGCCCCGCCGCTGGTGAAGACGAAGGTCGCCGAGAACGTCCACTTTGGGTTGAGTTCATAACTGCCCGCCACGCTGAGGTTATGCCGTTTGTCGTAGCGGAAGGGGAACGGATTGCCGAAGTTCAGCGAGTCGAATTGCTGGGTGGTTTTGGACAAGGTGTAGGAAACCCAGCCCGTGAGCTTTCCCTCGTTTTTCCTGACAAAAAACTCGACGCCGTAGCTGTTTCCCTTGCCGAAAACCAGCGTCGTCTCGATGTCATTGGTCAGCAGCGGCTGGGTGCCTTCCCGGAAAAGTACCTGGTTGTGCATCGTCTTGTAATATACTTCCACGCTGGTTTCGTAAGCGTTTTCCTTGAAATTCTTAAAAACACCCAGGGCCACCTGCCGGCTATTCTGGGGCCTGACTTTGGGGCTGCTGCTGATCCAAATGTCGGTAGGCAACGAAGCCGTGCTGCTGGGAACCAGGTGGATGAACTGGTTCATTTCGGTGTAGGCGGCTTTGAGCGAGGTCGTGGCGTCGAGGCCGTACTTGACGTTCAGCCGAGGTTCCAGGAACGTGTAGCGCTTGCCCAAGCGGGTGAAAATGGGAATGCGTAGCCCGGCGTTCAGGCTCAGGCGGTCGGAAACCTTGATTTCGTCGCTGGCGTAAAACGCCAGGATGTTGGAGTACTGCCGCACGATGCTGTCGGGTTTGACGGACTTCACCACGCCCGACTTGGGGATTTTGGCCGACGAGGTGGCGGGGAAAAAGGTGTTGTCCGTGTAGTTGGCTCCGCCGCTCAGCTTGTGTCGGCTGCCCGCGTAGTACTCCACGTCCACCTTGGCGTTCAGGTCCTGGATGCCGGAATAAATCTGGGCGAAGTACTTGTTCTGAATTGTGGACAAGCTCAGGTGGTAGCTGTTGTAAATCAGCGAAGTATTGGCAAACAGCTTGCTCGAAAACTGGTGGTTCCAGCGGACGGTGGCGGTGCTGTTGCCGAAGTCGATGCCGTAGTTCAGGCTGTTGGCCCCGGTGTAGGCGGCCTTGTCCTTACCCGTGAAACCGCTCAGGAAAAGGCGGTCGCGCTGGCCCAGCCAGAAGTTGAACTTGGCGTTCAAGTCGTAAAAATAGTAGCTGGTACTTCCCAGAAAGGGTTTGGCGATCAGGTCGGCGTAGCTTCGCCGTGCCGAGACGATGTACGACGATTTTTCCTTTTTAATCGCCCCTTCCACCGTGATGTTAGACGTCAGCAGCCCGATGCCGCCCGTCACGGCGGTCTTGCGGTTGTTGCCGTCCTTCATCGTGATGTCGAGGATGGAACTGAGCCGCCCGCCGTACTGGGCGGGAAAGCCGCCCTTGATGAGCGTGACGTTTTTGAGGGCGTTGGTATTGAAGGTGCTGAACAGTCCGAAAAGATGGTTGGGGTTATAGACCGTGGCCTCGTCCAACTGCACCAGGTTCTGGTCGGTGTTGCCCCCCCGCACGAAGAAGCCTGTGGTTCCTTCCTGCCCCGACTGCACCCCCGGCAATAACTGGATGATTTTCAGCACATCGCGTTCACCCAGCACGGCCGGGAGGGTTTTGATCTGCTTGATCGGCACGTCGATTACCCCCATTTGCGGGGCCGAAACGTTGTCGTCGTTGCGGGTGGTGCTTACCGTTACCTCAGCGAGCTGGCGGGCCGACTCGCTGAGGTTCACGGTAAGGCTTAGGTTGCCGGCGGTGGCCACTTTCTTGACCTTGGGTTCGTAGCCCAGCATCGAGAAGACCAGTCCCAGCGTATCGGCGGCGGGCAGGGTCAGGGAGTAAAAGCCGTAATTGTTGGATACCGTCCCGGACTTGTGGTTGGTATTGTACACCGTGGCCCCGATCAGCGACTCGCCCGAGGCGGCATCTCGGATGTAGCCACTCACCGTGACGTTTTGGGCGGAAACGGACAGGGCGAAGCACATGAAAGTCAGAAGTGTTATCGAATATCGGCGCACGATCAGAGGGGTTTGGGTGCTTTCAGAATGAGTTCTTTTACAATTTGCTGGTCGAGGATGCGGTTGTGGGCTTCCTGCACCGCCGATAGCCGGGCGTTGAGATCGCGACTGGCGACGCCCGCGAAGCAGCCCGCCTGAATGTACTTCAAGGCAGCGGCCAGGCACGACTCCTGGGGGTCGCCCCAGTTGCGGTCGAGGCCGTCGGCCACGGCGGCATCCACGGGCATGCCATTGTAGTAGTCGCCGACGTTTTGGGCGTTGACGGTTCGGAAGGCGATGGGCGCCAGCACGTAGTCCATGACGTTGAAACCGTACATACCCACGGGCTTGCCGTGCGTGACTTGCCCGATCAGCTTGACGTCCATGTAGGGCTTGAGGTTGTTGATGAGCAACTCACTGGCCGAAGCCGAGCCGGAAGTGGTGATGAAAAACACCCGCGACAGGTTCAGATTCCCCGCCTTGGTGAAGTTGACAGTCTTGTTCCAGGAAGCCAGTTTGGCGTTGTGAAAGACGCTGTACATCGGGGCCGCGCTGCCCACCTTGCTGGGCGCGATGCGGTTGGCCAGGAACTCCTGAGTGCCCACGTCGCCGCCGCCGTTGTAGCGCAGATCCACCACGAGCTCGTCGATTCCGGCCGTCTCGAAATTGGTGAATGCCGCCGCGAGTTCATTTTGGGAGGGCGTTCCGGTGAAACTGTTGAAGACCAGATAACCCACTTTGTGGCCCGGAAGGTCGTAGGTGTTGGTGTACAGCACCGTGTTGAGGCTGTAATCCGCTATGGCCAGGGCTTTGGTCACCGTGGTGCCGTCGGGTTTTCGGAAACCAAACGTAGTGCTGCTGGCCGAGTAAAAGGCATCCACGATAGTGGCATCGGTCATGCTCTGGACATTCTGGCCGTTGAGCGCCGTCAGGATCCAGCCGCGCTGCACCCCGGCCAGTCCCGCAGGGGACTGGGTGTACACGTAGCGGACGCGAAGGTCGTTGTTGGCGTCGTACTTGATCCAGAAACCGAAGTCGCCCGTCTGCCCGTCGGCGAAGTAACTGTTGAAGGTGGCGGCTTTTTGTACGAACGACCAGCGGTCGAGCGGCTGCACCCACACGAGGGTATCCATTTCGGTCTGGGGGTCAGTGTAGGCGCGGGTGTTGAAAGCCGTGGGCAGCTTGTCATACCACAGGTACACCTCTTCCATGTAGAGGTAAAGCGAATCGCGGATGTCGGCGGTAGTGGTGGCGACGGCGGGTGTTGCGGCTACCGGAGCGACGGTGTCCAGCGCGGTTTTCTTACAGTTGACCAGCGAAAGCACGGTCAGAACAACCCCTCCCCAGGCGAGTGTTGCATTCTTTTTCATCGGGATAAGAAATTAGCTTTAAAAACATGTTGGGGAGAGTCTACTCATGCTTTTTAATTTTTAAAAAACGCGGCAGACAGTACCCGCCGCCTTTTTTAAAAATTAAGCGCAACTCAACCAATCGGATTTATTTCACGAAAAACTTTTTTGAACGGGCTACGAAGGGGCTGAGCAGCGCAAAGGCCAGTAGCTCGAACACCGTCTCGTAACGGCTCGTGGCGTCGCTCGGGAACGTCACGCCGTAGGCAGCTTCCAGAAAAACGATCAGGTCGATCTTCTCCCAGATTTCCAGCCCCAAGTCGTTATCCAGGTGGCTGGAAAGCCGCACCAGCGGCGGCGGAATGCCGAAGCGGCGGCTGAGGTGATCCCGCACGAGCGTTAGGCTGGCTTTCATATCAGTTCTCCAGCTTGATGAACTTGCCCGCCGCGTCGAACTCGGCCTCGTAGGCCTTACCGGCCAGGGTGAACTTCACCTCGTAGTACTTGAGTGATCCCGCCTTGTCTTTCTCAATGGCGGCACTCACAAACGTGTAGCCGGGATACGTCGCCCTCAGGTACGTGCTCACCGCTGCGGGCAGGGCAGTCTGAGTGATGAGCGAGTCGGCGCTCTGCTGGCCGTTGTCGTGCTCACCGTCATGATTGCCCTGTTCGCCATCGTGGTTGCCCTCCTTGCCGCCGTGTCCTTCCCCGTCGGTATTCTGGCCCAGATAGACGCCCGCCGCGTCGAAGTTAAGCTCGAACAGCGTCCCATTTTGCAGGATTTCCACCTGGTAGTTGGTCAGCGTACCGTTGATGAGGCGGGTTTCAGCCTCGCGGAAAGTATAGCCAGGATAGTTGGCTGTCAGGTAGTCGGTAATGACCTTGGGCAGGGCCGAGGCCGCGATGCCGTTGCCCTGTTCGTGGCCGTTGGGCGTTTCGAGCTTGGTGAAGGTACCCACCGCATTGAATTCCAGCTCATATTGCACATCGTTCAACGTAATGAGCGTTTCGTAGCCCTTCACGGCTCCGGTGGCGTCTTTCCTGACGTCGGCCTGCACGATCACGTAGCCGGGGTAGTTGGTCGTCAGATAATCGGTGACGGCCTGGGGCAGCACGGCGGGGTCGATGACTTCGCCAGCCTTGGTCAGGGTACCGGTTTTCTGAAAAGTGGCCGTGCGGGCGGCCCCATTCTGCCGGAAGGTTGCCATGTAGGCCGTCGGGGCCGTTTGCCGCCAGGTGACGTCGGTCACGGCCGGGTAGTTGCGGGCCATTGAGGCCAGGACCAGCGAAGGTACGTTACTGATGGAGAGAACCGCCGCTGTGGCGGGCGTGACCGGTTTGTCCTGCTTCGCGCAGGAGGTAAGCAGGAATGCTCCGCACAGGAGCGCCAAAAGTGACTTTTTCATAGTTTTTTGAATTGACGGGTTTGCCCCCTATCCTCATCGGGGAAGTTAGTTTCGTTCAAGTACTGTGAAGAAAAGTACGGGTAGAATTCCTATCTCGATAGTTTTCTCATTCAGTAGTTTTAGCTTACCGGCGGCGGCCCAGTTGGTAGTCAAATAGCCCGATGCGCAACCCGGCGCTGAGATTGACGCCACCAAGCTGGCCGGCGGTGAGGGCAGGGTAGGTGGTCGTAGCGGCGGCGTTCTTTTCCTGACTAACGGTAGGAACTATACGATAGCTGACTCCAAGCGTGAGCTTGACGTAGCGGATCAGGTTCATTTCGAGGTTCACGCCCTGCTGCATCACGAAGTAGTCCGAGTTGCCGCCTTCGTGGTGATCGCGGCCCTCCCGGTCGTTTTCCAGTCCGGTTATTGGATCCGTATAGTGGTCTTGGCCGCGTTCGCCGAGGCTGTTGACAGAGTCCACCTGTGCGAAGCCCATTCCGATCAGCAGCGGGAACGACACGTGCACCTTCGCATCGGGCCTGGGCGTGAACTCCATTTTCAAACCGCCGTACACATTGCTCAAAGCCAGCGCTTTACCGGCGTTCAGGCTGGTTGGGGCGAAATTTTCGGCCAGCGTGGAATACCCCGCCGCCCCGATGGCGAACTTCTGGTTGAAATGCACCATGCCCGACACGCCCGCCATGGGTGTGAACTGCCCGGCCAGCATCCCGTACTGGATTTCCCCGCCGACGGACAGGCCGATTTGATGCAGTTTGCCAAGATTGCCTTCGAAGGCCGGAAGAATGGTCATCATGCCGAGCCCGGTGCCGGCGGCGGCTTTTTTAGGCTTGGAAGGGGCGGGCGTCTGCCCGAACGAAACGGACGTAAGGAGTAGCCCGGCGGCCAGAGCCGCCAGTAGGGTGTTGTTTTTCATTTTGGTCAAAAAATTAAAAAGTGCATGGTGTTTTGGTTACGACTGTTCGGGTTTTTACACTTCGTTTGGCGAAGGATATCTCAAGCTGAAATACGTAGTCGTTTTTGCAAATGCCGGAACTGTAAGTGGGTTCTATTGATAAGTTGGAAGTGACGGGTAAAAGGTTGGGTAAGTTGGCTAAAAGAACAGAAAAAGTTTTCTATATTTTTGTAAATAATTGAATATAAACACTTTGACTACCAGAAAATATTTTGTGAATATTTATTCAAATACCACCAAGTTGGTTCCGGGCATTTTTTAGGCGATAGACATACCAGTACCGGGCTACCCGTCCGCTCCTTTTTTGGACGATCCGGCGGGAACCTTCGATTTTTTGAAAATCCGGGGCGTACAATCCCCTGGGATCGGTGAAATAATTGGAGGGCACGATAAAATAGGCGTCCGTTCCCTGGGCCCCAGTGCCGTTCAGCGCGTTCAGCCAGGAGAATTTATGCAAGTCGTACACATCCCCGACGCCCACCAACCGCATATGCAATGGATAGGCCAGGTAGTAGTACAAGTGTCCACCAGGAAACCATTTGTGCGTCAGCAGGGGCGCATCCGGCGACATTCGCCCCAATCGGATATCGTCCGCTCGTATTTTCTCGAATACGGGCAGCAGCGCCTTCCAGCCGTACATATCCAGGGTGAAATCACCCGATCCCGTTTCCAGCCCGGACTGCTTGCCCAGAGTCCCCGGATAATAATTGATGAGCAGCGGCCCCGTCAACACGACGATCGCCATGAGTACCCCCGCCGCACGCAGCAGACCGGAAGGGAACTTAAAATCAACTTCGGAAGGCATCTTGAAGTCGAGGTAGGCGGTCGAAATCAACGTCAGCCCCACAAAACCCGGCCCGCTCCAATGGGGCAGCGTGGGCCGCAGGAGGGAAACGAGCGAAGTCGCTAAGATAATCGGCAGGCTGCACCACAGCAGCACTTTGGCCGTCGAAGAAATACTAAAATTGCTCCATTTAAAAAGTGTAATTAACCCCAACGCCACAATCAGTACGTTCACCGGGTTGTTATACGCAATTTGTCCAAGCTTAGTCAGCAGGAAAGAGCGCAGGTCGATTCCATTATTGGCTTCCACCCTGGCGCTATGAAACTGCCAGCTAATGAACTGGTTGTCGAAGTTCCACAGCACGATGGGCGAAACGATGAGGAGCGTCAGAATCCCGGAAAGGTACAGAAAGGGGTTTTTGAGTAAATTTCTTTGGTGAAAAATGATGTACCCCCCAAAGCCCAACCAGAGAAAAACACCATGCACTTTGCTCATGACGGCCAGCCCGATAAACAAACCGAGCCACAAAAACTGTCTGCCCTGAAAGGCCGGTTCGGGGTTTTTCAGAAGTTTGAGCATCGTGTACAAGGCCACCAGCCAAAATACGACCTGCACCGAATCCGGCAAGATGAAAAGCCCCGCGATGATACCAGTGTAGAGCGATGTGTTGTACAGGATGGCCGCGATTAACCCGGCCCTGTCGCCCCGAATCATTTTCCCGCAAAGGGCGATCAGCCAGGTGTTCGCGGCCGCACCGACTATGGCCGGAAGGCGCACCGAAACATCGTTGACCCAATGCAGGTTCAGCGTGAAAAGGCGCATGAAAATCCCGACCAGCGGCGGATGATCGAAGTGATTCCAGTCAGGCTGCACGGCGTAGGTGAAGTAGTACGCCTCATCGACACCCAGCTCCACCATGCTCGCGACCAGGATACGCACGATCGTGCAGAAGACGATAATATGGGTCAGGTAGTCTCTGAAAGAGTCGGTGGGTCGCATAGAGTTTGGAGAGGAAGTGAAGTTTAATGGACACCCGCCAACGTCCGCTCAACGAAAGGTGTCAGGCGCATCGTTAAAAATCGAAGAACCCATGAGAACCAAATGATGTATATGCCGACACCCAAAAAGCTAAAAAGGATTGTTTCGCTTTTATTCTCAAAAACCACAGGCTCCCGGTATCCCGTTGCTGGCGTGAAAAACACCGGATTGAGGTAAATGATCGTGCCCTTTTTGTATTTGAAGGTGGCCCGGGCGTAATGATCGGACTTATTCAGTCGATAGCTTACTTTTTCGGTATTCATGAATATAGCCAGCAATTTGCCGTTCTGCCCTTTTATTTCAACTTCGTCGGCGGGTTGGCTCATGAACACGGTCATCGTCCGTCCATCGACGGTCAGTCTGTTCAGAAAGGGGATGGAATCCATGTCCTGGCTTTCTCCGACCACCACCCCGTACCCCTGTCCCGATTTTAGGGATTCGAGGACTTCCTTTCTGTCATTTTGCGCCACATTCACGAATGTACACATTCGGCCGAGTGTATTCTTATTCAGCACGTTGTGGGTATCGTCGTTGCCCACAACGGACACCTTCTTTCCGGACGACAGGGCAACATCCCACTCATAGGTCGAAATGGCGGCGGGGTTCAGCACTTACATGCAATCATAACCCGTCAGTCTCTGCAAATCCCCCTCCGTGTATCCGTCTCTGATTTTGGGATGATTGAGAATGATGACAGGCTGGGAATCCTGTAATCGGTTGAGGACATTCTGCTTGTTCTCGGTCGTTTGCGGGAACAGGTAATCCAGCCAAAGTACCCGATTTCCCCCCAAAACGAGTTGATGGGTTTTGGCAGGATTGTACCCATGCTCGTAGGCGGGAATGAACCCCGCATCGGCTGAATTGGTGGTGTCGATCTGCTGGTAATTCGAAACACAATGAATGCCGTAATTCAACGAACCGTAAGCGCGGTGGATGTCGGAGGCGTTCCCCTTTCCGTTGGGCACGCCCCGCCAGGCTTTGGCGTGGGCGTGAAAATTGCACTTGACCCAGTTGGTGCTGTCGATGGATTGGTAGGGATTGTACAGCACCGGGCCAGCGAAGGGAGATCGGGCTTCAAATTCAAAGCGGGGACAGAAAAAATATTGGGACACCACGAGCATCAAAATGAGCGTAGCGACCCCAAACAGGAGGAGCGTTTTCATGGAACGGAGGGGAGTGGTTGGCGATCATACAAAAGCAGCGAGTGCTCCAGGTTAGTTGGGAATAAAAAAAGAAAGGTTGGGCCAAAGGAACAAAAAAGGTCAGATGCCCGTAAAGCGGGCTAGGCAGAAGCCGATTAGCGTACTGACGGGCGCTTCGAAAACCACGGGCGGGCGGTTTCTAGCTGGGCAGCCAGCCGAAACAGCAGGCCCTCCTCGTTCAGCCTGCCCGTAAACATCACCCCCACGGGAAGGCCCGTTTCGGTCCAGTGCAGCGGCACCGACATGGCGGGCTGTCCGGTCAGGTTGGCGATGGGCGTGTAAGGGATGTAGCTTGCCGACCTTTCGATCAGTTCGTCGGCCAGACTGCTGTTCTTGAGAAAGCCGTAGCCTCCGGTGATTTGGAGTAGTTTCAGCGCAAAGTCTTCCAGGCGGGAGTTTTGCAATTCGCCAATTTTGACGGGCGGCCAGGCCATCACCGGGGTAAGAAACACATCGTGCCGCTGGTGGAAGGCGGCCATATCCCTCGATAGCCGATTCCACAGCAACAGCGCGTGGGCGTACTCGGCCCCGGTGACCGTCTCACCCAGGCGGGCCAGCAGCCAGGTGTTGGGTTCCACGTCGTCGGGCTTCACCGCACGGCCCAGCGCTTCCTCCATCAGGCGGAGCGTGGCGGCGGTTTCGCTCACGATCATGGGGAAATACGATTCCTTGAAAACTTCCGGGCCGTAGGGGAGCGGCACCTCCGCTACGTCATGGCCCAGCGACTCCAACAGCCGTGCCGTGTCTTCCACCGCTCTGACGCATTCCGCGTCCACGGTTTGGGCCGGGTAAGTGTGTCTGGTACAAAAGGCAATCCGCAACCTGCCGGGAGGGCGCGTGACCTCCTCGGTGTAAGGCAGCTCGTGGCTTTGGATGCGGTAGGGATCGCCGGGTTCGTAGCCTTGCAGGATGTCGAGCAGCGCGGCGCTGTCACGAACCGAGCGCGTGAGCGCACCCTCCACCACGGCATCGCCCCACGACTGCCCGAAGGCGGGTCCCAACGAAATCCGGCCGCGCGAAGGCTTCATCCCGAACAGTCCACAGCAGGAGGCCGGAATACGGATGGAGCCGCCGCCGTCGGATGCCGACGCGGCGGGGACGATTCCGGCCGCCACGGCGGCAGCGCCCCCGCCGCTCGATCCGCCGGGGGAATGGGCCAGGTTCCAGGGATTGCGTGCGGGGCCGTACAACTCCGATTCGGTATAGGGCGTCAGCCCGAACTCCGAGGTGTTGGTTTTGCCAAAAAGAACCAGCCCGGCTTTTTTACAGCGTTCGATGTAATGGCTGTCACGCTCGGAGATATGCGCAGCCAACCCCCTGGAGCCCTCCGTCAGCCGGGTACCGGCCCATTCCAGGCTCAGATCTTTAACCAGGAAGGGAACACCGCGCAATGCGCCTCCTTCGGGAAGATGAAGGGCCGCCTCCCTGCCTGTATAATAGTGTGACTGCACCACGGCATTCAGCTTGGGATTGTATTTTTCAGTAAGGGAGATGGCAATTTCGAGTGGTTCGCCGGGGCTGATATCGCCATTAGCAACTAATCGGGTCAAGGCCGTGGCATCGTAGCTTTGGTATTCTTCGGGGGTCATAGGGGAAGGCGGGGCACACAAGGCAGTTTCGTCCGGCCCCTGATCTCCCTGAAAAAATGATTGGCGGCGAATTCTTCAAATCAAACCGCCGTTTTTGATGCAAATTCGCCGCCTACTTCTTCCCAAATTCCCACCGCGCCCCGAACTTGACGCCAAAGCCATTGATCGAAGTTCGCAGCGGCATATCTTTCACCACGCTTGATAACCCCTGACTGTAATTAGGTTCGACGAATACGCTAATGTGCCTGGCAAAACCCAGCTCGGCCCCCGCACCAAGGTTAATGCCGTAAGAAGGACGCAGGTTACGGAAATTCTTTACCTCTCCGGTAAATTCCCGGCCATTGTCTTCGTAGATTTCAACCACTCCTTCTTGACGCAGGGGAAGTTGCGCGTAGCCGCCCAGCAAACCATACACAGTGAATTTTAAAGGTAATTTTTCCAGCAGTAAAAACTGTTTTTGCCAGATATCGTAACGCAACGAGAGCGGCAGATTCAGCACCCAGCGCTGGATCGGTTCGTGAACTTCAAGGCCAACCACATCACCCGGTTGGACTGGGGTGGAAAGCAAATCCGAAGGGATACCCACCGTTCCCAATGCAGTACGGTAAAAATAGGCAGTTTGCCCGTCGATAGTTTCGGCATTCAGGATCAGCCTTTTGTTGCCATCGTCAAATGTATTCTGGCCAAATTCGACACCCGCCAGTAAAGACCATTTTTTCGAAAGTGACAGGCCCGCCCGTATCCCGGCCACGATGCCCGCCTGCAATTCCTCGTCACCGTATTTAAACGCATCGGCTTCGTCGCGGCGGACGTCCACCTTGCTCCAATCGGGTGAGACATAAGCCGACAGAGAGAGTTTTTCCGACAGCGGTATCCTGATTTTCGGTGCTTTGGGTAGTAGGCTGGCGGGAAGCCGATACCGTAGACGCGGCATTGATAATGTCCGGCTCGTCAGTAGTGGTTGGGCCGTCAGCAGATTCAGGTTAATTGGGGCGGCCTTCTGCTCCGCTTCTGCACTGGTAGTGGCCAATTCCGTACCCTTTCCGCCCCGTGGCCCGTCGATGGCGGGAGTTTCGGCGGGAGTCTTCCCGTCAAGGTTACTGTCCGGCTTTCGATCTACCAGGTTTTCCGAACGAGTCGATTCCTGCCCGCCGTCGGCAGTTTTTTGTTTTGGATCAAGTACCTTTTTATTATTTGAAAGGCCAATTATTTTATTGGCTCCATCAGGCGGATTGTTCAAAGTAACATTCCTATCATAGTTGTTTTGAGTACTCTGGTTAGGGTTTGAGTTAAGCGGGTTGGGGTCTGAATTAAGCCTCTGGGATTTGGATTCCGGCCGTTGCCGCTCGACGTAGCGAATAACGGGCCGATCCACGAACACCCGCTCGGTGCGGGTAATAAAGACTGTGTTCCTTTTCGATTCAGGCGTGGCCATCGCCAGCGGTTCGGTGGGTTCGCTCTTGGCCTGGTACAGGAGATAGCCCGTGACGCCCAGCAGCACGGCCAGTACCCCGGCGATGCCTTTGAGCCATAGCGCAGCAGACTGGTAACGGATCAACTGCCGTTCCAAGGCCGC
Organism: Rhabdobacter roseus; assembly: GCF_014202275.1. Lineage (GTDB taxonomy): Bacteria > Bacteroidota > Bacteroidia > Cytophagales > Spirosomataceae > Rhabdobacter > Rhabdobacter roseus. Next base: position 20,951 of record NZ_JACHGF010000013.1, on the reverse strand, counting down.
CACGCGGATATTGGCCCAGGCCGAGGGAGGCGGCTCGGCTCCCTGCCCCTCGATGACGCGGCGGAAGCCCTCGTCAAATTCGTTTTCGTCGAAATCTGCCATTTACGTAAATTTCTTTCTAATTTAAATCCTGTCAGTTGAGGTCGTACATTACTTTTTCAATTCGCCGTTGCAAGATACGCCGCGCGTCCGAAAGGTTGGACTTGGACGTCCCGACCGACACGCCCAGCTTTTCGGCAATTTCCTCGTGCTTCATGCCCTCGAACACGTAGAGGTTGAACACCATGCGGTAGGCGGGCGTCAGTTCCTGAATCATGCCTACCAGTTCGTCAAAACTCATCTGGCTGTAAATGTCGTCGGACGAAATCGGCTGCATATCACCCTGTAAGTCGGCCACGCTGCCGTATCGGCTCTCTCGCACGCGCCTATCCTTGCGGTACTTTTCCAGAGCCGTCAGCACCATGATTCGCCGTATCCAGCCCTCAAACGAGCCTTCGCCCCGAAACTTGCCGATCTGTTCGAACACCTTAATGAAGCCTTCCTGTAGCAAGTCCTGCGCTTCGTCGCGGTCGTGGCAATAGCGGTAGCACACCGCCATCATTTTAGCGGAAAAACGGCGGTAAAGGGCTTCGAAAGCCGACCCGTCTCCGCTCCGGCAAGCCTTGATGAGTTTTTCTTCTTCGGCTGAATTCATAGGGGTCCTTCTACTGGTTAGTTGCAGGCAGGCGGCAAAAGGTTGGGTGGGGGATGAAAGATTTATGCGCCGCTAAACTAGGCCCCAATTCTGTAAGCTTTCTGTAATCGGGAAAATTGCGGAAGGCTCCCCCGATGTACACCGCCTTACAGATTTCCTCCAGAGTTCACGCGTACTATTGCGGAAAAACCATATTTCTGAACCATGGAAACTGCGAATGAAAATTTGAACAAAGTCGCCCGAATCACGGTCTATTTCTGGGTCATGAAAGTGCTGGCCACCACGCTGGGTGAAATTCTGGGTGATTTCTTCTCGATGACGCTGAATCTGGGCTACGTCGCGAGCCTGGGCATCACGGTGGCTTTTCTGGTCATCGTACTGGCAATCCAACTGCGCGCCGACCGCTTCCACGCCCTCTACTACTGGCTGGCCATCGTGGGCACCACCACCGTCGGCACCGAAATCTCGGACCTCATGGACCGAACGCTGGGTCTTGGCTACGTGGCGGGATCCCTGCTGCTGTTCGCAGGGCTGCTGCTGGTGCTGTTCATTTGGCACCGGAAAGAGAAGGGAATCGAGGTGTATCCCGTCACCGAGCGCCGCGTCGAGATTTTTTACTGGATCGCCATCCTGTTCTCCAACAGCCTGGGTACGGCCTTCGGCGATTACCTGAGCGACACCATCGGGCTGAGCTACCTGACGGGCGCGGCCATCACGGCGGGCATCATCCTGATCGTGCTGCTGCTGCACTACGCCACCAGCATCGACCGTATCGTACTATTCTGGATTGCCTTTATCTTTACGAGGCCTTTCGGCGCGACTTTCGGCGATTTGCTGACCAAGCCCCTCGCCAGCGGTGGCTTGAATTTCAGCCGGGGCATTGCCGCTCTTATTTCCTCTGCCCTGCTGGTCGGCGTACTGCTTTATTCAAGCAAGCAGGACAAAGTGGCGGAAACCAATTCCTTTTAAATATTCCTAGGATGGAAAAGTGGATTCTCTATGCCCTGATTTCGATGGTCTTCGCAGGCCTGACGTCGGTGGTCGCCAAGTTTGGCATGAAGGACATGAGCAGCGACTCGGCGCTGGTCGTGCGCACGGCGGTTGTTTTCGCCTTCGTAACGGTAAATGCTTTTTTATTCAAAAACGCCTTCAGTGAAATCCGAAAAGCCGCCCCGCGCGACTTATGGATACTGGCTTTTTCGGGGCTTTGCACTACGGTGTCGTGGGTTTTCTACTACCGCGCCATGAAGGAAGGCCCGGTATCCTATGTGGCCTCGATCGACAAAGCCAGTATCCTCGTTACGCTCGTCCTTTCGTTTCTTATACTGCGCGAGCCAGTCACTAGTAAAGTCCTGCTCGGAGCCGCTCTCATCTTTGCCGGAATGCTGGTTTTAGTATGGAAATAGTTAGAGCCACGACAGGGCCTTACTCGGCATGAGCATTATTGACTACCCCCCCTTATCGACAACCATTGAGCATGCATCAGGAACAACACCTCCGCAATTCCGACTTCATTACCGACGCCGTCATCGGCCTTTCCGACGGCCTGACCGTTCCCTTTGCCCTGGCGGCTGGGCTGAGCGGGGCGGTGGCTTCCAATGGTATCATTGTCACAGCGGGAATTGCCGAAATCGTGGCTGGATCCATAGCGATGGGTTTGGGCGGCTATCTGGCGGGCAAAACAGAAATCGAACACTACGACTCTGAACTGAGACGCGAACACAACGAAGTTGAGGCGGTCCCAGAAAAAGAGAAAGCAGAAATTCGGGACATTTTTGCCGACTACGGCTTGAGTGAGGATTCACAAACAAGGATTGTGGAGGAGCTGGCCAAGGACAAAGACAAATGGGTGGACTTCATGATGAAGTTCGAGCTGGGCCTGGAACGCCCGACGCTCAACCGCGCCCGCAACAGCGCCCTCACCATCGGCGGTGCTTACGTGCTGGGCGGATTCGTGCCGCTGCTGGGCTACTTTTTTACTGATCTACCGTTGCAGGGGCTGATGGTTTCCTCGGCGCTGACCATTGCTTGCCTATTTATTTTCGGATATTTTAAAGGTAAAGCCACCGGACAGCCGCCGATTAAAGGGGCATTTAAAGTTATGATCGTCGGCATTATTGCGGCGGGGGCAGCCTTTTTAGTCGCGCAGTTTCTCAACAACAACCTATAATTAATGGGTTGAGTGAGCCGCAATTATTAATGCCCCGGCTCTGTCTCTCACATCCCAATACAGTTTTCTTCCAGATTCTCCCCTTATCTTCGAGCCATGAAAATTCTCTTGGTAGAAGATGAAAAATTCCTGGCCGCCGCCATTCTGGACTTCATGCGGGCGGAGGGTCACGTATGCGAATGGGCGGCGGACGCACAGGCCGCCGACGAAAAAATCGACGTGTACGAATATGACTGCGCCCTGGTGGACATCATGCTGCCTAATGGCTCAGGCCTGGACTTGGTCAGAAAATTGAAGGAAACGCAGTCGCGGACGGGCATCATCATCATTTCGGCCAAGAACTCGCTCGACGACAAGGTGCGGGGCCTGGACCTGGGGGCCGACGACTATCTGACCAAGCCGTTCCACCTCTCCGAACTCAACGCCCGACTCAACGCGCTGCGGCGGCGGCGGCAGTTCGATGGCAGCCCCGAAATCGTTTTCGGCCCAATCAAGGTATTGCCCGACGCTAAGGAAGTCCGCGTGAGCGGCCAACCCGTGACGCTCACGCGCAAGGAATACGATCTGCTGGTGTACCTGATGTCTAATCCCGGACGCGTCTTGACCAAAGGAGCCATTTCGGAACACCTCTACGGCGATGACATCGACCAGGTGGATTGCTTCGACTTTCTGTATTCCCAGATGAAAAACCTGCGCAAGAAACTTGCCGAACAGGGTTGTCCCGACTACATCCAGACCATTTACGGCGTGGGCTACAAACTGACCGCATGAAACTGATCCACAAGGCCACCCGTTCATTTTTAATTGCCTGTCTGCTCGTGGCGGGGCTGGGTGGGGTGTTCTGTTTCTTTTTGTTGAAAAAAATATTCAGCGAAGAAGCCACCGAACAGCTCTACGCCCAGAAGAAGAAACTCACCGCTCACCTCCACCAGACCCGGCAAATGCCCGAAAACTGGTACGCGCTGACCGACAGCCTGGCCGTAGTACGGGTGAGCGAACCCGTAGCCGAAACGCTGACCGACACCCTGCTGGCCAACCCCCTCGAACCCGGCGAGTTGCTCGACTACCGAATTCTAACCTTCGGCGTTTCCGTGCTACCGTTAGACAATCCTGAAAGCGGAACCCGCCACTACAAAATCACGATTCAAAACCCGATCTACGAAACGGAAGACCTGAGTATGGCCGTTTTCACGATTTTTGCCGGGCTGATCGCCGCGTTGGTACTGGCTTTACTTTTGGTCAATTACTGGCTGTCCAACCGCCTTTGGCTCCCCTTTTACAAGACCCTGGACACGCTTTCGAAATTCAAAATCAACGAGGCGCAGCCGCTGACCTTCGCCCCGACTTCTACCAACGAATTCCAAACGTTGCAGACCCACCTGGATCAGCTTACGCGGCTGGTGCGGCAGGAGTACGCCAGTTTGAAAACTTTCACCGAAAACGCCTCGCACGAGCTGCAAACGCCGCTGGCCGTCATCAGTTCCAATCTGGAGCAACTGCTGCAGGCTCCCAACCTCACCCAGTCGCAACTGGAACAGATCGGCGGCTTGCTGGACACAACCGGACGGCTCGCCAGGATGAACCAAACGTTACTGTTGCTTACAAAAATTGATAACCGTCAGTTTGGGACGGTAGAGCGGGTAGATTTCAGCAAATCTTTGGGCGAAAAACTGACGCTTTGGGAAGCGCTCATTGAGCATAAGGGCATCAAGGTTGACCAACAAATCGAACCCGGCGTTGACATATTGGTCAACCCGCACCTGGCCGACGTAATGCTCAACAACCTGCTCACCAATGCCATCAAACACAACCTGCCGAACGGTAGGATCAGCGTGGCGCTCTGCCCGCAAAAACTAATCATCCGCAATACGGGCAATCCCCCCACCGTGCCGGTCGGCCAATTGTGGGAGCGTTTTCAGAAAGACAGTACCGACCAAAGCTCGCTGGGCCTGGGACTGGCGCTGGTCGCTAAAATATGTCAGAGCAGCGGCTTTCAGGTCAGTTATGAATACGCGCAGGGGTGGCACGAGGTGGTTTTGGCAATGGCAGATTCAACGGGCCAGCGATGACGAACCCTGGTTTTTTGGAACCCTCGAAGCCCACTACCCGGCAATTCCAGAATTCCTCCAGACTTTCCCCGTATTCTTGTCCAAAGTATCAATCAAAAGGAAACAAGTTGAAAAATAGCATACTATCGACAGCGACAGTATTACTTGGCTCGCTGCTACTCTCAATATCACCTGGATTCCAGGCCAGAGCGCAAACACCCACTGTGACTATTTCCGGGGCAATCATCGAACAGAAGGCAAAGGCCGCGATGCCTTACGTCAATGTGATCTTGAAAACGGAAAAGGACTCGGCCTTCGTGTCGGGAACGGTTACCGACGAGGCGGGGCGGTTTACGCTGGCCTCGGTCAAGCCGGGCAGCTACCGCCTGGAATACTCCCTCATCGGCTACGCCACCCAACGCCAGCCGCTCTACGTCGGCAGCCTGACCAGTTTCCTGGATGTCGGCACCGTCGAACTGGCCGAGGACGCCCGGCTGCTGAACGAAGTCGTGGTCACGGGCCAGCAGCAGGGGCTGGGCGACAAGATGGACAAGAAGACCTTTTCCGTCGCCGACAACATCAGCCAGGCGGGCGGCTCGGTGCTGCAGGCCATGCAGAACCTGCCGGGCGTGGCCGTGCAGGACGGCAAGGTGCTGCTGCGCGGAAGCGACCGCGTGGCCGTGCTGATGGACGGCAAGCAAACCGCCATCACGGGCTTCGGGAATCAACAGGGGCTGGACAACATCCCGGCCTCGGCCATCGAGCGCATCGAGATCATCAACAACCCCTCAGCCAAGTACGACGCCAACGGCAACGCCGGGATCATCAATATCATTTACAAAAAGAATAAGCAGGAAGGCTTCAACGGCAAAGCAGGCTTCTCGACGGGTCTGGGGGCGCTGTGGGTCAAGCGCGGGAACCTGCCCGGCATCCGTCCGCAGTACCAGGCCACGCCGAAGATCAACCCTTCCCTCTCGCTCAATTACCGCAAGAATAAGGTGAATGCCTTCTTTCAGGGCGACTACCTCTACACCCAAACGCTGAACAAGAACGAGTTCGTCACGCGCACCTACGACGACGGCACCGTCATCGACCAGCAGACCAAGCGCAACCGCAATACCACCTTCATCACCACCAAGGCGGGTATCGACTGGAATATCAACGACTCCAACCTGTTGACCATTTCGGGCCTGTTCGGGAGTGAAAAAATCATCGACCGGGGCGACGAGCCGTTTTTCACCGAAAACCTGACCAACCGCTACCGCCTTTGGCAGTTCCTGGAAGACGAACTGAAAACCACCGTGGTAGCCTCGGCGGCCTACCAGCACAAGTACGCCCAGCCCGGCCACCTGCTGAACCTGGGTTTCAACTATACCTTCCATCGCGAGGACGAGAAGTACTTCTTCACCAACACGCTGCCTTCCTTTACCGGAAAGGACTCCTTCAAACTGCTGTCCGACGAAAATGTGGCCGACCTGACGCTCGATTACGTGCGCCCGCTGCGCTACGGTCGCGTCGAGGGCGGCTTCAAGTTCCGCCGCCGGGTGATTCCCACCAACATGCAGTTCTTTCCGGGCCTAAACTCGCCGCTCGATTCGCTGGCGGGGGGCAAGGCCACCTACGGTGAGACGATTCCGGCGCTGTACGGAAACTACGTGTTCGAGAATCAGAAATTCGAGGCCGAGGTCGGGCTGCGGGTGGAGTACTTCAGGCTGCGCTACGTGGTCGATCCCAACCACCCGACTTACCAAAGCGATGGATACAGCTACACGCAACCCTTTCCGAACGTGCGGCTGGCCTATAAACTCAACGAGCGCAACAAGCTGTCGCTCTTCTACAACCGCCGCGTGGATCGCCCCAACGAGGTCGATATTCGTATTTTCCCCAAGTACGACGATGCCGAGATCATCAAAGTCGGCAATCCGGCCTTGGGCGCGCAGTTCACCAACACCTTCGAGCTGGGCTTCAGGGCGGGCCTGAACCGGGGCTATTTCTACACGGCGCTCTACCACCGCCAGGCGGATGGCACCATCACCCGGATCGGCAGCACGGTGCCGGGCAGCACGATCATCTACAACATTTTCCAGAACGCGGGCCGCAGCTACAATACGGGTCTGGAGGTCGTCTTTTCGCAGGAAATAAGCAAAGCCCTGTCCTTCAACCTGAACCTCAACGGCTACCGCAATCAGATCGACGCTTTCACAGTACGGAACCTGTATCCCGTTCCGAACACGTTCACGGCGGCAAGGCAGGAAATGTTTTCGGGCAACGTGAAATTAAACAGCACTTTGCGTTTGCCTAAGGGACTGGACGCGCAGTTGACGGCCATCTACCTGGCCCCCGACCTGGTCCCGCAGGGCCGCATCGGCAGCCGCTTCTCGCTCGATGCCGGGGTGAAAAAGACGCTCAACAAGGGCCGCGACGAGCTGTTCATCAATGCCACCGACCTGCTGAACACGATGGTGATCCGCAAGACGGTGAACGGCCAGGGATTCAGCTACGTCAGCAACGACTACTACGAAACGCAAGTAATTCGGGTGGGCTACACCCGCAAATTCTGATGGGAGAAGCACTATCGATCCGCCTGAAAAAGGCATTCCGCTTTCTGGATTTCCAGGACGACCGGAAAAAGGCCATTCATGTATTTATCTTTCTCACGGCACTCTTTGTGCTATTGACGGCCTTCGTACTCATTCTGCCAAAGTCATTCATTGACCTGGAATTTTCGGAAGAGGTGCAGGAACACCCCAGCCCCTGGCTGGACGCTCTGATGAAAGGAGTTAGCTGGTTCGGTAACCAAATCGTGGCGATTAGTCTGACCTTAGGTACCTCGCTGATTTTCCTTCTGTTCAAATATAAGAGGGAGGCCCTGTTCATTGCCCTGACCCTGCTGGCGTCGCTGGCAAATTTCGGCATGAAGGTGTTGGTCAATCGTCCACGACCAACGGACGACCTGGTGAACGTGCTGGTAAAGGCCCAACACCAGAGTTTTCCCAGCGGACACACGGTTTTTTACGTCACATTTTTCGGATTTCTGGTGTACCTCATGTACCAGTTGCGCGGTATCGATAAGCGGTTGCGCCTTTCGGTCGGGGCGGTCAGCGTACTGCTGATCGCGGCGGTGCCTTTTTCCAGGGTTTACCTGGGAGCGCACTGGTTTACCGATGTGCTGGCGGGCTTTGTTTTCGGGCTGCTTAGCTTGGCGGTTCTGGTTTATTTTTACTTTAAAGGGGGAGGAAAAGGTGTATCATGCTCACAAAAACCAAACTATGGTCCCGCGAATTGAAGCGAAAGCTCATTATCATGCACTTGGCTCAACAGGATAAACGGACGCCCTGGTACGCCAAAGCCCTGATCCTGATGATCATTGCCTATGCCCTCAGCCCGATCGATCTGATACCCGATTTCATTCCGGTGTTGGGTCTGTTGGACGACCTGATTCTGCTCCCAATTGCCATTTACCTGGTCATCAAACTCATTCCGTCCCAGGTTATCCGCGATGTGACGCAAAGGGCCGAGTCCTATGAATGGTCCAAAGAGCGGAACTGGGTTGGGTTGGCTTTCATCGTGGCCGTGTGGGTGGTGTCGGCCTTCTTCCTCTATCAATATTTTGCCCGATAATCAACGCCGGGCTACCCGTGACAAAGCGCTCATGGAATAATATTTGTAGCCAGGGCAGGAGCATACTGCCCGTTTCTCAGCCCCCGGGCATTCTTTGTAGTTTCCCAAAAGAGAATGCCTAATCCTTCAATCATGGAAAACCTTTCCAGCGTAGCATTGTACGCCACCATCGCCGCCGCAGCCTTACTGGTAGGCGGCATTATAGCCATCCTGAGAAAGCCGGGAATCCGCATGAGGAGCGTCATCTTGCACTTCGCGGCGGGCGTCATCTTCTCGGTGGTGGCCGTCGAGCTTCTGCCCGACATCATGGAGCGGCACATCATATGGGAGATCGTCGTCGGCTTCGGGGCAGGCGTGGCGCTGATGCTGGCCCTGCGGTACTTCCTTGAACCCGCCGAAGAAGCCCCCGACGGCGGGGGATTTCCCACCGCGCTCATCGCCATCATCGCCGTCGATCTGCTGGTGGACGGCGTCATTATGGGAATCGGGTTCATATCCGGCACAGAAACCGGCACATTGCTGGCGATTGCCATTTCCATCGAGCTGGCCGCGCTGGGCATGGCCACCGCCACCTCGCTGGGAAGCCGGAGTGTGACCACCAGAACCGCCGTGCTGTGCCTGGTTGGACTCGCCCTGCTCGTCTTCGTCAGCGCCGTGCTGAGTGCGTGGCTGCTGGGGGGCATCCCCGATGCCTACCTGGAAATCGTGCTGTCCTTCGGTTTGGCGGCGTTGCTCTTTCTGGTCACCGAGGAACTGCTCGTAGAGGCGCACGAGGGTAGCCAGTCACCCCTTATCACGGCGGCCTTTTTCGCCGGGTTTCTGCTGTTCATGCTACTGCCGGGCTAACCGCCGCCCTCATCTTTCTTCCCTTTTGGAGTAGAAGAGACAATTTCATTTTCAAGAAAAAAGCTGAATCATTTATACATGGAAAAGATCAAGATGCAAATCCCCGTCGTCCTGCCCGGGGTTCCCGACGAAAAGGACGCGTGCGTGACCCGGCTCATCCAACGGATGGAGCAGCAGGATGCCATTCAGAAAGCGCACGTAGCCGAAGGCAAAGACGGGCAAGGTCCGCAACTTTGCTTTCACTACGATCCCGACCTTCTCTCAATGGACCGTATCCGCTCGATCGCTCGGCAGGAAGGCGAAGACCTCACCCGCGATTTCGGCCACCTGCTGGTGGGAGTAGAAGGCGTACGGCACACCCGCCACGCCCGGCAAATCGAGCGTAGCCTGCGCCGACACGAGGGCCTGCTGGACGTTTCCGTTTCGGCCTCCGGCCCGGTGCGGATCGAATACGACAAAACGGTCACCAGCGGCGCGGCCATCCGGCAACTGCTGCGGGATGAAGGTTTGCGGGTAGCTGACAAAGACGAAGAAACAGCCAATACCCGGAAAACCACTCCCGCGGAATCCCCCGACCACATTCACAAGGAGGGCGCCGGACACGACCACGCCGAGGACAAGGCGCACGAACACAGCGAGGGCGACGGGCACGAACACGGCGGGATTCTGGGGAAGAATACGGAACTCTACTTCTCGCTCATCTGCGGCGCGCTGCTGGGTGCCGGCTTCGGGCTTTCGTACGTGGACTCGGTACCCGCCTGGGTGAGTCTGGCGCTGTACATCGGGGCTTACGGCTTCGGCGGGTACTTCACGGCGAAGGAAGCCTTCGAGACGATCCGGGCGGGGGGCTTCGAAATCGACTTCCTGATGCTGGTGGCCGCCGTCGGGGCGGCCATTCTGGGCGAGTGGGCCGAAGGGGCCCTGCTGCTGTTCCTGTTCAGCCTGGGGCATGCTTTGGAAAACTACGCGATGGGCAGGGCCCGCAAGTCCATCGCCGCCCTGGCCGACCTGGCCCCCAAAACGGCCCTGCTGAAGAAGGACGGCAGAACCGAAGAGGTAGGCATCGAGACCCTGGCCGTGGGCGATGTCATCGCGGTAAAGCCCAACAGCAAAATCTTCGCCGACGGCGTGGTGGTGGACGGCAGTTCCAGCGTAAACCAGGCCCCCATCACGGGGGAAAGCGTCCCGGTGGACAAAACCGCCGTGGCTGATCCGGCCAAAGAGTACACGGCCCAGGACGACATCAGGGACGAAAACCGGGTGTTCGCCGGGACGATCAACGGCAACAACACCCTGGAGGTGAAAGTCATCAAGGCCGCCAGCGACTCCACACTCTCGCGGCTGGTGAGGCTGGTCAACGAAGCCCAGACCCAGAAATCGCCCACCCAGCGCTTCACCGACAAGTTCGAGAGGTACTTCGTCCCGTCGGTGCTGGGGCTGGTCGCCCTCCTCAATCTGGCTTTCCTGGTGGTGGACGAGCCGTTCAGCACCAGTTTCTACCGGGCGATGGCCGTGCTGGTGGCGGCCAGCCCGTGCGCCCTGGCGATCTCGACGCCCAGCGCGGTGCTGAGCGGCGTGGCGCGGGCCGCCCGGGGGGGCGTCCTGATCAAGGGCGGCCGCCCCCTGGAAGACCTGGGCGTGCTGACGGCGCTGGCCTTCGACAAAACCGGCACCCTGACCGAGGGCAAACCCAAGCTCACCGAAGTGGTGCCTTTTGGCGAAATGACGAAGGACGACCTGCTCAAAACAGCGGTAGCCGTCGAAAATCTGAGCGACCACCCGCTGGCCAAAGCCGTGGTGCGCGACGGGAAGGAACGCCTGCCGGATACCAGTATCCCCGAGGCCAAAAACCTGGAAGCCGTGCAGGGAAAGGGCATCAAGGCTATGCTGGGTCAGGATAAAATTTACATCGGCAACCTTGAACTGTTCGAAACCCTGGATGATAAAAAGCCGTCTCCAGAGGTTGTGGAGAAGATACGCGCTATGGAAGCGGAGGGGCAGACGACCATGCTCATCCGGCGCAACGACGACTACATCGGCGCGCTGGCCCTGATGGACACGCCCCGCCCGGAAGCCAGGGCTACACTGGCCGAGTTGAAAGAGCTGGGCATCCGCCGGATGATCATGCTCACGGGCGACAACCAGAAGGTCGCCGACGCCGTAGCCAAAGAGATCGGCCTGACCGACGCCTGGGGCAGCCTGCTGCCGGAAGAAAAGGTGGATGCGATCAAAAAGCTCAAAGAGGAAGAAGCCAAGGTGGCGATGGTCGGCGACGGGGTCAACGACGCCCCCGCAATGGCCAATAGCACGGTGGGCATTGCGATGGGAGCCGCCGGGTCGGACGTGGCCCTGGAAACCGCCGACATCGCCCTGATGGCCGACAAGCTCGAAACGCTGCCCTTCGCCATCGGCCTCAGCCGGAAGGCGCGGGCCATTATCCGGCAGAACCTGTGGGTGAGCCTGGGCATCGTGGCCATGCTCATCCCGGCGACGATCCTGGGCGTGGCCAATATCGGCATCGCGGTGGTCGTTCACGAAGGCTCAACCCTGCTAGTGGTCTTCAACGCCCTCAGGTTGTTGGCTTACAAGAAATAGGAATGAGGAGCCTGAAACCGCTGATTGTTATTTTCACAACCCGCACTAAACCCGATGCCGAAAGACAATAAAAGCAGCAGCACCAAAACGGCCTTTTTCCTTAACCTGGCCTTCACCGTGCTGGAACTGGCCGGGGGGCTGATCTCCGGGAGCATCGCCATCATCGCCGACTCGCTGCACGATTTCGCCGACAGCCTCTCCCTGGGGCTGGGCTGGTACTTCGAGCATAAAGCCGAAAAGGAAAAAAGCAACGAGCGGTACACCTACGGCTATCAGCGTTTTTCCCTTTTGGGTGCCCTGGTGAACGCACTCGTGCTGGTGCTGGGGGCCGTTTACATATTCTACGCCAGCATCCGGCGCATCCTTGACCCGCAGATGCCCGACGTGCCGTGGATGATCGGAATCGCCGTGCTGGGCATCGTCCTGAACGGAATCGGGGTCTGGAAACTCAGATCAGGCAAATCCCTCAACAAGCAGGTCATGACCATCCACCTGCTGGAGGATTCGCTCGGCTGGCTGGCGGTACTGGCCGTCAGCATTATCCTGCTGTTCAAGGAACTGCCCATCCTCGACCCCATCCTGGCCATTGTCATCAACCTGGCGGTGCTGGTCATGATCTCGTTCAAATTGGTCGATGTGGTGAAGATTTTTCTTCAAAGGGTGCCGGAAGGCGTGAACGTGCCTCTGCTTGAGCAAAAGGTGCTGTGCCTGGACGGGGTGGAGCTAATCCGCCACTTCCACGTCTGGGGGCTGACCCAGAAGAAACTGGTGGTCACCCTCCATGTTAAGACCGGGGATCTGACCCCGGCCCGACAGAAAGCCCTCAGGCAGGAGATTCTGGGTGTTTTCGGGGATCTGGACACGGAACACGTTACCATCGACTTCGAGGAGTTCACCCGGTACGTTGAAAAACTCTTCGAGAACCAGGCACACCGGCTCGACCCGCTGGAGGACGGTGTCCGCAACAAGGTGCTGCGCTTGGCTGAGGACCGCCACGCCCGGACGAACTGCAGCAGGGAGGAGGCTCTGGAGCGGGCCATCGTCCAGGCGGAAATGGAACAGCATAAGCTGTAAACGCCAGCCGTCATCTGCCGATCTCGCCTGAACACCGCAACCAGCCCGTAGGGTAGGCCAAAAACACCCCGCAATCCCACAGGTTGCGGGGTGTTTTGTTGTTACCTCTGAACTTCTTGTTTTGCCAGACGATGGGCTCAATATGGCAGTAGAATAAATCGGCAAGTCGAAAATAATTTTCTATCAAGTTCTGATTATTTTTTTGGCTAGTCTAAAATTATATTTAGATTATAAATATTCTTGCTACATTTGCTGATGGTTTCGTTAACCCCGCTGTTAATCTTACCCTATTTAACCATTGGCATTCAACCACATACGATCAGTTTATTTTGAGAAAAACTACTCTTTCATTTCTACTTAGTGTCGCGTCGTTTGTCTTTGCCATTATTGCCTGCAAGGAAATGGGTCCCACCGCCCCCAGGGAAGACGAACTACTCGATGGTCCGGTAGCAGGACTTACCCCGGCGCAATCGGCCCGGCACCTGGCTGGTGACATTGCCTTCAACGATGAAATATTCACGCCTGAGACGGGACTTGGGCCGGTGTTCGTGGCCAATAGCTGCGGCAGTTGCCACCCTGGTGATGGTAAAGGACATCCCTTTACCACGTTGATTCGCTTTGGCCACACCGATAGCTTGGGTCAAAACGAGTTCGACCACGGGTTTCAAATACAGAACCGGGCCATTCCGGGCTATGAACCTGAGCAACTGCCCGAAGGAACTCCCTTTGCTAAGTTTACCCCGCCCAGCAACTCCGGGCTGGGCTACCTTGAACTGGTAAGCGACGAAGATATTCTGGGTATGGCCGCTGCCAACGCCAAGAACCCCGATGGGGTGCGGGGACACCCAAACTGGAACCTGTTGCCCGGCTACGTTACGCCCCGCCCGAACAGCAGGCGGCAGGGAGATCGGTATATAACGCGCTTTGGTAAAAAAGGCAGTGTTTACAACCTGTTTCATCAGACGGTGGTAGCCTACAACCAGGACATGGGCATCACGTCGACTTTTGATCCGAGTGACGTGTACACGCTCAAATCCATCGATCCCGAAGTATCGGACAGGAAAGTGCGGGATGTAGTCTTCTACTTGCAAACGCTAAAAGCACCCATCCAGCGCAACCCTGATGACCCTGCCGTATTGAGAGGCCAGCAGTTGTTCGTGCAAACAGGTTGTGAAAGCTGCCACAAACAAACGCTGAAAACGGGATACTCGCCCGTGGCAGCCTTGGCCAACACCGAATTTCATCCCTACACAGACCTGCTCCTGCACAACATGGGGCCGGGCCTGGACGATGGCTACACGGAAGGCTCCGCTGGCGGAGCCGAGTGGCGTACCCCCCCGCTGTGGGGACTGGGGCTGGCCCAAAATTCGCAGGGCGGGCAGGTGTATCTTATGCACGACGGACGGGCACGCAGTATTAGGGAAGCCATCAGGATGCACGGTGGTGAGGCTGCCAGCATTCAAAAGCGTTTCGAGGAAATGCCCGCTGCCAGTCAGGCTGATGTCATTGCATTTCTTAAATCACTCTAAACCTATTCTTCATGAGGACACCGGATAAACTCGACCGGCAAACATTTTTGAAGACCTGCGGAGCCGTTTGCCTGGCAGCAGCGGGGCTTCCGGTGCTGGTGAGCAGTTGCAGAAGCGTGTACTACGCACAGAAGCCCGTCTTAAAAGGGAAAACCATTGAACTCAGCCGGAGCGAATTCGAGCAGGTGAGCAAAAAGGGAGTGACCACGCTGCGCAACTACGTGCTGGTGGAGCTGCCGGGTCAGACCTTTCCTATTTATCTGCACCGCACGGGCGACGCCTTCACGGCTGTATTGATGAAGTGTTCGCACCAGGGCAACGAGCTGAACGCCCACGAGGGCTTTCTCACCTGCCCAGCCCACGGTAGTGAATACGATGCGCAGGGCCACGTAACGGAAGGCCCCGCCGACCGGGACCTCACAGCTTACCGTGTAACGGCTGATAACCAGAAAATTTACATCCTTATCGCCTGACTTACATGAGAAACAAACTTTTACCCGTATGCCTGCTGGTCGCCACATCGATCTTTGGTCAGGTTCCAGTCGATACGACCAGCAATGCCAAAATGGACGCGCTGTTTGGCCGGGATACGACGCTGCATACGCCCAAAGACGAAAAGATGAACCTTGATGCCGTTTATAACCGGCCCTTTCTGCGGCCCGGCAAACTGCCCATTTCGAAAGGGGGCTACGTGGAAGCCAACACGCAGTACGCCAATACCGACGGGGTTAGTGAGGGGCTGTCGTTTCAGATGCGCCGGATGACGATTTTCATGGCTGCGACCATCAACCGGCGCATCAAGTTTTTGACTGAAATCGAGTTTGAAGACGGTACCAAAGAAATCAATATCGAATTTGCCTCGGTCGATTTCCAGTTCAACTCCCTGCTCAACCTGCGTACCGGCATCCTGATGAATCCGATTGGCTCGTTCAACCAGAATCACGACGGCCCCAAATGGGAATTCGTTGACCGGCCCCTCTCATCCACCCGTATTATTCCCTCCACCTTCAGTAACGTGGGATTTGGGCTATACGGAAAAAAATACACCCGCAACTGGGTATTTGCCTACGAATGTTACCTGACCAACGGCTTTGACAATTCAATCATCGCCAATACGCAAAACCGGACGTTCCTGCCCGCAGCCAAGGTCAACCCCAACCGATTCGAGGAGAGTTTCAACGGGGTGCCTCTGGTTACGCTGAAAGCAGCCGTAAAACGGCGCAAATTCGGGGAAATTGGTTTGTCGTGGATGGGGGGCGTGTACAATAAATTTCGGGACGACGGCCTGGTTCTGGATCAGCGTAGGCGGGTCGATGTATGGGCGGTGGATTTCAATACGGTGCTGCCCGGCTCGCGCACGTATCTCAATGGCGAGTTTGTCTGGGCGCGGGTAGATGTACCTTCCACCTATTCACAGCAGTTTGGCCGTCGTCAGCAGGGGGGCTGGCTTGATGTGGTGCAGCCGGTGCTGCGGGGCCGGATGCTGGGCTGGAACACGGCCACACTGAACGTGGCGGCCCGCTTAGAGCGTGTGGACTATAACGTAGGCACATTCAACGAAACGAACGAAAACATCTACGATGAAATCTGGTCCGTTGTACCCGCCATTAGTTTCCGTCCGTCGCCCACCACGGTGATTCGGGCCAACTACCGCTACCAGTGGGACACCGATATACTGGGCAACCCGCCCGCCCGCACGGCCATCTTTCAGGTTGGCTTCTCTACTTATTTCTAACTTTTTTGTGGGTGAATACTGCCCGCCAATGATGACCTGCGTGTCCAGCAGAGAAAACTGCTTGGAGCTGTGGGTAGCTACCATCGTCACCCTGCCAGGCCTGACGATTCAGGGTCTTCTTTCACCCGTGCAGCGGTAGGCAGCCCCCAGGTACAGTTCCTCGAATTCGACTGTCTTCATGGACTTTTCCACCGACTTCCAGGGACGGAATTGCTCGTACTCCCGGCTCACGCCGAACGGTTTGTAATCTATAAAATGTATTTCCCCTTTTTCAATCATGGGGGTGCCGGAAGACCGGATGTTTCAGACCGATTTCCTCTGGATCCTGACCGCGTTCATAATGGCCAGCAGGGCCACGCCGACATCGGCGATGACGGCCTCCCAGAGTGTGGCCACGCCGCCTGCCCCCAGCAGCAGCACAATCACCTTCACTCCCATCGCCAGTCCGATGTTCTGCCACACGATGCCCTTGGTGATCTTGCCAATTTTAATGGCTGTCACGATTTTAGCGGGCTGGTCATTCTGGATGACGATGTCCGCCGTCTCGATGGTGGCGTCGCTGCCCAGGCCGCCCATGGCAATCCCGGCGTCGGCCAGGGCGATCACCGGGGCGTCGTTGACCCCGTCGCCGACAAAGGCGATGTGCCTCCCCTCGTTTTTCAGCACCTCGACCTTTTTCACCTTGTCCTCGGGCAGCAAGTCGCCGAAGGCCTCGTCCATCCCGACCGTGCGGGCCACCTTCTCCACCACGCTCTGCTTGTCGCCGCTCAGCATGACCGACCTGATGCCCATTTCACTGAGTTGTTCGACCGTTTGTTTCGCATCCTCCTTGATCTCGTCAGAAATGAGGATGTAGCCCGCATACCGCCCGTCCACCGCCACGACCACCACCGTATCGGCCTCCCGGTCAATGGCCCCGTCGTACTTCACCCCAAACTTGCGCAGCAGCCTGGTGTTTCCGGCCAGCACCTCCCTGCCGTCCACGGTTCCTTTCAAGCCGTGGCCCGGCACTTCCTCCACGTCCCCTACCTCGGCCCCTTCCGGGCTATTCCCGGCGTAACGGGTGACGGCCAGCGCAATCGGGTGAGTAGACTTGCTCTCAATGGCGGCAGTGAGCCTGACCAGTTCCTTTTCGTCAATGCCGTCGGCCACCACTTCCTGCACGTTGAACACCCCTTTGGTGAGGGTTCCGGTCTTGTCCATGACCACCGTGTCCACTCCCGTCATCACGTCGAGGAAGTTGGAACCCTTGAACAGGATGCCGTTCTTCGAAGCCAACCCGATGCCCCCGAAGTAACCCAGCGGGATCGAGACCACCAGGGCGCATGGGCAGCTTATCACCAGAAAGACCAGGCCCCGGTAGAGCCAGTCCCGGAAGACGTAGTCGGAAACGAAGAAGTAGGGCAGCACCACCAGCAGGACAGCCAGCGCAAACACGATGGGCGTGTAAACTTTGGCGAACCGGGAGATGAAAAGCTGGGTGCGGGACTTGCGGGCCGTGGCGTCCTGCACCATTTCCAGGATACGGCTGAGCTTGCTGTCGCGGAACAAGGCGCGGACATTCACCTCGGCCACGGTGTTCAGGTTGATCATCCCGGCCAGCACCTGCTCGCCCTTTTCTTTGGAATCGGGTTTGCTCTCACCCGTCAGGGCAGCGGTGTTGAAGGTGGCCCGCTCGGACAGCAGCTCACCGTCCAGCGCCACCTTCTCGCCGGGCTTTACCTGGATGGCCTCGCCTATCTCGACTTCAGAGGGTTCCACCGTCTGCACCCTTCCCTGACGGATCACATCCACGGTGTCGGGCCGGATGTCGAGCAGGGCCTTGATGCTTCGCTTGGCCCGGTTCACGGCGGCGTCCTGGAACCACTCGCCGATGGCGTAGAACACCATGACCGCCACGCCTTCGCTGTACTCCCCAATGGCGAACGCGCCGAGGGTGGCCACGCTCATCAGGAAGAACTCGTTGAATATGTCGAGCCGCCTGGCCTTCCTAAAGGCCAAGTCCAGCACCTTGTAACCTGCCAATAAGTAAGCGGTAAGGTAAATTGCCAGGCGCGGCAGTTCGCCGGGCACGGCCCCGAAGCCGTATTCGGCGGTGAGCATCACCGCCAGGATGAGCAGCGACAGCAGCAATGGCCAGTGGGTGAGCCAGTCGCTGGCCTCGCCCCCGTGGCGGTGGGAATCGTGTTTTTTTACTGGTTTTTGTATCATGGTTTATTGGGTTTCTTAAAATTCAGTGAAAAAATTAAAGGCCGCCAGCCCGCAGAGCGTCATCCCGGTGATAAGTTGCTCGTTGTGCCGCAGCCAGCCGATGTCCAGCTTCTCCAGCCCCCGCTGTCCCAGCCCGACCATTGCGAGCATGCCGGCCAGGGTGAGGACATTATATAAGGCTGCCAACACGGCCACGGCGCGCCAGCTCATCGTCCCCGCGCTGAGGAAATAAGCGCTGATCTCGAAACAGGGCGAAAAGAACATGACGACCACCAGCGACAGCAGCAGCCGTCGGTGGCTTCTGCCCCTTGCATTCCCCGCTTCCAGATGGGTGTGGGAGTGGCCCAGGTAATGCTGCATGACAAACCACAGCCCGAGGATCAACAGCAGCAGCGGGACAATTCGCCCGGCGATCAGTTGCTGGCTGCCGGAGAGCTGGAACCCCGCGTAGCTGACCAGCAGGCCGAAAATCGTGGTGCTCAGCGTGTGGGCGGTACCCGCCAGGAAAGTGGTTCGCAATAGGGTCGCCCGATCCCATCCCCGGGCGTTGCCAATCGTGACGAAGGGCAGCCAGTGGCTGGGGATTACCGCGTGGATGAAGCTGAGGACGATGCCGCCCAGAATGATTTGTTCCATGGGTCATTGTCAGTGGCCTTCCCCCTCCTCCTCCGAATTTTTAAGTTTCGACAACAGGGCATAGGCTCCCTTCATTACGACTTCACGGCTTCGGTCGAAATCCTTCGGCAGCGTCACCTGCGCGTAGCCGTTTTCCGTCACGCCCCGGGCTACCTCCACCATCTCGAAAGTGCGGTTGTCGGCGGAATCGGCCCGGACGAAGATGTAGGGCCTGCCCTCGAAATCCACGATCGCCTCCTCCGGCAGGGCGGGCACTGGGCTGGCACCAGTCTCGATCACGGCCCGCACGAAGTTGTTGGGCAGCATGCCGTGGTCGTCGTGGTCGAGGTGGCCGTGGATCCTGACGGTGCGGTCCTCGTTTATTTTCTGGTTGATCAGGTACACCTTGGCCAGGTGCTGTTTCGCCGGATCGTTGCTGAGCGTGAAGCGGATGGTCTGGCCGATCTTTATTTTCGGCACGTCGTCCTCGAAGACGGAAATTTCCACGTGCAAATGCTCCGTGTCCACGATCTCGAACATGACATCGGTCGGGTTGACGTACATGCCCAGGTTGACGTTGACCACCGTCACCGACCCGCTGATGGGCGAAACGACCGGGAATCGGGTCACCAAGTTGCCGTCGGCGAACGACTTGGGGCTAATGCCGGCGATTTGCAGCCGCCCCTTCAATCCCGCCAGCCGGGCTTTCTGGGTCTTGGCGTCCGCCGTGGCCTGCTGCAGCACCTTGCGGGCGTTGACGTTCTCGCGGCTCAGTTCGGTCTGGCGGGCGAGTTCGAGTTCGGCGTATTCCAGTTGGCTGGCCGTCTCGAGGTAGTCCTGCTGCATCTTGATGAGGTCGGGGTTCTCGATGGTGGCCACCACCTGCCCTTTCCGCACCCGCTTGCCCTGCAGCAGGTCGGTGCTGCGGACGAAGCCGCCGTAAGGGGCCGAAATGCTGACCAGGTTCTGGGGGGGAGTGTCGATGACGCCGTTGGCCACCACCGTGCCGCTCAGGCTGCGCTCCGTCACCAGGCCGGTGGCGATCCCCGCCGTCTCGTACTGCGCTTTGGTCAGCTCGACCCGGTTTTCGTCCCCCTCCTCATGGGGTGCTGAGGTGGCCTCCCCGCCCTCGACTTCCGTCGTCGGGGTATTGTCACAGGCGAAAAGGCCCGCCAGCAGGGCCAGGATAATCAGTAGGTTTTTCATTTGGTTCTTGTCTTTATGTATAAAAAATGGGGTGTATGCGCGGGCTGGTCACTGGCCCAGCAGGAATTCTATTTCGATGACGACCCGGTTGTGTTCATCGAGCAGGTCCAGGTACCGCGACTGAATGTCCAGCGCCCGGTTGAGGGCCTGGGCGAACTCGAGATAGCCGATCTCACCCGCCTCGTAGGCCAGAGTGGCTTTCGCCCGGATCTCCCCAGCCAGAGGCAGGTTCTGCTCCTCGTACAGAGTCAGGCTCTGTTCGGTGGCCTGGTAAGCACGCACCGCCTGCCTCAGTTGGGTGCCGAGTTGAATCTCCGCCACGGCCAGTTGATTGCGGGCGAGTTCCTCGCTGATCCTGCCCGCCTCGATCCGCGCTTTGGACGCGCCCCGGAAAATGGGTATGGCCAGCCCCGCCTCGACGCTGTGGAAGCGTTTGCCCGCCCCATAGAACACGTCCGCACCGTTGCGGCGGTAATCGCCGATCAGCGACTGGTTGAGGTACCCCACTTTGAACTGGGGAAGCAGGGTCGTTTTTTCCAGGTCCGTGGACCGGCTCGCGATGAGGAGCTCCTGCCGGGCGAGCCGCAGGTAGGGGTTGGACGAAATT
>NZ_JACHGF010000012.1 GCF_014202275.1 Rhabdobacter roseus | reverse complement strand
TTACCAAGAAAGCACTGTGATAGTAGATTATTCAAAGAATATTAACTTGTACCAATTTGTAGAATCCGACTCCAAGAAATAGGGGGTTAGACCATTTTTTTTAATGAGTACCCAATTGCGACTTTAACACCATCTTCAGCATAACTTTTCGCCAAATCAAGTAGTGAAATATCCTCGGTAACTTTTATTATAAGATCATAAAGTCCACCACCACAAGCGTCAGTCCTTTTTTTACTTAACGTTAATAAATAATCTTGATCAACACCTTTTGCAAATTCACTGATATCTTTGAAGTCATCTCCTTCAGGATAAGTCCAATATTCAATGTCAATTTTTTTGTATCTCATTTTCTTAAATTACCTATAACATCTGTATAAATCTAACCTACATCACCTTTTCGTGTATATTCGTTTTGTGCGGAGGTACTTGCGTAGCTGTCTGTGCTCCCAAAGTAAGCAATTCGCCGATTTGATCTAGCGATGAATCTACATTTTTGTTAGTGTGTCGCCCAGCGGAATGCCGCCCAACAAAAACTACCCACAAAAAAAGGTACCTCAAGCCACGTTTGGAGCCAAGGTACCTTTGTAAGCTGCTTTGCAAAAAAAACTACTCCTCCTCCTCGGGCAGGAAAGTCAGGTAGCTGAAGAGATTTTCATCGAACATGTCCTGGGCCAGTTCCTGGAGCTGGGCGGCGGTGATTTGCTGGATCTCACCAAAGATTTCCGTCAGTGAATCCACCCGGCCCGTATCCAGCAGGCTTTTGGCCATCATGAGCATAAAACTCATGTTGCTTTCTTCCGACATCGCCAGCTGCCCCATGAGCTGTACCTTGGTGTGGTGCAGCTGCGTGGGCGTGAGTGGCTGCTCGCGGAGGCGCTTGAGCTCTTTGTGGATGAGGTACATACTACGACTGAGCTGCCGGGGCTCGGTCCCGAAGTAAATGCCCAGAAAGCCCGTGTCGAGGTAGGGCGTGTAGTTGGCCTCGATGGAGTACACGAAGCCGTAGCGCTCGCGCAGGGCCATGTTGAAGCGAGAGTTCATGCCCGGTCCGCCCAGCAGGTTGACCAGCATAAAGAAAGGTAGGCGGCGGTCGTCGGCGAGCGGGTACGACGGCCGCCCCATGGCGCTCTGCGCCTGCGTGAGGGAGCGCTGCACCTCCTGCCGCGTGGGTACATAGAGCTGCGGAGCCTGCCGCACGCGCGCCGTACGCTGGGTGGGGAGGTCGCGCAGGTACTTTTCGGCAATCCGGATGACCTTCGAAAAAGGCAACCGGCTTACCGAAGCCACCACGATTCGCTCCGTATCCAGGTTTTCGGCTATGAAGGCCCGCAGGTCGTCGCGCGTGAAGGAGCGCACTGTTTCGGAAGTACCCAGGATGTTGTAGCCCAGCGCGTGGCCGGGAAATAGCAGCTGATCCAGATCGTCCTGGATGGCGTCTTCGGGCGAGTCGTAGTACATCGACATCTCCTCCAGGATCACGTTACGCTCGCGGTCGATCTGACGCTCGGGGAAAATCGAATGAAACGAAATATCCACGAGCAGGTCCAGGGCCTTGTCGAAATGCTCGTCGAGCACCGAGGCGTGAAAGCATATTTTCTCCTTGGTGGTGTAGGCGTTCAGCTCCCCGCCCACGGTTTCGAGGCGGTTGATGATGTGGTGCGAGCGGCGCTTCTGGGTACCTTTGAAAGCCATGTGTTCCCAGAAATGCGCCAGCCCCTGCTGGTGCGGCTGCTCGTCGCGGCTGCCGATGTCGAGCATGATGCCGCAGTGCGCAATCTGCGTATAAGGTACCTGTTTGTGGGCAATCCGGATTCCGTTCGGGAGCGTGTGTAGCTGGTACTCTTCGGAAAGAGCACCCGTCGTCGAGGGATTCACGACCCGTTTGCGGGTTACATTTTTCTTCATTCTGTAAGAACAAAAAATACCTGCCGATAATTTTCGGTGGTATGTACAAAATTAAGCATTTTTGTCGGATTACCCCTAACTACCATGAGTCCGCAACGTATCCTGGTCATCCAAACGGCCTTCATCGGCGACGTCATTTTGGCCAGCGCTCTGCTCGAAAAGCTACATGCCCATTTTCCGCAAGCCCAACTCGACCTGCTGGTCCGGCGCGGCAACGAAGGCCTTTTTGCGCAGCATCCCTACCTGCACGAGGTACTTATTTGGGAGAAAAAAAAGCGAAAGTACCGTAGTCTTTTTGCACTGCTGGGCAAGATTCGCCGCCGCCGGTACGATGTAGCCATCAACCTGCAACGCTTTGCCGGTACGGGCCTGCTCACGGCGCTGTCGGGCGCGCCGATGCGCGTGGGATTTGACAAAAACCCGCTGTCGTTTGCCTTTACGCACCAGGTACCCCACCGGCTCGAAGCCGGTACCCACGAGGTAGACCGCAACCACGCCCTCATCCAGCACCTTACCGACGCTCAGGTACCCCCACCGCGCCTGTACCCGTCCCCCGCCGACTACAAACGGGTACTTCCCTACCAGCGCCAGCCGTACCTGTGTATCGCGCCCGCGTCGGTTTGGTTTACGAAGCAGTACCCCGCCGAGCGTTGGGCGCAGCTCATCCGGCAGCTACCAGGTACCTACCGGATCTACCTCCTGGGTAGCCCCACCGACCACGCCCTGGCCGAGCAGATCTGGCAGGGAGCGGGAGCAGGTACCTTGGTGGAGAATGTGTGCGGGCAACTATCGCTGCTGCAATCGGCGGCGCTCATGCAGGGGGCTGTCATGAACTACGTCAACGACTCGGCTCCCCTGCACCTGTGCTCGGCCGTGAACGCGCCCGTTTGCGCGGTCTATTGCTCCACGGTACCAGAGTTTGGCTTTGGCCCGCTAGCCGAGCAATCGTTTGTGGTGGAAGTACCCGAGCCCCTGCCCTGCCGTCCCTGCGGCCTGCACGGCCACCGCGCCTGCCCCGAAGGCCATTTCCGCTGCGCGCTGGACATCAAGCTAGAGCAGCTGACGGGGGTACTTTAGGGGTACTTGTAAGACCAGCGCTAACCCTGATTTGCCATCAGGGCTGTGTCTGAATAGCGTTTCAAACGCCGCTTGAATCCGTCTCCAATCACAGATCGGGACGAGCCCAGGTACTTTAGGGTACTTGCAAGAATTAGCGCTAACCCTGATTTGCCATCAGGGCTGTATCTGAATAGCGTTTTAAACGCTAATTGAAGGCATCCCGATCGCAGATTGGGACGAGCGTTTGGTACTTGAAAAACCAGCGCTAGCCCTGATGGCAAATCAGGGCTGTGTCTGAATAGTGTTTTAAATGCTGTTGAAAGGCATCCTGATTAAGAATTAGGACGAGCGCTAGGGGGTACTTTTGAAGTACCTTTCGATGAGGTCCAGGGCGGGGCCGGTCATGCAGGTCGTGAGGAGCGCCATTAGTACCATCATCGTAAATATTTCCGGACTCAGGATACCCAGGTCGTACCCGATGTTGAGGACGATCAGCTCCATGAGCCCGCGGGTGTTCATGAGTGCGCCGATGGACAGGCTGTCTTTCCAGCTTTGTCCCACTACCTTCGCCGCCAGGGCGCTTCCCAAAAACTTTCCGGCCACCGCCACCCCGATGATCCAACCGGCTACCTGCCACAAGGAAGGCTCGCTCAAAAGACCTACCTGCGTCTTTAAACCAGTAATCACAAAAAACAAAGGCAGTAACAGCACCAGGGCCACATCTTCTACCTTTTCGGCCAGGGCCCGGCGGAATTTTTCGTGGTCGGGCATGATGACGCCCGTCAGGAAAGCGCCGAAGAGGGCGTGAATGCCGATGACCTCCGTCAGCCAGGCCGAGGCCAGCAGTACCAGGAAGAATACCGCCACCACGGAGCGGCTCAGGGGGCGGTCGGTCCCGTAGCGCCGGGCCATTTTTGCTAGCCAAGGATGTACCCCGTACAGCATCAAAAGAATGAACATCCCCGACAAACCAATGACCCACAGCAGGCTCACCCAAGTACCCGCTTTCACCACCACAATGACCGCCGCCAGCAGGCACCAGGCTGTTACATCGTCCACGGCGGCGCAGGTAATGACCAAGGTACCCAGACGCGTTTTGTGGAGGCCACGCTCCTGCACGATGCGCGCCAGCACCGGAAAGGCCGTGATGCTCATGGCAATGCCCATAAAAAGGGCAAAGGAAAGAAAATCGACCGACGCCGGGGCGTATGACTGGTAGATAAAGTACGCCAAAAGTACCCCCAGAAAAAAGGGAACCACGATGCTGGCGTGGCTGATGACCAGGGCTTCGTGCGCCTTGCTTTTGATCATTTTCAGATCCAGCTCCATGCCCACGATGAACATGAAAAACACCAGCCCGAGCTGGCTAAGTACCTGCAGGTACCCCAGCGACGCCGCCGGAAACACCAAGTCCGAAAAAGCCGGAAAATAGTACCCTGCCAAAGACGGCCCCAGCAGAAGCCCGGCCATGATTTCGCCCACCACGGCCGGTTGGCGGATTTGCTGAAAAAGCCACCCCAGCAAACGTGCTGCGCTAAGGATCACGATGATCTGAACCAATAAAAGGGCCAGCGGATGGTGGAGATTAGTCAGGAAGGTCTCACCGAATCCCGGCCAGGGCTCAGACACGGGGGGTACTTGATGGATGGTTCGGCTGTTTTGTAGCTGGGTACCTGCTCCGACCAGCCAGTACATCAAAGCCGCAAAGAGCCCGAGCAGAAACAGGTAAAAGAAACTGGTCTTGAATTTACGCATGAAAAGGTAGCGATTTGGGCTGGTCTTTACACAAAACGATTATGCTAACCCCGATTTGTAACCGGGGTTGCATCTGCCTGCGTTTAAAACGCAACTAGATAGCAGCCTGACTACAATCCAGGTGGCCCCACCGATACGAGCGTCGCGCTGGTCCCGACGGAGCACAAAAAAATCAGGCAAAGCGAAGTAAAAGTACCTCACTCTACCTGATCAGGATTTTTTTATGATTAAAGATGCAACTACCTTCCACCCCCAGCAACGTCTACTGCTCGCCCCGGTACTGCTCAATGATCCGGTAGAGCGCTTTTTGCTTTTCGAGCTCGGGGAAGAAATCGAAGAGCTGCGCGTGGCCTTCGTAGTTAAGGGTAAGCGCTATTTCCAGGTTGAGCAGCGCCTCGCGGTACTCACCGGCGTGGATGAGGTAGATCGCCAGGCGGTAGTAAAGATCGGCTTCCTGGGGCATTTCGTCTACCGCGGCCTGCACCAGATCACACGCCCGGGAGTAGTTGCCCTGATCAAAAAGTACCAGCGACCACTTCAGCCACACTTCGGGGTTGGTGGGTTCGATCTCAGCCGATTTCTCGAAGGCTTCAAAGGCCGACACCACGTTACCCAGCCGGAATTCGGTTTCGGCCAGAGCCAGCCAATAGTCGGGATTCAGCTCGGTGATTTGGATCGCTTTGCGCAAAAACCCGATGGCCTCGTGCCAGCGCTCCAGCTCACTCATGCAAATCCCCAGCCCAAACCAGCCGTCGTCCCACTCGCTATCAAGCTTCACGGCTTCGCGGTAGTGCCGGATGGCGATTTCGTACTCGCCCATTTTTTCGTAGCTAGCCCCCAGGCAGCAGCAGGTTTCGGGCTGCGGCCCTTCCAGCTCAATGGCTTTTTGGTAGTTCTGCCGCGCCTTTTCGTACAGGCTCAGGTTCATGTACGAATTGCCCAGGTTGAAGTAGGCCGACGCAAAATCATCCTTCACGAGCGTGGCGTACTCGTAGGCCCGCGCAGCCTCCTCGAAGCGCTCCAGCTTGCTGTAGGCAATGCCGAGGTTGTACCAGGCGTGGTGCGAGAAAGGCTCCTGGTCCACGAGCTCGTTGTAGTAGTCGAGGTGGCTCTCTAGCTCCCCGATCAGGTCCAGGCAGTGGGCCAGCTCGTAGAGCGCGTGCTCGTTTTTAAGGTTGATCTGGATTGACTTTTTGTAATTGCGGATGGCCTCCTCGTACTTGCCCCAGTTCTGGTAGCTCTGGCCGATCTGGTAGTAAATATCGTCTTTGTCTTCCGCCACGTCGAGCATGCCTTCCAGGATGTGCACCGACATTTCGTACTCGCCCATGAGGTTATAGATCGCCCCCTGCATGAAGGGGATTTCGCTGTCGCCGGGATGAAACAACGCCGCGCGCTCGAGGATGTCCATGGCGGGTTCAAACTCGTTCCGATTGGCCAGGAGCTGCGCTTTGTTTAGCATCAGTTCCAGCGAATACGGGTAATTCTCGAGCCCTAATTCACACGCTTTAAACGCTTTATCCCATTCCCCTTTATCCAAATAATGTTCTGCAACCTGCTCGTACGTTTCAAGATCAAAAAACTCTTTGGCGTCGGTTTTGAGCATGTGTTCGAAGCGACGCAATGTTTCCTTCATAAAATCTTTTCTTTCCTCAAAGTCCTGCTCCATCGTACACAAATAATGGGTTAGAATGCCCTACAAAGGTACTTCAATAACACCACAGTTCACAGCGGGCGCCTACTCCTGATCGGGAAAGGTACCTTTGTTTGGCAAGTACTCTGTTCCCTAGGATCACGAACGGACTGTCCGTAGGCCCGCCTGTGGGTGACCTGCTTGATTAACCAAAGAAAGGTAAAAAGAATTATTCGATTATCAAATTTCTTCTCTTCCGAAACTTCCCGCAACCCGACGGATCGTGTGGTCTACGGGTTGAAACGTAAAAGAAAGGGCGTTCTGTATTTTTTCGCTGCTGTATCGAAACCGGTGCGTGGCCGACTTGGCGCTCTCGCGGGTGATGAGCGGGGTACTTCCCGTCAGCCAGGAACGCAGGGCCTCCAGCCGCCAGATCACCGCCGCCAGCCCCGCCCCCACCCGGATCGTGGGGCGTTTTTTGCCAAAGGCATCCGCTACTTGATTGAAGAGCGCCTGGTAGGTCATGCTGCCCGCGTTGAGCAGGAAGCGCTCGCCCGTGATGTCCGAAAAAAGCAACCTACTCACGGCCTCGGCCACGTCCTGCACGTCCACGTAGTTCACCATCCCCTCGGTGTAGAAGGGCTTTTCGTCGTAGGCGTAGCGAAAAAGCCGCGTGCTGCTCCGATGCCAGTCTCCCTCGCCCAGCACCAGCGACGGGTTCACGATCACCGCGCGCAGCCCCTCGGCCACGCCCCGCCACACTTCCAGCTCGGCCAGGTACTTGGTCTTGGCGTACTGCGAGTTGGTCGGTGATTCTTCCCAGCGTTGGCTTTCATCAATCACTACCTCCTGCCCCTGAAGTACCCGTCGGGGGTCGGGGCGGCCCAGGGCGGCGTTGCTGCTCACGTGGCAAAGCTTCCGCACGCCCGCGTGCAGGCAGGCGTTCACTACGTTGAGGGTACCTTCTACGTTCACTTTGTGCATCTGGTCGCGGTCGCGGGGCGCAAATGACACCATCGCCGCCGCGTGCACCACGTAGTCGACGTCCCGGATGAGCTGCTCCAGACGCAGCAGGTCCAGCAGGTCGCCCTCTTCCCACACCAGCTGGCTTTCTACTTCCTGAAGCAGCGACCGGTCCGAGCCCGCCCGGTGCAGCGCCACCACGGTGTGCCCATCGCGCAGCAGGCGCTTCGCCACGGCGCTACCTACCAAGCCGGTGGCTCCGGTAATGAGGATTTTCATGGAATGAATTCGTTCTGATTCGCCTTCAAAGGTCGCTAAAAATAGTCAAGAAAGTACCTTGCAAAGTAGCACAAGCTAGTTCTTATAGATTCCTATTCAAATAATACTCATTAAGGCTCAATAAAGTACCCTATTGATAAGTGAATCGTTTTATTAAAGTACCAGGTAGGATTCCTCTTGGTAGGCAACCCGCGATAGGGAAAGAGAAATTGATTGAAAAAGTAGACCGCCGCGCGGTCACACGTTTATAGAAATTGATCAGCCCAAAAATACATTTAGGTACCTAGTCCCCCTCTTCGAGCTGAAATACCTCGTCGACGGGCTTGTCGAACACACGGGCAATCTTCATGCCCAGCGCCAGCGTGGGCGAGTACTTACCGGCCTCGATGGCGTTGATGGTCTGGCGCGACACTTGTACCCGCTCGGCCAGATCGGCCTGGGTGATGTTCAGGATGGCGCGCTCGATGCGGATGCGGTTGGTCATGACAGGCTCCTTTCTCGTTTGGCTTCCAGGGCGGGCTGTACCTGCAGCAGCCAGTGGAAACGGAGCACAAAAATGAGCAACGGCGTGAACATATTATAGATCATGACGTTGATAAATCCGAGGCCGTGCACAAACAGGATGCAAAGTACCAGCACCAGCGTATTGCCATAGATGGCCCACTGCAACGACTCCAGCCGCAGCTGCGCCGCGCGCTCGTCTTCTACCTTTAGCCGCGCAAAGCCCACGATAAATAGCCCCGCCAGAACGGAAAGCGAAAGGATTTCGTCGATCAGTTCCAGCGTAATGGTACCGTCCTTGTAGTTGATAAAATCAATGATTCGATCCACCTCTGACTTCTGGTCGATAAAAGGCCAGGGAATGGTGACTTCGGCGTGAAACGGAAAAGTACTGTCGTCGATCAGCAACCAAAGGCCCAGCGAAATACAGACCACCAGCAGTACCCAGCCGAAGGGTTTCCAGGCGTGGGGCAATAGATTTTTTGTTTTCATGGCTAACAGATGGTTATAGGTGAAGGTATTTTCTGGGCATAAATGTAAAGTCAATTTTAATATATGTCAAGTATTTTTTACAAATTAGCAATTATATTTTACCTATCAATTTGCAAACGCGGTAAATTCAGCTTTCGGCGGGTGTTTTTACTAATTTTGCAGCCAAGCACTCTTTTATCCTATTTCCAAAATGCCCATCACGAATCCCAAACGCTATACCGTCACGGCGGCACTAATCTACGCCAACGGTCCTATTCATATCGGTCACCTGGCCGGCTGCTACGTACCCGCCGACACCTACGTAAGGTACCTGCGGGCCAAGGGAGCCGAGGTGGCCTTCATCAGCGGTACCGACGAGCACGGCGTGCCGATCACGATCCGGGCCAAGAAGGAAGGAAGTACCCCGCAGGCCATCGTCGACAAGTACTACGCCCAGATCGACCAATCCTTCCGGGAGCTGGGGATTTCGTTTGACGTCTACTCGCGCACGAGCAAGGAAGTACACCACCGGACGTCGCAGGAAATCTTCAAAGACCTGTACGACAAAGGCGTTTTTGTGGAAGAAACCACCGAACAGTACTACGACGAAACCGCGCAGCAGTTCCTGGCCGACCGCTACATCGTAGGTACCTGCCCGGTATGCGCCAACCCCAACGCCTACGGCGACCAGTGCGAGCGCTGCGGCTCTACGCTCAGCCCCACCGAGCTCAAAGATCCGCGCTCGACGCTCTCGGGAGCCAAGCCCGTCATGAAAGAAACCAAAAACTGGTACCTGCCGCTGGACGCCATGCAGCCCGAGATCGAGCAGTACGTCAACAGCCACGGTGAGTGGAAAACCAACGTGCTGGGCCAGTGCCAGTCGTGGCTCAAGGAGGGCCTGAAGCCCCGCGCCATGACCCGCGACCTGGACTGGGGCATCCCCGTGCCGCTGCCCGACAACGACGGCAAGGTACTTTATGTCTGGTTTGAAGCGCCGATTGGGTACATTTCGGCCACGAAAGATTGGCTCATCCAGCAAAATGGTACCGACGAAGGCTGGGAGAAATGGTGGAAACCCGCCGCCGACGCTTCCGACGAAACCAAGCTGGTGCACTTTATTGGTAAGGATAATATTGTATTTCACTGCATCATTTTCCCGGCTACGCTCATGGCCGAGGGCGGCTACGTGCTGGCCGACAACGTCCCGGCCAACGAGTTCATGAACCTGGAGGGCGACAAGATCTCGACCTCCCGCAACTGGGCCGTGTGGCTGCACGAGTACCTGGAGGAGTTTCCCGACAAGCAGGACGTACTTCGCTACGTACTCACGGCCAACGCCCCCGAAGCCAAGGACAGCGAGTTTACGTGGAAAGACTTCCAGACCCGCAACAACAGCGAACTGGTGGGGATTTTTGGCAACTTCGTGAACCGCGCCGTGGTCCTTACGCAGAAGTTTTGCGGGAGCCAGGTACCTGCCGCCGGTGAGCTACAGGACGTTGACCGCCATACGCTGGCGGAGCTGGCGGCTTTCCCCACCCGCATCGGTGAGGCGCTGGAAAACTACCGCTTCCGGGAGGCGCTGGCGCTCATCATGGACCTGGCCCGGCTCGGCAACAAGTACCTGGCCGAAACCCAGCCCTGGCACGCCATCAAGACCGACCCGGCCCGCGTGGAAACGATCCTGAACGTAGCGCTGCAAATCACGGCCTCGCTGGCCATCGTGGCCGAGCCCGTGCTGCCCTTTACCGCCGAAAAACTCAGCCAGCAGCTGGGCCTCAGCCAACGTACCTGGGACCAGGCCGGACGGCCCGACTTACTCCCGGCGGGACAGGAGATTGGGGAGGGTACTTTGCTGTTTGAGAAAATCGAGGATAGTACCATCCAGCGGCAGGTGGAGAAGCTGCACGAAGCCAAGCGCCAAAATGAGCTGGAAGGCAAAACAGTGGCCGAAGTAAAGCCCGAGATTCAGTACGACGACTTTGCGAAGCTCGACATCCGGGTAGCGACCATTCTGGAGGCCGAACAGGTACCTAAAAGTAAGAAGCTACTCAAGCTAAAGGTAGACATCGGCAGCGAGCAGCGCACGGTCCTGAGCGGTATTTCGGAGCACTTCAAACCCGAAGAGGTTATGGGCCGCAAGGTACTTTACCTGGCCAACCTGGCCCCGCGCAAAATGATGGGCATGGAGTCGCACGGGATGATCCTGATGGCCGAAGACCGCGACGGTAGCCTGGCCTTCGTACAGCCCGACGGCAACGTCTGGAACGGCGGCACCGTGAGCTGATTGTATTCGTAGCAGACTTTTATTAGAATAAACGGGCGTTGGGAAAGTACCTAACGCCCGTCGTTTTTTTACTACCTACCATTCACGAAAAAAACAGGATGCGCTCGCTCAAAGTCTGTATTTTCGTTTTATAATAAACCCACACCCAAACTACCCTGGCGCATGAAGTACCCTTACCTACTACTGGTCTTACTGGGCGGCCTGCTGACCAGCTGCAGCAGCGGCCGCGACCAACTGGTATTCAGCCAAGTACCTAACTACCAGCCCGGCTCGGCTCAGCAGTTGCTTTTCCTGAATTTCACCATTACGCAGCCCGCCGGAGTCACCTCGGCTGAGCAGGTGACGCTGACCAACGCCATCGCGGGCCAGGGTACTATGAAGAATTTATCCACGCCCGTTCACAACCAAAACTACCTCCGGGTACTCTACCACTACGACGACCAGCGCGCGCCACGGGAAGAAACCTACGAGCACCCACTTTACCGCTCGGTGGAGGTACCTTCGGAAGACGGAACCCTGAGCCGCCGGGAGCTAAGCAGCAGCGAAGGGATGCTTAACTTACGGCTTGCGTACGATTCGCACCTCGTGCGGCTGGAGCTGTTTAGCCATACCCCCGAGCGGGGTACCCGAAAAATCCATACATTACGCATCAAGCCATGATAAAACGTTTTACGCTTTGCCTGCTCGGTTCGTACCTGCTGCTGTGTACGCCGGTTTGGGCCCAGAAATTCCCGGTCGATACGCTCCAGAAAACCGGCCCGCTCGACAACCGCATCAACGTGGTGATCCTGGGCGACGGCTTTACACAAAGTGAGCTACCCGCTTTTTTGGGCGAGGCCCGAAAATTCATGGATACCTTCCTGAACTACCACCCCTACAACCACTACCAGAACTACTTCAATTTTTTTGCGATCCCCACCCCTTCGCCCGAGAGCGGTGCAACCAATCCCGGCACCGCCCCCGACGCCTACCCGGAGCAGCCCGTTGCGACCAAAAACACCTACTTTGGGGCCACGTTTGGGAGCGGCATCCACCGCCTCGTCACGATCCAAAACTACACGGCCTACGCCAACGTACTGGCCACCAACCTCCCCAGCTACGACCTGGTGATCATGATTGTGAATAGTACCTGGTACGGCGGTTCGGGGGGTAGTTTGGCCGTGTATACGCTACACGAGCAGGCGCTTCCCATTGCGCTGCACGAGATCGGGCATACCTTTGCGGGTCTGTCGGACGAGTACTGGGCGGGCAGCGTTTACGCCCGCGAAAATGCCAACATGACCCGCAACAACCAGCCTGCCACCGTACGCTGGAAAAATTGGATGGGCTACAATAAGGTAGGGCTTTTTGCCCACGGGGAGGGCGGCGAAATGAGCCAGTGGTACAAACCTACGCAGCACAACTGCCTCATGGAGCAGCTCCATAGCCCCTTTTGTGAAGTGTGCCGGGAAAAAACCGTGGAGCGAATCACGACACTCGTTCAGCCGATCGAAGCGGTAGACCCGCCCCGGGGCGCTACCGTACCATTGGCCCAGGAGCCCGTTGGCTTTGGCCTACAGCTGCTGAAGCCCGCGCCCAATTCCCTGCAAGTGGAGTGGAAATTCAACGACAAACCGCTCGGAAACGGCCAGGAACTACTAAGCCTGACGGCCGACCAACTACCCGAAGCACAAGGTACCTTGACCGCCACCGTTTTTGATTCTACCTACCTCAGCCGCGCAGACCTGCGCCAGCAGCAGCGCAGCTATTCCGTAAGCTGGTGGCTGCAAACTGAAAGGGCCATTCCCATCGCGACCGCCGCCGATTCCCTGGTTTGTGCCGGTGATAGCACCACCCTAACGGCCTGGGGCTGCGTCGGTACGCTCCGCTGGTCGACCGGAGAAAGCACAAGTACCCTGACGGTAGCACCCACGCAAACGACCTCCTACTGGTTTGTGTGTACCCACAGCAATCAAACGCTCGAAAGTACCCCCGCCACGGTATGGGTTGCGCCCCGGCCCAGCGCTACGGCGTCGCACACGGGCCCGTACTTGGAAGGGCAGACCATCCAGCTGCAGGCCTCGGGTGGCGAATCATACCGCTGGTTTGGCCCCATGCGCTTTGTTTCTATTGACCAAAATCCCACCATACCCAACGCCACGGTAGACCACGCGGGTTTGTATACGGTGGAAGTTACCAATGCCGACGGCTGTAGCAGCACGGCCCAGACCAAGCTGACCGTTGACCCCGTGCTTGCCTCCGAGCCGCCGCAAAACCAGGCGGTGCGGGTATTTCCCAATCCGGCCAAAAACTACATAGACCTCACCACTACATTATCGGGAGAAGTGGACTTCGCCCTGTACGACGCCCGAGGTACCTTGGTACTCTCGCGTACCTTTAGCCAAAGTACCCAGCTCCCGCTCCACACCTTGCCGCCGGGCCTGTACTTTTACAAAGTAGTGCATACCGGACACGAAAGCCAGGGAAAACTCCTGGTGGCGAAGTAAGGTACCTTAAAGTACCTCCCCAAACCGATCGAGTCGCTTTTTTCGTTAGGTACTTTACAACCCCCGGCCCTGCGGGTGGGTCAGGCTGGAATACATCCCGAATCAACGTTAGTTTATGCTTAACTCATTTCTCCGCTCCCTGGTACTTTTGGGCTTGCTGACGGGCCTTTTTATCCAATGTAAAAAAAACTTGGAGCCCGTAACGCCCGCCACACTTCGTGACTCCACGCAGCTTAGTAACGTCACGGACGTAGCGGCCATCGTCACGGCCACACTCACGGAATTCACCGAAGGAGAAATCCTGCAGTTTGGTTTTGTCTGGTCCGACCAGCACGAAAGCCCCACCGTGGCCGACCAGCGGCTGGACATGGGCCGCCCCAAGGGCGACTTGCCGCTGCCGTTCAACCACCTGCTCGTGGACCTGCTGCCCAACACCACCTACCACGTCCGGATCTTCGTGGAAAGTCCAAGGGGTACTTTCTACGGGCCCGTCACGACCTTTCGCACCCAAAGTACCCCTTCGGGCGTACTGACCAAGCTGGCCCAGGTACTTACCGACTCTCTCCGGGGCCGCGACTTCGGCTACAGCTTTGCTATCTATGAAAAAGGTACTTTGGTGGCTTCGTCGGGCGGGGGTTTTCAGTCGCGGGCGGTGGAAGCTGCGGGAGCCATTCCGGCCACGATCGACTCCAAGATGCAGATTGCCAGTATGACCAAAACCATCACGGCGATGGCCTTTTTCCGGCTGGCGGCGCAGAAAAACATCAAGGCGACTGACCCCATCCTGAACTACCTCCCCCCCACCTGGCCCAAAGGCCCCAACCTGAACCGCATTACCTTCCGGGACCTGCTCACGCACCGGAGCGGCATCACGGGCTTTGCCGACCACTGTACCAACGGCTCCTACGTAGAGAACGTGTGGTCGGGCCTGAAAAGCCTGACGGAGAAAGGAATAAAAGAAAGCAACCACGGCAACTACTGCTACCAGAACGTCAACTTTGGCTTGTTCCGGGTACTGATCCCGAGCCTGCTGGGCTATACTTTCACGGGCCAGGACGACACCGACGAAGCTGCCACGCAGCAAATGTACCTCAGCTACCTCCAAAGTACCTTTTTTACCAAAGCGGGCATTCCGGCCCAACACCTACTCACCAATTCGCCCCAGCGGCCTACGCTCGGCTACGACTATCCCTACTCAGGTACCTTTGGTTTCAATCCGGGTAGTTTTGAGGCCACGGTCGGGGCCTATGGTTTTTATTTATCGGCTCAGGAGGCCGGTCGGCTCTACGCGCAGGCGTTTTCCACGCCCGACGAATCGCTGTTGACCCAAGCCATGAAAGACTCCATCCTGACCAAAGGCTACGGTACCTACAGTACCATCACGCCCTACGGGCGCTTCAGCTACCACGACGGCTGGTGGTACATCCGGTCGGGCGGGGTGAAGGCCAAAGGCTTCAGGAGCCTCTGGATGAAATGCCCCAACGACGTCACGGTGGTCCTTTTTACCAACGCCCTGCGCGACGGCGACCACCTCTTCCCGCTGCGGTCAGAGCGCTACCTGGACATCGTTTCGTTTGTGCTGTGGGCTTACACCGAAGCCCGCGCTCCGGCCCGAAACGGCCGTTCAGACGCCGAAACCAACTTCCATAAGTACCTGGAGTACCCCGAACCGCACTAAAAAAATACCCCGGTGCCAAGGGGCTCCGGGGTATCAACCTTTTTACTGCTATATAAATCCTTACTTCCAGCGTTCAATGTCCACCTTGCGGTGGAAGCCTTCGTGTAAGTGATTATATGGCAAGAAAAGCGTTAGGTGGCGCAAAATCTCATCATAGCGCGCCGAAATATTTTCTAAATCTACGTCGTTGGGGATGGTCATCCGGCTAATGAAGCGGATGGAACGAAGCTCGTCTTTAGCCTCTTCCTCTTGCACAAAGATCGGCAGCAGGTGGTAGATCATGAGCTTGTCCTTGATGATTTCTACCTGTAGCTCCTCTGCCTCAATGCCGGGGGCTTTTACCATAATCTCATAGCCTTCTTCCCGGCCTTCGATCTGGAGGGAGGGCTCGCTCATGCCTCCGTTTACAGTATTAATAAAATCTATATTCATTAATACCTCAGTGGGTATATTCAGTGGCTTTTTCATAGCGGTAGGTCGTTTCAATTCTATATATAGTTTCAATTCTATATATAATAGTTTATAGATTTAAAAACTCCATACCACTTGGCTCAGATAAAAAGTACCTGCCAAAATTACCACCTACCTTCTAAATAGCCGCCATTTTGGCGCTTGCTTCCCCCTCTTATTCCAAGAAAAGCTCGATGGGCCAACGGCTTTATCACTTCCCCAGCCAGCGTTAAGGTTGATTAACGGGTTGTATGAAACTAACTATATTCTTGTTTTATTTCAATTCATCATCAACCTAGCTCAAAAGTACCCTCAACCTTTATACTCTCTCTAAAATAATTTATATTATAGTTTTATATACTTTTTGAAATTAAAAAAGTACCATATAAGCATTGGCATAACTATAAAAAATACTATTTTTGTGGCCATAGATATGACCAACCCCATCGCACTTCCGTTGCTTACTCCCCCCTGAGTTTCTGCTCTCGTTTTAGTTGGGCACTTTACGCCCCAGTCATTGCCTTCCCGGTTCGGTAGGGTACTATCCTATTGGCTTTTTTTCAATCGCTCCTATTTCATAGCTTCGTAATGACCCTTTTTAATAAACTCAGAGCTAATGGGTTCAATCCCAAAAATGAAATTCTTTCGGGCCTCACGGTAGCCCTGGCGCTGGTACCCGAAGCCGTGGCCTTTTCACTCATTGCGAACGTGAGTCCGTTGATAGGCTTGTACTCCGCTTTTATCATCGGTCTCATTACGGCCCTGATCGGCGGTCGGCCTGGTATGATTTCCGGTGCTACGGGAGCCGTAGCCGTGGTGGTCGTGAGCCTCGTGGCCCGGCACGGCGTAGAGTACCTCTTTGCGGCCGTGGTACTGATGGGCCTGATCCAGATTGCCGTGGGCGTGCTTAAGTTGGGCAAGTTTATCCGGCTGGTTCCGCATCCCGTCATGTTTGGCTTTGTCAATGGCCTCGCCATCGTAATTGCGATGGCGCAGTTGGCGCAGTTTAAGACCATCAATGCCCAAGGTACCGAAACCTGGCTCACGGGTACCCCGCTCTGGATCATGGCTGGGTTTGCCCTGCTCACGATGGCCATCATCCATTTCCTACCCAAGCTTACCAAGGCCGTTCCGTCTTCGCTGGTAGCGCTGGTGGTGGTATCGGCCTTTATTATTTTCTTCCAGATTCCCACCCGAACCGTGGGCGACATTGCTTCCATTGCCGGTGGCCTGCCCGAGTTCCACCTGCCTTTGGTACCGCTTACCTACGAGACGTTCGCCATTATTTTTCCTTACTCGCTCATTATGGCCATGGTGGGGCTGATTGAGAGCCTGCTCACGCTGACGGTCATCGACGAAATGACCGAAACGCGCGGCAACAGCAACCAAGAAGCGCTGGCGCAGGGGATCGCCAACATTACGACGGGCTTCTTTGGCGGCATGGGCGGTTGCGCCATGATTGGGCAAAGCATCATCAACGTGAGCTCCGGCGGCCGGTTTCGGCTTTCGGGCATTGTTGCAGCCGTGGGTTTGATTTCGTTCGTGCTGGTAGGGGCGCCCCTGATCGAGCAGGTACCTATGGCGGCGCTGGTGGGGCTGATGTTCATGGTCGCGATAGGTACCTTTGAGTGGGCTAGCCTGAAGATAATCCGCAAAGTACCTACTACCGACGTGATCGTGATGGTCCTGGTAGCGGGCGTCACGGTGCTTTTCCACAACCTGGCCGTGGCCGTTTTGATCGGCGTGGTGATTTCAGCCCTGGCCTTTGCCTGGGAAAACGCCAAGCGCATTCGGGCCCGCAAGCATATTGATGCAAACGGTGCCAAGCATTACCAAATCTACGGCCCGTTGTTCTTTGGCTCGATTGCGGCCTTTAACGAAAAGTTTGAGATCCTGAGCGACCCCGATCAAGTAATAATAGATTTTAAGGAATCTCGCGTGGTGGATCATTCGGCCATTGAAGCGTTGCACAAGATCACGGAGCGTTACGCAAAGGTAGGGAAGACGGTTCGTTTGTTGCACCTGAGCCCGGATTGCCATAAGCTCCTGGAGAAAGCCTCGGCGATCATTGAAGTAAACTACTACGAAGATCCACACTACAACGTAGCTACCGATCAGCTTCCGGTAACGTCCTAATTCTTTTTACCAGTCAGGGGAGCTCTTGAGCTCCCCTGACTGGTAGTTTCATACATTTAGTTCTGATAAAATTACTTGCGTCAAAATCCGGCTAACAGGCCCTTGAGCTTTATTTAAAAAAAGCCTAGAGGATGAGATCCCCGTACTCCTAGGGTAGCCTACCGGTAGCGGTTGAGAAGTTGAACGCTTATTTGGTCACTGGCCTGCGAGATGGCGCTTACCCAGGTAGAGGAGCTGGCTTCGGCAAAAATATCTCTGCCGGGTATTCCTACCCTCCATCGCACCCATTTTGCATTTTTCTCTTGCTGGGGTACTTGCTTTAGGTAGACGTTCACGCCCACAATATTTCCGTACAGGTGCATGAGTTTTTTCAGCTCCAACCGGACCTTACTCAGCACTTCCGTGCTGGGCTCCGTTCCTTCCGTCTCGACGTCCAGCTTGATGTTGTTTAATTTTTCAATGGTGTTCATGGCTATATGTGTTTAAGTAATGCATGCTTACAGGTACCTGGCCTATGAGCGATTATATTCCTCAAACGGGGTATTTTGTCCGCATGCGTATGCCTTCCTCTTCCTTCTTCACGTACGGTAAATAGTCCTGAATCAGCACTTATGGTCACTTTCTGAGGCCTATTTAGTCTATTTGGAACAATCTTATCAGTAAGGTACCTGCAAATTGCTTGCCGATCCTGGTAAGCTTTTACGTTCAGTATCAACTAATTTTTATAACGTACTATGGAAGCATTCACGATAAACCAACTCAATGAACTAGCTGGCAAAAAAGAACCCCGTAGCGTCACGATATTTTCTCCTACGCGGCGGCAGTCTACCGACAACTACCAGCAGGATAAAATTCATTTCAAGAATCAACTCCAGGACGCCGAGGCGCAGCTAGCGCAGCAGTACGGTATGAGCGAGGCCGAGGCCAAGGAGTACCTCCACCCAGGTTATGATCTACTAGCAGACAATACCTTCTGGCAGTATGGCCAGGACATGCTGGCGTTTTTTCTGAGTCCCGGCGAATCGCAGTACTTTCAGCTACCACTTCCGATCGAAAGCCCCGAGCTGTACATTGGCCACAGTTACCGCCTACGCCCGATGCTCCCCTTACTACACGGCAACGAGCAGTATTATATCCTGAACCTGAACCTCGAGGACGTACGGCTGTATAAAGCCAACCAATACAATTGTTCAGAGGTAGAGCTTCCCGAAAACGTACCGACCTCCATCGACGACTACCTCCAGTACGTGGAGAAGCAGGAGTCCTTGCAGCATCAGAGTGGCGTAGGTGCCGCCGGAGGCATTTTCCACGGCCACGGGGTTACGGACCGCGACAAGACCGACATCGAGCAGTATTTTTACATGCTAAGCCAGGAACTGGATAAAATCTTTAAGGAGGATCAGATCCCGGTGGTACTGGCGGGGGTAGAATACCTGCCCCCCAGGTACCGGAAGACTACCCATTATAATAAAATTAGTGAGGAATCCATTACGGGTAGTTTTGGTCCCAAAGATGGCCAGAAACTGCACCAGGAAGCCAAGGAGCTTATGATGCCTCACTTTCAGGAAAAGCAAACCCAGGCCGAGCAAAAGTACCATAACCTGAAGTCGGGTGATATGGCGGCTTCCGATACCGAAAAAACCGTGTTGGCCGCGCTGACCGGACAAGTGGAGACGCTGTTCTTACGCCGCGACGCGGTACTTTGGGGACAGTACGACGCCGAAAACTACCAGCTGCATACCGAGCAGGACTCAGCTCCCGGCAATACCGACCTCCTGACGGAGGCGGCCGTCCAGACGGTACTGATGAAAGGAGAAGTATACCTCTGCAACGCGGACGAAATGCCCGCTGGCGACAGCGTGGTAGTGGCCGTTTTCCGCAATCCGGTGGTCCTTTAACAGGGCAGCCCAACTATAGTAAAGTCGGGAAGGAACTGCTGTTTCTTCCCGACTTTTTTTTAACAGGTACCTTATCTACTGGATCTACTGGGCTCAGATTCCCTCCGTCACCTTTTTCATTTTGGCCAGGCCGGTTTTGGCTACGAGCAGGGCGTCCTGGGCGTAGTAAGTAGGGTTGAATACTTCCAGCGATAGGATAACGGGCCGCTCAGGATTTTTTAGAGTCTTTAGTAGTGGACCAAACGGAGCTACCCCGTCACCCATGTACACCCGATCAGCATCGACGATCTTGTCGCGGGCGGGAGTGGCAGGATAATCATTGACGTGAAATACCTCGATGTAGGGCTTCCCTACCCAGGCCACACTTTCCAGCCCCGAGCCTCCTTTGTACAAGTGGTAGACATCCATGAGTAGCCGCGCCGACGGGTGCCCGCTTTGAGTAGCTACAAACAATATCTCCCCGAGGGTACTTAGGTTTTTGGAAAAGCCCCACAGCTCCAGGTGCGGCACTACGCCCGTTTGGTCGCCCAGCTCCAGGATGGCGCGGTAGCGCTCGGCGGCGGCCCGCAGGTCCAGGTATTCGCCCTGGGTGGCGCCCATGGGCGGGGCCGCGATCCGTTTGCAGCCTACTTCGGCCAGCATGTCCATCTCTCGTTTGAGCTGGTCCAGGGCTTTGGTGCGCACGCTGTCGTCGTTGACGATCCACTGCGCAAAACCGATGGCGTCTTCTACCTGCACGCCCGAGTCCTTGAGGTGCCGCCGCGCCTCGGCCAGGGTACCTCCGTTTTTGAGGTAGTCTTCCAGGCTATTGATCCAAATCTCTACCGACGGGTACCCCGCTTTGGAGGCAACCTCTATCTCTTTCATAAACCCTAGCTTGTGGCCCCGCAAGGTACTCATGTTGAGGCAGTACTTAAACGAAGCGGAAGGCTTGGAGGTAGTAGCGAGGGCCCGTTGGGGCACTAGACCTGCACCGGCGGCAGCCGAAAGGCCTGCTAGTACTTGACGACGATTCATACAGAAGGTGATTGATGGGAGGTAGTAGAAATTAGATACACTCAAGCCAAAGGCACGACGGCCCGCATTCTAACGTAGCGGACCCAGAAAAACGCAGATCCCCCTCGCAAGAGGGTAGTTTAGCGGGGAGCCATCTGGGTGATTTCGGTTTTGAGCCGGATCACCTCCTGCTCCAGGGCGGCCGACTTGAAGTAGTAATATAAAGCCAGCGCTAAAAAGACCTTGGACAAGATAAATACAACCAGAAAAGCCACGCGCCAGAGCTTATGTACCCGGATGTGGGTGTCACTTACCTCTACCTTATGGTACTCCGGCCCCTTGGGCTCTTCCGGTGGGCGCCGTTGCTGGCCGTTGGTGCCTCTTTTCTGGATCGCGCTCCCCTGCGCCTCGCGGGCTATAGTTTCCCGAATATCCGTTGGCGGCGGTACGGCCGTTTGTAGAAAGTACCTTTCGATCTCCGATTCCAGCGAGCTCAGGGCCGCCGAAATTTCCGCGTTAGCAGCAGCAAGTCGTTCCACCTCCTGCTTTTCTTCCTCGGAAGCCAATCCCAACAAATATGTTTCCAGAATTCCGCTGGTTATATATTGGTACGTGTTCAAGGGTAAAATCGTTAAGGTTGGCGTAATGACTTAAAGTAGTCATGAAAACCCTTCATGACCTCTGCTTTGGGTATCTGGAGCTGCTCCGCGATGGTATCGGGGGCGTAGCCCTGGCGAAACGCCAGATCGAAAACAAGCTCAGGCATATCTTCCGGCTGGAGCGGGGTGGGCTCCTCAGAATGGGCATCCAGGGGAAGTTGCTGGGCTTTGGCTTCCAGCGCCCGGGCCCGCGCCAGCCTCACGATGCAGGTAGCCAGGTTGGTGGTCTGCCCCGAGCAGGCCTGTAGGTACCTGGAAGCAAAAAGCTCTACCAATACTTCCTGGGCCAAGTGGGTCTGGGGAATTATTTGCAGGATAATTCCATACGCTAGGGATCCGTAACGATCGTACAAGGCAAGCTGCTCGTTGGAGGAAAGCGACTGCTTGGGAGCGCTAGTATCTAATCGTTTCATTTCACTCATAGGCTATGGATGGTTAACCTGAATAGTATTTTGTAACGTATACACTCCATTTTTGAAATAAAGCGGATGAGCGCCAGAAAGATTGTTGAGTTTGTGCTAGCCCTTTTGCCGATGCCAATCAAGTCACTTTGTCATCAGTTCCAGCAACAAATATAAAAGTACCAGCCCATTACTTCTACTTCTTTTTGCAATGATTTTTAAAAAGGGTACCTTGCTCAGGCCCGCACGAAATAAAGTACCCCTGAGCCGGGCACCTTTATTCTTGGCGTTTAGGATTTCACCCGGTTCGTTCATGATGAAGACAATCGTTATTACCGGCTCTAGCCGCGGTATAGGCCGGGGGCTCGCGGAGGCTTTTCTGAAGCGCGGCTGCCGGGTATGCATCAGCAGCCGCAGCGCGGCGTCGGTAGGGCCAGCCACGGAGCTCCTGCAAGGTACCTTTGGTAGTACCTCCGTAACGGGTGTGGTGGCCGACGTGACTCAGTACGCAGACCTGCTGGCCCTGCGCGAGCACGCGCTAAGTACCTTTGGGCGCATCGACATCTGGATCAACAACGCCGGGCTGAGCCACCCGGCCCGGCCTTTGTGGCAGCTCGACGCGGCTACCCTCGAAGCCGTGGCCGATACCAACCTGAAAGGTACCTTGCTGGGAAGCCGCGTAGCCCTGGAGTACCTGGTGGCGCAGGGCCACGGGCAGCTCTACAACCTACTCGGCCTGGGCAGCAACGGCATGAAGGTACCTGGCTTTGCGCTTTATGGAAGTACCAAATACGCCCTCAAGTACCTGACAGACGGCCTGATCCGGGAGGTGAAAAGTACCCCCGTGCGGGTGGGGAGTATCTCGCCGGGCATGGT
Organism: Rhabdobacter roseus; assembly: GCF_014202275.1. Classification (GTDB taxonomy): domain Bacteria; phylum Bacteroidota; class Bacteroidia; order Cytophagales; family Spirosomataceae; genus Rhabdobacter; species Rhabdobacter roseus. Next base: position 112,142 of record NZ_JACHGF010000012.1, on the reverse strand, counting down.
GGTTACGGACCTGCTCACGGGCGACTACGACAAAACTTCAGCCGCTTGGGCCAAGACCCGCAAAATAGTCAATATATTAGCTGATAAAGTGGAAACCGTGAGCCCCTGGCTGGTCGATCAGATCCTGAACGACCACACCAACGGAAGCCATATTGCCTGGCTGACCAAGGGAAAAATCGTTTCCCGCTTCGCCCTGGCCCCCTTTCGTACCCGGCATATGCTGGAGTGAAAGATAAAGTACCCCACTTCGTTCTAGAGTAGTAGTAGAAGTACCCTACGCTCCTGTGTACCGGGCGCGCCAACGCATATACCCCTTTTATGTACCTTTTAGCCTTAGCGAATGAAGTGGTCTTATCTTATCCAGCAAAAAATGAAAGCGGCGCTGCTGCTGGGAAGCGTCATGGTACTGATCATGGTAAGTACCTTGCACTCGCAACACAACCTACGCGACATCCATAGATCGTTTGCGTCGATTTACCAGGATCGCCTCATGCCCGCCATCGACTTCGTGTACCTCACCGAGCACATGTACCGCAAGCGGCTCCTGCTGGAGCAACATCTGCTGCTGGAGGGCCACGGTACGCCCGGCCAGATCCGTCAACAGCTTGGCCACCACAACCTCACCATCGACTCGCTGGTGGGTGCTTTTGAAAAAACCCACCTGGTAGCTCAGGAGTCGAAGAGCCTGCTTACCTTTAAAAACTACCTGCAAGAGTACCAGCTACTGGAAGACCACATCCTGCGCCTGAGCGCCGTCGGCGACCAGGCCGCCAGCGTGGCGCTTTTTGAGCAGCAAGGTACCTTGCTGTTTCAGCAGGCCATTACCAACCTCAACGAGTTGACCCAGCTGCAATCGACCATCGGGCAGGAGCTGATGAACGAGTCCGAGAGCGAAATGGCCAACATGGCCCTGATGACGTCGCTCCAGGTGGCGTTGTCCATCGTGGTCGGGATCATGCTGTTGGGGATTATCCGGAGCTCCCGCATTCTCCCGAAGCACAGTAGCCAGCCTTTTCATCTCAATTAATTGATTTGTAAGCCCACAAAAAAAACCGAACGGTGCCGTTCGGTTTTTTTTGTGTAAAGTACCTACGCAGGTACTTTGTTACTGGCCGCCTACCCTTCTGCCTTTGAGGGTCTCGTTCTTGCGGTTGATCTGGTTCAGAATGTCCTTGCTCACAAACAACCGGCTCCCGATGCCGCTCTGTACGTCGAAGAGGTACCCTTTGTAGTCAATCTTGGCGTCTTCGGTGGTAGAGATGTAGTACTGGTTGCCGTTGAGGTTGAAGCGCATGCCGCGCTCGTCCTGCTGGGTGTCATCCCAGGATACGTTCATGGTACCGGCACCGGTGCCCAGCACCACACCCGGCGTAAAAGGCCGCACGTTGATGGTCTGCACGGATTTGCCGTTCTGAATGCTGATTTTCCCTTCCGAGCTCACGTTGATGTCGTTGGGATTTACGCCCTCGCGCTTGATGGTGATGGGCTTGTCGTTGTAGAACTGCACCTTATCCAACGCAATGCCCGCCCCTTCCAGATCCCGGCGGAGCTCTTCGGTAAAGACGGTAAAATTGGTAAAAGGTACGGTACTGGGAGCGCAGGCCGAAAGGCCCGCCAGTAAAACTACCCCGGTAATGATTCGTTTGATCAACATCATGGTATCAGACAGAAATGGGTATGGGTCAAAAAAAATGAGATATAAATTTTGATAAAAGTACGTGCCGCAATATTACTAAAAAAGCCTCGCCGAACCCAGCGCTAACCCAAGATAGGTACCTTCTGGCTGTCATTCTGTCAGCGCTGCCCCCTGATTTCCTATTGGAACGTGATTTTTTACGCGGTATTGCAGAGTGAAAATCATTTTCTAAAAAATAATCCTAAAAACCGAACAGACATGGAATCAGTGGTACAAGAGAAAGGTAATCTCAGCATCCACACGGAAAACATTTTTCCGATCATCAAGAAGTTCCTCTATTCCGACCACGAGATTTTCCTGCGGGAGCTGGTCTCGAATGCCGTTGATGCCACGCAAAAGCTGAAACAGCTGGCTTCTTACGGAGAATTTGGGGGAGAACTGGGAGAGCTGAAAGTGAGCGTGAAGCTGGACGAAACCGCCAAAACCATAACCGTCAGTGACCGGGGCATCGGGATGACCGCCGACGAGATCAAGAAGTACATCAACCAGATCGCTTTTTCGGGCGCGGAGGAATTCGTAGAAAAGTACAAAGATAAAGGCGGTGACAAGGGAATCATCGGGCACTTCGGGCTGGGCTTCTACTCGGCCTACATGGTGGCGGAGAAAGTCGAGATTGTGACCCGCTCCTACCAGGAAGGGGCCGAGCCCGTACGCTGGATCTGCGACGGCTCCACGGAGTTTGAGATCACGACCGCCGAGAAAGCCGAGCGCGGTTCGGACATTATCCTGCACATTGCGCCCGACTCGGAGGAGTTTTTGAGCGCTTCCCGTCTGCGCGGTATTCTGGAAAAGTACGGCAAGTTTCTGCCCGTGGAGATTGAGTTTGAGGACAAAATCATCAACAATCCCAACCCGATCTGGACCAAGAATCCCGCCGACCTGAAGGATGAAGATTACCTGGCTTTTTATAAAGAACTGCATCCGTTTAGCGAAGATCCACTTTTCTGGATTCACCTCAACGTAGACTACCCCTTCAACCTCACGGGGGTACTTTACTTCCCTAAGCTGAAGAACGACTTCCAGGTCCAGCGCGAGAAAATTCAACTTTACAGCCGGCAGGTGTTTATTACCGACGAGGTGAAGGACATCGTGCCGGACTTCCTGCAGCTGCTGCACGGCGTCATCGACTCGCCGGATATTCCGCTCAACGTGTCGCGGAGCTACCTGCAGGCCGACGGCAACGTGAAGAAGATCAACGGGTACATTACCCGCAAGGTAGCCGACAAATTGTCGGAGATTTTCCGCAACGACCGCGAAGGCTTCGAGAAGAAGTTTGACGACATCGGGCTTTTCGTGAAGTACGGGATCATCAGCGAAGATAAATTCTACGACAAGGCGAAGGATTTCTGCCTCCTGAAAAATACCGAAGGCAAGTACTTTACCTTTGAAGAGTACCGCGAAGCCACCCAGGCTACCCAAACCGACAAGGACGGCAACCTGGTATGGCTCTACACCACCGACACCCAGAAGCAGGACGGCTTTGTGCAGTCGGCCCGCAAGCGCAGCTACGACATCCTGGTACTCGACTCGGTCATCGACAGCCACTTCATAGGTACTTTGGAACAAAAGCTGGAAAAGACCACCGTGAAGCGCGTCGACGCCGATACGGTAGACAAGCTCATCGAGAAGGACGTGAAGCTGGAGAGCGTGCTTTCCAAAGACGACGAAGAGAAAGTAAAGAAACTTTTTGAAGCGGTCGTAGCCGGTGCCGGTACCAGCGTGGTGGTAGAGCCTATGCCCGCCGACGAGCTGCCGGTGGTGATTACCTTCCCCGAGTTTATGCGCCGCATGACCGACATGCAGGCTACTTCGGGCCAGCGCAGCATGTTTGGCAACATGCCGCTGATGTACACGGTGTCGGTCAATGCCAACCACCCGCTCACCAGCAAGCTAGCCTCCCTGGACGACGACGCCCAGAAAGCCCTGGCCAAGCAGATCTACGACCTGGCGCTGCTTTCCCAAGGAATGCTCAACGGCCAGGACCTGACGCAGTTTATCCAGCGTACGGTCGAGGTACTTTAAGCAGGTACTTCAGGCGAATCAATAACCAAAAAATCCCCGGTGTGAGCGCCGGGGATTTTTTGTGTTGAGCAGGGTACTTTGGATAAGTTTACATCACATTTCATCACCTCAAGGTACTTTCCTTTATAGTGACTTATTTTTGACAAAATAGAGATTATCCCCGTCCCAGTAACTATTCTCGCTATAGACTCTCACGGGCCACCACATGGATGCCCACACGTTGCCTTCTACGCATTGTTCATCTTCCAGGTACACATTAAAGGTAAAGGTGGCCGTCGTTCCTACGGGGCTGGTAGATAGCGAAGGTGTCCATTCATAGCCGCTATAGCCTTTCCCGCCTTCTTTCAGATCGTATACCGTAAATACCACGGGTTGGTAGCTATTGGTAGGTTCCTGGGATGAGGGGGATATCTTCAAGCACTGGTAAGCTCTGCCGTAAATCCTGAACGTAGGGTCCACATTCGATGCTTCTCGTTTTGTAATCTTGAGCGTAACGGACCTAAGGTAGTTCTTTGATGCTTTGAGAAAAAAATGGCGGTAAACGGTGTTGGGTACAATTTTGAATTCGGAGGGATTGTTTTGATCCGTTGTTTCGAGTAGCCACGAATAACCGGGGCCCGGCCGCCCCAGCCGCTCGACCGACTCTGAACCAGGGTTTTCTGCTTGGGGTTCCACCTTTTCTTTGTCCTTACGGCATCCCAGCATCAGCAAGGCTATCAGGCATAATGGTATGGCAAAAATGGTTTTCATAACGAATCTTTTTTAGAATTAAACCTACCTACTAAAAAGGGCCATGAAAGTAAAATAACTGGTTTATTAGAAACAGGATACGACTCGCCTGACTATGGAAATTAAAAAATGACAATAATGTATATAATCCTGGCAATGAACCACGCGTTAGAAAAATAGAAATCTCTTGCTAAGAAGAACTCAGTTCTAAATCCTATCAGCTAACCGCATTATCCACCTACCTGTACTTTTGAGCCATGGTTTACAGACTTATATTCTTTTGGTTGAGTGTGTTGACACTTACGTCCTGTTCCAAAAATGTAGATCCGGAACCATTTTCTCGCTCTGATCGTCAAAGGGTACTTAATAGTATCGGGTACACCAACATTTCCAGCGGGCTGCTCGAATTCCAGATTACGGCCCGAGGTTTCAATCAGTACGTTGATGCCTATGCCTTAGACCCTACCAGCCCCCAAAAGCTCAATGCCCTACGGGAAGCCTGGCTACGAATGGCCATTGCCTGGAAAGAAATAGCCCTGTTTGGCTTAGGCCCTTCTGCTCCTTCATACATTCCTACCGATGTATACACGCCAATCAATCCCACGGCCTTAGAGCGTGTTATCTCCCAAAATGGAGCGGAAATCGACGCCGCTTATTTTGAAACGCTCAACCCTACCCATAAAGGTATCGTGGCCCTAGAATATTTATTGTTTGACCCAACGGCCACGGATTTAGCTCCAATCATAGCGTCATTCACCTCCCCAACGACCGGCAGTAGGCGGCTCGCCTATTTAAAATTACTGAGTGCTCATTTGCAAGAACGGGCCACTACCTCCATGTACCAATGGAGCTCGGGCGGAGGGGATGCCATATCCCGCTTTATTTCGGCCGACGGCATGGATCAAAACTCTTCCCTGAGTCTCATCACCGCGCAATTCATTCGCGCAGTCACGGTTCTGAAAGAAGAAAGGCTTGGCGCTCCGCTAGGTGCTAACCACAACGGCCAAGTACAGCCCGACTTAGTGGATGCCAAATACAGCCTAGAATCAGTGGCGCTACTCCAGGCCGAACTAAAAGGGGCTTCTAAGATTTTTTACGGCGTACCGTCGCCAAGCCAGGGCGGAGCACCAGGCCTTCGTGACTTATTAGATAAAATGGCTGCCAAAACCGGCGACCAACTACTTGGTGACGCTATCAATGCTCGCTTCCAAAGTATTGATTATAAAATTGAACCTATTCGTCTTCCTTTAAAGCATTTACTTGTTTTGAACCCCGCCACAGTAAATAGCCTGTACAAGGATCTTGAAGAGCTGGAAACTTTACTAAAAGTGGACATGGTAAAGTACCTTCGTCTACCTATTTAACCTTTCTTAGAGCTACGTCTTCCTACGTTTTCAATCAATAAAATAGGTCATTCTTATAAAAATGCCGAAGGCATGATAGGCTTATAGCTGTATTCAAAATGCCTCGATCGAAACCCCGTATGGGGTGGCAGTCGTGCATGGTGTCACCCCATACGGGGTTCTGTCTGGCTTGAATTCCTATTAGTTCTATAATCATGACACCCTTTCAGGGTTACTATTCTTTGATAAGAAAACCCTGATCAATAAAATGACAGGACCAAAACCTAAGCAAAAGCCATTTGCATTTTAGGGTCAAAAAATTAGCTTTTTTAGCCAAAGGTAGGTACGTTTAGGCTATTGTATCCAACCACCTCACCCATCCACCCGTATGCGTCATTTCTGCACCAAGTACCTCCTCGGGCTGCTGTTGATGGCTTTATTGGCTAGCTGTAAGCCCGTAGATCCCATTGCCGATGGCAAACCCCGCATTAAAGCGATCACGTTTCCGGGAATACCCGCCGAAAACGTAAAAATAGACCAGAAGAACCTGCGTATTACCGTTACGCTTCCCCCCACGCTTTCTGCCCATCGTACCCCGGAAGCTACCCTAACCTACAACGCCCAACTACTCCCCAAGGAATGGGATAATTCTTTTGTTGGCTATTGTAAGGGTTGCGAGACCATTGAGGTAGGGTACCGTACAAACCCAGATGCCCCTGCTATTACGGTCTATAAGGTCGAGACGCTCCCTACTGCACCCCTGGCCGCCGCGCCCCTGAGTGCTCCTCTGGAGCACTTGCTATCCCGAGATAGATTATACATTCCAATGCTAAACCTATACGCGAATCCGCTTCCCCAAAAAGTAACCTTCACCAACCAAGCCAGCGGGGAAATCATTTCGGCAGAAATTAACGAGAACTATCCAAATTCATTCATAGCCCATAAAGGCGATCGTGGCGCGCTTAACCACATAGGTATCAATACAAGTTACATCAGAGACTTGCTGCCTGGCACCTATAAGGTCGCATTTACTAGCGCCGAAGGTACCACGATTCACATACCGCAGCCGGTTGTCTTGAAGCAAGGACTTATCCAGGTTTTTTCTATAACTAATACGGAATATAAACGCCTACAGCCCGGCGATGAGCTCATCGTTCAGGGTCTGAATCTTCTTCCGGGCACTATCGCCCTGTCTATGGTCGATTCTACCGACCGGGTCATAGAAGTACCTGAAGTAGAATGTGACCCCTACGGTCGCTGGTGCAAACTTAAAACACCTTCTACCCTATCCTACGGTCACTACCTACTCCGGATAACGAGCACCGGCCCTGTAAAGGATCAGACGTGTATACTCGTGCATCTTAGGTCAAAACCCTTAGTGCCGTTTGAAGTGACTATGTTTGGCGACAACAACCTAAGCGAGTGCTCTATCCGTGGACCCATTACGATCCAAAGAGGTAGCAAGGTCATTCTTATAGCAAGTGGGTATGAACCAAGAGCCCGCTTCAAGCTTACATCGGTCCAAAATTCTTCCCAGGTGTATTATGCACCGGCCGTTCTCTATACCATTAATTCATATCCAGGTTTTGAGTACGCTACTATTCCGAGCGACATACAATCGGGAAGGTATAGAATCGTCCTACAGGCGCTAGATGAACAAGGTCAGGTAAAAGCCGAAGGCCCTCCCTATTGGCGTGAAATACGGATCCCGTAGCCCAGGTACCTGGCAGCAGAAAAAAAATGGGCGTAGAAGCCGGTAGGTTATTCCATTTTTCCTACATTTATGAGGTATATAATTACGTAAACCCCAAAGAATTCCGTTGATCCATACCGCTACCTCCGTTAAAGCGCTGGGGCTGCTTTGGCTGCTTCTTTATGTAGGTACCTTCAAGCTCCTGGCCGCTGCTTCTGTGGGTATTCAGCCCGCTCCCGCCTGGGTCATTCCGGTTTCACCCGGTGGCAAGGCTCCCTCCTCCAAAGATTTTTCGGATGGGTACTACGTAGCTTTTATCGATCGGCAGGTCAACCTCGACCGGCAAACGACCTACCAACGCTTCATCCGGCAGATCGCTTCCGAGAGCGGGGTCCAGAACGGCTCAGAGATTTCGGTGGTTTTTGATCCTACCTACGAGCGCGTTGATTTCCACGCCATTATCATCTGGCGGGACGGCAAGGCTATTTCGCACCTGAAAGCTTCCGATTTTAAGGTACTTCCCCTCGAAACCGACCGGCAACGCTTCCTCTACAATGGCTACCATTCGGCTTCGGTGATCCTGAAGGATGTCCGTAAGGGCGACCGCATTGAGTATATGTACTCTACTACCGGCTGGAACTCCGTTTTTCAAAATAAATATTCCGAAAATTTCACCTTTTCGGCCTACGACTACATCCCGCATATTCACTATGCTATCTTGGCCCCCCAAGACCGGAAGCTACATTTCAAAGACTTCAATCGTCCCCCGGCTAAGAGCGTCCGGCCAGCAGGCCCCACGACCATCTATGAATGGGATTTAAAGAATATCAAAAGTACCCCCTACGAAGACTACACCCCGTCATGGGCCACCCAGTACCCCTTTGTGCAGGTCAGTGAGTACGGCAGCTGGCAAGAGGTCGTGGACTGGGGGCTGCATTTCTACCAGTACGCGGCGCTTAGTGGAGCGTTGAAAGCTAAAACCGAAGCCTGGAAAAAACAAGCCAACGGAAGTCGGCTTGCGTACATCGAGCAGGCGGTACACTTTGTGCAGGACGAGATCAGGTACCTGGGCCTCGAAACCGGCGAAAACTCGCACCGCCCCCACCGCCCCGACGAGGTATTTGCCCAGCGCTACGGCGACTGCAAAGACAAAGCCCTGCTCCTTTGCGCCTTCCTGCGCGCCAACGACATCGCGTGCGATCCGGTACTGGTGGATACCTACAAAAAAGCACGACTGCAAGACTACCTTCCCGCGCCCACGAACTTCAACCACGTGGTGGTTCGGATGGAGCTGGCAAAAGACCGCTACGCTTTTGTGGACGGCACCTACTCGTTGCAGGGCGGTACGGCCAATAAATTTTATATGCCTCCCTACGGGGCCGGGCTGCTCCTGAAAAAAGGCCAAACCAGCCTGATCGCCATTCCGCCGCAAAACCCCGGCTACGTAACCGTGCAGGAAGAAATTACCCTGCCTGCCCCCACGGACCCGGCGGGTAAAGGGCTATTTTCGGTCAAGACCGTTTATTTCGACTCGGAAGCGGATGATATCCGCGATACCTTCCAGCAAAGCAATATTTCAGAAACCGAAAACAACTACCTCAACTACTACCGCGATACCTACAAACACGCCGACTTTGAACTACTGGACTCCCTGGAATACTACGACCAGCGCGAGGCCAACAACTTTTCGCTGGTGGAACGCTACCAAATGACCAACGGATGGCAGTACGATAGTACCCGGCAGACCTATGTCTTTTCGATTCTCGGAAAAATGCTGTACGACCAGCTCGTGCACCTGCCCAACCGCCCGCGTACCGCGGCGGTAGCCTTAAAGTACCCCTACCACATGCAGTACACCATTCAGGTACATACGCCGGGCCCCTGGAACGTACCCGAAGACCAATGGGAGATCGAACGGGACGCCTACGTGATCCGTTTTAAATCCAGGTGGGTGGCTGAGGAAAACAACTGGGTACTTTCCTACGAATACCAAACCCGGCAGGATCACGTACCCGTGGAGCAGGTAGCCCAGCTAAAAAAAGACATAGAACGGCTGGTCACTAATCTGGAATACGAACTAACTCCTCCGGGATCTACGCCGGTCGGCGACCCGAATTTCGGCATGATCCTGTTTGCGCTATTGGCCTTGGCGGGAGGTACTTGGCTAAGCTTCTGGCTGTATAAATATTCGCCAGGAGGGGGCCTCGCCGTGGCCAAAAGTACCTCCCTCGGGGGCTGGTTGATTGTGCTGGGTATCGGCCTGGTGGTCAAACCACTCCTGGTGCTAACGCCACTTCTGAGCAATACCAGTGCTTATTTTACCGCATCGGGCTGGAATTACTTCGCCGGAGATAACTCTTTTAAAATACTGGCCTTCAGAACAATGCTGGTGTTTGAGGTACTTTTCAACATCCTGTTGTTTTGCATTTCAATCCTGCTTATTATTCTTTATTTTAAAAAGCGCGATTCCTTTCCGCGTATATTCTCCATTACCATCTGTGCCAGTTTGTTTTTCCTTTTTGTGACCACGGGTATCAGCAACGGCTTTTTTCGGACTTACGTAGAGGCTAGTATCCAGCAATCCCAATACGAAATCTTCCGGCAGTTTGTGTACGCGGCCGTATGGGTACCTTACCTGTACAAATCCAGTCGGGTAAAAAAGACGTTTGTGCGTCCCTACGGCCACATTCGCACCGCCGACACCAGCAAAGACCCGGAAGTGATGCAAACGCTGGAATAGAGAAAAGGCTACTTTCGTCGCTGCCTAAAGGTACCCCTTTCAAGTACCTCTTCTCTACTTCCGAGGCCACAGCACTACCCTTTTGCCCGACTCCGTCCAGAGGTTATCCTGGTAGTCGCGGAGTTCCGCCTGGGTGAAGGTACTTAGGTCCACCCGGGAGCCGTCGCAGTAGTAGCTCAAGCAGCCAATGCACGACAGATAGCTTACGTAGTAGTTAATGATCGGCTGGCCCCGCACCTCCACCAGCGAGATGGTCGTGATGTTCTCTTCGTTTTTCCGCTTAGCCTCCTTGATGATATCCCGTAGCCAGGGTAGGTTACGGGCAGGGTCTTTCACGCCGCAGACGCTCAGCTCGGCGGCGGGGTCGTCTTTTCGGCAGGCAAAAAGCAGGCTGAGCAGTAGCAGCAAAATGGTCGTATTCTTCATGGTCCGGGTCGGGCTTTATTTATTGGAGTAAAGATTCCCCAAGCCCGCCATTGGTTGTAAAGTACCTTAAAATAAAAGTACCTTTCGCCAGGCGGGCCGAAGCCAGCCGCGAAAGGTACTTTCAAGGGGGCGCGGAGGTACTTCGCTTAGCGGTTCATCGAGATCAGGAACTCGTCGTTGTTGCGGGTACCTTTCATATTGTCGAGCAGGAAGTCCATGCTTTCCATCTGGTTCATGTCAGACATGTGCTTGCGCAAAATCCACACTTTTTGCAGGGTCTCTTTATCCAGCAGCAGATCCTCGCGGCGCGTACCGGAAGCCATCACGTCGATGGCCGGGAACACCCGCTTGTTGGAGAGCTTGCGGTCGAGCTGAAGCTCCATGTTACCGGTACCTTTGAATTCTTCAAAGATTACTTCGTCCATCTTAGACCCCGTGTCGATCAGGGCCGTGGCAATGATGGTCAGCGAGCCGCCTTTTTCGACGTTACGGGCCGCGCCAAAGAAACGCTTGGGCTTGTGCAGCGCGTTGGCATCTACCCCACCCGACAGGATCTTGCCCGACGAAGGTACCACCGTGTTGTAAGCCCGGGCCAGGCGCGTGATCGAATCCAGCAGAATCACGACATCGTGACCGCATTCCACCATACGTTTCGCTTTTTCGAGCACAATGCTGGCTACTTTCACGTGGCGGTCGGCCTGCTCGTCGAAGGTAGAGGCAATCACTTCCGCGCGCACGCTGCGCTGCATGTCGGTTACCTCTTCCGGGCGCTCATCAATGAGCAGGATAATGAGGAATACCTCCGGGTGGTTGCGCGTGATGGCGTTGGCAATTTCTTTCAAAAGTACCGTTTTACCGGTTTTGGGCTGCGCCACGATCATCCCCCGCTGGCCCTTGCCAATGGGTGCAAACAGATCCAGGACGCGCGTCGAGTACTGGTCGGGGCGGGTACTTAGGTTGAGGCGTTCTTCGGGGAAGAGGGGCGTCAGGTACTCAAACGGAATCCGGTCGCGGATCTCCTCGGTGGTTTTGCCGTTGACGGTCACTACGCGCAGCAGCGCAAAGTACTTCTCCCCTTCTTTGGGGGGGCGGATCTGCCCTTTGACGGTATCGCCGGTTTTGAGGCCAAATAATTTGATCTGCGAAGGCGAAACGTATATATCGTCGGGGCTGGCCAGGTAGTTATAGTCGGCTGAGCGCAGGAAGCCGTAGCCGCCGTCCTGCATGATTTCAAGTACCCCTTCGTTGACGATCAGGCCGTCAAATTCCCGGACGTAGTTGTTGTAGTTGCGCTTGATCTTGTTGGTATGATCTTCCCGCGAGGCCTGTGTTTGTTGATTCTGCGGATTTTGGGCCACCGGGCGCTCCGCCGAATCCGGCCGTGAAGGTACTTTGGGTTCTCGCTCCTCGTGGGTAGGCGTGGCTCCTTGCTTGGCAGTAGACTCATTTTGAGGCCCTTCTGCTACCGGAGCGTCTTCTGTAGGGGTACTTTCTCTCGACGAAGCCGGTGCTTCTTCTACCCCCAAGTCGTCAGACAGGTCCAGGTCTTCGCCTACTTCGGCGCTGGTATCTACTACCTGGCTGGACGCTGGGCGCTCGGTACTCAGCGGCGGCGTGTTGCCCGGTGGCCGGCCCCGGCGTTTGGGTTTTGACTCGGCGGCGGGCGCCTGGGCTTCAGCGGGTACGGGTGCGGGCGCTGGTACAGGGGCGGGCGCTGGGGCGGCGGCATCGTCCGTTTTGGGGCGACGTACCCGCTTTCTCTTAGGCTCTTCCTCGGCTTTTTCGTTGGTGTCTACTTGGGGCATTTCGGCTTGTTGGCTCAGTATTTTATAAATAAGATCTTTTTTGGAAAGCTTAGAATAGTCTTTTACGGCTAGTTTCTCCGCGATTTCCTTTAACTCCGACAGAAGTTTCAGGTTTAATTCTTCAATTGTAAGCATAAAAAAATAGGGAAGTAAAGTATAGCTTTACTCGGTGAGAAGTTTGATAGTGATTATGACAGAAGAAAATATAGGTTGACGGATGGAGGCTGGTAAGGGTTCACGTACGGGTATGTAACTAATTAGTTTCGTGAAAGTGAGAAAATGAATTGGGTGGTTGGTAGGCCGGTGACCGTACCTTGAAATTCAGATGAGGTATTCGTAGCTGAGATTGACCGCAATGTTACTACGAAAAACCCGGGTTGTCAATACGTTGTAATCTATTTTTTTAGAAAAAAGGGGTATTAACCGCCGAAGTACTTATAAAATGGGCTCAGATTCTTCGGATTCGGAAGACGGATGGGATTCAACAGCTGTGCGAATATACAACTCCCGACTTGGAAAAGCAAATTTAGCTCCCTGCTTTTCTACTATTTCAATAATTTTTAGATTTACTTCCTCTTTGATACGATTAAACTCCCTAATTTGTTGTGTTTCAACAAAGAAAATAATCATGATGTCCAGGGAGCTCTCTCCGAAACTATCAAACCGCACCACGCCTGGCTCCTTCTGGGTATCGGGATGCTCGTCGATGAAGCCTTGAATTTCCTGCACAATCCCCCGAATGGACTCCAGGGAGGTTTGGTACGCCAGGCGAATGATGAATTTGGCCCGGCGCAGGCGCCGCTGGGTCAGGTTGTCCAACGACTGGGACGTAAGCAGGCGGTTGGGCATCGTGACCAGGCTCCCGTCAAAGGTACGCAGGCGGGTACTTCGAAAACCCACGCTTTCCACCGAGCCTTCAATTCCTCCGGCGTTGATCGAGTCGCCCACGGTGAAGGGGCGGTCCAGCATCAGGGCGAAGGAAGCAAAGAGATTTTCCAGCGTTTCGCGGGCGGCCAGGGCAATGGCCAACCCCCCGATCCCGAGGCTGGTGACGAGCGTCAGCACGTCTACCTCAAAGACCTGCCCCAGCATGATGAAGCCGATCGTCAGCACGAACAACAAAATGCACAGATCCCGAAAAAAAGGGACAAGCTGGTTGTCTATTTTGGACTCCGTTTTTACGGCTTTGTGAATGAAAACCAGCCCTCCGAACTTGATGATTCGAACGCCCAGCCAGGCCAAGCCGCCGAAAAGTACGGTCAGGTACAGCTTATGGATGATCAGCCGGGCCCCAAACTTCTTGACGGGGGCCCAGCCCCATTGGGCCGGAATAGTAAGGTGCTCGGAGGCTATGTAAAGCAACAGCAGAAAAAAAAGAAACTCAAACGGGGGTTTGATGAGACGAATGAACTCCGACAGAGGGACGTTCTCGGTCCCGCGGCGTACCAACCTGAATACCCCCCTGCTTAGCAAAGCCGAAAAGGTTTCTTTCAAAAACCAGCCCACCAGCAGGATGGCGATCGCCCACAGGTAGTTGGCGACGGTGTTTCCCCCATATTTCTGCTGCAGCCAGTCTGCGGCATTTTCCAGAATACTATCCAAGGCCCATTAGTTTTTGTGCGAATAAAAGAAGAATTTTGCGCAATTATGAATATTGTCGTTGATTCAGGCAACACCTACTCCAAAATCGGCTGGTTTTCTGAAAGTACCTTGCTCCGCTACCAAACCCAGCTGAGCTTTGAGGCACTGGTGGAGCTGATCCGTCAGGAGCCGCCCAAGTACCTGTTGTATTCGTCCGTAAGCCGGAGCACGGAAGCTTTCCTGGAAGCGCTCGGGCTCAATATTCCTGTTTTAAGCCTGAGTGCCCACACGCCGGTACCCATTCTTAAAAATTACGATACGCCCCATACGCTGGGGGCCGACCGCATTGCCGCCGCCGTAGGGGGTACTTTCCTTTTTCCCGACGAAGATTTAGTGGTTATTGACATGGGTACCTGCATCACTTATGACTACGTTACGCGTATGGGTACTTTTGAAGGGGGGCTCATTTCACCGGGCCTGCGTATGCGATTCCGGGCCATGCATTCGTTTACTCAACGGCTTCCGCTGGTGGAGCCGGACGGCATTCCGCCGCTGATTGGCAAGAGTACCCACCACGCCATGCAGAGCGGCGTTATGCACGGGCTTCTGGCTGAAATAGAGGGAATCATCGCCGCTTACCGGCAAATCTCCCCCCACTGCCGGGTACTTGCGTGCGGGGGCGATGTGCCTTTTTTTGAAAGTCGTCTGAAACCGACCATATTTGCGGTGCCAGAACTGGTACTGATTGGACTGAACCGAATTTTACAACACAATGTCGCTTTACAGCAGGATTAAAAACCTTACCACAGCACTACTTCTAGCAGGAATCGTAGCGGGCTTTATTTCACCACTTCACGGCCAAGGGCTGGGCAATTCGCCGTACACCGTGCTGGGCATTGGTGAAACCTACAGCGAAGCGTTTGCGTCCAACATAGCCATGGGCGAAGCCGGCGTCAGTACCAGTAACGGGATGCACATCAACAACCTCAACCCGGCGCTTTGGGCGCGCAACCGCATCACCGCTTTTGAGTTCGGCACGCTGGGCCAATACAAACAAATAGCGGCTCCCAACGTCTCACAGCGGGTATTTGGCGCTAACCTGGGGTACATGGCGCTCGCGTTTCCGGCGGCTCCCCGCTGGACGGTGGGCTTCGGCCTGAAGCCCTACAGCTTTGTCGATTTTGAAAGCCGCACTACCAGCAAAGTACCCGGCACTATTTATGACGCCTACTACTACTATACGGGCAAAGGAGGCCTCAGCAAAGCCTCCATCACCAACGCCGTTCGGATTGGCCGGTACCTGAGCGTGGGCCTGGAAGCCGCCTACCTCTTTGGCAACGTACGGCGGTCGTCGGATTCGCAGCTATTCATTGGAGATGGGCGCGACTACACCGTGAGCCGCACCGAGCGGACCAACTACTCTGATTTTGCGTTACGGACGGGAGCCGCAGTACGTATTCCGATTAAGAAAAATAATAAGCTCAACCTAAATGTAGGAGGTACTTATAATTTGGGTACAGACCTGAACGCCCGGCAGATTACGAGTTTTGAGCTCAGCAACAGCTCATTTCCGGTTGGCCTGCCCGATACGCTCTCCAATAACGAAAACGGCAACGTGACGCTCCCCTCCCAGTACCGGCTGGGCGTCAGCCTGGAATGGCCCTACAAGCTGACGCTGGCGGTGGATTACGAGCGGCAGTCGTGGACTCAATTTCGAAGCTTCGCCAATACCAACGAGGGCTTCGTGGATGCAGGCAAGGTGCACGTTGGGGCCGAGTACATTCCGCGCCTCACTTCCACGCGCTATTTTGATCTGGCCGTTTACCGGGCGGGCTTCAGCCACGGCCAGCTGCCCTATAGCCCCGGCGGACAAAAGCTCAACGACACCAACGCCAGCTTGGGCATCTCGCTGCCCATCGGGCGGGGCGGTAACTCCTTCACCTTCACGCTGGTGGGCGGGCAACGGGGCGTCGTAAGTACCCAATCCCTGCGCGAACGCTACGGCAAAGTGGTACTGGGACTTACCCTCAACGACAACTCCTGGTTTATCAAACAGCGCATCGACTAAACCGCTTTTTTGTTAATTTTTCTTAAAAGTACCTTTGTCCGGGAAACCGGCCGAGGTACTTTGGTGGTTAAGTACCCGTACGCAGGTACCTAAGTATGTACAGGTACTTTTACTGCCCTACTTATTGGCTATGCTCAACTGGATCAACATAGTTTGGAAAGTACCTCGCCTCGTCGCTTTGCCTGGGTTGCTGGTGGCGCTTCTATTTTTGACCAGCTGCGAGAAAGAAGTAAAGAGCCCGTCGGCGGCTTATGAGGGCCCCATTGAGATCATCGACGACGTGGGGGTACTTTACAGCGAAGGGGGGGTACTTCAGGTATCCATGAAAACGCCGCGCCAGTTTCGTTACAAGCTTGACGACAAAGTATTTCCCGATACCATCAATATCTTTTTCTATGACCCCGAGGGAAATAACGTGGTCACGACCCTGCGGGCCGACTCGGGCCATTACGACTCCCCCCGGAACCTCTACGTAGTGAAGGGCAACGTGCGCGTGGTGAACTCCGTAAAGCAAGAGCGCCTCTTCACCAGCGAGCTCAACTGGAGCCCTACCACCAAAAAGGTTTATACCGACAAGCCCGTCCGGATCGAGCAGCTTCTCACCGGCGACGTCATGAAGGGCATTGGGCTGGATGCCGCCCAGGACTTCTCCCAAACCTCCATCCGCAAGCCCACGGGTATCTTCAGCATCGAAGCGGGTACTTTTTAGGAGCCTATTTATTTTTGCTTGGTTCGCAGCGCGCCAGGGCCTGCGTCACGGTGTCGATGGGCGTGTAGGTACTATCTTTGGCCCAGGTGGTGTACACGTAGGTGGCTATTTCGGCAATGTCGATGTCGGTGAGCTTGGGGTTGGCGGGCATGGGGCGGTCGTATACCTTGCCGTCTACCGTGATTTCTCCCGAGAGCCCGTTTTTAGTAATACAAATAAAGCGTTGCTTGTCGCTCAGGTAGTCTGCGCTCGCCAGCGGCGGGTACAGGTTGGCCAGTCCCCGGCCGTCGGGCTGGTGGCAGTTGGCACAGTGCAGGGTATACAACTGGTAGCCTTCGGCGTAGTACTGCTCACGCTTGAGCTCTTCGGTACTTTGGCAGCTCACCTGGCCCAGCAAAAGTACCCCCGCCGCCAGGTAGTTGAGTAGCTTCTTCATCAGGATTGCTTGTACTCGGCCAAAAGTACCTTAATGTCCTCCATCAGTTTTTTAGCGCCTTCGTCCGTCGTGCCGTCGTACATACCACGCACGCGCTTCTCTTTATCCACCAGAATAAAAGCGCCGCTGTGGATGTACCCTCCTTCGGCCGTTTTGTCTTCTTTGGCCGTAACCAGGTAGCTACCCTGCCCTATTTCGTAGATTTTCTCCTTGGGGCCGGTCACAAACTGCCACTGGGTATCCTGCACGCCCAGGTCTTCGGCGTACTTGCGAAGTACCTCTGGCGTATCGTGCGCCGGGTCGATGGTATGCGACAAAATGGCCACCTCGGGGTTTCCTTTGATCTCGTTGTACACTTTGATCATCTGCTTTTTCATCACGGGGCAAATCGTGGGGCAAGATGTAAAGAAAAAATCCGTCACGTAGATTTTCCCGTCCAGCGAATGGTCCGTAACGGTATCCCCGTACTGATTCACAAAAGCAAAAGCCGGAATACTATGATAAATCGTATCGACTACCTCTTTTCCGTTCACTTCTTTGGTCGTGGTTTCGCGCTCGCCCAGGATGGGTAGTTTGCGGTCTGACGAGCCACAGCCGCTCAGCCCGGCTGCCAGGCCCAAAGCCAGCAGCCCTGCCGTCCACCAGGTACTTGTATTGTTCATTGGGAATTTCGTTTACGAGGCAGGTACCTCATGTAGTCGTAAAAGTACCTTGGCCTTTCCTTATTTTTACTCCTTCAAAAAAGCTTCCGCTTCCTGAATACTCTTATCGGTTTTTTCCTTCACGTCCTCAATCTTTTCCTTTTCCTTGCGGAAGTACGCCAGCGCTTCGTCCGAAGAAAGCGCCTTGGCGGAATCGCCCTGGTACTGGTACATCCACTCCATCATCAGGCTGTCGGCCAGCGAGAGCTGGCGGCTCAGGTCGTAGGCTTTCATGCGTTCCTCGGCGGTGGTGTTGCTGCTTACGCCCGCCTCCTGTAGGCTATCCAGGTCGGCCAGGCGGGCCGTCAGCTGCGCTTTCAGCGTCATGAGGTCGTCCATGCGGGGCATCACCTGGTCGTGGATGGTCATCACTTCTTTTTCGGCTTCGTTTACCTTGTCGGTTTCTGACCCGCAGGCCATTAGCAGTAGTATAGGTAGCAGGAGGGGTAGTTTGGTATGCATGTTTTTTTGGATTATAGTTGGAAAGAGAATGCACCGAGAGATATATACTAGGAGAATGGAGGCAATAATATTTCACAATGAGCCTAAATTATTTATAGGGACCTAAAAATTTATCGCCATTAAAATGAATTAAGTGATCAGGGCTATCGGCTATCCAAACCTCCGTTTCCCAAGCAATACTTGAAATAAATTGTCTGAATTTTTGCCTATCTAAAAAGGCCGTTACAAAAACAATGTCCGCTGTGCATAGCTTTGTAATCTTCTTTAATTGCAAAAGCCTTATTTCACTAATAGGCCCCGATGAGTGTACTGCTTCAATTATATACAACCAGTTTTTCTCCTTAGAATAAGCAATTACATCTGGAAGTTCATCATGAGTAATTTCAAAAAAGTTAAGTTTTATAAGCTTTTCTTTTTCTAAATAGAGGTACTTATTCGAAGTATCCCCAATATATAGAACTTCAGCACTATATCCATATCTAGGCAAAAAATCTTCAATAATTTTCTTCTGTAAAATATTATGCTCTCCTAAAGAAAGTGTCAATTTACCTCCAGCAGGCAGGTTAACCTCAACCTTATTAATTTCTCTTTCTCTTTTTAATTTTAAACTTAATGGTTCAATATCCTTCAGTGTCTTTTCAACTAACTGTTCCCAATCTTTAAAGCCAAATTTCCTCACAAGTTCTGCATAAGTAGGATTTATTGAATACCCTCGGGTTGAATCATTAGTTGCAGAATTTGGACTAGATTGTAATATAATCTCAGCAGTAGTAAGTAGTTTAAGATCTTTCCTTCTTATGTCGTCATAAGAACCAGAGCTTATATTTTCATAAAAGTGCTTATTTACATAAGAAATTATATCTCTTGTTTTTAAAGAATATCCATAATTTAAGTCTTTTGAATTATTAAAGTCGGAGAGCTTTTTGATATCACCACAAGCCAAAAAAGAGATAGCCATTCGTTCTAATCTACGGGCAGAATTGGTAAGAGGTATACCAAAACGCTCAAGAATATATAAGGCTGCATTTATAAGCTCTTGGATGTCAGCAGGTTTCTCTCCAAATGTCTTTGATTCAGCGGGATTGATATATTTTTTCATCTTCAAATAATTTAAGCTGTTCGTTCTCTACAAGAACATATTGATCATTTGAACCGCCTACTAAATATTTTTTTATATTGTTAGCGAGATGAAAGGCAAAATAGGGAGCAACAGCATTCCCTATCTGATTAAATTTATGTGTTTCTGTCCCTACGAAGTCGAACCAATCTGGAAAACTTTGCAGTCTGGCAGCTTCTCGGACGGTAATTCTTCTCCTTCTTCCATCAGATAGTCTCACTCTGTGCATATCACCAGTAGCCCCGGCCAAATTTCGACAAGTTAACGTTCGGGCGGGCCTATCTAAATACAAATCTCTTGGATTTACGCACTTTGAGGCTTTTTCATAATTAGCTACATACCTATCCATCGAATCTGTAAAAAATTTAGATTCATCATCAAATTGAAAGGCAAGATCTCCTAAGGCTTGCCCAGCTGTTACTTTTTTATTAATTCTTTGAGGTAATGATATTTTATTTTTAGAGCCAATGACTATTATCCTTTCCCGGTTTTGGGGTACTTGATAATCTACTGCGTTCAACAATTCATATTCAAGATTATATCCTAACTTTTCAAGCTCATCAATCACTTCTTTTAAATACAATTTGTTTTTATACAACATACCACGAACATTTTCAAATAAAAGAACCTCAGGATTCAATTGCTTAATTGCAGAAATAAAGATTGGAAAACCGTCTCGTGAATCCTTTAGCCCTAGTTGTTTTCCACCAACACTAAATGGCTGGCATGGCGGCCCCCCTATTACAATATCTGCTTTAGGATATTTTGAATCAACAGTAAGTCTTTTATTAATGCACTCACCAAGCAAATTATTGTTATATGTAGCACAGGCGTTTTCATCCATTTCATACCCCACTGTTTTGAAACCATTTGCTTCAAACCCTAGAGAAAGTCCACCACAACCCGCAAATAAGTCTACTACTGTTTTATTCATTTCAGTATCAACCCAGGGCTTTAATCTCTCATTTATCACTTCCCAATATTCCATATCGTAAAATTAAGGATTCTTAACTCAACATTGCCTTCTTCCTCTTAAATATATATACTTGCTACACCAACTCATAACGCAGGTACCTACAAAAAGGTACCTATCCTTCCATTTCCTTCAGCATCCAGATCGTACAGGCGTAGTGACCCGAATTGCCCAGCGGCCCTTCGAGCGGTTGAAAGCCCGCTTTCTCGTACATGCTCACCGCCTGGGCCAGCTCCGGAAACGACTCCAGGTACAGCTGCGCGTAGCCCAGCTCCCGCGCCGACTCGACACTTCGCTGCATCAGCTGGCGGCCCGCTCCCTGGCCGCGCACGGAGCGTGCCAGGTAAAATTTTACCAATTCCGCACAGCCCGGTGGCAGCCCCGGCGTAGGGTACAGCCCGCAGCCACCCATGATGACGCCGTCTTTCTCGGCTACCCAGTAGACCGAGCCCGGTTCCCGGAATAGCTCATAAAGGCGGTCGGTGGTGGGGTCGGTGTAGACGGTACCGGGGCGGTCGATGCCGAACTCACGGAATACCGCCCGGATAACGTCCGCCAGGGGTTGGTTGTCTGCCTGCTGAATGGGCCGAATGGTCATGTTTCGTGTTGGATTTGGTGTGCCAAAAATAACGAATCAGCGGGCTTTTCGCTCACATTCGGTGCAAAAGAAGTACTTTATGGCCGTGACCGTACACTCAAAAGTAGGTCCCGACGGAGGTCCGGTTGGGCCTTTTTAACTACCTTTATATTCCCTCTCTTGACTGACCCCCCACTAAAAAAACGACGCAGGATCAATTTGCCTACCCCTGCTCAAGACTTCCACCATGAAGTCTGTTTGTATAAAAGTTTTTTGTTTTATCTCAACTAGTAAGCACATGAAAAATCTGAAGAAGAACGTGGCTCTGGCCGTAGGAGGTACTTTACTACTGCTACTGAATGGCTGCAAAAACAACGACGCTGAACCCACGGCGCTTCCTATTCGTGAGCATTCCATCGTGGCCGAGAGCATCATTGCGCCGGGCGGCAGCCAATCTACGACGAATAAATGCTTTCTGAATTTGTACGACGGGCTGGCTTATACCAAGAGTGAGGCCGAAGCCAACTCCAGCAAGGTGGATTTTGCCTATAACTACCGCGGCGGAGGTTGCAATACGTGTCGTTTTTTTGAAAATGTAAAGAACATGTCCACCCGTACGGGCTACGTATCGTCTTTTTCGACCATCACCGACAGCCGCATCGCCAACGTGGAGCAATACGACGGCATCACGCCCGACCGGTTCGAGCAAATCAAGAATGCCAAGGACATTGACGATCTATTTGCCGAGAAAAAAATTCAAGACAACGCCCATGGCCACGGCGACATCACCAACCGCACCACCGACGTGGCCGTGGGGCGGGTATTTGCTTTCATTGATAAAAGCGGTAAAAAAGGTTTTTTCCGGATCTCGGACTACGTGGCCAACGTACCTACTGGCGACAAAGCCACGCTGACGCTGTCGGTTAAAGTCCAGGAGTAACGTACTTTATCCCCCGCTTTTTCAAGGGTACTTTGGCGTTCATGAGGGTAGTTTTGCGTTTAAACGTCTACCTTTGTAGCCGCTAAAGTACCTTTGAACTACTAATCAAGCTCTTCATGCAGCTTCCGATTCTGGCCTACGGCCACGCCATGCTACGCCAAAAAACCCAAGAAGTACCTGCCCACTACCCCGGCCTCGACGCGCTCATTGAACGGATGTGGATTACGTTGTACGGGGCCAACGGTTGCGGCCTGGCCGCTCCGCAGGTCAACCAGCCGCTGAGGCTCTTTTTGGTCGATAGCCAAAGTACCTACCACCAGCTCGCCGACAAAGACCGGCAGGGGTACTTTGCCCCGGACGATACCGGCCTGGTGGAGACGTTTATTAACGCCACTATTGTGGAGCGCTCCGCCGAAACCTGGCGCGACACCGAGGGCTGCCTGAGCATCCCGACCCTGACGGCCACGGTGGAGCGGCCCTGGGAAATTACCATCGAGTACTTCGACCGGGCCTTCCAAAAACAACAAAAAACCTTTGCCGGCGCTACGGCCCGGATGATCCAGCACGAGTACGACCACACGGAAGGCATCTTGTACCTGGACTATCTCAAACCGCTCAAAAAGCAACTTTTGCAAAACAAGCTTCGCAAAATTACCGCCGGGCAAGTACCCGCCAAGTACCCTATGCAGTACGTTTCCGATACGCTTTCCTAGCTAGGCCCGCGCGCAAAGTACCCCGCATAGGCAGTAGGCGGGTAGTTGGGGCCGCCTTTTAGAGGTGTACTTCCTACCTGCCCTTGGACTCATGAAACCACCCTCTCTGCTTGGCCTGCTCCGTTTTTTGTTGGTGATCAGCTTCTTTCCTCCCAGTACCCGCGCCCAGGTACCTACCCAGCCCTGGGAGGAAGTCGTAAACGGCGTGTGGCGGTATGTACCCGTAAAGAAAGAAAAAATCAATTTGCTGGACGCCGCAGGAAGTACTCCTAACCTACCCAGGCTCCGCGAATTTACCCAAGTACCCTTCCCGCTGGATCAAACCCAGATCCGAATTACGAAGCAAAACGGCAAGCTCTACCTGCGGTTTCCGCTGGGGCCCGAAGAGCAACTCTACGGCCTGGGGCTGCACTTCAAGCAGGTCAACCGCCGGGGCCGGATCTATAACCTGCACGTGGACCACTACGGGGGCCAGGACAACGGCCGCACCCACGCGCCGGTTCCTTTCTACGTGTCGAGCCGGGGCTACGGGGTACTGATCAACTCCGCCCGGTACCTGACCGTGTACGCCGGTACCGCCAACCGCGTCGATAGCCACAATCCACCGAAAGTATACAACCGCAACACCGACAAACAGTGGGAAGCGCAGCCTACATCCGACGCCGTGGAGATTCTGGTGCCAGCAGAAGAGGCGGAGGTACTGGTGTTTGCGGGCAAGTCGCCGCTGGAAGTAGTGCAGAAATACAACCTGTACAATGGCGGTGGGTACCTGCCGCCCAAGTGGGGGTTGGGCTTTACGTACCGAACGCACACCCAGTTTTCGGCCGATGACGTCCTGCGCGAGGTACAGGCGTTTGAAGAGCAGGGCTTTCCGCTGGACTTTATGGGCCTGGAGCCCGGCTGGATGAGTCGCTCCTACCCTTGCTCGTACGAGTGGGACCCGCAGCGCTTCCCCCAACCCGCCGAATTTGTCCAAACGCTTTTGGCCAAAAATGTACGGACCAACTTGTGGATCAATCCGTACATAGCGCCCCAAACGACCCTGTACGAGCCCATGCGGGCGCTGGCGGGCTCGCACACCGTCTGGAACGGCCTGGTGCCGGATTATACCTTGCCCCAGGCGCAAAAAGTGTTTACGGATTTTTATCAAAAAAACCACCTGGACATGGGGGTATCGGGGTTAAAAATCGACGAGAACGACGGCTACGACCAGTGGCTTTGGCCCGACGTGGCGACGTTTCCCTCGGGTACGGAGGCGGAGCTCCTGCGCCAAACCTACGGGCTGCTGTTGCAGGATATGATCGCCCGGCAGTATCGCCAGGCCAACCGCCGAACCTTCGGGCTGGTGCGGGCTTCCAACGCCGGGGCCTCACACCTGCCCTTTGTGCTCTACAACGACTACTACAAGCACGAGGACTTCATTACGGCGCTCATCAACTCCGGCTTCGTGGGGGTACTTTGGACGCCCGAGGTGCGCAACTCGGCCTCGGGTGAAGAATGGCTCCGCCGGATGCAGTCGGTCTGCTTTTCGCCCCTGGCCATGATCAACGCCTGGTCGAGCGGAACGAAGCCCTGGTCGTACCCGGAGGTATACGAGTCGGTAAAAAAAGTGGCTCTGCTGCGCATGAGGCTACTCCCGTACATTTATTCCACCTTTGCGCAATACCATTTTGAAGGTACCCCGCCCATCCGGCCCATGCCGCTGGTAGAGGGCTTTGTAGACCAACCCACCGAAACCGAAGGTACCCTCGACGACACGAACAATCCGTACAAACTTGCCACCCGGCAGGACATCAAAGACCAGTACCTCTTTGGCGAGAGCATCCTGGTAGCTCCGGTATTTACGGGTCAAACATCCCGCAGGGTGATTCTGCCCAAAGGCAAATGGTACGACTTCTACACCGGAAAGCTGGTGGGAGAGAATGAGGTGATTACCGTGGAGGCCAAACTGGACGAAATACCACTTTTCGTAAAGGACGGCGGCCTGATCCCGATGATCCCGCCCCGGCTACACGCTCCGAAAATGGGGGAAAAGTTACCGCTGGAAGTTCGCCACTACGGTACTGCGGAAGGACGTTTTTTGCTGTACGACGACGACGGCGAGACCTTTGACTTCGAAAAAGGCGACTATTCCTGGACCGAGCTAAGTACCCGGAAAACACCTCGAGGGCCGCTGCGGGGTACTTCGCGGCGCATCAGCGGAAAAATCTACGGCTACAGTACCCTCGACTGGAAATTCATGACGCCCTAAAGGTACCTACGCAAGAAAGGCAGCCCCTGGGGTCTGCCTTTCTTGCGTAGGTATGAACTAAAAAACTTAGTTTGTCACTTCTTCTTCTTTCTTCCGGACGGAGATCGTCAGCTGCTCGCTGGTGCCGTCGTGGTCGGCCACGAGTACGTCGCCGTCGCGCAGGTCACCCTTCAGAATTTCTTCCGCCACGGGATCTTCGAGGTACTTCTGGATGGCGCGGTTGAGCGGACGGGCTCCGTACTGCGGATCGTAGCCTTTCTCGGACAGGAAGTCCTTGGCGGGCAGCGTGAGCTCGATCTCGTAACCCAGGCCCTTCACGCGGTTGAAAAGCTTACCCAGAGAGATGTCAATGATGCGGTGCAGGTCTTCGCGCTGGAGGGAGTTGAACACAATCACGTCGTCCAGACGGTTGAGGAACTCCGGCGAGAATGCTTTACGCAGGGCGCTTTGGATGGTGCTCCGCATGATCTCGTCCTGATTTTCGGCTTTCAGTTTTGTGGCAAAACCAATACCACTACCGAAGTCTTTCAGGTCACGCGCTCCGATATTGGACGTCATGATGATGATCGTGTTCCGGAAATCCACGCGGCGGCCCAATCCGTCGGTCAGAATACCGTCGTCAAGTACCTGAAGCAAGATGTTGAAGACATCCGGGTGTGCTTTCTCGATTTCGTCCAGCAGGACTACGCTGTACGGTTTCCGGCGGATCTTCTCGGTCAGCTGGCCTCCTTCTTCGTAGCCCACGTAGCCGGGAGGCGCTCCCACCAGCCGCGATACGCTGAATTTCTCCATGTACTCGCTCATGTCAATCCGCACCAGGGCGTCTTCCTTATCGAAGAGGTAGTTGGCCAGGACCTTGGCAAGCTCGGTTTTACCTACGCCGGTTGGGCCCAAGAATATAAAGGAGCCGATGGGTTTCTTAGGATCTTTCAGTCCGACGCGTGTACGTTGGATGGCTTTCACCAGCTTTTCGATCGGTGGGTCTTGCCCGATCACCCGGCCTTTGAGCTCGTCGGCCATGTGGAGCAATTTCTTGCCTTCGTCCAGCGACACGTTCGTGACCGGGATGCCCGTCATCATGGCTACTACCTCCGCTACGTTTTGTTCCGTCACGGTATAGCGCTTCTTCTTGGTCTCTTCTTCCCAGGCTTGCTTGGCCCGGTCGAGCTGGTCGATGAGTTTTTTCTCGCGATCGCGCAGTTGAGCGGCCTCTTCGTACTTCTGGCTTTTCACCACCCGGTTTTTCTCCTGTTTGATATTCTCGATCTGGTCTTCGAGTTTGAGAATATCATCCGGTACCGTAATGTTGCTGATGTGCACGCGGGCTCCTACTTCATCCATTACGTCAATGGCCTTGTCAGGCAGGAAACGGTCGGTAATGTACCTTTCTGACAGCTTCACGGCCGACTCAAGGGCGTCTTCGGTATAGTTGACGTGGTGGTGCTCTTCGTACTTATCTTTGATGTTTTCCAGGATCTGGATGGTTTCTTCCACGGAGGTGGCATCTACCATCACCATCTGGAACCGGCGGGCCAGAGCACCGTCTTTCTCGATGTACTGACGGTATTCGTCCAGCGTCGTAGCGCCGATGCATTGGATCTCGCCACGCGCCAGGGCGGGCTTGAACATGTTGGAGGCATCCAGCGAACCGGAAGCGCCACCCGCGCCCACTATGGTATGCAGCTCGTCGATGAACAAGATCACATCGGGCGATTTCTCCAGCTCGTTCATAACGGCCTTCATTCGCTCTTCAAACTGCCCACGGTACTTGGTACCAGCTACCAGCGAAGCCAGATCCAGCGTAACAACCCGCTTGCCGAAAAGTACCCTGGAAACTTTCTTCTGCACGATACGCAGGGCCAGTCCCTCGGCGATGGCGGTTTTACCAACACCCGGCTCGCCAATCAGGATGGGGTTGTTTTTCTTGCGGCGGCTCAGGATTTGGGCTACGCGCTCAATTTCCTTTTCGCGCCCTACGATGGGGTCCAGCTTGCCAACTTCGGCCAGCTTGGTGAGGTCGCGACCAAAGTTGTCCAGTACGGGTGTACGTGACTTCTCGGCACCTTTCGATTCTTTTCCTGACGAAGAGCCGCCGCCAAACATGCCGCTGCGCGGGTCGTCGTCGCCGTCTTCGGTTTCGGGCCCCATGTGGGGTCTCGTTCCGGATGATTGATATTCCAGCATTTCTTTAATTACTTCGTAGTTGACATTAAATCTATGAAGAATCTGCGTCGCCACGTTGTCTTCGTCACGCAGGATCGACAGCAGTAAATGTTCGGTTCCGATGAGGGGGCTCTTGAATATTTTAGCTTCCAGGTAGGTAATCTTAAGTACCTTTTCCGACTGGCGCGTCAGGGGTATATTCTGGAGGTTCTTGACATTGTTGGTCGCCGATCCTTTGGTGGCTTGCTCAATGGTAACCCGTACTTCTTCCAGGGAGACACCCAGCTTTTTGAGAAGCCCGATTGCCACGCCATCACCTTCACGAATCATTCCAAGTAGTAGATGCTCTGCACCAATGTAATCATGACCCAGACGGAGCGCTTCCTCGCGGCTCAGCGTGATCACTTCTTTAACTCGATTTGAAAATTTAGCTTCCATGAATGGGCAGAATTATTTGTGTCTTTGTAAAAATCTTAACGAATATATTTTCGGCTTTGTTCAATCAGACACCAATTGGTGCACGTAAAGATTCGGTGAGAATATGCCTGGCTTCGGGCCCTTGATTAAACAGTAAGTCTACGATGCTCAAGTTTGTTAAAAAATCATTGCCAAAGGTTTGGTAATAGGGTACCTTTTTCATGAATATGGTACTTTCCGGCCCGTTTTTATCACTTATTAACGATCTGGCATCAAAAATCGTACTCGTCGCTTCTTTTTCGTATGACAAAGTGTACTGAACATTTTTTGTTATGCCAAGTAATCGCAGACAGATTGTCAGGAGCCTCTCGTTCAGGTCAGCTAAAAAAATGGGTTTCTGTTGAAATACCGCTTCCAGTTCGGGAGCATAATATTCAAAAAAAGGCGATTTGCCGTACGCTGCCCGAAAACAGCCCCAATGCCGACGTATCCAGGCTTGCCCGTAGTCAATCTTAACATCCCGCATCAGTTGTCGGGAGCGGCCTGCCTGCACGGGTACCGTGAGGGTGTCCACTTTATTGGTAGTAAGTACGCGGCAGCGGTTCCGGTAGGTTTGTTTCGGGTAGCTTTCGTGGGCTTCCAGCCAAACAGCCCGATGGGATAACAGGCAAGCAAAATAGTCAAGGCAAGGAAGGTAATGTAACTCAATGAGTACGTCCTGCGCTGGGTGATTTTGCGTGATTACGTCAGCCATTACCAAATATGGCAAAGACGAAGGAGAATATCAAAAAAATGATAAAAAAATATTTCTATGGAGCGCAAGTACCTGGCGTACCCTACGTTTGTTCCAATTTGGCGGATTTACAAAAAGCGGTATAATTCTCCCAACCCTTCGCGTACCACCTCGAAGTCGTCGGTTGTAGCATCCACGATGGTAGAGGCGATGTTACCGCCGTAGCCGCCATCAATGACCAGATCAACCTGGTGCTGAAATTTTTCGTAGATCAGCTCCGGGTCGGTGGAGTACTCGATGATCTCGTCGTCGTCTTTGATGGAGGTAGTAATGATGGGGTTTCCCAGCTCCTGAACAATCTGCCGGGGAATGGCATTGTCCGGCACGCGGATACCCACCGTTTTTTTATTGGTGTGCAGCAGCTTCGGTACCCGGTAGCTGGCTTCCAAAATAAACGTAAATGGACCCGGCAGCGCTTTTTTCATGAGCTTGAAGGCGGCGTTGCTCACCCGGGCGTAGTCGGCAATGTGGCTCAGGTCGTAGCAGATAAACGAAAAATCATTCTTCTGCGGCTTGATGCCCTTGATCCGGGCCACCTTCTCGACGGCGCGGGTGTTGTGGATATCGCACCCCAGGCCGTAGACGGTATCGGTGGGGTAAATCACCAACCCGCCGTCGCGCAGGCACTCCGCTACCTCGCGGATCCGTCGCAGGTCGGGGTTGTCGGGATAGATTCGTACAAAAGCGGCAGGCATACTAACTAGGCTGGTTGTTCATTAGGGTACAACAACATCAAGCGCTAAATCCTTCCGCCGCGGGGGCTTTTTTTGAAAGTTGGCTAAGTAAAACCGGTAAATTCCGTTGATCGGGAGCCGAAGCCGGCAGAGCAACACGATCGCCTCCGTCAGGAGGTCGGGATCTTCGATGTAGTTGAGCAGCTTACGAAAGCGAACGGCCAGCTCAAACTCCTGCGCGTACAGGCATTTGCGGATGAAAGTCCGAATTCGCGCGGCCAGAATGTCGAATTCTTCCTGGTCACGATTCAGGTCGTAGGCTTTGTTGCAGACGGCGTAGGTCGACTCCAGGATTTGGTTCCCCGGCCGGGCCACCTCTCCCGAGAGCGAATGCGGTACGATGCGCTTGTGGGTCAGGATCTCGTCCTGGTAAAAGTACCGGTACCGCACCCCCGACCGCACCCAAAAATCAAAGTCTTCGTAGCTCAGGGATTCGTCGTAGCCGCCCAGCTCGTCCAGTACGCTGCGTCGGATCATCATCGTGGGCGTACAGATAAAGTACTTTCGAAGAATCTCTTTGTAAACATCACCCGAAGGAACGGGTACTTTGGCTTTCCCCTTAGAATCCAGCGGATAGTGCTCGTGCAGCGGCTCGCCGTGGGTATCGATGTAGCGGGCGTTGGAAAATAACACCCCGTAGCTGTCGGACAAACGCTCAAAGGCAACTACCTGCCGCTCGATGCGTTGCGGGAGCAGCAGGTCATCTCCCGACAAGTCGATGACGTACTTCCCGCGGGCCAGGTACAGCCCTTGATTGAACGCCTTGCACAGGCCCCGGTTTTCGGGGTTGGCTATGAATTTGACCCGCGGGTGCTCGCGCACTATCCGTTTGATGATCGCCACCGTCTGGTCCGTACTGGCGTTGTCAATGATGATTAGCTCTATGTTTCGATAAGATTGGGTAAGTACCGACCGAAGCGCTTCTTCCACGTATGGCCCCTGATTGTAAGTGGTACATACAACGCTTACCAACGGTTCTATTTTAGCACTTTCCTTCATGCTTGGCTCTCTTCGCTTCTGCTTTTTCACTAAATACTTCTACCGCTATTTACACCCTTTATAACAAATAGTAACAAATATTTGATTATACGGTCTCGTCCGGTTAAACCAGTGATGCCATGTAGGGTACTTTATAATTATGCCTGATGATTTTTTGAAATAGTACCTATACTAAAGTACCTTCTTTAAAAGATGGCACCAAAATTGGTGGTGAAGGCTTGTGCCAAGTACCTTTCAAAGCTTATGAAGTCGTTAGAGGGTACTTGGTATACATTGGATTAGGGTAATGCATCAAAGGCCGACTTGGTTTCCAGATCGGCCTTTATTTTTTGGTACTTTCTACTTTTTTGGCACTGATGATACTGGCATTGATTTCAAAACCAAAAATGATCAGCAACGAAATCAAATACAGCCAGATCATGAGCGCGATCATGGTCCCGATGGAGCCGTACAGCTTGTTGTAGGAGCCGAAATTGGAAAGGTAAAACGAGAAGCCCGTGGTGGATAGCATAATGAGCACCGAAGCGATCATGGACCCTATGTTGAAAAAAGATAGCCGGACGGTACGTTTGGGCGCGAAGCGATAGATCAAGGAGACCGCCAGCGTGAGGGCGGCCAGCGTGATCACATACCGCGTGATGTTTACCAGGGCTATGATCCAGCCTTCCTGAATGATGTCCCAGTCGCCCACGACGGCCATGACGCGGTCGCCCACCACCAGCAGCACGACCGAAACAAACAACACCAGGGCCAGCAAAAAAGTGAGTAGGGTCGCGATGGCGCGGGTTTTAAAAAATCCGCGGTTCTCGACGTCGTGATACACCATGTTGAAGGAGCGCATCAGCGACACCATGCCGTTGGTAGCCGTAAAAAGCGCCAGCAAAAAACCCACCGAAAGTACCCCTCGGCGCGGGCGACTCACGATGTCGAGGATGGTTTGCTCGGCTTCACTGTAAATCCCCTCGGGCATCATTTCCTGCAGAAATTCCATGATCTGCGCGTCCAGGTTTTCAACCGGGATGTAGGGAATGAGCGTAAAAAGAAAAATGATGGCCGGAAAGGAAGCGAGCGTAAGGCTAAACGCTACGGACGTAGCACGCTGGTCGATGTCATACACCAGGATTTTGTCAATCAGATTGACCAGGATGTCGTAGAGCGATACGGAGCCCCGAAAGAGGGTGGTGCTGCGCAACCATTGTTCTATTCGCCGAAAGTAGCGATTTTCCAACAGTTTCTCGAGCATAGCTAGTGGGGTTTATGGTCGTGGAAGTAGGGGGCTAGTTTTTCCAGCAAGTTGGCCGGAGCCTGGCAGAGGCGGCCGGTATCGCGGCGCTGAAAAACCAGGGTTGTCTCACCCGTATTCAATAAAGTACCTTCCTGATTGCGAATTTCATAGTTAAAAACGACCCGAACCGACGGAAGGTTTTGAATTAGTACTTTTACGGCCAAAAGATCATCGTAGCGGGCGGGCTTCAGGTAGCGCGTATGCAGCTCGTAGACAGGCATCATGACGCCGCTCTCCTCCATGGCTTTGTAATGAAAGTCCAGCGTTCGCAGGGCTTCTACCCGGCCTATTTCGTAGTAGCGGGCGTAGTTGCCATAGTAAGCGTAGCCCATTTGGTCGGTATCGGCATAGCGAACGCGGATACCCGTTACTTCGTGTATAAACATGCAGAATCACAGAATACGCAGCAGGTACCTTGGCGCCTCCCACGCAGCGGGTTGAATTTACTTTCGAATATTAAGCTGATTGAGCGCGGCCTGGTACATGCGGGCGTTGTTGAGGTGGTCGGCGTAGGTCTCGGCAAAGGCGTGGTAGCCCGATAAGTCGGCCTTAGCACACATGTAGATGTAGTTGTGCTTTTCGTGGTTAAGTACCGCGTCCAGCGACGTAAGGTCGGCCACGCGGATGGGCCCCGGCGGCAGGCCCACGTAGCGGTAGGTATTGTAGGGCGAGTCGACCAGGAGCTGGTTGTGCAGCACCCGCTTGATTCCAAAATCCTGCAGGGCAAACTTGATGGTAGGGTCGGCTTGCAGCGGCATCTGGGCGTTCAGGCGGTTGAGGTACAGGCCCGCCACGCGGGGGCGCTCGTCCTTATTGCGGGCTTGTTCTTCTTCTACGATGGAAGCCAGCGTAGCTACCTGCACGGGCGTCAGGCCAATGGCCTTGGCTTTGGCTTGGCGCTCCTCGTTCCAGAACTTCTGGTACTCGCTGTGCATGCGGTCCAGGAATTTTTCGGTACTGACGTCCCAGAATATCTCATACGTATTGGGCAAAAACATACTGACCACCGTGAGGGTATCCAGGCCGTACTTGTGACAAACCTCCGGATCGCTGAGGGCCGTGCGAAGCTCGTTAGTCCCAAACTGGAACCGGGGGCCGATCCGGTTCACCAGATCTTCCTTCAGCCGGATGTTGTTGAACGTGAGCCGCACGGGGTCCTGCACGCCCGAGAGCAGCTTTTTGATCACCGTGTAGTTGGTAGCATTCGGCTTGATGACGTACCGGCCCGGCGTTACGTTTTCGGGGTAGTCCAGGAGCTTGGCCAGGAAGCGGAACGAAATCTGGTCATTCACAACCTCGTGCGCTTTCAGGGAGTCCAGGACGGTCTGGTAGGTGGCTCCTTCCGGTATAAGCAAGGCAAAACTTTCCTCCTTTTCGAGCTGAAGGTTGGGGGTTTTGAAAATCTGCCAGAAGTAAAACGTAAAGGTAGTGGTAATAACGGCCAGGGCTAGGAAAGCCCCAATCTTAACATTTCTTGACATAGCTAAGTAGGTACTAGTGGATAGTGAGTTGTTGGCAAGCTAGCTTATTCTTCAAATTCCAGTTCAAAACGTTCGGCCAGTTCGCGAAGCATGGCAACCACCGGCCCCAGGAGCGGAATCCCCGCTTCGCGCCGCTGCGCTTCCATCTCGCGTTCGGGATCACCGGGGATCAGTACCCGCTCGCCTTCGATGGCCCGGGCGTTTCTAAAGGCCCCGATCCAGGTATCCATGCTGCGCTTAAAGTCGGCGGCGGGCTGAAATCCGTCAACACGCATGGCCCCTAAAAAGTGCCCGGTACCCAGCCCCACGGCCTGTTGGGCCGTCATGAAACCCGCCGTGGCAAAGGGAGGTACCCAGGGCCCGAAGTTCGCTCCCGAAAGTACCCCGGAAAAAATGTCCACGATGGCCCCCAGCCCGTAGCCTTTGTGGCTGCCGTGCTCGCGGTCGGTACCCAGCGGAAGCAGCCCTCCCCCACTCCGAACGGCGTTGGAGTCGGTGGTCGGCTGGCCCAGCGCATCCTGTGCCCAGCCCAGCGGGGCCGGTAGTTCTTTCCGTTGCAAGATCTCGAATTTGCCGTAAGCAACGGCCGTCGAGGCGAAGTCAGCCACAAAAGGGGGCTGCTCGTCCGCTGGTACCGCCACGGCAATGGGGTTGGTACCCAACAACTTGTCCAAAGAAAAGGTAGGTGTCACCAGGGGCGCGGCGTTGGTCATGGTCCAGCCGATCATGTCTTTTTCCAGGGCCATCATGGCGTGGTAGCCCGCAATGCCGAAGTGGTTGGAATTGCGCACCGCTACCCAGCCGGAGCCTACCTTTTCGGCTTTCTCCATGGCAATTTCCATGGCCCGGGGTGCCACTACCAGCCCCAGCCCCCGGTCGCCGTCTACCACGGCGGTGCTGGGGGTTTCGTGCACAATATGGACGTTGGGGGTAGGGTTCAGCCGGCCGTGGTCGTACAGCCGCACGTAGCCCGCCAGGCGAGCAATGCCGTGGGAGTCGACGCCCCGCAAGTCGGCGCTGATCAGTACCTGGGCGGCCAGGGCCGCCTCGTGGGGCGGACAGCCTATTTTTTTGAAAACGGCTTCGACAAACTGCTGTAGATAATGAGCCTGAAACATAAACGAAGTGATGAGAGGAGTAGAATGACGGTAATCAACCAACCTATTTTACCAAACAGCGCAACAGCCGGGCCTAAGCGCCCTGATGTGCACATCGGCCGCAAATATCCGAATAGCTACCCGCGTTACAAAATAAGTAGTTGCCAAACTACCCCTACCGCTCCCTCTTCCGCCCATCGCTTTCCGTCTACGGATAGGAAAAATACCATTGAGCGAACGGCGCGGCAAGGGCCCTCCGGTGGGGAACCTACCTCACGCTATCGTCGTTGAGTACCCAAAGTACCCTCCCGGCCCCTCGAGCCCGAGAGGGTACTTACTAAAAAAATAGTATTGACGCAAAACCCAAACGCTCATCCTGCGTTTTGATTTTAAAAGTTTAAGAACAACTCACAGACCACTCACCTCTACCCTCTTGATCCATGGAGATCAACAATGCCTTTCTGAAACGCATCCTGTCGTACTTTGTTCGGGGGCTTATCGTCATTGCGCCCACCTACTTCACAATCCTAATCATCTGGTCGGGCGTCGAGTTCCTGGATAGCATTCTGCCCATTAACATTCCCATTTCCAACAAGCGGTCGGTGTACCTGCCGGGCCTGGGCGTGGCCATCATATTGTCGGGCATCATTTTCTTGGGTTTCTTTTTTTCAACTGTCGTACCGCAGTCGGTTTTTAAGTTCAGCGAGAGCGTGATGCGCCGGATTCCGCTCGTGAGCCTGATCTACTATTCCATCAAAGACCTTATTTCTGCTTTTGTGGGTGATCAGAAAAAATTCAACCAGCCCGTGCTGATCACGGTCAATCGCGACTCAGACGTGTGCAAGCTGGGCTTCATTACCCAAACCGACCTGAGCCATCTCGAGATCGAAGGGTACGTTGCGGTGTACATTCCGCATTCGTACGCCTTTTCGGGTGAGCTGTTTTTGGTACCGGCCGCCAGTATAAAGCTCCTCAACGCCTCCAGCACCGACATCATGAAAATGATTGTGTCGGGCGGGGTGTCGGTGAAAGCTACCGTAGAGGACCAGGCTCCCTAGGTACCTGGCTGGTGTTCGGCCCTTTTAATCGGGACAAAGGCGCAACACTTTGGCGTTTTTGGCCGTTTTATAAGAGGATTCCGTATCTTTGGAGCATCCGTACTCAACCATGCGACTACCCGTACCGTATTCTATTCTGGTATTTTGCTGCTTCCTGAGCGCTTCGCTTCGGGCCCAGGATCATTACGATCCGGCCCGCGCCCTGAGTAATGAAGAACTCCTGCTGAAAAAAGATCCTACCAACCGCGTATTCACCAAGGCGGGCCAAAGGTACCTGGCCCTGGACGTTTCTCCATTTTGGGGGGGCTTTCACCGCCATCGCTTCTTTCCCGGCGATGATATGCGTTTCCGGTTGAAGGACGAATCCATTAAATTCAACGAGACCCTGGCCAGCGTCAGCGATAGTACCTTCAGCATTGTTATCATCAACGATGTGCTCGAACGCATGGAGTACCGCGAGATTCCGCTCACCCAGGTACATCGTATCAAAGTATTCCGGCGCATTCCCTGGGTCACCGAGGGGGCCTTCCTGCTGCCTCTGGCGGGGCTTATTTACATCGGGGCCGACTTCTTCAACAAGGGCATTGACGACCAACGCTTCACCACCGACCGCCAAACCCTGGCCGTAGGGGGAGCCCTCGTTGGTACCGGTATTATTTGCTACAAGCTCAGCTTTTCTTCCCTTCGGATCAACAAAAACAACCGCCTGAAGGTACTTCAAACGTACTGACCAGGCCCTGATCTCTTTCCTCAGGGTACTTTGCCGCGCCCTGATATAAAATTGTAGGAGCCCACTTGATTATCATGAGGCTTTAAATTAAAAATGGATAGTATGGAAGAAAACGTTACCATTGAGCGGGTCGGGAAGGAAAGTTACGCGGAGATCGTAGACGTCTGGGAGGCTTCCGTCCGCGCCACGCACGATTTTTTGTCCGAAGAAGATATCCAGTTTTTTAAACCCCTCATCCTGAACGAATACCTGGCCGTAGTGGATTTATGCTGCATCCGCGACCCTTCGTCCGGCCGGATCATGGGCTTTCTGGGAACAGTCGGCCAGCAAATCGAAATGCTTTTTATTCATCCTGACTACCGAAACAAAGGCATGGGAAAAGCATTTATGGAGTACGCTATTCGGCAATGTAAGGCCAACCGGGTGGAGGTGAACGAACAAAACGAACAGGCCGTGGGCTTTTACAAACACCTGGGATTTAAAGTAATTAAACGCTGTGAGTACGACAACATGGGCAAGCCCTTTCCGCTGCTTCAGATGATGCTCTAACTCTGCGTATAGCCCGCAGGTACCTTGCCCAAGGTACCTTAAAAATACCGGCAAGCACTCCCAAGTACCCCGCCAAAGTACCTTCTTTCTTACATTTGAAAGCGGCTGAGTCGGCCGCTCCGCAAAAAAATGCGTACCTTGCGCGCGTCAATTTCGGGGTAGGTACCTGGCGCCAGCGGCCGGTACTTGTCTCTTCGTTTTATCCTTGAATTCGTTCTCGTGAAAGCCATTCTTGTACACCCTCCCCAGCAACCCATCCGCGCCGTGATCCGGCTGGCGGCCTCCAAAAGCGAAAGCAACCGCGCCCTGATTATCAACGCCCTCACGGACTTTCAGAGCGAGCTTACCAATATCTCCGAAGCCCGCGACAGCCAAACCATGCAGCGCCTGCTGGCTTCTACGGACCCCACCGCCGACGTCATCGACGCCGGTACTACCATGCGGTTCCTGACGGCCTACTACGCCCTGACGGGCCAGTCCAAGCGCATGACAGGTACCCCCCGCATGTGCGAGCGGCCCATCGGCCTGCTGGTAGACGCCCTCCGGACGCTGGGCGCGCGCATCAGCTACGAGCAAAAGGAAGGGTACCCGCCCTTGTTGCTGGAGGGTTTTTCGTACTCAGGCGTGGCCGAAGTGTCCCTGCGCGGTGACGTGAGCAGCCAATACATTTCGGCCCTGCTGATGGTGGCTCCTACCCTACCGCAGGGGCTCACGATCCGGCTGGAGGGCGAGGTAGGTTCAAGGCCCTACATTGAAATGACGCTCCAGCAAATGGCGCAGTTTGGGATCAGTTACGACGCCAACTGGAACGCCAAAACGATCCAGGTACCTGCCCAGTCCTACCAGCCTACGGCCTACGCCATCGAGTCGGACTGGTCGGGGGCGAGCTACTGGTACAGCCTGGTGGCCCTGGCCGACGATGCCGAGGTGGAGCTCCTGGGTCTTAAAAAGAATTCGTTGCAGGGCGATAGCGCCATCGTGGACATCATGAGCCACCTGGGCGTACAAAGTACCTTTACCGATCGGGGGGTACTTTTGCAAAAAACCGAAGCCGCGCCCGCCATCGGCTGGGACTTCACCGACTGCCCCGACCTGGCCCAAACCGTGGCCGTATGCTGCGCCATGAAAAACATTTACCTGTCCATGACGGGCGTAGAAAGCCTTAAAATAAAGGAAACCGACCGCATCTATGCGCTGCAGCAAGAGCTCCAAAAGCTGGGAGCCGAGCTCACCGAGGTGGAACCCAACCACCGCTACGAAGTGAAACGCGTACGCGAAACTACCCCCGACCAGCCCGCTTCCATCCATACCTACGACGACCACCGCATGGCGATGGCCTTCGCCCCGGCGGGCATGCGCGCGCCGGTGATCATCGAGGAGCCGGGTGTGGTGGTGAAATCATACCCCGGTTTCTGGGAAGACTTGGGCCAGGTAACGACCTGGGAAGAGTTGCAACTTTCGTAGGGCTTTTGGGTTATAACACCGTATGCTGCGACGTTCCTGTCTCCTCCTTTGCCTGGCGACCGCCCTGTGGGCCTGCCAGCCCGACACCCAGCCCCAACCCGGGCCGGGCTATGGGTACTTTCCGCTAGAGGTAGGCCGCTACGCGGAATACGAGGTAACCGAAACGAACTACCTTCTGAACCAACCTACCCCCACTACCCGCACCTACTACCTGCGCGAGACCGTCATCGACTCAAGTACCTCGCTGGATCAGCAGCGCGTGTACCGGATCGAGCACGCCGTCCGCAACGCACCGTCCGAGCCCTGGCGGGTAGATTCGGTCCTGACCGCCTGGCGCACGCCCAACCAGGCCGTGCGTACCGAAAACGGCCAGCCGATCGTTCGGATGGTTTTTCCCATCACCGAACGTACTCCCTGGAACGGCCATGTGTACACCACCCTGGGTGAGCGGTGGTTTGAGGCACGGCACGTAGGTACCCCCGCCACCGTGGGCGGCACACTTTTTGAGCGTACTGCTACCATTGTACGGCAGGACGACTCCACGCTCCTTTCGCAGCAGCGCCAGCTCGAAACCTACGCCGAGGGCGTGGGGCTGATACGCCGGGAGCGGATTGCGGTGCAATTTTGTAGTGCGGGCTCGTGCGTCGGGCAGGGAGTGATTGAGTTTGGCCTAAAACAAGTGAGCACCATTAGCCGGTACGGAAAGCGATGAAACGAACCATTTACTACGGCATTTTGCCCCTTTTGCTGCTATTGGTACTCGCCCAAAGTACCCCGGCGCAGGTAGCGCCCCGGTACCTCGTCCGGCTGGCCGACAAAGCCAATTCTCCGTACTCGATCCAGAACCCGACGGCCTTTCTTTCCGAGCGGGCCCTGGCTCGGCGGCAGCGGCAAAACATCGCCGTTACGGAGAGCGACCTGCCCGTGAACCCAGCCTACCTCCAGGCGCTGCGCCAAACCGGCGCGAAGGTACTTTACAGCTCCCGCTGGTTCAATGCCGCCCTGGTCGAAGCCACTGACGCGCAGCTAGCGGCCATCCGGAACTTACCTTTTTACCGCAGTATTGAACACGGCCTCCCCCTGGCCAACCTCAACGCCCAGCCTACGCGCGGCCTGGCCCGCCTGGGGGCTGTGAGCCAAAAACTAGGTACTTTGGAAACTATAGACCACGGCCAAATGCGCAACCAACTGGCGCTGCTGGGGGTACCTGCCTTTCAGGAAACGGGCTACCGCGGTCAGGGCATGCTCATCGCCGTGTTTGACGCGGGTTTTTTGCGGGCCAATCAGGTAGGGTACCTAAGGCATTTGTACAACGACCAAAAAGTGCTGGATACGCACGACTACATCGGGCGCGACGGCGACGTGTATAATGATCACAACCACGGCCTCAACGTGCTTTCGACTATCGCCGCCAACCAGCCGGGCAGTTTGGTCGGGGCGGCCTTCGAGGCTAGTTTTGCGCTGTACCGCACCGAAAACGAATACAGCGAGTCGCCCTACGAAGAGGTAACCTGGCTCCTGGCCGCCGAGCGCGCCGACAGCCTCGGGGCCGACATCATCAATACTTCGCTGGGCTACAATGTATTTGAAGGTGAATTTGACACCCCCGCCTATAACTACACCTACGCCAACATGGACGGGCAGACGACGATCGTTTCGCGCGCGGCGCGCTGGGCGGCCCGCAAGGGCATTTTGGTGGTGTGCTCGGCGGGCAATGAGGGTAACGACGCCTGGCGGTACATCACCGCTCCGGCCGACGTGGACTCGGTGGTGTCGGTGGGCGCTACCTACCTCGACCGCAGTATTGCCCCCTTCAGCTCCATCGGGCCCACGGCCAACGGCCTGCTCAAACCCGACGTAGCCGCCGTGGGGGCGGGCGTGGTGGTGGGCAATCAGGTGGGGCAGGGCGGTATTTCTACCAGCAATGGTACCTCTTTCTCCGCGCCGCAGATCGCCGGCATGGCCGCCATTTTGTGGCAGGCGTATCCGTTCCTGACGGCCCAGCAGGTCCGGGATGTGCTGCGGAAGTCGGGCCACCAGGCCAGCCGCCCCGACAACTTTCTGGGCTACGGGGTACCTAACTTGGCCACGGCGCAGCAAATCATTCAGGCCGAGTACGGGCCACTTGGTCAGCCGTCCAATTCAACCATACCTACCCTGCTTTATCCCAACCCTACTACCGACGAGCTCCTTCTTTCGCTGGGCTCTTTTTTCCCGGGAGAGCGGGTAGAATTCCGGATCCTGCACCCATCGGGTACCTTGGTAAGTACCAGTCTGCAAACTATTGGGCCCACCGTCGTGATTCCGGTCAGGTACCTTTCGGCGGGTCTGTATTTGCTGCGATTTACTACTACCCAAGGTACCTACACGCTCCGATTCATCAAGCAGTAGGGTGCAGCTTCCGGGCCATCCGTAGGATCGACTCCGAGTCGTTGTAGCGCGCTACTTCTGCCAAAGGTACCCAGCGTACCTCCTTCGCCTCCGGATTTTGGACAACGGGTACTTTAGGGTCCACTTCCAGCAAAAAACGGATGTCGTAGTGGTAGTGCGCGGCTTCCTTGGCGTTGGCCGGGATCAGATGTACATCCACGTCAAAAATGCCGTCGCCAACCACCCGCGGATTTTGCACGCCCGTTTCTTCCTCGGCTTCTTTCAAAGCCACCCGACGTACGTCGCTGTCGCCGTCGCAGTGCCCGCCGGGCTGAAACCAGCGGTCGAGCTTGCGGTGGTGCATCAAAAGTACCTGCGTGCGGTCGGGCGACACAATCCAGGCCGAACCTGTGACGTGCCCCTCGGCCAGCGAGCGCTCAAAGCAGCGCGGCTGCGCTCGCACAAATTCCTTCGTAGCCAGGTACATACGGGCTTCGTTTAAGTCCCAGGGCTCGTAGCGGTCGAGCAAGGTAAGCAGTACCTGGCGGTGCATCGGAGTAGCGTTTGTGGTTTTTTCGTTCTAATTTTACCCCAAAGTTAAACACAATCAAACCACGGAACCCCATGAAAAAGTATTTTCTCTCCCTCGCTTTCGCCCTGGCCGTCGCCAGCACTACCCTGGCCCAGCGGGTACCTCAGCCCAGCCCGTCGGCGGGTGTGATGCAAACCGTGGGCGTCACCGACTTCACGGTACTCTACTCCCGCCCCAGTGCCAAAGGCCGCGCCATTTTCGGGGAAAGTACCCTGGTACCTTACGGACAACTGTGGCGCACCGGCGCCAACGCCACCACCACGATCGAAGCCAGCACGGACTTTACCTTTGGTGGGCAAAAAGTACCCGCGGGCAAGTACGCACTCTTCACCATTCCGGGTGGCGGGCAGTGGACCATCATTCTGAACAAAAATACCAAAGCCACCGCCACTACCTACCAAAACACCGAGGACGTGGCCCGGATCACGGCCTACCCTAGTTCGGCCCCTTTTGCGGAGTCGTTTACCATCAGCTTCTCCGACGTCACCGATAGCACCGCCAAGCTGAACCTGGCGTGGTCTTCGGTGAATGTACCCATTAAATTGGATGTAACCACCACCCAAAACACGCTGGCTACGCTGGAGAAAGCCGTGGCTGAACACCCGGAAGACCAGGCCGTGCTGCTGAGCACCGCTACTTACTGGCTGTCCAAAGGCTACGAGCTGGACCGCGCCCTGGCGCTCACCGACAAGGCCATTGGCTTGCAGGAAAACTTCCGCAACGTATGGCTGAAAGCGCAGATTCTAGCCAAGATGGGCAAGCAGGCTGAGGCCCTGCCGCTGGCCCAAAAAGCCCTGGCGCTGGGCGCGACCTCCAACGACGGTGCCTACAGCTACATGAAGCCCCAAATTGAAAGCGGCATTGCCGCCATCACCGCCAAACTACCCACCGCTACTACCACCGCAACGGCTTCCAAAGGGAAAAAGAAGAAATAAAAGTAGCGTATGAAGATCTCTAGCCAGCGCCGCCCCCATGATCCGGGGCGGCGCTGGTTTTTATGAATTTGTCAAATACACTCGTGGAGGTAGGTGTTCTTAGTAAAAAAATAGTATATAGCAGTTCAAACGCGGATGGACTGGGTTTTGGCACGCATCTTTTTACCCAAACCCCCATCATCGACTACGCTAATACCTTTTACTATGGCAACACAAACGTACGATTACGGCATGGTTGGGCTGGGCACCATGGGCCGCAACCTGGTTTTTAATATGAGCGACCATGGCTTTTCCGTGGTGGGTTTTGATAAAGACAAAGCAAAGGGCGACGCCCTGGAGCAGGATGCCACCGGCGCCGGGGAGGTACTTGGGGCCGATAACCTGGAAGTCTTTCTGGCCGCTCTCAAAGTACCCCGTACCATCCTGATTCTGGTACCGGCAGGCCCCGCCGTCGACGCCGTGATCCGGGACCTGACCCCGCACCTCTCGCCCGAAGACCTGCTCATTGACTGCGGGAATTCAAACTACCGCGAGACTAACCGCCGCATCGAGCAACTGGCCAAACAAAATATCCATTTCATGGGGGTAGGTATTTCGGGCGGAGAATTGGGCGCGCGTTTTGGCCCCAGCATCATGCCCGGCGGCGACCCCGAAGCCTACGAACGCGTGGCCCCGCTGCTCGAAGCCATCGCGGCCAAGGTCAACGCCGAGCCCTGCGTCACCTACATCGGGGCGCGGTCGGCGGGGCACTACGTCAAGATGGTGCACAACGGCATCGAATACGCCCTCATGCAGCTCATTGCGGAGTTTTATCACATCATGAAGGAGGTTGTTGGCATGGACAACACGGCTTTGCAACATACCTTTTCCGAATGGAACAAAGGCCCCCTGCAATCGTTTTTGATCGAGATTACGGCGGATATTTTTGCGCAAAAAGATGAGCTCACCAGCGGTTTTCTCATTGATCGCATTCTGGACCAGGCGCACCAGAAAGGGACTGGCATGTGGACCTCCCAGGACGCCATGCAGCTGCACGTACCCATCACCACCATCGACGCGGCCGTGTCTATGCGGGATGTTTCGTCGTACAAAGAAGAACGCCAGGCCGCCGAGCAGTACCTAAAAGGCCCCGACCTAACTACCCACGCCAACCCCGACGAGCTCCCCGAACTCCTGGCCGAGGCCTTTTATTTTGCTATGATCATTACGTACGCGCAGGGCATGGCGCTGCTGCATCATGCCTCGCAATCGTACGAATACAACACCCGGCTCGACCGCGTAGCCAGCATCTGGCGGGGAGGGTGTATCATCCGGGCTACGTTGCTGGAGAAAATCCGCGCGGCCTTCGAGGAGCAGCCTGACCTGAGCAACCTGCTGGTGAGCAACACCTTTGCTCCCGAGCTCAACCGCCTGCAAACGAGCGCCCGCCTGGTAGCCAAGACCAGCCTCGAAACGGGCGTACCCGTCCCGGCCCTGATGGCTTCGCTCTCCTACTTCGATAGCTACCGCCGCGGCTGGTTACCGGCCAACCTGATCCAAGCCCAACGCGACTACTTTGGCGCGCATACCTACGAGCGCAACGACCGCGAAGGTATTTTTCACACGCAATGGAACCCAATTCCGGAAGAATAATGGAAGCAGAAAAAAAAGCGAAGCCGACGATTATTGTCATTTTTGGCGCAACGGGTGACCTCACCTGGCGCAAGCTCGTACCAGCCATGTATAACCTCTACCTTGACCAATGGGTCGATCCGCACTTTGCGAT
This sequence comes from Rhabdobacter roseus, assembly GCF_014202275.1. Classification (GTDB taxonomy): domain Bacteria; phylum Bacteroidota; class Bacteroidia; order Cytophagales; family Spirosomataceae; genus Rhabdobacter; species Rhabdobacter roseus. Next base: position 68,728 of record NZ_JACHGF010000012.1, on the reverse strand, counting down.
CATTGGGGTAGGCCGAAGCGAGATGAGTAACGAAGGCTTTCGGAGCCACCTGCTGGATGGCATCAATAAGTTTTCCCGAACGGGAAAGGCAAAACCGGAAGTATGGGAGGTATTTGCCCAAACGATTTTTTACCAGAAAGCCGACTACGATCAGGACAGTACCTACACTAGCCTCAAAAAGCAAATCACGGCCCTGGAAGACGAATGGGGCGGGGCGGTAAACCGCGTCTTTTATATGTCGTTGCCGCCTCAGCACGTGCAGCAGATCGCCACCAAGGTAGGCGAGGCCGGCCTGGCCCCTGACGACAAGCTCAGCCGGATTGTGTTTGAGAAACCCTTCGGACACGACTTGGAAAGTGCCAAAAAGCTGAATCAATTCCTGCTCACGCTCTTTCACGAGTGCCAGATCTACCGCATCGACCACTACCTGGGCAAGGAGACCGTGCAGAACATCATGGCGTTTCGGTTTGCCAACGCCATGTTCGAGCCCCTCTGGAACCGCAACTACATTGACCACGTGCAGATTACCGTCTCGGAGCAGCTGGGTGTGGAAGACCGCGGCAGCTACTACGACCACGCCGGGGCCCTGCGTGACATGATCCAGAACCACTTGCTTCAGCTCCTCTGCCTCATTGCCATGGAGCCGCCCGTGTCATTTGACGCCGACGAGGTCCGTAACCGAAAGGTGGACGTGCTGCACGCGCTACGGAAAATCAGCCGCGACGAAGTCCACCACTATGCCGTGCGGGGCCAGTACGGAGCGGGTTGGATCGAGGGCAAGAAAGTACCCGGCTACCGGGAAGAAAAGGGCGTACTGCCCGACTCCAATACGGATACTTTCGCGGCCTTTAAGTTTTTTATCGACAATTGGCGCTGGAGCAACATCCCCTTTTACCTCCGCACGGGCAAGCGCATGAGTGAATCCATCTCGGTGATCACGATCCAGTTTAAGCCGGTACCACACCAGTCGTTTCCGAGCCAGGCTACCGAAAACTGGCAGCCCAACCGCCTCATCCTGAACATCCAGCCACAGATGGGCATTCGCCTGCGTTTCCAGGCCAAACGGCCCGGCCTCAAAATGCAGCTCAATCCGGTGGATATGCTTTTTAATTACAAAGAAAACTACCCCTCGGGCAGTCCGGAAGCTTACGAAACCCTGCTCCTGGACGTGATGCTGGGCGACGCCACGCTCTTCATGCGGGCCGATCAGGTAGAAGCCGCCTGGGAGGTACTTATGCCCATTTTGCACAAGTGGGAGGCCAATCCTTCCATCAGCTTTCCCAACTACGCCTCGGGTATGCAAGGTCCGGAAGAATCCGAGGCCCTCATTGCCCGCGACGGCCACAACTGGATTGCCCTACCCCTGGAAAAATAGCCGCTATGGAAAGTACCTTCACCTTCCCCACCACCGAGGCCGCCTGCGAAGCCGCCGCCCGCTTCGTTGTGGAGCAGGCCCAGCGAGCCGTGCAGCAGCGCGGCCGGTTTGTGATTTCACTCTCGGGGGGTACTTCGCCGCGGCGGCTGTACGAGTACCTGGCCCAAGTACCCTACCGCGACCAGGTACCCTGGCCCCAGGTCGTGGTTTTTTGGGGTGATGAACGCTGCGTGCCCGCCCAGGACGAACGCAACAATGCCCGCATGGCCCGCGAGGCGCTGCTCGAGCAGGTACCTGTTCCGTCTTCGCAGGTTTTCCAGGTACCTACGGAGCTAGCTCCCGGGCAGGCCGCCCAGACGTACGAGCAAACGTTGCGTGATTTTTGGCAGGGTACTTCGCCCCGCTTCGATCTGGTGCTGCTGGGGCTGGGCGAGGATGCCCATACGGCCTCACTATTTCCGGGTACGGAGGTACTTGCCGAGACGGAGCGCTGGGTACGCGAGGTACCTAAGGAGGGAGAGTACCGCATTACGCTCACCCCGCCGCTCCTCAACGAGGCCCGGAACGTGCTATTTCTGGTTACGGGTAGTGCCAAGGCAGAGGTACTTCGCACTTTGCCGATGGCCCCCTACCAACCCGACACCTATCCCGTCCAGTTGATTCGTCCCACCGACGGAAATACGTACTGGTACCTGGACGAAGCGGCCGCCGGGGGGTAGTTTACACGCACTCGGGTACTTTACATCACGTAGCCATCCTTGGGCTTGGTTTTATCGGGCACAACGGCTTCTTCGATCAGTTGCAGCAGGTTGATCTCAATGGTGCGGGAAATGGCCGTCATGGGCGTATCGTTGGCGTTGTTCTCAAAGGGGTTTTGCATAATAAAGGCAATTGACTCCACGTACAAAAACAGCCAGGAAATCATGAAGGTAACCGGAATGGCCAGCCCCCCGATGCTGTCCACCAGGCCCATCGGCAAGATGAGCGTAAAAATGACGACGGTAATAAGGATAAAAAAGCTGTACTGGGTGGGAAAGACGGTACTTTTAATGCGCTCACACTTCCCCATTGCATCGCACAGCCGCCGGATGGTATCGTCCAGGTTTTGGAAAAATAGCGGATGCAGGTACCCTTGGTCGTAGGCATCCCGAAACTGATTCTGAATCAGCTGTAGGATCGCGTTAGGTACGTTGTCGTGGTGGGCCACAAAGGCCTTCTCTTCCTCATTCAGGTGCAGATCTGCCCGCACCATCACGGGGAGTTTTCGCAGCGAGTTGGCCAGCGCGTAGCACCAGGCTATCTGCAAATGGGCAATGTGCCGGGCCAGCCGGGCTTCCTCCTCTTCTGACGCTTTCACAAAAGCCATCGTTTGGCGCACCAGCGTCCGGCTATCATTCACAATTTCCCCCCAGATCTTCCGGGCTTCCCACCAGCGGTCGTAGGCCGAGTTGGTTCGAAAACCCAGCAGCAGCGACAGGGCCGTACCCACCACCGTAACTACCGAGATGGGAAAAAGCAAAAAGTGCCAATTGAAATGCTCATAGAGGTAGAATACCAACGTGGCGTACAGGGTGATCCCCAGTACGCTGGGCCAAATGCGCAGCAACAAACGCCAAACCGAAAAGAACTGTTTAATGTACATAGGTAGTAAATAGCAAATCCACTTAATCAGATAACTTTTTTGGTTGATTTGTGTTCGGTTTATCCACTTAACAGGCGAAAAATAGCCTGATTTCCTCGTTGCATCGGTGGCAAAAACTGACTTACCTCTGGCTATACACGGTACTAATCCGATTACAAAAAAAGAGGCTTTCGAGAGCCTCTTTTTTAATTAATTTCCAATGCGTTGCCTGAGCTATACGTCGTGTTCCTCACTTCCCTCCGCCGGGCTGGGCGCACGTACCTCGCCGCGCTCGGTAAGACTCTTACGGCCGTAGGCCAGGCGGGCGATCAGCGCAAAAAGGACCGGTACGATAAAGATTGCCAGCATCGTGGCGGCCAACATCCCCCCAAATACCGTCCAGCCGATGGTGTTCCGGGCGGCGGCTCCCGCCCCACTCGAAAATGCCAGCGGAAGTACCCCCAGAATAAAGGCCAGGGAGGTCATGAGGATGGGGCGAAGGCGTAGCTCGACGGCCTCCAGCGTAGCATCCCAGATGGATTCGCCGTGATCAACGCGTTCCTTGGCAAACTCCACGATCAGAATGGCGTTCTTGGCCGCCAGCCCGATGAGCGTCAGCAGACCGATCTGGGCGTATACATTGTTGGTAATATCCTTGAAAAACGACAAGGCCACGATAGCGCCAAAGGCTCCGATGGGTACCGCCAAAATGACTGCGAAGGGTACCGACCAGCTCTCGTAGAGGGCGGCTAAAAAGAGAAACACAAAGACCACCGACAGCCCAAAGATGTAGAAGGTGCTCGATCCGGCGTTGATTTCCTCCAAACTTAAACCCGAAAACTCATAGCCATACCCCACGGGAAGTACCTGGTCGGCCACTTCGCGCAGGGCCTGAATCGTCTCTCCACTGCTGTATCCGGCAGGGGAGTTCCCGTTGATTTCCGTGGAGCGGAACAGGTTGTAGTGCGAAATGAGCGGCGCACTCTCAACTACCTCGTGCGTCACCAAGGTACTTATGGGTACCATCTGCCCGGACTGGTTGCGCACGAAGTACTTCCCGAGCTCTTTGATGTCGGACCGGTAGTTGGTATCGGCCTGGGCTACTACCCGGAAATTGCGCCCGTAGAGCGTAAAGTCATTGACGTAGCGGCTCCCGAGGTAGGTTTGCAGGGTACTGTACACCTCGGCAATGGATACGCCGAGTTGCTTGGCCTTCGCGCGGTCCACCGTGAGCTGGTAGCTGGGGGTTTGCGCCGTAAAGAAGGAGAAAGCCCCGGTGATTTCGGGGCGTTGGTTGGCCGCCGCCACAAAATTAGTCACTACCCTCTCGAAAGTCCGGATGTCATCGTTGCTCTCGCGCTGTTCCAGCACGAAGCTAAATCCGCCCGTACGACCCAGGCCAGGAATAGACGGCGGCGTAATAACCACCACTTTGGCCTCCTTGATGTCGGCCAGTTTTCGGCGGAGGCTGGCGGCAATATTATCCAGGCTGAGCGAGTCGGCCTTCCTATCTTTCCAGTGTTCCAATTGGCAAAACACCGTACCGCTGTTGGACTTGGACGCAAAGGTAACGACGTTCAGACCACCCAAGCCCGCGTAGTGCCCAATGCCCGGCGTTTCGGACAAGATTTTCATCACGCGCTCGAGGGTTTCGATACTACGCGTGGTCGAAGCCGCCTCGGGTAGTTCGTAGGTCACAAAGAGACGACCACCGTCTTCTACGGGAATGAAACCCGTGGGCTTATTGCCGAACAAGAAGCCGGTACCCACGTAGGTACAGATTAGTAAAATCAATACCAGCGGGGTAGACCGGATGGCCTTTTGTACCCCCACCGAATAGCGACTGGTAACCCGTCCAAACCAGGTATTGAAACGGTAAAATACTTTATTAAGCCCTTTGGAGTCTTTGTCCAGCTTCATGGGTCGCAGCAACATGGCGCACAGAGCGGGCGTCAGCGTAAGCGCTACCAGGGCCGAGATAAGGACCGAAATGGCAATGGTGATGGCAAATTGCTGGTACAGCCGCCCCACAATACCCGGCACAAACGCCACGGGTACAAACACCGCCGCCAGGATAAGCGCCATGGCAATCACGGGGCCCGAAATATCCTTCATGGCGCGGCGGGTGGCTTTCTTGGCCGAGAGGCCTTTTTCATCGATGTAGTGCTGGGCGGCCTCCACCACTACAATGGCGTCGTCGACCACGATACCAATGGACAACACAAAACCGAACATGGTGAGGGTGTTGATGGTAAAGCCCATCGGGATAAAGAAAATGAAGGTACCGATGATGGAGACCGGAATGGCCAGCAACGGAATAAGCGTGGCCCGCCAGCTTTGCAAAAACACAAACACGACGACAATCACCAGCAGGAGCGCTTCGGCCAGGGTTTTCACGACTTCGTCAATGGACACCTGAACGATGGACACCGACTCGAACGGAACCAGGTACCCCAGGTCGTTGGGAAAAGTCTGCGAGATTTTCCGCATGGCTGCGTATACCCCTTCCGCCGTCTCGAGGCTATTGCTCCCCGGAGCCTCGTACACAAGCAGGTAGGCGGCCCTTTTGCCATCGACAAACGAGTTGCCAATGTAGCTGAACTTGCCCAGTTCCACCCGCGCTACGTCTTTGAGGTACACAATGGAGCCATCTTCGGGCCGGGTACGCACAATGACGTCATTGAACTCATCCACGGTGGTGAGACGGCTGTTGGTAAAAACCGTGTACTCAAAAGCCTGCGTGGACTGCTGGGGTGGCGCGCCGATGGCACCCACGGCTACTTGTAAATTCTGCTCTTGCAGGGCCGTCACTACTTCCGCCGAAGAAAGCCCCAGCTGCGCCATCTTGTCGGGTTGCAACCACACGCGCATACTGAAGTCATCGGCACGGCTGAAAATATCCCCTACCCCTTTGACCCGCAGCAAGGCATCCCGCACGTAGATGTTGGCGTAGTTATTCAGGAAGTTCACATCGTGGGTACCTTCCGGTGAATAGAGCGCTACCAGCATCAGGATACTCGGGCTGCGCTTCCGTACGGTAAGCCCGAGGCGCGTTACTTCACTGGGTAGTTGGGGCGCGGCCACACTCACGCGGTTTTGTACGTCGAGGGCGGCAATGTCCACGTTGGTACCTACGTCAAAAACCACGTTGATGCCCGTTCGGCCGTCGCTGGTACTGGTACTCGACATGTAGGTCATGCCGGGGGTACCGTTCACCTGGGTTTCGATGGGAGTCGTTACGGTTTGCTCTACGGTAGACGCATCGGCTCCCGTAAAGCTACCCGAAATCTGCACGGTAGGAGGCGAGATATCCGGGTACTGGCTAATGGGCAAATTAAGAATGGCCAGCGTTCCCACCAGTAGCAGTACCAGCGAAATGACAATGGCCAGGATGGGTCGTTCGATGAATCGATTCGCAAACATGAATTTGTCTGATCAGGATATTAGTAGTACTCAGCTCGGAAAATCCCGGCCGTTACGTGGGTGTTATGGCTACACGGAGCAGGTACCTTAGGGTCGTCACTCGCGTCAGTTGGGGCGGGGGGCGGGCGCAGCAGTACCCGTTTTTACCTTGGCTCCGTTGCGGAGTTTCTGTACGCCCTCGGTCACCACTTCGTCATTTTCGTTCAGCCCTTCCCGCACCACAATTTTTCCGTTAATGACGTTTCCAGGCTTTATCTGGCGCTGCACCACGCTATCTCCCTGCACTACGTACACAAAAAATTCGCCCATTTGCTCGACGGTCGCCTTCTGAGGAATCATCAGGGAGCTCCCCCCCGTGCTATTTCTTACGCGCAGGTTGCAGGTCATGCCGGGACGCAGCATCCCGTCGGGATTCGGGAATACCAGCCGGGTTTTGATGGTACCCGTTTGGGCATTCACGGCCCGGTCTATGAGTTCGATGCGTCCCTTGCGGGGGTAAATGCTCCCGTCGGGCAAGGTAAGCGAAAAGAGCGAGTCCGCGTTTTTACTCCCATTTTGAAGCAATTTGGTGAAGCGGGGGATCTCCTTCTGGTCTACGGCCACGTCCACGGCCATGGGGTCGTCGGTCGAAAGGGTATTCAAGAGCGTTTGTCCGGACGAAACCAGCGCTCCGAGCCGTACCTGTGAAATCCCCATCGTACCGCTGAAGGGGGCGCTGATGTTGGCGTAGTCCAGGCTCACTTTTGTGCGGTCCAGCGCCGCCTTGGCGGCTTTTACCCGCATCTGGGCCGCCTCAAGCTCGGCTACGGCGTTATCAAGTACCTGCCGGGCAATGGCCTCCTGCTTGTCCAGCTCCTGGTAGCGATCCACGTCTTTTTTGGCCCGTCGCTCGTTGGCTTCGGCCGCGCTCAAGTCCGCAGCGGCCTGGTCAATGCCGGCCTGGTACTGGTCCTGGTCAATTTTGTAGAGGCGCTGCCCCTTCCGCACGCGTTGGCCGTCTTCGAAGTAAATCCCCGTTACGTACCCACTGGCCATGGCCACCAGCTCTACCTGTTTTAGCGGCGTAACCGTAGCCGGATAGGAATCAAAGTAGGTAGCATCGCCCTGGTCTACCCGCGCGGTGGCTACATCTACCGGTGGGGGGGCCTGCTGCGCGGCTTGCTCTTTTTTTCCGCACGAAACAACGCCGAGCCCGGCACTCAGTAAGAACGCCAGGCGGGCCAAAGAAACCATTTTATTCATGATAGTATACACTTGTATATCGGTATCAATACGGATTGATGAAACCCAGCGCCCGCTCCACATCGTAGCGGCTACTCAGCAAACGATACAACGCGTTGATGTAGTTAAACTCAGCCGCCTGCAGGTCTGCCTGGGCAATAATTACTTCGAGGTACGTCTTCACCCCCGACTTGTACTGGAGATTGATCACATCGTACACTTCCTGCGCCAGTTCCCGGTTTTCCCGCAGCATCAGGTAGTCGTTCAGGTTACTTTTGTAGTCGGCCAGGGCCTGCGCGTATTCGGCCCCAATGGCGTTGCGCAACGCCACAAATTCCCAGTCCAGCCGGTCAAGCCGGAGTTGAGCGGCTTTGATGTTATGAAGGCGCTTCCCACCCTGGAAGATAGGGTAGGTAAGCGTAAGACCGTACAGCGAGTTGGGGAAGGATCGGTTAAAGAGCTCCGAGAACTCCTGGTTCTGATGGATCAGATTATAATTTAAAAAAGCGGACACCGTGGGAAGGTAGCTACGGCGGTTATAAAGTACATCCGCCTCCTGCAAGCTCCGCTGGGTCTGTAGTAGCTGGTACTCGACCCTGCTTTCGGGATGCAGGATCAGGTTGGTATCCAGCATCGCTTCGGCTTCCAGGTTGGTGGAATCATTGAGCACCACCAGGGTACCTTGCACCGGATACCCCATGAGGTTCTTCAAGGAAGCGTAGCGGGCATCGAGCTGCTCCTGAGCGCGCTTTAGCTGGGCTTTGGAATTATTGAGGGCAATGGTAGCCCGTTTGTAATCGGTTTTGTCTACAATGCCACCCTGAAACTGATTGTAGGCGTCCCGCAGGCTCCGCTCCAGCCGCACAATGTCCGACTCGATGATGTCGGCTTGCTGCTGGGTGAGTAGTACCTCGTAGTAGGCCTTGCTCACATCCACCGTTACGTCTATTTTGGTTCGCTTGGTGTTTAAGTTCGCCTGGGCGCGCACGGCCTGGGCGGTTTGTCCTGCCTGCAGCAGATCGCGATTAAAAATACTTTGCGTGGCCGAAAAAGCCGCCGTGGAGGTATTGGCTACGCCCGTCTGTACTTCCCGCCGAACGCCCGACGTCGGGTTGGCAAAGTCGGGCAGAATAATGACCGGGAGCTTCAGAAAGTGCTGAAAATTGTAGTTCAAATTGACCTGCGGAAACCAGTCGGCCAGCCGACTTTGGATGGTTCGTTCGGCGATACGTTCGTCCAGTTGGGCTTGCCGAACGTAGGGTTGATGGTTCAAGGCGTACGCCACGCATTCCGAGAGAGACGCTGGCTGCGATAGGGTATCGGATAGTGTCTGTGATTGCACCATGTCAGGGCCGCACATCAGTAGCAGGCCCCCGAAAAGCACCTTCCATGCTTTCATGTATAACTTTCTAATAAACAAATAATTAGGACAATAAGTACCCAACTAATCAACCAGTGGTTAATTAATAAACTACTGGATACTTGTCATGGTCGACTGAACTGAAAAGCGCTGCCGCGGTAGAATAGTTTCCCTAACGATTAAAATTAAAAGTAGCAACATCATTTACCTAGTTTAATCCAAAAAATTAGGTAAATATTTTTATACGAAACGAAGGTCGTTCTTCTGTCTTGTGCTAAGTAAGGGGTACTTTGGGCGAGGGCTGGGGCCAAATCCACTCAATGATCCCCGCAAAGCCAATTACAAGTACGCAGCCAATCAGGTTGAGCCAGAGAAAAGCCGTGAGCTCCTGCCAGTAGCTCACCACCACAAAGAACTCGCCGATCACCGCTCCCCAGAACACCGCCCGGCTCCCGATCTTTTTGAAATAAAACGCCACGAGGAAAATGCCCAAAATTACCCCGTAAAACAGCGAGCCCAGTACGTTGACGGCCTCGATCATACTACCCAGCCGACTGGCGTACTGGGCCACAAAAATGCAGAAAATACCCCAGCCAAAGGTAGCCCAGCGCGAAGCCTTTACGTAGTGAGCCGGGGAGCCATCCGTACGGACCATGCGCTTATATACATCCACAATGGACGTAGAAGCCAGTGAGTTATAGGCCGCCGCCACGGAGCCCATCGAGGCCAGTAGAATGACCGCGATCAGCAAGCCCACCAGGCCCGCGGGCAGGTAGTCGATCACGAATCGAAGGAAAATGTAGTTGACATCGTTGACGTCCTGCCCGCCGGATTTGGAAAGTACCTGCCGGGCTTCCTGCCGTACCGCCTGTACTTCTTTTTCCACTTTCCCTAGATGCTCTCGCTGCTCATTAATGACCAACTCATCGTTTTGGTCCAAGGCCTTCGTCAGGGCCATTACGTGCGCCCGTTTGCCCGCCTGAATGCGCGCGTGGCGCTCTTCCAGCGCCTGGTACTCTGCGGCGTAGGGGGTACTTTTGACCTTATCGGCCTGTACCTGGTTAAAAAAAAGCGGCGGCGTCGTAAATTGGTAAAAGGCAAACACCAGTACCCCTACCAGCAGGATTAAAAACTGCATGGGAATCTTCAGCAGGCCATTCATGGCGAGACCCAGGCGGCTCTGCCCAATGGAGCTGCCCGTCAGGTACCTGCCTACCTGCGACTGATCGGTACCAAAGTACGACAGCTGCAAAAAGAAGCCGCCGATGAGGCCCGACCACACGTTGTAGCGGTTGCTGAGGTCGAAAGAGAAATCAATGAGGTTGGTCTTGCCCATTTTGCCGGCCACGTGCAGGGCATCCGTAAAGGACACGTCCGAGGGCAGCAGCTTCACTACCATCACGCCCGCAAAGACCATCCCCAGTGTAACGATGCCCATTTGCTGCAGGTGCGTATGCGACACCGCCCGCGCCCCGCCCGTGACGGTGTAGAGCATTACGAGTCCGCCGGAAATAATGTTGGTCCAGAGGATATCCCAGCCCAGGATGGCCGACAAAATGATGGACGGCGCGTAGATCGACAGACCCGTGGAGAGCCCCCGCTGCAGCAGAAAAAGCCCCGCCGTCAGCCCGCGGGTACGGAGGTCAAACCGGCCCTCCAGAAATTCGTAGGCCGTAAACACTTTGAGGTTGTGAAACTTAGGGACGAACGTAATACAAAGTACCACCATTGCCAGCGGCAGGCCAAAGTAGAACTGCACGAAGCGCATCCCATCAGTATAGGCCTGGCCGGGGGCCGACAAAAACGTAATGGCACTGGCCTGCGTAGCCATCAGCGACAGCGTAATGTGGTACCAGGGCAACGATTGGTTGGCCAGCAGATAGGACTCAATGTTGCTGTTCTCACGACTGCGGTAAATGCCATAGCCAACGATAAAGGTTAGGGTCAGGGCCAGGACAATCCAGTCAAGGTAGCTCATTCGAAGTGGGTCATAAAGGCGTAGAACAGCGCAATCAGTACTACCAAAGTACCTACTACCAAACCATACAACTGCGGCCAGGTGCGGACAAAGGGCGGCAGGCCGTCGGTATCGGGTGGTTCTTGCGGACTGTTCATGGTAGCGTGAGGGTAGGTTGATTCCGTATAATGTAGGCAAAAATAGGACGCTTTTTGGAACGAACTAGCATCTTTTTAAGAAAAAGTACATACTTCCTTCGCCAGTCGCTTACCTTATGCCCTTAGTCCGGATAAATGATTTTAAGCCTTGAGTCTAGCCTTCGTCAAAAAGCGTATGGTACTATTTCATCATTTTTTGCAAGCCCAGCTAAACGAGCAAATCACCGCGGAAGGTAGGATTGCCTCCCCTTTATTGAAATCAGAACGTTGTATTTTCCCAAAAATCGGCCTCTGCCACCCGAACACAATCTTTTATTTGCCAACTACCACACCCTAACTTATAACCTTTATGTACACTACTTTATGCTCCCAGGTTGTTTACGTGGGTAGTTCCACCTACCTCGATCCGGCGCTGATTGTCCGGCTGGAAGCCGACGGCAACTACACGCGCATTTACTTGGCCAACGGCAAGGAATTGCTCATAGCCCGTACCCTCAAGGTGGTTTTACTCCGATTAGAGCCCCACAGTGCGTTCGTTCGGATCAGTCGCCACGAAGCCGTCAACCCACGCTACATCCGGGTTTTCCGGGAAAATGGCGCACTCATCCTGCACGATGAAACCCGCCTGGTACCTTCCCGGCGACGCCTCAAGACGGTCAGGGAGTCCCTCTCCGCCCCCAAGTACCCCTGGCTTCTTGGTAAGTAAGGGTACTTCTGCACGCAGGTACTTCACCCAAGTACCTGTCGCCACCCACGTGTAGGTACCTGCCGACAGGTACCTGCACAAAGTGATTATTTACTCATGATTTTGCATATTGGGGCACGAACAAAAATGCACTCCTATGCAAACCCTAACCGACTATTTCAATCTTTCCGGAAAAGTAGCCCTCATTACCGGTGCCAGTAAAGGCATTGGTGAAGCCACCGCCCGCCTGCTGGCCCAGGCCGGGGCGCAGGTCGTGATCAGTAGCCGCAAACAAGCCGACCTCGACGCCCTGGCCAATACCCTGCGCCAGGAAGGCGCGGAAGTTACGGCCGTGGCCGCCCACGTGGGTGATAGCCAGCAGCTCAGCAATCTGGTCGAGCAAACCATGCAGGCTTATGGCGGCGTGGATATTCTGGTGAACAACGCCGCGGCCAACCCACACTACGGCCCCACGGTCGAGTTTCCCGAAAGCGCTTTTGATAAAATCATGCAGGTCAATGTGCGCGCCCCCCTGGAGCTTACCCGGCTTGTTCAGCCCAGCATGAAAGCGCGCGGCGGCGGGAGCATCATCAACATCAGCAGCATTGCGGGTCTCACGCCTGACCCCGGCCTGGGCATGTACAGCGTCACGAAGGCGGCCCTTAATATGCTCACGAAGGTATTTGCCAAGGAGCTGGGAGCCGACGGCATCCGGGTGAATGCGGTCTGTCCCGGATTGATCAAAACGAAGTTTAGTCAGGCCCTGTGGGAGGACGAAACAACGCTTGCCCGCTTCACCAAGCGCCTGCCCATCGCCCGCATGGGTACCGTAGAAGAAATCGCCGGGATGGTACTTTACCTGGCTTCACCCGCCTCAGGCTACTGCACCGGCGGAATCTTCACGGCCGACGGCGGTACTACCATTTAATTCCCTCTCCTTCTTACTTTTACCAGTCAGAGCCCGCTTTTCGGCGGGCTCTGTTTTTTCTAGTGCCCCCTGGCCCGTATCGCTTGATAAAGTAGAAACAATTTTATAGCTTTGGTATCCCTTCCTCTTCGTGCATCCGTTGATTTTTTCTTTTTACCCAAAAGCGACTGGTATTATGAGAACAGGCATACAACAAAAAGTAAGCGCCGTTATCACAAGAGGATACGTTACCTTCTTATTACTTCTGCTAAGTACCTTCACGCTGGCCAACTCCATCCTGATCCCGATGGACGATAAACAAGCCAACCACCTCAAAGCCTACGGGATTGCGTTTTCCGTGCTGAAAGCCGACGTGGACGTGGACTGGCTGCTCAACTACCGGGGCGGGAGTTTTATGGTAAAATACAGCTCGGTGGTGGAAAAGGAGTGCCGGGTGCGGGGGGTATCGTACGAGGTAGTTTCCGATGCACAAACCAACCGCATCCTGACCCTGATCGCCGACCCGGACGTGAACATGAACGTGGTGAAGCTCCAAAAAGCGCCCAAGGTTGTGGTGTATTCGCCCATCAAAGTCAGTCCTTCTGAGTTTGAAAATAACGATGCCGTACTCTTGGTACTTGCCTACGCCGAAATCCCTTTCGAGGTAGTGTACGACGAAGAAGTACTGAACGGTGACCTGGCCAAGTACGACTGGCTGCACCTACACCACGAGGACTTTACGGGGCAATACGGCCGGAACATGCGCCGCATGACGGTAGAGGACGTGAAGGCCCAGGAAGACATTGCCCGTCGGCATGGGTACGCCAAAGTGTCGCACATGAAGCTGGCCGTCGCCAAGTCCATCAAAGAATTTTGTGCCGGGGGTGGGTACCTGTTTGCGATGTGCTCCGCCGCCGAAACCCTGGATATCGCCCTCGCAGCCGAAGGGGTCGATATTGTGGACAGTAGTTTCGACGGCGACGGGATTGACCCCAACGCCCAATCGAAGCTGGATTTTAACCAAACGGTAGCCTTTCAAAACTTTACGCTGGAATACCAGGAAGGCTACGGCGGAATGGCTTTTTCCAACATCAACTCCACGGCCAGCTCGGGCTACTACCAGTCACTGGATTTCTTTTCGCTTTTTGACTTCTCGGCCAAGTGGGACATTATCCCGGCCATGCTGGTGCAAAACCACGAAAACGTGATCAAAGAATTTTACGGCCAAACCACCGCCTTTACTAAAAGTACCGTAAAGCCCAACGTACTGGTACTGGGCCAAAGCAAATCGTCGGACAGGTACCTGTACGGGGAGTTGGGTCGCGGGCAGTGGGTCTTTTACGGCGGGCATGACCCCGAAGGGCGGCGCGGCGGCGGCCACCGCATGGCCACCGACCTCAACCTCTACCCGCACTCCGCGGGCTATCGGCTCATTCTCAACAACGTTCTCTTTCCCTCGGCCCGCAAAAAGAAACGCAAGACTTGAAGGGTACTTGGAGGTACTTTTAGAGTTCGTTGTTCTCCATTGCGGCTTTATCCGTCAAAGCCGCAATGGGGCCCTGCGAGCGCGCCGACTCGCTGTCGTGCCCTTTTCGCCCCATCGAGCCCCCTTCTATGTTTTCAGGCAGGAAGCGATCCACCAGCACCAGGGCGTCACTTACCCAGCCGGGCATGACGCCCTGGAGCAGCGCAGCGGCCTTGCCCGTGGCGGTAAGTACCACCTCCGACTTGCCGTATTCCAGCGCTTCCAGAATATCCGCCGCCGCCGACTCCACCTCCTGGGCCAGCCAGGGAGCCGAATCCGATATTTTGAACCAGGCGTATTCCGCTTCGGCGTCTCCTTTTACGGTGACGTTTCGCGGGCTACCGGTGCGGGTCAGATTGGGCGAGACGGTCGTGACGTGGATGTTGTATTTCTTAAGCTCGGCATGCATGCCTTCCGAAAGCCCCACGAGCGCGAACTTGCTGGCCGTGTAGGGCAGCAGGTGCGGGAAAGCAATTTTACCCCCAATGGAAGCGATGTTGACGATGCGGCCTTCACCCCGTTCGCGAAAGTGGGGAATAACGGCCTGCATACTATGGAGCGGTGCCCAGAAATGCGTATTCATGGCCCAGTCGAAGTCTTCCATGTTCATGGCCTCCTGCGGGCCGACAATCATCACTCCGGCATTGTTGATGAGTACGTCGAGCTGTCCGTAGTGCGTAATGACCTCCTGAACCCTGCGATGTACCTCGTCGCGCTGGGTTACGTCCAGGGTGAAGGCCAGTACTTCGGCGCCCCGCTGCTGCAAGTCCTGCCGGGCGCGCTCCACCTGCTCCGCCGTCCGGGCGCATATCGCCAGGCGAGCACCCTTGGCGGCCAACTGCCGGGCCATCACCAGCCCCAGCCCGCGGGAGCCACCGGTGATGAATACTACCTTGCCCTCCAGGGGGTACTTGTTCATTTGCTTCCGAATGGCGTTGGCCACCGCCAGGGCCCCTAAGCCCACCAAGGTCCAGCCCAGCGTTTTGCGCAGGGAGGTACTTTCATGTATTGCTGGTTGATTCATACCGAAAACGACTAAAGTGTACGATGGTACTTGCCGGTTAAAAACTCCGTACCATTCGGTTTTCGGTAATCAAAAAGAGGTACTTTACCGGACTTCCGTGCTAGTGGTATCAGTAGGCGCAGATTCTTTCTGGGCTTTCTGCTCCCTTTTGTCCCGCTTGCGGAAAAAACCTCTCAACAGGAAGTTGTGCTGCAACGCTTCCAGGTTTTCGTCCAGCTTTTGGGAGCTGCTTTCCAGGTACCTTACGGTCGTTTTCAGTTCGGACGCCGTTTTTTCGTCGTTGAGAAGTACCCCCACCGGGCTGTTAGGATTAACCTGCAGGTCGTCACTCATGCGCTTGAGGTTGTCAACGGTAGCCTGCGCCGTGGCGGCCGTGGTGTTGAGCTGCTGCATGGTGGCTTTTACGCTGCGCATGATCGTCGTGTCGGTAGCCAGGTCGTTGGCCAGGCCGCCCTCGCGGGTGAGCTTGGCCGAGTAGCTCGACAGTGAGGCCGTCAGGTTTTGGGCGTTTTGGGACGTTCTCTTCAATGACGCCATCGTGGTATTGAGGTCGTTGTACAGCGATTCGTCGCCCAGGAGCTTCCCTACCGATCCTTCTCCGGCGCGTATCTTGCGACTGATCTCTTTGAAATCACTCGTAATGGCCAGGATGTTTTTGTTGTTTTCCTGCAAGGTATTCATGATATCCTGCTGGCTGTCTTCGGTTTGCACTTTGAGCACGTCTCCTTCTTCGATGGAAGGTACCTTCGGCGTTCCGCCCGCAATCACGATGATCTTGTTCCCAATCAGCCCGTCGGTACTTATTTTCACGGTGGCGTCCTTGCGAATATACTGTTGCGATTTTTCCTCAATGTTGAGAATCACTTCTACTTTTGAGCCTTCGTAAAAGCTAATTCGCTTCACAGTACCTACCTTTACACCCGAAAACCAGACGTTGTTACCCGCCTGTAGCCCGTTGACGTCGTCGAAAATGGAACGCACCGTAACCTTAGGTACAAACGACTTGCGCATACTCCCGATGGTAAGTACCCCCACGATAAAAATCACCAGGCCTAAGAATACAAACAAGCCCACGGTAACGGCCCTCTTTTTAGGGTTTATTGGTTTCATATTGCTCTACTTAAGATCTATAACTAATTGGTTTATTAGGGATTGTGGAATGGCTTACTAACCTTCCCAGCTTTATTCTACAAAATTGTAATCGTAAAAACTTTTGATGCGTTCTTCGTCGGTTTCGAATACCTCTTCAAAGGTACCTTCTCTGATAAACTGTCCGTCGAAGAGCATGGCCAGCCGGTCGCCGGTGGCTTTAGCGCAGGTGAGGTCATGCGTGATAATGATGGAGCTGGTGTGGTAGCGCTCGCGCACCTCATTAATCAACTCATTGATTTCCATGCACGTAATGGGGTCCAGGCCCGCGGTGGGTTCATCATAAAGCATGATCTCCGGGTTCATGATCAGCGTACGCGCAATGCCGATCCGCTTGCGCTGCCCGCCCGAGAGCTCCGAGGGCATCTGGTTGATGGTTTGGCTAAGACCTACCGAGTCCAGTACTTCTTCCACGGCGCGGTTGATCTCCGAACGGCTCAGGTTTTTGACGTTACGCACCAGCGGAAACTCCAGGTTTTCGCGTACGGTCATGCTGTCGTAGAGGGCGCTATTCTGAAAAGAAAAACCAATTTTTAGGCGTAGCTCCCTTAATTGCTTTTCGCTGAGCGAAGGTACTTCCTGGTTCAAAACCTGAACGGTACCCTGATCAGGTTTGAGAAGTCCGGCAATGATTTTGATGAGTACCGACTTGCCCGTTCCGGACCGGCCCAGTACCACTACATTTTCTCCTTTAAATACATCCAGATCGACCCCGCGCAGCACGTGCAGTTCTCCGAACGACTTGTACAGATTCCGGATCGAAATGGCCTTTTCGGTGCCTATTGGATGAGAAGTTGGCTGTTGCATAGGTACTTGTCTATTTCCGGGATTATCGCATCCAATTGGTAATCTGAACAATCGCTACTTCTTCCAGAAAGATCAGGAACATAGATAATACCACCGAAGCGTTAGCGGCTTTCCCCACGCCCTGGGTACCTTGAGTAGCATTATACCCTTTGTAACAGCCCACCATACCGATGGTAAATCCGTACGCAATGGCCTTGAAAAGGGCCGAGCCAATGTCCAGAAACGTGATTTGCTCAAAGGCTTTTTCGAAGAAGGCCACAATGTTGGTTTCTTCGTTGAGGGTTACGTCCAGGAAAGAACCCATGAGCCCGACGAAAGCGCAGTAAAAGGAAAGAATGGGAATGCTAATGGTGGAAGCAAGTACCCGCGTGACCACCAGAAACTTAAACGGATTAACGGCCGAAACCTCCATGGCGTCGATCTGCTCCGTCACGCGCATGGAGCCCAGCTCGGCCCCAATGCTGGAACCCACCTTGCCCGCACTGATGAGGGAAGTAATGAGCGGAGCCAACGCCCGAACGATGGCGATGGATACCAGCGAAGGCAGCCAGGACGTAGCCCCAAACTCCATGAGGGAAGGCCGCGACTGCTTGGTGAATACCATACCTGTAATAAAACCCGTCAGAGAAATGAGGGGTAAGGAGCGGTACCCAATCTGGTAGCACTGCTTCACCAGCTCCTGAAATTCCAGGGGGCCGCGGAACGCCTCGCGAAAGAAACGCCCCATAAACATGTACGCTTCGTAGAAATTCAGCAGCAGGTTGTCAATCCTTCGGGTAATTACGTAGTCTCTGGAATTGCGACGCATAGGGTTGGTAAAGAGAACAGCGAATCGGGTACGTATATTCAGCCTGGATATACCAGAGTAGGTAGGTCAGGATTCAATTTTAATTACATAAAAGTGTGCCAGGCCCCAGGTAGTAAAGTACTTCTCCGCTCCGTTCGGTTCCCGAATCGGTAAAATCAGGGGTTTGGGTGTGATCTGACGGGGGCCTCAGCCGCCTTCGTCCTGGCTCTCAGGAGTCCTTAGGCAGTATTTTGATCAAGCGAAGGGTGATTTGCGTACGGGTATGATTTTTACCCTATTACCAGCCGTTTGGCACTCGATACGTTTGCCTGCCGGGCTTATCCGCCCGGGTATGGTTCATCAACAACAAGCATTCACCGCTATTATGAAAAAGCTTAACTGCATTTACTACTACTTCCTGTTTTTGGTTTTCTCTTCAGCCACCTACGCCCAATCCACGGATCAGGCGCAGGATATGATCGACGCCCTTTGGTATAAAAACAGCATCATCTACAACCTGGAGGTAGGGGTGTTCAAAGACAGCGACAACGACGGCCGGGGGGATTTACGCGGATTAACCGAGCAGCTGGACTACCTGAAAGCCCTGGGCATTGACGCCATCTGGCTGGCTCCCTTCCAGCCTTCACCGGGCAAAGACGATGGCTACGACGTAGCCGACTACTACGGCGTGGACCCTAAGTACGGCACCCACGGGGATTTTACGGAGTTCATGCACCAGGCCGAGGCGCGGGGCATAAAAGTGATCATGGACCTGGTAGTGAACCACACCTCGGACACCCACCCCTGGTTTCAGCAAGCGCGGCAAAGCAAGGACTCGCGCTACCGCTCGTGGTACGTCTGGTCCAAAGATCGCCCCAAGGACTGGAACGAAGGCATGGTATTTCCGGGGGTGCAAGAGGCCGTCTGGACCCTGGACTCGGTGTCGGGTGAGTACTATTACCACCGCTTCTACAAGTTTCAGCCCGACCTCAACTACGAAAATCCGGAGGTGATCAAGGAGTCGCGGCGGGTGATTGCGTATTGGCTCCAACAGGGCATCTCGGGCTTCCGGCTGGATGCGGTTCCGTTCATCTTAGAGGGAGCCAAGCCGCTTAAAGACGTCCGCGATCTGGACTTTACGTACCTTATTAACATGCGTAACTTTACCCAAAGCCGCAAACCCGACGCCGTCATTCTGGGCGAAGCCAACGTAGAACCCAACGAAAATGAGCTGTACTTTGGCAAGCAGGGCGAGCGGATGCCCATGATGTTCAACTTCTACGCCAATCAGTTTCTATTCTACGCCCTGGCTACGGGCGAAGCGAACCTTTTTGTGGAGGCTCTTAAAAAAACCAAGGATATTCCGGCCAACGCCCAGTGGGGGTTCTTCCTGCGCAACCACGACGAAATTGACCTGGGGCGGCTTTCGGACAAGCAACGCCAACGTGTATATGACGTCATGGGGCCCGATACCAGCATGCAGGTGTATGACCGCGGCATCCGCCGCCGCCTGGCCCCCATGCTCAATAACGACCGCAAGCACATCGAGCTGGCGTATAGCCTGCTGTATTCGCTGCCCGGCACGCCCGTGATTCGGTACGGCGAAGAAATCGGCATGGGCGATGACCTGAGCCTCAAGGAACGGCTATCGGTCCGGACACCCATGCAATGGTCAGACGCCCAACATGCGGGCTTTTCGGGAGCCCCCGAGACGTTCCGGCCCGTAATTGATCAGGGAGCTTACAGCTACAAAACCCTGAACGTAGCGGCCCAGCGGCGCGACCCCAGCTCCCTCCTGAACTGGAACGCCCGGATGATCCGGCTGCGCAAAGAATGTCCTGAGATTGGACGGGGGGAATACAAAATTCTGGATACGGGCTCTCCGCACGTAATAGCACTTCGCTACGACTACAAAGGTAGTTCGCTCGTCATTGTTCATAATTTTAGCAAGGAAGCAAAAAAAGCCCGCATCAAAACGGCCCTGGATAAAACCACAACCGTTTTCGACCTCCTGGCCGACCAGCAACAACAGGAAGTAAAAAATGGTACGCTGGATCTATCGCTGCCAGGCTACGGCTACAAATGGTACCGGGTGGGCCAAGTAATGCGCTGAGGGGTACAGGACTGACCGCTCACTAAATAACGCTTGTATAAAGACGAGGGACGGCCGAAAATGAAGGCCGCCCCCTTCTTTTTTTGGTAAAAACAAAGTACCTTTGCTTGTAGTCAAGCGGTTTGCTGGCCGACGAAACGCAAGGTCAGCTTCACTATTTTTTCACCGGATTGCCAGAGCTTGCTAGCCAATAGCTGCTTTCTGTTGATCCTACATTCAGCTGAACTTTGCATTTTAACGAATTTGATCTCCACGATGACCTTCTCCAGGCCGTGGACTCCATGAATTTCCAGCAGGCCACCCCCATTCAGGAAATGGCCATCCCGCGCATCCTTCAAGGGAAAGACCTTATTGCCTGCGCCCAGACGGGCACCGGAAAAACGGCCGCCTACCTGGTTCCCATTCTCAACAGCATTGCTACCCATCCGCAGGAGCACATCAGTACGCTGATCATTGTGCCAACCCGTGAGCTGGCCCAGCAGATCGACGAGCAGGTACAAGGGCTGGGGTACTTTGTCAATGCCACCAGCATTGCCATCTACGGTGGTACCAAAGGCCCCGAGTGGGACCAGCAGCGCAAAGCCCTTACCCAGGGAGCCGACATCATCATTGCGACGCCGGGCCGCCTGATGGCTCACATGCAGCTAGGCTACGTACGCTTCGACCAGCTTCGGCACCTGATCCTGGACGAGGCCGACCGGATGCTGGACATGGGTTTTCTGGGTGATATTCTCAAAATCATGTCCCAGATTCCGGCCCAGCGCCAAACGCTCATGTTTTCGGCTACGATGCCGCCCAAAATAAGGGAGCTCGCCAAGCGTATCCTGCAGGAACCCGAAGAAATTCAACTGTCCGTCTCCAAGCCCGCCGCCGGTATTGACCAGCAGTTTTACCTGGCCTCCGACCAGCAAAAACTACCCCTACTGGTGCACCTGCTCAAGAAGGTGAATACCCCCAGCATGGTTCTGTTTACTTCGCGCCGCTCGTCCGTTGACTCCATCGTACGGGCCTTGGGCCGATTGGGCTACGACGCCTACGGCATTTCGTCTGACTCCGAGCAGTCGGTTCGGGAGGTTGTTTTGCGGGATTTCAAAAACCGAAAGTTTCCCATTCTGGTCGCGACGGATGTACTCTCGCGCGGCATCGACATCGATAACCTGAGCCACGTGGTCAACTTCGACGTTCCCCGTGACCCCGAAGACTACGTGCACCGGATTGGCCGCACGGCCCGGGCCGAAACCACCGGAACGGCCATTACCTTCATCAACCAGGACGACCAGCCCCGGGTACTGCGCATCGAGCGCCTGCTGGAAACGGTCGTGGAGAAGCAAGCCATTACCCAACAGCTAGGCTTGGGAGAAGCACCGGCCTTTGCTCCCCGTAGTGCAAAAGGAAACGGAAGCGGTGATCGCAAACGGAGCGGCAAGCCTTCTTCAAACGCCCGTTCCGGAGCTCCTACGGCGGCCCGAAACCCCGATAAGCCCGCCAAGAAGCGTTCGCCCCGCCGAAATCGCCCCCGCAAATCGCCTTCGGCTCCTACTAGCTCTGCTCCGCAAGATAGCAGCCCGAGCTAAGTACCTTAGTTTAGCCAGGTACCTAATAATTCTCTAGCAGGTACGTATTCCTGCTAGTTGTAATTTCTATTGATTCTTTATTATTAATAGGCTAAATCGACTTTTTTGTAAACCTAACTCCCTATTCAAGACGTTTTATAGTAGTTTCAATCCGAATACCCCGCCTAGGACGGTGTCGGCTATCGGAACAGGTACCTAACTAAAACGATCCTTGAAGCGACTCAAATCGTGGTGGCACTATAAAATAAGCGTCTCCGATCCTCCCATCATTACGCTGGAAGGATTGTACCCCCTGCTGCTGCTAGGCCTACTGAGTCTGTTGGCCTTCCTGTTTCATATGATTCGCATCCAGTTCAACGAAGCGGTTGACTTCTCGTTGGACTGGAATCTGTTTCTGAGCTGGATTCCCCTACTGATTGCTTACATTACCTCCATTCTTTCCAAACGCTTTGGCCCGATTCCCATTTTGGTAGGTATTTTGAGCGTAGTTTGGCTGGCTTTTTTTCCCAATGCCCCTTACATGATCACCGACCTGGTGCACCTGACGGTGGATTTTGAGCGTAACCTCACCTGGCACGACATCATCATGCTTTTCTACTACGCCCAGGTCAGTCTGATCAACGGACTGGTGTCGCTCTACTGGATACACCGTACCTGGCAACGTACCTACGGGAAAACGGCCGGTCTGACGCTGCTGCTCATCAGCCTGCCGCTGGCGGGTTTTGGCGTGTACCTGGGGCGCATCCGCCGCTGGAACAGCTGGGATATTCTGCACGATCCCATCGAACTGCTTAAAAATATCCTGGCCAGCGCACTGGACCGTACGGCGGTACTCCTTAGCTTTGAGTTTGCCCTCATGCTCGGAATGCTCTACCTGGTACTTTGGCTCCTGCTCCGTTTCCGCATCCGCAACGTCCGCCGCTAGGTGTGGGCCTGGGGCAAAGCAGAGGGCATGGGGCAAAGGGATTTAGGATGAAGGTACCCTGCTGCCCTCGGCTCCAAGTACCCCTTATGCCCTCCGCTCCAAAGTACCCCCTGCCCTATGCCCCACCCCCTCTGCCACAACGTTTACCGCTGATCCCGAAAAAATATTCTTCATCCCTAATATAGCGGTGATCAATCCGCCATTTTGTATCTTGTCCAATCGAAACTACCTGACAAACAACCTCCTTTCTACGTATGCAGCTCGTTATTGAAAATCTCAACAAGACCTACTCCAACGGCGTACAAGCCCTCAAGAACATTTCGCTCACCATCGACCAGGGCATGTTTGGGCTGCTGGGACCCAACGGAGCCGGGAAGTCGTCGCTGATGCGCACCATCGCTACCCTGCAAGAGCCCGACAGCGGTAGTATTCAGCTGGGAACGATCAACGTCCTGACCCAAAAAGATGAAGTACGGAAAGCGCTGGGGTACCTGCCGCAAGAGTTTGGCGTATACCCCAAGGTAGACGCCGAGACGCTCCTATCCCACCTGGCGGTACTGAAAGGGATTACCGATAAAAAAGAACGCAACGAGACGGTGAAAGCCCTGCTGCAGAAAACCAACCTCTACGAAGCCCGCAAAAAAAACCTGGGCGGGTACTCGGGCGGCATGAAGCAGCGCTTCGGCATTGCGCAGGCGCTGCTGGCCAACCCCAAGCTCATCATCGTGGATGAACCCACCGCCGGCCTGGACCCCGCCGAGCGCAACCGCTTTCTGAATCTGCTCAGTGAAATTGGCGAAAATACCATCGTAATCCTGTCGACGCACATTGTGGACGACGTGAAGGAGCTTTGCTCCGACATGGCCATTATCAACAAAGGTCAGGTACTTTATAAAGGAAGCCCTACTCAGGCGCTGGCGCAGATTCGGGGCCGGGTGTGGGAAATAAGAGTACCCAAGGCGGAAGTAGAGGTACTTCGGGCGCAATTCAACATTATATCAGAGAAGCTCGTAGGAGGTACCCCCGTGCTGCACGTGCTGGCGGATACCGAACCGGGGGAAGGTTTTGTGGCCGTAGACGGTGATCTGGAAGACGTGTACTTTTCGCACATCTTCGGGACGGCACCGGTAGAAGCCTAAGCCAACCTTGAAGACGCCATGCTATTTTTCAGCGCAATCACTACCCGAAACTACCCTACTTTATGTTGAAAGAAATTTTACGCTTTGAGCTCGCCTACCGCAAAAAACGCTCGGCTACCTACATCTACTTCGCGATTCTGTTTCTGATGAGCTTCTTTGCCGTCACCTCCAAGTACATCGTGATCGGGGGCGTGGCCGGTGGACAGATCGTCGAGAACTCGCCCTACAACCTATCCTTCATGACGGTCATCATGACCTTCGCCATGACCTTCATCGTGTCGGCCATCATGGGAGTACCCGTCCTGCGCGACTTCGACCACAAGACCGACTCCATGCTTTTTACCACGCCGGTGTCGAAGTTTGCCTACCTCTTTGGCCGCTTTTTTGGCTCGTTTGTGGTAACCGTCCTGGTTTTCAGCGCCGTGTGGGTCGCTTTTATGCTGGGCTTCGCCGTGGGCAAGTACCTCCCCTGGGAGCCTTCCTGGGCGGCCAAAGAAATGCTTCCTTTTAACTTTTGGCACTACATCCAGCCGTTCCTCACACTCGGCATCACCAATCTTTTTATCCAGGCGGCGCTCTACTTTGCCGCGGGTACCCTCAGCCGCCAGACCATCGTCATCTACGTGCAGGGGATCGTGCTGCTGGTACTTTACCAGATCGCCGACACCGTCCTGGAAGACATCGACAACAAAACCCTGGCCGCGATGCTGGACCCCTTCGGCTTCCGGGCGTTCCAGATCTACACCGAGTACTGGTCGCCCGCCCAAAAGAATAGCCAGCTGGTACCCCTCGAAGGTGTGCTGCTCTGGAACCGCCTGCTCTGGCTGGGCCTGGCGGGGCTGATCCTGGCCGGTACCTACTTTGGCTTTAGTTTTAGCGTAGTACGCAAAGGCTGGCGCAAAGCCAAAGCGGCCGTGGCCGAGAAAGTGACGTTCAAGCCCGAAAACGTCCGGATTCCCACCGTCAGGCAGGTACTTAATGCCGGTAGCTACCTCACCATGCTGTGGCAGCAGGCTAAGTTTTATTTCAAGATCACCACCCGCGACGTACCCTTCATTGGCATTGTGGCGGTGGGGCTTATCAACCTCATCGTGAGCTCGTTTTACTTCGGTGAGATGTACGGCACGGGCTCCTACCCCATCACGGCCAATGTCCTGGGTCTGCTCGACGAGTTCGATCTTTTCTTTTTGATCATCGTTATTTTTTATTCGGGTGAATTGATCTGGCGGGAGCGCAGCGTGAACATGAACCTCATCATGGACGCCCTGCCCGTACCCGACTGGGTGAACCTGGTGGCGAAATTCATCGGGCTGGTGATGGTGTACGTCCTGTTGCTGCTCGTCCTGATCGTGATGGGTATGGGCGTACAGGCCGCGCACGGGTACTTCAACTTCGAGATCCCGCTTTACGTCAAATCGCTCTTTACGTCTACGCTCTTTTTCCTGGTGGCCTACACGCTGCTGGCGTTTTTTATCCAGGTCATGGCCAACGACAAGTTCATTGGCTACGGACTCATGTTCGTGTTTTTTATCGTCACGTTCACCATCGGGGCCATGGGCGTGAGCCACCCCATGTTCATGTTCAACAGCGGTAACCTCGGCGACTACTCCGACATGAACCGCTACGGGCATTTTGTGGCGCGCTTCTCCTGGCTGAAATTCTACTGGTTCACCTTTGTGTGCATTCTGTTTTCGCTGTCGGTAGTATTTGCCGTGCGGGGCTCGGAGGCCGTGATGCGTACCCGCCTGCGGCTGGGAAGGCTGCGCCTGACGCGCCCGCTGGTTACGTTTGCGCTCACCACAATCATCGCTTTCACCGGCACGGGCTTCTACGTGTACTACAATACCAACCAGCTCAACAAGTACCGTACCCAGGAAGAAGGGGAGCAATGGGCCGTCGACTACGAGAAAACGCTGAAAAAATTCAACCACCTGCCTCAGCCCAAAATCGTGGAGTCGAACCTGCGCGTGGAGCTCTACCCCGACGAGCGCGACTTCACGGCCGAGGGGTACTTTTGGCTTAAAAACAAAACCGAACAACCCCTGGCCGACGTACACATTCAGGAAGATATTCTGAACGACGTCCAGACTGAGTACCTGCGGTTCGGCAACGGCGATGCCCAGGTGAAGCAGCGGTGGGAAAAGTACGGCTACACCATCTACACCCTGGCGCAGCCGCTGGCCCCCGGCGACTCCGTAAAGATGGATTTCAAGGTCAATTTCACCACCCGGGGCTTCACGGCCGGGGGCGGCAATACCAGCATCGTGCAGAACGGTACCTTTTTTAACAATACCTACTTCCCCAGCATTGGCTACGCCGAAGCCGCTGAGCTCGGCGATGACGACCTGCGCCGTAAGTACAAACTCCCCGAGAAGGAGCGCATGATGGAACAAACCGACCCGCGCGGCCTCAGCCAGAGCCTCTTCGGCGACGACGCCGACTACATCCGCTTTCAGATGATCATCGGTACCTCGCCCGACCAGATCGCCATCGCGCCGGGGTACCTGCAGAAAGAATGGGAAGAAAAAGGCCGAAAGTACTACCACTACCAGATGGACATCCCGATGGTGAATTTCTACTCCATCGTGTCGGCGCGCTACGAAGTGAAGCGCGACCAGTGGAAAAGCGCCGACGGCCAGGTGGTGAACCTGGAGATTTACTACAACAAGGGGCACGAGTACAACCTGGAACAAATGATGACCTCCGCCAAGAAGTCGCTGGGGTACTTTTCCGCGAATTTCAGTCCCTACCAGTTCCGGCAGCTACGCATCATGGAGTTTCCGCGCTACGCCAGTTTTGCGCAGTCGTTTGCCAACACGGTACCTTTCTCGGAGGGCATTGGGTTTATCCAGAAGGTGAGCAACCCCGAGAAAGACCTCGACATGCCCTACTACGTAACCGCCCACGAAATAGGCCACCAGTGGTGGGGCCACCAGGTACCCGAGGCCAGCGTGAAAGGCAACGCCATGCTCTCCGAAACCCAGGCCCAGTACTCGGCCCTGATGGTGATGAAGCACAGCTTCACGCCCGAGCTCATGCAGAAATTCCTGAAATATGAGGTAGACAAGTACCTCCAGGGCCGCGCCATGGAGCGCAAGAAGGAGCAACCGCTCGTGCTGGTAGAAGGCCAGGGGTACATTCACTACAACAAAGGTTCGGTGATTATGTACGCCCTGCAGGACTACATCGGCGAAGCCAACGTCAACACCGCCCTGCGAAACTTCCTGGCCGACTGGCAGTACCCCGGCCCCGACTCCAAGCCGGGCCGCTACCCCACCAGCCGCGACCTGCTGGGGTACTTCCGGGCCGAAACGCCCGACTCGCTCCAGTACCTCATCGATGACTGGTTCGAGCACATCACGCTCTACGAAAACAAAACCACCGAGGCTACCTACGTGAAGCAAAGTGATACCAAGTACGAAGTGACGCTGAAATTCAGCTCGGAGAAGTACCGCGCCGACAGCGCCGGGAACGACACGCCCCAAAAGCTGGCCGAGTGGATCGACGTGGGGGTGTACGGCAAAGATAAAGCCGATAAAGACTCGCTGCTCTACCTGCAAAAGCATAAAATAACGAAGCAGGAAAACGTCATCAAAGTGAGCGTACCCAAGGTACCTACCAAAGCCGGCATCGACCCGCTCAACAAGCTCATCGACCGCCACCCCGACGATAATACCAAAACCGTCAGCCAGGCCGAGACGACTAGCTAGAGGTACTTTACATAGGCTTATAACCCTTCCCCGGCTAGTTACAGAATAGCCGGGGTTTTATTTTGTATTAAGATTGTACTTAATTTAGTTATTATGGCAATAATTAATGTACAGATCAATAGACATCCATCAATTAAGTACAATTTCTCTTCTTCAAAAAAAGGCTACATTCTGGTATTTATGTGCATCCATAGAATATTCTGTTGACTATTCCAACCTAAGCCCAAACAGGCCATTCAACAAGTCAAAATTCGATTTACTAGAATACTATTCTTTATAACCAACTAAAAGTGAATAACTATTTGGTTAGTTTAAATTATAATAATATTAAAATTGGAAGAATCTGCTTGATTTTAGTACCAATTTGTCTTGACAAATAAATTACATGCCTACTTTTACGAAATAATAATATTTACATAATCCTCTATTCATCAAAAAAACATTCATTATGAGTAAAGCTCTATCGAGTTTCGTACTGTTGTTTTTGACCGTCGGATTTCTGCACGCGCAAACAACAGTAAGGGGAGTAGTTACCTCCCAGGAAGATGGATCAGCCCTACCCGGTGTAAGCATCGTGGTAAAGGGTACTTCTGTGGGTACCGTTACGGATGGTAACGGAAAGTACGTCGTCAACGTGAGCCGGGATGCTTCTACGCTAGTAGTGAGTTACATCGGATTTGCCACCATGGAGGTGAATATCAACAACCGCAGCGTGATTGATATTACCCTGGAGCAAGATGTAAAAATACTCAGCGAAGCGATCGTGGTGGGGTACGGTGCCGTGGATAAATCGACGCACGTGGGGTCGTCGGCCCAAATCAAAGCGGCTGACATCGAGAAGCGGCCCGTGTCCAACGCCCTCAACGCCCTGATCGGAGCCGCGCCCGGCGTACAAACTACCATGGGCAGCGGAGCTCCCGGCTCGGCTCCCGCCATTCGGGTGCGTGGGTTTGGCTCCATCTCCAACTCCAATACGGCTCTCTACGTGGTAGACGGAGTACCCTTTGACGCCTCTACGGTGAACTTAAACCCCGAAGATATTGAGTCCATCTCCGTTCTGAAAGACGCTTCTACCACGGCCATCTACGGTTCGCGGGGTGCCAACGGGGTGATCATGATCACGACCAAAAAAGGAAAAGCGGGCAAGAGTAACTTCAACATCTCCGCTTCCGGCGGTACCATTTCCCGGGGGCTTCCCGAGTACGAAACCGTAAACGCGCAGCAGTACTACCCCTTGATGTGGGAAGCCTACCGCAATACGCTCCACTACGGCTCGGCCAACCTTCCCATGGATGTAGCCAACAGCGTGGCCTCCGGCCAAACTACCACCTACGGAGGCCGAACCTATTCGGGCATTGCCGATCTGCTGGGGTACAATCCGTTCAATGTACCGGGCAATCAAGTGGTCGACGTCAACGGGGTACTTAACCCTAACGCACAGCTACTCTATCCGGATGATCTCAACTGGGCCAAGGCCATCCAGGGCGGCGGCCAGAGTCGGCAGAACTACACGATGTCGTTTGACGGTGGAGCTGACAAAACCGACTACTTCGTATCATTGGGCTATACCGACGAAAAAGGGTACCTTGTGAACTCCGATTATAAGCGCTTCACGGGCCGTATCAACGTAAGTACCCAGGCTACCAAGTGGCTCAAAACCGGCCTGAACCTGAACGGCGCCTACAGCCTGGCCAACAACGATAATACGTCTGGCAATACGTCGTTTATTAACCCGTTCTACATTTCGCGCTATATCGCTCCTATTTATCCGATCTATGCGCACGACCCTGCCACGGGGGCCTTTGTTCTGGATGAGAACGGAAACAAAATCTACGACATGGGTGATAAGCGGCTTTTTGCCAGTGGTCGCCATGCCATCTGGGAAAACGAGCTGAACAAAAGGACGCAGACCCGCGGCGTACTCGGGGCCCGTACCTACGCGACCGTCAACATCCTGCCTAGCCTGAGAGCCACCACGAACCTCAGCTTTGACCTACAGGATACCCACGAGCGCCGCTTCGACAACCCCATCCTGGGCGACGGAGCACCCGCCGGCCGGGCCTACCACTACCTCTACCGCACCACCGGCACCACCTGGAACCAGCTCCTGGAGTTTGACAAGACTTTTGGACAGCACCACCTGAATGTCCTGGGTGGACACGAGAGCTACTCCTACAAGTACAACTACCTGACTGGTAGTCGGACGGGAATGATCGTGGATGGCGTTACCGAGCTACCCAACTTTGCAACGGTGCTGGGTGTTTCCTCCTACGAGGACAACCACACCATCGAGAGCTTCTTCTCCCGCGCCAGCTACGATTTTGACAAAAAGTACATCATCAACGCTTCGTTGCGCCGCGACGGAAACTCCAAGTTCTTCCGCGATGTACGCTGGGCCAACTTCTGGTCGGTGGGTGGTGCCTACAACATCGAGCGCGAGGATTTCTTCCAGGTATCCTGGGTAGATCTATTGAAGGTACGTACTTCCTACGGCGTAGTGGGTAGCGATGGCCTTACGGACATCAACGGCAATACCTCGTACTACCCCTACCAGGCGCTTTACACCCTGGGCCGCAACAATGACGCCGAGCCGGGCTTTACGCAGGCCTCCATTGCCAACAACGCCCTGACCTGGGAAACGGCCAAAAACTTTGACCTGGGAGTAGATTTCAGCGTGTTCAAAGGACGGCTGTCGGGTAGCTTTGAGTACTTCAACCGCATCACCGACGGGCTGATCTTTGACGTGCCGCTGGCCCTGGCCAACGGCGGTACAACGGGTGGTGGCTTTAGGGTGAGCCAAAACATTGGTAGCCTCTACAACCGGGGTTTCGAGCTCCAGTTAACGGGTGACATCGTCCGCAGCGGCGATTTCCGCTACTCGGCTACGGTCAACTGGACTACCTTCAAAAACCAGATCACCAAAATGCCCGAAACCCAGCAACTCATCGTATCGGGTACTAAGGCATACAGCGTAGGGCACTCCATCTATGACTTTTACATGCGCGAGTTTCACGGGGTAGATCCTGAAACCGGTCTGTCACTTTACAAAACCAATATTGAAACGACAAACACACGTATTGTTGGAGCCGATACCCTGACCTCAATCATTTCTGAGGCAAACTTACGCTACACCGGCCACTCTTCCATTCCAAAATTCTACGGGTCGATGGATCACAACGTCTCGTACAAAGGCCTCTCGCTGCGCGTACTATTTACCTACCAGGTGGGTGGCAAAGTTTATGATAGCGCCTACGGTTCGCTCATGCACGGAGGCACCTACGGTACGACCATGCACGTCGATGCCTTCAATCGTTGGCAAAATCCGGGTGATATTACTTCTGTTCCCCGTTTCGACAATGGTAATACGGTTAATCAGTCAGGAGCAAGTACCCGTTTCCTAACCGACGCCTCCTATCTACAAATCAATAGCGTTACGTTAAACTACCAATTACCACGGCAGTTAGTGAGCACGATCGGAGCCAAGAATGCCAGCGTGTTCTTAGCTGGTGAAAACCTGGCGCTGTTCTCGGCCCGCAAGGGAATGAACGTATCGGGTACTTTCAACGGTACGGTAAGCAACAGCTACACCTTCAACCGGGTACTTTCCGTAGGTGCGAAACTTGGATTTTAATTGAGTCAAGGCTAAAAGAAAAAAGTAAAATGAAAAATATACTAAAAACTGGGGCGCTGGGGCTGGCTTTACTTTTGTCGCTCGCTGCCTGTCAAGAAGATTACCTGGAAACCGCTCCGACGGATCAGGTTTCCACCGTTGATGCTTTCAAAACAACCAAAAATGCCTGGGCGGCACTGAACGGTATCCACCGGATCCTGTACTCCCAGATATTCGGTACCCAGGCACAGGGTGGGCAGTCCGGAAACATGCTGTATATGGATATCATGGGCGAAGATCTGGTATTTCCAAACGTTTCTAACAGCTGGTTACGCTCAGAATACCAGTGGATTAGCCACAGAAACCCTTCTAGTAGCATTACGTTTTATAACTATACGTTCTACTACGTCATTATTGGGAATGCCAACATGATCATCGCCAATATCGACGGCGCCGAAGGGCCGGAAGCCGACAAGCGGGCTATCAAAGCCGAAGCCCTGACGTACCGGGCCTGGGCGTACTTCCAGGCGGTGCAGCTCTACGGCGAGCGCTTTGCGGCCGGAGCCGCCAACAGCGCCCTGGGTATCCCGCTGGTGCTTGAGCCTTCTACGGAATCCAAGCCCCGGAATACGGTAGCGGAGGTGTATACGCAAATCAATAAGGACATCGACGAGGCCATTTCGTTGTTTGGTACTTATGCGCGCCTCAACAAATCCCACTTTAACCTGAACGTAGCGAAAGGGATTAAGGCGCGGGTAGCCCTCACGCAGCAGGATTACAACACCGCCGCCCAAATGGCCAAAGAAGCGCGGGCTGGCTTTACGCTCATGTCTAACACCGACTACCTGGGTGGCTTCAACAACTACAGCAACCCCGAGTGGATGTGGGCGTCGCGCATCGTAGCCGACCAAACCAACTACTTCTACTCATTCTTTGCGTATATGTCCGTAAACTACAACTCCACGGCCATCCGTTCTACGCCCAAGGTGATGTACTCGGTGCTGTACGACAAAATTTCCGCCACCGACGTGCGCAAGAAGCTCTGGGACCCCACGGGCACGAACACCGCTGATTTCCCACTGCCCGCTTCGACCTTCCAGCGGTACAAGTACCACTCGAAGAAATTCAAGGTAGCTGATCCTAACCTGAGCATCGGGGATGTACCCTACATGCGGGCCGCCGAAATGTACCTGATCGAGGCCGAAGCCTTAGCTCGCCAGGGCAAGGATGCCGAAGCGGCCGAGGTACTCTTCACGCTCGCCGTAAACCGCGACCCCCAGTACGTGCGTTCAACGAATACCGGTGCGGATTTGGTAGAAGAGATCATGGTTCAGCGCCGGGTGGAGCTATGGGGCGAAGGCTTCCGTTTCTACGACCTCAAGCGCACCAACAGCCCGCTTAACCGCAACGGGGGGAATCACAATGCTTCTTATACCAACGGCGTACTTGAAATACCCGCTGGAGACATAAGATGGCAATTTTTAATTCCTCAGGATGAGATCAACAACACCAACGGCGCGGTAGCTCAAAACCCTCAATAAAGGGTATTGGAGTAAAAACAACAAAGGGTACCTCCAAACAGGGGTACCCTTTGTGTTGTTATAAGAAGGCGTAAAATATATTTTTACCTTTAAAATAAGGACCATTTACTAAGCCAACGCTACTTATGGAAAACGAACGCCAATTTTCGGGTCAAAATGAAGAAGAAGTCTGGCAAAAAATCCGGGCTGACCTGGCCCAAAAAAAAGATATACTGGACTACCAGGCTACCATTCGGCAGCAAAATAGGACGGTTGAGCTACGGGTCGACATCGACCTGGGCGGCGGGTTCGAGAGTGGCATTTCTACCACCCGCTTCAAAGCAGCGCTCCCCACGACCGACGAATTTAAATTCAAGATTTATGAACAAGGCCTGCTGAGCGAGGTAGGCAAACTCTTCGGAATGCAGGATGTCAAGATCGGTTACGAAGATTTTGACGCCAAGTTTATCATCCAGACCAACGACGAGGAGCGCGTCAAGGTACTTTTTGCGGACGAAACCACCCGCACTACCCTACTCGCAGTGGCCGATTCGGTACTTTCCAACCTCACTTTCGAGATCAATATCCCCGATTACCTGGACGCCGCCTTTACCGAAAAAACCCTGGAGCTTTCCGTGGAGGAAGGCATCATGGACCCCGCGCAACTCCAGGCTATGTACCACGTCTTTATGCGGGTACTTACCGTCCTGGATCCTCCTGCTCTTCACTAGCCGCGCCAACGTCAGGCCTTTTTAGTGATCGTCCAACGCAGGTACCTGGTCCTATTTTTAGGAGGAGGGTACTTGCTGACTATTTTTCCCAGGTATAGAAGCCTGCGCTCCGGTATGAATCACCAACACCGGAGCTTTTTTATACCCTTCTTCTTCCGGCCCATCCGGCTTTTTCTGGCCCTTCTTTCCCGGTTTCATGGCTTTTTAAATAAAGTACCTTCTTTATTTCACATCGTAGCGCTGGCCGTGCTTTCTGCACGGAAGTACCCATTCCTTTCCGAGGGCAGCTGGAACGCGAATTGTGAGTCTTGGATCATCATTGGATTTCTAAACCTTATAACCGAGGATGGGTATGTACAGAAGCGCAGAAAATGAAATCGTGGAGGAGGTCGAGAATCAGGTTCATCCACCTACTTCCATTACCCTGAAAATCAACGGTACCGAAACTCGACTCCACGTAGCTCCCTGGACCTCGCTCCTCGACGCCCTGCGGGAGTACCTGGACCTGACTGGCACCAAAAAAGGCTGCGACCACGGCCAGTGCGGAGCCTGCACGGTGCTGGTAAACGGCAAACGGATCAACTCCTGCCTCACGCTGGCCGTGATGAAAGAAGGTACCGACATCACCACCATCGAAGGCCTGGCCCAGGGCGAAGCGCTGCATCCTCTCCAAAAGGCCTTTATCGAACACGACGCGTTTCAGTGCGGGTACTGTACGCCGGGGCAAATCTGCTCGGCGGTGGGCTTGATGAACGAAGGCAAAGCCAAAACCAGGGACGACGTGCGGGAGCTCATGAGCGGGAATATCTGCCGCTGTGGGGCCTATACCAACATCGTCGATGCCATTGAGGAAGTCATGCACACCCAACCAGCCCCATGCCATGAATAGTTTCTCGTACAGCCGGGCCAGGGACGTAGCCGCCGCCGTGGACGAAGTAGCGTTGCCCGAGCGCCAAGCCAAGTTTATTGCGGGCGGTACTAATCTGCTCGACCTCATGAAGGAAAACGTGATGCACCCCCGACACCTGGTGGACATTACGCACCTCGAGCTCAATACCATTGAAGATACGCTCGAAGGAGGCCTTCGCCTGGGAGCCCTCGTGACCAACGCCGACACCGCCTACCACGAGCAGGTAGATACGCGCTACCCGCTCCTGAGCAAGGCTATCCTGGCCGGGGCTTCGCCGCAGCTGCGCAACATGGCCACCAACGGCGGCAACCTGATGCAACGTACCCGCTGCTACTACTTCTACGACACCGCCACGCCCTGCAACAAACGCGAGCCCGGTACCGGCTGTTCGGCGATCCGGGGGTTCAACCGCATTCACGCCATACTGGGTACCAGTGAGCACTGCATCGCGACGCACCCGTCGGATATGTGCGTGGCCCTGGCTGCGTTGGAAGCCAAGGTACACGTCAGAGGCCCCCACGGCGATCGCGCCATTCCGTTCGCGGATTTTCACCGCTTGCCCGGCGACACGCCCGAGCTCGACAACAACCTGCAGCCCGACGAGCTCATCACGGCCATTGAGCTGCCGCCCCAGGGCTTTGCCGACCACCATTCGTACCTCAAACTGCGCGACCGCACCTCCTACGCCTTTGCGCTGGTGTCGGTAGCGGCGGCGCTGGAGCTGGACGGCGATACCATCCGGGAAGCGCGCCTGGCGCTGGGTGGCGTGGCCCACAAGCCCTGGCGCGACCCGGAAGCCGAAGCCCTGCTAATAGGAAAAAGCGCCACGCGCGAAAGCTTCCAGCTGGCGGCGGAAAAGATACTGCAAGGAGCCAAAGGCTTTCCGTACAATGAATTCAAAATCGAGCTGGCCCGGCGCGCCATTGTGCGGGCCTTTGAGCAGGCTCTCACCAACGAAAAATAACGCATGGCTACCACTCACTATATAGGCCAGCCGACCAGTCGGGTAGACGGACGGGCCAAAGTAACCGGGCAGGCCAAGTACGCCGCCGAATTTAACGCGCCCGGCCTCCTGCACGGGGTCGTGGTGTCAAGTGCCATTGCCAAAGGCAAAATCACGCACCTTGACGCCAATGAAGCCCTTCAGCTGGAAGGGGTACTTCAGGTATTTTCCCACCAGAACCGTCCCGACCTTGCCTGGCTCGACCTCAGCTACAAGGACATGACCGCTCCGGGCGGCTCGCCCTTTCGTCCTTTTTACGACGAAAAGATCCTTTTTAATCAGCAGCCGGTAGCCCTGGTGGTGGCCGAGACCTTCGAGCTGGCCCGCTACGCGGCCACGCTGGTGCGGGTACAGTACGAGTCGGAAGAGCCCACTACCAGCCTGGAAGCCAACCTCGATGACCTCTACACGCCCGTCAGTTTTAAGCTAGGGTACCAAAAACCAAAGTCGCGCGGGGATTTCAAAGCTGCTTTTGACCAGGCTACGACCCGCATCGAAAGCGAGTACTACCACGGGGCCGAGCACCACAATCCCATGGAAATGCATGCCTCGACGGTTTTTTACGAAGAAAACGGCAGCCTGACCATCTACGACAAAACGCAGGGCGTGCTCAACAGCCAGCACTATGTCTCGATGGTTTTTGGCCTTTCCAAAAAGAACGTACGGGTACTTTCCCCCTTTGTGGGCGGCGCCTTCGGCTCGGGCCTGCGGCCGCAGTACCAGCTTTTTATGGCCGTCCTGGCCGCCCTGGAGCTGAAGCGCTCGGTAAAGGTGGTGCTCACGCGCCAGCAGATGTTTTCGTTCGGGCACCGGCCCGTCACGATGCAGCAGGTAGCAATCGGCGCTACGTTTGATGGCAAACTGGAGGCCATCCGGCACGCCGCTTACTCCGAAACCTCTACTTTTGAAGACTACGTCGAGAACATTGTGAACTGGTCGGGAATGATGTATTCCTGCCCCAACGTGGAGCAGGAATACAAGCTCGTGCAGCTGGACATGTACACGCCCCTCGACATGCGCTCGCCCGGCGCGGCCACGGGGGTACACGCCCTGGAATGCGCCATGGACGAGCTGGCCTACAAGCTCAATATAGACCCCCTGGAGCTACGGCTGCGAAATTATGCCGAAGAAGAACCCAGCGAAGAAAAACCTTTTTCGAGCAAAGCCCTGCGCGAATGCTACCAGCAGGGAGCCGAGCGGTTTGGCTGGGCCAACCGAAACCCCGAGCCCCGCTCTACCAAAGACGGCACCGCGCTCATTGGCTGGGGCATGGCCACCGGCATGTGGGATGCCATGCAAATGCCTACCCGCGCCACGGCTACCCTCACCAGTGACGGCAAGCTCACTGTGGGCAGCGCCACCGCCGACATCGGTACGGGTACTTACACCATCATGACCCAGATCGCCGCCGAAATGCTGGGGCTTCCGCTCGAGAACGTGACGGCCCAGCTGGGCGATTCGTCCCTGCCCCTGGCGTTTGTGGAGGGCGGCTCCGCCACGGCGGCCTCGGTGGGAACGGCCGTGACCTATGTTTGCGAAAAGATTCAGAAAAAATTGCTGAAGCTCGCCCAGGCTGCCAATAACTCCCCTTTTGCCAAAGCGAAATTAAAAGACGTAACCTTTAGCGAAGGGTACCTACGGCTGCGCAGCGATGCTACCGTAGCAGTGTCATTGACGGAGCTCATGCAGCAAAACAGCATCAATACTCTGGAGGAAAAGGCCACCGCCCTGCCCAAGCTCCTAAAACAGAGCAAGTACGCCCGCAACACCCACTCCGCCGTTTTTGTCGAAGTACGGGTTGACGAAGCACTGGGCTCTATTCTGGTGACCCGGGTCGTGAGTGCCATTGCCGCCGGACGCATCCTGAACCCCAAAACGG
Source organism: Rhabdobacter roseus (assembly GCF_014202275.1). Lineage (GTDB taxonomy): Bacteria > Bacteroidota > Bacteroidia > Cytophagales > Spirosomataceae > Rhabdobacter > Rhabdobacter roseus. The sequence continues at coordinate 31,615 of NZ_JACHGF010000012.1, read as the reverse complement.
CCCGCAGCCAGATCTTGGGCGGAGTGGTATGGGGCATTTCGATGGCCCTGGAAGAAGACACCTTCATGGACCACACCTACGGCCGCTTCATGAACCACAACCTGGCCGAATACCACGTAGCCGTCAACGCCGACATCCGCGACATCGACGTTATTTTTGTGGAAGAGCAGGATACCATTGCCAGTCCTATCGGTGTCAAGGGTGTGGGCGAAATCGGGCTGGTGGGTGTGTCCGCCGCCGTGGCCAACGCCATTTTTCACGCTACGGGCAAGCGCGTCCGCGACCTTCCCATCACGCTCGACAAACTTTTGTAAGTACCTTATTCATCAACAAAATCTTTAACCCCTGAACGCATGAACACAACCGCTGCCGTGGGAGGAGGAATTGCCGGAGCAGTTGCCCTCAACGTTTTGCACGAGCTCTACCGCCACCGGGACCCCGACGCCCCGCGCATAGACCTGATCGGCGAAGAGGCGCTGGAAAAATCGTTAAAAAAAATAAACGTTGAGCCACCATCCGGCCAAACGCTCTATAACCTCACGCTCGCCGGAGACCTGGTCAGCAACGCCACCTACTACAGCCTCATCGGGGCCGATAAGGACAAAAACCTGCTGCTGCGCGGCGCGCTGTTCGGGCTGGCCGCCGGAGTTGGTGCGGTGTTGCTGCCCCAGCCCCTCGGCCTCGACGAAGCCCCCAGCAACCGCACTTCCAAAACCCAGGTCCTGACTGTAGCCTGGTACCTGGTGGGCGGCCTCGTCGCGGCCGCCGTAACCCAGCTCCTGCGCGACAAAACCTAAACGACTCCCACTCCACCCGTTTTCCACCTCCCGCGCCCGACAGCCGGGAGGTTTTTTTTGCCTTATACTACCTATAAAGTACCCTACGCTGTTTCTAAATAACCATCTCGCCTCCTAACAGAAACACTCAAGGAGCAAAGATTCCTGCATTCAATACTCTTTCAATCCATCTTGACTTGGAAGGTACTTTGGAAGCGGGTAATAACTACGAAACTAGTTACAACCGCATCTAGTTTCAATCCATCTTGACTTGGAAGGTACTTTGGAAGTTTACGGAGGTATCGGCAATCGGGTTGTTGTCTTTGTGTTTCAATCCATCTTGATTTGGAAGGTACTTTGGAAGTTTCTGCTCCACGGAATCGCACTTTACGGCCATGTAAGGTTTCAATCCATCTTGATTTGGAAGGTACTTTGGAAGATTTTCCGCGTTCATAGTCGTAGGGTTTTCAGGTTTTCGTTTCAATCCATCTTGATTTGGAAGGTACTTTGGAAGTACCCCTTGACATTTCACAGATTACTACCGACCTTTAGGTTTCAATCCATCTTGATTTGGAAGGTACTTTGGAAGTTCGCTTCGCAATGCTGGGAGTACTTACACAATAACGCGTTTCAATCCATCTTGATTTGGAAGGTACTTTGGAAGTTTGCCACGGTACCGGGTACCGTCACGCATCGGCGCTGTTTCAATCCATCTTGATTTGGAAGGTACTTTGGAAGACTACTGGGCCTGGCCGGGGCGGTGGTACTCAGAATGGTTTCAATCCATCTTGATTTGGAAGGTACTTTGGAAGTCGTCGGGAGCTCCAAAGTGCTGAATACTAATTGTTTATTTGCTTTTTGCTTAGCCCTATTTTTCATTACACAATACGTCAAAGAGCTTGGAAAGGGTTGATTTTGGCCCCTTTTCCGGAAGTATAAATTGCTGACCAACAGCGAATTACCTCTGATTTCGACAACTACCTCCATAAATTCACAGCCGGAAACACTCATCGGATACACATATTGCGGTACGTGCAAGTTACGCAACGGGCCTTGTATTTGGTAGCTTTTGGAAAGCGATTTTCGTCGATAATCTGAAAAATGGCGCGCGCCGCCGCGCGCACGTGCTCCTTGTCGGCGTCGGTGATGGGTACCTCTACTACCTTGTTCCGACTGCGGGTGTACACCAGGAAACCCTTGTGGACGGGTTTGCCAAAATGCTCCTCGATGAGCCAGGCGTAGCAGTAAAGTTGCGTGCGGTAGGTGTCATACACGCGGTCGTTGTACTCGGCAAATTTGTAGTCGAGCGGGGCCATGCTGCCGTCGGCCAGGGTCAGGACCTCATCCAGTCGCCCGCGGATGAGCTCGTTGGTCAGGTACTGGTCCAGAAGCTTGTCGGTAGCACCGATACGCCGCCGCAGGTAGTCTTTATTTTGCTCCAGCTTCTGGTCGTGCAGACCGCGTCCGCGCAGCACCAGGTAGTTGCTGTCTTCGTGCTGGGGTATACGAAGTACGTATTCAAAGTACGTAAACCGCGGACAAAACAGGTACTCGATGATGTGCGAGGGCGTCAGGGAGGGCATGGTGGTACGTGGGTAGGTAGGTTAAAAAAACAGCGCCGAAACTTCGTCTTTGACCAGTTTTTTGTCAAAAGCCTGCCCCAGCAGCACCGTCTGGCGCAACTCATCCTGGCTCATCGGAAAAATGTACACCTTGTCTTTTTCTTCGTCGATGAGTTCCTCCAGTTGCAGTGTCAGCGTGGTTTTCTGGGCCGGGGTGAGCGTCCCCAGAAAGCACGAAAACTGCACCCGGTAGAGCCCCGCCCGCTCGCAGGCTTTGGCCGCCTTGGTACGGCTGCGGTCTTTTTCGATGTCATACAGTACCCAAACCAGCATGGTAGTCGTCTTGGTTAATGGTGTAAAAAATGGCTACGCCCCTACCCTTTCTTCCCGATGAGCGTATTGGCAAAATGGTGGGCGTCGTGCTGGATGGCCAGGCTGCGCGGCAGGTTACGACCTCCGTGCCGGATCGGCTGCCCGTCCAGAAACTCGTTCAGGGTCGTTACGAGCAGGGCTTTGCCTTCCTTATTGAGCGTGACGCCCTGCGCCAGCGGGTCTACGTGCGCTTTGTTGACCTTCTTGGCCGAAAACAACCGGAACACCACTTCATCCACGTAGGTACGGTAGGGCTCAATAAAATCAAACACCATGCTGAGCTGGTTGTAGTCGTCGCGGTGCAGAAAACCCAGGTACGGGTCCACGCCCGCCACGATGAGCGTCTTTTCGATCTTGCTGTACAGGATGCCGTAGCCGTAGTTCAGGAAGGCGTTGAAGGCGTCGCGGGCCGGACGCATACTCCGGCCCTGAAACGTGTAGCCCTCCGGCAGCACGTAGCTGAGGGTTTCGAAGTAGAGCCGACCGGCCGTGCCCTCCAGCCCTCGCAGGGTGTCGGCTACCTCGGCCACGCGCGCCGCCTCCTGCGTCTGGATCGACACGCTCAGGGCCTCGATCCGGGCTATTTTGTCGTTCAGAAACGCGGCGTGCTGCGGACGGTGCTTCTTGAGGTCTTTGATCAACTCCAGCTGGTTGTCGAGCTTGCGGCCCAGCCACTGCTTCACCCAGTGCAGCCCGGCCGCGCCCACGCTGGCTTCGAGCTGCGCCTTCCGGATCTTGGTGGTGCTGCCCAGCTTGCTGTGCCACACCCGCCCGAAGGGGTCGCCGTCTTGCTCCAGAAACACGATGTCTACGTTGTAGGTCATGGCCAGGCGCACGGCGTCAGTACTCAGGGCGGTGCCCGTAGCCAGCCACAGGGCCGTCACTTTCTGGGCCGAGTAGTGCTTCTTCTGGATTTCCTTCTTCTCGTCCCGGACGCGCACCTCAAACATATCGTCCTTCACGTGGACGTACGCGCCGTAGGTATTGATGTGGAGCTGCATGGGGAGGGGGTTGTGGGGTGTTACTAAATCAACTCAAAACAGGATAGTGTATATCTTCATAAAGCTTAATGTACGATAGCGCCACTTGAAGCGCCACGCCTTCCGGGCTATCCAAACGCGGTTTTTGATCAAATTGCGCGTCTACCCATTCCAGCATCTGTTCGTATTCTCCTTCATTACGGATTGGTCTCAGTTCCATGATTATCGGGCAGTTAAGTACCTGTTACGCTAGTTTTCTCACCGTCCCAAAGCCCCGCGCGGCCTGCTTGCCCAGCCCTACGTCATCGGGCAGCAGCACGTTGGTGGTGAAGCTACCGCCAAAGCCCAGAAACTCCACGTTCTTGAACTTCGTTGTGACGGGCTCGGTGGGTGTGAGCTTCAAAAGTACCCGCTGCTCGGGCTGGTTTTTGTCCAGCTTCAGGCCAAAGGCCTCCACGAAGGTGAGGAGGTTGGCCACGGCCGTATTTTTCAGGATCGTGGCCTTCGCCGCCGCGTCGGCCTGGTGGTAAGCCTTGTAGTTTTTCTGGTTCAGCCCCAGCCAGAGGGTTTCGTAGCGGTAGGTGTGGAGGTCGTCGGAGAGGCCGATGGTTGCCTGCTCGTGCCGAATGTGCTTGCTCAGCACCGGGTAGGTAACGCCGTCGAGGCGCAGTTCCCGCATTTTCAGGAATAGCTCTACCAGCAGGCCCGCCCCCTCGCCCAGGCCCACCAGCGTAGGTACCTTACGAAGTACCTTGTACTGCACCAGCGGGTAGGCGTAGCGGTACTGCGGCCCCGCCCCGTCACTCCCCTCCTCGAAGTGGTTGTGCAGCAGGGGCGAATGCTCCCGAAACAGCGTGCCGAAGTACCCCCGCAGCTTGTGCGCATCCCGCACCCGCAGGGCGATCTCGGGGAAAGTAATGGTGGTGATGGGGATTTGGATGGTGGGGGTCATAGAATAAAAGTCTGATCATCTGTTGATTTAAACCCAGTTTTTAAATCATAATTTTCCTGCCAGTTGCTGATGTACATGATTTTCCTGTCTTTCTGATTAGCAGGAGGCACAAATTTATTTTTAGGAAATCTGGTTACGTATTGCAAGAGTTGGGGCTTTATACGTTTAATTTTTCGTTTTAGCTCAAAGCTATCTTCGGTTTCCTTTATAATAGACACATACTGCTGCCATATATCCTGCGCATTATCATCAATAGGAAGGAATACATTGTAGTTTCGATAGTCGGCCTCAATGAGCTTGAATTTGTTTGCGACATCCTCCGTACGAAGCTGCTGCATTGCTTCAATCAGATAAATCGACTCGTCGTTTGCTTCTGCTTTTCCCTTCCTCACCGCCGTAGCGTATTTTTTATTTAAGTCGTAAAGTTGTGATTCTAAGATAGATTCAGGATACTCCTTTAAAATTTCACGGGTTTTTGACAGTAGTACTTTGTCATAGATGTACTTAGCCTTATCCAGATTGAAAAGTTTTACGATTCCGCTGCCCTTCTCGCCATTCCGATTACAGCGCCCCGCTGACTGATTGATGCTGTCCAAAGGCGCAAAATCACGGTACACAATGTCAAGATCGATATCGACACCCGCCTCCACGACCTGCGTCGATACCACAATTTGCCTGCCATTCTGTTCTTTGATTTGACGGATTACTTCCATTCTTCGATTTGGCAAAATCGAACTGGATAAGTAGAGAATCTCCCCGAATTCATCTGAAAGCGACTTAAAAATTTTCTGGGAAGACTTTATCGTATTACAAATAATCAGAAACGATTTTTCAGAATTTTCTTCAATATCACTTTTCAGAAGTGAAACAAAATCGTCCAGTTCGATCTTATCGTATTTTTTAAGCAGAGATTGATCAAGTATGATTCTTTTCAATCCCTTAAAGTATTTTTTCGGGTCAGCCAGTTCTTGAATATCGGACTTATTTTCAAAAAGAAACGGCTGAGTGGCTGTCACAAAGACGAATTTAGTACCAAAGTATTCGTTCATTTTTTTAAATACAACTTCGATCGCTTCAAAATACTGAGGAGGGATATTCTGCACTTCATCTAAAATAAAAATTGCGTTAGTCATGTTGTGAAACTTTCGCAGTAGACGATTTTGATCGGTAAAGATACCTTCTAAAAACTGAACGAATGTAGTAACGATGATATCATGCTCCCAGCCTTCGGTGAGGTAGTCTGGCTCGTCACGGTTCAGCTTTTCTTCATCATATTTGTCATTAGAGGTAGACAAGTAATGATTTTTCGATAGTCTTGTTTCTAGGTTTTCAATTCCGCTTTTGACTAAAATATCTCTCAGAATATCTTCATTTTGATCGATTATTGATGTAAAGGGAAGAACATAAATTATTCTAGGGCATACTCTAAATTGCTCGTGATAAGCATTTTGTAAAATTATTGCTGTGTTGTAAGCTCCGTAGGTTTTACCTAGTCCTGTAGGTAATGTAATTGAGAAAAACCCTTTGTGCGCGTGTTCAAGCGCGTTCTTTCGCACTAACTGATACGCTTCCTCTCGGACTAGATCCAAAGCTCTGGGTTTATCTTCTTTGTGTTTTTGCTGTTTGTAATTACTAATGAGGTCTTGTGAAAGAAGCTGGTTTTCTTTTATTAGGTTTTCTTTCTCACTTCTATCAATCATCATGTCCCCTTTATCAGCAGAAAGGAGCAAGGAGAAAAGTAAATGTTGTAGAAAAAAATATTTAATTTCATTTTGCTTTTCAAGGGCACTTTGAATTTTGACAAGTTTTCTTCCACTTGACAGATTCGCCTTAATTTCGTCCCATGCATTTTTATGGACTGATAAATTTTGAGAGTCCAGTATTTGTTGATACAATTCAAAATCCTGATACTTTATTTGTTTCTCTAAATACTCAATTTCTGATTCAGTCAACAGAATTTGTAAACGTTCACTAGAATCTTTGAAAAAATTATTAAGACTTCCATGATGGCGGCGAATTATCTTTAGAAGGATAAACTCTAAAATGGGATCTTCGCTTTTAAAATTACTCAATACAAAGTACCCGCCCAGCTTGGCATGGTTTCCCAAGCGCTCGTCTTCTTCAAGAAGTTTCTCAAACTCCTCTCTGCGACTGCCATTGAAGAAAGCTATATAACCCTGAATTTCGGGAAGATTTTTGAATTTAGAATTGTTTTCTGCTTCCTCTGTCGCCTTAATGATCTTATATTGAAAAAAGCTTCCCTTTCCAAAATCATGAAAATATACCAGTAGATGCCTCATCTTCTCCAATAGATCCACTGGATAAAAAGCCTCTGAGTTAATATACTTCAATTGTAATATTTTGTGAGATATAGCATTACAGTTGAACAGGTGCGTTCTAAGGGTACGGTCAGGATGAGAGATTAATTCAAAAGAGGCAGATGTTCTTTCCATCGACTACGTAGTGTTTTTTTACTTTTGCGGGTATAGGGTTCCCTTTCCTTTCCAATAGAATGTCGTCCCGTTCGGTAACGTTACGCTCGGTGTCCATCTCCATTGCATAAAGACTTTGTTCGACCAAATAGAATTCACCGCCTGCCAAACTTTGGTTGTCAAGTCCGACAAAATCACTTCGGGGAATCACGGAATCAATGGTAACAAAATCAGGAGAGGTAGTAGCCTCAGCCTTATATTCTCCCACAAATCCAAAGTTCGAAAGCAAACCCGCCAAGCCTAGCGTAGGAGTATATGCTGCTGAATGAGACCGCAAGGCATCCCTTAGTTTCTGATACGTTTTTTCGTCTTGATGGCTTACATAAATGCGATAGCGAGGCTGATGCACAAATTCCGTCATGGTAGGTTTGGGAGGTGCCCCTTCCTTTTTCCTCCCTAACTCGGCTTTGAGGTTGATGCCCATGCGCTGAAAAATCAGTGGCTTTTGCAAACTAATCCCCACTAAACAAGACTTGTCCGCAAATGCCTTTAAATAGGCATTTCCCTTTTTCTCCAAACCTAATATGGCTCCTATATAGCCGTACAGACTGGTTTTGGTAGGTATGGCGTACGTCAGGGCGGATGTAGTAGCGTAAATCTTCTTGTAATGGGCATACTCGCCCCAGATGTCGAAAACCAAAATGTTCATGGACTGACTTTATTTGGTAGGGATGGACGCACTCATTTCTAGTCGGTCATCCGCCTGTACAGTTATTCCGGTAATCTTATCGTCATACTTTTTCAAGGCCGTGATAAGATCCGTCGTATCCAGAATGTAATCGCTGACATCTTCTAGGTTTTCCATCTTTTTTTCATCCTTCAAAGTCATCTTCAGGCGCTGACAAAGATCACCGATGAAAAAGCCGTCTCTGTAATCAATTTTGACTAGTAGGCGGGGCATGTGCCCTTTTTTTGAGCGCGTAAGCAAATCTTTCGTGCCATTCCACATGGCTTCTACCAATTCATTTACATCCTCCCCGGTAGTACCGACATGCCGGGCAGCGTTTTCATTAATTACCCCATGAAAAGCTATCAAACCATAGGTGATGTTGTATTCTTCGCGAAAAGTCTTTTGCTCTGCTCCCTCTTTCGTGGCAAAGGCTCCGGTTCCCTTAATAAAATTATCTTTCGTAACCTGATTCAGTGTGTAGCCCATCGAGAACTGCACCGGACCAGTAAACTGGTAGTTTTTGCCCTTTACTGCGGATACACCTCCAAACAGCCGGACATCGATAAATTTATTTTTAAACTCGTCTTCACTGGCATAAGCACCGGAACGTTGCTCACCCGTTACGGCCTCTGTCCTGATAAAAATATCACCTCTGCTACCCTCTTGCCCGTCGTATCCCTTATCAATGAGATAATCGCGAATGGTTCTTTTAAGGCGGACATCTGTGACAAGACATCGGCCCGTTTCTTCATCGAGGCGTGGACGATTGGAATCGAGTGGATCGCCGTTGGGATTGCAACGCTTAACGTCGTAGAGGAATAGTAACTCACTGCGGCTTTGGATAGTACTCATGGGATAGGAGGTAATTAGGTTGGAAAATTAGTTTTGAACGTCTGAATTTTGCTTATGGGCCTCTCTGTCTTTTTTTGCTTTACTACGTTCCTTTATTCGGTTCAGAAAAAACTCGCGCTGAATCGTCAACCCCAAGGAAAAGGCATAGGAGATTTCTGTTTTGTCGGCTTGCCTTTCATTTGCCTCAACAAACGAGGCGTCGAAGCGAGCTATCAGCCTCAGAAAATCCTCGTAACCACCATAAAGTTTGTCCGCTTTCTGGTATTCATCTGTTTTAGCTAAAAGCTTAGGCTTAATTTCCATCATCTCCCGGTAACCTATGCTCAGGTTATTGAGTTTATGATTGAAGGGACGGCTTCCCAAGTGGCTATCCTGAGCGTTCAGAAGAATTTCGGTCGCACATCCTAAGTAGAATGCCGCCATTTTCAGTGGTGTACCCTGAAAGAAATTCTGATGCTGTTCAACAAAAATTTCCGCATTTAAACTGATCGATTCCTTTTCTTGTACTTCCATTTTTCCGAAAAGTTGAAGGGTTTGAAAATATTGGTAAATGGTGAATGACCTTTTTACTAACTGAGGAAACTTGTAAGCTTCTTCGCTTTGGTTTTTAAACGCCTCGACAATTAGCTGCATGAACGACGCCAACACCTGCTTCTCCCTCACTAGGTTTTTATAAAAAATAGCCTCAGCTATCTGGAAGAAAAAGGGTTCAGGAAAGTACTTTTTGATTTCGTAGAAAGTCAGATAAAAGGGATATACATCCTGCTTCTTGGTTATGACTTTGGTCATATTATCATATCTTCTCTCAATCAAACCCTTAGCATTCAATATAGTCTTGAATCGCGAAGGTAGCACGTCCGATATATGTACTTTTATAGAAAATTGAGCCTGCTTCTGCTCGTAAAAGAAAATATCGTAATAGATGCTGCTATTGCTTAGTTTTTCCTCATGAATGATTTCATTGAAGATGCTTTCTGAATTTACGATCGACTGCGACTGTGTTTCCGATGAGGCCGCTTTATCCCGGCGGCTCTGCTGAACGTATATGTCAACAACCTCAAACCTTAATTCTTCGTCTTCCAGAGCAATGAACCGGGGAAGTACGAAGAACTTCATATTTTGAAAGCCATAGGAAAAACTATCTTCCAAAGCTCTCTGTGTTCCTTCCAGAATTTTTACAGCTTCGGGCGATACCGGAAACATCTTGTACGAGTTCTTGGCATCAAAGCCATTTCTGGAAAAGGAAATGTCATTGACCGTAAACCCCAACGTATCGACACGGCCCCATACTTCCTCTACCGCCTGGTAGGTTACGGAGCAGGTTTTATCCACTGCCCGGTAATCCTGCCCTTTACTGCTGAAATACTTGTTATAGGCTTCATCGTCCAGGATTTTCACCATTTCCGGAATCTCACCCAACCATTTGCCGTCTATTCTGAGCGTGAAAAGATAGTTTTTCTTTTCTGTGCAGTTTTCAATAACGAAATCTTTGAGTTCAATCAGTAGCCTTTCCAGAAGTTTTTCAGAGTCGAAAAGAGAGTTATAAATCTTTGCATTGGCTCCAAGACTCCTACCTAGCTTATCCATAAACTTTTCGATGCTGCCTTCGAGCAGTTTCTCGTTGCTAGCACGAGTCTCGGGCTTGTCTCCAATCGGAAGGTAATAAAAATGTAGTGTAGGCAAAATGCTGGTCGATCGGGCAGAAGCAAGTTCGCGGAATAAATACTTTTTGTCCCAGGTTTTGCGATACTCATCGAGCGACAATTTATTGAGTTGGCCATTGTCGATCTCTGCAACAATCACTTTCTCGTTTTCGGCTCTCTCTGAGTAGGGCGATCCAAAGGCCTGAAAGTACCGTTGCATAGAATCTATCTTCTGCAATTGCTTCCCAAACTGATAGAGAGTTTTTATCATAATATTTGATCGTGTTGCATATACGTCGGCAATCTCACCATCTCCATTGACAAATACGGACAATCAAGACTTTTTTTAGAAAAAGTTTATCAAGCGGTATGTAAACACATTAGGGAATCAGATCCTCATCGAAAGAATTTCCATTACAGATTTCGCATTCGGAGCATCGCTCTTGTCCACAGTTGTGGCACTTTTTGAAGGGGCGATTGAGTAATGTGTGCTGATCTACTTGATAGTGTAGGCTAGGCTTGCTAAATTTGGACATAAGAAATTTTGGTTTAAGTGAAACAAGGTTTCTGTGAGCAGACGACGGGCCTCGGAATCCTCGTCTGCTCTTCATCTACAATCCTTCTTTTATGGATCTTTTTTTTACGAATAGTAATCTGTTTCAAACCTTCTATTATTCTAGGATGTCGAGAGGTTTACTTTTACAAATAGCAATCTTAAAGTAATTACTTGTAAAGCAACACAATTAATGGGAGATTACCACCTTGTCAATTAAATAAACTTATGACCTATTGTCCAAAAACAATCGCCGAGACAGACAATCAACTCAAAATCAACGATATATCCATACCTAAACTAAAGCGTGGACAACTAAATACCTACAATTCTACTCAAATAAAAGCGGTGGGTGTAGATGCCTTCCTGGACTTAGTATGTGAGACAGAACCCATTCAGCCACCCGATTTAGGTTTCACCGAGGCGGAATGGGATGAAATGGAAACGTTACTACAAGACTAGTTCCTATGACAGCCACAAAAGACAAAATACAACACGTAAGCCCCTTGCTCACCAAAGATAACCGTCTCAAAAAGAGCTACAAGACCGTCGAAGAAGCCGCTCAGGCGAAAACGGACTATGTGATGAAGGTAGCTTTAAAGGACGTAGATTGGTCACAGTTAGATCGTTCAGATAAATAACTCCGCTTCAAAAAACAGTCCTGCCAATGAGTCCAGATGAAATAGAGGCCTTGAAGGATTTGATAGTCCGGCACTTGACCATCGAATTGGATCAAGAGGTCGAGGCCGTTATGAAAGCCAGAAACCTCACCCCGGAAGACCTAGCCCGGCGAACCGAAGCGATGAACGAGAACCGCACCGAGTACAAGCAGCAAGCCCGTCGCAGGAAAGGATGAAACCCATCCTGGATTACCATTCTCCCTTCTCCACTTTCTCCCGCAAAAACACCCTCAGTTCTTCGGGCTCAACTACCTCCACCTCACCGACCATACCCAGCAGAAACCGCCCGATGCCCCGGAAGTCCCGCACCAGGTAGCGGAATTCGTAGGGAAAGCGGGCCCCTTTGTCTTGGAGCGTCAGGTACGCCCGCGAGGCGGGAAATTCTTCAAAAAGCAGCCGGTACGCCAAAAAGGAAAGGCGAATGACCGTGGGTAGCGCTACCGGCCCCGAAAAGCCGAACAAATCCAGCTCGACGGATTCTTCCCGGTGTTCCTTCGTGGCTGAAAGTACCTCCACCTCTTCCACGCGGGCAATTTTGAAGGTTTTCTGTTTTTGGGAGACGAGCTCAAAGGCATTCAGCGTAGCAAAATCGTCGGAAAGGCTAAGGGGTTCCACGAGCCGATCGGCCACGGTGGATGAATGGCTGGAATGGTACTTGACGAGCCGCACCTGTCTGGCTTCGGCAATGGCCCGGTTCAGGCGGCTGATTAGCGTAGCGCGGTGCTTATCCGCTAGCTCATCGGCCAGGGGAAGTAGCTCGCTGCTCAGGTAGAGTTTACGTTCAATGCTGGTCTTCAACGGATGACTGGGCGGGAGCGCGGCCAGATGCTGCCGCAGCAGCCGGGTTTCTTCGAGGCTGAACTGCGTCTTCGAAGCCGTGGGCTCGGCTTCGAGGCTGTAGCGCGAATCTTCATCGGCATGTAGGCGATAACCGATGTTTTGCACGGCTTCGAGGTCACGGTACACGTTGCGTGGGATGGTATTGAGTAGCAGGGCAAGTTGCTTCACGGTGCTCTTGCGTTCGCGCAGCAGCCGGATGAGCCGAAGCACACGCTCGGCTTTGGGGATTTCATTCATGAGGAGTGGCGGGTATAGGGTGTGTTTTGTCTAAAAATCTTTAGCAATAGCAATATACGCAAAGTACCCCGACCCAACACTTGGGGCCAGGGTACCTTGGTCAAATTTTTATCCAGCGGTAGGTAAAGTACCCCCGCCCCAGGTCGCGGGTCGCGGCCTGCCTCGTCAGCCGCCGGAGGCAGGGAATGGTTTTTTTAGCGTATCCCGGATCACCGCTGGATCAGTAGCTAAACCAATCAGCCTTGCTATGAAGTACTTACTCTTACAAATACCCCAGGAAGTTCCGAATCAGACCGAGCCCGTCGATTTTACCTCCATGACGAGCATCGTGGTGTACCTTGGCGTTCCCGTGCTGCTGCTCGGGTTTTACATCTTCTGGCGCAAACGCCTGGCCCGGATCCACCGGGAAGAACAGGAACGCGAAATGCAGGAAAACGCCCGCTCCACCGACCGCCCCGACGAGTCGCACGGCTAGTTTGTTTCCATTAGCTTAAAGTTTCACCAAAAAACCGCAAGGTACGTTCCCAGGCCAGCTTAGCGGCTTCGGGGTTGTAGCGGGTGGGGGCGGTGTCGTTCAGGAAGGCGTGTTGCGCGCCTTCGTATACGTAAATCTCGTGCCGGACGCCCGCCTTTTTGAGCGCTTCTTCGTAGGCCGGAATACCCGCGTTCACGCGCTCGTCGAGCCCGCCGTAGTGTAGCTGCACCGCCGCCTTGATCTTGGGCGCATCGGCGGCTTCGGCCTGGCGGCCGTAGTAGGCTACCGCGGCCTGTAGCTGCGGCGAATGCACCGCCAGCTGGTTGGCCATCGCGCCGCCCCAGCAAAAGCCCACGCAGCCGGTTTTGCCGTTGCTTTCGGCGCGGGCGCGGAGGTAGTCGAAGCCCTTCAAAAAGTTGTTCAGGTTCTTAGGGGCCTCCAGCTTGCCGATGAGCGTGCGGGCTTCGTCTTCGCTTTCGGGGGTACCTCCGAAGGGCGAGAGCGCGTTAGGGGCCAGCGCCAGGTACCCGGCCTTGGCTACGCGGCGGGCCACGTCCATGGTGTGGGGGTTGAGGCCCCGGTTTTCGTGAATCACGATCACAGCTCCGCGCTTTCCTCCCGCTTTGGGGCGCGCCAGGTACCCTTGCATGGTGGTGCCGTCGCCGGGGTAGGTGATGTCTTCGGTCAGAATGTCTTCGTCGTTTTCGGCTACCGTGGCGGCCTGGGCGTAGTTTACTTCCAGGAGGGGCAGCACGGCCAGGGCCGCCGTGGTGCTACCCGTGAGCTGGGCCAGGCGCTTAAGGAAGGTCTCCCGGCTCAAGGGTTTGTGGGTGTACTCGTCAAATAGGTTGATGATGCGCTGATCCATGCTGCTTATTATTTTTGGTGAAATTGAAATCCCCTCCTAAACTACGCCAAAGCGAGGCTTATTTTCTTGTAAAAGCCTGGGGATCCTCTTTCTCTACTGACTTCAGGCAGATGGGTACTTTCAACCCGCGCTTTTGGGTACTTCCTGATGGTGGCTACGACCAGCCAACGCTAGCTTTTCGTCCTTCTTCGAATCAAGGCACGATATTTTAAACAATCAACTGCATGAACAATCCACACCCACGCCCTGCATTTTCCCAGAAACCGCTAAACCGTACGATCATGAGCCAGAACCCATATCCGGGACCTGACAATCCCAGCATTCCCGAAGAAAATCCAGTCCTGCCCGGCGAAACGGGGGTACCTATCCCTGACGCACCGGACGAAACGCCAGCCGTAATTCCCGAGCCCGAGATTCCGCCCTTTGAGCCGCAGCCGGAGAATCCACCCATCGAGCCGGGTATTCCCGAGCTGGACCCCGACCCCGTGCCGGGCCAGGAGCCGGATACGCCGATGTTATAAAAACCTGATTTTTGCCCAAGAGGCCGACTTCCCCGTCGGCCTTTTTTTATTGGTTAATAATTCCCCGGCCCAGGTACCTGCGTAGCTTACCTTTTGAAGTAAGATCAGTAGTAAATGGCCAAAGCTACTTTTTGGTAGAAGTACCCAAGTACCTCTACGATGAGAAAACGCCCCGTTTTGCTGCTGCTGGCGCTCCTGCTGCCGCTGCCGATGTTGGCCCAGAAGAAAAGTACCCCTTCCAACCCAGGTACCCCCTGGTGGAAGCAAAACAACCTGCGGCTGATCCAGACCAACCTGCCGGCCTACGAAGCCGCCACGCTCAACCCCGACTCCCTGCTCCAAGACCTGCAAGCCTGCTCGGCCAACGTCCTGCTCATCAACGCGGGCGGCATCATGGCCTTCTACCCCACCGAGCTGGACTTTCACTACCGCAATCCGTACCTGAAGCCCAATAACATGCTCGGCGAGGTGATCCGGAAGTGCCACGCGGCCAACATCCGGGTGATGGTGCGCTTTGACTTCAGTCGGGTCCATGAATCCATCTTTAAAGCGCATCCCGACTGGTGCTATATTTCCCCGAAAGGCGAGCGCATCATCAATACCGACATGTACGTGGTGTCTATCAACGCGCCCTACGTGCAGGACCGCGCCTTCCGGATCATCGGGGAGGTACTGGACAAGTACCCCATCGACGGCATTTTCCTGAACATGCCTGGTTACCAGGTACGCAACCCCTACGAGGACCAGTACCACGGCATCGACCAGAACGCCTACGACCAAAAACGCTTTGCCGACTACAGCGGCGGGCTGGCCCTGCCCACGGAAGAAAACAAGGCGGACCCGGTGTTTCAGAAGTACCTCGATTTCAAGAAATTCACGGTCGAAGATTGGTCGGAGCGGCTGCACAAGCTGGTCAAAGCCAAGAACCCGCAGGTGGCCATCTGTACCTACCTGGACCGCCACGTGGACATCATCCGGCACGAGTCCCAAACCAACAGCCTGCCCTACTGGCCCTACTCCGCCTCCGACAACGTGAGCAACGCGGGGAATTCCTTCCCGAACCACGTCATCAGCAACAGCAGCATTCAGCAGATTTCGTTTCAGTCGCGCTACAACGCCGTGGAGCCCGAGGAGGTAGCCATCCGGCTCTACGAAAACATCGCCAACGGCTCCGGGCTGGACATCAGCCTCATGGGCGACCTGCGTGGCTACGAAGACGAGCGCAATTTTGAGGTCGTTAAGAAAATTTACGCCCACCACCGTAAGTACGAGCCCTACTACGGGCGTTACGCTTCGGTAGCTAAGATCGCCCTGGTAGCGCCGGGCTCGTGGCCCAGCGGCCTGCCCATGCAGGAGTACCGCGGCCTGCAACTCATGCTCAAAGAAGCGCATATTCCGTTTGACATCCTGGAAGACGCGCAACTACCCCACCTGGCCGAAAAAGTGAAGCAGTACCAGCTGCTGCTCCTGCCCGACATCACCTACCTGCGGCCCGAGGCCGTACAGGTACTTCGCGAGGCCGTGCGGCAGGGTACGTCGCTGATTGCCACCAACCGCACGCTCTTCGACCAGCCCGACGTACTGCGGGAGCTCTTCGGGGCACGGATCGTGCAGCTCGACCACGACGGCAGCGGCAACTACCTGGTTCCCGAAGACAAGCGTATTTTCAAGCGCTTTGCGCAACAAAAAATGCTTTTCTGGAAGTTCAACCTCAGCCTCTACGACCTGACGGAAGCCGACGCCCGGCAACTACCCATCCTGAGCAAAGGCCGCCCCGGACCGCCCGAGATCATCGGCGGCCACGAGCCCACCGGCTACCACGCGCTGGGCATCAGGCAGCACGGCTCGGCCAGGGCCGCGATCCTGCCCATCAACCTGGGGCGGCTGTACTACCTGCACGGCTACGAGCAGCACAAGAATATCCTGCTGGATGTCATCGACTACCTCTACCCCGAAGCCCGCCAACTCGTCACCACCAACGCCCCCGAGCGCGTGGAGGTGATTTTGCAGAAGTACGGCAACAACCTGGCTGCTACGGCAAGTACCCGCCACGCCGACGACGGCCTGATCCTGCACCTGATCAACCTGACGGGTTTCAGTGGCAATACCTACTTTGCACCCCTGCCCGTACGGGATCTGACGTTTCGGCTGGCCTGCGCTTTTCGGCCCAGCCGGGTGTTTTCCATGCAGCAGGAGCGCCCCCTCCCCCACCGCTGGGCCGACGGGTACCTGGAGCTGGAGCTAAGTACCCTCACCGACTACGACGGCCTGATCATCGACCGGTAGTGGGGCAGAGGGCATGGGGCGTGGGGTACGGGGCGTGGGGCAGAGGGCATGGGGCATGGGGCGGAGGGGGTACTTCTTCTCTGCGTTGTGGAAAATATGATTACCGCAAAAATGGCTTATTTATGGCAGCAGTCAGGTACTTTTGACCTAGCTTTGAAAAGATAAACTCAACGTGAGTGATGGGATTAGATGATTGATAATACGCGGGATCTGTCAATGAGCTCATTTTGCTACACACATTCGACCGCTACGCGGCCATGAAGCCTATAGCTCAAGTTAAACTATTAAAATGTAACAACCCATTTTTTCAAAAAAGCCCTCCCTTACCAATTACAATAACCCCCTTCTCCTATGAAGGAGAAGGGTTGGGGATGAGGTTAAGCCAATAACACCATGATCCACTTTACCACTACCCTTCGGAAATTTGAACAAAAGGGCGAAAAAACCGGCTGGACGTACCTGGAAATCCCACCGCACCTGGCCGAAGAACTCAACCCCGGCGTCCGGATCATCTACCGGGTCAAAGGTACCTTGGACAAGTACCCCCTGGCGCAGGTCGCGCTGCTCCCGATGGGCGACGGCGGTTTTATCCTGCCCGTCAACGGTACCATGCGCCGGGCGCTCCGCAAACAGGAAGGCGCCATCGTGGCAGTAGCGCTGGAAGTGGATCATTCGCCCGTGGCCCTCTCCGACGACCTCCTCGAATGCCTCCAGGACGAGCCGCGGGCGCTGGAATTTTTCAATCAGCTCACCAAAGGCCACCAAAATTATTTCTCCAAATGGGTGGAAAGCGCCAAAACACCCGCGACCAAGGCCAAGCGAATCGCCCAGTGTATCCAGGGCCTGGCCATGCACATGGACTACGGCAGCATGATCCGGTACTTCAAAAAACAAGCGAACGCGGGCTAGAAGGTACTTTCTTTCTTACCAGGAACTAGTTGATCAGTACCAAATGGTTAAAAAAGGTACGTGGGGTACTTTATAGTACATTCACCCTCAGCCCGTACCTATGTCCCGACCGCTCCTTTGGCTCCTGACGCTCCTGATCACCCAGCTTTCGCCCGAAAGCCGGAAAACCGCTTCTTCGTTCGTACTTCCCGAAGAAAGTACCCTGCGCGTCCGGCAGGACGCGGCCGCGGGTACCATCGCCATCTACCGCGCCGGCCAAACCGAACCCATCGTGACCCAACACGCCCGCCCGGACTTCCGCCCCTACCTGCACCCCATCGCCGCCCCCGACGGCAAAGGGGTACTTACGGAGTACAGCCCCGGCCACCACAAGCACCAGACGGGCCTCTACTGGGGCTACACGCGCGTCAACGGTCGCGATTATTTTCACAATCCGCAGGGCGACTACTGGCGGCGCGTGTCAGCTACGGTAGTGGAAGACTCGGGCAGCGTGGTGAAGTGGCAAACCGTGTACGACCTGCTGGACGATAAAGGCCAGCCCGTGCTGCGCGAAACGCAGGACTGGGCGCTGCGCGAAAAAGACGGGCGCTTCCTGCTCGACCTGGAATGGAACGGCGAGGCGCTAACGGATATCACTATAGGTAAGTACGATTACGGCGGGTTGTTCCTGCGGATGCCGTGGAAAGAGGGGATCCGGGGAGAGGTGATCAACGCCGCCCGACAACGCAACGAAAAGGCCGAAGGCCAGCGCGCTATGTGGGTAGACGTAGCCATGCAGGTAGCGGGCCGCGACGACCTGGCCCACGTGGCCATTTTCGACCACCCCGAAAACAAAGGGTACCCCCAAACCTGGCGGGTGGATAACCAGCTGGGCGTAGGCCCCGCCCGCGCCCGCTCGGGCGACTGGCACATCAAAAAAGGCGAAACCGAAACCATTCGGCACCAGGTGGTGGCCTACACCGGCGAGCTCAACGACGTGGCGCTGACCAAAGCCTGGGGAGAGTATGCGGGCAACAACTCCATGTACTCCACGGTGGCGCTCTGGCAGCTGGCCCAGAAGGAAGGCCGCGAGGCCAAGTTCCTCACGCCGCAGGAAGCCGTAGCCGCCATGACCGCCCAGCCGGGCTATACCGTCAACGCCTGGGCCGCCGAGCCGATGATCACCCAGCCGATGGCCTTTTGCTGGGACGACCGCGGCCGCCTCTGGGTGGCCGAAAACCGCGACTACGAGGCGCGCGGGAAGGGTTTCTCCAACGCGGGCGACAGCCGTATCCTGATCCTGGAAGATACCAACGGCGACGGCGTGGCCGACAGCCGCAAGGTATTCCTGGAAGGCATCGCCTTTCCGGCGGCGCTGGCCGTGGGCTTCGACGGGGTATTTGTGGGTGCTCCGCCCAACCTGCTCTTCGTGCCCGACCGCAACCACGACGACAAAGCCGATGTAGATAACATTGAAGTACGCCTCACGGGCTGGGGCATCCGCGACCGCCACGAAACCCTCAACAGCTTCCACTGGGGTCCTGACGGCTGGCTCTACGGCTGCCAGGGCTTCGCCACGCCCTCCAAAGTACGCAAACCCACGGGCAAGGGGCGGCTCTACCGGCACAAAGACGCTTTCCCCGAGGACATCCTGCAAGGAGAGGGCGTCGACATCAACGGCGGCGTGTGGCGGTACCATCCTACCAAAGACATTTTCGAGGTTGTAGCGCACGGTTTCAGCAATCCGTGGGGTATTGACTACGACGCCAAGGGGCAGCTCTTTATTTCGGCTTGCGTCATTCCGCACCTCTGGCACGTGGTACCGGGCGGTATCTACCACCGCCAGGGCGGGCAGCATTTTAATCCCTACGTGTACCAGGACATCAAGACCATCGCCGACCACAGCCACCGCTCAGCCCACGGCGGGGCGCGCATCTACCAGTCGGATGCTTTCCCGGCCGAGCAGCGCGGACGGATCTTTATGGCCAACATCCACGAGCACGCCGTGCTATCGGACGTGCTGACACCCCAGGGCTCGGGCTTTACGGCCCAGCACGGGCAAGACTTCCTGCTGGCCAACAACGCCCAGTGGGTAGGTTTCAGCCTGGAGATCGGGCCAGAAGGGGGCTTGTACGTACTCGACTGGCACGATGCCGACATCTGCGGCTCGGAGGTACTTCAGCAGGAAACGGGACGTATTTATAGAATCATGCCCGAAAAGTCATTGGCCCAAAACTGGAAAAATCGCTACGCTGACCTGAGCAAACTACCCGACGCCCAGCTCGTCGAGCTCCAAACCAGCCCCAGCGAGTGGCACGCCCGCCGGGCGCGGCTTATCCTGCAGCACCGCGCCGCGCAGGGCAAACTACGCGCCGGTACCCACGCCGCCCT
Source organism: Rhabdobacter roseus (assembly GCF_014202275.1). Classification (GTDB taxonomy): domain Bacteria; phylum Bacteroidota; class Bacteroidia; order Cytophagales; family Spirosomataceae; genus Rhabdobacter; species Rhabdobacter roseus. The sequence continues at coordinate 11,577 of NZ_JACHGF010000012.1, read as the reverse complement.
TCGTACCCTGTACCGCACCCACGCCAACCCCGACTGGCGACTGCGGGCGTTCTGGGCCCTGCACGTGACCAACGGCCTCAGCAACCAGCAACTCCTGGAAGCCCTCACCGACCGCGACGCCCACGTCCGGGCCTGGGCCGTGCAGTTTTTGGGGGAAAGCCAGGTACCTTCGGCGCAGGTACTGGCTAAAATGACCCAACTGGCCCATACCGACCCCTCGCCCGTGGTGCGGCTGTACCTGGCCTCGGCCCTGCAGCGACTCCCCGTCGCCGCGCGCTGGGAGCTGGCTAGCGCCCTGATGGCCCACGGCGAAGACGCCCAGGACCACAACCTACCCAAGATGATCTGGTACGGCCTGGAGCCGCTGGTCGCCGAAAATCCAGCCCGCGCCCTGCAACTGGCCTCCCGGAGCGAAATACCCCTACTGGCCCAGTTGGTGGCCCGCCGGGCGGTCGACGCCAACGCCACCGAAACCCTGGTAGCGGCCCTGGGCCAAAAACCCAAAGCCCTGCCCAGCCTGCTGGCCGGGATGCGCGACGGCCTCGAAGGCCGCTCCGACCTGAAGGCCCCCGCCAACTGGAAAACCGTGTACGCCAGCCTGCGGCAGTCCGACGCCCCCACCGCCCAGCTGGCCCTGGAGCTGGCGCAGCACTTTGGCGACACCGAGGCGGCGGGCCAGTACCTGACGACATTGAAAGACCCCAAAGTACCCCTGGAGCAGCGGCGTAAAGCTTTGCAAGCCCTGACGGCGCAGCAGCGGCCGGAACTCCTCAAAGAACTACCTACCCTGCTGCAGGACGCCGGGCTACGGCTGGACGCCATTCGGGCGGTGGCGGGCTACGACCACGAGCCGCTGGGCAAACTACTTCTGGCCAACTACCCCACGTTCAGCCCGGCCGAAAAAGCGGAAGCCGTGCAGGCGCTGGCCTCGCGCCCCCGCTACGGCTGGCTGCTCACGCAGGCCATTGCCAAAAACGAGGTACCCAAGCGCGACGTCCCCGTTTACCTGGCGCGGCAGCTCCGCCGGGTGGTCGGGAGTGGTTTCGTGGAAGTGTGGGGGCCGATTGACCACGTGGCGTTGGACGAAAAAGCCTACAGCCGTTACCGCAAGCTCCTCACCGAGCCCGCCCTGGCCCAGGCCAATCCGCGTCAGGGAAGGGTACTTTTCCAGCAAACCTGCGGCCCCTGCCACCGCATGTACGGCGAAGGAGGTACTCTGGGGCCCGACATTACCGGCTCCAACCGCGCCAACCTCGACTACCTGCTCAGCAACATCCTGGACCCCAGCGGCGAAATCCAGGACGACTACAAAATGGTGGTGGTCACGACCCGCGACGGACGTACCTACGTGGGTAACGTGGCCAAGGAAACCGAGCGGCAGCTGACGCTACGCATCGTGGGCCAGGACGCCGTGGTGATCAATAAGTCGGAGGTACAAACGCGCGAGGTAACGCCCACCTCCATGATGCCCACCGGCCTGCTGGAGCCCCTCACCGACACCGAAATCAAAAACCTGGTGGCCTACCTCCGCACCACCGCCCAGGTACCTTTACCCTAGGGTCGTTGGCGGGGAGGTGGTTTATAAGCTCTTTACCATTGGATAAAAACACAAACTCAACACTATGCAGCAGGAATCGTCCCGTCGGGATTTTATCAAAACCGCCAGCCTGGGCCTGGCTGGTACTTCGCTCCTAAGCCCCGAGCTGGTAGCAAGTACCCCCAAGGCGAAAAAAAAGAAGGTAGAGCTGGCCATTGCTACCATCACCTGCGACGGCTTCGGCGATCTGAACTTTGAGCGGGCGTTTGAAATCATCCCCAAACTACCTTTCAAAAACGTGGAGTTCAATTGCTGGTACGCCCGTAACCTCACCCCCACGGGCATTCGGAGCATCAAAGTCCGCTGTAAAAAGCACGGCCTGACGCCCATCTGCGTGCAGGGCAGTTCGTTTGGGGCGTCGGGCAACGTCATCAAGGACGTGACCCATAAGCTCTGGAACATGGAAGCCGCTCGGCAATTGGGCTGTAGGCGGGTGAAATTCACCGGGGCCGGGCGCGGCCAGGAGGGCGGGCTAGACGCCGTGATCCAGGTACTTAAGGAGCTCGCGCCCGCCGCCGAGGAAATGGACATGCTTATTTTGGTGGAAAATCACGCCAATAACAACCTGGAAACCATCGCCGACTACGACCGGGTATTCAGTGCCATTGCCTCACCCAACGTGGGTATGTGCATGGACAACGCTCACTTCGACGGGGCCAACGTGGACTTGTACGAAGTCGTGGAGCGTTTTCATTCCCGCATTTTGCACATCGACCTCAAAGATACCGAGCGAAAGGGTATTCACAAGGTGGTGCGGTTTGGGGAGGGCGTCACCGACAACGCGGGCGTGGTGGAGCGGATGCTCGCCCACGGCTACCAGGGGTACCTGCTGGTGGAGATGGCCCCACCCCTGGATCAAACTACCCTGGAGGACGACTTGCGTCGGGCCTATCACCTTTTTCAAAAATACGAACGCTAGGTACTTTCGATGCTTCATCCCCAACTACCCCCGCCCAGGTACTTGCTTACGGCTACTGTGCTGGTTGCCGCCTGGCTTCTTTCGTTTCGTTTGGGAGAAAAAACGCCCCCCGCACCGGAACTCCCCCACCTGCTGGACCCCCGGCTCGAGCTCACGCTCTTTGCCGAGGAGCCGGACATCGTGACGCCCATCGGAATTGCCATCGACCGCCAGAGCCGGATCTTCGTGCTGGAGTCGCATACGCACCTGCCCCCCGCCCACTACCCAGGCCCGAAAGACGACAGGATCAAGGTACTTACGGACCGCAATCACGACGGCCAACCGGACTCCAGTTGGGTTTTTGCGGAGGGGTTCAAAGAAGGCCTCAACCTGGCGTTCTCGCCCGAAGGGCACCTCTACCTCGTTACGTCGCGGGCCGTATGGGTACTTTACGACCGGGATGGAGACGGTATTTGTGAAGAAAAAAAGCGGGTACTTGAGCTCACCGAACCGGCCTCCGTCTACGCGCACGCGGCTTTGCTGGGTATTACGTTTTCGTCCGACGGCTGGATGTACGTTTCGCGCGGTAATACCAGTGGCGCGGCCTGGCAACTGGTAGGTACCGACGGCACCTCGCTGCGGGGCTACGGCGACGGTGGCAACATCGTGCGGGCCCGGCCCGACGGCTCCCACCTTGAGGAAGTCGCCACGGGCTTCTGGAATCCGATGGATCTTAAGTTTGACGCGCAGGGACGGCTGCTGGCGGCGGATAATGATCCCGACAGCCGCGGCCCCAACCGCCTGCTGCACATCCTACCCGGCGGCGACTACGGCTACCAGTCCCTGTACGGCGGCAGTGGCATCCACCCCTACCTGGCCTGGAACGGCGAGTTACCGGGTACGTTGCCCTACGCCGTGGGGCTGGGCGAAGCGCCTTCCGGCCTGCTCGATGCCAGCCTGGCCGCCCTCCCCACCGACTACCAGGGGCAGCTCCTGACCAGTATTTGGGAAGAAAGCCGGGTCGTGCGCGTAGGCCTACGGCCCCAGGGCGCATCCGTAACGGGCAGTACGGAGGTACTTATACAAGGCGGACCGGATTTCCGGCCCGTAGCCTTCGCCACCGATCCGGCCGGGACCATCTACTTCACCGACTGGGTACTGCGCGACTACCCCAACCACGGCCGGGGGCGGATCTGGCGGCTGGCAGCCCGGCCGTCGGAGGCGGTGGCCAAGCCTCGCTCCCCGTACGAGCCCGCCGGGCCGCCTTCCGAAGGTACTTTGCTTCAGGCAATCCAATCATCCACCGATTTCGAAGCACTTACAAAGTACCTAAGCCAGGACGATCCGTTCGTGCGCCACGCGGCCGTGATGGCGCTGGCTCGTCCCGAGTTTCGTCCCCGGCTAATCACGGCTACGCAGAGCCCCGAGCCCGCGGTACGCCTGGGGGTACTTTTAGCCCTGCAACGGCTGGGTACCCCGCCCGCCGACGACCTTTTGACGCGGCTCCTGGCCGACCCCGACGCACGTGTGCGGCAGCGGGTACTGCTCTGGATCGGCCGGGCGGGACTCACGGCGCTCCGGCCCGAGCTGGACCGCGCCCTGGCCGGAGGTACCCCCTCCCCGGCCTTGTTTGAAACCTACCTGGAAACCATCCGGCACCTCGACCCGGCCTTCATTACCGCCTACCGCAGCCGCGCGCAGCCCTACGCTAAGTCGATCCCCCGAAACCTGCCTCCGCACTTTCTGGAGTCTTTTGTGCGGGATCGCGCCCGTCCGTCGGCCTGGCGGGCCCTGGCGCTCCGGATGCTCGAAAAACCCGAAACGCAGCTCGAACTGCTCACGGCATTGCTCACCGAAGAACAAGACCCCGCGCTGCGGCTGGAGGCCGTGCGCTCGCTGGCGCAGGTACCCTCGCCCGCGGTGGCGGCGCTGCTCGGGCCGCTCGCCCGGCAAACGACCCAGCCGGTACTGCTGCGGGCCGAAGCGCTGCTGGCGCTATCCCGTCAGCCCACCGACCTCTCCGCCGAGGTAGTACCGCTCCTGCAAGACCCCTCCCCGGAGGTGCAGCTGGAAGCCGCTCGCTACTTACGTACCTACGCAGGTACTTTGCCCGTTCGGAAAGCCCTCCAGAAAGCCTACGCGGACGGCAAAACCCAGGAGCCGCTGAAACAGCAACTGGCCCTGGCGCTGGCCCTGCCAGACCGTACCCGCCCGGGTACCTTGGCTGCCTGGGAACAAGCCCTGACGACGACGGGGGATGCCCAGCGGGGCCGCCGGGTTTTTTACTCGGTCCGGGCGGTGTGCTCGGCCTGCCACGCTGTCGAGGGCCGGGGCGGAGCCCTGGGTCCAGACCTGACACACGTAGGCCAGTCCAAGTCGCGTAGCCAGCTCATCCGGGCTATCCTTAGGCCCTCGGAGGAGATTTCGCCCGAATGGCAGGGCTGGTACGTGCGGCTCCACAGCGGCGAAACCCACCAGGGTAGACAAATCGACGTGGGAGACCGAGACATTGAGCTCTACACGCAGGGCGCGGGCTTCCGGACGTTTTTGAAGAAAGACATCCAGGACTACGGCCTCATCACCACGTCCCTCATGCCCGACGGCCTGGAACAACAACTCAGCGTCAGCGACCTGCGGGATCTGCTGGCTTTTTTGGAAGCCAAAAAGTAGGTCCCTGGGGCGCATCGCGCGTGGGTGGCGTGAAAAGTCCAACCCGCCGCCCCCTTATCCTGGCTAATAACCACAGCTACTAGGTGGCATCCGCCACTTACTAAGTGGCGCTGGAAGTCAATAGCTTAGCCCGCGTCAAATAGCTACTTTTAGGCTTTTATTCGACTCTCCTTTATGAACGTACTTACCAACATCCTGAACGAATGGCAGGAACGCCAGTTCGTGGGGCCCGAGCAGCGCCAACGTCTCGAAGCCCGCGAACGCTCGCGGCCCGTCTCGTTGTTCCTGTTTCTGCGAAGCCTGCTCAGTACGGGCGTACTGCTGCTCGCGGCCGGGCTCGGCATCGTCATCTACCAGCACATCGACACCATCGGGCACGACGCGCTACTGATCCTCCTGGCCCTGCTCACGGCGGGCTGCTTTTACTACGCCTACCGCCACCGCCCGCCCTTGAGCACCGCCTACGTAGCCAGCCCCAAGCCCCTGGCCGACTACGTGCTGCTGCTGGGCTGCACGCTGTTTCTGGTGCTGGAAGGCTACGCGCAGTGGCGCTACCAGCTCTTCGGCACCCGCTACGGCCTGGCTACGCTGCTGCCCGCGCTGCTGTTTTTGTTTTGCGCCTACCGCTTCGACCACCGCGGCGTGCTCTCGATGGGCCTCACGGCGCTGGCTTCCTGGGCCGGGCTCACCGTCACGCCGCTGCGCGTCTGGGCCACCAACGACCTGTCCGATCCCCGGCTGGTGCTCACCGCCCTGGGCGTAGGTACCTTGCTGGTAGGAGCCAGCTACCTGCTGGAGCGGCGGGCCATCAAGCCCCACTTTTCGTACACCTACTGGCTGCTGGGCGGCAACCTGTTTCTGGTGGCCGCCCTGGCGGGGGTATTTGCCTGGGAGGCAAGTACCTTGCTCTACGCGCTCGGCCTGGCGGCCGGGTGTGCGGCGGCCTACTTCTACGCGCGCCGCAGCCAGTCGTTTTTGTTTTTACTCATGGCCGTTGTCTACGGCTACGTGGGCTTCACGTACCTGCTGTTTCGGGTCATGCCCGAAGAACTCTGGGCTTTCTTTGGCCTGCTCTACGTGGTAGCCAGTGCCGTAGGGGTACTTTGGTTTTTCCTGAATTACAAAAAAATACTTTCCCTCACGCCCCCTCCCCATGAAACTATACCCTGACGCCCCCCTCCGCCATCGCTACGCCCAGGAGCTAGCCCAGCGCCTGCATCAGGAAGCCCTCCTCTCCGACGACCAGCTCGACGCCATCCAGGCCCACCACGCCGATGTACCTTACGCGCCGCACTTTTTCGTGAAAGTAGGTTTGTTTCTCTTCGGCAGCCTGGCGTTTTTGTTCGGCGGCTCCTTTTTTGGTTTATTTTTCGTCGAGCTGCTCGGCTTTTCGATCTGCTCCCTGGCCTACGCCGCCCTGGCGGGGTACCTGCTGGTTCGCCTCATCCGCACCAAAAAGCTGCGCTTCGCCGGGGCCGATAACGCCCTGCTCTACGGCATCACGGGCGCGCTTTGTGTACCCGTTTTTGAGCTATACGAGCTCCTGCGCCTCCAGGAAGTGTGGGTGGCCGCGCTGGTGTTTTTGCCGGTGCTGTTCCTGATCGCCTACAGCACGGGCGAGCCGGTACTGGCGCTGGCGGCGCTAGGTACTTTGTGCACGGTCGTTTTTTCGCTCCTGCTCCAGTTCCCGCTCGGGCGGGTACTTTTGCCCTTCGCGGGCCTGCTGCTGGGGGTACTTGTCTACGCCTGGACCCGGCGGCAGCTCACCCGGCCCGGCGCCTACTACTGGCAAACCGCCCTCGAATGGGTAGGCCTGGCCACCCTGGTGGTGGTGTACCTCTGCGGCAACTACGGCGTGGTGCGCGAGGCCAACGCCGCCCTCAACGGCCGTTACGAAGCGGTTTCGCCCGAGATTGCTTTTGCGGGTTTCTTCTGGCTGCTCACCTTCCTGATTCCGCTGGGGTACCTGTACCGGGGCATTCGCCAGCGCGACCGCAGCCTGCTCCTGCTGGCGCTGCTGGGCCTGACCGCCTCGGTGGCTACCGTGCAGTACTACTATCCCTGGGTACCTGCCGCGTGGCTGCTGGTGCTGGGAGGTACTTTCATCACGGCGCTGGCGTATACCCTCATCCGGCTGCTCCAAACGCCTCGGCTGGGCTTTAGCTACGTCCCCGAGGTACCCTCCGAAGTACCCCCACTGATCGAAGCGGTGGTACTTTCGCACACCACCCAAAGCCTCACCCCCGACACCCCCGACTTCCAGCTGGGCGGCGGGGATTTTGGCGGCGGCGGCGCGGGGGAAAGGTACTAGGGAGGGTACTTGGCCAGATATTATGAGTTTTTAATTTAAAGAACCCTGTTCTCGGTGAAGTCTGGAACCAGGATGTCTTTAAGCGGAGTTGCTTTACCATTTATGGGGCTGTGCCCTAAGAACTATCGCCCATAAAAGTCATTTTTATATTAAATAAGTGTAAAATTAATACAAAAAGTACTACATTCTTTTTTGTATATTTAGGCGTCACTTTTATTGGCAACCCGTTTCAGAAAAAAGCAACAATGACTGTTAAAAAAGCAATAGGTATTTTAAAAACCCAGAAGGACAAGCTAGACGACTTCGGCAATGAAAATCTGAATTGGGTATTTCAAACTGCTTCTTATATCAAAGATTTTTTTGGGGAAGACTCACCCGAATTTTCATTTATTTCCCAATTTAGTTTTAATGTTAAAGCATCAAGCTGGGACCGCCCAGAAGATGTACGACGGTGGTTAGCTGAAAAGCCTATTGTAGCAAAACGTTTTCTTGACAACTGTATTGAGACATTAGAACAAAAAGGACTATTTAAACAACCTAAACAAAACTTTCTTAACCAACTAAGCGAGACAGCTCTTTGGACACTAATCCCTCTGATCGGGACAGGGCTTCTTAGCATAGGTCTCTTTTTTGGCAACTTATACTCTGATAAACAAAATATAGAGCTGCGGCAAGAAAACAAGCTACTAAAAGATAGTTTAAATACCTTTAGAACACTTTCTCTGGGCAATAAAACAATCAACAGTAGACCCGATACTATAATTCAAAAAATTACAAATAATGATAGCTTAAAATAGTGAACTCACTTCAAATTACAACTCGTTTGATTGAGAGGAGGGAAAGGGGACGGTTAACAATATTTTTATAAACTGTATTAGGACGTTAGGCATTTGATTTCAAATCACTATTTTACTTTTTTTGACTGAAAGTAACGTTTTTCAAATACCACAACTTCATAAACACTTTTAGTCCATTTTTTGACAAGCCCAAAAATTCCCACAACCACATAAACCACCAGCACCATGCCCCAACACAACAAAGCCATTTTAGAAAAAGCCAATGCGGCCATTAAGGAAGGAGACTACGAGGGTTTTCTGGCGTATTGCACGGAAGATACCGAGTGGGTATTTGTGGGTGATGTTACCCTGCAAGGGAAGGAAGCCGTTCGGCAGTGGATGGCCACGGCCTACGCAGAGCCGCCCCAATTTAGGGTGGAGCAGTTGATAGCCGAAGGAGATTTTGTAACGGCCCTGGGCACCATCAACCTCAAGGATGAAACCGGCAAAACAGTCCGCTACACCTACTGCGACGTATGGCGCTTCCGCGACGGCAAAATGGCCGGGTTAAAAGCATTTGTCATCAAAGCCTAGTGAAGATCAACGTCACCGACCCCCATGAATCGTTGCCTGGGGGGATTTTTCCTTGTACTACCAACAAGTTTTATTCATTTCTAAGTCTTTTAATTCTTTGCTTGCATTTTATTGGAAATATCTTGGAGTACACCCATTGAATCGTAGACTACTGTACTATTCTTTTTTCACGCTGTAGACTTTAAAATGTTTCCTGTCGTAAGTTACTTTGTTACTTAAAAGTTACTGTTACTTTTTTATACTTGGTATCAAAAATAAATAATAAGTTTCTAAATTTACCTCCTCAAACAAGTACTTATTGGCTTTACATAAAGGTAAAATCAAGCCTGAAACAAAAAAATAATTTATGAATAACAAAAAATCTCCATCAATCCTAATCGTAGGAGGAACAGGAACACAAGGTGGAAATGTAGCCAGAGAGCTTTTACAATTTGGACATCTTGTTCGTGTATTGACGAGAAATCCTAACTCATTAGCTGCTAAACAAATTGAACAATTGGGCGCTGAAATAGTACAAGGTGATTTAGGCGACCCAGACTCCCTTATTCCGGTAATGAAAGATGTTGAAGCTATATTTTCCGCACAATATTCAGATCCCAAGGACCCCTCTGTAGAGCCTCGTAATACAAAAAATATGGTTGAGTCAGCATTGAACGCAGGAGTCCAGCAAATAATACACACATCCGTAGTAGGGACAAATATTTTTCCTCGATGGAACAAATCCCAAATACTTTCCCAAATGTGGGAAAATAAGTATCAAGCAGAAGAGTATATTCGTCAAGGAGGGTTTTCAAATTGGACAATTTTACATCCAAGTTTTTTTATGGAGAATTTTACCGAGCCATTGTCTACCTATATGGCACCTGAATTAAAATTTGGAAAATTATTTGGCGTGTTGAACCCTGAAACCCCCATAAAACTAAATTGCGGACAAGATACTGCTCTTTTTGCAAGAATTGGTTTTGAAAATCCAGAAAAATTTCACAAAAAAGATATTAACATAGCCGCAGATGAACTTTCTATGAGAGAGATTGCTGCCATACTAAGTAAGACAGTGTACAAAACAGTAATTTACGAAAAAGTTAATGCTGTTGACGGCATAAGGCGTGGGCTTTTTCAGGGAACAGTTGAATCTCACCAATGGATGAACGATGTGCCAGGATGGGGTTTTGACCTTAAAGAAACGAGCAGCTATGGCCTTCCCCTAAAATCTTTTAAAAAATGGATAGAAGAAAACAGGAATCAAATAGCAATTTAAGCCCTAAAACGAGAAAACTAACCAATCCCATGCGCTGAGTGAATGGTTGGAGAGACCCTCCCTAACGATACTTAAAAAATCCAGCTATCAGTATTGCTTTACCCGTTAGATTATCCCTCACAAACTGATTCTTATGAACTATTTACTACTGGCTTGCTCACTCCTACTTGTTCAGGCACCCCTCTTTGGACAGAAGCCAAGAGCCCGGGATATTGGAATTCCTTTTCACGGCATCACCGGCAAGTTCAACGCAATAACGGATGTAAAAGGGGTGGAAGTGGGATACAGTACCCTCGTTTCGGGACAAGGAAAAAACGTAAGGGGAAAAGGTCCGGTTAGAACGGGCGTCACGGCCATTTTACCCAGGGGCAGAAACAACAATCCAGTTTTTGCGAACTGGTATTCGCTCAACGGCAATGGTGAAATGACCGGAACGACCTGGATAACCGAATCAGGTTTTTTGGAAACGCCCATCATGATCACAAATACCAATAGCGTAGGTACCGTGCGAGACGCCGTGTTGAAGTGGTTTGTAAAAACGGGTTGGTATAAAGAAGACTTTTGGTATACGTATCCGGTTGTTGCTGAAACCTACGATGGTTTCCTAAACGATATTTATGGTTTTCACGTAAAGGAAAGCCATGCGTATGAAGCATTGGACAATGCCAAATCCGGTTCTGTACAAGAAGGCAATGTGGGTGGAGGTACCGGAATGATGTGTTTGGGCTTTAAGGGCGGCACCGGAACTTCATCAAGAGTGGTAAAGATCAAAGACTCAACCTATACGGTGGGGGTATTGGTCCAATCGAATTTTGGAAGTAAACGCAATTTTACCATTGCGGGCGTGCCCATAGGACAAGAATTAAGAGACACGCTCAACTATGAATTTAAAGCGCCCCCCTCGTACCGACAAGAAGGGGACGGCTCCATCATCGTGGTAGTTGCGACAGATGCTCCGTTGTTGCCGCACCAATTAAAAAGAATTGCGGCCAGGGTACCCATTGGCGTAGGCATCGTGGGCGGACGTGGCGAGAACGGTTCCGGCGACATATTCATTGCCTTTTCTACGGCCAACCCTTCGGCCTTTCAAAGGGAGAACTTCACCAAAGTTGATGAGTTACCAAATGATTTCATAAATCCCTTGTTTGAGGCAACGGTTCAAGCCACTGAGGAAGCCATTATAAATGCGATGGTTGCCGCGGAGACGACGGAGGGCATCAACGGCAACAAGGCGTATGCGCTTCCTCATGGCTTAGTCATTGATTTGCTAAAAAAGTATAATAGAATAAAGTAAAAAGCCGCGCTAACGAGGGCAAGGAAATCCATTATGAAAGTACCTTGCTTCTTCAAAGCGGTGGTACTTTATTTACTGACATGAACAGGGCTTTCTCATAAAACTAATTCTTGGGTCATAAACTGAATCAAGGTTTGGAACTTATCAGCAAATGAGTCTATCTGGGCTGCCATGTTCTT
>NZ_JACHGF010000011.1 GCF_014202275.1 Rhabdobacter roseus | reverse complement strand
ACATGGCAGCCCAGATAGACTCATTTGCTGATAAGTTCCAAACCTTGATTCAGTTTATGACCCAAGAATTAGTTTTATGAGAAAGCCCTGTATCAGGAAACCACTGTCTTAACGATGGGACAATTTCTTCAAATGCTCCCTTTTATTGCATAAGCTCCCAGTATATCCATGAAAGAGGCCGTTTTTGTAAAACAAAATACCCCGCGCTGGGAAACCTACGAAAGTACCCCTACCCAGGACCCCGATGAGCTCACGGAGCGCTTCATTGCCCTCACCGACGACCTCTCCTACGCCCGTACGTTTTACCCTGGCTCCCGCATAACCCACTACCTCAACGGCCTCACGGCGCAGCTCCACCGGCAGCTCTACCGCAACCAGCGCGAAGACCGCAGCCGCATCAAGACCTTCTGGCGCTACGAACTACCCCTGCTGATGTACGCCGAGCGGTGGCGGTTGCTCTACGCGCTGCTTTTTTTTACGGCCGCTTTTTTCATCGGTTGGGTATCGGCCGCCCACGACGACACCTTCGTGCGGCTCATCCTGGGCGATGGCTACGTAAACCAGACCCTGCGGAACATCGAGCAGGGCGATCCGCTGGCGGTGTATAAGTCGTCCTCTTCGGCGGATATGTTTCTGGCCATTACCTTTAATAACATCCGGGTGGCGTTTCTGGCCTTTGTGCTGGGGATCTTTCTTTCGGCCGGTACGATGATGGTTCTGATGCAAAATGGCATCATGCTCGGGGCGTTCCAGTACTTTTTTCACGAGCGGGGCTTGCTGGCGGCTTCCATTCTCAAGATCTGGATTCACGGCACGCTGGAGATCTCGGCCATTGTCATTGCGGGTTGTGCCGGGTTGGTGGTGGGCAACAGCCTGCTGTTTCCGGGTACCTACACGCGGCTGCATTCGTTTCGGCGGGGTACCCAGGCGGGCCTGAAAATCGTGGTGGGGCTGGTGCCGGTTTTTGTGCTGGCGGGTTTTCTGGAAAGTTTCGTGACGCGCCTGACGCTACCCGGATGGGTGAGCGTCAGCATCATTGGCCTTTCGGCGGTTTTTATTGGGTGGTACTTTGTCGTATACCCCCGGCGGCTAGCCCGGGGTACTTTGGACCATGCGTTGCCCAATCGTGGAAAAGTAGCCGTAGAACGGCACGCCCAAGGTACCTTTTGAAGAAAAGTTTAGCCCGGTGCGCGGTAGGGGTACTTATCTTTTGCTTATTTTCAAGGGTCCTTCCATTTTTAACATGTAATCCCGTACCGGCAGGTACTTTTCATTCATGATGCAACAACCACCCATTGAACTGCTCCGGGAGCGTGACTTCGGTCAAAAGATCAACGCTACGTTTGAATTTGTAAGCCAAAACTTCCGGTCCCTGGTGCTGGCGCTGATCTACATTGCGGGGCCACCGGCCCTGCTGGCGGGCATAGCGCAAGGCGTGTTGGCTTCCAACATGCTGGGGCTACGGTCCAATCCCGACCAGATCGGGTCCTTTATCCTGGCGCAGTACCTTTCGTACTCGTTTTTGGTGAGCCTTGTTTTCAGCCTGGTGGCGGCCTACCTGGTAGCAGCGACCGTGTACTCGTTCATGGCCTTGTACGAAGAGGAAAGTACCTTTACGGTTTCGGAACCCATTACGCCGGGGCGGGTATGGAGCAAAATCACCGAGCGCCTCGGTACGGGGATCGGCGCGGCCCTGCTGGCGTTTGTGATTACCCTGGCGGGGATGATCATACTGGTGCTGCCGGGCATTTACGCGGCCATCTGTTTGCAGTTTGTGCTCATGGTCGTGATCCGGGAGGGCGATAGCGCCGACAGCGCCCTGGGGCGCAGCTACCGGCTGGTCGAGGGCAAATGGTGGTCTACCTTCGGCTTGCTGGTGGTGATGGGCCTCATTGCGGGGGTTATTTCCATTGTATTTCAAATTCCTTCCTTCATACTAACCATCCTGGGCACGATCAGCCTGCTTGGTGACAAGGACAGCTGGAACGACCACGGCATCCTGGTGATGCTCGGGAGCGTGATCTCCATCGTAGGCAGTACGCTGGTGCGGAGCCTGATCGCGGTGGCGATGGGCTTTCAGTACTACAACCTGGTGGAGCGCGTGGATGGTACCGGCCTGCGCACGGCCATCGAGAACATTGGCAGCCCGGATACGCCCCGGCCCGACACGGAGGAGGATTTTTAACAGAAAAGGATTTCCTCCGTAAAAAGAGGGGCCTGCGGGGTACTTTGTAGATCAGGGCTTTTGCCCTATATTGCTGCTAGGTACCTGATGACTATCTTTCGAATGAATTACTAATTAAAGTGACGTTAGAAATGAAGAGAAATGTTGTTTTGCTGTTTGCTTTCCTGATTGCGCTTGCCTCCTGCAAAGAAAAAGAAACACCCCTCCCAATCCCAACGCCCGAATTTAGCCTGGCCGATGAGTACTATGCCATTCATGAATACATTCAAATCAAAGAGGTTAGTGAGGCCGACCGCTACCGGTGGGATTTTGGCAATGGCGTTACCTCCACGGAACGGATTCCTAATGAAATCAGGTACGATAAGCCGGGCGTGTACACGATCAAGCTGACAACCTACCAAGCGGGCAAGGAAAGTACCGTAGAAAAACTCCTGAAAATAGGGGCGTACTTTGTGTATGAAGTGCAGTTACTGAGCTATTTCGAAAACTACGCTTTGGAGGGGGGCGACCTGGCCGCGCCTTCGGAAGGTGCTCCTAATGTATACTTAGAAATAGCGGGTTACCATCCAGAAGATAATCTTAAAACGCAAGCCTGGTATACGAGTGAGGTGCGTAACGGCGTCAGCCGGGCCGACCTGCCATTGACCTGGGCCGTAGACCGCATCCCGCTGGGCGGATCGGTTTACTTACCCCACACATTCTATCCCTTTATCCATTTTTACGACCATAACTCCGACAAAGCCGACCGGCAAATTGCGAGGAACCTGGTGGCAGGAGCCAGGATAAATAATCACTTTGATAAAGCGAAAAAGGAAGGCTACTATTCCGTGCAGCGAGGAAACGACGATTGGGGCTCTCATGTTCGGGTAAAGTACCGTATCGAATTTCCATAACTAAAAAACGTTTTTCACCCGTTTCACCCAAACCCTCAGCGCGTACCGCCAAAGAATCAGGTATCGCTATGCAGACTAAAGTACCTCGCTATGCCAATCCGCCTTCTTTTTTGGGTACTTCTGCTGGGGCTGGGCTTTGCGCCCGCGGCTCGGGGCCAGGCTGATAGCGCGGCTCCGTTGCGGCTGGATCGCAGCGCCATCACCCCGCGCTACCCGGCGGCGGGGCAGCTGGAGGGGTTCCGGAACGACCGCCACTACCAGTACGACCGCGAAGTACCCCCGCCCGACAACCCGCTGCTGCGCTGGCTCGACTGGCTTTGGCGGCAGCTGACGGGCTTTCTGCAGGGAGAATCCTACCGGAGCTTTTGGCAGTACGTGCTCATGGCCGCCGTGGCCGCCATGGTACTTTACTTTCTCTACCGGGCCCGGGCCCTGGACTTTCTGTTTCAGCAGCGCGCGGGGGAAGGTACTTTGGCGTACGTGGTAGGCCAGGAGAATATCCACGAGATCGACTTCGACGAGGCCCTCGAACGGGTACTTGCCCAGCGCGACTACCGCCTGGCGACGCGCCTGCTGTACCTCAAAACCCTCAAGCAACTCACCGACCAGGAGCTGATCCACTGGCAGCCCAACCGCACCAACTACAGCTACCTGCAAGAGCTGGCCGCTACGCCGCTACAGCCGGAGTTTGAGCGCCTGACGCGCCGCTTTGAGTACGTCTGGTACGGCGATTTCCGGATCGGGGCCGAGGATTTCGGCGAAATGCGCGAATGGGCGCATTCTTTTTCTCAACAGTTATCCCGCCGCTGATATGCCTTTCCGTCTGAGCCGCTTTCACGTGTTTTTGCTGCTGGCCCTGGTAGGCTACGGGCTGTTTGAGTACTACCGACCGAAGCCCATCGACTGGCGACCTACTTTTTCCAATAAAGACAACATTCCCTTTGGCACTGAGGTACTTTACCGCCTCCTGCCCGACCTGCTCCAGCAGCCCTCGATCCCCAGCCTACGGGTACCTCCCTTCAACCACCTGCGCGAAGGCCAGCGCCCCGCCCGAAGTACCTGCGTGTATATCCAAACGAACTTTTCCATTGATAAAAACGACCGCGAAGCGCTGCTAAAGTACGTACGCGAGGGCAATACGGTGTTTATATCGGCCTACAGCTTCGCCGACTCGCTGCTGCCCACACTGGGTCTGCGGGCGGTGGAGCACCCGCCCGCCCTGCGCGACACCGCCCAGCGGGTCAACTTCGCGAATCCGGCGCTGCGGGCGCGGCAGGGGTACCTTTTTTCCCAGGACGACGGCCGTAACTACTTCCGGCTGGGCACCTCGCCCCGCATTACGGTGCTGGGGGTGAATCAGCGCCGGGAGCCGATCTTTGTGCGGGTAGCCTACGGCCAAGGTACCTTCCTGCTGCACAACCTGCCGTTGGCTTTTACCAACTACTACGTGCTTGCCCCAAGTACCTCCGACTACGCTTTCCGGGCGCTGTCGTACTTGCCGCAGCAGCCTACCTACTGGGACGAGTACCAAAAACAGGGGCGCTTCGGGGCCAACGAATCGTCGGTTTTGCGCTATATTGCCACCGAACCCGCCCTGCGGGCGGCCTACTACCTGGCGCTGATCGGGCTGGTGGCCTATGCGCTCCTGGCGGGTAAGCGGCGGCAGCGCGTGATTCCGGTCCTGGAGCCGCCGCGTAACAGCTCTCTGGAATTTGTCCGGACCATTGGCCACATGTACTACCGCCGGGGCGACCACGCCAACCTGGCCCGGAAGCGGATTCAGTACTTTTGGCTCTACGTGTGGGAGCGCTTCGGGCTACGCGCCGACGACGCGCTCCGTGAGCCGGAGCAGCTGGCCCGCAAGAGCGGCCTGGCCCTGACCGAAGTACAAGCGCTGCTGGCGGACATACGACGGGCCGAAGCCAACGCCGGGTTTTCGGCGGAAGCCTTGCGGGCGCTCAACGAACAAATAGAGCTTTTTTACCAGAAAACGAACGAAGCGAGCGGTACCTTCCTCAGGAAGATGCACTAAACCAAGCTAACCATGGATTATACCAACCGCCTGGATTTGGGCGAGATTAGCCAGACGATCCAAGCCGTCAAGGCAGAAATAGGCCGGGTGCTGATCGGGCAGGAGGCCACGATCGACTACCTGCTGACGGCCCTGCTGGCCGACGGGCACGTACTGCTGGAAGGTGTGCCCGGCGTAGCCAAAACCCTCACGGCCAAGCTCGTGGCCCGCACCATCGACCTGGATTTTGGCCGTATCCAGTTCACGCCGGACCTCATGCCGTCCGACGTGCTGGGTACTTCGATCTTCAATCCCAAAAGTACCCAGTTTGAGTTTCAGCCGGGGCCCATTTTTGCCAACATCGTGCTGGTAGACGAAGTCAACCGCGCCCCGGCCAAAACGCAGTCGGCGCTGTTTGAGGTAATGGAAGAGCGGCAAATCACCATCGATGGCCACACCTACCCGCTGGCGGCCCCGTTTCTGATCATTGCTACCCAAAACCCCATCGAGCACGAAGGTACCTACCGCCTGCCCGAAGCACAGCTGGACCGTTTTCTGTTCAAACTACGCGTAGACTACCCCAGCCCGGCCGACGAGGTGGAGGTACTTAGGGGCCACCACGCCCGGCGGAGCCTGGCCGAAGAAGTAGCCGCCCTGCGGCCCGTCCTGGCGGTGGCGCAGCTGGCGGCCCTGCGCGAAACCGTGCGGCAGGTACATGTGGAGGAGAACCTGTTTGGCTACATGGTACAGATCACGGCCGCCACCCGCGCGCACCCGGCCCTGTACCTGGGGGCTTCGCCGCGCGCCTCGGTGGCGCTGCTCAACGGCGCCAAGGCCCTGGCGGCCATCCGGGGGCGGGACTTCGTCACACCCGACGACGTGCAGGAGCTGGCCTATCCCGTGCTGCGCCACCGCCTCATGCTCACCGCCGAGCGCGAAATGGAGGGAGGTACCCCCGACGACGTGGTGCGCCTGATCCTGGAAAAAGTGGAAGTACCCCGCTAAGCCCGCCGTGCTCATGAACTTTATCCGCTCGCTGTACTTTCACCGCCGCACCTGGGCGTTGGTCGCGGGGCTGGCGCTGGGCTTTGTGCTGGCGTTTTTGCTGCCGCCGCTGCTGGGCGTGATGCAGGTACTGCTGCTGGTGTTTTTTCTGCTGCTGCTCGCCGATGGCCTGGCCTTGTACCGGAGCCGACAGGGCGTTTTTGCCCGACGAACTACCCCCGAGCGCCTTTCCAACGGCGACGAAAACGAAATGCAGCTGTTTATCGAAAACAGGTACCCCTTCCGCGTGGTGCTGGAGGTAATCGACGAAATCCCGCACCAGTTTCAGCGGCGCGACGTGCTGTTCAAAGTACCCCTGGAAGCCCGCAGCGAGCGACAGATCCGGTACACGCTGCGCCCCACGCGCCGGGGCGAGTACGACTTCGGGCGCGTCAACGTATTTTGCCATACGGCCCTGAGTCTGGTGGTGCGGCGGTACCGCTTTGACGAGTCCCGGACGGTGGCCGTGTACCCGTCGTTTCTGCAAATGCGGCAGTACGCCCTGCTGGCCGTGGCCAACCGCCTCAACGAAGCCGGCATCCGGCGGATTCGGCGCGTGGGCCACTCCCTGGAGTTCGACCAGGTACGTAGCTACGTGCCGGGCGACGACCGCCGTACCGTCAACTGGAAGGCCTCGGCCCGCCGCGGCGACCTGATGGTGAACGCTTACCAGGATGAAAAGGCGCAGTCGGTGTACTGCCTCATCGACAAAGGCCGGACCATGCAGTCGCCCTTCGAAGGCCTCACCCTGCTCGACTACGCCATCAACGCCTCACTGGTGCTGAGCAACATCGCGCTGCTCAAGCAGGACAAAGCCGGGCTCCTGACCTTCTCCGATACGCTGGGGCAGGTCGTCCCGGCTGAGCGCCGCTCGGGACACCTGCAAAAGCTGCTGGAGGTACTTTACCGGCAGAAAACCCGCTTCCTCGAAACCGACTTCGAGCGCCTGGGCGTAGCCGTGCGTACGCGCATTCGGCAGCGTAGTTTGCTGCTGTTGTTTACCAATTTTGAAACCCTGCACGGCCTCATGCGCCAGCTCCCCTACCTACGGCGCCTGGCGCGTGAGCACTTGCTGGTCGTGATTTTTTTTGAAAACACCGAAACCCAATCCCTGCTCGAAGCCCCGGCCCGCACCGTAGAGCAAATCTACCTCAAGACCATCGCCGAGCGTTTTCACTACGAAAAGAAGCGCATCGTGCTGGAGCTACAGCGCTACGGCATCCAGGTGATACTCACGCCCCCGCAGCAGCTCACGGCCAATACCATCAACAAGTACCTGGAGCTGAAGGCCCGAGGGGCTATTTGAGGTAGTTTAGCTTCTTTTTTGGTACGTTGCGTATAGCATAAGGGAGAGAAGTACGTAGGAATAATCCCGGTAAATTGACTTTTTATGGCAGGCAGCCAGGCCATGGGTACGTTCGGGTACTTGCTGGCTGATTTCATTTTTTGGAGAATAAATGTAATGCAATGCCGGTCCAGGGCAATATTAGTTTTGGTGCTCAAGAAATTTAAAGAGAGTTTTATACCTTTATTGGCTTAACAACTAGTTTTTATGTCCGAATTTGAAGCGTACCTCCGGCTGGGCTTTGAACACATCACCGACCCCCGAGGCTACGACCATATCCTTTTTGTGATAGCGCTTTGTGCCATCTATACGGTACGAGACTGGAAAAAAATCCTGATATTAGTAACCGCTTTTACCCTGGGGCACTCGGTGACGCTGGCGTTGGCTACGCTGCAAATCATCCAGGTGCGGTCTGATGTCATCGAGCTACTCATACCGATTACGATTCTGCTGACGGCAGTTATGAACTTTTTTCACCATATCCCCAAGACCACGCTCGTCACCGAGGAGAAGAGCTCACCGCTCCGCTACCCGCTGGCGCTGGTATTCGGGCTCATCCACGGGTTAGGGTTTTCCAACTACCTCCGCAGCCTGCTGGGCGGGGAGTCGAGCATCTGGCAGCCGCTGCTGGCGTTTAACGTTGGGTTGGAGCTGGGGCAATTGGTCATTGTGTTCATTGTGCTGTTGATTGCCTTTGGGCTAGTAGACCTGGGGCGGGTACCTAAGCGCAGCTGGAACTACATCCTGTCTGGTATCATTGCGGGCATGGCGCTGTCGCTCATCCTGAACGACGAGCTGTTTCAGGAACTAGTGGGGATGTCGAACGAATAAAAATGAAGATCTAATTAACCTAACTATCTATTTTACAGTCGATTTATTATGAAGAAAACCTTTGCTTTGGCGGTAGCTGTGTTGATGACTTGGGGAGCACAGGCCCAGCGCTTCCCGACCTCGCCCAACTACAACGCCAACACGACCTTTGAACAGCTGGGAACGACGCTCCCCACGCCCAACACCTACCGCACGGCCTCGGGCGCGCCGGGACGCGAGTACTGGCAGCAGCGCGCCGACTACGACATCAAAGTGGAGCTCGACGACGAGAACCAGCGCATTACGGGCTCGGAAACGATCACGTTTTTTAACAATTCGCCCGACGAGCTCAAGTACATCTGGCTACAGCTGGATCAGAACTTGTTCAAGAAAGACGCCGTGGGCGGCGTGAGCCGTACGGGTACCATCAACGACAAGGGAATGAGTACGGGCCAGCTCAACGCCATGAACGCGGGCCGCGGCTCCAACCTCAGCCCGGAGAAGGAATACGGCTACAACATCAAGGCCGTGAAGGACAAAGCAGGCAAAGCGCTGGTCTACACCATCAACGGTACCATGATGCGTATCAATCTGCCGGTACCCATGAAGCCCGGTACCAGCTTTGCCTTTGGCGTGGACTGGGACTACAACATCACGGAGTACTACGGCCGAAGCGGCTACGAGTACTTTGCCAAAGACGGCAACTACAACTACTTCATCGCGCACTGGTTTCCGCGCATGGCTCCCTACGACGACGTAAACGGCTGGCAGCACAAGCAGTTTCTGGGGCAGGGCGAGTTTGCCCTTATTTTTGGTAACTACAAGGTAGCCATCACCGTACCCGCCGACCACGTGGTGGCCGCCTCGGGCGAGTGCCAGAACTACGCGCAGGTACTTACCGCCGAGCAGCGGAAGCGCCTTAAGCAAGCCGAAACGGCCAAGAATCCGGTGATCATTGTGAGCCAGGCCGAAGCCGAGCAGGCCGAAAAGCGGACTGGTACTAAAGGGGCGAAGAAAACCTGGATTTACAAGGCCGACAACGTGCGGGATTTTGCCTTTGCCAGCAGCCGGAAGTTTATCTGGGACGCCATGCAGACCGACGTCTACGGCAACGGCCGCAAGATCTGGAGCATGTCGTTTTACCCTAAGGAGGGCAATCCGCTCTGGGAGCAATACTCGACGCGCGCCGTGGAGCACACGTTGCGCTCCTACGGCAACCGTACCTTCGAGTACCCCTACCCGGTGGCAATCTCGTGCCACGCCGTGGCCGGGGGCGGCATGGAGTACCCCATGATTTCCTTTAACGGCGGCCGCCCCGAGCCGGATGGTACCTACAGTGAGCAAGTGAAGTACGGCATGATTGGCGTCATTATCCACGAGGTAGGCCATAACTTTTTCCCCATGATCGTGAACTCCGACGAGCGCCAGTGGACCTGGATGGACGAAGGGCTGAACACCTTCTGCCAGTACCTGGCCGAAAAGGAGTGGGACTACAACTACCCCACGCGCCGGGGCGAGCCGCAATCGATTGTCGACTACATGTCGTCGGACAAATCGGTACTTTCGCCCATCATGACTTCTTCGGAAAATGTAATCGGTCTTGGGCCCAACGCCTACGCCAAACCCGCCGCCGCGCTGAACATCCTGCGCGAAACGGTGATGGGCCGGGAGCTGTTCGACTACGCCTTCAAAGAGTACGCCATGCGCTGGCGCTTCAAGAGCCCTACCCCGGCCGACTTCTTCCGGACCATGGAAGATGCTTCGGGTGTGGATCTGGACTGGTTCTGGAAGGGCTGGTTTTACGGCGTGGAGCCGGTGGATCAGGACCTGGTGAGCGTGGATTGGTTTAGCGTGGATACCCAGAACCCCGAGGTAGAGAAGGAGCTGGCCCGCGAGGCCGCCGCCCGCCGCGCCAATACCATCAGCAAGCAGCGCGACGCCGCCACCAAAGGCCAAACCGTGGTAGCGCAGGATTCGACCATGGCCGACTTCTACAACACCTACGACCCGTATAAAGTAACCGCCGCCGACCGCCAAAAGTACGAAGCGTACCTGGCCACGCTCTCGCCCGAAGAGCGGGAGCTGGTACAATCGAATACCAATTTTTATACGCTGACGCTCAAAAACAAGGGTGGGCTGGTGATGCCCGTCATTGTACGTATGGAGTTTGAAGATGGTACCGACTCGGTGGCGCGTTTCCCCGCCGAAATCTGGCGCTTCAACGACCAGCAGATCCAGAAGGTGATCTCGACCAAGAAGAAGGTCGTGCAGTGGACGCTGGACCCCTACTACGAGATCGCCGACATTGACACCGAGAACAATTCCTTTCCGCCGGTGCCCAAGCCCACGCGCTTTCAGATCTACAAGCAGCAGCAAATGCGCCGTCCGCCCAACCCCATGCAGCTCGAGAAGCAGGAAGGCGGAGCCGGAAGGCTGGGTACGGGCAGCGGTGGTAACTAAGTACCCTCCCGGGCTTTAAGACGTTAAAAAAGCACCGCCACGACCCAAGGTACTTGCCGGTCGTGGCGATGCTTTTATCAGGAAGGGTATTTTATCAAAAAGAGTAAGTGCCCGTGAGCCTTGCTGGAGGTACTTTCAAAACGAGACGATCAAGGTAGTTTTAGGCGGCTTACCACGATGGAGCGTAGTTGTCCGGCCTCCCAATATACCCTGATTTCTTCCATTTGATCGGCGGCGGTCTTGAACGCAAAGTACCATTGCGGCGACTGCGCCATGGCCGGGTCGTAAGCCTTAGCCAAGTCTTTGGTTATTAGAAATATGCGTTCAAATTTACTTGCGTATTGCTTTTGAGCTCTCACTTTGACGAGCTTCCCGTACAAATCCTCCGCCCGGTCGCCCAGCCGAACGGAAGCGTCGGCCTTGGCGGGCCATTGGGAGAGCTTCTGACCGCTGTTGAGGTAAATGCTCGTGACAACACCGGCCTCCAGGGTGAGCTGCACGCCGGCATCGGTACCCTGGTTTTCATCCAGCAAGATGTATTGGTAGAGCGGGAGGCGGCCTTGCAGCTGAGTAAGCTCCGAAGTAGCGTTGCTGACCACATTCAAATACGGCAGGCCTTCGGTTTGTTGCAGCGCTTGAATCGCGGTGTAAACCCGCTCTGCCGTCTCGTTGATACCCATGCCCCGGTAGCTGCCGGTCGTGATCGTGTCTTGGCTAAGAATCTCTACGGGTGGCGGGCAAATAGCGATCTGGGGATCTACTTCGGGACTGGTGAGGCAGCTGGTGCTCAGGCTAGTTAGGGCTATTCCCAGGAGGGCAAGTACCGTATTTTTCATTTTGTACTAAATAAAAAAAGTTGTAAGGTACCTGAAAGAGCCTTTTTGGGGGCCATTGGTTGCAAGGCTACGTTTATATTACCTAAAAAAGGTCGCCAGAAGAGGTGGCCTGCTCTGGTTAGATCGAAAAGGTACTTGAGATTGAAAGTACCTACGGCCAGTGAATGAACGAGGATACTTACAAAGTACCTTTTAACCGTAGCGGGCCACATTCCAATGAGGCGTAGCTTTAGCAAGTACCTATCTCCCAAGGTACTTGCTAACCTACCTTTTGCTCCCGGCCCTCCCTCCGCCGGACGAATACTTTGTAGATTTCACTGACAACCAAGATCAAAGCCGCCAGGCCAAAGTACGTAAACCACTCGTCGAGCGACTCCGGCTCGATTTCCAGCAGCCGCTGCGTCAGCGGAATGTGCATGGCGGCGATGTGAATCCCCTGCGCCAGGAACACGCTGAGCAGCAGGAGGTAGTTATGGCTAATGGGAATCCGGAACACGGAGCGGGTCTCGGATCGCACGTTGAAGGCGTGGAAGTTCTGCAAAAGGACCATTACGAGCAGCAGGTCGTTGCGGGCGCTTACTTCTTCCCGCCCCTGGTTCATCCAGCTTACCCACAGGCTAAAGCCCAGGGCCGTCATCACAAAGGCGGCCAGTACGGTTTGCGAAATCATTTGGCGGTCAAAGATACCTTCCTCGGGCGAGCGGGGCGGGTGCTTCATGGCACCGGGTTCGCCGCGCTCAAAGACCAGGGCGATGTCCTGTAGGCCATTGGTAACTACATTGAGCCACAGGATCTGCACGGCCGTGAGGGGCTTGGGCAGGCCAAAGAGGGTACTTAGCATGATCAGGAATACCTCGGCGGCGGCCGTCGAGAGCAGCAGGAACACCACTTTACGGATGTTGTCGTAGCTGTACCTACCTTCTTCTACCCCGGCCACGATGGAGGCAAAGTTATCGTCTTTTAGCACAATGGAGGCTGCTCCGCGCGTAACGTCCGTGCCGCTGCCCATGGCTACCCCTACGTTGGACTGCCGCAGGGCCGGGGCGTCGTTGACGCCGTCGCCGGTAATGGCCACGTACTCGCCCCGCTGCTGAAAGGCCTTCACGAGTTTTTGCTTCTGCGCCGGACTGACGCGCGCAAACACCGTTTTGTCCCGAAGTACCTCCACAAGCGTGGCTTCGTCGTCCTCGATGTCGCGAAGCTCGGCCCCGCTGATGAGGTTGTCCGGGCCGTCGGCGATGTTGATTTCCTTGGCAATGGCTAGAGCCGTGAGGGGGTGATCACCGGTCACCATCGCGATTTTGATACCGGCCTCGTGGCACTCGGCAATGGCGTCCTTCACCTCCGGACGAATGGGATCAATGAGTCCCACCAGCCCCGCCAGGTGCAGCTCCTCCGCCAGATCAGACGTATCATCGTCCGTAATGCTGTACACCATGGCCAGTACCCGCAGCCCGTCGGCGGCCATTTTTTCGGCCATCTCGGCGGCCTGCTCTTTTTCGTCTTCTACCAGCTTGTCTTCAAAAACCTCCCAAGCCCCCTTGGCCCCAAAGACCAGCCGACCGTTGCGGTGGTAGTACACCGCCGAATACTTGTTTTCGGACTCGTAGGGAATTTCCCGCTGCACGTCGGTTTCTCGCCCGATCTCGTCCGGGGAAGAGCCCAGCTTATAGGGAAGCGCCAGCAGTGCCACGTCCACGGCGTCACCTTTGTACCTCCATTCCTCGCCTTTTTTCTCCAGGGTACTTTCGTTGGCCAGGGTCGCGATGCGCAGAAAACGGTGGAGGTGCTCGCTATCGGGGTTGTCGATCTGGATTTCTCCCTCGCCGTTGTAGCCTTCGCCGGTTACGGCCAGGGTTTGTCCGTCGGGTAGGTAAATCTGCCGCACGGTCTGCTGGTCCACGGTCAGGGTACCGGTTTTATCACTCAAAATATAGGTACAACTACCCAGCCCTTCCACGGCCGAGAGCTTCCGGACAATGACGTTGCGCTTCGCCATGCGGCGGGAAGCAATGGACAGTGCGACGGTCATGGCAATGGGCAGGCCCTCAGGAATGGCCGATACCACCATGGCGATGGCCAGAAAGAAGAGATCCATCAGCTCCATGCCGTGCCACCAGCCAATCCCCCCCAAAATAACAGCCGCCACCAGGATGATTACGCTGATCATCCGTGAAAAACGCTCCATTCGTTCAATCAGGGGCGTTTGGGAGGTGTCTTCCTGGTTGAGGGAGTCGGCGATCTTGCCAATCTCCGTGTGAAGCCCCGTGGCGGTCACGACGGCCCGGCCCCGCCCCACTAGCACGGTAGTACCGGCGTACACCAGGTTTTTTTTGTCGCCCGCGTTGGTCGTTTGGGCGTCGCCGGCTGCTGTTTCCTTGTGCGCCGGGAGCGACTCCCCGGTGAGCATGGCTTCTTCTACCTGCAGGTTATTGACCTCAACGAGGCGGGCGTCGGCAGGTACCTGTACGCCCGACTCCAGCCGGATGACATCGCCCGGCACCAGCGCTTCGGCGTCCAGCTCCTGCCAGGTACCGTTGCGCATGACGCTGGTTTTCAGCTTGATCATCTCCTGCAAACTCTGCGCGCCGGACTCGGCCCGCCATTCCTGCCAGGTACCTAACCCGGCGTTGATGAGCAGGATAATGCCAATAAAACCCGCGTCGAGGTGCTCGCCCACGAGCAGGGAGATAACCCCCGCTACCACCAGCACGTAGATCAGCGGGCTCTTGAACTGGTGCCAAAGAATGGCCGCCAGGGACACCTGCTTGCCCGTGGGTAGTACATTCTTGCCCAATTCCTCCTGCCGCTGGCGCACTTCGTCGTCCGTTAACCCTCGTTGCGCGTCGGTCAGTTTAAGTACCTCGTCTACTTCGGCCGCGTGCCAGTCTTGTTTCAGCGTATTTTTCAACCTATTTTTATTCTTTTCCATTAGCCATTCAACAAGGCACGCCGGAAATGGTTTATTAACGAAACATTAGAATCCTTTTGGGAAAGGTACCTGTAGCCGCCCCTTTGTCCTCTTTTACGCCATGCCCGTTATCCACCGCTCTTCCTACCCCGGTGCACCAAGGTACCTGTACAACGGCCACCTCCAGACCATCGTACCCAGTGCTTTACGAAAGGTAAAAGGGGTGGTGTACGAGCGCGAGCGCCTGGAACTACCCGACGGCGACTTCCTGGATCTGGACTGGGTAGATCGGGGCAGCCAGCGGCTGGTACTCCTTACGCACGGACTGGAAGGCGACTCCCGGCGGCACTACATGCTGGGTACCGCCAAGCTCTTCGGCCGGGCGGGCTGGGACGTACTGGCCTGGAACTGCCGCTCGTGCAGCGGCGAGATGAACCGCACCTTTCGGCTCTACAACCACGGCGAGATCGGCGACATTGCCGCGGTGATCCACCACGCGCTGCGCACCAAAAGGTATGAGGAAGTGGTGCTGGTGGGTTACAGCATGGGCGGCAACATCACGATGAAGTACCTGGGCGTACACGGGCGCGAAGTACCCGACGTCATTCGGCGGGGGGTGGCGTTTTCGGCTCCGGCCGATCTGCGCGCCAGCGCCGCGATCCTGGATCGTCCCTCCAACCGTTTTTACAAGCAGCGCTTCCTGAGCAAACTCTCCCGCAAGGTACTTCTGAAGGCTGCCCAGTACCCCGGCTCGCTGGATGTGTCGCGGCTGGGTACCATCGGCCTCTGGCGCGACTTCGACGAGGCCTTCTCCGCCGCCCTGGGTGGGTACCTCGACGCCGACGATTTTTACGCCCAGGCTTCCGCGCTCAACTACCTGGCGGGCATCCAGGTACCCGTGCTGCTGGCCAATGCCCTCAACGATCCCATCCTGACGCCCGAGTGCGCCCCGTACGTCCTGGCCGAGCAGCACCCGCACTTTTTCCTGGAAACCCCCGCTACCGGCGGCCACGTGGGTTTTCTCGTACCGGGCGACGAGCACACCTGGGCCGAGCGGCGGGCGCTGCAGTTTGTGCGGGAGAAGATTTGAAGGTTCGGACGGGCTTATTCGTAGCGCGAGCAAGGTACCTACCCATCATTTCGGTAGAGGTACTTTGATAAACTCCAGCATTAAGCACCTTTTAAGTACGGCTTACAAATTTCTTTTTATAACCAAAGTAAGTGAGGGCTTTATTTACCTTTTTAATTAATCCGTAAGGTACTTGGTAGAAAAAGCACCTTCGCCACACCATCCTATGCGTCGTTTCTGTTTCTTCTCATCACGTTTTCGCCTTACGTTCCGCGGGGTACTTTTTAGATGCGCGTGTATTGGCATGAACCAAAAGTACCTTTTCTCCCAACGATTTACCCGAAGCCTAGGTACCTTACTCCTGAGTGGCTTGGTAGCCTGTCTTTCTTGCCAGGAACCTGGTACCTGTGAGACCAGCGAAATGGTGAACTTCCGGGGGATTAACTTCGCCTTCCCCCTTACGGGGGCAGAAGCATACTACCTCTGCCAGGGAAACATGGGCGCGAATGAGCGCCGATTCTGGACCGATAATATCATTCCGGATGCTCATTTGGAATTCCGGCACGCCTATCCTAAAAATATAACCATGATGGATACGCTTCAGTACCTGAAAGATACGCGGGTTTTTGGGGTGACGATTAGTTTGAAAGATACGACCCTTACGGATCAGGCCATTATTGAAATATTACAAAAGCAGTACCCTGGCGAGTATAAGTACATTGAAAAGCCTCCCTATCCCAATCATTATCTCTATCAGAAGGGATGCCTAGCCATTGTAATTAAAAAAGAATACTTGACGGAGACCCGAAGAGGCGTGCCCGGAGTGTCTTTTTGTTACGGATTGTCGGACTATGAACTTCAAAAGTACATTTTGTATGATGGCGATATTTTTAATTTGTACGGTTTGTAGTTAGAAAATAGTTGGGGAGTCTAGTTCTATATTGAAGCTATTCAAAGAGTCTTTAAAGTTTAACCCGGAAAGTACCGGGTACTTTCCGGGTTAAACTTTAAATTAACTAGGTGAAAAGGCGTTCTATCTTTCATTTTCAGCGAATATAAAAACAATCATTCTATGTTTCACCGAGGTAGTTTACTGGGCTGGGGGCTCTTTTTTTGTCTTGTTGCTACTACGGTAGTACACGGGCAGGTGCGGCTGAAATCCATTTCGTTTAAGTATCGAGAAGAAATTACGGACGAAGCTCAGTACCAGGAGTCCCTACGAAAGTCGTCTGAACGCACGGCTGATTTCCTGAATGGACTCATTAAAAGCGAAAACGATAGCACGGGAATCGCGGGCCTGTTTTCACCCCAGCTACCGCCGGTTTGCAACCGGTGGTTAAATCTAATCATAGTCTGTGACTACCTTCTGGCCATCCTTTTAAAGCCATGACTGGAAGATGGGTTCGAGCAGCCGTCTCGGAGCGCCGACGGGCAACCTCTACTGAGCGCCGCGGTTAGAAACTCGCATTATTTAGTTCCCAGGTACTTCTCCCAAAGTACCCCCCGAAGGCTTCCGCAATCACTTTCTCGGTTTGCCAGGTAGCAAAAATTGCCGTAGTATTGGGCCACAAACCAACCCTTACTTACGCATGAAGATTGTCATTCTGGACGGCTACACCCTCAACCCCGGTGACCTGAGCTGGGAAGCGTTGGAAGCCCTGGGTCAGGTCACCATCCACGACCGGACGGCCCCGGAGCAGATCGTGGAGCGGGCGGCGGGGGCCGAAGCCGTGATCGTAAATAAAGTAGTATTGAGTGAAAGTACCCTCGCCCAACTACCCCAGCTGCGCTACGTGGGCGTGATGGCCACCGGCTACAACAACATCGACGTGGCGGCGGCCCGTAAGCAAAATATTGTGGTGACCAACGCCAAGGCCTACAGCTCTGCCTCCACGGCCCAGCATACCTTTGCGCTGCTGCTGGCCCTGACCAACCACGCCGAGCTGCACAGCCAGAGTGCGCGGGCGGGCGAGTGGAGCCAAACGCCCGACTTCTGCTACTGGAAAACGCCGCTGGTGGAGCTAGCCGGTAAAACGATGGGGCTCATCGGCCTGGGCGACATCGGTGCGCAGGTGGCCCAACTCGCCAAAGCCTTCGGTATGAAGGTACTGGTACACCGAAAAAATCCGGCCAAAACGGGCGACGAAGACATCGAGCTGGCCTCGGTGGAGGAGGTATTTCGCCGCAGCGACGTAGTGAGCCTGCACTGCCCCCTCACCGACGAAACCAAGGAGATCGTGAACGCCCGGTCGCTAGGCTGGATGAAACCGAGCGCCTTCCTGCTCAACACCGGCCGCGGCGGACTGGTACGCGAGCAGGATCTGGCCGACGCCCTGGCGGCAGGTACCCTGGCCGGTGCGGGTCTGGACGTACTTTCTACCGAGCCGCCGCAGGCCGACAACCCGCTGCTGTCGGCACCCAACTGCCTGGTGACACCGCACATTGCCTGGGCCTCGTACGAGTCGCGGAAGCGGCTGCTGCAGATCGTGGTGGATAACGTGAAGGCTTTTCAGGAAGGTACTCCGCAGAACGTCGTGAGCTAGGGACTTACGATTTCAATCAGGTCGTCGATCTTATTGATAATGACGGTATTGGAAGCAGGCTGGATGTCTTGCCCTACGACTTGGTAGCCCGTAAGCAGAATGGTCGACTCGGGAAACCGACCGGCCAGCCGATCGACGTAGGGCTGCACTTCGTGGTTGGAAGGGACCGACGTGATGGCCGTAAAAATGTAGTCGGGCTTGTGTACGTTGTAGGCGAATTCCAGCTCGGTAAATGGCAGGCTCTGGCCCAGGTACACCACCTTGTGGTGGCGGGCCCGGATCACGTAGTTGGCAAAGAGCAGGCTGATTTCGTGCAGCTCCCCTTCGGGCAGGTACAGCAGGTACTTTCGTGAGCTAGGTAGTTGCTTCACCACCTGGCCGTCAATGGCCACGATGAGCTTCTGGCGCACCAGGTTGGTAATAAAGTGCTCCTGGGCGGGCCCAATGGCCCCCGTTACCCACAAGGTACCTATCCGGCTCAAGAACGGATAGATGATGTTGACCATCGTGTTTTCGAAACCAAACTGCAGAATATTGGTACTGATTACTTTTTCGAAGCGGTCTTCGTCCAGGTCGATCATCGAGATCGTGAGCGCGTGGATCTGGTCGGGGTAGCTGAGCTGCTGGTCCGAGATAGCCACGACCTCGGCGGCCATTGCTTCCGAGCTCATTTTAGAGATCTCCGAAATCTTGTAGCCGTGGTCTTTGAGCAGCGAAATATTAAGTACCAGTTTTAGGTCTTGATCGTCGTAAAGGCGAATGTTGGTATCGGTACGCTTGGGGGTAATGATGTTATAGCGCTGCTCCCAAATGCGCAACGTGTGGGCTTTGATGCCCGACAACTGTTCAAGATCGCGAATTGAATAGTTACTCATTGTTTTTTATAAAGAGCTAAAGGAGAGTGTACGGGGTTTTTGCTACATACAACCGCCCATGAAGCGTATTGTTTTTCGCTTGTTTTCCGCAAAGTACCTAAATCGCACCCGTTGGATTAGCCGGTTTTCTTCAAGATATACATTTCGCTTACAGAATACTAACTTCTTTCGCCTAGACATTGTTTAAAATATTGTCAGTCAAGAAGATATAAAAGATTTTGTATACCAAAAAATAAAAGCTGGAGCAGCAGCAGCAGGGGAGCGAGCTCATTTTTTTTCTTAAAAGGAAGCCCGTAGAAAAGTAGCAGTAAAACAAAGGCAATCAGGTACCAGGCCAGGTAATTTTGCAAGGGGATGGTGGCCGTAGCCCACTGCCAGAAATCGAGCCGGATGGCCACGGGCTCAATGAGTACATCCAGGCCGGTCATGAGCGCGGCGGCGGCCAGGGCTTTGGCAACCAGCGGTGCGGCGAGCCGGTCGCACAGGCTGCCGCTGGCGTACACCAGCATGAGCCAATTGGTGCCAATGACGAGGGGTACTTCCCAGAGCTTCCAGCCCAGGGCGGGGCCATAGGCATAGGAGCCGAAGGGAAACCCGGTATGTACGCCAAGTACCTCTACCAGAAAGCCCAGGCTAAAGGCTACTCCGGCGAACAGGACGAAAGAGCGGTGCCAGTCGGTATGAAAAAGCAGCAACAAACCAACCGAAGCCAGGAGGTTCCAGGGGATCAGGGGGCGGAAGAGCGGCTGCAGGGCGGGTACCTGTAGGCCAATAAGCCCCGCCAGGTACATGAGTGAGAACACTACAGCAATGACCCGGCGAACGCGGGGACTTAGCGGGATCGGAGTACCGGACATCGTACGAGCGGGGAGAGTCAAGTCAATGAGCCATAAAAAAACCCCGGTACGCGGGGTTTTAGGGAGAAGGGAGAAAGACGGGGCTCGAACCCGCGACCTTCGGAACCACAATCCGACGCTCTAACCTACTGAGCTACAATCTCCGTTTTATTGGGGTACAAAGTTAAAAAAAGGTTTACAGCTTGCAATACATCCCTGACAGATTTTTTTGCGTGCGCTGCAAACCCTTTTTCACTCAGCAAATTAAGGTTTATTTTTTAGCGGCCTGGTAGTTGGCTTCGGCGGCTTTCCAGTCTACTACGTTCCAGAAGGCCTCAATGTAGTCGGGGCGCTTGTTCTGGTACTTGAGGTAGTAGGCGTGCTCCCACACATCCAGTCCGATGATGGGGGTACCTTTGGCTTCGGCCACGTCCATCAGCGGATTGTCCTGGTTGGGAGTAGACGAAACGGCTACTTCGCCCCCGTCGGTAGCGATCAGCCACGCCCAGCCCGAGCCAAAGCGACCCGCGGCGGCTTTCTTAAATTCTTCTTTGAAGGCATCGAAAGAACCAAATTTGGCTTCAATCGCCTGGGCCAATTCTCCCTGGGGAGTACCGCCTCCGTTGGAGGAAAGCGTTTTCCAGAAGAAGGAATGGTTCCAGTGACCACCTCCGTTGTTACGTACCGCCACCGGGTGCGAACCAGCACTAGCCACCAGCTCTTCGATGCTTTTGCCTTCCAGCTCGGTACCGGCTACGGCATTGTTCAAATTAGTCACGTAGGCCTGGTGGTGCTTATCATGGTGAATCTCCATGGTTTTGGCGTCAATATGCGGCTCAAGGGCGTCGTTAGCGTACGGTAGGGGATCCAGTGTGAAGGCCATATTCAGAGTATGTTTTACAGGTTGTAAGATTTAGATTTCGCTTAGAGTAACAGCGGAAACGTTTTTTATGTTCTCAGTCGGCGAAAAAAGTTACGTAGCAGCTCCTCGCTTTCGGCTGCCAAAACGCCATTTTTTAGTTTGGTTTTGGGGTGAAGTACCCCTTTTCCCAAGCGCGAGAAACCGCGCTTTTCATCGGCCGCTCCGTACACCAGGCCGCCAAGCTGCGCCCAGGAAAGCGCCCCGGCGCACATCACGCAGGGCTCGAGGGTGACGTACAGCGTACAGTCCGGGAGGTACTTGGAACCCAGGTAGTGAGCCGCAGCCGTAACGGCCAGTATTTCGGCGTGGGCCGTGACGTCATGTAGTTTTTCGGTTTGATTATAGGCCCGGGCTATGATCCGCCGCTGGCATACCACCACGGCTCCCACGGGAATTTCTCCTTCCTCCGCGGCTCGATGGGCCAGACGCAGCGCCTCGTTCATAAAGTAGGTGTCGTTGAAAAGATCCAGCATGGTCTATAGGTACTTTTAAAAAAGGAAAAGCGAGAAGCAGGCTCCTCGCTTTTCCGATGTAGGACTTACGTACGGCGTTAGTGTTGCTTAAAAATACGCTGTACGGCGGTTCTTCCCCCGTTCTCGACGCGCAAGAGGTACATCCCCGCGGGCTGCGTGGAAAAATCAATCTCTGAGCGGGCGGTACGGAGGGTTTTTGTCATGACCCTACGGCCGTTCATATCAAAGATCTGAAGCTGCGCCTGGCCCGCTACCAGCGGAACCGTAATGTCCAGGGTGCAGGTTTGATGCAGGGTACTTACCGGATTGGGATATACCTGTAGCCACTGGGTGGTAACTACGGGCTCAGTACCCAGGATGGGATCTACCTGGATGCGGACCGTCCCGGAAGCAACGCTGGTACCGCAAGGGTTGGTGACGGAAATAACGCGGTAGACGGTCGTTGTTTCGGGCTTCACTGTAAGGATATAAGTCGAGACACTGGTGGTGATCAACGTATCGCGCTGGCCGTTGTTGAACGTAAACGTCCAGGGGCCGTCACCCGTCAGGGCCACGCTCAGGTCGGTTGATTCCCCGATCAGAATGGTTTTCTCGCCGGTCAGGGTAGCGGTAGGCAGCGGTCGGATGGTCACATTTACCGGGCTGGTACTACCCTTGATCGTGAACAAAGGACTTTCACCTACTACCCGCACAAAATAGTTGCCGCCCCGGGTCGTGTCCGGAATGGTAGCTACGACTTCATTGCCGTTTTGTACCGAAGGAATGGAGTAGAAATTCCGATCTACGGTATCGCGCGAAACCTGGACGTTAAATTTATTTTCGGGCACAAACTCACCCGACTGCTGGAAGGGCAGGGTAAAAGCAGTACCCGCGCAGAGGCTGGCTACGGTAGGGTTTCCGGTGCTGATGGTCGGGATCAGTACCGTAACCAGGGCGCTGCCGTTAGGGCTACCCTTGCCGCATTCGTTGGCTACTTCCGTGACCAGGTAGGTGGTAGTCCGTTCCGGGCTGACGGTGATTCTAATGGGATTATCACTGGTCGTGGCCTGTAGGCCGTTGGAAAGTACATAGGTCCAGGGGCCGTCGCCGGTAAAGGTAACCGTGATCTGGGTTGATCCGCCCAGGCTGATGGAGTTGTCGCCGGTGATGGTAGCAGAAGGTAACGGTTTGACCCGCACCTTGATTTCTTCTTTGGGGCTTTCGCACCCGTTGCTTCCCGTTTGGGTTACGAAGAAGGAAAACTCCCCTACGTTGGCCGTGAAGGGCGTGAAGGGGGTTGTCTGAAATTCGCCGGTGTTTGAAGCCCGGTACCATTTCAGATTCTCACCCTGAGCTGCCAGCGGAGGTGCCGTTACGTTTTGGCAATAGGCCAGGGAAGGCGTAACACCGGGCTTAGGGGTCGTTTTGATAAATACCCGAATGGACGAGCGGTCCCCCTCGCAGCCTTCCAGGGTTTGGCTTACGTAGAAGAACGTTTCGCCCCCGTTTTGCGTAGAGGGTACGGGCGCGTTGTCGGAGCGATTCCCCCCCTCGGAGCTGGTACCGTACCAGTTGACCGAGGCCTGATTTTCCAAGGTAGCCGTTAACGGACTGGCGTTGTCAAATTGGCAATACTCTACAGGAGACACGCCCGGCAGGGTGGGTAAGCGTTTGATGCGCACTTTCAGCTCGGCCCGGCTTCCTTCGCAGCCCTTGGCCGTTACCTGGCTCACGAAGTAAGAGGTCTCACCCGCATTAGCCAGGTTGACCTGGGGGGTATTCGTGCTGGCGGTACCGCCGGTAGCGGCCGTGTACCACTGTAGGTTTGAGCCGTTTGCCTGGAGGGCTAAATTCTGCGGCTGACGGGTTTGGCACTCTACGGCGTTGGTCACGCTCGGTAAACCAGGCAGTGGGTTAATGGTTACGTCGATTTTTGTACGGGTACTTTCGCAGCTGAGATTAATAGCCCCTACGGCGAAGCCCTGGGTTTGGGTGACGTAGTAGGAGGTAGTAGTGACGTTGGCCGTGGAGGGCGTAGGAGCAGCCGTAGACGAAGTACCGCCGGTAGCAACCGTATACCACTTCAGGTTGGTACCCTGGGCGGTTAGAGGAGAGGCCGTGGCCTGGCGACAGTATTCTACCAGTGGGTCGGCGGTTGGAGCGGGCGTTGCCCGGATCGTTACGGTAATGGGAGCGCGATCACTTTCACAACCTTCTACTACTTGGCTTACGTAGTAGGTTGTTACGCCCGCCGTGCCCGTCGAAGGGCTGGGGGCCGTAAGCGAGCCGGTTCCGCCCGTGGCGCTGGTGCCGTACCAGCGGAGCGAACCTCCCGTAGAGGGGCTGGCGCTAAGGGCCTGGGGAGAGTCCGCCTGGCAGTAGGCCGCGGCGGCAATCACCGCGGGCAGGCCAGGAAGGGGTTTTACCCGAACTTTTAGTTCCGCCCGTGGACCTTCACAACCATTGGCGCTGGTTTGGCTCACAAAGTACGATTTGGTAGCCAAGACGTCCTTGCGGTCAATGGTAGGTGCGGTAGGTTCTCCCGTGCCCCCGCTGGCGGCCGCGTACCATTTCAGGTTGGAGCCCGTAGCCGTAAGCGTCAGCGTGGTTGACTCTTTGGTTTGGCATACTTCCAGATTCGAAACCCCCGGACTGGCCGGTAAGGCGTAAATGGTAACCTTGATGTCCACCAGATCACTTTCACAGCCGGAGGCGTTGGTCTGGCTTACTTTATAGTTCAGATCTCCGGCGGTCGCCGTGGAAGGGGTAGGAGCAGTAGCCGTAGTAGAACCATTGGGTAAGTACCACTTCAGGGTATGACCCGCGGTGGCCGTTGCGCTGAGCGCCGTGGCCCCCGAGGCCGTACGGCAGTACTCGATCAGGGCAGCTGCTACGGCCGGAGCTACTGGCTTCGGATTGACGATCACGTTTAGTTGAGAGCGGGTAGTACTTTCACAGCCCGAGCCGTTCGTTTGGCTCACGTAGTAAGAAGTGGTGCCAGCCGTGGCTGTACTGGGGGTAGGAGCTGTAGCGCTACCGGACCCTCCCGAGGCCGCCGTATACCACCGGAGATTCGAGCCCGTAGCCGTCAGGGCGGAAGGCGTTGCATTCTGGCAGTAGGTAACGTTAGAAACACCGGGGGCCGCGGGGCGGGCATTTACCACCACGTTGATCTGCGCTTTTTGGTCGCTTTCGCAGCCGTTCAGGGTTTGTGTTACGTAGTAAGTCGTGGTACCGGCGCTGGCTGTGCTAGGGGTAGGGGCGCTGGCCAAAGGATTGTTCGCGGCATTATACCATTTAAGGGCCGTGCCCGTGGCCGTCAGCGCCGAGGGAGTTTCAGAAATACAGTAGGTAACCGGCGAAGTGACGGTCGGAGCGGCCGTGCGGGTGATATTCACATTGATCGTAGCCTTATCGCTTTCGCAACCGGCGGTGGTACGCGTTACGCCGTAGCTCGAAGAGCTGGTGTTGCTGGGCGTAGGGGCACCCGCCAGGGCGTTGTTACTCGCATCGTACCATTTCAGGCCGGAGCCCGTGGCCGTAAGCACCGGGACGGTAGCCCCGTAGCAGTAGGTGAGGGGCGAGGTAACGCCCGGAGGCGTGGGCTTGGACGTAATGGTTACTTCTACCGTTCTTTTAGGGCTTTCGCAGTTATTAACCGTTTGGCTTACGAGGTAAGTCGAAGCGGTGGTATTGCTGGGCGTGGGTGCTCCAGGTAGAAGGGTATTCGAGCTGC
Source organism: Rhabdobacter roseus (assembly GCF_014202275.1). Lineage (GTDB taxonomy): Bacteria > Bacteroidota > Bacteroidia > Cytophagales > Spirosomataceae > Rhabdobacter > Rhabdobacter roseus. The sequence goes on along the minus strand of NZ_JACHGF010000011.1, from coordinate 183,966 downwards.
TGTACCATTTCAGATTACTACCCGATGCGGTGAGGGGTGAGGCGGGAGCACCTTCGCAAATAGCCACCGGACTGGTAGCGGTGGGAGCGGCGGGCGTAGCGTTAACCACCACGGTAATGTTTGTCTTGGGGCTTTCACAACCGGCGGACGTAATCTGGGATACTTTGTAAAGCTGAGCACCTGCCGAAGCCGTACTAGGCGTAGGAGCGGAAGCCAAAGGCGCATCGGCGGAGTTATACCATTTGAGCGTATTACCGCCTGCGGCGGTCGCCGTCAGGGTAGCGGCGGTTTCACCCACGCAGTAACTTACGCTGGGTTGGGGTACCGTGGGAGCCGTGGGAGTATTCTGAATGGTAAGTACCGTACCGCTGGCCGTACCTACGATGACGGGATTGCTCGATACCACTCGTACTTTATAAGCCGTTCCGTTGGGGGTACCTACGGGAACAATAACGGCCAGCGGGTTGGTAGTAGCGGAGGGCGCGAGGTTGGTTGGGCTAGCAAAACTACCCGAGGCATCGGAAAGCTGAACGGTGAAATTATTTCCTGCCCCGAAAGCACCCGATGTGCCGTAAGGTACCTGTATGGCGCTTCCTGTACAGATTTTATCGGAGGTGAGGGTACCCGTAGTAATGCTTTGGGCCATTGAATTACTTACCCACAACGTGCCTACAAGCCATATGATCATCCAGTGAGTAAAACGTTTTGTCTGCATACTATATACCTAAGTGTTGATAAAAAGTTGATGCTACGCGAGTTTACAAAAAACCGCGTTAAAGTTAGGTATATTTTTCAAAATGGAAGGTACCCACTTAGTAAGTAGTAACCTTCGCTTATTGCAGCAGGAGAGACTGGTAAATCAGGTCGTGTACTTTACGACGGGTGTGATGGCTATTGATGCTGTTGTTTTCGGGGTCGGGGTGAACGCGGTTGGAAAGAAATACGTAAACCAGGTCGGCGTCGGGATCTACCCAGGCTACGGCACCCGTAAAGCCCGTGTGGCCAAAGGAGTTGGCCGAGGCCCGGCCCGAAACGTACGAACTACTACCACTGCCCGGCGCTTTATCCCAGCCTAAGCCCCGGTGGTGGGCTTCGTCCTGGAGGCGCGCAAAGGCTGGAATGGTAGTAGGTTGAAAGAATTGTTTGCCGCCGTAAGTACCTTTCCAAAGGTTCATTTGAAGTAGAGTAGCTACGTCCGTGGCGGTACCAAACAGCCCGGCGTGGCCAGATACTCCGCCCTGGATAGCCGCCATCTGATCATGGACGGTACCGCGGATAAGCTGGCTCCTGAAACGGTAGTCTTGCTCCGTGGGGGCAATCCGGTCTTCGGGAAAACGGCGCAGCGGATTGAATACCAACTGGGAGAGCCCCATGGGCCCGTAGATATTCTGGTACACAAACGCATCCAGGGGCTGGGCCGTCACCCGTTCCACAATTTTCTGGAGCGTCAGAAAGCCCAAATCGCTGTATACGTAGGCGTACCGGCCCGACTTGTCTTTTTTGGTATGCAACGCCGACTGAACGACCCCTTTCCACACCGAGTCGCGCAGGGCGGGCTTGGCATAGAGGCGGGGAGCCACCTGCAACTGATAGGCACTATCGGCACTGGCGCTGTAATACTCGGGGAGTAGTCCGCCGCCGCCCGTCATGGTACGTTGCCAGAGCCGGGGGTAAAACGAAACCAGCCCCGAGCGGTGCAGGAGCAGATCGCGTACGGTAAAGTACTGCTTGTTGGTATTGCGTAGCTCGGGCAGGTAGTGCGAGGCCTTTTGGTCCAGGTCGATCTGCTTGCGGTCGTAGAGTAGCATCACGGCCTGCAAGGTAGCGGCTACCTTGGTTACCGAGGCCAGGTCATAAAGCGTTTCGCTGGTGACGCGGCTGGGCGTGCGGTAGTCGAGCGTACCAAACGATTTCTCAAAGACGACTTTCCCCTGGCGGGCCACCACGATTTGGCAACCAGGAAAAACGTGCTGGTTGATGGCCTCACTGACGACGCCATTGATCTTATTAAGTACGTAGGAGTCCATACCCACGCTTTCGGCCGTGCCGTAGCTGATGCGGCCCACCACGGAGGTCTCGACTCCGTCGCCGGGCCGGTAAGCCGCCACCGAAACCGGCAGCAAGCCCCGCGATGGCAAGGCCCCGAACAGGATTTGGGCGGTTACTTGCTGGGTGGGTTCAGAATCCTGATTTCCGCAGATGAGCACGTCGGTTTCGGGAAAAAAGGAGATGCTGTAGGGAGAGCCGAACAAGCATAGTACCACGCGCTTGCCCTGCTGCTTGAGGCGGCTTACAAAATGAACGGTACCTGTACTAATGCCGTGGTTACGACGGGCCGAGGAGCTGATGCCGTGCACCGCCACCACCACTACGTCGTAGGGCGTCAGGTAGTTAAGCATTTCGGCTATTTCGGCTTCGGCATTGGGTTTGTCGTAAAAGAGGTGCTGCCGGACGGGCGCGTAGTGGTTTAGCATTTTCTGAAATGCCGTCCCGTTTCCTTCGCCAATGGTGACTGCCGCCACTTGGAGCCCTTCCAGGTTGCGAAAAGGAATCAGGTCGTTTTGGTTGCGAACTACCGTAACGGCGGCTGCGCTCAATTCGCTCTTGAGCTCCCGGCTTCGCTCATTGTTAAGGTCTTGGTAGAGATTAGTTAGCTCAATGGGCTGGTAGCGATCCAGACCGGCCCAGTACTTGCCCTGCAAAATACGTTTTACTTTTTCGTCAATAAAGCGCTCACTGATCGTCCCCTGAAACAACGCTTCTTTGATGCGCCGCACTGTTTCGCCCACGTTTTCAGGGTACAACAAAATATCGTTACCCGCCAGCAGGGCTTTCAGGTTTACGTCCGCGGCTTTCCCGTTTTTAAGTACCCCCCGCATGTTCATCGCATCAGTAAACACCAGGCCACGGAAGCCCATTTCCTGGCGCAGCAGCTGCGTAATTACTTTTTCGGAAAGCGAGCTGGGTAGTTGGGGCGTATTGTCCAGCGCGGGTACGTACAGATGCCCGCTAAGTACCCCCATCAGGCTGTCGGCAATGAGCCGACGGTACGGGTAGAGGTCGCTGTTTTTCAGCCGGTCGAGCGAGTGGTTTAGCACCGGAAGCGTAAAATGGGAGTCGGCGTCGGTATCGCCGTGGCCGGGAAAGTGCTTGGCCGTGGCAATGACGCGGTGGTGCTGGAGGCCTTTCATGTAGGCCGAAGCCTTGCTGCTCACGTTATCGCGGTCCTCACCGAAGGAACGGATGCCAATCACCGGATTATTGGGATTGCTATTAATGTCCGACACCGGCGCAAAATTGATGTGAATACCCATCCGGCGGCACTGCTGGCCTATTTCGTGGCCCATGCGGTAGATCAGCTTATCGTCGCGGATGGCCCCCAGGGCCATTTGCCGCGGGAATTCGACGGTACTGTCGAGCCGCATACCCAGGCCCCATTCGCCATCGATGCCAATAAAAAGCGGCACGCGTGACTGCGCCTGGTAGCGGTTGGTGAGTACGGCTTGCCGGTAGGGGCCACCCTGGAAGAAAATTAGGCCGCCCAGGTGGTAGTCCCGGATGAGCTTCTCGATGTAGCGGTGGTGGGGTTCGTCGCGGTTCGAGAAAGTCGCGACCATGAAAAACTGCCCGATCTTTTCGTCGAGGGACATCGTACTTAAGGTACTATCCACCCAGGCACTTTCGGGAAGTACCTGCACGGGTCCCGTAGGTACCTGTTTCTTGACCGGCTTTTTGGGGAGTTTCTTAGGCGTTGTTTTTGCGGGTATCGAAACGGGAGGAGGTAAGATCCTTTCATGGATTTTCCAGGCAGTAGCTACTACCGAACTAATCACCAAAGCAAGCATCATCACCAAAGCTACCCGAACCACGTTCACCCCGGCGGGGCGGACAAACCATTTTCTCATGCTACCCGTTAACGACTTAGTAAAGGAGGTTAATACTAAAAATGAAACGCCTTTTAGAGAAAAGTAGTTTCCTTGACAATATAACGTGAAATGATGAAAAAGCAGTTGAATTCTCTACAAATGATTTTAATCATGGTTTTTTTTCATAGTTATTGGGCAAATGGGCAAATCACAAACCCTGCCTACAAAGTGCTGCTAGGTACTTTGTACAAGAACGAAGTACCCCTCATCAGCTGCGACAGCGCGCAGGCACTAGCCAAAGCGGTTTTTTTGGATACCCGCGCCCGGCCCGAATACGACGTCAGCCATATCCCTGGCGCACGCTGGGTGGGTTACGAAGAATTTTCACTCCCTAAGGTCCGGGATATTTCGTTCCAAACGCCCGTGGTGGTATACTGCTCGGTGGGCGTACGGAGTGAGCGCGTAGGCAAAAAAATGCGGGAAGCGGGCTATACCCAGGTTTATAACCTCAACGGAAGTCTTTTTGAGTGGGTCAATCAGGACAAGCCCATCGTGAATGCCCAGGGCCAACCCACCCAAAAAGTACACGCCTACTCCCCGGCCTGGGGCATCTGGCTCCGCAAAGGACAAAAAGTATATGAATAACCCCTGGCGGTAGGTACCTCCTGAAAAGTACCTGACCCGCCAAGTACCCTACTTAGCGCGCTTTGATAATGTTAGTAAACTCGCGCGATTTGAGCGAAGCGCCTCCTACCAATCCGCCGTCTACGTCCGGACAAGCAAAGAGCTCCTCGGCGCTGGCGGCACTCACACTACCCCCGTACAAAATCGAAGTACCCTCGGCTACCTCCGCGCCGTACTGGTCAGCAATGTGCCCTCGCAGGGCGGCGTGCATGTCCTGGGCCTGCGCCGAGCTGGCCGTAAGCCCGGTGCCGATGGCCCAGATGGGTTCGTAGGCAATCACGATTTTGCTGAAATCTTCGGCCGTTAGGTGGAAAAGGCTTTCCGTAAGCTGATTTTTTACGAAGCCGATGAAATCTTCGTTTTGGCGCTGATCCAGCGATTCGCCACAGCAGAAGATCGGCGTCAGGCCGTGGGCCAGGCTCAAGTCCACCTTCTCCGCCAGTTGTGCGTTGGTTTCGCCGAAGTACTGCCGACGCTCGCTGTGCCCCACTAGTACGTACTGAATACCAATCGATTGGAGCATGGGCGCGGCTATCTCGCCCGTAAAAGCACCCGATGCCTTCTGGTGGCAGTTTTGAGCGCCGAGGGCTACACGCGGGCTGTTTTCGACGTACTTGTTAAGCGCCGTCAGGTACAGGGCCGGGGGGCACAGAATCACCTGCACATCCCGCGTTACTTCGTCATTAACCATATTCACTACCTCCGACGTAAGCGCCAGGGCTTCGTCCAGGGTTTTGTTCATTTTCCAGTTACCGGCAACTATTTTTTTTCGCATAGGTTAGGTAGTAAATAAAAGACTGCTACTAGGTTTTGTCGCCGTGAAATTACCACTTTTTCCCTACTTGCCCGATTTTCTGAAAATGATGTAGTTTTTTTCTAACATTTTGACACTTATCGGGTTTTTTTTGTGTTTAGCAAAGAAGGATTTATAACTACCTTTGTGAGGGCAAAGTAGTAGTACGGAGTAGAAAGCCATGAGAAAATGTACCTGGAAAATAGGCCTTTTGGTGTGTGCGTTGGGGTTGATCGTAGCCCACAGCGTACAGGCGCAGCGCTTTATCCCACCCAAGGATAAATACGGTTTTTTTCTAGAAAACAATCGTAAAACGACCCGCATTCCCTTTGAACTTCATTCCAATTTAATCATCGTTCCGGTTCGGCTCAATGAGCACGATACCTTGCGTTTTATCCTCGACACGGGCGTAGGCTCGATCATCATCACGGACCCTACCGTGCTACGCCCCCAAAGCCTACAGCTGGTCAGACAAGTGGTGCTTACCGGCGCTGGGGAAGGAAACGCCCTGGCGGCGCACGTCGCGATCGACAACTCGCTGGCCATGGGGCACATGCGGGCCAATCACGTGAATGTGGTGGTGCTGGATCAGGATGTACTTCACCTTTCCGAATACGTAGGGGTACCTATCCACGGCATTTTTGGCTACGATGTGTTTAATCACTTTGTGGTCACGATTGATTTTTCTACCCGGGAGCTCATCCTGCGGCGGTCGGATACCTACCAGTACCACCGGCGTAAGGGCGATCGCTATCCCATCACCATTGAAGATACCAAGCCCTTCACCGATGCTGTGGCGCTGTTTGCGGATGGCCGAGAGCACCCAATCCGGGTCGTGATCGACACGGGGGCGGGCCACGCGCTGTTGTTGGACAAATCAACCGACGACCGCATACAGCTACCCGAGAAAGCCATCCGGGCCCAGCTGGGGCGCGGACTCAATGGCGTTGTCAATGGTAGTTTGGGGCGCGTGGAGCGGATTCGCTTCGGGCGCTTTGAGCTGGAAAACGTGGTGGCGTCTTTCCCGGATAGCCTGGCTTTTGGGTCGAAACTACCCGACCGGGACGCCCGGCAGGGCAACATTGGTTGTGAGCTGCTGCGGCGGTTCCGGGTGACGATGAACTACCAGGAAGGGTACATGGTGTTGAAGCCCGTGAAACGACGCCTGCGCGAAAGCTTCGAGCACGACATGAGCGGCCTTGAGCTACGCGCCTTTGGCGAGGGTTTTCGAAACTACTACGTAAGCAATGTCCTGGACAGCTCGCCCGCCGCCTTGGCAGGCCTGGTGGAGGGAGATCAGCTGCTCTTTGTCAACGACCGCTCCGTCGAAGAAATGAACATTAGCGAGCTGTACAAGCTCATGCAAAAAGGCGACGGCCGGGTACTTGAGCTGCTGGTGCGGCGCCAGGGGCAACTCTTTTTTACCAAATTAACCCTGCGCCGGATGATTTAATCCCGTTTCTTTGCGGTATGAACAATCCGTCTTCCGAGCGTTTGGTCCTGACGGCCGACGGTACTCATTCTTTGTACAGCCCGGTTTTTAATCAACACTACCACTCCCTGCACGGAGCCCTGCAGGAGTCGCGGCATATCTTCATAGGCCTGGGCCTGGAGCCTCTACTCCAGGCTAACGCGCCAAGTACCCCAATCCAAATTTTTGAGATGGGCTTCGGGACGGGTCTCAACGCGCTGCTGGCCTGGCAACTGGCCGACCGGCTTCGGCAGCCCGTAACGTACCTGGGGGTAGAAGCCTTCCCGATTTCGGAGGCCGAAGCGGCCCAACTCAACTTTGGCGAGCAAACCGGACAAGCGGGCCTGAGCCAGCTGCACCGGGCCGCCTGGGGTACTTCGCAGGTACTTTCCGACTACTTTACCTTTCAAAAGCAGCACACCACCTTGCAGGCGTTCCGCCCGGAGGTACTTTACGACGTCATCTTCTACGATGCGTTCGCCCCCGGCGCGCAGCCAGAGCTCTGGAGTGAAGCTACTTTCGCGCAGGTAGCGGCTTTTACGCGGCCTGGGGGGTACCTGGTGACGTATTCGTCCAAGGGCAGCGTACGGCGAGCCCTCCAGGCGGCGGGTTTTGCGGTGGAGAAACACCCCGGCCCCGGCACCAAGCGGGAAGTGGTGCGGGCCGTTCGTTTATAACTACGCAAGGTACCTGAGCAACGGCTAAGTACCCCTCCGCTACGGGAAGGTACCTTAGTTAGTCCAAATCCCGAGCCTCAAACCGCGCCAGTGGAGCCATCCGGGCTTTGGTAAGTACTAGTTGTCGGCCGCTAAGCGTGTAGCTATCGGCCGTTTCCAGCACGTTCAGAAATTCACTTTCGGTGGTATTCTCGGGGCAGGCCATGCGGGTACTTCCAACCGACTGAAACCGGAGGCGATTCCGGTTGGAAAGCGTATAACGGCCCATCAGGCTGTTACAACCCGCGAAGCCTTCCAGTCGATTTTCTTCTTTCCGGAGCCGCACATACACCTCCCGCCGGTCGGTAGGAGCGGGATCTACCGGCTTTCCGTGCAGTTCGGTTAGCCGCCAGTAAGTACCTTCCAGAGGTACTTCTCCCGAAGACCCCCGAGCGTCAGCAGGTACTTGGGCCGTTTTGCGCAGCGATTGGCAATGACTCATTCCTAAGGGCAGCAACAAAAGCAGCCAGGCTATTTTTTTCATGAATTGGATGGGGTTTATAACCAAAGCTAGAACGCCCGCGCCATCCCTACTGTTTAGCCGTTGGGCCCTAAAAAAGACAACCTCTCCAGAGGTTGTCTTTTTTAGGGCCCAACGCGTATGGATTACCACACTGGATTTGCCCAGTGAGGCACTGGTTACGTAAAAGCCATCCGCCGCTAGCTAACGCGCTTGAGCTTTGCCTCGATGGTCTGCTGCGTGTGGGGTACTACCCGCAGGCGCTCCTTCGGAATAAGCTTGCCGGTGTCGATACAGACTCCGTAAGTACCATTCTTAATCCGCACCAGCGCGTTTTCAAGCTGGGTAGCGTACTTCTGTAACCGGGCGGCTAGTTGGCTCAGGTTTTCGCGCTCACTGGCATCAGCTCCATCTTCCAGCAGCTTGGCAGTACCCGCCGTATTGTCAGTACCGCTGTCGTTCTTTTTGCTAAGGCCTTCCTTGATGTAGTTTAGTTCGTTGCGTGTGCCCTCTAATTTCTCCCGGATCAGATCTTCAAATTCTTTCAGTTCTTCTTCCGAATACCTGGTCCTATCTTCTTGCATAATTGTACTAGTTTTGGAGTAAGCGTATCGGTCAGCGTGGTTAGCTTAACAACAAAATTAACAGTTAATCCGCACTTTTTGTCTATTATATTTTTCTAAATCGAAAAATAGCAAAATTTTTATCATTCTAAATTTAGGGCAAAACCCGGTTTTTTATTTGGGTTGTTTTGGATATAACTAACGTATTTTTCCCTTTTTTCAAGAAGTAAGAAAGAAAATTAGCCGATAAATAATACGATAATTTCAAGAAAAAATAGATTTTTGATTTTGTCGTTTCAAAAGCAGTATGTTTGTAGTATAAAAAGTCAAATTACACTAACTTTCTAAAAATCAACAGATTAAATATTAATATGATGTCTTATATAGAACCGGCGCCCATTACGGATAAAGAGAACCCGCTGGAGTCCATGATGCAACGTTTTGACAAGGCGGTGCAGCTGTTGGGAATATCCGAGGAGATGTACCATATACTCAAAGTACCCCGCAAGCAGGTGATTGTGGGCTTGCCCGTCACGATGGACAGCGGCGAGATCCGGACCTTTGAAGGCTACCGCGTAATTCACTCCACCATCCTGGGGCCCAGCAAGGGAGGTATTCGTTTTGACCCCGGCGTCAACCTGGACGAAGTACGGGCCCTGGCCGCCTGGATGACCTGGAAATGCGCCGTGGTAGACATTCCCTACGGCGGAGCCAAGGGGGGCATTGCCTGTAACCCCCGGCAGATGTCAGCGGGCGAAATGGAGCGACTCATGCGCGCCTACACCACCTCCATGCTGGATGTCTTCGGGCCCGACCAGGATATTCCGGCTCCCGACATGGGTACCGGCCCCCGGGAAATGGCCTGGCTGATGGACGAATACTCCAAGTCTAAGGGCATGACGGTACAGGCCGTCGTAACTGGCAAGCCCCTGGTGTTGGGGGGCTCGCTGGGGCGTACCGAAGCCACGGGCCGCGGCGTAATGGTGTCGGCACTGGCGGGCATGGAAAAGTTGAGACTGAACCCTTACCGCGCTACGGCAGCCGTGCAGGGCTTCGGAAATGTGGGCTCCCACGCGGCGGCGCTCCTGCGTGAGCGGGGCGTGAGCGTGCAGGCGGTCAGTGACCTGTCGGGGGCGTACTATAACGAAGGCGGCATCGACGTAGAAGCGGCCATCTCCTACCGCAATCGGAACAATGGCTCCCTGGATGGCTACCAGGAGGCGGAGTTCATTCCCGCCGAGGAGCTGTTGAGCCTGCCCGTGGATGTGCTGGTACCGGCCGCCACGGAAGATGTCATTACGTTTCGGAACGCGTCGTCCATTCGGGCCAAGATGATCGTGGAAGGAGCTAATGGCCCTACCTCGGCCCGGGCCGACGACATCATCAATGAGAAGGGCATTATGGTGGTACCCGATATTCTGGCCAATGCGGGCGGCGTGACGGTATCGTACTTTGAGTGGGTGCAAAACCGGATTGGTTATAAGTGGACGCTCGAGCGGATCAACCGCCGTACCGACCGGATCATGAAAGAGGCCTTTAACAAAGTATACGAAACATCGCAGCAGTACCAGGTACCCCTCCGGATCGCCGCCTACATTGTGGCCATCGACAAGGTAGCCAGTACCTACAAGTACCGGGGCGGATACTGAGCAAGTACCCCTCCATGAACTAAAAATGCCGCCGGTAGCAGTACATCGCTACCGGCGGCATTTTTTCCTTTAGGTATCTATGAAAAGGTACTTATCAGGGCTTTCGGCGCTTGTTGGCCAGGTCATGGGCGGTGTCGTAGTAGGAGCGCAGGTTGGTCCAGTCAAAAACATCCGAAATATTCTCTACCCGATTGCGCTGCATGATGCGGTCGCGGCGCTGCATCTTCACAAACTTAAACAGAATGTCCGCCATTTGGTCGGCCGCCTGGGTGAAGGTTTGGGACTTACGGTTAATGACGTAAATGCCCCGGTTTTCGTAATCGCGCATGATCTGCATGATGTAATCCCCGAAGCCGGATAGGTCGCTGGTGACGGTAGGTACCCCGCGCACCACGCATTCGAGCGGCGTGTAGCCCCAGGGCTCGTAGTAGCTGGGAAATACCCCCAAGTGGCAACCCCGCACAAACTGCCCGTAGTCGAGACCAAAAAGCGGATTGGTAGAAGAAATAAAATCGGGGTGGTAGACGATCTTGACGCGGTCGCGCTCGTTGTTGACCAGGTTGGCCTGTCGGCAAAACTCCACGATCCCGTCACTCTCGACGAGGTCATGCGTTACAAAAGCGGGTAATTCGTCCGTTTTCCAGGTTTGAATGGTGCGGCGCAGCCTCAGGCGCCAGTATTCGTCCACGAAGTTATTGAGGTCGGGCATTTTGTGATCGCTGCCAGCGGCCGTAGCCAGAAAGAGCCGCTCCCCGACCTGCTTCTCAATGGCCGTACAGGTTTCCTGTAATTCATCCAGCACCGCCCTGGACTGTAGCACATGCGGCGTGATGGAGTGGTAGGGCTGCTTGGTCACGATGAACATCACAACGGTCATGTCCATGTTAGCCTGGACCATTTTCCAGTTGAGGCGCGCCAGGGCTTCCAGGGTCAGGTCGTAGCCTTTGTTGCTGTATTCGTACCGGCCCGAGGTAAAAAAGTACAGCGTTTTGTCCAGGTCGAAAGAGTAGCTCGGGAAAAAATGACCCAGCACAAACTCCTGAATGCGCTCCTTGTACTTGACGTGCAGGTTCTGAAACTCGTGCACGGCCTGAAAACGAACCACGTTGAGGCCGTTGGGGGTCACCAGGTCGGGCATTCGGCCCAGAAACACCTCACACTCCCGGGCCGTGACGTCACTGACGGTGGTGAGCACGTGCGCATTCTGAGCCGACAGGCGCTCAATGGTAGCCTGCGTCACAATGTTGTAATGCCGGGCTTCCTGCTCCCAATCAAAAAAGGGTAGTTTACCGTAGAAATCCGTTACGTTCTGGGCTAGGTACCGGCCGAGCATCGTCGCGTGGGTAGTGAAGGAAAGCGCTATTTTTACGTTATCCTTGCGCAGGTCGGACAGTCCGCTGCTGGACATCCACTCGTGAAACTGCGCGGTGACGTCCGATTTCTTGGCGTGTTCGTCGGCGTAGGCTGTCAGGTACACGCGCACGGCTTCCCCAAAAAGGAGGGTCTGATTGACCAGATCCTCGGTGTTGATCGTGGAAATCCGCTGGCTTTCCCAGAGGTTGAACTTGATGCGGTCCAGGAGGGGGTACATGCTGGCCACATCAAAAAGGACCACGCGGGGCTTGCCCGTGACGAGCCAGTAGCCGTACTGTACCGAGTACCCCATTTCGCGCATGCGCCGTACCGTGCGTCCGGCGGGGGAGTCGTCCAGATCAAGGATGGGCTCAAATTCGGAAGCCGCTTTTTGGGGAAAATAGGGTCCGAGCAGAAAGTAGTCCTCGCCCCACTTTTCTACCATAGCTGGTACTTTGGTTCGTATGACAGTATAGATCCCCCCTACCTGATTACAAACTTCCCAGGCTATTTCAATCAGCGTATTATTTTTAGGCGTTTTTACGAATGGTTCCAAAATGGGTATGCGTTTAAGCTTAATTGAGGTTTGGAAGGAAAGGTACTATTTTTCGTCAAAATCACAAAAAATAGCACTATGTACCTAAAAAATTGGAGGATGTCCTCCGTACTGTTTTAAAAATAATTAAAAAAATGAGCCCGTCCAAAAAGCGTACACCCCGCTCCGATCCCTACGCTTTGGCTTTGGCCTGCCCGCTAAGTTTATAGACCGTAGCAACTGAATTTTGTTTCAAAATACGTTACTTTGACGAGTCCAAACTAATCCCCCAGATCTCCGAGTGAAAAGTTTCTGTATTACGGCTTTCTTCCTTTCCTTTCTGTTTTCCGTAGTATTGACTGCCTGCCAGGCCCAATCTTCTGATATACAACCTATCTTGCCCCCCAAACGGGAGTTTAGGGCCGTCTGGATCGCTACCGTGGACAACATCGACTGGCCGAGCCGCAAGAACATGACCCCGGCCCAGCAACGGCAGGAGTTTGCCGAGCTGCTGAACTTTCATAAAGGAGTAGGGATGAATGCCGTTTTTGTGCAGGTAAGGGCCGCCGGTGATGCTTTCTATGCCAAAAGCCCCGAGCCCTGGTCTGAGTGGCTCACGGGCGAGCAGGGGCGGGCTCCGGAGCCTTTCTACGATCCTTTGGAATTTATGGTAAAAGAAGCCCACCGCCGGGGGCTTGAATTCCACGCCTGGCTCAACCTGAACCGCCTGGTACACAAGTCGTCTACGAGTGTGTCGGCTCAGAATATCAGCCGCACCAAGCCCAACTGGATCCTCAGCTACGACGGCTATAAGCTCTTCAACTTCGGCTTGCCCGAAGTACGGCAGTTTATCACTGACATGACGGTCAACGTGGCCCGCCACTACGACGTAGACGGCATTCACTTCGACGATTATTTTTATCCCTACGCCGCCCCGGGGCAAGTCCTGCAGGACGACGCCACCTACCGGCAGTACGGGCAGGGTTTTGCCAACAAAAACGACTGGCGACGGCACAACATCAATCTCCTGATCCAACAAATCCACGAGGCGCTCGAAGCGTTGAATCCACGCCTCAAGTTTGGTATTAGCCCCTTTGGGGTGTGGAGGAATCACCGCGAAGATGCCAACGGCTCCGAAACCTTCGGGGGGCTGGCCTCCTACGACCACCTCTACGCCGATACCCGCAAGTGGCTCATGGAAGGCTGGGTAGACTACATCGCCCCGCAGGTTTATTTTTCGTCGGGGTTCAAGAAAGTACCCTTCCGGAATCTGGTGGACTGGTGGGCCGAAAACCAGTTTGACCGGCACCTGTACATTGGGCAGAGTGCCTACCGCGTGGGGTACCAGGATACCGACAAAACCTGGCAAAATGCGGCCGAAATCCCCAACCAGGTAAGGTACCTGCGCGCGCAGGGGGCCGACGGCAGCGTTTTTTTTAGCTCCCGTTCGTTGCGGGGCAACAGCCTGGGCTTTGTGGATTCGCTGCGTACTCACCTCTACCAGTACCCGGCGCTGGTACCTACCATGCCCTGGAAAGACAACGTACCGCCGCTAGCCCCCCAAAACCTCAAAGCAACCCTGGCTCCCGAAGGCCTGGAGCTACTCTGGGAACAACCCGAGCCCGCCGAAGACGGCGACACGGCCCGCTACTACGTGGTGTACCGCTTCGACTCGGAAGAAAAACCCAGCGCCCGCGATGCGCGCCGGATCATCGGGCTGTGCCATGAGGGCGAGCGCTTCGTGGACAAAACCATGGAGCCGGGCCGCAAGTACCTCTACTACGTCACGGCCGTGGACCGCCTGCACAACGAAGGCCGCCCCGCCGGGCCGTTGCGGGTGTACTTCAACGATAGTCGCTTGCAGCAGTTTGAGTAAAGGGGGTACTTGAGGGGTACTTTTCCCGTTCTTTATTAACCAAAAGTACCTTTACTACCTATCTGATGGACATACAGACGGATCTGATCAGCCCCCTGATGCACTACCACTACTCGCTGGACCGCTACAGTGATGAGCAGTTTGCGGCCAAACCTTCCGAAGAAGCCTGGTCGCTGGGCCAGATGTACGAGCACCTGTATGTGGCTACGACATTCTTTTTTATGGCAAACGTAAAGCGTTGTCTGGAAAAGCGGAAAGGGCAGGAGGGGGGCGAAATGAACGACTCGGGCCGGAAGGTACTTCAGTACAACAGCTTTCCGCCCATCAAGCTTAAGGTACCCGAGGCGCTGCAAGGACCGGAGCCGGTGGCCCGCTCGCGGGCGGAGTACCGGCCGCTATGGGAAGTCATGGTCCGGCAGGTAGAGGTACTTGCGCAGGAAGTAGGTACCGACCCCGGCCTTTACAAAACCCCCAACCCAACCTTTGGCTGGCTAAACGCCGAAGAATGGCTGCGCGTTTGTGGAATGCACACCCGGCACCACCTGCGCCAGCAGCAGGAGCGGGAGGCGTGGCTGGGTCTGTAAGAAGGTACTTTGGTTGGTACCTTGTGAAGTACCTTACCCAAACGCCTCCATTACTTCCTCCACGGGCCGGGTACCTTCATAAAACGAAAGCAGCCGCAGCAGAATCCCCTCCACGATGGCGTCGGGGCAGGAGGCGCCGCAGGTGAGCATGATCGTGAGCGGGGTATGGTCGGGGAGGTAGTTGGGCGTCGTGATTTCCTCTTTGGTAGCGCCATCAAAGTGCCGGATCAGCGTTTGGTCCAGGAGCTTATCGGCCGACGAAATAAAGTACGTAGGTAGTTTTTCCTCGCAAAGCTCCACCAGGTGCGAGGTATTCGAGCTGTTGTAGCCGCCCGCTACCAGGGCCAGGTCGGCGGGGTACTTCAGCAGCGCGTAGGTAGCGTCCTGGTTGTCGTTGGTGGCGTAGCAGAGCGTGTCGCGGGTGTTGGCGAAGCGGTCTTCTACCTCGGGCGGAGCCAGCCGAAAATGCCGGATCATCGTTTGTTTGAGGTAGTCGGCGATGCCCTGCGTATCCGATGCCAGCATGGTAGTTTGGTTCACCACACCGATGCGCTCCAAGTCGCGGGCGGGGTTGAAGCCTTCGGAGTACTGTCCTTGAAATTCTTCGTAAAATCGTTCGGCGGGCGTTTCACCCGTAATGTAGGTAGCCAGGCGCTGGGCCTGCTGCAGGTCCCTGACCACCACCGTGGGGGCCGACTGCTGGCTGTGCGAAAAGGTAGCGCGGGTTTCTTCGTGCGTGGGTTTGCCGTGCACCACGATGGTATACTGCTTTTGGCCGATCTGCGCCGCCCGGTTCCAGACTTTCTCCACAAAGGGGCAGGTAGTATCGTACTGGTAGGCGTCAATGCCGATTTCGGCCAGTTTGGCCTGGATCTCCACCGTGGTACCAAAGGCCGGTACGATCACGATGTCATCCTGATGAATCGCTTCCCACGGAATCAGCGATTTTCCCTTGGTATCCATGATAAACCGCACGCCGCGCTCCTGCAGGTCGCGGTTGACGTCCGGGTTATGAATCATTTCGCTCAACAGAAAAATACGCTTGTCAGGATTTTCAGAAAGGGCTTTGTAGGCAATGTCGATGGCATTCTCGACGCCGTAGCAAAAGCCAAAGTGCCGGGCGATCAGGAACCGCACCGGCCCGAAATCCAGCACCGTGGGCGTAAAGTCGCGCTTGAGCTTGTCGTGGCGGCGGCGAAACTCTTTGATGGGCGAGATAATGCGGCTTCGGTAAAAATCGGGTATATTGAAAGTCTTCATCGGATCGTACGCGAATAACAGCTAGTAGAGAGTACAAAGGTACTTGCTTTTTAAAAACAACCAGCCGTCGTGCTTTGTTCGGGTGCGCGCTGTGCGCTAGCCAGGTACTTTTATGATAAATTGTAGCGGGCCGTGCAACGTACGCTCTTGGGAGGGAGTCTTTGGTTCAGAACGTTCAAAACTAAACCTTCTGTTTGGAAACAAAATTGTACACCGACCGACACGTCGACCTGGTGGAGCGTTGTAAGCGGGGCGAGCGCAAAGCCCAGTATGAGCTATACAAGCACTACTCCAAAGCCATGTTCAACGTGTGTATGCGGATGCTCAACCACGTCGGAGAAGCAGAAGATGCTTTGCAGGAGGCTTTTGTGGACGCGTTTACCCATCTGCACCAGTTTCGGCAGCAGTCTACGTTTGGGGCGTGGCTCAAGCAGATCGTGGTCAACAAGGCCATCAATCAGCTGCGAAGCCGGAAGGTACAATGGATCGATATTGATGAATGGCAGAAAACCGACGGCAACGGGGAGCCTGCGGAAGAGGTACCTTACGGGGAAGACGATTTTCCGTACGAGATTGAGCGGGTACGAAGTACCATGCAGCAACTGCCCGAGGGCTACCGTGTGGTGCTGAGCCTGTACCTTTTTGAAGGCTACGACCACGAAGAGATAAGTGAAGTACTGGGTATCAGCGAGACGACCTCGCGCACCCAGTACATGCGGGCCAAGCGGCGGCTGCTGGAAATGATGAAGTGAAGTAGGGTAGAGGCGAAAGAAAATAACCGGCGACCGACGGGCCGTATTTTTTTAGAATAAATAAGAATCCTCCAACCCTATACAAGCAACTATTGAAACAGTATTTACTAATTTAACAGGAAGTGAACAATGAAAAAGTCTTCTGACAAAAAAGATCGGCTTGAGCGCTTTGTCCGCGACAACCGAGAAGGCTTTGATGCCTTCGAGCCGAGCGATGCTTTGTGGGAGCGCATTGAGGAGCAATTGGGTGAAGCGGCTCCCGTAGTACCAAAGAAAAGTCGTCCGGCCTGGTGGGGCAAAGCCTACTTCGACTGGCGCATTGCGGCCGGGCTAGTGCTAGCCATTGGCCTTTCCTACCTTTCTTACCTAAACAAAGAGTACGGCGTCACCCGGGACCCCAAGGTAGCCCTCACGGCCCCTACCTACGCCCGGGAATTTACCCAATACAACCAGGCCATTGAGGAAAAACGAAACGAGCTCATTCGACTTACCAGCGACAACCCGGCGCTCTACAACGAGTTTGCCACGGACCTGGAGCACCTGGAGCACAGCTATAAAAACCTCCGCTCCGAACTACCCCAGGCTCCCAATCAGGAGGCGCTGATCCAAGCCATGATCCAGAACCTACAGTGGCAGATTGACCTGCTCAATCAGCAATTAACCATTCTTCAACGCATCAAACAGGCCGACAAACGCCATGAAAAAAGTAACGCCACGTATATTTAGTCTTCTTGCGCTGCTCATGGTCATGAACGGATCGGCCTGGGCCGAAGGAGAGTCCCTCATCGAAAAGCGAAAAACGCTGGTGAAGGTATTTGAAGTAAGTACCAAAGACCAACTCCTGATCGACAACCAGTACGGGCATGTAAAAATTCACCTCTGGGATAAGAAGGAGATTCGGGTGGAGGTAGTCGTGACGGCCAATGCCTCTACCGACGAGCGCGCGCTGAGCTACCTGCGATCGGTGCTGATCGAAGAAAAACGCGAGGGCAAGCAGATCATGCTGCGCACGAGCATCGACCGGGCCGCCTACGGCTCCAGCAGCTGGAATTCGTGGAAAAGTACCAAGGAAGATAAAAACGCCATCCAGATCGACTACACCGTCACGATGCCAAAGGAAAATGCGCTTAGCATCCGCAACCGCTTTGGTGATACCACCATACCGGCCTTCCTGGCCCCGCTCACGGTGGAGTCTCGCTACGGGAATTTTTACGCCACGAAGCTGCAAAACGAAAGCAACATCCTGGAGATCGTAGACGGCAACATCAACATTGGGGAAGTGGTGGGCGGTAATTTCAACGTGCGCAACTGTAACCTACAGCTGGATCGGGCGGGGGTACTTCAGCTGATCAATAAGCTGGGTAATTTATCCATCAAAGACGTCAGCTGCCTCAACGCCAACATCGACTACTCCGAGGCCAAGATAGGTACCTTGCGCGAGTCGGGCATCATCAAGCTGAGCTTTTCCGATGGCTTCAGTATCGGGCAACTACCCCAGTCTGCCGCCAACGTCGACATCCGGGCTACGTACTCACCGGTGGTACTTCCCGCCGAGTCGAGCCAGTTCAACGTCACGGTCAGCCACGGCAACTTCAGCTACCCCGAGGGCGTGAAGGTTAACTTCGTCTCGCCACCCGCCGTGCGCGGGAGCCAGCCCAGCCAAAGTACCCGGCAGTACGAGGGCCAGGTGGGCAACGGCACGGGTACGCGCATCAAGGTAGTTTCGACCTACGGCAACGTCCGGCTCAAGGAGTAGCCTTTTTCCCGATTTTCCTCAGACCACGTAGTTGAAATCAGCCCGGCCCTCGTCGGGCTGATTTTTTTACAAAATAATGGTCCGGTTGTGATGGATGAATACGCGGTCGTTGAAGACCAGCTTCAGGGCTTTGGAAAGTACCTGTTTTTCTGTATCCCGGCCCAGCGTAGCCATGTCGGTGGCGGTTTGGCGGTGGTCTACGCTTTTCACGTCCTGCGCAATGATGGGCCCTTCGTCGAGGTTATTATTGACAAAATGCGCCGTAGCCCCGATGATCTTGACGCCCCGCTCGTAGGCCTGGCGGTAGGGATTGGCCCCGATAAACGCGGGCAAAAACGAGTGGTGGATGTTGACGATGCGATCCGGGAAGTGCTGAACAAAGTCGGCCGTAAGTACCCGCATGTACTTGGCCAGCACCAGGTACTCGGGCTGGTAAATGTCCAGCGTGCGCAGGATGGCCTCCTCGTGCTCCGGGCGCGTCTTATGCTCGTGGGAGATGTAATGGAAAGGAATCCCGAACTTACTGACGAGCGGCTGCAGCACGTTGTAGTTGCTAATGACGGCCTGGATGGTGGCGTCCAGCTCATCAAAGGCGTAGCGGATCAGCAACTCGCCCAGGCAGTGGTGCTCCTTGGTCACCAGCAGCACAATGTCCTTCTTTTTTTTGGGGTTAAGGCGCAGATTAATCCCTTCCGGGAGCTCCCGGCGAAGTACCTCCAGCAGTTGCGAGGCGTCGGCCTCACCCTCAAATTCGGTCCGCATGAAGAAGTAGCCCGAGGGGCTCACGTACTCGTTATTCCGGATGATATTTTGGTTATGCTCAAAGAGCACGCGGGTTACCTGGTAGATGAGCCCCTTATGGTCGGGGCCATCCATGAGTAAGATATGCCGGTAATTCATAAATTTTTTTAATAATTGCTCGTATCTTCGAGACTCCTTTGTCTGAGGCCTTTGCTCGGCGGAGAGTTCAAAGTAACGCAATTTTACCTCATCACTCCTTTTTTCTATGCTAAACCGGCGTAAATTCCTGCAAACCGGAGGCGCAGCCTTGCTGTCGGCGCCCCTAATGGCTACTCAGGCCGAAGCTACTCCCGCTCCTGCCCCGACGGCGGGAGGCTTTCCGATGGCTATCTGTACCTGGGATCGCCTCAAGGCCAACGAAGCCGCCCGGGCCATTCTCGAAAAAAACGGACGCGCCCTGGATGCCGTCGAAGCGGGAGTAAAAGTACAGGAAGCCGACCCCAACGACACCAGCGTGGGCCTGGGGGGCCTGCCCGACCGCGACGGCCACGTGACGCTGGACGCCTGCATCATGGACGAGAAAGGCAACGCCGGGGCCGTGACCTACCTCGAGCACATCATGCACCCCATCTCGGTGGCCCGGCTGGTGATGGAAAAAACCCCGCACGTGATGCTCAGCGGGGCGGGAGCCCTGCAATTTGCGCTCGAAAATGGCTTTAAAAAACAAAACCTGCTGACGCCCCGCTCGGAGAAAGCCTGGAAAGAATGGCTCAAGACGGCCAAGTACCAACCCATCGTGAACGTGGAGCGCCACGACACCATCGGAATGCTAACCCTGGACGCCAAGGGTGATATGGCCGGAGCCTGCACCACCAGCGGCATGGCCTACAAGCTCCATGGCCGCGTGGGCGACTCGCCCATCATCGGAGCCGGACTCTACGTGGATAATGAGGTAGGTGGGGCCTGCGCAACGGGCGTGGGTGAGTTTGTGATGCGGACGCTCGGGTCGTTTCTGCTGGTAGAGCTCATGCGTCAGGGGCGTAGCCCGCAGCAGGCCTGCGAAGAAGCCATTGGCCGCATTGTAAAAGGAAAAACCAAGGCTGACTTTAAAGATTTTCAAGTAGGGTACCTGGCCGTGAATAAAAAAGGGGAGTACGGCGCCTATAGCATTCAGAAGGGCTTCAACTTCGCCTTATGGCAGGATGGCCAAAACCGGGTGGTCGAGGCCGACTACTGGATGAAGTAGGGTGTACAAACAATTTTTCATCTTGCAGCCCCCGGTTACGGATTGGGTTAAGGAAAACAGGGATTGGTAAAGTAGGTGTGCCCCGAAAGGTACTTATTATTAGAAATAAGAAGAGCATCTGCTATGATACGAACCACTAACTACCTACTGATGAAACGACTTACTTTCCTGCTGGCTTGTGCCGCCGGGCTCCTGGCGGGCGCGATGACCGACGCCCTGGCCCAAAAAAAGGGCAAACCGGTCTATAGTTTCCCGCTGGGCGTACAGGCCTATACCTACCGCAACCACTTCCCTAAGGACGTGGCGGCTACTCTCGACATCATCCAGAAGCTGGGTTTCAAGGAGCTGGAAGGCGGCGCACCGCGTGGCCTGACGCCCGAGGAATTCAAGAAAATGTGCGATGCGCGGGGCATCAAGATACCCTCCACGGGCGCGGGCTACGAGCAAATCGTGAAAGATCCGCAGGACGTAGCCCAGCTGGCCAAAGCCCTGGGGGCCTCCTACGTGATGGTAGCCTGGATTCCGCACCAAAAGGGCAACTTCACGCTGGAAAACGCCAAGCAGGCCGTCGAAGATTTTAACCGCGTCGGGAAGGTACTTCAGGAGCAGGGCATTACCTTCTGCTACCACAACCACGGCTACGAGTTTCAGCCCTACGGCCAGGGTACTTTGTTTGACTACATGGTGGAAAATACCGACCCGAAGTACGTTTCCTTCGAGATGGACGTGCTCTGGACCAAGCACGGCGGCGCTGATCCCGTGGCCTTGCTCAACAAGTACGGCAACCGCTTCAAGCTCATGCACCTCAAAGACCTCAAAAAAGGCGTCGTGGGTGATTTGACCGGAGGTACCCCCGCCGAAAACGATGTACCCCTGGGCACGGGACAAATTGACTTCCCGGCGGTGCTTAAAGCCGCCAAGAAAGCAGGCATAAAACACTACTTCATCGAGGACGAAAGCGACCGGGAGCTGGAGTACGTACCCAAAAGCATCGCCTACCTGACAGGCCTGCGGGAGTAGGCAGAAGGCTCACCCCCATTTGCTATGGGGGTGGCCTCTTCTAGCGTCTCCGACGCGTGTACCCGAAAGACCATTTTCCAGGAAATCGTAGCAATGAGAAGGTTATGTACTTTATTTTCAAAAAAAGAAAAACGGTTTCCAACCAATTTCAGCCAACGGCGGTCTTCTTCCTGCACCCACAAAACGCCCCGCTATGAGACGAATCGCTACGCTACTGTTGATCTTCAGTATGGCCGCCTGCCGAAGCAAAGAGGCCGTAGACCCTGCCAATGCCCTGGTAGGTACCTGGCGACTAACTACCTACTGTAAACCCAGCGGACAAAGTACCTGCAACGAAGTGAAGGTACCTGCCAACAAGCACGTTTATATTTCGTTTTCCAACGATTTGACCTTTAACGAAAGCTACGAGAATACTATTCCCGTCGAATATGGTTTCCTGGGCTGCGGCAGAGGTAGTTATGCCATGGAGGATAACCAACTTCGGATTCGGGCGATGTGTATGTCCAGTACTTATGGAAATACGTATCCTATAGTATCGCTCACGAGCCAGCAACTAGTACTCAATCCGTGGGGCTCGGGCGAGTACGTTTTCAAAAAGCATAGCCCCAGGCCGCGCTAGGTACCGGAACTTCCGCGGCGGCGTTTGTCGTTAAAAGAGCACTGCTTTTTTAATAAGAAAAACTCCAGGTACCTCATGGCCGAAACGCTCCTTCTTCCCACCATCACCAACCGCGCCGAGCGCTACGAGGCGCTGTATCCCCAACTAGCCGCCCTGCTAGAAACCGAAAGTGACCTGACGGCCAACCTGGCCAACGTAGCGGCGGCGCTGAAAGAGGCTTTTGGGTTCTTCTGGGTAGGTTTTTATGTAGCCAAAGAAGGACAACTGGTACTGGGGCCTTTCCAGGGGCCCATCGCCTGCACGCGAATTCCGTTTCACAAGGGCGTCTGCGGGGCCTGTTACACCCGCGCCGAGACCATCGTGGTGCCCGACGTAGACGCCTTTCCGGGGCACATTGCGTGCAGCTCCGCCTCCCGCTCCGAGATCGTCGTGCCCGTTTTTCACCGCAACGGGACCGTGGCCCTGGTGCTGGATGTAGACAGCGACCAGCTCGACGACTTTGGCCCGGCCGACGCCCACGGCCTGGAAAAGCTCATGAAGCTCATCGAGCGGAAGCTCTAGGTACCTTTGCAGGGGGTACTTTTACTTTTCTTCCAAAGTACCCCTCATGTTCATAAATTTTTTACCTGAATCCAGATGTCGGCGTTGCGGCCCTTGTCGTCGCTGCACGAAATCTTGACGCGGCCCGGTGGCGGGCTCACAAAGACGGCTTCGGTGGGCGCGGCCCGCTGGTAGAGGCGGTCGTTGAGGTACCAGAACACCTCCCGTACGTCGTTGGCGGCCTGGCAGCTGAGCTGGAGCTGCGCTGGCTCCCCGGCGGGCAGGTAGTACTCGCTGCCGTCGTTGGGGCTCACGATCAGCGGTGCTCCTTCCCGAAATACCCGCTCGCAGGCGGGGTTGTGCGGCGGTATTTTCTCGTAGGGTAGTTTCTTCAATTCGTAGTAGGCAATCAGCTCCGGGGCCAGGTTGGGGTAGGAGCGCTTGAGGTACCCCCGCTCGGGCAGGCACTGCGTACAGTACGACACCCGCGCCTTCTCGTCGGTAAATACCCAGCGGCGGTGCTGGCACCGGCGGTAGGGCGATACGCCCATGATGGCGTAGTCGGTGATTTGATTCGTACAAAAAGCCTCCGGTAGCGCTCCGCTTTCGGCGCATACTTTCCGCAGGTGCAGGTTGGCCGGGGGTGGGTACCCGTCGCGCGGGGCGTTGTAGTCCAGCGCGTTGAAAATATCAAAAAGCAGCGGCGTGGCGATATTGGCCCCGCTGAGCTCAGGTACCCCTTCACCCGAAAAATTCCCAACCCACACGCCCACGGTATAGCGGCGGTTGTAGCCGATGCTCCAGGCGTCGCGCTTGCCGTAGGAAGTACCCGTTTTCCAGGCAATACGCGGCAGGCGGTAGGTACTTTCAAACTGGTTGGGCAGGTCGGGGCGCGTGACTTGCGTCAGTACTTCATGAATGAGAAAGGCCGCTTCGGGCGAGATCAGCGCGACGTCGGTTACCGGCTTCGTGGGTGTACTTTGGGAAGCCAGGTACCCCAGCGGCTGCCATTTCCCCTGCCGGGCAAAGGCCGCAAACAGCCGCGTTAATTCCTCGAGCGTCACGCCGCAACCGCCCAGGATCAGCGACAGCCCCAGCTCCGGGGCCTGCTTCTCGACGGTTTTGAAATGCGCTTTTTTCAACTGCTCCACCAGCGTAGCCGTACCGAGGTCTTTAAGTACCTTCACGGAGGGTACGTTTAGGGAGTTGGCTAGGGCAAAAGCCACCGTCACGGGGCCGTTGAAGCGCTGGTCGAAGTTCTCGGGTTCGTAGCCACCGAAGTTAGTAGGTACGTCGTTCAGTACCATCTTGGGCGTAAGCAGGCCCTTATCAAAAGCCGTGGCGTACAGCAGCGGCTTGAGGGTACTTCCCGGCGAGCGCACGGCCCGGATGCCATCCACCTGCCCGCCGTCGTAGGGGTTGTGAAAATCCGCCGAGCCCACGTAGGCTTCCACGGCCATCGTTTCGTTGTTCACCACCAGCACCGCGGCGTTATGGATGTTGAGCGCCCGCAGCCGGTTGACGTAGTTTTTGACCAGCGTTTCGGCCTGCGCCTGGCGTGGGGGCCGCAGACTGGTGCGGATCGTTGGCTGCTGGGGGTACTCGTTCCGGAGCCGCAGGGCCAGGTGTGGGGCCAGGCGCGGGGGCGGGAGTCGCTGTGCGTTCAGCGGCTCGTTGAGGGCGTCGTGGATAACGCCGGGCGCAAATAGATTTTCTTTTCGGAAGCGTTCCAGCCAACGGTTGCGCTCGCGGTGCAGGGCGTCGTTGCGCCGACCGGGCCGCAGGCTGGAGGGCCGGTTGGGTACTATAGTCAATGCCGTGATTTCGGCCAGGCTTAGCAGCTGGGGCGGCTTGCCGAAGTACAGCAGCGAGGCCGCCTTGATGCCCTCGATGTTGCCGCCGTAAGGTACCAAGTTGAGGTACAGCTGCAGGATTTCGTCTTTGGAAAAGTGCCATTCCAGCTGTAGCGCCCGGAAGAGCTCGATGGCCTTGCTGCGGTAGGTACGCGGGCGCGGCTCCAGCAGCCGCACTACCTGCATCGTGATGGTAGACGCCCCGGACGTGCGGCGGCCCGCCAGCAGGTTGCGGGCCGTAGCCCGTATCAGCGCCAGCGGATTCACGCCCGGATGCCAGTAAAAGTACCGGTCTTCTTTGTGCATGAGGGTCTGGCGCAGCAGCGGGGTTATTTCCGAAAGCTCCGTGTAGAGTCGCCACTTGTCGTCCGGGCTCAGGAAAGCGTGCAGCACGGTACCATCTTCGGCCAATATCTGGGTAGAATACCGTACTGCCGGCCGGAACGGGAACCACCAGTCCCCGATAAAAAAGGCTAGAAGTACCCCCGCCAGCCCGAGTAGGGTAGTACTAAGTACCTTCTTTAGTTTTTGATCAGCGAGTAGGCGAGGGCGACGCAAGGGCTTTGGTCTTTTAATAGCGTAAAAATAGCATAAGTCAGGCAAGTACCCCAACGCCTGGATCAGGTGCTTGGCAGCGGCTGTAGCGCACCCAGCAGCTGGCCTTTCAATTTTGGCGTTTGTGCTTCTGGTAAAAATTCCGCTATTTCCCCCTTTTCTTCCTAAAAAAGCTAAACGAAATACTACTATGGCTAAATACGTGGCCGCCATTGACCAGGGTACCACCAGCACCCGCTGTATATTTTTTGACCGTACCGGTACCATCGTGTCGGTAGCGCAGAAGGAGCACGCGCAAATTTATCCGAAACCCGGCTGGGTAGAGCACAATCCGGACGAAATCTGGAAAAATACCCTGGAGGTCGTTGCGCTGGCGCGCATCAAAGTCTCCGCCACGGCCCGCGACATTGCGGCCATCGGCATTACCAACCAACGCGAGACCACCGTGGTCTGGAATCGCCGGACGGGCCGCCCCTACTACAACGCCCTGGTGTGGCAGGATACCCGCACCAGCGAGCAGGTAGCGCAATACGAGCAGCAGGGCGGGTTGGACCAGTTTCGGGAACGGACGGGACTACCCGTATCGACCTACTTCAGTGGTCTGAAGTTGCAGTGGCTGCTCGAAAACGTGGAGGGACTGCGGGAAGACGCCGAAAACGGCACGGCGCTGTTTGGTACTATAGATACCTTTCTGATCTGGCACCTGACGGGAGGTACCCAGGGCGGCATCCACGTCACGGACGTCACCAACGCCAGCCGTACACAGCTCATGAACTTGCGCACCCTAGCCTGGGACGACGCCATGCTCGAGGCCTACCGCATTCCCAAAACCATGCTACCGACGATCCGCAGCAGCAGCGAAGTCTACGGTACAGTGGCTTCGGAGGTACTTCCGGGGGTACCCATCGCGGGGGCCCTGGGCGACCAGCACGCAGCGCTGGTAGGGCAGGCCTGCTTTGATCCGGGCATGGCTAAAAATACCTACGGTACGGGTTGTTTTCTGGTGATGAATACGGGCGATGAACTAAAAATGTCCGAAAACGGGCTGCTCACGACCATTGCCTACCAGTTTGGCCAGGAGCCGGTGCAGTACGCGCTGGAGGGTAGTATTGCCATTGCGGGGGCGTTGGTGCAGTGGGTGCGGGACAACCTGGGGCTTATCCAGCGGAGCGAAGACATTGAGAGCCTGGCCCGGACCGTCGAGGACAACGGCGGAGCTTACGTGGTGCCGGCCTTCTCGGGCCTGTACGCTCCCTACTGGCGCAACGACGCCCGGGGCGTTATCGCGGGCTTGACCCGCTACGTCAACAAGGGGCACATTGCGCGGGCGGTGCTGGAAGCCACAGCCTACCAAACCGTAGACGTGGTGAACGCCATGGCGCAGGACTCGGGCATAGATCTGGTGGCGCTGCGGGTAGACGGCGGCATGGTAGCCAATGAGTTGCTCATGCAGTTTCAGGCCGATATGCTGGGGGTGCCCGTCGTAGCACCCGCCGTAGCCGAGACGACCGCCCTGGGTGCCGCCTACGCCGCCGGACTGGCCGTAGGATACTGGGCCGACAAAGAAGATCTGCGGAAAAACTGGGCCGTGGCCCGCAGCTGGGAGCCCGATCAGGCCGCCCTTCGCCGCGACGAATTCTACGCGGGTTGGCAAAAAGCCGTCACCAAATCCTACGGCTGGATGGAGTAGTTATATATGGTATTCGATTTGTACTAATAGCCCCGGTTTTTCGCAGGAAACTGGGGCTTTTTTGGGCTTATATGGTGTTAAACCCTAACTTCGCAGCGCTTATACTCCAAGCCTACCCCAGCTATGCATACGCTACATCTCAAGAAACCACTCGCTATTTTTGACCTGGAAACCACGGGTGTTACTATTTCGCGCGACCGGATCGTGGAAATATCCGTAGTGAAGGCCCTGCCGAATGGCGAAACAGAAGTGCGTACGCAGCGGGTTAATCCCGAGATGCCCATTCCACTGGAGTCGAGCCTGATCCACGGGATCTACGACGAGGATGTGAAAGATTGTCCTACGTTTAAGGGCATTGCCAAGTCGATGGCGACGTTTTTGTCGGGCTGCGACCTGGCGGGCTTCAACAGCAACCGCTTCGATGTACCCATGCTGGTGGAGGAATTTCTGCGAGTAGGGGTTGACTTTGACGTAAAAAACCGCCGCCTGGTGGATGCCCAGCGTATTTTTCACCTCATGGAGCCAAGGAACCTGGCCGCCGCTTATAAGTTTTATTGCGGCAAGGAGCTCATTGGGGCACACGGAGCGGAGGCAGACGCCCTGGCTACCTACGAGGTACTTAACGCCCAGATCAGCCACTACGCGGGTCGGACCATCAAGGACGAGCAGGGGAACGAATTTGAGCCGGTCAAAAATGACATGGACGCCCTGCACGAGCTCACGGCCACCCGCTCGGTGGATTTTGCGGGCCGGATGGTCTTCAATGAGCAGGGCGAGGAAGTTTTTAATTTTGGTAAACACAATGGCAAGCGCGTGGTGGAGGTACTTCAAAAGGAGCCCGCCTTCTACGACTGGATCATGAAGGGGGAATTTCCGCTGGATACGAAACGAAAGCTGACCGAAATCAAATTACGAGCCCTGACCCAGCGCTAGAATAATACCAGCACGGGCGTTTGAGTTAAGGAGGATTTATCCGTATTTTTGCCCAAATTTTTTTAAGTACCCCCAACTAACCATCTAGAGTTATAGATAACCCGCTATGATGCAGCAGACCCCTCCGATCCCGGAGATCATCCAGGCAATTCCGCTTCAAAGCTACCTGATTCTAAGTACGGCGTTGTTTGTCATTGGCATTATTGGCGTTTTGACCCGTCGCAATGCCATCGTCATTTTTATGTCCATTGAGCTCATGCTGAACGCGGCCAATTTGCTTCTCATCGCTTTTTCTTCCTACAAATCCGACGCGTCTGGGCAGGTGTTCGTTTTCTTCATCATGGCCGTAGCCGCGGCCGAGGTAGCCGTGGGGCTCGCCATCATTGTCATGATCTACCGCAATACCCGCACCATTGATGTCGGTTTTCTTAACAAACTCAAGTGGTAACCAAGTACCTTTTGGTGGCTTCGTTCCTGGATTTTCAACTAGTGAAATAACTGTATGTCTGCTTCATTACTCGTTCTGATACCGCTGCTTCCGTTGATAGGGTTCCTCATCAATGGAATTGGGTTCCGCCGTATTCCCAGAGGGGCCGTGGGTATCATTGGTTCGCTGGCGGCTTTGGGAAGTTTTGCCGTGTCGGTGGTGGTACTTATGGCCTTCAAGGAAGCGGGAAGTACCCCCCAGGTGGTATCCCTCTTCGACTGGATTTCGGTAGGAGAGCTTTCCATTCCCTTCTCGTTTCAGATCGATCAGCTGTCGTTACTGATGCTGATGATCGTCACCGGCGTGGGCTCGCTGATCCATGTGTACTCGGCGGGCTACATGAAAGAGGACGAAGGCTTTGGGAAGTTTTTCGCCTTCCTGAATCTCTTCTTATTCTTCATGCTGCTGCTCGTGATGGGCTCCAACTACGTCATCATGTTCATTGGCTGGGAAGGCGTGGGGCTGTGCTCGTACCTTCTGATCGGCTTCTGGAACAAAAATACCGACTACAACAACGCCGCGCGCAAGGCCTTCATCATGAACCGCATCGGGGATCTGGGCTTCTTGCTGGGGATTTTTACCATCATAGGTACCTTTGGTTCGGTGGAGTTCACGGAGGTATTCCGACAAGCCACGGGCCTACCCGTGGGGGACCCGGTGGTGGTGGTGATTACGCTGCTGCTCTTTGTCGGAGCCACCGGAAAATCCGCCCAAATACCCTTATTTACCTGGCTACCCGACGCCATGGCGGGGCCTACGCCCGTTTCGGCACTCATCCACGCCGCTACGATGGTGACGGCGGGTATCTACATGGTGATCCGCTCCAACGTACTTTTTACGCTCGCTCCGGCTACGCTCGAAGTAGTGGCCATCATCGGTACGGCCACCGCGCTGCTGGCGGCTTCCATCGGGCTTCTGCAAAACGACATCAAGAAAGTACTGGCCTACTCGACGGTAAGTCAGCTAGGCTACATGTTCCTGGCGCTGGGCGTGATGGCCTACTCGGCGTCCATGTTTCATGTCATTACGCACGCATTCTTCAAGGCGTTGCTGTTCTTGGGAGCCGGTAGCGTGATCCACGCCATGTCCGGCGAGCAGGACATCCGCTTCATGGGGGGGCTGCGCAAGAAACTACCCATTACCTTCATTACCTTTCTGATCGGTACCATTGCCATTGCGGGGATTCCGCCTTTTGCCGGCTTTTTCTCCAAAGACGAGATTCTGGCGCACGCCTTCGAGCACAACAAGGTACTTTGGGTGCTGGGGCTGCTGGGCTCGATCATGACCTCCTTTTACATGTTCAGGTTGCTGTTCCTGACGTTCTTTGGCTCTTTCCGGGGCACTCACGAGCAAGCCCACCACCTGCACGAGTCGCCCACCTCCATGACCCTCCCCCTGATCGTCCTAGCGGTGTTTTCTGCGCTGGGTGGCTTTATGGGGGTACCTGAAGTATTAGGCGGGACGCACCAATTGGCCACGTTTATGAGTCCGCTTTATGAAGGAGCCCGGCAGGTCAACCCGGCGGCTTTCGCGGCTACTACGCTGAGCCACTCCGAGGAGTACCTGTTGATGGGTATTTCGGTAGTAGCGGCGCTGGTGGCAGCCCTGGCGGCTTACGTAGTGTACGTGCGCCGGGATTCAGTTCCTGCCCCGGAAACACAGGAGCGTCCAGCCCTACAGCGGGTGATCTATCACAAGTACTACATCGACGAACTGTATGACGCCGTCTTTGTGAAGCCCATCCGGACGCTGTCGGCGCTGCTGTTTAGCTTCGGCGAATTCTTCATCGACCTGGTCGTGAATGGTACGGGTACTTTGGTGAAGGTACTTTCGGGGCAGCTGCGCCGTACCCAAACGGGCTCCACGGGTTACTATATTTTTGCTATGGTAGTTGGTATTGTGTTGATTTTATTCTGGAATCTGCTGCTTCGTTAAATTGAACCGTTGACTCATTGGTATGTATACTCTTCTTTTGATAGTACTTCCGGCCCTGGCGGCTTTACTTACATTGGGCCTCGGTGGACGCCCCGGCCACGCCCGGCAGATTGCCCTGGCGGGTGCTCTGGCCGAGCTCATCGTGGCGGTGGTCGTCTGGACCCAGTTTGATCCAGCGCAGGGTTTTCAATTCGGCTTTGCTTTTGATTGGATTGCCTCTGCGGGCATCTCGTTCAGTGCGGGTATCGACGGTATTAGCATGTTGCTCATCGTATTAACCACTTTTCTGGTACCCCTGATCGTACTTTCCACGTTTGGGCATAGCTATTCCAAAGAGGCCTCCTTCTACGCGCTGATCCTGTTCATGGAAAGTGCCCTGGTGGGCGTTTTTGTGGCAACGGACGCTTTCCTTTTCTACCTTTTCTTTGAAGCAGCGCTTATCCCGGTGTACTTCCTGGCGGCGATATGGGGCGGGGAGAACCGAATCCGGATTACCTTCAAATTCTTTCTCTACACCTTGTTTGGCAGCTTATTCATGCTGGTTGCGCTGGTGTACCTCTACTTCCAAACCCCGGGCCAGCATTCGTCCGCCCTCACCGCGCTCTACGCTTTGAATCTGAGTCCGGCGGCCCAGGGCTGGGTATTTTGGGCGTTCTTTCTAGCCTTTGCCATCAAGATGCCCGTATTTCCGTTTCATACCTGGCAGCCCGACACCTACACCGAATCCCCTACGCCTGCTACCATGCTGCTCGCCGGTATTATGCTCAAGATGGGGGTATACGGCCTCATTCGCTTGCTGCTCCCCATTGCACCGGTGGGCCTGGCCGAGTGGGGATGGGTCGCGATCGTGCTGTCGGTTACGGGTATTGTATACGGCTCCATCATTGCCATTCAGCAGCGCGACATGAAACGGCTCATTGCCTACTCTTCCTTTGCGCACGTCGGCCTGATGGCCGCAGGGGTATTTTCCAATACCCTTAACGGGTTGCAGGGCGCACTGATCCAAATGCTGGCGCACGGCATCAACGTAGTTGGCTTGTTTTTTATCGTGGAAATCATCTTCTCCCGCACCAAAACCCGCTACCTGGATCACCTGGGTGGCATTACCCAACGTACTCCACATCTGACGGTTTACTTCATGATACTGCTACTGGGTAGCGTTGCGCTGCCGCTGACCAGCGGTTTTGTGGGAGAGTTCTTGCTGCTGGCGGGTGTATTTGAGCACAACCCCTGGCTCGGAGCGGTGGCCGGCCTAACGATCATCTTGGGTGCGGTATACATGCTGCGTATGTTTCAGAAAGCCATGTTTGGACCCCGAAGCCAGGCCGCAGAGACCTTCCGGGATCTTAGCCTGAGTGAGCGGGCCGTACTGGTTCCGTTGGTAATTATGGTATTCTGGATCGGGCTTTATCCAGCTACCTTTTTAAAACTTACTGAACCCGCCGTGAGCCAGCTGTTGCGCATCGTGAACGGCTAGCGGAACCTATAAAAAGTCTGTTAACTGACGACCTAACTAATTATGTACCCTATTGTATTGTTGTCCGTTCTTGGAATCGTAGTCCTTTTTTTAGGATTTATGAAGTCAAAGAGCGTGCTTTTGCCAGCCACGTTGCTGTTTCTGGTTTTGGCGCTGGCTAGTAATTTCATTGACTGGAACCAGGGTAAGGTGCTCTATTTTTACGAGATGCTAGCCGTTAATAACCTCACCCTGGCTTTCAACGCCATTGTGTTGGTATCGGCCTTCATGATTGTGGCCATGACGCGGGGTTTTCAGGATCAGGAGGAAGCCCAGCCCGCGGAGTATTACGGCATTATGCTTTTCTCCCTGGTAGGTGCCTTTATGATTATTGGGTACGAGCATCTGATCATGCTTTTTGTAGGAATTGAGATCCTGTCCGTGTCCATGTATATTCTGACGGGGAGTGATAAAAGCAATTTACGCTCCAACGAAGCCGCCCTTAAGTATTTTCTGATGGGGGCCTTTGCTACGGGTATTATGCTCTTTGGGATTGCCTTGCTGTACGGAGCTACGGGTTCTTTCAACCTGACGGACATCCAGTCTTACGTGAGTATACAGGGGCGAGGCGTGTCCTATATCCTGTACGCCGGACTACTGTTGCTGCTCATCGGAATGCTCTTCAAAGTATCGGCGGCGCCTTTCCATTTCTGGACCCCGGACGTGTACGATGGTGCGCCCACCATCTTCACCACCTTTATGTCTACCATCGTCAAAACCGCGGGCTTTGCGGCGATTTTTCGCTTGCTCTCCCATTCGTTTACCCCTATTTATAGCTTTTGGTGGATAACCCTGGCGGCTATTACGGTACTGACGTTGCTGGTAGGAAATATCATAGCGGTGTATCAGAACAGCTTCAAGCGCATGTTGGCCTATTCCAGCATTTCTCACGCCGGGTACCTGCTCATCGCGGTTACTTCGCTCAGTCCCCAAACCGAAAATGCGATTCTGTTTTACTCCCTGGCCTACTCCATAGCTACCATTAGTGCCTTCGGGGTACTGATGCTGGTCTCGAAGAAAAAAGCGCTGGAAGGACAAGTGGACGAGAGCTACGCAGCCTTTAACGGATTAGCGGCACAAAACCCGCTGCTGGCCTTTGTGTTGGCGGTTTCGATGCTATCCTTGGCGGGTATTCCCCTTACGGCCGGTTTCTGGGGTAAATTCTTCGTGTTTGGCAGCGCGGTAGAGCGCGGGCTGGTGTGGATGCTGGTGGTAGCGGTCCTGATGTCAGCCGTCGGTATTTACTATTACTTCCGGGCCATTATAGCCGCCTACCTAAAAGAAGGGGATATTGGCAAAATTCGAATAGCCCCTTTTTACCGGATTATCCTGGTAGTAGCTACGGCCATGACGATTCTATTCGGCTTAGCGCCGGGTATTTTCGAGAAGCTTTTATAAGTACGCAAGTACCTATTACCAAAAAAGCCCGGCACTTCGCCGGGCTTTTTTGGTAATAGGTACTATGAAAATAGCCGAGGTACTTACACGTTCATGAGTGACTCACGACGGCGCATCTTACCCGCCGGAATGCCAAACATCATCTTGAACCGGCGGCAAAAGTAGGCGGTATCCTTGTAGCCCACGTCAGAGCCAATGGCACGGATGCTTTTCTTCGACGTACGTAGTAGATCAACGGCCTTCTCCATACGTTGGTATTCAATGTAGTCCTGCGGGTTGATACCCGTCAGCATCTTGAAGTACTGCCCTACGTAATCTTCGGAAACGTTCGCAACGTTGGCCAGAACTTTGTTGGACAGGTCGCCGCCGAGGTTATCTTTAATATAGGCAAAGATGTCGATCAGGCGAGGATCTTTGAAATACGTACTGTTGGTCACGAGCTGCTCCACAAACAGCTTGTTTTTCAAAATATACCGAATTATTTCAATGACGACTTCCTCGGTCTTGATCTTGATGATTCGGCCTTTACCAGGCGTGTCGATCATGTCTTCTACCAGGATCTGGTTGATCGTGGCTGCAATCTGATCGTCGCGCTTGATCAGGAAAGGAGGTACATCCAGCGAGGTGAAAAAATTAACGGTGTCGAACACCTTGGCTTCAAACGAAATA
Organism: Rhabdobacter roseus; assembly: GCF_014202275.1. GTDB lineage: Bacteria > Bacteroidota > Bacteroidia > Cytophagales > Spirosomataceae > Rhabdobacter > Rhabdobacter roseus. The sequence continues at coordinate 150,446 of NZ_JACHGF010000011.1, read as the reverse complement.
AGGCCGAAGGAATTGGGAAGCTTACCAACCAGGGCTGGATCATGACCGGCCTCGATGTAGTTGTCGCGGTTGGTCATAAATTCCTCGTTAGACACTGTTTTCGATAGCGCCGCATTTCCGTACGTAACCGTAGCGTGCTTGCCACCCGGAATAAACAGCATATCGCCTACCTCTACGCGTTGTGGTTCTTCGCCGCCAAAAGATACCTCCCCGTCGTACAGAATAGTAAGGGAGTTCTGGACATCATAAAAGTTCTTGATCGTGATGGGCTGCAAAATGCGAATGTGGCGTGCTTTCACGAATTTAACCCCGAGCGACTCGATAATTTTGTTGTAATCTTCCATAAGGGGATATGTTTTTGGCGGGTAACGGCCTTGAAAATTCTAATTTTGTACAAATCTAATAAATTGTACAAAACTAATACAAGTATAAACCTAAGGAAAATAAAAAAAAAGTGGACGATTATAGTCGTATAACGTCCACTTTTTTTACAAAATTCCGCTTGAAGTACCCTGAACCCTATTTTGTCAACCCCCTGGCGATAACAAGTTTTTGTATTTCTGAAGTACCTTCGTAGATCTGTGTAATTTTGGCGTCCCGCATGAGGCGCTCCACATGATATTCCTTTACGTAGCCATAACCTCCGTGAATCTGAACGGCTTCGGTAGTGACCCACATGGCGATGTCGGAAGCATATAGCTTGGCCATGGCCGCAGCTTGTACGTAATCTTTGCCCTGGTCTTTGAGACGAGCCGCTTTATAAACCAGTAACCGGGCGGCCTCCAGGCGAGTAGCCATGTCGGCAAGTTTAAACTGGATAGCCTGGTGGTCGAAAATAGCCTTACCAAAGGCTTTCCGTTCCTGAGCATATTGCAGGGCCAGCTCGTAAGCGCCAGCGGCAATACCCAGCGCCTGGGCAGCAATGCCGATACGGCCGCCGTTGAGGGTACTCATGGCAAACGAAAAGCCGAAACCATCCGGGCCGATGCGGTTTTCCTTAGGTACCTGCACATCCGAGAACATCAGGGAGTGCGTATCAGAAGCCCGAATCCCCATCTTATCTTCTTTTTTACCCACCGAAAAGCCAGGCATTCCTTTTTCCACGATGAGGCAGTTGATCCCCTTGTGCCGTTTTTCAGGGTAGGTTTGGGCTATAACCAGGCACACCGAAGCGGTGGCACCGTTGGTGATCCAGTTTTTGGTACCATTCAGCAGGTAGTAATCGCCTTTATCTTCGGCCAGCGTTTGTTGGGAAGTAGCGTCCGAGCCGGCCTCAGGCTCTGAAAGGCAGAAGGCACCCAGTATCTCTCCGCTGGCCAGGCGGGTAAGGTACTTTTGCTTTTGTGATTCGTTTCCGAAAGCTTCCAGCCCCCAGCATACCAACGAATTATTTACGGACATCATCACGGAGGCGGAGGCATCTACTTTCGAAATTTCCTCCATCGCAATAACGTAGGCAAGCGTATCCATGCCGCCTCCGCCGTATTCAGGAGGCACCATCATGCCTAGAAAGCCTAATTCGCCCATGCGTTGGCGGAGAGACGGGTCAAACGTTTGCGCGTTATCGCGCTCGATGACACCGGGGAGTAGTTCATTTTGGGCAAAATCACGGGCGGCTAGCTGCACCGCTTCGTGTTCTTCACTAAGATTAAAATCCATTCCTATCAGTTCTGATGCGGTGGCCATAAGTGGGTATTGTTTACTAACGTAGGATGAAGTTGATGTTCAAAATTAAATCAATTCAGGAAGGTATGCAAGCATACGGACTATCAAAACTACTAAGAATAGGCTGCGGCAAAGAAGTCCCCGAAGCGCCTGAAAGAGGGTACTCTCCTTCTGCCGCTGTAGGAAAGCAAGTAAGAATTACGTAAAATAAATATCTCAACAAAGAAACGTTGATAATTTGGAAGAGGTACTTAGTTTTACAGAATCTTTACTTTAAGAAATATATCCCTCCTTGTATCAACTAAAAATGAGTTACTTAACTACAAACTTGTCCTTGTCGGAAAAGTATGCGCATCTTTCACGCTTTATTGAACAAAGACTAACAGGAAAGCAGTGGCTCTGGCAACTCACGCTGTTTTGTGCTGTGCTCTCCTGGTGCCTGGCGGTGCCGCCGTATACCGTCATGCAAAGCTCCGATGCCTGGACTTTCATAAAAATGCAATCCCAGGACCTACTGCATCCTGGCGATTTGGGGTATTATATTCGCCGGGAAAACATGGTGATGCGCTGGATGCTTCCCCTGATGTCGTTTCTGACGGGTCATAACTTGGTACTAATACTGATCATTCAAGCCCTATTAGGGTGCTTATTTTTGTATCTGTGTTCCAGGGAGGTTTTCCGGCAAACCCACGATAAGGTACTTACGGCATTTTTTGCACTAGGCCTTTCGAACCTGTTTGTCTTTTCCTGGTTTTTTGTGGATACGGCGGGTTACGGCGACAGTTTCGCCTACTTTTTTTTGCTGCTGGCGTTGTTTGTACGCAATCCTGTTTTGTTATTTATATGTCTACAGTGTGCATTTTTTACCGACGAGCGAGCCATTATAGCCGGAGGGTACGTCATTTTGTGGTGGATAACCCGTCGGTTGGTGGAGCAGGGCGAAAGTTTTAGCTTTTCGTCGGTCGTCAAAAGTACCTTGGCTCTTCCTACCTGGATTGTATTGCTTGCCTGGGGCGTTTATCTGGTATTTAGAAGGTATATCATGAGTACTTATTTTTACGGCCACTCGTATAGCACCATGGGATCGCCCGTACTTTTTGCCGATGCACACCGCTGGGGGCTAGGAAATAGCTTGTGGACCTCTTTCGAAGGAACCTGGCTGTTGCTGGGAGCGGCAGGATACGTACTATACAGTACCCATCGGCGCTGGCTGTTGCTGCTCTTGCTCGTGGGCATAGGCGTTTTGATAACGACGGGCATTTTAGTGCACGATATTGACCGTGCGCTGGGTTATGGCTTTCCCTTCCTACTCATTAGTACTTTAATACTGTCGCGAAGCATTCCACTTCCCGAATTTCGGAAGATCATCTTTGTCATGGCAATTATTTGCGTTATCCATCCTCTGTGTTATACATTGGGTTATAATAAAGTAATTTGGGCGGAGCCACTGCCTGTGAAAGCAGCCATGGCGCTGGACCGAATGCTAGGCTGGGGCTGGTTTGACTAAAGGACAGTTGGAAAGACCTACGTGCGCTAGTCCGGAGGCTACTAAAATTTTAGAAATACGTATACGATGCCAATAATTACTGTATTTTATATTAAATTAATCATCAGTACTTTGCTTACGCTTCTTTTTATAGGGGCGGTGTGGAAAAGGGCACTTTTTGAAAAATGGCAGCAAAATCAGCAAGACCAAGTTGTGTTGCTGGTTTCCTTTTTGCTGCTAAGGCTACTACCCTTTGTAGGAGTCTATGTACTTCTGGGCCAAGAACCCCGAAACGACGTTCCTTTCTTTTACTATAAAGCAGAATCGGCCTTCCGGGGACTAATGGTATACCGTGATTTTTGGTCTTACCACGCTCCGTTGTTTTCCTACCTAATCAGTCTGCCTCTTTGGATATGGAACAATCCCCGCGCGATCGTATTATTGATGGTTTTGATGGAAGCCCTGACGGTTGTTCTGACTTACTTATCCTATAAAAAACAACGACCAGAAGCGCTTCTGCTAGCCTGTCTGTACTGGATGTTACCCGCTTCTTTTGTATTTGTATTACTAAATGGCCAGGAAGACATCTGGTTCTGGCTGATTACCTTACTCATCTGGCGCCAAGTAGTAGCCCGGCCCGAAAATTATGAGCGACGAGCCGGACTACTGTACGCGGCCGGATTGCTGTGTATCAAGGTAACCTACATCTTCTTTCTATTTCCGTTGCTGGTCTTCGTGCGCCGACCCCTGCGCATGCTAATCGCAATGGCGATTCCGGGTTTGATCGCGCTGGCAATACTCTATTCTCAGGTTGGAGAAAAATTTTTGATGCCCATCCAGCACACAAGTGTATTATTGACCCCCAACCTATTTTCGATTGCCAGACCCTTTATTGAAAGTATTGTTCATGTGCCGGAAAGTAGCTATACCATGGCCAACTGGATTGGCCTGCTGCTGACACTGGGTACTTCCGTACTGGTAGCATGGCGGTTTCGCTCACGATCGCTTCGAGAGGTACTTCCATCGCTTTTTCTGGTATCTTTTGTTTCGATGATGATCTTTCAGCCCAGTGCGCCGGGGGGCTATGCCACTTCTTACCTTTTGATAATGCTGTTCGCCTTGATTGACCCCTTGCGGCCGAGGCACTTGGTACTGGTACTACTATTCAGCTGGTTGCTGGTGGTGCAGCCATTTGTGTACGTATACAACGGATCTCCCTCCTATGAGGCCTGGTCGATGTTAGGCAACCCCACCTACCTGTTTGAATACACACTACAGGTACTTAATGTAGGGTGTTACGTGGGGATATTTTTTTTAGCGATCCGGTCAATCCAACGAAGTACCCCTTCCCCAAAGTAAAGTGGGGTACTTGATGGGTTAGATTAGAAATTATACTACTTCATGCATGGAAATTGTCTGGTTCAAAACAGGGTTGAGTGTATTATTAAGTCTACTAGCGATTCTCGTTCTTTTTTCAGAGAAAAAAATAGCCAGACAAAAAATTAACAGTCATCTGCTCCTGGGGATAGGTTGGGTAGTATTGCGTCTACTGCCGTTTCTGCTGATCTACCACTTCCTCAATATGGAGCCCCGCTCCGATATAACCGGCTTTCTGGTAGGCTGGGGGACGCACGCTAAAAATGGAGAGCTTATTTACCGCGACTTCGTCTGTACCTATTCGCCATTCTTTCCGTACCTGATTGGCCTTTCTCTGGCCTTATGGGATAGCGCCCGCTCCATTGTTTTCTTGATGCTGGTGATGGAAGCCATTGCCATTTGGATTTCCTTTACCTATTACGAACCTAAAGTACCCTGTTTGGCGCTCGTAGTACGTCTTTTGGTATACATGTGCTTGCCGGCCTCCTTAGTACTCTGCGTCATTGGTGGGCAGGAGGATGTCTGGACATGGCTATTTGTAGCCCTGGCGGCCTTTGCTTGGTACCGGAAGTCCAGCTATCTGCTTTATGGAAGCTTGCTGGTGCTGGGGTTACTTAGTACCAAAGCTACCTTTGTACTTGTTTTACCGGCCTTACTGCTTTTGGCTAAGGCACCTTTTAGACTGGCCGCGGTACTCGCCGGATGGGGGCTTCTGGTACTGGGTATATTGTACACGCTGGTCGGGCTGGAATTCATGCAGCCGCTGGGAGAGGCAGATACGCTTCGGTCACCCAACGTACTATCAGTGCTTAATCCCTGGGTACTTAATAGCATTGGAGTGGGTGAAAAATTCTGGAACTGGATCGGACTGCTACTGACCGTAGGAGTGGGTGCGCTGGCAGCCTGGCGTTCCCGAGAAGCCGAGTACCACGGGGCGGTATCAAGGGTATTTATAGTAACCTACGCCACCATGATGATTGCCCAGCAGAGCGCCTACAGCAATTATATTTTTATGTTTCTGCTTCCCCTGGCCCTGTACATCATCGACTGGAGCAACCGGACACAAGTAGTATTACTACTGCTTTACAACCTGCTGTGCGTGGTGCATCCGTCGTACTGGTGGCGGTTGGATATGCCCCGGTACCTGCGCCCCTCGGACATTTGGGCTTCGTCGGCTTCGGTGACTGACTACCTCATGCAGCTGGGCATTGTACTACTGACGGGCTACTTCATCGTGCTATCCTTTCCGAAAGCACCGACGGTACGTAGGTAGTTTTAAGGCTTAAAACGCGTCCTAAGGGGCCGACAGGTACCTCACCCGGGTACCTTACTCGTATGATTTCCCAATCTCAAAGAAGCGGACATCAGCGGCGACCTGATCGAGAATACGGTGAGAGCGCTCGGGACGGGCGTCGGTAATAAATACCTGCCCCAGGGAGCCGCTGTCGATCATTTCGATTAGTTTATGAATGCGAAGGTCATCGAGTTTGTCAAAAATATCGTCCAGCAGCAAGATAGGCTGCGTTTCTTTCTCAAGCGCCAGTAGCTCGTACTGCGCTAGTTTGAGGGCGATTACAAACGACTTTTGCTGACCCTGCGAGCCAAATTTCCGCAGGGCCCGTCCGTCGATCTCAAATACGTAGTCATCCTTATGGATACCCTTGCTGGTTCGCTGGGCGTGGAGGTCACGGGAGCGATGCTTCCGAAACTCCGTCGGGAAATCGGGCCGGGCTACCTCACTCTCGTAGATGAGGTCCACGCGCTCACGCTCGTTGCTCAGGTAAGCGTAGTACCGGCCTACCAGCGGCAGAAAGTGTTCCATGAATCGACGCCGATGCTCGTAGATACGCTGGGCCAGGGCGATGAGCGGCTCATTGTAGGTTTCGAGCATGTCTTCGTCGAGGTAGTTGCGCTCGGCGAAGATCTTGAGCAGGCTGTTGCGTTGGCTGAGGATTTTGTTGTACTGCAGGAAATCGTCGAGGTAGGCAGGGGTAAGCTGGGCCAGTACCCCATCAAAAAAACGCCGCCGCTCCTCGCTGCCATCCCGTACCAGATCGGTATCGTCGGGGGCGATGAGCACCACCGGAAACCGTCCGATGTGGTCGCTCAGGCGGTCGTAGGCTTTCTTGTCGGCCATCATGACCTTCCGCTGGCCTCGCTGGAGGCTACCCGTGATCTGCGTACGCCGCGTACCGTCCCGAAAGATGCCATCCAGGACCAGGAAATCCGCTTCGTGCTGAATGGTAAGCGCATCCTGATTTTGAAAGGCACTTTTAGTGAGTGCCAGGAAATAAATAGCGTCCAGCAGGTTGGTTTTGCCACTTCCGTTCTGGCCTACGAGGCAATTTACCCGCTCCCCAAAGGTATAACTCCCCGCTTCGTAGTTTTTAAAATGAGTCAGATGGAGTTTTTCAAGCCACATGAACTTCTTTGTTAGGGAGTTTATGCTTAATTTCGCAGCTCTTTACCTTATTTAAAGAAAAGCAAGACCCTATTCAAACCAACAACGGACAGACAAAGTTCTGTCTTAAATAAACGAGAACCACTAACTACATGGCTACCGTTAAGGAGAAAAAGAAAGACACTGCCAAAAAGTTGCAGCACCCCAAAGAGCGCTACCTGTTCTGGTACGAGAATATGCTCCTGCAACGTCGCTTCGAAGAAAAAGCCGGCCAGCTGTACGGTCAGCAGAAGATCCGGGGGTTTTGCCACTTGTACATTGGCCAGGAGGCTTGCTCCTCCGGAACGGCCACGGCGCTCACGCCGGACGACAAGTACATTACCGCCTACCGCGACCACGGTATGCCGCTGGCCCTGGGTACCGACCCTAAGGCCATCATGGCGGAGCTCTTTGGAAAAGAGACCGGCACCACCAAAGGCAAGGGAGGCTCCATGCACATCTTCGACAAAGAGCGCAACTTCATGGGAGGCCACGGGATTGTAGGTGCCCAGATTCCGCTGGGAGCAGGCATTGCTTTTGCCGAAAAGTACAACGAGACCGGCAACGTGTGCATCTGTTTCTTTGGGGACGGCGCGGTGCGTCAGGGCGCGTTTCACGAGGCATTCAACATGGCTATGACCTGGAAACTACCCGTTATTTTTGTGGTGGAGAACAACGGCTACGCCATGGGTACTTCCGTAAAACGGAGCTCCAACGTGACCGAGCTGTATACCCTGGGTGAGGCCTACGACATGCCCTCGGAACCCGTAGACGGCATGAGCGTGGAAGCCATCCACGACGCCGTAGCCCGCGCCGCCGACCGCGCCCGCAAAGGCGACGGCCCTACCTACCTGGAATTCCGGACGTACCGCTACCGCGGCCACTCCATGTCCGATCCGCAGAAGTACCGCACTAAGGAAGAGGTGGAAGAGTACAAAATGCGGGATCCTATCGAGCAGATAAAGGCTACTATCCTGGAGCATAAGCTCCTGACTGAGGAAGAGCTGGCGGAGATTGACAAAAAAATAAAAGAAATCGTGGCGGAGTCGGTGCAGTTTGCCGAAGAGTCCAACTACCCCGATCCGAAGGAAGCCTATACGGACGTATACGTACAGGAAGATTATCCCTTCATAACGGACTAGAAGGTACCTTACGCTAAGCGCAAAAGTGGCCCGCTGGTACATCCGGTGGGCCGCTTCTGCTTCAAACAGCCGCGTATTTTGTCCGCCTGTTCCCAAAACTTGTACAAGTACCCTAAAGAAATGGAACGCTACTTGTTTGACATTAAGAACTTTTCATAACTTTGCACTCCAAAATTCATTACCTAATCGCATGAGCAAGAAAAATTCCGAGGGTGCGGGCTTGGATTTCATAGAAAGTCCTGAGGCGTTGGCCGGTCAAATTAGCAAGGCCGAGACCTTTTTTCGTAAAAACCAGAAGCTACTCATTGGCGCAGGAGCCGCTATTGTGTTGGCACTTGTGGCTTTTGCGGGCTATCGTTTTTATATCGACGGGCAGGAATCTACAGCTCAGGTAGCACTTTCCAATGCGGTGTATGATTTTGAGGCCGACTCCCTGCAGCGCGCCCTGAACGGCAGCGGCGGAAACGAAGGCTTACTGGGCATCGCTGACAACTACGGAGGTACCGACGCGGCAAATCTGGCCAGCTTTTACGCGGGCGTATCCCTTTTGAAGCAGGGGAAGTTTGACGAAGCGATTGACCGCCTGAAGTCTTTCAGCTCGTCGGATCTGCTGGTAGAAGCCCGGGCCAAATCGCTCATTGGCGACGCCTACATGGAAAAGAATCAACCGGCCGAAGCCATTAGCTTCTACAAAAAGGCCGCAGACTATAAGGCCAATCAGTTTTTTACGCCCATCTACCTGATGAAGCTGGGCATTGCGCAAGAGAAAGCGCAGCAACCCAAGGATGCTATATCCTCCTACAAACGTATTATTGATGAATTCCCGCTCTCGGCCGAAGTCGTAAACGCCAAGAAGTACATGGGAATGCTCGAAGGGCAAGTCGGCGAATAATGTAATAGCGCAGCCCTTTCCATCAAGGATAAAGCCGACGCGGTTTTATCCTTTTTTTGTACCCTTTGGGAGTACGCCAAAGTACCCCCCCCCAACTGCATTGATTCATAGACCAAACGTTGCACCAACCATGTCATCCGTCGATAAAAATTTAAGCGTTTTTTCCACCGAAGCCCTGCCCGATATTAGCCAAAGTACCTTTGCCATCGTGGTGGCCGAATGGAATGAGCAGGTTACCGAAAAGCTCTACGAAGGGGCCTACCAGACGCTGCTGGCCCACGGAGCCGCGCCTGAACGCGTGCTGCGGGGCAACGTACCGGGTAGTTTTGAGCTCACGCTGGGGGCCCAGTGGTTTGCCGAGCGCTCCGACGTCGACGCCGTCATAGCCCTGGGGGCGGTGATTCAGGGAGAAACCAAGCACAACGATTACATCAACCACGCCGTGGCGCAGGGGCTTACCCACCTGGGGTTGAAGTACGGCAAGCCCGTTATTTTTGGGGTACTTACGCCCAACACGCTGGAGCAAGCCCTGGACCGGGCGGGCGGCAAGCACGGTAACAAAGGCGACGAGGCCGCCATGACGGCCATCAAAATGCTAGGACTAAAAAATCAGGTACGTGTATGAGCAATCCGATCTGGGTAGAGGTAGTGGGCTGGTTGGGCTCGCTGCTGGTCGTAGCGGCCTACGCCCTGAACATCATGGGTCGCCTCCGGGCCGACGCGCCTTTCTACCTGTGGGCTAATATTGTGGGGAGCATCGGGCTCATTATTAACACGGCTTACGTGGGGGCTTACCCTTCGGCCTGCGTCAATGTCATCTGGGTTGTTATTGGGGTGTGGGGAATCACCAAACAACGTCGCGTTTTATTCAAACGGATTAAGACCGATCGTTCGTGAGCGAGAAGGTACTTTCCAAGTTCATCCGTATATCAAGTTTATCCATCTTAATCCATCATCGCTTTTAGTACCATGCAAGTCTGGAAATTTGGCGGCACCTCGGTCGGGAAGCCCGAGCGCATGCACTCAATTCGCAACCTCATCACCACCACCGATACGCGCAAGATTGTGGTCCTGTCGGCCCTGTCGGGTACCACCAATGCCCTGATCGCCATCGGGGAAGCGGCCAAGGCCAACAACGATGCCGAAGCCGCCCGGCAAACCGACGATCTTAAAACGCATTATGATCTTTTCCTGAAAGAGCTCTACCAAACCGAAGCCGGGCTGGCCCAGGGGCAGCAGATCGTGGAAAAGGAGTTTTCCTTCCTTCGTTCGCTGGTGGGGATCAAACCCTTTACCATCAAGCAGGAAAAGGAACTTGTGGCTCAGGGCGAACTGCTCAGTACCGAAATGTTCGCGGCCTACCTGCAAGAGCAGGGCGAAAACGCCGTGCTCTTGCCCGCGCTGGAATTCATGCAGATCGACGCCGACGGTGAGCCGGAGCTGGCGGTGATTGAAGAAAAGATCGCGACGATTCTGGGCCAGCATACCGACAAGCAGCTTATCATTACGCAAGGCTTTATCTGCCGGAATCCGCGCGGGGAAGTTGATAACCTGAAGCGCGGCGGCTCGGACTATACGGCCTCGCTCATCGGAGGGGCGATCCGCGCCGAGGAAATCCAGATCTGGACCGACATCGACGGCATGCACAACAACGATCCGCGCATCGTGAAGCGTACCTTCCCCATCCGGGAGCTTACCTTCGAGGAAGCCGCCGAGCTGGCCTACTTCGGGGCCAAGATTTTGCATCCCAGTACCATCACACCGGCCAAAATGCAGAACGTACCCGTGCGACTCAAGAACACCATGCAGCCCGACGCCCCCGGTACGCTCATTGCTAACCAAAGTACCCAGCGTGACATCAAGGCCATTGCGGCCAAGGATAACATCACGGCCATTTACATTCACTCGACCCGTATGCTGAATGCCTACGGCTTCCTGCGGCGGGTATTTGAGATTTTTGAAAAATACAAAACGCCCGTGGACATGATCACGACCTCGGAGGTATCGGTGTCGGTGACGATCGATAACTCCGAGCACCTAGCGGCCATTACGGCCGAGCTCCGGGAGTTTGCCGATCTCGAAGAGCACGACCTGGATCAGACCATCGTGTGCGTGGTGGGTAATTTCAGTGCCGACAAGGAAGGCATTGCCCTGAAGGTACTTGAAGCCATGAAAGACATCCCGATCCGGATGATTTCCTACGGGGCCTCGGAGCACAACCTGTCGCTGCTGATCCATTCCAAGCACAAGGCCGACGCCCTGAACGCGCTCAACGAGCGGCTCTTTTTTTACGAGCAGGAGGCATCTGAAGTACCCTCAGCTCACTGAGGTAGTTTAGGGTACCTTGACCACTAGAGGTACTTACAACGATTTTAAAGGTACTTTTTACCGAGAGAAAAAGCGATTCATGTTACAAACAAATTTTATTCGTGATAACCAGGAGCTCACCGTGGCGGGCCTGCGCAAGAAACACTTCCGAGAGGCCGAAAGTACCGTAGAGCTCCTGCTCAAACTCGACCGCCTGCGCCGCGAAACCCAGCAGGAGCTGGATACGGTGCTGGCGCAGTCCAACGCTAAGGCCAAGGAGATCGGCGGGTTGATGAAGCAGGGCAAAAAAGAGGAAGCCGAGGCCGCCAAAGCCGAAACCAGCGCCCTGAAGGAGCGCTCCAAGGTACTTGACGAGCAGCTCAAGCAAGCCGAGTCGGCCCTGTTTGAAGAGCTGGTGAAGCTCCCCAACCTGCCGCACGAAAGCGTGCCCGAAGGCCGCAGCGCCGAGGATAACGTCACGGTACTTGAGCAGGGCGAAAAGCCCGAGCTACCCGCCGGAGCCAAGCCCCACTGGGAGCTGATCCAGAGCCTGGGAGGTACTTCCGGGGCCATGATCGACTTTGAGCTGGGTACTAAAATCACGGGTGCGGGCTTTCCGGTGTATAAAGGCAAAGGCGCGCGCCTGCAGCGGGCCATGATTTCGTTTTTTCTGGACGAAGCCGCCCGGGCGGGCTACGTGGAGGTGCAGCCGCCGATCCTGGTCAATGCCGACTCGGGCTTCGGCACGGGGCAGCTTCCCGACAAAGAGGGACAAATGTACTACGCCACCGCCGACGACCTGTACCTGATCCCGACGGCCGAAGTACCCATCACCAACCTCTACCGTGACGTCATCCTGACCGAAAACGACCTGCCCGTAAAGCACGTGGGCTACACGCCCTGCTTCCGGCGTGAAGCGGGTAGCTGGGGCGCGCACGTGCGGGGCCTCAACCGCCTGCACCAGTTCGATAAGGTCGAGATCGTGCAGATCTGCAAGCCCGAAGCGTCCTACGCCGCCCTCGATGCCATGGTGGAACACGTGAAGAGCCTACTCGAAAAACTCGAACTACCCTTCCGGATTCTGCGGCTCTGCGGAGGCGATATGGGCTTTACGTCCGCCCTCACGTATGACTTTGAGGTGTGGTCCGGCGCGCAGGCGCGCTGGCTGGAGTGCTCGTCGGTGTCTAACTTTGAAAGCTACCAGGCCAACCGCCTCAAGCTACGCTACAAAACCGAGGGGAAAACGCAGCTCCTGCACACGCTCAACGGCTCGGCGCTGGCGCTGCCGCGCATCCTGGCCGCGCTGCTGGAAAACAACCAGCAGGCCGACGGCAGCGTCCGCATCCCGGCCGTATTGGTACCTTACTGCGGTTTTGAGACGATCGATTAAAGCGTCTTTAAGGTACTTTGAATCAACAAGAAGAGCCCCCAACCGGGGGCTTCTTTTTGTTAAAAAAGCTTAACGCCCCAGCAGGAAAGGTACCTGGGCGCTATCTTTCGGGAAAGCTTTTCCTATGAAGCAGCAGGGCCTACTGATTTGGGGTTTTTACCGCCGGTTCGGACTCTTCACCATCCTGATCTCCCTGGGTGCGTGGGGGGTGGTAGAACTACCCATGGGCGTGGCCTTCGTTCGGTTCTTGCCGCTTTTTTTGCTACTAAAAATAGCGACCGGCGCCCTGGTGTGGTACCTCCAGCGTACCTTCTATCCGCATGCCTACTTTTTCTACGCCAACCTGGGCCTTTCCGAGCGCCGTTTGTACCTGATTGCTTTTGGGCTGGACCTACTGCTTTTTTTAGCTTTTGTCTTGTTGGTTCACCTCACCAAGCACTTTGTATGACCAAACGGGTACTTGAAGCCGACAGCTTCTGGCTGGAGTACGGCTCCACGAAAATCTTGCAGAATATCTACCTGCGGGTCGAAACCGGACAAACCGTGGGCTTGCTGGGCCGCAACGGTACCGGTAAGTCGAGCCTGCTGCGAATGCTGTTTGGTACCCTGCGGGGGCAGAGCCAGTCGGTGCGGGTGGATCAAAAGTACCTTTCCCATCCGTACCAGCACAAAACGCTGCTCAGGTACCTGCCCCAGCATCCCTTTGTGCCGCCGAACCTTCGTGTCGAGGCCGCTTGCCACGCCTACGAGGTACCCTTTGCCGCGCTGGAAGGGTACTTTCCGGAGCTAGGCAAGTACCACACCGAGCGCCTGGGCGATTTGTCGGGCGGAGCGCAGCGGCTGGTGGAGACCCTGCTGATTCTGCTCTCGCCGGTCGACTTCGTGCTGCTGGACGAGCCCTTCTCGCACCTGGCGCCGGTGGTGGTAGAGCGGCTCGAAGAGGTGATCCGGGCGCAGGCCCAAACCAAAGGCATTCTGCTGTCGGACCACGCCTACCGGCCCGTGCTGAACCTCAGCGATGTGGTGTACCTGCTGGTACCGGTCGGGCGTACCGTCCTGCTGCAAGATCCGCTTGAAGAGCTGCGCTGGCGGGGGTACTTGCCGTGATGAGGTACTTTGAAAACACGCCTGCCTGCGTTTCAAAAAGACCATTTTATTTAATTACGAAAAATTTCGTAGATAAAATTTGCAACTACGAAATCAATCGTACATCTTTGTTACGAAGATCTTCGTACTATATGCTATTTCCCGTAAGCCATGAACCTTAAACCCACCGATTCCGAACTGGAAATTCTCAACTACCTCTGGTCCGAAGGGCCCAGTACCGTGCGGCAGGTACACGAATACCTGGCCACCACCAAGGAGGCGGGCTACACCACCACCCTGAAATTGATGCAGATCATGCACGAGAAGGGGCTGCTGGAGCGCAGCGAAGAAAGCCGCTCGCACGTGTACGCCGCCAAAGTGAGCGAAACCGAAACCCGGCGCGGCCTGCTGGACCGCTTCGTCGAAACGGCCTTCGGGGGCTCGGCGGCGCGGCTGGTGATGCAGGCGCTGGGCAACCACCAGGCTTCCGCCGAAGAGCTGGACGAAATCCGAAACCTACTAAACAACCTTGAAAAAGATCGTTAGCCATGAAAAATCTTTTTGACATGATTCCGCCGTACGCCGTAAGTACCCTGGGCTGGACGCTCCTGCACGCGCTGTGGCAGGGTACTTTGCTGGCGCTGGTGGCCGGTGCCGGGTTCTACGCGTTCCGCCGCCGTCCCGCCGCATGGCGCTATACGCTGGGCGTAAGTGTATTGGCCGGTCAGGTACTGGCTTCGCTGGGTACTTTTGCCTACTACTGGCTTTCCCGCCCCGCCGCGCTTCCCGTAGGTACTTCCCCCACCACCGGGGGTACTTCGGCGGTAGCGCTGGTGCAAGCCTGGCAGCAGGTGTACCAGCAGCAGACCTTCCTGGAGCGGGTACAGCTTTGGCTAAGTACCCATTTGCCAGAGCTGGTAGTATGCTGGCTGGTGGGCGCGGGGCTGCTCCTGCTGCGGTTTGTGGGTAGTTGGGTGTATCTGGAAGTACTGCGTAGCCGGGCGCGGCTGGTGATGGACCAGGAGTGGCGCACGCGCTTTGGTCTGCTGACCGCCAAGCTCAACATTACGCAGTCGGTGGAGCTGCGGCAAACGGCCCGCGTGCTATCGCCCCTGGTGATTGGGGCGCTCCGGCCGGTGGTGCTGGTGCCGGTGGGCCTGCTGACGGGCTTTTCGGTGGCGGAGGTCGAGGCCATCCTAGCGCATGAGCTGGCGCACATTCGTCGGCACGACTACCTGGTTAACCTACTGCAATCGCTCGTCGAAATTGTTTTTTTCTTTCACCCGGCATTGTGGTGGCTCTCCGAGCGGGTACGTACCGAGCGCGAGCACTGCTGCGACGACCTGGCCGTAGCTACCTGCGGCGACCGCACCTCGCTGGCCCAGGCACTGGTGCGGGTAGCAGAGCTGCAAGCGAACCCGCGCCTGGCGATGGCCTTTGCCTCGCGCAAGCCATTGCTGCTGCGCCGGATACGCCGGGTATTAGGCGTGGCTCCCGCTCCCCGGCGGCTGATCGGTACCGTGCCGGCCCTACTCATCCTGACGGGACTTCTGGTGGGCGTTTCTGTCTATGCTGTAGGACAGCAGGAAGCGCAGAAAGAAAACCGTAAAAAGGTACTTCAGCGCGGCGAGCAGAAGGATCGGAAGGTGGAAGCCCCAGAAACAATGGATATCATGGCTGCTGTCAGCCTGGAAGAGCTGGCCGAAGTACCTTCGCTGGTGGAAGTCGCCGAGTCGTTAGAGTTAGCCGATCCTGCTCCTCAGCCGCGATACCAGGTTATGGAAGGGGATATCTATAGATACCAGGCAAGCGCCAGCGACACGACTCAAAAGCGCCTGGAAGCGTACCAGCGCAACATGGAGGCCCTGCAAGAGCAGATGGAGCCGCTGCACCGCCGAATGGAAGAGCTGCACCTGGCCATGGAAAAGCAGCAGTTTGACGTGGAGCGCTACCACCGGGCTCAGGAGCAGATTGAGTGGAAAAAACAACAGCTGATGGACGGGCGCCAGAAGCTGATGGAAAAACGCTCGGCGTTGCTGTATCCTCAGGCGGCCAAGGGGCAAGCTCCGGCGAAGCTCAGCGAAAGCGAAGTGGAAAAGCAATTAGGGGAGCTGGAGCAAAAGGTGAAAGACCAGGAGCAGAAAATCACGGAGCTGAACGCGCAGCTGGCCCAAAGCCGCCAGGAAGCGCACCAAGCCGAGGAGCCGTCGCGCGCGATTCAGAAGGAAATGGAGACGATTAGCCAAAAAATGGAGGTAATCGCCTCCCAAATGAACCGCGAAGCCCGCGAAATGGAAAAGTACCTCCCCCCACCGCCTCCCCCGGTACACGTGTACGGTACGGGAAAAAAAACGGTACCCCCGGCTCCGGCGGCCTCACCGGCTCCGCCCCCTCCGCCGGTAGAAAAACCCGCGAAGGCTACCTCCATCCAGGGAAAAGCCAAAGTAGCGCCCGCGGCTTCGCCCAAAGCGGCGAGCCCGGCGAAGAAGTAAAAGTACCCCTGACGTGCTGAAATAGAGCCGCGTCAGGGGTACTTTGTTATTCTACCTCAATGACCAAGTCGTCGCTGAGCGGGTGCGTTACGCAGGTAAGAATGAAGCCCCGGGCCGTCAAATCGCCCCGAATCGGGTGCTTCTTGTCCAGGGGGTTTCAGCAGTGGGTATGGAGGGAGAATCCGATTGCTAGGTTGTTGTGACCAATCGCGTTGCCGGTGGCTCCGACGGCTAGGCCATCGTTGGCCCATATCGTAAAACAACCCTTCTTTACGGGGGTAAATCCCCAACGGACTTTCCCCTCATAAAGCCCCCTTTTCTTTCCCTATGAAAAAGCCTCTAGTTTTCCTTGCTCTGCTGGGCGTTTCCCACCTTTTTAGCTCCTGCGGGGGCGGGGCCGAAGGAACCAGCCACACAACTTCCGCCCTTTCGGCCGTAACATCCGCTCCTGCTTCGAATCAAGGTGAATGCATTCTGGGCTACCAGCGTAAAATGGACGAGCTATTGCCCTTGGAAGTGATCAAGCGGCACTATACGGGTGAAATGCCCGATGTCAAAGTAAAATACCAGAAAAGCGCTCCCGACAAAAAGGCTTCCATGGACAAGTACGTTATTTCCTGGAAAAGCGACCGCACCCGCACGCTGGAGATGGGCAATTCAAAGATGGAGATTCCGCTCCAAAACGAGATTGGCGTGATGTGGTTAGGCAGCGATTTGTTCATGATCAGCAAAAAAGCCACGCCCCTCGAAAACTTCAAGGCATTCTACCGCAATCCTACGCAGGAGGAAATGGATAAAGCCTTCAAGGCTGCCGAAGAACGGATCAAAAACGACCCTAAGTACTCCAAGGAACAGGCCGAAACGGCGACGGGCATGGCTAAAGGAATGGCCGCTAAAAACAAGTTCGAGAATATACCAGGCATTGGCGACGCTGCCTCTTTCAATAAGGAGGAAAACTACCTCACGGTGTTGGTCGGCGCAATGACTTTTCAGGTCGTAGCGAATGTGAGTAAGGATAAAGACGAGAACCTGGATCTGGCCAAGAAATTAGCAAAGGAAGTACTGGCTAAGTGCGAATGAACGAGCCCATTCGCACTTGATCCTATAATTATTCTACTTCGATCACCACGTCGTCGCTGAGCGGGTGCGTTACGCAGGTAAGGATGAAGCCCGCCTTGAGTTCGGCTTCCGAAAGGGCATCCTCTTCGTCGAGCTGTACCTGGCCGGATACGCAGCGGCCCAGACAGGCCGTACACATGCCCGCCTGGCACGAGTAGGGTAGGTCGATGTCGCGGTCTAGGGCGGCTTCCAGTACCGTTTGGTGCGGCTCGACCGGAAATTTATATTCACTGCCTTCGTAAATAACCGTGATCTCGCGGGTTTTGAGCGAGCCCTCGTCTTCTTCCTCTCCCACCGTGACCTCGCCGTGGGCCTTAGCGGTGGTGGCCGTCAGGAAGCTTTCGCGCCGTACCTGCGGCGCAGGTACCCCCAGAATATCCAGCGCCCGCTGGGCTTCTTCCATCATCGTATCGGGACCGCAGAGGTAGTATTCGGCCCGAGTCGGATCGACGGGAGGAAGCTTTTCCAGCATTTTCAGCATGTGCGTTTTGTTCAAACGGCCCGTTTCGCCCGTCCAGGTACCCGACGGCTGGCTGAGCGTATGGACCACCCGGAAGCGCTCCCCGTACTTGGCCTGCAGCTGATCGATCACGGTCTTGAAAAGAATGGAGGCTTCGTTCCGGTTGCCGTAGAGCAGGTACACGGTACTTTCCGGCTCCACGATCAGCACCGACTTGGCGATGGAAATCAGCGGTGTAACGCCGCTACCGGCCCCGACCAGCACCACCGTACGCTGCTGCTCGGCGTCGAGCTGGGGCGTGAAAGTACCCATGGGCTCCATGACCTCGAGGCTATCGCCCACCTGTACGCTGTCGATGAGGTAGTTGGAGGCAAAGCCGCCCGATACCCGCTTGATGGTAATGGCCAGCGCTACGTCCGTGTAGGGTGAGCTGCACATCGAGTAGGAGCGCCGGAGTTTCGTATCACCCTGGGGGATCAGCAGCGTCAGAAACTGACCGGGTTTGTATTTAATAACTTCGTTGAGGGGGTGCCAAAAGTGAATCGTGGCGGTATCGGGCGTTTCCCGCACCACGTCTTTCACTTTCAGGTAATAGTATTTACTCATAAGAATTGTCAGCGGCCAGCGCTCGTTATTTTTTACTTGGGGTAGAAATCATTTTCCTACTTTTGTATAAACCCGTCCGTTTCGCCAAAGTTTCAAGTACCCTGCTATAAAGAGGGCTGGGGAATAAAATCGTGCGCAAAAGTACGTCTGCGGGGTACTTTCAGCCAAAAGCCCCGTAGTAGATGCTACGGGGCTCGGTCAAAAAAGGAAGGTATATTTAGTATTCAAAGGTACCTTAGTGCAGCGTTGCCACGGCGGTTTTGATCCGCTGTACGGCTTCGGTCAGAGCTTCGTCGGCGGCGGCCGTCGAGATCCGGATGCAATTGGGCGCGCCAAAACCCGAGCCAGCTACGGTAGAAACAAAGGCCGTGTTCAGCAGCCAAAGCGAGAAATCATCCGAGTCGTTGATGTTGGTTTTGCCATCGGATTTTCCAAAATAGTAGCTCACGTCCGGAAAGGCGTAGAACGCGCCCTGGGGTACATTGACCTTAAAGCCCGGTATCTCCTTGAGCAGCCCTACGACCAGGTCGCGACGGCGGGCGTAAGCTTTGCTCATTTCGCGGGTGGCATCCAGCGGACCGTTGAAGGCGGCCACGGCGGCTTTCTGCGCGATGGAGTTGGTACCGGAGGTCACCTGCCCCTGGAGTTTTTCGACGCCGTCGGCGATCCATTTGGCGGCGGCGATAAACCCGATGCGCCAGCCGGTCATGGCATATCCTTTGGCCACGCCGTTGACGGTAATGACGCGCTCTTTCAGCGCCGGAATGGACCCGATGCTAAAATGGCCTTCTTCCGTGAAGTTGATGTATTCGTAAATTTCGTCGGCCAGGACGTAGATGTTCTCGTGTTTTTCAAGTACCTCGGCCACGGCCCGCAGCTCGGCCTCGGTATACACCGAGCCGGTAGGGTTGTTGGGTGAAGCGTACATCACTACCTTCGTGCGGGGTGTGATGGCGGCTTCGAGCTGCTCGGCGGTTACTTTAAAATCATTTTCAAAAGCGCCTTCCAGTATTACGGATTTTCCCTCGGCCAGCTTCACCATTTCGGAGTAGCTCACCCAGTAGGGCGCAAAAATGATCACCTCGTCGCCGGGGTTGACCAGTACCTGAATCGCATTGGCTAGCGAGTGCTTGGCTCCGGTCGATACCACGATGTTCTCGGGTTTCCAGTCAATGTTATTGTCGCGTTTCAACTTGTCCGCAATGGCCTTGCGCAGGTCGGGGTACCCCGCTACGGGTGAGTAGCCGTGGAAACCATCGTCGATGGCTTTTTTGGCCGCTTCGCAAATGTGGGCGGGCGTCTTGAAGTCGGGCTCACCTACACTCAAACTAATTACCTGATGGCCCTGGGCGGCCAGTTCCCGGGCCTTTTTGGTCATCGCCAGTGTCGAAGATTCTTCGAGGGCGTTGATGCGGTCGGCCAACAACCGCGCTTGCTCTGCTACTGCGGACATTGCAATGTTTAATTAAGTTATTTGAAAGGGTATCAATAAATTGCCGCAAAGTTACGCGTTTTTTTAGTGAGGTAGCGAGAATTGAATAATTATTGCTACCAATTCGCGGGAATCCCGTAGCTATTTTTTACTATTAAAAGAGAAAAGTACCCCCATACCCGCCGGTACCTGGTATAGTTTTCTAAGCATCCGCTGAACCAACGCAGCAAGTTGCCCATAACCCAACGCTTTTTATCATGGAAAGTACTTTCAGTCTGGAAGAAATCCTGCAACTGGGACACATTCCCGAAAGCTTGCAAACTACCTTTTTGCGGGTAGCCAACGGCCTGCACCAGCGCGCCAAGTACCCCAAGGAGAAGGTACTTCAGCTTTTTGCGCAGCTCTTGGAAAACCCCAAAAAGTACGCCTATTCCAAAAATAAGCTCACCAACCTGGCCCGAGCCGTGTATGATTTGCAGAAGCAAGGAACGGTCATCATGCTTTCGAGCGTAGGGCAGGGGTACTTGCCACAGGAGCCGGTCTTTGGCCTGGACGAAAAAGGGAAGCAGGAGGCGGGTACCTTCAGTCTGCGGGAAAGTATCCTTCCTTACGCCGTTTTTGGGCGGGAACAAATCGAAGCGGGGGCTTTGCAACAGATGGAAACGGCGGCGAGCCTGCCCATTGCGGTGGCCGGAGCGCTCATGCCCGACGCCCACCAGGGCTACGGCCTGCCCATTGGCGGCGTACTGGCCACCGAGGCCGACAAGGTGATTCCTTACGCCGTAGGGGTAGACATCGCGTGCCGCATGTGCCTGTCGGTATTTGATTTACCGCCCGCTTTTCTGAAGCGGGAGCCGCATTTGCTCAAAAGTACCCTGCTGGAAAACACGCAGTTTGGCATGGGGGGGGAAGTGGCACGGAAGTTTGACGAAAGCGTGATGGACCGCCCGGAGTGGACGGCTACGAAGGTGATCCGGGAACTGAAAGACAAAGCGTACCGCCAGCTGGGTACTTCGGGTACGGGCAACCACTTTGTGGAGTGGGGCATCGTGGAGGTACTCGCCCAGGACGATCGGTTCCAAGTACCTCCCGGCGCGTACCTGGCCCTGCTGTCTCACTCGGGCTCGCGGGGTTTTGGGGGTACCGTCGCCAACTATTATTCCAAATTGGCCATGCAGAAAACCCAGCTACCCAAGCAAGCCGCGCACCTGGCCTGGCTCGACCTCAACACCGAGGAGGGCCAGGAGTACTGGATCGCCATGAACCTGGCGGGCGAGTATGCCTCGGCCAACCACCACGAGATCCACCGTAAAATAGCCCACGCGCTGCGCCAGGAGCCGCTACAGATGGTCGAAAACCACCATAACTTCGCCTGGAAGGAGGTACTGGCCGACGGGCGGGAGGTGATCGTGCACCGCAAAGGCGCTACGCCCGCCGGTACCAACGACCTGGGCATTATTCCTGGCTCGATGAGCCAGCCGGGCTACGTGGTGCGCGGGAAAGGACAGCCTGAGGCCATCAACTCGGCTTCGCACGGGGCCGGGCGACTCATGTCGCGCAACCAGGCTTTCAACCAAACGACCCGCCACCAGATGAACAAAATCCTGGAAGAAGCGGGTATTCAGCTCATAGGAGGTGACCTGGACGAGTCGCCGATGGTGTACAAGGATATTGACACGGTGATGGCGGCCCAGACGGAGCTGGTGTCGGTACTGGCCAAATTCTCGCCCAAGATCGTGCGCATGGCCGACGCCAACCGCAAGGAGCGGCGGGAAGATTAGGGTATATGTTATGGTGAGAGAAATAGAAAATCTTTGGAAGTCGTTGTATTTTTGTTGAGTAGCTCCCTCAGGTAGTTGGAAACTACCTGCTTAAAAAAATGGGGCTTTTTATAAACCGTCAGCGCTTATGAACATACAGTATGTATCCAATGCCAAGGGGGAGATCATGGCAGTACAACTTCCATTAAAAGCCTGGCGGGAGATAGAAAAAAAACTGGAAGCCTTGGCCATTGCCGAAAGTATCAGAAAGGGCTATCAGGACATGGAGCAGATTGAAAAAGGCGAGCTTCCGGCTAAAACCTTAGAGGATTTATTAAATGAGCTATGAGTTAATCTCAACGCCGAATTTTGAAAGGGAACTCAAGAAGCTTAGTAAGAAGTACCCTTCCCTTAAATCTGATCTTGGAGCATTGAGTAAATCATTAAAAGAAGATCCTACTCAAGGTAGTGAAGTATTTAAAAATTGCTATAAAATTCGCTTTGCCATTAAAAGCATAAGGAAAAGGGAAAAGCGGTGGGGGGCGGCTGATAACGTATGTCAAGATTGTTAATAAACGCATTTATCTTCTTTCTGTTTATGACAAATCAGATCAAGAAACCGTTACGGATGCCTCTATAAAGTAATTTTTGAAAGATTAGGAAGTAAAGTACTATTGATACGTGAATTAGCTTGTAAAGTGTTTGATGGCTTTCTTATTACGAGTAATGAAAAGGCTTTTGCATCACCTAGTTCTTTTACAGATCAACTCACGGGTCTATGATGATTTATGATTTGTATGTAACTCTTTGTTTAGCTCATTGTCCAAATCTGCAGATTTCAAAGCAGAGTTCAAGTCTGCTAAATACTTTGAATTACTAGTTATAATATGATTTAAGATCGTCATTGCTGAGTCTATATATGGTTCTAGTAAATTATTATTAGATGTGAAATTGACGAGATCACTTTTCAAAGATATCGTATTTGTCCAATTATCACCATTACGCCACAAAAAGGCGCAAATTCTAGAAATATGGAAAGGTGCATTCTTAGCCAGGTACCTAGTAGTGTCATCAGTGGACGATGAATATTTTAAAAGCAAATACTCATTAACCTTTCTATGTATTAGAACTGAAATAAGGTATGGTTCTATAATGTCTGTTCCTGAGAATACTTTATCATAGTATTCATTCCAGACTTTGTATTTTCTACTTCGTGCATCTGAAGGCTTTTTCAAGACTACACCTAAATAAGCCACAGCAACATCCTCATTAGGTATTATTTTTTCTTTAATAATATTTGTCGATTCGTATTGTCTTGGCTTTCTTTCCAGAGAATAGCCATGCAGTGTAAATCCGGTTTCTAAATCAAGCTGAGTTTTATCATTGGCTCTTAAATTCCTGCCTGTAATTTTATTTTGATTGTTTGTAGTTAATACAATTTTGTCAACTAGCTCCAAATCATTCGTTTCGTAGATTCTAAGCAGCACTTTTGTGTCCGGTTGAAGGCGTCCATCTTTTAGTGCATTTGCTAAGCTTGTCGCTGTTTGACATCCATTTACAATTTGCATGTTCTCTATTTTAACCTTTGGATCATCTGGATCTGTAACTGGGTCAGCTTTATCACATATAATAGTTATTCCATTATTTAAAAACCAAAAGAGGTTACTTAGATGACTGCTAGTGCAAGTATTTAGTATGTCCTTGTTTACACCTCCAAGTTTCCCTAAGTACTTTCTGATATTCAAATCAAAAACAAACCCACTTTTATCGCTATTTACTACCTGAGCTATCTCTGAAGCTGTAGCAGAGCATATAATTCCTTTGAGGCCTTTGCTATGATATTTTATTAATGAAGGATTATTAGTGTCGTAGATAATCTTTATTTCGCGGTCAATTTTTTTGTTATTTTTTTCCTGAGAATTTAATATATCTACGATTTCATCAGCTCCAATTATTTCAAAAGTAAAACCTGCAAATGTTTCATTATTATATGTGTCAGTAATTGTTTTAATTTCTTGCTTCGCTTCATCCGATAGTTAAGATTTCAAACCTTTAGTGATGTAGGCGGCCTTTACATAGATATTAGAAGGGCCTAAACTAGATTGTACTGTTCGGTAATCTTTAATTCGATCTTTGAATTTTACATTAGATAATGTATCAACGTCCGCCTGACGCTTTTCAAAAACCCATTTTAAGCCGTTTCTTATTTGAATAATGCAATTTGAAGAAAAGCTTTCTTCGTTCTTAATTTGAGTGATATATATTGTTGCCTCATCAGAATCATCCTCAATCGTTATAGCGTCAATTTGTTTATCTTGTCCTCCATCAACATTGTCATTCGCATCAAACGAATGAATGCTTTTGTCAGTAAATAGACTGTGCCCAAATACGAGAAAAGCTTGGTCAGGCGTCAGTCCCAACTTTGCAGCTGTCTTGTCAATATGATCTTGTACGATTTGTTGTCTTAGTGTCATATTAGGTCGCATTAAAGGTGCTATAGGACTGTAAATGTACAAAACTTCCTCAGACTCTGTTATTTATTATGTATTTTTCAGTACTTAATTAATTTGTGGCAGATTTACCGTGTTATTGTAATAAATAGCAGAATAATTTGAGAACACTTCTTTTGTATTGTAATTTATTGATTCGTGAGCTAGTTTGTAAACTCTTATGGAGCTTTAGTTAGACTCCTCAGCTCAGCAAAGTGAAATACTGTAATTTACTTTCCGGTCCTATTCACTCATTATTAGGAGCTTACCATGGCTTCAATCTTCTTTCCAGCCCACAAAAAAACCGCCGCTGATTTCCTGCGAAACTAGCGGCGGTTGAAAGGTACTTTACCGGAAGCCCGACTAGGCCAGGGCTGCCTGTAGGTTTTCGTTAATGGCTTCCAGGAACTCCTCCGTATAGAGGTAGTGATCGCCATGCTTCACGTCGTTGCCGTGTACGATGATGGCCAGGTCTTTGGTCATTTTTCCGCTTTCCACGGTATCGATACACACCTTCTCGAGCGTGTCGGCGAAGTGAATCAGCTCCTGGTTTTGGTCAAGCTTGCCGCGGAAGGCTAGGCCGCGCGTCCAGGCAAAAATGGAGGCGATGGGGTTGGTAGACGTAGGCCGGCCTTTTTGGTGCTCGCGGTAGTGGCGCGTTACGGTGCCGTGGGCCGCTTCGGCTTCCATGGTACCTCCGTCGGGCGTTACCAGTACCGACGTCATCAGGCCCAGCGAGCCAAAGCCCTGCGCTACGGAGTCAGACTGTACGTCGCCGTCGTAGTTTTTACAAGCCCACACGAAGCTACCGCTCCATTTCAGGGCCGAGGCCACCATGTCGTCGATCAGGCGGTGCTCGTATACGATGCCCGCTTCTTCAAACTTCGTTTTGAATTCGGCTTCGAATACTTCCTGGAACAGGTCCTTAAAGCGGCCGTCGTATTTTTTCAGGATGGTATTTTTGGTCGAAAGGTACACCGGCCAGCCTTTCTGGAGGCCAATGTTCATACACGAACGCGCAAAGCCACGGATGGATTCGTCGAGGTTGTACATACCCATCGCGACGCCACCACCGGGGAAGTTGAATACCTCAAACTCTTGCACGGTACCGTCTTCACCCTCAAATTTCATGGTTAGTTTTCCCTTGCCAGGTACCACAAAATCCGTAGCACGGTACTGGTCGCCAAAGGCGTGACGTCCCACGATGATGGGGGAGGTCCAGGTCGTCACCAGGCGGGGTACGTTGCTCATCACGATCGGCTCGCGGAATACTGTTCCGTCCAGGATGTTCCGGATGGTACCGTTGGGCGACTTCCACATTTGCTTCAGACCAAACTCCTCCACGCGCGCCTCGTCGGGCGTGATGGTGGCGCACTTGATCCCGACGCCGTACTCTTTGATGGCATGGGCGGCGTCGATCGTCACCTGATCGTTGGTTTCGTCGCGGTATTCGATACCCAGGTCATAGTACTTAATATCGACATCCAGGTAGGGTAGAATGAGTTTTTCCTTGATGAATTTCCAGATGATGCGGGTCATCTCGTCGCCGTCGAGCTCAACGACTGGGTTTGCAACCTTAATTTTGTTCATGTTCGTAAATAAATTAGTAAAATAGCCAAACAAGATTTGTACAAAAGACGGCGCAAAAGTACAAAATATAGGCTAAAAGGCTAATGTATTATGAAATAGGAGTGTAAAACCCTGGCCCTTTTGGCTGGGAGACGCTCCTCCGGGGTTTGGTCGGCCGAAAAAAAACTGCATTCGAAAACGGCACACCACAAATCCGGCGACTGAGCTTTTACCGGCTCGGATCCCAGCTGAACTATAAGCCTGATGGGTGCAGGATTAGCTATAATAAATCTTTTCAAGCGTATATAAAACTAGCTCATTGTTAGGGTCCCGGTAGTCTACTAAGGCAATGCCGATCAACGCCTATGTTCTATTGAGGCTGAAACTACTTTTTCTTCCGTTTTTTCTTTGATTCCACAATAGGAGCAAGGGCTTCTTTCACCGTTAAATCCTTTATCCGCACGTTACGAAACTTCACGACCGTTCCGTGGCCCAAAAAACCGATATGACCCGTGGGATTAGTCAGGCCGGGGTGGTCCTTGTGGTCGGCGGTGCCTTTTTTCGTGGCTTCTGCCAGGTCTCCATCCACGATGGTCGTACCGTTCAAAATGACCTTTATTTTTGTCCCCTGCACCATTACTTCTTCGGAATTCCATTCCCCCACGGGTTTTAGAAAACCACGTTTGGCCGGGATGATACCATACACCGAGCCGTGGTACTGGTACGGTTGCAGGTTGGCATAAATCGGCGCGTTATCGTCCAGAATCTGTATTTCAGCAGCACCTACGTAGGCTGCATCGCCCGTGAGCGGGGCGCGTATGCCGAGACCGTTGTTGGCTCCGGGCGTCAGCTGGAAGTCAAACCGAAAGTTAAAATCCTGGTATTGTTCTTTGGTATACAGGTTTCCGTTGCCTCGGCCCGTGGGGCGGGTCACGAGTATTCCCTCCTCAATGACATAATCCTGCGTATTTCCAGTCCATTCGTGCATGTTAGTTCCGTCAAATAGCATTTTGAAACCTGCCTGCTGTTCCTCGGCGGGCAGTACAAAAGGCTCGTGGCGGGGAAGTTCTTTTACATAAATGTCGCGGTAATATACCTGTGTGCCATGGGCCTGCAATTCCAGTTGTTCCGTCGGAAAAATAGGCAGGTTTCTATCCCAATAATTTTCCAGAATTACATTTTCCACCACCCGTATTCCGTTCAGATCAACGGTTACCCGGTCGCCGATCATTTTTATATAAAACGTATTCCATTCGCCCACCGCGTTGTCGGCTACCTGCGTGGGCTTGCTTTCATTTTTTTGGTTATTGTACAATCCTCCTGAACCTACCTGTGCGCCTACGCTCACGCGGGAGGTATCCCAAATTTGCACCTGTGGCGTGCCCCGCAGATAAATTCCGGCATCGCCTTCGGGCTCAATTTTCCAATCCACGTACATCTCAAAATCGCCATATTTATTAACGGTGCAGAGATTATCCCCTTTTCCGGTAAAGACTAGCTCTCCCTTTTTCACCACCCATCCGGTACGCATTTTTTCATCAGCGAGAGCCTGTTGGGCACGCAGTGAATCGGCGGGCAGGTTGGCGCGTTTGATTGGATTTTCGACGAGACCTTTCCAGCCGGTTAAATCTTGCCCGTTAAAGATGGCTTCAAAACCATCGCCTTTGGGTAGTTCTGACAAATGTTTGCGAATCGCTTCCTTTTGGTATTCACTATCCTGTCCGGTTAGCACTTGCATGGATTTGGTCAGTAAATCCGTAACTACTGAGCCGTTCCAATCGGGATTAGCCAGGGCAATGGCAATGACGGCCTGGGCGGCGACCTGCTGTACAGGAACGTCATTAAGATATTTTCCTGCTACAATCAGTGATTCAAAGGTTTTATTTTTTTGTAATTCTTTTAATATCAGTTGGTTTTGTTCGGGGGTTGAGGAAAATGCCAGGGCTTTGCGAAGCATCAGGACTTTCTGAACGGGCGTGGCCAAGGCGCTACTTACACTTTTTACGTATCCTTTCAGCGCTGCATCACGGTAGATGTCATTTGTTGTGGTCATGCCGATCGTGTACAGTTCACCGGCAGCTTCCTGGGTTGTCCATGCCGCCAACGATGCTATAGCCGCCTGCTGCATTTGCTGATCGGTACTTTTGTAGGCGGAAGTAACGACATTCAACGCTTTTTTTCCACCAATTGCTGCTAATACCGGCAGATAGACCGACTTCTGAGGAGCCGATGCCATTTGCTGCAACACCAGGTCGGCTTGCTGATTCACTCCACCCACCGACGGAATGGTAGCCTTGATAGCCTCCTGTACCGCTTGCTGATGTGCGGCGTCGGTAGTCGTGTTTAGTAAGGTAAAAAGTTGGGGTAAATCCTGACCCGTAGCTACTTGTTTCAGGGCGGTGAAGGCGGCAGTTTTTACGTTTGCCTGTGGGCTTTTGAGCAAAGCCGCGATCACGCTCATGTGAGCATCGGCCCGGCGCGCGCCCAAAATTTCCACAAAGGCCACCTGTGCCGCGGGCGATAGCGACGGAACCGCCTTCACCACCTGACCCACTACGGTTGGGCCTTTCATGGACAAAATAGCTGTTTTTACCGCACGAATCGTCTCGGCATGCCCTGTTTTGAGTAGCGGTAAAAAGGCAAGTAAAACACTTTCGCCCCCGATTTTCCCGGCGGCATCAATGGCTGCCAATTGTACGATCGGGTCTTTCTCAGGGAGTAGTTTAAGGATAGTAGGTAATGCGGCTTTTGCATTAATTTTGGCAAAATAGTCCATCACATCGGCCTTTACTGCGAGCGACCCTCTGGCCAGCGATTTTAATAGTAGAGACGTAGTAGTGGGGCTAGCCAGGGGTTGCAGGTATTTCAACGCGGCGGCCCGGTAGGCCCCGTCTGTACTCTCGGCAGCTTTTACCAAAATTTCCAGCCCGGCATCGCCTTTGGCATCCGACAGTAGTTTGAGTGCGGCGGTGCGGGTAGATACCTGTGTAGCGCCTGGCGTTTGAGCGAGCAGCGTTTGGGCTGCTTTGGCCACGGCTGTATTTTCACCTTTGGCCAGCCTAAGGGTGAGATATCGCAGATAGTAGGCCGTAGCGTTAGATTCAGTGTATACGTATCCGGCTTTTTGAGCAGCCTGTTGCAGCACACTTTCCGAGGACGACGCAGCTAGTTGGGCTAGGGCATAGTAGGCTGTATTTCTAATCGTTTGATCTTCATTTGCGGCCAAACTTTCCAAAAGCGGGGCAGCCTCCGGGTAAGGCATATCGCCGAGTGCTTCCATAAACGACAGATGATTGGTGCCCCAGGGTTTTTCCAGCGCAGCCAATAAGGCTTTTCCGGCTTCGGGTGTAGCGGCTTTTACCAACGCTCGTGCAGCGGGTCCGGCCAGGTCTTTATTGCTGAGGAACGACACCAGCGTTGGGACGGCTTCGGTCTTGGCTACCTGCTGCAACTGAAAAAGGACAAATGCCTGGTTGGTTTTATCAGTCAATTTGGGCAGCGCTTCGGCATAGGCTTCGGAGGCTAATTGACGCCAGGTTTCTCTGCCGGGCTGTGTGACGTAGTAGGTAAAGCCACCCACGGCATACTGAATGGCGGAGTTGTCGCCGTGGCCAGTCGGGTACAGGCGGGAGATGAGTAGGACAATACCCTCTTGGCCTAATGCGGCGGTTTCTTCGGCATTTTTGGCCAGCGCTTTGGCATCCTTTGCGGGCATTTGGGCCAGTAAATCAGCAATTCGGGTGGCGGTTGTTCGGTTGGCGTTCAGTTGCTGCGCCCAACCGGGTGTCAGGGGCAAACAGAACAAGAGGATACTGTAAATATATTTTTTCACTTCCTTCGGTCGTTTCATGAATCAATTGTACGGACTACATAGAGATGGAGAAGAAGAAGCATTCAATCTTCTTTTTCCACCCTGTTTTTACACATTCCAGGGCGCGCGCATGGGTTGATCGATCAGGCGGTTGGCTCCTTCATCGCCGATAAACTGTTGTTTTACCGGATCAAATGAAAGCGATCTTCCTAAACGCAAGGCGGCCAGTCCCATGTTTACAATGGTACACGAGCGGTGTCCGTTTTCTTCATTGAGGGCAAATTTCTTCCGTTTTTTTACTGCTTCAACAAAGTCCGTCACCTGTGGTTCGGGATCGGGGAATGCGGCCAGTTTTTTCTCAAAATCAGGAATATCGCAGCGGAACCCGTTGTATACATTGCCTTTGGGACCCGCAATGTAGGGCGCGTTGACGTCCTTACCTTCGCCATCAAGGATAATCTTGCAGCCATCTTCGTAGGTAAATTCAATCCGCCGCCAGGTTCCAACGGCGTCGGTATGTTGCTGGGGGGCATCCACCTCTACCTGAATCGGGCTGGTGTGGTCTTTTCCTAGAAAATACTGAATCGGATCTATGTAATGCTGCCCCATATCGCCCAATCCACCGCCATCATAGTCCCAGTAACCCCGGAAGGTGCCATGCGTGCGGTGGGCGTTGTAAGGCTTGTACGGCGCCGGGCCAAGCCATTGGTCATAATCAAGTTCGACCGGAACGGCCTGGGGCGCAAGATCCGTTTTGCCTACCCAGTAGAACTTCCAGTCAAAGCCCGTATGCTTGCCTACGGTCACGGTCAGGGGCCAACCCAGCATGCCGCTGTCAACGAGTTTTTTTATCGGCTTCACGGTCGTATTCATGCCGTAAAAGTTAGATTCAAACCGAAACCAGGTATTGAGCCTGAAAATGCGGCCGTGCTGCTGCACGGCCTCCATCACGCGCTTGCCTTCGCCGATGGTGCGGGTCATGGGTTTTTCGCACCAGATATCTTTCCCCGCGCGAGCGGCGTCGGCGGCCATGATTCCGTGCCAGTGAGGGGGTGTCGCAATGTGGACAATATCCACCTCCGGCAGTTTGATTAGTTCGCGGTAGTCGGTAAACGTTTTGGTGCCTTGGTCGAGCTTGGTCAATGTTGCGGCCAGGTGTCTTTTATCTACATCACAAATAGCCACCACGCGGGTTCCGGCGTAGGAAATGTGGCCTTGTCCCATACCGCCCACACCAATAATTCCCTTGGTGAGCTGATCGCTCGGGGCCAGGAACCCTTTGCCCAGCACATGGCGCGGAACAATGGTAAAAGCCGCCAAGGTGGCGGCAGTTCCTTTGACGAAATCACGCCGGGAAACTCCTTTTTTGGTAGATTTTTTTTCTTGCATGATACGTTCTATAAAAACTTGAGTTTCCCCCCCACCACCCCTTGGAAGGAAGCGGTTTAAGCGGGGAATAGACTTTTTTAAGGGTTAGGCAAGGGAATTCCAGGCATATTATATTTTTAAGAATAACTTATTGCGATGCAGAATCCACATAAATAGCCATTGAATCAGAATATAGGTTACCACCGCCCCGACCATTTGTACCGGCTCAGAAAAAAAGCTTAGCAACCCCCCAAACAGAGTCTGAGCGGTATAGGAAAAGTCAATGAATTTTTTGACCATGTAAATCACAATGGAGTTCATGCCGATGACCACGAAGAAGAACGTCCAGGAACGGAAGTGTAGGACATCAATGACCCCGTAAAATAGCCCCAGTAATAAAAAACTCAACCCGCCCGTCAGGAGTACAAAGGAGCTTGTCCAGATGTTTTTATTGATGGGAAAAAATGAATTCCAGGTTAGTGCCAGGCCAATGCCCAGAATTCCGGCCGTCCAAAGCAGCAATACTTTTTGCGAGGGGGTAAATTGGTGGGGCGAAAGGCGCAGGAATTTACCGGCAAAAATACCTAACAGTCCGGTGGCTATGGCGGGTAGGGTAGATACCAGGCCTTCGGGGTCGTGAATTTTATTGTGCAGCCGTCCGGGTACTATGAGCTGATCAAAATAGCTGGCCGGATTGCACTCAATGGTCAGCAAACCCGCCCCGCAGCCGGGTACCGGGAAGTAGGACATAAAGCCCCAGTACCCGACCAAAATACCCACAGACCACGCAATCAGCCAGCGCGTTGAGCAATAGATATAAAGAAGCTGCGCAAGCATTCCGGCCAGGCCTATACGCCCTAATACGCTTGGATAGCGCATTAGGGCCCATTCGGTTTTGAAAAATCCGTTGTTGTACAATATACCCAGGGCCACCAGAATCAACCCCCGCTGTATGGCCTTGCGGGCCAAACGAGTGGGTGAATGGCCGTTGGCTAGGCGGCTGTCCATGGAGAATGGGGTAGACACGCCTGCTAAAAAAATAAAGAGTGGGAAAATCAGGTCGTAGGCACGAAATCCGTGCCATTCCGGATGGTGAAGCTGTTGGTCTACGCTTTGCAGCCACGCCCAGCCTGAGGCGGCGGTGAGAGCATGCACGAGCTGCCCTCCACCGGTGATCCAGAACATGTCAAACCCCCGCAAAGTATCAAGCGATTGCAGGCGTTGGGGAACTACCCGGGAGGACGCGTTGGCCGGAATTTTGGTTGATTGAGCCGTTGTCACTAGTCACCAAGGGATAGTAGATTTACAAAAAGTCGGTAAGCCCCGGGTACGCCAGCGGGTAGTTCTCTAAACCAGGACAAACTGGTGTAGACATAGGTGCCTTTACCGTAGCGAGCCACCAAAATGCCGCCGTCGAGGGGTGGGCTGTTAGGGTCGTTAGAGGAAATAATTGCCTCGTACTGAGGGTCCCAATTCTGCGGAAAATAAAGCCCACGCTCCTGTACCCAGTGATTAAAGTCATCAGCTGTTATTTTATTGGGGGAATTCAGCACCACGCTTTCCGGTTTGATAAGTCGTACTTCTGAGGTTTCTTCTGTAATGCGGTCCCGGGTGAGTTCAAACGGGTAGGGACCCAGCTCGGTAGTAATAAGGCCCATATTTGTATTATACTGTACCACCAGGTTGCCGCCATTTTCGACGTATTTTAACAAAGCCGTCTGATGGTGTTTCATGCGTTCATTGGTATTATAGGCCCTAACGCCCGTGATAACGGCATCAAATGTTGCCAATTTTTCAGGTGTGATATCCTGATCTTCCAACAGGGAGACGCGGTAGCCAATTTGCCGCAAGCTTTGGGGGATCAAATCTCCCGCCCCCATAATGTACCCAATATTGGTGCCTTTTTTGACCAGGTTCAGTTTGACTGCTTTCGCCGAGGCAGCCGGAAAAAACGCCTGCGCTGGAATGTGCGTATAGCTGATCAAACCGAAGCTTTTATCGTATTCCTGGCCTTCCAGGGTCACCACGGCCCGCAGGCGGGCTTCCTGCGGATCAACGGGGGGGAAAAGTTGAAATTCCACGGTTTGCTCGGAACCTTTATCCCTAAGAGCAAACGAAATTTTTTCGGGAATGGACCTCCATCCTTCGGGCAGCGCTAACTGCACGTCGCCCGAACAATTGTCTTTTCCGGCTTTGACCGTTACGTCCACCTTCCGAGGTTCGGCCGTGTCAAACATGTATACCTCCTGTGCAATGGTGGCAAATACCGGGGGGGTAATAACCAAAGGCTGGTACACTTCGCCCAGGACGGGATCCTTTTTCTTGAATGCCACCGGTACCTCCATTCGCAGGGGTTGTCCAGCTACGAGCAGGTCAAAAGTTACAACGGCAACCGGTGGGTTTTCCGGCTGACCGATTTCCTGCAAATCATCCACCGAAAACAATCCGGCGTACCCGATTTCCTTGCGTAACCAGTAGGGTTGCGAAATGGGGGTAGTTACCGGTATTTTGGCGTTGGTTTCCCAGGTAAGATCTTGATTATAAGCTAAGGGAGTATGCATGGCAGAATCCGTTGTCGCAAAGGGAAAATGGATTTTTTCCAGCGAAACAGACACCGACGAGCGGTTGATGGCTTCTACCGTAAGCGGTAGGGTAGCCCCGGGCGAATAGGCAAATTCCGGGGCCGTAACTTCTAGATACAGACCCAGCGCATTTTTGATGAGCTCCTGCACATCGGCTAGTTTAGTGGTTTTCCAGAAGCCATCCGGGAGTTTTTGTAGCTCCGTACGAATAGATAACAACAAGGGTACGCTACCGGCAGGATTGGCCGGGTCAAATTCCCTGGCGGCCCGCTGCACCAGTTGTTCTATTTTGGCACTGCCTTTTACCCGTTTCCAGGACGTGTCAATGCCTTCAAACAGGTCGGTCATGGTTTTGTCGCCTTTGGTGTGTTGGAAATATTCTACCGACGTTCCCCGCGTGCCTACGGAGCCAAAGCCCTGGCTTTTGTGCATACTCCGGCTTTCGGCCGATAGTTCTCCGTACGATTTTCCCAGCAGTGGATTATAGACGCCGAGGTCAATTTTTAGGTACTGCCCGGCATTTTTTACAAACTCGGCTCGGTTGGTAATCGACCACATGCTGATGTTCCACAGCAGGCGTTTGGCTTGCCAGGGGGCTACGTATTTGAGTTGCTCGGGAAAACGTGTGGGATCAGCCGCGGCGTCAAAGGCTTCCTCGGCAAGAATAGATGACGCACTATGATGGCCATGCCCGGCCCGGCTATCGGGTGGGAAGCGTGTAACGATTACGTCCGGTTTTACTTTCCGGATCACCCATACGGCGTCAGCCAGTAATTGCTCTTTTTCCCAAATCATGAATGCTTCCTGCGGATTTTTGGAAAAACCAAAGTCGTTGGCGCGGGAAAAGTACTGCCGCCCGCCGTCTATTCGGCGGGCCTGCAAAAGCTCCTGCGTGCGGATTATACCCAGTTGTTCCCGGATTTGGGGGCCAATCAGGTTTTGGCCGCCGTCGCCGCGGGTTAAAGCCAGATAGTTGGTCGTATAGAGCTTTTCATTGGCCATGTAACCGATAAACGTTGTGTTCTCGTCGTCGGGGTGGGCAGCCATGTATAGTACATTGCCGAGCACATTGAGTTTTTTAATATCCTGAGCCAATTTGGAAGAGGGGAGCCGCTGCGGGGCCTGAGCGGTCAGGGAACCCGATCCGCAGGCAAGGAGCAGCCAAAGGCCTGCTTTTATTACGTTGCTTTGCATAGTATAGACGGAAGATCGGTATAAGGGAGTACGATCCGGGTCCTCCTAATCGGGCTACGGTGTATCCGGATTGGAGAGAAGGGGACGGTTTCCTTTTTAAAGTGCTAGTTTTGTTTGTAGGATGAATTAATATCCAGCTCCCGCTGTGGGATCAAATACAGCAGCCGGGCGGTTTTGCCCTGTGCTTGCATAACCTCGGTCGCTTTGCCAAACCGCAGCAAATCGGCCCAGCGATGATTTTCAAAGGCTAGTTCAACCCGGCGTTCACGTAGGAGTTTATCGGCAAATGTACCGGGCGTGGCCGCACTGATCGGCGCCAGTTTGGCCCGGGCTCGCACCTGATTGATATATCCGTACGCAGCATCCGACTCGCCGAGTGCTTCGGCCAGCATCAATAATACGTCGGCATAGCGCAGGACCATGAAGTTATACGATGCATCGTTTTCATTGAAGGTATTTTCTTTTCCGAATTTAGTAATGAACCGCACGTTGTTGGCTGAGTTGGTCAGTAAAGTCCCCTGTGAGTTCACGTAGCTTGTATCCATGGATTTCAAAAACCGATCGTCGCCTGGTTCGTAGGCGTTCATCATGTTTACGGTAGGCCGATTTTTATAGGCTCCGGTGGTTTGGCGCAGCAAGGGTGAAAAAGCATTAGTAAAACCATTACCGGTCCCAGTGCCTCCCCCTCGGTACTGTACTTCAAAAATTGACTCCCGGTTGTTCTTATTGGCAAGTCCCCAGATCGTGGCGTAGTCGGGCATGAGCGAATACCCGTAGGTCTCTACGATGCGCTTTAGAACGGTAGCGGCCGAAGACTTATCGCCAGCGGTCAGGTATACTTTTCCGAGCAGGGCCGCCGCGGCCCCTTTGGTTGCCCGACCGAGATCTGCGGCGGCCGCGTGTTTGATGGGTAAAAAGGCTTCGGCCTGTACCAAGTCGGCGCTAATCTGACGATAAATTTCAGCGGCGGGTACTTGCGGTAGAGCCCGCCCTTCGTCGGCCGATTTGGGTTCGGTGAGTGGCATCGGAATATGACCAAAGGAAACGGCAAGATTGTAAAAAAACAACGAGCGTAGAAAGAGAGCTTCCCCTTTGATCCGATCCTTCATCGCCTGATCCATGGGAATGGCGTCAATGCGGCTGAGTACTATGTTGCTGCGGGCAATGCCCAGATACGAATCCGTATACGCTGCCGTGATGATTTCACTCGTGGATATTTCAGAAAAATTGTCAATCACCGTCAGTTCAGCCCCCAGGCCGGTTCCGTCCGGCCCCTGATCGGTATTGTCTGTTCGCATTTCATGCATGATCCAGTAACTCTGGTTATAGGTACCATTCATTTGCAGCACTTTGTAGGCTGCATTGATGGCCGTGTTCATGTCACCGGCGGTTTGGTAAAATCCGTTGACATTTCGCTGGGAAACCGGATTAAGGTTCGTGAAATCCTCACTGCACGAGAGCAAGGCTCCGGCTAACAGGGCTATGAGGTGTAATTTGTTGATTTTCATATCTTTATGTATTATTAAAATGCCTTTACTTCTTGCAGAACCAACTCAAAACGTGACGTTCAAGCCAAACGTGATGTTGCGGGATAAGGGGTAAGCACCATAGTCTTCACCCTGCACTCCGGTTAAACCTGCCTGATTGTTTACCTCCGGGTTATACCCGATGTACTTGGTACTGGTAAACAGGTTAGTACCGGAGGCGTAAGCCCGCAACGACTGAAATCGGGTACCGAGTAAGGTTTTGGGGAATGTATAGCCCAGCGAAATGCTGCGGAGTCGAAAGTACGAGCCGTCTTCGACCTGAAACGTGGACGGCCGGTTGTTTCCGCTGTGCAGATCGGAGAGCCGGTCCGCGCGCGGGATTTTGCCATTGCCCGGATTTTCGGCCGAAATCCATCGTTCTGTCCAGTCGGCGTAGGAGTTGGTGGCAGCCTCGCCGTTGCCCAGGTGGCGTCGGGTCAGGTTCAAGATTTTAGAGCCTTCTACACCCTGGAAGAAAACGCTCAGGTCTACTCCTTTGAAACGGAATCGATTGGTAATTCCCCACATGAAATCCGGCTGATAGTTACCGATGACAGTACGGTCGGCCGCGTCAATTTTACCGTCTCCGTTCACGTCCTTGAACTTGAAGTCTCCCGCACGGGCGGCCGGCGCCAGGGCGTCCTTGGGGGCTGCGT
Source organism: Rhabdobacter roseus (assembly GCF_014202275.1). Lineage (GTDB taxonomy): Bacteria > Bacteroidota > Bacteroidia > Cytophagales > Spirosomataceae > Rhabdobacter > Rhabdobacter roseus. The sequence continues at coordinate 113,597 of NZ_JACHGF010000011.1, read as the reverse complement.
CAACTTCGGCCTGACTTTGATAAATCCCCTCCACTACGTAACCGAAGTAGCTACCAATAGGGGATCCAATAGCCGTAATGTGCCGGATGCCCGCACCACCCGAACTCAAAATAGGGTCGCCGGTGGGTCCGAGTTTAAGTACTTCGTTTTTATTGACCGAAAAGTTAAAATCGGTGGTCCAGCCAAAAGCACCGACAAGATTACGGCTACTAATGGTCAGCTCAAAACCTTTGTTTTCCACTTCACCAATGTTTTGCAAGGCTGTAGAAAAGCCAACCGCGGCCGGAACCTGCACATTAAGCAGCAGATCTGATGTAAGCTTTCGGTACCAATCCGCCGAGATGTAAATCCGCTCACGGAAAAGCCCAAAATCCAGGCCTAAATCAACCTGCGTGGTTTTTTCCCAGGTCAGGTTTTCGTTGCTGATGCTGGAAGGTGCTATGCCGTTGGTGAGCACATTGTTAAAAATATAATTGTAAGTGCTTAGGAGACCAATGGCTGCATAGTTAGGAATCAGGAAGTTACCCGTTTGTCCCCAGCTTCCTCGAAATTTCAGATCGCTGACGGCCGTCACCCCCTTCATAAACGATTCTTCCGAAACGCGCCATCCGGCGGAAACGGACGGGAACGTTCCGGTTTTATTTCCTGCTCCAAAACGCGAGGAGCGGTCGGAACGAATTGTGGCGGTGAGCAGGTATTTATCCCGAAACGAATAGTTGACCCGCGCCAGTGCCGAAACCAGTGACCACTCCTGCCGGTTATCGCCGCCGCTCGTTACCTGCCCGCCGCTGATGGTGGGTGATAGATCGTCGGGATGATTTTGGGCATATACCTGATTGGCATCCAACCGGTCCTTTTGGGCGGTGTAACCCACTACCGCCGAGATGTGGTGTACCTGTCCAATGGTTTTAGTATAAGACAATGTATTTTCTGTCAGCCAGTTGTAGTTGAGAGACGCATTGGACTGCGCATAAGGATCACCTACGGTGGCGGCTCGGTTAAGAAACGCCCGGGCCATGTAAAAGGAACGATTGTAGCTGTTTACATCAATACCTGTATAGAGTTTATAGGTCAGACCGTCCAGCATCTCGTATTCGGCATACACATTTCCAAAGGTGCGAAACTGTTTGAGGTCGTCCGTTACGTATTTAATGATCGCCAAGGGGTTGCTTGAAGCGGTCATGTTGGCTCCTCGTCCGGTTTCGGTAAAGAGGTGCGACTGATTATCGGTTTGGTTGATGCTGCCGTCAGGCAGGTAAGGTTTCACGGTAGGGGAGGTTACCAGAGCCGAATACACGATACCCGGAGGATCCGCAAAGTAGGGTGCTCCCGCCGGCGAACGATCTGTATTGGTAAAAGAAGGACTCAGCCCGAGTCCAATTTTTAGTCTTTTTACCGGCTGTGCCTCCAGATTTATCCGAAAGCTATACCGTTCAAATCCACTGCGATCAATGATGCCCTTTTGATTGAAGTAGCCGCCCGAGAAATAATAGTTTACAAACTCGCTACCGCCCGAGACGGACGCGTTATAGCTTTGGACGGGGGCCGTATTAAAAATCAAATCCTGCCAGTCGGTATCAGTTCCGTCCGGATTGGCATAATCATCGGGAATAAAATAGCTTCCGTTGGTGGTTTTGGTATAGCGAGTGGCATTATCGTCGTTGACATTGGCCCCGGGCACATCCTGTAAGTAGGCATTATTTTTGGAGTCCTTTACGTAGGCCGTCAACTGCTCCGAATTCATCAGGTTTACTTTTTTAGCCACACTTTGAACACCAAAGTAGGCATCAAATCCGACGACAGGTTTGGTGTTGAGCTTCCCTTTTTTAGTGGTGATCAAAATCACGCCGTTGGAACCTCTCGAGCCATAAATAGCGGCCGCCGAAGCGTCTTTCAATACCTCAATGGACTCGATATCATTGGGATTGATCGTTCCGAGCGGATTAGAGGCGGGCAGGGCGAAGGCCGTAGTCCGGCGGGTAATATCCCCCTGAATGCCGGGATCCATATTCTTGGTGGCTGGAAAACCGTCAATGACGTACAGGGGTTCGTTACCGGCCGATACGGACCCCAGGCCTCTTACCCGAATGGTGGTGGCGGCACCGGGCTCGCCGCTGGGTTCCTGTACCTGCACGCCCGCAATCTGACCCTGAAGGGCGTTTTCAAAGTTCGTTACCTGAATTTCCCGAATGTTTCTGGCCGAAATCGAACCAATCGAGCCCGTAATATCGCCTTTACGCTGCGTGCCGTAGCCCACCACCATCACTTCGCTCAGGTTGTTGATTGAAGGAACTAGCTGCACGTTGAGGAGGCTTTGGGAGGTTACGGTTAGTTCCTTACTTAAATAGCCAATGAAAGAAAAAACCAGAATAGTTGGCTGGTCCGGAAGGCTAATGGAATAGACCCCATTTTGATCCGAAATAGCCCCCTTGTTGGTACCCTTAATAAGCACACTGACACCGGGCAGCCCTTCGTTTTTTTCATCGGTAATCTTTCCGGTTAGTTCGCGATCCACGGCCCCTGGGCTTTGCAGCCGTTGGAGCGGAGTCACTTGTTCAAACACGAGTTTGTTTTGCGTCGTGGCCGAGGTTGATCTGGGAATGGCCCAACTCTCCGCTTCGGCACTCTTTTTCCAGATTAGATAGGCACTTTTACTCATTTTTCGATAAGTTAGCCCATTGGGAAACAGTAACTGTTCTAATTTTTTTTCCAGTCCCTTGTCGGTTGACCTGTCTTCCGGTTGTACATAGATGTCTGCCAGCGTAGATTCTTCAAAAAGAATATCAACCTGGTGTTTCCGGCCCAATTCGAGCAGCGCATCTTTCAGCTTCTGGCTCTGAGCCACCCGGTGTTCAGCGGTGCGGCGAAGCGTTGTTTTGCGCACATACGTTATATCCTGCGTGGCGGCACTCAGGGAGGCTGTTCCCAGGGGAAGGAAGGCCAACAGCCCCAGCAGCCCATGTTGTAAAACTTTACTTTTCATAGATTCTAAGGTTTGGTAGTGCTCAATTCGATGTAACCTGATTTTTTGGTAATTGTCATGTCCAGTAATTCGGATAAAATGCCCAGCAGTTCGTCGGCGTTTTTGGCGCGGTACATGCCACCAATCCGGCGGTTTGCCAAGGCTTGTTCACGGATACGGATCGTGATCGCAAAGCGCTCTTTGATTTGTTCGACCACTTCCGAAAGCAACGTGTTGTCAAAGTAAAATGCCTGCTCTTTCCAGGCGGTCAGTGCCTGCGGCTGCTCGGGTATACTCACCGAAAATTCGCCACCTGGACTGGAAGAAAAACAATGGCCGGGTTTGAGATAAATTTGCTCTCCTTTGGGAAGAAGGAGTTTAACTTTCCCTTCTTTTAAGTACACCCGTTTGCCCCGCTCGCGCGAGTAGGCGGTAAACTCGGTGCCCAATACGTCGATTTGGTAGTTGTCGTCCATCCATACCCGAAACGGCGTGTGGTCTTGGGTGTGCGTGACGCTAAACTCGGCTTCGCCCGTAAGTTGTACTTCCCGTACCGGGTGACCAAAGGAAAAGCGGGGCACCCGCAGGCAGGAATTGGCGTTCAGTGTTACCTGCGAGCCGTCGGGCAGGGCAAAGGCATACGGTTCTCCGGGGGCTGATTCGTAGGAACGATAGAGCAGGGGCGAGCGGAAGAAGAACGCCGTGAGCAGTACAGTGGCTGCCACCGCTAACCGGAGCGCCCACGCCCGGTTCAATTGTCGGGGCGGTGGAGGGACGAGTTCGAGGGGCTTAACAGCGGAAGTACGACCGTTTAGCAGGGCATGGTAGGTTTGTCGGGCCCGCTCTCCGTCAGGGAAAAACTGGGGACCTTTCCTTTCCCATTCGTCCAGGTACTGGTAAAACAGTTCTTCATGGGCCGAACTACTCCCCAACCACTCTTCCACGAGCTTGCGCTGAACGCAGGTGGTATTCCCATCAAAAAAGTCGAACAGAAGTTGCTTCGTGACTGATTCTCTCATGTAGCTTGGTATTGCTGTAAAAGGAAATAAATGGTTGGATACGGCGTAATTCAGGGGTTCAGGATCCGATCGCCAACACAAGCGGAATACTCAGAAGCCAGTTGTCTTTCAGTTCTTTGCGGAGTTTAAACAAGGCCCGGCTCACGAGCGCCTCCACCGCTTTGGCGCTGATCTGAAGCTCGCTGGCAATTTCCTCGTATTTTTTTCCCTCCACCCGTTTGAGCAAATAGGCCCGGCGGCATTGGGGTGGCAGTTGTTGAATTATTTTTTCTACCCGCTGGTGCAGCTCCGTATATTGTAGGGCTTCGTCCGGGCTCACGGTTTGAGCCGTCAGCGGCGTGTGGATCGAATCCAGCGAATCGTTGCGTTTGAGCTGCCACTTTAAATAGTTATAGGCCCGAAAGCGCACGGCCTTGTAGAGGTAGGCACGGTAGGAACTGGTAATTTGTTCAAAAATGCGATCCTGCCAAAAAGCGGCAAAAAGTTCTGAAACAATGTCCTCGGCAATCTCCTTGGAGTGTACAAACCGAATGGCGTGACTGCACAGGCTTTCGTAGTATCGATTAAAGAGTAATGCACACCCCTCTTGCGGATGGGTGGCAAAGGTTTCTCTCAGCAACCGCTCGTCATCGGGAGTGATGGTGGCGAAGGGCTGGCTTGGCAAAAACGGTTCTTCCGAGGCCGCAATCCCTGCCGATAAGCTATTTTTTTGCCTGATAGTCAATGTCATCGTAGCTCTTTTCAGTGTCCAGAGTGGGTTGTGCTCCCCTAGACAAGTGAAAGAGGTTTTTCCCTATGCTAACTTAGAATAAAATTTGCTATATGTTCTTAATATAGAATATAATGTGGAGTAGTATAATTTTTACAAAATTATTTCAAAATAAAATCCTTATTTTTAAAATTTTTATGAAGCGCAGACGATTTGCATTTTTAATGTTACCAAAGAAAATCCCCGTAGAAATTTCCTACGGGGATGCTCACCAGGCTACGGTCAGGTGTTCAGCCAATGGCGCTCGCTCAGGTCCAAACGGTCTAGGGCCGTTGGCGGTAAGGGAATGGCCGCGCCTTATAGGTCGGGGTGAAGGTCAATCACGATACCAGCGGGCCAGGTTAAAAATCAGTCCCACGCTCCCTACATTGTCGTCGTAGTTGAGGTTATTTTTGGTGAGCTTCAGCGAGCGGCCAAACTGCGCCTGTACCTTCACCCAGCGGTAGCCACCCCGCAGGATCAATGTGGGCTCAATGAAGGCGTGCGGCGCATCGGCCAACGTATTGAAGTAGTAGTCGGCTTGCTCCTGGGCCGTGTAGCCCGAGAGCTCCGGCGTACCGTACTTCACCACCGATAGGCGCGGGCTGAAGGCCACCTCAAAGTAGGGATTGACCCAGCCGACGGCGGGCTGGATAAAAAACTTGGTACCCTGCGCCCGGAAGTTCTTGGCGTCGTTGTTTTCCCGGATTTTCACGTTCAAGAAGCCCACACCTCCGTAGGCCTCGTAACTGATCCGGTTTTCGTTGCTCCCAAATACCCCCACGCCCGCCTCGAGGCCGTAGCCGTTGTTGCGGAAAGCGCGGTCGTCGCTCGTGAACGCATTGAAGTACCCATTGGCCATGATTCCGATGTGGTCGGAGACCGCCGTGGCCGCCTGTAGGTTATTGGTAGCCAGTGTGATTTTTGACTCGCCCCGCTCCTGAAAAAGCGGCGTGTTGATGGCATTGGGAGCGTAGACCGTCCGGCAGGATGCAAAGCTAAGTACCCCCACACTGAGCAGTACCCAATTTAGTAACGGTAAACGTTTCATGATTTCTGGCTTGTTTTAAGTGCTGTAACGGGTCGTAGTGAGAGGTACTTATAATTAGCGTTCCCCGCTTCGTGTAGGCAGGTACGTTCATTCAGGTAGCTTTTGTGTGAAATTTTATCCTCAAATAGTTATACGGGCTGGGGCGGAATCGTACAGTATTACCGAACGGATTGGTACTAAAATGGTACTTTGTAGCACTACCCAAGTATTTTGGCTTTCCTCGCAGCTTTGCCGTTGTTTCTTATTTAAAAAAAGTACAACTTGATAGGGATCAATCTCTTAACGTAAACGAAAAGCGACTTTTTATGAAAAGAGTAGTACTGGTTCTACTACTGGGAAGCTGGGTACTTTCGCCGGCCTGTTTGGCCCAGGGCAAACGCAACGCCAAAGTACCCGCTGATCCGCTCGAGAAGCTCAAGCAGCAGGCCGTAGCGGGCGTGGAGCAGCGGGCTAAGCTGGGTCAGGAAATCAACGACCGGCTATTTAGCTTTGCGGAGCTGGGCTTTCAGGAAGAAGAAACCTTCAGGTACCTCACCGAGCTCCTGGAAAAAAACGGCTTTACCGTCCAGCGGGGCATTGCCGGTATGCCTACCGCCTGGATCGCCACCTGGGGTAGCGGCAAGCCACTCATCGCGCTGGGCTCCGACGTAGACTGCATTCCCAAGGCCAGCCAGAAACCCGGCGTAGCCTACCACGACCCCATGGTAGAAGGAGCGCCCGGCCACGGCGAGGGGCACAACTCCGGGCAGGCGCTGAACATCATTTCGGCCCTGGCCGTGAAGGACATCATGGAGCGGGATAAGATACCAGGTACCTTGATGCTCTGGCCGGGCGTGGCCGAAGAACTGGTGGGAGCCAAGGCCTTCTACGTGCGCGATGGGTACTTCAAAGACGTCGACGCCTGCATTTTTACCCACGTCGGCAACAACCTGAGCGTGGGCTACGGCGACGCGGGCAACAACGGACTCATCTCGGTGAAGTTTACCTTTGAAGGCCAGGCGGCGCACGCCGCCGGAGCGCCTTGGCGCGGCAAAAGCGCGCTGGATGCCGTGGAGCTGATGAACATCGGCTGGAACTACCGCCGTGAGCACCTGGAGCTCACCCAGCGCTCGCACTACGTCATTCCCGACGGTGGCGACCAGCCCAATGTGGTACCTTCCAAGGCGTCGGTCTGGTACTACTTCCGGGAGCGCAGCTACCCCAAGATCAAAAAATTATTTGAAACGGGCGTGAAAATGGCCGAGGGGGCGGCCCTGATGACCGACACGAAATTTAGCTACGAAATCCTGGGCTCGGCCTGGCCGGGGCACTTCAACAAGCCCATCGCCGAGGCCGTGTACCAAAACAGCAAGCACGTGGGCCTGCCTGTCTGGGACGAAAAAGACCAACTCCTGGCCAAAGCGGCCCAAATCGAAATGGAAGCCGCCAAAATAGACGGCCTGGCTATTAAGCTGGATACCATCGGCTTGCCGGCCGATGCGCCCGTCACGGCTATGGGCGGGCAGGGGATGCGCTCAGTGGGTGGCGGCTCCGACGACATCGCCGATATTTCGTGGTCACTGCCGACGGTGGTGCTAAGGTACCCTTCCAACATTCCGGGCTTGCCGGGCCACCACTGGTCCAACGCCATCTCGATGGCCACGCCCATTGCACACAAGGGCATCGTGGCGGGGGCCAAGGTAGAGGCCATGACCCTGCTGGACTTGCTGCTAAAGCCCGAAGTATTGAAAGCCGCGACGGCCTACTTCCGCGATGAACAAACGAAGGAGATTCAGTACACGCCGCTGGTGGGGCCCAAAGACAACCCGGCCGTACACCTGAACCGCGAAACGATGGCGACCTTCAAGCCCGAGCTCCAGAAGTACTATTACGATCCTGCGAAGTACAAAACCTACCTTGAGCAGCTGGGCATCGAGTACCCTACCCTGAGCGACGCCCAAAAAGCCAAGCTCAAGGAAATGGAGGCCAAGGGGAAGTAGCGGGACTGCTAGGCTTGGTTGGGTAATCCGTTTTTTTAAGGCTATTGTGCTGCTGGCAATAGCCTTATTTTTTGTTTTTAGACTATGTATTAGAAAGGGTCGAAAAGCCACTCGAAGCGGGTTTGGCTTAGTACGAAAAAAGAAGACTCCACTAATTTATAGCTCTTTACGATGAAGAATGTTTTTCTAGCAGGCTTGTTGGTGGCTGCCGTGGGCGTAGGGCTCATGGCCCTTCGGGAAAACACTGAAGCCCCGGTTTCCTCTCTTTCCTTTTTATACCCGCATCATCTTTCTGTTTCCTGGGAAACAGACCCCAGTACGAGCCAATCTTTTAGCTGGCGCACCCACGATACGACCCGCCAGAGTTACATCGAATACTGTGAGGCCACCGCAACGCCTTTTTTTCGGGAACGCGTACAACGGATGAAGGCCCAAACGGAGCCTCACCGGGCCGACGACGGAACCTGGAACCATCATAGTATCAACATTGAGCGTCTACGTCCCCAAACCCGATATAGCTACCGCGTTGGGTATGGGGAGTACTGGTCGGAATGGGCCGAATTTAAGACCGCCTCCGGAAAGAACGAACCGTTCTCGTTTCTGTATTTTGGCGATGTCCAGCGGGATATTTATTCTCTGGGAAGCCGCACGATCCGACAAGCCCTACGGGATAAACCCGACGCCAAATTTCTGCTGTTTGGGGGTGATCTGGTTCACCGAGGCGCGTTAAACCGGGAGAATTGGAACGAGTTCTTTCCGGCGGGAGGCTGGATTTTCCAAAACTACCCGCTCCTGGCTACCCCCGGCAACCACGAATATGCCACGGCGGGCTCGCCAGACTACCTGACCAAGCACTGGCGGCTCAATTTCGCTTTTCCCCAAAATGGACCCCCGGGGCACGAAGAAGAGACCTACTTCGTGGATTATAACAATGTACGGCTTGTCTCCCTGAACTTGTGTCGTTATCCCATTGATAAGCCAGGTACCCAAGCTATGCTAAGCTGGTTGGAAGACCGCCTCAAGGAATTTCGGGGCGACTGGGTTATTGTGATGCATCACTACTCCATGGAGCAGCTGGCGCGAAACCGGGAGGCGGGAGTTCGGTTTCCGGAATTTAAGGCGCTCTACGAGCGCTACCAAGTACCGTTGGTGCTGACGGGACATGAACACGTATACGCCCGGGGCCGTATGGAAGGGAAATGGCCCGTCTATGTCGTTAGCGTTTCGGGGCCTTACCAAAATGCGATCCGCTTTACGGATTGGATGGAGCGGGCAGGTACTTCGCTTCAACTGTACCAGGAAATAAACGTAACCCCCACCGCCCTTCATTACGTAGCCAAAACGGCCGTAGGGGAAGTGTATGACGAATTCACGGTTTCAAAGGCTAAAAAAGGAGGGCTGCAATTTGCCCTAGGAACTAAGCTGGGCCCCCAGTCGCTGCTACCACCGCCGGATTTTACGACCCGTTATAAAAAAGAAGTCGTGGCTACCTACGAAGCAGATCGGGACAAGTACCTTCAGAAAACCAGGTAGTTTTTAATACAAAAAAAATTGCTAGCCCTGTAACAAACAACCCCTGCCCGTATCGTAAGGATAAATCACCGCCCCGGGATGGGCCCTCCCAGGCGGACATCAACCACGATTTATCCTTTTCACGATCATGCAAAAGTTTCTTTTTTCTATACTGTTGTTTGTTATAGTACTTCGGGCGGGTTACGCCCAGCCTACCGCCTTCACCGTGGAGGTGACGGGCCAAGGCCAGCCCCTGCTCCTGATTCCGGGCTACTCGTGCAGCGGCGAGGTATGGCGCGAAACCGTCGAACACCTCAAAGACCGCTACGAGTGCCACGTGCTCACGCTGGCGGGTTACGCGGGAGTACCGCCCATTGAGCAGCCTATTCTACAGACCGTCCGGGACCAGATCATGGCCTACGTAAAAGCCAAAAACCTGCACAAGCCCGTGCTGATGGGCCACAGCCTGGGGGCTTTCATGAGCCTGTGGGTGAGCAGTACGGAGCCGGAGCTGTTTTCCAAAGTCATTTGCGTGGACGGGGTACCTTTCCTGGCGGCGATGATGAACCCCAACGTGCGGGCCGACTCGCTGCGGCAGCTACCCATGTACAACGCGGAAACCGTGGCGCAGAACTTCGTCAGCCTGCCGGACTCGTCCTTTGAGCAAAACCAGGCCCGGGCCATGCTGACGCAGGTACGGGATAGCAGCCGGGCGCGGCAGATTGCGCGCTGGGCCGCTCTGAGCGACCGCAAAACGCTGGGCTATACCATCGTGGAGCTAAGCCTGACCGACCTGCGGCCCAACCTGGCCCGTATCACGGCTCCCACGCTGGTGCTGGGTAGTTTGTACTTCAACAGCCCGCAGACCACCGAGCGGATTCTGGGCGAGCAGTACCGCACGCTGCCCCACAAAACCATCGTGGTGGCCCAGGCCAAGCACTTCATCATGTACGACGAACCGGCCTGGTTTTACCAACAAATCGATGCTTTTTTGGGTAGTTTGTAAAGTACCCCCACGTACCTCATGAACGCATCCGCTTCGTTTGACGCCCTTTATGCCACCTACTACCCCAAGGTACTTAAGCTGTGCCTGGGGTACACGGGAGACTACCCGCAGGCGCAGGACCTGGCACAGGAGACTTTTATAAAAGTCTGGGAGAACCTATCACGCTTTCGGGGCGACGCCCAGCTCAGTACCTGGCTGTACCGGATTGCGGTCAATACCTGCCTGTATCACCTCCGAGCCGCCAAGGCCCGCCCCACCACCGAGCTTACGGAACGGCACGCCGAGCACCTGGCCGACGAGCCCCACGAGCCCGAAAGCGCGCTGGGTACTTTGTACCGCTGCATCAGCCAGCTCCCCGAAACCGACCGCCTGATCATCGGGCTGGTGCTGGAAGACACGCCCTATGCCGACATCGCCCAGATCATCGGCCTGTCGGAAGGAAACCTGCGCGTACGAATTCACCGGATCAAGAAGCAACTAAGTACCCTTTATGCCCGCTATGGAAGAGTTTGAAGATTTTAAAAGATTGTGGCAACAGCCCACGCCCCCACCGCCCGTGCTGGACGTAGCCCGCCTGAAAAAAGCCAACCAGTCGGCCCAGCGGAAGCTGGAGCGGACGCAGCTGTGGTCGGCCGTGGCGCTGATCCTGACCACCGGGTGGGTTGCAGGCGTAGGTTTTATGAGTGATTTTAAGTCGTCCCTTACCTACGTGGCGACCGGCCTGCTGGCGCTGATTCCGCTGGGGCAGGGGCTCATCAACCTGAGCGTGTACCGGCGGCTGCGGCGGCTGGATGTGGCCGCCCCCGCAGCGGAGCACTTGCGGCAGTGGGAGGCTTACTACCAGTTTCGGCGGCGGTTGGTTCGGTACAATGGTCCGCTGTATACACTGGCGCTGAGCGCGGCGCTGGGGCTATACTACCTGGAGTTTCTGCCGTACTTTTCGTTGGTTTACAAAATCGTGCTGTGCAGCGTTACGCTGGGCTGGATCCTATTTGCCTACTTCGTGCTGGGCCGACGCACCCTGCGCAAGGAGTACGCCCGGCTGGAAGAAATTATGGATAACCTCAAAAAATTGCAGCAGCAAATCGAGCCAGATTCCGAAGCAGAAAGTACCCTGAGTTAAGTACCTTTACTGTACCCGCACGTTCTTTTTTTCAATGGTGGAAAGTACCTTGAGTTGCCCGGCTTCAAAGAGCGCGTCGAGCTTAAGGAGATTTTCTTCCCTGACGGCCAGGGCGGAGTCGGCGGGGGCGTAGTTGCGGTAGTCCTGCACCACGATGCCACCTACTTTCTGGCGGTTAATCACCTCCCGGAAGCGCAGGCCCGTTTCATCCACGTAGTAGAGATACGCCAGGTAGTCCAGCGAGGAATCGTCCCGGCCGAACCAGTACACAAACACGTCGTCGTGGTCTTTGCCGCCGCCCTCGGCCCCGAAGGTAACCTTTATTTTATGGTAGGGTTTACCTTTGATGGTTACCTCGCCCAGGTACTCTTTCTGCACCGCCGGGTCGTTGAGGGGCTGGGGCAGGAGCACAAAGTAGGCCACCGAGTTCACGGAGTACTTGTACTTATCCATCGTCGTATCCGGTACGTTTTGCCGCTGGCCGTTGCGGGTGCGATAGGCTTCGGTATTGGTCAGGATATCCTTGATTTCCGCGCCGGTGGAATCCGTCTGGACGCGCTCATAGCGAAACGCACCGCCGTTTTTTTGCACTATATAATGCTTGTCGCGAAAGTCAAATTCCATCGTGAGGCGGTCATACGCCCGGCCGCCGTGGGCCTCAATGGCTTGATCGACCACGCGTTGGGCAGGGTTGGAGGGCTGGCAGCCCGAAAATAGAATGCCGGACAGCAGCAGGAGCAGAGGGTAGCGCATACAATTTTTTTTGGGGTCGAATGGGTTAGTATCCCGCCGAGTCGGGCTTTTGAAGAAGTAAAGTATTAAATTCTGCGGGATTTAAAGCGACTTCTACGCGAAAAATACCTCCGCCTGACTAAAAAAGTACCATGTTTCCGAATCGTCTTCGCCAGCTTTGGCAAACCAACCAAACGGTCGTGAACGGCTGGTTGACCATCCCTAGCGCCTGGACGGCCGAACTGATGGCCCAGGCCGGGTTCGACGCGCTTACCATCGACGCCCAGCACGGCCTGGCTACCGACCTCACCACGATTCTACCCATGCTACAGGCCATGGCGGCCAGCCCGGTGGTGCCCCTGGTGCGGGTACCCTGGAACGACCCCGCTACGCACATGCGGATGCTCGATGCGGGCGTGGCGGGCATCATTTGCCCCATGATCAACAACCGGGCGGAGGCCGAAGCTTTTGTGCAGGCCTGCCGATACCCGCCGCAGGGCTACCGGAGCTACGGGCCCTTGCGGGCGGGGCTCCTTGGCGGAAGTACCTACTTTGAGCTGGCCAATCAGGAGGTACTTACGCTGGCGATGATCGAAACCGCCGAGGGCTTAAAAAACATCGAAGAGATAGCCCAAACGCCCACCCTGGACGGTTTCTACGTGGGTCCCTGGGACCTGAGCCTTTCGGCCGGGCTGGGTACAATGGGCGATTTCCGGAACCCGGCGCTGCTGCGGGCGCTCGACCGGGTACTTGAGGTCGCGGCCAGGTACGGCTTGTATACGGGCATTCATTGTAACGCGCCTGACGTAGCAATCCAGATGGCCGAGCGCGGCTTTCAACTGGTTACGTCGGCCACGGATACGCACTTGCTTCGGGGCGCGGCAGCGGCGAATGTGCAAAGCGTCAGGGGTACTTTTGACGGAAGAAAATCCGGGATTTAGGTACTTTGTCAGGAGGTACCTCACCAAGTACCCCCTGACTACGAGAAATGAAGCGGGTGAAGAAGGGGCCAGGTACCTTTACGCTAGATTTTTCTTCAAAGTACCCATGGTCTCCCGTTGGCGTTTTTCCACAAACTTACGCCCTTGGGCCGCTTTAGCGCGGGCCGCCTTCGGGTTTTTAGCCATCTCAAGTACAGCAGGTACGTAACGGGCCACGTCCTGCTCGTTGTCAAAATCAAAAAGCCAGTCGCCCAGGCCGATGTCCCGCCACATGACGCCTTTGCTGGTTTGTTCAAAAAAGCGCCCCACGATGGCCGGAATGCCGTTGCCAATGCACATAATGGGCGAGTGCATTTCGAGCCCGAACATACCCGCTGAGCGCACGTAGGTACTTACGGCCTCGTCGGTGAGCCAGTACTTGTCGCGCCAAACTACCTTCTGTTTCACGTCGTCGGGTAGTTTATCAAGCAAGATTTCCTTGCCGAGCTTGACGTGCGTTTCGTCTTCGGGACAAATCAGGATTTTCAGCGGTGTTTGCCGTACCACTTCGATGATCGCCTGCCGGAGCGGCGCGTTGTCGTGCTCTTTCATGGCTTCGTTGCGGTCGTGGCGCTTCTGGTCAAAGGGCGTATTGCGCGTGGGGATTTCCCAGTAGGGCGTAAAGCGGGTGCGGGGAATGACGCACATGAATTTCCCCTCTTCCAGGCCGTGGGCTTTCAGAAAGGCGGTAGCGGCTTCGTCGTTGCGCAAATCCACGGCAAAGGCCCCGTCGGGGCAGAACTCCATCACGGGACTGGTAACGCCATTCTTTTTGGCAAGATCGAGCGAAATCGAATCGCGGAACAGCGCAAAGCGCGCATTGGTGAGCAGCTCCACGTCTAATGGAGACGGAGTGACGGCGGCTTTGGGGTCGTCGCTGTACACGCCCGGAAACGTAATGCCATAGATGCCGTAGGGTTTACTGGTTTCTTTCCGCCAGCGATCCACGTCGTTGCGCGCTACCAGCGAGGGCCCCGACCCGTGTAGCAGAAAAGCACATTCCTTAAAAGCGGTCGCGATCTCGTCGGTTTTCCGAATGATGGGTACCTTCGGAAACCGGCGGCGCAGCAGCTCCTCGACACCCTGGCTAACGCTCGACGGCCACAGCCGCACCTCCACGTCGGGAAGGTACTTTTCCAGCAGCGTGAGCACGCCGGGCGTGTGGGCAATGTCGCCGATATTGACGGTTTGCCAGGATGAGCGCAGGATGATGGATTTCTTGGCCTGGCCCAAAGCAGGTAAGCTAGCCAGCAGACCGATGAGCGAGGGAGCTTGTTTTAGAAAGGTGCGACGGGTGGTCATGGTTTGGTAAAAAAGGTTAGGGATTGGGCTTAAAGCAAAAAACGTAAGGGGAAAAGGGAACCTCCTATTATGAAGTAAGACAACTTTGGTGCGTAAATACCCTGCCTCCAAGCCGCGATTCTTCGCAAGAAGGGCTTGCTTAGGTCGGGCAATTCGCGCAAGAAAAGGTACTTTGCAACGAATTAGGACCTAAAAAATATGTACTTTTAACGCTGTATCCTTTAAGCTTAACTTCGCTTTATGTTCCAAAAACTACTACTGAGTCTGGTGCTGCTGGGAGGGGCAGGCACGCTCTACGCCCAAAGTACCCCCGACGAGGTCAAAACGTTCACGCTGCCCAACGGCATGAAGTTCCTGGTGCTGGAAGACCACTCCATTCCGACGGCCAACATGTACTTGTTTTGGAAGGTCGGCTCCCGCAACGAAGTACACGGCATCACGGGCCTATCGCACTTCTTTGAGCACATGATGTTCAACGGCTCCAAAAACTACGGCCCCAAGCAGTTTGACCGCGTCATGGAGGCCAACGGCGGCTCCAACAACGCCTACACCACCGAAAACGTGACCGTCTACACCGACTGGTTTCAGAAAGATGCCCTGGAAACGATTTTTAAGCTGGAGTCGGACCGCATCGCCCACCTCACCATAGACTCCACGATGGTCGAGAGTGAGCGGGGCGTGGTACTTTCGGAGCGGAGCACGGGCCTCGAAAATAGCAACTACCGCCTCATCAGCGAGCTCGTGAAGTCGGTGGCTTTTCAGGAGCACCCGTACATGTTTCCGGTGATTGGCTTCGAGTCGGACATCAAAAGCTGGACCCAGCAGGACCTGGAAAACTACTTCCAAACCTACTACGCCCCCAACAATGGCCTGGTGGTGGTGGTGGGCGATGTGACCCTGGCCCAGGTACGTAAGCTGGCCGATCAGTACATGGCACCCATCGCGGCGCGGGGGCTGCCGCCGCAGGTACGTACCGTGGAGCCCGATCAGAACGGCGAGCGCCGCGTGACAACCTACAAGGATATTTCCACGCCCAACCTGCTGCTGGCCTACCATACGCCCGAAACCGGCCACGCCGACTACTACGCACTGGACCTGCTGAACAACCTGCTAACGGCGGGCAACTCCTCGCGCCTGACCAAGTCGCTGGTGATGGATACCACCCTGGCGAGCCAGGTCTTTGCCTTCATGGGCGACGGCTTCGACCCCAACCTCTTCTACATCTATGCCGTGGCGGGGGCGGGCGTTTCGGCTCCCGACCTGGAGCAGGCCGTGCTGGCGCAGCTCGACGAGCTCATCCAACAGGGCGTGACCGACACCGAGCTCCAGAAAGTAAAGAATCAGAAATTGATGGAGTTTTACCGGACCATGGAGACCATCAACGGCAAGGCCAATAGCCTGGGTACCTACGAAATATTTTTTGGCGATTACCGCAGGCTCTACGAAGCCCCAAAACGCTACGAGCAGGTGACGCCCGCCGACATCCAGCGCGTGGCGGCCCAGTACTTCACCGAGCGCAACCGCACGGTAGGGTATCTGCTGCCGGAGCAAAGTGCGCCGTAGGGTAGTTTTTATATTACGAAGGAAAGAGGAATAGGAAGCATTGGGAAGTATTACAATTTTTCAATTTCCAATTGCTTGCAGATAAGGTCACACAGGTGTGGGTCTAGTTATGGGTGCCTTGGTACGGTCGTTTTCTTTCCGGTGACGGCGTTTTTGTAAATATCGTGTTTACCCCCATTGCGATGAAGATGGCAGCTATGGCTTTCCAGGTGTTTGAGAAATGTACTGCGTTTGATAGACATCACGCAAGAATGAGTTCTTCTTTGGCAATGATGGCCCCGTAATCGTCGTCCTCAGATGGCATATCTTCCAGATAAAGCGTCAACGCATCATGAATATTTGCCATCACTTCCGCTTTGTCTTTCCCTTGGGTAATGACCGCCGGTATTTCCTGAATCGTCCCGATCAAATAATCGGAGCCTTGTCTGATCAACACAGTCAATTTCATGAGATTTATCCTATAAATACCGCTTTGTGTATATTACAAAAATCCACAACTATTCGTATATTATGCAAGCAGGCAACATCGAGTCACTTGTAATGCATCCTATGATTAGTTATAGAAATGGTCAAATTTATGTCACCAATAAAGTACCTAAATAGCGGCCATTTGTACTATTTTTCTTACAGTACTATTGTTTTTTAACAGTGTTTATAAAAGTAAGTTTATTTAATATAAATAGTTTAAATTCAATTAATTAAAAATTAAAACTTAGTTTAAAAAAGGTTACATAACTAGACTTAGCCCATCGCCTGGTTACATTTATCAACCAAAAAAGCAAGATTTTTAAGTACCCTTAAAAGTACCATTTTAATAACCGTATAAATATGAAAAAAATACTTTTGGCGCTACTGCTGCTAACCACGCTAACCACCCAGGCGCAGAACAATTTCAAGGTACCTCTTTACGAGAAATTTAAGCTCAAAAATGGCCTGACGGTGTACCTGATGGAGCAACACGAAGTACCCCTCATCCAGCTGTCGGCGGTGTTTGAGGCGGGCTCCATCCAGGATGGCGAGCGCTACGGCCTGGCCAACCTGACGGCCGACGCCCTGGCCTTTGGTACCCAAAAGTACAGCAAGGCGCAGATCGAAGAAATGACCGACTACGTGGGGGCGAACCTCTACAGCAGCGCGGGCAAAGAAAGTGCTAACGTCGGGATGTCGTTTGCGGTAAAGGATCAGGAGCAGATGTTTGACGTACTGCAACAGGTACTGATGTACCCCGTCTTTGACGCCACCGAGTTCGAGAAACACAAGCAGCGGACGCTCTTGGAGCTGGTCCAGCAGAAGGAAAGCCCGCGGGCGGTGATCGGCAATTACTTCAACAGCCTGGTCTTTGACCAGCATCCCTACGCCACGCCCAACGGCGGTACGCCCGCCACCGTGGAGAAAATAGGCGTGGCCGACGTGAAGCAGTTTTACCAGCAAAACTACACCACCGGCCGCGGGGCCATTGCGGTGGTGGGCGACTTCAAAACCGCCGACATGAAGAAGCGCATCACGGCGCTGCTGGGTGGCTGGAAAACCGCCGAAGCCAAGATGATCAAGCGCGCCGCGCCGGAGCTGTCTTTTTCCCAGAGCCGGGTACTGCTTGTCAATAAGCCCGACGCCCGCGAAACAACTTTCCTGATTGGTGGACCTGGCGTAGCCTACAGCAACCCCGACTACGTACCTATCTTGGTAGTGAACACCATCCTGGGCGGGCGCTTTACGTCCTGGCTCAACGACGCCCTGCGCGTCAACTCCGGCCTGACCTACGGGGCGGGCAGCCGCTTCCTGCGCTACAAGCACGGGGGTACTTTTTACATCAGTACCTTTACCAAAAACTCCACGACCGTGCCGGCGATTGACATGGCGCTGGGGGTACTGGATAGCCTGCACCGCACGGGCCTCAACGAAGAAATCCTGGCCTCGGCCAAGGCCTACGTCAAGGGCGACTTCCCGCCCAACTATGAGTCGTCGGGGGCGTTGGCGCGTTTGCTCACCGACATGTTTGTGTACGGCTTCGACGAAAGCTTTATCAATACCTTTCAAACCAAAGTAGACGGCCTGACGCTGGCGCAGTCGAAGGAGATTATTGCGAAGTACTTTCCCAAAGAAAACTTTCAGTTTGTGCTGGTAGGCAAAGCGGATGAGATCCGGGAGCAGGTAAAAAAGTACGGCCCCCTGAACGAAAAGGAGCTCAAAGCGGAGGGTTTTTAAGTACCCTTTTTGGGTACTAGGGGTACTTTTGGCGGCCTACCACAAGAAAAAAGCCCTCGGCCAGACGGGCCGGGGGCTTTCGCATTATTATTCTGATGGAAATAAATTCTTTGTAAGTATACCGATTTTAATCCTAAATATCAAATTCATAGTCAGGCTATTACTGAATCGCGCTCCGAAACGGAATTTTCGACGGGCGTTTTTTCCCAGCGGGGCAGGGTTATTTTTTCCAGAAGTTGCTCTTCCAGCCAATCCGCCCAGGTACCCAAGTAAAGTACCACATCATCCCGGACGTTGTGCCGTAGGTACCTTTTTTCGAGGGGAAGCCGCTCCAGGATGCGGCGGTTCGACAGGCGCTCGAGCTGCTGCAGATCTTCGGAGCTAAGGCCCGCGGCGAGCATATCCGCAATGAGTAGGTCCATGGGCAGGCCGCTGGTGGGGCAGTAGTCGTTGAGCTGCTCGTGCCAGTCGCCGCGGCCTACGGCCAGCGCCCGCTGATGAATCTCGGCCTTCGTGAGCTGGGTAAGTTCCTGCGCTAGGTTGCCGCAGTTGCAACTACCCATGTGCCCCCACTGGTAGGAGGCGCCGGTGGCTAGTTTGTGAGCCGTCCGTCGTAAGGCTTCGATGAGTTGGAGGTTGGGTCGGGCCATAAATAGGATGTTCGTTTCAACAGCTACAAAAGACGAGAGAATATTGCGCGAACGTACTTTTTTTAAACGGCCAATAGCCAGAAAAAGTTTTAAAAATCAGGAGATGAAGTACCCTAAAGCGCCGAAGGTACCTTGGCTCACGTCAAGGTACCTTCGGCGCTTTAGGCCGGGTGGCTAGGCAGCTATGGCCGTGCGGGCCAGCTCCACCAGGTCTTTGTCGTTTACTTCTTTTTTGACATCCGCCACGTCCAGGAAGCGACGGTAAAGGTCGTCCAGGGTGGGCTTATCGAAGGTGAAGCCCAGGAGCTCGAGCCGGTGCTTGAGCGCATGGCGACCGCTCCGGGCGGTCAGGACAATATCCGATTTGTCTACCCCTACGTCCTGCGGATTCATGATTTCGTAGTTCAGTGTATGCTTCAGGAAGCCGTCCTGATGGATACCCGACGAGTGCGCAAAGGCATTGCGGCCCACGATGGCTTTATTGGCTTGTACAGGCATGCGCATCATTTTGGATACCAACTGGCTGGTTGGGAAAATGAGCGGCGCGTGGATGCCCGTCTCCAGGCCGAGCTCCTTGTGTACGTTCAGCGCCATCACCACTTCTTCCAGCGAAGTGTTTCCGGCCCGTTCGCCAATGCCGTTGATGGTCACCTCCACCTGGCGCGCTCCGGCCTGAATACCGGCCAGGGAGTTGGCCGTAGCCAGACCCAGGTCATTGTGGCAATGGATGGAGATGGTAGCCTTATGGATGTTCTTTACGTGCTCAAAAATGTACTTGATCTTGGCCCCGTATTCGTCCGGTAGGCAGTAGCCCGTGGTGTCCGGAATGTTCACGACGGTAGCTCCGGCCCCGATGACGGCCTCTACGAGCTGCGCCAAAAACACCAGGTCAGCGCGCCCGGCGTCTTCGCAGTAAAACTCCACGTCTTCCACGCGCTTGCGGGCGTACTTGGTGGCGTCGATGGCCCGCTCGATGATTTTCTCGCGGGTGGTATTGAACTTATGCTGTATATGAATGTCGGATGAGCCAATGCCCGTGTGAATCCGCCCGCGCCGGGCGTACTGGAGGGCGTCGGCGGCGGCGTCGATGTCAGCCTGTACGGCCCGTGACAGCGCGCAAACGGTGGGCTCCTGCACGGCCTTGGAGATTTCCACCACCGAGCGGAAGTCGCCGGGACTCGATACCGGGAATCCAGCTTCGATTACGTCTACGCCTAGCTTTTCGAGCTGTCGGGCCACAATAATTTTTTCTTCCGTGGTCAATTGGCAGCCGGGTACTTGCTCGCCGTCGCGCAATGTAGTGTCGAAGATGTAAACTCGCTGACTCATTGTGGGTACGTTAATTTAAAGTTGAACTACGAAATTACTATTTTTCCTGAAATTAAAAACCCTTCCTCAAGGTGAGAAAGGGGCTGTTGTGCTATAACCATACCTTTCTCGCGCTCAGGGCATACGAAGAAGCGAAAGAAGTAGGCTTTGATAGGGACAATTCATGGAAATAAAGCTTGCGAAATTTCGCCCATTGCGATTTTCTTCTGCAAAGTTATACGAAGAAATGAGCTATACAAATTTTGTGCAAGGAAAACGTAGAGGTACTTGCATTTTGTACGTTCGGGTGTTGGGGGAAAGGTGCCTTATGGGAAAGAATAAATGGTAACCAATAAAAAAGTTTAGAATTGAAAAGGAAGGCTAAAAAACGCTTGCTTTTAACCATTCAACGAAAAAAAACCACCATTGATCGAAACCAACAAGAGAGCATACATGCTAGGTACTTTCTTTAAGTAAAAGAAGCTGGCCCGTGGCCCGTCTTACTGAACCCCCTCTTCAACGTATGAAAAAATCGAACATTTTTGCGGTCACCGAGCTAGGTAAGCTGGTGGCGGGTCTTCGGGAGCACGAGAACGATTTCCGAAAAGGACTGCTTTCACAGGCCGCTTATTTTCTTATTATTGATCCCAGGTACTTTTCGGAACCGTTAGGGATGAAATGGGTGGATCTGCAAGCCCGCATGACGCAGCGAGGCCCTCTTGTAGCCGCGGACGGTACGGTGATTCTGAACAAGGTGGTGCATACCATCAAGTACCTGTCAGAGGTGCAATGCCTGGAAATCGTAGAGCGGCTCATCAGTCTTCACAATACTCTTCAGGAAGAGTGCGAAAATAGGGTACTTTCGCTTTAGAAGGTGTTTGAGCTATTAATTTGATAGCGAAACGAAGGATTTTCGAGCGAGACAAGGTACTTTTTGGACGGGGGGCGCCCTCGACCGTAGCCAGAGGCTACGGTTCGAAAAAGTAACGCGGTTGCAGCCGAAAAGACAATGTTGCAGCTCAAAGAAACTAACTCAAACACCTTCTTAAGAAAGTACCCCTTGTCTATAAGCTAACTCAGCCGCACCCTAATGGAAAGGGCGCGGCTGGGTTAAACGGGTTCAAGACACAAAGAGAATGTACTCCTAGAGGCGGCGCAGAATCTCCTCGCCGATCGCCTCCGTACCCAAAATCATGTCCTTAGGCGTGCTGGCATCGGCAATGTCGCCGGTACGGAAACCTGCTTTAAGTACCTGGTCTACGGCTGCGATGACGGCCTCGGCTTCCTGCTTCATGCCAAACGATATGTCTAGCAGCAGCGCTGCCGAAAGTACCGACGCCATGGGATTGGCTACGCCCTGGCCGGTGATGTCGTGGGCAGAGCCGTGGATGGGCTCGTACACGCCAGTGCTGTCGCCCACGGAGGCCGAAGCCAACATACCCATGGACCCGGCGATCTGGCTGGCTTCGTCGGTCAGGATGTCGCCGAAAAGGTTGGCCGTTACGACGACGTCAAAGCGCTTGGGATTTTTAATCAGCATCATGGCGGCCGCATCCACAAAGAGGTGCTCTACCTCCACGTCGGGGTACTCCGGGGCCAGGGCCTGTACTACTTCGCGCCACAGGCGGCTGGTCTCCAGCACATTGGCTTTATCCACGGAGCAGAGCTTTTTGCGGCGGGTTCGGGCGGCTTCAAAAGCCCGGCGGGCAATGCGCTCTACCTCGTACTTGCTGTAGGCGGCGATGTCGTAGGCGTAGTTGCCGTCGTCCTTGCGGCCTTTTTCGCCAAAATAAATATCCCCGGTGAGCTCCCGAAAAAAAAGAATGTCGGAGCCCTGCAGGATTTCAGGCTTGATGGACGAAGCCGAAAGCAGCTCGTCAAATAGCTTAATGGGACGTAGGTTGGCGTAAAGGCCGAGCTCTTTCCGCATTTTGAGCAGCCCCTGCTCGGGACGTACCTTGGCGCTGGGGTCGTTGTCGTACTTGGGGTGGCCTACCGCGCCGAAAAGTACCGCGTCCGACGCCCGCATTTTTTCGAGGGTTTCGTCGGGCAGCGGATTGCCCGTGGCTTCGATGGCCTCGTGGCCAATCAGGGCCTCGTCGTACGTAAATTCGTGGTTGAATTTCTCGGCAATTTTTTCGAGTACTTTTTTTCCAACGGCGGTTACTTCCTGTCCGATGCCGTCACCGGGAACGATTAAGATATGTTTCTTCATAAGCTTGGAAGGTACTTCTCTAAACAAAGTAGTTAGTTAGTATTTAAAAAAAGGGTAGGGGTACTTTACACCAATTCCGGCTTTTCGGGCCATGGTTTGGAGGTGGGTTCCGGGGTCTGATTTAATAAATTGAGCATTTTTTGCGTTGCCTTGATGGCCGACACGGCCTGGTCCGAATCCAGTCCTCGGGTTTTTACTTCCTTGCCCTGGATATTCCAGGTAATGATGGTCTCGCAGAGGGCGTCGGTACGGCCGCCGGGCGGAATGCGCACGGCGTAGTCGGTCAGCATGGGCAGGCTGATTTGCTGCTTGGCATAAATCTTCTTGAGGGCGTTCATGAAAGCGTCGTACTGGCCGTCGCCCTGGGCATTCTCCTCAAAAACAGCGTCACCGATTTTGAGTTGCAAGGTAGCCGAAGGCTTGAGGTTGTTGGCGTGCGTCAGTACGTAGTTCAGGATCAGTACCTTCTCTTCGATGGTGTTGCTATCCAGCACATCGGAAATAATGTACGGCAGGTCCTCGGGCGTAACAACTTCCTTGCGGTCGCCGAGCTCAATGATCCGCTGTGTTACTTTCTTGAGATCGTCGTCAGAAAGCGTGATTCCCAGTTCCCGGAGGTTGTTTTCAATATTGGCTTTGCCGGAGGTTTTGCCCAGGGCGTATAGCCGCTGCCGCCCAAAGCGCTCGGGCATGAGGTGGCTGCAGTACAGGTTGTTTTTCTTGTCGCCGTCGGCGTGAATACCGGCCGTTTGGGTAAAGACATTCTCGCCCACGATGGGCTTGTTGGCCGGAATCCGAATGCCCGAAAAGGTTTCTACGATCTTGCTGACGGAATAAAGCGATTGCTCCACCACGGACGTTTCGACGTCCGGCACGAAGTCATTGAGTACGGCGATGGTACTGGCCAGGGGGGCGTTTCCGGCGCGCTCGCCCATGCCGTTGACGGTCAGATGCAGCCCGTGCGCACCGGCGCGTACGGCTTCCAGCACGTTGGCAATGCTCAGGTCGTAGTCGTTGTGGGCGTGGAAGTCGAAATGCTGATCAGGGTACCTGTCTACGATCGCCTTTACGAAAGCGTACGATTCGGCGGGTGTAAGTACCCCCAGCGTATCGGGCAAAAGTACCCGCCGGATGGGCTGGGTACTTAGGAAATCCAGGCATTCAAAAACGTAGCCGGGTGAATTGCGCATGCCGTTGCTCCAGTCTTCCAGGTACACGTTGGTGCTGATGCCATGGGAGCTGGCGAGCGCAATAACCCGCGCAATGTCCTCAAAGTGCTGCCGGGGCGTTTTTTTGAGCTGGTAGGTCAGGTGGTTCAGCGACCCTTTGGTCAGCAGGTTCATGACGCGCGCACCCGCCTTGAGCATCCAGTTAACGGAGGCTTCGCCATCTACAAAGGTAAGTACCTCGATCTTTTCCAGAAAGCCCGTAGTCTGGGCCCAGTCCGTTATTTTTTTTACGGCCTGAAATTCCCCCTCCGACACCCGCGCCGAGGCAATCTCGAGGCGGTCTACCTTTACTTCCTGGAGCAGTAGCTGGGCAATGGTGAGCTTCTCTGAGGCCGAAAAAGACACGCCGCTGGTTTGCTCCCCGTCGCGGAGAGTCGTGTCCATGATTTCAACGTAACGCTTGGGCATGGCAGCGGGTCAGTAGGGTCGGGCCGCTTCGAAGGCAGCAATTTCCTCTTTCATGGCGCGCAGATAGTCAATATCGTCGTAGCCATTCATCAGGTTATTTTTTTTGTAGCTATTGATCGCGAAGGTTTCCTGCTCGCCGGTCGCCAACAGGGTGATGGTCTGCTCGGGAAGGTTTACTTCGAGCTCCGTTTGGGGATCGGCTTCGATGGCCAGAAAAATCTTGTCCAGAAACGCCGGGCTTACCTGCACCGGCAAAATGCCAATATTCAGGGAGTTTCCTTTAAAGATATCCGCAAAGAAGCTGGATACCACGCAGCGAAAGCCGTAGTCGTAGATGGCCCAGGCGGCGTGCTCGCGGCTGGAGCCGCTGCCGAAGTTTTTACCTCCTACCAGGATCTTGCCGGAGTAGATGGGATTATTGAGGATAAAATCTTCCTTAGGACTACCGTCGGGATGATAACGCCAGTCGCGGAACAGGTTGTCGCCGAAGCCTTCGCGTTTGGTGGCCTTCAGAAAGCGGGCCGGGATGATTTGATCGGTATCGACGTTCTCAATTGGCATCGGAACGGCGGTACTTTTCAGGATGGTGAATTTATCGTAAGCCATAGTTTTGATCTGGTACTTAGTAATGCTGGGTTTTTAACAAAAAGTACCCCCGTCCGCTTTGTTTTTTCTATAAAACGCCCCGGAGGTACTTTGGATAAGGTACTTAGAGCAGCTCGCGCGGGTCAGTCACCTGGCCGGTTACGGCGGCGGCGGCGGCAACGAGCGGGCTGGCCAGTAGCGTGCGGGCCCCGGGGCCCTGCCGCCCTTCAAAGTTGCGGTTGGAGGTACTTACGGCGTACTTGCCGGTCGGGATCTTGTCGTCGTTCATGGCCAGGCAAGCCGAGCAACCCGGCTGGCGCAGCTGGAAACCCGCCTCGGTCAGAATATCCAAAATGCCTTCTTCCTTGATCTGTGCCTCTACGACGTGCGAGCCAGGTACCAGCCAGGCCGTCACGTGGTCGGCTTTTTTACGGCCCTTGATGATGGACGCAAACGCGCGGAAATCTTCGATGCGCCCGTTGGTACAGCTACCCAGAAACACGTAGTCGACGGGTTTGCCAATGATGGATTCGTCTTCCTCAAAGCCCATGTACTTCAGCGATTTCTGGTAGCTGGCTTCGCCGTCTTTGACGTCCCCGGCTTTGGGGATATGCTGGCTAATACCCGTGCCCAGGCCAGGGTTGGTGCCGTAGGTAATTTGCGGCTCGATGTCGGCCGCGTCGAAGGTATATTCCAGGTCGAAGGTCGCGTCCTCGTCGGTTTTCAGCGTTTGGGCGTAGGCAACAAGCGTATCCCAGGCCTCGCCTTTGGGAGCTAGTTCGCGGCCTTCGATGTAGCCGAGCGTGGTGGCGTCCGGGGCGATGATCCCGCCGCGCGCACCCATTTCGATGCTCATGTTACAGACCGTCATGCGGCCTTCCATGCTCATGTTTTCAAAAACCTCCCCGGCGTATTCTACAAAGTACCCCGTAGCGCCACTGGCCGAAATCTGCGCGATGATGTACAGAATCACGTCTTTGGGAAGTACCGCTTTGCCCAGGATACCATTGACGGTAATCCGCATTTTTTGGGGCTTGGGCTGCATGATGCACTGCGTAGCCAGTACCATCTCCACCTCCGAAGTACCAATCCCGAACGCAATGGCCCCGAACGCCCCATGGGTAGAGGTATGCGAGTCGCCGCAGACGATGGTCATGCCCGGCAGGGTGATGCCGTTTTCGGGCCCTACTACGTGCACGATCCCGTTTTTGTGGTGGCCCAGGCCCCAGTGCGAAATACCGTACTTGGCCGAGTTAGTTTCCAGGGCTTTCAGCTGGTTGGCCGAAAGCGGGTCCTGTACGGGCAGGTGCTGGTTGATCGTGGGCGTGTTGTGGTCGGCGGTGGCGAAGGTACGTTCCGGAAACAGAACGCCCGCCCCCCGGCTTTCCAGGCCCAGAAAGGCCACCGGGCTCGTTACTTCGTGGATGAAGTGACGGTCGATAAAAAAGATATCCGGCCCGTCCTCGATTTTACGAACAACGTGGGCGTCCCAGACTTTGTCGAAGAGAGTGGTTGGTTGCGAACTCATGTATTTTTGGGTAAATGTTTCAAAATCAAAACAACACGTTTTGGCTCAGGTACCTGGCTGGCGAAGCGGCTACTAGCCTGGCTCTGGCAGTTACCAAAAGTGAGCAACAAAGTACCATAGAATAGTACAAAGCCGGGTAACGCGAAACGCCCAAAAAATAGTGTTTTTGGTCCAACAGGTACTTTTGATCTTAAAACTTTATTTTTGAGGTACTTTAATGAAGAAAGTACCTTGTCGGCTAGGTACTTAGCGGTTGCTTGGGCGTATGCCCGTACTTCTCTTTATACGATTTAATAAAGTGAGACACGCTCTCGTAGCCAATTTCAGTACTTATTTCGGTGACGTTTTTGGGAGAAGTCCGCAGCAAAAAATCGGCGTACTCAAGGCGTTTGTTTTTGATCCAAAGGGCCGGAGAGGTACGTAGTTCTTGTTGAAAATCACGTTTAAAGGCGGAAAGGCTGCGCCCCGAAAGTCGCGCGAGTTCGTTCAGGGTAAGGGGCTTGAGGTAGTAGCTGTTCATCAGGAAAGCCAGGTCGGCCTTCTGGCCCTGGTGCAGGCTCAGCAGGATCGACTGCAACCGGCCGGAGGCATCGATCTCGAGCAGATGCAGCAGGAGCTCCTGAAATTTGAGGCGCAGAAAGTGGTTCTTGAGCGGCGTAGCCGAGCGAAAGTAGGGAAATACCGAGCTCACAAACTGCGAGAAGGTATCCGTCGCTTTCAGGAGCAGAATGGGCGAGCGCGGCGAAGGCATTTTCTGTTCGCCTTCAAAAAGCGCCGTGTGCAGGCCCACAAACTCCTTAAGAAGCTTTTCGTCGAAGAAAAAAACCAGGCTTTTGTAGGCCTCATGAATCGACTCCGACATGAGGTAAAAGCCCCGTTGAATAAACAGAATATCACCCTTCTCGACCCGTACTTCCTGCGTGGGACTGCTGAATTTTTTCTCGCCTTCCAGCACCACAATCACCGCATGCTCTTCAAAAAATACCTCGTAGCGCGAGGGGTACACCTCGTTGCGGTAGGCCACGAAGGTCATGTCCTGAATCTTGAGCGATTCAAATTCCTGGGCGCTGATGTCGGAAGGTACGCGTAACACGGATAAGCCAGTCGAAAGGTACTTAACGAGAACGTTTGGTACTTATATAGTAATGTAAACCAATACGGGGCGGAGTGAAAAAATGGGTTTTGCGGAACATCGACGTAAAATCGCCCCAATGGCCTACCTCCACATCCAGCTTCCGGTTCCAGCTCAGCCCGCCGGAGAAATAGGCTGGAGAATGGTGGTTAGACACGCCCGTATGCAAGCTCAAAAAGGGCCTGACATTTCCCGAGCCAAAGTAGCTGCCAAAGCCTATATCCAGCGCAATGCCAGGCTTAAAGGTACCTTCTAACGGTATGTTGGGGGTGAAGTTAAAGGTCGTTTTTAAAAAGCGGTTTCGGTGTTGTCGGGGTAGGTTCCAGCGGGCGGCTATACCAAAAGAAGCCCGCTGGGTTCGGGCATCGGCTATGAACTGTTCCAGGCCTGCATTAAATCCTACATCAAAGGTCGTTTTAGGTTTGTCTGATTGATAAGCAATCAGTTCGCTGGAAAAAAAACCATTGTATTTCTGCAAATATGCTTTCAGCGCGCCTTCTTTATAGGCCGGAACGGCGGCTTTAAAAGCGGGAGCGTCAGAGCACAAATTCTGGAGCTGCTTTTTATACGCGTCCAGGGTAGCCATGTAGATTTGCCCCTTTACTTCGCGCTGGTATTGGTAGTTATACAGCTCCTGAAGAGTACCTGCTTTCTCCACAAAAAAGCGCTTCTGGCCCTGCTCGTCTCCCCATTTATAGAGTTTCGCCTGCGGGCCATCCAGTAGCAGCTGTAGGTAAAGCGCCGTGGAGTCGGTGGTATGTACTTGCGGTATGGACGTATACACCCGCATGTCGCTGATGTGGGTGAGACCAATCTTTTTGCTGACGTACTTTTCGTTGACCGAGGTTACGAAAAAAGAAGCCACTTTGCTAATGTCAAGTACCTGCGGAGCTTGAGCCAGGGTTTCTTTAAACGTAACCTCCCGGGGGCTCTTCTCCCAGTCATCAAATTTAACAAAGCCACGAATGGTGTCTTTTTGATGGGTAATCAGGTACCCCTCAAGGTACTTGCCCTGCCCGAAGGCAGAAGGAGAAAACAGACAAGCAAGAAATAGAATAAGGACAGCCCTAAGGCTTTGGCGTGAATAGGTAAGCATAACGTGGAGGAGGTGTATAGTCGTTGCGTCTTTATCCGGTAAAGACAAAAGCCGAAGATTTATACCATAAATTGAAACAAATCGGGTTGGTTGTTGAGGTACTCGTAGGTGATGCGGCCTTCGTCGAGCCGCTGGAGGAGCGGCTCGAAGTCTTCGCGTTTTTTGAGCTCGATGCCCACCAACGCCGGGCCCTGCTCGCGGTTGGTTTTCTTAACGTACTCGAAGCGCGAAATATCAACGTCAGGGCCCAGCACGTCCAGAAATTCACGAAAAGCCCCCGAGCGCTGCGGGAAACGGACCATGAAGTAGTGCTTGAGCCCTTCGTAGAGCAGCGAGCGCTCCTTGATTTCTTCGGTGCGGGTGATGTCGTTGTTGCCCCCACCAATGAGCAGTACCACGTTTTTGCCTTTGATTTCGTCCCGGATAAAATCCAGCGCCGCTACCGAGAGCGCCCCGGCGGGCTCAGCCACGATGGCCTCTTCGTTGTAAAGTTGCAGGATGGTCGAGCAGACTTTGCCCTCCGGGATGAGCAGGATGCGATCCAGATTTTGCTTACACACCTCAAAGGTAATGTCGCCCGCCCGGCGTACGGCAGCCCCGTCCACGAATTTGTCGATGTGGTCCAGCGTAAGTACCTGCCCCTCTTCGATGGCTCGCTGCATGGTAGGCGAGCCGAGCGGCTCCACGCCGATGAGCTTGGTTTTGGGCGAAAGCTGCTTGAAAACCACCGAAACGCCGGACGCCAGCCCGCCACCACCGATGGCCATGAGCAGGTAGTCGATCTTGAAATCGGCGTCTTTGAAAATCTCCAGCCCCACGGTACCCTGCCCCTCCATCACCTGTAGGTCGTCGAAGGGATGCACAAAGGTGGCGTCGTGGGTAGTTTGGTACTGCAGAGCGGCATGGTAGGCGTCGTCGTAGGTATCGCCCACGAGTTGAATATCCACCCATTCTTTCCCAAACATGCCTACCTGCTTGATCTTTTGGGCCGGGGTTGTAGTAGGCATAAAGATGGCTCCTTTTACGCCCATTTTCCGGCAGGCGTAGGCTACGCCCTGGGCGTGGTTTCCCGCGCTAGCACAAACTACCCCCTTGGCCAGGGCCTCGGCTGACAGGCTTGCCATTTTGTTGTAGGCACCCCGGATCTTGTAAGAACGGACGATCTGTAAATCTTCGCGCTTGAGGTAGATGTTGGCTTCGTACTGCTCCGACAAATGTAGATTTTGCATGAGCGGCGTGTGGGCCGCTATGCCGCGCAGCCGCTCGGCGGCCAGGAATATGTTATCGAGGTTAGGAAAAACCAGCTCGGATTCGGGCCTACTATTTTTCATAAAAAACGGAGATCTGGACTCAATGTAGCGGACGAATGTACGAATTTCGCACAAAAAAACCCGCAGGATCGAAGCCCGCGGGTTTTGGTAGCGCAGGTACCTGGTGCCAGAAACAGGCCAGCACCCAAAGTACCTTCGCCTCGAAAATTAGCTGTTTTCTGGGCGTAGTGAACGTACCGTAGCGCCCGCTTTCCACATTTCGGACTCGCGGAGCTCGGCCAGTTCTTCTTCCAGCTTCACGCGGTAGTCCGACTGGGAGTTACGCGTAATAGAAATTTTGGCTTGCTCACCGGATTTTACGGAATTGTAAAGCTGCTCGAATACGGGCTTGGTAGCGTCGCGGAAGGGCTTCCACCAGTCCAACGCGCCGCGCTGGGCGGTTGTGGAGCAGTTGGCGTACATCCAGTCCATGCCGTTTTCGGCCACGAGCGGCATTAGCGACTGCGTGAGCTCTTCTACGGTTTCGTTGAAGGCTTCCGAAGGCGAGTGGCCATTGGAACGAAGTACCTCGTACTGGGCCGCAAAGATTCCCTGGATGGCCCCCATCAAAGTACCCCGCTCGCCCGTGAGGTCAGAGGTTACTTCCCGGTAAAAATCCGTTTCGAAAAGGTATCCGGAGCCTACGCCAATGCCCATGGCGATGCACTTGGTACGGGCATTGCCGGTGGCGTCCTGAAACACCGCAAACGAAGAATTGAGGCCTTTGCCTTCCACGAACAAGCGGCGCAGGGAGGTACCTGAGCCCTTGGGAGCTACCAGAAACACGTCCACGTCGGCCGGAGGAACGATGCCCGTTTGGTCTTTGTAGGTGATGCCAAAGCCGTGTGAGAAGTACAATGACTTACCGGCCGTTAGGTACTTCTGTACCGTAGGCCACAGCTCGATCTGGGCGGCGTCTGAAAGCAGGTAGCAGATGATAGTACCCTTCTCCAGGGCCTCCTCGATCTCAAACAGGGTTTCGCCAGGTACCCAGCCGTCGGCTACGGCTTTGTCCCAAGACTTACCACCTTGGCGCTGGCCCACGATCACGTTGAAGCCATTGTCGCGCATGTTCAGGCTTTGGCCGGGGCCTTGTACACCGTAGCCAATGACGGCGATGGTTTCACTACCAAGTACTTCACGGGCTTTTTCGAGAGGGAATTCTTCGCGGGTTACTACTTCTTCTTCAACACCGCCGAAATTTAACTTTGCCATTGATAAACGATTTTTTGTTTTTGGTTTAAAAAGAGTGACGGAGCCTAAGGAGCTCAATCGGATTTATTTATATTTATTTTGAAATGGAAACAGGGGATAACGCGTTATTTTTTTTCCAACTGAGCAGTAAAGAAACTCCCACGGGAAGTCGAATACCCCGTTTTAGGAGGACCGTTTCAGAATAAAAAATCCCATAAAATAGTTTTTGGAATACCGATCCGCTCATAACTGTAAAATCAGAGCCGGCTTCCTCGACGCTACGCTGGTGAAAAGGCAGGATTTTAGATAGTACACGAAAAGCAGCAATGGGAAAAAATAACCAGAAATTAAAATAGCTGCTAAAAAGGATTTGGCCTCGCTTCCTGAATAAGCTGGTGAGTAGCGACTTTGTATAGCGTCTTATGTGATGATTCACGTCGTCGTGCTGGTTCCAGAGGAAATTAAAAGCAGGTACCGTCACGCACACCAGCCCGTCGGGGCGGCAGACCCGTTTCATTTCTTCAACGGCCTTCTGATGCTCTTCGACGTGTTCAATCACGTCAAAAGCACAAACCAGATCGTAAACCTGATCGGGTGAAGGCAGCTCAAGAATAGAACCCTGAATGAGGTCAGGAAGTACATTTTTTTTCGTAAATGCGTAGCACTCCTCATCGTATTCGATGGATTCAACGCTACCAAATTCGCGCAGCAATTCGGAGGTATGGCCCGTGGCGACGCCTACATTTAGGATGCGGAGTGGTTGCTTGGGAAGTTTGTCTCTTAGATGATCCATTATGATCTTATTCCTAACGATAAACCACCAATGTTTACGCTCCAACTGATAGTATTCTTTATAATACGACTGATTCATAATGTTACTTTTTAGGGAAAAGAAAGGGGTAGCATTAATGAAAAAAGGGTACTTACTATCAATACATACTTGATTTGCTTCGGTGGTAAATGCTCCGCCATGATACACAAGCAAAGCAATAAACCTATGAAGCCAAAAGAAAGAGCGCGGGTGCCGTCGGCTACCAGAATGGCGACGATGAGATTGAGGAGCCAGGCGCCCGCTAATAAGACGAAAGTCCACCACCGGCGCACTAAAATTAATAACACAAAGGCACCCAAAATGATCAACCACATTCCCTCGTAGCCCCGGGTGATTTTGTCCCCAAAGATACTTAGGCTCCAGAAAAACGTTTTCTTCGAAAGCTCGGAGTCATGGCCAATGAAAAGCCCCAGGGAATGTTCCATCCAGGTACGGATGAGAAGATACAAGACCCCGCTAGCCACCAGCGCCGCAACCGGAAGTACAACACTTCGCCTTAGCACCAGTTTTCGATGAGCCTCCCAATCGGTTAAGACGGGCCAAAGGTACCAAAGGCCAATGAAAGAGGAATTGATCAAAGCCCTTTCGTCGCACCAGAAGGCCAGCTGGGAAAACAAGAGAATGGCTGCCGGATGCCGAAACCGTAGCATGAGCAGCATAAAGAGAAAGGGAAAAATATCGGCGTGCCCCAGGTAGTTGATATAAAAACAAGAACCCGCGTAGATGGCGGTAAACCCCGTTAGAAAATAGAAAGTATGAATTTTATTCCGAAGTATTTTTTCAACGATTCCGGTAAGTACCAGCAGGAAAGGAATCCCCAGCACCAGATGCAGCAGGTATAACGTGGCTACGTTGAGGTGCAGAAATCGCGCAATCAGGGGAATGGTGATCCGGAAGGTTTGGTTGGCTTCGTGGGTACCGGGCTCGTAGTTCTTTTGCGTAAAGGGGTCCTGACCCTGCTCGATGATGTCGTCCCAGAAAAGCCCGCCTATGGATCCCGGATGGCGCATTTCGTAGTATAAGTTCAAAAGCCCCCGCTCAATGAGAATTGAATTAAACAAAAACAAACTACCCGCCGAAAAGGCCAGGGCCAGACCAATAAGTTTTACCCGCCAAAACGCACTATCCAAAAAGACCGCTAACCTTTTTTCAAGCCAATGAAAAGGAGTCGTTAGGGTTTGGGTACGTTGCATACGGAAGCGAGAGTTGGTGAAAATGGCCCGAAAGTACAGCTATAAATGCTTTACTAGCAAAAAGCCGAGCAATTATCTTAGTCAAAGGTCGGTTTACAACCCGGCCGTTTATGTATATAAAGTACCTATCTTGTTCAATTCCTCTCTACAAATAATACTCCCATTCGGCTTCGGGCAGGTAGTCCACGAGGCTATGGGGAGATTTGCTGACGGCCACCCGGCCCGACCGTACAAACTCTAGGATACCGTGGGGCTTGATGTAGTCAAAGAACTGAAAAATTTCTTCTTCGGTACCCGTTTTCTGAATGGCCACGTAGTCCAGGTGCCAGTACACAACCCACGCCTTATGTACCTTGTTGATGATTTCAATGTCCAGCGCTTTGGAGCCCAGCGGCGTGGCAATCTTGAACAGAGCGATTTCGTTGTACACGATTTCGTCACACAAGTACCCAAATACCGCCAGTACCTCTACGACCTTTCGGATCTGCCGAACCAGCTTTTCCACGGCTTCGCGGGAGTCATGATGAATGACAATCGTAAAACGGGAAACGCCTTTTCGTTCGGTTTCGGAGACGGTGAGGCTTTCGATATTGATGCGGCGGCGGGTGAATAAAATGGTGATCTTATTCAGGATACCGATGGTATTTTCAGTAAAGACACAGATGGTGTAAGTAGTCATGGCTTTGATGGGTCGTCTACTTTAAAAAGGTTAGTCAGGTACCTGGCGCTCTTAACAGAGGCGTATGTCCGAGACACAGGCTCCCGAAGGTACCATAGGGAATACGTTTTCTTCTTTTTCAACAAGTACCTCCAGCAGGTAAGGTTTATCGGATTGCAGGAGCTGGTCCAGTGATTCGCTGAGGCTTTCGCGCTGGGAACAGGTATGGCCGGCGATACCGAATCCTTTGGCGATGGTAATGAAATCCGGATTCTGCAATTCGACAAAAGAGTACCGCTTTTCGAAGAAGAGCTGCTGCCATTGGCGCACCATCCCAAGGTAATTGTTGTTCAGGATGATCGCTTTTACCGGCAGGCCACTCTGCGCAATGGTACCTAGCTCCTGAATCGTCATTTGAAAACAACCATCTCCAATGATGGCGACGACCTCGCGCGAAGGGTCGCCCACTTTGGCTCCAAAGGCTGCCGGAAGCGCGTAGCCCATGGTACCTAGCCCGCCGGAGGTAATGAAGGAGTTGCTTCGTTTGAACTGGTAGTAGCGTGCTGCCACCATCTGGTGCTGGCCTACGTCGGCCACAATAACCGCCTCGCCTTTGGTTTTGTCCGAAAGCATCCGGACTACCTCAGCCATTTTTATTTTCTCGGTCGTAGGCGCGAGCTCGGGCTGCGTAATTTGCTCGTCCTCCATGGCGTCGTATTTTCGGAACTCATTCCGCCAGACGCTGTGGTCGTTGGGTTTTACCAGAGGCAGGAGCATTTGCAGCGCCTGCTTGGCATCACCTACTACGGGTGCTTCGGCTTTTACTACTTTGTCGATTTCGGCCGGATCTATTTCTATATGAATAATTTTGGCCTGCTTGGCGTAACGGCTCGCGTCACCCGTCACCCGGTCGTCGAAGCGCAAGCCCACGCCGATGAGCACGTCGCACTGGTTGGTCAGGATGTTGGTGCCGTAGTTGCCGTGCATACCCAACCAGCCGGCGTAAAGCGGGTGATCTACGGGTACGGATGACAGACCCAAGAGGGTAGAAGCACAGGGAATGCCCGTTTTTTCCACCAGCTCCAGTAGTTCTTTTTCGGCACCGGCCAGTTGCACGCCGTGGCCAAACATCAGAAAGGGTCGCTTGGCCTCATTGATGAGCTTGGCGGCCTTTTCTACCTGATCGGCTTTGGGCGATAAGCGAGGGTGGTAGCTGACCAATTTTTCACAGTAGGTATACGAAAAAGGCCGGGACATGAGCTCCTGCTGGGCATTTTTGGTAATATCAATCAATACCGGGCCGGGGCGTCCACTTTTGGCAATGTAAAAGGCCTTCGCCATGATTTCCGGTACTTCGTCGGCAGAGGTAATCTGATAGTTCCACTTGGTGATGGGCATAGTCACACCAATCACGTCGGTTTCCTGAAAGGCGTCGGTTCCCAGCAAGTGCTTGGCAACCTGCCCAATGACACACACCAGGGGCGTTGAGTCAATGATGGCGTCGGCAACGGCGGTTACGAGGTTGGTAGCGCCCGGACCGGACGTCACCAGGCACACGCCTACTTTGCCCGACAGGCGGGCGTAGCCTTCGGCGGCGTGCCCGGCGCCCTGTTCGTGGCGGACCAGGATGTGAT
The DNA here is from genome assembly GCF_014202275.1 of Rhabdobacter roseus. Taxonomy (GTDB): domain Bacteria; phylum Bacteroidota; class Bacteroidia; order Cytophagales; family Spirosomataceae; genus Rhabdobacter; species Rhabdobacter roseus. The sequence continues at coordinate 78,443 of NZ_JACHGF010000011.1, read as the reverse complement.
TGATTTGATCTTGATAGTCATAAATAGCGTCATAGACGGGCATGATGGCACCACCCGGATACCCGAAGATGGTTTCTACGCCCTCGGCAATCAGGGAGCGAATCAGGGCGTGCGATCCGTTCAGAATCTCGGGCTGATGGGACAAGTCGGCCAGGGGCTCCGCCTGGCGGGTGACCAGTTGCTTTTCTTTTAATTCCATGACGTTATCTTTATTTTAGTTTGCTGCTGATACGTATTTCTTTACACTTCATCCGTGACGCAACCTTCGCTGGCCGATTTAACGTCGCGGATGTACTTGCCAAGTACCCCGGTAGTAAATAGCGGCTTGGGCTGTACCCAGGCGGCTTTGCGGGCCAACATTTCTTCGTCCGAAATGTGGAGCGTCAGCTCGCGCGTATTGGCATCAATCGTAATGCGATCACCCTCTTGCACCAGCGCAATGGGGCCGCCGTCAAAGGCTTCCGGGGTAATATGGCCTACTACAAACCCGTGGGTACCTCCCGAAAAACGACCATCCGTAATCAAAGCAATTTTGTCGCCCAGCCCCGCGCCCATGACGGCTGATGTAGGCTTCAGCATCTCGGACATGCCAGGTCCACCTTTGGGTCCGGCGTTGCGAATCACCACCACGTTTCCGGCCTTGATTTCACCCTTGGAAAGAGCCTCAATGATTTCCGACTCATGCTCGCAGATTTTGGCGTCGCCCTCAAAGCGGAGGCCTTCCTTTCCGGTGATTTTGGCCACGGCACCCGTTGGGGCCAGGTTACCGTACAGTATCTGAATATGCCCGCTCTTCTTGATGGCTTGGGAAAGCGGAAAAATAATTTTTTGGTTTTCAAAATCCAGATCCGGCGCTTCGGCCAGGTTTTCAGCAATGGTTTTACCCGTTACGGTCAGGCACTCGCCATGGATCAATCCCTCTTGGTGCAGGTACTTCATAAGGGCCGGTACCCCACCAATGGCGAGTATGTCTTCCATGTAGTACTTGCCGCTAGGCTTGAGGTCGGCGATGTAAGGAGTACGGTCGCTGATGGCCTGGATGTCGTCCAGGGTGAGAGGGATTCCGGCGGAGCGGGCAATGGCCAGGTAGTGGAGGGTGGCGTTGGTAGAACCACCGAGCGCCATGACCACCGTCAGGGCATTCTCTAGCGACTGGCGCGTGATGATTTCTTTGGGCGTCAGGTTGAGCTCCAGGAGCTTTTTCATGGCAACCCCTATTTTCTTGCATTCCTCCTGTTTCCCTTCGTGCGTGGCCGGGTAGCTGCTGCTAAAAGGAAGGCTCAGCCCCATGGCTTCAATCGAAGCGGCCATGGTATTGGCCGTGTACATGCCACCGCAGGCCCCTTGGCCTGGAATGGCGTTCTGGATCACGCCTTCGTAGTCTTCATCGGATATGTTCCCCGCAAACTTCTTTCCTAAGGCCTCAAAAGCGGAGACAATATCCAGTTTTTGTCCCTTGTAGTGTCCCGACCGGATCGTTCCGCCGTAAACCATAATGGCCGGGCGATTGAGGCGGGCCATGGCCATTACGGCCCCGGGCATATTTTTGTCGCAGCCTACCACCGCAATGACGCCATCGTACCATTGGGCCATCACTACGGTTTCGATCGAATCGGCAATGAGGTCACGGCTTGGGAGCGAATAACGCATGCCGTCGTTGCCGTTGGTCATACCGTCCGAAACACCGATGGTATTGAAAATTAATCCCACCATTTCGTTGGCTTGAATTCCCTGCTTGACATAGACCGAGAGGCCATTCAAGTGCATGTTGCAAGGGTTACCTTCGTAGCCGGTGCTGGCTATACCAATTTGAGGCTTAGCCATATCGGCTTCCTTAAGACCAATCCCGTACAGCATGGCTTTAGCGGCTGGATTGGTCACTTCTTGGGTAAGCGTGCGGGAAAATTTGTTTAGTTCCTGAGACATAAGGGCTAATCAGCTGGTTATACAGTAAGGCCAATCTGGTATCATTCAGGCTGGCTAAAGTTCAAGTGGGTACTTTTAATTACTTTATTTATAAAAACGCCTCACTCAAGGAGTATGTGAGTGAGGCGTTCGAGCTAGGTACCGCGTTTCACTCACCTCTTAGCAGAGGACAACGAGTAGAATAACGAGTAGTACCAAGCCTGGCATAATTAAAGAAATTTTTCTGACAGTGAAATTTCGCTAAATATTGAATTTGCATTACAAAGAAGAGCGGTATCTTTTTATTTTCCAAATTATCTACCTCCTTTTTTGTATAATTCTTAGTTTTATGTCAGTATTGTGCTCAGAAATGCCTATTGAATTTAAAAATAATTATTTTTGATCTTCAACAAGTACTATTTATAAGTACCTCTCAAGATGACTACTGAAACGACTTCTCATTACGATCATCTGGAAAGGATGACGGTTAAAGAGCTACTAACCTGTATTAACCAGGAAGACAAAACGGTGCCTCAGGCAGTAGAACGGGCTATTCCTCAATTAGAGGCTTTAGTAGAACAAATCGTGAAGCGTATGCGTCAAGGCGGACGTTTGTTTTACATCGGTGCCGGCACAAGTGGCCGATTGGGCGTAGTAGATGCATCAGAGTGCCCGCCTACCTACGGAGTGCCCCACGACCTGGTGATTGGTATTATAGCGGGAGGCGACCAAGCCATTCGCCGAGCCGTTGAATTTGCGGAAGATGATGCCGAGCAAGCCTGGAAGGACCTACAGAAATATCACATTACGGAACTGGACACGTTAGTAGGAATAGCAGCTTCGGGACGCACACCTTATGTTATCGGCGGGCTGGTCGAAGCACGCAAACAAGGGGTACTTACCGGTTGCATTGTGTGTAACGAAAACTCGGCCGTAGCCGAGGCCGCCGCGTATCCCGTAGAGGTAGTCGTGGGGCCCGAGTTTGTGACGGGCAGCACCCGCATGAAAGCAGGTACGGCCCAGAAGCTCGTACTAAATATGCTCTCTACGTCCGTGATGATCCAATTGGGGCGAGTGAAAGGAAATAAGATGGTGGATATGCAGATGACCAACCATAAGCTGGTGGAGCGCGCGATTGGGATGGTGATGGACGAGCTAAGTACCACGCGCGAGGAAGCAGAAGCGCTGCTGGATGCGCACGGCAGCGTGCGGGGGGCTATTGAAGCAGGACGTACCTAAAAACGCAACTCTCATTACCTACTTGTACTTTTTTAAACAACCAACTTGTATGAAAGCGGCCCTACTCGAACAACTTCATCAGCCTTTACGCTATACTGAAGTACCTACGCCTACCTGCGGGCCAGGCGAGGTACTTGTAGAACTAAAAGCAGCAGCTCTCAACCACCGTGACGTATGGATTCAAAAAGGCCTTTACCCTAACATCAAAACACCCCTTGTATTAGGCTCCGACGGAGCCGGGGTAGTGGCACAGGTAGGAGAAGGTGTAGCCGACTACTGGTTGGGAAAAAAAGTAGTGATCAACCCATCCCACCACTGGGGCGACCACCCTGGCTACTATGGGGATGATTACAAAATCCTGGGCTTACCCGACCAAGGTACCTTTGCAGAATACGTAAAAGTGGAAGCCCGGTACCTGGCCATGAAGCCTAGCCATCTTTCATTCGAGCAAACCGCCACACTTCCGCTGGCGGGCCTTACCGCCTGGCGGGCCCTCATGACGCGGGCGTCTTTTCGGGAAGGTGAACGGGTCCTGGTGACGGGTGCAGGCGGAGGGGTAGCGCTGTTTGCGGTACAATTTGCGCTGGCGGCGGGAGCAGAAGTGTGGGTTACGTCCGGCTCCGACGAAAAGATCCGTAAAGCAGTTGCACTTGGTGCTCGGGGGGGCGTCAATTACAAAGTACCTACCTGGTACCGCGACCTGCTCATGAAGGTCCGAGCACCCAAGCGGGGGTACTTTGACGTCATCATTGATGGTGCGGGCGGTGCAGGCTTCGCGCGTCTTCTCGACCTGGCCGCTCCGGGTGGGCGCATCTGTTTTTATGGAGGCACTGCCGGGAACATTACGGACGTAGTACCGGCGAAAGCGTTCTTCAAACAGCTTACTATACTAGGTACTACCATGGGGACCGAAGCCGAGTTTGAAGCGATGCTTCGTTTTGTAGAAGATCAAGAACTTATGCCAGTAGTTGATGAGCTCTATCCGCTCCAGGAAGCCGAGCACGCGCTTCGGCGCATGGATGCTGGGGAGCAATTTGGCAAAATCGTATTGACCATTGAGTCCTAAATAGATGCCCAAAGGTTGTTACTGAAGAAGTTATACACCAGAAAGGGTAGTTATCCACACAGTCGATGTGGATAACTACCCTTTCTGGTGGAAATCAAGCTCCCGTGCTTGAACTTTTAAGCCAGAACCGCATCATAAATCTGAACTCGGTCCCAAAGGTGTGCGCAGTTTTCCACAAACTTTAAGTGAACTGGATGCTCCTGATAAATATCGTGAGCCGCTTGGTCCGTAAATACCAATACCAGTGAAAAGTCGTAAGAATGATCGATCACCGGCCGACGCGTCTCGGCGGGGACCCCCACGTAGGCGGTGTGAACGGCTTCAATACTTTCGAGCGTTTTTAAACCGGCCAACAGCGCTTGCTGCGCCTCGGTGTTGTCTTTTTCTTTAAGCCAAAAGTAAACGGAGTGTACAAACATGGTAAGATAGGTTGAATGGGAATAAAGGTAGAGTAAAAGGTACCTATTGACAAAGGTAAAAAATGTTGGATAAATACAGCTTACAGAATCTGGAAGGACTACTTGGTAACCATTCGCTTCACAGTCAGAAAAGCTTCTTCCGCCCATAATTTATACATTTTTCCAGAAAAGTGAAGATTGTCCGAAGCAATCAGGCTAGGGTTATTCAGGGCCGTTCGGGATAGAGGGGTAATGTCTATAAATAGAATACCCGCCTTGGCACATTCTTCTTTGGCTACGGTGTTGAAAGCATCAATCTCAGTGGCCGTCTTTTGGCGTCGCGATAGGCCCGCGGGCGTAACGCCCCAATCGGGAATGGAAAGTACGAAAACCCGCTCCGGCCGTCCGCGAGCAAAGTGGGTACTAAGGTCAAGCAATTCTTTAAATTCCGTCCGGTAGCGCCCTAGGCTTTGGCCCCGGTATTGATTGTTGACACCAATCAGCAAAGACACCAGGTCATAGGTAGATGTGTCCTTGGCTTGCTGAATAGCAAATTGCAGCTCGGCCGTGGTCCAGCCAGTCTGGGCCAGGATGGTAGGTACCTGTAGCGGAACGCCTTCTTCCCGCAGCATCGCGGCCAGCTGCACAGACCAGCGCTCGGAAACCGGTACGCTCTCACCAATGGTATACGAGTCGCCCAAGGAAAGGAAGCGGTACGCCGGGACCGGAACGATATCGGGCGAAGCGGGAACGGTAGAGGATATAGGATCGGAGAGGCAGGCCAGCAGGCTCAGCGCAAGTCCGGCTACTGAGAGGAATCCATTCATTCGGCTTTTTCGAGTTTGAAGGTGAACGTCGTGCCTTTATCGAGCTTACTCATGACGGCAATCTTAGAACCGTGCCCATTCAGGATATGTTTCACAATGGCCAGCCCGAGGCCCGTTCCGCCGCGCTCCTTGGATCTACTTTTGTCTACCCGGTAAAAGCGTTCAAAGATCCGGGTGAGGTGTTCGGGCGGTATGCCGGGCCCGTTGTCGCGGACGGATACTCCAAAGTGCTTCTTTTCTTCGTCGAAGTGGATGATCACCTTACCTCCTTCGTGGTTATATTTGATGGCATTTTCGATGAGGTTGACCATCACCTGCTCAATGCGCTGCGGATCTGCCCTCACGCGCACTTCGGGTAGTTTGTCGGGCTTTACCTTCAGCGTCACCTTTCGATCCTGCGCAATTTTTTCCAGCCGCTCCAGTACATCATCCGTCACGAGCCGTAGGTCAACCACCTCTATGTTCATCTTGATGGCTCCCGTTTCCATTTGCGACAGGGTCACCAGGTCTTTAACCAGCGCGTCCAATCCGTCCAAACTCTTGGCGGCTTTTTTAAGGAAGCGGTCCCTGACATTTTCGTCGTCGATGGCTCCGTCGAGCAAGGTATGGATAAAACCCTGCGCAGCAAAGATGGGGGTTTTGAGCTCGTGCGATACATCCGCCAGAAACTCGCGCCGAAACTGCTCGAGCTTTCGGAGTTCCTCGATTTCTTTTTGCTTCTTGGCTACATACACGAAGATTTCGTCGTTGAGCCGTTTCAGCGGATTATTCTCCCGGATCAAAGATTTTCGTGAAATACTAAAATCTTTGAGTTTCAGCTTATGGATACTGCGGTACATCTTGTTTACCTCGCGGTACACAATGATCTCGATGGTATAAAGTACCAGAAAGAAGGACACCACAAAGCTGGAAACACCCACCACAAACAGCATGCTCGACGTAACATCATTGACGAATGCCAGGAAGGAGGTCGTGATGGCCGAAATAAGAAACGCGAGCAAAAAAGCAAGAAAGCGAGGACTGAGCGACATAGGGAAGGATGGGTTCTCTGGGTGCAAAGATAAGACTAAAGTAGCGCGAAAAAGAAAGCGGAAGGCTTGTCGTCCAAGTCCTTCCGCGGGTAATCGTATCCTTATAAGTAGTTGATGCTGCTACTGATGCTGCTCGCGAAGTAGGTCGTTGACGGTCTTCACGGGATTGAAGGTAATCAGGGGTACTTCTACGAAGAGGGTATTCCAGTCGGCCATGGAGCCGTTCCAGAGGCCGGGGAGCTCCTGGGCTTTGAGGTCTTTTCCGTCTTTGGATTTTGTCGACACGAAGCCCGTCTTGGGGTCGCGGTAGCGACGCAGGTCGTAGTAGGTACCTTGGCGATTTTTTAAAGCACAGATCAGGTCTACCGGGTTGAAGTGCGTTGCTTCCTGGAAGGTTGTCCGCTGGGCGGGATCGTCCATCGCTACCTGGGCCGATTCCACAATCTGTAGGGAGGCCGATCCGTCGGCATTGGTTGCCCAAAAGGGCCCGCCGCCGGGTTCCCCCTCGTTTTTCACCATGCCACACACGCGCAAGGGGCGGTCTAGCTTTTGACGGAAATAAGCTACCTTTTCCTGGTCGGCCCAGCTGCTAAAGGCCGCAGGAGGAGCAATGCACAGTTCCTGACGCAAAAAATCATCCAGCTCCTGAATCAGCCCGGCGTCCTGAGAGTTATCCAGTTTTTCCAGATACCCAAAAATGCGCTTCTGGTAGCGGAGAAGTACCCCTGCTAACGCTTTCTTATATGCTACGGTCGGCTCCTTAAGGCGGTCAGGTACTACGTTGTCGATGTTCTTGATGAAGACGATGTCCGCTTCGAGGGCGTTTAGGTTTTCCAGCAGCGCGCCATGCCCCGCCGGACGGAAAAGTACCCGTCCGTCTTTTTCACGGAAGGGAGTATTGTCCAGGTTGACGGCGATGGTGTCGGTGGAAGCTTGTTGTTCCGAAAACGAAACGAAGTACTTTACACCAAAGCGGCTCTCGTAGGTGGGAAGTACCTCCACGACCAGCTTCTCAAATTTATCGCGGTGCTCGGGCGATACGGTAAAGTGCAGTTGTACGCGCCCGCCCGCGTTGGCATAGAGCGCACCTTCTACCAAATGCTCTTCCAGCGGAGTGCGGGGTCTTTCGTCGTAGCGGTGAAACTCCAGTAGCCCTTTAGGCAGATTACCGTAGCCCAGCCCCTTGTCGGTCAGAAAATAGTCCACGAGCAATTGGCGATCGGCTGTACGAATGTCGTGGCCGTCAGAAGCCAGTGCGTCCTGCAAATCTTCGTAGAAAGCGAATTCCGACAGGCGGGTAAAAAAAGCCTCGACGGATGAATCGGTCTTTCCTTCTTCCAGGAACGAAAATAGCGACTTAAACATCCGGGTTGCGGCGCCCGAGGCCGGCACAAATTTCAGCAGGGCCAGTTCTCCCTCCGCGGTGTTTTTCTCAAATTCGGCGGCCAACTCTGCCACCTGCTCATCGCTAAGGTAAATGATGCCGTCACCCAGGGTTGCGGCTTTGGAAAGAGGAAGAAACGGGAAGCCGTCTACGAAGTACTGTATTTGTTCCTCTATCAGCGAAGTATCACTACCTCGCTCTTTTATTTGAAGTAAATCATCTGAACTAAACATACTACTATACTTGGTTTAGGGTGTTTGAGTAGGTACTTAGGTACTATAAGGAAGCGAAGCAGGAAATTTACGGGAAAAGAAAGTACATTTATTCCAAGATGCGCAATTTGGCAAAACTCAGCAGTAGGGTTTTTTCGCCCGCCGTGTCAAACTTCACCACGGCTTTGCGGTCAGTACCGTTTACATCGATTTGGCTAACCAGTCCAAAGCCAAACTTGGGGTGTTCCACCCGCTGCCCTTCGGAAAGCGTGCTGGTATCGCTTGCTTTGAAATCAGAGGAGGGTACGTGCGCACTGCTGGCGGCCGGTCGCGAAGTCGCGGAGCGGGGCGTCATATTTTTCAAAAAGGCCATCGGGCTGGGGCTCGTTTCCCGTTCGTTCAGGCTGCGGGTCGTTTTGGAGGTATTGAGGTACCGTTGGTCGACCTCGAGCAGAAACCGGCTGGGCTCGCACATTTTCAAGCGTCCCCATTGATACCGGCTTTCGGCGTAGGAGAAGGTAAGTTTTCGTTCGGCCCGGGTGATGGCTACGTAAAACAAGCGCCGCTCCTCTTCCAAATCCTGCCGACTTTCGAGCATCATCTGACTAGGAAACAGATCCTCCTCCATCCCTACTATATAGACATTACGAAACTCCAGTCCTTTGGCCGAGTGAATCGTCATAAGCGTAACGCGGTCCGTATCCCCATCGTCATCGGGTTCGTCGGCATTCGTGAGCAGCGACACCGATTGCAAGAACGCACTGAGCGTTTTATCTTCGTTATCAGCATTGTCTACAAATTCCTTAATCGCATTGAGCAGCTCCTGGATGTTTTCGTAGCGCGAGAGCCCCTCCACGGTTTTGTCTTCGTAGAGTTCACGAAGTAGACCGGAGGTTTTGGCTACGTGCGAAGCCATTTCGTACGCATCTTTTCCCTGCTCCACTAAGAGCATATAGCTTTTAATAAGCGTAGCAAATTGTTCGATGGGCGTGGTCGAGCGCCCGCTTACGTACTGATGAATATGGCCGGTTACCTGCCAAATCGATACGTTATGCTCGGCGGCTGTTACGGCAATCTTAGCTACGGTGGTATCGCCGATACCTCGTTTGGGTAGGTTAATGATTCGCTTGAAAGCTTCCTCGTCCTGCTGGTTAACGATAAAGCGCAGGTAAGCCAGCAAATCTTTGATCTCCTTCCGCTGGTAGAACGACAGCCCACCCACAATGCGGTACTTGACGCCCAGCTTCCGAAGCGCCTCTTCAAAAGCCCGCGACTGGGCGTTGGTACGGTACAAAATCGCAAAGTGAGAGTTCGTCAGGCTTTGCTGCATCTTTTCTTCAAAGATCGCCGTCGCGATGAGCCGACCTTCCTCGTTGTCGGAGTTTGCCTTGATGACGTCGATAAGGGTACCTTCGTCATTATGGGTAAATACCTCTTTCTTGAGCTGAGCCTTGTTGCGGGCAATGACCGAGTTAGCTGTATTGACGATGGTTTGCGTGGAGCGGTAGTTTTGCTCGAGCTTGATGGTACGTACGTCCGGAAAGTCCTTTTCGAAGTTAAGAATGTTTTCGATGTTGGCCCCCCGGAAGGCGTAGATGCTCTGCGCGTCGTCACCCACTACGCAGATGTTGCGATGCACCGCCGAGAGCTTGCGCGTAATGAGGTACTGCGACACGTTGGTGTCCTGAAACTCATCCACCATGACGTGTTTAAACTTGTGCTGGTACTTGTTAAGTACCTCCAGAAAGTCCCGGAAAAGAATATTCGTATTAAAGAGCAGGTCGTCAAAGTCCATGGCGTTGGCCTGGAAGCAACGCATGGTGTAGGCTTTAAAAATACGGCCAATTTCCGGCATCCGGGCGGCGGCGTCATCGGCTTGGATCAGCGCGTTGTTGAGGTAGTCGTCGGCCGACACGAGGCGGTTTTTGGCACCCGAAATGCGGTTGAATACGACATTGACCTTATAAACCTTATCGTCCAGTTTATATTCCTTAATAATAGAGCGGAGCAGCGACTTGGAGTCATCGGTGTCATAGATCGAGAAATCGCTGGTATAGCCCAGGTAGCGGGCTTCGATGCGTAATATCTTGGCAAATACCGAGTGGAAGGTACCCATCCAGATGTTACGGGCCTCGTAGCCTACCGCTTTTTCAATGCGCTGTCGCATTTCACCGGCAGCTTTGTTGGTAAAAGTCAGCGATAGAATGCGGAACGGGTCCACGCCGTTCTCAATTAAGTAGGCAATCCGGTAGGTAAGTACGCGTGTTTTGCCTGACCCTGCTCCGGCTATAATCATCAGCGGACCGTCGCCGTGGGTGACGGCCTGTCGTTGGGGTTCGTTCAGGCCCGACAAATAATCAGTCATAATTTCTCTCCAGTTCGTTTCCGTTTTTCCTTCTGGTAGAAGAAAAAGTCAAAGGTAGGAAAAACGAGGAGAATGGTAATAGCTCCTATTCGACAGGAGAGCTTACAATACTCGCGATCCGCCAAATCCCCCTTATCTCATTAGCGGGCACACTTACGCTTCCTCCCAAAGGATTGTCCGAATGCAGGGTAAGGTAGTGTTTGGTTAATAGTTCATTTTCCCGAATACGCTTCACTACGAAGAAGTCGCGGTAAATAACCGCAAATACGCCTCCGGACTGGTACATCCAGTCGCCTTGATCAATGGGCGTAGCCAGTACTTTGGCTCCGTCTGCCAGCTGGGGGGTCATGCTGTTCCCGGAAATTTCCAGAATTACGGGGCTCCGCAGATTTTTAACTACCTCGCTATTGACCCGGTAGGTTTCCAATTCTTCGTACCGAAAGCCCTGCGTGTAGGTCTCCACAAAGCTGGCGTGAAATTTCACAGGTACATAGGGTACTTCCTGGTAGGAGGTCTGCTCCGCCAGCAAACGGGCATTGGAAGGGTTGCCGGGATGAAGAACGGGCGGAATACCACGCAGTAAAAAATCTGCGCTCACCTGAGGATAATGATTCAAGAGTTGTAAGATGGTATCGTAGGAGGGTTTAGCGCGACCGTTCAGGATATTATAAAATTTGGAAGAATTCTCGTCCAAGTCTTTGGCTATTTGATAAATGCTTAGATCAAGTGCTTCAAACACCTCTTTAAGACGCTCCTGAATACTAAGCCCTGATTCATCTTCCTTTTTCATATGTCAATGGATGTTTATGATAAAAGTATCATATATTTATGACACAAAAATAACAATAAAGAAAACAAATATCCTACTAGCTACTAAAAAAAGCCATGAATCACGCTAATCCCAACACGAAACCTACGGTATTGTTCGTAGACATGAACAGCTTTTTCGCTAGCTGTGAGCAGCAGGTCAATTATTGGCTACGGGAAAGGCCCGTTGCGGTGTGTGTGTATACGGGTCGCAACGGCTGTGTGATTTCGCCTTCTATTGAGGCCAAGCGGCGGGGCGTTAGGGTAGGGATGCGCCTGGATGACGCCATCAAAGTATGCCCTGATTTGGTGCCCTTAGAAACCAACCCTGCCCGTTATCGTGACTTTCACATTAAAATTATGGAGGTATTAAAAACCTTTTCGGCGGATGTCTTTCCCAGAAGTATTGATGAAGCGATCGTGGATTTGACCCACCATCAGCTTATGTACCCAAATATAGTGGATGTGGGCCATAAAGTGAAAGCGGCCATTCGCCGTGATGTAGGCGACTGGCTTCGCTGCTCCATCGGGGTAGCTCCCAACGCTTTTCTAGCTAAGCTAGCCTCGGGCCTACAAAAGCCCGATGGCTTGGTATGTATCGATCCAGAAAACATAGACCGTATTTTGAGTACTTTAAGATTAACCGATCTGCCCGGTATAGGTAGTGCCATGGCCGCTCGCCTGCAAGCCGGAGGCATCGACTCTCCCCTGCACCTGCGTCAGGCGTCGCCCGAAAAATTGCGTCAGGTAGTTCGCAGCGTGGTAGGCTTGCATTGGCATTATCGTCTCAACTTCGGCGGAGAAATGGATCTCACTACTCCGTTAAACTATAAGAGCATGCAGGCCATGCGAAGCTTATCCGCCGAACAGCGTCAAACCGTAGAGGACGTACATACTCTATTTATGAAGCTATGTTTTTCCCTTGAAAAACGCTTAGTAACGCAATCCCTGTTTTGCAAAGCCATAACCTTCTCCGCTCGCTACACAACCTCTCTGCGTTATGAGGTTGAAGTACGAAGTAGCCTTCCGATACAAGATGGAGCCGAGATTCATCGTTTACTACTCGAACGTATCAAAAAGGCCGAGCATGGTCAGCCTCCCAAACAGATACTAAGTATTTATTTGAGCCGCCTACACGTCGGTGTTTATGATTTTGTTCCGGCCGAAATGGTACAATACACACTTTTTGAAAACAATACCCGGCGCGACCTACTTCGAAAGGCCTACTACGACATCAAAACACGTTTTGGAAATGAGGCGATTATGCGCGTTTCTGAACTCAAGACGGAGTTGCTTTTGAAAGATGTCATCGGGTTTGGATCCATCGGTGATTTAAGAAAGAAGCAGGGAGAGGAGTAGGAGCAAGGAGGAAAATGAAGAAGTTGTTAAATAGAAGGGAATCTCCGAATAAAATTTGCTTTTCTCTAATCAAGACTCTATTTTTCGAGTCAGATTTACCTGATAATAGAAATCAAATTTGTCTTTGAGGGATTCATAGTACAATTTACCTATATATAACTAACGGATTTAAATCGTTGATTAAAAGATGTTTAAACAATGATTAGAATGGGGTAATGACTATTAGATTATTATTATAGTACAATTTTTTATTTGCCTTTTTAAAAAATATCAAAAATCTGACCGAACCTTTGCTTTATTTTAAAAGGAAAACGCATACTTTTGTGAAATCGCTTATTTTTGCTGTAATCAAAATTTTATTTTACAAAAATCTATTAAACCCAAATTTTTATTTCTTTCACAACCAAAAATCTAAATTAACCCTTTAAAAGTAAGTCTGATGGAAAAGAAAGCTACGACTCCGGCACCAGCAGCCAAGCCTGCAGCAGCACCGAAGAAAGGCAAAGGCGGTTTAAACCCAGCGTTGGTGATTCCCGTTTTGTTTGTGATTGCCCTTTCAATTTACCTGTTTGTGTTGGGGTCCCCCGATCACTTTATTGATGGTGACCATGAAAAAGGTCCAAAGCCCGGCGACTACTACGGCATCGTCTATAAAGGAGGCCCTATTGTACCTATTTTGATGACCTGTTTTTTAATTGTACTTGTATTTACCATTGAGCGTCTGATTACCCTGGGTAAAGCAAGCGGTAGTGGCAACATTGATGCCTTCGTACGGAAAATCAGAACCCTGCTCGATCGTAATCAAATTGACGAAGCCATCAAAGAGTGTGACAAGCAGAGAGGATCAGTAGGAAATGTAATTAAAGCCGGCCTGGAGAAGTACAAGCAGCTCACGACAGAAACCAATCTGGACAAAGAGCAGAAATTGGCCGCTCTTCAAAAAGAAATCGAGGAGGCTACTACCCTGGAAATGCCCATGCTTCAGAAAAACCTCACAATCATTGCTACGCTGGCATCAGCCTCTACCCTATTAGCCCTTCTAGGAACGGTAATCGGGATGATCAAGGCCTTTGCCGCCCTAGGTACTTCGGGTCAGCCTGACTCCGCAGCCCTGGCAACGGGTATTTCCGAAGCTTTGATTAATACAGCCTTAGGTATCGGTACGGCAGCTATTGCTACCATTTCATACGCCTACCTAAACAGCCGGGTGGATGACCTTACTTATAGCATCGACGAAATCGGAATGAGTATCCAGCAAAATTTTGCTGCACACTATTAATTCTGAAATTTCGTTAATATAAAAAAAACTTATATATTTGGGGTATGGGAAAAGTAAGACCAAAAAAGCACCCACCTACGACTGACATGACGGCCATGACCGACGTAGCGTTTCTGTTGCTCACGTTCTTTATCATGACGGCGACGTTTAAATCAAACGAAGCAGCAGAGATCACGACACCTACGTCTATTTCGGCGATCAAAGTGCCGGACGAAAAGATCATGATCATTAGCATCAGTCCCGAGGGCAAAGTATACTTTGGCGTGGATGCAGCAGCTACCCGAGTAGCCATGCTGGAGAACATGGGCGAAACCAAGGGGATTTCGTTTACGGATCTTGAAAAGCAGAAGTTTTCTTTTCAATCCAGCTTCGGATTTCCCGTTGGCCAGCTAAAGTCCTGGTTGAGTCTGCCGCCGGATCAAATGAGCCAGGTAAAGCAGCCCGGAATTCCGGTTGATTCGACCGGAACGAGTGAACTAGCTGACTGGGTATATGCCGCCCGTAAGGCCAACAACCAGCTCCGGCTCGCCATCAAAGGCGATAACGCTTCTAAGTTTCCAGTATTCAAGGATGTGTTGGCAAACCTGCAATCGCAGAATATCAACAAGTTCAACCTGATTACGGGTTCTGAACAACCCCCAGCGGGTTGGGTGGCCGAAGAGGAGTAAAAGAGTAAGGTCTCACCTGAAAAAATAAAGTAAAGCAATGGCAGAAATAGTAGAATCCGGTGGTGGGCACGGTAAAGGTGACGGTAAGGTTAGGGCCAAAAAAATGTCTACCCGGGTCGATATGACCCCCATGGTAGATTTAGGATTCCTCCTTATTACCTTCTTTATGCTGGCTACTACCATGACGAAGCCAACATCCATGACTCTCAACGTCCCGGCAAAGGACAAAATTGAAGAGAAAACGGAGCCCCTGAAAGCTTCGAAGGTATTAACGATTTTTCTGGGGCGGAACAACGACATCTACTACCTGGATGGAATTGCGGCGGATGATGACAAGGCCAAAACCGATATGGGGACAGCCCGCTTTGGCTCAGAAATTCGGGATATTGTGTTTAAGTCTAAAACACGTATCAATTCGCAAAATCCTAAGGATGAGCAGGGGAATGATCCATTTGTGGTCGTTATCAAGCCTACTCCCGCATCGACCTATAGAAACATGGTAGATATTCTGGATGAGATGGCAATTACCAAAACCAAGCGTTATGCCCTCGTAGATGAACTTACTCCTTCGGAAAAAGAGTTATTAGGGGATAAAGTAGAGGCCAAAGACCAGTAGTAATTAAATTAAAACATTAACCCAACTAGCGCCATGGCAGAGATGAGCCCGAATGCAACACTGGATGAAATAGTGTTTGCCAATCGAAACAAGGCGTATGGTGCATATTCACTTCGGCAGGAATATCGTGGTGTCGTTAATCGCGCTACCATATTCGGCGCTTCTATCTTCATTTTGGCTATGTTTGCCCCTACTTTGATCGACAAGTTCCTTCAAAGTGATGACGACCAGGCTGTAATGGTAGAAGTAGATTTGATGAATTTGCCACCACCGCCCATTGACCCGGCCGAACCACCACCACCACCGCCGCCGCCTATAGAACAGCCTAAGGTGAATACGGTGAAGTTCTTGCCTCCGGAAGTAAAGAAGGATGAAGAAGTTCCGGAAGAAACGCCTCCCCCTACGGTGGAAGAATTGAAGGAAGCTGTAGCTGCAGAAGTGACCGTAAAAGGAGACCCTAACGCCGAAGAGCTTATTATCGCTCCAGAAGCCGTGTCGCCCGGTAGAGGTACCGTTGTGGAAGCAGCTCCTGCCCCGGAACAAATCTTTACTGTGGTAGAGCAGCAGCCCGAATATCCGGGTGGTGCCGCAGAAATGTACAAGTACCTGAGCAAGCACATCAAGTACCCTCCGGCAGCCTCACGGGCCAACATCTCCGGAAAGGTGTTTTTGACCTTCGTTGTTAATACGGACGGGAGTATTCAAGATGTGTCGGTGTTAAAGGGCTTAGGCTTTGGCTGTGATGAAGAAGCCATGCGAGTGGTGAAGACCATGCCTAAGTGGAAGCCCGGAAAGCAGTCCGGACGTTCGGTCCGGGTAAAGTTTAACTTACCCATTAGCTTTACGCTTGAGTAACGGAGTTTATGAAGGGAAAACCTTTGCATGAGAGGATTAGTGATCTTACCTCTTTGCTGATGGCCCCGATTTACGCAGGAGGAGGGATCTATCTGATCGCCTCCTCCTCGTCTTTTAGGCTATTTCCGGTAGGTAGTTTCTGGCGGTACTTGTTGGCTTCGGTACTCATTCTGTACGGAATTTACCGGGGCTATCGGGGGTGGATCAATTGGAAAAGAAATCAGCGCGCGTCTTAGATATGAAACTAGTAGCAATCTTAATGGGCTTTCTGACGGTAGTAGGGCTATTGGGCTGTACTTCTTCGGAGTCATTGGATAATCCCCGGCAGGGTACCATTACCATTGCGGCGGACGAATCGTTCGTCCCGCTGGTTAATGCGCTTACCCGTGCCTATGAGGGTATCTACCCGGATGCTCATTTTAACGTCATGTATAAGCCAGAGCAGGAAGCCATCTTGGAGCTGTTGCGTGATACCGCCCGATTAGCCTTTGTGACCCGAGAGCTGAATGAGAAGGAAAAAGAAATCATCCAGAAACAAGAGGGTATTCAAAAAGCGCAGTTCATTGCCATTGACGGCATCGCACTTATCGTGAATAAAGAGGCGCCGGATAGTCTGATCACTATGCAGGAGCTGGAGGGGATATTTAAAGGAGAAATCACGGACTGGTCACAGCTTAAGAACAGCCGACGTTCAGGTGCCATTACCTTGGTTTTTGATGACGCCAATTCCAGTAACCTGCGCTACATGCTGGACCGTTTCAAAGTAAAGGATGTAACTAAGCTTCGCTTGTATACGTCCGGCACGAACGAAAAAGTGATTGAGCACGTACGGCAGAATGCCTCCGTGATTGGCTTCATCGGGGTCAATTGGATCAGTGACGGTAATGAAGTGTTGACGCACGTACTCTCCAAAGGGCTGCGGGTTATGGGTGTCTCTGCCAAGCCTACGCCCACTTCTCTCGAGGATTACTTTCAGCCCTTTCAACGCGACTTGCAGTACCGCCAGTATCCCTTATCACGCAACCTGTACATCATCAGTCGAGAAGGTTTTTCGGGTTTAGGCGGCGGATTAATGACCTACATTGCTAGAGATGTAGGAGGGCTTATTATTCAAAAATCGGGCTTAATACCCGCTATACCCTACCCTCGAGAAGTAGAAGTGGAGACCAAACAAAATTTTTAGGGTTAGGTTGCAATTTATTATCTTTGACAGTTGTTTAGTATAAACACAAAATTTTTTATCCTTTTTTCAACCCGGTTAAAAAATGAACAGAACATTGAAAACGATGATGGGAACACTCTTCATGGGTGTTATTTCGCTCACCGCCGTCTTGGGCCAAACCGTTCAGGAAGGACTGGAGAAGCTCAACGGCGAGCGGATCAATGAGGCGAAAGAAGTATTTACAAAATTGGCCGAGGCCAGTCCCACGCCCGAGAATCAGTACTATTTAGGGTACTATTACCTGCGTACGGATCAATTGGATGAAGCCCAAAAGGCTTTTGAAAAGGGTGCGCAGCTCGACGAAAAAGATTACCTCAATCAGGTTGGTCTCGCCTCCGTAGCCTTAGGCAAGGGTGACCGTGCGAAGGCTCAGGAATTGATTGCCGTAGCGGAGAAAAAAACCAAAGGTAAAAATGCCGAGGTACTTTTCCGGGCCGGGGAAGCGTATATTCTTTTTGAAAAGAATAACGATCCGGCGGAGGCCATTCGTTTGCTGGATGCGGCCATTAAGCGGGATAACTCACTGGCCGATGCCTACCTGGCTAAAGGCGACGCCCTTTTGCTACGCAACGAAGGTGGCCCGGCGGTAACAGCCTACGAATATGCGTTGACGGCCAAGCCGAACTACGCGCTGGCTAACAACCGGATTGGACAGGTATACTTGCGGGGTAAAAACTACAACAATGCGCTGGAGTACTATAAAAAAGCGATCGAAGCGAGTCCCGATTTTGCTCCCGCTTACAAAGACCTGGCCGAGCTTTACTTTATGGCGCAGCAATACAAGCGCGCAGCCGAGAACTTTGATCTGTACCTACAGAAAAGCGGGGACACCGATCCTAAGATGATTCTACGGGCGGCTCAGTTTGCTTTTACGGCGGATGAATACGCCAAATCCTTGCAGTTCCTCGAGTCGATCAAAGGGAAACTTGATGACCCTATTACGAAGCGTATGTACGGCTGGGCTTACTTCAAGACCAACGACATGGAGCAATCCATCAGCAACCTGGAGGAATTCATTAAAATTGCCCCGGAAAAAGTCATCGGAGATGACTACAAATTCCTGGGTCGGGCTTACAACAAAATGGCGACCGACGGGGAGTATGACTCCACAGGTATGGTCTATATCTTGAAGGGAGCCGAGATGGATACCAGCGTGGCAGAGGCCGCCGCTACCTATAAAGAAGTAGCTAACTTGTACTATAAGCAAAAGGAGTATGCCCAGGCTGCTGCGGCCTTTGATAAAGGCATTAAGTTGGATACGGTTAAAGCATCCACTAACGATTATTATCTGTTGGGTATGGCTTATTTTCAACAGGGAACCAATACCGTGGTTGCTGATTCCCTAACGGGAGCTGACAGCACACAACTGGCCGATGTACGTAAAAACCTATTCGTAAGCTCGGATTCAGTATTCGCTATTGTTACCCAAAAAGTACCCGATTGGCCTTACGGACATTACTGGCGGGCTAGCTCGTTGTATAATGCCTACGATCGGCAGGAAAATATTGACAAAGGGATCTCAGCCCCACACTACGAGAAGCTCGTCGAAGCGGTAGAGAAAGAAGGGGACATGGGTAAGTATAAATCTTACCTGCGTCTGGCTTACAACTACCTGGCTTATTACAACCAGACGACGCTGAAAGACGAAGAAAAGGCGAAGATGTACTGGACTAAGTTGCTGGAAATTGATCCTGACAACCAAAATGCGAAGGAAGCATTGGGAATGACTCAGGCCGCTGCCGCTCCGGTTAAGGGAGCCGTGAAGAAAAACTAAGCAATACCAGGCCAGGCTTTGAAGCTTGCTCACAAAAAAGCCCCAGGATATTCTCCTGGGGCTTTTTTGTGAGCTTATTTTTTAAACTAGCCTAGGGGGCTGGCCACTAAAAAACATTTATTAAGTACCGGAAGATGAACCGAACTGAACCGTTCGTAGCACCAAGCTTTTAATCGTTTAATTTCGTCAGGCATCAGCATTCGAATAGCTTTGCGGAGTTCTTTCTCAAATAACCTGCGATCGAAGCTTACCTTCTGCAGAATTATTTTAATGTATTCAAGCATTGAGGCCATAGTATTATGTAGTTTTGTGGTTTAGGGATGCAAAGATTAGATTAGAAAATGGTACCACCTTCTTATAACCCACAAAGGGCAAAAGGTGTTTTTACCAACTTCTATAACGAAAGTTTTAAATGAAATTATATGTGTATTTAAATATTATTTTGTGTTTTTCTGCTTATGCCCAGCAGCCTATTTCGGATGTAAGCGTTGAAACCGGCGATACCCAGCTTAGACTTGACCAACCATTTATAGTATCCGTGATCGTTCGGAATAGCGACGAGCGGCCGGTAGTGAGTTTTCCCGAAATTAAAGGTTTGGAAAAAAGGAGCGCTTCGGCGACCACGACCAGCAGCACGGTTGGAGGCAAGGTAGTACTTACCCAAACCATCAGCCAGCAATATTTTGCCAGCCGGGAAGGTACTTACGAAATTGAGGGGGGACTTGTCAGTGTGAATGGAGTGAAGTTTAAACTAGAAGACTTGAACCTTACATTCACGGCCGCCACAGAAGCCAATGACTTGGCGCAGGACTCAGAGGAGTCGGAAGGAGCGTCGGTAGAAAGTATTGAGGGAGATATTTTTTTAGCTTTAAGTACCACCAAGTCCAGCGTCTATATCCGCGAAGGCTTTGCGATCCGGCTCTCCCTGTACGTAGCCGAAGACGCCCAGGTAGACATGAGTTTTTACCGGTTGGATGCACAGCTTCAAGCAATCCTTAAAAAGATAAGGCCCGCTAATTGCTGGGAAGAAAACGTAGGTATTGAAGAAATCATTGAGCGACCGGTGACGATCCAAGGCAAAAAATTCACGGAATACCGCATGTACCAGGCGGTGTTCTTTCCGCTGACGTTGCAAGCCATCGCCTTTCCGGCCATCAGCCTGGAAATGCAGGTACTTGAACCCGGAACCGAAGGAGGTACCCGTAAGCAAAGCCTCAGAAAATTTAGCGCCAAACCAGCCAAAGTACTGGTGAAAGAACTTCCGCCTCACCCTCAAAAAGATCAGGTAGCGGTAGGCGAGTACCGGCTTGAGGAACGGCTCAGTGAGCCGCAGGTAGCCTCCGGCGAAAGCTTCCGCTACCTGTTTAAGCTAGTTGGGACGGGCAACATACCCGCTCTAACGGCCTCGGAGGTACCTGCTAGCCAGTACTTCGACTTTTACGCTCCGGATATTGGCCAAGTAATACGGCGAAGCTACGACCGCGTAAGTGGCGAAAAAACGTTTGACTATTTTGTAGTAGCGAAGCAAAAGGGTAGATTTCCTTTAGGTCGCTTCTTCCAGTGGATCTACTTTGATCCCCGGCGGGCTCGATACGATACCTTAAGATCCGATAAAACAATCGAGGTAGTGGGAGAAAGTAAGATAGCCGAGGGGATTGGGCAGGGAACGCTAACCTCCATTTATGACAATATCGAGCAGCTGGATACCAGCGAAAGTACCCCCAACTACCAGGAAATAACCCGGAACTTAATCAATGCCGTAGTACTGGTGATGCTGGTCGGCATGGTATGGATATTTAGAAAATAGAAAGCATTTACTCATGAGCAGTACGTACGGAAAAATATTGAAAATTGCCACCTTTGGAGAGTCTCACGGACTAGGCATTGGGGTAGTGATAGAAGGATGCCCGGCGGGCTTGGATTTTGACCCCGACTTTATTCAAAGTGAATTGTCCCGCCGGAAGCCGGGCCAGTCGCGCATTACCACTCAGCGGCGCGAAGCCGACGAATTCGAGGTACTTTCCGGCGTCTTTGAAGGAAAGACAACCGGCACGCCCATCGCGCTCCTGATTCGCAACGAAGACCAGCGCAGCAAAGATTATTCGCATATTGCGGCGCAGTACCGCCCCTCCCACGCCGACTATACCTACCAGGCCAAGTACGGTATCCGGGACTACCGGGGGGGAGGGCGAAGCTCTGCCCGCGAAACGGCCGCGCGCGTAGCGGCCGGAGCGCTGGCTAAGCTACTTCTGAAAAAAGTAGGCGTGAGCGTTCAGGCCTATGTATCGCAGGTAGGTACTTTAAAGTTGGAAAAAAGCTACCAGGAGCTGGATCTGGCGCAGACCGAGACCAACGACGTACGTTGCCCTGACGCAGCCATGGCCCAGCGCATGTTCGACTACATTGACGAAACCCGTAAGAGGGGCGACTCAGTGGGGGGCGTAGTAACCTGCGTGGCTCAGGGCGTACCGGCTGGCTGGGGCGAACCCGTTTTTGACAAACTACACGCTGAGTTGGGCAAAGCCATGCTGAGCATCAACGCGGTCAAGGGCTTCGAGTATGGCAGTGGATTTGCGGGCGTTGAAATGTACGGCTCGCAGCATAACGACGCTTTTTTTACGGACGAAAACGGCAAAGTACGAACCAGTACTAACCTTTCGGGTGGGATTCAGGGCGGGATTTCCAACGGCGAGGCCATCTACTTTCGGACGGCTTTCAAGCCCGTAGCTACCATCATGCAGGATCAGGATAGCGTGGATCAATTTGGCGAGAAAGTGACCGTCCAGGGAAAAGGAAGGCACGACCCGTGTGTAGTACCCCGCGCCGTACCCATCGTAGAAGCCATGACGGCCTTGGTGCTAGCGGACTTCTACCTACGGCAATTGGCGAATCGGATCTAGAAGTTCCGCCGCCGCCGGTGAAGGCCAAGTACCAGCAAAATGGCTCCCAGAAAATCAACCGCCAGACCCGAAAAGACGGTAGGATTGCTCAGAGGCGATTCACGGAGCTTTAGGAAGGCCCCGGTAATAACCAGCACCAGCCCGGCGAGCAACATTAGTAAGGCATTTAGAATGGTTAATTTCACCCGTACCCGCGATTCGTGGAACATAGGGAGCAGTAGGGGTATCCTACTGCTCTTTTTATCGAATATACGAATTCTACTTTTCTTATGCTGCGTTTCCGAGCCGGTTTTTGCGCAGGAACAGCGCTACGAATTCCAAAAAGGCCTGATGGGCTCGCCCTTTCGGCTGGTCTTCTATGCTTCCAGCGACTCCCTGGCCCAAGCAGGAGCCGAGCGTGCTTTTAGACGCATCGAAGCGCTCAACGACGTATTGAGTGACTACCGCGATGGGAGCGAGATCAACCGCCTTTCGGCCCAGGCGGGCACGGGCGAATGGGTACCGGTCAGCCAAGACCTGGGGGAGGTACTTCGCCTAGCGCGCACGCTCAGCGCCCGTACCCAAGGTACCTTTGACCCCACCGTTGGCCCCGCCGTGCAGCTGTGGCGCCGGGCTATGCGGCGAGGTACTTTCCCGGCTCAGACAGAGATCCGCGCGCTGCGGCGAAAAATAGGGTACCGCTACCTCCACGTGGATAGTACCCGGCAGCGGGTGCGGCTGCTGCGAAAAGGCATGAGGCTGGACGTGGGCGGAATCGGGAAAGGCTACGCGGCCGACGAAGCCGTAGCCCTGCTGCGGGAAATGGGCATTCGCTCGGTGCTGGTAGATGCGGGCGGCGACCTCACGCTGGGCGACCCTCCGCCGGGACAAGCGGGCTGGACTATCACCGTAGAGTCCGGGACGGAGCCCGATCCGCGGAGTTCTACTACGCAAATCCTGACCTTAGCTAATGTAGGCGTTGCTACTTCGGGAGCCAATTACCGCTACCTGGAGTACCGCGGGAAGCGTTACTCCCACATTGTAAATCCGCGCACGGGCGTGGGTTTGCTTTACCACGTACGTACCACGGTCATCGCGGAAGATGGTACCCAGGCCGACGCCCTGGCCACGGCGCTGAGCGTGGCGGGTATCCGGCGGGGAAAAAAGCTACTAAAGCGCTTCCCTTCGGCACGGGTATGGGTACTGGAAATGAAAGAAGAAAAAGTTAGAAGCTGGAAGACACTCTAAGGATTTATCCTAAACATTCAAAGCGCCGATCCTTTGGGTAGAATCGGCGCTTTTATTGAACCTTGTCTGGATACAACGTTGGGTAAAATTAAATCACCTGCGTTTTACCAGGTACCGCTACGGGGTAGGAGCCATCTTCGAGAGGAAGTATCTTCGGCATGGCATCCCAGGCAAGCTTTTCGGGGAAAAGGCTGATGTCGGATTTCAGCGCTTCGTCCCACTTCATAAGCTTACCCGAATAGGTAGCCATGCGGCCCAGAATGGCCGTAAAGGTACTTTTGGCTCCGTTTTCGGCATCGGCAAACTTGTACTGGTTGTTGGCGATGGCCTCAAACAGTTCATCGTGCTCAATCTGGTAAGGATTGCCATCCCCTTTGCCGTCATGCTTGTAGATCACCCCGCCTTTGTAGTCTTTCAGCACGGTATTGTTATTGGCAAAGCTGTCAATACGCCCTTTGGTGCCCACAAAGGCCTCATCCACCCGGCTGTAGGTACCTTCGTAGTGGCGGCATTGGCTGGAAATAGTCGTACCGTCGGCGTACACCAGGTCGAGCAAGTGGTGGTCGTAGATCTCCCCGTACTTCTTGTCGGTACGTACCTGGCGGCCGCCCGTACCCTGAATGGACACGGGATAGCCCCCTTTTACCCAGTTGGCCACGTCGATGTTATGCACGTGCTGCTCCACGATATGGTCGCCGCAAAGCCAGTTGAAGTAGTACCAGTTCCGCATTTGGTATTCCATCTCGGTCATGCTGGGTACGCGGTCTTTCACCCATACGCCGCCGCTCACCCAGTACACCTGGCCGCCCACGATGTCGCCCAGGGCACCGTCCTGAATCCGCCGGATGGCTTCGCGGTAGTTAGGCTGGTAGTGGCGCTGCAAGCCTACTACCACGTTCAGCTTCTTCTTCTTGGCTTCTTCGGCTACAGCCAGGACCTTCCGGATACCCGGCGCGTCGGTTGCTACCGGTTTTTCCATGAAGATGTGCTTGTTCTGCTTAACGGCCTCCTCAAAATGAGAGGGGCGGAAGCCCGGAGGCGTAGCCAGAATCACCACGTCGGCCAGGGCTATGGCTTTTTTGTAGGCATCAAAGCCCACAAATTTACGGTCGTCCGGCACATCGATCTTGGTGCTGGTTTCCACGTTGGCTCCGGCGGCATTTTTGTATTTCTTGGAAGTCAGGCTTTTGTAAGACTCCTCCAGGCGGTCGCGGAAGGCATCGGCCATCGCCACCAGCTTTACGTTTTGCTTGGTACTTAGCGCCTGAGCGGCCGCCCCCGTACCCCGTCCTCCGCAGCCAATCAGCGCCACTTTAATGGTGTCATCGGCGGAGCTGTTAAATCCGTAAGAAGCCAGCGGGCTCAGCACCACGCCCCCAGCCAGCAAGCCGGAGGCCTTCAGAAATTCGCGTCTATTTTTTTCCATAGGTATTGAAAAGGTTAGTAAGCGTTTAAGAATTGAGTAGGTCAGTTTGGGTATTCAATAATCTTCAATGAGCGTTGGATTGTAGTACGCTTCGATCTCGGCAGGCGAGGGCGTTTTTAGGGGGCGCACCAGCCGCATACCCAGGAAAGAGGCGCTGGTGAGCCACCATTCGCTTTTGGGGAGCTGGGGGTCCAGAATCTTCCAGTTGGGCGAGGAAGGTACCCGGGCGGCACTGCGGGCTACGTCGGCCTCGTCGTCCCAGGAGCCACCGCGTACGGCCATGGGATAGAGCTCCGTTACGGGTGCAAAGGGTACTTTCACCTCGCCTTTGGCCTTTTGGGCGTAGAAGTCGGGCAGGTACTGGTCCAGGGTCCATTCCATCACGTTGCCGTGCATGTCGTACAAGCCCCAGGGGTTGGGCTTCTTGAGGCCAATTTTCTTATAAGCGCCGTCGCTGTTGTCGCGGTACCAGGCGTACTCACCCAGTTTGGAGGCGTCGTCTCCGAAGGAGTAGGCCGTTTTGGTTCCGGCGCGGCAGGCGTATTCCCATTCGGCTTCGGTGGGCAGGCGGTAGAAGACGCCCGTTTTCTCGTACAACCACTTGCAAAAGTAAATGGCAGAGTACTGCGTCATGTTGATGGCCGGGTAACCCGAGCGCCCCATCCCGAACGACATATCTACGTAGGGAGGGCTAGGCCGGGTACTGGCGTCGGTTTTGGCGATGCTGTTGGTCGGATCGGGGTTTTGGGCGGCCATTTCCTTTTCCATGTTTTTAAAAGCGTAGAGATCGTACAGGTCCCAGGTAACCTCGTATTTTCCCATCCAGAAGGGCTCAATCTTTACTTTATGCTGGGGGCCTTCGTCTTGGTTGCGGCCTTTTTCCGAGGCCGGGCTACCCATCATGAACTCCCCGCCGGGAATGGCCACCAAATCGTACACGTGGGCGCTACCGGGTATTTTTTGGGTATAACTTTTAAAATCTTTTTGCGCAAAACAGGTAGAAAGGCCCAGGCAAGCGGCCGACAGCAACAAATATCTTCTAATCATTGGATTGTAAAAGGGACTAAAAATTTGTTTATAAAGTTAAAGAGCAGTAGAAAGCAGAATTATACTACACCAACGACAAATTTAAGCAGCTATTTGAAAAAACCCGCATGTTCTTGTCACTGGTCGGAAAGGAAGCGGGTTTTCGTTGGTATAATCCTAACTTTGGTACTTTGTAAAGTACCCATCGTGTATTCATGAATTATCTTTCAGCGGAAAATATTGCTAAATCGTTCGGGGACAAATGGCTGTTTCGGAACGTCACGTTCGGGCTGAGCCGGGGTGATAAAGTGGCCCTGATCGGGGCCAACGGAACGGGTAAAACCACCTTTTTGAATATCCTGGCGGGCCTCATGCCACCCGAAGAGGGGGAGGTGAGCCTCCGTAAAGACATCCGGCTGGCCTACTTGGACCAAAGCCCGACGTTTGACGAAGCCCTGCCGGTGATGGAGGTCATTTTTGCCTCCTCGAACCCCCTGGCGCAGGTCGTGAAGCGTTACGAACGCGCCTTGCTCCAGGGCAACGACCAGGAGCTGACCGCCATACTGGGTGAAATGGATACCCTCCGGGCCTGGGATTTTGAAGCGCAGGCCAAGGAGATTCTGGGGCGGCTGGGCATTCAGGACGTCGATGCCCTTTTCGGTACTTTGTCGGGTGGGCAGCGGAAGCGCGTCGCACTGGCCAAGGTACTTTTGGAAGACCCGGACCTGCTCATCCTGGACGAACCCACCAACCACCTGGATCTGGACACGGTGGAATGGCTCGAAAACTACCTCAAGTCCCAGAACACCACGCTGCTCGTCGTTACGCACGACCGGTACTTTCTGGATAAAGTCTGCAACACGGTGCTGGAACTAGAGGGCGGGTCGGCCTACCCTTACAAAGGCAACTACGCCTACTACCTCGAGAAGAAGGCCGAACGCGAGGAGGCCGAAGCGGCCGAGATCGACAAGGCCCGCAACCTGATGCGGAAAGAGCTGGACTGGATCCGGCGGCAGCCCAAGGCGCGGGGTACCAAGGCCAAGTACCGCGTGGATGCCTTTGAGGACCTCAAAGACAAGGCCAGCCAGAAAAAGTACGACAACCAGATGGAGCTCAACGTGCGCGCGACGCGCCTGGGCAGCAAGATCGTGGAGCTACAGAGCGTGGGCAAGCGCTTCGGCGAGCGGGAACTGATCCATAACTTTTTGTATACCTTCCGCAAGGGCGACCGCATCGGGGTAGTAGGCCAAAACGGCATGGGCAAAAGTACCCTGCTCAATATGATCACCGGCGAGCTCCGGCCCGACAATGGCCAGGTGGTGCGCGGCGACACGGTGCAGTTTGGCTACTACAAGCAGTCGGAGCTGGAGTATCGTCCGGAGCAGCGGGTGATCGACCTGGTGAAGGAAGTGGCGGAGGTAGTGCGGCTGGGCACGGGGCAGACGGTCACGGTGTCGCAGTTTTTGCAGACGTTCCTGTTTCCGCCCGCCAAGCAGCACGACTACGTAGCCAAGCTCAGCGGGGGCGAAAAGCGGCGGCTCCAGCTGCTGCTCATGCTCATGCAGGAGCCCAATTTTTTGATCCTGGATGAACCCACCAACGACCTCGACATCAGCAGCCTGAACGTGTTGGAAGAGTTCCTGGCCAATTTTCCGGGCTGTTTGATGATCGTCTCGCACGACCGTTACTTTCTGGACCGGCTCGTAGACCACCTTTTTGTGTTTGAGGGCGAAGGCCGGATTCGTGACTTCCCCGGCAACTACACCGACTACCGGGAGTGGCAGCAGGCCCGCGAGGCGGAGCAAAAGCAGGCCAGTAGCAAAGCAGCAAGTACCCCCCGGGAGGTACCTGCGCCCAGTAGCTCCGAGGCGGCCCCCAAGCGAAAGCTTTCCTACAAGGAGCAGCGGGAGCTGGAAAGCCTGGAAAAGGAGATTGCCACGCTGGAACAACGAAAGACCCAGCTCCTCGGACAGCTCAACGGCGGCGGTACCCACGAGGAGCTGACGGCCTGGGCCACGGAGATCGAGCAGCTAACGGCTACGCTGGAAGACAAAGAAATGCGCTGGCTCGAACTATCGGAATTTGCTTAACTTTGCGCCGTTCGTAGTACCAGCAACCACCCATCAGACTGATCAAACCCACGTATGAGTTCGATTGTAGAATTTTTCCAGTACCTGCTCAACTCCGAGGAGCTCATTCGTACGGGTGGGCTGGTGGTGATTACGCTCATTGTCTTTGCCGAAAATGGCCTCTTCTTTGCCTTCTTCCTGCCGGGCGACTACCTGGTTTTTTTAGCCGGGGTGTTCTGTGGCGCGGGCATCCTGAACGTCACGATCGGGCTGCTGTTGACCTGTCTCTTTGTCGCGGCGGTGCTGGGCTCACTGGTGGGGTACCTGTTTGGGAAGTACTTTGGCTATAAGCTGGAAGACCGCCCCGATTCCCTTTTCTTCAAGCGCAAGCACTTGGCCACTACCCGCAAGTACTTCGACAAGTACGGCAAGCGCACGCTGGTCATTAGCCGTTTTTTGCCCATAGTACGCACGTTTGCGCCCATTTTGGCGGGCCTGGCCCGGATGCCGATGGTGGGGTTCCTAACTTATAATGTCCTGGGCGGGGCCGTGTGGATCCTGACCCTGACGGGCGGGGGCTTTTTGTTTGGGGAGCGCTTTCCGGGCATCATGAACTACGTACACTACATCATTCTGTTTTTCCTGGCCATCACCACCTTTACCGTCATCAAGGGGTACTTCAGCGCCCGCCGGGAAATGCAGGAGTAGGGAGCATTATTGCATCTGAAAGCTGATGGGGAGATTGTACTTGACCCGCACTACTTTGCCCCGCAGTGTACCGGGCTGCCACTTGCCGTCCATTTTCTTAATAATCCGGACGGCCTCCTCTTCCAGGCCGTAGCCCAGCGTGGCGTTCGCGTTGATGTCGCATATACTTCCGTCCTGGCAGACTACGAACGAAACAAGTACCTTGCCCCCTACGCCATTGCGGATAGCGTCACTCGGGTAGCGCAGGTTACTAGCCAAAAATTGATACATAGTCCGGCTTCCACCTTGAAACTCCGGCTGCTGCTCGGGCGCATCCTGGTACGAAACGGCCCCGTCGGTGTAGTAGGCCGTTCCGCTGAGCAAGGTACCTGCCTGATACATTTCCTCATAAAAGATCTTGCCGTCGGGGTACCTGCCCGTCCAGCGGCCTTCCTTCAGGCCATTCGTCAAAGTACCTTCTTCCGCCACGGGGCCGGTTTCTCCCGGGCTTTCGGTGCGGCCCAGGCCGTTGCCGTTGGTGACGTGCTGGTAGCCCAGGCTGTCCCACTGGCTCCAAATCAGCCATTTCTTATCTTCCATAACCCGTTCTTCCCGCGGGCTTCCGTTGGGGTACCAGCGGTTAAGCTGGGCCTGCCCGGTGCGAGCCTTGTAATACTCCGCCTGTACAGCGCCCTGGGGGTAGTAGTACACTGAGTAGCTGTTTTCTGTGCTGTGAAATTCCCGACCCAGCAGGGTACCATCGGGGTAGAGCAACGCCACGGCCCCCAGCGGCGAATCGGGGGTACCTACCCAGCTGCGCGTATGGGCCAGCGAGTCGGAGCTGAACGGCAGGGGTGAAAAAACGAAGGACTCCCGGTGATAGGGGGTAGTTCGTACTTTGGTCCAGCTGCGTCCTGCTTTTTTATACATGACTTCATCGCCCGCCGTGATGTCCCGCAGCGTGTCCAGCGGAAGGGTACTTTTCAGTACAGCCTCGCTTTCGGCCGTGGGCAAGCCGTTTTTGTCAAAGTACCTCACCAGCTGGGTGCCTTCCAGAAGCAGGGGCTGAGAAGCCTCAAAAGGAACCATCAGGCTTATTCGTTGGGGTACTTTCTGGCCCGCTTTGACGGCGGGTTGCCAGGCGCGGTAGGCCGTCAGGACGCGCATCGCCTCCCGGTCGCAGGCCGGATGCAGCGACTGCTGTACCCGCAGGTCGCGCAGGGTACCGTCGGTCTCGACCACGCCCGAAAGTACCACCCGTCCTTTTACGCGCTGGGCTTCGGCCACGTAGGGCATTCGTTTATTAACCTCAATGAATTTTAGAAAAACCTGGTTACCGCCCACGGGGACGGCCACGCTATCGACCTGGAAATGGTCGTATACTTCCTGGGCCCAGGAGGTGGATAAAGTACCCAGAAACAAAAGAGTAGTACTAAGCAGGAAACGTTTGCGCATGATATGGATAGGTTGGTTGGGTAGCGATGTGGGACTGTATTAAGTAACAAAAATATACTTTATTGGTAAAGGTACCTATACTAGCCGGAAGAAAAATACCAGCTCTACGTAGGTACTTATAACTCCACTTGCCAAGGTACTTTCAACCCGGCAAGCCTTATATTTCTTCCTGAAACCAACCCGCGTAGGTGACGTAGTTGCCCGCCGTGCGGTCAATGACGGCATCCAGCTCCGGCGATACTTTTTTAAGAAATCGGGCCGGATTGCCCGCGTAGATACTTCCCGGCTCCACCTGAGTATTCTGCGTCACGATGGCTCCCGCCGCAATGATGGAGCCGCTGCCGATCACGGCACCGTCCATCACGATGGCTCCCATGCCAATCAGCACCCGGTCGTGGATGGTGCAGCCGTGTACAACGGCGTTGTGGGCAATGGACACGTAGTTCCCGATGGTAGTGCCGTGCCGCTGGTAGGTACAGTGAATCACGGCACCGTCCTGCACGTTGCAGTAGTCGCCCAGGCGGATAAAATTCACATCGCCCCGCACCACGGCGTTGAACCAGACGGTACAGTGGCTACCCATCGTCACATCCCCTACGATGGTGGCGTTGTCGGCGCACCAGAAGTGGGGGCCTAAAGTAGGGGATATGCCCCGGACGGATCGGATCAAAGCCATTCGAAATTCACGTAGGTTAGCCTATAAAAACACAAAAAAAGAGGTACTTGCGGGGAGTTAGGTACGTTTCAGGTACCTGAGCTTCCCCCTTTTTGGTGGGTACTTTGCGGGTGCCCCAAAGTTTACTGGTCCAAGTTTAGCAACTATATTTTGACTAAAAAAGGGAAAACGATTTTCAATTGTGGGATAAACCCCATATTTTGCTGTAAAACCAACTAAAAGTGAAACGCCATGTCATCCGTGAAGCACGTTGCCAAAGGGGACTTATTGATAGCCGAGCCCTTTCTGGGCGATCCTAATTTTGACCGGGGCGTTGTGCTGCTCTGTGAGCATAACGAGCAGGGGTCGTTTGGATTTGTGATGAACCAAACCACCGACCTCATGCTGGGCGATGTCCTGGAAGAGACCATTTACCAGGATATTCCCCTGTACCTGGGTGGTCCCGTGGAGAAAAATACCCTGCATTTCATTCACCGCCGCCCCGAGCTCATCGACGGCAGCGGACAAATCGCCGAGGGGGTGTACTGGGGCGGGGATTTTGAGCAGGTGAAGCTGCTGCTCAACCTCAACCAGCTTACCTCAGCCGACCTACGCTTCTTCGTAGGCTACTCGGGCTGGGGGAGCGGCCAGCTGGGCGACGAGCTGCAGCAAAAATCCTGGATCGTGACCCAAACTACCTCCGATTTCCTTTTCAGTACACCCGCTGACCAGTTTTGGCGGGAGGTACTTCGCAACATGGGCGGCAAGTACCGCTCCATCGCGCATTATCCCACGGACCCGAGCTTGAACTAGGGGGTAGTTTGGCGTGGATGTACGTTTCGATTTGGGTAAGCGGCAAAGTAAGAAGTGTAGTTTGCCGTGCGGAGTGACTTTAGGAACAGATCCGGGCGAAACTGCTTTAAAACAAGCTGGACGCGTATTAAAGTACCAATTACGGATTCTAAGATAAACTACCTCCAACGTATTACCACCTGATATCGACTAAATCCTTATAATACTGAAACTTGGGATCAAGACTAATCACTTCGGGTTTTTCTACGACCGCGGTAGCAATGATCAGGCGATCGAAGGGGTCGCGATGTTCCGCATAAAGGGGAACATTTTGGTATTCAATAAGATGGGAAGGAGAAATAGGGAGTACTTCAATAAAAGCAGACCGAATGTCCCGATAAATTTCATTCAAGGGCTTTTTCAGGCTCAGTTTGTTTAATTTTATCTTGATTGTCATTTCAACAAGACTAATAGTACTAACCATCACCCTGTTGCTGGGGTCTTCAATCAGTTTACGGGCTTGGGCGGACAACTGGTTATCACCCCCGATAAACCATAGCAGAGCATGTGTGTCGAGTAATAGTGGCATTAGAATTACATATAGTCTTTCAAGTCCTCCAAGGGATCATCGAAATCGGAACTCAATTGTATGGCTCCTTGAGCAATTCCGAACGGGCGCTTGGCTGGTGCGTAGGTAGTTTCAGGGGCCTCTTCTTCAAAAATGACCATTACTTTAGCTTTAGCAGTGGATTTCGGCTTATGTTTCAGCACGATCTGCCCATTTTCATAGACTCCTTCGATAGCGGTTAACATGGCTTTTTTATTTCAAATATACCGAATTTATTCCAATACTATTCCGTAGTAGTAAACGCAAGACTCAGGTACCCCTTTACTCCACCGTCACCTTCCCCCCGCCCGAGTAGCTCCGGTACTCGCCCTGGTACATGGCGTCGGCGGCGGCGGGGCCTACCGTGAAAGTACCCTTGCCAATAACCCGTACCTGGTAGTAGAAGGTTTTCTCGCGCTCGGTGGCGGTGGTAAAGAAATGGATGCGGTCGTCGCGGATGTCGAAGTAGTCGGGCGTGGCGGCGCCTTTGATCCAGGGCATGTCGCGGGCCTCGGTGAGGCGCGGGTTCTCGATCTCGAAGCCCGCCGGGAGCAGGTCTGTCACGACCACGTTCGGGATCGGGAGACCGTTGGTACTGGCTACGGTCAGCTTCACCACCACCAGGTCGTTTTGGCGCAAAGTACCTACGGGGCGGCCGTTGCGGCTCAGGTACTGGCGGCGTACGCGCAGGCCCTGGTCTTCCTCAGGATAGGCCCCCGTAGCACTCATGCCTTCCGTCTGGGCAAACCAGTAAAGATCGCCCTGGCCCTGGGTCTGGACCGAGAGCGTTTGGTTGAGAATGCCCTTGGCCAGGCTTAGCTCTTTGCCGTCGAAGGTACCCAGCGTTTTGCCGTTGGCCCGTACGGTGGCCGTTACGCTGGAGCCCGCCGTGCGCTGGGCCATTTTACCCAACGCCAACACCGCAAAACCCGCCTCCTGAGTATTGAGGAAAGCCGTAGATACCACCGCCTGGGAAAGCTGCCGGGCCAGTAAAGGTACCTGCAGGTTATCCGGGTCGGTTTCAAGCAAGGTATTTAGCGTCAGCGCCAGGTTACGAAGCGGCGACGCGTAGCTGCTGCTGAAGGCGGGCGTGTCGGAGGTTTCGGGCTGGTACTGCGCTGGCAGGAGAGCCGCCGCGCTGCGCGCATCGCCCACGAGTTGAAAAGTCCCGGCCAGCAGGTACCTGGCGTCGGGGGTCAGTAGCTCGGGGTGCTGCTTGTAGTAGTTCATGGCCGAGCGGTTGGGATGCCCGGTAAGGGCCAGCACGTACAGCGAATACAGGCTTTCGCGCTGGGCTTTGAGCTGGCGTACGGCGCTGCCATCTTCCGTCTGGATGGGTACTTCCTCCGTGGCGGGGGTACCCGTTTTGGCCGTAAGGTACTCTACGGCGCGGCTCTGGTTGGTGGCGTTGACTTCAAAACCCGCCCGCCGGGCTTCCTCTAGAAAGTGCAGCGCGTAGGCCGTGACCCACCAGTCGTCGCGGGTGGCGCCGGGCCAGAGCGCCAGGCCGCCGTTAAAGAGCTGCTGCGACTCCACCTTACGAATAGCCTGCTGCACGTTAGTAACGGGGTTGAAGTCGCTTTCGCCCCGGCTGACCAGGTACACCGGTTGAGCCATGGCCTTGGCGAGGTCGGCGAAGTAGAGCTGCGGAAAGGCCCGCGAAATGGTTTGTTCCAGGCAGCCGTAGGGGTATCCCAGCAGCGTGGCCAGGGCCTTGCCGCCGCCCTGCACCAGCGGTGAGCGACTCAGTACCACCTGCGCGCGGGCGGTAGCGGGCAAGAAGCGATGCGCTAGCGAAATTTGCCCCGATTGCCCGCCGGCAATGACGCCCGCCTGGCTGGTCTTGAGCAGGGGCGAGGCGGGCCGAACGGTGAGGTTGGTTTCCTGCACGAAGGACTCGCCCAGCGCTTGCACGGTCACCTTCATTTGGGCGGCTCCCAGGGCCGTACCGGCTCGTACCCGGAAGGTGGTACGTACTTCCTGCCCGGCGGGTACTTGCAGTGTGGGTTGGGTACTTTCCACCAGGCTGAGCGGTCCGCTCAGCGCCAGACTCGCCTTCACGCTGGTGGCCTTGGCGGTGGTATTGCTGATGTTGACGGGCAGGAGCAGCTCATCGCCGGGGCTCAGGAAGCGGGGTGCCCCCGTGCTGATCACCACCGGGTCGGCTACTTTCAGGTTGGCGTTGGCCGAGCCGAAGGCGTTGCCCTTGTAGGCCACGGCCATGATGCGCAGGTCGCCGCTGAACTGCGGAATGGCTACCTCAAAGGTGGCCTCGCCGCTGCCGTTGGTGGTCAGGAGGCCGCTCCAGAAGGTGACGAGCTCGGTGCGGCCGTTGCTCAGCGGATTGATGCGCCGCTCCAGGTCGTAGCCGTCACCTCCCACGCTGGACGAGCCCGAGAAGGTGAGCTCCGGGAAGAGAAAAGCGTAGAGGTCGTGGCTATTGACCTCCAGGGCGCGTTTCTGGTAAAAGTACCCGTGGATGTCCGGAGTCCGGAAATTCTTGATTTGTAAAATACCCTCATCCACTACGGCTACCGTCACTTGTGCGTTGGGCTGGGTTTTGACCCGGATGCGCTGCCGGGTTTTGGAGCGGGAGGCACTCACCGCCGTAAGCTGGACATCGAGCTGCCGGTCGGGGGCGGCCACCGCTAGGGGCGCAAAACCGTGTGCTACCGTCAGGGGTAGTTGGGAGGCATCGAGCGGCCGGATGAGCGTGGCCGTTACGTAGGCATTGGGCAGGTACTTGTCGCTGAGCTTCACGGACAGCTCGGCCGCTTTTTTCTGCGTCGTCAGCACGTGCGTTTCCAGCACGTTGTTGCGCTCCACGGTCACCAGCAGTCGCCCGTCGAAGGGTGTTTTGAAAAGTACCCTGGCCGTCTCGCCGACCCGGTAGTTTTTCTTATCCATTTCCATCAGCACGCGCCCTTCGGTACTTACTTCAAAGGACGAATATTCCGTAAAGCCGTAGCCGTAGGCGTAAAACGAAGTGGCGGCGTAATGCATAGCGCCGGGGCGTCGTACCCGTACTTCGTACTCCCCCGAGACGGTAGGTACGTAGCGGAAGGTTTCGCGTCCGCTTGTGAGGGGTAGTACGTGGGAATAAACGACCTTCTCGCGTTTCTTGGAGGTGTAGCGCAGCTGTTCGTTTTGTTTCTCCACGACCGTCTGGTACTCCAGGCGCACTACTTCTACCTGCACCTGTCCCCCTTTTTTCAGCGTCCCGCGGCGATCTACCCCCACCACCTCCACGGGCAGCGGCGCGTTCACGCCCGTGTACCGGCTCGCCAGCCGGATGCCGTAGAGGGTAGGCTGGGTAAGTACCTCGTAGCGATGGAGGCGGTTGACGGGCCGTCCGTTTTCGTCGAAGACCGTCACGTAGATCCGCCCTTCCAGCAGCCCGATGTCTTGGTACTCATTGGGGATAACAAAGCGCTCGCTGGCCTGGCCCTGGGCGTTGGTGACCCCCTGCTTCACTTCACGCTGGAAGGCCGTCTCGGCGGGGATGTCAAAGGAAAAGTCGGGAAAGTCGGGCGCGGCGAAGCCCTTCCGTTTCAGCTGGGCTTCCATCTCGTAGTTGCGGTTGGCGGCGGGTGGGCCAAAAAGATTCAGCGCCGTGGCCGTAAGCGCCACCGTCTCGCCGGAGCGGTACTCCTTGCGGGCTTCGCTCAGGTCTACCTTGATGCGGTCGGGAAGAAATTCCTCCACGCTCACGGGTTGGGAGGCCAGCAGCACTTCGTTGGCATTGTATACTTCCAGCAGGTAGGTACCCGTAAGGGCCGCGGCGTCCAGCTTTACCTGGGTTTCCACGGCACCCTGCCCGTTGGTACTTTTGCGCCAGCTGCGGTATTCCCGGCCATTGGGGGTGACGAGCCGTATTTTAAGCGGCAGGTCGGCGGCCGTTTCCCAGCCCAGGGTACGTACCACGGTGTTGTAGTGGAGGGTTTCGCCGGGGCGGTAGAGGTTACGCTCGCCGTAGATGAAAGCCTGCAGGCCGGAGGCGTTGTCGCGCAGGCCCTCTACCTCGAAGCGGGAGGTTTCCACGCGCGTATCCTGGAAAAGCAGGTAGTTGAAGTCATCGGCGGTACGGGCGGTGATCATGGCTACCCTAAAGCCGGGAGCCCTTTCGCTCAGCTTCTCGACGTGCGCCACGCCGTCGCCGTTGGTTTTCAGGGTATGGATGGTTTGGTTATTGCTGCTGACGAGCGTGATCTCCACGCCCGACAGCGGCTCGGACGTTTTGATGGAATTGGCAAATACCCACAGGTCGTCGGTACCTTGCTTGGCGATCAGGCCCACGTCCGACACCGATACCAGCCGGGTGGAGCCCAGGTAGGCCTGCTCCTTGGATTGCACCGACACCAGGTAGATGCCCCGCCGCTCGTTGCCATCGGGCAGAGCCAGGTTAAGTACCGAAATACCCTGCTTCTGGGGCAGGTTCTCGGTATCTACGGTTTTGTCAACCACCAGGTCGCTGTAGTGCCCCTGCTCGTCGCCGTAGTAATGGTAGGTGCCCGTGGGTTTCCATTCTTCCCCCTGGTAGTCATATTCCTCGTACCGGTTGGTACGGACGTAGTTCAGGATGTTGTTTTCGTACAGTTTGGCAATTTTGATCTGTACCTTAGGTACGTTCACGATCTGCACGCCGATGTTCTGCGAGCCTTTGGGCGTAAGGTAAATGGCCTTTTTGTGGGTAAACGAAATACCGGCGGGCATTTTCCCGAAAAACAAATCCCGCGAGACGCTCTCTTCCAACCCCGGCCCAAGTACCCCCTTCAGACGGGTCGTAAGGGCCAGCAGGTACGTCTCGGTTTCGTTGAAAGTACCCCGGATCAGGAAGCCGTTGTCGGTTATTTCGGTTTGGGTATCCAGCGCGGGCTTGAGGCTGTACCCGGCAGAGAGGCTTTCAGGGGCCAGCTCCTGCGTGGTAACTACCCGGATGTACCCCCGGTTGTTTTCGAAGCCCGTCTGGAGGTCCACTACTTCCAGGTGCAGCGGGGAGGGCAGGTTCGTAACGCGCTCAAGTACCTCGGACGTGGTGTAGTTGGCGGCTTTCAGGCCTTTTTCGAGCCGCACCGCCAGGGGCAGCGGGTTGTTGTCGGCCGGGCCGGGGTTGGTCAGGGCTACCGTGAGGCTACGACTATCCGAGCTAGGAAGTACCCTGAATTCCAGCGGTTGGTCGCGTAACGTAAGCCGTAAACGTTCTGCGGCCTGCTGCGGGTCCACGGGGTAGTTGAAGCGCAGCCGTAGCCGGGCTTCGGGGCGGGTACTTTCGCGCGCGCGGGTCCACCAGCTTTCTGCTTCCGTCAGCTGTAGGTAGGGGGTATGAAAAGCAATGGGCGTATCGTCCAGTCCGTACTTCTTCTCGCCGTCGGTCTGTTTTAGCAGCTCGTCGGTGAGCCGCGCCTGGTAACTGGTAGCGGGGCTCAGCGGTACAGTAGGTGAAAACACCAGTTCGTTGGCGGCAGTCCATTTAAATTGGCCCGGCACGGCGGGCTCGAAGCGCACGTACTGCGTCGAGTCCCACACATCCAGCCTACTTTCCTGGACCAGGTCTTTATTAAACGTAAAAACCAGGTTTTGTGATTGCTGCACTTCGTCCGTGAAGTTTTTGCCCACGAGGCGAATTTCGTTTAGAGACGAACAGCCTAAGCCCTCAAATAGCCCAAAAGCAACAAAGACTAAAAGCAATAAACGCACGAGCAGGGGTTGGAGCCAGCGAGCCGGGAACACAGAAGAGGGTTTCATGTTAAGCGTAGCACAGACAAAAGATGGAAGGTCGGGTCAAGTTAAGGATTCGTTGTCGTAAAAGTAAAAAAGCCCGCAGGTTTTTCGGGAGTGGTAAGTTCTGGGTAAAACGGAGCGACCTATTTTGAGCGAAGCCGGGTAGGAAAGGCCTATTTTCTGGGTTATAGGAAAGTTGTATATTTGAATCCGCCATTGGGCTAGGCCGTTTTTTTGGGCAATAGAAAGGGGATAGAATATGAAGAAAGCGCTACTGTTTCTTACGCTGTGGTTGGTGGGGCTGGGGGCTGGGGCTCAGGTACCCACTTTGGAAAAACTCAAAGCTGGCCTGCACCTGCCAGGGCCCGACTCCTCGCGGGCCTACGCCTACTACGACCTGGCCAACTACTACTTCAAAGAAAGCCGCTTCGACTCCGCCCGGTACTACCTGGCACCCATGCTTCCCATTTGCCAGAAGGCGCAGTTTTTGATGGGACTGGGCTACTACTACCTGTTGGATGGGGTACTTCATCGGGAGAATGGGCAGTATGAGAAGGCCGTGGCTTCCCAGCAAAAAGCCCTTTCGTACTTTGAGAAAGCCCGAAACCCCCGCAAAGTAGCGTCCATGTACAGTCACCTGGGCTTACTCTACAAGCGCATGGGAGAAACCCAGAAGGTCGTGGCCCTAACGGAGCAGGGCATTGCGTACATGAAGAAGGCGGTGGCCATCGACACGGCCATTGGCAATCAGGATGGGCTGGCGGGCGATTATATTCACCTGGGCATTCTCTACGAAGACATTCGGAAGTATGCTATCGCCTTTGACTATTTTCAGCGGGCCTTAGAGGCCGTCAAAACGCTCAAGAACCCCGACCAGGACCGGCGGGTTATCTACAACAACATGGGACACAACCTGTTGTCGCAGCATCGCTACGCCGAAGCGATTCCCTACCTCTACCAAGCGCTCTCCATCAATAGCAAGGCCAATAAAATAACCAGCCTCACCCACAACTACCGCAACCTGGCCAGTTGCTACAGTGGACTCAGTCAGCACGATTCGGCGCTTTATTACGCCGAAAAAGCCCTGACTTTGGTGGAGCAAAGCCGGGAAGTACCCCTGCAGCGGTCGGTGTATCAGGCCGTGCACCGAACCTATGCCGCCGCAGGGCGCTACGACGAAGCCTACCGCTACGTAGCCCGGCAAAAAGCACTGGAAGATTCGTTACTTAGTTTGGAAAAAACGCAGAGTATTACCCATCTGCAAGGGCAGTACGAAGTCCAGAAAACCCAGGAACTGGCCCGCATCAAGGCGGAGCTGGAAATAGACAAAGCCCGTGAAGTAGCGCAAATCGAGGCGGATAAACTAAGGCGTATTCACCAAATCGAAGCCCAGGCGGAGGTGGCAAAGACCCGAGCCGTAGCTGACGTACAAACCAAGTACGAAACCCAGAAAAAAGTACAGCAGATTCAGGAACTCAACAAAGAAAACGCTTTGAAATCTACCCAGATGACCTACCTGGCGGGGGGGCTGGGCCTGCTGCTGCTGCTGCTGGGCGGCATGTTATTACAGTACCGGATGATCCGCCATACCAACGCCCGGCTGTCGGCTCAGAATGCCGTCATTTCAGAAAAGGGCCAGCAGCTCGAGCAGCAGTCCGAGCAGCTCCGTACACTCATGAAAGAGCTGCACCACCGGGTAAAAAACAACCTGGCCATTGTTTCGAGCCTGCTCAGCCTACAGTCGGATCGGCTCACGGACGAAGACGCCGTACTGGCCGTGCAGCAAGGGCAGCGGCGCGTCGAGGCCATGTCGCTGATCCACCAGCGGCTCTACCGTACCGACCAGGTGGCGAGCATCAACATCCGTGATTACATCATCGACCTGATCGAGAGCCTCATGGAAGCCTACGGCTACCGGGCCGACCAGTTTGACCTCGACATCCGGGTAGAACAGCAGGAGCTGGATGTAGACCTGGCTATTCCGCTAGGGCTCATCATGAACGAGCTGCTCACCAATTCGTTCAAGTACGCCTACCACCAGGTACCTCGCCCGGCCCTACGGGTGGC
The DNA here is from genome assembly GCF_014202275.1 of Rhabdobacter roseus. Lineage (GTDB taxonomy): Bacteria > Bacteroidota > Bacteroidia > Cytophagales > Spirosomataceae > Rhabdobacter > Rhabdobacter roseus. Next base: position 38,804 of record NZ_JACHGF010000011.1, on the reverse strand, counting down.
GTTGCAACGGGAAAATGGCCTGACGCTGGAGGTCCAGGATAACGGGCCGGGCCTGGACCTGGGGAGCTGGCAAAGCGAGGACGACACCTCCTTTGGCAAGCAACTGATCGTGTCGCTGAGCGAGCAGGCGGGAGGTACCATGCGGGTGGAAAACCGGCAGGGAGCCTACTTTCAGCTTCATATTCCGCTTGCCGCCCTGGCTGCCTAGGCGGAAAGGAATACCAGCGTACCACCTTATTTTTTACGAATGCTCAGAATGACGGATCAACTTCATATTCTTATTGTAGAGGACGAGGCCATCCTGGCCCTGGACCTGAAGGGTAAGCTCCAAAAAGAAGGGTACCTGGTGGTGGGCGTGGCTTCGAGCGGCGCAAAGGCGCTGGAGCTATTTGAAAAGCATCCGGTGGATTTGGTACTTTGCGACATCAGCATCAAAGGCGAGTGGGACGGCATCGAGACCGCCCGCCGGATGCAGCTGGTACGTTCGGTTCCCATCATTTACCTGACGGCGCTGGCCGACCAAGGTACCCTCAACCGCGCCCTGGAAACAGCCCCGGCGGCCTACATCATCAAGCCCCTCAACGTAGCCCAGCTCCGCATTGCCATTGAGCTGGCCATCAGCAATTTTGCTAAACTTTTTACTCCCCCCGACCGGCCCTTCCTCGCGCCCGAAGAAAAAGAGAAAGATCCGGGGCGGGAAACCATCCTGCAGACCGACGAAAGTATTTTTATCAAGCACAACTACCAGTTTGTGAAGGTCATCCTGGCGCAGGTACTTTACTTCGAGGCCGACAACAACTACACTATGCTCTATACGGCCACCAAAAAATACGCGCTGCGCTTGCCGCTCAGTACCGTGACGGAAAAAATCGACTACCCCAAGTTTCTGCGCATCCACCGCTCCTACGTCATCAACATCCAGCACGTCGACTCCTTCAGTGAGCATGAAGTGACCATTGGCGCGCAGCAGCTTCCGCTCGGACGTACCTACAAAGATGATTTTCTGCGGCAGTTTCTATTTCGCTGATGGCCTTCCTGAAGTACCTCAAAGACGCTCCCATGGCTAGCGAATTGGCGTAAATTGCAGCGACGCAACCTTCCAGCTCCCGCCCTGCCGGACGCAGAGTGACGAAAACACCACTTCCGTATCAAATCGCTGGCCCTGGATACTGCCCTTGACCTGCCAGTGGCCCGTAACCACCGCCGCTTCCCCGTAGGCCCGGACCCGTAGGCCGGACAAATCGCCCCGCTCTACCGCCACGTACCCGGCCATGACGGCCTCCCGCAGGGTACCGGCGTCAATCAGCTGCGCGTCGAAGCTAATCAGGTAAAAATCTCCGGCCAATACGCTACTCAGGGCAGGCCCGTCTTTTTCGAGCAGCGCTTTAAAAAAAGCCTGCGTGCTGGCCGTAGCATCCTGGGCGGCGGCAGGAGCAGAAAGGGCCAGTAAACAGGCCAGCAACAGGTGGGTGAGCCATGATTTGTTCATGCTAGGTCGATCCAATAAGGTGGTTGATGAAAGCAGGTACTTTAGGTTTTTTGGGAAATGTGCGTTTTTGCGGACACAAGTCAAAATAATTACGACAAGTTTTCGCCGTACTATGGAATTAATGGCTACTAATCAGTAATTTAGTAGTCCCATTCAAACGAAAGTCAGACGAGGCCTATGAAAATAGCTGTACGCGTTGTTTTTCTGGTAGTAGGCATAACCACCCACGGCTGGGCGCAAAGCCCGTGGCGTATCCAGGGTAGTTTGGGCCCGTCGGTTTCGTTTAACAAGCTATCCTCGGACCGGCCGCTTCCCACCAACCAGTTTGAGGCACCCAATCGCTTTGGCGCGGCCTTTGATCTTTCGCTGGAGCGCAGCCTCACGTCCAGCTTCTCCTTACGCATGGGCATCCGGACGGCCAACCTCAAGGTAGGTACCCGTACCAGCTACTTTCTACGGGACTCGACCGGGACCGTCAACGGCTGGGGCCGCAATAACGGCTACACGAAGTTTTCACCGGCCAACCTAAACGCAGGCCTGACCTACAACTCCCGCCTGCTGTGGCGGCGCTTTATACTTCACGGTGGGGCCGATGCCAGCTACATCGTGAACCGGTTCGACGGCTACGTACGGGAACGGACGGCGCAAAAAACGGATGGTCACTGGCCGGGGGACGTGTACCGTTACCGGCTTACGAGTGCCCACACCCGCAACGATGGCCTGGCCCTGGCCTTGCGGGCGGGCGTAGACTATAAGCTGGGGCAGTACCGGGCGCTTAGCCTACAGCTACTTTACAACCAGGGCTTTCGGGATCTCTTTCGTATTTCCACCCAGGAGCTGGAGCTGAACGGGGTACCTTACAAGGCCGACGTCGTGAGCCGGGGTAGTTTTCTGTCTCTCCAAATAGGCTACAAGCAGGGCATAAGCTGGAATCAAAGCGGAAACTACCTCACGCCCTACAATGCGCCCATCCAGACGCGTCGCAATCCACACCGTCCGGATTTCACCCACCGGACGGCCCTGGTTGGCTTTTCGGGCGTAGCCATACCCTACCAGACCGGCGGAGCCTTTGCCAACGCCGCCATTCGTGCGGGCTACTTCGTGACCGACCGACTCCTGCTGGGCGCCACCAGCTTCGGCGCCTATTCCACCATCGTACCCGTCGATGCCCCCTTGCGCGGCTGGGCCGTCGGCCCTATGGCCCGGTACCACATCAGTACCACCGCCTTCTCTCCCTTTCTGGAAGTGTCCTACCTCCTGGGGCAGGAAAGTGGCAATAGCTACCGGCAGGGCTGGCAATTTATTGCGGCCATGCCAGGCGTGAGCATTCGGCTCAACCGGCAGCTCAAAGCCGACCTGGGGATGTACCTGCTGCGGCCTACCTACCCCGTGGCCAGCAAAGACGTGATCTCCGTACCGCAGCTGGGGCTGCACTACTCCTGGAAATAATTTTTCGAAAAAATATAAATCGTAATATTGCGATAATCAAAAAACACGCTACCTTTGGGCCCTAGCAGTACGCCTCAGCCATGGGATTAACCAAGACAGAAGTATTTACCGAGCAAGAAAACCGGGTGGCCGAACTGGCCAAAGCGTTCGCCCATCCGGCGCGGGTCGCGATTTTGCGTCTATTAGCTGAGAAGAAAGCGTGCATTTGCGGAGATTTGGTGGATGAGCTGCCGCTGTCGCAGGCGACGGTTTCACAGCACCTCAAGGAGCTGAAACGAATTGGTATCATCAAAGGGGAAATCAATCCGCCCCGGGTATGCTATTGCATCAACGAAGCCGTGTGGGAAGAAGCCCAGCAAACGTTCGGCCTTGTCTTCCAGGCGCTGAAACGCCCTTCCTGCTGCTAAATTTTTTTGCCTTTTATCATCGCAATATTACAATAAAACAAATCTTTCACCAAAAACCTAAGTCCATGGAAAAGTCCGTAAATGATCAAACGCTTAAAGAAATGGTACGGCAGAAGTACGCCGAAATTGCCGACCAGGACCCCGCCCTCAACGCCGCCTCCTGCTGCGGGTCGGGTCCGGTCTCGAGCAAAGTGTACCACATCATGGCCGACGACTACACGCAATTCGACGGTTACGTGGCCGAGGCTGACCTGGGCCTGGGCTGCGGCCTGCCCACGCAGTTTGCCCGGATCAAACCCGGCGACGTGGTGATTGACCTAGGCTCGGGCGCGGGCAATGACTGCTTCGTGGCCCGGCACGAAACCGGCCCCACGGGTAAAGTCATCGGGATCGACTTCACCGAAGCTATGATCAAGCGTGCCCGAATCAACGCGGAGAAGCGGGGCTTTCACAACGTGGAGTTCCGGCAGGGCGACATCGAGGCCATGCCCGTGAGCGACAACGTAGCCGACGTGGTGGTGAGCAACTGCGTGCTGAACCTGGTACCCAACAAGCGCGGGGTATTTACGGAGATTTTCCGGGTACTTAAGCCCGGCGGGCATTTTAGCATTTCCGACATCGTGCTACTGGGCGAACTACCCCAGGAGTTGCGGCAGGAGGCTGAACTCTACGCAGGCTGCGTGTCGGGGGCCATCCTGAAAGAGCAGTACCTGGCCCTGGCCGCCGAAGCGGGCTTCGAAAGCCTGACCTTGCAGAAACAAAAGCCCGTTTTTATTCCCGACGACATTCTTGACAAGTACCTTTCGGCGGCGGAAATCGCCGCCTTCCGGGCGGGCCAGGCTGGCATCGAAAGCATCACGCTCTACGCCGAGAAACCCGCCGCCACCCCCGAAACTACCCTGGAAATCGGGACGGTGCAGCCATCCGACCGGTCGGCCGTCCTTGAGCTGCTGAAAGCCAGCGATCTCCCGGTTTTGGATGTAGAAGCCTCCCTTTCGTCCTTTTTGGTTGCGAAGGCCGCCGGAGCCGTGGTAGGGGTAGCGGCCCTGGAGCGCTACGGCCCGCAGGCCCTACTGCGCTCGGTAGCCGTGCGGGAAGACTACCGGGGGCACGGCCTCGCGAAGCGCTTGGTGAGCGATCTGCTCCGGCAGGCCCGGCTTAGCGGCATCCAGGACGTGTACCTGCTGACTACCACGGCCGAAGGGTACTTTGCCAACAAGGGGTTCGTGCGCCTGCCGCGGGAAAGTACCCCCGAGGCCATCCGGGCCACGGCCCAGTTTGCCGAGCTGTGCCCCAGCACGGCCGTCGTGATGCACCAGCGCCTGGAGAAGCCCCGGCTCAACCTGGCGGATCTACAGTCGTCCTGCTGCACGCCCAACAGCGGCTGCTGCTAGTCAGGAACGTACCTGATCACCGTCAACTTTTTGCTGCCCCGGCTACCGTACCTTTGGGTCCGGTGGCCGGGGTAGCAGCTTTATTAACAACAACGAAACAAACGACAGGATGACTACGGACTTACTCCTTGCGCTCTGGCTGGAAGGCCGCACGCGCTTTACCAACCAACTGGCCGCTCTGCGGGCCGAGGATCTGCCGCGAAAACTGCCGGGCACGGTCAATAGCGTCGGCTTTCTGATCCGTCACGTGGCGGAGGTAGAGCTGCTGTTTGCCAAAAACGTTTTCAAACAACCGGGCGTACGTGTGCAGGCCCGAACGGTCATGGACAAAACCGATTCCGGCGAATGGACCAACCTGCCCGAATTGCGGGAGTACCAGCAGTATGCGTTTGATACCCTATATGAAAGTATTCGCCAGCAAGCGGAGGCCGACTGGCCCACGCAACTCACCACCGCAGAGTTCGGCACCAAAACCAGAGCGGAAGCCCTGGGGCGCATTGTAACCCACACGGCCTACCACGCCGGCCAAATGGCGCTGATCCTTAAGTATACGGCACAGGTGCAATTGGTGGTGTAGCTTCGACCTGCATCAGGCCACTAACGCAAAAAAGCCCGCCAGAAGCGGGCTCTTTGGGGATGGAGTAGGGTAGTGGTTGCTTTACTGAATCTCGATGAGCTGCTCGGTTGGCGTAGAAAGCTCCACACGCTGGCGGAAGGTTTCACGGCCCGACTTGAACTCGAAGTAGTACGTTCCGTTTCCGACCTGTCCCAAGTCAAAGCTGCGCTTGTACTGCGGCTGAGCCTTGCCCAGCGTTTCGCGGTAAAGTACCTTGCCGTTTTCATCCACCAGCCGGATGCTCAGGGGGCTGTCGGTGCTACGCACCAGCGTCAGGTTTACCTTGGAGGTTCCAGTGATGCGGTACATACCCATCTGGAAGGACTGGGGCTTCGTGGGGTTGAAGAAATGGTTTTCGGCCTGTGCAGCAAACGGCAGAGCGAAAAGAGCGATAAGCGCGAAACGACGGAAGTAAGAGATGATCAAGGTTTTCATGGCTTTGTCTTGTTTTAAAGTTTGGCTACTAGATGCGTTTGGTATAGAAGGAAGAAAAGGGCGTGCCGCTGGTGCCAGCGAAGGGAAGTACCTGCTAGTGATTGAAGGTATCTGGTTGATATTGTGATAGATAAAAGTTTTTCAAGAAAAGATGAGCGGGCAGGTACCTAAGCGCGGGCTGTTCGTTTCCGAACGCTCTTGTGCAGAAATGAACGCGGGAGAAGGCCACAAGAAAACTAAAAAGATGAGCTGATAGGAAAGCATTAAAAAGGTATCTTTGTTATAGTAGTCTAATCTTGTTCACCCCATGGCACAGGCCCCCTTAAAAGATCCTAACCTTTCCGCGACGGCATTTTGGGATGTCGATTTTAAGCAGCTTGATTTTGAAAAAGACAGTCTCTTTGTCATGGACAAAGTAATGAACTACGGTACTTGGTCGGACAAACTGGAAGTCTTGCGCTATTATGGCCTTGATCGGGTTAAAAAAGAGATCGTGAAGGCTCCCTACTTCAAGAAGCCAACCTTATCCTTTTTATGCTTAATTCTAAACCTTAAGGAAACGGATTTTACGGCCTATCAACGCAGACAGGCCCGAAAAAGCCCTTGGATTCACTAACGCGTGAAAATGCTCTATACCCATACGGTTAAGCCAGAAACAGTAGACTTGTTAAGGAGGTTAATGCAGCTTCCCGAATTGGCCGCCTTTGCCCTGGTTGGAGGAACTAATCTTTCTTTACGGTATGGTCACCGTATTTCCGTTGATTTGGATTTATTTACCCACGAGCCTTTTGTATTGGAAGATGTCTCCCAGAGCCTGTCTAAGGCTTTTCCTCAGGCTATCCGTCTGGGCCAAAGAAGGCAAAGTATCTGGCTCGTGATCGAGGGAGTAAAGGTTGATATTGTTTTGCATGAATATCCCTACCTACGAGGCGTTGAAGTGATTGAGGGTATTCGGTTAGTGGCCGTCGAAGATATCATCCCGATGAAGCTGGAAGCTATGGCTACCCGAGGAGTAAAGAAAGATTTTTGGGATATTGCGGAGCTTTTAGAGCATTACTCGCTGGCACAAATGCTCGGTTGGTACCAGGAAAAGTATCAAAATAATGACATTGGGCATGTGGTGATGTCGATGACGTATTTTGAAGACGCAGAATTGCAAAAAGAGAATCCTCAAGATTTGAAGGGTATAAGCTGGAAGCAGGTGAAAGCCAAAATGAAAAAAGCCGTAGCAACGTATGTAAGAAATCAATTATAAAGCATCAACGATCACTAAATTCTTGTCGTACGCAAAAGAGCCCGCCAGAAGCGGGCTCTTTGGGGATGGAGTAGGGTAGTGGTTGCTTTACTGGATCTCGATGAGCTGCTCGGTTGGCGTAGAAAGCTCCACGCGCTTACGGAAGGTTTCACGGCCCGACTTGAACTCGAAGTAGTACGTTCCGTTTTCGACCTGTCCCAAGTCAAAGCTACGCTTGTACTGCGGCTGAGCCTTGCCCAGCGTTTCGCGATAAAGTACCTTGCCGTTTTCATCCACCAGCCGGATGCTCAGGGGGCTGTCGGTGCTACGCACCAGTGTTAGGTTTACCTTGGAGGTTCCGGCGATGCGGTACATACCCATCTGGAAGGACTGGGGCTTCGTAGGGTTGAAGAAATGGTTTTCGGCCTGTACGGCAAACGGCAGAGCGAAAAGAGCGAAAAGCGCGAAACGACGGAAGTGAGAGATGATCAAGGTTTTCATGGCTTTGTCTTGTTTTAAAGTTTGGCTACTAGATGCGTTTGGTATAGAGGGAAGAAAAGGGCGTGCCGTAGGTGCCAGCGCGGGCAGGTACCTGCTGAGAAGCAAGGCTATTGCATTGGCAATCTGGCAGATAAAAGTTTTTCAAGAAAAGATCAGCAGGCAGGTACCTAAGCGCGGGCTGTTCGTTTCCGGACGTTCTTGTGCAGAAATGAACGAATAGTGACTAGGCACGGGGCCTTGTAGGGGTTCGTATAAATAGGGTTAAAAATCCGGCACTATTCACCCGGCAATGGGGTTTTTAAAGCAGTAGCCATCCCTGCTACTTTGACCTCATTGATTCACCACATTTCCTCTTAATTATGAAAACCAAAACTTCCTTTATTGGGCTGAATCTGGAAAAGAGCCGCACCCTGGCCGAGAAGCTCAACCAGCTCCTGGCCAACTACCAGGTCTTTTACATCAATACGCGCGGCTTCCACTGGAATATCAAGGGCGATAAGTTCTTTGAGCTCCACCTGAAGTTCGAGGAGCTCTACACCAACCTACAGCTCAAGAACGACGAAATCGCCGAGCGGGTACTGACGCTGGGCCACACGCCGCTGCACAGCTACTCCGACTACCTGGCCCAGGCGAGCATTTCGGAAAAGACGAACGTGAGCGACGGCCGGGAGTCCATCCGGTACATCCTGGAAGCCTTCGAGACCATCATTACCCTACAGCGGGAGTTGCTAACCCTTTCGGCGGAAGCCGACGACGAAGGGACCAATGCCCTGATGAGCGACTACATCCGCGAGCAGGAAAAGCTGGTGTGGATGTACTCGGCCTACCTGAACAGCTAGTCGAAAGGTACTTGGAAGGTCCTGCCTGGATTCAAAACGAATTCGGACAGGATTTTTCTTTAAACCTATTCATCGTATATTTGCGATATATAATAAGTAAAATGTATGGCAACCAATAAAAAGCTGGAATTTCAGGCCGAGGAAGTAGAGCTGGCCGACTTCGCCAAGGCGCTGGCCCACCCGGCCCGCCTCGCCATCCTTAAGATCCTGGCCCAGCAGCGGTCGTGTATCTGCGGGCAAATCGTGGAGGGGCTGCCCCTGGCGCAGCCTACGGTATCGCAGCACCTCAAAGAGCTCAAAAACGTGGGGCTCATCAAGGGGGAAATTGAGGGGAAAACATCCTGCTACTGCATCAATTGGGAAACCTACGACCGGTGTCGACAGCTATTTGAAGCCTTTCACCTGCAACTGGAAAGCGGGCGCGGACAAACCCAAAACTGCTGCTGAGTCCGCCCCAAGGTACCCTTTTTGAGTAGTCGCCTTTTGCTTAAAAACCCATGAGTACTCCCAAACAACTCTCCTTCCTCGACCGCTACCTTACCCTCTGGATTTTCCTGGCCATGCTGCTGGGCGTAGCCATTGGGTACTTTTTCCCTCCGGCGGGTACAGGTACCTCGGACGCAGGCAGCCCGGAGGTACTGAATGTACCCCTGGCGCTGGGACTCATCCTGATGATGTACCCACCCCTGGCCAAAGTACGCTACGAAGAGCTGCCCAAGGTCTTTCAGAATACCAAGATCCTGGGGCTCTCGCTGCTGCAAAACTGGGTCATCGGCCCGCTGCTGATGTTTGGCCTGGCGGTACTGTTCCTGCCCGACGAGCCCGAGTACATGACGGGCCTCATCCTAATCGGCATTGCCCGCTGCATCGCCATGGTCCTCGTCTGGAACGACCTGGCCGGGGGCGACCGCCTGTACGCCGCGGGCCTGGTGGCCTTCAACAGCATCTTCCAGGTACTTTTTTACTCGGTCTACGCCTGGCTATTCATTACCGTGCTACCGCCGCTGTTTGGCCTCCGGGGCTACGAAGTCAACATCACCATCGGACAGGTAGCCGAGAGTGTCCTGCTCTACCTGGGGGTACCTTTTGGGCTGGGGATTCTCTCGCGCTACGGCCTAAGTGCGCTCAAAGGGCGTGACTGGTACGAGACCCGCTACCTACCCGCCATTGGCCCGCTGACGCTCCTGGCGCTGCTTTTTACCATTGTTTTGATGTTTAGCCTTAAGGGAAATCTCATCGTCGAAATCCCACTGGACGTGCTCCGGATCGCCCTACCGCTCACGGCCTACTTCATCCTGATGTTTTTCTCGGCCTTCTTCCTTTCGCGCCGCGCCGGGGCCAACTACGGCAAATCCACCTCGCTGGCCTTCACGGCCGCCGGAAATAATTTTGAGCTGGGCATTGCCGTGGCCATTGCCGTGTTCGGGATTCATTCCGGAGTAGCCTTTGCGGCGGTGGTGGGCCCACTGATCGAAGTACCCGTGCTGATCCTGATGGTCCATTTTGCGCGCTGGTACCAAACGAAAATCGCCTGATTGTATTCTTTTTAACCCAACCAACCATGTCTCTACTACCCAGTATCCGCACGTACTTCGAGTCGCTGGACGTAAGTACCCTGTCCGACGAGCGCCGCGCCGTGCTGGCCCCTTTGACAAAGTACCTTCAAGAAAAAATAGACCGCGCCGAGCCGGTGCAGCTTACCTTCATCTGCACGCACAATTCGCGCCGGAGCCACCTGGGGCAGGTATGGGCGCAGGTAGCGGCGCACTACTACCAGGTACCCGCCGTACGTTGCTACTCGGGAGGCACCGAAACCACCGCCTGCAACCCGCGCACGGTGGTGGCCCTGGAGCGGGCCGGGCTGGCCGTTCGGCGGACGTCCGAGGGAGAAAACCCAACCTACGAAATGCGCTACGCCGAAGCGGCTCCGCCGATGGTGGCTTTCTCGAAAGTATACGACGAGGTACCTAACCCGACCGCGCACTTCGCCGCCATCATGACCTGCAGCCAGGCCGAGCAAAACTGTCCCTTCATTCCCGGCGCGGAGCGCCGCATCCCGGTCATGTACCAGGACCCCAAAGAGGCCGACGACACCCCGGCAGAAAGTACCATCTACGACGCGCGCTGCCGACAAATTGCCACCGAAATGAAGTACGTCTTTGCGCAGGCAGCCTTGTAGGTACCTTACCAAGACCCGGCAAGTACCTCCCCTAAAGTACCTCCTGCTATGTCGGGAGGTTTTTGTATTTTTGTAGGAAGTAGCGGCTCATCACCTTTCCACCGCGCGTTTTCTCTGATGCTCCACAAAACCCGAGGCATTGCCCTGAGTTATATTCGGTACCGCGAATCATCCATCATTGCCAAGATCTACACCGAGGCCTTTGGCATCCAGAGCTACATCGTCAATAGCGTGCGGAGCAGCCGCGCCAAGTCCAACCGCATCGCGCTTTTCCAGCCCCTTACGCTGCTGGACCTGGTGGTGTACCACAAGCCCAACCGGGAGGAAGCCCTGCACCGGATCTCCGAAATCAAATGCCGGGTACCTTTTCATAGCCTCCCTTTCGAGGTGATCAAATCCAGCCTGGCGCTTTTTATTACGGAGCTGCTCGGCAAAACCCTGCGCGAGGAAGAAAGCAACGAGCCGCTGTTTCAATTCATTGAGGATTCGGTCCGGTATCTCGATGAGGCAGAAAAAGGGTATCAGAACTTCCACCTGCATTTTCTGCTACAGCTGGCGGCTTACCTGGGCTTTGGGCTCGACTCCAGCCAGGGATTTGAAGAGGAACTGACGCAGCGACACTACCCCCACCGGCTCGATGCCGCCCAGCGCGAGGCCCTGCTGATTTTTCTGGCGGCACCCTACGGTACTCCCGCGCCGCTGGACGCCTCGCGCCGGGCGGTGCTACTGGAAATGATCCTTTTCTTTTACAACATACACCTGGACTCCCTGGGGGAAATCAAATCGCTGGAGGTACTTCGGGAGGTACTTCACTAAGTGTAAAGCAAGTAAGTTGACTGTGGAATGGTTTTTTAACGTATATTTCGTTTCATCAACCAGCTCAATTCTCTATGAAACCACTACTGACTCTACTACTCGCCCTGACGCTGGGGAGCGGTTGGGCGCAAACCAAGTCCATCAAGGGGGCCTGGAAAGCCACCCAACCCAACAATAGCACCGCTACGATGATTGTGGCCGACAACTACCTCATGATCGCTTCCTATAACGTCATGAACAAGTACTTCGACCGAACCCAGGGCGGCCCCTTCACCATCCAGGGCAACACGCTGACCTACACGCCCGAGTTCAATACCGCCGATACGGCGGCCGTGGGGGTACCCATCGTGTATACCGTGGAGCGGATCGACAGCGTACTGAGCTTCAAGGGCGAAGAACCCCTGGTATGGATGATCGTTGATGACGCCGCCAACGTAGACATGGCCGGTACCTGGCACATCACCGAGCGGGCCAACGACCAGGGCGGAATGACGAAAATCCACCAGCAAGGTACCCGCAAGACCTTGAAGATCCTTTCCAAGACCCGCTTTCAGTGGGCGGCCATCGACCCGGCCGTGAAGGGCTTCTACGGCACCGGTGGAGGTACTTACACCGTCAAAGACGGTAAGTACACCGAGCGCATCGAGTTCTTCTCGCGTGACAACAACCGCGTCGGAGCCAACCTCAGCTTCAACTGGGCCTTAAAAGATGGCCGCTGGGACCACTCGGGCAATAGCAGCACCGGCAGCCCTATTCACGAAGTGTGGGAGAAAATAAAGTAGGGTACTTCCAGGTACTTTATACGAAGGAAAGGCCTGACTCTTATACGGAGCAGGCCTTCTTTTTATACGGGAAGTAAGCCGCCAGGTACCTTAGCGCCCCGTGGTCAGTGGTAGAAAGAATCCCGGGAAATCATTTGGAATTATTCTAAATAAAGGTACCTTTGTCAAAAAAAATAGCTTACTGGTATGGACGTGCTGACTGTAAATGACTCGCTGACTTTTTTAGCAGATTACGATTTTTGGGCCAAATCGCCGCTCAATCAGGAGGTGTGTGAGTCTAAGAAGTGCTGCAAAGCGTATAAGAAGAAAGGCAAACACTGCAAAAAGTGCCCTAAAAAGGACTAAGCTGCCGTTAGTTCGCGTTTGCAACGCGAACAACTCCGCCGCTAGTTCGCGTTTGCAACGCGAACCTTGCCGCCGTTCATTAGCGTTTGCAACGCGCAACTCCCACTCCTGTCATCAAGAAACAAATTTCATGGGGGTAATGAAATTAGAAATAGCAGAGGTACTTTATACTTTCAACGCCCCTATCCCCGGCCCTTTCCCCCGCAGGGAAAGGGAGCATCGCTAGATTTTTCGCTTGAGCTGGAAGTGCTGCCCCAGGTACACGCGACGCACCTGTTCGTCGGCGGCCAGCTCCTCGGCACTACCTTGTTTTAGTATTTTTCCTTCAAAAAGCAGGTACGCACGGTCGGTAATCGACAGCGTTTCGTTCACGTTGTGGTCGGTGATCAGGATGCCGATGTTGCGGTGTTTGAGCTTGGCCACGATGCTCTGAATATCCTCCACCGCAATGGGGTCCACACCCGCAAAGGGTTCATCGAGTAGGATAAACTTCGGGTCCACCGCCAGCGCCCGGGCTATCTCCGTGCGGCGGCGCTCGCCGCCGGAAAGTACCATCCCTTTGCTTTTCCGCACGTGCTCCAGGCTGAATTCTTCCAGCAGTGCCTCCACTTTTTCCTTTTGCTCGGCCCGCGATAAATCGGACATCTCCAGCACGGCCTTGATGTTTTCCTCGACCGTCAGCTGCCGGAAGATGGACGCCTCCTGGGCCAGGTACCCCAGCCCGAGCCGCGCCCGCTTGTACATGGGCAGGTCGGTGATATCCTTGTCGTCCAGGTACACTTTGCCGCTGTTGGGTTTCACCAGGCCCACCGCCATGTAGAAAGAGGTGGTCTTGCCGGCGCCGTTGGGACCGAGCAGCCCCACGATCTCGCCCTGCTCCACCTGGTAGCTCACCTGGTCGTTGACCAGCCGGGCTCCGTACTTTTTAATCAGATTTTCGGTTCTAAGAATCATGGTAAAGGTTGGGGGGCAGCACTGCGGGCAGGTACCTGAGGTTTTAGCGGGTTTTCCCGCCAGGCGTCGGCGCACTACGCGTTGGCGAATTGAATTTTTTCCTAAAACTTCACGTCTTTGAGGTACAACTGCAACGACTGCTTGCCCCGAAAGTTGTTTTCTTCCACGCAATAACAAATGGAAAACGGCTTGCCGCTCATCAGGTCGGGGTAGAGGTGGGCCATCCCGAAGCCAACGGCCGTGTAGGGCGGAGAGTCACCCTGAAATACCTCAAATTTGATGTGTTTCTCCTTCATGATGGTAGGCCGTCCGGCTACGTGTACGCCGTGGGTAGCAAAAACGGGCGTCATATTGCCGGGACCGAAGGGAGCCATTTGCCGCATAACTTTGTAAAATTTGGGCGAGATGGCGCTTAGCTCCAGCTCCAGGTCCACTTCGATGCGCGGAATCAACTGCTCGGGCAGGATGCGACTGCTTACAATTTCTTCAAACTTCTGCCGAAACGCGTCCACGTTTTCGACGGGAAGCGTGAGGCCTGCCGCGAAGGTATGGCCCCCAAACTGCTCCAGCAGCTCCGCGCATTCTTCAATGGCCTCGTACACATCGAAGCCCGGCACCGACCGCGCCGAACCGGCCGCCTTGCCGTTGGACTGCGTAAGGATGATCGTGGGGCGATGGAAGTGCTCAATGCAGCGGCTGGCCACGATCCCGATCACGCCCTTGTGCCAGTCCTCCTTGAAGAGGACGGTACTTTTGGCGTCGGCCAGCCAGGTGTCGTTCTGGATCATCGCCAGGGCTTCCTCGGTCATGGTACTGTCGAAGGTACGCCGCGAGAGGTTGTGCTTATTGATTTCGAGGGCAAAGTCCTGGGCATCCTGCTCGTCGTCGCAGAGCAGCAGCCGCACGGCCTCGCGGGCGTGCTTGATGCGCCCGGCGGCGTTGATGCGCGGTCCCAGCCCGAACACCACGTTGGTAATGTCCAGCGCGGAGCTGAAGCCCGCCACCTGGATCAGCGCTTTGACCCCCACGCAGGGCGTGGTATTGAGCCGTTGCAAGCCAAAGTAGGCCAGAACGCGGTTTTCGCCCGTAATGGGTACAATATCGGCGGCAATGCTTACCACCAGCAGGTCCAAGTGGTTCAGCAGGGGCTCAAGGTCGTGGCCGTTGTGCAGGCAAAACGCGTGCAGCAGCTTAAAGCCCACGCCACAGCCCGTGAGTTCTTTGTAGGGGTAGAGGCAATCCTCGCGCTTGGGGTCCAGCACGGCCACGGCGGGCGGCAGGTCCGCGCCCGGCCGGTGGTGGTCGCAGATGATGAAGTCGATGCCGCGGTGACGCGCCTCCGTCACTTTATCCACGGACTTAATCCCGCAGTCCAGCGTCACGATCAGGCTAAAGCCGTGCTCCTGGGCCCAGTCGATACTCTGCCACGATACGCCGTAGCCCTCCGCGTAGCGGTCCGGGATGTAGTAGTCGAGCTTGTCGTAGATTTTTCGTAAAAATCCGTAAAACAGCGCAACCGAGGTAGTCCCGTCCACGTCGTAGTCGCCGTAGATCAGGATTTTCTCCCCCTGGGCCATGGCCTGCGAAAGCCGCTCCACGGCCACGCTCATGTCCTGCATCAGAAAAGGATCGTGCAGCTGCGAGAGCTCGGGCCGAAAGAAATCTTTGGCGCTTTCAAAATTTTTGATGTTTCGTTGGGCCAGTAGTGTGGCCAGAAAGCGATCCACGTAGATGCTCTGCATCAAGTCGTTGGCTGCCTGCTGTTGCTCGGGCGTGAGTTCGGGTTTACGTATCCAGCGTTTCTCGTTCATGGCACAAAGATAAGGGGAAATCTCCATTCGTAGCGCTCGCGGCGGTACCTCCTCCGGGGCCCAACGACCGGAAGTACTTCTAACAACGAGGGAGGTACTTTATAAGGTACTTTGAAAAAGAAAAAAGCGGCAAATTACGTCTTGGCTAAGAACGCCGGGGCGCATTCCCTCTGTACGCTATGGGAAAGGTTTGTATCTTTGCAGCTTGAAACCAAAATGAAAGTACCTTACAGAGGTACTTTCCGTACCCGAATGGCCCGAATCCTCGCGCTCGATTACGGTGCCAAACGCACCGGGATAGCCGTCACTGATCCGCTGCAGCTCATTGCCACGGCGCTGGATACGGTACGTACCCACGACTTGCTGGAGTACCTCAAAGCCTACACGGGCCGCGAACCCGTCGAAGCCTTCGTGGTGGGGATGCCCCGGCGGCTGGACAACACGCCCACCAACAACACCCCGCTCGTGGAGGGATTTATCAAACGTTTGCGGAACAGCTTTCCCGATATTCCCGTTTATACGCACGACGAGCGCTTTACGTCGTCCATGGCGTTGCAGTCCATGATTGCCGGAGGTACTTCCCGGCGCGAGCGGCGGGTCAAAGGAAATATCGACAAGGTGAGCGCCACGATCATCCTGCAATCCTACATGGAGAGCCGAAAATAGCGAAGCATTGTATTAACTGATAAAATAATAGAGAGCAGATAGATGATTTATCCCATAGTAGCTTACGGAGATCCGGTTTTGCGGAAAGTAACCCGCCCCCTCGAGAAGGACGAAATGGACCTCAAAAAACTCGCCGACGATATGTTTGAAACCATGTACTCGGCCTCAGGGGTGGGGCTGGCTGCCCCGCAGGTCGGCCTGAACGTCCGGATTTTTGTGGTAGACGGCACGCCGCTCAACGAAGGTGAGGAGGAAGAAGACATCGACCCCACGGTGGTGGATTTCAAGAAAGTATTCATCAACCCGCAGATCCTGCACGAGGAGGGCGACGAATGGCCTTTTGAAGAGGGCTGCTTGAGTATCCCCGGCATCCGGGGCGATGTGTACCGGCCCGAGCGCCTGCGGATCAGGTACCGCGACCTGGACTGGAACGAGATCGAGGAAGCGTACGAAGGCATGGCCGCGCGGATCATCCAGCACGAGTACGACCACCTGCAGGGTAAGCTCTTCACCGACTACCTACCTACCCTCAAGCGCCAGCTCCTCAAGAAGAAGCTCAGCGATATTGCCAAAGGACAGGTGGATGTCAGCTACCGCATGCGTTTCCCGAGTCGGAGGTAACCAACTACTAGTCAAACACCCTTCTCCTGCTAGGATCGGACCGTCGCACGGAAGGGCTGGGATGAGGTTTCAATTTCGGAAGTACCTCAAGCTTGCTGGTTGATCACGGATAATAAAAACACGTCCATGAAAACTCCTTCCCTGGCCGTAGCGCTGGTACAGGCCGACCTGTACTGGGAAAGCCCAACGGCAAACCGGGCGGCGCTGGAAGAAAAAATCGCCGAACTACCCGAGCCCGCCGATGTGATCGTGCTGCCGGAGCTTTTTACCACGGGCTTTAGCATGAACGCCGCGGCCCTGGCCGAGCCCATGAACCTCACCACCACCCGCTGGCTGCGGCAGATCGCCGCCCAGACCCAGGCCCTGGTACTGGGCAGTGTGATCATTCAGGAAGAAGGGTACTTTTACAACCGCCTGCTGGCCGTCTACCCCGACGGTACCTGCCGTACCTACGACAAGCGGCATTTGTTCCGGATGGGGCAGGAGCACCAGACCTACACGCCGGGTACCCGGCGCTTGCTGCTGGAATGGAAGGGCTGGCGCCTCTGCCCGCTGATCTGCTACGACCTGCGGTTTCCGGTCTGGAGCCGCAACGACCCTGAAAGTACCTACGACCTGCTGCTCTACGTGGCCAACTGGCCCGCTCCCCGCGCCTACGCCTGGAACACGCTCCTGCGGGCCCGCGCCATCGAGAATCAGAGCTACGTCGTGGGCGTGAACCGGACGGGTACCGATGGCAACGATTGGCCCTACGCAGGCGGCTCGCTGGCCGTGGATTTCCTGGGCGAGGTTATCACCGATCTGGGCGAAGCCGAGGCCGCCCGGGTGGTGCATTTCTCCAAGGAGGCGCTGGAGGCTTTTCGAAAAGATTTCCCGGCTTTGCTGGATGCGGATGCGTTTGATTATGCCTCACCCTAGCCCTCCCCGGCGGGGGAGGGGATTAGTCCTGCTGCTAAACCTCACCCCGTACCCTCTCCTTGCTGGAGAGGGGGATTTATTTACCAGTAAGGCTACTTATGCTGTAATAGCTCGGCGGCTTCTTCGCGAAGCAGGTACTTTATTCAATCACCTTAGGTACTTTCAGGTAGGTGCCGTCCTGGCTGGGGGCGTTGGCCAGGGCTTCATGGCGCGAAAGGCGGTTTTCGGCGGCGTCCTCGCGCCAGTTGTTTACTTCGCCGGTCACGTGCGTGAGGGGTTCTACACCTTCCGTGTCCAGCTCGTTGAGCTGCTCCATCCAGGTCAGTACGTTGTCCAGGCTGGCCAGCAGCGCTTCTTCTTCGCCAGGCTTTACGTCCAGCCGCGCCAGGTGCGCCAGTTTGTGTAGGGTATCGTGGTCAATTTTCATACAGGGTACTTCGTATTCAGGAGCACAAAGGTACTTGATTTTTGTCGGGCTGAGGGTCGGGAACGGAATTTTGTTAAAAGGATAGAAGGGCAAGTACCCCTAACGGGCCTGCCTGGTGATCCCTTCCAGACCAACCGTTTATCGTTTATAAAAGCAATCCTGATCAGGCCCCCGCGGGGTCACCCCAAATGAATGAAATAAAACCTTTTGAGTGGCAGCGGCTCATCCTGGGCGATGGTACCTCCTGGGCCTTTCTGCTGGAGGTAGGCTTCCGGACGTTTATCATGTACCTGGTGCTGCTGGCCTTTTTTCGACTCAGCGGCCGCCGCGAAATTCGCCAGCTGAGTATCTTCGACCTCATCATCATCGTTGGGCTGGGCTCGGCCGCCGGGGACCCCATGTTCTACGACGACGTGGCGCTCTTGCCGGCCCTGACGGTCTTCCTCGTGATTTTGGCCATGTATAAATTCATCTCCTACCTGGGCGATAAAAATCCGAAGCTAGAGAATTGGCTCCAGGGCGAGCCGGTCTGTATTCTCGACGAGAAAGGCTTCTACGCCCACGAGCTGGAAAGCCGGGGAATGGACCGGGAGGATCTGTTCGCGCAGCTGCGGCTGCAAAACGTCGAGCACCTGGGTCAGGTGCGGCGCGTGTACCTGGAAGCCAGCGGGCAGTTCAGCCTTTTCTTCCAGCCCGACGAGGCCGTGACGCCCGGCTTGCCCACCTGGCCCGAGGTACTTGAAAGCGCGCTCAAGCATATTGACGCGGCAGGTACCTTCAGCTGCTGCCACTGTGGGCACACCGTGCACTTCCCGGCTCCCAAGGCCCAGCCCCTCTGCGACCGTTGCGGGGGCCTCCACTGGGTACCCTCGCAAAGTACCTTGCGGGTTAAGTAGAGGCCCCTCGCGAGGTACTTGCTGCCTAGGGACGAGTTTCTCAAGAATCCATTTGCATTCAAACGACCCCTTATCGACCTTTGTAGAAGCCTCACCGTGGGCTGACCGCTCCCACGGATCGGATCGGCGCACGAAGGGCTATACCTTAATGTGAATCAATCCATGACGTATATATCCCGGCGCCCCCGGCGCAACCGCAAAAGTGCCGCCATCCGCGGTCTGGTCCAGGAGACCACCCTTTCCGTATCGGACCTTATTTTTCCCATGTTCGTGCAGGAAGGTTCCGGCCTGAAGGTCGAGATCAAGTCCATGCCGGGCATCTACCGCTTTTCGCTGGATACCCTGCTGGAAGAGCTCCAGGAAGTGACGGACCTGGGCATCCAGTCCATCTGTTTGTTTCCCAACTACCCCGAAGACAAAAAAGACAAGCACGCCACCGAAAGCCACCGGGAGGGTACTTTGTACCTGCGCGCGCTCAGTACCATCAAGGAGCGCTTTCCGGACCTGGCCCTCATGACCGACATCGCCATGGACCCCTACAGCAGCGACGGGCACGACGGCCTGGTCGAAAACGGAGAGATCCTCAACGACGCCACGCTGGAAATCCTGGGCCGCATGGCCCTGGCCCAGGCGCGGGCCGGAGCGGACATCCTGGGCCCCAGCGACATGATGGACGGCCGGGTAGGGTACCTTCGTGACCTACTCGACGACGCAGGCTTCAGCCGGGTGAGCATCATGTCGTATTCGGCCAAGTACGCCAGTGCCTTTTACGGGCCCTTCCGCGACGCCCTCGAATCCGCCCCACGCTTTGGCGACAAGAAAACCTACCAGATGAACCCCGCCAACGTCCGCGAGGCCCTGGTAGAAGCCCAGCTCGATTTCGACGAAGGGGCCGACTTCCTCATGGTGAAGCCCGCGCTGTCCTACCTCGACGTCATCCGCACGCTCCACGAAAACTTCGATCTGCCCATCGCCGCCTACAACGTCTCGGGCGAGTACGCGATGCTGAAAGCCGCCGCCCAAAACGGCTGGCTCGACGGCCCTCGCGCCATGCTCGAAGTACTCCTGAGCATCCGCCGCGCCGGAGCCAAAGTCATCCTGACCTACTTCGCCAAAGAAGCCGCCGAGCTTTTGCAGGGCAAGTAGCTTTTGTCCTTCCCTAACCCTCCCTGCGCTGGACTACGTGTCCCGGACTACGCGTCCCGGACTACGCGTCCCGAACCAACCCGGGGGTAGAGGGAATAAGATACTCTACTAAAAAAAGTCCCCTCTCCCGGCAAGGAGAGGGGATTTAGGGGTGAGGTCCGCGGGAGGAGCGCCTCCCGCGCGTGAGAGTAAGGTACCCCCATCAACAAAAAGTCCCCCTCTCCAGCAAGGAGAGGGGGATTTAGGGGGTGAGGTCACACAAACTCCTTCTCCAGCTTCTGAAACAACGCTAAAATCTGCTTGGCCAGCTTGCTGCATTCCGCCTCCGACATCTGCTCAATGGCCAAGGCCGCTGCATTCATAGGAAGGCGGCTTACCGCGGTAGGCCGCCCCGCGGGGCGGGAAGGTACTTTGGCCGAGGTCGCTTCACGACCCGCCGTACTGTATTCGGGTTGGAGGTGTACCCGTTGAAGAATAGCCTCCCAGTCTCCCACCAGCGTCTCCGAGAAGTACTTGGCGGGAATAATATTGAAGTAGGCCGACTGGGCCTTGAGTTCTTCCTTCAGGGTAGTAGCCGGTTCTTGCAGGCGCTTGGCCAGCTTCGATAGCTCTACGTAGGCAAAGATGTTCGACTTTTTCATAAGGCGGAGGAGATAGGGGTATTCTAGTATAGTGGGTTTTTACAAACGAAAGTTACACATCTTCCCGAAGTTACAAAACCCAGCTTCCGAACTTCTTTCTAAGGTACCATAACCTATTTGTTTTTTTACAAAAAAAACTGACAGTCAAGATTTTATACAAAAAGTACAAGCGTGTGACCGCCCCGAAAGAAGAGCAGGCGCGAGCCAGGATATACCGCGGAAGAATGTAAAACCCCAAGTACCTGGAAGGAGGTTTACCGCAGCTGCAGGTACTGGCGGTTGAGGTAGTTTTGGTGGTACTGCCGCAGGCGCTGGTCCAGTTGGTAGCCCACGCGGTAGCGCTCGCCGATGCTAAACCCACGGCTGTAGGTATACTCCCAGCGAAATTCTTCACCGGTACGTAGTCGGGCGCGTTCGCCCTGAAGAATTTTTCCCGGTGGGATGGGGATCGCAAAGTTAAAACCAGCCGTAGCTCCGTTGCGGGTCTTCATGGCGTACAAGCCTACCTCAACGTTGGTAAATTGCCGGATAAAGTCAAAGCGTACCCCACGATCGTTGTGCAGGTACTGTCCACCCGAGAGCTTCAGAGTAAGATCGGGAACGGGTAGGCGGTAGGCCACATCGGCCTGGAGCAAAAGTTCGTTAAGATTAGTATAATAGATTCCTCCCCGCGGATAATAGTAAAATCCCGTTAAACCCGCTTCCAGACCAAACGACCACGGACTGCTTAAGTCCATGTGACGGTACTGAAGGTTAATCCCGTATCGGTCATTGTAGAAAGTACCCGCCGTAGCGCTTAAGAACTGGCTTTGGCCTATGGCTCGGAAGTAGTTGAGAAACAAGGGCGCAGGGCGAATAATCTGCGGACGTCCGTCCAGATGGTTCGTGATGGGAAACAAAATACCCCCGTTGAAGACCAGCCCCCGAAAGAGGTACAATTGAGTTTGTAGCAATACACTGGTATTGCTCTGAACGGGTCGCTCCCGGTTTCCAAAAATAGCCGCGAAAACGGGCTGTATCCAGAAATCGAATTTGTAGTTCTGCCAGCGAAAGGGGGACTGTTGGTAGTAGCTTTTCCGCTCATCCTCAGATAGCGGCTCCATGTCGAGCGAAGAATTCAGCATGTATCGCCCCACCGGTACGCCCTGAATCATAGGAACAAACGCCTTAATGCGGCGGTCATCTAACACCTGCCGCATTTCGGCTAGTCCTATAAAAGGATTTCGGTAAAGACGCTGCTCGTAATAAACGGTATGATTTAAAGTATCCAATGCTACATTTTCGAAGTTCTGTCGCACGCGCTGTCGGGCCGTCTCGCTGAGGCCAGGCTGCGCTAGGGCGGGCCTCAGAAGCAGGCCCAGAACCACCACCGTGAGCAGTTTACTTCGTTTCATCCGATGTGCGTAGCCGCTTGGGTAAAGGAGTAAGATCGATGATATAAGAAGTACCAAAAGTAACCTGATCTCCGTTGAGAAGTGCCGCCTGCATGGTCCACCGTTTCCAGAGCATAGCATACGCCCCCAGGTTTAAATGCTGCGAGTCCCACTCTACCAGAAGGCCCCCTTTTTTGCCGTAACGCACGTTCAATCCCGCCAGTGGGCCCGATAAGTAGCGATATCGAAGTTCTTTTTTCTTCCGCAGTTGCAAGTTAGAAAAAATATCGAAATTCGTTTTTTCCGACTCCTCCCGCAGAATGTAGTAGGGACTACCGTAGCCTACCGTTACATCGGCATAGAAAGAAGGCAGCAGCGGTATGGTTTTACTCGCTACGATGGCATTGCTCGAAAAGGAATTATCAATTCCAAACGGGGCGGATAATATGATGGATAAAGCAGGACGATAGGAAGTTTCTTTCAACAGTAGATACTTGATATCCAATTGACGATCACCAATACCACGATCCTGGACTCTCAAATCGCCATTCATCCTCAAAAGATTTAGATTGATTTCTAAACGGGGGAGAAAAGCCAGATTGACGTGATAAATACTTTCAGATCGCCTTCTGTTTTGCCGAAATGCATAATGGACAGGATTGTATTTATAGCCAAAGCTAAAGGAGCTTTCTTCCGCTGCCCAGGCTGACGGAATATATATTAATCCGGGCTTACCCGAAATATTCATTTGGGCATAAGCTCCTATACTAAAAAACAACAATAGAAAAGGCAGAATCAACCCGCCTCTTCTATTGCACATTACGTCCACCATAGTACTACTTTATCTAATCCATTAGGTAAGCTTGTCCAGTGGCGAGAGCGAGCTCCCACCCGGTTGTTCAAACGCAGCTTTTGGGTAGTACTGCCGTTTTGCCGGAGCTACTCTCTATCGAGAAAGCCACCGTACCTCAGGTTTATAAGCCTGCATTTTTTTAGTGGGTCACGAAGAATCTGTCCATTATTAAGCCGATTGACTGGGCTCTCTTTATACGAATCTAATGCCCCGTGACCTACCTTATTTCTTAGTTTCCGCCGCCCTGGTTGTGGCAGCTGGCCACTAGTTCCGTTCTTTTAGCCTCGGCAGCCGCCAGCGCCGTATTGTAATTAGCCGTAATGGTAGCCAAATCCGCGTCCCGGGCGGCCTGCGCCGCGGCCGTCTTGGCGGTGGTGGTAGCGGTACAAGCATTTACCGCGGCCGACTGCAGGGTATTCACGGATTGTAGGTAGCCAAGCAATTGCAAGTTTACCAACGCTTTCAGAACGGGATATAAAGGCCCCAGTGTTGTTTGGGCCGCTTCGATGTCTGCCAGCGCCTGGGTAGCCTGAGCTTGGCCGCTTTGGCGGTAGGCGTTGTAAGTGGCCGGCACGCCCGCCGTACAGGCCGTTTGTTCTGCCGCTAAGGGTTGGGTTGCGTTAGTATAGGCGGTATTAACCGTGGCCCGCTGCTGATCCCGCTGGGTGTCTAACTGCGTTTTTTTAGAGTTAAAAGCGGCATTGGCGGCATCGATACAGGCATCCTCCACCTCCAGGCCCTCCGTTTTCTCTACGCCCTCGCTCACGCCATCACGGCCACCGTTTACGGCGGTTCCGTTTACGGTCGGTAGGGTAAAGGCAGGCATGTAGGCTTGTAGCGCCGGGTTGGCGGCCGCTTTGTCCAAAACTGCCTTCAGCTCAGCGGGGACTGCCCCGCCCGCCGCTACCGCCGAGATCGTAGCCGGTGTTACCGCCGCCAGGCTGTTCACTTCGGCCGTAGAAAGGGCCGCCGTTACTTCGCCGGCCGAGGCCTGCACGCTGGCGGGTACCGTACCCGAAGCTGCGATGCCACCCAGTGCCCCCGCTAGCTCGGTTGTTTTGGCCGAGGCCGTGAAGGTAGCCGGGGTCGTGGTGACGGCCGCGGGCTGCGTAGGCGTCACAGTGGCTAGCGAGATGGCGTTCATCTCATTGATAAGTTCTTGGGGAGGGGCGATGGGGAATGGCTCCTCTTTTTTCTTACAGTTATACATCACCAGCGTCAACGCCAGTATGTAGCCCAGGAGTGAAATAGTACGTTTTTTCATTGCGATTCGGTGAAAAGTTGAATACTCGGTTTAATTTATTTTACATTACTTACTTACACATACCCGGCCGAAGCCTTATCTATTGTTATTTGTCATATGCCTTTTTTGTTAACCTGAGGTAGAACCAGTCACTACGCCAGGTCGGCCGGAGCGAGAATTCTTAGCTGTCTTCCCTCTACGCTCTCAAACCCATGGCCTCTGACACGTACTACTTCCCTCGGCCCAAAATCATCACCTGTACTGTCAGCAGAATCAGTCTTATATCCTGGCGAAGACTATATTGAGTTAGGTATTGCATATCGCAGCGCAGACGTTTCACATTTTCTGCCAGATTTGAGGCATAGCCTACTTCGATCTGTCCTATAGATGTGATGCCTGGCTTAACCGTCAGCAGCCTACGGAAATCGTGAGGTACCTCCTTCATGAGCATTTCTACATCATAGTAAGGAAGCGGACGAGGGCCTACCACCGACATATCCCCTTTTAGTACATTAAAAAACTGAGGCAATTCATCCAGGCGGCTGCGCCTTAGAAACAAGCCGATCGGAGTGATACGCGGATCTTTATCTCCCTGTGAATGCTGAAGCCCAAAGCTATCGGCGTTGGCATACATGGTCCGGAACTTATAAATCTTAAAGATTTTACCCCAGCGACCGGAGCGTTCTTGAGTAAAGAAGATAGGCCCCGGTGAAGATAGTTTTACCGCTAGCATGACCAGGAGGAAGATCGGTAGACCCAAGATCATTACTACCGCCGAGAAAGTTAGGTCAAAGACCCGTTTTAAGCTTTCTTCTTGCACGTTAGAGAAAGGTTTAGTCGATACCTCAATGAGCGGGAATACACCATGGTACTCAATCCGGGCCTGGTGCGTCAGGAAGCCCCGGAAGTCAGGTACCAGTCGGATCTGCGTCTTGTTTCGCTCTGCCAGTCGGATTACCTCCTGGGTCTGTTGCGGGCTGAGATTATTAAGGCAGCAGTACAAAAAATCCGGTTGTTCCCGTTGTAGATATGCATCCAATCGATCTACTTCCGTCTGTATCGAATGCTCCGGCCGTATCTCAAAGGTGCCTAAGCAACGATAACCCAATTCAGGCTGTTGATCGTACACCAGGCGCAGTTGCTCGGTCATCATTTCGTCTCCCACTACTACGTAGTGGTAAGCGTTAAAGCCGACTCGACGGTACTGCTGAATTACAAAGAGCGAGGCGATCCGAACGGTTAATGACGTAGCCATGAAGCCCAGATATACCGACAGCAGAAAGAGCCTGGAGATATCCTCCCCCCACTGCACCAGGTACAGGAGCATCATCAGCGTGCCGGCGTGGACCAAAGCCGCTTTCGTAAAGGCCTCCACTTGGTTCATGAGGGTGTAGTCCAGTCGCTTGATTCGATAGGTGCCTAATACCGAACCAATAAAGAGCCAAAGCAAATTACCGGCCAGCATCATAATCAGGTACTGGTCCCTGTTATGAGGAAGGCTATGCATGAACCTGAGTAGGTACATGCTCATGAAAGTGCCGTTCAGGAGAAGCACATCTACCCATTGGTAGAACTGGGCCAGGCGAAGTTGGTATAAGCCCTTCATACGTTTCTTCGGTTTGGGATGTTGTGATGTATTAATTAATATACGGCAAAAAAAATACAAGCCTTCTGGCCGAGTAAAGACAAGTATGTGTATAGGGCTTTAAAGAGAATATTTCAAGATTCGATGTTAGCTCATCTTTATGGTTAATAACTACTATCTATCCGAAGAGTGGCCAAGTGTTTCTCGTTCGAATGGCTCTCTGGCGACAAGTATACAGCTAAAATCGCTATGAACAATAACTAATCACTGTTTTTTGATTATCGGTTACAAAATCAAAATTATTTTCATGAAAGATTGTACTTTTTCATGAAAATGAAAGCCGAAATATCTATCATGCTGGAGGGGTTATCCGTAAGCATAAGCTGAGAAAAGCACAAAGGGATGCAATTAGCCAAGCGTATACTTACGGGCAAGCGTAGTACTATCAGAAGTGTGTGTTGAAACAGAAGACCACCTACGCAATAAGCAGGGGTGATAGGTACTCAATGGCTTTAAGAAAAGCGTGTGTAGATAATGGAAAAGTGTTTAAAGACACTTTAGGCTATTTGGAGTTACAAGTATAATATAAAGTTTTTAAAAGGCAATACTAGGAAGTTTTTTTTTAAGTGGTAAGTAACGATTTTTTTAAAAAGTCTATAAAGAGTTATAAAAGTTTAGTTTAAAGTACATGATTTCGTCTAAAGGCAGGTTGAGTAGAGGGGTACAATACTGGTTAACTTAGCTTGGACATATTCACAGCTTAGCTGGGCAGAGGGCCCTCGAAGAAGTTAAAGCCTTGGTGTACACGGATTTCCAATCAGATTTGGCTGCCCTCATTTGAGCATCACAGATGTAAAGATACACCCTAACGGTCTCTATCCTCGAGTCACTATGAGCGATCCATCAAAGCACTTGAATATATGACTGATTTCTAAGCTCATTTAGCTGTGTAACAATTTACTTTTGCGTCTTGATATTAGAGAGCTCCATTCGACTCAATTATGGGCTAATTCTCGCCTACGCTCAATATCCCTATAGACCGTCTCAATCCAATATAGGTCTTGAATGAAGTTTTTTTAAAGTATAGATAGGTATTATTGCTGGCGCAGGCCTTTGGTCACAGGAGCTACTCACTATGAGGTTTTAGTAAAAGACAATAATTAGATTCAGAAAGTTTTTTACTCCTATCAGTCAAACCTGAACTAGTTGCCCAAAGCTAAATATTAATTTAATCAGTAAAGCTAGGTACAAAGAGTTATTTTTTGTTATTGATCCGTGAATTAGTATGTAAAGCCTTGTATGCTGCGAAACTCATTTCTTTGCCCTAAGGTAGGAGAGATCTAAAAGGTAATTTACGAACTTATTCACACATCAATAAAGAACAAACCAGTGATAAAAAAGAAATGGTCTTAGCGTTAATTTGTACCCCTTAAATTATGCATATGCTTGACCTTTTATATTATAAGTGCGCCAATATAAATTTAGGAATACTTTATTTTCTTAAATGTTAAACGTAAGCGAAACCATTCTATACTAAACCACCAAATGAACATACTATTATTTACTATATAACGCTTCCATAATCGTTGAGGGTCTTGTGCAAAGCGATAGACCCATTCCAGGCTCAGCCTTCTCATCCATTGGGGGGCTAGTTTTTCAATTCCTGCATAAACTGGAAAGGCATTGCCAACTCCTATCATTACTCCCTGAATTTTCCCTTTCATTGAAGCCATCCACTTTTCTTGCTTAGGACACCCAAGAGCAACAAAAATAATATGTGAATTAGAGTCATTAATAATTTTAATTAAAGCTTTTTGCTCGTCCTCTGTAGCTTGCCGGAAAGGTGGGGAGTATTTGCCAGCTATTTTTAACTTAGGTATATTCCTAATACACTTATCCTCGAGTTTATTGAGCACATCTTGCGTAGACCCCAAAAAGAAAACATTAAGATTTTTTTTGGCTGCTTCATTCAAAAGAGAAGGGAAGAGATCACAACCAGCTACTCGTTCTTGAGGTACATTATATAACCAACGCATAGCTAGAACTAAAGGCATTCCGTCAGGTGTGACCAAATCAGCCTCATTTATGATTTTTGCATATGAGGGATCTTTTTTAGCTTCACCCATCATATGGACATTGGCCACACAAACATAAGAAGAACGTTTTTTCATACCTAGATCAACAACCTTACTTACAAAGGAATCGTAAGTACCGACAGTCATTGGAAAAAAACTAAATAATTTTTTCATTGATTAGGCATATGGTAATTTAAATATATAGAATTAAATAGCAATAGGACTATTAAACTAATTAAATGGTAATAAATGACTTAAATGAATTATCCATGGAGTTTAAAACACGTTCCTTATAATTAACACTTAACATAGAATCTTCTGAAGGATAATTTAAAATAACTTTGTCTTCATAATCTTGGTATTTCATAATAATTTTAGCTGGATTACCGCCTACAACAAAACCTGAAGGAATAGATTTTGTCACTACAGAGCCGGCGCCAACAATAACATTATTCTCGATTTTAACACCAGGTAATATAATAGAGTTCATACCAATAAATACATTGTCTCCAATAGAAATTCTTCTATAGTGGTACCTTCTACCTTTAACATCGTTGAATAGCCAAGTGCTACCGTCATGTGTTATCAATCGAACGCCCGAGGCAATAGTTACCTTATTGCCAATAGTAATTAAGAAGGGTTCTGTTCCAAAATCTTTTATATATATACGGCAATTATTACCTATCTGGACGCCACAAAACCTAGCATAAGTATTATATTTTTTTAAAAATAGGAGAGTTGACTTAACTAGCTTAATATATATATTTAAAAATGACAACCTTTTCATATCAATGAATGCTAAGTTTACTATTTATACAATTAAAATATTTTTTTCAAGCTTACGAAAAAAGTCGTAGAAATTTTTTTCATAAGCTTGAAGAGTATATTTATTTAAATAATCTAATCTAGCATTCCTTGACATAATTTCATATAAATCTTTATTATTCTCAAGAGTTAAAATTGATTTTGTCATACCAGTTATATCGTGAACATCATGTATATATCCATTACTATCATTCACTTGATCAACAACCCCTCTCCATTTAGTTGATACAACTGGAAGAGCGTATGAAAAGGCCTCAAGCACAACAGTTGGAAAATTTTCAGATTTATAAAAAGTAGGAAATAGCAATACGTTGGCTCTTTGAAATACTTTTCTTTTTTCCTCTCCCACTTTCACACCTTCATATTTTATAAAACCCTCATTGATACCATCGTGAATTATCCTATTAATATTTTGATCAATAATATCACCTATAATAACGCCTTTTATTTTAGAATTAATCCTGTTGGCAGCTTTTATAACTTCGACAAAATCTAAAATCCCTTTATCCTCACTACATATACCGACAAATAGTACGTTAAAATCTATTTTAATGTTCTCGATATGCTGAAAATTATCTTTAACCCCGTTAGTAATAATTATAATCTCTTTTGACTTCAAAAATATAGGATCAATTTTACCTGCTTCACTCATACAAAGAGAATAATCTGCATGATAATAAGAGAATTTATAGAAGTATTTTAAAATTGGATTCAGACTACTATATAATTTATGTATGCCACCGGCATGAAATCTAAAAATTATTTTAAATTTAAATAATCTAATAGGGAAAAGCAAAATAAAATCCCTAATCATTGGAATGAAATTTGGGCCTGCTGGCGGATAATATATATAATCAGGCCTATATAAAAGTAAATTATAGCAGATTTTGCAAAATATAAGAACTAACTTGAGAACCTTCGAAATATCAAAACGACCAATCTCGCTTGTTTTTTCACTAAAGTCAAGCTGTATAAACTTAAAGTTAAAAGAATTCTTTTTTAAAATATTTAATATTTTTTCAATTTGTAAGCTTTGACCCGTGTAAGGCGGGGGGAGCTGCCCTATAATTAAAATTTTCATATTAATATTAGTCAATTTTATTTATCAAGTACAGCATGAAGAAAAAAATACTATTGTGTTCTAAAAGCCCAATCTCAGTAAAAGATAATGCTAAAACAGCTAAAAAAGTTAATATGCTAAAATTCCTTTTATCTAGCTGAGTTATTGATAAAATATTTTTAAATGAAATTAGGATTAACAAAATGAATATAATTAATAACGATATACCACCTGATAATAGCACATCTAAAAATGCATTATGTGATTTGCCAGTTACCCATTCCATCTCCGCAAAGGTATTCATTTTAATAGAGCTATTCCAGAATCCCCAGTAACCATATCCAAGGATTGGTTTTTTTGAAATTGCTTCACTGATGTTTTCCCATAATGTAATCCTGCCAGTCAGATCTTGTGACTTTCCAAAATATAGTAAAATTTGAGAAAAGTATACAAGATATATATATGCAAGCCCTAAAAATAAAAGCAGTAGAAAGATTATAATACTCTTATTATTAAATTTACCAATTATTAAGCTTGAAGCAATTAATAGAATTGCTACAAGTGTTGAAGTAGTAGAACCTGAAATATATATAAGACCCAATGCCAAAGAAGTTAGAAGGTAGCTTCTTTGTTTTTTATAATTTGTTAAGGTAGTAGGTAGTAAAGCTACAAGTACTGATCCTAAATTATTTTTTTGCATAAAAACTCCTCTTGCTAATCCTTCATGAAAACCGTGCATCCTTCCAAACTCAGGCAATAAATAGTAGAATACATAAGAAAAAATAACAATAATAATTAAATAAAACCTAATAGACCTTAATAATTCAAAGTGGCGTATTCTAGTCAGGTAATAACAGAATAAGATGAATATACCAAATTGAAAGCTATTTATCAAAGTGCTTAAAGGAGCAGGAGACCATGTTGACGAAATTAGATAAAAAAGAAATATCAGTATGATAACTTTATCAATATGTGATTTTATTCTTATTTTAAATAGTATATATGGGTTAAAAAAAATGAATAATAAAAAAGGCAAATATTTTATAATCTTAACAAGAGGTGAATTGTCAATTGCTGCTATATTATAACTAAATATTAACGGAAATATTAAAGCATTACTTATTAATAATAGAAAGATAACTACTATTGCTATATTAACAAAGGTAATGATTTTAGAACTATTTCTAGGCTTATCTAAAACCGTATTAATAGGCAAGTGATCTATATCTTGCATATGTGTTTTTTTCTGATAAATTGATTTTTTTTCTATTTTCTACCTTTCTATTTTCACCTTTGTAGTATAATTCAATAATATTCAATATTTCTGAATCATCTAGCGGTTGCACATAGTGAATATTTGGGCTGTCTTTCTTTATCAACTCCGAAAACCCTGAATTAACATCACTGAGTATCATTGGCAAACCGGAATTGTATACTTCTAATACACTATTTCCTAGCCCTTCCCATAAAGGAATATGAATAAATAGATCCATCTTTTTAATATAAGAGTAATAAGATAAGTTAAATCCATGCATAACTATCTTATCCGAAGCATTATATTTTCTCCTAATATTATCTATCGAAGAGGTATCACCTTCACCAAAAAAATGAAAGCAGATTTTATAGTTTTTAACTAAAATTTGGTTCAATATTTTACATATAGTTTCAATATTTTTCTGTGTAGTTAGCCTTGATACTAATCCAATATGAAAAATAGAATTATCTAAATTTACTTTTAAAGTATCAATGGTAATAATTGGATTATATATTACATGTATTGATAACTTATTGATATTAGTATAAGTTAGTAAATCTTTTTTAACTGATTCTGAAATTGCAATTCCTTTATATGCGAATTTATAAAGATAATTTGTTAATAAATAAGCTATTTTAATAAGAAATCTTTTCTCATTCTTTATTAATTCTTTAAAATTATTAGCTTCACGAATTATTACCTTTGTACCACTAGTTTTTCCTACAATTAAAGCTAAAATATTTGCATTGACAAGAGTTGAATATAGATAATCTATCTTTAATTTTTTTATAGCTTGATATAGAGAAAGGAAGGAGTATAAAGTTTTTGATTTGTTTAAATATATTATATTTACCTTTTGAGAAACCAATTTGATATAAGGTCCTTCCTCTCTTACTAATATTAAATAAACCTCATCGTTGGAATTTTCCACTAAGTAGTTTGCGAAACCTACCATTATTTTTTCAGCTCCGCCACTTTTTAAATCTTGTAAAAATAAGCCTATTCTCATTAGCAAATTAATTATATATTCAACCTAATATTTTTCAATATTATATTTAAGCTTGTATTCTCTCTTAAATAAATAATAATTTACTATAAGCCCGGTAAAATGAACTCCTATAGTCGCAAAGGCTATTCCAATCACACCCCAAATCTGTATGAAGATTATATCAAGAATTATATTTATAATACCTTTAATTAAAGAAGACTTCAACATGATTTTTGTGGATTTTATAGCTATACTCGCTCTATTGATAACTTGAGTGACTGAATTAAAAATGAACCCCGCTGTATTTGCAATCAATATTATCGTAATTGTTTCTTTACTATTTTCCCCTATCTTAGGATATAATAGGTTTATAATATCATATCCAAAAACAATAACTGCTCCAAATAATGCATTTCCTATAATGAATATATATAGCATTGCTTTATTCAGTTTTGTAATACTAAATTGCCTTTCAATTACATCTTTTGACCATTTGGATAGTATTAATACCAAAAAAGAATTTAGTACAGCATGAAATACCATAAACACTTTATCACCATAGTCAAGCATAGAGATAGAGCCAATGATCAAAAATGAAGCAACAATACGATCAATTAATGGAGTTGCACCTGCTATTGTAGAGGATAATATTTGGTATAACCCTTGCTTAATTAATGTCTTCAGCTTTGAGAGCTCTATCAGCTTATAATTGGAATTTATTCTATTTCGCACTTTAATTATGAATAATAGATGTAAAAATTTTGCCATTTCCCCTAAATTATAACCTATTATAACGGCTATCATTCCTAGTTCTTTGCTGAATACAAATATTGTAAAGAAAATTATAATTGCTCTTGATAATGGAGATAACTCGGCTACATTATATTGATCAATTGAGTTTAAAACGCCATAAAAGAATGAATTTACTACACTAAAAAGAATTATTGGCACGCTCAAAAATAAATACCAATAAAGAGTGTTTGAATATATTTGAATAAATACATATAGTATTACCAAAATAAGTACACAAAGTAAGCTTACATATTTAATTATATAGTATGTAAGCGAATAGACCAATTGGCTGAAATTACTTTTATTACTAATTTGCTCTTTTAAAAATGGAATTGAGGCTGATCTAACTGCACCTGAAAATATTGTTCCAATAAATAGTATTATACTATAACTTAGAAAGAAATTGTCAGTTTCTTCTGAGATCTTATATTCATAAGCTATATATAGAGGTATTAAAAACCCAAAAAAATTAGAAAACATTGAAATTATTGATAATTTCAATGTTTTCTGTAAAATTTGACTTTTAAATATCTTCTTTATGTCGATATTTAACATAATTTTTTGCTATTTTCATACGTACTTTATATCACTGCCTCCTTTTGGAAGTAGTATTTGAACCAGCTTACAAAGTTTTCAATCCCTTTTTCTAATGACACATTTGGTTTATAATCTGTTATCCTCATTAATTTTTCTTGACTCGCCCATGTTTTAGGCACATCTCCTGGTTGCATAGGCATATAAGTTTTAATTGATTCCTGGCCTATGCATTTTTCTAATTTATGTATAAAATCCAGTAAGTTTATAGGAGATCCATTGCCAATATTAACAACTCTATATAAGCCTGAGTTGTTGATTTCTGATAAAACTGTTTTTATTAAGCCGTTTACTATATCCCCTACATATGTGAAATCTCGTTCCATATCCCCATTATTGAATATTTTAATAGGCTTATTATTTATTATAGCTTTTGCAAAAAGCATTGGAGCCATATCAGGTCTACCCCAGGGTCCATATACTGTGAAGAATCTTAAACAAGTAATTGGGATTTTATACAAATGGCTGTAGGTGTGAGACATTAATTCATTACTTTTTTTTGTAGCTGCATATAAACTAACAGGCGAGTCTACTTTGTCTTCTTCTGAAAAAGGTATTTTCGCATTAGCACCATACACTGATGAAGAGGAAGCGTGAACTAAATGTTTTGGAGGAAAGTTCCTGCAAGCTTCTAGTATATAGTGATACCCTATGATATTTGATTGTACATATACATCTGGATTCTCAATGGAGTATCTAACTCCTGCTTGTGCCGCTAAATTTATTACGTAATCAAATTTCTCTTCGTGGAAAAGACTAAACAGTTGCTGTTTGTCTTCCAAATTCATTCGCACGAATTTATAAGCCGGATTCTTTATACTTTGCACTGGCTTGTACCATTTGATGAATTCCTGCTCTATCCCTGCTTCCTGAAGTCGTGCATACTTTAACTGCGGGGAGTAGTAATCATTAATATTATCGAGACCTACTACTTCAAAGCCTTGTTCTACTAATTCATTTACGGTGTGAAACCCAATAAATCCAGCACTTCCAGTTACCAATACTTTCATAACTTCAGAGGATAAGGTAATTGATTAATATCTGATTTTATTTTCTATTCAAAATAGTTCATAATTCCAAATCCTTCTTCTAACAGAAGTTGATCCTTCTGAAATAGACGAAGGTCCGCGGCGGCCATATCGGCAATTAGGGCTTCAAGGGTGTACTTTGGTTTCCATCCGAGTTTAGTCAGAGATTTTGTAGGGTCGCCGATGAGGAGTTCTACCTCAGTGGGGCGGTAGTATCGCGGGTCAATGCGTAAAATGGTAGTCCCTACGGTTAGCTTGTCGGGATTTAAGCCTAATTCGGCGAAGCGGGCGTTGTTGATGGCTTCTACGATGCCCGTTTCGGCTTCGGCACTGCCACTGAAGGTCAACGTTACGCCTAACCAAGTAAAAGTTTGGCGGATAAATTCTCGCACGCGGGTGGTTACGCCAGTGGCAATGACGAAGTCTTCTGGAATTTCCTGCTGCAAAATTAGATACATGGCTTCCACATAATCTTTGGCGTGCCCCCAATCGCGCTCGGCGTCGATGTTGCCCATGTATAAGCAGTCCTGTAGCCCCAACACGATTTTGGCAGCGGCGCGGGTAATTTTGCGCGTTACGAAGGTTTCGCCCCGCAGCGGGGACTCGTGGTTAAAAAGAATGCCATTACAGGCGTACATATTGTAGGCTTCGCGGTAGTTGACGGTAATCCAGTAGGCATATAGCTTGGCTACGGCGTAGGGCGAGCGGGGGTAAAAGGGGGTGGCTTCGGACTGCGGCACCGCCTGCACTAGCCCATAGAGCTCGGAGGTAGATGCCTGGTAGATGCGGGTTTTTTGACTCAAGCCCAGTAGCCGCACGGCCTCTAGGATACGCAGCGTTCCGATGCCGTCGGCATTAGCGGTGTATTCAGGCTCGTCGAAGCTCACCTTCACGTGGCTCATGGCGGCGAGATTATAGATTTCATCGGGCTGTACCTCCTGAATGATCCGGGTGAGGTTCATGGAGTCGGTGAGGTCGCCGTAGTGCAAAATAAAACGGGGATTTTTGACGTGCGGGTCTTCGTAAAGGTGGTCGATGCGGTCGGTATTAAATAAAGAGCTTCTTCGTTTAATACCATGTACCGTATAGCCTTTGCTTAGTAATAGTTCGCTTAAATAGGCTCCGTCTTGGCCAGTAATACCGGTAATTAAGGCAACTTTGTTTCCCATAATATTTTGATAATCTGTATTGTACTGTAAAGTCTAGTTAAAAATGAGGATTTTATTCGAGACATAAAATAGGGTTACACAAATACTTCTGTACTTTATGGTGTTTATTGGTTTAGTACTATTATGTTTTGTTTCTTCTTTTTGTTATCGCTGCTCTTTTGTCATCTTGAGGTAGGACCGGGCCGTCGCTACGGGGATCCTTAGCAGGATGCTTCTTCTTAGTCTCGGCCTTCAGTTCCCTCGTCAAGCTCTGGATGACAAGGACTCGGCCTTCGGTTTTCTCCGTTCGTCGGGATGACAAAAGCTTGTTTTGTCATCCCGACTTTTTTGTCATCCTGAGCTTGTCGAAGGATCTTTTGCAGTACGCTTCATTTCAGTTCCCTGCTCCGGCAGCCCGGTCGATGCCTCGGGATGACAGATTCGGTCTTCCGTTCCCGGCGTATTCGTCCTTACGTAGGGATGGCAGACTTGTCAAAGCACTACCCTTTTATTTCCTCGTTCAGAAACCGCCACTTGGGATTGAAGTCCCGGATGAGTGCCTCCTTCTTTTCCCTTCGCCAGCCCTTGATCTGCTTCTCCCGCTCGATGGCGTGGTTCACGTATGGGTGAAACTCCCAATACACCAGCTGATAGCAAAAGTACTTCCCAGCGAAGTGCTCGGCTTTTCCACGCGCGTCGTAATGCTCGGCCAGGCGTCTAACCAAATCATTCGTCATGCCTGTGTACAGCACCGTCCGCGCGGGATTGGTGGTGATGTACACGTAGTAGGCGTGGTCTTTCATGTAGTGTGTGTGTGTTGGTTCTCGGCCTTCAGTTCCTCGTAGCGGCGCTCCGGCGGCCCGGTCGATGCCTCGGGATGACAGGGACTCGGTCTTCTTTTTGTCATCCTGAGCTTGTCGAAGGATCTTTAGCAGTATGCTTCTTCTTTGTCTCGGCCTCCAGTTCCCTCCGTTCGTCGGGATGACAAGGACTTGGCCTTCTTTTTGTCATCCTGAGCTTGTCGAAGGATCTTTAGCAGTATGCTTCTTCTTTGTCTCGGCCCTCAGTTCCCTCCGTTCGTCGGGATGACAAGGACGTGGGGCGTTATTTATGCTACATACACTTCCTGGTTTAGTAAAAAGTCTTCGTAGGCCAGGCGGATGCCTTCGGGGAGCTCGATGGTGTGCCGCCAGCCGGTACCGTGGAGCTTGGAAACGTCCATGAGCTTGCGGGGAGTACCGTCGGGCTTGGAGGTATCCCAGCGGATTTCGCCGTCGTAGCCAACCGTTTGGGCCACCAGCTCCGTGAGCTCCCGGATGGAGAGGTCCTCACCCGTACCGATGTTGACGAGCTCGCGGCCGTTGTAGTGTTCCATGAGGTAAAGGCAGGCATCGGCCAGGTCGTCGGCAAACAGGAATTCTCGCTTGGGACTCCCCGTGCCCCAGGCTTCTACGAACGGTTTGTCCTGTACTTTGGCCTCGTGAAACTTGCGGATCAGGGCAGGCAACACGTGGGAATTCTGCAGGTCGTAGTTGTCGCCGTAGCCGTACAGGTTGGTCGGCATAACGCTGATGAAGTTGCAGTCGTACTGGTCGCGGTAGGCCTCGCAGAGCTTGATGCCGGTAATCTTCGCAATGGCGTAGGGTTCGTTGGTCGCTTCCAGTGTTCCCGTAAGCAGGTACTCCTCCCGGAGGGGCTGGGGAGCCAGCTTGGGGTAGATGCAGGACGAACCCAGAAATTGCAATTTGGTAACGTCGTGCCGGTATGCCTGATGAATGATATTGCTTTCGATCATCAGGTTGTCGTACAGAAACTCGGCCCGAAAGGTATTATTAGCCAGAATGCCCCCCACCTTGGCGGCCGCCAGAAACACGTAGTCGGGCCGCTCGGTGGCAAAGAAGTCCGCTACCGCCTGCTGATTCCGCAGGTCCAGTTCCGAGGATGTGCGGGTCAGGAGGTTGGTAAAGCCCCGCTTTTCCAAGGCCCGCACGAGGGCCGAGCCCACCATACCCCGGTGCCCAGCTACGTATATCTTGTCGTTTGCTTTCATAATACCTCACCCCCCGGCCCCCTCTCCTTCGAGGAGAGGGGGCCGGGGGGGGTTATTGAACTAGTTCGGGTTTTTCTTTTTCCAGACGTTCATAGATTTTCTTTACATCCTGGGCGCTGTTCTTGGCCATGACCAGGATGGCGTCGGGCGTTTCGACGAGAATGATGTCGTCCAGACCGAGGAACTCGACGTGCCGGGTGGCACCGATCACCAGGTTGTTCTGAACAAAGTGGTGCTGCTGTCCCTGCGCGTGCAGGTACTCCCAGAGGGACTCGAAGGAGCCCAGGTCGGACCAGC
Organism: Rhabdobacter roseus; assembly: GCF_014202275.1. Taxonomy (GTDB): domain Bacteria; phylum Bacteroidota; class Bacteroidia; order Cytophagales; family Spirosomataceae; genus Rhabdobacter; species Rhabdobacter roseus. The sequence goes on along the minus strand of NZ_JACHGF010000011.1, from coordinate 1,072 downwards.
CCAGGTCGGCGGGTACCACCTTAATTTTATCGCAGCGCTCCATGACGGCGTAGTCGATGCTTTGGGAGGGGATGCGGGCAGTCTCCGCTTCGGGCAAAAAAGAGTCGGTGCGAGCCTCCCAAGCGTGGTGGGAAGCCTCGTAAATGGTGGGCTCGTGGCGTTGAAGTTCATTCAGGTAGGTGCCTGCCCGAAAGCAAAACATGCCGCTATTCCAAAGGAAGCGCCCGCTTTCGCAAAAGAGTAAAGCCGTGGCGGCGTCGGGCTTCTCGCGGAAGGCCCGTACTTCGTTTCCGTCGCACTCCAAATAACCATAGCCCGTCTCGGGCCGGGAAGGGACCAGGCCAAAGGTAACAAGGTATCCCTGTTCGGCGAGCTGAGCGGCTTGCCGAACGGCCTGCTCGTAAGCGGCAGTATTGGTAATAATATGGTCGGAGGGAGTAACGAGCAGGAGGTCATCCGGCGCTACGGCCAGGGCGGCAAAGGCAATGGCCGCGGCGGTGTTGCGCGGGGCGGCCTCCACAATGTCGGTATAGGATGGCTTCCCCACGCGGGCCAGGTCGGCGCGGGAGAGGAGGTAGTTGTCCTTGCTGCCTACCACCAGCGTATGGTCCGCCACGTTGCGGTTGCGCTCTACCGTCAGCTGAAAGAGCGATTGGCCCCCAAAAAGCGGCAGGTACTGCTTGGGCTGGGATTTCCGCGACACGGGCCACAACCGGCTCCCCACTCCCCCCGAAAGTATGACGTTGACTAGCATGGATGTGTGGGTTTATAATTTTAAACTACGCTTTTCCCTGAGCTTACTTTTATGTTATCCTGCGCTTGTAACAAGGCCCATAACTATTATTCAGACTCCCCTCTCCTATCAAGGAGAGGGGCAAGGAACGGTCCGCCGCGCGGTGAGGTAAAACCCGGCGGGACGCCCGGGCTACAGAGCTACCTCCGGTATATTCACTCCCTCACGCCCGATGGAGAAGTAGGTAAAGCCCTGCTCCCTGATCTGATCCAGCTCGTAGAGGTTCCGCCCGTCGAAGATCACCTTGTTCTTCAACAACTTGCCCATCTTCGCAAAATC
>NZ_JACHGF010000010.1 GCF_014202275.1 Rhabdobacter roseus | reverse complement strand
CCTTCTGTTTGGTGTGCGCGGGCGTTTGGATGATGCGCGTCAAGATGCCCCACCTGCCCCGTTCTTTCAAAGCACCGCTGGTACCTTTCGTTCCCCTGGCGGGGATCGTGGTTTGCTTGTACCTAATGTACTCACTCCCCATCGAAAGCTGGTACCGACTGGCCGTTTGGCTCTTGCTGGGGCTGGCTATTTATTTCTTTTATGGGAAAAAACACAGCAAAATTCGGGAACAATAAAGGGCAAGGAGGTAGGCGAAACCGGGCGGTAGCCACCCCGCATGTAGTGCTGCCCCATCCCGTTAACAGTGCCCAATAAAGCCCGAAGGGGGCCTTCCACGGGAAGGAATCGAATGCAAAGGGCCTCCGTCAATCCCCAGGGAAGTGAGTTTCTCGTCCAACCCAGGCACCAAGCCAGAGCCATGCCGCGGGAGACATCATTTCTCCCTGAGCCAACTCGGTCTCCCTCCTTCCGACGGAATAAACGTTTGAATTGGCCGGAGTACCCCGTCAAGGATGAAACGCACCGCTGGAAGGGTCACAGGCCGAAAGACAGCTTAGCCGCGGTGGGTCAGGAATTCCCGTCCGCTGCCGTACGGGCCAGCCAACCGGGTGCGAGGACGGAACCCGGTTGCTGCCGGGGAAATCGGAGAATCGGGCGTTGAAAGGAATCGAAATTGAGCCTGATCAATAGACCGCACTGCCTGCCCGGATCCAATCAAGTTAATGGTATATACTGCTTTACTAAACGCCCTTTAATCCCATGGAGCTATATTATTCCTTCTCAGCCCTTATCGTGCTTTCCGCCGTTTTTTCCTACTTAAACGCCCGGTATCTGAAACTCCCAGCCTCCATTGGCATCATGGTTATTGCGCTGATCGTCTCCCTGGGCCTGATCGCGACCGACCAGATTTTTCCCAGGACCTTCCACCGAATTACCTCCCTGATCGCCAGCATTGACCTGACGGAAATCCTTATGGGGGCCATGCTCAATTTTCTACTGTTTGCCGGGGCCATTCACATCCACCTGGAAGATCTTAGGGAGCAGCGCCTACCCATCATCCTGTTTTCTACCATCAGCGTGGTTATTTCCACTTTTGTCATTGGCTTGCTGATGTTCTACCTCCTGCCCTGGCTGGGGCTACCGCTTCCCCTGATTCAATGCCTGGTTTTTGGGGCACTCATTTCGCCGACCGATCCCATTGCCGTCCTGGGTATTCTCAAACAGGCGGGGGTTCCCAAATCCCTGGAAACCAAAATTGCGGGAGAATCCCTGTTCAACGACGGCATGGCGGTAGTCGTCTTCATCATCATGCTGGCCCTGGCCCGGGGCGAAGCAGTCAATACCTCCTTCAGTGGCATTTCCCTGCTGCTGGTCAAAGAGGCTCTGGGGGGCATCGCCCTGGGTCTGCTCCTGGGGTTCATCGGCTCACAAATGATTTACCGCGTGGATGGGTACAACGTACACGTACTCATTACGCTGGCCGTCGTCATGGGAGGGCACCTGGCGGCCCAGGCTCTCCACATGTCAGGGCCCCTGGCGATGGTTGGAGCGGGTCTGGTCATGGGCAATTACGGCAAGAGCCTGGGCGGTATTTCGGAGACCGAGCGGGACTATATCGACAAGTTCTGGGAGCTCATCGACGAGATCCTGAACGCCCTGCTGTTCCTGATCATTGGCTTTGAGTTGCTCCTGATTCCGGACTTGAGCCAATACGGCTGGGTGGGACTGGTCACCGTGGCGGTGGTCTTACTGGCCCGCTTTATCTCCATTTACCTGCCAATTCAGTTCATCCCCTTTCGCACGCGTTTTGGCCGCAAATCCATCACCATTCTGGTGTGGGGAGGATTGCGCGGTGGCGTTTCCATTGCCCTGGCCCTGTCCATTGATCCCGGATTGCACCGGGACCAGCTGTTGGCCATCACCTATTTCGTAGTCCTGTTCTCCATCCTGGTCCAGGGACTTACCATTGGAAAGCTGACCGCGGGCATGAGCCACCAGGAAGAAGTCCAAGACCCCCAGACCCCCTAGCCAACGGGGGGCGCGGGAGTGAGCAGGAAGCGGTGCCGTTGGCTAAACAAGAGCCCCTTTCCTTAAAAAATAAGGGCTCACGATGACTTTTTGTTCATCGCTTTTTTTTAGGTTTACCCTTTACAAGAAAGAAAAAAGCAGGACAAAGAAACGACATGAAGAAAAAACTGATCCTCCTCAACGGGGGGCTGATCACGGCGGCTTTGCTGGCCATGGTCCTGAACGAATACCTGATCGCGCTGCCCGGCTCCTTGCTGCTGGGATTGCGCTGGCTGGCCCTGACGGGCCTGCTGGCGTACGCGCTACTGCGGCAGAATCTGACCACCTCCATCCTGGTCGCGATGCTCATCGGCACCGAGGTCGGCTATGATTTCCCCGCCCTGGCTACCCAGCTCACGTTTTTACGGAAAATTTTCCTGCAAATGATCAAAACGATCATTGCGCCGCTGCTTTTTGCCACCCTGGTGGCGGGCATTGCCGGTCACTCCGATCTCAAACAAGTGGGCCGTATGGGCTGGAAATCGCTGCTGTACTTCGAGGCCGTGACCACCATCGCCCTGTTCATCGGCCTCTTTTTTGCCAATTGGTTCAAGCCGGGCGAGGGCATCATTCCACCCACTACCCTGGAGAGTGAGCTCCCCACGGTGGCTCCCCAAAGCTGGCAGGCCATTATCACCCACGCCTTTCCGGAAAACATCGCCAAATCCATCTACAACGGAGAGGTGCTGCAAATCGTCGTGTTCAGCGTTATTTTTGGGGTGAGCCTGGCTATGTTGCCCCACGACCGGAAGCAGAAGCTGGTAGGAGGCATCGAGAACCTGGCCGAGGTGATGTTCAAATTTACCAAGATCGTCATGCTCTTTGCGCCCATTGGAGTCGGAGCGGCCATCGCCGAGACGGTGGGACACATGGGTATCGACGTGCTGCGCAACCTGGCCATGCTGCTGGCCACGCTCTACTGCGCGCTGCTGGCTTTTCTGGGGCTGGTGTTGGTGCCGGTGGCGCTCTTCGCCCGCATCCCGCTGCTCAAATTTGCCAAAACCATCGCCGAGCCGGTCTCGATCGCCTTTGCCACTACCAGTTCCGAATCGGCCCTGCCCAAGGCCATGGAGAAGATGGAGAAATTTGGCGTGCCGCGCCAGATCGTGTCCTTTGTGATGCCTACGGGCTACAGCTTCAACCTCGACGGTTCCACGCTCTACCTGGCCCTGGCGACCATCTTTGTGGCCCAGGCGACGGGGCACGATTTTCCGCTCAGTCAGCAGCTGGCGATGGTGTTTCTGCTGATGCTTACCAGCAAGGGCGTGGCGGGTATTCCCCGGGCTACGCTGGTAATTCTGCTCGGAGCGGTGGCCAACTTTAACCTGCCCGAATGGCCCGTGCTGCTGATCATGGGCATCGACGAGCTCATGGACATGGCCCGCACCTCCGTGAACGTGATCGGCAACTGCCTAGCTACGGCCGTGGTGGCGCGTTGGGAAGGGGAGCTGGACGATGTCAAAATGCAGCGTTCGGACCAGGTACCTGAAGAAGATGTAGTAGCGCAGCTGCTCGAACCTGATGAGCCTAAGCCGCTCAGCTACCCCTCCGGATCAAACACTTTTTTGTAAATGGGTTTTCGGTACGCAAACTGCGCGTACAGGAGCGCCTTTTCGCGTGTAGCTTGGCGTGGCCTATGGGTCTAAGGCGGGGACTGGAAAGACGAAGCGCTGTACCGACGTTAAAGGAGCAGGCGAAGAAGATGGAGGGTAAGAATGAGCTCCGGCGGCTATTCCTGACGCACGTGGTGCTCATGCCGTATAGCGACAAAGGAAAGATTGGGTCGCTGAGTACACCCATTTTGCTCCTCATTCGGCCCAAGAAATGAAAACCCCAAAAGAGTTCTTTATGGCTAAAATGGCAGCCCAAAGGGGTCCGTTTCTCTGCGGAAAGAGCCCTGTCCACCCGCCCATCGATGGGGAAAATGCCACAGCAGTGACCTTAAGGAATCTGTTGGGCAAGGGTTCTAGGGGTAAGGCACAAAGCGAATACCATAAAGGCCCTGCTGGGCTTTTTTTCTTGTACTGAACAGACTTTACGGCTATTTTATCGTATATAGTCAAAATAACTCAATCGACACCCACCAGGCTGGCATTGGGATAGTTGGTTTTCTCTTCCTGAAAGCTACCCTTTTCGGCAATGATCATTTCACTATACCACTCCTTTAATGCGTTGACTACTTTTGGATACGCCCGGCAATAAGTCAAAATCATTTTCGGGCATAATATTGAACAACTAGTAGTAGCAATCTTAACAAAACTCGAGAAAAATTATCGAATTTCATGAGTTCCTGCTTGGGCTGAAAATTCCTCCCTAAAAAAGAAGCCAACATTTCTCCCCAGCCACTTTCCAAAGCGCTATTGTCCAATAATGCTAAGTAAGGTAGCTGAGGAAACCCGCCGGCAGAGGTTTTTTTTGTCAGACGAGGCACAGAATATCGCTCCCGAGGTGTTCGGCCTGCGCCATAAGTACACATCGCGGGCCGCGTGGTGGTAGAGGGGGCCGTACCGCTTAAAGAGCCGTTCGTATCCCTGGGCCGGATCGGCCTCGAAAGCCTTCCGGATAAAAAATTCGTCGTCCGATAGCGTCATGCGTCCTCTCCCAGTGACGACAACAGGGCGGTGTCCTTGCGTGAAGCATAAATAGCCATTGCTTGTCCGCGTCCTAACTCAACTTCTTCTTTCAACCCACTGGTATTTGAGTTGCAATTACCGTCAATTCTCCTTTTTGTAGAAGGCTTTTTTCGTCTGTCAATTTTTTAAAATCGTCAGGTGGTTTTCCTGGATTCTTTTTGATGTTGTACTATATACGTTTGAAATCACATAGTTTTAATCTGTGAATGCTTGGTAGTATGGCTCTAAAAAAGCGGCTTATAACCTCAATCCGCCTTAGGGACATGTCCGTTCGGCATAGATCAATATAAACTTCGTACAAATACGGACCCTTTAAAGTACGATATGGGGTTTAGTAAGTAGCGTTATACTGACGAACCAGGACCCAGGCAACAAGGCCATTTTAATCCGCTATAAAGGGAAAGCCGTTACCACGCGACGACCCCGGGAACTTGGATCGTCAAAACTCTAAAAGGCTTGGATCTGCCCTTTTTTACACCCAGGCCGTGTCTTTTTGAATGACCCCCTCGGTCGTACCGATCCACAGTTCCTCATCAATCAGTCGCATGACACTTGCTGGCCCATAGGGGAGTCCGTGTGCACCGCTCCAAGCCTCGTGTTGCCCGTTTTGGCGGATCACCCCGATGGAATGGGGGGCACCGTAGTACAGCGCATCCCCCGTTGTGTTTAGGGCCAGGGAATGGTAATAGCGCTCATTACCAACCGCCATCAGCGTTTCGTCCAGGTTGATCCATTGCTTTTTTTTCGTTGCCAGAGACCGTCAGAGGTGGCAACCCACAGGGTACTATCGGCGTCCTGGACTAGTGCGTGGATAAGCCTTCCTTTTAGGGGGGTGATTGGCTGCCAGGTGTCAGCCATCCAGTATAACCCGTCGGTCGTGGCAGCATAAAGTTGGTTTTCTAAATCCCAAAAGAATTGGGTGACCGGGTCGGCGAGGGCCGATAAATCGATCACTTGCCGGTTATCCGTAGTAAATAGGTTTTTGGAGTTGGAAAGCCAAAGCGTTCCGCTTGGGTCGTAGACGGCTTGCTCTACCGGTACCCGCATGGAGTCACTACGCCAAACGCCGTCATGATAGGGGAACACGCCGTTTCGGGTGATGACGACGACACCCTCGTCGCTGGGCAGGATTCGCAAGACAGCCTTACCGGCTGACGGAGGTAGATCGATTATCCGGCTTCGTTTTTGCTGAAACGTTTTAGCAGGGGTGCTATTTTGAGGTCGGCAGCCGCATCCAACGGCCAACCAGAACAAGATTAGAAGCCTTGCGCTCATGCATTTGGGGTTTAAGGCGGATTGATCCTTAGGCTGTCCGCAGGTATAGTAGCTCCCAAATGGAAAATCGGGCTATTAACTGGCTACGAAAAAAAGCAGTAAGGAGTCTTCTCCGGGAGGGAAAGCAGGGGTAGGGTAAATCTTCCTGCTAGGATATGAGGTATGTCGAAAATGACGGAAGTAAACGAACTTATTGTTTATAAAATTACGAGTTCTTTTCATAGTTCATTGGGCTCTGGTAAGCAAAAGCAGAATGCCTCCTTTTGGTCTTGTAGTACATCTCAAGGTACTGCTAAGGCAACCCTGTCCAGGCGACCCTGTCAAAGATTTCTATCTGGGCATCCTGCCTGTTTTCAAAAGCACCGTCTTCGAGCAGCTCCACCTTGAAGCGGCCGCGAGCAGGACTCCATGCAGGCGTTGTCCTATTCCATAAGAGCATGAATCAAAATATCCGTTTCGAACTAGATTCCTTGGGGCTTATCGTGCATTTCGGTAGCCAGATCGGAAAGAGTTAGCTTCGAATCCACCTTAAAGAACTTCATGGTTTCCGGTGGTCCTCCATTTTCAGGAAGATTCTGGCAAATAGCCGGTTGTGGCTCCACCGCTTCCATGGTGATTATTACTTCCGGGTGGCCAAACATTGCCCGCACGGATTGGATAAAATGTGTATTGAGATGGCCCGTATGAAGCGGGAAGGTCTGTCGCAGGAAATTAACCTCCGTAGCAGCGGGCTACGGTACCCGCCACCTGCATTAGCCGGTTATTTTGATCATTCATAAAGCTAAAGTAGCCTGGTTGAACCGGCTGGGGATAGGCCGGTTATGCACGTAGCGGAGGATACCCAACGCGCATAAAGTACATAGCCCGGGTCGTGCAAAGAAAAGCCGGGAGCGGACAGCCCCCGGCCGGTGAACCGACTAGTGTGTAATGATAATAAGCCCATCATCGACGGTCACGGTGACCTGGTCCCCTACCCGGAAACCCGCCTTTGCCATCCAGGAACCGCTCAACAGCAGCGCCGGATTAAAGACCAGACCTTGGTAGGCCTTAACGCGTTTTTCGGCCTTAGATTGCAGTTTTCTGCTTAGCTGGAAAGGGAGCGGATTTTTGCTTTCCAACTGGTAGCAAGTGCGTACATACGTACCCTCGGTGTACTCCCGAACAATGTAGAGGATTGCGCCCGAAGGAAGTTCCAGGCGGCTGGTTTGAAATGCTTCCATGTTCGTAACTGGTTAAGAGACCCTGCTCCGTGCAGGGCTGGCAGCCTCCCCTCGTGGCAGAAACGACACGGGCCAGGGTTTGCCCGGCTAAAAATACAACCCGGAGGGTGGAGATTTTTAGCCAGGGATGGCCGATCGGCCACCCTGGCGGGTGTCGTTTCTGCCACGTACCTTTCGAAAGCCGTGTCGGGTCAGGGTCATAGCGCTACGGCCAACGGGGCGCGCCGCGGCCCCATGAAGGGCGGGCCTTTCCGGCCTTACCCGGCGGGAGTACCGGCCAAACGACCTGCCGAGGCTGCGTAGACCCAAAGGCAATCAGCCTACACAGCCGGAAAACGATACACCCGCCTTAAAAACAAATGGTCACAAGACAATTTAATGGTGGAGGGTTTGATAAGATTCAGAACTTTCCGTTGAATTGGCAATCCAATCCACTAACGTTGAACTGTATAAGTTAAAGCCAGCAAATTTGTTTTACGTAGCAAAAATTTTCTTATTGGTACTATATCTACTGATACCAAGTTTAGAATGAGCCCAGAGAATGATTACCTATTAAGCCGCTTAGCCGTCCGGGTAGAAGAGTCCGATACTCGTTTGCCGATCAGCAGTGGAATACTGTTTAGCAGCCCTCTCCTAATCGATTCTATTTATCTACTTACCGCAGCGCACTGCCTGTACGAGGATCAAGAAACGTTCGAACGCCCGAGGCCTGAAGTATTGATTAGTTTGTTTAATCCTGCACTTGCGAGCTATCAATCAATACACGTTGCAGTCAGTCACGACCTGGTTTCAAAAACAACTGCAAAAGATGTGGCCGTAATCAAACTTGAAAAGGTTCAGGTAGAAGCAATAACTGGTTTCTTGCCAGAAGTGCAGGCTATCAAAGAGCGGCACTCAATCACCACTTTTGCCTTGAAAGGCTTCCCAAGCGCCACCAAAGGCCAAGAACTCGTATTGACGAAGCCTGAATTTATGCAGGAAATGGCGGGCCAAAGCACATTTCAGTTGCGTTTGACGGATGACTTTACCACCGACACTAGCGCTGAATCCAAGGTAGATGGCTTTTCAGGCAGCGGTGTTTTTTTAGAGAGCTATAATAAACTCTATCTCTTCGGCCTTTTTACCCGCTTCCGGGAAGCGCAAAAAATCATCTATTGCCAGTACATTGAAGCTATCAACGAACTACTTACAGCGGCCTTTCTACCCAACATTCCCTTCTCGTATATCGGGGAGTACGGTTTGACGCCGGATTTTTTTGCAAAGCACAGTGCGAACATGATCAAAAATCTTGGTCCACGCTTTAGCGAACAATTGAATTTGCGATTGCCAATCGTCTCTAATTTTCACGACGCGGCGAGAAATGATACGTTTAAGCGTCGGCTATTGAGGTGCATTGATAGTTGGTTACAACGTAGCAACTCAAGCCATGATAAAAAGAAGGGGCTTCTCGCTGAGATTGCTGATGAACATGGCGCACTCAGGCAATCGACCATTGCTTGGGTTTCTGCTATTCAATGGGAAGCGGATAAACCCATTGACTTGGCTCCAATATGTGAGGGGCTGAACACTTTGGAAAAGCACCTTGATGAAAAGCAAAGTGAACTGTATGAACTGAGAAGGCAGGAACGACAAAGGAAAAGCGAGCTAGGAGAGGGAAAAAGGCATAATCACGGGAAAGAACGAGAACCGTACGAAAGCGAGCTACAGTGGTTGCGAGAAACGGAACGTGCCCTCTCGGCGCTCCAGGGAGCGTTAAGGGAAATATCCTTTACGCTCGCTAATTCACCAGTCCTCCTGATCAAAGGGGAGCCCGGAAGCGGGAAATCCCACCTGCTGGGTGATATGGCGAATGAGGCCACGAAGGCAGGAGTCGCAACGCTATTATTTCTAGGACAACTTTTTCAACGCGGCCAAACCATCTGGCAAAACATTCTGAACCAGCTTGGCTTAACATGCACCCAGTATGAGTTATTGACCTCCCTCAATAGCATCGGCAGACAGCAGGGGTCAAGGGTACTAATCATGATTGACGCACTTAATGAAGGGCCGGGCCGAGCGCTTTGGAAAGATGCGTTAGCAGGCTTTATTGAAGAAGTAAAGTCCTTTCCTTTTGTTGGCTTGGTACTGAGTGTACGAACTACCTATTTCAATGCCATCATTCCAAAGAACCTGCAAAAGGATGGACCAATTACCTACCGAGTTCATGCGGGTTTCCAAGGAAATGAATATGCGGCACTCCGGTTATTCTGTGAGCACTACGGATTGCAGACGCCAAACTTTCCGATGCTGGCCCCTGAATTTACCAATCCCCTCTTTTTACAACTGCTTTGCCAAGGAATGAAAGCCTCTGGTAAAAAGGTATTTCCGCAAGGTTTCCAGGGAGTCACCAACGTATTCAATCATTATGTGGATGCGGTTTATGAGAAGTTAGCCGAGAAAAGAGAAGATTATACGAACCGGAAGCACATCGTTCGCGAGGCAATACAGGCTGTGGCGAAAGCCTGCTTTGAGAAAGAAGGGCCACGAATGCTCACGATTGAGGAAGCTGATACGCTATTCCAAGAACGGTTCGATCGCTATCCTCATCTGTTGAATGACCTGATCCACGAGTACCTATTGATCCAAACCACGCAGACGGATTACCGAACTGAGACAGAATTCGAGATGCTCTATTTTGCCTTTGAGCGCTTGGGAGACTTTTTTATTACGGAACAATTGCTGGGTGAGTACACCACTACGGCCCAGGTCAGGCAAGCCTTCCAGAAAGACGGCCAACTGGGTCAATTACTCGAGGGTTATTCGTGGTCAAACAGCGGTATTCTGGATGCCATGGCTGTTCGTTTGCCCGAAAAATACGAGCTGGAGATAGTGGAGGCATGTGATTGGGCCTTTGGCTTAACCGATGACCCGCACCACGACGATGTTGGGGACTGCCTGACGCGGTGCTTGTGGGATAGTCTGAAATGGCGGCTCCCCTCACACATTGATGACAAGAAGATTACGGCTTGGCTACGAAGCGACCAATGCAGCCTTGATGACGACTCATACCTATTGCGATTGGTCGAGTTGACCACTGTGCACGCACACCCTTTCAACAGTGATCGGCTCTTCAAATTTATGAATCAATACTCCATGCCGGAGCGCGATGGCTTTTGGCAAGTGCATATGCATCATTTTTGTCACTACGGCGAGGATAGAAACGCTTTCCCAATCCGAAGACTCATCGATTGGGCTTGGCAAAAAGGTGTTTCTGCTTCCATTGACTCCGAGACGGCGCGATTGGCAGGACAAACCTTAGCCTGGCTTCTTTCCAGCACCGATAGACAGCTTCGTGATCAGACGACGAAAGCGATGGTTAACCTATTGGAGGAGCAACCCGATGCGCTGATTAGGATCATGCAGGCTTTTATTAACATTGATGACGCCTATATTGCGGAAAGGCTGTATGCCGTAGCCTATGGCTGCGCGCTTCGTACCAGTACCGATACCAAGCTGGAGCAGATAGCCTCGTACATCTATACCAGCACGTTTAAGGACGGCAACCCACCTGTTCACGTATTGCTGCGCGATTACGCCAGGAATATTGTGGAGTATGCTCACTATAAAGGACGGGCAACATCCATGGATATGGCGGTGGTACGCCCGCCCTACCAAAGCGAATTTCCCACTGTATTGCCTTCCGATGAGGAGGTGAGGCAGTACCAAAATAAGTCCATTGCTACGGATAGCAGGGGAGAAAAGGAAAAGAACCGAATTGATGGACAGATATACTTTTCCACGATCACTTGGGATTTTGGCCGTTATACGGTTGAAAGTGCGGTAAGGAACTTTGCCCCCGTAAGCTTTACCACGGAATCACGCTTCAAAGATTTTCAAAAGACGCTGAAAGGGGAGAGAAAATATAGGATGCGAATCATTGTAGCCCATGTTAAGCTAAAAGCCTTGTTGGAAGCAAGAAAAGCAGGTGGCACAAAAGTGCTTGCAGGCAAAGCTATTGAGGATAGGATTATTGAGTTAGACCATGATAATCAGCGCTATCTCCGCTCTCTGGTAGAGTTATTTGATGCTGAAGAAATCGCGGAGATAAACCAAAAGTTCCTACCTTTTCTCCAAGCGAAACATGCGGATAAAAAATACCCGCAGGATTCATTAGAATACGCGCCGATCAAGTATTGGATCGTTCAACGTGCCTTTGAACTAGGCTACGCGATTGAAAAGCATTATGAGTATGACAGTCTGGCAGAGCGCCATAGTGATCACTTCGCCGCCCACGGAAATAAAATTGAACGAATCGGCAAAAAGTACCAATGGATAGCGTTGCACGAAATTTTAGCCCGGCTGGGGGACAACTATTATTACAAGGAAGACAGATGGAACTCCCGTGCCCAATACTCGTTTTACCAAGGGCCTTGGCAACAGTACTTAAGGGACATCGATCCCATCTTCACGATCAAAAATCCCGAAGGAAAAGTCGACGAGGCAGGGAGCAGTACGCGCGTTCCCCTCCAAAAAGGCTGGTATTTTGATACAGAATACGCTTATTGGAATCAAGCCCCTTCCCAATGGGTGAACAACAAAAAGGATTTACCTGCGCCCGAAAATATCATTCTTCGCCAGGATGAACATGGGGAAGCCTGGGTTTATTTGAAAATGAGCACAACGTGGGAGGAACCCAAAGGAATTGGACAGGACCGGCACAACCGTCCTCGTAAAGCAATCCGGTACCTGATCAATGCTTACCTCGTCCGCAAAGGCAACACGAAGAAAATAACGGAATGGCTCTCCGGCAAGGATTTTTCTGACATACATATGCCGGAGACCCAAAGAACGAATGCGAGCCTATTCAACCGAGAAAATTACTGGTCGCCTACCGCCAGGCTAGAGGCCAAGCAACGGAAGACCTGGGAAGCGATTCCTGCTTCTACGCATAAAGTGAGCGTTACCACGCAGGAAGCGGTCGGCGAAATGAGCGGAGATAAATCCGGGGCCCATTTTCACTACGACATGCCTTCGAAAATCCTCTTCGAAGGCATGGGACTACAATACGCCCCGGAAGATGGTAGTTTTAAAAATAGCATGGGTCAGATGATAGTGACCCACATTAACGGCCGTGGGATTTTGATGAGGAAGAAAGAGCTTTTCATTTTTCTTGAACGAAGCAATTTTGATATTTTTTGGTCGCTAGAAGGCGAAAAGATTGCTACCACTGGGTTGTCTAACTCTGAGAACGATCAATATAGCGCTATTAGCGGCGTGTATCAAATTAGCGAAAACAAAGTTATGGGTAACTTATTCATTACTAAAAGGGAGTAAACACCATGCGCGTTCGGTTTTACCAAGTTGAGTGCGGCGATGCGGCAAGCATCAGCTACGAAGGTGACGACGGTAACGTACATTATCTATTCTTAGATGCCGGTTACGAAAGGACTTACCGGGATATTCTCGCGGATGAAGTTAAAACCATCGGTGCGGCTGGAGGCCAGATTGATATTTGGGTGATCTCACACATTCACGATGACCACATTGGTGGAATTATCGCTTACCTCAAGGCCATAGAAAAGGGCGAAGCCGAAGATATTGTTTCAAAATGGTGGTACAATCATCCCCATGTGCAAGTCAAGAACGCAGGGTTGAGAAAGTGTATTAATGCCATCAGCGAAGCCAAAAGTTTTGCCAAGGGCGAGCAGCTCACTTCCTACCTTGTCCGTACTGGACACCTTCCCCAGATGGATATGGTGCAACTGCATACGACGACAGGGCCTGCCGGACTAAAAGTTACCGTCCTTTCGCCCACGGCTAGGGCTCTACAACAATTGAGAGAAAAGTATAGAAATACAAGCCTTCGGGCTTTGGATTATCATGAGTTGACAGCCATCAGCGAGCCAACAGCATCCAAAGCCAGCGACTACCACCAAAAGGTGGATAGCTTTGTTTTGGATGCGTTCACCGAAGATACTTCTATAGAAAACGGCAGCAGTATCGCCGTGCTTATTGAGCAGGAAAAGAAAAAAGTGCTTTGGTTGGCCGATGCGTTGCCCAGCACGATTATGGACGCCCTAAGAGATTTAGGATATTCGGCGGACCATCCCTTGGAAGTTGACTTGGTGAAGGTTTCGCATCATGGCAGCTGTGGAAATAACAGCAGTGCATTATACAGCTTGATTCGCTGTAATACTTATGTCTTTTGTGCCAGCGGTGACAACAAGCATCAGCTCCCTACCAAGGAATGCCTGGTGCGAATTCTGAAAAACCAGCATAGACCTGAGCATAGTGAGTATGCATTCCTGTTTACCCATGATAATGCTACGCTTCGTAGTATTTTTGATGTGGATGGCAGCGCAATTTTTAAGAGCTTACGCTTCAAAATGAGCTTTTCTGCTTCAAAATGTTTGGAAGTGCATTGTTAGATAAAGCAACAATGATGCCCGTTGTACGTATCCAGGCTAACGGTCGCATTTCTAACAACGCCTTGCAGCATCCCTACAAGAACCAGGGCCGGCCTGCCACCCGCACGTCTCCCCTGGTACCACGCTCTCAAATTCGTTTAAGCCAACCGAGGCCCCGCCAATGGCAGCATTTCCACGGCGCTGGTGGTTCTCAACCGCCCGCGGCAGCACTACACCTTCGATTTCCGGCACCACGTGGCGGAGGGAGGAAGGTCAGGGGAACTGAGGTGCGGCGATCCTGAGACCGTTCGGTGAATGATTGGCCCTTTGCCCGCGCGGGTGTAAGAACCATCGCGGGGAGCCCGGCTTAGGTCAAGTCTCCGTGGATGCCCTTTAGCCTTGGAAACCCTGAAGCTGGAATACCGCAACCAGTTCCTCCGCCACATACAGAAATTTTGGGTGGATCGGGTTCGCGATTACCACAATTGGTAGACAGTCAGGCCGACCTACTATCTTACTTTTTCCACCTGGCACGTGGTTCATACCCTGCTGATCACCGCCACTCAGGAAGGGAAAGTTGGGACTAATTTACCGCTACAATCAGCGGGTCGAGGCGGTTGAAACGGATCAATCACTCAGGCGGAGGGACTCGTCTTCCCCCTGAATAGGCGGAAACCGAACGCTCCCTCGTCGCGCCACCAATACAGGGTCCCCCATTGTCAGACCGATCAATCCCCCTCCTTTTACCGATGGTGACCGTCGCGGGCGAGGAACGTATAGTTGCTACCGCCGAAAATCCTCCCCTAAACCAGGCCACGCAAAGGCCACACGCTTTCCAGTATCCATTATTTTACGGGCTAGCGTACTACCGACCGTCCACCCCTCCGCTCGTAATCAACTAGTTACCCAAAACGAACGGGGCCACTTTTTCGCTCCCTTAACCCGAATTTTCCATTTTTGTATTTTTTTACACTTTTAATGCGCTAACTACCAGGCATTTGCAGTGATTTAAAAGGGAGTGCCGCTGGGGGGCACCCATTTTGGCCCTTTTGGGGTGAGCAGCTTCCCTTTTACTTTGCCAACACAAGTTTAAAAAAGGAGAAGCCAAAAGGAAGCGGGGATGGAAGCAACGGAATTCTGGAGCGGGTACCTGAAACTGGTCATTCCGCTGCTCGTGGGATACTACGGATTGATCGTTTACTGGTTCTACCGGCAGGAGCTCAAGGTTTTCTGGGCCGGTACCCGCGGCCGGGCCCCGACCGATGCGGGTACCGCCGCCCCGCCGGTACCAACCGAGGGGGCCGGGGTGGAAAACGGGCCGGTTATCGCGTCGTCCCTGGCGGCGGCACCGGGTGGCGACCCACGGGAGGAGACCCTCCTACAGGTGGAAGAACTGGCCGCTTACCTCCGGCAAGCCATCGCCGAAGCCCACGAAAAAGCGTATGATCGTCAGGAACTGATCCTCCTGATCGAGCTGACTCTGAAAGAGTATCCGGGCCTGGTGGGCACCTCCTTCCGCCACGCGATCAACCACCTCATCGAGACCGAGTGCGCGAAATACGGCCGCATCCACCTGGAGGCAGAGGTAGTGGCTCAGATGTGGGAACAGGTGAACTGATGGGACCGGATCCGGCAGGGCTTCCCCCGGGAAGTTCCTGTCGAAACATGCACGAAAAATCATCCGAAGTAGATCGAACAAGGCTATGAAAACAAAGCAAATCCATCAAACCTCCCAGCGGGGCATGGCGCTGGCCGGTGTGCTGGCCCTCCTCGCACGGTTCGGGGCCCGGGCCCAGGACGTGGCCGCCGGCATCAACGAAGCCGACTCCCAGGTACGCTCCTACTTTGAGCCCGGCACCAACCTCATGTATGCCATCGGCGCGGTGCTGGGGTTGGTGGGGGCGGTAAAAGTCTTCCAGAAATGGAACGCGGGGGACCAGGACACCAGCAAAGTGGCGGCCGCCTGGTTTGGCAGCTGCATATTCCTGATCGTGGTAGCCACGGTCCTGAAATCGTTCTTCGGGCTCTAATGCCCCAAGAAACCAGGCAGGCGGCGGCGAAAGAAGGGCACTTGGGAGGCCTCTTCCAGCACCGTCCCGCGTTTTTTCGGCGCACAAAACGAGGGTCACCGCGCGGGGGCGGATCGGGGCGTGGACCCAAGACCGCCGGAAAGCGATTCGGGAAGGTAAACGGCCCTAGCACGCCCAGCCGCTCTGCGTGGAGGAACGGGTGGGGGTCCCAGGCCCCCTCCCGGTTCCCCTTGCCAACGGGCAAGCCATTAACCGCCCAGACCCGCCCCTCCGAGCAGGGCTGGCCTTGGCACCGAAAGGGGTAAGACCCCGAACCAGGAGTGCAACCTAGCTAAGAAAAACGGTACAAAAAGTAGGATTGACGTGGCGAACCAAAAGTATCCGATCAACAAGTCCATCAACCGGAGCATCGAATTCCATGGACTGAAGGCCCAGTACATCGGGTACATGGGCGGGAGCATGGGCACCCTGTTCGTGCTGTACGTGCTGCTCTATTCGGTGCTGGGTCTGTCCTCCTACCTGTGCATCGGGGTAGTACTGGTAGCCGGAACCGCGCTAACCCTTACGCTCTACAGCCTAAGTAACCGGTACGGGGAACACGGTCTGGTCAAAGTCCTGGTCCGTCGACGCGTTCCCGACCACCTCAGGGCCCGCGGTCGAAAGGCCTTTTTCTTTCCCCGTAAACGAGGAAATGGCCGGAGTCAGGCAGCCAACCGCGGGCGCCCCCAAGGAAAACCGGAGCGTCTCTAGCCACGGGCGCGGAACGAGTAGCCCCGCCGCGAAAGAGCCCGCCGAATCCCGCGCACGGGGAAGGGAACGGCTCACCCGGCCAACGAACCAAGACCATCAAAAAATAACCAGCCATGGAAAAAATATGGGACGAAATCTTACCGATCCTCGACGTGGAGCATGATTGCATCCTCAGCGCCTTTGGGGACCTGACCGTGGTTTTTCAGGCCGACCTACCCGAAATTTTCACGCTCGCCGACGAGGATTACGAGGCCTTTCACCAGGCCTGGGTCAAGGCCATCCGGGTGCTGCCCAAGCACAGTGTGCTTCTGAAGCAGGACTGGTTTCTGGAAAGCCACCACCAGGCCGATTTTAGCCCGGAGGAAACCAGCTTTCTGGGCCGCAGCAGCGAGCGTTTTTTCAACGAACGTCCCTTCCTGGATCACCGCTGTTACCTGCTACTGACCAAGAAACCGGAGGACCGCAAACCGGCACGGTCGCTGTTCTCGAATCTGCGCGGGGCCAGCCTGGTGCCAGAGCAAACGATCCAGTCGCAACGCCTGCAGGACTTTCTGGAAAGCGTCGGCCAATGCCAACGAATCCTCGAGGACAGCGGCTTTATGCGGCTTCGGCGGCTCACCAACGACGAGTTGGGGAGTCGGCCGCGGGCAGCGGGGCTCATCGAGCGTTACTGCTTCCTGGCCGAAAAGCCCGAACATCCCCTCCTCCGAGACATCAGCTTTCGGGAGGGCCTCACGGTGGGGGATCGCCACGCCCTGGTGTATACCCTCGGGGACGCGGCCGACCTGCCTTCCCTGTGCAGTAGCCGGATCGACTACCCCCGCTACAGTACGGACCGAACCAAATTCAGCGTGGGTTTTGCCGCCAGCCTGGGGCAGCTCCTGCCCTGTAACCACATCTACCACCAGTACGTCGTGGTGGAGGATGCCCAGAAGACCCTGCAAAAACTCGAAAGCAAACGGTTGCGCCTGCAATCGCTGTCGGCCTACTCCCGCGAGAACAGCATCGCCCGGGAGGCGACGAACGATTTCCTCAACGAAGCCATCAGCCAGCAGCGGTTGCCCGTCAAGGCGCACTTCAATATCCTGGCGTGGGCAGACAGTCCGGCCGGGTTGAAAGAAATCCGGAATCAGGTCTCTTCCGCCCTGGCGCAAATGGACGCGGTAGCCAAGCAGGAAACGGTGGGAGCCCCGCCCCTTTTTTGGGCGGGCATCCCCGGCAACCAAGGTGCGCTGCCCGCCTACGAGACCTTCGATACCTTTGCCGAGCAGGCGGCCTGCTTTTTCAACCTGGAAACCAGCTACCAATCTTCCCGCAGCCCGGTGGGACTGCGGCTGGGGGACCGGTTGACGGGGAAGCCGGTGCACGTCGACCTTTCCGACGAACCCGTCCAACGGGGGATCTGCACCAACCGGAACAAATTTATTTTAGGGCCTTCCGGTTCGGGAAAATCCTTTTTTACCAACCACCTGGTCCGAAGCTACTACGAACAAGGGACCCACATCGTCCTGGTGGACGTGGGGCACAGCTACCGGGGGCTGTGCGACCTGGTGCAGGGGTACTATTTTACTTATAGCGAAGACAACCCCATCCGTTTCAACCCCTTTTACCGGCCGGAAGGGGACGCGTTGGATACCGAAAAAAAGGAAAGCCTCAAGACGTTACTGCTGGCTTTGTGGAAAAAAGACGATGAGGTATACAAGCGCAGCGAATACGTCGCCTTGTCCAACGCCATCACGGGTTACTACGCTTTTTTGGATACCCACCCGGACGTATTTGCCAGCTTCGACAGTTTTTACACCTTTTTGCGGGACGAGTACGCGCCGGTGTTGGCCAGGGACCGCGTCAAGGAAAAGGATTTCGACATGGGCAATTTCTTGTACGTGCTTAAACCCTTTTACGCGGGCGGGGAGTTTGATTACCTCCTCAACGCCCGGGAAAACCTCAACCTGCTAGAGGAACGATTCATTGTCTTCGAACTGGACAACATCAAGGATCACCCCATCCTATTTCCGGTGGTAACCATCATCATCATGGAGGTATTCATCAACAAGATGCGCAAACTCAAGGGGGTACGCAAAATGATCCTGATCGAGGAAGCCTGGAAAGCCATTGCCAAGGAAGGCATGGCCGAGTACATCCGGTACCTGTTTAAAACCGTGCGTAAATTTTTCGGCGAAGCCATTGTCGTCACCCAGGAAGTGGAAGACATCCTTTCGTCCCCCGTCGTCAAACAGGCCATCCTCCACAATTCGGATTGCAAAATCTTGCTCGATCAGTCGAAATACCGCAACAATTTCGATCCGATTCAGGAACTACTGGGGCTTACGGAAAAGGAAAAGACGCTCGTCCTGTCGGTGAACCGGGCCAACGATCCGCTCCGGAAGTACAAGGAGGTCTTCATCAGCCTGGGCGGCACCCTCAGCCGGGTGTACCGGACCGAGGTAAGCCCGGAAGAATACCTCACCTACACGACCGAGGAGACGGAGAAGCTACAGGTAGCCGCCTACGCGACCCGTTACGGCAGCCTGGAAAAAGGGATCCGGGCGCTGGCGGAAGCCATGCGGACGAAGCAAAAGTACTAAACCAAAGACCGGTGTAATGAAAAAAGGCATCCGTATTCTATGGCTGTTCCTGGGTGGGCTCCTCCCCCTGCCAACGGCCGACGCTACGCCCCCCGCCGACCCCCTCACCGCCCTCATCCAGGAGGCAATCCGGCGGGTGGTCCGCCAGGTAGACCTGTCGATCCAGCGTCGCCAAAACGCGGTGATCCGCCTGCAAAATGCGCAGAAGGTCCTCGAAAACACGATGACCCGACTGCACCTGGACGAGATTGCCGACTGGGTCCGCCAGCAGCGCGACCTCTACCAGGAATACTACGAAGAGCTCAAAAAGGTCAAGGCGGTGATCGCCTCCTACTACCGCATCAAGGAAATTGCCGACAAGCAGGCACGGATCGTCACCCAGTACCGAACGGCCTGGGCCCGTTTCCAGCGGGACGACCATTTTAGCCCGGACGAACGGGCCTACCTGTTACGGGTATACACCGGCATGCTGGAGGAAACCGCCCGCAGCGTGGACCTGCTCACGCGGGTTGTGCGGTCGTTCACCACCCAGATGAGCGACGCCCAACGCCTGGCCCTCATCGACCAGGTGGCCCGGCAAGTAAATCGGATCGACGGTGAGCTGTCGAACTTCAACCGGGAGAACCAATCCCTGAGCCTTTCGCGGGCGAAGGAGGCCTCGGATGCGAAACAAACGCGGGCGCTATACGGCCTGGACGATGCGTAAGCGGATCATGAAACGAATGATCCGCCTGGGGCTCCTGCTGGGGCTGGGACCCGGCTGCTGGGGGCAGGAGGTCCCGCCGCAACTGATTGAGCAAATCGCCCAGTACCGGGCCTACCTGGCCTTGGTCCAAAAGGGCTACGAAATCGCCCGGGTGGGGCTGGATCGGATTTCCGACCTCAAAAACGGCGAATACCGGCTGCATAAAAATCACTTTGATTCGTTGGCCATCGTCAAACCGACCCTGCGCAACGCGCCGATGGCTCAGGCCATCGTGGGTCAAGCCCGGGGTACGATCCTGCTGTACTGGCAACTGGACGGCATTTTAAGCCCCGTCCCGTACTTATCGGCGGCGGAAAAGACCCACCTCAAGGGCGTGTTTGATCGGCTGGCCTGGGAGGCGGTGGACCTACTCAAACGCCACGAGGCTGTCCTCACAAACGGGGCGCTTAGGCTGTCCGACGACGCCAGGATACGCATCCTGGAACAGCTACACCAGGCTACATCGGCCAACTACCGCCGGGCCCGGCAAGTGCTGGAAAGCAGCCGCCTGCTCGCCGCGCAGCGGCAGGGCGAACAAACGGAAACACTAAATGGCCGGATCTGGTACGGCCTCCATTAAATCCAACCGAACCCATGAAAAAACGACCCAAACCCCTGGCCCTACTGCTCCTGGCGATCGCCCTGGCGGGGCCGGTCCAGGCCCAGGAAACCGAGATTGCCCAACTGGTCCTGAACCTCGAAAAACTCAACCAGCTCCGGCAGATTCTGGATGAGCTCCGGAAAGGCTACGAAATCCTGTTCAAGGGCTATACCACGATCCGGGACCTGACGCAGGGCAACTTCAAGCTGCACGAAACCTTCCTGAACGGGCTGTTGAAAGTAAACCCGGCCGTTAAAAATGACCCGCGGGTGTACGACATCATCGACTGCCAGCTAGCCCTGGTCCGGGAGTATCGGACCGCCTTCACCCGCTTTTCGGCCCGGGGCTCCTTGACGGAAGAGGAACTCCGGTACCTCAGGCGCGTGTACGACCGCTTACTCGCAGAAAGTATCCAAAATCTGGAGGCCCTGACCCTGGTTATCACCGACCAAACGATGCGGGCCTCGGACGATGAGCGGCTCGCCGCGATCGACGGGATCTACCAAGACCTGGCAGACAAGCTGGTATTCCTGCGGCATTTCAACGGAAACGCGGCGGTGCTGGCCGCCCAGCGGGAACACGAACGGGTTAACCAGGAAGTCATCACCGGCCTGTTTGGCCTCCATCCCTAAACCCGGCGACCATGAACCGTTGGACGAAAACGGCCCCCGGGCTGGGGGCCACGCTCCTGGTACCCGGCCTGGCCTCGGCCCAAGGGTACGGCGAACAGATCCGGGGCCTTAATGCCGTGCTTGACGCGCTCTACTGGGACATGATGCCCCTTTGCGGCCAATTGATCAACGTGGGCCGGGGGATTGCCGGCTTTGCGGCCATCTGGTACATCAGCCACCGGGTGTGGCGTCACCTGGCCAACGCGGAAGCCATCGATTTCTACCCCCTTTTTCGGCCTTTTGTCCTGGGGTTCGTCATTCTGCTGTTTCCCCGGGTGATTGCCCTCATCAACGGCGTGATGGCCCCCACCGTGTCCGGTACCTCCGGGATGGTCACGGACTCGGATCAGGCCATCGCCCGGCTATTGAAGGCCCGGGAAGAAGCCGTCCGGAACTCCGGGTTCTGGGAGATGTACGTGGGAGATGATCAAAAGGGAAACCGGGAAAAATGGCTACGCTACACCTACGGAGAGGACTATTCGGAAGGGTTTGGGGACGGTCTGGCCAACGACCTCAAGTTTTACCTGGCCAAGCAGTCTTACAACTTTCGGAACGCGATCAAGGCGGCCTTGAGTGAAATCCTGCGGGTTGTCTACGAGTCGGCCGCGCTCTGCCTGAACACCATTCGCACCTTTTACCTGATCGTGCTGGCCATCGTGGGGCCCCTGGCCTTTGGCATCGCCGTTTTCGACGGCTTTCAGCATACGCTCACGGCCTGGATCGCGCGCTACCTGAACATCTTCCTCTGGCTCCCGGTGGCGAACCTTTTCGGGGCGATTCTCGGCAAGATTCAGGAAAAAATGATCGCCCTGGACATCCGGCAGATCGAAGGCAACGGGGATACGTTTTTCTCTCCGCACGACACGGCCTACCTGATCTTTCTCATCATCGGAATCGTCGGCTACTTTTCCGTGCCCTCGGTGGCCAACTACATCATCCACGCCGGGGGCGGCAATACCCTGCTGTACAAAGTAACGACGCTCATGGCCCACACGGCGACCGGACTGGGGAACCGGGCGTTTCCCGCCCGGGGAGGTTTTGGGAGCCTGCCCGACCGTGCGCGAACGCAACCCTAAAACCTGTTGGCCCATGTTCACCCAAGCAAAACGAATTGACACGGCCTTCCGACACGTCCGGGCCTTCACGATGCTGGTCGTTGTGGGTAGCGTGACCGTGGCCAGCTTAGCCGTTTACCAAAGCTACCAATTGGCCCGGCAGCACCAACAAACGGTCTATATCCTGGCGGGTGGGAAGGTACTGGAGGCTTACGCCTCCGAACGCGGAGAAAACATTCCCGTGGAAGCCCGGGACCACGTGGCCACCTTCCACCGGCTGTTCTTTACGCTTTCCCCCGACGACAAGGCCATCCAGGCCAACCTGTCCCGGGCGCTCTACCTGGCCGACGGCTCGGCCAAAAGCCAGTACGACGCCCTGAAGGAATCAGGATTTTATACCGGGATCATCGCTGGCAACATCAGCCAGGAAATCGTCCTTGACTCGGTGGTGGTGGACCTGAACCGCTCCCCCTACTATTTCCGGTGCAACGCCTTGCAACGGATCATTCGTCCGACGAGCCTGGTCAGCCGAAAATTGGTCACGGAAGGGTACCTGCGCCCCCTGGCCCGAAGCGACCGCAATCCCCACGGATTTCTCATCGAGAAATGGAAAATACTGGAAAACCAAGACTTGCACATTCAAACCCGTTAAACGTATGTTCTACGATTTCAAACCAACCAAAGGGAAGCCGGGCGAGGCTTCCTCCGACCCGCTGGCCGCATCGATGGCCCGAAGGCTGCTCCGGTACCAACGCCGCGGGGCCGACCACCTGGGTTGCCTCTTCGAAAAACTCCCAACCGCCTGGATCAAAGTCGGCGGGGTGGGCGTGGCCTTGACGGCGGGCGCGTATAGCACTTACCTGTTGGCGACGGGCCTGTACAGCCGAGAAAACATCCCTCTGACCCCTTCCCTGGCCCAAGTCCACACCTGGCTGGGCATCCCATTCGGTCTGCCGCCGGTGGAACCCCGGCGGCAGACCGACAGCCTGGCCCGGGAAGCGGTTGCGGACAGCCTCCCGCCTCGCCCTCCTTTTTCCTTTTCAACCCTCCCAACCCCACCCAAGCCATGGAAACCCTAAGCCATTCCCCCACCTTTTTACGCCAGCGGCGGTTGTATACCGTGCTGCCGGTACTGGTTCTGCCGTTTCTGACCTTGCTGTTTTGGTCGGCCCGCCCCTACCTCAGCCCCCAAGCCGCCGTAGCCCCCCCCGGGGGGCTCAACCCCCACCTGCCCGAGGCCTTCCTGAAAGAAAAGGACATGGACAAGCTGGCCTACTACCGAAAAGCCACCGAGGACTCCCTAAAACGGCTCGAACTCCTCAGGAAGGATCCCTACCGACAGCTGCCGGTCGCCACTCCGGCCAGAGCGGAAAAGGTCCTGCAGGGGCTGGATGGGGGTAGTAAGCCGGAAAAACCCGTGATTTACCGGGGGCAGGTGTACACCGATCCCGGCGAGGCCAAGGTCTACGCCAAGTTGAATGAGCTGGAAGCGGCCCTGGCCACCAGCGCCGAACCCCGTTTCCGCACGTCCGCGCGCGCCCGGGGCGACGCCTCGCCCGGCGTACAGCCGTCCCCGGAGAAGCTGGTCCCACTCTCCCCACCGGCCATCCAGCCCCTTCCGGTCAACCCGGAGCTCCTCCCATGGGAGACGCGGATGGCGGGCCTCAATCCGGAACCCGATCCGGAAATTCAGGAATTACAAGCCCTGCTGGATAAGATTATTTCCATCCAGCATCCGCAGCCCCCGGGGGACTCCCTCCGTCCGGGAGACGAATTGCCCCTTCAGCCCGAATGTACGGTAACCCTAGCCCGGGATCAGGTGCCGGTGGCGCGGCTGGAAGCGGCTCCCAACGCACGGCCCGAGCACGACCGGCTGGGGCCTGCCTCGCCGCAACATGGTTTCTTTTCCCTGGACGACGAAAAGCCGGAACCGCTTCAGAATGCCCTGCCGGCCGTCGTGCACCAGGACCAGACGCTCGTCTCCGGGGCTACCGTCAAATTACGGCTGACGGCCGATGTCTACCTGAGTGGGCAGCTCGTTCCGGAAGGAAGCTTCCTGTACGGCACGGCTTCGATTCGCGGAGAGCGGCTGCGGGTGGAGGTCGGTTCCATCCGGCGGGACAACGCCCTGTTCCCCGTTAAACTATCCGTCTACGACCTGGACGGAATGGAAGGGATTTACGTACCCGGTGCCCTGGGCCGAACGGTGGCCAAACAATCCCTCAGCCAGGACCTTCAGGGACTCAACCTAGAGGTTCTGAACCCCTCCCTGGGGGCCCAGGCGGTGCAGGCCGGCCTGCAGACCGCCCGTACCTTCTTGGGGCGCAAGACCCGCCTGGTTCAGGTAACGGTCAAGGCCGGGTACCAGGTTTTGCTCCGGGACCATCACGCGAGCGCCCTTTGATTTCCCCTCTTCAATCCCTAGTACGATGAAGCTACATCCTTGGTTCCACATCCTCATCGCGGCTTGGATCATCTCGAGTGACACGGCGACCGCGCAGGTACAACTGCTGCCCATTCCACCCGAAACCCTCCACATTGCCGACGACCAAACCGTTAGCCTGCTATTTCCGTACCCAATCCAAAGCGTCGACCTGGGAACGCGGGACCTGTTGGTCCAGATGCCCCCGGGCATGAAGAACCTCCTGCACATCAAGGCAGCCCGCAAGGATTTTACCCCGACCAGCCTCACCGTGGTGACGGCCGAGGGGACCCTGTTTACCTTTGCGGTTTCCTGGGCCGAAAAACCCGTGCTGGCCCTCCAGGTGGTGAAGGATGGCAAGGTAGCCAGCGCCCAATTCAGTACCCGTAGGCAGGCCTGGGAAGCCGAAGCGACGGCCGCCTGGATTGCGGAGCGGGAAAAACCCAGGCGCCTGGCCCAAAAAAGACAGGATGGTCTGGTGCTGAGGCTGACGGGCCTCTACCTAAAAAACGACCTGTTGTACTACCGCCTGCGGGTGGTCAACCGCAGCCCGGTCGGTTTCGATTTCGGCGGGCTCCGCTTCTTGGTCCGCGCGAAACGAAAGGTTCGCCGCGGGGCCGTTCAGGAAGAGGAACTGATTCCCGTGTATACCCACGGAAATACCCAAACCCTAGCCGGAAATAGTGAAAGCGTGCTGGTATACGCCCTACCCAAGCACCATTTGCCGAAGCAAAAGTACCTGGCCGTGGACCTGACTGAAGCGCTCCGGGGGGATCGGCAGGTTCCGCTTAGGCTGCGGGCCAGGACCCTCCGACGGGTCCTCCCGATAACCGGCACCTTTGAGTTAGCGAGATAAAAAACCAGCACGAAGATGAACCAGAAAAATTTTGAATTCCTACGGGACCAGCTTAAGTATACCGGTTTCGGAGAAGGACTGGCAGAACCGCTCCGGGCTAACCTGCAACGCCAGGAGCCGACGTTCACCCTGGAGCACCGCACCGCTTACGGGACGGACGAGATGCACACGACCCTCTACTTCAAAAAATCGCCGGAAACGGATCGGTATTTTTTCAACAAGTACGCCGTATCCCTCCAAGAGGGGCCACAGGGCACCCCGTTGCGCCACACCTTTTACGTCCACCGCGACCAGGCTTTTACCCACAAGGAATCCTACAACCTGTTGAAAGGGCGGGCGGTTAACAAGGACCTGGTCAGTAAAGAAGGGAAGCCCTACAATGCCTGGGTCGAAATGGATCTCAACCCCGCCGACAATGGCTCCTTTACCTTCAGGAAGTATTCGGGCAACTACGGGTTTGACCCCGAAAAAGCCCTGGGGAAGCTACCCCTTAGGGGGCTTTCGGAGGAAACCGAGCAGCAGCGGCTCCTGCAGGGGCTTCGGAAGGGGAACGTCGTGCCGGTAACCTACACGGCTGAGGACGGCTCGGAAAGGAAGGGATTTATCCAGACCCATCCCCGGTTTAAGCAGGTTCACCTCTACGATCAGAACTGGCAGCGGGTCCGGCTCGGCCCGCGGGAAGCCACTAGACCCGTGGATGCCGACACCCCGCAAAAATCCGCACGACGGGGGGCCGTCGAAGCGGATGCGGAGCACGAACCGGCTATAACCCAGGCCAGAAAAAAAAAGGGGATAGCAAGGACCTAGACCAAGGGTCGACCCTGGCGTATTTAGAAGAATTCTTGAAGGAGGCGGAGAAGGATCCCCGAATCGGGCCGACGCACATCGGCCTGTACGCAGTCCTGGTTGGGCGGTGGGCCAACCTACCGGCCCCCGGGCCGTTGAAGGTCTTTGCCCGGGACGTTTCGAGTCGGGCCAAAATGGGATGCTCTACCTACTACCGACTGGTGCGGGAACTGGCCGTCGGGGGCTACCTAAAGTACGAACCTTCCTACGACCCTAAGCGCCCGAGCCGGATCTATTTCCGCTCGGACTACTAGTAAAGCTCCCTTAATGTTCGGAAGCAGCTCTTCCTCGAAACGATGGAAGGCCATCATCTTGGCTCAGGGGGCGCTCAGAAGTTCCTTGGGAGAATCAGGCGCTTGGCATTTCTACGGAACCGCCTTTGAGAAGGTTGCTGTTGCCATCCGTTCCGGTTGGGCAGGTGGCTAACCGTGTCGTGAGGCTCCTCCGCGATTTACAATCTCTTTTTCTTTGATACTGGCTTCGCCTTCCGGTTGCCCCCCTGCGCTGGGGTAGTTTTTTACCGGTAAAGCTGCCATCCCTGTCCCAACTCATCGGCACTGCTGATGTTTTAGAGCCACCGGCAAAGGACGCGGTTGAACAAATAGGGTTAAGGGCAAACAGGAAAGAGAGCTCAAGCAAGTTCTATGCAGGTTGTGCCAAACGGAATATTTTTAGGGAATTAATCTGGAAAAAGGTGGGCGCGCAACCCTTTTAGCTGACAGTCCAACCGACCCCGGCTTACCGTATAGAAAGCCTGGTTCCGCGGTGAACGGACGAATCATCGTAGGGATATCTAATGGCATAGGGATACGAACCCGCAGGTACGTAAGCATTGCGGAAGTTTCCGTCCCAAGCCTTACCGCCTCCCTGGTTGTAGAATACAAGTTCGCCCCAGCAGTTGTAGATAAACGGCTCCGAGGCCGGAAAAGCCGCCACGTTTTTAAGGTCCAGGGTATCATTCAGCCCATCCTAATTGGGGTAAAGGCCGAGGCGATGTGAAGCTCGGCAAACCACCTCCACCCGAATAGAGTCTTTACCTATCCCGACACCTCCCACCATAAAACGGATGCGTTTTTCGGCCAGCAAATGCTCGCTCCACCCATGGAGGCTACCGTAACGGCAGGAGCCGTCAACGGCATAGACCTGCCTTTGAACCGTATGTCCGAAGGCCACGACCACTTAGCCATCAATCCGATTTAGCCCACGGCCCTACGGCGGTAAGCCCCTACCGGCGAAGAGCAGTTCGTTGCAATCCTCTTTCCGACAAATAGCACTCCGGTAATTTCTGAATAGCCAAAAGAGAAATAAGGCAAGACCCATTTGTCTTACTCATGGCACCATAAGCATCACAGATCCGCCTGTTTAATAATCTCAGTAAACAGTAAAACCTTATTCCGATCTGGCTTGTAAAATAAAAACGCTTCCACATCCTTCGCCATATCATTCATATCCAATGCTTCACAATGGGCCAGCAGTCGTTCTTTTAAACCCATAGCCTCTTGAATAGCTACTTTCTGAGATAGGTAATCATAGTTCGGCCGAATGCCGCGTCCCAGCAGAAAGACCACATCAAAAAAATCACGCCCCTTGTTGCGTGGACGATTTAAAATGGCATAAAATTTCTGGGATAGAATAAGGGAAGCCGGTGTTATAAAGATACGGACCAGCGTGTCGAAGCGATTGAGCAGAACCGTTTCCGGCTTGAAGGCGAATTGCTGGGCCTCGGTATCCAGCTGAATCAGGATTTTCTCCTGCTCATAACCGGATAAACCATGCTGAAACAGCATATTCGGAAAGCGGATATAGCAATGGTAGGCGCCTTTGCTAACGGTTTTAAATTCGACTTCATATCCTTGTAACTCCAGTCCTTCGGCAATTAGAACGGAAACCTGATCAAACTGCTCGGCGGTGAGGTTGAAATTATCGAAGTCCAGATCCTCAGAAAACCGCTGATTGTCATGAATCAGCCGCAGGCAGGTCCCGCCTAAAAAAGCAAACTGGCTCCGAAAATCGCTGTTAAATAGAATTTCCAGGATTCGACACTGTAGGTATTCCCTTAGCATGAAGCGATGTGCCTGTTGTACATGCCGGGGAAACGAACGCTGAATATGTTGCAGGTTAATCATGAGAGGTCTTTAGCTGCTGGATGAGGAGGTTGGCCAGACGTGTGACACGTGCATTTTGATAAAAGGCAGCATATTCTTCAAAGATTGCTGGCTGTGTGATGTCGGCTAAGGTTAGCCAGTTCAACCGCAAGCCATCCAGGTCAACCTGGTCCCGGAACTGAGGATTCAGGTAAAACGTATCCAACAGGGCTTTTTCGGGTTCAGCCAGTAAGACCGGCTTATTCTCCCATCGCTGAATACGATAGCCGAAAAAAAGTGCTGGTTTGATGTGTTGATAAACGAACGTACCAATGGGCGTATCAAACGATTTGGTTTTATGAGTTGAAACCGAATAGGTTTGATAAACGCCTTCTGGGATCAGTCCATAGTAGCTCAGAGCGGTCCAGAGCGAAACATACGAATCCCGGTAGATACGGTTGGCCGTATAATAGGTGAGCTGTTCCGTAAGCGGTTGATCCGTCCAGCCGTAGAAACGGTTGATAATTTTCTGAATATAGTTTTTCTCCTGCCAGTCCGCCAGTCGTCGGCTCTGGAAGCGAGGAAAAACTTTTAGCACTTCGTGGAGCTCAATGAGGCCGCTATCCCGAAAAGCTTTTTGAAAGGTGATAAAATCCATTCGTTTCCCTTTTTTGCGAAAAATAGCATAAAAAAGAAATATATACTAATTCTGCATTCTTGCTAAGCCATTACTGTCGTTAAAAGAGATGCGGATGTTCCCTCTGTACACTACCCAGTCTCAGTGCGTCGGTTGGTCTATCTTCGTGGTCTCGACTCGTGCGGCCCGCAAGTAGTTCGAGTAGGTGTCCGTCGTTGCCTTTGCCAAAAAAATTGAACAGAATAGTCTTTTAGTAAAATCCTTAACTTACAGACTGGAATATTCAAGGGAAGATGGCGAGGTTTAGTAAGACTGGACAACCAGCCCGACGGGTTGGCGGGTAATACTCAGCTGTGTAATCGGCCAAAAGAGCTGGTTAGGAAGCCTCTTAATGAGCTAATGGGCAAAACGAAATTAGCTACTTTTACCACGATTTACACCTTTTTCACAAACTCCACAGCCTGAGCCTGCCTACTAGAAAGGTGAAGTCAATCCCTTCCAATGGCTCAAATTTGCTTTGGAAAACATCATGACCCTCCAGCACACAAACCTCCCTAATCTGCTCCCGCAGAATTTAAAAACCTACGCTGCAAACACATCATTCATTCGGGCGGATAGCTGTATTCAACCGTTTAGCAAGCGCTCCTATTTGCAATATATAGTTATCCTTCAACCAGGTGCGCCAAGCGCTTCAAATCCAGGAGGAAAAGGTTCGAGATTTGTACTTTATAGTCCGCCCAAACGGTACAAGTCGAGAAATTCGTCACTTGTACCGTTTTTTTTTATTTGTAAATCCCTCTTCATCAAGTAGATAAAACGCACCGCTTCGTTAAGGCGGGCGGTTCGATAACCACTTCCGTTAGATACGAGATTTCCCGGAGCAGGTTTGCCACTCTCCCTTCCAGTCATCCCAATCCATCCGGATCGTACCGAAAACCCGCCTTGGAAGAACCAGGTTCATGCTTCTTTGAGGAGGAAAAGTTGTTTCAACGGTTCCGCTACGGTTCTGACGTCCTAGTCAAAATACCCATAATACCGCCCCATCCAATAGGCGAACAAAAAGTAGGTACCGGTTTCTTCCGTTTTCCCCCCGTTGCCTGAATCCAACCGCTTGGGGTTCGTATTCCATCGCGATACACTGCTCTGCGCAGATGGGATTGGCTTTAGGGCCTGCGGCTGTCCGGATCGGTCAACCAGGGGATCACGTTGCAGGTCCCAGCGATGATGGTTTTGCATGGTCCAGTCGATCTGATCCAGCGGATAGTCCATAAGCTCCTGGCGGGCTGCCTCCAGGTCACACGCTTGTTGCAGGAAAGCACTCGCCATGACATTCCAGACGGGCATCCGGTCGCCGCGGACCGCCTCCCAGCTTCTAAGCAGACTTTGTTCATATAACCTCCGGTTCGGATCGCCATCACTAAACTGAAACAGTCCATAGTAAGGAAAAAACGTCAGAATGTCGTCGGAATGACTGGTCTCGAAAGGGCCAAATTGCTTGGCCTGAACGGCATTGACGGCATAGCCGTGTTCTTGCACCAGTTTTTGGTAAACCGTTTCGTATTTTAGATTCCCCGTGAAGTGAAGGGCGGTTTTGAGGTGCGATAAAATCTGTAGGGAATTTAGCCCCTTTTCATAGAGCCAGCGGGGAGCGTGGTTGAGCGAGTCCGGATTCCAGACCCCCCAACGGGTGGGCTTCCCGTCCAAGTCTACCAGATGGTAATTGTTCTCCACGATGTGGGTCATGATACGATCGATCAACCCCACGATCCGCTTCTTCTGACCCGCATCGGCTACCAGGTCATGGAACAGAGAAAGGGTGAAAAAATGCCCGGCAATTTCATCCGAACTCGTATCGTCTAACCAAACCCATTGCCCATCCGGCGATGGGTGCCACTGCTTGGGATGCGGCGAGGCGGACTGCTTGACGCTGTCGGTGGCCAGCGCGTACGAGCGGGCAGGATAACCGGGAATCCCGGTCACGGTCTCCAGCCGTTCGAGTGCTTCGAAGGTCCGAATGGCGCGTTGCTTGGCTTCTTCTGATCCGGTTGCCGCATACCGATAGCATTCCGCAGCCAGGAAACAGGAGGTCCACAGCCCGTCATTGTCTTCGTTTTCCATATAGCTGGTCGCCAGGTCTCCCACGTTGGCTAACTTCGACACGTTGATAATCCCCCTACGGTTGTGCCGCTTTTCAATGAGGTCAGCAAAGTGAGCCGCTTTTTCTTCAAGGGTCATGGTCTGTTGGCTGATCTCACCGATTCCCTGGTCAGTTGCGACCCAAATAGTGCCGGGGGCGATTTCGCAAATGTCCGTTACCCGGTTGCCGGGTAGCCATCGTTTTCCCCAATAGTAGTGCCAGGCCGTGTCTTTTTGAATGACCCCCTCGGTCGTACCGATCCACAGTTCCTCGCCGATCAGTCGCATGACACGGGCCGGCCCATAGGGGAGTCCGTGGGCACCGCTCCAAGCCTCGTGTTGACCGTTTTGGCGGATTACCCCGATGGAATGGGGGGCCCCGTAGTAAAGCGCATCCCCCGCCGTGTTTAGAGCCAGGGAATGGTAATAGCGCTCGTTGCCAACCGCCATCAGCGTTTCGTCCAGGTTGATCCATTGCTTTTTTTTTCGTTGCCAGAGACCCTCAGAGGTGGCCACCCACAGGGTACTATCGGCATCCTGGACTAGTGCGTGGACACCCCTTCCTTTTAGGGGGTGGATTGGTTGCCAGGTGTCAGCCATCCAGTATAACCCGTCGGTCGTGGCAGCATAAAGTTGGTTTTCTGAATCCCAAAAGAATTGGGTGACCGGGTCGGCGAGGGCCGATAAATCGATCACCTGCCGATTATCCTTCGTAAACAGGCTTTTGGAGTTGGAAAGCCAAAGCGTTCCGCTTGGGTCGTAAACGGCTTGCTCTACCGGTACCCGCAGGGAGTCACTACGCCAAGCACCGTTGTGGTAGGGGAACACGCCGTTTCGGGTGATGACAACAACGCCCTCGTCGCTGGGCAGGATTCGCAGAACAGCCTTACCGGCTGACGGAGGTAGATCGATTATCCGGCTTCGTTTTTGCTGAAACGTTTTAGCAGGGGTGCTATTTTGAGGTCGGCAGCCGTATCCAACGGCCAACCAGAACAAGATTAGAAGCCTTGCGCTCATGCATTTGGGGTTTAGGGAGATTGATCCTTAGGCTGTCCGCAGGTATAGTAGCTCCCAAATGGAAAATCAGGCTATTAAATGGCTACGAAAAAAACAGTAAGGAATCTTCTCCGGGAGGTAGCGCAGGGGTAGGGTAAATTTTCCTGCTAGTGCAGCCTTTAGAGCATGCTGTTTTCGACCTAAATTTTTACAAGTACCCCCAACGTACTTTAAGGCAATTATCGAGTCTAAACTAAATACTAACGCACCGAAAAATCTGTTTTCAAGCGGAACAATAAACGATCTGTACCCTTTTTCATCTAAGAAGCTGTTTGCGTTCGTTTCTTTAAGCTGCAACATTGTCTTTTCGGCTGCAACCGCTCGGCGGTCCGATTCGTTATTTTTTCAGCTCGTAGCTTCCGGCTGAAAAAATGCCTCGTTTCGCTCGAAAAAAAGGTACTTTACAAAATTTTTCATGTACCCTTATTTTCGAACGGACTGTTGCTTATTTCAAAATCCTTTTTAACTTTGCATCACAAAGTACTTTGATCGAAGAGAGAGACAAAGAAATGAGTGCAAGTGCGGGTCCCGGCCTTTAGCAAAACCCTGCCCTTGCTCGTAGCAGGCCCGAGAGAAAAATCAGGGTTATTTTTTTAGCCATCTACTTTGAAAAACAAAGTACTTTATAACAATGCAAAGTGCTTTGTTTCGCCGGAAAACCGGCTCGTGGATGAATCCGTGTATTACCAACTTATAGTTAAACATAAAAACAAAAAATCAGTATGAGAACCATGAACAGCACTTCCCTCTTTACGAACTCCATCAGCTGGCTATTTGGCATTGTGGTGGTCGCCATCGGCACGATCAACGTTTTCTGGGGCAACGACCCCGGCTTTGGCATTTTTCTGCTTCTGCTTTCGTGGGTGTACGCTCCCCCGCTCGCTACCCTATTCAGGGAAAAAACCGGTTGGCCGCTTCCGGGCGCGGTGAAAATCGTACTGGGCCTATTTATACTCTGGGCCGCCCTGGGCGTTGGTGAACTCTTCGACAAAATTGAGCTGATGCGGGGTACTTTCTGATCCGTAATCCATTCCTCCGTTAACCCTTAGATCATGCTGACGTTCCATAAAAACTACTTTGGATGGGCCCTCTTGCTCTTGGCGATGGAAGTGCTCATCGCGCTTTTTGTCCGGGACCCTTTGGTACGTCCGTATCTGGGGGATGTTCTCGTGGTTATCCTACTCTATTGCTTTTTCAAAGCGTTTCTCAGGGTACCTGTCTATCCGCTGGCTTGGTGCGTTTTGTTTTTCGCAGGTACCCTGGAATTTCTCCAGTACCTCCGGCTGGTGGAGAAGCTGGGCTTGGAAAAATCAACCCTGGCCCGAACCCTCCTGGGTACTTCCTTTGCCTGGCTGGATTTGCTGGCTTATCTGGCGGGTACTTTTCTTATTCTGCTAGTCGAAAAATGGCGGGAAAACGTTAGGCATAAAGGTACCCTAAGTACCCCTATGTAACACTAAATCAGGTAAAAGGTAATGATTGCAGATTTCAATACGCCCACGCTTCGCGAAAGTAGCGTCCATTTTGTGAAGGAGGGCTCCATCGTGCGGCAGATTTGGGGGAACGCCGACACCATTCTGGTTATTTTTGCGGGTGCCGCCGCGGAGTTTGCCCTCAACAAGGCCGTGGACTGGCTATACTTTACGGGCCGCCTCCCGGCCGATCCGCTCGGTCGGCTTTTCTCCACCGTTTCCTACGCCCGGGCCATCGTGTTTTCGGAGAGGAAGGCCGCCCTGCGCGCCATCGAGGCCATAGCGGCCATTCATGCCGACGTAGAAGCCAAACGCGGTACCCGCATTCCCGACTGGGCGTACCGCGACGTTCTCTTCATGCTGATCGACTACTCCATCCGGGCCTACGAGTTGCTGGATCGGAAACTCAGCCGAGACGAAAAGCAGGAAGTCTTCGACGTATTTTATGAAGTCGGCAGTCGGATGGGGGTACCTGGCCTGCCCGAAACCCTGGAAGCCTGGGAAGCAATGCGGCAAGAACACCTCCTACAGGATCTCCAGCGCAGCCCCTACACGCAGGACCTGTTCCGGCAGTACCGCAAGCACCTGGGCCCGCTGCGGTACCGCATTCTGCTGGAGACGCAGAAGCTGGTAGCGCCCTCAAGGGTACTTTCGTTGCTGGGTTTCCACCGACAATCCTTCCTGAAGCCTTTGCTGGGGCTTTACAAGTTGAGCCGTATCTTCAAAGTCGATTGGCTTCTGAAAGAACTCATCCTGCCAGCCGAGTATAAAAAGCAAATCAATGCACTGGATCAGGTACCTGCGGGGAAGCACCGATAGATTCGAAGGGCCTATGGTTAAAGCAAGCTAATAGACTCTTTTCCTCCAAAAGACCACCAAGCCCAGCCCCACCAAGATCAGGAAACCCTTCCAGAGGTATGAAATACCCGAAAAGCGTACGGCTCCCTGGGGCGTAACGGTATAATACAACCCATACTGCTCGGCAGTGGCATATTCTTTCTCAAAGGGCTCCGCCAGGGTGAACTTCCGGTCGGTAATGGGCCTGCCCTCTGTATCGAGGTACCTATACTTTCCGTTTTGCCGTACCAGGGCCGCGCCGTGGTTAAAGTACGACGCAAACTCGTAATGCAAAGGGGTAGTTTGACGCCCCGTGGTGTCGATATGCCCGAACCGCCCCGCAATGGCCACGCTAGCGCGGTTATCATTGGTAAAAGGAGCCGCCGCGTCGTACTTAAAAGGGATTACCGTTTCGCCCCGGCGGTTGATACACCCCCACTTCCCGTCTTTCTTGACCCAAAACAAGCCCAACGTAGGTTTATGGGTACTTTCATACAAAAAGGGAATAACTACTTCCCCGGTAGTTTGATCCACAAAACCGTAGCGGTCGCCGTAGCGCACGCGTTCCAGTCCCTCGCCGGAAAAGGTACCCGCGGGATCGATCTCGTCCAATACCACCGGGGTACGTACGAAGTACCTTTTGTCGATAAACCCAAACTTTCCCTTGTAATGCAGCGTGTACCGACCCCGGCTTTTTTTGATCTCTTCCTCCGTATAGCGACTTGGCACCCAATAAAGGGTCCAAAGATGCCCGTCTTTCGGCCACATCAAATCTTCATCGCAGTCGTAATTACAAGCGTGCGAAGGAATCGCTTTATCAATCTGAAAATCATGAGCGAATAGCTCCACGGGTACTTTATAGATCTCCTTGCCCGTGGTGTCTAGGTACTTAAGCCCGTACTGCATTTCGCCCTTGTAGATCACCCAAGCCATCCCATCCCGAAAACGGCTGGCGGCGTAGTAGATCGGGGGAATCACTATCTCTCCTCTTTTATTGATATATCCATGTACATTGAGCAGTCCGTTACTATTCTCAAAAGGGACAAACTCGGCCAAGCCGTTGGAGAAGCGGCCAATGTCGCGGTAAGCCGGAGTAAGGGCTTTGCCGTTTTTATCCAGCAGGTAGGTTTGGTACGTATTACAAAAATCGTTGGTGATTTTTACGATATAGACCTCCCCTTGCTGGTAGTAGTCACGGTAGTTTTTTAGCCATTGAGGCTTATCCGTCTTTTCATTGGCCTGAGCGAGGACAGGGTACTTATGGGCGAAGATCCACAATAAAATCAGAGGGAGAAATGTACGCATAGGTAGGTACTGGCGTGAAAAATAAAGTTCGCTGGGGCTTCCGTAGGGTACCTGGCTCACAATTCTCCTTAAAACTACATATTTTCTTTCTATAATTCAAGTACTTCTACAACCATTTCCCACGCAAAACTACCTTCGCGTACGGCAAAGCGGGTACCTGACTGCACCAGGGCACTTTTTGGAGCGCCGTCCGGTTATGAAAAGCAAAAAAGGTACTTTAATCATGGAATTAGGAATAAGCTCTTTTGGCGATCTGGTACCTGACGGCGTAGCGGGTCGGGCCGTCAACGCTCACCAGCGCATGCAGGAACTGTTGGAAGAAATAAAACTGGCCGACGAAGTGGGGCTGGACGTCTTTGCCCTGGGCGAGCACCACCGCCCCGACTTCGTGATCTCGGTACCGGAGGTGATCCTGGCCGCGGCCGCCAGTGTGACCAAAAACATCCGGCTGTCCAGCGCCGTGACGGTACTTAGCTCCGCCGATCCGGTGCGGGTGTTTCAGCAATTTGCCACGCTGGATCTGATCTCCAGCGGCCGGGCCGAGATCATGGCCGGGCGGGGTTCGTTCGTGGAGTCCTTTCCGCTTTTTGGCTACGACCTCAAAGACTACGACGAGCTCTTTTCCGAAAAACTGGAGCTGCTCCTGAACATCAACCAGCACGAAGTAGTGAGCTGGCGGGGCAAGCACCGCGCGGCCATCCCCAACCGCGGCGTGTACCCCCGCCCCTACCAGTCCGAGCTGCCCATCTGGATTGCCGTGGGAGGTACCCCCGCCTCGGCCGTACGGGCCGGAAAACTCAATCTACCCATGACGGTCGCGATTCTGGGGGGTACTTTCGAACGCTTTGTGCCCTTCACCGACCTCTTTCGGCAGTCGGCCACGGAAGCTGGGCATGATGCCAGCCAACTACCCCTGGCCATCAATACGCACTTTTACGTGGCGGATACCTCGCAGCGGGCATCGGACGAAATTTTCCCGTCGTACTCGGCCCTGATGAACCGCGTCGGGCGCGAGCGGGGCTGGTCGCCGCTGGGCAGGGAGCAGTTTGAGTACCTGCGGCAAGACGGTCCGCTGATGGTAGGAAGCGTGCAGCAGGTCATCGACAAGATCCTGTACCAGCACGAGCTCTTCAAAAGTACCCGCTACCTGGCGCAACTCGTAACGGGCCACATTCCGCACCAGCAGGTACTGCGGGCCATTGAGCTCTATGGTACCCAGGTAGCTCCGGCGGTACGCAAGGCCCTGGGCGTGGAAGTGGTGTAGCGATAGCAAGGTAAAGGTACTTGTACAAACCAAGTACCTTTACCTTCTGGCTAGTCCTGGGTGTGTCCTGCCTCGAAGATAAATAGCTATTTAGGTCATTACCCCTTATATTTAAGTACCTTTACGTAGAAGTTGATTGGCCAGATTCGCAAACAACCGACTACAGGCAGTCTGCCTGATGCTCGCGTAGAGGATGTGATTGTCTGCATTTTGGGCCTCGCCTTCAATACTAAAAACACGGCCCAGTTTCTCCCTAGCTTGCCAACGCCACCCAAGTACTTGTCGTTTCAAAGTTGACGAACTTAGTAAGCTGAGTATCATCCCAATCAGATCGCTTATGAAACTATACATTAAGTACATGGTCAGCCTGAGGTGTAAAATGCTGGTAAAGGAAGAGCTACATAAGCTGGGGTTGGACAAGGTCATTGTAGAGCTGGGCATGGTGGAAGTCCTGGAAGAGATTACACCCCAGCAGCAAGCCCAGCTTAAACAAAACCTACTTCAGTCGGGCCTGGAGCTACTCGACGACAAAAAGAGCATCCTGATCGAGAAGATAAAAAACGTGATTGTAGAAATGATTCATTACTCGGAGGACTTACCCAAAATGAATTTTTCCGACTACCTCAGCACCACGTTGGGCTACGATTACACCTACCTCTCGAATATCTTTTCGGAGGTAAAAGGCATCACCATTCAGCAATACATCATAATGCACAAAATTGAGCGGGTCAAAGAGCTACTCCTCTACGACGAACTCAACCTTACGGAGATTTCTTATAAACTGCATTACAGCAGCGTAGCTCACTTATCCAACCAGTTCAAAAAAGTTACCGGGCTGACTCCTTCCTACTACAAACAACTAAAACAGATGCGCAACAGCAACCTGGAAAACATGTGATTTATGTAATACACCGCGCCAGAACTGTAAGGTTTGGTTTTACCGAAAACCCTACCTTTACACATTATAGCACCAATGCTCATCAACTTCTAAATAGTCTTACCAATGAAAGGAAATAAGCCACCAATTAAAAGTGAAGAGGATTTCAAAATCACCGGAAATTGGGATACGCAGGCGAGGGTACTCCAGGAAAAATTCTTGCAGCTCACGGATGCCGATGTTCAGTTCGAAACGGGTAAAGAAAATGAATTATTGACCCGAGTAGAAACCCGGCTTAACAAAAAGCGGGAAGAAGTAATCAACATCATTCGAAAAGGCCAATAATTGAATCCGAAATTTGCCATAGGTAGTTACTACCACTAGCGTCCATTTATCTATTGGCCACCAAAAGACAGGTACCCAAAACCTGTCTTTATTTTTTTTATAGCTACTTAAACCAGCCCATTTGTCATGGAAAATTCAGATCATGAAAAATCTCAGGTTTTCATCATTGTCGAAATATTAGAATATATCCCCAACTCGGTAGTGATCAAAACCATTCTTAGAAAAACAACGGGCAATGTCAGCGTGGTATCCTTTGACTCGGGCGAAGCCATGACCGAGAAAATATCTCCATTTGACACCTTTATTCAGGTCATAGACGGCAAGGCAGAGATCGTCATTGACGGCAAGTCTCACTTGCTTGATACCGGTCAATCCATTATCATTCCGGCCCACTCCCGAAACACCATTAAAGCCAACATAAGATTCAAAATGATTTCGACCATCATAAAAAGTGGCTACGAAGAAGTGTCTTGACCCAGATCGCCCGCTACCTCCCTACCCAGGAAGGTCGCCTCTCCAACGTGTGATTTATGTAAAAATCGAACTATTAACTATAACACATCGGTGGGTGAATAACGCACCTTTGTACTTAGCTATACCATTGGTTTATAGCGATAAAACTTGATTTACCGCTGGCAGATGACTTAACTGAAAAAAGCGAGGAGATCTAGATCTACCTCTTTACTTATTTTGATCCACTAACATGTAAGTAAAATGGACCCTCTTAAAATTTCGTTCACCGCCGACATCATCCCGGATTTCTCCATAGCGTATGCTCATGAGATTCGTAATCCTTTAGCCAACATCAACCTTTCGGTTGAAATGATCGAGTTGGAACATAAAACAGGTGATGTCCAGCCATATCTTGACATCATTAAACGAAACTCGCTCCGAATTAAAGATTTGGTCAATGAGCTACTCGCCTACCATTATAAACAAGAAAAGCCCAAGGAAAAACATTCTATTCACCAGCTGCTTGATGAGGTACTTGAGCTCGCCGAAGACCGGATTCAGCTAAAAAAAATCAAGGTATTCAAAGGGTACGAGGGGGATGATATTTTCCTGAATATGGACGCACCAAAGATAAAAATTGCTTTGACAAACATCGTTACCAACGCGATCGAGGCTATGGTTGCGGGTAATGGAAAATTAAAGGTTCTTGTAAGGTCGGTGGATGGTCGGTGCCAGCTACGTATCGAAGACAACGGCTGCGGAATAAGCGAAGCAAATTTAAAAAATATCTCTAAAATATACTTTACTAATAAGCCGGATGGCTTGGGCATTGGGCTGGCAACTACGTATACTATACTACGTTCAAATAACGTAGGCATCAAGGTTGAGTCTCAGGAGGGGGTAGGTACCCAATTTATCCTTTCCTTTGAACTACCAAGCCCGGATACTGTTTTTTCCTGAAGCAGACCTAGACTTCTGGTACTTTTCTAGCAGGCTTACCCCTTTTCCTTGGCGACTTCTACTTTCCTCTTTTTACCGACCAGCGAGGTAGGTTTGGCAGCAAGTACTGCCTGATTCAAGGTACCTTGCTAGTCTTTACTCCTCCCCGGCCGATCTCCAGGGGCGGCTTTCTCTCGTTCGGCTCCTGGCGGTAGCACTTATTCACAAGTACGCCTCTCTTGCCCAGGCCGTTTTTCCTTCTAGACTAGCCCCCCAAGTAGTTAAAGTTACCTGTAATTCAGTAATCCATAAATAGTATTATTCTAATATTAAATCATTTTAAACATAGTTTTTAAACATTCGTTTAAAATATTTACTTAAAAGCTTGTGAATTCAAAAAATAGGCACCAGTTTTGTTCTGCCAAATAAACTACAAAGCCCTGTGAAGTGCATTAATTCGTCCAGTGAGGAGAAAATAAAGGAAGCGGCGAAGTCTGTTTTTTTGAAAAAG
The DNA here is from genome assembly GCF_014202275.1 of Rhabdobacter roseus. Classification (GTDB taxonomy): domain Bacteria; phylum Bacteroidota; class Bacteroidia; order Cytophagales; family Spirosomataceae; genus Rhabdobacter; species Rhabdobacter roseus. The sequence continues at coordinate 195,746 of NZ_JACHGF010000010.1, read as the reverse complement.
GGATTTGCGGGAACCACCGCCCGAGACATTGCGGATGCCGCCGGGATGAACATTGCCTTGACCAACTACTACTTTCGGAGCAAGGAAAGACTGTTCGTGGAGATTTTCCAGGATCTGCTCGCCTTGTACTGCACCAGTACGCTCCACATCCTGGATCAGCCGATTGGCTTGCGGGAGAAGATCATCGCCATTATTGAGGAGGACTACCGCCTGATGAAACAGGAGCCAAGTCTGGTGCTTTTTATCATGACCGAAATTCATCGGGATTGTGAAAAACTGTTGCCGGAGATGTCCAGGTACAAAGAAGCCATGACAAAAAAACTGGCGGAGCAACTCCGGGAAGAGGCTTCGCACGGAACGATACGCGCTCTGGGGGTTGAGCACCTGCTGCCCATGATCCTGGGTAGCCTTCAGTTTATTTTCATGAGCAAAAACATGCATATGAAGTTACACGGCTTAAACGAGGCTCAGTTTGAAGAATATACCGAAAAACACAAAAACCATGTGATTGAACTGGTGACAAACTACCTTTTCCCCAGTTCATCCTGAGAGTACCCCTTGGCTGGCATTTTTGAAAATAACTAAATAAAAATAGACGCTTGGGAACGGATATTTTAATAAATTAGATAACCTTTTTCTCTTAGAGAATTTGTTTTCTAACCATGGACACTGACACTAGTAATCTGTATGAGAAGTAGACTACACAAAAAAGTAGCCGAATTTAAAGAAGCCGCCCAGGCGCGGGAAAAGGGAGTATACCCCTATTTTAGGCCCATCCAATCGGCTCAGGATACGGAGGTTGTGATTGGTGGCAAGCCCGTACTGATGTTTGGCTCCAACTCGTACCTGGGGCTCACCACGCACCCTCACGTGATGGAAGCCGCCCAAAAGGCGGTCGAAAAGTACGGCAGTGGTTGTGCCGGATCACGGTTCCTGAACGGGACTCTGGACATACACGAACAATTAGAGAACAGGTTAGCAAAGTTTACGGGCAAGCAAGCCGCGGTACTTTTTAGTACCGGCTACCAGGCCAACCTCGGGGCTATTTCGTGCCTGACCGGCCGCAACGACTACCTTCTGCTCGATGAGCGGGATCACGCCTCCATCATCGACGGCAGTCGGTTGTCTTTTTCCAAGGTGATCAAGTACGCCCACAACGACATGGCGGATCTGCGAAAAAAGCTGAATCTGCTGCCCGAGGAAGCCGTGAAGCTGATCGTGACGGATGGTATTTTCAGCATGGAAGGGGACATTGTGAAGCTTCCGGAACTAAATAGGGTGGCGGAAGATTTTGGCGCTTCGATCCTGGTCGATGATGCGCACAGCCTGGGCGTCATAGGTACCTTGGGAGCCGGGACGGCCTCTCACTTTGGGCTTATCGACTCGGTGGACCTGATCATGGGTACTTTTAGTAAATCCTTTGCTTCCCTGGGCGGCTTTATTGCGAGCGACGAAGCCACCATTGATTACCTTAAACACCGCGCCCGGTCGCTTATCTTCAGCGCCAGCATGACACCCGCCAGCGTGGGAAGTACCCTGGCGGCGCTGGATATCATCGAGACCGAGCCCTTTCACATGGAGCGGCTCTGGGCCAATACCCGCTACGCCAAAGAATTGCTGCTGGTCAACGGCTTCGACCTGGGCCATACCGAGAGCCCGATTCTTCCCATTTATATTCGGGATAACGAAAAAACGTTCCTGATGACCAAGCTACTGCTCGAAGAGGGCGTTTTTGTGAACCCGGTGGTTTCACCCGCCGTGCGCTCCGACGAAACCCTGATTCGCTTTTCGTTGATGGCCACCCATAGCTTTAGTCAGATCGAAGAAGCCATTGATAAAATGGCGCGTATCTACCGCCAGCTATCTCCGGAGTCAATATCGCTAAAAGTATGACCCGGATCGTCTCCCCCTCCTCGGCTAAAGAACTAGGCCGCTTTATTGATTTTCCGCACGACCTCTACCGGGACGACAGCCGGTATGTACCTGAGCTCTTCATAGCACAGCGGGATATGCTCACACCGGGCAAGCATCCTTTTTATGAGCATTCGGAAGTCAAGCTTTTCCTGACGTATAGTGAAGACCGTGTAACGGGAAGAGTGGCCGCCATCTGGAACCGCAACCACAATGCTTTCACGGGACGGAAGGATGGTTTCTTTGGTTTTTTTGATTGCATTGACGACCCAAAAACGGCCAGCATGCTATTGGAAAGCGCTTCGGCCTGGCTAAAAGAACAAGGTGCTGATACGCTGGTAGGTCCGGTTAATCTTTCCACCAACGATACCTGCGGGCTCTTGGTAGAGGGCTTTGACCGCCCCCCGATGGCCATGATGCCTTACAACGCGCCCTACTACGAGAAGCTGCTGCTGGGCCAGGGGCTGGTTAAGAAGACGGACCTGCTAGCCTACGAAATCAACGTGAGTGCGGCCAACGACCGCTCCATCAAGCTGTTGGATGCCCTCCAGAACCGGCTCAAACGCAGCGGCATCACCATTCGGAAGGTTAACATGAAGGATTTCAAAAACGAGGCCCGAAAGATCCGTGAAGTGTACAACACGGCCTGGGACAAGAACCTGGGCTTTGTGCCGATGACCGACCGGGAGTTTGACTACCTGGCCAAAGACCTCAAAATGATCCTCGACCCGAATTTCTGTTTAGTGGCCGAAAAAGGGGATAAACTGGTGGGTTTTGCGCTGGGTATTCCGGATATCAACCAAATCCTGATCAACATCAAGCGCGGCCGCTTGCTGCCGACGGGGATTTTTAAGTTGCTCTTGAATAAGAAAAACATCACCCGCATCCGGGTACTGACGCTGGGGGTCATTGAGGGCTACCGCAAGCTGGGAATCGAAGCCTGCCTGTACGGAAGCATTATTAAAAATACCTACGGCACCAAGATCACCGGCGGGGAATGTTCGTGGATGCTGGAAGACAACTACCTGATGAATCACGCCATCGAGCAGATCAACGGGACGTTGTACAAGCGTTACCGATTGTTTGAAAAGCCCCTATGAGCGACAAGGTACTTATAACCGGAGCCAGTGGCTTCATTGGCCAGCATCTGGTGCGGGCGGCGCTGCAAGAAGGTTATGACGTGCACGCGGCCGTCCGGCCATCCAGCGAGCTTGGCGGATTGCGGCAGCTAGGTACCTTGGCCCAAGGGGGTGGCTCTTTGACGTTGGTTTACCCGGATTATCGCTCGGCGGCCTCACTCGTCCCGCTGCTGCAGGAAGGTACCTACGCGTACATCATTCATGCCGCCGGGGCCACGCGGGCCAAAGACTTGGCTGCTTATAACCAGGTGAACGCCACCTATACGCTTCACCTGGCCCAGGCGGCCCTGGCCGCGGGCATTCCGCTGAAACGCTTTGTGTTCATGAGTAGCCTGGCGGCCCTGGGCCCCGCTGAATACGCCGCGCAACAGCCCCTTACCGAAGCCACCCGGCCCAATCCGGTGACCTGGTACGGAGCCAGTAAGCTACGCGCCGAAAGGTACCTGATGGAATTGAAGGCGCTGCCGCTCACGATTATCCGCCCCACGGCAGTGTATGGGCCCGGCGAGAAGGATCTTTTCATTCTTTTTAAAACCCTGAGCCGGGGGCTGGATCTTTACATAGGCCGCCAGCCGCAACGGCTAAGCTTTGTGTACGTGCAAGACCTGGTTGCGGCCACAATGGCGGCCCTGAAGGCCCCCGCGAAGCCGGGAAGTACCTATAATATCTCAGACGGAAGGGCCTACGACCGCTACGCCCTGGCCCAGGTATACCGGGAGCTGAGTGGCAAAAGCCCCTACCGCCTGCACGTACCGCTACCGCTGATTGCCCTTACGGCTACGCTGCTGGAGGCCAGTACGATAGTGTCAAAAAGCACCCCGGTGCTCAACAAAGAAAAAATAAAGGAGCTGACCGCCGCTAACTGGTACTGTAGCATTGAAACCGCCCAAAAGGAACTGAACTACCGGCCCAGCCATGACTTGCGCTCCGGCATGGCCGAAACCCTGGCCTGGTACCAGGAGCACCACTGGCTGTAAGTGATGGCACTCGAATAAACAGACGTACGGCCCTGGCCGTGGAAGTACTTAGCTAACAACGAAGATCGTGGAGAAGAACCCTCAATTATTAAAACGTGCATCATGCTGACATCAAGGCACTTCCCACTGGTGCTCTTGCTCAGTATACTGATGCAGGGCTATACAGCCAGCCACGCGCAAACAACCACCGTTCGGGGCGTTATATCGGACGAAAAAACGGGCGAAACCCTCCCCTACGTAAGTATCATTATTCCGGGAACTACCCTGGGTACTTCGGCCGACGCCGATGGCCGCTATGCGCTTACCATCCCGGCGAGCTACGCGCGCATTACGTTTAGCTATATTGGCTACGAGAGCGTGCAGAAGGAGCTAGCCGTGGGAAAGGCGCAGGTCATTGACGTGAAGATGAAGGTAGATGCCGCCCTCCTTAAGGAAGTCACCATCCGGGGCAAGGCCGCCCGCTACCGCAACCGTGACAACCCGGCGGTGCAGCTGATCCGGCAGGTGATTGAGCACAAAGCCGAAAACCAAATGGCTCACCATGCGTACCTCGAGTACGAGCAGTACGAGAAAATATCTTTTGGGCTGAGCCACCTTACAGACCGATTCAAAGATAAGCGCATCTTCCGCAACTACCAGTTTTTGTTTCAAGAGCAGGACTCCACCGCCATCGGCGGGGCTATCACGCTCCCCGCCTACCTTCAGGAAAAGCTTTCGCAGGTTTATTTCCGCAAAAACCCCTACGTAAAAAAACAGTGGGTCAAGGCCAGCCAACGGGCGGAGTTCGACTCGAAGTTTGTCGACAACGACGGGTTGAGTGCTTACTTTAACCGGATTTACGAAGACATCAATCTTTATGACAACAACATCTCCGTAGCGACTAACCTGCTTCTGAGCCCCATAGCCACCACCGCCCCGACTTTTTATAAGTACTTCATCCGGGATACCCTCAAAACCCAGGTACCCTGGCTGGTGGAGCTGGGCTTTGTGCCCCGCAACAAAACGGACCTGCTCTTTGAAGGCCGACTCTTCGTTACGCTGGACGGAAACTATGCCGTCCAGCATGCCTACCTCACGGTTAACAAAGACATTAACCTCAATTTCATGCGGGATCTTGAGGCCAGCCTGGAGTTTGACAAGCACGATGACGGCCGCTACTACCCCAGCAAAACGACCCTCCGGATGGAGTTTGCGGTGGGTGAAAAGGGCCCCGGCTTGCTGGGCCAGCGGGTAGTGAGCTACACGCACTACGCCACGGACCAACCCCGCCCCGACAGCCTGTACCGGGGGCCGGCCGAGCAGCTGCTGTACAACCCGAAAGATAAGCCAAGTACCTTTGACTGGCAGGCCCAGCGCCCGATCCCGCTCGAAAGAACCGAACTGGCCATTTACCAGCACGTCGATACCCTCCAAACCATTCCTTCTTTCCGCCGCACGATGGACATCGCCTCGCTTTTCCTGGCGGGCTACAAGTCGCTGGGCTTGGTGGAGGTGGGGCCGGTCAATACGTTCTACAGCTTCAATCCGGTGGAAGGCTTCCGGCTGCGCTTTGGAGGGCGTACCACCACGGAGCTAAGTACCCGGTACTTTTTTGAAACCTATGCCGCCTACGGGTTTACGGATCAGCGCTGGAAGTACTTCCTGAGTGGTACCTATTCCCTGAACCAAAAGTCGGTCTACCATTTTCCGTTGCACTACGTGAAGATGAGCTACCAGCACGACACCAAGATACCCGGCCAGGACCTGCAATTTGTTCAGGAAGATAATTTTCTTTTGTCTTTCAAAAGAGGCGCCAACAACCGCTGGCTCTACAACGACGTCCTGCGCCTGGAGTACGTCCGGGAGTTTCAAAGCCGCCTGTCGTATAAGGTAGGCTTCACCAACTGGACCCAGCACCCGGCGGGTATCCTGGCTTACCTGCCCAGCACCACGGAAGATGAACCCTCTTTGCCTGTGGCCAGCCTGACCAACACGGAGCTGAACCTGGAGCTTCGGTACGCCCCCAAGGAGCAGTTTTATCAGGGCAAGCTGTACCGGACGCCCATCGTCAATAAGTATCCGGTTTTTACGTTCCGCTACAACGCCGGGCTCAAAGGCATCTTAGGCGGTGGTACCAGCTACCATCAGTTTACGGGTACCGTTGCCAAGCGGGTGTACCTCTCGCAGCTGGGCTACATGGACCTGACCGCCGAGGGAGGGTTCATCCGGGGCGGGGGCATCCCGTTTCCTTTGCTGACGATCCACCGCGCCAACCAGACCTACGCCTACCAGCTCAACTCCTACAACCTGATGAATTTTCTGGAATTTGTGAGCGACCACCACGCCAGCCTGGACGTACAGTACTACCTGAACGGCTTTCTGTTCAACAAAGTACCCCTGCTGAAACAATTGAAACTACGCGAGGTAGTTAGCCTAAAAGCGCTCATCGGCGGCCTGCGCGACGAAAACAACCCGGAAAAAACAACCCTTGGGGTCTATCAGTTTCCAAAGGATGAGCAGGGGCGGCCCATCAGCTACGCCCTGGGCTCACAACCCTACCTGGAAGGCAGCGTGGGCGTAGCCAACATTTTTAAACTACTGCGGGTCGACCTGGTGAAACGCTTCGGCTACCTCGACCATCCGCAGGTAACGGAGTGGGGCATCCGGGCCCGGTTCAGGCTTGATTTTTAAATAGGTACCTTCGAAAGTACCATTCACGATTATCGCTATGCATTACGCCATCATTGCCGCGGGAGAAGGTTCCCGGTTAGCCCAGGAAGGTTTTACGTTGCCCAAGCCGCTGGTAAGCCTGCACGGAGAAACGCTGATCGACCGGCTGATCCGCGTCTTTAGCCAGAATAACGCGCACACCATTCACATCATCATCAACGAAGAGTCCGAGCTTCTGCACGAACACCTGCGGGCGGCCTCGGCGTCCTGGCCCATCCGGCTGGTACGCCAAACCACGCCCAGCTCGTTTCACAGCTTTCAGGAGCTTCTCAAAACCATGCCGCCCGTGGAGGCCCTGTGCCTCACCACCACCGATACCGTATTTCAGGAAGCCGAGTTCGAGGCCTTCATCGCGGCCTTTGCCCAGCAGCCCGAGCTCGACGGCCTGATGGCCGTAACTACCTTCGTGGATGACGAAAGTCCCCTCTTTGTGGAGGTGGATCAGGACCGTGCCATCCGCGGTTTTACCGACGAAAATACCTCCCAAACGCCCTACATTTCCGGCGGCATCTACTGCCTGCGCGGAAAGGCCCTGGCGGCGGTGGGCGCGTCCGCCGCGCTGGGTACCAACCGAATGCGGAATTTCCAAAGGTACCTGCTGGCCCGTGGCCTTAAGCTGAAAGCCCATCCGTTCTCCAAAATCGTGGACGTAGACCACGTGGCGGACATCCAAACGGCCGCGCGCTTCCTGACCGAAACCAGGGAAGCCCAGGAACTGACTGAACGAGAAACCACCAAAATTGAATCTTGACACCGATCCAAACGAGCCTGGGCCCGAAGCGCCGAAAGCCGCATTACTTGCTATGAATATCCTTGGAGTACCCCGAAACCGGACGTTTTCACCCAATCACATCGGCAACGACGATGCCATTTTTACCCTCACGGCCCAGGCCCTGGAACACAGGGGCTGCCGCGTTCGGATTTGCGGGGAAGACGATTTTTTGAAAGCGGAATCCCTGCCCGAAAAGTACCTTTTCACCATGGCCCGGCAAAAGCCGGTGGTCAAAAAACTACAGCAACTGGAAGAGGCAGGAGCCGTGGTGGTGAATTCGGGCTTCGGGATTGAAAATTGCTTCCGGACCAACATGACCAATGCCTTGATCAAGCATCAGGTACCTTACCCCAGAAGCTTTGCGGTACCTACGTCCTACACCGGCGACGAGGTATTTGAAGCACTACCGGGAAAGGGCTTTTGGATCAAACGGGGCGATTTTCACGCCATTCATAAAGAGGACGTCACCTTTGCCTACTCCCGCCGGGAGGCCCAGGAGGTACTTCGGGAGTACTCGTTCCGAAACATCCCCGACGCCGTTATTTCGGAACATCTGGTGGGCGATCTGGTTAAGTTCTACGGGGTGTACGGAACTGATTTTTTCTTTTGGTTTTATCCGTACGACTCCAACCACCACAAATTCTCGGCCTACGAAAGCATTAACGGGAAGTCCATGTACCACGCTTTTGACGAAAATAGGCTCAAACAGGTGGCCAGTACCTCGGCCGAAGTACTGGGCGTAGACGTTTACGGCGGAGATGCCATCATTAGCCCGGAGGGCGATTTCCACATCATTGATCTGAATGACTGGCCCAGCTTCGCTCCCTGCCGGGACGAGGCCGCAGCCCACATTGCCGACCGCATTTTTCAACGATTTACCGAAAAAACGAATGGATAATCTGCTCAACGAACCCCGGCCGCAGGTACCTGCCCCCAGTGCCTTTGAACATTCGCTAAAATCAAACGACACCGAGGAGCGCCTGGACATTTGGTTTTACCGCCCCATCGGCTTTCAGATCGCGTTGTTTTGCGCCAAAATCGGGATGACGCCCAATACGGTCACGATCATCAGTATCTTTTTTGGCGTGGCCGCCGGTATCTTGTTTTACAGCCAGGAGCTCTGGATCAATGTGATCGGTATGCTGTCGCTGGTGTTTGCCAATTCGTTAGACAGCGCCGACGGCCAGCTGGCCCGCATGACCAACAACAAAAGCCGACTGGGACGCATCCTGGACGGGGCCGCCGGTGACTTTTGGTTTATCTCCATCCACGTGGCGCTGTGCCTGCGCAGCATGAACGAAGGCTGGACGGCCCTGATCTGGGTACCGGGCGTGGTGGCGGGCTTTTCGCACGTGGTGCAGTCGGCCATGGCCGACTACTACCGCAACGTCCACCTGTTTTTTATCAAGGGTACTTCGGGCAGCGAGCTGGACAACAGCCGGGATTTGCAGCGGGAGTACGATCAGCTGAGCTGGAAAAGGGATTTTGGCATGAAACTCGTAGCCCGTACGTACCTGAATTACACCAACTTGCAGGAGAGTTTTTCTCCCAGGCTACAAAAACTACTGGCCGTGATTCGTACCAAGTACCCCCACGGACTTCCCCAAACCCTCATCACGGATTTTCGGGCCCAAAACCGGCCTTTGATGAAGTACACCAACATCGTACAGTTCAATACCCGGGTACTTTTTCTGTTCCTGTGGCTCTTCCTGGATCAGGCCTGGCTGTACTTTATCTTCGACATCTTCGTGCTGAACCCCATCCTGATTTACATGTGCGTGCGCCAGGAAAAAGTAAGCGGGTACTTTTACCAGAAGATCATAACCGGCGACGACTATGGGCAAAAAAGTATATAAGGCCATTTTTCTGGCTCTCGGCGTAGGTACCTTGGGGGTGATGATCTACAGCATCGGGCTGGCCAACATCTGGTTGAACATTCAGAAAACGGGCGTGTGGTTTGTGCCCGTGATCGGGAGCTGGCTGCTGATCTACGTGCTCAATGCCTTTGCGTTCAAAGCCATCATTCAGGAGCCCGACCTCCCCGCCACGCAGCTGTCGTTTGGGGCGGTGCTGCGGCTGACCATCACGGGCTACGCCATCAATTACATCACGCCCTTTGTGGGCCTGGGCGGAGAGCCCTACCGCATCATGGAGCTCAAGCCGAAAGTGGGTATTCACAAAGCGTCGTCGTCGGTGCTGCTGTACAGCCTCATGCACATGTTTTCGCACAGCCTCTTCTGGCTGGCTTCCGTGGGCCTAATCCTGGCCTTCGTGCCGGTTAGTCGGCTACTCCTGGCTGGCTGCGCGTTCATGGTTCTGATCAGTGTGCTCTTAGGTACCTGGTTTATCCGGGTATACCGGAAGGGCTTCATCGTAAGTACCCTCACCCTCCTAAAAAAGCTGCCGCTGGTGAAAGCCTGGGCGCACGGATTTGCCCAGGAAAAGGAAGGTACTTTGCACGAAATTGATAACCAGATCCGGATTTTGTACGCCGACCGCAAGCCTCGCTTTTATTCGTCCCTGATCCTGGAATTTGTGGCGCGCGGGGTAGGTTGCGTGGAAATTTACTGCACGGCCCTGGCCATCGGGCTAAAGATGTCGTGGGTGGAAGCGCTCGTGATTAGCTCCGCATCCTCCCTCTTTGCCAACCTCGTCTTCTTTTTTCCCATGCAGCTAGGTACCCGCGAGGGCGGCCTGGCGTTGGCACTGCGGAGCATTGGCCTGCCCGCCGCCAGCGGTATATTCATTGGCGTGGTGACGCGCATCCGGGAAGTATTCTGGATCATGGTGGGCCTGGCGCTGATGAACCGAAACCGAACGAAAACGCCAGACAACCCCATGAAAGAATCAGGATTATCCTACGCCGCGCCCACCGAGGCCCAAAACAAAAATAACGCATGGTAAAGGGAGTATTGATCGATTACGGAGGTACCATCGACACCAACGGGCTGCATTGGGGTGCCGTGCTGTGGGATAGCTACCAACGCCACCAGCTGCCGGTAGAGAAGGCCGATTTCGCCCTGGCCTATGCCTTCGGGGAGCGGTCGCTGGCGCTCCACCCGATCATCCAGCCCCAGCATACCTTTTACGACACCCTGTACCTGAAAACGGACCGGCAGTTTGCCTTCCTGCGGGAAAAGGGATACACCCTGGACGACGCCTTCGTCGGGGCCATTGCCCGGGATTGCGATCGTTTTGCCCAGGAAACGGTAGCGCAGGCCCGGCCCACGCTGGCGGCCCTCGCCGACCGCTACCCCCTGGTGCTGGTGTCCAATTTCTACGGCAATATCAACACCGTACTGGAGGTGTTCGAAATACGTTCCTTGTTCCGGCATGTGGTGGAGTCGGCTGTGGTCGGGATTCGTAAACCCAATCCGGCCATTTACCGGCTTGGCGCGGATTTAGTAGGTCTTCCCCCCCAGGAATGCGTGGTCATCGGCGATTCTTTCGCCAAGGACATCGTACCGGCCAAGGAGCTGGGCTGCCGTACCTTATGGCTCAAGGTGCAGGGCTGGGAAGAGCCCGCTGCCCAGCCGGGTTTGGCCCAGTCGGCCGACGTAGAGCTTACGGATTTTAGCCAAAGTATTGAAGCCATCAGAAACTTGAATCAATAAACTAGTTGACACATCCCATGTACGACATATGCACGATTGGTCACATTACGCTGGATAAAGTAGTGACCTCCCAGTCCGTCACTTACATGCCGGGGGGTACTTCCTTTTATTTTTCGAAGGCCATCCAGCCTTTTAACCTCCGCTACACGTTGGTGACGGCCCTGGGCACGCAGGAGAGCTACATTGTGGACGACCTCCGGGCGGCCTCCATTCCCGTACACGTACTGCCCAGCGCGTTTACGGTCCATTTTGAAAATATCTACAGCCACAACCAGGACCACCGGGAGCAAAACGTGCTGCACAAGGCCGCGCCCTTTGCGGTAGACCACATGCCGGAGCTGTCAGCCAGGGTATTTCACCTGGGCCCGCTGCTCTCGGACGACATTCCGGTAGCACTCATCACGAAGCTAGCGGCGCAGGCCGAGGTATCGCTGGACATTCAGGGGTACCTCAGGTACGTCCAAGACCAAAAGGTGTACCACCGCGACTGGGCCGATAAAGAAGAAGCGCTGCCGTACATTACGTACCTGAAAGCCAACGAGTTTGAGATGCAGGCCGTCACGGGCCACCAGAACGTGCAGGCGGGTGCCAGGTACCTGGCCGAGCGGGGCGTTCGGGAGGTGATCATTACGCTGGGCAGCAAGGGTTCCGTCATTTATTCCAACGGCACGTTTCACGAAATTCCGGCCTACCGGCCCGAGGCCATCGTGGATGCCACCGGCTGCGGCGACACCTACATGGCGGGCTATTTACTCCAGCGAATCAACGGCCAGTCCATCCGCGAAGCCGGTGAGTTTGGAGCGGCAATGGCCACGCTAAAAATTGAATCATCGGGGCCCTTCACGGGCCAGCCCGATCAGGTTGAACACGTAATCCGGCACGGTACTTTTACCCCCGATACCAGCGCCCCCGTTTTTGAGTAGCAAGCGTATTTAGTTTTTATGAAATATCTTCTGATCAGTTTAGTCGCCATCATTCCGCTTTTTTCGTCTTTTACACGTTTTGAACGAATCGAGAAAGGCCGGGCTACCCCCGTCAGCAATCCGGACACGTTTCCGGTTCCAACCCAGGTACCCAGGCTATTATTTTATATTCAGCGAGACCCAAACACCAATACCATCGTGTACGAGCTCAACACCGACGCCCAGGGGCGGATCAGTCCGAGCCAGCCGGTACACCCGTTTTGGATTCGCTACCCGGAAGGGGGCATTCGCCAGGACCTGAACTACCTACAGCGTAAATTTGCGTACGGGATCAACGCCAAAGCCCTCGGGAACGAGGAGTACGAGCTGCGCTCGGTGGCTTACTCCAAACTACCCCTGTACCTGCGCCGGGATATGAAAAACCAGTACCACGTTTACACCGAAATCGGCGCTAAAAAGTGCATCCTCAACCGGGTCTTTATCCGGATCGAAGGCGGCACGTTCTGGTCGCCGAATGTCCTGTACATTGAGCTGAAAGGCACGGAGGTCGCCACCGGAAAAACCGTGGTGCAGCGCCTCAAACCCTCCTGAAGTACCCAGGATAGGTACCTTGAATCATTGGTAAAAAACCAGTGGTATTCCTAAAAATAAAACAACCCACGGGGCATGGAAGAGCAGCGACTAGAAGCGAAAAACAAACAACGGGAGAACAGAAAAGTACGCCACGCGGAGAAGAAAAAGCTCTTTACAGACCGAAAAAGAACCAATATCCTGAAAGCCAGTGAGCAGCAGGCGCTGGCCTACCTGGTCAAAAGAATCCCCGCCTTCGTCACGTCCAACGTACTTTCGGGCCTTGGCCTGGCGGGCTGCGTGCTGGTACTGGTGGCCTTCCTGCTGGCTACCTACCAGGACCGTACTTTCCTGCTACTGGGAGTGGTGGGCCTTTTTATTAATTGGTTCGGCGACTCCCTCGATGGCCGCCTGGCCTACTACCGCGGTACGCCCCGGAAATGGTACGGCTTCTCACTGGACATCGTCATCGACTGGATCGGGACGGCCTTCATTGCGCTGGGCTATTTGGTTTATTCCAAAGGTACCTCCGAGTTCTCGGCCTTTTTCATCCTATTTCTGTACGGCTGGGCCATGATCATCTCCCAGCTCCGCTACAAAGTAACAGATACCTACAGCATTGACTCCGGTGCCATGGGCCCTACCGAGATCCGGCTGGTGATCGCCTCGGTACTGGTGCTGGAGGTACTTTTCCTCAACAGCATGATGTATCTGGTGTGGATCCTGTGCGCCGGATTTTTGGTGGTCAACTACCTGGATACCCAAAAACTCCTCAAACTGGGCGATGCGCGGGACGAACTGGAAAGAAAAGCCACAGCGGTAAACCGCGACTAGGGTACTTTCCTGAGGTACTTTTCAATTTTCTTCAAGCCCTTCCTGCCCGGCCGGTTGCTTTTTCTGCCGTAGCCGGGCTCTTGTTTTTTATGGAAGTCATTAAAAGGTACTTAAGTACCCCTAGCGCGGCTCAGGGGGTACTTGGGCTTTCCCTGGGGTACTTCTCTGGCACGAATATTTAAGGAACGCTGTCTGAATTCGGAACGCCTACCGCAGGTACCTACCAGAAGTACCTCCCGTAGTTTCTCATACTTCAGCTATACCCTATGGAACAAAAAGATAACAAGCATTTTTGGTGGCAAGATGGCATCATTTACCAAATCTACCCCCGCTCGTATCAGGATAGCAACGGCGACGGCGTCGGGGATTTACCGGGGATCATCCGTCGGCTCGACTACCTGCAGGAACTTGGCGTAAGTGCCGTGTGGCTGTCGCCCATTTACCCCTCGCCCATGGCGGATTACGGCTACGATATTTCTGACTACCAGGATATTGACCCGCTCTTTGGTACCCTTTCTGACTTTGATACGCTGCTGCACGAAGTACACAGCCGCGGCATGAAGCTCATCCTGGACCTGGTCCCGAACCATACCTCCGACCAGCACGCCTGGTTTCAGGAGTCGCGCTCCTCGCGCAGCAATCCCAAGCGCGACTGGTACCTGTGGCACGACGGCCGCCCGGACGGTAGTCCGCCCAACAACTGGCTTTCGGTGTTTGGCGGCAGCGCCTGGGAGTGGGACGAAACTACCCAACAATACTACTACCACGCTTTTTTGAAAGAGCAACCTGACCTCAACTGGCGCAACCCGGAAGTACAGGAGGCCATGCTGAACGTGATGCGCTTCTGGCTGGACAAAGGCGTGGATGGCTTCCGGGTGGACGTGATGTGGCACATGATCAAGGACGAGCAGCTGCGGAACAATCCTACCAACCCCAATTACGAACCGCACATGTCTACCCACGAGCAGCTGCTACCTACCTACTCGACAGACCAGGCCGAAGTACACGACATTGTCCAAAAAATGCGGGCCGTCCTGGACGAATACGACGAGCGGATGATGATCGGGGAAATTTACCTGCCCATCCAGCAGCTGATGGTGTATTACGGCATCGACAACAAGGGCGCTCACTTACCCTTCAACTTCCTGCTTTTATCCCTACCCTGGGAGGCTCAGACCATAGCGCGGGCCATTGACGAATACGAAGGAGCGCTGCCTTCGGGTGGCTGGCCAAACTGGGTACTGGGCAACCACGACCAGCCGCGCATTACCAGCCGGGTGGGCCTCCAGCAGGCCAAAATAGCCGCCCTGCTGTTGCTTACGCTGCGAGGAACACCCACGATCTATTACGGCGAGGAAATCGGGATGCGGGATGTACCCATTCCCTTTGGTGAAGTGCAGGACCCCCAGGGCCTCAACATGCCCGACAAGAACCTGAGCCGCGACCCGGCCCGCACGCCCATGCAGTGGGATGATAGCGAAAACGCCGGGTTTACGGATCAAAAGCCGTGGCTGCGGCTAGCCCGGAGCTACCGCCGCTTCAACGTAGCGACCCAGCAGGCCGACTCCCATTCCATGCTGGCGCTTTACAAGCGGCTGATCCGCCTGCGCCAGTCGGAGCCTTCGCTCATGACCGGCCACTACGTGCCCGTCTACTCCGACCACCAGCTCTTTGCGTACCTGCGCCATCAGGAGGGCCACGACCGTTTTTTGATTCTGCTCAACATGAGTCCCCGCCCCTGCTACTTTAACGTACCCAACGTGACCATCAAAGGTACCGTCGAGATTGCCACGCACCAGGAAATTGAAGGAGAAAAAATCCAAGAACCCATTAGCCTGTACGGGGACGAAGGCCTGATCATCCGGCTGGACCCTGACGCAACCCTATAATTTCATGAAAACCATCGGTGCTTGTTTTTCAGCAGATACTCATCAATGTACCTTTACGGTATGGGCTCCGGAGAAGAAAAAAATGGCGCTGCACCTCCTGGCACCGGTCGAGCAGCAGCTCGACATGCCTAAGGGAGAAATGGGGTACTTTAGCCTTACGTTGGACGACATCCCCCCCGGTACCCGCTACTACTTCGCTCCGGACGAAGCCGAAAAGTACCCCGATCCCGCCTCGCACTACCAGCCCGAAGGCGTACATGGCCCCTCGGAGGTAGTTGATCACGCGGTCTACGCCTGGCAGGACAAAGACTGGCGCGGGCTGCCTTTTAAAGATCTCATCATGTACGAGTTACACATAGGTACTTTTACGGAGGAAGGTACTTGCGAGGCCATCATCCCCTACCTGGACGACCTCGTAGCCACGGGCATCAACGCCCTGGAGCTCATGCCGGTGGCGCAGTTTCCCGGCAGCCGCAACTGGGGCTACGATGGCGTATATCCGTATGCGGTACAAAATTCGTACGGAGGGCCGGAGGGGCTGAAAAAGCTAGTGGATGCCTGCCATGCCCGAGGCATTGCCGTGTTTCTGGACGTGGTGTATAATCACCTGGGGCCGGAGGGAAACTACTTTGGCCAGTACGGTCCGTACTTTACCGAAAAATACGCCACACCCTGGGGCACCGCCATCAACTTCGACGGCGACTGGTCCGACGGCGTGCGCGACTACTTTGCGCTCAACGTGATCCACTGGTTTGAGACCTACCACCTCGACGGCCTCCGCCTGGACGCCGTGCACACCATCTATGACACCGGCGCGGTGAGTTTTTGGGAATTTTTGCACCACAAAATAAGGTCATTGCAGCAACGCGTCGGGCGCACGTTTTACCTCATTGCCGAAAGCGATCTCAACAGTCCGCGCGTGGTCAAATCGCCGGAAGTAGGGGGTATGGGCTTTGAAGCCCAATGGCTCGACGACTTTCACCACAGCCTGTACGTGCTGCTGGACCCGGCGGGCCGGGAACGCTACGCAGATTTCGGGCATCTGGAACAGCTCGCCAAAGCCTACACCGACGGTTTTGTGCACAGCGGCGAGTACGTGAAGTTCCGCAAGCGAAAACACGGGGCGTCGTCGGTGGGGATACCGGGGGATCAGTTTGTGGTTTTTAACCAAAACCACGACCAGATCGGCAACCGGGTTGGGGGCGAGCGTTTGTGCATGTTAGTTGATTTTGAACGGCAGAAACTGGCGGCAGCGGCCATCCTGTTGTCGCCTTATGTACCTATGCTGTTTATGGGAGAAGAATACGGCGACCAATCGCCTTTCTTCTATTTTGTGAGCCACTCGGAGCCCGCGCTCATCGAGGCCGTACGTGAAGGCCGTAAAAAAGAGTTTGAGAGCTACCAGTGGGACACCGAACCACCCAGCCCCGACGACGAGGATACCTTCCGGCGCTCCCGAATCGACTGGCAGAAGCGCGGCCACGGCAAGCACCAGAAGCTGCTTCGCTGGCACCAAACGCTCATTAGCCTGCGCCGCACCGAACCGGCCCTACAGAACGTCTGTAAAAACGAGGTACGGGTGCATATCCTGGGACAAAGGGGCTTTGTGTTGCATCGGATCAGCGAAAACGAAGAGGAGCACCTGCTGTGTCTTTTCAACCTCAGCGATGAGGGCATTCCCTATACTTTCCCCAGCTGGACCGGTACCTGGAAAAAAATCCTGGATTCAAAGGAACCCGAGTGGGTGGAATCTCCGCCCCAGGACGGTCAGGCGTATGCCACAGAGATCAGCTCCGAAAGTACCCTTGAGCTCGCCCCGGCTTCGGTGGTAGTATTTAAATTCCAACGGGATGGAGGTACTTCCTGAAAGGGTACTTAGTCCCTTTTTAAATTAATCCCCAACATTCCTACATCTCACCTAAAGTACCTACCCATGATGAAAGCCGCCGTTCTCGAAAAATACGGTTCCAGCAACCAGTTTAAAATAAAAGTGATGGAATCGCCTCAGCTCAAAGACGGCCAGATCCTGGTCCGGAACCGGGCCTCTTCGGTGAATCCGGTGGATACCCTCGTTCGCCGGGGTACCTTGAAGCTCGTCAGCGGCCTGCTGGGCGACCAGATCATCGGGGCCGATTTCAGTGGGACGGTCATTGCCTCCCGCAGTAGCCGCTTCCAGATCGGAGACGAGGTGTTTGGCTTCAACAGCGCCATAAAAGGCGGTGCCTACGCCGAAGAAGTAGCCGTGGATGAAGAGCACGCCGCCCTCAAACCCACCAATTGTAGTTTTACGGAAGCGGCCGTGTTGCCGCTGGTAGCGCTCACCGCCTGGCAGGGCCTGGTGGATGAAGGCCACCTCAAGGCTGGAAACCGGGTGCTCATTCATGGCTGCACTGGCGGCGTGGGGAGCGCGGCGGTGCAAGTGGCTAAAAGTCTCGGCGCGGTGGTGACGGGTACTTGCAGTACTCCGCACGTGGCCTTTGCCCAGGCCCTGGGCTGCGACAAGGTATTTGATTACAAAAAAGAGAAAGTACCCCCTACGTTGCTTTTTGACCTTATCTTTGACGCCACGGGTCAGCTTGCCCCAACGGAAATCAAGGACAACCTGGCCCAGGAAGCGCTGTTTATTTCCACGCGCGGGGGCGTCAAGGACGTAGTCAGTGCCGTGGATGCAGCCCTGAACCTGATCCGGCAGCGGATGAAGGTAGTAGTAGTAAAACCCAAAGCCTCAGATTTGATGATCCTGAAAGAACTGGTAGAAAGCGGAAAAGTGAAGCCCTACATTGCCCGTACTTTTCCGCTGGAAGAAGTAGGCCGGGCGCACGACATGCTTGAGAACGAAAGCTTTACGGGGAAAATCGCTATTTCGATCTAGGCAAAGCTAGTCCGCAGGTACTTCTACGGCTTCTTTTTTTGCTTCAACGGCATCTACCCAGTGGGTAGCCTGGCAATTTTCACAGGGCTCCTGTAAGTGTTCGTTTGTGGGGTGGGCATTGCCACAGTGGAAACAAACCCTTTGGCCACTGGGCTTAAGCGAAAGAACGGCAAACTCCGGATCTAAGTCAGGCAGAACGGATAGTCCAGGTACCTCTTCTTCATTTTTGATGAGAGTAAACGAGCCGTTGGCCTCGATGTACAAACGCTTTACTTCGCCCAGGTGCCGGATTCCGCTGGAGCGTAGCTGAGAAAAAACCCTCGCCCGCGATAGGCGCGTTTTTTCCATGTTCTTAAGATTCATAGTCGAATCTTTGACGAGCGTATCAATGTTATCCTGCGTGATTTTCTCAAACGTTTCGTTGGTCGTGGCTATTTTGGCAATGTACTGTTGCACAAAAACCACGATCACGGCGATAATCACCGCCGGAAGCAAGCCGCGGTCGGCCGACTGCAAAGGTACCCCAATGGCCGCCGCCAGGGAGGTCATGGCGGCCAGCTCGTTTCGTCCGAGCTGAGAGGCCATCCGTTTGCCCATCATGCGCATGGATACCATTAAGATCAGGTACACAAAGGCCGTCCGAACAACTACCTCAATAAAAAAGCTGGCGGGGACGTTCCCAAACAAAATCCGCGCCCAGTCATCAATTCGTATTTCGTAAGCACTCATGATATATTGTAATGGCTTGGGTTCTTGAAAAAATTACAGGAAGAGCCTAGCTATTTTTGGCTTTCGTCCAGGCGTCCTTCCCGCAGCGGTCACAGGTAGTTTTGGTAGTGGTCGCCAGGTTTCCGCAGTTGTTACACACAAAAACATCTTCTTCAATTTCTACGAGCAGGGATTGAATTCCTTCGTCGGCCGGAGGCAAAAGCGAGAGCCCGGCCTTGGGCTTGGCGGCGTCGCCTTTATCGTACTTGTAGATGCTAAATAGCCCGCAGGCTTCCAGGTACACCCGTTCTACTTCGGCCAGGTTAAAAATAGCTTTGTTTCGAAGCACGGCGTAGAGCTGCTGCTTGGAGATTTTGGCTTTCTCCATTTCCTCCATCTGCATTCTTCCATCCTTGATCAACACGCTTACTTCTCCTTGTAGCAGGCTTTCTACCTTGCTGCTCTTGACGGCCCAAAAATTGACGCCCCGTTGAAAAATAAAGGCACAAAGCAGTACCAGTAAACCCTGCAACATGCCTTTATCCGGGATCTGCATGGGCGGGGCAATGATGGCCCCCAGGGTAATCATGACGGCCATTTCCATGATGGTTAGCTGGCCACTCATGCGCTTGCCCATAAACCGCATGACCACAATTAAGATCACGTAAAAGATAAGTGAGCGAAAAAAAACTTCGATCATAAATTCCGCCGGAGCCTCGCCAAAAAGAATCCGTCGCCAGTCGCCTAAATAAATGAGTTGTTTCTCCATATCTTTCTACACCTACTCATACAGGTACTTAATCACGGTTATACAGCCAAGTCCACTCCTGAAGTTGCTTTTCGCCAGCCGTCGTAAGCTGCCCCGGCCGCAGCCGCCAGGCCCAGTTGGCCTCGGTGGACGCCGGGATGTTCATGCGGGCCGTTTCGTCCAGCCCCAGCACGTCCTGGATGGGCAAAATGGCTATTTTGGCTACCGAAGCGTAGGCCAGTCGGGCCATTACCCGGTGTACATCCTCCTCACTCACCGAGTGCCCCACGTACAGCTCCAGCCGTCGGCGGGTCGCTTCGTCGGCTTCCTGGCGGTACCAGCCGCGCGTGGTGTTGTTGTCGTGGGTACCCGTGTAAGCAATGAAGTTATAGCTGTACTGGTGCGGGATGTACTCGTTACGCGGCATGTTGTCGGAAAAAGCAAAGTGAAGTACCTTCATACCGGGCAGGTTGAATTGGTCCCGCAGCCGCAGCACGGCGGCATCAATGTCCCCCAGGTCTTCGGCCACAAAGGGTAGCTCGCCCAGCTCGGCCTGTACGGCCTCGAAGAAGTCGGCCCCCGGACCAGGTACCCAAAGCCCGTTCACGGCGGTTTCTTCCCCGCCCGGTACCTCCCAGTAGGCCGCAAAGCCACGGAAATGGTCCAGACGCACGAGGTCAAAGAGCTCCATGTTTCGTTTGAGGCGGTCGACCCACCAGGCGTAGCCCTGCTCTTTAAGTACCTCCCACTGGTACACGGGCATTCCCCACAGCTGACCGGTGGTGCTAAAAGCATCGGGAGGTACCCCCGCAATGCCCGTTAGCTTCCCGTCTTCGTCGAGGTGAAAGAGATCCCGATCGGCCCACACGTCGGCAGAGTCGTAACTCACGTAAATGGGCAAGTCGCCCAGGAGCTCAATGGATTTGTCGTTGCAGTAGGCCCGGAGGTCTTTCCATTGCTTGATAAAAACATACTGTTGCCATTTTACTTCCCGAACCTTATCGGCCTCCTGGCGGGCCAGCTCTTCGAGGGCCTTGGGGTCACGTAGCTTCAAGGCCTCGGGCCACTCAAACCACGCTTGGCCCTGGTGTTGTTCTTTCAGGACCATGTACAGGGCAAAGTCATGCAGCCAGCTGGCATTTTGCTCACAAAAAGCCTCAAAGGAGTGGTCGGTGGAGGTACCTTGGGCCGTTTTGTAGGCAACGTAAGCCTTCCGAAGCAGCTCGCCTTTCACCCGTTCTACGTCGGCATAGTTGGTTTGACCGGTCTGCGGCAGGTGGTACTTGGATAGCTCGTTTTTGGGAAGCAGCCCTTCCCTGGCCAGTAGCTCCGGGCTGATCAACAAAGGATTTCCGGCGCGGCTCGAGGTAGCGCTATAGGGCGAGTGGCCCTGCTTGGCCTCGGTGGGGTTTAGGGGCAGTAGCTGCCAGTAACGCTGGTTCCCGCGCTGCAAAAATTGGGCAAAAGCCCGGGCTTCGGGCCCCAGATCACCGATACCGAAGGGAGACGCCAGTGAGCTGATGTGCAGCAAAATTCCGGCGCTACGCACGTTATCCGCTTGTTTTCCCTTGAGGACAGCAAAGGGTAGTTGCTCAAAAAGAGACTGCACCGGGATCTCCCCCGCGTAGGTAGCTTTGCCATCCAGCATAAGTAGCTCCCACTCCTCGGAGGTACCTTCCGGCAGCAGGATTCGGGTGTCCTTCCAGTTTAGGTCAAGCAGCTCACGGCCCTGCTCTTCCACCAGTCGGGCTGTGTGGAGCGGCAACGCAACGAGGTACCAATGCCGGTGGTACTTGCGCGCAAAGGCTATCACGTGCTCCTGATATGCCCCCTTCACCTCCAGGGGCAGGTACTCACCCTGAGCAAAAACATCCGGTTGCTGACGACGCAAGGCAAAGAGCTGTTGGGTAAGCCACAGCTTGATGCGCCCGTCGTGGCGGTGCTGCCACAGCTCCCGGGCCGGATTTTCCTCCGCTTCGAGCAGCTCATCGAGCCACTGTTGTCGCTTGGCGTAGTCGACCGCCCGGCGGTTGTCAGGATCAACCAGGCTCAAATCCCACAGCTCACAGCCCTGGTATACGTCTGGGGTACCGGGGGCCGTAAATTTAAGAAGTACCTGGCCCAGGGAGTTCACGATGCCGTAGTCCGCCACTTTTTGGTGAAAGTCCTGAAAACTCTTCCAGAAGGGCCTGCTTTGATCCAGCAGCCCGCTCGCAAAGGCTTTGGTAGCGGCTTCGTACTCTTCGTCGGGCTCGGTCCAGTTGGAATTCAGCTTGGCTTCGCGCATCGCTTTCTGAAGGTACTCCTCCAGCCGATTGGCAAAATCATCCTCATCTTCGCCCGGCATGGGGTAGGCCCCCACCAAGGTCTGGTAGATGAAGTACTCCTCGTTGGCGTCGGGGCCCACGTCATCCTTCAAAACCTGATTCATTTCCTGCCACTCCTCTACCTTCGCCATCCATGCTTCGGGTAGTTCGGTGAGTACGTTCAGGCGTGCGCGCACGTCCTCGCCGCGCTTGGTATCGTGGGTCGAGGTGGCATTAAGCGAAAGCGGCCATTGCTCCTGCCGCGCCCGCATGAGCTGATGGAACTCATCGATGGTACAGCCAAAGGACTCGGGCGAATCGCCTACTTCGTTGTGCCCAATGAAACGGTGGTAGGTATACATGAGTGTATCTTCTACCCCCTTGGCCATCAGCGGGCCCGTAAACTGCATACAACGCTGGTAAAAGTGCAGCGTGCGTTCGTTTCGTTCTTGATTGCCTTCATGGGGCTTCCGGAGTAGTACATCCTCCAGCAAGCCTACTGCCTGGCGAAGCTCGGGGTCGTAACGCCGCACCCGGTTGATGATTTGCTGCACGGCCGCGGCTTCCTCGTCTTGCAACGGATACTGATTGCCGTAGTAGCGATACACCGGACATTGGATCAGAAACTCGCCGATGGCGTTTTTCATGTCCTCTTTATGGATCGAGGCGAAAATCCGTTTATCAATTAGGTTTAATTTGATAAAGAGCTGGTACAGATTCTCCAGCTCTCCGGCCATGCTTTCGTAGAGGATATAGGCCTTCTTTTCGCGCTGCAACGTGGCGGGTGAGCTGGTATCGCCCACGAGCTGGTGGTAAAAGTCCGTGAAAGCTTCTTCACTTGCTTTGTAGGTAAAAAGGTTATTCACCTGACCCAGAAAATCGTAGCCGGTGTTTCCCTGAATCGGCCAGGCCGTGGGCAGTACCTCGCCCGCTTCCAGAATTTTTTCTACCACCAGGTAAGCTTCCTCACCGGCCAGCTCCCGGAGCTGTTCCAAGTACCTCGAAGGGTCGTAGAGTCCGTCGATGTGGTCCACCCGAAGCCCTTGAAAAAGACCCGCGTCGATTAGCGTTTTGATGAGCGCGTGGTAATGCTGAAATACTTCGTCATCCTGAATATTGAGGCAAATCAGTCCATTAACCGTAAAAAAGCGTCTGAAATTGATCTGGTTGTCGGTTTCCTGCCAGTTGCAGAGGCGATAGCACTGCTCGTCGGCCAGCTGCTCGAGGAGCCCGGCGCTGGCGTTTACGTCGGCCAGGCGTTTTTGGAGGTACTTTTTGGTACTTTCAGCCTTCATCAGCGCGGCCAGTTGCATACGGAGCTCATCCCAGGCAGCCGAGTAACTTTTGGCGTCTTCGATATGATTCAGCTGGTCCAGCTGCTCCAAGATCTGCTGCACGGCCTCGTTGGGCTTATCCTCCTTCGACACCAGCAGGCTAGCGTACGAATTGGGATGCAAGGGGTAGTTCGTATCGAAATAACTAAAGACGAGCCGGTCGCCGTCGTAGGCCACTTTTAGTTCACCCGCTTCGATGACCTCCTCCAGTGGGGCGCCCAGGAAGGGTACCATGATACTTCCCTGGTAGAGTGGGCTGTTCCAGGCTATGTCAAAAAACGGCGCGTACTCCGACTGTTCGCCTTTTTCGAGCACGTCCATCAGCCAGGGGTTGCTCGGGTCGAAGGCCATGTGGTTGGGGACGATGTCCTGTAACCAGCCAATTCCTTGCTCTTTAAGTACCTCGCTGAGCGCCGTCAGCTGCTCCTGATCGCCGAGTTCTGGGTCGATCTCGTGGGGATTTACGGCATCGTAGCCGTGGGTACTTCCCGGGGTCGACTCCAGAATGGGCGACGCGTATACGGTACTGATGCCCAGCTTTTGCAGATACGGGATGATTTTCTCGAAATCCGCAAATGAGAATTCTTTATGAAACTGAATGCGGTATGTCGCGCCGGGATTATACATAGTGGTTGGTGCAGATTAGGAGTGATTGTGCTTGTACGGTAACGCTACTGCCCGCGAGCAGCTGGTCGTTAGGCTGCTCCGGCCCGCCCCAGGGCGTCTCTGCCGAATACAGTAATTTCCGCCAGGAGGTTTCCTCCGTGGGCAGGGCCATTGTCTGGGGTTGATCCGAGAAATTCAGCAGGCAAAGTGCCCGCTGCCCGGCGTCCCAGCGCCGAAGTTCCAGGGTTTGCTGGGCTTTGTTCGCTTCGGCCGAAAGTTGCTCGCGGCTGAGGCACCGCAGGGCGGGTTGCTCTTTTCGTAGCCTGATGAGCTGTTGGTAGTAGCGAAACATGGTCTGGTGCGGCTCTTGCCCCAACAGCTCCCATTGCAGTTTGGAATCCTGGTAGGTAGTTTCGGCCACCGGGTCGGGGGCTTCTCCTTCGAGGTGAAAAGCCGCAAACTCAGCCTTCCGTCCCTTGCGCACTGCCTCTACCAGCTCCGGGTCGGTATGGCTCACAAAGTACAGGAATGGATGGGGTTCGCTCCATTCTTCCCCCATAAAAAGCATGGGTAGGTACGGGCTCAATAGTACGGCCCCCGCCACGAGCTTTTGCATCTCGAAGCTTAGCAACTGGCTCGTTCGCTCGCCCAACATGCGGTTACCGATGTGGTCATGATTCTGAGAAAATACCACAAACTGCTGACCCAGGGTACTTTCTACTTTAGTTCCAAAAAAGCGCTTTCGATGAGCCGAGAACTGACCATCATATACGTAAGTATCATTGTAGGCTTTGGCCAAGTGCTCGATCCCGTTAAAATCAGCGTAGTAGCCGTTGCGCTCCTCGCCCGAGGTAACGCGTAGGGCGTGGTGAAACTCATCCACCCACTGCGCATCCATGCCGTAACCGCCCCGCTCGACGGGGGCAATGTAGCGGTTATCGTTCAGGTCCATTTCCACGATCAGGTAGTGCTTTCGGCCGGTTTCCGCCATCAGCTGATCCACGTACTTCCGGATATCTTTGAGGATATGTACAGGCCCAAAATCTTTGATGGCGTGTACGGCGTCCATACGCAGGGCGTCGATATGAAAATCCCGAAACCACATCAGCACGTTCTCGATGAAGTAGCGCCGTACGCCGTCGCACCAGGCGTCGTCAAAATTAACCGCGCCGCCCCAAGGGGTATGGTATTTATCGGTAAAATACTTGCCGTATTCACCCAGGTAGTTGCCTTCCGGGCCCAGGTGGTTGTAGACTACGTCCAGCACCACGGCGATGCCTTTTTCGTGGCAACGATTGACCAACTGCTGCAACCCCGCCGCCCCGCCGTACGAGTACTGCACCGCGTAAGGAAACACGCCGTCGTAGCCCCAGTTGCGGCTGCCGGGAAACTGCGCCACCGGCATGAGCTCGATGGCCGTCACGCCCAGCTCGAGGAGGTAGTCCAGCTTTTGCTCCAAGGCCTCAAAGGTACCTTCGGGAGTAAAAGTACCCGTATGGAGTTCGTACAGCAGGTACTCTTCTAGGGGGTAGTTGGCCCAGGACTGGTCGGTCCAGGAGAAAGCCTTCAAATCAAACGCTTGCGAAGGGCCATGCACGCCTTCAGGCTGGGACAAAGAGGCCGGATCGGGCCTTTGTTCCTTGCCATCAACAGCAAAGTGGTACGGATCGCCCGGCTTTAGTGCACTCGTGACTAGTTCCCAATACCCGTATTCGGCTTTTGCCAAGGGGAGTGTATGTCTGGCACTCAGCAGCTCTACCTTTTTGGCCTCAGGCGCCCACACGCTCACTTCCGCTTCACCCTTATCGTTGAAGTTTACTCCTATTGTTCTACCGCTTGTGGTTATCGAAATCATTTTTCTTTTTGTGTATGATGGGATATTTGAGTACCACGATGGATCGACTGTCTACCCGAATGGTGTCGTGGGGTTTGAACGTTTGGCCTTTTTCATCGATGCATGCTTCACTCGTATCCAGGATCTTCATCCAAAAATCACCGTATTTCCGGCCCGGAAGTACGTAATCCAAGGGTTCGTAATGGGCATTAAAAATAATATAGAAATTGTCGTCCGTAAGTTTCTCGCCGTGCGGCTCCACGCAGCGGATGCCCCTTCCGTTCAGGAAAACGGCCAGGGACTTGGCGTAGTCGTGGTTCCAGGCTTCGTCGGGCATTTCGATACCTTCCGGCAAAAACCAAGCTATATCTTCCAGGCCGATCCCTTTGATGGGCTGCCCCTGAAACCAGCGGCGACGGCGGAATGTCGGGTGGTCGCGGCGCAGATCAATCAATTTTTTGGTATACGCCAGGAGTTCCTGATCCAGGTTTTCCCAGTCAACCCAAGAAACCTCGTTGTCCTGGCAGTAGGCGTTGTTGTTGCCCCCCTGCGTACGGCCAAACTCATCGCCCGCCAGCAACATAGGTACCCCCTGCGACAAAAATAAGGTAGTCAGGAAGTTTCGCTTCTGCTTGTCGCGCAGGGCGATGATCTCCCGGTCGTCGGTAGGGCCTTCTACGCCGCAGTTCCAGGAGCGGTTATGGCTCTCGCCGTCGCGGTTATCTTCGCCGTTGGCTAGGTTGTGCTTTTCATTGTACGACACCAGGTCGTGAAGCGTAAAGCCGTCATGGGCCGTCACGAAGTTGACACTGGCGGTCGGTTGGCGGTAGTCTTCCTTGTAGAGGTCCGAGCTGCCGGTAAAGCGCTCCGCAAACTCGGCCAGTATGCTGTCCGCCCCGCGCCAGTAGTCGCGCACGCAGTCGCGGTACTTGCCGTTCCACTCGGCCCAGCCGGGCGGAAATTTCCCTACCTGGTAGCCCCCTTCCCCCACATCCCAGGGCTCCGCAATGAGCTTGGTTTGTGAAATGACGGGATCTTGATGAATGATGTCAAAAAAGGCGCTGAGGCGATCGACTTCGTGCAGTTCACGGGCCAGCGTCGACGCCAGATCGAAGCGGAAGCCATCCACGTGCATTTCCTGAATCCAGTAGCGCAGGCTGTCCATGATGAGTCGGAGTACGTTAGGCAGCTGGGCGTTGAGGGTGTTACCCGTACCGGTGTAGTCCATAAAATAGCGCTTGTCTTCGGTATGGCGGTAGTAGGTGGCGTTGTCAATCCCCCGAAACGAGAGCGTAGGCCCCATGTGGTTGCCCTCGGCCGTGTGATTATACACCACATCCATGATCACTTCAATGCCCGCCCGGTGCAGTTCCTTTACCATTTGCTTAAATTCATTGACCTGCTCCCCTAGCCCGCCACTGCTCGAGTAGCGCACATCGGGCGCAAAAAAGCCAATGGTGTTGTAGCCCCAGTAGTTGGTTAGCCCTTTTTCGATCAGGTGCCGATCTGCCACGAAGTGGTGAGTGGGCATCAGCTCAACGGCCGTAATACCGAGTTCTTTGAAGTAGTTGATCGTGACAGGATGCGCAATGGCCGCGTAGGTACCTCGGATCTCCTCCGGAATATCGGGATGTAGCTGGGTGAATCCCTTGACGTGCATCTCGTAAATGATGGACTTGTGGTAAGGAATCCGTGGCAATTCGTCCCCTTCCCAATCGAAATGATGATCTATCACCACAGCTTTGGGAATAAATGGTGCACTGTCGATATCGCTATAGCTCAGGTCTTCCTCGGGGCTCCCGATTTCGTAGCCAAAGAGCGAATCGTGCCACTGGATGGTACCTGCGATGGCCTTGGCGTAGGGGTCGATGAGTAGCTTGTTGGGATTGAACCGATTACAGCAGATGGGATCGTAGGCGCCATACACCCGGTATCCGTACAGCTGCCCCGGCTTGAGGCCAGGTACGTAGACATGCCAAACGTAGTGAGACACTTCCCGAATTCGGATGCGGGCGGATTCGGTGGTAGACTCCGGCGAATCAAATAAGCAGAGCTCTACGCCCACCGCATTTTCCGAGTACAGGGCAAAATTAACCCCTTCTCCGTCCCAGGTGGCTCCCAAGGGGTAGGGATCGCCCGGATATACCGTGGTACTTACGTGATTGGAAGGCTTTATAGTTTTGTTTCTGATCGTTTTTTCCATAGGTTCATTGAAAGCCAATTTTTACTTTTAAATCGGCAGAATTACCTGATCACTTAAAAAACATTCATGCCAGAAGGAGTTTTTCCGAAGGGACCTTCTAGCCACAGCCGAAGTAGAGCCCACGAAAAAATAGGCCATAGCAGAAGATTTGGGTAGAAATCCAGCCCGACTGACTACCCCCACGCGGGTAGTCAGGGGTACTTTATAAAAAGCAGGACGAAGCCGTAAAGAAGAAAGTACCTATCCTAGGCTAGAAAGGTACTTGGGCCTAGTAGGAAAGAGAAAGGACGGCAGGTTGAAAGGTACTTTGTGAAGCCAATACCCGTAAGGGTACTTTAGCGCCGTGAGGTACTTGGGCAGGCGGTTACTTCCCGTTTTCCGGCTGCTTACCGGCTAGCTTGCGCATTTGCTGAAGCGCTTCCTGGCGTGACATTCGTTTGGTATCGCTGCGGGCCGCCTCGATGGAGTCTTTGGTAAGGCGTCCTTTAAAAAAATTCAGGATGGCTAAAAACATGGTTTTTTTTGATTAAAAAATGATGAAAGAAAAGCCGCTTCTGGGCTACAAGTACCTCGTAAAGATACGTACTTAAACCTAAACGGTTGTTGGCCTTCCAAGGTAGGGCTAATTTCACATAATCTTAATAGCCTGTCTGCTAAAAAATACGGTATTAGTGCTGATGTTTGTACCGATTATTCCTTTCCCCCTCGCTATGTCTCGCTCCTTTATTACTCAATGCCTGTTGGCCGTCGTGGGTTTATGGGTACTTCATACTACCCCTCTCTGCGCCCAGGCTAACAAAACCTACCCGGCCAGCCCTTTCCCGGATCGCGTCATTTTGGGTTGGAAGGGGGACCCCGCCCGCTCGCAGGCCGTCAACTGGCGCACGGACGTTTCCGTAACCCAAGCCGTGGCGGCCATTCACGAAGCCGATCCCTCGCCCGACTTCGTGCCCCGTGCCCGCCTGGTACCCGCTACCACCGAGGCCGTCACGATTGAGGGTACGTCCGTAAAGTACCATTGGGTCAATTTCACGGGCCTCACGCCAGGTACCCAGTACGTGTACCGCGTCGGCGACGGCGAGCACTGGAGCGAGTGGTTTCACTTCACCACGGCCCAGGAAAAACCCGCCCCGGTGTCGTTCCTGTACTTTGGCGACGCCCAAAACGACCTCCGTTCGCTCTGGTCGCGGGCCGTTCGGGGAGCCTACTCTACCCTGCCCCAGGCCAACCTCATGATCCACGCCGGCGACCTCATCAACAATTCCAATACCGACTACCAGTGGGGCGAGTGGTTTGAGGCCGGGGGCTGGGTCAACGGCATGGTACCTAGCCTGACCACGCCCGGTAACCACGAGTACTTCAAGGATACCGACGGCGAACGACGGGTTTCGATGCACTGGCGCCCCTCCTTTGCCCTACCCGAAAACGGCCCCAAGCGCCTGCTCGAAACGGCCTACTACCTCGACTACCAGGGCATTCGGTTCATTTCGCTCGACTCCCAGGGTGCCCTGCTGGACTCGCTGGTGCTCGAAGAGCAGGCGCAGTGGCTGCTGCAAACGTTGAAGAATAACCCCAACCGCTGGACCATCGTGATCCACCACCACCCCATTTACTCCACCAAAAATGGCCGCGACAACGACGAGTGGCGCGCCCGCATGGAGCCCATTTACCGCAACAACAAGGTGGATCTGGTACTTCAGGGCCACGACCACACCTACGGCCGCGGCCTGAACATGCCCCTGGGCCAAAGCCGCAAAGTACCCGACGGCCCCGTATACGTGGTGTCGGTGAGTGGACCCAAAATGTACGACATCGGCTTGCAGGACTGGATGGACCGGGCCGCTTCCAACACCCAGCTGTACCAAACGGTGCACGTTGACGAAAATAAACTGGCCTACAAAGCCTTCACCGTCACGGGGGCTTTGTACGATTCCTTTGAATTGGTGAAAGATAAAAAAGGCAAAAATACGCTGGTGGACCTGGCGGCTGGCCTGGCGCAGGAAGAGCGGCTCGAGTTGCCCGAAAGGCTGCTGAAAAGCTTCAAGGCGGAAGACCTGGAACAATACAACCTGCGCTTCCAGCAGTACAAAGCCCGGAAAAGTACTTCCAAAAAATAAAGGGACCTACTTGTGCTCGCGCGGCTCGTAGATCAGCCGCAGAAAGGTACTTAAGCGGTGGTTTTGCCGGTTCAGCGGGATGCCCGTCACGATACCAATCAGTAGGTTTTCGGAAATGCCGACCCGCATCTGCGGTCGCATTACCATGTCAAAATTGTGGTGCTCGAGCTCTTTGTTAAATTCAATCCCGATGAAGTTGCGCGTGCCGGGTACCATGTAGTGAAAGTTGGTATTGATTTGCCATTCCGTATGGACGGTGCGCTCCTTAAACTGGTGGCGGTAATGGGGGCCCGCGTACACCAGCGTGTGGAAGCGATTGCCCCAGCGCTTGGCGGCCACAAAAAACGGATTGTAGACGTTGCCGCTAAAAAAGGTACCTTCTCCGTACTGTTTAAAAACGGGCAGCGTCAATTCGTTGATGTATCCCACGGCCAGGGACGTTTTCCATTTTTCCGAAACAAAAAAGGACCACTGGATCGCCGTCTTGATGCCGTCCAGCTTACTGGCTGGAGCCTGGGTGTTGGTATCGCCGTAGCGCGTGGAATAAAACGTAAAAGGGAGCTCTACTTCCAGCCCCAGCCGGTTGGCAGGTGCCCACTCGTATTCGATCAGCGCTTCGTACCGATCAAACTGCTGGTTGTCCGTCAGGCCCATACCCACGTTCCATTCGCGCTCGCCCTTCCGGGCCCCCAGGTCACGGATCAAATCAATGTAGAGCGGCTCGGCGTGAAGTACCTTGTCGGGGGTGCGGCTGTTCTCTACTTCTTCCACAAAAAGGCTGTCAAGTACCTCTTTTTCCACCCCTTCCGAGCCGGGAACAATCTGGGCCCAAACCGAACCTACGGCCCACACACTTAGAAAAACGACTTGTACTATTTTAACCATAACAACACCATCCATTTTCGGCAAAGGTAGTTCCAAAACCCTGCGAAGGCAATTTATGTTATTTTTTTGACCAAATAAGCTTCCATTAAATGGTACTAAGAAGACTAAAGTACCCCCGTTGGCCTCAGCATTCGTCGGTCTGACAACGCTCCTGGTTGGTTTCCGGCTCCAGCGTAGCGTGCTGAATATTGAGGTGCTCCAGGTCGTGCCGAAGCCGGGCTTTGAGCTGCACAAAGGACGCCATCTGGTAGCCATCCTCCACCACCAGATGGGCCGTCAAAGCATTTTGGGTGGTGCTGATGGCCCACACGTGCAGGTGGTGTACTTCCCGGATTTCGGGGTAGTGCTGCAGGGCTTCTTTCACCTTGGCCAGGTCAATGCCGTGGGGTACTCCGTCCAGCGAAAGTACCAGGCTGTCGCGCAGCAAGCCCCAGGTAGAAAAGAAAATGACCACCACAATCGCCAGGCTCACGGCCGTATCCAGCCAGTAGTAGTGGGTATACGTAATAACCACCCCCGCCACCAACACGCCCAGCGACACCAGGGCGTCGGCGGCCATGTGCAGATAGGCTCCTTTGATGTTCAGGTCTTTGTCTTTATCCTTGAAAAATAAAAAAGCCGTCAGGCTATTGATCACAATGCCAATCCCGGCTAC
Source organism: Rhabdobacter roseus (assembly GCF_014202275.1). Classification (GTDB taxonomy): domain Bacteria; phylum Bacteroidota; class Bacteroidia; order Cytophagales; family Spirosomataceae; genus Rhabdobacter; species Rhabdobacter roseus. Next base: position 164,140 of record NZ_JACHGF010000010.1, on the reverse strand, counting down.
GAGGGCTACCGAACCACCGGCCACCTCGCGGGGGTACTTGAGCCGCTCCAGGCTCTCCCAGGCAATGACACCAATGGCCATGAGCAAAATGACGGCGTTCAGGAGCGACACCAGCACGGTGGTTTTGCGGTAGCCGTAGGTGAAAGTACTAGTGGGGGGTACTTTGGCCAGTTTGTAAGCCAGCAGTGCCAGCACCAGGCTGGCTACGTCGCTGAGGTTATGGCCAGCGTCGGAGATCAGCGCCAGGGAGTTGTACCAGTAGCCCGCGCCAAACTCCACCAGTACAAAAATACTGTTCAGGCCAATCCCCACTAGAAAGGCCCGGTTGAGGTGGGTGAGCGTGGGCGCGTGCGAATGGCCGTGGTGATGGTGGTGGTGTTCCAAGGGGTACTTCGGGTTTAGAAAAACGCGGATTGCTCTTTTAACAAAAATAGACTATTTCCGTTTACTCTCCCTTCCTTTTTTGTAACCAATAAACACCGTGCTCGAAAAAGCCCATTCACGAAAACTACCTCCGCCGCGCTGCCGTAATTAACCTGAATTCCCTACCTTTGGGCCTTCCTAATGCCATTCCGTATGTCAAAACACAGCAAGACCTTCCGCCTGGTTGCCTCTATACTACTTACCCTACTGCCCATCATTCTTTTTTTTGTCTATTTCCAAACTTATAAAGTAAACTACCCCCAGCACGAAGAGCACTACTTTACTTCCTTCATGGTGCACTGGCCCACGATGTCCTGGGACGATCGCATTACGGGGCTTTTTGCGCAGGGATTTGGCCACCGCTATCCCTACGCCCGGCTGATTTCCCTGTTTTCTACCTGGTTGCACGGCGGCGAGCTCGACTACACCCACACCATGGTGGGCGGCATCCTTTATTTCCTGGCGTTCTACGCGCTCTTTTTGTACTTATTTTACAAAAACCGCATTCCGCTGCTGTACGCCACACCCCTCCTTTTCCTGCTTTTTCAACCCCAGCTCCGGGTGTACGTTTTTTGGGCGCTTACCAATCAACTCTACCTCCCTTCGCTGTTTTTTTCGATGCTGGCCGTATGGCTCGTCACGCGCGACGGCTGGTGGCGTATTCCCCTGGCCGTGATTTTTCAGTGGATCGCCGTGGGTGGTTTTTCCAGCGGGTTGTTTGGCTACGGAGCCGTGGGGCTGGTGCTGCTCATCCGCCGGAAGTACCTTCCGCTGCTCATCTGGACGGGCATTGCCGTACTCACGGCCGCCTTGTATTTCCGAAACTACATGCATCCCGGCTGGGGATTGCCCGCTCCTGACCCCACGGTGACGCCCCCGCCCTACTGGCTCCAGGCCATCTACTTTGCTATTTATACGGGTAGTTTGTTTGTGTATAAAAACTTTTTACTGAACATCGACACCTTCCGGCAGCCCATTTTCTGGGTACCTTTGCTCAGCGGTGTTCTGGCCTGGGTACTCATTGCCCTCGGCCTGGGCAAAAGTACCCGCGCCATTCGCTCGGGGGCTCGTGAGCGTATGCGGCGCTACCCTTCTTCGATGCCCCCTCCGCCGGTTCACTACCGGGTGGCGCTGTTTTTCGTAGGTACCGCCGCCCTGCTGCTGGTGACCTGCTACCTCATCGTGGTGGCCCGCACCAGCTCGGCCGTGGGCGGCCAGGTACTTTCCGACCGGCTCAAAATATACCCCGTCATTGTGCTTGGCCTGGCGTACCTGGGTGCTTTTATGGTTTTCAATACCGCCCGCAGCCGTACGATTATTTTTTCGGTAGCCCTACCGCTTTCGGTCCTGGCCTGGCTGGGCAGCTACTACTTCCAGCTGGGTGATACGCAGTACGACACCCGCCTCCGGCAGGCGCACCTCTTTAACTACGGCAGCAACGAAAACAGCTACCTGGGCGACTACGGAATCTGGGGCGGACGGACGCAGCAGTTTAACTACCGAAACATGAAGGAGGCGGAGCGAATTGGGCTCTACCAGATTAAGTACCTGCCCTACCTCCAAAACGCCACGCCCGGCCCGCTGGCCGAAGTACCTCCCGTCGAAACCCGCTACGACAGTACTTCCAACTCATTCACGTTCAGCCTGCCCGGCTTCCGGCCCGAGCAGCAAGAGCAGCGCCACTACTACCTGCTGCTCAAGAACGACAACTACCAGTTTGTGTTTCCCATGCAGGCGCCCGTCAACTCGCTGACCAATTTCGTAAAAACCGGAAGGTACCTCTACGGTGATCTGCTGTTTAGCGTCCAGGCCGTAACGCTGCCCGCCCAAACCTTCCAGCTAGGTACCCTCTACTACGACGGCGCTAACCCGCGCTACCGGATGCAGCGCGACAGCCTGCGGGTACCCGAATGGACCGGCGATCGCTGGTAGTTTGAGGAGGGCAACAGTATAATCGCTAGCAAAGGTACTTTGCCTCAAAAACCTACCTTTACCAACCATGCTGGCGCCCTTTACGACTTCGGCTTTTAAGAAAGAACTCCTCCGTATCCTGGACTACTGGGAAACCTACGCCCCCGACACCCAGCGGGGGGGCTTTCACGGGCGGGTATCGTACGAAAACAAGCCCGTGCCGGACGCCCCGCGCTCGGTGGTGGTGACGGCCCGCATCCTGTGGACCTTCTCGATGGCCAACCGGCTGCTCCACAAGCGCAGGTACCTGGCCCACGCCCAAAGTGCCTACAACTACCTCGAAAGGTACTTCCTGGACCGCGGGCAGGGCGGCGTCTACTGGTCGGTCACAGCCGACGGCCAGCCGCTGGACGCCCGCAAGCAGATCTACGGACAATCGTTTGCGATCTACGGCCTCAGCGAGTACTACCGGGCCACCAAGTACCCTCCGGCCCTGGCGCTGGCAAAGGGTCTTTTTGAAAAAATTGAAAAACACGCCTACGACCCCGAACGCCAGGGGTACCTGGAGGCCTTCGCGCCCGACTGGTCCGAAACCGACGACCTGATCCTGAGCAAGAAGCCGTGGGTCAAGAGCATGAATACCCACCTGCACCTGATCGAGGCCTATACCAACCTGTACCGGGTGTGGCCGACAGACCTGCTGCGCCAGCGAATTACGTCCATGCTGGACGCCATCCTGACGCACATCGTGCGGGCCGACTCGCACCGGATGCAGCTTTTCTTTACCAAAAACTGGGAGCCCAAAGACGACATTATCTCCTACGGCCACGACATCGAGGCCTCCTGGCTGCTGTACGAAACCGCCGAGGTACTTCATGACCCCACCCTACTGGCCCGCCTGCGGGAGCGCGCCGTCCGGATGGCCGAAGCCGCCGCCACCGGCCTGGGAGCCGACGGCGCCCTGCACTACGAGTACGACCCCGCCACCCAGCACACCAACACCGACCGCAGCTGGTGGGTACTGGCCGAGCAAATGGTGGGGTTCTACAACGCCTACCAGCTGTCCGGCCAGGCGCACTTCCGCGACAAAGCCGAAGGTACCTGGCGATACATTCAGGAAAAATTCGTGGATAATGAAAAAGGGGAATGGTACGGTACAGTGAAGGAAGACGGCACCCCGCTCAAAAACGACAAGATTCATTTCTGGAAAGGCCCCTACCACAACGCCCGCGCCTGCGCCGAAATGTGGCACCGGCTGGGTCGAAAATAAGTTTTTTTTGCAAAACGAAGAACAAAAGAAAAGGGGCGGTGATGGCCGCCCCTCTCTGCTAGTTATTTCCGTTGTAGAATGCAAAAAGCTGCACCAGATCGTCCTGGTTTTTGAAGTCGGGTTGGTGGTTTTTGAGGTAGTTCGAAACCTCTTTTTCCCGGTCTTTCATCAGCTGAAGTACCGCTTTCTTGCTTGGGCTCCACTTTTCGGCCTGGCCGTTGTGAGCCACGTACCAGTCCGTCTCGACGCTGAATCGATGGTCTTTTTCGCCCACGCCCACGGCCGCGTTGTAGGTAGGTTTTTGTACCCGCACGCGGTAGTTTTGCAGCAGCATCAGTTTCCCGTCGGCCAGTACTTCGTAAAAACCCTTGGGAGTCTTGTCGGACGGGTAGTTCTCGACGTTGACCAGCCGGATGGGCTGCCCGTTTCTTTGCACCGAAAAGTACTTGATCCGATTTCCCGGAATCGCTTTCACGTCTTTATAGGTATCCAGCAGCACTTCTACTTCGTTGCTGTACACGTTGTAGCGCATCGCAAGGCCGCCCAGGCTATCCTGCGGGGTACCTCCCACCGCCGGAATGGGCTGGATTAATTTGACGTACCCCCGCGCCCACACCGTATCCAGGTAAACTTCCCCCACTACGGTACCCGCCTTTACCGGCGGCCCCCAAAAGCTGCTATAGCCCGGATTCATGCTTCCCGTCGTGAGGGTATTGATCCGGTCGCGGGTATTGTCGTTTATTTCAATCTGGGCCGTCGCTTCCGTCGCCACGAGCAGCACCAGTACGCTCAGTATCTTTTTCATGGTATGAATCATTTCGTTCTCCAAAGTACCTTGTACACATCCAAGTACCCCTAGCGCCCGCCGGGCGGACAGTGTTCCTTGAGGTACTTGGTAAATAACGTGGCCAAATGCCGGGAAGTACCTTCACCTTCGTAAATTCCGTGCGAGCGGTTGGGGTAAGCCATGAACTGAAACTGCCGGTTGTGCTTCACGAGCTCGTTGACGAGCATCTCGGCGTTTTGGTAGTGTACGTTGTCGTCGCCCGTGCCGTGGATGTACAGCAGGTTCCCGACCAGGTTTTTGGCGTAAGTAATGGGCGATCCTTTGATAAAATCCTCGCGGTTTTCCTGCGGCACGCCCATGTACCTTTCCTGGTAGATATTATCGTAGGTGAGCTGGTTGGCTACGGCCGCTACGGCAATGCCCGTTTGGAAGAGCTGAGGGTACTGAAAAAGCAGATTCAACGTCGACGACCCGCCGCCGCTCCAGCCGTGCACCGCCACCCGGCTGGTGTCGATGTATGGGAAGCGCGCAAACATTTCCTTGGCCCCCATGGCCAGGTCGCGGATGTTGATGGTACCGATGTTGCGGTAGATGGCCTTGCGCCAGGCGCTGCCCTTGGGTGAAGGCGTCCCGCGGTTGTCTACGGAAGCGTATATGTAGCCGTCGGCGGCCATGTCGCCCACGTACAGGCGGTTGCGGCCCGTGCCGTAGCTGTCGCGCACGGTACTTGAGGCGGGCTCGCCGTACACCGAAAATACGATGGGGTACTTTTTGGCGGGGTCGAAGTTCTTGGGTTTCACCATCCAGGCGTCGGCTTCGATGCCGTCGGCGGTTTTTACTTTAAAAAACTCGATGCCGAAGTCGGAGGTACCTTGCGGGGTCGTCAGCGTTTTGCTCACGCCCGCGTTGGGGTCCAGCGAGGCGTGGTTGCTCAGGCTGATCCACTCCGTGATGGGCATGGTGCGGGCGTTGGAGAAGCGATGCCGCGCGTATTTGCCGCCCGGCGAAACGTCATAGCTGTGGGTACCTGCCTGCTCGGCCGGGCTCACGCGCACGGCCTTACCCTTGCCGTCCAGGGGTACTTTGTAGAGGTAAGCCTGCGTGGCGTTGTCGGGCGAGGCCATGAAGTAGTACGTATTGCTTTTCTCGTCGATCAGCACGGGCCGGATCACGTCGTAATTCCCCGCCGTAATGAGCGTTTCCTTCTTGCCGTCGCGGCTCACGCGGTAGGTGTGCCGCCAGCCGTCTTTCTCGCTCACCCACACAAACTCCTTGCCGCCGTTGAGCCAGTCCCAGCCTTCGGGACCGTTGGCCCAGCGGCTCTGGATGTCGATCCAGGCGTTGTCCATTTCGGAGTAGAAGGGCTGAGCTTTGCCCGTTTTTACGTTGACGTACAGCAGGGTACTTTCGTTCTGCTTGCGGTTGAGCTGCTGCACTACCAGCTCGTTGGCGTTGCCAGCCCACTCCATGCGGGGTACGTAGGTATTCTGCGGGTCGCCGGGGATGCTCATCCATTGGGTTTTGGCCGTGGCGATGTCCACCACTCCGATGCGGTAGGGCGAGGGCGTCTCACCCACTTTGGGGTACTCTACGGGTACATTATAAGCGTAGATGGAGTCGGTGGTATTGATCATGAGGAAATTCCGGATCTTGGTGGCGTCGAGCTGCCAGTAGGCCACGGCCTTGCTGTCGGGGCTCCACCGGAAGCCGTCGCGGCAGTCGAACTCCTCCTCGTAGGCCCAGTCGAAGGTACCGTTGATCACCCGCGCGGTGCCGTCGGTGGTGAGGGGCTTGATCTGGTTGGTTTTCAGGTCCTCCACGTACACGTTGTGCGCACTCACGTAGGCTACCTGGGTGCCGTCGGGCGAGAATTTGGCAAACATCAGCGACGCTTCGGGCAGGCTCTTGCCCAGCTTGGTGAGGGCGTTGGTAGTGCGGTTCAGGACCCAGTAGTCGCCCCGGGTGTCGTAGCGCCACACGCGGCGCGTATTGGTGTAGATCAGCACCAGGTTGCTGTTTTCGGACAGCGTGTAGCTGCGTACCTCCAGGGGCTTGGAGGTACCTTGCGGCGTCAGCTGCTGGCGCGACACCAGTACTTGCTGGCTGCGGTCGGGTAGTTTCACCTCCACGATTTCACCCTGCTGGGCGTCGCGGTAGCCACTGCCGTCGGGCAGCCATTGGAAGGTAGGGGGGATTTGGGCCAGGAGTGGCGTGAGGGTCAGCCACAGTACCCACACAAGCAGTACTCGTTTCATAGGTTTGTTAATGGAATTCGTTGGGTTTAAACTTCGTCCGCGTTCGGACCCGGTGCCGGTACTTGGCCAAACGCAAAGTACCTTTCACGCAAATATAAACGCGGACTGCCTTTCGGGGCTGAAAATAGTCATTTTTCGCGGGATGTTGACGAGAAGTTCATGAGCTGCCCAGAGCGGGCGGCTGTGCTAGAGGGGTACTTTGGGTTGTTTGGAGTGACGGAGGGTACTTTGAGTGCTGCTAAGCGTAGTTTACGGCTGGGCGGCACTCCGTTGGACATTATCCGCTACGTCTGTGCGTCTTAGGTCTCCAACCGAGGCTAGTGCTCGCCAACTGGTACTTCGGTCACAGACCGCGTGACACCAGGGCGTAGCGGAGTACCGCCTAACGAGGGTTTCCTCCCAAAGTAGGGAACCGATAGTTATTACTCCTCCTTTAAAGTTCATAGTAGATTTACGGTCATTTAGGCTTACAGGTACGATAAAGCATTGGCGATGTGGCGATCGTTACTACCTGTTGTTTGTTCAAGGCTATCTTAATCTTCAGGTTCAGCATTTTCCTGTTCTTCGATGTTGTCTATAGTGTAAACAATCTCTATAGGATCTTTTTGTTCCTCTCTATAGAAATTGTGTATTCCAACCATATAGGCTACTATAATTGCCCATGCTTTTCTTTTGAGGTATAAGGCAACTTGATTGTATGTTGGCCTAGTGCTAGGTTGCAAATGATATAAGGCAATTAAAATAATAATTCCCTGAACTATCAAGATTAGAACATTCCACTCTTCTTTTGTGATCAAAACAATTTGATTAATTAGAACAAGAACAGAATATATATAAAGCCCCCACTTTTTCGTTCGCCATAATCCTACCATACAAATTAAATTCACGGTTGTTACAAAACCTGCGTATGAAGGAAACCAGGAACCTATTTGCCTCGCAAATTCTGAGAAAATCATAGGAATAGATAATCCAACTCCAATGAATCCAAAAACACATATGACAGTAATTGCCGTTGGTCTTTTTATTATTCCGTTGTTTGGCTGATTTAAACTCTCTATCTGGTTCATAATCTATTATTTATAGTCTCTTTGCACTTATACATGCCAGCGGTTTTGGTATTGACGAAGGCGGGAATGTTTAGCAGTATAGTTCAATCGAAGGGCAAAAATTGAACGTTGCTGAAATGTCCAATCGAAGCCATTAATTCCCACTTTGGTAATTCCTTATTAGCTGAAGCCTTTCTTGTAAATTATTTTGGCAGATGTGCTATTAACTCAACTTCTAATTTAGCTTTTGGCATATACAATCTTTGTATCTGAACCCAAGTAGCTGCGGGAAAATCATTGCCATAAAATTTCTTTCTGACGTAATTAAATTTTTTCATTTCTTCAATATCTGTTGTATATAGATTTTCTTTCACAACATTGGCAAAGGTTGCTCCAAAACTTGCTAATGAAGCTTTTAAATCGTTATAAACTGATGTAATTCCTTCCGGAGTAATATCATTTGTTACAGCACCTGAAATATAAAGGACATTATCAATTTTTAAAACTTGACAATAACCCGCAATTGTATCTTGTTTTATATTGTTGTTATTCCAATGCCATTTTTCTTTTTTAACTTTTTTTTCTTGGGAAAAAGTATTAGAAAAAAATAATAAAAACGGAAGTAGGATAATGTATTTCATATTCATTTAATTTAATCGTAATATTTGTAAAAGATTTTAGCTAACTCTTAAATATACGAAAGATAACACGATGCTTCCTGTCGCAATAAACAATACTCAAATGTTATCCGTAGGAGATAGAAAAATGCCGCCAGGGCTAACGATAAGCCAAGCCAGTAATCCGGCAAGTGGCGTAGCCAGTAGCTTTCTGCTTTTAAACTCATTCTTTTGCTCTTCCAGCGTCCTGATTGGATGGGTAATTTGCAAACCTGTTTTTGAATGTCTTACAACGGTTTGGCGCTTGGCGCAGTGGCGGAAATCGAAGCACAAATGTTCAGTTTTGCACAAGAGTTCAATCGAAGAACTATCGTTGAATTTAGCACTGAACCCGCCATTTTGCCAAACTGCTGTTATGTGCCATTATTTTATCTCGTCTTTAAGTTTGTCAATATATATTTTGGGCGTTTTACCAGCAAACAGTCCGTCAACAGTAAATTCTTCAATTAAACCAAGTCCATAGTCAACGGCTGGCTCAACGAACGGTTTTATTACCCCACCAACAACCGCACCTACTTGTCCAGCAATTAACATTCCTAATCCAGATGTCGCTCCATACATAAAAGTGTTTTTTATTATTTTTCCTTTTGTGGTATTAAAAAATGATTTGGCTTCTTTTATTTCAGCTAGATAGGCTTCTGTAACTTCATTTGAATTAGCATTTTCACCTACTTCATTTATCCATTTTCTAAAATATTTTGCCGTTTTAAGATGTCGCAATTTAAAAATATCATCAACCTCAAATTGATTATTTAAAAATATTTGTCTTAAATCTGGTGTGTTTTCAATTTTTAGTATTTCTGATACATTAGAGCTTATATTGTACGCTTTTCCAATATTTTCAAAACTCTTTTCTGCAATTTCAAATTCTCCGTAGTTGTTATAGCTTTTAAAACCATTTTTTGAAATAATACCTGCTTCAAGTATTGAATTTGCCAAGTCTAAAAGTTTTCGTCTTTCTTCAATGTCTAAATCTTGTGGGTCTTTTAAAAAAGGTAACCCGAGGTGTTCTAAATGGTTTTGTTGATAGGAATTTAAAATAAAATCTGTCGTATCAACTCCAATTTTCATATTATCTGTTGACAAATATGATTTTGCGATTTTATCAATTAGTTTGTTTCTTCTTTTTTTATCAATTTCAAATCGACTTAAAGCTCTAAAAGCATTTTTTTCGGGGTCAAGCTCAGCGTCACCTAAAACTCCACCAACTATTGGAGGTTGTGAATAAATAACACTTTCGTCAATACTTCCGTCTTCTTTTTGATGTCCAGTTCCTGTTACAATTATTGCTGACTTTATACTAAATTTTATATAACCACTTCTTATTAATCTTTCAACTGTTTCAAGTCCAAGTCTTGAAATTAAAAATGTTAATGAAAAGTTGTCTTTATCCGTGCTTATTACAATGCAATCGAACAAAAGTAGTTGCTCAAAAAAAGTTGCGAATATTTGTTGTTCCTGTTCTTTTGTGAATTTTGGATGATAACCCAAAATAGAGGAATTACAAATAGAGTTGTTGTATAATATATTCATTAAATTCTTGTCTTGTTAAACGGTTTTGTCTGTCTATAATGGCACATAACTCGTAAATATACGCAAGTTTTGCAGTACTTTTTGTATTTATTTGTACTATAACTATAAAATATTGAATTTTACGTGCCGTACTTATTTTATTGAGTAAGCTAATAGGATCAAAGAAAATTAGGTGTTAGACATCCCTATCAAGTTTAGATAAGTCATTCTCTTCAAATTCAGATAAGTCATTCTCTTTTCGCCTTTGCTGCACAAGATAGTTCTATTTTTTAGGAATTTATGGCTTGCCCAAGTACCCTCCGCTCGCTTCCCCAAAAGAAAATGAAGGTACCCTATCCCAAAATAATGACACAGCGTTTTCTCCCACAGGGTACCTTAAAAGCTCAGCGTGAGTTGCTTGCCTTCGTAGGGGTGGGTGTCTTCCAGGTTGGAGAGCGACACGCCCAGCCGCCGCACGGGCCGCGGCAGAGGGGAGTTCTCTTCCAGCAGCTCGTAGGCAATACCTTGCTCAAAAAAGGTACCCTCCCGAATGGGCAGCAGCGCCGAGCGGCTGCGAGTCAGGATTTGGAAGTCGTTCAACTTAACAGTGATGATGCGGCTAATAATAAAATTGGTTTACATTTTGTAAGTGTTCAGGATGTACTGGATGAGGCTTCACTGAGGGGATACTTCCGTTCTTTGAAGTGTCAAAGGATACTTTTCCCGCCCCAGAGCGGTCTCTTTCCGGTCGGCACCCCATTGGACGGCATTCCACTACGTTTGTGCATCTTCGGTCTCCAACCGAGGCTAGTGCTCGCCAACTGGCACTTCGGTCAGAGACCGCGTAACACCAGGACGTAATTGAAAACTACGACCAACGAGGGAGCAAATGACCTAATAACTCTTCTCCAATCAAATAGAAGGAATTTTGTCGCTTACCTAACTTTATAAGCTAATTCACGGATCATTAAAGTTGACCAAGCTTTTTGATTCATAGCACGTTCTTCCTCCGCTACTGAAGTAAACGGATGTTGTAGGACTTTATAGCTTCAGATCTTTCTGTTCATCAAAATTGCAATCGTTACTATATAGATGCCCACTATGGCAAAGGGGATGGCCACAAACCGGTGCTGGGGCACTATATACCAAAGAGTTAGTACAAGGGCTGTTCTTCCAACCGCATGGAAAATACCTACCCAGTGGTCAATGAGCCAGCTCACGGGCAGCCACATCAATCCCGTTAGGATTCCTACTGTGAGCGGCAGGGAAGTGTAATCATAAAGAAAAAATGGGATGGCGATGGCATAAACCAGCACAGCTTGGCCAACGGTGGAAAAGAAGAGTTTATCAAAGGTGTTTTTAGGCTTGTCTTTGTCGAGGAAGTTCTCGCCCGTAAATTTCGATATGAACATACCTAGATACACGATGCTTCCTGTCGCAATAAACAATACCCAAACTTTACCCGTAGGAGATAGAAAAATACCGCCCAGGCCAACGATAAGCCAAGCCAGTAATCCGGCAAGTGGCGTAGCCAGTAGTTTTCTGCTTTTAAACTCATTCTTTTGCTCTTCCAGCGTCCGGATTGGAGGGTTCATTGGCAAACCTGTTTTTGAATGTCCTACAAATCCTAAATATACGAAAGTTTTGCAGACGCGGCACGGTAGTACTTTTTGTATGTATTTAGTGAGCTAGTAGGTTCAAAAAGATGCGGAACAGGTCCTGGTATTTTCGGAGCCTTCCGGATGCGGTGGGGCTCCCCGGGGTGGCGAGGTAGGATGCGCTCATCCACTGAGAACTTCGCTACCTTTGCGTCATCAACATAAAGCCTCTTCCGCTAGCCACTACCAGTTTGAAAAAAATACTACTAATCGACGACGAAGAAAAGCTTCGTTCCCTGTTGGCCCGGATCATTAGTCTGGAAGGCTTCGAGCTGCTGCAGGCCGAGAACGCCAAAGCGGCCTGGAAGCAGCTCGAAAGAACGGATATCGACGTGGTGCTCTGTGACGTTAAACTACCCGATGCGTACGGGGTAGAGCTGGTGAAGCAAATCAAAGCGACGTATCCGCTCACGGAGATCATCCTGCTGACGGCCTACGGAAACATTCCCGACGGCGTACAAGCCATTAAAAACGGGGCCTTTGACTACCTCACCAAAGGCGACGACAACAACAAAATCATTCCGCTCCTCTACCGGGCCGTGGAAAAGGTGGAGCTGGCCCGCAGAGTCCAGCAGTTAGAAAAGCAATTAGGCGAAAAACATTCCTTTGCGTCCATCATAGGCCATTCTGCGGCCATCCGGTCGGTAATTACCCTAGCCGAAAAAGTAGCTTCTACCAGCACCACCGTGCTCTTAACGGGAGAAACCGGAACCGGAAAAGAAGTTTTTGCGCAGGCCATTCACCAAGCAAGCCTGCGCCAAGCCCACCCCTTCGTTGCCATCAACTGCTCGGCCTTCGGCAAGGACTTACTAGAGAGTGAGATGTTTGGCTACAAAGCCGGGGCCTTTACCGGAGCTCTTAAGGACAAAAAAGGGCTCATGGAGGCCGCTCATAAAGGCACCCTCTTTTTGGACGAAATTGGAGAAATGCCCCTGGACCTGCAGGCCAAGGTGCTAAGGGCCCTGGAAAACGGAGAGTTTATCAAAATCGGCGAAAGTAAGCCCACGCGGGTAGATGTGCGTATTGTGGCGGCTACGCACCGCCATCTGCTCCAGGAAATCCAGGCGGGGCACTTTCGGGAAGATTTGTACTACCGCTTGTCGGTATTTCAGATCGAGCTCCCTCCCCTACGCGAACGAACGGCCGATCTGGAACCTCTTCTTAGGTACTTTCAAACCTGGTTTGCCGCCAAAACCAATAAAAAAATCACTTCGTACACCCATGACTACCTGCACGCGCTGAAACGCCATACCTGGCCCGGAAATATCCGGGAGCTAAAAAATGTCATCGAGCGCAGCGTGATCTTAGCGGCTTCCGAGACGCTTACCCCCGATACCCTACCGTTTGAATTACAAGCCTTCCGTACGTCGTCTTCGCCCGAGCCTTCGTCACTTTCTAACTTTGCCTTAGCCGCGGCCGAGAAAAAGCATATTGAGCTGGTACTGCAACACGCCCATGGCAACAAAACCAAGGCCGCCGAGCTGCTGGGCATTGCCCTTACTACCCTTTACCGAAAGCTGGCTGAGTATAACCTGAGCTAAAAGTACCCCTTTCAAAACGCTACGATAAGCCCTTTCATTTTGAAAGGGCTTTTTTCTTTCGGCGGCCCCCCCGCTACTTGCAATTATCTGATTCATAACAAAGTACCCATTCGATCAGAATTAGGGAATGGAAATTGGCATACTTGAAGGAACCAACCAAAAACCAAGCTATGATCCTACTCATGTATGCCCTCGGACTCCTGGTGTTCGGACTTCTGTACAAAGTCATTGACCTATTTGAAAAAATCTAAAACCATGAAAAAGCAACCATCGACAACCGCTCTTTCGTAGTACCCTACCTAACATCATAAATCGCTAAGACCATGCTAATCTTATTCCTCATTGCCCTGGCCGTATTTGGCTACATGGGCTACGTCTTACTCAAACCCGAAAAATTTTAAGCCATGAATACGGAAATACTCGGGATAGTCCTCATGTATGTACTCGTACTAGCTCTGGCGGTGCCGCTGGGGCGTTACATCGGAAAAGTCTTCAACCACGAAAGTACCTGGCTGGACGCTCTTTTTAACCCGCTGGACCGACTCTTCTTCCAACTCGGCGGCATTGATCCCCACCGGCCCATGACCTGGAAGCAGCACCTGGTGGCACTGCTTACGATCAACATGATTTGGTTTATATTCTCTTTGTTTGTGTTGACCAACATGAGCTGGCTTCCCCTCAATCCGGACGGTAACCCCTCTATGAGTGCCGATCTGGCGTTTAATACCTCCGTAAGCTTTGTTACCAACACCAACCTGCAACACTATTCCGGCGAAACGGGCCTTTCCTACCTGGGCCAGCTCACGCTGATGCTCTGGCAGTTTATCAGCGCTGGCACGGGTATGGCCATAAGTGCGGTGGTCTTTCATGCCCTGCGCGAGCGCACGACGGGGGAGCTGGGTAATTTCTACGGCTTTTTCGTGCGCTCCTGTACGCGTATCTTGTTTCCCATTGCCTTGATTGGCGCGGTGATTCTGGTTTTTAACGGAACGCCCATGACCTTCGAGGGAAAAGATACCATAACTACCCTGGAGGGAGTTACCCAGCACATCAGCCGCGGACCGGCCGCCGCCTTTATCTCCATCAAGCAGCTGGGGACCAACGGGGGCGGGTACTACGGCCCCAACTCGACCCACCCGCTGGAAAACCCCAACTACCTGACCAATCTTCTGGAAACGGTATTTATTTTCCTGATTCCCCTGGCGCTGGTGTTTGCGATGGGACGTGTGGTGCGGCGGCCTCGGCTGGCCTGGATGGTGTACGGGGTCATGACGGTGGGGTTCCTGCTGCTGGTGGTACCGTCGATCTACTTTGAGATGAAAGGCAACCCGGCCCTTGCGGACTTGGGTATCGCCCAGCCCCTGGGAAGCATGGAAGGGAAGGAAGTCCGCTTCGGCCCGGCGGCCTCGGCCTACTGGGCCATCAATACTACTTGTACCAGCAACGGCTCCGTCAACGCCATGCACGACAGCCTAACGCCGCTAACGGGTCTATTTGCCCTACTGGGCATGATGATCAATTGCTTCTACGGGGGCGTCGGGGTGGGCTTTCTCAACTTCTTCGTCTTCATCATCCTGGCGGTGTTCATCAGCGGGCTGTTGGTGGGGCGTACGCCCGAGTTTTTGGGTAAAAAGGTGGAAGCGAGGGAAATAAAAATTGCCATGCTGGTAGCCCTGCTACATCCCTTCCTGATTCTGGCCGGGACGGCGCTAGCCAGCTACCTCTACACCACCAACCCCACAGAATACGCCGACTGGCTCAACAACCCCGGTTTCCACGGATTCAGTGAGATACTCTACGAGTTCAGTTCGGCGAGTGCCAACAACGGCAGTGGCTTCGAGGGCCTGGGCGACAACACACCCTTCTGGAACCTCGTCAGCGGGCTTGTGATGCTCCTGGCGCGGTATCTGCCCATCATCGGGCCGGTGGCTATTGCCGGGCTGTTGGCCCGCAAAAAGTACATTCCCGAAGGTGCCGGTACCCTCAAAACCGACACTGCTACCTTCGGAATCATGGTCTTAGCGGTCATTAGCATCGTGGCGGCCCTGGCCTTTTTCCCGGCGCTGACGCTAGGCCCCCTGGCCGAGTACTTCACTATGACCAAATAATTCATCACCATCACTATGAAAAGCAATAATCCATCCGTATTTCAAAAAGATCTGGTACAGCAGGCATTGAAACAATCCTTCCGAAAGCTTGATCCCCGCACGTTGATTCAAAATCCGGTCATGTTTACCGTCGAAATCGGTACAGCTATCATGCTGGTCGTGAGCCTTTCGTCACTGACGGGCAACCACGCCCAGGGTAGTTTTGGCTACAACTTCACGGTCTTTGTGGTCCTGCTGCTAACGTTACTATTTGCCAACTTAGCCGAGGCCATCGCCGAAGCCCGGGGCAAAGCCCAGGCCGACAGCCTGCGCAAAACCCGACAGGAAACCCCCGCCCGGCTCGAAAACGGGAAGGTACTTTCTTCATCACAACTCCAAAAAGGCGATATTTTCGTATGCGAAGCCGGAGACGTGATTCCGTCGGACGGAGAAATCATCGAAGGCCTGGCTACCATTGACGAAAGCGCCATCACGGGCGAGAGCGCCCCGGTCATCCGGGAGGCCGGGGGCGACAAAAGCTCCGTAACGGGCGGCACCAAGGTACTTTCGGACCGCATCAAGGTGGTCGTCACGACCCAGCCCGGCGAGAGCTTTCTGGACCAGATGATTGCCCTGGTGGAGGGGGCGAGCCGTCAGAAAACGCCCAATGAAATAGCCCTGACGATTCTGCTGGCGGGCTTTACGCTGGTGTTCATCATTGTGACGGTCACACTTAAGCCCTTCGCCGACTACGCCCATGTACCCATTACCATTGCGGCCTTCATCTCCCTCTTTGTGTGTCTGATACCCACGACCATCGGAGGGCTGCTGTCGGCCATCGGGATTGCCGGTATGGACCGCGCCTTACGTGCCAACGTCATTACCAAGAGCGGCAGGGCCGTCGAGACCGCCGGGGACATAGACGTGCTGCTGCTCGACAAAACGGGTACCATCACCATCGGCAACCGTAAAGCTACGTACTTCTATCCCGCTCCCGGCGTGGACGAAAAGCACTTCCTAAAGGCCGTGGTACTTAGCTCCCTCAGCGACGAAACGCCCGAGGGAAAGTCCATCCTGGAGCTGGCCGGGGTGAATCCGGCTACCTACGCCGTCGATAACCCGCGCTTCATCAAGTTCACAGCCGAAACCCGCAGCTCCGGCATTGACTACGGAGACGTCCGCATTCGCAAGGGCGCCACGGACGCCATCCGCGCCTTGAGTGAAAAGGCTGGCAATCCATTCCCGGTGGAGATCGAACAAAGGGTGAAAACCATCTCCAGCAACGGAGGTACCCCACTGGTGGTGTCGGAGAATGAGTGGGTCCTGGGCGTCATTGAACTACAGGATATCATCAAGCCGGGCATTCAGGAGCGGTTCGAGCGGCTACGTCGCATGGGGATCAGAACGGTGATGGTTACAGGCGATAATCCACTGACGGCCAAATACATTGCCGATAAGGCCGGGGTGGATGACTTTATCGCGGAGGCTAAGCCCGAAGATAAAATGAACTACATCCGCCGGGAGCAGGCCGAAGGCCGCCTGGTGGCCATGATGGGCGACGGTACCAACGACGCCCCTGCCCTGGCGCAGGCCGACGTGGGCGTCGCCATGAACAGCGGTACCCAGGCCGCCAAAGAAGCCGGTAACATGGTGGACCTCGACAACGACCCCACCAAGCTCATCGAGGTTGTGGAAATCGGCAAGCAACTCCTCATGACGCGCGGGACCCTCACAACCTTCAGCATCGCCAACGACGTAGCCAAGTACTTCGCCATCATACCGGCCTTGTTTGTGGTAGCCATCCCAGCCTTACAAAGTCTTAACGTCATGAAACTGCACAGTCCGGAAAGCGCCATCCTGTCGGCGGTGATTTTTAATGCGCTCATTATTCCGCTCCTCATTCCGCTGGCGCTACGGGGAGTAGCCTACAAGCCCATAGGGGCCAGCGCGTTACTACGCCGCAATCTCCTCCTCTATGGCCTGGGCGGCGTGGTGGTACCTTTCATCGGCATCAAGCTCATCGATGTAGTGGTATCCGTCTTTATCTAGACAGAGAATAGAGTACTTTTTAAACATTTGAAAACGAGTACATCATGGAAATTAAATCACATCTACTACCCGCCCTCCGGCTTACGCTGGTGTGTCTGGTATTCTTCTGCGGGTTTTACACGTTGATAGTCTGGAGCGTGGCCCAGCTGGCTCCCAATCAGGGCAAAGGTCTCGTGATTACGCAAAATGAACGTACCTACTACGTTAACGTAGGGCAGGCGTTTACCGCCGATGAATATTTTTGGTCGCGCCCCTCGGCGGTGGACTACGACGCGGCCGGGGCGGGCGGGAGTAACCTGGGCCCCTCAAACCCAGCGCACCTGGCCGAGGTGGAGCAGCGCATCAGGTACTTTCTGGAACACAATCCCGGCCTAGACCGCTCGCAGGTACCCTCCGACCTGGTGACCGCCAGCGGCAGTGGCCTGGACCCGCACATTTCGGTAGAAGGGGCCCGGGTGCAGGTGAAGCGCATCGCCCGGCTGCGGAAAGTACCCGAAGAAACGCTTCGGCAGCTTGTGGACCAGTACACCGAAGCGCCCCTACTGGGGCTGTTCGGGACGGCGCGGGTCCATGTTCTGAAAATTAATCTGGCCCTACAGAACTTGTAGCCGCCCCAAAACACCTATATTAAAACGCTCCCAACATGCTTATCTAGGCAGGCTTCTTGATGAAACCTGACCCGACGCGCCTGGAACGTTCCGCTGAGTAGACAACTTATATATGAAAACGCACCTCCTTACGCTGCTGGCTTTGTCCGGCGCTCTATTGTCCCACGCCCAGAGCGATTCTACTGCCACGCGACCGAGCTCCTTTGCCGTAAGCGGCTACCTAGAGACCTACTACGTATTTGACTTCGCCAATCCCGCTGACCATACCCGCCCCGATTTTTTGTATTCGTTCAACCGGCACAACGAGGTAAATCTCAATCTGGGATACGTACAGGTCACCTACCAGCATGATCGGGTGCGCGGAAAACTAGCCCTCATGGCTGGCACCTACGCCAACGCCAACCTGGCCGCCGAGCCGGGGGTACTTAAGCATATTTTTGAGGCCAACGCCGGGGTGAAGCTTTCCAAAACCCACGAGCTCTGGGTAGATGCGGGTATTTTTGCCTCCCACATTGGCTTTGAAAGTGCCATCGGGGCCATCACCTGGAACATGACCCGCAGCCTCCTGGCCGAAAACTCACCCTACTACCTCAGCGGAGCCAAAATCTCCTATACTTCTGGCAACGGTAAGTGGTTTTTGAGCGGCCTGCTGCTGAACGGCTGGCAGCGGATCCAGCGAGTACCCGGCAACCAGGTACCTTCCTTTGGCCACCAGCTCAGCTGGACGCCCAGCGCGCGTGTCACGCTCAACAGCAGTTCGTTCGTGGGTAGTGACTCCCCGGCGGGAGCCCGGCAAATGCGGTACTTTCACAACTTCTATGGCATCTTTCAGCTCAGCAAGCGGCTCGGCCTCATTACCGGCTTCGACTGGGGAGCTCAGCAGCAGGTACCTGGCAGCAGTCAGTATCATAGCTGGTGCTCGCCCGTAGGCATTGTAAGGTACACACCCACGGAACAGCTGGCGCTGGCGGCCCGCGCCGAGTACTACGCCGACCCGAACGAGGTTATCATCGCCTCCGGTACGCCCAACGGCTTCCAGACCGCGGGCTACTCGGTGAACGTGGACATACAGGTACAAGGCAATCTGCTGTGGCGGGTGGAAGCCCGTACTTTTCGGAGCCGGGATGCTATTTTTACCAGCGATAATCCGCCCCGCCGAAGCAACACCTTCGTAGGTACTTCGCTGGCGCTGACGATTCCCTAAAAAACAACCATTTATTCTTGCTAGAACCATGGAAGAAACCAAGCGTTCTGCCGAAGAGTTTCTGGAGCTAATACGGAAATCGAGGCGGGGAAAGTTCAAAGTATACATTGGCATGAGCGCCGGGGTGGGCAAAACGTACCGGATGCTCCAGGAAGCCCACACGCTGCTTAAAAATGGAATTGATGTTAAAATTGGCTACATTGAAACCCACCATCGTGCTGAAACCCACGCACTACTAGAAGGGCTACCGGTAGTGCCCCGACGAAAACTCTTCTACAAAGGCAAAGAGCTGGATGAAATGGACGTGCAGGCCATTATCAACCTCCGGCCCGAGGTAGTGGTGGTAGATGAACTCGCCCACACGAACATCCAGGGTAGTAAAAACGAAAAGCGCTGGCAGGACGTACTGGATATTCTGAATGCAGGCATCAACGTGATTTCGGCCGTGAACATTCAGCACATTGAAAGCCTCAACGAAGAGGTAAGGCTTATTACTGGCGTAGAAGTGCGGGAACGGGTGCCGGATAGTGTGCTTGCTGAGGCCAACGAAGTCGTCAACATTGACCTTACCTCCGATGAGTTGATTGCCCGGCTACGGGAAGGAAAAATCTACCAGGCGGATAAGATTGAAGCAGCACTAAACAACTTTTTTAGAAGTGACCACATTTTACAACTCCGCGAACTCGCCCTCAAGGAAGTGGCCTCGCAAGTGGAGCGCAAGGTAGAAACAGAAGTGAGCAAAGCCAGTTTTCGGCACGAACGCTTCCTGGCCTGCATCAGTAGCAACGAAAAAACGGCTAAAAATGTAATCCGTAAAACGGCCCGCCTGGCCAACTACTACCACAGCAAGTGGTATGTACTCTACGTGCAGACACCCCGCGAGAACCCCAACCGCATTCCGCTCGACAAGCAACGGCACCTGATTAATAACTTCAAGCTGGCCATGGAGCTGGGAGCCGAAATTATCAAGGTACAACACCCAAGCATAGCCAACGCCATCGTAGAACAAGCCGAAAGCCGAAGGATAACAACCATCTGTGTAGGCAAACCGCACCTCACTCTTTTCGCCATCATTTGGTCGACCACCGTCTTTAATAAGCTTCTCTGTAAACTCGCCACCAGCCACGTTGACCTGATCCTTCTTTCCTAAATGAAAATCAAAGCAAAAATTACGTTAGGAGTAGGCTTCCTCTTTCTACTCATTGTCCTCATGGGGGTCGTAGGTACCCGGTACATCAACGCGCTCAAGGCGGATACGGAAGGGATTCTGCTGGCCAACTATAACTCGTTGCTCTACGCCCGAAATATGCTCTTGCAGCTGGAAGAAAGCAGCGTGTCGGCCCGACAAACGTTTGAAGAAAATCTGCAAAGACAGGAGCGAAATGTTACCGAAATAGGCGAGGAAGAAGCTACCCGTACGGTTCGAGTGCACTTTAATCTGTATCGTGACGGCAACGACGATAGTACTCAACTACCCTTTATTCGCCGGGGAATTTTTTCACTCATGGAAATGAACATGCAAGCCATTCAGCGCAAAAGCGAGCTAGCCAAGCAAACCGCCAATACCGCTACTCTCTGGATCGTCATTACGGCTACCTGCTGTTTTTTGATTGCGTTTACGCTGCTGATCAACCTTCCCGCTACCATTGCCGATCCGATTCGTGAACTCACCCAAAGTATTAAACAGATTGCCTATAAAAATTACTCCGAAAGGGTTCATTTCGAAGGGCACGACGAATTCGGAGACTTGGCCCGCTCGTTTAATACCATGGCCGAAAAGCTGGAAGAATACAACCAGAGTAATGTAGCCCGGCTTATGATGGAAAAGAAGCGTATCGAGGCCCTGATCAATATCATGCACGACCCCGTGCTGGGGCTCGATGAGCAGTTAAATGTCATTTTTGTCAACGAAGAGGCTAGCAAGATTATCGGCATTAGCCAGCCCAATCTACTCGGAGTAAATGCCCCAACGCTAGCCCTAAAGAATGATTTGATCCGCCTGCTCATCCAGGATTTGAGGGAGGAAGGGCATTCTACGTCCAAGAAAAATCCCTTGAAAATAGTTGCGAACGGCAAAGAGGGGTACTTTGAAAAAGAAGCGTTACATATCTCCCTGGTGCCCACGGGGGAAAAAGAAAAGGTACTTATTGGACACGTCATTATTTTGAGAAATGTGACGGAGTACAAGGAGTTGGAATTTGCAAAAACCAATTTTATCGCCACGGTATCGCACGAGTTCAAGACCCCCATATCCTCCATCAAAATGAGCTTGCAGCTTCTGGAGAATCAACGTATTGGCGTTTTAAACGAAGAGCAAAAAACGCTCCTGGAAGGCATCAATGACGATGCCAATCGACTCTTAAAAATCACCGGCGAATTGCTGAACATCACGCAGGTAGAAAGTGGCAATATCCCCATGCGCATCAAAGCTACCGATCCGCAAGCGATGGTACAGGATGCCCTCAACGCAACCAAAGTACTAGCCGAGCAAAAGCACGTTCAGCTGGTGACGTCGTACCCGAAAGAAAGTACCCTCATCCGGGTGGATAGTGAAAAAACGACTTGGGTACTTACCAATCTTATCTCGAATGCCATTCGCTACTCCTACGAGCATGCTACCGTTTTTGTCCGCGTAGAAAACCACGAAACTACCCTTACGATTTCCGTTCAGGATACGGGCCAGGGTATCGAGCCGCAGTACCAGGCCAAAATATTTGACCGCTACTTCAAAGTACCCGGCTCGCCCAGAGAAGGTACCGGACTGGGGCTGGCCATTAGCAAAGAGTTTATTGAAGTACAGGGCGGGCGTATCACCATCGATAGCGATTTTGGGGCCGGTAGCACCTTTACGATATCCCTTCCCAAGGCCTAATACTACACATCATCCTTGGCCGTATCGCACGGCATAGGTACCTTTCACACCAATACAAACGCGAATGGCCTTTCGGGGCTGAAAATAGTCATTTTTCGCGGGCAGCTTCGTCGGAGGGGTACTTTGGGTCGATTGGAGGGGCGATGGGTACTTTTACTCATCTGGGCATTAAGCGGTAAAGCTTCATACTTGGATACGTATTTCTTTGACGCGTCAAAGAGGTACTTTACGAATATGCTCTCAAAGTATGCGTAACCAATACATGATAAGGCACCTTTTGGTAGTTTTATTCTTGGAAAGTGAACGGAAAGTGGTTTTTGAGTTTAACGCCCACCGGTTTTCGGCTTGGCGTTCGGGCGGTATTTGGAAAAAGTCAGTCCATAACTACAGCTAAATTTATAACCAAATGCACATTGTTTATTCTATTGCTTTATTCGTCGGCTGGGCTGAAGCCGAATAACGAACAAAAAGTTGAGCATATATTCGTCGCCCCACCGTATTCCCAAACCGCCTGTTAGCCACAGGGTTTATAGCTGCGTGTCCTTAAACCAAAAATCCCTTCTGTCTTGCAAATAGCCATTTTTTTCAAACTTATCAAGCGCGCTATTAATTTGATTTAGCAGATCAATATTTTCTTTATTAATGATAATTGCATACTGCGAAGGCGTACTTTTAATTATTTCAGCCATAACGATAGCAGAATTATTTTCAACAAACCCATAAGCAATTGGTGTATCGTCAATCAAAGCGTCAATTTCTTTTTCCGTTAGCCTTCCATATTGTTCATCGTTTGTATCGAAAAGAAACAATTCTTTTTCTGGAAAATTTTTTTTCAAATATTCTTCGGCTTCTGAGCTTATTCTCACACCTATATTTTTGTCTTTTAAGTCTTTCAAGGCAACAATATTATCTTTATTACAAACTAAAGCAAGATGAAAATTGAGATATGGGTTGCTAAATGCTACTATTTCTTTTCTTTTTTCTGTAACAGTAGCGGCTGAACAAATAATATCTATTTTTTGGTGTATAATATCAGCAATAATATCTTCCCAATAGGCAACTTTATGCTCTAATGCAACACTAAGTTCCTTGGCAATCTCATTCATTAAATCAACTTCAAAGCCTTCAAATTTTTTACTTGAAATGTCTGTATGTAAGGGAATTGGCGCTGCAAAGTCAAGCCCGACCTTTAATACATTTTCCATGACTTATTCGTAAGTTTCGTAATGTATTACATTTTCTTCCAATTCTATAAGGTATTCTTTATCCTTATGATAGTACTTTGCCTTTTCAAAATCCTTTCCTGCAAAGTTTATAATGCTTTCATAACTATCCCACTCACTAATTGTAATAAAATGGCACGTTTCGCCTTCCGTTCTACGTAATATTTTAGCGGATAAATTACCTTTTGTGGAAACGTATTCTTTAAGTCCTGTCTGCATAACGTATTCAAGATACATGTCTGCGTCCTTTAAATTAGTTCGTCCGTGCCAAAGTCTTGTAATTGTCATAACGTGATGGTTGTTAAAATTGCAGATAACGTTTTGGGGCTTTGCGTTCGGGCGGGAAATTGAAACACAAAAAGCTGATATTATTACTAAAGTTTAATTGAAAAACTACTGTTTATTGATAGATGAGTAGGATTGTAAAGATATTGTATTTTGTTGTCTATGGCAAAATACAAACGAAGTGATTATGAGCTTCTACGTCGGCGTTGTGCCGAACTAAAAGAAGCAGGCTGGAAACAGACCAGCATTGCCCAAGCCTTGGGATTAACCGAAGGTTGGGTAAGTCGGACCCTGAAGAAGTATAAAGAGAATGGCGAGGCTGGTCTGGTATGGCGTAAACCCCAAGGGCCAGCTTGTCGCCTTACACAAGAGCAGTTGAAAGTGAGATGGTCTAATTTTGATGGACACGTAACTTGCATAAATTAGCAAGTAGAGATGCAGAACAAAAAATCACAGAAAAGCAGGAGGAAGTACGATGTTTCCTTCAAGCAAGAAGTTGTTAACATGATTGCAGCTGGCCGTTCGGTAGCGGACATTGCCCGTTCATTGGGTATAGGAGAAAACATCATTTACCGCTGGCGAAGGCAGGCCCTTGGCAGTACTAATGCGACTCTATCTGAACCCGTGCCCCCTTCACAAGTTAGTTTATCGGAACACCTGGCGCTACAAAAGCAGCTGCGTGAACTGGAAATGGAGCGAGACATTTTAAAAAAAGCCTTGGGCATCTTCTCTCGCTCGCAGTAAAGGATCGCTGTAAGTTTATTAAAACACACCAGCATCAGTATCCCATCAAGCTGTTGTGCCGCGCCATGCAGATCAGCCGCAGTGCGTATTACGAGTACTTGAAGCCAAAAGTAAAAAATATAGAAAAGCAGCAGGTGGAACAGCAGATCGTGGAAGTATTTAGAGCGCACAAGCAGCGTTACGGCATCCGCAGGATTTGCGCGGAGTTAAAGGATCAGGGTCTTAGAATTGGGAAGTATGCATGCAGAAAAGTGATGCACCAGCATGGATTACGAGCCATACAGCCTCGCAGCTTTGTGCCCCGGACCACTGAGAGCAGGCATCCTTACCCTATCAGCCCCAATCTGCTGCTGGAGCGTCAACCGCCTACAAGGCCTGATGAAGTGTGGGTAGGTGATATCACGTATATCCCGCTTTCCCAGGGCAGATGGGCTTATCTGTCCGTGTGGATGGATCTATACTCAAGAAGGATTGTGGGCTGGCAGTTGGCCAGCCACAGGCGGGAGGAGCTGGTGATAACAGCGTTGCGGAAAGCGCTTGCCACAAGAAATGTCAAAGCTGGACTTATTGTACACTCAGACCGTGGGGGCCAGTACGCGGGAGGCATGTTTCGTAAGCTGCTACTGAAAAGAAAAATAGCACAATCCATGAGCCGGGCCGATGATCCGTATGATAATGCATTCATGGAGTCTTGCTTCAGCCGAATCAAAGCCGAACTGCTCGAGGATGGAATCTTTGACAATTTGGAAGATGCCCAAACAGAAATCTTTGAATATATTGAAATGTATTACAACACCAACCGTAAACATTCAAGTCTGAATTATCAGAGTCCAATGCAATATGAAAATCATTATTGTTATTCTTTAACTAAGCAAGTCACGTGTCCATAATAATCGGCACACCTCAGATGCCGTACTTGCAAAAGTGGAGGAGTTAAGAAAGAACCCAAGGCTTATTTCTTCTTTCTTTCATAAACAAGAAATAGAATTCTTTACAAACTAACGCACTGATCAATAAGTCATTACTCAATAGAAAAACCGCTCGAACTAAAGAGTCTAGTTCTTGTCTTAAAACTGATATTAGCTGTCCAAACAGTCTGTTCTGAAAAAGTAGTCGTCCAGCCGAAACATTTTCAGCAGAACGTTCTCTTAGTATTTGGCAAAATTGTTCTGTTTCTGTCATTGTGTTTTAGTATGGTTTAGAATTACCGCTAACGGTTTGCGGCTTGGCGTAGTGGCGGATTTTAAGCACAAAAGTTCCATCGAAGAACCGAACTTGAACCTACCACAAAACTGTCATACGAAGCACTACAACCGCCATTACGCCAAACCGCTGTTAGGTGCTGGCCTTCTTGTTTTTCGTCCGACTAAGATACTTTTTTTATGTTTAAGTCAGTCGTTTTGAAGTCTAAAATGCTTGTCCAATCCCGAAGTAAAAAAGTCTATCTTCTTTTGAATGTCCATAGTCAAACGATAAAATGGTGGACTGATTCCAAGCTATTCGTAATCCACCGCCATAGGAAGTTTTAATGTTTTTAAAATTTAAGTCTTGCCAACGGTCTCTTACTGTACCTGCGTCAAAGAACGGTGCTACGGCAAAGGCAAATCTTTGCTTTCCAATTTGAGTTTCTGCAAGTCTTACTCTCAATTCTACATTGGTGAACCACATTGAACGAGCCAAAAATCGGTTAGCTCGATAGCCACGCAATGATTGTCTGCCACCCAAAGCGTTGATACTTCCTTCTGGACTCCATTGGTCTTGAAATTCAAAAAATGGTGCATTGTTTCCAAAAATATTGCCTGCTCCAAATCGTCCTGCTAAAACTGTCCGCTTGCCAATTGGTAATTTTTGATAGGCTCGTCCTTGGATAAAAAGTTTATTGAAGTCGAATTGTGAACCAATGTATTTACTGGAATATTCATTTGCTATTTCAAAGTAATAACCTTTTGTAGGGTCGGGTTCAAAATCTCTTGTGTCAAAAATCAAAGCCGTCTGAATAATTGAAACCCAACCACCGTCAACTCCTGAAATTAAACCGTCTTCAAAATCTCGTCTTAAAAGTGAAATGCCGTTTGGTGCAGTTGTGTTTTGTCCTGTAATCGGGTCGATTGCTTCCGCTTCCATTCCTTCAAAAGTTGTATAACTCAAATGCTGAATTTCATAACCACCCATTATACGCCATTTGCCATTTCCAAGTGCATAATCGGCTTTCAAATTGAGCATATATTCCGTTTCCCTAAATCGGTTCGAGAGTGCATCTGTTACAAAATCAGCTTCTCCAACTCCGCCTGGTCTCAACGTTTTTCTTGCTCTGTCAAATTCTCGATATGTTGAAAAAGTGGTGTTTTCGTCAGATGGTAGGCGAAGTTGCCCAAGTGTTGATTCTGTTAATCCAAAATATAAATTGGCGGGGTTTTGTTGTGCCTTAAAATCAATTTTAAATCTCCAACGTGTTCCTTTATAATAGGGAACATCAAGCGAAAGAACTAATTCTCTTGCATTTGAAGTGTAATAAGCTGCATTCGCTTTTAGTTTTGCCAAATATGGTGTGTAGGGAAATAAAGGATTATCACGATTTCCATTCCAATAGGTGTTTGTTCTTAACCCAAAACCGAAACCTGTAACTGGGTCGGAAGAAAAATCGGGTATTCCCGTAAAAAAGGTTCCTTCTCGCTTTTTCGCAAGGTCATCATCCGACATTCGTTTCGATTTAATGAATGAAAGACTGTCTATTTCTTGAGCCTTTACGATTGTGATTGAAAACAGAATAAACAGAGTTGCTATACTACGCTTCATAAATTGGATAAATTTTAAGTTACCCTGCAAAGCTCCGAAGCGATTTAGAAGAAATTTTGAATTGTACTAAAAGCTGATTTTTAAAATGTGTGTTTCTTGCTGAAATTCATAGGTTATTGTCCAATGATGTCTTTTGCAAATTTGCTCAACAATAGCCAACCCAAGACCACTTCCTGAATTTTCATTGGAAGTTTTTTTAAACCGTTTAAAGAGATGTTCTTTATCCAAGGCTATGTTTCCTGAATTGGAGATAATGAAACCTGATGAGTTCAATTTTACTTCAACTGTTCCTTTTTGTGAGTTATGCCTAATCGAGTTGAGCAATAAATTATTGATGAGAATTTCGATTAACATTTTGTTTCCTGTAATAGAAAAATCTTTTTCAATATTTGTTTTAACGCTTAATTCTTTATTTAAAAAATGCTCTTGTAATTGCTCTAAACATTGTATGGTCAACTCAGCCAGATTTATTGTTTCGTTATCATCAAACTGATGGTTTTCTATTTTAGCAAGCAATAATAGATTTTTGTTGATACGTGAAACCCTTGTTAATGCGTTATTGATGTCTTCTATAATTTGATATTGCCTGTCTGTTAATGTTTCCTTTTGCAGAAGTATGTCCAATTTGTTTTTAATAATTGCCAAAGGAGTTTGAAGTTCGTGTGAAGCATTTTCTGTAAATTCTTTTTGGGATTTGTAAACCGAAACCGTGTGTTCGATTAACTTATTCAAAGCCACATTTAATTCTTCAAACTCAATGATGTTTGATTTTTCAAACGAAATATTGCTTTGTGAATTGAGATTAAATGCTTTCAACTTCGCCAAAGTATTTTTAAAAGGTTGCCATAGTTTTACGGATAATCGTCTGTTGAGAATCAGAAAACCGACAACTAAAATCAGAAAAAATAAAAAAGTCAGAATAGCTATTGCAACGACCGTTTCTTCGGTTTCTTCAACATTGGTTTCTAAGGTGAGTAAATAATTTTCTCCATTTATTTCAATCACTCTCGAAAGCCCCCGAAATCGGTCAATATCTTCGTGAGTTACATAGGGATTTTTTCTTGATACTGTATAGGTGCTGTCTTTTCTGTTTTTTTCTAAAGTGGTCTTTTGAAGGTTGGTTCCGGGTTGAATTTTGTTCCAAAGCACTATGCTTTGATTCAATTCGGTTTCAGATAGTTGTAATTTATTGAGTTCGTTTTCCGTTCTGTCAGCTACAATTTCGTTGTGTTCATCCAACTCACGAAGCCAAATACTATCAACCAAATAAAGGTATGCAGGAACACTTGCCGCTAAAACAATAAGTGCATAAATGGTGAATGATTTAAGCGATTTGTTTAGTAATCTATTCATCCTTCCCATTTATAACCTGTTCCGTAAACAGTCTTTAAATAACTTTCGCATCCAGCTTCACTCAATTTTTTTTTTAAGTTTTTGATATGAGCGTAAACAAAATCGTGGTTGTCTAACATATCTGCAAAATCACCTGAAAGATGTTCAGCCAAGGTGCTTTTTGAAATTACTCTGTTTTTATTTCCAACAAAGTAGAGCAATAAATCAAATTCTTTTTTGGTTAGAATAACAGGGTGATTATGAACTGAAATAGTCTTTGCAAGCAAGTCTATTTCTAATTCATTTTGTCGAACCGTATTTGAATTTCCAAATTGTTTTCTTCTGATAACCGAGTAAATCCTTGCTGATAGTTCCGAAAGATGAAAAGGCTTTGTCAAATAGTCGTCTGCACCAATTTGAAGTCCTTTTATTTTGTCGTCTAATGCGTTTTTTGCAGAAATAATAATTACACCGTCTTGTTTGTCTTGTCTTTTGAGTTCTTCTAAAATATTCATTCCGTTGCCGTCTGGCAACATAATGTCTAACAAGATGCAGTCGTAATTAAAGGATTCTATTTTGTCCAATGCCTGATTAAAAGTTTTTGCAAACTCACATAAATATTTTTCTTCCGAAAGATATTCAGAGATGCTGTCGGCAAGGTCGTTTTCGTCTTCTATAATCAGTATTTTCATTGGTCAAAGTTACCATTTCAATTTTGTAGAAATTTTGAATTTGGTTGTCGGTTTGTTTCGGTAGTGTCGTTCTTTAGGCTTGCACCTAACGAACAGGGCTTTGTGCAGGTGGGGAATTCTGTGTTCCGTCTGCTCGTAACCGCTGCTCAATTTATAAATTAAAGTTCATTGTTTATTCTGTTGCTGAATGTTGTTCGTCACGCTGGAACAAAAGCTGATGCTTGCTCATAGCTGACGTAACAACGTCGTGCCCCACTTGCACAAAACCCCATGTTATAGGGCGTTTAGTGTCACTTAAATTCAGGTATTCTCAACTTGAGAAAATTCTCCTTAATAATTTCTGTCTGCGAAATTTCAATTGTCTGTTCGTTACGTCCGTTAGCTTTCCATTTTGTCAACGTATGAACGATAAATTCCTTGCTGTTACTCATACCTGGCGGTGTCTTGGCGTTGTCAAAGTCAGTCCAGATTGTTATTTGAAGAACTTCCAATTTTGTCAAGTCGCAATTGTGTCGGGCAAAATGGTCAGGCAACCAGCTCAAATAGTCGTTGAGCAATTCATTACTCTCCTTTGTTTTTGCTTTAGTCGGTAGAATTTTCTTGTCAATAAAGTCAAAGGTCGCTTTAGGTTCCAAGCTGAGATTGTAAAGGTCAATAAGAACATTTACAGCAAGTCGTCCACTTTTCATGTAATCAATGCTCATGAATGAGTGTGCGAAGTTGTGGATTGCTGATTTATAGTTCTTGTACTTCATTGTCGGTTGGGGTCTGTCTTAAAATGCCCTATAACTAGTAAATATACGAAAATAATGTAGTACTTTTTTGTATTTATTTGTACAATACCTTTATAATATTGCATTTTACGTGTCGTATATATTTTATTAAGTGAGCTTACAGGAACAAAAAAACCTGAATTAAAAGATCGCGATTAAGTTCAAATAAGCCTTTGTCTTTCCAGCTTTACTACCTACGTTGGCTTTATTTTTCAGGAATCCAAGGCTTGCGCAAGTACCCTCCGCACACTTTCCTGAAAAGTACCCCATCCCTTACTGCCTGATAGAACGAAGATACAAATCCTTCCTCCCAAAAGTACCCCTTTAAAAACTCAGCGTGAGTTGCTTGCCTTCGTAGGGATGGGTGTCTTCCAGGTTGGAGAGCGACACGCCCAGCAGCCGCACGGGCCGGGGCAGGGGGAAATTTTCTTCCAGCAATTCGTAGGCTACCTTCTCGAAAAAGGCGCGCTCCCGGATCGGCAGCAGCGCCGAGCGGCTGCGGGTCAGGATTTGGAAGTCGTTCAACTTGATCTTCACCGTCACGGTGCGGCCAAAAACCTGCGTGCGGTCGCACCAGCGCCAGACGTCGTCCATGAGCGGGGCCAGGCCGCCCTGCATTTCGGCCAGCGTGTCCAGATCCTGCCCGAAGGTGTTTTCGGAGCCCACCGACTTCCGGATGCGGTCGGGCTCCACGGGGCGCTGGTCCTCGGCCCGCGCGATGCGATAGTAATGCCCGCCCGACTTGCCAAAGTGCTGCCGCAGAAAAGCCTCCGTTTGCTGGCGCAGGTCCAGGCCGGTTTGAATGCCCAGGCGGTGCATCTTCTCGGCCGTGACGCGCCCTACGCCGTGAAAACGCTCCACGGGCAGCGCCGCCACAAAGTCAAGGCCCTCGTGCGGTTTGATCACAAACAGGCCGTTGGGTTTGCGGTGGTCGGAGGCGAGCTTGGCCAGAAACTTATTGTACGACACCCCCGCCGAGGCCGTCAGGCGGGTCGTTTGCCAGATCCGCTCCTTAATCTCCTGGGCCATGAGCGTCGCGGACTTCAGGCCGCGCAGGTTTTCGGTTACGTCGAGGTAGGCTTCGTCGAGCGAGAGCGGCTCCACGAGCGGGGTGTACTCCGCAAAGATGGCCCGGATCTGGCTAGAGACTTGCTTGTAGACATCGAAGCGGTGCTTGACAAAAATCAGCGACGGACACTTACGCCGGGCTACTTTGGAAGCCATGGCCGAGCGTACGCCGTACCGGCGGGCCTCGTAGCTGGCCGCCGCCACCACGCCCCGGTCGCCGCTCCCGCCCACGGCTACGGGTTTGCCGCGCAGCTCGGGGAAGTCGCGCTGCTCCACCGACGCAAAAAACGCGTCCATATCCACGTGGATGATTTTGCGATTGGCTTCCATCGTTCCGAGAGTACCCTGCTCCTTTTTGTGTATCTCCTTTTTCGGGCTAACGCTTAGTCAAGTACCTCGTAAATCATGGCCTGCTCGGACTTGTTTTTCAGAAGTACCTCCCCTACTTTCTGGCAGTGGAACGACTCGTTCACCTGCTGGTAGGCGGCTTCGCTGATGATGATTTGTCCCGGCTGGGCCGCGGCCTGAAATCGTTGGGCCACGTTAACGGTGTCGCCAATGACGGTGTAGTCGAGGCGGCGCAAGGTGACGGAGCCAATATTGCCCGACACCATCTCGCCGGTGTTGATGCCAATGGCTACTTTAGGTACGAACGTAAGCTGGTTGGGGAGGGCTTCCTGCATGGAGGCGATCTGGGCCCGCACGGCCAGCGAGGCGTCGATGGCGCGGTCGAGGTGGTAGTCGCCCCGGAACACGGCCATGATGGCGTCGCCCATGAATTTATCCACGTAGCCGCCCTGCGCGATGATCTCCTTCACCATCACGTCGAAGTACTTGTTGATCATCTGCACCACCACGTCGGGCGCTTCTTTTTCGGAGATCGCCGTAAAGCCACAAATATCCATAAAAACCACCGTGGCCTCGATGGTTTCGTTGAGCATAAGGGACGTTTCAAACTCGCTGCGCCCCATGAAGGTGAGCACGGTTTCGTCCACGTACATTTTCAGGATGTTGTTTTCCTGGATGGCTTTCAGCGTTTGGCGCAGCTGCTCCACGTGCTGCAGGGTTTTCTGGATGGTCACGTCCAGGTCCACGAAGTCGATGGGCTTGCACACAAAGTCGAAGGCACCGCGGTTCATGGCGGTCCGGATTTTCTCCATGTCGTTGTAGGCCGACACGATCACGGCCTTAATCAGCGGGCTGGATTCGTGCAGCTTGGTGAGGAGGGTGAGCCCGTCCATGATGGGCATGTTGATGTCGCTCAGTACCAGGGCTACGTCCGCATTTTCCTGGATTCTTTGCAGGGCTTCCTCTCCGTTTTCGGCAAACACAAACTCGTACTTCTGCTCCCGGATCTGACGCCGAAATTTCTGCTTGATCAGGGCCTGAAGATCCGTTTCGTCGTCTACGACCAAAATCTTTGCGCTCATAGTAGGGTGGTGAGTTTCTCTTTGAGTTGACTGAAATCCAGCGGCTTGGTCAGGAAATCGTTGGCCCCGAACTGCATGGCCTGCTGGTAGGTTTGCTCGTCGCCGTAGGCCGTCACCATCATGACCTGCGGGTGGGGCGAGGGGTGCTCCACCCGGATGTGCTTCAGCAGCTCGATGCCGCTCATGCCGGGCATGTTGATATCCGACAGGATCAAAACGACCTCCGAGCCGTGCGCTTCCATGTACTTCAGCGCCTCTTCGCCCGAAAACGCGAAGGTAAAGAATACACTGCCACTCCGGATTTCGCGCCGGAAGCGCTGTTCGAAGAGGGACTTGACGTCTTGCTCGTCATCAACGACCAGTATTTTTAGTGGGCTCATGGGCAAAGTTTTTGGTCCAATTAGGCGACGTTGTTAGTTTGGTAAGCGAATGATGAACTCCGTGAATTCTCCTTCCCGGCTTTGTACTTCCAAGGTACCTCCGTGGCCTTTGGCTACAATGTCATAGCTCAGCGACAGCCCCAGCCCGGTACCTTGTCCGGCGGGTTTGGTGGTAAAAAACGGATCATAAATTTTATCAACAACCGCCTGGGGTATTCCTGTTCCGTTGTCCCGCACGCGTATTTCCACTTCGTCGCCCTGCAAGCGGGTACTTACCCGCACCTGAGGCCGGTAGGTGGCCGCCTCCCCCTCCTGCCTTTTGCGTACGGCGTAAAAAGCGTTGTTGAAGAGGTTGAGCAGCACCCGGCCAAAATCCTGCGGCACCACGCGCACCAGCCCCAGGTCGGGGGTCAGGTCGGCGATGAGCTCGGCGTTGAAATTTTTGTCTTTGGCACGTAGCCCGTGGTACGAAAGCCGCAGGTATTCGTCGGCCAGGGCGTTGAGGTCGGTGGGTTCTTTTTCGCCGGTACTCATGCGGGAATGTTCCAGCATGCCTTTCACGATGGAGTCGGCGCGTTTGCCGTGGTGGGTTATTTTCTGGAGGTTTTCCCGGATCGCCTGCGCCAGGTAAAGTACCTCCTCGGTATTACCGGCCCGGATCTCCTCCTCAATCTCCTGCGCCAGCTCATCGCTCACTTCCGAGAAATTATTGACGAAGTTGAGGGGGTTCTGGATTTCATGGGCAATCCCGGCCGTGAGCTCGCCGAGGCTCGCCATCTTCTCCGACTGGATCAGCTGCGCCTGCGTGGCTTTGAGCTCCACCAGTGCGTGCTCGAGTTCTTCTTTCTGGCGGGTCAACTCCGAGGTGCGTTCGGCCACCATGCCTTCCAGTACCTGGTTTTCCTGCTCGATCCGGCGCTTGCGTTCCTCTTCTTCTTGCTTCAGCAGCAGATCCCGCTCCAGGGCTTTTTTCTGCCGGATGGTGTAGATGATGGCCCCCAGGAGCCACATGACCGCAAAGGCCGAGGCCGACTCGAAATAGGGACGGTAAGGCCGGTAAAAGTCCGGTAAAAAAGTTTTGGTCAGAATTTTTAAACCCGCCGTTACTACGTAGGGCCACATGGCCCAAAACAACAGCTCGGCGGGGCGGTAGGATCGGAGGCGGTAGGTTGTAGCCAGCACGATCACGTATATGGTCCAGAGGAGCCAGTCGGCGTCAAGATTGATGCGAAAAGCCAGGACCAGCCCTGCCACTACAAAAGAGGCCGGAACTACCCGGTTGAGCAGTTGGTCCCATTCGGGCAGGCGGGTGGGGGTATCCAGAAAACGACGGAACCAGCGTAGGCCGAGATGGGCCAGCCCCAAAGCGACAAAGGCAGAACCATATTCCATATCCGATTAATAAAAAAAGTAAAGTTCCGACAAGCCCGCGCGGCTACGCGGGAGAATTTCGACGGAATATACCAATAAAATCGTACGGAGTATATATAGGCTCCCAATCCCGCCGCGGATTTGTCCGGTAGGCCCGCAGCGCTAGGCTAGGTAGTAGGGGTCCGTATGCCGGGAGAGGTACCATTGATTTCCCCAGGGATCAACCAGTACCGACTGCCGACGGGGCTCTACCGCCCCGGCGGGCTCTACCACCGGGCGGGCACCCGCCCGGATCATCTGCTGCCGGCAAGCCTCCGGATCTTCCACCCGCAGCTGCATGGCAATGGACCGCTCGGGGTACTCAAGGTTTGCCTCGCTTATTTCCACGAGGTTATCTTCCACCAGCACAAGGGCGTTGCCAATGCTACCATCGGGACGTCTCTCACAGTAGGTTTCCTGCCCCCGAAGCCCTTCTTCCAGGAAACGAATGAATTCGTCCGCTTCCCGAATGGTAAAGAAAGGGGTACTGCTTCGAAGCTCGTTAAGGATGTGACTCACTTTTTTCATAACTGCCGGACTTGAACGATACATCATATAGATTTAGATAAAGTAAGGGTGTTTATCAGAAAACGGACGAATCGTTAGCTCACGGGAAACTCCCGGGAAAAGTAGCCAACAAACTGCCATAATTCAAGAATATCTTCCCGACGTACCGGATAGGGCGCGTAGCGCTCGTTCAAGGACTTGAGCACGAGTACGCCCTTTTCTTCCAGGTAGTTAAATACTTTTTTGAGAACTACCCCCTCCTCTTTGGTTACTACCAAACAGATCGTGCCACTCTTGATGCGCTCCCAGTACTCGATGTACTCTCCAAACACAATGGAGCCCTCACGCAGCGGCGGCATCGAATCGCCCTCAAAAGGGAAGGCCCGGTACTTGCGGTCGGGCGACAAAAATGGCAGGCTGATGACGGGTAGCTGGGCAATGTAGTCCACATCTCCGTAGCCTTCGGTGTAGCCGCCGATGGCCTTTACCGGTACAAACTCAATGTTTTCGGCATTGTCGCGGTCTACGGTCGTGACCAGTACCCGGAGGTTGTCTTCTTTGATCCAGGGACGGCTCAACTCCTTGGCCAAATCCCGCTTCAAAAGATCGTCCGTGGATATGGTAAAGTACTCGGCCAGGCGTAGCAAGTCGTCAAAGGAAGGCTTGGCTCGCCCTGCCTCCCAGGCCGCTAGCGTCGATTTTTTAAGCCCCAGCGCATCCCCCAGTTTCTGTTGAGAGGGCCGATCGGCTAGTCGCGAGCGAAGGAAGACCAGGTTTTGAGCAAAAAAAATAGACATACCGGCGTGTTTGCTTTTTGTTTGAGTAAAAATAACACATAAAAAATAATAAAAACAATCTTTCTCGTAAAAAAGATGGATTTCTACCAAGGGCTTACTTTTTTTTGCTTTAAAACCGATTATGTACTTTTACGCTTCTGCTACTACCTACATTACCTAGCTATGACCTACGAAGAATTCAATGCCACCTTGGAACTGCATGTGCCACCCAAAGGTTTACCGCCGCTACTCGAAGCGCTTTGGCACGACGCCAAAGGGGATTGGCACGCCGCCCACGAAATAGCCCAAAGCCAGGAAGGTACCCGCGCCTACGACCTATTGCACGCCTACCTGCACCGCGTGGAGGGCGACACCTGGAACGCGGGCTACTGGTACCGGCGGGCGGGGGTTTCTCCCTCCGACCAGACGCTGCGCGAAGAGTGGGCGGAACTAGTAAAGAAGTGGTTATAAAAAATACGTACCTCCGTTAAACCCTGGGTGGCAACGGGCATCTAAGCTTGCGTTAATTCATCAAAACCGTTAACCACAATGAAAAAAGCAACCTTAGCCCTACTACTGCTGCTGGGCAGTATGACGGCCTTCGCCCAACGAGGCGGCGGAGGAAACAACGCCACGCCCGAAGCGCGCGCCGAAAGCCAAACCAAAACGATGGTTGAACGACTCGGACTTAACGAAGAGCAACAAAAGCAAGTCTACACCCTGAACCTGACCCGCTTTCAGAAAATGCAGGAATTGCGCGAAGCCCAAAACCGGGAAGGAATGCGGGATGTTCAGGAGAAGTTTCAGCAAGACATGAACGCGCTGCTCACGCCCGAGCAGCAGGAAAAGTACAAAGCACTGGCGGAGGAAATGCGCCAGGGCGGCGGCCGAGGTCCGCGTAACTAAGCCCCAAGTACCCCTTTAAAAGCAAAGTACCCCCGAGCCGAACTTGGGGGTACTTTGGCTATAGGTACCTTAGGTACTTTAAAATCAAATCTACACCGTCACTTCCGTCTTGAACTCCGATGTGAAGTGGAACTGGATGTCGGGATTATTCTCGCGGTTCATGCGGATCATCCACTCCGACTCGGCCAGAAACACCGGATTCATGTCCTTGTCGAAGGCGATCTGGTTGCCTTTCAGGCGCACAAACTCGGCCAGCTTGGCTTTGTTGTCGCTGGTGATCCAGCAGGCGCGGGCCACGTTCATGGGTACCCAGCGGCACTTGGCCCCGTACTCGTTTTCGAGCCGGTACTGGATCACATCAAACTGCAGCTCGCCCACCGTACCCACAATCTTACGATTACCCAGCTCCAGCGTAAAGAGCTGCGCCACGCCTTCGTCGGTGAGCTGCTGTACGCCCTTGTCCAGTTGCTTGGCCTTCATCGGGTCCAGGTTGATTAATTCCTTGAAAATCTCGGGCGAGAAACTCGGAATCCCCGAAAACTGCAGGTCTTCGCCTTCCGTCAGCGTATCGCCGATCTTGAAGTGACCCGTGTCGTACAGCCCTACTACGTCGCCGGGGAAGCCTTCTTCCAGGATTCGCTTGTCGGCGGCCATGAAACTAAACGGGCTCGAAAAGCGGAGGTCTTTGTTCAGCCGCACGTGGTGGTAAAACTTGCCCCGCTCAAAGCTGCCCGAGCAGATCCGCAGGAACGCGATGCGGTCGCGGTGGCGGGGGTCCAGGTTGGCGTGGATCTTGAACACAAACCCGCTAAACTTCGGCTCCGTAGGAAGTACCTGCCGCACGTCCGTGGGCCGCGGCTGGGGCGTAGGCGAGATCTGGCAAAAGGTATCCAGCAGCTCTTTGACCCCGAAGTTATTGATGGCGCTGCCAAAAAATACCGGCGCCAGCTCGCCTTTCTGGTAGGCTTCTTCCGAGAAGGCATCGTACACGCCCTCCACCAGCTCCACCTCCTCGCGCAGGGTCTCGGCGTCGCGGGGACCCAGCAGGGTATCCAGGTTGGGGGCGTCGAGGCTTACCTCGGCTACGTCGGTTTCTACCTTGGTTTTATTGATTTTGAAAAAATAAAGCTTCTGCTCGTAAAGGCTGTACACGCCCTTGAAGTTGGAGCCCATGTTGATGGGCCAGGTGAGCGGCCGCGCCCGAATGCTCAGCTTGGCCTCCAGCTCGTCCAGCAGGTCGAAGGGGCTCTGGCCTTCGCGGTCGAGCTTGTTGATGAAGATGATCACCGGCGTGTTACGCATCCGGCACACTTCCATCAGCCGCTCGGTTTGCTCCTCGACGCCCTTCACGCAGTCTACCACCAGAATTACGCTATCCACGGCCGTGAGGGTGCGGTAGGTATCTTCGGCGAAGTCTTTGTGGCCCGGCGTGTCCAGGATGTTAATGAGCAGGTCGCGGTACTCGAAGGTCATCACCGAGGTAGCTACCGAGATCCCCCGCTGCTTCTCGATCTCCATGAAGTCAGAAGTGGCCGTTTTCTTGATCTTGTTGGATTTCACGGCTCCGGCGGTCTGGATGGCCCCGCCAAAGAGCAGGAGCTTTTCCGTCAGGGTCGTTTTGCCAGCATCCGGGTGGCTAATGATGGCAAAGGTGCGCCGTTTTTTTATTTCTTGATGAATGTTCATGTTTCTGATTCCTAACCGGTAGCAGCAGGTACCCTGGCGGGGGCTGGCTTTCGGTATGCTTGTCCAAATTTTCCGCAAAGATACGCAATTTATAAGGACCAAATGGGGGTAATGGGTCGTTGAGAGTTAAAAAAAGCCCCAAGGGAATGGCCTCTATCCCCGGTCCTTACTCCGGCGGAGTAAGGGAGCCTTGCCGGGTATTTTTAGGAAAAGTACCCCTTGCTTCAAGTACCCTCTGCCACAAAAAAAAGACTCCGCCAACGACGGAGCCCGGAAGGTACTTGGCGGTGAGGCCTGGGTTCTCTCAATAAAAAGAATGCTTGTAATCTTCGACCGATGTCCGGATCACCTCGTGGGCTTCGTCGCGACCGTAGACGTTCGTGATCTCGATGTGGGCGGGCTCGCCCGGTAGGTTTTTGTAGGTGAGGAAGTAGTGCTTGAGGCGCTCCACGACGTTGGCGGGTAGTTCGCTCAGGTCGTTGTAGGCTCCGTATACTTCGTCGCCTTTCAGCACGGCAATGATCTTGTCGTCGGCCTCGCCGCCGTCGATGAGCCGAATGCCTCCGATGGGCCGCGCCTCGCAGATGATGTCCCCGTGCGAAATAATTTTCTCGCAAAGTACGCAGATGTCCAGCGGGTCACCGTCGCCTTCGGTCACTACCCGGCCCGAGCGTTCGTTGGCCAGCTTCGCAATCAGCTCGGCGCAATAGGTCTTGGGTATGAAGCCGTAGAGCGCCGGTACGATGTTGGAGTACTTCTGCGGGCGGTCGATCTTGAGGTAGCCCGTTTGTTTATCAATTTCGTATTTGACGGTATCCGTAGGAACAATTTCAATAAAGGCCGTAACAATCTCCGGCGACTTATCCCCGATGGGTATTCCGTGCCAGGGATGGGCTTTGTGCACATTCGCATTCATAAAAAAATACAATTATTTGGTTTCAAAATCCCGCTCAATCGGTTATCTCAGCCCAAAATTAACCTTTGTTATCCAATTTTTTCAGGCTCGTCGGGATTATTTGCTACAAACCATTCGTGAATGCTTTCCGCCGCCAGGAAATGCGCCCCGGCCAGTCCGGGTAGTGTCACTTGCCGGGGCTCGGTGCTGAAGTTGACCATAAAGTACAGCTGCTCACCGCGGGCGTTTTCCAGCCCCAGTACGTCCCACACGAAGGGCTCCGGTACGCGCAGGTCCAGTATCCAGCTGGGGTCAAAGGCGCGGATGCGCGCCAGGTACCTGTGCAGGGGGTAGGTTTCGGGGCTCGGGGAGGTACTTGGCGCGCCGGGGATAATCCCCTTCGGGCCGGTGGTCTCGAAGTAGGTAAGGCGCTGAGCACCCGCCAGGTACTTGAGGCTGAGGAGCATCCAGGCGGCCCCCAGCTCGGTAGTATGGCGCGGGTCCTGGTCGGGCGGGAGGGTACTTTCCGGCCCGGCGGGGTAGTTCCGGATCCTGAACGTAACCGGTGACACGTGAATAGGTACCCCTGGGGGCAAAAACTGCCGGGCCGTCTCCACCGCGTACCGCTGTGCCGATACGTTCTCGATGAGCGTGCGGGTGTCGAAGGCATGTACCTGCGGATTGACCGAAAAACTCACGAAGTCATAGCCGGGCGCTTCGGGCGGACGGTTGCGGTTGAGCTCGGCAAAGTAGCCGTCGGTGCCGTAGCCCAAAGGTACCTCCACGCCCTGCTGCCGCACCAGCGCCGCCACTTCCGCAAACCAACTCGCCGACCAAGGTACCTGCCGCGGAAGCACCAGCAAACTACGCACCCGCACCGGACTATCGGCGAGGGTACCTAGCAGCGGGGGCAGCTCCTGGCGCAGGTCATGGCCCACCCAGGCCACCAGCTCCACCGAAGTACCCAGCTGCTGGGCTTCTGCCTGAGCCGCCGCCCAATCAGCCTTCCAGTCGGGCTGGCTCAGCGCTACCTCTACCCGGTAGTGGGCAAAAGGTACCTGACGAAGCAGCACCACGTCTTGCTCCGTGAGGGGGCCGTAGGTGGCGTTGCGGGCGTAGCCGAGGCAGGGCATTAATAGCCGGGGAGCATCCACTCCGGGAGCATCCACTCCGGGAGTATCCACTCCGGGAGTATCCACTCCGGGAGTATCCACTCCGGGAGTATCCACTCGGGGAGCATCCACTCGGGAAACCTCCTCCTGGTAGCGAGTGGGCGCGTGTATCAGCTGGAGCGTCACCCACTGCTCCACGGTATCGCCGGGCTGCACCAGCACGGGCCGC
Source organism: Rhabdobacter roseus (assembly GCF_014202275.1). Classification (GTDB taxonomy): domain Bacteria; phylum Bacteroidota; class Bacteroidia; order Cytophagales; family Spirosomataceae; genus Rhabdobacter; species Rhabdobacter roseus. The sequence goes on along the minus strand of NZ_JACHGF010000010.1, from coordinate 123,996 downwards.
GGCCGGTGCTGGGGGGTACTATAGGTTTTGTAGGAATGGTCGGTCCAGTTGCGTTGGTCTTCCGTTTCGAATACGTCGCCGCCAAAGTCCAGCGTGAGCACCGCGTCCGAGGCATCCACCCAGCGCATACCGGCGATGTTTTGGAAGGGCTGGTGCGGACTAATGCTTTCCGGAAAAGTACCTTCGTAGCGCTCTCCCTCCGGCGTGCTGATCAGCACCGGCTGGCCCGCGCAGCCTTGGATCGGGTGCAGCACGCAGAGTCCGATGCGGTTGCGCTGAAAGGTACTTTGGGCGGTGCCTTGCATGGTTACGGTAATGGTACCTTCGGAAGTACCTTCCAGCCGAAAGGTACCTTCGTAGCGCAAAGTACCCAGCGCGTAGCGGGCCGTGTAGGTGATCAGGAAGGCATCTTCTTCCTGACGAATCACTTCGTTGTGAATGGTGAAAGGTACCGTACGCCAATGTTCGTCGCGCAGGGCGGCGTAGATCATGCGGAGGAGCTCGTGCCCCTGGGCGCTGATGTACCGCAAGGTACCTTGCTCATACAGACAGCTCAGCGCTCCGGCCCGCAGCGTACGGCTTTCGGGCAAAGGTTCGTGGGTTCCAAAGTAAGGTTTAGGCATAGGGGTTTACTATTTTTTCAGCAAACGACCCCCACAAGGTAGGTAATTTCACCCTTTTTTACCAATCAAAAAGCGCGTGGCTGCCTAGAGCGTGAACTTTTCTTACTTACCGGCTTCTGAGACCGGGTAAAGCAGGCGCAGGGCGTTAAAAACCGCCTGGTGCGTGATGGTGGCGTGATCTTCCTGGGGCAGGTAGTCGAAGTACACTTTTCCGTGCTGATGCTTCACGGCGTTCAGCTTGTCGGCCAGCAGGTTGGCGTCCACCTCCATGACGCGAGGTACCTGGCTGGGTGTGAGTCCCTCCTTGCCCACGCCGATGTACACCTGCACTGCGGGCAGTGCAGCAGGTACCTGGCTGAGCAGTGAGCCGTTGTCCCACCACAAGCTCGGACTAATGATGACGTATTTGTCGAACAACTGCGGTTTTTTAAACAAAATCTCCGTCGCCAGCAATCCACCCAGCGACTGCCCGATGAGCAGGCGGGAGGCCGTGGTTCGGTACTTTTTGTTTATAAAAGGCTGAAGTTCTTTTTCGAGAAACGTCATGAAAGTACCCGACTGCCCCGTGCTGGGGAATCGTTTTTTATCTTCCGGCACGGAAGTAGGATACGTAAAATCGCGCCGACGGTCCACATTGGCAATACCCACCACGATGGACTTAGGTACGCGGGCAATCCAGGGAAAAGTATTGAATTGCACCAGCCCTACTACGTGGATAAAGTCTTCGTCGGCCGAGCCGTCCAGCAGGTAGATCACCGGGTAGTGGGTGGTATCGTCGGCGGCGTAGCCTTCGGGCAGGTAGATGTTCAGGATTCGCTTCTCGGCCAGTACTTCCGAGCTCAGCTCTTCCACGACGCCCAGCACAAACGGCTTGCTGTCGGTCGCCGGATTTTTGACCTGCGCCCAGACGGGTACTTTCACGAAAAAAAAGAGCAGTATACCGCTTAAAAGTACCTTCATCGTTGCCAGGGTTAGGTTCTACTGTTTTTGAAGCCGCACGCCCAGCCGAAAGGGTACCAGCGAGGCTTGCTGCATCAAAAGTACCCCCGATTTGGCATATATACCAAGCCGGTCGCGGAGGTAGTGTCCCTTCCATTCGGGACCCGGTTCTACGTTTACCAAGGTACTTTGGTGCTGAAAGTACCCTAGCTCCACTTTTCCCAAGTACCTACTTTGAGCCTGAGCGGAACCGTACAAAGCGAGGATAAGTACCCCCATTGTAGATATCTTTTTCATTGTTTCTGGGTGGATTTGATGGTGATAAAAGAATTGGCCTGAACTAACTACTTTTCAAGTGCGACAAGAATAGAGGATATAAAATCATTCCATTCGAAATTTTCAAAATGCGTTTGCCCAAGTCGCACGATCACTAGATCCCTCGAAGGGATAATGATCACCCTTTGGTCCTCAAATCCGTGAGCATAATACAGGTCAGCAGGAATTTCTGAAGGTGCGTCAGAGCCAATATGCCAGAATTGGGAAGCGTAAACGCTATTTGGCGCTTGAGGGGAAGGGACTCGGCTATACTTGACCCATTCTTTTGGAAGGATTTGCTCCCCTTCCCACACACCTTCGTTGAGATATAACAAGCCAAATCTGGCCCAATCGCGAGGAGTGGCCCATCCAAAGCTAGAACCGACAAACTTACCAGAAGCATCTAATTCTATCATGGTCTGGGACATACCAATTTTATGAAATAATTTCTTGTAAGGGAATAAGTGGTAGTCTGTACCCGTTGCATTTTTGATAATCTCAAATAGTATGTTGGTTGTTCCGCTGGAATACTTCCATTTTTTTCCTGGATTATCTTGTAAGGGAAAAGAGGCAGCAAAGCTACTCATATCCGCTTTTGTATAAATCATCTCTACAACAGGACTCCAAGAAAAATAACTTTCATCCCATTGCAGTCCACTTGTCATGTTCATCAAATGTTCTAGCGTTATTTCGTATCTTGGATCTTTCGGGTTTTTCCATGGTGGTAGAAGACCTTTATTCGTTAGCTTCAATTTTCCCTCTTTCACCAATATACCAATCAAGGCATTTGAAAAACTTTTAGTCATAGACCACCCCAATTGGGGTTGTTTAGAAGTGTATCCATCTGCATATTTTTCTGCCACTATATGGCCATGATGAATGATGATGACGGCCCTTGTATTAACGGGTTTAGTTGGATTTTTCTCAAGAAATGCTTTAGCTGCAACTTCTTTAATCGTTTGGTATTTAGGCTCTTGAAAAACGGCACTATCAATAAGGTTTCCCAGGGGCCATTGTAGCGTGTCAGGGTCATACGGTAACGGGAGAGGGATACTCATTTTTTGACTTCTGATCTCCTCTTCGGATTTTTCCACGACCAATGTGCACCCTACACCTTCTCTATAAATAGCTTTTCTTTGCCCCAAACCAAAAAGAGAAGCCGTAACCGATTCACTTTCTTTGTCAATCTGAATTTTATTCATATTCAAAGGGAAGTGCGACAGCTCATCACTTTGTATACTACTTAAAGTACGCTTTCCAACAAAGTAACAGGAACAGGTAATTTTAGCGGCACCTGCCGTAAAAACAGGAAGCATATAGACGGTATGCCTGCCAATAAAAAACAGAGCTCCGCAAAACATGAATAATAGCAGCCACTTCCTTTTTTTCATTCTACCACAGAAATCATCTGTTTATAATTTTTTAACTCAGCTGCTGCCAGTTTAAAACTATGATAACCAAGGCCTAAAACAATTTATTTCAAAAGTTGAGTGTGTTCGCTTGAATTCTCTACTTGTGATAGCATTGGGCGCTAGGCACATCATAATGGGTTATTGATAATTAGCAGCTAACGTAAAATCCGTCTTCTAAATACCAAAAGCAAAGTACCTATTATAAACGATAAAAACAGTAAGATCTCAAACATAGAGAGCATATAACATAAGTCATATCCGGTCACAGAAGATATACAATCGTCAGGGTCGGCTGTTTCATACTTTAAACTGACAAGAGTATTGAGTATTCCAAAAGCAAAAAATAGAATAGCTAAAACTACAACCGTCAAGCATACATAATAAAGTCTTTTTCTCATGATTTCTCCCAATTGCCTAATAGCCCTAGCCGGTTGGCAACCACGCGACGCTCGCCGGTGGCGAAATAGAATGACAATCTACGACTGCTCTCCTTGTACACTATTCAATAAATCCGAAATTAATTGGTCACCAGCGCTTCCCCAACCCTACACCCGAATCACCACATTCCCGATTTTCTGACCGGTTTCGACGTAGCGGTAGGCCTCCACGATCTGCTCCAGGGGGTAGGTTCGGTCCACGACGGGCCGGTACTGGCCGGTTTCGGCCAGCGTTTTCAGCAGGGTAAGGTCCTCCTTGCTTAGCGTCGGGATGGGGAAAAGTACCTGCCTACCGCCCCGAAGCGGCGTGAATAAGGCCAGAAAGGGATTTTGGACCCACGCCCCCAGCTCGGTCGATAGGTAGATACCCTTCGCTTTGAGAATGGGCTGACACCGGCCAAACGAGCTTTTCCCCACCGCGTCGAACACGACGTCGAACGTCCGGCCCAGCTTCGTGAAGTCCTGCCGGGTGTAGTCAAGTACCTCATTAGCTCCTAGTGAGCGCACCAGTGCGACGTGATCGGTGGCGCAAACGGCCGTCACGGCCGCCCCGAGGTACCTGGCCAGCTGCACCGCCGCCGAGCCGATGCCGCCCGTGGCTCCGTAGATAAGTACCTCTTGCCCCGGCCCTACCCGGGCCGCCCGCAGGTTGTTGAGGGCGTAGTGCGCGCCTTCGAGCAGGGGCGCGGCTTCTTCGTACGAAAGCCCGTCGGGGATGGTCGCCAGGGAAGCCTGCTCGGCCAGTACCAGGTACTCGGCCTGCGCGCCGAAGGTGGCGTCGTTGTAGCCAAATACCCGGTCGCCCGGCCGGAAAATCGTGACGTCCTCACCCACGGCCTCCACGTCGCCCGCAAACTCGTTGCCCAGTGTCTGGTACTTGGGGCCAAAAAGCCCACTGAACAAGCGGTTGATAAAAGGCTTGGCGCGCAAAAAGGCGCAGTCGGTCCGGTTAACGGTGGTGGCGCGTACTTTGATAAGTACCTCGTTGTCTTTCGGTATGGGCCGGGGTACTTCCTGGAGTTGAAGTACCTCGGGCGGACCGTATTGTGTGTAAACGACTGCCTTCATGGGCGCTGGTTGGGAAAGGTGAAAATACTCGTCAGGAATACGCTCAGCCTCTACCCTCTTTACCGCCTCCATTTAGAGCTCGTGTACTAATCTACTTTCTTCATGGGCTCCCAGCTTTGATCTTTGAACACAAACTGCGGATCGAAATTGGGGTTGTTGCTCATCACGAAGCTGTTGCCGTCGTTGCGGCTCCAGGCATGATCGTAGCTGGACGACATTTCGTAGGTACCGCTGGCGTCTTGAAACGTTTCGACCTCCCGAATGGCTTTGACAAAATTCGTGTGCATTCGGTCCTGGGTACTTTGTTGCTGCTCCCAGCTGCGCATTTGCAGGTCCATGTCGTTCAGCCGTTCCTGCCCGCGTTTGATCGCCGCCGCGCCCATGCTCCGGGTGAGTTCGTCGTTCATGCGTATCCGCGCCTGGTGAGCTACGTTCCTTTGTTGCCGTACCCGTTTACGGCGTTGGCCCAGGCGGGGTTGGTCCTGAAGCTGCTCATGATGGCCGCCAATTGCCGCCTCGCACCTTCTTCTTCGCCTTGGGGGTACTTAAAAACAATGCGCGGGGAAGCCTCCGTGGTGTAGATCGTACTGGAGGTACCGTCATAGATATTGGGTACTCCGCCGATGGATACGTTGACACCTAAAATAACGAAACCCGCCGTGCCGTCGCGCCAGCGCACGTCGGCATTCACGGCCGTTTGGTTAAACGTGATCCGCCCGGAGCCGTACTGCTGCATTTCCCGGACAAACGCCTCGTTCTTTTGCTGCATTTGTGCCACCACCGCCTGGTTCAGGCGCACGTTCACGACGTCCGGGTTGCCTAGTTCTTCGGGACCAAACACGTTCCGCAGGTACGCTTCGGCCTCCGTGGGCTGCATGAGGGTACAGTTTTCGGTTTGGGTGTTGGCTTGGTTGAGTACCGGGTTATCGTTCCACCCGTAAATGCGGGCGGGAAAGAATTGAATACTAAATTTCCCGTCGGCCGAGCGGGCTTTCATCCAGGAGGAAGTACCATCGCATACGGTACCTTTGGTCCAAACTACTTCGCTTTCCTGCGTCCAGCCACTGGGCAGTAATATACTGTACGCCTCCACGGGCTGCGAAAAGCCGTTTTGATCCAGCAGCCTGACCCGCTCGTAGACCAGGTAGTCCTTCCCCTCTACGTAGGTTTGGGTTGGGCCCCCGGCGGATGCTCCTTCCGCGGATTGACTGCTTTTTCCGGTTTGGGCGGATTGACTGTTGCAACTGGCTAGCACAAAGGCACCGCCCAAAAACAAAAACCACAAAAAAAGAAAACGCTTCATAGTACCTAAAAAATTAAACGTTTAGTAGGTTAAGGTAGTAGGTATGAAGTGAGTTGTGTTTTTTGCTTTGGGGCCCACGGCACGGCCAGGCACTACTGGGTACTTTGCCGTTTAAAAACGTCTTTTAGCTCCTTCCACTTGAACAGAAGAGTAAATAAAATGGTTAAAAAAAATGTATATACTAGATGGTAACTCAACGAATAATCGATGCGGGGCATGAAATGGAAAATGACTACATGAAGAATCAGATTAAAGAACCAAAAGATAACAAAGGAAACAAACAATCTTTTTAGGGGCGACAAGCTCCCCTTCCAGTTTTTGAATCTGTTGAATAAATTCATAACAAAACGCTTTTTAACGTGCTAACTAGGTACCTGATGGTTACGATAGGCCAAGCGATCATGGGATCATCGCCAAACCTTCGTACTGCTTTGGCTCGGAGTAAAGTCTAACCCCGAATAATGACCACTCCACTACCCCGCTGACAAAGTACTTGAACGCCTGATTGTCCTTCGTACGGTATACAGTTATCATCTGGGGCTTCCAGTCCGTACCACCCACAAAACCGGAAGTTAATGAATTGGCCGTGGTAGGAACGTTTACCTGTCCTTGCTTGGACTTCCCGTACGTAATGTGCAGTCTGGAGGTGGAGGTCATCGTTTTTTCCAATTCTACATCCACGTAGTAGCTAGAGCTTGCGTCTCTATATAAACTATCCTCGGCCGTAAATGAGTACGTTTTGGGTAGATTGGAGTGGAACTCGTGGTTGGCTGGCTTTACGTTTGACCTACCGATGAACGACAGCAGACCCAACCCAAAAAATACGGCCGTAAGAAGTCCCCATTTTTCTCGAAGCAATTTTGTGGCTCTAAAACAAAGTAAAAGGAAGAAGAGTATTAGGCCTACATTGAGTACTAACCAGAGTTGTTGGAGCATAGTCGGGTCGTTTTAATGGTACGGAAATTCGCGGTGCGTAAATGTACTGATTTCTTCGGATACGAGTCCAGTCTTTTAATCGCTTTTTACTTTTCTTGCCGACGCACCATTTCGTTGATCCAAATGGGCGCGAAGGGCGAGGTACATCCCTTCGAAACCGGGAAATCGCGGTAAATTCCCAGCTTCTCCCCTATCTCCAGAGCTCGTTGTCGGTAGGCGGGGTGATGAATCCCGATGTACGCCAACGCCGTATTCATGGTCCACTGCACTTCGGGCGCGGCCTTGGGCATTTCCGTCTCCAGGTAGTTAAGTAGCCCGGCCAGGTCCAGATCATCGGCCTTTTTCGCGATCCGACCGGCCATGAGGCTCCAACCCGACCGGGCCGCCCACTTATTCTCCGAATGCAGCCACTGCTCCCGCAACCGTTCTTTTTCGGGATGTTCTTTTAGCACGTAGGCGTTGAACCAGTCGGCTACGTGCACAAAAACGATTGACTTCACCAGGGCGTCCAGCTCCTGGGTCGACAATTCCTTGGGTTTTACGATCAGGCACGCGAGTAGTTGGGCTTCGACGTACTGCGTTTGCCAAAGTTCCAGCGCCAAAGCGTGGTTGGTTTTAATTTGGGCCGCTAACTTCCTGATATCACCCAGCTTCACCCCAAACTGGTTGTCGCCCGCGCCGTACTTGACGTTATGAGCCGCCACTTTTTCGTTATGCAAGGATTTAAATTGAGCGAAGATGTCGTTGAGGGTCATGGTTTGTTTTTTCTGTTGAGTCTAGGTACTTTAATCCAAAAAAATAAATGCCGTACAGTAGGCACATTATCTAAGCGGCCAGTTTTTTAGTTAGCATCAATATATATTCCGCGTTAACTACCTTTATCTTTTCATTAAGCTCGTTAAAGTCTACCTCTTCTGCTCTACGTAAATGGAGGGCCTTACAAATTTTGTCAACCATTTCCATGATATCCATATCATCCATCCGGTATAGATTAGGAAGATCATCTTCTGGATAGATTGAAAAATCATCCATTTGTGCAAATTCCCTGATTTTGTCATGAACCACTTCAGCATGAAGCTTATCAAATCCTTTTTGAACAAGTATATTTACATATTCCGCACGGTCAAGATCTGGTCTACTTTCGTTGAGGGTTCGTAATTTGTACTGAAATCTTTTGTTTTGAATATAACTAAAAGAAAAGATTAGAAATATAATTAAAGCTATGATAATTACCTCATTCATACTTCACATAACGTTTATGTTTATGGCAGCTTAGGTTTTTGAAGCGCGAGTTGTCCTACATTACTAAACAAAATTCAAAAAAAACTTAAAATTAATCTTCACCCCAAGCTCGAATAAACATTTTTTTAGGCGCAGTATTCATTTCTCCAACCTTCGGGAACGTCTAGCCAAAATCCTGGTGTTATCCAACTACTCTGCCTAAAAGTCGCCGTCTTAGTGGTGAATGAAATTGATTTTGTTTCAATTGTCTGAATGACTTCTTGTATTTCTCCTTCTTTGTCCTTGCTTTCGCTACCGCTAGCTTGCAGCTAGTGGTGAGAAATAATCACAGTCTCCGACTGTCACCATAACCGCTAAACCCACCCAGCTTTCCTCGCGGCTACTGATTACTTCTTCATCAAACTAAAAATTTTCTCCTCCAAATCCTTCCCTCTCAAATTTTTGGCCACAATGACACCATCAGGATCGATGAGGAAAGTGGTAGGGTACCCTTGAATTCCGTAGGTCTCTTTTATTTTGTTACTATCATCCGATACGATTTGCGTCCAGGTTATAGAATCTTTTTTGATCATGGCTTTAAGCTGGTCCAAAGGACTTTCTGCCACGATGCTGATTATTTGGAATTTATCTTTATCCGCTGTTTCTTGAAGCTTTTTCAGGTGAGGAAGTTCTTGTATACAGGGTCCGCACCATACCGCCCAAAAATCGAGCAATACATACTTGCCTTTTAAGCTAGACGAAGATACGTTGGAGGCTGTAACGAAATCGCTGCCCTCAAAAGGGAAGGCTTTAAACCCGACTTGGGTAGAATATAGCTCACTTTTGGACTGCGCCATTTTTTCTAAGATCAATGTATTCTTATTGGTATTCACGCCAACATTTCGGTAGAGCTCTCCCTTCACTTCAATGAACTCATTTTTTTCTATCAATCGGTCAGGGTTTATTTTCATATCCTTTTTTAGGGTGTCTGGAATTAAAGCCACCACGGCATTAGTATAGGATAAACTTGTAAACCCATCCGAACAAACGGCCATTTTCTCTCCTTTGAATTCGGCGATGGAGTATTGAGGAAAATTGTACATGAACGCATCATACTCAGCCAAGTGGCCAATAAAAAGCGGGGCAGTAAGTAGCTGTTTTTTAGTATTTCCTAGCCGCTCAAACGAAACCTGAATGGCATTGCTTAATGCAACAGAATCGGTCAATCTTCCTGTAGGCGAAAGTTTGAAAGGCACAAAGGGTATATCATCACTAAGATCAAGGTTATTATTGGCATCCACTACCATGTTCATAACGCCCGCGGGGTCTTTCCCCATCGCAAAGGCAATTTTGCATTTTAACGGCTCTTTGGACAGCGCAAGGGTATCGGGTACCCAATCCCACGATTTTTGCAATTCTTCATACCATTCTTTGGTGATATTTCCGAGCAAATAGTTTTGGTAAACGGTTTGAAGCATGTTTGTCTCAATATCCCCGTACTTCACGTCAGTCCAATTCTTTGGCGCTCCGGTTACTGATAAATGCGTCTTTTTCCAAGGATCATTTTCTTCTTCTGAATACGTCGAGATCCCAGCTAAGGCCGAGCGGAAGTACCCGTATCCGTCCTGTTGCGTAAGTGGGAGCTCCACTAAGTGCTGTCCTGAGCAGCTCAGTGAGCAGGCTACGCCAATAGCGATGAGAGGTAACAATTGAAATTTCATACTAGGCATGTGTTATCGTTTAATGGTATGTTTTTATGGCTATGAAGCTGGATACTCTCCACCCGCTACCTACCTGCTTTCTATTTTCTTATCCGCCAAAAGCTTTTGAAACCAATTCCGTGTCCATGTATTCGTTTATTTCGCAGATTTTTCCGTCTTTTAGTTTACATACCCAGCAATAGTTATTTTTATAGGGTATACCGCTAGTGGTCTCGTTTTGCCCGGTCATCTCGACGACTACGTAATCGCCATCGGCTATGATTCGGTGCACAATGACTTGATAGGGTTGTTTGAGGGTAGCTCTCACATTTGCCCATAAGTCATTCAGCACTTGCGGTTTCCCGACGAAAGATTTAGACCATGCCCCGGAACCCATCCAATTCCATTGCATATCCTCACTCATTGATTCCAAGAAGGGCTCATCATTCCCTTTTGATAATTCTGAAAATATTTCAGTGATAATTCCTCTGTTATTCATGGGTACGACTACGAATTCAACGGTTTGCTTCATGAATCGCTAACGACATCGAAAGAAAGAGATACGATCGAAATAGTCGGGTACTTTCCTACTGATAGTCACCAGCTCCGACGATGTAAAGCCAAGGCTAATCGCCAAACTACTGCATAAGATACAAAAAATCTCGTGGCCCCATGCCACAGGCTGTTTTTTACATCAGAATAAGCGGTCTCAGATCATCAAGATAGGCTGAGGCCGCTTATTCTACTCTAAAGAAAAGTATTGCTTTTGAAACAAAGTACCCTAAAAGTTGAGCGTATAACTTACTATGGGCAACAGAGGCAACTGTTTCACCTCTTCGATACTTTTGTTAACGGCGTTATAGTACAAATCAATGACGGCACTCTGGTTGGTTACATTTTGCACATCCACCTTAAATTCGTGACTAAGCCTCGATCTATTGATTCTATAATTTACCGCCACGTTCAAACTGAATACATCCTCCCCTTTCTTTTTAAACGCATTCCTTTCATCATATACGGCATACCCTTTTTCAACCGATTCCTTCAGGTCAATGTTCAAAAGTCGGTTTGCGCCCAGCCAGGAAACTTTAGAATTGATACCCAGGCTATTATTCTTACTTGTCCCCACTTTAAACTCTCGCCCAAACAATCCGTTGGCAATATACCTTTTGTTAAACCGGGTGCTTCGCCAAACGCGGTCGCCCGCCTGGTACTTTGAATCAAATAAGGAAGCCGTGACCAAAAAATAGTAACTATCGGCAAAGTACCTTTCCAGGGTTAGTTCAAGGCCCGTATTTTTGCCTTTCCCCTCATTCACCAGAACCCGATCTGGGAATTCGGCCTGCTGGTTGATTAACGAATAGCTGCTGTTGCCCGCCTCTACGGGAATATCGTACAAGTCCTGATGGTAAGCCTCTACCTTGAGAAAGAGATTTTTAGACAGTTTATTTTCGTAGCCCACTACATAGTGCCGCGCCTTAAGCAATCCCAGGGCAGTATTGGGAACCCGTCTATTTCCTTCCGTATCGTACGTGATCGCATAGTAGTTGCCCAGGGAAGTCATATTACTATGTACCCCAAGGCCGGCGGTTAACGCCTGTCCGCGGGGGAGGTCATAGCGTAATGAACTACGTGGCTCGATCGTTACGGACTGGTTTTGAGACGTATTCTGGCTATGCAGCCCGGTGACCAGGCTCAGTTTTTCGGTGGCTCTCCATTTCCACGTCACAAAGGATTGGGACAACTGGGCCGTACCATCCACATCAAGCGTTTGGACAAACTTTCCAGCCGCGCCGTCAAAATACCTGGACTTAAAATTAAAATCAAAGTGAGAATAGACAGTACCTAGCTGAAAAAGATGCCTGTTGCTGAGTTTGTAGTTAAAGGTAGTATTCAGCCTAAGGCTAGTATTGCTTGTATTGAAATGAAGGTCTTCCTGTAAGGTTGGCGTATCAAAGGCTCTCAAACTGCTATTTTCGCTGCCATTGGTGGCATAGGCTAGCGTGGAGCTGACGTAGGATTTTTTATTTAGATTAATCAAATGCCGGATACCGACCACGCCCAGTCGCCCTTTTTGCTGAAATTCTTCGTTTACGACCTCCTGATTTTCCGGATCAAACGATTCGGTTTTGATGTTACTCAGCCCTCCCAAACCAAAAAGGGAAAAAGTACCTGCTTTCTCGGTAGGAATAACGATCTTGAAGGAGAGGTCCTGGTACTTGGGCACCCCACCAAAATCCAGAATTCCCAGACTGCTTATTAAAGCTAAAGTAGAATACCGATAATTGATTAAATAGCTGCTTTTACCGCCCGCTTTGAAAGGACCTTCCGTGGTAATATCCGTCCCCAATACGCCAATCGAGAAGCTATGTTCGCGCTTTTCGCTATTGCCCTTTCGCAACCGCATGTCAAAAATACCGGATAGCGCATTGCCATATTCAGGCGCAAAAGCGCCCGTATAGAATTCCGAATTGGCTAGCATTTGGCTATTTAAGGCACTAATGGGGCCACCCGTCAACCCTTCCTGGGAAAAATGGTTAGGGTTGGGTATCTCCGTCCCTTCCAGTTTCCATTGCACAAACCGGGGGTTATTCCCCCGTACAATGATGTCGTTATTGCCATCGCCGGTAGAGCCTACGCCCGCAAAGGAAGATACCAAGCGGGCAGGGTCACCAATCCCCCCGGCGTATCGTTTCGATTCCTCCACCGACAACCCTCGGGACGACACCTGAGCCATTTCATTCGTAAGCTCGGACTTATGCTGCCTGGATGAAATCGTTACTTCTTTTAGGGTTTCGAAAGACTCTTTCAGTTCAAGGTCCAATACGGTTTCTTTTCCGGAAATAATCACCAAATTAGGAATGATCTTCTCTTCGTAGCCAATCCGACTTACTTTGATGGTTGCTCTCCCAACGGGTACTTTTTTTATCGAAAAATAGCCATTATTATCCGAAATAGTACCCAGCAAAGGCTCGGTCCCAACCACTACAATAGTAGCAAATTCAACGGGAGCTTTGGAATCGTGATCGACTATTTTCCCTCGGACCGTTTGCGTTAAATCCTGCGCTGCTACACCAGCGGCAAGTAATAGGATTAAGTTCAATAGCAACAGGAAGGGTACTTTCATGGCTTTCATAAGGCTGTTTTTTTTGTTTACGGCCTCATGACACCCTTACTTGAGTTTACCCTTTGCTTTGCTAAAAAATAATTTTCGATTCTGCATCCATCGGTAAAAATGGTCGGGGGTACTTTTTGTTTACTTCTACCAAGTACCCTTGCCACCGCTCTTGCTCGGTGAATCGTTGTATAAAGTACCTTGTAGGATTTCTCCGCTTTTAAGTCGAGGAATCCCTTGCTGCCGCTAGCCTGGGGCTAGTGGTAAGAAATAAACACAGTCTCCGACTGTACACAAGCTCCCTTACTTCCAACGCATCACCTGGCCGGTGGCGGCGGACTCGTAGGAGGCCCAGACCAGCTGCACGGTGCGGAAATTGTCTGCGCCGGTCATTTCTGAAGTACCCCCTTGCAAGCCCCGCAGGATGTCCCGGTTGCAGTCCACAATACTGGAGTGTACTACGGCGTAGTCGGGGTCCAGCCAGGGGTACATGACGGGCTCCACGACCTCCGACTCGGTACCGGACTTCTTAGTGATTTTTAGTTCAAAATCGTGGGTCAGGTGCAGGGAGCCGCGCTCGCCTTCCACCAGTACCAGCGTTTGCGGAAAGGACTCTTTCTCCAGGATGGACGCGTACGACATTTCGGCGTAGCAGTGCAGCCCACTCTCCATCTCCATGAGTACATTGGCTACGTCTTCGCCCTGGATTTTAGGATTGACGCGCTTCGTGAGGCAGTAGAGCGAGCGCGCTTCGCCAAATAAAAAGCGGCACACATCCAACACGTGCGAGCCGACGTCGGTCAGGATGAATTTGTCCAGCTCGGCCAGGAAAGGCTGGTTTTCAAATACCGGAAAAGCCGAGCAAAACGATACTCGCGCCTTGAAGGGCGCCCCAATGGTACCAGCCGCCAGTGCCCGCTTCAGCGCCCGCAGGGGGGCCTGCCAGCGGAAATTTTCGTGAATGTAGAGCTGCACACCCTGCTGCTGGCACAGACTCAGCATCCCTTGCGCCTGCGTGAGCGAGGCCGCCATGGGCTTCTGACAGATCACGTGCACGCCCCGGCGGGCGGCCAGCTCGGTGAAGTGCGGGTGGGTGTCGACGTCGGTGATGATGTCCACGAAGTCCAGCTCCTCGGCGTCGAGCAGCGCCTGGGCGTCGTCGTACACGCGGGGTACGTCGAAGCGGTTGGCGATCTGCGCGGCCTTGGCGCGGGTGCGGTTGTAGACGGCCACCAGCTCCACCCCGTCCAGTTCCTGCCAGGCGGGGATTTGGTAGTTGGCCCAGAAACCGGTCCCCAGCACCGCAAATTTCAATTTTCTCTCTTCCATCAATTATCCAAAGTTTGGTAGATCATACGAATAAACGTCGCCTCGCTGGTATCGCCGGAGACGTCGCGGGTTTGCTTCATGAGCACGGCCACGATCTTTTCCTGCGGGTCGGCGAAGTAGTTGGTATTGAAGTACCCTCCCCAGTTGAATTTTCCGGCCCGGCCCAGGCCCCGGTCTTGCCCCTTGGGCGTGACAACGCTGAAGCCCAGGCTAAAATGCATGTACCCCGCCTCGCCGCCGTAGAGGGTACCCGTCTGGTTAGAAACGGTGAGGAGCTCGGTGGTGTAGCGGCTCAGGAAGCGCTGGCCGTTGTAGGTACCTCCGTTGACGAGCATTTGCAAAAATACGGCGTAGTCGCGGGCGGTGGAAGATAGCCCCGCTCCGCCCGAAAAGAAGGTTTTGGCTCCCGTCGCGGGGTAGTTGGGGTCGTAAAACGTCACTGGATAAGGTACCCACTTGCGGGCCGAATCGGGCTTCTGGATCGGTACCAGGCGGGCGCGTTGCGCTTCGGGTAGGTAGAAGTGCGTGTCTTTCAGGCCCAGCGGCTCAAAGAGCCGCGTACGCAGGAAGACGTCGAACGGCTGGCCCGACACCACCTCGATAAAGTACCCCAGCACATCGAGGCCTTCGGAGTAGACGTACTTTTCGCCGGGCTGGTGGTGCAGCGGCAGGGCGGCCAGCTTCCTGACGCTCTCCCCGATCCGGACTGGCGCGGTCGTGAACAGGTCGGTGATGCCCGCCTTGTGGTACATGGCCCGGAAGCGCTCGTCGCCGTCGATGACGCCGTAGCCCAGGCCCGAGGTGTGCGTCAGCAACTGCCGGATCGTGATCTCCGAGCCGGCCCGCTCGGTGGTATAGCTGGAGTCGGCAAAGGAAAACGACTTAAGTACCTTGGGATTTTTGAATTCAGGAATATAGCGCGAAATAGGGTCGTCCAGGGCAAATTTACCCTCTTCGTAGAGCATCATGACGGCCGTGGCCGTGATGGCCTTGGTCATGGAGGCGATCCGAAAAATATCGTCGGTACGCTGGGGCCGCTGGGTGGCGACGTCGGCCAAGCCGTAGGCCTGGTGGTACACGATCTGCCCGTTGCGCACCAGTATAGCCACCAAGCCGGGTACCTTACCGTCGTCCACGATGGCTTTCAGGGCGGCGTCCAGGCGGCGCAGCCGCTCCGGCGACACACCCACCGCTTCGGGATTTTTGGCTACGCTCAGCTGCTGGTGGGGAAGTGGGGCAGTAAGCTTGGTTTGGGCGGGCGCAGTGCCGTAAAGTACCCCACTGAGCAGGAGTACAAGTAGCGTTTGTTTCATAGAGATGGGTAAAGGGCTTCGAAAAAGAATCTTTCCCCACAAAGACGAAAAAAACGCTACTCTACCACTCTTTCGCGCTCCTTTTTGAGAAAGTACCCAGGGTACTTAGGGCAGCGGGTACCCCTTAGCCGCGTCGTCCAGCAGTAGTACCCAGTCCTGGCCGTAGCCCTGGCTGGGTGGCGAGAACAGCTTTTGCCCCTGGTTTGGAGAAGTACCCGCGTCTTTGGCTTCGCCGGTGCGGGGATTGTACCAGGTACCTTTCAGGGTGCTGCCGCTGATTTTTCCCAGATTGACCGTAAAGGGTTTTCCCTCCGAGGAGTACACCATCAGGTAGTCTTTGCCGCGCGTAGCCTGGGTGCGGTCGTGCTCGTGGCGGGCGTCGGTAATCAGGCTCTGGTCCGGCACGCGGTCGAGCATCGGGCGCGACTCCATGAGGCGGCGTAGGTACTTCATCTGGGAAGCCCCCGGCAGGTCCAGGGCGTCGTACCAGTAGTGATTCGGTCCGTTGACCGGCTCCCGGCCCGGCGCGTACATTTGCCAAATATCGTGGCAGCCGTAGGTATGGCCTAAAGCGCCCGCAAATACGTCCAGGTAGGCGTGCTTTCGGATGTCGAAGGCGCTGGAAGTACCCAGATCCTTGGCGTTAAAACAAACCGGATGATCTTCGTAGAGCGTTTCGCCGTCGAGCACGGGCTTGGTAGGTACCTTGTTGTAAGCTACCTGAATGCGGTCCCAGACGTTGTTCTCGCGGCAGTGACCGGTCTGGAACATGTTGAAGTCCAGCCAGGCATCCTGGTGAAACCACTTGGCCGAGCCCGCGTCCTCAAGGCCATTGGGCTGCGGATGAAACGTCATGAGGGCTTTGTCCTGACCGCCCACGCCCGCCACTACCCCGGCGGCCATGGCCCGCCACACGGCCACGTCGGCATCGTGGCGGGGGTTGCGGTCGCCGCCGATGATCCAGATCACGTTTTTGCGGTTTTTGTAGCGGGCACCCAGCCATTGGCCGTAGGCCTGGGCGCTGGCGGTCGTGAAGATCTCCGGGCCTTTGCCCCACCGGTCTTTGAATACCTTGTCGCCCCAGGTAGGCAGCAGCCCGATGTAGAGTCCCAGCTCGGCGGCTTTGTCGATGATGTAATCGACGTGCCTGAAGTAGGCTTCGTTGGGCTTGGTGGGGTCATTATTGAGCAGCGGTTTATCGCCGTAGGGATTGGGCGTATCAAGGCCGTCGAGCTCGGCCAACGCCACGGCTTGTATCACCGTGAAGCCCTTGTCGGCCCGGTTTTTCAGGTACCTGTCGGCCTCTTCGCGGTTGAGGCGGTGAAAAAGCTCCCAGGCCGTATCGCCTAGCCAGAAGAAAGGCTTGCCGTCGGCAGTCTGGAGGTACCTTTGGTTGTCGCTCACCCGGAGCTGCGCCCGCGAGGTACCCGCCAGCAGGCTCAGCAAAGCGAGGGGAAAAAGGAATTGTTTTTTCATAAAAAGAGCGTTTACGGAAAGATTCACGGCTTACTTTTGGGTAATGTCACGTACCTGCGCACGGATGTCGTCCATCTCAAAAATCCGCTCCCAGTTCTCTTTAAAAAGGATTGGCTTGGCGCGTTTACTGATCTTGTAGGCGGCGTCCGAGAAAGTACCATTCACTTCCTTGAACAGCACCGCGATCTGGATCCGCAGGTGGCCCAGCACGAAATCGCGCGCGGCGGCTTCAGGTACCCCCAGCGCCACGATGCGGTCATAGCCTTCTTTCACCACCTCCATGCAGGTTTGGGCCAGGGTTTCGACCATAGCGGGCTCCAGAATCGCCATCTGTTCCAGCGTGATGCGGTGCGTGTCCAGAATCGGTGCGTACATGTCCTGCGCTACTTTCTCGCCCAGCGCGTAGTGGGCTTCGGTACCGTGCATGAGTGCCACCACGATGGACTGTTTGGCCGAAATCCCCCCGTAAAAATCGCGGAAAGCGGCCTCGGTAGGCTCCCAGTTGAAGACTGACGGATGGCAAGGGTGCGCAATGACGTAGCCCAGGTCGTCGCGGTGGGCAATGACGCCGTCGATGGGCGCGGCGGGGTCCAGCGTGAGCACCAGCGCGCCCGGCTTCATGGCGGGGATGATCTCCTGCGAAAGCGCCCCGATGGCCACGTCGGGCAGGGCCAGGATCACCACGTCGGCGGTCGGGATGCAGTCGGCCTGGGTACTTACCTGTACGCCGCGCTCGGCGAGGTTGGCCAGGCCGCGTTCGCTGATTTCGAGGTAGTCGACGCCGTACTGATTGCACTTCAGAAAATTGTCGGTGAGGCGGCAGCCCATTTTTCCGCCAGCGCCTACTAGAGCTATTTTGATCATGGTTATTGGGTATAATTTTTCAACGTGTTTTTCAAAAGGTCAATTCCCTCCTCCGCCCAGGCAGCTTCCTGCCGGATGGTGGCCTCCAGGGTACCCAGGTAGGGCGGCCATTGTTCCAGCGTCACCGACTCGCAGCGGAGGTACTTGCTCAGGGTACTTAGCAGGTACCTGGGGTCAATCAGGCCCTGGCCCGGCGCGCAGCCTGCCACCTCAAAGCCCATCTTATGCGCCACCCGGCGGATGGCAATGTCTTTGTAATGCAGATTGATGACGTAAGGCGCCAGGATTTCGACGAGGTACGCCACGCCCTCGCCCGCGCCCAGCGAGTTGCTGGTATCCAGGCAGATACCTACCCAGTCGGGGTCGGTACTTTCTACGATGATTTGTAACGACTTGGCCGAAAAGCGGTCGTGGTTCTCGATGCCCAGCCGGATCTTTTGCTCGCGAAGCTGGGGGAGCAGCGCCCGTACCTCCGCCACTACCTCCGCCCGGCTCGGCGCGTACCCTTGGTCATCCACTACTACCCTCAGAAAGGGCGAGCCCGCCTGCGCCGCCAGCTCCAGGTACCTCCCGATGTGCTCCCGCTCCAGCCTGCGGGTACCCAGCTCCAGCTGCACGCCCAGCTGCCCCGCCCGCCGGATGGCCTCGCACCAGGAGGTACTTGGGAGCGTGTGCACGGGTAGGTTGTCGCCAATTTGCAGGCGCTTCACGGCCAGTCGGTGGCCGATTTCCAGGAGCTCCGGCAGGGCCAATGGCTGGGCGGGCCCGTAGCCAGGTACCCCCACGGCCCAGGGATAGGTATAGGTGCTAATTCCTAAATCCAATTTTTTCTTTTTATTTCCATGCAAATGTTCGGTAAAAAAAGAAAATTCATTTTCACTGGATTGCCGAATAGTTGACGTATTTTAGCATCAATTGAAAAAAATCGTCCAAGTACGTCAATATACTACCTGATGTCGCTTCCCAGCTACCGCCTCATTCATCCGCAAGCCAACCGCTCGTTTGTCTTTAAGTGGGAGCCCTTCGACCTCAGTACGCGCTGGCACTACCACCCCGAGCTGGAGCTGATTTACTTCATCGAAGGCAAAACCAACGGCGTGATCGGCGACGGCTTCCGGGAGTTTGAGGCGGGCGATCTGGTGCTGCTGGGAGCCAACTTTCCGCACGTGTTGCAACCCAACCCAGAGTACCGCCAGGCCGCTCCCGAAGCCCGGCCACTGGGGCTGATCATTCAGTTTACGGAGGATTTTTTGGGGAAAGATTTTTTGCAAAAACCCGAAGTCCAGGCGCTCAACGGACTTTTTGCCCGCGCCCGGCGCGGACTTCAGTTTACGGGGGCCGGGGAGGTACTTGCGCGGCTGGGCCAGATGCCGCCCCAGCCGGACTCGCGCAAGCTCCTGACGCTGCTGGAGGTACTGCTGCAACTGGCCGAAACCGAGCACTACAAGTACCTCACCAACCAGGACTACTACTTCGACTTCAGCCGCGACGAGGAGCGGATGTGGCGCATCAACCAGTACCTCTATACGCACTTTGCCGAGAAGATCAGCATCCGGGACGTGGCGCAGGTCGCTACCATGAGCGAAACGGCCTTTTGCAGGTACTTCAAAACCCGCACGCTGAAGAGCTTTACCAAGTACCTCAACGAGATCCGGGTGGCCTACGCCTGCAAGCTACTCCAAAAGCCCAACTACTCGGTCACGGCGGCCTGTTTCGAGGCGGGCTTCAATAACCTTTCGTACTTCAACCGACAGTTCCGGAGCCTCGTGGGCATGAACCCGCAAGCCTACCGCAAGCGGAAACTGGGCGAGTGAGGTACTTGGAAAGATGGCTTAGGTGGTGTGGCCACGGTTGTCGGGTGGAGCTTGAACCTGGGCGACGCCGTCTCCGCTAAACAAAGGCAACGCCAGCGGCGTTTAATGGGTACGGTTAACCAATTCGCCCAACGCTTATTAACCGTAGCAGGGTTGCACCCTGCCTGCAATAGGGCAACATCCGGTCTATGACGGGCATGGGGAGCGCCTATAAAGAATCAACGGAAGCGGCCATTACGGAACAGATTATTATCACTACCTTGCATTAAAATCGATAACCGGCCTTTTCCTGAGCTGGCCGGTGGCATTCTATATCTCCTACTCATTACATTCTCCAAAAGCACGAATGGAAACACCTATCTTTGAAATCTTACGGTCAAAGAAAGACCGGGTCTTACAACTTTGGCTGCAAGTTCAGCAAATGGATACCGAAGTGTCCAACAACTATAATACGGCCGATGAGCTTCGCGCGCAATCAACGGAATTCGTTGACATACTAGTAGGTTCGCTCAACGAAAATACCGTTCAGGATTTTTCTTCGCCAGAGTTGGAAGCTTTGACCGACTACATTTCAAGCCTCACCATTTCCCGAGCACGGCAAGGATTTTCTCCACGGGAAACCGCCACGTATATCTTCACGCTTAAGGATGCCCTTTTAAAGGTACTCAGCGAGCAAAACAGCGATAATCCCCAGCAGCTCTACCAGGACAGCATCCTGGTCAGCAAGTTTATCGATAACATAGGTATCCTTAGTTTTGAAACCTTCATTACCGGCAGAGAGGATGTGATTTTTCAGCAATCCGAAGAGATGGCCGAACTTTCTACGCCCGTCATACGGGTTTGGAACGGGATCCTGGCCATGCCCATTATCGGCACTCTGGACAGTGCCCGCACGCAGGTGGTCATGGAAAACCTTTTGCAGGGCATTGTCGATACGGGCAGTAGCATAGCGATTCTGGATATTTCAGGGGTACCGGCGGTGGATTCGCTGGTGGCCCAGCATTTGATAAAAACTGTGAATGCAACCCGGCTGATGGGCGCAGAATGTATCATCAGCGGCATCCGGCCCGAAATAGCCCAAACGGTTGTCCACCTGGGGATCGACCTATCGCAGATGATCACAAAAGCCACCCTGGAAAGCGCGCTTAAATTTGCCTTCAATAGCTTGCAGTTGGAAGTAAGGCGTACGCAAAGAGAAAAACTTAACTAATAAGAATAAGCTCTGACACTATGGAGAAAATTCCTATTCTTAAAATGGGAAAGTTTTTGCTGGTAACCATCCAGGTTGATTTATATGACCGCCTAGCACTTACCTTAGAAGAAGATCTGATCCAGATGGTATTCAAAACAGGATCTAAAGGGGTACTTATTGACATCTCGGCCCTGTCTATTGTGGATTCGTTTATGGGCAAAATCATTGGCAACATTGCCGGTATGTCCAGCATCATGGATGCAGAAACCGTCGTGGTAGGGATGCAGCCCGCCGTGGCGATCACGCTCATCGAACTGGGGCTGCCGCTTTCTGGGGTGCATACCGCCTTAAACGTGGAAAAAGGAATGGCACTGCTTGAATCCAGAATGCCGCCCAGCCTAGACGATGCTAATGATGACGATGTTGATTAAAGAAAGCCTGATTATCCAGCAAGAACGTGATTTGGTATACTGCCGCAACCGGGTAAAGGAGGTGGCAGCAAAAATAGGTATGGGTATCGTAAACCAGACCAAGCTGATCACAGCTACGAGTGAAATTGCCCGGAATATGCTCATCTACGGAGGCGGCGGAACCATGCGGCTAGAGGTAGTTACCAAGGGAAAACAGGAAGGTATCCAGCTGGTGTTTGAGGACAAAGGCCCAGGAATTGCCGATATCCAAAAGGCCATGCAAGACGGCTACACTACGGGCCGGAGCCTGGGCATGGGCCTGCCCGGGGCAAAGCGCCTGGTCAATGAATTTGTGATACAAAGCGCGATCGGTCAAGGGACTACCGTGAAAATGTTAAAATGGAAGAATGGATAGTCTACAACAAGTGGTTTTTAGCCTTACGGATCGCAGCTATTTGAATATATTAAAAAAAGATATCGTCAAGATCGCCGAGCCCGTAGGCTTGTCCACAAAACGGGTGGCGGAACTGGAGCTGGTTATTTCCGAGATTTCGACTAATCTCCTAAAACATGCCGGTGGCGGTGAGCTGGTCGTCCGGCTCTTATATGAAAATGCAAATAAAGGAATAGAAATCCTTAGCATTGATAAAGGGCCTGGCATGGCCGACCCGGCCCGGATGATCGAAGACGGCGTGTCTACAACCGGGACCCTGGGCCATGGCCTGGGCTCCATCAAAAGACTTTCCGACCAGTTTCAGCTCTATTCGTTAAAAGGCTGGGGAACGGTGCTTTTATCCCGAATTTTTTCACAACCGGTTTCACAAAGCCCGCCAGCCAGCGTGGGTATTTATCCCGTTGTTTTGCGCAAGCCCGGTGAAAAAGTATGCGGCGACGCCTACGCGTGGAAGGCCAACCCTTATTTTCTTAAAGTAATGCTGGCTGACGGACTTGGACATGGCCCCCTGGCAAACCTTGCTGCGCAACGGGCGTGTGAAGCCTTCCGAAAATCTACCTTTAATGACCCCAGCGACATTCTCAAGGATATCCACAAACACGTGAAAGATACCCGGGGGTTAGTTGGTACCGTAGCGGTTTATGATCTCCTTCATAAAACCTGGAGGATATGCGGCGTAGGCAATATTTCCACCCGGCTTTGCAATGCCTTAACCGCAAAAACCCACATGCCCTTCAACGGGATCCTGGGCATTAACATTTCGGGCAGGCTTCAATCCCAAACGATCGTGAACGAGACCGGGAGCTACCTGGTGCTGTGCTCGGACGGGATCTCAACCCGGTGGGAAACCAATAAACATGCGGCTGTTTTCAAGTATGACCTGTCAATTCTGGCCGCCGTTATTTATAAAGACTATGCCCGCCATTCCGATGATATGTCCGTGGTTGTTGTAAAAGTTAATTGAAGAATCCATGAAGGAAATAATCGTTTTTAACCTGGAAAACGACCTGGATTTAGTCCTGGCCCACCGAAGGTCCATGCATCTGGGCGAACTATGCGGGCTGGGGCTGGTCGCCCAAACCAGTTTTGCAACCGCCGTGTCTGAGGTGGCTCGCTTCATGATTGAGCAAAGAACGAATTCCATATTGAGCTTGGCACTCACTAAATCAAAAGAAAATCAAGCGGTTATTTGTGCCAGCATTAACAGCCCCTCTTTGAGCAGGCTGAATATATCCAACGAAAACTTTCGGTATGCCCGAAAACTTGTAAGCCATTTTGATATATCGGGTACCTCCGTTTCGATCAGCTGTGAGCTGCCTAAAACCGCGGTTTTAAGTCCGGCCCTGATCAATAAGTGCAAGCAGGAATTTAATGCCTCCCAGGCCATTTCGCCCTACGAGGAGGTTAGGCGTAAAAATACGGAGCTACAGCAACTCGCCGATAGCCTGGTTGAAAGCGAGAACCAGTACCAGGAGCTTACGAATTCCCTGCCTTTAATGATGTTTACGCTGGCCGCGGACCATCAAATGCTGTATGCCAATCAGTCGTTTCTGGACTTCATAGGAAAGTCTCTGCCCGCTCTTAAAGGCACAAACTGGTTTTATTGGATTCAGGACTACCATCTGGATGTAGACATTAACTACCTCAAGGTAAAGCTTGAAAAAAAAGCGTTTTTTCAGTTGGAAGTAAAGCTTTCCTCCGCTGCGGGCGGAGTATGGCATTTGCTCTCCCTGACGCCACAGCTGGATAGTGCGGGCAACTTGATGCAGTGGTTTGGATTTATCGTTAACATCCACGCGCAGAAGGTCGTTGACCAGGCTTTAAAGGACAACCAGGAGCTAAGGCACGTGAAAGAAATCATGGAAAGCCGCCAAAAGCAGCTCGATGATACCATTCATGAGCTCAACCGCAGCAACCATGAGCTGGCACGGTATGCCTATGTGGCTTCCCATGACCTACAGGAACCGGTTCGTAAAATAAAGATATTGGCCGACATCATCATTGACAAATACGATACGCACATTCCCGTAGATGCTCAGAATTTACTCGAGCGGCTGAAAAATTCGGCCGAAAGAATGCAGTCGTTGGTCAAAGACTTGCTGACTTACGCCAGGCTAAATTCAGGGCCCGTCCTGTTGAATGAAAAAGTTGAACTTTCTAAAATCGTCCAGCTTGCCACGGCAAACCTTGAATATTTGATCCAGGAAAAGGGGGCGACCATTACGGCAACTGATTCTTATACCATCACCGGGAATGCTTTACAGCTGCTTTTGTTATTTCAAAATTTGCTTGCCAACGCCATTAAGTTCACCTCCGACGGAGTCAAGCCGGTCGTTGTCGTGCTTGCCGACGTTTTAACAAGCCAACAGGCTAAGCAGCTAAAACTAGCCGACAACCGGCAATGGCTATGCATCCAGGTTATTGACAATGGTATTGGCTTTGAACCGCAGTATACCGAAATGATTTTTGAAGTTTTTCAACGCCTTCATTTACAATCGGAGTTTAATGGCACGGGGATTGGCTTGTCGATTTGTAGGAAGATTGTAGAACTGCACGGCGGTAGTATTACCGCCAAAAGCAGCCCAGGGAGCGGTTCTAACTTTACCCTGTATTTACCGACAAAATGATTTTAACGCTAACGGTTTGCGCTTGCCGTACCGCATAGCGATGGGTGTTGCGTACCACAGGGTACACGGTAGGGTACTTCATTCAAGATTAGCCTTAGAAAAAAACCGTAAGTAGGCAAAAGAGGTTAAATAAGTCCTTTCGATCGCCGCACCTACCCCACTACGTCACAGCCTCGCTCGCCGCGCCGGTACCGAAAGTACCTCCTGCGTCCGCTCGTCCGACCGGATCACTTCGCTGATGAGGTAGTCGTTGGACTTGGTCATGGATTGTTTCACCAGGAGCTCACCCAGGAAGCCACCCAGAAAGAGTTGCGACCCCACCACGATCACCGTGAGCGCCAGGAAGAAAAGCGGGTTGTCGGTGGCGTTGCGGTAGGGCTGGTGCGTGTAGATGTTGTAGATTTTTTCGCCCAGCAGGTACATGGCCAGCAGCGAGCCCAGGAAGAACATCAAGGTACCCAGGCTCCCAAAAAAGTGCATGGGCCGTCGGCCAAATTTGTTCACAAACGCAATGGAAAGTAGGTCCAGAAAACCGTAGATGAAGCGCTCCAGGCCAAACTTCGTTTGGCCGTACTTGCGGGCCTGGTGCTGCACCACTTTCTCGCCGATGCGCCCGAAGCCGTTCCACTTCGCAATAACCGGAATGTAGCGGTGCATTTCGCCGTAGATCGTGATATTCTTGACCACCTCCTGCCGGTAGGCCTTCAGGCCGCAGTTGAAGTCGTGCAGGTGTACGTCGGAGATCCAGCGCGTGGCGGCGTTGAAGAGCTTAGTGGGAAGGGTTTTACTGATGGGGTCGTAGCGCTTCTGCTTCCAGCCCGACACCAGGTCGTAGCGCTCCTCGGTGATCAGGCGGTACAACGCCGGGATTTCGTCGGGGCTGTCTTGCAGGTCGGCATCCATCGTGATCACGACCTTACCCTTCACGAGTTGGAAGCCGGTCTGGAGGGCGGCGGTTTTGCCGTAGTTGCGCGTGAAGCGCACGCCGCGCACGGCGGGATTCTGCGCCGCCAGCTCGCTGATGACACCCCAGGAGCCGTCGCGGCTGCCGTCGTCCATGAACAGGATTTCGTAGGTAAAGCGGTGCTCCTCCATCACCCGCACGATCCAGTCGTGGAGCTCGGGCAAGGATTCTTCTTCGTTATAAAGAGGAATAACTACGGAAATCTGTAGGATGGGATCGGTCATAGCTCAGTTCGTTCGGGACGAAAGCCCAAAGGTCGTCTTTTTATTTTTTAAAATGGCAGGTAAAAATCCCGCAGCAGGTACCTAAACGCCGCGT
Organism: Rhabdobacter roseus; assembly: GCF_014202275.1. Lineage (GTDB taxonomy): Bacteria > Bacteroidota > Bacteroidia > Cytophagales > Spirosomataceae > Rhabdobacter > Rhabdobacter roseus. The sequence goes on along the minus strand of NZ_JACHGF010000010.1, from coordinate 98,166 downwards.
TGAAGGTACTTCCGTCGGCTTCGTAGACGCACAACGCCTGTTTCTCCAAGGTACCTTCAAAAGTACCCCGCCGCCGGTAGGTACCCAGCCGCCGGAAAGGTACCTGACCGGGCTGGTGGGCCAGCGTCAGCTGCCGGGTCAGTACCCAGCCGGTGGCCTCGGCCTGGCGTTGGAGCTGCTCACTTTCGGCCACGGGGAGCAACACGCTCCAGGTACCTGCCTGGGTTAATAACCGCTCCACGGCCGTCAGGAGTTCCGTAAAAGTCAGGCTCGTAGCGTGGTGCGCCTGGTTAACGGCGGCGTCGGGCGAGCGCAGGTCGGACTGGTAAAAGGGCGGATTGGTAAGGATAAAATCGTAGGGTACTTCGGCGACAAACGCCTGGATAGGTACCTGCACCACGCGGATGCGCGCCGCAAAGGGACTTGCGGCGACGTTGGCACGGGCTTGCTCAGCGGCCTCGGCGTTGAGCTCCACGGCGTCGATGTGGGCGGCCGGGTTGCGCTGGGCGGCCATCAGCGCCAGCAGGCCCGTGCCGGTACCGATGTCCAGCACTCGGCTGGGGGTACTTGAGGTACCTACCTCCGCCCAGGCCCCCAGCACGCAGGCGTCGGTGCATACCTTCATGGCGCAGCGCTCTTGCTGCACGGTAAATTGCTTGAACTGGAAGTAGGTACGGCGGGGCATGGCTGGCATTTACTTTCGACCAAAATCCGCCGGATTCTCGCCCCAGTACTCGGTTTCCCACTTCAGGATCTGATTGGAGTACTTGTTCTCGGCCAGCCAGCGCTCGGCCCGTTGCATCAACTCAAACACGGGCTTGTTGCGGGGCGTCAGCACCAGCTTGGTATTGGCGTGCTTTTTCTTAACCCAGCTCATGGCCGTGCGCGAATCGGTATAGATGGGCAGGTTGCTGCCGTTTTTTTGCAAATAGGCCAGTCCGTGCACAATGGCCAGAAACTCCCCGATGTTGTTGGTGGCGTCAGAGAAAGGCCCTTGCAGGAAAATCCGCTCGCCGGTGCGCAGGTACACGCCCTGGTACTCCATGTCGCCGGTGGCGGTGTTCCAGGCGGCATCGACGGCAATGCTGTCGCGGATGGGCTGCCCCACGCTGGCGGGCGCGGGCTTGGTGGCCGAAGTACCCGCTTCTTTTTTCGCCACAAACTCCCAGTAGTTGCGGTGAATGGCTTCCTCGGCTTCCTTCAGCGAGTCGAACGACTTGAAGCGCGCATCTTCAAAACCCTTTATTTGCGCCTCGCACTCTTTCCAGTCGGTGAAGACGCCCGTCTGCCGTCCCTGCCACACCACGTAGTATTTTTGTTTTTTTGCCATGAATGCTCAATCAATGTCCCGCCTGCTCCTCCCAAACCTGGCTGAGCGCTATAAGTACCTCCACGGCTTTTTCCATGTCCTGCACCGACACCCACTCCAGGCGCGAGTGAAAAGCGTGCTCGCCCGCGAAGATATTGGGGCACGGCAGCCCCATGAACGACAGCCGGGAGCCGTCGGTACCGCCCCGGATGCTCCGGCGCACGGGCGTAAGGCCCACGCGGTGCATGGCTTCCAGGGCGTTGTTGACCACCTGCGGATGCTGGTCGAGGACCACTTTCATGTTGCGGTACTGCGGTACTACGTCCATTTCCACGCGCGAGTGGGGGTACCTGGCTCCTACTTCGTTGACGATATTGCGTAGAAATTTTTCCTTTTCGTATAAGCCCAATTCTGTAAAATCCCGGACAATAAACTCCACCGTGGCGGTATCCTGCCCGCCCGTGATGTGCACCGGATGAATGAAACCCTGCATGCCGTCGGTGGTTTCGGGCGAGAGGCCGTTTTTGGGTAGTTCGGCCAGGATGTCGGCCGCCAGCTTGAGGGCGTTCTCCATTTTTCCTTTCGCAAAACCCGGATGGGTACTTACGCCGTGAATGGTCAGCGTGACGCCGTCGGCCGAGAAGGTGGCGTCTTCCAAAGTACCTACCGTTTCGCCATCGACGGTGTAGCCGAAGTCAGCCCCCAGTTTTTCCAGGTTTACTTTCTCGGTACCGCGGCCCACTTCTTCGTCGGGCGTAAAGAGGATCTTGACGGTACCTCGCTTCACTTCCGGATGCTGCATGAGGTACTCAGCGGCGGCCATGATCTCGGCCACGCCCGCCTTGTTGTCGGCCCCGAGCAGGGTGGTGCCGCTGGCGGTCACAATATCATTCCCTATTTGCGCCTCCAGGTCGGGGTGCTCGCCGCGGCGAAGTACCTGCGTGGGGTCGTCGGGCAGGACGATGTCGCGGCCGTCCCAGTTTTGATGCACCAGCGGCATGACGTTGGCCCCGCTGACGTCGGGCGAGGTATCCACGTGCGAGCAATAGCAGATTACAGGTACCCCGGGCTTGGTGCTGGTAGCGGGCAGCGTGGCGTACACGTAGCCGTGCTCGTCGAGATGGGCGTCGGTCACGCCCATTTCCTGTAGCTCGATCACCAACAATTGGCTCAGGTCGCGCTGTTTGGCAGTACTGGGAAAGCTCGTCGAGTGCGGATCAGACTGGGTGTCGATCTGGACGTAGCGAAGAAAACGTTCGAGAACGGATGACATGTTGTTTAGAAATAAAAGGCTCGGAGGTACTTGCGCAAGGTACCTTGACTACTGATTCAGAATACTAACCAGATCGGCGGGCGAGTAGTTGATATTTTTCAGGGTTTTGTTGTCTGAGGTCCGGTACACCAGGTACTTGCCGTTGTCTTCCTGGTAGTAGCAGTCGGTGCCTTTTTGCTGGTAGTGCGCCACGGTGGCTTCGGCTTCTTCCAGCGAGTTACAGGCTTTGGACATGTTGGAGCGCTGTACTTCGTCAAACAGCGCCCGGAATTTTTCGCCCAGGCCAAACTCCAGCACCGCCCCGGCCAGTACGTATTGCAGGTCACAGAGAGCGTCGGCTACTTCTACGATGTCTTTTTCCAGAATCGCCACCTCCAGCTCTTTCAGCTCTTCGGCCAGCAGCGCCACCCGCAGGCGGCTGCGCTCCTCAGACGGCAGCTGGGGCTTGTCCAGAATGGGGTGCTTGAAGGTACGGTGAAAATCAGCTACTTGATTCAGGCTATCGAGGCTTTGCATGGGTTTTTAGTAGGAGTTGAGAGTTAAAAGTATTGGCGTTGATCCAGACTTAACACCCTTCTCCTCCAAGGAGAAGGGCCGGGGATCAGGTACCTTTACAAAAAATTCGTTTTAAAAAGCTTAATGGAAATCGCCAGCAGAATAATCCCGAACACGCGCCGGAGCACGTCGGTACCGGCCTGGCCGAGCTTCCGCTCCAGCCACTCCGACGACTTCAGCACCAGGTACACCAGCAGCAGATTCACCACGATACCAATCAGGATGTTGGGGATGGCATAGGCGGCGCGTAGCGTGATGAGGGTGGTCATGGTACCGGCCCCCGCAATGAGCGGAAACGCAATGGGTACGATGGAGGCCGTGCCGGTGCTGACGTTGTCGTGGCGGAAAAAATTCCGGCCCAGAATCATTTCCAGGCCCAGCAAAAACAAAATAATAGCCCCCGCCACGGCAAAAGAAGCGACATCGACCCCAAAGAGCGACAGGATGCGCTCGCCCAGAAACAGGAAAACCACCATGAGCGTACCGGCTACCAGCGTGGCCTTCTCGGACTGGATGTGCCCGGCCTTTTTGCGCAGATCCACGATCACCGGCACGGAGCCCACGATGTCGATCACCGAAAAGAGGATGAGCGTAACGGAAAGTACTTCTTTGAAATTGAACATAGCCCGGATACGGATTGAAGCCGCAAAGTTGAACAAAAGCCCTTGCATACACAAACCGTTCGGGCCGGGAGCGCCTAGGTACCTCCGTTGGGCAGAAAATTCAGGAAAGTATTAAACTGCTTTTGGTACTTTTCCTCGTTCACTTTATAAAGGTAGGCTCCCTTTTTGGAGTACCCCCGCTGCTTTTCGTCCAGCTTTTCCAGTAGATTGGTGGAAAGAATTTTTCGGCTGAAATTGCGCTTATCCAGCGGCGCGTCAAAGATAGCCTCGTAGAGCTTCTGCAGCTGCGGAATGGTGAATTTCTCGGGAAGTAGCTCAAAACCAATGGGATGCTGCGATGCCTTGTAGCGCAGCCGCTCGATGGCCTGCTCCACCATCTGGCCGTGGTCGAAGAGCAGCCGGGGTAGTTCGTGCATCGAAAACCAATGCGCCTCGTAGGTGTGCGAGACGCGCTCCTGGTAGTCGGTGACGTTGATGAGCGCAAAGTACGACACCGCCACGGTGCGCTCCACGCGGTCGCGGTGGGGAGCACCAAAAGTATACAACTGCTCGAGGTAGATGTCCGTAAGGCCCGTAAGCTCGAACAAGATCCGGTTGGCGGCCTCTTCCAGGCCTTCGTCGGGCCGGAGCCAGCCGCCCATCAGCGACCAGGTGGAGCCGTCGTCTTCGACGCCCCTTTTTACTAATAAAAGCTTCAACTCTTCGCCGTCGAATCCAAAGATAATTGAATCGAGGGCCACCAGGCATTTGATCTGCGCCTGGTACTGCTCTACCATTTTTTGTGTCACGTGGGTAGGAAGGGAAATAATGGGTACTGCTAGTAAAGTACAGCGGGCCCGCGTACCTACTCATGCTGCTCCCAGGATCGTTTGCGCAGGAACGTCTGAAACTGCTCGATTTCGCTCAGCGTGATGGCCGGAAAGTTCGCCATGCGGAAGGTGGTGGCCTTCCAGGTACCGTAGCCGCTGCCCACCACGATGCCCGCTTCGGAAGCCGCCGCCTTGAGCCGCGTTACCTCCGCGGGGGTACTTTGTACCACTACTACCGTAGGCGAGCGTACGTCCGGCTCCGTCACCAGCAGCCCGAAGCCCTGCGCCGCCAGGAACGCGTACCAGTCGGCGGCGCGGCGGTGGGTTTCGGCGTCTACTTCGGCCAGCGGGGGTACCTGCTGCATCACCCGGCCCAGCAGGTAGATCGCCAGCGTGTTGGGCGTGTAGGGCGTTTGGTTTTGGATAAAATTTTCGCGCAAAAAAAGCAGACTGTTGTAATGATTGCGCTCGGCCCGCTCCTCGGCCCGCGCCACCGCCCGCGGCGACACCACCAGCACGCCCAGCCCCGGCGGCAGCCCGAAGCACTTCTGCACCGAAGCCAGCCAAACGTCGCCCAGGAGCCAGTCGGTAGCTACGCCCGCCATGGAAGAGGTAGCATCAATGGCAATGAGCCCCGCAAAGTACCCTCGGAGGGCCCGCAGGCTGGCGTCGGGCAGGGCGGTGCCGTTGGAGGTTTCGTTGTGGGTGAGGCAAAGTACCTCCGCGTCGGGGTAGGTACCTGGCGCTTGCGGGTCGGGCAGGGTTTGGAAATCAAACGGAAGCCCCACGGCCTCGGCCCGCAAGCGGCGCGTGTAGGCGTACCACTTCTCGCCAAAAGCCCCGTTGTACAGGTGCAGGCTCCGCCGCGCCACCAGCGACTGCGCCACGATCTCCCAGCCCTCGGTGGCCGAGGACGTCAGGTACACTTCGTAGCTGGCCGGGATCGCCAGCTTTTCGCGCAGCGCCGCCAGGGTACCTTCGAGCATGGTCATGAAAGCCGCACTGCGGTGGTTCATGCTCAGGATGCCCGAGCGGTAGGCGTCGGCCAGGTACTGCTCTACTTGCGGGTAAATTTTGGAAGGACCGGGATAAAAAGTGATCATTTTATTTTTTGAAGAATCGCTATAAAAATAAACCTTTTTGGTCGAAGGGTACCTCCTGCCAAGTACCATCCAAAAGTACCCGGAGCGTCCGGAAACCTACCGCTTGAAGTACCCCGGCGGCCTCCGCGAAGCGGGCCGTGATTTCCTCGGGCGCGTGGCTGTCGGCGTTGAGCATCACGGGAATGTTCCGGGCCAGTACTTTTTTCAGGATCGTAGCCGAGGGGTAGGTATCGAGGTTTCTCTTGTACATACCGCGGGTATTTACTTCCAGCACACAACCCGCCGCCGCAATCACCTCCAGCGTGTGGTCAATCTCGGCCTGGTACCAGTCGTCCTGCTCGCGGTACAGGCTTTCGTTCAGGTTATGGATCTTGATCTTATCCAAATGCCCTACGATCAGCGGCGGGTCTTGCTCCACCATTTCCCGGATGAGCGCGTAGTACCGCCGAAGTACCTTCTGGATGTCGCCGCCATGTACCTCCACCAGCCCCTTCATAAAGCCCTCCGTAGCGCCGTCGATCTCCCAGGGCTGGCCTTCCCAGTTCTGGTCCACGTAGTGCACCGAGCCGATGGTAAAATCCAGGGCGTGGGCGTAGGTACCTGGGCCGCACAGGCCGGGTACGTAGTCGACCTCCAGCCCCACGTACAGTTCTATGTCTCCCTGGTACTTTTGTTGCAAAGCGCGGGTTTCCGCCAGGTACCCCTCAAGCCGCTCCGGCTTCATGCTCCAGGCGTTGGCAAACGGCACCGGCCCGTGCGACGAAAAGCCAAAGGCCCGCACGCCCTGCTGCCGGGCGGCCCGCACCTGCGCCTCCGGTGCCTCGCGCCCGTCGCAGTAGTGGCTGTGGCTGTGGTAGTTGGTCCAGAAGGAGGGTTTCATAGGCGTTGGTAGTTGGTTTGGACTAAGGGCTTGGGGTCAAAAGTACCTAGAAAAGTGCGACTCCGTGGCGGTCAGCTTGGTTGGCTATTGAATAGGCTTGCAATAGAAAAGAAAAATAAGGGTACTTTTTCAAAAATGATTTATTTAAAAACCGTAGGCTGACTTTACTTTTCATTACCCCAAAGTACCCATGGCCCATTAATCCCATGCCCCAAACCCTCTGCCCCGGCCACGACCTACCAGTCGAACCGCAGCGTCACCCACAGGCTGCGACCCACGCCCGTCACGCCCGAGCCGTGGGTGTAGTACCGCTGGTCCAAGAGGTTTTGGATCTCGGCGGCCACACGCAGTAGCCCCACCCGCTGTCCGATCGCAGCATTGATGACGTGCCAACCGGGGGTACCTGCGGACGGAATCAGCGGGTCCGCGACATCGGCCGGTGCCAGGCGGTCCTGCCGGGCGGCCATCCACCACTCGGCGCGTACCCAGTTGCGGGCATTGCGCTGGTAAGTGACGCCCAGCTTGCCGTGCAAGGGCGGGATGAGCCGCAGGGGCTCTTGAGTCGTTAGATTTTGACCGTGGGTGTACGTCGCATTGCCGAAGAGCAGCCAGTTGGGGAACAGCTGCCACTCGGCCTCCGCCTCCAGGCCCCGGATCAGGGCGCGGCCCAGGTTCTGCCGGAAGTACACGGCGTAGTTGTCCAGCAAACTACCCCGCTGTCGCCGCACGATCAGGTCTGAGAGCTGGTTGTGGTACAGCGTGAAGGAGCTCGAAAAACGGTTGTCACGGATCTTGAGGCCCACCTCTTTGTTGAGGCCGCGCTCGGGCCGCAGCGCCCCGTTGGGTAGTTCAAAATAGGTACTTCCCAGGCCCACGGTACTCAGGTCGTTGACGTTAGGAGCCCGGAAGGAGGAGCTGACGTTGGCCACCAGGCGCACCGACGGCCACAAGGCCACAGAAAGGCCCGCATTCCCCACCCAGGCCGACGGATTTTGCTGAACTTCGCCCAGTACTTCGTCGGGAATGGTGGTAGCAAAAAGGTTGTAACGCACCCCGGCGGTAACGGTGAGCCGCGCAAAGGTAAGCGTGTGCAGGGTGTAAAGGCCCAGGCTATGCTGGCTGGCTCCGTTGGCGTAGAGGCCTTTCCGGTTGGTGGGCGGCAAACCACCAAGGGTGTCGGTATCCTGGCGTCGGCTGGCTACCTCATCGAAGTACCAGTCCAGGCCGGTCTGGATTTTCCAGAAGTCCGTTGGCTCCGTTATTGCCGACGCCAGCGCTCCCTGGGTATCGACATCCTCTTTTTCCTGACGAAGCAGGGGCGAACCGTTGGCGTGGCTGCTGCGGTCTTCGGCGGCCTGCTGCGCCAGGGTGGTGACCTGCCAGTGCCTGAGCCAGCGGTGCGGGCGGTTTCCCTCCAGCCGTAGGTACCCCAGCGTGCGTTGTTGCATGGTGATTTCGCTCAGCAGGAAATTCTCGCGGGCCACTTGGGGATAAAAAGGCACGCTATCCTGCCGAAGTACCTGGTAGGCGGCGGTGAGCTTCAGGCTGGGCTTCAGCCGCAGCACGGCCTTCACGTCTGCCGAGCGCTGCTCATAGCCCGTGCGCTCCTGCACCAAGTTACCGCCCCCGATCAGGTTTCCGAAATTGCGGTACGAAAAGCCCGCCTGCACCGCTACCTTCCGGCTGCTCACGCCCAGGGAAAGGCGTCCGCTCTCCTCCATTTCACTGCTCATCCACTTGGTCAGGGCCGAGCCCGTGACGCGCGTCTGGTCCGAAAACTGCGGCGTTTGCGAAAATACCTGCACGGCACCGCCTACGGCATCGCTGCCGTACTGCACGCCCCCCCCGCCTCGCAGCACCTCCACCCGCCTTAGGCTGAACGGATCTACGGTATTAAGGTACTGGTTGGGACCGGAGCCGTAGGTGGCGTTGTTGAGCCGGATGCCGTCTACCAGCAGCAGCGTGTGGTGGCCGGTGAGCCCACGTACAATGGGTGCGCCACCCCCGTGGGTGGTTTTTTGCACAAAGACGCCCGTCTCTCCCAGCAGGAGCTCGGGCGTGGAGCGGAGGGAATTGCGGTAAAGATCGCGCCGGGTAAGTACGGTTATAGCCTCCGGCCTGCCAAAAGTGCGGCTTTCGTAGCGCTGGGCCGTGCTGGCTTCCTGCCCGTTGAGCTGGACTACGTCCGGTTGGAGGGCTACGTTAAGCTCCTGATCGATGAATTCGCTCACGGTGCGGTGGGCCGTTTGGTAGCCCGCCTGCATGTAGCTGAGCAGGTAGGTACCCGGTTGGAGTAGTTGCAGCCGGTATTTGCCGTCGCGGTCGGTGGTGGTACCGATAAACAGCTCCTGGGCCTGAACCGAAACGCTCATGAGTGTATCGCCACTCTGGGCATCGGTGACCATGCCCCGGATCGTTTGAGCGCGTATTTGTAGAGAAAAAAGTAGAAAAAGAAGTACTAATCGAGATACCTTCATAGCTCATGCAACGACGAGAAGCCCCAAGTACCGACCTAAATATGGCCCATGGCAGCCTTCGTCCCAATTTTTTATGCCACGCTTTCTGTTTCAGGAACGCCCATGGTTCCCCTTTTTATATGTACCCATTGCCTTTTCAGGCCGCTTCCAGCAGGTACTTCACGGCCAGCTCGTAGCCTCGCAAGCCCAGGCCGCAGATCATCCCCCGGCAGCGGCTGGTAAGGAAGCTGTGGTGGCGAAACGCCTCGCGGGCGTGGATGTTGGAAATATGTACCTCCACGGCGGGCATGGGCACGGCCGATAGCGCGTCGGCCAGCGCTACCGACGTGTGCGTGAGCCCTCCGGCGTTGATCACCAGGCCGTCGAAGGTAAAGCCCAGCTCGTGGATTTTGTCGATCAAAGCACCTTCGTGGTTCGACTGATAGTAGTGCAGCTCTGCGCTCGGGAAGGTACTTTGCAGGGTTTGGAAATAATCCTCAAAAGACTGGCTGCCGTACACGGACGGCTCGCGTTTGCCGAGCAGGTTGAGGTTAGGGCCGTTCAGGATCAGGATTCGTTTCATGGGTACTTATTGGTGAAATGAAAAGGTTTGGGTAGCTTCGTCGAGCGTTTGGAGCCGTTCTTTCATCGACTTTCTACAGGTACCTATGTGGCAAAGCTACATCAAACATTTTAAAAACTACCTCCGGCTGGAAAGGTCGCTTTCCGACCACTCCGTACAGGCCTACGTGCACGACGCCGACAAGCTGCGCGAGTACCTGGACCTCAGCGCGCTGGCCCTCACCCCCGCCGATGTGCGGGAAGAACACCTGCTGGGGTACCTTAAGTACCTCACCGAGCTGGGGCTGTCGGCGCACTCGCAGGCGCGGTTACTCTCGGGCCTCAAGTCGTTTTTTGGGTACCTGTTGCTGGAAGGGGTCGTCACCGAAAATCCCACCGAGCTGCTGGAAGCTCCGCGCCTGCCGCGCAAGCTACCCGATGTACTGAGCTACCCCGAGATCGAGCGAATGCTAGAGGCCATTGACCCCACCACGCCCGAAGGTACCCGCAACCGCGCCATGCTGGAGGTACTTTACAGCTGCGGCCTGCGGGTGTCGGAGCTGACGAGCCTGCAACTCACCAACTGCTACTTCGACATCGGCTTCGTGCGGGTACTTGGTAAGGGCGACAAGGTACGGCTGGTACCCATCGGGCGCGACGCCATCAAGTACACGCAGCTCTACCTCGACACCGTTCGGTGCCAGCAGGAGGTCAAGAAAGAGAGTGAAGACATCGTTTTTCTGAACCGCCGCGGCGCGCAGCTCTCGCGCGTCATGATCTTCCTGATTATCAAAGAAACCGCGGCTCTGGCCGGTATCCAAAAAAACGTGAGCCCGCATACCTTCCGGCACTCGTTTGCTACGCACCTCATCGAGGGCGGTGCCAGCCTGCGGGCCGTGCAGGAAATGCTCGGGCACGAGTCCATCACCACCACCGAGATCTACACCCACCTCGACCGCGACTACCTCCGGCAGGTCGTCACGGAATTTCACCCACGGGCGTGAGCAGGTACCTGGCCAGGGTTGGAGGTACTTTGAAAGAAAGACTTTTTTTGTAAAAACAAGGTACCTAAAGCGTCGTTGTCTGCTAGGTTTGTGATGCCTTACACCAAGTACCCCGAGGGGTCCCTGGGTGGGGACGGAAAAACTCATTTTATTGAAAAGTACTTTTACATAAAAAAACAAAGTACCTTCTGCCTCTGGCCCGAAAAACCATCTTGTGATCATCAAAAGTACCTACTTCCTATGCAGTGCCAAAAACACCTCTTTTCGCTCGACCCCGCCATTCACTACCTCAACTGCGCCACCCGCGGGCCGTTTACGCAGGCCGTGGAAGCCGCGGGCGTGGAGGCCATCCGGCAAACCACCCGGCAGATCCACACCCTCACGCCACCGGATTTTTTTGAGCCCGCCTGGAACGTCCGTCGGTTGTTTTCGGAGCTCATTGGCAACGACGACCCCGAGCGCATTGCGCTCATCCCGTCGGTATCGTACGGACTGGCGGTGGTAGCGCGCAACCTGCCCCGCAAGCCGGGCCTGGCCAAAGGACAGAAAATAGTACTGCTGGACGGTGAATTCCCCAGCGATGTGTACGCCTGGGAGCGCGTGGCGGCGGAGCAGGGCCTGAGCATTGAGACCGTGCCCATGCCGGAAGGCACTTCCGTGGGCCGCAGCTGGAACGAGCGCCTGCTGGCCGCCCTGGACGCAAGTACCTGCCTGCTGGTGTGCCCGCCCGTGCATTGGATGTACGGCGTCAAATTTGAGCTGGAGGCCCTCGCAGCCCGAGCCCGCGACGTAGACGCCTGGCTGGTGGTTGACGGCACGCAGTCGGTAGGGGCGCTGCCCTTTGACCTTGCCCAAGTCCGTCCCGACGCGCTGCTGTGTGCGTCGTACAAATGGCTCATGGGCCCCTACTCGCTCGGGCTAGGGTACTTTGGGGAGGTATTTGACGACGGTATTCCGCTGGAAGAAACCTGGATGGCCCGGCCCGACAGCCACCTTTTCCACCAGCTCACGCACTACCGCCGCGACTACCGCCCCAAGGCGTTTCGGTACAACGTGGGTGAGCAAGCGCAGTTTATCCAGCTGCCTATGCTCGAAGCGGCCCTGCGCCAACTGCTGGACTGGGGCGTCGCCACCATTCAGAGCTACGGAAAAGAGCTGCTGGCCGAGGTACTTCCCCGCCTGGCTGAGCTCGGCTACGGCCTGGAAGAAGAAGGCTATCGGGCCCACCACCTGCTGGGCCTACGCACCCCGCCGGGCTTGGATGTAATGGCCCTGCAACGGTCGCTTTCGGAACGCCAGGTCTACGTTTCGGCGCGCGGAAGTGGCATTCGGGTGGCACCACACGTGTACAATACCCCCGAAGACGCCAACGCCCTGCTACGGGCGTTGGAGAGCGTGGTCTGATTTTATAAAAAGGGGGTACTTTGCGTTGACGAAAGTAGGTCACCCCAAAGTACCCTTTTCTACTTTATTTGTTGGAAATAACCTCCCGGGTACCGATCATGGCGGCCAGGAGCTCGCTGACAGATACCGTGGCAAATCCCGTGGAGTAGTCTGACTTCGCGTAGGGAATAAAGAGTTGGTTGCCCAGGCATAGCGCTCCGCAGGTGTACACCACATTGGGTACGTAGCCTTCCCGCTCTTCGCCTTCGGCGTACATGAGCGGGTACGGCAAGCGGCCAATCACCCGGGTAGGGTCATGGAGGTCCAGCAGAAAAATACCCAGGCAGTACTTGCGCATGGGCCCCACACCGTGGCTCAGTACCAGCCAGCCGTCGGGGGTTTCAATGGGTGATCCGCAATTTCCCATCTGAATAAACTCCCAGGTCTGCTGGGGCTCGATGAGCAGCTGGCTTTCGCGCCAGATGTAAAGATCGTCGGAGAACATGATGTAGATGTTCTCCCCATCCTGCCGCCCCAGCATGGCGTACTGGCCGTTGATGCGGCGGGGGAAAAGCGCCATGCCCTTGTTCTGAGCCCCTTTGCCGGCCAGCGTCCGTACCCGAAAGGTAATAAAATCGTCGGTTTCGAGGAGCTGGGGGAAGATCAACATGCCGCTGTAGGCCGTATAGGTGGCGTAGTAGCGCGAGGTACCGTCTTCGTCCTCCAGTTCCACAAAGCGGGCGTCTTCCATGCCGTTCATCTCGCGGGCGGCGTACGGAAAAATAACGCGCTCCGACAGCGATGTATCCTCGGCAAAGACCATCTCGTAGTTGGCACTCAGCAGGCTTACCAGCGCCGTGGACAGCATCACATGGTCTTCAAAGCGGCTGTCGGACTGCACCAATCCCTTCAATTCGCCCAGCGTGAAGCGCTCGGGTAGTTGCTCGATCAGCGGGTCATTGGTCAGCTCCCCCAGGCCAATCTCGGCTACCTTTTTGATGATAAACTTCCGCGAAAGCCGCACTTCGTTATACTGGATGGGAGCCGTAGAAAACTCGGAGTCTTCGTCGATCGTGACGTTGCCCTGCTCGTCAAAAATACCCGTCCTGAAAATAATTGACGAAATATGCCCCTCGCCCGTAGCCCGCAGGCTCAGGGCAAACCGCTTGCTGCCTTCCGGCACTCCCGACTGATCAGGGTGCCACACCACCGACGGATTGAACAAGGCCGCCGCTTCGATGGAATATTCGTGCGTAAAAAAACTTCCGATGAGTAGCTGGTGCGCCCGGCTGGGCTCCGTTTCCAGGCCAACTACCTGGCGTATCCGGTCGTAGTTGATCAGGACCGTTTCCTCGAAGCGTCGATGGCGGTGATCAAATTCTTCCAGCACGGATTCGTACTTGGTCTGCGCCTCTTCTTCCGACAAAGCCAGGATACGTTTGACCAGGCCGTGGGTACGGTCTTTATCAATACGGAAAGGCCGCAACATGACGCGGTTCATATTGGGTACTATGGTAATTTCCTTTTTATCTACCGAAATCTTCTTCACGAGAAATAGGGCTTTAGGTTTGCAATTTGTGTAATTAACGGTACCGCACAACCATAAGGTATGTGCACCGGCCATGTTGTAAACATACTACTCTCTATTTAAATATACCTATAAAAGCGACGACGGGTCATTTCTTTTTGGAAAAGAAACCCCGCCGTCGCTTCAAAGTATACTCACTTTCTTTCTGATAATTAGCCCTTTAAGGGCTTTCTACTTCACGAAGTTCGGGCGCGGGCCGCCGGTCATGCTGATCGGCTGTATCGAAAGTGCCGGTTTGCTTTTGCCCGGAGTACTGCTTTTTTCTTTCCAGACAGGTATTGCCGCCACTTTGGTAGGTGCCACTGGGGCGCTCCGCAATATCACCTGCTTGTACTGCCAGCTTTCTAACCGCAGGCGGGCCGCCAGGTAAGACAGACAAGACTCTGCTCCGCAGTTGAGGTTGGGCCCTTCGCTGTGGATGCCGTCGTAGCAGGCGCCCGTCTCTTCGTTATACATGGGTATATTAATGCGGTTATTTCCCAAAAACCAGGAGAAGGCGTGGTCGCCCAGGGTGAGCCATTTGGCTTCCTGCGTGTGATTGTAGGCTTCCTGGCAGGCATCCACGGTGGCCCATACCTCCACGGGTTGCTGGTCAAAATCGGTGAGGCACTCCCGCCTTTTCTTGCCAAAGCCCTGATTTCCGATGGGTCTGAACAGCCCAAACGCATCGACCTGGACCGTCATGAGCCAGTCAAGGGTGGTGTAGCCTACCAGTCGTTCCTGGGGGTTATCGCTCATCAGCAGCGCCTGCGATAGCCGGGCGTTGTCGTAGCTGAGTCCTTCCTCAAACCACTCCCACTCGGGCGTTGCTACCTTGGCGTACAGCTCCATGAGTCGGGCGTTTAGGTCATTGCGCAGGGTAGCGGCTTGCTCGTCGGGTTGGTAGCGCAGGTAATGCGTGAGGCCAATGGACGCAAAGGCCCAGGCCCGGGGAGACGTCATCGCTGAGAGTGTCGGCAGCATTTCGCGTAAGTAATGGCTCGCCCACTGCTTGAGGTCGGGCCGCTTGGCCAGGCAGACGGTTTCGCCCAGGGCCCAGGCGGTTCGTCCCTGCGAATCGTCAGAGCCGCGCCGCTCCAGCCAGGTACGCTCGTACGACATAAAGTTGCGGAACGCGCGCTGCTCCTCGTCAAAGGCGTGGCCCACGAAAGCCGCGTAGGTCTCCACCAGGCGCCACAGCCGGGCGGGTACTTCCTGGGTTCCATCCATAAGCCTAACGCAATACAAAAGCGCCCGGGCGTTGTCGTCGATGCAGTAGCCCTCCTGCCGATAGGGCATCCCGTAGCGGGCGTGCTGAATCATGCCCGTGGAGTCGGTAAGCCGCAGCAAGTGGTCCAGCTTCATTTTGGGCAGAGCGGGCTTAGGTACTTTTGCGGGCTTGGTACCCGCGCTGCTGTACACTTTCCGGTAGCTTTCGGCCACCTGCGGCCAGGTCATGGAGCGGCCGTAGGCGTAGGCCTTCCGTTCCATATCCTCGAGGTACTTTTTATCCGTAAACAGCCGCAGCAGCGCCTGCGAAATATCCTGGTGGCAGCCAAATTTCACCAAAGTACCCCGACCGTCGGCCAGCAGCTCCTGGGCGTGCCAGTAGGGCGTCGAAACAACGGCCTTCCCGCAGCCCACGCTATAGGCCAAAGTACCTGAGGTGATCTGCGCTTCGTTGAGGTAAGGAGTGAGGTAGACATCGCTGGCCTGTAGGTACTCCAGCAAGGTAGGGTCGTCGACGAACCGGTTGTGAAAGGCCACGTTACGCTCTACGCCCAGCGCTTTGGCCAGGGCCATGAGCTCGTTGCGGTAGGCTTCTCCCTGCTCCCGGATCAGGTTGGGATGGGTGGCCCCCAACACCACATACAGTACGTCGGGTATTTTTTCGACTACGGGCGGCAAAGCCCGAATGGCCAACTCGATGCCTTTGTTGGGCGAAAGCAAGCCGAAAGTCAACACTATCTTTTTGCCGCTCAAGCCCAGCTTTTCTTTATTGGCCTCCTTGGTTCCAAAGGGTACATCGGGCACGCCGTGCGGAATCACTTTGATCTTGGTAAAAGGTACCTTGAAGACGCAGTTGAGCATATCGGCTCCTTTCTCTGACATCACCACAACCTGTTGAGCCCCGTGGGCCAGCTCCTGCAACACCAGGCGCTGCGCCTGGGTGGGCTCCTTCAATACCGTGTGCAGCGTCACCACGTAAGGTTTGGTGAGATGGCGTGTCAGATGCAACAGGTAGCTGCCCGATTCGCCGCCGTAGATTCCGTATTCGTGCTGCACACATACTACCTCGGCCTCGGAAGCATTGAGCTGATCGGCCACGCGCCGGTAACCGAGCGGATCGTGCTGATCAAAGGTCCAGCGTACCTCCTCGGGGTAGGCGTAGGTATGGGGCAAATCTTCTACTGAGACTACAAAAGAGTGGGTACCGGGGTACTTTTCCGTGTAAGAACGGAACATATCATGTGTAAACGTAGCAATACCACAGCGCCGGGGCACGTAGTTTCCCAGAAAAGCCACCGTGGGCGTGGAATCCATTTTTGAGTTGATCATGTAGTGATGCGATTGGGCTATGGATGATTTTTTAGAAACAATTTCCGCCAACTCCTAAAAAAGTAAGTAGTCCGGGGCGGCGTACCATGTTGCTCAATGGGGTACTTTGTGGTGTGTGTAGTGGTACCAATAAATTCAAACGGATGATAACAAAAAGCGTACCCGACCCCAAAGGCAGCCTACGGAGGCACTAACTGAGAAATTGCTTGCACAACTTGCACAACTTGAAAAATGGGAACCGCGCCTGACCCGCCTGGCTAGGCCTTCAGGTACTTCAGGCCCGCCGTGGCATATGGTTTTTGTACAAATCCGCGGGGCTGTTTTTAAGCACCCTTTTAGTTACTCACTATTTTGTACTATTCGCAACCATCATGAACTACGATATGAAAATCAAAGGTCAGACTCAGCCTGACCAACCCGGTGTGGAAGAATTGATGAAGCCGGAACCCATCGTGATCCGGGACAACTACCGCGGCAGCGGCAAACTGGATGGAAAGACGGCGCTCATTACCGGCGGTGATAGCGGCATTGGACGTGCCGTGGCGGTGCACTTTGCCCGCGAAGGAGCCAACGTCGCCATTGTGTACCTCAACGAAGACCAGGACGCCGAAGATACCCGGCAAATGGTGGAAGATGAAGGCAAGCGCTGCCTGCTGATCCGGGGCGACGTGCGGGAGGAAAACTTCTGCAAAGAGGCGGTGGAGAAAACGGTGAACGAATTTGGAAAGCTGAACATTCTGGTCAATAACGCCGCCGAGCAGCATCCCAAAAAAGACATCCGGGAGATCGACACGAACAAGCTGAAAGATACCTTTGCGACCAATATCTTCGCTTTTTTCTACTTTACGCAGGCGGCCCTGCCGCACCTAAGCGAAGGCGACTCCATCATCAATACTACCTCAGTGACCGCCTTCCAGGGTAGTCCGGGGCTGCTGGACTACTCCTCTACCAAGGGAGCCATTACGGCTTTTACCCGCTCGCTGTCGGGCAACCTAGCCGACAAGGGAATCCGGGTCAATGCCGTAGCGCCGGGGCCCATCTGGACGCCCCTGATTCCGGCTACGTTTGATGCCGAAAAGGTAGAGAAATTTGGGAAAGATACCCCGCTGGGACGCCCCGGACAACCCGCCGAGGTAGCTCCCTGCTACGTTTTCCTGGCCAGTGAAGACGCCAGCTACATCAGCGGCCAAACCCTGCACCCCAACGGCGGGCAGGTGATCAACGGCTAGTTACGCATTTGTCCACCAGGTACTTCTATTTATGGCAGCCACCGCCCCTATTCCGTCGCACACGGGTAGAGCGGTGGCTGTACTTATTTCGGACGAAGGGTATCGGGAGTGGGCTCTTTTTCTTCCCGTAGCAGCGAGTCGAGCAGGGAGTTGTCGGCGGGAGGTAGCGCACCCGGCAGGGCCCGCTCTAGCTGCTTGGGTTTGTTCCAGGGAGCGGTAGTGCGGCGCGCCATGTCAAGGGCCAGCATGGCCATCAACAGGGTGAACCCAATAAAAATAAAGATGAAAAGCTTGCGATTTCGATTTGGTTCCGCCATGGGTAGTCAGGAAAGTCTAATTTGCCTGGGCGATTCGTAGCCCAGCAGCCGGGCGGTTTTGGCCGACACCTCGGCCCAGCTCAGATCTTCAAACTCGTAGATAGCCACGGCTCCTTTTTCCATGGAGCTCACGTCCGAGCGGGTCAGGTACTCGCCAAAGTAGGTAATGTCCGGATTATGCCCAAAAAGCATCAGAACGCTACAGTTTTCCGGCGTGGTATTCACGGCCTCGAGGTAGGCCTGAGGGCCGCCGTCGTAGAGCTTGTCTACGCACACAATTGCCTCCTGCTCATAGCCAAGCTGCTCGGCCATCACCTTGGCCGTCTGGTAGGCGCGGGCGGCACTGCTGGTGACCATCCGGTCTACTTGTGTCGATTTTTGGGCCAGGTACTTGCCCATGCGGGCCGAGTCCATGATGCCCTGCGAGGTTAGCTCCCGCTCAAAATCCCGGAACATCGGAGCCCGGTCTTCGGCCTGGCCGTGGCGCACCAGATACAGTAATTTTTTCATCATATGTTTTTTCTAAAAAACCGGATCTATCCAGACCGGATCTGCCCAGGTAGTATTCTGCAGCGGAAAGTACCCCGGCAAAGGTAAGGTAGTTGGCCCCTGAATTTTACCGTCCGTAGTACAAAATAAACCACTAAGCCATTTTCCTCCCGACCGTTGGCAAAATTAATCGTTATTTTTGTTGATTGGTTAGCATTGAAGTTTAACCCCTGGTTTTTTTACAAAAGACAATTTCTTACTCTATGTTACAATTCTTGAAGTACGTGCTGGCCACCATTGTGGGTATCTTATTATTCTCCGTACTTTCGCTTTTGCTGCTCATCGGCATCGGCTCGGCTTTCTCATCGGACGAGAAAGTCAACGTCAAAGACAATTCCGTACTTAAACTAGACCTGAGTGATCCCATCCGGGAAGTGGGCGTGGATAATCCGTTTTCGGACCTGGGCGGCCCTTTTGTGGGTGGTTCCAACGTCACGGGCTTGAAAGACATCCGCGAAGCCCTGCGCAACGCCCGGGAGGACAAAAACATCAAAGGGGTTTTTCTTAAAACCGAAATGCCGATGGCAGGCTGGGCTACGCTGGAAGAAATCCGGAACGAGTTGATTGAATTTAAAAAATCCAAAAAATTCATATACGCCTACGGCGAATTTTACTCCGAAAAAGGATACTACCTGGCTTCCGTAGCCGACCACATCTACCTGAACCCGGCGGGAGGTATGGAGTGGAATGGCCTCTCGGCCGAGTACGATTTCTACAAAGGTACCTTTGACAAACTCGAGATCAAGCCCGTCGTGTTTCGGGTGGGTGAGTTTAAAAGTGCCGTGGAGATGTTCTCGCGCAAGGACATGAGCGAGGCCAGCAAAAAACAAACGCTCGAGCTGCTTTCGTCGGTCAACGGGCAGTTTATCGCTAAGGTAGCCGCTACCCGCAACCTAACGCCCGAGTACCTCAGCGGCCTGGCCGACTCCCTGGCCGTACGCAGCCCGGCCTCGGCCCTCAAGTACAAGCTCATCACGAACGTAGCCTACCTCGATGAAGTAGAAAGCGCAATAAAAAAAGAGTTGAAGCTAGGCGAAAAGAAGAGCATTGAGTACGTAGGCCTGAACAAGTACCTCAAGTCGGACCTGCCCGTGAAGGAGGGGGATTTCAACAAGCGCATTGCCGTGATGGTGGCCGAAGGCGAAATCATTTCGGGCGATAGCGGCGACGGCGTCATTGCCTCCGAGAAATTTGTGAAGGAGCTCAGGAAGATTCGGGAAAATGACAAGATCAAAGCCGTTGTGATCCGGATCAATTCGCCGGGGGGTAGTTCGCTGGCCTCGGACGTGATGTGGCGCGAAATCCAGCTCACCCGCAAGAAAAAACCCGTGATCGCGTCTATGTCGGACGTGGCGGCTTCGGGCGGCTACTACATGGCCATGGCCTGCGACACCATCGTGGCCCAGCCCAACACCATCACCGGCTCCATCGGGATCTTCGCGCTGCTCTTTAACGTGGAGCACTTCATGAACAACAAGCTGGGCATTACCTTCGACGGCGTCAAGACCAACCCCCACGCCGACTGGCCCACCGTGACCCGCGAAATGACCGATTTTGAAAAAGAGATATTCCAGAAAAGCGTAAACGAAGGCTACGCGACTTTCACTAAAAAAGCCGCCGAAGGCCGTAAAATGCCGCTCGAAAAACTCCAGAGCCTGGCGTCGGGCCGGGTGTGGTCGGGCCAGGACGCTAAAAACAACGGCCTGGTGGATGTACTCGGTGGCATCGACGAAGCCATCGCCCTGGCGGCCAAAGCTGCCAAGCTGGACAAAGGCGACTACCGCGTGCGTTTCTATCCCGAAAAGAAAAAACCGCTGGAAGAAATGATCAATAAGCTCACCGGCGACGCCGAGGAGAAAGCGTTCAACAAGCAGCTGGGCGAGCTCGCTCCCTACGTAAAAATGTACCAAAAAGCCCTGCGCATGGAAGGCATCCAGGCCCGGATGCCCTTCGAGCTGGATATTCGGTAGAAGGAAGGTACCTTTAGGTACTTTATCGTACAAAAGCGGGATGGTTCGTGTAGAGCCATCCCGCTTCTTTTTTTATCAAGAAACTACCTCTAAAGTACCCCTACCCCAGCTGAAACGTCCTCATGCTGATGCCCCCGTAGGCTACTTCTTCGTAGAGCTGCTGGAGCGGGTCGGTGGCATCAGCCAGGCCCACGCTGTAGAGCAGCGGAATGTAGTGGTCGGGCGTGGGTACGGCCAGCTTCCCCACGGTCCCCAGCTCCAGGTACCTGGTCAGGCTTTCGTAGTCGCCCTTTTCGAGTTGTTGCTTGGTCCAGGCGTCAAACTCCGTGGCCCAGTCGTAAGCGGCGTGGTCGCCGGTCATCAGGCGCGGCATGCTCTGGCGCAGGTTGTGCACGATATTCCCACTGCCAATAATAAGTACCCCTTTGCGGCGAAGTACCTTGAGTTGCTGCGCCAGCCGCAGGTGGTACTCCATCGGCTGGTAGTAGTCGATGCTCAGCTGGTACACGGGTACTTCCGCCCCCGGAAACAAGTGATGCAGGATGGTCCAGGCGCCGTGGTCCAGGCCCCAGTCGTCGGTTTCGTGGATGAGGGTACTTAGCCGGGCCGTCTCCCGCGCCAGCTCGGGTGCGCCGGGGGCCGGGTACTGCACGGCAAAAAGCGCGTCGGGAAAGCCGCCGAAGTCGTGGATGGTCTCGGGCCGGGGGGCTACGTTTACGAAAGTACCCCGCGTGAGCCAGTGCGCCGACACCACCAGGATGGCCTGCGGGGGGTACTTGGCGCGCAGCTGCTCCCCTGCTTGCCGCAGGCTACGCGTAAACGGGTTATCTTCCAGGGCGTTCATGGGGTTGCCGTGCCCTACGAAGAGGACGGGCATCCGCTCGGTGGTTCCGAAGGGCTGGGTCAGTTGGGTTAGTTCGTTCAGTTTCATCGCCGTGCAGGTACCTGTGTTAGGGAGGTACTTTGGTTTAATTTATATGTATTAACATTTAATGTTCATACATATAGATAATCGTTTCTGACACACAAAAGTTCAACCAGGTACCTCCGCAAGTACCTTACCAAGGCGGGCGGCAAATCCATTTTGATTCCGCGAGGAAAAAGTACCTCGCGGATATTCATTTAAGCTACCAACTACCTACCCTGAAAGGTATCTTCAGGCTGTCGAAAGTACCCCCTACGGGCGGCAAAGTACCTTTCCGTTGGGAGGGGGTAATCCCGGCACGGGGGTACTTTTGAGGTACTTTTCCGTGATTCGATTTTGTTCTTTTCAGGCCAGGCAGCAATGCCAAAATAAATGGGTAGTATCCCATGAGAAAAGGCACGCGACAGCTTGGATATTTGTTCCAAAATGGTACTTTCGGGCCTTGGCAATCTAGGTAGTACGATCACGATATTTTATTCACCCACATAGCCAAAAGTACCTTGATCATAAGCCCGGTTTGCCAAACCGTTCTATTGCTCCGCCGAGCGAAAAAAGGCCAGATCGGGTCGTTGGGCGTACTATAGCTACCATACAACTAATGCTGCAGGAACACCTCATGAAATAAGTATACCTTTGTCGCCAGCCATGCGGAGCAAAAGCCAACATAGAAAGCCGAACGTGCATCTCAAGAACCTGGAAGTACTTTTCAGGTGCTTCTGCTTTTTGCTTTCATTTAGCTTTTCGTTTCTGGGCGAAAGTACCCATTCTTTCCCCAAGCCGTACCCGCAGACGAGTGAATCAAGCCTGGAAGATCATGCTTCGCTGCTTACGGGTAACGACGATGCTTCTGCTGCCCACCACCCGCTCCAGCTTCCCTACGAGCCCGACCCCGAATCTTCGGACGAAAACGACGAGTCGACCGAAGACGTAGAAGACGAATGGAGTAAATGGACCTGGGATCTGGGCAGCTGTGATTTTATAAAATACAGCGCCGCAAAAAGTACAAAAACGACCTATTTAAAGCTCCTTTTATCCTTCCAAAACCGGAAAACGGTTTCGCTCTTCATTCTGCATCACTCCTGGAAAAGTTTCCTGTCCTGATTTATTAAACGCTCGTAGAAATCCTTGGGCTCTTTGCTGAAGGCTTTCCCGTACGCATCCCCCATGAGGCCTTTCCATAAGCCTTTGGGTGCGTTCGTGCTTTCCCAGTTTCGTTTAATAAATCAAAAATCAACATGAGATATTTTCATATGCTCCTCTGCCTGGCCGCGGTATGTATTACCAGCTGCACGCACGACGAACACCAAGAGCAGGAACAAACCAAGTACTTGGTATCGAGCCCAATAAAAAAAGACACCCTTATTTTTCACGATTACGTTTGTCAGATCCGGGCCATCCAGCACATCGAGCTTCGGGCTTTGGAAAAAGGCTACCTGCAAAAAATTTACGTAGACGAAGGCCAGTTTATTAAAAAGGGGCAGCTCATGTTCCAAATTATGCCCGTGATCTACCAGGCCGAAAAGCAAATTGCCAATGCCGAGGCCAGTTTTGCCGAAATAGAATTTCAAAACACCAAAAGTCTCGCCGACAGCAACATCGTATCCAAAAATGAATTGGCCCTGTCCAAAGCCAAACTGGACAAGGCCAAAGCCGAGCTGGAACTGGCCCAGGCCCACCTGGGATTTACGGAGATTCGGGCCCCGTTTGATGGCATCGTGGGCCGCTTCAATGACGTCCGTCTGGGTAGTTTGGTGGACGAAGGAGAACTGCTCACCACCCTTTCCGACAACAACCGGATGTGGGTTTACTTCAACGTTCCGGAAGCCGAGTACCTGGACTACATCACCCGCGCCAAGTCCAACGATCCCTTGAAGGTAAAACTAAGAATCGCTAACAATCAGCTATTTGGCCAGGAAGGTGTGGTGGAAACCATTGAAGCAGACTTTAATAATGAGACCGGAAACATTGCCTTTAGGGCCACTTTTCAAAACCCACAAGGCGTCCTACGACACGGTGAAACCGGCAATATTTTGATGCCCGTAAAGCTGAATGACGCCCTGCTCATTCCGCAAAAAGCCACCTTTGAGGTTTTGGACAAAAAGTACGTCTACGTAGTCGACACCAGCAATGTCATTCGATCCCGGCAAATTACCGTAGGGGCAGAAATCCCCCATATCTACCAGGTTTCGGAAGGATTATTGGTAACGGATAAAATCCTGATTGAAGGGCTGCGGAAGGTTAAAAACAACCAGGAAATCAAGTACGAATTCCATCCGCAGCAAAAGATCCTGGCCGAACTGCACCAACTACACGCCGAATAAGTAAGAACCCTAAAACGTGAATTAAGATGTTTAGCAAATTCATTCAAAGGCCGGTTCTTGCTATCTCCATTTCGCTGGCCATCATTTTCTTAGGGGTTCTAGCGATTACTACAAGACCGATCTCCCAATTTCCGGACATTGCTCCGCCCCGCGTCAATATATTTATTGCCTATCCCGGAGCCAGCGCCCAGGTACTCGTGGAATCGACCCTCATTCCCCTCGAACGGGCCATCAACGGCGTACAGGGCATGCAGTACCTGATCTCCGACGCCACCAGCGCCGGAGAAGCGACGGTGCAAATTGTGTTTGAGCCCGGTACCGACCCCAACGCGGCGGTGGTTAACGTAAAGACCCGGGTCGACCAAATCATGAATAACCTGCCTCCGCTGGTGCAACGCGAAGGGATCGTGATCACGCCCATCCAGCCCAGTATGCTGATGTACGTGAACCTCTTCAGCACGGATAAAAACGCGGACGAAAAGTTTTTGTACAACTACGCCAACGTACACATCCTCCCCGAGCTCCAAAGGATCAGCGGCATGGGGCGCGCCCAAATACTGGGGAGTCGCCAGTACGCCATGCGGGTATGGCTCAAACCCGACCGCATGCGCGCCTACAACATTTCGACCGACGAAGTGATGAAAGCCCTGGAAGAACAAAGTGTGATCGGAAGGCCGGGGCGGCTGGGACAGGCTTCCGGAAAAACCGCCCAGTCGCTCGAGTACGTGCTGACGTATAAGGGTCGGTTTAATAAACCCGAAGAATACGAGAACATCATTGTGAAAGCCAATGCCAATGGCGAAACGCTCAAACTCAAGGACATTGCCGAAGTGGAGCTAGGCAGTGAGTTTTTTGACATTTATTCCAACAAAGATGGGTACCCGGCGGCCTCGATTGTCTTGAAGCAAAACTTCGGTACCAACGCCAGCAAGGTCATTGAGGGTGTAAAAGAAAAGCTCACGGAATTGGAGAAAGACTTCCCGCCCGGCATGGCCTACGAAATCAACTACGATGTGTCCAAATTTGTGGATGCCTCGATTGATAAAGTGATGCATACGCTGGTGGAAGCCTTTGTGTTGGTGGCTTTGGTGGTATTTCTCTTCCTGGGCGACTGGCGTTCTACGCTGATCCCCATCATCGCCGTGCCGGTGTCGCTGGTGGGGGCCTTTATGTTCATGCAGCTCTTTGGCCTCACCATCAACCTCATCACGCTTTTTGCCCTGGTACTGGCCATCGGGATCGTGGTCGATGACGCCATCGTGGTGGTGGAGGCCGTCCATGCCAAAATGGAGGAAGAACACTTAACGCCCTACCGGGCCGTCAAGAAGGTACTTGGGGAAATTAGCGGGGCCATCATCGCCATCACGCTCATCATGACGTCGGTGTTTGTACCCATTGCGTTCATGACCGGCCCCGTCGGGGTTTTCTACCGCCAGTTCTCCATCACCATGGCGAGCTCCATCGTATTGTCGGGGGTAGTGGCGTTAACCCTCACGCCGGTCCTTTGTGCCATGATTTTAAAAAACAATCACCACAAGCCCAAACGAAAAACGCCCGTCAGCTTATTCATTGATTGGTTCAACCGAAGGTTTGATAAGCTAACCGGCAGGTACACCCGTTTGCTCCGCCGGATCGTGGACCGCCGGGTCATTACCTACGGCATACTCATCGCTTTTGGGTTCGGCATTTTTGCCGTTAACCAAACCCTGCCGTCGGGCTTTATTCCCAACGAAGACCAGGGCATGATTTACGCCATCATTCAAACGCCGCCCGGTAGTACCCTGGAAAGTACCAATGAGGTGTCCCGGCGGTTGCAGCACATCGCCGAAGAGGTGGAGGGAATCCAGTCGGTGTCTTCGCTGGCGGGTTACGAAATCCTGACCGAAGGGCGAGGCTCCAACGCGGGTACCTGTATCATCAACCTGAAAGACTGGTCGGAGCGGAAGCATTCCGTGCATGAGATCATGGAAGAGCTGGAAGAAAAAACCCAGAACCTGGGGGCCGTCATCGAGTACTTTGAACCACCGGCCGTGCCAGGTTATGGCTCGTCGGACGGTTTTTCGCTCCGGCTGCTGGATAAAAGCAGTACCATCGACTACCAGGAGTTTGACAAAATAAACTCGGAGTTTATGGAGTCTCTGCGCAACCGTAAAGAGCTGAGTGGGCTGTTCACGTTTTATGCCGCCAACTACCCCCAGTACGAGCTCCTCATTGACAACGAGCTGGCCATGCAAAAAGGGGTTTCCATTGGCAAAGCCATGGAAAACCTGGACATCCTGATCGGAAGTACCTACGAGCAAGGCTTTACGAGGTTCAATACTTTTTTCAAGGTATATACCCAAGCCGCCCCCAGCTACCGCCGAATGCCCTCGGATGTGTTGGATTTATTCATTAAAAACGAGAGCGGTGAAATGGTACCCTACTCTTCCTTCATGAAAATGAAAAAGACCCAGGGTCCCAATGAAATCACGCGCTTCAACCTGTATACTTCTTCGTCGATCCGGGGAATACCCGCTCCGGGCTATACGAGCGGCGATGCCATCCGGGCCATTCAGGAAGTGGCCGAGAAAACCCTGCCCCAGGGGTACGACATCGCCTGGGAAGGCCTGTCGTTTGACGAAGCCCGCCGGGGCAACGAAGCCCTGTACATCTTTGTGGTGGTGCTGATCTTCGTGTATTTGGTACTGGCGTCACAGTACGAAAGTTTCATCATTCCGCTGGTGGTCATTATATCCCTGCCCGCCGGGGTATTTGGCTCCTTTGCCGTCCTGAAAGTAATGGGGCTAGCCAATGATATCTACGCCCAGATAGGGCTGATCATGCTGGTGGGGCTTCTGGGAAAAAATGCGGTACTGATTGTCGAATTTGCCGTGCAGAAACACCAGCAGGGGCTTTCGATTTTAGAGGCCGCCATCGAAGGTTCCAAAGCCCGCTTTCGTCCCATCCTGATGACCTCCTTTGCCTTTATTGCCGGGCTTATTCCGTTGGTAGTCGCTACGGGGCCGGGAGCCGTGGGCAACCGCACCATCGGCTCATCCGCCCTGGGCGGTATGCTGTTCGGGACGGTGTTCGGGGTGATCATCGTGCCGGGGCTCTATTATATTTTCGGCACCCTGGCCAGTGGTCGAAAACTCATTCAGGATGAGGATCAGAATCCGCTCACCGAAGATTTTGTCAAAAGCAGCGTGGAAGCGTCGCTACTGAAAAAGATTCAAAAAATGGGGCTGGTCATCAAAGCAAACAACCGAAAAAGAAACAGAAATGAAAAATAAGTCAATCTATCCGCTTATCGGTGTAGCCTGGATCGTGCTGTCGGTGTGGGGTTGTAAAATCACGGAGCCCGCCGTCCGGACAGAAAATAAAACCGTACCGGCCAGCTATGCCCACTCCGGCGACACCCTCAATAGCACCCGGCTTAATTGGCGGGACTATTTCGCCGACGAAAACCTGATTTCCCTCATTGACACGGCGCTGAAAAATAACCAGGAGCTCCATATTACCCTCCAGGAAATCAGCATCAGCCAAAATGAGATCCGGGCCCGAAAAGGGGAATACCTCCCTTTTGTGCATTTCAGAGCCGGAGCAGGCGTGGAAAAAGCCGGTCGGTACACGCGGGACGGGGCCGTCGAAAGGCAATTGGACATCCGGCCCGGCCGGGAGTTCCCGGACCCTCTGACCGATTTTGGGCTGGGCGCCTACGCCACCTGGGAAGTGGATATTTGGAAGAAGTTGCGCAACGCTAAAAAATCGGCAATAGCAAGGTACCTGGCGTCCATCGAAGGCAAAAACTTCATGGTGACGAACCTGATTGCCGAAATTGCCGATGCATACTATGAGCTCATGGCTTTGGATAATACCCTCAACATCCTCGAGCAAAATAGTCAGATTCAGTCCAACGCCCTTCGAGTGGTACAAATGCAAAAAAACGCCGCCAAAGTAACCCAGCTGGCGGTGAATCGGTTTGAGGCTCAGCTCTTAAATACGCAAAATTTGCAGTTTGAGGTAAAGCAGAAAATCGTTGAAACCGAAAACCGGATCAATTTCCTAACGGCCCGGTTTCCAAGGCCCATTCCCCGCGCTTCAGTTTCATTCGACACGATGAACATCGACTCCATTCAGGCGGGGGTACCGGCCCAGCTCCTGGTAAATCGCCCGGATATAAGGCAGGCGGAATACGAATTGGCCGCCGCCAAATTAGACGTAAAGGTAGCCAGAGCTAATTTTTATCCGTCCCTGGGTATTTCGGCGGGAGTTAGTTTCCAGGCCTTTAATCCTGTCTTTCTGGTAAGGCCCGAGTCGATCCTTTACAACCTGGCCGGTGACCTGATAGCCCCGCTGATCAACCGAAATGCCATCAAAGCCACGTACTACTCCGCCAACGCGCAGCAAGTACAAGCCGCCTATAACTACGAAAAAACCATTCTGAATGCGTACGTAGACGTGCTTAACCAGCTTTCCAGGATGGCTAATTTTGAAAAAAGCTACCAGACCAAGCAGCGGGAAGTGGAGCTCTTGCGGCAGTCCGTAACCATTGCCAGTAGCCTGTTCAACTCGGCCCGGGCTGACTATGGCGAGGTATTGCTTACGCAGCGCGAAGCCTTGGAATCCCGAATGGATCTGATTGAAATAAAAATGAAACGTTTAAACGCCAAAGTAAACATGTACAGAGCCTTGGGCGGAGGCTGGAATTAATCGTAAGCCTTGATCAGCGGCCAGAGCTCTGGCCGCTGATCAAGGTTATGTAAAGACGCGTGCTAAAAAAGGTACTTGCCGCAAAAAAAGGCTCCAGGTACTTTGGCTTTTTACTTAGAAGTGGTACTTTCGAGCAACAACTATCCTATCCATCGTATGAATCCTGCCCTGATTGATAAATTCCTGTGGGTGATGCAAGGCTTCTTAGCCGTGGCCTTCCTGATAGCGGGTAGCGCCAAACTGCTCCAGTCGCCCGCAAAAGTAGCTCAACTGGTACCTGCCGCTATTCCTTTGCCTTTTCTAAGAACGCTCGGCGCGCTGGAGATACTGGGTGCGGTGGGTATAGCATTGCCTTTATTTATCGATGCCTGGTCCGCCTTAACGCCCGTTGCTGCTGCTTGTATGGCGATCGTGCTGCTGGCGGCCGTGGTCATTCATGGGCGGGCAAAGGAGTTTTCCAAACTACCCATGCTCTTGGTGCTGCTGGCGCTGGCCATGACGGTTGCCGTTGGCAGGTACTTTTTGATGAAGTAGTAGCAACGCTACCTGACGCATGAATGCTGTAACGCGTATTTTCCATAAGAACAAACCCCTGCTCCTCTACGGGGTACTTTTGGCCTTTCTGGTATTCATCTTAAAATGGCTGCAATGGAAATTCCTGATCGTGGACCATTCCGTCGATCTCTACGCCGGGCTGATCGCTCTTTTTTTTACCGTACTGGGCGTGTGGGTGGCCAACCAGCTCGCCAAGCCTAAGGTACAGACCGTCATCGTGGAGAAGGAAGTGTACGTAAGCTCCGCAGGTACCTTTGTGGTGAATGAAGCTGAATTAAAGAAGCTGAATCTAACCAGCCGCGAATACGAAATCTTACAGCTCCTGGCCCAGGGCCACCGCAATGCCGACGTGGCCGATCGGCTTTTCCTCTCGCTCAGCACCATCAAAACCCACGTCTCCAATGTGTTTGTGAAGTTGGACGTGAGCAGCCGGACGCAAGCCATTGAAAAGGCCAAAAGGCTGCGGATCATCCCCTGACTCGACCTCCTACTTTAGTCGGAAAAGCGCGTAATACGCCCATTTGGTACTAAAGTATGAAGGTACCTTCATGCGCTCCCCCTAGTTTTGCCCCCATCGTAAACAGCAAACAACGGCAATCTTATGAAACGCAACGTACTGATTTTTGGCCTCGTGCTCGGCACCATTCTGTGCGCCAACATGATTTACATGGTCAATTTGTGCTACACCAACCCCGACTTCAAGAGCACCGACGTCGTTGGGTACACGGCCCTGGTCGTTATTTTTTCGTTGATTTTCTTTGGGATCAGGAACTACCGCAACAAGGAGCTCGGCGGGGTTATTTCGTTTGGCAAGGCTTTTAAAGTAGGGACTTTTATCGCCCTGGTCGGCTCGACGATGTACGTACTCGTGTGGCTCTTTTACTACTACCTGTTTGTGCCTGACTACCTGGACGTGTACATTCCCCACGTCCTGAAAGAAGCGGCACAAAACGGTACGTCGGACCTGGCGGCCAAAACCCAGGAAATGGAAAATTTCAAGCAAATGTACGCCAACCCGCTCTTCGTGGTGCTTATTACCTACTTTGAAGTACTGCCCATCGGACTGGTCGTGGCGTTGATCAGCGCGCTTGTGCTCAAAAAGAAAAATACCCTCGAAATAACGGGGTAGCTTGGGTAGGTACAGTCGTCGGTTAGGGTACTTCAGGTACCTCGACCTCAATCCGGCTGTCGCCCCGAACGAGCCTCACGTGGCAGCAGTCTGCGCCCACTACGTACACGGCACTAACGACCTCCTGCCCGGCCAGGTACCCCCTAAACTCCAGCTCCACCTCCCGGTTTCGGTACTCTTGTACAAAGGAATCCTCAAAGATCGGATAGGTACCTTGGGCACGAATTTCTTCCCAGGCGGACAAATTGGGCAACAGGTTAGCTCCGCTACCGCGTTCTACCACGGCCATACTATCCAGCCTCACGGGGCTCCCATCGGGCTGTACCAGCGTCACCGTAATGACCCGGTACTCCTCGGTACAGTTTACATCCGCGCAGCCCAGTTGGTCTTTCTGGCAGCTGACCAACAAAATGATTAGTAAGAAAAGGAGCTGTCTCATGCTGGTGTGTTTTTAAATATAAATCAACTTTTCAAAAGATTTTTTGATGCGTGAATGAGGTGGTAAAGTACCTGGACGTTTCCTGTTGTCCCTGAAGGAAAATAACTCTTTTCACAGCACTTAGGTTTTTATAGGACTACTCTATAGATTTAGAAAGTACTTTTTCCGTTATTTCAAGATTCCGGAGGAATCCCACGTGTATAGCCAAGATTCGAGCCCGATTTTCCACTGATTCCAGCGGAATCACACGGTTTTTCGGACCGTACGGCCACGCTGTGGTCGATTCACCGGGGTACTTTGCTTTTATCTCTATAAGCGTGTAACGCCGCTGCCTTCGGTATTTTTATAAGAAAACCCTACAGGTACCTATTACCTCCCCCCTGTCCTTACCCAAGTTAAGAAAAAAACCAACAGGTTCGTTGATCGGGTGAGGTACTTGTGGCCCGCAGGTAAGCACGGGAAGCGGCTTTTGTCGTATCTTGCCGGAGCATTTACTTAGAAACAACTACCTATCATGAACGAAACTACCCGGCGAAAATTCCTCCTCAGCAGTGGCCTGGCCGCCTTGTCCGCCGCCGCGCCGCTGGCCGCCGAGCCCGAAAAAAAGAAAGATTTGTTTGTACACCACGTGTACTTTTACCTCAAAAACCCCGACAGCGCCCAGGACGAAGCCAAGCTGCGCGAAGGGCTGGATAAGCTAGCCAAGGTACCTACCATTCAGCTGGCGCACATCGGCAGCCCGGCCCCTACCAACCGCTCGGTGATCGAAAAGGGGTACTCGGTATCCTGGTTGTGTTTTTTCAAGAACCTGATCGAGGAGGAAATCTACCAGACGCACCCCATCCACCTGAAGTTTATCGAGGAGTATTCGCACCTGTGGGAAAAGGTGGTGGTGTATGACTCCATCGGCCCCAAACGGTAAAGTACCTGCGCGGAGCGGCTGGGGCTAACTCACCAGTCGCTCCGTTGTAATAATCCTTTCAGGGTACTTTGGGCCTGCCGAATGACCTCTCCGCTATCCACTACGGTAAGCTTTCCGTGCCGCTTAAGTACCTTTCCGGCTACCATCACGGTGTCGACGTTGGCCGGTTGCGCGGCCAGCACCAGCGCCGCCACGGGGTCGGTGAAGACGCCCAGGTTGAGGGCTTGCTTTGACACCATGATCACATCGGCCTGCTTGCCGGGCGTCAGGGAGCCAATTTGCTGGCTCACCCCCATCGAACGCGCGCCCTCGAGCGTAGCCAGTGCCAGGATGCGCCGCGCCGACACCACAAATTCGTCCTTGGCGAGGGCGTTGGCCAGGTTGATAAAAATTTTCATCACCGCAAACATATCCGCATTGCCCGATAGCGGCGTGGTATCTACCGACAGGCCCAGGGCGATGCCCGAATCCAGCATGGCGTTTACCGGCGGAATGCCGTAGCCGATCCGCAGCTCGCTGTAGGGAGATATGCTCAGGGAAGTACCTGCCACCGCCAGGGCTTTGAGTTCTTTTTGGGTAGCCGTGATGCCGTGGATGATCTGCAAGTCCGGGCCAAAGTAGTCTTTGAGCTTCGAGATGCCATCCTCGCGCCGGGCTCGGCGTCCGGCGTGCACCGATATGGGTACCTTCAGCGCGCGAGCCGTTTCGATTTCCTGCTTTCGAACGTCAAGGGCATCGCCCAGGCCGGGCCAGGCCAAGCCGAGCGACACCCTACCCTCCGGCGAATAGGTACCTAGGTTAGTATGTAGGTGCTGGAGTACGTCCAGCTTGATACCACTGCCACTGGGCTGTCCCGAGGCCGGTCCCACCGAAAATCGCCCCCGGATGCCCAGCTCGCGCAGGGCCCGCAGGCTGGCCTCGGCATGTTCCTGACTTTGTACGTTGTGGCACCAGTCGTGCACGTAGGTAATGCCCGAAAACACCGCCTCTGCCAGGCCCAGGCGGCTACTGTGGTAGGTATCTTCGGGGGTAAAGAGTTTTCCGAAGGTACCCGTCAGATCAAAGTACCCCCCGCCGGGCTTGCTGCCCGCCATGGCGCGGAGCACGGCCGTCCAAACGTGCCAGTGGGTTTCTACCAAGCCGGGCAACACCAGCATGTCTTCGCCGTCGATCTCCTGCGCTCCAGGTACCTGAAGGCCCGCCCCCACGGCCTCAATGCGGCTATCCCGTACGTGCACATCGCCCCGCGGCAGGTCGCCCAGGGTAGGGTCCATGGTGATGACGTAGGCGTTTCGAATGACTACATCCCCAGCGCCCGAAGAGCCGCTGGGGGTACTTTGGGCGCTCACGCCCGACCAGCCCGCCAGGCCCAGCCCGGCCATTCCGCCCAGAAACTGACGCCGCCTCAGCGTGGATGTGGTCGGGTCAGCCGCCGACTCTTCCCGTAGCTTTTTCATGAAGAATGAATTGTGTCCTAAAAAGTACCTTGTGAGTATACTACCCCCGGCCGCCGGTATATGTTTTGAGGAAAGGCGATAAAGACAGGTACCTTCAGCAACGACGAGCGCCCGCCAAGGTACTTGGGCGGGCGCTCGGGTATTGGCACGAACGGGACTTAGAGCCAGGGGTACTTTATAGCAAAAGCCCCGCCAGCGTGGCCGACATATACGAAGCCAAGGTACCACAGATCAACGCTTTAAAACCCAAACGGGCCAGGTCCGAGCGGCGCGTGGGGGCCAGCTCGCCGATCCCCCCCACCTGAATGGCAATGGAGCTGAAATTGGCAAAACCGCACAAGGCAAAGCTGGTAATGACCAGTGTTTTGGGGTCGATGGTATCTTTAACTTTTACCAGATCCAGGTAGGCCACAAACTCGTTGATGACCATTTTGGTACCCATGAGCGCCCCGGCGGTTTGTACATCTTGCGAAGGTACCCCCATCGCCCACGCAAACACCGAGAAAAATTTACCCAGCAGGAAGTTGAAACTCAGCTCCGGGAAGGCAAAAATACCGCCTACTTTGCCCAGCAAATAGTCAAACAACGCCACCAGCGCAATGAAGCCGATCAGCATGGCGATGACGTTGAAACCTACCTTGAGGCCTTCGCTGGCTCCCGCCGCAATGGCGTCCAGGAGGTTGGCGTGGGTTTTCTTGATTTCGAGCTTCACGGCTCCTTTGGTTTCGGAAACCTCCGTTTCGGGGTAGATGATCTTGGCCATCACCAGCGCGCCCGGTGCCGCCATGAGGCTGGCCGCAATCAGGTAGGGAGCGGGCACGCCCAGCGAAATGTACACGGCCATGACGCCCCCGGCAATGCAGGCAAAACTACCCGACATGGAGGCCATGAGCTCGGAGTTGGTCATGCCTTTGAGGTACGGCTTGATCATGATCTGGGCTTCGACCTGCCCCACAAAGGTACTTGCCACGTTGGAGAGGGCCTCGGCGCCGCTCACCCCCATGAGCCAGTACACCACCCGCGCGATCACCGACACCACCCGCTGCATGATGCCCAGGTGATACAGCATGTTGACCAGCACGGCCACAAAAATAATGGTAGGAATTACTTTGAAAAAAAAGACGAAGTCGTTGCCTTCGCCAAAGGTACGCCGCATGACGTCGCTGCGCACCAGGGTACCAAATACGAAGTCGGCCCCCTGATCAGAGAAAGAAAGTAGCTTCTGGACTTTATCACCCAGCCACTGAAAGATGGCCTGCCCGGTGTCGGTGCGAAGAATGAATACGGCCAGGCCGAACTGCAGCCCCAATCCCACGCCTACCGTGCGGTAGTTGATGGCCTTACGATTGTTTGAAAGCGCGTAGGCTACGCCCAAAATAAGTACTACACCCAGCAATCCGGTGAATCTTTCCATTAAGAGAGTTTAATTTAATTGCCACGAAACCGCTAAAATAGACAATTTCAGTCTTTATATGTATAAAGTAGCGTGGGTATAAAATGCAATGGCTTGTTTTTTCCAAATCCACAATTTATCTTTCTTTTGCTTAATCCTTTTAGCTCTTTCAGAATTCTTTGTACCTTTCTTTTCCTTAACCCCAACCCTGTACTAAGCATGGAAAACCAATCCTTTCCTCCTCCTCCTCCCGCTCCTGGCGTCACCGCTGAGCAACGTTCCTTAGGCATGTGGATGCACCTGGCTCCGCTGCTGGCCATTCCGGTCAACATGTTCATTCCCATTCCGTTTCTGGGCTTAATAGCCACGCTGGTACTGTACTACAGCCAGCGCGAAAAGGGCGCTTTCGTGAGCAGCAATGGCAAAGAATCGGTGAATTTTCAGATCACCCTGGCGCTGCTGGGGGTACTGATGGTTATTCTTGTGATGATCTTTTTTGGCGGCTCCATTTTAAGCATGTTCATGGGCGGCGCCAGTGGTAGCGAAGCGGCGGCGGGAGCCGGCGTAATGGGGCTGATCGGCACCAGCCTGATCGTGGGCCTGGTAGCCATGGTGGTGGGGATCACGGCCGTGGTGCTGATGATCATCGGGACCATTCGGGCCAACGGCGGACAGGTATACCGCTACCCTATCTCCATCCGGCTGGTCAAGTAAAAAGTACCTTCCTGGGAGTATTGCCCTTGCCCCTATACAGCAACGGCCCGGACTGCTCCGGGCCGTTGTTATTTTTAGGAGTAGGTAGTACTACTGTCTTGCTCTTCGCCGTCGGGGGTACTTTCGGCCTCCTCCAGGGGGTTTAGGCAGGCTTCCGGCTCGCTGTCAAACAGCCGGGCCTGCATTACTTCGTCCAGGGTTACGTTAAAAAACGCCTGGTGAATGTTAAAAGCCGGGCTGTCGTCTTCGCCTACACACTTAAGGTAGGAGCCGTCTTCCTGCAACACATACGCATTGACGTTGTCGCGCAGGTTGTACTGCAGCATGTGAATCACTTCCTGCTTCACGCGTTCGTCAACCAGCAGGAACAGAGACTCAATGCGGCGGTCAAAGCTCCGCACCATCACGTCCGCACTACCGCCGTACAGCAGCGGATCGCCGTTATTATGGAAATAAAAGATGCGCGAATGCTCCAGGAAATCGCCCACAATGGAGCGTACCGTAATGTTTTCGCTCAGCCCCGGTCGGCCCGGCCGCAGGCAGCAGATCCCCCGCACGATCAGCTTGATCGTGACGCCCGCCTGGGAGGCTTTGTAGAGCTCTTCGATCACTTCCCGGTCTTCCAGCGAATTAATTTTGATACACACACCACTCGCCAGGCCTTGCCGTTGGTTTTCGGCCTCGTTTCGGATCAGCTCGATGAGCTTGTCGCGCATGTGCCGGGGTGCCGTGATGAGGTTTTTGTAGTTGGTAGGCAGCGAATGCCCGGTAATGACGTTAAAAAACTCGGAAATATCGTGCGTATACTCCTCATTGGTGGTCAGGAGGCCAATGTCGGTATAGAGTCGGGCGGTTTCTTCGTTGTAGTTACCGCTCGACATGTGGGCGTACCGTACCACCCGATTACCCTCATTGCGCACAATGAGTAGCAGCTTGGTATGGGTCTTCAACAGCCCGATTCCGTAAATCACGAAGCAACCGGCTTTTTGCAGGCGTTGCGCTTCCCGGATGTTATTTTCTTCGTCGAAACGCGCTTTTACTTCAAACAATACCGCCACGTGCTTGCCGTTTTCGGCCGCGAGCAGCAGCGCTTCCGTCACGCGGGAGTTTTTGGCCAGCCGGTAGATGGTCAGTTTGATGGAAAGTACCTTGGGGTCTTCGGCCGCCTGCTCTAGCAGCTGAAGTACCGGCTCAAAGTTGTTGAAAGGATGGTGCAGCAGAATATCCCGCTCTTTCATCACTTCAAAAATATCCGTAATGCGCTCCTTGCCGAGGCCCAGGGGAGGTACCGGCGGGTGCACCGACGGGATCTCGTGCTTGAATTCAGGGTGCTTGATGATTTGCCAAAGGGCCGTATAGTCCAGGAAGCCTTCCGACCGGAACACGTTGTAGTCGTCGATTTCCCAGCGTTTTTTTAGCAGGTTCAGGAATTCTTCGTCCATATCCGGCTCTATTTCTACCCGCACTACGCGTCCCAGCCGCCGGTTTTTTATTTTTTGCTTAATTTCATCAATGAAATCCACCTCAATGTCATCGCTTTCTTCCAGCGAAAAATCCCCGTTTCGCATGATGCGGAAAAGGTTCGTCGAGACAATGTCCACGTTGCGGTAGAGCTTCTTGATAAACTCGCACACAATGGTTTCGATGGGCAGAAAGAGTACCTCATCTTCCCGCTCGATCACGTAAAAACGGGGCAAGTTGGGCGGTAGCTGCACAAAAGACAGCTTTCGATCTTCCTCGCTGGTGGTACCGGCCGCCTGCGTGATGACCCCGAAGATAAGTACCTTGGCCAGCAATACCGGAAACACGTGCGTGTAGTCGTAGAGCATGGGCGTAAGCATGGGGTACACGGTGCGATCGAAGTAGGCTACCACTTTGTCCCGCTCTTCTTCGTGCAGATCGGCCATGCGGGCTATTCGGAGCCGGTAATCGTCAAACTGCGGTAGGAGCCCCTGAATGAAGCATTCGTTTTGCTTACGCACAAAGTCCTGGCACATGCGCAGGAGTGTCTTCCGGAAGGGGATTTCCCGCAGGCCCGAGTAGTCTACGCGTTCTTTGCCGTAGTCGAGGTAGTTATAAAGGCTCCCGATTCGGATGGTAAAAAACTCGTCCAGGTTTGACGACGTAATCGCCAGGAATTTCATCCGGTCGAACAGGTTACGCTCGAGGTTTTGGGCCTGGTCAAGTACCCGGTCGTTAAACTGGAGCCAGCTCAGGTCGCGGCTGATGAAGTCGCTCTGCTCGATGAGGGTACTTGCTTTGTCGTTGATGCGCATGGAACGTTCCTCTTTGGTTTGGTCAGTGGTATCGTCAAAAAAGGAGCGGGTGGCAAATCGTAGCAAACTCGATAATGTACTCTTTTTTTCGCTACTGGGTATATAATCAGAATCACGGGACATAATCTCTCAGAAATGGTCTAGACACTATAAATAGCCTACCTATGAATCGCTAAGCGGATTCGTCAAGCGGCGAGAACTACCTTCTCTACCAGTCAACGAACGCCCCTTTTCCTCATTGTGCTATTTAAGATAAAATGAATACTACTTTCCACCTTAAAAGTACCCCTTTTGTAGTTTCTACTAAAATAACCGCTTTGCGGGCAGTTGCCCAAGCAGAACGTATATTATCTTTTGAATAAAAAAAATGGCTGAACCTGCGTCCAGCCATTTTCTGCTCGTGTAGTCAGGAAAGCGGAGGTACTTTACACGTCTACGCGGGCGTACTTGGCGTTTTTCTCGATAAAATCGCGGCGCGGGGCTACCTCGTCGCCCATCAGCATCGAGAACAGGTGATCTGCCTCGGCCGCCGACTCCACCGTAACCTGCTTGAGGCTGCGATGCTCGGGGTTCATGGTCGTTTGCCAGAGCTGCTCGGCGTTCATTTCGCCCAGTCCCTTGTAACGCTGAATATTCACGGATTCTTCGCGCCCGGCCCCCAGCTCGCGCACGGCGGTTTCGCGCTGGGCTTCGGTCCAGCAGTAGCGCTCTTCGCGTCCCTTCTTAATGAGGTAGAGTGGCGGCTGCGCAATGTAAATATACCCGCTGTCAATCAGTAGCTTCATGTACCGGAAGAAGAACGTCAGGATCAGCGTCCGGATGTGGCTTCCGTCAATGTCGGCATCGGTCATGATGATGATCTTGTGGTAGCGCAGCTTGTCGATGTTCAGGGCCCGCTCGTCGCCGTCTTTGCCGATCTGCACACCCATGGCCGTAAACATGTTCTTGATCTCTTCGTTTTCGTAGATGCGGTATTCCTGGGCCTTCTCCACGTTCAGGATTTTACCCCGAAGCGGCAGAATGGCCTGGAACGCCCGGTTCCGGCCTTGCTTGGCCGTCCCCCCGGCTGAGTCACCCTCTACCAGGTAGAGCTCGCACTGTTCGGGGTCGGTTTCGGAGCAGTCGGCCAGCTTGCCGGGCAGGCCCGTACCCGTGAGGACGTTCTTACGCTGTACCATTTCACGGGCCTTGCGGGCCGCAATGCGCGCCTTGGCCGCCAGTACTACTTTATCAATAATAACCCGGGCTTCCTTCGGGTGCTCCTGCAAGTAGTTGTCCAGCATTTCGGACACTACCTGGCTCACGGCTCCGGCTACGTCTGAGTTGCCAAGCTTGGTTTTGGTCTGGCCCTCAAACTGCGGCTCGGCGACTTTCACCGAAATCACCGCCGTAATCCCCTCGCGGAAGTCATCCCCGCTGATCTCGATTTTTTCCTTAGCCAGAATACCCGACTTGTCGGCGTAGCTTTTCAGGGTACGCGTCAGTGCTGCCCGGAAACCCGACACGTGGGTACCTCCTTCGACGGTATTAATGTTGTTGACGTACGAAAACACGTTTTCACCGTAGGACGTGTTGTAAATCATCGCCACTTCCACGGGTACTACGCCCTTGTCGTTTTCCATGTAAATGGGAACCGGAATGAGCGGCTGCCGGGTACTATCCAGGTAGGAAACAAACTCGCTGAGCCCGCCCTGCGAGTAAAATTCCTCGTAGCGCGCCACGTCGTTTTCGTCTTTTTCCCGCTGGTCGGTCAGGGTGAGTTTAATTCCCTTATTGAGGAAAGAAAGCTCCCGCAAGCGGGTAGCCACGGTTTCGTACTTAAACTCCGTGACGGTGAAGATGGTGTCATCGGGTTTGAAGTGAATTTGGGTACCCGTTTTGGTGGATTCCCCAATCACCCGCGTGGGGTACAAGGGCTTGCCTTTTTGGTATTCCTGCTCAAATATTTTTCCTTCCCGGTGTATTTCGGCCCGCAGGTCCACCGAGAGGGCGTTCACGCAGGATACCCCTACCCCGTGCAAACCACCCGAAACTTTATACGTGTCTTTGTCAAATTTGCCCCCGGCGTGCAGTACCGTCATAACGACCTCTAGCGCCGAGCGTTTTTCCTTGGTCATGATACCGGTGGGAATCCCCCGACCGTTGTCCCGTACGGTCACGGAATTATCCTCTTCGATGGTCACGTGAATGGTGTCGCAGTAACCCGCCATCGCTTCATCGATGGAGTTATCGACTACTTCCCAGATGAGGTGGTGTACGCCTTTGAAACCGGTGTCGCCGATGTACATAGCCGGGCGTTTGCGCACGGCCTCCAACCCTTCAAGTACCTGGATGTTATCGGCGGAATAATTACTTACTTCAATCGCTGCTTCGTTTGTCATATTCTTAATTTTACACTACGATATAAAGTGCCCTATTCAGGGGATTTTAAACGTGTAAAGATACAATTTTTTTGCGGGATTGCCTATCATTTTATTGATATTGGGCGGTTTTTAGGCCTACACCACAAGTACCTGCGGCACCTGGGCTTCCGGGCGGGTTTGGCGCGCGTTCCGGTGGGCGAGGGAAGTACCTAAACCAGAAGGCCAGGCTAGGCCCAGCTCCCGTGCGCTGGAGGCTTCCGGGGGCGTAGCGGGTCTACAAAAGGTACTTGGAGGGCTTTGACCCCTCCCTCAGCCCGGCTCAGCGCGGACTGCCGAAGGGCGCGGGCTAGTCTTCGGGAAAAGGCATAAAGACGAAACCGGCGAAGTCGCCATGGATAACAAAAAGACAGCAGAACTCGTCGGGATTTTTGTAATTTTCTTTGAATAGCTCCACCGACTCCGGACCAATGAGCCTGCGGTCCACGAACTCCTGCAAAAAGGACGCCCGGTACATCCAGCGGTTGGTGAGGTCTTCGGGGGCAAAGAGTAAAATACCAATCTCTGCGGCCTCGCGGGTCACGGCGAAGATCGGATGGTCCGAAAAGCCCCGCTTACGGATCTGGTAAGACGCTTCTTTCAGCTGATCGGCTACTTTCACAAAGTCGGTAGACACCATACCCAGCAGCTTTCGGTTCACGTCGGGCGAGTTGGCGTCGTCCATCAGGACATTCTCATTGCTGTGGTTTATCATGGTACGTATAGGCTAAATGGTCAGTAAGGCTTCGGTAAAAATCGATCCCGCAGGAGGCCGGCCTTTTACATGCGGGCAGCCAGCAGCAGCGTCAGGTCTTTGTAGCGCATGCTGAACTTACGGGCAATGTGGTGGTTGGTGAGGGTACCTTTGTGGCAATACACCCCTTTCATAAACCACCGATTGGCGTAAATCATTTCTTCGATGCCGCCAATGGTACCCGTTTGAAGCAGGAAAGGCAGAAAAATATTGCTCAGGGCGGCACTGGCGGTATGGGCTACGCGGGAAGGAATATTGGGTACGCAGTAGTGAATCACTTCGTTGTACCGAAAAACCGGATCTTTGTGGGTAGTCATGCGGGAGCTTTCGAAGCAGCCGCCCTGGTCGATGCTGACGTCGATAATAACGGTACCGGGCTTCATGAGCGCCACCATTTCCTCGGTCACCACCAGGGGGCTTTGCCCGTCTTCGGCCCGCATGGCCCCGATGATCACGTCGGCCCGGCTGATGGCCTCCGTCAGCGTATCCGAATCAATGATGGAGGTGTAGAGGTTTTGGCCAATGGCGTACTTCAGGCGCTGAAGGCGGTAAATGTGCTTGTCGAATACCTTGATGTCCGCCCCTACGCCAATGGCAGCCCGCGTGGCGTACTCGGCCACGGTACCGGCCCCCAGGATCACGAT
Source organism: Rhabdobacter roseus (assembly GCF_014202275.1). Lineage (GTDB taxonomy): Bacteria > Bacteroidota > Bacteroidia > Cytophagales > Spirosomataceae > Rhabdobacter > Rhabdobacter roseus. Next base: position 57,399 of record NZ_JACHGF010000010.1, on the reverse strand, counting down.
TTTGGTAGGAGGTACCCCCGTAATGCCCCCCAGGATGATCCCGCGCCCGCCGTTGGGATTGGAGAGGTATTCGGCCGCAATGAGCAGTACCGTACTACCGGCGATTTCGCTCATAGCCCGCACAATGGGCAGCCCGCCCACCTGGTCCTCAATGAGCTCGTAACCAATGCCCGTGATCTTGGCCTGGTTGAGCCGGTCGAAGTACCCCTTCTCGAGCGAGGGCAGATTCAGCGCCGAGATCAGGGTAGTACCCTGCCGGATGAAGCCAAACTCTTCGTCGATCAGCGGCTCTACTTTCAGGATGAGGTCGGCCTGGTATACTTCCTTGGGGCTGCTCACGATCTGCGCCCCGGCTTCGCTGAACTCGTGGTCGGGGTAGTTGGCTCCTTCACCGGCTCCGCGCTCCACCCGCACTTCGTGCCCATTCCGGACCAGCAGCTTAACCGCCTCCGGCGTGAGGGCGATGCGATTTTCCTGCAAAGAAACCTCCCGGGGCAAACCAATATGCAGCGCATGTTGATTCTTCTTTACCGCCACCAGCGACTCCTGCGGATAAAGGGTCGTTTGCTTGGCAAGTTCTTCGAAGCCGGATATTTGAGGCTGTCCCATAGGCGCGTCGGTCGTTAGTAAGTGGTTACGACGGAGGCATTCAACATGCGTTCGCCGTCTTCGTTTGCAACAATGTTAATCAAAAAATAGGCCAGGGGCCAAAGCGACCGAATGCGTCCGGGCCATTCGATAAAGCAAAAAAAGCCGGAATCCAGGTACTCTTCTACCCCAATGTCCAGCGCTTCGGTTTCGTGCTGGAGGCGGTAAAAATCAAAATGGTAAATCGGGGCGTCCTGGTCGGTATTGTACTCATTTACCAGGGCGAAGGTGGGGCTTTGCACCGTAGAGGTAACTCCCAGCTGCGCACAAAGTTTCTGGATGAGGGTCGTTTTGCCAACGCCCATCGGGCCTTCAAACAGCCAGACCGGTACCTCGGCACCCAGCTCAAGCAGCTGGGCGGCCACGGCGTCCAGGTCGGACAGCGAACGAAAACGAAGCGAAACAGAACGGGCTTTCATGCTGCAAAAATATTACTTTTTTAGCACGAAAGCCCGCAATCTTTTAGGATGAATACAAATCACACCCGCCACTCCTTGCGCAGCGAGCGCCCGGTCAGCTTCGTGGCTTCTTTGTCGTCCACGAATTCTTCCTTCCCGGGATTCCAGCGCAGCGAGCGCTCCAGTTGGTAGGCGATGTTGCCAATGTTGCAAACCGATGCCGTGCGGTGTCCCACTTCGACGTCGCAGATGGGCGGCTTGCGGGTACGGATGGCGTTGAGAAAGTCGGTGTAATGATTTTCACTGACGTACACCTGGTGCCTGGCGTAGTCCCCGGCCGAAAAGGACTTTTCTTTCAGCGACTCGGGCGTGGTCCGTAGCTCGCCCCGCGCTACCCATACTTCGCCCTCGGTACCCACAAAGTGGCAATGCTGCTTGCCCTCTACTGGGCGGTGCACCATTTCCACGCCGTTGGCGTAGCGGTACACCAGGCCACTGGTTTTGCCCGCTCCCGGATGGATAATTTCCACCGGCCCGCTGTCGTCCATGCCCAGCCCCCACTGCGCGATGTCGAACATGTGCGCGCCCCAGTCGGTCATGCCGCCCCCGCCAAACTCGCGGTAGTCGCGCCACTTAGGCCAAAACTTTGCATCCAGGGCCGGAGCCAGCTCGTTGTTGTAGGGGCGTTCGAGGGTGTTGGGGCCCATCCAGCGTTCCCAGTTCAGGTCGGCGGGTAGGGTTTCGGGGGCCAAGTCCCACACCTTGGGCGCGCCGCCTACGTTCACGTATACTTTTTTCACTTCGCCAATGGCCCCGCTACGCACCAGCTGCACGGCCTGCCGAAACTCCGGCCAGGAGCGCTGCATACTCCCCGTCTGAAACACGCGGTTGTGCTTGCGGGTGGCGTTCACCATGGCACGGCCTTCCTTCACCGTGAGCGAGAGGGGTTTTTCGCAGTAAATATCTTTCCCGGCCTGCGCGGCCCGCACGGCCATGGCGGCGTGCCAGTGGTCCGGCGAGGCGATCACCACGGCGTCGATATCTTTGCGGTCGAGCAGGGCGCGGAAGTCGTCGTAAGAATCCATCCCTTTGTAGGTACCTTGGCCCGCCTTGGTAGCGTGCCATTGGTTGGCGGCCTCCACGAAGGTTTTTAGTTTCACGCCGTATACGTCAGAAGCCGCTACGGCCTGTACCTCCCCCGTGTCCAGGAAGCGGTTACGAAGCCCTCCGCTTTGCCGGCCGCAGCCGATGAAGCCCAGCGCGATCTTGTCGCTGGGAGCCAGGTACCCCGGCCCACCCAGGACGTGCCTAGGTACTATAAAAAAGGTAGAAAGTACGGCCCCCGCTTTCAGGAAGTCACGGCGTTTGATCACGTCATTCATTTTTGTCAAGGGATTTAGAAATCAATAAATACTGGATTTAGTTATGTACAAGCCTACTTTAAAGTGCCTCGTAAAAAAGGAGGAGTCGGCGTGGCCAGGCAAGCCTGGCTACGCCGACAAAAATGGATTAGGCAGGTTATGGCTTATAGACCCATTATCGTAATAAAAACCCTTACTGGTACTCTTTATACTACTATCTATTTGCTAAATAATAGCACAATTTCCAAAACGATCCCCTTCCGGGAATACCATCTTGATGGCTTTTTGGCCATTTTAGGATTACCAGAAAGGTACTTTACGTAAAGTACCTTTCTAGAAAACGGCTTGGACTTTGGGGCGTAAAAATCGTCAATGCCCACTTTTTTTGCTTCCTTCCGTAAATAGAAAAATCCTGAATAAGGTACTTCTTCAAGCACTCTTCCTAGGCTCACTTTCCCAAAAATAGTACCTTTGGCTTCCCTTTCGGCCCTAGCTGGCCGAAGTACCTTTCCAAATAATCCTTACAATTTTACCTTATGTCGACAAAAATTCTCAACGTAGGTCTTATTGGCTTTGGCCTCTCGGGTCGGTACTTTCACGCGCCTTTTTTGGCAGTCAATCCCCGTTTTCGTCTCAAAAAAGTGGTGGAGCGTTCTAAAAACGAAGCGCAGGATTTTGACCCATCCATCGAAAATGCCCGCTCCGTGGACGAACTCCTGAGTGACAAAAGCATCGACGTGGTGTTTATTTGCACGCCCAACGACACGCACTTTGCCTACGCCCAGGAGGCCCTCGAAAACGGAAAACACGTGGTGATCGAAAAGCCTTTTGCCAATACCGAAGCCGAAGCCCGCCAACTGGTGGAACTCGCCGCGCAAAAAAAGCTGATCATCACGGGCTACCAAAACCGCCGCTGGGACTCCGACTTCCTGACCATTCAAAAGTTAATGGCGGACGATACCATGGGCGAAATTGTCGAATTTGAAAGCCGCTACGACCGCTACCGCCCCGTGGCCCAAACCAACACCTGGAAGGAGCAGTCGGGCGATGGCGGCGGGAACCTCTACAACCTGGGCCCACACCTGGTGGATCAGGCGCTGGTCCTTTTTGGCCCACCTGCGGCCGTTTCGGCCGAGGTAAAAACGCTCCGGGAGGGTAGTTTGATCGACGATTTCTTCGCCATCCGGCTCCACTACCCCGACAAAAGCGTGCTGGTGAAATCGAGCCTGCTGGTGTATGATAATAGCTTTCGCTACATTCTGCACGGTACGAAAGGCTCCTACCTAAAGACCGGACTGGACGTGCAGGAAGAAACCCTGCGGCAAAACGTACTGCCCGATGCTTCGCCCTGGGGCGAGGAGCCCGAAGACCGCTGGGGAAAGCTCTCCACCGACGCCTACAGCGGCATTCATAAAAGCCTGCCGGGCAACTACATGCCTTTCTACGATAATATTTACGACGCCATCGTACTGGGCAAAGAGCTGGCCGTGAAGCCCGAAGAGGTACTTCGCACTACCCGCGTGATCGACCTGGCCTGGCAGAGCAGCCGGGAGCGGGTGATTTTGGCGTTCTAAATAACCAAAAAAACAGTCCGAAGTACCTTGAATCAAAGGTCCGGTTGTCTTTCAAGAAAGCCGCATGGAACTGCCCTCTGTGCGGCTTTTCCAACGTACCTCTTGCTTAGCCAGGTACCACACCCGAGTACCCGCTAGGTGCTATTTAGCGAATGGTAGCATACATATCCCGCCGTTCCTTTATTTTTGATTATATCCTATACACAACACTACTTTTTGGATTCCACCCTTATGAAAAAAAACTACTTCCTGTTGCTGGGCGCGCTGTGCCTTTCTATTGCCGCAACCTACTCCCAGGCACTTTACATCAACGAAATAATGGCCACCAATAGCCGTACGCTGGCCGATGCCACGGGTGGCTACGAAGATTGGATCGAGCTCTACAATCCCGGCCCTACTCCGGTTAATATTGCCAATTTCTACCTTACTGACAGCAAAAATAACCCTACCAGGCATCGAATTATGCCAGGTACCTCCTCTACGGTGGTTCCTGCTCAGGGCTTTCTGCTAATCTGGGCCAGTGGAGTGGAAAGCCGGGGGAATCTTCATCTGCCTTTCCGGCTCTCGGCCGACGGGGAGTACCTGGCTCTTTACGCCGACGACGGCACTACCCTCATCGACAGCCTTTCGTTTGGTCCTCAGCGCACGGATGTTTCCTGGGGCAGAAAGCCCAACGGAACCGCCGATTGGTTTTACTTTAAACCCGCTACTCCCAACGCCAGCAACAATGCATCGACGGGCTATACGGCTTTGCTGGATCCGCCTACGTTTTCGCATCAGGCTGGTTTTTATACGAGTGACTTATCGCTTAGCCTACAGGCCCCGGCCCCCGGCGCTACGATCCTGTACACCCTGGACGGCTCCGATCCTGACCCCGCCAACCTGGCCGGTACTACCTTTATTTATAAAAATCAGTACCCCCGCGACCCCGGCCAAGGCGTAGGCCCCAACTTACTCGAGACCCTCCAGACCTACGCTTATACTAATCCCATTACCCTCACCAACCGCGCCAATCAGCCCAACAAGGTATCGGTGAAGTCATCTACCTTTGACTATACGCCCTACTATTTCCCTTCCGCTCTGATCAATAAAGCTACCGTGGTGAGGGCCATTGCGTACCAGGAGGGTACCTTGCCCAGTGCTATCATAACCAATACGTATTTCATTAATCCTGCGGGCAGGCCGCGCTACAGCCTGCCGGTTATTAGCCTCTCTACCTCCGAAAAAAAACTTTTTGATTACAATACCGGTATCTATACCGCGGGTAAAGACTTCGTAGATTGGCGCAATGCGTTTCCCAACGAATCCGTCGGGAAGCAGTCGGGCGGAAACTACTGGCGCGAAAGCGACTACAGGTACCCCATGCACTTTGAGTTTTTTGAACCTACCTCCGAGCCCACCAGCGCCCGGGCGCATCGGCAGGATATGGGTTTTCAGATCCACGGGGGTTTCAGCCGCACCAATCCGCGCAAATCCATCCGGCTGTACGCCGATAGTGATTTTGGCGACAACGAATTGGCCTACCCCATTTTCCCCCGTCTTCCTTATACGTCCTACAAACGGCTTATTCTGCGCGACGGCGGTACCGACTGGGCCAAAGCGCTTTTTCGGGACGCCTTTGCTCAGGATTTAGTTCGGTCCCTGAGATTTGACATTCAGGACAATCGCCCCAGCATTGTATTCCTGAACGGAGAGTACTGGGGCATCCATAACATCCGCGATCGGCACGACCGGTTTTACCTCGAAAGGGTATACGGCGTGAGCCGCGACAGTGTCGATATGCTGGTTTTGGATCGGGAAGTAGAAGAAGGGAGTAGCGCCAAGTACACCGAACTGATCAACTACGTGAATGCCAACAACCCGCTCAATGCCGGCAACTACGCCCACGTCCAAACGCTCATGGATACTGATAATTTTGTGGACTATACCGTAGCGGAGATCTTTTCGGGCAATAGCGACTGGCCTTTTAATAACATTCGGTACTGGCGAAAACAAACAACCGGGTATCTTCCCAATGCTCCCTACGGCCACGATGGGCGCTGGCGCTGGATGATGTATGACGTGGACTACTCCTTCGGTTTCGGAATATTTAATAAAGCCAGTTACAATACGCTGGAGTACGCCACGGCCTCCAACGAGACGCTCCCTCCTCCCTGGTCAACGCTGCTTTTGAGGCGTTTATTAGCGAACGAGACGTTCAGAAATAGCTTCATCACGCGCTTTGCCGACCTGCTCAATACCATTTTTCAGGCCAGCCACACCTCGGCCCTACTCACTACCTACCAGCAGGCTTTCCAGCCGGAGATGAACGAACACGTGGCCCGGTGGAACAATAACCCTTCCCTGACCGACTGGAATAACGAACTTACTGAGATGTTCACTTTTTCGCAGCAGCGTCCCGCCCACATGCGTAACCACCTCCGGGCCAAATTTGGGCTTTCTTCGGATCGAAACCTGACCATCCAGATTTCTAACGCCGCCCACGGTCACGTACGGGTAAATACCATTGATCTTCTCCCCACGACCCCCGGCGTAAGCGCTACCCCCTACCCCTGGACGGGCGTGTACTTTCAGCAGGTACCCGTCGTGTTACGTGCCCGGGCGGTCCAGGGTTACCGGTTTGCGCGCTGGCAGGAAGGGGCTAATACGGTGTCTACGGATACGGTATACTCCGTTACGCTAGCCGCCAGCCGTACGTTACAGGCCGTTTTTGAAGTAGATCCCAATTTCTCGCCCATTCCCGCACCCTACACTTTTTCGGATTGTGCCTACGAATTCAGTGGCTGGCCCGCCGATACTACCGCGGGTGTATTTCCCACGCACATGGCTTTCGTCTACATGAATCAGCCAGACCCTCCCCTGACCGCCGAAATAGAAGGCTTTACCAGTGGCGTTTATAATTTTGAAACCCGCAGTAGAATTAACGGCCTGGGGGAAGATGGGATAGCTTTCATCAATACCACCAGTGATACGCCGTCAAATTTTAACGATGGGTACCCCATGGGTAGAATGGGCGGTGCCTTGCTGGGCCTCAATACCCTTGGGCAAAACGCAGCCTACGTGAGCTGGACCGGCGGGACGGTACTTCCCAATAACCGGGAGTACGCCATCCGGCTTCAGTACCGGGTCGGAGACAGCGGGCCTTTCCTGGATTTGCTCGACGAGCAGGGGCAGGTCGTGGAGTACGTGCGAAATCCTACCGCTGGCCATAGTCAGCGCTTTGGCCCCACGGCCCTACCGGCTAACGCCCTAAATCAACCCTACGTACAGCTCCTTTGGCGCTACTACCTACGTACGCCCGGCTCCAGCAACCGGGCTCAGTTGCGCCTGGACGACATCGTGGTGAGCCGGGGTACCTGCGAAAGCCTGGCCTCCGGCGATTGGAATAGTACAAGTACCTGGTCGTGCGGTCGCGTACCGACGCTTTGTGACGAGGTAGTACTACGGCCCGGACACATTGTGACGCTCACTACCCCCGAAAACTACGCCAAAACCCTTCATATTGAGGAGGATTCGCAGCTGGTTTACTTAGAAAACAACACCTTACAGCTTGGTTATTGAAGCCACACTTTGCACGGCTCCACCTTAAACGCCAACGCCCCGGAATCTGCATTCCGGGGCGTTAACCTTTATAAAAGGTACTTCTATTTCAGGCCCAGCTCTTCGCCGATGGCTTTTACTTTGTCCTTCAGGCTGGCGTAGACTTCGTCAAAATCTTCGTTGCGTGTTAGCTCGGCGCGTACGCCCACGTAGAATTTGATTTTGGGCTCGGTACCCGACGGGCGGCAGGTAAACTTGGTGCCGTCGGCGGTGAAGAATTGCAGCACGTTGGATTCTTCGATCCCCATTTTTCCGGCTGGGATGTTGAATACCGTACCGTTTCGCAGATCGGTATTGGTCAAATTTTTGTAGTCGTCCATCCGGATCACCTCCGAGCCCGCCAGGGTTTTGGGGGGATTGGCCCGGAAATCGGCCATCATTTGCTGGATCTCCTCCGCGCCGGTCTTGCCTTTCTTGGTGAGGGAAATCAGTCCTTCGTAGTAGAAACCAAACTGCTTGTACACCTCCATGAGCATATCAAACAGGCTCAGGCCTTTGTCCTTGGCGTAGGCCGTCAGCTCCGCGATGAGTCCGCAGGAAGCAATGGCGTCTTTGTCGCGCACGGCGTCGCCGATCAGGTACCCGTAGCTTTCTTCACCTCCACCGATGAACTCCTCCAGCCCTTCCTTCTCCCGGATCACCTGGGCAATGTACTTAAAGCCCGTCAGGGTATTGTAGCACCGCACGTCGAAGGCATCGGCCATGTTGTCGATGAGGTCGGTGGTGACGATGGTTTTGCACACAAACTGCCGACCCGTCAGCTTCCCGGCTTCCTTCCAGGCGTTGAGCAGGTAGTAGATCAACAGGCTCGCGGTTTGATTGCCGTTCAGAAGCTGGATCTCCCCGTGGTGATTTTTGGCGGCAATGCCCACGCGGTCGGCGTCGGGATCGGTCCCCATCACCAGGTCGGCGTCAATTTCTTTGGCCTTTGCCATAGCCATGGCCATGGCTTCGCTTTCTTCCGGATTGGGGTATACCACCGTCGGGAACTGCCCGTTGCCTTGGGGCTCAGCTTGCTCTTCAATGACGGTTACGTTTTGGAAGCCCATACGGTCCAGCAACGAAGGTACCAGCTTCACGCCGGTACCGTGGATGGGCGTAAAGACAATTTTCAGATCCTTCTGCCGCGCAATGGCCTCTTTGGAAATAGATAGTGTCAAAATGTGATTGAGGTACTTGTCGTCTACCTCCTCCCCGATGGGATGGATGCGCGAGGCGTCGCCCTCAAAGCGGACGTCGTCTATGGACGTAATGGCGTTTACTTCGTCAATGATATTCTTGTCGTGCGGGGCCACTACCTGCGAGCCATCCACCCAGTAGGCTTTGTAGCCGTTGTACTCCTTAGGATTGTGGGAGGCCGTGACCACTACTCCACTGTGGCAGCCCAGCAGCCGAATGGCAAACGAGAGCTCCGGCGTAGGGCGTAGCGCGTCAAAGAGGTATACTGTAATGCCGTTGGCCGAGAAAATATGGGCGATCGTGCGAGCAAACTCATCGGACTTGATGCGGCTGTCGTGCGCAATAGCTACCTTGATTTCCTGGTTAGGAAACGCTTTATTGAGGTAGTTGGCCAATCCCTGCGTGGCGGTCCCTACGGTATAGCGATTCATGCGGTTGGAGCCAATGCCAATCAGGCCGCGGAGCCCGCCCGTCCCAAACTCCAGGTCTTTGTAGAAAGCGTCGGTAAGCTCGGTGGTACTTCCTTCGTCCAGCAGGCTCTGGATGGCCGCTTTGGTGTCGGCATCGTAATTACCCTCCAGCCAGGTATTGACTTTATCTTGTACAGTAGGTTCTAGTTGTGCGGCCATAATCTAGTTTACTTGCAGGTTTAGCTTACGTTAAAATGAATACCGGCAAATGTAAAAAAACTGCGCGTTTTTCCCGTTTTATTCTTTTTCCATCATCAGCTGTTTTTCGGGAACGGCCCGCGCCTGGGCGGTTTTCAGGATCAGCTCCGCTACCAGGCCCGTCCAGCCGGTTTGGTGGTTGGCCCCGCAGCCCCGGCCGTTGTCGCCGTGGAAGTACTCGTAGAAAAGAATATGGTCGCGGAAGTGGGGGTCGGTCTGGAGCTTTTCATCCTCCCCATACACCGCTCGCCGCTCTTGTTCATCGCGCCGGAAGATATTGATCAACCGCTCGGCTATGCCCATCGCCGCCTGGTGGATGGTGGTGAGGTTGCCGGAATTGGTGGGGTACTCTACCTCAAACTCATCGCCATAGTAGGTATAAAACTTCATCAGCGAGTCAAAAATGAGGTAGTTGAGCGGAAACCAGATCGGCCCGCGCCAGTTGGAGTTCCCTCCCATGATGTCGGTCAGGGCTTCGGCGGGCGTGTAGTCTACCTGAAGTACCTCGCCGTTGATATAAAATTTGTAGGGGTTGTCCTGATGGTACTTGGAAAGCGCCCTTACGCCGTAGTCCGAGAGGAACTCCTGCTCGTCGAGCATCCGCTTCAGGATCATTTTCATCCGGTGCCCGCGCAGGATCGACAGCAGCCGGTTTTCACCCTTACCCGACTCAAACCAGCGCGAAATCAACCGGGCCAGGTCGGGGCGGTTGGCCAGTACCCATTCCACCCGACGCTTAAAAATAGGTAGTTTATCCACCATTTGCGGGTCCAGGATTTCTACCGCAAACAGCGGGATCAGCCCCACGATGGAACGTACCTTGAGCAGGATACTTTGCCCGTTCGGAATGTGAATGACATCGTGGTAAAACTGGTCGTCTTCGTCCCACAGGCTGATGGAGGAGGCGTTGCCACCGATGGCTTCCATGGCTCCGGCAATGTGCAGGAAGTGCTCGAAAAACTTGGAAGCCATGTCCTGATAGACGGGTTTTTTGAGCGAAATTTCGACGGAGATGCGGAGCATGTTCAGGGTATACATGGCCATCCAGCCGGTGGCGTCGGCCTGCTCGAGCTTTCCCCCAAAAGGCATGGGCGTGGAGCGGTCGAAGACGCCGATGTTATCCAGGCCCAGGAAGCCCCCGCTAAAGATGTTGTTGCCGGTATCATCCTTTTGGTTGACCCACCACGTAAAATTCAGGAGTAGCTTGTGAAATATCTTTTCCAGAAACTCCACATCCCCCACGCCTTCGTTCTGCTCGCGGTCTATTTCGTACACCTTCCAGGTAGCCCAGGCGTGCACGGGCGGGTTTACGTCGGAGAAATTCCACTCGTAGGCGGGTATCTGGCCATTGGGATGCATGTAGTATTCACGCAGCAGGATTTCGAGCTGGCGCTTGGCAAAATCCGCATCGACCCGCGCCAGCGGAATGCAGTGAAAGGCCAGATCCCAGGCCGCAAACCAGGGATACTCCCACTTATCGGGCATCGAAATCAGGTTCGCCGAGTACAGGTGCCGCCAGCCCGAGTTGCGTCCCCATTTGCGCCCGTAAGCGGGCTCGGGCTGCGAAGGGTCCCCTTTCAGCCATTCGTACACGTTGTAGTAGTAAAACTGTTTGTTCCAGAGCATGCCGGCGTAGGCTTGCCGCTGGATGGAACAGAGGTCGGGCTCTTTGACGTCTTTCTGAAGCTCATCATAAAACTCATTGGCCTCGCGAATACGCTTGGCAAACATATCGTCAAAGCCCCCGAAGGGCTCCGAGATGGTGTGGTTCACCAGCCGCAACCGAATCGAAATACTTTCGCCGGCCTTCACCGTACGGGTAAAAAGCCCCGCCGCCTTGGTACCTATGTGGTTGGGGTTGATGGTGGAGGTACTGCACCCGCCGACTACGTAGTCGTTTATGCCGTCTTTGGGGTAGGCGGTGGCATTGGGCGTACCGTAGAGGCGCTTAAAATTGGTCTCGTTTTCGCAGAAGAGCAGCTCATCCGCGTTATCGAGGTACAGGTTGAATTTCCCGTGCTTGCGGTGCGTCACTTCGATGAGCCGGTTGGCAATGCCGTTCATCATGGGTTTGTAGTTGAAGGCCTCGTACCCCCACGACCAGGTATTGCGGAACCAGATCGTTGGCAGAATGGTAATGGGTGCATCCTCGGGGCCGCGGTTGTGCACGGTCACGCGCATCAGCACGTCTTCCTGGTCCGCCTTGGCGTATTCGATGTCGATGTCAAAGTACTCGTCCGCCGCGAAGGTACCCGTATCCATGATCTCGTACTCCGGGTCGTCCTTGCCGCGACGCGCACTTTCCTGCCGGATTTTTTCGTAGGGAAAAGCCTGCTGGGGGTACTTATACAGCATCCGCATGTACGAGTGCGTGGGCGTACTGTCGAGGTAGTAGTACATTTCCTTGACGTCCTCCCCGTGGTTGGACTCCCGGTTGGTCAGGCCAAAAAGCCTTTCCTTCAAGAACTTATCCCGGTGATTCCAAAAAGAGAACGCCATGCAGATGTGCTGCTTGTTGTCCGAGAAACCGCCGATGCCTTCTTCGCCCCAGCGGTAGGCTTTGGAGCGGGCCATTTCGTGCGTGATGTAGTTCCAGGCGTCGCCGTTGTTACTGTAGTCTTCTCGTACGGTACCCCATTGACGTTCAGAAAGATAAGGCCCCCATTTTTTCCAGCCTTTGTTTTCTTTCTGTAAAGTGAGACGTACCTTCTCTGCGCCGTTAGCCATTCTTTTATCAGATTAGAGGAAATTCGTTACTACTACTTTTAACGACCAGGTGTGGGTACTTTACGGAAAGAGAAGCCGTGGGTGGCTTCAAACAAATATACCTATTTCGTTCGGCAAGCGTAAGGGGCACAGGTACTTCTAAAAATTCTTTCCTGCTAGTTATAACCTCCTTTTTTATCAAACGTTTGCCGGACTTAGAACTATCCAATTTTCTACCCGATCGATACTACTCAAATCCGCTACCCAGGCTACTTCCGCCTGCACCGCACCGGCGTAAAAGGTCGTGATGGGAGCGGCCTTCTGCACGGTTTCTTCGATCAAAGCATCCCGCTGGGTTTGCAATTGGGCCAGTACCTCATCTACCGATTCTTTAAACATGAGCTGGTTTGGTAGAATAAAGTAGTTTTCTTCGCCCTGCTTCAGCACCACCACCGGCCGCGCTTTTCCTTCGGCGTTCAGCTGGCTGTACGCCGCCCGCGCCTGGGCGTACTGCTCGTCCGTGGCCGAAAACACAATTCCCACTTTGGGCCAATCCTGCTGGTGGGCGGCGGTGATGTTCTGGTCCAGCTTTTCCAATAAGCTCCGCAGCTCCCAGGTACCTTTGCCGGTGCGAATCCGCTCCCGGATCGACTGCCGGATGAAGTACGTGATCGCGTGCGTGACGCTCAGGCCAATCTCGGCCATTTGCTTAAAAATCAACGAGCTGGGCGACATGCCCGGGATCGTGTTCGGGTCGTGCAGCAGCACGGTGTCGTCGGCCGTCAGGAAACCGTCGATGCGGGCGCAGACATTCATGCCCAGCCGCTGAAACACCGTGGCGATATGCCGCTGGATGTTCCGGTTGTTTTCCAGCGAAGTACCTACCGGAATGCGCTTGCGGGTAGTGCCGGGCCGGTACTTGGCGTTGAAATCAAATACCTCCACTATCTTCACGACCTCCGTCGGCGGCAGGGCCAGGGGCGTGCCGTCGTCAAACTGGATACAGCCGCAGGAGAACTCCTGGCCGTTGACAAACTCTTCCAGAAGTACCTGATCTTCGGCGTTGCTACTGGCGATCAGCGAGGTACCTTGCTGCTGCGCGTCGAGGTACGTGACGAGCTCCTGCGGGTGGTAGAGCGTAGTACCTCCGGCTACCACCGGAAAGCCGATGCCCTCGTCAAGGTTTGTCACGCGCTGCGCCCAGTGGTGCTTTTCTTCTTTGGCGAGCCGGTGCCAGGCTTCGGTAGGTACCTCCAGCTGAAAAAAGCACTGGTTTATGGCCGCCACAAAGTCGTCGTAGGCGTCATTCTTCACAATGGCTACCCCAATGGAAGAGCCCTGATGCGGTGCTTTCACGACCAGCGGTAGGTCCAGGGTTTCTTTGAGTTTGGCAAAAAGTACCCCTCGGTCTTCCTTCTGCCACTGCTGGTGCGTCACCACCGCCATGCGCTTTTGCTGGCCGTTGGCCAGGGCAATCATCTCGTTTTGAAGTACCTTATCAATCCCCACGGCCGAGCCCATCAGCCCCGGCCCGCTGTACGGAATGCGGTACCACTCCAGCAGGCCCTGGATGGCGCCGTCTTCGCAGTCGGGGCCGTGCATGGCCAGCAGTGCAAAGTCAAAGTACCCCTTGAACTCGTCGGGAGTGATCAAAGTACCTACGCTGGCGGGTACCTCTTCCTGGGCCAGCTGCGGCAGCGACTCCACGTAGGTAAGGTACCCCTCGCGCTGGCTGGCGGGAGCGGGATAAAAATCGCGGATGCTGGTCTGGTACATCCATTCTTTGCGCAAAAGAATAAACCGACCGAAACTATCCACAAACACCGGAACGGGCTGAAACAGGGATTTGTCCAGGTGCTCAAAGGCCGTTTTGCCACCCGCGTAGGAGATTTCACGCTCGCGCGAGGGGCCACCAAAAAAAATTCCGATACGCATACATCAGTAGTTAGGAAGGAATGCAAGATAAGGCTAGAAAATGAAAAAAGCACCTGACAACTACCATCCAAAGGTAGTTGCCAGGTGCGTACTGGTATTGTACAAATTTCTCTTAGGCCAATGCTGCAACATTCACGGCCTCGACGCGCTGCACGTGGGGTACCGCTTTTCGAATGGCGTCCTCGAGGCCCGCCCGGAAGGTCATGACGTTCATGGGACAGCTTTGGCAGGAGCCCATCAGCTCCAGCCGTACCACCAGCTCGTCGGTCAGCTCTACCAACTTCACATCTCCGCCGTCCGCTTTTAAGTAGGGCCTCACCGATTCAAGGGCTTGCTCGATGAGTACCTCGGTCTTTTCTCTTTGGTTTGCGTCCATTGTTCGTAATAATATGCGCTAAAATGCAAAATTTCGTTCAAAATATCAAATGATTGCTCCTTTATCCGCCTCAGACGCGCAGCTCCACCACCTTGGTTTTATCGGCCGAAGCGTTCCGAATGGCTACTTGCTGGGCCAGCGCCTGGGCCACACTCTGGAAGGCCTGGGTTACGAGCGGGTCCTGGTTCATCACGGCGGGGCGGCCTTCGTCGCCCGCCTCGCGGATTCCCTGCACCAGCGGAATTTGCCCCAGCATGGGTACTTCGTAGCGGTCGGCCAGGTACTGCCCGCCGCCTTGCCCAAAGATAAAGTACTTGTGGTCGGGTAGTTCGGCGGGAGTAAAGTAGGCCATGTTTTCCACCACACCCAGCACGGGTACGTTGATTTGCGGCTGCCGAAACATCGCCAGCCCCTTTTGGGCGTCGGCCAGGGCTACCTTTTGCGGAGTCGTGACAATCACGGCACCCGTCACGGGTACGGTTTGCACCAGCGTGAGGTGAATATCAGAGGTACCGGGCGGTAGGTCAATGAGCAGGTAGTCGAGCTCGCCCCAGTCGGTGTCGCCAAAAAACTGCCGTAGCGCCTGGCTCGCCATCGGCCCGCGCCACACCACGGCGCTGTCGGGCGGGGTCAGGAAACCGATGGAGATCATCTTGATGCCGTACTGCCGGATGGGGTTGATGAAGTTTTTGCCGTCGCGGACGGTAATGGTAGGCTGCATGTTTTCGGCCCCAAACATGACAGGCATCGACGGACCCGAAATGTCGGCGTCGATGATGCCCACGCTCGCGCCCGAGCGGTGCAGCGCCATGGCCAGGTTGGCCGTTACGGTCGATTTTCCCACGCCGCCTTTGCCCGACGAAATGGCGATGACATTCTTGACGCCCGGAATCAGCGACGCCCCCTGCCGGATGGACGTCACGTTGGCCGTAAGGTTTACTTTTACTTCTACTTCGGGGCTTATGAGCGTATGAATCGCTTCTTCGCAGCTCCTCCGAATCAGCTCCTTGAGCGGACAAGCCGGGGTGGTCAATACCACCGTAAAACTTAGCTGCCCTACCCCAATTTCAATATCCTGAATCATCCCCAGCGTCACCAGGTCTTTCTTCAGATCCGGCTCCTGAACGGTGCTGAGGGCTTTAAGTACTTTTTCTTTATTCAGTGTAAATTCTCCCATGAGTTGGTTGTGAATCAAAAAAATAGATGGGGGGTCGTTAAAGCCTGATCATTATTGGTTAGGGTACCTTGAGAGGTACTTTCTTCAAATAAGGAACTGGTTATTGAAATACTAACACCCTTGCGCACGAATCAGTTTACGACCGGACCGGAAAGTTCGCCAGTTGCTGATTTACTTCCCCGAGCTCGGCTTGCACCTCCACCGTAGCCGGAAGTTGGTGCAGGCGCTGCCGAAGCTGAAGCAGCAGGCTCCGGTAGCTTTCCGTGAAGCCATGCTGGGGCCGGTGCTGCCGCATCTTTTGGATCGCGTCCCACTCTTCCAGCCAGCGCTGGCTGGCCTCGTCCAGGTAGGTTTGGGCAAAGGTACGAAAGATGTAGGCTTCGGCCAGGGGCGTGGGGTGAATCATGTCCGGCTCGTAGTAGCGGTAGTCGCGCAGCTCATCCACCATGATTTCGTAGCTCGGAAAGTACGTGACGTTGGGAAACGTCTGCGACAAGGCGTGGCAGGCTACCCGCAAGATCGACTTGCTCACCTGGTTGAGCGGAATCGTATCGCGCGTGTGCCGGACGGGACTCACCGTCAGCACGATTTTCAGGTCGAGGCGCAGGGCGCGGATGAGCTTCTCCCACATCCGGACGATCTGCTCCACGCTCAGCAGCTCTTTGATAAACTGCGGCTGGGGTACTTTGTGGCAATTGGACACCACCGCCAAGGTACCTTTGTGGCGGTAGGCGTGGGCCGTACCAAAGGTAAGTACCAGTACCTGCGCCCGCGCCAACTGCGCCCGCACCGCCTCCAGCCGTTGGGTCAATAGCTGCTGCAACGCCTCCCGGCTGGGTGCCCAGAGTGAGGAGTGGAAGTCGTGATGCAGGCAAATGCCGTCGGGGGTAGCTAGGTACAAGTGCGGATTCGGGGCGCGGTTTTCGACCACCATCGTGAGTAGGTTGGCCATTGAGTAGGGATTAAAAACCGTCCCGAAGGGATTGGAAAGTACCCTGAATTTATACGCCTCCAGCTGGCTGCCCAACACCTCCGCAAAGCACGAGCCCAGCGTCAGGATTTCGGTGTGATGGTTGATTTTCCAGTCCGAGGGTTTTGGGGCTACCTCGGTACGGAATTGAAATGACTTCATTATATTTAACATAAATTGTGCTTCTAGCTACAAACTACCAAACCGAAATGAAACAATTCGTACTACTAAGTACCCTGGCCGCGCTGATCGTCTTCGTGGCCTGCCGGGAAAAAGACCAGGTACCTCGGGCCACCGAATACGCTTTTGGCGATAAACCCAGCTGGCAGGATGAGTTCGACTACACGGGCAAGCCCGATCCGCAAAAGTGGGGGTATGATGTGGGTGGCGGTGGCTGGGGCAATAACGAGTTACAAAACTACACCGATAAGTTGGAAAATGCCCGCGTTGAGAACGGAATGCTCGTCATCGAAGCCCGCAAGGAGCCCTCAGGTAACCGTGCGTACAGCTCGGCGCGGCTCGTAAGCAAAGGCAAGGGCGACTTTACGTACGGCAAATTGGAGATTAAAGCCAAACTACCCACCGGCCGGGGTACCTGGCCGGCCATCTGGACGCTGGCCAGCCAAAGTACCTACGGGGAGCGTTTCTGGCCCGACAACGGCGAGATCGACATCATGGAGCACGTGGGGTTTGATCAGGATCGGGTACACGGCAATGTACACACCAAGGCGTTCAACCATTCCATCAAAACCAACAAAGGGAATAGTGTGATGGTACCCCTCGCCTCGGCCGACTTCCACGTGTACGGCTGCGAGTGGACGCCCCAGGAAGTACGGATCCTGCTGGACGGCCAGCCGTACTTTACCTTTCCCAAAGCCGCGGGTTACGGCTGGGCGGAGTGGCCCTTTGACAAACCTTTTCATCTGCTGCTCAACATCGCCGTGGGCGGCAACTGGGGCGGACAGAAGGGCGTGGACGACAGCGTTTTCCCCCAAAAAATGGAGATCGACTACGTGCGGGTTTACCCGCTGGTGGAAAAAAAGTAGCTTTGAAATCCCGCCGCGCGGCGCTAACTTGCACGCATGGATCATTTTGTTGTATCGGCCCGGAAGTACCGTCCTATCACCTTCGACTCGGTGGTGGGGCAGTCGCACATTACTACTACCCTCAAAAACGCCATTCGGACCAATCACCTCGCACAGGCGTTTCTGTTTTGCGGTCCGCGGGGGGTTGGTAAAACGACCTGCGCGCGTATTCTGGCCAAAACGATCAACTGCCAAAACCTCAGCGACGACGTGGAGCCCTGCGGCCAGTGCGAGTCGTGCGTGAGTTTTCAGAACAACGCTTCCTTCAACATCCACGAGCTCGACGCCGCCTCCAACAACTCCGTGGAGGACATCCGTAACCTCATCGACCAGGTAAGGTACCCACCCCAAACGGGTAAGTACAAAATCTACATCATCGACGAGGTACACATGCTGTCGCAGGCGGCTTTCAATGCCTTCCTGAAAACGCTCGAAGAGCCGCCCAGCTACGCCATTTTTATCCTGGCTACCACCGAGAAGCACAAAATTCTGCCCACGATCCTGTCGCGTTGCCAGATTTTTGATTTTAACCGCATTCAATCCGTCGACATCGCCGACCACCTGGCGCGTATTGCCGACAAGGAAAATATTAAAGCCGAGCGCGAAGCGCTGGAGCTCATTGGTCAGAAAGCCGACGGCGGACTGCGCGACGCGCTCTCCATGTTTGACCTGAACGTAACCTTCTCGCAGGATAATTTCCTGAGCTACCAGGCCGTGCTCGAAAACCTGCACATCCTCGACTACGACTACTACTTTAAAATAACCGACGCCCTGCTCAACGGCAGCGTGGCGCAGTCGCTGATCCTGTTTGACGAGATCCTGCGCAAGGGATTCGACGGGCACCTATTCGTGGTGGGCCTGCTGGAGCACTTCCGCAACCTGCTGGTGTGTAAAGACCCGGCTACGGTGACGCTGCTACAGGTATCGGAGTCGGCCCGGCAAAAGTACCTGGCGCAGTCGGCCCGGGCGGAGATGAGCTTCCTGCTCTCGGCCCTGAGCGTGGGCAGCCAGTGCGACATCCACTACAAGGCGGCCAAAAATCAGCGCCTGCACGTGGAGCTGTGCCTGATGAAGCTCGCCAACCTACCCCACATACTCAACCTGGGAGAACTAGCGGCCGTTGACGAAACGGCAAAAAAAAAAGTTGATACCAGCCCGCCCCTAACGGCCAGTACCGAGCCCGCCGCCCCGGCCTACGAAAAACCCAACGGGGTACCAGCGCCTACCCCCTCTCCGGTGGCTACCGCCGCGCCCACTCCGCCCCCGCCGGTGGTAGCCGGTACGGCGCAAAGCCGCCTGCGCAGCACCGTGCACCTCACCGCTCCCGTGGCCGCCCAGGTACCTACCGCCCCCACCGAGGAAGCCTCGGCTATTGTACCTACCCTACCCGACCGACCGGCGCTACCGCTTACCCTGCACAACCTGACGGAAGCCTGGCAGGAATTTGCCGCCGAATGCAAGCGCCTCCGCGACTCCACCACCGAAGAGGTGACCCTCAACCGTGAGATTGAGCTGGAAGGTACTTTGATCCGCCTGGCGCTCGACAACGACCTGCAAAAAGAAACCCTGCAGGCATTAAAAGGTACTTTGCTAGGCTTTCTGCGGAAGCGGTTCAACGAGCCGGGCCTGCGCCTCGAAGAGCGGGTGGCCCCGCAGGAAGTGAAGCGTATGCCCTACACGCCCTCGGAAAAATTTAACTACATGGCCGAAAAAAATCCTCACCTGCGCGAATTGCAGCAAGCTTTGGGGCTGGACGTGGATTTTTAGCTTATCTACCACCAGGCGTGGTTTGGGCATGGGGCAGAGGGCATGGGGTACTTTTGCTTGCGATCCCCTAGGTACCGACCGCGGGGCGGTCGCCCGTTTATAGAAAAAGTGCGGCCTCCACGCGGTATCTCTTCGGTTCCGCTGGGAGTCGCACGAAAAGCCAGCAGTTGCAAAATAGCCGTATCGCTAGCCTTGAAAGTACCCCTTTCAAGGTACCTTACATTCGTCAGACGGTTTTCAAAAAGTACTCATGCAAGCGAAGTACCTGCGGGATAAGGGGAAGGGAATCGTCGTTGGTCAGGACGAAATCGGCCAGGGCCAGCCGTTCGGCGTCGGGTAGTTGCTGCGCCATGATGGCCCGGATCTGGGCGTCGTCGCGGTGAGGGTCCCGCTGCCGGATGCGCTGCAGACGCAGCTCGGCGGGAGCCTGCACCACCACCACGAAGTCGAGGGTATTGTGGTGGCCGGCCTTGTTCATCAGAGCCGCTTCCTTCACTACGTAGGGTACTTCGGCCTGGCGCGCCACCCAGGCGGCGTAGTCGGCATGTACCCTGGGATGAATCAGGGCGTTCAAGCTTTTTAGTAGTTCGGCGTTGCCAAAAACCCGCGCGGCTACGTAGGGGCGGTGGTAGCGTCCCTCGGCGGTGTAGGCTTCGGCGCCCAGCAGGGTACTTATGGCTTCGCGCAGCGGGGGATCGTGTTCGGTGAGCCACTTAGCCCGTTCGTCGGCTTCGTAGACGGGTACTTCCAGGCAGGCAAACAGCCTGCACACTAGGCTTTTTCCGGAACCAATTCCTCCCGTGATACCTACCTGTAGAGGACGTGCTGACTTCATAGCGGCGGCGCTTCGGCGGGAATGGGGCGAAGTACCTGAGCCACCTCAAAGCTTACGTACACGTCGGAGTGGCTCAGCTGCACCAAGGGATGCGGCTGGATGGGTATACGCAGGCTTTCGTCGTAGTTATTCTGGATTCGACGGGTAGGAATCCGGATGTAAAGGGTACTTGGGTAGCTATTTACCAACGAGGCGGGGCCTTCCACGGAAATCAGCGAAGGAGAGACGTTGATGAAGCTCGACACCACGTAGCCGTCGCGCATGTCGATACCCAGGCTATCTACCCGCAGGGGAATGATGCGGGATACCTTGCGCTCAAAACCCAGCTCGAAGGTATCGGCCACGACGTAGTTGACCCGCAAATCGGGAAAATGCTCCGCGATTTGGTCCGTCAGCGAAATGGAATTGATCACCGTGGCGCGCAGCGGGTTGTTCACCCGGTACTCCACCGGTGCGGCGTTCCTGCTCAGCCACGACTTCCGCAGTAGCTTCCAGCCTTCGCCGGAGACATTCACCGAAACCGTCTGGGGCAGGGGCTGCACCGGTACGTAGATGGAATCGTTGTAATCGAAGCGGACCGGGTAGTCCAGCCTCATGGAGTAGTTGTCCTTGTTGAGGGCGTTCATCAACCAAAAAAACGCGGCAGCCAGCAGGCATACCACGTAGGTTTTTAGTCTACTCTTACGGGTAGGTTGACTACTCACAAAACGAAAATTTAGGCCACCACGGCGCGCGAAACCGCCGATTTATCAAACGTAAGCTTCACGCCTTTATCCAGCTCCAGGGTGATGGTCGTTTCGTCCACGGCAAATACTTTTCCGTGCATCCCCCCGATGGTCACAACCTGATCTCCCTTTTTGAGGTTATTCAGCATTTGCTTCTGGTCCTTTTGCTTTTTTTGTTGGGGACGAATCATGAAGAAATAAAATACCCCAATGATACCTACCCACATGACGACCTGGTAAATCATGGCTTGCGAGCCACCGGGCTGAGCCTGGGCTAAAATAGAATAGTGCATAACTTAATAGTAAAAAATTGAAATAATGAAGGTAGTAGGTTCCGGGTACTTTGGAGCCAGGTACCTTGCCAAGGTTAAATTTGGGTAGAGTCAGGAGCCGCTTCTACGATTCCCTGAATGCGCAGCTCCGAGGTGGCGGGCAAGGTGTTGGCGTACACCGTCACCGTCTTAACCTGCGGACCAGGCTTGCCTTTGCTGTTAAACCGCACCAGGATCGTCGATTCGCCGCCGGGCGCAATGGGCTCGCGGGGCCATTCCGGTACGGTACAGCCGCAGGAGGCCGTCACGTTATTGATGATAAGCGGAAACTGTCCGTCGTTCCGAAAGGCAAAGCTGTGCTCTACCGTGGCCCCTTCCTGGACCGTCCCGAAGTCGTAGGCCACGCTGTCCAGCACGGCAAAAACGGGCATTTTGTCGTTCAGCTCCTGAGCCTGCTGCTGGTTATCTTTTTGGGTACAGCTGGCTACGCCCAGTCCCAGCAGGAGCACGGCAATGGCTAGATTTTTCATCAGTGGGGCGTGTTTCATCAGAGGTTTTGGCTTTTTATCTGGGCCATCAGACGGTCCACGTCTTCCAGCAGGCGCTCGGCTTTTTCGCGGGCATCGCTCACTACGCGCTCGCCTTCGGCTTTGGCGAGGCTATCGGGAAAATTCTTCCCTTCGATCAAATCCGCGATCAGTTTTTCCAGTTGCTCCCGGTACTTCGAGAGGCGGTACGTCAGGCGGTCACGCGTTACTTCTCCTTTATCAGGAGCATACAGTACTCCCAGTAGGGCACCCGAAGCGCAACCTAGCAGGAAAGATATCAGACTACGGCTGGTATTACTCATGGCTTAGTATCGATTACGGTATTCAGTTTTTTTTAAACGTTTCCTAACTTTTTGCTTCACGCATGGGGGGCGAGGTGCCGGGTAGTTTGGTAGCTGCACGGGCCCAACCTACCGCACCATTCATTCATCCGGAGGTACTTATTTATTGTCAATAAGCCCCCGTCCACTTTTCCGGATGACGCCCTGCGCCTTTAATTTTTCGGCCAGTACGTCCAGGACACCATTCACAAATTTGCCACTTTTCGGCGTGCTGTAGCGCTTGGCAATTTCAATAAATTCATTGATGGTCACTTTTACCGGAATGCCCGGAAAGTGAATCAACTCGGCCAGCGCGGTTTTCATGATCACCATATCGACCAGGGCGATGCGTTCCAGGTCCCAGTTTTTGAGCTGGTCTATGAGGTAGGTTTCGTACTGTTCATCGTTCTCGATCGTTTGCCGAAAGAGCTCTTCCACAAAAAACTTATCCTCTTCCCAATCCTCGGTCAAGGCCGGGAGCTGCATGGTGGCTCCTTTTTCGGCCGACTTGAGTGTTTTGATGGCCAGGCTGCGTATGAGCTCACTGTGGTCGGCCCAGTAAAGATCGCGCTGTTCGAAGAACTCAACGGGTACTTCGTGTTTCAGCACGATGCGGCGCAGTACGTGCTGAGCCATTTCCTGATCTTCCTCGGCGGTATGGACGTTCTGGCGGCAGTAGGCCTGGTAGGTTTCGTCTTTCCGGACCACGTCGCGAAAAGTCTTGCGCACCAGGCTCATGTCGTTGCTCCAGCTAATGCCCCGCCGGATCACCTCCACCTGGAAGTCATGGTGCTCGCGGAGCTGCCGAAGTACCGAGTTCGTGTCCAGCCCCGACTCGCGCGGCATCTCGAACTCCAGGTCCTGGAAGGCGCGTTCGCGTTCAATCTGGGACTGATGCGCCAGTTCCACCAGCAGCTGCATCACCAGCAAAAATTCGTCGTAGATGGCTTCCGTTTCCTGAAGTACCCGCCGTACCATCTGCTGGCGGTCCGCCTTGGTACTTTTCTGGTAGCCTTCAAAAGCCTGCCGGGCGGTTTGAATCACCTCGAAGGGTACTTCCTCGTCCTCGCTGGGTTTGCCGGTCTTGATGAGCTCATCGAGCGTTAGCGTGGCCAGTCGCTTCATGCCTTCCAGCTTCGGGCGGTTCTGGGGCTCCATGGAGTTGAGATCCGGCAGGTAGGCCTCGGCGATCTCATCCATCGCCAGCATCCGGTTGGAGTCGGTGGCTAATTGGCTGGCATATAGTGCCTGAACGGCTTTGGTTCTTAACAATCTTCTATTGAGCATCGCAACGAGCTAATGGTGATTTAATGAATGGTGCAGTAAGACAAAGAACGTGCCTGAATTAGTAAATAATTGTTCAGAAGGTGACGGCAGGTACTTTCCCGCTCTCTATAACAAAACAGTACTTAGCCTCCGCCCATTTCCCCGTACGCTCCAAACTTACTGCCAAGCGGGAAACTCCGGCCCTCCTTATTTTAGTGCAAAATTAGATTTTTTTGTCAAGAATCGGAAAAGAGAGTTCGGATTAGGAATTTATTTTTGCAACGTTTTGAGAAAGTTGTGTGTTTAAAATTTTACCAGGCCCCCTTAGCCTCGGCCCGTATTCCCCAAAAACCTGTCCGCGTGAAAGCACTTTCGTACCTCAATAAGTACTTAGTCAAATACAAATGGTACCTGATCCTGGGTACTATTTTCACCATCATTTCCAACCTTTTCGGGATCATCCCGGCCCAGCTCGTACGCTACGCCCTCGACCTGGTGGGCGAAACGCTGGACATTTACTACCTCTTCGAGGGGGCGGCCATTCAGTCCAAGATCTACGATATATTCACCTTTAGTATTTTGATGTACGGGCTGCTGATCCTGGGGATGGCCCTGCTCAAGGGGATTTTCCTGTTCATGGTCCGGCAGACCATCATCGTGATGTCGCGCCACATCGAGTTCGACCTCAAAAACGACGTATACCAACACTACCAGACACTCCCGATGAGCTTCTACCGGCGGCACAATACCGGCGACCTCATGGCCCGTATCTCCGAGGATGTGAGCAAAGTACGGATGTACGTGGGGCCTTCGATCATGTACGGCATCAACCTGCTGGTGCTCTTCGTGATGCTGATCGGGTACATGCTTTCGGTGAACGTCCGGCTTACGGTGTACGTCCTTTTGCCGCTACCACTGCTGTCCATCAGTATCTACATCGTCAACAGCATCATCATCCGCCGCTCCGAAGAGATCCAGCGGCAGCTCTCCAACCTTTCTACCTACGTGCAGGAAGCGTTTTCGGGGATTCGGGTCATTAAATCGTTTGTGCAGGAAAGGTACTCCTTCGGTAATTTGCAAAAGGAGGCGGAGGTATTTAAGGATAAATCGTTGAGCATGACGCGCGTCGATGCGCTCTTCTACCCACTGATTCTGCTCCTGGTGGGGTTCAGCAACATTCTGGTGGTGTACATTGGCGGGCAGCAAATCATCAACGGAACGCTCACGCCCGGCAACATCACGGAGTTTATCCTGTACGTCAACATGCTCACCTGGCCGGTGATGGCCCTGGGCTGGACCACCAGCCAAATCCAGCGGGCGGCCGCCTCGCAGGCCCGCATCAACGAATTCCTGGAAGAAAAAACCACGCTGGTATCTACTGAAAACCGGCGCACGCCCGTCGCCGGGGCGCTTTCATTCCGGCACGTGGGCTTCATCTACCCCGACTCGGGCATTCAGGCCTTGCAGGATTTTAGCCTGGAAGTCTCCCGCGGCGAGACGGTGGCCATCCTGGGTACCACCGGCTCGGGCAAAAGTACCCTGGCCAACCTCATCTGCCGCCTCTATGACCCCACCCAAGGGCAGATCCTACTCGACGGCCAGCCGCTCGCAAGCTACGACATCCAGTACCTGCGGCGGCAAATGGGCTACGTACCGCAGGATGTGTTTCTTTTCTCCGACTCCATCGCCAACAACGTCCGCTTTGGTATCCCAGACCTCCCCTTCGAGCAGGTAGAGCAGGCCGTCAAAGACGCCGACTTGTACCAGAACATCGTGGAGTTTCCGCACGGCTTCGATACCCGCCTGGGCGAGCGGGGCATTACCCTCTCGGGCGGTCAGAAACAGCGGCTGTCGATTGCGCGCGCCATCGCCCGCGACCCCAAGATCCTGATCCTGGACGACTGCCTCTCGGCGGTCGATACCAACACCGAGAACATCATCCTCAACAACCTCAAGCGCATCATGGCCAACCGCACGTCGGTCATTATTTCGCACCGGGTTTCCTCGGCCAAACTCGCCGATACCATCGTGGTGCTGGACGACGGCCGCATCGTGGAGCAAGGTACCCACCAGGCCCTCATGGAGCGAAACGGTACCTACCGCGAGCTGTACGAAAAACAACTGCAGACGGAGGAAGTGTAGGGGGGTACTTTCAAAGAGCTGCTATACGGCTCCCTTTTTATTGAAAACCCAGTTATTTCTACTATTTTAATAGTTTATCAAAAAGGCTTCTGATTTTTGGATCACTGGGACGAGGTGCATCAGCATCTATTACTTTTCCATCCTTATCAATAAGGACATAACGTGGGATGGTTGAAATATTAAATTGCTTAGCAATGGTTGAATTTTTTGAGCTAGGCAACAAGTAGCTGCTAGCATCGGGTATGCCTATTTGCTTAGAGGCTCGCTCCCAGGCGGCAGCATTGTCATCAATTGAAACATAAACAAAATTTACTCCTTTTTTTGTATATTCTTCACTTAATTGTTTTGATTCAGGCATTTCTGCACGGCATGGCGCACACCAAGAAGCCCAAAAATCAATATAAATAATTTTTCCAGCATGCTTAGTTTTTAAGTCTTTTAAGGTAAATTTATTTAAAGACTTATCAAAGAAATAAGATGCATTATTGTTTACTAATAGTTTGCTCCTGAATTCAGATTCAATATGATTAATTAGCAAACTATCTTTTACAATTACTTTAAATTTTTTATAATACTTTATATATTCATCACTAGGAAATCTAGATATAATTAACTTTAATTCTTTTGACAATAATCTATTCCTATAGTACTCTCCAAATATTTCACTATTTTCGATCATTTCAAAAACTTCTCTATAATCACGATTCACTCCATCTTGAAAATTCATCTTTTTGACATTTGGCAAAAAATACTTTTCTCTAACATCATCAGTGAATTCCTTAAAATATCGATCAGGAAATAGATTATTTGGATTTGTTTTTAAATTTAATATTTGTTTCACTTCCTCAAAAGTTAATTTATCCAATTTTAAATCTAATGAATAAAGTTGCATTTTTATCCTATCTTTATAAAATAAAAATGCTGAAAATGATATGTTATTTTGTTTATATATAGAATCTAATAAATCATCCTGTTCATTAAATGAATCACGGCTTTTTAAATACAATTCTGAGATTGTATTTTCTATAAAAATAGAGTCTTTTTTATTATCTATTTTTATAAAATATTTTAAATATTTCAATTTTGATAAAGGAGAGTAGTAGTCTGGTTGCACATTTGTTTTGAAAAATTTATCGAATTCAAATTCCATCATAGGAGTTTTTCGATTTAAAACAGAAGGAGTAGGCATTCCTTCTACATAATTAAAAAGCACTGTGTCGCCATTTTGAAAAACAAAATCAAAATAATTCACTGCATCATATCTATGCCTAAGTGTTACTAAACTATCCCGAGTCACAACAGTAATTGTGTCAATTTTATTCAATGGGTTAATAATCAAACCCTTAGAATTATCCCATAATACTACTTCTGGTATCCCTGTAAAAAAAACCGGATTAGTTGATGTTAATTTTTCAATTTTGGGATATTCTTTAAAAATGAAAACCACTTCATTTTTTTGGATGGTTTCTATATTTATTTGAAATAAATTTAATTCTAATAATAGAAATACAATTATTTGAAACATATTTTTTAGTTAAAAGTTTTGTATGTAATTATTTCGATACTAACATATCATAAAAATATATAATTGTGATTTTCAGAAAAAAATTAGGTATTTATTGATACGTGAGTTAGTTCGTAAATTCTTTTGGAGCCTGTACTAGCATCCCCATGATCAGGTAAAGGAAATCCTGTCAGGTGCTTTACAAGCCTCATCAATAATAACTGTTCATTGCCATTAATGGCAATGAACAGTTATTAAATACCTCTCAATCTGGATCGTAGCACCATTTTGCAGTATAACAGCTATCACAGTAATAATTCGTATTTGCTGCTTTTGCTGCTTTCCTAGCTGCTTTTAAGCCTTTAACATAGTACCCACCGGATCCGTTATTTACATAACATCCTCCTCGTACTGCCTTCATCTCTGACCTAGTTAGAGTGAAATCATTGAAATTTGATAATCTGTTCAAGATTTAGAATTTTAAAGTGAATAAAAATTATCTGAATTGGCCAATTCCGAGGTTGGTAAAGGAAGCACAGAGCCGGGGTAGCTCATGCGGGAACAAAAAGCGGGGCAGCTCCACCGCATTTAGAAAATAGGTGGGGGCCTGCATGACACCGGCTAGGTCCATCCACCGCAGATGCAAACCCAATTGCCGGGCGCTTTCTTCATGGGTTTCAGTAGGCGGGTAGGCTGCGCTCCACTGTGCAAAGCGGGCCTCCCCTAACGCAAACCAGTCGCTGAGGGCCGTCGGCCTCTGCCCGGCAGGCAATGCCAGCAGTCGGCGGGCCACCTGTCCGGCAATATCCTCCGCCTGGGGCGAGGCCGCCAGCACCATCAGCACGTGCAGGTTGGTGTACGTTTACACCTCCTTTTAAAGTACCCAGTGGTTGTGGAGGCAGGCGGTACAGCTGGGACTTATCACCATGATGAGGGTGTTCTCGGCCGCGAGGTTGCTCAGACTGATCGTCTGCGTACCCTGGAAAAGTGGGAAAAATCCCCAGAACTCAGCCCTCCCGTCACATTCAAAGATCCAGTTATTGTTTTTACCGGGCTATCTTTTCCTTCAAGTACCCTACGACTCTCGTTATATTACTACCTTGATCAATGATAGCAATCTTGCCGGTCGGGTCTATTAGCACTGTTTTGGGGACTCCCCAGACACCATACTCCCGCAGCAGGGCGTCATCATTCACCACCTGAAACCAGTCCATCCCTTTGGCGGCTACGTGATCCTTCACCTTTTCAAGCTTGTCATCCTTGGCAAAAGAGATAATCACTAAGTCCGAGGCCTCGTAGGCGTCATGGAGTCTCCTGAGGACAGGTATTTCTTCCTGGCACGGGCCGCACCAGGTAGCCCAAAAAACCATCAGTACGTGTTTTCCTTTGAAGTCGGCCAGATGGAGCGGCGTGCCGTGTATGTCCACTGCCGTAAAATCAAGAGCCATAGAGCCTTCACGCTGCAATTTGCCGGTGATCGTACGAAGTACCTCCTGGCCTTCCGGGCTTTGCCGGAACCGCAGCGGGAACGATTCAAACACCTGGATGATACTTGGCTCTAAAGTACCTTCAATACCAAAGAGTACCTCTCGAAACCTGGCGAAGGAGTATTCGTCGGGATGCTCCTGAAAGTACCTTAGTTTCCGGGTAAAGATCTGTTTTTTAGCCGCACCTATAGCATTGTGGGCCTCTTCTGATTGGTAAGCTAGGGTGTCGCCTCCTTCAAACCGGGCTTGAAGCGAGCTGCTGATCGAGTCCAGCACCGCCACTTCCCTAGAAATGAACGCCGCCCATTGCTGGTCATGGTACTGAACGTCGATCACGTTGGTGAGCTTAAAATCAGCTAACGGACAAGTAATTTCCGAGTTACTTTTAGCGAGAAAATGAATTTCGGCCGGTCCCTTCCCTACCCAAAACCGATGCACACAGGTGGGTTGGCCTTTGGCCGCAAGCCTGATGACCAGCCCGGTATAGGCCACATCGGAGAAGCCGGAAACAAAAAAAGTATCCTTTTCGACGCGAACCTGCGTTGGCAGAGGCCCGGAGCCGTTGTCGAGTTCTACATGAACCGTTCGGGGTTCCACCCTTGTCTCAAAGGTGATCTTGACCTGTACCAAATCGGCGCGGGCCGTACCCGTACTGGCTAAAAAAACAAACAGGGAAAAGAGGAATGGGGAGAAGCGTGTCATCATCAATAAGGCGTTGGTGGATAGGGATTAGTGGAGGAACAATCTGGCTTTTGTAGCCCTAGTCAGCCCGTAAGCAAGATACTACATTTCCTTGGTATTCCTCACCGGTTTCATAGTACTAGACGTTGACCGCATCATGAAGTAAGGTACCTATCAGGTACCTCAAGGAGCGCAACGATATTTACCGCGAGCTCTACGAAAAACAACTGCAGACGGAAGAGGTGTAGGGGGTACTTTGAGAGGTACCTACTTGCCACCATCCTGGATTACGGCGAGCAGCCGCTCGGCCAGGCGGCGATCAGCGGTGATGATATCAGCAGAGCCTTTCAGGCCGTTGCGGTAAGCCAGGGGTTTGTTGTAGCGGGTGTGCAGGCCACGGGGTAGGTCTACGTACCCCCAGTAGACACTATCTTTGCCCGGCGTAACGGAGAGCTGCGACAACGTACCTTCCACCATGCCATACTCACGGAAAGGGTAGCCATCCAGTTTGATCAGCACGGTCTGGCCTTCCCGTATTTTACCCAGGTTGGCCTGGGGTACTTTCACCAATCCCTGAAAATGGCTGCTGGGCGGCTCGATGGTCAGTAGTTCCTGCCCAGCGGAGAGACTTTGCTGTTCCTGCCAGGGGGCCGAGAACGAAACCTTACCGGCCACGGGGGCCTGGAGCACGTAGCGCTGCTGCCAGGCTTCCACTCCACTGCGGAGCGTTTGGAGGGCCTGGAGGAAAGTACCCTTTTGCTCGGCGATGGCGTTGTCCAGCTCCAGGAGCTCCTTCTGTTTGGCATTCTGGGCTGTGCGATTTTGGATCAGGGCGGAAGCCAGCTGCTTTAAGGGCATTTCGCGGGTGAGGAGCTTGGCTTTTTCGCGCTGGTACTCCAGCGGCGCTATCACCTTATCCTGGTAGAGCTTTTCCTGTACGTTGAATTCGTCGCGCGCCAGGTCGTAGTCGCGGCGCTGGAGGTCGAGCTGTTCGGCCAGGGTTTGCTCCATCGCGCGCAGGTCGCGCACGTCTTCTTCCAGAAGCAGGCGTTTTTGCAGGTGAAAACCTCCGCCCAGAAACGCTTTCAGCTGGGTTAGCTGCTGGTGGAAGCTCTGGAAGTCATTTTGCAATTCACCCAGTCGCGTATACGGCTGCACGGCAAAACGCGGTATGGCTGCCCAGTTTTGCTGGTCCAGCGCCTGCCGGAGCTGCGTCAGCGTGTGGGCGAGTTGGAGGGCCTGGGCGTGGTCGGTGGTACTTTCGGAGTAGGCAAGTACCTGCCCGGCCCCTACTTCCTGGCCGTCTTTGACCAGCAAGCGGACCAATTTTCCCTCCGCCCGCACGACCACCGTGCGTGGGGCGTCGGTGGCGGTAAGGGTAAACGAAGCCGTGACAATATCGGGGTAGCGCACCCACCAGCTTCCTAGTCCGAGCAGCAGGAGTAGAGCAAAGAACACGGTCATGCCCCAGCGCACCAGGCCGGGTGGCGGGCGACTGATGATCTCGTGCACCTCTTCGCTGTGGAGTTCGCGGAAAACCGTCTTTGCAGGCGGGGAAGAAAGTGAATCGTGCATAGGAAAGGTTGGGTTTAGCCCACGGCCAGCTCCAGCTGGTTACTCACTAGTTCAAAGTACTTGCCCTGCCGGGCTACGAGCTCGGCGTGGGTACCTTGCTCCACGATCTCCCCCTGCTCCATCACCACGATCTGGTCGGCATTCTTTACCGTGCTAAGCCGGTGGGCTACCACGACCACCGTGCGGCCCCGGAAGAACGATTCCAGGTTCTGGATGATGATGGCCTCGTTGTTGGCGTCGAGGGCGTTGGTGGCCTCGTCGAAGAGCAGGAGCTGGGGATTTTTATACACCGCCCGGGCAATCAGGATGCGCTGCTTCTGGCCCTGGCTGATGCCGTTACCCTCGGCCCCGATTTTGGTATGGTAACCCAGGGGCAAAGATTCGATGAAGTCTTGAATATTAGCCATATGTGTGGCTCGGTAAAGCCTCTCCTGATCAATGACCTCTTCGCAAACCGCAATATTTCTCGCAATACTATCCGAAAACAGAAATCCCTCCTGCATTACTACCCCACATTGCTGCCGCCACGCACTGTGCGAAATCCGGTCCAGA
Source organism: Rhabdobacter roseus (assembly GCF_014202275.1). Classification (GTDB taxonomy): domain Bacteria; phylum Bacteroidota; class Bacteroidia; order Cytophagales; family Spirosomataceae; genus Rhabdobacter; species Rhabdobacter roseus. Next base: position 26,048 of record NZ_JACHGF010000010.1, on the reverse strand, counting down.
TTCAGTCCCCCCGAAGCCTTAACAACACCTTCCGGGAGGTCGAAACGGATACTATCCGTCAGTGCCCCCCCTTCTCCTGCCAGGAGAGCGGTCCGGCGTTCCGGGGGCTGGGGGCGGTCCGTCGGTACGGTGAGGTAAATTCTGCCCTTCTGGGGCGCATAAAACCGAAGCAGCAATTTCAACAAGGTCGTCTTACCACTCCCACTGGTACCGACGATAGCCGTAGTCTTCCCGTGCGGAATAGTCAAATTGATGTTGCACAGCACGGGTTCATTGCCCGCGCCGGGATAAGTGTAGGTGAGATTCTCGATCACGAGGTCCTGCTGTGGGTTCCAGTTCTGGCGGAGCGGTGTACCGGCGGGTTCTTCGTCGGCCAGACCGTGTACCTCGTTGAGGCGTTCGAGGCTGATCTGGGCGTCCTGCCAGGCTTGCAGAAAGCCGATCATCTGCTCGATGGGGGCGTTGAACTGCCCCAGAATGTACTGCACCGATACCAGCGCGCCCAGCGTCATCTGCCCGTCGATGACGGCCTTGGCCGCCAAGAAGGTAATGAAGATGTTTTTGCCCTGGTTGATGACCAGCCCCCCGGCCTGCTGGAACTGCGACAACGAAAGACTCTGCACCGACCACTTGAAGAGACGCGCCTGCGTCCGCTCCCACTCCCAGCGCTTGCCCGTCTCGGCCCCGGCGAGTTTAATATCTTGCATGCCCTGAATGAGCTGCACGATCTGGCTCTGGTTCCGGCTTGACACATCGAACCGCTTGGTGTCCAGTTTGCGGCGCTGCCTTAGAAACGCCACCACCCACAGCGCGTAGGCCACCGACGCCCCTGCTGCCACCAGAAAAATCGTCATATTGTAGTAGGCCAGCACGAAGCCGAACACCAGCAGGTTGAACAGAGAGAAGACCACGCTTAGCGTTTGGCCTGTCAGAAATTGCTCGATGCGGTGGTGATCACCGATGCGCTGCATGATGTCGCCGAACTGCTTGACGTCGAAGAACGACAACGGCAGTCGCATGAGCTTGGCCAGAAACTCGGACAGGATGGTTAGGTTGAGCCGGACACTGATGTGCAGCAAGATCCAGCTTTGCAGAAAGCCCACCGCCGAACTGCTCAGCATCAGTACCATCTGGGCGATCAGCACCAGGTACAGAAAGCCGACATTTTGGGTGCCGATGCCGACGTCCACCACGGCTTGCGTGAGGAAGGGTAGTAGCAGCGACAGGCCGCTGCCCGCCAGCATCCCCAGGCCGAGTTGTGCCACCAGCTTTTTGTAGCGGAATAAATAGCCCAGCAGTTGCGTAAGCCGCAGTCCCTCCACTTTCTCACCTTCCTCCTCGTAGAATCGCGTACCCGGTTCCAGCAACAGGGCCAGGCCCTTTTTCTCGCCCTCGTGCTCGCTCGACAGCCAGCGCCGCTCGAACTCCTCCGCCGTGTAAGTAATCAGGCTCGCCGCCGGGTCAGCGATGTGGAAGAGGGCGGTACTGATGGTGGGTTGGGCGTGGGGAGCGTAGGTTTCTTGCTGGTCTTGTCTTAGGATGGAAACGGGTTCCAAATCCAGTGTGGGTTTGCGCCCACCCCGGATGCCTTGGAGAAATCGTCGACTGACGGAGCCCTGGCTTACTTTGTAAAGTACCACAAAATGGTTTTGCCCCCAGTGCAGGATGCAGGGCAACGGGGCTTCCTCCACCAGCTTTTCCAGCGTAACCCGCACGCCCACCGTCTTGAACCCCACCCCCTCGGCGGCCTCGGCAATGCCCAGCATACTCACCCCGTCCTTTCCGATCTGCGCCTTCTCCCGCATGGTCTGCGCTGAATAATGGCGACCGTAGTGTTTGGCCACCATGCGGAGGCAGGTGGGGCCGCAGTCCATTTGGTCGAGTTGGCGATAGTGGGGGAATTTTTTCATATATATTGGTGGGTGAACAGACGTTTCTAGCACACCGGGCCGACGCTTCGGGCCATTTGTTCAAGTTGGCTGCTGTGGGAAAAGGGCTTCATCTCAATGCTATGAACGGATACAGGTTGAAATGATCAAAAGAGTTCTTTAACTGATCATCATTTTTATTCAAGATGACATTAGTATAGTAAAGTGATGTAGATTGGCTGTCCTTCACCATCCTAAAATGAATATTGTGCGGTAATACTCTTCTGGATTTAGTATTATTCAGCAAGGCACAACACTTGAACCAAATATCGTCACCAGTAGGAACTATCTCCATAAAGAGCGATTTGTTCAATACTTCTTCATGTAATGAACCGGGCGGATACAGCACCCCGGAAACTCCAGTCGGCATCAATTCAAAGCTGCTTTCGGTTGATAAGTTATTCTTTCTCTTCATTTCTTTATAAGGCATAAGCGTGACAGTATCCCTTAATCTCAAATCATGCCCCCGATAACAGATAATATCGTTTGGATGGGTCTGATTTGCTTTCATAAGCCCCTCTAACCAATTTCTTGGATAGATGATGTCATCGTCAATAGTGATGATCTTTGCCTTGGGATATTGCTGCCAAGCATAGTATAACTTATTATACGGCCGCAAGTTTTCATCGACAAAATCAATACGCACTCCTCTTTTTTGGAGCCTAAGTAATGAATTGGGTATTGAAGGTTTAGAAAACTCCTTTTTTGCCAGCCACACGTGTATAATATCCGGCTGAACATTTTGCTGAAAAATGGACTCAATGGTCTGGTACAACTTATGCACTCTGGCCGGATACGAGGTAACCGACACAACAATTCCATCTATTACATTAGATAGTTTAACTTTGCTAAACCGATTAAGCAATTTCCAACTTATTTCGAAGAGAAGAGGATTAGAGTACAAGTTCATTTGTAACAGTTTTTATGCCCCTCCCTCATTGTATCGTGCCCAAGGCAATTGGTTGTTGTACTTATCTAACATGAATTGATTTCCTTGCAAAAAATAGTGAGGAGTTGGGGGCCGTCCATCGGTAAGTCTGTAGTTTACAGTATATTTATCTGTAGACTTATATCGAGGTGAAGCTTTTTTTAAATGACTAAAAAAATAGCGATCAGCTCTTAAAGGGTGATACCAATAATGAGCAGATTTTACAAGTGTACTCCGCTTGAACCCATAGCAATTTGTATCTACCAATTTTGGTAGCCTTGAATAAGGACGGTAATCACCAAGGCTCTCACAATTGTCGTTAGCTATAAATTCTCCTTGCTCAGTACATATTTTCCGCATACTATAGGCCCATTCAAGCTTATTATATTCTATAGCATCAATTAAAGAGCTTATATGATTAGGGTCAAACCAATTATCTTCATCCAAAAAGAAAATATATTCTGAATTAATTAAAAAAGGGAATGCTGCATATATTCTATGACCATTCATACCGCCATTACCAGTATTATGTGGCAATACTACAAGTTCATATTTATTAAATTTACATTTAGAGATCGCGGTATAAACTTTCTCTCTAAATTCCATTCCGTCTACTATAATAAAATGAGTGGTATCTGAATACGATTGCTGACATACACTTTCTATAGCGGTAATCAACGATAACTTCCCAATTGTTGGGGTAATTACAGCAGCCTTCTTTGAATTATTATTATTATTAATAATATTATCAACATTAGACCAAATATACTCATTCGCTAAATCATTATTTAACCTTTTATAAAAACAATATTTATTTAGTATATTTTTTATAAAAATCATATATATTTGTAAAACTTTGTACACAACGAGTCTTATTTAATCTTAAGAATATGAAAGCTATAAAGCATCACACACATTTACTCCTCCATTATTATTTATATTCAATTCAGCCATAGTTATAAAACTAGAATAACTATGGCTGATAATAACTTTAAATACAATATTGCAATGTTACCGAATCACATCCAGAACACTCGACAGGCGCACAGTGAGTTTGTCCATTTTCGTGATCATGTTGACATGTTTGTCGCACTTCAAAGCAAGGTTGCAACCCTACACACCCTAAATATATACATTCACTATAACCTCCTTTAATTCTTTTCATTTCACCCCTTGATAGGATATTTTCGGCAAATTGGATTAATAACTTTTTCATAAGTAAAATAGTTTAATTTAAAAATTAGGACATATATATTAAATTTAGACTTTATTTATTAACCTCTAAGATTCGTTTTCGAAAACTCGGACTGGACAACATTTTATTAATTTTTTTCTTTATATGGCTAGAAGTATCTTTATATATATTCCCCTGAAGCCCAAAGCCCTTAGATACAATACGGGCAGCATTACCTGGCTGGTCACTATTATTGCAATTCAGTGGATAAATTAAAACGGGTACTGCTGCCTCTATACATTCACAAACTGAATTCATTCCACCGTGACTAATCATAAGGTCACAATATGGGAGAAGAACCTGCTGCGGAACACTTTCAAATACAAATATTCTAGATTTATTATAAAAATCACCATTCATAGCAACACCTCCAGTAGAAACGATTAAATAAACACTCTTCATTTCTTCTATTGCTAAAAATAATCTCTGATAAAAACGCTTAACTGTTTTTTCATACAATCCACTTAGTGTTCCAAGAGAAACATAAACTAAATAAGCGTTACTATTAGGCAGTAACTTGATTGAATGTACAATTGTTAATAAATTCAAATTTTCTTCGTTCTTTCTAATGTGATAATAATAAGTAAACTCCTCAAATTGATCACATTTATACCAATTATATTCCAAAAATCTTGGCAAGATATGAATAGTATCTACCTTCCTAACTCCCTCATACAATAAATTATATCGATTATAAAACTCATCGAATGGTACGCCATTTTTTTTACTAAATCTTTTAAAAAACAATTTATCATCCGCTCCTAAAAAAACCACATCTCTAAAAACAAAATTAAATTTAGAACTAACTAGATGTCTTAACCAAAAAAACTCTGAAAGCAACCAATAAAATAAATTGTTTTTAAATGGAATAGAACAAGTCAACGGAGGAATACCTAGTTTATGACGAGTAGGTAGTTTTGTATTAATAATTGTAATCTTAGTACTTTTATTTTTTAACACAAAAAAATAAAGGCTCAAATGTTCATCAATAAATATTTCTTGGGGTTTGATTTCCTTACATATTTCTTGAATTGCATAAACAGATTTTAAGAAATTCCGATATCTAACCTTTAACAATTTCTTACTAACTAAATTTACAAATAATAACTTTAGCCCTGTCATAATATTATTCACTACATATTCTTCTACAAGAGGCACATCAACAAACTCAAACCCCTCTTTTTGAATATGGTATCGAAAATTGTTTGATCCAGTAAATACCACCCTACACCCTTTACTTTTCAAAGTATCAGCTAATCCAAAGCTTGAATTATAGTGACTTACAAATGGCAAAATAATAAATAAGGCTATTTTATTCATTAATTTTATCAATATAAAAAATAAACTATAATAAAAACTTTAAAGCCCGCGCATGTATCACAATAACTATTACTTTTTATAAAAAGCTTAACTTCTACATATCATCAATAAATAGACACCAATTTAATCATTTACATTAAGGTATAATAATATATTTATAATAGCAGCTACTTCAAGCAATCTATCTTTATTCAACAAACATTCTAAAAATATACAACTATCATTTGACAAATCCAATAACATATAATAATTATCAAGTAATAGGTTTACATATTTAATTTATAAGACTCCCTCATAACTAGTTCACATGAATTATCAGCTGACACTTTACCAACTTCAATACTCCATTCCTATTCCTCTATCAGACAAAATACTAGCTAGTATTGGTAAATCTTTAATTGTATATGATACAGGTAAACTTACACCGTTAAAATATACAGTTGGCGTTGCTCTAATTTGGGCTAATTGGCACCAACGAGCATGATAATCAACCTGCCATTTAACATCTAGATTTTCCTGCTTGGTAGTAATAGGTATTGAAGCAATCCAGGTTTGAATCGACTGGCTATTATTGTTATACCAATTATGCAAGGCTTTTAGCGCCTTATCCTGAGGAAGTTCGAGTAATTTCTCCGCTACTTGTAAAGCATGAGAAGTGCCAAAAAAAATAAACTGGCATTGAATATTATTCGTTACCCTCATTAATTCTTCGAGCTGTGTATGTAAGCGGCCACAGGGGGCGCATAAAGGATTGGTAACCACGGTCAGTGTATGCTGAGCCCCAGGATGACCCATTTTGATGGTTTTCATTCCTTCAAGGATGGGAGGCATTGTAGGCTGTTTATTAAATAGCTCATTGACATAGTTTGGGTTAAACTTCGTCTTATGAAGTTCCCGCAGGAGTGGGTTTACTTGATAAGATTCCTGTAGTGGCTTTTTGAGCAAAACCCATATTATGATAGGCAGCAAGTAGGAAAGGATTAGTACCGTTAGCGTAGATAGAGATAGCGCAAATGATGTAGAGTGCCATAAACTAAGACTCAAAGCCACTTCTAATCCTAGTAATATTTGCACAGAGAGGCATAGCAGGCACCATTGTCTGGCTACCACAGCCTGATAGTATACTGAGAAGAGAGTATAGGGTAGTGCCAGTAGGCTGCCTATAAGCAGCCAGGGGAACACATTTGCCTGAGGATTAGATAAAGAGAGGAGCAAAGCCGTCAGCCCTCCAGCATAGTAGACGAAGCCGATTTCGGACCACCCGAGCCAGCCCCACAGCCGCGCGGCTTTTGAATGAAGGATGCTGTTGCAATGGTTGCGGCTATCTAAGCTACAAAATGTGCGGATGAAGGGGTTATCAGCGTCGATGCTATGCCAAAGTAGAATACTACAGACCAATGTACCGACTACTTTTACGGCCCATAAAGCGTTAAGTGACCATAATGGAGTAGGAAAGATACCAGGTACACTTACAAACCAAAGTAAGAAACTGGCTACTATACCTACTACTAAAAAGGGGGTCCGTAAATTTTGCCGGATCTCTGCTCTCCTCTTGGAGATATAGTCCGTTTCTCCCGAACGCTCGTCAGGCTCAATTAAAAGCGCGATGCCACTCCACTTTTGGGTGAAGGTAGCTAAAGTTTCGGTTTGCCACCCCTTTTGGGTATCCAACCACTCCACCCTCCCCTTTGACGAAGCTTCACGCACCGGCGCAAAGTACCCTCCGTTGACTTCCAGAAAGGCGATAGCGGGTAGTGGCACTTCGGTAAGTTGCTGGGGCGAGATACGCGGCGCTAGGTTGGGAATATTCCATTCAGTAAGTACATCGCTTAAAGCAGCCATAGAAGGGAAATCGGGATGCAGGTACAAGCGCTCCCGGATCGTATGAGAAGTAACTTGTAGCCCTAAGGCCTGAATTACGTATTTCAAGCTATCTATAGCATTCTTTTCGGTGGCCGTTAGTTTCATAGCAATAGTCTGCAATAACTTTAAAGGCTACATAATGCCTTATAGTAATTTTGGGATAGTCCTCTATGATAAAGCGAGAGTAACAAGTATAGTCTTTCCCATTTCTAGGGAGCTGCCCCTACTCCTACTTACTCTGTAACCCTGCCTATCTACCAGTTTGACCAGGACGAGGTTATGCTGGCAAAATATATAACTGTATTCTTCTAGCAGGGAGCTATATAAGCGAAAGATGTGATATGACTGTGGATAGGAGCTGGTAAAGTTTGCTTATCTATATGAATTAGGGGTAGCACAGTAGCTGATGTGAATGTCTGATTTGAACAATAATTCGATGGAGAAGTAAAACAGATATAGATCATATACAGTGAGGTTTCATAAACGTTGAGCGAGTCAAAATTAAAGCTTCCACAAAAGGAAAACAATGTAATTTCTCAATATTACCATACAAATAATCAATAAATTCAACTCATTGATAATCAATACCCTAACGAACAATAATAAATAATCTCCTTAGTTAAACCTTAATTTATCGCTTTTTTATATAAAAACTACTAGGAGAAATCAACGTCAACCTCTATTTTAGTGACAAATTATCTCTACATCATATAAAGGCTCTACACCATGCCACTGCCCACCCAGCTCAAAGCGCTACGAAAAAAGCACCAACTCTCCCAGACCGTCCTCGCCGAAAAACTGGGGATCACCCAAGGTACCTACTCCGCCTGGGAAAGCGGTAAGACCAGCCCCTCGGCGGCACTACTGGTTAAAATTGCCCAGCTCTACCACATTTCTATCTCGGAACTTGTTTCTTTAGAAATAGAGCAGTCAATAGTAGCGCCTGAAGAAAAAACGTCGGCCCTTGACGCCATCCGAAAAGTCTACGAAGAGTTGATCGCGAGCCAGCGGCACTATTGCCAGCAGCTCGAAACCGAAAATCAACAGCTACGACGAGCGCTGGGACAGAAGCAAATTAGTCACTAAGCAGCCCATAGCTACTTACCACCTCCTACCGGAGAAGGTACCTGACCAGGGTACTTGTCGCGCCGGCTTTTTTGCACAACAACCATCACCTACGTTCCCAGGTCGACCTTACTTGCCAAAAAGCCCCAATAACTTCTTTTTTAAAATATATTATTCCCTAATTTTGTCTAATCGGCTCCGGGAAGGGAAGTCCTGCGGACGAAGCTCCCCGACTTGAAGACCCGCTAGACAAAGTACTATGAGGGAAACGACGGCTCAGGATATTGATCATAAGCATTTTAGTTCTGCGGATGAAGATCTGGGGTACTTTGATGGCCTGTATGAGCAGTACCACCAGGCCGTTTATGCCAACATCCTGAAGCTGGTCCGGCAGCCGGAGCTGGCCGAAGACTTGCTCCAAGACGTTTTTCTGGCCCTTTGGGAACACCGAAGTACCCTGGAGCGCGAGCGCGTAGCCAACTGGCTCTTTGTGGTGAGCTACAACAAGTCGGTATCATACCTCAAAAAAGTACGGCGTGCGCCCAGCCTCACCGACCCGCAAGCCGCCGAGCTGGAAAACGTAGCCGACGGCGTCGAGCTGAGCGAAGAGGAATTTATGGCGCGGCTGGCCATGATTGAAGAGGCCGTGGCGCAGCTGCCGGAGCGGAAAAAGGAGATTTTTCGGCGGTACCGGTTTGAGGGGAGGTCGCTGGAAGAAATTGCCCAGGGCCTGAATCTCTCCGTGCACACCGTCAAAGATCACCTCAAGGTGGCCAACAAGAGCATCCGGGAGTACATTGCCCGCAAGTACCCCCTTTCGCTGACCGCTGACCTCGTGCTCTTGCTGCTCTACTTTTCATACTAGGTACTTTTTTTAAAAAAATTCACAAAGTACCCATCCCTTTTGGGCTTCCGGAGTATTTAGTGGTACCTACTGACTGGTACGACAATGCCCGACATGACCCAACTTCTGGAAAAGTTCTCGCGGGGTGAAACCACACCTGAAGAAGAAAAGTACCTGTTTGCCTGGCTGGAAACGCAGCGCGACGAAGGGGCGCTTTCGCTCTACGAAGAGTACCGCCAGGTACTTTACCAACGGCAACAACCGCTCAAAATCGAAAAATCGGAGCAGCTACTCCGAAAAATCCACGCCCGCCTTCGGGCCGAAGAGCCCGCTCCCGAGGCCACCCGCGCGGTGGCGCTGTGGCCCCGGTACCTCCGGCCGTTGGTCGCGGCGGCTTCGGTGCTGCTGGTGGCGCTGGCGGGCTGGTGGTACTTACAGCCACGGCCAGGTACCCTCTCGCCTACCGAGCTGGCCGTGGCTCCCCTCGCCATGGTTGAGAAAGTAAACCAAACGACGGAGGTACTTCCCATTGCCCTGCCCGACGGGAGCGCCATCTGGCTGCATCCGGCGAGCCGGGTCCGGTACGCAGCGGCCCTGGACGGCCCGCAGCGCGAGGTCCAGCTCTGGGGAAAGGCGTTTTTTGAAGTAACCAAAAACCCCGCCCGGCCGTTCGTGGTCCGGGCCAACGAGCTGGTCACTAAGGTACTGGGCACGAGCTTTATGGTGGAGGCCTTTGAGCACCAGTCCAGCTACGCCGTCACCGTGAAGACGGGTACGGTGTCAGTAACGACCCAGGCACATGACGCCGAGGCAAGTACCCTAAGTACCCCCTCGCCCGTGGCGCTGAAGGCCAACCAGCGGCTGGTTTTCGACCGGACCCGGCGCGCTTTTACGGCGGCGCAGCTGCCCGTTCAGGTAGCTCCGGAGGTACTTCCGCCCACTCCCATTACGTATACATTCAAAGAGGTACCCGTAACCGACATCCTGGCTACCCTCAGCCGCGACTACGGCGTGCCCATCCGCGTGAACGAGCAGGTACTTGCGGGTTGCTCGCTCACAACCACACTCACGGACAAACCGTTTTTTGAAAAATTGAAGATTATCTGCGAGGGCGTGGGGCCCGGCACGTCGTTCACGCTGGAAGACGGTGTCGTGGTCCTTACTTCACTCGGTTGTAATTAGGTTAACCCAAAAAACCCTTTGCCTATGACTTAAAGTACCTTTGATGCTCCTAAACCCCATGTAAAAAGGCCGGTCGTGTTCGCACCACGACCAGCCTTACATCCCCCCGCTTAGCACAACGGGCCTCCCGAAGGAGGCAGGGGATTGGTATGTTTTCCCAGTTCAAGAAAAACAGTTAAATCTATGAAAAAAAAGTGTACAACTACAACCGTATGGTTGACCGTCATGAAAATAACGGGCTTACAGATTTTCTTAACGCTGCTCCTGATGAGTACCGCCCTGGCGGGCAGCTCGGCCCAGGAAATGCTGGACCGCCGCATCAGCATCTCGTTTGACAACGTGCAGCTGGGTACGGCGCTGAACCGGCTCAGTGAAGTGGCCAAGGTACCCATTACCTACAACTCTACCGTACTGCCACGGAGCCAGATGGTTTCGCAGCAGTTTCAAAACAAAAGCGTGGCGGAGGTACTTACGCAGCTTCTGCACCCACTGGGCATTACCTACGTTGTGGTGGACGACCAGCTCATCCTGCGCAAGCAGAAGTCGCTGTTGCCCACGACGATCCTGAAACAAGCGACGAGTGAAACCAGTCAATCCGAGCTGCGTATAGAAGGTACCGTTACGGACGAAAAGGGCGAAGAACTACCCGGCGTGAGTATTGTGCTCAAAGGTACCTCGCGCGGTACCACCACCGACGCCGCGGGCCGCTTTGAGCTCACGGTACCCGACGCCTCGGCGGTGCTGATTTTTTCCTTTGTGGGGTACTTGCCGCAGGAAACCACGGTGGGTAACCAAACCCAGCTGAACATAAAACTGCAATCCGACACCAAGGCCTTGGAAGAGGTAGTAGTGGTGGGGTATGGTACCCAGAAAAAAGCCAACCTGACCGGCGCCGTTGCGACGGTCGATTTCAGCAAGCAGGCCGAGACGCGCCCCATTACGTCGCTTTCCTCGGGTTTGGCGGGACTGGCGGCGGGGCTGTACGTGAACCAGGGCAACGGCCGTCCCGGTGGCGACGGTGCCACGCTGCGCATCCGGGGCCAGGGTACTTTGAACAACTCCGACCCGCTGGTGATCATCGACGGCGCGGTGGGCAACATGAACCACCTCAATCCGCAGGACGTCGAGAGCATTTCGGTGCTGAAAGATGCGGCATCGGCGGCCATCTACGGCTCGCGGGCCGCCAACGGGGTTATTTTGATCACGACCAAAAAAGGGAAAGAGGGGGAATTCAAGGTCAACTACAATTCGTTTTTCTCGACGGCCAAGCCTTCCAACGTGGTGCGGACTATGTCCAACTACGCCAACTACATGGAGCTCATGAACGAGGGCTTCCGCAACTCCGACCCCAACGCTACGCCCATTTTTTCGCAGGAGAAAATTGACCTCTGGCGGGCCAATGAAGGCGGTGACCCGCTGAAGTACCCCAATACCGAGTGGACCGACGAGGTATTCAAACCCAACCTGATCCAGAACCACAACCTGTCGTTTTCAGGAGGTACTTCCACGATCCGGTACTTTGGCTCGTTTGGGTACCTGGACAATCCGGGGATCATCGAAAAAGCGGGCTACGAGCGCTACAGCCTACGGCTCAACCTGGAGGCCGACATCAAGCCCTGGCTCACGCTGGGTACTTTGTTGAACGGCATGGTAGCCAGAACCGACATTGGTACTAACATCCTAAACGATGTCTTTTCGTTTGCCGGCGCCAGTACCCCCGGCATGGTACTTCGCGCCCCCGACGGGCGCTTCGGAGGCCCCAACAACCCCGAGGACGACCCCCAGGCCAACAACGTACTGCACAATTTGTACAGCCGCCAGGGAGATATTCGACAAAACAAGCTCACGACGCGCCTATTCGGAAAGCTACGTCCTTTTGAAGGCCTGACGATTGAGGGCTCGTACAACTATGTCTTCGACGACCGCCTACAGTACCAGCAACCCGTCTTCAACGATCGGTGGGATCTCCTGACGAACACCATCTCGCGTACCGGCGTAGGACGTACCTCGATTATGAACCAAAACAACAAAGACTACCAGTACTGGATGGACGGGATTATTCGCTACGACAAAACCTTCGGCGAGCGCCTGACCATGAACGTCATGGTAGGAGCCAGCCAGGAGTACTACAAGGGTATTTGGTTCAATGCCAGCAAACTAGACTTAATCGACCCCAGCCTGAGCGTGATTGACGCCGCCACGATGGACGCCGCCGCCAACGGCAACGCCTCCGACTGGACCATGCGCTCGTACTTCGGGCGGATCAACCTGAGCCTGGACGACAAGTACCTCTTCGAGGCCAACCTGCGGCGCGACGGTACCTCCCGCTTCGCGGCGGGGAATAGCCGCTGGGGTATGTTCCCGTCGTTCTCGGCGGGCTGGCGCGTCTCGGAAGAATCGTTTTTTGACCTGAGCTGGATGCCTACCCTCAAGCTGCGGGCATCTTACGGCTCGCTAGGCAATAACGCCGTGGGCAACTACGAGTACCAGGCTGTTTATAACGCCGCCAACTACATCCTCAACAACAACCTCAACGTAGGCTTTGCCCAAACGGCCCTTTCCAACGCGGGCCTGACCTGGGAAAGTACCTACATCACCAACGTAGGCGTTGACTTTGGGCTGTTCAACAACCGGCTGGATGGCTCCATTGATGTTTTCAGTAAAAGAACTAAGAATATCCTCATCGACCTGCCCGCGCCGCTGGTGGTGGGCAATGCCTCCATTCCGAAGCAAAACGCGGCGGAGGTACTGAACCAGGGGATCGAGCTCAACCTCAGCTACCGCAACCGCCTCGGCGACTTCAACTACCAGATCGGTGGTAATTTTAGTTTCGTAGACAATACCGTGACCAAGTTCAAGGGCGACGAGCGCACCATCAGTGGCGCCTCGCTGTTGCAAGAAGGCTACGCCATCAACACGCTGTACATCCTGGGCGTAGACCGCATCATCCAGACCGAAGCCGACCTGGCCCTGGTACAAAGCATGATCGACAACGCGCCCGTAGACCCTAACACCGGCCAGAAGCGCAATCCGTTTGCGGCCTACGGCACCCCCAGGATGGGCGATTTGCTGTATAAAGATACCAACGGCGACGGCATCATCAACGACGAAGACCGCTACACCACCGGCCACGGCACGGCCCCGCGCATTGGGTACGGCATCAACCTCAGCGCCGACTGGAAAGGAATCGATTTCTCCCTGCTCGTACAGGGCTCGGGCGGCCTACAGGTGATCTGGCAGGATCTGTACCATACCACCGGCGTGCGTTGGGGCTACCAGATCAACCAGGAAATAGCCGAGGGCCGTTGGTACCCCGGACGCACCGACGCTACCTACCCGCGCCTGCTCAACTACACCGACGCGCGCAACACCCGAAACAGCGACTTCTGGTTGCAAAACCGCTCCTTCATGCGCCTGAAAAACATCCAGCTGGGCTACACCGTACCCCGGTCACTGACCGAAAAGGCCAAGATAAGTACCCTGCGCGTGTACGGTAGTCTGGAAAACTACCTCACCTTCACCCGCTACAAAGGCTTCGACCCGGAAGTGAGCGGCACGCAGTACCCTACCTTGAAGCAAGCGCTGGTGGGCATCAACCTTACGTTTTAATCTAGCACGATCATGAAAAAAATACTTTTCCTTTTCTGCCTGACGTTGTCCGTCAGCAGCTGCTACGACCTCGATACCCAACCCTTCGACCGGGTAAGTGCGGGCTCTTTCTGGAAAACCGAAGAACACGCCCTGCAAGGCCTCATGGGGGTTTATGCCGACATGAAACAGCACGACCTCTTCGGGCTCTATAACATGCTGGACAACCTGACCGACATTGCCGTGGGCTACGATCCGCAAGGCATGGGTGATATCATCAACGGTAATTTTACCGACCGCACCGGCATCATGGTCAACCGCTGGCGGCGCGGCTACGACGGTATTCAACGGGCCAACAACGCCCTGCGAAACCTGGCGGGCATGGACCTCCCCGACGCCTCCAAGAAAGTATTCATGGGGGAAGCCCGGTTTTTGCGCGGCCTGTACTACTTCCAAATGCTGAACCTATTCGGCGGGGTACCTATCTACGACGAAACGACCGACCTGAACCGCGATTTTAACCAACTGCTGCTCCCCCGCAGTTCCGAGGCCGAAGTACGGGCTTTCATCGTGGCGGACCTCACGGCGGCCATCGCCGACCTACCCGTGTCGTACCCGGCGGCGCAGCTGGGGCGCGCCACCAAAGGAGCCGCCTACGCCCTGCGCGGAAGAGTATACCTCTACCACAAGGAGTGGGACAAGGCGATCCAGGATTTTGAAGAAATTGTCTATAACAAATCCAACGCCTACGGTTATACGCTCTACAACGACTACGCCGGGTTATTCAAACTCAGCGGCCACAACAGCAGCGAAATGATCTTTGCCATTCAGAACAAAGGCGGGGTGGGTTTCCCCTACGGAATGCCCTTTGCGCACTACCTGGGTACTCGCTCGATCTTCGGTAGCAGTTGGAACAACGGTATGCCCACCACCACCCTGGCCGACATGTACGAGAACCGGGACGGCACACCGTTCGACTGGAACAAGCACTTCCCCGGCTACACCACCGACAACGCCGTGAAGCGGGCCGCCATGATGGCTACCCAGCAAAGCGGCCGCTTAGTGACCGTACCCGACACGGCCAAGCTGGGCGAAATCTACCGCAACCGCGACCCCCGTATGACGCAAACCCTCGTGGTACCTTACGCGTATCAACTGGGCTGGAACGCCAACGCCCCCCGGCAAATGCAACTGGTCCTGGCCACGGGCGTCAACGAAAACTTCGGTCAGATCCGGAACAACCGGGGCTGGTACACCTACGTATGGCGGAAGTTCGTACCCGAAGGGAATCTCAACGGTGAGCTCACCGACCGAGCCCATACACCGTTCAACTTCCCGCTGATCCGGCTGGGCGACGTGCTGCTGATGCTGGCCGAAGCCTACAACGAAACCAACCAGCTGGACAAAGCCATCGTAGAGCTCAACAAAGTACGCGCGCGCTCGTCCATGCCAGGGCTCAACAGTGGCGGAGCCGCGCTGGCCGTAAGTACCCAGGAAGCCATGAAGCAGCGGATCATTCACGAAAGGGCCGTGGAGCTGGCCGGCGAAGGCCACCGCTACTTCGACCTCAAGCGCTGGGGCCTCCTGAAGGCCTACACCGCCGGGGTGATTGAGAAAAGCATCGTGGGCGACAACCTCCTCACGCGTACCTTCCAGGACCGCCACGTGATCTGGCCCATTCCGGCGCAGGAGATCGAGGTCAATCCTGCCCTAACCCAAAATCCGGGCTGGCAATAACCTGCCAGGTACCCTCGAAGCAGGTAGTCTGGCCGGACTACCTGCTTTTGTTATTTTCCAAAGTACCTATTCCTGTACCCTTCATGAAAAAATACTTCCTGCTATTGGCCTGCCTGGGCCTGCTGACCAGCCCTGGCTACGGCTACGAAAAACGCGACCTTTTACAGAAAAAAGCCAATCTGGAGCAAGTACGTACCCGGCTGCTCCCCAACGCAAACTGGGTACCCTACCCCGCCTATACCGACCGCGCCGGGTGGGAGCGCCTCGCGGGTACCTTTCGGCAAGAACAAATCAGCGAGGGTGAAAAGTACCTTGATTTCGACTGGAAGATCATCAAAGCTACCGACTACCTGGAGTTTGAGCGCAGCGGCTCGCGTACCATCATGCAGGACCCCTTCGGAGCCAATAGCTCGGCTCTAAGCGCGCTGGTGCTGGCCGAGCTTTGCGAAGGCAAGGGTCGGTTCATGGATCAGATCATCAACGGCGTGTGGGTCTTTTCGGAAATGACGTCCTGGGTACTTTCGGCGCACCTGGGCCACTACCAAAAATCCCAACGTTCCCTGCCCGACCACAACGAGCACGTGATCGACCTGACGGCGGGTGACCTCGGCTCGCTGCTGTCGTGGACGTACTATTTCTTCAAAGTACCCTTTGACCGGGTCAATCCCGTCATCGCCCAGCGCCTGCGTCAAACCCTGCAGGAGCGCATCCTGGATACCTACATGCAGCGGAGCGATTTTTGGTGGCAGGCCTTCGATCTCAAGCCCGGCACGACGGTGAATAACTGGAATCCCTGGTGCAATTTCAACGTACTGACCTGCTTTCTGCTGCTGGAAGACGACCCCGCTAAACGCGCTGCGGGCGTACACCGCACGATGGTCTCGGTGGATGAATTCATCAACTACACCCACACCGACGGCGCCTGCGAAGAAGGCCCCTCCTACTGGGGCCACGCCGCCGGGAAGCTCTACGACTACCTCCAGATCCTGAGCTACGCTACCGGCGGTCAGCTTTCGATTTTTGAGGAACCCATCGTCAAAAACATGGGCGAGTACATCGCCAATTCGTACGTGGGCAACGGCTGGGTGGTCAATTTTGCGGATGCCTCGGCCAAGGGCGGCGGGCATCCCGGCATCATATTTCGCTACGGCCAAGCCGTGAACAGCCCCGTCATGACCCAGTTTGCCGCCTACCTGGAGCAGAGACACGCCACCACGGCCATCAACGCGGGGCGCGATCTGTTTCGGGCCTTTGAAGACCTGGCCTACCACGAAGCGCTGCGCAAAACGCCCGCCGCCCTGCCCGCCTACACCTCTGTATGGTACCCGCAGACGGAATTTTGCTATATGAAAAACGGAGGCGGCTTCTTCTTCGCTGCCAAGGGTGGCTACAACGCCGAAAGCCATAACCACAACGACGTGGGTACTTTCTCGCTGTACCTCAACAGCACGCCCGTCTTCATCGACGCGGGCGTAGGTACCTACACGCGTCAGACGTTTGGCCGTGAGCGCTACTCCATCTGGACCATGCAGAGCAACTACCACAACCTACCCCTCATCAACGGCGTACCGCAGGCCCAGGGCCGCCAGTACCGGTCGCGGTCGGTGGTGTTCGACGCGCAGAAGCAGCTCTTTGCGCTCGATCTGGCCGGGGCCTACCCCGACTCGGCGTTGGTTGATTCCTGGAGACGCTCCTACCGGCTGGTGGCCGACGGACTGGAAATTCAGGACGACTACCTACTCAAGGCCGCCAAAGTACCCCATCAGGTCCATTTCCTGGTGTGGCAAAAGCCCGACCTCTCCCAGCCGGGTGCCGTCCTCTTCGACGTCGACGGCCAGCAGGTACGACTCCACTACGACGCCAGGCAATTCACCGCCCAGGCCGAGGTCATCCCCCAGCCCGACACCCGCCTCTCGCAGGTATGGGGTGAGGCTATTCACCGCGTCACGCTCACGGCCACCAAGCCCAGTAAAAAAGGCAAGTACCTTTACCGGATTAGTCAGGTGAAGTGAGGGGGTAGTTTGAAGAAATAAGAAGCAATTAAGAGAAGTCGCTAGGTACCTCTGTGCCCTAGTGGATTCCTGACTGGCAAACTGGACCCAGGTGCGACCGCGCTGCGGTCGGTTTGAGGCGGAATGTCTTTTTGCTATAAACGGGTGACCGCTCTGAGGTCAAAGTTCGAAGAAAGTACCTGTACATCGGGGTAGGTTAGTTTTTTTTGCCCTGGGTACCTTCACTCAATCAATCCTTCGTACAAAACGCGCAGGGTGGAGGCCAGCAGCTCGTTGTAGCCGTGGCTGGCGATGGGATTACAGCCGTTGGTGATGGCCACGAACCCGTACTTTTTCTTCGGGTCAAAAGCCATGAGGCTGTACAGGCCGTAGGCCGAGCCCGTATGGCCCTTTAACGTTACGCCCGGTATGAGCTTATCGGAGGTCCACAGGGCCAGGCCGTAGCGTTCGGCTTTGGCCACGGGCGTTTGCATGCGCTTGGCACTTTTCCGAGACATGATTTTCGTTCCCTGGCTGCGCCCGTACTGCATGTGCATGGCCATGTAGCGCGCCAGGTCTTCGGCCGAGATCTTCATGCCGCCCGTGGGCGAAAAGATGGGGGCGCTGTACCCCATCACGTAGTTCCTAATTTCCTCGCGGCGGGGATTATAGGCCATCGGCGATGGCGTCATTTCGCGCGTGTCCTTATTGTATTCGTACAACGTAGCAAAACGCGTTTGATCCAACGAATCCACGCAGTAGCCGCCGTACAAGCCCAGCGGCTGCAAAATGTGGTGGTACACGTAGCGGTCGAAGCGCTCGCCCGACACCCGCTCGATAACGGTACCTATGATGTTGAAATTCAGGTTGCAATAATCATAGGTACTTCCGGGTTGGTTGGCGCTGTAGCACTTCGCCGCGTTGGGGTTGGTCTGCGGATTGATGACGTCCAGCTGAAAGTACCCCTGGCTGTCGTTGAGGCTGGAAGTATGCGAAAGCAGCATTTTGAGAGTAATGACCTCCTCAGGGTAGTGCGGATTCCGAACCTTGAACCCAATCAGGTTGCTCACGTCGTCGTCCAGCCGCAGCTTCCCGGCCTCCACGAGTTGCATGATGGAAGTAGCTGAAAAGGATTTGGAAATGGACGCAATCCGGAAGATGCTTTGGGTCGTCAGGGGCTCCTTACGCTCTATGTCTTTCTGGCCAAACGCCCGACTGTAAATAACCTCTCTCTTCTTCACCACCGCCACCGACAAGCCCACCGCCTCGTACTTTTGCATCAGCTCGTTGATCGAAGCCTCGATGGCCGCTGGTCGGGCCGCGGTCGATTGGGCCGCCAGACGCAGGGTACTTAATAAAAGAATAGCGACAAAATAGGATGATTTGAAGTTATAAAAAGGGGCCATATCGTACGAAGGGATTTTGGTTAAAGATAGCAAAATCAGCCGGTTGGTAGATTTCTCATCCAAGAAATTCTTGAATGCAACCTCTGATTACGGGAAGTACCTTTCCCACCTCTCACTAAACTATTTTGCTGCCGTTGATCGATGCAAGTACCTTGCTAGGCCGGACCTCGCCAGGCCGGACCTCACCTCGTGCCACCGCCCTGCGGTCGGATTTGAAAAGGGGTACTTTGTTTTCTATAAACGTGTGACCCCTCCGGGGTCGGTCCAACTAGGCGGCACTTCGCCGGGCGGCATCCCGCTGGCGGTCTACTACGTTTGTGCTTTCATAAGATTTCCGGCTGGCAAAAGTACCTCACTCTATTTTTCTATAACTACCTTCTCCAGCCCCGCCAGGTACCCTTCGTCCAGGTCGGCGCCGTGGCCGGGGGTGTCGGGTAGTTCGAGACGGTAGTGGTCGTGGTAGGTAGCGCCGCCCAGCACGGGGTCGTGCGCGTGCTCGAAGGGCGCGTCCAGGTCGTAAAAACGGATGTTGGCGCGGGCCGAAGCCAGGTGCGCATTGGCCGTAATGGCCAGGCGGCTTTCTGACATACACCCGATCATGCAAGGTACCCCGGCGGCCTCCGCGATGGCGTTGATCTTAAGGGCGTTATTGATCCCCCCACTCTTGGAAAGCTTGATATTGAAATAGTCTACGGCTTCGAGCTTAGCCAGCCGCAGCGCGTCAATGTGCGTAAAGAGCGACTCGTCGGCGCAGATTGGCACCGGGCTGTTTTGCCGCACGCGCGCCAGGTTATCCAGGTCCCAGTGCTTCACGGGCTGCTCGCAGTACTCCACGTTCCAGTCGGCAATGCGGCGAAGTACCTTCACCGCCGATACGTAGTCCCAGCCCTGGTTGGCGTCGACCCGAATGGGGAGCTCGGGGCCAATGGCCTCCCGAATGGCCTGCACGCGCCGGATGTCTTCCTGAGCCGAGGTACCTAGCTTCACTTTGATGGCCTCCGCGCCGCGCTGCCGGATGGCCACGGCGTCTTCGGCCATGGCTTCGGGCGTGCCGATGTAGATGGTTTCGTCGGTCACGATGGGGTGCTTTTCGCCGCCCAGGTACCTATACAGCGGCATGTGGGCGTACTTGGCGGCCAGGTCGTAGAGGGCCATGTCGAATGCGCTCTTGCAGGTGTAGTGCCGGGGCAGGTACCGGTCGAGTGCGGCCAGGGTACCTTCCAGGTCGGTGGCGGAGCGGCCCAGCAGCAGCCGGGCAAAATCCGCCCCCGTGGCCAGGCAGGTTTCCTGCGTTTCGCCCACGATCATCCAGAACGGCGAGCCCTCGCCCAGGCCGTAGAGGCCGTCGCTGGTATGAATGCGTACCAGGATATTCCGGGCTTCGGTGATGGTCCCGATCGCGATGGTGACGGGCGCTTTGAGAGGAATGTTATAGCGAAACAGCTCGACGCGGGTGATTTTCATCTTTTAAAATAATCGATACCAAGGCAAGGTACCTAGTTAGGAAACAAGCTCTTGTCCAGGCCGGGGATAATGGCCAGCGCATTTTTGTAGTAGAGTTTCTTAAGTACCTCGTCCGGCAGGCCCAGCCCGTACATGCGCCAGAAGGCGTGGTACTTTTTGTGGTAGGGAAAGTACTCATCCTCCGTTTCGAGCACCCGGAAGTAGGTGTTGTACTCGGCAGGTACCCAGCTGTCTTTGCCAAAAAGTACCCGGTCCTGGTACTTTTCAAAGAACGCCCGCGCCGCCCGCGGCTGCCGTCCCAGCTCCGCAATCACCGCGCCGATCTCGACGTAGGTATTGGGGAAAGCCTGCATGAGGCTATCGAGCTTCTTGAGGTTATTGGCGTACCAGCCCATGTGGGCGTTGATGAAGATCGTTTTGGGGTGCTTACGAAATATGTCGTGCTGCTCGGCGATGAGCGAGTCGAACGGGATCGGATCGTTGAGGCTACGCCGTCGTCCGGGATGCGTTTTTAACTCCAGCCAGCGCTCGTTGTAGCGGTCGAGGGGGTCCCAGAACGAAGGTACGTCGGCCGTATGGATCAGCACCGGAATGCCCAGCGCGCCGCACTTGGCCCAGACGGGGTCTAGGCGCTTGTCGTTGACGGGTACCCGCTTCCCCTGGTCGTCTTTGATGCCACTAAAGCCCAGACTTTTATAAATTTTCAGGCCCTTAGCGCCCAGCTTTACGTCTTCTTCCAGCTGCTGCACGGCGCGCTCGGACCAGCCTTTTTCTCCAAATCCTTTAAACTGAAGATTGGTAAATACCGCCAGCCGCTTGGGTTGGGTCTTGGCCACGTTGGCCAGGGAGCCTTTCAAATGGGCGGTACCTTCGCTCCATTCCTGCGTCCAGCCCCGTCCGCTGAGGTTCACCATGATGCCCATGTTCATGGAGTCCATTTGCGCCACGAGTTGGTTCAGATCCTGGTCGGGCATGCGGTACTGGTGGTTATGAACGTCGATGAAAGGGTACTTGGCGCGGGTCAGCACGTGCTCTTCCACTTTCAGCGTCGAGACGGGGTCGTACTCTTCAAAGCCCAGGGGCGCTTCGACGGGAGCGTTTTGGGCTAGGATTTGGCTGTTCCAGAGCCCTAGCCCAAACAAAAGCAATAAGGTACTTCTTCTCATCAGTCAGGAGGATTTTTTTAGGTTAAATTAGTCGGATTTCGGTTGATAAATCAGTGCCACGCAGTGGGCCGCAATGCCTTCCTGGCGGCCCACAAAGCCCAGGTGCTCGGAGGTAGTGGCTTTGATGGAAATGGCCTCCACGTCTACGGCCATCACCCGCGCCAGGCACGCCTTCATGGCCGGAATGTGCGGATTGAGCTTAGGCTGCTGGAGCACCACCGTCACGTCCACGTTCCCAACTTCGTAGCCTTTCTGCCGGATCATCTCAAGTACCTTGGCCAAAAGTACCTTGCTGTCGACGCCTTTCCACTGGGGGTCCTGATCCGAAAAATGGTAGCCAATGTTGCGCAGATTAGCCGCACCCAGCAGCGCATCGCACAGCACATGGCAAACCACGTCGGCGTCGGAATGGCCTTTGGCTCCGTGGGTGTGGGGAATCTGGATGCCGCCCAGCCAAAACGGGCGGTCGGCTTCCAACTGGTGTACATCGTAGCCTTGTCCTATGCGGAAGGGGACCATATGAAATGAAAGATTGAGGGTCGGATGAATCGAAGAAACTTCACGGGGAATTTAAAAATACAAAAAAGGAAAATCTTCGGCACATTTGGAAAGCACGTGGGTACTTTATAGAAATCGTCATTGCCTCACAAAGCACCCAGCGCGGTATGTAGAGAAATGCCTTAGGATCAATTTATGGCGTATTTTTCAGAATTGTATCCATTATTGTAAAATCTTTACCTAATTTTATACTTAACAATTAACCAAACTAATCTACATCATGAAAAAGCTATGGTTTCTATGCTACCTCAGCATAGCTTTTCTCCTTATTACCCGCCTCTCTCACCTCACACTTCCGGATCTGATGGTTGAGAAAAATACTTCCGCCGAACGAATCAAAGAAATGGAGCAGCAGCTGCTCAACAAGTACCAGCTACAGGCCAAAATAGAGGTACTGAAAAGAAACGTCGCCAACGAAATCACGAACCTGAAATTCACGCTCTTTGACCACAACGAACCAAAAAGTACCTGCGAGTCGGACAACTTTGGCTTGCTGGTGCTCCAGCCCAACGCTCCCGGCGGCTGCCGCTGCAGCATTGCCGACAAAGGTTGGGAGGATCAGTTGCTGGCCAAAATACGCTAGCCCCAACCGGGGCGGGGGTACCTGCTCAAAGTACCCCCAGTCGGTTTTATACCGTGGCCTTGGCCTCTGCCCTATAATAAAGCGTGGAGGCGTTTTCGGGCCGAAGTACCTCCCGGGCGGCGGCCTGGATAGCGGCGGCGTCGACGCGCCGGATCTTCTCGTCATCCTCGTTGACCCAGGCGGCATTGCCGGCGTTGGCCGCAAAGGCCAGGTTCATGGCACGGTTGAGCAGCTCTACCTCCGAAAAGGCCAGCGTCGCTTCCGACTGGTTTTTTACTTTCTCCACTTCTTCGTCGGTAGCGCCGTGTTGTGCCATGTCGGCCAGCAGCTCATTGACGGCGGCGTCGGCTTCTTCCAGCGTCACGCCGGGGTTTAGAAAGCCCCGGATCAGCAGCAGGCCGGGGTCCAGCGAGGACGTAATACTGGCGCTGATGCTGTTGAAAAGGGGCTTTTCCTTGAGAAAGTGCCGGTACAGCCGCGAGGATTTGCCCCGCCCCAGAATATCACTCAACAGATCGGCCGCAAAAAAGCCTTCCTCGAAGCGGCCCGGCATGTGGTAGGCTTTCAGCAGGCCGTCGAGGGGTACCTGGGCGGAAGTTTCCAGAAAGCGGGCCTGCGTTTGACGGGGTTCCCGGGGTAGGCTTCGCTCGTAAGGTACCCCGGCGGGGATGCTCCCAAACCACTTGGTCACCAGCTCCTTCACTTGCTCCAGCCGCACGGCTCCGGCCACCACCAGCACGGCGTTGTTGGGCCGGTAGAAGCGGAAGAAAAACGCCTGGACGTCGTCCAGCGTGGCCTCTTCGATGTGCGAAATATCCTTGCCGATGGTCGCCCAGCGGTAGGGATGTACCTGGTAGGCCAGCGGGCGCAGTTTCAGCCACAGGTCGCCATAGGGCTGGTTGAGGTACCTTTGCTTAAACTCCTCGATCACGACCTTGCGCTGTACCTCAAGTACCTTGGGGTCGAAGGAAAGGCTCAGCATCCGGTCGGACTCCAGCCAGAGGGCCGTCTCCAGGTTTTCGGCGGGAAGCGTGAGGTAGTAGTTGGTAATGTCGGGCGAGGTGAAGGCGTTGTTTTCGCCCCCTACTTTCTGCACGGGCTCGTCGTAGCTGGGGATGTGCCGGGAGCCGCCAAACATCAGGTGCTCAAAGAGATGCGCAAAACCCGTGCGGCTTTCGTCTTCGTCGCGCGAGCCGACGTTATACACCAGGTTCACGGCGGCCATGGGCGTGGAGTGGTCTTCGTGCACGTACACCCGTAGACCGTTATCTAACACAAATTCTTCGTAGCGAATCATAGTACTTTTAGAATACCCTTAGAAATTAGTAACCCGGTAAACCTGGGTGCGTTTTTTAACGTTATGAACAAAGCTACAAGGATGGCAGCAATCCGCCAAACCTATTTTTTACTTTGCCTCAGCCATGAAAAAGTACCTCTCCGCGTTTGTTTTTACCCTACTTTGCTTTGTCCAGGTACTTGCTGTTTTTCCCGCCAGGGCCCAGCTCCTGGACGACCCCGCTACCATAAAGCAAGTGCAGGAAGCCATCGACCATATTTATAGCTACGAATTTGAGGAAGCCCAGGTGGCCAGCCAACAGGTACGGGCCAAGTACCCCAACCACCCCGTGACGCACCTCCTCAGGGCGTTCCAGATGTACTGGCAGTACCTCCCGATACAGGACAACAAAGCCAAAAGTGCCGAGTACATCCGGACGCTGAACCAATGCCTGGCGGCCGTCGAAAAGCAATACGGGAAGGACTCTAAAAATCCGGAAGCGGTGTTTTTTACGTTGGCCGCGCGCGGGTACATGGCCGTCATGTACAACTACCAGCGGGAGTTTCTGAAGGCCGTCGGCGAAGCGCAAAAAGCCTACAACGCCCTGACCACCAGCCTGAAGCTGACCGAGAAAAACCCGGAGTTTTACTTCACCACCGGCATGTACAACTACTACGTTGTGACCTACCCCGAGGATAACCCCATTGTGAAGCCCGTGATGATTTTTTTTAAAAATGGCGACAAAGCGCTGGGTTTAAAACAGATCGACATCGCCACCCAGCGGGGCGTGATCACCCGCGCCGAGGCCTGTAGTTACCTGGCGCACATCTACCTGGAGCACGAGTCGCAGCCGCAGCGGGCGCTGGTCTATACCCGCAAACTGGCGGGCTGGTACCCGCAGAACCCCATCTATAAAATGATGCATACGGAAGCCCTGCTCCTCAGCGGGCGCTACGCCGAGGCCGAAAAAGAACTACCCGCCCTCCGCAAGCGCACCGACGGCTTTTACCCCATCGCCTGGCGTACCTTCCAGGGGATCTTGTACGAAAAAGACGACCGCAACGACGCCCTGGCCCAGCGAGAGTACCTGGCGGCCCTGCAAGTACCCCACGACGAGCAGTATACCCGCGAGTACCACGCCATGGCCTACGCCGGTCTGGCCCGGATCGCGCACCGCGCTGGCAACAAAGCGCAGGCCAAAGCGTACTACAAAAAATGCCTGGAAAAAGCCGAGTACAAAATCCTCATCAAAGAGGCTAAGGCGTATAAGTAGCAGAGGGCATGGGTTTGGGGTAGCTGACGCACCGAGGCGCTGATAGTCAAGTTCCAGGGTATGCAGCTAGAAGACAGCTGCCTTACGAAAAGTAGAGAACGGCAAGACAAATCCGCAGGCTTACCTTTACAGCGCAGGAGCTACTGTTTTTGGGATTGCTCTATGAGCAGCAGTTGTAGAGCAAGACTCTCAAGCGGCGTAATCCCTACGGGGCAGATCATCTGGCCTATGTCGCCTGAGTGATTGCCCGCCTGGGAGGCTGGGAAGGCCTCAATGGCCAGGGCTAAGCAAGCATTAAGGCCATGGCATAGGGATTGGGAAAACTTCACCTGCACTATCAAGGATACCCCTTGGCTAACTAGTACAGCTAAGCAGAAAAGTTGTGTGTAAAACTAGCCTAGAAGTGGACCAGGAATTCTTTTCAACATTTCCTGATCCGGCAATTGAAATTGTCAAAATCTACTCTGAACTTAAAATTACTTTTGGTACAAAATTCTGTCAAGCGCATTTTACATAAAGAATGTAAACGGACTCAAGCTGGGTGAAATGTACTAGCCCCCTAAAAACCTGGAACTGGATTCTACTAATTAAACCCCTTAAATTAGTAGGATTATGTCAAGGAGAAAATTTTCAGTCGAAGAG
>NZ_JACHGF010000009.1 GCF_014202275.1 Rhabdobacter roseus | reverse complement strand
CTCTTCGACTGAAAATTTTCTCCTTGACATAATCCTACTAATTTAAGGGGTTTAATTAGTAGAATCCAGTTCCAGGTTTTTAGGGGGCTAGTACACATTGACGGAGTTGCATAAAAGACACTGAATGGCTGTCTCCCACCGGGACTTTTATTTCAAACTGACACGTAACTAAAAAATATTGTTCTTTCAAAATTTATGTTCGACATCGGGGAACAGTAATTCAGGTCTAAAAGGACTTGCTAACAGGCTGATAATTATCCTACAGCCTTACAACTAACGATTATTTTTTTAAAATAGATGAGTAACAACAGACAAGTAATTCTTTACATCGCAATGAGTTTAGATGGTTACATCGCCAAACCAAATGACGACCTGAGTTTTCTATCAATAGTTGAGAAAGAAGGAGAAGATTACGGTTATGCAGACTTCGTTTCGACCATTGATACTGTAATACTCGGACGGAAAACGTATGATTGGGTAATGAAACAAGTTTGTGAGTTTCCACACGCTGACAAAAACGCCTACATCATTACCAGGACAGCAAGACCAACAATCGGCAAGACAGTTTTTTACACAGGTGACCTGACAGAGTTGGTAAGACAATTAAAAAGCGAAAACGGAAAAAATATTTTCTGTGACGGTGGAGCAGAGATTGTAAACGAACTTTTGAAAAACAACTTGCTTGACGAGCTAATGATTTCGGTAATTCCAGTATTGATTGGTAATGGAACTAGACTTTTCAAAGACGATAGACCTGAACAAAAAATTAAACTTATCAACGTAAAAACATTTGACACAGGGCTAACTCAACTTCATTACAAACGTGCAAACAACTAAAACAAAGCTGACGAAAGACAGGTAGCACGTTGCTAAGAGCGGTTTGCCGCAAGCGAGGGTTCACTGCTTCGATTGACAGTTTTTCGAATAATTGAAGTGAGGTTTTCCAAAGGAACGGTAGTACTGAAAACCCCGGCTGCGGCAAGCCGCCAACCGTTCAAGGTACCTCTCCTACATGCATTTGTACCACTAGGCGGGCGATGGTCGCCTGATACACGTTTGTGGCAGCTACATACTTATATTACCAGGTACCTGTAAAGTACCTGGCTGCTGGCTACCGCAGGCCGCCGGTGATTTCTTGGAGTAAATTAAAAAACTGCTTCTTCCGCTCTGAATTAATGCCCCAATCGACGGGGACGGTCTGGTAGCCCTGCGTCATGGGCTCCTCTTTGCCGCGGAAATCAAAGTACCCCCAGGAGGTGTAGCTCTGCACGGCGGCGGTGAAGTTGTTGGTTTCCTGCTCGAAGTTGAAGTGATCGTCCTCGTTGAAGAGGATCGGTTTGGGCGTGTAGCCTTCCACGGCGCGGGTACGTTGCACCATGCTGGTGATCTTGGCGGGATCAGAGACGCCATTGCCGTGCAGCAGGATGAAATCCGAAGCCCGCACCACGTTGGGCAGCGGAATGAAGCCACCGCCGTAGCTGGTACCGACCAGGTACCTATGGCCGTTTTGCTCCTTTTTCTTCACGAGCTCGATGAGCTCATGCACGCGGGCGGGCTTAAGGATGTCGTGGTCGTAGCGAACGTTGGATTCGTTGTTGACCTCAATGAGCACGTGCCGGTAGTTTTTGGCGTGCAGCCAGTCTACCATGCTGCTGACGGCCCGCACCACGGCGGCCTCGTCGCGCAGGCGTTCGTCTTGCCCGAAATAGAATAGCCCCAGCATCGGTACCATCCCCAGGGCGTCGGCGCGGTCCAGGATGCGCGCCAGTCGGGCCAGGTACTCGGGGCGCGGGGTGCCGTCGGGCGTGTAGCCGGCGTTGTCCCAGGGCTGCTGCGACGAGTAGCCATAGGGGCTCCCGCCCTGCATGTTGATGGTAAAAGACAGCAAGCCGTAGCGGCGCCAGGTTTCCATTTGGGCCACAAACTCGTCGGTATTGCGGTCGGCGTCCCACTTTTTGGTGTCGGGGTAGGCCCAGTTGGCGGCGGTTTCGGGGTTGAGGTCGTCGAAGATACCCTGCACCATGCGCGAGTTCATGAGCAGTCCCTCTATGTTGTGGCCTTTCCAGCGGCGGTTGGGGTAGGTTGGTTTTCCGTTGATAAAAAATTGCTCGCCCCGGATCGTCACCTGCGTGCGCGGGGTAGTTTGGGCAAAAGCAGAGAAGCTGGCCAGTAGCGCAAGCCCCAGAAAAATACGGCGGTTGAAGTTCATAACCCAGGTAATTGATAACGATAAGTACCCCACTAAAGGGACCAGGCGCGCGATCCTACTCCTGGGTACTTTGGGCGCTGCCTTAAGGCCGCTTTTACAAACCATAACAACTCCTTCACATTGGCTTCACACGCCCAAGGTACCTTCGCGGGTACTTCCTTGGCTTTCAACTACCCTATTATTGAGGTTTATTTTAAAATGAAAAGACGCGATTTTTTTAGAAATTCTTCCCTGAGCCTGCTGGGTACTTCGTTGCTCTCGTCCCGAAGTGAAGCCTGGTCGGAGCCACTTCGAAAAGACAAAGTGGCCCGAAACGTTATTTTTATGGTGAGCGACGGCATGAGTGTCGGTACGCTGACGATGGCCGATCTACTGCTGCGCCGCCGGGAGGGCCGGGCCAGTACTTGGGTGGGTTTATACCAGGACAAACGTGTGCGACGCGCGCTGATGGACACCGCCTCGGCCAATGCCCTGGTGACGGACTCGGCGGCGGCCAGCTCAGCCTGGGGCGGTGGACGTAGAGTACCTAACGGCTCCTTGAATGTAAACGCGGACGGAAGCGCCAATAAACCCATTCTGCAAAAATTCAAGGCAGCGGGCAAGGCCGTGGGCTGCGTGACGTCGGTGCCCATTACGCACGCCACCCCGGCGGGTTTTTGTATCAACAACCGCTCGCGCGGCGACCAGGCCGAGATCGCTGAGCAGTACCTGGGGCTGAAGTTTGACGTGATGCTGGGCGGCGGTCGGGAGTTTTTTGACAAAACCAAAAGAAAAGACGGCCGGGACCTGCTAGCAGAATATGAGCAGGCGGGCTACGGGGTATTGCTGGACCGCGCCGCCCTGCTGGGCCTGGACGCGCTGCCCGCCAAGCCGCTCCTGGGGGTCTTTGCGGACAACGCCCTGCCCTACGCGCTGGATGCCGCGCAGGATGCGGAGCTCCAGAAGGGGGTACCTTCGCTGGCCGAAATGACCAAGGCGGCGATTAACCGGCTGCGTAAAAACAAGAACGGCTTTGTGCTTCAGGTGGAAGGCGGTAAGGTAGACTGGGCCGCGCACGCCAACGATACGGCGGGCCTGCTCTACGACCAGCTCGCGTTTGATGAGGCCGTGCGCGAGGTACTTTCGTTTGCCCAGGCCGATCAGGAAACGCTGGTGATCATCACCACTGACCACGGCAATGCCAATCCGGGCCTGTTCTCGGACCGCCACTTCGACCGGATTCAACACTTCAAACATACCAACGACTGGATTCTAAACGGCATCGATGCCCACACTACTCCCGCGCAGCTCATCGAGCGGGTGGAGGCGGCGCAGGGCTACGCAATCCGAAAAGAGGAGTCCGAGACGTTGCTTAGCTTCTACCGCCAGCGCGACGAAAGTGGGCTGTATAATCCGGCCAAACTACCCTTTAAACCGCTGGGGGTGATCCAGTCGGCCTATACCGGTGTGGGTTGGGCCGGTACCGACCACTCTGCCGACTACGTGGAGCTAACGATGCTTGGCCCTGGCAGCGAGCTGCTGAAGCCTTTTGTGAAAAATGACGAACTGCACGACCTGATGCTGTTGGCTACGGCGGTAGCTTCGCGGCTGTAGCCCAGGTAGTTTAGTCTTAGCGGGTGCGCGCGTTTGAAACGCGCGCCTCGGCGAAATTCGCGTTTCAAACGCGAAAGAGCTTGCCATTGCCAAAAAGTTTGCTCAATATCGGGGTAGCGAACTGTGCAAGCGTAAAGCATCCTTACCCCAGCTAGCGACAAGACTTTTTGGCCATGAAAAAGAAAGAATGCCCTTCCTGCGCCATGCAGATCGACGACCAAAGTACCACCTGCCCCATTTGTAGTTACGAGTTTCCCCGGCAGAGCCGCTGGGTGCAGTGGGTGGCGATTCTGCTGGTCCTTTTAATGCTGCTTTCGCTGCTCAGGTAGGGTACTTGCCGTGATGCCTAACGGATGCTTAAAGTACCCGCTCCCGGCTATTTTTACCACTTTGGGTACTAAAAGTACCACCTGCGGGACGGAGCGCCGCCCCAATTTAGCTCGTTTGGGTGGTGGTATCTTTTTTGTGCTTGGCTGAACTATGAAATTTCATCCAACAAACCAAAAAAGAGCCATGAAAACTAAATCACCATACATAGCCATGCTGGCCCTGGGACTACTCATCGCCACCGGCTGTTCGCGCCAGGCCGCTAAACGGGCAGATCGGGCCAATGCAGCCAACGAGGAAACGGTTAATAAAACCGAAGGGTACTTTTACCACGACAACAATACCCAAACCGCGCCCGGCGATACAACCCAAAAGAATAATTAGGGGCGCTTAGACTGTAGCGTAGGGGTAAAGAAGGGCGTCTGGCGTCATGGCCTTGCATTCAGTAAATTATATAACTAATTTGCTGGTTCAATAGTATCATCCACAAGCCTGGACACGCATGACCCAATCTTTACCCTTTTAATCGGATCACCCCCCATGCCTCAGTTGATTGAGCTAAGTACCTTTAGTTCGGAATCAGGTAATCTTACGGTTTTTGAAAAAATAATTCCCGGCGCGATTAAGCGCGTTTTTTACATCTACGGAGCCAACAATTTGCAGCGGGGCGGGCACAGGCATCACAAAGCCTGGAACGCCCTGATCTGCGTGCACGGCAGTTGCCGGGTGTACTCGCACGATGGCGAAGAGGAAACCTACTACGTCCTGGACAGTCCTACTACCTGCCTCATTCTGGAGCCTAAAGATTGGCACATCATGGATTCGTTTTCCGAAGATGCCATTTTGCTGGTACTTTCCAACGAGTACTACGACCAGGCCGATTACATCGATGAGCCGTACCCGCTGCAATCCAAGCTCGCCCAATGATCCCCTTCCTGGATTTACGTCAGATCAATGCGCCCTATCAGGAGGCCATTGAAGAAGCGTCGCTGCGCGTGCTGCGGTCGGGCTGGTACGTCTTGGGACAGGAGCTGAAAGCCTTCGAAGAAGCCTTTGCTACCTACTGCGAAGCGGACTTTTGCGTCGGGGTAGCCAACGGCCTGGATGCTATCCAGCTCATCCTGCAAGCCTACGGTTTCCCGGACGGGAGCGAAATCCTTGTCCCGGCCAATACCTACATTGCCACGGTACTTCCCGTTAGCTACCTACAGCTGGTACCCGTGCTGGTGGAGCCCGATCCGGCTACGATGCTGATCGACCCGGCCCGCATCGAGGCGCACCTCACGTCGCGTACCAAGGCCATCCTGACCACCGACCTCTACGGGCGCAGCTGCGACCTGGAGCCGATCCGGGCGCTGGCCGATAAGCACGGCCTGAAGGTAATTACCGACGCCGCCCAGGCCCACGGTGCCCGCTACCAGGGCCGGAAAGTAGGCGGCCTGGCGGACGCCACGGCGTTCAGTTTTTACCCTACCAAAAACCTGGGTGCCCTGGGCGACGCTGGAGCCGTAACGACCTCCGACCCCGCGCTGGCGGAGCGCATTACCTACCTGCGAAACTACGGCTCCCGCGAGCGCTATAAGAACGACTACCAGGGTGTCAACAGCCGAATGGACGAGCTCCAGGCGGCCATTCTGAACGCCAAACTACCCTTCCTGGACCGCGACAACGACCGTCGGCGCGCCTTAGCTCAAAGGTACCTGCGCGAGCTACGGGTTTCTGAGCTGGTACTTCCGCCCGCGGACGCGGTACATGACGACGCCTGGCATTTGTTTGTGGTGCGGCATCCGCGGCGCGCCGAGCTCGTCAAGTACCTATCTCAGTATGGCATCCAGACGCAAATTCACTACCCCGTGCCCATCCACAGGCAGGTGGCCTACACGTCGCTGAGCCACCTCCGGCTCCCCATTACCGAGCAGATTCACGAGCAAGTAGTGAGCTTGCCGTTGCATCCGGTCCTGACCGACGCCGACCTGACCTACATCATCGACACCATCAACCAGTTCGAGGCCCAGCCATGAAGCTATCCGTCATTATTCCGGTCTATAATAGCGAACATACGCTGGGTACCTTGGTGGAGCGCTTGCAGCAGACGCTGGCGTTGATTCCGTTTGAAATCGTGCTGGTCAACGACGGGAGCCGGGACCGCTCCGAGGCTGTAGGGTTTCAACTGGCTCAAAAGTACCCCAACGTCCGGTTTCTGTCACTGCGCCGCAACTACGGCGAATTCAACGCCGTGATGTGCGGCCTCAACTGGGCCTACGGACAGTACTGCGTCATCATCGACGACGATTTCCAGAATCCGCCGGAGGAGATCCTGAAGCTGGTGGAGACCGCCGAAACGGGCCGCTACGATGTGGTGTACAGCCACTACGCCAAAAAGGAACACGCCACCTACCGAAACCTGGGCAGCAAGGCCGTCAATTGGCTCACGAGCTATCTCCTTCAGAAGCCCAAGGATCTTTATTTGTCCAGCTTTAAATTAATAAGGCAGGAGGTAGTACAAGAAGTGATCAAGTACCAGGGCCCGTACCCCTACATTGACGGGCTGCTACTGCGGATCACTCGTCATATCGGAACCGTACAGGTGGCGCACCAAAAACGCGAAGAAGGTACCTCCAACTATACCTGGCGGAAGCTCATCTCGCTATTCCTGAATATCCTTTTTTGCTATTCGTCCCTTCCCATTCGGCTGTTTATGCCCGTGGGGTTGGGTTTGTTTGGGCTGGGATCTTTGCTCCTGCTCTTTTTATTTTTTCAGTGGGTCATCGGTCCCGATCCCAAAGGCTGGCAGGTGGTCACGGCCACGCTGATCTTCATCGGAGGCATTCAATGTACCCTACTGAGCGTGCTGGGCGAGTACATTGGCAAGAGCTTCATGGCGCAAAGTGGCCAGCCGCAGTACGTGATCAAATACAACAGCTCCGACAAACCACTATGATCGAGAACCGACTGGAATACCAGCGCATGTACGACGTGGAGCGAAAGCTCTGGTGGTACCAGGTACTTCACCGAAAGGTACTTCGCCACCTTCAGAAACACTTCCAGCAGGAAGCGTCCCGATTGAAGGTACTTGACGCAGCCTGTGGTACCGGTGGCCTGCTCTCGTTTCTGCGCGAAAAAGGCTTTCAGCAGCTCACGGGTTTCGATTATTCCCAACACGCCATTGACTTCTCGCGCGAGCGCCAGCTGGACGTCCACTTTGGCGACCTACGCGCGGTGGAAGATTTCCGGCCGGGCGAAACCTACGACGTCATCTGCTGCAACGACGCCCTGTACTTCCTTACTGATGAGGAGATTATCCGGGCTTTGGGAGCTTTCAAAGAGCGCCTCAATCCCGGCGGGCTGCTTCTGATCAACATCCACGCCTTTGAGACCTTCGCCGGTACCCACGACCTCGCCGTAGGTAGTTCGCGGCGGTTTCGGTTTGAAGATTTTCGGCGTTACAGCCAGGCGGCGGGTCTCACCGTTCGGTACCGTACCTACTGGCCGTTTGGACTTTCGGTACCGATCTGGGCCGTGCGCCAGTGGCAGCGCTACCAGTTGCGTCGGCACG
Source organism: Rhabdobacter roseus (assembly GCF_014202275.1). Taxonomy (GTDB): domain Bacteria; phylum Bacteroidota; class Bacteroidia; order Cytophagales; family Spirosomataceae; genus Rhabdobacter; species Rhabdobacter roseus. The sequence goes on along the minus strand of NZ_JACHGF010000009.1, from coordinate 264,870 downwards.
CTCCCGATCCGGCCCAGCTCGACTCAGACGTAAGCTACCCCGGCGATGTACTCAATGCGCTGCTAAAAGGAATTACCCGAGCCGAGGAGATACTGCTGCCCCGAGCCCCGTTCGGGAGCTCGCTTTTTATGGTACTTCGTAAATGAAAGTACCCTGGTTGATACACATTTAACCCGCTGGTTCGCGTTTGCAACGCGAACTGGTTAGTAGGACCGTAGATGGATGAACCAAAGTCACTCCGTTAGTAAATGAAGTACCCTGGTTAATTTGCAAGTGCAAATCAACCAGGGTACTTTAAGACCAAGGTACCTCCCTACTTCTTCTGCTGCGAAAGGAAAGTAATCAACGACGCCAATTCTTCGTAAGAGAGAGAATTGGCGAGCCCGGCGGGCATCATGGAGGTTTCCATTTCCTCCCGCTTCACGACGTCCGACGCCTTGATGCGGTATACCTGTCCGGTGATGTCGCGAAGTACCAGGCGGTCGGCGGCCTCCTCCGTCACAAAGCCGACGTAGGTTTTGTTGCCTTTGGCCGTGATTTGTACCGTAGCAAAGCCCTGTGAAATGGACGCATTGGGTTTAAGAATGGATTCGGCGATCTGCTCGCGGTTCATGATGGAGCCAATCTGGCCCATGAAGGGACCCTTCATGGTTTCGCCCCGGTCGATGCTGTGGCAGGCGGGGCAGCCCTGGCTCACGAAAAGCTTTTTGCCCAGCGCCGGGTCGCCCGGAATTTTGGCCATGGCCAGCATCACGTCTTCGATGGAAGCCTCGCCCACCTGGCCCTTTTTATTTTTGATTTTTTCCAAATCTACCTTAACTTCCTCCTTGGCCGCTACCACGGGCTCGTCGGTACCTAGTTCCGGAATGCCCAGGCGCAGGCGGCTATTGAGCTCCCGGAAAAACGGCGCGTCGGTGGAATTCTTCGCCTCTTGCACCAGTAGGTTGCGGATCTGAGGCGACGACGCCCACGTAATCCCCTTGTAGTAGGGGCCGTGCGTGTCGGGTCGGGTGCTCCACCACCAGGAGCCGTCGTAGGGCGCTTCTTGCTGGTAGAGCCGGGCGAGGGTAGCTAAAATTTGTTTTTTTAGGGGTTCCGCCTGGGTACTTTGGTAGGCACGCATCAGGCCCTCTACTGCTCTGGAAGAATGCATATAGCGCAGCGCCCACAGGGCTAGCGCAGAATTTTGGGTACCTATGGCTTGCACACATGCGTCAACAGCCTGGAGGTTCACGAGGGCCTTGACGGCCAGGTGGGGCAGGATAATGGCCGCATTGGGCGTGGCGTGGGGGCCTTCGGTGCCCGGCGCCGGAGAAACGAACGAAGCCGGGACGGGGGTACTTAGCAGGGCCTGAACGGCCTCCTGGCGTCCTAGCCGCCCCAGTCCGATGATAGCAGCGCTTTGTACGCGCGGCGAAGAATCGTTCAGGGCTTTGAGGAATGGCTCCACAGGTACCGACGCCGCGACGGACTGGCGGTCGGCCAGGGCGCGCAGGGCGTGTTCGCGCATGGCGGGTTCCTCGGTGAGTTGGGCGAGGTTTTTGATCCCGCCCGCGCCGGTTAGTTGCGTGTAGGTATACAGAGCCGCCACGCGCACGGCTAGCGGTTGAGTACGGTCGGCGGTAAGTTTCCAGGCGGCTGCCGAGGCCGATTTGGCCGGGCGGGTGAGGAGCTCCTGCTGGGCCGCCAGGCGCGCCGCGCCACTACCCGATTGCAGGGCGGCTGTGAGCTGCTTGATCGAGGCTTTTTTAAGATCCGGGAAAGCCTGGTACTTCCAGTTTTTGGGTACGGCCCGCACCACAAAGCCCTTGCTTGGATTGCCCGAGTACCCGGCCCCGTCCCAGGCTGAAAGGTACATGCGGCCCGAGGCGTCGATGTCGACGTCCGTGATCTGCGCCAGCTTAATAAACTCCTCTTCCTGCTGGGTATAGCTGGGACCGTTGGGCTGAACGCGGTGAATGTACAGCTGGCTGCGGCCCCAGTCGGCCATAACGGGTACCTGGTTGTATTTCTCGGGCCAGGTGGGATCGTCCAGGAAGAGCGCGCCCGTACCCGAGCCGCCGCCGACGTCCACGAGGGCGGGGATTATTTCTTCGGTAAAATGCTTGAAAAGAACCGGATAGCCGTACTCGCCTGACTGGATCTGGTGGCTAAATCGGATATTCCAGCCACCGCCGTCGTTGGTATTGCCGCGCGTAAATATATTCATGAAGGGGTCGATGGCCACGTCGTAGATGTTGCGCAGGCCATGGGTGTATACCTCCATCTCGGTACCGTCGGGGCGTACGCGCACAATCCCCCCTCCCAGTTGGGTTAGCTTTTTGCCCGAACGATCCACGGCATCGTGAAAGCCGAAGTCGCCCACGGCAATGTAGATCCAGCCGTCGATGCCCATCCGGATGCCGTTGGTGGCGTGGTCGGTACCGCGGCTTTGCAGAAACTTCGGCGAGCTGATGTTCTGAATCAGGGGTTTGGAAGGTCCGTCGGCCACGCCATCCCGATTTTTATCCTCAAAAACCACCAGATCCATGCCCGAAGCAATGCCCGTTTCGGTCGAAAAGGTCGTATGCAGCACAAAGAGCTGGTCGCCCCGGACGATGATGCCGCGCGGGTTGTCGACCAGCGCGAAGGTACTGTGCGTATCGAGTTTACCGTCGTTATTAGAATCCACCAGCTTCACGATGCGCCCCAGTCCCGGTTTTTTGCCCAAAGACCCCATCATATCCACGCCCACGTACACCTCACCGGTGGGAGCCACGGCCAAACAGGCCGGACTGGGCGTAAGGTCCGGACCGGCAAAGTGCGTTACTGCGAGTTCGGCGGGCCATTTGGCGGCGTTGGGCAGGGAGTCGACCGGGGTGATGGGTACTTTGCCAGAGGTACTTTGGTAGGAGGTGTTTCCTCCAATGGGAAGCAGGTAAAAAAGCAGCGCAAAGAGCAGACTTAGGGAGAGTTTTAACATACCAAAAAATAGCTAAGAACGGGGATTAAGGTACCTTGAAGGAAGTGCAAGACCAGCCCCCCCTTCTTTAGAAAAGCAAAGAAAGCACAAAACTACCTTTTAGAAGGAGTTTCCCGGTAAAACGCACTACTGATTATTTTACGCGGAAGCGTCACAATTTCCGAATCTGGATGGGTACTTCCGGTTGGGTATCGACCGCCAGGGTATTTCTCAGAGCCCGACCCATGCCTTCCCACTGTACCATCATCACATCCTGCGCCCGAAGTGCGATATTCTCCCCAAAACTAAAGGCATCTGCGCCTAAGAAATGTACGTGCAGGTCGAGCGGAAGGCGGTGGTTGGGGTACTTGAAGTGGTGGTACTCCAGGTTTTGGAGGCTGTGCGCCATGTTGTTTTCGCCGGTTTTGATGGCTTTTTCCCAGAGCGTTTGGCCGTTCCGTTCGATGGCTACTTGGCCGGAAAGGTCCGCGATGGCGTCGGTCAGGACCAGCTCGGGGCCGATGGCGCAGTTCCGGATTTTGGAGGGGGCCAGGTACAGGTAGTTTTGCTTCTCCATGATGTGGTCGGAGAACTCGTTGGCCGTGGCGAAGCCCAGGCGGTAGGGGGTACCTTCGCGGCTGTTGAGGTAGATCGCGGCCAGCTCGGGCTCTTCGCCGCCGTCCTGGCCGTAGCAAGGTACCTTCAGCGTGGCATTGTGGGCTTTCAGCACGCTGCCATTGCCCTTATAAAACCACTCGGGCTGCGTGCCGATCTGCCCCGGCGCGGGCTTGCCGCCTTCGACGCCCCATTGGTAAATCTTCATGCTATCGGTCAGCTGACTTTCGGCCTGAGCGTCGTGCATTTTCTGGCGGTTCTCGGCGCTGGCTTGGTGCGTGAGGCCGGTCCCCGAAACCATGCAAAAGCGCGGGTCGAGCGGGTGGTCGGCGGCGGGCAGAAGCTGCCAGTCGGAAGTGCCTGCGTACACCTCGTCGTAGGGCAAGCGCTCGTGGGAGGTACTTTCCCGGATCAAGTTTTCAAGCGAAGTACCCTGGTCAAGGGACGCCACGGCCAGGGCGTACACACTTTCAAAACCATGGACAAGCAGCAGGTCGGGTTCCTGCACGACGGCCACGCGGCGGCCGTACCGGGTATTCATGAGCTGGACAATACGCATGGGGGTACTTTTTCTTCTGAAAAGCGATTTTATGGCGAAATCTACGGGTTTTTATCTTGCGAATGAATCCAAGCGGGCGCTGAACAGGTACCTTTAGCCTTGTTGATGAATGAGTAAGTCAGAAACTATATTCTTATAAATGGGGTACTTGCGCTCTGTACACGCGCGCGGCGGGAAAGATTTATGAACTCATTCACCCGCTATACTCATGAGCCGAATCAATGCCGTAGGCACGCGATGTTTATAGCTAAAAGGCCCTCCCAAGTCCGTACGCGTGCCGCTAGGTATGCAACGAGCGGCTGAGGATCAAGTACCTAGCGGCACGCGGATTCCCTACCTAAGTCCTCTTCTACCTACCTTTGACCGCCACGCGGCCACGAATTCTGCAAAAAAAAAGAATACGGGTTAGAAGTTTTAGATTTATAGCCTGGGTTGAAAATCCTTTTAGCCTATTCCTGGCTTACTTCCCTTGTCGCCTTATACTCCGAGGGAAGCATATTGAACTTTGATTTAAAGGATTTCGAGAAATAATTCGGGGTGGCAAAGCCGGACGCGAACGCGATTTGGGATATATTCATATCACTTTTCTCAAGTAGGATAGCGGCCTTTTCTAGCTTTATAGCCCGTATAAATTCAATGGGTGTTTGCCCGGTAATCTCCAAAAGTTTACTGTAGAGCGTTCCCCGACTCATCCCCAGATGCTTGCTTAATTTTTCAACGCTGATCGGGGCATTGTTGATAAGGTTTTCGTCTATGTACAGCACGATGTCTTTTACCAGTTTCTCATCCGCCAAAATAATGGATGGCTCGGTGCATGTAATCTCGATGTGTTTGGAATAGGTACTTTTCAGGAGTCTATTGAGCAAGAGCAAATTGCCGATTTTGGCATTTAAGATGTCAAAGTTAAACGGCTTGGTGAGGTAGTCATTCGCTCCCGAGTTCAATCCGCGGAGTTCCTGTTCTTCACCCGATGAGGCTGTTAAAAGAATGATGGGTATATGCGCAGTCCGCTTATCAGACTTAATTTTGTGGCAGAGCTGTATTCCATCCATTTCGGGCATCGCAATGTCGCTCACAATTATTTTCGGATGGTGGCTGAGGGCCTTTTGCCAACCTACTTTGCCATTTGCCGCTTCAATTACGTGGTAGAAGGGGACAAGGTTATTGCGCAAATGGTGTCGGAATTCTTCATTGTCTTCAATGACCAGGATCTCGGCCGAAAGATCCTGACGCGTTTCCTTAGAAGGTAGATATTCTTCGGTATTCGTGGGTTTGCCGTATACATTTCCTTCGGGAGGTAGGGATGAGCTGGCTACCTGGGCGTTCAACATGGCGGATGATGGATTAGGAAGGCCCACGGTAAAGGTACTTCCACTTCCGGGTATGCTATCCACCTTTATAAAGCCCTGATGCATCTGCACGAATTCTTTTACAATGGAAAGGCCAATCCCACTGCCTTGGTTCAATACGAAGGGAGCGGAATCATGCTGAAAAAAGCGTTCGAAAATATGTTCACGCTTGTCCGCCGGAATGCCTACGCCCGTATCGGACACCTGGATGTATAGCCATTCGCGAGGCTGGGAAGAATCGGACCTGGATAGGGAAAGCGTAACCATGCCTGCCTTGGGAGTAAACTTAAAAGCGTTTGAGAGCAGATTGAAGACAATCCGTTCCAGCTTGTTGGCATCAAAGTCCATATATAGGCTGTCGACCTGGCTGTTGACCACGAATGTAACCCCATTTCGTTGGGATAAGTACCGGAAAGATTCGGCCGATTCTTTTATAAAAGACACAATCTCGCCACGTGACGGGTCTAGTTTTGATTCTTGCTCCAGAAGGTTCTTAAAATCTAGCAGTTGGTCAACCAGGTTGAGCAACCGTTTGGCGTTGCGCTTGATGCCCTGTAGATAGGTCGTATTTTCGGAGCTGGTGGCAGGACTTACGTGGTCCAGTGGGGCTAAAATCAAGGCAATAGGTGTTCTCAACTCATGGCTTAAATTAGTAAGAAACTTGATCTTCATGGCATCCATTTCCCGCTTTCGCTGCTTCTCTCTTTCGTGTTGCTCCTGTTTGAAGGTCGCTTTGAGTTTTTGGATACCCCGGTGCCGGATGAAGAATAAAAGGCCGAAAAGGGCGATGCCATAGAAGAGGTAGGCGTAAACGGTCATGTAAAAGGGAGGGCTTACAATGACTTGAATATAGGCACGCTGCTCGGGCCAGTTGCTATGGTACTCTTTGGCCTGAACTTCAAATTGATAACTCCCTGGGCTGAGGTTGGTATAACTGGCCGTGTTAGCCAAGCCGGCCTCGTGCCATTCGGTGTCAAAGCCAACCAGGCGATAACGGTAAACGGTTTGCAGAGGGGTAGAGTAGTTCAGGGCAGCGTACGAAATGCTGAAGTTTTGCTTATAATCCAGCTGGATGGACTTGGCAATGGAAATATGTTCCTGAATCACCGCGGAATCGGCCGGGGTGATCGTTTTGTTGCCCACGCGTAGTTCTTTCAGAAGAACCGGCATTTGGTTGGTATTGTGCTTCAACGTATGGGTGTCGAGGTAGTTAATGCCTTGCACTCCCCCAAAAAAAAGCAGGTCGTCGCTGGTGCGGAGGCCCGCCCCCAACACGAAGGTATTGTTTTGCAGGCCATTGGCTTGCGTGTAGTTGATAAATCGCCGGGTGTGGGGGTCTAGGTAGCTGACCCCCTGATTGGTACTGACCCAGATGCGGCCTTGGGCGTCTTCGAGAATCTTGTTGATCACCCCGCTGGATAAGCCCTCGTTTTGCCCATACAGTATAAATTTCCCCGTTTTTTCGTCAAATGTGGCCAAGCCATTACCGCCGGTACCTACCCAAATTTTTCCTCTGATATCCTCATAGATGGCTAGCACAATATTGCTGGGTAGGTTGCTGTTTTGCTTGTCAAACTGCAGGGATTTTTGCTGCTTTGGGTCAAAAATAGCGAGCCCCGTGCCGTGGGAACCAACCCAGATGCGACCCTTCCTATCCTGATGGATAGCCCGGATAAATCCGTTCAGGGGGATAATACGCTCGGCCATGGGAATATTCAGATCGAAGTACCGGGCAAATTGCTGCGTACTGGGATCAAATACATTGACCCCCCCGCCGTTGGTGCCAATCCAGAGTTTGCCTTGCTTGTCGGTGGTTAGGCAAAAAATATCATTGCCGCTCAGAGAGGAGGGGCTGGTACCTTGGGTATATTGCTGATACCGCCCCGTCGCTGGGTTGAGGGCAAAAAGGCCATCCTGGAAAGTACCTATCCATAACCGGTCGGGTGAGGAAAGCTCCAGCGACAAAACCACCAGACCCGTGGAAGCGAGCTTGTTCTTAGGGGAAATAGGGATTTGACTGAACACGTGGGATTGGCGTTGGTAGAGGTTTAACCCGCCCCCATCCGTACCCACAAAAAGATTACCGTCGCCTTTTTCGGCAAAGGAGGTAACAAAAGGTGCACTCAAGCCAAAGGGGTCGTAAGGTTCCGAACGTATCAGCCCAAACCGAGTTACGTTTTTATCGTACTTATTAACCCCACCTTTATAGGTACCTAGCCAGAATATCCCCTGCTTGTCGATCAAAATACTGCGAATCGACTTATTCGTCAGGCTGAAGGGCCTTCGGGCATCCGGTGTATAGCGGCTGATTTTCCCGGTACTGATTTCTAATATATTTAGGCCGCCATCCGTGCATATCCACAATTTTTCCCGATTTTCGAGGGCCAGGGCGTAGATCATGTTGCTGTTGAGCGACTGCTCATGGGCCGCCTGGTACCTGAACGTCTGGAGTAGCTCTCCGTCGGGTGAGAGCTTATGCAGGCCATTGGAAGTCCCTACCCACAACGTACCTGACGGATCGCCCACTATGGCTTTGACCTGGTTTTTAGAGTTTGACCCGTTCCTCTCTCTTTCATAATAAACCCGGCGGAATCGTTTATCCTCGGGACCAAAGCGGTACAGGCCCGTGTAGGTACCTATCCACATGCGCTTTTGATGATCTTCGTATAGGCTCAAAATCTGTTGGTTGGCAATCGGGTCAGGTACCCCCCTTTGCTGGCTGAACCGAACTACCTGGCGCGTATCTGGATCTACGGTCAGCAGACCCGTCATGGTGGCTACCCATAATTTCCCGCTTCGATCGCTGGTGATGGCGGTCACGCTCACCTGATCGACTACGGTAGTAAAAGAATCTTTTTTTCGATCGTATAGAGACAGCGAACCCTGAATGCTACCTACCCAAACCTGGCCTTTTCGATCTTCATAGAGTGCCGAGACATCATTAGAGCCCAAGCTGGCCGGGTTTCCCTTCTCGTGCCGGTACACGATGAATTCGGTTCCATCGTACCGGTTGAGTCCATCATCCGTGGCAAACCAAAGTAACCCCTGGCGGTCCTTCATGATGGCCTGTACCGTGTTAGACGACAACCCATCCAGGGAGGTCAGGGCGGTGAACGTAGGCTGCTCCGCGTTGGCGTGAGTAATTGTATATAGGGCCATCACCCCAAGTACCCATTTACTAAGTAATAAATAAAGGTATTCCCTCCTGATTGACATGACACCGTCCAATTTTATACCTTATTTTTTATGAAAATCCCCCTTCTTGAACATTTGTTACATTAGTTTCAACAAATGTTCTCACCTAAAATTGACCGGACAACCTACTTTTGTTCCGTGATTCGTTAAATGAATTATTAAAAAAGTGATGAAGCTTGCGGCTTCTTCTCTATAGAAGTACGTTGCGTGAAAAATATATTGTCTTTTTGACAAATAATCGGAAAGCGCACGACGCTTTCGAGGGAAAAAGGGCAATCCGGCGGTACTGCGGGCAATAGAATTTGGAAGGTCGGGAAAAGCTATCTCTTCTACTATGCGCCAATAATCAATTCCTTGTCGCCCCCCCTTGGGGCCTGGCAACGGCTTGTTGCCTGATGTACGTATACATGTACCCGTTAATAGTGAAATTGTAAACCCCATGAATCCACATACTCTATGACTCCATGAATTAACCCACGGCCACGACTCCGCCAGGCAGAGTCGAGCCTCACTGCCCATGCTCATGCACCATGCTGTAATCAGTCCTATGGCTTCTCTGCTCACCCGGCAGAAGCACAAAATAAACCTTTTGCGAAAAAATTGGATGTTACATCCCTAAATTCTATCCCCTATGAACCATCATTCCATACAATTTTTTGCCCTAAATAGGATCAGAAAATGGCCCTGCCTGGGTTTATGTGCCCTCGTGCTGCTAGCAACTCCCAGTATCGCGGGCCCCAACGGGACTGTCTCGGAAAAACGCCCCCGTACGACTTCTGTGGATGTCGATATTACGGGAAAGGTTACCGGAGAGGGGGGCGAAGGGCTTCCCGGTGCCAGTATCCTGATCAAAGGAACTACCCGAGGCACCATTACCGATCAGGACGGGAATTTCCGCCTCACGATCCAGGGTAGCGAAACCGTGTTGGTTTTTTCCTTAATTGGCTACGCGACCAAGGAGATCACGGTAGGTACTCAGAATGTAGTCAACGTGGTACTTTCAACGGACAATAGATTGTTGGAAGAGGTAGTTGTGGTAGGCTATGGTACCCAGCGGCAAGAAGCCGTAACAGGTTCGGTGGTTTCGGTTACCGGAGACGTGCTGCGGGAAGTACCCTCCGCCAACCTTTCGCAGGCCTTACAGGGCCGGATCGTGGGGGTTGACGTTTCGCAGACTTCCACCAAACCGGGCGCTGCGATGGAAATCCTCATTCGTGGCCAGCGCTCCCTAAGGGCTGACAACAGCCCCCTGATTGTGTTGGACGGAATACCCTTTTCGGGATCCATCACCGATATCAATGCCAACAACATCAAGAGCATCGATGTTTTGAAAGATGCTTCGGCTACGGCCATCTACGGCTCCCGGGGCGCTAATGGGGTCATTCTCATCACCACCAATACGGGCAAGAGGGGGCAAAAAGCACAATTCTCCTACAACGGGTTCCACGGCCCCAAGGTCGTTTTTGCAAGATACCCCATGATGAACGGGCCCGAGTTTGCGGCTTTGCGCGCAGCCAGTATACAGCGATTCCAAAATACAATCGATGAATCCAACGATGTCGATACCGACTGGCAGGACATGGTTTACCGGACCGGCCTAATGGCCAGCCATGATATTGGCGTGTCGGCGGGGACCGAGCACGGCAGCTACTCCTTCGGCCTGGGCTACTACCGGGAAAACGCGGTGGTACCGCTTCAGGACTTCACGCGATACTCCCTGCACGGGTCCGTGAATCAGGACATCAACAAGTATGTCCGATTGGGTTTTTCGACTAACTCCAATTTTACCATCAGTAACGGGAATAACATACCTGCCGTAGGAATGGCGCTGGCCAGATCGCCCATCGCGAATCCGTATAACCCCGATGGAACCATGAAAACCATCATCCAGGAGCAGACCTCCGGCCCCCAATGGGTACCTTCCCGGGAGCGCTTCAATAGCCTGGGCGACAGCTACATTGACCAGACCAAGGCGTATGGCTCCTACAATACCCTGTTTGCCGAGCTGCAAATTCCGGGGGTGACGGGTTTGAAGTACCGCGCCAACCTGGGCTTGAATTTCCGGCAAAGCAGCGGCGGGAACTACACCGGGCAGGGGGTATTTAGCGGCAACGTGCAGAATGTCTCCACGGCGGGCATCAACAATTCCCTGACCACCAACTGGGCCATCGAAAATCTCCTGAGCTACGACCGTACCTTCGGAAAGCATGAAATCAACGCGGTGGGGCTCTACTCGGCTCAGCAAAATACCTTCAATTCATCGTCGATAGCGGCCCGGGATATACCATCCGATGCCTTCCAGTTTTATAATTTGGGTCGGGCCGATGGCATCATTACGGTCAATCCTGCTAATCAGGGGTATAATCAATGGGGCTTGTTGTCCTACATGGGCCGTGTGATGTATTCCTACGATGACCGGTACATGGTGAGCGTGACCTTCCGTGCTGACGGCTCATCCCGGCTCGCACCAGGCCACCAGTGGAACGCCTACCCAGCCGTATCGGTGGGCTGGAACCTATCGAAGGAGCAGTTTATGAGTAGCGTTACTCAAATAAACCAACTGAAACTACGAGTGGGTTACGGACAGACCTCTAACCAGGCCGTAAACCCTTACGAGACGCTAGGACTACTGGCCACCCGGCCTTACAATTTCGGGGATGATACGTATGCCACCGGTTTCTATGTTTCCAACGCTCCTAATCCGCGCCTGGGATGGGAGTTCTCGAATACCCTGAACTTTGGTCTCGACTTTAGGGCCTTCAGCAATCGTTTGTCAGGAACGGTGGAATACTACGAGCAAAGAACTGAAAATGTCCTTTTAGGGGTTGGGTTGCCGCCTACCTCGGGGGTAGGTGGATATACCGCCAATATTGGGCAAACCCAAAACAAAGGGATCGAGCTAAACCTCAATGGTGCCCTATTGGATAACGTCAACGGCTGGTCATGGGATGTAGGGGTGAATATCTACGCCAACCGCAACAAACTGGTGTCGCTGTCGTCCGGGCAGCAGCGTGACGAAGGGAACTGGTGGTTTGTGGGGCATCCCATCAATGTCATTTTTGACTATGAAAGAATTGGCCTCTGGCAGGCCGACGACGCCTTCCGGGAAGTTTATGAACCCGGCGGTAACCCGGGCATGATCCGGGTAAAATATACGGGCGACTACCAATCGGACGGATCGCCCACGCGAGCCATCAATGCCGATGACCGCCAAATCCTCGATATGCAGCCCAATTTTCAGGGTGGATTCAATACCCGTGTGGCTTACAAAGGCTTTGATCTGGGTATTGTGGGCGTCTTCAAAAACGGAGGCTTGCTCAATAGTACGCTCTATGGCTCTTCGGGCTACCTCAATAACCTGAACTCGCGATCCGGAAACAACGTAAAGGTGGATTACTGGACGCCCGAAAACACGGGTGCCAAGTACCCGGCCCCCGGCGGGATTGGAGGAGACAACCCCAAATACGGGAGTACGCTGGGGTACTTTGATGCCTCCTACCTGAAAGTACGCACGATAACGCTGGGGTACAACCTGAACCGAGCCCTGCTGGATAGAATAGGTGTGACTAATTTGCGCGTGTACTTCACGGCTCAGAATCCCTTCGTGATGTTTTCGCCCTACCACCGGGAATCTGGAATGGACCCTGAAACGAACTCCTATGGCAATGAAAATGCCGCCGTACCACTCTCTTCGGCTCTCCGACGTATCCTCACCATTGGGACCAATACTCCCTCCACCCGCAACTACCTTGTTGGCGTTAATCTGACTTTTTAATTAAATCATTATGAAACGTATATCTGTAAAAAATCTGAAGGCAGGCGTTCTATTGCTGCTGTTGCTCACGGGTTGTACCGACATTCTTGAAGAGAAACCCCGGGCCATCTATACCCCCGATTACTTCAAAACGGAGAAAGGCGTGTACGGAGGCCTGACCGGGATGTATGCCCACCTCCGCTGGATTTTTGGAAACGCCTACTACTATAACTCCTGCCTGACGGGAACCGACGAAGCCACCTGGGGAGCCAGTGGTGGGGGAGGGGGCTTTCAAATCTTCGACCTTTCCGGCAACCAGCTCATTACCCCGTCCAACAGCGATGCGAGCAACCTCTGGTACAATGCATTCCCTAACATCAATACGGCCAACGGAGTCATTGAAAACGCCACGGCCGTGGGGATTTCGGAGGCACTGATTGCCGAAGCCCGCTTTTTCCGTGCCTTCGACTACTTCATGCTGGTACAAACCTTTGGTGGGGTACCGCTGGACCTGGGCTCGGGCGAGCTTGCCTTTAACGTGTCTACCCTGCGGACGTCCGTACGCAATACGGTACCTGAGGTATATACAAAGGCTATTTTTCCCGATCTGCTGAAAGCCGTCACCGATTTGCCCGTAAACGGCCGCGTAACCGGAGGAGTGACCAAGACCCTGGCCCGCCTGTACCTGGCCAAGGCGTACCTTACCTACGGCTGGTGGCTCGAAAACCCCAACAACATCCCCACCTACCCGCAAACCAGCCGTACCGATCCCGCCGGGCACAATGCGCAGTGGTACTTTCAGGAGGCCTACAAGGTAGCGATGGAGGCCATTGACAATCCAGGCCCTTTCCGGCTCCAGGAAACGTACTATGACGTTAACCTAGGATCAAACGACCGGAACAGTGAAATGCTGCTGTACGCCGATCATACCGAGACGAGTGAGTTGTTCAACGGATCAAGCCTTACCTGGGGCAACGGGGGCGACGCCGATAATTTCGCCGTTTGGATGCTGACCTGGAACTACACTAGTATAACCAGCTCGAAGACCAACTGGAGTGCTCCCACGACGGTTAATTCCGTGCAGCGCGAGGCCGTTCAGGCGTTGGGACGTCCCTGGGTTCGGATGGCCCCTCCGCACGGGATATTCACCACGACCTTTGCCGACAAAACGAACGACTCCCGCTATGACGGTACCTTCACGACGGCCTACCGCGGCAACTGGCCCAGGGCGGGGGTTACCAACGAGTATTTGTACAATGCCAACAACCTACAGGTTCGTCCGGGCGATGCCATTCTCACGTTCCTGAATGAAGAGCCCACTACGCCCATCGATTATTCCAATTCGGTATATAAGAGTGGCATGGGTCTCGGTGTACTACCCGGCCGGGCCGACTACGTCGTAGCACCCAGTGGGATAAGCCGACTGGTTTACCCGGGCCTTTGGAAATTAGGTACCTATCGTACCGACAATGGTACCGGCCTGGGGCAACCCAACGCGGCCAACACGCGCCCCTTCAACATTGCCAAGTTTTCGGAGCTGTACTTCGTGGCCGCCGAAGCGGTGCTGAAAGGAGCTACCCCACAACCGGGCAAAGGTGCGCGGGATTTGATCAACGTGATTCGGGCCCGCGCCGGAAAATGGCGATGGGATAATCAAGGAAATACGGAGAAGATGGAAGACCGAAGTGCGCAGATGATAGCGGCGACCCCCACTACCATTGATATAAAGTACCTCCTGGCCGAGCGGTCGCGCGAGTACTACGGCGAAGGATACCGGTGGTACGATTTGGTGCGCACCCAAACCTGGAAAGAAGTGGCGGCGACCTACCGGATTTGTGGCCCTAATGTGGGCGACCATACGCCCGCGACTTTCACCCGGAAGATCGAAAATTACCACTATTTGCGCCCGATCCCGCAGGGGCAGCTGGATAATATGGACATGACCCCCGAAGAGAAGCTGGCCTATCAGAACCCCGGGTACCTTTAAGGTAGGTTTTGGGTACTTAGGCTCCCTCGACGAAAAATAGGTCGTCTTACGATAAAGACGCAGGAAGTGGCGGTAATCTGCTTCCTGCGTCTTTATAGTAAGGCGGAAAGGGAGTAGATTTGAAGAAACCAGCCCTTTACAAACAAGCGAGGGAAGATCGGCGTTGCTGCTTTTGGAGTGAACAAAGCACTGCCTGCCCCTGGACTTTGACAATAAAGAGTAATGAAGGGTGAATAAAAAAATGAATAAACGGGAGCACTCAGGAGCCCAGATTAACGTCAGTCTCATCCTGACGCTCACAACCTAACTAAAAAAGCAATGCAACTAGAACGACGAGAATTCCTATCCTCCCTGGCGTTGGCCGGAGCAGCCACTTTGTTTTCGGGCAACCCCCTGCTGGCCTCGACCGCAGCCGCCAAAGATAAGCTGGGTATTGCCCTGGTAGGACTTGGGTACTACAGCACCGACCTGCTGGCCCCGGCGCTGCAACAGACCGAAAAATGCTACCTGGCGGGCATCGTGACGGGTACCCCGGCCAAGGCGGAAGCCTGGAAAGCCAAGTACCAAATCCCCGATAAAAATATTTACAACTACCAGAATTTCGACCAAATCGCCAACAATCCCGATATTGATGTGGTGTACGTGGTCCTGCCACCGTCGATGCACCGCGAATTTGTGGTTCGGGCGGCCAAGGCGGGCAAGCACGTCTTCTGCGAAAAACCCATGGCCCCCTCGGTGGCCGACTGCCAGGCGATGATCGATGCCTGTAAAAAAAATAAGGTGAAGCTGGCCATCGGCTACCGCTGCCAGCACGACCCCAACATCCAGGCCGTTATGAAGGTAGCCAAAGCGCAAAAGTTCGGAAAGGTAAAAATGATCAACAGTGCGGCGGGGTACTTTGACGCCCGCACCAACCACTGGAAGCAGAACAAAGCCCTGGGCGGGGGCGTCATGGGGGACATGGGCGTGTATGCCCTGCAAGGGGCCCGACTGGCCACCGGCGAAGAGCCCGTGCGTGTGATGGCCCAAGCGTCCACGACCCGCCCGGACATTTATAAGGAAGTGGAAGAGACCATGATGTTTATGCTGGAGTTTCCCAGTGGAGCCCGGGCCGCTTGCCAGACTAGCTTCGGGATCAACATGAACTACTTGCAGGTAAACTACGAAAAGGGCTGGCTGAAGCTAGAACCACAGTCGGCCTACAACGGCAATAAAGGGAGCATGTCGGATGGCACGGTGATCAACTTTCCCATCAAAAGCCAGCAAGCCAAGCAAATGGACGAAGATTGTGCGGCCCTCATGAACAACACCGAGCTGATTGCGCCGGGAGAAGAAGGCTTGCGGGACATCCGGGTTGTGGAGGCCATCTATAAATCAGTAGCCTCAGGCAAAACGGTAACCATTTAGTAGTCAGGCAAAAATACAGCCAAAGAATCACAGATTTCAATTTGATAAAGTACCTCTTTTGTTACTCTTGATTAACGGCGAGCGATCTTCAAGAGACAACGGTAGCCAGCGTGATCTAAGGAGTTAAAAAGGTCCTCCTCGTTTCGAAGACTTTCCGAAACGAGGAGGACAAGAGGAGGTACTTACATAAAAACTTATAGCACCAGGTTCCAGCCGTCGCGGTACTCGCGCTTCACAAACTGGTTGGCCAGGTCGTAGTTGGTGATCTTCATGTTTTCGGCGTCCCAGTAGAGCTTCTTGCGGCCGTTATACTTCTCGTGGGTACGATTGGCAGTCGGCTTATCGCGGAGCATCCAGCTGCGCAGCGCCAGGTTACCAATCAGAATACTCTCCGTGAACGGACCCGCATACTCGAAAGGTGAGCTGGTGGTGGCGTTGCCATAGCCCGCCAGGCAAGCGTTGACCCACTGCAGGTAGTGGTCCTCGTTGGGTACGCGCGCGATCGTCTCCGGAATATTCAACGACTCATTGGCTTTCAGCGGCAGCAGGCGCGGGTTGGCTCCGTAGCAGTCGGCCATGAGCTTGCCCTTGCTGCCAATGAAAAGTACCCCACCGTCGGAGTTGCCGAAGGCTTCGCCGGGTTGTAGCTCCTCGGGTAGTTCGGGCAAGATGCCGCCGTCGTACCAGCTTACCTTGATGTTGCCCTTGCCGTCGTTGCGGGGGTAGTCAAGGTGGATGGAGGTAGAGAATGGCGTCCAGTCCGGATTGTCGTCTTTTTCCCGCAGGGTGAAGGTCCAGGTACCTGCCACGCTACACTCCACGGAGGTCGGGTAGAGTATAGGCAGGATGCGGTACACGGGGTCCATGATGTGGCAGGCCATGTCGCCCAGGGCACCGGTGCCGTAGGGCCACCAGCCGCGCCAGTTCCAGGGGAGCACATCTTTGTTGTAAGGTACCTTGGCGGCGGGTCCCAGCCAGAGGTCGTAGTTGAGCTCGCTCGGGATAGGGTCTACGCGGTCGGTGGGTACGGCCTGCGGCCACACGGGGCGGTTGGTCCAGGTAAGTACCTTGTGGACGTCGCCGATGAGCCCGCTGTCGTAAATTTCCTTCATGCGCCGCACGCCGTTGCCCGAGCCACCCTGGTTGCCCATTTGGGTCACCACCTTGTACTTTTTGGCGGCTTGCCCCAGGATACGCGCCTCGTAAATATCGTGCGTCAGGGGTTTTTGGGTATACACGTGCTTGCCCAGCTGCATGGCCGCCAGCGTAGCCACGGCGTGGGTGTTGTCGGGCGTGGAGATGGAGCAGGCGTCGATGTTCTTGTTCTCCTTAGCGAGCATCTCCCGAAAATCCTTGTAGTACTTGGCTTTCGGGAAGTTTTTGCGGGAATCCACGGCCTGGCGGTCGTCTACGTCGCAGAGCGCCACGATGTTCACGTTGGGGCTTTTGGCAAAAGACGTCAAGTCGCTTTTTCCTTTGCCGCCCACGCCGATCCCGGCGATGTTGAGCTTATCGCTGGGAGCAATGTACCCCTTGCCCAGTACGTGGCGAGGTACAATGAAAAAGCTCGAAGCGGCCAGCGAGGAAGTTTTGATGAAATCCCGACGGGAAGGGTTCAGGGTTAAGGGTACTTTCTTCTTCATAGATCGTTAGGAAAATAGGATAGGAAAGATTCAAATTGGCTTGGCAGATAAGAAAGAACAGGCTTTCCCCTACTCAAAGGCCTGGAAAAGCGCCACTTACTCTAATACCCTCAAACACCACGGAAGGGCTAGTGCGCGGCTAAAAATAATTTTGGGGAAAGGTACTTCACCGATAGGCTCCGCCAGATCGAGCAACCGGCCGTAGGGGAGACGTTGCTGTAGAGGGTACTTGAGTCAGGATGAAAAAGGCTTAAATGTACCGTAGCTCGGTGGCTTTGTGCACCAGCGAGGCGGAATTAGTAACCCTGAATTTCTGCAATAAATTACGGCGATGGCTTTCGACGGTCAGAGGACTTACAAAGATTTTCTCCGCAATTTCGGGCGTCGTGAGGCCCTGAGCCAGTAGGTGAAGTACCTCTTTTTCGCGGCGCGTCACCATGGGTAGTTCACCGGTTTCGGTATTTTTTCGGATTTCCTGGATGGTCGTACTGAGCGCGGTTTCGCCCCGCATGGCGCTTTTGATACAGGCCAGAAGCTCTTCGGTCGCGGCATTTTTCAGGATATACCCCGCAGCCCCGCTTTGTAGCATGCGCTGGATAATGCTGGCCTCGTTGTTATTGCTGATCGCCAGTACCTTCGAGGCCGGGTGCCGCCGGACGATCTCCTGGCAGGCATGGATGCCGTTCATGTCTGGCATATTGATGTCCAGCAGTACGACGTCTACGGCTTGCTGAGCCAGAAACTCAAGCCCATCTGAAGCGGTGATGAAGGTACCTAGCAGCTGGATGTAGGCAATATCCTGAAGAACATAGGTGAAGCCTTGCAACACAATGGGATGATCGTCGATGATGATCACCGATATATTAGTTTCCATACAGGGGAATGTCTATGTGGAAGGTCGAGCCCCGACCTACCTGCGAGTCAATCTCCAGGGTTCCGTTCAGGATCGACACCCGATTTCGTATGTTGGATAATCCAATACCATTTTGGCTGGCTTGGGCCGCTTCAGGGTCAAACCCCACGCCGTCGTCCTCGACGGTAATATACAAATGATCCCCGTTTTCGCTGCATTGCACCAGGATGTGCCTGGCTTGGGCGTGTTTGAGGGCGTTGGTAAGGAGCTCCTGTACAATGCGGTACACCGCTATCAACAGGGCCTGCTCGTAGGCATTGCGAAGATCGAACGCCTGAAACTGCACCGCCGTGCGGCTAGAGCTTAGCGAGCGGCATAAGTCACGTAGCGCGGGCTCCAGGCCCATGTACAGCAGCGACTCCGGCATCATATTGCGGGCAATACGCCGAAGTTCATCGACTGACTGGTCCAGTTGGGTGATGACTTTGTAGAGTTCCATATCGGGTGTTTTTGCTTTTTCGGATTCTTTGGTAGCAATGGACGAAAGCCGGAGCTTTACTCCCGCTAAGAGTCCACCCAGGCCGTCGTGCAGGTCCCGGGCAATGCGGCTTCGCTCTTTTTCCTGTCCCTGAATCATGGCATTGAACAGCCTGATCTGCTCTTGCTGACGGAGCGTTTTCAGCTCACGCTGGTGGAGTTGCTCCCGCTGGCGTGCGGTTTCTTTATTTTTTCGGATAAGCTTCCAGCCTAGGTACAACAGCAACAGCGTGAGCACCAGCCCCAGGGCCAGCGCGGCAATCGACCAGCGGTTGCGTTCTATTTTGGCCAACTGGTGGTGGGTCTGGTTGCGTAGCTTCAGGATTTCGTTCTCTTTTTCTACCGTCTGGTACTTTTTTTCCAATTCAAGAATGGCCAGCTGGGCGTTTGCTTCAAAGACGCTGTCAGACAGGGTCGTGTACTGATCGAGCCACTGAAAGGCGAGGCGGTAGTTGCCCAGCTTGGCGTCGAGCTGGGCCAGTTCTTTTAAGAGCAGGCGACGATTGTGCGTATTAGCCGCTTTGGAGAAATAAGCGAAGGCTTCCAGCAGCACCACCCGCGCTTGGCCGTAGTCGCCCATATCCCGAAATACCCCGTACTTTTCGAATAAAATATCCGAGATATAAAAAGAATCCTCGTATGTGCGGGCTGCCTTAAGGCCCTGATCGAGCAGAAGGAGCGCCTGCCGGAATTGTTTCTGGTGCCGGTAGTAGTTGCCTTCAGTACGGTAGTAGGCGGGCGCATACAGCGAATGTGGAATGATGGTCATTTCGCGTTGGGCGCTGTCGAGGTACTTCCGGGCCGCCGGAAACCGCCGACCGTACACCGCGTTTTTGGCGGCGTTGACGTAAGCCGTCAGTTTTTGTTCGTGCGCGTTGGGGTAGTTGGTAAGTTGCTGCAAGGCCAGGCGGTAGTACTGGTCGGCCTTGGCATAGTCCGTGGTGTTCATCAGTACCAACGCCAGGTTGTGGTGGTAGTCGGCCAGCAGAAGGGTATCCCGGGCCTTGATAGCCAGCGGAATCGACTTTGTGAGCAAAATAGCGGCGTAGGTTTTTTCCTGGTCCTGCATCTGCAGCTGGATACCGTAGTTGTTCCACGTGCGGGCCCGAAAACGGTACGCCTCCGGGTGCGAATACCGCTTCAACTGGCGCTCGGCGAGCTGGTATTCCCGTTTTGCTCGCTCAATATCTTGGCCGAAGTAGATCCCCGCCGTATAGAAGTGTAGCAAGCCCTGGTAGTACCCGTTGGCTTTGGGCATGCGCTGAGCGGCCTGCCGAAGGTAGGCGAAAGCCTGGGTGGTGTCGTGGTCTGACCAGAAGTTGCTCAGCTCCAGCAGGTACCTGATGCGCAGGCTGTCATTGGGGGCGGCCTGCGCCAGCTGCAAAAGGCTATCGGCGTAGAAAGTACCCCCTTTTTCCTGCGAAAGTGAAAAAGTACTTCCTAAGCATAGCAGTGCCACAATGACGCTTTTCTGTCGATTAGGACTCATTCTTTGTAGCGGTTCGGTGGGGACGTTTGGATCACCATGATAACGAAGCCTGGGCCGGATAGAGCTTGATCATGGCCGAAAGTAGGTTTTTTGATAAAATACCCGGGCAGGTAGCTAGCTACCCACCCAGGCTGTTGTGTCATTGATGAAGTGTAAAGCAAAGGTAAGGGGAGGACCGGGTTTGGGTCAATCCACGAAAACCAGGACTTTTACCTTCTGGGTCATTTTTTCTTGGCACTCGCGGGTAAAGCTTTTATGGGTTCGGGGAGCATAAAGAGGCCTTTGCTTTTTTGCTGCGTTGGCGGGGAAAGGTACCTGCTTCGCTTAGGGGGAAAAACTGCTTGTCCAGCCCGGCTTTCAGCAGTACCTTATTTATGAGGTACTCAGAGCAAATCCCGCGCGGCCATCGCGGCCCCGATGATCCCGGCGCGGTTGCGGCTCTCGGCGGCCAGAATGGGTACATCCACCGTAAGCATATCTTCAAACTTCGCCAATTTTTTGCTGGCCCCGCCGCCCAGGATGAACAGGTCGGGGGAGAAGAGACGGACCACGTGCTGGAGGAAAAGATCGAAGCGGCGGCCCCAGGCTTTGTAGCTGAGGCCCTTGCGCTGGCGGGCGGCATCCGAGGCGTAGAATTCAATGGGCTTGCCGTCTTTGTGCAGGAGGCGTCCTACCTCGAAGTTGGGGATCAGCGTGCCGTTGTAGAATACCCCTGACCCCAGGCCGGTGCCGATGGTAATCACAAAAACGAGGCCCATCTGGCCCTGGCCCGCGCCGAAGTGCATCTCGGCCAGGCCGGCGGCGTCGGCGTCGTTGATGACCCGGAACGGAAGCCCCGTACGCTGGCTAAACAGCTCGTCCACCTGCACGCCTACCCAGCTGGGGTCCATGTTGCTGTGGTAGCGGGCTTGGCCGTGGGCAATCACCGTCGGGAAGCCGCAGCCCACGGGTCCTTTCCACTGAAAGTGATCCACCAGCGTTTTGACGGCGTCGGCCACCTGCGCGGGCGTAGAGGGCTGGGGCGTAGCTACGCGGTAGCGCTCGGTGAGTAGCTCGCCGGTTTTGATGTTGACCGGCGCGCCTTTGATGCCCGATCCGCCAATGTCGATTCCCAAGATTTCCATTCCTGCTTTGGTTTTCAGATACAAATTTTTGATAAACGCGTTTATTCTGAGCTCAAATCGGACTGATCCGGCGGGTACCTGCTGGCGGCCCCAATGACCAAATATAACGACTAGCCTCATGCAGGCAAGCCATCGGGGCTGAAAATAGACCCAGCCAGGAAATAAATCAGGTACCTGGCGCTAGCCTCGTACGATCCGCTCGATGTCGATGCAGTACATTTGCCGCCCCAGCCCCTCGTGCGTGGAGTCGAAGAAGACCCGCTTGCCTTGCTGGTCGCAGCGGGGGTGGAGGTCGCAGCGCCACTCGCCTTTGTAATCCGCGGGCGCGTGAAAAGCGCCCAGTACGACCTTACGTTTGGATGGAATGTGGTAGAGGTAGAGCGTCTGAAGGCGCTGCTCGGTTTGGGGGTAGGTGTCGTTGAGTACCCACTCGTGGTTGGTGTGGGGTACGTAGGTATTGTGGCCGTTGACGAGCATGGCTTCCGCCCCGATCTTTTCGCTCTCCTGGGTTTTATCTTTCAGGAGCCAAAAGCCGTTTTCTTGGCCCATGGGTTTGGTCCAGACGAAGATATGGCCCGGATCGCGCCAAACGAAATGCGACGAAAAACCCGACGGATCGGCGATGTACCGGTCCTGGCCGTCGGTACCGGCCGTAACCATACGCGTCACGAAGCCGGTGGCGGCCATGCGCTGCCGGTCGGTCAGCTCCGGGCGCCAGCGGTGCAGAAAAAGTACCCGCTGGCTGTCGGGGCTCACCAGCAGGTGGTTGAACCAGTGCCAGTTGTCACGTACATCTTTTCCCTGGTGGGGCGTGCGGGCCATCTCGGCAATGGAGATCAGCAGGTTATGCTTCCCGGTTTTGAGATCCATTTTGTACAACCCAATGGCCTCCGGGGCTTTCTCGGCCTGGTAGGGATCGGGCAGACCTGCGTAGCCGTAGCCGGGGCGGAGGTTCTGGATGCGGTTGAATTCGGTACCTACCGCAAACTGGCCGTTGGGGGACAGGGCGTAGATGGCCTTGGGCAGGGTACGTTGTTTTTTGGTACGAATGTTCACGATCCGGCTCACGTAGGCACCGCCCTCCCGGTCGTTCCAGATCACCTCCTCGCGCGAGCCCGGTATCCACTGGAGCATACAGCCTTGCTGCCAGCCCCAGGCCCGCGAAGTACCCAGCTCGGTCCAGCGGTTTTGGTTTTTCAGGTCAATGAGTCCAATGCTTAGCTTGTCGGTGGCTTCGGGCGTGCGGCCTTCAAAAGGTACCCTGGCCCCCAGCGCGTAGCGGCCCGTAGGGTCAATCTGCCACTTGTCGTAGTAGCCAAACCAGTGGAAATGCTGGCCGTCGGTAATGCGCACGAGGGGGAATTCTGCCCTGGGAAAAAACATCGGCCCCGAAGCCAGCGAAAGGCCCCCTACCAGCGATTGCTTCAAAAAAGTACGTCGTTGCATGAGAAAGGTACTTTTGCGTTTAGGAAAGATCAGTACAAATAAAGCAAGTACCCTAGCGTTTCTTTCGGGGCGGGTGCTGCATCCAGTGGTCGATGCGCCGCGTCACCTGTTCTACGGGCATTTTTTCTACCAAATGAAAGTGCCCCGACTTCGTGGCGTCCCAGGTATTGGAGCCGTCGTCTTTGGTGACGATGCGGCCGGGCGCTAGCGTGTAGTAGGGCTCAGCCCCGAGGGCTGCTACCAGCACGGCGGTTTGGTCCCAGCTCATGCGGCCCGCCTGGTCTTCTTTGGCTTTAGGAATGCAGAGCGCAAAAACGTCCTGGACGGGACTGCTCTGAATCGCGGCGTTCTGGATGAGCGGCAGGCCGGTTTTTATTTTTTGCCCAATCTCAAACCCACTGAACACGATCTCCGTGGGCCACTGCTCAAATACCTTTTGGGCGGCGGGGGCATCTTCGTGTACGTTGAACTCCCGGCCCTGCGGAAACTTCCCGGCCATGCACACCAGCCGCCCTACCTTTTGGGCCACCAGCTCCCGCCCCGACAGCCGCGAGTACTTATCGGGCTTGGAGTCCAGCAGGTTGGCGAGGTTGGTCAGGAAGCCCACCGTCACGATGGTGACGCTGCGGTCGGCGCGGCGGGCGAGCTGCTGGCGGTACACGGCCACGGCGTCGGGTAGCTGGTCGTTGGGCTTGGCGTGGTGGGGGTACCTTTCAAGCACCAGGTCCGACCAGCCCTGGCTATCGCGGGTACTTACGGCTTTCCCTTTAGGTACCCCAATGGGTAGTTCGGGCCGACCAAAGTAGGTGTTGAAGGCGTGTATGACTTGCCCCACGCGGGGGTAGTTGGTGCTGGCTACGGTGGCCAGAATCTCCACCTGCGCGCTGTCGGCGAAGGCGTGCAGCAGCGCAATGGCCCCCACGTCGTCGTAGTCGGGGCCGAAGTCGGTGTCAAAAATGAGCGGTACGGGGCGCGTTTGGGCCGTGGTGGCTGTAGGGCCCAGTAGCATCAGGCCTAGCAGCAAAAGGCAGGTACTTCGCATGAAGGTAGGTTTAGGTAGGTTGGGTAGTTACCCGAAAAAGACCATGGAGGTACTTTTATACCGTCGCAAAAAGTACCTCCGTGGGTTGAAAAAGTAATAGACCCCCAAGTACCTTACTTCCGCAGGCTTTTGAGGTAAGCGATGCTCTGAGGTACCTGCGTGGCAATGTGGCCGCTTTCGTCCTCGATGTAGTAGTGCTTCACGCCGGCCTTGCGGGCGGCGATGAGGATGGCCGGGAGATCCAGCTGGCCGGTACCCAGGGCTACGTCGTTATCCTTGTCGGTACCGCCCGACAGGTTGCCCTGCACGCCCTTTTTGAGGTCTTTGAGGTGCATGAGCTTGAAGCGATTGCCGTACTTGTTGAGCAGCGCCACGGGGTCAGCACCCGGAAAGTACGTCCAGAGGATGTCCATCTCGAAGCTTACGTACTTGGGGTCGGTGTTCTGAACAATGTAGTCAAACAAAGTACCCTCGCCGTGCGGCTGAAACTCGAAGCCGTGGTTGTGGTAGCAGAACGTCAGTCCGTACTTGTCCTTGAGCGTTTTGCCAAACTGGTTGAAGTCGGCCACGGTTTGCTTGGCCATATCGAGCGTAAAATCGCCTTTGTGCGGTATCCAGGCCACCCGTACGTACTGCGCGCCCAGGGTTTTGGCGTTCTGACCCACCTGGTCTATTTTGTCGGTGAGGTCGGGGTAGCCCACGCCAAACGACGAGCACTTCATACCGCGCTCGTCCAGTAGTTTGCGCAGCTCCTGGGCGGTTTTGCCAAAAAGATTCGAAAACTCCATGTCGGTAATACCCAGGGCTTTGATGGTGTCGAGGGTCGCGGCTACGTCTTTCTGAAAGCTGTTGCGGTAGGTGTACGACACCATGCCGGGCATTTCGGGAAAGATCGCCTTGCCTTTCTGCGCCCAAAGAGGTACCGCCACCAGCACGGCGAATAGTAGGGTAAAAACTGATTTTTTCATAAAGCGTGATTAGGTAGTTTTTAGAATGAGCAATATACGGAAATTAGTCTTTGAAGTACCTTTCAATGAGTTCCTGCGGCTGCCAGGGATCGGGCTTGCGCTCGATGGTGCGGTAGTCCCAGTGGCGCGGAAGTACCTTTTCGGCGGTGAGCGGGAGGGTGTCGCCGTACTTTTTTTGTTCTGTTTGCAGCAGCGCGAGCAGGGCCTGCACGCGCGGGGCGTGCTCGGGTTTTTCGGCCAGGTTGCGCAGCTCGTAGGGGTCTTGCCGGAGGTCGAAAAGGAGCGTGTGGTCAATGGCCGGGTACCGGATGAGCTTGTAGCGCGCATCCCGCACCGACCGCTGGAACTGCATGTAGGCCGTCATCAGCTCCGTACGCACGCCTTTGGCTTTGCCCTGGATCACCGGCCAGAGTCCCTGCCCGTCGAGCCCGCCGGGCACGGGTAGGCGCGCGTACTGGCAGAGCGTAGGGAAAAGGTCGAAGAGGTAAGCAAAGGCGTCGGTGGTTTTGTTTTTAGGAATACCCGGCCCCGCCAGGATAAGAGGTACCCGTACGGAGTGCTCGTAGACGTTTTGCTTGCCCAGCAGCCCGTGGCTCCCCAGGCCCAGGCCGTTGTCGGAGGTGAAAATGATCAGCGTATTTTTATCCAATCCCTTTTGCTTTAATTTCCGAATCAATAGGTTAACCGACTGGTCCAGGTGGGTGATCAGCGCGTAGTAGGCGGCGGTTTGGGCCCGGATGACGTCCGGCGTGCGCGGAAAAGCCGCCAGCTGCTCATCGCGGATGGCCATGGAGTTGCCAAAACTAAAGGGATGCAGCGGCATGAAGTTGGGTGGCAGGGGCACGCCCTGCTCGTCGTACTGGCGAAGGTACTCGGGCAGGGGCGAGCGCGGGTCGTGCGGGACGGTGTAGGGCACATAGGCAAAGAACGGTTTTTGGCCGTCGTGCTGGTCGAGGAAGTCGAGGGCAGTATTGGTAAAAATATCCGTAGAGAATCCCTTTTTTTCGGGCTCGGTAAAGGTACCGTCGGGCTTCAGGTCGCGCACGGGTACTTCAAAGTGATTGGCCATGCCGCCCAGCATCACGTTTTGGGCGCGGTCGAAGCCCGCCGCCACGGCCTCGCGCTCGTTGTGCCACTTACCGGTCAGGAAGGTAGTATAGCCGTGCTGCCGCAGGTGCATGGGCAGCGTAAGTACCCCGTTGAGCTTATCGCTCACCCGAAAAAACGACTGACCGCTCAGGAGCATGGCCCGGCTGGGCGCACAAACGGCCCCCTGGTCGCCCCCCAGAATGTAGGCGTTGGCGAAGGAAGTACCCTGGCGGGCCAGGCTGTCGAGGGTAGGGGTACTTACGTACGGGTTGCCGTAGCAGCCCAGGGCGTCGGCGCGGAGGTCGTCGGCGAAGATAAACAGGATGTTGGGACGAGCCGACTGCGCCCGCACTCCACCGAGCGGCAGCAGGTTTAGGAATAGTAAGAAAAGCGAAAGTCGTTTCTTCATTTTTTAAAGGATTATCCGGCGAAAGGGTACTTTAAATAGAGTCGCTCCAAGGCAAAAAAAACGCTATCCCCGGGCCTTTCTTCGCCGGAAAAAGGGCGTTTAACGAAGGTGCTTTACGGATAAAGTACCATCTGCCCGCCGCTACTCACATTCCCGGATCAGCATCGCGACGCCGCCCGAGGCCAGCAGCGAGGCTTTGAGCGAAGTACCGGCTTTTACTTTTTCAACGCGTTTCCTGACTTTCCCGGTGCCGTCGTCTTCGTAGAGCGTGGCGAGGTACTTTTTACCTTTTTCCAGGAAGTTCAAATCTATTTTTAGCGTGCGGGCTTCGGTGTTGGTGATGCCACCCAGGTACCACAAAGTACCCTTCCGGCGGGCTATGCTCACAAAATCACCCGGCTGGCCGTCGAGCACGCGCGTTTCGTCCCAGACGGTGGGAATGCCTTTCCAGAGCTCAAACTCCTCGGTATTGGGAAAATGCTCGGGCTTGCCGTACCAGTAGAGGTACTGCAACGGACTGAAATACAGTACCGGCAGGGCCAACTGGTGCGCCTGGGTCGTTTTGCTTTTATCGGGCCGGATGAGGTGGGTATTGAAGCAAAAAGTATAGTCGGCGGCGCCGGCTAGGTACCTCGTAAAGGGCAAAATGGTGTTGTGCGTAGCGTCGGGAAAACCTTCGTTGCCCAGGATGCCTTCCTGCGTGAGGAGGTTGGGGTAGGTGCGGCTAAAACCCGTGGGGCGGTAGTCGTCGTGGATGTCGAGCACGAGCTGGTACTTGGCGGCTTTCAGCACGGCCTCGTGCATCCAGGCGGTCCAGCGGTGCGAGCCCGTGTGCACAAAACCGTACTTGATGCCCGCCACGCCCCAGCTTTTAAAGAGCGGCAGCAGCGTGTCCAGCTGTTTTTCCAGCGCGCGGTGGTTTACGTACAAGATCACTTTTTTGCCCTTGGAAGCCGCGTAGCGGATAGCCTCCGGCAAGTCCAGATCACCCTTGGGGTTGCGGCGCGGATCTACCGTAACGGTGGTGGCGTCGGAGAGGTGGTCGTACTCGTAGCCGTACCAGCCCGCGTCGAAGTGGATGTAGTCGATCTGCTGCTGCACGGCGAAGTCCACCAGGCGGCGCGCGCCCTCCGTCGAGAGCGTTACCTCGCGCATCACCGTGCCGGGTTTGATCCAGCTCGGGTCCGCGATGGCACAGGGCGGGTTAAGGTTCTGAATCAGGTAGTTATTTTCCAAAAGCTGCCCCGGCCGCTCGGCCACCAGCACCACCCGCCAGGGCGTGGCGTAGGGCGACGTCTCGACTACCTCGCCGAAGAGCTGGCTCCGCAGTACATTTTCCTGAGCCGTGGTAGCCAGCTGAATGCGGGGGTAGTTGACCTGCTCGGCCTGGGCAATGCTGGCGTAGAGGCCGCCGGGCAATTCGAGTGTGACGGGCAGCTCGGCGTTGCGTTTCCAGTCGCGCAGGGGTACTTTCTGGTAGGTTTCCTGGGCGGCGTGCGTGTGCCAGGCCTGGGTACCGGCGGGCAAGGCAAAGTGCGTCTGCTCGTCGGCGAGCTCCAGTACCTGCGTATGGGAATGCTCCGGGAAGTGGTACCGGAACGCCACGCCCTCGTTGTAAGCCCGGGCGATGATCTGCACAATCCCCTTGCGCAGGGTGTCGGTGAGCTGAAAGGTCGCGGTAAGCTCGTTGAAGTGG
Organism: Rhabdobacter roseus; assembly: GCF_014202275.1. Classification (GTDB taxonomy): domain Bacteria; phylum Bacteroidota; class Bacteroidia; order Cytophagales; family Spirosomataceae; genus Rhabdobacter; species Rhabdobacter roseus. The sequence continues at coordinate 236,767 of NZ_JACHGF010000009.1, read as the reverse complement.
TCGGGGTAGGTTTCCTGCTCGCCGAGGAGGGGCTTCCAGGTACTGTTCTGGTTGCGGCGCTCCACGCCAGTGATTTTAAACCCCCGGTACCAGTCGGAGTTGCGGTGGCTGTGGGGTACTTTTTTCAGGCCCAGCCGTGAAGGCAGCACCACCGCCCGGCCCTTGTAAAGTACCTCGTAGCAGGGTACGGCCAGGTCGCCGTCGAGGTCGCGCAGGGAGAGCGCCAGCGACAGCTGGCCGTCGGGCGAAAGTACCCGCAGCGTATCGGGATTTTGCGCAAAACTACCCGTTGATAAAGCGAAAAAGAATAGGCAAACGAAAGTACTTGGTTTCATGAAGTAAGCGGGCCGAGGGTTAGGTTCGTGCCGGTAAGAGGGGGTGCGGGGTACATTCTACTTACGCAGTACTTTGAAAGTACCTTTATTCCTAAGACGAAAAAAAGGATACTTTCCCTAACGGCCTGATGCCATTTAAGCCAATTATTGATCAGATCACGTACCCGGCGGGGTACTTCGCCGGTCGCGGGTACTTGTCTGGGTTGATATTTCTATAAACCTGCGACCCCGCTGGGGTCGTAGGTACTTGTGGGGTTGAATATTTCTATAAACGTGTGACCGCCCTGCGGTCATCGATTTGTTAGTTAAGGGATTGACTTACAGTATCAGACTGGACATTGCTACGCCTCGACCCCAGCGGGGTCACATGTTTATAGCAACGCAGTCACCCCACCACTACTCCGACCCCGGCGGGGTTGCACCTCGCCGGTCGCACCTCGCCGGCCGCATCAAGGTACCTTTCTTTTTTGCAAAAAACAGAATGCCTGAAAAACAAGAACCCCAGCCGCAGCCAGGGTTTTTGTTACCTAATCATTTTCAAAAAGTACCTCAATCAATTGGGCATGTGCTCCAGGCGCTGCTTGTCTTTGAGAAGCTGCGCGCGCAGGGTACCGTAGTCGATGTCCTGCACGGCCTGGTTGGCGTCGATGGCCTGCACAGCGGCGGCGGCGGCACTTTGGCCCAGGATCATGAAGACGGGCTCCATCCGGATCGACCCAAAGGCGATGTGCGAGGCCGACAGGCACACCGGTACCAGCAGGTTTTGGCACTCTTCTTTTTTGGGAATAAGCGAGCCGTACGAAATCCGGTAGGGTACTTTGGCCGACACGCCGATGTCGCCTTCGTTTTGTACAAAACCATCTTCCTTCACGTAGCGCTGGGCATTGTGGGCGTCGAGGGTGTAGGAGCCCATCCCCACCGACTGCGCCACGGGGCGTTTGCTGAGGGTTTCGTGCTCGGTCATGACCTCGTGGCCAATCATGCGGCGCGCTTCGCGCACGTAGATCTGGTGCGGCCAGCCGCCGTTGTCCTTGAATTCATCCTTGGGCAGCCCCCACTTTTGCATTTCGGTGCGTACGTCCTGCGGTACGCGCGGGTCGTTGGCCAGGAAGTACATCAGGCCCTTTTGGTACAGCTCGTGCTCCTTCAGGATTTCGCGGCGGCGCTCGTAGGTGGCGTCGGGGTAGTCGTAGTTCATCCCGATGTTGTCGGTGCTGAAGGGGCCGTGGTTGTTGGTGTCAGTTTTGCGGTTGGGGATGTCGTCGTACTTCTCGAAGGTTTCGTCCCAGCCCGCTTCGTACACCCGCGCCAGGAGCTCATACTGGCTCACGTCGTAGCCCGCGGGCTTGGCAAAGGGGATGCGGTTGTCGGGGTGGTTGGAGAGGCACATGCGGTAGCAGTAGGCCTGGATCTTGTCGTCGCCCTGGCCTTTCACGCCGGGGTGCTCGCCCGAGACGCGCGGCAGCAAGCCGCTGCTGGGGTCGCCGGGTACTTTGTAGGGGCTGATATTCTTGGCAAACCAGTGCTTGTGGTGCAGTACGCCCACCTGCACGCCGTTCCACTCTTCGCCGTACACGCTGTTGGCCTCGCGCCCCACGTGGTACTTCACGCCCGCAGCGGCCATCAGGTCGCCTTCGTAGGTGGCGTCGATGAACATTTTTCCGCGGTAGGTTTTGCCGCTCAGGGTCGTGAACGAAACAATTTTGCCATCCTTCTTCACCAGGCCGCTTTCGCGGTTGAGCCATTCGTCGCGGTGTACGTCCAGGTTGTTTTCTTTGACAAAATCCTCAAAAACCTGCTCGGCCACGTGCGGCTCGAAGATCCACATGGTGCGTTCGGCGCCGTCCATGGCGGGGATGCCTTGCCCTTTGTTGCCGTACTCCGATTTTTTCTGCCAGGCCCAGGCGTCGTCTTTTTGGTAATGCATGTACACGCGGTGGTAAAATTCCCGCGCCAGCCCGCCGATCACGGATTTGTTGCCGGTATCGGTAAAGCCCAGCCCGCCCGACGAAAGCCCGCCCAGGTGCTTATCGGGCGAGACGACGATTACGGACTTGCCCATTTTTTGGGCCTGCACGGCGGCCGTCACGGCGGCGGAAGTACCTCCATAAATGATGACGTCGGCCTCGTACTGCTTTTGCTTGTCCTGGGTGTTGGTGGTAGCGCAGGAAAAACTACCCAGCATCAGTACTACAAGAAAAAAAAGTTGCTTCATAAGGGTTTTGAATAAATAAAAGAAAAAACGGAAGATTAGTTAAAATCAGGTACCCAAAGTACGGCATCGGCCAGCACCAGCCCATCGGCCCCCTGGGTGGAAATTTCTACGTAGGCTTTCTGGCCCTTAGGTACATCAAAAGTACCCAAATGGTACCACTCGCCGGAGGTTTGTCCCTCCACTACAATGTCCGATGCCTTCACGGTAAGCGACTTAACGCTGGTTCCGTCGTGTACGTGAAGCGCAATGCTCGACGAAATATCGGGTAGTTTGGGAAAGTACATGTAGGCCCGGTACTTGCCTTTTTGGGGAATATCCGGCGTAAAGCGTACCGACTGCAGCTGGGTACTTTTGGGGTCGGAGGCTAGCGCGCTAGGTCCGTAGGTACCCCGCTGGATGGTGGTCCAGTGACCCTGGCGCGTCACCTGCGTGCTATCCTCGTTGTCGACGAGTACTTCCGGGGTACTTCGGTTGGCCAGCGGGTTGGTTTTGAGGGCGTGCTGGAGCCTTGCGATATTGATTTGCTGCACCGGCAGGTTGCCGTCAATGGCCAGGGTGGCCGCCACGGCCGCCGACTGCCCCAGTACCATGAAGACGGGCTCCATCCGGATCGACCCGTAGGCGATGTGCGTCGCCGACAGGCAGACGGGTACCAGCAGGTTCTGGCATTCGGTTTCTTTGGGTACCAGGGAGCGGTACGAAATCGGGTAGGGACCAAAGCCACCTACTTCCACGTTGCCTTCGTTTTTGACCATCTTTTTCCCGTTCTTTTCTACCACGATCCGCTGGCAGTTGTGCGAGTCCATGGTGTAGGCGGCCATACCCACGCCGTCGGTCACCACTTCCTTGCCCTGGCAGTTGGCCTGCGTCATGACGTAGCTGCCTACCATGCGGCGCACTTCGCGCACGTAGAGCTGCGGCGACCAGTGGCCGTTCTCCACGTACTCGTCTTTGGGGTAGCCCCATTGGAGCATCTCCTGCTGTGCCTGCTTGGGTACGCGCGGGTCGTGGCCAAAAAAGTACAGCAGCCCTTTGGTATAGCTCTCGTGCTCCTTGATGATCCGTGCCCGCTCGGCGTAGGAGCCGTCGGGGTAGTTGTAGTTCATGCCGATCATGTCGGTCGAGAAGCCGTTGCGGTTGTTGATGTCGGTTTTTTGGTTGGGCATCCGGCTCCAGATGAAGTAGTCGTTCAGGCTGGTTTTGGTGGGCTGCTTTTCAAACAAACGCACCAGCAGCTCGTACCGGCTGGGGTCGTAGCCCTGGGGCTTGGTGATGGGTACCTGGTTGGCGGGGTCAGCGCTGAGGCAGATCCGGTAGTTGTAGGCCTGTACTTTTTTGTCGCCGGTGCCGTTGGCGGCGAGCTTCTCGCCCGAGATGCCCCACAGCAGCCCGCTTTTCGGCTTGCCGGGTACTTTGTAAGGATCGATGCCGTCGGGGAACTGGTGACCACCCATGAGCTGCACGCCGTTGATGGTTTCGTTATAGTCGGCATTGGCTTCGCGGCCTACGGCGTAGCTTACCCCCGCCCGCGCCATGAGGTCACCTTCGTAGGAGCAGTCGATGAACACTTTGGCGGCGACGGTCCGGTTGGTGGCAGCGCTGGGTTTTTGGCTGTTTTCCAGCACGATGGTCCGGATGCTGGCACCCTGTTTCTGGGCGGAGACGATCCGGTGCGAATAAAGTACCTTGAGGTTGGCTTCGTCGAGGTACTGCTGGAGGTACTTCTTTGCGACCTTAGGCTCAAAGGTCCACTGTTCAAACTTGCCGTAGTGCTTGCCAATGCGCCGGTAGAAGTCGCGGGCCAGGCCGGTGATGGCGTACTTGTTGCCAATGTCGGTGTAGCCCAGGCCGCCGGTGGTGAGGCCACCCAGGTGGGTACTTGGCTCAATCAAAAGTACTGTCTTGCCCATCTGCTGGGCAGTATAAGCGGCAATCACCCCGGCCGAACTGCCTCCGTAGATGCAGATGTCGAAGGTTTCTTCCTGGGGTACCTGGGGCGCTCGGTTAGCGGCAAGTAGGACGCAGATCAGCAGAAGAACCACACTCTTCGGGAATTTGGTAAACGCAGGAGACATTGGGTAGAGGTTGAGGTAATGAATAAAAGGAGCAGGGGAGCGAATTCTAACGGAAAACGTAGCAAGTTACATGGTCTGGCGTAGTATCTACCATACTACGCCAGACCATGTACACAATAAGTTCGCTAGTAGTTAGGATTTTGCTGTAAAGCCGGATTGGTTTCGAGCTCGATGCGCGGAATGGGCCACAGCTGGTCGCGGTTCGGATCGAAGAGGCGGGTTTCGATTACGCGCATCTGGCTGGCGTTGGCTACGTTTTCGTAGTGAGGCGTCGCGTGCTCGTCGATGCGCGGAGCGTTGGCAAGAAAGGCGCGCTGTACGCGTCCGAGCAGATTGCCGGGCATTACTTCCTTCATAATACCCCAGCGGCGAATATCAAACAAACGCAACCCCTCGCCGGCCAGCTCGTACTTTCTTTCCCGCCGCACGATGTACCGGAGTTCTTCCTGGGTTTTGCCCGCCGCAATGGGCGGCATGTTGACGGTAGGGCGCGTCCGGACCGCGTTGATGGCGTCGTAGACCGACTGATCGAGCTGATTGAGTTCAATCTTGGCCTCGGCGTAGTTAAGCAGTACCTCGGCGTAGCGAAACAGGATGATGTTCAGGTCGCTGTTGTCGCGATCGTCTTTGTCGCCCACGTCGGCGTACTTGCGCCACAGGTAGCCTGAGAAAGAGGCGTAGGCATGGGTGGCCTCTTCGTTCTGGACGCGGCGCGGCGTACCCGAGGCGTAGCTCCAGGTTTGGAGGCTGTCGGGGTGGGTTTCGAAGATAAAATTGATAAACAACGACTGCGGAAGTACCACCGTGTAGCCCAGACGGGGATCACGGTTGGCGAAGGGCTTGGCCGGATCGAAGACCGTGGACTTATCAATGGACCGGCCGTCGGTAGCTTCGTAGGAATCGACGAGCGCCTGCACCGGAATTTTGTTGGAGTGCCCCAGCGCGATGCGCGAATAAAACTGCCGGGGGGTACTGTGTACGCTGATTCCCTTCAAAAACTGCGTGGCCAAGATGATTTCGGAGGAGTTTTGCCCCGCGTACATAAACAGCTGCCCGTAGTTGTTGTGGAGTTGGTACACGTTCAGCTGCATGAGCTCCTGGGCGGCTTGCGCGGCGGTTTCCCACTGTTGGTTGTAAAGAGCAGCCCGGGCCATGAGCGCCAGCGCCGCGCCACGCGACGCCCGCCCCCGGGCGTTGGTGGCTACCTGGGTAGGTAGGTGCGGCTTGATGGCCGCCAGCTCCGCCAGGATGAAGTCGGTGATCTCGGCCTTGGACGCGCGCGGAATCTGTGACTCGGACAGCAACGTAGGCTGCGTGAGCAAAGGTACCCCGCCAAAGAGCTCGTTGATATAAAAGTAGTAGTAGGCCCTTAGGAAACGGACTTCGGCCAGTAGGCGGTTGTACTTTTCGGCAGGAACGACATCGGCCAGGGGCTCGGCCTTCGACAAAATGTAGTTACAGCGGCCGATGCCCCGGTAAAACGTATCCCAGAAGGACTTCGTAAAGCCGTTGTCGGGCGTGGTGATGCCCTTGCCCAGTTCTTGCAGAGCGGAGCCGTTGCGGTCCCAGCCGATGTCGGAGGCGTAGTCCAGTGACAGGGCAAAAGGGCCGTTATCGATGGCTTTGAACCACAGCGTATTGTAAGCGCCCGTCACGGCCAGGTCGAGCTCGGCCTCGGTGCGCAGAAACGTTTCGGCGGCGGGGCTGTCGAGCGGGTACCTTTCGAGGTAGTCGGAGCAGGAAAAAGTAACCAGCCCGATGAATAACGTTAAAAGTAGTTTGATGGCTTTCATATATAATAGGTTATGAAGGGTCAGAATTTCAGATCTAAGCCAAGAGAGTACACTTTCATTTGCGGGTACCAGCCGCCGTCGCTCACGGGTGCTTCCACGTCGTAGCCCTGCCAGAAGTTATCGAAGGTGAGTAGGTTCTGGCCGCTGACATAGATCCGGGCGCGCTGGATGTACTTCTTTAGTAAAGTACCCGGTATGGTATAGCTGAGCTGTACGTTTTTGAGCCGTAGGTAGGCGGCGCTCTTCATCCAGAAGTCGGAGTTTTGCTCGTTGTTGATCTCATTGAACGCAAAGCGCGGGAAGGTGGCGTCGGGGTTATTGGGCGTCCAACGATCCTTGTGTTGCTCCTGCACGGTACCACCCAGGTAAAACGGCATGATGCCCTGCCCAAACAGGAAGCCGTCGGCCTTGCCTACGCCCTGAAAGAACACCGACAGATCAAAGCCCTTGTAGCCCAGGTCGAAGTTGGTACTGTAGGTATAGCGCGGAATGGGGCTGCCAATGATCACCTGATCCTGGTTGTTGATGACGTTATCACCGTTGACGTCGCGGTACTTGATGTCGCCCGGCGCTACGGTACCAAACTGCTTCGGACTGGACGCGACCTCGTCGGCACTTTGGAAAAGGCCGATGGCTTCGTAGCCAAAGAAGGAGTCGATGGCGTGGCCCTCGCGGCTCACCTGGCGGCCGCTGCGCTGGATGCCGCGCATGTCAAGTACCTTGTTCTTGACGTCGGAGAGGTTGACCGTCACGCCGTAGCTGAGGTCACCCACGCGGTCGCGGTAGTTGAGGGCCAGCTCCCAGCCTTTGTTTTCCACCACCCCGGCGTTTTGGTAGGGAGCCGTCAGGCCCAGCATGGTGGGTATATCCAGCTGCAGCAGAATACCCGTCGTTTTGCGGTGGTAGTAGTCGGCCGTTACCGTCAGCTTCGACCACAGGTTCAGGTCCAGTCCCAGGTCGGAGACGGTCGTGGTTTCCCACTGAATCTCGGGGTTGGCCATGGCGTTGAGCGAAGCGCCCGTTTGGATCTGGTCGCCGAAGACGTAGTTGCTGTTGCCAATGCCAATGAAGGCCGAGAACGGATAAAGTCCGATGTTCTGGTTGCCCAGGCGGCCCCAGGAGGCCCGGATCTTCAGGTCGGTCACGACGTTGGCTACGCTGTTCATGAACGACTCCTGCGAAATACGCCAGCCCGCCGATACCGACGGGAAGAGCGCGTACTTGTTGCCCTGCGCAAAGCGGGAGGAGCCGTCGTAGCGGGCATTGGCTTCAAAGAGGTACTTTTCCTTGTAGTTGTAGTTCAAGCGCCCGAAGAACGACTGCAGGGCCCAGTGCGAAGCCGAGCCGCCGGTGCGCTCGTTTTCGCGGTTACCGGAGTTGATTTCCTGGTAGTCGGGCAGGATGAATACCTCCCGGTAGGCCGAGATCCAGTTGTCGCGCTGATCTTCCTGCTGAAAACCCGCCAGCACCGTGAGCTGGTGGCTGTTGGCGAGCAGTTTGTCGAAGGTAACCGTGGCGCGGAGGTTGTTGTACCAGCTGCGGGTAAACTGCTCGGTGAGTGAGTTGCGGCCCGGAATGGCAAAGCTAGGGGTGCCGTCCCAGCGGTAGGTTCGGGTAATGTTGGAAAACGACTTGTTGTGCGGCTCGTTGAACTTAGGCGCGTAGATCAGGTTGGCGGTGAGCCATTTGGTAGGGCTGTACCGCAGGTTCAAGTTCATGATGGCACTCAGGGCCGACTCCAGGTTCAGGCCGCCGTCCTGGGCGCGGGCCAGGGGGTGGTCGCCGTTCCAGCCTTCGCCGTATTGCCCCGTCGAAAGTACCCCCGCCTGGTTAGCCGGGATGCGGCGCATCCAGTGAAATACGTAGCCGGTACCCGCCGAAGGCTCCGTGAGGTCGGTGCGGCGCAGAAAGAGGTCCATCGAAGTACTGAATTTCTCGTTCAGCTTGATGTCGGAGTTGATCCGGACGTTGTACCGCTTGAAGTTCGTGTTCGGAATAATCCCGTCCTGGTTCAGGTAGCTGAACGAGCCCAGTACCTTGATGCGTTCATTGCCGGCGTTGAGCCCCACATAGTGGCTTTGCATGAGGCTGTTGTTGCGGAGCGTGAGCTTCTGCCAGTCGGTGTTGGGGTAGCGGTCGGGATTGGTGGAGCCCTGGGTGCGGTACTCGTCGATGAACGCCTGCGTGTACAGCGGGCTGCGGCCCACGTTGGTGTAGGCTTCGTTGATCATCTCCATGTGGTCAAGCGCCCCCACGATGGTGGGCATGTTGGTGGGCGACTGTACCCCGAAGTACGTATTGTAATTCAGGCTAAATCCTTTGTCGTTGGCGCGCTTGGTGGTGATCAGGATCACGCCGTTGGCGGCCCGGGAGCCGTAGATGGCCGCCGAAGCAGCGTCTTTCAGTACCGAAATACTTTCAATCTCGTTGGGGTCAATGTTGTTGAGGCTGGATTCTACCCCGTCCAGGATCACCAGCGGATTGGCGTCGCTGAGGGTACCTATGCCCCGGATCCGGATGTTACCGCCGTCTTTTCCGGGCTGGCCCGACCGCTGCGTGATCGTAAGCCCCGGTACCATGCCTTGCAGGGCGGCGGTAGTTTGTCCCACCGGACGCTTGATGAGCTCATCCGACGACACCGACGCCACGGAACCCGTGAGGTTTACTTTCTTCTGGATACCATAGCCTACCACCACGACCTCATTCAGGGTTTGGTCTTCGGGGGCCAGCGAAACGGATAAATTACTTCGTGCCCCCACGGTGATTTCCTGCGTAATGTACCCCACAAAGCTGAACACCAGCACGGCGCTGTTGTCAGGCACCTCTAATTGAAATTTCCCCTCCGGATTGGTAGTTGTGCCGCGCTGGGTACCTTTCAGCACCACGCTCACACCCGGTAGGCCATTGCCGGTTTCGTCGGTAACGGTACCCGATACCCGCAGGTCCAGGTGGAGGTTATGGATTTCATCTTCGACCCGGCGGAGCAGCGACGACTGAGGGGCCAGGCGTTTGAGCAGAATCTGCGAGCCTGATACTTCGTAGCCAATCTGGATGGGCTTGAGGAGTTCATCAAGTACCGTTTCCAGCTTTTTATTTTGGGCTTCGTAGCTGATTTTCCGTTGGGCCTTGATGAGCTCCGGGCTGTACATAAAGCGCGTTCCCGTTTGTTTGGCAATCAGGTCCAGCGCCATTTCTATTTTCTGGTTCTGCACCTGCACCGTGACGCGCTGGTTGAGCAGCTCCTGCGCGCGCCCGTTGTGGGCGTAGCCTAAGCCGGCAAATACGGCCATGATCATCAGTTGTACTAGGCTGTTTTTCATGATTTTTATTGCCAGAGCGTGCGACAATAGTGTTTTTTTCATAGATTTGTTTGTTTGACGGTTTGAAAGGAATCGGCAAAAAAAGCCCAGCCTTCCCCGTCGGGGGAGGAGTCGACCAAACTACCTGGCTGGGAGTGAATCAGTGAACGGTGTGGGCGCATCGTTCACTTTTTTGTTTGAAAGAAAAACGGGTACTTGTGCTACATAGGTACTTGGTTTTAGGGTGAAAAAGATTAGTTACAGGGCTTACCCACCACGATGATCTTCCCGTCCCGCAGCTGGTAGGTCGCCTCCAGAATGGTACAGATCCAGTCCAGCTTTTTAAAGAGCGGTTCTTCCCCCAGCTCCGCCGTGATCGTGCAGGCCGCCAGGACTTCTTCGTCGTAGATAATCTCCACGCCATAGGCTTTCTCCAGCGCCTCAAACACCTCTTTGACGGGGGTACCCCGGTACGTAAACGTTTGATTGACCGTAGGCGGCACCACTACTTCTGGCTCTTCTACCAGCGACCGGCTCAGCCGGATCTGCCTGCGGTCGAAGAGTGCCTGCTGGTTGGGCGTAAGCAGCAGGCCTTCCACTTCGCGGCTGGTGGGTACTTCGGTGGTTTTTGATTGGGAAAAAACAAATACTTTCCCCGTTTTGACTACCACCTTAAAATCGGCGTCTTTAGCGTAGGCCCGCACCGTGAAACTCGTACCAAGTACCTCCGTCGTAAGCTCACTGGCTTGCACCCGAAAGGGCCGATCCGCGTTTTTGGTAACTTCAAAAAACGCTTCTCCTTCCAGAAAAACCTGCCGCTGGTTGGGCTCAAATTCATGCGGAAAGCTCAGGCGGCTACGGGGTGAAAGCAGGGCGGAACTACCATCGGGCAGCGCCACGGACTTGGGCGAGGTACCTTCGTTGACTACTTCTACGAGCTGAAGGCCCTTCTGAACTACCTCCTGCGTCTGGGCCTGGTAAAGCACCTGGGCGTCTGACGCGTTGGTGGTCCGGTAGATGAGCCAGCCCAAGCCGAGCAGTACTACCACGCTGGCGGCGGCTAGCCAGCGGCTGCGGTAAAAGGGGGAGGGAGTAGGTGTGGATATAGGTCGGAGGTTTGTTTCTTGGGCCTGGGCGCGCCGCAGGGCGGCCTGTACGCGCTGCTTTACTTGCTGGTCGGTCAGAATGGGGAGTTCCCCCTGCAACGTCAGGAGCAGGTACCTGGCCCGCTCTAGCGCTTCGGTGCGAGCGGGGTCGTGGCGGGTCCAGGCTTCCCAGTAGGCGTCGTCGTGGTGGTTTTTTTTAGTTACCCATTCCACAAACCGCGGATTGTCAAGAAGTTCTTCTACAAGGTGAGCCTTGTCCATAGCACCGGAGAGCAAATTGTAAATACTTTCTGCTAGTATTATCCCATTTCTCCGTACGGATACTCACTTAAAGACAATTTTTTTTGAAAAAAGTAAAAGAAACTACCCCAGGCTCCACCCTAGCAGGAAGAGAAGCGCCAGCAACGAGTGCGGCCATTTGTCGCGGAGGTTGGCCAGGGCCCGCTGGAGGGCGTTGCTCACCGACTGCGGCTTGAGGTCGAGCAACTGTGCGATTTCCTCCACCGAAAGCCCCTGGTAGAAGCGCAGGTAGATCATTTCCTTTTGCCGCTCCGGCAGCTCGTTGATGAGGTGGTAGAGGCGCTCCTGTAGGTCCTGGTTTTTCTCGTTACGGATGAAGGTATCTTCGATGGAAAATTCGAGGGGTTCGTCGGAAGCCGAGAGGTCGTCGGAGCTGCGGAAGGGGTCTTGCTTGATGGCCTTGAATAGCTGGTGGCGGTACGCCTTAAGTAAGTACAGGCGCACCGACGGCGGGTCGCCCAGGTGCTCCCGGCGGAGCCAGAGGTTCACGAGGAGCTCCTGGAGGGCGTCTTCCAGCAGGGGTTGATTGGCGCTAAATTTGCGCCCGTAGTTGAGCAGCTTGCGGTAATGGTGCTCGGCCAGCTCCGTAAAAGCCCCTTCATCGCCCTGGCGGAGGCGATGCCATAGCGTTTGGTCGGTATCCGAAAGGGGCCTTGCTGCCATTGGCTTGAAGTTATCTTAAGCAAAGCAAATGTAGGAAAGTTTTTACCCAACGGGAGAGAGTACTTGCCTAAAGGTACTTTTTGGGGAGGGGCCTTTGGCAGGAAGGTACTTTGGAGCCAGTGCGGAGGTTGAAGAAGCGGGACCGGCCGGGGTAGTTGGTTTACAAAAGGAAGGCTTACACGCAAAGCTCTCCCGCCACGTATTTTTGACTTTCGTGGTCAAAAACGATTCGTGGCGGGGGAGGTAGTTTGTAGGATCATGATGGTTATGAGAGCCTTTTAAAACTTCCCCTACTCTTTCAGAAAATCCAGATCACGTCCGTGGGTTTCGGCGATGGTCAGAATGCAGTAGATACCAATGGCAAAGCAGGTGGCGCCCACCAGCACGCCCCAGAATCAATCACTTTGTTGAAGCCCTAGAGGAGAGTAGGTGTGCAAGGCCCCTATGGCGCTAGAAAATAACCAACAAACGATAACATCCGATGGGGGGCCGTTGTCTTCAAAGTCCATTTCCTCCATTCGATAGGTTATTACTTCAATAAACCCAGGCATTAAGGAGGTGAGGATTAGCATAATCCCCTAGTGAAAAAACCGATTTTAAGTACGAATAAAGAGACAGGGAAGAGAACCACATTTACTCAAAAAAAGGAACGCCTGGTGTGGCGTATTTCCGCATGCCTTCTTCGTTGATTTCGACCCCGATCCCTGGTTTTTCGGAAAGTGTAATAAAGCCTTTCTCTACCATTGCCCCTTCGAAGGTGACGATTTCCTTGAACATGGGATCCTCATGAAAGTACATCTGCCATTCCAGGATAAGAAAGTTGGGGACCGATGCGCAGACGTGGCACGAGGCCATCGCCCCGAGGTAAGAAGCTACCATGTGGGGGGCAAAAGGAATATAATACAGGTTGGCAAGATTGGCGATCCGCTGGCCTTCGCCTAGTCCGCCGGCTTTCTGAAGGTCGGGCATAATGATATCTACCCCGCCTTTTTCCAGCAGAGGCCGGAAGCCATGAGCCAGGTAATGGTTTTCTCCGGCGCAAATCGGCGTGGTGGTCGATTCGGTGACCAGTCGGTAAGCGTCGGCATTTTCGGCCGGAATGGGCTCTTCCAAAAACATCAGGTTCAGAGGTTCCATGAGTTTGGCTACTCTTTTTCCGGTAGTGAGGTCATAACGTCCGTGCATATCGATGCAGATATCGATTTTAGGACCTACCGCCTTCCGGATGGCCGCCACTTGGTTGTACATTCTTTCCAGCTCACCCGGGCTGGCTGTCCAGTTATAGAAGTCGTATTTATTGGGATCGTTGCGCTGATCGATATCGTATTTCACGGCGGTAAAGCCCATCTTAACGGCATCCTGCGCGCTTTTGGCAAAATCATCGGGCGTGGGGTTGACGCTACGGTAAGCCGCGGTATCACAATAAACCCTGATTTTGTCGCGGAATTTTCCTCCCAAAAGTTGGTAAACGGGTAGTCCAAGCGCCTTCCCCGTCAAGTCCCACAGGGCCGTTTCGATAGCGGTCAGAACGGCGACGTACATGCCCGACTGGGCACCTTCAAAAAAGCCGCCACGTCTCAGGTCTTCGAAAAGTCGGTGCACATTGAGCGGGCTCCTGCCCTTGATCCGCGCTCCCATCATTTTTACTAGGTGGTACGTTCCGGGCGTTGCATCGACCCCTTCCCCGCAGCCCCAGACGTCCTGGTTCGTGTATATTTTAACAAAAAGGCTGTGTCCGTTTCGTATAAATCCGCATTTGATGTCCGTAATTCGGAGCTCGGATGGGTTGGAGGCCATTGGGGTACGGTCGAGGGCCGTTATGAGGCCGCTTCCAAAGGAAGACGCGGCAGTGGTACCCATCGCCCCCAACAGGGCGCTTTTTCGGATAAACGATCGGCGGGATTGGTTTGGCTGCATTACTTTTCAGGGTTATAGGTTGATAGAATACCTTACCACGTGCGTGTTTCCAGGTACTTCTTGATGGCCTCTTTGGGTACGGGAAGCGCGTCCAGGTGCTGATTGAGCCATTGGGAAAAGTCCTTCTCAATGGCATCGGACCAGCGGTTATCAATTTCACCGGCGGTATATTTCTGTTGTTTTAGCCGCTCATGCCCGAACATATCGCGTAGTCTTACGATTTCGGAGGTGGTCACCACCAGCTCCAGCAGATGCGGGGGGATAAATGAAACGGCTCCGTCGCGTCCCAGGACGGCATCTCCCGGCATGACGGTCACTTTTCCGATGCGGGTGGGCTGGTTGATACCCACCAACGTGGTGTTCAAAACACCTTCGGGGTTGTTGAGGTGATGGGAAGGATGATAGGATCTGAAAAACGAAGTAAACGAGCCGATCTCCTTGAGGCCGGCGATGTCCCGAATCGCCCCATCGTACACAATGCCGTTTCCGGTTTTGGCGTAAATCGAATTCCCCAGGTTATCTCCGATCGTAGGGCCGTCTTCGTGCATCCCAAACTGATCCACTACATATACATCACGCTTTACCAGCAGCTCCAGCGGCCAGGCATTCTGGGATTTTATGCGCCCATCCTGCTCATGCCCCTTTTTATCAATGATCCGGTGGATGTCCGGCCTTCCGGGGAAAAAGGTAGCGGTGACGGCCCTGCCCACCAGTACGCTGTCGGGATTGATGCACATCCAGCCTTCCGCATACTGGTACCGGTAATTTTTCCCTTTCATCACGGCCCACGCTTCTTCGTGGGTGACCCGTTTTAGCCGGTCGAGCAACTGATCAGGTACCTTGGGACGTCCGTCTTCAAAGCGTTCCCCCTTCCATTCGGAAGTAAGGAGCAACAGGTCAGCTTTTGAAATCTGCTGACCGACGGCGCGCATTGCCAGAAGGACAGCCAGGAAAGTCAGCAGAATGCCGGTTTTTCTTTTCATTGCCTTTTTTATTTTCACTTTCCAGTAAAGGCAGGCTTCCGCCGGATTCTACTTATCCGTATGTATGGTATAATGAGACCATTAAGGGTACCTGGAAGTCGGTTTTACACCTAATCTTGCTCTTTCCCGATTTGCCCATCGCGGTGGTACTGCTGGAACCTCTACGGTCTGGTTGCAGCAGTACCACCGCGATGGCCTCTTGATGCCCCAGTGGGGAGTTTCTAAGCCCTAGGATGTAGGCTTCACCCAGCTTAGAAATAAGCGAAGCCCTTCCGGATAGTTTGTCTTTCTGCAAACTACCCGGAAGGGCTTTCAGCTAAGGTACTTTCAAAAATACGAAGTACCTCTTATTCTTCGAGGAAGTCGAGGTCGCGGCCGTGGGTTTCGGCAATGGTCAGGATGCAGTAGATACCAATGGCGAAGCAGATGACGCCCACCAGCGCGCCGGAATCAATCACCGAGAAGGACCCCTTGAAGGTACCGTAGAGGGTGGTCATCAGCACCACCGTACCTCGCACCATGTTGGGGATGGTGGTGGCGGCGGTAGCGCGGAGGTTAGTGCCAAACTGCTCGGCCCCGATGGTCACGAACATGGCCCAGTATCCGATGCCAAAGCCTAGCAGGGCCGAGATGAAATACAGGTGCCCGGCCGAGTCGATGCCCGCGTAGAGGTACACCAGGCTCACCAGCAGCGTAAACAGCATGAGGTACAGAACGGCTTTCTTGCGAGACTCCAGCCAGTGGCTCAGAAACCCGCTCGACAGATCCCCGATGGACAGCCCCACGTAGCACCACATGATGGAAAGGCCGGGCCGGACGGCTTCGGTAATGCCCAGCGCCCGGCCAAATTCGTTGCTGAAGGTAGAGAGTATCCCAATCACAAACCAGGTAGGTAGCCCAATGCCGATGCAGCGGAGGTACCGCACGAGCCGGTCCCGATTGGTAAAGAGGGCAAAGAAATTCCCTTTCTGAACGTGTTTGAGATGTTTTACGTCTTCAAAAATACCCGATTCAAAAACACCCACCCGAAGCAGCAGTAGCATGATTCCGAGCCCGCCGCCGATGAAGTAGGCGTAGCGCCAATCAAAAAACTCGACCGTAAAGTAGGCTACGACCGCCCCCAATAAACCGATACCGGCTACCAGCGAAGTACCTATAGCCCGGAGTTCCTTGGGAAGGATTTCGGACACCAGCGTAATGCCCGCCCCCAGCTCACCCGCCAAGCCCACGCCTGCAATGAAGCGAAGTACCTTATACGTAGTAGGGTCTTGTACAAAACCGCAGGCGATGTTGGCTAAGGAATACGTAACAATGGAGCCGAAGAGTACCGAGAGCCGTCCTTTTTTGTCGCCAAGTACCCCCCACAAAATCCCGCCCAGCAGCAGGCCGGTCATCTGCCAGTTGAGGATACTGGCCCCTACCACCGAGATGGCCTCCTCGGACAGCCCCAGCGACACCAGGCTGGGTATGCGAACAATGCCGAAAAGTAGAAGGTCATAAATATCCACAAAGTAGCCAAGGGCGGCAACAATAACGGGCGCACTGAAAAGGTAGGAGAAATTGGAACGGGTCGTCGGAATTGTATTCATTAGCTTGGGTAAAGAGGATAAGTAGTTAGGGATACTGCAATATATATAGCAGACACGCTTCGGGCTACTTTACCCTTAGTTTTTTTGCGGAGATATTTGGGAAAGTACCCCAGGCGCAAAATTTTATAAAAAGCCGGAACCTGGTCTCATGCCTTTTCTTTCACCAGACCAGGTACTTCCAGGGTGCTCATGCAGTAAAGTGGATAAAGAGAGTAACTGAAAGGCAAGTACCTGGTAGCCCTAATACGAAGCGGTCGGGACCAGAATACTCTGGCCCCGACCGCTGGCTGGTTGCATAGGATGCTAGGGGCTATTCTTGGGGGATTTCGGTAAGGGGAGGAATGTTGAGCTCAAAGCCGGAGTACCCTTTGTTTTGATTAATCCGTCCCTGGACGTTGGCGTCTATGGCATTTTGCGGAATAGGCCACAGCACGTGGAATGGGCTCAGCGTAAACTCTACCCCAAAGTTGGTACGTACTCCCTTGTTATAGAAATCATTCTTTTCGATGATTCGATCAAAGAAGTAGTTGTTGTCCGAAAAATTAGCGAGAGAGTACGTTTTGCCATTTTCGGCTACTTTTCCGGTTTGTGCAAAAATGTAGGCGATGCGGGTCAACTCCGTTTTACGGGGTTCTTCGTAGAAAAGCTCCCGGGCTCTTTCATCCAGTATGGTTCCTATGTTTACCTCGCTGGCGGTGATCGGGGTTGCCTTGGCCCTGACTCGTACTTTGTTGATGTCTTCGGCCGCTTGCTGCAACTGGCCTTTCCAGAAATAGGCTTCAGCTCGCAGCAAATGCGTTTCGGCCAGGCGGAAAATGTACCAGTCGGAATGGCCTCCCTGCGGTTGTGGGCGCAGAGGATCGGGCACGTACAGTTTATAGTGCGGCCACCCGAACCAGCAGCGGATGGTATCGGCTACCAGTACCGTGCCCGCGCTATTCCTAAACTGGAGAGGTTTGCCGTAAAAGTCATCTTTGCCGATCAAAGCAGGATCATTGTAGACCAGGTCTTCCATGTTCATCCAGTTGCCGGGGGCGTGACGCAGGTCAGTGGCGTCTTTCCAGATTTTCTGGGTATGGTAGGGGGTGCCTCTTAGCCGACCAATGCCCCGCCCGTAAGCCGTTACCTGGTTGATGGGTACCGTAGGCTGGTCGTTGGTGCCACGGTTACCGTTGGGAGTGATAATGCCGGCATTGGCCCAAAAAGGCAGCGCCTGCCGCATGATGGTAAGCCCGCCGGGGTTCCCCGTATTGCCGTCGATATTGAGCCGGTCGATGGTGAGTAGTAGGGCTTCGGTATTAATAGCCAGTGATTTGTTCTCAGGTCGGTGAAGGTCCCAAACCACGTTTCGGTTCGGGTTAGAGGCATCCACGCCAAACCGGTTGGTCATGAGGCGATACACGCCCCCGTCGATCACGTTGCTGGCCGAGGCAATGGCATCATCAAACAGGCCCAATGCCAGATTCACTTTAGTCAGCAGGTGGCTGACGGCTCCCTTGGTTACCTGGCCTTTATTGACAGCATCAGGGACCCACTGCTGCGCATATTCCAGATCTTCCTTCATTTTGAGTAGAATCACCTCCCGCTTTGTCGTTTGAAAATCGAGCTTAGGAGAACTGTGCTCGACCAATACCAGCGGTACATCCCCAAATTGATGAGTGAGCCGATAGTAGCGCAAAGCCCGGTGGAAGTAAGCCGCCCCTAACAGGTGATTGCGCTCGGCTTCGGAAGAATAGTCCGTTGGTATGTCAATGCGGCCAATGGCTGCATTGGCATACCGAATCCCCCGGTACCCTTCGGCCCAGTACCAACCAATTCGGTTGTAATCTGCACTGTTGAGCTGGGCGTCGGGCCGAATAACCAGGTTCATATCCTGAGCGGGACCGGGTTTGTCAGTGGTACCCTCAACGCCCACTTCGGAGAATATGTATTCCGTAATGATTGGAGCGCCGTCGCCCGTAACTTCTATTCGCATGTTGCGTTCGCAGGCTACTAGCGTGGCCCAGAGGCTTGATGATGCCTGAAAGGTTACATCGGGTTCGTAAAAGGAAAGTGGCTTGGGTTTTAAAAACGACTCATTGCATCCGCTAAGGGCAAGCATGGCCAGGCAGATCAGAGATGACGATAGGTTAATTCCGTATCTTTTCATATTGCTACTATATTTTTGTGGAACCTCTCCATTAAAGTGTAAGATCGACGCCAAAAGTGAAAAAGCGAGGTGTCGGGCCAGCGCCTACTTCAGGATCCCACTCAGGGTCCCATAGCGACCACTGAGGAGAAAACATAGCGGCGTTGCGCACATTGAGGTATACACGTAGATTTTCGATTTTATATTTGTTCACCACGGGCTTAGGGATAGTATAGGCCAGTGATACGTTATCCAGACGGACAAAGGAGCGTTTGCGATATAGGTTGAAACCCGTAGTACTTCCTTCGTTAGAGTTGATGCGGGCCCATTCGTTCGAGGGGTTTTCGGGAGTCCAGTAGGGGAATTGGTACGAATTCATCCGGTCCGGGAAGCCATTTCGGCTTTTCAACCAGTTGAAGCTGGATTGATGCCCCAAGAGCGAGTACATCATGAAAGAAGCATCGAAGTGTTTGAAGAATTGAAACTCATTTCGCATCGACCAGCGGAAACGAGGCTCACTGAATCCCAGAAATTGTCGGTCGTTTTGATCCAGACGGCCATCTCCGTTCACATCTTCCAGGCGATAATCTCCAGGCGAAAGTCCGTACACCCGTGCTTCCTCCTCCTGTCCTAGCTGCCAAACGCCGAGCGGTTTCCAATCCCAGATTACGTCGATGGGCTTGCCAATGAACCATCGGTTGGAAATATCACTCAGTTCATTGCCGTCGGCGTCATAGTTGCGGTACACGTGTACGATTTTATTCCGATTGAGCTGGAAGTTGAAATTGGTTCGCCAGGAGAAATTATCCCTATTCATGTTGATGGTATTCAGCGTCAATTCCACTCCTCTGTTTTGTACTTCGCCCAGATTATCCATAACCCAGTCAAAAGCGATCACGTTGGGCAAACTCCGTTGAACCAGCAAATCGGTGGAGTTCATTTGGTATACCTCAATCGTCCCGTCTATTTTGTTGTTAAATAGACCAAAATCGAGACCTAGGTTCAGGGAGGTATTACGCTCCCAGCGAAGGCTCCGGTTGGCCATCCGGTTTACCCATAGCTGGCTTGCCTGTATCAAAGTACCATCCGGACGTACATAAAGGTACTTGCCGGTGGTCAGGTCGGCCATGGCGGCATAGCGACCAATATCCCGGTTTCCGTTACTACCCCACGACGCCCGCAATTTTCCGTAGCTAAACCAGTTGCTCGTCATGATGAAATTCTCGTCGCTGAATACCCAACCCAGCGCGATCGAGCCAAAATTGGCGCGGGGGTTGCTCTGTCCGAAGGCCGAATAACCGTCGCGCCGGAAAGTACCTGTAAACATGTACCGATCCTTAAACGTGTAGAGTAGGCGTGACATGAGCGCATCGCCGGTACTGTACTCGTCGTTGACGGACAAGATCGGATTGATACCAGCACTGAGGTTATGATAGCCCAGCTGATCATTCGGATCGAAGTTTTCGTTCGTCATGGTGTTATCCCAGCGCTGAAATTTCTCGGCGTTGGCCAATAGCGTAACATCGAACCGGTGATCGGTAAATTCTTTGTTCCATTTGACGATGTTATCCACCTGCCAGTAGAAGGTTTTACGTTGTCGACGGGAAGCCCTTCCACCAAAAGCCGCCCATTCGATATGCCGGGCACTTTCGTGGTTATACCGTTCGTAAAACTCAAACTGAGGAGTAAAATTGATCTGGTAAGTAATGCCGAGCGGGAGCGTCACTTTACCAAAAATAGTGGAGTTGAGGGTAGTCGTTTTGTCCAATCGGTCGATGAAGCTCGGATCGTAGGCAGGGTTTACGCCTCCGCTCACTTCCTGGTTTGGACGAAACTGCATCATGCCGTTTTGATCAAATTCGTTTCCCCAGGGCGACAGGCTGGTGATTTGTCCCCAACTGTGCGGTACAGCACTTTCGTCCCGAACAGAAAAGAGAGTATTCATTCCCACAGAAAGAAAACGCGTAATGTTGGCCTCAATGTTGGCCCGGGTACGCACCGTGGAAAATTGATCGCCCACAATAATGCCCTGGTTATTGAGGTACCCTGCTCCTAAATAGTAGGAAACACCATCATTTCTACCCGAAACACTGACGTTGTGATCCTGGCGAAAACCGTTTTGAAATACCTGATCATACCAGTTTACACTACGGCCCGCTATATAATTATCGATCTCCATGGGTTGCATGTTGAGCCTTCGCAACCACACGCGTACCGGATCACCGGAAGAGCCGTCATAAGCCAGCCATTGATCCGTAGTGATGTTGGACGGTAGGTTACGAGGATCGTCGAAACGGTAGGCCTGGGCATTGGGATTAATGCTTTTAAAGACATCTGAACGCCAGGATACGAAGCTTTCGGCGTCATGTACCGGCTGGTTTACGGCCATCGTGGCTACCCCCAGTGTAGTACTGTAATTGATCTTTGGCTTGCCGGTTTTCCCTTTCTTGGTCGTTACCAATATAACTCCACTGGCCGCCTTAGCTCCAAACACGGCCGCCGAACTGGCATCTTTAAGTACATCAACCGTTTCAATGTCGTTTGGGTTAATATCGGATAGCTGCCCGTAGTAAATGGCACCATCCAGTACAATGAGCGGACTGGTACCCGCATTGAACGAGGTCCGTCCCCGAATTTGCAGCGAACCTCCTCCTTTTGCCGAAGCAGAGTAGCCCACATTCAAGCCAGCCGCGTTGCCTCTAAGCAAATCCTGTACCTGAGCAGGGGCCTCATTTTGTAATTTATTGGTGTTGATCTGTGATACAGCGCCGGTCATATCCCGTTTTTTCATGGTACCATAGCCTACCACTACTACTTCTTCCAGCGCTTTGGTATCGCTCTGAAGCGCTACCGACAACGTGGTTCGGTTGCCTACTACTTCCTCAATCGACTGGTAGCCCACAAAGCTAAACACCAGCACTGCCCTCGCATCTGGCACTACTACGGTGTAGCTGCCATCAATGTCGGTGGTCGTACCTCGATTTGTGCCCTTGATCAGGACGCTCACGCCGGGAAGCATCTCGCCCCGCTCATCTGTGACCTTACCCGTCACAGTAATGTCCGGAAGGGGTAGTTGAGTAAGAAATCGCTCACCGCCCCGGTGAAACAAGGACGAAATCTTTTTACTGATGACAATCTGCTTACCAGAAATTTGATATTCCAGCTGCAAGGGTTGTAGAACCTTGGAAAGCACTAATCCCAATGGCTCATTTGTGGCCGACACGGATATCTTACGGCCGGAATTGACGACGTTAGAGCTGTAAAGAAATTTTACTTCAGCGAGTTGCTCAATACTTGACAATACCGTTTTGATGGTTTGATCTTCCATCGTGAGGGTAATGCGCCGTTTGAGGAGTTCCTGAGCTTTGCTTTCGTGGGCGTAAGTCACGCTGACCAGCAGCATCGACAGTAGCAATTGTGTAAAAGTAATGCGCATGATTTTTAGGGCTTTCCCACGAAATCGTAAACGATTTTCCATACATTTGAAAGAGTTTTGTTGAAACGAGAAACAGTTCGGCAAGGCCCTCCCTTTTTAAGCGCCAACTTGTGAGGGAGAGATGGTTAGAGGTCAGTCGTGTAGCCGCACGGCTGACCTTTTTTCGTAAGAAGTAAGTGTAAAGTGTCTTTTTAATGCATAGTTGTTAAAGGATAAGTAAAGGTTAGGAAATTGATTAATTACAACCGTTGGAATAGATGTGGATTGATTTGTCGGAAATGGTGTAGCTGGCCCCGAGTCCCTGGCAAAGCAGCCGGATTTTTTCTGGTAAGGGTTCGTCCGTAAGGGAGGCCGTAATTTTGCATGCCGATAGCCGTTGCTGATCGTACACAATGCTTATGCCGTACGTTTCTTCCAGGAGCTTGAAAATCTGGGTAACGGGTGTATCGTCAAACTCAAACGAGGTTTGCGTTTGGGGCACACGCAACTTGGATGACTCCATAGCAATCCGCGACAGCCGAAGGCTTTCCCGGTGCAGCGTGATCAGTTGATTAGGTGAAAGTACCACCGCTTCCTTTTCCGGTTTTCCGGGCTTGGCCCGGGTTTCGAACTCTTTGTTGGTGTAGACAGAAACCTTACCCGTTTTTACAAATACATTTACTTCCCGGTCGGCTTCGTAGGCTTGAACCGTAAAGCTGGTGCCTAATACCTTGGTAACAAGCTCATTAGCAAATACATAAAAAGGTACTTGGGGATCTTTTACTACTTCAAAGAAAGCTTCTCCCGACAGAAGTACCTCTCGTTTAGAGGTCCCATACTCCTGTGCTGAATAGCTTATCCGGCTGTCTTTTTGTAATAAAGCCGAACTACCATCGGGTAAACTGATGAGCATGGGCCGGTTGGAGGCATTGGTATGCTGTATCAGCTTCTGATTTTCGGCGGTAGTCTGGTCCATGAGTTGCTCGTACGCTGTACTTACCGCTTGTGGGGGGCGAAGCGCTTGCCAGCCCAGCCAGCCGCTTACCAGCACAATAGAGGCTGCCGCCCACCACACCCACGAACGAAAGGGGGTGTGTCTTGTAGGTACTTCTGCTTCATATGCGGTATTACTCACTACTTTCTGTTGCACATTTTGCCACATTCCTATGCGCGAATCATCACTCAATGGTGCCACGGGCAGCGTAGCCGCCGCCTGTATAATTAAACGGGCCCGCTGAATTTCCAACGCTTGGTGAGGATGCTTTTTTTGATAATTTTCCCAAAAATCATTGTATTTATCCTGTTTAATCCACTGGACGAAAGCAGGATCCATTAAAAAATCTTCAGATTTAAAAGAGGAATAATTCATATATCAGGAAGGTAAAGTACTATATATCTAATCCTTCGAAAGTACCAAAGAGATTTTTTGTGTATTTAACTCACTTTTTGCTGGATTTTTTTAGATGAATTGATGACAAAACATCAGAACTGGGAGAAGCTCAAAGGCTTGGCGCAACTTTTTGATGGAGCGCTGGATTAAATTCCGTACCGACTGCTCATTCATTTGCATGATTGAAGCTACCTCCCGAAGCTCGAACCCATCGAAAAAGCGCAGCCGGATGGCTTCTTGCTGGCGCTCCGGTAGGTTAGTAAGGGCTTGCTGCAGCTGGCGGATCAACTCCTCCTGAGTATCTTTTTCAATCCGTAGGGCTTCTTGCGAAAGGATATGGGGAATGTCCGGTAGATTGTCGGATTCCGGAATGGATTGCAGGGTTTGATACGTTTCAGATAAGCGATGAATCTTCCGGCGGAGCGACCGAAAAAGATAGTACTTCACAGAAGTCGTGTCCGACAAGTTTTGCCGGGTTCGCCACAAATCCGTAAACAAATCCTGAATGGCGTCTTGCACCAGTGCAGTATGGGGGGTGATGTGGTAGCCGTAGTTGTACAGTATCCCGACGTACTGCTCATATAGCAGCGCAAAGGCCTCTTGATCACCGCTTTTGAAGCGTTGCCAGAGCACGTACTCTTCATCATGTAGGGGCTGATCAGCTGCCATCTTTACAAATCTTCATAATATATTTGATGAGTACAAGAAAAAGAAACTGATTAAGCCTGAAATAGATACATAGCGTACCTCTCATGGACCTTCGAAGCGAGTAAAGTACCCTATCTATCCCAAACTAACTTCTCCGTAACAAGTTGGTTTAAGCATTTTGGAAAATAAGTAAACCAGCCATACGCAACAGCGCCGATCAGCCGGAATTATTTCGGGGTACTTGCCTGTGCTTTACGCCTTTTTTTCAACTTCAAGCCCGCTCCGTCTTGGTTCAAAGTACTATGTCCCATTTTTTTGATATATTTCAGCAGCAAACCACGAATAAGGCTTCACCAACCTCGCCCTACTTTTCTAGCATACGCATGAACTCCTTTTTTAAAATTTTACCGCTCTTTTCCCTGGTGCTGCTCGCCGCCTGCGAGACCGACCAAAGTACCTCCGACCACGAAGACGGATTGGCGACCTTCAGCGCCGATAGCCTCAAACAACACGTGGCGGTCCTAGCCTCGGACGAATTTCTGGGGCGGAAGCCCTTCACCGAAGGCGAAACGAAAACCATTGAGTACCTCCAAAAGCAGTTCAAGGCCGTGGGCCTGGAACCCGGCAACGGCCAGAGCTACCTGCAGGAAGTACCTATGGTAAACATCGAAGCCACGGCCGCGCCCAGCATGCAAGTACTTTCGCCCAAGGGTACAAGTACCCTGAAGGCCTTCGACGACTACGTGATCTGGACCGACCGTACCGAAGCGAACATCAGCCTGGATAATACCGAACTGGTCTTTGCCGGCTACGGGGTAGTAGCTCCCGAATACAACTGGAACGACTACGCCGACCGGGACGTCAAGGGTAAGGTGGTGATGGTGATGGTCAACGATCCCGGTTTCTGGGCGGGGGATACGACGCTCTTCAAGGGCAAAGAAATGACCTACTACGGCCGCTGGACCTACAAGTTTGAAGAAGCCGCGCGGCAGGGTGCCAAGGGCTGCCTCATTATTCACCGGACCGAGGCCGCGGGCTACCCGTTTGGGGTTCAGCAGAATAATTTCAATACGTCCCGGCTGCAACTGGACAACCGGGGCAAAAACCTTCCGAACTGTGACGTGATCGGCTGGTTGCCGGAAACGGTGGCGGTGCGCCTGCTGGAATCGGCGGGGCAAAGTACCGACCTGCTCACGAAGGCCGACCAGCGTGGCTTTCGGGCGGTACCGCTGGGGGTGAAGCTAAGCACCACCATGACGGTCAAGACCACCTACAACAAAACCCACAATGTCATTGGCAAGATTAACGGCTCCAAACGCCCGGACGAGGTACTTATCTATACCGCCCACTGGGACCACCTGGGCATCGGTACGCCCGACGCCACCGGCGACTCGATCTATAACGGCGCGCTCGACAACGCCACCGGCACGGCGGGGCTGCTGGAGTTGGCCCGGGCCTTTAAAAGCCTGAAAATCCAGACCGAACGGACCATCGTGTTTCTGGCGGTAACGGCCGAGGAGCAGGGACTGTGGGGGTCGGCTTACTACGCGCAGAACCCGATCTACCCGGTCAGGAACACCGTGGCCAATATCAACATGGACGGACTGAACCGCTTTGAGCCGACCAAGGATATGGTACTGGTGGGCGAGGGGCAGTCCGAGCTGGAAACCTATACCCAGGAAATCATCGCGGCCGACGGAGGGTACATTTCCGCCGAAACCCACCCCGAAGCGGGCTACTACTACCGCTCCGACCATTTCAATTTTGCCAAAGTGGGTATCCCCGCCCTCTACCTCGAAACCGGCATCGACGTGGTTGGGAAAGGGAAGGAGCACGGCCAGAAACTCAAGCAGGAGTACACCGAAAAAAGCTACCACCAGCCCTCAGACGAGTACGACGCCGCCACCTGGACCCTGGAAGGAGCCATCAGCGAGCTGAAACTTCTCTTCCGGGTAGGCAAGCGCCTGGCCTTTGAAGAAAAGTGGCCCCAGTGGAAAGAAGGGTCAGAGTTTAAAGCCATCCGGGAAGCCCAGCGGTAAGTATAGCCATCCACCTCCTATGATACCTCAACGCAAGCCCAGGGTAGTAGCCATTGCGGGAAGTACCCGGCAAAATTCCGTAAATCACAGCCTGATCAAAGCCTTGGCCGATTTGGCGGCTGACCGCCTGGATATGATCGTGTATGAGGGCATCGGGAGCCTTCCGTCATTTAACCCGGACCACGACGGCGAAAAGGTAGATGCTTCCGTAGCGGAGTTCCGGCAGCTACTCCGCACGGCCAACGGCCTACTCATCTGTACGCCTGAATACGCCCGCGGAGTACCCGGTTCCTTGAAAAACGCGATTGACTGGACCGTTTCTACGGCTGAATTCCCCCATAAACCGACCATGCTCATTACCGCCTCAACGGATGGTACCTACGGGCACCGGGCATTGATGGAAACGCTGAAAGCCCTGGAAGCTAAAAATATCGAAAATCTGCAATTGGTTATTCAGCACGCTAAAACAAAAATAAGTGCAGACCATACAATCACGGACGAAGGTACCCTTAGCGCGGTAGAGGAACTGCTGGCGAGGTTTGTCCAAACAATCAACGATCACAAGATAGAGTAGGGTGGTCTCTTCTGCCTGTGAAGCCGACGCTTCCCCGGGAAGTACCTCCCGCGCTTTGCCTCAGAGCCCCGGCAACTCGAAGCGGTAGGTGCCTGCCGTGAGGCGGTGAACGGGTTTTGCGTTTTTTGGACTGGTTGGTGACGGTTTGACCAGCTTCTCGTTCAGGTACATGGTGCTTCCTTCGGCCGCCGGTAGCGTCAGCGTGGCGGTGGCGTTGGGCGGTACCACCACCCTGTAGGTGATGCCAAGTTCGGTTCGTTGCCAGGCTGAAAGTACCTCCCCCCGCGGGCTGAGGTAGGACGCCTCAAAGTGGTTGAGCCCTTTGACAAAGTGGGGCTCCAGCAGGATGTTTTTAAAGCCGGGCTGCTCGGGATCAGGCTTGATGCCGCCCAGGGCTTTGTAGAACCAGGCCCCGATTTCCCCAAACATGATGTGGTTCATCGAAATGTCCGACTTGGCGTCGATGGGCCAGTTTTCGTAGAGGGTCGTGGCGCCGTTGACGATCCACCAGCCCCAGGAGGGAAAAGTTTCCTGGGCGGCGAGTTGGTAAGCCGTCTCCGCGTGGCCGTTTTCGCTCAGGGCGTTCAGGAGGGCTTTGGTACCCAGCAGGCCCACGTCCAGGTGGTATCCATCGGCGGCCACGCGCCGGGCCAGGTTTTGGGCTACGGCCGCTTGGTGTTCGTCCGGTACGAGGCCCCAATGCAGGGGTACGCTCAGCTCGGTTTGGAGGCCGCTGCCGTAGAGCCCGGTGCTGGTATCGAGGTACTTGGCGTTGATGGCGCTTTTGATCTGCTCGGCCAGGGCGGTGTACTTTTGGTGGTCAGCGGGTTTATCCAGCAGCTTGGCGGCTTGGGCCAAAATGCGGGCATCAACGAAGTAGTAGGCCGAAGAAGTCAGCTCCACGGGCGACTTCGACTTCACCGGTACCCAGTCGCCCAGGCCCCAGGCGGTGAGCCCGCCGGGACTCTGCTGGTGGATGTAATCCACGTAGCGCTTGATGTTGTCGTAGTTGTCGCGCAGGATCTGCGTATCGCCGTAAAAGAGGTAGATATTCCAGGGAATGAGCGCAATGGTGCTGGTCCAGTCGGGGCCGTTGGCCCAGTGGTAGCCCCAGCCGCTGGTAGGAATAATGGCCGGAAGTACCCCGTTGGGCTGCTGCTCGTCGCGGTGGTCGGCCATCCATTTTTCGTACACCGTGATGCCGTCAAAATTGTATAGGCCGGTTTCGATGGCAATGTGGGCGTCGCCGGTCCAGCCGTTTTTTTCGCGCTGGGGGCAGTCGGTAGGGTACCCAAAGAGGTTGGAGAGGTAGGCGTTGTTGGTAGCCCACCAGATTTTGTCCAACGTAGGATTAGACGACCGCACCCGCCCCACTGGTGGCACGTCGCTGTGCATGAAGTACCCCTTTAGGCTCTCCTGCGTCAGGGAGAGCGGCTGGCTGCTGGTCACTTCCACATACTGAAATCCTTTGTAGTTGAAGCGGGGCATAAAACGTTCTTCGCCCTTACCGGCCAGGATAAAAATATCGGTCTGGAAAGGGTCCGCGTCGTCGGTGGGGCGGTAGTGCACGTCGATGTTGGAGAGGTCCACCCGGCCGTTGTCATAGAGGCGTTCGCCGTGCTTCAGGCGCAGGGTCGTTCCGGCCGGGCCCTGGACGCTGATCTGACTGATCCCGGCTATATTCCGTCCCAGGTCGAAGACATAGGTGGTGTCGTTGAGCTTTTTTACGCTTTGGGCCGGGATTGCCTCCACGTTGCGTATAGGATGCAGCGTTTGGCTCACGATCTGCTGCGACGGGGCCGAGCGGTGGGTGGTGTTTTTCCACTTCGTATCGTCAAAATCGGGCGTGTTCCAACCCGGTTGCTCCAGGCGGGCGTCGTAGTGCTCGGCGGTGTAGATGCTGTTGAAAATCACCGGACTCAGCGCCGTTTTCCAGCTCCGGTTCGAGCCGATGGTCTCTACCGAGCCGTCCTCGTAGGTAATGCGCAGGTCCAGGCAAAAGGTAGGGCGGGCGCGCCAGGGGGCTTTGTCGAAGTACCATACGGCCGTGGATTGGTGGTTGTACCAGCCGTTGCCTAAAAGTACCCCGATGGCGTTTTGACCCGCTTGCAGCTGGGCCGTTACGTCGTGGGTGAGGTAAAGCGTGCGGCGGTCGAAGCGCGTGTAGGTAGGGTCGAGGCGGTGGTTGCCGATCTTCTGTCCGTTGAGGTAAAGCTCGTACAGCCCGGCCACGGCTACGTAGGCGCGGGCCGATTTTATTTTTTTAGCGGCCGTAAAAACTTTACGAAAATAGGGTGCAGGCTTGAGGGCCACGTCGTTGCCGTCACTGATCCAGGTACCTTGCCAGTTTTTGGCGTCCATCAGGCCCGTTTCGAAGCTGGCTACGGCCGAGGTGGCGGGTTTGTTGTCTTTATCCCACACCGTAACGGACCAAAAGTACCTCGTGAAGGGCTCCAGAGCTTTGCCCTGGTAGGTGACCAGGCTTTGGTCTGTCTTCGTTTGGGTACTTTGCCAGGAGGTACCCTGGCCCCGGCCTACCGCCAGCGAGTCCGTCCCGACCCGGATCTGGTAGGCGCGCTGCCGGGCGCCGGGCCGGGTGTCCTGCAGGTACCAGCTCAGGCGCGGCCGGGACGCGTCGATGCCGAGCGGATTGGGTAGGTACTCGCAGCGCAGGCCCACGGGCAGGCAGGGCGGTGCGGCGGCTTGGGTTGGATACTGGGAGCCGAGCAGGAGGCACAGCGTGAGTAGGGGTACTTGGCAAAAAGAAATTGACGAGCGAAAAATCATGGATCTATCAAACTAGGTACTGGAAGCAAAGGTACTTTTAGCGGGAAGTACCCGAGAGGCCGTGCCGGGCCCGGTACTGGCCGAGCCGCTTTTGGACGAGCTTATCTTGAAGGGGTACTTTTTCAAAAAACTGATACGCCTTTTTGGAAATATAGGCATTGTCATTTTCCAGAAGCTCGGAAAGTACCCTGCCCGCCGCCGGGTCGAGCGTGGGTTGTTGCTGGTACAGATCCAGGCCGCTGGTCACGAGCTCGCCGCTCAGGGTAGTTAGCTGACGGGCCAGGGCCTGCTGGCTGGCTGTACTTAGGGCCGGGGCTTCCCGGAGCTTGGTGAGCAGTAGTTTTTTGAGGCTGTGGTTGCCGGTCTGAAACTTATCGAGCAGTACTTCCTGCAACGAGGTACTTTCCAAATCCGGAGGACTGAGGGCATTGATGGCGCGCTCGGCCAGGTTGTAGTCGCGCGGGTCAATGAACGAAAGTACCCTTTGCCGCAGCGCGGAGCTCGGCTCCAGGTACCCCCGGCTGTGGTTCAGCGCCCAGATCTGATCGCCCAGCGCGGGGCTATCCAGCATCATCAGCAGCAGCTCGGGCGACAGGCGCTGGCGCGTGAGCCGCTGGACCTCCTCCTGCGCCGGGCCGTAGAGCAGGTGCCAGAGCTTGTAGGTCGTATAGGCCGCGCCCGGCACCACGTACTCCAGTACGGCGCGCGCGGTAGCAGACGACACGGCATCTACGTCGGGGTTGGGCGGGGTGGTACTGGGTACGATCTCGTTGTAGGAAAAAGTACTCAGGGGTGAGAGCGAGTCGGCCAGCAAGGCGTGCAGGCGCTGGTACTCTTCGGCCACAAAGGGCTCGTGGTCGGACTTGCTCAGGTACTCGCTTTCGGGTAGCTCAAAGCCCAGGTACCGGCCCGTGGGGTTCCAGTAAAGTACCACGTTGAGCAGGCGGCACTTGTTATCAAAGCACACGCCCGTCCGGATCTCCCGGTAGTAGGCCAGGGGGTACTTTTCCTTGGAAAGTACCTGATACAAGGTACTTCCCGCTACGGTGTCGCGAAAATCAACGGTATGGGCCAGTACGGTATCGGCCGGGACCGCCAGCGTAGCCGCGCCAAAGTACCTTATTTTGTCAAAACGGGGGTAGGCCGAAAGCAACAAAACCAGCGCGGCAAACGCGCTGGTGAGGAGGATGGGGTATGTTGAATTAAGCCGCTGCATCGTTGCCCGAAAGTACCTACCCTTTTCGATTTTTTGTAGGAAAAATCCCCCCGTGCGCCTCCAGGAGCTGACGCAGGTCGGCGAGAGGTACCTCCAGGGGCGATTTGCCCAGCTTACTGGCCAGTGCCGCCGCCGCTCCGGCGGCCTGGCCCATGCCCATGCAGGAGGCCTGTACGCGCAGGGCCGAGTTGGCCAGGCGGTCGCTGCTCAGGCAGCGGCCCGCCACCAGGAAGTTTTTGCTGCCCTTGGGTACCAGCGCCCGGATCGGGATGGTAGGTACCACGCCCGGATTGAGCTGATTGGGAATAACGCCTTTCTCGTCGTGCAGGTCAATGGGGTAGTAGGAGTACGAAACGGCGTCGTCGAAATGTTTACCCGTCACGTAGTCTTCCTGGGTGATTTTGTAGTGCCCGTCGATGCGGTAGGTTTCCCGCACGGCTGTTTCCGGCTGCATGTCAATGAGCCGGGTCTTTTCCAGTCCGGGGAGGGTGCGCAGAAACCGCAGCATTTTTAGCAGCGAAGTACGGCCTTTGATGTTGGCGATGGTATGGGTTTCGGAGGTGGTGGAGTCGGCACCCTTAATGTGCTGCACGTTGTCGCCCGCGCTGCGGAGCAGGGCCACGATGTTGTAAAACTCCGTCTTGACCATATCCCCCTTTTTTAATTCCTCGTTGTAGCGGCTCTGGATCAGCGGCAGGTCCAGCGACTGGAAGTCGTAGCCACCGAGCGCAAACATCAGCGTACCGGGCTGCGTTTCGACCTCGCGCAGTACGTTGAAGCCCGCTATGGAGGCCGCGTAGGCGTTGCCGGTGCAGTCGATGAGCTGGTTGCAGGTGATTTCCGTTTGGGTACCTTTGCCCATGGTTTGGACTACCCAGCTGTTTTTCTGAAACGAAATTTGGGTGGGGGTTTCGTAAAAACGGAGATCTACCCCGGCTTCAAGGCATTTTTCCTCGATGAGCATGGCGTAGAGCGGGCCGTTGAGGCGCACCTGGTGGGTCCAGTGCTGGCGGCCGTGGGGTACCGTAAAGTTGGGTAGCGTATCGTCGTTCAGCGCCACGGCTTCCTGCACCATTTCCCAACCAATGCCCCCAATGACCTGCTGGCCCCAGGCAAAAAAGATGCCCGGATAGGCCACGCCGCCGGTAGTGGTGACGCCGCCCAGCTGGCTGCCGTTCTCGACCAGGATGGTTTTCCGCCCGGCCCGCCCGGCCTGGATGGCGGCCACGACCCCGGCCGTCCCGCCGCCGATCACCAGAATATCGGTTTTCAAAGACTGCTTTTTAATCTTATACGGTTCAGCGAGGCGTTCGCCCTTCGCCAGCTTGGGCGCGGCCATTCCCAGCGACATGGCCCCGATCGTAGCGAGCGCCGATCTTCTTTCCATTTTTTTCATAGTATCCAATGCTTTTGTAAGCGCAAATCCAGCCTGTACTCTTTTTGTGACTAAGAAGTAGGCAGAAGGCTTAACGCTTTCTACCTACTTCCTCGTGTTTTATCTCTTTACAAGAAGCGCCTTATTACTTCCAGGTACCTTTTTTACTACGCCATCAATATCCCGGATTTTGATCGGCGGCGGTGAGCGCTTTGTTGAAGTTCAGCTCCGACAGCGGGATAGGCCACAGGTAGTGTTTCTCGGCAATGGTAATGCCCTTGGTGGCTCGGATCACCTCGTTAGCCCGGCCGGTCCGTTTGAGCTCCAGCCAGCGCTTGCCTCCCAGCTGAAACTCGTACGCCCGCTCCCGACTCACCAGCTCCAGAAAGGTCGCGGCCGTGTAGTCGGCCAGTACGTAGTCTACCGTTGAAGCCGTGTTGGGGGCTTGGCCGTAGGCGCGGCGGTGTACCCTGTTGAGGGCCTCCAGCGCTTCGGGCGTGGGGGCACCGGCGGCGCGGGTGGCGGCCTCGGCGTACATCAACAGTACGTCGGAGTAGCCATAAACGGGATCATCGTTGCCGGCTCCGTTTTGAGCAATGGCGTTCTGATCGATGAACTTGGCACTCACCAGGCTCGTAGCTCCCAGACCAATGTTCACCCGGTCCCAGAGGGCTTTACGCAAATCGGCGTTGTCCCAGTTTTGGTAAAAGGGATTGGTCGCGTCGCCGTGGATGGCGTACGCTCCTCCGAAATTGAAGAGGTTGGTGCTGGGGTGGTTGGTGATCCAAAGCATGTAGTTGCCCTGACCCACCTGCCGGGCGTACTTGAGGTAAAAAATCTCTTCGGGCGTCGTGAGCAGCTCGGGGCCAAAAACCCGCAGCTGGAAGTCCTGCCGGGAAGTGACGGGTACCAGCGAGAATTTGTTGGACTTCATCACCTCGTCGGCTTTGTCGCGCGCCAGGGCGTATTCTCCGCGTTGCAGGTAGACGTCGGCCAGGAGCGTTTTGGCGGCCCAGCGGGTAGGGCGGCCCACGTGCGTGGGGTTGTCGGGCAGGTTGGTTTCGGCCTCCGTTAGATCCGCCAGGATGAGGGTGTAGACTTCTTCCGGGCTGCTCTTGCGCAAATCACCCACCGTCATGTTCTGCTCGGTACGCAGCGGTACCCCGCCCCAGTTCCGGACCAGCTGGAAGTAGTTGAACGCCCGCAGGAACTTGGCCTCGCCCACAAACCGATTGATGTCGGCCTGGCTAATAGCGCTGCCGTTGGGCGCATTTTGGATCACCAGGTTGGCGTTGCGAATGCTCAGGTAAAAGGCATCCCAGAAGGTAGCTACCCGGTTGATGTTGACATCGTTGAAGCCCTGGAACTCGTGCAGCGGGGCCCAACTACCCCGCCCGTAGGCGTACTCCGCCATGGCTTCGAGCGTGGCCTCGTATTCGGTAAAGCGGTTGGCGCGGAGCGGGGCGTAGATGGCGTTGGTAGCCGACTCTACCTCGCCCGCCGTATTGAAAAACGTCTCCACGACGATGGACTTCGGATTTTCTTCCAGCAGATCTTCGCAGGAAGTAAGCAGGAGCAGGCACAGCGCTCCCGAAAGGCCCCAACGTAAGGGCTTTTGGGAGCTGGTTAACCACTTGGATGTTTTATTTTTCATTGGTAAGTACTTTTAAAAAGTCCGTGATGTTGTCCGTCAGAATCCTACCCGCAGGCCAGCGGTAACCGCCTTAGCCGTAGGGTAGCTGTTATGGTCGATGCCCTGTACGGTTGAGTTGGCCCCGCCCCGGCTGTTTACTTCGGGGTCCCACCAGGAGTACTTGGTGAAAGTGAGCAAGTTTTGGCCGCTGGCATAGACTTGCAGGCTCCGCAGCCAGTTAATGCCCAGCTTTTCGGTGGGCAGGTTGTACGCCAGCTGGATGTTCCGCAGCCGCAGGTAGGAGCCATCTTCTACGAAGCGGTCCGACAGGCGGGTGGCGGTGTTACGGCTGATGAGCGGGTACTTGGCGTCGGGGTTGCTGGGCGACCAGTGGTTGTAAAGTACCTCCCTGGGCATGTTCAGTCCAAAACCGTAGTCGATGGTATTGGTAATGGAGCTGACGTTGAAAATATCGTTGCCCTGGGTACCCTGAATGAATAGCGTCAAGTCAAAATTCTTGAACGACATCCGGGAATTGATGCCATAAATAAAATTCGGATTCGGATCACCGATGTAGGTTTTGTCGTTTTGGGTAATGGCCCCGTCTCCGTCCAGATCCCGGAACCGGATGCGGCCCTGGTCGGTGTAGCCGTCTTCCTGGTAGCCCCAGAAGCGCCCAATGGGCTGCCCCTCGCGCAGGATGTTGGCTACGTCGTTCACCACGACTACGTTGACGGTGCCGCCCAGGATGTCGTCCCCGCCGTAAAGCGTCACTACTTTGTTGCGGTTAAACGAGATGTTGGCGTTGAGGTCCCACTCGAAAGCCCCCGTGAAGATCCGGCCATCCAGGCCCAGCTCCAGGCCTTTGTTCTGCACGGCACCCACGTTCTGGATCGTCGTGGTGAAGCCCAGCGAGGACGGCAGCCGGACGGTATTGAGCAAATCGCGGGTGTTTTTGATGTAGTAGTCGGCGGTGAAAAGTACCCGGTTGCGGAAGATACCCAGGTCAATTCCAACGTCGATCTGCTCGGTGGTTTCCCATTTCAGGTTGCCGGGCAGGGTGGTGCCGGGGGCAAAGGTGGTGAATAACGCGTCGTTAAATACCGTACGCCCCGCCGAGAGTTGGTTGAGCGTGGAGTAAGGCGAAATGGCCTGGCTGCCGGTTAAGCCCCAGCTCGCCCGGAATTTCAGCTCGGAAATAAGCGTGCTGTTGCGCAGGAACTCCTCGTTGGAGACGCGCCAGGCCACGGCTGCGGAGGGGAAGAGCCCCCATTTGTTGCCTTCACTGTAGCGCGAGGAGCCGTCGCGGCGCAGGCTGGCCGTGAGCAGGTACTTGTCCTGGTAGCCGTAGTTGACCCGTGCCAGGTACGACAGCAGCACCGCCTTGGAGTAGCCCGAGCTCGGTATGCCGGGCGTCGTGGCGGAGCCGAGGTTGGCAGTTTCGGTGATGTCGCTCAGGAAACCGTTGCCCGTGGCCGAAAGAAAGGTCGTGGTAAAATCCTGGTAGGTAAAACCGGCTACGGCCGAGATGCTGTGCGTTTCCTGAAAGGTTTTCTGGTAGCTGATGGTATTCTCGTTCAGCAAGCTCATTACCTGGCTGGTACTGATGGACGCTCTCCCCGGCGAGTTGAAGTAGTTGCGGGTGGTGTATTCGTCGGTACGGTCGTCGGCGTTTTCGATCCCGCCCGAAATCTTAATGGTGAGCTCGGGAATGGGGTTGAAAAGCAGCGCGGCGTTGGTCAGAATCCGGTTGGCCCGGATCTGGTTGGTTTGCTCGTTGATAAAATTAATGGGGTTGATCAGGTCCGTGGCCACGAAAGGGTAGGCCGTAGCCAGCACGCGGTAGGAGCCGTCCTCATTGAAGGGCGTGAGCGTGGGCGGGGCCGAAAGCGCCGCTGAGATCATGGAGTTGCCGCGTGACCCACCGGCGTTGTCGCGGCGGTCGGTATTGAGGCGGCTCAGGGTACTTGACAAGTTCACGCTGAATTTCTCGCCCATCTTGTGGTTGATGTTGGTCCGGAGCGAGTAGCGGTTGTAGTCGCTCCCCACAATGATGCCGTCCTGACCGAAGAAACTACCCGACACCGAAAACTGGGTTTTCTCGTTTCCGCCGTTAACATTCAGGGAAGTGGTTTTCATGGGAGCCCGGCGAAACACCAGATCCTGCCAGTCGAAGCCCTCGCCGAAGCCGTCGATCTGCTGCTGCGTGAAGTAGGGGCTGAGGTTGTCGTTGGCGGCCTGGATGTTATAAAACCGGGCATACTCCTGAGCATTCATCAAGTCCATTCTTTTCCGCAGGGTCTGTACGCTGTAGCTGGTTTCGAAGTCAACCCGCGTAATGCCCGCCTTCCCTTGTCGGGTGGTGATAATGACCACGCCGTTGGCCCCGCGAGAGCCGTAAATGGCCGTGGCCGAGGCGTCTTTAAGTACCTCCACGCTCTCGATGTCGGCGTTGTTCAGGATCGTCGGGTTGGAACCCGCAATGGGAAAACCATCCACCACGTAAAGCGGCTCGTTGCTGCCCTGCACCGAGTTGGTACCCCGAATCCGCACGCTGACGGGCGCTCCCGGTGCGCCGCTGTTTTGGGTTACCTGCACGCCCGCCGCCCGGCCCGACAGCGCCTGGAGCGGATTGGCCGCCGGGAAGGCGTTGATCTCCCGGGATTTTACCTGCGCCACCGAGCCCGTCAGGTCACTTTTCCTGACGGTACCGTACCCCACCACCACCACTTCTTCCAGCGCGCGGCTGTCGGTGCGGAGGGTTACGTTGAGGGTCGTTCGGGTACCTACCACTTCCTCGCGGGCCTGGTATCCCACAAAACTGAATACCAGCACGGCCTGCTCGTCCGGGACGCTCAGGGAGTAGTTGCCGCTCACGTCCGTATTGGTGCCGCGGGTAGTACCTTTCAGGGTAATGCTCACGCCGGGCAGGCCCTCGCCATTTTCGGCGTCAACGACCCGCCCCTGCACCGTGATCTCGACCGGCTGGCTCGGGGCCAGGCTGGGGGGGAGAGGCGACACGAGCGCGGTTTCGCCGGAGGTACCTGCGGGCACATTTTCGCGGGGTACCTGCGTGGTAGTGGTACTGGCGGGTTTGCTTTCGGCGGAGGTACCTGGGGTGGTGGCTTTGCGGGCCAGGATGGCGTAGCCGCCGCCTTTGAGCTTTTTGTAGCGCAGGTTCATGGGCGGAAGTACCCGCGCCAGAATGGCCTCCGGCTTATCGTTTTCGTTAATGGAAGTCGAAATCGTTTTATTCTCCAGCAGCTCGCGTTGGTACACAAAGCTGACTTTGTGGATCGTCTCGAGTTTTTTGAGTAAGTTGATCAGGCTGTTGGCGCTTTCTTGTACCGCCCGGTTCTCGACCTGGGGCGGTTGGTAGGCCAGTATGGTTTGTGCGTGCAGCTCCTGAAACCCGTGGCCGCCGAGGAGCGGAGCCAGGAACAGGATCAGTGGAATACGTTTTTTCATAGTAAAAGCAGGAATATGAATGGTAAGGCCTCTGGTTGTTAAACGGCCTGCTTCCTGACATTTCCCGGTTTTCTATGAACTATTTTCTGAAAAAGTTTAACTTTTATACAAAAAGCGGCACTCAGGCACCCCTGAGGCCGCTTTTTTATTTCTAACGAAAAGGCTGACCGACAGCCGGTTTTCGAGGACAAAGTACCCTGAACCTACTTACCTAAGCAGGTACCCGTCGGTAGTTTTTTCTACATCCGTGTCCAGAATGGTACTTAGGTTTTCGATGAAATCATCCATTTCTTTCAGGCTCAACTTGCCCGTTAGTTTTTTGCTCAACAGCACTTTGTTTTCAAACTGCACCCGCAGGCCGTAGGTATCTTCCAGCATGTCCACGATCTCGGTCACGGGGCGGTCGTCCAGCACCAGGTAGGATTCCTTCCAGGCGTTGTAGTGCTCGGGTTGGACAATCTGTAACTGCACGGCCTGGTCGTTTTCCTTCACGGTGGCCATGTCGCCGGGCTTCATGGTCAGGGCGGGGGCTTGGTCGGTGAGGAGTTGAATTTTGCCTTCCTGAAGGACTACCTTGGTTTGCTGGCGGCGGGTATTGACGTTGAACTCCGTACCCAGTACCTCAATGGAGGCCTCGGGCGTGTGCACGATAAATTTGCCGCCCTGGCGCTTGGCTACGGCAAAGTACGCCTCGCCCGTGAGCCACACTTCCCGCACGGGCTGGTCCTTGAGATTCTCCACCACCTTGAGCGACGAATGCGCGTTGAGCGTTACGACGGAGCCGTCCGACAGCTCGATCCGCTGTACCTGGCCGTAGTCGGTCTGGAAGGTTTGGGACGCGCCCGGTACCCTGCTCCACCAAAGTACCCCCAGCGACACCAGCAGCACCGCGACGGTAGCCGCCACGCGGAAGGCGGGCTTTTGCCACCAGGACAGCCTGAGCACCGGTGTTTCGAGGTCGTTCCAGATGCGCTCGCGGAGGCGGTTCAGGTCGCTCGGTTGGGGTTCTATTTCCTGAAACTGAAACAGCCTTACCCGCTCGGCGGCGGCCTGCACGGCGGCGGCTTTGTGGGGGTACTTTTCCAGAAAACTGCGCCAGAAAGCATCGGATTCGGGACCGGGAGCAAGTACCCAGCCGATGAAGTCCGAGTCCTGACAAAAATCGTCGATTTCGTAGGAGAGGTAATTCATGGTAAATATCCGGTTTGGACTTGAAGATGGGTAGTTAGCCATGTAGAATATATTTTAGAAACAAGCCAACGATGCCCCAGGTAAGCCCTTCGGGCTGCAACGATTCCTTAAGGTACCCTTTCAGCGTAGCCAGCGCCACGCTCACGGTATTATAGACGCTCTTGAGCGTAATGTCCATCACTTCTGCCGCCTGCTGGTAGGTAAGGCCTTTCATGTACACCAGGTACAGAATTTCTTTTTGCCGCTTGGGTAGTTTGTTCAGCTCCGTGACCACCACCTTGTTTTGCCAGGCTACGGACTGCTCATGAATCCACTGCTGCTCGTAGGGCTGGATCAGGAACTCGGCGTCTTCAAAAACGTACTCGTCGGAGCGGTAGCGATTTGATTTCCGGACGGTGTCAAACAGCCTTCTCCGCAGCGAAAGGTACAGGTAAAAGCGAATGTTATCGGTGCTACCCAGGCGTCGGCGGTGGCTGTGCAGGTGCAGGAAGAGCTCGTGCAGGCAGTCTTCCACCAGCTGTTTGTTGCGTACCAGGTTATAGCCGTAGCGGTACATATCCTCGGCGTAGAGTTCGTACATCCGCGAAAACGCCTCCTGGCTTCCGGCCCGGAATTCGTCCCAGAGGCGGCTATGTTCAGTGGGGTTTGCTAAATCATTCATAGGCTTCGAGTTGTGTGAAGTACCTGCTCTACTTACGTACCTGGCTCACGGTTTGTTCCGCCACTTTTTTGAGCTGGGCGGCCAGGACCGCCGGTACGGGCTCGGGGACAAAGGTGAGCTTTTGGGGCGAATCGCCAAACAGAAACGTGTACCACACCAGCGAACCCAGGTAGCAACCGGCCTCGTTGGCGTGGTGCGAATCAAAGCCCCACTTCTGGTCGTTGGTCCAGCGGTAGCCCACGTGCAGCGAGTTGGCCTGGTTGGGCAGGGAGGGGTACTTGGGAGCTTTGAAATCATAGTTCGGGTCCTGGCGGTAGCCCCAGGCGGGGTCTGAGCTCACGGCCCAAAAGGCATCGCCCACGGGGATCACCCGCACGCCCAGGTTTTGGGCCGTCGCGTGGTAGGCCGCCCGCGATTTCTCCCACATGTCGCGCTCGCTCTGGGCAAAGGTACCTGGGCTTACCTGCCCGTAGCCGTCGGCGTCGGAGCGGTAGGCCCAGGTTTGGTGCAACACCACCTCGGCTTGCGGCTGGATAGCCTTGACGTAGTCGTAGAGCTGGCGGGCGTAGGGCTGGTAGGTACCTGGGTCGGGCGAGTTCATGGAGTTTTGCTGAATCGTGATGAGGTCCCAGGTACCTTCCGACAGCAGCTGCCGCAGCGATTTATCTTTATAGGGGCTGCCGTTGGGGTCGTTGGGGTTGGCTTCAAAGGCGGCGGCGTGGGTCCAGTGGCGCTCCAGCGAGCAGCCACCCAGCTCGGCGCGGCCAATCACCAGCGGATGCCCGCCTTGGGCGGCGAGCTGGGGCAGGTAGCGGGCGGCGTTTTGCGAAAAGCTGTTGCCGATCAGGAACACGCGCAGCGTATCGGTTTGGGCGCGGCGGGAGGTACCTTGGCCCGACTGCGCATAGCTGAGCTGCGTGACAAAAATCAGGACCAGTACCCAGAGGCGTTTAGGAAAAAGAACGTGCATAGTAAGTCGGATAGGCTTGGATGATACTTGGTACAAAGTACCCAGGGGCCGAAATCTACCCAAGTACCCCCGACGGGTCGGAGGTACTTGAGGCGTTTTCGTCCTAGTATTGAACGCGCCAGGGCCGGGAATTATTGGTCGATGCTAGGGATGGGGAAGCTTTTGGAGAATTCAGGAAGGCGGAAAGGTACTTATAATTTTGTGATTTTTGGGAGAATAGGACCATTCGTATTATAACTGATCACAAGGTCTGTTCGAAATGGTCTTTGCACAAATACCTACTTCTGGTGATGATGTATCAAACAGCCACATTTGGCAATGAATAGGTAGGTAACATTCACCTCCTTTGGCGGTTTCGTCAACGTCAATTGTAAAGTAGATTGTACGATCTGGCCCCAGCGAGTCGATCTCAAAGTTATGAATGGCTAGTGCATTGCTGTACTTTTTGCCGTTGTAATCCCATTTGATTCCGATGTTTGCATTGGTAACTGATACAACCGCAACGCTAGGGCAAAATCCCCTTATATAAGTACCTTCGTAGCATTTCCCCGCTTCGTACGGATCAGGTTCAGAAACGGTACATCCAGCTACTAAAAAGAAGCAAAGCAAGAAATTTTTTGTGAC
The DNA here is from genome assembly GCF_014202275.1 of Rhabdobacter roseus. Classification (GTDB taxonomy): domain Bacteria; phylum Bacteroidota; class Bacteroidia; order Cytophagales; family Spirosomataceae; genus Rhabdobacter; species Rhabdobacter roseus. Next base: position 196,373 of record NZ_JACHGF010000009.1, on the reverse strand, counting down.
GGATGTGGTCTTACACGAGAGCATTTGTTTCATGAAAATACGCTTTTAATCCATGGCTGTATTCATTCGCTCATACTATGATCCTTATCGTGGCAAAATGGTTGTAGGGATGTAAGAGAAATGGTGCCGATACAGAATAAAATGCCGGCACAAAACACCAGCTCAGGCTTCATGGCTCTTGCCAAGAACGCACGTTTGAGGGGGTACCTGGGTACTTTTGCAGCAAAGCCTTAGCCTCCTTAGAGGTTAAGAGCGAAACGCAGCCGTGCCGGGCTTCCGACGGAAAGCTTACGTCCTCCTCCACGCTCCAGTGAATCAAATCGGGCGAGTAGGAAGCCCCAAAGCGGTTGGTCATGCAGTAATCGTAGAGCAGCAGCCAAGTCCACTACGTATATGATGCTGTTAATCGACTCTTAAAAATCCTAATACGCTACGATCTACTTTTCCGCCTCTGCCCTCGATTTGCTTTTCGGTAAATTCGAGTTGAGTTTTCTTGGGCTATTCTTGCCAATGTCACTAGGATATTTCTTACGCTTTGCTTTCTTTCGTTGAATACTCATAGGAGACGTAAGCTTGAACTTTGGTCACTCCAAGGTGATTTGAAATAAGTACTTTTTTGGGCCCCTGCCAGTACTATTTTAAAACAACTTATAAAACACAGTCCCTCTTGCAACACGCCATGCAACCCGGTCAGATTATCAAGAATCTTATCCCCTCCGAACCTGTCACGCTCAACCATATCCAGCCCCTGGGCACCATGGTGTCCGTGAAATTTACGGGCGTTAACACCAAACGAACCAATACCAAGGTTATCTCCGTCTCGGAGTTTGAGCAACTCGAAGTACTGGCGGAGGTACTTTCAATTTTGAGGGAGATCCCGTCCATTTTGCCTTGTTTGCCGAAGCCGAACGTATCAACTCTGCCTATCAGTTTGATCCTCTCTTTGCCGTCAATTGCAGCATCGTGGACCCGCTCCCACACCAGGTAGAAGCTGTATACAAATATCTGTTGCCCCTGCCAAAAATCCGATTCCTGTTGGCCGACGATACCGGGGCGGGTAAAACGATCATGACCGGCCTACTGATCAAGGAAATGCTGCTGGGGGGCTTGATCGAGCGCATCCTTATCATTACGCCCGGAGGTCTCACCAAACAATGGCAGGAGGATGAGTTGGCTATCAAGTTCAACATCCCCTTCACGCTTGTTAATAGGAGTCTGTTCTCCTCCGATCCGAATATTTCCATACCGCTCCGCGGATTGTTACGTCCATCGATTTTATCTCTAGGGACGACGTCCTGAATGTTGCAGGGAACTCTCACTGGGATCTAATCGTGATTGACGAGTGCCACAAGCTGTCGGCCTACGACTACGGCAACCGGCAGTACCTTTCCCAGCGGTACAAGGCGGCACAGCTGTTATCCCAGCAATGCGAACACATTCTGTTGTTAACGGCCACGCCTCACCGCGGTCGGACGGACATCTTCAAGAAACTGCTGCAAATTCTGGACGAAGACATCTTTGCTACTGATGAGATTGCCTCCACCCGCATTAAAGAATTAGAGCATAACGGCATCAATAAGTTCTTTATCCGGCGCTTGAAGGAAGACATGAAGGATTGGTAGGGCAAACCCTTATATAAGAACCGCTACACCAAAACGATTGCCTATCAACTTACGCCTGGCCCAACTGGGTGATTCTGCCTGGCTGTATATTGTCATCAACTGCAAAAGTACCCCTGAGCTACACCGGATCCAGAACCTAGCCCAGACGCTGACCTTCCAGGTGAAGCCGAAAGGGGTGCAGTACTTTTTGCCAATGGGAGAGTGGAGGGCTAAATTATGAGTACATTTTGTTTATCAATAAAAGATGTTTACGTTTGTGTAAACACTAAAATTTTGTAAACATGACCGAGGAACAGATCGTCCATACGGCCTTGGAAAACCTCCTGGAAACCACCCAATTCAAAGGGAAATGGGAGAAAGAAACAAAGAAGGGACTGGATGGTACCTTGCGGGTCAGGATTGGGGAAAGTGTACTGCAATTTAATGTGGAGGTAAAAAAAGAGCTCGGAAAGCACGTTTTGCCCCAGATTTTTGCATTCAGTGAAACGCATCAGCCCTTTCTGCTCATAGCTGGTCGGCTGTATCCCAAGATCAAGGAGGAGCTGAGAAACCACAACGTCTCCTACCTGGAAGCCAACGGGAACTTCTACCTGAAAACCCCAGAAAGGTGGTTCTGGATTGAGGTGAATAAGCCCATGCAGGTAAAGCCCCAGGTCCGGAGCCGTGCCTTTACCAAGACGGGCCTGCGGGTTCTCTTTGCGTTCCTGCGCGACCAGGCACTGATCAACCTCCCCTACCGGCAAATTGCCGGCCAAACCGGTACGTCCATTGGTAATATCACGCATATCATCAACGGATTGAAGCAGGAAGGCTACCTGGTCAGTGTATCAAAGAACGAATACCAGTTCCAGCGGCTGAATGAACTAGTGGGCCATTGGACGGCGGCCTACGGGCAGACCCTGAAGCCATCCCTGAGCGTGGGACGGTTCAGGTTCGTGGCCAGGGACGGGTTTGACGATTGGAAAAACCTAAAACTGAATACGCCTAAAACCTTGTGGGGAAGCGAACCGGCCGGGGAACTGCTGACGGGCTACCTGAAACCCGCCGAGCTGACCCTGTACACCGAGGAAAGCCGCGGCGAGCTGATGAAAAACTACCGGCTCATTCCCGATGAGGAAGGCCCCGTACGGGTATACAGGAAGTTCTGGCAGGGACAGGAAGCCGATCAGCCAACCGTACCACCCCTGCTGGTATACGCAGACCTGATCAATAGTCATGACCGGCGGTGCAGCGAAACCGCCCAAAAAGTATACGATGAGTACCTACAAACTGAACTTTCGTGAGTTGCGGCAGAACCCCACAATGCACGGTCTGCTTGCGGGTCTGGAAAGGGGCTTCTCAAAATTCGGCATAGACTTTTACCTGGTGGGGGCCGTGGCCCGGGATGCCTGGATGAGCATCAAGGAAAAAAAGGCCCGACGCACGACTGGGGACATTGACTTTGCTGTACTCATCAACCAACCTGGTACCTACGAGGCCCTCAAAGAGTATCTCATCCGGCATGAAGGGTTTTTTCCGTACCAGGAAAACCCCTTCGTGCTCGTTTGGCAGGACAAGACGCAGGTGGACCTGCTGCCCTTTGGAGCTATTGCGGATGAGGACGGTACCGTACGGGTCATGGGTACGGGGTTCGCGGCCATCAACATGCCGGGCTTTGGAGAGATTTACGAGGAAGGGCTGCCCGAGTTGATTCTGGAAGGAGAACACCAGTTCAAGTTCTGTACGCTGCCGGGTATTGTGCTGCTGAAACTCATCGCCTGGGACGACCGGCCGGAGGCCCGTCGCGATGACATTAAGGACATCAGCGACATCCTGAACCATTTCTTTGATCTGTACGACGAGGAAATCTGGACCCACCACTCGGACCTGTTTGAAAATAAAAACGATGACCTCAGGCATATTGCCGCCCAGGTAATGGGACGCGAGATTCGGAAAATTGCCCAACGAAACAATCAGCTGTACCAGCGGGTCCTCGATATTCTGGATGCCAATACCGCGGATCCCCGTACCAGCGGGATAGCCAGGATTATGATCGAGTACTTTGACAATACACTGGAAGATAATATTTTGATTTTACACGCATTGAAGCAAGGTTATACCCCATGACCTCCCTCAAAAAACTCATAGAAGTTGCCCTCCCGATCAAAGAAATATCCGCTGAGAGCGTGCGGGATAAGTCCATTCGGCATGGGCATATCACTACGCTGCACCTGTGGTAACAACAGAAATAATATCTTTATATGATGGATATAATGTAATTTTTATGAAGCTATATTTAGGCGTTACAGATAATAATTGGTTTCGGTACCTAAGCCAAATAAGCCCTGAGGATGCCAATTTCTGGCAACCTAGTGGTAATGTGAGCTTTAAGTTACTATCGCCCGGTGCTCCGTTCCTTTTCAAGCTCAAAAAACCTCTGAATGCCATTGGTGGAGTTGGTTTCTTTTCAAGCCATACGACGCTGCCGATATCAATCGCCTGGGATACTTTCCGTAACCGGAATGGATGCGCTACTTTTGATGAGTTCAGCAAGATGATTCTAAACTATCGATCTGATAAACACAACATCAATCCGACGATCGGATGTGTAGTTCTGACTAATCCGGTGTTTTTCAGGGAAGAGGATTGGATTGAAACGCCGTCCAACTGGGCAAACAGCATTGTTCAGGGTAAGTCATATAGCACGGAGGAACCCATTGGACACGGAATATGGCTACAGGTAGAAGCACTTCTAAATAAATACATGGTGGAAGAACAAGTCCCATTAAGCCCCTTTGCGGTCGAAGATTCACCTTTTCCAACCTATGGAAACCCAGTATTAACAAAAGTCAGGCTTGGCCAGGGCGCATTCAGAATCTTAGTCACTGATGCCTATTCCAGAAGATGTAGTATCACTGGCGAAAAAACCCTACCAGTACTCGAGGCAGCCCATATAAGATCCTATTCTGAGGCCGGACCACATCTTACATCCAACGGTATACTGCTCCGCTCTGATATGCACAAACTGTTTGACAATGGCTATTTAACGGTTACCCGGGATTACAAGGTAGAGGTAAGTAACAGAATAAAGGAGGAGTTCGAGAATGGAAAAGAATACTATCAGTACCATGGAAAAGACTTGCTGATTCTTCCGATCAACGATGCCGATAAGCCCGACAAAAAATATATAGAATGGCACAACGCTAACATTTACCGAGGATGAAAACAGAAATTGAGGCAATCATAGAAAAGATCAAAGCATTTCGGGATGAACGTGATTGGCAACAGTTTCATGACCCTAAGAACCTTGCTATATGCCTTACTATCGAATCCTCGGAGCTATTACAAGCTTTTCTGTGGAAAAATGCCGACGGTGCGGATGTTGAGAAAATCAAGGAAGAATTAGCGGATGTACTGTATTCCGCGCTACTTATTGCCGATCACTATAATCTCAACATAAAAGATATCATCGAGGCAAAACTTAAAAGGAACGCGCAAAAGTACCCTGTGGAGAAAGCTAAAGGTTCAAACAAAAAGTATGACGACCTATAAAATCCTGAAATCATACCCCTTTCATCCCGAGCTTATCGATGTGTTCCGGGTAGGGTAGCGCTGCCGAAAGTAGGTCATCAGCCACACCTTGTTCGCTTTATCCAGGTGGAGGGGTACTTGGTCGCTCTGCGCTTCGGATGCGGTTTCTTTTTTTGTTTGGGAATGAGCGCTTAGGATGGAGAGCAGGAATAGAGCTAGTAGTGTGGGTTGTTTCATGGGGATTTATTCTTTTATAATTACTTCAATGGCTTTTTCGAGTAATTCGTCTTTACCAGCTCTTATTCCTTCAACTGTAGGTTTAACTTCAATGTCTGGAACTATGCCAACTCTTTGCGTTTCTTGACCATTGGGATAGTATACGCCAATTCCTGAAATCATAGTTCTAAGTCCACCTGGGAGCAAAATTGTTGATATGTTTCCATCTGCTCCTGCGGTAGTACTGCCTATAATTGTAGTATTGGCTCCAGCTTTAAAAGCCATTGCGGTATATTCAGCTTGGCTTTGTGATAATTCGTTGAGCAGTACAACTAACTTGCCCTTGTATGTTTTGCCTTGGCTTGGTATTTCTAAATTTTTTGTGAATGTAAACTCTCCTGGATTATCAATGTTTCCGGTTGTGAACTTTACAAAGGGTGTCGGGGAGGAAACGAAATAAGAGCCTAAACTGAAAGGGACGAAGTAGGAAGGGTAATTCCGGATGTCAATTATTATTCCTTTGGTGTCTTTAAATGTATCTTTTATTTCAGGTATGTCCCCTTCTTTAATAGTTTGTAGTGTAATATATCCAATGTTGTTATCTAATATTTTGAAGGATTTATCATTGCTTTTTCTATACCAATGATATATATCGAGGCTGTCTTTTGGATATAACTTAAGTTTTGTTGTCTGATTATCAGATTTTTCTGAAATGAAAGTTACTTCAATTTCATTAGAATTTGAACGCAAAATATCTGCTGAAATATCTCTTAATTGGGTTGGTGTATTTGAAGCTGGGTAATATCTGGACTTTTCTTTAATAATTTGTTCAATAATTATACCGTTTATCTTAGTAATTATATCGCCTATTTTTAATCCTATTTTATCTTTTAATTCAGTATTGTAATAGTCTGTTATTACCAGTTTTTCTTCTATAAATAGAACGTGAATAGGTGGATAATATTTACCTTTCCATTCATTTACTTTATTTGCTCCCTCCCATAAATTTGCATGTGTATCTTGAATATCTCCAATAATCTGAAGTGTAGCGAATTCGTATTCTAATTCATTTTTTGCATTTAAGAAAATAGGAATATATTCCCTGAGTTTTATGTCCCAATCTTTGTCCATTAAATTTTTATACGGGAAAAAGTAATTTATCATATTCCAATACCTAAAAAGAGACAGAAGCCGGAATCCTTCATCTGGGTATGGCATACTTGAATATGCATTTTCATTTTTGAAATCAGGATTGCCCACATTTGGGGCTAACTCAATATAGTAATGCTTACCCTGCGAGCGGTTGTTGTAAACGTTAAGTAATGTGTTTTTTAAATCTTCTCCTTGGCTGTCAATCCATTTTAAGTCGGGTTTTAATATTGCATTTTCAGCGGTTTGTTTGCATTCTAGGCATTTTTTTAATTCACCTAGCGAGGCTATCCATTTGATGATAAAGTCATTTCTTTGCTTATCGTTTGTAACTTCAATGTACTTTGGTAAGAATCTAAAAAGTTCGTAATCCCAATTATAATTTCCTTTTGCAATTTCAGGATGATAGTATTTAAGAAATCCCCATACTCTACCGAGCAGCACAAGATTTTCAATCTTTTGTGTTGTTAAGTCTGGAAACTTCATTAGGGAGCCCTGGTCAAACTCTTTATCCAGTTGTGCTTTCGGTAATTCTTTTTTAACCTCATTTAATGTTTGAACATCCTTGCCATCAATGGTCAAGGTGAAATCGTCAAACCAAGCTTCTCCTTTGCCAGACAGTATTCCTGCTATAAATATATTTTCTGCTGCTGCGGGGTACTTGAGCGTTATACTATATTTTTGCCAATCTATGGTTCCTGCTATATTTTGGTTCTGCATATTGTCAAATGCCAGAGCACTTCCGTTGCCATCAACTCGTAGTAGCAAGCCTGCAAAACCTTTTTCGACATTTTTAATTTTCATATAGCCTTCAAGCTTGATAGTTGTACCCGTATAATTTGCAGGTATTTTATAAGCAATACTACCAAAAGAGCTACCAGTTTCATTAGAGGTTATTTTCGCAGCCTTTTTTCCAGAATGAGATAGCGAGTCGACGGTCAAGTCATAATTCCCCCATTTTATCCATCCGTCTGGAAGATTTCCTTTATTTGTTTGATTTTCAAACCCCAGATTGTACTTTTCAAGCTGCTGGCTTTGGCCACTTAAAGTTGCTATTATGAGAAGCAGTGTTAGTATTTTTTTCATGTGTAGAGAATGGATGTAGAATAAAATAGAGCCGCCCATTTTTAAAGTAGGCTATTCACTTGCCAATATTAACAAATGCCTAAAATTATTTTTGTTTGCAACTTACTGAACACTAGTGATATAGGTATTGAATCTGTACAACTGTAAATATATAATTAAGTGTTAAATACAGGGCTTTCTTGTAAAAAATAATAACGCTGAAAGGATGCCATGCTTATAGAAATAATAGGAATTCAAGCCTGACAGACCCCAAATAGGGTGACATAATTCACTACTGCCACCCCATTCGGGGTTTCGATCCAGGTATTTTAAATATCTATAATCCTATCATGCCTTCGGCATTTTTTTCAGAAATCCCTAGTGTAAATAAAAGCTTTATTGTAATTAGTTCTTTATAAAACACCATAATATGCGTACTCCAACAAAAAAGCCCGCCCCCGCACGAAAAAATGCGAAGGCGAGCTAAGATAAGTTTAAAACGATACTATTCTACTCAGTACCACCCCGATAATCGGTCAACAGGACGTTGATGCCACCCGCCAGCAGAATGCCGGTAAAAAAGCGCTTGGCGGCGGGCTGGCGGCTTCGGTGAGCCTGGGTGTCAGGGGTTTTTTCATGCGGGTACGCTGGTAGGTTGTAGCTGCAGCCAGTTATAGACGTACTCCGCCACTTCTTCCCAGCCGGGCTCGCCGCAAATGAAGTGCGAGCGGCCTTCAAACGCCCGATAGGCCCTTTGGCTGGCGGCGTCTTTGTAGGCCTCGCTGTTTTTTTCGACCAGCTCGTGGGGGATGATCCGGTCTTCGGTGCCGCTGATGAAGGCTATAGGTACGTGCGGCGTGTCGAGGTCAATGTGCCCCGAGGACCCCAGGCAGTCGCGCAGTACCTTGCGGCTGTCGTGAGTGGCCGTTTGCCCAAAAGCCTGCAAGGCTTCGGTCTCGCTCAGGGTATTGCAAAATTCGGCGTGAAACTTCTCCGAGGTTTGCTCGAAGTAGGAATTGCCCTCCAGCGGATTGGCAATGGCCGTTACGTTTTTGAAGAAAGACCAGTCGAGTGTCATCATCTTGTTGGGTGCCACGGGGCTTATCGCCACGGCGCGGCTCACCAGGTTGCGGTTGACGAAGATTTGCGCCAACAAGCCACCCACCGAGTGCCCAATGACGATGGGGCGGTCGGCGGCCAGTACTTCTTGCTCCATGGCGGCAATGACGTCGTCGAGGGAAAGGTCTCCGAGCGTCGCGGGTGGGTTGGCCCGTAGCTGCACCGGTTCGCCCGCGTGGTCGGGCCAGGAAGGGGCGACGCAGCGGTACCCCCGCTCGCTAAAGTAGGCAACCCAGTTGTCCCAGCTTTTCGCGTTTTGGAACATTCCGTGGATAAAAACAATGTTCTTGTTCATGGTTTTTGTGTTTTAAGTATAGCAGTAAATTTGAAGAAGACTATACTTAAAAACCGTGCCTACCTGCGCAAGACCTCGCTCCCTTCTTTCAGTAGAAGGGGACTTGTTTTCTTTTTATGATTTGCCGTCTGAATCAGCCTTTCCTTTTAGTTTAAGAGGGCTTTTTACGTGATTTTGGGATTGAATCAGTACTCGTTTTGGTAGATTTCCTCGACCATCGCTAGTACTTCGGGGGCGTGGTGTGCAAAGGGGAGCGGCGTTGCTTTTCCCTTGTTGATAAAAGCGCCGGTGGGCGCGTCGAAAGCGGCAGCGTAGAGCTTGCCAGCACCCACCCGCGGATGCGAAAAGAACAGGTGCCGGACCAGCAGCAGCCAGCCGGGCATGCCCTTGCCGCCGGTCATGGGGGTTTTGTTGCCGCCCGGACAAACCGACCGGATCGTGATGCCCTCGGCCCGGAGCGAAGGGGCCAGGGCGCTGGTCCAGAGGGACAGAGCGAGTTTCGATTCGCCATAAATGCCGGTGATCTTCCGGAAGGTAGTGGGGTACTGTAGGGTTTGGGGGTTGAATTTTTTGGCCATCAGTAGCGCGTTGGAGGAGGTGTTAACCACCGTTTTCAAGGTACCTTTGAGCAGGAGCGGCTTAAGCTCCCTCAGGATGAGGTACGGCACCAACGCATTGACCTCAAAGTGCAGATCCCTTTTTTGAGGCGATGGCTTCAGGTACTCCAGCGACACGGCGGCGTTATTGAAAAGTACATCTATTTTTTCCTCCTTCTCGATAATTTGTTTCAGAACGGCTTTCAGTGCTCCGAGTTGGCTCAGATCTGCCCGGTAGGTCCGCAGCTGCCCCGTGGCGAGGGCCTGGGCAAGGGTACTTTCGGTAGCGGGGAAGTCGGAGCGGATCAGCGCCCGGACGTGCCATCCTTCCTGAAGCAAACGCTTGGTGAGTTCGAGCCCGATGCCGGAGTTGGCCCCGGTGATGAGGGCGGTGTTGGGTACTTGAGGGGTCATATTTCCCTTAAAAGTTGATCGAACAAAAGTAGATGGGTACCTTTACCAGATCAAGTACTTACAAAATTGTTAAGTACTAACAAAAAGGGAAGTAATGAAGAAAATGAACTCTACCAACCAGCACAACCTGGAGACGATCCGTGCCATTTGCGGCACGGCCCACGCGCTTTCGGTGATTGGCGGCCGCTGGAAACCGACCATTCTGCACTTGCTGCTGCACGGCAAAATGCGGTACGGCAGGTTGCGCAGGGTCATCCCCGGTATTTCGGAGCGGATGCTGGTACTACAACTGCGAGAGCTGGAAAAAGACGGGCTGGTGCGGCGGATCGTGTACGCCGAAGTACCCCCCAGGGTCGAGTACGAACTGACGGAGGAGGGGCTTTCCATGAAGCCAATGCTGGAGAGCATATCGGCCTGGGGGCGCTACCACCATGCTAAAAACCAAACCGAACAGGAGGAGAATGAGGAAGAAGAACTGGCCAAAAAGCTGGAGCAGGTACTTGGGGACCTCACCCCCTAAATCCCCCTCTCCTTTCAGTAGAGGGGGACTTTTTTGCTTCACCCTCTGAATCGGCATCTTCTTTCCTTTCAGTAGAGGTGACTTTTTTGGGAAAGCAACCTTTTAGCGGCGGTATTCTTTATAATCGTCGAGGAACTTGGTGTAGTCGGCGGGGGAGAGGCTAAGGCGGTCGCCGGTGGCGGTCATGTGCTTTTCGAGCTGTCCGAGCAGGGCCAGGACGCGGTCCCGGTATTGGGGCTCGAAGGCCAGGTTGGTCATCTCCTGCGGGTCTTCGGCCAGGTGGTAGAGCTCCATGTACTGCTCGTTCTTGAAGCGGTCTACCACGAGCTTGTAGCCGTTTTCGATCACGCAGCGCTGGTAGTTGCCCAGGGCGGCGTTGCCGTCGTACTGCACAAAGACCTGCTGGCGGCCCGGCTTTTGACCTTGCACGAGCGGCAGCAGCGAGCGGCCCGACACCGGCCGCAACAAAGGTACCTTTAGGTACTCGCAGAGGGTAGGGAACACGTCGATATGGCTCACCAGCTCGTTGGTCTCCCGGACTTGGGGCGTGTAGTCTTTGGGGAATTTGATGATCAAAGGTACCCGCGCGGATTCTTCGTACATGCACATTTTTTGCCACATGCGGTGCGAGCCGAGCATTTCGCCGTGGTCGGCGGTGAAGACGATGATCGTGTTGTCGTACATACCCTGCCGCTTGAGCTCGGCCACGAGCTGTCCCACGGCGTCGTCCAGCAGATTGACCAGCCCCAGGTACACGGGCCAGATCTTAGCCCAGTCGTCGCGGGTGTAGCGGTTGCCCAGGTAGCCGGGGATGTTGTAAAGCTGCAGCGGCGACTGCCGCTTCGACCACTTCCCTACGTTTTCGGGTAGTTGTACGTTTTTCACGCGCGAGAAGTACGGCTCGGGGATTTCCAGCGGCGGGTGGGGGGCCAGGAACATGGCGTTGAGCAGGAAGGGCTTCTGGGTATCGCGTTTTTTCAGCGCTTCGAGGGAGGTTTTGAGAATGTAGCCGTCAAAGAAAAAGTCGAAGCCCGGCTCATACATGCCCGTCTGGGGGGTAGAGTAGGGACGAATGATGGAGCGATCTTTCATTTGCTCGGGGTAGTCTTCGCGGAAGCCCCCGCCACCGGGACGGTCCTTGCCGTTGGCTTTGAGGTAGGCGTTGTAACCCTTATCCAGGCTCAGCCAGGTCGTTTTGGTATTTGGCGAGTCGTGCTGCTTGTCTTCGGTCATGAAGTGCTGCTTGCCGGTTTGCCAGCTATCCCACTTCGTTTCCAGTACTTGGTACAGATTCGGGATGCCCTTCTTGACTTCGCCGTGCTGCCGCTCGGTGGCTTCCAGGCCGTTGGTGAGGCTGCCCGTTTCGTTGGGGTAGAGGCCCGTAAAAAACGCCCCGCGTGAGGGTACGCAAAGCGGCGAAGCGCAGTAGGTACGGTTGAAGCTCACGCCCTCGGCCTTGAGCTGATTGATGTTGGGCGTCCACTCGCCCAGGGCGTCGTAGCGGAGCTGGTCGGCCATGATGATGACTACGTGAGGGGGCTTTTTTGGAGAAGACTGGGCCCGGACGGGCGACAAACTACCCAGCAGAGCCAGCCCGAAAGTGGCAACTAGAACAATACATTTCATAAGGTACTGGTTTTTGATACGGTCGAGGTACCTGGTCGTTTGGTCAGTCAGGTACCCTTCCAATCTTTTTTATTTTCTGGTTAAAATCAAAATCCGGTCGCCCTGGCCGGTGGGCGTGGCTTCCAGGATGCCCGCTTGGGTCTGGAGCTTGGCGTCGGTGGTTTTGTTGGTGGCGGGATCGAACCACTGTCCGGTGTACGTATAAGTACTTCCGTTATGGAGTCGTACGGTGGCCTTGGGCGCGTCCTCGGCACCGGGTACGTACGCCAGTAGCAGTTTTTGATCATCCGAGCGAACTACCGAAATGTACTGCGGCGACTTGGCGGTGCCGGGTTGTTCGGCCAGTAGCTCCGGCGCGGGCTTGAGGGTCCACCAGGGGTACTTGTTCATGAAATCCGCCAGGTACCCCACCTGCACGCTGCCGGGTAGTTTGATGCTCTCGTCCCAGGGGCGCAGGATGTGGGGCTTGCGGTGGTTCAGGATTTCCTCGCCGGGCCGCAGCCAGGGCCAGATGCCGTTGGCACCGTAGGCAATCCCCGCCACGGGCGTAGAAAAAACGCTCCAGTAGCTGGCGTTGCGTACCTGCGGCGCGTTGATGGCCGGGGTGATGTCTTCGTAGCAGGGCTCCATGTTGATAAATACCTTGGGCGGAATTTGCGCCCACTCAGAAGCCACGGGGCCGCTGGTGATCCAGGTGGCGGTAGAAGGGCTATTGTTGTGGCCGGTTTGGTAGCCCACGATGTCAAGCCAGTCTTCCTGGCCGTACTCCTTGCCAATCCAGGAGCGGCCGTGCGGGTGCAGGGAGGTGACGCCCGGATGTGGCTTACCAAACACCGCCCGGCCGATCTTCTTCCAGCGCATTTCGTAGCCCTGCAGGTACTCGGCGTCACCACCCAGAATCCAGATCACCTGGTGGCCGCCGTAGCGGGCTACCAGGTACTTGGCCAGCAAGATGGCCTCGTCGTCGGGGAGGTAGTAGCCGGGGCTCAGCTCCCGGCCCTGCACCGCCGGTAGCGCCCAGAGCAGCACGGGAGCCGCAATGAGGCCGTGGGCGTTTATCTCATCTATTTTTTTGTCCAGATGTTGGAAAAAATCCGGGTTGAGCGCGATGCGCCCGCTGCCGGTGAAGGCCACCTGGCCCAGGCTGTTTTTGTCGCAGCCGCGCCACTGCGTTGCCGCAAACTGGATAACGTTGTAGTGGTTGGCGGCGCGGTCTTTGAGGTAGGTACTCCACTCCTCGTCGGTGGATTTGAGCGGACCGTTCCAGGCCGTGCAAGCCGCGTAAAAGAACGGCGTGCCGTCGGCGTGGCTCAGGTAGTAGCTGGCCTTGGGCCGGATGATGCTCCCCTTGGTAAAAATAGCGTGGCGACTGCTGGGGGCCGTGCAGGCGAAAGTACCCCGCTGGCCGTGCAGGCCCGTGTTGAGGGAGTCGGAGCAGCGCGTGGTGTAGCTCCAGGTACCTACTTCGTCGGGCGCGAAGCGTACCTTCCAGGTGGTGCCGCCGTCCCAGAAACCGTGGATGGCTTGCTCCCGACCCGTGGGCGACTTAAACGTTACCGTAAAGGAATTGACTTCGTAGAGTACGTTCTCGTAGTTTTTTTGGCTGGTAAACGTTTTTTCAAACTTCATCCACTGGGGCGTTTGGCCGAAAGCGGAAGTACTTAGAAACGCCACGAGGCACAGGAGTCGCGCCGCTGCCAGGTACCTGGATGGGCCAGGGGGTACTTGACAAAAAGAAGAAAGTCGGTTCATCGTAAAGAATGCAAGGGCTAGGTAATTCAAAAGGTACTTGGCTAGTCGAGGTGGGCTTCAAACATTTTTTCGTAATGCGCCGAGGGCTCCAGAATCCCCCCGCTTTGCTCGTAAAAAGACTTATCCGTCACGTACACGCCCTTTTGGGTTTTGGTCCAGCTGCCGTGGGCGCGGGGGTGGTAGCTCATCATGGTATTCCAGTTTTTGAAGTACTGGTGGCCGTTGGTTTCCTGGAGGCCCACCGTCATGCCCGGAAAAGGCGGCAGCCGCGCCGCCACGGCCTTGTTCCAGTCTACCAGGATGGGGTTTACGGTTAGGTCGGCGCAGAAGCAGGGTACTTTTTTCTCGTAGGCCAGCTGCGTGATCTTCATGGTCATGCTCAGGGTTTTGGCGATGGCCTTCACGGCAATGGCCGAGTACCCCTGCTCGATCTTGACGGCGGCATCCTCGACGGTATGGGCGCTTTCGTCGGCGGCCACGCGCACGCCCAGGTCGCCCACGTAGGTTTCGTTGGATTCGTCGAAGGGCTCCTCGATGACGGCAATCTGATCAAAGGCCCCGATCTTCTTGGCGTGGTCCAGGAAGCGCATCAGGGTATCTTTGTGCTCGTAGCGGCCGTTGGCGTCGAAGTAGTAGGGAATTTTGCCGTTTTGGGTATAGGGCGTTTCGTAGTGGCCAATGGCCTTGTGCACGGCGGTGAGGAAGGCGATGTCCTTCTCGATCATTTCCTTTTGGGTACCCGCCGAGCCGGTTTTCAATTTCATGATAAAGTACCCTTCGTCGGCGGCCTGCTTGATGCGCTCGGCCGAGGTACCTACGCTGAACGACGGAATGCTCGCTACCTTCTCGTGCCGGTGCGAAAGGCCGGGCCGGTAGGCGGCCGGGAGCATGTCGTCCAGGCGGGTGAGCTTGTTTTCGTGGGCGTACAGCAGCCAGGCGGCGTTGTCGACGCACACCAGCGCGTTGAGGGCGAAGGTCTTGCGCAGGTTAGGATTGCGCGTGATTTTCTTGCCGTAGTCAAGTACCTCTGGCAGCAGGCGGTCCAGGAGCTCCACCGGGTCGGTGAAGGAAGTACCCTTCATAAGTTGCAGCGCCCGCTCGCTCATGGCGTACATGAGGGCGTTGCCGGCGCTTTCGGAATGCGCCGCAAAGACGCTGGAGTCGGACCAAAGTACCCCCTGCGTGGCAATCCCGATCTTGTGGGTTCCACTCTCCGACTGCAGCAGCGCGGCCGTTTGCCAGCTGTCGGTGATGGCGCTGCCCTTGAAGCGGTAGGGCGTCAGCGGCTCCCGCTCAAAGTTGGAGGCCACGTTTTTGATCCGGATGGTAATGGGCTTCCTTCGGGAGGTACTTTCCGAAGAAAGATCCGGGAACCCAGCCAGGCCCAGGGCCAGCAGCGCGCCGCTGCTTTTGATAAATTCCCGCCGGGGCGTATTCAGGAGGTTGGTTTGATCAGGCATAGTAAAGAGGTTAAAATAGTCAGGTTTAGGAGCGGTCAGGTACCTACGCAAGCGTTAGTTCTCCGGAATATGATTGAGCGTATACCAGGTTTCCGACGACCACAGCCGGTGCCCGAGGGTACTTGTCAGGTCGTCGGGTAGGCGCAGGTACACCACGCGCTCTTTTTTCAGGCCGGGTATCTCCAGGTACAGCTTCCGGCGGTCTTCGGAGAGCGTCCATTTTTTTATTGCCAATTCCTCCAGATCCATCTTCGGGCCGCCGTACTTTTCGGTGGGCAGGTACCACCACTGCTGCACCGTAACGTCAGCGGTAGGTACCTGGAACCCCGCCGGGAGCGGCTCGGTGAACTCGATCTCGAAGCCCCGCGGGCGGGCCCGCACGGCCAGCATTTCGAAGGTACTTTGGCCGTTATACTTTATTTTTTGCAAACCGTACAGCTTTTCGTTCCAGCTCCAGCCGCCGCCGGTCATGCCTACCTGCCCCACGTACAGCGCGCCGTCGGGGCCCCAGCGCAGCCGGTTTACGCCCGCCTCGAAGCCCTGACTGAACCGGAACACCGCGCCCTGGTACTCACCGTTGATTTTTTCGAGGAAATCGCGCTTGATGCCGCCGTGCGTCACGTCGCCGTGCAGGAGCTGCCCCCGGTAGGGGCCGTCGGGGATGAGGACAATCTCCGAGGGCGAATTCCCGATTTCGTTTTCGGGTAGCCACAAGGCCGGTAGCGCCATCGTGGGTTTTTGGAGGGAATCGAGCAGCGCCCAACCCATGCCGTGGTACTCGCCGGGCTTCACGTGGATGAGCTTGTTGGCGGGTAGCCACTGGCCCTGGTTGTCGGTGATAAAAAGGGCCCCGTCTGGTCCCAGTCCCAGGCCGTTGGGCGTGCGCAGGCCGTAGTTGACCGACTCGAAAGTACCCGTGCGGGGGTCGATTTTGAGGGTGCGGCCGCGGTCGGGGAGTTGCTTTTGGTGGGGCAAAAGCCGCATGGCCATCGAGAGCGTGGCGTAAAAGTACCCCTCTTGATACACCAACCCGAAGGCAAACTCGTGGAAGTCGTTGCTGACGCCCCAGCTGCTACATACAGACCGGTACTCGTCGATGACCTCGTCGCCGTCGTGGTCGATGAGGTGCGTGAGTTCTTGCTTTTGCAGTACGTAAATCTGACCGTCTACCACTTCCATACCCAACGGCTCGGCCAGGCCGGTGGCGATGCGCTTCACGCGGATCTGGCTGCTGTCGCCGCTTTCCAGGCCGCTGAGCAGGTACAAACTACCGTCCGGGTCCCAGGTGGCGACGAGCAGGCGGCCGTCGGGCCGGAAGGCCATACTACCTACCTTGGGCAGAAAGTCGGGCCGGTGCAGCGTGCTGAGCGTGAAGCTCGGGTGTACGCTCGTCAGCGCCGCGCCGTAGCCGGGTTTCACCGGGCGTGGGGGGCGCTTGAGGGTATTTTCTTCCTTTTTCTCGGCCTTTTTTTCTTTGGGTTTTAACGTAAAAATATAGTCCACGAGGGTACTTAGCTCGGCGTCGGAAAACTGCGGGTGCGGGTTCATGAGGCCGTTGCCCCAGGCTCCGGTACCGCCTGCCCGGATTTTCCCGGCCAGGTACCTGGGCGCCTTTTTGTCGTTGGCGTAGCGCAGGGCCACCTGCTGGAACGACGGCCCCACGGCCTGCTGGTCGAGCTCGTGGCAGGTGAGGCAGTCGCTGTTTTCCATCAGGTACTGGCCCTGGTGCGCGTATACCTTGCGGGCCACGGGCGGGTACTGAGCGGGTAAGGGAGCGTAGTAGGTAACGTGCCGGGTACTTTGGTTAGAAAGCAAAGCAATGGTAACGCCGGGGGTTTTTAATGAAACCTGCACCCCGGCGGGTACCTGGCTGGTTTTGAAGAGCCTTTCGAGGCCCGGCCTGGCGAGGCCCGGCCTTCCTTTTTTGTCCTGGACAAATTCAGGCCGTTCTTCCACGTAGAGCGTATCACCGCTGCTGAGCACCAGGGCGTACTGGAGGTAGATTTGGTTGTTTTTGAAAAAGTACCCTTTATGTATAATTTTTGAGAAAACGTTTTGGCCGTTTCGCTCGGCGGTCCACTGGTAGGTTTGGAGGCTGTCGGTAAAGTAGGCCGCGCCCCAGGAGCTGGGCTGAATCTCTTTCTTGCTGTTGTAGACGGTACCTTCCAGCGCCACGCCGCCTTTCCATACTTTGTAGAGGCGGCAGTGTTGCAGGTCGTAGGCCACGTAGCAAGCCGAATCCAGCGCCAACGTGAGCATGCGCGGCCGCAGGTCGAGCACCGACCGGAATGCCCATACCTCGCGCGGACGCTCGATCCGGTCGGGCCGGTAGCGGATGGTGGCCATCAAGCTTAACCCTACCAACAGGAGGCCAAGTAGGGGTCGGAGTCGGGGATTCATGCGGCGGCGACGGGGTCGTTTTGCTGGGTTTGGATCGTTGACCGTATAGCTTAGGTACTTCCTATTAACAGGAGTCTAAAAAAGCAGGTACTTACTTAGTCTAAGACGATCTTTTTTTTAATTATCCGCACAAACAATTTTATTTTCTGGTGAATTCTGGGGATGTGGCTGTGTTGTTTAAGGGTGAAGGAGGGGGTACTTTGTGATAAAATGCTTTTTGTTGGGCGTGTTGATACCCGGCGTTTCCACGCGGGGCGTTTCCACGCGGGGCGTTTCCACGCGGGGCGTTTCCACGCGGGGCGTTTCCACGCGGGGCGTTTCCACGCGGGGCGTCTCCACGCGGGGAGGAGCGCCTCCCGGCGTTACAAACGCGGAGTGATGCAACCGCCGATTGGAAATCGGGGTTAGCGGGGCTTACTGTATCCTTGGGTTTAAGTCAATCACGAACCGCCGGTAAGAAGTGAGCGAGGGGGTACCGTTGTCGCTGACTTCCAGAATAAGATGGATCACGCCACCCGGAACCGCCTCCGGTACCTGGAAAGTAACTTTTTTGCCGCCGTAGGTACGTCTCATCCGCAAGCTAGTCATTCCGCCGCTTATCTCGTTATACACAAACCAATGATACGTGAGCCGGTCGCGATCCGGGTCCGAAGTACCCGAAGCGTCGAAAGAAAGCTTGTCGCCCGGTTGAGCCGGGACCACCAGGGGAGTCGCCAAAGCGGAGCCGTTGACCATTACCTTCGGATTGTGGTTGGCCTTGGCGTAGGGCTCCACGCACCAGGCCACGCGGGCCCGGAAGTCATTTTGGAAGGCGGGCCGCCACCGCGCCACGGTGTGTCGCTCGTTGAGGGTACCTTCCAGGAAATCCTGCGCGTCGATAAACAAATGACCACTCAGCCGCCGGAACCTCCCGCCCCAGCCGCCCCACTCCGGCATGTAAGGAAAGTGGAGCCCGTTGGTGATGAGGTTGAGGTACGAAGGCGTATCCCCTTCTTTCATGCCGTCGGTACCGTGGCCGTTCAGTTGGTAGCAGTCGCTCAGGGCCCCGTGCCCGTGAATATGCTCCTTAACCCAGGCGCTGCTTTGCCGGCTGAGGTCCCCGGTCATGTACATGCCCCGAAACACCGCCACTTCGCGCAAGCCGAAATTCCCCGGAAAAATAAACCCGTTGGCCAGGTACTTGATCTCTTTGAAATGGGTCAGAATCCAGTCGCGGTATTTGTCCTGATCGCCGATGGCATGGACCTGGATTTTACAGCAAAAACAAGCTACTTCTTCTTTCGAGCGCGTCTTCTGTACTTTCCACAGGGCCTGCGCCAGTTCGCGCTGCCCACCCCAGATGACCACGTGTACCGGGCTATCCGCCGGAGCCTGGTCTATAACCTGAATCAGGTAGTCGGAGGCTTCGGTGTCATGGCCTTCTCCGAAGGCGGTAGGGTCGCCCTGGCCGTTCTTTATGATCGAAGCGAGGTAGTCGGGTGTAGGGTACCCGGCGGAGTGAAGCTTCAGGTTGGGGTATACCTGCCGGTACGCCTCCACCTGCTTCTGGATGATCTCCGGCTTGGTGTCGTGCCCGTGTCCCAGGCGGCTCGTGGCACAAAGGGCTTTTACATCAAACTGATCGGCGTAGAGCAGAAACCGGACCAGGCTCTGCTCGTCGTCGCTGTCGCCGCCGATGTCGGTCAACACGATGACCGAGGGCTTGCTTTGGGCACGGGCTGAGAGGAAGCCCGCCAGTAAGAAAAGAAGTACGTAGAAGGAGGTTTTCATGCCAGAAAGTGAGGATAAAATGGGTTTGCTGCCACTGTGGGAAGCAACGGTACCAAAAGTATCGTTCTTTTCCTAAAAGGCAAAATAAGCGCGGCGCTACCCTCACTACCCGGCAGAAAGTACCTGCGTAGCGCCAGGTAGGAAGGAAGTTTTTATACAAAGTACCTCTGGTAAAGTACCCCCTGGCGAGAGGTACTTTACCGCTTCATGATGTACGAAAAAAGATCCCGGATTTGCTGGTCGGAGAGGCCGTCGAGCAAGCGCTCGGGCATCAGGGAGGTTTCTTGCGCCTGCATACTTTTGATCTGGCTGGCCGGGAGCGTCATTTCTTCACCACCCAGCGGCTCCAGGGTCAGTGAAGTACCCGTGCGGGCCTTCATCTTTCCGAAGAGCGTGCGCCCGTCCTGCGTCGTGATGAGGTAGTTGACGTAGCCCTCCCGAATGTCGGCGCTGGGGTCGATGGTGTTAAAAAGCAGGTAGTTGAGGTTGGAGCGGTCGTAGCCGGTGAGGTCGGGGCCGATGGTGCCACCTTGGTCGAAGAGCCGGTGACAGCTTCCGCAGCGGTTGGTAAATACCGTCTGCCCTGCCTGCGCGTCGCCGGTACCGGCTTGGATCAAAGTACCTATCTGCGCAATGCGCTCCGTTTTTTCGGCGGAGGTAGCCAGCCGGGCCTGGGGCCAAAGCCGCTGGATGGCTTCGTGGAGGGTAGGGTCGTTGAGGAGCTGGAGCTGCCGGATGGTGGACGTGGGTACTTCGTCCCGGCTCATGGGCGGCGGGGTACTTTCCAGCTGCTGTACCAGCTGGC
This sequence comes from Rhabdobacter roseus, assembly GCF_014202275.1. Taxonomy (GTDB): domain Bacteria; phylum Bacteroidota; class Bacteroidia; order Cytophagales; family Spirosomataceae; genus Rhabdobacter; species Rhabdobacter roseus. The sequence goes on along the minus strand of NZ_JACHGF010000009.1, from coordinate 176,054 downwards.
GGGCCCAGGTAGTGCGGCTCGCAAAGAGTGCCAGAGCCGCCGCCTGCACGTCCTGATCCACCCGGAGCTTGTCCGGGTACGCCGCCAGCACCCGCAGGCCTATGTCGGTAGCCTCGTAGCGTTGCAGCGCGCGCAGCGCGGCCTGGCGCAGAGGCGCGGTCGAATGGGTACTTTCCACGACGCTCAGCAGCGTAGGTACCGCCGCGGGCTGATTGATTTCTCCCAAAATCCGGACGTAGCTGAGCCGCTCCCGTTCCTCGGTGGTGGAGTCGGCAATGAGGGCCAGCGCCTGCGGTAGGGCGTCGGGCTGGGCTTGTCGTAGCGCCAGCGCCAGGGATTCCTCCCGCAGCTCGGCCTGGTACGGCCGCAGCGCCTGCAGCAGCTCCGCGGGCAAAGCCGTGGCTTCGGCACCCCGCAAGCCTTTTTGTAGGCCCGCCAAAAGTACCTTGGCGTACCCGGCGCTGGGGGCCAGCGTGAGCAAGCGGGTACAGCTGGCCACATTGGCCGGACCGCCCGCCATGAGGTAGCGCTGCATGAGGCGCTCCAGGATTGTACCCGAAACGACCTTTCGTTCCCAGAAAGTGGGGTCTTCAAAAAGCGCCAGTACCGCTTCCCGGTCCGACTCGGCCTTGGCTTCCAGCGCCCACCACAGCTGTAGGGGAATGTCCCGGTCGGCGGCATCGTCGTGGTACTTGATCAGGTTTTTGAGCAGGGGCAGCGCGTCGGGGCCGGGCAGGCGCTTGGCCGTAGCGGCGAGTTGGCTGCGTACTTCGGGATGCGGCTCGGTGGTAGCTAACTGAGTAAGTTGTGTAGAAAGGGCGGGAGGTACTTGATGGGCGTCGCCCAGCAGCCGTACGGCCCACATCCGCACGTACGGATTGGCGTGGGCCAGCGCTACGGTGGCCGTAGCGTCGTCGAAGCCGCCGCTCAGGTGGAGGGCCCAGAGCGCTTCCAGAGCCAGCTGGCTGGTGTCGGCCCGGAGGGTACTTTGTAGACTAGCTACCAGGGATTTATCCTTTCGGTTTCCCAACTGAACCAGGGCCTGCTGGCGAAACCACTTGTTGGGGTGCCCCAGCAGCGCAACGAGCTGCTCGCTGGAGTAGGTACTTAGGTCAAACTTGGGAGCCGGTTGGCCGTCCCTGGCGCGCAGCCGGTAGATCCGCCCACTGGCTTTGTGCCAGGTGTCGCGCGGGTCGATGTGCGTCAGGCGACTGTCGTACCAGTCGGCCAGGTACACGGCTCCGTCGGGGCCTACTTTGAGGTCGACGGGCCGAAACCAGTGGTCGGTCGTTTCCAGAATACGGGCTTCGTCCAGGGTACTGAAGGTGGAGCCCGTGGGTTGTAGGCGTGTAAGCTGGAGGTAGCTGTGCAGCGGGTTCAGGGCCAGCATGGCGTCCTGGTAGCGGGCGGGCAAGGTACCTCCCTGGTACTTGACCCAGGCGTGGGTAAAGCGCTTGCGGTCGCCCTCAAGGGCCATATTGGGCAAAATTCCCAGGGCATAAGGGTTGGTATGCGGACCGTGCTTGTCGATGTTTTTGGTATAGTACCCGCCCTGCTTGTAGTACTGCCCGCGCGACAGGCCGTTGTCGCCCGAGTAGAGGCGCCCTTTGTCGTCGATTTCGATGTAAAACGTATTTCCGCCGCCTTCGGCAAAGATTTCAAACACCCGGCTGTCGGGGTGGTACCGCCAAATGGCCTGCCCCAGAAAGTGTACGTTCTTGGAAACGGCAGACTGAATGGTGGCCGTGGTGGTGCTGCCCTGCGCGCCGTAAAGCCAGCCGTCGGGACCCCAGCGCAGGCTGTTGGCCACGGCGTGGGTATCTTCCAGGCCAAAGCCTTCCAGGTGTACTTCGGGCTGGCCGTCGGGTAGGCCGTCGCCGTTCGGGTCGGGGTAGGCCAGGAGGTAGGGCGGATTGAGTACCCAGACTTTGTTTCTTCCCAGAATAACGCTGGTGGCGATGTTGAGGCCGGTGATGGCGTCGGTGGTTTTGTCAAACGTTCCGTCGCCGTTGGTATCTTCAAAAATCGTGATCTTATCGGCTCCTTTGGTGGCTCCCGGTGGTGGCGCGGGTACTTTGTCAAACTTCGCCCGCAGATGGTTGTCCATGCTCACCACCTTCAGGCCCTGCGGATACGGATACTGGTGGTACTGCACCACCCAGAGCCGCCCGCGGTGGTCGAAGCTCACCTCCACGGGCTGCCGCACGGCGGGCTCGGCCAGTACCAGATCCAGCGCCAGGTCGTCGGGGTACCTGAACTTCGCCAGCGCTTCCGCCGGGGCGGTAGGTTCGGAGTCGTCGGCCAGGGCCCCGCGGCCTTCAAAGGTTTTCATGTAGCGAGCCACTCCTTCGTTGCCCGCTACCTGGTCCAAGGGGGAAGTGGTAGTGCTGTTTTTCCTGGCTGTCAGGCAGGCCAGTACGCCCAGCTGCAAGCCAATAAGTACCGCTAGTTTCAGCGCTTTTGAGGTCATGAGGTAGGTCTTGTCGCCACGTGTACAAGTACCCCGGCGGGCAGGGGTACTTGGGGGTTAGGGTAGTTTGGGCAAAAAGTAGGAAAGATTGGCAGAGGTACACGCTTTACAGCCAGAATTTTTTTTGCTCGTTTTCGGCGATCTGCATGTGCTCTTCGTGCGTTTTGAGGTTAAACTCCCGCATGATGTCGGCCACTTTCACCTCCGGGTCCATGCTCTCAATGATGGAAAACTCCTCCTCGTGGAGCGTATAGATGCGTACCTTTTGGCCGTACTTCTGCTGAATGGCCGGGAATTGCTGGTTGTACGGATAAGTGTGCAAAAATACCTTTTCCAAATTGATGGGCGCGCACACGCCCCAGCGGCTGTAGCTACCGCTCACGGCCAGTTCCTCGCCCGTCACGTCGCAGATCTTGGTGGTACCCTTGCGCGTGCTCGACACCACGGGGTACTTATTGAGCCAGGCCATGGTATTGACCATCTTGCCGCCCGCAAAGGCCGAGGTCCAGAACACCAGCTCGGCGCCCTTCTGGCGCAGGCGCCGCCAGCCGTCGGGCCACTCAATGTCAAAGCAGGTCTGGATGCCGATGGTACCGAAGTCGGTCTTGAAGACGGGCGGGTCGAGCGGGCCGGGCGAAATGCCCTTGTCCATCTCGCCGGTGGTGGGTCGGATCTTGTGGTACTTGCCAACGACCTGTCCCTGGCGGTCGATGACAAAGGCGGAATTGTAGTAGCGGCCGTTTTCCAGGGCGTAGACGCTGCAGATGACGTAGCAGCGGTGCTGTTTGGCAAATGCCTGGAAAGGACCGATGACCTTGCCGCTGCCATCTTCGGCGGTTTGGGTGATGGAGGGCCGTCCGCCCTTGACGCCCGCCACGTGAAACACCTCCGGCAGGCAGATGATGTCGGGCCGGAAGGGCAGGGCGTTTTCCATTTGTTTCAGCGCCGCCTGGATCACCTGCTCGCAGGAAGTACCTTCCATGTTGTGCTGGGTGAGGGTAGCTACCCACACCTGGCGGGCCGGATGAGGTACCTGGGGCTTTGGAAGTACCTCCGCCTGGGCCGAAAGTCCAGTCAAACCCAGCGTGGATACGCCCAGCGTGGTGGCTCCCAGCGTGGATACGCCCAGCGTGGATTTTTTCAGAAAGTCGCGTCGTGAATTTTGTGCCATGTTCAAGAATGCATTAACGTACAGGTACTTAATTGTAAATGACCCACCAGCGCGGTTCCACTTATTTGCCTTCAAGGTACCTCCTCAGTTCAGAAATAAAGGCCCATCATGTCCGGCTTTTTGCCCGAATCCAGCCAGAGCAGGCTCAGCGCCAGAATGCCCGTGCCGTCTACGGCGTCGTAGCGGTCTTCGCCGGGGTGGCTCCGGAACATATCCTGCGCCCAAAGTACCCGCACGGCTTCGTCGGCCACTTGCGTAGCCAGCGCTTTATACGAAGTACCCCCCAACTGCTCGTGGCAGCTCAGCAGAAAGTGGATCACGCGGCCGTACTGCTCGGCGTAGGCACCTTTGCCCTGGCGGGCGGGCATCTCCTCCCGAATCGTCGTCACCCAGCGGTCCACGGCCTGGCGGTACTGCTCTTTTTTGGTGTGTTTGTAAAGCATCAGGCAGCTTTCGGCCAGCGAAATGGGGTAGTTGTGGGTGGGGAACAGCGGCTCCCACACGTCGGCGTAGTTTTGGGGCTTGTAGGGGTAGTTGTCGGTGCGCCACACGGGTTTGCCGTCGGCCAGGTTCAACATGCCGTAGTAGCGTTGTTTCTTTTCGTCGAAGCTGTACTTGAGCCAGGCGGTCATGGCTTCGTCGGCCATACCTACCCACTTGGCGGCGTGGGCTTTGTCGGCCCATTCGGCGGATTTCAGTACGCAGGACGCCCAGAGGCCCGCTTCGGTGGTGGTGACGTCGCGGTCCCAGCGGTTGTGCATGGGGCTGATCGGAATGAGGCCCGTGGTGCGGTCGCGTTTATCAAAACTAAACACCGCGATGCGGTCGGCGGTCTGCTGGTACTTGGGGTCTTTGGTTTTGTCGTACAGCCAAGCCATGGTGTACACCAGAATACCCCCGGCCTCGATGAAGGCGTGGTCGCTTTTGCGGTCGGCGTGGCGGTTAAATTCGCCCGTTTCGGGATCGACGAGGTGGTTTTCGGTACTGACGATGAGCTGCTTTTTGATTACGTCCGGCGAAAGCTTCCAGAACACATCCCAGGCCGGTATGATGGGCCGCGCTTCGTGCAGATTTCCGCTTTCGGTCTTTAGATTAACGGCCACGGGCGTCGAGCCAAACTTCATGGTGCTGTCGCGGTAGGCGTCGTAGTAGTAGTGGTTGCCCCAGAGAAAAGTACCGTTGTCAGCTACGCAATGTTGGATGAATGCGTTGAGGTAGTTGGTGGCGGATTTTCGGTAAAAATCATCCTTCGTCAAGGCCGAGAGGTTCATGGCTGCCACGATGGAGGGCATGTCCCAGTAGAGCGTGGCTCCCTTGGGCGCGTCGACGTAGCGGTCCAGGTAGGCGCGCTGCGGGATGTGCTCCGGGCGGGTGGGGGCGGCGGGGTACTTGCCCGTTTTGGTGTCGAGGCTGGCCATCCAGAAGGCTGTCTTTTTGGGACCGTACTCGTCCAGGCCCTGGGTCAGTTGTTTTTTGTAATGCGCCACAACCTTGTCGGTATAGGTACCTGGCTTGGGAGCTGGAGTAGCGGTGCTGTCGGGATGGGCAGCCAGGGTACCAAAGGTACCCAGCGCCACCAGCAAAAGGGTGGATATAGGTCGGAGAAAGGAGGTACTTAAAAAGCAGTTGGGAAAAAGTAGCATAGCACGAAAGTTAACAACGATGAATTAGGTACCCCTATTTATAGATAGGAGTACCTAAGTGACAAAATCTACCCTACCTAAAATCACCAGCCGGGATTCTGCGGACCAAAGGACGGATTGGAGTTTAACTCGTTGGCCGATACCGGGAAGAGTAAAAACTTGGGGTTCCAGGCGGGCATGGTGGTGGGGTCCATCTGGCCGCCTTCCCACACGTTCAGCAGGGCGTTGTATTTGGGCAAGCCGGGAGGTATGGTTTTCACAAATTCGCCGAGCTGGTACTCCATCATGGTGCGTTTGTTGTCTTTGTAGCGCATCCGCACCAGGTCAAACCAGCGGTGACCTTCACCCACCAGCTCCAGGCCGCGCTCGTGGAAAATCTTCAGCCGGAATTCCTCCTTCGTCAGGCCCGTTTCCAGGTTGCGGGGTACTTGCCGCATCGTACCTTTAGCGTTGCGGGCTCTTTCCCGCAGCTTATTGAACGCCTCGTAGGCCGCGGCCGTGGGGCCATTCAGTTCGTTTTCGGCTTCGGCTTTGATCAGGTAGATCTCGGCCAGGCGCATGAAGAAGAAATCGTTCTCGTGGTTGCGGCTATCGAAGCCCTTGGGGTCGCGGTACTTATACAGGTACGGCTGTGCTTCAACCGACTCGGGAGCATCAATAGCCGATTTGACCAACGGGTACGCCAGCCGGTACACGCCCACCTGGTTTTGGTAGGGCCAGCGGGTCAGGAACGATACCTCGCCCCGGAAGTCGCCGGCAAAATCACCGGAGGTGTAGAAGTTGTAAAACCAGGGCTGCATCCGGTAGTTGGAGGCACCCCCACCCGCCGCGCCGGAGCCGGTCTGGCCGAAGAGCGTTTGAGGCAGCGCGAGGTTGGTAATTTCGGAGCCCTTGGAGCTGGCTCCGGCGGTGAGCGGGTCGCGGGTGAACCGCACACTCCAGATCACTTCCTGGTAGGCGGCGGTTTCTTTTTCTACGTCCCAGAGGTCGGCGTAGTTCGGGATGAGGCTGTACTCGCCCGACTGGATCACGCGGTTGGCCCAGCTGAGTGCTTGCGTGTAGTGCTCACGGGCTTTGGCGTTGTCGCCGCGCAGATCCAGCTGGTTGCCGTAGGTGAGGTGCGCCAGGGCCAGCAGGGCCTGGGCGGCACCTTTGGTCGCGTGGCCGCGCTCCATGGCCGGCATTTGGCTGTACGGAATACACAACTCTTCGGCCTTGGTGAAGTCGGCGAAAATCTGGGCGTACACTTCGTCGACGGTGTTGCGGGGAGCGTTGAAGACGGTGGTACCGCCGTTGGAGCCTTCCAGCCGCAGAGGTACTCCGCCGTGCAGCCGCACCAGCTCAAAGTACATCGCACCGCGCAGGAAAAGCAGCTCGCCCGTGACGCGCGCCTTGTAGGCTTCGTTCATGGGTACGGGCTCCATGTCTTCACGCAGCTTGTTGGCGTTGTTGATGACCTGGAAAAAGCCCGTCCAGGAGCTTACGAAGTTGCTGGTCGAGGACGAATACACCTTTTGCGAAAAAGCCGAGGAGGTAGTACCCGTGCCTACGATGTCGTCGGCTCCGGTGATGTAGAGGTTATTGACGGCGTTTTTGAACAAATTGGTACTGGACAAAAGGCTGTAGGTACCATTGAGTACATAGGGGACGTCTTCCTGGCTCTTGACGAAGGTCTCCGACATGGCCGTGTCGTAGATATTTTCCGTCAAGTCGCAGCTCGACAAAGAAGACAACAGGAGCGCTGCGGTGAGTATTTTAGAGGTTCTTTTCATGATTGCGCGTTAGGTTCTTTTTCGTGACTTAAAATCCTACGTTAAAGCCGGCAGAGTACACTTTCATTTGGGGAATGCTGCCGTAATCTACGCCAGGGGTCATGGCGTTGCCACCCTTGCCACTGATCTCGGGGTCGTAGCCTTTGTAGTTGGTGAACGTGAGCAGGTTGGTACCCGTGGCAAACACCCGGAACGAGCGGACGAACTTGAGCTTCTGCACCGGAATGTTGTAGCCAATGGTGATGTTTTTCAACCGAACGAACGAGCCGTCCTCCACGATAAAATCGGTGAAACGGCCCTGGAAGGGGTACCCGAAGGTGGTGGGCTTGGCGTAGGTATTGCTGGTGCCGGGGCCGGTCCAGCGGTTGTCCCAGGCTTCCTGCCGCACGTTGTTGGACGATACCCGATTCATGGCGTCGAGCTGGTGGCGGTTGAGGTTGATGATGTCCTGCCCCACACTACCCTGGAATAGTACCGAGAGCGTCAGGTTTTTCCAGGAGAAATTGTTGGTTAACCCAAAGATGTAGTCGGGATAAGGATTCCCGATGACGGTGCGGTCGTCGGCCGTAATCTGTCCGTCAGGTACCCCGTTGGGGCCGCCCAGGTCGGCGTACTTGTAGTCGCCGGGGGTAGGACGAGCCGGATCCGAAGGGCCCGCGGTGATCTCCTCCTGGGTTTGGTACACGCCGATGATCCGGTAGCCAAAGTAGGAACCGATGGGGTAGCCGGGCAGGGCAATGTGCAGCGGCTGCGACAGGTTATTAACGCCAAAGGTAGAGCCCGTCATGCGGGGTAGTTCGCCCAGGTGAATGACCTTGTTGCGGTTGAAGGAAATATTACCGGATGCGTCCCAGCGGAACAGACCGCGGAAGATGCGTCCCTCCAGCTCAAACTCCAAACCTTTGTTTTCGATCTCACCCACGTTGGTGGCGTAGGTCGTGAAGCCCGTCGAAGGCGGGATCTGCAGGTTCAGCAGCAGGTCGGTCGTGCGTTTTTTGTAGTAATCAAAACCCAGCCGGAGGCGGTGATCAAAAAGGGAGATGTCGGCCCCGAGGTTGGATTGGGCAGTACGCTCCCAGCCCAGGCTGTTGTTGGCCATGCTGGCCTGCGTATAGCCTACCACGATGCTTTGATCGGCCACGGCCGAAACCGTGTTGAGACGGGCGTTGGTAGAACCTACCCCAATGGATTGGTTGCCGGACATCCCGTAGCTGGCCCGAATCTTGAACTCCGAGATCTGGGTCAGCCCCTTCATGAAGTTTTCGTTGTGGATATTCCAGCCCACCGCTACAGAAGGGAAGAAGCTCCACTTGCTACCGGGAGCCAGGCGCGTCGAGCCGTCGGTCCGGCCGGTGAAGGTGACCAGGTACTTGTTGTCGAAGCTGTAGTTAACCCGGCCCAGCCACGAGGCCAGCGCCCACTGCTGGGTGTTGGTAGCGGGTTTTTCGATGGTGTTGCCGCTCTGGAGGTCGTGGTAGGTGAGGTTATCGTTGGGGAACTGCCGCACCGTGATCCCCAGCCCGCGAGCGGTCCACTCCTGCCAGGTAAAGCCCCCCACGGCGTTGACGCGGTGGCGGTCGGTGATGTCTTTGTTGTAGCTTAGGGTGTACTCGGTCAGGTAATTAAAAGCGCCCGACACGCCCTGGTAGGCCTGGCCACCGTTTTGAGTACCGTAGTAAGTACCCCGCGGGGAGTAGGTTTGGCGCAGGGTCTGGCGGTCGTTGACTCCCGTGTTGAGCCGGAATTTGAGCCCATCCGCGATTTCGTATTCGGCGTACAGGTTGAGCAGCACGGTGCGGTCGCGGTTGTCGTCTTCCGAGAGCGTAATGAGCGTAGCCGGGTTGCCGATCAGCGCCAGGTCCAGCTCTTCGTCGTCGGTGTAGGGCTTGTCGAGCGGACGGCTAAAAATCGCCCCTGCTACCACCGAGCCGGAGATATTTCCGTTGCTGGTCGACTGCGGCACGGAGGTTGTTTTGCTCATGGCCCCGTTGAAGTTGAGCCCTACTTTTAGGCGTTTGTTGACCTGGCGGTCCAGGTTGGCCCGGACCGTTCCGCGGTTGAAGCCCGAATTGGTGATAATGCCTTCCTGCGACAGGTAGTTGGCCGCAATCATGTACCGCAGCCGCTCGTCCCCGCCCGACACCGACACCTGGTGCATCTGGGTTTTGGAAGTACGGTAAATGACATCCTGCCAGTTGAAGTTATCGCCGCGGCTGTTGGCCAGCGCCAGGTAGTTGAAGACCGAGTCGCGGCCGCTGTTGAGGTAGGCCTCGTTGGAGTAGGCCATGTAGTCTTCGGTATTCAGGACGCCGATCTTGCGGGGGAGCTGCGACAGGTCGTAGCGGAAGTTGTACTCAATGCGCTCCTTGCCGGCTTGGCCGCGCTTGGTCGTGATCAGTACCACGCCGTTGGCACCGCGTGAGCCGTAAATGGCCGTGGCCGAGGCGTCCTTCAGGATCTCCACCGACTCGATGTCGTTGGGGTTGAGGTTGGCCAGGGCGTTGTTGCCGGGCGTATCCGAAAACCCGTCCCGGTTGCCCAGGTTAGGCCGGGTCGAGCCACTTTCGACGGGGTACCCGTCAATCACCACCAACGGCTCGTTGGAGCCCGTGACGGAGTTAGCACCCCGTACCAGAAAGGAAATCCCCCCGCCGGGCGCGCCGGTGTTCTGCGTGATCTGCACGCCTGATACCCGTCCTTGCAGCATTTGCTCTACGGACGTAACGGGTAGCTCGTTGGTGCCGTCCATTTTGAGCTGCGCCACCGAGCCGGTGAGGTCGCTTTTCCGCACCGAGCCGTAGCCTACCACCACGACCTCTTCCAGGGCGTTGTCGCTGGGGAGCAGCGAAATAGCCAGGGTTGTTTGGCTACCCACGGTCATCTCTTTGCTTTGGTAGCCCACAAAACTAAACACAAGTACCGAGCTCGAGCCGGGAACGCTCAACTCAAACTCCCCATCGGCGTTGGAGGTGGTGCCGCGCTGGGTACCTTTCACCACCACGCTCACACCCGGCAGGCTTGCTCCGGCTTCATCCGTGATCCGGCCCTTGACGGTTTGTTCCAGCACGGGTTGCGGCGACTCCCTCCGGAGCAAATTACCCAGCGAGTGGCTTTTTTCGGCTTCCTGCCGGGCAAAGTCGTCGGCCGGGCGGTTGCTCAGCGGTTGGGTGTCAATGCTGGAAATTTTCTTGGCTGGCTGGCTCTCAACGATCAGGTAGGTACCGTTTTTTACTTTTTTATACTCCAAGCCCGTGGCCTGAAGTACCCGGTCCAGATTTTTTTCCAGCTTCTCGCTAAAATCCAGCTGCTCGGGGGCTACGGTGATGCGCTCCACGGAGCCACCCTCAAAAAGAATGTCGACGCCGTAGCGGTTTTTCAGGGTCTTGAGCACATCCCGGAGCTGCTGCGGGGCGGTTGCAGCTTTGGCCTTTTCCTGCTGCCGCTGCACCATGGCGTAGGTCTGCGACCAGCAGGGCGGGGCCATCAGGGCCAGCCCCAAGCCCGACAATACCAGGACCGAAGTTTTAAGTAAGGTTTTTTTCATAGAGAAATAAAAAAAGTAGGTTTAGGAATTAAAGCGATGAATGGGTTTTGAGAAGCAGGGAATCTCCGCCCGGAGCGCCGTCGGGTACTACCTTTAAGTTGAATAATTCTGACACAATGGTGAGCAGCTCCTGGGCGTTGTCGGCCCGGAAGGAACCCACCAGGGTGCGGCGCGCCAGGGTTTCGTCTTCGATGCGTACGCGCAGGCCGTAGTTCTCGTAAAGTACCTGGGTGAATTCCTGCAGGCTGGTGTCGTCAAACTCGAAGCGGTGCTCTTTCCAGGCCGAGTGCTTTTGGGGCTGCTCGGTCACTTCCTGTTTGAGTTGGTGACGCTCGTCGATCGTCACCAGGTCGCCGGGTTTCATCATCACCTCCTTGCTGGTGGGGCCTTCCTGGTAGCGCAGTTGTACTTTTCCTTTGTTTAAAACAACCTTGGCTCCGCGCGGACGGGCAAATACCGTAAACTCCGTACCCAGCACCACCACGTCGAACTGCTTGTTGGTTTTGACAATAAACTTTTGGTTATCAGCTGTATGAGTTACTGAGAACTCCGCTTCGCCGTCCAGCACTACCTCCCGGGTACTTTTGCCGAAGCCGAAACGGGGTACGCGCAGCGAGGAGTTGGCGTTCAGTGTGACCCGGCTGCCGTCCGTGAGCTGGAAGCTCCGGGTTTCGCCGTAGGCGGTTTCGTAGGTTTGGTAGAGGAGCTTGGCTTGGTTATGCCAGCCAAAAATTCCCACGAAAACAACGATGGAGGCCGCTACTAACCAGGGTAACCAGCTCCGCCGGAGCTCTGGCACTTCCGGCTCGGTGGCCGGGGTGGAAGTGCCGGACTGCCCCCTCTGCATGTACTCCACGTACTTCTCCACCGGCTCATCCAGCTCGGGCAGGTACTGCGGGTACTGCTGCTCCCACTCGACCAGCCATTGGTAAAAGTGCTCCTGGTTGGTTTCATTCCGTAGCCATTCTTCGATGAGCCTTTTTTGCATCGGGGTACTTTGGCCTGAGAAATGGTTGAAAAGCATATGCTTGGTGACGCTTGGTTCCATGCGGGTAAGGGGTTGTTCTTGATTAGACAAAACAGCGGTATACCGGGCGGGGGTACTTAGAGAGAGAAAAGGATCAGTAATAGCCAGAGCCATTGGTCTTTAAGCCCCAGTTTAAGCACATTGAGCGCTTTCTGGACGTGGGTCTCTACCGTGCGCGGGGAGAGCTGTAGCTCCAGGGCGATGTCCTTGCACTTGCGGCCCTCAAACCGATTCATCAAAAAAACCTTTCGGCATTGCGGCGGCAGGGTTGCCACCAGCTCGTCGATTTTGTGGTAGAGCTCTTCCAGGCCCATCATCTGCTCGGGCGAGTCGGTAAGTGAGCCCTCCTGCTGGTGCGCAAACTCCAGAGGGTCAGCCTTTTTTAAGTCGTTGGCGAGGTAGTTGTACGCTCGGTTGCGGACCGAGCGAAAGAGGTAGGCGCGGTAGGAAGTATGTACGCCGAGGTAGGCCTGCGTATTCCAGAACGTATAGAAAAGGTCGCTCACCAGGTCTTCGGCCACTTCCCGCGAGTACACAAAGCGCACGGCGTGGGTACACATAGCCCGGTAGTACAGCCGGAAGAGGAGCTCGCAGCCTTTTTGGGCGTCGGCTTCAAAGGTTTTTCTTATAAAAAATTCGGGGTCCGTTTCGGAGGTACTTTGGGCTTGCTGGGGCTCGGTTCCGGGCTTTTGGGCCCGAAGTACCTGGGGCGGGAGGGGGGCACCTGGAGTATCCGACGGCTTTGTACTTATCATCCTGCTTCGATTTGGAATACTTGATCTTGAAACTATTCAACCCTTATATTCACCAGACAATTTTCAGGCAGCACCTACGTAGTGTCTTTGTAATTATTTTCAGAAAATTCATGAAAAATCGGCGCGGTGCGCCGTAAGGAGCTGGGCAGGTACTTGAAGGGTACTTGGGTGGGCGCAAAGGAAAGCCGCAAGTACCTGGGTAAAGTACCTGCTGGGCGCATAAAGTGGCCGATGAGAAGACGCCGGAATGGGAAAAGTACCCTGGTTATTTTTGTTCGGAGAAGAAATCATCCGCCGCCTTCCGGACGAAGGTACTTTGGCTCTTTTGTAGCTGACGAGCCGTCTGAAGTACCTGGTCGGACTGGGTAGGCGCGGCCTGAAGTACCTGGAGGATCTTCACGGCCAGCCACTCCTGTTGCGGGTCGAGGTCGTGGGCCAGGGCGCTGTACAGCGCGGGCTCGAAGCGCTGAATGGTTTTCAGGGCGGGAAGGATCTCTATTTTTTCGTTAATCACGGCCGCTTGGTAAATCGGCGCGAGCTGCGCCTGCAACCAGGCGTCGCTGAGGTCAGTGGCGGCCAGGGCTTTCAGGGCCGCGTGGCGGTAGGAAGGGTCGTCGCGGATGGTGAGGCCTTCCAGGATCAGCGCCTGGAGAGGGCGGGTTGGCTGGAGGGTACTTTGTCGGCTGGCATCCAGTAAGAAAGAACGGTACTTTTTTTGGTTACTTTGAATTAATTTATCCACTAAGTCCGACTCGTTGAGGTACTTGATGGTGAGCGGCACGAGCTGCTCCTTTTCGCCCACGTGTACCAGGTGCCAGAGCGTATGGGTGGTATACACGGCGTCGACGACGGCCTCAGCCGCAATTTCCTTTTTGGTCGCGCCCGAGACGCCGTCCACGCCCGCGGGTTTTTCGTCGGTAAGGTCGGCCAGGGCGTACTCCCGCAGGCTGGACCAGTCGTTGCTCAGCACGGCGATGAGCTTGTCGTAGTCTTGCGGGCCAAAGTTGCTGTGGTCGGTTTTGGTGAGGTGTTCGCGGTAGACTTCCAGGCCCAGGAAATCGCCGGTGCAGTACCAGTATAGGCCCACGTCCACGCGCTTGCACTCGCCGGTGAGGCATACCTCGGTGTCGACGCGCCGGTACCAGTACAGTATTCCCTGAGCGTCTTTGAGGGCTACCACGGGTACCTGCTCGTTTTCGTCGTCCCGGATGAAGTACTCGCCGGGCAGCGGCGTGAGCGAGAGGTTTTGCAGGGCATTACTCCGAAAAAAAACGGGGTCAGTACGCAAAAGAAGCGTACTGACAAGCCCGATCAATAGCCGCAGAAAATGGGAGTACATGGTGCAAACCCGCTTAGGGTACTTTCTTTATTCTATAAAATTAAACCTCCACCGCCTTGACGAGCTTCTGGGCCGGACGCGGGTAGGGTAGTTTGGCCACGTGCTTTTTCCAGGCCTCGGCGTCGTAGCCGTGGTTGGCCTGGGTCAGGGTACGTAGCTCGGCCGAAGCAAACTGTTTGAACGTATAATGAATATCGTTGAGGTAGTCGGCCAGCATGGCGTAGCCCGTTTTGGAGCCGCAGCGCGCCATAGCCGCCGCCAGAGCCAGCTCCAGATTGGCCCCGTAGACCCGCCAGCGTACCTGGTCGTAGTCCTGGGTGCGGTAGCCTTGGATGTTTTGGTCGGTCAGGAGCTTTTCAAAGGCCGGGATAAAAGCGGCATCAGGTACCCGCTCGGCGTAGAAGCAAAGGTTGAGGATGCGGTTGTAGAAGGGTACAAACTTGAGGTCGATGCGGCCGTTGTAGTAGTCGTTGGTGCGCTCGACAAACCCGCCGCCCGAGGCCGTATGCTCGATGATGTGCCGGATGGTAGCGTTGGGCTGGGCGCTACCCGCCATGGCCAGCAGCGCGATGTTCTGGTTGATGCGCCAGAAATGGCCCTCCAGCTGGTTTTTCTCCCGGCCCCGGATCGAGTCGTAGTCGTCGATGTAGCCACCGGGGTAGCCTTCGGCTTGCTCTTCGGCAAAAAGTTTGCGCAGCTCGTCCTCGATGAGCGTCACGCCGCGCGCGTCGCCAAACCAGGCCAGGGATTTAGCCAGCAGCAGCTTCCCAACGGGTTGGGTGGTTTTTTCAAATACCTCGGTCAATACCGGCAGGGCTTTTTCTTTCGGAATGCGGCTGCACTCGTAGAGGTACTCTTGCGCACCCTGGGCCAGCTGGTTCACCCGACGCCGGATTTCGGTAGCGTCACTGCGCAGATCACCCGCCTTCTTGTTGGCGTAGCTGGCGGGCAAGTACCCCTGCGCCACCCATTCTTTTTGCAGGCGAGATAAGTCGTACCGGCGGGGTTCGGTTTTGGTCCAGGCCAGGTCGGCGGCGATCTGGCCGGTCAGGTACCCCAGCACGATCAGGTCGGCGGTCATGCGCGTAAACTGCAGGGCGTTGTGGGTTTGGCTGTAGCCGCGGCCGGAGAGCAGCAGGCCGTCGAGGCGCTTGGGTACCAGGCAGCGGTAAGGTACCTCCACGGTGATGTCGTTGGAGTGGGGCAACAGAAAGCCACACTTGGTATACTCCGAACTACCGATGTTGTGCGGGTCGAAGTCGCTGCTGGCCAGGGCAATCACATCGGTGAAGTGGGTACCTTCGGCGCAGTCGATCAGGTCCAGCACGTGCATCCCTTCCACCCGCCGCGACTCCCGCACGGTCAGGAACGGGTGGAAGTCGTAGTGGTGGGCTTCGTAGTGCGAGAGGAACAGGCCCCGCTGCAGCTCGGTGATCTTGGTGATGTCGATGATGTCGTAGTCGCGGTTGGTGGCGGAGGGTAGTTTGCCCGGCGCACCCACGTCCCACTGGCTGTAGTTCTGGGTGTCGCCCAGGCGGGTACTTCCGATGCTGTACTCCGCCCCGGCAAAGGCCGCCACGTCGCCGTCGCCGGTGGCATCGATGGTCACGTGGCTCTGGATGAGCTCCAGCTGCCCGTGGCGACAGATCAGCACGCCGTTGACGCGGTTGCCATCCACGAGCGCGCCGCACAGAATGGCCCCCGCCCGAAACTGCCCGCCCGCCTCGCGCAAGCTCTGGAGGTGGTAGAGCTTCCGGCCGATCTTCTTGTTCATGTTGGCTTCAAACGCCACGCGTTCGGCCTCGTCGTTGTGCTTTTTGAAAAACAGGTTGTCCTTCACGCCGTGGTAGTAGCCCATCACGCCGCCCATGGTTTTGGTGCCGCCCAGGTTATTGAAATAATCCACCACGATGGTATTGGCTCCTTTTTCGGCCGCGCCCAGGGCCGCCATGGCCCCGGCCGTACCGCCACCGGCCACCAGTACCTGGCATTGCTCCTTGGCCTTAACTAGCTTCTCAAAGTCGAAAAGTACCCGCTGGAGCGGAACCGTGAGTCCCGGCTCGTCGAGGCCCGAAAGCTTCAGACTACTGACCGGGATGCTGGCACCGATGGTGAGTAAGGTTTTGGGCTTGGTACTTTTGGTGTATTGGAGCTTACCCACCAGTGCCTTGGCCGCTGCTTCCAGTTGTTGGAGGGCGTCGGGCGTAAGGGTACTTGTAACGCCGGGCAGTAGGTAATGTCCTTTCAGCTTCGTTTGGGGCAAAGATTCGTCGGCCAAGTACAGCGACGTTTCCAGCGCAAACTGGTTGATCTGGGCTTTGGCCAGGCTACGATCCACCTTTTTGAGCTCCCGACCCAGCCGGGCCGAAATCAGTTTGGCTTGGTGCTCGATCTCGTCCAGATTCTGAGACGGAACCGGGAATTCAAACTCCATGAACAGCTGGTCAGCCGAGCGCTTGCCCGGATGGAACAAGAGGCGGTTCTGGTGCAGCCCGAAGTCCTGGCCCACCTTTACCTCCCGCTGCTGCGGGTTGTCGGCCTTCATGACTTCCAGTACAAACCCCGCCCGCGCGATCTGGTAGGGCGCGCCCAGGAGCTGCCGACTAAACAGCAGGTTATCGGAGGCGTCGATGAAGCTGCGGCCCTTGATGCTGTACAAGCCGTGCTTACAAGCCACCAGTACGCCCTGCACGCTGTCGCTGTCGGTAAGGAGTCCGCAGACATCCGTCATGAGCAGCACATCTACTTGGTTGGTAAGTAGGTTGCGGAGCAATCCTTTGCGCACACTACCCGAAAAGAGAAGTACCTCGTCACCAAACTGGCTGGCCCCGTAGCCGCTGCCTCTGGCGTTTTGCAGCTCGGTTTTTTCCTCGGCGGGTAGAAGTACCTCCGCCAGTCCGGCGGGTAGTTTGGCCACGCCTTCGCCCTGCTTTCCGAGGCCCAACCACAGTTTTCCTTTACCGGCCAGGTCGTAGCCGGGGCTGGTGCGTTTATCAACGATAAGTACCTTTTTGCCCTGGCGCACGCCCTCGAGGGCCGCAAAGTACCCCGCCAGGCCCGCGCCGTTGATGATGAGGTCGTAGGTGTCGAAAGTACTTGGGCCCGAAAACTGCCGGTTGATGTCGCGCAGTGCCTGCGGGCTGATGAAGCCCGAGGCGGCCAACACGGCTCCGGTGGCGGGTATACTGAGGTTTAGGAATTCTCTTCGGTTCATGGGAATGTTGGATAGAGTAACTACTTACTAATTAAAATGACTTTGCGTGCTCAAACTACCCTTGGCAGAAAGCAATCGATTGAAGATTGTTCCTTTTATAAATAGCCAGGATTCTGCTCGAATTTCGCCCCCGTGTTGGCGTCTATGACTTTTTGAGGTATCGGCCAGAATCTGTTGAAATCCTGGATCGTACCGCCCGAAGAAGGTCCGTTGGGTACAGAAGGCAACGAGTTATATTTCTTTACCCGATCCACAAGTCTTCCCATCCGGATGAGCGTTCTTAACCGGGGCTCTTCTACAACCAGCTCTCTCGAACGCTCGTCGAGTATAAAGTCCTCCGTAACCTCTGCACTCGTAATTAATTTCGCCTTGGCCCGGCTTCTCACTACGTTGATGTCATCGGCCGCTTTGGCCAGATCTCCTTTTCTTAAATAGGCTTCGGCGCGATACAAATAGGTTTCGGCCACGCGCATCCGGCTGAAATCTTTAACACTGTTTCCGCTTAGAACATTATTGCCGACTGGAGTACCTTCGACTTTTCTGTAATACGGATAGTACATGCGCAGCGTGTCCAGTTCAAAATTGGTGAGGGTTCCGTCATTTCTAACCGTATACAGTTTACCATTAGCGGCTTTTCTGGCTATAATGGGCTTCCTAAAATATTCCGGATCAGCCGGGTTGTTATAATAAAATACCCGTTGAATGTTGTATTGAGAGTTGCGCATATCGTTTGGATCAATCTTCCAAATATCATATTTCAGGTAGTTGGTGGGTGAATTTACCCCGATCCCTCTTCCCAAGCTATCCGAAGGCAGGTTAAGCCTACCATTGGGAGACTGGGTCCGGTCATACTCAGGACCCCAGTACCGGATGCTATTGTTGGCCGATGAGGCCGAAAAGCTACCGCCGATGGTAAAGTTTTCGAACTGCCACGCCCACATTACTTCCTTATTTCCCTGTGACCAGTTGATCTGCCCTTCGGCAAAAATATCAGAAAATACATCGCCGGGTCTTGAAGCTGCCGGTCCAAAGCGTGCAGTCATGATCTGGTAGTCACCCGCTTCCTTGCTGATCACCTTCGTGGCGGCGGCAATGGATTTGTCATAAAAGCTGGGGTCTTTCTTCTCCATACCAAGCGAAATGTAAACCTCGCTCAATAAATGAAAAGCCGCAGCCCTGGGAATTCTGCCATCGGGTACCTGGGTTGGCAACAGTTGGCTCGCCATCTCCAGATCCCCCGCGGCGAAGGCCAGCACGTCGGCCCGGCTATCACGCACAAAATCAAACTTAGGTACCGTGATCCGCTCCTTTACCAGCGGTACGCCGCCATAAATATTGGCTAAAAAATTATAGGTATACCCTCTGAAAAATAAAGCCTGTCCCTTGATATTATTCCTTTCCGCCTCTGAGATCTCCAGCGCAGGACTATCGATATTTTCGAGAATCAGGTTGGCTTTTACGATCATTTCTTTAAACGCCCAGTCCCAGTAAATGATGGTCGCGTCCAGGCTGGAATTGAGCAGACGATAATCCTTGTTACCACGGGCATCGTTCCTTCCCCACTGGGTCTGGTCGGTGCCCACGGTCATGTATTCGAAATTGTTGGAGGCGATGATGTGTTCCCGACGGGCTCCCTCATACAGGGAAACGACCACGGCATCGTAACCGGCCGCACTGGTCAGCAGGTTTTCCGGACTAAACCGATCCAGAGGCACTTCATCAAGGTACGACTCACTACATGCCGACCCAATGAATAAAAGGGAAAGTATCAATAAACTACGGTTGAATATGTTTTTCATTTTTTTTGAAGTATTAGAATGAAATATTGAGACCGGCCACGTAGGTTTTGAGCAAGGGTCCATTGGTTCTCGGCGACCTTCCCCCCTCTCCAAACTCAGGATCCCAGCCCATCCATTTGGTCCAGGTGGCCAGGTTTTTACCACTCACATAGATCTGTACGCTACCCAACCGTGCTCTTCTTGTAATAGTCTCGGGGATGCTGTAAGCAAAGGATACATCCTGAAGTCGCACGAAACTTCTGCTTTGATAAAATCCGTAACCGAGGGGATTCCGGTAATTAATCCGGGCGTAGTCATTGATCGGATTTTCAGGCGTCCAGTAGGGAACATCCAAAAAGTTCATCTGATCGTAAAAATTACTACCTGGATTCAGCATCGAAACGGGGCTATATCCACCCTGTCTCGAGTTCAGGGCAATCGTTAAGCTGAATCCTTTGAAGGTGAGTATGTTGGTAATCCCCATATTGAAATTTGCTTGGTCATTGCTGACAACCGTCCGGTCGTCCGGAGATATTTTGCCATCGGGTACGCCATCGGGGCCGCTTATGTCTTTGAATTTGATGTCACCAGGTTGCGCTCCGGGTATCAGGCTCAGGTCATCTCCTTCCTGAAATATTCCGTCGAAAACATAATCAAAATTGGATCCCAAAGGATGCCCAATGAACCATCGGCTGGCGATATCGTCATCTTCTATCCCGTCATTATTCAAATCCCTGCCGGTAAGCTTCACAATTTTGTTTCGATTGAATGAAAACGCAACCCTGGTATTCCATTCGAAATCACCTCTACGGATATTTACCGTTTTCAGATCTATCTCAAGACCATGGTTTTTCGTTTCACCAATGTTGCGTAGGAATCTTTCAAAACCATTGGTATTGGGAATGATCTGTTGCAGCAGAAGATCAAAGGTATTGCTCTGGTAGAAGTTGATCGATGCTCCGATGCGACTGGAAAACGCCTCTATATCGGTACCAATATTAAAGCTTTCGGTGGTCTCCCAGCCCAGGTTCGGGTTGGCCAGTGTGCTTGGGCTTAGCCCAACCGAGGTCGGACTTCCGTCGCCGAAAACGTAGTTCCCCTGAGTAACCTGGCTTAAAGAGGAATACTCTTCTACGCCCCGGTTTCCATTCCTACCCCAGGAAGCCCGCAGTTTCATGAAGTTAATCTGTCGGATCTCCTTAAAGAAATCCTCGTCACTCATGTTCCAGCTCAATGCCGCCGCGGGAAACACGCCAAACTTATTCCCGGCTCCGAAGGCCGAATATCCATCGCGGCGTATGCTCAGGGTCACAAAATACTTTCCCTTTAAAGTATACCCCAGCCTCGCCATGCTTGAGATTTGCTTATTTTCAGCGGCACCTGCATCAATATTAAAGTTGTCTCCAATCTCCAGCGCATTGTATCCCAGGGCATCGTTGAAAATGTTCTGACTGGAAAGTTGTGAAAACTGATTCTTAAAGTCATACAAACCGTAGAGCATCGTCAGGTCCAGGCGATGATCCTGTCCGATATTCTGTTGGTACTTGACGATGTTTTCCAGGGTGAAATTCTGATTTTCCCCGTGCCTTTTCGAGCCGGAACCCAGTCGGTTCACCGGCTTGTAGGCAGGCGCGTACTGAAAGAGCTTGGAATCCGTCCGGGTATATCCGCCATTAATCTTGTATGAGAGTCCTTTCCAGATGACCATCTCGGCAAATATATTGGTGAAAAGAACATTCGTAATCGAGTGCCTTTTGTTCAATACATTGGACATGATCGGACTGGGCACTCCTCCGATATCCATGGGGAGCGGCTTGGGCGACACCCCATCTTCCAGGTACAACTGAGCGAAGGGACTCAATTGCGTTACAGCTCCCAGATCGACCCGATTACCCGAATCATCCCTTGATGAAAAACCACTGTTGACGCCCAGTTTCAACCAATCCGTTGCCTGTACGCTAAGATTCAGCCGACTGGATATCCGGCCGAAGTTATCCCCACGTACGGGTGATTTCGCAGTGGTGTAGGCTCCGGAGAAAAAGTAATTCAGACGATCGGTTTTGCCTGCCACACTCAGTTCATAATTGGACATCGGCGCGCTCTGCCTGATTTCCTCAAACGGGTTTATCGTACGATTAGCAGCAATATTTGCCAGTTCACTGGGCCAAAACGGAACGGGCCCACCATCCGCTATTTCGGCGTCTTTCCGGGCGGCCAGGTACTGCTCGGGAGTCAGTAAGTCGGGTAAAAAGGCATAGTCCGAAAAGCCCATGTAGGTATTGAGCGCAAATTTCGGCTTGCCCAACTTCCCCTTTTTGGTTGTGATTTCGATCACGCCGTTGGCCGCCAGGGAGCCATAGATGGCCGTTGAACTGGCGTCTTTTAATACATCGATGGACTCAATGTCATTGGGGTTGATATCCGCTAAACTACCTCCCGCGTAGATGATCCCATCCAACACGATCAGGGGAGAATTACTGGCAGATATTGAATTAATTCCCCTGATATTAATGGACCCATTCTGGCCTGGCCTTCCGTTGTCGGTCACCTGTACCCCTGCGGTTGTCCCCCTTAGCATTTGGGTAGCATTCGTATTCGGTTGGAGCCTGGTGTCTTCGATGTTGACACTCGCAACGGCCCCGGTCAGATCTTTCTTCCTTGCTGTCCCGTACCCCACCACTACCACTTCCTCAAGCGATTTGGTGTCGCCTTTTAGGGAAACCGTTAGGGTCGTTTGGTTAAGTACTTCTATTTCCTGCGAGAGGTACCCCACAAACGAGAAGACCAGGACCGCCGCCCCGTCCGGGACCGTGAGCTGGAAGTCGCCTTCGGCGTCGGTGGTGGTGCCGCGCTGGGTCCCTTTCTGGACTACGCTCACGCCGGGCAGGCCCGCGCCGGTTTCGTCGGTTACTTTTCCTCGCAGGGTACGGTCGGCTGTGCGAGTAGAGATAGAGGTAGAGCCAGGAGGAGAGACTTCCCCAATTTCTGATTGCTCAAGGTACCCCGTCGGACTACGATCCGTTTTGGAGGTACTTCTACCGGGTGAAAGGTCGGCTTCGGCGGTTTTTTTTGCCTTTTTTTCTCCCAATACCATGTACGAGCTACTGTTTACTTTTTTGTAGCGCAGCCCAAAAGGCGTCAATACTTTTTCCAGATTCCTTTCCAGGTTTAGGTTTTTGCTCACGGTGGTCGAAGGTACCGTCAGGCCTTCTACGGTTTTAAGCTCAAACAGGATATCCACCTGGTATTGGGTTTTGAGCTGGTTGAGCACATCCTTGAGTTGCAGGGCCGCCGGTTTGCTCGTGACGGGTTGCTCCTGGGGGAGGGCTCGGGCCATCACGATGGTCTGGGCGTAGCCGGGTTGCTTTCCCAAAAGCAAAAGCAGTAGCATGAACCCCAGCAGCGGGGCTTTGTGTAATGGTTTAAACATACAATAAGGGTTTTTAGAAAATGAAATTATTTATCAGCCATTTGAACACGATTCTCCTGCCGGACCACGCTGATATCCAGTAGCTCGGAGATGGTTAGTAATAGTTCATCGAGATTTCTGGCGCGGAAGGAGCCCATCAGGACCCGCTCGGAGAGGTTCTGACCCTTGATTTCCACCCGGAGGCCGTAGTTTTCCTGCAAGAGGTAGGCTACTTCTTCCAGCGAGGTTTCTTCAAACACAAAGCGTTGCTCCTCCCAGGCCGCGTAGCTAGGGGCCTGCTGTGTAGTGCGGAGCTGCACGTTGTTTTGCCGGTCGAAGGTCACCAGGTCGCCGGGCTTCATGGTGACTTCTTTCTGCGTGTTTTCTTCCTGGTAGCGTACCTGCACCTTGCCTTTGTTCAGCACCACCTTGGAGTTATGTTTGCGGGCGTACATCGTAAACTCCGTACCCAGCACCACTACGTCGAATCCCTTGGGCGTTTTGACAATAAAACGCTGGTTGGTGGGCGTGTGGGTGACGGAGAAGTTAGCCTCGCCCGTCAGGAACACCTCCCGGGTTTTGTCGCCGAAGCCCCAGCGAGGTACCCGCAGCGATGAGTTGGTGTTGAGCTTCACGGTACTGCCGTCGGCCAGTTGGAAGCGCTGGATTTCGCCGTAGGCGGTTTGGTAGGTTTTGTACCGGATGGTATCCCGCGAGATCCACCCGCCCAGGCCAAGTACCAGCAGGATGGAGGCCGCCACCAGCCACTGCATTCCCCCGATTCGGGCCGGGTTTCTGCTTTGCTCCCCCAGCGGAGCCTCCTCTGGTGTGCGGAGCGGCAACGGATTGGCTTCCAAAAAGGTAGCATAGCTTTCCAGCGCTACCTCGGTGGGAGCCACGTACTGAAGGTGGGCGTGTTCCCACTCTTCCAGCCAGGCGTAGTACTGCTCCTCGTTGCTTTCCAGCTGAAGCCACTCCTCGATCCGCTTCCGTTGCAGCGGGGAGGTTTTGCGGGCAAAGTGGTCGAATATCAAGGCTTTGGATATATCTGTTTTCATGCGAAAGATCAAGGCTGGTTATTAACTAAGACACAAGTTTTGGAAAACCCCCTTAGTGTACAGATAAGAAAATTCCTTTTAAGCAAAAAGTACCTTGGGTAGTAGATAGAAAAGCGTCAGCAAGGGAGCCATGCCCCAGATCCAGTGGTCTTTCAACCCTTTACGCAGGATCGCCAGCGCCTTGCCGATATGTACCTCTACCGTCTTGATGGAGGTACCTGTTTCGTCGGCAATTTCCTGGTACTTTTTCCCCTCAAACCGGTTCATCAGAAAAATCTTACGGCACTGCGGAGGCAGCGACTCAATAAGTACCTCCACCTGCGCAAATACCTCTTCAAACTGGGTGATGTGGTCGGGCCGCTGGCTGCGCGACGACTCCTGCAGCTCGGCTACTTCCATGCTCTCGGTTTTTCGGAATTCCAGCCGCAGGTAGTTGTAGGCCTCGTTGCGGACGCAACGGAACAAGTAGAACCGGTAGGAAGACGTAATGCCTTCGTAGGCCTTGGTTTTCCAGAGCCGACAGAATACATCACTGACCAGGTCCTCGGCGATTTCTCTGGAATATACGAAGCGCACGGCGTGGCTGCACAAGACCTTGTGATACCGCCGGAAAAGTAGCTCGCAGCCCTGCCGGGGATTTTCTTCAAACGCCTTTCGAATGAATAGCTCCGAGTCATGAACGGGTACCTTCTTCTCCATAGGCTCGGCCGCCGATACCCTGGGGTTGAGTGGATGCCGGTCCGAAGCAGGCCTTTCGTGGGGAGAATCTGCGGGTAGGGGTACTTGCATAGCCTGAAATTGACCTATTTATTCATTGAACAATTCAATCGTACTACTTACAAGACAACTCCCAGAAATTTTCCCCTTACTCCGTTTTGACTATTTTTGGAATAAATAGAAAATAAAAAAGTACCTACCCAGTGAAGGTAGGTACTTGAAGAAGGTACCTTGGAAGCAGGCGGGCCTACTCCGGCGCTAACAGGGCGCTTTCGCGCACGTTTTTACCGGTTCGGTTGGTGAGGTCATCGCCCAGATCCTCGCGGGCGGCTTCGGCCAGTTTCTGAAGGTCGGCCACGATGTCGGGGTATAGCGCCTGCACGTCGTAGCGCTCGCTGGGGTCGCGGCGGAGGTCGTAGAGCGCCAGCGGGTAGGGGTGGTTTTCAGGGGCTTTGCCGGGATAGCCGTCGTTGCCGGGTACCTGGCCCTCGTAGCTACGCCCTTGGTGCGGAAGTACCAGCTTCCAGTTGTCGCGCCGAACGGCCTCGAGGTTGTTTTTGCGGTAGTAGTACAGAAACGTCTGGCGCGGTACGGCCTGCGCGTCGCCTTTGAGGAGCGGCAGGATATTGATGCCGTCGATCTTATGGGCGGGTAGTGGGGCCCCGGTGATAGCCGCGAAGGTAGGGAGCAGGTCGATGGTGGACGAGAGGCGGTTGCAGACGGTACCCGCGGGTGCTACGCCTTTCCAGCGCACCAGACAAGGTACCCGGTGGCCGCCTTCGGTACTCACGCCCTTGCCCTCACGGAAGCCCCCGGCCGAGCCGGCGTGGTTGCCGTAGTTGAGCCAGGGGCCGTTGTCGCTGGTAAAGATCACCAGGGTGTTATCGTCGAGGCCGTTGTCTTTAAGGGCCTTAAGTACCTCGCCCACCGACCAGTCGATCTCCATGATTACGTCGCCGTAGGTACCTTGCGGGCTTTTGCCCTTGAAGCGCGGCGAGGCCGCAATGGGTACGTGGGGCATCGAGTGCGGGATGTACAGGAAGAAGGGCTCTTTCCGGTGTTTTTTTATGAAGCGGATGGCCTTCTCGGTGTAGAGGCCGGTGAGTTCGGCCTGGTCGTCGAAGGTCTTGATGATCTTGATGGTATCGTTGCCGTTGAGCAGGGGCAGGGCGGGAAAGGCCGTCTTCCGCCGGTCGGAGTCGGCCACGGGCTGGCCGTCGTAGTCGACGGGCCACATGTCGTTGGAGTAGGGTAGGCCCACGTATTCATCGAAGCCGTGCGCCAGCGGCAGGTAGCCTGGCTGGTCGCCCAGGTGCCATTTGCCAAACATCCCCGTCTTGTAGCCTTTCCCTTTCAGAAGTTCGGCGATGGTCGTTTCGTTGGGGTGGAGGGCGCGGGTAGCGTTGGGGAAGAGCGCCCCCCAGATCCCGATGCGGTTGGGATAGCAGCCCGTCAGCAGCGCCGCCCGGGAAGCGCTGCACACGGCCTGGGCCGAGAGGAAGTTGGTAAACCGAATGCCCTCGCTGGCCATGCGGTCCAGGTGGGGCGTTTGGTACTGGCTGGCCCCGTAGCAGCTCAGGTCGCCATAGCCCATGTCGTCGACGAAGAAAACGACGATGTTGGGAGGGGATTTTTGGGGCATGGCCACCGGCCGGGCCAAGAAGGCGGTGAGCGCCACGGCTGGCAGTAAAAGCAGCAAATAATAAAATCTTTTTTTCATAGAAAATTAAAAAGTAAAACCAATACGTACCTAGGTACCTGAAGTAAAAAAGGGTACTTGTGGGTGAACATACTGCATTCAGGATTTTTCCGTATAAAGTTAGTAAACTGTTTTTATAGTCAGGAAAGCCTAATAAAAGCAGGGTACATTGAGAAAGCGTTTAGCTTCTCAAAGTACCCTGTTGGTTTATTTTAAATACGGATATTTACAAGTACCCTACCAGCCCGGATTTTGCTTGATGGCCGGATTTTGGGCCAGAACATTGAGCGGAATGGGCCACAGGTAATCTTTGGCTTCGTTAAACACCGGGTTGGCCCAGTCGGTACCTTTGTACACGTCGATGTACGTTTTGCCGGATACAGGGTCCACGCTGCTCTGCACCACGGCACCGGGGTAGCGGGCCTTGGCGGCATCGTCCCAGCGCATGCCCATGGTGGGGATCAGCAGCTTTTTGCCTTGCTTCCAGCGGCGCAGGTCAATGTACCGCTGGCCTTCCATAAACAGCTCGATCCGGCGCTCCCGGCGGATCTCCACGATGAGCGGCGACACGCCGTCACTGGTGTAGCGGGGATCTACCGGCACGGCCGAGAGGTTCAGGTGAGGCATGCCCACGCGGTCGCGCAGGAGGTTGATACTCACGTTGAGGTCGGCCTGGGTGAGGGTACCTAGCTCGGCTTTGGCCTCGGCGTAGTTGAGGAGGGCTTCGCCAAAGCGCAGGATAATGGCGGGCGACTCGGCCGTATCAAAGGCTTTCCCGATCATGTCGTCGGCGTTGTAGTGCTTGATGATATGGTAGCCCGTTTCGGATATGTAGCCACCGGCCATGCCCGTTACGCGGGGGTAGGCTCGGCCGTCGCCGAGGTGGTACTTGTACTTGGCGGCGTCGGCGGGGTGCAGCACGGTTTGCCGCAGCCGGGGGTCACGGTTTTCAAATACATCCTCAATCTTGCCGTCTCCTTTGTAAAGTGGGGAAATCGAAATGGGCAGCCCGTCGGTGCAGAGGTAGTCTTCCACCAGGCTTTTGGTAGCGCCGCCCGCGTACTCAAAGTACGACTGCACGTGGTTGGTAAAAACGCCCAGCTGGTACTTGCGCCAGTACATCACTTCCTTGTTGCCGGCCAGGTTAAGGATGCGGTGGTAGGAGTTGTAGTCGTTGTTGACGTCGCCGGTGCGGTGCAGGGAGTAGGGGCCTTTGTCCATGAGTTCCTTGGCGGCTTTGGCGGCTTCTTCCAGCCACAGGTTGGCGTCGGTGCCGCCGTGGTACTTGCGCCAGGTACCTTCGATCAGGCATACCCTTGACTTCACCAGCAGCGCACACCAGCGGTTGAGGCGGCCCGGCGCGTTGCCGTCGTTCCAGCTATCGGGTAGTTTTTCGCTGGCGAAGTTCAGGTCGTCCAGTACGTTTTTCATGGCTACTTCCCGGGCGGTACGCGGTGCAAAGAGCTCTTCGGAATCCACGTTCAATTCGCGGTCTACCCAGGGTACATCGCCGTACTTGCTTACCTTCTCGGCGTAGAACCAGCCCCGGAACAGCCGGGCTTCCCCGATGTAGCGGTCTTTGATGTTCTGGGCTACGTTGGCTTTGTTGTAGTTGGCCAGGCCCACGTTGATGGCCCGCACGAAGTTCCAGCCCTTGTAGCCAAACCAATCGGCGTTGGCCGGTACGTTGTACTTGCCCGAGCGTACCTGCTGAAAAAACGTGTGCCGCGCGTGCTTGGGAGCCATGTTGTCGGCGAGCTCGTCCAGAAACCACATGCTACCCCAGTGGCTTTCAAAGCCCTGGTAGTGCCCGTGCAGAATGGGCACGTTGTCGTCGTTGCGGGCCAGGTCGTAGAGGCTGTTGTTGTACACGCGGAGGTCATTCTCGGTGTTCCAGAAGGTATCGTTGGTAATTCTATCCAGCGGATAGCGTTCCAGAAAATCGTCATTGCAGCCATTGAGGACAAACATGGCAAACAAGAGCAACCCGTATTTTCTTAGTTTATTTTTCATCTTAAGATCTCTGTTTATAAGGTACTTAGAAGGATATATTGGCTCCTACACTCAGGATGCGCTGCATGGGGTACTCGATGGCCGCCGACTGGATGGTCTCCGGATCGAGGGGCTTCCGCATCTTGGTAAATTCCCAGAGGTTCATGCCGGTCGTGTAGAGTTGGGCGCGTCCTAAGCCTACTTTTTTGGTCAGACTTTGGGGAAGATCGTAGCTGAACATGATGTTCTTGGCGCGGATGTACCCGGCGTTTTGCAGGAAGCGCGATTGTACCTGGATGTTTTTCTTGTCGTTGGTCGAAATGTGCGGGGCGGCAAAGTAGGCATCGCGGTTGTCTTCGCTCCACGAATCCCGGATGTAGTATTTCTCCACGTGCCCGGCGTTGAAGGGGAAGAACCACGTCCAGTTGTCGGAAGTTGGCCAGTGGTCTTTTCGCCAGATACCCTGGAAGAATGCCGTAAGCCGGAAATTCTTGTAGCTCACGCCGGTGTTGATCCCGAAGCTGAGCTTGGGGGTGGTGTTGCCGATGATTTTCCGGTCGCCGGGGTTGCTGAGGGTGTTATTGCCCAGGCTAATGATTCCGTCGCCGTTAAGGTCTTTGTATTGGATGTCGCCGGGGCGCCAGTTGGCTCCAATGTTGTTTTGCCTGGGGGCGTTGGCTACGTCATCGGCGGTTTGGAAAATCCCCACCGTTTCAAATCCCCAGATCTCCCCGATCTTCTGCCCTTCGTAGAAGGTGTTGTTGATAGCGCCCGTCGGGTTGTTAAACTTCGTGATCGTGGCCGTCCAGTCCGACAGCGCCAGCGTAACGTCGTAGCTCCAGTCCCGCTTGATCTTGTCGCGCCAGGTCAGGGCCAGCTCCCAGCCTTTGGTACGCAGGTCGGCGGCGTTTTCTTTGGGAGCGGTGGTGCCCAGAATCACCGGGTACGTCACGTCCATCAGCATGTCTTTGGTGTCGCGGGTGTAGGCGTCAAACGACAGGTCCAGGCGGCCTTTGAGCATGGTTACGTCCAGGCCGATGTTCTGAGAAATCACCGTTTCCCAGGTAAGGGTGGGGCTCACGAGGCCCGCCGCCGATACAAAGGGAATCATACCCGACCCAAACATGTACGGCGACTGGCCGGTACCCATGGAAGCAATGTAGGGATAGAAAATGGGGTTACGGTTATTATCCAGCAGGATTTGATTCCCCAAGGTACCGTACGAAGCCCGAATCTTCAGGTTGTCCAGCCAGGCGTTGGTACTGGTCATGAAGTTTTCGTTGTTGATCCTCCACCCGGCCGACACCGACGGGAAGAACCCGAACCGACTATCCTGAGGAAAACGCGAAGTACCGTCGTAGCGACCGTTGAATTCAATCAGGTACTTTTCTTTGTAGTTATAATTCAGGCGGTAAAAGGCCCCACGCAGCGCCGTGTGCGACTTGCCCCCAAACGTTTGCTGCACGCCCGTGGTGGCATTGATGTCCGTAACGAGGGGCGTGATGAGCGCCCGGGCCTGCGCCCCGACGTACCTATTGAGGCCTCGCTCCTGGTTGAAACCCACCATGGCCGTCAGGTTGTGGTTTCGGAACTGGTGAAAGGTGTACTCGGCGTAGGCGTTAAAAACGTAGTACTGGTTGTAATTGTTTTCGTTCCTGATCCAGTCGTCACCGCTAAATCCGTTACTGATCAGGTTAGCAGCCAGTAGGTTGGCATCCACGATGTCCACCTTGCTCTGGACGTCCTGGTAGTTGCGGTGGAAGAGGTTGTAGGAGAAGTCAGAGCGGATCTTCAGGCCCCGAACCGGCGTGAGCGTCACACCCTGTGTAAACCAGATATCGTTGTTGGTGAAGGTAGTCCGGCCGCCGTCCAGCAGGTAGGGGAAGAAGTTAGTACCTCCAAAGTACTTCCCGATGTAGGGTGCGTACTTGTCCCGATCGCCGGGCGTGATGTAGTGGTCGAGGTCCGGAAACTGGATGGGCATGATCGGGTTCACCCGGGCCAGGGAGTTGATGTTTACGTCCCAGTTGTAGAAGTGGGGCTTGTCGCTATTCTGCGAATTAAAAATCACTTTTTCGTCCAGACTCAACCAGTCGTTCACCTTAAAATCGGCCTTCATCAGGATGTTGTACCGCTTAAATTTCTCGTTGTTGTAGCGTAGGTACCCGTCTTTGCTAAAATGCCCCAACGACACAAAGTACCTCGACTTGTCCGAGCCTCCCGAAATGGAGAGGTCGTGCTGGTGCGTAGGTGCGTAGTTGGTCATGATGTCTTTCTGGTAGTTGTTGAAGCCATAGTACCGCAACGCTCCGTTGACCACGCCCCACTGCGGAGCCGTGGCCGGGTTTTCGGAGTAGGCCTTGGTACCGGCTACCATGTCAGCGTCGTAGGAAGGTACCCCGCTGGTGCGCATGTTGGCAATGTTACGGGCCGTCACAAACTCGTAGGGGTCTGTCACCACGTCCATGTTGAAGATGGGCTTGGCCATGGATACCTGCGAGTTCAGCGATACGCTCACCTTTCCGCTCGATCCGCTCTTGGTCGTCACCAGCACTACCCCAAAGGCCGCCCGGGCACCGTACACGGCCGCCGCCGAGGCGTCTTTAAGCACGCTGATGCTCTCGATGTCATTGGGGTTGATCCGGTTCAAGTCCATGGGTACGTTATCCACCAGGATCAGCGGTGCCCCGCCGTTGATGGACTCGTAGCCCCGGATGTTGAAGGTAATGGCCGCCGACGGGTCCCCGTTGCGCACGTTGACGTTCAGGTTCGGGATCACGCCCTGCAAGCCCTCACCCGCCGAAGCGATGGGGCGGTTTTCGAGCCGCTTGCTATCGGCCACGCCCACGGCGCCGGTCAGGTTTACTTTTTCCTGGGTACCGTAGCCAATCACCACCACTTCCTGCAGCGCCTTGGTGTCGATCACCAGCGAAATATTCAGGCTGCTTCGGGTACCGATCACCACTTTCTGGGTTTCGTAGCCCACAAACGAAAACACCAGCGTGCTGTTGTCCGTCGGGACGTCCAGCTGGTAGTCGCCCTGGGAGTTGGTGGTGGTGCCGCGCTGGGTACCTTCCAGTACCACGCTCACGCCCGGCAGGCCCTGACCGCTTTCGTCGGTCACCTTACCGTTTACTTCCCGCTTGGGCGAGGTACCTGAGGCCTGCGCAGCCACCATAACCCCCAGTAAAACAAGTAGCTGTAAGGCCATGAGTCGCACAATCCGGCCGGATTGTGCGGAATGAAATACATGTTTTTTCATGAATAAAAAGTTGAGAATAAGAAACGACAGAGGCGCGCGGTAATCAGAAGCCGGGAAACAAAGCGGCTTTACGAAGGCAATAATAGAAGTACCTGAGACGGGTAGAAGAGTAGATGGGGAAGTAGCTATTTTAGCATAGGCAATGATGATTTTTCATACATGTTATCCGTTGAAACTTTATACTTAGTGCAACAAAAATTAGTACTTGCCGCACTAAGCGTTGAGCACCCAAAGTACCCTCATTGCGGTGGCTGATGACCTTGATTCAATCAATCAAATGACGGGGCCTTTTAACGAGAAAGACACCCTCAAGTGACAAATAATGATCCTTTCTGAAATATTTTTATGTTTTTTTGAAATATTTTGTTTTTACGAATTGTATATCACTGACATTGAGTAGGTTGTATAATAAAAGTTAAATGAAAATTTTTTATTTGCCTAAGCGCAAATACAGGCGGGACGGCTAGCCAGAAAAGCTATAAGTGGTACTTGTAACTGGCTGTAAACCAAAAAAGAATAGGAAAATGCTACCGGCTCAGCACCACAAACTCCACCCGGCGGTTTTGCGCCCGGTTTTCTTCGGAATCGTTGGGGGCTACGGGCCGGGTGGAGCCGTAGCCTTTGATCAGCAGGCGCTCGCTGGCGATGCCCTGGCTCCGGAGGTAGTTGGCAATGACCCGCGCGCGGTTTTCGGAAAGGGACTGGTTGAGCCGGGCGTCGCCGACGTTGTCGGTATGGCCCGCCAGCTCTATTTTCAGCGTAAGGTTTTGCTTCAGGGTACGGGCGAGCTGGTCGAGCTGGGGAAACGACTCGCGCCGCAGCTCGTAGCTGCTCTGGTTGAAATACACACGGTCGAGCCGAACTACCTCGCCCACCGCCAGGCCGCTAAATACTTCCTGGGTGGGTACCTGCGCCGGAGCGGCGGCGGTGGGGGCCGGACGCGCCGGTACCTTCCCGGCCGGATTGAGCAAAACGAATTTCTTCAGGTCGTCGGGCAGGGATGGTTTCTTAAAAAGTTGCGTTTGCTCAAAATCGTCATAGCCGGGTAGCGAGGCCCGGATCTCGTAGGGCTCGTCGGCGGGAAGCCGAACCAAAAAAACGCCCTGGCTCACCTGGCGCGCCGGCATAACCCTACCCGCGTGAACCACGCTGAAGGCCGGCTGAGGCAGCCGCTGCTGGCTATTGGCGTCCAGCACCAGAAACATGACCTCGTAGTGGAGCGGACTCATGAGCACCAGCTGCGGTAAGGTACCGGCGCTGAATTTTTCGAGCGTAAAAGTACCCTTGGTGGGCTGGTACCCGCTGGCCTGGGCCGCGACGGTATAAGGTTGGCGGAGCGAGAGCGTCACGGGTGCAGCCGTAGGTACCTTCGCCGTGGTAGCCAGCCGCAGCGAGTCGGCTCCCGGCCCGTGCACCACAAACGTAGCCGGAATGGGCTTGCGCGTAAAGTCATCCACGGCCACCAGCGAAACAGACTGCGTAGTGGTGGAGTCCAGGAAAGCCCAGTAGGTATGAAAGCGGTCGGTGGTGGCGTCAGCCACCACGCCGATGATCTCGCGCAGGGGCAGGTACCCCAAGGCCGTGGTGACGATCTCGAGGGAGTCGGAGCGGGTGAGGGTCAGGACAAACTCGGGCTCGGCGGCGGTAGTGGTACGCCGGGTGATACGACCCGACGCCCGTTCCCTTACTTCAAAGGAAGCGGGCAGGGTACGCTGGGTACTTTTGTCAAAAGCTTGGAGCGTGAGCAGTACCCGGACAGAGGTACTTGGACCGGCCGCAGGTACCTCTTGGTGAGCGTGGCCTGGGGCCGGAAGTACCCGGCTCAGTGCCCAAACGCTGAGAAACAGCAGGTGAAAAAGTCCGGACATGCGTTGCGTCGTCGGGGGTAGTTGGCTGAAAACGTCCTTCAAAGAAAGGCAATCGCGCCCTTAAAAGCACCAAAGGGGCCGTACAAAACTTCGCCAGGTACCTTTCTCCGCTTAGAGCGCCTGCACGCCCATCTTGCCAAAATGGGTACTTAAGGTAATGATGGTGCAGGCCACGATTACGCCCAGGCTAATGGCCAGGAAGGCTTCCCGCTTCCGGATCTTGAAGATGTAAGCAGCGATGGTACCCATGTAGGCACCGGTGAAGGGCAGGGGGATCATGACAAAAATCATCAACCCCCAAAAACCATATTTCTGAATGCTGGCTCCGGCCCCTTTCTGCGCCCGGCGTACCAGCTTGATCGACTGGATTTTGTAGGGACGGTACTTCCAGAGCCGGGCGTTGAAGGTATTGATCAGCAGCATCAGCAGCGGGTACACCAGCAGATTGGCCGCCAGACCTACCGACAGCGCCAACGCGGGATTTATATCGTTCAGAATGCCGTAGGGAATCCCTACGCGGCCCTCACCAAAGGGCGATATACTGAATAAAAACGTGTAAAGCAGGTGTATGTTCATGGCTTATGGCTAAACTATAGCTGCAAAGGTAACGAGACGCCCGTTGACTTATTGCAGCTATTTCCGGCTTTTGTTTGAAAGGAAAATGGAGACGCTGAACGGTAAGTACCCAACGCCTCCACCCACCCGTCAGTGCGCCTCGAGCCAGTTGGCCCCGACGCCGATGCCCGTTTCCATGTGTACCGCCAGCGGAATGGCGTTGCGCATGAGCTCATCGACCTTTTCCTTTAAAAAGTCCAATTCTTCGCGGTGCGCGTCGAACACAAGCTCATCGTGTACCTGCAGGATCATGCGGGAGCGGAGTTTTTCTTTTTGGATAAAATCGTGGATGTTGATCATGGCGAGCTTGATCATGTCGGCGGCCGAGCCCTGGATGGGCGCATTGATGGCGTTGCGCTCGGCAAAGCCACGGTTGGTCTGGTTGCGGGAGTTGATGTCGGCCAGGTACCGGCGGCGGCCCAGGATGGTCTCGACGTACTCGCGCTCCCGCGCTTCCTGGATCACCCGGTCCATGTAGGCTTTCACGGCCGGAAATTCTTCAAAGTAGGCCCGGATGATCTCCGACGCCTCGCCGCGCGGAATGCCCAGGCGCTGGCCCAGCCCGAAGGACGAGATGCCGTAGATGATCCCGAAGTTGACCATCTTGGCGCGGCGGCGCATTTCTGACGTCACTTCGTCCAGGGGTACTTTAAATACCTTGCTGGCGGTGGTGGCGTGGATGTCGCGGCCCTGGTTGAAGGCCCCGATCATGCTGTCGTCGCCGCTGAAGGCCGCCATGATGCGCAGCTCGATCTGGGAGTAGTCGGCGGAGAGGATCTGGAAGTCGTCGTTGTGCGGAATGAACGCCTTCCGGATCTCGCGACCCCGGACCGTCCGGATGGGGATATTCTGCAAGTTTGGGTTCGTGGAGCTCAGCCTTCCCGTGGCCGTAACGGCCTGGTTGAACGACGTATGGATGCGGCCCGTGCGCGGGTTGATCAGCGTGGGGAGCGCGTCTACGTAGGTCGATTTTAGTTTTTGTAACTCGCGGTAATCCAAGATCTTGCGCGCTATTTCGTGCTCATTTTCCAGGTCCGAAAGAATGTCTTCACCCGTGGCATACTGGCCGGTTTTGGTTTTTTTAGGATTCTTGACCAGCTGCATTTTGTCAAAAAGTACCTCGCCGAGCTGCTTGGGCGAGTTGAGGTTAAATTCCTGCCCCGCTATTTGGAATATGTTGGTTTCCAGAAGCTTGGCGTCATTCTCCAGGGTGACGGACATGTCGGCCAGGGCGGCCATGTCTACCTTCACGCCAGCACTTTCCATCGACACCAGCACCTTCACCAGGGGCATTTCTACGCCTTCAAAGAGCTTCTGGGCCTGGTTTTTGGCCAGTTCGGGCAGCAGAACCTGGTGCAGCTGCAGGGTAATGTCGGCGTCCTCGGCGGCGTATTCGGCTATTTCGGGCACGGCTACGTCGCGCATGTTGCCCTGTTTAAGCCCTTTTTTGCCAATGAGGGTTTCGATACTCACGGGATCGTAATTCAGGTAGGTATTGGCCAGCAGGTCCATGCCGTGCCGCTTTTCGGGCTCGATGAGGTAGTGCGCCAGCATGGTGTCGTAGAGCGGCCCCTTTACTTCCAGGCCGTAGTTGCAAAGTACCAGCAGGTCGTACTTCAGGTTTTGGCCAATTTTGCCAATACTTTCGCTCTCAAGTACCCCCCGGAAGGAGTCCACGATGGATTGCGCCTCGGCGCGGTCGGCCGGGACGGGCACGTAAAAGGCCTCGCCCGGCAGGTAGGCAAAGGACATCCCCACCAGCTCGGCTTCCAGGGCGTTGACGGAGGTGGTTTCGGTGTCGAAGGCAAAGGCTTCCTGTAGGCTCAGGTAGTAGGCCAGGCTCTGGCGGAGCTCGGGGGTATCGACCACCTGGTAGCGGTGGTAGGTCGTGGCCAGGGTTCGTTTTTGGGGAAGGACAAAGTCGCTTTCCAGCACCGCTACGTCGTCGGCGGAGGTACTTTCGGTTTTGGCGGAACCGCTGCCAAACAGGTCGAGCTGGCCCTGGGAAGTACCTGAGGTACTTTTGGCCGCAGGTACCCGCGCGGGTTCGTCGCCCAGCACGCGGTTGCGCAGCGTCCGGAACTCCAGCTCCTCGAAGAGGTCGATGATCTCCTGGCGGGCGGGCGGGCAGCACGACAGATCCTCCGGATCGAAGGTCACCGGCACGTTGATGTCGATGGTCGCCAGGTGCTTGCAGAGCAAAGCCTGCTCGGCGTGTTCCTTTATTTTTTCGCCCACCTTACCTTTGATCTGATCGGCCTGGGCGATCATGTTTTCAATGCTGCCGTACTCGGCGATGAGTTTCTGGGCGGTTTTTTCGCCAATGCCCGGCACACCCGGAATGTTATCCACGGCGTCGCCCATGAGGCCGAGCATGTCCACCACCTGCTCGATCCGCTCGATTTGCCAGCGGTCCAGTACTTCGGGTACCCCCAGCTTTTCGGCGCCTTTGCCCATGAAGGCGGGTTTATAAATGTACACGTGCTCCTCCACGAGCTGCCCAAAATCCTTATCGGGCGTCATCATGAATACTTCAAAACCCTGGCGCGCCGCCTGCTTGGCGATGGTCCCGATGACGTCGTCGGCCTCGTAGCCGTCGAGCATCAACAGCGGAATGTTCATGGCCTTCACCAGCTTCTTGACGTACGGAATCGCCAGGCTGATGTCCTCGGGCTGGGCTTCGCGCTGGGCTTTGTAGGGCGCGTACTGCTCGTGCCGGAAGGTAGGCTTGGGCGTGTCCATGGCCACGCCGATGTGCGTGGGTTTTTCTTTTTGAAGTACCTCCAGCAGGGTATTCGTAAAGCCAAACACGGCGCTGGTATTGAGCCCTCTCGACGTAATGCGGGGCGTTTTCATGAAGGCAAAATGGGCGCGGTAAATGAGCGCCATGGCGTCGAGCAGGAAAAGCTTCTGGGTAGGCTGAGGCATGAGCGGGTTGGTTGGAATCGGTTATTCAAAGATACTACCTCCGGGGAAATTAACAGAAGCGGGGCCGAATATTGTCGGGATTACGATAGCGAAGTACCCGCTCGAAAATGGAACATTTTTTGCTTATGTCTGGTCAAATCAGGATATTCGGGGCGTTTTTATACATATCTACAACGGAAAGAAACAAATGAAGAAAAGAAATCTACTGGCAAGCTGTCTGGTATTAGCAAGTTTAGTCATAGGAATTGCCGCCTGTGAAGGTCCGGCGGGGCCAGCGGGCCCGGCGGGTACACCGGGGCCAACGGGCCCACAGGGGCCTGCGGGCTCGCAAGGGGCCACGGGCACGGCCAACGTGATTTATTCGAGCTGGCGGGCGGCAAGTACCCTGGGTACCTGGACCCGCACGACCCTCAACGGAAAGGAAAAATTCTACCTGGATATGAGTGCGGCACCCTTGTCCCAGCAGATCATGGACCAAGGCGTGGTGATGGTGTACCTTAAGCACCCCACGGAAAATAACCAGATCCGCCAGCTGCCGGTGTCCATCGTGGCGCAGTTTACCGAAGAGCTGGTGGACTATTCGCTGGCTTCGGTGGGGTCCATCCGGCTGTGGTCCACGCCCATGAACGGCCCCGTGGTACCTACCAGCAACTACCAGTTCCGGTACGTGCTCATTCCGGGCGCGCAGGCGGGCCGCCTCAACTACGAAAAACTCACCTACCAGGAAGTAAAGGAGCTTTTTAATCTTCCTGACTAAAGGTACCTACCTACCACCAGCGGCAGTGCGCTTAGCCGTTGGTGGTAGGCTTTTCGCCGCCTTCGGGGCCGTAGAAAAGTACCCAGGTTGAAAAATCGCCGCTAAAATCTTCAAAGCGATGCTCCACGCCCGCGGGCACGAACAAAAAATCACCCGGCTGGAAAAGGTACCTTTGACCGGCCAAATTAAAAGTACCTTTTCCCGACATAATCACGTAGACCTCGTCACGCGGATGCGGCTGTTGAAGATCTACGTCTTTCGGTTTGTAAACTTCCACCGAAAGGCTGCCGTGCCGGAATACTTCCAGAAAAAGGCTTCCGGCTTGTTGAAGTTGCTGGGTTGCTTGCTGAACGGATAAATGCATAGGATGGCGCTGGTTGAGGAGCTGCAAGGTACTTTGGCCATAAGGTTTTTTCAAAACTACCTTCCTCCCGTACTATCAATAAAAGTACCCGTACAAAACGACGACTCCTCCGAGAGTAGCCACAAAATAGCGCTGGCTACCTCAGCGGGCTGCCCACCGCGCTTCATCGGCAGCAATTCAGAATAAAGTGAAAATGGTAACTTAGCTACTGGCCGGTACCACTGAGTAAATGGGCCAGCCCATGTGCGCCAGGTACCCGACCTTTGTACGGCAGATCCGGCGGCAGGAGACGAAGGCGTACTTTTTTTTCTTGCCTTTCAAACCATTAGGTACCGGGCGGGGTCATGGGTTCTAAGTTTGCCATGAAAGTATAAAGAAAATTTACGTGCGTATGGATTTTTTTGACGCGTATCCACCCAGTGAAGCGTTGCGCCCCTACATCGAAAGCTACGCGATCATTAAGTTCACCGAGCCGATGTCGTACAACGTCCTGCCCAACCAGGTGCTGGTGATGGGCATCTACCCGGACGGGCTCCTTACGTCCACCCAGGGTACCTCTGCCGTGGAAGTTCGCGCCGAGCTTTTCGGGCTGCACGACCACTGGCGTAGTTTTCACATGCAGCCCTCCGAATTCGTCACCATTCATTTCACGGCTTTGGGCGCGGGTACTTTTTTCAAAGTACCACTGCACGAGCTCTTCAACGGCAGCAGCGCGCTGGAGGCTTTTGTGTCGGCCAGTACGCTGGAGGAACTGACCGAGCGCTTTGTGCTGGCCCCGACCCAGGCCGAAAAAGTGCGGGTGCTCGACCATTTTTTTACCACCCGCCTGCTCCATACCTCGCCCGACCCCCTGGTGCAGGGAGCGCTTTGTTTTATCTACGAAAGCCAGGGCGTGTTGCCCATGAGTGAGCTCGCCAGCCAGCTGCACATCAGCCAGAGCCGACTGGAAAAGCGCTTTCGGAGTCAGGTAGGTACTTCGCCCAAAAAGTACGCTTCGCTGGTGCGCCTGCACACCCTGCTGCACCACCACCAGCCCGACGTGCCCCTGACGCAGTACGCCTACGAGCTGGGGTACTTTGACCAGGCTCATTTTGCCCGCGACCTGAAGGCTTTCTCGGGGGTTTCGCCCAAGGCACTTTTCCGGAGCATGAAATCCATCAGTGCCTTTAGGGTTTATCCAAACGGGGTTTATCCAAACGAGTAGCGGGAACGGGGTACTTTGGGTGGTAGTGAGGAAACATGCCGTTGCGTAAAACGCCGAATTTTTACAATTTTTTAGCGGATACACGCCCCAATTTTGCAGAATAATATTTAGCCATAAAAGCCATGAAACGTTTACTTTCTTATCTTTGCCGGGAGTGATCAAAAGCTCACTTCTCATATCCCAAAATCCCTTCGTTCAAGTACCCCCGTCAGGGGCAGGCGTGGCTTAGCCAGGCCGCAGTCGTCGTTCGGTTTTCGAGCGGGCGTAGCCTTTTGCGCTACCAGGTACCTTATGTGCTTTGGATAAAGCAGCTGGGTACTTTATGGCCCGCAAGTACCTCCGGGCGGCGGAAGTATTGCTGATTTTTTTATTGAAAATAGAGCCATGAAATTAAAGATCAAGTACCTTTTGGGGGTACTTTGGCTGGCCTTTGCGTGCCCTCCGAAAGGCCACGCGGCAGACCCGCCAAGTACCCCGTCGAAGGAAAATTCACAACCGCAGGATAGCACCCGAGCGAACGCCTACGGGCTGTACCTGGATTTTCCGCTGGTGGACTTCCCCTTTCTGCGCCAGGCCGCGCACATGCGGGTAGCCAAGCGGGGAGGTACTTCGGGCGAGGTACCTGCCTTTCGGGATTATGTAGCGGCTTACGAAAGCCCCTCGATGCCGCAGGCGCTGGCGTTTACGAAAAATTTCCACAGTACCAACTACTACCTCAACAACCAGCTCTGGGGCCGCCTGCTCCCGCCCGATACCCGGCGGCGGGCGTTCTACAACCGCGTGCTGGCCAACCTCTCCTCGGGCCTGGTGGATCTGCTTTTTACCTATCAGGGGGTACTTTTTTCGCCGCAGTGGCTGCACGAAGAGTTTCATCGCAACGCCCTGACGATCCACCGGGTACCTTCGTACGACGAAACATACAACCGCCTGAACGGTGGCTACGCCAACGGCTCGGTGAGTAGGGTACTTGACGAAGACTTGGTCCGCCTCAAGCAGCAGGTACCTCAGGAGCTGGTGCGTAGCTTTGCGGCGGGGATCGAAAGTGAGTTTTTACTGATGCGCGGTTTGCAAAAGGATAACTTTTACCGCGCGGCCCGCTATCCCAACGTGCTCCTGAACGTACTCCTAACCAAGCACGCCGTCGACTACGTCAACCAGTTTAAGCGGCCCGACTTCAACGCCAGCATCGACAGCATGAACCACTACGGTACCCAGATCGCCGACCGCGACTTCGTGGGCTGGGACTTTACGGCCTGGGTGTATGATCTGTTCCGGCCCGATGAACCCTACGCCGCGCGGGGTATACACCCGAGCGGGGTGGGGATCGACCGAGCCCGCAAAACCACCACGCTCACCCAGGAGGAGTACGACTACCTCGCCAAAATGGGTAAGCTGCAGTACCTCAATTTTTTGTCGCCCTTCATGCTGGGAGTCAACCGGATACGGCTTAATCAACACACGGCCTTCAACTTTGCCGTGCGGCACTACCTCACGGGTTTTGGCTACGATCTCAGCACCGATTTGCTGCTGGAGCACAAGGGAAGGCCGTACCTGCTGAGCTTCCACGGCTACCAGAATAAGCACCGCTTCTACCCCGGCCTGGAGCTGGAAAGTACCTTTCTGCTGCCGCTGCCGTCCGGAAAAGAACTACGGCTCCAGCCCCTGCTGATGCTGTGGCAACAGCCCGTCCGCCAGCGCTTCGACGACCAAAAAGGCCAGCTCGGCGGACTGCTGCACCTGAAAGCGGCCTACCGCCTCAACCCGACCTGGAGCCTGTACGCGGCCGTTGAGACCAAAACCAGCGGCTGGGTGGCGGGCCATCCGTACCTGCGGCCCAATACTGGCGGGCGGCTGGGCTTCCTGGGGTACTTTGGAAAAAAATACAATGACGTATATCTATAATCGTTACGAAATTTCCCATGCCCTCGACGAATTTTTTTGAACCCTGAATACCCATTTTTAATCAATAACCAATAAGCCATGAGATCCTTTTTAAGTACCTGCCAATGCTATTTTTTGCTCCTCATCCTGGCTACGGCCTGTAGTCCAAACGACGCTGCTCCCGACGGCGCCCCCCAGAAGGGCTACGCCACGGGGCGCGTCACCGACACCAACGGAAAGCCCATGCCGGGCGTGAAGGTGGTGATCGACAACACCATGTTTTATAATTCGTACGCCGTCGGGACCACCAACGAGCAGGGTTTTTACAAAATACAACTACCCCCAACCGGTACTTTCCTGGCCACGGCCACCCTCACCCGTACCTATAATGGCAAGCAGTATACCCTGGACCTGCACCCCGACAAGTACGAGGAGTTCAGTATCGACGGGGCCGTAACGAACTTTGAGTGGAAGCTGAGCGGGCGGCGGCATCTGGATTCGCAGGGGTACTACGGGGCCACGATCAGTGTCAATAAAGACGTGATGAGTCAGATCTACGATTCCGAAAACATCGAGTTTACGCTCGTGCCCGTGGGAAAACTCATCGACGGCTCCGACGGAAAAACCCTCAAGCTGCGGCACGGCCAGCCCCACACCAACGACTACGGCAACCTGGTGGATATTCCGCTGGGCCGCTACACGATGACCGCCGAGTACGTCAGAGGAGGCGTCCGCCACCCGCTGATGCTGGTGAAGCACTTCTCGAACGACAACTACCAAAGTACCCTCCAGGTCGACTTCGAGCCGGATAACATCTGGGGCCCCAACAGCGCCTTCATCAGGTACCTCGAGTAGTCTGGTTCAAGGTACCTTGCCCGTAGTTTAATCCATTCTATACCTGATTCAAAAAATGAAACAAACAGCCCTGCGCTCTTTCCTGATGTTCCTGTTTGGCGTGTGCCTGGTGGTGGGGATTGACGTCAGTAAAAGCAAACGGACCCTCACCCTGCCGACCACCCTGAGCCAGTGCGCCGAAAAATCAGTCGTCGGTGCCAGTACTTTACCGCCCGGTGGCCGGAACGAGCGCTGCGCCCCGAGTACCCAGCCCAAGCCCTTGGAGCAAGCCCGTGCCCAAGTACCCCCGCCACTGCGCGACCAATACCTGAACTTGCCGCGGACGAAGGCGGTTCACTACGCCGAGCTCAGCCCGCAAACGTTGAAAACGGACTCGGCGAGTAGCTACCCCGTGGCTGAGCCGCCGCCGGTGGGCCGTGGGTATTTCCCCCAGCCCGCCGCTGGCCAACGAGGTACCTGACGTATATCCACACCTACTTTTTTTCTTATCATTCATTGATGTTAAAACCAAATTGCCATGAAAACAAACCAACTCCTAGGCCTCTGTTTTGCCCTGTCTGTGTGGCTGGTAGGTTGTAAAGAAAAGAATGTCCCCCCCGTAGACGAGATTGTGGAGCCCCTGGTACTGGGGACGGAAATTGCCGCCAAAACGGTACTGGAAGACCGCGTCGCGGACCCTAACCTGCCGGACTATATCGTGAACGGTACCCTGTTCGTCAAGGCCGAGCTTACCATCCGGCCCGGCGTGGTGATCGCCTTTGCCCGCGATGGCCGGCTCGAGATCAACGATAACGGTGGCATCCTGATCGCCCAGGGACAAGCCGACAAGAAGATTCGGTTTACGGGAATCGAAAAAAGCAAAGGTACCTGGGCCGGGATCATCATCTACTCAGCCAGCAGTGCCAACGCACTGGACCACGTGGAGGTACTTTACGCGGGGAGCCGCCCGCTGACGAGCAACATCAAAGCGGGAGTAGCGCTGGTGGGTAATTCCAAGGCGCAGCTGGCCCTGAAAAACAGCCTGCTGGCGCACCACGACGGCTACGGCCTGTTGGTGCAGGACGGCGCGGTGCTGCGTAGCTTCGCAGCCAATACGTTCGGGAACAATACGTTGGCGGGCATTACCCTGGATGCCAACAACGTCAAGTACCTCGACAAGAGCTCGGTATTTACCCAAAGCAACGGCCGCAACGTGGTCGAGATCGCTGCGTCGGAGCTGTCGCGCGGTACGGCCGGGGAGGTACTTTGGGAAGGCTTTACGGACCAAACGCCCTACCGCCTGGTGGGCAACCTCAGCGTAAAGGCCGACTGGAAACTAGCACCCGGCGTGACGCTCGAACTGGGCCGTGACGTGCAGCTGAGCGTGAATGCGGAAGCCTACCTGGACGCCCGCGGCACGGCGGCCGCGCCCATTACCATCAAAGGGGCTGAAGCCGGAGCGGGGTACTGGCGGGGGCTGATCTGCTACTCGCCCAGCGTTCGCAACGTGCTGGAGCACGTCCACCTCAGCGGCGGCGGGAGCATTGCGCTGGTATCGGCCAAAAAGACCACCGTTGCCGTTTACGGTAGCCAGGCCGCCATGACCATCCGCAATTCCAGGATCAGCCAGAGCGGCGGCCACGGTATTTTTGTCAACTACCAGGCCCGCATCAACGACGACGTCCTGACGGCCAATGCCTT
Source organism: Rhabdobacter roseus (assembly GCF_014202275.1). Classification (GTDB taxonomy): domain Bacteria; phylum Bacteroidota; class Bacteroidia; order Cytophagales; family Spirosomataceae; genus Rhabdobacter; species Rhabdobacter roseus. The sequence goes on along the minus strand of NZ_JACHGF010000009.1, from coordinate 133,052 downwards.
TGAAAATAACGGGCAAGCGAATCTTTTGAAAGAGTAGTTCTGGCTAGAGTAGTAAGCAAAGTACCTTCCAGGTACCCTTTCGCGGGTCGTTTGGAAGGTACTTTTGTATTTGAGCTTCTCCCTAAAACTCCCCAAACTGCGTATACATTTCTTTGAGCTTGGGGTCGCGCTCGCTGTTGCGGATGTCCTTGCGCAGGGACGCTACGCCCTGGATGTCGGTGAGTAGCCCCAGTACCTGGTAGGAGCCGAAGCGCACGAAGTACGCCTGGTTTAATATTCCAAATGACCCGTTTGTTCAATATGTAAGTACCCTTCTACTGAAATAGCTTTAACCGCTCCCACTTCTTGAAGTGTGACGGTATGTCCTGGCAAGATTCGAACCAAATCATTTTTAGTTGGAATACGTCCACATTTCCAGGTTATACGTGCATGCCAGTCGCCGGAGGCCTGGCTTTCAACAACTGTATCGCAAGTTTCTCTAAGTTTAAGTAATGGATCTCCCAGAATTAATTCTGCTTGGTTATGCCCTTCAGAAAATCTAAATGCATCACTCATTGTATATCCTTTTGCCATCAAGTTAAATGCACCATCTGGATCAAATGCGTTAGCAAGGACAGTATTTCTTCCTCTAGTTGTCCAAAAGCCCATAACCTGGCTAAAGGCATGAACTCCAAGTACATTACCAGCTTCTAGGTATTTATTTGCTAAATACCCCCGATCCCAAAACTTCCCAACTTCGCATGATAGAAAATTAATAATTTGCGTATTTAATGCATTCATTTGATCAATGTCATTCCCGCTAATGCCAAAGCTATGGTAAGTACTTGAGCCGTGAGCACTATAAGAAAATATTTCGTAAGAATTATTTTGTATTTTATGGAGATAATCTTCTTTCCAGATGGGATCATAGCCAGCAAAATAAGGATCTTTTATCCGTCCAAATTTTATTGTATCGGCAGCATGCCATCGTTCATGCTGATGGATTAAGTCAATGGCTTCCATCTCAGATGCAAAGCCATCTGATAGTAATATACTCTTGTCAAAGTTAAACTCATAATGCTTGTACCGATGTAGTTTATCAAAGTACTTTAGAATAGCATTTGTTTTGGTCGTGGAATTATAAGCAGGGTCGGGCAATAACATTCCAACCGAAAGATTTGGGTTATTTTGTTGTAAAATCGGATTCCTTATGTCGATTTCAGGTCGATGGCAAGCATCTTGATATGTTACAGAAATAAACTCATTCGAGTTATCATTATACCGGAAGGAGTTATACAGTGAATGAGTATAGTATGAAAAGGTAATTCCTGGGTACTTAGTAATAATCTCACCATTGTTGTTTAATAATCCTATAGAATAGGGTAATGCTGCATTTTGACCAATAAAGAATAAATAAGAGAGATTACTTTCTATATATTCCTTTTGAATAAATTCAAATAAGGTGGCTTTAGCAATAGGGATAGTGTCAATATAGTATTTATCAAAAGTAAGGCTAGAGTCAGTCAGAGTAACATCCTGTATGTATTGTGAGAGAGCCTGATCAATAGCCTCGTTGTCTTTCCATTCCTGATTAATCACAAATAAGAGTTTTTTCTTTAAATGAGGTGGAGCCAATGCCGTTGATAACGGAATTGTATATACATGATCTGAACCACATGGTGATCCGCCCAGCCCCCAAATGATCACTCTGAATTGATACGATGAACCTGGAAGGAGTCCGTTCATAGTATGAGTGATGGTTCTGGTATTTAGATCAATGGCATTGGAAGTTAACCAAGAGTGGGCAATTCCTTTGAAAGGGTAGTGCTCATCAGGGAAAATGTCAAACGTGACAGCATGAACCAAATGTATATCTATATCTTCCGAAAATTGGATTTTAATATCAATAGCAGCATGAGGTCTAGCTGTATTTCTGGTGACATTTATAGAGATACCATCTGTGGCTAAACGGAGACGGTTCTGTGATGAAGAATGGCCAGAGGTTGCTATGACTTTATATTGGTAGCTAAGCGTATCCAATTCCATCCGATACAGGGCTTCTTGGGCATGAGCATCCGTATTTGTCAGAAGAGTGAAGCAGGCATAGACGAGTAGGTAGAGATATTTTTTCATGGTTGGATACAGGTAAAATAGTAGTGAGTGATTCTACATAATTGCTTTAAGCCTGTAGAAGACAAATTCTCCCTAAAACTCCCCAAACTGCGTATACATTTCTTTGAGCTTGGGGTCGCGCTCGCTGTTGCGGATGTCCTTGCGCAGGGACGCTACGCCCTGGATGTCGGTGAGTAGCCCCAGTACCTGGTAAGAGCCGAAGCGCACGAAGTACGCCTGGTTGTTGCGGGCCAGCCCCTCGAGGATCGGGATGCTGCGGCGCTGGATGTCGGGTGTCGATTTGATGAGGTACTTGCCAAAAACCTGCAGAAAATTGTACTTGTCGGTGGGCTTCATGCGCTTCATTTTTTCCAGAAACCAATCGAAATGCTCGGGTTTGGCCAGGTTGGCGTAGTAGTTGCCTACCGAGGCCACGATCGCGTCGTTGGGGGAATTCTCAAAACGAGCGGTAACTTCCCCGGCGTCGTCAGGCTTGTTCATCAGGTAGGAGTCCAGGGCCACCGAAACCACAAAGTAGGAGCTATCGCTGAGGGCGTCGCGAAACAGGTTGTCGTTGGCGTTGTCGCCGTAAGAGGCCAGCGTCAGGATGGCCTCGGCCCGTACCTGCGGGTGGGCGTCGATCCGGGCCCGGCTGCGGATCACGCGCTCGATGGCCGCAAAAGCCGGTCCGTCGTACTCCACAAAGTTAGAAACCGCCATCTGCCGGATTTTCCAGAAGGGGTCGGTCATGGCCTTCACCATGAGGTTTCGCACGGTGGTGTCGGCCAGCTTGCCCTCCAACTGCGTGAGGGCGTCATACTTGGGCTGAAACTTATCGGCGTGGTAGTATTGGTACACCCATTCGCGCTGGTTTTTGTCCTGCTCAATGGTACCCAGGAGCTGAGCCTCGGCGTCGAAGAGGATGAGGTCGGGGCGCTGCGTCGCGGGGAATTCAAGTACCTGGCGCGATTTGTCGATCACGACCTCGTAGGTTTTCTTTTCGTTCGCCACCCATACGTCCACCTTGAGTGGCAGGCGGTAGACGGTCGTGGCTACGGTATCCTGTACCTGCGATACCTTCAGGCGTACCTTTTGGGCCGAGGCCATAAACTCCTGCTCTACTTTGAGCTGGGGATGGCCGGGCCGCATGAACCACTGGTCAAAAAACCAGTTAAGGTCCTGGCCGGTTACTTTTTCAAAAGCCAGGCGAAGGTCGTTGATCTCGGCGGTGTCGAAGCGGTGAGATCGGAGGTAGTTTTTTAAAGCCAGAAAGAAGGCGTCGTCGCCCACGTAGCGGCGTAGCATGTGCAGGATGCGGCCGCCTTTGGCGTAGGAGTGGCTATCGAACATTCCTTCGCGATCCTTGTAAAAGTACCTAATCAGAGGTACTTGTTTTTGCTCGGCTTCGGCCAGGTACTGCCGGGTTTCCTGGAGGTTGAGCCAGTCGGCTTCGTCGTCGCCGTTGTGGTATTCGCTCCAGAGGTATTCGGCGTAGTTGGCAAAAGATTCGTTGAGGGGTAGTTGCCCCCATTCTTCACAGGTCACCAGGTTCCCGAACCAGTGGTGGGCCAGCTCGTGGGCAATCACGCCGTCGGAGTTGCCGTCGATGAGCGAGCGGCTGTCGGCCTGCACGCCCTCCTCGTGCACGGTAGCGGTGGTATTTTCCATGGCCCCGGCCGTAAAGTCACGCACGGCGATCTGCGCGTACTTTTCCCAGGGGTAATCCACTCCGAAGGTATTGGAGAAAAAGGCGATCATCTCGGGCGTGCGGCCAAAAATGGCCTTGGCGTGCTGGGCGTATTCGGGCTCTACGTAGTAGCTCAGTTCGAGGCCGTTGGGCATCATTTCTTTCACAACCGCAAAATCACCCGCCGCCAGCATGGCCAGGTAGGGAGCGTGCGGGCGCGACTGCCGCCAGTGGTCGGTGCGGGTACCGTCGCCGTTGGGAATGGACGAAATCAGCAGCCCGTTCGATAAAGTCCGGAAGGTACTATCGACGGTTATAAAAAAATCGTGGATGAACTTTTCGTTGGGGGCATCCACGGTCGGGAACCAGGCGGAATTGGCCTCGGTTTCGCCCTGGGTCCAGATCTGCCGGGGCTTGCCCTCCTCGAGGCCGTCGGCATTGATAAAGTACAGGCCCTTGTCGGTGGGGTGGTCGTCGGCTCCCCCGCGGGGCTGCTCGTTGGGCTTGGCGGTGTAGTCTATTTGTACGTAAAGCGTCTCTTGCCGGGTGTAGGGGCGGCGCAGCTGTATGGTCAGCTTGCGGCTGTCGTAGGTGTATTCGAGGGGCTCACGGCTAGGCTGGCCCGCGGCCGACGCGCCGTTGCGAAGGGTATCCAGCTGGTACACGGCGTGGATGTCAAAACCCTTAGCGTCCAGCTCGAGGGTAGACTGGGGGTAGAAGTAAGGTCGGAAGGTAATCGTGGCCATGCCCTGTACCTGCTGCCGGAGCCAGTCGAACTGCACGTGCAATTTGGTATGAATGATGTCGTTTTTGAGGGTACGGGAGGGGCGGTAGGGGCCCTGCGCGCTCACCAGACCAGGTGCCCGCCGGGTGGTATCCGGGTAGGAAGCCCGGTCTTTGGCTTCGGCCGCCAGAGCCAAATAGCTGATCAGGAATAAAAGGCTGAGGATTGGTTTGAACCCAGTACGCATCGTATCGCTCATTCGATTGGTTCGTTTATAGATCATTGCCATCGTTGCACAAAAGTACAAACTAAATAAACGTTTTAATAAGTAGGGTTTGTATACGGTTCGCTGACGACTTCCGGCTTTAACCCAGGTGGGCCAGCCTACCCGCTTCGGCCGCGCGCCGGGCGGGCAGAAACGACACCGTCAGGGTGATCAGCACAATGATGATTCCGGTCACGGCTACGTCCGTCCATACCAACTTAACGGGATAGGCATCCACGAGCGAACTCACCATGCCCATCGACACCAGGCCGTACTCCTGCTGCAGCCAGCAAATCCCTACGCCTGCGGCCAGCCCTACCAGCGCACCCGTGAGGGCTACGATGGCTCCTTCGGCCAGAAAAACGCTCCGGATCAGGCGGGAGGTAGCGCCCATGGCGTAAAGCATGGCTACGTCGCTTTTCTTTTCGATGGCCAGCATACTCAGCGAAAAAAAGATATTGATGGCCGCTACCAGAATGATAAATGACAGCGTAATGGTGACGAAAAGCTTCTCCACCCGAATGGCACGCAGCAGATCGGCGTTAAGTTCATCGCGGTTTTTTACCGTGAAAACGTCCGTCAATACTTTTCGGAGTCGGCGCTGGACGGCCTCCGGCTCGGCACCCGGAGCGAGCTGTACTTCGAGGGAAGTACGTTGCGTACCGAATTGCAGCAGCTCCGCCACGGCAGGAAGCGGAGCCAGGATGTAGTCGTCGTAGCGGCTTTCGATGAAGAAAGTACCCCCCGGCCGCAGAGCGATCTGGTTGAAGGCATCGGGGTTGTTAAAGTTGAGCGTACGGCGGTCGCTGCGCGGGTACCACAGCTCAATGGGCGTCAGGTAGTCGCTCATCGATACGAGCAGGGCATTGCGTACGCCTTCGGAAAGCACAGCAAAGGCCGTACCCTGAGGGCCGTACAGTTGCAGTGATCCTTCGATTAGAGCCGTGTTGAGCTGGCCCCGCTGCTGGTAGGTACTATCTACCCCTTTGAGCCGCACGATGGTCTGGTGGTCGCCGTAGCGGGCCAGGGCGTTGTCTTCAATCACCTGCGTCACGAGCCCCACGCCCGGTGTAGTCTGGATCTGGCGCAGCAGCGAGTCGGGTACTTCAAAGCGCCGCCCTTCGGTGGGGGTAATCTTGATGTCGGCGTCAAAGGTTTTAAAGATTTGCCGGTTCAGGTCCTCCATGCCGTTAAACACCGACAGCACCACCACCATGGCCATGGTACCTACGGCCACGCCGATCATGGCGATGAGGGCAATGATGCTGATAAAGCTGCGCTTGTTTCGGGAAAAAAAGTACCGACGGGCAATCCGGAAGGGTAGATTCATAGCCAATGGACCCGCTTCAGGGCGTGTGGTTGTCCTCTTCGTCTTCTTCGGGGGCAGGCGGAATGACGAGGTCGGCGAAGAGCGCCTCCATCTTGGCGGCATATTCGGCGGTATCGTCCAGGTAAAATTGCAGCTCCGGTACGATCCGAAGCTGGTGACGCACCCGTTCGCCTAGCTTGGTCCGGATAAAGCGGGTATTTTCCTGAACGGCTTCAATTAAAAATTTTCGGTTTTTGTCGGGCAAAAAACTCAGGTACACGCGGGCGATGCCCAGGTCGGGCGTCATGCGCACGGCCGTGACCGTCACGAAGGCACCGTTGATGACATGCCGCGCCTCCCGCTGGAAAAGTTCTCCCAGATCTTTCTGTATTTGGCGACCTACTTTTTGTTGTCTTTTTGATTCCATTTTTCTATATCTTTCAAAACTGCCCTGGCGGGCGGCTCACCTATTTCCGTTTTGGGAAACCGGGCCGTCTCAGGCGCTTTATCGTTTCCATCAGCACCATTCTTTCTATCCCCTAACTACAAATATCCGTACTTATTTTGTTTTTGTGGGGGTTCGGCGCGTAATTTCGTGAAACTATTCGGCCTATCAACTTATAACCCCCTAATGTCTTGCTGAGTTTCTTTAGAGTCAATGCCGCCTACCAAACCCTCAGCCTGATCCTGTTCTTTCTGTTGCTGCGGGTACCCTTTTCCTGGGCACAGGTACCTTTGCTGGTGCCGGAGCTGAGCTGGATGCTCGTCGGCGAGCAAATGGGGCGGGGCTTTATGCTCTACCGCGACATCTGGGATAACGTAAGTCCGCTTTCGGGGCTGGTGTATTGGTCCATTGACGCGCTCTTTGGCCGGTCTCAGATAGCCTTTCAGGTGGCCGCAGCCGGGATTTCTATTTTTCAGATCCTGTACTTCAACTACCTGATGCGCGCGCGCGACGTCTTCCCTGAGCGCAACTTCATACCGGGAGCCATATACGCCCTGCTACTCAATATTTCTTTTGATTTATCCACCCTCTCGCCCATGCTCATGGCCACGACTTTCCTGCTGCTGGCTTTTGGTACGCTGGTAAAGATGCTGAGCCGCCGCCAGATCACCAACGAGGTTTTTGAGATGGGCTTTTACATAGGAATGGCTACGCTTTTCTACCTGCCGGCGTCCCTTTTTATGATTTGGGGTTTTTTGTCGCTGCTTTTTTACAGCGGAGCTACCTTCCGGCACCACCTGCTGGGCTTCTTTGGCTCGGTATTTCCGCTGCTGATGGTGGTACTTTACTTCTACCTGAACGAAGGCATCGATAGCCTCAACCGCAACTTGCTCACGTCGGTGTTTCAGGTCAAGCAGTACAACCTCAACGACTTTTCGTCCCTGCTGGTATCGCTGCTGCTGCCGCTGGTGGTGGGGGTACTTGGGTTCATGCGGATGTTCACCCACGCACGCTTCGTCAACTACCAGTCGCGCATCCAGCAGATCATGGCCATCTGGTTTATCGTGGCCGTACTCACCATTCCTCTCATGCAGTACCTGGCACCCATGCAGTTTGTGGTGTTTATCCCGGCGGCGGCTTTTTTTATTTCCTGGTACTTTCAGAGCTTCAAACAGCAGTGGCGCGCCGAGTTGCTTTTTCTGGGCGTAGCCGGAGGTATTCTGCTGATTCAGTACCAGGGGCTCATGGGCTGGCTACCGGGCGTGACGCTGGGGCGGCTGGAGAACCTGCGGGCTAAGTCGGCCCTGCTGCCCCAAGAAATTCAGGGGAAGCGCATTTTGGTACTGGGAGAAGATGAGGGAGAGTACATCAATAACATCACAGCTACGCCCTACCTCAACTGGGACCTGGCCCGCTACGACCTCGAAAACCTCGATAACTTCGACAGCGTGATCCACATCTACGATAATTTTCGGCAAGATCCGCCCGACTACGTCATTGACAAACAAAACATCATGCCCACGCTCTTCGAGCGGGTACCTATCCTCAAAAAGCGCTACCATTCCAGCCCCTGGAAGGGGATCTACGAAAATAAGTACAAGGAATAACCCAAAGTACCCTTGCTTTTCCGAGCGCCAAGGTACCTTCGGCTTCGGCCAAGCAGGCAGGGCCCAGGTACTTTGGCGCCAAAGTACCTGGGCTTATGCCCGCGGCCCAAGTACCCTTCAGCAAGCAATCTTGCTCACGCGCGTTTGGTGGCGGCCGCCCTCAAACTCCGTATTCAGGAAAAGCTCCACGCTGGCCAGGGCCTTTTCCAGCTCAATAAACCGCACCGGCAGGCAGATGATGTTGGCGTTGTTGTGCTGGCGCGTCAGGGCCGCCAAGGGTACATCCCACACCAACGCCGCCCGGATGCCCTGGTGCTTGTTGGCCGTAATACACACGCCCTGGCCGCTGCCACACAGCAGTATCGCGTTTTCAAATTCGCCGTTCTCTACGGCACTCGCTACCGGATGCGCAAAGTCGGGGTAGTCGGCGGAGTCGGTACTGTGGGTACCGTAGTCGGTCACTTCGTAGCCGTTTTGTTCCAGCCACTCGGTAATGGGTTGTTTATAGGGGTAGCCAGCATGATCGGCACCGATGGCAATCTTTTTCATTGCTTTTTTGTTAAATTAAACCGTAGTTGTAACAACATAGGGGCCGGGAGCGTTAGTAATATCCTACTTTCGGTGACCTGGCTTCACAAAGGTAACAGCTCGGGAGTTAGTACTAAAAACCATTTTTTTAAATATGAACGAAGAATTAGAAAAAACAGGTCCCGAAACGATAGATGTATCTCTCCTTAACCCCGCCATTCCCGAAGACGAAGAGCGGATCAAAGAGGCATTCCAGGATCGGAACTGGAGTGAAATCAAGAGCTCCGACTCCTGGGTTATTTTCAAGGTCATGGCCGAATTCGTGGAAGGCTTCGATAAGCTGGCCAAGATCGGCCCCTGCGTATCCATTTTTGGCTCGGCCCGTACCTTGCCCGACAACCCCTACTACGTTGTGGCCGAAGAGATAGCGGCCAAGCTGGTGCGCCACGGCTACGGCGTCATTACGGGCGGCGGGCCGGGGATCATGGAAGCCGGTAACAAAGGTGCCTACGAGCAGGGCGGCCGGTCGGTGGGGCTGAACATTCAACTACCCTTTGAGCAGCACAGCAACATTTACATTGATCCGGACAAAAACATCAACTTCGATTTCTTTTTTGTGCGAAAAGTGATGTTCGTGAAGTACTCGCAGGGTTTTATCGTACTGCCGGGCGGCTTCGGTACCCTCGATGAGCTTTTTGAAGCCCTCACGCTGATCCAGACCAAAAAGATCGGACGCTTTCCGATCATACTCGTGGGAAAAACCTACTGGGCGGGGCTCATCGACTGGATCAAAAACACCATGCTGAGCGAAGAGCGGAACATCAATCCCGAAGACCTGAAGCTATTCAGCGTGGTCGACACGCCCGACGAGGCCGTGCGGGTCATCGATGAGTTTTATTCCAAGTACCTCCTCAAGCCCAACTTCTAGGCGGCGCTTCCGGAAAGGTACTTGATGCTGGTTAAGAGCGGATCGGACGATAGGGTATTGTCCGATTTTCTTTTTTAGTCGTAAGTCAGGTAGGGTGCTATCTTCTGGAGCGTGTTTTCGTCCAATATTTTTATTTTCTTCAAATCTTCCGCCGACTGGTACCGTCCGTGCTGCTCGCGGTAGCGCACCAGAATCTCGTTGAGGCGACGGTTGCGCAGGTAGGGGTGGCGCGCCAACTCCTGGGCCGTGGCGGTATTGATGTTTAGTTGCTGAGGGGTACTTTGCACCAGCGCGTAGCGGTGCAGCTCGGCGAGCGCCAGCGAGTCCAGGCCGTATACCTCGGCGTACTGGGCAGGCGAGTAAAAACCACCAAGCGCGTCCCGAAACCGCACGATACGCAGCGAAAGGGTACTTCCGATGCCCCGCAGCCGGATGAGCTGGGTGGTGTCGGCGGTATTGATGTCAAAAGGTACCAGGGCCGGGCGGCCAGGTACCCTGGAGGCGGGTGGTGTGGCAGGGGTACTTTCTTCGCGGGAGTAGGAGGGCGGAGGTACTTGGCGGGCAGGTACTTCGTTCAGGACCATGTACGGCTCCAGGCGCTTATAGAGCTCAGCGGGGAAATCATAGATGCGAAGTAAGTCTTCCTTTTTCCGAAACCGGCCGCCTTTTTGCCGGTAGTTGTCGATGCGCAGCGCCAGAAAGCGCGGAATTCCCAGCTCCTGCAGCTGATCGGGCGTGGCGTGGTTGGGGTCAAAGGCAAACAGCCGTACCGGCCGCGCTGTGGCGCTGGCTCGGGAAGTACCTTCCGGGGCGGAGGTACCCGCCGGGGCACTGGCTGCCTGGGCTTCCAGCTCGGCCACGAGGCTGTCGAGGCGCTGCGGACTTACGGACGGGCCGGAGGTACCTAGCCGCGGAAGTACCCACTGCCGAAAAAGCGAAGGTGTCACGATCAGAGCCAGGCTCAGCACCATGAGTATCAGAGCACTGCGCGCTTCCTTGGGCGAAAGGCCGAAGAAATCCTGGAGGCGGTATAGGAGGTGGCGCAGCATTCAGCTCGTGGGTTTCCAGATGCGTAGCTGCGTGTGGGCGGCCATGAGCTCGAAGTCGCTGTCGTTATGGCAAAGCTCCACGCCGAAGTGCAAAGCGTAGTAGGCAATGAGGCAGTCGTTGGGCTTGCGGATGGTCAGGCCTTTTTTGCGCAGGCTTCGGTACAGTTGGGCGGCCTCGGCATAGGTTTCTACGGTGGGGTCAGGCAGGGCCGGTAAATGCAGTAGATTGTCTTTGATAAGCTCGTATTGGGTATCATTTTTAACCCCCTGTAGTACTTCCTGTACTATCACACCCAGCATCGCGACAGAATTCTGATCAATGCAGAAAGCCAGGTGATCCGTTTTGTCATTCTGGATGCCACGGAAGTAGTCAATCCAGATCGTGCTATCAAATATCTTTAACATCTTGTGTCCTCCAGGCATTAATATCTCCCTCCCATTCTACTTTGCCACGCAGCGAAAGCAGGCTCTGCCGGTGCATGGAAGCGATGAATTCATCCAAGGCTTTATTAATGATATCTTTCTTCGTTTTAAGATTACGATTCATCCGGCGGATCTTCTCAATCTTTTCTTCGTCTATATCTACGTTCGTTCGCATGGGCTTTTGCTTTATTTACACACAAATTTATAAAATTTATACACATGCCTCCGGGTTGCGGGCAAATTGTCTAATTTTGCGCCCGTTCGCTACCCCTAGGGGTAGTACACTGAGACTAAGACCAATTGCCTGTTGACTATTAACTGATCATCCATGAGCCAAGTACCTGATAACCGCCTCGACGGCCCCTCCCTGCAAGACATCATCGGCCACGCCAAAGAGTACGGTTTTGTATTCCCTTCTTCCGAAATTTACGACGGCCTCCAAGCCGTATACGACTACGGCCAAAACGGCGTAGAGCTCAAAAATAACCTGAAAGCGGCCTGGTGGAAAGCCATGACGCAGCTCCACGACAACATCGTGGGCATCGACGCGGCCATATTCATGCACCCGCTCACCTGGAAGGCCTCGGGGCACGTCGACGGCTTCAACGACCCGATGATCGACAACAAAGATTCCAAAAAACGCTACCGCGCCGACCAGTTGCTGGAAGGCAAAGCCGAGCAGTACGCCGCCGCCGGGGAGGCCGAGAAAGCCCAGAACCTGCTGCTGGAAATGGGCCGCCTGCTGAGCAGCGAAGACCTGGTGGGCGTGCGGGAACTGATCATTGCCGAGAACATCACCTGCCCGGTGTCGGGTACTTCCAACTGGACCGAAGTACGGCAGTTCAACCTCATGTTTAGCACCCAGGTGGGCTCCGTAGCCGAGGACTCCAGCCTGATCTACCTGCGGCCCGAGACGGCGCAGGGGATTTTTGTCAATTTCCTCAATGTACAAAAGAGCGGCCGCATGAAGGTACCTTTCGGCATTGCGCAGATCGGCAAAGCCTTCCGCAACGAGATCGTGGCGCGGCAGTTTACGTTCCGGATGCGGGAGTTCGAGCAAATGGAGATGCAGTTTTTTGTACGGCCCGGTACCGAAATGACCTGGTACGAAAGCTGGAAAGAGCAGCGCATGAAGTTTCACCAGGCCATTGGTTTGCCCGCGGCCAAGCTCCAGTACCACGACCACGAAAAGCTGGCCCACTACGCCAACGCCGCCGTGGATATTGAGTTTGCGTTTCCGTTTGGGTTTCGCGAAATCGAGGGTATCCACTCCCGGACCGACTTCGACCTGCGCAACCACCAGGAGCTCTCCAAAAAGAAACAGCAGTACTTCGACGCCGACCTCGACGAAAACGGCAAGCCCTTCGGCAACTACATCCCGTACGTGGTGGAAACTTCCGTCGGGGCCGACCGGCTCTTCCTGGCTACCTTCTGCCACGCCTATACCCGTGAGCTAACGGGCGAAGGCGAGACCGCCAAAGAACGTACCTACCTGAAGCTGCACCCGGCGCTGGCTCCTATCAAAGCCGCCGTACTACCCCTGGTGAAAAAGGACGGACTGGCCGAAAAAGCCCAGGCGATTGTCGGCTCGCTGAAGTCGTCGTTCCGGACGGTCTACGACGACAACGCGGCCATTGGCAAGCGCTACACCCGCCAGGACCTGATCGGGACGCCCTACTGCATTGCCGTAGACTACCAAACCATGGAAGACGACACCGTGACGATCCGTCACCGCGACACCATGGAGCAGGAGCGCGTGGCCATAAGTGCGCTGAAAGAGAAGATTGGTTACGAGGTCGCCATCGAGCGGATTCTGGAGGCCATCTAGGTACCTACCGAACAACATACATAGTGCGGAAGCGGGGGGGGGGGGGGGGGCCCCGGGGGGGGGGGGTTGTGACCCCGGCGAAAGGACACCCCCCCCCCCCCCGCGGGGCTTTTATCAGCGCCCCGGCCGGGGGGTTTTGGGGGGGTTCGCCGGGGCGTCCCACCCCCCCCCCGCCGCGGCCCGCCCCCCCCCCCCCGCTTCCTGGTTTTAGACCCGGCTCAAGTACCCCAGCATCACGCCGTTGGAAGGTACCTTGAATCGGGCCCGGCGGAGGCTTTGCCCGTGCTGAATCGTGGAGAGTTGCACCCGCTTAGCTACTATTCCAAAGTAAGCGTATAGTTATTTTTAACTATGCTCAATTCCGAGTAATATTTTACTAATTGGATCAAATGTGGTATGATATAATGTATTAATATAATTAATTAGCTATTTATATTGATTTTATAACTAATTGCAATAGATAATTTTGTTGGAATTATTATTTGTACTTTTTTAGGGGTTAAATCGTCAGTTCACCAGAACGACCTAGTTATTTTTGGGTCGTATCGGGCCTGACGAAGCATCACTAAAACCTAACTAAACTAAATCCCTCTTGCAGTATGAAAAGAGTAGAAGCAATTATTAGGAAAACCAAATTTACCGAGATGCAGGCGGCCTTACACGACGCCGGGATCGACTTTCTCAGCTACTGGGAAGTACGCGGAGTAGGCAAAGCGGTAGAGGAGAGATCGTACCGGGGCATTGTGTACGACACCAGCGTTATTGAGCGGATCATGGTGGTGTTCTATTGCCAGGATCAGTTTGTGGAGCCCGCCATCAAAGCCATCATGGCCTCGGCCAAAACGGGCGAGATCGGCGATGGTAAAATATTCATCTCGGACATCGAGAAGGCCATCAAGATCCGAACGTCGGAAGAAGGCTCGGCCGCCCTGAATTGATGATGATCTGATCCAATCCCTATACAACACCTAACTCTAGATTTACAACGAATTCTAAATATGGAAGATATTTCTACAACCGTAAGTGACATCGCTATGTCCATCGATAACATGTGGGTACTGATCGCTACGTGTTTGGTTATGTTCATGCAGGCGGGCTTCGCCCTGGTGGAGGTCGGATTTACCCGCTCCAAAAACGCCGCCAATATTCTCATGAAAAACATGATGGACTTTGCCGTAGGGTCGCTGGCTTTCTGGGCGCTGGGTTACAGCATCATGTTTGGAGAAGACATCGCGGGCTTCATTGGCAGTATCAACCTTTTTTATGGTCCCGAAACCATAGACGGCATTCCGGAGGTCACGAAGCTGATGTTCCAGACGGTATTTGCCGCCACGGCGGCCACCATTGTATCAGGAGCGATGGCCGAGCGGACCCGCTTCGGGGCTTACCTGATCTACAGCCTTGTGATCACGCTGGTGATTTATCCCATCTCGGGCCACTGGACCTGGGGCGGGGGCTGGCTGTCAGAAATGGGCTTCATCGACTTCGCCGGTTCAACGGTAGTACACTCCGTAGGCGGCTGGGCGGCCCTGGTAGGAGCGGCGCTGCTGGGCCCTCGTATAGGCAAGTACGTCAACGGCAAGCCCAAGGCTATTCCGGGCCACAACCTGGTACTGGGGGCGCTGGGGGTATTCATTCTGTGGCTGGGCTGGTTTGGGTTCAACCCCGGCTCACAGCTGGCGGCTTCCGGCAAGGACAACGCCCTGGCGATTTCGCACATCTTTGCCACCACCAACCTGGCCGCCGCGGCGGGAGCGCTGGCTTCTATGATCATTTCCTGGATGCGCTACAAGCGTCCTTCACTGAGCATTACGCTCAACGGTGCCCTGGGCGGACTGGTAGGCATCACGGCGGGTTGTGCGGCGGTTTCGCTGGGAAGTGCGGCCATCATCGGAGCCATCTCTGGCGTGGTGCTGGTATTTGCCCTGGAATTTGTGGAGCGTACGCTGAAAGTCGATGATCCCGTCGGAGCAGTTTCGGTACACGGCATCTGCGGAGCCGTAGGTACCTTGCTGGTGGGGGTATTTGCTACCGAAGGCGGACTGCTCAATGGTGGCGGCTTTGCGCAGCTGGGCGTGCAGGCCATTGGGGTATTTGCCACCATGGCGTGGGTACTAGCCGCTTCGTTCCTGCTGTTCGGTGCCATCAAAATGACCGTCGGCCTGCGCGAGTCGCAGCGCGTGGAAGAGGAAGGTCTCGACATCTACGAGCACGGCGAAACGGTTTACAATACGATTTAGTCTTAAAATAAAAACCATACGCCAAGTACCTCCGAACGACCTTCGGAGGTACTTGGCGTTATAAGGGGTACTTTATTATTTATTTCAATAGGTACCTTACTTCTGGTGAAAGCTGTCGCTTACAAACGAAAGTACCTCGGGCAGGGCCGTGCGCCAGTAGGTCCAGGTGTGGCCGCCGTCGCGAACGCGAAATTCGTGCGGGATTTTCTGGTCGATCAGGGCGGCGTGCAGCGCCATGTTGCCTTTGATGAGGAAGTCGTCGTCGCCGCAGTCGATGTAGTAGCGTACCTTCTTAAGGTCTTCTACGTTGGCAGTGGCCACCATTTTGAGCGGAGAGTTGCGGTAGTAGTGCTCCGAAAGCCGGTCTTTTCCTTTCAGGTCTTTGCCGTAGGGAAGCGCGAAAACCCGGTTCCAGTTGTCGTCGGGCGAGGCCACCAGTTCGTCGTCGGTAAGTACCCCCGCGCTCAGCGGGGCGGCGGCGGCAAAGAGGTCGGGGTGCTTGAGGGCCATGACGAGGGTACCGTAGCCACCCATCGAAAGCCCCGCAATGGCCCGGTAGCGTTTCTGGGCCCGCACGCGGTAGGTTTTTTCAATGTGGGGTATGAATTCGTTGATGAAAAAATCCTCGTACTTCTGCTTGCCGTCGGCGCTGTTGATGTACCAGCTCACGCCGCCGTCGGGCATGGCGATGATCATCGGCGCGGCCTTCCCGCTCCCGATGGCTTCGTCGGCCAGGCGGTCGGCCTCGCCAAACTGCGTCCAGCCGGTTTCGTCGTCGGAGTAGCCGTGGAGCAGGTACAAGATCGGGTAGCCTCGGTTGGACTGCTCGTAGCCCGCGGGCAGGTAGATGCTGTACTTCACGTCCTTGCCCAGGGTGGTACTTTTAATCGTCAGGCTTTCTTTGAGCTGGCTGGGCTGGGCGTAGGCGCAGAGCCCTAGCAAGCAGAGAAACAGGGTAGTTGTTTTTTTCATCGTAGGTAGTTGCTAAAACGAAAGTGGATCAGAAAAAAAACGGAGGCTTACCTTGCGATAAACCTCCGGGATAAAAAAAGGCTGATTTACAAATTCTTCTTATTGAGCTCTTTCACGGCGAAGTCGGCGGCGCGGGCCGTCAGGGCCATGTAGGTCAGTGAAGGGTTCACGCAGGAGGCAGAGGTCATGCAGGCCCCGTCGGTCACGAATACGTTCTTGACGGCATGTACCTGGTTGTTGCCGTTGAGCACCGACGTTTTGGGATCGCGGCCCATGCGGGCGGTACCCATCTCGTGGATGGCCATGCCCAGGTACGAGCCCCGGTCGTTGGTCCGAACATTTTTGAGGCCCGCAGCTTCGAGCATTTCGGCGGCGTCGTTCTTCATATCCACCCGCATCTTATGTTCGTTTTCGCGCAGGTCGGCGTCGAATACCACCAGCGGCATGCCCCATTTGTCTTTCTCGGTTTTGTCGAGGTACATGCGGTTTTCGTAGTAGGGCAGGGTTTCGCCGAAGCCACCCAGGCCCATTTGCCAGCCGCCGGGCGTGGTCATTTCCTCCTTGAAGTCTACTCCAAAGCTGAGCTCGGCGATGCCGCGCTGCCAGTTTTCGCGGCTGCCGCGGCCCTGGTAGCCAAAGCCCCGCAGGTAGTCACGCTTGTCGTTGCCGATGTTGCGGTAGCGCGGTACGTAGATCCCGTTGGCGCGGCGGCCGTAGTAGTACTTGTCGAGGTCGCCTTCCCACTCGCCGCTGGCTCCCGTGCGGAAGTGGTGGTCCATGAGGTTGTGGCCGAGCTGCCCCGAGTCGTTGCCCAGCCCGTTGGGGAAGCGGTCGGAGGTGGAGTTCAGCAGCAGGGCGGTCGAGCCCAGCGTACTGGCACACACAAAAATCAGTGAGGCCAGGTACTCGCGCGTTTCGAGCGTGACGGCGTCCACCACGCGCACGCCGGTGGCTTTTTGTTTGTCTTTGTCGTAGAGCACGTTGGTCACCATCGAGTCGGGACGGAGCGTCAGACGGCCCGTCTTGGCGGCGGGCGGCAAGGTACACGACTGCGTGCTGAAGTACGCGCCGTAGGGGCAACCCAGCGAGCACTGGTTGCGGTACTGGCAGGCGGCCCGCCCGATGCCCGTCTGGGCTTTTCCGGCGGCCGAGAGGTTGGCCACGCGCCCGATGGTCATCACCCGGCCGGGAAAGTTTTTCTCGATGCGTTTCCGTACTTCTTTCTCCACGCAAAACATCTCCATCGGCGGCAAAAACTCGCTGTCGGGTAGTTGGGGCAGGCCCAGCTTCTCGCCCGAAATCCCCACGTGTTTTTCTACGTAGCTGTACCAGGGCGCAATGTCTTTGTACCGAATGGGCCAGTCCACCGCAATGCCTTCCTTGGCGTTGGCCTCAAAGTCGATGTCGCTCCAGCGGTACGTTTGCCGCCCCCACATGATCGACTTGCCGCCCACGATGTTGGGCCGGAACCAGTCGAAGCGTTTTTCTTCCTTGTAGAGGGAGTCCGAGTCGTTCATCCAGTACTTCTCGGTCATTTCGTTGTAGGGGTAGTCGCGCGAGAGCTTGGGGTGCGTTTCCTTTTGCACTTCGGTGAGGCGGCCATTGTACTGCATTTGCCAGGGCGCTTTCAGGGCATTTTCGTAGCCCGTGACGTGTTCGAGCTGCTTGCCGCGCTCCAGCATAAGTACCTTGAGGCCCTTTTCGGTGAGTTCCTTGGCGGCCCAGCCACCCGACACGCCCGAGCCCACCACGATGGCGTCGTAGGTCATGTCCTTGACGGCATCAATATTTAAATACGACATAATGCTTGGGAATCTTTAAATGACAGATAGAGAGAGAATAAGTAGGGGTACTTTTAGCCCAGCGCCCAGGCTTTCTGGCCGGGTTTGTACGGAATACACGCCTCGAACCGGCCGGGCACGGGCAGGTACTCCAGCGCCTGCGTAGCACCGATCTCGGAGGTAAAGTAGCCCGTCACAGTGAGCTCCTTGAGGCGGCGGAAAAAGGCCGTGTCTTTGGTGGTGAGTTGTTTTACCAGCTGGTTTTTCTGGGCGGCGTCGAGCTCCGTGAAGCTTTTCCCAAAGGTACCTTTGCTGTCGGTGTTGAGCTGGGTTAGGCTCGTGTAGAATTTTTCCTGGTCGGCCAGGGGGTAGCAGTCGCGCAGGACGCGGATGATGAACTGCTCGGCCCCGGCGGCCTTGGCTCCGGGGGTACTGGTAGTAGGGATAATGACGTCGGCCACTTCAGCCAGCAGGGCTTCCTGCTCGGCCGTAATCTGGAGGCTGGGACCGGCGTTGAGCTTTTCGCCCAAGATACCCGCCATGACGGGGGCCGAAAGCATACCTCCCATCAGGAAGGTGATTTTCTGAACGGCTTCTCTACGGTTCATTCGTTATTGTTTTAGAAGAGGTTAATTACGTAGTTTGATAAACGCTGCCAACGGACGGATATTTTTAAAGTAAGTACCTCCCCGCCGGAATCTACTCACTCTCATAGACGAGCCTACGGCCAAGTACCCCGAACGACGTGTAGCCTGGGGTACTTTGTCGCTGTGCATTCGCGTTGGAAACGCGAGTGGAGGCAACCGCCGATTGGAAATCGGGGTTAGCTTGAAAAAAAACGCACGAGCCAAGACAAGGGGCAGCGACAAACGCTTTGGATTTTAAATAATCTGTTTTTCAGGTATTTCCAACTTATACCCCTTCCCGTGAATATTCGTGATTCTGAGCTCAGGATCAAGGCTTAATTTCTTTCGAAGTTTCGATACAAACATGTCTAGGCTGCGACCGGTGATGACCCCCTCGTTGATCCAGACTTCCTGCATCAGCGTTTCGCGGGGGATCAGTTCCCCGAAGTTTTGGTGAAGCAATCGCAGAACCTGGCATTCTTTGTCGGTGAGACTTATCATCTCGCTTCCCAAAAGCAAGCGCTGCCCCTTTACATTGAATAAAAATTTTCCGAGCGCAGCCAATTCCGGAGCCGACTCCTTTGTGATGGTGTGGTTGTGATTCTGCTCGGGCGCGGGTTTTACAATTTTCCCAAAACGCCCAATCAGCAAGGTAACACCCAGCAACACCAGAATACCGCTAAAAACCACATTGATGAATGGGTAGCCAAAAGCTGTCGGTTTTAATGCTTCAGGAGTTGGATTGACTTCCTCAGTGTCCGCTCTAACTGATTTAAGCTCCTTAGCCCGCTGGCTGTTGGTATAGTTAAAGGTTGTCGTTTTTGCTTCTTCTAGTGTTGGATTGGCTCCCTGAGAATCTACCTTCACTGATTCCATCAGCGGGTCGCTGTCAGCTTTTTTCTGTTTTGTATTCTCATAAAAATCCGGAAAGGCAAATTCAATGGTGTAACAACCTGGGGGCTGGCTTCTGCCCGTGCAAGCCAGGATGTCTGGTGAGGTATTATTTACCTGAAAGCCATAAACGATGCCGCCTTTCAGGCAATCATGTACCGTAACGGTGTAACCCGAAGGGAACTGTGTTTTGGGAAGTAAGCCCTGGGACAGCGCCAGGAGGGAGTCGTGGTTAAAAACGAATTCTTTTTCGAACCGGAGCAGAAAGGTACCTTCCTTACTCTCGGTAACGGGCAATACCCGGGAGGTTGAGTCACCGGCCTGTAGCAGCAACCGATGGCCCGTTTGGCGGATGATGAGGTTCACTTGCTTCGCCCGTACGTCGCGGTCGGGTAGTTCAGTGAACGATGAGGCGCTAAAAACAACCGCAAGCAACACCATCACAAGGCCAGACCCCACCGCCAACCGGTTGGTGAAAAAGCCAGTAAAAGCAGAATTTACACGCATTTACATTTCTTTTTACGATTGATTTACAAAGAGTGGCCACGCAGGCACCTACATTTGGCTATGTGAAGTTAAAACAATTTTACGCTATTATTTCACCAAACCAATTTTAGTCATGAAAATCCATAACCTTGCTTTTTTGCTCTTTTTTCAGTTCCCATTGGCCAGCGATCACGCTTTAGAAAGTCTACAGTCAGCTCCTCTCCCGGATAGTCAGCAAAAGCAAAAAAGTGATAAGACCGTAGCTGCAAACATCATTTTTAAGTCCACCGATGGCGGACAGACCTGGCAGGACATCAGCGAAGGGCTGCCCGTACATTTGCAGGCGGATGGTATTCAGAGGGATGGTTTCGTTGAAAAAGACAATGAGCTCTATGTACGTGCTGAAAATGGGATCTATCGCAGTAAACCCAATTCCACAACTCCTTTTTGGGAAAAAGAAATTTCCCCTGAGGTACCTAGCAGCCTCGCTCCGGGTAAAACTGGGCTATTTGCCTACAATTACGGAGGGTACTTCTTACAAAAAATAAACGCAACAAGTGCCTGGTTGCCCATGTTCACGAATTTACAGGAGACACAGGTACGTACCGTTTTTGAAACGTTTAAAGGTACCGTTTTCGTCGGCTCCGACCGGGGCCTTTTTAAATCCACAAACCGTGGAAAAGATTGGAAGCAAGTCCATACCGGAGGCTGGGTCATGAAAGTGGTAGAGTCAAACGGGGTACTTCTGGCGACGAGCCAGGAGGGAATCATCCGATCGACCGATGCGGGAGAAAACTGGAATTTGGTGATTAGTGAGGGCGGGGTAGGCATTGCTATTGAACGCATCAAGGGCGGATTCGCGGCCATCACTTGTAATACCGAGTCAGAAACCAGAAGGGTGCGGACTTCCTACGACGGCGGTAAAACGTGGCAGTCCATTGACGAGGACCTTCCGGCAAGCCTTTTCATTGCCTCCATTGTTCAGAGTGGTGAGTACCTCTTTTGTGGTCATCCTACCGGCATTTTTAGATCATCCGACCAGGGAAAAACGTGGAAACTGATCCTTCCTTCCCTAGAAGAGAAGGTCTTTAATTTATATGTTTCGGGCAACGTGATTTATGCCATACCCAGATATGGAGGATGTTGAAAAATTGGGATTAACCGATCAAGTAAAAAGTTGAAATATTAAACCTTTAAAGCCATTATTTATGAGCTACGGCCAAAAAATTGTTACAAAATTTGCAGGTATGAAGTCGGTGCTCTTGTTGACCGCTGCGTTCTTTACATTATCAAGCATGACCGCAGATCGGGCCAACTTTTCCGGTGAGTGGAAGTTGAATGCGTTGAAAAGTGAAATTACACAGTTTCCTGTTTGTATTTTCGCAGAGGAAGATCATGTATTGTCTGAAACAATGAAAATAGCCGGACATGCGGATTTTCTAACTGTAGAAGTCGCAAGCGCGTTTCATGACGGTACGCTGGTTGCAAGACAAGAAAAACTAACCTTCGACGGTAAGGCGAGTGAAGTAACTCTTGTCGGGACCCCAAGGGAGAAGTCTGCCGCAAGGTGGTCAGACGATGGCGAAACGATGACTGTTAAATCGGTTAAAAGATTTGATATGAATGATGGGGAAGAAACAGAAATAAAAATAACAGAGGTTTGGAAGTTGATCAATGAGGGAAAGTCTATTTCTGTCCAGGTCAATTTGAACTCAATCTCCGGCGAGCATACGATGAAGCTCGTATATGATAAAATCAATTAGTACTCAAAAACGTTTTTTGATAAAGCCTGACCTAAGTCGGGCTTTATCATTTTAATAGGAATATAGGTTGGAAAGAAAGAACAACGGGGCTTACTAAAAAGTACCTCCAAACTACCCCCTGCTCAAGTACCCCTCAGTAGCTGCTGCCCAGGTGGTGACGGTCGATAAATTCCTTGAAGGACTTGCGGTAGGTGTCGCTGATGGGCAAAAAGATACTCCCGATCTGGACTTTCTCTTTGTCAATGGCGTCGATGGCATCGAAGGCCACGATGTACGAATTATGAATCCGGATAAACTGCTCCTCGGGCAGCTGCGTTTCCAGCGCTTTGAGGGTTTGCAGGGTCACGATTTTCTTCTCTTTCGTGTAAATCCCCACGTAGTCTTTCAGGCCTTCGATGTAGCGGATGTCGCTAAGCCGTACCTTCACGAGCTTGGTACCGTCTTTGACAAAAATAAAAGCTGACGCGCCGTTTTCAGGCTTGGTACTTTTGTCGGGGGCGGGGCCGCGTGAGCTACTTAGCCGCTGCGTCACTTTCTCAATGGCCTTCAGGAAGCGCTCAAACGTAATGGGCTTAAGGAGGTAGTCGGCCACGTCGAGCTCGTAGCCTTCCAGGGCGTAGTCGGAGTAGGCGGTAGTGAGTACCACGAGCGGCTTTTTTTGCAGGATTTTGAGCAGCGTAATCCCCGTAATCTCGGGCATGTTGATGTCCAGAAACAGCATGTCAACGGGCGTTTGCCGAAGTACCTCGATGGCTACCAGGGGGCTGGCGCAGGCCTGCACTAGGCGCAGGTCGGGTACTTTCTGCACGTACTGCTCCATGAGGCTCCGCGCCAGCGGCTCGTCTTCCACAATCAGGCAGGTGTAGCTCATTCCAGGCTTAAGGTCAGTTGTACGCTATAAAGCTCGGGCGTGTCTTCGATCCGGAGCTCGTGCTGGTGCGGGTAGCTCAGCTGCAGGCGCCGCTCCAGGTTTTGCAGGCCAATGCCCGATTTTTCCCCCAGGGCGTCGGCGGCGGGTAGTTTGCTGTTCTCGACCCGGTAGGTACATTGGGTACCTTCGATCTCGATCCGGACGTTTACCCAGGCTTCGGCAAAGTTATTACTCACGCCGTGTTTAAACGCATTTTCCAGAAAGGTAATAAAAATAAACGGTACGATGAGTACCTGGCTGGGGTTGCCCAGTACCTCAAAGCCAATCGGGATTTGGTTGTTGAGCCGGAGCTGCTCAAGGCTGATGTAGTTTTGCATGTACTCGATTTCCTTGCTCAAAGGTACCTTGGGGTGGTTGGAGTCGTGAATCATGTAGCGCATCATCTGCGAGAGCTTGGCGATGACCTCCGTGGTATTGGGCGACTGCGTAAAGGCCAGGTAGTAAAGGTTGTTGAGGGTATTGAACAAAAAATGCGGATTGATCTGGGCTTTCAGGAAGCGCAGCTCGGCGTTCAGTCGCTCGTTTTCGATTTCTTTTTTGTTGGCTTCCAACTCAAACCAGCCCTCAGCGAGCTTCAGGGTACTTATAAAAGCCACAATAAACAGGGTACTGATGACGTGCTGCACCACAAAACGACTGGTATAAAGAAAGCTCGCCGCGGGCAGCGAGGTACCTCCGTAAATGAGCCGTTTCACCGCGATATTTAACCCAATGAGCAGCACCAGCGGCCCGATGAATTCGAGCAGGTACCTGCCTGCCTTTTTGTGGGCCAAAAAACGCGGCAGAAAGTAGAAGTAGTTGACGTAGGCAATGAGTGCCATGAAAAGCACGTGCGTGAGGGCGTCCCAGAAAGCGCGTTGGAGGTCTACGACGTGGCCGGGCCGCACGGAGGTGATCTGGTACAAAAAGAACGAGAAGTACAGGCACCAGAACGAAAGGTGCAGCAGGAAGATACGTTTGCGCTGCGTGGGCAAGGCCATAGCGGTAGTGAGTCAGGTCGCGAAGGTACCTGGGTTGGTCAGGGAGGTACTTTCGATAAAGGTACCAAATCTCCGCAATGTCGGGGGTACTTTGCAAGTCTTTCTCCGCCAAAGTACCCCAGCGGGGCGGCCTTTTCGACAACTCGGCCCATGGGCTCTTTCAGTTGGCTGGTTTTTTCTATACGTCCGGAAAGTCGAGTACTTGGGCGAATCGTCGAGCCAAAGCGCCGGACGGTCTATTTCCTGAAAAAAGAATAAAAAGGGAGTGTTGCTTTGGGGTACTTTTTCGGCTGTCCGCCCGACCGCCGATACAAGGGAAAAACTCTAGAACACCAACATCGAATCAATACCATGAAAAAAAACGGATACCTCCTCAGCTTGCTACTCCTCGTAGTGGCAGCGCCGCTGGCCCTGGCGCAGTTTCCTGGTGGCCCCGGCGGCCCCCCTCGCTCGGGCGACGGCAACGGGCGGCCTTCGCGGGCCGCTGACCCAGCGCCCACGAACTTCGAAATGACGACGCCCAAGGGCAACTCCAAGATCACGGGCTACGTGGTAGACTCGTCCCTGACCCAAGCCGTTGAGTACGCTACCATTGCGCTCGTGGATCTTGCTACCAGCAAGCCCATCGACGGTACCGTGGCCGACGAGAAGGGGAAATTCTCCCTAACCCGCGTACCGGAAGGTACCTACCGTCTGCTGATCACCTTCATTGGCTACCACGACAAGGTACTTGGTCCCATCAAAATTGAAAAAGGCAAAGACCTGGATGTGGGCGTGGTGAAGCTGTCGGTGAACGAAATCCAGCTGGAGGCCGTCACCGTGACGGGCGAAAAACCGCTGATCGAGGAAAAGGTGGACCGCCTGGTGTACAACGCCGAAAAGGACATGACCTCGCAGGGTGGCGACGCGGCCGACATCCTGCGCAAAGTACCCATGCTGTCGGTGGATCTCGACGGCAACGTGAGCCTGCGGGGTACTTCCAACGTCCGGGTACTCATCAACAACAAGCCGTCTACCATCGTGGCCAGCAGCATCGCCGACGCGCTCCGGATGATCCCGGCCGACCTGATCAAATCCGTGGAGGTAATCACCTCGCCCTCGGCCAAGTACGACGCCGAAGGCTCGGGCGGTATTATCAATATCATTACCAAGAAATCGACGCTCCAGGGCCTGACGCTCAGCCTGGATACGGGCGTGGGCTTGCGCGGCTCCAACCTGGGCCTGAACGGTAGCTACCGTAAGGGGAAGCTCGGCATTACGCTGGGGGGTAATGGACGCGCTTTTTACAACAAAGCCTTCGTAACGCTGGACCAAACAACCTTGCAGGAGGGTACTTCGGTCCTGACGCGCCAAACCGCCGACGCCTTCGACAACGGCCTTTTTGGTCGGTATAACCTGGGCTTCGATTATGATTTGGGGAAAAACCAGTCGATCACGGCGGGTGTCAACTTCGGCAAGCGCAACTTCTCCCGCGACCAGGATTTTACAACGAATATTTTCCGCAATAACGTGCTGAGCGGTACTTCCTACCGCAACGTAGACAGCCGCGATTTGTCCAATTCCGTGGACTTCAACCTCGACTACCTCCGTACCTACAAACCGGGGCAGGAGTGGTCGGTGTCGACGCTCTACAGCGTGAGTAACCTTACCAATAACTTCGACGCCGACATCCTGAGCGAAGGCGGGAGCCTCTCCAGCCGCCAGCGCAACATCAACGGCAACCTGAACCAGGAAGTAACACTCCAGACCGACTACGTGCACCCCATCGGCAAGCGGCAGCAGCTGGAGGTGGGCGTGAAGGGGATTTTTCGCCAGGTCAATAGCGATTTTGAGTACCAAACCGCCGGACCAACGGGCCTCTTTGCTTCGGACGTGACCAACCCTTCGGGCTTTCTGAATTACAGCCAGAATATCGGCGCAGGGTACTTGTCGTACACCTACGCCACGGCCAATAAGTACACTTTTAAGCTGGGCTCGCGCTACGAGTACACGAGCATCAGCGCCTACGACCAGAACGCCGACATCGCCATTCCGGCCTACGCCAACCTGGTACCCAGCTTGAATATTTCCAAAAGCCTGAGCCAAAGCTCAACCATCAAGCTGGCTTACAACAAGCGGATTCAGCGGCCGGGACTACAGCAGCTCAACCCGAATTTCAACGCGGCCAACACGCAGAATATCAACATCGGGAACCCGAGCCTGCGCCCCGAACTGACCGACAACCTGGAGCTGAGCCTGAGCACCAATTTCAAGAAAACGTACCTGAACGTGTCGCTCTTTGGCCGCCAGACCAACAACGGCATCACGCGCATCGCCATGCCGTCGGACACGCTGCTGGGCGCCATCGTCACGACCTGGGAGAACATCGGGCAGGAGCAGGCCGTGGGCGCCAACGTATTCGGGAACGTGTACTTGACCTCCAAGTGGACGCTCAACGGGGGCGTAGATATCTTCTACAACTACCTCGAAGGCCTGCAGCAGGACCTGAGCGGGTTGTCGGTACCCGTCAGCAACGCGGGCTGGGTAGTAGGAGGACGCCTCCAGTCGCAGCTGCAGCTACCCAACGGCTGGGGGATTCAGGCTTTTGGTGGCTACCGCGGCAACCGCGTGCAACTACAGGGCTCGCAAAGTGGTATGGGTATGTACTCGCTGGGCTTCCGCAAGGAGTTTAATAACAAAAAAGGTAGCCTGGGGCTGGCGGCGGAGAACTTCTTCGGCGGCATGAAAATGCAAAGTACCCTGACGTCGCCGCTGTTTACGCAGGTGAGTGTCAATAACATCTATAACCAGAACATCAAGGCTACCTTTAGCTACAAGATTGGTAAAATGAGCTTCGTGGAGAAAAAACGGACGAAGTCGGTGCGGAACGATGACGTCAAGAGCGGTGGCGAGGCTAACTAAGGTACTTGACGGAGATTGACTAATAGGTTGGATATTGGAAGCAAAGTACGGGTAAATTTATCCGTACTTTCTTTATTGAAGGAGAGGCTGGTTTGCGTTTGAAATTGATAGTTCGCGTTTGCAATCGATAGTTGACCGATCGTTCGCGTTTGCAACGCGAACTCCCCCGAGCCAAGCGATTGCATCGCGCAGTATAAAAAAGCTCAAATCAGCTCGACTTGTACCAACCCTTTTCGCCCGGCGTAGTCCGGGGCACTGCTGTAAAGGTACTCTTCGGGATTGGCCACCAGCTCCTGCCGTACCGGATTGTCGTGCAGATAGTGTAGTTTTTGCAAGAGGAATTTTTGGCTTTCCAGCAGGATGGCGTGGTTCCCGTCCTGCCATACTTTGAACTGCTCAGCCCGGTGGGTACGTCGGGCTTCAAATGAAAATTTGTCCAGCAACCAGAGCCGACGGCTTTCGGGGGTACTTTCGATGGCCGCTACGATGGCTTTGGAAGTAAATTTCTTAAAATCCCGCAGAAAGGCCGTCATCGTGTGCGGCTCATCCACGCGGGCAATCAGATGCAGGTGGTTGCTCATAAGTACCCAGCCGAAAAGTACCAGGCCTTTTTCCCGAACGCAGTAGTTCAACGAATCACAAATGATGTGCTTGTAAACGGGTCGCGTAAACACATCAATCCAATGGATGACGGTCATGGTGAGAAAATGTACCATGTGCTGATCCTGGACTACGTAGCGGTCTTGGGACATCTATCTGGTTTTGTTTGGTTTTAGCGCGTTAAAAACGCCGCGCTCGGGAACGATCGGTCAAACGCGAACTAGCACAACTACCACAAAACGAGCCCGTACTACCGTTTGGTCTTCATGCCGTTGAGTTTCTTCACCGCCGGGTCGTTTACAAAATCCTGATACGCGGTTGATTCCCTGGGGTAAAGCGCGATTTTTCCCGCATCGTTGTAGTGCGCGCCGAAGCCGTAGCGCTTGACCAGGGCCGAGGCCCGCAGGCAGGGTTGGCCTTTGGATAAAAGTACCCGGCGGGCTTCTTCCCGCTCCGGCTCGGCGACGTCTTTCTGGATGGCGAATACCTCGAACACGAGGTCGTCATGATCGTAGTGGTAGGGCTGCTGCGTCAGAAGCTCGTACTGAACCAAGTGCGCGGGCTTTTTATCGCCTTTGGTGGCAGGTACTTCACTTTCCAGCACGGGGCAGTCTTCGGAAACTTTGATGAAGGTGTTGAGGTAGCTCATGGTCGTAAAGTTAGTTCGCGTTTCAAACGCGAATTCCGGGAGTATCGCGTTTCAAACGCGAACCATCATTCTTTAAAAAACACCCGCTTGACGCGCTCGCTGAGGCCGGTCAGGAGCTCGTAGGGGATGGTTTGGAGGCGCTGAGCCATGTCGGTGATAGGTACCTGCGGGCCAAAGACTACCACCTCGTCGCCCTCCTGGGCGGTAGCCCCGGTCAGGTCCACCATCGTCATGTCCATGCACACATTGCCCACGGTGGGGCACAAAGTACCGTTTACCCATACCTGCCCCGTGCCGTTGCCCAGGCGGCGGTCGTAGCCGTCGGCGTAGCCAATGGCCAAAGTACCTATCACCGAGTCGCGTTCGAGGCGGCCCCGCCGACTGTAGCCGATCGTCTCGCCCGCGGGTACCTGCTTGATCTGGGAAATAACCGTTTTCAAGGTACCTACGTTTTGCAAAAACCGCTGCTCCGTGCCGGTAGCTTCGACGCCGTAGAGGCCAATGCCCAGCCGCACCAGGTCGAGGCGGTGTTCGGGAAAACGTACGATCCCCGCCGAATTCAGGATGTGCTTGATCACCGGGTACCCCAGCGCCTGCTCGATGAGTTGGGTACCTTCCAGAAAGCGCTGGTACTGCAGGCGCGAAAAAGCGTTGTGCTCGCCTTCGTCGGCCCCAGCCAGGTGACTAAACGCCGACGCCACGCGTGGAGCCGATGGGCTACTTAGCTGCCCGATGAGCCAGGAGTAGTCGGTGGGTACGAAGCCGAGGCGGTGCATGCCCGTATCCAGCTTTAGGTGCACGGCGGGTACTTTATCGGGCTTGCTTTGCGTCGCCACGAACTCCAGCCAGTCGGTAAAGATCCGCGGACTGTACAGCTCGGGCTCCAGGTTGTACTGAACGAGCGTCTCGAAGGCCGGCCGCGTGGGGTTCATGACCATGATGGGCAGCGTAATGCCGTTTTGCCGCAGGCTCACGCCCTCGTCGGCGTAGGCCACGGCCAGGTAGTCTACCCGATGAAACTGCAGCAGGTTGGCTACCTCGGCGCTGCCGCTGCCGTAGGCAAAGGCCTTCACCATCGCCATGATTTTGGTGCCGGTACCGGCCTTTTGCCGGTAGTAGTTGAGGTTATGCGTAAGGGCATCCAGGTTTATTTCCAGCACCGTTTTGTGTACTTTTTGCTGCAGCCGGTTCACGATCTGCTCGAACGAAAACGGGCGTGCTCCTTTGACCAGAATGACGCTGTCGGTGAGGGTGGAAAAGGGAAATTCGCGCAGCAGCGTGGCCGTGTCGGGGTAGAAGGTACTTTGCAAATCCCCAAAACGCGCCGCCTGACGCGTCAGCTCCGGCCCCACGCCAATGAGCCGTTGCACGCCCTTTTCGCGCAGCAGCTCAGCCAGGGTTTGGTACAGGACGTCCTGCGACTGCCCCGTTTGCAGCACATCCGAAAGCACCACCACTTTGCGGCTGCGTTGCTCCTGCTGGGCCAGGAAGTTCAGCGCCATGGTGAGGCCTTGCAGGTCGTTGTTGTAAGTGTCGTCGATGACGTAGCTGCGGTAGGTACCTTCTTTGAGCTCCAGCCGCATGGAGACAGGCCGTAGCCGGGCGATCCGCCGCTGAATTTCGTCGGGCGCCAGGCCGTGGTTGAGCAGAAATACCAGCCCGTGCGTCAGGTTTTCGAGCGAGGCTTCGTCGCGGAAGTGGGTCTCGAAGGTATGCTCGCCCAAGGTACCTGCCAGCACGATGGAAGTACCCGCCGCCTGCGGGAGGTACTTTACCGCTACCTCGGCGGGCGCGGAAGTACCCCAGGTGAGCAGCCGCAAAGCCGGGTTGACGGGCCGCAGAATGAGCCGTACTTCTTCGTCGATCTCGGGGTAGTCGGTGCGGTAGATGAGCGTTTCCACTTTCGTGAAAAGGCGCAGTTTTTCGGTAATTTTTTGTTTCAAACTCCGAAAACCCTCGGCGTGCGCCGTACCGATGTTAGTAAAAATACCCACCGTGGGCCGAATGATGGGCTGGAGGTACTCCATCTCGTGCGGGCGCGAAATCCCCGCCTCGAAGAGCGCCACGGTGTGCTGCTCGCTCAGCGTCCAGACCGACAAAGGTACCCCCACCTGCGAGTTGTAGCTTTTGGGGCTGGCCGCCACACGCTCGCTGGGGGCGAGCAGCTGCGCCAGCCACTCCTTCACGATGGTTTTGCCGTTGCTGCCCGTGATGCCCACCACCGGCAGGTCAAAGCGTTTTCGATGCTGCGTAGCAACCTGCTGCAGGGCGCGCAGGCTGCTGGGTACTACCCACACGCGGGCGTGGGGCCAGGCGGCGATCTGCGCTTCGAGCTCGGGCGTGAGGGCGCTTTCTTCCACCACAAATTCCCGCAGGCCGCGCTGGTAGAGCTCGGGCAGGTAGTGGTGGCCGTCGTGCCGCTCGCCCCGGATGGCAAAAAAAATACTTTGCTCGGGGAAGGTCAGCTGGCGGCTGTCGGTGAGTAAGTACCGGGCGGTGGTGGCGAGGTGGGAAGGGGGTGTTTCGATCAGACTCATGGGGGTACTTGATGAATGTCTTTCTGAGGACAAAAGTAGGAAATTATATACCTTTCCTACATCCATTTTTTCCACTTAAAGTACCTGGCCAGCCCAATGGTGATGGCCACCATCACGCCCCAAACCACAAAGTACCCGTAGCGGGCGCGCAGCTCGGGCATGTAGTCGAAGTTCATGCCGTAGACGCCCACGATGAAGGTAAGCGGCATGAAAATGGCCGAGAAGATCGTGAGCGTTTTCATGACCTCGTTCATGCGGTTGCTGAGGGTGGAGAGATGTACCTCCACGAGGCTGGCCACGAGCTCGCGGTAGGCGTCGATGGTTTCGATGGCCTGCATGGAGTGGTCGTAGAGGTCGCGGAAGTAGGGAAGTACCTGCGGAGAAATGAGCGGACTATCGTCGCGGATGAGCTGGTTGATGATGTCGCGCAGGGGCCAGATCAGCCGCCGGGCAAAGGTAAGCTCGCGCTTGAGGGTATAAAGCTCGCTGAGCGATTCCTGGCCCGCGCCGCTGATGATGCTATCTTCGAGGGCGTCGAGCTGCTCGCCAAATTTTTCCAGAATCAGAAAGTAATTATCCACCACTACGTCCATCAGCGCAAAGAGCAAGTAGTCGGCACCGTGGCGGCGGGTTTTGCCCACGGACGCTTTCAGTCGCTCGATCACGGGCACGAAGATGTCGCCGGTGCGCTCTTCCTGAAACGACAGCAGGTACCTGGGCCCCAGCACAAAGCTCACGTGCTCGAAGTTCAGATCCAGCGTATTCGGGTTATCCAGGTGCAGCATCTTGAGCGTTACGAAGAGCCGCTGGTCGTCGTAGGCTTCTACCTTCGGTTTTTGTTCGGTGTTCATGATGTCCTCGAGCAGCAGGGGGTGAAGCCGGTAGTACTGCCCCACCTGCTCGATGACCTTCGGCTCGTGAATGCCGTCCACGTCGAGCCAGGTGACGTGGGGCTGCTTACCGCTGGGGTGATCCGGCTCGGTGAAGGCGGTTAGGTTATGGATGATTTTCTCTTCCTGAAAATGCTCGTTGTACCGCACCCGCTTGAGGTGGGTGTGGAGCTCAATTTCGGGCCCTACGTAGGTGAGGGTACCGGGTGAAGTCAGCAGGTTTTTACGTTTACTACGATTTCGGCGTCGCGACATGAGGTAGTTTGAGCTAGGTACTCTTGGGAAAGTAATAAAAAAAGATAGTATTGTGTTTTTTTTATATATTTGATTGCCTTTTGTTAACAAAAGCACGTATCCACTTTAAAAATAAGAGTAGCATGAAATCTACGTGTAAAAAGTCCTATTTGTTTCTGCTGGCAGGGTATTTCCTGTTAGTAGCCTGTCATCGCAGCAAACACGTAGATGACATAGCGCCCCAGCTGGCCGAGCAACTGGCCGATACATCATCAAACGCACCGCTGGGCATGGCGATGGATCAATCCCTGTACGGCCTCCTTTTTAATCAACTGCTGGTGAGTGAAGAAGCCTTGGCTCCCAAGTCCGATCCTCACTTGCCCGGGATTGAGGCATCACCCACCCGCTGGGGTACCCTTCCGGTCAGCAATGGCCGGGAGCCGATTTTATTGACAATAGGTACTTCTATTTCAGCCGGTTTTCGCGACGGTGGGCTCTTTCGCCAAGGCCAGCTAACGGCCTTTCCTTCTTTGGTAGCCCACCAGATGGGTCTTAAAGAGTACAATGTAGGGGCTTTTCCGCCTTCCATGAGCAACGGAACGGGCTACCTGGTTTTGGCCAACACCGCCGGAAAACCGCAGTACAAAAAGATAACTAATAATCTGGCTCAGATTAGTGACAGCCCACTTAGATTTCAGAAAGTACCGGCGGCATCGACAAACCTGGCTTTGCCATACTTAAATTACTCCGGAGTGTATGCACAACCGAATAAAGCTGCCGAGCGCATTCAGAACAACGGTTCAGAATCGATGAGTATGCCTTTCCTGATGCGGCTCCTACCGGCTGATGAAGAAATAGCGGAGGTATCTGTCTTGAAATTAGCCGGTCAGTTATCGTACGACATTAGCCTGCTGGAATTTGGCTTCACAGACTACCTAGGCTTTTACCAGCCGCAAAGTATCCAAACGGATTACCATTTTATCAATAATGGAGTTTACCCGCATAAAATGCTGGCCGAAAGAATGGGAGCAAGGGCAATTCTGCTGACCGTGCCCGAAGTACGTGATCTTCCTTACTTTCAGTTTTTTCCTGCTAACAGTGTACAAGGCTTTTGCATTGATTTCTACAACGGATTGATTCGTACGTGGGCCAGTGAATACGGCGCTTCGGTGTTTGACCTGCACGGGCTTTATAAACAAGTGATGAGCAATACTTATACTACGGACGACGGTTACCGAATTGACCCTAGCTTCCGTACGGGCAATTTCTTTTCCTCCGATGGGTTGCACCCCTCAGCCATTGGCCACGCGGTCATTGCCAACGAGCTCATCAAGCATATCAACAGTCGTTATACGGCCCACATTCCGTTGATTCATGTAGGGGACTACGCTCGTCAATTTGAAAAGTAAGGTGTCCTGCCAGCTCATTGCCAAAAAAACGAGGAAGCAAAAACCGCACCGGTGGCTATTTTCTACGGCCTGATCCTTAGGGAAGTGCTTTTTCAAAACGAAGGCTGCCGATAAAAAAGATACAAAACAGCACGCCAAAACTCGCCGGAAGCGGGTATATTGCGCACGTAACTTTTAGTAAACTCTTTTCTTTCTACTTATGAAAAAAATGGCAGTGTATGGGCTGGCGGTACTGATGGCCGCCTCTTTGTCGGGTTGTGCAACCATTTTTGGGGGGCCGGTAACGGAATGTCAAAAGACCAAACCAGCTCCTGGAGAGCCCCAGCGGGAAGTACGGGTAGGTGCTCTTCTGGCCGACATCATCATTTTCCTGCCCAGCCTCATCGTGGATTTTGCTACCGGGGCTATTTACAAACCCTGCGACAAAAGGACCACGGAGCTGAGCGCTCCAACGCTCGTGACCAAAGCCGGACAAGTGGTTAACACGGCCCGGTAGAACGCAAAAAGGTACCTATCAGAAAAGCCAAAGGCCCGGTTGCAATGCAGCAGCCGGGCCTTTGGTATAGCGGGGTACCTAGTCTCTAATATGAAATACCAGCAGCGGAATGTGGGTATCGACCACCAGTTTTTTGGTGACGCTGGGGTTGGTGATAAATGCTTCGATGAAGCCGCGCTCGCGCGAGGCCATGATGAGCAGGTCGGCCTGTACCTCGTCGCAGTAGGCTTCGATACCCGCCCGCACCGAGTCGGCTTCGCGCAGCACGAAATCCTGGGTCGGGATAGCAAACTCGGTCTGGATCTGGTGGATGTACTGCTGGTCGGGCTGGATGTTGGGCTGCGTGGACGAATCTACCTTCAGGAACGTGAGGCGCGCGCCCAGCCGGTTCACGATGGGAAGTACCCGCCGGATGATGTGGTTTTCGTCGTATTCGAGCTGGGTGGCGTATACTACTTCTTTAAACGCTTTGGGGAGCGCGTAGGGCGGCACTACCAGCACGGGGCAGGGGGCGTCCAGCGCAATGCGCGTAGCCGAGCTGCCGATGAGCTTGTCCAGAAAACCGCCCGTACCCGTGCGGCCCAGTACCACCAGGTCGGGCTGGTGCTGCTCAATGGCCTCAAAGACCGACGGATGAATGCCGCCAATGGCCCAGATACCCTCGGCCTGGTAGCCCTGCTGGCGGGTTTCGGCTACGTACTCATCCAGGCGATGCTGGAAAGCCTCCTCGGTTTCGGGGGAGATGGGAGGTACCCCCACCGCCGATGGCACCGTCATGTCCGGGATGTAGGGCTGGTACGCGTGCAGAATCAGCAGCTGGGTACTTTCTTGGTCGGCCACCAGCTTGGCCGCGGCCAGGGCGCGGTCGGCATTTTCGGAGAAATCTATGGGAACCAGGATTTTTTTCATGGGTAGGTCAAGGGTTAAGCATGATTTGGGAGCAAATTAAGTCATAATCCTTAGTTCGTTGTATTACCAATACATGAAATAAGTCATGCGAGGAGTAGAATAATAATCATGCCAACGTGCCCGCTGCCACTCCAAAGTACCTGGCCGGCCTCAAACATACACGTACTTGCGCCACGCCCCCAGGATCAGCCCGATCACGGTGTACACCACTACGCTCACGCCGCCGTTGATGAGGGATAAGGTGAGCTCCCGAAACGAGAACATGTCCTTGACGAGGGTTTCCAGCAGCACGAAGACGGTACCCAGCCACAGCCCGGTGGCCGCGCCCTGTCCCGCCGAAGTGACCGGGATCTTGGTGAAAAGCCACGCCAACGTATAGGCTACCGCGGCCGTGGTCAGGATGCTCACCATGTACGGCACAGGGCTGGGGTTGGCTTCGACGTCGGCCAGGGAGATGCCACTCGTCGCCATCCAGGGCTCGGAAAAAAGCGTGTACCAAAGCGCCGGGATGACTTGCCCCAAAATGATGCAAAGCAGTACCGCCCGATGACTGATCGTTAGCGTTTTCATAAGAAAGAGCGTTAGAAAAAGATAAGAAACCGGTTGAAGTACTAATGTAACTAATTCTGCGTTGCCAAGGTACTTTTCCGAGAAAAAATTTCCTTATTCGTCTTTTACAAAACCAACGTTACGTTTCAGGCCTTCCAGCTTGGTACGCTTTACGGGTGAGCGCCGAAATAGCTCCCGAAATACTTCCTCGGTAATTTCCTCCCAGTCGCGGTTGGTGAGCTGCTGGAGCTCGGGCGAAAGGGCAAAGGCCGGCGTGTGGTGCGGGCGGGCGAAGCGATTCCAGGGGCATACGTCCTGGCAGATGTCGCAGCCAAAAACCCAATTCTCAAATTTTCCTTTCACCTCCGTCGGGATCGCCTCCTTGAGCTCAATGGTAAAGTAGCTGATGCATTTGCTGCCGTCTACCACGTAGGGCTCGGTGATGGCGTCGGTAGGGCAGGCGTCTACGCAGCGGGTGCAGGTACCGCAGTAGTCGGCCATGGGGCCGTCGGGGGCCAGGTCGAGGTCCACGATGAGCTCGGCAATAAAGAAAAAACTACCCATGCTGCGGTTGAGGAGGTTGGAGTGCTTGCCTACCCAGCCCAGCCCGCTGCGGGCGGCCCAAGCTTTGTCCATGACGGGTGCCGAGTCCACAAACGCCCGCCCGTATACGTCCCCGATCTCGGCCTGAATGTGGGCGAGCAGCACTTTGAGCTTGTCTTTCAGCACGTAATGGTAGTCAGTGCCGTAGGCGTATTTCGAGAGCTTGTAGTCGTCGGCGCCTTCGGGACGGCGCTGCTCGGGGTAGTAGTTGAGCAGTACCGAGATCACCGACCGTGCGCCGTCCACGAGCTGGCGCGGGTCGAGGCGCTTGTCGAAGTAGTTGGCCATGTAGGCCATCTGGCCGTGGTAGTTGCGGCGTAGCCATTCTTCCAGCCGCGGCGCTTCCTCTTCCAGGAAATCGGCCTGGGCAATGCCGCAAAAGTCAAAACCCAGCTCGGTGGCTTTGGCCTTAATGAGCGCGGAGCGTTCCTGGCGTATGAGGTCGTCGGTGGTCATGTAGGTACTACAAAAAGGTAAAGTTACTACCCTTAGGCGGGAAGTGGTACACTCATAACGACAGAATGATAAATTCCTGTTGCGAATGTGTGCTCACTCTCTTTATTTTACGGAATGGAAGTAGGTAAACCTGAACTATGCAAGGCGAGTTGAACGCTTATCCGGCGCTACGGATTTTTCTGGACGGCATGCTGTACATGATGGCTCTGTACGCGCTGCTGAGCTATCTGCAATTGCGCAAAGCCATCTACTGGCAATATGCCCTCTACATCGTCTGCGTGACGCTGACTTTTTACCTCAACGACCTCGACTACCAGCGGGCCAACTACCTGCCCGGTACCAACTTCCCGATTACGCTCCTGGAGTCGCTGGCCTTCGTGATGTACATCAGCTTTGCTATTCAGCTCATTGGCATCAAAGCGCGCGATCCTTTCAGCTACCGCATCATCCGGGGGATGATCGTGCTGCTGGCTATTGAAACGCTGGCCGACTGCCTGCTGTTTACGTTTCCTACTTCCGACGAAGTCAAGAGCCTCAGCTACACATTTTTCCGGAGCATCCTGGCCCTGGGCGCGCTGGTGGTGGTACCCCGCATTCTGCGCCTGCGGCAGCCGGTAGTCTCCTACTTTATTGTGGGTACTTTGTTCTTTGTACTGGGGTGTGTGGTAGCGCTTTCCATCAATTACATTCCGAGTATTTTTACCCGCTCGGCCGACAGCCCCCTGAGCTACCCGGTGTTCTACATGGAGCTGGGAGTAGTGGCGGAGGTACTTTGCTTTTCGCTGGGGATGTCGCTGGAAAATCAGAAGAATGAACGCGAAAAAATCAGGTTTCAGGAGGAGCTCATCGAGCAGCTACAGGAAAACAAGCTTAAGCAACAGCGGCTGCTTCGCATCCGGGACGATATTGCCCGCGACCTCCACGACGAACTGGGGGCCGATTTGGCGGGGATTAGTATGCTGAGCCAGGCAGCCATCAACCAGCTTCCCACCGACCCGGCCCTGACCCGGCATTCGCTGGGGCAGATCAGCGAAATGGCCCGAAAAGTAATCAAGGTAATGCGGGAGATTGTGTGGAGCCTGCACTCTGCCCACGACTCAGCCGATCATTTTGCCTATCGCCTGCGCGAAACCGCCCACGATTTGTTTGTGCACCATCCCACTCAGCT
Source organism: Rhabdobacter roseus (assembly GCF_014202275.1). Lineage (GTDB taxonomy): Bacteria > Bacteroidota > Bacteroidia > Cytophagales > Spirosomataceae > Rhabdobacter > Rhabdobacter roseus. The sequence goes on along the minus strand of NZ_JACHGF010000009.1, from coordinate 96,097 downwards.
ACACTTTGTGGTGGAAGAAAGCCAATTTCTGGTTCCTTCCGCGGCCCGGCGTGAGCTTTACCTGATCTACAAGGAGCTACTGCACAACGTACTGCGCCACGCCGGAGCCCAAAACGTGTACGTACGCCTGTCGCCCATTCCGGATGGCCTTAAACTGACCGTACAGGACGACGGACAGGGCTTCGACCCGGATGGGCGTTTTCACGGAAACGGCCTCATCAGCATTCAGCAACGGGCCCAACTGCTGGGAGGTACCTTCAGGATTCAGAGCGACCACAGCCAAGGTACCACCATGACGGTGGAATGCCCGCTTTGGGAAGAGAGCCTGGCGTCGGTATAGTTATTCTTCAAAGTACCCAATCGTATCATGAATTTGCCAGAAGGCAGGTACTTTGAGTGCCATCTTGTCAGTATTTAGGAGCTGGCAAAGTAATTTTGCGCATGAATGGCTGGTAAAAATCAGTAAAGTACAAGAAAATTATGTCGGAAAATACACAACATCAAGCGGAAGCAAGCGCCGAGGAGCCGGAAATTAATAAAAATACTGACAACGAGGCGCAGGAGCCAGCCGTAGCGGCTACCGAAGAAACTCCAGCGGCAGCCGTGGATGAAACGGAAGCGTTGAAGGCCGAGCTGGCCGAAATGAAAGAAAAGTACCTACGACTGTACGCCGATTTTGAAAACTTTCGTCGCCGTACGGCCCGCGAAAAAATAGATTTGATTGCCAATGCCAACGCCGACCTGATGCGGACCATTCTTCCCATCGTCGATGATTTTGAGCGCGCCTTGCAGTCTTTCGAAAGTACCTCCGAGCTACAACCGATCAAGGAAGGCGTGGAGCTGGTAGCCCATAAATTTTTCAAAACCCTGGAAGGCAAAGGCCTCAAACCCATGGCCGCCAAGGGCGAGGTATTCGACGCCGAGTTGCACGAGTCGGTGACGCAGTTTCCGGCCCCTTCGGACGATCTGAAAGGAAAAGTGATTGATGAAGTCGAGAAAGGATACTACCTCAACGATAAGGTACTTCGCTACGCCAAAGTGATAGTGGGAGCCTAGTATTGGGCTGGGCCCAAGCGATTTCTATTGAATTATACCAAGAACTGCTGGCTAACCAGAGTCAGTTGTCGACTCAACCATAATGGCAAAGAAAAGAGATTATTACGAAGTACTAGGGGTGGATCGCGGTGCGCCGGTCGAGGACATCAAGAAAGCCTACCGGAAGCTGGCGATCAAGTTTCACCCCGATAAAAACCCCGATGACCCGACGGCCGAGGACAAATTTAAGGAGGCCGCCGAGGCCTACAGCATCCTGAGCGACGAAGACAAGCGCCGCCGCTACGACCAGTTTGGCCACGCCGGGGTAGGTGGAGCGGCCGGAGCCGGAGCGGGTGGCTATGGAGCCGGTGGTTTCACGATGGAAGACATCTTCTCGCAGTTCGGTGATATTTTCGGTGACAGCAGTCCCTTCGGCGATATTTTTGGCCGGGGTGGCAACGGGGGCGGCCGGCGCGTGCGCCGGGGTTCTGACCTACGCATTAAGCTCAAGTTGGACCTGCACGAAGTTGCCAACGGCGTAGAGAAGAAGATCAAGGTAAAGCGACACGTAGCCTGCGGTACCTGCGGCGGCAACGGCGCCAAAAACGGTACTTCCCTCACCACCTGTACTACCTGCAACGGGCAGGGCCAGGTCCGGAAGGTGGTAAGTACCATGCTGGGCCAGATGGTCTCTACCAGTACGTGCCCTACCTGTAACGGCGACGGCAAGATCATCAGCGAGCGCTGCGAAGTGTGCGCCGGTGAAGGACGCCAGCTCCAGGACGACCTCATTTCGCTCAACATTCCCGGGGGCGTGGCTGACGGTATGCAGCTCTCCATGAGCGGCAAAGGCAACGTACCCGCCCGCGGTGGCGTGGCCGGTGACCTGCTGATCGTGATCGAAGAAGAGGAAGACCCGCACCTGAAACGCGACGGCAACAACGTGGTGTTTGACATGCACCTGAGCTTTGTGGACGCCGCCCTCGGTACGGCCACGGAAATTCCGACCATCGACGGCAAAGCGCGGATTAGCATCGAGCCGGGTACCCAGGCGGGCAAAATCCTGCGCCTGAAAGGCAAAGGAATCAAAGACCTGAACGGCTACGGACGCGGCGACCAGCTGGTCCACATAAGCGTCTGGACGCCGCAGCAGCTGTCGTCCGACGAACGCGCCACGCTCGAGTCGCTTCGCCATTCCCCCAACTTCCAACCCAAGCCGGGTAAGAACGAAAAAGGGTTTTTTGATAAAATGAAAGACTTCTTTCATTGATCGCCCGATCGCTAAGTCACTAAAAACCCCCGAGGCCGTTAGGCTCGGGGGTTTTGTTTTTTGCATCTTCTCCCAAGGGTACTTCTACGGAAGTACCTTAAATCCCTTCGCTTTGATCATCCGTTTGTCGCGCTCCTGGAGGTTGTCTTTCCAGTGCTGGGTACTTAGGGTGCTTACTTGCCTGGTAGCGGCCAGGCGGGCGGTAGTACCGGTGGGCACGCCCATCACGTCAAGTACCTTGCGGAGGAGCGTCTCGTTTTCGTCGCCAAAGGCTTGGAAGGGAATGGCCGTATCTTCCAGGTAGTGCGTGGGCGTCAGGCCATTTACGGTACCGTAGTCCGACTGCCCCCTGGCGTTGACGGTGCGGCCCAGCATCACGTAAAGGCCCCACTTCCAGCGGTTCTGCTCGTCGTCGATGAGCGTGCCGAAGAGGTTTTTGCCGTAGGTATTTTCACCCACCGTCACTACGTTCATGTAGGGCGTCAGGCCGTTGATCACCAGCTCGCTGGCCGAGGCTGTGCCGTTGGAGGTAAGCACAAATACCCGCTCGAGCTGGCTTCCGATGTTGTTGGGCTCGTTCTGAAACGGGTAGCTCAGGGCGTTGGTGCCGCCGCTGCGCTGCCAGTAGGCCGTGTACTTGTCGTTCCATTCTTCTTTATAAAATACCGACGAGGCCGTGGCATTTTTGACGATCAGCGATGCCAGCGTATTGGCCGAGCTGATGTACCCGCCGCCGTTGAGGCGTAGGTCCAGCACCAGCTCATTGACGCCCTGGCTTTTAAAGTTGGCAAAGACCTGCCGCAGCTCGTTGTCGTACTTTTGGGCGTCGCCACCCTCCAGGCCGGGGATAAACTGCGTGTAGAGCAAGTACCCGATCTTCTTGCCGTAGGCCGACTTGTCAATGACGGTCGAGAAGGCCACCGGGTCTTCGGTCACTACGGCTTTGCTGACGGTGAAGGTACGTTGGGTGTTGGCCACGAGGGTAGTTCCCTGCAAAGTACCTAGCGTGAACGAAAGCGTTTCGTTGCTGCCCAGCAGCGAAGCGTAGTTGGCGGCCGTGAGCGGCTGGCCGTTGACCCAAAGAATCACGTCGCCGCGCTTGAGGCCCGCTAGGTCGGCCGGACTTCCCTTCACCACGTAGCTCAAAAAAGCGCCGATGTTCGACTGGCTCTCGTCGGTAAAAGCCAGCACGTAGCTGATCCCGAAGATTTTGCTGACGCCGTCAAACTCCGACTGCAGGGCGTCGATGTCGTCGGTAAGGCCCGAGAAGCGGTCGAGGGTTTGGGGTTCGTACACCAGTTTTTCGAAGTAGTCGAAGGGGCTTTGCGAGGCATCGAGGCTGGCCTGCGCGGGTAGTTGGCGGTACCAGTAGTAGGCGTCGTTCATGACCTCGTACACCCAGGCATTGACGGCGCTGTAGTTGCGCCCGCTTTGGCTGGTGGAGGTAGAGTCGGTGAGGGAAGTGTCAGGAGTTGGATCGATTTCATTTTTTTGGCAGCTTGCCAAAAGCCCAAAGAGCAGTGCCAGGGCAGCCAGGCCACGTTTTCCAGAGAGATACATACTGATTAGCTAGTTTAGATGAAGTAGAAGGTATTATCAGGGTACTGTCGTGAGAGCATCTGTTTTCTAACCCACTAATACGTAGAAAGCGGGTACTATGTTGCTGCCGAAGAGTAGAAAAAGTAGATTATTCACAATTCAACAAAATTCGTAACGGAAGAGGTACCTCCAGAAAAGGATCAAGACCGGATGAAAGTAGTTTAAAAGAGACTTGCTGCGTATTCAATAAGGATTTACACAACTACCCTGCGAGGGCGTTTGCGTTCCGTAGGCTTTCTAAGGTTGTACCAAACCACATGGTATGATGTGGTTGAATGGGTAGGGGCATAGTCTTAGAAGCTGTTTTAAAGGTATACTAAGGTAGGGGTACCGCCGGGGCGGAAAAGCGCCTTTTTTTGAGGTACCTTTTATCACGGATCAGGTCGGAACTTCGGTTGGCCGTCAAGCGCCCAGGTAGGTGTGCAATGTACGGTTTCTGACTCCCCGGCGGGAGCGGGACATCCTACGGCCCTGGTTCAAAAGCCTGGCTGCTGATGCCCGGTAGAGTAAAAAAGTAACTTATGTTAGTTCTATGTAAATTTAACTTCTTGTGTGTGTGATGAAGACCTTCGTTCAGTGCCTGTCCTCGTTTCTGGTTATGGTACCTCTATTTGTCTTTTCACAATCGGCACCCACGGTTGACGTCCTCGTGTACGGGGGTACGGCGGGGGGCGTTACGGCCGCCATTGCCGCTGCCCGCGAAGGAGCTTCCGTACTGCTAGTGGAGCCCGGACGGCACCTGGGGGGCATGGTGACCGGAGGACTTTCCCACACCGACTACGGCGACCGGGCGGTAATAGGCGGGCTGGCGCTGGAATTTTATGAGCGCGTGGCCAAAGCCTACCAAAAGCCGGTTTTTTTCTGGCGTGGACCGGAACCTACCCTCGGCGAAAAAATCCTGCGCGACTGGCTCAAGGAGACCGGCGTAAGCGTCCGGTACGGCGACCGGGTCAAATCCGTGCAAAAAGAGGGGCGGAAAATCACCGGCCTGCAACTCCTGTCGGGCGTTAAGCTGACGGCCGCTGTGTTCATTGATGCCAGCTACGAAGGGGATCTGATGGCCCGGGCCGGGGTGGGCTACGCCATCGGGCGCGAAGGCATCAGCGATTACGGCGAATCCTGGGCCGGACGGCAACCTTTTTACCCCGACAAGCATAATTTCCCCTTGCCCGTTTCCCCTTTCGTGAATGGAAAGAACGGTGAATTACTACCGCTGATCAATGCCAGGCCGCAGGTCGGCTTTGGGGAGGCCGACAGTGCCGTGCAGGCGTATTGCTTCCGGGTGATCATGACCAACAAGCCAGAAAACCGCATTCCCATCACCCGTCCGGTTGGCTATGATTCCACGCGCTACGAGCTGCTCCGGAGGTACCTTAAAGTGCGCCAGCCCACGACCCTGGCCGAAACCGGGGTGTTCAGGGCCAGCATCAACCTCCCCAACCAAAAAGCGGAAATCAACTCGGCGGGTCCCATTTCCACCAATCTCTACGACGGCACTAACTGGGCCTATCCCGATGCCGACTATGCCCTCCGGGATAAGATATGGAACGATCACCTGCGATATACCCACGGGCTGCTGTATTTTATTGCCAACGATCCGGAGGTACCCGAGCCGGTCCGAAAGCAGGCGCAGCAGTGGGGACTGTGCAAGGATGAGTTTGAGGACACCGGCCACTGGCCGCACCAGTTGTACGTGCGGGAAGCCCGCCGTATGCGGGGCGAGTACATCATGACCCAGCATGATCTGCTGCGAGACACGCTCAAATACGACGCCGTGGCAATGGGTTCGTACAACATCGACGTTCGGCACACCCAGCGTACTTACCACCTGGTTTCGCGGTTTCCGGAGCTTCTGGCCGAAACCATCAACGAAGGGTACCTTTCCATCCCGGTGTCACCCTACCAGATTCCCTACCGGGCTCTGGTGCCCCGGTACGAAAACTGCACCAACCTGCTGGTGCCCGTCTGTGTGTCGAGTTCCAGCCTGGCGTTTGCCTCGGTGCGCATGGAGCCGCAGTACATGGCCCTGGGGCACGCATCGGGCGTGGCGGCGGCCCTGGCCACCAAGCAGCAGGTGGCGGTGCAACACGTCGACATCGCCGTTCTTCAGAAAAAGCTGCGGGAGCAACGGCAGGTCCTGAGTTTTGAAGAAAATCCAAACGGGATATTTGGCCAGGGCAATTCCGTGGTGGTAGATGACGACATGCGCCGGTTTGTGGATCGAACGGGTACCTGGAACAGCTCGGAAAACCCCCTGATGGCCCGCCATGCCATTACCTACCTGTCCAGTCCACAATCAGCGCCTTCCTCCCTTGTCTACCGCCCCTACCTTCCCGAAGCGGGGAAGTACAAGGTGTATGGCTGGTGGCCACTGGGCCCGGGTTTTGCCACGAATACACCCCTGACCATTGAACATGCTGCCGGAAAGAAGCCGTTGACCGTTAACCAGCGGGATCAGGGCGGACAATGGATCGAGTTGGGTACCTTTCAATTTGAGAAAGGCTACCGGGGTTCGATCACGGTGAGCAATCAGGCGGCAGATGGGGTAGTCGTTGCGGACGCCTTTCGGTTCGAACGAATCCATTAAGGAGAGCATAAAAAGCAGCTTCTTAAACCTACCTTCCCAGTACATTCTGTACTACTTTGCAAGGTACCTGCCTGCTAGCTACGCATCGCTTTATGGCTTGGTAGCAGAGGTACCTTCTTTCTTTTTAACGGGCACTGTGGCGGTACCCATCAAGCTGTAAAAACAGAGTGTCGGCTCCCGGTTTTCCTTCACCGGGAGTACTCCTGCGCCCACCCTTCGATTTTTTTTTACTTTACGTGAACCTCGCGTGATAATTTCACATCTTTGGCCTACATTTAGGATTCTGGAAAAGAGTGCAGAGGCCTTTTTTTGCAGTAGCCGCAGGATCTTAATTCAACTTTAAACGAAACGCTCTATCATGGCGACAGGTCTTCTCGCCCTTTTGGATGATGTGGCCGCCCTGGTGAAAGCCAGTGCCGCCAGTCTGGACGATGTTCCGACGCAGGTGGCTAAAACAACGGGTAAGGTGTCCGGCATCGTGATCGATGATACGGCGGTCACACCCAAGTACGTGGTGGGCCTGGATCCCAAGCGCGAAGTCTCCATTATTTATCAGATTGCGAAAAAGTCGCTCATCAACAAGGTGCTTTACTTAGGCCCGGCGGCCCTGCTGCTGGGGTACTTTGCGCCCGGTGTTATCCCGTACCTGCTCATGGTAGGCGGGGCCTACCTGTGCTTTGAGGGCTACGAAAAAGTACATTCCCTGTTTAGCAAGTCGGCCCACGTCGCCGCTGACGGCCCCCCGGAAGACCTGAAGGTCATTACCCCTCAGGAGCTGGAGAAAGAACGCGTGGGCAGTGCGGTGCGAACCGACTTTATCCTGTCGGCAGAGATCATGGCCATTGCCTACGCCACGGTAACCCAAAGCCCGTTGGCTAACCAGATTGTGGTGCTGGTTGTGGTAGCCATCTTTATCACCTTGGCTGTATATGGCTTTGTGGCTCTGATCGTGAAAGCGGATGATCTGGGCGTGCACATGGCGCAGGAGCGATTCAGGCCCCTTACCCGGAAGATTGGGCGCGGGCTAGTGAAGTCGATGCCCACGTTCCTGGTCGTATTGGGGTATATAGGTACTGCGGCCATGCTGTGGGTAGGGGCGGAGATCATTGCGCATGGGCTGCCCTTTTTGCACCATCCGCTGGAGTCGCTGACGCATTCCCTGGAGGATATACCGGTGCTTGGCTGGCTGGTAAAAGTGCTGGTGCTAGCGCTAGGCGGTACCGTATTGGGGGCGATCATAGCCCAAGTGATAGGTCTGGGCAGCAAGCTGTTCCGGCGTTCAACCGAAAAGACGGCGCATGAAAAGCCTTGATCCGAATTGCCTAAAATACAACCTGACGCAAGTACCCCCTCATTCTGCCGGATTTGCCCTATCCGGTTCGGTTGTTCAATAGGTACCTTTGTACTAATCAAAGTACATTTGGATAATCTAGGAGAACACGAGCGGAAACATGGCAGCCAAGTTGATTTATTTGATGCTCACGTCACTGGACGGCTACACAGAAGATGAACGCGGTCAATTTGGCTGGGCTACACCCGACGACGACGAGGTACATACCTACGTCAATGAGCTGGGGGCTTCGATAAGTACCTACCTCTACGGCAGGAAAATGTACGAAACGATGGTATATTGGGAGACCGCCCACCAGGTACCCAACCAGCCGAAGCTCGTGCTGGAGTGGGCTCGTCAGTGGCAAGCCGCCGAAAAGATCGTTTACTCCCGGACGTTGGCCGCGCCTACCAGCGCCCGGACGCGCCTGGAGCGGACGTTTGATCCCGAGGCGGTTCGCTTACTCAAAGCCAGCGCGGAGCAAGACCTCGCCGTAGCCGGTCCGGAGCTCGCGGCGCAGGCTTTGCGGGCCGGGCTGGTCGATGAAATGCAGCTGATACTTTTTCCCGTGGTGGTCGGGGGCGGCAAGCGGTTTTTTCCGGCCCATTGGCCGGCTAGCCTTACGCTGATCGAGGAGCGCCGGTTTGCGAATGGGGTAGTGGCGATGCGGTACGCGGTTGGCGGCTGATCAAGCGAGAAGCGTGGTATTTCTCACCTCTCTACAAAGTAGCCAGAATAGGTACCAACAGAAAAGCGCTATTGAGGCTTGAAATGGCAGGTAAAGTACCTCATGTCGGTCTTTCAAGATTCCGGAGGAATCCCACGTTATAGCCCAAAGCCGAGCCAGGCCTACCGCTGATTCCAGCGGAATCATACGGTTCTACGGTCGATACGACCACGCGGTGGGCTATTCGCCAGGGTACTTACTTTTTCTCCATAAATGATGTAACGCCTTTGCAGGCATGATCTGGCAAAGTACCGAGGTACTTTCTTCTGACCACGAGTAAACCTTTTGTAGCCATTTGGTCTTTGTAATTCAATTCATGGATCAGGTTTTACTTATAAAAAGAGCAACCCTGAAAGGGTGCCATGTTTATAGAAATAATAGGAATTCAAAACTGGCAGAACCCCGAATGGGGTGACACCATGCACTACTACCGCCCCATTCGGGGTTTCAAACGAGGTGTCTTGAATAGATTTATAATCCTAACATGCCTTCAGTATTTTTATAAGAAAGCCCTTTATCAATAACTGAGTGATTGCTAATTATAATTCCATCATTAAGTTGCTTTGGAACTGTATATGTGTAATTTTTATTTTTAAAGAATTGTTATGAATATCAAAATGTGGTTGCAAAAGATAAAAAACCAATAAGCAGTCCAACTATCCATCCATAAATTACTTCTTTTTCAGTGTGTCTTTTCAAAACAATTCTTGACCACGAAATAAAGAATATAAAAAATAAAAATATAATCCCAAGCATTAGACTAATAGGTATAATCAAAAATGTTAAGAAAATATTTAAGGAGACGTGTAATGAACTTTTAATATAATAGTTTAAAAACTTTGAGATAAGTAAAAGAAGAAAGAAAAAGAGTGCATTCCACTTTACTACTTGTGATTGATTTGTGATAAAAAAGATCACAGTAATAATTAATAGCAAAAACAAGACAAATATGTACCAAGATTGTCGTTGGGCTTTATCAGAAATATCAAAGTTGGTGTAAGTGCCTCTTTTTGAGCCTTTATACATTTTTATTGAGAGGGGAAGAATCACACAAACCATTACCAAAATAGAAACTATGGCGGCATTATCAAAGTCTTCGTAATTGAAAAGTGCAATTATTATAGAAGTAGGGATTGTCAAAAGTGGATGGCCAATTGTAGATAGTATTTTTGCTAATTTTAAATTCATTTTTTTGGAATTTGTCGATTCTCATTAAGCTGATCGCATAACGGTTCGGGGCTTGGCTAAGAAGCGGATTTCGAAGTACTAAACTTTCTTTCAGTACTGGACTAGAAACGAAGTACAAAACTTCATTTAAGCACTGAACCCGCTTTTTTGCCAAACGCCTGTTATGGGGTCGGTTTTTCATTTGATTATTAAGTCTTTTGATGTTCGTTTAAGTCTCGCTAAACCAGTTCTACTTGAATTACATTCTGTTCGAACAATTCTCAAACTTGCCTTTTCCATATGATACTTTCTAAATTGTCCTGTCCAAGTATCGTCTTTAAAAATTATATGATTTTGGTCGTTTGAAATATATTTAATCAAATTCAATTCAACTCTATTTACTTCTTTAAACCTGTCAACTATAACCGAAAATGTGTTTGGCTGTCTGTGGTCAACGGCTAATTCAGTCCATTTTGATAGTATTCCAGTTTCTTGACATTTAACTTGCCCTTTCACTGAATTTTTGTCAAAATACTCTTGTTTTACTGTTTTAATATCATCGTGAATAGAGTTTCTACAAGCTACATAAAATAATTTTTCAGGAGTGTATTTAGTGTTATTTATTATCATCAGGTATGAAATATATACACTTGTTTTGTCGCTGTAAAAAATTTCAAAACATTTAGTATTAAACTGAACTCTTGCGATTTTTATATCTTCAATTGATATTTCCGCTTCATTGTTTTCATTACCTACTTCACTTTCATCTTCATTACTTATTTCTTCTTCTTCACTATTTTCATCAGCCGTTTCAAGTTCAGCTAAATAATTAAAATAGTCATAATCCAATAAGTCAATAAGGTCGTCATAATCGGAAGCATTTAGTGATTGTCCAAAGTCGTAAGAATTTAAAATAGTTCGATAATGCGTAATTGCATCTTTTTTGAATTTGTATTCTTTCTGTCCTATTTTAAATGGTTTTCTCATTGTCGTTGTCGATTTTAAACTGCCCCATAACGGTTGGGCTAAAAAGCGTTTTAATGATTTTTAGCTATTGTTATGTAGCGTTTTTATAATTTTCAAGTCAATCCCTTTGCTTATTTGCTCACTAACTATGTCTTTTCTTTTTAAAATAGTTATTACTAATCTTTTATATTCTTCCTTATTTCTAATACCAGTCAAATCACAAACTTTTGAGGCAGGAATTAAAGCATTTTTAAGATTAAATAACTGTAATATGGAATCATAGTTTTGTGTTGATGCCGCTTTCTCAAAATCTAGCTTTATGTTTTCAAATAAGTTTTGCTTGTCAATAGATTGATACATTGTATTTAATTCTGGTAAAACATCATCTAAATTTTTTTTAGTAAAATTAGTCAGTGATAGAAACTTCTTTCTTAAAGACTCTTTAAAATGCAATAAAATTTGAGCTTCCATTTGGTCAGAAAAGAATGAAATCAAATTTCTTTTAACTTGGTCGAAAACATCATTTGCATCTCTGCCCATATGGCTTGCCACTGCTTTAACTATATCCTCGATTAGGAGTAAATTCTCAGCTTCAGCTACATCTAATACCCAAACTCCTTTTGAATTCAATTTAACTATATCATCAACTTGACGCCTGTCTCGGTCGATAATCCCAAATGAATCAATATGATGGAACCCCTTTTGCTCATTAAATGACTTTACAGATTGAATAACCTTTTCACAACTACCTAATGGTTTAAGTGTATAAGTTGGAAAGACATGCTCATATATTTCATAGTCAATGCTGCTATTGTCCCCTTCTAGAAAAATTACAGGTTTTCGACTTCCTAAAACTTCTAAATAAAGTTGTTCAGGAATAGGCATATCACCTTCTAGAATCTCATAATCCCAAATACTATTTCCTTCATAAGCTTTCGCCCAAATTTTAGCCGCATTTTGCCTTGTAAATGCAAAGTCTATATCATGTGTCAGATAAATAAATGAACAGTCAGGCCTTTCTATTTCTATTAGGTCAAATAAGGTTTTAACTAGTGATTTATGAATATGCATCTCGGGCTCATCAATGATTATCATTGATTTTTCAGGAGAACAAATTACTTCACCTATTAAGTAAAAGATAACTCTTTCTCCATCGCTCATCTCCGAAGCATTATATTTATTATCCTCTTGACCAGTCGGGTAAGTTTCTATAACACCAGATTTTATTTTTAATTTTCGGTGTGGAAGCACTTTCTCCCAAATTGATTTTACAGTATCTATTTTTGTTATCGGAGAAAGGATGTTCTTTTCTTTAGAGTCTGAAAGAGTTTCATATTCTTCTGTATGCAGCAAGACTAATAACTTTTCATAATCATTTAATAAGTGTGTATTAAAATTATCTCCCCAACGGTTACTTTTTTTGTAACTCAAAGCTTCATTTACATTCTGCTGAGGATGATTGGAGCCAATAAAAAACTCATTTCTAGCAACTTCTAAGGATGTAGGCCTAACCAACTTTGGGATTGATAAGGATTTTTGTGCAGAGATTCTATGTGTTTTTAAATGATTATCTTCTTCAATCTTTGCTCCAAATCTAGTTTTACCTGAACCATTTGCTCCTATTATAACTAATTGTTCGAAATCTATTTCAGGGTTTGTATTTGGAATCCCTTTTTTAGTTGGTAGTTTTATTTTCATTTAGATTTGTAATTTATTAATGCTACATAACATTTGTATAAACGAACCTAGTTTCGTGTATATCCGCTATAGCCGAACCATTTGCAAACGTTTACAAACGACTACAATTGATTTTGATGCTTACATAACTTATAGCAGCGTAAAGCCTATAAGCCAAAGTACCTACACACTCTCACCAAATATTCCATTCTCCCACCAAAAGCGTAGCTTCCAGGCCTTCTCTTTTTCAAGAAGAAAAGAAAATTCCATTCAACGGCCCGTGCCTGTCTTGCCCTGCTGAGTTGGGAACTTTTAAAAGTACGAAAAAAGCCGGAACTACCCCTGGGGCGGTTCCGGCTTTTTTGTTTGGTGAGGGGTACTTTAGGTACCTACTGCCCCATGACGTTGAAGCCCGCGATGTGCTTCTGGAAAATGGCGTCGAACTTGGTGGTCGCCTCCGTCTGGTTGGAGTCCCGGCAGGCCATCACGATGGTTTGCAGGATGTACAGGTCGGTGTTGGTATCGCGCTGGTTGCCGATGCCCGTCTGGCGGAAGAACGTCAGGTTTTCGTCGGCGCGCTTGGCCATGGTTTCGGCAATCTGCAGGGCCTGCTTGTTTTCGCCGAGCTCAAAGAGCGGCCGGATGAAGTTGGCCGAGATCTGGTCGTACGGGATGCTCTTGTCGGGCATGGTGGCCAGACTTTTCTGGAGCGCTTTCTTGGCTTCTTCGGTTTTGCCCTCGGCAATGAGCTGGCCTACGAGCCGCATGAACGCAATGCGGGCCGTAAACACCGGCGAGCCCAGGTAGGTGTTGTCGTAGTAGACGTTGGGGTTGTCGAGCTCCCGCCAGAACATCTTGTTCATGAGGTTGTCATACATGATGTCCGTGTTCACGTAGCCGTCGGTGGCGTTAGGTACCCGTACGGGCAGCAGGCGGTAGGCGTAGCCTTCGAGTTGCATGTACTCCTTCAGGCTGAGGTAGTTGGAGGCCACGAGCGTTGACGAGAAGTAGATCGGGCGTTTCCAGTCGTTGGTCGCGATCAGGTCCAGCATGATCAGATCCGACTTGAAGAGATCGTTCTTGCCGATGGTCCAGCTGATGGAGTCGCGCAGGAAAGGCACCAGGTCGGGCTTGAGGATATTCATGCTCCGCACGGCTTCCACATCTACGGGCAGGAACAGGACCGACGACGGCAGGATGGAGGTCATATCGCCGCTCGTGAGGGGTACCTGAATGGCCCGATTCTCCTGCTTCACCAGCGCTAGGTACTCTTTCAGGTTGATGCCGTTGCGCACGCCCGGAATCTCGTAGAAAGGCACGATGTCGTTTTTGCCGAAGATGTAGTTTTCTTTTTCCAGCGAAATGGGCAGCGGCTCCGACTCGTAGGTCTGGCGCTTCATCTGGCTGATGTACCAGTCGGTACCGAGCAGGCTCAGGTTACACACCCGGACGTCGGTACGGAAGCCCTCTACCTCTTGGACATACCAGAGGGGGAAGGTATCGTTGTCGCCGCCCGTGAAAATAATGGCGTTGGGGGCGCAGGAATTGAGCAGGTTTTTGGCAAAGTCTACCGAATGGTAGCGGTTGCTGCGGTCGTGGTTATCCCAGCCTTTGGCACCCATCAGAATGGGTACTACGAGGGCCAGGGCCGTGGCCAGTCCGGCGCGGGCGGTACCATTTTTCACGAAGCGACCGAGACCGTCGGCGATGGAAAGTACCCCAAAGCCGATCCACATGCAGAAGATGTAAAACGACCCAACGTAGATGTAGTCACGCTCGCGGGGCTCGGTAGGCGGTGAGTTGAGGTAGATGACCAGCGCAATGCCCGTCAGGAAAAACAGCAGCCCCAGGATGAGGAGGTCGCGGCGGCGGCGGAAGTACTGGGCCACGATCCCGAGCAGACCCAGGATGAAGGGCAGCATGTAAAAATTATTATGGGCTTTGTTAATGGCAATCTTGGAGGGGTAGTCTTTGCTGGCACTCCACGGCAGGAGGTTGCCCGCGCCCTCTTCGTCGCTTTCGCGCCCCACGAAGTTCCAGAGGAAGTAGCGCCAGTACATGTGGCCGATCTGGTACGAGAACATAAAGCCCAGGTTTTGGGCCATGGTGGGTTTCTGGCCTTCTACCAGGCCGGTCATCTGGCGGTAGAGCTGCACGTGGTTTTGCTGGGTACTGTACATCCGCGGCAGCAGAATGTTGGCGTTGGGCTCGTATTCGTACTCGGGGCGGTAGTCGTAGATCTCGTACTTGCCGTTTTGTTTGCGGTACATGGCGGCTCCGCGCTTCTGGCTAACGGGACGCGACACAAAGGTAGGGCCGTACAGCAACGGACGGCTGCCGTACTGCTCGCGCTTGAGGTACGATACGAAGCTCAGCACGTCGTTGGGGTCGTTTTCGTTGATGGGCGGGTTGTAGTTGGCCCGTACAAGTACCATCAGGTAGCAGGCGTAGCCTACCAGCACAAAGGCCAGCGACAGCAGCGCTACGTTCAGCACCGTTTTTTGTTTTTGGTGCGAATAGCGAATCCCCCACACCAGGGCTCCCAGGAACAGTATGATGAAGAACGTCACGCCCGACTTGTAGGGAAGGCCCAGCGAATTGACGAAGAAAATCTCAAACTTACCGGCAACACTCGGCAAGCCGGGGATGATGCCGGAGTTGATGATAGCCAGCACAACCAAGCCCGCGCCAAACGACAAAATGCCGCCGAAGAGGCTGGGATTGGGGTACTTTTTGAAATAGTATACCAACGCCAGGGCCGGAATGGTGACGAGGTTGAGCAAGTGAACGCCGATGGAAAGCCCCACCAGGTAGGCGATCAGGATGAGCCAGCGGTTTTCGTCGGCTTCGTTGGTGATGCGTTCCCACTTGAATACCGCCCAGATGACAATGGCCGTAAAGAACGACGACATGCCGTATACCTCGGCTTCCACGGCCGAAAACCAGAACGAGTCGGACCAGGTGTATGCCAAAGCTCCTACGGCCCCAGCTCCCATGAGCAGAATCAGGTCGGACGTGCTGAGGTCGGCGTCGGGCTTGTTGATGATTTTCCGGCCCAGCAGTGTGATGGTCCAGAAAAGAAACAGGATGGTGAACGCACTGCTCAGTACCGACACCATGTTGACCCAGAACGCTACCTGCGTAAGGTCACCGAAGGACAGCAGCGAAAAAAGCCGACCCACGAGCAGAAAGAACGGCGCGCCGGGTGGGTGAGGTACCTGGAGCTTGAAGGCGCAGGCAATGAATTCGCCGCAGTCCCAGAAACTGGCCGTCGGCTCGATGGTAAGGGTGTACGTTAGTAGTGCAATCGCGAATACAATCCAACCGGAGAGGTTGTTGAAACGGTTGAAACGGGTCATTGGTATAAGTGTAAGATGTATAAAGCAAATGAGCGTGGATGGTCACTTTGGGAGCGATGTCATCAATCGTCGGCTCAAAATTAGCAAAATAACCTCAACGGCAAGGTTTGGAAGGTCTTAAAAAGTGTTAAAGCCAAGTACCTCACCGTTTGGCGAGGTACTTGACTCCGAAATGGAATAGAAAGCAAGGTACTTTGGAAGGCTGTTTTTGGAAGACCAAACTACCCTTTGTAGAAAATCCACTTGGCTAATTCCTTGTACGAAACTTTCTTGCCGTACAGCAGAATGCCTACCCGGTAGATGCGCGCCGCCAGCCAGGTAGTACCCATGAAGCCCAGTACCAAAAGTACCATCGAGAGAGCCAGCTCCCAGGCGGGCACCCCGAAAGGTATCCGGACCATCATAACAATGGGCGACGTAAACGGAATGATGGACGTCCAGAACGCCAGGCTGCCGTCGGGGTCGCGGAGGACAAACTGCGCAAACACAAACGACATGATGATGGGCAGCGTGATGGGCAGCATGAACTGCTGCGTGTCGGAGTCGTTGTCGACGGCGGCCCCCACCGCGCCAAACAGGGCGCTGTAGAGCAAGTACCCCCCCAGGTAATAAAACAGGAAGCAACCCAGAATGAGCGGAATGTTGAGGCTATTCATGGCACTAAGTACCTCGCTGACGGGGTTCTGAGGGCCTTGGTTTTGATTCAGCTGCGCCGTGGGGAGGTCCTTGCGTACTTCCTGCATTTGCTGCTCAATCTGCTTGGGATCTTTGGGCATGCGGTCGCCGAGGAAGAGGCCGGCCACCGACGTGAGGGCAATGGTGAGGAAAATCCAGAGCACAAACTGCGTGAGCCCCACCAGCGCCACGCCGATGATCTTGCCCATCATGAGCTGAAAAGGCTTCACCGACGAGATAATCACCTCTACGATGCGGCTGGTTTTTTCTTCGGTGACGCCGCGCATGACCTGGGTACCGTACACAAATACCGAAATGTAGATCAGAAAGGCACAAATACCACCAATGGCCGTAGCCGCTCCCGAGCTGCTGCTTTTTTCGCCTTCTTCGCTCAGGCTGATGGTCTGCGAGCTCACGTTGATGCGTGAGTCTTCCAGTACCTTGCGGGTGATACCCGCCTCGGTAAGCTTAATGTCTTCAATTTGCTTTTCGATGACCTTTTCAATCTCCGATTTCAGCTCCAGGCTCACGTTTTTTTGTGCGTAGATCCGCACCCCTTTGGGCCGCTCCATGATGTCGTCCGGAATGTGCACCAGGGCACTGACTTTACTTTGCCGGAGGTTGGTTTTGGCCGAATCCAGCGAGCTGGTCAGGTACTCAAACCGAAGGGTTTTTGAATCCTTGAATTGCTGGCTGAACAGGCCACTTTCGTCAAGTACCTGCACGGTTTTGGTTTCTACCGAACCTACCGCCACCCAAATGACCGCGGCATAGAAGCCCACAAACAAAAACGGCGTGAGGAGCGTCATGATGATGAAGGATTTCTTCTTCACCCGGACCAGGTACTCACGCTGGAGGACAAGTAGTATATTTTTCATAAAGTATATCTAATAAAAAAGATGATCGAGTAAGGAATGGACTACGCAGCGGGGGTACTTCTAGGTTTCGGGTACTTCGTTGACCACCTGCATGAAGATGTCGCTGATGGTGGGGATGTTTTCGCCAAAAGCCCGGATCTCCACTTGCTGGATGAGGTCCTGCAACAGGTGGTTGGGCGTCAGGCCCGGCGGCAGCTGCAGCTGGGAGCGGTGGTAGCCCGGCTCTACTTCGCGCGTCGATTGTACCTGGTAAATCGTTCCCTGGCTCGGCAGAGTTCCCTGGTGCTCTACAAAAAACGTATTGGTTTTGAATTGCTCCTTGATCTGTTTCTTGGGCCCGTCCAGTACTTTTTTGGAGCGGTTGAGGAGGGCGATCTGGTCGCAGAGCTCCTCCACGGTTTCCATGCGGTGGGTCGAAAAAATGATGGTACTTCCGCGCTGGCGCAGCTCCAGAATCTCGTCCCGGATCAGGTTGGCGTTGATGGGGTCGAAGCCCGAAAAGGGTTCGTCCAGAATGATGAGGTCGGGCTCGTGCAGTACCGTAGACACAAACTGAACCTTCTGCTGCATTCCCTTCGACAGGTCCGACACGCTCTTGTCCCACCAGGTTTTGATATCAAACTTCTCAAACCATATTTTTAGCTTATCCATGGCCTGGTTTTTGGAAAGCCCCTTCAGCCGCGCCAGGTACAGGAGCTGGTCGCCCACCTTCATCTTTTTGTAAAGGCCGCGCTCTTCGGGCAGGTAGCCGATCTGCCGGATGTGGTGCTCGTGCAGCGGCTTGCCGTCAAAAAGTACCTCGCCGCTATCCGGCCCGGTGATCTGGTTGATGATCCGGATCAGGGACGTTTTTCCGGCGCCGTTGGGGCCCAGCAGCCCAAAGATAGAGCCCTTGGGAATGGAAATACTCACGTCGTCGAGGGCACGGTGCTGCGCGTATTCCTTCACGATGTGATGCGTTTCAAGAATGTTCATAGGAGTAGATTAGAATAGGAAGATGGGTTGTGCCCGGCCACGGCGCACGCTACCGAGCCACTGCATGTACCAAAATTGCAAAGGATTAGCCGGATTGCCAACCAGAATTCGGATGAATAACCCCCCGTAGGGATAAATGGCAAATAACAAAAAACGAGCGGGAGTCGCTCGTTTTAGGGAAAATTAAGACGTATACACCCGCTGGGATCAGCGCGTAATCTGAAAGCTATATTTATCACGGATCTGGAAAAGTACCCAGAAGCCCACCAGCCCCCCAATGAGCAGCCCAAAAATGCTGAGCTGGATCAAGCTACTGAGCAAACCCAGCAGCAACGCGTAGTAAAGTAGCTTCCAGCCTTCCCTTTTACGGGCACGCAACGGGCTAAAAGCCATGAAGTAAAGTACTAGCTGCACCCCCGTGAGGGCAATGCTCAACCAAAACTGGAGGGTACTTCCGTAAGCGGCGGCACCCAGGCCCAGCGCCACACCGCCCAGGCCCAGGGCAGCCAGCAGCCCAAAAGCGGTAATGATGGCCCCCAGGAGCATCAGGAACGGACCGTAGTTAACAATGAATTCTTTTACTTCTTCGGGGAAAGCGGGGAATTTTTCCAGAAAAATTGGTTCAAGTTCTTTTTCGAGGGGCAATTTGGGTTCCATACAAAGTTAGGATTTTAGAGAAGAAGACTGTTTTCTGCTGAAAGCTAGAGCAATTCCGGCAGATATTCAACCGCTTAAAACAAAAGCCTTACTGATTGGTCGGTTTGATTGAGTAAACCGCTCGTATGAGTTTGCGGCTTCATGCGGCATGTTTGCCAGTTTTTGCCTATGTTTAAAGTTGCGAACAGCGACGGGGCGTGGCTATTCAAAAAATTCAGCAATTTATCTTTTCAGTTCAATTCATTCACTCTCACTCTACTTAATCGAAACGTATGAAACGATTGGCTCTACACTGGCAAATTCTGATCGGCATGGCGGCGGGTGTGCTCGTCGGGTACCTCCTGTCCGGGTTTGCCGGAGGAAAGGAATTCGTGGCGGATTGGATCAAGCCCTGGGGTACCATCTTTATCAATTTGCTGAAGCTGATCGCCATTCCGCTCATCGTTGCTTCCCTCATCAAAGGCGTCTCGGACCTGGACGACATCCGGCAGCTCTCACGGCTGGGTACCCGCACCATCGGGCTGTACCTTGTCACCACCTTCGTGGCTATCACCATCGGGCTCCTGATCGTGAACGTGGTCAATCCGGGCAACCTGATCCAGGAAGCCACCCGTACCGAGCTCATGGCGAGCTTCGGGGCCAACGCCGACCAAAGCATCGCCAAGGCCGATCAAACCAAAACCCGCGGCCCCCTGAGCGCGCTGGTGGACGTCATCCCCGACAACATCATGGGCGCGGCCAGCTCCAACGGCAACATGCTGCAGGTCATTTTCTTCGTCATCTTTTTTGGCGTGGGGCTCATCCTGATCAATCCGGAAAAAGCCGAGCCCGTGAAGCGCTTTTTTGACGGCGTTAACGAGGTAGTCCTTAAAATGATCGACCTCATCATGCTGGTAGCGCCCTATGGAGTGTTTGCGCTGCTGGCCGCCCTGGTGGCGGAGTCGCCCTCGCCGGATGTCTTCAAGGCGCTGGGAGCGTATGCCTTCACGGTGCTGGCCGGGCTGGCGCTCATGGTCTTCCTGTTTTATCCCACGCTGGTGCGGTTGTTCGGGGGCATTTCCTACGGCGATTTCTTCCGCGGCCTGGCCCCGGCCCAGCTGCTGGCCTTCTCCACCAGCTCGAGTGCCGCCACCTTGCCCGTGACCATGGAGCGCGTGGAGCAGATGGGCGTCGAGAAAGAGATTACGTCCTTTGTGCTTCCCGTGGGAGCCACCATCAACATGGACGGCACCAGCCTCTACCAGGCCGTGGCGGCGGTATTTATCTCCCAGGCCTTTGGCGACGTGGTTACGCTGGGCGAGCAGCTCACCATTGTCCTGACGGCCCTGCTGGCCTCCATCGGGACGGCCGCCGTGCCGGGGGCCGGGATTCTGATGCTTGTCATTGTGCTGGAATCCATCGGTGTCAATCCGGCCGGAATTGCCCTGATACTGGCCATCGACCGGCCGCTGGATATGTGCCGTACCGTGGTCAATATCACCAGCGACGCCGCCGTGGCCATCATCGTGGGCAAGAGCCTGGGTAAGGTTTCGGCGCCCGTTACTCAGCCGGCAGGTGTTGCTAAGTAAAATCTTTTCTATTGTTTCTTAAAGGGATCCTATTTTTCTCAGGTACAGCCAGATAGAGAAACTATTTTTTGTTGGTTTAACCAAGCGATGACTTTTTGTTCATCGCTTTTTTTTAGGTTTACCCTTTACAAGAAAGAAAAAAGCTCTACAAAGAAACGACATGAAGAAAAAATTGATCCTTCTCAACGGGGGGCTGATCACGGTAGCGCTGGTGGCCACCGTCCTGAACGAATACCTGATCGCGCTGCCCGGCTCCCTGCTGCTGGGATTGCGCTGGCTGGCCCTGACGGGCCTGCTGGCGTACGCGCTACTGCGGCAGAATCTGACCACCTCCATCCTGGTCGCGATGCTCATCGGCACCGAGGTCGGCTATGATTTCCCCACCCTGGCTACCCAGCTCACGTTTTTACGGAAAATTTTCCTGCAAATGATCAAAACGATCATTGCGCCGCTGCTTTTTGCCACCCTGGTGGCGGGCATTGCCGGTCACTCCGATCTCAAACAAGTGGGCCGCATGGGCTGGAAATCGCTGCTGTACTTCGAGGCCGTGACCACCATTGCCCTGTTCATCGGCCTCTTTTTTGCCAATTGGTTCAAGCCGGGCGAGGGCATCATTCCTCCCACTACCCTGGAGAGTGAGCTCCCCACGGTGGCTCCCCAAAGCTGGCAGGCCATTATCACCCACGCCTTTCCGGAAAACATCGCCAAATCCATCTACAACGGAGAGGTGCTGCAAATCGTCGTGTTCAGCGTTATTTTTGGGGTGAGCCTGGCTATGTTGCCCCACGACCGGAAGCAGAAGCTGGTAGGAGGCATCGAGAACCTGGCCGAGGTGATGTTCAAATTTACCAAGATCGTGATGCTCTTTGCGCCCATTGGGGTTGGGGCGGCCATCGCCGAGACGGTGGGACACATGGGTATCGACGTACTGCGCAACCTGGCCATGCTGCTGGCTACGCTCTACTGCGCGCTGCTGGCTTTTCTGGGGCTGGTGTTGGTGCCGGTGGCGCTCTTCGCCCGCATCCCGCTGCTCAAATTTGCCAAAACCATCGCCGAGCCGGTCTCGATCGCCTTTGCCACCACCAGTTCCGAATCGGCCCTGCCCAAGGCCATGGAAAAGATGGAAAAGTTCGGCGTGCCGCGCCAGATCGTGTCCTTTGTGATGCCTACGGGCTACAGCTTCAACCTCGATGGTTCCACGCTCTACCTGGCCCTGGCGACCATCTTTGTGGCCCAGGCGACGGGGCACGATTTTCCGCTCAGTCAGCAGCTGGCGATGGTGTTTCTGCTGATGCTCACCAGCAAGGGCGTGGCGGGTATTCCCCGGGCTACGCTGGTAATCCTGCTCGGAGCGGTGGCCAACTTTAACCTGCCCGAATGGCCCGTGCTGCTGATCATGGGCATCGATGAGCTCATGGACATGGCCCGCACCTCCGTGAACGTGATCGGCAACTGCCTGGCTACGGCCGTGGTGGCGCGGTGGGAAGGGGAGCTGGACGATGTCAAAATGCAGCGTTCGGACCAGGTACCTGAGGAAGATGTCGTAGCGCAGCTGCTCGAACCTGATGAGCCTAAGCCGCTCAGCTACCCCTCCGGATCAAATACTTTTTTGTAAATGGGTTTTCGGTACGCAAACTGCGCGTACAGGAGCGGGTACAGGAGGTAGTCAAGTACCCGGAGCGGCGTGCGGTATTCGATCTCATCCCGGATCAAAGTACCCTGGCCGTGGCGGATCAGCCGGTGCTTGTGCCGCCAGTAGGTCAGAAAAAACGGCAGCCGGGTACCTTGGTCCACGAAGTAGATTTCGTCGGGTACTTCGGCCTGCTCCGTGATCTCGCTGATCCAGCGTTGCTTGAAGAAGAGGAAATTCAGCTCCAGACTGACCACGTCGCCGCGCTGGCTGCCGTCGAAGCGCAGCAGCCGCACCGGCGGAAATGGCGGACTGAGTTTCTGAAAAAGCGTGGCGTCGAAGCCCCGCCAGACGCGGGCCAGCGGCGCGGCCACGGAGGTACTTAGGGTGAGTTTCATAGCCCTACAACCGGCTGTGCTGGCTCAGGGTTTTAGCGACGACGCCCAGGTACCTACGGAATCGGCGTTTCTTGGCTTTTTGGCGTTTGCTGGCTTTGGGGTACTTTGGGTTGTAGCGGGTTGGGCATCGGGGCCGGGCGGCGGCGGCGGGTGGTATCCAGCGACAAGCCACCGGCGTTTGGCATGGGCTCTACGGGCCTCACCAGCAAAATCGGCATGTTGTCCTGCTCGGCGTAGGCCACACGGTCGTTGGGCTGGGTACCTCCTTTGGGCTGGCCGGGCAGGTACTTGGGAGCGGGCTGTACTTTAGGTACCTGAGGTACTTGCTGGGCGTGGGCCAGGCTGCTTAGTCCGAGCAGCAGGGCGAGGCATAGTATCTTCTCCATGTATCGTTTTCTTTTATATTCAAAGATTAGAAAAAATCTTTTATAAAAGATCATTTTTCTGGAGAAATGTTGCACGGAAAAGGTAGAAAGTACCCTAACAGGATATTTTTAAATATGTTTTTAAAAATATTTAAAATGGATTCTTATCATTGTAATAATAATTAAAAACGATGGCAACGCTTACGGTCTACGGCATTCCTAATTGCAACACGGTGAAAAAAGCCCTCCACTGGCTGGACGAGCAAGGGGTAGTTTACCGCTTTCATAATTACAAAAAGGAAGGCATAAGCCGGGAAAAACTAACGAACTGGCTGGCGCAGGTACCTTGGGAAAAGCTCGTGAACCGGGCCGGAACAACCTGGCGGCAGCTCCCCGACGCGCAGAAAGCCAGCATTGACAGCGCCGAAAAAGCCACCGAGCTGATGCTCGAAAAGAACTCGGTCATCAAGCGCCCGCTCATTGAAGACGAAGCCGGTACCGTGCTGGCCCTGGGTTTTGACGAGTCGCACTACCAAAGTACCTTGTTGTAAGGAATGCAAAGTACCCTATTCAAGTACTCCTTTTTTATAAGTACCCTTTATTTCAATTACCTATCATGAAGTTTAAGCCCGTTCAACTCCTTGTTTTTGTTACGCTACTGGTCGCGGCGGCTTGTGCTCCGGCTTCCCGGAATCAAAAAAGTACCTCGCGCCAGGGCGACGAATTCAAGGTGATCGGGTACTACACGCCGGGCTCGGCCGAGCCCGAAAGCCTGCCGATGGAGTGGCTGACGCACGTCAACTACTCCTTTGCCATTCCAGCCCCCTCGGGCGACACGCTCATTCCGCTCAAAGACGACGACCGGCTCAAAAGGCTGGTGAAGCACGTGCACAGCCACGGCAAGTCGGTGTTTATTTCCATCGGAGGCTGGGGCATCGGCGACGGCGGTGGCGACGACACGCGCTTTCACCGCATGGCCGAGCGGCCCGAGGGCCAAGCCGCTTTCATAAAAAGTACCCTGGCTTTTGTGCGGAAGTATGAGCTCGACGGCGTGGATCTGGACTGGGAGTACCCTGACGAAGACAGCCCCTCGGCCGACCAGTACGTAACCCTGGTGCAGGAGCTGGCCCGCCAGCTGCACGCCGACGGCAAAAAACTGACGGCGGCCGTGATTTCCTACGGCAAGAAAGGCTACGGCGTGAAGAAAGAGGCCTTTGAAGCGATGGACTGGATCAACCTCATGGCCTACGACGACGACTACAGCAAAGACTACCTGGCCGCGCACGCGCCCTACGCCCTGGCCGTGCAGAGCCTCGACTACTGGATCAACGAACGCGCCCTGCCGCCCGCCAAGGCCATTCTGGGCCTGCCGTTCTACGCCAAAAAAGGTTTTGGCCAGTACGGTCCCGGCTACAAGCAACTCCTGGCCGACGGTGCCAGTGCCTACGACGACTTCTGGAAGGGTTCGTTCTACAACGGCATCAACACCATCGAGGCCAAGACCCGCCTGGCCCGGCAGCGCGGCTGCTCCGGCGTCATGATTTGGGAAATAGGCCTGGACGTGGCCGACGAACGCTCGCTCCTGCGCGCCATCGACCGGGTGAAGCGCGGGCAGTAGGGTACTTTTAAAGTACCCAATGAAAGTACCTTCTACAGGTACCTGTTACATTTTCTCCGTGACCAACACTACCTTGTGGCCGTCGGCCAGGGTGGTGGCAAAAAGGTAGGTACTTCCGCCTTCCTGCAAGCGCCATTTCTTGCGTAGCTCCTGCACCGAGCCCGGAAAATTCCGGACGGTGAGGTTGGCTTTGCCGCCGGGTACCTGGCGGGCTATTTCTTTGGCGTCGGCTTTGACTACCGCTTTTATCTCAAAACTACGTCCGGGAAAGTCAACGACGGGCTGCTCGGAGCTGTAAAAATGGCTGTTGGGCGCTAGCTTCGTAAGTAGGTACTTTACGGACAGGTACTTGAAGGCCCCGGCCTTGAGCACCGCCGCCTGCGGCTCGTACAGGTACCTGAGCGGCGGGCCGTAGGTAGGCTCGGCCTGCGCTTCCTGCGCGCGGCTGAAGTCAAAGCCGTGAGCTACCGTGCCGTCGGACCGAAGTACCCTTACGTTGATAAGTACCTCCGCCGCCGGTACCTGTTCCGCTTCTACCCAATAAAGTACCTCTTTGCACTCCGAGCCCAGCCCTAGTACGTGTACTTCCCGTACGCCCGGTAGGGCCTGGACGGTGTGGTCGATGTCCAGCAGCGGGGAGGTCTTGATCAGCAGCCGGGGGGCGTGCTGCAGCAGGGTAGGGAGGGTAGCTATGAGGTCGGGTGTGCAGTCTTCCAGCCGCACTACCTTGCGCTGGCGGTCGTCGCGGCGGGCCGGGTCGGCATAGATCCAGTCGGCGCGCAGGGACTGCTGCGCCAGCAGGTGCAAGGCTTCGCCCTCAAGTACCCGGATGCGACTCGCCCCCAGCACGCCGAAGTTATAGGCGGCCGCGTGGGCCACCTCGGGTTGCTGCTCCAGGTAAGTACTTTGGGCAAAGCGCTGGCTGAGGTAGTAGCAGTCTACGCCCATGCCGCCGGTGATGTCGATCAGGTGCTCGCCCTGCATCAGGCTGGCTTTGTAGCGCGCCGTAGCCTCCGACGACCCCTGCTCCACCGACAGCGGCGGCGGAAACAGCAGGCGCTCGTTGGCGTACCAGCTGGGTAGCTTGTGGCGGGCCTTTTGCCGGGCGGTTAGTTGCAAAACAACCTTTCGAAGGTCCAGGTCGGGCTGGGGGCGGGCTTTCAGGAGCAGCGTGGCGGCGTCGTCCTGGAGGTGCTCCCGGATGAACGTCTGCTCGGCTGCGGTAAGAGGCTCAACGGCATTCATGCACCAAAAATACGGGCCTTCGTGCATAAACAAAGAAAACCTGCTACATTAGCTACCGGGATTTTTTTGCTTTTAGTCCCAATCCTAACTACCTATCCTACTACCCTTACTGTTCAATGGAAGAAAATAAAACACGAGCCCACCAGTACTGGAAAGAAAACCTGAAGTACCTGGGGATTTTGTTAAGTATCTGGTTTTTGGTTTCTTACGGGGCGGGAATTCTCTTCGCCGATGCCCTCAACGGCTTTCGGCTGGGCGGATTCAAGCTAGGCTTCTGGTTTGCGCAGCAAGGCTCCATCTACGTTTTTGTGGTACTTATTTTCGTCTACGTGCGGCTCATGAACAAGCTCGACAAAAAGTACGGCTACGACGAATAGCTCCCCAAGTACCTTTCTTCAAGTACCTCATTTTCTTTCCTAAATCCTGACATGGACGTTAAAATCTGGACCTATATCATCGTGGGGCTCACCTTTGCCCTCTACATTGGCATTGCCATCTGGTCGCGGGCGGGCTCGACCAAGGAATTCTACGTAGCCGGTGGGGGCGTGTCGCCCGTGGCCAACGGCATGGCTACCGCTGCCGACTGGATGTCGGCGGCCTCGTTTATCTCCATGGCCGGGCTGATTTCCTTCATGGGCTACGACGGTGCCGTGTACCTCATGGGCTGGACCGGCGGCTACGTGCTGCTGGCGCTGCTGCTGGCCCCCTACCTGCGCAAGTTCGGCAAGTTTACGGTACCTGACTTCATCGGCGACCGCTACTACTCCAACAGCGCCCGGTCGGTGGCGGTGATCTGCGCGCTGCTGGTGTCATTTACCTACGTGGCGGGCCAAATGCGCGGCGTGGGCGTCGTTTTTTCCCGCTTTCTGGAAGTCGACATCAATACGGGCGTCATCATCGGGATGATCATCGTGCTCTTTTACGCCGTGCTCGGGGGCATGAAGGGCATCACCTACACCCAGGTGGCGCAGTACTGCGTGCTTATTTTTGCCTTCATGGTACCGGCCATTTTTATTTCCATCCAAATGACCGGCAACCCCATTCCGCAGCTGGGCATGGGCAGCCGCCTGGCCGACGGCTCGGGTACCTACCTGCTCGACAAGCTCGACGGCCTCTCCACGGAGCTGGGCTTTACCGAATACACCCAAGGTACCAAAAGCCTGGCCGATGTCTTTGCCATTACGCTGGCGCTGATGGTCGGGACGGCGGGGCTGCCGCACGTCATCGTGCGCTTTTTTACGGTAAAGCGGGTCAAAGACGCCCGGAAATCGGCGGGGCTGGCGCTGCTGTTTATTGCCATTCTGTACACCACAGCCCCGGCCATCTCGGTGTTTGCCCGTACCAACCTCATCGAGACCGTCCGCGACCAGCCGTACAGCAACATGCCGGGCTGGTTTAGCAACTGGGAAAAAACCGGGCTGCTGGCTTTTGAAGACAAAAACGGCGACGGGCGCATCCAGTACGTAGCCGACAAGGCGCAAAACGAGCTCACCATCGACAACGACATCATGGTACTGGCCAACCCGGAGATTGCCCGGCTGCCCAACTGGGTCATTGCGCTGGTGGCGGCGGGTGGGCTGGCGGCGGCGCTCTCCACGGCGGCGGGGCTGCTGCTGGTTATTTCTTCTTCGGTCTCGCACGATTTGATCAAAAAAATGATTCGTCCCAACATCACCGAAAAGGGCGAGCTCATTGCGGCCCGGCTGTCGGCGGTGGTGGCGGTGTGCATTGCGGGGTACTTTGGCATTCACCCGCCGGGCTTCGTGGCGGCGGTAGTGGCGCTGGCCTTCGGGCTGGCGGCGGCTTCGTTTTTCCCGGCCATTATCCTGGGTATTTTTTCCAAACGCATGAACAAAGAAGGAGCCGTGGCCGGTATGGTAGTGGGTATCGTGCTGATGCTCTACTACATGGTGAAGTTTAAAATGGGCTGGCTGGACGACAGCGTACCCACCCAGGACGCGTGGTGGTTTGGCATTTCACCCGAAGGCTTCGGCTCGGTGGCGATGCTGGTCAACTTTGCGGTATCGTTGGCAATCAGCTATTTCACGCCTCCGCCCCCGGAAGAAGTACAGCAGATCGTGGAGGAAATCCGCTTGCCGATGGGCGCGGGCGAGGCGTCGGATCATTAGTGCGATTGGTCAATCTTTCTTAATTTGCCGATCGTTTTACTAGAAGGAATCGTAGAATCGCTATTCATTAACCCTGATTAACTATGAGAATCAAGACCTTTGAACAATACCAAACCGCCTACCAGCAGAGTGTAGAAGATCCCGAAGGTTTCTGGGCGGAGGTAGCCCAGGAGTTCCAATGGAAAAAGCCGTGGAAGCGCGTATTGGATTGGAACTTTACCGAACCCAACGTAAAATGGTTTGAAGGCGGTAAGCTCAATATTACCGAAAACGCCCTGGACCGCCACCTGGCCGATAAGGCCGACCAGCCCGCCATCATCTGGGAGCCCAACGACCCCGAAGACGAAGCCGCTACCATTACCTACCGGGTACTTTACGACCGCGTGTGCCGGTTTGCCAACGTCCTCAAAAAGTACGGTATTCAAAAAGGCGACCGGGTGTGCATCTACCTGCCCATGGTACCGGAGCTGGCCATTGCGGTGCTGGCCTGTGCGCGCATTGGGGCCATTCACTCGGTGGTATTCGGGGGCTTCTCGGCCCGCTCCATCGCCGACCGCATCAACGACGCCGGTTGCAAGATGGTTATTACCTCCGACGGCGCCTTCCGGGGGGCCAAGGTGATTCCGATGAAAGAAACCGTAGACGACGCCCTCGAAAAATGCTCGACGGTGCAGCACGTGATCGTGATGACCCGCACCCGCACGCCCATCTCGATGCTCAAAGGCCGCGACCATTGGTGGGAAGAGGAAGTGAAGCACGTAGACGCCAATTGCCCCGCCGAAGAAATGGACGCCGAAGACGTGCTCTTTATCCTGTATACGTCCGGCTCGACGGGTAAGCCCAAGGGCGTGGTACATACCTGCGGCGGGTACATGGTATACGCGACCTACACCTTTGCTAACGTGTTTCAGTACGAACCGGGCGAAATTCATTTCTGTACGGCGGACATCGGCTGGATCACCGGCCACAGCTACATCGTGTACGGGCCGCTCTGCTACGGAGGTACTTCGCTGATGTTCGAAGGGGTACCTACCTGGCCCGACGCCGGGCGCTTCTGGCAGATCGTCGAAAAGCATAAGGTGGATATTCTGTACACGGCCCCCACGGCCATCCGGTCGCTGATGAGTTTTGGCTTACAGTACGTGAAGGATCACGACCTGTCGTCGTTGAAGAAGCTCGGCTCGGTAGGAGAGCCCATCAACGAGGAAGCCTGGCACTGGTTCAAGCACAACATCGGGAAGGATCGGTGCGCCCTGGTGGATACCTGGTGGCAAACCGAAACGGGCGGGATCATGATTACGTCCCTGGCGGGCCTTACGCCCGAAAAACCCACCTACGCGGGCCTGCCGCTGCCCGGCGTACAGCTCATGCTGGTCGACGAAAACGGGCAAGAAATAGAAGGCAACGACGTGAGCGGAAACCTCTGCATCAAGTACCCCTGGCCGGGCATGGTCCGGACTACCTACGGCGACCACGAACGCTGCCGACAGGCCTACTTCTCGACCTACCCCGGTAGGTACTTTACGGGCGACGGCTGCCTGCGCGACGAAGACGGCTACTACCGCATCACGGGGCGCGTCGACGACGTCATCAACGTGTCGGGGCACCGCATCGGTACGGCCGAGGTTGAGAACGCCATCAACATGCACCTGGGCGTGGTGGAGTCGGCGGTGGTAGGGTACCCGCACGGCATCAAAGGGCAGGGTATCTACGCGTACATCATCACCGAAACCAAGCCCGACGACCCGGAGATGTTCCGCAAGGATATTGCGGCCACCGTGACGCGCGTGATCGGTCCCATTGCCCGTCCCGACAAGGTACAGTTTGTGAGCGGGCTGCCCAAGACGCGCTCGGGCAAGATCATGCGCCGCATCCTGCGCAAAGTAGCCGAAGGCGATATTACCAACCTGGGCGACACCTCCACGCTGCTCGACCCCGCCATCGTGGACGAAATCAAGGATGGGGCTTTGTAACAAAAATTGGGGACGCGTAGCAGAACGCGTCCCCGATTTTTCTAAACTTACCTAATTGGGTTAAAAGCCCAAGGTGTAGGCGGGCCTATGCCTCCTCATCGACATTTTCCTTACTTTCCACCACGTCACTTTCAAAGGTCTGGCTGGTAAAGTCCTCCTCGCTCAGCCAGTATTCGGAGGTGATCAGCTGGTAGCCCGAATTCCCCCGACTTTTCAAGTCCCACACAATGGCATCCGCTTCCGGGAAAGGTACCTTGCCCACGAGCTGATCGGCAAACAACCGGTTTAGTAGGCTGCGGTCCGAAAGGCCTCCCGACAGCGCTTTCAGTGCCAATTCTTTGGTGAGCGCGATTTCTTCCCCGCTTTCGGGCTTCGTTTCGAACGCAATGAGGCTGGCTTTGGCGTGGGGAAATTTGCCGTTAAAGGCTTTGTACAACAGCTGATTGATGTTAAAAAGCGGGTGATGCAGGGGAATTTCGGGATATTCTTCCGAAATTTTATCCAGCTGCATATCGTGCGAAATCTGGCTGATCTGCCCCTCGTTCAAGTACTCCGATAGTTTGTACTCCAACAGGATGGCCGCTGCCTCCGTAGGCTCTTGGTCGGCAATGGCCATGTAAAGAAATTCCTTCGGGTCCACGTTTTTGTAGTCCTCCTCAGAAAAACCATACCGCTTGAGCAATTCTACGTAATCTTCTTTCGTCCAGGCGCCCTCAATCTCGTCTACGCTGGTAATTGGGCCGATCGTGGTTTGGTATTTCATTTTGGTTCCTTCCTTTTAGTTTGTTTGTGGCAAGGTACACTTTAAATAGCCAATACTCGGGCTTCTGGATTTATTGTGTGGTTGACTCCTCGGACGATGGCCCGATTAGGTTGGCATTGGAGTTGGGTTGAAAGGCAGAGTGGGGAAAGTGACTGCGTTCGGAAATTGCTTTGCGCCCGGGCGTCGTTTACAAATACATCCAGTTAGTCAAGTCACAGACTTGCTTTATATCCTGCCACCGGTTGCAAACCGGCGGCAGCGGCAGATTCAACTACTATCAGGATGGCGTGGCGGAGTCGGCGGTGGTAGGGTACCCGCACGGCATCAAAGGGCAGGGTATCTACGCCTACATCATCACCGAAACCAAGCCCGATGACCCCGAAATGTTCCGCAAGGACATCGCTGCCACCGTGACGCGCGTGATCGGTTCCATTGCCCGTCCCGACAAGGTACAGTTTGTGAGCGGTCTGCTCAAGACGCGCTCGGGCAAGATCATGCGCCGCATCCTGCGCAAAGTGGCCGAAGGCGATACCACCAACCTCGGCGATACCTCCACGCTGCTGGACCCCGCCATCGTGGACGAAATCAAGGACGGAGCACTATAAGGCTAGGTACCTTTAAAGTACCTTTGGACGGAGACTGCGTAAAGTGATCTCCGTTTTTGTTGTTGGGGGGGGGAGGGGGCGACTCGCTGGCTTCAACGAATAGGTACCTAGGGTACCCTTACAATCCAAGCCAGCCGGAGATGGACCATTGGATGACATTTTCTTTTTGGGAGGAAAAGGAAAAAACCGGGAAGCTACGCTTTTGATGGGGTAAATGGTATATTTGGCAAGCAGCCGCAGGTACTTTTGCTTATCGTTTTTACGCTACTAAAAGTTAGAAACGTATCAAAATCAGCTATAGTCGTTTGTAAACGATTGCAAATGGTTCGGCTACAGGAGATATACACGAAACTAGGTATGTTACGCATACATAGATGTTAGCTGCAAAGCTAAAACAGACCACACTGTAAACAATGACAGCAAATAAAACAGACTTCTTTAACGACCTTTCAAGTCAAATTTCAGAGCCAATATATCTGACTGACAAGACAGACGAAGTAAATGAAGAAATTAAACACAATCATTGGGTTTTGACAGCTCCATCGGACATTGTTGCTCAAACGACAACGGCTGACTTTTTAGAGTTTATTCAAAAAGTAAAGGACAACTATAAAAGCCAACTCGACAAATCTTCGCTTGACATTGACCTAACTTTTTATTTGTGGTTTGAAGAACCAGGCGAACTATGTTTCAATTTTATTAATTCAAATCACGAAAGACTTCCATTTGGTTGCAAGTTAAAATACACGGACAGACCAGAAGAAATAGTTGACGAGTATTTGAAATCAAAATATCACGACCAAGTAATTTTGTGGGACGAACTTCAATCAGTTGAAACACTAGAAGAAATAGCAGAAGCGGACAGACTTGAAAAAGAATTGCATGACAATTTTGTGCTTACAGTTTATCAAGAAGAAATCAAGCAACAACAATGAAGGACAGAAGCTCAGCCGCTAACAGCACCTACCCAAAAGGCGGGGTTTTGTGCACTAAAGATACATTTGTGCTAACAGGAACTTTTGTACATTTAATCAACATTTGTGGTGACTCGTCCGCCCTTCGGGTAGCTGCAAAACGTTATCATTATGCAGAAAAAATCATGTCTTAAGTCAAAAATAAAAGCTGAATGCCAAATCTTTATATAATTTCTGGATGCAACGGGGCAGGAAAAACAACGGCTTCTTATACCATACTTCCTGAAATTTTGAATTGTAAGGAGTTTGTGAATGCTGATGAAATTGCAAAAGGGCTTTCTCCATTTCAGCCGGAAAAAGTTTCTTTAGAAGCTGGAAGGATAATGTTGCAGAGAATTGATTTCTTATTGAATATAAAAGCTAATTTTGCCTTTGAGACAACTTTGTCTACCAGAAGTTACGTGAATACTATAAAACGGGCTAAAGAAAATGGATATGAGGTCACCCTTTTGTATTTTTGGCTGAACTCTCAGGAACTTGCAATAGAAAGAGTAAAAGAGAGGGTGAAAGAGGGGGGGCATAATATCCCTGAACAAGTTATAAGGAGAAGGTATCACAAAGGGATTAAAAATTTGCTTGACCTGTTTATTCCTATAGTGGACAACTGGATGATTATAGATAATTCAGAGAATCCATTTATAGCTGTTGCTGAAGGACAACAAGGAGAGAACATGGTAATTCATGATAAAAATATTTGGAACAGAATAATAGAAATTTCAAATGGATAATAAAGAATTAAGAGAAAAGATAATTTCAGGATTGGAGTTAAGCTTTAAAAGACTGGTAATTTCAAAGAGCAAAGAGGATAAAGAGCTGGTTTTTTCAAAGGACGGGAAAATTGTGAAAATAAAAGCCAGGGACCTTGAAAAATGAAATGCACAAGGTTGCATCAATAAGTGAGTAAAGCAATTCTTTCTATTTCATGTACCCCGCTGGGCGGCACCCCGCTATATCGGAAACTACTGCCTAGTATGAAAAGCGAACAAACGACTTCATCTTCTCATAAAAGACATACGCGAAGCATTTCGTACTTTTAGGGCTCAAACGCTTCCTTTCCTCCAACTGCTATGTATCGTCAGGTGCCTTTTCTGTTTGTTTTGTTCATGGTTCCATTCGTTTTTTCGGCGGCTTTTGCGCAATCAACCATTCGGGAATTTCAGGTCGAGGAAGCCAAGCAGGCGGTGGCCGTGGATGCGCGGCATTTTTACGTGATTAACAACAGTACCATCCGGAAGTACCGGAAGGATTCCGGGGAATTGGTAGCTACCTGGGATGGTACGAAGCAGGGCATTGTTCACCTCAATAGCGGCGTGGTGCTCAAGGGCAAGCTCTACTGCGCCAACTCCAACTACCCCGACCAACCCATGACCAGCTCGGTCGAAATCTTTGAGGTAGGTACCCTGCGCCACACGGGTACCCATAGCTTTGGCATTGCCCAGCACGGCTCGCTCACCTGGCTGGACCAAAAGGACGGGTACTGGTACGTGGGCTTTGCCGAGTACAGCGGCCGCCAGGCCAGCGCGGGGCGGGATGGCCGCTGGACGAGCCTGGTTAAATACGATCGCCACTGGCGACAGCTGGAAGCCTGGGTCTACCCCAAAAATATACTCGACCGCTTTGCGCCCATGAGCAATTCGGGAGGTACCTGGGGGCGTGATGGGCTGCTGTACATCACCGGCCACGACCATCCGGAAGTGTACGTACTGAAGCTACCCGCCTCCGGCTATACGCTGGACTACCTGCGCACCATCCCTTTGCCCATCGCCGGGCAGGGCATCGCCCTGGACCGTACCGAAAAAAACAAGCGGGTACTGTGGGGGATCCATCGCGCCAAACGCACGGTATTCCGTATCGAGCTGGAATAATCAACCCATCGTCGGTATGAAACCAACCCCATGCGGCTGGACTCCAGTCCTGGTGGACGAGATCAAAGACGGAGCCTTATAGTTCCAGGTACCTTTAAAGTACCTCTGGGTGCATAGAGCTTCGTACAAATTTGGTTTTATATTAATATTCCCTTTTTGTAAAAAACAACTAAGGTACTTATGTGCTTAGGCCTTAGTATGCTGTTGCTACCAGTAGCCAGCATCTACCTACGTACGGGGCGGGTCTAGCTCTGGTCGGGAGGTACCTTCGGGGCCTAAGCGGACCTACTTCAGGAACCATTTTTTTAGGTACCTTTCTCTTTCGGGCATTCCGGCCGGAAACCGGGGGATTCTGCCTCAATCGCCGAAAATAAGTCAAGATGGCATACTGCGCTCTTTTGTACAAAAGGAAGAAGAAGTTTGGTGATGAGAAGTAATGAACGCCTGGGTACTTTGCAGTAAAGTACCCCCGCTTTTTTAAAAGTACCTTGACTTCTAAGAAAGACTAGCTAAAGAATGATAACAGATCTTCGTGATCTAATAGCGCGTAAAAGCCGATAAGAGGCTTATTTTTTCGGCGTAAGCCAAGAATAGGCCATGCTAGAGGTACTTTGAATTTGAAGTAGTAAGGTACGTTATTTACCCTCAACAACCAGCAGTGCGCTCAAAGCTAATGGTCCGATTTTTTTAGATAAAACCGGGAAAAGCATTGGTTCGGACGAGCAAAGAAATTATAGCAACTTTTTTTGCTCCGGCCAGGAACAGTAATATGCTCTCAAAATGATTATAAGAAAAAATTCATTCAAAGCAATACCCAGCCCGCTAGGGTGTCTTCAAGTCCCATTCAGGGCGTTTTCCGTACTTTGCGCACTAGTCTTTTTTTTAACGCTGGCAGCTCCTGCTGCGAATGCGCAGCTCTGGCCTACGGATACTGCTAGCCAGGGAAGCAACGGCCCCAAGTGGCCCGCCGACTCGCTGGACCGCCGCACGCCCCGCGGTACGGTGGTGGGTTTTATCAAAGCCGTTGCCTCCGAAAACTACGGCCGGGCTTCCCGTTATTTAAGCCTTGAGAGAAAACTCCAGGGCAAACCAAAGGGAGCCGAGCGGGCGCTGGCGCTCCAGCGTTTGCTTGACCAGCGAGGTACCATGGTGCCTTATTCCCGGATTAGCAACAGCCCCAATGGCGACCTGGACGACAACCTGGGCCCTAACCTGGAACGGGTGGGGATCGCAACGGTGAACGGCGAAACTTTTGACTTGATTCTAGAAAGAACGGAAGCCCCGGAAGGTGGACCGCTCTGGCTTTTTTCATCCCAAACGGTGCAGCAAATCCCCGTCATCACGGAGCAGGAAGCGCTTGTCCCCCTTACGGATCGGGTTTTGCCTACCTTTCTGAAAAAAAACCGCTGGGGAGGGGTACCGGTAGGGCACTGGCTGGTGATGCTAGCCCTGGCAACGCTGGCTTACCTGCTAGCCTGGATCATTACCTTTGGCTTGCGGGCGGGCATCCGTACTTTTTGGCACAAAGCCCGCACCGATCCCACGTCGGGTATCATCAAAGCCTTTGAGCTGCCTTTCCGGCTCTACCTGGCCGTGTGGCTGTTGGTCGTTTCCAGCCGGGCGGTGGGTATTTCCATCATCGTACGGCAACGATTCAGCGAGCTGAACGTCATCGTGGGGCAGGTGGCGCTGATCTTGCTCCTGTGGCGGCTCATTGATTTTATCACGGGTTTTAGCGAAAGACGACTGACCCGAATCGGCAACGCGTCGGGTCTTTCGGCGGTACTTTTCCTGCGGCGTGGCCTCAAGATCGCCCTGATGTGCTTCGGGATTATTGCCGTGCTCAGCACCATTGGTTTCGACGTCACGACCGGGCTGGCCGCGCTGGGGATTGGGGGTATTGCGCTGGCGCTGGGAGCCCAAAAAACCGTGGAAAACTTTGTGGGTAGCGTGACCCTCATCGCCGACCAGCCCGTGCGCGTGGGCGACTTTTGTAAGGTGGGTGATACCGTGGGAACGGTGGAACAGATCGGAATGCGCTCGACCCGCATCCGGACCCTCAACCGCACCATCGTCACCATTCCCAACGGCGAGTTCTCTTCGCTCCGGATCGAAAACTTTGCGCACCGGGATCGTTTTTGGTTTCACCCGATCTTGGCGTTACGTTACGAAACTACTCCCGAGCAGATCCGGTTTCTGCTGGTGGAGCTGCGGACCATTCTCTACTCGCACCCCAGCGTAGACCCCGATCCGGCCCGGGTTCGGTTTATAGAAATGGGTTCACATTCGCTCAACATAGAGATCTTTGCCTACGTACACGCCAAGGATTTTAGCGAGTTTCTGGAAATCCAGGAAGACCTCTACCTGCGCATGATGGACATCGTGACCGCCAGCGGAACGGGCTTCGCGTTCCCCTCGCAGACGTTGTACATGGCCCGGGACTCAGGTACCTCCCAGGAAAAAACCCAGGCCACGGAGGAGCAGGTACGTCAATGGCGCGACAACGGCGAGCTCCAGCTCCCCAATTTCAGCGAAGAGCGGATCAATGCGCTAAAAAATTCTATTCCTTATCCTACGAGCGCTCCTAATCCGCCCCGAAACGGTACGGGGAAATCGTCCCGAAGTAAGAAATAGGGAAAGTACCTTTCCCCGTTTTGGATACAACAACCAGCAGAGTAAGTACCTTCGCAGGGCTATCCCAGGTACCTGCGGAGGTACTTATAGTTAGCCAATAGGGTGGTTCGTGTCTTTTATTCCCTTTTTATAAAAGAGTAGAAAGTATTTGCCCCGACTGTTTCGTATATGCGGCAAAGGCGTTAATTTTGGCCTTCTGTTTGCACATACTATACTGATAATTACTTCTCTACCCTTCATGAAAAAGGTTTACTCACTACTATACGTAGCCTTGCTCGGTAGCTGGCTGGCTGGCTGCGGCCCTACCGAAGAAATTGCCCCCATCCCCAAAGAAAACGCGTTGTCGGCCTATTCGGCTGATTTTCTGCGCGAGTGGTTTAAGCTGGAATGTCGTATTGTAAAAACAACGCCCGGTTTCCTGCCGCCGCAGGCGGCGCGGGCTTTTGGGTACACGGGCATCACGGTCTACGAGGCCGTGCACAGTGGTATTCCCGGTGCTCGATCGCTGGCCGGGCAGATTAATCAGCTTTCGGCAGGGGTACTTCCCCAGGCCGATCCGCTCGGGATTCGCTACCACTGGGGCCTGGTGGCCAACGCCGCCATGGCCGAAATGATGCGGTTGATGTTTGAAAAACGCATTACCGAGGAGAATCTAGCGCTCATCAACGAGGCCGAAAGCCGTTACTACGAAGAGCTCAGCCCGCAAGCCGCCAGCAAGTACGTGGCGGAGCTGTCGGTGCAGCATGGCAAGGCCGTGGCGCTGGCCATGTACGCGTTTTCTAAAACCGACGGTGGGCACGAGGCCTACCTGAATCCGTTTAGCAGGCCCTTTACCCCCGTCACGGGCGTGGACAAATGGGTACCTACTGACGGCAATAACCTCACGCCGCTCAGCCCCAACTGGCCCAAGTGCCGACCCATGCTGGCCTCTAACATGGTGTATGCCAACCCGCCCAAGCCCATCGCTTTCTCCACCGACCCGCAGTCGGCCTTTTATAAAGAAGCCCGGCAAGTGTACGATAAAGTCATCCACGGCACCGACCAGGAACGCGACATCGCCCGGTTTTGGGCCGACGATCCCTTTGCAACCTGCACCCCTACCGGCCATACGTTCAACATCCTGACCCAACTCCTGGAAGAAACCGGTGCCACGCTGGAAAAAGCCGCCGTGGGCTACGCCATGCTGGGCGTGGCCGAAAACGACGCCTTCATTGCCTGCTGGAAGGCCAAGTACGACTACTCGCTCATTCGCCCGGTGTCGTATATCCAGCAGTACATCGATCCCAACTTCCGGACGGTCATTGGCACACCGGCTTTCCCGGCTTACACTTCGGGCCACGCTACGGAGGCCGCGGTGGGAGAGCGCGTCTTCACGAAGCTCTTTACGAAGGGCGACGGCATATACCCCTTCACGGACCGGTCCCAGCTACAGCACGGTTTTTCGGTGCGAAATTTTCGGAGCTTCCAGGAGGCCGCCGAAGAGTGCGCCGACTCACGACTCTATGGAGGTATTCACTACAACATGGATAACCAGCAGGGCTTGCTCATGGGGCGTGGCATCGGCGATAACGTCCTGAAAGCCATTCAGTGGCCCACCGACATCCGGTAGGTTTCCTTAATGAACCATTGAAACCAGCCTTAGCCCGAAAAAAAGACGTTAAGTTTTCCAAGTTCGTTTCTTAAAGGTACCTTGCCGTTGTTATGACAATTCGCTTTGCTACCCCCGCCGACACACCCGCTTTGCTGGCTATCTACGCGCCTTACGTCACGGAGTCGGTTATTTCGTTTGAATACGAAGTACCTACAGAGGCCGAGTTTGCGGAGCGCGTCCGGACCATTCAGCGGCAGTTTCCGTACCTGGTAGCCGAGGCCGACGGGCGGGTACTTGGCTACGCCTACGCCTCCGTGCACAACGAGCGCACGGCCTACCGGTGGTCGGCCAATAGCTCCGTATATGTACAGGCGGAGGCGCACCGGCAGGGCGTGGGGCGAGCGCTGTACACTAGCTTGTTTGAATGGTTGGGACGGCAGGGGTACATCAATATCTTTGCGGGAATTACTTTGCCCAATCCTAAGAGCGAGGCATTTCATCGTAGTTTCGGTTTTGAGCCCATAGGTACCTACGCCAACACGGGCTATAAATTCGGGGCCTGGCATAGCGTAGCCTGGTTTCAGCGGGTACTTCGGCCGTATCCTTCCCAGCCTGAGCCGCCGGTACCCATTGGCCAGCTGGTGTAGGGGTACCTGGGAATGTTGTTTTTTTAAATTCAAAGGTGCCTGATCGGGCCGGTAGGGTACTTTATCAAAGCAAGCATCATGAAACTGATTCTTAAACTAACCCCGGTACTTTGGCTAATGGCCCTGGCCTGCCAGTCGGCCTCGGAGCAAAGTACCCTCGACACGGACGCCCGCCTGCTGGCGTACCTCCAGTGCGAAGCCCGCCAGCTCAAAGAGCAGCGGTTCCGGGTAGCCAACGACCTCCGGTTTCGGGAAGATTCGCTGCTGCGCCTGCACCTGGCCCTCACCGAGCTGGAAAAGAAGCAGGCCGACTCGGTCAAGCAGGTACTTACGGCGCAAACCGAGCAACTGGCCGCCAAAATTACTCAAACGATGGATAGCCTCTTTGCCGCGCACTACCAGAGTCTGGAGCGCCGCCGCGAGCTGGACGTAGCTACCGAAAGGCTGGTGCAGGAAGTGTGCCGCTAGGGTACTTGGTGCCCTTAGCCCAAGGGGTACTTTAAGCTCCGCCAGGTACTTACACATCATGCTAAACCCTTTTATACTACCTGACGTCTAGGTACTTTGTATGTTCTTTTTTTGCAGAATGCCTCCCCGGCGTTCTGTTTTTTTTGGCCAGGTACCTCCACACGCCCAAGTACCCGCCCGCCTCGGGGTGGAAAGATTTTCCGAAAAATGGGGCAGGAAAGTAGTTTTTGGTTAATTTGCTCGTTGGGGCTGCGCCGCACAGTCCCGAGGTACTTTGTCCGTAGTCGCCGCCCAGAGGCAGCGGGCTACTTTTTAACCAACCAAACTTTCGCAGTACTCATGAAAAAAATCTTCCTCCTGCTGGCACTTCCCCTTTGGGCTTCGGGCCAAACCACGGACAGTAAGCTGGCGCAGAAAGTGGCCAAAATTCACGCGAAGGCGTTTACGGTAGACACCCACGCCGACGTCCCCATCAACATGATGAAAGACGGCTTCGACGTGGCCGTGGAGCACGACTTCGAAACCGACGGCAGCCAGATCGACTTCCCACGCATGAAAAAAGGCGGCATGGACGCCATGTTTTTTGCGGTGTACCTGGGGCAGGGCCAGCGCACGCCGGAGGCTACCGCCGAGGCCAAGCAGAAGGCGCTGGCGATTTTTGACAAGATCCACGAAGCCGTGCGGCTCAACCCGGACGTAGCCGGGCTGGCTACCTCACCCCAAGACGGCTACCGCCTGCAAAAGGAAGGGAAACGGGCGGTGTTTATTGGTATGGAAAACGGCTGGCCCGTGGGCCATGACCTGGCTAACCTCAAGCAATACTACGACCTGGGCCTGCGGTACATCACGCTGTCGCACTCGGCCAATAACGATATTTGTGATTCTTCCATGGACCCCGACGGCCCCGAATACAACGGCCTAAGTACCCTGGGCGAGCAGTTGGTGCAGGAAATGAACCGGCTGGGCATCATGGTGGACATCTCGCACGTGTCGGATTCTACCTTTTACGACGTCATTAAGCTCACCAAAGCCCCCGTTATTGCGTCGCATTCGTCGTGCCGGGCCTTGTGCGCTCACCCCCGCAACATGACCGACCACATGATCCGGACCCTGGCCAAAAACGGCGGTGTGATCCAGATCAACTTCGTGCCCTCTTTCATCAAAGCCCAACCGCAGGAGCAGGAGGTATCCATGCGGGCGCTGCGCCTGAAGCTCCGGCAAACCGACCTCTCCGAGGAAGATAAAAAAGCATTAAATGAAGAAATGAAAGCCATCCGCGCAAAAAACGCCGCCAACCTACCTACCGTGAGCGACGCCGTGGATCACATCGAGCACGTCATTAAACTGGTGGGTGTGAACCACGTGGGCATCGGGATGGACCTCGACGGAGGCGGACAGGTAGCCGGTTGTCGCGACGTGAGCGAGATTGGCAGCATTACTGAAGAGCTGGTACGCCGGGGGTACTCCGCCCAGGCCATCGAGAAAATCTGGGGCGGGAACATCATGCGGGTATTGGGCGAGGTAGAAAAGATTGCCGCGAAAAAAACAAGAGAATGAGAATTAACGGAAAAGGGTACGGATATTAAAACTAAATTTGCGACGCTAAGAAAAGCTATTTACATTGGAAAATAGTTTGATAAAATTGTACTTCAATCGGTCGATGCGTACTACTTGTTTTTTGTAAATTGAATGTGAACCAATGGCTAAGTCAACCAGTAAGAAAGATAGTAAGCAAACGCCCAGCCCGCCGGACTCTCAGGAACTCGCACCCGCCGAGGTACCTCAGGCCCTGAAG
The DNA here is from genome assembly GCF_014202275.1 of Rhabdobacter roseus. Classification (GTDB taxonomy): domain Bacteria; phylum Bacteroidota; class Bacteroidia; order Cytophagales; family Spirosomataceae; genus Rhabdobacter; species Rhabdobacter roseus. The sequence goes on along the minus strand of NZ_JACHGF010000009.1, from coordinate 54,927 downwards.
CCCGTCGAGCCGGTGAGTCGTTTTACCGAGTTTGACATCTATTTGTTTAAAGCAGGCCAGCACTACAAGCTGTACGAAAAATTGGGCTCCCACGTCATGGAGCACCAGGGGGTGGTAGGTACCTACTTTGCGGTATGGGCCCCCAATGCCCGCGCCATTTCGGTGATTGGTAACTTCAACGGCTGGAACAAAGAAAGCCACCCCATGATAGCCCGCTGGGACAGCTCGGGAATCTGGGAGGGCTGGATTCCAAACATCGGTAAGGGTGAGGTATACAAGTACTTTATTGTATCAAATGAAGGCCAGCCGCTCGAGAAATCCGATCCCTTTGCGCTCTGGTGCGAAGTAGCCCCCCGTACGGCTTCCATTGTGTGGGACACCTGGTACGAATGGGACGACGCCGAATGGATGCAAAACCGGAAGGAGCACAACAAGCTCAATGGGCCTATATCGGTATACGAAGTACACCTGGGCTCCTGGAAGCGCGACCCGTCCGATCCTGACCGCCACCTGACCTACCACGAGATCGCCGACGCGCTGGTACCTTACGTGAAAGAAATGGGCTTTACCCACGTAGAGTTCATGCCGGTGATGGAGCACCCGTACTCGCCCTCCTGGGGATACCAGATCACGGGCTATTTTTCGTGCGCCTCGCGCATGGGTACCCCTCAGGAACTGATGTACCTCATTGAGCGCCTGCACCAGGAAGGCATCGGCGTGTACATAGACTGGGTACCTTCTCACTTTCCCGGCGATGCCTACGGGCTGTACCGCTTCGACGGCACGGCGCTCTACGAGCACGAAGACCCCCGCAAAGGGTACCATCCGGACTGGAAAAGCTATATTTTTAACTACGGACGCAACGAGGTACGCTCTTTCCTGATCAGCAACGCCATTTTCTGGCTCGACCGCTACCACACCGACGGGCTTCGGGTGGATGCCGTGGCTTCGATGCTTTACCTAGATTACTCCCGCAAGCACGGGGAGTGGATTCCCAACGAGTTTGGCGGGCGCGAAAACCTGGAGGCTATCTCGCTGCTACGGGAAATGAACGTAGCTGCTTACCGCGAATTTCCCGACATCCAGACCATCGCCGAGGAGTCTACCTCGTTTCCGGGCGTTTCGCGGCCGGTCTTTGTGGGTGGGCTGGGCTTCGGCATGAAGTGGATGATGGGCTGGATGAATGATACCATCAAGTACTTCGAAAAAGATCCATCTTTCCGCAAGTGGCACCAAGACCAGCTCACGTTCAGCATCGTATATGCCTTTGCCGAGAATTTCATGCTGCCCCTCTCGCACGACGAAGTGGTGTACGGCAAGGGCTCGTTGGTGAACAAAATGCCCGGCGACGAATGGCAGCGGTTTGCTAACCTGCGGCTGCTGTTTGGGTACATGTTTACGCACCCCGGTACCAAGTTATTGTTTATGGGCGGTGAGTTTGGGCAAACATCCGAATGGAACTACCAGCGCAGCCTCGACTGGCACTTGCTGGATTTTGCGCCGCACCACGGCGCCCGCGAGTGCCTAAAGGCGCTCAATAAACTTTACCGCACCGAACCGGCACTATACGAGCATACCTTCTCCTCCGAGGGCTTCGAGTGGATCGATACCCAGGACCGTGAGAACTCGGTACTGATCTATGCCCGCAAAAGTACCCGCCCCGAGGACGCCGTGGTGGTGGTGTTGAGCCTGACGCCCGTGCCCCGGTCCGGCTACCGTGTGGGGGTACTTTCCGAAGGTACCTGGCAGGAGATTTTTAATAGTGATGCGGCGGAGTTTTACGGCAGTGGCACGATCAATCCTGAGCCCATGGCTACCGAAAGTAAACGATGGCACGGCCGGGCGTACTCGGTACAGATCAGCCTGCCGCCGCTGGGGGTAGTTGTTCTCAAAAAAGTCAAGTAGTACAAAAACGAGGCCGAATACAAAATTCGGCCTCGTTTTTTGGGTCTTTTTCCTACCTTTGAGCGGTAAAAATCGACTTTGACCACATGAGGAAAGTAAGTTTCGTAGTCTTAATATCATTGCTATTAAGTGGAGTAAGCGCGCAGGCCCAGCGTATCTCCCGGCTGTCGTCGGGGTTCGATATTGGGACGGGCTATGCAAAGGAAGCCTGGGCTCCCTCTTTTTTGTACTATCAGATGATCAATCCTCCCCGGCAGTCCTGGCTTCAGCTAGGCTGGGGAGTACGGGGCTGGGGCTACTATACCCAGCGAAATACCTCTTTTTTAGCACCTAATGGAGCGGGTAGTCAGGATACGCTCCGCCTGGGCCAAATCTCCGCCAACGGCGCCAGCTTCGTGTTGGCGGTTAATTTCAGGCTGGGGAAGATCGACATCGGTGCCAACGCCGATGTAATAGGACTGGCTTTTGGGAAAAAACGCAACGGATTATACGTGCTGTCTAATTTGGGGATGGCGTCCGATTCGGCCCTGAAGTACCAGGGTACCTTGCTGCCCACGGCTCCCCGAAATATCAACGCCCTGCCGTTTATTTATAAAAATGCCAACGGACAGGCCGAAGCCTACGTACGGATCTGGTTCAGCGAGCAGGTGGGCCTTAAGTTAGGCTACGTGTTGGGGCAGTCGGCGTACCGTTTAGACATGCGGCTCAACAACAACCAGCGGTACTTTGGCCATGCGTACGGCATGCCCTACGTGGCGCTGGCGTTGCCGGTGTTCAATCAGTAGCGGGCGGGGTGCGGCTTTCCATCTCGGGCTTGGAACGAAGGTTGAAGAGCTCAAACCGACGCTTTCCTAGCTCATTTTCCATGTCGTTGAGCTCAATCTGCAGCGCCTTGATCGAAATGGATATTTCAAATACTGAAATAGCCAGCGCCAGAATTTGCAGCACCAACGCCCCGATGAACAACAGCCGGGCAATGGCAGGCTCGTCTTGCAGCAGTACCAGCATACAGACGGCACTCAGCAGCAGACTCATCACGGCCAGCGCCTGAATGGTACGGATGAGCCGCAGCCGCGTGTGCAGGTTTTTGATCTGGTCCACCACGACCCGGTCGGGGTTTTGCTGAAACTGCTTGTGGAGGTCACGGATCAGGTTGGCAATGGCCAGAAAACGGTTTGTGAACGCGATCATCAACAGGGAGACCGTAGAAAATAAGAGGGCCGGGGTACTCAGCGTAAGTTCCATCTTGAAGAGCTGGCTAGTAAGTTAGAGCGGGTTTTCGAACCTTTATCAAGAGCATTTGTATAGCTCAAGTCAAGTAACAAAAAAATGTCCGAAAAGCTTACTGATTCGCATAAATACAATCTTTGGAAACAACGATTGCAACGCAACGGCTTGGAGATTCACCGGGTAGATGAGCTGTACTCAAGGCGCAACGGCCACGGAGAAATCCTTTTCTCCCTTCTCTATACCGACGCCACCACGCCCGAGGGCGACAAGATTCCGCCGCTTTGCTTCATGAAGGGCGAGGTCGTGAGCGTGCTGATCTGCCTCATCGATGCCCAGTCGCGGCAAAAGTACCTGCTCCTGGTGAGGCAGCGGCGCATCTGCGACGGCTCGCCCACCTACGAGCACCCGGCGGGCATGCTCGACAGCGAAACGGACCCGGCCCTGGTGGCGGCCCGCGAAGTGTGGGAGGAGACGGGGATGCAGGTACCGGCCGGAAAACTGGTAGCCGTGAACACGGAACCGTACTTTCCCTCCACAGGTACCAGCGACGAAGCCATGTACTTTTTCTACTGCGAGCTGGAGCTCCCGGCCGAGCAAATCGCTGCCTACCACAACCAGGCTCAGGGCTTAGCCTCAGAGCACGAGCGCATTACTACCTTCGTCGCTCCCTTTGCCGAAGCGCATCGGCTCATTACCAATACCAACTGCGTGTTGCTGGACTTCCTGTACCTCAAAGACGTAGGTGACTGGGAATTAATGCAGAAGCTTTAAACAAGATTGCCAGACCCATAGCCTGGGTAGATAATTTTGACAAAAGCTTGCCTGTTTCCCAATTTACAAACTATATTTGCAGCCCGTTACCGCTCAAAAAGCATTCTGCACCCGTAGTTCAATGGATAGAATTTCGGTTTCCGGTACCGACGATAGGGGTTCGAATCCCTTCGGGTGCACACTAACAAACTACCGCCGACTACCAGCTAGTCGGCGGTAGTTTGTTTTTTGGGGTATCGGCAATAATTTTCTATCTCCTGCCTCTTCGGGAAGTTTTTATCGAAACTCGCCGTTGGCTAAAAATACTACATTCGCTAAAAAATCGTTAGCTAATCAAATTGCTCCGTGCGCGTCCAATGATTATCTTTGAGTAATGATTTTAAAAATCGGCATGATTATTGAGCGGCGGACTTGTGGAGCATTTTTATATCCATTTATTCATTGTAAACTCATACTATTTTACTACATGAAGAAGTACTTCTGTTTTCTGCTGTTGCTGGGTCTGCTGGTGGGCTGTAAGTCCAATGAAGTGCCGGTGGTTGATCACGCCTCCAATTTTACGGGCTCCTACAAAACCGTAACCACGAAAAACGGAGATACGAACGAGCACGTATGGATCGTGACGCGCCGCTCCACCAACGTCCTGGAAATTGCCTATACCATCACCACCTACTACATCGAGCGGGGTACTCCCCGTACCATCGTGGACGTGGTCACGTTGACCAAAGTGCAGGCCATCAACGAAAATACCTTTGAAATTGACGAGACGATCACGGTCAATAACCACGGCTACAACATACAGGGGACCGGTGTGAAGTCGGGTGATCAGATTGCTATTACGACCAAGTGGACCTCCACCGAAACCAGCCGGGAAACGTCGGAGTACCTTGAGTTCAAAAAACAATAGTGATTTTCGCAAGTAGGCGGTAGGTCGGCGCTTAGGTACTTTGGGTACTTCCTAGTACCCGTACCATTCACTCCACCATTGGTGCAGTTTTCGTCGAATTTCCTCCTCACGGGCATTGGCACCGGGCTCATAGAGTCTGGTGCCTTTTAGTTCGTCGGGTAGGAAGTTTTGCGGCACAAAGTTTCCCTCGTAGGCGTGGGCATAGCGGTAGTCTTGTCCGTAGCCGATCTCCTTCATGAGCTTCGTCGGTGCGTTGCGTAGGTGCAGCGGCACGGGCAGGTGAGCGGTTTTTTCGGCCAGGGCCATGGCGTCATTGATGGCCGCGTAGCTCGCATTGCTTTTGGGCGAGGTAGCCAGGTACACCGCTACCTGCGACAGAATGATGCGGCTTTCCGGGTACCCAATCATCTTCACGGCCTGCATGCAGGCATTGGCCATGATCATGGCCGTAGGGTTGGCGTTGCCGATGTCTTCCGATGCCATGATGAGCATCCGCCGGGCAATAAAGGTCGGATCTTCGCCCGCCACAATCATGCGGGCCATCCAGTACAGGGCGGCGTTGGGATCGCTCCCCCGCAGGGACTTTATAAAGGCCGAAATGATATCGTAGTGCTGTTCTCCCGATTTGTCATACCGGGCTATGGTTTGCTGGGCCACTTCCGTTACTACCTCGTCGGTAACGCGGATTTCGTCCGTATGGCCCGCTCCCAGTACCACCAGCTCTAGCAGGTTCAGCAGCTTGCGCCCGTCCCCGCCCGACAGCCGAAAGAGCGCGTCGTACGATTCCACCGTGATGGTTTTCTGCCGCAGCCACTCGTCCTTTTCCAACGCCCGCTGCACCAGTTCTTTCAGTTCTTTTTGTCCAAACGCCTCCAGAATGTACACCTGACAGCGCGACAGCAACGCCGAGTTAACCTCAAAGGAAGGGTTTTCGGTGGTGGCGCCGATGAGCGTCACCTGGCCCTTTTCGACAGCGCCCAGTAGGGCATCTTGCTGGCTTTTGTTGTAGCGGTGAATTTCGTCGATGAAAAGCACCGGTGGAAAAAGCCCAAGTGGCTTGGTAAGTACCTCCCGAAGTTCTTTGACACCCGAGCTGATGGCGCTCAGGCTGTGGAACGGGCGCTTGGTGGCTTCGGCAATGAGGAGGGCGAGGGTCGTTTTGCCAACACCCGGCGGCCCCCATAAGATCATGGAGGGGATGGTATTATGAGCAATGGCCCGCCGCAAGGGAGCCTTCACGCCCAGTAGTTTTTCTTGACCTACGTAGTCGTCGAGGGTGCGGGGGCGAAGGCGCTCCGCCAGGGGCGTAGTGGGGGGAGTCATGGCTGAAAATCTTTTAAACAAAAGAAAGCGATCGCGCGCACAAAACCAATTTGAGAAGCGGACAGCAGGTACCTTTCCGGATAATAAAAAGGTCGATCGGGCTGACGGACGAACCGTTACCAGGAGGTACTTCCTAAACAAAAGAGCCTAGGGATGGTTAGAAAAAGAGTCAACTAAACCACAAAAGGTATGAAAGTGAAATCATGGATAGGCGGAATGGCCTTGGTCTTGCTGGTAGCTACCGCGCCGATGGGCTGTAAATCCGAGACCGAAAAGAAAGCAGAAAATGTACAAGATGCTTATAAAGACGTCGTAGACGCCCGCGAAGAGGGTGATCCCGATGTGGCCAAAAAACAAGCCGAACTAGACACGGCCCGGCAAGAGTACCGCGACTTAGCCAAGGATACCCTTCGTTAGAAGGTACTTTGTTCAGACCCAAAAGGGCCCCACGCTGGTAGCGACGAAATGGCTACGGCGTGGGGCCCTTCTTTTGTTTTCGTCCCCTTATTCAAAGGTATTTTCAAGTACCTTGTCCGGAGCCGCCGGTGCCTGGTCGGGGTCTACCAGTACTTCGATGACGGCAGGCTGGGTGTTGCCAAACGCCTTTTTTAACGTAGGGACTACGGCTTCTTTCTGGGTACACCGGTAGCCTTCCGCACCGCAAGCCTCGGCTATTTTCACGAAGTCGATGGTTGTCAGGTCGGCCCCGAAGTCTGGGTACCCCAGAACCTTTTGTTCGTAGTAGTCCATCGAGAGGCTGTTGTTTTTAAAAATAATGATCTTAACGGGCAATTGGTAGCGGACGGCCGTCGCCAGTTCCCCCATCAGCATGGTAAAGCCGCCGTCGCCGACCATCGCCACGCACTGCCGACCGGGGTAGGCCAGTTGGGCGGCGATGGCGTAGGGCAAGCCCGGAGCCATGGTGGCGAGATTGCCCGAGAGCGCCAGCTGCTGAGCGGGGCGGATTTGCCAGTGCCGGGCCGCAAAAACCGTATGCGCGCCGGTATCAAGGGCTACCACGGCATCGGCCGCCAGCAAACGGCTTACTTCCGCTACCAGAAACTGGGGTTTGATGCGCTTGGCGTCTCCTGTTTCTACTTCCGAGAGGGATTGGCGCCAGTCGGCCATGCGCTGCTGGGCCACCTCTAAAAAGCGGCGGTCTGGCTGGGTCTGTAGCAGCGGCAGCAGGGCTTTCAGCGTGGCCCGTACGTCTCCGCTCAGACCAATCTCCACGGGGTACCTTAGCCCAATGCGCTTGGGATCGTGGTCAATCTGGACGGCGCGGGCCTGCCCGGCCTTGGGATAAAAATCCACGTAGGGCATGTTACTACCCAGTATCAGCAACGTATCGCATTCCTCCATCATCTGTTGGGAAGGCAAAGTACCCAGGTGACCAATGCCGCCGGTGGTATAGGGGGAGTCGTCGGGTAGGACAGCCTTGCCCAGGAGTGCCTTTGCTACGGGCGCGGCCAGTTTTTCGGCTACCTGCTCTACTTCGGCACGGGCATCCAAAGCCCCGCGTCCGGCCAGAATCATGACGCGTTTACCTTCGTTGAGGAGCTGAGCTACCTCGGCCAGGTCATCCGGTGAAGGTACCTGGACGCGTGGCATGAACGTAGAAGAGCCACGTAGATTTTCACCGTCCTTGGAGGCTTCATCCTTGGCTAAGGATTGCTTTTGTACATCCTTAGCCAGGCACAGGTGCGCGACGCCAGGATTCATGAGTGCCGTGCGGCAAGCCAGGTCCACCACGGTTTGGGCCTGTTGGGGGCCATTAACCATTACATTATATACCGTTATGTCTTTCAGCAGCGACACCATGTCAACGTCCTGGGTGTATTGCGTACCCAGGACATCGTGAAAGGGAGCGCCCGTAATGGCTAGTACGGGGGTACTTTCCATGGCGGCGTCGTAGAGGCCATTGAGCAGATGCACGGCCCCAGGGCCCGAAGTACCCAGGCAAACGCCCAGCTTACCGGTGTACTTGGCGTAGCCAGCCGCCATGAAAGCCGCGGCTTCTTCGTGCCGTACGGCAATGAATTTGATCTGGTCCTGGCGCTGGCGCAGGGCTTCCATGATGGGGTTGATGCCATCGCCGATCAGGCCAAAGACAAACTCGACCTTCCAGGCGATCAATTTGTCGATCAGAATTTCGGCGGTACTGGGCGACTGATCAGTCGTGAGCTCCTTGACGGTCGTGACGGCTTTTTGAAAAAGGTTTGATTCCATAGTACTTAAAAAAATTTGGGAGTGGATGGTAAAAGCTACCCGAGAGGAACAATTTTTTATTCCTACCTCTCGTGCAGTTGGCCTCCAGACCAACTTCGACGAAACTTCATCACTAAAACCATACCTTATTATGAATTCACAAAACCAAAACCCCGCCGACAAGTACCCGCAGCCTCCTTTCCCTAAGCAGAGCCAGGAAGTACCCGGCCGGGAGGATTTGCTGGAACCCCGAGCCGATCACGGAGAAAAAACGTACCGGGGTACTGGTCGGCTCAAAGGCAAGAAAGCCCTGATTACAGGTGGCGACTCCGGCATCGGGAAGGCCGTGGCCATTGCGTTTGCCCGGGAAGGGGCGGATGTACTGATTAGCTACCTTGATAGCGTAGAAGATGACGACGCCAACGACACGGCCCACTACGTACGGGAGGCGGGGCAGAAGGCCGTACTCGTGCGGGGGGACATCAGTAAAGAAGCGCATTGTCAAGAAATCGTGGCCCGGGCCGTGGAGGAGTTTGGCCAGATCGACATTTTGGTCAACAACGCGGCTTTTCAGATGGCCCGCGAAAGCTTGCAGGAAATCCCGTCGGAGGAGTGGGAATATACCTTTGCTACCAACATCCATAGCATGTTTTACCTCTGCAAAGCGGCCGAGGCCCATATGCCACCCGGCAGTAGCATCATCAATACGACTTCCGTCAATGCCTATTCACCCAAGCCGTTGCTGTTGCCCTACGCCGCCACCAAGGCCGCCATTCAGAACTTCTCGGCCAACCTCAACCAGGTACTTTTGGAAGCCGGGAAGGGCATCCGGGTGAATGCGGTAGCGCCCGGACCGGTGTGGACACCGTTGATTCCTTCAACCATGCCCGAGCCCGAAAATTTTGGAGAAGATACGCCCACGGGCAGGCCGGGCCAGCCGGTTGAGATTGCTCCCGTATACGTTTTCCTGGCGTCTGATGAAAGTAGTTACGTAGCGGGGGCTACCATCCCCGTTACCGGTGGTCGGATTACCATTTAGTAGAGCAAGCTAAGGGGTACTTTAAAGTACCCTACTAAAAAAAGCGCAACCCTGAAGAGGGTTGCGCCAGGCATTGGATAGCATGTTATAGTGATAAAGCGAGGGTTTGTTATACCGTTACGTATTCCAGCGTCATGTGCTTTTTCAGGTTGCTTAGGGCTCCAAACACCAGGTTGTATACCGACTGAATGTTGATTTTCATGAGGTCAGCGATCTCCTGGTTATTCATATTCATGTAAAATTTTAGGAAAATGGCTTCGCGCTGGCGACGGGGGAGGCGGTTAATGGCGACGTTGAGGTGCTGGTTTGTCGCGTCGAATTCTTCTTCGGAAATCAGGTGGTGCTCGTAGGAGGGGGTATTAATGTGCCAATATTCTACGGGGATGTCTTCGTTACTGGTATGCTTTTGCTGGGCGTTGAGGTGGCGAACCAGCTTTCGTTTGATGGAGGCCATCAGGTAGAAACGAACCGAAGTAGTGTCTCCAATGGTAGTGCGGTTGCGCCAAAGCTCGACAAACAGATCGTGGATGCAGTCTTTGATGAGCGGTTTGTCAATCGTAAACTGGGAGCAATACTGGTAAAGAATATGCACGTAGGACTGGTAGAGACAGGCGTAGGCGTTTTCGTCGCCCTTTCTGAACTGGTTCCAAAAACGCAGCTCTTCTTCTTGTTTGTATCGTACGTGTGCCATCCGGAGGATTAAAACAGTAAAGGTTAGGAATAGGAAGAATAAGGGTCATTAATACACTTGTAAATATATTCATAAAAAAACATTAAAAAAAAATATTATTAAGTAAAAATTTATAAGTCCTACCCGTATATTCTTCAATTTGTTCAATTTGATAGTATTTATTCTGCAATCGGAATAAATACAAACTGGTTACCATCAAATAGCCCTTTGTCGCTGATTTTGAGGGAGGGAATCACCAGAAGGGCCATGAAAGAGAGCGTCATGAAGGGTGATTGAAGGGAAGATCGCAGCTGTTCTTTGGCAAAAAGATCCAACTTTGTGTAGTGTTCAGCCAGGGCATAACCATCCTGGTCGCTCATCAAGCCCGCGATGGGTAAGGGCAATAAAAGCCGTTGATCCGCTCCGACGGCCGCTACTCCGCCCCTGGCTCCAATGATCAAATTGACGGCTTCGCAGAGGCTGTCATCGTCACAGCCCACCACGATGATGTTGTGTGAATCGTGCGCTACCGAAGAAGCGATAGCGCCTTCTTTTAGGCCAAAGTTTCGGATAAAAGCGATTTGGGGCGGCGCATCCAGGTACCTGTTTACTACCGCAATTTTGAGGATGTCGCGAGCCGGATCAGCCACGATAAAACCCTGGCTGTTGGCTGTGTAGGGCTCGAGCAGGGCATTGGTGATAAGCTGGCCTTCGAGAGCTTCCATGAGGCGGAGCTGCGAGGTACCTGCCGGAGCCGGGCAAGCGAAGTCGGTAGGTACCTTGGGCAGGCACTCAAAGTAGTTGGGGTGCTCGCTGCGGAGGTTGGGTAGGAGAGAGCGGCCATTTTGGGCTACTTTTTCTCCGTTGAGGTATGTTTCAAGAATGGTGAAATCGGATAGATTATCTACCACGATAAAGTCGGCGGGATCGCCTTCGCGCAGCATCCCGACCGGCAAGCGGTAGTGCAGCACCGGATTGAGGCAGGCCGCCCGAAGTACCTTCCACAGGTCGTGGCCTTGGGCCAAAGCGCGCTTGACGAGTAGGTTGATGTGGCCTTGTACCAAGCTATCGGGATGCTTGTCGTCTGAGCAGAACATGATCCGCTCCGGAAATTCGTCCAGCAGCGGAATGAGCGCTTCAAAATTGCGGGCCGCGCTGCCTTCCCGGATCAGGATGTGCATACCGTATTCTATCTTCTCGCGGGCTTCGTCGTAGGTAAAGCACTCGTGGTCGGTACTGATGGCGTGCTCGGCGTAGCGGTGGGCGTCGGCTCCCCGCAGGCCGGGCGCGTGGCCGTCGATGGGCTTGTTAAATGCCTGCGCCAGCCGGACCTTGGCCATCAGGTCCGGGTCTTCCTGAAGTACCCCCGGAAAATTCATGACCTCGGCCAGATACCCTATCTCTTTCAGGGCCAGCAGGCGGCGTACTTCCTTGGGCCCCAACGTAGCTCCGGCGGTTTCGAAGGTCGTGGCGGGTACGCACGAGGGGGCACCGAAGCAAAACTTGAAAGGTACCCTTTGTCCGTCCTCAATCATGTACTCTACACCCGCTACGCCCAGTACGTTCGCGATTTCGTGCGGGTCCGAGACGGTCGAGACGGTACCATGTACCACCGCCAACCGCGCAAACTGCACGGGCGTGAGCATGGAGCTCTCGATGTGCACGTGGGCGTCGACGAAGCCCGGCAGTACGTAGGGCAGGGTAGGGTTGGCTTTGCCCACCGGGCTGAGGGCCGCAATGCGGCCATTCTCGACCCGCAGGGTAGCTTCCTGAATGGACTGATCAAAGAGGTTTAGGAAATTAGCGCGCATACATCAGGTAGGGGGGCGGAGCAAAAAAGAATGACTAAGCGAACAACCTTTCAAAGTACCGAAAACGGTTCAGATTATCCAATACCCCTCTACCAGATTATGAATGCCCTCAAGGTACTTGCTGGGTTTTGAGCCGCATGATTTTTCCGCCGCCGTATTCGCAGAAATAAAGCTCCTGCTGGGCGTCAACCCCAAAGGCTGAGATACGTCCGGCGTTACTGACCAGCAGCCGGTTGGTACCCGCCTGGCCGTTATTGACCTCCAGCGCCCAAACACGCCCGCTGACGTAGTCGCCGTAAATGTACTTACCTACCAGCGCCGGGAGGGCCGTGCCGCGGTACACAAAGCCACCCGTGATGGATTTGTCGCCATCCGCTTGCGAGTAGTCATACACGGGCCCCACCAGGCCGTTCTGGTCGCAGTTGCTGGCGGGGTTGTAGCAGTCCTTTCCTTCCTTGAGGCGCCAGCCGTAGTTGCCGCCTTTGGTAATGATGTCGATTTCCTCCCGGCTATTTTGTCCTACATCTCCCGTCCAGAGCTGATCCGTTTCGGGGTCGAAGCTAATGCGCCAGGGATTGCGCAGGCCGTAGGCGTAGATTTCCTCGCGGTGGCCGTCCTGATTGCCCCGGAAAGGGTTATCCGTAGGAATGCCGTAGTTGCCTTTATCGGTCCCGTTGACGTCCAGGCGAAGGATCTTACCCAACAAATTGGCGCGATTTTGCGCGTTATTTTGCGGGTCGCCGCCGCTACCGCCGTCACCGGTTGAGATATAAAGGTACCCGTCCTTACCAAATTTCATTCCGCCGCCGTTGTGGTTGGAGTAGGGCTGGCTGAAGGTCAGCAGCACTAGCTCGCTGGCCGGATCGGCCTGGTTGGGGGTGGCGAGATTGGCCGTATAGCGCGCTATGATTGATACCAGCGGGCTACGCCCCGTATAGTTGACGTAAAAGTACCCGTTGGACGAAAAGTTAGGATGAAAGGCCAGGCCCAGCAATCCGCGCTCACCGCCGTCGGTCACTTTTGACCGGATGTCGAGAAAAGTACTGGCCGAAGGGGTACCTGCCATGGGATCAAAGACTTTAATGGTACCGGCCTGCTCCACCACAAAAAGGCGCGGGCTTCCGTCGCCTGCGGTCGTCAGATCAACCGGGGCGCTGAACGACAAGCCCGGAAAGGCTTCTTCGGTCTGGTAGGCCACTTCCTCGTCTGGGGGAGTCATGTCCTGGTCGGAGGAGCTGCAACCTACCAGTAAGAATAAGCCCAGAAAAATCTTTTTATAGGTTTGTTGATGCGTGTTCATAGCTAAGGATCTTTTTTGTGGTAAACCCGGCAATGACGCTATTTGTTATCGTGAAGCAAAATGAAATCAGGTACTTTGGGGCAATCCAGGCTCGCCGGGGCACTACTTCCACCTCAGATTAAAACCCGGTATTAGGCGCTAGTTTGCGGCATTATGCCGAGCGCCTCCTATCTTTACGCCGCAGTAGTGTGTGTTCTATTCCAACCCCAAAAAATATGTTTCGCTTAGATCATAAAGTAGCCCTGGTCACGGGGGGCGCCAGCGGCATCGGACTGGCCATTTCCCGGATGTTTGCCCGGCAGGGAGCCTACGTCCATATCCTGGAGCTCAACGTGGAGCAAGCCCAGCGGGCCGTCGACGAAATCCGGGCCGAGGGCGGACAGGCCGAGGCCCACGCGGTGGATATTGCTCAGCAAGCGGTGGTACTTGGGGCCATCAACGAAATCGCCGCGCGGCAGCCATTTCATATTTTGGTCAATAACGCGGGCATCGCCCACGTGGGCAAAGCCCACACCACGCCCGAAGCCGACTTTGACCGCATCGTGAACGTCAACATCAAAGGCGTGTACAACTGCCTGTACGCTACCATTCCGCACTTTCTGGCGGCGGGCGGCGGCGTAATCCTGAACATGGTTTCCATTGCCGCTACCGTCGGTATTCCGGACCGCTTTGCGTACTCCACCAGCAAGGGAGCGGTATACACCATGACGCTCTCGGTGGCCAAAGACTACCTCGCCGAGGGCATCCGGTGCAACAGCATCTCGCCCGCGCGGGTGCATACGCCCTTTGTGGATGGCTTCCTGGCCAAAAACTACCCCGGCCAGGAAAAAGAGATGTTTGAGAAACTTTCCAAAACCCAGCCCATCGGGCGCATGGCCAAGCCCGACGAAATTGCCGGCCTGGCGCTGTACCTGTGCTCAGACGAAGCGGCCTTCATCACCGGCTGCGACTACCTCATCGACGGCGGTTTTGAGAAATTGAACAATTAATCCAGGGGTCGTTTAGCGTCTCGGCAAGTACCTTTTACCAGAGCCATTTTTTATTTCCAATACCAAACCTGAATCCCGCATGAAACTGATTCGCTTCGGCGCTTACGAACAAGAAAAACCGGGCGTTTTGCTCCCCGATGGTACCATGATCGACGTGTCGGCCTTCGGTGAAGACTACAACGAAAAATTCTTCGCCACCGATGGCCTTAATCGCCTGGCCGACTGGCTCACCACCAACGCCGACGCCAGCCCCGTGGTGGAAGAGGGCGTGCGGCTGGGCTCCTGCGTGGCGCGGCCTTCCAAGATCATCTGCATTGGGCTCAACTACGCCAAGCACGCCGCGGAGTCGGGCGCGGAGCCGCCCAAGGAGCCGGTAATTTTCTTCAAATCGACCACGGCACTTTGCGGACCCAATGATCGCGTGATTATCCCGCGCAATTCGGTTAAAACCGACTGGGAAGTGGAGCTGGCGGTGGTGATAGGCCGCCGGGCCAGCTACATCACCGAGGCCGAAGCCCTGGACTACGTGGCGGGCTACGCCCTGCACAACGACTACTCGGAGCGGGAGTTTCAGCTGGAGCGCAGCGGACAGTGGGTCAAAGGCAAGAGCAACGATACCTTCGCGCCGCTCGGTCCCTACCTGGCTACCAAAGACGAAGTACCCGATCCGCACAACCTGCGCCTGTGGCTGTCGATCAACGGCCAGACGCTCCAGGACTCCAATACGTCCGACATGATTTTCTACATTCCGAAGATCGTGAGCTACCTGAGCCAATTCATGACTCTGCTGCCCGGCGACGTGATCTCGACGGGTACCCCCGCAGGTGTAGGTCTGGGCCTGAAGCCGCCCGTGTACCTCAAGCCCGGCGACGTGGTAGAGCTGGGTATCGAAGGCCTGGGCGAACAGCGACAAGTAGCCGAAGCCTGGAAGCCTTAGAGGTACTTTAATTCGCAGCAACTACCTACCGTATAAAGCGTCTGTCTAGAAGGAAATCTCCTTTCTAGACAGACTGTATTTAACGTGTGTGTATATGATTTACTTTCTAAAAACGAGCAGCATCTGCTCACCATTTACCGTAACGGGTAGCTGTAGGGTTTGGTTGTTGTCATTCAATTGAATGCCCGAATCCTGGCGCTGTCCGTCGCTGATCATGTAGTACTTCCCATCCGTTTTTTCCCACGTAGCCGACTGTGACTGCTGCTGGCAGTTGCTACTACCCTGTTGTGCGGGAACCGAGACCGTCAGGAGAAGATTATTTTCGGTTATCTCAAACCGCGTATCACGGTAGCAAGCCAGCTCGGTGACGTCGGCGGTTTGGCCCCCAGCCTGCAAGGCTCTTAGCTTCCAGACACCCACCAAAGGGTCTTGCTCGGGTTGTACAGAATCCTTGTCTTTACAGGAAAAAGAAAGTCCCAGGATGGTCAAGAACAATACTAAGCGGTACGTTTTCATGATCGTTTCAGTTTTGTTGATGAAAAAAAGACTAACACGCGTCCGGGTACAGCCGAGGTAGCAGCTTCGTTCGCGTTTTTGTCTGGGGCAAAATTCGGGGGCTTTGCGGAGGTACACAATCCACGAAAACCAGGAATTTGGCAAAAAGAGGGCCTTGGAGATCTGGGTAAGCAGTGGCAAGTGGCCGAAGACCGAGAAGGTACCTTGAAGAAAAAGTACGCCAAAAGCGGGTAGGGGAGGCTCTTAACCGCTTTTTTGTTAAAGTATCTTCCCGTGGAATTGAAGGTACTTTACGCGTTTACTCACACACTCACATTACTTTGCACGAATGATGCGCTTCTTGGCCGCGTAGCGGTCTAATGTTTATAGAGAGTTCTTTTATTGTAGATGAATCTGGCGTGCCTTTTGGTACGCAAGAATACCGGTAGCCCAAGTACCCAAGGCCACGCGGCCGGATGTTGGTGGACTTTTCAGCTATAAACATTGCGTGCCCACGGCACTTCATCCGTTTCCTAATTAGGGCAAAAAATCTTCTAATCTGTGCTAGCTTTAAGCACAGGCTTTTCACATAATCCCCTGCCGTTTCAGCTCTGACTGAAAGTACCTCAGGTACTTGTACACGCTGATTTTTTCGAGGTGCGTACCGTCGGTCGTGAAGTAGTCGTCGCAGGGCGGCATTTCGATTATAGGGTACCCCAGCGGCTCCAAAGCCGCCTTGATCTTGGTGCGTAGCTGCACGGGCTGGGCCACGTTGCAGAGGGCGGGGTCTACGGGTACTTCAAAGAAAATCACCTGGGTACCTTGCTTCCGAAAGTAGTCCGCAAAGCCTTTCAGTTTCTCGATCTGGTCGTCGATGGCGTAGTCGGGCAGCGGGTTGCTCTGGTTGGTCACCTGGATGTCGCGCATGGCCTGGTAGCTCTCTTCGGCGCGTTCGAGGCCCGTCACGGGTGGGGCCGGGCGCAGGTCCGGGTTGCCGTCCAGGGCCAGCGGCAGGCGAGCCAGCACACCCATGGGTTGGTTGCGTTCGCGCAATGAGTAAAGTACCCGCTTGAGGGGGTACATCACCGGCGAAAACAGCGACGCCTGCAGGTCTTTGTCTTCGTTGCGCATCAGCACGTTCATTTCTACGAAAAGGCGCTTGGGCCGGTACCCCATGTTTTGCAGGATCAGCATCCCGTCGAAAATGGATTGCCCACCGAACGACAAATTATAAAAACTGGGCGGCAGGCTGTCCTTAGGTACCTTGGACGTGATGCGGTTGCCGATGGAGGAACCCACCATGATGTTGTCGTAGGGCTCGGTGGCGTAGATGAAGTCGTGCGCCCGCACCACACTACTTTGGGGCGCGTTCTGGCCCGTCGACCACCAGGCATCGACCCGCCGCATCAGCAGTTCGTAACCTACCAGTAAGACCAGCGCCGTAAGCAAGGATTTTTTTAGCATGATAAAAAAGTACGTAAAAGCGGCTATATGTTTGGCGGAAAAGTACCTAAAACTGGAAGTAAATGAAGTCGGTACCGATACCGCTGTTGGTCAAGATAAAAAAGAGCATCAGGGCATAGAGGTACGGCTCGCTGCGCACGATGATGGCATCGCCACGACCACTGTTGCTGCGGTTGGCCTTGTAGAGGTAGTAGAAATGGTACAACACCACGGGCGTGGAATACAGCGCCACGTACACCACAATGGCCATGTAGGAGGGCATACTGACGTTGCGGGTGATGGCCTGGAGGTACTTGATGACGTGCGCAAAATCCGTAAGCTTGAACAGCAGCCAGGCCAGCGTCACGAAGCTGAACACCACCACGCCCGACACGATGCGTCGGAAAAGCGACGGCTGCCCCGCCGTCGGAAAGCGATCGTTCCAGAAGCGCTCCAGCGCCAGCGCTACCCCGTGAAAAGTACCCCACACGGCGTAGCTCCAGGCCGCCCCGTGCCAGAGCCCGCCCAGGATCATCGTGACCATGAGGTTGAAGTAGGTACGGCCCTGGCCCTTGCGGTTGCCACCCAGCGGAATGTACAGGTACTCTTTCAGGAACGTAGAAAGCGAAATATGCCAGCGCCGCCAAAACTCCGAAAACGAGCTGGAGATGTAGGGGAAGTTGAAGTTTTGCATGAGCCGGTACCCAAAAAGCCCCGCCACGCCGATGGCAATGAGCGAGTAGCCCGCGAAGTCGGCGAAGATCTGGATGGAGTACCCAAAGAGCAGCACGATGAGCACAAACGACGAGTGGCTCTCGAAGTAGGGGTACTGGATCCAGAAGGTGTGGTGGTTGAGCTGGTCGGCGATGACCATCTTCAGAAAGTACCCCGTCACGAGCGCCTTGTAGCAGTAAGTCCAGTCGATCTGCCGAAGGTACTTTTCCTTGATCTGGGGAATGAAATCGTGGGCTTTCAGGATGGGCCCCGCCACCAGGTGCGGGAAGAACGCCACAAAAAAGGTGGTATTACGGGCGTGGGTAAAAACCGACTTGGCCACCAGGCTGCGGTACTCGGGGATGTTGCGGCCCCGGTAGGCATCCACCACCAGGCTGATCCCCTCAAACGTAAAAAACGAAATCCCGATGGGCAACGGAATGTAGGCCAGAAACTCGCCCACGCTGTTGCCCTCCGGAAAAAAAGTACGGCCAAAGAGGGGGCTGTACTTGAAAAAAGCCAGTATAAGTAAATTGATCACCACACCCACGGTAGCGTAGAGCTTCCGGCGGCGCTCCTGCCCGTGTACCACCAGGTAGCTGGTAGTGACGTTGATAATCACCGATATAATAAACAGCAACAGGAGTTTGGGGTTGGTGTAGCCGTAAAAAAACAGACTGGCGGCAATCAGGAGCTGGACTTGTAGGAAACGAAAAAAAGGAAGGTAATAAAGAGCCAAAGTCACCAGGACCAAAGCGACAAATTCGAGACTATTGAATAACATATCCTACAAGAGTGGTTAGAAAAGGAGGTGTTTCTGGTTTATGGATTAAATACTTTGCCGATATTCGCTCCCCAGGCGACTTTCCATGACCCGACGAATGACCCCAAAAGTAGAAACTCCTAACGTATCAGCAAAAATACAATGATAATAGATGCCCACCAGCATTTCTGGGTGTACGATCCCGTGCGCGACGCCTGGATCACCCCCGAGATGCAGGCTATTCAGCGCGATTTCCTGCCCCAGGACCTCCTGCCGGTGCTGAAAGCCAGCGGCATAGACGGCTGCGTGGCCGTTCAGGCCGACCAATCCGAGCAAGAAACGGACTTTTTAGTGCAGCTGGCCGAGGCCCACGACTTCGTGAAAGGCGTGGTAGGCTGGGTGGATCTGCGGGCCGACAACCTATACGACCGGCTCAGTTTTTATTCCCAATTTGAAAAACTCAAGGGTTTTCGCCACGTGGTGCAGGCCGAGCCGGACGACTTCCTGCGGCGCGACGATTTTATCCGGGGCGTGCAGCAGCTGGCGGCTTTTGATTTTACGTACGACATCCTGATCTACCCCAGCCAGCTCGAAGCCGCGGGGTACTTTGTGGGCCAGCTCCCCGAGCACCTTCCTTTGGTTCTGGATCACATCGCGAAGCCTTACATCAAAACCGGCGACCTCGAAGCCTGGGCCCAAGGCATAAAGTACCTGGCCAAGTACCCTCAGGTCCATTGCAAGCTCTCCGGCCTGGTGACCGAGGCCGACTGGAACCGCTGGAAAGCCGCCGATTTCCGGCCCTACCTGGACGTGGTCGTGGAGGCCTTTGGTACGGATCGGCTTATGTTCGGGTCGGACTGGCCGGTATGCCTGGTGGCGGCTTCCTATCCCGAAATCAAGGCGATCCTGGACGACTACCTCGCGGCCTTTTCTGAGGGAGAGCGCCGGAAAATCTACGGCGACAATGCCGTACGCTTTTACCAATTGAATGACTAAAAATTGCCCCAATCCTGAAAGTAGGGGTACTTTCGGCGCAGTTTTTGATCCGAATCAGGTACCTTGCATCATTCTTCCCATAGCCTATTTATAAAAGAATTAATGGACTTAAAACTAAACGAAAAAGTAATTATTGTTACGGGCGGAGCCAAGGGAATCGGGGCAGCCATTGTGCGCGGTTTGGCGGCGGAAGGTGCCATCCCGGTTGTTTTTGACCTGGACGAAGACGCCGCCTGGACTTTGGTGAGCGAACTACCCTCCGGCTACCACCTCTCCTTTGACCTCATGGACCTGGACTTTTGCCACAAGGCCGTCAACACGGTGCTGAAGAAATTCGGGCGCATCGACGGGCTCGTCAATAACGCCGGCACCAACGACGGCGTCGGGCTGCTGGAGGGCAATCCGGTCGCGTTTCAGAAGTCGCTGGAAAGAAACCTTTACCACTACTACAACCTCACGCACTTTATTGCTCCCGAGCTCAAAAGTACCCAAGGGGCCATTGTGAACATTGCTTCCAAAACCGCCCTGACGGGGCAGGGAGGTACTTCGGGCTACGTCGCGGCCAAGGGGGGGATTTTGTCGCTCACCCGCGAGTGGGCGGTGGAGCTGCTTCCTTATAATATCCGGGTCAACGCCGTAATTCCGGCAGAAGTCATGACGCCCATGTACGAAAACTGGCTCAAGACCTTTCCCGACCCTGCCGCGCAGCAGCAACTCATTGAAGGACGGGTACCCCTGCAAAGACGCATGACCACCCCGCAGGAAATTGCCGATACGGTCATTTTTCTACTTTCGGCCCGCGCCTCCCATACCACGGGCCAGTGGCTGTTTGTGGACGGCGGCTATACCCACCTCGACCGCTCCCTCTAGTTTTTGGGCGGTGCCCAGGTACCTGGGGCGCGTTAAAAATTCAGAAGTAACCCTTTATTCCTTTTTTTACCATTCTATTCTTACATTTACCCTCTATGGCACAAATACCCTCTTCGGCGAAGGCATCCCTCAAAAATGCACCGGGCTCGGGGCGCAGCTACTTACTACCGCTCATCCTGGTCACGAGCCTGTTTTTTCTGTGGGGACTGGCCAACTCCCTCAACGGCTCGCTCATCAAGCAGTTCCAGATTGCCCTGGACCTGAACCGCTTTCAGGCGGGCGTGGTGGATCTGGCCTTTTACATGGGGTACTTTTTCTTTGCGCTGCCCGCGGGGTACTTTATGCGTCGGTACGGGTACAAGAAAGGCATTCTGCTGGGGCTGCTCCTCTACGCAGGCGGCGCTTTTCTGTTTTATCCGGCGGCTTCGGTGCGGGTATACGGCTTCTTCCTGTTTGCGCTTTTCATGATCGCCAGCGGGCTGGCTTTTCTGGAAACCGCCGCCAACCTGTACGTAACCGTGCTCGGTGACCCCGAAAAAGCCGAGTGGCGGATTAACTTCTCGCAGTCGTTCAACGGCATCAGCATCATTCTGGGGCCCATCATTGGGGCACTGTTTATTTTTTCTCAAACCGAATATACGCCCGAAATGCTGGCGGCCCTGCCCGCGGCCGAAGCGGATCAGATCCGCGTGCAGGAGGCCCTTTCCGTCCAGGGACCGTACCTGTTTATCGGGGCGTTGGTCCTTTTTGTGGCGGTCCTTTTTGCGCTGACGCGCATGCCCGAGCCCGAGGTAGTTGATGAAGTGGGGGCGTCCGAGAAAAATATTTCCATCTTGTCGCTTTTCCGGCATCGCCACCTGCGGTTGGGTATTTTGGCGCAGTTTCTCAACGTAGGTGCGCAAACCGTGCTGTGGGGGTACTTTGTGGACTTCAAGCTGGACTTTGCCCGCGAAATGCACTGGGCGCTGGCCGAAGGCTATATGAACCTGATCAACTCCATCACCGGTACCAGCAGCGAAGCCCTGAGCTCCACCCAAATCGCCGGCTTCCACGCGTCGTTCGCGCTAGTACTTTTCATGTTGGGGCGCTTCATAGGTACCTCACTCATGACGCGCTTCTCGTCCAGCCAGGTACTTACCTGGTACGCCGTCAGTGCCACGGTGCTGGTCCTGATCGGGATGGCGACGGGCGGCCTCACGGCGGTGATCTGCCTGAGCCTTACGTACTTCTGCCAGTCCATCATGTTCCCGACGATTTTTGCCCTGGCTACCAAAGGCCTGGGAGCGGAGTCGAAGCTGGCTTCGTCGCTGGTGATCATGGCCATTGTGGGCGGGGCGTTCATGCCGCTGATCGCCGGGGCTTTGTTCAAGTCCGGCCCGGCTTTTGCGCTCATCGTACCTATGGTGTGTTTTGCGTACGTGGCCTACTACGCCGCGCGCGGGTACCGTATTCAAGCCTAGCTACCGCCTATGAAACGCTACTGCTTAGCCCTAGACCTGGTCGATGACCCCGCGATGATGGCCGAATACGAGGCGCACCACCAGGCCATCTGGCCCGACATTGCCGCTAGTATCACCGGTTCGGGTATTCTCCAAATGGAGATCTACCGGCTCGGCAACCGGCTGTTCATGATCATGGACACGCAGGATGATTTTAGCTTTGAACTGAAGGCCCAAATGGACGCCGCCAACCCCACCGTGCAGGAGTGGGAGGGCCTGATGTGGAAGTACCAGCAGGCGCTTCCAATGGCTCAGCCGGGCGAAAAATGGGTACTTATGAAAAAAATATTTGATTTGCAGGAGAGTAAATGACAGTGTCCCAACCGTAACCCGCTACTTTTGAAAAAGGTACTTGTGCTCTTCGTACTGGGGGTTTGTTTGGTCGTGATTACGGCCTCTCAGCCTCGGCGCGCGGTCGAGATCCGGATACTTAGTTTCAATATCCAGCACGGGGAAGACGACCAGGGCGCGTCTAACCTGCGCACGGTATTGCGGGTCATTCAGGAAAACGAGCCGCACCTGGTGGCTCTGCAGGCCATCGACAGCGTGGGTAACGAAGACCGGGTCCGTTTTCAGCTCCGGCAGCTAGCTGCCCAAACGGGCATGTACTACGCCTACGGAGCGGCCGACGGACAAGACGCCGCCAGTCAGGGTATTGGTATTCTGTCGCGCTGGCCGTTTGAAAAGACCCAGAAGCTGAGTCTTCCGCACTCGCCGGGGGCCGACCCCAGGGTACTTTTGTGCGGGCTGATCCGGTACTCGCGCTGGTTTACCTTTCGGTTTTGCAACGCGCGGCTGGAGTACGCCTCCGTGTTCGACCGGGCCTTGCAGGCGGCCTTTATCAACCGGGCGCTGGGCGAGAGCGTGCAGCCGGTTTTTCTGGCCATGGACATGGGGGCCCGGCCCAACGAGCAGCCCTATTTTTCCTTCCAGACGAAGTGGCAGGACGCCGCCAAGGGCTCGTTGCTACCCACCTGGACGGAAGGGATTTCCGGCGACCGGCTGGACTATATTATGGTTTTAGAAAACAAACGTGTGCAGATAAAAAATTATAAAGTAATACGAAACTACCCGCAGGCGTCGGATCATTTCCCGATCATGGCCACCATCGAAGTGTGGTAGTTTTTTAATAATACATTTTAGCGCTGCTATACTGATTTTAGCTTTGAAAGTAGGACTATTTATCCCTTGCTACGTAGACCAATTCTACCCTCAGGTAGGAGTGGCTACACTGGAGTTGCTCGAGAAGCTGGGCTGTGAAGTGGAATACCCCCTCAACCAGACCTGCTGCGGACAGCCCATGGCCAACTCGGGCTTTGAGCACCTGGCCGACTCCTGCAATACCCTTTTTCTGAATGGTTTTTCGGACTACGAGTACATCGTTTCGCCGTCGGGTAGTTGCGTGCTGCACCTGCGGGATCATCTGCACGTAGAAGGCCGGGAAGAAGCGTCTGACCAGCTGCGGGTGCGGGTGTACGAGCTGGTGGAATTCCTGACCGATGTACTGAAAGTCACCAATCTCAAGGCCCGCTTCCCGCACCGGGTGGGGCTGCACCAGAGCTGCCACGGGCAGCGGGGGCTGCACCTCTCCCAGATGTCGGAGCTGAACGCCCCTTTCTTTTCCAAGCCCCGCCAGCTGCTGGATCAGGTAGAAGGCCTGGAGCTGGTACCGCTGGCCCGGCCCGACGAATGCTGTGGCTTCGGGGGTACTTTCTGCGTGAGCGAGGAGGCCGTGTCCGTAAAAATGGGCAAGGATCGCGTAGCCGACCACGAGCAGCACGGGGCGGAGTACATTACCGCCGCCGACATGAGTTGCCTCATGCACCTGGAAGGAATCCTCAAACGAAAGCATTCAACCGTACAGGTGAAGCACATCGCCGAAATCCTGAACCAGGCCTAAAAAAAGGGAAGGTACCTAGCCTCGTAGGTACCTTCCCTATACAAAGTTTCACGGAGATCAGAATCTGAGAAGCAAGGCGTCGGTCGTTAGTTTTTGGCTGCTACGATGCGACGCGTTTGCGTCATGATGTCAAACGACTGGCTGTACTTCTCGTTACCGTCCGTGATCTCGAAGGTATAGGTACCATCCAGAAGGGGCGAGAGGTCGAAGTATTTGAGGTAGTTGGTCGACACATTTTTATTTTCCGAAAACAACACGCGCTGCTCCGCATCAACAATTCGAACGGACAATCTGTTTGTTTTGGGATTTGTATATGATACTCGGAATTGCATGGGCTTCATCTGCAACACGTGCAGGTCGGAGGTGGCCTTGGCTACCGGGCTCTCTGCGGATGTTTCGGACGACACCTGCGCCGTTGCTTCCAAAGCAAGGCCGGTGGTCAGGGCGCTCATCAGCGCGGCTAGAGTAAGAATGTTTTTTGTTTTCATGTGAGTTTAAATTTAAGAGTTTCTAAAAAAAGTTACATAGAACCAATTTTCAGACTCAGGACTCTCGTTTGAAAAACTTTGCGATTCAAAGGTATAACATATTGCAATACAGAAAAATACCCAAATGTTGTTTTGTTAACAAGTTGTTTATAAAACAAATGGCAACCTTTGAATAATTCAATGATTGTTAACAAGTCCATGAAGATTGTTCAAAAAGTACCATTACCTATTTGTGAAGAAACCCATGAAACCAACCGAACTAGACCACGCCGGGGCCTCCGAGGTATTTAACCAGGACGAACCCTACGTCAATTGGCACGACGAAACCCTGTGGTTTGTGCGGCAAAAACGGGATAAGGCGGCTTTTAAACTACCCGAATGGGAGGCGCTGCGTGAGCGGGCGTCCCAGATCAAAAGCTACGGACTATCGCACATGGACGAGCTGCTGGAGGAGTTTGAGCGCAATGCCATCCGGAACGGCATTCAGGTACATTGGGCCGCTGACGCCGCCGAGCACAACCAGATCGTGCTGGAGCTGTTGCGAAAGCACCAGATCACGCACATGGTGAAGAGCAAGTCCATGCTCACCGAAGAGTGCCACCTCAACGAGTACCTAACCGGCAACGGCATCGAGGTCATTGATACCGACCTGGGCGAGCGGATCGTGCAGCTGCGGCAGGAGCCGCCCAGCCACATTGTGTTGCCCGCCATTCACCTCAAGAAAAAGGACATTGGGGATCTGTTCCATGAGCACCTGGGTACCGAGGCCGGCGCTACTGACCCACAGTACCTCACGGAGGCCGCTCGCCAGCACCTGCGCGAGAAGTTTCTAACCCGAAGGGCCGCACTGACGGGCGTTAACTTTGCGATTGCCGAAACGGGCGGCTTTGTGGTGTGTACCAACGAGGGCAACGCCGACATGGGAGCCCACCTGGCCGACGTCCACATTGCCTCCATGGGTTTTGAGAAGATCATCCCTAAAGCCAAAGACCTGGGGGTATTTCTGCGGTTGTTGGCGCGCAGCGCCACCGGGCAGTCCGTCACGACCTACAGCAGCCACTTTCAGCGCCCCCGGCAGGATCGGGATAGTAAGCCGCAGGAGATGCACATCATCATCGTGGATAACGGGCGAAGTACCCAGCTGGGCCGCGCCGACTTCCGTAACTCGCTGAAGTGCATCCGCTGCGGAGCCTGCATGAACACCTGCCCCGTGTACCGCCGCAGCGGCGGGCATAGCTACCACAACGCTGTGGCCGGGCCCATTGGGTCTATTTTAGCCCCCAACCTCGACATGCGCAAGCACGCCGACCTGCCCTTTGCCAGTACTTTGTGCGGGAGCTGTTCCAACGTGTGTCCGGTCAAGATCGACATCCACGATCAGCTGTACAAATGGCGGCAGGTACTGGCTAAGGAAGGCCACGTGCCAGCCTCCAAGAACATGGGCATGAAAGTAATGACTACGGTACTTTCCCGGCCGCGCTTTTATCAATGGTCGGGCAAGGTGGGCCGGGCTGTGATGCGGGCGTTGCCCGCTACGGTAAGCAACTCTTTGAATCCCTGGTACAAGCAGCGGGAAATGCCGCAGCCGCCCACGGAGAGTTTCCGGGAGTGGTACCTGCGCAACCGAAAAAAATAAAAACTACATCCTGATCAACCCCAACTCCCTATTTATCATGAAAGGAACAATCTTTTTACTTAGCTTTTTTACCTTCATAAGTACCCTGGCTATGGGCCAGGCAGCGGAAGAAAAACAGGTACTTGCCAGCCTGGACCGCTGGAAAAACGCCCTCTTTGCCAAAGACGAAGGTACTTTGAAAAGTGTACTGGCCGACGAGCTCACCTACGGGCATTCCAGCGGGGTGATCGAAACCAAGGCCGATTTTATTCACTCGATCACCAGCGGGAAGTCCGCTTACTACGAACTGGAATTGACCGACATGCAGGTGACGCTGGTAGGTGCTACTGCCCTGGTACGCCACAAAATGACCGGTGATATCGTAGACAACGGAAACCGCGTGAAGCCCAACCTGGGGGTACTTCAAGTGTGGGTTAAAAAGAAAGCGGGCTGGCAGATGGTGGCTCGGCAGGCTTTTAAGCTATAAAGTACAATGGATTCGAGAAAAAAAATACTTGATCAGATCAAAGCCAACAAACCGCAGCCCCTGCCGTCCCCGGCCGAGGAACGGTTTGATGCCAGGTACGCCGACCTGGCCGAGACTTTTGGCGAGATGGTGAACACGGCCGGGGGCGTGGCGGTACTGACAAGTACCTGGTCGGACATAAAATCGCATCTGTTTGCCACTTTTGGACAACTGACCAACCGCGCAACGACTATTCCGTTCCTGGCCGACTGGGCGGATTTTAGCCTGAATGTTTCTGATCCGCACGAGCTGGAAATGATCAACGTGGCGGTGATCGAGGCCGACTTTGGCGTGGCCGAAAACGGCGCGGTGTGGGTGTCAGAAAAGCACCTGACGCACCGGGTACTTCCGTTCATTGCGCAGTACCTGGCCGTGGTTATCCCCAAGCACGCTTTGGTAGATACCATGCACGACGCCTACGAGCGCGTGAACATTCAGGATACGGGCTGGGGGTGCTTCATCGCGGGGCCTTCCAAAACGGCCGATATAGAGCAATCGCTGGTCATCGGAGCGCACGGAGCGCGCGGTCTTACGGTATTTCTGCTCGATGAGCAACCCAACCCAGCTTTGTAAATGACCGTAATTAAGCTGCGGCCTTACCGCCGGGAAGACGCCGAAAACCTGGTTCGGTACGCCAACAATCCGGGCGTAACCCGGGGCGTTCGGGATTCGTTTCCCTCTCCCTATACCTCGGCTGACGCCCAGGTGTGGATTGCGCAGTGCCTGGAGGAGCCCGCGGCGAGCAGGCAGCTCAACCGCGCCATTACCCTGGCCGATGAGCTGATTGGGGGGATTGGCGTGATCCCCAATGGCGACGTATTTCGGTACAGCGCCGAGGTAGGCTACTGGCTGGGGGAGCCCTTTTGGGGGCAGGGGTACGCTTCTGACGCCTTGCGGCAAATCACCGCCCTGGCGTTTGCTCAAACCGACCTACATCGCCTTTACGCGGGGGTGTTTGCTTTCAACCAGGCCTCCATGCGCGTGCTGGAAAAAGCCGGTTACCACCGGGAAGCCATTCATCAAAGCGCCGTATACAAAGAGGGGCAGTTTTGGGACGAACACTTGTTCGTGAAGTTTAGGGGCTGAAACGATGCATCCCACGGCTTCTTTCGTTTACTTTGCAGCCTATCTTTTACCTTTAGTTGCGTATGCCAAAAATAATTGTGGCCCTCGATGGCTTTTCCAGCTGCGGCAAAAGTACCACTGCCAAGCTGGTAGCCCGACAGCTCCATTACGCCTACATCGATACGGGTGCCATGTACCGCGCCGTGACACTTTACTTTTATAACCACCACCTATCGCTGACCAATCCCCGGGATGTAGAGAAAGCGCTGCGGGAAATCCAGATCACCTTTCGGTACCAGCCCGAAACCGCCACCAACGAAACCTACCTCAACGGCCTGAACGTAGAGAACGAGATCCGAAAAATGTACATATCCGAGCGAGTGAGTGAGGTGAGTGCGGTGGTGGAAGTACGGCAGGCTATGGTGGCTCAGCAACAGCGCATGGGCCGCAGCAAGGGCGTCGTGTTGGATGGCCGTGACGTTGGCACGGTGGTTTTTCCGGAAGCCGAGCTTAAAATATTCATGACCGCCGACCCGCTGATCCGGGCGCGGCGGCGGCAGGATGAACTCCTGGCCAAGGGCGAGCTGGTAGGGCTGGAAGAAATCATGCAGAATCTACAGAAGCGCGATTACATCGACACCCACCGCACGGAAGGCCCCCTGCGCCAGGCCGAAGACGCCCTGCTGCTGGACAACTCCTTCATGACCGTCGATGAGCAGGTGGAAATGGTGGTGAGGCTTGCCGACGAGCGGATTGGGCGTGCTCTGCGTGGCAGCGGCCCGAGGGGTACTTCTACTGAGCAAGCAGGTACTTAACAAACAGCGCGCATGATTGACTACCTCGTGGTTGGGCAAGGGCTGGCGGGAACTACCCTGGCGTGGCATTTGCTCGCAAAGGAAAAGACGATTTTGATCCTGAACGACTCGTCGCGGCCTTCGGCTTCGGGAGTAGCCGCGGGTATTTTCAATCCACTCACGGGTAAAAAACTCGTCAAGACTTGGCTGGCCGATGAGCTGTTTCCCTACGCAACGGAATTTTATACCCAACTGGAACAAACCTTGGGTACGCCGCTGCTGCATCCGCTCAACATCTACCGGCCCTACCGCTCCCTTCAGGAACAAAATACCTACCTGGCCCAAACGGCCGAGCCGGGTATCCAGAGGTACCTAGCCCCGTCGGCCCCGGAAGATCCCGCCCTCCACGCACAGATTCAGGCACCCTACGGCGGGTTGGAAGTAACGCAGTCGGGCTGGGTGGATCTGCCGTCGTTGCTGGAAAAAAGCCGGGCGTACTTTCAGCGCGCAGGGTGTTATCAGGAAGGTACTTTTGACAGCCAGGAGCTAGCGATTCAGGACGAGTACGTGGAATGGAACGGCCTCCGGGCCCGGCAAGTGGTACTTTGCCAGGGTTTTGATGCACGCGAAAGTACCCTATTTGACTGGCTGCCTTTCGAGCCCGTCAAAGGGCAATTGCTGGACGTGCGGCTGGAAGGGTACCCTTTGCCCCACATCGTCAACCAGGGAATATTCATTTTGCCCACGAGTAACGGACAGCACAAAGTAGGGGCAACCTACTCCTGGCACGATTTGGATTGGTCTACCACGGAGGAGGGGCGCAGGTACCTGGAAGAAAAGCTTCGGCCGTTGCTCAAGGTACCTTATGAGGTACTTGGCCAGCGGGCGGGGATTCGCCCGGCTACCCAGGATCGGCGGCCTTTTGTGGGTACTCACCCTCGCTACCCGCGCGTTGGGATATTTAATGGATTGGGCACCAAGGGGGTTACCCTGGCACCCTATTTTGCCAACCAGCTTACCGAGCATTTTGAAAACAGGAAAGATTTAAATTTGTTAGTGAATATTGGTAGGTATTTTTCGTTATATTACCGTTAAAGAAAGCCAGTGTACCCAATGAAGTTACTTTTCCTATATAAAGCGGCGCTTGCTGCCGTCTTTTTTGTGATCTTACTACCGGGGCAAACGGCTCATGCCCAGCGCTATCCGTCGCAGGAGCGATTCGGTAAAAACCGGGTACAGTACCGGACCTTCGACTGGAAAGTACTGAAAAGCTCCAATTTCGAAATCTACCACTACCAGGGCGGCACCAACCTGGCGCGCCTGGCGGCGCAGTTTGCCGAGAGCGAGTTTGACCGCATCACGGAGGTACTTGGCTATACGCCCTACAACCGCATCAAGATTTTTCTCTATAACTCGCCGGGCGAGCTCATGCAGAGCAACATGGGGCTGGCTACCTTTGGCGATCTGGACGATCAGGAGCTGGATCTGGCGCAGTCCAGGCTGGAAATTGCGTTCACCGGTGATCAGCTCAGCTTTCGCAAAGAGCTCGTCAAAGAAATTTCGCTGCTTTTTGTGTACGATATGCTCTACGGCGGAAATCTCAAAGACGCCCTCCAGAGCTCCCTGCTTCTGACCCTGCCCGAATGGTTCATGCAGGGTATTGCGGCTTACATTGCCGAAGGCTGGACGCCCGAGCTGAGTGACTACATGCGCGATCTTTCCAACAAGCGCCAGCTGAAAAAGCCCGGACTCCTGACGGGGGCCGACGCAACGCTGGTGGGGCAGTCCATCTGGAACTACATCGCCGAGCGCTACGGGCGGGACAATATTTCCAATATCCTGAACCTCACCCGGATCATCCGGACCGAACAAACGAGTATTACCAGCACGCTGGGCATCCCTTCCTACACGCGCTTCCTGCGCGACTGGCGCGAATACTACGTGAATGTCAGCAAGCAGGCCGCCCAGCACTACCGGGAGCCTTCACCTACCTGGCAGTACCGCCTGCACGAGGCCAATACGCCCGGCAGCAATGCCATCATCAAAATTTCGTCGGATAAAAAATGGCTCGCCATCAGTGAGCTGTACAAGGAAAGGTACCGCGTTCAGATTTTTAATAACGAAACCGGCCGCCGCATGGTCATCCGGCAGGGGACGGTCGTTACCAACAATTCCCGTACCCAGGGTCTGATTCCGCTGATCGGCTGGACGCGGAACAATGCCCTGGCCGTGCTGGTAGAAGAAGGAGGACGGCCCAACTTTTTCCTCTACGAAAACCTGGACACCAAGAAACCGAAAATACGCCTGAAACGTACCATTCGGGGGCTGGATCAGATCGTAGACATGGATATTTCCGAAGACGGTACCATGCTGGCCGTCAGTGCCGACAAGGGCGGGCAAAACGATCTGTACATGGTCAGCGTAGCGCGGGCGTCAGCAATACAACTCACCAACGATCTGTACGACGACCTCACACCTCGCTTTGTGGCGGGTTCGGCGCGGCGGATTGCCTTTGCCTCCAACCGCCCCACCGACTCCCTGGGTACGGACAAAGGTACCTACAAAACCATCCAGGCTTCTTTGAGTATATTTGAGCACGACGGCTCACCCCGCGCTGCCACCGTAGGTCGATTGGTCGATTCACTGGGCACGATCATGCGGCCTATCTACGTCGACGAAGCGGCCGTGTACTTTCTTTCCGATGTCAAAGGGATCAGTAATCTCTTTAAGTTCGACCGTACTACCGGCACCACCGCTCAGCTTACCGACTACCTTTACAGTCTTAAAAATGCCGATCTTAAGATCGGGTCGGGGGGGAGCCTGGCGTACATACGGCTGAACGATGGCAACCTGATGGCTTCCTACCAGGATCGTCTGGACCTGAACGCTTCCTTGTCTACGCCCGGCCTGGGCTCCTCTGCCCGAAGCAACGCGGGTGTCGCGGCTCCCAATGCGGGCCAGCCCAATGCCGAGCAGCCTGATACCACGCAGGAGTCGGCCCGCCAGACGGAGATCACCCTCAAAGAAGGAGAGGTGGATACGGATAACTACCAGTTCGACCCTGATATGCTGAAAGCATTCGAGAACCGGCAGCGCCGGGGTACTTTGTCCAGTGTGCCCAGCCTTACCCCTAAGCCCCGTCGCCGCGAAAATATCGCCATCCGGGGGCCGTACGATTACAAAGGGCTTTTTGTGGCCAACGACGCCACCTCCGACTGGCGCATCGATCCCATCCGGGGCTTTGGGTACGCGCAGTCCATCTCCATGAACGATCTGCTCGAGAACCACGTCCTCAAGGCGGGCTTCTTTGTGTCGACCAATTTTCGGAATAACGACCTCTACGCCGAATACAACAACTACAAGTACCGGGTCGACTTTGGAGCCAGGGTAGACCGTCGTAGCCTGTTCTTTGATGTAGAGGGCGCCGCCCAAAAGTACCGTTTCAACCAGGTTTCGCTTTCGGCGTCTTATCCTTTGTCTACCACCACCCGCTTTACCGTTACACCTACCTATACCCTCACGCGGCTGGTTGATGTATACTTGCTGGCCGAGCCAGATCATTCGTCGCAGTACGGGGGGATCAACAGTGAGTTTGTCTTTGACAATTCGCGCGTCAACGGCATGAACATGATCGAAGGTACCCGCTTTAAAGTACGCTACGAAAACTACATGGGCATTTCCCGCGCTTCTGATAGCTTCAACCGGATCAGTGTGGACCTGAGGCGCTACCAGAAAATACACCGGGATCTGATCCTGGCGGCCCGCCTGGCTTTTAGCCATTCGGGGGGCCGTGCCCCCAAGCAAAACATCATGGGAGGGATGGAAAATTGGATTTTAAACCGGAAGGATGCTCCTAATACAACGAATCCCCTGGCCTTTGGGCCTGGCATCGACAACCGGGACATTTTCTTTGCCGAGTTTGCTACCAACCTGCGAGGCTTCAACCTCAACCGCCTGGCCGGTACCAGCTACGTACTGGCCAATGCAGAGCTTAGGATCCCCCTGATCAAGTACATCTACCGGGGGCCCATTACCTCCAACTTTCTCCGTAATTTCCAGGTCATCGGTTTTACGGACATCGGTACCGCCTGGACCGGCCGCGGGCCCTTCAGCCAGGAGAATAGCCTAAACACGGAAATCGTGGGCGGAGGCTCGGAACCGTTCCGGGCTTCGGTTACGAACTTCCGGAACCCCTACCTGATGGGCTATGGCGTCGGTGCCCGCACCATGCTGTTCGGATTTTACGTGAAGTTTGACTACGCCTGGGGAGTTGATAACGGAATCACGAACAAAGCCATTCCGTACGTAACGCTGGGCTACGATTTTTAAAGAACATAGAGCATTTCAATAAAAAAGCCCCAATGTAGCTACTACATTGGGGCTTTTTTATTGAAAAAATTAGTACTAATAAATAGTATTTTTCTTATAATTTATACATTCCTTCACCTAAGGGTACTTTATTATTTTTAGTTACTTAACAGGCCTTTTCGTTTTTGGCACCTTTTTGGCTATAGGTAGTATGTCTGGTAAATCAGACTCCTTTGCCTAAAAAATAGGGTTTTGAAGCTACTCAACGAAAACGTTATGAAATTTTTTGATTTTTGCCTAAATAGTTCATAGATAGTGTACTACCCGCTTGGATCTACGAGTGAGGTAGTTGCATTTTTTCTTTGGCATTATTTGTGTTGTTAATAATATGTAGATATTTATTCTAATATTCGATTACATTTGTAGTTGAGTACAAGAATATTATTAACGCACACTATACATTAACCATAAAGAGTCAGAAGGATGAAAGATCTCTATTCATCATTGTCTGAGGTCCGCCCCGTTGTTCCTATACAGGTAATAACGAAGTGGCTGATCCGAAAGTATCCTTTCCTTCGTACTTTTTCAAGTACGTTCGCAGCGCAATCCAGTACTTTGTTCAGGAAATTCATGACTAGCCTACCCTCGTGGGTGCAGGTACCTTTTGTGCTTGCCCTGCTAAGGTACCTACCTGATAAAAGGCAACGAGCCCGAATACAAGTCAGCAATGACGGTCCCCCCGGAGAAAGGTACTTCCCTGATTTTGAGAATACAGATTCCCGCCTACCTTTCAAACACAACTTTATGAATACGTTACATCTACTAGTAAACCTTATACATACATTTTGTCTCTCGATGACTCCTCGCGCCAGCAGGGTCCGTCAAGTGGCAAGCCCTGCCCAGAGTACAGGTACCTCCTGGAAAGCCCAGCCACTTTTGGCTTGCCAGCGGGTAGCGTGCCTGGCCGTGCTCTTCATGCTGGCCAGTTTTTCGGGCAGTTGGGCGCAAATTGACCTGAGCCTTCATAAAAATATTGATAAAGCGCAGCCCAGCCTGGGAGATACCGTGACGTATACGGTCATTGTAAAAAATTCGGGCCTTGTGCAAGCTACGGGTGTGGTGGTTAAAGACAGCCTGCCCGTAGGCGGCGTAGAGTATATAAGCAGCAATGTCCTAAGAGGTACGGGTAGTTTTGTGCCCGCCACTAAAGTATGGAACGCCGGAACGGTAGCGGCCGGCGATTCGGCAATTCTGCAAATCAGAGCCAAAGTACTGGCGCAGGGCGTGTTTTTCAACGTGGCCGAAATCATGGAAATGGACGGCGAGGATCAGGACTCCTGGCCGGGTGACGGCGAGCTGGACCAGGACGACATCGCGTCGGCCTGTTTTTCGGTACCTATAGAATGGTACTTAGGCGATGAATTTGAAGTATCTCCCATCGCGGGCTACCACTCCATCCAGTGGCTCTACAACGGGGTACCTATAGTAGACTCGGTCGTAGTGAACGGACTTACGGTAGCCGTCGTCAATGCTGACTCGTCCCTGACCATCAAAGGGCCGGGTTCTTTTTCGTTTACTTCTTTAGTAGGAGTTTCGTGTCCCGCTACGGGCTGTTGTGCCATCCAGGTAGTACCTGGGCCGCTGGGCTCCATTGGTGATTTTGTGTGGGGCGATACCAACGGCAACGGCGTACAAGACCCCGGCGAGTTGGGGATTCCCGGCATTACGGTTGAGCTACAGGATGAGGCGATGGTGGCCATTCGTACGGTCGTGACTGACGCCAACGGAAAGTACCTGTTTGATAGTTTATTCAGTGGCGAGTACTACGTTCGTTTTATTGCTCCCACGGGAAGTACCTTTTCCCCAACCAACCAGGGCGGCGATCCGACCAAGGATAGCAACGCGGGTGAGTCGGGTACTTTGGGGAAAACCAACGTCATTACTATAGATGTTACCAAAGACGAAAGCGATACGCTTCGTAACAACCCGCACATCGACGCCGGGATCGTACCGATCGAAACGCCGATCTTCGATTTAGCGCTGCATAAGAAACTAAGCACTGGCCAGGCTTCCGTCGTGATGCCGGGTGATACGGTGAGCTTCACGCTGACGGTCGTCAACCAAGGCGCGGTAACGGCCACCAACATTTTACTGAGCGACTCACTGCCCGCCTCGCTGACGCTGGTAGATGCCAACTGGACGGCCGCCGGACAGATTGCGACCATGAACGCGCCTTTGGCCGGACCGCTGGCTCCGGGCGATAGCCTGAGCGTATCCATCCTGGTGCGGGTTGACCCCAGCTTCACGGAAGGTACCTTGGTGAACTACGCCCAGATCCAGGACGCCCGCGACGAAGAGGGTGACGAAATAGAAGACGTCGACTCCACGCCGGGCAACGGCTTCAACAAGGGTGAAGATGACGACGACAGCGAGCCGATCCAGGTTGTGCCCACGCCGATCTTCGACCTGGCGCTGCATAAGAAACTAAGCAGCGGCCAGGCTTCCGTCGTGATGCCGGGTGACACGGTGAGCTTCACGCTGACGGTCGTTAACCAAGGCGCGGTAACGGCCACCAACATTTTACTGAGCGACTCCCTGCCCGCCTCGCTGACGCTGGTGGATGCCAACTGGACGGCCGCCGGACAGATTGCAACCATGAACGCGCCTTTGGCCGGGCCGCTGGCACCGGGCGATAGTGTGAGCGTGTCCATCCTGGTGCGGGTTGATCCTAGCTTCACGGAAGGTACCTTGGTAAACTACGCCCAGATCCAGGACGCCCGCGACGAAGAGGGTGACGAAATAGAAGACGTCGACTCCACGCCGGGCAACGGCTTCGACAAGGGGGAAGATGACGACGACAGCGAGCCGATCCAGGTTGTGCCCACGCCGATCTTCGATTTGGCGCTGAATAAGAAACTAAGCACTGGCCAGGCTTCCGTCGTGATGCCGGGTGACACGGTGAGCTTCACGCTGACGGTCGTTAACCAAGGCGCGGTAACGGCCACCAACATTTTACTGAGCGACTCCCTGCCCGCCTCGCTGACGCTGGTGGATGCCAACTGGACGGCCGCCGGACAGATTGCAACCATGAACGCGTCTTTGGCCGGGCCGCTGGCACCGGGCGATAGTGTGAGCGTATCCATCCTGGTGCGGGTTGATCCTAGCTTCACGGAAGGTACCTTGGTAAACTACGCCCAGATCAAGGACGCCCGCGACGAAGAGGGTGACGAAATAGAAGATGTGGACTCCACGCCGGGCAACGGCTTCGACAAAGGGGAAGATGACGACGACAGCGAGCCCGTAGAAGTAGTACCAGCTCCCGTACGCTACGGCTCCATTGGCGACTATGTATGGCGCGACCTTAATGATAATGGTGTGCAGGATATCGGCGAGCCGGGGGTACCTGGCGTTACCGTCGAGCTACAGGATTCGGCCATGGTAGCCATCCGCATGACGGTAACGGATGCCGATGGGAAGTACCTGTTCGACAGCCTGCCGAGCGGCAAGTACTTTGTGAAGTTTTATGCTTCTACGGACGAGTCGTTTGTAGAAACTAACCAGGGCGGTGATCCTACGAAGGATAGCAATGCGGGTGAATCCGGAACGCCCGGTAAAACCAACGTCATTACCATCGACGTAGCCAAAGCCGTAAGCGATACGCTTCGCAACAATCCGCACATTGATGCCGGGTTGAAACCGCTGCCGCAGTGTCCGACGATCCTGTTGACGGTTTCGCCGGATAGAACGATCTGTGTGGGCGATACCGTACAACTGAGCGGTACCACGGACGTAACGGGTACGACCATCAATTGGTACGCCGAGGCCATGAGTGGGGACGCATTTGCGACCACCACCAGCGGACAGCTACT
This sequence comes from Rhabdobacter roseus, assembly GCF_014202275.1. Lineage (GTDB taxonomy): Bacteria > Bacteroidota > Bacteroidia > Cytophagales > Spirosomataceae > Rhabdobacter > Rhabdobacter roseus. The sequence continues at coordinate 18,492 of NZ_JACHGF010000009.1, read as the reverse complement.
CAGCCTCAGCCCCACCATGACCACTACCTACTACCTGGAAGGTACCTTGGGCGAAAGCTGCGTTAGCCCGCGCCTGCCCATCACGGTCGTGGTGAACGCCAAGCCCGCTACGCCGAGCATTGCCCAAAATACCATCAATGAATGCCCTGATGTGACGGCCGACCTAACGGCTGTGATCCTGCCTCCTCTTTCTACTGTTGGAGGTGCCTTTGAGTGGCACGTAGGACCGAGCGCTTCTTCTGCCCTCGTGACTGACCCTACCCAGGTAGGCAATGGTACCTACTACCTGTTTGAGCGCTCGGCTGCCGATTGCTACAGCAGTCCGGCGGCTATCACGGTCAACATCGAATCGTGCGACTGCCAGCTGGCCCTGGGTGTGTCGGTAGGAGCCGACCAGGAAGTGTGCGCCGGCGACAGCGTGTTGCTGACCGCCACCCTGACGGGCGCAGCGACCAGCGTAACCTGGACCACCAGCGGTACGGGTACTTTCGCTAACCTCGACAGCCTCAAGACGATCTACTTCCCGTCGGCCGCCGATATGATAGCCGGGGTAATTACCCTGACGGCGACCACCAACGATCCCGACGAGCAGGGTCTGTGTCTGCCCAAATCGGATGCCCTGATCCTAACAATCAACCCGGCTCCGACGGCACCGTTTAACGTGGCCTGCGCGGATTCGATCCTTTGTATCGGAAAATCAACCAAGCTGATCGGTTTTGCACCGGGCTCTACCATTAAATGGTACACAACCGCTACGGGCGGTGTGGCCATTGGCACTACGGTGAGTGGCGGCAAACTACCCATCAGCCCCACCACCACCACCACCTACTACGCCGAAGCGGTAAGCGAAGAAGGCTGCGTAAGCGAGCGGACACCGATCACGGTCGAAGTAAAGACCTGCTATACCGATCTGGCGGTGGTCAAAACCATCATTACCCCTGGACCTTACGCGCCGGGCCAGGCCATCATCTACTCGGTGACGGCGAAAAACCTGGGCGGCGTGCTGGCTCATGACGTGATCGTGACCGACGTGCTACCGGCCTCGCTGACGTACGTGAGCTCCATTCCGGCGGGTGAATACAACAACGCAACCGGTATCTGGACCATCGGTAACATGGCCGCTACTGCTAACCGTACGTTGATCATCAACGCCACCATCAAAGCCAACGCTTCCGGGTTTATTACCAACACAGCCATTGTAAGCAGCCCTGATAACGATCCGAATCAGACTTCCAACGATACCTCCAGCGTAACGATCGAGGTGGTGTCATTGGCGGATCTCATGCTGGCCAAGAAAGTGTCGAAAGTAAATCCGGCCCTGGGCGAGACGATCACCTATACCTTAGAGGTAACCAACAAAGGGCCCCAAACGGCCACCAACGTGGAGGTGACGGATCTGTTGCCGGCGGGTCTTGAGTTTGTATCAAGCTCCAACATGACCAAAACCGGCAATACCCTGAAAGGTACCTTTGCGAGCATTGCCAAAGACGAAACCAAAACGCTGAGCTTCCTGGCCAAGGTAATTAGTACCGGTCCGGTCAAAAACGTAGCCCAGATCAGCAAGTCGGATCAGCCCGATCCGAACTCGACGCCGGGTAATGGCTACGACAACGGCGAAGATGACGAAGACGAAGTGACCGTACAGGTAGGTTGTCCGACGATCGACCCACCGGTGATTGCCTGCGCCACGACCAACGTCTGTGCGGGAGCCACGGTGAAGCTGACGGCCGTTGGCTGTACGAACGGTATCGTGAAGTGGTCGAACGGCGAGACGGGATCGAGCATTACACTCGTTGCCACTGAGAACGTCACGTTCACGGCAAAATGTACCAAAGACAGCTGCGAAAGCGCCGTTTCGAATGTGATTAACATTAAAGTGAATACGCCGATCAAACCGGTACTGGCCAGCAACGTGAGCTCGGTATGTAAGGGCGGCAGCGCTACCCTCACGGCGGCTAACTGCAACGGCGTGATCGTGTGGTCAACGGGCGAAACGGGCTCACCACTCGTCGTGACGCCTACCGAAAGTACTATTTATACGGCTTACTGTAAAATAGGTACTTGTGTGAGCGACACGGCAGCGATTGCCATTGACGTAACTACCCCAGGCCCCGCGCCGGTCATTACCAGTGGTAAAAACCAGATTTGCCCCGGTGAGAGCGTAACGCTATCGGCCCATGAGTGCGAAGGCATCGTGAAGTGGTCGAACGGCGAGCAGGGTGCTTCCATTACCGTGAGCCCATCGGCTACGACCAGCTACTCGGCGATATGCGTGGTAGGTACCTGCGAAAGCGAGCGTAGCCAGGATTACACCATCACCATCGTAACGCCGCAGGCTCCGGTTATTTCGGCCAGCCAAACCAACGTATGCCCAGGTACTTCGGTTATCCTGTCGGCTACGGGTTGTACGGGTGAGGTACTTTGGTCCAATGGCGCGTCGGGTAATTCCATTACCGTAACGCCAAACACCACCCGGACCTTCACCGCTACCTGCAAAACGGCTACCTGCGAAAGCGCGGCCTCCAATACCGTGACGATTAACGTTGCCGCCCCGACCGCCCCGATTATTTCAGCCAATAAAACCGTCATTTGCTCAGGCGACAGCGTGACCCTGACGGCCATGGGTTGTGCCAACACGGTACTTTGGTCGAACGGTATGACGGGTGCGAGCATCAAAGTAGCCCCCAACGCCACCACGAACTACACCGCCAAGTGTAAGGTAGGTACCTGCGAAAGCGTAGCCTCTAATACCGTGAAGATCGACGTCAACACCAACGGTCAGGCACCGATCATTACCAGTGCCAACACGAACATCTGTGCGGGAGCCACCACCACGCTCACCTCGGAGGGTTGCGCCGGTACGGTCATGTGGTCGAACGGCATGACAGGGGCCAGCATTCAGGTGTCGCCGGTTACGAATACAACCTACACGGCTACCTGTAAAATAGAGGGCTCTTGCGCCAGCGGTGCTTCCAATATCTTGAATATCAATGTAGGCGTACAGGATGCGCCGGTGATCATTGCCAGCAGCACGGAACTCTGCGCCGGTGACAGCGTGACGCTGATCGCCAGTGGCTGCGCTGCCGAAAATACCCAATGGTCAACCGGTCAGACGGGCCTCAGCATCACGGTAGCTCCGGTAACAACCTCTACCTTCACGGCTACCTGCGTTACGCCTTCTTGCGAAAGTGAGCCAGGGCAGGTGACTCTGACGGTCAACGCGCCAGAGGCCCCCAGCGTACTATGTGCTACCGATTCGGTGTGCATCGGAGAGAGTGCTTCGCTGGTCGTAGAAGGCTGCGAAGGTACCACGTTGTGGTCAACGGGCGAAACCGGCATTGCGATCTTGGTAACACCCACCCAAACGGCCAACTACTGGGCCAAGTGCGTGGTGAATGGCTGCGCCAGCATCGAAAGGGTCTTTACTGTATACGTGATCAGTCCCACCAAGCCTACCCTGGTAGCTACCAAGACCCAGATCCAAGCCGGAGAATCGGTTACGATCACCGCGTCGGGTTGTGAAGGGGATGTTGAATGGAGTACCGGACACCTGGGTGCGAGCATCACCGTTGCGCCTACTCAAACCAAGCTCTACACGGCGATCTGCCGCTTTAACACCTGCGTAAGCGACACCGCCAAGCTGACCATTAGCGTTGGTGAGTGTAATGCTGCTGCTCCGGTGATCGCCGCCAGTGCACCTACTGTATGCAAAGGCAGCGACGTAACGCTCACCGCTACGGGCTGCGTGGGCGAGGTACTTTGGTCGAACGGTCAGACGGGCGCAAGCATTACGGTACCGCTTAGCAGCTCAACTACCTTCACTGCTACCTGCTCAACAAACGAGTGTACGAGTGTAGCGTCCAATGCCGTGACGGTAAGCGTAACCCAGCTTCCGGCACCGACCATCGCCGCCAGCTCGAAGAATATTTGCCTGGGCGACAGCGTAACCCTGACCGCCATGAACTGCGAAGGTACCTTGAGCTGGTCGAACGGAGCAACCGGGGCAAGCATTACGGTACACCCCACCGCTACTACCTCCTACTCGGCGGTTTGTAAGCTGGGTACTTGTGAAAGCGCAGCTTCGGTAGCCTGCGAGATCACCGTAGGAGTGCCTCCAACCCCAGCCATTCAGGCTTCGGCTACGTCGATTTGCTTCGGCCAAAGCACGACCCTGACGGCCACGGGATGCAGCGGTAGTAGCGATGTACTCTGGTCCAATGGTCTCACGGGTGCTTCCATTACCATTGCCCCGTCAGCTACGACCACTTTCACGGCCGTTTGCTGCACGTCGGTTCATTGCAAGAGCGAGCCATCCAACGCCGTGACGGTCAACGTGGCGCCGAAGATTACGCAGCCATTGACCCAAAACCTGGTCAATACTTGTCCGCTGCTAACGGTGGATCTCGCCGCGGGCGTAACCAGCTCACCGAAAACCGAAGGAGGTACTTTCGTGTACCGCACGGGCATGGCTCCAGATTCGCCGCTGGTACAGGATATCACGGCCGTGGGAGCGGGTACTTACTACGTGTTTGAGCAAACGCCGGGAGGTTGCCAAAGCCAGCCCGCCACGATCATCGTAACCATCACACCGTGTGGTGACGCCTCGCCATGCGCTGAGAATCCGGCGGTAGCCGTAGCAGGGCCCGGCAATACGATTTGTGCCGCGCTGTCTTACCAGCTAAGTGGGGCTATCAGTGGCTCGGCCACCAGCGCCATCTGGACCACCAACGGAACGGGTACTTTCAGCAACCCAACCCTGCTAAACGCGCTGTACTATCCATCGCTGGATGACATGGTGAAGGGAATGGTGACGCTGACGCTGACAACCAACGATCCCGACGGAGCCGGTACTTGCCAGGCGGCCTCTGATTCGCTGAAGCTCACGATCGAGACCATCAAGTTCCGTCCGAATATTTCCATCAATGGAGTAGCCAAGACGGACTCGCTGCCGACCTACCTGAATATCTGCGCCGGTGACTCCGTGGTACTGGTTGCGACCGATACCGAAGACAGCCTCGGCCACGCCTACTCGTACAAGTGGAATGGCGGGTCTGCTACTTCCAATAATACCTTTGTAGTAAAAGAAAGCGGTACGTACTACGTGGGCCTCATCAACAGCAACTCTTGCTGCTCGATCCGCTCCGGCCTGGTGATCGTAACCGTGAGCGAGCCGGTTCAGAAGCCCATCGTGACCAACAAGCGGAATGCCTGTCCGGCCACCACGGTTGATCTGGCCTCGACGGTAATCTCCGCCGGAGGTACCCTGGAATACCGCGTCGGGCCTACGCTAAGCTCCGCGCTGGTGGCTTCGCCAGAGGCAGTGGGTGCCGGTATCTACTACGTGTTTGCGCGCTCCGAGGGCGGTTGCTACAGTGCTCCGGCCAAAGTGACGATCACGATTTGTGACTGTGACAACGACACCACCCGGGCGGAGGTCGCCATCGTGAAAACTGCGGATAAACCCAACGTGAAAGTAGGCGAGCAGATCACCTACACGATCACGGTACGCAACAACGGTCCGGATACGGCTACCAACGTCAACGTCGTCGACATCATGCCGGCGGGTCTCCAGCTGGTAGAGGCGGTAGGCTTTGAGGTGAACGGCAACGTACTCCAAAAAGTAATCCCCGTGCTGGCGGCCAACGACAGCGTGGTCCACACCATCGTGGCAAACGTTACCGCCAAAGGTACCATCATGAACACCGCGCTCATCACCAACCTCGACCAGAGGGATAGCGTACTGGCCAACAACGTATCGTCGGTGGGTGTTCTGGTGCAGAAACCGGTTTGCTGTGATTCTACCGGACTGGGCGTAGCGCTGGCGGTAACGAATGTGACCCCGGATGGCGACGACTACCTCGTAACTTACCAGGTAACGCTCAAAAATTACGGCTCGGCGATACTGACCAACGTACAGGTACTGGATAGCCTCTTCAAGGCCTTCCCGTCGCCGGCTGAATTCCAGGTAGAAGGAAACGTAGTGGTAGGACCAAGCAGTACGCTGGTACCCGATCCGAACTTCGACGGCAAGGATAATCGTAACCTGCTGCTACCAGCTAGCACCCTAGCGGCCAACCAAACGGAAAGCTTCCAGTTCCAGGTACGGGTAACTCCGAACGGAGCCACCGGGCCGTTCTACAACTCGGTATACGGCGAAGGTATCATGGGTGAAACCATTGTACAGGATAAATCGAACAATGGCTTCGAGCCAACGCCGCAGGAAAACGTTCCGACTCCGGTTCGCTTCGACGTTCAGAGCTCCATCGGGCTAGCCAAGCAAGTAGGTGATCCGGTTGAAGTTCAGTACGGGGTCTTTGAAGTACCTTATACCATCAAGGTGGTTAACCTGGGTATGACGGATCTCACCAACGTACAAGTTGTGGACGACCTGTCAGCTACCTTCGGCAACGGCGCTGTGATTGTACCGGGTAGTGTAACCGTAACGGCTGACGAAGGATTCGTGGTGAACGACGCCTACACCGGTGAAGGTACCTCTACCAACCTGCTCGTCGAGTCGGAGAGTACGCTGCCTAAAGGTACCACGCGTGAAATTCACCTGATGGTACTGGTAGACGTAGGCTTCGCCACCACAACGGAGTTCTTCAACATCGCGGTAGGTACGGCCAAGGCCAGCGAAACCGAGATGGTGTCCGATACGTCCACGGCCGGTGAACTGCCCGATCCGGACAACAGCCTGCTGCCAGGCAAACACAGCGTACCTACGCCGGTGAGCCTCGCGAGCCAGGGTAGTGCCAAGATTGGGGCGGCCCTCTGGGTGAAAGACCTGGCCCTGCAGTCGGATGGTACCTACAACGTCACGTACCAGGCCATTGTCAAAAACTACGGAAGTACCCCGCTCACCAATGTTCAGCTCACCAATGTACTGGCTGACGTCTTTAATTCCGAAACGGGCGCGACCTTCAAGAAAGTTGGCACGCCGATTGCGAGCGACCTAAGTACCCTGGCGATCAATCCGGACTTTGATGGCGTCAACGACACAGACCTGCTCATTGCTTCTAACAGCAGCCTGGCTGCGGGTGTGATCGACAGCGTGACGTTCACCATCAACGTGACCACCGACGGCCGTCAAACGCCGTACCTGAACCGGGTACTGGCCCAGGCGCAGGCCGGTGACGAAACCGTGACGGATCTCTCGACCAACGGCCTGAACCCGGATGTGAATGGCAACGGCGATCCGACCGAGGATACCGAAAGCGAGTTTACGCCGATTGTGATTCCTGAAGGTGACACGGTATTCATACCGGAAGGATTCTCGCCCAACGGGGACGGTATCAACGACCTGTTCATCATTCGGAATACCGGCGGACAGCGCGTGTCGCTCGAAGTCTACAACCGCTGGATGACCCTGGTGTACAAGAGCGAGGATTACAAAAATGACTGGGATGGAGCGCCGAATAGTGGAGTAAGTACCGGCGCCGCTTCCCGAGGTTTACCGGACGGCACCTACTTCTATGTGGTCACCCTGGAGAACGGCCGACGCTACGTGAGATACATGACCATAATCAGATAATACTATGTTACAGTACTCTAAGATCAAAAATTGGGCTTTCTTCGTGCTGCTGACCCTTGTGGTCGGCGGCACCCAAGTCCAGGCTCAGCAGGACAAAATGTACTCGCAGTACATGTTCAACATGATGGCGCTCAATCCGGCCTACGCCGGAAGCCGCGACGTACTGAGTGCTACGGGCCTCTACCGAAACCAATGGGTGAACGTAGACGGTGCCCCGAAAACCATGACGTTCACGCTGGACGCCCCCATCAATAAGGAACGCGTAGGGCTGGGGCTTCAGGCCTACAACGATCAGATCGGCTTGCAAAACGAAACGGGCGTTTTTGCTACCTACGCGTTCCGCATCAAGGTAGGTGAGCGCTCTACGCTGGCCCTGGGCTTGCAGGCCGGAGCGGTGAGTTTTCGCTGGGATCTGTCGGAAGCGCGCTTTACACCGGGGGGCAGTTTTGATCCGGCAGCTACGACGAATATTTCCAAAATACTGCCCAACTTCGGTACCGGTATTTACATCAGCAACGATAAGTCCTACCTGGGTGTGTCGGTACCTCAGCTGATTGCCAACAACCTAAGCGACTACAATACCGGCGAGAACCGTGCCAAGCAGCGCCGCCACGCCTACTTCATGAGCGGTTTCGTGATTGGGCTGGGAAGTACCCTAAAGCTGAAGCCGTCCATGCTTCTTAAGTACTCCAATGGCGCACCGCTGGCCTTCGACGGTAACCTGAACCTCTGGATCAACGACCGCGTGGCCGTGGGTACTTCGTACCGGAAAAACCAGTGGAGTACCCTCAACAACAGCGCGGGTACCAGCGTTTACACCAGCGACGCCGTGGTAGGGCTCGTGGAAGTACAGCTCACCGACCAAATTCGCCTGGGCTACGCCTACGACATGATGCTCAACGGCTTGCGTCAAAGCAACCTCAGCATCAACTCGGGTAGCCACGAAATCATGCTTCGTTATGAGTTCGGGTTTGGCCAAAGCAAAATCCTGACACCAAGGTACTTCTGATCCAATTAAGAGTTTAGCATATGATCTGATTGATACGAGCTACCAGGCATTCAAAAAAAGGGCGGAGAAATTTCTCTGCCCTTTTTTTGCTTGTAACACCAAGGATTACTACCATTGACTACGAATAAATCCGGACGAATGAGAAAAGCGTTTAGAATAACCCTCGCAGCCAGCCTGATCATGGCGCTCCTGCCCACGGTACTTTTTGCCCAGCGAGAGGTACTTTACGAGCAGTACTTACAAAATCCCATGGCCATCAACCCGGCCTTTACGGGCGTTCGGGAAGACTTCAATATGACGCTGCTGCTGCGGCGGCGCTGGTTCTCGCTGCCCAACTTCCCCATTACGCAGTCGTTCGCCATGGACGGTACCCTCGCCAACGGTCGGTTGGGGCTGGGGCTACAGGCCCTCAACGACCGCATGAGCCCCTACGGTACCACGGGTATTTACGGCTCCACGGCCTACCATTTTACGCCCTGGGGTACCTGGAAGCTATCCTTGGGTGCGCAGGGCGGCATCAACGTGCTACCCGTCTACGATCCTTCGACCAATACCTCCCTCAACCGCGCCCTGGGCAGCCTGGGAGTAGGAGCCTGGCTGCGGTCGGAGCATTTCTACGTCGGTGTTTCCAAACCCGAGCTGCTCAACAAAGGCTTTGGGCAGCGCACCATCCCGCTGGCTTACCGTACCCCGCTTTACGTCATGGTTGGAGGCAGCTACGCCCTCGCGGAAGAATGGCAGCTGCACCCCTACGCTTTGGTGGTGCAGGAAAGCAAACAAAAACTACGGGTCGACCTGGGTACCCGGCTGTGGTACGACGAAAAAATCGGGGTGGGTGCTTCGTATCGAATTGTCCAGAGTCCGTACTTTCAGCTATCGGCCGAGGCACAGGTATCCAAAAATATCCGGTTGGGGTACTTGTTCAATTCCAAGCCCATCGAGGGTGCTTTTAATCTGAATCCCAACGCCCCCCTGGGTATCCACGAGCTCATGCTGAAATTCGTGCCTAGCCCCACGGCTTTTCACACAAACTGAACCAATGGCCAAACAAAGCGTTAGTAGAGAAGGTATCCTTTTAAGAAAGGACTTTTTTTGTGTTTTGTTTTAATAACATCTCGTAACTTTGCCAACCAAATAGAAAAATCACATTTGTGATGGACAAATATTCATACATAGCTAATTCTGGAAGCGCTTATATAGAAGAATTATACAATTCTTATAAGCAAGACCCCTCCTCGGTTGAGGAAGGGTGGCGTACGTTTTTTGAAGGTTTTGAATTTTCTCAAAAATATCCGCTCAATGGACACCCCAACGGAGTAAATGGCGTAGCCGCCAAAGCCGCTCCGGTTGAAGGTAAAGCCGATATCTCCCTGATCCGCAAGGAAATGGAGGTAGTGCACCTCATTCGGGGCTACCGGTCACGGGGGCATTTGCTGGCTACGACCAACCCCATCCGGGAGCGTCGGGACCGCAAACCACGCCTGGATCTGGCCGATTTCCACCTCTCAGAGGCCGACCTGGACACCGTTTTTGAAGCGGGCGTGGAGGTGTTTGGCCGTCCGGCCAAGCTCCGGGAGATCGTTGACGCGCTTAAAAAAATCTATACCGGCGATATAGGGTTCGAGTACCTCTACATCCGCGACCGCGAGCAAAAAAGCTGGCTGCGGGAGAAGATTGAAAAAGAAGCCCTGGACATGAAGTTCTCGACCGAGGAAAAGAAGCACATTCTTTCCAAGCTCAATGAGGCCGTCGTGTTCGAGAATTTCCTGCATACCAAGTACCTCGGCCAAAAGCGTTTTTCGCTCGAAGGGGGCGAAACGACCATCCCCGCGTTGGATGCGATGATCAACCGGGCCGGAGAGCTGGGAGTCGTGGAGGTGATGATCGGGATGGCGCACCGCGGACGGCTCAACGTACTGGCCAACGTCATGCGCAAAACCTACGAGCAGATCTTCAATGAGTTTGAAGGCAACCTGCCCGACCAGGTCTGGGGTGACGGCGACGTAAAGTACCACATGGGCTTTTCGAGTCAGATCGAACTACCTTCCGGTGAGAAAATGTACCTCAAGCTGGCCCCCAACCCCTCGCACCTCGAGGCCGTCAATCCGGTGGTGGAGGGAGTGATTCGCGCCCGCGCCGACAGCATGTACGAGAGCGACTACGACCGGGTACTTCCCGTGCTGATCCACGGCGACGCCGCCCTGGCGGGCCAGGGGATCGTCTACGAAGTCACGCAGATGTCGGGCCTGGAAGGCTACTACACCGGAGGTACCATCCATTTTGTCATTAACAACCAGGTAGGTTTTACCACCGACTTCGACGACGCGCGCTCCAGCATCTACTGCACCGACGTGGCCAAAATCGTGGATGCGCCGGTACTGCACGTCAACGGGGACGATCCCGAGGCGGTGGTGTACTGCATGCGCCTGGCCGTGGAATACCGCCAGAAATTTAACAAAGATATCTTTGTGGACATGGTGTGCTACCGCCGCCACGGCCACAACGAAGCCGACGAGCCGAAGTTTACGCAGCCGGTACTTTATAAGTACATTGAGAACCACCCTAACCCCCGCGAGCTGTACCAAAAGCGGCTCGTAGAACGCGGCGACGTGGATGCAGCCCTGGCCGAAAGCATGGACAAGGAGTTTAAGGCTCTGCTGCAGGAGCGGCTGGATATGGTGAAGCAGAAAACGCTTCCCTACGCCATGCCAAAGCTCGAAAAGGAATGGACGGCTCTGAAGTACGCTACCCCCGAAGATTTTGAACAGTCGCCGGAAACCGGCGTTTCCACCGAGGTACTTGAGCGCATCGGGCAGTCGTTGGTGCAGGTACCGGAAGGCTTCAAAGCACTCAAGCAGATCGACAAGCTGCTCAAGGATCGGAACAAGATGATCTTTGAGAAGAAGGAAGTCAACTGGGCTACCGCCGAGCTATTGGCCTACGGCTCGATCCTGGCCGAAGGCAACGTAGTGCGCCTAAGTGGGCAGGATGTGCAGCGGGGTACTTTCTCGCACCGGCACGCCGTACTGCACGACGCCGAAACCAACGAGCCCTACAGCAACCTGGATCACATTCAGGAGCAGCAGGGCCGGTTCATGATTTATAACTCGTTACTTTCCGAGTACGGGGTACTTGGCTTTGAGTTTGGCTACTCCATGGCCAACCCCAACGCGCTGGTGATTTGGGAGGCGCAGTTCGGCGACTTCGCCAACGGTGCCCAGGTCATGATCGATCAGTTCATTACCTCCAGCGAAACCAAGTGGGACCGCTGGACGGGGCTGGTGATGCTGCTGCCCCACGGCTACGAAGGCCAGGGACCAGAGCACTCCAACGCGCGCCCGGAAAGGTACCTACAGCTCTCGGCCAACAACAACGTCATTGTGGCCAACGTCACTACGCCGGCCAACTTCTTCCACATCTTGCGGCGGCAGCTCAGCTTTCCGTTCCGCAAGCCGCTGATCATCATGTCGCCTAAGTCCATGCTCCGGCATCCGCTCTGCGTATCGCCATTGGATGATCTGGCCCAGGGACGTTTTCAGGAAACCATCGGGGATACCTACGCTGATCCCAAGAAGGTCAAAAAAGTACTGCTGTGTACCGGGAAGATCTACTACGAGCTGTTTGAAAAGCAGCAGGCCGACCAGCGTACCGACGTGGCAATCATCCGGGTGGAGCAAATGCATCCTTTCCCGAAAAACCAGCTCAACGCGTTGATTGGCCAATATAAGAAGGCAAAAGTATATTGGGTGCAGGAAGAGCCTTTCAACATGGGAGGTTGGACGTTCCTGCTTCGGATGTATTCCGAGCAGCCATTGGAAGTAATTGCGCGGCGTTCCAGCGCTTCGCCATCCACTGGATTTTCCAAAATTCACGCGCAGGAACAAGCCGAAATCATCCAGCGGGCTTTTGAATAAGCCTGACGGAAGGAAGCTCCTAGACTGTACATTGACCACTTAATCTTCATAAGCGAGTAGATAAATAACATGGCTGAGATAGAAATAAAAATACCGCCCGTGGGCGAATCCATTACCGAAGTTACCGTAGGCAACTGGTTTAAGAACGAAGGGGACTACGTCAAGATGGACGAGGTAATCTGCGGGCTGGATTCTGACAAGGCTACCTTTGAGCTCACCGCCGAAGCCGAAGGGGTACTTCATATAAAAGCCGAAGAAGGGGATACCCTGGCCATCGGGGATCTGATTGCGACCATCGATACGGCCGCCGGTACTTCTGATAACGGCTCGGCCGCTCCGGCGGCTGAAGCCACCAAGCCCGCTCCCGTTGAAAAACAGGAAGAGCCCGCGCCGGTAGCGAAGCAGGAACCGGCTCCGGCCGCCAGCGCTCCGGCCAAAGTGGTAGAAATGACCGTCCCGACGGTAGGGGAGTCCATTACCGAAGTAACGATTGCCTCCTGGAGTAAAAAAGACGGCGACCGGGTAGAGATGGACGAAATTCTTTGCGAACTGGAATCCGACAAGGCTACCTTCGAACTACCTTCGGAAGCCGCCGGAATTCTGCGGATTGTAGCGGCCGAAGGCGAAACCCTCGCCATTGGGGACGTTATTTGCCGCATCGAAGCCGGTGAAGGAAGTACCGCCGCTCCGGCGGCTCCCGCTCCTACCTCTTCGGATGAGACCGCCGAAGCGGATGCAGAGAAAGGATTTGCCGTGGGGCATGCCTCCCCGGTAGCGGCTAAAATCCTGGCCGAAAAGGGCATCGATCCCAAAGACGTGAGCGGAACCGGCTCCGGCGGAAAAATCACCAAAGAAGATGCACTGAAAGCCGAAAAAGCCGCCACCAAGCCTGCCGCTGAACCCGGAAAGCCCGGCGACGCGACTCCGGCCAAAACGGCTTCTCCCGCCGCAAAACCTTCGGCTGCCGGAACGGAACGTCCCGGACAGCGCCGCGAAAAAATGTCGTCGTTGCGGCGTACCATTGCCCGCCGCCTGGTAGCCGTGAAAAACGAAACGGCCATGCTTACTACCTTTAACGAGGTAGACATGAAGCCGATCATGGATCTGCGCGGCAAGTACAAAGATAAGTTTAAGGAAAAGCACGAAGTAGGCCTGGGCTTTATGTCGTTCTTTACCAAAGCCATCTGTGTAGCCTTGCAGGACTTCCCCGTCGTAAACGCCTACATCGACGGCGACGACGTGGTCTATAACGACAGCTGTGATGTTTCCATTGCCGTATCCACCGACCGCGGCCTGGTAGTACCGGTGATTCGCGGTGCCGAGAAGCTGTCTTTTGCCGAAATCGAAAAAGAGATTATCCGCCTGGCCAAGCGTGCCCGGGACGGCAAATTAGGCTTGGACGAAATGTCCGGAGGTACTTTCACGATTACCAACGGCGGTATTTTCGGGTCCATGCTTTCTACGCCGATCATCAACGCACCGCAGTCGGCCATTCTGGGTATGCACAACATCGTGGAGCGGCCCGTGGTAGTCAACGGCGAGATCGTGATCCGGCCCATCATGTACGTGGCGCTTTCCTACGACCACCGTACCATCGACGGCCGCGATTCGGTTAGCTTCCTGGTGCGCGTCAAACAGCTCCTGGAAGACCCGGCTCGTTTGCTGCTGGAAATATAATTTTTCTGCATATAGTGCTCCAAAGGAAGCCCCGGCCTGCGCTGCGGGCTTCCTTTTTTTATAAAGTACCTACGGCCTGGACGCTGGCTTTTTGCGTCGAATTATCGTAAATTCGGCATTATTCTTGCACACTATTTCGAAAAAAAGCACCATGAAGAAGAGCTTGGTTTTTTTGAGTCTGCTGCTGGCAATCCTAGTATTGGATTGTAAAAGGAAGAAAGAAGACGGCCCCAACCCGCAGGTAGAGGGCTGTTTGATGATGCTCGAGACCATCGACGGCAGGCTCTACCGCCGGTACGAATACAACGAGGATAAAAGCCTTTTTCGGATTCAGCAGTACCAAACGGGCGGCGAAGGCAAGCTGGAAAAAAGGTACACCTTCGAGTACGATGCAAATGGGTTCGTGAAGCTCTTCCGCGAAACCAACCTGCTGCCTCCCTACCAGAATTTTCAGTACGAGATTTTTAATTCCACCCAGGATCGGGCCGAGGGCATTGTGCAAAGCCTCATTCAGAACTCCGGGCCGCGCTTCGTGCAAAGCTACGCCCTGCAATACGACGACCGCGGCAACGTGGTGCAGTACGACTGGGCCGATAGCTACTGGCGCTACGAGTACGACGACCGCGGCAACGTGACCCGCTGGTACATCAAAGCCGGAAGTACGCCGGAGCAGCTCACGGCTGAGTACGCCAACTACGACGACAAGCGGAATCTGTACTATTACAGCGAAGGCCCCCGCCTGATCAACCTCATCATCGGAGGCGGCACGAGCGCCCAGAATCCCGGTAGTTTCAAGTTTTTCGGTACGGGTGGCATCGTGGCCCAGACGGGCATCGTCACCTACCAGTACAACGAAAAAGACATGCCGGTACAGGCCAGCGTATCTATCTTTGGGCCGTCGGGTGTTCCCGCTACGCAGGCCTACCGCTTCGAGTACGAGTGTTTGTAAAGGCAAGTACCCCTAAGGTACTTCGCTGGAAATCTCGTAACCCGCTTTGGTAAGTACCCCCACCACCGCCTGAATGGCCTGATTCTTGACTTTGACCCCGTCGGCGTCCGGGTTGAAGCTGTGAATCCAGAAGGTCGACTTCACTTGAACCACGTCGGCCCCGATGCCCGTAATCCCTACTTCCGGTTTCCGGTTTTCTTCCTGTAAAATATCCGGAACGCCGTTCAGCGCCCGGAGCATGAGGGCCACGGCCTGCGGAAGGTCCGTTTTGCAGGCCAAGCAGAGTGTAAAGTCAATTCGCAGGTACCCATCGACCGAGTAGTTGATCAGCGGACTTTTGATCAGCAGGCCGTTGGGCATGTATACGTCCTTGCCGTCCAGGGTTTTGATGATCGTCTCGCGCAGCGTTACGCTGGTCACGTGGCCGTTGATGCCGTTGCTCTCCACGCGGTCGCCGATGCGAAACGGCCGCTGAAAGGCCAGCAAAATGCCCGCCAGGAAGTTCTCGCCGATGTCTTTCAGGGCAAAGCCCAAAATAAAAGCCGATAGTCCCGCCCCGGCCAGCAGCTTCGAAACCACGCCGTCGAAGCCCAAAAAGCCCAGTGCCATCGAGATCCCGATCATCATGATGATCCAGTACCCCAGTTGGGCCAGAAAGCCCGTCAGGAGCGTATCTTTGGTTTGGGTGAGAATGCGCGGCTGTAGCCAGCGCTTGATGAATATCGCCAGGCCCAGGGTGAGTATAAACACCAAAAGTGCGAGCATGATCTGGGGAAGCAAATGCAGGAAGTTCTGGTAATGCTCCCGCATGGCGCTCCAAAAGCCGTTGATGAGTCTCTGCATGGGTACTTTAGGAAAGGTCTTACTGTAATTTAGGATTTTCTTTGTGCCGGTTCTGGTCGCGCTGGGTTTTCTTCTCCAGGTTTTTCTGGAAGGCCTCGGCCAGGTCCACGCCCGTCTGGTTGGCCAGGCACAGAAGTACCCACAGCACGTCGGCCATTTCGTCGCCCAGGTCCTTGCCGAGATCCGATTTTTTAAACGACTGGTCGCCGTAGGTACGTGCCATGATCCGGGCCAGTTCGCCTACCTCCTCGGTAAGGATGGCCAGGTTGGTCAGTTCCGAAAAGTACCTTACGCCGTAGGTCTTTATCCACTGGTCTACTTGTTGCTGCGCGTCTTCGAGGGTCATGGGGGGGTAGTTAGGGGTACTTGGGTTCATACGCGGTTTTTTGAGTCAATAATTAGCGTCACGGGGCCGTCGTTGAGGAGCTGCACCTGCATGTCGGCCCCGAAGGTACCGGTCTCGATGGGCTTGCCCAGCTCCTGCTCCAGGAATTGGATCATCTGCTCGTAGAGCGGAATAGCTACCTCGGGCCGGGCCGCCTCGATGAACGAAGGCCGGTTTCCTTTTTTGGTACTGGCATGGAGCGTAAACTGACTGATCAGCAAGATCGTCCCGTCAACGGCTTTCAGGTCCAGGTTCATTTTGCCTCCGGCGTCGCTAAATACCCGCAGGCCTACGATCTTGCGCCCCAGCCAGGTCAGGTCTTCAGGGGTGTCGGTGTGGGTAATGCCCAGCAGCACTAAAAAACCCGTTCCAATGCGGGCTTTTACCTGACCTTGGATGGACACGGACGCTTCGCTGACGCGCTGAATCACGGCTAGCATAGGGGAGAGGGGGTAGTTTGGTTCGACGGGTAAAAATAGGCATAGCCGCGCAATAAGTACCTATCCTCGGTCAGGTACCTACCCGCCCCAAGGTACCTCACACGTCCCGCTCGGGCCGGGTGCGGGTGTCTTTCACGATCAGGTAAAAATCGTTGTCGAGCTCCAGGTACCCGTAGTCGTACACGAAGTAATATACGTTTCCCTTCTGGGTAGGGCGCACGCTGGTCAGGAGCGTAAAGTCAAAGCCCTTGGCCAGCAAGGTATTTTTGGTCGTTTTGGCTTTGTCGTCCGGGCAGAGCTCTTCCAGGATCCGGCGGTTGCGGCGGAGCTGGTTGTTGGTATTCCGCACTACGTTGTAGCTGTAGGAATTGATCTTGTTGTTGTAGGCGTTGCGGCACATATCCGAGCAGAACTTCTTGTCGGCTCTGCCCATTATGGTACTTCCGCATTCCAGACAATACTTCATGCTGTGTCAGGGGTCATTTTAGGTACTTTATGCTGAAAAAAATCGTTCCTTCGTGGGGTTTGCGTATGCGTGATTAGGCTTCTTTTCCTTATTTATTGTCAACCCAAAAGAAGCTAAAGATAACGTGAATTATACGAATAGACGAGTAAAAATTAATAAGTAAAGCCGTTGATTCCGCTGGAATCAGATAAAGGTATAGCTCGACTTTTGGCTATACACGTGGGATTCCTCCGGAATCTTGCTAAATGCCGCACAAAGTACTTTATAAATCCGTAAGTGGCCCTATAAAGACCCAAGTGCTGCGAAAATCTTGTTTTCATTTCGGGACAGCAAAAAACCAGCAGGTACATTACCACCTAATTCACGCTTCAATAATAACACCCCACCAAAAAGTTTTCTGGAAAGCTCGTCAAGGCGATCGGCTGCATGCCTAACGGCCGCATCATTCAAAGCGCTTCATTAGCTTCCCCCTTGCTGGCAGGGTCCCTATTCGTTTTAAAGTACCTTGATATCCGCTGCTACGGGTGCTAAGTCGTAATTCAGCTGGTGGCCTCCCTGATCGATTTCCCGCCTCGTCGCTTGGGGTAGAAGCTTCGCATAGAGCGCCATATGATCAAAAGGAACTACTTCATCATCGTGGGTATGGTAAAGAAATACCCGCGCCTCTTTTGGGAGTTTTGAAGCTATATCCTTTGGCAACTCCAGCTCCTTGTACCCTTCGTACAGCCAACCTTCACCGCCCCAAAAAGGAGCATTGAGCAGGAAAACGCCGGTGATTGGGGTAGGTGCCTCGATTTCGGTGAGGATTTTAGCCAGGTGAGAGGCACCGACTGAATGCCCAACAAAAACAACCGGCTTTTGGAGTTGATGTAGCTCGTTCTCTATTATTTGCTTCCAT
The DNA here is from genome assembly GCF_014202275.1 of Rhabdobacter roseus. Lineage (GTDB taxonomy): Bacteria > Bacteroidota > Bacteroidia > Cytophagales > Spirosomataceae > Rhabdobacter > Rhabdobacter roseus. The sequence goes on along the minus strand of NZ_JACHGF010000009.1, from coordinate 380 downwards.
GCATCATAGGGAGCATTGTCTTCATCCGGCATCTCCAGGTAACGAACGTCGTAGTCCGGGCCAAGCTCTTTTTGCAGACTTTTTGCCAGTAAAGCATCTTCTTGATACGCACCTTCACCGGCCCCATGTATGAATATCACCTGCTTGTTCATTGTGGAAGTTTGCTACATTAGTAAAAAGTAGATTTAAATAGGTACTTAGTTAATTGACTTTTACTTAATTATTAAACGAAAAACTTTTTTCTCTACGCAATTTTAATTACAAATTCTATATGAATCTTCTTCCCATGGTCTAACCCCCTATTTCTTGGAGTCGGATTCTACAAATTGGTACAAGTTAATATTCTTTGAATAATCTACTATCACAGTGCTTTCTTGGTA
>NZ_JACHGF010000008.1 GCF_014202275.1 Rhabdobacter roseus | reverse complement strand
TAAGCTGGCAAGTAGGAGTAGTCATGGTTTTTGTAGTCTAGTCAACCACAAAAGTAAGGCTAACAACTACTTGCCATTTTTATGAGAAAGCCCTGATGACATGAATAAAACATTTTTACGAGTTTTGAATCAAAAGCGGCTAGAGAACAAATGGATAATATTGAAACCGTAAAAAAAATGTATGCGCTTTTTGCTGCCAAAGACCACGCGGCGATCCGGCAACTGTTTGATGAAAATATCCAATGGAATCAAATGAAGGGCTTTCCCGGCGGCGGGCAGTACGTAGGGGCCGACGCCATTTTTGAGAACGTTTTTGGTGGTTTTAGCCAAAACTGGACGGACTGGAAAGCCACCATCACGCGGTATCTGGACAGCGGCGACGGAGCTTTTGTGATCGGTTTTCACGAAGGTACTTACAACGCCACCGGCAATTACCTGAAGGCCGACTTTGCCTGCGAGTACAAAGTCAAAGACGGGAAAATTACGGAATTCAATCAGTACACCGATACGTTTTTGATTGGGCAGGCTATGGGCCTGATGAAGGAGTAATGGCACCGATTACTAAAAAAGCATCTGCTTTCTGATTCAAAAGCAGTACAAACTTTCTTACGGATCAATAACGCGCCTTCGTGGCCGCGTAGCGGTCGAATGTATGTAGAAGATGACTTAGGTAGAGAATCCGCGTGCCGCTAGGTACGCAACGAGCAATGGGGTTGCGTACCTAGCGGCACGCGGGCGGACTTGGGGGTACTTTTAACTACAAACATCGCGTGCCTACGGCACTGATCCGGCTCATGATGATGGATAGGTGAATGAGTTCATAAAGCGTTCCCGCCGCGCGCGTGTACAGGACACAAGTGTCCCTTTTTTAAAAAAATAGTTACTGACTTACTCGTTCATCACTAGCGCCAAATGGTTTACCGACAAGGAAATATCAATGACCTGAGCAAAATAAAAAACTTGGCTCTCAGCTCCTGGGGCCAGTTTCAAGGCGAATTGACCCCTGAAAACTGGGAGAAATTAAGAAAGAACTTGGCTAACCAGGAGACCTACCTAAACTTATTGCAAAAATCATACTGTCTAGTTTGCGAGAATGAAATTGGAGGAATTATTGGCATGAGTTTCCTCGTTCCGCGCGGCAATCCGACAGAAATTTATGAAGAGAGCTGGTGCTACCTACGATTTGTTACGGTTGATAAAAAATACGGGGGACAAGGCATTGGAAGAAAGTTGACAGAAAAGTGTATTCAGTATGCCGTAGACCACGGCGAACAAACGATCGCTCTGCATACCTCAGAAATGATGAGCCCTGCACGCCACATATACGAAAGCCTGGGCTTCACCATTTTAAGAGAAATAGAACCAAGGTTAGGTAAAAAATATTGGCTTTACACGCTTGACCTGATTGCATCAAGCACGAACTAAAAGCGAGTAGGTGGCCCGCTACTTAAAAAGTAAGCATATCTAACTGGCTTTAGCTATAACCCTACGACGTAGCATAAAGTACCCCTCCCGCTCGAAGCGGGGGTACTTTCGCATACTAGCCAAAGCCTCACCCTTGACTTCCAACTGGATGGCCGGGACTTCGGCAAGGTGCGGGGAAAGGTACTAGGAACAAGGGGTACTTGGTTGAAGTGTTTTTTGTACGCTAATCTTGCAAAATGGCTTTGTTGCCTGTCTCTATAAAAGCAGCTTTTAGCCTAAATTCGCTTTGGGACATGCATGTCTGACACCAATATTTATAAATAATTACAAATACAGCGTAGTAAAATTATTGTGTTAAACTTATTCAGTCTGCTATTAGAACTAATTTAGTGCCATGCAATCAAGCCAATAGAAATATTGATGCATGAATTAGTTTGTAAAGCTTCCCCGCGCGGCGTCCGCTCCTGGAAGGAGGGACTAAGGGAGCGGACGCCGCGCGGGTGTAAAGGGCATAAATGCTACACTCCTAAGAAAAGTATTTATAGACAGACTCACTCATCAATAATCATAAGACATGCAAAAAATAAAAATCAATTTTCACTGAGGGACTCTGAAATAACAAAACAAAAAAGTTGAAGAATAAAAAACGGTCGGTAGAACAAAATATAATTACTTTGATCTTAAATGTACTTAATATCTTCCATATCAATATGCATTTTTTTGTCCGTTGTTTTGCTAACTAACAATACCAACTCATTGCCTAGAAAAATTCTAGGAATTTGGCTGCTTTGTAGTGCGTATTATAACTGGGGTATTTTCTTGTGGGCAGAGCATTTAGAAAACCACTATCCAAGCATTATCGTGTCTGGATTTTCTGTACCCTTGCTCTTTGGGCCATTTTTGTTTTGGTACGTAAAATTCCAAACATCCGATACGCGGTTCACTAAAGACGAGCTTTGGCATTTGGTTCCGTATATATTAATCAGTCTTTCGTATGTCTCGTATTTTTTTAAACCATTTGAACAACGAGTGAATAGCTTACTAGCAAGTAACGAAGGTTTTTTGTTTAGAAATTTAGTTAGGACAACTTATATTTATATTTCAATACCTTTGTATTTTGGCTGGTGTGCTTTAAAAATATTTCGTTTTCAACGAAGTCTTAAAGACAACTTTTCCAATTCTGATAAAATTCATTTTAATTGGATGCTTTTTTTAATGGCAGGTATTCTTGTAATATGGAGTGTCGTGATTATCACTAAAAACGAGGAGCTTATAACAAAAGCCATTGCTATTTTCCTCATCCTATTGGGTTATTTTGGCATTACACAGGTAGATGTTTTTTCAAAAAGAACGCCTCAGAGTGCTTTAGTAGAGGAAGTCAAACCCAAGTATGTAAACTCAGGGCTTGATAATTTAGAAATTGACAGATTACATCAGGCACTTATCCGACTGTTACAAACTGAAAAACCCTACCTCAATCCGGAACTTACGCTGCAACACCTAGCATCTATGATTGACGCGCAGGTGCATCACCTCTCGCAGGTAATCAATGAAAAGGAACAAAAGAATTTTTACGACCTTATAAACGGGTGGCGGATTGAGGAATTTTTAAAAGAGGTGAAAAGCGAAAAAAATAAAAAGTATACCCTACTTGCCATCGCATACGACTGCGGATTCAACTCTAAGGCTTCTTTCAATAGGAATTTTAAAAAATATACTGGCAAAACGCCCACTGAGTACTTAAATAAATATATCTGACTGTATATCAGATATTTAAATTCTAAGAACTACTTGTCTCAACCTATCGGATGCTACTTCTGTTTCCATTTTCATTACTTCCTTTGCAAAAAAAAGAAAGATAATGAACAATAAAGTAGTTTTAGAGACATTTCAGATTTCCAAACAATATGGAAATACCAAAGCGCTCCATGACGTAAATCTAAAAATTGAAGAAGGACAAATCTACGGGCTGATTGGCCTGAATGGTTCGGGTAAGTCCACCTTCATGCGAATTGTTTGCGGGCTTATATCTGCCACAGAAGGGCATATTGAGCTTTATGGCAAATCTGGCAATGCCGATTTACAAAAACAAAGAAGCCGACTTGGGCAAACCATTGAAACCCCAGCCCTGTACCTAGAAATGACCGCCTATGAAAACGTGATGGTTCAAATGACCTTAGCAGGAATTTCTGATAAGAAAAAAGTTAAGGAAGTACTCCGAAGGGTAGGCTTGACAGATACGGGAAATAAAAAAGCAAAAAACTTCTCATTGGGCATGAAACAGCGCCTTGCTTTGGCTATCGCCCTCATTACAGAGCCCAAATTTTTGATATTAGATGAACCTACCAATGGATTAGACCCTGTGGGTATCATCGAAACCAGAGACATTATCAAAACTTTGGCTCAAGAATACGGGCTTACTATTCTTTTATCGAGCCATTTGTTAGATGAACTATCGCAGATTGCAACGCATTATGGCATTCTGCACCAAGGCAAATTAGTTACTCAACTATCCGGTGACGAGCTTCTTAAGGCTACCAACCAGTACATACATATTATCTGTGATGATGCTATTGCTTCGGCAGAAATATTGAATGCCGCCTTTTCTGTAAAGTGCGAAGTACACTCCAATACCGAATTAAGAATAAATGAAAAATTGGATCGGATTGCAGATTTTAATAAAGTTTTGGTACTAAGTGGACAAAGAATAGAACATCTGTCATGTAATCAAAATAAGCTCGAAGATTATTTTTTGAAAATTACCCAATCTAGCAAATATGAAAGATTTACTAAAAGCTGAATTATACAAATTGTCGAAAAGCAATACTTTGCTTTATTTAATGCTATTGCTTTTCGTCACCAACACTTTTGGTATAATTACCAACAGACTTCTAAAAAACTACGTTTTGCAAGGGCAAGACGGCCTATTTCAGGCTGGTACAAGTATCAATGCCATGTGGTTCGGGGCTTTTGCAGGTTTTTTTATAGCCTCTGAGTTTCAAAACGGAGGTATACGAAACGCACTTGCTTTGGGAAAATACCGAACAAGTGTATTTATGGCAAAAATTTTTTCCATGATACTATGCATAACCATTTTACTATTCGTGATAGTGTTGGTGCAAATCATTGGAAATTCCATTGTAAACGGGTACGGCGATATGCCTGTTGGCGAATTTGTAGTTTTTTTTCTGAAGAATTTTTTACATATTACTATATTTCATTTGTCATACGCTGGCTTCTTTACCATGTTTGCGTTTTTGACACAAAAGCCAGGGCTTACCATTCTTCTTTCATTTTGTTACGAAACACTAATTTTAGTATGTGGTGGCTTTTTTGAAAATTTCAAAGGGCAAAATCTCAAACCATTATTACAGTTTTTTCCGCAGTATTATTATACCAAAATTGATTACAATCTATCTAATCATCAGTTTTTTGTGAATGGATATTTGGTATGCTTGCTGTATTTTTTTGCACCTGTTATTATTTCAATATTTCTTTTTAGAAAAATGGACATTAAATGACGAGAGGATATTTTTCATTTCATTAAACCATTTGCCACCTTATTGGCGCTGCCTCCGGCTATATTTGTCGCTTAAAATTTCCATAGTTACAAAAGGGAAAAAGTAGATTAAAACGAGTTTGAGACTAAAAGTTTGAATGGCTTACTGGTTTAGAAATTAATGAAATTATAATTTATAACAATGGGTAAAAAGGGGGCTCTCGCAATGGCCAAATTAAGAGCTTTTGTTAGCAAGCCCCCGTTAAAGATACCCGTTATAACTCAAAACAGAACTACATTAGTCTAACTAGGGAGCTATGGAAAATCAGTCCATAATTCCGTTCATTTTCCCATAATCTTCTTCCGGTGCAAGAGGCCCCAGCTATGTAGTTCTTCGATCACTTTTTCGAGGGACCGGCCGTGGGGCGTGAGGGAGTATTCTACGGTCGGTGGAAAGGTATCCTGTGGCTCCCGCAGGATCAGCGCGTGGGCCTCCAGGCTCTTCAGCTCCTTGGCCAGTACCTTATCGGTGATGCCGCTGACTTCGCGGGCCAGTTGCCGAAAACGCCGGGGTCCCGTCGATAGCGCAAAGAGGATCAGCAGCTTCCAGCGGCCTTCCAGCGCCTCCAGGGCGTCTTTGATCGCCAATACATTTTCGGGGCAGCCTTCTCGGGTTAGCATGGGGCAGGTCTTGAATGGGTGAGGGGCTTCCGTTACTATCGCGCCGGTTAGTACTATCTGCCAGGAAAGTACCGATACCCCAGAAGGCAAATATAGATACGTTTGTGCCGTCAACAAAAAACGATGGATCACATGACCAACCCACAATCCCCCTCCAAGGTACTTCACATTTCGCTCTGGGTAGCCCAGGTACTTTTGGCGCTTGGCCTGCTGTATGGCGGCAGCATGAAACTATTCCAACCCGCCGATACGCTGGCCGCGCAATGGCCCTGGACGGCCCAGGTACCCCTCTCACTGGTCAAACTAACCGGCGTCGTGGACTTCCTGGGCGCGGCGGGCCTACTCCTGCCCGCCTGGCTGCGCATCAGGCCCGCGCTGACGCCGGTAGCGGCACTGGGCGTTTTGGTCCTCATGCTCTGTGCCATCCTGTTTCATGTAGTGCGGGGCGAGGTCGCCGTCATCGGCATCAACGTATTTTTTGCGGTACTGGCCGCCTGGGTAGCCTGGGGTAGATTCCGGAAAGTACCCCTGGCCGCCCCCTGAGGGAAGTGAAGGTACTTTTGGGGATTGTGATTTTTTTCTTCACGCGCTATCTTGCGAAAAAACCATTCTCCCAAACGAAATGACCATTCAGCCCCACCAGCAAAACGAGCTTAAAATTGCCGAGGTACTTTCCGAGGAGGTGATCCTGCAAACGGCGGACGACGGCCTGAACCTGCTGGGTGACTTGTACTACCAAGGCTTCGACGCGATCATCCTGCACCAGCAAAGCATCACGCCGGATTTTTTTGAACTAAAAAACGGCCTGGCCGGCGAGGTACTTCAGAAATTCTCCAACTACCGGATGCGGCTGGCCATCGTGGGGGATTTTAGTACCTACACGTCCAAAAGTATCCAGGATTTTATCCACGAAAGCAATAAGGCGCGGCAGGTTAACTTTGTAAGCTCCACGGCCGAGGCTTTAGCTCGCCTAAGTAATGGTTAAGGTACCTGTAACTAGCTCAAGTACCTCCTCAAATCCCCAGCTGCTTGCGCACCTCGGCTTCCGACAGGGCGTGAATGCCTTCCATGATAGACGGCAGCAAAGCCTGCTTGGTGGTTTGTTCCATGCGCTGCTGCATGGACTCGATCTCCTTGTACTCGACGTTATGAATGCGGGCGGCCAGGTTGCCCAGGATGTTGCGCGACACGATCTGCTCGGCTTCGAGCCGGGCTATTTTTACGGACAGCGTTTCGAGGTACTGTAATACGGGCTGTAAATCACTGAACATGCTAAGGCGTTTCAATCGGTTAGAAATACTCCTAACGAAAACCAAGTACCCTTCCGTGTGGCCCGGTCTACAGCTAGTGCTTTTGCAGGAGGGTAAGTAGTTTTCGGTCGAGCTTGTGGCCGTGCCAATCCTCGTAGGCAACGTCGTCGCGGCCCGAGTCGAGTAGTCCAAAACTACCCCGAAACTCCCAGAGGGCAAAGCCGATGTCGTGGGTTTTCAGGACGTCGAGTACATCGCCAAACCACGCCAGGAACACCTCATGGGGCGTTTTGTTCCAGCAGCCGCATTCGCCACAATGTACTCCTACGCCCTGCTGCGTGAGCTCGATCCAGGGCTCATACGCTTTTTCCAGCATCGCACGGCTGAGGTACTGGTCGCCCACCTGACCAGGCCATTTGGGTTCGGGTAGGTTGGAGCTGTCTTTGAATACCCAAGGCGCTTTGTAGTGCGAAATAATGCCCGGATTGTACCCCCGGCAGCTCTGGGCGATGTCGAGGTCGGTGATTTCGGGAATCACGTTGTTGCCCACATTGTTGCCGTCGGCGATGATGAGGTGGTCGGGATTCACCGACCGGATGGCCTTGGAAGCCGCCAGGGCCAGCGCCCGGTACTGGTCGCCCGGCACGGGGCCACGGCGCGAGTGCTGGTCGTTCATGTCTTCGCGGGTGCAGGGCTCGTTGAGGAGGTCGAAGCTGATTTTTTGCCGCGAGGTTTGCCCAAAGCGCGTGGCCCAGAAGTTCCAGTGGTAGCAGAAGTCGTCGAGCGCCTGGGCATCCTGCCACAGGTTGTAAGGCTCCACAAAACCCGCATTGACGCAAAAGCCCGGCGCACGGTGCAGGTTCAGGCTCACGTGGAGGTTGTGCTTGTGGGCCAGGTACACCAGCTGCTCGATGCGGTCGGTGGCTTGCGGGTCCAGGGCACGTACCTGCTCGGGCGTGATGGGCTTGCTGCGGTCGAACTTGACGTAGGAAGGATACGCCATCGGCAGCCGAATGAAGTCGAAGCCCCAATCGGCGATCCACTTCAGTTGCTCTTCCGAAGTACCTCCACGGTTCTGGGTGGGATCGGGCGAGAAGAAGTCCAGCAGGTTGAAGCCCTTCCAGCGCGGCAGCGGATTTTTCAAAGGAGCGGCGGGGCGGGGTACTTGGGCCGCCAAAGTACCTCCCGGCAGGTACCCACCGGCCAGCGTGGCCGCCGCCAAGGTACCTGCTTGTACTAAAAAGGCCCGGCGTGCGGGGTACTTTTCTTCCTCCATGAGTCTCTTCTTTTTATAAAGAGAAACCCGATCAGGGGTACTTTCTACTGCTGTTCGAGGTACCTGACCGTAGAATTTGGCAACGTGCTGGGGCATCTTCTACTCAGTAAAGTACCTTTTATGGCCTCGAATACCGCTTTAATGCAAGGTATATTTTTTACATAATTTCTCTTGGAAGTAGCCCACGAAGGGCGCTCCGTTTCACTATACCGCGGACTTTCCCAAAAAAGGGTCCGTGACCAAAAGAAAAGACCATGAAAAAGCTAGTGATTGTATTTTCGGTGGTCGCCGTCATGAGCTCTTGCCAGCACAGCGCCCGGCAGGAAGCCCGGCTCGAAGCCGCCACCGCCGACTCGTTGGCCCGCGAGGCCGAGATTCAACAAGCCAAGCAGGCGACCATCGACTCCATGCGCATCGCGCAGCTGGAGGAAGAACTGGCGGCCAAGGAACGCGAAGAAGCCAACCGCGCCAACCAACCCGCCACCGTGGTGGTGCAGCAGCGGAAGGGCATGAATAATACCGCCAAAGGCGCGCTGATCGGCGCGGGGGTAGGGGCCGCTACCGGTGCCCTGGTCTCTAAAAAACGCGGACAGGGTGCCCTGATCGGCGGGGCCGTCGGGGCCGGTGGCGGGGCCGCGACCGGTGCCGTGATCGACAACCGCAAAAAGCGAAGAAATTAAGAATAACAAAGGTACCTAGTTTCATCGCTTAGGCTTGTACCAAAAAAGAAGGTCAACGTGTCAGAAGTGCCTGGCAAACGTTGACCTTCCTTTTTATATACCCCACCTGTGCACAAGGTACTTGCGCCACATCCTACTTCCGCCCGTACTTCTTCACCAGGTCATTTCGCAGGTTGTTAAAAACATAGTCGTGTTCCTGGCGGATGCCGAGCTTTTCCAGCGGCTCCCAGTAAAAGCGGGGAGCAAGTACCGAGGTGTAGGTGATGATGCGCGTCAAGGTACAACCTTGGTCGCCCGCCGGGTCGAAGTAGTAAATCGCCTCCTTGAAGCCCAGCCATTTTCGGCCGATTAAGTTGTAATCAATTACATCCATCTTTAATACTTTTCCTTTTTCAAGCGCCGTAATTCGCTCGGTGATCGTACCTCCGCCAAAATCCGCATTGCTCAGCGCGCCCCCGTCGAAGTAGCAAATCCGAAGGCCGCCTACTTCTTCCTTTTCCAGCACGCATTGGGTGGGCACGGGTAAGTCAAAAAGCATGAGGAAGGGCTTCTCGGCATCCAGCGTATCCACGGACTTGATGGCCTCGTACACCGCTTCGGGCGTATACTCAAAAAGTTGCTCGGTTTTTACCTCTATCACTACCTCCTGATTTTTGGTAAGAAAATGCTCGACCGGCGAGGCAACCAAAAAAGGAACCAGCGGCAGAAGCAACAGGGGTACTTTATTCGTCTCCCTGATTTTTCGGTAGCGCCGGGCCAGATGAGCCAGTACATAGCCCAGAAAGATCAGCGGAACGATGATGGGTAGCGTCATCACGATACACAGCAAGCCCGAAAGCCCCGGAATGTACATGCCCACCAGGAAAATGACGGTGGCCAGGAGCGCGCCCAGGAGCGTATATTTTCGATTGGGCATAGCCCCAATCGAAACACCCAGCACAATGGGTAGCAGGATAAACAGCACCCAACCGTAGCTCGCCAGGCCCAGAAACAGAAAAGCAATCCCCGTACCGAGGAAAATGAAGGTGAGAAGGATAGCGAGCCGAAAACTTCGGTCTTTCAGGAGGTGCTTCATGATCGGGCGCGGTTGGTTCTAAAGAAGGTCGTTTTACTCCCTAAGGTACTTTTGGAAGTAAAACGACCTTCTCTAAAAACTACTCATTTAGCGCAGCCTTTCATCAAAAAGCTTCAGGATGCGCTTGTATTCGTCGGTCCAGGAGGAGGCTTCCACAAAGCCGTGGTCTTCCATGGGGTAAGCGGCCAGCTCCCAGTTATCTTTCCCGAGCTCGATGAAGCGCTGCGAAAGCCGTACTACATCCTGAAAATGCACGTTGACGTCCACCATACCGTGGCACATCAGCAGGTGTCCCTTCAGGCCGTTGGCGTGGTAGAGCGGCGAGCTGCGGCGGTAGGCCAGGCTATCGGCCTGGGGCTCGTTGAGGATGTTGGCCGTGTAGGGATGGTTGTAAGCGGCCCAGTCCGTAACGGGCCGCAGCGCCGCCCCCGCCGCAAACACGCCGGGCGTGGTGAACATCCCCATGAGGGTAATGAAGCCGCCGTAGGAGCCGCCATACACGCCGATTTTGTTGGGCTTGATGCCGTACTTACTCACCAGCCACTTGGCCCCGTCTACGTTGTCGGTGAGGTCTTTGCCGCCCATGTGCCGGTAGATGCCCGTGCGCCAGTCGCGCCCGTAGCCCGCGCTGGCGCGGTAGTCGAGGTCCAGGACGGTGTAGCCCTGGTCGGCGAGGAGGTGGTGAAACATGTACTCGCGGAAGTACTGGCTCCACCACTTGTGGGCGTTTTGCAGGTACCCCGCGCCGTGCACAAAGATTACCGCCCGGCCGTTGGCCTTGCGGGGCTCGTACACGCGGGCATACACGTCGGCGCCGTCGGAGGCTTTGAAGGTCACGACCTTGGCCTCGCGCCAGGCGTACGACCGGAATTCTTCGGTGGTCGACTGCGTAATCACCTTGGACTCCGCGGCGGGTTTGTTTTCCTGCACAAAAAGCTCCCAGGGCGTGTTGCTGTTGGAGTAGCGCACGGCCAGCCGCGACTCGTCCGGCGAGAGCACCACGTCGTGCGCGCCTACGGCTTGGGTGAGCCGCTCACGCGCGCCGCCCGTAACGGCCATGCGGTAAAAATGCTGCTCGCCGGGATGTACCTCGTTGGTCGTGAGGTAGAAGTTCTTTTTATCACGGGAAAGCTGCACGCCCAGTACCTCGAATTTCCCCTGGGTAAGCTGGGTTTTCTTCCCGCTTTTCACATCCAGCGTGTACAGGTGCGAGTAGCCGTCGGCTTCGCTCTGGAAGTAAATCGTCTGGTTATTGACCCAGCCGATTTCGCCCGCGCTCACGGCGTAGCTACCAATGCCCGGCCCACCGATCCAGGCTTCGTCGCGCTGCCGGTCCAGCGGGCGCAGCGTCAGGGAGTCGGGGTTCAGGGCCATGATCCAGCGGTCTTTGTTGTCCTGCGAGCGCACCACCACCATGGCACTCTGCCCATCTTCCGACCAGAACGGCCCCGAAATGATCACGTCCCGTACCTTGTTTTTCCAGGCCGAATCCTGCTTGGGGTAGTCTTTGAGGTAGTCGGGCTTGTCGCCGATGCCGGGGATGGTTTTGGTACTGAGCTGGCGCGTGGTATCCTTTTGAATATCATATACCCAAAACTCGTAGCTCGTCAGGGGTGCCCCTACCTTGGTGCGGGCCTGGATGTCTTCCGTAAAGCCCGACTCCGTGACGTAGTTGGGCACGATGGTACTTTTGGCTTTTTTATCGGGCTCGGCCAGGCGGTAGGTCACGAAGCGACCGTCGGGGCTCAGGCGGGCGCCGTTCACGCGCTTTTCACCCAGGTAGATTTCCTTGGGGCGCTTGGGTTTTTCGGCTTCGGCGATTTTCTTGCCCGCGTCCTTTTTCTCCTTGCGCTCTTTAAGTACCTCAAACAACGCCAACTGATCTTCCTTAAGCCACTTTTGGTCATCGCTGGGCTTGGAGTCTTCCTTCTTTTTACCGGCTTTAAAATCCGTCAGCTGCGTCACGAGGCCGGTGCTGAGGTGGATGCTGTAGAGGTTATTATCTTGGTCAAAAATAATACTCTGCTCGTCGCCGCTGAAGGCTGGGCTACCCTCCGTGCCCACGGTGTTGGTGAGCTGTCGTACCTGCTGCGTGCGGGTGTCGAGTAGGTACAGGTCGCCGTTTTGGGTGTAGGCTTTCAGGGTACGCATGCGGTTGTAGGTACCTTGCGCGGGGGGTAGTTGCCGTCGGGTGGCGAAGGGTACTTTGCTGATTTTCTGCTCGCTGAGCGAGTACTGGTACAGCGAGTCGGCGGGGGCTTTGTCGGGATTCCACTGAAAATAAATGGTTTTGGAATCTTCGCCCCACCACACGTTGCTGGGCGAGGTGCCGATCCACGTTTTCGGATCGCGCATGATTTTTTCCACCGTGAGGGGGCCTAGTTTTTGGGCCAGGGTACTTTGGGCCAGCCCAAGGAGCAGCAGCGTAGCGCTGAGGATGTTTTTCATACCAGGAGGGTTGATGAGGTACTTTTCACAAACCCGCAAGATAGGACATATCAGGCTATTTTTTCCAATAATAAAACGGCAACTTGCTCGATGGTTTGCTTGATGATGTCGTCGGGTTCGCCCTCAAAATACATCCGCCGCCCGAAGGGTTCGTCATGAATAAAGCCTTCGACGAACATGGTACCTACCGGCTTTTCGGGCGTTTCGCTGCCCCCGGGCGACGCCAGCCCCGTGACGGCCACAATAATATCGGCCGGAATCAGCTTTTTCAGGCTTTCGGCCAGGTACCTGGTCACTTCGGCCGACTCGGGCGTGCAGTCCTCAAGTACCTTTTTAGGTACCCCCAGCAGGCTTTCCTTCACGCTGGGATCGTAGCAGACAATGCTGCCGCGCACGGTCTTGCCGCAGTCGGGCACGCTGGTGAATTCGTAGATCAAGCGCCCTGTGGTGGCGCTCTCGGCAAAGGCAATCGACAGGTCGTGGTCGCGCAGGTAATGGGATAGCTTTACTACCGATTTGGTTGGCATAGCTCAGTGATTCTATTTTAGAAGTACCCTTGAAGAAACTCCAAGAACTCTTTACTCTTTTTCACTACACTATAAAAAGCTTGCCATCCGGGAAAGTACCCCGGCCGGTACCTATCCTTTTTTTTATTCGCTATCTTTGTGGCCTCTCTCTACCAACTATTTCATGCTCGAAAAAGTACTTCAAAACCTCCGGATCGCTTCCCTCAACGCCATGCAGCAAAGTACCCTCGACGCCCCCGCCGAGCGCGACCTGCTGCTGCTCTCTCCCACCGGCTCGGGCAAAACGCTGGCTTTTTTGCTGCCGGTACTGGAGCGGCTCCGGGCCGGGCAAAAAGGCGTGCAGGCGCTGGTGCTGGTCCCTTCGCGGGAGCTGGCGCTGCAAATCGAGCAGGTGTTTCGGCAGATGGGTACCGGCCATAAAGTCAATTGCTGCTACGGCGGCCACGCCGTCAAGACCGAGCTCCACAACCTCAGCGAGCCTCCCGCGCTGCTGATCGGTACGCCGGGCCGCGTGGCCTTCCACGTCCGCAAACGAACGTTTGATGCCACGACCATCGAAACGCTGGTCCTGGATGAATTTGACAAATCGCTGGAGCTGGGCTTTCAGACCGACATGGCCTTCATTGTGCGGGAGTTGACCCGGCTGCAAAAAAGAATCCTTACCTCCGCGACTAACCTGGCCGAGCTGCCGGACTTTACGGGACTCCGCAACCCGACGATGATCAACTACCTGACCGACGCCCCCAGCCGCCCCGACCTGCGCCTGAAGGCCGTCCGGGCCGAAAGTACCGAGAAAATCGAGGTACTTTTTTCGTTGTTGTGCAAAATAGGTACCCAAGCCACGCTGGTATTCTGCAACCACCGCGACGCCGTGGAGCGGATCAGCGAGCTGCTGCGCTACCACGGCCTGGAGCACGGGATTTTTCACGGCGGCCTGGAGCAGCCCGACCGCGAGCGGGCGCTGATGAAGTTTCGAAACGGCAGCCACCGCCTCCTCATCACCACCGACCTCGCCTCCCGCGGGCTGGATATTCCCGAAATTGAGAACGTGGTGCATTACCAACTACCTACCAGCCAGGAGGCCTTTGTGCACCGCAACGGCCGCACCGCCCGGATGCACGCTTCGGGCACGGCTTACCTCATCCTGACGACCGACGAGGAAGTACCCACTTACCTACCCGAAGTACCCGAGCTGGAGGTACTTCCCGACGAAGACATCCTTCCACCCGCTACCGACTGGGATACGCTGTACCTCTCGGCGGGCAAAAAAGACAAAGTCAATAAAGTAGATATTGTGGGGTTGCTGCTGCAAAAAGGCGGCCTCCAAAAAGACGAGCTGGGCCTCATTGAAGTACAGGACAACGCCTCCTTTGCGGCGGTGCGGCGCTCCCGGATCGAGGAGGTACTTCGCCGCGTCAAGAACGAAAAAATAAAGGGCCAGCGCATCAAGATTGACCTGGCCCGCTAGCATAACTTCTCTAACTACCTTTGTCCCATGAAACGATCCGACATCGACCCCATGCCCGCCTTCTTCGACCGGTACATCAACCTGGTGGAAGACGTGGAGCTGCTCGAAGGCCTAAGTACCTACGCGCCCGCGCAGGTATTTGCCGATACTGACGCCCTCACGGCGCTGGACGAGAAAATCTACGCGCCCGGCAAGTGGACCGTCAAGGATATTTTGCAGCACTGCATCGACAACGAGCGCATCATGACCTACCGCGCGCTGCGCTTTGCCCGCCACGACCAAACGCCCCTGCCGGGCTACGAGGAAGACTTCCTGGCCGCCCACGCCCGCGCCAACCGCCGTACTGTCGCCGACCTGCTCAGTGAGTTTACGGAAGTACGGACCGCCACGCTCTCGCTCTTCCGCAGCTTCGACGACGCCATGCTGCGCCAAAGCGGACAGTCGTTCAAGGGGAGTATTTCGGTGCTGGCGCTGGGTTTTGTGCTGGTAGGTCACCCGCTCCACCACCGTAACATCATCCGGGAGCGCTACTACCCGCTGCTGGCGTAGCCTAGGTACTTGTCTTAAACAATTTACGGTCAGGCGTTGTGGTGGCACTTGAAAACGGTATGCCGCCCTAACGCCAAACCGATCTTATAGACCATTTCTATAGTTGATTTTTAGTTCAGTCAGCCGTGTTATCAGTTTTTGGGCGTGTTGTTTTGCGTTCCTTTTTATGTCAATTTCTGTATAGCCCGCCGCCAATGAAGTGCCATAAAAGTAAATCGGATCAATGTAATTCATTTGTGTGTGGTATGCTGTCTGCTCTAACTGCTTACAGAATTCATACACCCGAAAATGCTGAAAGCCTAATGCAGTATAACTGCTTTCGGATGAACCAACCGTAAAACTCGGTACAAAATTCTTGTTTTTTAATTTGTCGCCTTTTGAGCCATAAGCAAATTGGTATTCAAAAACGACATCGAACCAATGTTTCAGAATGGCAGGCATACTATACCAATAAAAGGGATATTGAAAAACGATTGTCTGATGCCTTAACAAGGCCGCCTGCTCAGCTTTTGCGTTGATTTTGTAATCAGGATACAAGCCGTGAATATTCCTGATCTCCAGATCCAAACCGCTTTTTTTTAATTCTTCCACAATTGTCTTGTTGGCAAAAGACCTGTCAAAATTCGGGTGTGCTAAGATAATTAACGCCATCATTTCATTTTTTTACTAGTAGATTTTAAACTATAATTAGTTTAGTTGCAAAACTATTTTTAGCAGCCTAGATTTGCAATAACTATCAAAATGGATAGGCTTAAAAAAGTAGTAGCATGAAAACAGAATGCGTTGGTGACTACGTAAAGCTAAAGGGCAAAACGTACCCCTGCACCGTAAGCCTGACCATGGATTTGGTGGGCGGAAAGTGGAAAGCGGTTATCTTATATCACTTGAAAGACGAAGCCAAAAGATACAACGAACTTCGTAAAGAAATGCCGTCTGTTACCGAGATGACATTGAGCCTGCAGCTGAAGCAATTGGAGAAAGATGGGTTGGTGTCAAGGAAAGTACATGGCAAAAAACCTCCTATAAAAGTAGTGTATAGCTTAACTGATTTCGGAAAAAGTTTTGTTCCTGTCTTGGAAGCAATTACGCAATGGGGCAATAAGGTAGTTAGCGAAAAAGGAGAGTTTGTTAACGGTCAACTTCCCTGATTGGCGCACCTACCCGTTACGGTGATGGCAACCCCGAATGAAGTGAAAATTTACACCCGCACGATTTTTATAGCAAAAATAACTACCCAAATCCTTAGGGTACGTAACAAGCGGTGGGATTGTGGACACCTCGAATTAAAAGGGAAATCCTACGGGGTACTTTATAAATCGACTCCCCTAGCAATAATACGACCTGATACAACAAGTACCCCGCCCTTTCTTCGGGACGGGGTACTTGTTGGCATTTTATCTTTCTTTACAATACGAGATCAAAGTACCCTACTGCCCGCGCGAGAGCTGCTCCAGGAAGAGGTACCGGGGGCGGGTTGTATCGGTTTCGAGGCGGGTATTTACGTCAATGATCATGATGCCCGAAGCGTCTTTGCCTGGCTTGAGGGCAGGCCAGGCAGGTACCCCCAGGCCGTTCGGGTTGCCCGTTTTGACGAAGTTGAGGTATACCTGCTGAAAAATCGCCGACACCTTGTAGTCTTCGGGTTTCCAGTCGTACACGGTGTTGGTAGCGAGGTTGCCCATGGCGTATTCGATCTCGGCCGAGTGCACGGCTCCCAGCGGGGCGGGCGGACGGTTGGCTGCTGCCGCGGCATCTCCCCGGATCACGCCCCCGGCCAGGCCGGCCACGGCGTCGCCCATTTCGGCCCGCATGGCCGGGCGAGGGTGCGTGTAAAAGTACCGATACACCGGCTGGCCGCTGGTTTGGGCGTGAATATCGCCCCACTTCCAGCTGCTGAAGCCCGTGAAGCGGTCGCCCGCCAAGGCTGTACCCGAGCGAATTACCTCCTCACGGGTGGTAGCCGGGTAGAGTTTCAGAAGCGCTTCGGCGTTGGTACCGTACGCGGTTTGAAGCGCTTTACGGTAGTTTTCCGGAGTAGGTTCTTCTTTACCCAGGATGGAGCGGTAGTTGTTTTCTTCGGAGTTCCACCCGATCAGCAGGGGTACTTTGGCCTGCTCGCCCTTCGCAAAAATCTCGGCGGGCGGTTTGGGAAAAAAGTACCCGTCTACCACCGGGCTAAAGCGAGGTACCCCTTGCTTGGCGGTGGCCTCCAGAATTTCTTCGGCGGGTAGTTTGCGCAGATCGGCCAGCGACTTCGCGCCCAGCAGCGTGGCAAACTTCACCCCATTTTCTTCTCCCTGCGCCAGCGTAGAGGCCGGTAAAGTACCCAGCAGCGAACCACTGGACCCAATGGCCCCGGCCAGCAGCCCTTTGGCGAGCGGCGAAGCCATCTGCGCACTCACCGACACCGACCCGGCCGACTCCCCGGCTACGAAAATCTTAGCGGGATCACCGCCAAAGGCGGCGATATTATCCTTGACCCAGCGCAGGGCGGCCGTTTGGTCCATGAAGCCGTAGTTGCCTGACGCTTTGTTCGGCGACTCCTTCGTGAGCTCCGGGTGCGCCATGAAACCAAATACCGAGAGACGGTGGCTGAGCGTTACGGTGATGATGCCCTGCCGGGCCAGGCTCTCGCCGTCGTAGCGCGGCTCGGAGCCATCGCCGGCCATGAGCCCACCGCCGTAGATGTACACCAGCACGGGCAGTTTTTCGGTGCCGGTTTTGGCGGGCGTCCATACGTTCAGGTACAGGCAGTCTTCGCTCACGCCGTCGGAGCGGAAGTTCATGTCGCCGAAGATTGGGCGCTGCATGGGCCGCGGGCCAAACTTCTCGGCCTTGCGCACGCCCTGCCAGTTTTTGGGCGGTTGGGGGGCTTTCCAGCGGAGGTCGCCTACTGGCGGCTGCGCAAACGGAATGCCCTTAAACGCATACACGCCCGACTCATCCACGCCTTCCAGGGTACCTTGGGCCACTTTAGCGCGCGGCGCTTCGCCTTCTTTTTTGAGTTGGGCCAAAGCCATAAAAGAGGTACTTAGAAATGCTAAAACCAGGATTTTTCTCATAGGTTGTAAATTGTTTTGTCAACATCAAAAATAACAGACGAACTTTTACCTATAAGAGTACCTTGGGGGCCAGTTCTACTTTGAGTAGAGGTACTGGATGCAACTACCGGTCGCTGTGGCCCAGGCTGCGCGTGGGGGCAATGCGGTCGCGGAAGAGCTGTTTGATGGTTTTGGGCTCAGGGAACCCCCCTTCGCGCTTGCGGTCCCAGAGGACATCGGCTTCGCCGAGCGTAATGGTATAGCGGCCCGCTACCTCCGAGGGGCGCAGCGTAATGCCGTGCAGGTCGTCGGCAAAGGTAGTCAGGAGCTCTTGGGCCATCCAGGCTGCACGTAGCAGCCAGCCGCAGCGGGGGCAGTATTCAATGGTTAGCGTAGGTTTCATGGAGTTGGGCGCACTAATGGCGTAACGATGTTTCGGGTCTGCAAGGTAGAAAATTGCCATCAATTGCCAGGAAGAGGCCCCAAGAATTTTAGGGTACCTTTATTAGATTTACGCAGAAAGGTACTTTTGAAAACGATTCCCTCACCAACCATTCCCAACCATGAAACGTTTACTCCCCTTCCTGTTTTTACTCACCCTGACCCACTGCCAGCGCGTGGAGGTTGAAAATCGGGCGGCTCTCCAAGAAATTTATAAAAAATACCAAAACGGAGATATCAGCGAATGCCAGCATAATGGACAATTGGTTTATTCAGCAGGCATCAATGCCTACGACGCCGGGGGAGTTATTTACGATAAAAATGGCAACACTATAGCAGGTTGTAATTACGCCTGGGGATTCGTTGATCCTATATGCAGGGAACTAACAAACTGCGAGGTCATTTACCGCGTCAAGAACCACATCACCGGAGAGCCGCCGGTGAATAAGTACCGGCTGAAGTAATGCCTGAGGTACCTACCGACAAGCCGTGCCGGAAACATGCGTGAGGGTTATTTCGGGGTACCAAATATAAATGGCCAGGCAGATGCGCGGCTCTACGGCAGCGGGCGTGAAGTAAAGTTCCTGGCCGGGCTGGCGCAATGCCTCCGGTACCTGGGTGGTGATCTCGAGGTTGTCGGCCTCGCGCAGGTTTGGGAACAGGTCGTAGATTCGTTCTTTACCGCCCAGGATCAGGATTTTGTGTGGCCCGCCACAGGGCGAATCCGACGGCCCCAGGTACTTCGCCCGGACGCAGTCGGGCCCGAGATCTTTTTGGTTCTGGCAACCCAGCAAAGTACCCAGCAGCCCAAGTACCCAAACGATTTTTCGCATCCGTATTTTCTCCATAGTAGTCAGAAGACTCGCCGCGCGGGGGAAAGGTTGGAAGTGAGGCAAAAAATTGGCCGCCCCACTTCCCTTTTTGTATTACCTGGTCGGTTCTTTGACGAGCTCAGGCGATCAAGTACCTAAAGTACCTTCTGCCACTTTCACCGGTAGTTGGCTCAGGTACCCTTTCGGCGGTGTTACTGCCGGAAGCTCTTCATGATCCAGCCGCCGCCCACTACGTCGTCGCCTTCGTAGAAAACCGCCGCCTGGCCGGGCGCAATGCCGTTGACGGCGTCGTGGAAAAGGACCTTGATTTTATTCTCCTCTTCCTGAATGACCGTGGCCGGGGTACCTTCGTGCTTGTAGCGTACTTTGGTGACGGTCTCCAGGGGTTGCGTCAGCGTGGGGTACTTTTGCAGGTTCAGCTTGCTGACGTACATGCCGTCGCGGAAGAGGTCGGGCATGTCGCCCAGTACTACCTCGTTGGTATCTTTGCGGATCTCCGTCACGAAGACGGGCCGCCCCAGCGCGATGCCCAGGCCCTTGCGTTGGCCCACGGTGTAGAAAGGGTACCCTTCGTGGGTACCTACCACGGTGCCGTCTTCCAGCACGTACTTGCCGCCCGCTACTTCCGCCTCCAGGCCGGGTACGCGGCGGCGCAGGAAGCTCCGGTAGTCGTTGTCGGGCACGAAGCAAATCTCGTAGCTCTCGGCTTTGTTCACCAGATCAATAAATCCCCGCTCGCGGGCCATGTCGCGGATCTCGCTTTTGTGCAGGTGCCCCAGGGGTAGTTTGGTGCGGCGCAGGCTCTCCTGCGACACCCCCCACAGTACGTAGCTTTGGTCTTTCCAGGTATCCACGCCCTTGGACACAAAGTACCTCCCGTCGGCAAACTGCATGTTGGCGTAGTGGCCGGTGGCGATGTGCTCGCAGTCGAGGCGGTCGGCGCGGCGCAGCAGGGCGTCCCACTTGATGTGCGTGTTGCAAAGTACGCAGGGGTTGGGCGTGCGGCCGTCGAGGTACTCGCTCGTGAAATGGTCGATGACGTAGTCGCCAAATTCGTTGCGGATGTCCAGGATGTAATGCGGAAAGCCCAGCTCCACGGCCACGTTGCGGGCGTCGTTGATGGAGTCGAGCGAGCAGCAGCCCGTTTCTTTTTTGGAAGCGCCGCTGCTGGCGTAGTCCCAGGTTTTCATGGTCATGCCGATGACCTCGTAGCCTTCTTCGTGCAGCAGTACTGCCGCCAGCGAGCTGTCAATGCCGCCACTCATGGCGACCAGTATTCGTCCGTGTTTGCTCATGTTCGTAATCCGCGGAGGTTCAAAGCCTCCCGATTCTTTAGTAGTTTGGTATTTTTTTAAGAATGCAAAGGTAGCAAAAAGAACACCGGCCAGCAACCGGGTAGTTCCGGGTGGGGGTAGTTTGGTGCGTTAGCTTAGAGAGGAAACCCTTTTATGCCAACTTCGTAGCTTAATTCCATAACGGGCGTACCCCTGTGTTTTCATCAAAACTGTTTCAGGTACGTCAGTTTGCCAATCACCTGCTCGGCCCGGTTGAGATCGGGGCGTTGGCCGTTGTTGGCTAGCTGCTGCTGGGCGTTGCTGTTATAAACCACGTAGAGAAATGAGAGCGGCTGAAACTCCCACGCCAGCCGCATGTTCCAGACGTCGCGGTTCACGTCGGTATTTTTCTGGTAAAAGCCGATCAGCTGTAGCCGGGGACTGACGGCCAGCCGGATGTTGGGCGTGATAAGCTCGGTGGTGCGGCTCTGCTGCCTAATCCCCAGGCTATTGGCTACGTTTCGGGTGTAATCAAGGGCGAACGAAGCCTGCGGCACCGGTGAGTACCGCACTGAAAGTACGTGCGACCGTAGCTGGCCGTCGTAATACCCACCAAACTCGTTGAACAAGGTGTAGCTGAATTGGCGCGATGCATCCGAGCTAAAGTTGAGGCGGTACCGCGTGTAGGCATAGCGGCCCGGCCCCACTGCAATGCCCAGCGGAGCGAACCCTTCATCCAACCGCTGCCAGGTAGGTACCACAAAGCCCGAGGCCACCCAGCCCTTTACGCCCACTACATACACCGGAAACATCTCCAGCTCGGCCTGCTGAAAGGCCCCGTCGCTGGCCCGGTGGTAGGTATTTATATACAGCCCGGGGTCAAACTGCCGGATGGCTTTGGGCTTCCAGCCGGGCCGGACAATGCGGTAAAATCCGGCGTTGGTATTTAGTAAATTGGACCCATAAATAAAGCCCGTGCCGGGGGTATAGCGTTGGGTAACCAAGGTCTGGTAATAGAAAGCATACCACTGATTTGTGATGAACGTCAACTGGCTCACGGCGGCCAGTCCATCGTCGGTCCCGCTGCGGCCAGTGGACCCGCTCACCATAAAGTTCCAGGCCAGGGCCTGATTAACACGGATAAAACCATCCACCGAGGCCGTGACGTTGGTTTGGGCGGTTTGCCTGCCCAAGGCCTCATCAAACCGGCCCGTCAGCAGCCCGCCAATCCGGTTTTGTGAGCCGAAATTACGGCTATAGCGCCCAACGGCAAAGGTAGCTGCGGGCGTGATATCGGTGGCCCGCTGCCGAACCAGCAGCCCACCGATGTTTTGTTTGAGCGTCCGGCTCACGAGCCGTAGCCCGGCATCGAGCGGAATAGGCGTGCCCGCGTTGGAGAGTCCGATGCGTCGGCTGAAAAACGGCTGGATGGCTCCTTCCTGACCTACCAGAAACAAGCTCGCGTTTTCCAGAAAGAAGGGGCGTCGTTCGGGAAAAAATACGGAAAAGCGGGTTAAGTTTTGTACCTGCCGGTCGGCATCGGCTTGGGCAAAATCCGTGTTAAGGGTCGCATCGAGTACGGTTTGCGGACTTATCGCCCATTTTACTTCGCCTCCTGCCGTGACGCGGGTATTCATCCGCACCGGATCGCCATTCCGAAGGGTACGGTTGAAATCGACCAGCGCGTAGGGCTGCACCCGGATGTTGGGCGACGGCGGGGGCGGTTGCAGGCCCGTCAGCAACCCGGCATAGCTCATCCGGTATACCGTATACGACCTCGGTACCGGCGACCAATACGTTTGCTCATTCAACCGCCGACTAATGCGCACAAAATTGACACCCCAGCTTTGGTTGGTGCTGTCCAGTTTTGGGTAGCGGAGAGTGACCCAGGGAAGCTGCATTTCGGCGTACCAGCCTTCCTTTGTGCGGCTGGTACGTACTTTCCAGTAGCCGTCCCAGTCGCGGTCAAACAGCGCATCGTCCAGGCAGAGCAGGTCACGCTGGGCACCGTAGGGGTTGGTCTGAAATGCCTGGGCATTACGCTGATCACGAAATGGATCAAACGCTACTCCTACGAGGTCATTGGAATAGTAGTCAAAATCCCGGCGCAGATCGGGTACCCGAAGTCCTTTGGGGCCGGTTGAATCGGGGCAGAACGCGCCGATATAAACATTGCGGTCATCAAACAAGACCCGAATCTGTGTATCGTTAATGACCGGCTGGCCTTGTTCGGGCTGCACTTGAAAAAAACCGTTGGCGACGGGAGCTACCTGCCAGTCCGCTTCATCCAGCCGTCCGTTGATCGTCAGCGGCCCCGTGGCCCGTACTGCCCTTATTTCTTTGGGCGGACGAACGGGTAGGAAGATGGTAGCATCCTGGGCCAGGGCCGGTGAGCCCGCCTCTAGTAGTAGAATAAAGCCGATAGCCACCCCGCGGTGATTTACTTTTTGTACCATAATAAAGGTGGCTCATTTCCTCATAGCCTTTCAGAGTAAGCCTTAAGCTGCCAAAGCAGATAATGGAAGGGGTACGTAAAAAATTCACTTCAGCCGCAACCAGCCCATCGCAAATACCAGTCCCGACACCAATAACAGTTTCAGTAAGCCTTGGCTAATGGAAAAAGCAGGAGCTAACGACTGAAATGACCAGGCTGGGAACTGCTCGTAATCCGCTGGCCTTAGCAATTCGTTTTTGAACACTTTGGGCAGAAAGAAGCTATTCCAACGACCGTGGAAATCCCGAACCTGCCGCAGGTAATCGCGATGGTTTGCCGCGGACGTACCCGCCAGGCCGTTGAATAAATCCAGGGCGTTTACGGCGGGAAGTAGCCAAACCATCCGCGACACCGTGGCTTCGCGGGCCGTCATGGCTTGCTCGTAGGCCTCGACCAGGGGAGCGAGCGTCAGATCCAGCTGCTCATTGCGGGCATAGTAAGCCCGCAGGTCCAGCTCCCGAGGGGCCGTATCCGCCGGGAAGTACAGCTCGGGGTGGCGTGCGTAGTAGGGTTTTAGCACTACTGAATCCGCTTGTCGCTGGCTGTATTCGTCGCGCACCAAGTTCTCTAACCGGCTTCGGTCCATCGGTTGGCTAACGGAAAGCCATTGCTGCAGCAGTGCCGGCAAAACCAGGACCACCACCAGCCAGCACCCCAGTAGCGTGAGTGCGTTGAAGGCCGATGTCTTCTGGAACGATACAACGGCAAAAACCACCGCTCCCCAAAATAGGCTGTACCCTACCGCTATCGCCAGGTACTTCAGCAGCATACCAATATTCCGAGCCCCTCCAAGCTCCATTGTGAAAGCCGCCAGCCCCGTAATTCCCACCAAAAATACAAACACAAGCGCAAGCCGAAGCAAGAGCTTGGCCAGGACCACCTGCCGTAGCGTAACGGGTTGTGACCGAAGCAGGGCAAAGGTACCTAGCTCTTTCTCGGACGACAACATATTGTAAGACAAGACAATCATAAACAGCGGCAGCAGGAAGACCACCACAAAAGCCCAGTCGAAATGACCCACTAACATTTTCTGCGGATTACTGATTTCCTGCTGAAACAGCTGCCGGAAGATGGCCCGTCCCTCTACATCCTGGTAGTAGGGGAACAAATCGCGCATACCCAGCGAAAGTGGCGTAAGCGCCGAAGGATCATGCAGGGCGTAGCGATAGCCTCTGGGTACATTGACGTAGTAGGCATTGGTGGCTATAGCCCACTTTTTTTTATGATCAACGGTAGTCGTATCCAGCCCGGCCCAGGCGGCCAGGGAGTCGAGCCGCTCGTGCTCGTCTTGCCGCAGGGTGGCCAGGGTTTCCTGTTGGCGACGGACCAGCGTTGTGCCGTACACCAGTGCGTAAATACCCGATGCGAGGGCAAGTAAGGTCAGTATTTTCAAGGCCCGGCCCCGTTTTAGGATACGCCATTCGTTTTTCAGGATTAGTAAAAAGGAGTGCATAGCCTAGGAGTTAATGGGGACAAAGCGCTTTAAACCAAGTGTAATGCTGATGATTAACATCCCGCTAAACAGCCAAAAGGCCGCGAGGGATAGCCATTTTTTGCTCAAAACCCAGCCTACCGACGGCAGTTGATAAGCAAAGTCAGGAGTCTTGGCCCAAAAATCGCGGCTTACGGTTTTCTCCCAATCGCCGGTCTTCGACGAGATCATCATCTCCTCATTGAGCTGTTTTACCATGGCAAACCGATACGCCTCGGCTTTGTCCTTAAAATCCAGAAAGTGCTCATAATCTGAGCCCGACAAGCCCATCGAGAGGTCTCTCACCGCTAGGTACGGGTTTATAAAGCTGGTCATAGCCGCTAAGCTATTTTGCTGCTGAAACTGCTTCTGCAGCTCCCCGAAGTGCTTTTGGTACACCTTACTGCTATACTCCTCCCCTTGCTGCATCACCATGCCGTCAAAATTGATGGGTAGTTGCGAGACAGAATCCACGCCGTATTGCGCCAGTACCTTCTTTTCCAGTTCTTTGGCACGGGCACTCGCCGGATCATGGCCGTCGATTCCTTTCTCCATATCTTCTTCGAGCTGTTTCTGAAAGGCATACCGGGACGGTACTTTATACAAACTCTCGCCCAGATTGGCCGCTGCCTTGGGCAGAACAATACACGCCAGAATCCAGGTACTTAATAACGTCAGCAAGCTTGCCCGCGAACTGCGGCTCCGGGCCGATACGAACACGCTACCTACTATAAAGAGTCCAAAGTACAGCGCGTAGAGAACGGCGAGCAAGAGCAGCCGGAGCAGCGTGTCGGGGGTGGCCTGAAAACCCGTTTGGGCGAACAGCAGCGTGGCGGCCATCACGAGCGCAGGCACCACCACCAACCCAATGACCAGCGCGTATCCGGTCACTTTTCCCCAAAACACAGCAGGTACCTGCGCTCCCTGACTAAGCAGCATGTTGAGGGTTTTTTCTTCCCGCTCTTGCGTGAAGGCCGCAAAGCAGAGAAAAATAATCAGCAGCGGAATGAGCAGTTGCAGCACAAAGGTCACGGTCATTTCTCCAAACCGAATCAGGAGAGTAGCATCTTCAGCGGCGCTGAATTTTGCGTCGTTCTGCCGGTGCCCCTCCAGATAAACGCTTGAACCCGTGAACGTATCCAGTCCGAAATCCAGAAAACTCAGGTCCGATTTGGGCCGAAAAGCAAAGGTACCGTAATGGGCCGCCGAATGCGGATTTTTCTCCGGTTGGCCCAGCCAGGCCGCCCGCGCCGATTGATTTGCCTGCGCCCGTTTTTCGGCCAGCAGTTGGTAGTTCCGGAAGCCCGTCCAGGTGGCCACCAGCAGAAGCAGCAGCACTAGTAGGCCCGCTACCACAAACCGCCGGTCGCGCAGGGTAGCTGTAAACTCTTTCCGAGCAATGAGCTGGTAGATCATAGCGAATGGGAATCAGACCGTTTGTAGATAAATCGCTTCTAACTCGTTGGCGGTCAGCTCGTGGGTAGGCATGGTTTCGACCAGCCGCCCTTCGCGCATGATACCAATGTGGGTACCTACCTCCTTGGCCCGAAAAATGTCATGCGTCGCCATCAGAATGGCCGTACCTGCTTTACTCAACTCCAGCAGCAGATCCGAAAATTCGTTGGCGGCTTTAGGGTCGAGGCCACTGGTGGGTTCATCCAGCAGCAATACCTTCGCCTGCTTAGCCAGCGCAATGGCGATGCCTACCTTCTGGCGCATCCCTTTCGAGTAGGTACCTAGCCGTTTGGCATGCGCGTCGGTTTGTAAACCGGCCTGCGTAAGTAAGGCGTGCAGCTCATCGGGTGGGTGGCGAAAGCCCGCCAGCGACGCGAAGAAATCGAGGTTCTCGAGCCCGGTCAGGTTGGGGTAGAGCATGACCGTCTCGGGCAGATACGCAAGAAACTTTTTGGTTTCCAGCGGGTGCTCCGCTACGTCCAGGCCGTGGATCATGGCCCGCCCCGAGGTAGGTTTAATGAAGCCCAAAAACAAATTGATCGTCGTCGTTTTGCCCGCTCCGTTTTGACCCAGCAGACAAAAGATCTCGCCTGGGTGTACCGTTAGATTCAAATCCGAGAGCGAAGGCGGGTGGCCGGGCAGGTATTGCTTGGTTAAGTCAACAGCTTGCAGCATGGGTAGTTGGTTTGAAAAGTGTTAAAAAAGGCGATCGTTATAGTCGATACAGGTTGCGTCGGAAGTTCAGCCAGCCCAGCCCGCCGAACAAAAACACAAACAGCAAAGGAGGCAATAGCACGTGGCCCACCCGCAAGGGAGGCCTTTCCGTATAGGTTTCCACCGTATGGCGCTCCCAGCATTCATCGCTGACGGGGTGATTGCTAAAAATCTTGGGGTAGAAATAAAGCCTCAGCCGCTCGTGGAAGCGCGTAGTTTCGTCCAAAAACCGAAGCTGATTGCCCAGACCTGACCGGGCCAGGTCGTTGAGTTGCAACTGGGTGTGTACAGACGGCACTACCCATCCAAGCCGGTGGCTAATCGACTCGCGCTGTTGTAGTTTCTGTCCTAATTCGCCCGACTCATGGGCCGACTCTTCGTCTCCCATTTGCTGCATGGCGTAGTACCACAGCCAGCTGAAGGTTGTGTTTGGAATGGGAAAATGCTTGAATTGAGGGTACCTCGCATAAAACCTTTCCACCGTTGGTTGCTGAGGCATGTCCCATTTCTCATGGTAGCCCTTGCGCTGCTTCACCGTAGTGGCCAGAGCCTCCGGAATGGGATATTGGCTCAGCACGTACTGGTTCAGACCCGCCGGAATAATGAGCAGCAGCACCAGCCAGGCCGTAACCAGCAGCACGGCGTTGGTACTGGACGCCAGGTGCAGCGAGGCCACCCAGAAGCAAATCCCAAACCAAACCAGTACGTAAAGTACCGATGTACCCACAAAAAGGAAAAAGGGGACGTCGAGCGGAATAGCCAGCACACCGACCGCCAGCCCTAGCAGCAGCAGCAATAAGCCCAATACGACCCCTGCCCTCACCACAAACAGTTGGGCAATATACCCCAGCAGGTTTCGGCTCTGCACGGCCACGATGCGCCAGGTACCGTTTTCGCGCTCCTCCGACACCGCACCGTAGGTGAAGGCAATCATCACCAGTGGAAACAGGTAGATGAGCACAAAGCTGAAGTCAATGTTTCCTAAAAGCAAATTGGTGGGATTATGCAGGTCAGCGTCGTATTTCTGGGCTTCCAGGCCGCGGATCGTAACGCGTTGAACGGCCGGATTTACGTCGCGTTGCCCAATGCTTAGTCCTGCCAGGGCCGGCGTTTCGTTGACCAAAGCAAACTGTGCATAGTACAGCAGCAGTCCTATTTCTTTGGGATGAAACTGCACATGCCGCTGGAGGTCAACCTGCTGTGCCTCGACCACTTCCTGGTTATTTTGCCGTTGCCGGTCCAGAAACTGCCGCCCCACCAGCAGGCTTACCAGCCCCGCCGCCAGCAGAAATCCCAGCCCGATTTTTACACCCGTCGATCGAATAAAACGTTGAAATAGGAGCGTCCACATATCAGATGGCGGTTAATCGGTTAGCGGCCCAACGTACCCCATAAACCAGCAGAAGCAACCAGCCGCCAAACGAGGCCAGCGACACCCACTCGCCCCGAAGTACCGGAAAAACCGCTGAGGGTCGGTACACAAAATCAGGTACTTCCTGCCAGTATTTACGGTCAATGGAGTAGGCTTTTTCGGTGGGGCCAAGCTTTTTGTTACTGACGTAGCTAATCTGCAAGTCGTTCATTTTCTGGGCCAAGGCATACCGGTACGTTTCGGCCTGTTGCTGGAAATCGACATACCTTGAGAAGTCGGTACCTGAAAGGGCCATCGACAGGTTTTTCAGGGCCAGGTAGGGGTCCAGAAACGAGACGACCCGCGCAAATTGATTCTGTTGCTCGAACCGGTCTAGCAGGTTGTTGTAGTGACGATTGTAAATATCCGCGCTGATTTTCTCGCCTTCAGCCATTACGTAGCCACTATAGTTGAAAGGCAGCTGTTCCACGGATTCCACCTCATAGGCTCTCAGCAAAGAATCTTTTAAAGCCCGATAGTGCGGATCGTCGGGATTATGGCTATCGCCTTCCTGGCTAATGTCGGCCTGAATGGCGGTCTGAAATTGGGTCTTCGAAGGAAGCCTATATACATAGCTACCTAGCGCCTGCGACGCGCGCGGCAGCACAATGGTGCTCATCAGCCAGATACCGATCAGCGATACCAGCGCAATTTTAGTGGTACGACTGCTGGCCGATACCAGGACCGTCACCACACAAAACAGAACCAGGTACAGTCCGTAAAAAAGTATCAGTAATCCAAAGCGAAGGGCTTCGTCGCCCGTAGGTACGCCAGGCAGAGCAGCCAGCCAAAGACCCGCCGCCAGCAGCAGCAACGGCCCGAAGAGCATCAAGCTCACCGCAAACAGACCCAGGCTTTTGCCCACCAGCACATCAAGCCCACTTATCCCCTGGCTGAGCAGAAGCTTAAGCGTACCGTTTTCGCGATCAGCCGCTACACTCCCTGCTCCCAAAAAGAAAATCAGCAGCGGGAGAAGTACCTGTAGCAACATGGCTAAGCTTATGTCGCCAAACCGCAACAGCCCGGTCGAAAAGCCCGCTTCGGAAAAATTGACGGTGTTTTGCTTGTGTGCTTCGAGGTAAACGGCATTACCCAGAAACCGGTCCATTCCCGTATCGAACAAACTAAGGGGCGAGCGGGGTCGAAAGGCATAGTGCCCGTAGTGGGCCATGCGGTGGGGGTGCTTGTCGGGGTTGTTCAGCCAGTCGCGACGCGCCTCCTGCTGGTAGTGCCGCTGGATTGTCCGCTGCTGCCGGAACGTGGCCCATTCTACCCAGGCGGTGTACACGGCCACAAACCCGACCAGCAGGAACAGTCCAAAGACCGTCCGGCTTCTGAAGATCGTATGCCAAAGGTGGCGGGCCAATAGCCGTGCTTTCTCAAATCGCATGATAAACCGTCATTTCATTGGTACTAAATCGTACTTTTTAAAGGTACCTTTCCTGCCCTTGGCTCCTTTACGGCTCTTATTCCCAAACCGGAAACGGATCGGCAAAGCGCCCCCCTCCTTCCAAGTACCCAAGCTCTTGCTCCGTACAAAGACACGCCTTGAGCTCCGCCGTAATGTGTGCGGGCTCTAGGTCTTGCCCAATGATGACCAATTCATTTTGACGGTCGCCGAAGCGGGGGTGCCAGCGGGATTCAATTTGTTTTTGGTTTTCCAGAAACGCCCCGTGCTGCCTGCGTTTGGCAAGGGGCATGGAGGCCCACCAGACCCCCGCCGCCTCGGCCCGCAAACTACCCCCAGCCTGGCTGAAATTAAGTGCCTCGTCGGGACGGGAAGCCAACCAGAACAAGCCCTTGCTGCGGATGATTCCCGCCGGAAAATTTTCACTTAAGTATTCCCAAAAACGTTCCGGATGAAACGGCCGCGGATCGCGAAAGACAAACGATGAGATGCCGTACTCCTCCGTTTCGGGGGTATGGCCCTGGCCCGACTGGTAGTTTTGCAGTTCTTGAATCCAACCGGCCGACTGCGAAGCTTCTTCAAAATCGAACCGATGCGTGTTCAAGATCTGCCCTGGATCGACCCGGCTAAACTGGCTCTCGATCAGCTGGGCCTTCGGGTTAAGCTTACGCAGAATCGCTTTCAGCTCCCCCACGTGGTAAGCCGACAACAGATCGGTTTTGTTAAGAATCAACACGTCGGCAAACTCAATCTGGTCCGTCAGCAGGTTCACGATCGTGCGCCTGTCGCTGGGGTCATCGTTCAGCTCGCGCTGGTAGACATTGTCTACGGAGCCAAAATCTTTCGGAAAATTAAAGGCATCCACCACCGTAACCATCGTATCCAGCCGGGCAAATCGCGACAGATCAATTCCTTTTTCTTCATCCACAAAGGAGAACGTCTGGGCTACTGGCAAGGGCTCAGAAATACCCGTCGATTCGATGAGCAGGTAGTCAAAACGGTTTTCGTGGGCCAGTTTTTCCACCTCCAGCATCAAATCTTCGCGCAGGGTGCAGCAAATACAGCCGTTACTCAGCTCGACGAGTCGTTCCTCCGTGCGCGACAGGGTATTTTGGCCGTTGATGAGCTGAGCATCCACGTTGACTTCGCTCATGTCATTGACAATCACAGCCACTTTCAGGCCCTGTTTGTTGTGCAGCACGTGGTTGAGTAGCGTGGTTTTTCCGGCGCCCAGAAAGCCGCTAAGTACCGTAACGGGTAGTTTTTTCATAGAAGAGAGGTAGTTTTGAGAGGCATTATGTAGGAACGGAAGGTCTTTTTAATTTGCAACAATGTTGCAAATATAGAAAAGTATTCCTAAATCCAAGAAGACTACTTCCTATTTTGCAACAATATTGCAATTAGCTATTTTGCTCGTGAGGAGTCACCCGCTGACTACCAGCACCTACCCTATCGCTAGTTGATTTTCAACCAGTAGCAAGGAAATAGACTGAACTTTATATACCTTTTTACCAAAATCGGCCCCAGCTATGACCGAACTCGAAAAATACATTCATACCTACTTTGGCGTCGGGCAGGAGGAGGTGGCAAAAATCAGTGGGTACTTTCAACCGGTCCGGCTAAAAAAAGGCGACTACTACCTCAGAACTGGCCGTCGGTCCGACCGCCTGGCTTTTGTGCAGTCGGGCATCGTGCGGGAGTACGTGGTATTGGACGACCGGGAGATCACGAAGTGGATTTCGACGCAGGGGTACTTTCTGGTAGACCTGGCCAGCTTTTTCTTTCACCAGCCCGCCCGCTGGAACCTCCAGGCCCTGACGGACTGTGAGCTTTTTGTAATCGACCAGGCAAAGTACCAGCAAATCGGTCGCGAAGTAGCGCGCTGGCCGCAGCTGGAAAAGCTCTTCATCGCCCGCTGCTTTACGGTACTTGAAGACCGGATCGTGATGCACCTTTCGATGAACGCCGAAGAAAGGTACCGGTACCTGCTCGGCTTCAACAAGGAGCTTTTCAACCAGGTACCGCTCCAGTACCTGGCTTCCCTGCTCGGCATGACGCCCGAAACGCTGAGTCGTTTGCGAAAAAAAGTGCTGGACTAACTTCTTGATTTACATCAAGAGCAGGCGTGGCTGGGAAGCCGACCTTTGTGAGGTACTTACTAAACAACAAGCCCATGCAAGCTCAACCGACCAGTCCGAACCCCTCCGAAGCGCCACAAGTACCCCTGAAAAACATCCATGCGCAGGCACCCGTACGCTGCACCAAAGAAATCCTGATCGACGCCCGCCCCGAAAAAGTATGGGCCGTCCTGACCGGCATCGACCAATGGGCCTCCTGGCAAACGGACATCGCTAACTCCCGGCTGAACGGCCCGCTCCGGCCCGAAAGTACCTTCGATTGGAAAACCGGTGGCACCCGCATTCATTCTACCTTGCACACCGTAACGCCGCACAGGTACTTTGGCTGGACCGGCAAAGCACTGGGTACCAAGGCCATCCATAACTGGACCCTCACGGAGGTTGATGGACAAACGAAGGTACTTGTCGAGGAAAGCATGGAAGGACTACTGGTAAGGCTTTTTAAGCATTCCTTTAACCGAAGCCTGGAGAAAGGCATGCTTCGGTGGCTCGAGCTGTTGAAAGTGGCGAGCGAGAAAAAAGGGTAGAAAGTACTACCTTTGCCCAATGTTTGAAACTATTTCATTTGTTAATTGGCAAAGGCGGAAGAATTGAAGTTAATGGCGCAAGAGCGTCTTGACGAAGCACAACTTCTTTATGTGAATACCTTTTTCAGCGGCGCATACTATCTGTCTGGCTACGCGATAGAGCTTGGTCTGAAAGCAGTGATTTGCAAACGCCTGAACATTGAAATGTTTGATGGCCAAGCACCGGGAAAAGTGGCAAAAACCTTCCAAATTCATGAACTACCTGATTTAATCATCTTGTCGGGACTGCACCAGAATTTAGAAAAATTAAAAAACGAAGATGTCAATTTTGCAAAAACCTGGTCGATTGTATCGGGATGGAGCGAGCAGAGACGTTATGAATATGGCTGTAAGCTCCACACAGCAAAGAAATTTCTTGATTCAGTAGTCTTGTTCATGTCATGGATACAACAGTATTGGTAAATAAACTCAAGCACTTGTTTTTGGAAGCAAGAAACAAAGGCTTACTTGTTGATGGTATTGGGCTGGCTCCTGCCTATGGCGGAATGGTAAGCCACTCCTACGTATTAGGAGTAAGTGCACCTTCCCTAGCCACCAAAGACCCTTACGATAAGATGGATATTATCCTGGATCTACTTTTTGACAAACTACCCGAAAACGAACGCAAAATGATTGATCGCGTGCGGGTATACGACACCCTTTCTGAGCTTAAACAACACGCCAACAGTGATTTTGATAATTATGGCAGTGATTGGCAGGAAAGAACTATGACCAAAAATGTGGAACTATTTGAGATGGCTCAATAAGAAAGTACCTTACTCTTCTAATGTGTAAAGCCGCCTTGCAAAGGGCGGCTTTACTTGTACTGCTTTCTATGCTGTTCGAACCCCGAGCCACCAAGGTTGTGTGGTTTTCTTGCACAAAACCGTTCGTTTCTGGTAGCTTTGCGTCGTCAACTAGTTTTCTTCATGCTAAGTACTACCGTTAAAATAAGTAACGTCACCAACCTCTCCGACGCCCGCTACTGCGCCGGTATGGGCGTCGCGCTGCTCGGCTTTTCCATCGACCCCGCCGACGCCAGCTACGTAGCGGCCAATAAATTTGAAGAGATTCGCTCGTGGGTAGCCGGGGTGCAAATGGTAGCCGAAACGACCCAAACCGACCCGAAACGCATCCTGGATACCCTGGCGGGCTACGCGGTGGATGCGCTACAGGTACAGGAGCCCAACGTACTTTCGTATTTGAAAAGTGAACTGGCGCTGCCGCTGCTGCTTCGCGTCAACGTAGATACGTACGCCGCCGACGAGCTCGATGCCCTCATGAGCCGCTACGCCGCCTACGTCGAGTACTTCCTGCTCGAAAGCGACCACAACGCCCCCCTCACCGCCGACTGGCTACACTCCCTCGGCCAGCTCACCACCGACTACCCCGTGCTGGTAGGCTTTGGCCTGGACGAGGTACCCACGGTAGAATCGCTGCGCCAGCAGGTACCCGCCAGCGGCCTGGCCCTGCGCGGTAGCGCCGAAATCCGGCCTGGCTACAAAGACTTCGGTACCTTGATGGACATCCTGGAAGCGCTGGAAGAAGAGTAGGTTCGGGGCATGGGACCCAAAGGGTACTTTCCCAAAAGTACCTCACCAGGCACCCTTTCTCCGGCGGAGAAAGGGCCGGGGATAGAGGCATTTTAACCCCAACGCCCCTTGCCCCGAACCCTCTGCCCCATATGCTACGCCACCGACAGCCGTGCCAGGCGCTCTTTTTCCAGGAGGGTGTCGAAGGTAAGCGTGAAGCCGTGCTTGCCCGGCGGCGTAGCGGCCGGAGCCAGTCCAAAGCGCAGCGCCAGCAAGATCGAGCTGAGATCGTAGCGGAGCTCGATGCGCCGGGTCTGGTGGTCGGCGTAGGTTTGGAGCGTGGCGCATTCGTAACAGGCCAGCTCCCGGGCCAGCGGCGACACCTCCGTGGGCTGCTCGTGCAGGTACCTCACAAAGGCCTGCGCTGCCTTCAGCGTGAAGCCGGGAGACACCTGACTTCCCCAAAAATCCTTTAAAAACTCCGCCAGCACTCCTTCGCCCCATTCGGCCGTCAGGTAGTTGCAGGTAAAAAAGAAGGCCTCCCGAAGTACCTGGGCCCCTTGGCTCGCGGGGGTACTTTGAGGCTGCGGGCGCTCCCGTTCCGCTGGATTATTATCCAGCTCAATCCCTACCGGTCGGGCCGTGGCGTAGGGTACTACAGTAGCACCGAGGCGCGTGCGGGAGAGGTCGGTGAAAAAGGTTTTTACTTCCCGAATACCCTGCGCTACGGCCAAAGGAAGTACCGAGGAGTGGGAAAAGGGTGAGGTAGTGGCGGCGGCTGTCATACTTTATTTCAATGGCTACATGTAAAAGGTACTTCAAATGTCCTCCGTTTTTAGTTAAAGCGCTAGGGGGATTTTACTGGATTGTATAAAACAGGGGTTTATACGTGTAAAAGGTGGATTTAGTCGTAAAACCTCCCCGGCCCGCCTCTTCCCGCTTTAACCCGCCCAGAAACCATTCAAGCCCCTTGAAAACCAATTATCCCATTTTCTTGCACTATCTTGTATAACCAACTACCTTTGAATAACAAATACTTGATCGCAGTACCAATAACCTAACAAATTACCATGGAAAAGAAATTGCGCCGAATCCCCAGTGAAGCCGTGCTGGGCGGGGTAGCTGCCGGAATAGCCGACTACCTGGTCATTGATAAAACCATTGTTCGTGTCTTGTGGGTAGTACTCCTGTTCCTGCCCATACCGCCCAGCTTTTTTTGGACGGGTGTGCTGTACCTGATCCTGTGGGCCGCGCTACCCGAAGGAGAGCCTACCGTACCCGGCCCCGACGCGCCCATTCCTCCGGCCGGCGATCCCGCCTATACGCCATCAGGTACCTACACCGAGCCGCGGGATACCTACCGGAGCCACCCCTTTAGTATGAACCCCAGTGACCCTCACTCGGGCCGTACCGTAAAAATACTCGGCGGAGCGCTGGTGCTGGTGGGGATCATCATGCTGGTGGACGAGCTGCCCATCTGGTACCAGCTGCGGCACTACTTCTGGCCGGTGGCGCTCATTGTGTTGGGAGCCTTCCTGATCCTGCGGCAGCGCGACAAAGAGCAGAGCGAGCCCATCGTGACGCCCCCGCCGGTAGATCCTTTCGCGCCGCTGGACCCCGATCCGATGCCCACGCCTCCGGCCGATGCGCCCAGCTCCGGCCCTACCTGGCCCGTTGATCCCGAAAGCCCGGACGACAAGGACCGCGGCCCGGACGACGAAGGTACTTACCGCGTCAACTAACCTCCCGACAAGTACCTTACCGGTACCTATTTTATATCTAAAAACCCTTAAACTAGCCAAGCCATGAACTTTCGCAATGTATTCTGGGGCGTGATGCTCATCCTGATCGGCTCCTTTTTCCTGATCCAGGAACTGACCGACTTCGACTTCGGACGGTACTTCTGGCCCATTATCCTCATCACGGCGGGGCTACTGCTGCTCGTACGCCAGCAGATCGGCTCTGACCGCAACCCAAACGCTAACTTTTAACCTAACACAAACATGAAACGCTCAAACGGAATTTTCTGGGGCGGCCTGCTCGTACTCTTCGGGGTATTTTGGCTCCTTCGCAACATGGGCTTGCTGGATATCGATTGGTACGAATTCTTTCGCTTCTGGCCCGTACTGCTCATTCTGGCCGGTTTCAGCCTGCTGCTTTCGGGCTCCCGCCGCGGCGGAGTAGGCGGAGGCGTGGCGGGTATCCTCATCGCGCTGGCCGTGCTGGGGGCCATCACGCACCGCACCGACCGCGCCTTCGATCGGCACCGCAACGACTGGAACTTCAAGTGGGACGGCAACGACGACGACCGCTACTATCACAACGACGACGATGACGACAGCCGCAGCAGCAAGCGCCGAAGTAAGCGGGGAGGTACCTTACAAAACAACCACTATGAGTACGAAATGGAAGGTGAACTGGCGGAAGCAAGCCTGAATTTTGAAGGCGGGGCCGGTAGCTTCAAGCTCAAAGGTACCACCGACAAGCTTTTTGAAGCCAAAACGCGCTCGTCGTTGGGCGGCTTTATTTCCAATATCCGAAACAACAAGTTGGAAAATTCGGCGGCCATTGATTTCAAAATGGAAGAAAACAAGGTGGAGATCAAGGACGGTAACCTGAAAAACGAAGTGAACATGAGCCTCAACGAGAAGCCTCGTTGGAACGTAGACCTGGCCATCGGGGCCGGAAAAGCGGATTTTGATTTTAGCAAACACCAAATCAAATCGCTCAAAGTAAGTACCGGCGTGGCCGACGTAGACCTGCGCTTCGGCGGCCTCGCCGACGCCACCGACGTGAAGATCGAGTCGGGCGTGGCCTCGGTCAGCATTGAAGTACCCACGTCGGTAGGCTGTGAGGTACGGGTAGACGGTGCCCTGAACGTGACCAACCTCGACGACCTCAAAAGCATGGGCGACGGCCGGTACCAAACGCCGGGCTTCGACCAGGCCACCAAAAAAATCACCATCCGCTACGAGGCCGGGATGTCAAAACTAAAAATACGGAGGTACTAAGGTACCCGCTCCTTTTGCCAAAGGCAGGCTAATCGCTACGGACTCAGTCTGCCTTTCTGGTTTTTGGGTCATAGTGTGCAGTTACTAAGTAGTGCTTGATAGCCCGGCCCAAGGTACCTACTTTTGGGAGCGCACTGAGGTACCTGCCCGCAGGTACCTCAGTGCCCATGAACCATTCCCTATTAACCCGCAACAAATGCCATGAAAAAACTATTTTTTCTTACCTTTTTACTGGGTACTTTGGCCACCAGCTACGCCCAAACGTCCAAAAACTACATCCAGGGTACCCTTAACGGGGCAGAATGGACCGCCGAGGCCAAGCGCATGAAGATCCCGGTCAACCGCTTCAGGTACCTGGCGCTGGCGGGCTTCAAAGTCAATCCTGACGAGTCGCTCTGGATTCGGCTGTACTACTTCGACGACGACCTCAAGCCGGGTACTTACCCCGTGGTGAGCGCCAAGGGCCTCGAAGACGCCTACCGCAAAAATAGCAAACCCACGCCCTTTGCCCTGGTAGACTACACCAGCGAAACCCAGAAACTGGGCCACGCGTTTCACGATGGCGAATCCCTGAGCGGTACCATCACGATCACGTCCGTGACCGACACCTTCATTGAAGGTACCTTTGAGGCCAAAATGACGGGTACCTACTACGAAAAGCGCGCCCTGGCTACCCTGAGTGGCTCCGGCCTGCGTGCCAACCTCGAGCGCAAGGTACTTACCTCGGCCGGGGGCGGCATGCTCACCACCGGCGACCCGCACGACCACGACAATACCCGCAAGTCTAAAGAAACGGATTCGATGGAGGTAGTGAACGGGAAATTCCGCGTAGATTGGACTCCGGAAGAAAATAAAAAATAATTGATTACTGCTCTGTTTGTTAGAAAGTACCCGGCCTGGTCGCCGGGTACTTTTTTGTATTTAGGCAAGAAAAGGTACTTTTTATTCTGTATTTAGGTAAAAAAAGGATACTTCTATTGGAAAATAGCCCTACCTTAGACATTTGTTTTAGCAACCGTTTATATACTAATCGAAAACCTACATGAAACGTCGTATCCTCTACTTTACGACCGCATGGCTTAGCCTGCTGGCTACTACCCAGGCCCAAGACGCCATGACGTACCAAACCCCACCGCCCGAGCTGGCCGCCCTCGTCAACGCTCCACCTACCCCTTCCGTGAGTGTCGATGGCCAAGGCCAATGGATGCTCCTGATGGAGCGCTCGGCCCAGCCCACCATCGCGGAGCTTTCGCAACCCGAGCTTCGCCTGGGTGGCATGCGCATCAACCCCGCCACCAACGGCCCCAGCCGCGCCAGCTACGCCGTGGGGCTTTCGTTGAAAAACCTCAAAACGGGCGAAGAAAAAAGCATTCAGGGCCTGCCCGCAAAGCCGCAGCTCTCGTACATGCGCTGGTCGCCGGACGACCAAAAGGTGGCCTTCACGCACACCACCGACGACCACCTGGAGCTCTACGTACTCGACGTAGCCACCGCCACGGCCCGCAAGGTTACTAACACGGCCCTTAACGCCACCTTTGGTACACCCTTCGAGTGGGTGTCTGACAGCCAGTCGCTCGTGGCGCGGCTCATTCCGGCCAACCGGGGCGCGGCTCCGCAGCCCAGTCGCACGCCCATCGGGCCCACCGTACAACAAAACCTAGGCAAGGCGGGCATGGCCCCTACCTACCAGGATTTGCTCAAAAACCCCACGGACGAGACCGCCTTTGACTACTACTTCACGTCGCAGATCACCCAGGTAGGGCTGGACGGCCGCACGCAGGCCATCGGCCAGCCGGGCATCGTCCGGACGGCCTCGCCCTCACCGGACGGCAAGTACGTGCTCGTGGAGATGCTGCACCGGCCTTTTTCGTACCTGGTACCGGCCTACTATTTCCCCACCAAAACCGACGTGTACGCCATGGGGGGTACTTTGGTGAAAACCTTCCAGGATAAGCCCCTGGTTGAAAACGTACCCTGGGGCCGTGACGCCGTGCCCGCCGGAAACCGCGGCTACGACTGGCGCGCCGACGCCCCTGCTACCCTCTACTGGGTAGAAGCCAAAGACGGTGGCGATGCCAAAAAGAAAGTGGCGATTCGGGATGTGGTGTACGCGCAGGCGGCTCCCTTCAGCGAAGAACCCAAGCAGCTTTTTGCAACCGAACTGCGCTTCGGCGGCGTGTACTGGGGCAACGACCAAACGGCGCTCTTCAGCGAGCGCTGGTGGGCCAGCCGCCGGGTCGTCACCAAGCTCGTAAACCCCGCCAACCCGGCTAGTCCTACGGTACTTTTCGACCGTTCTTCGGAAGACGGCTACAACAATCCCGGCTCACCCGAGCTCACCAAAAACGCCTACGGCCAGTACGTGCTCGACCTCACCGCCAAGCGTGAGATTTTCCTCACCGGTGAGGGGGCGTCCCCCGAAGGCGACCGTCCCTTCGTAGACCTCCTGGATTTGAATACTAAAACTACCAAGCGGCTGTGGCGCTCCGAGGCTCCTTACTACGAGCAGCCGGTGGCGATTTTGGACAAAGAAAAAATGCTGATCCTGACTACCCGCGAAACGCCCGAGGAAAATCCCAACTACTTCATTCGGAACCTGAAACCCAAAAAGAAAGAAAACCCGCTGAAGCAGGTAACGACCTTTGCGCACCCCTATCCGCAGCTCAAAGACGTGCAGAAGCAGGTACTTCGCTACCAGCGCAACGACGGCGTGGAGCTCACCGCTACGCTGTACCTGCCCGTGGGTTACAAGAAAGAAGACGGCCCGCTGCCAACCTTCCTGTGGGCCTACCCGCGTGAGTTCAAAGACAAAGACGCCGCCGGACAGGTAGCGGGCTCGCCCTACCGCTTCAACCGCATTAGCTACTGGGGTGCGGCGGCCTTCGTGACGCGCGGCTACGCCATTCTGGACAACGCCGCCATTCCCATCGTGGGCGAAGGTACCAACGAGCCCAACGACACCTACGTGGAGCAGCTCGTGGCCAGCGCCAAGGCGGCCATCGACGAGGGCGTACGCCTGGGCGTGGTAGATAGCACCCGCGTGGGCGTGGGCGGGCACTCGTACGGTGCCTTCATGACTGCCAACCTACTTACGCACAGCACGTTGTTCAAGGCGGGCATAGCCCGGAGCGGTGCCTACAACCGTACGCTTACACCTTTCGGCTTCCAGAACGAGCAGCGTACCTACTGGCAGGCGGCCCCGGTGTATAACACCATGTCGCCCTTCATGAACGCCGATAAAATGAAAACCCCGCTGCTGCTCATCCACGGCGAAGCCGACAACAACACGGGTACTTTCCCCATCCAGAGCGAGCGGTACTACAGCGCGCTCAAAGGCATGGGTGCTACCACCCGGCTGGTGCTGCTGCCCTACGAGAGCCACGGCTACACCTCTCAGGAGTCGCTCTTGCACATGCTTTGGGAAATGGACAACTGGCTAAGTACCTACGTCAAGGGACAGAAGCAGTAGTCTTGATTTGCAATACTAAAAAGAGCCGCCGCGGATCGTCACGATCTGCGGCGGCTCTTTCTATAGGGGTACTGAGGCTAGTTAAGGTACCTAATCTTTCGTTGCCGTAAAGGTACCCTCGATGCGTTCGGGATTGGCGCTGCCCGGCCCCAGCAGTTCTCCGCTGTAGGTACCTTCCAGCTCGGTAGCGCTCCGGAAGGTGGCCTCCACGTCCACGGGCTCTACCCGAAAATTAAGCTTCTCGTCCCGGATGGTGGCGTAGCCCTCAGAATTAGTTCCCGACTGGTTGGTGGTCAGGGTACTTCCTCCAAAATTATAGCGAATATTGACACTATAAGCCGTGAGGCGCGCCTCTCCGGCTACGTTACTGATCGTAAACCGCAGCGAGTCCCCCACGGTGGTTACGCCCCGCCACACGCCCACGTAGGGTGAGGGCGGCGAGGGAGTACCTTCGTCATCTTTGCAGCTTACCGCCACGGCGGCCACAATAAGTACCAAAAGGCCCGTAATTCTTAAGTTTTTCATGGTCATAGCGTTTTGTATCAGGTATATAAATAGGTTTGTAGTAAACTATTATTCCAGCATTCTTGGCAAGGTACTTGGCTGGTTTAAAACATTTAGGGGCAAATTACGTAAACTTGCTAAAAATTCGCTCGTTTATGTTTTCCCTCCGTTTGCTTTCTGTGCTGGTTTTGTTCCTGACAAGTACCTGTCTGTCGGGCTGTCAGGGGCAGTCGTCCTCCGGCTCAAGTACCCCCAAGCCTCCCCCAACTACCCCGTCGAAACGCACCGCCACGGCCCGGCTGGAAGTACCCGCCGCACCGCCGCAAGGTACCTTGCCCGAGCTGGAGCGGCAGATGATCCAGCAGGGACTGGTGAATATCCAGGATGTTGACAGTACCATTCTGGTGGAGCTCAAGTACTCCACTACCGACAATTTTGTGGGGAAAGATGTCTACGGCGACCTGACCCGCGCCTACCTCCAGCCCGACATGGCCCGTAAGCTGGCCCGCGCCAGCCAGTACTTGCGCGAAAGTACCCCCGGCTACCGCCTGCTGGTGTACGACGCCGCCCGGCCCAACTCCGTGCAGTATATTCTCTGGGACGCCCTCGACGACCTCAAGATCCCGACCCGCTCCAAACCTCAATACGTAGCCGACCCCAAGGTGGGCTCCATCCATAATTTCGGCTGCGCCGTAGACCTCACCGTGGCCGACGAGCGCGGCCAACCGCTCGACATGGGCACCAAGTACGACTACTTCGGTCCGCTGGCCTACCCGCGCTCCGAGCAAGAAATGCTCCGGCAGGGCAAGCTCACGGCCCAGCAGATAGCCAACCGCCAGGTACTTCGCCGGGCCATGACACGCGCGGGCTTTGCCGTCAACCCCACCGAGTGGTGGCACTTTGACGGCATGTCGCGGCAGCAAGCCAAGGCCCGTTATGGGATCATTAAGTAAGAAGGAAGTTTGACTACCTCTGGGCTTTAGCCCAGGGCTACTAGAATTGTAGTTTTTTGAGGAAAATACTTTTTCCCGGATTTATTGGGAAGGCGCAAGCAAGCTCTTAGAATACACTGATGAAACCATTCTACTCATAAATATCTTTCCGGTGCCCAACAGCGACAACGTCAACAATTAACTCATTATCAAAAATTTCGTAGATAATGTGGCCTAGGATTTTCTTCTAAGCTTGAAATAGCTTCTATAATGGGGGCTACAATATGACCAGGGAGCTTATCAAGTTGCTTTTCCGCCTTTTTGGATAAAGTAATGATATACCTAGGCATTCCTTGTTTTTCTTCTGCTTACATACTCAGAAAACAGAATGCGCTCACCAGTATCTTCCTTTTTGGCTTCATCATAAAGGCGCACATCTTCCAGCTCCTCCAATTCTTCCATGAGTGATTCAAACTCCTGCACAGAAAGAACTACCAATGAATTATTACCATTAGCATCCTTAATATATTGTGGGTGTATGGTTAACATAACAACTATAAATTCTTTTTTCAAAAATAGCATTTCAAAACCAAAGTATCAACCCAGCTGTGCA
The DNA here is from genome assembly GCF_014202275.1 of Rhabdobacter roseus. Taxonomy (GTDB): domain Bacteria; phylum Bacteroidota; class Bacteroidia; order Cytophagales; family Spirosomataceae; genus Rhabdobacter; species Rhabdobacter roseus. The sequence continues at coordinate 252,771 of NZ_JACHGF010000008.1, read as the reverse complement.
GGAAGACCAACGGTTCCGCATACAGGTACTTGGGCGAGCCAAGGCGCGTTATGGCATGATCAAGTAAGGTACCTAAAGCCGCTCCAACTCCAGCAGGCAGTGCTGCTCCAGGGTACTTGAGCGCGTGGCGGGGTTCAGGAATTTACCGGTGAGGCGCGTCACGTGGTAGTCGTCGATACAATGCTGACTTTTTACGCGTGCTCCTTGCGGAACGTAGGCGGGCGTATATTCCGCGGGAGTAATAACCCAAATCGTTTTTTTCTTGTAAAGTTCCTCTACAACCTCCTCCCTATCTAGCGGAGGAAGAAGGGTCCCGGCGTCCAGCTCCAGATTATAATAAACCGGCGAAGGAGCGGTAAAGTACAGGTGATCCATCGGTACCTGATGTTTCTCCACCAGCCGGGCTAACTGCCGCCCCCCCTGGTAGGTATCCAGGGCGGGGTACACGTGCCCATTCAGCATCAGATTGACCAGTAAAGTACCCCAAGCCGAGAACAGCAACGCCCGCCGCAGGGGTACTTTGACCAAAAAAATCAGGCGGAAAAGCAGCAGGCCCAACACTACAAAAGTACCTCCCAGCCAGGCGGGTAGCTGGCTGCCAAATACCCAAAAAACCAGCCCGTAAGCTACCCCTAGCATCAGCACCGTGATGATCCACTGCGTCACCGTCACAAACCGAAGCTGCGCGGGATGTGGCCGCTCCCAGGTACCCACCAACCAACCCGCCAGCCACACGGCCATGAGCGGAAAAAGGACGTTGAGGTAATGGGGTAGTTTGAAGGACGACAACGAAAAAAGTACCAGACAGGCCAACGCGCCGCCACCCGTAAACCACTCCGGCAGGGGTACCTGACGAACGCGGTACACGCGCGTGGCCCAGGACGCGTACAGCAGCAACGACCACGGCAGCGCCGCCCACAGCAGCGTATGGAAGAAAAAGAACGGATCACCGGCCCCGGCCTTGCCGAAGCGCCCGCCCGACATCCGCTCGAAGTTTTGCTCCCACAGCATAAACCACACGCCCGACACCTCCCTACGCCCGGCAATGACCTGCTCGGGATGAAGGTCAAATTGCAGGTAAAAACACCAAAGTACCGGCAGGATCGCCACCGCAAACGCCGCTAGCCCCCCAAGTACCTTGACGCTCCACAGCCGCTCCCAGGCCCGGCGGTGAAGTACCTCGATCAGCAACGCCACACCCACCACGCCGACGCCCACCATGCCCTTGGTATCGAAGGCCAGGCCCGCCAAAAAGCCGCCCAGGAGAATAGAGCGCCAGGTACCTTGCTGTAGGTACTCGTAGAATTGCCAGGCCGCCAGCGCCACCAGTCCCGTCAGCAGGGCGTCCATCCGGACGTCGTGGTTGCCCAGCATAAAAGCCTGCGTCGTGGCCAGGATCACCGCCGCCAGCAGGCCCGTCTCGCGGTTATAGGCCGCTTTGCCCAGGCGGTAGGTGGCGTAAATCCCCAGCAGCGCCACCAGCACCGAAGGCAGCCGGTAGGCCCAGGCCGACACACCAAAAAGCTTATAGGAAGCCGCCGCCAGCCAGAAGGTAAGGTGGGGCTTGTCGAGGTAGGGCATAAAATGGTCGTAGAGCTCTACGTAGTTGCCGGTTTGGTGCATCCGCAATGCCACTAGAGCGTTAAAAGCCGGGTCGGAATCCAGAATGGGCAGAAAAAGCCCCAGGCCATAGACCAAAAGTACCCCCAACCCCACGAAAAGGTAGTCGGTACGGTGTAGTAATTTCATTGTTAAGCAGGTACTTTTCCGGGGGCGAAGGTACGGCGAACCACTATCTTCAGCAACTGGAAACCCTAGGTCTGTGTCCCCACAGACCTGCCCTGCTGAATAGGTCTGTGGGGACACAGACCTAGGGTTAGTTTTTGGCCAACGCTTCCATCGCTTGTACCACCGCTTCGTAGTAGGTTTTATGCGTCCCTTCGTCAAACTTTCTTAGCTCTACCAGAAGGACAGGTAGGTAGCGGAATTTCCGGCCGTTTTCGTAGTAAGCCTGTAAGGTTTTAGCGCCTTCGTCATCGCCCAGCTTCTCCGAAATAATGATTTCCCCAGCCCGCACAAAATGTTCGTACACGCAGGCTTTCCAGGTTATGTAGCCCTGGTCGGACATGGCCGACTTCAGCGGTTCAAATCGTTTTTCGGTTTTCAAAAAGAGCTCGGCGGGTAGTTGGTCCACCACCGGATTTACAAACGAATGGCCGAATTCATGCACGCTGAGTTCTCGAAGCCTTTGCTCATTTTCAAACCCCATTACTACTTCATTGGGTCTCTGGAAGTACTGTCGATCAAACGCGCCAAATACGTTGAAAACGTTCGTTCCGCCACCGGACGTGTACCTCAAGCCAAACCCCATGCCTTTCGGGATGGTGAGGCTAGGTACCAGCGTATAGCGCGCAAAGGATGTTTTATAAAAAGCCTCCATCGTACCGATAAAATCATTTTTGGGCAGCGTCTTCGCTACTTCGGCGAGGGATTGCGCATAGTATACCTGGTGCTCTGCCAGGTACTTATCAAAATCAATTTCTTTATAAAATTCATTCAGTCCCTCAAGAAAAAGAACGGCCAGTTCCTTCGCTTCCCGGGGGTCTTTCTTCTGCGAAAAGTTAATAAAGTACCGCTCTTCAATCGAATCAGTCAGTCGGGCATTGGGGAAATCCTCTACTTGCAGCAGTAGGTTAATCAGGTAGTCTAACCACAGATGGTCCGCTACGGTAAAGGATTTCTCCAGGTTTTTGCTCGACGCAAACGACTTGTACTTTTGGTAGAGGTAGTAGCCGTAGGCGTGCCGCTCTTTCTTAGGTACTTGCTGGCCGTTTATCTCAACCGTCTTGGTTTCGATATCGACTCCTTCAAAGCCAATAAAGTACCCTAGGCCCAGTAGTTCGACGTTTTTATTCATCGCGATCCGCAGCTTTTCGTTACTGGGTGCCCCGTTCGCCCTGCAAAAGCTAATCTGACCTACCAGCAGCAGAAGTAGTATTTTTTTCATGCAGGTATTTTTTTGAATGTTTCACTTTCCATTAACAGTAGGGCCAGACACTTGCCTGGCCCTACTGGTTGAATTATTGCAAAGAACTAATCCCGCGAGATGCTGCTTCCGCCCGACAGCCGCTGCTCGATGGACGGGCTACCTTTGTAGCGTACGTTGCTGGCTCCGCTGGCGTCTACTTTCAGGAAGCGCGTCACCCACACCCGCGCCCGGCTCGCGCCGGAAAGCCCCAAATCCGACTCCTCCACCCGGTAATCAAAGCCCAGGAGCTGGGAAGCGCCCGTCAGATTGCCATCGAGGTACTTGCCGTCGCCCCGCAGCGTCAGTTCCGACGCCCCCGACAGATCCATGTTCAGCTGCTCGGCCGAGCCCGTGAAGCTGGCCTTGGAAGCCCCCGACAGGCGGACGTCAAGTACCCGTGCGTTTTCGAAGCCCTCTATCGTTGACTCCGTGGCCCCCGAGAAATTTACGCCCCGCAGCGCGGGCAACGTTACGTCGATGTCCATGCGTTGGCGGCGATTGCGCCAGCTGTTGCGGTAGCGGATCACCAGGTTGCCGTTGCGCTCGGTAAAGACATCCAGGTCGTCGAGGTCGTTGAGCTCGCCCGTAGCCGACAGCCGAAAGGTATTTCCCTGCCGCACGTGGATCCGAAAGGCGTCGCCCATTTCGAGCTGGTCAAAATTGGTTACGTTAAAATCGCGGGTACTTACACCCCGGGGCGGAATGGCGTTGTCGCCGGAATTGATGTAAATACACGACTGCATGCTCAGTAGCAAACCCACAACAAAAAGACGAAGTACGACGATGGGATGAATTTTTTTCATGGCTAATAGATGATCTGGTACTGGTTAGAATTAAAAAATACTACTCGGGGCGGGATCGTGGCTCGCCCCTTTCCTTCTTGACAACCCGGAAAAGCTTCCCCCCTACGTCCCCTTATTTTTTTTCTGGGCGTAGGGGTACTTGGTGGCCGGGTTGTCAAGGAAGAAATGAAATTCAAACGTGGTAGCGACCGTTCCTACAATTCGCGAAGCTGTTAACGAAAGAGATTCTGTATTTTTGTGGGCAAAAAAACTCCCGCACCGCGTGTCTCTAAGCGATACAGAAATCGTAAGCGCCATCCGGCAAGGCCACGAGCCTTCCTTCGAGCAGATGTTTCGTACCTACTACGAGCGTCTGTGTCACTACGCGCATTCGCTCCTGAAAGACCAGGACGACGCCGAAGAGATGGTGCAAACGGTGTTTCTGAACCTGTGGGAAAAGCGCGAAGAGCTGGAGATCACGCTCTCGCTGAAAGCCTATCTCTACCGGGCCGTGCATAACCATTGCCTCAACCGCCTGAAGCACTATAAAGTACGGGAAGCCCACCGCGAATACACCGTCTACTACCAGCCCGTCGGCTACGAGCCCGTAGCCGACGCCCTCAATGGCTACGAGCTGGAGGAGCGGATCGAGCAGGCCGTGAGCCGCCTGCCGGAGCAGTGCCAGCTGGTGTTCCGGATGAGTCGGTTTGAGGAACTGAAGTACCAGGAAATCGCCGACCGGCTGCGGATTTCGGTCAAGACCGTCGAGAACCAGATCGGGAAAGCGCTGCGCGTGCTCCGCAGCGAACTCGCCGACTACCTGCCGTCGTTGCTATGGATAGGTACCTGTATGTTGTTAATCCGTTATGCTGAGCTGTACGCAGGATGAGTGCTTCTAACCTACATCTGTCCGACGAACTATTGGCCCGCTACCTGGCCAATACCGCCACCGCCGACGAAATCGAGCGGGTGCGGCTCTGGCTGGAAGCCTCGCCCGAGCGCGCCGATGAGCTGGCGGGCTACCGCAAACTCTGGGAAAGCAACGGCAGCCTGCGTCCGGATCGTCTCCGGGTAGATACCGACGCTGCCTGGCAAAACGTTCGGTCTCGGATGCACAAGCCCCAGGTACCTGAGGTCATTCAGCGCCCCTTGCACCCAGCGGCGGCTTCCGAAAAACCGCTTCCTACCCGGCGGCTCGCACCAGGCTACTGGGCGGCGGCCGTCGTGGCGCTGCTGGTGGTGAGCTTTAGCTGGTTGTTGCTGAACCGCACGCAGCCCACGCAACTCGTTACCATCACGACCCACGATAACACTTTTGAGAAGGTACTTCCCGACGGCACGAAGGTATTTCTCAACTACCACTCCACCCTCACCTACTCCGATGGCCTGCCCGGGGATACGCGCGCCGTGTCGCTGCGGGGCGAGGCTTTTTTCGACGTGCAACCCGACGCCACGCACCCCTTCGTGATCGACGCCAACGGAACGGAAGTGCGGGTACTGGGTACTTCGTTTAACGTAAAAGCCTACGACGAAGCCGTGCGGGTAGACGTAAAAACGGGCCGCGTGGAAGTTGCCAAAGCCTCGCGCAAGGCCGTACTGGCACCGGGGGAAGGCGTAGCCGTCGAGGCCGATACGGTACTTCGCCCCCTCCTGGCCGACCCCAACATAGGCGCCTACCGCACGCAGGTTTTTGATTTTCAGGCCACGCCCCTGGCCGACATCGTGGCTTCCCTGCGCGACGGCTACCACGCCGACGTTCGCCTGGGCAACGCGCAGCTGGCCCACTGCCGGTTTACGTGGCGCTTCGAGCGCGAGTCGCTGGACGTGGTACTTTCGGTCATTGCCGAAGCCCTGGACCTGCGCGTTCAGCAGGAGGGTACCACCTACCGGCTGGAAGGTACCGCCTGCCAGTCGAGCTTATAAATACATGATCTGCCTACTTTGAAGCGTTTTTTCTCATATCCAATAATTAGCCTGACGGTATGGAGCTGCCTGCTCGTCGTGGAGGCGGCGGCGCAGCCGCTGCTGGAAAAGAAGATCAGCCTGCGGGTCAGCAACGAGCGGCTCGACGAGGTACTTCGGCAAATTGGCGAGAAGGGCGGCTTCAGCTTTGCGTATAGTCCCGACGCCATCGACGTACAAAGCCGGGTGTCGGTCAATGCCTCCAACCAGGCCGTCCGCACCATCCTGACCGATTTGTTCAAAGGGACCGTGGCGTTTAAGGAAAAACGCAAGTACATTATCCTAAAAAAAGTAGCCGTGGCCGAGACTAGCCCGCCCGAAAGTTTCCTGCTCAACGGCTACATTCTGGACTACAAAACGGGTGATCCGCTCACCAACGCCAGTGTTTACGAGCCAACTACCCTGGCTTCGACCGTCAGCAATCAGTACGGCTACTACAAGATCCGGCTGCCCACTGCCCCGACACAACTACAACTGGAAATCCGAAAAGAAGGGTACCTGGCCCGTACGGTAGACGTACGGAGCCGCCGCGACAACACCCTGTTGACCCTCGAGCTCACGGCCGATACGCTGATGGCGCTCACCCCAACTACCCCGCGTACCCTGGCCCGGCGCGACTCCGCCAAAAGTACCCTGGAGTACCCCCAGGTTGTTTTGGCGCCCGTGCCTCCGCCCGCTACCAAAGTACCTGTACCGCAAAAGTACCCGGATACGACGCAGCAACAAAAAAACTACGCTCCACGTACCTTTCAGGAGCATTTGCTCAAAGTACGGGACGGCCTCGTGTACGCTTTTTCCTCTACCCGCCAGGCCATTCACACCGAAAACATCACCGACACCCTTTACCGTACTTTCCAGGCTTCCATCATTCCGTTTATAGGTACCAATCAACAGCTGAGCGGCAACGTCATCAATACCTTTTCGCTGAATCTCGTGGCGGGTTACTCGCTGGGGGTCGATGCGCTGGAGGTAGGTTTGGGCCTCAACATGGTCCGCTGGAACGTACGAGGCGCGCAGTTGGCGGGGCTTGGTAATGTAGTAGGTCGCGATGTCGACGGGGCGCAGCTGGCGGGCTTTGGCAATATCACCATTGGGAGCCTCAACGGCATGCAGGCGGCGGGTACTTTCAACATTACGGCCGAAGACGTAACGGGCGTCCAGATCGCTTCCGCGGGCAATGCCGCAGGCCGGAACCTCCGCGGCTGGCAGGTTTCCGGCGGGCTCAATTATGCCCGTACCGTACTCAGCGGCCACCAGCTTGGGTTTATCAACTACGCTGACTCGTCGGCCACGACGCCCTTTGGGTACTTGAGTTTTATCAGAAAAAACGGCTACCGACGCTTCGAAATTTCTACCGACGAGCTGCATTATTTCAGTACCACCTTCAAAACCGGCGTACCGGCTTTTTACAATATTTTTATCCTCAGCTTCAATGCCTTTGCTCCGGGCAAACCCCTGGGTAGTCTGGGCTACGGCCTGGGTACCGCCCGGCTCCTGGGCCGCCCCCGGCCCCGCAGCTGGATGCTCAACGCCGACCTCACCGGCAGCCGCCTGGCCATCCAGCGCCGCTTCCTCCGGCAGGAGCGGGTTCATCACTACCGGCTGGCGGTGGCTTTGGAAAAGAAACTAACTTCACGGATGGCGCTGTCGCTCGGGCCTACCTTCAATCTGCTGCGTAGCCCGTACCGGGGGCTCGTCGCCTCGGAGCAGCCCTGGATCGAGCCCCTCTGGGTGGGCCAGCCCAGCGGCTCCCGCCGTACCTATTTCTGGCTCGGTGCTCAGCTAAGCCTGCGGTGGTGTAATAAGACGTTTTAAAAATCTGCTCTCCTCCAAGTACCTTTCTACTGGCTACCCAGCTGAAGCAGACCGCTCGCTACCATGTTCAGCGCACCGTCTGCTTCTATACGCAGTGATTTAGCCATTCCGCTATTTTCTAGCTCAATGATGTGTCCCGGCGAAACGACTACCTCGTCGCAGAAGGTAGGTACCCGCCCGCACGACCACAGTCCGACGTTGTTCCAGTTGCCCGAAGCCAGGCTTTCGCAAGCCCCCACGCCCACCCGGATATCGTCGAGCCGGAGCTGATCCCGCGCCCCCGAGGTACCGGTGCCCGTATGGTAATAGCGCCAGAAAAGCTGCACGTAGGGCTGATCCAGGGCCTGAGCAGGTAGCGGAATAGACGTGAAAGTCTGGCTGTGACCGGCCGTGGCATTTCGCACATACTCTACCGGCTGGTTGTCTACTCCTAGCACATCGCTGAATTCACCCGAGTCGCCCACGCGGTATTGCAGCCTAATGGCGTGCGGGCGTACGTTAGGTGTGAGGGTACCGCCCGTCCAGGAAACCTCCACCTTGGTAAGTCCCAGCGTATTAAGCGCCAGGAGCGCGCCACCTACTTTACCCATCGGATAGCCTTCGTTGACGGCAGTAGGATCACTGCTGGTGGTATTGATAAAGGCGACGCCGTTCTCTCCCAACCCATTGACACGGCTCCTGCTCAGGTAGTTGTAGGGTCCGCTCGTGAACCCTTCTAGGGTAGCTCCGAACGTTGGGTCGGGTTGGTTCATGTACACAAAGGCCATCGACTCGGGAAAAGTACCCGCCGGATTGGCCGACTCCCACGCCAAAAATTCGTAGGCACAGGCGTAGCTGAGTTCATAGGGCGCTGGATTGTATAAGTAGTCGGGGTCAATTTCAAAGAAAGCCTGGTAGGTAGCACTAGCCGTCAAATGCACCACCAGTACCGAATCACTAAAGGAAGTAGCTTCGCTTTGCCAATGCGTAAAGCGATAGCCCGGTTTAGCTTTGGCCCGGATCGTCACGGGCACGCCCTGGAAGTAGGTACCTTGCCAGGGGTACGGCTGCTCGGCCACGCCCGGTGTAGTACCTACAATCGCTATGGTATTGACCTGCACGTAGCCACGCTGCGCGTGCGATACATCGACGGTCAGGGTGTGCGTAGCTGCCAGGCTAAACTTACTCCGGATGTGCTGCCGCACGTTGCCCGGCCGCTGCTCCGCAAAGTTAATCATCACGTTCACGTTGTTATCCCAGGTAGTCATATTCGTGATGGCTTTCCAGCGCGCAATGTGCTCGGGCATTTCGGGTGCCAGGTTTTGTTTATACTCGTTGATCATCCCTACGACCCGGCTGGGCAGGTAGGTCGTATTGAGCATGTCGGCGAAGCGGTTGATGAAATTAGTTCTGAATTCCGCGTTTTCGAGCAGTCGGCGTAGCAGGAAGGTCCGGGCCGGGGCAGCTGGGGCATTTATATCGCTATTGGTAGCAAAGGCCAGGGTATTGTGCGTTGGGCCATTAAAGCCGCCAAAGCCATAATCTACGTCGAACATCATCCAGCGCCAGCGTCCGTCGTGCCCGTACGGAGCGTTTGGCATGTACTGCGGCGTGCGAAGCCGCCAGCAACGGATGTTGTTTTCGGGCCAATCGGTGTTGGCGGCGTAAATTTCCGCCAGCTGGTAGTCGATGAAGTTGTCCATATCCATCCGCGTTTTTACGTTTTCGTAGTTCGCCTGGTTGGACGGACCGTTAGCGATCAGGTAGTTGATCATGGCGTTGTAGTGCACTGCATCCCCTTCATCTACTTCGTAATGATTCTCGATCATATCCAGATTATCGGGATCAACGCCATACTTGGCACTGGGGTAGTACTTGTCGAAGCGCTCCCGGACATTATGAATCCCCCAGTATTCACCGTTGACCAGCAATATACTGGGACAATACGCCTGCCTGTCGAAGCGTAAGTGACTGACCATCCCCTGAATTACCGCATCCCTAAACATGGTACTTCCCCAGTCATTACCCGAGTTACGCAGGATCAGCCGTTTGTGATTGGTATAAGGCAACGAAGGAAAAAAAGGGTAGGTAAAGAAGGTACTGCTGTACAGCCGAAGGCTCTTTTGGGCGAGTCCGCGCGTATGCCCGCCGTTGATCCGTACATCCACTACCTGGCTCAGCGCGGCTCCCGTCGATAACGTATCAAATACCTCCATATTAGCCGGATACTCCCATTGGTCTCCCGTGCGGGTAAAATTACCCGGAAAGCCCGGTCCGTTGACCGACACGGACGGATTACCCGCCCGCCAGTTGTCGAACGTAACGCCCGCGTTATAAATCCCCTCCTGGTACCCAAAAAGGTAGTTTTCGGGCATGGCTAACGAGATAACCGGAAACCGGAAACGCTGATTGCCTTCGGGGGTAACCAGGTAGGTTCGCGTTACGACGGAGCTTGGGAGTGTCCCCGGCTTTACTACCTTCGCCCGTACCACGGTACCTTTAAACACCGGCTCCGACGGAAAGTAGGGTGGATTGTAGCTGTACGTGGAAGAATAGTTAGAAACCCGGTTGGCGTTGAGCGTCCGGTCCATGATCGGGATGGGTGCCGTATAAGTATGGGTTTGTAAAGTGGCATTCAGGATTGGCCCCGGTGTTTGTCCCTGTACTTCTACATAACGATTGCGGTAGGTAAACGTCGTGCTGGGGTTATTTTCGTTGGGCTCGGAGCCATCCGTAGTATAGTAGATTGTGGCGTCCGGATCACTACTTGTGAGGGTTAGCGTAAAAGCACCGGGGTAGTAGCCCGAAGCGTGGGAAAAAGTAGGAGGGTCCAGGAACGCGCTAAAGCTGGGGGCGTTGTTGTTAGTCGCAGCGGGGGTAGCTGAGGTGAAATACACCCAATTGGCCGATCCGCTGGGCTTGCGTCCGTAGGAGATATTGGCCGCCAGGGCTGGAAACGCCACGGCATCCAGCTGGGTTATCCCATCGGGTGCAAAAATCCCGAACTCCTCCCCGCTAGCCGACAGCGCAAAGGCCAGATGCCGCGCCCCGCGCGAGGGGTCATTGCTCGCCCAAAGTAGCAGGTACCCTCCCGCCGGAACCACCAGACTTGCACTTACGGGTAGTTGGTACTTCGTAGGATTACTGAGCTGGTCCGTGACGTAGTATCCCGAAATATCAACATTGGCAGCCGTGGGGTTATAAAGTTCGACCCAGTCGGCGTAATCACCGGTACCATCGGCGACGGTGGAAGAATTGGAAGACATGATTTCGTTGATAAAGAGCGTTTGCCCCACGGCCAGCGGAGCAAAAAGACTCAAAACCAAGGAAAGCAGGAAGCGGTGTATAGGTAGTTTCATAGATCAACAGCATACAGATGGACACTTAGTAATCTCCTATGAATAAAGTACTAAGATAGCCTCTTATATGTTATTCACCCACTACCATTTACTGAATGGCTGCTGCCCTACCCTTAAAACCCAATCTTCCCCACGCGCTTCTCGCGCCGCTGCTCGCTGGCAAACTCACGCAGCTCCTGCAACTCCCGCTCAAAACCGCCCGACAGGATCGGAAAGCGACACCAGGTACGGGGATCCAGGTTGAGGTCGTCGAGGTGGAAGGAAGGTGCGTAGCGCTCGCGCTTCCACTGGTTGCGACTCCAGAGCTTGAAAAACCGCTCCGTCCACATAAGTACCTCGGCGGGTCCGTAACGCCCTTCGTAGCGCGCCAACAGGTGGCGGTAGCAGTCCAGCGGCGATTTTTTATCCCGAATCGCGATTTCTTCCAGTGAATCCAGGAAGTCGTACGGCATCAGGTCGTCTTCGTCGGTTTGTTTTTGATCCTGCGGGCGCAGCTCGGCGGTGGGCTGCAGGCTGTTCACTTTTTTCAAACCTTCTATTTTGATGTGTCTCCCTTTTACCTCACAACCTACCGTTTCGAGCCAGCGGAGCCACTGCCGCAGGTAGTGCTTGTCGATACCCGCCAGCGGACTGATACTCCCGGCCGTGTCGCCGTCCATGGTGGCGTAGCCCACGGCCACCTCGGAGCGGTTGGAGGTAGAGAGCAGCAAGTGGTTGGCGAGGTTGGTCAGCATCCACACGCTGGGAGCCCGCACCCGCGCCTGGATGTTTTGCAACGCAATATCGTCTTGCTCCCAGCTGAGCTTCCGGTCTATTTGCTGCTCGATGAGGCTGGTGTAGGTCTCGACCAGGCCGTTGATGTTTATATTGTAAAAGGTAGAACCCATCGACTCCGCCAGTGAGCGCGCCGAGTCGAGCGTGTCTTGCGAGCTGTTCTCGGTACCTTGGTAAATATTGTGAATAATTTCTTTGGCAATGTCTTCCTCGGTTTGGGCTTCTTGAATCTTGGCAATGTGCGCCAGCTTCTGCTTCAGGCGCTCCAGGCCAATACTCTCGTCGGCCAGGCGGATCATGAGGCCGCAGAGGGCGGTACAGGCCGAGGAGTCGGCTCCGCCGGAAAGCGAGATCGTAAAACCCTGCGAGCGGCTTTTGCGCAGGTAGTCGAAAAGCGCCAGGCTCACGGCCCGGGCAAATTCCTCCTCCTTCAGCGCACCGCCGCGTTCAAAAGCCTCCAGCTCGGCTACCTGCGGCGGCACCGGCACTACCTCCGGAAAGTCAAACGGCGCGGCCGTGCGCCAGACCTTATCCTGCGGGGGCCGCGACAGGTTCTGGATTTGCGTCAGGCGCGTAAGTTCGGTGTCGATCACGGCGGCGGTGATGAGGTAGTCTTCGTAGCTGAAGCGCGGGCTCGACACCAGCAGCTCGCCGTTGGTAGCAATCATGGCGTCACCATCGTAGATGGCCCGTCCGGCTTCGTTGCCCAGCAAATTGGTATAAATGTAGCTGCACCCAAAGGAGCGCGAGGCGTCGATCACGAAGCGCTCGCGGGTCATGAATTTATGGAAAGCAAAGTGGCTGGCGCTGGGATTGAGCAAAATATCCACGCCGCGCTCGTAGTGCCGCCGACCGGGCCGGTTGGCAATCCAGGCGTCTTCACAAATCTCGAAGGCGATCCGCACGCCCGACAGGTCAAAGATAATATCGCCCAGGGGGTAGGTCACGCGGTTGATCTCCAGGCTATCCACGACCCCCGGCGGCCAGGCGTGAAACCAGCGCGACTCGTAGTGAATGCCGTTGTTGGCCAGGTTTTGTTTGGCATAAAAACCCAAGATGCGCTTGTTGGCTATGACACAGGCCGTGTTGTAGAGGCGGTTGTGCTGCCGGATCGGCAGGCCCACGGTTACAACAATGTCGGAAGTGTACTCCACGATTTCGTGCAGGCAGCGCAGGGCTTGCTCGTGCAGGTCGTGGGCAAAGAAGTAGTCTTCGCAGCCGTAGCCCGTAATGCAGAGCTCGGGCAGGCACAGCAGCGACACCTCCTGCCGACGCGCCTCCTCGATGGCCCCGATGATATTCTTCGTATTCGTTTCCCAGGCCATGGGGATTTGGTTCACCACCCCGGCGGCCGCTTTTATCAGTGGCATAAGCGTTGATTCGTCGTTAAAAAAATGGGTAGTGTTGGCTCAATGGATCCCTGCTAACTACCTCCATCAAGCTTTGTATTTTTCTATTGTAAGGTACCTGTGACTCCTCCCAACTACCTTTTTCAATCATTTCTCATTCAATCATTTCTCAAACTACCTTTTGTACGTGACCAGAGGTAGTTTGTAGCAACAAGGTACCTTCAAAAGGTACTTTGGGGAAAGGTACCTGAAACAGCTCTACTTCTCCACCAACGCCGCCGCTTCGTCGTCCAGCAGGAGCTGCGCGTGGGGGTGCAGGTGCAACACACTGGCCGGAAACGCCTCGGAGACAGTACCCGCCAGCAGCCGTTGCACCACGGGGGCCTTGGCCGCTCCGCTGGCCAGCAGTACCGCCTGGCGAGCTTCCAGGATGGTACGCAGGCCCAGCGTGACGCCCTGGGTCAGGGTAGTGGGCTCCTTAAAGTACTTTTGTCCGGTTTGGATGGTAGTTTCGTGCAGGGTACTTAGGTGCGCGGCGGCATCAAAAGAAGTACCCGGCTCGTTGAGCGCCAGGTGGCCGTTCATTCCTACGCCCAACACGATAAGATCCAGGCCATCCAGCAACGCCAGCGCCCGGTTGATGCGCTCGCACTCGGCGGGCAGGTCAGGTACCTGTGCGTTGAAGTACACGATCTGGTCGTCGCGAAAGCCCACGGGCCGCAGAAAATCCCGATCCAGGTACGCCCGGCAACTACCTTCGTCCTCCGGCCCCATGCCTACCCATTCGTCAAGCCCGATGAAGGTACTTTGGAAAAAATCGACCTCGCCCCGCTGGTGCCGCTCTGCCAGCTCCTGAAACATCCCCAGCGGGGTACTTCCCGAAGGCAAACAGAATACCAGCGTGGGTTTGAGCAACAGTGCCTCAGCCACCAGGTCGGCGGCAGCCTGCGACAGCGCCTCGTAGGTAGGGAAAATGCGCGTAATCAGGTTACTTTCCATGAAAAGAGAATCAGCAAGGGTAGTTGTAAAATGATCTTAATCGGCGTACAGCAGGTACTTTTTCCGCAGCTCTTTGTACTGCACCAGACCGGGCTCGTAGGCCCGCCGGATTTCTTCCTCGGTGCGGCCCGCTACCAGCATAGTACGAATAAGATCCGTGCCAGCGAGTTTATCAAAGTACGATTCGCTGGTAAAAAAATTTGATTTATCGGGCGCTTTCTGGTAAAAGTCCAGCAGGTACTTGAGCGAGAACCGCAGCTGATACGCATCGACCCGCCGCAGGTCTTCGCCGTAGCAGCGCTTGCCTTCGTTGGGCGGCTTGTGGGCACCGGGCTTCTCGACGGGCGTAAAGGTGTAGGTACCAAAGGCCGGGTCGGGCGCGCCGATCACCTGAAACTGCGTGTCGGTGCCGCGTCCCACGCTCACGATGGTGGGCTCGAACAGGCAAATGGACGGGTACAACAGCACCGACTGCTGGTTGGGCAAATTGGGCGAGGGCTTCACGGGCAGTACGTAGGGCGTCTGGTGGGTGTAGCCCGTGCAGGGAATCACCGTGAGGTCGCAGCGTTTTTTGCCCGCTAGCCAGCCTTCGCCGTTGATCATCAGGGCCAGCTCGCCCGACGTAAGCCCATGTACCACGGGCACGGGATTCATGCCCACGAAGGACGCAAACTTGCGGTCGAGCACGGGGCCGTCGATGAAGTGGCCGTTGGGATTGGGGCGGTCCAGCACCAGGCAGGTTTTGCCGTTTTCGGCGCAGGCTTCCATCAGCAGGTGCATGGTACTGGGGTAGGTGTAGTAGCGCACGCCTACGTCCTGGATGTCGAAGATCAGCACATCGAGCCCGGCCAGTTGCTGGGGTGTTGCTTTTTTATTGGTACCATAAAGTGACACGATGGGAAGGCCCGTGCGGGTATCCACGCCGTCTTTGATGGTCGCGCCGTCAGCCTCCATGCCCCGGAAGCCGTGCTCGGGCGCAAAGATTGTTTTTACATTCACCCCCAGGCTTTTGAGGCTGTCGGCCAGGTGGGTACCGTTCGGGAAGATCGTGGTGTGGTTAACTACCAGCCCCACGCGCTTGCCCTTCAGCAGCGGCAGGTATTCGCCGGTGCGCTCCAGGCCCAGCTTCAGAGGTTGCTGGACAGGTACCTGGGGCGTTTCAGTAGTCTTGGTACCGGGTACCTCCGTACCCGGTACGGAGGTACCCGCCCGGCAGCCCCAGCTAAGGACCAGCAGCAGGTATACGAAAGATTTGAGCACGATCATCGTTTTTTACCAAAATAACGTTTTCAAAATGAGCTTTACAACATTCCCTGCCGAAAGAAGTACCTTCGCCGGGCGTATTGGAGCAGGAAACTGGCCGGAAGTACCTTGCTCAGGTACCTGGGCAAGGTACTTCCGGCCACACTTCCGCGGCGCAGAAGCTCGTTAATCTAAACAATGATCCTTATATTGCCTGCCCTAAGTACCTGGTAACCCCGGCCCGGTACCGGGGCGATCCGAAGTGATTCTTTATTTCAAAAACACCGTTTGCCTTGCGATTTTCGTCGTTTTTAGCCCGCCGCATCCGTCACAACGAACTAGGTTCTTTCTCCGCTACCGTCAGCCGGATCGGCGTGGCCAGTATTGCCATTGGCATTGCGGTAGGTATCGTGGCTTTTGCAGTACTTTTTGGTTTTAAAAATACCATTCAGGAAAAAATATTCCTGTTTGGCGCGCACCTGCGCGTCAGCGCGCTGGGCCTGGGAAGTACCTACGAAGAAGGGCCCCTGCCACGGCGCTCACCCCTGTCCGATGATCTGCCTCACATGCCCGAAATACGCCATTGGCAAGCGGTCGCCCACAAATCCGGCATTCTGAAAACGCCCGACGAGCTTAAGGGGATCATGCTTAAGGGCGTCGGAGCCGACTACGACTGGGCGCTTTTTCAGGAAAGTCTGGTGGAAGGACGGCTGATTCAGTGGGCCACGCCCGACCGTGCGGCGGCTACTGCCGATTCAGCTACTTTAACTACCCCCGACTACTCCTCGGAGATCATCATCAGCCGCCGGATCGCCAACCAGCTCCGGCTCAAGACCGGCGACGACGTGCTGATGTACTTCGTCCAGAACCCGCCCCGCGCCCGCAAGCTCACGGTGGTGGGTATCTACGAAACCGAAATGGAGGAGTTTGATACTAACCTCGTTATTGGCGACCTGGCGCTGGTGCAGCGCATCAACGGCTGGGGGGCCGACACCGTGGGCTCGTACGAAATCTACCTGCGCGACTTCCAGCAGCTCGAACCCGTGGCGGCGGATGTATTCTACCGCATGTCGCCGGACATGTACCTTCAGAAAGTCACCGAAACCTTCCGGCCCGTCTTCGACTGGCTCTTAATGCTCGACCGCAACACGGCCGTTTTCCTGACGCTCATTCTGTTCGTGGCTTGCTTCAACATGATCTCCATCCTGCTGGTGATGATCATGGAGCGGACGCCGCTGGTGGGTCTGCTCAAAACCCTCGGGAGCCCCGATGCCCAGATCCGCCGGATCTTCCTGCGCGTGGGCCTGCACATGGTCACGCGCGGCCTGCTGTTGGGCAATGGCATCGGGCTGCTGCTGTGCTGGCTACAGTACCAGTTTAGGCTCATCCCGCTCGACCCCGTCAACTACTTCATGGATTCCGTCCCCATCGTGTTCGACTGGGGTACTTTCGTGCTCGTCAACGTCATCACGCTGGGTGTGGTAGCGCTGGTCCTGCTCATCCCGACCTACGTTATCACGCGCATTCAGCCCATCCGGGCGCTCTTGTTCAAGAAGTAAATTTATGTAATTTCAAAATTGAGTTTATGTAATTTCAAAATTGGCCGAAAAATATCCGCTCACTCCCAATTTGCTAGCTAAGCTAGCTAACCCCGATTTTCAAATCGGCGGTTGTTTCTGACTTGCGTTTGAAACGCAAAAAGAGCCCGTCGCCGATCATAGATCGGGACGAGCTGTAGATTTACGCAGGACGAGAAGATCAAAAGCGTACGCACTACTTCGTGCAGGCCTGGCGCTCGCTGGTGTAAATAGAATTAGCGGGCTAAATCAGCTCATCCTGATTTGCCCCCCTATTCTTCCCGCTTTCGCAACTCTACGGCAATACCCAAGCGATAAGGGCGCGACTGCCAATGTCCTCCTACCAAGCTTCGTTGGGTAAGGCTATATTCGGCAAAAGGCCCAACGGCCAAGTCCAGATTTTTTCCCAGGTTGACATTTTTTGTGGAGCTGATATTGACCCATATCATCGCTAAGCGAGTGGGCAAAACGCTGGTAAATTCAATGCCGACTCTTGTCTCTAATTTTCGTAGGGGGGTATGACTCATAGGTAGTAGGGTTCTGACGCCTCCCCCCAGTAAATGCAGGCGCTCATCAATGACATGCGGAAGGCCAACACGCCGAAAACTGTACTGATTTTCAGGGGTATAATTTACTTCAATCCGACCCGATCCGATTTCATAGTAGTTCCAATTGCGCAGGTAGCCGTAGTTGAGCAATAGCCGGAGATGGCCTTTTTCCAAGCCGGCACTGACTTTGTAGCCCATCGACTTGGAACTAAAAGCAGGAGCAAACTGGACGTTTTGAAACGGCATTTCGAACGTGGAATGGAGGTTGATCAACTGGAAGCTCTCCAGGCTGGCGATACTGAAAACCGGGTTGAACTTGGGCCGGTGCGGCCGTAGCTGTTCTTCCTGAGTTGGCGCTGAGGCTGAGGTAGGTACCTGAATATCCGGGAGTGTGTATTGAAGGAAGTGGAGCTTTCTGCTAGATAAAAGACTAAGCTCCTTTTTATGAGTACTTATTCCAACGGCAGAGCTATCAGTAGCCAAGCCAGACTCAACACTACTCTCCACCCGGGATGCTGCTTCTATCCGGTATTGGGCATTACTATCCGGACGATTTTCTACTAGCTGAATTTTAGCAGAAGAATCAAGATGATAGACAGACTTCTCATTGGCTTTTGCGGACCGAAGATGGTTTATTCTCTCCTTTCTAACTTCTGCTTTTTGGTGGGGATTTATCAACTCTTTTTGAGCCTCGGAATGGCTTAGTATGGGCGGCAAACTACCTTGCTCAGGCGCTACAACAGGCCGTGTACCTGCGTCGTTGGCGGGTCTGCTAGGGTTGTTTTTTTCGGAAACGCGGGTCTTGGCCGCCACTGGCTCCGAAGACTGTGATCCTTGAAGAAAATAACCTACCGTTAGCCCACTGAGCACCAATATAACCACCACAAGAGTACCCCAACGTACAGCGTAGTGGGTCGTATTGACAGCCGCTAATATCTTTTTGGAAAGCTCCTCTTCTACGGGTGCTTCCAAGTCGTCAAATCGCTTCCTAAGCTTTTCCTGAAACGCCTGATCAATCTTCTTTTGAGATGAATCCATATTGCCCAATTCCTTTTTCCTGTAATTTTTTAATCAACAAGGCCCTGCCCCTCATCAATTGTGATTTAGAGGTCCCTTCCACGATACCAAGCATGGAAGCGATTTGTGCATGCGTGTAGCCGTCAATGAAGTACAGATTCACTACGGTTCTATAGCCGTCTGGTAGTTCACTGATTATCGCCAGCAATTCTCCCATCTCAATCTGCTCCAGTACTTCAAGGGTTTCCTCGGAAGGCTGCACCGGCTCGATCTCATCAATGGGTGTTTGTAGCAAATCCCTTTTGGTGGTTGAGCGGTAGTAGTTGATCGCCGTGCGTATCACGGTAGATTTGACCCAGTAATCAGCCGAATCAGGCGATTTCAGCTGATTGATATGCTGAAAAATTTTGATAAAGGCCTCCTGAAAAATATCGTCAGCTTCCGACTCCGTACGGGCATATCGGAGGCATACGCCTCTTAATTTGCGTTTGTACCGGTCATAAAAAGCACTCTGGGCTTTGGGCTCACTTCGCTGACAGGCCTCGACGAGCTCCGTCAGCGAAGTGAACTTTTGCTTTTGAAAAAAAATCATTAGGTACGTTTCGGGTAATTACCTAGGAGCAGAATTCTGGTTTGCTTAAAAGGGTGACAATCTATTAGTAGAACCCCATGTAACTTCTCACTAGTACATTTCCCGCTTGATCCAAGGTAATAAACCAGACCTGCGTACCGTACATGGTTCCCGTATTTTTCTGAATGCAGAGGTCGTAGCTGGTCACCCCGTCATAGGTCCTTTTATAATTGCGGGCAAATTGCCCTTCAAAGACAAAATCTTTGTATTCGGGCGTATTAGCCAGGTAGTGCCTGATGCTCTCCGGCAGGGCCTGTACGCCATTGAGCAGGGTCGGCTGCTCTGAACCACCAATAAGCGTATGCTGATTATTGAATAGCAGCGTAAAAAAGGTATTATTCTGGGACACCATTACCTGATACATATTCTCATCCTGGTCGTTCTTAAAGATCGTACCGGTACTAAAACCAAGACCTTTCTGAGAAAGATAATTCCGGATCGGGTTCGGCATATCTTCCTCCGCAAGGGATGTAACCCTCGACTTTGCCGACAGCATTTCTAGCGTATAGGTCGCTTGACCTGACAACATCGTAATACCCCACTGAAAGCGATGCGTTTTACCTTGCCAGTTGTAATCAGCCACTAATCTTTGTCCGTAGTTACCTTCCCTATACCAGGAGTATTCTTCTTCACGGTAATTGGAAAAGCTACCACCTTTAATGACTGAAGGATTTAGCAGATTGACCAGACTGTCTGGTGGCAGATCCGCCGCCAAACGATACGAGGATATAATAGTATTCTTATTGACCGCCGCATTGACTTTTTTTTCGGTTGTTTGAAGATCCACCCCCCAAATTTTGTCGGCCACGATTTCAGTAAAGACCATATTTGACGGATTCGTATAATTTTGTTTTACCAGCTGGACCACTTCTGCCGGAACATTGGCTGCTTGCGGGTTTGAATCTTTCACCCTATTACAAGCCCCAAGAAGGGTTGCCATACACACAATTATTACTCTCGACTTCATGCTAGACTTCAGTTAAAATGTTAGTTCTCCAATGAAGTACTGATCCTGCACTTCATGTTTTAAAGTAGCGCTACAATCCTAAGACAGCTCTCCTTAGCATTGGTTGCATAGGTATCGCAAATTGCTTTAGAATATAATTCATGAAAGCCCCGCCTGACGATTTACAGGCTGTAAGAGGGTTAGTACAGGCATGGTATAAAAGACATTCAAAGTAAATACAGGATCAAACTCATATTAAGCCCCGTACGGTTAGTAGCCCATCATACCTAGCTAACCCCGATTTTTAATCGGCGGTTGAGTCTGATTTGCGTTTAAAACGCAAAAAAGCCCGTCGCCGATCATAGATTGGGAAGAGCTGTAGAGAGGAGGTATCCAACCTGTAGAAGTCCTCCCATGCCCCAAATACAGGTATTCCCGTAGCCAGAATACAGGCGTTCCGCGATTGTGTGGGGCGGGTACTTGGGCCAACTTTGCAGTGGTCAAAGTAGCAAACGTGTTTCAGGCATGCAAACCCAGGAAGAGTTGATTTTCAAGATCGTGATGGGCGTCGTTTCCGTAGGCATGACGGCGCTGGGAGGGTACCTGCTCTACCAGGGCATTCGCATCCTTGTTTTTCACCGGGCGCTCCGGCGGCGGGGCCGCCCCGTAACGGGCCGGGTGAGTGGCCTCAAAACGTGGCAAAGCCCCTACGGGGCTCAGGTACTTACGCCCACCATTACGTACCAGGTGCAGGGCCGTACGTACCAGCTCACGCCCAAGGATTTTACGTACCGTACCTTTTGGGTAGGCCAGCAAGTACCCCTCAGGTACCTACCCGAAAACCCCGCTAAAAGTACCTGGCACCAAACGCCCTCGTTGGGCCTGCGGTGGGTCTTTCTGGGCTTTCTGTGCGCGGTGCTGGCGGTAAGTACCCTGTGGGAGGTACTTATGATTTTTGGCGGGTAGGTACTGTTCCTTTAACCAAAAAAGTACGTACTTCGGGCCTTCAAAAATTCATTTTCTATTCAGTAGCAAAACATGATCGCAGTAAATGAATACTTCGGAGGCTCGGTGATGTCGCTAGGCTACACCACGGCGGCGGGGAAGTCGTCGGTTGGCGTGATCAACGAGGGCGAATTTGAGTTTGGTACTTCGCAGCACGAAACCATGACCCTCGTGGAAGGCCAGCTGGAGGTACTTTTGCCGGAGGCGGAAGCCTGGCAAACGTACGGACCCGGAGAGGCGTTTGAAGTACCCGCCGGGGCTTCTTTCCAGGTAAAAGCCACGGCTCCCGTAGCGTACCTGTGCCAGTACCGCTAAGTACCTTTGGTGGTGTTCTCTGGTGGTGAGAACACCACCAAATCCCAAATGGTTGGGAGGAACGGTTTGCAATTTGTTGGTGAGAAAGGTCTGCAAAGACGCAAAGAGGTTGGTGAGAACGGCCTGCGATTTGTTGGTGAGAACACCAACAAAGGCCCGAACCCTCACGCGCCAGTTTGGCACCCTGTCCGACAAAGGAAAAGCGAAAGCGGGTCGGTAGGTACCCCTGTACATTAGAATAAGTACCTCAAGCACTTTCCTTTGTACAAATCCTATCTAGATATGAACATGAGACGCTTTGGGTTAACGCTGCTTGTCTATTTGTCTTTTTCGTGGGCACTTCTGGCCCAGCCAAGCCGGGTACCTGTGGTCCGGTATGGCGTTCCGCTGGACTCCCTTGTGCTGAGCGATCCGTTTATCCTGGCCGACGCAAAAACCAACCGGTACTACCTGACCGGTACGGGCGGCCTGCTGTGGAAAAGCAAAGACCTCAAGCACTGGGATGGCCCCTACGCCGTAGCCCAAACTGACCCTAATTCCTGGATGGGGCCCCAACCGATGATTTGGGCGGCCGAAATTCATCCCTACCAGGGCAAGTACTACTATTTTGCGACCTTTACCAACCGGGCCGTCAAGATTGATACCGTCCAGGGCAACGTGATCGAGCGCCGGGCTTGCCACGTATTGGTGAGTGACCAGCCGGATGGCCCTTACGTACCCATGCAGGCCCCTACCTACCTGCCCGCCCACATGCCTACACTGGATGGCACGCTCTGGGTAGATACCGACGGCAAACCCTACCTGGTTTATTGCTACGAATGGCTCCAGAACCTGAACGGTACCATCGAAAAAATGGAGCTAAAACCGGATCTGAGCGGCACGGTGGGTACCGCCAAGCTCTTGTTCCGGGCCAGCGACTCACCCTGAAGCCGGGAAAAAGACGAAAACGGCCAGGATCGTCCCAACAAGGTAACGGACGGGGCCTACCTCTTCAAGACCTACACGGGGCGGCTGGGTATGATCTGGACCAGTTGGATCTACGATGTATACGTGCAGGGCGTAGCCTACTCGGAAAGCGGTACGCTTGACGGCCCCTGGATACAGGAGAAAGACCCCATTACACCGCTTAACTTTGGGCACGGCATGTTGTTCCGCACCCTGGAGGGCAAGCTGCTGATGTCCATCCATAGCCACAAAAGCATCAACGGCCGCTACCGCCGCATCCCGCACCTGTTCGAAGCAGACCTGTCGGGCGATAAGCTGGTGGTCGGGAAGCCGTATGTACCTTGACGGGGTGTCAGATGGTTGTTCTTAGGGCGGGCCTATTGCCTTTGTCGGTGCGATGAAAGTACCCCTTAACCTCTTATACCCTTAATCTACTTACAGAACCGGGAGATACATGAAGCCTGAGTACTCCAACTTGGAAACTACAGTATTGGAAGTATAATTACCGAGCCCTTAGCCAAGGGAAGCTTAGGGATTGTATATAAATAAAAGAGAGAGAGAAAAAATACAAATAAAGCAGTAAAAACCATTCAATAAAGATAGAGCAATCATAAAACCTGGACTTTAACAATGGAACCCGGCAAAAACGAACAGAAACCAAGCGGACAAGGCTCCACACCCTTTGCTCAAACCTATTTTCACGGAACCAGGGCGGACTTACAAGTAGGCGACCTGATTGAAGTGGGATACAACTCAAACTACGGACAAAAGAAGCATGCAAAATACATTTTCCTAACGGCCACCCTGGACGCGGCTATCTGGGGGGCGGAATTGGCATTTGGGGACGGACGAGAAAGAATTTATTTAGTTGAACCCACGGGAGCTATCGAAGATGATCCTGACCTAACGGATAAAAAATTCCCCGGCAACCCAACAAAATCGTATCGTTCGACCCACCCGTTCAGAGTGGTTGGCGAAGTAACGAGCTGGCAAGGACATCCAATCGAGCATGTGAACATGATGAAAGAGCACCTTGAACGGCTCAAAGAACAGGGCATTAATTCGTTGAATGACGAGTAAACAAACAGTTCACTGCTTTGGAAATAGAAATACAACTATTGCAACCCAAAAACCGGCAAGAACTGGATGAACTCATTTCAGTTTTTGAGCGTGTGTTTGAAATGATCCATTTCACGCGGCCAAGTCAGGTACACTTAGAAACCCTATTGAATAAAGAAAACTTCATGGCGGTTACGGCAAAGTGCGAACAAAAAGTTATTGCAGGGCTCACCGTGTATGTGCTCGATCAATACTACTCAGAAAAGCCACTCGCCTATATTTACGACCTTGCTGTATTAAATGAATACCAAAGAATGGGCGTTGGACGAAAATTGATAGCGTTTATCAGGGAGCTTTGTAGACAAAAAGGATTTGAAGAAGTTTTTGTTCAGGCGGATAAAGTGGACGATTACGCTATTGACTTTTACCGCTCCACCCAACCGACAGATGAAGAACAGGTCGTGCATTTTTACTACAAGCTATAAAGCGATAAAATGAAATTTGAATAGTAAGAACAAGGCTGCGGCCACTGCGTGTAAGCGGCCGCAGCGGTTAAAATGATAAAATAGAAGGCTTGCGCGTTTATAGGTATGTAATTTAGTTCAGAAAGTATTCTCGCTCGGCATCTGCTCCTGGAAGGAGCGCCCCCCGCCTCAGCGCGTGTAAGGCGTACGGCATCTACTGCTTAATAAAATAGCTACAAACTGGCTCCCCCATCCTTATTGCTTCATGAAGTAACCTATAAAGTCTGGTAGGTAGCAAAATTCCTTCATTTAATTTGGGGAGAAGAGATAGCTATAGGGTACTTCCCGCTCTCATTCACTCAATAATAAGATACTATATACTAAACGGAGAGAGCATTTGAGCATCTATGCTCGTCGCACCGGTTCACCATATCCGAAACGATAACTTTGGCTTTCTGAAGTACTTTAGGTGTGATTATTGGGCAATGGCTAAACTGTTTTCTGTAAAATCTCCTACAACGGCGGGGATTAGCCCATAAATGACACTTCAACCTTCATTTTACACAGTTCATCCATAAGGCACAAACGCCATACATGCTTAAATCAGTACATTTATGACCGTTCTGAATAGATGACCTAGTTTATAAACTTCTCCGAAGCGGTGTCCGCTCTCAGAAGGAGAGATTGAGGAAGCGGACGCCTCGCGGGTGCAAAGCGCGCAAACGCTACATTACATGATGCAGCTACTGGCTTATTTACTCAGCAATAATACAAAAATTTATTGAAGGTTTGAAATAGTAAAACATGTAAAAACCTTGACGATTTGTTTGCATCTTGGACTTAAAAGGAACAAAAAAATGACCGCTATAAAGATTACAGAAACAAATTGGTATCCTGAAAAAAGATTGATTGTAACACGTATCAGTGGGAATCTGGATAAAAATGATATTGAACAATGGGAAAAAGGCTTTAAATATGTATTGGGCAAAGTTGAGAACAATACATTATTTAAAATCTTTGTGGATATGCATGGATTTAATGCGATGAGCCTTGACGCACATAAAAGATTTAGAAGCGTTATTCCTTTAACACTCGCTGACTATGGCTGGAAAACTGGTTATGTGGACTTATTTGAAGAAGAAGCCAAAGCTATACGTTACAAAAACACAAGGGGGATTCAATGTGTTGGAGCCGCCCATGCCCATCAAGATGAAACCAAAATGGCCTTGTACGAATCGAAATTTAGTAGCGAAAGAGAACATTTTTTTCTAGACCCTATGCAGGCAATGCAATGGATAGAAAATTTGGAAATAACCAAGGTGCATTCCTGATGCTTCTATGTTAGATAAGACGGGCCTCATAGGTAGCTTTTTTGGGCTAACCAAGTTTTTCTTTATTAGTATAACTTATTTAAAAAGAAATAAAAAATAGTTAAATCAATAACAAATCATGGCAAATAAACTCTTTCTCCTACTGACGATCTTTGTATACAGCATTATTGTCAGTCAGTCGTTTATGTATATCCTCGCGCTAAAGCATGTTCAGCTAAATCTAGATGCCAACTCATATACCGAAGTAAGAAAACTAATTGATGTGAGCATGGAAAGCAACTTTAAGTATGTAATTTATGCTGCTTTACTTTCAAACCTTATCCTTGTAATGTTGACAGTAAAAAATCCTGGTAGTTTATTATTTATAACGGCTGCTGTTGCTTTTGTCGCTTTAATTTTGGACACATTGATAGCAGTAAAAGGCAACATTCCAATTAATGAGGCAATTAATTCATGGTCATCAGGTAGTTACCCAACAAATTGGACAGAATACCGAACTAAATGGCTTCATTTTTTTAAATACCGCCAAATTATCAACATATCAGGCTTTGTTATTTTGTTGATTGGTGCGGTATTTGGGTCAAAGTACTAGGAGGTTTGGACGAAGGGGGAAATTCTCTACTATTTAAATTGACAGAACGTTAGACGGGAAGAGCTTTTATTGGCTAGATTTGTTGGTGATAACACCAACAAATCTAGCCCCCTTATTTTCCACAAATCCCTTTACTTCTTCAGCTCCTCGGCGGTGAAGGCTTTTTCGCGGGCGGCGAGCTTTTGACGGACAGTCGCGACCTCCTCCTTCGTGATGGGAGAGGCGTTGTTTTGCCAGGATTTCCGGATAAAGCTCAGGAGTTCGGCAATGTCTTCGTTGGGCAGCGTTTTGTCGTAGCCAATGCCCGGCATGTCGCCGTTGATCTCCGGCGACTCGTACCGGTGGCCACCTACCTCCACGGGACCGGTGAGCCCAAAAAGTACCACCGAAATCAGCGTTTCTTTATTGCCCGTCACCCACTCCGACTTGTTCAGTGGCGGCGCCAGGGCCTTCACGCCGTTGCCGTCGGCGCCGTGGCACATCTGGCAGCTGGAACTAAACATGGCAGCTCCTTTGGGGTAGGCGCGCGTGAGCACGGCCGGGTCGCGGTTGGCGAGGGTGTTTCGGATGTACGTAATGACTTGCTGCAGCCGACGGTCAAAGGCCTGGTTACTACCGGGCGTCGAGGCCAGTACTTCATTCTGGAAGGTACTTTCGCGATCTTGCAGGTTACTGATCACGGCGTCGGCCACGTAGCGGTCGTTGGGGTACTTGGCCACGAGTTTCTGCAACAGGTTGTCGGCCCCTTTTTCGTCAAAGGACCGCAGGGAGTACGCCAAAAAAGCCACGTAGGGAGCCGCCAGCGTATCGTTTTGGGCCAGGAGCTGGTTCAGAGCGGCGGTATACTGGGCGTGGTTGGCCGCACTCAGTACCGAGGGCAGTGCGCTCAGCGCCTGCATCCGGAGGGGCCAGGCAGGCTGCTGGAGCAACGCCAGTACCTCGTCGGTGCGGAGGGCGCTGAGGCCTTCCAGGGTCCAGAGGGCGTGAAGTACCTTCAGAGGATTTTCGGTTTCTTTCAGCGCCTGGCGCAGCAAAGGCACCGCTTCGGGGTACTTGCCGTCCACCAGCATCTGCTGCGCCTGGTCGCGCACCCAGCCGTTGGCGTGGCCCAGGCGGGCCACCAGCTCGGTGGGCGCGTTGGGGAGCGTCACAGCCTGGGGTACTTTCCCCTTCGGAACTACCTTATAGATACGCCCGTAGCTAAGTGGCTGGGTGAGGTTGCGCCGCCCGATCTCCTCCTTGAGGTAAGGCGTCAGGTAGGTTTTGTGCTGGATAATGCCCCGGTACATGTCCACCACGTAGAGCGCGCCGTCGGGGCCGTTGTAGAGGCTCACGGGCCGGAAGCGCTCGTCGGTACTGGCCAGAAATTCGCGGCCCGCGTAGGCCTGCTCGCCCTGGACCAGGTACCCGTTTTCGTCCAGAGTATTCCGCTTAATGAGGTTGGCCGAAGGCTCCGCCACGAAGACGTTGGAGCGGTAAGTAGCCGGAAACAAATCACCGCGGTACACCAAGGGCCCGCAGGCGGCCGTGAAGTTGCGCAGCCGCAGGCTGTCGTCCAAAGTACCCTTCATGTACCCCCGGTTAACACCCGGCGTGGGGCGCGCGGGGTATACCTTGTTGTCGCCCACTACCTTTTCGTTGTAGCCCGCCACGCCGCGCTGGTTGCGGTTGGTAGCGCCAAAGCCCGGCGCGAAGTAGTCGCCCAGCAGGTTTTGGGAGTTGTTGTTGTAATAAAGCCGTCCGTAGTCATCCTGCGAGATCCCCCACTGGCCGCGGCTGTGGGTGCGCTCGATCAGCCAGCGATCGCCCTGTTTGCGGTAGCGTTTGTTGGCTTTGGCATTATAGATCCAGTTGTCCAGGGCACGCAGCAGGCCGTTGGGCTGGTGCTCCACGTTGCCGCCCTCGGTGTAGGCGGGGTCTACCAGTACCCGTTTGCCGGGCCGGTCGTTCACGATCTCGTAGTACCACAGGTTGGTAGGCTCGCCCACGAGCAGGCCGTTTTCGATGAGGCAAATGGCCCGGGGCAGCACCAGCGAATCCAGAAAGACCGTCCGGCGGTCGGCCACGCCGTCGTGGTCGGTGTCGTCCAGAATCACGATCTTGCCGTTGGGAATGTCCTCACCCGCACCCAGGGTATCCTGCATGTAACCGTTCATTTCTACGACCCATATCCGCCCCTGCGCGTCAAAGGTGAGCGCCACGGGCGTATTTACCAGCGGCTCACTGGCCACTAGCTTTACCTCAAAGCCTTCTTCTACCTGCATTCGCCGCAGAGACTCCCGCGCCGAAAGTACCGGCGAAACGCTGAAATCCGGCGGCGCCAGGGCTTCTTCGACCTCGGCCGCACTGGGCTGGGTGCCAGGTTGCCGGGTCGTTTTACAATAAAATAAAACAGACGAAATAAGGAGCAAAAGCAATGGATAAAGTACCTTTTTCATTTTTTGTATAAGGACCGTCGGATGAAGTACCCGCCTGTTTTCTAACTGTTTAAAGAAAAGCTATTCGGTTAATAACGAAGGATCGATCGGTTTCATGCGTGTGGTGAGCCAATGGATGATCAGCCAGGCCAGCATGTAGGCGCAGCCGCAGATAATAAACAGGATGTTGTACCCGGCCCCGATGTTGTCGGCGGCCTTGTAGTAGTCCAGCAAGGTACCTACCAGCAGCGGAAAGAGCGTGGAACCAATGGAACCGGCCATCCCACCCACGCCCACCACCGAGCTGACGGCCCGCTTGGGCACCAGGTCCGACACGATGGTGAAAATATTGGCACTCCAGGCCTGGTGCGCTGCCGCCGCCAGGCTAATGATCCCGACCGCCACCCAAATGTCCGTGGCGAAGCGGGCCAGGATGATCGGCAGTACCGTAAACGCCACGATGAGCAAAGTTGTTTTGCGGGCTTTCAAAACCGGCCAACCGCGCTTGATGAGGTAGGACGACAGGTACCCGCCGCCAATGCTACCGAAGGTAGTGGCCGTATAGACCACCGCCAGGTGGAGGCTGGGCTTTTTGAGGTCCAGGTTGAACATGGTGGAAAAGTAGGACGGCAACCAGAACAGAAAAAACCACCAGATCGGGTCGGTAAGTACTTTACCCACAATAAAAACCCAGGTTTGGCGCAGGCCGAGGAGCTTACTCCACCGGATAGACCCCGCCGTAGCCGAGGTAGCGGCGTCGTGGTCGCTGTGGATGTAGTCGAACTCCTGGCGGGTAATTTTTTTGTGTCGGGAAGGAATCTCGTACAGCAGCCACCAGAAGATCAGCCACACAAAGCCCAGCGCCCCGGTGATGATAAACGCCTCTTGCCAGCCGTAGGCCCCCAGCAGCCAGGGTACCATCAGGGGCGCCGCTACCGCGCCGATGCTCGTGCCGGAGTTAAATATACCCGTAGCCAGGGCGCGTTCTTTTTTGGGAAACCACTCCGCTACGGCCTTTACCGCCGCCGGGAAGTTGCCCGCTTCGCCCAGTCCCAGCAAGCCCCGCACCACGCCAAACCCAAAGGTACTTTTGACCGCCGCGTGCAGCATGGCCGCCACGCTCCACACAATGATGGAAATGCTGTAGCCGAGCTTGGAGCCGATCCGGTCGATAAAATTACCGAAGATAATGTACCCCAGCGCGTAGCAGGCGGCAAAAACCGTCACGATGTTGGCGTAGTCGGTTTCGGTCCAGCCAAATTCCAGCTCCAGGGTAGGTTTCAGCAGACCGATGATTTGCCGGTCTACGTAGTTGATAGTGGTTGCAAAAAAAAGTAAAGCACAAATGACCCAACGGTAATTTCCAATTCCAGTATTCTTCATGAGTAGCGGTAAAATGCGTGCAGCGGGTTTAGGCGTTTTGATTCGTAGGTACTTTTTTTAAAAGACGGCGAATTTACTTTACGATTTTACAAAAAAGGAAAGTACCCCCTCAAAACATGATTTTTATTTTGACAAATATGAAAAATACAAAATTCAGAGAAAAGTAGATTTTAAAATTAGTCCGGATTTTTACCCCAACCTCCCCGTACTTTCCCGCCGGGCCGCGCGCTTCGATGCGCCTTATCGGGCAGCGAGGGTACTTATCGCGCCTTTTGGCGTACTATGTTTTTGACGTGCATTTGAAAAGCTCGCGCTTAGTACCGTACTTTAGAACGCATACGCCCTCTACTCCCCTACCCCCATGACGCAGGAAACCCATCTTCAGCGCACGCTCACCCCTACCCTGCTGTGGGGCCTGGGCGTTGGCTACGTGATCTCAGGTATGTACTTTGGCTGGAACCTCGGCCTGGCCGAAGGTGGCACGCTGGGTATGGCGGTGGCCACGGGCCTGGTGGTGGTCATGTACGTGTGCTTCACCCTCAGCTACGCCGAGCTCGCCTGCGCCATCCCCAAAGCGGGCGGCGCCTTCGACTACGCCGGGCGCGCCCTGGGGCCCAGCGGCGGCTTTCTGGCGGGCATGGCCCAAAACATCGAGTTTCTATTTGCGCCACCGGCCATTGCGGCGGGCATCGGGGCTTACCTGCACTTGTTTCTGCCGCAGTTTTCGACTACGAGCCTGGCGCTGGGCGTATACGTACTTTTTACGCTGCTCAACGTGCTAGGCACCCATCTGGCGGCTACCTTCGAGCTCTTCGTGACGGTGGTGGCCGTGGCGGGGCTGCTGCTTTTTGCGGGCATTGGCCTGCCCGAATTTTCCGTAGCCAATCTGCAAGCCAACGCCCTGCCCCACGGCTGGGGGGGTACTTTTGCGGCCATTCCTTTCGCCATCTGGTTTTTTCTCGGAATCGAAGGCCTGGCCAACGTCGCCGAAGAAAGCATTCATCCGCAGCGCGATCTTACGCGCGGTTTCCTGTCGGCCATGCTCACACTGGTGGTACTTTGCGGGCTCACCTTCGTAGCCGCCGTGGGCGTAGGTGGCTGGGAGGCCGTGGTGTACGATACCACCGGCCAACCCTCCGACTCGCCCCTGCCCCTGGCGCTCGGCAAGCTCCTGGGTGAGGAAAGTACCCTGTACACGCTCGTGATTGTGTTTGGGTTGTTCGGGCTGGTGGCTTCGTTTCACGGCCTGTTGCTGGCGGCCGGGCGCTCTACCTACGAGTTTTGCCGCATGGGCAACGGCCCCGCCTGGCTGGGCCGGGTGCAGCCCCGCTACCGTACCCCCGCCAACGCCCTGCTCGTAAACATGCTCATCGGCATGGTAGCGCTGGCTACCCAAAGTACGGCGGAGATCATCATTTTGTCGGCCTTTGGGGCACTTACCATGTACAGCCTGTCGGTCCTTTCGTTTTTTCGGCTGCGCCACCAAGAGCCTCGGCTCGAGCGGCCCTTCCGCACGCCGGGCTACCCGCTGGTACCGGCGCTGGCGCTGCTAATTGCGCTCGGCTCGCTGGTGGCGCTGACGGTTTTCAATCAGCGCTCAGCCTTACTTTTCGCGGGGGTGATGGCCGTCAGCTTTGGGGCTTATTGGATTTTGCGTAAATTGAAGGTCGGATAACGTTTATACCTTTCGGCCACCATGAACCTCATCATTGGCGCCGGGCCCTCGGGCCTGGCCATCGCCGGACAACTCGCTGCGCGCGGCCTCCCGTACCTGCTGCTCGAAAAAGGAACGCGGGTAGGCGAAGCCTGGCACGCCCACTACGACCGGCTTCACCTGCACACCGACCGCCGCTTTTCGGGCCTGCCACTGCGGCCCATTCCGGAGAAGTACCCGGTATTTGTGCCCAAAAACGACCTGCTCACCTACTGGGAAGACTACGCCCGGCACTACCAGATCAGCCCGCGCTTCGGCCAGGAAGTAACGCGCGTGTACCGACGGGCCGACCGCTGGTGGGTCGAAACCGCCATAAGTACCTACGAAGCCCAGCACGTGTTTGTGTGCACCGGCTACAACCGCGTGCCGCTGATCCCGCACTGGCCGGGGCAGGCTGCTTTTACCGGCTCCATAGTCCACAGCAGTACCTACCGCAACGCCCAACCCTACCGCGGCCAGCGGGTGCTGGTGGTAGGAATGGGCAACAGCGGCTCGGAAATAGCGCTGGACCTGAGCGAAAACGGTGTAGACACCTACCTCTCGCTGCGCAGCCCGGTGAATATCGTCACGCGGGACGTTGGCGGCAAGCCCACGCAGCTTTCGGCCATTGTGCTCAGTACCCTGCTGCCCAACTGGGCCTACGATCGGCTGTCGCGCTTTGTGCAGAAAAAAGTGATCGGCGACTTGTCGGCCTACGGCATCACTACGCCCGACTACGCCCCCACGAAGGGAATCCGGATGGGGCGCATTCCGGTGCTGGACATCGGCACCGTGGCGCAAATCCGGGCCGGGAAGATAAAAGTACGGCGAGCCATCGAGCATTTTACACCCACGGGTGTACAGCTGGTGGACGGTACCCGCCTGGAGCTGGACGCCGTGATCCTGGCCACGGGCTACCGCGCCCTGCTGGGGCAGATCATCGAAGGCATCGACGACATTCTGGACGAGCGCGGTCGGCCCGAAAAGCTGTGGTATGACGCCTTTCCGGGGCTGTACTTCCTGGGCTTCAAAACCCCACTAACGGGCATTTTGCGGGGAATCAAGCTGGACTCGGAGAAAATAGTGAAGCAGGTGGCCAAAAATTAATTACAAAATTCAAGCCCAAAAATGTTGCTAAATTAAGAGGTTCTTATTTATTTTTGTGACGATTTTCCGCCCGAAAACCCCTCTGTCTTTCGGATAAATCACTAGCTATAAAACTTATAACCCTGCTCAGTGTATGTCGGCTTTGTTAGAATCGAAGGAGCTCTATTTAGTACTTTTATTAGCCTCTAAATTTATCTGGCTGTATTTTTCGGGTAAGTACACCATTTCTTTTCTGGTTGAATTTTCTTCCACCCGCATGTTGGGCATCCGGGCCTCTTCGCTGCAGCCTTTGATTTGGGCCCTGCTCTGGGTTTGTTTCCTTTTTGCCTGCTAGGTACCCACAGCGGGTACTTTTAAGGTACCTCAAAAAAGCTTCCATTCCGTTGCCTCAATTGCATTGCGGCAATCCCCGGCCCTTTCTCCTGCACACCAACGGAGCCAGGCAAGGTACTTTTAAAGTACCCCCTACTCTTTGCCTCACACCCAAAGTACCTCCTGCTCTCAACGGAAAATCCCCCCATTTGCTCACTTCGGCTAGCCACAGTACCAATTCATCGAAATTAGTTACAAAAACAATCGAATAAGGGGTAGTTTTACAACGAATTCAGAACCTAATCCTTCTATCTGTTTACCCTAACTGCCCAATCATTCCGTGAAACAATTTTCCTACTTCATTTTACTCAGCGTTCTTTGTGGGCTACAAAGCTGTCTGCCCAAAGTAACTCCCGACCCTACGACGCCTACTTCCATCGAGGATTTGCGCGTCAGTGGTTCTTTTGACTACCGCTCCACCCGCGACATCCAGCTCAATGTAAAAAGTACCTCGGCACTGATTGCCGGCGAAAAGCTGCGGATTAACGTCTACGACAACTTCCCGACCATTGGTAGCCTGATCACCACGGGCTTTACCACCACCGATGGGAGCGCCAAGCTGGAGTTTCGGGTACCGGCGAGTCTGGAAACTATTTATGTAGAGAAAGTACGTTTTACGGGTGCCAGCACCGTCACCAAGGTAGCGGTGGCGTCCTATGTTTCGGCTGATTTTAAGCAAACTACCCCTTCGGTAAGCCTCCGTACCCAGGCGGGCTCGGGCATGAATTGCAGCGACAACTGCAAAACAACCGTAACCAACTCTACCAAGACCATCGAAGTCAACGCGGGTGAGGTCGTGTGTGTGACGGGTACTACCAACGCCAATATTTCGGTAAAGGGTGGGATTGTGAGCGTAGCGGGTACTTACAACGGAAGTATCACCATGAACGGCGGTACGCTCAAATTTTGTGCGACGTCAACGGACCTGAGCATCAGCGTCAACAACGACCAGTGCCAGGTGTACTTTCTGGAAAGTGCCAACGTAAAGTTAACCTCGCTGAGCGGCAACGCCAAGAGCGCCAAATTTTACAACTACTCCGAAGCCCTCACGCTGCTGGGCAATGCCTCGCTGGGGGGGTACTTTGAAAACAACGGCAGCCTTGTAGCCGAGCAAAACCTGAACCTCAACAGCAACTGCCAACTGGTAAACAACGGCCAGCTGCGCGTGAAGGGTACTTTGAACAACAGCAACTCGGTCATTAACAACAACTACATCCTGGTAGATGGCAAGTACCAGTCGAACGGCAGCGCCGTCAACTTCAACTACTGCCGCCTGGAAGTGGTGGATGAATTTACGGTCAATAAAAATTTCAAAAACTTTGGCTTCATCAAAGTACGTAACCAAACCCGCATCGACGGCGGCTCGAACCTGATCCAGTACGACGGAGCGCTACTCAGTACCAAAAACATGGTACTCAACGGCGAGATTCAGGGCGAAGCCGGTGCGAAGTCGATCGTAAAAGTGGAAGGCCAATCCGAAATCAACGGGGGTGCCTCGCTGATAGGGTACCTCAGCTACTGCGATGTCAATGGTATCGAAAAAAATAACTCCAAGATACCGGCCTCATTCTTTGGCTGCACGGGTACCTACCTCCCGGTTTCGAGCTGCAATCCCGAAGGCTTTGGCGAAGCCCCCAAGCCGCCCATCAAAGACCGTGACGGGGACACCATCGCTGACGAACTGGACGACTACCCCGACGACAAAGACCGGGCTACCAATACGTTCTATCCTTCCAGCAATACCTATAATTCCTACGCTTTCGAAGATCTATGGCCCGCCGCTGGCGACTACGACTTCAACGACCTGGTGGTTGACTTCCGCGTCACCAAAGTACTCAACGCCAGCAACAAGGTAGTGGATATGAAGTACAAGGTCGTCATTCGGGCCATCGGAGCATCCTACCTCAACGGCTTCGGCATCCAGCTCGACGACGTGTTTAGCAGTGAAGTAGCCAAAGTGAGCGGGCTGAAACTTTCCAAAGGTACCATCAACCTCACCAGTGCCAACCTGGAAGCGGGCCACAGCAAGGCGGTATTCATTGTCTACGACGACCCTACGCCGCTTATTAACCGCACCACGGGTTCGTTTTTCAATACCATCAAAGCAAATCCGCTAGGTACCTCTACCCCGCTGGAAGTAGTGCTGAACTTCAAAACGCCCCTGGAGCCCTCCAAGGTGACGCAGAACAAGATCAATCCGTTTATTTTCATCAACGGCGACCGCAAAAGGGAAGTACACTTGAGCGATTTTGCTCCTACCGCCCAGGCCGACGCGTCGCTGCTGGGTACTTTGAAAGACACCTCCAAACCTAGCGAAGGCCGCTACTACAAAAGCACCAACAACCTACCCTGGGCGCTGGAAGTATCCAACTCCTTTGCGTATCCAGTTGAGAAAGAATCCATCATGGGCGTTTACCTGAATTTTGCCAGCTGGGCCCTCAGCGGAGGTACTTCCCACACCGACTGGTACACGACCAACCCCGGCAACCGGGTTAACGAAAAAATTTACTAGCGTTCCTTCCTTCTATCCTACCCGCCACTTCCACCTGGGAGTGGCGGCGTAGCTTTAGAGGTACCTGGAACGAGCTCGCTAACTTCCCCTAAATCACGGGGCTATCCATCCATTTGATCCCGATATTTTTTATATTGCCCCGGCGCTGCACCCGAGCGCCTCCTACTGCCCCTACCCTATGACACACATGCCCAGGGGAGTCATCGATAAACTAGATGCTCTGCTCGAGGAAGATCTTGAAAATTTAATGTTGCCGCTGGAGCAAATCTGCCAGCGAGTGGGCCTGAGTCGCTCGCAGTTGCACCGCATCCTCAAAGAAAAAACGCAGCTCTCCCTGACGCTATACCTTCGGCAAAAAAAACTGGAAAAAGCCAAATCCCTGCTCACCAATACGGACGACTTACGCGTTTCGGAAGTGGCCTACCTGGTGGGGATCAACAGTCCGCAAAATTTCAGCAAGTACTTCACCGATGCCTTTGGGCTGAACCCTACCGAGTACCGCAAAGAGGTACTTAGCCGCCAAGAAACACCCCGGCCCGCCCCAACCCCGCAGGTATCCATCGCCGTGCTGCCTTTTGTCAACATGAGCAACGATGAGGAGCAGGAGTACTTTACCGACGGCGTAACCGAGGAAATCATCAACGTGCTTAGCCACGTTCCAAACCTAAAAGTAGCCGGGCGTACTTCTTCCTTTACTTTTAAGGGGAAGAATCAGGATATTAGGCTCATTGGTGAGCAGCTGAATGTGGATCATATTCTGGAAGGAAGCGTGCGGAAGTCCGATCAAAAGCTGCGCATTACGGCGCAGTTGATCAACGTAAAGGATGGGTACCATCTGTGGTCCGAACGATACGACCGAACGCTGAAGGATATTTTTGATATTCAGGATGAACTGGCCCTGGCCATTTTGAAAGAAATCAAAATTCAGCTGCTGGGCGAAGACAAGGAGACGGTACTGAAACGATATACCAACAACCACAGCGCGTACCAGCTGTACTTGCACGGGCGCTACTACCACAACAAATTTGACGGTGCCGACGCCTTTACCAAGGCCATTGGGTACTACCAGGCGGCCATTGACGTAGAGCCCACCTACGCCATCGCGTACGCTGGCATGGCTTCCTGCTACCTGTATATGTGGTTTTATCGCCACCTGCCGTCCGAGCAGTCCCTGCCGTCGATGAAGCTAGCCACCGAGCGGGCACTCCAGCTGGACGACGGCATCGCCGAGAGCTACCTGGCGACGGCCCGGATGCAGCTACTGTACGCCTGGGATTTCGAGCGGGCGGCGGCCTCGTTCAGAAAAGCTCTTGAATTTAGCTGGAATATCGGTGAGGTCTACGGACAATACGCTTTGTACTGGAGTATCCGGGAAAACCACGCCAAAGCGGAAGAGATGGCGGCCTTGTCTCTTTTGGAAGAGCCGTTCTCGCTAATCAACAATTACTACGCGGGCTACGTATACTGGGCGGCCGGTCATTTTGAACAAGCCATAGCCCAGGGCCAGCGGCTTATGGCCCTCGAGCCTGCCTTCTGGGGTGGGCACAGCATCGTGGGGCTAAACTTAATTACGTTAAAAAGATACGCCGAGGCCGCCCTCGCGCTCCAAACGGCGCTCGACCTCAATTACACGGGGCTTACGCTGAGTGCCTGCGGGGTGTTGTACGGGCTGTCGGGCGAGGACGCCAAGGCGCGCGGGATCATCGGGCAGTTGGAAGCGCTCCACCAGCAACAGCCCGTGGCCCACTACGACATAGGCATCGTTCATGCAGCCGCGGGTGATCTCACTACCGCCTGCGTGTATTTTGAGGCGGCCATCGAAAACCACGAACCACCCATGCTGTTTTTTAAGTCCATCGTGCGCGACTGGCTCGTAGGTTTCGAGGCCGATGAACGCTACAAAAAGCTCATCGCCCGCATCTTCCGCTAAGTCTTCTTTCTTTACCAACGAGTATTTAAATTCTTCAATTAAAGCATCTTATGTTTTAATGCTTGCTTGCGTGCAACAATAAACTACCGCTGCGCAACAATACGCCATTCCTTTGACCATATAGGCCAATTCCTGCAACAAGCGGCCCTCTACTTTTGATGTATCGTTTCGGATGTGAGATCAACCCCGGTTGAAATCCTCCTGGAAACGACCGGTTATGATTTTTCACCCCTAACGCATCAAAACTATGAAAACGCTCAAAAATTCCGGAATGGCCCTGATGGTAGCCTTAGTAGCCTCCGCCTCTGTATTGGCGCAAAACGAAACGAACCAGCCCTTGGAAAACCAAGCGGTCACCAGCGCCCCGATAAGCCACTACCAGCAACCGGTGGCCCAGCGCATCACGGGCCCCGATTCGTACGCCGACCTGCGCCGCAAGAAATTCGGACAGGGCACCAACTACCTCAACGTACATAAGCTGCCCGCTACTGCGCTCCTGAGCGCGATGCAAAAGCCCAAAGCAAACGAGCTCACAACCCACGGAAACCCACCGGCCGGTACCTTTGATTTCAGCATGTACCGGATTCAGCAATCCATGAGAATACAGCTGATGGTGGAGAAAAAAGCGGGCGAAAAGGTAGTTGTAAGGCTGCTGAACCAGCACGGCGACATACTGCACGAAGAACTGATAGGCCGCCTCACCCAGCGTTACGCCCGCAGCTTCGATTTCTCACAACTACAGGACGGCCAGTATTCGGTGCAGGTAAAAAACGGCAAAGAAGTGAAGCAAAAAGCCATCAACCTCAACACTACCCCGGCCGAAGCGACGCCCGCCCGCTCATTGCCTTTAACTAAATGCCAGGGATGACACCCGGCTTCCGGATACCAGGAGCCTAGCTACCAGGCATCCGGAAGCCCGCGGGGTGGCGCTCTTAAAGTACCTGGTGTTTCATCCCAACCACGTTCCGCCATTTCTTCTTCACCCGTACTTTATTTCCTTTTTTTTCATCAAACCCCAACTACTTCGTATGAAAACAATCATGAAGCCCGGCCTCGCGCTGTGGATGACCCTTTGCTCTTTTGGCTCTTTGGTCTACGGCCAGGCAGCCCCCACGTCACAGTTGCTCTACATTCACGAAGATCCGGTGTACCCCGGCATGGTAGACGCCTACGAAAACGTTTCGAAGGAGCTGCTGACCCAGCTTAAAAAGCACAAAATTGAGGATAACTACACGGTCATTCAAAGTGAAGATTTCAAGTACTTTACCATCGTACCCATTGAAAACATGGCCTCCCTCGACCGCGACCCGCTGGAACCC
Source organism: Rhabdobacter roseus (assembly GCF_014202275.1). Lineage (GTDB taxonomy): Bacteria > Bacteroidota > Bacteroidia > Cytophagales > Spirosomataceae > Rhabdobacter > Rhabdobacter roseus. The sequence continues at coordinate 214,319 of NZ_JACHGF010000008.1, read as the reverse complement.
CTGGTAGAAAAAATGGGTAAAGAAGCCTTTCAGGAGCTATTTACGGCTTTTAATAAATGCTACCCCAGCCACCGCGATTACCTGCTGGTACGCAGCCAATCGCTCTCCTACATGCCCGAAGGGGTGGCCTTTATGCCGCAGGAAAAGCCCTACCGCAAGTACAGCTATTTTTACTATGCCCCCCACGAGCAGGACGCCGTAAGAGCGGTGGTTGAAAAAATTAAAAAGCTGTACGTAGAGAAAAGTTCGAAGCTATACTACAACATTTACATCAGCCGGTTCGGGGCGGGCGAGAACTACTTCCTGGTGGAAGAAGCCGCCAAGGACGCCCAGGAGTTCGTCCAGCTCCAAAGCCAGAATAATACCTTGCTGGCCGCGCAGTGGCCAGCCCTCTGGGCCGAGCTTACGAAAAAAATCATTCGCGTGGAAGAGAAAACGGCGCACCTCCGCTCCGACCTGTCTTATACGTATTCCAACTAACCCACGGGTCGCCTGGAGCGACCTTACCCCAACTACCCCCTAATCATGAGAAAGTCAATCCTACTCAGTACCCTGGCCGCCGCCCTACTTTTGGCTTCCTGTGAGCCCAAGGCCAAGCCAGAAACTCCCCCCCAAACCACCGCGCAACAGACAGCCCAGATCCTGACGGACATCGAGGACGTAGAAACCCAGTGGGCCGCCGCCCTGAACGCCAAAGATATTGACGCCCTCATGGCCCTGTACGCCGATGATGCCGTAAGCATGCCCGACGGCGCTCCCGCCCTGACGGGCAAAGCGGCCATCCGGGCCGCACAGGAGCAGGAATTTGCCGAAACCCAGGCGTACTCCCACGTGTATTTTGAAACCAAGGATGTTTTTTCGGAAGGAAATACGGTCACGGAGGTAGGTACTTCCACGTTTACCGACGCGGCGGGCACGGTGGTCCTGACGGGAAAGTACATGGTGGTATTTGAAAAACAAAGCGACAAGTACCTCTGCATCAGGGAAATTTATAACAAAGACAAAAACTAGGTACAGGTACCTACGGCCCCGGCTCACCGGATGATTTAAATACAAAGGAAACCCAAACTGCCAAGTACTTTCCAGCGGTAGCCGGGCCTTTTCGCCAAGTACCTCCACCTTTTTTCACCCCTGGCGAAACGACCTCCGCCGGGGGTACTTTGGTTTTCGCGGGTTTGACCAGACTACCTTCTGCGCACCAAAATGCGGTAGCTTGTGTATGTTTCGGCGCATTTTTTTACTTTTACACAATTCGTAGTCAGCCCGTTTCGGCGGCCGGGTGCGAATGGCTATCTTTCGTACTAAAACCGCTAATCCAGACCGAATGACCAAGACGACACCGAAGTTCATCTCCATTAGTGAGAATATCATCGAAAGGATCAAGTCCGGCGAATTGCAGCCCGGCGATCAAATCCCTTCTGAAAACGAGCTCATTAAGAACTTCAAGGTGAGTAACACCACGGCCCGGAAAAGCCTGCTTGACATCGAGTCTAAGGGCTGGGCGCGGCGCATCAAGGGCAAGGGTACTTTCGTGCTCAACCGCACCAGCGACCACCATCTCATTCGGACGCTCGGCTCCATCTACGCCACGCGGCGCGGCTTCCACGAAAGCCTCATTGCCGAAGGCTTCAAGCCCAAAAATCTGGTGTTGGAAAAGACCATTTTGCAGGATGGTATCTCGTCCGAGATTGGCGGCAAGCATTTTATCATCGACGGGCCGGTGCTGAAGATTCACCAGCTCCGCTACGCCGACGACGAGATCATCAAGGACGAGATCAAGTACATTTCGCTCACGCTCTGCCCGCGGATCAATAAAATGCCCACTGAGATTTCGTATTTTAAAGTATACGAAAGTACCTACCACCTCAAGATCGACGAGGTGAAGCAGACCCTGAGCGTGGAGATCATGCCGCCGCACGCCTCGGAAAACAACTTTGAGCTCACCGAAGCCACGGCCATGTTTATTCTGGACAGCGCGGTGGTGTGCCAGGGCCACGAGGTGGTGGAGGTGGAGCGCTCTTACTACCGCGGCGACAAATACAAGTTTGCGATCATCGCCAATCCCGACTACAACGACAGCACCACCGAAGGGTAGTTCAGGGGGTACTTTCCAAGGTACTTTCGCCCGAGGGAGGTACTTACGGAGGTACTTTCGTCAAGGCCCCACCAACCATTTCAGTAGTTCCTCCGCGATGATGGCGTGCCCGGCTTCGTTGGGATGATTCACGTGCGACATGTACGCTTTCAGCTTTCCGGCGCGGGCCACTTCTCGAAACCGCTCGTACGGATCGGCCAGGCCCGTGTGGTACTTAGCGGCCAGCGCCCGGGTCTGCTGTACGTGCGGCTCCAGCGCATTGGCGGGGTCGAGGAGGTCGAGGCGCTGGTCGGGCGAGGGCGTCAGCAGCACTACTTTCACCTGTTGGTCCAGCGCTTGTTTGACCATACTCTCCCAGGCGGCACTGGCTTTGTCCAACCCGGCGAAGCGGTCATTGAGGGCGTAATCGATAAACAGGACGTCGGGCCGGTGGCTCAGTACCTGCTCGGCAAAGCGCGCTTCGCCTTTAACGGCATTTTCGCCCCCAATGGCCGTCACGATCACGTTGATAACCGCATAGGGGTACTTTTCCTTGAGCTTTTTCAGCACCAAATTCGGGTACGACTCCAGCGTATGTACCTCGTGGTCGTGCCAGTACCCAGCCGGTACCGAGTGCCCGTGAAACACCAGGTTGATGGTCCGGTTTTTGGGCCAGACGGTCGTGAGCTCTTTTTTCACCTCGGCCAGGTACTTAGCGGGCTCGGCCACCTGGGCCCCGGCAGGTACCATCAGGCCCAGCGTGAGGAGCAGGATCAGGGGAAGTTTCATGGTTGATGTAGGGAAATAGTTTGCAACGTCACCGGCCCCAGCAGCCCCGATTTCTTCAGGGGTACTTCGCCCCAGGGCGTCAGCGATAGTAGCCCTGATGGTAGATAGGTACGACAAATCATTTTGACAGAATTAATCGTTAACTTTGATAAAAACAAAAATGCAATTACCCATGGAAATACTCACCATCGAGATCAAAGACCCAAAAGCTAAAAAGCTTATTGACGACTTAATTGATCTGGGAATCATTTCCCTTAAAGCCAATCCGCCCACCTGGCGCGACTTGTGGGACAAAATGGATAGCCAACTACCCCATTCCGAGCCCGAAATCACGGAGGAGGAAATCATGGCAGAAATAAAGGCTTACCGGCGCGAAAAACAAAATCAATAACTAGTAGATACTGCATGAAAATTGTAGTTGATACCAACGATTTTATCAGTGCCTTGATTGGTAAAAAACACCGGGACAAACTAAAACTGGTGTTAGATCATCCTGATATTGAACTATTTGCCGATCAAACACTACTTACAGAACTAAGCGAAGTAGCCTACCGGGAGAAATTCAGAAAGTACGTCACACCAACGGACATTGCCATTTTTCTGGATGTACTCAAAGCACGTATGACCATCATTGTTCCAACGACTGTGGTCACGGATAGTCCCGATCCAAACGACAACTATTTATTATCTCTAGCCATCGATGCCCAGGCTCAATACTTGATCACCGGCAACAAAAACGACCTATTAGCCCTCAGCCCTTACAGAGGTATCCAAATCCTGAGATTGCAGGCATTTATAGATCTGCTCTTCCCTTCATAGATACATCCCTTTTCTAATACCGAGCATCAACCCTATTCAGCCCGCGGCGAAAACGTTTTAACCCCCTGCAACGTCACCGGCCCCAGCAGTCCCGATTTCTTCAGGGGTACTTCGCCCCAGGGCGTCAGGTTTTTGTTGGCTTTCACGATGTTGGTTTTGGTGAATTGCGTGCCGGTGAGGGCGTCGCCGGTGAGGCGGTTCGACTCCGTATTGGCCACCTCCACCCGAAGCTGGTTGGTGCCCTCCCGAAGCAGCGCCGTGACGTCGAAGCGGTGCGGCGGCGCCCAGGAGGTACCTACCCGCTGGCCGTTTAGCCACAGCGTAGCGACCTCGGCTACGTCGCCCAGATCCAGGTAGGTACGTTGGCCCGGCGGGGTACTTTTCCCGTCAAACGTTTTCTGGTAGGTACCTGTGCCCGCAAAGTACTTGATGTCCGGCGCGTCGAAGTCGGTCCAGGATTGCAGCGTCGTGGCGGCCACGGAGTCAGCCGGGAAGCGCAGGCTCCAGGTACCTTCCAGCGGTTGTACGGTGGGGGTACTTTCCAGGCTTTCTTCCTGGTTTCCTTTTTTAAGTGTAACTACCCCTTTTTCCAAAAACTGAACCCCCTCCGGCGTATAGCGCAGCAACGGCGGATGCGCACCCGCGCCCCCAACGGCCGTGTAGTGCGCGGGTACTTTTTGTTTACTAAACACCACGAAGTACGCCTCAAAGGGAGCCAACGTCAGGGGTACCTGGATGTGTTTTTCGCGTTGGTCAAAAATAGAAACAGGTACCACCTGGCCCGACGTGGGGTCCCAGAGCTCAGGTACTTTACCGACCTGCCGGAAGCCTACCTCCCGCGACACCCAGGCGTCGGTCGTGTTGCGGACGAGGTAGAAATCGGCCTCGTGGGTGGCGTAGTGAATGTAGTCCAAAGTACCCTTGTCGGCATCCTGGTAACTAAAATCAGGCGGTACACTCAGCGAAGCCCGGATGTCATCGCCCGCCACGATGCCCCCTTTGGCCTGCAAGGCTTTGATTTTGGCGGCAGCCTGCGGGTTGGCGCGGTGGCCTTTGCCCAGGCTAAGTACCTGGTAGCGCCCCACGCCCGGCAGTACCCATTCGCCATTTTCGACGGTAAGGTCACGAAGCAGGATTTCCGTATTGACAATCTCGTAATCGTAGCCGTCGCCTACCTTGAAGCGCGTGTTTTTGGGCGGCACCAGGTTCGGGATGTCGTCGCCGTAGTAGTATAGCACGTCGGCCTGAAACTGCGCCTGCTGCAAAAGGTACGAAATACGCGCCAGGTAGTCGTTGAAGGGCTTCACCTGCGGCCACCACACGCGGCGGTCGTTGTAGTGGGTGCCCGCAAAGTAGGCAATCCCCGGAAAGCCCATCTCCCTGGGGTTGTGAGTGAAGCCGTGGATCACGAGGCGGTTCATGCCTTCGCAAAAGGCGCGGTCGGCAAAAACCTTCAGGTCGGCGGGGGCTTCCTGCCAGTCCCAGTAGCTGGTAAAAGCTTCCTCCTCCACAATCCCCCGCTTATAAATGTGCGAGGCGGCGGCGATTTCCTTCACGAGCCACACCATATCCACGCTGTCTTTGTCGTAGTAGGGGCGTTTGTACCAAAACTCACCCCGGGGTACATCCAGGGAGCCCAGCGCCTTCAGCGTCTCGACCGGGATGTGGTGCATGTGGCCCGGCCCGCCCGACTCCGAGATGATCTGCAAGCCGTGCTGGTTGCAGATTTCCTTGGCTTTGCGGTAATGATTCTGAATCATCAGCTCGGAGTAGGTTTTGGCAAAATCGTAGTTAAAGCGCTCGGTGGTGGGGGTGCTGAACACTTCCTGATCGTACACGGCCGGAAGGTACTTGTAGATGTCGTAGCCGTGCAGCTCCCGGAACTTGGCGGGCAGGGTGGGCGTCCAGGCAAAGTCCTTGGCCTCGTAGCTGGCCAGGTAGAGGTACTTCAGGGCGCTTGTTTTAAAATCCCCCACGAGCGGCTGGAGCCGGTCCAGGAAGTACGTGACATGCATGCGCGTAGCCGACGAATCGAAGTGGTCCAGGATGGGCCCGGCCGACCGCGGCGACGGGCGCAGCAATTGCTCGCCCGAGTTGGAGCACACGTAGCGGTAAATATCCCAAGTCCCCGCCGGAGCTTGCCACGAAAGCGTTTCGGTTTTAGGATTAAAGTAGTTTGAGATATTTTGAATGCCACTGGTATCGGCCAGGTTTCGGGCACCGGCCGGTACGGCGATCACGGCCACTTCTTCGTAGTAAGCAGGCTTGCCGTCAGGCCCGTATACAATGGCCCGCGGACGCCCCTGGCGGTCGGGCGGGATGGTCGGGAACGGCAGCGACAAGGTACCTTGGACAGTCGGCGTCAGGGTCGTTTTGGAGAAGTACAGCGTTTTGGCGGCGTGCTTAGGCTCCACCCAGCTACCTCCGGCGTTCCAGCTACTAGCCAGGTTGAAACCCACCTCCAGATCCAGCTTTTTGGCCTCCCGGAGCGCAAACGCAATGGCCCGCAGCGACGAGTCGCTCATGAAGGCGGGCCCGGCCGGAATGAGCTGATTGGGGTCGCTGGCGGGCGGCAGGCCAATCTCGAACAGATCCACGCCCCCCAGCCCGGCCTCCTTGATGGCATGCAGCTCTTCGCGGAGCCGCAGGGTGTCGGTGTAGCCATTGAGCCACCACCAGTATACCTTGGCGCGAGCCGTGCCCGTGGGGTTCAGGAAACCTTTCTTCAGCTCCGCCAACGAAGCCTTTTTCTCGGTCGACGTACGACTGCACGAGGCGACTACCAGTCCGGCCAGGGCCAGTACATACGCGCAGGAAAAGATCTTTTTTTTCAGGAATAAACTCATTGGACTGGCTGAATGGTTTGTAGCGTCACGGGCCCCAACAGCCCCGACCGGATAAGGGGCGTTTCGGTCCAGAGCAGCTCCCGGGAGCCCCGCTCTTTGACGTTGGTGTTGGTGTACTTTTGGGTACTTGTAAGGTCGCCGATGATGCGGTTGGCCCAGGTGTTGATCACCTCCACGCGCAGGCTATTCTCGCCGGGGCGCAGGTACGGCGTGAGGTCGAAGCGGTGCGGGCGGGTCCAGCTGATACCGAGCGGCTGGTCATTGAGCCACACTTCGGCTACTTTTTCTACCTCGCCCAGGTCCAGGTACACGCGCTCATTTTTAGCCGGAGGTACCGGGTAGCTGAACGTCTGGCGGTAGGTAGCTGCGCCCGAGTAGTGGCGAATGCGCTCGTCGGCGGAGGTAGTCCAGGAGATCAGTTTAGGGAAATCGGTCGTTTCGGGCCCACCCCAGGCTGGATCAAACGACACCTGCCAGGTACCTTCCAGCAGCTGCGCGCGCGGGGTACTTTGTACGCTCCTGGCTTGTCCGTTTTGGTATAGGGCAAAAGTACCTTGCTCCAGAAACTCCACCCCGGCGGGCGTATAGCGCAGCCGTGGTGGATGCGGCTGGCCCGCCACCGCGCTGTAAGGTACCTTCGGCTGGGCCTCGTTGGTAAACACCACAAAGTACGAGCCGTAGGGCGGCAGCGTAAGGGGTACCTGCGTGTGGGTACCTTGCGTCTGAAAAATCGGGATCGTCAGGATCTGGCCCGTCACGGGGTCCCAGAGCTGAGGTACCTTGCCCACCTGCCGAAACGAGCACAGCCGCGACACCCAGTCCGGCCGCGTATTACGGACAAAGTAAAAGTCCAATGCTCCGCTACGGTGGTGAATGTAGTCCAGCACGGGCTGACTGTGGCGCTGGTAGTCCAGGCGCTCCGACTGCTTGTCGGGGTAGTCGAAGTCGGGGGTACTTCCCAGCGCGGCCAGGATCTGCGGCACGGGCGCGCTGAAGATTTTTCCCTGCTTTATTTGCTCTTTGGTAAAAGTACCTCCCGGCTGCCAGAGCGCATCGGCCAGCGCCTGGCTGGTACCTGGCAGGGCCGTGGGCTTGGCACCGGTTATGATGGCCCCGGCCCGCGCCAGTTCTTCGAGCTTTTTCAGGAGTGCGGGATTTTTTCCCGTGATTTCCCCCAGCGCCAGTACCTTAAACTGCGCTCCGTAGGGCAGCGTCAGTAGGCCGTCCTTCACGCGAAGGTCCCGCAGCAGGATCTCGGTGTTGATCAGTTCGTAGTCGTAGCCCGCGCCCGCCGTGAAGCGGGTATTTTTGGGCGTACCAAAATTAGGTACCTGCTCGCCGTAGTAGTAGAGTACGTCGGCTACGAAGTCGGTTTCCTGAAGTACGTACGACACCCGCGCCAGGTAGTCGTTGAAGGGCTTGACTTTGGGCCACCAGGTGGTTTTGTCGTTGTAGTGGGTACCCGCGTAGTACACAATCCCCGGCGAGCCCATCCCCGGCGGATTGTGCGTAAAACCGTGGATGACGGGCCGGTTCATGCCTTCGCAAAAGGCGCGGTCGCCGATGGGCTTCATGTCGCCGGGGCCTTCCCACCAGTTCTGAAAACTCGTGAAGGCCTCCAGCTCGGTGATCTTGCGCTGGTAGGTATGCGAGGCCGCCGCAATTTCTTTTACCAACATTAACAAATCAATGCTATCGGGGGTGTTGTCGTAACGTGCATGGTTGATCCAAAACTCTCCCCGGGGTACATCCAGCGCGCCCAGGGCTTTGATGGCCTCCACGGGTACGTTGTGCAGCGGCGGCCCCGGTCCGCCCGACTCCGAAATCAGATTGAGCCCGTAGCTATTGGCAATTTCTTTGCCTTTTCGGTAATGATTATTGATCATGAGCTCCGAAATGGTGAGGTCAAAGTCGCGCTTGAACTGGGCCGCCACCGCCGGTTCAAAAGCGGTTTGGTCAAAAAGGTACGGCAGGAATTTATGTACGTCGTAGCCGTTGATTTTCCGGAACTCCGCCTCCAGCGTGGGCGTCCAGATGGTACCTGTGGCCTCGAAGCTCGCCAGGTAGAAGTTTTTCAGGGCGGTTTTGCGGAAATCGCCCAGCCGGGGCTGGAGGCGGTTGATGAAGTGCATGAAGTGCGCCCGCGTGGCGGAAGAATCGAAATGGTCGATGATGGGCCCCACCGAGTTGGGACTGGGTAGTTTGAGCTGCTCGCCCGAGCTGGAGCACACGTACCGCTGAATCTCCCACGCGCCCGCGGGTACTTGCCAGCGGAGTTCGTCGCGCGTGGCGTCGAGGTACCTGGATACGTCGATGATCCGGGTGGTGTCCAGAAAAGTACCCCCGCCTACCGGCACGGCCAGCACGGCAATCTCCTGCCGGTACACGGGCTTGCCGTCCGCGGCCCATTCCACCAGCCTGGCTTTGCCTTTGTCATCCACTTTAGGTACCTCGGGAAAAGGTACCTGGATCGTGGCATTGCTTCCGCCTTTCACGCGGGTTTTGGCTACGTACAAAGACTTGGACGAATGCTCCGCGCTGATCCAGCTTCCGCCCGCGTTCCAGCTACTGGCCAGGTTCAGCCCTACCTCCAGGCCCAGCCGCGTGGCTTCGTTGATGGCCAGTACGATATGGTTCAGCGACGAGTCGCCCATAAAAGCCGGACCGGCCGGTACCACGCCGTCGGGCCGGAAGCCGATCTCGAAAATATCTACCCCGCCCAGCCCGGCTTCCTTGATGGCCCGCAGCTCTTCGACGATCCGGGTGGAGTCGGTAAAGCCATTGAGCCACCACCAATACACCTTGGCGCGGGCCGTTCCCGTGGGGTTTTGGAAGCCCTCCTGGAGCGTTTTCAGGCTGTGGGTACCGTCGGTAGGAGCCGTTTGGGTACAGGAGGCCAGCCAACCTCCCAGCAGCAGCGCGCTCAGACCTATTTTAGCAAAAGGTACTTTCATGAGTTTCAGGGTTTAGGAAAAAGGTACTTGGGTTTCAAGGGGTACTTTGAAAGTACCTACCACGACACCACCAGGGTGCCCGTTACGTTCTCGACCACGAAGTGCTTGCCCAGCTTTTCGTCGCCCGGCTTGAAAGGTACCTGGCCGGTTTTCCAGGGGTAGCCCGCGTTGACGTAGGCATGAAACGTCTCGGCCGTCACGTGGTCTTCGGCGTAGATGCGCACGGTGGCGTTTTTGAGACCGGAGACCTGATAGCGCTTGGTGATGCCCTTCTGCCCCGAATGCAGCTCCTTGAACGACACCATGCCGTCGTTTTGCTCCACGAAGACGCGGCACTCACGGTTCCAGGCGGTGGGCAGTACGTAGGACGAGTGCCCGCGGTCGAGGCGCGTTTCCAGCCCGAGCAGCAGCGGCGCGCCCGGCGGCATCCGAAAGCGCAGCTTCACGGTACTGTTAGGTTGGTAGCCCGAAAAAACAAAGGCATTGTGGGAGCGCGCCACCGTCAGTACCGGATTTTTGACGCTCGGATCTTGCTTGTCTACGGCGATATGGATTCCAAACTCCTGCAACACGTAGCGAAGGTACAGCGGTCCTATAAAGACCTTGGTGGGGTCGTCGGGCGTGAGCAGGCGACCGCCCGTGAAGCTGCTGGAGTTGGTACCGCGCAGGTACACTACTTTGCCGCCGTTCCACTGCGGCTGGCTTCGCACCCAGGCGGCGTCGCGCAAGGTACCCTTCTGCTCCAGCTGCACGAGTAGCTTCGTGGCCGGGTCCCGGCGGTTCTGGAGGGTAGTACGCAGACCGCCGCCGTTGAAAAGCGCGCGGTGCGTCAGCACGGTTGGGTACGCTTGCTCGAGTACATCGGGCAGGTAGTTGGTTTTAATCTTAAAATCGCCTTCGAGTGGAGCGCTATTTTGTAGATTCAGAAATTGCATGAACGCTTCGCTGGAATGATCCACCGGACCGAACACGATGAGCTTACCGCCTTTTTCCACAAAGGTCATCAGCGCTTTCTCCAGCGCCGACTCCGCCTCGGGCGCAATCGTCATCAGCACCGACTCTTTGAATAATTCGGGTTTTTGCGCAAAAACGGTTTGGAAAGAGGTCGTAGAAATAACCGTATTCAATGGCAAACCGCTGTTGATCGCCTGCCGCACAAACCAGTCGCCGTAGTAGATCTCGGGCAGGCGGTCTTTGTGCTCGTGCGCCCAGGCGTGGTACTCGTCGAAGGGGTACACCCACACCAGCGGCCCCGGCGCGGTGGGCAGGTCGTAGCGGGCTTTCAGGATGTGGGGCGTCACTTCGTCGGGTACCTGGGTGGGCATGTTGCCGTACGAATCGTCGACGGTCAGGAAGTTCAGGTGTGTAGGTACCCCGATGTTCCCCTGGGCGTCGATTCTACTAACCGCCATCGGCAGGTAGATGTCGTGCGGTTCGCGGCCGTAGCGGTCGAGCCAGGGGCTGTTGAGCCACCAGGGGTCGTGGGTGTAGTACCGAAACGGAAAGCGGTTGTCGGGCAGCTCGGCCACGCGCGACATATAACCCACCATTTCCAGGCCAAAGTCGCCGTCGAGCGCCGCCCAGGGTGAGTTGGGTGGCGGCAGCATGTTGAAGTTGCCCCGGTAGATGTTCTTCAGGTCCACGGCGTCGCGGGCCAGGTCTGCCCCGACCGACAGGTTGGTACCCCGCGTCTGGATCTGGAAATCGGGGCATTCCTGCCGAAAAAGCCGCCAGAACGCCCCGATCTTGGCCGTGGCGTCGTCGAGTTTTTCTTGTTCAAAATTCTTGCCCGTAAAAATAGCGCCCGTCGCCGACCAGCCCTCAGCCCCAAAGCCAAAGCCGTTGCTGAACCAGATGTAGTCGAAGCCCAGGTCGGTCAGGAAATGCTGGCTCTGCCGCCCGAAGAAGGTACCAAAGGGGGTGTTGGCCGGAATGCCGCCCGGAAAACCCGCGTAGGCTTCTTGGTCGGCTTTCAGTACCGAGTAGCAGCTCACGAAGGTTTTGTGGCCCATGGCGTTGCCGCCCAGGATCTCAGGGTGTTTTTTGTACTTAAACTCCGACTTGGCAAATTCCGGCCCCGGATCAAAGGTAGCGCCCACCAGAATAGGCTTGCCCGTTACTTTACGCCCAGCCTCTTTTAGGGCCTGTACAATAAATTTCAGATCGCCGTAGTTGAACACCGGCGGATTTTCCAGGTACAAGTACGCGCGCTCGTGGATCGAGAGCTCCTCCGGTCCCGAGCCTACCTCGTGGTTGGTATTGGGGTTGCCGAGGTACCGGGCCCACTCCAGCGGCTGCTCCAAGGTACCTTTGTAGTCCAGGATTTCGGAGCCATCGCTGGTCCAGAGCATGACGGATACCGTATCGGTATGGCGCAGCAGCGAATGCCACTGCGTAAACAGCTCCGTGGCTACCTCCCGGATGTACGCCCTGTCATTTTTACGAAAGGGTTTGAGCGACGCCTCCAGCGTAATATTATTAAAATTTTTACCCTTCAAAGGCGAATCCACGGGCTGGGCAAATACGGGCAGGCCGAGCGCCAGCAGCAGCAGAACGGAAACGATACGGGGCAGTAGGTAAGGCAAACGCATAGGGAATAGGATGTTCGGGTAAAATATGAAGTACCTAAGGACGGCGGCACGGTGGCACAACCGCCCTCAGGTTGGGCTATTGAAGTACTTCCTTGGCATACAAAAGTACCTTTCGCTCATCATCTCCGCTGGTCAGTGGCCCGGATTCTGCACCAGGGCCGGATTTAGCTCAATTTCGGCCAGCGGAATCGGGAACAGCAGCTCGTATTCGGCCACCGAAAAGTTGAGGTTCTGGCTGGTGTAGAAGGCGTTAATGACTTCGCGGGCGCGGCCCGTGCGCAGCAGATCGAACCAGCGATGGCCTTCAAACGCAAACTCGACCCGCCGCTCGCGTTCGAGGGCCAGGCGAAGCTGCGATTGGCTCAGGCCCGTCAGGGCGGGCAAAGCGGCGCGTTGCCGCACCTGGTTGATATACGGCAGGGCGGCGGTGGTTTGCCCCAGCTCGTTGAGCGCCTCGGCGTACATCAGCAGCACGTCGGCGTAGCGAAGTACCGTGAAGGTGACACTCCCGTCCGAAAGCGCAATGGCGTTCCAGTCCACAAATTTCAGCGCGTGGCGGGCGTAGGTGCGGCCGCCGTTGATGAGCGCCACCGAGTCCCGCACCGACACCGCCTTGCGGGCGTCGCCGGGTTCGTAGGCATTGAGGAGGCTGAGCGTGGGCGTAATGCGGCCCGAGCCTTGCAGGTTGTTGGGAAAAATGGCCATGCTGGTAATGGCGGGCGTAAACAGCGCCGAGAAGTTATTGCCCAAATTCATACCCCGCACAAACTGGATCTCCAGGATGGACTCGGCGCGGTTGTTATTGCCCGCCGAAAACAAACTCCCGTAGCTGGGCACGAGCGAGTACTGGTTCACGTCGATCACCTCTTTGAGCTTGGCGGCGGCCTGCTCGTAGTTGCGCATGGTCAAATGTACCTTGCCGAGTAGCGCTTTTACCGTGGCCTGCGAAGCCTTAGTCTTGTCGGAATTCAGGGCCGTGGGCAGCAGGCTTTCGGCACTCGTCAGGTCGCTAAGGATGACCTGGTATACGTCCGCGGCGGGCTTCAGGGACAGGTCGGTGGCGTTGATTTGGCCCGGACTGGTAAATTCCTGGTCGGTCACGGGAGCACCTCCGTACAGCCGCACCAGGTAGAAATAGCTGAAGGCCCGCAGGAACTTTGTTTCCCCGATGATTTTATTTTTTACCGTTTCGTCAAACGACACCCCCTCGATCCGGCTCAAAATGGTATTGCATCGTGAAATGGTGTACAAGCAGGTATTCCAAATCCCCCGCACGGTTCCGTTGGTGGATGTAAGGCTATTCTGTTCAAACTGCATTTCGTCTACTGAGGGCGAAGACCAGTGGATCTCGGCATTGTCGGAGGTGAGCTCGGCCGCGTAGATAGCGGCACTATTGCTGTAGAGTCCGCGTATGTTGCTATAGGCCCCGAGCAGCGCTCGTTCAAAATCGTTTTGATTTTTATAGAAGCTGTTGTTATTGATCAGGTGCTCCGGGCTCAGCTCCAGGAAATCGCTGCACGATGACAAGGTACCTATCATCAGTAGTACCGCTATGATTTTATTTTTCATGATCGTATGATTTGAAGGTAGGTATCATCATTAGAAGGTTACGCGCAGGCCCGCCGTATAGGTACGTGGATTGGGGTAGGCAAAGAAGTCCACGCCCGTGCGGCCGATGTTATCCCCACCGGTGCTTCCTTCCGGATCGTAGCCGGGGTACTTGGTGAAGGTGAAGAGGTTGGTACCGTCGGCGTACACGGCCAGCCCCTGTAGCTTGAGCTTGTCGGTGACCGTCCGCGGGAACGCGTAGGAAAGGTTCACGTTCCGGATGCGCACAAACGAGCCGTCGAAGAGGTACTTGGTGGTACCCGCGCTGAAGCCGAAGGCGTAGTCGTTGCGGATGGCGCGGGAAATCACCCCGGCCCCGGGCTCTTCCGGTGAGCGCCAGCGGTCGGCTACCATCGCCAGCTGGTTTTGTACACCCGCCCCGTTGAGCGACACCTCTCCCCCCTGGAAGTACATGTCGTTGCCCTGCGAGCCGTAGATATTCACGCTCAGCGTCAGGTTTTTGAACGAGAAACGATTGCCCATCCCCCAGGTAAATTTGGGCCACGGATTGCCCACGATGGTGCGGTCGGCCTGGGTGATGGTCCCGTTGCCGTCGGCATCCTGGAAGCGGTAGTCGCCGGGCTGTACCCGCGGGTGCTGGATCGGGTTGGCCCGGATTTCCTCCTGCGTTTGGAATACCCCCAGAATATTCAGGAGCCGGAAGCTGGAAATGGGGTACCCTACCTGCGCCACCTGGTAGTCGGAGGTATTGATCCGGGCGTTTTCGGCGTTCAGGGCCAGTACCTTGTTGCGGTTAAAGCTCAGGTTGGCGTCGGTACTCCAGCGAAAACTACCCTTGGCGATGTTCTCGGTATTGAGGGTAAATTCCAGGCCTTTGTTTTCCAGCTCCCCGATGTTCTGCAGGGAGGTAGAGAAGCCCGAAGCCGCCGGGAGCGTGACCGTCAGCAGCAGGTCTTTCTTGTGCGTGCGGTAGGCATCAACCGTGAGCGAGACGCGGTTTTGGAACAGCGCCAGGTCCAGGCCCAGGTTGGTCTGGAACGATTTCTCCCAATTGAGCTGGTCGTTGGCCAGGCTGGAAGGCGTAATGCCCGACACCACCTGTCCGTTCACCACCGTGCGCGCAATACCTAGCAAGCCCTGGCTGGCGTAGTTGCCAATGAGGTTATTGCCGGAAATACCGTAGCTGGCTCTTATTTTTAAATCGCTCACCGCCGAAATCCCCTTCATGAAATTCTCTTCCGAAACCCGGTAGGCGGCAGACAGGGAAGGGAAAGTACCCCACTTGTTTTGCGCCCCGAAGCGGGAGCTGCCGTCGCGGCGAATGGTGGCCGTGAGCAGGTACTTATCGCCAAAGGAGTAGTTGATCCGGGCCAGCCACGAAAGCATGGACCACTCGCTCATGTAGTCGGTGCCGGTAGAAACTACCCCCGCCGCCAGGTAAGGTACATCGTCGGTCGGGAAGTCGGACGCCCCGGCCTGCAAAATATCGTCGGTGTTTTTCTGGGCCGTAAACCCTACCAGCGCGTCGAAGTCGTGCTTTTCATTCACCCGCCGCCGGTAGTTGAGCGTGTTTTCGTTCAGCCAGTTCAGGCTGTTGATCTTGGTGACGCCCGCAATGGCCGCACCCGTGCGGCTGGTGGCGATTCCGATTCTCGACGATTTCCAGAGCCGGGTCTGGTTGCTGTTGTAGTTCACGCCCACCGACGATTTCAGGACCAGCCCGTTGGCGATTTCGTATTCAACGTAGTTGTTCATGAATACGTTGGAATTTTTACGCTTGTCGGAAAACTCATCCGCGATCAGCAGCACGTGCTCCACGGGAATGCCCGTGGGGCTCGAAAATTCGGAGTAGTAGTTGCCGTTGGCGTCGTAGATCGGAATGGTGGGGTCACTCGCGACCGCCGCCGAGAGCAATCCCCGGTGCTGGAGGTGGCCTTCGGCCCGGGCAAAGTCGCCGTACGAATGCGTACCGGCCACGGAGGCACCCAGCTTCAGCCGGGGGGTCAGGTTTACGTCCAGGTTGGTACGAAGGTTGAATTTCTTAAAGGTAGAACCAATGATGATCCCGTCCTGATCCAGAAAACCACCCGACACGAAGTAGTTCATATCGCCTTTATTGCCCATGGCCGAGAGTTGGTAGTTTTGTATCACGGCCTTCCGGAAAATCACGTCCTGCCAGTCGGTACCGTAGCCTTCGTTGGCAAACTGGTCCAGGTTCCGGAATTCGGGCTTCACCTGCGTGGCCGTGCTGCGCACGCTGTTGGGGTCGGAGGCATTGCCCCCCGCAAACACCCAGGCGTTGTCGCGGCCGTCGGCCACAAACTGCGCGTATTGCCGGGGCGTCATCAGGTCCAGCTTTTTGGCCACTTCCTGAATACCCGTCGAATGCTCAAAGTTGATGCTGGACCGCCCCTGCCGCCCCCGCTTGGTGTTGATAATCACCACGCCGTTGGCCCCACGGGAGCCATAGATGGCCGTGGCCGAAGCGTCCTTAAGTACCTGAATGGACTCGATGTCGGCGGGATTGATGGTACTGAGCGGGTTCACGCGGTTGACCCCGCTGCTGTTGACGATGCCACTGGTGGAGTAGGAGCCCGAGCTGTAGTTGGTCAGGTCCGAGCCGCCGCCGCCGGAGCCAATGGCGTAGCCATCCACCACGTACAGCGGTTGGTTGCCCCCGGTGATGGAATTGACCCCGCGAATGAGCACGTTGACGTTGCCGCCCGGTGCGCCGGAGGTCTGGGTGATCTGCACCCCCGCTACTTTCCCCTGCATCATCTGGTCGAAGCTGTTGGCCGAAGGAATGGGTACCAGGTCTTTGGTCGTCAGGTTCACGATGGAGCCCGTGACGTCTTTCTTGCGCTGGGTACCGTAGCCCACCACCACCACGTCTTGCAGCTGCTGCTGGTCGGCCTTCAGGATCACGTTGAGGGTAGTTCGGTTTTCAACCCGGATCTCCTGGGCATCGTAACCGATAAAACTAAACACCAGCGTACCGTTAGAGGCTACGTCCAGCCGGAAGTTGCCGTTTACGTCCGTGGTCGTGCCGTTGGTGGTTCCTTTTTCGGTGATCGTCGCCCCAATCAGCGCCCCCCCGTCTTCTTCCGAAGTTACTCGGCCGCTCACCGTACTTTTCGTCTGGGCCGAAAGCTCCCCAACGCTTAGCAAAAGACTCAACAGGGCACAGATCAGATGCAGCGCCGACTGGTTCCTACATGTATGTTTCATGGGGTTAAGGATTTAGTATAAATAGTACGTGTATAAACTACGGGTTATTGAGCAATGATGACCGACTCCAGGTTGAGGTAGTTGGCTATTTTCTGGATGGTAGCGGCGTGGTGCCCTACCCCCAGTGCAAAGTGGTGCGTGGGCCCTTCTTTCATCCAGCGTTTGAGGAACGTCCGTACGTCGGGCTTGAAAAAGCCGCGCGTGTTGGTGTTGCCCGTGGGCGGTATGGCCCCTTCGATGGACTCCCCTTCGGCAATGATGAACTTGAACTTCCCGTCGTAGGTGGAGTTGATACTCAGCATCGTGATGGGCCCCTCCTTGATCTTGAACTCCACACCCGCCCCGAAGCCGGGCTTCCCGTGGTACTTTTTGAGGCTGCGCAGGACGGGTCTTCCTTCGGCAATGGCCACGTTGTGCGGACCGTCGTGGCCCACCAGCACAAAGTCTTCCACAAAGTCGACCGGATGGAACTCGGCGAAGCTACCGCCTATGCCTAAACGTTCCATAATCAGCATCGCAAAGCAGGTTTTCAGGTCCGACTCGCCGCACATCGGGAAGCCCGCGCCCGTCAGCAGTGAATTCCCCACAATGAGGTTGGACATCACGGTGCGCGTCACGCTGTTGTCCGGCCCTTCGTAGTAGTAGGCCAGACCGTCCAGGCCACGCTCGTGGATGAATTTTTCCAGCGCCACGGTCACCCGCGCCGCTACTTCCAAGTCGGTATCGCGGAGTTTTTCCGAAATCGGGTCCGAAACAGGATCGGGCGTGTCGAAAAAATCCAGGATGCGTTCTTTCACGGGTTCTATTTCTTCGGGCGTTGATTGCTCGTACTGCGTCACGATCTCGTGCGCCTCGCACTGTACGATGTGCGCCCCAAAGTGCGCCGTGAGCATGGTGGAGTCGGAGTGCATGTCCAGCATGGACTCGATGGGGTGCCCAATGTGGCCGATGCGGGCCGTTTTGAGGTCGTGCAGCACGGCCGCGATCCGGCAGTACTCTTCAATTTCTGCCTCGGCGGCCGCGTCATCGTGCAGGGTACCGATGATCATTTCGGGGACGGGCTTACCCATTCGTACCGCTACGCCTGCAAATTCGGGCAGAGCGCAGATGTCGTCGTTGTAGAGCTGCATGTAGGTCGAGGCCCGCGAGTAGTCCATGGCTTTGTCGGGTTGCAGTGCTACGAGTACTATCGGAATATTACTATTTTTGATCACTACACCGAAGGTATTGGAGGTAGCGTAGGTAAGCATATCGCAAAATACCAGGTCCAGATTAGCGGCATTGAGCCGGGGTACCAGCTCGTAGGCTTTCTGTACCGTATCTACCAGCCCAAAATCCACGATTTCGGCTTCGGCGTTTCGTTGAATCTTTTCGATAAAGACCGTCTGCTTGGCCAGCATGGCGTCCAGTAGCCCGTCGAACTGGCTCCAGTACTTAAAGTACCCTACCCCAAATACCCCAATCCGGGGGCGGGTGGTTTTTCGTTTCTGGAGGGTAGACTGACTTTCCGACGCCACTTCGTTCAGATACTCATTTTTCATTTTCGTAGATTTAGTTGTCAAGTTATCTATCTTAGTGCACTAAGTTTGAAACGCTAAAATTTTTTAAAGTACCCCTGTTACACCCGCAAAGGCCGCACGGTATCGCCGTCGCCGTCGATGGGTACTGGCTTGGTTTCGTCAAAAAAGGGTTTGATGGTAGGGATAAAAAGCAGCAGCACCACAAACGCCAGCGGGTACATGAGTCCGGAGGCAATCCAGAGCGGCTGGTACGAGTAGTTCTGGATGATGAGGCCCATGAGCGGGTTGAGGATCAGGCCCGAAACGGCACCCGCCGTGCCCGAAAGCCCCACCACGGTGGAGGTAGCGCGCTCGCCAAAAATATCCGAGATGGAGGTAATGTAGTTGGTGATCCAGAAGCCGTGCGCAAACATGAACCCCGCCATGAGCGCGATGGCCACCCCCACCGAGCCGACCCATTCGATGAGCGGCGCGACCAGCGTCAGGGCCGCCGCGATCCCCATCACGGTCTTGCGGGCTTTGCCCACCGAAAAGCCTCTTTTGATTAATCCATCAGAAAACCAACCGCCCAGAATATTGGCAATACCCAGCGCCAAAAACGGAATCCAGAACAAGCCCCCGATGCGCTCGAAGGACACGTTGCGGACCTCGCTGAGGTACTTGGGAATCCAGAACATCATGAAGTAAAATACGGGGTCGAGTAGGAAGCGGATCAGGATAAACACCCAGGTGTACTTGTTTTTGAGAATGGTCAGGAAAGGAATGCTGGCTTTTTTCTCTTCCGGAACCCTTACTTCAATGGGCGCCGGGGTACTTTTTTTCCAAGGGACGAGCAGCCACACCACCACCCACCCAATACCCACCAGGCCGGGAATGATGAAGCCGCCGCGCCAGCCGTAGGTACTGGCCAGCCAGATGGTGAGCGGCGGCGCTACCACGGCCCCGATGGCCGAACCGCCGATGGCGATGCCGTTGGCCAGGGCGCGTTCTTTTTTATCAAACCACTCGTACACGGCCTTGGCCGCGCCCGGAAAGCAACCGCCCTCGCCCATGCCCAGCAAAAACCGAAACGTGATCAGCTGCGTGAAGTTGGTCATGACACCGTGCAGGCTGTTGGCCACCGACCACAATCCTACCGACACCGCCAGGCCGGTGCGGCTGCCTACCTTGTCGATGAGCCGACCACCCAGCGTAAACATCAGCGCGTAGCTTACCAGAAAGCTGGTGTTCACCCAGCCGTACTGGACGTCCGAAATATGAAACTCCTCCTGGATTTTGATAATCGCAATGGAAAGTACCTGCCGGTCTAAAAAACTAAGACCGGTGGCGACAAACAGCAAACCAACGATAAACCAACGGGTAGAGGTGTTTTTCATTTCTTACTTAACGCACTAAGTTTAACACTACAAAACTAGATGGCTTTCAAACAAAAATCAAGACCTATGGTACTTTTTTTTTAATTTATAGAAATAAATCAAATTTAAGAAAGAAGCAAAGTACCTGACCAAGTACCCCTTCGGTGGCGAAAAAGTACCCCTCGGGGGCTTTTTTTCTTTCTTCGCATCGGCACGGTCCAGTTGGTCGTACCGGCCCAAATCCTAAAAAAGTACCTGGTTTCTGTGGAAGCTTTTTGCTAAAGCGGCGGGTTTTTTATAGACTTGTTTTTAAAACGGACCCTCCATGGCGCTCAACTATATTTTTATTGGCTTTTTTGCCATTGCTTTTCTGATTGCCCTGGCCAAGTTTTTCGTATCCGGCGACACCCAGACCCTCAAACTAGTCGTAGAAGGCATCTTGGATATGTCCAAAATTGCCGTCATGGACATTGCGCTACCGCTGGCAGGCGTCATGACCTTCTTCTTGGGCATTCTGAATGTAGGCGAGCGCGCGGGAGCCATCAACCTGCTGGCGCGCGCCATTGGCCCTTTTTTCCATAAACTCTTTCCGGAAGTACCCCGCGACCACCCCGCCAACGGCCAGATGATCATGAACTTCGCGGCCAACATGCTGGGCCTTGACAACGCCGCCACGCCGTTCGGGCTCAAAGCCATGCAGAGCTTGCAAGAGCTTAATCCCAGCAAGGATACCGCCTCCAACGCCCAGATCATGTTCCTGGTGCTGCATACCTCGGGGTTGCAGATCATCCCGCTCACCATCATTGCGCAGCGGGCCATTCTGGGCGCTACGAGCCCGTCCGACGTCTTCATTCCCTGCGTGGTAGGTACCTACGTCACCACCATCGCCAGTATGTTCATCACGGCGGCCTGGCAGCGCTCCAACCTCTTCAACCGCACGGTACTTTTAGGAGTGGGCGGCGTCACGGCCGTCATCGCGCTGGCGCTATGGTACCTCTCCCAACTACCCAAGGAGCAGATCGAAACCGTGTCCATCGTGACGGGCAACGCCATCCTGCTCCTCATCATCACCAGCTTCCTGGTGGGCGGCCTGTACCGGAAGGTCGACGTCTTCGGGGCTTTCATCGAGGGGGCCAAGGGCGGCTTCGAAACCTCCGTGAAGATCATCCCCTACCTGGTGGGGATGCTGGTAGCGATCAGCGCGTTCCGCAACTGCGGCGCCATGGACTACCTCGTGGGGGGCCTCAAGTACCTCTTTTCATTTTTTAGCTTCAATACCGACTTCACCGATGCCCTGCCCGTGGCGCTCATGAAGCCCCTCAGCGGCAGCGGCGCGCGCGCGCTCATGATCGACGCCATGAAGGAGTTCGGGCCCGACTCGTTCGTGGGGCGGCTGGTGTGTATTTTTCAAGGCTCAGCCGACACCACGCTCTACATTGTGGCGCTGTACTTTGGCTCGGTGGGCATCAAGAATACTCGCTACGCCATCACCGCGGGCCTCATCGCCGACCTCATCGGCGTGCTGGCGGGGATCTGGCTGGGGTACTTGTTTTTTCACTGAGTAAGTAACCCGGCTCGCTACTCGACGTTGCCCCGAACTTTAAGGCCGCTGGGTACGCGGTCGGGTACGGTCTTGTCGAAGTTATCGTCGTTGAGGGTACCTAAAAACTCCACGATGCGGGAAATATCCCTGAAATTGACCTTCAGCTCCTTCACGAGCGGGTCCATCTGGTCGGGCCTGACGTGCGGGTTGACGATTTTACCACCCGAAAGATCTTCGTAAAATTGAAGTACCTGCTCCAGGGTCGCGAATTTCCCGCTGTGCATGTAGGGGGCACTGTAGCGGAGGTTGCGCAGCGTGGGCGTCCGGAAGGCGTAGTCGTTCCGAATGCCCGCATCCGGCTCCCGGTTATTCGGCGAATCAGGTACCCCCAGCGTGTGGAGTTGATAGTCGGACAGCATGGGGCCCGCGTGGCACTTGGCGCAGCCCGCTTTCAAGAACAGCTGCAACCCCTCCTTCTCGCTGGTAGACAGCGCCGCGCTATCGCCCCGCAGGTACTGGTCGAACCGGGAATTGTTGGCTACCAAGGTACGTTCGTAGGCCGCCAGGGCTTTGGCTACGTTGGTGGCGTTGATGGGTTTCGGCTCACCCGCGAAGGCTTCCGTGAACAGCATTTCGTATTCAGCGATGCTTCGTATCCGCGCAAGTACCTCGTCCAGAATGGTTTCTTCCGCGTAGCCGTGGCCTCGCATTTCCTCCAGCGTCCGGATCGGCAGCAGCGCCTGCGCTTCCAGGCCTTTGGCGCGCAGATCCCAAAACATGGGGGCCAGCTCCGGCCGGTAGGTACCCTGGTTCTGGATGCCGTTGAAGGCGGCATTCAGGATACTCTGCGAATTGCGTTTGACAAACGGGATGTCGTTGGGTACCTTGAAGCGCCGCTTACTCCCGCTCCCCAGGCCGTTCACGCCGATGGACGTTTCCAAAAATTCGGCGTAGTTGAACTCCGGCTGGTGGCAGGTCGCGCAGGCCACGTCGCGGTTGCCGGACAGGATCGGGTCGTAAAACAGCAACCTTCCCAGCGTTACTTTGAAGGGGCTGCTGGGGTTGTCGGGCGGATCGGTGACGTACTGGGGCAAAGCCCCCAGCACCGCCAGGGTTTCGATGGGCTTTTTCTCCTTCTTTTGGGTACTTTGCGCTTCTTGCCGTCCGCACGCCAGTACGGCAAGTACCCCCAGAAATGATAAAAAGAAGAGAGTCAATGGCTTCATTCAAATAAAATCCAAGTACCTCGCAATCGGTAGGTAGCCGCCCCTACTCGCGAAAAATCCCAGCGCCGCGGCAACGAACCCCGACTCGATCTTGTCTATACTTAACTAAAGACGTTACTGTCCGTTTTTTCCTCATCTAGGGCGATAAAGATCCGGGCGAAGGTACCTATGTCTTTGTTACAGAATTAAGTACCTTTGAAAAAGTCATCAGCTTGCTTAGACCTCATTCGTGTTTTATCCGAGCTGGATTTTTAAAGTACCTACTCCCAGGCCAATTACCCACACTGGCAATTTGACGAAACACGTGAACTGAGCCATGGGCTTTTTTTTTGATGTCGCTAGTTCCTTCCCACGTATCTGACAACCCCCTCATTTATACTAAAAGAGATGATTGAATCAATCCTGAAGTACCTGCCATGTATGAAAACCCTACTTGCCGCCCTCTTCATACTGCTTTTTACAAACTGCCAGGCGCAGCCCGCAGAGCATTCCCTTCTAAAGGAACTCAAAGAAAAAGTGGTGGATAAAACCTACCCTAAGATCGACGCGATCGTCGTTAAACGCGGTGATACCATGATTATTGAAGACTATTTTAACGGATTCAAAAAAGACACTCCACACGACATGCGCTCGTCTTTCAAATCCATTACCAGTCTTTTGGCCGGCATCGCCATCGACAAAAAGCTGATGGCGCTGGATGACAATCTGGGGCGTTTTTTTCCGGAACTTAAAGACGAGGGCAAACGAAAAATCAGCGTTCGGAACTTATTAGAAATGCGGTCGGGATTAGGCTGCGAAGAGTTTTACGACATAGGCCCCGAATGCGAAGAGGAAATGGTTAAAACCCAGGACTGGGTAGCCTACTGCCTGGGGGTTGACCGCATCAGGGAGCCGGGATTAAACTGGTCTTATAATTCCAACGAGCCCATGCTTGTCGGCGAAATCATAGCGCGCGCCAGTGGAATGAGCGTGATGGATTTTGCCAAAGAGAACCTTTTTCAACCGCTCGGCATCAAAGATTACAAATGGACCGTTTCTCCCAAAGGCCAGGGCATGACGGCGGGCTCCTTTTACATGAAGCCCCTAGATATGCTCAAAATCATGGATTTGGTTAGAAACAAAGGCCGCTGGAAAGGTACACAAATCGTGAGTGCCGACTGGATAGAAGCTTCCACGAATGGCCAGATCGTGATTGATTTTTCGTTTACCCGCTATTCCAAAATTCCCAATGCCCAATACGAAAGTGCGCGGTATGGTTTCTTTTGGTACAAAGAGCAATTGAACTACAAAGACATCAGTACAGAAGTGCTCTTTGCTTCTGGCAACGGCGGACAATATATGATGTTGCTTCCTGAATACAACGTAACGGCGGTGTTTACTGGTAGCAATTACGGCAACTGGCGGGGTAAGCTCCCTTTCGAAATGCTGCTGAAGTACATTCTTCCCGCCCTTGAAAAAGAAAACAACAGGTAACACCGCAAGGCTGAAATTTACCGTTTTCGGCCAGGCCAGAACTACTCCCTGAACACTTTAACGGCCAGGTACTTTATACTTTATACTAAGTCCGTTCGGTAAAGTACCCCCTATTCACACCACTAGCTCCCGCAAAAAACGACTTCCTCTAGCCGCCGCCGAGCCCGGAAAAGGTACTTTGCCCGAACTGAAAGAGTGAATTCTTTAGAGGTAGCAAATGCTGGATAAACTGTAAATCAAGGTACTTGGTCAGGCTACGCTTCGAAGCGTAACCTGACCAAGTACCTGCGGCAGTGGATAAGGCTCTGCCCTAAATTTAAAGGCTCCGAAAGTACTGATAGAGCGAGGCCAGCTCTTTTTGCTCGTACTGGGCGGTCATTTTCCAGGGCATATTTTCGTTGTTCATCTGGTGTCCGGCGGGCGTTTTACCCGTACGGAGCGTTTGGATGAATTGTTCCTGCGTCCATTTTCCTATATGGCCCGCGCTGGTTAGGTCCGGCACCGGAGGCTGGCCCGGCACTACGGGCTCACCGCCTTTGAAGTCGGGGCGGTGGCAGCCGCTGCACGACACCGCCAGGTACTTGCCCATCGCTACGCCCTCGGTGGTGTCGGCCCGGGCGAGCATTGGCTGGGTATGATCGATCTTTTCTACCGAGAGCAGCGGGATTTTGTCAAAGTGGGTCAAAAGTACCCCCAGCGGACCCAGGCTATTGGCGGGCAGGGGGTTGTCTACGGCAGGTACCTGCTGGCAGTACGCAATCACCGCCCCCAGGTCTTCGGCCGACAGCAGCGTTGTTTCCTGCGAAGGCATCAGCAGCAGCGGTCGGCCCGTTTTGTCCACGCCGTGCCGCAGCGCCCGCACCCAATCATCGGTGGTATAATCCTGCGCCAGGCCGCCTTTTCCGGAGGTAATATTCGTGGCTACCAGGCGGCCCAGAGCGCCGTCGTCGTTCAGGACTTTCCCCGCCAAATCCTGCCCGTGGCAGTCCTGGCAGCCCTTGATCGCCACCAGGTGCCGCCCCCGCGCCAGGGTGGCGCTGTCGGACGGTACGTGTAGACGTTCGGTGGCGAAAGCGTACTTTTGGGTGGTGCGGTTGTGGACGCTGCGCTTTACCAGGAAGTACCCGCCCAGCAGCAGCGCTAGGACCGCCAGCAGCCCTAGTCCGATGTACTTAAAAATCTTACGTTTCATGGCTATTTGAGTAAAAAAGAACGGTCGGACGGCGTAAAGTACCAGCCCGGCCGTGAAGGGTACTTTATTTTTTTGTTCCAACCAGCTTGAGGTGCAGGTCGATGAGCGGCTCGATGTAGCTCTCGGCCGGTAGGGCGGGGTCGGTGGCGTAGGTCATGCCCCACTTGGTGCGGTCGATCTGGAGCTTGGCTTCGATGTCTATCTTGTCATCAACGAACTTAATTCTGGCAGGAAAAACCACGGGATTCGTTTTCCCCAGCAGGCTCAAAGTACCCCGCACCTGGTAGTTGGCTCCGGTTATGGCCCCGGCCTGGGTACCTGTATAAGGCGCTACTTCCAACAATTCGAAGGTAACATTGGGGTGCAGGGCCATGTTGAAGAAATCGGCACTTTGCAGGTGATGTACCAGCTGCTGCTTCACCTCTTCGGTAGGTAGGTTAAAATTGACGATGGACGAAACCGGCAGCCTAAAAGTACCCCCCGTCACTTGGCCGTCCCGCACTTCCAGGTTTTCGCTCTGCACGGCCATCGAGCCTTCGTTGAAGTACCCCGTCTTGAGGTGGCCTTTCCATTCGGCTACCGAGCGCTCGGCGTCCAGCGCGTAAGTAGTGGTAGCTACCTCTACCTTCCGATCGGTGCAGTTCCACACCAGGGGTACCAGGGCGAGCCATACAAGCATTTTCTTTTTCATAGCTAAAGTTTGTTTTTTGGGTGATTGAATTAAATTGTAGTGAACATTGATGCTGCAAAATTCAGGGAAAGAAGGCGAGTCTCACCTACGCCAAACGGAGGATGATCTACGCCAAACGGATTTTCGGGAAGTCTGAGTAACTAGGCGGGAGACAGGGTACTTAGGATCTGGCCTCAGCAACTAATCACGAAAAAAAGCCACTTATCATTTTATGCACCGCTGGAGGGGGTACTGTGCTTTATTTTTGGCACGAAATCTATTAGCGCCATTGAAATACCCCTTGACTTTTTTGCCATGCCCATCGTTCTGCACGCCTCAGACATTGCTTCTTTTCAGCCCCGGCCCAAGGCCCCATTTATAGCCAACAAGCCCGCCGCGGCTATCGACGAGGCCATGTACTTTCATCCATCGGTGGGGAGTATCTACTCCAAACCCCTCTTTACTCCCTACATGAAGGCAACTACCATGCGCTGTGAAACCCTCGATGACATGGAGCTACACAACGTGGAGACGCCCGATTCCGTGAACATCAACTTTTTTATGGCCGGGCATCTGGATACTCACTTTTCAGGATTGGGCCACGACCTCAACATGCGCCCCGGCTACCATAACCTGGTGTATTCTCCCAGCGGGCAGAGCATCAACTGGATCGGCCGGAAGCAAACCATGGAGATGCTACACATTAGCCTGGACAAAGATTTTTACCTTTCCTGCCTCAGTATTCAGGACGCCTGGAGCGAGCGCATCGCCAACGACCTCTCCCGCAGCCGCCCGTGCTCCGGTCGCCGGGAAACGTTGCCAAGTACCCCGCACATGCTGCGGCTGATCGACAGTATCCGGCATGACCAAACGGCCCGTCCTATCCAAAACCTGCTGGTGCAATCCAGGGTACTGGAACTGGTAGCGCTGCAAATGGAGCAGTTTGGCACGCCTACCCCCACGCACGAAGAGATGCGCCCCGACGAAGCCGAAAAACTACATGAACTGAGAAAGTACCTCGACGCAAATTTCCTTTCCGAGCTCAGCCTGACGCAGCTCAGCCGGATTTGCCTGCTGAATGAGTTCAAAGTAAAGCGGGGCTTTAAGCTGCTCTTTGGCACGACGGTCTTTAACTACCTGCGGAAGCTACGCATGGAGTACGCCGGGAATCTCCTGCGCCACGGCGGCTACTCCGTAGATGAAGTGGCGGCGGTGCTGGGCTATGAGCATGCGCAGCATTTTTCGGTGGCTTTCAAAAAATACACGGGCGTGAGCCCTTCGCAGTACCAGCGTTCGTCAAAAGCCCTTTCGGTAAGGCCGTAAAGTACCTTCCTACTCCTCTACCAGCACCAAAAACCGGCCGTACTGCACGGCCTTTTTCTGGCGGCTGACGCGGTTGTAGTTGTCGTCCGAGATCAGGACCAGCGTGCGCTGCCCGGCGGGTGTGCGCGGGCCCCAGCACATGCCTTCGAGGTTGTCGGGGTTGAAAGGTACCTGCCCGTAGTGCGCGTCCAACAGCGGGCGCAGCTCGGCCGCCACTTCCTTTTGGCCCCGCCGGGTACCCGTGAGGTAGAAGCGGTAAAGTACCACGGTATTTTTGAGAACCGGCTCGGCCAGGTTGGTACAGCGCTCCAGCACCAGGAAAGTCGAGTCCGTATCGCGCAGGATCTCCGAAATCCCGTTGCCGTTGCTGGGGCCCGCCGGGGCGCAGGAGTTGACGTCCAGCGGGTACCGCAGCGAGTCGAGTGGGGTACCTTTTTCGTCCCAGTGCAGCAGGTACACGGGCTCCCCAGTCTGCTCGGGCCGCTCCTGGCCGGGCCGCTCCTGGCCGGGCCGCTCCCGGATGGACCAGAGCGCGCCGTCCGGCTCCACGATGAGCGACTCGAAGCCGCGGTCGCGCAGGTAGGTACTTTGGATCGCGAGGGCGGAGAAAGTACCCTGGCCGTCCCGACGAAAAAACGATTCGTGCGGACTTTTGTCGTCTTCGACGGTAAAATACAAAGTACCTCCGCTGTACCGCACCGACTCCGCCGACTGGATGGGTAGTTTAGCCTTTTGCCCCGACCGCCAGTCGGGAAACCCGGAGGTACTTTCGGAGCTGAAGGTATAAAGGTAGCTGAAGCGGTCGCCCGCCGCGTTTTTCTCGCCATCCGTCACCAGGTACCACACCCGCGCCAGGCGGTCGTACTCCAGGCCGGAGATTCCCCCGAAGTCCGGATCATCCGCAAAACGTTCGTTGAGATCGGCCACCGACCCCGCCGGTAGGTAGGTAAAGGCAGGTACCTTGGGTTGAGCCAGCGCGCCAAAGCCGACTAAGCTCAACAACAGGATCAACGGCCACGAAACGGAGCAGCGCATAACTTTTGAGGTGGGTTAATACAATCAGTCTTTTTTCCTTCAACAGCCGGGCGGGGTACTTGCTCGCGCGCCAGGTACCGGCGGCAGGGTACTTTCGCGGCGGCTGTTGGTACTGCAATGATAAGCAGCTATTGGCAATCAACCCTTCATTTTGGATTAAATCGGCATTAAAACCCGGCTCTTCGGCAGTTTGGCATTCGCTACGCGGACAGAGAAAGTACTTTGATTACGTATTTTATAATAAAAATACAACTCGTAAAACTGGATTCTTGGAAAATTACCGAGAATAGCCGTAGCAAACAACTAACGACTTGTTGTACTTTTTAAATAAACATGGTACTTTTCAAATATTATCATAGGATCGTGGTAGGAACTTTTAGGTAGACTGGCCCAGCTATTGACTTAATATTAATATCTTATGTAAGTTTGTAGCGTCAATGAAGCAAAAAATAAGGTAGTTCTTAAAGCAACGCTTCTCCTGATCCAATTGAGTATTAATTATTAAAATTATACAATTTATTAACACACAATTAAATTTGAATTAATCATGAAAAAGACATTTTTAGCAGTAGCCCTTTTGTTGAGCGCATCAGCCGTCAACTTTGCCGTAGCCAACAACGACAAGAAAGCTTCCGAAGTACGGGAAGGCAGCAACCTGGAATTGAACCTGGAAACGCTGAACAACCTGAAGTTCAAGCTGTCGATCAATAACTTGCCTAACCGCTCGTACATCGCCATCAAAAATGCCGACGGCAACGTCCTTTACAGCGAATACGCGGGCAAATCGGAGCAATTCACGAAGGTATTTGATCTCTCCAACCTCCTGGATGGCAACTACACCTTCGTAGTAGATACCACCAATGGCCACGTAGAGAAGCCTTTCGAGATCAAAACCGAAGTAACGCGCGTAGTAACGGCGGTGAAATAAGGTACCTCTGGCATAGCCCTACTTTGGCGAGCCACTCCCCGCGAGTGGCTCGCTTTGTTTTGTTCCGCCCGTAAAGTACCCCCGAAAGTACCTGGCGGCAACCGGCAAGCCAAACAAAGTACCCTGGATCAATTTTTGTGCTGGTAGACTTTATTCACCAATCGTAAGTACACCATGGCATTTAGTTTTGATATTCCGTTAACGAGCAGCGCCGATACTTTTCTGGACCAGGCGCAGAAGAAAATCGAGGAGGCTAAGGGTGCTTTTCACCGGTCGGGCACGGGGGGTAGTTTCAAAGTACCCGCCGGGGTTAGCGACGTAGAGGGTAGTTTCCTGGTGGAGCAGGGTTCGCTGCGGGTAACCATCGCGAAAAAGCCTTTCTATGCCACCGAAAACATGATCAAGGAAGTAATGAAAAGGCACTTGCCGAGTTAAGAAGTTGTTTAAGTTAGTTTCTTTGAGCTGCAACTTTGTCTTTTCGGCTGCAACCGCTCGGCGGTCCGATTCGTTACTTTTTCAGTCCGTAGCCTCCGGCTATGCGCTGAAAAAGTGCCTCGTTTCGCTCGAAAATCCTTTGTTTCGCTATCAAATTAATAACTCAAACACCTTCTAAGCCAAACGCTTTTTAAAACCAGCGGTGTGGTTGGGTAGTTATAGCCGGGTACTTCCTTTCCGCCGGACGCATGGTGCATCCGGGGGGATTTAGGTACCTTTACGGCTATGGCTATCCAAACGCACCCAAGTACAATCACCAAATTCCGGGCGGGCGAAGCCCTGGTGCTCACCGACACCCTGGCCGTGGAAGAACCGCTGGGGATTGCTCTGCTGCACGGCCCCGCCCGGCAGCGCAAAAACCTCTCGGTCACCATGCGTACGCCCGGCCAGGACGAAGAGCTGGCGCTGGGCTTTTTGTTTACGGAGGGGATTATCCGGCGGTACGACGAGGTGCAGGAGCTTCGCCACGACGACCACCACCAGCTCACCGTGATCCTGCGCGAGGACGTCAGCCTGGACCTACCTACCCTGGAGCGCAATTTCTACACCAGTTCCAGCTGCGGCATTTGCAGCAAAGCGTCGGTAGACGCGGTACGTACCCTAAGTACCTTTTCGCTCCCGGCTGATGCCCCAAGTACCTGGACCGTAACGCCCGACTGGCTGCACCAACTCCCCGAACGCCTGCGGCAACAGCAGGCTCTTTTTGCCCAAACGGGCGGCATACACGCCGGGGCGCTCTTTGAGCCCGGCGGCTCCCTGCTCCTGCTCCGCGAAGATGTTGGTCGGCACAATGCCCTAGACAAGCTCGTGGGCAACGCCCTGCAAGCGGGGCAATTACCCTTACAAAATCAGGTACTTTTGCTCAGCGGCCGGGCCAGCTTCGAGCTCATCCAGAAGGCCGCGATGGCGGGCATTCGCTTCGTGGCGGCGGTGGGTGCGCCCTCGAGCCTGGCCGTGGAGCTGGCGCAGGAAATGGACCTCACCCTGGTGGGCTTTCTGCGGGAAGATCAGTTTAACGTGTACCACGGCCTCGAACGCATCCAACCCGCCCTAACGACCTAAACCCCATGGAAGAAACCAAGTACCCCAACCCCGAAAACCCGGAAAAATTAACCGGCCTGCGGCTGGAAAAACCCCGCCTGGTAGCGGCGGGCGTCAAGGCCGTGGCCGTAAGTCTGCGGCATATCGTGGAAGAAGCGGGCGTCGTGCGCGGCAACCAAGCCCTGCTCAAACTGAACCAGAAAGGCGGTTTTGACTGCCCCAGCTGCGCCTGGCCCGACCCCGACGGCCACCGCTCGCCCGTGGCCGAGTACTGCGAAAACGGGGCCAAGGCCGTGGCCGAAGAAGCCACCGAGCGGAGCATCGGGCTGGATTTCTTTGCCGAGCATTCGGTGTTTGAGCTGGCCGAACTTTCCGATCTGGAGATCGGCAAAAAGGGACGACTCGCCCACCCCATGTACCTGCCCAAAGGTAGTTCCTACTACCAGCCCATCAGTTGGGAAGGGGCCTTTGCCAAACTCGCTCAGCACCTCAACGCCCTCGACTCGCCCGACGAGGCCGTTTTTTATACCTCCGGCCGCACCAGCAACGAGGCGGCCTTTCTCTACCAGCTTTTTGTGCGGGAATACGGCACAAATAATCTGCCCGACTGCTCCAACCTTTGCCACGAATCTACGTCGGTGGCGCTGTCGGAAGCGCTGGGGATTGGGAAAGGTAGCATCAAGCTGGAGGATTTGTACGAAGCCGAGGTGATCATGATCATGGGGCAAAACCCCGGCACCAACCACCCCCGGATGCTCACGGCCCTCCAAAAAGCCAAGCGCAACGGGGCCACGATCATCTCGGTGAACCCGCTGCAGGAAGCGGGCCTGCTGGGCTTTAACAATCCGCAAACGGTGCGGGGGGTACTTAACCTCGACCACCAGCTCACGGATATTTTCCTGCAGGTACGTCCCAACGGCGACCTGGCTCTGCTGCAAGCGCTGGCCAAGCTCCTGCTCCAGGCCGAAGCCAAAGCACCCGGCTCGGTATTGGATCAGGAGTTTATCCGGAATAAAACCGCGGGCTACGAAGGGTACCTGGAGCACCTCCAACGACAAAACCTCGCCCCACTCGCCGAACAGAGCGGGGTACCTCTACCCAAAATCCACCAAGCTGCCGACGTACTGGCCCGAAAGAAAAAAATCATCATTTGCTGGGCCATGGGCCTCACCCAGCACGCCAACGCCGTCGACACCATTCGGGAGGTTGTCAACCTGCTTTTGCTCAAAGGCAGCATCGGCAAGCCGGGTGCAGGTACCTGCCCGGTGCGCGGCCACAGCAACGTCCAGGGCGACCGCACCGTGGGTATTTGGGAAAAAGTACGGCCCGAGTGGCGCGAAAACATCCGGAAGGTGTACGGCTTTGAGGTACCTGAGCGCCACGGCTACGACGTCGTGAACGCCATCCGGGCCATGCACGCGGGCCGGGCCAAGGTATTCCTGGCCATGGGCGGGAATTTTCTCTCGGCCACGCCCGACACACTCTATACCGCGCAGGCGCTCCGGCAGTGCCGCCTTACGGTACACGTATCCACCAAGCTCAACCGCAGCCACCTGGTCCACGGTGAGGAGGCGCTGATCCTGCCCACGTTGGGCCGCAGCGACCGCGACCTGACGGGCGGTGCCGAGCAGTTTGTAAGCTGCGAGAATTCCACGGGGGTGGTGCAGGCTTCGCGGGGGGTACTTACGCCCGTCTCCGACCAGCTCCTCAGCGAAGTAGCCATCGTGTGTCGGCTGGCGCAGGCCACCCTTGCCCACCGCACCAAGGTAGACTGGACGCTTTACGAGCAGCATTACGACCACATCCGCAACGACATCGCCCGCGTGATTCCGGGCTTTGAAAACTACAACGAAAAGGTACGCCGCCCGGCGGGCTTCTACCTCCCCAACCCGGCCCGCGAGGGTACTTTCAATACCCCGGCCGGCAAGGCGCTCTTCCACGTAGCCGAGGCCCACGCCCCCGCGCCCGCGCCCGGCGAGTACCTGCTGATGACCCTCCGCAGCCACGACCAGTTCAACACCACCATCTACGGCCTCGACGACCGCTACCGCGGCGTACACAACGAGCGGCGGGTGGTTTTTATGAACATCCAGAACATCCTGGAAGACGGCCTGCAGTCGGGCGAGGTCGTGGATCTGTACAACACGCACGGGGGCCGCGAGCGCGTGGCCCGTACCTTTGTGGTGGTGGCCTACGACATTCCCTACGGGTACCTGGCTACCTACTTCCCCGAAGCCAACGTGCTGGTACCCATCGACACCACCGCCCGCGGCAGCAATACGCCCGTGTTCAAGACCGTGGCCGTGAAGGTGCAGAAGGTTATAAGCTAACTTTCGGCTAGTTGTAGGAGTCTTAGAATATCATTTTTCTCTTTCTTCAAAAAGGAAAATCCCTGTGCGTTATGCTTTTGGTCGGTAATTGGTATATTTGACACCCAGCCGCAGGTACTTTGCTTATCGCTTTTACGCTACTACTAGTTACAAACGTATCAAAAACAATTGTAGTCGCTTGTAAACGATTGCAAAGGGTTCGGATACACAATTATTACAGGCAATTTAATAGACATCCAAAATCATAAAAATGACGAATAATATCTTTTTAAGTTGGTCAGGAACATTAAGCAACGCAGTTGCTTATGCTTTTCATCAATATCTTCCTGTAATTTTGCAGAATTCGGCATCTTTTTTTTCTCCTGAAAGCATTGCTAAAGATGCAGACTGGTTTAATAAGATTAAGACCGAACTTGTTAGTGTAAAAACCGGAATAATTTTTTTGACGAAGGAGAATATAAATTCAGAGTGGATAATACTCGAGGCTGGTGGCATTTTATCCAAAGGAAGTATTTGTGTTCTTCTTTGTGATCTTGACATTTCAGACTTGAAAGATAGCAAAAGTTTTTTCCAGTATCTGAACGTTACTAAGCTAAATAACAAACCGGACCTGCTGAAATTTTTTGTAACCTTAAAGAATGTAATTTCTCCTGATGTTAGCGATGATGTAATAAAATTGACGTTTGATAAATTTTATGAGGATTTGAAAGACGAAGTGGAAAATAATAGAACAAAGGCTATCAACATGACGCCAGAGACTTCCACGTTTGCAAAATTGACTGGAAGATGGAAATTGGAGTATAAAAAAATGGACGGTACTTTTAGGGGACAAGAGTTTCTGAGAATTGATGATAGCGGAAAGTATTATCTTTCCGTAGCTGGAGACGAGAAATATTATTTTCAATTAAATGTTCTTTCTTCAGACGCCTCAAGATTTGTATGGCAAAAAATACAGACGATTGATGAAAAACCATCAGAACTAGTTCATTCAATTGAAGACTTGACGCTTGAGAATGGTGTGCTTCTAAGAGGTTCAGATACTTCCGGGTTTAAATTAACGTATACAAAAATTGAGTAAAATTGCCTGTAACATCGGTTTACTGCTAGCCGGGTAGACGGGTAAAGTGGTGTTCAGCTTTCTAAGTAATTTTTATCACGGCAAGACGGTTTACGTTTCCAGACTCCCGTCCATCAGTAAGTCATGCCGTTAGCGGGCATAAAAAAACTCACCAAATAAAAAATCATTATGGTAGAACCTTACAAATTTTACTTTGAAGAATCTATTTATAAAGAGTACTCATATACGGAAGAAAATTTAGAAGAACTATATAAGCTCATTTACTTTTCTGGAAAAGTAGATAGTTATTGCCCATATTGTAAAAAGGAATCTATTTTCAAAGCATACCCTAAGTTTCCTGAAGCAAAAGATCAATCTCAATTTTCATATTCTAAAAACCTCTTAGGAAGCTTTGAAAAATTTAAGGAAGAAAAGGACATTAGCCATTTTCATAATTCTGAATTCACAATTTCATTTAAATGTGAAAGAATAGAATATAGCGATCATATAATCCGATTTTATATTAAATTTATAACTGAAGATTATATCAAATACAAATTCTTCAAAATTGGGCAATACCCAACCCTCGCTGAATTAAAAGATTATAAGACGCAACCATACAAAAAGGTATTAGGGAATGTAAAGTACTCTGAATTAAACAAAGGGATTGGTTTAGCAAGTCATGGAATTGGAATTGGATCGTTCGTTTATTTTAGAAGAATATTTGAACATCTAATTTTTGAAAGCTATGAGGCGAATAAAGAAATTATGGACGCAAGTATTGAAAAGGGCGATTTCACAAGACTTTCAATGGATAAGAAAATAAGTTTCTTAAAACCATTCTTGCCAAAATTTCTATTTGACAACAAAGATATTTATGGAATTCTAAGTACTGGAATTCATAAACTAGAGGAAAAAAAATGCTTAGAATTATATCCTACTATAGAACTTGGAATAAAACTCATTTTGGAAGAGAAGCTTGCAGAAATCAAGAAAACTGAAATGGAGAAGGAATACAAATTAAATAGGAGTAGATTATAACCCCATCTAACAAGTGATATGAGACTAGACTTGCTATCGCTGCGTCTGCTCCATATCACAAAACCTTTAGCCCGTAAATCTGCTTTGGATTATAAATAATTTAAATAAGGGGAAAGCCGCAAGGTACTTTACAAACCTATCCACTCGTCAAGAAGTGTTTTGTACCCCTAAATGGTAAAGGATTTTAACCTTGCTTCTGACATAGCCCACTCCCCTTTAGTTAGCTCACTCCCTGGCACCTGGGATCGCTGATCATTAGCATTTTAAACGCTGGGTGATTTAACCCCCATGGCATATTGGGGTTAGCCAGTATAACAATGCATCTGTTTATCTTTGCATTGCTACCAATACCACGCTTAACACCAATGCTTTCACGTTGTACATTAAAAGAACAGAAAATGCCAATAAATATTTACATATTGGATTCGGGAGAGAAATTGGATTGGCTTTGTGATGAAGCTTGGGATCTACCATTTCAGATTTATGCCCTTGAAACTTGGTTAATGCAAAAAGGCAAAGATTTAGAGCCCGGTAATTATGTTGCTGACATTGGCTTTGATATAAGAAAAGACGCTGCCGGTGGTGGTGGAGTTTTGAGCTCTGAATCAATGGCAATTATGGGAAAAATTGGAATGGATTTATATTTTTCGGAATATCCTTCAGTGCAATAATGCAAAATAAACATGAGCAGCGAGTATAAAATTGTATTCCCAAATCAGTGCCATAGGCACGACATGTTTATAGCTAAAACGGCTATCCAAACCGACCGCGTGGAGACTGTAAACTGAACTGTGTCACCTCCTTGTGAGGTAAAAATAACTAAATTCAAAAACGTTATCAGACACAGACATGGAAACAGACAAAAACTTTGATTTTGAAAAATTTAAGAAAGAGGCGATGCAGGGCCTGTCCGAGGGCAAAAAACAAGGCGGTGCCGATGGGGTTTTCCGCCCCATGATTAAATATCTGCTGGAATCTATGCTTGAAGGTGAACTGACTAATCACTTGGAAGAGAGCAAGGCATCCGGGGTGGCCAACCGCCGTAACGCGGGGTACCCCGTGGCGCAAGACCAAAAAGACGGTAAGGAACTGGGGCGACCGTCGCACGGTTTGACCATGTCGCAGCTTTACATTAAATTCAGGAACAGAATCCAGCCAGACAGAGAGCCATTTATTGGCCGCTGAAAGAAAATGACATCGTTCAATTTACACTCCAACTTGGAATTAAAATGTCCACTTATTATTTTCAGGATTAATGTCAACGTCGTAAGCATTTCCTAACACCAACTGTTTAACTTTCATCTTTGCTTTGAATTTTAAGTTGATTGGCTTTCTACCATTTGCCCAGCAAGATATATCTTTAGTGATTGTCTCTTTAGAACCGTTTTCGTAAATAATGGTAAGATGTATAGGAACTGCTAATGTACCGGGACTAGAAATATCAATCGAATAATTAAGTTTACGATTGTTTACATTACTTATAGCAAGGTCAGGAACATTTTTTTCAAAAAACCAATTATTCCAAAACCAATTTAAATTTATACCACTTCCAGCATTTATACTGTTGAAAAAATCAAAAGGTGTGGGGTGCTTTCCTGCCCACCTTGTGATGTATAATTGTAAAGCTTTCAGAAATTGAGATTCTCCAAGCATTTCCTGAAGATATAGATATGCCAAAGCAGGCTTTAAGTCTTTGTTCGCAAACCTAGCCTTGCCATATAATTGAGGGGTAGGTGTCATAACAGGCATATCTTCATCTGTGCCCGCAGATAGGTTTACAGGGCTGATGTCATAATTTAAAGGAATAGTTGAATCGATAAGAGGATGGAACATAAATTCTGTTAATGTCGCCAAGCCTTCATCCATAAAAGAATACTTTGTTTCGTTATTGGCTACATAAAAAGGGAATAATGAATGAAAAACTTCATGTGCTGTAAGTTCCATGGCATCAGCCGGATCTTTGAAAGGTAAAATGTTTACCATCATAGGATATTCCATTGCATCCAACCCTTCAAATACAGTCAGGTGAGAATATGGGAATGGTATCTTAGGAAAATAATAACTGATAAGCTCCACTGTTTTTCGTGCATAAGAAATAACAGGTAAAAAAGCTTCATGATTGGGATTAAATACAGCATCAACCCCGGCACGTCTTTTTGATGTGGAATCTACTATTACACTGGTGGATTTCCATTCATAATGATTACTTATGCAAAATGAAAAATCAATAACGTTTTTAGCATCAAAAATCCAAGTATTTACAGAATCCTTGTTTTTATTTGTAACATGTCCATTTTGTAAATCTCCGGTTGTAATTATGTTTATAATACTGTCACTTTGTTGAGCAAGTTCAAGTCTATATACTATTTCATTAGTAAAAACTTCATGCTTATTTTTAAGTTCTCCTGTTGCCCAAACCTGATAATAGTCAGGAACTGTAATCTCAACATGAAAATCCCCAAAATCATTATAAAATTCTTCTTTACCTAAATATGGATGTTCACTCCAACCATCTATATCATCATATACGGCAACTCTTGGAAAAAAATACGCGATAAAGAACGCTCCGGTATCTATTTGACCAGTTCTGATAAAAGATCCTGCGTTTAAGATATAACTATAATTTACAGTAATATGTACTTTTTGCTTTGGCAAAATGATTTTATTATCAACATACATATTTGTCCCTATTATTTTATACCTGGCGCTATCAAAATATTCGTTATCAATTATAAAGGACTCGATTTGAACTCCGGCTCCTAAATCTTTAAGAGCAATATACATATTACGAATAGCATCCGTTTTATACAAGTTTGGATACAATTTAAACACAAGTTGAGCTAAAGTATCATTGCTGTTGTTAGTGTATTCAATATCTACTGTGCCATTTAATAATCGGGTGGCAGAATCAAATTTTATTTTAATATTATAATCACCGGTGTTTTGCCAGTATAATTTACCGGGAGCACCGCTTATATCTCTTGTACCTACCCTATAGGCTTCTTTTACATTTTTAGTAATTGGCAGATCCTGCCCAAAAGAACTATTTGAGAAAACTAATAAGATAATAAAAATTTGTAATAGTATATTTTTCAAGGTTGATGGGTTTTCAGGCATCAGCGAAGCTTCAATTGATAACTGTTGACAATTACACACTAACCGACATATTCAACACCCCATTTATACAATTCATTAATAATTGGCTCTAACTTTTCCCCTTTTGTTGTTAAGGTGTATTCAACGGTTGGCGGAACGGTTGCAAAAACTTCTCTGACAACAATTCCATTTGCTTCCATATTCTTCAATTCTTTGACCAACATTCGGGTATTTATGTTTGGTATAATCCTTTCTAATTCGCTAAACCGCTTTTTGCCTGTAAATAAAGCATAGATAATGGACATAGACCATTTTCCGCCTATTACACCTAAAATTTCTTGAAGCGTGCATTTTTCTTCGGGCTTTTGTAATTTTTTTTTGCTTAAAGACATAGATTCTGCTCAAAACTTTACTTAGTGTTACTACTATACATTGATGTACCTACTTGCAAATGTAAAGTATTTAATTTTGCTTTGCAACTCACTTTTAAAAAAATAGTATGGACAATTCATTAAAAGGACAAGTTGCCTTAGTAACAGGCGGAACAAAGGGCATAGGCAAAGCCATTGTTGACAAATTAAGCAATGCAGGTGTGCAAGTAATTGTAACGGCACGAACTGCAGCAAAAGAAATCACAAACGGGCAGCATTTCATTTCGGCAGACCTTACCCAACGCGAAAGTGCAGAAACTCTCGCAAAAGAAATTTTGGGAAAATATGGCAGAATAGACATTATTGTAAACAATGCAGGCGCTAATTTAAGTCCCGGTGGCGGTTTCAGTGCTCTTTCGGACGAACATTGGATCAACGATTGGCAACTGAATTTTATGTCTGTTGTTCGTATTAACAAAGCGTTATTACCGACAATGATTGAACAGAAAAGCGGTGTAATCATCAACATTTCTACGGGTGCTGCAAAACAACCGATTTGGGAAATGACAATGTCTTATTCTTCTGCAAAAGCAGCGTTGAATGTTTACAGCAAAGCATTGGCAAACGAAGTTGGCTCTAAAGGCATACGAGTAAATGTTGTTTCACCGGGCGTTGTAAAAACACCGCTAATGTTGGAATTTATTGACAACATCGCAGAGTCGTCAAATATTACCTCAGACGAAGCATTTAAAGCTGTAATGGACAAAGTGGGTGTTCCATTAGGCAGAATGGCTGAACCCGAAGAAGTTGCTAACCTTGTTGCATTTCTTGTTTCTACCGAAGCAAAATACATCAACGGAACAAACTATTCGGTGGACGGTGGAGCTTTGCCAACAATCTAACAAGTAGACAGAAAAAACGGCTGGTAACAACTAGGTTTTCGTGCGGCTTGCAAAGCCAAGCATGAAACCGCTGTTGCACTGCCTGCCCCGATTATTTCGGGGAAACCAGTGAGGTTCTTATGGGGATTGAATCGGAATTTTTGGAGGCAAACGAGGAATCCATTTAGATTGAATAGTGCACCCTGCTATCAGATTCAGCATTGAGTCTAAAAAATCAGCTAATTTCCAGCCCTGTTTTGGATTGGCTTTGTGATGAAGCATGGGATCTGCCATCTCAAATTGATGCCCTTGAGACTTGGTTAATGCAAAAAGGCAAAGATTTAGAGCCTAGTAATTATGTTGCTGACATTGGTTTTGATATAAGAAAAGAGGCTACAGGTGGTGGTGGGGTTTTGAGCTCTAAATCAATGGCCATTATGGGGCAAATTGGAATGGATGTATATTTTTCGGAATATCCTTCAGCGCAATAACGCAAAATAAACATGAACAGCAAGTATAGAATTCTATTTCCAAATCAGTGCCGTAGGCACGACATGTTTATAGCTAAAACGGCCATCTAAATCCGCCCTCGTGCCGTTAGCTACTTAACCCACAGCTTGTTACGTACCTAACGGCACGAGGGTTCCCTCCCTGAGCCCTCTTCCCTATAAACATTCAACCGCTACGCGGCCATGAAGGCGTGTTAGTGGTATGTACGTTCGTTTGTAAACACTTCTGAATCGTAAAATAAATACAATAAAAGGTACCTTAAGGCTAAACTTATAAAGTCTGGATCATTTGCTTCAGACGTACTTGATCCGAAGGCCTAGGGGCATTGACCGAAAATAATCGGCCGCTTTTGTTGAGTAAAATGTACTTGGGAATACCCTTGTCGGCCCCGAAAAAGTGGGTAAACACATGGGTTGTCCAATGAGAACTACCCCTATCAAGCAGGTATTGCCCCGACATAACGCCGTATTTCTTGCTGGCTTTGATCCATTTCTCTTGGTTATCATCTAAAGAAATATAGATTCTCCGGACGGGTAGTCCCTCCCAGTTTACCGCCCGAGCTGCCTCCATTTCTCCGATGCACGGCCCGCACCAACTCGCCCAAAAATCAAGGTAGATGCCTTTTCCGGGTACTGTGTTCGAGTCCAAGATTTCCCTAAAAGTCAGCACATTTCCTTCGGGGTCATAAAACTTCTGGTTTTCGATATAATCCGGAAGCTGGTCTGAGTAGGAGCTGAACCTAGCATAGGCGTCTTTCGTCAGGTGCTGCACCAGGCTGTCTTTTAAACGGGAGGCAGCATAGGTTTGATAGAACTCTTCCAAAACGGGCCTCGCATAAAATTCTTTGGCATTGGCCCTAAATTGCTCCAATAGCATAGTCATCAGTACTGGC
The DNA here is from genome assembly GCF_014202275.1 of Rhabdobacter roseus. Taxonomy (GTDB): domain Bacteria; phylum Bacteroidota; class Bacteroidia; order Cytophagales; family Spirosomataceae; genus Rhabdobacter; species Rhabdobacter roseus. The sequence continues at coordinate 173,470 of NZ_JACHGF010000008.1, read as the reverse complement.
TGCTGGTATTCAGTAGGAAAGTACCTTGCTAAGGAGTCGGCGTAGGCCCTGATTTCCCGGTCACTTTTAAATTTTCTATTTTGATACTGGAATAACTCGCTTAAGAATCCCCAGTATTGACGAGGAATGACCGGCGTACTGCAAAGCGGGAACCTATCCATAGGAATAGCCGACAAGAAGCCTTTCTCAAATTCCAGGGAATCTTTTTTTTGGTTGTAGTAGCTCAGGAGACTTTGCCAATAGACATATTGGTACTTATCCTTAAAAAAAGCGGCACTCTCCGGGGTTAGTTGTAGCCGTTCAACGGCCTGGAGCCTTCTTCGATGAAGTTCTTGAAACTCAGATTTAAACTTGATTGGATCGTTTCCGTTGAACGTAGTTTCATTCAAATGGCCCAGCTGCGAGATGACCTCCGACACCCGGTAGTTGTCGCTACGGGCTCCGCTTGCCGACCTGATATACATTAGATCGGTTTCCAGATAAACGCTGTCTCCCGGGGTAATAAACACCTCCGATTCAGAACCAAGCAGGCAAGCGTTTATTGGTTTGTTCAAATAGAGGGTCATAGAAAAGGTACTATCCAGCGCATTCGTATTTCCCGAAGCCAGGTGTATCATTTCTTCCAAAGAAAAGATATACCTGGTTAGCGAGATTTGTTTTAATAACGGCATCTCCTCGGCTACAAGATGCTTAAACATTGCTGGCCTACCCAAGTATTTACCCGAAATATGGGTGGCAATCAAAGGCTCGTCAGCTTGTTCTGCGCGCTGGCAAGAAACAGTCAGTGTCATCAGTAGGGTCGGGACACACAAGATCCCGACGGTGAAACGTCGTAGCAGAGCAAAAGAAGAAAATAGCTTTGGGTATAGAGCCATCTTTTGTTTTATAAAATGAATATTCCCGTTTTTGCAAACTACCTCTCTGACTTAACCACCCATGCTACGCTACTACTGGATTATTAATGAAGCGTCCAAGTAAATATACTCCCTATTTTCCAACCAAAAAAGGGTAGCGAACCCGCAGGCCCGCTACCCTTTTTCTAGCTCGATCCCACGTACCTGGGATCGCTGATCCTTAGCGTTTCAAACGCTGGGTGATTCAACCCCAAGGACTTAGTGAAGTTAGCCTGTCCCCTACTTCGCCGAAAACTTGAACATGGTACTGGACGTATACGTCTCGTCGGGGCGCAGCACCACCGACGGAAACTGCCGCTGGTTGGGGGAGTCGGGGTAGTGCTGGGTTTCGAGGCAGAAGCCGAAGCGTTTGCTGTAGGTAGCGCCTTTGCCGCTTAGGGAGCCATCCAGGAAATTGCCCGTGTAAAACTGCACGCCGGGCTCCGACGTATATACTTCCATGATACGGCCGCTCTGGGGCTCCCGCACGGTAGCGAAGCGCAGTAGGGCCTGGTCGGCGCGGTTGATGGCCCAGCAGTGGTCGTAGCCGCCGCCATTTTTGATCTGCTCGTGGTCGGTCTGGTCGATGCGCTGGCCGATGGGCGTCGGTTTGGTGAAATCGAAGGGGGTACCTTCCACCGCCATGAGCTTGCCCGTGGGGATGAGCCGGGTATTGACCGGCACGATGCTATCCGCCTGGAGCATGAGCTCGTGCGCCAGTATATCGCGTTTCAGGCCCGTGAGGTTAAAGTAGGAATGGTTGGTCAGGTTAACGATGGTGGGCTTGTCGGTCGTAGCCTTGTAGTCGATCCGGAGCGAATTGTCGTTTTGGAGCGTGTAAACCACTTCCACGTTTAAAGTACCCGGAAAGCCTTCGTCCATGTCAGGACTCACGTGCGTGAGCCGCAGACCTACCGTGGTGTCAGCCCGGATTTCTTCGGCATTCCAGAGTGCCTTATCAAAGCCTTTTTTGCCGCCGTGCAGGCTGTTGGGACCATTGTTGGCCGCCAGGCTATACGATTTCCCGTCCAACGTAAAGCGCGCCTGCCCAATGCGGTTGCCGTAGCGGCCTACCAGCGCGCCAAAAAACGGGTGCCCTTTGAGGTAGTCGGCCAGTGAGTCGAAACCCAAAACGACATCTTCGTAGTTATCCTCGCGGTCGGGGGCGGTCAGGTGGGTAATGATCCCTCCGTAGTTGGTAATTTTCACGGTCATGCCGTTGCTGTTGGTCAGCGTGTAGAGGTCGGCCGTTTGCCCGTCTTCCAGTTTTCCGAAGGGGGTCTTTACAATGGTAGCTTCCATAGTTTGGGTTTTTTCTTTACTTTGACACCCAACCAGAGATGAGCCAAGCAGCGCGGCAAAGAAGAGAGCGTTTTTCATAAGAATTAAAAGAAAAGGTTAGGACTTGGATGGCATAAAGGTATTAAAGTATTTCGCCGGTACCGTCGGTGATTCGGACCCGATAGCAGGGCAACGGAATGCCGTAGGCCTGAAAGTAGGCTTTTTTCTGGTAGGTTTCAAATTCTTCCACCGCATCCGCCCGCACCAGGTTGATCGTACAGCCACCAAAGCCCCCGCCCATCATGCGGGCACCGAGGACGTTCGAATCGGCGCGGGTTTGCTCTACCAGAAAATCCAATTCCTCACAGCTTACCTCGTACTCGTGCTGGAGGCCATCGTGGGTTTGGTACATCTTGGCCCCAAAACCCACCAAATCGCCCCGGAGCAGCAACTCGCAAGCTTCCTGTACACGCCGAATCTCCTCGGTCATGTACTTGCAGCGGCGGTAGATTACCTCGCCCAGTTCCTCGCGGTGGGCTTCCACCAGGGCCGGAGTAGCATCGCGCAGGCTTTGGATGTCGGGCTGGTACTTTTGTAGAATCGCTACGCCGGCTTCGCACTCCTGCCGCCGGGTATTGTACTCGGAGCTGGCCAGCGAGTGCTTCACGGACGTGTCGCAAAGTACCAGCAGGTATTCGTTCATGGCAAAGGGAAAGTACTCGTACTCCAGCGAGCGGCAGTCCAGCCGGATCACCGATTCGGCCTTTCCAAATACCGACGCAAACTGATCCATGATGCCGCAGTTGACCCCCACGTACTCGTTTTCGGCGCGTTGGGCCATTTTTACGATGGCGAGTCGATCCAACCCCAGCACAAACAGCTCATTAAGCGCAAAAAGCAAACAACACTCCAGCGCCGCCGACGACGACATGCCCGCACCTACCGGCAGATCACTGCCAAACGCAGCCTGAAACCCGCCGATGCGGTAGCCGTTTTTTTGGAGCTGATCCAATATCCCCAGCTGGTAGTACGGCCAGCTGTCGGCGGGCTTGGCGAGGTCGTGGAGGTCAAAGGCGTAGGTAGCTCCCAGGTCCACGGCGTGCAGGATCACGCGCGCGTCGGAGCGCGGACTCAGCGCAAAGTACACGGCTTTATCCACGCTGGCGGGTAGCACAAAGCCCTGGTTGTAGTCGGTATGTTCACCAATCAGATTAATGCGGCCCGGCGAGCGGAACAAGCGGGTCGCGGCTTGTCCGAAGTGTTCTGCGTAGGCCTCCCGGATGCGGTCGGCGGTACTTATCTCTATTTTCTCCATCATCATACTCATCAAACAAAAGTAATAGCCCCCCCTTCATTCACCTACCGGCTGGCGGGTTATTTCGCAAACGTAAAGTACCTTTTGCCCTAAGTACACCTAGGTATCCCTAAGGTACCTAGCTTAGTACCCTCGTTGCAGGTCCACGGCGCTTTCTAGGGTTTCGCCTTGCGAAAAGCGATTTACGTTCCGGATAAACAACGCTACTTTCCCGTCGTTCTCACGCGCCTGGCCACCGCCGGTATGCTGGGTCAGGACTACGCGCGGCATCTGCCACAGGGGGCTGTCGGCGGGGAGTGGCTCTACTTCGGTGACGTCCAGTACGGCGCCGTAGAGGTGGCCTGATTCCAGCGCCCGCCGGAGGGCGGCTTCATCGGTGGTGTTGCCCCGGCCTACGTTGGCGTAGACACTGCCCTTTTTCATGGCCGAGAGGAACTCTTCATCCACCAGGCGCTGGGCTGTGCCGGGCAGGGTATTAAAAACGACATCGGTGGTAGCCAGCTCCGCGAGCAGCTCCTCCCGGCTGTGGAGCTCGGCCTCGGGCGAGGTACGGGCCATGCTTTTGACTTCGCAATTAAAGCCTTCCAGGATTTTCCGAACGGCCGTGCCGATGGTACCTACACCCAGCACCACGGCCTTTTGCTGGTTGAGCGTGTAGAGCTGGGGGCGCAGGCTTGCGCCTACCCATTCGGCCTTTTCTTTGAGCAACGTGAGGGTATCCAGCCCCCGGTAGAGCGCCAGTACCCCGCCCACGATGGTCTCGGCGCAGGGCCGCGCAAACCAGTCGCCCATGTTGGCTACCCGTACCTTTTCGTCCAGCTGTACTTCTTTATACTGATCAAACCCCGCCGAATCCAGCTGCCAGAATTGCAGCGAGGCCGGTACCTGCTCAAACCAATCAGCGGGCGGATTGCCCAGAATGAGCTCCGCTTTTTCGAAAGCCTGCCGGGCTTCGTCCTCCGCTTCGGCCCGAAACGTCAAAATATGGTCGGCGGCCAGCGCCTCCCGCAGTCGCTCGATGGAGGCTTCGCCCAGCGCTGAATGTATGTACGCGTTCATGGTGGTAAAAATAAAGTACGTAAGAGCGGCTTTTAATTACACTTGCGTGCAACCTGATGACGATTCATTCGGGGCCAAAGATAGAGGAAAGATGCTTTGGCGGCTGATTATTTTACTAAATAGGGCCTCGCTCCTTTCGAAAATCCTACGGAATATCGCCCAGGCCTTCCCAAAAAGAAAGTCCAGCGCCGAGCGCTGGACTTTCGTATCAAGGTACTTTGAGGCAGGTACCTACTTCTTTTTGGCCTTGGCCGCGGGCTTCCCTTTGGCTACGGGCTCGGCGCTCAGGTCTTTGACGCGGATATTCCGAAACCGCAGGTAGTTGCCGTGGCCCAGGAAGCCAATGTGGCCCGTTTCGCGCTTCAGACCGGGGTGGTCACGCTGGTCGAGGGTACCGTTCTTGCTGGCTTCGGCCAGGTCGCCGTCCAGGATCACGGTCCCGTTCAGGATCACTTTTATTTTTGATCCTTGCACGATCACCTCCTCGTAGTTCCACTCGCCGACGGGCTTCAGGTACCCCCGCTTGGCCGGAATCACCCCGTACACCGAGCCGTGGTACTGGTGCTCCTTGAGGTTGCGGTAGATGTCGGCACCGTCGTCCAGGATCTGGATTTCCATGCCCACGTAGGCGGCATCGCCTTCGAGCGGTGCCCGGATACCCAGGCCGTTGTTGGCTCCCGGCGTGAGCTGAAACTCAAAGCGGAACGCAAAGTCGCTGTATTGGTCTTTGGTGTACAGATTTCCTTTTCCGCCTTTATCAGGATAAAGGACCAGGTCGCCGTCTTCGGTCACGTAATCGGTGGTGTTGCCGATCCACTCGTGCATGTTCGTGCCGTCGAAAAGTACCTTGAAGCCCTCCTTCTTTTCCGCTTCGGACAGCTCGAAAGGCTTCGGCCGGGGTAGTTCGCGCACGTAAATATCGCGGTAAGCCACCAAGGTACCGTGCGCCTGGAGCTCCAGCTGCTCCTCGGGAAAGATGGGGAGTTTGCGGTCCCAGTAGTTTTCCAGGATCACGTTGTCTACCACCAGCTCGCCGTTGAGCTTCACCGTCACGCGGTCGCCCTGCATCTTGATGTAGAACGTATTCCAGTCGCCGATGGCGTTGTCGGCCAGTTTGAGGGGTTTGCTGGGATGCTTTTGGTTGTTGTAAAGCCCACCCGAGCCCACCTGCGCACCAACGTCCACCCGCGACGTATCCCAGACCTGCACCTGCGGGGTACCTCGCAGGTAGATCCCTGCGTCGCCCTTGGGCTCGATTTTCCAGTCGACGTACATTTCAAAATCGCCGTACTTTTTCACGGTACAGAGGTTGTCACCTTTGCCACTGAATACCAGCTCTCCGTCCTTGGCAAACCAGCCCGTCCGCATTTTTTCGTCGGCTTTGGCCTGCTTGGCGGCCAGCGTATCCGGGTGCATGGTGGCCCGTTTGATGGGATTATCTACCAGCCCTTTCCAGCCAGTAAGGTCCTGGCCGTTAAACAACGACACGAAACCCTCGCCCGACGGCATATCGGCCAGATGCTTCCGGACGGCCTCCTTCTGGTACTCGCTGTCCTGCCCCTTCAGCAGGGCGCTGGCTTTGTTCAGTAAGTCCCGCACGGCGTCGCCCTGGTAGGCTTTGTTGGCCAGGGCAATGCTCGTCACGGCCTGGGCGGCGGCGGCCTGCACGGGTACTTCATCCAGGTACTTGCCGGCCAGGATCAGCGCGTTGAAGGTTTTGTATTTAATTAATTCTTTTAAAATCAACTCTTTTTGCGCGGGTGTTTGGGCAAGCGTCATCGCTTTGCGCAGCATCAGTACTTTATTCTCCGGCGTGGCCGAAAATTTCCCGACGCTTTGCACGTAGCCCCGCAGGGCCAGGTCCACGTAGGCGCTGTTGGTACTTTGGGAGGCCAGGGTGTATAGCTCCGGCCCGGCGCTGGCATCCGCCCAAGCCGCCAGTGAAGTCAGGGCCGCTTTTTGGGAGGCTTCGTCGCCGGTATTGAAGGTACTCACCACGGCATTCAGCGCTTTTTTGCCGCCAATGCCCCCCAGCACGCGCAGGTACCTGGCCTTTTGAGCGGCGTTGGCCGCGTTCATCTTTTCAAGTACCTGGGCCGTTTGCCGGGCTTCGTCACCGGTACCTTTGAGGGCCGCCACGAGGGCATCCTGCACGGCTTCTACTTCTTTCCCGTCGGTGGTGGTGTGCAGGAGGTTGAACAGCGGCGGCAGGTCGTTCGCGGTGGCGATGGGCTTCAGCGCCGCAAAGGCCGCCTGACGCACGGCCAGGTCGGCACTACCCAGCCGATCCAGCACCAGGTTCATGGAGGTACTGGCCGCGCGGGCTGCCAGTACGTCGAGCAGGGCGGCTTGCGCCGGGGCGGGCATGGCGGGCAGCGCGGTGGCAACCTGCTCGGTTACACCCGGTCCTTTTAGGGTAAGCAGAGTCTGGCGTACGGCTGCTACCTCGTCGGGCTTGCCTTTTTGCATCGTAGCCAGTAGGGGCTTCAGCGCGTTGGCTTGGCCCAAGGTACCTGCCGCCCGGATGGCCGCCAGCCTCACGCCAGCATCTTTGCTGTTGAGGGCCTTAAGTACCGCCGGTAGCGCCTCCGTGGCGTTGGCCCGGCCCAGCATGGCGATGATCTCCGCCTGCACCTCGGGCTTGGCTTTGTTCAATTTCTTCACCCAAAGCGCCGTTGTCGCGGCGTTGATCGAGGGCTGAGCCCACTTCAGCGCCGCCGCCCGGTAGGCCGCTTCGGGAGCATCCATCGCCTCGATGAGCGTAGGTACTCCGGCTTCGCCCTGGCTGTCGGTGAGGAGCTTGAGCGCCGCCGTGCGGGTAGGCACCTGAGCCGCGCCGGAGGTACTTTTCAGCAACGCCTGGGCCGCTTTCGTGACGGCGGCCTTATCGCCGGCTTGCAGGCGGGCCTGGAGATAACGTATATAGGAAGCCGTAGCGTTGGTGGGGTCGTAGCCGTAGGCAGCTTTTTGGGCGGCCGTGGCCAGGGTACTTTCCGACGAAGGTACCCCCAGGCTGGCCAGCGTGTAGAGTGCTACTTTCCGTACCTGCTGGTCCGAAGTACCCGCCACGAGTGCCTCCACCACCGGCGCGGCCTCGGCGTAGCGGCTGTCGCCCAGGGCTTCCAGCAGATGTACCTGACAAGTACCCGTGGCTTTGGTCAGGCTTTGGGTCAGGGCTTTCCCCGCCTCGGGCGTAGCGATTCGGGCCAGCGCCCGCGCGGCCGAACCGCACAGGTCTTTGTCGCCCAGGTAGGTACTTAGGACCGGCACCGACTCCGCCTTACCTACCTGCTGAAGCTGAAAAATGAGGAAGTTCTTGCTGGCGGCATCGCTCACCTTCGCCAGGGCCTGGCCGTAGGCCGTAGCGGCCAGTTTTCGCCAGTCTTCCCGGCCCGGCTGCGTGACGTAGTACGTAAAGCCGCCCAGGGCGTACTCAATACGGGCGTTGTCGCCCTGGCCGGGCGGGCGAAGCCGGGAGGCCAGTAGCACGAGGCCATCCTGGCCCAGCGCGGCCATGTCCTCCATGTTTTTTTGGAGCTGCTGGCTATTCGGGGTCGGTACCTTCACCAGCAGGTCGGTAACCCGGTCGGCCAGGGCCTGCGGACGAGCCTGCTGGGCCAGCGCCTGGGTCAGGGCGAGGCAAAGTACCAGGATTGAAAGATAAATTCGTTTCATAATGTTGGTATCAAAATAAGATCGTCGGATTGCTCATGAATGTAAAAGTACCCTGGGGGTGGTTTTAAAAAGGCACCTTCGCTAGAGGGTCCAGGGGCCGCGCATGGGCTGGTCAATGAGGCGGTTGGCCCCTTCGTCGTCCACAAATACCTGCCGCACGGGGTCAAACTTCAGCGAGCGTCCCAGCCGCAGGGCCGTCAGTCCCATATTCACGAGCGTGCAGGAGCGGTGGCCGTTTTCTTCGTTGAGCGCAAATTTCTGCCGCTTTTTTACCGCCTCCACAAAGTCCGTCACCTGGGGTTCGGGATCGGGGAAGGCGGCCAGTTTCCGCTCCAGGTCCGGAATATCCGACCGGAAGTTGGGATAAAGCTTGCCTTTGGGGCCCTCGATGTAGGGTAATTTATCGTCTTTGGCTTCGCCATCCAGCACAATCTTACAGCCGTCGGCGTAGGTGTACTCGATGCGCCGCCAGGTACCTACGGCGTCGGTATGCTGCTGCGGGGCGTCGATCTCCACGCTGATCGGACTGGTGTCGTCTTTGCCCAGAAAGTACTGGATGGGGTCGAGGTAATGCTGGCCCATGTCGCCCAGGCCACCGCCGTCGTAGTCCCAGTAGCCCCGGAAGGTGTTGTGCACCCGGTGCGCGTTGTAGGGTTTGTAGGGCGCGGGGCCGAGCCACATCTCGTAGTCGAGCTCGGCGGGTACGGGCTCGGGGGCCAGGTCGGTTTTGCCTACCCAGTAAAACTTCCAGTCGAAGCCCGTGTGGCGGCTCACGGTCACTTTCAGCGGCCAGCCCAGCAGCCCGCTTTCCACCAGCTTCTTGATGGGCTTCACGGGGGTACCCATGCCGTAAAAATTGGTATCGAACCGAAACCAGGTATTGAGTCGAAAAATCCGTCCGTGCTGCTGCACGGCCTCCACCAGGCGCTTGCCTTCGCCGATGGTGCGCGTCATGGGCTTTTCGCACCACACGTCCTTGCCCGCCCGCGCCGCGTCGGCCGCGATGATGCCGTGCCAGTGCGGGGGCGTCGCTACGTGCACGATGTCCACCTCGGGTAGCTGGATGAGTTCGCGGTAGTCGGTGAAGGTTTTGGGACCGGGGCCCGTGATGTCGAGGGCTTTCTGAATGTGGCGTTTATCCACGTCGCACACGGCCACCACCTTGGTACCGGCGTAGGGAATGTGCCCACGCCCCATGCCGCCTACGCCAATGATCCCCTTCGTGAGCTGGTCGGAGGGCGCCAGGTACCCTTGGCCCAGCACGTGTCGGGGTACGATCGTGAAAGCCGCCAGCGCAGCCGCGGTACCTTTGATGAATTCGCGCCGGGTGGGTTGGTTTTTCGTTTTTTCTTGCATAAAAAATAAATCAAACTGGTAGGTTAGGAAGGCGTGTCCGGTATCGTACCCGCAGGTACCTTGCAATATCCGTAGATTCCGTTTTAATTTAAAAAATATAAAAACAAAGAGGCTTTCTTTTCGGGAAAGCCTCTTGGTCGGGTAGGTACCTTTATCTCCGGGTCCGGAGGTACTTGGGCTACTTCGTCAGTTTCAGATCGGCCACTACGGGCAGGTGATCCGAGGCGTATTGTTCGTCGATGACGCGGGTCGAAACGACCTGGAAGCGATCGGCGGGTTTTACCATAATAAAATCAATGGTGCGGTTGGGATTCCGCACCGGAATGGTAGCCTGGCAGTCCTGCTGGCAGCTGCGCACAAAGTGCTCGTCCAGGTAATTGATCACCGCACTGCCCGGCTGGGCGTTGAAGTCGCCGCCCAGAATCATGGGGTAAGGGGCATCCTTGAAACGCTCCACGATGATCCGCGCCTGCGACAGCCGGTTTTGCTCCTTCAGGTCCAGGTGGGTACTGCCAAAAAGTACCTTGCGACCGCCGGGTAGTTGCACCGTTACCACCGCAATGGTACGGGGCTCGCCGCCAATGGCGGGATCGATCGGCAGGGCGTACCGCACCGAGTCCACGATGGGGTACTTGGAAAGCACCGCCACGCCGTAGTCGCCGCCCCGGTAGTCGATGCCCTTCGAGAAATAGTAGTACATGCCCGTGAGCCGGGCCAACTCCCGCGCCTGGTGCAGCTCCTTGCCCGAGCGCTCGTTATGTACGTCGATTTCCTGCAACGCCACCAGGTCGGGCTTCTCGCGGTTGATCACCGCCGCCGTGGTTTCGACTTCAATCTTGCCGTTCGTCGACGGCGGACTACAATGAAAAACGTTGTAGGTCATCACGCGCAGGCTGATTTCCTGGCCCGGCCGGGTACTTGGGGTCCCTTTCGGGCCGCAAGCCAGCAAGGTACCTACCAGTATCAGCGCGGTTATGGTATTTTTTAATAAGTACATTGATTAAAAAAATCAAGGTTAAAAATAGTACCCCAAACTAGCCCAAGGGGACTAGTCGGGGGTACCTATAAATCTTGTTACCTGGCCTTTTTTTTGAAGGCTGCCTGGCCCCACCCGGCTGGTAGCCAAGTCAAAGACTTGCATTTTTCCTCCCCACCAGTTGCAAACTGGCGGGAGCAAAGGACTAGTCGGGGTACCTATAAATCTTGTTACCTGGCCTTTTTTTGAAGGCTGACTGGCCCCACCCGGCTGGTAGCCAAGTCAAAGACTTGCATTTTTCCTCCCCACCAGTTGCAAACTGGCGGTAGCAAAGGGGTGGACGCCGCGCGGTGAGGTAGGAACGAGCTTACTCCCAGCCGGGGTTTTGGCCCAGGGCGGGGTTGCGCTGGAGCTGCACCAGCGGTACGGGCCACCGGTAGTTTTTGTTGGTAAAGGTACGTCCCGTAAAGGCCACGATGTACCCCTCGGCGTTGGTACGGAGGTTGGCCACGTGCGAAGGTACCTGCGCCCATTCTTTTTTCATGCCGAGCACATCCTGCGCCAGCAGGGCTCCCTGCTCCCACCGCAGCATATCAAAGTACCGTTGGCCTTCCAGCGCCAGCTCCACGCGGCGCTCGCGGCGCACTTCGTCGCGCAGATTCATGCCGTTGGCGGCCAGCTCCGTGATGATCATGTGCTTCATACCCACGCGGTCGCGGATTTTGTTGATGGTCAGGTCAAGGTCGGCCTGCGTGAGGGTACCTTGCTCCAGCCGGGCCTCGGCGTAGGTCAAAAGTACCTCGGCAAAGCGAATCAGGTGGATGTCGTTGGCGTCGCGGCCTACCTGCCCTACCGTCGAGAGCTCCACGTACTTGGTAAAGTAGTAACCCGTGGTCGTGACGGAGCCCCGGCGGTCGGAGAGGAACTTGGGGGCGGTGTAAATCTCCGGGTTGGTGTTGGCAGGATTGCCGTCGTAGCGCCCGCCCCAGCGCGCGCCGGGCTTCAGGATGGTCTGCGTCATGCGCGGGTCGCGGTTGGTAAACACATCCAGGTAGCTTTCCTCTTTGTACAGCGGTGATTTGTCAATGGGCAAGCCGTCCACGGCCAGGTAGGCATCCACCAGCGACTTGGTGGGGCTCCAGCGCGAGTTCTGATCAGGTACCTGGATTTCGCGGCTCAGGTTGTGGAAGTTGATCTCCTCCAGGTGCGGCCGGGCCAGGATGGTTTCCCGGTTGCGGCCGCGCGAAAGCTTGCCGTTGTAAGTAAACAAATCGTTGTAGCTGGTGGCGGGGTTGCCGTTGCTGTAGAGCGTGTACACGTTCAGGTCCATCACATCCTTGGCGGCTTTTTCGGCTACGGCGTAGCGTTTGTTGTAGAGCGCCACCCGGGCTTTCAGCGCCAGCGCCGCGCCCTTGTTGATACGGCCCAGGTTAGCGCCGGTGGGGATGGCCGTCGGCAGGTGCGTCGCTGATTCTTCGAGTTCTTGTAAAATAAAATCGATGATCTGCTCCTTGGGGTCGCGCGGGCCGTAGAGCTCGTCGATGTTGAGCGACTTCGTGATCAAAGGTACATCGCCGTAGAAGGCCGTCAGGTAGCTGTACAGGTAGGCCCGAATCACGCGTACTTCGGCGGCCAGGGCCTCCTTCCGCGCCGTCGAAATAGCGGCGGCCTGGTAGTTTTCCATGAAGGTATTACACTGCCGAATGCCCGCGTACATGTTGCGCCACTCGTCGTTCACGGTAGGCAGGTCGATCCCGAAGTTGCCGCTTCCGATCTGCTGGTAGGCCGTGGTGGAAGGCCACAGGGTGTTGTCGCCCATGTTTTCCATGTCCACGGTATTTTTGGCCTTCAGGTTGCCATAGCAGGCATTGACGGCCAGCACCAGCTGATCCTCCGTTTTCCAGAAGGTTTCGTCGGCGATCTGGTCCAGGGGTACCCGGTCCAGGAAGTCGTCCGAGCAGCTACTCAGCAGTAGCGTCAGGGCAGCGGTTAGGTATATAAGGTTCTTTTTCATGTCTTTATAGGTAGTTTAAAAACAATCCCACTCTCTTATTTAAGGTTGACGTTCAGCCCGAATACCACCGTTTTCACCTGCGGATAAAACCCTCCCGTGCTCACGGGCGTCTCGGGATCGTAGCCGTAGAAGAAGTTCGTTTTGGTAAAGAGGTTGTCAGCCGAGGCGTACACGCGCAAGCGGCTCACGCGTACCTTCTGCGTGAAACTAGCCGGTAGTGTGTAGCCCAGCTGGATGTTTTTCAGGCGCAGGTAGGCGGCGTTTTCCAGCCAGTAGGTCGAGAGCCGCTGGTTGTACGACTGCTGGTAGGTCAGGCGCGGGTAGCTGGCGTTGGTATTTTCGGGCGTCCAGCGGTCCAGGTGGATTTCCTGCGGCAGGGAGCCCTCGTTGATGAGCGCGTGGCGCGAGGCACCCGCCAGGTACCCGTCGACCTGGCCTACACCTTGCAGGAAGAAGCTGAAGTCGAGCCCCTTCCAGCCCAAATCGCCCCGGAAGCCGTAGGTATAGCGCGGGATGGGACTGCCGATGACGGTCCGGTCTTTATCCAGCGACACCACGCCGTCGCCGTCCAGGTCTTTGTAAATGATGTCGCCGGGCGCTACGGGGTCCCCCGCGATGGTCGGAAACTTTGGCGTGTAGCGGCCCGTTTCGGCGTTGTAGTCGAAGTCCGACTCCTGCGCCAGGCGCTCGGCCACCAGCCCGTAGAAAGCACCGATGGGCTCACCCACCATCCGGACCTGATCGCCAATGGTGGGCGGTACGTCGCCCAGGCTCACGACCTTGTTGCGCACGTCGGAGATATTGAAGTTGGCTCCGTAGCGGAAATCCTTCACCTGGTCGCGCCACGATAGCTGCAGCTCCCAGCCGCGGTTTTCTACTTTCCCGGCGTTTTGCGGCGGGTACGAAGTACCTACGCCGAGTACGTCGGGCAGCGGTACCGACAGCAGGATGTCGTTGGTGTTGTTGATGAAGAAATCGGCCGTGACGCCCAGGCGTCCGCGCAGCATCGCCAGGTCAATCCCCGCGTTTTGCTTCACCACCGACTCCCACGTAAGCAGACGGTTGGGGATACCTACCTGCCGGTAGCCAATGGTGAGCGAGTTACCAATGGGAAAGGTATTATTCACCGGCCCCAGCGTGGCCAGGTAGGCGTAGTCGCTTCCTACCTTGTCGTTGCCCTGCGAGCCGTACGACAGCCGCACCTTACCCGACTCGATCACGCTCGTGATGCCCCGCAGGAAATTCTCTTCGGTAAATACCCAGCCCAGCGAGGCCGACGTAAACCAGTTCCAGCGCACATCGGGCGCGAAGCGCGAGGAGCCGTCGTTGCGAAAGTTGAACTCGGCCAGGTACTTGTTGTTGAAGGCGTAGTTGACGCGCCCAAAAAACGACCGCAGCGCGTTATGGGTCGCATCGCCGCCGTTGAGCTGGTTTTCGGTACCCAGGTTAATGGATTCTACCTCCTGCGTAGCCAGGTTGGTACGGGTGGCGAAGAAGTAGTTGGAGCGGTAGGATTCCTGCGAGGCCGCCAGCATGGCTTTCACTTCGTGCTTCTCAGCCAGTACCTTATCGTATTCCAGGAAACCCAGGAAGGTTTGGTAGTTGGTAAAGTAATCGCGCACGTCGATCTTATTGACCGGGTTGGTCTGGTAGATCAGTGAGCCGTCGTCGGGACTGTAGTAGTTGATGGTTTTGGAGAAAATCGAACGAAACGAGTTTGATTTGATCAGCCCGTACTGGCCACGCAGGCGCAGCCCGTCGACGATGTCCAGCGTGGCGCTGAGGTTGGTGGTAATTTCTTGCGAGCTGAAGGTATTGGTACCGCCGTCGGTGGTGACAGCTATAGGGTTGCGCTGCCCGCCAATGTACCCCCAGCCCCCGGTCGTGAAGCGCACCGGTACCAGCGGCAGGATCTGGTGCGCGGCGTAGATGGGCCCCGAGCCCGAGCCTACGCCCTCCGAGGAGCCCGAGTAGGCGCGGTCGATGTACCCCACGTTGGCGTCCAGGTGCAGGCGGTCGAGCAGGGTGGTATTCAGCCGCAAGCGGATGTTGTGGCGGTTGGCTTTGTAGTTATCTCCCGTAATAAGACCGCCCTCGTGCAGGTACCCGTACGACACGTAATAGTTCAGGTTTTGGGCCCCGCCGTTGATGTTCAGGTTGTGGTTTTGCTGGGGCGCTCGGGGCTTGTAAATCTCGTCGATCCAGTTGGTATTGGCGTAGTAGTTGGGGTTGGAACCATTGCGGGCAATCTCGATTTCCTGCGCCGTGTAGGTAGGGTTGCGGCCCACGTTGCGCTGCGACTCGTTGAGCAGCTCCATGTACTGCGGCGAGCCCAGAAAGCGCGGCAGGGCCGTGGGCGTCTGGAAGCCCGCGTAGCCGTTGTAGCTGATGTTGGGCTGGGCGTCCTGCTGGCCTTTTTTGGTGGTAATCACGATAACCCCGTTGGCCCCACGCACCCCGTAGATGGACGACGAAGCCGCGTCTTTCAGCACCGAAATGCTCTCGATGTCATCGGGGTTCAGGATGTTCAGGTTCCCGCCCGGTATGCCGTCGATCACGATCAGCGGGTTGGAGTCACCCAAGGTACCTACGCCCCGAATCCGGATACTACCGGCATTCTGGCCGGGCAGCGCGGTCGAGTTGATTACCGTCACGCCGGGCATGAGGCCCTGCAGCGCTGAGCCTAAGGAAGTCACAGGGCGGCTCTCGATGTCCTTGGCGGTGATGCTGCTCACGGCTCCCGTCACGTTGATCTTCTTCTGGGTACCGTAGCCTACCACCACGAGCTCCTCCAACCCAGCTATATCTTCCTGCAGCTGAATGCTCAGCGTAGTCTGGCTGCCCACGGGTACTTCCTTGCTCAGGTACCCAATGAACGAAACGACGAGAATGTCTCCGGTCTCTACGTTCAGCGTAAAACGCCCGTCAGCATCCGACACGGTCCCCCGGCTGCTGCCTTTGATCACCACGCTGGCCCCCGGCAGGGCCGCCCCTTTGCCGTCGCGGATGGTACCCGTGAGCTCCCGCACCGGCGGGATTGCTACGGGCCCGACCGCCGGGAGCACCAGGCGGCCGGGCGGCGTGGCCAGTGCCTGCTCCGGGCCGCTTTTTTTCACGATGGCGATCTGCCGCCCCGACAGCTTGTAGCTGAGGCTGGTACCAGCCAGGGCTTTTTTCAAAATGACCGACACCTCGGCGTTTTTCAGATCCAGGTTCAGGCTGGTTTCCCGGGTGCTCTGGAGCAGGTCGTCCTTGTAAAAAATGCGGTAGTCGGTCTTTTCCTGAATTTGCTGGAAAAGCATCGCCAGGCTGCCGTTCCGGATGTGAACATCCATGCGGTCGCTCTGCGAATAACCCGCGGCGTGGACGCTCATCAAGCCTATCCACATCCATACTGCGGTCAACTTCATAATCCGTGCTACATGTTGAAAGCGCCGTCGGCTGGACCAACAGCGCGCCAGGTGGTCAAATTTTTTCATACATTTGATTGACTTTTGTGATACATAAGTTCAGGGCTCTACCGCTTGCCGGCGGGGGGAGCTACTCCGCGGGAGGCGTTGCCGCGCCTTCCGCTTTTTATTCAAAAACTACTCTTGCTGGGGAATGCTTTTTTCCAGTAGAAACCTCCTTTCGTTTTGGTGATAACTGAGTGACGTGGTGGCGCAGATGATGTCGATCACGCTGGTAAAGTCGTCTTGCAGGTCGAGCCGTCCGGAAAAGGTCTCCTGCCCCAGCGCGGCCTCCTGCAACCGAATATCCAACTTGTAGTAGCGCGCGAGTTTTTTCAGGATGTCGGCCAGGGGCGCGCTCCGCAGGATCAGGTACCCGTCTTTCCAGGACGTATACTCCTCTACGGGCACCTGACTGAGGCGTACCTCGCCCACCGCCGGGTCGTACACGGCCTTGGTACCGGGCGTTATTTTCTTTTCTATTTTGCCAAAAAGTGCGGTTTTATTGGCCGTAAAAGCAACGCTTCCCCGCGCCAGTACGGCGTAGGCCTGGGCGTCGTCGTCGTAGGCGCTCACGTCAAACTCCGTCCCAAGTACCTCGATCTGGGTACTTTTGGTGTGGACAAAAAACGGCTGTTGGGCCTGGTGTTGCACCGCAAAGTACCCCTCGCCTTCCAGGTACACTTCGCGCTTTTTGCCCCCAAACACCGCCGGATACACCAGCCGGGAGCCCGAGTTGAGCCAGACTTTGGTACCGTCGTGCAGCGTAAGCGTGGCGCGCTTGCCGTAAGGTACCACCAGGGTATTATACACTACCTCTTCCGAGCCAAGTACCTGATCCACCGTACCGGCGTCGAGCCGGATGCGGGCACCGTCGTAGGCAATCGTCGACTCTTCCCGGTCGAGCTCGATGGTGCGGTTGTCGGAGAGGTGTAGCTGCGTGGAGGAAGAGGTAGGTGCGCGCGCGGCGGCCAGGCGCATGGCGTCGTCGGAGCCGGGCCGGGCCAGGAAGTAGTAGCCCAGGCCCACGCTCGTGAGCAGCAAGGCCACCGCCGCCGCCATCCTTAGCCAGCCCAGGCGGCGGGCGGGCCGCTCTTCGTCGGGAGCTACCGCTCCGGGAGCCGCCGCCAGGGTACTTTGCTCGAGCCTTTCCCAAAGCTGCTCTTTATCCCGGCTCGCCAGTTTTTCATCCTCCACCGACTGCATCAGCGTCCGCAGGCGTTCGGCCATTTCCCGCTGCTCGGGGGGTAGGTCCTGCTCCTTTCCCACCGGAGTCTCGTCGCTCAGGTAGTCTTCCAGCCGGTAGGGTTTCTTTCCTTTCATGTTGTGTCGTTTCTTGCTAAGAGTAGCCAAGTACCCCGGCATAGACACCGCCCGCGATTTTTTTTTCGATTTTTTTCAAAGTACCCCTCCTATAAGTACCCTTTGCCCGGTCCAAACAAGTACCCAAAGGTGAGGTACCTTCAGCAAAGTACCTTTTGTAGAATTTGATTTACGATTCAGAAGCATTGACAAACGAACGTACATACCAAGAACGCGCCTTCGTGGCCGCGTAGCGGTCGAATGTTTATAGAGAAGAGAATGTAGGGAGGGAACCCGCGTGCCGTTAAGTACGCAACGTGCGGTGGGTTGCGTACCTAACGGCACAGAATCGGCTCATCATGCAGGGATGGATGAATTCATAAAGTTTCCCGCCGCGGGGAGGGCACAAGCGTCATATCTTGAAGAAAACTAGTTACAGACTCACTCCTCCATAAAGTACCCAAAGGGGAGGTACCTTCAGCAAAGTACCTTTTGGCAAGTCAGCGGCATGTAAAGTGCAAAAGGTACTTGGTAAGGTACCTAGGCGAGGAGAATCAGGCAAAAAGCAGGAGAAACAGGTACGCCACCGAAAAGCCTTCCAGCCGGGTGCGGAGCTGCTTCACGGCGCGGTACACGAAGGTACGGCAGGTAGGTACCGAGATCTGCATGATGGCCGCAATTTCGTCGTAGTCGAGCTCGTGCTTGAACTTCAGGTACAGGATTTCGCGCTGGCGGGCGGGTAGTTCGTTCAGCTCGCGGGCCAGCGCGTGCAGGGCTTCGCGCTGCTTTTCGTCGGCCACGATTTCTTCTTCAATGCCGTAGCTAAAAGTACCCATCGGCAGGGTGGGATCGGTGGAGATCCAGCGGTCGAGCGAGAGCGGGGCGGGTTTCTTCAGCGCCAGGTGCAGCTTTCGCCGGAACGATTTGAGCAAATAAAAGCGCACGTTTACCTCCAGAGCCAGGCCCGCCCGGTAGGTGTGCAGGTCCAGGAAAAGGTCATGCATACAGTCTTTGACCAGCTCCGAGTCGGACGTGTACCGCCGCCCAAATGCGTAAAGTACCTCCGCGTAGCGGTCATAAAGCGCCCGGAAAGCCTCCTGGCTCCCCCGCGTAAACTCCCGCCACAGGTCCTGCTCGAGCTTTGTGTTCATGTCAACCAGTGCCTGCTTCATGTGTTGTGTCTTTCCAAACTTCCGGTTGAAGTCCTTGGCGTGCGACGCGCGACCTGCGAGGCCCGGCGTGCGACGCCCGACCTTTTTCTTTACAAGTACCTTATTAAAACGCGAATTACCAATTTTAGATCGTAATTTATACAATTGTTCATTTAACCAAACTGTTAAGATATTTTTTGTCCCCGTCGGGAACGAAGTACTTATAAGGTAGGCATGAGGATTCCCCTTGCGGGCAGGCCAGAGATTCTCGGGCTATTATTATTGCATAAACAACCGATTGTACGCTACTTTGCAAAAAAAACGTGACTATGGAACAAGCATTGCTGGATGAGGTACCTTCGCTCGACCTGGCCGACTTCACCGCCGGTGATCCGGCGCGCAAGCAGCAGTTTGTGCAGGAGCTGGGCGCGGCTTTCAATACCATTGGTTTTGTGGCCATCAAAAACCACGGGCTTTCCGAAGCCCTGCGGCACGATCTGTACCAGGCCGTGCAGCGCTTTTTTACCCTGCCCGAGGCCGAAAAGAAGAAATACGAGCACGAGGAGTTGCACGGGCAGCGCGGCTACGTAGGCAAGGGCAAAGAAAAAGCCAAGGGCTTTACCGTGGCGGATCTCAAGGAGTTTTATCACGTGGGCCAGCCCGAGCCCGTGGGCGATATGCCGCACAATATTTTCCCCGAAGAGGTACCTGAGTTTGGTGAGTTTACCCTTGAGGTGTATAAAACCTTCGAGCAAACCGGCAAAACCCTGCTGCGGGCCATTGCGCTGTACCTGGGCCTGCCGGAGGAGTACTTTGAGGATAAAGTCAAAAACGGTGACAGCATTCTGCGGGCGCTGCACTATTTCCCTATCGAAAACCCCGACCTGGTACCTGAAGGGGCCGTGCGGGCCGCCGCCCACGGCGACATCAACCTCATTACGCTGCTCATGGGGGCCAGCGCCGAGGGCCTGGAGGTACTTCGCCGCGACGGTAAGTGGATCGCCATCACGGCCCTGCCCGACCAGATCGTGGTGAACGTGGGCGACATGCTCGACCGCCTCACCAACCACAAGCTCAAGTCGACGATCCACCGCGTGGTGAATCCGCCCCGCGAGAAGATGGGTACTTCGCGCTACTCGATTCCGTTTTTTATGCACCCCCGCGCCGACATGAACCTCAGCTGCCTGGAAAGCTGCGTGGATGCCGAGTACCCCAGGCTGTACACCGACATGACCGCCGGTGAATTCCTGGACGAGCGCCTGCGCGAGCTGGGCCTGAAAAAATAGGATGGTCCGAGGTAGTTTTAGAAGGTGTTTGAGTTATTAATTTAATAGCGAAACGAAGGATTTTCGCGCGAAACGAGGCACTTTTTTGGACGGGGGGTGCCCTCGACCGTAGCCGGAGGCTACGGGCTGAAAAAGTAACGAATCGGACCGCCGAGCGGTTGCAGCCGAAAAGACAAAGTTGTAGTTTAAAGAAACTAACTCAAGCACCTTCTTAGCTAGGTACCTTTGGTCTTTTTAAAAATTAAAAAGTACTAATTATCGACCTAAAACTACCTCAGCCTGCTATCTATTCCCAAAATGTAAGTACCTTCCTTTTGAATTGCAATACCTCCACTATCTCCTGAAAACGGCTCACTAAAAAGATGCGGCGATTCCGGTACATCATTTACCTGAAAGACGTTCTGCTGCTGGCGTGTACGGCGTTCGGCGGTCCTCAGGTACATTTGATGCTCATGCTGGAGCGCCTCGTACAGAAGCGCCGATACCTTACCGAAGAGGAGCTCCTGGAGCTACAGGCCCTCTGCCAGATCCTGCCCGGCCCCACCTCTACCCAGACCGTCACGGCCCTGGGCTTCAAAATAGGCGGCCCCAGCCTGGCCTACCTCACGCTGCTGGTGTGGTCGCTGCCCGCGCTCACGCTCATGACGCTGGCCGCCATCGGGGTACATTACCTCGAGCGCAAAAATATCTCCCTGGGTTTTACGCGCTTCGTAGGCCCCATGGCCGTAGCTTTTCTGATTTTCGGGGCCTACCGCATTGCCCGCAAGGTGATCCGTAACGTGCAGGGCTGGGCGCTGATGCTGGTTTCGACGGCCATCGTGTACCTCTTCCCGTCGCCCTTCGTGACGCCCATCGTCATTGTGCTCGGCGGCGTGGTGGCCTCGCTGAACTTCAAGCAGCACGAGGTGATGGAAAAGCAGCCCCTGCGCATCAAGTGGGGCAATTTTATCCTGTGGGGGGCCGTGCTGGTGGTAGCTGCCACGCTGGGGGCCATCACCAAGTCGCTGCCCGTGCGGCTCTTCGAGAACTTCTACCGCAACGGCAGCCTGGTATTCGGGGGCGGGCAGGTACTTATCCCGATGCTCTACAACGAGTTTGTGGTGTTTAAGCACTACCTCACGCGGCAGGAGTTTTTGTCGGGCATGGCGCTGACGCAGCTGGTACCGGGGCCGGTGTTTTCCATTGCCACCTACGTGGGCAGTATGTCCATGCAGCAGTACGGCGTCAGCGGGCAGATCCTCGGGGCCGTCGTGGCCACGGTCGGGATTTTCCTGCCGGGTACCTTCCTGATCTTCTTTGTGTACCGCTTCTGGGACCAGCTCAAAAAGTACCGGGGTGTGCGGGCGTCCTTGCAGGGGGTGCACGCCACCAGTTGCGGACTTACCATCGCGGCGGCCATCATCCTGTTCCAGCCCATGGCTACCCAGTGGCAACCACTGCTCACGGTAGTAGGTACTTTGCTGATCCTGTACTTCACGCGGGTCCCTTCTTATCTCATTATTTTGGGGGGAATTCTGCTGGGACTTATTTTTTGAGATTTAAAGTATTTCGTATTTAGGCTAGAGACCGTGTGACGCAGCGGCGTAGCGGAATGCCGCCCAGTTAAAACTACGCCCGGCGAGAGAATACCAACAACGGATTAAAAATCTCTAATTTTGTCATAATCCACTAATCAATAAAATTCTTTCCATTTTGTCAAAGTAGAAGAAATGACTCTTTTTCTTTTGAAGAAAAACATGTTACAATGGGTCTAATATATATATATCGATAAAAGTACACCAACAATATTGCTTTTAATCTTAGCTATCGACTATATACCCATCGAAGGTAATCTTTACGAATCAACTTACGCATTAATAGGTAAAATATATCAATTAAGCATACTAATTATTTGATAAAATGAACGAAAAATATTTTCCAGCTATACGTTATTTTATTTATATATCTATTGCGATTTTCTTATTTATAGCATTATTTATTTTACACAAAAGGCGCTCTGATCCTTTAAAAGCCACAAATTTACATTTGAGATCAATTCCACTAACGCATGAAGAAATATCTGGAAAATATACTGGCAAAGACACAAAATATGTTGGCTCTGAGAAGTATATATTTGTGGAGAATTTAGAAATAATGAAAGATGGGACATATAAGTGGAAATTTTTTACTGATGGTGATTTAGATCCTCTTAAAGAAGGCACATATAAAGTCACTATATCCAAAAAAATTGATGATAAATCAATGAAGACGACATATCAGCATGAATTAGTATTAGTATCTTCTGTACCACATCAATATACTGTAAAATATGAAATAATTTACAAAAAAGGGGATTTTACGCTATTGCCAAAAGATAAGGAGTTAAATAGAATATCATTGCATCGAATTGATGTCTCTGGTATTGCTAAGTCCAATGTACCTACTATATGTGATTGTATGTATAATTATAATATCTATCAACGCAATCGCGCGGACCTTAACCATGATCCAGAAACGACTATGCTCTTTTTCAAATGTATAGATTTATATTCAAAACAGTATTATAGTGGTTATATTAAAGGATGTACGGCTAATGAAAACATATCAAATGTAATGAATGATCCATCAACACCAACTTTCCAACAATATGAAGATGGCGATACTATATTAGTCGATGTAGTAACTGATTCGGAAGCTCCCGTAATCGAAAGTTCCATTGAGAATCGAATAGGAGTTACAGAAGTCCTTTCATTCATTATATCAAAAAATAAAAAAAAGGTAACGCTTTCTGTAACAAATGACAAAAGACTAAAATATAAAATTGTCAGGAAAGATGGCGAACAAGAATTTCAATTTCCGACGAGCGACAATTCAAGTTCCTCGTTTAGATTCATAAAGGAGCGTGAAGATGTATATTCATTAATCTTTCAAAACACATCGGCCACCTATAGAATATACGAAATAGATAATAAAATAGGAATAGTAGTTAAAACCGACGGAAAAACTTACAATTTAGTTGGGGACATTAATACAAAAGAAGGCAGTTTACAAAGATTAAAAGAATTGCTTTTAATAAACGTTGTTGAAGACAGTGCCCTGGATAACTAAATAAAGCCTTCTGCTACCGCGATTTGCAATCATGCGCCGTCCAGCGGTGTCAAAATAGAATACCCGTTGAGCGTAGTCTGTGACTACGTTTGTGCGTTGTCGGTCTCTGACCGAAGAAAGCCCCCAGGTATTTTCCGAGCTAGGAAATCTAAAATTGCTGCGCAACCAGCCCTACATGAAGAGCTAAGTACCCGCAACGGACAGGCTTACTTCAGCGCTTCAATGGATGTAATGTTCAGGGGAATGTAGGAAATAATGGGAATCACTGATTGCATATTGTGCATATCAAAAGCCGAAGGGCACGGCTTTCCCTCTAGCCCCGAGATAACGTAGTAGTAAGGATCTTGCGGACTAGATACGACCCAGGTACTATCCTGCTGACAGGCCATAAAAAACCGAAAGGGATTTTTAGTCAAATCACGAGGGATAAATACCTGATTGCCGTAATACTGAACCACTACGGAATCAACGGGCTGCGAAAAGGTACCTTCACAGCCGCAGTCGGGTGCGGGTTCCTTTTTCTCGCAAGCCAGCATGGCGCCCACAATTACTACCAAAGCATAGACCGGGCGCAAGAAAAAATGGTGTAGCTTTCTACGAATTCGTTTCATAGGTGCGTGGTTTAGATTCTTTACTGTTAGATCTGGTGTTTCTTTTCCTTTTAAAGGTAGTTGATAAAACTGTTTACTTTGGCGGTCCAGAAAAAATAGTAATTTGAGCTGGTCGAAAGTACCTTAGATCCTGCTTCCTGCTAAGTACCTTTGTATCTAGCTTTCCGGGCTACTACACGGACTTTAACGACCTTTTTCCGACCATTAAAGTAAACGATTTTTGTAATGATTACTAGACTGCCCCTTGTTCTATTGGTACTTGCGTTAGCTGGCTGCTGGCGGCGAGACCTTCGAGAAAAGCACGTGATTACGAATTTGTCTCAGCCCTATAACCTGGTATATAAAGTCAAACGCAACGCTGGGGTAACCTGGAAGATCAACGGAACGATGGACGGAACGTTATCTTATATTAGCTGTTATTGTGAGGTTAGCTCTAATTGCGCATCGCTTGAAAGGAATAGTGTTGTATATACCGATTCTATCCATATTGATTGGACAGTAGGAAGCGTTAAGCCGGATACATATATGTGTTTGGTTTTCTTTCCGGGCACGGCCAGAAAGAGTCGAATAGAGGTTGAATTTTTAGAAAAAGGCAGTAGATAGTAGAGAACTAAACCTGTTTGAAGATACGATCTGAAAACCCCACTCCATCCTTTATAACGGTTATGCCAATGATTACTAGAGTCATCCTTATCTTATTGGTACTTGCGTTAGCTGGCTGCTGGCGGCGAGACCTTCGAGAAAAGCACGTGATTGGAA
Organism: Rhabdobacter roseus; assembly: GCF_014202275.1. GTDB lineage: Bacteria > Bacteroidota > Bacteroidia > Cytophagales > Spirosomataceae > Rhabdobacter > Rhabdobacter roseus. Next base: position 149,256 of record NZ_JACHGF010000008.1, on the reverse strand, counting down.
ATTTGTCACAGCCCTATAACTTGGTATACCAAGTCAAACGGGATGACGGCGTGCTGAGCTGGAAGGTACACGGAACCATGGATGGTACTCTATCACTTACGATCTGTGATTGTGAGGTTAGTGCCAATTGCGCAGAAGTAGAAAGGGCCAGTGTGGTCTATACCGATTCCATCTATAGAAAAGATGGAGAAGAAGGTACCCACGCGGGAAGATATAAGTGCTTAGTCTTTAAGCCCGGTACAGCCCGAAAGGGCCGAATAGAGATTGAGTTTTTGGAAAGAGGCTGGGGCTGGTAAGAAGTGCTAAAAGAGTTGGGCTTACATCCAACTCTTTTTTTGATCTAGGCTAGTAAAGGTACTTTGCCCGTAAATAGACACCTACTCCACCGCCACGCCCGTTGGGTCAGGTAGGCGGGCCTTGAGGCCCCAGCCGCCGAAGTTTTCCGAGACGGCGATCCAGAGTTCGTTCGGGCCTTTTTTCAGGTCCAAGTAGAGCTCGTCAAAGTACCCCACGGTACCCAGGTAGCGGTAGTCGCGCGACATGAACTCATCCCGGCCCGCGTAGAGCAGCTTTCCGTTGAGGTACACCCGCGCCCGGTCGCTGAACCCCAGCAGCAACCGCTTGATCTGCGCCCGGTCGGCGGTGATAACCACCTTGGCAAAGGCGGTGTTCTGCGCCTCGCTGAGCCCCGACAGCTGAGCCAGGTTGAGCAGGCCCGAAGGCTCGGTGGGTACCTGGGTCCAGCGCAGGCTTTGGGTGAGGCTGGCCGGTACCTGGAAGGTACTTTCCAGCTGCTTTTCGTCAAAGGTACCCGACACCCGCCAGCGCAGCAAAGTACCCGGCTCCGGGGCGGCCTCGGGCTTGAAGGTAGCCGGGAGGGGTACTTCGTCCTGGCTCGTGTAGCTAAAGTTGGCAAAACGAGCGGCCACCGGCGCGCCGTTACTCAGGCTGATGCTCCCCGCCTGGGGCGCTCGCTTGAGCTGGTGAATCACCAGGGCGGGTTGGTCCTGGTTGTCGACGTAGACCAGCGCCTGGCGGTCGCGCACCACGATCCGCAGGTGCATCCAGGCGTCGAGGGGGTACCGGATGGCGTTGGAGTAGCCCTCGCCGTGGTAGAGCTGCCAGGCCGCCTGGCCGTGGTAAACCGGCTGATACTGGATGGCGTCGGGGTTGCCCAGCTGGTGCGGCCGCACGTAGACGTTTTCCATGTTCTGCGCATCCTGCACCCGGAAACCCAGGCCGGGAAAGTACCTGCCGGGGCTCAGCGCCACGTCTACCTCAATGACGCCGTTCTTGAAGGTACGGTCTTTCAGGTGCATATCGCCGTCGGTGAGCCGGATGCATTCTTTTCCCAGGTAGTTTTCTTTTGTTACCTTGCCGGTGATATCCCAATGCGAGGCTTCCAGGGGCACGGGCGTTTGGGCCGGAGCCCAGGTACCTACCAGGCCGAGGGCAAACAAGAGGGCGAGTTGTTTTTTCATGAATGGCTTTCTTTTTAATTTTAGAGAACTAAATTCGGGAAGACGAAAGCAAAGCTGCGGGCTAGGTACCCCAAAAGCCATTCAAGGCCGTGCAAATACGGGGCAAGTTTGTGCAAGACAACTAAGTAGCTGAATGACAGGCATTAAATCGAAACACCAGACCGACCTGGCCCGTTGCCGCCAGCAGATCGAAACCAAGCTCGGCTGGGGCGATAGCCAAGGCTGGTCTACGCAGGATTTCGACCGGCTCAGCGAGGAAATCGCCGCCCACACCGGCGTGGCACTCAGCGTAACGACCCTGAAACGCGTGTGGGGGCGCGTCCGGTACAGCTCCGCCCCTACCCAAACGACCCTCAACGCCCTGGCCGTCTTTGCGGGCTACGAGAGCTGGCGCGCCTGGCAGCAGGTACCTCCAGAACCGCCTATGGGCGTAGAAGTACCTTCCGCGCCGGTGGGCCGTCCCACGGTTTCCCCTACCCGCCGTCGGCGGCCCTGGCTGCTGGCCGTGGGCGTAGGCGCAGCGCTGGTAATGGTGGTACTTTTTTTTCAAAACCATACCGCCTCCCGGGTACTTTCGCCCGACGACTTCGCCTTCAGCAGCGAGCCCGTGACGCAGGGTATTCCCAACTCGGTGTTGTTTCGATACGACGCCACGGCCTCCCCCACCGACTCCGTGTTTATTCAGCAGTCGTGGGACCCCACCCGCCGCCAGCAAGTACCTAAGAACGGCCACGAGCATACGTCGGTCTACTACCTGCCGGGGTACTTTCGGGCCAAGCTGGTGGTGGGCGGCCAGATCGTGCGCGAACACGACCTCTTCATTCCGTCTGACGGCTGGGTGGTGGTGGCGGAGCAAGAGCCCGTGCCCGTGTACTTCAAGTCGTCGGAGGTGATCCGGGACGGGGCGCTATCGGTATCGGCGGCGGCACTCCAACGAAAGAATATCCCCCTGCAACCCTTGCTACCCAAGGTCATTTACCGCAACATCCTGACCTCCCTGGGCCTTTCCAACGACAACTTCACCTTCGAAACCCGCCTCAAGGTCGACTACGCCGAAGGCTCCGCGGCCTGTCAGCAAGTCCGTATTTTGCTCTTCTGCCGCAACGATATGTTCATTTTTCCGCTGAGCGCCAAAGGCTGCGTAGGTACTTTGGGGCTGTTTTTGGCGGGCCACTCGGCCACCAGCGCCCACGCCGACCTGTCGGCCCTGGGCCGCGACCTCAGCCAGTGGGTAGCGGTACGTTATGAGGTAGTGAACAAACGCGTGCGTATATGGCTGGACGACGAGCTCGCCTACGACACTACCTTCCCCAACGACCCCACCGACCTCCTCGGAGCAGGCTTCAGCTTTGAGGGTACCGGCTCGGTGGATTACGTACGTTTCCGAAAGCCCGACGGGGCAGTTGTGTACGCTGATGAGTTCGAGACACTCTAGAGGTACCTGGCTAAGCACGCTCCTTCCCAAATAATACGCAGCAGGTACCTGCACAAGCCCTTTCACGTTAGCTTTTAACCCGCCCGGGCACGCTTCGTCCCGTAGTGCACCGGTTGCTTGCGGCGCAGGCAGCGGGGAGGTACTTTGCGCGAAGTACCATCCGTTAACCCTTTCGTAAAGAGCTTCCAAGCCATTCTAAAATGCAATAATAGTACCAGATTTAGTAACTTGTTAGGCACTTCGTGTATACCAAATCTTCTCTTCGTATATACCTTTTCCATAGCCTCCAAACACCAATTTTATTCTTTTCTAACTTCAAAAAGAATAGTAATAAAAGTAAAATTACCATTTATTAAGGTCATTTTTTAACACTATTGAAGTAGGAATGGATAAAATAGCACTATATAGTTAAGAGAAAAAGCTCACTCTTTTGCACTATTAATGGTAACTAAAATCCTACTACATGATGTTGAAAAAATTACTGGTATTGATGTGCTTTCTGCTCGGAGGGGCTGGTTTTATCCAAGCTCAAACCCGAACTATAAGCGGTTCGGTCACCGACGAAGGCGGGCAGGGGCTTCCGGGTGTGAGTATTATGGTGAAAGGTACCACAACCGGTACTACCACGGGCATTGACGGAAACTTTTCCCTGAGCTTAGCCAACGACGCTAAAATTCTGGTGGTGAGCTTTGTGGGTAAAAATACACAGGAGGTCGAAATCGGTAATCGCTCCGTGGTGGCGATCACGATGCAGTCTGACAGCCGCGCGCTGGAAGAGGTGGTGGTGATCGGCTACGGTACGGCCAAACGCGCCGATGTGACGTCTTCCATCACCACCGTGAAAGGGACCGAGCTGAAAGACATGCCCGTAGCCGGGGTAGATCAAATGCTCCAGGGCAAAGCCGCCGGGGTGACCGTCACCAGCAACGGCGGTCAGCCGGGGGGCGGGGTGTCGATCAAGGTACGTGGGGTAACGTCCATCAACAGCAATGACCCGCTGTTTGTGATCGACGGAGTACCTTTTGTGAATGGCAATACGGCCTCCAGCAACGGTTTTGCGGGCCTGGGCGGAGGTGACGGCCAAACCGGCAACAGCGTCATGGCGAGCCTCAACCCCAACGACATCGAGTCCATCGACGTACTGAAAGACGCCTCGGCGCAGGCCATCTACGGCTCGCAGGCCGCCAACGGGGTGATCCTGATCACGACCAAAAAAGGAAAGGCGGGCGAGGGCAAGATCAACTACGAAACCTACTACGGGGTGTCGGAAGTAGCCAACCGCCTCGACCTGATGAACCTGCGGGAGTTTGCCAAGTACCAAAACGAGGTACTTCCGATCATCGGCAACGCGCCGTCCGACGAATTCCGCGACCCATCGATCCTGGGCGAAGGTACCGACTGGCAGCAGGCGATGTTCCGCCACGGCCGTACCCAAAACCACCAGCTGAGCTTCTCAGGTGGCCGCGAGCGCACTACCTACTACCTTTCGGCCAACTACTACGAAAACGAGGGGATTCTGCTGGGCTCGGATTTTAAGCGGTACTCCACCCGCTTTAGCCTCGATAACCAGCTAAAAACCTGGATGAAAGTAGGCGTGAGTGCCAACGTATCGCGCAGCATCCAGAACATTTCCCTGGCCGATGCCGCCGAAAGTACCATCTGGTGGGGGGCCGTTACGAGTCCGCTGATTCCGGTTAAAAACCTGGATGGTACCTGGGGCGGTGGCCAAACCGTGGGTGGCGTACGCTACAGCAACTCCAACCCCGTGGGCAACGCCCAGTACCGGGGCAATAACCGCACGGCCAACAATATCTTTGGGAGTGTCTACGCCGACCTGCAGATCTTCAAAGACCTGAGCCTGCGCAACGAGGTATCCTACTCGCTGAACAACGACAGCAATACGGCCTTTCAGCAAGCGGGTACCATCGGGGGCGAGTCGTTTCGCAGCAAGCTCATCGACCGCCGCTCGGATAGCTACTACTGGTCTTTGACCAACTACCTTAACTACAACAAGTGGTTTGGCAAGCACGGCATTCAGGCTACGGTAGGTCACCAGGCCCAAAATTCCTACTACCAGTCTATTTCGGGTACGAAGGTGGACCTCCAGGCCAACATCTTTGACCTCAATACCGGCAGCGCCGACCAAATGACCTGGGGCCTGAGCGGGGGCAAAGGACAGTGGGCCATGGAGTCGTGGTTTGCGCGGGCCAACTATACCTACGACGAGCGCTTCTCCTTTTCGGCCAGCTTCCGGGCCGACGGCTCCTCCAACTTTGGCCCTAACAACCGCTGGGGGTACTTTCCGGGGGTATCGGCCGGTTGGACCATCTCCAACGAGAAATTTATGCAGAACGGCCCCATCGCCAGCGTACTTACCTACGCCAAGCTAAGAGTGGGCTACGGAGAAGTAGGCAATCAGAACTTCCCCAACGGGGCCCCCAACCCCGCCTACGTGGGAGCGGTGCAGTTTTTCAGCGGGCCGGTGGGTTTTGGCTCGTCCAACATGATCCAGGGAATTCCTAACCCGAACCTGAAATGGGAGTCCGTCAAAACCACCAACGTCGGGCTGGACCTGGGCTTCTTCAACGGCCGCCTCGACGCCACCATCGACGCCTACAAGAAAGTAACTTCCGACATGATCATCTTCCTGACGGGCCCCAACCTCATCGGCGTGGGTGACCAGTGGGACGACCTGAAAGCGCCCCTGGGCAACGCCGGACAAATGACCAACACCGGAGTGGACATTGGCATTACGTCCACCAACATCAAAGCCAACGACCTGACCTGGCGCACCAACGTAGTATTTACGCATTTTACCAATACCTACGACCGCGCCGCCAGCGCCGCCTCGGCCCTGGATGGGAAGGTGTATTATAGCAACTACCTCGTGACGCACACCACGCCGGGCCGCCCCGTGGGTTCTTTCTGGGGGCTGGTGACGGATGGTCTCTACCGCAACCAGGCCGACCTCGACAACAGCATTCCGCAGTTTGGCTACATCGTTGATCCTTCACAAACCTGGCTGGGCGACATCCGCTTCAAGGACATCAACAACGACGGCAAAATTGACGCCGAAGACATGACCTTCATTGGTAGTCCGCTGCCTAAATTCAGCTGGGGCCTTACCAATACCCTCACCTACAAGGGCTTTGACTTCACGCTGTTCTTGCAGGGTAGCCAGGGAGCCAAGGCGTTCAACTTCCTGCGCTGGCAGCTGGAAGGCCTGAACAGCGCCTGGTCCAACCAGCTGCGTACCGTCATGGACCGCTACACCGACGAAAACCCCGACGGCAGCCTGCCCCGCTTTACGAATACCAACAAAAACAACACGGCCATGTCGGACCGCTACGTGGAAGACGCCTCCTACGCGCGCATTCAGAACATCACGCTGGGCTACCGCCTGCCGAAGGCATTCATCAGCAAGGCCAAAATCAACAACCTGCGCTTTTATGCCTCCATCCAAAACCTGAAAACCTTTACCAAGTACTCAGGCTACGATCCGGAAATTGGCTCGCTGAACAACAGCATCAAACTCACCAACGTAGACACGGGCCACTACCCCAACCCCCGTACTTTCACCATCGGGGCCAACGTGGAGTTTTAAGCGTCGCCATCCTTTACAAGTGCATTAGAAAACCGTCAATTGTCAATATGAAAAAGATCCTATATACCGCGCTCTTGGTGCCCGCTTTGCTGGTGGCCTCGTGCAGTCCTGACTTCATTGAACGCCCCTCGCTGTCGGGTACCACTACCGGCAACTACTACAACAACGCCGAAGAAGTACGGGCCGCCACCAGTACCTTGTACAGTGGCTTGCCCTGGCGCAACTTCGAAAGCCGGGCGCAGGACGCCATCGGCGACGTGATGTCCGGCAACATGTTCAGCTACACCGACATCGAGTTCTCCGAATTTACGTACTCCTCCGCCTCCGAGCGCGTAGGAGCCGCCTGGGGGGCTTTTTACAAGATCATCGGCTACGCCAACGTGCTGATCAACACCTTTGAAGAGAAGAAAACGCAGGGCGGCAATGCGGCCTACCTGGACCCCGCCATTGCCGAGTGTAACTTCATCCGGGGTACGATCTACTTCTACATTGCCCGCACCTGGGGCGATGCGCCCATCATCACCGATCCGGGCGCAGTGGCGCTCTCGGGCAACTTCAACATTCCGAGGTACTTTCAGAAAGACGTACTTCGCTTTGCCCTCGAAGACCTGCAAAAAGCCGAAGCCGGACTGCCCGAGTCGGACGTACCCGGTCGGCTTACCAAGTACTCGGCTAAGGGCATGATGGCGAAATTGTATTTGTATAATAAAGACTACGCCAACGCCAAAGCCAAGGCCCAGGAAGTGATCCAGTCGGGTAAGTACAGCCTGGTGAGCGACTACTACGGCATGTTTACCAAAGCTTCGATGAACAACAACGCCGAGAGCCTGTTCTCGATCCAGCACCAATTTTCGCAAGATCCCTGGGGTACCGGCAACCTCAAAAACCCCGACCGCGGCCCCAGCAACCTCAACACCTCCGAAGCCTCGGCCTGGGAAATGTACGTACCTTCGCTCGACATGCTCAGCGAGTACGAGTTTGGCGACCTGCGCCGCCGGTGGTCGGTGATGGAGCACGGCTGGAGCAAGCCCGAGTGGAAACCCCAACGCGCCAACGCCCCCAAGTACAACGAGTTTATGGCCAATGGGTACGTCTATGACACCACCCGCGCCACCGACGAAGGCGGTGCCCAAAACGCTACCCGCGCCAACATTGCCAAGTACTTTGCGGGCCCCGGCAAAGCCTACGGTGGCGAGCCCGTACTGGGCCAAAACTCCGGCAACAACGTAGTGCTGCTGCGCTACGCCGACATCCTGCTCATCTACGCCGAAGCCACCCTGGCCGACGCCGCCTCTACCTCCGATGCCAGCGCGTTGGCGGCCTTTAACCTCGTCCGGAACCGGGCCGGGCTACCCGCCAAAACGTCCATCACCCTGGCCGACGTCATGCACGAGCGGCGGGTGGAGTTTGCCTTTGAGGGCGACTACTGGTACGACATCCAGCGGCAGGGCTTTGCCAAAGCCAAGGCGATCATTGAAAAGCAAAACCGCGGCTCGGTAGAGGGTGGCCCCAAGTACATCACGACCTTTACCGAGAGCAAAATGTACCTGCCCATTCCGGCGGGAGAGATCGTCCAGGACCCCGAGCTCAACAAGCCCGCCGTTCCGTACTACAACTAAGCGATCGTTATTAGTAGAGATTTAATCCTTTTATTTAATAGGAACCAACGAATGAAAAAACTATTTCAGCCGCTAGCCGGGGCAGGCCTCATTGCCCTGCTATTGAATGTCTCCCTCAGCTCCTGCACCCAAGACACCGACGGCAGCCCCCAGATCGGGCCGGGTAATTTGACGGTCTCGGAGATCCGGCCCGACTCGGCCGCGGGGGGTACTTTGCTCACCGTCATGGGCTCCGGCATGGGCGCGATTCGCTCCATTGTGTTTGAGAAAGACAACGTGCCGGCGGGCTTCTACTCTACCCTCAACACCGACGACGCCATCCTGTTCCGGGTACCGGAGGAGGCCATTGGCGGCGAGCAGAAGATTATTTTCACCAACAGTGCGGGCAAAACCGCCTCGACGACCTTCCGGGTGCTGGCGTACCCGTCGGTGGCCTCGGCCTCAAACTACAACTTCACGAAAGGTACCCGGATCACCCTCACCGGCAACAACTTCGACGACGTGACCGCCGTTACGCTCACGGGTACTTCCGACGCCGCCACCATCGTGTCGCAGACGAAAAAAGAACTCGTGCTGGAATTTCCGGCCACGACGGTCAACCGCGCTACGCTCGACATCGTGAATGGCACCGGCAAAATAACCACGACGCAGGAATTTGTGGCCATCGACAACGCCCTCAAAATCTTTGGCGATGCGTACGGCCCAGGCTTCGGCGACGGCTCCTGGGGCGACGCCGCCCTGATCTCGAAAACGGAGTTCAAGTCGGGTACGGCTTCCATCGGCAAAAACTACCAGAAAGGAAACTGGCACCTGATCGGCTTCTCGAACTGGTCGCCCTCGGTACCTTACTCGGCGCAGTACCAGTACCTGACCGTCTGGATCAAAGGCGCTTCGGAAGACTACTCGCTCTACATCACCACCGACGCCAGCGCGGGCGGTTTTGGCAACTACATCGAAGCCAACAAGCTCAACGTCAAGGCCGGGGTCTGGAACTACTTCAAGGTGAAGCTCTCCGACATCGACTTCTGGTCGTCGGGCAAAACGCTGGCGCAGCTGGGCTTCCGCATCCAGGGCCCCGACAAGCAGGACGAGGTGTTCTACTTCGACGATCTGATGTTGGTCAAATAGCGACAGTACGGGTCGTTTGACCCATCAAACTCCTAACCGCCCCCAGGTGCCTTACTCCTACAAGAAGGTACCTGGGGCCGGTTTTTCGTACGGATACCTAGCTTTTCTTTTTGCACAGCTACCCTTTTTTTCTCTTCTCACCTAACCCATACAAGGTACTTGAGGTACTTAAAAAGAATGGGACGGCTAGCCTGGGCCAGGAAGTACCCCTCAAGGGTACTTGGCACCGCAGGTACTTTACCGCCTACTCCGCTTCGTCCCGGCAAAATCCAAAACTTTTCGTTTCTTTGGGAAAAGATTCAATCTGAAAGTCCTGCATGAAAGCTAAAGTTCTGGCCTCGCTGTTTTTTCTGTGTTCTCTGGGCATACTTTCTCCTGCCTTGGCCCAAACAAGTACCCCTCCTGCCTTCCTGAACACCCACCGCGCCTGGGTCGACTCGGTGTTTGCCACCCTCACACCCGACGAGCGCATTGCGCAGCTGATCATGGTAGCGGCTACTTCGGATACCAAGCGGTCGCTGATCGACACCACCAAGAGCCGCCCGGCCTTTGTCGAAAAGCTGATCCGCGAAAACAAGGTAGGCGGCGTGGTATTTTTCCAGGGTGGTCCCGTGCCGCAGGCCCGGCTGACCAACTACTACCAGTCCATCAGCAAGGTACCTTTGCTCGTGGCCATGGACGCCGAGTGGGGCCTGGCCATGCGCATCGACAGCACCGTGCGCTACCCCTACCAAATGACGCTGGGCGCTATTCAAGGCCACGACGAGCTCCTCTACGACATGGGTACGCAGCTGGCCGCACAGGCCCGGCGGCTGGGGGTACACGTCAACTTTGCGCCCGTGGCCGACGTCAACAACAACCCCAACAACCCGGTCATCAACTTTCGCTCGTTTGGGGAAAATAAGTACCAGGTAGCGCAGAAAGCCCTGGCCTACATGAAAGGCATGCAGGACCACGGCCTGCTCACCAGCGCCAAGCACTTCCCCGGCCACGGCGACACGGGCGTGGATTCGCACTACGACCTGCCGCTGATTAAAAAATCGACCACTCAGCTCGACACGCTGGAGCTGTACCCCTTTAAGGTATTGATCAACAACGGCCTTAGCGGCATGATGATCGCCCACCTGAGCATTCCGGCCCTGGACGCTACGCCCAACCTCCCCTCTACGCTTTCCAAACCCATCGTAACCGACCTGCTCCGGCACCAGCTGGGCTTCAGCGGGCTCATCTACTCCGACGCCATGAACATGAAGGGCGTCACGAAGTACTTCTCCGACGGCAAGGCTGACGCCCTGGGCCTGGAGGCCGGTATGGATTTGTTGGAATTTACGGAAGATGTACCCAAAGCCATTGCCGAAATCAAAAAATCACTGGCGGCGGGCCGGATCACGCAGGCCGAGATCGACTTCCGCTGCCGCAAGGTACTTGAAGCCAAAGCCTGGGTGGGCCTGGCGCAGTACCGCCCCGTTGTAATGGAAAACCTGGTGGAAGATTTGAACCCCAAACAAGCCGAACTGACCAACCGCCTGCTCACCGAAAAGGCGCTGACGGTACTAAAAAACGACCAAGACCTGCTGCCGCTGCGCGCACTCGACACGCTCCGGATCGCGGCCGTGTCGCTGGGTGCCGAAGGTACCACCACCTTCCAGCAAACGCTGGGCCTGTACACCGCCGTGGATACGTACTCGCTGTCGTCCAAGGCGACCAACGCCCAGGTACAAGAGCTGCTCGCCAAGCTCGGCGACTACAACCTGCTGCTGGTGGGGGTACACCTGGGCAGTATCTCGCCCCGCCTCAACTTTGGCCTCACCGACCCCATGAACGCCGCCCTGCAACAACTCATGGCCACCAACAAGGCCGTCGTGGCGCTCTTCGGCAACCCCTACGTACTGAACAAGATCCGGCAGCCGGAGCAGGCCCGCGCGCTGCTGATGGCCTACCAGCTCACGCCCTACACGGAGGATTTGTCGGCCCAGCTGATCTTCGGGGCCATTCCGGCGGAGGGCAAACTACCCGTTACGGTCAACGAGCGCTTTGCCTACGGCGCGGGGCTAAGTACCCCGGCGTTGGGACGGCTCAAGTACACCATTCCCGAGGAGGTGGGCCTCGACTCGCGCATCATTACCGCCAAGATCGACTCCATTGCCAACCTGGCCATTCGGCAAAAGGCCACCCCCGGCTGCGTGGTGGAGCTGGCGCGGGCGGGCAAGGTATTTTTCCGCAAGGCGTACGGTACGCATACCTACGAAAGTACCAAACCCACGCAGCTCGGCGACCTCTACGACCTGGCGTCGGTAACGAAAGTGACGGCCTCCACGCTGGCCCTCATGAGCCTCTGGGGCCAGGGCAAATTTGACCTCGACGCCACCATGAAAGACTACCTGCCCGGCTACCAGCGCTCCAACAAGGCCGACCTGACCTGGCGGCGGGTCCTGACACACAGCGCCCGGCTCAAGTCCTGGATTCAGTTCTGGCGCGATGCTCAAAACCCCGACGGTACCTGGAAGAAGAACACCTTCAGTACCGAGCAGTCCGACAAGTACCCTACGTCGGTGGTAGGAGATAGCCTTTTTATTCATAAAAATTACGACAAGCAAATCTTCAAGTCCATCCGGGATTCGCCGCTCAACCCGCAGGAAGGCTACGTATACAGCGATCTGTCGTTTATCTTGTACCCGCAGATCGTAGAAAGCCTCGCCGAAGAGCCCTTTGAAGACTACCTTAAAAATCATTTTTACAAAAAACTCGGTGCCACCAGCCTCACCTACAACCCGCTGCGCTTCTACGGCCTCGACCAGATCGTCCCCAGCGAGCGGGATACGTTCTTCCGGAAAACGGTCATTCACGGGCAGGTACACGACGAAGGCGCGGCCATGCTGGGCGGGCTTAGCGGCCACGCGGGCCTCTTTGGCAACGCCAACGACCTCATGAAGGTGATGCAGATGTACCTGCAAAACGGGTACTTTGGCGGACAGCAGCTGCTGACTAGCAACGCCCTGCTGGAGTTTACCCGCTACCAGTACCCCGAGCAGGGAAGCCGCCGCGGCCTGGGCTTCGACAAGCCGACCTTCAAGTACACCGGCAACGCGCCCCGCTACGCCAGCCCGATGAGCTTCGGGCACACGGGCTTTACGGGGATCATGGTTTGGATGGACCCTTCCTTCGAGCTATCGTACGTGTTTTTGTCCAACCGCGTGTACCCCACCCGCGACAACAACAAGCTCTCGCAACTCAACATCCGCACGGCCATCATGGATGTAGTGTATGAGCAGTTATTGAACCAGATTCACTAGAGGGCATGGGGTTCGGGGCATGGGGCAAAGGGTACTTTGCAGCAGAGGATTCGGGGCGGTCCGCCGCGCGGCAGGGAGTAGTTTAAGCAAGGGGTACTTTTCCTAAAAGTACCTTAGAGAAGCTCCCTTTCCCCGCGGGAGAAAGGGCTGGGGATTGCCGCAATGGAATTGCCACAATGGAATTGCCGCAATGGAATTGAGGCTTTTTTGTAGAAGGCAAAGGGTGCTTTTCGAGTAGAAGGTTTTTGTTCTTTTCTTTTTTATTCCAATTCGATTCAGAAAAGAACACGTAACTAATACCCAAAGTACCCCTTTGCCCCTACCCCTATGCCCTCTGCCATCCGGTGTACCCTACTGCTTTTACTATTCTCTTTTTCCTGTACCAAATCCGGAGGTACCTACGGGCCTAAGGCCGACCAAAAGCACGCAGTCCTGCGGCAGGAAGTGAGCCAGTACGGCATCACCTGGACCTTCGACAAGCCCGCCCTGACGGGGCAGTTTGTCACCGGCGACTGGTGGGTGGTAGGCCCGGTGCAGGTGGTGAAAATTACGCCCGAGCCCGGCCCGGCGGCGGTAGATACGTCGGCCATCCGGATCAACCACTGGAACGACACCAGCCTCAAGCCGGACACCCGCATGCGCAACGGCTCCATGATCGTGCTCAAAGCGGGCTACAGCCAGGGCTACGACTCGCGCAGTGGGTCGTTTCGGGAGAAAGACGCCGTCCAACTACCCCTGGAGCTGGCCCCGAACCGCTCGCTCATTTCCTCCATCAGCAACACGACCCTGCCCGTCGATCATTTTATAAAAGACCTGATGTGGGACAACGAAAAGCAGTGCCAGGTGGTGATGAAAACCGCCGCCGTGCTGACCTGCCTGGACCAGGTACCCCCGCGGGACGCGTTCCGTCCGCCCTACGCCGGTACCGAAAAGCCCCTCTTCCGGGCGCAGGATGTACAGTGGGAGCAGCTCCCCCGGCTGCAACCCGCCGGGGAAATACCCTCCTGGACGGAGGCCGAACGGTACTTTCAGCGCCCCTGGATCGACCACATCCTGAGCTGGTCGCAACAGGAGCTGGTGCCCAACGAAAACCAGCCCAACTACGGCCGCGAGTACGCCCGCCTGGTGTCGCTGGCTAGCCTCATGGTGCTACTGGATGTGCCCCGTGCGCGCAAAGAAAAGCTCACGCTGCAACTGATCCAGCGCGGGATCGACCTGCACGGTCTGGCGCGGGTGGGGGGCTACTGGAACGAAGGCGGCGGGCACTCCAGCGGCCGCAAGTGGCCCATCCTCTTTGCGAGTATCATGCTAAATAACCCAGAGCTGGCGCAACTACCCGAAACGGCGGTTTTTCACGAAGACACCCAGACCTACTACGGCACGGGCTGGTTTGGGCAAAAGGTACTTTGGCAGATGATCATCCACCATGGCAACCGCACGCCTTACGAAGAAAAACACCCCAGCCAGTGGGAGAAGTGGGACAAAACCTCCGAGGGCTACCGTACCTGCTGCAACGCCTCCGCCTGGGCGGGTACCGCCCTGGCCGCCCGCTACCTGAAAGCCATCAAACTTTGGAACCACGACGCGCATTTCGACTACCTGGAGCGCTGGATGCGGGAGAACGATCCCTACGCCGACGCGCGAGGTACCTACCCCCGCCCCAAAGCCGAAACCACCACCTACGATCCGTTCGTCACGGCCATGTGGCGCGCCCACCGCCCGCAAGCGCCCGCCCAGGAAAGGGCGGGCAACCCGCGTAAGTGGGTGTTGCGGGGTAATCAATGGGGCTGGGAGGCCAATCCGCAGTAGGGTACTTATAGAGATTCCTCCTTTCGGATCGGTCCGGCTTCGCAGCCGAACATCCCAAGTACCTGATTTACCTTGTCGAGTCGAAGGGTGGTTTTTCCTTGCTCTAATTCACGCAAAAAGCGGAGCCCGACGCCGGATTTCTCCGCCAAATCGACCTGCGTAAGTTTCAGCATTTTTCGTTCCCGAAAAGGTATACATTTTAAATGAAGGTGGTCTTAATCGCCAAAATCAGGTAGTGCTTATAAGTAATAATAGGGCTAATCTATTTTTTAAATTCATAACTACCTACATCGCGTTCATGGCTTTACCTCCTCGCTTCACTACCCATACCATGCCCGTGGGGGTAGTGGGTCTTGGCCTCATGGGCTGCAGCATCACTACCTGCCTGCTCATGGCGGGGCACCCGGTGGTGGCCGTAGCACCCATCCCTTCCGATGTCCCCACGGCCTGGCCCCGCATCCAGCACCACCTCACCGACCTGGCCGAGCGGCAGCTCATTGCCGAGCCGCCCGCCCACTACCTCGCAAGCCTCACCCTCACCGAAAACTACGCCGACCTGCGGGATTGCCAGTTGGTACTGGAATGTACCCTGGAAGACCTGGACATCAAGAAGCGCGTTTTTGCGCAAATGGAAGCCGTCGTGAACGACGAGTGTGTTATTGCCTCCAATACGTCGGCCATTCCCATCACCCAGCTGCAAAGCCTTACTCGTCGCCCGCAGCGCTTCATTGGGCTGCACTGGGCGGAGCCCTCGCACACCACGCGGTTTCTGGAGGTGATCTGCGGGGAGCAAACCGAAGTACCCTACGCCGAATTCTTCTACGCGCTGTCGCACCAGTGGGGCAAGGAACCTACCCTGGTGCGGAAGGATATCCGGGGCTTCATTACCAACCGGATTATGTACGCTATGTACCGCGAGGCCTTCGACCTGGTGGAGAAAGGCTATGCCAGCATCGAAGACGTAGACCGCGCCTGCCGCAACAACGCGGGCTACTGGATGACCCTCGTGGGCCTTTTCCGCTGGATGGACCTGACGGGCGTACCCGCCTACGCCAACGTGATGAAGGACCTCTGGCCCACCCTCAGCAACCGCACCGACGTACCGAGGCTCATTCAGGACATCGTGGACCGGGGCGGCCGGGGCGTCGCCAACGCCGACGGCTTCTACGACTACACGCCCGAAGAAGCCCAGGCCTGGCGCGAAACCTTTGAGCGCTTCAGCTACGAAATCCGGGAGCTGGCCTTGAAGTACCCCGCCGACGTGGTGAAACGATCGTTGGAAAAGTAGTCAGGTACCGGCTTATTCCCGTACTGTAGTAGGGCAGGACAAGCCATTAGACTTCTTCTGATGGATGCCCCGTGTTCAGCTCTATTAAATTCAAATTGAAAGCCCATGCCAAGTCATAGCATAAAATTTGAAAAAGTACCTCCTCAAACTACGCCAGGACGCGGTGTGGTGAGCCGTCGGCAATTCCTGGCTGAGGCCAGCGTACGCACGCTAGGTACCTCGCTGCTTGCTGCCTCCGGAGGTAGTGCTTACGCAAGGGTGCTTTCAGACGCCCGCGCCAAGTCCATCAAAGTACGGCAGGATTTTCCCGGCGGTGGGGGCGTCATGGAGCGGATCGATGAGGTCCGGCGGGCCATTCGTTTTCGGGCTCATAACGAGCAGGGCGGCGGTTGGGGACAGGTGTGGTGGTACTTTCAGGTAGACGGATTAACACCGGGCACTTTGATTACCCTGGAGCTTAACTACGGCCACCCACCCGGCTCGGGGGTAGCTCCGCAAGCTTACTTCAGTACTGACCAGAAAACCTGGCAGCTGACAGCAGCCGGGCAGGAAGCAGCCGACGGCCCCACTCAACTGATGGTGTATAATCAAAGGGTACTTAGCGCCCGGATGTGGTTTGCGTACAACCTCCCCTACCTCCCGGAGCATTTGCACGAATTACGAACCCTGGCCGAAAAATCAGGGACAGCCGCCAGCGTATATGACTTGTGCCGCAGCCGGAACCACCGGCCCGTCCTGGCGCTACGCCTGGCCGAAACACCCAGGGCTGGCACACAACGCTACGGCATTTGGCTCCAGGCTCGGGCGCACGCCTTTGAGTCGGGCACGAGCTGGGTACTGCACGAGCTGGCACGCTGGCTCATGTCGTCCGATCCGGAAGCGAGACAGCTGCGCGCCTGTGCCGACCTCACCCTTGTTCCGATCGTAGACGTAGACGGCGTGGTGGAGGGGCGAACCGGCAAGAACCAACCGCCCTATGACCACAACCGCGGCTGGGATGAAAGCGCCAGCCACTGGCCCGAAGTACGGGCTATTCAGGCCCAACTGACCGAGCTAACCCGGCAGAACGCCTTGGATTTATTCATCGACATCCACGGCCCGGGCAACGGCGCGCATCCATACTTTATTTGTCCTACTCCCTCAGCACTCCCCACCGACCTCCGGCGCCAAAATCAGGCGGCCTTTCTGGCCTGTCTGGAGGCCCAGGAGCAAACCAAAGAAACCCGCAAGGCACTTTCGATGGAGCGCTTTTTCTTTAGCCCTCGGCAGATCAACTACCAATCGTCGGCCGGATGGGTAAGCGCCCACACGACCCCCTCGGTGGTGGCCCTGACGCTGGAGACAAACATGAGCTCGCCCCTTAGTACGCCCGAAGGCTACCAGGCGGAAGGTCGGGCATTGGGGCGGGGCATTGCCCGGTACTTTACCGGAAACCGGCATTTGCGTTAGCATGGCTGGTATAACTAAAACTACCTTGAATAACCCTTATTTCCATACAATTTTTCGCCCGTATGTTCTATTCTAAAAATGTACTTTCCCTCCTTTTAGCAAGTACCTTGTGCGCCTTGCCAGTCATGGCGCAGCAAAAGCAAACCAAAAGAAACGCCGCCACGGAGCCTGACGCTCCGCACCCCGTCACCAATCCATCCTCTCCGCTGATGCTTGCTGGTGACTGGCTCCCGGCGGATACGCACAAAATTGATTACGACAAACTCCCGCGCGTACCCGGCGAGCACATGGTGGTGAGCGATGTCCGGTTTCAGATGGGCGTAAACCAGCACAACTACCTGGCTTACCACCACGGGAAGTTCTGGGTTATGTGGAGCGATGGTCCGGGCGTGGAAGACCGCGTAGGGCAACGCGTCAAGTACGCCACCAGCCCGGATGGCTTAATCTGGAGCCAACCTCAGTACCTCACACCCGAGCCGCCCAAATCACAGGCCCGACACTACTATGGTACCCGCTCTTCGAAGGGCTTTCGTTACATTGCGCGGGGTTTCTGGCAGCGCGACAATGAATTACTAGCCCTGGCGTCGTTGGACGAAGCCGCCGACTTCTTTGGTCCCAGCCTGGAGCTCAGGGGATTCCGCTACAACGAAACGCTAGACCGATGGGAGGAGCTGGGGGTGGTTTACCCCAATGCCATCAATAATTTTGCTCCCAAGAAAATTCCAACCGGCGAATGGATGATGTCTCGTCGCAAGCACGATTATACCACGTCAGGCGTCGAATTCCTGATTGGGGGCGTGGATAAGCTCACCGAGTGGCAGTCCTTTCCCGTTTTTGGCTCGGCCAATACCGAGCTCGCCGCCGAAGAACCCTACTGGTGGGTACTTCCTGACAACAACCTGGTGGCTCTGTTTCGCAACAACAAGGGAAGTGGCTTTTTACACCGCTCTTTCTCCACCGACCACGGACGTACCTGGAGCACGCCCATCCGGACCAATTTCCCGGACGCCCGCTCCAAATTCAGCGGTACCCGCCTGAAAGACGGCCGCTACGTACTGGTGTCCAACGCCAATCCTGCCAAGCGTGATCCCCTCGTGCTCTCCGTGAGCGATGACGGCATCGTTTTCAACAAAATGTACTACCTGGTCGGCGGGCGGCACGTTGACTATCCGCACGTCATTGAGCACGAGGGCCATTTGCTAGTAGCCTTTGCGGGTGGAAAGCAGAGCGTGGAGGTCATCAAAATCCGCCTTTCAGACCTGGATAGCCTACAAATGATTCCCCAAAACAAGTAAGTACCTGCCATGAACCGCCGATATTTTATCAAATTGGGGGCGTTCGGGACAATGCTCTCCACCGCCACCTTTGGTGCCTGTACCAGAAAAGACAAAACTACCCCCGATACCGACATCGTGGTTGTGGGCGGAAGTCCCGCCGGGATTATGGCTGCTATCGCCGCCGCTCGCTTGGGAGCCACGGTTACGCTGGTTGAATACCATAACCACATCGGCGGATTATCCTCGAGCGGCCTGGGCAAAAGTGACATCGAAAACAAAGATGCCATTGCGGGCTTATTCAAAGAATTTACGCAACGGATTTACCAATACTACCGGGATACCTACGGGGAGCATTCTGAAAATGCCACCAAATGCAAGCAGGGGTACTACTACGAACCCTCGGTGGCTGAGCAGGTTTTTAACCAGATGGTAGCCCAAGAAAAAAACATTTCGCTCCTCCTAAACCATCAGATCGAGCAAGTAGTCACCCAGGCAGATCAGGTGCAGGAAGTCGTATTTACGAACCGAGCCGAAGGTACCTCCTATGCGCTCAAAGCCCGCGTGTTTGTGGATGCTACTTACGAAGGCGATCTGTACGCACTGGCCGGAGCGGCCTACCGACTTGGCCGGGAAAGCCGGGAAGAGTTTGGTGAACTACACGCGGGAAAAATCTTTTTTGATTATAACGAAAATAAATTTCTGGAAGGAAGTACCGGCGCGGGCGACCAGAAAATACCGGCTTACACCTACCGCTTGTGCCTTACCGACGACCCGACCAATAGCTACGTCATGCAGGAGCCGCCCCCGGGCTACGACCGTACTAACTACCTAAAGTACTTTGATGACCTGAAAGAGGGGCGACTGGGCGGTCCCAAGGTATTTAAAGAAGGGCACGGCTACTACCAGGCTCACTTTGACACGATGGTCCGGGTATTTTCTTTTGCCGAAATCCCCAACCGTAAATACGATGTAAACACCAATCCAAGGCCGCTGGGCTTTCCGTTTCCGGAAGAAAACGCCACCTACCTGGAGGCAAGCTGGCAAGAACGCGAGAAGGTATTCCGGCGGCACCGCGAACTAGCCATGGGCCTGCTGTACTTCATCCAGAATGATCCGGAAGTACCCCAAGCGCACCGTACCATGGCACAGCAGTACCACTGGCCGCTGGATGAATTTACGGACAATAACCATTTTCCCTGGCAACTCTACGTACGGGAAGCCCGGCGCCTCAAAGGTGAATACACCCTTACGGAAAATGACGTAACCCTCCGGGACGGAGCAGCTCGTACTACCATTTTTAAGGATACCATCATTGCCGGAGAATTTCCGATTGACAGCTTTCCTGCCTCCAAGGAGCCCTCGCCGGACAAAAAAGTACTGGAAGGCTACATCGGGATGCTGCCCATTGCCCCCTATCAGATTCCGTACCGAGTCCTGGTACCCGAAAAAATCAACGGGCTGATTGTCCCCGTAGCCGCTTCTACCACCCACGTGGCCTACTCTACCCTGCGCATGGAGCCCTTGTGGATGGGGATCGGCCAGGCGGCGGGTACGGCGGCCTATCTTTCGGTAAAAAACAACCTTCCGATCCGGAAAGTACCTATCCCGGCTCTGCAAAAACTCCTCCTGAAAAACAACCAGATTCTTACTTATTTCGAGGATCTGGACATCAAAGATAAAGCCGCCCAGGCGGCTCAGTTTTGGGGTACCAAG
This sequence comes from Rhabdobacter roseus, assembly GCF_014202275.1. GTDB lineage: Bacteria > Bacteroidota > Bacteroidia > Cytophagales > Spirosomataceae > Rhabdobacter > Rhabdobacter roseus. The sequence goes on along the minus strand of NZ_JACHGF010000008.1, from coordinate 129,160 downwards.
GGATTTTTTGACTCCTATAAGGCTAATCTCCACCAACCGATTTCGGGCCGGGAATTAACCCGTTGGCTTACCTTATTTAACGATACGCGAGGCCTTGAAGAAAGTACCTTTGCCTTCGACAAACAGGAAACCGTTAGCTTGGCTGATTTTATCAGGCTATTGGACCTACTAAGCCAATCGGCTGACGCACCTCCACGCTCCGGCGCTGCCGCCTGGCAATATGCCAAAAGAGACTCCCAACTACCCGTTCAAAGAGGAGAAGTGTGCCAGGCTTTGTATTTAAGATTGGGCAAAAATACCTGATTAAAAGCAGGTTATTGGTAGTCTATTATTTCCAGTCCGTTTAGGAAAGGAGGTACTTCAAACGGGCCAAAACATGCGTACTCAGTGAATTCTGACATAAACCAGAAACGTGTGCAAGTTGTGAAAAATCAGAAATACCACTGAAACAAAAATAAAGTACCCCGGCCGGTAAGGTACCTGGAAGTAAAACGAACGCCCCACCAGCGCCATACCGACCAGCCAACCCAAGGGCGTGTAGGCCGGAGCCATAAAACCCAGCAGGCTGGTGCTCCAGGTACTTGCCGGGAAATAAAGGAGGGGAATCCAGGACAAGCCATAAACTACCACCCCTACTGTATATACGTACAGGCCCATCCGCTGGCGGTGGGTCAGGATGTGGAGCGGCATGAGTGCGGCCAGCAGGAACACGAGCAGCCGGGCGATCGTTTCTCCGTACGTAATCAGGGCCGGAATCTTGTCTGAAAAGATAGCGGGCTGAAAGGCTGCGGGTAGTTTGGGGGTCAAGAAGATATTCCAGGCCATCACGGGGAGGGTCAGCAGAAAGCAATTGCAGAGGTACTTTCGTAGGGGAGTATGGCGCATGGATGGCAACTTGTCAATCGGGTTTTATACTTCAAAAGTACCTAAAAAATCCTGGCTTCCGGCTTTGGGTTTTCCATGAGCATAGTAGATTCTGACGGTAAATGACTTATGCAGGAAGTAATTCATGGTCTACCATCTATGCTAACCCGCTGCGTCTTCTTGCTCTGGCTGGTACTGGCCTTCGCCGCCTGCCGCCCCGAACTATCCGACGAGGTAGCGGCCGCCTACGAGGAGCTCCCCGAAGCGCTGGACTTCAACCAGCACGTCAAGCCCATCTTATCGGATCGTTGCTACGCCTGCCACGGGCCCGACAAAGCCAAGCAGCAGGCCGACCTGCGGCTCGACCTGTCCGAGTTTGCCTACGCCGAACTACCCAAGTCGCCCGGCAAGCGGGCCATCGTGCCGGGTAGTTTGCGCCGCAGCGAGGTCTTTCACCGCATCTGCTCCACCGACCCCGACTACGTCATGCCCACGCCCGAGTCGCACCTGACGCTCACGCCCCACGAGAAAGCCGTGCTCATCAAGTGGATCGAGGATGGGGCCGAATACAAAGACCACTGGGCCTTTATCAAACCCGAAAAGCCCAAAGTACCTACCCCCAAACGGAAAGACTGGGCCAGGAACCCCATCGATGCCTTTGTGCTGAAACGCCTGGAAGCCGAGAGGCTGGAGCCCTCGCCCGAGGCCGACCGCGAAACGCTGCTGCGCCGCCTAAGCCTGGACCTGACGGGCCTGCCGCCGACGCCGCGCGAAATACGTACCTTCGTCAACGACCCAGCGCCCAACGCCTACGAAAAGCAGGTAGACCGCCTGCTGGCTTCGCCCCACTACGGCGAAAAAATGGCCGTGGACTGGCTCGACCTGGCCCGCTTCGCCGATTCCCACGGCTACACCGTAGACCGCCTCCGCGACATGTCGCCCTACCGCGACTGGGTCATTTCGGCTTTTAACCAAAATCTTCCCTACGACACCTTCATCACCTGGCAGCTGGCCGGGGACCTACTACCCAACCCTACCCGCGCGCAGCGCATCGCCACGGCCTTTAACCGCAACCATCCGCAAAACATGGAGGGCGGTATCGTGCCCGAAGAATTTCGGGTGGAGTACGTCGCCGACCGTACCAATACCTTCGGCTCGGCCTTCATGGCGCTCACGATGGGCTGCGCCCGCTGCCACGACCACAAGTACGACCCCATTTCGCAGAAAGAATACTACCAGCTCTATAGCTACTTCAACAACGTCAAGGAGGCCGGGCAAATCTCCTGGGACGACGCCATGCCCGCCCCTACGCTGCTCCTGACCGACACCCGGCAGGAAAGGGTACTTGGGGACCTGCGGCAGAAGGTACTTGCCCAGGAAAAAGCCGTAGCCCAAACGACCTCCAGCGAGCAGGTACCTTTTGAGCAATGGCTGCGGCAGGGTACGTACCGCTCCCTGTCCGCCCGCCCCTATCCCGACAACCTAGTGGCACATTTCCCGCTTACAGAGTCTAATTTGAAAAACCGGGTAGGTACCGAATTGGGCTTCATGAAGCAAAACGACAGCCCGCCCGAAGCCGCCCTCTGGGCCGAAGGCCGGGCCGGAAAAGCGCTGCTCCTCAACGGCGACGCTTGGCTGGACCTGGGCCAGATCGGCAACTACGAGCGCCACGAGCCGTTCAGCGTGGGGCTGTGGGTGAACCTGCCGCAGGCGCTCAAGGAGGGGGTTATTTTTCACAAAGGCGTGGGCGAAGCCATCTACAATTTTCGGGGGTACCACCTGATGCTTCGCAACAACCGGCTCGAACTCATGATGGCCCACAGCGCGCCCTACAACGCCATTACGCGTATTTCTAAAACCGACGTCCCGCGCGATACCTGGATTCAGCTCACCGTCACCTACGACGGCTCCAGCTCCGCCCGGGGCTACCGCCTGTACCTCAACGGCCGCGAACTACCTACCGTCGTGGACCAGGACAAGCTCAACAAGGGCATTGCCGAAACCGGCAAAAACAACCCCGGCCTGGCCGTGGGCGCCTGGTGGCGCGGCAAGGGCATACCGGGGGCGCGGGTCAATGACGTGCTGGTGTTTGACCGCAACCTCAGCCCGCTGGAAGTAGGACTCCTCCACAACCCCGCTACCTGGCGGCAGGTACTTTCCAAAGTACCCGAGCAGCTTTCGGAAGCCGACAAAAAAGCGTTAAAAAACTACTACCTGTCCACGGTTTCGGCACCGCGAAAAGCCGCTTTACGGGCCTTGCAAGAAGCGCGCAAAACCCTGAACGACTCGCTGGAAAAGGTACCTGAGCTGATGGTAATGGAAGAGATGCCCCGCCGCCGCCCCGCCTACCTGCTCGAACGCGGCCAGTACGACGCCCGCGGCGAGGAGGTATTTCCGGAGGTACCCGGCCGAATACTGCCCATGCCCAACCACCTGCCCCGCACCCGCCTGGGCCTGGCGCAGTGGCTCACCGATCCAGCCCACCCGCTCACGGCCCGCGTGGCGGTGAATCGCTACTGGCAAAATTACTTTGAGCGCGGGCTGGTCAAAACCTCCGAGGACTTCGGCAACCAGGGCGAACTACCCTCCCACCCCGAGCTGCTCGACTGGCTGGCGGTGACCTTCCGGGAGTCGGGCTGGGACGTCAAAGCGCTACAGAAGCTGCTGGTGATGTCGGCTACGTACCGGCAAAGCTCCCGCTTTACCGAAAAACTAAAACAGCTTGACCCCGAGAACGTACTTCTGGCTCGCGGCCCCGCCCGCCGCCTGACGGCCGAGATGATCCGGGACAACGTACTGGCGGCGAGTGGCTTGTTGAACAAAAAAATCGGTGGCCCCAGCGTGAAGCCCTACCAGCCGGAAGGTCTATGGAGAATTAACAACGCTACTTACGTGCAGGACACCGGCAGCAACCTCTACCGCCGCAGCCTCTACACCGTCTGGAAGCGGTCGGTGCCGCACCCCACGCAAGGTACCTTCGACGCCCCCGACCGCAGCGAATGTACCTCCCGTCGCCAGAAAACCAACACGCCCCTGCAAGCGCTCGTCACGCTCAACGACCCTACCTTTGTGGAAGCGGCCAAGGTACTTGGGCAGGAAATGGCCCGAACCAACGACCTGAAACGCGGCGTTGAAAGTACCTTTCTGAAACTGACCGGCCGCCGCCCTGCTCCGGCCGAACTCCGGCTGCTGCTCGATTTGTACCAGCAGGAGTACCGCAAGTTTCGGCAAAGTACCCACAAAACCACCGGCTGGCTGCAAGCCGGAAACTACCCGGTACCTCCCGACCAGGCCGACCAGTACCCTCACATCGCCGCCTGCGCGGTGGTGGCCAGTACCATCCTCAACGCCGACGCCACCCTTACTAAACGCTAACGACTATGTGCGATCACCACCACGACGACGAAATACGGTCGGACAACGAGGACTTCCGGCAATTGGAACGGCAGATCGACCGCCGCCGCTTCCTGACCAAAACGACCCTGGGCCTGGGCGCGCTGGCGCTAGGCTCGCTCGTGGGGGGACAAAAACTACTGAGCGCCAAGGTACCTGAGCTCGCGACCGAGCCGAGCGACGAGCTGCTCCGGATGCCGCACTTTGCGCCCAAAGCCAAGCGCATGGTGTACCTGTTTCAGAGCGGGGGGCCCTCGCAGCTGGACCTCTACGACTACAAGCCCGAGCTCGCTAAGTACCAGGCGCAGGAACTACCCGACTCCGTACGGAAGGGCCAGCGCCTCACCGGCATGAGCGCCGACCAGAGCTCCCTGCCCGTGGCTTCTTCGTTGTTCAAATTTCAGCAGTACGGCCAGAGCCGCGCCTGGGTCAGTGAGCTGATGCCCTACACGGCGCAGGTCGTGGATGAGCTTTGTTTTATCAAATCCATCCATACCGACGCCATCAACCACGACCCGGCCATTACGTTCTTCCAAACCGGTAACCAACTACCCGGTCGGCCCAGCATTGGCTCCTGGATCAGCTACGGGCTGGGCTCCGAAAACGAAAATATGCCCACCTTTGTGGTACTGGTATCCAAAAGCGCGGGTGACCAGCCGCTCTACGCCCGGCTGTGGGGAAACGGTTTTCTGCCCTCGCAGCACCAAGGGGTGCAGTTTCGCTCGGGCAAGGACCCCGTGCTGTACCTCAATGACCCCGAGGGCTACGACGGGGCCGACCGCCGCGAAATGCTCGACTACCTCAAAAAGCTCAACGAGATTCAGTACCACACCTACGGCGATCCGGAAATCAATACGCGTATTTCGCAGTACGAAATGGCCTACCGGATGCAAACGTCCATTCCGGGCATCATGGACCTCTCCGACGAGCCCGACTGGGTCTTTGATCTCTACGGTCCCGACAGCCGCGACCCCGGTACCTACGCCGCCAACTGCCTCATGGCCCGCCGCCTGCTGGAGCGCGACGTGCGCTTCGTGCAGCTCTACCACCAGGGCTGGGACCAGCATCTGTTCCTGCCCAGCGGCCTGCGCGCCCAGTGCGCCAAGACCGACCAGGCCACGGCGGCCCTGGTGCAGGACCTGAAACAGCGCGGCTTGCTCGACGACACGCTGGTGGTGTGGGGCGGGGAATTTGGCCGCACCGTGTACTCGCAGGGCAAGCTCACGCCCGACAACTACGGCCGCGACCACCACCCGCGCTGCTTCACCATGTGGGCCGCCGGGGCGGGCGTCAAGCCGGGTATGACCTACGGCGAAACCGACGATTTCGGATATAATATCACCAAAGATCCCGTGCACGTACATGACTTTCAGGCTACGCTGCTGCACCTCTTCGGCATCGACCACGAGAAGCTGACTTTCAAGCATCAGGGCCGCCGCTACCGCCTTACCGACGTGCACGGCCACGTCGTACCGGGTATTCTGAGTTAAGCCCAAGGTACCTTTGTTGGCTAAACGGTTAAAAATCGAAGGTACTTGGGGTACTTGGGCAAAATCCAAATTTCTGGTTTGGATCAGGTACAGCCTAACGCTCCGCGTCCTACCTTTGGGTTTTTAATTCAAATGAGCAGCCATGAAAATCCTCGTTAGCTTTCTTTTAAGTACCCTTTTTATCCCCAGCTTTGGCCAAGCGCCCGCTCCTTCTCCCGCCCGCATTACCCAGCACGTACAAAAACTCGCCTCCGACCGCATGAAAGGCCGAGGTACCGGCAGCAAGGAAAACGACCGCGCCGCGGCCTACGTCCGGCGTCACTTCAAAAAGTACGGCCTCGCGCCCAAAGGTACCCAGGGCTACCGCCAGCCGTTCGTCGCCCGCGTGCGGCGGGTCAAGACGGCCGACAGCCTCCGCCGGGCCCACAACGTCCTTGGCTTCCTGGACAACGGCGCGCCCCATACCATCGTCATCGGGGCGCATTACGACCACCTCGGCCTGGGTACCCAGGGCGGCTCGCGCGACGAAAACCCCGCCGGGCAAATCCATAACGGTGCCGACGACAACGCCTCGGGCGTAGCCGGACTGCTGGAGCTGGCGCGGTATTTTACCCAAAACGACGTCAAAGAACCCTACAATTTCCTTTTCATTGCCTTCGGAGCCGAAGAGCTGGGCTTGCAGGGTTCTCGGCATTTTGTCAATAACCCCACGGTGCCGCTCAGTACCATTCATTTCATGACCAATATGGACATGATCGGCCGCTACGACCCCAGCCGCGGCGTGGGCATAGGTGGCTACGGCACCAGCGACGCCTGGCCGGAGGTTTTCAAGGGAGTGGAAGGTACCGTGAAGTACTTCACCGACCGCGCCGGAAGCGGCGGCTCCGACCACGGCTCGTTCTACGCCAAGCAAATCCCGGTACTTTTCTTTCATACCGGCGGCCACGACGACTACCACAAACCCACCGACGACCCGGACAAGGTAGATGCCGAAGCCGAGGCGGGTATCCTGGCCATCGAGGTGCAACTCATCGAAAACGCCATGAAGCTCCCCAAGCTGAACTTTACGGAAGTGAAGTAGGGAAACTAGCGCTAACCCCCAATTTGCAATGGGGGTTGTGTCTAATTGCGTTTTAAACGCAATAGTAATCCCAACCCAGGCTGACAACCCTTAATATGTCCTCGCCATGCACGACTTCAAACAGCTCACCTCGGCCATTGAGCAGGCACATAACCAGCTGCAAGCCAAAGCCGCCAGCGCGGTGAATCAGGCCCTGACCCTACGCAACTGGCTGATTGGCTACTACATCGTGGAGTTTGAACAGCGTGGTAAAGATCGGGCGGCTTATGGAGATGGGCTTATTGATTCCCTAAACAGCAAATTAAACCATATCAAAGGGATCGACCGCAGGTCTTTATTCCGGTTCCGCCTATTTTATCTTACCTACCCCCAGCTGGGCTTTTCTGTAGCCGATCAATTTTTCCTACAGGATAGTACTTTGTTCCCATCCCAAAAAGTGGGGACAGTGACCCCACAATTCATAGACAAGCTACAGGTACCTGCGGAGAAGATTTTTTCCAGGCTATCTTATTCGCACATCGAGCTGCTGCTAAATATCGACGATCCGCTCAAACGTACCTTCTACGAGTTGGAATGCATCAAAGGTACCTGGAGCGTTCGGGAGCTGAAGCGCCAGATCAACAGCCTGTACTACGAGCGGAGCGGTTTATCCGCCCAACCAGAAAAACTCGCTGAGCGGGTTCGTCAGCAAAGCAAGCTGTCGGTACCGACGGACATCATCAAGAATATCTACGCCTTCGAATTCCTCGACCTCAAAACCCGCGAGCTGGTCGAAGAATCCGATCTAGAAACGGCCCTGATCGATCATATCCAGGAATTCATCATTGAGCTGGGCAATGGATTTTGCTTTGAAGCGCGCCAAAGGCGTATACTCATCGGAAGTACCTACTACTTCATCGACCTCGTTTTTTACCACCGCATCCTGAAATGTCACGTGTTGATTGAGCTTAAAATGGGCGCTTTTGAGCACGGTGATATAGGTCAGCTCAATACCTATCTGAACTACTTCAAACAAGAAATCAGCGAGAAAAATGATAATCCGCCCGTGGGGATCTTATTAGTAGCCGAGAAAGACCACGCGCTGGTCAAGTACGCCACGGCGGGTATGGATGAAAACCTGTTCGTAAAGCAGTACCTTATCCAACTACCCAGCGCCGAGCAGCTACAACAGTACATGGAAAAAGAACTGAGGGAATTGCGCTAGTATCGCTAACACTGAGGTAGCCTAGATTCAAGTAGCTTTTCCAACACAAAAAAGTCGCGAATAAAAAGAAGGCCGGGCGCTGGTGAAGGTACCTGTTTTTTAGTAGCTTGAGCAACGATTGGAAAAGTACCTTCCACGAATCCGTGGCCGGGGTATAATCCGTGGCCGGCGGCCGGCGCTCCCACCGGAGCGCCGACCACGCATAAACTCCGTGGCTGGTGTCCCCACCGGCCACCAGCCAATAATCCTCCAACTTCAAACCCCCAACTCCTCATGAACTCAGCCCTCAACCTCTCCGAAAAGCTACACTGGCTGGCTGGTACTATTTATTTTTTCAAAAAACACCTAGTGGTCATCGGTAGTTTGGGCCTCGTGGCCGGGCTGGGCCGGGTGATCCAACTGGGCGGCTTCGGGGCGATCAGCACCTGGCAGCACGTGGCGCTGGAAGTCGTGATCGAAGCGGCGCGGCTGGGTGTGTTTCTGTACGTACTGGGGCTGGCGAGCATCCGCCACGGCGCTTTACGCCTCAAGTACCTCTTTACCGACCGGCAACGCCGCCTGGACCACTGGGCGGCGGCCCGGCAGAAGATGCGCCGCCAGTGGTTTTCGATCCTGCTCAACCTGGTGGCGTTTCTGGGCGTTGCCTGGGGTCTCAACTACCTCATCGACTTGCTGGCCTACCAAACCTGCCTGTACCTTAAACTAAAACAAGGCGGTATATTAGCCCCTACTTCTTCGGAATGGACCATCCTGCTCTTTTTCAAAAATCTTTCAACCATTCCGCTGACGATCGCTTTCAACGCGGCTTTCCTGCTCTGGATTACCAACAAATTTCAACTTCGACCCCAGGCCTAACCGGGGCCGGTGGTTCCCGAATCCCGTGGTCGGTGTCCCCACCGGCCACAAACTACCTTACGAATATAGTCCGTCACCATAACATACCTGAACCCATGCCTTTGAAAGTACCCCGAATCCCGTGGCCGGTGTCCTCACCGGCCACAAACTACCTTACGAACATAGTCCGTCACCATAACGTACCTGAACCCATGCCTTTGAAAGTACCCTTTCTGCTACTTTTCGGATATTTGCTAAGCCCGGCCCTCTCCGCCCAGACCCGGCCGCAATCCGTACCTTCCAAGATCGAAAACGTAACCCTCTTTACCAGCGGTGCGCAGGTACTTCGCTCGGCCCCGCTGACGATCCCCGCCGGAAAATCCGAGCTGGTTTTTTCGGGTATTTCGCCCCAGCTCGACAAGCAAAGCATCCAGGTAAAGGGCGAGGGGCCCTTCACGATTTTGTCGGTTACGCACCAGACCAACTACCTCCAGGAGCAAAAACGCCAGGAAGAAACCAGCCTGCTGGCGGGCCAGAAGGAGGTACTTCAGACCAAGCTAACCGTGGAGCGAAGTATGCTGGCGGTTTTTAAAAACGAAGAAAATATGCTCACCAAAAATCAGTCGATTGGGGGAGCGAATACCGGTTTCAAAACCGCCGACCTGAAAGAGGCCATCGACTTCCAGCGCAGCCGCCTCACGGAGGTACTTTTGAAGCAAGTAGAACTACAAAAAAACATTCAAAAGCTGGACAGCAGCTTCCGAAAGGTAGATCAGCAGCTTAGGGTACTTAACCAACGCCAGGACTTCGCCACCAGCGATATTCTGGTGACGGTCCTGGCCAAAGAACCCGTCAAAACCACTTTTGAAGTAAGCTACTTTGTGAAAAATGCGGGCTGGTTTGCGACCTACGATGTACGCGTACAAGACATCGCCCAACCGCTGGGGCTGGCTTTTAAGGCCAACGTGTTTCAGAGCTCCGGCGAAGACTGGAAAGACGTCAAGCTCACGATTTCCAACGGCAACCCGACCGAAAGTGGCGTAGCACCTCGGCTGCAGGCCTGGTACGTACAGCTGGGCTACCCGCCGCCTTCCATTCAGAGCGCCTTACAGGGCCGGGCAGCGGGTATCACGGTGAGCGGAAGCCCCGGCTCCGAAGTCACGGGCCGGGTAGTGGATCAAGCAACGGGCGAAGCCATTCCTGGCGTAAGTATAGCCGTAAAAGGTACCACCCTCGGTACCGCTACGAGCGCCGAAGGTACCTATTCCCTGAAGCTTCCTCAAAATGCTCAGGTCCTGGTTTATTCCTTCGTGGGGTACAAAAGCGTTGAGGTACCCATCAGCGGGAGCCAGATCAACGTAGCCCTGGAGACTGACGCAGCCGCGCTGGAAGAGATCGTGGTAGCAGGCTATGGCGGGCCCGCCAGCAGAAGCCGCAAAAGTAACGCTTCCCTCCCCTTGCCCACGACCGAAAAGTACCAGCCCACTACCTTTACGTTCGACATCGAAGTACCCTACACCATCCTGAACGACGGTAAAGTATATACGGTAGACATCAAAACGTATTCGGTTCCGGCCTTGTACGAGTACTACGCGGCTCCCAAGCTGGAAAAAGAGGCGTTCCTGACCGCCCAAATCATCGACTGGCAGGACCTGAACCTGCTGGATGGTGAAGCGAATCTGTTCTTTGAAGGGGCTTACCTGGGCAAATCCATCCTGGACGTCCAGCAGGCGGGCGATACGCTTTCCATTTCTTTAGGCAGGGACAAAGCCGTAGTGGTGGAGCGAAAAAAGCTGAAAGAATTCAGCAACCGGCAGTTTTTAGGGACCAACAAAACCGAAAGTCGGGCCTACGAAATCCGGATCAAAAACAACAAACCGCAGCCGATCCAGATCGTGGTGCAGGATCAGTTTCCAATCTCCACCACCAAAGACATCACCATTGAAGAGCAGGAATACAAAGAAGCCCAGCTCCATAAAGACACCAAAATACTCACCTGGCGCTACGAACTACCCGCCCGCCAGGAAAAGAAGCACGTGTTGCGGTACAGTGTCAAGTACCCTAAAAATCAGGTCGTTTTGCTGAAGTAAAGTCTTAACCGTGGCCGGTGTCCCCACCGGCCCAACGGACCACTAGAACCAGAAGAGTTTCTAACAGTTCATGATTAAAGGTAACAGTAAAATAAAGCGTTTTAGGCCTATTCGTTTCTTGCAGATGAAACGTACTTTTTCATGTTTACTTGTTTTTATCTTCATGACTACAACTTGCTTCAGCCAAGAAATAGCGTGGTCTAAAAATAAATTTTATATCCCAAAAAACATTGACGAATGCAACCAAGAGCTGAGTAAATTTCTAACCAAAAAAAGCAAAGCTAATTTTAAATCGATACATGAAAGTTCCTTAAACAACGTACATGGCATCTTTGTATTCAGCGAGTGGCTCTCAACGGACACTTCCAGATTAGTTAGGCATTTTTCCACCTACTTTATAGACAATGATGAGGATCAAAGATATCTACTTACTTTAGCTTATCACAGATCATTGAACAACAAACTATTTGATTTAGCTTTTGAAGCAAAAAAAATAACGCAAAGGCAAGATTCAATAGAGGCAATCAGAGAACTTGACTATAAGAAAAACATAATTTCAGATTCCATTGATGGTATATATATCCCAGAAGATATTTATTCTTGCTTCTCCCAACTTGACTTACTACTATGTGATTCAACTAAGCAAGAATTGAAGTCAAAAGCATCCAGCAACGAAATGACAGATTATCATATGGGGCTCGGAAGATGGATGAGAAACCGTTGGCAATTATGGAGCAGTTCGCGCCTTAAGGCCTATTTTCACAATAAAGGCATTACTCATCCCGACAATATATCAGGCATCATTTTGGCCAGTTATTGGATGTACTTGAACCAAAAAGATATAGATATTGATCAAATCATTTATGAGGATTTAAATCAAGAACCAGCGATTTTAGTACCTCCTATATTATTCAACAAAAAGAAATTTTACACTAAAGAGTATCGAAGATTTTTAAGGACAAGAAAAATAAGAAGAATTCATCTTAGCAGTTAATTTAGATCAATCCTGGTGATCCCGTGACCGTTGTCCCTATCGGACCCATAGCACCAAGAAGTAGCATTGATTTATTTTTATCACCTTGTGAATTGACTAGTATTTAATTCACAAATTAAAAAATTAATTTTACATACAACGAAGTTAGACTATTTATTTAAGAATTACACATTAATTGATGGGCAAATTTCCTCAATAAAAGTAAATTTGGATTATAAAAACATAAGTAAATCTCACGCTACTCTTATCTTAATGGTAAGAAAGTCATCTGAAAATAAAAAATGCTTTATAACATTACATTTCAATGAGGTAGTCAAAGTTATTCTGTATGAGGATTACGGAACCGTGTACTATTCCGATATAATTCTAGTAAAACAAGAAGATGGTTTGTATTACTTATCATTATATCCTGCCGGGAATACCTGTCAGCCGAGCGAAGAGGATGATCTTGTTATCATTGCCAAACGGTTGAAAATTAAAGAGAAGGAATAGTTCGAAAAGCTAGTAGAACTAGGCGGTTTATACAAAGGTTCATGAACCGCGTGCCCGGTCTCCCCAAGACCTCTGGACCACAAAGGTACCTGCAAACCAAAAACAAGTCAGTAACTGGTAGAGTACATAAAAAACTTATTTCCCTGATCCGATCTAATAGTATTCATAGGTATAGAATCCGCGGCAGGCATTTCTGGATCATTTGAAATTCACGACTCTATTTTCTGCTTATTAACATTTACCAATACACCAACAAAATGGCAATTTATAATATAATTTTAAATGCATTAATAATTTTGTGTGCATCACATTTCACATATGCACAGTCTGATTCATCTGGATTTGATGAGTTAATTAGTTTTAGTGTTGAATCGATGCCTCAATACAACGGCAGCGAAGAAGGCATGTTGAGATTTATAAAAAGTCAAATCAACTATAGTGCTATTTATAAAATTGAGAAAGAACAAACAGTGATTATTTCTTTTTTGGTTGACACATTAGGCAATACCTCCTCTCATTTCGTTTTAAAAGGGATTAGAGGAGACTTAGACAAAGAAGCATTGCGAGTTGTACGTATGATCAAATTTGAAGTACCAGCTAAACAGAAAGGAAAACCTATACAAGTACAATACTTTATTCCAGTAAAGTTTTTACCACGCTAACTGATCGCGCGTGGCCAGTGTCCCAACCGGAGCGCCGGACCGCCAGCGCCAGAAGAGTTCCAAACAGTTCCTAGTTAAAGGTAGTAGTAAGCGTTTTATTGACCCATGGGCTAACCTGTACCCTTTTCTAAGATGGCTGTTCGAATTCAGATAAGGCAACTACGATAAGAAATGGGCCCTGTTTATTCATAGATCAATCAGGGTATTCTATTCAACACCACCAAATAGATAGGAACCGTAGGATACCATTTTCTTTTTCTTTTCTAAAGGAAAAGGCCGGGGATTTACGCTTTTAATAAGACAAAGGGTATATTTAATACGCAGCTGTAGGTACTTTTGCCTATCAACTATTAGTTACAAACGTACTAGAGATAGTTGTAGTCGTTAGTAAATAGCTACTGCTATAGCGGATACACACGAAAGTAGGTTCGTACATACAAATATTGTGGAGCATTCAAGAAAACAGACCATGAGTGACAATTACATAACTATTACTACAGTTGGCGAAATAGTAAAGCCGGTCGAAGTTATGGAGAAGGTGATTCTCTGGATGCAATCAAAAGAGTTTGTAGAAAGTGAGCTCACTGATTGCATTATAAGTTCGAAGAGGAAGGGTTATAAGCCAGGGAAAAATCATGTTGCAGCAATCGGTTATGATGAAAATATCTTAAAATGGAAAGTCTGTGGAGTAGAGACAAAGGCTGAACGCGAAGTGTTTAACGCATGTGCATTTACCGCAATGACAAAAATGGAATGCCCGAACTGCGGCAGAAATCGATTTGAAGGGATTACTCCACTGGATTTCTTTACAGACAATTGCACAAAAGAACAATTGGAACTCTATGACAACGTATTTCCAGAATTTGACAAGTGGACTAACTACGAAAATGCTACTTTAACCTGTCCTCACTGTGTTACTATTTCAAAAATCGATGATTATAAAATTGATAGTAGCATTTCATTCTCTAACTTCGGTTTAACATTTTGGAACTGGCCTGACTTGACTGTTGATTTTCTTGAAAATATGAAGCATGTTATTGGAAGGGAAATAAATCGAATTAACGGACACATTTGAAATTCCCTTTTCCTCACTAAAGGAAAATGCCGGGGATGTACGCTTTTAGTAGGACAAAGGGTATATTTGATAAACAGCTACGGATATAGGGGATATACACGAAAGTAGGTTCGTATATACAATTGTTACCTGCAAGCTAAAAAAGACCTGTAACAATCATCAAAAAAGAGCTATGTTATTATGGACACTAATTCAAAAATAAAGCGATTAACAATATTCATTACAAGTATCGTACTATCAACAGTATCTTATGGACAGACATCTATAAAAGAAATAAACCTTAAAGCTGGAGAATACAAAGTAGGTTTCAACCATTATACAATCAATGATAGCACGAGAACCTACCGAATTCATAATGAGTTTAATAACCAACTTATCGAGAGACCAATTCCCGTCAGTATTTGGTATCCTGCGAAAATCAAAGATAATGATTCCGAGCAATTAACGGTTTTAAATTATTTGGAGATTTTAAAAGAAGAAGAAGAATGGGAAAATTTACCGAATTACTTTCTATTGGATTGGTTTCCTTATTTATGGAACACACCACAAAACAAGGCTCATCTTTCTGAAAAATTAAATGCTTTTTCCAATCCAATATTTTTAGACGGGAGTTTTCCAGTTGTAATTTATGCCCCAAGTTATCAATCCTCTTCAATTGAGAACTTCGCATTATTCGAATATTTAGCCAGTTACGGTTTTGTAGTGATATCGAGTCCTTCAAGAGGAACAGATACGCGCTGGTTAGAAGGCGGAACTACCAAAGATATGGAAACACAATCGAGAGATGTAGAATTCCTTCTAAAAGAAATTCACAGGTACAAGAATATTGATTCAGGAAAGGTGGCATTAATGGGATTTAGTTTTGGTGGGTTAGCGAACGCTTTAACTGTTATGAAAAATAAGAATATTAGTGCAATTGTAAGTTTGGATGGAACTGAAAGATACAATTACGCTGTCTTAGAAAAGTCACCTTATTTTAATTTAGATAGGTTTTCCATTCCATATATCCATTTTGCTCAAAAAGAGATTCCGAAAGAAATTCTAACTAAAGACAAAATCCCTGAAGAGTTGAATTATAAATTCCAATTGTACGATTCTTTGAAATATAGCAATATCTACAGATATAGATTACATGACCTAACACATTCCTATTTTAGTTCTTTCGGTGTCTTGTTCGCCAACAGAGATACAAGGCAAGATAAAAGTGATGAAAAGTTAATGACTTCCTATAGTGTGCTTTGTCAACATACCTTACAGTTTTTAAATGCAACATTAAGGGATGAAAAAACGGCTATTAAATTCATTGAAAATAATACTGATGAAAATGGCTTTTCCAAAACTTTGATTTCTAAAAAAAGAAAAAAGGCTATTGAGAAATATTTTACCTATAAAGATTTCAATGATTTAGCACTTGAACAAGACTATCAAAATTTAATCCCATTGTATGAGAAAACAATTGCCGAGCATCCAAATCTTGAGCTCCAAGAAGGAATGTTAAACACTTTAGGATTGCGATTGTCTTTTAATTCTAAAAAGAAAGAACAGGGAGTTAATGTCTTTTTGTTGGGTTTGTATCTATATCCAAAATCAGCAAATCTATATGATAGTTTAGCTGAAGCTTACTATTACAATAACGATTTTAAAAATGCTATTTCTAATTACAAAAAGTCGTTGGAATTAAATCCTGAAAACCAAAACGCAATTGACAGATTGAAACAAATGAATAAAGACAGCAGGTAACAATGTATATAAAAAATAGGCGAAATACTGGTAAAATTAAGGATTTTGGTTAGAATCAAACTTTGTACCTAACTAAAAAATAAGCCCTTCGAAATCGCCTGCTTTTTATATACTAAACGTTGCGGTCGGGCTGATCTCGTGGCCGGTGTCCCATCGCAGCGCCGGACCACCGGACCACCACCAAGAAGTACTTCCCAAAAGGCATCGCTTTATTCATTCTTTCAAAAAACAAAACACCACTCCCCATAACCATAGATCCAGCGCAGCAGTACCGGTGGGTACAGGAATAATCTACCCCCCCTACGATTAGATCTAAATAAAATAAAGGGTAGGTTTTACCTAAAAAAAGCCCTACACACACACGGCAGTAGGGCTTTTGCTGCGTTTATTTAGGCTCGATTACTTCTTTTCGCTTAACTGTTTCACCTCTTTCTGAAGGTCGAAGAGTAGTTGACGAATGGCCTGGTTCTCGGCCTCAAGCTGCTGCAACTTCTCGCTTTTTTCTTCAAGTACCTTATTCTTCTTTTCCAGTTCTACCAGATACAGCGTTTGCTCCTCAATCTTTTCCATCTGCATAGCTAGCATGGTGGCTACATCCACGCCTTTTTCGGTTAGCTCCTGTGCTGAAGGTACCCCCGGCAGGTGTTTATGCTGTTGCATGTATTGCTCCACTTCGCTCAACGACCGCAACCGGTACCCCGGCTCAAACACCCGGTCGGCCCACTCATGGGCTGAGGTAAGCTTCACCACGGGTCGGTCCAGACGGGAGCTCAGGCCTGCCAGTAGTCCGTTCTGCTGCCCCAGCTGGCTTTGCTGCTCCTGCACGGCTTTTACCAGAGGTACTACAAACTCAGCGTAACGGAGGCTGTACGGCGTCTTTTCATTGGCCGGAGCCACTACCCCACTGAAATCATACCCTACCGACTGAGCCGCCGCTTCTACTTCCTGCGCCAGAAAACCGGTGTAGGTAATACTTTGCTGAGTGACTATACCCGCCTGGGCGACAGAATCTGCAAAGAGCGAATCAGTCCTGTCTCCGTAGATAAAGCGGTTGAGGCTGTGAATGTCCCAGTGGTAGGTAACCGGCCGTAGTTTCAGGATGAAGTCCAGCCCCTTGACGTTCTCCTGCACATCGACCTTGAAGCGCTGGTCGGAGGTATTGGACCAGGCTACCTGCCCGCTGATATTCGTAACGAGAGTATTGCCGAGGCGAATGTGGTTACTGGCCGTAGGTACAGCCGAAGCCCCCAGGGCACTCGTGTTGCTAAGGTCTGCGGTTGTAGGTCCGGAAGCTCTGCCGACAGCGGTATTGTTACTACCCGTAATATTTTGTAAAAGTGCACCATTTCCCATAGCAACATTATCACTACCCGTGGTATTGCTCCAAAGGGCGGACTTGCCCACAACGGAGTTAGAGTGGCCCGTGGTGTTGCTCCAGAGGGCGTTGTCGCCTATTACAGAGTTAGAGTAACCAGTTGTGTTCCTGAAAAGAGCAGAAGCGCCCATAGCGGTGTTACTACTACCCGTGGTGGTGTAGTAAAGGGCGCCATTGCCCATAGCGGTGTTACTACTACCTGTGATGTTGCTGTAAAGGGCGCCATTGCCCATAGCGGAGTTAGCGCCCCCCGTGGTGTTGCTCCAAAGGGCGCTACTACCCATGGCGGAGTTCTGGTTACCCAAGGTATTGCTGTAAAGGGCTAAGCTGCCTATGGCGGAGTTCTCATAACCCGTGGTGTTGCTGTAAAGGGCGAAACTGCCAATAGCAGAGTTAAAGTCACCCGTGGTGTTTTGTGAAAGTCCCCTATATCCTATGGCTACATTATTATTACCTGTGGTGTTGCTTCTAAGAGCGGAACCACCTATGGCGGAGTTATAGATACCCGTAGTGTTGCTAGAAAGAGCGAAACCGCCCATGGCGGTGTTATTATAGCCAGTAGTATTGTTGGAAAGGGCTAAACTGCCTATAGCGGAGTTCCCATAACCCGTGGTATTATGTTGAAGAGCGAAAGTACCCATAGCGGAATTATAGTAGCCCGTGGTGTTGCTGTAAAGGACGTTGTTACCTATGGCAGTGTTCTCATAACCCATGGTGTTGCTGAAAAGGGCATTGTTACCTATGGCGGAGTTATGATTACCCGTAGTGTTGCTAAAGAGGGCAAAAGTACCCATAGCAGAGTTACTACCACCCATGGTGTTGCTGTAAAGGGCGTTGTTCCCTATGGCGGTGTTCTGGTTTCCTGTGGTGTTGCTGTAAAGGGCAAAATTACCCATGGCAGAGTTATTACTACCCGTGGTATTGTCGGAAAGGACGCTACTACCCATGGCTACATTATTATTACCCGAGGTGTTGCTGAAAAGGGCGTTGTTACCTATGGCGAAGTTCTGGTTACCTGTGGTATTGCTATAAAGGGCTTTATAGCCTATGGCGGAGTTCTGGTTACCTGTGGTATTGCTAAAAAGGGCGTCACTACCCATGGCGGAGTTAGCGACACCCGTGGTGTTGCTGTATAGGGCATTGTTACCTATGGCGGAATTATAGTAGCCCGTGGTGTTGCTGTAAAGGGCGCGATAGCCCATAGCGGAGTTCTGGTTACCCGTGGTATTGCTGTAAAGGGCATTGTTACCTATGGCGGAGTTATAGTAGCCTGTGATGTTGCTATAAAGGGCGTCATTACCTATGGCGGAGTTAGCGGCTCCCGTGGTGTTGCTGTATAGAGCATTGTTACCTATGGCGGAGTTAGCAACACCCGTGGTGTTGCTGTAAAGGGCGCGATTGCCCATAGCGGAGTTAGAATCCCCTGTGGTGTTGTTAGAAAGGGCTAAACGGCCCACAGCCGAATTATAACTACCTGTGGTGTTGCCCCAAAGGGCGAAACTTCCCATAGCGGAATTCTCATAACCCGTGGTGTTGCTATGAAGTGTGTAGCTACCTGTTGCGGAGTTAGAGTGTCCCGTTGTATTGCTGAAAAGGGCTAAACTGCCCATAGCGGAGTTAAGATAACCCGTTGTATTGCTGAAAAGGGCTAAACTGCCTATGGCGGAGTTAAGATAACCCGTGGTATTGCTGTAAAGGGCAGAGCTACCTATGGCGGAGTTATCATAACCCGTAGTGTTGCTCCAAAGGGCACCGGTGCCCATGGCGGAGTTACTACTACCCGTGGTGTTGCTTTGAAGGGCACCACTGCCCATAGCGGTGTTATAATAACCCGTGGTGTTGTTGAGCAGGGCTTGATAGCCCAGTAATAGATTAGCATCCGCGGCAGAAGAAATAAATCCTGACTGCTGCCCATTGACTTTCAGTACCAGAGGCTGATTGTCTGCGGTACCCAGAAAATGAGTGGCCGGGTTGGTACCGCTGTTTCCCGCCAGGCTCCAACCTTCCGGGACGGTAGCCGCCTGGGTGAGTAGTCGCTGCCAGCCGCTGCCCGTCCAGTAGTAGTAGCCAGGAACCACCTCGTTCGGGGCCGTCCCCGCCGTGGCCGTATTGTAGACCAGCAAGGAGGTGGCCGGGGAGGTAACAGGGTCCGCGACGTGGGTCGCCGTCAGAGCTACTCGGGGGATAAGTACCCCCTGGTTGGTAGCACTCACATCCAGCGCGGCCGAGGGGTCTGCCGCCGCGCCCGTACTATTGATACCTAGGCTCTGGCTGAAAAGGGGGGTAAAAGAAGTGAAGAGGATAACGAGAAAGAGAGGGGTTAAACGTAGTTTTTGATTCATAAAATCACTAAATAAGTAAAGTGGATAGTTATTGAAAATCGGACAGGTTAATGCTAGTTTAGGGGCGCGAATTCAAGAACAACACACCCCTCGTAGCGTCCGCCCTGTTCGACACGGTAAAAGTAGATACGGAAACCCCATACTTGTATTTGATCACTGACAATATTCTCAAAGCCTCATCCGGGATGAGGTACCCGCCGGAGCGCGGGACCGCTGATCCCGTGGCCGGTATCCCCACCGGAACGCCGGACCGCCGGACAACCGGAGCGCTAGCACCAGAAGAGCTTCAAACAGTTCATAGTAAAAGGCAGCAGTAAAAATAAAGCGTTTTATTGATCCGTGGGCTAGAAGGAAAATGCTGGGGATTTACGCTTTTAGTAGGACAAAGAGTATATTTGATACGCAGCCGTAGGCACTTTTGCTTATCAACTACTAGTTACAAACGTACTTGGGGTAGTTGTAGTCGTTTGTAAATGGCTACGACTATAGCGGATATACACGAAACTAGGTTCGTATATACAAATGTTAGCACCAATTTTAACAAACAGTACTATGTTACGACATCTATTTAATGGAACTATATTTCTCGCCTTTACTTTTGGTTTGAATACCTGTAACGGGCAGACAAATACAGATATACAAAAAGATAAGGTAAGTGAATCAAAAAAAACAACTAACAGTCAACCCCAATTTTTAAAAACTCAAAATTCTCAACCAGGAGACAATGTAAATTGTAGTTTACAGGATAAGGCAGGCAACCTTTGGTTTGGCACTACTGCTGAAGGTCTCTACAAATATGACGGAAAATCATTTATTTAATTTACATCAACAAATGGACTCAATAGTAATGCGGTTGGGTCAATTTTGGAAGATAAGAATGGAAAAATTTGGATTGGAACGGACGCTGGCATCAGTGTTTATGATGGTAAAAAATTTACTAAAATTCATATCCCTTTACCCAAAAATATGCCTGCTAATAAAATTTCCAACAAACAGCATTCTGTTTTCGATATAAAGCAGGACAAAAGCGGACAACTATGGTTCGCCACGATTAATGGCGTTTTTATATACGATGGCAAATCATTTACACATTTTAAAATTAGTGAAAGCGAAGGTGGTTTTTTAAGTAGTAATCATAACATAGAAAAAATACTTGTAGATAATGCAGGTAATATTTGGTTTGGTGGACGGACAAATAAAGGGGTATTTCGGTATGATGGTAAAATTTTAACCAGTCTTAAACATAATGGTGACGATTGGGCATGGCCTGCTTTACATGACAACAAAGGAAATATTTGGTTTAGCAGTTGGCAAGGTGCTTATCGTTATGATGGAAAAACTTTTACAAAAATTGAAGCCTTGTCTACTGGGACTATCAGTCCTATTACTCGAATTGTCGAAGACAAAAAAGGTAATCTTTGGTTTGGTGGTGGTGGTCGTGGCATTTGCCGATTCGATGGAAAATCTTACGCTTGTTTTACTACCAAAGATGGACTTAGAAACAACGATGTGTGGAATATTTTTGAAGATAAATCAGGAAACATATGGATAGGATCAAGAAATACTGAATTGTGCATGTACGATGGAAAAACTTTTACATGTTTTTAGGAAATAGCCAATAATTCAAAGTTGACAAGCAGACAATTAGAGAAACTGGTGCTAACATGGTATTTGTTAAAGCAGGGCTGACGTAAGTAATTAAACATTTGTACTTCTATCAGCTTCTGTGCATAAATTCGGCAGACGTATTTCAAATGCCCTGCCTTCACAAATACCCCAGCCGTTATGTGCCATTTTAATGGCAACTTTCGAGACCAAATGACATATCGAAATTGACGAATACGGCTGTATCACAACTCAACATTTAAGTGCTGTTTATTGCGGTGAGACAAAAACAATAATCAATGACTTAATTTTACACGAAATAGAATACCAGATCCGTGGCCGGTGTCCCCACCGGACCCGAGGCATCAAGGTACTTACAAGCAGCCATTAGCCAACAACCAGTATTTTTATATTGGCAAAAAACTAAACCCTACTTCCCCATGACCATCGATCCAGCGCAGCAGTACGAGTGGGTACAAGAATCGCGGCAGGTACTTTTGGACTATTGCGGTACCCTGGCCCCGGCGGATTTCGTACAAGAAAACAGCACCTTTGGCCGGGGGAGCATCCGGAATTTGCTCGTCCACGTGGCCAATGTATACGAATTCTGGATCGGGAAGCACGGCCTAAAAAAAGACCTGGCCTTTACGCCCTACGAAGCCGTCACTACCATGGCCGACGTAACGCTGGTGTACGCGTCGGTGGATGCCCTGGTTTCGGAGTTTTTGAGGTACCTGGACGAACAGGCCGTCACTGAAATCAGCTTCGACCGCGACGGAAGTACCCATTGGGTGCCGCCGCTGAAACTGTTTACGCACGTCGTCACGCACGAGTTTCACCACAAGGGGCAGGTACTTTCGCTCAGCCGCCACCTGGGGTACCTGCCCGTCGACACGGACGTGATCCGGTGATTGCCTTGTCAAATAAGGTACTTCATCGGCCTCCCGGCTACAACCTGACGCGTTTTTTAGTACCTTGGAGGTACTTTACCGACAAAACGACCATTTCCCCAACGACGCTTCGTATGCATTCTTTCCGCTGCTCCAGGTACCTGTTTCTGCTTTTTCTGAGTCTGATTGCCCAAGGTACCTTGGCTCAAAGTACCCCGCCGCTCCGCCAGATCGACGCCTTCATCCAGCAGCAGTACCCTAGCCTGGGTACGTTGTACAAAGAGCTGCACCAGCAGCCGGAGTTGTCGTTGCAGGAAGAAAAAACGGCCGCCCGCATGGCCGCGGAGCTGAAAAGTCTGGGTTTTACGGTAAAAGAAAAAATGGGCGCGCACGGCGTGGTAGGGGTACTTAAAAACGGCCCCGGCCCCACGGTCCTCATCCGAACCGACATGGACGCGCTGCCGCTCGAAGAAAAAACGGGCCTGCCCTACGCCAGCCGCGCGCGCGGCATCAACGCCGCCGGGAATGAGGTGAACATCATGCACGCCTGCGGCCACGACATCCACATGACGGTTTTTGTGGGGACGGCCCGGATGCTCGTGGAGCTCAAAAACCAGTGGAAAGGTACCCTGGTGATGGTGGCGCAGTCGGCGGAGGAAAACGGCTTCGGGGCCGACCTCATGCTCAAGGCCGGGCTGTTCGACTTCGCGCCCCAGCCCGACTTCGCCATTGCCCTGCACGACAACTCCTTCCTGCCCGCCGGTACCTTGGGCTACCGCGCGGGGGCTTTTATGGCCAGCGTGGACATGATGGACATCACCGTGCGGGGGCAGGGTGGCCATGGGGCCGCGCCGCATACCACCATCGACCCGGTGGTGCTGAGCGCCCAGCTGATCCTGGCTTACCAGACCATCGTGAGCCGCAGCCTCAACCCCATCGAGCCCGCCGTGGTGACGGTCGGGTCCATCCACGGCGGTACCGTGCACAACATCATTCCGGACGAGGTGAAACTCCAGCTCACGCTCCGCTCCTACTCCGACGAAGTACGCCAAAAAACCCACCAGACCATTCGTCGCCTCAGCGACAACCTGGCCCGCGCCGCCGGACTACCCGACGACAAACTACCTATCATTTCCCTACGTGACCCCATGACGCCCGCCACCGTCAACGACCCCGCGCTCACGCAGCGGCTGGTGGGGGTATTTAAAAGTACCTTCGGCGAAGACAAGGTCGTGGAGATGGAGCCCTACATGGTAGGTGAAGACTTCAGCCGCTTTGCGCTCGACAACCAGGTACCTATCTGTATGTTCTGGCTGGGTACTTTGGCCGAAGAAACCATCCGAAACGCGAAGGAAAAAAACGAGCAACTACCTTCCCTACACTCACCCTACTTTGCTCCCGTGCCCGAGCCTACCATCAAAACCGGCGTAAAAGCCATGAGCGTAGCAGCGCTGAATTTATTCAGTAAATAGAAAGGTACTTTTATACGATATAATATTTATTTGTCATACATTTACCAAATACAATATACTTATATCATTCATTTGGTAAATAGCGCTACATGATCAATCAGGAAGCCAACGACCGCTTTGAGAAAGGGCGCGGGGCGCAGTACAACCCCAAGAACCGGTTTCTGGCCGGGGAATACGTGCAGGAGCACGTGGAGGGCATCGACGACTGGGAGCAGGAAGTACGCCAGACGGCCTACATCTACGACGACAGCCGTACGCTCGTCAACAAGGTGAAGAGCCCCGACGTGGGCATGGCCTACTCGGCCAATCCGTACCAGGGCTGCGAGCACGGCTGCATCTACTGCTACGCCCGCCCCACCCACGAGTACTGGGGCTACAGCGCCGGGCTCGACTTCGAGAGCCGGATCGTGGTGAAGAAAAATGCGCCCGAGCTGCTGCGCAAGTTCTTCGACAACAAAAACTGGCAACCGGCTTCCATTTCGCTCTCGGGTAATACCGACTGCTACCAGCCCATCGAGCGCGAGATGGGCATCACGCGCAAGCTGCTCGAAATTTGCCTGGAGTACCGCAATCCGGTCGGGATCATTAGCAAGAATGCCCTCATCCTGCGCGACCTCGATTTGTTGCAGGAGCTGGCCGCCCGGCGGCTGGTGTGCGTGTTTTCGTCCATCACCTCGCTCGACGAAACCCTGCGCCTCAAGCTCGAACCCCGCACCGCCACCTACCGCAAGCGGCTAAAGGTACTTGAAACCCTGGCCGGCCAGGGCGTGCCGGTGGGGCTCATGAACGCGCCCATCATTCCCGGCCTCAACGACACCCACAGCCACGACGTGCTAAAAGCCGCCGCCGAAGCGGGCGCGCAGTGGGCGGGCTACACCATCGTCCGGCTCAACGGCGCACTGGAGCCCCTCTTCCACGACTGGCTGCACAAGGCCTTCCCCGACCGGGCCAAGAAAGTCTGGAACCAGATCAGCGAGTGCCACGGCGGCCAGGTGGGCGACAGCCGCTTTGGTACGCGCATGGCGGGCGAAGGCCCGAGGGCCGACATCATTCGGAACCAGTTCCGGCTTTTCTGCCACAAGTTTGGCCTCAATAAAGTACCCCTGGAGCTGAATACCCAGGATTTTCGCCGCGTCAAAAACGGACAACTACCCCTGTTTTAACTACCTGCTTTCCGACTTATCATCCGCATCATCCCGGCTCGGGGTACTTTCAAGCAGGGGTTTGAAGGGTACCTGTACGTTCAAATCCTGCTTAAAAGCGCCATTATTAAATAACTTTATATGTACATACACGTTTTTATAGGAGTTAGTGTATGTTTGTTGGAAAGTATGTTTGATTAAAAACCTCCTGATTTGTACGGATCATTCGCCTCTCATGTCTCGCTGGGTCAGTCGTTAAGTTCACCCGACGACCTTTTCGGTACTTTTTTTAAGGATGTTCAGATGGCGGTCATTTTTCCCGATTCCAAGACCTTTGCCGATAGCGTACCGATCTCCGACCCGGCCCTGATCATTGAAAAGTACTTTCACGAAAAGTACCAGCCCGACTTCGACCTGAAGCAGTTTGTCAAGAGCCATTTTGAAATCCCCCTCGAAACCAAGGCCGAGTTTGAGCCCCAGGGAAACGTCCCGACCGCCGAAGAGTACATCCGGCAGCTGTGGCCCTTCCTGACGCGCCGTCCCGAAAATCAGGTGCGGGGTGGCTCGCTGCTGCCGCTACCGGAGCCTTACGTGGTGCCGGGGGGGCGGTTTCGGGAAATTTACTACTGGGACAGCTACTTTACCATGCTGGGGCTCAAAGAGTGCGGGCGCGTGGACCTGATCGAAAACATGATCCGCAACTTTGCGTACCTCATCGACCAGTTTGGGCACGTACCTACCGGCAACCGCACCTACTACCTCAGCCGCTCGCAGCCGCCGTTTTTTTCCATGATGGTGCGTTTGTTTAGCGAAATGGAGGGTACCAAAGTACTGGTGAAGTACCTTCCCCAAATGCAGCAGGAATACAACTACTGGATGGAAGGCTTCGACCGCCTCACCGAGGACGCCCCCGCCCACCGCCGGGTGGTGCGCCTGGCCGAAGGTACCTACCTCAACCGCTACTGGGACGACAAACCCCTGCCCCGGCCGGAGTCGTACCACGAAGACGTGGAGCTGGCGCAGGAAGCGCAGGAAAAGTACGGCACCCCGCCCGAGGTACTTTACCGACACATCCGGGCCGCGGCCGAGTCGGGCTGGGACTTCAGCAGCCGCTGGTACGCCGAAGGCAAAGATTTTGCCTCGACCCACACCACGGATATTTTGCCCGTGGATCTCAACTGCCTCCTGTACCACCTGGAGTACACCCTGGCCGAAACCTACCAGCTCAGCGAGCAGTACGATCTTTTTCACCACTACGAAAAAAAAGCCAGCGACCGCAGCGAAGCCATCCAGAAGTACTTCTGGGACCCGGCCCGAAACTACTTCATGGACTACGATTTCGTGGTCCGGAAACCTACGCACCACTTTACCCTGGCGGGTACTTTTCCCCTTTTCTTCCGGCTGGCCAAGCCCCGGCAGGCGCGTTTTGTCAACGCCTACCTGCGGCTAAACTTCATGCGGTCGGGCGGGCTCATGACTACCCTCACCCACACGGGCCAGCAGTGGGACCTTCCCAACGGCTGGGCACCCCTGCAGTGGATTGCCTACAAAGGGCTGCGCAACTACCACTTTGCACGCTCGGCCTATCGGCTCCGTACCAACTGGCTTTCGTTGATCGAAAAAGAATTTAAGCATACGGGAAAAATAATGGAAAAATACAATGTAGCCAACACCTACCTGGAAGCAACCGGTGGCGAATACGAAGTGCAGGAAGGCTTTGGCTGGACCAACGGGGTTTATTTGCGCATGAAACGCCACACCTAATAAAAATAGTTGCACCTCCCTGGCTCTTATTTTCTTCTTATTTGTTCTAAAGAAATAGTCGACTTTTCATCCTATGCTTTACGTACTGCACGCCTACGACTTCACCGACGAGCAAGCCCTGGACCGACGCCTGGCGGCCCGCCCGCACCACTTCGAAGGAGCCCGCCAGCTCAAAGCCAACGGCCACTTTGTGATGGGCGGTGCCCTGCTCAGTCCCGAAGGTACCATGATCGGCTCCATGATGGTGGTGGACTTTGAGCACGAGCAGGCGCTCCGGCAATGGCTCGACGCCGAGCCTTACGTCACCGGTCAAGTATGGGAGAAAATAGACATAAAACCGTTTCGACAAGCCGATATTTAGATGAAAATACAAGCCGCACTATTTGATATGGACGGCCTCCTGGTCGACTCCGAGCCCATCTGGCGGGAGGTAGCCATTGAAGTGTTCGCTCCGCTGGGCATTGCGCTCACCGACGAAATTTGCCAGGCCTATACCGGCCTGGGTACCGCCGCCTTTGTGCGGTCATTCTACGAAAAGAGCCCCTGGCCAGGAAAAAGTACCCAGCAGGTAGAGCACGAAATCATTGAGCTGGCCCACGAGCGCATCGGAAGCCGCGCGCTCGCCATGCCCGGTGCGGTGGAGGTCGTTCGTTTTTTTCATAAGCGCCGCCTTCCCTTGGCCGTGGCCTCAGCTTCGCCCATGGAAATCATTGAAACCGTACTGCGCCGCCTGGATCTGTTACCGTACTTCACGCTTTGGCACTCGGCCGTACTGGAAGCCCGTAGCAAACCCTTTCCGGATGTATACCTCGGCGCGGCGCGCCAGCTCCGGGTAGCTCCCGAAAACTGCCTGGCCTTTGAAGACTCGGGCAACGGCCTGCGGTCCGCTCATGCCGCCCGCATGCTCACGGTGGCCATTCCGGCGGCTTACGAGTACCATGATCCAAAATTTGATCTGGCCGACATAAAAATTTCGTCTTTAATTGAATTTAACGAAGATATTTTTGATAACTTAGAGAAAAAACCTTCCCTAGCGTAGCTCGTATATGAAACTCCCTATATATCAACTGGATGCTTTTACGGATAAGCTTTTTGCCGGCAATCCCGCCGCGGTAGTTCCGCTGGAAAGCTGGCTTCCGGACTTCGTGATGCAGCAAATCGCAGCCGAAAATAATTTGGCCGAAACGGCTTTTTTTGTCCCGACTGAAACGGGCTTTCACATCCGGTGGTTTACGCCCAGCACCGAGGTGGATCTCTGCGGCCACGCAACCCTGGCAGCCGCGTATGTACTTTTCAAGATCCATAACTACGACCAACCCGAAGTAGCCTTCGACTCGCGCAGCGGTATCCTGAAGGTGTCTCTGGAAAACGACTGGTTTACGCTGGACTTCCCCGTAGACCACTACCAGGTAGCCGTGCCACCACCCGCGCTCCACGAAAGTATGATGACGGTAGTGCCGGTTGAGGTTTTTAAAGGCAAAACCGACTACCTGGTGGTACTTGAGAGCGAAACCGAAGTACGGGAGCTCGATCCGGATATTATTGTGCTGTCGACGGTACCGGCGCGTGGCATCATTGTGACGGCCCCCGGCGACGAGGTGGACTTCGTTTCACGCTTTTTTGCGCCCCAGTCGGGCATTGACGAAGATCCCGTCACGGGCTCGGCCCACACTACGCTGGTACCTTACTGGGCCAAACGCCTGGAAAAAACGCAATTGACGGCCCTACAAGTATCCAAGCGGGGCGGGTACCTCCGCTGCAAGCTCAGCGACGACCGCGTTTGCATCAGCGGACAGGTGCGGCTATTTATGGTGGGCGAAATCGAAACGGACTAGGTACTTTCTTCTTTATCTTCTTTAAGGTACTTTTTCGGGACGTACCTCATGATTCACTACGAACTTCATACCGGCCAGGTACCTACCGACCGGCTCGATGCGCTATTTGATCTTCACTTTCAGCTATTTTCCGGCGACCGCCGCGAAGACCTGGAGGCAGAGATGGCGGCCATGCCCCAACTGCTGGTACTATTAGCGCTGGACAAAGAACTACTGGTAGGCTACAAGCTGGGCCACCCGCGCAAACCGGGCCACTTTTACAGCTGGCTGGGCGGGGTACATCCCAACTACCGCCAGCGGGGCATTGCCTCTACCCTGATGCAGCGGCAGCACGCCTGGTGTAGGGAGCAAGGCTACCATACCATCCGTACCCAAACCATGAATCGCTGGCGCGCAATGCTCATCCTCAACCTGCGCCACGGCTTCGACATCGTAGGGCTTATTTCCCGCGCGGAACCCGTCCTGATTCTTGAAAAAAAACTACTTTCTACCGGTGCTTAAGGTACTTTTTCCGGGCCGGGCCAGGGTGAGCCCTCCCACTACCAGCACCGTACCGGCCAAGGTATAGCCGGTTATGGGCTCATCGAGCAGCCACCAGGCAAAGAAAAACCCGAACAGCGGGCACAAAAACAACCACATCGAAGCGCGTACGGTATCTGCTTGGAGGAGGTAAAACCAGCACAGCAAGCTCACCACCGACACCGGGATGCTCAGCCACAACACCGACCACCAGAAGCGGGCGTCCCAGTGCGACTGGCTAAAGTCACTCATCGTCAACGTAAAAGGCAGCAGCAGCAGTCCGCCCAGGGCGATTTGCCAGCCGTTGATGAGCATGGTGGGTAGTTGCCAGCGCACGGTAGCGTAGTACACGCTGGCCGCCGAAATGGCCAGCATACTCAGCGAAAGCAGCACAATCCCCGTCAGGCTGGTGGTGCTTCCCTCCAAGAGCGGGTAGGTGGCGATGCCCACGCCCGTCATACCCAAAAGTACCCCTAGCAGTTCCTGCTTCGAGGGCTTTCGCCCGATCCACCAGGCCGAAAGCAGGATAATCATGAGCGGGTTGGTACAGGTAGCCAAACTACCCAGCCCCGCCGCCGCAAACTTCATCGAGAATACGAACAGCCCCAGGTAGAGCGTTGTGTTAAGGAAGGCAAACAAGGCTAGCTGGCGCCATTCGACCCCTTGCGGCAGCCGATACGAGGCATCGGGACGAACCAGATACGCGGCACCCAGTAGTAACACACTGGCTATAAAGAATCTAATGTTGGCTAATACGAGCGGTTCTACCGACAAAACCCCGAACTTCGTAGCGACCGATGCCGAGGCCCATAGCATGGAAAACAGCAACCCAATACTTATATTTTTCAACCGGATACCAAACGTTTCCCAAAATTACCCCAAAAGCCTTCATGAACCAATCTTCCTTTTTTATATTTTTGGACATGAATTTTGTGAATAAATGGCTTCTGGTTTTTTTGGGTCTTTGGTTAGGGTGTTCTTTGAGCGCGTCGGCCCAGCGGCGCCTGACGTATGACTTCAGCCATGGCCTGGCCTGCACCGAGGGCGACGGCCCCGCTTTACAACCGCTGGGAACGCCGGGAAAAATCATGGACGAGTTTATTCCGGCCCTGGACAGCGCCCGCCGGACGGTCTACGCCTTTGAAGCCAACAGCGGGCTACAATTCAACAATAAAGAGGCCAAAGGTTTTCTGGACAAATCTTATACCGTAGAAATGTACTTCCGCCTGGCCGAGCTCGACAGCTGGAAGCGGGTACTTGACTTCAAGAACCGCAAGTCCGACAACGGGCCCTACGTCTACCATGCCAAGCTCAATTTCTTCAACTTTGCCACCGGCGAAAACGCGCCCTTCAAACCCGGTGAGTACGCCCACTACGTTTTCTCGCGTGACATCGTGACGCGCAACATCAAGATGTACGTCAACGGTGAATCCAAGGTTGAGTTCATCGACCCCAACCAGGAAGCCGTGCTGGACCTGGACCAGGTACTTAATTTTTTTCAGGATGACCTCATTGCGGGCAACGAAGCCAGCGCCGGGGCGGTGGCTTACATCCGGCTTTACGACGAAGTAAAGGACCCCGTTTTTGTGCAGGGTAGTTACCGGCGCATTGCCCAGAACCTCAAAGAACTAAAAACGCCCCCGCCGCCCCCAACGAAAGTTCAGGCGGAAACGCCGCCCCCGCCCCCACCCGCCAAGGTACCTGAACCCAGCGGGCTCGTCGAAATCACCGGCAAGGTGTACGACGGCCGCAACCTCAGCTTTCTGCCCAACGCCAACGTGGAGGTACGCCATACCGACGACAACTCCGTGATAGCCCAGGCCCGCGCCGTCAACGGCCTGTATACCGTGCAGGTACCTCCGGCCCACCGCTACCGCATCACGGCGCTCTCGCCCGGCTACGAGCCGCGGAGTATTTACGTGGATCTTAAGCAGGTTTCTTCCAAAACCGAAACCCTGATTAGCCTGCTGCCGGAGCGCTTCGACAAGCCCCTGGTGAGCCTGCCCTTTCCGCAGAGCAAAGACTCCCTGGACCAGGCCACCAAAACCAAGCTCGACGCGCTGGTGGTACTTCTCAAGGAGCGCCCTGACCTGCACATTCAGCTCCAGGGCCATACCGACAACGTGGGCGATTTTGAAAAAAACGTGCTGCTGTCGTGGCAGCGGGTAGTGATGGTCAAAAACTACCTCATTGAGCGGGGGATTGACGCCAACCGCATCGACGGGCAAGGCTACGGCTCGGTGCGGCCCATTGCCACCAGCCAGTCGGAGATCAGCCGACAAACCAACCGGCGCGTAGAAGTATGGGGCGTACCCACCAAAAGATAGAGCCACCTCATGAGAGATGGCTCTATACTGACTATTCCTAAACCCTTAACCTTTTCTACTTAAAATAAACTAACTTCTCGTTTTACAAATTGCTTTCTGCTGCTAAACCCGGCATGGGAAGTACCTCAGTAACAATGGGTGTCAAACTGTTAAAATCAAAGTTCCAGACGAAGCGAATGGCCTGAGCCGTCTTGTCAAGATTGAGCTGCCACTGCTGGGCTTCCAGCGTATTGCGGCCTTTCAGTTGCGTATTCAAATCAGCGATGGCTGCGTTGAACACCTGCTGCTCCTGAACTTTGATTTTCGTTAGTGCCGATGGCTTTTCGTTGTACAACGTCACCATCTTCTCAATCACTTCCCAATTTTCGTTTTGCGCAAAAACCGGAAACTCACTCTTAATATACGCCGCAAACTGCTTTTCGGTTCCTTTTACTAGGGCACGCGTGGGTGCTTTTACGTCTTCGTTTTTTGCCTGGGAAGTTCCCGTTCCGGGGATAAGACCAAGTACTACTCCGAATACAACTGCAAATATAATACTTCTTCTGTTACTTTTCATGGTTTTATTCAATTTTTATTTTCTCTTTATCAACGCACAAATATCCATGTAAAGTTTCATATTGCAAAGTACCTGGTGGAGCTTATTCAGAATATAATTCTGAATTAAATTCTTAAAAAGCGCTGTTTTTCGATTTTTAAAGAATCTTGAGGTTATTTAGCAAAATTATATTTGGCAATAGATTCTTCTTTGCATTAGAAGATAGCAGTCCCTCAAAACCTCAAAATTCTTTATTTAATACAATCATTGATTGAAAATATTCATGGTTTGCTGTATCCCCAAAGTACAAAAAGAAAGGACCATCTCACCGGCCCGATCCAGAATGGCGGGAAGTTCCGTCATTTCCGGGTTGGAGAAGGCATTCAGGACGTAGTCTACCTGCCGCCCGCGCGGAAAGTTATTGCCGATGCCGAAGCGCAGGCGGGGGTACTGCGAAGTACCCAGCGTCTCCTCGATGTGCCGCAGGCCGTTGTGCCCGCCGTGCGAGCCTTTGGGTTTGATGCGCAGGGTACCTAGCTCCAGTTGTAGCTCATCCACCACCACCAGCAGGTTTTCGGTAGGTACTTTAAAGGCGTCCAGGTAGTAGCGCACGGCCCGTCCGCTCAGATTCATGTAGGTAGTAGGCTTGATGAAGTAGATTTGACGACCTTTGTGCTTCCATTCGGCCACGTAGGCCAGCCGCTCAAACGAAAACCGGAAGTCGTGCTCAGCCGCCAGGCGATCCAAAACCATAAAACCGGCATTGTGGCGGGTTAGGGCGTACTCAGGACCGATGTTGCCCAGCCCGGCAATGAGGTATTTCATAAAAAATTTCGTAATTAGTGAATGGGAGTTTAATTTAAACCCAAATTTCGGGAAATATTCAAATGGCCCAAAAACGACTTATCCTTAGCAGTCCGCTCCTGGAGATCATGACCAGCCGGCTGTGCCAGCAACTTATCGAAAACCACCAGGACTTTGCGCAGTCGGTGATCATGGGCCTGCAACCCCGTGGCATCTACTTTGCCGAGCGCGTAGCCAGCGAGCTCCGCACCCGGACCGGCCGCGAAATTCCCCTGGGGCACCTGGATGCCACCTTTTACCGCGACGACTTCCGCCGCCGTGACTCGCCGCTGGTACCTAACAAAACCCGCATTCCGTTTTTGATCGAAAACCGCAACGTGATCCTGATCGACGACGTGGTGTCGACGGGCCGCATGGTGCGCGCCGCGCTGGACGCCATGACGTCCTTTGGCCGCCCCGCCAAGGTGGAGCTGCTGGTACTCATCGACCGCATCTATAACCGCGACCTGCCCATCAAGCCCGACTACGTGGGCATGAAGGTGAATACCCTGGAGAGCCAACGGGTACTGGTGGAGTGGCGCGAGCAGGATTTTGAAGCCGACCGGATTTGGCTGGTGGATTAGGTAGCTGGGCCGCACCTTCTTTAACTACTACTAGAAAAGGTACCCCTGAGCGAGGTACCTTTTCTACTTGGAAGCGATAAAGTAACCAGGTACTTTGCTCAAAGTACCCCCATGCCCTGGCCGTCGATGAGGTTGGCGATGAGCGCCGTCCAGCCAGTTTGGTGGGAAGCGCCCAGGCCGTGGCCGTCGTCGCCGTGGAAGTACTCGTGAAAGAACAGGTAGTCGCGAAAGGCCGGATCTTGCTGAAACTTTTCGTACGGCCCCCATACGGCCCTCCGGTTGTTTTCGTCGAGCCGGAAAATCCCCACCAGGCGGCCGCGCAACGCAGCGGCGATTTCGCGCAGCGCGTACGACTGCCCGGAGCCCGTAGGGTACTCCACCCTAAACTCATCGCCGTAGTACTGCTGAAACTTCAGCAGGGAGTCGATGAGCAGGTAGTTTACCGGCAGCCAAACCGGCCCGCGCCAGTTGGAATTTCCGCCGTACAGGCTGTCGTCCGACTCGCCCGGTATGTAGTGGACATCGTAGGTGGTTCCATTCAGTTCAATTTCGTAGGGATGGTCGCGGTGGTACTTGGACAACGCCCGGATGCCGTGCTCCGACAGGAACTCGTCGCTGTCGAGCATACGCTTCAGGAGCATGTGGGTGCGGTGGCCGCGCAGCAAC
Organism: Rhabdobacter roseus; assembly: GCF_014202275.1. Taxonomy (GTDB): domain Bacteria; phylum Bacteroidota; class Bacteroidia; order Cytophagales; family Spirosomataceae; genus Rhabdobacter; species Rhabdobacter roseus. Next base: position 95,342 of record NZ_JACHGF010000008.1, on the reverse strand, counting down.
GAAAGGAGCCGAAACTCGCCTTTGCCCGGCACGTGCCAGCGCGAGATGAGCTCGGCCAGGTCGGGCCGCTCCTGAATAAACTTCTCAACGTGCTCCTTAAAGTAGGGCAGTTTTTCGAGCATAACGGGATCAAGTACCTCCACCGCCGCGAGCGGGATGAGCCCCACCAGCGAGCGGACCCGCAGCCGGAGGTTATCGCCGTTGGGAAAGTGAATTTTGTCGTAATAAAATTCATCCTCCTCGTCCCAGAGGTTGATGCCCGTGTTGCCGATGTCGCGCATAGCCCCGGCGATGTACAGAAAATGCTCGAAGAATTTCCGGGCAAACTCCTGGTAGTGGGGCTTTTCCAGGGAAAGCTCGCAGGCGATCCGGAGCATGTTGAGACAGTACATGGCCATCCAACTGGTGGCGTCGGCCTGTTCCAGCCGGACGTTGGCGGGTAGTTCGCTGCGGTCGAAAACACCGATGTTGTCCAGGCCCAGAAAGCCCCCTTCGAACAGGTTGCTGCCGGTGGTGTCTTTCCGGTTTACCCACCACGTAAAGTTGAGCAGGAGCTTTTGAAATACCCGCTCAAGAAACTCCAGATCTCCCTTGCCGTTCTTCTTCTCTACGGCGTAAACTTTCAGGGCCGCCCAGGCGTGTACGGGCGGATTGGCATCCGAAAAGTGCCATTCGTAGGCCGGGATCTGCCCGTTGGGGTGCATGGCGCAGGCCCGCAGCAGGATCTCGAGCTGGTACTTGGCAAAATCCGGGTCAAGGCGGGCCAGTACTACCGCCTGAAAGGCCAGGTCCCAGGCCGCAAACCACGGAAACTCCCAGCCGTCGGGCATGGACATGATGTCGGCCGTATGGAAGTAGGGCCAAGTCGCGTTACGCCCCGTTTTGCGACTTTCCGGGGGCGAGGGTTGGCCGGGGTCCCCGTTGAGCCACCGGTTGACGTCGTAGTAATAAAACTGCTTGGTCCACAGCATCCCGGCAAAGGCCTGGCGCTGAATGGACCGTTCGTCGTCGGTTTGGGTATGGGCCTGAAGTACCTCATAAAAGGCGTCGGCCTCGGACTGGCGCTGCGCAAAAAGCGCGTCGAAATCAGCAAAGGCATTCTTCAGGGCTTTTTTGGACAACCGCAGGCGTATCGTCCGGCGTTCGTTGGGCGGAAGCGTGAGCGTGTATAGCGCGGCGGCTTTGGTACCCGTTTGGCCTTGGTTGAGGGTGTCGGTACCTGCAATAACAAAATCGTTGATGCCGTCTTTGCAGGACGCCGCCTCGTTGGGTACCTGGTACAGGCGTTGCTGGTTGGTTTCATTCTCACAAAAAAGGAGTTGCTCAGCCTCCTCCAGGTACCAGTGGTAGGTACCCAGCTCCGGGTGCGAGGCCTGCACGTGGCCTTCCGGGCTGGTTGTCAGGGCGGGTATTTTTTCTTTGGCCCCGCACCAGGTATTTCTAAACCACAAGGTAGGTAGTACCGTCAGGGGCGCGGCTTCCGGGCCCTGATTGTGTACCGTAAGCTTGATGAGGATGTCCTCTTCCGACGCCTTGGCGTACTCCATCCAGAGGTCGAAGTACCGGTTCTCGTCGAAAATACCCGTTTCCACGAGTTCGTATTCCGGCTCTTTTTTGCCTCTGTTGCGGCTATGCTCGATGAGTTTTTCGTACGGAAAAGCCTGCTGGGGGTACTTGTACAGCATTTTCTGGTACGAATGCGTGGGCGTAGCATCCAGGTAGTAGTAGATCTCCTTCACGTCCTCGCCGTGGTTGGATTCCTGGCCCGTCAGGCCAAAGTAGCGCTCTTTGAGGATGGGGTCCTGGTGGTTCCAGAAGGCCCACGCGAAGCACAGAAACTGCTGGTCGTCGGAAAAGCCCCCGATGCCCTCTTCGCCCCAGCGGTAGGCTTTGGAGCGGGCCTTGTCGTGCGTGAGGTAGTTCCAGGCGTCGCCGCTGCTACTATAGTCTTCCCGGACGGTGCCCCATTGGCGGTCGGCGACGTAGGGCCCCCATTTTTTCCAGTTTGGCTTGGCTAATCGTTTTCTTTCGGGGTCTTTGGGTGTTTTTTTGCTCATAGGTAGGTACCCTCACCCCTGGTTTGTGAGTTGTGTAAGGTAAGCGATGAGGGCTTTCCTAATAACTACCGTCGCAGCGAGTTGTTTATAAAATGCAGACGGTCCGGTACCCATCCCAAAAGTACCTAACTTTGGGCCGCAGCTAGTATATTTACCCCCCACGAAACGAACTACTCCATGTCACCTACCCTGGGCAAGTACCTCATCCTTATTGGCGCGCTGGTGATCCTGGCGGGGCTGGTGGTGTATTTTCTGGGCGACAAGCTCCACTGGCTGGGCCGCCTACCGGGCGACATCCGCGTGGAGAAAGAAAACTTCCGCTTCTACTTCCCGCTCACCACCATGCTGCTGCTGAGCCTGCTGCTCAACCTCCTCATCGTTTTGATCCGGAAGTTTTTCGGGTAGAGGCTTCGCCGGTAGAGGCGGGCTTGGGCTGGCCGATGTCCTCGGTTTTGTAGGCAAGTTTATTGATATAAAATACCTCCCGGGGGGTACCCGTCAACAAGGAGCGGTCGGTGCCGACGCGCTGGATGCCGTAGGCCAGGAAGTACTTGCCGTACCAGGCGGCCAGGTTGGCGTTGTCGTTGAAAAGTACCTTTTCGGTGTCGTTTTTGGACTCCAGCTGGTACTTTTCGTTTTCTACCACCACTTTTTCGCGGTGAATCACCTCGGTATGAATGTTACCTTCCTGCGGGTAGGCCAGCACAAAGTAATCATCCACGCGCGAGAGCTGCACCATTTCCTGCAACTCGTAGCTCACCAGGTCTTTGATGGCAAAGCTGTTGTCCCACTTGTAGCGTCCGTCGCGGTCGAAGCCGCACACAATGGCGTGGGTGTAGCGGAAGCCGTCCATCGAGCGGGTGTAGGCGCGGTTGAGGCCGTTGGTCATCAGGGGCGTGCTGCTGCGGTAGTTGGGGTAGTAGACCTCCGCCACCAGGATGATCTCGTCTTCGGTCTGGATCAGCGGATGCACCAGCAGCCGGTACCGGAAGCGGTTTTCCTTGCCGAGCGACTTCCGCTTGCCGATGCGGTCCAGCATCCGTTGCTTGCGCTTGGGCTTCATGTAGTTAAAGAAATTCTGCAATTCCGAAAACTCAATAAACTGCGGATCGCTGGGTTCGTTGTCCTGGATGTGCGTAATAAAAAGCCCCTGCGAGAAAGGCGTACAGCCCACCGAGTAGTTGCCAATGAGGTAGGAGTCGTCCACGTTGAGCGGCACGATCTGCCCGGAAATGAAGCTGTTGCGGTCGTTGCTGAGCACGGTACTTTTCAGCAGCTTGCCGTCGTAGTTGTAAGTTTTGATGTTAAACTGGCAGCTGCGCTTGCGGTAGGCGTAGGTAATGACGTTGATCATCCCCTCGCTTTCGTTGATGTCCACGTTGTTGATTTCCGTATTGCGCTCGTAGAGCCCCGGCAACACGCGGGTGGTATGGTCAAAGAAAGAATGGACCAGTACCACCGGCCGGTTGTGGTAGTAGCCCGCCACCAGCGCCTTGCTGCCGATGACCTTGAACTGGTGCACATCGACCCCCGAGAGCAAATCGCCCTTGTGTACGTCCAGCTCGCCGCGGGCCAGGTCCAATTGCAGGAACAGGAAATGGTCCGTGTCGGGCTCCGCAAAAAGCCAGTAAATGTAGTAGTCGCTCTGGTAGGCCATGATGGGCACGTAGCGGTAGTCGAGCTTGTAGGGCCGCGTCCAGAGGGGATTCAGGTCCGTATCGTAGCGGGTAAAGTGCCAGTACTCGTTGCGCGTGCCCGTAAATTCGTTTCGGCGTACCACCGACAACGCTCCGTTTTCGCCCAGCGAAAACACGTCGTAGCTTTCGTTAAAAGAAGAATTGACCGGAATTTCGATCCGTTGGGCCTGTTCAAACTGCGCCAGTGCCGGTAGCTGAAAGCTCAGCCCCAAGTACCCCAGCAGCAACGCCCGTAGTGTATAGTTAAAAATCTTTTTCATTAGCCTGACTGGTTCATGACTCCGAAAAAACGGAGTCGCTTCTATCCTCACCCTCGCTCCTATCCGAAAGATACAAAAAACTCGCTGACTCCTAAACGTCAAATTATGAATAAGGTTGTGATTCGATAAGGCTCCCTCCGAAATTTGCCCTAATTTTGCACGCCAGTACCCCTGGCCGGGCGCTCATTTCTATTTAATTATACTCAAAATTCGTTTGCATGAATATTGAAACTACGCTGAAAGAAGATATTCGGGTAGCGATCCGGCAGTGCTTTGACACGGCCGTCGAAGAAATCATCCTTCAGCCCACCAAAAAAGAGTTTGAAGGCTTTTATACGTTTGTCACCTTTGCCCTTACCAAAGCCCTCCGCCGCTCCCCCGCCGACATCGGCCAGGCCATCGGTACCTACCTGGCTGAGCATTCGTCGGTAGTAAGTACCTTCAACGTGGTGCAGGGCTTTCTTAATATAAGTTTAAAAGATTCCACCTGGCTGGAACTACTCCGTGCCATGCGCGCCGAAGGTACTTTTGGTACCCAGCCCGCCAACGGGCAGTCGGTGATGGTGGAGTTTTCGTCGCCCAATACCAATAAGCCCCTGCACCTGGGCCACCTCCGCAACAACTTCCTGGGCGACTCCGTGGCGCGTATCCTGACCGCCAACGGCTACGAAGTAGTAAAGACCTGCCTCGTCAACGACCGCGGGATTCACATCTGCAAGTCCATGCTGGCCTACCGGGAGCTGGGCCGGGGCGAAACACCGGAGAGCTCGGGAATTAAAGGCGACCACCTGGCCGGCAAGTACTACGTGGAGTTTGACAAAACCTACAAAAAGCAAATCGCCGAGCTGGTAGCCCAGGGCACGAGCGAAGACGAAGCCGCCAAAAAAGCGCCCTGGATGCAGGAAGCGCAGCAGCTGCTTCTTAAATGGGAACAGGGCGACCCCGAGACGGTGGCGCTCTGGCACAAAATGAACGGCTGGGTGTACGAAGGTTTTGAGCAAACCTACCGGAAAATTGGCGTAAGCTTCGACAAAACCTACTACGAATCCGACACCTACCTGCTGGGCAAGGATATTATCGAGGAAGGCTTACGGCAGGGCGTTTTTTACCGCAAAGAAGACGGCTCGGTCTGGATCGACCTCACCGAAGAAGGCCTGGACCAGAAGCTGGTCCTGCGCGGCGACGGGACGTCGGTGTACATTACGCAGGACCTGGGCACCACGGAGCTGAAGTACAGCGACTACGGCAACGACCGCTACATCTGGGTAGTGGGCAACGAGCAAGACTACCACTTCAACGTACTTTTTGCCATTTTGAAGCGCCTGGGCCGCGCCTACGCCGACGGCTGCTACCACCTCAGCTACGGCATGGTGGATTTGCCTTCGGGCAAAATGAAGTCACGCGAGGGTACCGTGGTAGACGCCGACGATCTTATCGAAACGATGCGGCAGACGGCCGAAACCCGCACCCGCGACCTGGGCAAGATCGAGGATTTTGCCAGCGAGGAGGCCCAGCAACTGTACAACACCCTGGCGCTGGGAGCGCTCAAGTACTTCCTGCTGAAGGTAGACCCCAAGAAGCGGATGCTTTTCAATCCCGAAGAGTCCATTGACTTTCAGGGACATACGGGACCTTTCATTCAGTATACCCACGCACGTATCTGCTCCATTCTGCGCAAGGCGGAGCAGCTGGCTATTGCGGCCGAAGTACCTTCGCACGAACGCCCACTGCACGCGGCCGAGCAGGATCTGATCTTTTATCTCTCGCTGTACCCGTCGCGGGTGCAGGCCGCCGGGCAGGAACTCGCGCCTTCGCTCATCTCGCTGTACGCTTTCGAGCTGGCTAAGGTCTACAACCAGTTTTACGCCGAGGTGTCGATCTTCGCCGACCCCGACCCGCAGGCCGTGCAGCTGCGGGTGGCGCTATCGGCGGTGGTGGCCAAAACAATCAAGCATAGCATGGAGTTATTAGGCATAGAAGTACCCGAACGCATGTGATTTTAAACGTCAATGATCTTTTAAAAACCCTCGCCAGGGTACTTTACCGAACTCCTATGAAAACGATTCTCTTGCTTATGCTCAGTACACTCTTCGGTATTTTTGCCGACAAAAAAGAAATTAAAATGAAACCCGACGGAGAACTCAACGCCCAAGGTACCTTGTATGACTTCAAACTAAAATCGCTCATCGGCAACGATGAGATTGATTTCAGCCAATACAAAGGCAAAAAAGTAGTGCTGCTGAACGTGGCCTCTAAGTGTGGCTTCACACCTCAGTACGCCGACTGGCAGGCTTTTCACGAAAAATACGGCGACAAGGTAGTGGTACTGGGTTTTCCGGCCAATAACTTCGGGGGCCAGGAGCCGGGCAGTGACGAAGAAATCGCCACTTTTTGTCAGAAAAACTACGGCGTTACCTTTCAGCTTTTCGACAAGATCGACGTGGTAGGTACCGACCAGCACCCGCTGTACAAATGGCTCTCCACCAAGGAGCTCAACGGCTGGAACGACACGGCCCCCAGCTGGAATTTTTGCAAGTACGTGGTGGACGAAGAAGGAAAGCTGACGCATTTCTTTGCTTCCAAAATTACGCCCAAAGATCCTGAGTTTCAAAAAGCCGTAGGCCTGTAAGCCGCTTGAGTACTGCCCCGCCAGGTACCTGGTGGGGTACTTTTTCAAGATGTCATGCTATCACCCTCTCTATTCCTCTGATGTCTCGCTGGATTGACGCCGCCCGTCCGCGCACCCTACCCCTGGCGCTTTCGTGTATCCTGATGGGTAGTTTTATGGCGGCCGCCCACGGGCAATTCAGCGCGCCGATCGCCCTGCTGAGCGCGCTGACGACCATCTTCTTACAGGTACTTTCCAACTTCGCCAACGACTACGGTGACGCCGTCAACGGCAAAGATACCGAGCTGCGGCAAGGGCCACGCCGCGCCGTACATTCGGGACAAATCACGCCAAAGACCATGCTCCGCGCCATCGGTCTGTTTTCGGTGCTGGCGCTGGCATCGGGCCTGAGCTTACTTTACCTGGCGTTGCAAAAGGCCCCGGCGGGTACTTTCTGGGTCTTTTTGGGGCTGGGGCTGGCGTGCATTTTTGCGGCCATTACCTACACGGCAGGCAAGCGCCCCTACGGGTACTTGGGCTTGGGCGATTTGTCGGTGCTGATCTTTTTTGGCTGGGTGGGGGTACTTGGTAGTTACTACCTGCACACGCTCGTCTGGAACTGGGATTTGCTGCTTCCGGCCACCAGCTGTGGGCTTTTTGCCGTAGCCGTGCTCAACATCAACAACATCCGCGACATCGAGTCCGACCGGGCCACGGGCAAAAACTCCATCCCCGTGCGGCTGGGCCGCGCCCGCGCCGTGAAGTACCACTGGTTGATCCTGAGCGTAGGGATGCTCGGTATTTTGCTTTACACCCTGATCCACTTCACGCACGTGAGCCAATGGCTGTTTTTGCTGAGCTTCCCCTTATTTATTCGCAACGGATGGGCCGTCTCGCGGCTGCAAAAGCCCGCCGAACTCGATCCCTACCTGAAGCAAATGGCCCTTTCTACGCTGCTTTTTGTGGTACTTTTTGGGCTGGGGCTGGTGCTGTAAAGTACCCCGGCACGGGCGTCACCCAGGCGAGCGCTCTGGTTTTTCTTCTTCTTCTCCAAAGTACCTAGCTATCCGTATACGCTGGCAGGTACATCGGGATTATCCCCAAATCTTAATCCTTGGTTATTCTCCTTTTACCCACGTATGCAACCGCCCGTCCTAAATGCGTGGGCGTTTGTTTTGAGAAAGCCTTAATATTGATTCAGATCATCCAAAATGAATCTGGAAACCCCCGGATAGCCCTATGCTTCATTCACTACGAAAAAACTTAGTCTGGATCGGCCTGGCGAGTCTCTGGCTGCTCAGCACGGCGGCCCTGGCCCAGGTAACAGTTCAAGGCCAAACCAACACGCTCCCGGACGGCCCCCTGGACCTGGAAGAGGCCATTGGCATCGCCTTACGCAACAATCCGCAGATCAAGCAGGCGGAACTGCAGGTACAAGCCAGCGGCTACAACTACGACCAGGCCAAGTGGCAGCGCTGGCCCAGCCTGATTTTTAACGCCTCGCAAGGCTTCAACTCGGGCCGTAACATCGACCCCTTCACCAACCAGTTTGTGCAGCAGAACGTAACGTTCAACAACTACCAGCTGAGCTCGAGCGTAAACATCTTCAACGGGTTTCAGACCCAAAATACCATCAAGCAAAACAAGCTGAACCTGGACGCCAGCCAGAAGGAGCTCGAAGCGACCCGCAACGACGTGATGCTCAACGTGGCGCTGTCCTACCTCCAGGTACTGAGCAGCCAGGAGCTGATCGAAGTAGCCCGCCAGCAGGTGGGCGCTACCCAGCTGCAGCTAGACCGCACTCAACGGCTCGTGGATGCAGGTACCTTGGCCGAAAGTAACGTGTACGACCTGCGGGCGCAGCTGGCCAACGACGAGCTGACGCTCGTAAACGCCCAGAATGACCTGGAGCTGGCCAAGCTGAATCTGAAGCAGTTTATGAATGTACCCGCCAATCAACAAGTGGAGGTAGCGGCCATCAACGCCGCCGACCCTTCGCTGCGGGCCTACGACGCCACCGTGCAGGAAGTCTATGACACCGCCATTCGGAACCTGCCCCAGGCCCAGGCTGCCAGCCTGCGGGTACAAGCCGCCGAGCGCGGCATCGAGGTAGCCAAAGGTACCCGCCTGCCCTCGCTGTTCCTGAGTGGTAGCTTTAGCACGGCCTATTCCAGCGCGGCTCCCAAACAACGCTACATAGCCACCGGCACGGGAGCTACCACGACCGAAGTACCTTCCCAGTCGCGGTTTGTGCAGATAGACGGGGTACGCGTACCGTTGATCGAGACCATTTCGACGCCCAACGGAGCCTTCCGGGATTTCAGGTACTTTGACCAGCTCGACTTCAACCGCAATGCTTCTGTAAACCTGGGGCTTCGTATTCCTATTTTTAATAACTACCAGGCCCGGTACCAGATTTCCAACGCCATCATTCAGCAGAAAAACGTTCAGTTCCAGGGGCAAATCGTGGACCAGCAGGTACGTCAGAACGTGGAGCAGGCCTACATCAACATGAGCAATTCGGCCAAGCGCTACACCGCCACCACCAACCAGGTAGCGGCCCTGCAGGAAGCCTTCCGGGTGGCCGAAAGCCGTTTTAGCGTGGGGGCCATCAACTCCGTAGAGTACAACATTGCCAAGGCTAACCTCGACCGCGCGCGGGCCAACCTGATCCAGACGAAATACGATTACCTGTTTCGTACCAAGATTCTGGATTTTTACATGAACCGTCCGCTGGTGACCGAATAGCGAACCCGAATTTTTAATACACGGATCAACAGCGGCCTTAACCAACGACCAGGCCAACGCATCCCTTACTTTTTCATACTCCCTAACTGTTACATACAATATGGCTCGTAAATCTTCTAATCGCACCTGGTGGATCCTTGGTGGTGTACTGGTACTGCTAGTGGGGGGCCTGGTGGTGGCCAAGCAAGCCGGCTGGGTCGGCCAGACCAAACCTACCGAGGTAGAGTTTGCCAACGTTAAACGTACAGATATTATCGAGCGCGTCAGCGCCTCGGGACGCGTGCAGCCCGAAGTAGAGGTAAAGATCAGCCCCGATGTATCAGGCGAAATCACCGAACTGAACGTCCAGGAGGGCGACTCGGTAGTGAAAGGACAGCTTCTATTAAAAATCCGGCCCGACAACTACGAGTCGCAGCTGGCGCGGGCTCAGGCTACCGTCAACGCCAACAAAGCCGCCCTGGAGCAAGCCAAGGCGCAGCAGGCCCAAACCGAAGCCCGCCTCATCCGGGCCAAGGCCGACTTCGACCGGAACCAGAAACTCTTCAACGACAAGGTAGTATCGGCCGCGGATCTAGAGCAAATCCGGGCCAACTACGACGTGGCCCAGCAAGACATCGAAGCGGCCAAAGCCAACGTACAGGCCGCTCAGTTCAACATCCGAAGCGCCGAAGCCGGCCTGCGCGACGCGGCCGAAAACCTGCGCAAGACCACCATCTTCGCCCCCGTGAGTGGGATTATCTCCAAACTTAACGTAGAGGTAGGAGAACGGGTAGTAGGTACCAGCCAGATGGCCGGTACCGAGCTGATGCGCCTGGCCAACCTCAACAACATGGAAGTACGGGTGAACGTCAACGAGAACGACATCATCCGGGTAGCGCTGGGCGATACGGCCGAGATCGACGTGGACGCCTACAGCTCCACCGGCCGTAAGTTCCGGGGGATTGTGCGCGAGATCGCCAACACCGCCGAGGGCCTTACCACCGCCACCGGAGCGTCCGTGTCGGCCGACGCCGTGACGGAGTTTGAGGTAAAAATCAAAATTCTGAATAGCTCGTTCAGTGACCTCATGGCCAACCGCAACAAAAAATCGTATCCGTTTAAGCCCGGCATGACGGCCTCCGTAGACGTGATCACGGAGCGCAAGCAGAATACGCTTTCGGTACCGATCTCGGCCGTGACTACCCGTAGCAACAAAGGAACGGAGAACAAGGAAGAGAAGCCCGCCGAAAACAACAACGCCAGTAGCGGCGAACCGGCTAAGGCCGCCAAGGAAGAACCCGTCAAAGAAGTGGTGTTTGTCAATAACGGCGGCAAAGCGCAGCTGCGCGAAGTCAAAACCGGCATCAGTGATTTTGAAAATATAGAAATTGTATCCGGCCTCAAGGAAGGCGATCAGATTGTGTCTGGTCCGTTCATCGTGGTATCCAAACGGCTCAACGATGGGGATATGATTGCGGTGAAAAAAGAGGAAGCCAAAAAAGATGAGAAAAAATCAAAAGAAAATTAGAATTGATGCGTTTTAACTATGTATTAATTCGATTTAGTTTAGGTTAAGAAGATGGAAATCCTGGTGGCTATGCCGCGAGGATTTCTTGTTTCCGGGCCTATGTAGTTATTCCTCAGTAAAGTACCTCTCCCGCTGCTTCTTTTTCTGCCTGTGTATTTCTTAAAATGAAATTTTAGGCTTAACTAGCCATTCGCTATTCAATAAATGTGTACGTACTAATATGACTACTTTGCCAACGGAGAAAGTGGCCGTTATAGGCGGTGGAAGCTGGGCTACCGCCCTCGTGAAGATACTCTGCGAACAACCCCAGGTACAGGTGCGGTGGTGGCTCCGCAACGCCGAAGACATTGCCCACATCCGAACCTACCACCACAACCCCAGCTACCTCAGCGACGTGTACCTACCCCCCCGAAAAGTAAAGGTGTGCGAACGGCTCAAAGAATCCATCCGGGGGGCTCAATACGTCATACTGGCCATACCGGCTGCCTACGTGCAGGAGCCGCTGCGCGAAATCAATGCCACGCACCTCCGCGACAAACGCATCGTGTCGGCCATTAAAGGCATGGTACCTACTACCAACCAGCTCGTGACCGACTGGATGCAGGATACCTACCAGGTACCCCTGAGCCACATGTGCGTGATTGCCGGGCCCTGCCACGCCGAGGAGGTGGCGCTGGAGAAGCAGTCGTACCTGACCATTGCTTCCACCGACCAGGCCTGCGCCGCCGACTTCGCGCGGCTGATGACCTGCCGCTTCGTGACGGCGCATCCGCTGGCCGATCTGTACGGCGTAGAGTACGCCGCCGTGATGAAGAACATCGTGGCCCTGGCCAGCGGCATTACGCACGGCATTGGCTACGGCGACAACTTCCAGGCCGTACTAGTAGCCAACGCCATGCAGGAAATCCGGCGCTTCGTGACGGCCGTGGACCCGCGCGAGCGCGACCTGAGTGCCTCCGCCTACCTGGGAGATTTGCTCGTCACGGCCTACTCGCAGTTCAGCCGCAACCGGCTTTTTGGCAATATGATCGGCCGGGGATACAGCGTGAAGGCGGCCCAGCTCGAAATGAAAATGGTGGCCGAGGGGTACTTTGCGGCCAAGAGTATCTATACCATGAACCAGCGCTACCAAGTACCCATGCCCATCACCAACGCCGTCTACCGCATCCTCTACGAAGGTGCCGCGCCCGTACACGAAATGGAAGAATTAAAGAAACATCTGAAGTAAAGGTACCCCTTAATTTTAGTGAAAAAGTAAAGTACCTGCCCCAAGCAGCCACGAGAGCCGCTTTGGAGCAGGTACTTTACGTAGGTTAAGGTACCTCATTCGCCGTAGCAACGTACTTCAAAAATTGCCGCCGGGCTTGTTCCGGAAGGATGCTCCACCCGGATCGTCAGGCTGCTGGTGTGGATGGCCTCCTCCCACCGAATGCTGTTGCGGGTTTGGTGGTTGGCGGTTTGTTCATACACTACCTTTCCGCGGTCATCGAGAAGCTGATACTTCCGCACGCAAAAGGGCGAGACGTCTTCGGGATGGATCATCAGCACGTTTTCGGCCGGGTGGTCGTAGTCGGTATCGAAGAAAAGCTCCACCCGCCGGATGGACCGTTTCTCCGGCCAGCGCAGCGTGAGCGCGGGAGCCGGATCGGCCCAGTCGGCCACCCAGGCGTTGGGCTGGTGGGTGGGGCGTTGCAGGCCGTTGCGGACGTGCTGCGCGCTAAACCGGTGCGCTCCCTCCCCTAGCTTCAAGGCCAGGTTTTTGCCTTTGGGACGGCGCTGCGGGCACCAGAACTCAAAGGCATCGACGCCGATGTCTTCGGTGGGTTCCTGCTTGCCGTAGTTGGATACGGCCGGATTGATGGAATTAAAAACCGAAAGTACCCCCGTAACGCGTTGGGGCGAAAATTTCAGGCGTACGTCGGGGTTATTGGCCAGCATCAGAAAGGCGTAGGTAGGTTCCGTCAGGGTCGTTTGAAAATCCAGGTGAAGGCAATTGCGCCCCGGCTGGAGCGCCACCGTTTTCTTTTCCAGCGTGAGGTCCGGCGAGTGGCTGTCCTGGCGGCTACAGATGCGGAGCTCTACTTCCAGGGTAGTGGGCTGCGTAGCGTAGGGATGAATGATGATCGTAGGTACCTTGCCGGCCCGCACGGGAATCATCTGGGCCGTGGCAAACTCCATGGGTTGCGGCTCGGCCTCTTCCCGTAGCTCCGAGAGCACCAACTCACTGGTAGCGCTGATGGTAGCCTGCTGCACCCAATCGTCTTCGTCCTGCAAGTGCCGCTGCGGGATGTGCTGCCCGTTTTGTAGCAAGGCCTTTTGTAGTTTCCCCAGGTACCCTTGTTCAGCCAGTTGGCGGGGCCGTAGGCCCAGTTCTGCACAAAGGGCCGCCGCCTGCCCTACCGCCTGGGCACCGTGGGCCGAGGTAGCCATGACCCGCGACGAGCCAAACGCCACGTGCGAGGCCGAAATAATGCGCCCCGCCAGGAAGAGATTAGTAATATTTTGGGAATAAAAACAACGGTACGGAATGCCGTAAGTACCCTTGCTGTGCCACTGGTTGCAGCCGGGCTTTTCGCTAAAGACGCCGTCGGCCGGGTGGAGGTCGATGCTCCAGCCGCCGAAGGCTACGGCGTCGTCGTGCGTGCGCTGCTCCACGATGTCCAGCTGCGTCAGCATGTAGTCGCCCTCAAAGCGGCGGCTCTCGCGCTTGCCCGGAATGGTACCGACCCACTCCAGCGTGAGGTTCTGGGCTTCGGGAAACTGGCCGGAATTTTTAATGTGGTTCCAGACGCCGTAGATCACCTTCCAGAGCTCCCACTTGATGGTCTCGGTTTCGTGGACCGTATCCAGCCGCCCCCCGTACTCCAGCCACCAGAGCTTACAGCCAAAATCCTGGGCGTTGAAGCTGCGGAAGCGGGGGATCTGTGTGATGTCCATCAGGGCAAAGCTGGGCGGCACAAACTTCACCGGACGCCCCACGTCTTTGGAATAAAAGTACATGGAATGCCCCAGGAGCTCGCCGTACTCCTGGCTGGGCGCGAATTTCTCGCCGAATTCCTCTTTCGACTCCGCGCCCATCCGGAAAGCCGCGCCGGACAGAAAGCCCACGATGCCATCGCCGGAGGCGTCGCAAAAGAGCGGGGCGCTGAGCTCGTAGCGGGTGGAGTTCTGACTACAGAAGCCTATGACCTTCGCAATGCTATCGGGATCGCCGGGTACTTTTTCTACCTCGTAGACGGCGGTATTGAGCAGCAGCGTAATGTTGGGCTCCGTCACTACTTTTTCCAGCAAAAGGGTATCGAAAATCAGCGGATTACTGTCCGGATTGCGGTACAGGTTCTCGACCAGGATCTCGTCGATCACGCCGCCTTCGCGGGCCCAGCGGTTGTTATTGCCCATGTGCGAGGTTGCCCCCAGTACCCACAGGCGCACCTCCGAGGAGGCGTTTCCGCCCAGGACGGGCCGATCCTGCACCAGAATCACCCGGCTCCCCGCGCGGGCTGCCGTAATGGCACAGCAGGTACCTGCGAGCCCTCCTCCTACGACCACCAGGTCGGCCGACAACGTACGGGTGTGGGGCGTTCTTTTGTCAACAGCGCTCGATTGAATCATCTCTTTTTTTTTTGATAATAAAAAATAGTCTTTTATTTCAATTCCAAGGTCTCCGTTAGCACCACAAAGCCCGTCGGTTTTACTACCTTCAGGAGCAGGGATTTTTCAAAACCGCTGACGGACAGGCTCAGTTCCCGGCTTTGGCCGGGCTGCAGATCCGGCAGGGGTACTTGGCCCTGGGGCGTTTCCAAGAAGTACCCCCGCAGCGGATAAGCCGGGAAGTCGTTCCGGGCCGTGACCTTCAGCCGCAGCTGATGTACCCCCTGTCCGCCCGGCTGGAAGCCTACTTTCTCCACCGTCAGAGGAGCCATTTCTTGCTGGTGCGTAGCGTAGCCCAAACGCGGCGTACGGTCGGGCCCCACGAGCCCCCAGGGGCGGTAACCGTTGGGGTTGGTGAGGTAGTAGCGGCTTTGGTAGTCGTTGTAGGTCCACCAGGCGGCTCCTACCACGTAGGGGCGCTTCCGGATTTCCTTCATGACCTCGCTGATGTGTTGTGCCTGTCCGGCTTCGCCCGCGGCGGCATCGGCCCGCACGCCCCACTCACTGATCAGGATGGGCTTGTCGGGATAGAGCTGGTGAATGTGGTCCAGAGAGCGGGCGTGGTTGCCGTAGGTATTGGTACACACAAAATCGACGTACTGGCTGGCTTCGTCCTCCGGCTTTTTGGGCAGCGTATTGAGCCGCATCGACGCGAAGGTATACAGCCGCGTGGGGTCCAGCTCCCGCGCGTAGGCAATCATGTCCTTGGTCCAGCGCTGGCCCGCGGGCTGCTCGGAAAGGTACTCGTTCCCCACGCTGTAGGCGATCACGCTCGGGTGGTTCCAGTCGCGCTCCACCATTTCGCGAAACTGCTGCCGGAACTTCGTCCGGATGGTGTCGTTGTCGAGCTGGTTGGGCGTAAGCTGCCAGTTGCCCGCTTCGGTGATGATCAACATACCGTACTGGTCGGCCAGGTCGTAGAAGTACTCCGAAGGCGTGTAGTGCGTGAGGCGTTGAAATTCCATGCCCGCCTCCTTCATGAGCCGAAAATCCTTCTCAATGAGCCAGTCGGGCTCCAGTGATCCCATACCAGGGTAGTCAATGACGCGGTTGCCACCGCCCAGCCGCAGCGGCTGACCGTTGAGCAGCAGCTGGGCGTTCCGCACTTCCACTTTCCGAATCCCGAAGCGCGTAGCCATCGTATCGGTCCCCACGGCTACCTGGAGCTGATACAACGTAGGCGAATCCAGGCCCCAGAGCCGGGTTTGGGCCGCCGTCAGGGTAGTCTCGGCCTCCAGGACGAGCGTCTGCCCGGCCGATACGCTCACTGCTTTCGTTTTCCAGTTCAGCGAAAGTACCTTCCCGTCCAGCCGTACCTGGTAGTTGGCCTTGGGCGAAGCCGCCTGTTTGGAGGCATTGCGCACCCGCACTTGGGCGCGGAGCGTAGAGGTACCTTTGGCCAGGTCGGGCGTGGCTTCTATTTTCAGATTCTCCACGTATACCTCGGGCTCCACGGTCAGGTATACGGGCCGGGTCAGGCCGCCGTAGTTGATCCAGGCCGGAAACGAGCCGTTGATGTCGTCGTTGTCCTTCACCGCGGGCACGGTGTTGAGCTTCCAGGCGTTGTTATTGACCGACACCGCCAGCAGGTTTTCGCCCGCCTGGAGGTAGTCGGTAACATCAAACTGAAAAGGCGTGTAGCCTCCCTCGTGGGTACCTACGGGCTGGCCGTTGAGCCACACCTGCGTCAGGTAGTAGGCAGCATCGAAGTGCAGCAGTACCCGCTGGCCGGGTGCGGGTTTCCAGGCAAACGTCTTACGGTACCAGGCCGTGCCCGTATAAAAGAGGTACCGGGGGTCGGCCGAGAAGCAGTGTGGCACCGTCACTTTATCCTGCCGGTTGTTTTGGGTAATGTTGGCGCGGTACCAGCCACCGGCCACGCCCCGGTCGGCCAGGTCGAGGGCGAACGTCCACTCGCCGTGCAGCGGAATGGCGTCGGGGTACTTGATGTGGTACTGGGCCTGTACCGATAGGGTGAGAAATACTAAGGCTAAGCAGAGAAGGGTCCCTGGTTTTTTCATGTGGTGATTTGATTGAAATAATAAAGAAAAAGTTGTTCATAGGGTCAGGCTTCGGTTCTTTCCGGCCTGTGGGTACTTTGGGGTACTTGGCGTCCCCGCGCCGACCAGCCGACCCAACCCGCCACGAGCAAAATCACCAGCCCCACGCCCACGATGAGGCCCACATCCCGGCCCGCGTGAATACCCAACCCCGCAATGCCCAGCCCCGTGAGGCCAAAGCTGATGGCGATGGCGCGCAGGGCAAAGGTATTTTGGGAAGGTACCTGTCCGGTGGGCTCGGCCCTCGCCACTGCTTCGTCGGCGGCTTGTTGGCCTGCGCGCCACTGCTCGAAGCGCTCGTACTGCACATCCGTAGTTTTGGCCCTATAAAGTACCCATTCGAAAAGAGCCAATAAAGCAAAAGGCAGCCCCACGCCCACGAGCATTTCGGCGGCCCGGCTGAGTTTATAATCAAAAGCCAGGGGCGTCACGAATTTGAAAAACAGCCCCACGGCCAGGCTTACCAGCGACACCAGCAGGATGGAGCGGGCGTTTTGGCGACGGGAAAAGAGCGTCCACACCACCGGCAGCAGCAGCGAACCGCCCGAAATGGCCCCAATGCTCAGCACCAGATTGACCAGCCCGCCGATGTGCGGCACGGCCAGGGCAATCCCGATCGATACTAAGCCGAAAACGACCGTCATGCCGCGCCCTACCCGCACCATCGCCTGGTCCGTCGCCTGCGGACGTATTAATTTTTTGTACACATCGTTGGTAAAAACCGCCGCCAGCATGTTCAGCAGCGTGTTGGCGGTACTGGCCGTGGCCGACACCATCGCTGCCAGCATAAGCCCCACCAGACCCGCCGGAAGTACCGTCTGGGCCATGAGCATGTAGGCGCCTTCGGTCTCCAGCCCTTGCAAAGACGGGTTGAGCGCCCGAAAGACCATCGGCGGCAGCATCCACAAAAACGGGCTCACCAGGTACAGGCCCGCAAACAGGTACGCTACCCGCTTCGACTCCCGTGGGGTCTTGACGCTCGTGTAGCGCTGTACGAAGGCCCAGCTCCCGCCAATGTAGATGATGTGGTAGAGCGTAAAGGCCAGCGTGAAGCCCAGCGTGTATTCGCCATTGAAAACGTTGAAAAAATCAGCGGGTACTTTTTGAACAAAAGAGCCAATGCCCTCGGCCCGCTCGAACGCCAGCGGCACCACGATGAGCACCGCCGCCAGCAGAATCACGAACTGAAGTACGTCGGTCACCAGTACCGCCCACAGACCGCCCATGGCCGTATAGAGAATCACCATGAGCCCCAGGGTAATGATGCAGGCCTCCAGCGAAAAGGGCGTGGCCACGTACACCAGCTTCCCCACCGGATAAAGTACCCCCCCCGTGATAAACAGCGACACCACCGTGAGCAGGTAGGTAAACAGCTGCTGCACACCCGTACCCAGCCGACGGCCAATGTAGTCGGCGGCGGTGAGGGTGCGGGTTTGTTTCCAACGGGCGGCGATGAAGTAGGCCGTGATGAGCCCGCCGATGCACATGGTGAGCTGAATGGTGATGGCCACAAAACCCAGATTGTAGGCAATAGACCCCCACACTACAAAGGTACCCGCCGACAAAAAACTCATGAACAGCGAGAGCCCGCTCACCCACCAGGGGGCCGCCTCGCCCGCCGCAAAGAAGGATTTGGCGTTGGTACCCGTGCGGGAAAAGGCCAGACCAACCAGCATCTGGAAGACCGCAAAAACGGCCATGACTATGAAATCGAGTTGTTGCATGAAAGCGACTGATTGAGCGGGTAGTTTGGGTTAAAAATCGACGGCCAGTACCTGAATCCCGAAGGCGGGTAGCTCTACGGCTAGCGGAGCCTGGGCACCGGGAGTGCTGGCCTCTGAGGTCAGCCATTTCATACTCTTTATGATTTTGCTTTTTCCCTCACCTAGCTTCTCGGGCTGGAGCTGCAGGGTCGTTTGGGTAGGCTGGGCGCGGTTGTTGAGCAGCACTACGTACAGGCGCTGGGTACTTTCCGAGCGCGCCAGCAGGTAGTCTACCACGGGGCTTTGAACTTCTACCAGCCCATCGCGCACGATGAGGTGGGCCTTCTCGCCGTACAAGGTACCCGGCGCAAAACCGTACGTCTGGTGCGGACCTACCTTGGGCGTGACAAAGCCGCGCGGAAACGACACCTTTCCGCCCGAGCGTAACTCGGCCTCGGCCAGGAGGTAGTCGGTGATCCAGCCCACCTGCCACCAGGCGTGGTGCGGGTACGGCCCCGCGCCGCGGTTCATGGCGTTCCAGTAGTAGGAAGCCACGCTGGTTTTGGCATCCACGAAGGCGTCGCGCCCGATGGCCGCCTCCCGGGCCATGTCGGCAAAAAGGGCCTCGCCCGTGAGCTGGTGCATCCGCACAAAAAGCCCCGCGTGGCTAGCCAGCTGAATGGGCCCGTGCCGCGTAGCCGAGCCAAAGATACCGCCGTGCTCGAAGCTCAGTCCGGCCTGGGCTATTTCCCAGTCTTCGCGCGGGGTACCGTTCACCGTTTTGGGCGCACGGCTTGGGATAGGGTGGGTATAGATGGAGCCCACGTAAATCTTGGCCGCCGTCACGGCCGCTTCCTGGTAGCGTTTGTTTTTGGTCAGATCATACAAATCCAGCAGGGCCTGCGCCGACTGCCCCGTGGCGAAGTCGGGGGCGTAGCGGGCGTCGCCGCATACCCCCAGGAAAGCGCCCGTTTCCACGGCGTTTTTGACAAACCAGTCGGCTCCCTTCTGGGCCGCTTTGAGGTACTTTTCGTCCTTCAGGATGCGGTAGGCCACAATCAGGCCGTAGAAAGTCGGGCGCAGGTCTTTGATGTCTTTAAAGGTTTCCTGCTCGGTGTGGCGATCGTAGGCCACGGCCCAGCTCCCGTCGGGCTTCTGCCAACTCAGCAGCCGCTCGGCCCCCAGGCGCAGACGCTCTTTTAATGCTTCGTTGGTAGGTTCGAAGAGCAGCATGTTGCCTACGTCCAGCATCACGTAGTAGGTCAGAGCCATGGGTTCCACCACTTCGCCCCATTCCTCCACAAACTTTTTCTTTTTGGCCAAATAGTATTGTCCTTCTACCGAGCCCTGAAAGTACCCCGCGTCGGTTTGCTGCTGCACCAGTTTGAAGTTTTCGGCGGGCGGAAGTACCTTTTGCGTCAATTCAGGGTCCTGAGTGGCGTGGGCCAGCATCCACATCGCGCCGTAGTCGGAGTTTTTCATGGCGTCCTTATCCGACCCCACGACCCCACCTAGGTACGACTGCGCCCCGATCTGCCGCCCCTTGTATTCTTCAATATTCCACAGCGACGTCTTCGGGTCGGTGAGGTACTTGTGCATTTGCTCGATGCGGTCGGTGAGCGACTGGGTACTTTGGCGCAGCGCCAGGCCTTCCTTAAATTGATAAATATCATAAATGGCGTGCTTCAGGGCCGTGAACCAGTCGCCGTCGATGAGGCTGTACCGAAAGCCGTAGCTCAGTTCCTGCCCCGCCGCGCGCTCCGACTCGTACTCACCCAGCACGGGGTAGTAGAGCGTGGGCGAAAGCTGCGCCTTGCGGCTCATGTGCGAGAGGCCCAGGTGCCAGTCTACCTGCGTGATTTTGTCCTTGGCCCAAGGGTCGCGCGCCAGGCCCGGCTCGGCGATGATGGCCAGCGTAATGCCCCCGCGGGTACTTACCAGCGGAGCCAGGGTACTGGCGCAGCGCTCGCGGTAGACCACCGGGCGGTTCGGGATGCCGTGCCCGTAGGCGTAGGCCAGCGCGAAGTTTTTCTGGATAAAATTCCCCTGAAAGTACCCCGGCACCGACGCCCAGGCCAGCTTCGGCTCGTCGAGCGTGGCCAGGGCCGGGCTTGCCAGCGAAAAGTACCCCTTCCGCTTCGGGATGAGCCGCTGCTCCACCCGAATGTCGGTAGGGTACTTTTCGTCCAGTTTCCAGTCCGAAACCACCGTGGCGACCTCCGTCTCGTGCCGAAATTGCAGGTGGTTTTTCGCTATTATTTTCACAGATTTTGGAAAAAAATGGTAGGCCTGTCCCGCCGTGTTCAAGGCCACGGCGGTGGTACTTTCCTTCCACTGCTCCCGCTGGTAGTGGTAGTTGTCTTCGGGGAATTTCCCGCCGGTGATTTTCTCAAACGTCTCGGCGGCCTCGGTAGAGGGTTTGGTGTCGGTGAAAAGCAGCGTGTACTCGCCCGAGGGCGTGAGTTCTTCCACCCAGCGGGTACCTTTCTTCACCGCCACCTTCTGAATCCGCCAGCCCTGGGGCGAATCCTTCCAAACTACTTGTAGGCGCTCATTGCTT
The DNA here is from genome assembly GCF_014202275.1 of Rhabdobacter roseus. GTDB lineage: Bacteria > Bacteroidota > Bacteroidia > Cytophagales > Spirosomataceae > Rhabdobacter > Rhabdobacter roseus. Next base: position 74,491 of record NZ_JACHGF010000008.1, on the reverse strand, counting down.
AGGCTCGTGGCGGTGCCCGTTTGGGCCAGGGCGGGCAGGAGCCCGAGCAGCCAGCAAAACAGAAACAAAGAAGTTTTCATGCCAGAATATTTTTTACAAAAATGAATTAATAATCGCGAATGCATCATCGGAATCAGGGCTTTAACAAAAGGGGTTTACTCGTACGCAGCTGCCCGTCGGGGGCTTCTACGGTGATGGAAAAAGAAAAGGGTTGGGTAGGTGCTACCTGCGGAATGGTGAACTCGTAGGGGTAGCTCGTGTCGGTGAGCGTCACGGATTTTCCATCGGGGGCCAGGTACGTCAAAAGTACCTTCCGCACCGTTTGTTCGTCGGCCACGCAGTAGGTATACACGGTGGCCGGGGCCTTTCCAAAGCTAAGTACCATGCTGTGGGTGCCGGTGGTTTCGTCTTCGAGGTAGCCCGTTTGCCAGGTACGTCCCTGCGCCTGCACGAAGTCGCGCTGGAAGGTAGGCGCCACGGGTACTTCCCGGATCACGCAGGCCGTCAGGCCCTTGGCCGGTACCTGCACGCTGAATTGATGGCCCCGTAGCCGCTGGCTCTCCCGCTTTTGGTTGTTTTCCCAAAGCTCCAGCACGTAGGTTTTGGCGGGATGTAGGGGTACTTTGGTGGTGTTGAGCGTAATCTCCGACGTCACGGCTTCCGATGCCTGGTTGCTAAAAGCCAGGTAGAGGCTGTTGTTGCCGTAGGCCGAAAGGTAGTTGAGCTCCTCCGAGAAGGTCGTGAGCAGGCCGTCGGGCAGCCAGAGCCACACGTTTTTTTCGCCGTAAAAAGTACCCGGCAGGTGCCCGTAAAACTTGCTTTGCAGGTAGGCGTAGCCTTCAATAAACTCCGAAGGAAAATCCACGTTCCCCGCCGAGCGCACGTAGGCGTCCGTCACGAGGTAGTCGACCAGCAACGAAAGTTGCGGCCAGATGTGGTTGAAGTGGAACGAATTCACGCTCAGCTCCTTGAACGGGCGCAGGGGGTAGTCGGGCTTTTCGTAGACGGTAGTACGGGCGGTGTTGATGTGGTAGCCGGGAAAATTGGCGTAGCGCCCCACCACCGCCGCGCGGGCTACATCCTGTAAAAAAGTATCCTGGGTCAGGTATCCGATGCGCAGCATCCAGGGCGCGTAGTTGGTCATGAAAATGCCCCGGTGCCCGCTGGCCGTCCCGGAGCTTTCGGGCGTAAGGCCAATCTCGGACACGCGCCAGGCGGGTACTTTCTCTTCCGCCGCGGGCATGGGCTGGTGGCCCTTGCTGGCCAGGTACCAGTACACCGGCGCTTTTCCGCCTTTGTTTACTACGATGTCTTGCGCCGGAATACGCGGTGCAAACCACGCAAACTGCGCGTATTGCCGCGCGCCCCGGCGGGCCGCATCCAGGAAGTCGGCCCGGCCCGTTAGCTCGTAGAGCTGGAAGAGACTAATCCAGTCGGGCGTGAAGCCGGTCCAGAAAAAGTACTCGGCACCTGCTTCGTCAAAACCCGTCATGGGCTGGTTCACGCGCCCGGCCAGGTACTTTTCGGCCTCCGTGACGGCGCGAGCGAGGTAGGTCGTTTGGCCCGTGGCCCGGTACAGCGCCAGGGCGTTTTGCCAGCGGTTGCCTACCTCCAGTTTTTCCAAATTACGCGCCCGGCTGCGGCCAAACTCCCGCTCGGCCAGCTGCCGAAAACCAGGCGACTGCCGCTGGGAAATGTTGTAAAGCGCCGTGAGCTCGCTAATGGGCGCGGCCGGCCCGCGCATGGCCCGGCTGGGGTGTTGGATTTTTTGTTTGGGATCGAGGGAAAAAAGAAATTTCTCGCGCGAGAGTAAAAACTCCATGATGGGGTACGCGCGCTGCTCGTAAATGTCCCGGCGGTCGGTGAGCAGGGCCAGTTCCAGCGGGTTCAGCGCCGATACGTTCTTGACGGCCCCGGCCACGTCGGTGGAGTAGGCGCAGCCCTTGAGGCTATCCACAAACCAGCTGTAATCGCTCATGCCGTAGCTGATCATGTTTTCGATGGTGCGGTTCAAGGTACCTACCCCGGCATTGCTCCGGTACTCTTTAAAATCGTAGAGCTCACGGGCAATCTGCTCAAACGCATCCGGACAGCTACCCGCGCCCACGTAGAGGTAGTGCCGAAACGCAAAGCGGTCGCCCGGCTGGCGCGCCGACTCCTTCCCGCCCAGCACCGGAGCTACCAGCTGCGGCTGGGCCTGCCCCTGCGCGTTGCGCAGCATGACGCCAAAGCGGCTGTTGTCCAGCAGGGGCAACGGCTGAAACGGAAACTCGTCCGGGTGTGCCACCACGCCCACGGCCGTACCCTGGCTACTTACCAGCGTGGTGGGCAGCGGGCACTGAAAGGCCGCCGTGAGGTAAGGACGATCCGGAAAACGCTTTTCCTGCCAGATCAGCGGCTGCCAAATATCCGTGAGCGCGTCGGGCGCGAAGGCGGGTGCACCCTCATAAACCACCGAAAAGTACCCCTGCTTTTTGGGCGTGAGCTCGTAGCGCAGCAGCGGGTAGGCTTTGCCGGGAGCCAGCGACAGCTCCGCCGTCAGGGTGTAGTTGGGCTGCGCGGGAAAATGAAGTACCCAGCCACCGGCCTTCTTTTCGATCCGGCGGGGCTGTAGCAAGGTACCTTGGGCGGCCTGCGTTAGCTGCACGGTGCGGGCTTCTTGCCGGGCGCTCAGGATGCGGTCGTCGAAGCCGTCGCCCTGCTGCTGGTCGTTGCGCTCCACGGCCTGCAAAAGCTCGCCGGAGGTACTTGCCTGCCAGCTCAGGACGTTGTACTGCACGTTGGGAATACCCGCCGGCCGCAGGGCCATGCCGGGATCATCCGGCCGATAAAGTACCCTATAAGTACCCGAAAAAGTCGCCGATTGCTTACTCTCCAGCGCCGTCACCACAAAGTACCCCTCCGCGCTCCGCCGGATGCTGAAGCGTTCGTTGGTTTCGGTTTCCGCAAAATCCGCCCGGGGTACTTCGGCCTTCAGGACCGTGAGCATTCCTACCAGAACGGCTACTAGCCGCATTTTCATTTTTTATACTTTAGTCAAATTTACCTAGGAACCTTCTCGTAGGTACCTGGTCGTTTAGTTCTTGGTTTCCCGGATCAGATCGTGCAGAGCCGGACTCGTCCAGGAATCATACAGGATTGTATTGATGAAAACTATTTTTCAACGTCTAATGAGGCTGTTAGTCTGCGCGTACCAAACGGCTATTTTGGATAAAGCCACTTTGGATAAAGCCACTCTTATTTTCTTTCATCAAGAGGGCGGTTGATTTAATGGACAAGTCCATTTCGGGGATCTTAGCGGTGAAAGAAAATCAATGGCGAAACGCATGGCCTTTTTGTTTTATATTTTTTCCAAAGCTTCAATTCCCGCTACTCGGGCTTTTTGCAGCAACTGGTAGTTGGCTTCTGAGATTTTGATTTTGGATTGGATCAAATGTTCGATCATTCTTTGCAGGGTATCCTGATCGTTGTTCTGGATGATCAACGTGATGATCTTTTGATTTTGGATACTGTTCCGGTCGCTGATGTGGGTGAGCAGCTTAGTACTCAGTTCGTTTTTCAAAGGTACCTGTTGCAGTTTATTCAGCGCTGCTACCTGGGTATAGTAGGAAAGCGAATCGTACTGCTGAACCAGAAAATCCTGCATCTCCTGACGGCCAAATAGTTTTTCGGGTATTTTCTCGATTGCGTTTTTGGGAAAGTACCCCTTCCCGTTTTTTACTAGTCCGAGGATTTCCGTCAGATTCTGCGCAAACTGGGCCTCCGACATATGCTCGATGAGGTAGTAGTGTGCCTGGGAGGTATTGTACCCGATGATCTTCGCAATCATCGGCTTGTCGAGTTGCCGCTGGGTGTGCCGACGGATCGAATCCACGACGGGCCCGTTGGCGATGTGCCAGAGCGTGTAGCACGTATACAGCGCCCCTTCGATCACTTCGTCCCGGATGGCCTCGACCGTCGCCCCGGAGTAGCCGTCCACGGTTTCCTCGGCTTTCACCACTAGTTTTTCGGGAGATAGTCCCGTAAATACCAGGTCATGGCTGGTCAGGATGCGCTGAAGTTTGGCATAATCGGCCAGCGTGAACGGCTTGTGGTCCAGCTTCGTCAGCGGGTTGTAGGGCTGGGTCTGGTAGTTGATGAACTCGCCGATCAGATTCCAGTTAAAAATCACATGGACGTTGTAGCAGATTCCCTCTTCGCAAACGGGGGCCATGATGTTGGCCGAGTATTTTTCTAACCGATCGCCCCAGCGCACTTCCTGTACCTCGAAAGATCCACCATTTTTCGTTAGTATTTCAAAGGCAGGGCCCGGCTTGCTCACCAGATACGTGAGCAGGCCGGACAGTCCCATCAACACAAAAACGACAAACTTCATTTTGTTACTTCCATCAGGGTTCCCCCCAAATTATACGTCTGTACATTGGGCAGGTTCGGTTTACCTACCCCTTCGATCATCATCGCTTCCAGCTTGGGGAAATGATTCTGGTACAGGCCCCTCGGGGTCGTTTTTTCTTCCTTACAAATGGCCGCCGCCATGCCCAGCACTTCGCCCATCATGCCGGTGGTGCGCATCAGACGCACGGTCCCTAAGGCCACGTGCGATACGCTGATGTCGCGTCCCGCCATCATCAGATTGTCAATGTTTTTGGAATACAGGCAGCGAAACGGAATGGGGTAGGGATAAATTTTGATGTGCTTGGCGATGGACTTGAAGGCCGCGCCGGGGAACAGCCGGGAGTTCTCGGGGTCAGGGTAGTGCAGATCGATGGTCCAGGAGGTGGGCGCGGTGCCGTCGGGGTAGACGCGCTGTTCCATCAGGTCCTGCTCAATGAGTACATAATCTCCTTTCAATCGCCTTGATTCACGCTTTCCCGCCACGTAAGCGACCCATTTGAGGGCGGCATTGGCAAATTTTTCCTTGTTGGCAGCTCGGTTTTTCAGGTACGACCAGTTGGAATAAACCGCCAGCATCCCATAATCGCGGATCTGCTCGAAATCCAAGGTCATATCCAGTCCCATCCCCGTTTCCCACTCCCAGTCGCCCTTGGTGATTTCCTCGGCTTTCTCTTCGTCCCAGGGTAGCCCCCATTGTATATCGGGAAAAGAAACCGGATGATCTTTCTTTTCCGAAAACCATTGCACCGAGGCCCCCATCGTCAGGTTGTCGGCTACTTCGGGAGCGGTTTCTTCACCATAGGTAGCGCGGCTTTCGCGGCCGGTCATGTACTCAGCGCCCGCCAGGAAACCAATCGTGCCGTCGCCCGTACAATCGGCAAAAAGTGGGGCTTCAAAAAACACCTTTTCGCCCGTTTCGATGTTGGTGGCGTACACTTTTTCAATTTTACCCCCTTTGGTTTCCACTTTGTTGGCGTGGTAGCTCAGGAAGAGCGAAATGTTGGGTTCGGCCAGTACGGCTTTCATTTTCTTCTCGTCCTCGTAGTACTCCTTGGGCTGGGCATTTCCCCCTTCCGAAGGGCCGATTTCATTCACGAGATTACCCAGCGCCGGGTAGGGTTCGAGGTTGATCCGGCCACCCAGGTGCACCCGCACTTCGGAGCTATTGTTGCCGCCCAGCACCGGACGGTCCTGGATCAGGGCTACCTTCACCCCTTTCCGGGCGGCCGAAATGGCCGAACAGGTACCCGCCATGCCGCCGCCGACTACCACAAAATCAAACGTGCCCGCGTTCTTCGGATTCTTGTCAAAGCCGAAATACGCGTTGCGGAAATCCGTCAGTTTTTCCTTATCTTCAATGGGCTTGAAATTGGCGTCGCTGGTGAACAGGATGGCATCGCAGCGGCCGTTGAAGCCCGTCAGGTCTTTGAGGGTGATTTTCGTTTCTTTCTTCGTGATTTTGACCGTTCCTCCGTCTGACCAACTCCAATTTTCGTTGTCTTTGCCGAAGGTTTTTCCGAGGGGTTTATCATTGACCAGCAACTGAAACTGTCCGGCCGCATCTTTGTCGGACCACCGGGCGGTCCAGTTGCGGGTGCGTACGTACACGCGGTACGTCCCGGTTTGGGGGAACGTGACGATCGTGCTGGCGTCCTCCACGGGGGTACCCATGCCGTGGGCCATCAGGAAGGAGGAGCCCATCACGTCCATAAACTGCTGATCTACTGACCAGCCGCCCTTCTTCTCGAAACTTTCGGCTTCGACCAACACCTGCTGCTGGGCCCGGAGCGGCAGGGCCAGCCAACAAAAAAGTACGGTTTTAAGTAGGATTCTCATACTAGGGTTAGGTTAGGTTCTTTGATTCGGTTTTTAGTAGGTACTTATTGGTTTTTGCACCGTCAGTAACCTCTTTTTTTGAGGAGATTCCTCCTACGCGTCACATCCTATTTACGAGGGCAAAGTACCTATGGCCTAAGGAAGGGTACTTTGAAGAACAATAGCCATTCCCGCTTTTTACGGCGGGAATGGCCGATGAAATCATCCAGGTACCTTACCGCCAGTCGGGATTTTGCTGGAGCTGCGGGTTGGCGTTGACTTCGTCCTGCGGAATGGGGAAGTACTTGTGCTTGGCCAGGACGGGGCGGTTGGGGTACACGTCGTTCACGGCCTTGGGGATTTCGGTCAGGAATTTGCCGGTACGGGTGAGGTCATACCAGCGGTCGCCCTCGGCAAAAAACTCCCAGTGCCGCTCCAGCAGCACCGCGTCGATGAAGGCATCCTTGCTCAGGCCCGGTGTGAGGTCAGGCAGTCCGGCCCGCTTCCGGATCGTGTTCACGTGGGCGTAGGCTTTGGCGGTAGCGCCGTTGAGGCGCGCTTCGGCTTCGGCGGCAATGAGGTACATGTCCGGCAGGCGCAGGATCGGGATGTTCACGATGGTACCCGTGGTCGAGATGGGATCACGGTACTTCTTCACAAGTACCCCCTGGGTGGTGATGGGCGTGATGCTGCGCTGAGGTACCCACTGGCCGGCCCGGTTGAGGTAGGTGGTGTCCAATAGCTGGCGGCGCTTATCCTGCGGATTGAAGGAATTAAAAAAGCTCATGTACGCAAACATAGAGCCAAAGGAAGTACGGGCGTACTCCGCTCCCGCACTGCCCGAAGGCCCCGCCAGCCCCACCAACTGGTGGCTGTTGCCGGGCGAAATGGGGTCGGCTTCATAGGCCCACATGTTCTCGGCTCGGGCGGCGTTTTCGGTCAGGTGGCTATACACATCCATCACGTTGGGCAGCAGGGAGTACTTGCCCGAGTTGATCACCGACTCGGCTTTGGCCAGGGCCGTGGCCCAGTCTTCGTTGTAAAGCGCCGCCTTGGCGTAGAGCGCGTTCACTACTTCGTTGGACGGACGCCCCCGCTCCACGGCCGGGTACGACGGCAAGCCCGCCGCGGCGGCCTGGTCCAGGTCGCTGTAGATCTGCCGGTATACATCTGCCTTGGGGCTGCTGCCCACGTAGGCCTTGGCCTCCGAGGTACTTGGCTCGATCTTCACGGGTACATCGCCGAAGTTTTTGGTGAGCATCCAGTGAAAAAAAGCGCGCAGGTAGTACGCCTCGCCGATGATCTGTTTCTTGCGGGTTTCGTCCATCGTCGCGTCAGGTACCTTGGCAATAATCCAGTTGGCCTTTTCGATTCCACTGTAGGCGGCCGACCAGATCTGCTGGGGAGACTCGTTGGTACGCCCGGCACTGCGCTGGGTGGTGTAGGTGGGCTCTACGGTAAAGAGGGTGAGCGTGTTGCGCCCCACCACGGCCCGCGGATACACCTGGTCGGCGCTGTAGTCAGGTACCATGGTGGCGGCTGGGCCACCGTACATGCTGCTGATGGCGTCGTACACCCCGATCAGCGCCTTTTCGGCGTCGGAGCCGGTTTTGTAAAAATTGTCCGTAAAAATGGAGGAGTATACCGTCTCTTCCAGTTCGCAGGAGGTAGTTCCCAGGCAGAGAAGTACCAGCGGCGCGGCTTTATATAGAGATTTGAGAGAAATCATGGTCAAATGCGTTTTTATATTCAATTAAAAAGTAAGCTGAATACCCCCCAGGAACGATTTGGCCTGCGGGTACACCAGGTTGTCGATCCCGATTTGGGTATTGGAGCTGGCGTAGGTATTTACTTCCGGGTCAAAGCCTGAGTACTTGGTGAGCGTAAACAGGTTGTTGGCACTGACGTAGAGGCGCAGCCGGTTAAATACCTTGTTGGCAGGCAGCGTGTAGCCCAGCGTGATGTTTTTGCAGCGCAGGTAGGAGCCGTCTTCCATGGCGTAGTCGGTAATGGGCAGGCGGCCCGCTACAAACGCACTCACGTACTGATCGCTCGGGTTAGTAGGCGTCCAGCGATCTACCACGCCCCGGAACAGGTTGCGCTGCCCGAGCGGGTTCTCGAACGAAAGCCGAGCCACGTTGTAGATGTCGTTGCCCTGGGTACCCGAGAAAAACGCGCTGAAATCGAAGCGTTTGTAGTTTAGGTTGGTTGAGAAACCAAAGATAAAGTTGGGGTTAGGATCGCCGGTGATGATCTGGTCTTTGGCGTCGATCACGCCGTCGTTGTTCAGGTCTTTTACTTTGTGCCCCCCCACGCGTCCGTCGTAACCCGGAATGATGGCGTCGCCGGTTTGGTTGATGCCGTCGAAGACGTAGGTTTTAAATACCCCCAGCGGCTCCCCTACTTTCAGCAGGCTGTAGTTGTTGGCGAAGCGTTCCTGCGTGGTACCTCCGTCCAGGTCCAGGAGCGTGTTGCGGTTGAAAGTGATATTGCCCGACACCGTCCAGCGGACCGGACCGTCCAGAATGGTGGCGTTGGTAGCCAGCTCAATCCCTTTGTTTTCGAGCGCGGCGTAGTTGCCGGTAATGCTCCCGTAGCCCGACGAAAGCGGCAGCGTTTTCACAAACAGCAGGTCGTTGGTCCGTTTGTGGTAGGCATCCAGGATGAGCGAGATGCGGTTGTTAAGCAAGCTCAGGTCCAGTCCCACGTTGCTTTGCGCCGAGCGCTCCCAGCGCAGGTCGGGGTTGGCAATGCCCGAGGGCCGGATGGCCGTTTGGTACGTATTGTTCAGGTTGTAGCCGCCGCCCGAGCCCACCGTCGCCAGCGACTGGTAGGGATCGATGCCCCCGGCGTTGCCGGTGATGCCGTAGCTGGCGCGCAGCTTTAGGTCCGACAGCCAGCGCACGTTTTGCAAAAACGGCTCCTCAATGACGCGCCAGGCCGCCGATATAGCCGGGAAGAACCCGTACTTGTGGTTGGCCCCAAACTTACTCGAGCCGTCCACGCGGGCCGTCAGGTCCAGGAAGAACTTGTCGCGGAAGCCGTAGTTGACCCGGCCCATGTAGGAGTCGAGGCGTTGCTTGCTCCGGCCGCTGCTTACGGTGCGGTTCAGGGCCAGCTGTAGCGCTTCGTTGCGGGTGGCGTCGTTGGGGAAGCCCGTGGCGTTGATCGAGTTGCTGTTTGAATTCTCTACCTGCGAGGCAAATACTCCCGTAAAGCGCAGGCTGTGGTTGTCGGCAAACTTGGTGCTGTAGGTCACGATGCTTTCGTGCAGCAGCCCCAGGAAATTGCCGTTGGTTTTAGAGGCCGTACCCGAATTGTCGTTAATATCGGCGCGGTTGATGATCGAGATCGGCGAGTAGGTGTCAATCAGCCGGTTCTCAAGGTCGGAGTTGAACGACGCCCGGTAGGTCAGTCCCGGCAAGATGTTAAACTCACCGTAAAGGTTGATCAGGGTGCGCTTGATGGAGCGCTGTAAAAGTACCTCCGTAAAGTTGAGGGGGTTTACTACTTCGCGGTACTGGCCGTTACCCTGCTCTCCGAAAGGAAAAATGGAGCCGTCGGGGCGGTAGGGCTGCAAGGTCGGGGGCGCTCCCACGGCCGCTCCCAGCACGCTACCCGTCACCACGCCCGCGTCACCAATGGTGGTACTGCCCGCGTTGATGCCGTTGTTGATGTTGTAACTACCCATGATACTGGTCCCTACCTTGAAGCGGTCGCTGATCTTGTGGTCCACGTTCAGGCGGTACGAGTAGCGCTTGAAGTTAGAATTGATGATAATCCCGTCCTGATCAAAGTAGTTGGCCGAGAGCGCCAGCTGCGTTTTTTCGTTCCCGCCGTTGATGGAAAGCTGGTGGCTCTGGATGGGGGCCTGCTGAAAAATCAGGTTCTGCCAGTTGACGCCTTCGCCCAGGGAGGCGGGGTTGGGGTAGGCGTTGTTTTTAAATACTTCGTTTTCCAGTTGGGCAAATTCCGCCGCGTTTAGTACGTCCAGGGTTTTGTTTACCTGCTGCACGCCGTAGTAGCTATCCAGCGACACCCGCGTAGCGCCCGCTCTACCACGCTTGGTGGTGATCAGGACCACGCCGTTGGCGGCCCGGGCGCCGTAAATGGCCGACGCCGAGGCATCCTTAAGTACCTCCACCGACTCAATGTCGTTGGGGTTGATGGTCGAGAGCGGACTCACGTCGTTGATGCCGCCGCCGTTGGAGATCTGGATGCCGTCGATGACGTACAGTGGCTCGGCATTGCCGTTGATGGAGTTGGTACCCCGAATCCGGACGCTGATGTTCCCACCCGGCGAGCCGGAGTTCTGGTTGATCTGCACGCCCGATACCCGCGCCTGTAGGCCCTGGGCCACGTTGGTGACGGGGAGCTGCGTGAGCTCTTCGGCTTTTACCGAAGCAATGGAGCCCGTGGTTTCGATTTTCCGCTGGGTACCGTACCCTACCACCACTACTTCTTCCAGCGCTTTGGTGTCGGAGGCCAGGGTGATGTCGATCCTCGCGCGGTTATTAACGGGTACTTCCTGTTTAAGGTACCCCACAAACGAAAAAACCAGGGTGGCGGTAGGGGCCGCCGAAAGCGTATAACTTCCGTCTACGTTGGTGATACTACCGCGCTGGGTCCCTTTGACGGTCACGCTGACGCCGGGCACAGTTTCGCCGGTTTCGTCCGTCACTTTTCCGGTGATGGTCAGGTCCTGCGCCCGTAGCCCTTCGGCCGTGGCCAGCAGGCCCAACAGCAGAAAACAAGCTTTGCATAAAGTTTTTAACATGATGATAGAATTTAAGGATTTAGAAGTACTCAATACAAAAAATACAATTTTTCGTGCATCTTTCCCGCTTTTGTTTTAGTGAGGCAAATAGTACAAAAAACCAGGTTTTTGGGTCTTACCTTGGATTTTATAGTTAAATATAGCCAAGAAGAAACAGCCTCCAAAAGCCCCATAAAGCCAAAATAAGCTTGTTTAAATCAAAAAATATCGGAAACGTTTGCGGATACGTTACCGATATATGAAAATACGCATTATTAATAGAATATTTTTTTATCTTCGTCCGTCCGTTATTTTGGGGAAACTGCCCATTCATTTTCGGGATTTTATCAAAAAAATACAACAAACTACCCATGATTGAGTGTAGCAAATGCCAGCGGGTCGAGAGCATTATGAAGGCGGGCTTTGTGCGGGGCAAGCAAAGGTACCTCTGCAAGGATTGCAACTACTTCTTTACGCTCCCCAGCGCCCAAGTACCCACCAAGCGTAAAAGGCACCAAACCACCATCATCGACATCGCCCGGGAGCTGGGCGTGTCTAACTCCACGGTATCGCGGGCGCTGCACGGGCACCCCGATATCAGCCCCGACACCAAAAAGGCGATTTTGGAAGCGGCCATCCAGCTCGACTACCAGCCCAATCAGCTCGCCTACAGCCTGGTGAAAAGCCGCTCCAACACGGTGGGGATCATTGTACCGGAGTTTCTGACACAGTTTTTTCCGAACGTGATCGTGGGCGCGCAGGGGGTACTTTCGCGGGCAGGCTACCACCTGATGATCATGCAGTCGGACGAGTCGTACGAGACCGAAGTGGGCAACACCCGGGCGCTGCTGGCTAACCGCGTCGACGGGCTGATTGTATCCATGAGCCACGAGACTAATAACTACGAGCATTTTCAGGCCTTCGAGAAGCGGGGCGTGCCGGTGGTGTACTTCAACCGCGTGTGCCGGGAAATAGGTACTTATAAAGTGGTGGTCAACGACTACCAGGGGGCGTTCCGGGCGGTGGAGCATCTGATCGCTAACGGCTACCGGCGCATTGCGCACCTGGCCGGCCCGCGCAACCTGGTGATTAGCCAGGAGCGGCTGCGCGGCTACACCGAAGCCCTCCAGAAATACGGCCTGCCGGTGCTGCCCGAGCTCACCATCCACGGCGACCTGACCGTCGAGAAAGCCCGGATTTACGGCAGGTACCTTCTCGAGTTGGACCACCCGCCCGACGCCATTTTTGCCGTCAATGACCCCACGGCCATCGAGATCCTGCTACTGGCCCGGGCCAAGGGGCTGCGGGTACCCGAGCAACTGGGGGTAGTGGGCTTCAGCGACGACTCCATCGCGATGCACATCGGCAATGGCCTCACCACCGTGAAGCAACCCACCAACCTGATGGGCCAAACCGCCGCCGAACTGATCCTGAAGCTCATAAGTGAGGACGAAGACACCTACCCCGCCGAAACCCAGGTACTGGAAACGGAACTGATCATCCGGGGGTCGTCGGTACGGGGAGGGAGGTAGCCAGGCCTACGCTCCGCTTTTTTTCATTTGCCCCGGGTACCTTGCAAAAAACGGAAGCAGGAAAGGGAGTAAAAGCACCCGCCAGGTACCCTTTCTAGCATACAAAGTACCTTTTCAAAACCCGTATGAACTATACCCGTATTGCCGCGTTCGTCCTGCTCTTTTCTTCGCAGTTGTACGCCCAAAACTACGACGAAGCCCAGGTAGGTACCTACACCCTGCCGGAGGTACTTCAAGCCAACAACCAACAGAAAATCACAACGAAAAAACAATGGGAAACGACCCGGCGACCGGAGGTACTTGCGCTTTTTGAGGAGCACGTGTACGGCCAGTTTCCGAAAAAGTACGAGCGGCTCGAGTATTCCCTAAAAAATGAAAACCCCAAAGCCATGAACGGCAAAGCCCACCTCAAGGAGGTGGAGATCGTGGTGTACAACAACAGCAAGCCCGTCCGGATCAACCTGGTTCTTTTTGTGCCAAACCATGCTCAAAAACCCGTCCCGGCCTTTCTGTTGATCAACAACCGCAGTGCCCGAAACACGGCCCCCGAGCGCGATACGCTGAGCGGCTTTTGGCCCGCCGAGCTAGCCATCGACGCGGGCTACGCCATGGCGGCCTTCCAGGTAGGTGACGCCGCGCCCGACAACAAAAGTACCTACCAAAACGGCGTGCTGCAGCTCTACCCCGAGCAGATCGAGGCCGACAACGGCATGCGCGCCATCGGGGCCTGGGCCTGGGCCGCCAGCCGGGTGATGGACTATTTTGAAAAAGACAAGACCATCAACGCCAGGCAGGTAGGGGTAGTGGGGCATTCGCGGGGTGGCAAGGCCTCGCTCTGGGCGGCAGCGCAGGATCAGCGCTTCGCCTTTTGTGCTTCCAACTGCTCCGGCAACACGGGGGCCTCGCTGGCGCGCCGGGATTTTGGCGAGCGCGTGGAGCGGATCAATACGTCATTTCCGCACTGGTTTGCCACCAATTACAAAAAATACAACCACAACGAAGCCGCCCTGCCCGTGGACCAGCACATGCTGCTGGCGCTCATCGCCCCCCGCCCGCTGTACGTCACCAATGCCTCCAAAGACCTCTGGGCCGACCCGACGGGTACCTACCTGGCCCTCCAGGCCGCCCAGCCGGTCTATGAACTCTACGGGCTTCGCTCGGCCCTGCCAGGTACCCCGCCGCCCATCAATACGCCGATTAAAAATGGCCCGCTGGGCTACCACAACCGCGAGGGCATCCATGACCTGACCGAGTATGACTGGGCCCGGTTTATCGACTTTGCCAATGGGCATTACCAGAAAAAATAGACGTTTTGGATTCAGCGTGGGAGGGGCCGTTTTGCGTACGCCCCCTCCCCTTTTTGATTTTACGGTGGTGAGAATGACCGATTTTTACCACCAAAGTACCCCGCCCGTAGGCCAATTTTGCATAACAAGCTAAACGCAACTAGGTTATGCAACGCAGAAAATTCTTATCTTCGGCCACGATGGCCTCTACGGTAGCCGTAACGGCCGCCTTGGGTACCGCTTCGTCAGAAGCAAAAGCCCACGACCGAACGGAAAAAGGGTTTGTGGTCAAAGCGGGTCAGAGCCGGTTCGGCGAAACAACGAGGCTGGGCGGTATCAATCCGAATGACATCAAAATCTCGGCCCGGGATACCGATGGCCTCCTGACCGTTTTTGAGTACCTGGGAAACGAAAAGGGAGGGCCGCCGCTGCACCTGCATCCCCACCAGGACGAGATTTTCTGCGTCATCGAAGGCAGGTACCTGTTTGAAGTAGGTGGTGAAAAACATCAGCTCGCGGCGGGGGACACCATTTTTCTGCCCCGCCAGGTACCCCACACCTTTGCCCAACTCACCGAGCACGGCAAGATGATTTTCTTTTTTCAACCTTCGGGAAAAATGGAGGAATTCTTCCGAAAGCTAGGTACCTTGAAGTCGGAGCCCTCCCCGCCGGAAGGCGCTCAACTCTTTGCCGACCACGACATGCAGGTGGTCGGCCCGCCGCTGAATGTAGATTGATCGTTGGTACAAATCCATCAAGGCCCATGATTTACGAGTACCGCCTACCCAGCCCGCCCTTGCGGGAGTACGTGCGTCTACTGCAGATCATCCATCTGGACTTCTCGAAGGTACCCGTGGTGCCTTTCAAGCCCTATTGGCCGCGCCCAGACCACTGCCTGGCCTTCTACCCGCGTGACCACGAAACGGTGGAGTACGTCGATAGCGGCCGGCAGGAAGCCAAGCCGCGCTCGGCCCTGATCGGCCAGCCTACGGTGGTGACGAATCGGTACGTCGGGCGCGACTTCTTTGTTTTTCAGGTGGTGTTTCAGCCGGGGGCTTTGTTTCGGCTCACGGGCCTGCCCGCTCACGCCCTCACCAATACGTTTCTGGACGCCGAAGCGGTCTTTTCTCCGGAAATCAAGCGGGTTAACGACCGCCTGGGCAGCACCGACCGGTACCCTGATATGATCCAGATCGTGGAGCAGTTTCTGCACTACCTGATTCGGAAATCAAAACGAGACCGGTTACCCATCGACAAAGTGAGCCATTGGATGCTGCATGCGCCCCAGGGTACTTCTCCTCTCCTGCGCTCGGTAGACTGGCTCGCCAAAGAGGCCTGCCTGAGTCCCAAGCAGTTTTACCGTCAGAGCGTCGAGCGGCTGGGCGTCAGCCCCAAGCTTTTCGACCGCATCATTCGCTTTGACCAGGCCGTGAAATACAACAATGCCCAGCCCCGGAAAGATTGGCTGAGTATCGCGCTGGAGACTGGCTACCATGACTACCAGCACCTGGTGCGGGACTTCCGGACCTTTACCACGCTAACGCCGCCGCAGTTTGCGCAGCAAGACAGCAAAGCCCCCGAAAGATCCTTCGGAATTGCGGAGAAGTAGAAGCGGTTTGAGGTACTTTCATTTGAGGTACTTTGTCGTTCTACCAAGGTACCTTACGAATTCTTCCAATCAGCTTGTGGGTACTTTCACGGGCTCCCGCAAAATCGTTTTTAGTTTTTCGGGGGGCGTTTTGGTAAAATCCGACAGGTAAATTTCGTGGTGCGGGCCGTTCTTGGCGAGCCGGTGTTCCTGGGCGAAGCGAAGTATCTGCTGCAAGCTCTCGGGCTCGGTGGCAAAGGGGCCCAGGTGCAGCATTTGGATACAAGTACCTTCGGCCATTTCGTGCAGCGTAACGGCCTCGGCCAGGGGTACTTTCTTTTTGGCAAGTACTACCCGTCGGGCCGCTTCCAGGTCTTCGGCCGTCACGAAGTCGGGCATCCGGATCAAAAGCCGGTACTTCCAGTCGCTCCGACTTACGCGTAGGGGTACTTGCTGCCCTGAAACTTCAAGGTACTTTTCTTCGTCAAACCACCACTGGCCTTCCAGCTTGGGTACCCCAAAATCCTGGCCCTGGGCTTTTAACGCAAATTTCAGGGTATAAGCCGTGCTGTACAAAGCCTGAATGTGTTCGGCAAAAGCCGGTTCGGACGGGTCTCCCTCACCCAAAATCGACAAAAACCGCGCGGGTTCTACCTCCACCAGCTCGGGGATAGGCTTGGCGGTGTAGTAACTTTTATAGTATTTGGTTAAATCTAACTTATTCATTCTAAATATATTTTAAGATTGTTTTCGTAAAAAAGCACCATTTAGCTGACAACCCTATGGCAGGAAGAATGAAAAATATTCCCTACTTTCACCATTATCTAGCCAAAGTACCCCCAGCTTATGAATATTTCCCTAGTTCTGGAAAAACCCACGTCGTCGCTCGTCATTCGCCTTTTTACAAGCGGCCAGGAGCCCGGCGATCAACCTTTTTTTAAAGCCGAAAAAAACGAACTATGGTGGCCCGGCGAGCAGGAGCTTTGGCTCGGCCTGGGCAAGGTACCTTCGACTATAACCTACCTCAAGGTACTTCGGCTGCTGTTTCATAAGCGCAAAGACCGCTGGCCCAGCCGCCTCACACTCGACGCCCGCGCGCTCAGCGCCGAGCAACTCGGCGCGGCCTTGAATGGCATTTTGCTGGGCGGCTATAATGTACAACTTTATAAGTCGGACCCCAAGCCCGTAAGTACCTTTTTCGGGGAGCGGGGCGAGCTGTTCGTCTGGACCAGCGAGGTACTTCCGGAAGGGCAGCGGGCCGTAGACAAAGCCCGGCACACGGCCGAGGTACAGGCGCGGGTGATGGATCTGATGAATGCGCCGGGCAACAAAAAGCCGCCGCGCGTGCTGGCGGAGTGGGCGCTGGAGTCGGGCCGGCAGCACAAGTACCGCGTCACGGTACTGGACCAGGCCGCCTTAAAAGCCATGGGAATGCACGCGTTGCTGTCGGTGAGTCGGGGTAGCGCCGAGCCGCCCGTCATGATCCTGACCGAACACACGCCCGAAAGCTACCAGAAAACCGTGGTGCTGGTGGGCAAGGGCGTCACCTTCGATACGGGCGGGATTTCCATTAAACCCTCCGCCAACATGCACCTCATGAAGAGCGACATGGGCGGCGCAGCGGCCGTGCTGGGTACCGTGGAGCTGGCCGCGCGCCTGCAACTCCCCGTGCGGGTGGTAGGGGTGATTCCAGCCACCGAAAACTGCGTGGACGGCGACAGTACCAAACCGGGCGACGTGATCGACTCCTACGCCGGGAAGACCATCGAGGTGATCGACACCGACGCCGAAGGGCGGCTCATCCTGGCCGACGGCCTCAGCTACGGTGCCCAAACCTACCAACCCGACGTACTCATTGACCTGGCCACGCTGACGGGCAGCGTGGTGCAAACCCTCGGCTACGCTGCCGCGGGGCTTTTTACGGCCAACGACGACTTGGCCGCGCAGCTCCGGCAAGCCGCCGAGCGTACCGGCGAAAAACTCTGGCCACTCCCCCTCTGGGACGACTACAAGGAGGAAATCGCCTCCGACATCGCCGACGTACGCAACTACCACGGCAAGCCGCTGGCCGGGGCCATTGTGGCCGCTAAGTTTTTGGAGGTATTTACCAACGAGCACCCCACTTGGGCGCACCTGGACATCGCGGGCGTGGCCTTCGGCGACACCGAATTTACCCCCAACCGCGCCGGAACGGCCTTTGGCGTACGGTTATTGACCGATTTTTTAGAAAATTTATAGGGTACTTGGGCTTTGGGGCTGGATTAAATGCCCAATTTTTCGTAAATCACACACCGTACCAACCCGCAACTACCCGATGGCTCAGCCGCTGACGTTCCTCTGCGTATCTACTTTTTTCAAAGGCAATGATTTCATGCGTGCCTGTAAAGAAGCCGGTAATACGGTGTACCTACTCACCGCCAAAAAGCTCGAAGGCAAGCCCTGGGTACGGGAGCACATCGACGAGTTTTTTTTCGTGGAAGAAGATAGCAACGGCGAATACAACCTCAAAGACCTGATCGTGGGCCTGGCCTACGCCATGCGCAGCCGCCCGGTGGATCGGCTGGTGGCGCTGGACGACTTCGACGTTGAGAAAGCTGCCCTGCTGCGGGAGCACTTCCGCATACCCGGCATGGGCCAAACCACCGCCCGCTACTTCCGCGACAAGCTGGCCATGCGCGCCAAGGCCACCGAAGCGGGCATCAAAGTACCGGCCTTTTCGGCGCTCTTCAACGACGACGCCATCAATCGCTTCATCCACGAAAAGCCCGGCCCCTGGATGATCAAGCCGCGCTCGGAAGCCTCGGCCACGGGCATCAAAAAGCTCCACACGGCCGAGGAGCTTTGGGAGGCCATTCATAGCTTGGGTGACAAACGCCACGAGTACCTGGTGGAGCAGTACAAGCCCGGCCACGTGTACCACGTCGACTCCCTCTCGCTGGACGGCCGCGTGATCTTCACCTGGTCGAGCCAGTACATTGCTCCGCCCTTTGACGTAGCCCACGGCGGGGGGATCTTCCGGTCGGTGACGGTACCCTTCGACACGGCCGAGTCGCGTGCGCTTGAAACCCTCACCGTGGATGTGCTGAAGGCCTTCGGGATGCAGCACAGCGCCTCGCACACGGAAGTAATCAAAAGCCAGGAAGACGGCCAGTACTACTTCCTGGAGACCTCCTCGCGCGTGGGCGGTGCGCACCTGTCTGACATGGTCGAGGCGGCGTCGGGCTTGAATCTCTGGCGCGAATGGGCCCGCCTGGAAACCGCCGTGGCCCGCGGCGAAACCTACAAACTACCCCCCATCCGGCAGGAGTACTCGGGGATCATCATCTCACTGGCCCGCCAGCAGTGGCCCGACCCCGCGCCCTTTAACGCACCTGAGGTAGTTTGGCGCATGAACGAAGAGTACCACGTCGGCTGCGTGCTGCGCTCCACCCAGCGCGAGCGTATCCTGGAGCTGCTCGACCAGTACGCCGAGCTGATCCGAAACGACTACCACGCGTCGGCTCCTTCGCCCGAGAAACCTACGCATTAAAGGGAAACGGGAGGTAGTTTGTATTATTTTTGGACTTTCGAACCAAAATGAACGCTCTGCTAGAGCCGTAGTACCCATGTTTGGACTCAAACCGGCCCACATCGACGCCATCAACCAGTGCTTTGCCCATTACCCGGCCATCGAGCGAGTGGTGGTGTACGGCTCGCGCGCCAAAGGAAACTACCGGCCCGGCTCCGACATCGACCTCACGATTGTCGATAACGGCCTAAGCTTTGGTGAACTGATGCGGCTCGAAAACGAACTGGACGATTTGCTCCTGCCCTACAAGATAGATTTGTCCCTAAAACGCCAAATCAGCAATCCGGACCTGCTGGCGCACATCGAGCGCGTCGGGCAGCTTTTTTATGATCAGGAAAAATGGCTTGACAAAGCCTCTAAAAACTAGATTTCTTCTACACATAATTTATCCGTAGCTTATAACGCTACCCATGCTAAAATCCATTCTACTCCTGCTTAGTACCCTCCTGCCCGCGGCGCTCTATGGCCAAGCCCTCTCCAAGGCGGATGTACTCACCGACCTAAAGTACCTCAACCAAGCCATACTTCATGGACACCCAACCAATTTTCAACCCGCCCAAACCACCGACCTGGGTACTTTGGTGGCCCAAACGGAGGCCTTGCCCCAGGACAGCCTCACGGCTTTTCAGTACCTGCTCCTGCTAGGGGAAGCCTTGCAAAAAGTGGGTTGCGTGCACACCTCCCTCAACAATCCCTGGGCCAACCGCCCCCGGCCCGCCCGCTACGTTCCGTTTCCGCTGGTAGCTGATCAGGGCAAACTGTACCTGCAAAGCTTGGCGGGGGACACGATCCGGCACGAGGAGGTCGTGGCGATCAATGGCGTGCGGGCCGAACGGCTCCTGACGGACCTGCTCAAGCTCCGGGCAAGCGACGGGGGTACCCAGGCCTTTGCCCTTGAGTACTTCAATCGCTTTGCTTCTTCGCTCATCGCCACTTACCTGGACTACCCTACCCAGTACGAGCTTCAGTTCAATAGCCGTACCTCCACCCACCCAGCCGCCGAGAAAGTCGTCCCGGTGCTACGGCCTAAAGGTACTTATGAAATAATACTGGCTAGGGACGATAACACTTTTTCGGTACTTGATACACTGGGAGTACTTAGGGTAAGTACCTTCGGGAAAGCAGACGCTGCTTTTTTCAGGTCTGTCTTTAGTAGCATTCGCGAGAAGCCGCTCAAGTACCTGGTGCTGGATCTGCGCGGGAATCTGGGCGGCAACCGGAAAGCGGCGATCGTACTTACTCAACAGCTCGTAGGTACCTCTTTTTCGTACGCCATTCTACAACCCAGGCTTACTCCCGCCAGGTACCTCAACGGTCGGGGGAAATTGTATCTGGGGCTTTCCAAAATCAAATACAACCTGGGTGATTTTTACAGAAGCAAAAGGACGCCCCTCGGACGTACTTTCACCTACCGGTACAAGCCCGACCGAAATCCGTACCGGGGAGAGCTGTTCGTGCTCACGGATGGTTTCACGGCTTCGGCCTCTACCATGGTTACTTCCTGGTTAAAGCAACACACGCAGGCCAGGTTTATCGGCCAGCAGGCCAGCGGCGGCTACAACGGCAATAACGGGGGTAGTTTTCCGATGCTTACCCTCCCGAAATCCAAAGCAGAAATCAGGTTTCCGGCTTATCGATTAATCCTGGACCCTCGGTCCGACTTCCGGGCGGGCATTCTTCCCGACTACCACCTCGGGGTTGCTCCTACGCCCATTCATCAAGACCCGGCGCTGCAGTTGGTTATTAGACTCTTGGCTCGTTCAAAAGCCGCTCCGTGACAGTATACAAAAATCCCTACGTACTGGCTCAAGGTACCTTTTGGCCCAGTACGTAGGGAAATTGTTTACTTCGTTGTTCACACGGTCACTGTGTTTTTTTTGTTCTGTACAAAGGCCTCCCACTCCCGGAAAGCCTCTTCCTTCATGACGCGGGGCATTTTTACCTGGCCGCCTTTGTGCTTGGTGGCCTCGTTCCAATCCACAAATACCTGGCAAGGCACTACGGTCGTCACCACGCCTTTGAGCGCTTTGCTGCGGGCTACCTTGTAGTTTTTGTTGTTGTCGCACAGGGCCTGGTCAAGTACCTCCGCCACGCGCGCGTCGTCCAGCGGGTCGTCGCAGCCCAGGTACCAGTGGTGGATGTACTCGCCGTCGCTTTCGCGGCGCACCGCCGCTACCGTAAACTCCTTGATGGCCACGTCGAAGTGCTCGCTGACCTGCTTCAGTCCGTCTTCCATTTTATTCACCGACAGCTGCGAACCTACCACGTTGAGGTAAAACTTGGTCCGGCCCGTGATTTCGATTTCGGAGCGGGCTTTGTCCGTAAACTGAATCGTGTCGCCGATCATGTAGCGCCAGGCACCCGTTACGGTGGAAATCAGCAGCACGTACTCCTGGCCCTCGGTTACCTGGTCCAGCGTAAGCACCTCGGCATCGGGCCGGACGGTACCGTCGTCCTGCATGTTTTTTTCCTCAAAGGGCACAAACTCGAAGTAGATGCCGTTGTCGAGCACCAGCTGCATGGCCTGGGTACCGGGCCGCCCCTGAAACGCCAGGAAACCTTCCGAAGCCAGGTAGGTGTCGATGTAGATAATTGGTCGGGCCAAGAGCTTCTCCAGGCTTTTTTTGTAGGGCTCAATGGCCACGCCCCCCGAGGTATACACCGAGAGGTTGGGCCAGATGTCGTGAATGGTTTTGAGCTGGTGGTAGTCGATCACACGCCGGAGCATGAGCTCGATCCAGGACGGAATCCCCGACAAACTACCTACGTCCCAGTGGGGCGCTTCCTGCGCAATGCGCTCGATGCGCGCGTCCCAGTCGTTGATGGAGGCGATTTCTTTCCCCGGTTTGTAGTAAATATCGAACCAGAACGGAATGTTGCTGGCGCTGATGCCGCTGATCTCGCCTTCCAGGTGCCCGTTTTTTTCCTGCAAATCGGTACTGGAGCCCAGCATCAAAATTTCTTTTTCGAAGAATTCGGGCGGCAGGTCAAACTCCGCCAGGGCCAGTACCTGCCGAATCCCGGCGTTCCGGATGCTGGCGATCATCTCGTCGGTGACGGGAATGTGCTTGCTGTTGCTGGTCGTGCCGGAGCTTACGGCAAAGTACTCAGGCTTGCCGGGCCAGGTGATGTCTTCTTCGCCATCCAGCGTGCGGTGCCACCACTCGGAGGCGATCTTGTCGTAGTCGTGGGGCGGTACACGGCGCGCAAATTCCCCGGCGATGTCCTCACTATCCAGGATTTCTTCGAATCCGTAGTGTTGGCCAAAGGCGGTATCTTTAGCTTTTTTGAGTAGCTGCTTAAGTACCTTGTGTTGTGCTTCGGCGGGTGAGTCGACGGACGTCAGGGTATGACCCAGGTCGATGCCCTTTTTTATAATAGAACCCAGTAGTGGCATGTGAAGTGAGGTTGAAAAATCGGTCGTTTTATTTCAACCTCACTTCTAAAAAAGTATGCCCGAATTCCTTACAAATTCTCCTCCACAAACTTCGTCATCTTCCGGTAGAGGTGGTAGCGCGTGTTGCCGCCGTAGATACTGTGGTTGCGGTTGGGGTAATAAAAGGTCTCAAACTCGCGGTTGGCCCCAATGAGCGCTTCCACAAAATCCACCGAATTCTGGAAATGCACGTTGTCGTCGCCCGTGCCGTGGATGAGCAAAAACTTCCCTTTCAGCTTTTCGGCGTGGTTGATGGGCGAGTTTTCGTCGTAGCCCGCGGCGTTGTCCTGCGGGCGCTTGAGGTACCTTTCGGTGTAAATGGTGTCGTAGTAGCGCCAGGTTGTGACGGGCGCCACCGCGATACCCGCCTTGAAGTAGTCGGCGCCGAGGGTCATGCAGAGGGAAGTCATGTAGCCGCCGTAGCTCCAGCCCCAGATCCCGATGCGGCTTTTATCCACGTAGGGCAACGTACCCAGGTACTTCGCGCCCTCGATCTGGTCTTCGGTTTCCAGCTTGCCCAGCTGCGCGTAGGTAGCCGCCCGAAAGGCCTTGCCGCGCGCGCCCGTACCGCGGTTATCGACCGACACCACCAGGTACCCCTTGTCGACCAGCGTTTGGTACCAATAAAAATCCCGACTACCCCAGCCGTCGGTGACGGTTTGGGAGCCCGGCCCGCCGTACACGAACATCAGCACGGGGTACTTTTTGGCGGGATCAAAGTTGGCAGGTTTCAGCATCCAGCCGTTGAGCGAAGTACCCTGGGTGGTCGTAAACTGAAAGAATTCCGGCTTCACGATCCGGTACTCGGCCAGGGTACTTTGGAGGCGGGCGTTGGTTTCAAGTACCCGCACCACCTCACCCGTGGGAGCCTGACGCAGCGTCACCTGCAAGGGGCTGTCGGCGGAGCTGTTGTATTCGAGGTAGTACCGGAAGTCGGGGCTGAGGTTGATGCTGTTCATGCCGCGCTTTTCGGTGAGGCGCACGGGCTGCGGGGCCTTGTAGTTGCGCGGGGTACGTTTGGGTACCGCGATGCTGAGCCGGTAGAGGTGGCGCTCCAGCGGCGACACTTCGGTAGACGTGAAGTAAAGGGTATTGGTAGTTTCGTCGACGCCCAAAAACTCAGAGACCTCCCAGCCGCCCGTCGTGAGCTGGCGAAGCAGCTGGCCGTTCATATCGTAGAGGTACAGGTGCTTGTAGCCGCTGCGCTCGCTGGAGTGGATAAACTGCGTGCCGTTGGCGAGGTACTTGAGGTCGTCGGTAAATTCCAGGTCCACGTAGGTATCGCTTTCTTCGGTCAGGACTACCCGCGAAGTACCCGTAGTGGCGTCGGCGTGCAGCAGGTCCAGGCGGTTTTGCAGGCGGTTCATCCGCCGGATCGACAGCAGGTTGGGGTCGCGGGTCCAGTTGATGCGGGGTATGTACATATCCGTTTCGGTGCCAATATCCATCGGCGTGGTTTTCTGCTGCTCCAGGTCGTGTACCAGGATCTGGAGCGTGGAGTTGGGATCACCGGCTTTGGGGTACTTGAAGCGGTAGTCGATGGGATACTGCGCACCCCACACCTGCATGTTGTACTCGGGTACGGCGCGCTCGTCGAAGCGGTAGAAGGCAATCTTGCGGCCGTCGGGGCTCCATTCAAAGGCCTTCGCAAAGCTAAATTCTTCCTCATAGACCCAGTCGGCCCCGCCGTAGATCACCTCGTTGAACTTGCCGTCGGTGGTGATGGCCCTTTCCTGGCGGGTAGTGAGGTCCGTCACGAAGAGGTTATTGTCGCGCACGAAAGCCACCCGGCGGCCATCGGGCGAGAAGGTCGCGTACTGCTGCTTGCCCTGGGTCGAGAGGCGCGTCAGTTTCTGGGTAGCGAGGTCATACACGAAGTACTCGGCCTTGGTCGAGTGGCGGTAGATGGGCTCCTCGTCGGTGG
The DNA here is from genome assembly GCF_014202275.1 of Rhabdobacter roseus. Classification (GTDB taxonomy): domain Bacteria; phylum Bacteroidota; class Bacteroidia; order Cytophagales; family Spirosomataceae; genus Rhabdobacter; species Rhabdobacter roseus. The sequence goes on along the minus strand of NZ_JACHGF010000008.1, from coordinate 50,191 downwards.
TCAGGAGCAGCTTCCGTTCGTCGGCGCTGAGCTGGTAGTCGTCGATCTCGATCTTTTGGGAGTTACCTTCCACGCTCACGGTGCGCTGGTCGAAAAGTACCTCCACGGCCTCGCCCGTCGCAATGCTGTACTTCACCACCCGACCCGGCCCCAGCGAGCTATAAAAGCCGCCTTGCTTCATCCAGTTCACGCCCTGTACGGTGGCGGCGGTAAAGGTACCCGCGCGCGCGCCGTAGATTTCGTCCAGGGTGACGGGTTTCTGGGTCTGGGCTAAAGCGGCGGTCGCAACCAGCAGGAGCAACAAGGTTATTCTTTTCACAGATTTTTGAGGAATGATTGGCTAAACAACGATTTGAAATAAGGCTACGAAAATAGATTTTTTACCCCAGAGCACCAAATGCCAAAAGCCCGGCACGGGCCGGGCTTCTGCTTGCTTCTTTTTTCAAGGTACCTGGCAGGTACTTTGTACTTAGGCTTTGATCAGCTCCTTTTGTTTCAGGATGCGGTCAAAGACCTTCATGTCGTGCTCGGAGTTGAAGATGTTGTACGGCAGGTAGATAAACTGTCCGCGCGAGATCACCAGCACGTAGGCTTCCTTGTCTTTGTAGGCTTCCTTGATTTGCTCCCACTTCATCACGCCGCCTTCCTTCTGGTTCATCTTCATGAGGATCTGGCGGTTGTCGATCTCGTACATAAACTTCTCGAACATGGGCTTGTACTGCTCCAGCTGCGTGATGCCCGTGAATTGGATGACCCAAAACAGCAGGTAAAGTACCACCCCGACCAGGATCGTAACGTAGATCCAGATGTTGGGATACAGGCCCGTCAGGCTCACGATGGCGTTGATCAGGATGAGCGCCAGGGGGATCAGCCCCCACTTGAGCTGCGACTTCAGGAAGTGCCGCATCGCCAGGCTGATGTACTTTTTGGTGCCGAGCGCGTACTTTTTGGTGCGAACCGCCGCCGGATTGGACGGCATTTGGTACACGGGTTGGTGTTTATTAACCGAAACTTTGGCCATACTAAATACTATAAATTATTAAATTACAACTGGATTCTCGTCGTCCGTACTTCACAAAGCCCGCTGGTAGGTGATCCCCTCCCGGCTTTTTCGAAAAAGTGAACACAAAGTTAGGAAAAAGCCGCCGACTTCGCAGAAACCCTTCCGAAATAAAAGCAGTTAAGAAGGTGTTTGCGTTCGTTTCTTTGAGCTGCAACGTTGTCTTTTCGGCTGCAACCGCTCGGCGGTCCGATTCGTTACTTTTTCATCTTGTAGCTTCCAGCTACGGTCAAGGGCGCCCCCCGTCCAAAAAAGTACCTCGTTTCGCTATTAAATTAATAACTCAAACACCTTCTAAGCGTTTTTGGTGTAATTTGTGAAATAAATTCCCGTTAAAGACTAAGACCTGGCGGTTTTCGGAGACGAAGATGGTCTATTATCCAAACCCAACTACCTCATAATGAGTTTTCTTTTTCCATCTTTTTTGTGGGGGCTTCTGGCCGTTTCGATCCCCATTGCCATACATTTCTTCAATTTCCGCCGTACCAAGCGGGTTTATTTTACCAACGTCGCTTTTCTCAAAGCCGTCGATACCCAAACGAGCTCCTTCCGCCAGATCAAGCATTGGCTGGTACTGGCGGCGCGGGTGCTGGCCATTGCCTGCCTGGCGCTGGCCTTTGCGCAGCCCTTTTTGCCCAGCCAAAGCGAGAGCGGCATCGACCGCCGGGGCGTCACGAGCCTGTACCTGGACAACTCGTACAGCATGCAAAACGAGCAAAACAACAAAAGGTACCTCGACATCGCCACCGGACGGCTCAGCGACCTGATGGGGATCTTCCGCAACGCGACCTCGCTGCAGCTGGTTACCAACGATTTCTCGGCGGCGGAGCAAGCGCTGCACCCGTCTGATAAAATTCGCGACCGCCTCACCACCATTGGCCTCTCGCACACGCCCCGCAGCTTCGAGCAGGTGTATCGCCGCCAGCAAAACCTCATGGACCGCTACCGCACGGCCGCGCCCAACCAGCTGTTCTGGTTTTCGGATTTTCAGAAAAGTACCTCCGGCGATCTGTCGGCCCTGGAGCTCGACTCCACCGACCGGCTCTTTCTGGTGCCGGTGCAGGCCGCGCCCGAGAAGAACGTTTACGTGGATTCCGTTTGGCTCAATACGCCCTTTATCCGGGAGCTACAGAACAACATTCTGTTTGTGAAAGTGAGTAACTCGGGGACCGAGGCGGCCAAAGATCTGGTGGTGAAGCTCTACCTCGACAACGCCCAGGTATCGACGGCCTCCGTGACGGTACCCGCCAACGGCGCGGCTACGGCCAAGTTTAACTTCAGCCTGAAAGGCCGCGGCTACAAGACGGGCCGCATCACCTTCGACGACTTCCCCGTCACCTTCGACAACGACCACTTCTTTGTCCTGAACGCCTCGCCCGTGATCCGGATCATGCACCTCTACGGTCAGAAAACCGGTGCCAACTACATCGAAAACGTTTTCCAGAACGACAGCCTCTTTCGTACGCAGAGCTTCAACGCTCAGAACGCCGACGTGGGCCTGCTCAGCTCCGCCGACTTGGTGGTACTGGAAGGCCTGGTGCAGCCGTCGGGCTCGCTGCGAAGTACCCTGGAGGAGTTCGTGCGGAAGGGCGGCAGCCTGATCGTCATCCCGCCCGGCACGCCCGACGCGGCGGCTTACAATGGTTTTCTGGGTAGTTTGGGTATTCGCGGCATCATCACCAAGGGCGAAGGTACCCCCGCGGCCATTCCCCTCAGCGCGCCCGACCGCGCCAATCCCTTTTTCAGCGATGTGTTTGAAGAATCCGTCCGGCAGGAAACCAACCTGAGCTTACCTTCGGCGGCCCCCGTATGGCAGTGGAGCGGCGCAGGAAGCACCCTATTGACGCTCCGCAGCGGGCAGCCGTACCTGACGCAGTCGTCGGCCGGGCTGGGCAAGCTGTACCTCTTCGGCGCGCCGCTGGAAGGTACCTACGGCAACATGGCCCAGCACGCACTCTTCGTGCCCGTCATGTACAAGATCGCCGCCATGAGCGTGCGGGCGCAGCGCACGGCTTACTCGTTCGACGAAAGTACCCTGGCCCTCACCATAACCAACCCCGCGCCCAACGCCGTGTATAAGCTACGCCGCGATAAGACGGAGATTATCCCCGTGCAGCGGCTCAACGGCAACCAGCTCCTGCTCGAACTACCCACCAGCAGCCAGCTCAGCGAAGACCAAACCGTCGACGCCGGGTACTACGAACTTGTAAATGACGGCAACGTGGAGCAACTCCTGGCCCTCAACCACGACAACAGCGAGTCGCAGCTCGACTACTACACGCCCGACGAACTGCGGGCGATCTTCTCGGGCCGGAAAAACGTGCAGGTCTTTGACAAGATCGACGACGCGGCCTTTGCCCGGGAGTTTGAGCAGCAAAACGTAGGTACCAGCCTCTGGAAGTACTTCCTGTACGCCGCCCTGGCCTTCCTCCTGATCGAGATCCTGCTGATCCGGTTCATGAAGGGGTAGTTTAGCCACAAAAAAAGTACCCGGCGCGCGGCCAGGTACTTTGCTCATAAGGTACTTTAAAATCAGAATACTAAGGTACTTTACTTCTTCTTTTTGCCGTACTCGCAGAGGCTGTTATCGGCCTGCTGGTAGTGAGCGCGGTAGTTGGTGGCCTTGGGGTCCATGCAACCCTTGAGGTTCAATACTTCTACGTTTCGGAAGTGGATGGGGTGGCTCTCGGCCTGGAGCGCAATGTACCCCTCCTTGAGCGGCGTACCCGCCAGCTTGTCCCAGGCGGCGGCGTGGGCTTCGTCAAATCCCCCCTCCTTCCAGTTGTGATTTCTGCTCACGAAACCGCCGCCCACCAGCGGCCGGGTGTAGGTAAGTACCGTGTCGCCCCCGATGAGGTGGTGAATGATGGAGTCGCCCCGCACCACGATCTCGGCCTGTACCCACTGGTCGCCGTGGTAGGTCTGGGAGCGGGAGTCGATGCAGTGGTTGTCATTGAGCTTGTTGTCGATATATACCTGTGTGCCGGGCGTGCAGAGGTTGCCGGTATGGCGCGTCCCGGCGTTGAGCCCACCCAGGGTCTGAAACTCCAGCGACACCGGGAACGTCTGGTTCATACCCAGGCTCGCGGCCGACTGCGAGTGAAACATCACGCCGCTGTTACGGACATTCCACGAAGCCCCACCCGGCGTTTGGTCGCCCACAAAACGGTACTCAAACCGCAGGATGTAGTGCGAATACGGCTTGTGGTAGTAGATGTGTCCGAACTTTTCGTCGAAGGTTTGGTACTGGTCGTACTCGATCTTCAGGATGCCGTCTTCTACCCGAAAAGTATTTTTGTAGTTGGCGTTCAGCGGCTCACCCGCGATCTTGATGTCCCAGCCGCTGAGATCTTTGCCGTTAAAAATCCGTTCCCATTCGGGCTTTTGGGCTTTTTTTTGGGCCAGCAGCGGCGAGCCCATCAGCAGGCCCACGCTCAGCCAGGCCAGAAACAATCGAGTAGCTATTCTCATGCAATCAAAAGGTAGTTAATGTAAAGGTACCCCTCTTAAAGTATCTACCCACCCTCTTTTTAACTACCTCCCGGCCCAAAGATTAGTCGGCTTTTTTGAAAAAGTACTTCATCAGCGCAAAGTACAGCAGGAAACCCACCCCCGCCAGCAGGGCGATGATCCCGAAAATGAGGGACGAATTGTGGTACATGTCCAGGTCCTGAATCAGCACGAAGCCCGCGCCCAGGCACAGCAAAATGATCCCGTACTTCAGGTTGGCGTAGGTATCGTTGGCTTGCTGTCTTTTCTCCAGAATCCACTGTTTCTCCGTCTCCAGGTGGCCCAGCTCGATGAGCCGACTCCGGATTTTGGCTTCTTTCAGGGTACTGATGATGGCGTGAATCCCCCAGAATATGATGGCTAGGGTACCGATGGGAACAAGGATGCCGGTTAGATCACTCATGGCTTTACGTTGGTTTGGTTTTGGTGAAATTGGTTTACTTGCCCGTTGGATGAAAGCCCCTGAAAAAAGGTTGCAGGTTGGGCCGAAGATTTTTTTCGCAGGGCTAAAAAAATCTTCGTAGCTCCTTGTATATTTATGGCTACTTTTCATCCAAATTATCTTCTTTTACCCATCAAACCACCCATTTATGTACCTACCTCTATCGCTCGGCCGTGTTTCACGCTGCCTGCTCTTGTTATTGCTTATCCGCACCGTTCCCTCCGCCCTTGGCCAAAGCCTGGGTATCAACAGCAACGGCGCGGCACCCCACCCATCGGCGGCCCTGGATGTCGCCGCACCTAACCTGGGGCTGCTCATTCCGCGCGTAGCGCTCACCGCCACCAACGCTGCCGGACCCATTACTAGCCCTGCCACTTCGCTACTGGTCTACAACACCGCCACCACGGGTACTGCTCCCTACGAAGTAATGCCCGGCTACTACTACTGGAGCGGCAGCCAGTGGGTACGTTTGGTAAGCGGAAGCTTATCCTCGGGCTGGAGCCTGACGGGCAACGCTGGTACGGACCCCGCCACCAACTTCATCGGTACTACCGACGAAAAACCACTCGTCTTTAGGGTGAATGGGCAACGCGCGGGGATAATTCCTGCTAACGATTATGGAAGCTTATTTTTAGGATACAATACAGGAACATTTAATACAGGAATTAATAACAGCAGTTTTGGCAATTTGAGCCTGTTTAAAAATACAGTTGGGTACAGTAATTCAGCTATGGGTTATACTGCTCTCTTTAATAACACAACAGGATTTTTTAATACTGCATTTGGTTACTCTTCATTATATGCTAACACTACAGGATATGGCAATACAGCCATTGGAATAAGCACTCTTGGCCTAAATACAACTGGAGACTTAAATGCGGCTATTGGGGCGCAAGCACTCTATAGTAATTTTACGGGACATAACAATACCGCAATAGGAGCCCAAGCATTGCGCACTAATACAACGGGCCACAGTAATGTGGCTATTGGCGCAAGTGCCTTATACCATAACGCCTCCCGACACAATCTGGTAGCCATTGGCGATAGCGCTCTCTTTTTTAATGGATCTGAAGCTACCGAAAGTTGGCAAGCGGTAGATAACACAGCCGTGGGTTCAAAAGCACTCTATAGCAACACGACAGGATATCAAAACACTGCATTAGGAAAAAGGTCTCTTTATTCAAATGTAATAGGCTGTTATAATGTAGCGATTGGATGGGAATCATTATTCAATAACACAGGGGGACTTGGTAATATTGCTGTTGGTCTACACGCCCTTTTTAATAATACTCAAGGATCAGGTAACATTGCTATTGGCTCCCGAGCTCTTATAAATAATAGCATGGGGTATAATAATACGGCCTTAGGCAATCAAGCGGGAACTACTGGCTATGATTTTTCCAATACCACAACACTAGGTTTTAATACCACCACTACCACTAGTAACCAGATACGCCTAGGCAACTCATTCGTCACCCAGATCGGCGGGCAGGTGGGTTGGTCCAATTTCTCCGACCAGCGCTTCAAACGGCAGGTACAGGAAAACGTCGCGGGTCTAGACTTCATCCTCAAGCTACGTCCCGTCACCTACCACTGGGACATCGACCACCTCAACCGCTTCATCCACGGCTCCGCCGCCGACACCCTCTTCGCCGACTCGATCGCCCGCTCGGGCATTGCCAGCCAGCAGCGCATTGCTTACTCGGGCTTTTTGGCCCAGGAGGTAGAGGCCGCCGCTCGGTCGGTGGGTTACGACTTCAGCGGCGTGGTGGCCCCGGCCAACGAGCGCACGCCCTACAGCCTGCGCTACGGCGAGTTTGTGGTGCCGCTGGTGAAAGCCGTGCAGGAGCAACAAAGCCAGCTGGGGCAGCAAAGCCAGGTACTGGCCGGGCTCAACGCCCGCCTGGAGCGGCCCGTGGTGCGGCTGACCTCCGCCGACGAGTGGGCCGACCGCGTCTTTGAACCGGGCTACCGCCTGCGCCCCCTGGCCGAGGTAGAAAGCTACCTGCGTCAGCACCGGCACCTGCCGGGCGTTCCTTCGGCGCAGGTCCTGGCCCAGCAGGGCGTGGACGTGTCGGGGATGCTAGCCAAGCAGATGGAAAAGATCGAGGAGTTGACGCTCTACGTCCTGGAGCTGGAAAAGAAAAATACCGAGCTGGAGAAAACAACGGAGCGCCTGGAGCAACTGGAGGCCATCGTCTCCGGCCTGCAAAGGGCCATGCAGCAGCAAACGAAGTAAAGTACCTCGCCAGGTACGCTTTTCTGAACCCGGCCTTCAGCGGCTGGGTTCTTTTTTTTGGTGGTTGAGGTAGTGAGGGTTGGTTCGCGTTTGCAGGTTAGTTCGCGTTTGCAACGCGAATTCCCGCACCAAGCGTTTACAACGCGCCTCTTTCCAAGTACCTTTTCCTACTTTTATTAAAAAAAGTGCAACCTTGGCGGGGGTAGGTACATCTAACCCCCAAACAACCCATACATGGTAGACGACGCGACGCTCATACGCCGGGTACTGGCCGGCGACCGCCACGCTTTCCAATGGCTCATCCGGGCCAACGAAAGGCTGGTGTACAGCGTGGTGTGGAAAATTGTGCAGAACAAGCAGGATACGGAAGACATCTGTCAGGACGTTTTCCTGAAAGTGTACCAAAAACTACCTACGTTTAAGTTTGAGTCGCAGCTCTCGACCTGGATCGCGCGCATCGCCTACAACGAGGCCCTGGGCAAGCTCCGCAAGCGGGACATCCTGGCCCAGGCCGCCGATGCCGACGAGGAGCACTTCCAGGAACGCTTCGTGGAGCTGGCCGCCACGCCCGCCGAAGAGCTGGAGGCCCGCGAAACGAAGGAGGTACTTCAGCGGGCCATCGAGCAGTTGCCGGTGCACTACCGCACGCTGCTGACCATGTACCACCTCGAAGAGCTAAGCTACGACGAAATGACGGAGGTGAGTGGCCTGCCCCTGGGTACGGTCAAAAACTACCTGTACCGGGCCCGGCATTTACTAAAAGAGTTACTTCAAAAAAACCACGCCTTGACTGAGCGCTACGGCAAGCGCACCGAAGCTAACCAAGCAAGATCATGAACAAGAAATGGACCGAGCAGGCATTGCAGGAGCTCTACGAAACCGACCGCGCGGCCTTTGAAAAACTGGCCTCGGAAAACGAAGACGCGCGCTTTTACCAGCTCCTTTTCACTACCCTCCCGCAGCTGGAAACGGCTGAAGTACCCGCCACGCTGGCGGAGTCGGTTCTAAACCGGCTGGAAGTCAAAGAAGCCAAATCGAACCGGCGGCAGGCTATTGGGCTGGCGCTGCTCCTGGGCCTATTGGTACTGGCGGGCCTGGGTTTGGTGCTGGCGCTCGCCCCGCAGGTACTTGTAGCCCTCGGTGGACTCACGCCCTACCTGGCGCTCATGGGTAGTTCGGTGGTGGTGTTCTTCGGCATCGAGTGGCTGGACCAGCGGGTCGTGTGGCGGCAGTGGGAGGAGGGGTAGTTGGGGGTACTTTCAGCAGGTACCTACATGGCTAAGCCCAGCCGGACTCCGCCCCAGCGGTGGTTCCGGCCCGTTTCAAACTCCCGGCTGAGCAGCGTCAGGTAGTACTCCAGCAGGAGTTTTTTATACTGAAAAACCCCGCCCAGGTTGTACTGCAAGGTACTTCGGGTTAGGTCGGCGGCGCTCAGGATGTAGGTGCTTTTTCGGTTAAAAAGTCCCCCTTGCAGCGTGGCGTCGTGGCCCACCAGGCTCACCAACGGCTGGCCGTAGATATAGAGCTGGAAAGGCTTTTTCTGCATCACGCTTGCGTTTCCAAAAGGTCCGTTGAATTTCCCCAACATCATCGTAAAGCCCGCCTGCGCCCGGGTACTTAGGGTACCAGCCCGGAGCTGAAGGAGCGAATGCAGGGTCAGGAAGCGGGCCAGGGAGTAGAGCTCCCGCTCGTAGTTCAGCTCGTAGTTTAGCACCAGGTCGTTCCGGATCTGGTGCTTCCAGCCCAGGGGCTCGGCCCCGCCCAGCCAGCGGTGTAGGGTACTTTGCATGCCTTCGCCAAAAGCCACCGGTCCTAGCACGCCCGTGCTCAGCCCCGCCGACACCCGCACGCGCTGCACCGTATCCGTGCTGACAGTAAACGATTTGATGAAAATAGCCGCCGCAAAGGGCCGGTCGCCGCGAAGTACTTCCGGGCGGTCAATATGCGTAGGCGTAAATCCGATGTGCTCCAGCGCCAGGCCGTAGCGCGTGGCACTACCCGGCAGCCGCACCAGTACCTTCGTCAGGGGATTTTTCTTCAGCACCGGGTGCACCGCCTCCAGCTGGTAGCCCTGGGTGTAGTAGTAGTCGGAGGCCGTAAAATAGTCGTTGTCGTAGTGCAGGCGCAGGTACCTGTCGGTACCCGGATCGCGGAAAGCCGCCAGGTTGTCGATCCGTTGCCCCAGGGCACTGCCCGGCCATACACTCAGCACAAGAAGGTACTTGGCCCATCGGCGCAGGGTACCTGGGGGTAGGTTCTTCATATTTTGAAAAAACACGAAGGTACCTTTAGGACTAAGAGTACCTTCGCTAAAAATAGTTACTACCTCAAAAAACTACCCGTAGATCTCGTTGAGCAGCCCGGCCAGGTGAATCCCCGCCTGCATGAGGCAGCGCTCCACGGTGGGAAAATTGTCGTAAGAGTAGTTGTAGCCCAGGCGGCCGTTGGCTGGCAGGGTGTACACCTGCGGCTGGAGGCCCGTCGACACCGCCGCCCATTCCCGCACGCTCATGGCCTGCCAGGTTTTGATTTCCGCTGGAGTAGGCTCGTCCAAAAAACCCGCCAGGTCGGAGTAGCTGAGGTTTTTGCCGTCGATCATGTCGCTGTCCCACACGCGGTGCAGGTTGGAGGGCTGCCCAAACCACTGTACCTTCACGGCGTTGCCGCCCTGGTCGTCTTTGCTGCCTACGTGCAGCGGCTGGTGGAGGTCGCCCACCAGGTGTACGAGGTACTTGAGGTACTCTTCCTCTTTTTGGGGAGTGAGTCCTCCGGCTTTGAGCGCAGCTACCAGTTCCTCAATCTTCATGATCAGATCGCCGTTCGGATTTTTCGGCATTTGCTCGTAGGTACTTCCCTCCAGGACGGTCACCCAGTGCCAGTCGTGGGTGTGGTTATAGGCCGTGTCGGACTTGATGTCGTCCATCCAGTTAGAGACCTCGGCCAGGGAGTTTCCGCGCAAGATGAGGTTCACTTTACGCTGGACTTTCTTTTTGGCGTGATGCTGCGCGACCAGCCCCACCACCCGGTGGCCGGTCTGGCCCCAGGCCCAGGCTTTGCCCATCAAAAACGGCACGAGCAAAAAAAGGCAAATGATTTTTTTCATTACAAAAAATAAAGCTTTGTGGGTTGACGTACAATTGATGGCCGCGCGAGGGGTACTTTGGCCGTACCTCATTTTACTAAAAAGTACCTTTGGGTACCTCAAAACTACCCCGGCCCGCGGTTGCCGCTGCGAAGGTACGGAATTTCGGCCCGTGCCGAAACCGCCTTAACCATAACTTAACGTACCTCCCAGCGCTTAAAAGCCTCGAGCGCTTCCTGGCGGCTCATCTGGGTCATGGGGATGGCGCGTTCAGAAAGCGGCAAAGGTACCTCGTCGTAGATGAAGGCGTCGTCGAAGCCAATGGCGGCGGCGTCCTGGCGGGTGTTGGCGTAATAAATTTTCTCGATCTTGGCCCAATAAATTGCCCCCAGGCACATGGGGCAGGGCTCGCAGGACGTGTACAGCTCGCAGCCCGCGAGCTCGTAAGTACCCAGGGTAGTACACGCCTGCCGGATCGCCACCACCTCGGCGTGGGCCGTCGGGTCCAGGTTATGGTACACCTGGTTGTACCCCTCGCCCACCACCTGCCCGTCGCGCACCACCACGGCCCCAAAGGGGTACCCTTTTCCTTCGGCACTGCCCCGCATCGACAGATCGATGGCCCGCTGCATGTAGTATTGCTTGTCGTTTTCCATTTTATTTAAGAAGGTGTTTGAATTAGTTTCTTTAAGCTGCAACGTTGGCTTTTTGGCTGCAACTTTAGTACTTTTTCGGCGCGTAGCTTCCAGCTACGCGCCGAAAAAGTACCTCGTTTCGCTCAAAAATCCTTCGTTTCGCTATTAAATTAATAACTCAAACACCTTCTAAAAGTCCAGAGCACCCTTCAGGCGGGGTTCTTCGTACAGCTGCTGATTGGCTCGTTCCACGGCGGCAGACTGCCCCAGCCGCGCGCTCTTGCGGGCGGGCAAAGTACCCGTGCGCAGGTAGTTCAGCACATCCGCCAGGCAGGCTTCCTGCGGGTCGCCGAAGTCGTGCGTGAGGTCGTCGAATTGCTCTTTGTCCACCGGAATTCCCTCAAAGTAATCGCCATCCCCGTTGGCGTTGACGGTCCGGAAGCTAATCGGGAAAATGATGTGCTGCCCGATGGTACCTCCCACCATGCCGACGGGCTTGCCGTGGGTACGGGTACCTACCGTGATGGTTTTGAGGTAAGGCTGCAAGCCGTTGATGAGCATTTCGCTGGCCGAAGCCGTGCCAACGGTGGTGATAAAAAATACCCGGCTGAGTCCCCAGCTCGTAGCGCCGCCGTTGACGGGGCTGAGGTTTACGGTGGTGTTACGCTTGGTATTTTTGTCGTTATACACGTACTCAAAAAATTTCTTGTTCAGCGCGCTCGGCGGAGCTATGATACTCGCCAGCTGCGTAGCCGACTTGATGGTACCGCCGCCGTTGTAGCGTAGGTCCACCACCAGGTCACTGATGCCGCCCTGGTCTTTGAAGGCCTGAAACACCGTCAGGATGTCGGTTTCGAGCTTATTGGTAAATTCATTGACGGCCACGTACCCCAGCTTCCGGCCGTTGACCTCAAGTACCCGGTAGGTCAGGATGGGGCTGGTGGTGAAATCGGCGCGGGCGAGGCTGCTGGTCTGGGAAGTACCATCGGGCCGCACAAAGCGGAACTCGACCGCCTGGCTCTCGGCCAGCGCCGCCGTGACGCGCGGGGCGTTGGCCACCGTAGCCGCTATGCCATTGACCGAGTAGATGCGCCAGCCGCGCTTTACCCCGGCCAGGTCGAGCGGCGAGCCGGGCAGCACAAAGCGCACGTAGGTGAGGGTGTCGGTGAGGTAGCTATACCCAAAACCAAAGCGCCCCGTGACCTTGCCCTGCTGCTGGTTCTGGTAGTTTTGGGTGGTAGTGACGTAGCTCCAGCGGTCTACGTGGGCGCCAGAGGTCGTGAGTGGGCTGTAGGTGCGTACCTTAGCCACCAGCGCGTTGGGGTCAGCCAGGGAGCGCGGTGCCAGCTCGGCGGCGCTGGGCAGGCGGTCGTACCAGATGTAAAGGTCCTGCACGTAGCTGTACATTTGGTCCAGGGCCTCTTCGGGGGTAGGTTCTACTTCCGGTCTTTGGCAGGCTGCCAGGCTGAGTAGCAAGAATAAAAAACCAGGAAGGGTGATTTTTTGGCGCGTCGTATTCATGCCCGGCTTGGTGAATGAGGTTAGCTTATTGACGGTGAATATACTGTTTTTGGAATTAGAAAGTTCAGAAGCTACGTTGAGAAATAAATCGTAGCTTATCTTTGTCCTGTACACCATCCCCCCTACCCATGCGCTACGCCACGCTCCTGCTCCTAAGTACCCTTGCGCTGTCGTCCTGCCGCCGCGCCGCCAGCACCGTCGAAGACGCCCAGGCCCGGCTCCTCGCCCCCGACCACTGGCAGATCAGCGAAGTGTACATCAACGACGCCCTGAGCTACAAGGACGGCAAAACGCGCGAGCACTTTGGGGGCGTGAACTTCAACCGCTACATGGAAAAGGTCTACTTCCGGCCCGAGGGTACTTTTGAGGGCTACTACAAAGGCGAGACCGAAGCCAAGGTACTTCGCTGGAGCGCCCAGACCGACCAGATCCTGGTTGCCGCCCCCGACGACAGCACCCAGGCCGGCGCGTGGTCCATCCGGCCCGGCGATGTGTACGACGATTCGTTTGAAATGAAGGTTCAAAGTACCGCCTACGACTACCCCAACCTAACCCGCATCGCGCTGAAATTTGTCAAAGCCGAGCGTTAACCGGCGTCAAGTACCTTTCTGAGAGGTACCTTAGCTTGTACAAAAAAATCCGCCGCCAGCGCCTCTTACGAGCCAAAGTACCTTCTTGCTCCCAAAAAAAGAGTACCCTTTCCAACCTTTTCAGGTACTTGGGAATCTATACGAATACATGCATGTACGTCGTATTTATTTTTATAATCCTAACCAACCTACATTGCTTATGAGAAAGGTAAAGTCATGGGGATGGGCCCTGGCCGGATTGGTACTTTTCCTCTCCTCTTGCCAGGACAAAGAACCCACCCCAAGTGCCATGTCCCCCGAGCGGATTCAGGCCATGCGCACCAGCTTCCAAACGCTGGAAGGGCAGTGGGTGCTAAAAAACTTTGAGAAGAATCCGTTGCCTTCGTCGCTGGAAAACAAGGCCACCCTCATTTTTGAGAAGCAGTCGGATAATACCTACCAGCTGGGCGGGCGGAGTTTTGTCAACTGGTTTGGGGGTACTTTCACGCTGGACGAAGAAAAAGGCCTGCTGGTGGCGCACAACAACGTGATCTCGACCCTGATCGGCGGCCCGCCCGCCGAGTCTCAGGCCGAAAGCCGCTACTACGAGGCGCTCCAGAAAGCCCAGTTTTTCGAGCTCACCGACAACGGCACGCTTAAGATCTACGCGGGTGAGCCGGGCAAAGCCAGCACCGAAGTAATGATTTTTGTAAAACCGTAAGGAGCCTAGTCCGCGGCGTCAATCAGCTCCATTATTTCTTCCGGCGACAGGTACAGTCGCCGGATTTTTGCTTTGTAGCGGGCGGGTAGTTGGGCGTGGTCCAGGATGTAGTTCTTGGTAGCTACTATTTTATTGCCCAGCCCGTGCTGAATGGCGTAGGTATCGGCCACGCGCTCGGCCTTACGAAAGTACTTCCGCGACACCAGGTACCCCACCCCAAAGCGCGCCAGTCCCCAGGTACTTCGGTGCAGGTAGTCCATGATGTGGCCCAGCTCATGCCCCAGCCAGCCCACCAGGATGTCGGCCGGGAGGGTTTCAATTTTGGTGCGCTCGCCGGGTACTTTGAAGTACCTACTGATTTTGATCACGTAGCCCCGCTGCCCGGCGCCCCGCAGCAGGGTACTTAGCTTGGGCTGGGCCAGCATCACCGAGCGCTTGATATTTTCGCTCAGCACAAAGTCAATTTCCGTTTCTTTCAGCTCCGGGTAGTACGAGAGCGCCTCCAGGATTTCATTCCGCAGGATGGCCGGCATTTGCTTGTTTTGAGCAAAGGCCTTTACATTCAGTCGGTGGTGGATGGAAGCGGGATCGGGCGCGGACTTCTTTGGGGGTAGGGTCGATTTCATGGCTACTGAGGTACTTGGCTGGGTACCTACTTAAAATTACCGTACCAGCCCGTAAACTACCTTTTATAAAAAATGTAATCCGTCGGAAGGGGCTCCAGGCCCTGCTCGCGGAAATCGGTGGCGATCTGCGCCCGGTGGTAGGTGGAGTGATTCACGATATGAAACAGGATGTCCTGAACCGTATTTCGAAAGGCCTCCCCTTTGCTGTTGGTGTAGCTGATGGGCTCCCAAAAATAAAACGTCTCCAGGATGGCCTCCGTCTGCGCGTGGTTGGCTTCGTCGGTAGCAAGCATGATTTCCGGCGCAAGTACCCCCCATATTTCAAGGGTACTTGGCTGGCTCAGCATCCGGTGGTTCCACACGTGGTGGGCATTCAAGATGTGGCTGAGCAGCCGGTGTGACTTCTCCGGTGGAGTCAGCTCCAGTACGCGTTGGATCAGGGCCTGATTGGAGTGGGTATTGTACTCAAACAGATTTTTGAAAAAGCTTTTCATGGGCTAAATAAATTACAAGTAGTCAAGCGCCGGAATGGTATCAAATATACATCAAGCAGCTATACTTTAGATTGTTTCTATCGGCTAAAATGATCAATCTATCGGTAAGAATGACCCGTTGGTAGATTAGCGCGCTCCCCTCGGTATGGCGACGTTAAACTTTTCGTTTGTCCCCTCCTCTAAGCACCAGTCAACTAAGCACTGAAATCATGAATAAATTCCCGAACCTGCTACTCCTAACGGCTTGCCTGCTACTATCTCTGGCCGCTCAGGCCCAACAATCCGCCCGGATCACCGGAATCGTAGTCGACAGCACCGATCGCTCTCCTGTAGTAGGAGCCTACGTGGCG
The DNA here is from genome assembly GCF_014202275.1 of Rhabdobacter roseus. Taxonomy (GTDB): domain Bacteria; phylum Bacteroidota; class Bacteroidia; order Cytophagales; family Spirosomataceae; genus Rhabdobacter; species Rhabdobacter roseus. The sequence continues at coordinate 34,942 of NZ_JACHGF010000008.1, read as the reverse complement.
CTCACGAAGGCCGGACAAACCGAAGACCCCAAATATACAACCACGGACGCCAACGGCCGGTTTGAATTTTCTGCCGCGCCCCGCCAACGGTACGACATCAAGGTTACCTACCTCAGCTACCAGGACGCCACACGTACCGTCAACCTGGGCGAATCGGGTACGGATATGGGTACCTTTCTGTTGACTGAATCGGCCACGAATCTTAAAGAAGTAACCGTTGCGGGAAAAATACCTATTTCTGTACAAAAAGGAGATACCACGCAGTTTAATGCCGACGCCTTCAAGACCAACCCTGACGCCACTACCGAAGATCTGATCCAGAAAATGCCGGGCATTACGCTGGAAAATGGTACCGTGAAAGCGCAGGGCGAAACCGTGCAACGGGTATTTGTGGACGGCAAGCCTTTTTTCGGCGACGACGCCACGCTGGCCCTCCGCAACCTCCCGGCCGAGATCGTTGACAAGATCGAGGTCTTTGACCGGCTCACCGACCAGGCTCAGTTTACGGGCTTTGACGACGGCAACGCGCAAAAAACCATCAACATCGTAACCAAGGCCAACCGCAACACCGGCCAGTTTGGCAAGGTATACGCGGGTGCCGGGCTCGACGAACGGTACTCGGCGGGCGGAAATATCAACATTTTTAATAAGAATAAGCGGATTTCGATCATCGGCCTCAGTAACAACATCAACCAGCAAAACTTTGCTTCGGAAGACCTCCTCGGCGTAGTAGGCGGAAGCGGCGGTCCGGGTGGCCGGGGTGGCCGGGGCGGTGGCGGAGGCGGTGGTGGCAACCGGGGCGGTGGCGGCGGTGGTGGCGGAGGAGCCAACAACTTCCTCATCGGCCAGCAAAATGGCATTACGGGTACCAACTCCTTTGGCCTCAACTACACCGATAAGTGGGGCGAGAAAGTGGACGTAACGGGTAGCTATTTTTTCAACCGCTCCGCCAACGTAAACTCCCAGAACATCAGCCGTCAGTCGTTTTTGAGCAATGCAACCGGCAACCAGCTGTACCAGGAGCAGGGCGACTACCGCAACACCAACTACAACCACCGGGTCAATTTCCGGATTGAATACAACGTGGATAAAAACAACTCCCTGATCTTTACGCCCCGCGTAAGCTGGCAGGGCAACAATGCCTCCACCATGCGGCTGGGACTAACCCGCCTCACCACCGGCACGCTGCTCAACAGTACCTCCAACCAGCAGGGCAGCCAGTCGTCGGGCTATAATCTCAACAATGACGTTCTGTGGCGCCACCGCTTTGCCAAGGCGGGCCGTACTTTCTCCGTGAATGTATCCACGAGCGTGAACGACCAGAACGGTAACAACAACCTCTACGCCCTGAACCAGTACTTTACGGAAAGCCGCTTCCCCAGCGACACCATCAACCAGGAAACCCAGACTTCGTCCAACGGCCTGCGCCTGGGTACCCGCATCGAATATACCGAGCCGCTGAGCCAAAAAAGCCAGTTACAGTTTAACTACGACGGTTCGATCAGCAACAGTAATTCCGTTCGGGAAACCTACAACCTGGGTACCTTTGAGAATAGCTTCCCAACGCTGGATACGTTGCTTTCCAACAACTTCGACAACCGCTACATCACCAACCGCGCCGGGCTGGGGTACCGGTTCCGCAACAAGGGCCTGATGTTGATGGCCGGGCTTAACTACCAAAACGCGGGCCTGTACAGCAACCAGCTGTTCCCGCGGGAGTCTACGGTGGATCAGACCTTCAATAACATTCTTCCCAACGCCATGCTGTCGTACCGGGCCGAAGGAGGAAATCAAATCCGGGTCTTTTACCGTACCGGCACGAATCAGCCGTCGATCAACCAACTGCAAAATGTCGTCAACAACACCAATCCGTTGTTCCTGACGGCCGGAAATCCGAATCTGAAACAAGAGTACTCCCACACGGTCACGATCCGGTACTCGTCGTCCAACGTAGAAAGAGCCAGTAACTTCTTTACGTTTCTGTACCTGTCGCAGACCAGCAACGCCATCAGCAACTCCACCTTCATTGCCCAGCAACCTACCCAGCTCCCCAACGGGCTCTTCCTGGAACAAGGTGCACAGCTGACCTCGCCGGTCAACCTGGACGGGAACTGGAACCTACGCTCCATGATTACATACGGCTTGCCCATCAAACCCTTGAAAGTGAACATCAACTCCTCAACGGGTTTCAACTACGTACGTACTCCCGGCTTGATCAACAACCGCATAAACCTTTCCAACAACTACTCCATCAGCCAGGGCATTGTGCTGAGCAGCAATGTCAGCGAAAAACTAGACTTTACGCTTTCTTTTACGGGTAATTACAACATCGTGCAGAATACCATTCAGCCCCAGCTGGACAACAACTTCTTTACCCAAACCACCCGCGCTCAACTCAACTGGCTGTTTGGCAAAGGCTTTGTGTTCCAAACCAGCCTGGCCAACCAGTCGTACCGGGGCCTGGAAGCGGGTTTCAACCAGAACTTTACCCTCCTGAACGCCAGCATGGGTAAGAAATTCCTGAAAAACAACGCCGGGGAACTGAAGCTGATGTTCTTCGATATCCTGAATCAGAACAACAGCATCAGCCGTAACATCACCGAAACCTACGTTGAGGACGTAAACAGCCGCGTACTGACGCAGTACGGCATGCTTACCTTCACCTATACCCTGCGGAATTTTGGCAAAGCTCCCGCGCCCCAGCAGCGCCGCCGCGAGTTTGGTGACGGCCCCGGTGGTGGTCCGGGCGGATTCCGAGGCCCAGGCGGGCCCGGTGGACCGGGTGGCTTTTAACCCAAGTACCTCACGCACGAAAAAAGCGCGCCTTGCAGAAAGGCGCGCTTTTTTCGTTGATTCCGTTTTTGCTTTTTATTTTTTCTCCGGGAAAGGAATCACCAGTTTTTCGCCGCGTTGGGCAAAATCCCGGCTCTTGCCGTTGGCCTGCATGAGGAGCTCTTTGCTGATACCGTATTTGCTCGCTACGACGCGTAGCACGTCACCCGGCCCAACGGTATGCACCGACTGCACCCGCACGTTGAGTTTTGTAACACCCGACTTTAGATCGGTGCTGAAATCTTTGATGTTCGGGTTGAGGGCTTTTAACGTTTCGGGCTTTAGGTTGTAGCGGTTGGCTATGCCGAAGAGGGTTTCGCCGGCCTGAACGGTATGCGTGTAGGAGGTACCTCCCACGTCGGCCTTCTTCGGCTCTGGCTTGGCTGGCTCTGGTTTAGCCGGTTCTGGCTTGGGAGCTTCGGCCCTGGGCGTTTCCACGGCCGGAGTTTCTACCGGCGGTGGTAGCGGCAGCGTCGTCTCGGGCAGGTCCGACACCTCTCCCGAATCAATCATTTCGGGTTCGGCCAGGATCGGATTAGCCTCCGACTCGAACAGTACGATGTTACTGCTCGTGTCGGGTACGATGCTCGTGAGCTCCTCGGCACCGGAGGTGTCGTCGGCAATGTACTCGTAGCCAACGTACAGCATTCCTAGTACCAAAAGTACCAATACCGTCAGGGTGATGAGCGGCAAATTGGAGGTTTCGGTAGGCCGAATGTTACGTTTCTTTGGAATTTCGTCTTCCATGGGTGCTTGCTTATGTGTAGTAGCTTGTGGTTCAACCTGGATACTTATCTTCTTAAACGAACGCAGGGGGGTACTTGTGCAAAATGATTTATTTTTTCAGCTCGGCATTCATCTCGGCCACCTTTACTTTGAGCTGCTGCTTGTAAGCCAGCAGCCGCTCGGCCAGCTCCTGGTCGAAGGCACCTACGATCTGCGCCGCCAGGATACCGGCATTTTTGGCCCCGTTGAGCGCCACCGTGGCCACAGGTACCCCACCGGGCATTTGCAAGATGGAAAGGACCGAGTCCCAGCCGTCGATGGAGTTGCTGGACAAAATAGGTACCCCAATAACGGGTAGCGTGGTCAGGGAGGCTACCATGCCCGGCAGGTGCGCGGCTCCGCCCGCTCCGGCGATGATGACCTTCAGGCCCCGGTCGCGGGCGCTCTGGGCGTAATCAAACATGCGGTCGGGCGTGCGGTGCGCCGACACGATTTCCAGCTCAAAAGGTACCTGCAACTCCGTAAGTACGTCGGCGGCTTCCTGCATGATCTTGCGGTCCGACAAACTACCCATTATTATTCCAACCATAACTAGCGTATATGTTCTTTTGGTGAAGCGAGAAAAAAGTACCCAAAGTACTTCGAGGTACCCCGCTCCCCGTTGCTTTTCTTTCTTTTTACTTACTAATGACGCGTATTGTTTCTTTCACCCAGGTCGTTTTTTCTTTCAGGGCGGGTAGTTCCTGATCCATCACGGTTACGTGGCCCATTTTGCGGAAGGGGCGCGTCTGCGCTTTGCCGTACAAAAACGGAAACACCTCCGCGGCGGCCAGCAGGCTTTCCATGCCTTCGTAGTAGGCCGGGCCCGCGTAGCCTTCTTCGCCCAGCAGGTTCACCATGGCGGCGGGGCCGTAGGCGTGGGTACTTCCCAGGGGTAGGCCCAGGATGGCCCGCCAGTGCTGCTCAAACTGCGAGGTGGCGTTGGCCCGGATGGTATGGTGGCCGCTGTTGTGGGGCCGGGGCGCTACTTCGTTAATAAGTACCTCGCCCGCGTCGGTCACGAAAAGCTCCACCGCCAGCAGCCCCACGATGCCCAGCGCCTCGGCCGTTTGGCGGGCCAGCTGCTGTGCTTTATCTTCTACCGCCGCGTCAATAGCGGCGGGGGCGTAAAGGTACTCTACCAGGTTATGCTCGGGATGAAACACCATCTCGACCGTCGGGAAAGTACGTACCTCACCCGAAGTACCTCTAGCCACAATCACGCCAATTTCTTTGGCAAAGGGTACCGCTTTTTCAAGTACCCCCGGCGCGTCGAAGGCTTTGTCGAAGTCGGCCTCGGAGGCAATCCGCTGCACGCCGCGGCCGTCGTAGCCGTCTTTGCCCAGCTTATGAAAGGCCGGGAGCAACGCCGGGTGCTTTTGTACGTCGGCCTTGTTTTCCGTTAACACAAAATCAGCCGTAGGCAGATTATTTTCGCGGTAAAACTGCTTCTGGACGCGTTTGTCCTGAATGAGGCGGATCACCGCGGGCTGCGGGTACACGCGCTTTCCTTCGCGCTCCAAGGCCTCCAGCGCTTCCACGTTCACCTTCTCGATCTCGATGGTGATGACGTCCAGCGCCTGCCCAAACCGGTACACGGTGTCGTAGTCTTGCAGCGAACCTACCTCAAAATGCGCGGCGATCCGGCTGCACGGGGCGTCCGGGTCGGGGTCGAGTATACTAATATTTAAATTCCAGTCGACGGCAGCCTGCAAGAGCATCAGACCGAGCTGACCGCCGCCCAAAATACCAATTCGGGATGAAAGCATGGGGTAAATACGTGGCTTTGTGCAAAGTTGGCAGAAAAACCGAAAACATAAAACCGCCGCGTGCTATTTCGCTCCGTCGAAGTTCGTATCCTTCTTCCCGGAAAGTACCCTTTATTTATTCACGAAAGCTTTACAACGCCGTAAAGTACCTTGGGTCTAACTTCGCCATTTTTGCACCCATGCCTACGCCAAGTACCTTTAAAGTACCTACGGCACGAAGAATTTCCGGGCGTCGTAGCGGTATATTCCATTATTTATACCACTTTACGTACCAAGTACCTAACTACCCTCTTCATGAAACGCTTAGCTCCCCTCTCTTTGCTCCTGCTGCTGGCACTGAGCCTGCACGCCCAGCCCGGCCACGTGATTGTTATCGGAGTCGATGGCCTTAGCCCCGACGGCATCCGAAAAGCCCAGACGCCCGTCCTGGATTCGCTCATGCGCGCGGGCAGCTACTCGCTGAACGCCAAGGCCGTGTACCCATCGTCGAGTAGCCCCAACTGGGCCTCCATGATCACGGGTACTTCGCCCGCCCACCACGAGATCTGGTCCAACAAATGGCAACGCACCGACATCGCCGACAAAAGCTACTGCGGTGGTGCCAAGGGGCAGCTCTTCCCGACCATCTTCCGGGTGGTTAAAGAGCAGCTCCCTAAGGCCAGTATTGCCTGCTTTTACGACTGGGACGACTTCGGGCGGTTGCTCGAAGACGACGTTTGTACCGTAAAAGAAGACCGCCAGGGCGAGGACGACACCGCCCGCCGCGCCGCCGAGTACATCCGGGCCAACGCGCCTACGTTCAGCTTCGTGCACTTCGACCACGTAGACCACGTCGGGCACGAGATCGGCCACGGTACACCCGCCTACTACGCGTCGGTGAGCAAGGCGGACTCGCTGATCGGCCAGGTACTGAACGCCCTGCGGGCCAGCGGCAAAGCCAACGACGCGGTGATACTCGTCACGGCCGACCACGGTGGCGTCGAGAAAGGCCACGGGGGTACCAGCGCCGCCGAAATGACCATCCCCTGGATCATCGCGGGCAAGGGCATCAAGCCCAATCACCAACTCAAAACGCCCATTGACACCTTCGATACGGCCGTCACCGTGGCGCGACTCTTCCGCGTGCGGCCGCCCATCTGCTGGACAGGCAAGGCCATCCTGGAGGCAATGGTGGAGTAGGTACTTGGTAATGAGTATACTTACGAGCTGCTATGCTTTTAATGCAAATGTCACCCTTTACTCCACGAACTCATGTACTGGTCTCTACTGCTCAGCATCCTGCTCTTCTTCGGAATACTCATCGTGGTAAACATCCCCGCGCCCTTCCTAGGCCTCAACTTCGAGAGCGACGCCAAGCCCCGGCTCTGGTTTCAACCGCCCGGTTTCGTGATTCCCATCGTGTGGTTTGTGCTTTTTACGCTGCTGGGCATCGCGCGCTATAATTTGCTACAGGCCCAACAAAACGGGTACCAGGGCTGGCTCCTTGGGCTCGCCGTCCTGTGCGCTACGTATGCGTACTATACGCTGGGCCTGGCCAAGTGGATGGGTATTTCAGCCCTGTGGTACGGCCTCATCGGAAACCTGATCGTGATCGCCTTCGCCGCGCTCGTGGTGTATAAGTTGTATCCCGTTTCCAAAGTAGCCTCTTTCCTCACGCTGCCCGTCATTCTCTGGACCGCCTTCGCCAGCCTCATCGTGGTGGGCGAAATGAAGCTGGAGAAGTTGATTTAGGGAGTAGAAGCTATTTTGCAGAAGTTTTTCCACCGATAAAGCTAAAATAGCCGTTCGCCCCCCATCGGGGTCGCATGTTTATAGAAATACGGTTTAGCTATATACCTTCGACCCCGATGGGGGGCGCACAGGCCGTAGTAAGTGATTCTTTAAAAATGACATAACTAATCATTACTTCCCAAAAATGCCCTACCCTACTCAAGAAACCCTGCGCGAGATCCGCGAACTCTTTGATCAGTTTGGCCGGGAGCCCTACTACGGCGAGGAGGTGTCGCAGTTTGAACATGCCGCCCAGGCCGCCGAGCTGGCCCGCCGCGACGGCTACGACGAAGAAGTGCAGCTGGCGGCCTTTCTGCACGACATCGGCCACATGCTGCCCGTCACCGATCCCGCCGACCTCATGGAGGAGTACGGCCGCCGCGACCACGAAAGCGCCGCCTCCGACTGGCTGCAGGAGCGGGGCTTCTCCCAGAAAGTAGGTACCTTGATCGAGAACCACGTCAACGCCAAAAGGTACCTTACCTACAAGTACCCCGAGTACCTGCGGGCACTCTCGCACGCCAGCCTCCAGACGCTCCGCTTCCAGGGCGGGCCCATGCCCGAAGCCGAGGCCACGGCCTTTGAACAAAACCCGCACTTTGGGCTCATCATCCGGATGCGCCGCTGGGACGAGGCCGCCAAAATGACCGACTACCCCACCCCCGACCTGGGCCATTACCTGGCCATGGCGGAAAGGTACCTGGAGGCGTAGCGAGTACTTAGCGCTTAGGACGGCGTTTGAGCAGGGTAATCTGGGACAGGCTCTTCCCCTCGTTACGACCAAAAAGCAGGTGCTTGGGGCTGCCGACGATCTGCGAGGAGTAGATACCCGAGTGCCCCGAGAAAAGGTAGGCCGTAACGCAGGCAATGGCCACAAAGACGCCACTCTCGGCCCCGAAGAGCTCGATGCCCATGATGGTACAGGCGATGGGCGTGTTGGTAGCCCCCGAAAACACCGCCACGAAGCCCATACCCGCCAGCAGCGCCACGGGCAGCGGCATGAAGTAGGCCAGCGCGTTGCCCAGGGTAGCACCGATAAAAAACAGCGGCGTCACTTCGCCCCCCTTGAAGCCCGCGCCCAGGGTAAAGGTTGTGAGCAGTAGCTTGAGCGCAAAATCGTAGAAAGGCAAGGGGCCCTCAAAAGCCGCCAGGATGGTAGGTACCCCCAGCCCGATGTACTTGGTAGTACCCAGCAGGTAAACCACCACGGCCAGCACCGTCCCCCCCACCACGGGCCGAAGGGGTGGGTACTTGAGGGTACTCTTAAATACATTTCCGAAGTAATGCACCACCACCGAAAAGCACAGCGCCGCCAGCCCGAACACAATCCCCGCGGCCACGGCCCAGATAAAAAAGGTGGGTTGCATGGCCGGAATGTCGGGTATGGCGTAGTGGGTGTGGCCTACCTCCCACCAGTGGCAGGTGTAGTCGGCCACGACGGCCGTGAGCAGGCTGGGCAGCAGGGCCTCGTAGCGCACGCGCCCAATCATAAGTACCTCCAGCGCAAACACCGCCCCCGCCAGGGGCGTGCCAAACACCGCCGCAAAGCCCGCACTGATGCCCGTCGTGAGCAGGATCTTACGGTCGCGGGGTTTGAGGCGCAGCCACCGGGTAAACTGGTCGGCGATGGCGCCGCCCATCTGGACGGCGGTACCTTCACGCCCCGCCGAGCCGCCAAAAAAGTGCGTCACCAGGGTGCCGAACAGGACCAGCGGAGCCATTTTGAGGGGGATGATCTGCCGGGGTGTGTGGAGCTCCTCGAGCAGCTGATTGTTACCCTTGACCACGTCCTGCCCCCAGTAATGGTAGCTTAGGCCCACGATGAGCCCGCCCAGCGGCAACAGCCCAATGATCCAGAGGTGGGCTTCGCGCCACCGCGTGGCCCAGTCGAGCGAGACGAGGAAAAAAGCGGAGGCCGAGCCCACCAGGATTCCCACGCCCAGGGCGATCAGAACCCATTTTGCCACAAAAAGAAAATAGGTAGTTTGCTCGATCGAGCGGAAGCGCTGGCCCTGGGAATGCATAAAATTGCTTGGTTGTTTGAAGTACATAGCTGATCTACGTTGACGATTGTCAATGCGTAGGCGCCATCATTCCCAAGCAGTGCGGGACGGTTCGAGGCAGACACCATTGCCTTCGTGGCAAAAGTACTAAAAAAACAGAAACGCCAAAGTACCCCCAAGGCTGACGGGGTACTTTTCCTGCCTATATTTGGTCATTCGTTGTTCTATACCCGCTAGGCTCCCATGTCCCTTCTCCAAAACCTCCGGCAACGCAACGCCATCCTGTACTACCTGGGCGTCGTGAACCTGGCCGCAGCGCTCGTCCTGCTGCCTTTTCTGTGGCTTGACGAGCAGCCGCTTCTGGGGATCAATCGCTGGGTCAAACCGTTCAAATTCTTCGTATCCATTGGCATTTACGCGTTTACCCTCGCCTGGCTCACCGGCGACCTGGAAAATCAGCGCTACGTGCGGCGCTTTTCGTGGCTCGTTTGTCTTTGTATGGCGGTAGAAATGGTGATCATTACCTTACAGGCTTTCCGGGGGCAAAAATCCCACTACCACCAGGAGTCGCTGGAGGGTATGATCCTGTACAATGTGATGGGAGGCTTTATCGTCTTTAATACCATCCTGGTGGGTACTTTGGCCTATCGTTTTTGGAAAAATCGTTTTCCGCAACTCCCGGCGGCCTACCTTTGGGGCATACGGCTTGGCCTGCTTTTGTTCTTGCTAGCTAGCCTGGAAGGGCTGTACATGGCGCAGCAGCCGGGCCATACCGTGGGTGGCCCCGACGGCGGCGCGGGCCTGCCGCTGCTCAACTGGAGTACCCGCTTCGGCGACCTGCGCGTGGCGCATTTTGTGGGGCTGCACGGCCTGCAAATCCTGCCGCTGCTGGGCGCGGCCCTGAGCCGCGGAAAGGTACCTTTCCGGGTGGGCTGGGTGGTGGTGACTTTTGTCTTCCTGCTGCTGCTCACGCTGGGTACCTACGTTCAGGCTATCCAAAAAGTACCCCTCTGGGCCACGTACTAAACTCTCTGGTGAAAATTTTCCCACCTTCGTCCGTGTAGAAATACCGTGGGGTAGTCTTCTACTGTATACAATCTAATGGTACTTTGAATTATGCGTTTGCAGCGACTCAACCTATTCTTTACGATTTTTCTCTTTTTTGCCGCATTCCACGCCCATGCCCAATCTGTCTCTACGGCCAAACCCTGGACCCTCTGGTGGTGGATGGGCAGCGCCGTCACGCCCGAAGATATCACGCACGAGATGGAGCAGTTTGCCAAAGCGGGCTTGGGCGGCGTGAACATCATTCCCATTTATGGTACCAAAGGGTACGAGTCGCAATTTTTGCCGTTTTTGAGCGAAAAATGGCTGGCGGCGATGGAGCATACCGTGCGCGAGGGAAAACGCCTCGGCCTGGGCGTAGATATGTCCAACGGTACCGGCTGGCCCTTCGGTGGCCCCAACGTAACCCAGGAAATGGCCGCCCAGAAGTGGAAGTACCTGGACGGGAAATTTGTGGCCGAGCCCACCCGGCAGCAGGTGAAGCGCGCCGCGCCGGGCGGTGTGGGGCTGGTGCTGGACCCTTTTCAGGATCAAGCCATGCGCAAGTACCTGGCGCGTTTCGACTCAGCCTTTGCCAAAACCACCCTGCGCCCCCGCGCCATGTACAACGACTCCTACGAAGTGTACGGGGCCAACTGGACCACCGATTTTTTGCAAGAATTTGAAAAAAGACGCGGCTACGATCTGCAAAAAGTAGGGTCGCTGCTTCAGGACACGGCAGGTACCTTACCCAGTACCCTGGTACGCATCGACTACCAGCAAACGCTCTCGGAGCTGTTGCTGGAGCGCTACGCCAATCCCTGGACTAGCTGGAGCCGCGAACACGGCTTCCTGACCCGCTACCAGGCTCACGGCTCCCCCGGCAACCTACTCGACCTCTACGAAAGCGCCGACGTACCCGAAACGGAGTCGTTCGGGACGAGCCGGTTCAAAATCCCCGGCCTGCGCATCGACCCCGACTACGAGGTAGATCGCTTCGGGACGCCCCACCCGCTGGCGATGAAGTTTGCGTCGTCGGCGGCGCATTTTTCGGGCAAAAAAATGGTCAGCTCCGAAACCGCCACCTGGCTCGCCAACCACTTCAAGGTGTCGCTGTCGCAGGTCAAACCCCAGGTCGATGAGCTCTTTACGGGCGGTATCAACCACATTTTTTACCACGGCACTACCTACACGCCCGCCCAAGAGGCCTTCCCCGGCTGGCTGTTTTACGCCTCCACCAACTTCGGCCTGCGCTCGCACTTCTGGGAGCACCTACCCCTGCTGAACAGGTACATTGAGCGCTGCCAGACGTTGCTGCAAAACAGCCAGCCCCACCACGACGTGCTGCTGTACTTCCCCATCCAGGATCTCTGGGCCAAGCCGTCTGCGTCGGGCATTCACCTGCTGGAGGTACACCACGTAGACCGCTGGCTGCTCCAACTACCCTTCGGGCAGCTGGCCGAGCAGCTCTGGCAAAAAGGCTACGCCTTCGACTTCGCCTCCGACGCGCAGCTGAAACGCCTGCAAAGTACCCCCGCCGGGCAGCTCAGCTCCGGCTCTACCGAGTACAAAACGCTGCTGATTCCGGCCACTACCTACCTGTCTGAAAGTACCCTGGCGGAGCTGCTTCGCCTGGCGCGGGCCGGGGCACGGATCGTTTTTGCCGGGGAGCTTCCCAAGTACCCCATGGGCTACCACCAGCACGCGCAGCGGCAGGCGGCTTTTGCCGAACAACTCAACGCATTACAAGCGTTCAAGAATGTTTCTACCGGCGCTGACTGGCAGCGGGTACTTTCGCAGCAGGCTCCGCCCGAAACCTGGGCCGAGCAGGGGCTTACCTTTATTCGTAAAAAACACCAAGGTACCTCGCTGTACTTCGTAGCCAACCTGGCCGACCAATTCAGCGAAGGCTGGGTGTCGCTGGCGGCGCTGCCGGGTGCCGTAGAAAAATACGACCCGCTCACTGACCAAAGTACCCTGCTACCGAGCCGACGCACCGGCGGACGCGAGGAGGTACTTTTGCACCTGCTGCCGGGCCAGTCGTGCTTTTTGCGCCCGGCCAAAAATCAGAAGCTACCCCCAGCGCCCGTCGCTGCCCGCCAAAAGTACCCCCTGACGGGTACCTGGCAGCTGGCTTCGACGAAAGGTACCTCCAGCCTACCCGCCACCAGCCTGCCGCAGCTGACCTCCTGGACTACCCTCTCCGACTCGGCGGGGTACTTTTCGGGCACGGCCCGCTACACGCTCCGCTTCGACGCGCCCGCCCAGGTACTTAAAAGCAAAACGCTCACCCTGGACCTGGGTGACGTGCGCGAGGTAGCCCACGTGCGGCTCAACGGCAAAGAGGTAGGTACGGCCTGGGCGCTGCCCTTTCAACTGGCGCTCAACGGGGGTACTTTACAAGCGAAAGACAACGTGCTCGAAATTGAGGTCACGAACCTCTCGGCCAACCACATGCGGCTGGTGGACCGGCAGAACCCCGGTTGGAAGAAATTCTACGACGCCAATATCGTGGACATCACCTACCGGCCCTTCGACGCCACCCGCTGGGAGCCTATGCCCTCCGGCCTGCTGGGGCCGGTGCAGTTGCTGCACTGAGTTTTATGGGTACCTTTGTAGGTACTTCTAAACCTGGAATACAAAGTGAGTAAGTCGATTTAACTACACCTGTATTTTACTAAATCTATATACTAAAAGGATTCAACTATGAAAGATTATAAAGTAGAATCGCTCATTTATTACAGCAAACTAACCCTGGATTCGGAGCATATCGTAAAAAAATCCAAGGAAGAAATTCAACAGAAACTGGACGAATACGCCGCTAACGGCTACAACTTAACGTCAACCACGTCAACGAGTTTTGGGACGGCTATTTACATTTATTTATTCTTTGAAAAAGAGGTATAAATACTCATTTAGTGAACTGTGCGCTGGGTTCATGACCATCCGTTAAGTGCCGTAGGTACGATCTATGTATAGTCAAGCTGACCACCCGAATCCATCCTCGTGCCTTTAGGTACGGAACCAGCGGTAGTCGTTGCGTACCTAAAGGCACGCCTAACCTATTTTAAAGTATACCTGTTCCTATAAATATTCGACCGCTACGCGGCCAATAAGCGCCCAGTTCACGTTAAAATACTCTTTTTTCTATTCCAAAAATGCTCTCGGACTTCGGTATCATCCTGCTTTTTATTCTGGCGGCCATCGTGCTGATCATGGTTGTGCTGGGGGCCTCGCGCCTGCTCCGGCCCAATCGCCCCAACGAAGAAAAACTCACGACCTACGAGTCGGGCGAGGAGCCGCTGGGCAACGCCAACGTGCAGTTCAACGTGCGGTTTTACGTGGTGGCGCTGGTGTTTGTGCTCTTTGAGGTAGAGCTGATCTTTCTGTTTCCGTGGGCGGTGGTGTTTGGCAACGTCGACCTCATCGAGCAGACCGACGGCCGCTGGGGCTGGTTTGCCCTGGCCGAAATGCTCGTCTTCGTGGGCATGCTCACGCTCGGCCTGGCCTACGCCTGGCGCAAGGGGTACCTCGACTGGGTGCGACCCACGCCCCAGGTACCCCACACGCCCTCGCCGGTACCTCCCGCGCTCTACGAGCAGCTCAATGAAAAGTACGCGCCTAAAGTTAAAGTACCTTAGCCGGGGTACTTGGGAAAAGGTACCTGCAAGTACCTTCGGGATACAAAGTACCTTCGCGCTTTATCCTTTGTACTTACAACCTTACGGCTAGCATCAGCACCAAAGAAGTACTACTTTTGTTTTCAGTACGGATTACCCCAAGAAGGAGAAAGGTACTTTGGCTTTATCCCTTTGGGCGTTACCCTCTTTTTCAAAAGCGAAGGCCGGGACAAGTCGCTCTGTTTTTTTCTTTTTAGTAGCTGTTTCTAAAACTACCCACTCGGTGGGTAGGTACCTATACTTATGCAAGACCGCATCAAAACCGGCGACGGGGGCATTATCCTCACCAGCGCCGAGGATTTACTGAACTGGGCGCGGCTGTCGTCGCTTTGGCCGATGGGCTTCGGGCTGGCGTGCTGCGCCATCGAGATGATCGCCACCTACGCTTCGCACTATGACCTGGAACGCTTCGGGATTTTCCCGCGGCCCTCGCCCCGGCAGTCGGACGTGATGATCGTAGCGGGTACCGTTACCTTCAAAATGGCCGACCGCCTGCGCCGTCTCTACGAGCAAATGCCCGAGCCCCGCTACGTGATTTCGATGGGTAGCTGCTCCAACTGTGGCGGCCCCTACTGGGAGCACGGCTACCACGTGGTGAAGGGCGTGGACCGCATTGTACCGGTAGATGTGTACGTGCCGGGCTGTCCGCCCCGGCCGGAGGCGCTCATTGGGGGCTTCATGCGCTTGCAGGAGAAAATCCGGCGCGAACACCCGCTGGCCCCGCAGATGCTCCTCGACATGGAGGCCAAAGCGGCCGAAGCGGTATAATTTTATTTTCCCAAACAGGATAGGTACTTTGGCGGTTTGATAAAGTACCCACCAGGCCCACGGAAAGTCCATCAGTAGTTACGAATATGCATTTTACGGACATACAAGCCATACTGGCCGGGCAGTTTGGCGAAGCCATTCAGCCCGACGCCCCGGAAAATCTGCTGCAACCCGCGCTTTCGATCCAAACCGAACGCCTGGCGGATGTCTGTGCTTTTCTGCACCGCGACGAGCGGCTCTACTTCGACCACCTGGCCTGTGTCACGGCCCTCGACAACGGCCCCGGCCTGGGTACGATGGAGGTAATTTATAACCTGACTTCCATTCCTTACGGCCACAACCTGATGCTTAAAGTAAAGCTGCTGCGCAACCAGCCCGGCGAGCCGCTGCCCCAGGTACCTACCGTGAGCCATATCTGGCGCACCGCCGACTGGCACGAGCGCGAAGCATACGACCTGGTGGGTATCCATTTTGAGGGGCACCCCGACCTGCGCCGCATCCTGCTGCCACTCGACTGGGAAGGCCACCCGCTGCGCCGCGACTACGAGGTGCAAGAGGTATACCACGGCATCCGGGTCAGATACGAAGACCGCAACGTACCTACGGCCGAAGGTTGATCAAGCAACTTCTTCGTCCGCTTTCTGGCTTTTACCCGCTACCTGACTTATGACATTCAAACGCTTTTTTTTCGCTTTTTCCCTGCTGTACCTGGCTGACTCGTCCGGTAGCTACGCCCAGACCGACTCCGTCATCATCACCGGCCGCATCCTGAACCTGACGGCCCCGCTGTACCGCTCGGCCCCGGCCATTACTTTCTCGCGCAACAACCTGCTCCAGCTGCAGACGGAGCTCACCCGACAGGCCCCTTTACAGGCCGACGGCAGCTTCCGGGTGTCGCTGCCGCTGATTTTTTCGCAAGAAGAAATCTACCTCGACTACGGCGGGCTGGTATTCACGACCTTCCTGGCGTCGCCGGGCCAGGTGCAGATTTCCTTTGACGCCGACTCCATGTTCAAGGCCCGCAAGCTCTTTTACTTTGCTGGTGTGCAGGCCGAAGCTAACAACCAGTACTCGCAGTACGTCATGGAAGAAACCCGGCTCATGCAGGCCGACAAGCGGTACGGGGCCAACTTCTTCGAGTACTTCTGGGAGCAGAGCTCCACCGGTGCCCGACGCGACTTGCAGCGCCGCACCGAGCTGCGCCTTTCGGCCCTCAAACCCCTCGAAAGCCAGGGGAACGTAGCACCCGGCCTCCTGAGCTGGGTACAGGCCCTGGCCAACGACGAGCAGCTGGCGTTGCTCTACGAGCACGCCCTGTCCAATGACCTCAACCTCGAACAGGGCCTCTTGGATAGCCTGGCGCGCCTGGCCGCGCCGCCACTGACCTTTCAGCACGTAACCTGGGCCACGCGCACCTCCCACTACCTGGAGCGCCAGATACGCCAATGGAGCGCTACCAACCCGAGCCGCGCGCGTGCGCTGCCGGTAGATCAACTAGCCAGCCTGATTCTGCGGTACGTAAGCCCGCTATCGGCCACCGAGCGCCTGCAGCTAACCCAGATCCGCGAGGAGAAAAGTACCCAAAACAGCGGCGTGGAATTCATGAGCAAGCTCTACATGCGCAACCGCCGGGCCATGGACCTCATCACGGGTTTTGAAAAAAGCTACCGCATTTGTCAGGATTTGTTTGGGACCAATGCCGCCGACTTTTTTGCGGCCTACTACCCCGTTTCGACGCTTCACCTACTTACCCTGGACGACCAGAACCTGCTGTATAATCACGTCAAGGACCAGATCCAACAACCGCAGTTCCGGGCCTCACTGGACGAGCTCTTCCGGCTCGAAACCAAAGATAGCGCGGCCATCCGTACCGTCCTGAACCGCCGCGACCTGGGGTCGGAACCCAAAGAAGTGCAGCCGGGAATCTGGCTGGCGCAGTCGGAGATCGGGGGGACGGCCTGGTTCCGGCAGATTCAGAATTTGTACAAAGGGAAAACGCTGTACCTGATCAAGTGGAGCCTCGACGACGACGTGAGCCGCCGCGAGCTGGCTTTTGCCCCGGCCCTGCGCGCTCAACTACCCAACGACGTCGAGTTTCTGTACATCCACCTCTCCGACGACGACTCCGGTACGCTTCAGGATCTGTGGAAGCAATATACCATCCGCCACCAGCTACGCGGTGTGCACCTTTACCTGAACTACAGCCAGGCCCTGGCGCTTTCGTTCCGGCTCAACCCGCTGTCGTCGCCTTCATTTGCCATTCTTAAACCCAACGGAAAGTACTATACCCGCAAAGCCCCCCCGCTCAGCGACGCCGAAAAAGTCCGTAGCGCGCTTTTAGACGCGCGCCGTTCACGCTAGCTTTTTCACGTTGTACTTGTACTCATGAAGTACCTGGTTGCCCAACACCTCGCGCTGGGGGTACTTCGAGAGCTGGCGTACGCGACAAAACACCTTTATTCGTTCTTACTTGATAAGGTCCGGCCATCCGTATGGCTACTTTCAAGTTGAGCGAAGCAGGGAAATGTACGATTTTTAAACAGCCTACGCTTCCGGCGTGTTTAGTGTTTGTTTCCAATCGAGCTATGTTCCGGTACTTGCTTCTCCTGCTGTTTTTATTGGGAGCCTATTCGGTGTCTGCTCAAAATCTCGATAGCCTCCAGGCCATCCGTTACCAGCAAGACAGCATTCGCTATACCAAGCTTAAAGAGCGGATGTCGCGAAGTAAGTTTTCCCGGCAGGTGTACCGGCTCCTCTTTCGGGACGTATACAACAAAAGTACCCAAGGCGAAGTAAACGCCATCGACAACAACCCCTTCCTGCCCTTCGAGGGCCTCACCATTGATACCATCCGGATTCGGCAGCTGGATATTTTGGGCCAATCGGTGTATGACACCAACCGCACCGGCAACCGCCTCGAGGGATTTGTGAGCCGGAACTTTCACACCAACACCCGCGAACGGATCATCCGGAAATCTTTTTTGCTGTTCAAAGAAGGGGACCTCATCGACCCGAAGGTACTGCTGGACAACGAGCGGCTCCTGCGGGCCAACCCCATTATTCTGGATGCCCGGATTCTGGTTATCCCGCGCGATGAGCCCGAAGGAAGCGCCGAGCTCCTCATCCTGATCCAGGATGTCTTTTCGTTCAACGTGTCGGGTTCTTTCAGCGGATTTACTAATTTTCGGCTGGGCCTGGACAACATCAATGTAGCGGGCAATGCGCACTCGCACTACAACGCCATCCGTTGGGACGCCCGCGATACCCTCCAGCGCTTTCAGTTTCGAAGCGTCTACACGATTCCCTACATCGGCAAAACGTTTATTACCGGTCAGGCGAGTTTTATCTGGGAGCGCGATCTGAAGCAGCAATCCCTCCGCTTTGCGCGCCCCTTTATCACCTCCGAGACCCAGTACGCCGGAGCTTTTGAGATGGGCCACTACCGCATTCAAGAGTACAAGCGGCTCGTTAACGACGCCGATACCCAGTTTAGCTATCCCGTGGCCTTCAATTTCTACGACCTGTGGCTGGGTCGCTCGTTCAAGATTCCATTTAAGAAATGGCTCTCCGACGAAAAAACGCGTCTGGTGGTTGCCTTTCGTACCAATAACTACAGCTACCGGGAGCGCCCCGTAGTACGCTCCGATACCAACCGAATCTACTGGAACCGGCAGGCCAACTACCTCAGCCTGGGGTACTCCAACCGCAACTACAAGCGCGACGTACTCATCTACGGCTTTGGCCGTACCGAGGACGTACCCATCGGGAGCCTCTTTGCCATGACGCTAGGACAGGAAACGACCCAGTTTGGCGAGCGCGGCTACGGCGGCGTGCAGTACGCCATTGGCAGGTACCTACCCAAGGAACGGGGGTACGTGTACGCCCTGGCCAACTTCGGCAGCTACTTTCAGTCGGGCCGGGCACAACAAGGGGTACTAAGCGGGCAGCTCAACTACTTCAGTCACTTGCTGCCGGTGGGCCTGAGTAACTTCCGGCAGTTTGTGACCCTCCGCTATACCTACGGCATCCAGCGCGACCCGCTCGAATACCTCAACATTAGCAACCTACAGGGTATCCGCGGAATTAACAACGACCTCCTGATTGGCACCAAACGACTGACCCTAGGGCTGGAGACGGTTTTATTTTCCTGGAAAAGTATTCTGGGTTTCCGGGTAGCTCATTTTGTTTTTGCCGACCTGGGCCTCGTCAACAGTACCCGCTCGCTATGGAGCGGTCCGCTCTACCAGGGCTACGGCCTGGGTGTGCGGCTACGCAACGAAAGCCTCACCTTCAACACCTTTCAGATCCAGTTTGGCTTCTACCCCAACCTACCCGACGCCAGCTCGGCCTGGCGCTTCCGCCTCGACGGCGTAGCTCCGCTGCGCTTGCCGGACTTCGATATTTCGGCCCCATCCATCGTGCCGCTACGCTAAAAACCTGCCGCCAGCGGAGAATTTACTACACACTGTCGGAAAAATTCTTCACGCCCGGTTGCCAGCTACCAGTGCTGTTGCCCTGGCCTGGCCTAATTTGTTGGCTCATTCGGCTCCCGTTTCCCCTATTTCCGGAGCATCCCCCAAAGAAATACTTCATCATTTCATTACTTAAGGGTACTTATTTCAATTAACTAATTAAATTTCAACCACTTAGTTAATAAAATCTCAAAAAACAAGTACTTCAATTTACCGGTAGTTGCTGAACAGGCTAGCCTATAGGCATGATTTTGACGGCCTATTCCTAGCAGAAGTAGTGAAAACAAATCGACAAATTCATGCAAGACGGCAGAAAACGAGTAGTCATATCAAATGTTTCTCCCCAGATTGAAGCCGGACAGTACCCCGCAAAAGGCGTAGTAGAGGAAGGGATTGTGCTGTCGGCCGATGTGTTCTCCGACGGCCACGACGTAGTCAGGGCCAGTGTACTGATCAAACACGAATCCGAGCAGCAGTGGCAGGAACTACCGATGGAGTTTGTCATCAACGATCGTTGGGAAGTATACTGGCGACCCGAGCAACCCGGTTTTTACCAATTCCAGGTACAAGGCTGGATCGATCACTTTACGACCTGGAAAAAAGGATTAGTCAAGAAATACGACGCCCACCAGGACATAGCGGTGGAGCTGGAAATTGGCGTGGCACTGGTGCAGGAGGTACTTTCCTTGGCCAATCCTCAGGACAAGCCCCTACTGGACCAATGGATTGAAGCGATAAAAGCCGTAGAAGACCCGGCGCAGGCGATGCCGCTGGTACTGAGCGATGCGCTAAGCCGGGCGCTGAATTTGGTGAAGCAAGAAGCGCTGACAACGCGCTCGCCGTCGGTATATCCTTTAGAAATAGAGCGAAAAAAAGCAGGCTTCAGCGCCTGGTACGAGCTATTTCCCCGCTCGGCCGCCGCGGAGCCCGGCAAGCATGGTACCTTCAAGGACGTCAAGAAATTGGTACCGATGGTAGCCAAAATGGGCTTCGACACGCTGTACTTCCCCCCCATTCACCCCATCGGGGAGCTCAAACGAAAAGGTAAAAACAACTCCCTGACGCCCTCCCCCACCGATCCCGGCTCGCCCTGGGCCATCGGCAACCGGCTGGGTGGGCATAAAGCGATCCATCCCGAGCTGGGTACGCTGAAAGACTTCCGGGACCTTATCAAGGAGGCTAAAAAGTTCAATATTGAGCTGGCCATGGACATTGCCTACCAGTGTGCGCCGGATCATCCGTACGTGAAGGAACACCCGCAATGGTTTGTTTGGCGACCCGACGGCACCGTGCAGTACGCCGAAAATCCACCCAAAAAATACGAGGACATTCTGCCGTTTAATTTCGAAACCGACGACTGGGAAAACCTGTGGCAGGAGCTCAAGAGCGTCATCGACTACTGGATCGAGCAGGGTATCCGGGTGTTTAGAATCGATAACCCGCACACCAAAGCCTTTGCGTTCTGGGAGTGGATGATCCGGGAAGTGCGTAAGGTACATCCGGAGGTACTTTTCCTGGCCGAGGCCTTCACGCGTCCGCGGGTGATGGAAAAGCTGGCCAAAATCGGCTTTAACCAATCCTACACCTACTTTACCTGGCGCAATACCAAATGGGAGTTTGAGCAGTACCTCACGGAGCTTACCCAAACCGATCTGCAGTACTACTTCCGACCCAACTTCTGGCCCAACACGCCCGATATACTACCCCACCACTTGGTAGTGGGCGGCGAAAACGCCCACATCATGCGCCTTATTCTGGCCGCCACGATGTCGTCCAACTACGGCTTGTACGGTCCGGTGTATGAGTACGGCGTGAATACGCCGCACCCGGGTAAGGAAGAATATACCGATAACGAAAAGTACGAAATCAAGCATTGGAACTGGGAGCAGTACAGCCGCACCCGTGAGATCATCACGCTGGTAAATAAAATCCGGCGCGAAAATCCGGCGCTTCAGGCCACGCGCAACATCCGGTTTACGGACACCGACAACGAGCAGATTATCTGCTACACCAAAACGGAGCCCGCTACGGCCAACGCCGTGATTGTGGCCGTGAACCTGGATGTACATAATACCCAGGGCGGGCACATCAAAGTACCCTTGCACCAGCTGGGCCTGCACCCCGACCAGCCCTACCTGGTGCGAGATATGCTCAGTGGCGAAAAGTACCGCTGGCGGGGCGAATACAACTACGTGCAGCTCAATCCGTACGAAATGCCGGCCCATATTTTTAAAGTTGAACCCTATAACCAATGATGTAATATGAAAACGGAAGGAAAGAAAACAGCGCTTGATGACAATCTGCATTGGTACAAGGATGCCATTATTTATGAGCTCCACATCAAAGCTTTTAAGGACGGCAATAGCGACGGAATCGGTGATTTCAAAGGGCTCATGGAGCAGCTCGACTACCTCCAGGACTTGGGTGTTACGGCCATTTGGCTACTGCCTTTTTACCCCTCGCCCCTGCGCGACGACGGCTACGACATTGCCGACTACTACACCATCAATCCTTCCTACGGCGACATTAAGGAATTTAAGGCTTTTCTTAAAGAAGCTCATCGACGGGGATTAAAAGTCATTACCGAGCTGGTAATTAACCATACCTCTGACCAACATCCCTGGTTTCAGCGGGCGCGCAAGGCCCCCAAGGGCTCCAACCACCGTAACTTTTACGTCTGGACCGACGACCCCAACCAGTTCAAAGACGCCCGGATTATTTTTCAGGATTACGAAAAATCCAACTGGACCTGGGACAGCGAAGCCCAGCAGTACTATTGGCACCGCTTCTTTCACCACCAACCCGACCTCAACTACGACAATCCGAACGTACAGGAAGAGATTTTCAAGATCATCAATTTCTGGTGCAAACTGGGCGTAGATGGCTTCCGGCTGGACGCCGTACCGTACCTCTTTGAGCGCGACGGCACCAATTGCGAAAACCTGCCCGAAACCCACGAGTACCTGAAAAAGCTCCGTAAGTACGTTGACGACCGCTACCCAGGTACCTTGCTCCTGGCCGAGGCCAACATGTGGCCCGAAGATTCGGCAGCCTACTTTGGCGACGGCGACGAGTGCCAGATGAACTACCACTTCCCGATCATGCCGCGCATGTTTATGTCGCTGCAAATGGAAGACCGGTACCCCATCACGGATATTTTTGACCAGACCCCGGAGATCCCCGAAACCTGCCAGTGGGGTATTTTTCTGCGCAACCATGACGAGCTAACGCTGGAAATGGTGACCGACGAAGAGCGCGACTACATGTACAAAGTGTACGTCAAAGACCCCAAGGCGCGCATCAACCTGGGAATCCGGCACCGGCTGGCCCCTTTGATGGAAAATAACCGTAAGAAAATCGAGCTGCTTAACGCGCTGCTCTTTACCTTCCCCGGCACGCCCATCCTCTACTACGGCGATGAGATTGGCATGGGTGACAACTTTTACCTGGGAGACCGCGACGGCGTACGTACCCCCATGCAATGGACGCCCGACCGCAACGCGGGCTTTTCGCAGGCCAATCCGCAACGGCTCTACCTACCCCTGATCCTGGACCCCCAGTACCACTACGAGTCGGTGAACGTAGAGCTGCAAACCCGCAACACCTCCTCGCTGCTGTGGTGGATGAAACGCATGATCAGCACCCGTAAAAAGTACAAAGCCTTTAGCCGGGGTGACATCAAATTCCTGAATTCGGAAAACTCGAAGGTACTGGCCTTTACCCGTACTTACGAAGACGAAACCATGCTGGTGGTTGCCAACCTTTCCCGCTTTCCCCAGCCCCTGGAGCTGGATCTGGACCAATTCAAAGGGTACCAGCCGGTAGAGATATTCAGCAAAAACAAATTTCCGGCTTTCAAGGAAGATACCCCCTATTTCTTTACGCTGGAAGCCTACGCCTGCCAGTGCTTTGTGCTTGAGAAAACGCACCCGGAAATTGACGAAAGCCTGGAACTACCCCTCATTGAGCTTAGCAAATGGAACAGCTTGCTGGAGCCCGCCATGCTGGAAAAACTGGAAACGCACTTTTTACCCAACTACCTGATGCGCGTACGCTGGTTTGGGGGGAAAGGCAAAGGAATTCTGGGGATCAAAGTGATTACGCACGCGCCCATTCCGCTGGGTAGTAATCCGCCTGCGTTCATATTCCTCCTGGAGGTATCGTATCAAGACGGCTTGCCAGAGATGTACCAGCTACCCGTGGCTTATGGCAAAGAGCCGTTTGCGTACCGCGTCAAAGAGAACTGCCCGCAGGCGGTAATAGCCCGGATCAAAGTAGGGAACGAAGAAGAAGGGGTACTCTTCGATGCCATTTACGGGCTCGAGTTGCAGCAGGCGCTGTTTGAGAATATGAGCAAAAGCCAGATACTACCCGCTAAAAACAGCGAGATCCACTTCCTGGGTAATAAAGAACTCAAAAAACACCTTGCCGAAACCGACAAGATAAAGCCGCGGGTACTTTCCGGCGAGCAAAGCAATACCTCCATCACCTACGACGGAAAGTACTTCTTTAAGCTGTACCGGAAGGTCGATCGGGCTATCAATCCGGACGTGGAGATTACGCATTTCCTGAGCCAAAAAGCCAAGTTCCCCAACATTCCGGCTTTTGTGGGGTCCGTAGAATGGAAGTACCAAAACGACTCCATGGTACTAGGCATGATGCAGGAACTAGTCAGTAACAGTACCGACGCCTGGGCCATGCTGCTGGACCGCCTGAATGATTTTAACGATAAAATCCTGTCGGATAATTCCATCCAGCCGCCCGCCGAGCTGCGGGGTAGTTTGATAGACTCAGTACCGTACGAAGACATTCCCGAGTCGCTCAAAGAGCTGATGGATCTTACGGTGGCCGAGCAGATTTCGCTCCTGGGCGTCAGGACCGGCGAAATGCACCTGGCTCTGGCCTCCGGCAGCAACTTGCCCGATTTCAAATCGGAGGATTTCTCCCTGCACTACCAGCGTTCGATTTTCTCTTCGTTGCAGTCGCTGGTGCGGGGTACTTTCCAGAGCCTGAGCCGAAATATCAAGAAGCTCCCCGAAGAAGTGCGGCACGAAGCCGAGGAGATTCTGGGCATGAAAGAACAACTCCTGACGACGATGAAAAGAATCCACGCCCGGAAAATCGACACCTCCAAGATCCGGATTCACGGCGACTACCACCTTGGGCAGGTACTTTTCACCGGCAAAGACTTCGTCATTCTGGACTTTGAAGGAGAGCCCGCGCTGAGCTACAGCGAGCGGCGCCTGAAGCGTTCGGCCCTGCGCGATGTAGCCGGTATGCTCCGCTCCCTACACTACGCTGCCTACGGTAGTTTGTTTTTGGATAATCAGATCCGGGAGGAAGACATCCACAAACTGCTGCCTTTCGTGGAGCAGTGGTACCACTACATGAGTGGATTCTTCATGAAAGCCTACCTGGAAACGGTCAAAGGAAACGCCATCATTCCGCAGGGAAAAGAGGATCTCAACACGCTCTTACAAACATTCCTGCTGCAAAAGGCCGTGTACGAGCTAAACTACGAGCTTAATAACCGACCGGGCTGGGTGATGGTACCGCTCCGGGGGATTAAAGCAATCATGAAGTCAGCCGACAAGCCGTTGGCCGAACTTCAAACCGTTTAAACAACTGGACATGGCAAAGAGCATAGAGCAAAATAAAAAGCCAAAAAAATCAAAAAAGGACGCGTTGGTAGAGGAGCTACCAACGACCTCGCCTCCCTTTACCCTGTTTTCCGACTTTGATATCAACCTGTTCAGGTCCGGTACGCACTACCACTTGTACCATAAGCTGGGGGCGCACCCGGTACAGCACCAGGGGGTAGCAGGTACCTACTTTGCCGTGTGGGCTCCTAACGCGGCGTTTGTGTCTGTGGTGGGAAACTTCAACGGCTGGAACCGCCAAAGTACCCCTCTCACCGCCCGTAGCGACAGCTCCGGCATTTGGGAAGGCTTTGTGCCGGGTATTGGGCAAGAAGCGTACTACAAGTACTTTATCCGCTCCACCAACGGCTACGAGGTTGAAAAAGGCGACCCCGCCGCCTACCACTGGGAAACCCCGCCCCACACGGCCACGGTAGTTTGGGGGCTGGACTTTGCGTGGACGGATGACCAATGGATTCAAAGTCGGAAGGCGGCCCACCCGCTCACCAAGCCCATTTCGGTCTACGAGGTACATTTGGGCTCCTGGCGGCGCATCCAGGAAGAAGACGGGCGCTTCATGACCTACCGCGAGCTGGCCGCCCAGCTACCCGAGTACTGTACCTACATGGGCTTCACGCACGTGGAGTTCATGCCCGTGATGGAGCACCCGTTCTACGGCTCCTGGGGCTACCAGCTTACGGGGTACTTTGCGCCGTCGAGCCGCTTTGGTACTCCGCAGGACTTCATGTACCTCATCGACGCCCTCCACAACGCGGGCATTGGGGTGATCCTGGACTGGGTACCTTCGCATTTTCCCACCGACGAGCACGGCCTGGGGTACTTTGACGGCACGCACCTCTTCGAGCACGCTGATCCCCGCAAGGGCTTCCACCCCGACTGGAAGAGTTTTATCTTCAACTTTGGCAGAAACGAAGTACGGGCGTTCCTGATCTCCAATGCTTTGTATTGGCTGGACAAGTTTCACATCGACGCTCTGCGCGTCGATGGCGTGGCCTCCATGTTGTACCTGGACTACTCCCGCAACGAAGGCGAGTGGATTCCCAACGAGTACGGCGGCCGCGAAAACCTGGAAGCCGTGCGTTTCTTGCAGGAGTTCAACCAGGCGGTTCACCAGTACTTTCCGGACGTGTTTACCGTGGCCGAAGAGTCCACCTCCTGGCCGGGCGTGACGCACCTGGTGAGCAGCGGCGGGCTAGGCTTTGACATGAAATGGATGATGGGCTGGATGCACGATACCCTGCAGTACCTTGAGCGGCCACCCGTGTACCGCTCCTACCACCAGGGGCAGCTTACGTTCAGCCTGCACTACGCTTTTTCGGAGAAATTCACGCTCCCGCTCTCGCACGACGAGGTCGTGTACGGCAAACATTCGTTGATCAACAAAATGCCGGGCGATACCTGGCAGCAGTTTGCCAACCTGCGGCTGCTGTACGGCTACATGTACGGCCATCCGGGGGCCAAACTACTCTTCATGGGGGGCGATTTTGCGCAGCGGCACGAGTGGCGGCACGACTTCAGCCTCGATTGGAACGAGAACAACAACCCCGACCACCAGGGCATCCAGAAGCTCCTCAAAGACCTCAATACGTTGTATAAGGAAGAACCCGCGCTGTACGAGCTCAACTTTGCGCCAGAGGGCTTCGAGTGGATTGATAGCCAGGATGGTACCAACTCCGTTTTGAGCTGGGTCAGAAAAGGGAAAGATCCGCAGGACGAACTGATCTTCGTCGCCAACTTTACGCCGCTGGTGCGGGAAAACTACCGGATCGGTGTATCGAAGGCAGGTACCTATCGGGAGGTACTTAACTCCGACAACCTCCGGTACGGCGGCTCCGACGTTCTCAACGACCCCGAACTGGCCTCCTACCCCATCCCGCGGCACGGCCGTACGCACTCCATTCCGCTGGTACTGCCGCCGCTGGGCGTTGTGGTGCTGAAGTACGTGCAGCCGCACGCGTGGTTGTAGGTTTCTGAGTCTCTTAAAACGCGAAGTACCTGTCACCTAAGTGGTGGCGGGTACTTCGCGTTTGACTCCTTTTTATCCCAGTAGGTACTTATCGGTTATACGCATACGTCCATTCGCTCACGTACTCGCGGGGATCAGTGCCGTCGGTATAGGTAGCGGTTTGTCGAGTCAAACGCCCGTCGGGAGCGTACTCGTAGGCGTAGGTAGTTTCGCCTGGGATAAAATCGGCGGGTTGGGAAACACCAAGTACCCACCTCCCGTTTGTATATAGGTACCTTCGATCATTCTCCGTAAAGGCTATTTTTTTACTGAGCTCTCCGCGGTTGTTGTACTGAAAGGTCGTCGTATTGGTGTAAAGGTACTTTGGAGGCGCCTCGACAAGTAACATCCCTACCATGTCGTGCTTGATAAATACGGAGTCTTTAATATCACTTACACGCCCATGACTACCATAGTTGTAGTATCGCTTTGAAATCCACATGGGCCATCCTGTAACCATCGTTGGCGGCGCTTGAAAAGTATAGTCATGATGTATTAGCTGGATCAACCGTCCATTTTCATATATCGAGGAGTCTGACTCATATAGTTGCCAGCCCATATTAGAACGATAATGTTTAACCAAAAGGGGTTGATTTTGCTCATTGTACGTAATGAGGACGTAGGCTCCATTACCATACCAGCCTAGCTTTTCCATTTTCTCAATAGCCCGGATCTTAAAGGTTCTACCCTCCTGTATTCGGTGCTCTAAAAGAAGTTTTCCTTCCTCATTGTACTGGTACATCACGATAAGGCTATCGGTGGGTAGGTACCTAGCCTCCCGGACACTTTTTAAGTAAATAGGCTCTGGCAGTTGGGGATCTTGGCATCCTGCGCAAAATAGGGCGATGCCTGCCACGAAGAAGAACGTACCGGGTACTTTCATGAATAGTATATGGTTAGGTGGATAAAAGGAACCAAGGAGCTGGAACTCAAATTTAACGCAAACAAATTATCTTTTTCGTAGTGGCAATTGACTTTTTTTATAAAAGTAGTGTTAAAAAGTCGATTTTAGGAAATCAGACTACCCTTTTCCATCTATCTACATTAACTTTGTGGAATTTTTGGGCGTACCCCTCGAAAAAGTCCCTTTGCAAAGGATAAAGGGAGGCAGCACGGGAGGGTACTTTCTTCAAAAATTGAAAAAATCAATTCCCTACATTTCCAAAATTTTCTACTACTGTGCCAAAAAATCCGAACATCAAGTCCATTCTCATCATTGGTTCAGGGCCTATAGTCATCGGCCAGGCGTGCGAGTTCGACTACGCCGGTTCGCAGGCCGCCCGGTCGCTCCGTGAGGAAGGGATTGAAGTAATCCTGATCAACTCCAACCCGGCCACGATCATGACCGACCCCATCAACGCCGATCATGTGTACCTAAGGCCGCTGGAAAAAAAGTACATTATTGAAATTCTGGAAAAACACAAAATAGACGCCGTTTTGCCAACCATGGGAGGCCAGACGGCGTTAAATTTAGCGATCGATTGCGATAAGGCGGGCATTTGGAAGAAGTACGACGTGCAGATCATCGGGGTGGACATCAAGGCCATCGAAACCACCGAAGACCGCGAGAAATTTCGTCTGAAAATGCTGGAATTGGGTGCCAATGTGTGCAAAGGCCGCACCGCCCGCTCCTTCCTCGAAGGCAAAGAAATTGCCCAGGAGATTGGCTTTCCGCTCGTGATTCGCCCATCCTACACCCTGGGAGGTACCGGCGGTGGCTTCGTGGAAAAGCCCGAGGATTTTGACAAAGCCCTCACCAACGGTCTGCACGCTTCCCCCGTACACGAGGTACTGGTAGAGCAGAGCGTGATGGGCTGGAAAGAGTACGAGCTCGAGCTCCTGCGCGACGGCAACGGCAACTTCATCATCATCTGTTCCATCGAAAACTTCGACCCCATGGGGGTACATACCGGCGACAGCATCACGGTAGCTCCCGCCATGACGCTGCCCGATACGCTCTACCAGCAAATGCGTGACCTGGCCATTCGCTGCATGGCCGGCATTGGCGAGTTTGCCGGGGGCTGTAACATTCAGTTTTCGGTCAATCCCGAAAACGACCAGATCATCGTCATCGAAATCAACCCGCGCGTGTCGCGCTCGTCGGCGCTGGCCTCCAAGGCTACGGGTTACCCCATTGCCAAAATCGCCGCCAAAATGGCCATTGGCTACAACCTCGACGAACTCATTAACCCCATTACAGGTACTACCTCCGCCTTCTTCGAGCCCAGCATCGACTACGTGATCGTGAAAGTACCCCGCTGGAACTTCGACAAATTCCAGGGTGCGGACCGCTCACTGGGCCTTCAAATGAAATCGGTGGGCGAAGCGATGGGCATCGGCCGGAACTTCCAGGAAGCGTTGCAGAAAGCCTGCCAGTCGCTGGAGATCCGGCGCAACGGCCTGGGGGCCGACGGCCGCGAGCTGCTCAACCAGGAAGCCATCAAGCACAGCCTGGCGCATCCGAGCTGGGACCGCCTCTTTCACATTTACGACGCCTTCAAGATCGGGCTTTCGTTCAAGACCATCCAGAACCTCACCAAGATCGACGCCTGGTTCCTGCGCCAGATTGAAGAGCTCATTGAGCTGGAACATAAAATTGAAAAGTACGAGCTCGAAGACCTACCCTACGAACTCATGCTCACGGCCAAGCAGAAAGGCTACGCTGACCGCCAGATTGCGCACCTGCTGGGCGTGAAGGAAAGCAAGGTGTACGCCCGCCGCAAAGAAATGGGCATCAAGCGCGTGTACAAATGCGTGGATACCTGCGCGGCGGAGTTTGAAGCCCGCACGCCTTACTACTACTCTACGTTCAATACCTCGCAGGACAACCCCGACAACGAGTCGATCGTCTCCGATAAAAAGAAAGTGGTCGTACTGGGCTCGGGTCCTAACCGCATCGGGCAGGGCATCGAGTTTGACTACTCCTGCGTACACGGCGTACTGGCCGCCAAAGAATGCGGCTACGAAACCATCATGATCAACTGCAACCCCGAGACGGTTTCTACCGACCCAGACATTTCGGACAAGCTGTATTTTGAGCCCGTGTTCTGGGAGCACGTCTTCGACATCATCGAGCACGAAAAACCCGAGGGGGTCATTGTGCAGCTGGGTGGACAAACGGCCCTCAAGATGGCCGAGAAACTGGACAAGTACGGCATCAAGATCATCGGTACCAGCTACCACTCCCTGGACTGGGCCGAAGACCGCGGGCGCTTCTCGGCACTCCTCCACGACCTGGACATCCCCTACCCCAAGTTCGGGACGGTTCGTACCTCCGACGCCGCCGTGGAGCTCTCGCGCGGGCTGGGCTTCCCGCTGCTGGTGCGCCCCAGCTACGTACTGGGCGGACAAAGCATGAAGATCGTCATCAACGAGCGGGAACTGGAACAACACGTGGTGAAGATCCTGCACGACATCCCGGACAACAACATCCTGCTGGATCACTTCCTCGAAGGAGCCATTGAGGCCGAGGCCGACGCCATCTGCGACGGCGAAGACGCCTACATCATCGGGGTAATGGAGCACATCGAGCCCGCCGGTATCCACTCTGGTGACTCCCACGCGGCCCTGCCTCCCTTTGACCTCACCGACGACGAGATCCGGCAAATCGAAGAGTACACCCGCAAGATAGCCCTGGCCATGGAAGTAAAAGGCCTCATCAACGTGCAGTTTGCGGTCAAGAACGGCAAGGTGTACGTGATCGAAGCCAACCCCAGGGCCTCGCGCACGGTACCTTTCATTTGCAAAGCCTACCAGGAGCCCTACGTCAACTACGCCACCAAGCTCATGCTGGGCGAAAAGAAAGTGAAGGACTTTGACTTCAAGCCCGTCAAAAAGGGCTGGGCCATCAAGATTCCGGTTTTCTCGTTCAATAAATTCCCGAACGTAAACAAAGAGCTCGGGCCCGAAATGAAATCCACCGGCGAGGCCATCTACTTCATTGATGACCTCCAGGACGATTTCTTCCAGCGCATCTACGGCGAACGGAACCTGTACCTAAGCCGCTAGGTACTTCCGGCGAATCACTTCCAGTCTCCGCGCAGCAATGCCTGCGCGGAGATTTTTTGTGAGCGGATCATTTCTATTCAGGCCAAATTTCGGGTACTTTACGCACGTTTTACGCTTATCGGCTCCCTACTCCATGGCAACCTTCGCGACCCGCGGCTTGATCCTCATTTTTTCGCTGACCATCGTCTTTCATCTCCTCGTTCTGACGGGAATTATTCCCTACGACATCGTCTGGGGCGGCCGGATACAGACCCAAGCGGACATGTACCGCTTCGAATCCCTATCTCTGGTCGTAAATGCCTTCTTTCTGTTAATCGTCCTCATCAACGCCCGGCTCCTGCCCATCCAGCTTCCTGCCCGCCTCGTGGGCTTTGTGCTGTGGTTCATGGCCTTCCTGTTCCTGCTCAATACCGTCGGTAATTTGCTCTCGACCAACGACACCGAGAAGCTGATTTTTACGCCCCTGACCGCGATCATTTTCGGGCTGACGGTGGTGCTGCTACGCCACCGCAACCAACCGAAACGCCCCACGGCGGACTAACCCACAAAACGGGGAGGTACCCGCCCAGGTACCTTGGC
Source organism: Rhabdobacter roseus (assembly GCF_014202275.1). Classification (GTDB taxonomy): domain Bacteria; phylum Bacteroidota; class Bacteroidia; order Cytophagales; family Spirosomataceae; genus Rhabdobacter; species Rhabdobacter roseus. The sequence goes on along the minus strand of NZ_JACHGF010000008.1, from coordinate 3,587 downwards.
CCGGCGAGTACCTTCCTGACGGATACCTTAGGCCACCATCCGTACGTTCGGCGTGCCCTCTGGTCGCCCTACCTCCTCAATTTTAAAGGCCACAATTTCGGTTACTTTTACCGTTTGGTTCTCCTTGTTGAGGTACTGGCGGTAGTTAAGCTTACCCTCCACCGCCACCAGCTTGCCTTTGGCCAGCAGCTGCTCGCACTGCTGCGCCAGCTTGCCCCAGGCTACTACCGTGTGCCAGGCCGTATTGGTGACCTCCTGCTGCTGGCGGTTGGTGTAGGTTTCGTTGGTGGCCAGGCTAAACGTAGCCAGCTTGCCGCCTTCAAATTCTTTGACCAGGATCTCACGTCCTACGTTCCCGATGAGTTTTACCGTGTTCATGTTGTTTCTTGTTTTAAAAGTACCTAACTAGCTATTGCGTTACCGTAACTGGCTGACACCAGCGACGATACAAAGGTGGTACCTGGCCCGGCTCCCATTCGGTAATTAAGTATTTACAGTCGATTGAAAGCGTTTGTAGTCGTTTGCAAACGGATAGGTAGTGCCTATATTAGGGGTATATACGAAAGGGGGTTCGTGTATACAGATGTTGGCAGCAATTTTAAAAAGAACCACAATATGATATTTCCATTTGACATTAATATAAATCTAAATCAATCAGGAATAACTGGTATTCAAAACCCGACAATTAAAATTTACGGAGGAATAACTACATTTCTTGGTCCAAATGGAGCAGGCAAAACTCAGCTTCTAAGAGGATTAAAACATTCTCTAAGTGCACACTTAAACGGAAAGAAAATAAGATATGTTTCTGCTGGTAGACTTGGTCCTATGGAAAACTATAGGTCTGATTATGACGGGCAGCGAGGACAACCAAGGTTTGACAGTGCAACGTTTGGAGACAAATCTGCTACAGCAAGAAGACATCAAACGGAAACCATTCTTGGTGATTTTGCAACTCTTTCTGAAAGAGCAGATGTATTAATTAAAGTACAAGAGAGATTACGTAAGCTTTTTAAAAGAGATATTGTCGTGGATTGGGACGGAGGAAATTTAAAAATCTTCTTTTCAAGAGTTGACCAAACAACGAGTAAAAATTATTCGTCTGCTCGGGAGGCAAGTGGTTTATTACATTTAGCTGCGATATTAGCATCACTTTATGATGATGAAGTTGGTTGTCTATTAATTGATGAACCTGAAGTATCATTACACCCACAACTTCAATCATTTCTTTTGAACGAAATCAAAAAAGTCGCAGGGAGTAATACAGATAAAGGAAAAAAATTAATTTTTATATCAACACATTCAACTGAATTTATTGAAGTCAATTCTGTAACTCAACTGGCTTCAATTGTGTTTTGCAAAGACATTCAAGAAAGCCCAATTCAAATTGACCCTTCTCTTGGCGACTTCCAGAGTAAAAAATTGCAAGCATTACTTACAAGACTTGGGCAAGAACATAAATTGGCACTTTTTTGCCATACACCATTATTAGTTGAAGGGCCTAGCGATGAAATCATTTGCTCGGCATTAAGTAGAAAACTCTCTTTGAATTTGGAGGCAGCTGGTTCTCAAATATTACCAGTAACAGGTAAAGGACAATTTCCAGTAGTAATTAAACTTTTTCGTTTAATAGGAAAAGTTCCTGCTCTCCTTGCAGACGCAGATGCAATTACAGATGACTTGGATATTATTGGTGTATTCACAAACCTATCTCAAGCTACAGAATTAGCAGCTGGACTTGGACATAGAGATGCAGCTAAATTTGCAAAAGACATTTATAATGATTTCTGTCAGATAGTTTCTACTAAATGGGACGATATTAAAAATCAGGCAGAGTTACATTATTATTGGATAAATAGAGACAAAGGAAAAGATGAACTAATTGCTAAAAGAAGAAGTGCGTTCTGTTGGTTATTCAACACTTCGGATGAAGAAATACAAAAAGTATCTAATGGAGCTGAATGGTTAACGTTAAAAGTCCGTTTATCATCACTTTTAAATTTTTTAGAAAAACTTGGGTGTTTCATACTTAGGAAAGGAACAATTGAAGCATATTATCAGCATTCAGCTACTTTAACAGTCGATGAAAAGCCCAACGCAGCATCGTATGAAGTTAATGGACTGTTGGAGGAAAATTCTGAAAAAGTAAAAGAGATTTATAGCGATATAATTCGTGCTATGACCTTTTGTTCAAACGTAAAGGAAATAAACGAAGCTGAAGCAATTCGAGATTTGCTATTAGCAATGGTTTCACCTGCACTCGCATCTTTAAAGAAAGAGACAACAGATACTGAGTTGAAAATATTTTCCAACAATCTTTTTGGTGCTAAATCAAGCTTATTTACACTTACCAAACATATAGACGGTGAAGACATTTATCTTGACGTCAATCTTTCAACGGATATTCTTGAAGTAACTGGTTTTCCAATTAGAATAAAAAAGGGAGCAAATCCAATAGAAGTGGTAAATAATTCACTTAAACTAAAATGAAAACTACTGCCAACAGCACCTACCCAAAAGGCGGGGTTTCGTGTTCCAAAGACAGTTTTGTGGTTAATCAAACATTAGTTTTTCAAATCAAGTTTTGTGGTAAAAGTCCCGCCCTTCGGGTAGCTGCAAAACGTTGTGCCCTATTTTAAAATGACAGACACGATAGAAAAATATACAGCAGAAGAAATTCTTGAAATATTCAAGGAACAACACAGACTTTGTAGTCCACTTGACCCAGAAGCAGACCCTTGGACTGATATTACTGCTGAAATGACAATTAGAGAATGGAGATGGGCTAATGACTTATTAAGTTGGAAAGATCTGAGTAATTTTTTAATCAAGAATTCCGAATTAACATTGTACTAGCCCCCTAAAAACCTGGAACTGGATTCTACTAATTAAACCCCTTAAATTAGTAGGATTATGTCAAGGAGAAAATTTTCAGTCGAAGAGAAGCTGGCAATCCTGAAAGAGGCCGAGGCCACTGGAATTGCCCAGACCATCCGTCGCCACGGAATTTACGCCAAAATGATCTACCGCTGGCGGGACCAGTTGGAGACCGGCGGCCGGGATGGGCTCAAAGCCTACCAGCGCGTTGATCCCGAACTGCGGCGTCTACAGCTAGAAAATCTGGCGTTGAAGAAGCTAGTGGCTGAGAAGGAGTTGGCGCTTGCCGTAAAGGAAGAACTGCTAAAAAAAACGCAATCCAGAAACAAGACCGGCTGATGGTGGCCTCTCAGTTCATCACTCAGGGTTACCAAACCAGGCAGATTTTGAATCTCTTGCAGATTCCTACCAGCAGCTGGTACTATCAGAGCACGGGCGGCAAGCAGGGACTTAGGCCCAGCACCCATACCCGAACGTTGGACGGTAGGCTGCTTTCCAATCAGGAGATCGTCAGGCGGATCGAGGAGCTCTTACAGCAGGATTTCGTCGACTATGGCTATATAAAGGTGACTCACTGGCTGCGCCAGAACTTGGACTTGATCATCAATTTCAAGAAGGTGTACCGGCTTATGAAGGAAAGTAAACTGCTTTACAATCAGCAACGAAGGGATAAGAAGGGCAAAACGTTCATCAAATTCAGAGTACCCAAA
>NZ_JACHGF010000007.1 GCF_014202275.1 Rhabdobacter roseus | reverse complement strand
ATTACCAAGAAAGCACTGTGATAGTAGATTATTCAAAGAATATTAACTTGTACCAATTTGTAGAATCCGACTCCAAGAAATAGGGGGTTAGACCACAAGAGCTATACAATTTTTAATCTATCGCTTAGCTGATTGGGTTTTACCAGTTCGTCAAGCTGCGTTAAACGGCATTGATAGTTATAAAACAACCAATTACATTGACAGCTTAATTGAAAATTTGCCAATTTTTGAGTGGCTACAAAAAGTTGAACGGACAGACCTAAGCGGAATTTACCAAGACATTGTTGAGTTCATTGCTTCTAAAAATAGGGCGTATGTAATTGACAACTTTAAGAAATACCCAGACAAACTAAGAATACTTTTAGCAAGACACATTTCAAGTTCGCTTAGAGACAATTCGCAAGAATTAAAATTGTTCCTAACCGACAAACATTTTTTGATTAGGAACTTAGCAATAAACCATTTTGACAAACTTGGGCAAACAGAAATCGAACTATTACTGAATGACAAATCAGCGAATGTCCGACTTCAAACACTTTATTGCTTCAAACACCAAAACGACTTTAAAACTATTGTAAAGAGGTTTTTAGCGGACAATTCCGCTACAATCCGACATTTTGCAAGGTTTACGCTTAAAAAGTCAAACATTGACTTTGCTAAATTTTACAATGACAACTTACAAGAAAACAAACAAGTCATTGGGTCATTAAGCGGACTTGCTGAAACGGAAGGTGAACAGTATTCGGAAACAGTTAAATCATATCTGAAAGACAAAAAAATAAGAGTTAAAAAGATAGCGTTTTTAGCTCTTTGCAAACTTGATGAAGAAAGTGCTTATGACTTTGCATTTGCCAACCTTGACAGCCAATATCTTGGACTTAGAAACGTAATCATTGAATTTCTATCACACATTCCGAGACAAGAAGTTTTAACAAAGGCAAAAAGCATTTACGAAACAGGCAATTATGACTTAAAAAAGTCAATGCTAAAACTCTTCAACAAAGTTGGCGGTTGGTCAGTAATTCCTGACTTGATGATTGGAACAATTGATGAAAACGAGGACATAAGACAATTGGCGTTTGGCTATTTACAAATTTGGAGAACACGAGCAGTAAGACTATTTTCAACACCAAAACAAGGTGAAATTGAAAGAGCAAAACAGATTTTCAGCTTCGTAAACGAGACACACCAAGACAAACAATATTTTAAAACAAACCCGGTTGATGGACTTGTTTTTTACTTCAAATAACAGAAGGCCAGCTTGTAACAGCCGTTTTTGCAAAAGCGAGGGTTTCGTGCTTCTATGAAAGTGAAGTGCTAAATTCAAGTTTTGTGCATCTAATGAACTTTTGTGCTAAAAATCCCCGCCTTCGGAAATACCCAAAACGTTAGCGGTAGCTTCTAATTATGAAGAAAATTCTCAGAAAATATCAAGAGCCATTCTCAGCAGAGATAAATCAATCAAGAAATAGAGTGATTGAATTGATAGCTATAGAAAAAGGCAAGAAGAGAGACTTCTTTGACTTTCTTAGAAGCAGCCCTGTGAATTTTAATGAAGTAACAGTTTCCGATAAGAAAATAATCATAGAAGTTAAACCTATGATGTTAAACCCTTTCAGAAGAATGGGGGAAATTCGTATGAGTCTTCATAATGGGGTCAGACCTTCTGAAATGATAATTGAAGGTGAAATTATACCTTATAATACTTTATACTTCTTAGTTTCCTGCATGGTAATAGGCTTTATGCTGATATGGTCTCTTTTAGTTTTCGCAATGACAGCAGGTGGTGCAACTTTTATCATGTTAGCTATCAGCTGGACCGTTTTTCCGTTAGTATTGTACTTATTACCCTTCTGGTACAGAAACAGGCTTAGAGAATATAAGAACCTATTTCTGGCTACTTTGATGGCTGATACTAAGAAGAAAAGTATCCGTTAACGGTGCTGGTACATGAGGCAAGCCTAGCTGACGACACGATACAACGGACAGTTGGTATTAATTTGTATAAAAAAGTGAACGAATTAATGATGAACTTAGAAGAGTATACGTATTATCGGACGGGAACTACAAAAATCTCGCTGGTTATTCGAAATATGTTCCTTAAACCCTTTGTGTCTTCTTCGTTCAGGTCTTTTTGGAAGTATTGGAATCCAAGCTGGGGTTTTTTTCTTTTATATTATTGTTACAAACCCATCAAAACTATTTTTCCGCATTGGGTAGCTCTGATGTTAACTTTTTTAATGAGCGGTTTAATTCACGATATGATTTACATACTACCCATGCTTATGAAAGAAATCAAATTTATATTTCCCTTTATCACAGTCTGGTTTCTTATAATCTCAATTGGAATTTTACTGAGCGAATATCTTCGAATTAATTTTAATAAAACCAGCTTACTGTTTCGCCCAATCTTCCATTTAGGTTTCCTTGTAAGTACATTTATCCTGACAAAGTATATTGACTTAGCAATCGGATAGCGTATAAAACTTAGGACATAAAAAATCTACTATTGCTCCCAAAGTGCCTGCGCTGGGCGTAGTTTCAAACTACGTCCGGGCGTCATCCGGTCTCTGACCGGAGTTTGGGAGATGTAAAATTTTTTACACTGCGTCGTTCTGGAGAATAATTTACATACCGTGCCGCCCAGCGGGGTGCCGCCCAGCCGAAGACTGTGCTGAACACGGGACGCTTCCAATAAGTACAAACTGGCGAGAGGGAAAAGGAGAAACGATTTAAGGCTAGAAGTACATGTGTTGGTAGATGTTGCTTATGGTTTCTTCATTTCATAGTGAATGAGCCCTAAATCACTTAGCTTCTTTTGGAACTGAGGATTTTGGGTATTCACCTTTTTGCTTTTTATTCCTTTCCCTATTCCGTATATGAATGGACCAGGTCTATTACTCCAGCCTTTTCCGAAAGGCCTTGGTTCATATCCTGCCCTTCTGCCGGTTATCTTCAATAGGTTTTTGTTGGAAGTGGGTTTTTCAATTACCAAGTCAACACAGGGGTAAATCGCTTCTTCGGACACAAAAACCTGATCCGTTATTTCATAAATGATATTCTCCCTTCCATGCGTAACGGTGCGGTCATAGGACTCCCATTCAAAGGCCAGCTCATGATTGCTAAAGCTCCTTTCTGCATGTACTTCTGCGTAAAGGATGAGTTCATCCAGCGTTTTGTCTACAAAAGCTATGAATTCCTCTAAAGACATAAGAAAATAGTTTTCTATAAGCATAAAGGCAATATGGATATAGGTTGTTGGTTTTTAGTAAGCAAAAATCCACCAGCGCCCCCAAAGTACCCCAAACGCAAGAAGCCCGGCGCTCAGCGCCGGGCTTCGGATATACTAGCCGGTAAGTAAGGGACCAGGTGTTTCTTAGCTTTTCTTTTTGGCAGCGGGGGCCGCTTTGGGAGCCAGGGAGTTGATCCAGGCGGCCAGCTTGAGGGCGTCTTCCTTGGGTACCTGCGTCATGGGGGCCATGGGAGGGTAGCCGGGCCAGTTTTCGGGCTGTGGCTTGTAGATCAGCTCCACGATTTTTTCGTTCGTATATTTTTTCTTCGCCACTTCGGTATACGCGGGGCCCACCAAGCGGTTGTCGGCCTGGTGACAGGCGAAACAGGTGTGCTTGGTCAGGAGCGCCTGAATGTCATCGGGTACCTTCACTTGGGCATTGGCTGAACTGGCACCCACCAAAGAGGCAACCACCGCTGCCACTAAAAATCCAAAGGTTTTTTTCATTGTAAGAATTAAAAAATTAAAGTACGATACTGCAAACGACTACAACGAACAAAATTACATAAGTACCTTGATTTTCCGAATTCTGTTTTGGAAAAAACGCCCACTTGGGCACAAAAAATACCAGAACGAGTCGGAAAGCAGAGTCGTAGTTATTAACGAAAGCGCGGGGCTGTTCCGTATTTTGCAGGCGCTCCTTCCTTTCCTATCTCCTCTGGATTTTTATGCGGCACAAGTACCTAGCGGTAGCTGAGCCAGGTAGTAGCGGTGCAGTCCTGATCGGTAGAGAAGCGAATCCAGCGCGCCTGGAACGTATCCGGGAAGCTGAACTCGACGGTTTGCCCGGCGGGTACTTTCAGCTCCTGGTAGGTCATCCAGGGCCCGTGGCCGATGGGCTCCACCTCCATCCGGAACGTGACGGTCTGGCCGTGGTTGTGCGAGAGCTTCAGGCTGCGGCGGTCATAAAAACCAATGAGGTAGGGGTCCGACGGTTGGTTTTGCTTCACGGCGGTATTCTTCCAGGGGCCGCCTTCGCCGGTGGGCTTACCCAGCTTCCAGAGGTCGTCGATGGTACCGGCCCACACGTTGGCCAGGCCGTCGTCGGAGCGGATGATATGCTGGTTAGGTACCTTGGCGTCGGCGGTGAGGCCCGTCAGTACCAGCAAGCCTCGGTAGGAGGCGTAGTCATGGATGCCCAGGTTGTGCGAGGCCACGGGCCGAATTTTGGCGAAGCCGTCGGCGTTTTCGGCGGGTAGTTCGTAGAACGTCCCGTGGGCGTTGAGCAGGTCGCGCTCGGTAGCTACCTCACGGCAGATCCGCGTCAGCGCGTTGGCCGTCAATGCATTGTAAGAGGTACTTCCCAGGGGTAGCCGCCACCGCCGACCGTTGTCGTCTACTATCAGCACCGACGCGTCTTCTACCGTAACGGCCTCCTTCGGAATGGCAAATTTTTCCCGGATAAACTGCGCCGTTTTAGCGTCGTCCTTTTTTAGCAGCTTCATGTCGCCGTCGAGCTCGTAGTACCCACTTTCGACGAATTTCCCGTTGCTCACCTTACCCGCCAGCAAACCCAGCGCCCGGCGGTTGTCGCCCAGGCCGTAGAGCAGCCCGCCCGTGTACTCCGGGGTACCGGCGGTGGCAATGCCTTTGAAAAGTACCTGATCAGGGGAGCTGAAGCGGCTGCGGTCGGTGTAGGAAAAGTGAACGGTAGCTTGGGTCGATTGACTAGTCTTGACCCGAATCCACTCGCCTTTTTGTTGCGCCGTAAACAGGACCGACACCGCTTTGCCCGGCTCGGCGGGTACTTTTTGCAGGGGAGCCCACTGGCCGCGGCCGTCGCGGTCTACTTCGAAGTCGAACGTCACGGCCTCGGTACCTTCGTTCAGTACCCAAGCCATGCGCTGGTCCCAGCCCGCAAACAGGAAGGGTTCGGAGGGCTGCCCGGCTGTCGTTTTCTCGGAAAGCCATACGGCTCCTTCGGCGGTGTTAGGCCCCAGCTGGTCGGGTTGGTCGAGGGGCGTAAACCAGAGGTTAGAGTTGGACTGGCCGGGGCCTTCGATGCCGCCTTTAGCCTTGCGCTTGTTGAGGAATTCTTTCTGGGCCGAATCGTCACAGCCAAATACCAGTTGGTTTTGCCAGCGGGTGTAGTCACCAATAACCTTCAGATAGGCCGAACGAGGCCGAATCCCGGCTGTACTTTGAGAAGTAAAGGATTGGGGGAATTGCCAGAACAGGCCGTGCATGGTCATGAGGTAGTCGGGTTTGCCTTCCGCACCGATGTCCCGGATGCGCGGCCACTCGGTGTTCCAGCCGTGGGCACCGTCGTAGCTGTGGCTCGCTTTCGGCAGGCGGTAAAAACTCCAGCCTTTTTGGGCGTCGCGCACGCCCAGCAGTACCGACTTGTGGTCCCAGCCCGTAGCCCAGATGGGGTCCGTTTCGGGATTTTTATTGCCATGTATACCGCCCGGCCCCGTCACTTCCACAAACTGGTTGCGGCGTACGAGCTTCCATTCCTTGCCGTTCCATTCCGACAACGAGCCCGACTCAATATCGAACTGCGTGAGCGCCTTAGGGCCGGACTCGCCGTTGTTGGAGTACACCATCACGCCCTGGCCGGAGTAGAGCCCCTTGCCGTGGGCTCCCAGAAGCAGGTCCGAGGGTTGGTTGGCGGTTTCGTCTTTTCCTTTTTTGCTCTTGATGTTGCCGTCCTCGTAGAGCAGGGTAGGGGCCAACGTCCTGACGTCTACCTCGTAAAAACCCTCCTCCATGGTACCGTAGTAAATTTTCCCGGCGGGGTCGGTGAGGTGGCGGGCGTTGCCGGTATGGCGGCCGGGCATGGCCGCGTAGGGGATGGTGCGTACCTGGGCCTGCTCGCCGATGGCGTAGGGGCCGATGAAGAGCTGCTTGCTTTCGGCGTGGATCATGCGGTTGGCGGGGGTACCTCCCACGCTCTCGCTCCGGACGGTTTGTTGCAGGTCGGTGGTTATTTCGTAGAGCTTATCCGAAGAACCGTGGGGTAGGTGCGGCCCGTAGGTAATCACCCAAAGCCGGTCGGCCCAGGGTACCACCGCGCCGGTGCCGCACTCGCCCTCGTTGTTGTAGTAAGCCAGGTGGGGATATATGCCGCTGAACACAGGCTTGTCTGACAGTTGATCGGTTTTGGGAGTACGGCAAGCTGCCAACAAAAGGAGGAATAGAAACAAGGTACTCGTTCGCATAGAAGGTAGTTTAGAGAAAACAAAGTAAAGATTATTGATGAACAAACCAGGCCGTGGCGGTACAATCCTGGCCAGAGGTACCTTGGCCATTTTCTGCCCAAAGGCGCAAACTACCCCCAGGAGGCTAAGTACTAGCCCCAGCAGTATACGACGCTGTTTCATACCGTTACTCGTTGAGGGTTTGGGTCAATAGTTAGGATTTTGGACCAAGCCACTCGTAAGTACCTCCGGTGTAGGGATGGGCCACAGGTACTGGCGCGAGGCGTCGAACTTCCGGATCGTGATTTGTTTAATGAGCCCCGCCCGGTACATAGGGCCAAAATCGGCCACGCCGTCTTCGTCGATCGGGGGTACTTGGGGGAAAAACCACAGCCCCGGTTTCACCACTTTTTCGCGGAGTTCGTTGGGGTCCAACATGCCGTAAACCGGCAGGTTAAGTACCTTTTCGGCCAGGTCCCAGCGGATGATGTCCATGTACCGGATACCCTCCAGCGCAAACTCCATCCGGCGCTCCATCCGAACCATTTTGCGCAGCTCGCTTTGGCTTTGCGAAGTTACGGCCGGGTAAGCCGCCGTATTGGACGGATTTACTTTGTAGGCGCGGGCCCGCACCGCATTGAGGGCATTCAGGACGGATTGGTCGATCTCGTTCAGCTCAATTTTTGCTTCGGCGTACATGAGCAGCACATCGGCGTAGCGGATGATGATTTTCTCCTGCTCGATCTGCCAGTTATTTTGTCGCCAGTCTTCGGCCACGCCTTTTTTCCAAAGCAGCCCGTTGAAGGAAGCAAACTGGGCGTTGGTACGGGTGTCGTTGTTGAGAACCAGCGCATTGGTATTGAGGTTCAATACCCGCAGCGAGTCGGGGTGGGGCTGGTAAATAAAGCCCAAGTGGGGTGTATTGAACTCCACGACGGTGGCCGTACAGCGGGGATCGCGGTTTTTGAACGGCTGACGTGGATTAAACAGCGGTGATTCATCGATCGGCTTACCATCGGTACAGAGAAAAGCGCAGAAGAGCTCCCAGGAGGGGTAGATGGCCCCCCAGCCACCGGCCAGGCGGGGTACGAAGTCTTGCCGACCACCGAGGGTCACGTTCAGGGCAATGGAGCGGGGTAGGCTCACGATCGTCTCGACGGAGTTTTTCGTCTTGGTCAAAAACAGATCGCCAAAATCAGGGTGCAGTTGGTAAATGCCCAGGTCCATGCAGGCTTTGGCGGCTTTGCTGGCGGTGGCCCAGTCGCTCCTGTGCAGGGCGATACGGGCCTTCATGGCCAGGGCGGCTCCGGCCGTAGCCCGCTTAACCTGGGAAGCGCTGTAGCTGGTAGGCAGATGAGCGGCGGCATAATCAAAGTCCTCGTAGATTTTCTGAAGTACCAGCTGCGGGTCCGACTGCTTGAGGGCCAATGCTTCTTCGATGTCGAGCGGCTCGTCGGTATACACAATGTTGCCAAAGTGCGAAAGCAGCCGGGAGTATTGGCAGGCCCGCAGGTACCGGGCCTCGGCCCGGTATCGCTCCATTTGCTGCGGAGTGAGCGAGCCCGAGGCCCGGTCGAGGCTATTGATCACCAGGTTGACGCGCGAAATAGCTTTGTAGGTGTTGAGCCACCAGGTACGGATAAAACCCGCCTGCCCGGTCAAGGTCGCGTTGGTAATTTCGGTGAGCGCGTCGCGGTAGTTGCGGTCGTCGGTCCAGGCGTCGTCGTCGGTCATCCAGAAGGCATCCTTGTAGATCCCGTTCAGCGACATCTCGATTTCTTCGGCGTTGGAGTTCCAGGTTTCGCTAGACCCCTGCGACAGCGGGTTCAGGTCCAACGAGTCGCAGGAGACCAGTGCGAAGAAAATGACCGTACAAAAGGAAAGTATGTTGATTTTCATGAGTAAGACCAGGTTAAAATTGAACAGAAACCCCAAAAACGACGGAAGTGGTGATCGGGTAAGCCAGCGAATTCATTTCTGGATCCCAGCCTTTCGGGAAGTTATGGATGGCAAATACGTCGGTGGCGGTACCGTACAGGCGCAGGTTCTGGATGCCTACCCTTTTGGTCAGCGTGCTGGGGATGTTGTAGCCCAGGCTGATGTTTTTCAGCCGGAAGTAAGCCCCGTTGATGAGCCAGAAGTCGGACATGGTGTAGTTGTTGCCCGCCAGGGTGTTGGTATAGCGCGGGTAAATGGCGCTGCGGTTTTGTTCCTCGGTGTTGTACGCACTCCACGAGTTGCCGTCTAGGATCGCCGGGAAGTTCCCCCAGTTTTCTTGCAGGGGCCTTACCATATGGGGCATTAGTCGCGAATTTTGTTTGCCAACGCCCTGCAGCACAACGCCTAGGCTCCAGTTTTTGTAGCTCAGGTTGAAATTGGCTCCGTACATGAGCCGGGGCAACGAGCCGCCCAGCAGAACGCGGTCGTACTCGGGCGAGATGCGGCCGTCAGGTACCCCATCGGGACCGCTGATGTCCCGGTACTTTACGTCGCCCGGCCTTACGTTGGCGTTAAGCTTGGGCGAGTTGTTTACTTCGTCCTGGGTTTGGTAAAGACCGTCAGAGACGTACCCGAACCACTCGTTGAAGTCACTGCCCTGAATTTTAATCGAGTCGCCTATAAACTCGGTACCTCCCAAATCACCCATTTTGGAACGGAAATCGGAGATATTGAAGGAGGCGGAGTAGCTGAAGTCCCCCTTGCGGTCGTTCCAGCTGAGCTGGCCTTCCCACCCGTGGGTGTGCATTATGCCGGTGTTCTGGTTGGGGTTGTCAAAGCCCAGGAACATCGGGATCTGGAGCTGAAGTAGCATGTCGCGGGTGGTCTTCTTGTAGTAGTCACCCGTTACCTTCAAGCGATCCTGGAAGAAGTTGGCGTCAAAACCCACATCGAACGACTCGGTCGTTTCCCAGGAAATATCCCGGATGGCGTACTGCCACTGAGCCGCCGACTGGGCCGACACGACGTTGTTGCCCTGGTAGAACAGGGTATTGTTCTCAAACTGCAGGATGGAGTGGTAAGGGTAGTTGCCAATCCGCTCGTTGCCCAGCGAGCCCCAGGAAGCCCGGAGCTTCAGGTAGGAGAGCCACTTGGAAATACCTCCCTGCATGAACGATTCCTCCGAGATATTCCAGCCCGCCGAAAACGAAGGAAAGGCACCCCAGCGGTAGCCCGGCGCAAAGCGAGAGGAGGCGTCGTACCGAATATTGGCCTGGAAAAGGTACTTGCTGTTGTAGTTGTACATCACCCGCCCAAACCAGGAGCGGTAGGCGTTTTCCGAGGCTCCGCCGCTGTTGTTTCTAAACTCCAGCGGGCCAATGTCCAGGTACGGGTAGGAGCTCAGCAGGTACTGATCGCGCGAAGCTCTGAGGTTTTCGTTGAAGGCGTAAAAGTACTCGTATCCCGCCAGTAGGCTGAAGCCGTTCTTGCCAATCTGTTTGTCATAGTTGGCCAGGAATTGGGTGGTGTAGCGGTAGTTGTCGTTGCGCCTTTCGTCAAGATTGGTTTGGTTGTAGCCGTTCAGGTACCCCACCCGGAGGTTGGGGTCGTTCCAGGCCGTGAAAGGTACCCTCGTTCGGAAATCCTTTATCTTGTCAAAGTTAAAAAAGGGAGAAAGTACCCCGGAGAGTTTTAGGCCTTCGAGGGGCTTAAAGTCAAGCCCGATTTTTCCGCCTACTTGGTTGTACCACGCGTGGTTGAAACCGCCGTAGTGCAACATGCCGTAAATATTGTCTCCGTCTTTTCCGGACGCTAAGCGGCCATCGGCCCACTGGGCGGCGTAGATGGGCGGCGTGATTCCTACCCGGTAGAGCGGGTCCACGGTGGGTTGTTTGACGGCCACGCGGCGGAAGTTCAGGTCCACGGCGGCCGACAGAAACTTGTTGATGGTGATGTCGTTGTTGATCCGGGCCGTGACGCGCTGGTAGTCGCGGTTGGCATAGAGGGCCTCGGTTTTGTCGTAGCCCAGCGACACGCGGGTACTGATGGCCTTGCCCGAGGCCGAAATACCCAAAATATGACTGCTCCGGGGAGCCGAATTGCGCAAAATTAGCGACCGCCAATCGGTATTGGGGTGCAGGTCGGGGTTTTCGGCGTGCAGCTGGCCGTAGTTCTCGATGATGTCTTTAGCAAAGGTAGGGTACTCGTTGGCGTTGTTGTTGTTGTCGTTCCAGCGGAGCTCGTTGGAGAGCTGCATGAAGCGGGTGGCATCCACGTAGTCGGGGAGGCGGGTGGGTTTTTCAAAGCCGTACTCGGCGGTGTAGTCCAGGTTGAGCTGCCCGTTTTTAGCCCGCTTGGTCGTCACCAGAATCACCCCCGCCGCGGCCCGTGAGCCGTAGATGGAAGCCGAGGCGGCGTCTTTCAGTACCGAGATACTTTCCACGTCGTTGGGGTTGATGCTGTTGATGTCGTCGATGGGTACCCCGTCCATGATAATGAGCGGATTGGCTCCGGCGTCGGTGATGGTGGTGATCCCGCGCACCCGGATCTGGGCGGTGGCCCCCGGCGCATTGCTGCTGCGCGTTACCATCACGCCCGGCATGGAGCCCTGCAAGGCCTGCGAGATCTGGGTCGTTTTGCGGTTGGTGATGGCTTCGCCCTGCACCATCGACACAGCACCGGTGAGGTCTTTCTTTTGCTGGGTACCGTAGCCCACCACCACTACCTCTTCGAGGGCTTTGGTGTCGGCCAGGAGTGAAATATCCAGGGTACTTTGGTTACCAACGGCGATTTCCTGCGACACGTACCCCACAAAGGAAAAAATCAGCGTAGCGGGACCGGTGGTGGGGAGGCTGAGGGTGTACCTGCCTTCGACGTCGGAGGTAGTGCCGCGCTGGGTACCTTTCAGGATGATACTCACCCCCGGTAGCGCCGCCCCGCTTTCGTCCGTGACCCGGCCGGTTAGGTTTCGGTCGGGTAGTCCCAAAAAGCCACTCGGTTTATCGTCGGGGGGAGCGGTAGTGGCTGGCTGCTGGCTGAGCACAATGTGTTTCCCGGCCAACCGGTAGTTGATGCTAAAAGGCCCCAGGACGATCTCCAGTACTTCCCCCAGCGGCTGGTTTTGCAGCCGGACGGACGTTTTGCGCTCGGCCCGAATGGCCCGCGGGCTGTACATGAATTTGACGTCGGCCTCCCGCTCAATTTCCGACAGGATGGATTTCAGCGGTTGATCCTCCATCCGGATCGAAATGGGCTTTTGAAGCAGGTTCTGGCCGGGCGCCTCCGTGGCGTAGGCAAGGCTCATGCACAGGGTGGCCAGCAGCCATTGAGTAAGCGATATTCTCATAATCCTGAGCAGCAGATCATGCGTTTGTAAGGGTTTTTTCATAGATTTGTTAGGCCAGCAAGCTGGCTGTTTTTGTTAGAACTAGCGTAAAAGTTGGGCAAAAACAGATCCCGCCTACTCGCTGCCAGGCGAGTGATTACTAGTGGTGGGGATCCCGAAAGGTCGGCCGTGTTCGCGGCACGGTCGGCCTTTTTGATTGGAAAGAAGTGCGTAAGCGTCTAGTGCATAGGCAAGGTACTTTAGGGTTAGGTGTAGTTAAGGGCTAGGGGCATTTTTTTCCGTACATCACCACCTGGCCGTCTACCACTTCGTAGCGGGCCTGAATGGTTTCACAGATCAGGTCAAGCTTCTCAAACAGCGGCTCGTTGGTGAGCGTGGCGTTCAGGTTACAGTTTTTAAATACTTCCTCGTCAAAAATAATCTTCACGCCGTAAGCTTTTTCAAAAGACGCAAGTACCTCCGTCAGGGGCGTACCGTCAAACTCGAAAGTAGGATAGGGGACGGGACGACCGATCAGAATGGGCTGCTCGACCAGGGTTTTGACCAGCCGCTCGTTGGCTTTGATGTATACGGCCTGCTGGTTGGGCGTCAGCACGATTTCGTCCGAAAGCGACGGCTTCGCCGCCGACTGATTTTGCTTAAGTACCGTCACTTTTCCCGTCTTGACGGCAACCGAGATATTGGCCTGTTCCTCGTACGCCACCACCTGAAAGCTCGTACCAAGTACCTTGGTAACTACCTCGCCGGTATACACCAGAAAGGGTTTTTCGGGATTTTTCACCACCTCAAAAAAAGCCTCGCCCGAAAGGTACACCACCCGCTCGCTGTGCCCGTAGTCGGGGGCCAGGCGTAGCTTGCTGTGTTTATGCAGGGTGATCCGGGTACCATCGCTTAGTTCAAATACCTTGGGATCTTCCCCGTCGTTGACTTTCTCAATCCCGGCGTAGGAGGTAGAAGTACCTGCCGCGGCGGGCCGACTTTCCGGATCGGCCACGGTGCGTTCCGAAAGTACCCAGTAGCTGAGCCCCACCACGACCAGCACCGACGCCGCCACCGACCAGCCGTAGCGCCGCAACCACGACGGCTGGTGCCGGGGCCGGGTCGCGCTCAGGATTTGCTCAATGGCCCGCTGAATTTCGCCGGGGGCGGTCGGCAGGGGTTCGCACTGAAACGCAATGATTAGCGTACGGGCTTGCTCCAGGATTTCCTGCTGCTCGGGGTGGTTTGCTTCCCAGGTCGGCCAGAAAGAATCCTCGGAGGGTACTTGGCCAAGTACCCATTGGCGAAAGTAAGGGTCCTGGACAAAGTCTTCGAGCCGGTAGTGTAGGTAATTTTTCATGGTAGGTCAATGGTGTCTTTGGGCAAACGGAGCAACACCGGATATAGCTGAAAGGGTTATTTACGAGATGAACAGGGTAGTGAGGGCCAGGGTCAGAAACCAGTTTTTGCGCAAGAGCTTCAGGGCTTCGTACACGAGGTTTACGGCCGAGTGGTAGTTGATGGACATGATGTCGGCGATGTTGTCGTATTCCAATTCCTGAAAAAAGCGGAGGTAGATGGCCTCGCGCTGGCGCTTGCTGAGTTTGTCCAGCTGCGAGCGCAGCTTTTTGAGATCCTCGTGCTGGATTTCGTTGTGGATCAGGTATGACTCAATGGCAAACTGTACTTCGAAGGAATAGTCGTCGGTGACTTCCTTGGCCTCCCGAAACCAGCGCAGCCGCTGCGACTCCCGCAGGAGCTTCCGGCGTAGCGACTTCAGGAGGTAGAGCTTAACGAGCCGAACGTCGTCCAGGTTTTCGCGCCGGTTCCAGAGCTCAATGAACAGATCCTGGAGGCAATCTTTCACAAACTCGCGGTCACTCTGAAACCGCACGCCGTAGTTGAGTAGAATCGGGTAGTAGTGGTTTAGTAAGGTAGCAAAGGCGTCCCGGTCTCCCTGCTTGAAGGCCTGCCAAAGCGCATATTCCTGTCCTTGTTCCGAGAAAGTCACGGCCTGATCTGGCTGCCAGCTGGGTACCTTTGAGTGATGCATGGTAGAAGTAGAGCGACTAGAATCAATTAAAATGAGAATTCTTCGTGGTAAAACATGACAATTCAGGGTCTCTTATGGAAAGAGGCAAGCAAGTATAAATTGTCCTGAAAAAAATTGAATTATTTAATCATGGATCCACTCCACCCGTAAAATCTTACTAGATACACCCATATCGGCAAAAAAGTACTGCCAGTGGAGCTGGCGCGCCGAGAGGTGGTCGGTGGGGGATTTTACTTCGACGAACGCGTACTCTTGCTCGTTCCAGACCAGCAGGTCGGGGAAGCCGCGGGTATTTTCGCGGAGGTTGTGGGCCATCTCGAGCAGAATGGCGTGCAGCTGCGCGGGCGACACCAGCTCTACCACGGTTAGCACCGCTTCCAGAATGCCCTCGTACCAGCCCACCAGTACGTTGGTGGTACCTAGTTTGTCGGCAAAGGTCTGTCGGACGGCGGCGGCCAGCGCCTCGGGGGTACTTAGCTCCTGCATCCGGGCCTTGAGCTGCGCCTGTCGCTTGGGATAAAAATCGGGCAGGAAGAAGTCGGAAGGTACCCGCTGCAGCGGGTGGTGAATGGCCTGCACGTTGGTGTCGTAGATGATGTCCCAGAACACCAGTCCGAACAGCGCCCGCCAGGGCTCGTTTTCGCTAAAAAAAGCCTGGTACCCCCGCTCGCGGTAGTACTCCAGCACGCCCATTTCCACGCGGTAGCGAAACGAAATAGGGATCGGCACTACCTCCGCCGCCTGCAAGGCCTGGGTGGTTCGGCGGACCGCCCGTTTTTTCTTATTCAGGATTTTCTCGCGGAAGTCCAGCCCAAAGTACCTTTCGTCGGCGGTTTGGGGGAGTGCCATCATGTCGTCGCAGAGCGCCAGGGCTTCGTCGATGTTGCCCAGCCGCAGCAGGAGCCGCGCCCGGCGCTCGCGCGAGGGGGCGTGCTCGGTGAGCTGGTACACGGTCAGGGCTTGTTCGGGTAGTTTTTTGCGTTCGAGCCAGGCCCCCACGCGCAGCGCCAGGCGGCTGTAAGAGGGTAGCGCAATGGGGCTCAGCGCCTCGGCCAGGCCCCCCTGCCAGTTCATGAACCAGTCGTAGATCTCTTCGGGCGGGAGGGTATCTTTAAGCTCGTGGAAGGTCTCGCTGGTGAGCGAAATCATGAGCTTGTCGTCGGCCTCTTGCCGGGTGGCAAAGCGTACCGAGAGCTGCTCTTCGTCGAACGACTGGAAGCGGACGTGGCCCAGGTCCCGGATCACGAACTCCGTCATGTCGGCGTAGCGGTTGCCAAAAAACAAGAACTTCATCATCATCACCTCCAGCTCGTAGCCTACTTTCACGATGGGCTCAAGCGCATCCAGGGCCTTGTAAAGTACCTCGAAGTCGTACTCGTGCAGGAGCCAGCGCAGCAGGTCGGGCTTGCGGATGCTCTTGACGGGCATCACGTCCGGGGCAAGTACCTGCGTGAGCCGCAGCAGCTCGGGCTTGGTGAGCAGGTCAAGTACCTCTTCGGCGCGGCCGGCGTGCTGTTCGGAAAGTACCTCCAGGAAGCCCCGAGAAATGAGCTCGGTCAGGGCCGCCGGAATATCTTCGATTTCGGCATAAGCCAGCGCATTGACCCGAAAAAAAGCCCCGCGGCGGTTGCTGAACCGAATGAAAAGGCAGCGGGCGTCTTCGGAGAGCTCCTGAAAACGGGCCAGGAAGGCTTCCTCAGACGGGTTCAGGATGTGGCCGTACATCTTCTGCACAAAGTCGAGCAGGTACCCGAAATAATCCAGGTAGTACTTGGGGGGGAGGTCGGGACGTTCCTGCTTACTAAGTTCCACGCTTTTTGGGGTTGATGAACCAGATACTAGCTACGATTCGTACTCTAAAAACGATGGGATTCCTCATTCGGTTTCCATGATTAAAACAGATTAAACAAATTGAAGGATATAGGGTATAAATAGTATTATATATTGTTAAGTACGTAATATGTAGTAGATAATATGGTATTTAGGCCGGAATTCGTTTACATTTGTTTTCGTGCAAATCAACCCCCACTTTCCTTATGAGAACACTAGATACGTACCAATTTTCTGGAAAAAAGGCGCTGATTCGGGTGGATTTCAATGTACCTCTGAACGAGAAATTTGAGATCACTGACGATACCCGGAT
This sequence comes from Rhabdobacter roseus, assembly GCF_014202275.1. Classification (GTDB taxonomy): domain Bacteria; phylum Bacteroidota; class Bacteroidia; order Cytophagales; family Spirosomataceae; genus Rhabdobacter; species Rhabdobacter roseus. Next base: position 294,640 of record NZ_JACHGF010000007.1, on the reverse strand, counting down.
CAAAGCGACCATTCCGACCATTACCAAGATTCTGAACGACGGCGGGGCCTGTATATTAATGTCACACCTGGGAAGACCTAAGGACGGCCCCACCGAAAAATACTCCCTGAAGCACCTGGTCAATCCACTTTCGTTGATCCTGGGCCGCACCGTGAAGTTTGCGGATGATTGCATTGGCGAAAAGGCCGAAGAGCTGGCCGCTGGCCTGCAGCCGGGGGAGATTTTGCTACTGGAAAATTTACGTTTCTATAAAGAGGAAGAAAAAGGCGATGAAGCTTTTGCCCAAAAACTAGCCCGACTGGGGGACGTTTGGGTGATGGACGCCTTCGGTACCGCCCACCGCGCGCACGCTTCGACGGCGGTCATTGGGCAGTACTTCGAGGATAAAGTATGCGGCTACGTGATGCAGGCCGAGCTCGACAACGCCCAGCGCCTGCTCGAGCAGGCCGAGCGGCCTTTTACGGCCATCATGGGTGGAGCCAAAATCTCCGATAAAATGCTGATCATTGAGCGCCTGCTCGACACCGTTGATAACCTCATCATCGGCGGCGGAATGTCCTATACGTTTTCCAAAGCGCAGGGCGGGCAGATCGGTAAATCGCTGCTGGAAGCCGATAAGCAGGACCTGACGCTGGAACTGATGGAAAAAGCCAAAAGCAAAGGCGTGAACCTGATCCTGCCGGTTGATACCGTCATTGCCGACGATTTCAGCAACGACGCGCAGCGGCAAACCGTACCCGCCGGGCAAATCCCCGATGCGTGGGAAGGACTGGACATTGGCCCCGACACGGTCAAGCTGTTCTCGGACATCGTTGCCGAGTCGAAAACCATCCTTTGGAACGGCCCGATGGGGGTTTTTGAATTTCCTAATTTTGCCAAAGGTACCAATGCCATTGCCCAGGCGGTGGTAAAGGCGACCGAAGAGAACGACGCTTTCTCGCTCATCGGGGGCGGCGACTCGGCTTCGGCCGTCAACAACGCTGGCTACGGCGACCGCGTTAGCTACGTCTCGACCGGCGGCGGAGCCCTGCTCGAGTACATGGAAGGCAAAACGCTCCCCGGCGTAGCGGCCCTGGAGGCGTAATTTCTTTTGAGTCAGGTACCTTGAGGGGTACTTGGCCCTACTATAATTTAGGCGAGCCGTTTGGTTCGCCTATTTTTTTTATACACAAAAAAGCCACTCCGCATGGCGGGAGTGGCTTTCCATTTTCTTAACCTAAACTAATCGTATGAATAGAAGCCAGCAGGTTAGTGCCAACTGATATTCCGCGGGGGAAAGTACCTACCCGCCCGAGTTGACCCGCTGTTGCAGATCATCCGAGCCCGTGTTGCGTTGGCGAGCACCTTTTACTTGCTGGTTGCCAAAGCGGTAGGTAAAGCTTAAACGTACCTGGCGGCTGGGCCAGGTGGAACGTACCTGGAGGTTGATGTCTTTGAACTCGGTGCTACCCCGGAAGGTATTCATCCAGAAGATGTCCTGCACGTTGAGCCGGAAGGTACCTTTCTTGTCAAGGACCGTCTTCTGAAGGCCCACGTTGATCATACCCTGGGGTTTCGAGACAAAGAGACCGTACACATTGCGGCTGTTATACCAGCCCGAGAGCTCGGCGGTCCAGCCTTGGGGCAAGCGAAACTGGTTGTTGGCGTAAGCGTTCCAGGTAAGCTGCTCAATTTCGTAAAGATCATTCTGATAAAAAGTCTTGAAGTGGTTGTAGACGCCCGTCAGGTTGGCCTGTGCCGACCACCACTTGGTTACGGTGATGGGGGCTGAGAGCGTGAGGCTCAGGTTATCCTGGTTGTCGAGGTTGTCGGTGGTCACGTAGGTTTTGTTTTCTTCCGGGATCTGGTAAGGTACCTCACTGGCGATCATGTCCTTGATGCGGCTATAGGCCAGCGTGGTATTCAGGATGCTTTTGAAGGCGTGCGTCAGCTGAAACGAGTGCGTATACTGTGGGCGCAGGTTTGGGTTGCCACGCTGGAAGGTAAACGGGTCCAGGTAAAACTCAAAGGGGTTCAGCGACTGGTAGTTAGGACGGTCGATGCGGCGGCTGTACGACAGATTCAGGACGTTGCTGCTGTCGAGATTCCGTGAGAGAAACACGCTCGGGAAGAAGTCGAGGTAGTTGCGTTCACGTACGTCGTTCAGCGTCACGGAGTTGCCGATGGAGTGGGTATGCTCCGCCCGTACACCCAGCTGGTACTTGGTCTTGGCGTTGATCTGCCCGCTGTAGTTGAGGTAGGCCGCGTTGATATTTTCGGTGTACTTGAAGCGGTTGGTGCGGGAAGGATCAATGGTCCAATCGTCAACCTTTATTTCAAACGTCATGTCGTTGTCCGAAGCCACGTAGCTGGATTTCAGGCCCGTCTCAAACTTGCCTTTCCACAAAGGCTGGGTGTAGTCCAGCTTGGCTACGCCGATGTTGATCAGCGAAGGCATGGCGTTACGCACCAGCTCGGGGGTATTCACGGGCTCGCCGCTGGGGTTAAAGTAGCGCGTATCGAGCTGGTTGCTGCTGGTGCCGTTGTAGTTGACGTAGTCTACATCAAAGGTGAGCTCTTTGCCCTTGTCGTCGAACTGGTGCTTCAGGTTGGCGTTGGCGCTGAGGTTGTTGAGCCGCGAGCCGCTGGTCGAGAGCGTCGTGAAGCGCTGTTGCAGCTCCAGGTTTCCGTTCAGCATGTTGGCGTTGGTTTCGCCGGTGGGGGTGTTCCATTCATTGTAGAAGCCCGACACCAGTACGCCCAGGGTAGTTTTCTTGGTGACGAAGTAGTCCAGCCCGGCCCGGAGGCTGTAGTTCTCGGACTTCCAGAGGCGCTTCGTGTGCTGGTCAAAGATCGTGACGTCGCCCTGGTAGGGGATGGTCCGTTTGATGGTGTTGGTATTGAAGCCATCGCCGCGGAACGCACTGGCCGTCATGAAGGTACTTATCTTGCCTTCGCGGTGGTTGAGGGCCAGCGACGCGTTACCCCGGCCGTACTTGGTCCCGGCCATGCCGCCTCCGATGGTGGCGTTGCCGTTGGTACCGAAGTTCTTATTACGCTTAAATTTGATGTTGATAATCCCCGAGTTTCCCACGGCGTCGTACTTGGCCGAAGGGTTGGTGATGAGCTCGATCTTCTCGATGTTGTCGCTGGGGGTATTGCGCAGCAGATTCATGAGCTCCTGCTGCGAGAGGAAGGTTTGCTTGCCGTCGATCTGCACGATGACCCCCTCTTTGCCGCGCAGTTGCAGGCGGTCGTTCTGCTGGTCTACGGTTACGCCGGGCGAGCGTTCAAGTACCTCCAGGGCCGTGGAGCCCGCCGATACGATGCTGTTTTCGACGTTCACCACGGTGCGGTCGATCTCCTGCTCGATGAAGGGCTTTTGCGCTACTACCTTTACTTCGTTGAGCGCCTGGGTGGCGGTGGTCAGCATAAAAGCCGGAAGCTCCACCGTTTCGTTGCCCACCAGAAAGGGTTCACTGTAGGCTTTTTGGTACCCCACCATCGACACCAGCACCAGGTACTTGCCGGGTATCAGTTGTTCGAGCAGGTACTTGCCGTTGGGATCGGTGGTGGCACCCGTAGCCAGCGTGGAGTCTTTGGCTTTCAGCAAAAGTACGTTGACGAACGGAAAGCCCTCCTTTTTTTCATCCAAAACTACCCCGGCTACTTTTCCTTTGGCGGCAGGCTGCTGGGCCAAGACCCGCGGCGCCTGGGCCAAAAGAATTCCTATAGCCAAGGCGGCTACGACTAGTTTAGTTAATTTCATGGCTAATAGACTTTAAATGGTTACTTATCTTTATGTCTCAATGACTACTGTGCAAAGATAAGTACTTGGTATTGCATAGAACCTTTGTTTACACAAAAGGTTAATAGTTTGGATGAACGGAGGGGCTCGGTGGTTGGCCTTTGGTTGATAGATGCAAAGGGAAGCAAGAACGTTGCACGAGCAAGCTAATTTTTTTTAAAAGGTACCTAAAGCTCCATGAGCGGTAAGCCCCCAGTACCTTTTTGCAGTGGCTTTGGCAGGCAATTGTTCAGGCAAGTACCTTGCAGGTACTTTAAGGTACTTTTAGAGTTAGGCTCAACAATTAGGGTACTTTGGTGGTTTGGATCAAGGTAGAAATTGCTCGGCGAATCGCTATGAGGTACTTTTGCCACCAAAAAGAATTCCATGATCAACCAGCTCTACGACACCTCGCTCAGCCTGCTCACCGATCTGTACCAGCTCACGATGGCCTACGGCTACTGGAAGTCGGGCAAGGCGGAGCAGGAGGCGGTTTTTAACCTGTATTTTCGCAAGCATCCCTTTCAGGGTGGATTTACGGTAGCCTGTGGCCTGAGCAGCGTGATGGAGTACCTGGAAGCTTACGCCCTCTCCGAGGCCGACCTCAGGTACCTGCGCTCCCTCACGGGCAGTGACGGCCAGCCTTTGTTTGAAGAAGGCTTCCTCGAATACCTGCGAAACCTCACCTTTCGGTGCGACGTGGAGGCCGTGCCCGAGGGTACGGTGGTATTTCCGAACGAACCGCTGCTGCGCATCAAGGGACCGATTTTGCAATGCCAATTGCTGGAAACACCGTTGCTGAATCTTATTAACTTCCAGTCGCTGGTGGCCACCAAAGCCGCCCGGATGCGGCTGATCGCGAAGGAAGACAGCCTGCTGGAGTTTGGGCTGCGCCGGGCGCAGGGCCCCGACGGCGGCATGACGGCCAGCCGGGCGGCGTACATCGGGGGCTTCGACGCTACCTCCAACGTACTGGCCGGGAAGCTCTACGGCATACCCGTCAAAGGTACCCACGCGCACAGCTGGGTGATGTCGTTCGACAGTGAGCTTGAAGCCTTCGAAACCTACGCGCGGGCCATGCCCAACAACGTGACGCTGCTCGTGGATACCTACGACAGTATTCAGGGCGTAAAGCACGCCATCGAGGTAGGCAGGCAACTGCGCGCCCGGGGCTACGAGCTGGGCGGCATCCGGCTCGACTCCGGCGATTTGGCCTACCTCAGCATCGAGGCGCGCAAGCTCCTGGACCAGGCGGGCTTTCAAAGTACCTCCATCGTAGCCAGCAACGACCTCGACGAGTACCTGATGGCCAGCCTCAAAACCCAGGGCGCGCGCATTGGCGTGTGGGGCATCGGCACCAAGCTCGTCACGGCCTTCGACCAGCCCGCGCTGGGGGGAGTGTACAAGCTGGCGGCCATCAAGAACCCCGAAGGTACCTGGGAGTACAAGCTAAAGCTCTCGGAACAGGCCGTGAAGGTATCCACGCCCGGCATCCAGCAGGTGCGGCGCTTCCGCGATGAGGGCGGCTTCGTGGCCGACATGATCTATGACCTCGAAACGCCCCCGCCCGCCGAAGCCACCATCGTAGATCCCTACGATTTTACCCGTCGGCGCTCGTTTGGTACTTCGGTAGCCTACGAAGACCTGCTGGTGCCGGTATTTCGGGCGGGCCAGAAAGTATACCAACTACCCTCCATCCACGAGGCGCGGCGGCGGGTGCAGGAGCAGCTGGCGCTCTTTCACGGCGGCGTGAAGCGGCTGGTCAATCCGCATACCTACCCGGTCGGGCTGGAGAAGCAGCTTTTTGAATTGAAAACCAACCTGATCCTGTCGCTGCGGGCGCAGAAGTAAGTAGGGTACCTCGATGGGTACTTTTGGTAAAATTTTCACGATCAACAAAAAGAAAAAAATAGCTCTGTGCCTACATCCACCACCCAAACTACCCAGGCGGCCGTAATCGGGGCCGGGATTGCGGGCATTGCCACGGCCATCCGGCTGGCGGTAAAAGGCTACGCCGTAGAAGTATTGGAAGCCAACGCCTACCCCGGCGGCAAGCTTTCCAGCTTCCAGCTGGGCGACTACCGTTTTGACGCGGGTCCGTCGCTTTTTACCCTGCCGCAGCTGGTGGATGAGCTGTTTGTGCTGGCCGGGAAAAAGCCAACGGACTACTTTCAGTACCAAAAACTACCCGAAACCTGTAGGTACTTCTACGAAGACGGCACGCGCTTCGTGGCCGACGCCGAGCCCGAGAAGCTCGCCCAAACGCTGGAAAAGTACCTGGGCGAACCCGCCGAAAGTACCCGGCGGCACCTGCGCGACAGCGCCCTGAAGTACGACATCACCGAACGTCTTTTCCTGCACCGCTCGCTGCACAAGCTAGGTACCTACCTCAACCGCGATGCTCTCAAAGGGTACCTGAACCTGCACCGGCTGGATGCTTTCCGGACTATGAACCGCGCCAACAGCACGCGGTTTAAAGACCCGCGCACGGTGCAGCTCTTCAACCGCTACGCGACCTACAACGGCTCCGATCCTTTCCGGACCCCGGCCACGATGAACATCATCCCGCACCTGGAGTACAACGTCGGGGCGTACTTTCCGGCGGGAGGCATGGTGGCCATCACCAACAGCCTGGTGCGGCTGGCGGAGGACCTGGGCGTGCAGTTTCACTACCAAACGCCCGTGCGCCGCATCGTGACGGAAGGAAACCGCGTCACGGGCCTGGAAGTACCTGCGGGCTTTCGGCCCTTCGGACTCGTGGTGAGCAACATGGATGTGGTAAGTACCTTCCGGAAGCTCCTGCCAACGGCCAAGCCCCCGGAGCGCATCCTGCGGCAGCCCAAGTCCAGCTCGGCCCTGATTTTTTACTGGGGCATCAATCGACGCTTTTCGGAGCTGGGCCTGCACAATATTTTTTTTAGTCAGGATTATCCTACCGAGTTCAGGTACCTTTTTGATAAGAAAACCATCCATGCCGATCCTACGGTGTACCTCAATATTACGTCCAAGTACGAGCCGTCCGACGCCCCGGCCGACGGCGAAAACTGGTTTGTGATGGTGAATGCGCCCGCCAACGACGGCCAGGACTGGGATGCGCTCATTGCCACCACGCGCGCCAATATTATTCAGAAACTCAGCCGCCTGCTCGGGGCCGACGTTGCCTCGCTCATTGCCTGCGAAGCCGTGCTGGACCCGCGCCTGATCGAGTCGCGTACGTCAAGCGCGCAGGGCGCACTGTACGGCAACAGTTCCAACAACCGCTTTGCGGCATTTCTGCGGCACGCCAATTTTTCGAGCCAGTTTCGTAACCTGTACTTTGTGGGCGGGAGCGTCCATCCCGGCGGGGGAATCCCGCTTTGTTTGCTCTCGGCCCGGATTACGGCGGGCCTGGTGTAACAGAGCGCTACCCGATAGACCTGACTTGCAACCTGAGCAACCTGGCAAGGTACCTTTTACGGGAGGTACCCTTTTTCCGAGCCGAGTACTTACGCTAGGTTTGAAATGGCTAAAAAAATCAACGGAATATGCTACTTTAAAAAAGTACCCGCGGGCTTTGGACGTGACCAGCCGGGAGGTGATGTTGGAGCAAGTCAAAAATACGTTATCTTAGCTTACCCAAAAGCAGATGCTGGTCGCCTTCCAGCGGATGAGCAGTAGTCTATAAGTACCTTTTTTCGGCATTTAAACCCGTCTTATTTCGTGAAGCGAGGGTACTTTCTTTTGCTAAACCGCGCGCTTGAATAGACTAAAGCACAGGTCCTGTTCGGGATGGAGGTAAGGCCAAATCGATAGAAGAAGGCTTTTTTGAGCGCTTCATTTTCGGGAAGCGACGGGAGAATGATCACCTAAATCTGATTTGTATGCGGCTAAATATATTTGAAATAAAACTACCCCTGGAGAACCCGGTACTTTTGTTTTCGCTCATTTTATTTATCATACTTTTTGCGCCGATACTACTCAATAAATTAAAGATTCCTCACCTGATTGGACTCATTATCTCCGGGGCCATCATTGGCCCCAACGGATTAAACCTGATGCTGCGAAATAGCAGTATCATTTTATTCGGGACGGTCGGCCTGTTGTACATCATGTTTTTGGCGGGGCTGGAAATTGACCTGGCCGATTTTAAAAAGAATAGCAAAAAGAGTTTGGTATTTGGACTCTATACTTTTTTGATACCCATGGCGCTGGGCGTTTTGTCCGGCCTGTACATCCTGGATTTTTCCCTACAAACTTCGGTGTTACTGGCGAGTATGTTTGCTTCGCATACGCTCATTGCGTACCCGATCATCAGCAAGCTGGGCGTTACCAAAAACCGGGCTGTGAACATCACCATCGGAGGTACCATGATCACCGACACGCTGGCGCTATTGGTACTGGCCGTCATTGCGGGTATGGCCACCGGCGAGATCACCAACGAGTTCTGGATCAGGCTGAGTATTTCGGTGTTGCTGTTTGCCGCCATCATCATCTTCACCTTTCCGATCATTGGGCGGTGGTTTTTTAAACGGTTCGACGACAATATTTCGCAGTATATCTTCGTCCTCGGGATGGTTTTTCTGGGCGCTTTTTTGGCCGAAGCCGCCGGCATTGAGGCCATCATCGGGGCCTTTTTGGCCGGGTTGGCTCTGAACCGGCTCATCCCGCGCACCTCGCCGCTCATGAACCGGATCGAATTTGTGGGTAATGCACTGTTCATCCCTTTCTTTCTCATCGGCGTAGGGATGCTCATTGACTACCAGGCTTTTTTTAAAGACCTCGAAACCATCAAGGTAGCGGCCGTAATGACCATCGTGGCCACTACGGCCAAGTTTTTGGCGGCCTGGATCACCCAGAAAACGTTCCGGTTTTCGGTGGACGAGCGCCGGTTGATTTTCGGGCTGAGCAACGCCCAGGCGGCGGCTACGCTGGCGGCGGTGTTGGTGGGGTACAACATCATAACCGGCCAGCTACCAAACGGAGAAGTAGTGAGGCTGCTCGACGAAACCGTGCTGAACGGGACCATTCTGATGATCCTGATTACCTGTACCATTGCGTCGTTCATCGCCCAGAAGGGCGCGCAGAACATTGCCCTGGCCGAAGCCGCGGAGGATACCCCCTACGAGACGGAAAATGAAGAACGTATATTGATTCCGGTCAATAACCTGGAGACCGCCGAGGAGCTGATTAATCTCAGCGTGACGATCAAATCAAAACATAGCCGCCTGTACGCGTTAAATATTATTCATAACAACAGTGCCGATAAATCAGCGGATAAAAAAGCCAAAGCAATTCTTCATAAAGCCGTGAATACTGCCGCCGCCGCCGATGCTCCCATGCAGGAGCTGCTTCGGTATGATTTGAACATTGTCAACGGAATTACCAGCGTCGTGCGGGAAAATAATATTACGGATTTAATTCTGGGCTTGCACCACAAAAAAGGCATTACGGATTCCTTTTTGGGCGATCTGACCGAAGGGATTCTTACCCGTTGCAACACCACCACGCTGATCTATAAATACACGCAGCCTCTCGCCACCATCAAGCGGTACCTGGTGGCCGTGCCCGACGGAGCCGAGCGGGAAATAGGCTTTCCGTATTGGTTGATTAAAGTATGGAACATTGCGAAAAACACCGGCGCCAAGCTAGTCTTTTACGCGTCCCGCAAAACGCTGGATTACATTACGATGGTTCATGAGAATCATCCGCTGGAGTCTGAGTTTAACCTGTTCGATAATTGGAATGATTTTCTGATTCTCTCGCGTGACATCAAGAAGGATGACTGCCTGCTGATCATCCTGAGCCGTCGGGAAGGGGCTTCCTACAACAAAAGCATGGCGCGCATTCCTACCTACCTCAATAAGTACTTTCAAACTATTAATTACATCCTGATTTATCCCATCCAGTCGGCGCTCATGGAAGAAAGAAGCCTGAGCTTTACGAATCACTCGGTGCTGGAGCCCATTTCCGACAACCTGGACCGGCTGGACGACATCGGTAAAACCATTGCGAACTTGTTCAGAAAGCGGTAAGGTACTTGGTACAGGTACCTTATCGGAGTGGTTTATCCAATCATTATTTTTTGGCCCGGATTTTGTTGGCCAACCCGGTAGGTGGGGGAGGCCTCCGCCTTTTTGGTTCGTAATCAGGTAAAAAAAACTAGTCAGGATACATTTGATCATCAATACAAAAGCGAAGCTAAAGTACCTCGCCGGAACCTGCCTGCTGTGGCTGGTGCTGGGCGGCGTAGTTCGGGCCCAGCAACTTCCCCAGAGCGGACTCTTGGCCCTGAACCCCTTCGTCGTAAATCCGGCCGTTTCGGGGGCTTATGACTTTACGGACGTCCGTCTGAGCTACCGCAGGCAGTGGCTGGGCCTGGAAGATGCGCCCCACACGGCCTACGTCACGGCGCACCTACCGATTGGCTACGGCGATAGGCTAAGGCCGGGCGCTAAGTCGCCCCGCTACGCGGCGCAGCGGGCGGTGGCACCCGCTCCTCCGGCGGGTTCGTGGCGTTTTGGGGGCGGCGTGCAGCTCCTGACGGACCAGACGGGCCCCACCGAACGCACCATCGGCACGCTCACCGGTGCCGCGCACCTCAGCCTGCCCGCCCGCTGGCAGCTGTCGGCGGGGCTGGGCATAGGGGTACTTCAGTATAGCCTGCGCTTTGACCGCATCCAAACTACCCTGCCCACCGACCCGATCCTGCCGGGCGGGCGGGTGTCACTCTGGCGTCCTTTGCTATCGGCGGGAATTTTGCTACGCCACGACAACCTGCTGCTCGGGGCCTCGGCGCAGGCCCTCAACGCGCCCCGCCTCCACTACGCCCTCCCGGACGGAAGTACCTCGAGCCGGCTCAATCCGCACTACTACCTCACCGGCGCGTACCGCCTCGCGGTTTCGGACGAGGTAGCCATCCTGCCCCAGCTTTGGCTCAAAACCGACGGTCGGGGCCCGGCTTCGCTGGATACCCAGCTGCGCGTACAGTACACCGACCGCCTGTGGGCGGGCGCGCAGTACCGCGCGCAGGAGAGCCTGGGCTTTTTGTTCGGGCTGGCGCTGTCGCCCTTGCTGAGCCTGGGCTACGTGTATGAGTACCCCCTCAACGGCCTGCGCACCGCCACGGCCGGCAGCCACGAGCTCATGCTGGGGCTGCGTTTCAACAACCGTACCCGCCTGTACTGCGCGCCCTTGGGGTGGTGATGAAGGGGTACCTTGCGCCACGCCATTCCGGATTCCTTCTTTTATTTCGTATAATTGTGTTTTAAGAAAACCCACAACCTTCCTGATGGATATATCTCTACTCATCATTATGTTGAGCAGCGCCGTACTTATTTCGTACGGATTCGATCTGGTCAGTAGCCGGACCAAGCTGCCCAGCGTCGTGTTGCTGCTGGCAACGGGCATGTTGCTGCGGCAGGCCACTCACTACTTTGGCGTTAACATCCCTTTTGTTAATGTGATCCTGCCCACGCTGGGTACTTTGGGGCTTATCCTGATTGTGCTGGAAGGCGGGCTCGACCTGGAACTGAGCCGAGGTAAATACAGGTTCGTGCTGCGCACGCTGGGAGCGGCGCTGCTGGGTATCTTGCTGAGTATGTTCCTGATAGCCGGGGTTTTTTACCTATTGCTAGGCGAAAAATTTTATAACGCCCTGGTAACGGCCACGCCCTTTGCCATCATCAGCAGCGCGGTGGCGATACCCTCCATCCGGGGCATTGGGGAGAAAAGCCGCGAGTTTATGGTCTACGAATCGTCGCTGTCGGACATCCTGGGCCTGATGATCTTCAACATTCTGGTCCTGCCCAGCGGCTCCGGCTGGGACTCCGCCATTCTGTTTTTTAGAAGTACCTTCCTCATTGTGCTGGTTTCGGTGGTGTGCTGCTTCGTGCTGCTGTACCTGATCAGCCGCATCAACCACCACGTCAAGTACCTGCCCATTATTTCTACGCTCTTCATTGTGTACGCAGTGGGCAAAATGTACCATTTGTCTTCGCTGCTGGCCATTCTGATCTTTGGGTTATTTCTCAACAATACCGAGCTTTTTGTGCGGGGCAAGCTAAGTACCTACCTGAAAAACGATCTTTTTGAGAAAGAGCTGGATCAATTCAAAAACCTGACCGCCGAAGGAGCCTTCGTCATTCGTACGTTTTTCTTCCTGCTCTTCGGGTATTCCACCAACATCTCGGAGCTGACCGACGTGGACGCCTGGATCGTGAGCGGCCTGCTGGTCCTGGCGATCATCGGTACCAGGTACCTTTCGTTGAGGGCTACTTTTGAGGGCAATCTCAATCCTATTTTGTACATAGCACCCCGCGGCCTGATCACCGTACTGCTGTTCATGAGCATTCCGCCGCAGTACCTGGTGAAGGGCTTTCGGGAGGGGATTCTGATGATCACCGTGATCATGACGGCCCTGGTGATGATGGTAGCCGTGATGAGCCACCGCGACCAGAAAGGCCCCTCAAAGGTACTTTAAAAAGGCCCAGCGGGGGCGTTGGGCCAGGTAGCGGGTGTGCCCTTGCCACTGAAAAGCCTCCCGCTCAAAAGATATGCTTCGGTAGGCGCGGTGGTGGTTGCGGAGCCGGGCGAGCCGCCAGAGGTACTCGGCCAGGTACCATACGTAAAAGAGTAAAAAGCCCGTCTCGAGCTGCTGGCGCAGGTGGATCTGCTCGTGGTGCAGTAGCACCGGCGTGGGGTACTTACGCTTCACCAACACGAAGGGGCAAAGGGCCATCCCTTCCACCCACAAAAAAGGTACCCGCACCACAATTCCCCGAAATAGCATACGTAAACGACTCTCTGAGCCCTATTAACCAAGAAAATTACCATTTAAGCACTTCAAACGTACGGTTCTCTTAACAACTCGTGCTATTTTTGTGCCGATCAAAAAAACCGCCTTTCCTAAATTTCTACTGCAACCATGCTCACCGCTATCATTGTCATTTTTATTATTGGATACCTTGCCATTGCCCTAGAAGAACCCCTCGAAATCAATAAAACGGCTTCGGCCCTCATTACGGGGGTACTTTGCTGGACGGCCTACGTGCTCATCAGCGGCGACCCGGAAAGGGTAGTGGAGGAGCTTTCGCACCATTTGGGCTCCATTTCCGAGATCCTTTTCTTCCTGCTGGGGGCCATGACGATTGTGGAGCTGGTGGATGCCCACGACGGCTTTGCCATCATCACGGATCGGATCAAAACCAAAAACCCCATTGTACTGCTCTGGATCATTTGCGTGCTTACGTTCTTTCTTTCCGCCCTCCTGGACAACCTCACCACGTCCATCGTGATGGTGTCGCTGCTCCGGAAAGTAATGCCGGAGTCGGATCAGCGCAAAATCATGGCGGGGATGATCATCATCGCGGCCAACTCGGGCGGAGCCTGGTCGCCCATCGGGGACGTCACCACCACCATGCTCTGGATCGGCGGACAAATCACCACGTTCAACATCATCGTGAAAGTAATCGTACCGAGCCTGGTTTCCCTGGCGGTACCCTTGCTGTTTTTGACCTTCGTACGGCGCAAAACGCTGCTGGGTGTGCCGGTGCTCTCCCGCGACCTAACCCTCAACGAAGAAGTGGGCCCTTCGCGTACGGAAGGCCGCATCATGTTCTTTGCCGGTACGGCCGGGCTGCTGTTTGTACCTATATTCAAAACCGTCACCCACCTGCCTCCGTACATGGGGATGCTGCTTTCGCTGGGGGCCTTGTGGGTACTTTCGGAAATCATTCATAAAGACAAAGACGAGGAAGATAAAAAGCCCTACACGGCGGCCTACGCGCTTAGTAAGATCGACGCGTCGAGTATCCTGTTTTTCCTCGGGATTCTGTCGGCCGTGGGGGTACTTGAAGTGACGAATGTACTGACCAACCTCGCCACCAGCCTCGACAACGCCGTGGGGAATCTGGATCTGATTGTGGTCATTATCGGGGCCGTCTCCGCCGTGGTGGACAACGTACCCATCGTGGCCGCGGCCATGGGTATGTACGACATGACCACCTATCCCGTCGACCACAAGCTCTGGGAATTCATGGCCTACTGCGCCGGTACGGGAGGTAGTATGCTCGTCATTGGCTCGGCGGCCGGGGTGGCCGTGATGGGCATCGAAAAGCTGGATTTTATGTGGTACATCAAGCGGATCTCGTTCCTGGCGCTGATCGGGTACCTGGCGGGCGCGGGGGTGTACCTGCTGCTTTTCTGAGGTACTTTGGGTTTAGGTACCTCCGTGTGGGGCGTCTTTCGGACGCCCCACACGCAACGTAGTGAAGTACCCGAGCCGGGAAAATCTGCCCCGCGGGTGGTGATTCATTTCGAAGATATACGTATCTTTTGCCATCGTTTCACTTTTTACTAAACCTAAACCATGGTTCGTACGCTACAACTATTCGGACTCCTGCTCCTGCTCCTGCTCGCGGGCGGAACTGCCGCCTACGCCCAGGACCCGGCCGATGCCAACGCGGTTATTGAAAAGTACCTGACTGCCATTGGCGGGCGGGAAAAGCTAAAAAGCATCAAAGACCTCACCATGACCATGACCGCCGATATCCAGGGGCGTACCATGGAGATGGAAACGAAGCTCAAGATGCCCAACAAGTACAAACAGACCTCCTACATGATGGGCAACGAAGCCGGTGGTACCGTGTATGACGGCACCAAGCTGTCGCGGAACATGCGCGGCCAGAGCCAGGTGAAGGAGGGAAATGAGGCTTTTCAGGAGTTCTTGCAGAATCATCCTTTTCCGGAGCTCTACTACGACTCGCTGGGCATTGAGAAAAAGCTGGCTGGCAAGGAAAAAGTAGACGGCAAAGATGCCTACAAAGTAGAGTACTCGGCCGGAGACCGTACCTGGCAGGAGTACTTCGACGCCAGCTCGGGCCTGAAGGTACAGCGCACGGCTACCCTGGATACGCCCCGGGGCAAATCCGAAGTGGCGATTCAATTCAGCAACTACAAGGCCGTCAACGGCATTATGTTCCCTTTTGTGCGCAGCCAGAAAATGGGGCAATTTGAAATGAACATGGAGACGCAGTCGGTGAAGATCAACAAAGGGATCGACGACAAGCAGTTTCGGATCAATTAAGCCAGAGAGCTTGAGCTACGAAAGCCGAAGCGGGTACCCGCTTCGGCTTTCGTTATCCAGGGCCAGGTACCGCTAGGAAAGCTCCCGGGTAATGTCCAACACCTCAAACTCCATCACGCCGGCGGGTACTTTTATTTCGGCCATTTCTCCTACTTTCTTACCCAGCAGGCCTTTTCCGATGGGCGAGCCCACCGAGATTTTATTCTGCTTGAGGTCCGCTTCTTCTTCCGACACCAGCGTGTAGCTCAGCGTGGCCCCATTTTTTTTGTTTTTGATTTTTACCGTCGACAGAACGGCCACCAGGGAGGTATCGATCGAAGATTCGTCCAGAATCCGGGCGTTGGAAAGAATTTCTTCCAGCTTCGCAATCTTCATTTCGTGCATTCCCTGGGCATCCTTGGCGGCATCGTATTCCGCGTTTTCGCTCAGGTCTCCTTTATCACGGGCCTCGGCAATCTGGCGGGCTATTTCGGTGCGTCCACGGGTTTTCATGTCGTTCAGTTCAGCCTTCAGTTTGTTGAGGCCTTCCTCCGTGTAGTATGAAAATTTTGCCATGGGTCAGATATTCGTTAATAAATTCATGTGGTTTTTTTTAAAATTTCTTTACGCTAAAAAAACAAAAAAGAACGGCGCTCCGACCGTTCTACAAAGTGTGAAGTATACCTCGTAGTTGCGCCCTTTAAGGTGCCTCGGATCGGTTGCCGTATCGGAAATTTTGTTTCATAGTCCAATGAAGGATGACAAAATTAGCAATATTTGTAAATCGTAACAAGTACTATTTCAGAAAATCAATGAACCTACTATGAGCGAGCGGCTCCGAATTATATTTATGGGTACCCCGGATTTCGCCGTTCCGAGCCTACGAATCCTGGTAGAGAACGGTTGTGAGGTAGTAGCGGTCATTACCGCGCCCGATCGCCCCTCGGGCCGCGGGCTGAAACTAACCCCTTCGCCCGTAAAGCAGTACGCCCTCGAACGGGGAATTTTGGTATTGCAACCCGAAAAATTAAAAGAAAGTACCTTCCTGGAGCAGCTCCGGCAGCTCCGGGCCGACCTCCAGGTCGTAGTAGCCTTCCGGATGTTGCCGGAGGTAGTCTGGAGTATGCCCGGCCGGGGTACTTTCAACCTGCACGCCTCGCTGCTGCCGCAGTACCGCGGCGCGGCCCCCATCAACTGGGCGGTCATCAACGGCGAAACCCAGACGGGCGTCACCACTTTCTTTATTGAAAAGGAGATCGATACCGGAAAAATTATTTTTCAGGAGAAAGAAGCCATTCACCCGGACGACACCGCCGGGACGCTCTACGAGCGGCTCATGCAGAAAGGCGCCGAGCTGGTACTGCGCACCGTGCGGGCCATTGAAGCCGGAAACTACCCGCAGGTACCCCAGCCCGAGGTACCCGAGCCCCGGCTCGCCCCCAAGATCTATAAGGATACCTGCGCCATAAACTGGGAACTACCCCGCGAGCAAGTCCGGAACTTGGTACGGGGGCTGGCCCCGTACCCCGCCGCCTGGACGAATTTGGGTGAGCTTTTTTGTAAAATCTACCGCGTAAGCAGCCTGCCCCAACCACCGGACGACAACCTGGCACCGGGTACGTATCGTACCGACAACAAAACCTACCTGCACCTGCGGGCCGCCGACGGCTGGGTAGCCGTGGAGGAGCTGCAGCTGGAAGGAAAGCGACGAATGACTACCGACGAGCTCCTGCGCGGCCTGAAGCTATGAACCAGCACCACCCACCCATGCACATCTCCCTACTGGTGGCAGTGGCCGAGAATGGCGTCATTGGCCGAGACAACCAACTGATCTGGCGCCTGCCCGACGACCTGAAGCAATTTAAGCGCCTGACGCTGGGGCACCCCATGATCATGGGCCGTAAAACCTACGAGTCGATCGGGAAGCCGCTGCCGGGCCGGACGTCCATCGTCATTACGCGCGACATCCACTACGCGGCCCAGGACGTAGAAGTGGTCCATTCATTGGAAGAAGCCCTGGAGGCCGCCCGGCGCTCCGGTACCGACGAAGTCTTTGTCATCGGGGGCGGGGAGGTGTACCGCCAGGCCCTACCCCTGGCCGACCGCCTGTATCTGACCGAAGTGCACGGAGCGTTCGAGGGGGACACTTTTTTTACGATTCCGGACGAAAACCAGTGGGCAGAAACCTTTCAAGAACACCATCCCGCGGACGAAAGACATACTAATTCCTTCGATTTTCGTTATTTAGAACGAAAACCCGTAGTCTAAAAAGCTGGTTTTGTGTATCTTTGACACCTTTGGCTTTTTCGAATTAGCATGATATACCCATGAGTGCACTTACCCCGACTCTAACTGAAACGTTACGTTTAGAATTAACCACCCCCATCGACGATGAGCGCCCCGTTTATATTTCGGGGAATTTTTGCGCCTGGGACCCTGAGCCCGAACCCTACCGGATGCAGCGGATCGCGGCGGGGCGTTACGTTTTTAACTTTCCGGATGACCAGGAACTGCCGGACCCCATCGAGTACAAATACACCCGCGGCGGCTGGGACCAGGCCGAGCTGCAAACCAATGGCTACGGGGTACCCAACCGGACGGCGAGAAAGCAAAAAGGCTGGGTACATGACTACGTACCCCGCTGGGCCGTAAAACCGCCGGAAGGGGAGGAAGTATCCATGATGCCCCAGGTAGAAACGCTCTCCGAGCTTTTTACCACGCCGCAATTTCCCCGGCCGCGCCGCGTCCACGTGTTGCTTCCCTACGACTACAACCACCACCCCGGGCGCAGGTACCCGGTACTTTACCTGACCGACGGACAGAATCTTTTTGGAGAAGGATCTTCGTTTGGCAACTGGGGCATTGATAAGCAGCTGGCGGTGCTGGCCGAAAAGGGCAAAGCCGACGTCATCATTGTGGCCATTGAGCACGGTGAGGACGAGCGGATGCGGGAGCTTTCGCCTTACGACAATGCGCGTTTGGGTAAAGGAGAAGGAGCGCATTTTCTGCGTTTTATCATCAATGTACTCAAACCCAAGGTCGATAGCCTGTACCGTACCCTGCCCGACCGCCTCCATACCGGCCTGGGCGGGAGCTCGCTGGGCGGACTGCTCAGCGTGTACGCCGCCCTGATGTACCCCCACGTTTTTGGCAAACTCATGATTTTTTCGCCTTCGCTTTGGCTATCAGAGCGGGTGTTTTTTGACGCCATCCATTTTTTTGAACCCTACGCTACGCGCATGTACCTTTACGGAGGTGGAGAGGAAGGCGGCCAGATGGTACCTAAGCTCAAGCAACTGCGGGAAACGATTAAAGGACAGGGATTTGGCTACGACCGGGTAGAGATAAAGCTTTCCGTGGACCCGAAGGGCGAGCACAGCGAAGAGCGCTGGGGAGAAGAATTTCCCAAAGCCCTGGAATGGCTGTTTGATTGATTAGCAAAGGGCAGTGGGGTAAGGGCAGAGGGTGTAATTTTAGTAATTAACAAAGTACCCCAGTCCATAGCTCTAGAATGGCTGAGTGGCAGTGGGGTAAGGGCAGCGGGTATGACTTATCAATCAAAAAGTACCCCCTGCCCCTTCCCTCTGCCTACAGAATGTATTGGCTCAGATCGCGGTTTTTAACCAGGTGAGCTAGTTTTTCCTGCACCATTTCCGGCGTCACGACGACGTAGGAATTCGGCCCGATCAGGTCCGGTATATCAAACATAAATTCGTTCAACAAGGTACTCATGACCGTTTGCAGGCGGCGGGCACCGATGTTTTCTACTTCGCTATTTACCTCAAACGCAATCCGGGCAATTTCCAACAGCGATTGGTCCTGAAATTGCAGCTCAACGCCCTCGGCCCGCATCATGGCCTCGTACTGCTTGGTGAGGGCATTTTTGGGCGCTTTCAGGATTTGGTAAAAATCATCCTGCGTGAGGCTTTGCAACTCCACCCGGATCGGAAAACGCCCCTGAAGCTCCGGAATAAGGTCCGATGGCTTCGAAACGTGGAATGCCCCCGCCGCAATGAACAGGATGTGGTCGGTCTGGATGATGCCGTGCTTAGTATTGACGGTACTTCCTTCCACAATCGGGAGCAGGTCGCGCTGTACGCCTTCCCGGCTTACGTCGGGGCCGCCGCCGGACGAGCGGCTGGTCGCTACCTTGTCGATTTCGTCGATAAAAATAATCCCCAGGTTCTCGGCCTTACGGATGGCTTCGGATTTTACCTCGTCCATGTCGATGAGCTTGGAAGCTTCCTCATCCAGCAGGAGCTGGCGGGCTTCCTGCACGGTTACCTTCCGCTTTTTGCCTCGGCGCGGCATCATGTTGCCAATCATCTCCTGAATATTCATCATCGACACGTCGTCCATGCCCCCGCCAATCATCCCGATGTTCGGGGCCTGGTTTTGTTGTACTTCGATGTCAATTTTGCGGTCGTCCAGCTCTCCGTTTCGGATTTTCTCCCGGAAGCGCTCGCGGGTACGCTGGTTGAGTTCGTGGTCGTTGGTCGGCATGCCCTCCGGATTGTTCCCGTTTTGGTAGCCAATAGACTTCCCACCGGGGTTGGGCGTGTGCATGGGCGGAATAAGCGTATCCAGGATAATATCCTCCACGGCCTGCTCGGCCCGTACCTTTACTTCCTCTTTTTTCTGGGCTTTCACCATCCCCACGGCCTGCTCCACCAGGTCGCGCACCATGCTTTCCACGTCGCGGCCCACGTAGCCTACCTCCGTAAATTTGGAGGCTTCTACCTTCACAAAGGGCGCGTCGGCGATCTTGGCCAGGCGGCGGGCTATTTCGGTTTTACCCACGCCCGTTGCCCCGATCATCAGGATGTTGTTCGGGATAATTTCGCGCTGAATGTCCTCGGGGCTGTTCATGCGTCGCCAGCGGTTGCGCAGGGCAATGGCTACGTTGCGTTTGGCTTCGTGCTGGCCAATGATATATTGATCTAGCTCGGCTACAATTTGCCGGGGCGTGAGGCGGTCTAAGTGCTCGGTCATACGATGATTAGAGAAAAAAACGGGCAGGAAAATAAAATAGAGGCTGCCAATGAGTAAACGAATGAAACGCAAAAATACCGTACCCGCCGCCCGAGTATGCCATTATTTCAGATCGGCGTGCAGAGAAAGGGTACTGCTTCCCAGGCCGGCGGTATACTGAGCCCGCCCGTAGCCAATCTCAAACCGGCTGATTTTGAGCCAACCCCCGAACGAAATACCCGCCAGCCCGCCCGCATTTTGCAGGCGCAGCTCCTGGCGGCGCAGGTGGTCATAGCCCACCATGAGCCGAAACTGCGGGTGAATCAGGGCCTCGGCCCCCACGGCCAGGTGGCGGAGGAGCTTTTCGGGTAGGGGTACTTTTCGGGGCAGGCGGTTGCCGTTGGCGTCGAAGTCGTAGAACAGGGCCGGATCGTTATAGACCATGTCGAAGCGGTGGAGGTGGTGCGCCGTGGCCGAAAAGCGGATGGGCATGTAGGTAGGCTTGAAGGTGAGCCCCAGCCGGACGTCCAGGGGCAGGGGAGGTACCTCACCGCCGCCGTAGTTGGCTCGCAGAAAACCGGCGTTTTTTACCACCAGCCCGGCCGTCAGATCCTGACGCGGGTGCTTGAACACCGCCCCCCAGTCCACCGCCAGTCCCCAGAGCTGGTAGCTCTCCACCCCCGAGCCGACCCACTTCAAAGTACCCCCCAGCGTGATGTTGCCCACGGTATGGCCGTAACCCGCCGACAGTGCGTAGTCCGCCGCCCGAAACTCGCCCGTCACGTTCCCGGCCGGGTCGGTTTGTACGAAGGTACCGTAGTGGAAGTACTGCACACCCGCCGCCCAGGTACTGGCACCCTGCTTAGGGCTCTGCGCGTAGGCGGCCGTCAGCAGGCGCGTGTCGGCCAGGTAAGGCATTAGGCTCAGCGAAGCCGACTGGTGCTTCGTAGTATCGAGCAGGGCCGGACTTTGCAGAAAGAGCGCCGCTTCGGAGCCGGGCAGCGTAAAGTGGTAGGTGCCCAGCGCCGTGCTGCGCGCCTGCGAGGGCAGGATCAAGGCCGGAAGCGCCGCCCGCCCACCCGTAGGCTGGGCCCAAGCGCTACCGCCAAGTACCCCCAGCGCCAGTAGCAGCAACACAAATATGTATCTTCCCATCCGGTAGGTTGAATTATTCTGGCAAGATAAGGTTAGTTAGGGATTTTTGTCATTTCCACAAGAAGAGAAATCTGAATTTGGTAGCTGGCGGGCTATTTGGCAGAAATACGGATTAAAATGTACTTTTGAAAAGAGTAAACCCAGCCCAACGCGTGGGGGATAACGTAGCCTATCAGAAACGGGCAGCCTGGGCGTGGTGGATTCTGGTAGAAACAGGTGAATAAGGCGTTTCTCCGAAATAGAAAAGATGAACAAAAAGTACCAAGCCCCAATCCCCGCCCTGGCCGTCCTAGGTACTTTGCTAATCTACTGGATTTACGTCCAGCTACAGCCCGTTTATACCTACACTACGCTCGATGCCCGCTACGACGCTCACCAGTACCTGCGGGCTTACGCCTACTTCAAAGGGCAGCGGGGTACTTATCAGCTCGACTTTCCCTACAACCCCCGCATCCTGGTACCCTGGCTGGCCGCCCAGGTACCTTATGACGATGCCGTGGCGGTATTTAAGGTACTTAATGGCATTTTCGTGGTACTGGCCATGGCGGTGCTGGTCCGGGTTTGGGTGAACCTGGGTTTGCGGCTTTCCCTGGTGACGACGGGGCTGTTTTGGCTGCTGCTGCACTGGCGCGGGCTGGTTCGGATGTACCTGCCCGACCCCGTGACGGTGGATGTGCCGGGGTACTTTTTTGGCGCGCTGTGGCTTTTTCTTATCCTGCGCTTGGTCCGCAAAGGGCGTGTAGACTACCTCAGTCTCAGTCTCCTTCCGCTCAGCGTGCTGGCGACGCTCCAAAAGGAGCTTTTCGTGCCGCTGGTGGGGGCTAGCGGGTTGTTTTTCGTTTGGCATCGTCGGGCCGTTGACCGGCGCGTGCTTCTCCTTTTCGCGGGTAGCTTGGCGCTGGCGTTGGTAGCTCGTTTTTGGGCTGAGCGTACCTTCCCGCCCTTCCAGGCCGACTGGCGCACCAGCTCCCTCGTGACGGTACTTTGGCGGGCCCGGCAGTACCTGCTGCACCCGTCCCAATTGCTGTGGGTACCCGTGGGCTGGCTGTTGGCCTTTGGCGGGATCGGGCTGGTGGGCTTTTACGAGTGGCTTCGTGCCCGATTATTGTCGGGTACCTCCCAAACCGCCGGAGACCAGGACGCCGAAGGTACTTTCAGCCTAAAGTACCTGGGCTTTATGAGCATGGTAGGTCTGGTGCTTGGCCTGCTGGGGGGAGGGGATACGGTGCGGAATGCGATGCTCGTTTCGCCCTTTGTGCTGACGTACCTGCTCCATCTTTTGCAGCAACGGCCCGCCTGGGCCGGGTACTTGGCCGGGGTCGTTTCGCTGCCGCTCATGCGCCTCACCCACCTCGAACCCGACCTAGGTACCTTCCCCGAGCAGCAGCTAGCCTGGTGTACCGAGTGCTGGCGCTGGGCCGAAAGCTGGCCGTATCTGCTCTTTATAGGTGTAGTTTGGGTCGTTTTTTTCTTTTTTAGAAAGTACTTTGGGGAATAAAAAATGATAAAGCGATAGTTTAACAAAAGTTTTCTCTGCTGAAAATTCCCGTATGCGACCTATCTGTTTTTTGATTCTGGCTCACCACCAACCTCGACAGTTGCATCGGCTCATAGAAAGGCTACAGGATACGGGTGTTTTTTTCGTGGTACACGTGGGTGGCCGGGCGTCTTTGGCTGACTTTGAAGGCCCTTTCGTTACTACACCGAATGTGATTTTTATTCAGGATCGGCTCAAAGTGAACTGGAAAGGCTACTCGATCGTGGAGGCCACCCTGCGGCTGATGGCCAAAGGGCTAGACGTGGTTCCTTCGGATAGCTACCTGGTTTTACTCTCGGGCAACGACTACCCCATCAAGCCCATTTCTTACCTTCGACAATTCTTTCAGGACGCAAATCACGAGTACCTGAGCTACTGGCGGTTGGTTGATAAGCCTACCTGGCTGCACAAGATCCGCTACTACTATTTTTTTGATGTAACCTGGCTCAATCCTAGGACTAGCTGGTTCTCCCGGCAGTGGACGCGGGGTTATTTTCGCGTTTTTAGGTACTTGCTTCCGCGCCGCAGGTACCCACCCGAGCTCGTGGCTTACGGAGGGGCGGCGTGGTGGGCGCTGTCGTACGGGTGTGTAAAGTATGTATTGGAATACATGGATCAAAACCCCTGGTTAGCACAATTTTATCGCCTTTCGGACGGGCCGGACGAACAGCTTTTCCAAACCATTATTCTCAATTCTCCCTTCAAAGAAAAAGCGATTCATTATGCACGCTATCAGCAGTGGGCACAGGCGGGAGACCAGCCCCCTTTTCTCACTGAGGAGGTGTTTCATTTTCGGTACATCGATTGGGCGCTGGACCGGGAAAGACCTGCCCTCCTCGACGAGCGGGATTGGGAAAAAATAAAGCAGACCCCCGCCTGGATGGCCCGCAAGCTCGACGAGCGTTGCTCGGCCGCATTGCTCGATCAACTCGATAGGTACCTTGAGCAAGAGTAAAGGAAAGCACCCATGATTTTTTAATAAAGTACCCTCACCAAACCCAATCCCCCGTGTCCTTACTCTACCTCCGTCGCCTAAGCCTGTGGTACCTGGCCCTGCCCAACCTGCTTTTTGTGGGCTTCTGGTTGCGGGCCGAGGTGGCCGTGCCGGTGCTGGCAGGTACTTTGGTATTTCTGTACTGGGCGAGCCGGGCCACCGAGCCCGACGAGGTACCTCCGCGCCTGCCGGGGCGGGTCGTGGGCGGACTGCTGCTCGGGGCGGCGGCCTGGACGGTGCTGACGGGCGTGGGCGAGCTGGTGTACCAAACCGAAGACTACGCCGCCCACAACGCCAAGTACCACGACCTGGTCACGAACCGCTGGCCGCTGCGCGCGGAAGGTACCTACCTGCGCTACTACTTTGGCTACTACCTGGTACCGGCGCTGTATTCCAAGCTGGCGGGGGGCTTGTCGGTGGGGGCGTTGTGGGTGTGGACGTGGCTGGGCCTGGCGCTGGGGCTTGGCTGGCTGTACGTGCTGCTGCACCGGAGCTGGCCGAAGGTACTTTTGCTGCTGGGCGGGGGTAGTTTTTTCTATTTTTTGCAGGCCATGGGCTACAACCTGGGCTGGTGGCAGTACCGGGGCTACACGGTCTGGTCGCTGTTTGACCAGTCGATCTGGGCGCCCAATCAGCTCATTCCGGCGCTCATCGGCGGCGGGTACTTCCTGGTGGAGGCGTACCAGCGGGGCCGCTACGACCGGAGCTTCGGGCTACTACTGCTGCTATTTTTCTGGGCGGCCTTTCCGGCGGCATTACTGCTGATTAGTTATAGTTTTGGATTCCTGTTTGCGCTTAGGAAGGGTACTTTGAAAATCCCGCCCCGCCGCCTGCTGCCGGATTTCCTGCTGCCTTTGCTGCTTCAGGTACCCGTGTTGCTCTTCCTGCTCACCGCCCGGCATCCCCTGCGGCACGGCTGGGTTTGGCTTCCGCAGCCCCACGACCTTCATCCTTTAACGACCTACGAGCTGGCTGGCGCGGGGCTGGATCTGCTGGTTCTGGGTACTTTGCTGGGGCTCACGTCCTCGCCGCGCGGCCTGGCCAGGTACCTGGCGTGGGTTTCGTTCGGGTTGCTGGGGCTAAGTACCCTTTACCGCGTCGGGATGCACTATGATCTGTTCGTGCGGGCCTCCACGGTGCTGGCGCTGCCGATCTACTACTACGTCCTGACCGACCTGGAGCTGGGGTACTTTTCCTGGAAAAACCTGCTGAAGGTACCTTGGAAAAAAAAGTGGGTGCTGGGCCTGCTGGCCTTGGCCCTGCTGACGTGCTCGTTGCACACCTACCGCGCGCTGCGCCACAACTACCTCACGCGGGGCGAGGGCGGCTATCCGGTTTATGCCTACGATACATACCCTGGTATTTATCAGGCTCTTTATCAAGAATTTAGTCCCGAGGAAGCCAGGCAATACCTGGGCAAAAAGGATTCGTTTTTTGGAAAGTACCTGCTGAAAGATCCCTGAAAAGTACCCCGCCGGCACCCCGCTTCGCTGCAAAAATTTCTTGATTCCGTAAAATTGAGCGTATATTTAGGCGTCCCGGCTTCCGCCCGGATTCCGTACGTTTCATCAGCCCATTCAATTCGTTTAGTACATGAAATCACTTGACCGTAGCTTAACCAGAACCGAACAACTCGACCGCAAAAACGAAGAAGCGCTGCAAGGCGGCGGGGCCAAACGCATCGACGCCCAGCACCAGAAAGGCAAACTCACCGCCCGCGAGCGACTGGACCTGCTGCTGGACGCGGGGTCGTTTGAGGAGATCGGGAAGTTTGTGATGCACCGTAGCAAGGACTTCGGGCTGGACAAAGAGCACTACCTCGGCGACGGCGTCGTGACGGGCTACGGTACCATCGGCGGGCGGCTGGTGTACGTCTTTGCGCAGGATTTTACGGTTTTTGGTGGTTCATTGTCCGAAACCCACGCCGAGAAGATCTGTAAAATGATGGACCTGGCCCTGAAAAACGGCGCGCCGGTCATTGGCCTCAACGACTCGGGCGGCGCGCGCATCCAGGAAGGGGTACTTTCGCTGGCGGGCTACGCCGATATTTTTTACCGAAACACGCGCGCGTCGGGCGTTATCCCGCAGATTTCGGCCATCATGGGGCCGTGCGCGGGCGGGGCGGTGTACTCCCCGGCCATTACGGATTTTATTCTGATGGTGGAAAACACCAGCTACATGTTTGTGACGGGCCCGAACGTAGTCAAAACCGTGACGCACGAAACCGTGACTTCCGAAGAGCTGGGCGGGGCCATGACGCACGCCACCAAGTCGGGCGTGACGCACCTGGTGGCCGCCAACGAAGTGCAGTGCATCGAGTATATCAAAAAACTGCTGAGCTACATACCCCAAAACTGCGAGGACGAGCCACCGCGCCTGCCCTATACGCCCGCCGACGAAAGCCGCCCGGCACTCAATACCCTCATTCCCGAAAACCCCAACCAACCCTACGACATGCGCGAGGTGATCGGTGAGCTGACGGACGCCGATAGCTTCTTTGAAGTACATACCTACTTTGCCGAAAACATCGTGGTGGGTTTTGCGCGCCTGGCCGGGCGGAGCATCGGCATCGTAGCCAACCAGCCCGCCGTATTGGCGGGGGTACTTGACATCCACGCCAGCCAGAAAGCCGCGCGCTTCGTACGCTTCTGCGACAGCTTCAACATTCCGCTGCTGGTGCTGGAAGATGTCCCCGGCTTCCTGCCCGGTACCGATCAGGAGTGGAACGCCATCATTACCAACGGGGCCAAGCTGCTGTACGCTTTCTGCGAAGCCACCGTGCCGCGCGTGACGGTCATTACCCGCAAGGCTTACGGCGGCGCCTACGACGTCATGAACTCCAAACACATCGGGGCCGACATGAACTACGCCTGGCCCAGCGCCGAGATCGCCGTGATGGGAGCCAGCGGGGCCGCCGAGATTATATTTAAACGCGAAATTGCCGAGGCCGAAGATCCGCAGGCCAAGCTCCAGGAAAAGGTAGCGGAGTACACCGAGAAGTTTGCCAATCCGTTTCGGGCGGCGCATCGGGGGTACATCGACGAGGTGATCTACCCCGACCAAACCCGCCAGAAGCTCATCCGGGCCTTTGGGATGCTGGAAAATAAAGTAGACCAACTACCCCGCAAAAAGCACGGCAACATTCCGCTGTAGGGTACTTTGCCGGCGGTTGATGAGGTACTTGGAGTCAGAATTTTACTCGTTATGTTGAATAAAAAAGAACGTTTTCAAAAAGAATTTCCCCGTACCTTTTTTCTGGACGCACAGGACGAACCGAGCCTTCAGGAATTCCTCCACGACCGCGGCTGGATCGAGCCGTACGAGTCGGTACTTTGGGTACAAAAACCCGGCGAGGGCAACATGAACTACGTGCTGCGGGTCAAAACCGAGGCGCGGTCGTTCATCATCAAGCAGGCCCGGTCGTGGGTCGAAAAGTACCCCCAGCTCGACGCCCCCGTGGAGCGGGCCGCCGTGGAAGCGCGCTTTTTTCAGCAAGCCAATAAAGTACCCGCGCTGCGGCCGTACCTTCCGCAGCTCCTGGAATACAGCGCGCCGGATTTCTTACTGATGATCGAGGACCTGGGCCAGGCTACCGACTACACCTTTTTGTACCAGAAAGACCAGGTACTGGATCCTGAGGTGCTGGGTACTTTGGTCACTTTCCTGAAGCAACTCCATAGCCAAACCGAGGCGGCTACGGCCGGTTTTCCGCCCAACCAAACCCTCCGGCAGCTTAATGCCGAGCACATGTTCAAGTACCCCTACCTGCCCGACAACGGCCTGAACCTGGACGACGTCCAGCCGGGCCTGGCGGCGGTGGCGCGGCGCTACCAGCAAGACGAAGCCTTACACCAAAAAGTACAAGCGCTGGCCGATAGCTACCTGGGCTCCGGCTCCACGCTCCTGCACGGCGACTACTACCCCGGCAGCTGGCTCCACACGGCCAGCGGGCCCAAGGTGATCGACCCGGAGTTTGGGTACCTGGGCCGGGCGGAGTTTGACCTGGGCGTGCTGCTGGCCCACCTGCACCTGGCGCAGCAGCCCGAAAGTACCCTCCAAGAAGCGCTGGAGGGGTACCTGCCGGGAGCAGAATTTGATTTAGTACTTTGTAAGGCCTTTTGCGGGGCTGAGATCATCCGGCGGCTCATCGGGCTGGCGCAACTACCCCTCGCGCTGACTTTGGAGGAAAAGGAGGAGTTGCTGGAAAAGGCGCGGGGGTATGTGCTAGTCCGCGCTTAATCTTTTGCCGTTGCTGGAGGTACTTGATTTCAAAAATGCTTTGGCTTCAAAAAATGACTCGGTTGCATTTCCTTTATATAAAAAATACCATCAAACATTTCCGTCCAGCGGGCCGCTATACTACTGTGGCCCCTGGCCTTTAGCTTAAAAAAACGTTGGAAGGCAGGGTACTTGGCTTTGAAGGCCCGAAGGTCAACAAAAGCGTACTCGACATCTTTATGTATCCAATTTTCGAACTGGTACCTTTTGCTTTTTTTTAGCAGCGTGGGCGACATTCCCTGCGCTGCTTTCAGGGCCGTTTGGGTTTGTCCGAACTGGGAGGTAAAACCCAAAATGTACGTTTGTTTTTCTAGGGTACTACCCTGGGTAAAGTACCCGCCCATCGAGGCTAAATTCAAAGCCGGATTTTTAAACGAACTTTCGCCTTTCTTCATGATGTGGGTGTTGGCGGCCCAGACGATGATCTTTTCGGTAGGGTACTTTTCCTGAACCAGCCATTGTAAATTCTTAGCCATTTGTTTGTCCCGCACGTTGTGAGAAACCTTGCTACTGTAATGATACATCTCTCCTGCAAATTGTTTTAAATTTTGCAAAGCAATAAAAGAAACCGACGTTTGAGACTCAACGGGTAGTTCCTGATTGATGGCCTCAACCGCAGCTTGAAATTTTTCAAGTTGCTTGGTAAAATCAGTCTTAACGAGGCTATCCAAATAGCTGGTTGTCTTGAAATTAAGCGGCCATAGTTGATCTATAAAAGGCAAGAAAAAAGATCTATAATCATCTGAATGAGAATACGCTACTCCGTTTGAAGAAAGCAGGTGGTTAATGGATTGTTTGAGCGAATCGGTCGTGTATTTTCCGTGCAGTTGATTATCGACCCCTGCTATTTTTAAGGGCCGGTCCGTTTTATAAGAAGCCGGTATGTACTCGTACAGTAAGGTACCACACTCTTCGCTATAGGCCCAAATGGGGTACAGGTTTTCTTTAAAAAAATGGCCGATCGATTCCGGATTTTTATCTGTGTTTTCCCAGCCTTCGGTCAGAGCAAAGAAATCACTTTCAAAGGCTAACATGGTGAAACCCATCTGCTCGTGTAAGTACTTGATGAGTTTGGTCTTGGCCAGAAAGGTAGTTCCATCACCGTGAGCCTGCTCTCCCAGCATGACAATCCGGGCGTTGCCAATCGCCTTTTGGAGGGAATGTAAACCATTGAGGCTGTCTAACGACAGGGTAGCAATGGGGTTGGTTCCCGTTTTAAGGTACTTCTTTAGTTTGTTTTGGCCGTTTCCTGAAAAAGGCAGCACGAGCAACAGAAAAAAGGCATAAAAGCTAAAAGGGACGGCTCTGGATTTGGGCATAGGTACTTCCGTGGCTGGTGTTAAATGTCTAGTCAAATACGTCAGCTGAAAGCCAACCGTGGCGAAGTACTTTCATCCAGCCAAAAAAAGGGTAGCTGGCTTTGAACACCAACTACCCCGTTTACAATTTTTATGAAAATACAAAGTACCTACACCAGCGCGGATTCGGCTCTTTCTACGGCTTTGTCTTCCTTCCATTTTTTCCAGCGCGGGCCCAGCAGGGAGTTCATGCCTTTGTCTACCACGGTGTGGCGGGCCAGGTTCATGCCGCCTTTGAGGAGGGTGAACACCGAGTCGTTGGCGCGCAGGGCGAGGCCAAAACCGCCGTCGATGTACTTGATGTAATGCCACCAAAGCGAGGGGATGAAGATCGTCTCGCCGTGCTCCAGGATACCCTCGTAGCCGTTCGCTTTTTTGAAGGCCGGGAAACGATCCAGGTCGGGGTTAAGCGGGTGTACGTGGCTCATCACCGTGAAGGGGTGCTGGTACAACCGTACGCTTTCCTCCGGCGGGAAGATGATGATTTTTTTACGGGTCTGGAACTGCGACAAAAATACGTGCGAGCAGTCCATGTCGTAGTGCAGGTTCACCTCGGAGTTTTGCCCGCCAAAGAACATGAACTTGTAGTTTTTTACAAAGCCATCCATGATGGTCGGGAAGCGGATGTCGTTGGCTAGCTCAGGGATCTTCTTGAAAATATCGAAGAGAAAGATACGCAGGTCCGTCGGGCCGGCCTCGATCAGCGAGAGGTACTCGCCAAAGGGCATGGTGGCTGCGTTTTGAAAGTACTTGTCGGGGTCGTGGATGTGGTTATCAACCAGGGGTACTTCCAGGTCGCCGTGGTGCTTACGAAACCAGTCAAACGTCCATTTTTCGGTGGCGGGCCAATCTTTAATCAGGTC
The DNA here is from genome assembly GCF_014202275.1 of Rhabdobacter roseus. Classification (GTDB taxonomy): domain Bacteria; phylum Bacteroidota; class Bacteroidia; order Cytophagales; family Spirosomataceae; genus Rhabdobacter; species Rhabdobacter roseus. Next base: position 264,677 of record NZ_JACHGF010000007.1, on the reverse strand, counting down.
GGTAAAAATAACCGGACGGCGCGGCTTCAGGTAGTTTTCCAGAAACTCTTCGCGGGTCAGCCCGCTTCGTTTCTCTATGGGGGTATACTGCATGGCGTACTCTATTTTTTAGGTAAATATTGGAGGAAGCCTTTTCAATTCCAAAGCCGAGCCCAAAAATTGTTGTTAGAGGGTACTTAGCGGGTCTGGAACAAAATAATTTCTTTGGCCAAAAGCCATGTAAAGGTAGTTGGGTACGATCTTTTGTGAAATACTTTCATCAAAAATTGGTACTCATTTTTTATAAAAAATCCATGAAACACTACCTGCGTACTTTCCTGCCGCTCTTGCTATATGGAGTAGGTACTTTCTCTTCGGCCCAAGCCCAGCTAATTCTGGACTTGGAGGGCGGTGGCGCCTTCAAGGGGCCTTATAATGACGTCCGGATACCTAGCTCCGGCGGTACTGAGTTCAACGCCTTCGGGCTTGATTTTGAGGTAAAAGCCGTGCCCTACTTCCGGGGCAAGATAGGGTACTTGTTCAACGACCGCCACTCGGTATTTGTTACGGCCGCGCCGCTCAAGCTCGACGCCCAGGCCCGGAGTACTCTGTCCACGCCCATTCAGTTCAACGGCGTGAGCTTCAGCCCCAATCCCGATTTACGCACCAGGTACCTCTTCAATACCTACCGGCTCACCTACCGCTACGACTTTGTGCGGCGGGAGCGCCTACGCTTTGGGGCGGGGGTGTCGGGTCTGGTGCGGCAGGCCCAGATCCGGCTCCAGCAGGGCGAACGTACCACCGCCTACGACAACCTTGGTGTGGTTCCGTTGCTGAATGTATACCTCAACTGGCTGCCAACCCAGCGGCTGGGCGTGGTGCTAGAAGGCGACGGCCTGGCGCGTCCACCCTTTGACCAGGGCCGGGCCTTTGATTTCTTTGGGGGCGTCAATTACCTTATTCGCCCAAGCCTGGCGGTAAAAGTAGGCTACCGGATCTTGGAAGGTGGAGCTAATACCGACGATATATATAATTTTTCGCTGATCAACTTTGGTACCTTGGGCCTTACCTACCACTTCTCGGCGCGGGGCGCGGGTTGGCGCTAGGCAAGGTACCTGCCGAGGGTACTTTGGCGAATAAGTACCCCCGGCAGGTACCTTGGGTTGAATTCTTCGACAGAAAAATGGTTATTTGTAAAAACCATTTAATCTGTATTACGCGTTATGGCCGATCAAAGTAAAGAGTTCCTTTATAAGTACCTCAACAACGCCTCCCCGACGGGCTTCGAGTCGTCGGGCCAGCAGATTTGGCTGGATTACCTCAAACCTTACATCGACGAAACCATCGTGGACGTGTACGGCTCGGTGGTGGGCGTCATCAATCCCGACCAGCCCTACAAGGTTGTGATCGAGGCCCACTCCGACGAAATTTCCTGGTTCGTCAATTACATTTCCGACGACGGCTTCATCTACGTGCGCCGCAACGGCGGCTCCGACGCGGCCATTGCGCCCTCCATGCGCGTAAACCTGCACACCGGCAAGGGTACCGTGCCGGGGGTATTTGGCTGGCCGGCCATTCACGTGCGCGACATTGCCAAAGACCAGGTACCTAAGGTACATGAGCTCTTCATCGACGTGGGAGCCAGCAAAAAAGACGAGGTACTTGAGATGGGAATCCACGTAGGTACCGTGGCTACCTTTGCCGACGGCCTCACCGAAATGAACGGCCGCTACTACGTAGGCCGGGCGCTCGACAACCGCATGGGCGGCTTCATGATTGCGGAAGTAGCTCGCCAGCTGCACGAAAATAAGGTGAAATTACCCTACACGCTATACGTGGTGAATGCCGTGCAGGAAGAAATAGGCCTGCGCGGGGCCGAGATGATCTCGCGCCGCCTGAAGCCCGACCTGGCCATCTGTACCGACGTGACGCACGACACGCAGTCGCCGATGTACAATAAAAAGGAGCAGGGCGACCTGCGCTGCGGCGGTGGCCCGGTGATTTGCTACGGCCCGGCGGTGCAAAACAACGTCCGCGACCTGCTCATTCAGGTAGCCGAAGACCAAAAGTTTCCCTACCAGCGCCAGGCCGTGAGCCGCTCCACCGGTACCGACACCGACGCCTTTGCGTACTCGACGGAGGGCATTGCTTCGGCGCTGATCTCGCTGCCGCTGAAGTACATGCACACCACCGTGGAAATGGTACACAAGGAAGACGTCCAGAACGTGATTAAGCTCATGTACGAAACGCTGCTGCGCCTGCAAGGCAACGAGGATTTCCGGTACATCAAATAGTAGGTAAATAACTTCGCCCGCCCCTCGTTTTCCTATCACAACGGGCGGGCGAAGTACCTTTCAGGCTTCCGTTTCGTCCTTTCAAAGTACCTCCGTATGCAGACCTTTACCGACCAGACCGGCCACGACATCTACCTGGAAGTACCTCCCCAGCGCGTGGTGTCGCTGGTGCCTTCCCAAACCGAGCTGCTCTTTGACCTGGGCCTGAACGCCGAGGTAGTTGGCCTGACGAAGTACTGCCGGTATCCGGAGTCGAAGGTGCGTCACAAAGCCGTGGTAGGCGGTACCAAAGACGTGGATCTGGCCTTGGTACGGGCGCTCGCGCCGGACCTGATCATTGGCAATAAGGAAGAAAACACGCAGGAGGCTATCGAGCAGCTGCGCCGGGATTTCCCGGTGTGGACCTCCGACGTCCGCGACCTCCCCGCCGCCGGTCAGATGATGCGGGCCCTGGGTACTTTGGTGGATAAAGAAGCCAGCGCGCACTGGATTGCCTCCAAAATAGAAGAACGCTTCGCCGAGCTGGCCAGCGAGCAGATCAGCCAGCTTCAGCGCCGCCGCGTGGCCTACCTGATCTGGCGAAAGCCCTGGATGGTGGCCGCCGCTGACACCTTTATTCATCACCTGCTCGAAAAAGCGGGCTTTACGAACGCGTTTGCCCAGCAGCAGCGCTACCCCACGTGCACGGCCGAAGAGCTGCGGCAGGCCCAGCCGGAGGTTGTTTTTCTGTCTTCGGAGCCTTATCCGTTTAAAGAAAAGCACCTGACCGAGCTCCGACAGATCTGCCCGCACGCCAGCGTAAAGCTGGTGGATGGCGAGCTGTTTAGCTGGTATGGCAGCCGCTTGCTTCGTACCCCCAGCTACCTCCGCCACCTACGATCTTCCCTTTGATCGTCCTGAATTCTCCCACTTTCTGACTCACCCTGCGGTGATTAGGCTTGCCCTTAGGTACTTGCGGGTAGCTACCCCAGGGTACTTAGCAGTAAGGTACCAGCGCAGGTACTTTGGTACATCACCTGCTTGGGCTCACCTGGGCTTTGTTTTTCGGTAACTAAATTTTATGAAAATAAAAGGAATAATATGGAACAAAACGGGTATTTCTGCGTTAGAAATATATAGCGAAAATTCGCATTAATGCACTGCTATTAGCCTATTCCTATTAAAATTTAATTATTCAACGAAAAAATGGTATGAAAAGAGCATTATGGTTATTCCCAGTGGCGTTAGCAGTGAGTACGGCGGCGGTATTGGTACGCAAACGTAGACCCTACACCATGGTTGATTACCTACGTGAACTAGGTATCTGATGAACGCAACAGGTATTGCGGCGAAAGACAAAAAGAAAGGTCAGGCTTAGTGCCTGGCCTTTTGTGTTAATAAACTTTCAAGTACCTCTGTTCCAAGCCAAAGTACCCCAAGCCAACTCGCCAGGTACTTTGAGTCCGGAGAGCGGCAGGTACTTTTACTTCTCTAGAGGGTTTTGAGTTGTTCTTCAATAAAAGTGACCACCTGCGGATCGTCCCAGCGTACGGCTCCTACTTCCTGGGCAATCACTTTGCCGTCGCGGAGGAGGTACGTACGGGGAATAGCGTTACCGTTCAGCTCGGCGGGGTAGTTCCCGGCGAAGCGGTAGAAAGGTAGTTGGTAGCCTTTGCGCTCAATAAAAGGCTGCACCGTACCGGCATCCTCGTCGGACACGATGTAAAAAGCCATTTTGGGATGGCTCTTGTACTTTTCGTACAGCGCCTGAATGCTGGGCATCTCGGTGTTGCAGGGGCCGCACCAGGTGGCCCAGAGGTTCAGGAAAACCAGCTTATTGGTTTCCAGCGCCGCCGGTTGCCCCTGAAGATCCGTTAGGCCGGGCAGGTTGAGCGCCTGGCTGGCCGGAAGGGCGGCAAACTCATCGGAAGTAGCAGGGGTGGCCGTTTCGTTTTGGGTTTCGGTCTTGAAGCTATAATACAAGGCCGTAAAAGCCAAAATGGCCAGCAGCGCTACGAGTATGATTTTTCCGTTTAGTTTCATGGTAGTAAGCTAAAAAGTGAACACAACAAAGGTACCACTATCGGTGGAAAAGGGAATTGTTTCGGCCCATCAACCGAAAAGATTCCCCCAGCCATCGGGAATATCGTTCCCCTTATCAAAGGTACTTACCCAATCAATAAAGAGAAGCCGGAACTCTTCGATGGCCTGCCGAAGCAGGTCCACGTACTCTTTATTCACGTTTTCTTCCATGAGCAGTACCGACGTCTGCGTTAGGAGCTCGCGGGCGTTGAGCTTGATGATGACGGCGTTTTCCATGCGGAGTGAGTACAAATTTCCTCCTTCGGCACCGGCAATTTTGGAGGCCAGCAGGGACGCATTTTCCAGCATAAACTGGCGGGTCATGAATTCGTCCTTCTCTTCGTCGATCAGCTCCACCAGGGCCCGCGTGATTTGGTAGATATCCTTGGCTTTTTTCATGATCGGCAAACTAAACACTTCATCCCGGTCCCGCCTTTCGCCGGGCTGGCGGCTGCCTCCCTGAGCATCGAAATCATCCTCAGGATCAAACGAAAAATCTTCAAAGTTCATAGGTCGAATCAGGGTTTAGCGTGACAAACTAAGCAAACGTGGCTTCATTCCCAAATGACTTTTCTCCATACAGCGGCCTGCCAGAGGTGACGATAAGGCCTTAAGGAGTTATGATACAGGTACTTATTTGGTGATTTGCGCGTTTGTACTCATTAAATAGTTTTTTAGTAAGGGTATGCCTGGTCGGTTGGGGTTCGGCTGCGGGTTCTTAGCTACTCCTATTTTAACGCAGGAGCCGGGCCGATATTTGCCCGTACGTGGCTCAGAGGAAACCTAACTGGCATGGCGTGAGTGAATTTGGCCGGTAAAGAATTGACAACTAGTTGAGTCAGCGAAAAATTAATCCAAGAACCTTTGTCCCGGCATCTGAATTTGAATAATTTTAAGGTCTATTTCCTTAAAATCCGTTTTCTATAACCATCCTCCTCGAATTTTTCATGAAAAAGTTTTTACTAGTGCTTAGTATTACCATTCCAACTTTGTGGGTGGGTATTGCAAACCCGGTGCAGGCTCAGCGTTCAGCGGCTGAGTATTTTGATGAAGGCAATACCAAGGCGCGGGCGGGTGATTTTGCCGGTGCTTTGCAATCGTACAGTGCCGTAGTGGCCATGAATCCCGACCACGCCCCCAGTTTTTTTAACCGCGGACTAGCCAAGGCCAACCTCAAGGACCACCGGGGGGCCATCATCGATTACGATCGGGCCATTGAAATAAATTCCAAAGAAGCGGTATACTACCAAAGCCGGGGCGTCAGCAAAAGTATGCAGGACGATCACCGCTCGGCGGTTCAGGATTATACCCGGGCTATTGAGCTAAACCCCGACGATGCCAAGTCGTACTACAACCGGGGCGTAAGCCGCGCCAAGCTGGACAACCAGCGGGGAGCCATGGAAGATTTTAACAAGGCTACTACGCTGGATCCGAATGACGTGCTGGCCTTGTACGCCCGCGGTAGCAGCAAGCAACAACTGGAGGATTACGCCGGTTGCCTGGCGGATTTTTCGCGGGTAATTGACCTGAACCCGAAGCGCTCGGGCGCTTATGCCGGGCGGGCCTACGCAAAAATTAAACTGGGCGACTACAAAGGCGCTATCGGCGATTACACCAAGGCCATCGAGCTGAATCCTGAAGACGGCTTGGCCTACGGATACCGGGGCTTCGCCAAAGCCAAGGTAGATGACTTCAGCGGGGCCATTGCCGACTACGACAAGGCATTGCAGGTAAATCCCAACAGCTATGAGTCGTACTACGGGCGGGGCTTTGCCAAGAGCAAGCTGGGCGACCAGCGGGGCGCGATCCTGGACTTAACCAGAGCGGTAGAAATTAATAATTCGTATACGACTGATCCAAAGAAGATTGTGTACATGGGGCCCATTAACCGTAGTGTGCTGGACGCCCTGCGCGGGCAGGTACAAGAGCAGGTGAAGATTAACCCGCTGTCGCAAGAGCGCGCCGAGGCCTACTTTATCCGGGGGTTGAGTAAAAGCAAAAGTGGCGATGCCAAAGGGGCCATCCAGGACATGAATAGCGCCGTGGAGCTTGACCCTACCTACTCGGACGCCTACTTTTCGCGGGGGCTGGTGAAGTCGGCCACGGGCGATCAAATGGGGGCCATCCTGGATTGCAGCAGTGCCATTAAGCTCAAAGCCGGGCATTCCGAAGCCTTTTACGTGCGGGGGATTGTCAAGCATAGCCTGGGCGATGTCAACGGCGGCTGCCTGGACCTCAGCAAAGCCGGTGAGCTAGGCTACACGCCTGCCTATAAAGTGATCAGTGACTATTGCAACTAGTACCTGATCCGGAAGCATTCGTAGGTACTTTAAAAAAAAGAAAACCCTCGTCAGCAGCGACGAGGGTTTTCTTTTTTTTAAAGTACCTGGAAGCAGCCCATCAGGACTTTACCTTATCAAATTTCTCGGCCACTTTGTCCCAGTTCACTACGTCCCAGAAAGCCCCGATGTAGTCGGGACGTTTGTTCTGGTACTTGAGGTAATACGCATGTTCCCATACGTCGAGCCCTAAAACGGGGGTACCTTTCAGATCAACCGCATCCATGAGGGGATTGTCCTGGTTAGGGGTTGAGCCAACGGCCAGTTTGCCGTTCTGTACCACCAGCCAGGCCCATCCGGAGCCAAAGCGGCCGCTGGCTTCTTTGCCGAAGGCTTCTTTAAATTGGTCAAAAGAGCCAAACTGCCCGTTGATGGCTTCGGCCAGGGCTCCGCCGGGGGTACCTCCCTTTTGTGGGCCCATTACTTCCCAGAAAAACGTATGGTTCCAGTGCCCGCCGCCGTTGTTACGAACGGCATCAGGGGCGTTGCCGGCTTTTTTCATGATATCATCCAGCGACATTTTCTCGTACTCGGTACCTTTGATCGCGTCGTTGAGCTTGCTCACGTAGGTAGCATGGTGCTTGCCGTAGTGTATTTCCATGGTTTCCTTGTCGATGCTAGGCTCAAGGGCCGCAAAATCGTAGGGTAGGGGAGCCTGGGAATAGGGAGCCATCAGGCCCGTTTCTTTGGAAGAGCTCTGGCAGGAACTTTGGCTGGCAAAGGCACCCACGGCCAGGGTTGTGCCCGCTAACGTACGTAAAAATTCGGTACGGTTCATAGTACTTGAAGGTTAGGAAAAACGATAATCAATCGTAAGCCACCCGGCTCACGATACTGCGCCCGAGGGTGATCTCGTCGGCGTATTCAAGGTCACCACCGATGGGGATACCCCTGGCGATGGTACTTACTTTTACTCCGGTAGGTTTAAGTTTTTTTTGTAAATAAAAAGCCGTCGTATCGCCTTCCATGGTAGGGCTCAGCGCCAGGATAATCTCCCGAACGGGCTCCTGCTCGGAGGCTTGCTGCAAACGCCGCACCAGGGACTCAATGTGCAGATCGGCGGGGCCAATCCCTTCCAGCGGGGAGATGATCCCGCCCAGTACGTGGTAGTGGCCGTGGTATTGGCTGGTATTTTCGATGGCCAGCACGTCGCGGGTATCTACTACTACGCAAATCAGGGAAGCGTCGCGCTTGGTACTGCTACAAATGGCACAAAGCTCGCCGTCGGCGATATTGTGGCATTGGCGGCAAAACTGGGTTTGGGTGCGCATAGACAAAAGGGCATCCGAAAGGGCCCGGGTTTGTTCTTCGTCGCGCTTGAGTAAGTGCAAAGCCAGCCGTAGGGCGGTTTTTTTTCCAATACCAGGTAGCTTCGCTATTTCATTTACAGCATCCTCAATGAGCCGGGATGGATAATTCATAGGCACTAAAAAAGTAAGGCGTTCGGGTTAATTCAAAGAATTTCGGCAGAAATACCCCTCCGGCAAATTTCGTTACGCATGGGTGCCAGTTTTTCAAACTCTCCCTCCTTTACCGAACATTTTCCCTTAAAGTGTATAATCAGCGTACATTGCTCCGCTTGCTCGGGGCCGTGCTCACATACTTCGATCAACGTCTGAATTACCCAATCGAAGGTATTCACTTCGTCATTGAATACTACCAGCGATTTTACTTCCGTTTCAATGGTTTCTTCAAGAATTTCAACCTCGGTTTCTATCTGGGTTTGCATAACAGTCAAATTTCCGTTTGATTAGCAAATCTAATAAAAATCGAGGACTAACCGAAGCCCCCGAAGACTTCTTTACAACGCATTTACCTTCAAAAAAGTTACCGTTTTTCCATATGAATCCTTACATCGCCCTGTTTATCCTGATCGCATATTTCGGGATGTTGATTACCATTTCGGTGTATACGTCGCGCGGGGCCGATACCAATACCTTTTTTATGGCCAACCGGCAGTCGCCCTGGTACCTGGTGGCTTTCGGGATGATCGGTACCTCGCTGTCGGGGGTCACGTTCGTGTCGGTGCCGGGGGCGGTGGCTGCCATTCAGTTTTCGTATTTCCAGGTGGTCTTAGGGTACTTGCTGGGGTACCTGGTGATCGGTACGGTACTCATGCCGCTCTATTACCGGCTCAACTTAATCTCCATCTATTCCTACCTGGACCAGCGCTTTGGGTTTTGGACGTACAAGTCGGGCTCGGCGTTTTTTTTACTATCGCGCACGGTTGGTTCGGCGGTGCGGCTGTACGTGGCGGCGGGGGTACTTCAGCTGGCTATTTTCGGTCCGTTAGGGGTACCTTTTGAGGTAGCCGTGGCCATTACCATTTTGCTGATCTGGGTATATACTTTCAAAGGGGGCATCAAGACGATCATCGTTACGGATACGCTACAGACTACCTTTCTGATTACGGCCGTCATCCTCACCATTGTGCTCGTAGCCAGGGAGCTCAATATGCAAAGTATTACGGACATCGTGAGCTCGGTGCGGGAGAGTAGCTATTCCCAGATATTTTATTGGGATGGCAACGATCCCAAAAACTTCTACAAGCAATTTTTTGCGGGGGCTTTCATCGCCATCGTCATGACGGGCCTGGACCAGGATCTGATGCAAAAAAACCTGACCTGCAAGAATATCGGCGAAGCCCAGAAAAACATGTTTTGGTTTACGGTAATCCTGGTGATCGTGAACCTGCTGTTTTTGTCGCTAGGGGCTCTGCTGTACCTCTACGCCGCCGAAAAAGGAATTGCGCCCACCACCAAGACCGACGATTTTTACCCCATGCTGGCCCTGAATCACCTGGGCCTGGTGGTGGGTATTACGTTTCTGCTCGGGATCACGGCGGCTACCTATGCCAGCTCCGACTCGGCCCTGACGGCCCTGACGACCGCCTTTTGCATCGATTTCATGAACGTGGAAAACAAACCCGAAGCCCAGCGCTCGCGCACCAAATTCTGGGTACACATTGGGTTTTCGGTCCTTTTTTACCTGGTAATCATCGTTTTTAACCAGCTCAACAGCAAGGAAGTCATCACGGCGGTGTTTGACCTGGCGGGCTATACCTACGGGCCTTTACTGGGGTTGTTTGCTTTTGGCCTGTTCCTGAAGCGGCCGGTGCGCGATGCGTGGGTACCTTTAGTATGTGTGCTTGCCCCCATTCTTACCTACATCGTCAATCAAAACTCCGCCGAATGGTTTGGGGGCTACAAGCTGGGCTTCGAGCGCCTGATCCTCAACGGGCTCATCACCTTCACCGGCTTGTGGTTGCTCTCCATCGGGCCGAAAGATCGTTTTTCCCCCACTTCGTGAAACCAGCCGGGCAATCGATTCCACAGCCTGCCTTGGTAGGGTAGAGGCCTTTGTATGAGGCAATGGCATGAAAATCAGGTACTTGTTTCTTGAGTAAGGATGCGGACAGGTACCTTACCGTTGGTTGGACGTATTCTTTTATCCCTTAGTTCAACGCAAACGAATCAAAAGCAAGAACTATGGACGTCTTACTATTTTTTATCGCATCCATCACCAGCGGCGTTTGGTGCGCCTACCTGGTCGAGTACGTTGAAGATAAGCAGGCACGTCGCCAGCGCGACGAAGGTACCCGCGTAAACCAGAACGAATAGCCCGGTACGGTTCCGAACGTTCATTTCTGCACAAGTATGTTCGGAAACGAACAGCTGCCGTCAAGGTACTTCACGCTTTATATTTATTAGAAATAATTTTATCTTACAGATTATCAGGTAGATACTCTTCTTTAGCTGGTCGCGCTTCCTGGTACTGGCACATACGGCACGGGCTTTTCTAGTTAATAAATCAAATGCATTTATTAGCCAACTTTTTAAAAAAGAAAAAGCCATGAAAACCTTGATTATCTCTCAGTTCCGCCGTTTCGCTCTCGTTGCACTTCTCTCGCTGCCTTTCGCAGTACAAGCCGAAAACCATTTCTTCAACCCCGAGAAGCCAAAATCGTTCGAGATGGCTTTGTACCGAATTTCGAATACCTCAAAAGTAAGCCTGGCGCTGGTACGCCACGTAGAGGAGCCCATGACGATCCGCCTGGTGGATGAACGCGGGAAGGTACTTTACCGGGAAACGCTGAGTAAAAAACAGCAGCAATACAAGCGCAACTTTAACCTGAAAGACGTAGAAAACGGAACGTACTACTTCGAGTTCAAATCGGGCGAGGAAACCTTCCGCAAGCGCCTTGAGCTCTCTACGCCCACGCAGCAACTAATTGCGATCAAGTAAATAATCAATTTCATTTTGCAGTTGTAAGTACCTAAAAGGCCCGCCAGAAGCGGGCCTTTTAGGTACTTTGTTGCATGGTGGCAAAGCTAGGTCAATTCCAGGCTGGGGTCCCAGAAGCGAGCGTCCCACTGCTGCACCTGATCTTCTTTTACAAGTACCCCTTCGGCTTCCAGCCGCTCTTGCATGGCCGTAGGGCTGCCAAAAAAATGCTTGCCCGTAAGTACCCCCTGGCGGTTGACCACCCGGTGGGCGGGGACGTCGGGCCGGGCGTGGCAGTTGTTCATGGCCCAGCCTACCATGCGGGCTCCCTGCTTGGAGCCCAGGTAGGCAGCAATGGCCCCGTAGGTACTTACACGCCCGACGGGGATCAGCCGCACTACCTCATACACATCCTCAAAATAATCAGCTTTTGGCATGGGAAGCGGCGGCGTTTCGTTCTTCAACCTCTTTCTGAAGCTGCTGGTACCACTCGGCACCGTAGGCGCGGGTGAGGGGCTCTTTCAGAAACTGATAGACGGGTACCCCAAGGGCTTGCCCGAAGGAGCAGGCCGGGCTACAGATATGCCAGCGGTCGTAGTTGAGGGCGTGGTACTGCTCATATTTGGTGATCCGAATGGGGTACAGATGGCAGGAAATGGGTTTTTTAAAGTCAATCTTGCCGTCGTTGTAGGCGGCTTCGATGCCGCATTTCAGAATACCCTTTTCGTCGTAAATGGCATAGGCGCATTCCTTGCCGTCGATGACGGGCGTCACCAGGTCGCCTTCCCAGTCCTTCGTGAAGACGCCCTCTTCGGCAATCACCTTTTTGCCGGCTTCGGACAGGTAGGGCTCTACGTGCCGGTAAATTTGCTTGAGAATAGGTACCTCTTCGGGCTCCAGCGGAGCGCCGGAGTCGCCCTCGACGCAGCAGGCACCTTTGCATTTTTCGAGATTACAGACAAAAAACTGATCACCTATGTCGTCGCTGATGCACGTATTATCAATGAGTATCATGCTGGGTATCGTTAGCGCTTGGGTATTTTGAGCCGTTGGCCGAGTTTAACGGTGGTGTTGGGCATGTTGTTGACTTGCTGTATCTCATCCATGCTCACCCCGTAGGTTTGGGAAATGCGGAAAAGCGTTTCGCCCGAAGCGACGGTATGCGTGACGAAGTCAGCCGTGGGGGCCGTCGTAGTTGATACAGTGGTGGGTACTTGCGTAGCCGGGGGCGCGACGAGCAGCCGCTGGCCTACGGATAGCTTATCGTCTGCGGTGAGTTTATTCCAGGTAAACAGGTCATAAACAGAGATGTTATAAAGCCGCGAAACACTGTAAAAGGTTTGTCCGGCTTCAACCGTGTGGTACTGGGTACCTGAGCTGGGAGCCGCGGGGCGGGAGGAGGTACTTGGCGTACTGGTGGCAGGTACCCTGGCGGAGGGAGTCCGGTTGACGGGCCGGGAGGCCACCGCGGTAGGTTCTTCGGCCTGCATCTGCGGCTGGCCGTTTTCCTGCGAGATAATCACGATCCGGTCGCCGGTACTTCCACCGGAGGTAGAGGTACGGGTGGGTACCCTTGCCTGAGCGGTTTCGTTGGCAGGGGCCTCGTTGGCAGGTACCTCCGTCCGGGGCACCTCCGTCCGGGTGACGGCTACGGCGGGAGCCTCGTTGCTGGGGGAAGCCGTCCGGGGCACGTCCGTCCGGGACACGTCTGTGGAGGTGCCGGAGGCGGTGGTATTTTCGGCTAATTTGGGCGTATACTTCTTACGCTCCGAGGCATTGCGGGGAATTTCCGCGGAGGGCGACGAAGGGGTACTAGCCGGAGCCACCGTAGCCGGAGCGGAAGCCAGCGTGCTGGTGGCCTGTAGCGGCAGGTTCTTGTCCTGGCCGGGCTGGTTGATGATCTCCACGGGCTGCTTGGCGGGGCGCTTTTTCATGAGCCACATTACCCGGCCGGTGGGTAGGCGCAGGTTGCGGTTGTTGATGCGATTGTAGCTCATCAGGTCGCGCAGCCGGATCCCGTATATCTGAGAAATGCTCCGCAGGGTTTCGTTTTCCCGTACGGTATGGAAAGGCACCATGGCCTTCTTATTTTTCTTAGCCAGGTAATACACATCCCCCGGTATGATGGGGTCCTGGGGCGTCATGTCGTTGTAGCGCAAAAAGCTGGAGGTACTAATCTTGGCGATTTTGGCCAAAGCGGCTACCTGGTCGTTGGGACGGGCCTGAACGCCGGGTAATCCGTTGATTTCGTAAAATACAGGATCATTGGCTCCCCGGAGTTGTACGCTAGCCTTACGCAGCACGGGAAAACCGATGTCGGTCCGGCTCAGGTCCATGCCTGGGTCCTGGCGTACCATCGAAAGCTTGTCCCGAACGGCATTGATCTGGCCCGTCGCCACCGGAATCGCCAGCATGTAGTCTTTATCGGCCGGGATGTAGTCGCCGTTGAACCAGCGGTTGTAACGTTGTAGGTCCAGTACGGTGACGCCCAGGTCGCGGCTTACTTCGCTGAGCGCGCGGCCCTTGCCGTAAGGCGCTTCCAGCAGCACAATGGTATTGGCCGAACGGTAGCGTTCCAGCCCGGCTTCGAGGGCTATTTTGTGGGCAAAAAAGCGCAGTACATAGCGGTCGGTTTGGCCGGTAAGGGTAATCTCGCGGGCGTAGGCCCAGTTGGCCGGAACAATCTTACTGATGCCGCCCATGCCCAGGTAGTAGGAGTAGAGCGAGGACACCCAGTTGTTAAACTGCTGGTTGCTGCGCTTGAGGTAGCGGGCGGCGGCGTGGGTAGAGGCGGAGATATTCTTGCGTTCATCTACCTCATTATCTACCCGAATGCCCAGTTCGAGGGCCGTTTCCTGCTTGAACTGCCAGAAACCCACTGCGTTGGAAGACGACACGGCGTCGGGCGTGAGGGAGCTTTCCTGCACGGCCAGGTACTTGAAGTCGATGGGTACTTCTTCGTCGATAAGTACCCCTTCGATGAGGGGGAAGTACAGGATAGCGCGGTCCATTTTGTCTTCCCAGAAGCGACGGTTGGCCATAAGGCTTCGCACATCCGACTCAATGAGCGCGCGGGCGCCGTTATCCAGCTTCACGTTAATACCCGCAAAGGGCAGGCTAGCCGGGATAGAAGGGATGTCCTGCGCGGCGGTATTCTCTTTTCCCACAACGACCCAGGCGACCAGCAGATAGAGGCTAAGGTAGTTCTTGACGTGTTTTAACATGATGGATGATTGGTTCTGTGGTAGTAAGCGTTGAGAATTAGCTGTTTTTCTGCAAAATCATGAGGCCATCCCGAATGGGCAGCAGCAGGTTAGACACCCGGGGGTCTTCGTGGACCGTCCGGTTGAAGTCCAGCAGAGCCTGGGTATCTTTATCGATGCGCTGGCCGGGTACCGGTACTACCTTTCCGCTCCAAAGTACGTTGTCGGCCAGGATAAGGCCACCGGGGCGTACCTTGTCGATCAGGAGCTGGTAGTACGTGAGGTAGTTGAGCTTGTCGGCGTCGATAAAAACCAGATCAAAGGTTTCGTCCAGTTGGGGAATGATAGCGGCAGCCGGGCCAAGGCGGTAGTCGATGCGGGACGCGTAGCCCGATTGTTCAAAGTAGCGTCGGGTCAGGGATTCCAGCTCTTCGTTTACATCCAGGGTAGTAAGCGTACCGTCCGTGGCCAGTCCTTCACAAAGGCACAGGGCCGAGTAGCCGGTGTAGGTACCTATTTCCAGAATGCGCCTTGGCCGCAGCAGGCGCGAAAGCAGCGCTAAAAAACGGCCCTGGAGGTGCCCCGACAACATGCGGGGCCTAAGTACCTTGGCGTGCGTTTCGCGGGCCAGGGCACGCAGCAGCTCGCTTTCGGCCTCCGTATGAGCCTCCGTATAGGTTTCAATGTCTTTGGGTAAAAACTCCATTCAAGATTAGGGCGTACATCAATCCGAGCGCCAAAGGAGGCGTTGTATGATCAAATTTACCAAAGAAACGATAGCTTTCCCTAATTCTTATACAAAAAAACAATTCAAGGTACCTGTAAATTACCGCAGCAGATTCTGGAGGTACACGCCGTAGCCACTTTTGATGAGCGGCTGAGCCACCCGCTGCAGCTGCTCGGCGTTGATAAAGCCCATGCGGTAGGCTACCTCCTCGATGCACCCGATCTTCAGCCCCTGCCGCTCCTCGATCACCTGCACAAACTGCCCCGCCTGCATCAGCGACTGGAAAGTACCCGTGTCCAGCCAGGCCGTGCCGCGGTCCAGCACGCCTACCTTCAAACGACCCATCTCCAGGTACTGGCGGTTGACGTCCGTGATTTCCAGCTCACCGCGCGGTGAAGGGGCCGTATGACGGGCAATGTCCACCACTTGGTTGTCGTAAAAGTACAGGCCCGGCACGGCGTAGTTGGACTTGGGCTGAGCGGGCTTCTCCTCGATGGAAAGTACGTTGAAATCTTTGTCAAACTCCACCACTCCGTAGCGCTCCGGGTCGTGGACCTGGTAGGCGTAGATCACCCCGCCGTCGGGGTCGTTGTTGGCTTGCAGCAGCCGCGAGAGCCCCGAGCCGTAAAAGATGTTGTCGCCCAGCACCAGCGCCACTTTGTCGGAGCCGATAAACTCCTCGCCGATCAGGAAAGCCTGCGCCAGGCCGTCGGGGCTGGGCTGCACAGCGTAGCTAAACGAACAGCCCAGGCGGCTGCCGTCGCCCAGGAGCTTCTCGAAGTGGGGTAGGTCGTGGGGGGTAGAGATGATCAGGATTTCTTTGATCCCGGCCAGCATCAGGATCGACAGCGGGTAGTAGATCATGGGCTTGTCGAAGACCGGCATGAGCTGCTTGCTGACGGCCAGCGTGAGCGGGTGCAGACGGGTACCGGAGCCTCCGGCCAGGATAATTCCTTTCATAAAGTTGTTTATGAGTCAATGAGTTGTAAGTTCATGAGTGCAGGAGGAGTGGAAAGTGGATGAGTTAAAAGTGGACGAGAAAATGAGGATACTCATCAACTCACTTACTCATGAACTCTCCTACGCGCCCTACCGCCCCGCGTACATGCCTTCGTAGTACTTCTGATAAGCCCCCGAGGTCACGTTTTCGAGCCAGGGCTGGTTGCTCAGGTACCAGTCTACGGTTCGTTCCAGGCCTTCCTCAAACTGCAGCGAAGGCTCCCAGCCCAGCTCCTCTTTGAGCTTGGTGGCGTCGATGGCGTAGCGCAGGTCGTGGCCGGCGCGGTCGGTGACGTAGGTGATCTGCTGCTCGGAGGTACCTTCGGGGCGACCCAGCTTGCGGTCCATGATGCTACACAGCAGCAGCACCAGGTCCAGGTTTTTCCACTCGTTGTGGCCGCCGATGTTGTAGGTTTCGCCGTTTTTGCCCTGGTGGTAAATCACGTCAATGGCCCGGGCGTGGTCTTCCACAAAGAGCCAGTCGCGGATGTTCTCGCCCTTGCCGTAGACCGGCAGCGGCTTCTGCTGGATGATGTTGTGGATGATCAGCGGGATGAGCTTCTCGGGGAAATGGTTGGGGCCGTAGTTATTCGAGCAATTGGAAATGACCACGGGTAGTTTATAGGTATTGTGGTAGGCGCGCACGAAGTGATCCGAAGAGGCTTTGGAGGCCGAGTAGGGCGAGCGCGGATCGTACTTGGTGGTTTCGAGGAAAAACTCCGTAGGGTCGTGCAGCTCCCCGTAGACTTCGTCGGTCGAGACGTGGTAAAAACGACGGTTGGTCGCACCACGTGTTGCATAGTCGTCCTTCCAGGCTTTTTTGGCGGCGTTGAGCAGGTTCACGGTCCCGATGACGTTGGTCATCACGAAGGCCATGGGGTCAGAGATGGAGCGGTCCACGTGCGACTCGGCGGCCAGGTGAATGACGCCCTGGAGGTCATGCTCAGCAAAGAGGGCGTCGATGAAAGCGGCGTCGGTGATGTCGCCTTTGACGAAGGTGTAGTTGGGGGCGTTTTCGATGTCACGCAGGTTTTCGAGGTTACCGGCGTAGGTGAGTGCGTCGAGGTTCAGGATCTGGTACTGCGGGTACTGTGTCACGAAGCGGCGCACCACGTGCGAGCCAATGAAGCCTGCTCCCCCCGTTATCAAAATCTTCTTCATACTATTCCTTGATTGAATTAGTTCGTTAAAAACCGCGTGAATCTACGAAGCTACGTGGGTTTCTGCCAATTTTTGCTGCCAGCGCCAGGCATCCTGAAGGGCCTCGGCCAGCGTTTTTTCGGCTTCCCATTTCATCACGGTATTGACTTTCCTGGATTCTGCGTATATTTTTTCTACGTCGCCGGGGCGGCGCGGACCAATGGTATAGTTGAGCTTCAGGTTATTTACTTCTTCAAAGGTTTTGATCAGTTCCAGCACGGTGTTGCCCCGCCCGGTCCCGACGTTGAACACATCGTAGTAGTTTGCGTTGGGTTGCTCGGCCAGCAGTTCCAGCGCCTTCACGTGGGCTTTGGCCAGGTCCACCACGTGGATAAAATCGCGCACGCAGGTACCGTCGGGGGTATTGTAGTCGCTGCCAAAGACCGTCAGGGACTCCCGGAGCCCGGCGGCGGCCTGCGTCAGGAAAGGGACCAGGTTGCTAGGTACCCCCAGGGGCAGCTCCCCGATCAGGGCCGAGGGATGCGCCCCGATGGGATTGAAGTACCTCAGCGCAATGGCTTTGAGGCCCGGCTCCGAAAAGACGTGGTCACGGATAATATCTTCGCTGATGGCCTTGGTGTTGCCGTAGGGCGAAGCGGCCGGTTGGCGTGGGGTATCTTCAGTAACGGGCAGGTCGGTAGGTTGGCCGTACACCGTGCAGGAAGAAGAAAAGACGAGGTTACCTACCCCGAATTCCTGCATGATTTTTAGCAATACCCACAGCGAGCCCAGGTTGTTTTCGTAGTAGTTGAGCGGCTTCTGAACGGATTCGCCCACGGCTTTGTAGGCCGCAAAATGGATCGCTCCGCCAAACGCCTCCTGCCGAAACAAGTCCCGCAGGGCCGCGGAATCGTTGCAGTCTAGTTCATAAAAAGGTACTTCCTGGCCAATAATTGTACGCAGGCCGTTGAGCACGCCCCGGTTGGAATTAGAGAGATTATCGGCTATAACGGGCTCGAAACCGGCTTTGTGAAGTTCTACGACGGTATGCGAGCCAATAAAACCAGCACCCCCGGTGACCAAAATTTTCATAAACGTTGAATAGTAGTAAGCAGATTAAGCGATGGAATGAATTTTGTGGATTAAGGTAGTTTTATTTCGGGCAAAAGTAGAAAATTTGAAACCCATATAAAAATTGTTTTTATTTAAGCCATCGTTATCAAAACACAATCTGGAGCAGGTATGAACGAAAAGGAAATAAAGGCTTTGGTTTCCTTGCTGGACGACGAGGACCGTGAGATTACCGGGCACGTAGAAAAGAAAATCCGCTCGCTGGGTAGTAGCGTGATACCTTTTCTGGAAACCGAATGGGAGGGAAGCTTCAGTCCGGTTGTACAGCGAAAAATCGAACAACTGATCCACGATCTGCAGCTCAGCGTAATGATCGACCGCTTGCAGGCCTGGAAAAATGGCGGGGCGCTGGACCTGCTGGAAGGTATGTGGATAGTAGCTACCTACCAGTACCCCGATCTGTCGCTTGAAAAGTTGCGGATGGATATTGAGCAGCTCCACTACTCCATCTGGCCGCAGTTTCAGGACGATATGAATCCGTCGGACCAGGTGAAGCTGATGAATACGCTGTTTTATGGATCCATGAACTTTGGGGCCAATACCAAGAGCTTTCACTCGGCCTCCAACTCGATGATCAACATCGTGCTCGAAAACCGCCGCGGCAACCCCATTACGCTCTGTGTCATCTACATGCTGATCGCGCGCAAACTCGGGATGCCGGTCTACGGGGTCAATTTGCCCAACCTCTTCGTACTCACCTACAAGCAGGACAAGGTGCAGTTTTACATCAATGTCTTCAACCGGGGCATTATTTTTCTGAAGACCGACATTGACCACTACATAGCGCAGCTGAACCTGAAAACGCAGGAGTCTTTTTACCAACCCTGCACCCACCTCGAGATTATTCAAAGGGTACTTCGCAACCTGATTCTTTCCTACGAAAAAGCGGGCGAGCCGGACAAAATTCGGGAGGTAGAGCAGATACTTTTATCAATTCTGGACGACGAACTGGGCGAGTAGGCTTCGTGCTTACGTAGCAATAACCAGGCAGTAACTACCTACCCACTGTACGTACAGCGCCGCTGAACGCACCACGCCGTCGTCGGTAAGGGTACCATCCAGCCGCAGGCTGTCCTCCTCAAACGGGGCGATCCGGATGTGGTCCCGGAAACTGACCTTCTGGCGACCATTGAGCTTGAATAGCGCTTCCTTGGCACACCAGTACATGCAAAGTTTGGCCACATCCCCACCGGCCTGAAGCAGCTCCGCCTCCGACAGGTACTTGGACGAGGTACGAATCAACTTCTCGTGTTTTTTTTCCATATCAATCCCCACGGGCCTGTCCGGATGCAGCACGGCGGCCACGTAGTCCAGGCTGTGGGTGACGGAAATCGGGCAGGATGACCCCACCAGAAAGGGCTTACCGTGCTCGTCTTTGCGCAGCCCCTGGTAGTTGATCCCGGCGCGCTCGGCCAGCTGCCGGATCACCAGCCGCCCGGCGAGCCATTCACGTACCTTCTGGGGGTGCGAAATCCCCCTGAGCTCTTCCTGATTGTACGGCAACGCGTACAACGTACGGAGCTCTTCGGTACTTTCGTCCAATTTCCAGAGCAGTAGCTGGCCCGACTGTAGTAAGGGTTCGTAGTGAACGAGTGGCATGGCAATAGGTGTTAACTGTCAACAACCGGAGTTCCCTCCATTAAACCGAATGTATGAATATCCGCAAAATTGATACTTTTTCCGGGCATCGCGACTGCGTCTATACTTTAATTTCAGACCACACGCCGCAGGGCTTCTACTCGGCCGGGGGCGATGGGCTGGTGGTGAAGTGGGACTTACAACGCCCCGACCTGGGAGAGGTAGTAGCACGCCTGGGGGCTTCGGTGTACGCACTGGCCTACCATCCGGAGGAGCATACGCTTTGGATTGGTCAGAATTTTGAAGGTATTCAAAAGATTGACCCCGCGGGAAAGGCCGTCATCGCCTCGCTCAAGCTTTCCTCAGTGCCTATCTTTGACATCCAGTTTTTCGGCGAAAAAGCCTGGGTAGCCCAGGGCGACGGCGTGATCGTGGTGCTGGATGTACCTTCCTTTTCGGTGCAAAAACACATCAAAGCCTCCGCGAAAAGCGTTCGTACGCTGGCCGTCAACCCGGCTACCGGGGAAATCGCCGCCGGATTCAGCGACTGGACTGTGAGTATATTTGACGCGGACGGATTTTTGCTAAAAAAAACGCTGCGCGCGCACGACAACTCCGTTTTTACAGTACGCTACTCCCCCGACGGCCGTTACCTGCTCACGGCCGGGCGCGACGCCCACCTCAAAGTATGGGATGTCCAGCAGGGCTACGAGCTGCGGGAAGACATCCCGGCGCACCTGTTCGCCATTAACCACCTCACGTATAGCCCCGACGGGCGTTGGCTGGCCACGGGCAGCATGGACAAATCCATTAAAGTATGGGATGCCGGTACCTTCCGGCTTCGGAAGGTGATCGACCGGGCGCGGCACGCCGGGCATGGTACTTCGGTGAATAAGCTGCTTTGGAAAGAGCACCAAAACCGGCTCGTTTCGTGCAGCGACGACCGCATGATTTCGGTTTGGGAAGTGGAATAGGGCCGCTGCCGGGCTCAGGTTAAGAACGGGTACCCCTGCGGGAGTACAAGTACCCTCAAGAGGATAATTTGGATTAAGTTTTTGAATTGTGCTAATTTAACCGTTAATTTCACAACAAAGATTTAACTAACTCAAAACGGACGAAACGCGCATGAAAATATCTCCCATTGATATACGGCAACACACTTTTGAGAAGGTATTCCGAGGCTATAACGTGGATGAAGTGAATGCCTTTCTGAACTCCTTATCGCAGGAGTGGGAGCGGATCATGAACGAGCAAAAAATGCTCAAAATGCAGCTCGAAATAGCCGAGAAAGAGCTCAATAAGCTCAAAGATGTGGAGATGACGCTGTTCCGTACCCTCAAAACGGCCGAAGACACCAGCGGGCAGATCACCGAGCAGGCCAACAAGGCCGCCGAAAAGTACCTGCAGGAGTCGCGGCAGAAATCGGACGAACTGCTCAACGAGGCCAAGCGCAAGGCCAGTATGCTCATTCAGGACGCCGAAAACCAATCCAAGTACATCAAAGAGGAAATTCTCAATGAGCTGAAAAACCAGGACCGGGATTTCAAAGCCATGGAGAAGTACCGCGACAACCTGATCGTTCAGCTCCGGACGTTGGTAAGTACCACCAGCGAAACCGTAGACCGCTTCGAGAAAAAATTCAATAAAGATTCTTTCCTGCAGAAAATGGAGGAAGTAACCCAGCAGGTAGCCGAAAGCAGCCCGGAAGCCGGGGCGGACGAAGCCGTAGCAGCGAGCGAAGAGGTACTTGTGGGCGAAGAGCAGTCTCAGGAAGAGCAGCCGCAGGCTGAAGAGGCCACCGAGGAAAGCCAGCCCGTGGAGGAGCCCGTAGCCGAAGCTCCCCTGGATGAGGAAGTACCCCCACCCGCTGCGGAGCCCATCACCGAACCGGAAAGTACCCCGGAAGAAAAACCGGAAGAAGTAGTAGCAGAGGTAGAGCCGGAGCCTGCACCCGATGCCGCCTCGGAAGCCATGGCGGAAGCACAAAAGGTGAAAAAAGCGGTGCAAGAAGCCAACGAAAGGTTGGAGAAAAGCAACGAAGCCAGGGCGATGGAGACGAGCGCGGCACCCAAAAAAGGCGGTGGTTCCTTCTTTGATCAAATCAACTAGGTACCTGCACTTCCGGCCCAACGGCCGGGAACGAGCCACGGATGGGTAGTTTTACAAACTACCTCTGAATACGTATTGATTTCATTCTATAGGTACATTTTATACTTTTACACGCTGCTTTGGGTACCATTACACTAGAAGGGCTAGAGTTTTTTGCCTACCACGGCTACTACGCCGAAGAACAAAAAATAGGCAACCGGTACTCGCTTGATATCGTCATCACCACTGATTTTGTAGCGGCCGCCCACCACGACCGCCTGAGCGAAACCGTCAACTACGAAGAGCTTTACCGCATTGCCGCCGAGGTGATGCAGGAGCGCTCCCGCTTGCTCGAGCACATTGCTTTCCGGGTCATTGAAAAGGTGCGCCAAAAGTACCCCCGCGTCGAGCGGGTGACGGTTAGCGTGTCAAAGTTTAACCCTCCGGTGGGCGGCGTGTGTACCCGCGCCAAAATTACCCTGGAAGGCTAGCGAATCAGACAGGTACCTCTTCCGTTTTTGGCTTCCTTACTATCCTTCAATTTTCTGAACTTCAACATGTTATCGACCAAGTACCTTTGGCAAGTACCTCCTGGTCTGGGTACCTTTTCCTGGACGTAGGTAAGCCAGCCGGGGTAGTCTGAAATTTATTAAATATTATTTTAGAAAAATCATAGATCGTCGTAGGGGTACGGCTTGAAATAGCCGTCTCTAAGGCATGAAGGTACAGGATAGTGAAGGAGAAAAAGGGCTTAAATCCTTTTCGAGCCCGCGCCACCTAATACTCCGCGCTGGACACAGTAGTCTGAATGAGGATGCACCGCGTACTTATCAAGAAAGGCCCTAAGTTTCGGAAGTTAAGCTTACCCAGTTTTTTTGTTACAACCTAGTATGAAAATGGAGGATAATGTAGTGGCGAGTAGTTCCGATGCGGAGCGGTGGGAAGCCTTGAAAATGGGGAATACTATCGTTTATGAGGAAATATTCAAGCAGCACTACAGTTTCTTGTTTAACTACTGCCAGCGTTTTCAGGACGATGAGGACGAAATCAAGGATTGTCTCCAGATTCTATTTCTTACCATTTGGGAACGCCGCACTTTCCTGGGGCCAACGACTTCCATTAAAAACTACCTGTTGTCGTCGCTGCGTCGTCTGGTGCTAAAGCGCATGAAGTCAGACTCTTTACGGCTCACGATTGACCCCGATACATTTAACCTCCACTCCGAGCTTTCCATCGAAGCCCAGATGATCCGGGACCAAACGGCAAGCGATCGTTTGAGCCAACTGCAGCGTGGCGTGGAAAAACTACCCGCCCGCCAAAAGGAAGCCCTGTACCTGAAGTACTACGGGGAGCAGTCGTTTGCCGACATTGCGCATACCATGAACATCAGCACCCGGGCCGTCTACAAGCTCATCTACAAAGCCCTGGACGCCCTCACCGAAGAGTTTACGGCGGAGCCGGTGTCGGTACTGATGAGCGTAGTTCCTTTTCTGCTAAGTACCTTATTCTTGCTCAGGTAACCCGGCCCTGGCTTTTTTTGCCCCTGGCTCAAGTACCCTTCCAAGCGGCTATGCTTTTTTTACCTCTACCCTCCTTTTTTAGGGTCAAAGTACCCTTTCAAAGTACCCCTGATAACAGCGAGTGCTGAGGAAAGTATTTTTTTTAGAAAAAAAATGAATCAGAGAGGGTCACTGTGGTAATATTCTAGCTTTATACTAGCAAAAGACAATTTCAACAGATTTTGTGGAAAAGCAGCGGTACGTTCATTTTCGAGCTTCGGATTTTTTGCTGGATGATGATTTTTTGGCCTGGATGCGCGGTGATAGCCCCCAGTCTAACCGGGAATGGCAAGAGTGGCTCAGCGACAATCCCGGACAACGGGCCGAAGTAGAAAAAGCGCAAGAGCTCTATGCGGCATTGTCATTTAAGGAAAATAAGCTAGATAGTGATACGGTGCAGCAGGAGTGGGAGAAGGTGAAGGCGGCTAGCCTGGAACAGGACGACGCGTGGGATACGGAAGAGGAAAGTGCTGGAAAGCGAATTGGTCGGTTGCTATTTCGGGTAGCTGCGGCAGTGATCCTACTCTCAGGCCTGTGGGCCGGAAAACAATACTGGACTTCTCTGAGCACCCCTACGCCCAGCCTGGCGCGCAAGGAGGTAGCCAATGGCCAGCAGCTGACCATCAAGCTAATGGATGGGAGTGTGATTAAACTCAATGCCGGATCCACCCTTTCTTACCCCGAAAAATTTCCTGGCGATCGACGTGAAGTGTACCTGGAGGGAGAAGCCTTCTTTGAGGTCGCTTCCAACCCGAAGGCACCCTTCATTATCCACACCGATGAGCTGCACATCAAAGTACTGGGGACGAAGTTTGCCGTCGAATCTTATCCCGAAAATCAGGACGTGCGGGTAGCCGTGGTGGAGGGCAAGGTAGGCGTAAGCAACGGAGCGGATGAAGCGGCCCAAAATGAGATTTACCTGGTACGGGACGAGATGGTGACGTTTGAAAAGCAGAAGAAAGCCATGACGGTAAGTACCTACAATAAATATGAATTGCTGGGTTGGAAAGACGGGGTTCTGCACTTTGAGAAAGCCGACTTTGCCGAAATCGTACGCAGGCTGGAAAGGTGGTACGGCGTAAAAATAAGGATTGAGGGTGAGGTGAAAATGAGCCCCGATTGGCGTTTGAGCGGGAAGTTCGAGAACCGGTCCATTGATTATATTCTGGAGATTTGCCGTTACCCCAACCGTTTTTCTTTTGTAGTCACCGACCGAGAGGTAATAATTAAATAAGATAACCCAGGAAAATGAAACTACTCGATAGTAGCTAGTGAAAAAGCCGACAATCTGTAAAGATTGCCGGCTTGAAATCCAGGCGGGTACTTGCTTTGAGTGGCACCTCGGCGGCAAGTGTTCAGCCTTATTTAAAATTAAGCGAGAATTTTAAACTTTTAAATTTATGAAATTCAAACTACTACCACAAATTGTAGCAATGACAAGGTACGCACTACTAGGAGGAATTATCCAGTGCTTATTCGTGGGACTATTGGCCGCTTCTGACCTGAAGGCCCAGGAAAAAAGTATTGAGGACATTTACCTTTCGGCAAATCTGCGTAATATGAAGCTGGAAGATGCGTTCGTGAAGATTGTTGAGAAAACGGACCTCAACTTTCAGTACGACCGAAAAATCGTGAGTAATAAGAAACTCAGTCAGGATTTTACGAACGAGAGCCTGGGTAAGGTACTTCGGTCCATTTCGCAGGAGACGGGCCTGAGCTTTCGCCGGGTCAACGAAACGATTCACGTTACGGAAAACCCCACGAAAAGGGTGTCGGTAACGGAATTGGTAGTCCCCTCCAACCAGCTCGTGCCCATTCAGCTGGCCAGCCGCAATACCGCTTCGGGTATGCAGGCTCCCTTTCGGTCGGTAGCTGTTTCGGAAATGTTGACCAACGCCCGCCGCCTTCAGGCTATCACCATTACGGGCCGCGTGACGGGTTCTGATAGCAAAGAAGGAATGCCCGGTGTGAGTGTGGTAGAAAAAGGTACCGCCAACGGTACTACCACCAACACCGACGGGAATTACTCGCTCAACGTCACCAATGCAAGCTCCGTGCTGGTGTTTAGCTTTATTGGCTATGCCACCCAGGAGGTAGAAGTAGGCAACCGCCAGACCGTCGAAGTGGTCCTTCAGTCAGAAGACCGGGCGCTGGACGAAGTCGTAGTAGTTGGGTACGGTACCCAGAAGCGCGCCAACGTCACGGGCGCGGTAGCCACCGTGACCATCGACGAAAAAATTGCCAGCCGCTCGCTGGCCAACGTATCGTCGGGTTTGGCGGGTTTGGTACCCGGTATGGCCGTGACGCAGTCGACGGGTATGGCGGGCCGTAATAACGCCAGCCTGATGATTCGCGGCTTGGGTACGGTCAATGGTGCCGGTCCGCTGATCGTCGTCGACGGCATGCCCGACGTAGACATCAACCGGATCAACATCCACGACATCGAGAGCGTATCGGTACTGAAAGACGCTACCTCGGCATCGGTGTACGGATCACGGGCGGCCAACGGGGTTATCCTGATCACCACCAAGTCGGGTAAAGGGCAGGAACGGGCCAGCATCAACTATACGGGCTCTTACGCCGTACAGGTACCAACCCGGGCCATCGACTTCATGGACGACTACCCCCGCGCCCTGACGCTGCACCAGCGCGCGGCCGACGTGGGTACGCTGCGTTCTAACTACCTCTTCCGGGACGGTACCATCGACCAGTGGATGGCCCTGGGTATGGTAGATCCGCTGCGCTATCCCAACACCGACTGGTGGGACATCATCATGCGTAACGGTACCATGCAGAACCACAACCTTTCGGCCTCCGGCGGCAATGACAAGTCCAACTTCTTCATCTCGATTGGTTTGATGGACGAAAAAGGTTTGCAGATCAACAACGACTTTAAGCGCTACAACGCCCGCTTCAACTTTGATTATAAGCTGAACAAAAATATGAACGTAGGGGTACGTTTCCAGGGGAACTGGTCGAAGTTTACCTACTTCCTGGCGGATGGTTTCACCGAGGACAACAACACCGCGGGCTACGACATGCAGTACGCCATTGCCGGTATTGTTCCTTACGATCCGGTCTCGGGTTATTACGGGGGGACCATGGCCTACAACGAAGATCCCCAGGCCTACAATCCCTACACCAACTACATCAACAACCTGAGCTACCAGAACCGCCAGGAAGCCAACGCCAACTTGTTCTGGGACTGGTCGCCGATCAAAGGCCTAACGGCTCGTATTGACTACGCCCTGAACTACGACAACCAGTTTCGCTGGAACGCCAACATGCCCAACCGCGCCTACAACTTCCAGCAGGGAGCCTTTGGGGCCCGGGCGTACGTTACGGATAACGCGGGGGTAGGTAACTTTACCAACACCGGCTACAAAACGATGCTCAACGGGCGATTGACCTACAACACCTCCTTTGGGAAAAACCACACGTTGAGCGCCCTGGCCGTATACAGCGAGGAATACTGGTACGATCGCTACCAGTCTTCTTCCCGTAACGACCGTCTGCACCCGTCCCTGCACGAAATCGATGCTGCCCTGACCGACATTCAAGGCACAGGGGGGAGCTCCAGCGCCGAAGGGCTTCGCTCGTACATTGGCCGCCTCAACTACACGGCCTTTGACCGCTACTTGCTCGAAGTGAACTTCCGCGCCGACGGTTCTTCCAAGTTCTTAGACGGAAGTCGGTTTGGCTTCTTCCCTTCGGCGGCTTTGGGCTGGCGCTTTACCGAAGAGAGCTTCATCAGTGCTTTTACCGATCGTTTCCTGAGCTCGGGTAAGCTACGGGTGTCGTACGGTAGTCTCGGAAACAACGCTGGGGTGGGTCGCTACGAGCAGCAGGAAACGCTGGCCGCCAGCAACTATTTCCTGGGGAACAGCATCCAGAAGGGCTTCGTGAACCGCAAGATGGTCAACCGGGATCTTTCCTGGGAAACGACTTCCGTATTTAACCTAGGGTTGGACCTGGGCTTCCTCAACAACCGCCTGACCGCCGAAATCGACTTCTACGACCGCCTCACGACGGGCATGAACCGGCCTTCGGAGATGTCGATCCACCTGACGGGAGCCTACACCGCGCCCCGCCGCAACATCGGGAACCTCCGTAACCGCGGGGTGGAGCTGAACCTAACCTGGCGCGACCAGATCGGACAGGTCGCCTACGGCGTCAACCTGAACGGCTCGAAAAACGTCACAACCCTGGAGAAGTGGAACGAGTTCCTGGGGAAAGGTTGGGTATTCCTAAACATGCCGTACCGCTATGTGTATGCTTGGGAGGATATGGGGATTGCTCAGACCTGGGAGGATGTGTACAACGCCACGCCCCAAGGTGCCTCGCCGGGCGATATTCTGCGTAAGGACGTGAACGGTGATGGCCGGATTGACGATAACGATAAAATTGCCCATTCTAAATTTCAGCGTGAACGCCCTACGACCTTCTTAGCGTTGAACGCCAATGCCTCCTGGCGCGGGTTTGACATCGTGGTGCTGGTGCAAGGGGCTACGGGTCGTAAGGACTTCTGGCTCAACAACCACAACAACGTAAACTTCGGTACCCAGCGCTACGCTTCTACCTGGGGGCACTGGGAGAATCCTTGGTCGTGGGAAAACCGCGACGGAGCCTGGCCCCGTCTAGGAGGAAGTAATAACACAACCGAAAGTACCTTCTGGCTGGACGATTTGAGCTACATCCGGGTGAAAAACGTGCAGTTAGGCTATAATGTACCCAAGACCGTGCTGCGTAAAATTGGCCTGGCTAGCGTTCGGATCTTCGGCTCGTCGGAAAACATCGCTACACTGACCAAGTTCCGGGGCCTTGATCCCGAAAAAGACGGTAACCGCAGCAACGTGTACCCGATCAATAAATCGTATTCAGTTGGTATCAACATTGGTATCTAATTCAAAGATTTTTATAGGTATGAAAAGAATTACTTCAAAAATACTGTCCGTTGCGGCTTTGACGGGCTTCATGCTGGGGGCAAGCTCCTGCCAGGAAGATCTGCTCGAGCAGGCGCCCACAACCGAGCTGGGAACCAACGCTTTCTGGAAAACGGAAGCCGACGCTACCTTTGCCCTCATGGGTGCCTATTCGTCCATTCGTCCTCTATTCGATCGCGACTACTACCTTGACGGCCACGGGGAGTACGTCCGGACCCGCGGAACCAGCGCAACAAATGAAAATTTAAGGCTTGGAGATGCGTACCATAACGGTAACTACAACCCTTCGGGCTACGCGGGAAGCTTCGATAAAATGTACCGTTACCTCTACGGGGGCGTTAACCGCGCCAACTACGTAATCGATAACGTAAATATAATGCTGCAAACGGCCAGCCCCTCCTCGGTGGAGAACCTGGAAGCGATTGTGGGGGAGGCTCGCTTGCTCCGCGGGATGGTGTACTTCCGCTTGATCTCCATGTGGGGGGATGTACCCTACATCAGCAACATTGTGAATGCCAACGCGGAGGTAGCAGACATTACCCGGATGCCCATCGCCCAGGTGAAGGACTCCATCATGGCTGACTTTACCTATGCCTACGAAAAGCTACCTGTGAAGGGAGCCGCCATAGGGCGGGCCGGCAAGCCTGCCGCACTGGCCTTCCGGGGTAAGTTGCAGCTCTACTGGGCGTGCTGGAATAAGTTTGGCTGGCCGGAGCTCGAAACCTTTAAGAGTGATCCTGCCGCCGCTGATGCGGCCTACGCCGCCGCCGCCGAGGACTTCCGTAAAGTGATTCAGGATTTCGGTCTGACGCTGTTCCGGGGAGGAGAACCCGGTGAAATCGATGAGCTAGGGAAAGCCGAAAAACTACCCAACTACTACTATCTGTTTACGCCCATTGCGAACGGAAATCCCGAGATGATCATGACTTTCACGCACGGTGGCGTAGGTACCGCGCAGGGTGAAGAACTCATGCGCGACGTGGCCGGGCGCTCCCATGAAGGATCCCAATGCTGGGTTTCTCCGCGTTACGAAATCGCCGATCGCTACCAATCGACCATCACCGGCGACTTTATGGAACCGATGATTCCGATGAACCCTTCGGCTAATCCCGCGGCTCGTACCACGCCAAACTCGGCCGTGAATCCGCAGAGCTACGCCAACCGCGACTACCGCATGAAGTCTTCCATCATGTGGGATTACGAAATGAGCATCGGGATGATTGGTCTACAGTCGACCGGCTGGGTACCCTTTATTTACCAAACCTGGAATCAACCCGTGACTATCAACGGCGTTCGATATACTTCCTATAATACCGACGGTAGCAACTCAGGCTACGTATTCCGGAAGTTCCTGCGCAACTACGCCGGGCAGGGACGGAGCGACGGCGATTATGACTTCCCCGTGATGCGCCTAGCCGATGTGTACCTGATGTACGCCGAAGCGACCAACGAAATCAACGGTCCCCAAGCCGACGCCATTGAGCTGGTGAATAAAATTCGTCACCGGGGTAATTTGCCTCCGTTGAAGGCAGACAAAACGGCCAGCAAACAAGCTTTCTTTGACGCCATTGAGCAGGAGCGGATCATCGAGCTGCTGGGCGAAGGCCACCGGGGCTTCGACCTGCGCCGCTGGCGGGCCATCGAACGCGTATGGGGTGGACCTCTCACGGAGGGCGTATGGCGGATCGACACGCGCGGTGCTCAGCAGCAGCGCTACTACCAAAATGCCTCCGAGCGCGTGTACGAGCAGGCCTACATCTTCCGGATTCCGCCCGGAGAGCGGGATCGTAACCCGAACCTGACCCAAAACCGGCCGTGGATGTAAGCCAGGCTATCCTAGTGAGATTTTTGTAATATAAATGAACATTGCAATGAAAAAATATTTTAGAATAGCCTGCGTACTCTTGCTGGTATCCGTTGCCTGGGTAGGTTGCAAGAATGATTTTCCCGTAGATGAGGACGGACTCCTCATCACCGATCGGGCCGAGTGTTTCGTGAGTAACTTTGAGTTGCTGGGCGGGGATTTCCAAACCGTCCGCACCAAAAACCCCGTGATTGATACCACCGCCCAAACCATTCAAGTGGAGGTATTTTACGGTACGGACCTACGGAACCTCTTCCCTCAGTTTTCGTTAGTGACTGACGCCAAGCTGGACCCCAAGATTACCGGCAAAGTGGATTTCTCCGATTTGGCTAATCCCAAAGTGTACACAGTTGTTTCCGGTAACCGAAAGGTGCGGAAGCCTTATACTGTTTACGTTACTGTTCAGAAACCGTAATAAAAAACCATCGATCATGCAACGGAACTATTCATACATTACCCTATTGCTTCTGATCTGTCTGCTGGGCGTTTCGGCCTGCCAGGAGAAGGAGATCGTGACGGTCACGCCGCTGAAAGGCAGTGGATTTCAGAACGATGTGATTAAACGTACGCTGGGCCCCAACGTGGTGGGCCTCGACATTGAGTTTGCCTACGCCATGGCGCTTCCCCGGGACATGGGCCGGATCACCTCCGCCCAGGTAGAAGCCTCCATTTCGGGGGCCAGCGGTACCTACCTGGAGCATCGTTCTTTCTATACCGATGGCGGTGGAGCGGACGTGGGCGTCGTGGTGGGCCAGCCCTCCGCTACCGAAGGGCGCATCACCAGGGTGAACTTCACAGCCGATACCTCGGCGGCTACGCTGCGCTATTTCTACCGGATTCCCGAAGAAGCACGCGGCCAGTCGGTGAACTTTACGTTCTCGGCGACCAGCAGTAACGGCCAAACGGTATCCTATACCATGGGGCCGTATACCGTTGGGAAAATGGACCTTAAACTGGACCTGAACGTCGTAGACGCCGGAGCCTGCTACATCTCGATTGCCGACATGGCCGTGTACACGGCAGCACAAGCCGCCGCCAATCCGGACAAGATCGACCTGGTGTACCTCTACCGGACCATCCCGAACGTAACGTTCAACCACGGGCTGGTTTCGCCAGCGGCCGATGCCCAGTACCGTCCGGGTATTACGCTCCCGGCGGGCGTAAACCGTAGCATCAAGATCCGGAAAGCCTGGGGAATCCGGGATTTCCACCTGGCGCGCACCCAGTTTGGGGTGTACATCGACGACCTGGATTTCCAGCAGTTGAACCTGGAAGGGGAGCCTAACTTCGCCATCAACATGCGGGCCGAGTCGGGTGCCTGGGTAGAAACGGCCGATGGTCGTTACCGGGCTTATATCTACTTTAACGCCATAAACAACGGTGCCCGCAGCGCCCGGATCAGCATCAAGCGCTACGCCCTTTAATTTGCCCGGAGGTACCTTTATAAGTACTTCTTGACGTTGAAAAAGTTGGAATACCTTCAAATGGTTGAATTGCTACGTTTAGAATTGCTTCTAGACCAACAATTCAACCATTTGTTTTTCTAAGTAAGCATAAAAGCTTGACCGTGTAGTGGACACGGCCCGCTGCTCAGGTACCCTAGCCCTTTTACCATTCGTTATGAAAAGACTTTTGATGTTGGTGGTAGTTCTTGCTACTACCGTCTTGCTTCCTTCGGCCTTTGCCCAAAAATTCATCCATCCGGGTATCGACCAGTCGGCCCAGGACCTGGCTTATATGAAGCAGCAGGTGCTCAAAGGCGAGCAGCCCTGGAAAGACGCCTTCGATCGACTCAAAGCAGCAACTGACCTTACTTTTGAAGTAAAGCCGCACACGCACGTACTGCGGGGACCCTACGGGCGGCCCAATATCGGCGGGGATGATTTGTCCAAAGGAGCCAATATGGCCTATAATTGCGCCCTGCTCTGGTACCTCACCAACGACCCCGCCTACGCCCGGAAAGCCATCGAGATCCTGAACGCCTGGTCAGGTACCCTCTGGGATTTTGATTACAACGACGCCAAGCTACTCGCCGCCTGGACGGGCCACGCGCTGTGCAATGCCGCCGAGATTCTGCGCTATACCAACGCCGGTTTGGCTTCCGCCGAGGTAGAGCGCTTTACAAAGATGCTCACGACGGTCTACTACCCGCTCATGCGTTTTTACTACCCCCAGGCCAATGGCAACTGGGACGGGGCCATTATCCACTCGCTGCTTGCCATCGCTATTTTTACCGACAACCGGCCCCTGTTCGACAACGCCGTCGCTCATTTTCTGCACGGGCCCGTTAACGGCGGGATCTTCAAGTACATCTACCCCAGCGGACAGTGCCAGGAAAGTACCCGCGATCAGGCGCACGTGCAGCTGGGCCTGGGCGAATTTGCCGGGGCGGCCCAGATTGCCTACACGCAGGGGGTAGATCTCTTTTCGATTGGGAATAATCGCCTGGCCCTGGGCTACGAGTACACGGCCCAGTTCCTGCTGAGCGACAAACCCCATAGCTACGGGACCATTTCCGAGCGAGCCCGCACCCTGCGCGACGACTACGAGTACGTATACCGCCACTACGCCGCCCGCGGCGTTGACATGCCCTACACCCGCCAGGCGGCCGACTCGGTCCGGACCAAAGCGAGCCGCTCCGTCCTGACGGCCGTGCGGGCCCCGCTGGCGAAGGTACCTACGCAGGCGGTTTCGCCCAAGGCAAGTACCATTGGCTACGTAGCCGGGGCGCGCCATTCGGCCACGGCCAAAGTACCCTCCGACGCGCTGCTGGTAGCGCCGGGCGAATCGTTACAGGCGGCGCTGGATGCCGCGGCGGGGAAAAACCGCTGGGTGGTGGCGAAGGCCGGAATACATAGCTTACCTACTACCCTCAAAGTACCCAGTGGCGTCACGCTGGCGGGCGAGGGCCTAAGTACCATCCTTTTTCTGGACCCGGCTTCTGGCGTGCGCGATGCGCTGGTGAACGCTGAGCCCAATCTGCACGACTTCACGCTACGAGACCTGGTGATCGAAGTCGCGACCCGCACCGAGGTACCTTCCGACCCCAACAGCGCCCGCTCGTACCGGAGCACGGCCAACCGGGGCGGGATTATGCTGCTGGCGCAGCAGGAAGGACAAATGAAAAATATCACTTTTGAAAATATAACGGTACAAAATGCGACCTACAACGGCGTATTTGTGAGCGGAGCCACCGGCCTGAAGGTACTTGGCTGCGACTTCAACGAAAACGGGGCCAGCATAGTACCCGGCCCCAAGCTCCAGCATAACCTGCTCCTGACGCACTGCGCCGACGTCACGGTTCGCGATAGTCGCCTGGCTACCTCCCCCCACGGCAGCGGCCTGGCGCTAGGGTACTGCCGGGACGTCATTGTGGCCAACTGCGAAATAGCCCGCAATGCGTACTACGGCCTGCTCGTCACCGAGTCGGAAAATATTTGGGTGGAAAATAACCTTATCGAGGCCAACGACCGCAGTGGCGTGATGCTGGAGTACCTGCACCAGGGCTCCCGAAACGTTACTTTAAGCCATAACCTCATTCACTACAACACCGGACACGGCCTGGAAGCCTACGCGGCCAAAAACGTAAAGGCCAAAGGCAATACCTACGCGGGCAATGGTCGTCCCGGTGCCGATCCGCAAAAGCTAAGCAAGGAGAAAAAAATGATCATGGATGCCAAGTACCCCGCCGAGTAGTTTTTATTCCTAAATCCCTAGCCATACGATGATTCCTAACCCGCTGATCCAACGAAAAAGTACCTTCTGGGCCATGCTCTGCTGGCTGCTGAGTAGCTTTGCCCTGACCGCCGGCCTGCCAAAAAGTACCCCTCCCGTGACCTTCCTCGTAAAGCCGTCGGTTTTGCAGGACAATAAAGCGAAATTGAAAAAGAAAGATCCGGCGCTGAAACGAGCGGTGGCGGCACTTTCCCAGCAGGCCGACCAGGCGCTGCAACGCGGCCCCTATACCGTGACGGCCAAAGGCAAAGTACCCCCCAGTGGCGACAAGCGCGACTACATGAGCGTGGGTCCGTACTGGTGGCCCGACTCGTCCAAGGCCGACGGCCTGCCCTACATCCGGAAGGACGGGCAGGTGAACCCCGAGCGCTTTGCGATCCAGGACGCCGAATATTACAAAGCGTTGTGTCAGGATGTGCAGCTGCTGGGAGTAGCCTGGTACTATACCGAAGATAAAAAATACGCCGAGCACGCCGCCAGGCTACTGCGGGTGTGGTTTCTGGACGAAACCACCCGCATGAACCCGCACCTCAACTACGGCCAGGCGGTACCCGGCCGGACGGAAGGGCGGGGGATAGGCCTCATCGACACCCACGGGGTCACGAAGCTCATCGACGGCATTCAGCTTTTGAAAGACTCGCCTGCACTGTCGGCGGCCGACTACCGGGCTCTTCAGGATTGGTACCGGCAGTTTCTGGACTGGATGCTCACGAGCCCCGTGGGCCTGGACGAGGCCGACGAGCACAACAACCACGGTACTTACTACGACGTGCAGGCGGCGTCTATCGCGCTGTTTACGGAGCAGCCGCAGCTAGCCAAAAAAATCCTGGAAGAGCAAACCAAGGCCCGGATCGAGAGCCAACTGAAAGAAGACGGCAGCCAGCCCCATGAGCTGGCGCGCACGCTTTCCTGGGGGTACTCGGTGATGAACCTGCGCGGCTTTTTTGAGCTGGCGCTGCTGGGCGAGAACGTGGGCGTGGACCTGTGGCACTACCAGACGCCCCAGGGCAAAAGCCTGCAAAAGGCCTTTGACTGGATGCTGTCCCGCGCCGCGGGCGAAAAAGCCTGGGAGCATCAGCAGATCAAGCCCATGGACAAGCAGATTTTCGTGCCGCTGGCGCGTACGGGAAAGGTACTTTATCCCCAAAGTCCTACGAAGTCATTCCTGGATCAGTACCCTGATGAACCCCAGGCGATAGCCCAACTGACCCATGCACTTTTTTGAGGTATTTATTTTATCCTAAAACGGTACTTTACTTTGAAACGAAGCACGATAAACTACCTGACGCAGGTACTTTTGCTGAGCCTACTTTTTTCCGGAAGGGTTCTGGCGCAGCAGCCGGAGCTCCGCGTGGTAGGTACTTTGCCGGTGGCCAAGGTGTGGGCCGGGCATCCGGTGGGCTTTCAGCTCCTTACCACCGAGCGCTTTCAATACGCCTGCTACTACGACTCCAGCCGGACCCTGGTGGTGGCACAGCGCCCGCTGAGCTCCAAAACCTGGAAAACTACCAAACTACCTACCCAGGTAGGGTGGGATAGCCACAACTCCATCAAAATAGCCGTGGACAAGCGCGGGTTTATCCATATTTCGGGCAATATGCACAACGTACCGCTCATCTACTTCCGCTCCACCAAGCCCGAGAGCATCGAGGCGTTTGCCAAACTACCCATGACGGGCCAGCACGAGGAGCGCGTGACCTACCCCGTTTTTTTCAAAGACGCCGCGGGCGACCTGTACTTCCAGTACCGAAGCGGCGGGAGCGGCAAAGGGATTACCTTTTGGAACAAATACCACGCCGATACCCAACAGTGGCAGGGGGTGTTTGATACGCCATTCTTCGACGGCGAGGAGGAGGCTAGCGCTTACATGACCAACCCGGCCCTGGGGCCCGACGGGTACTTTTACATTGTCTGGATGTGGCGCGCTACGCCTACCGCCAGCACCAACCACAACCTGTCGTGCATTCGGAGCAAGGACCTGAAGC
Organism: Rhabdobacter roseus; assembly: GCF_014202275.1. Lineage (GTDB taxonomy): Bacteria > Bacteroidota > Bacteroidia > Cytophagales > Spirosomataceae > Rhabdobacter > Rhabdobacter roseus. The sequence goes on along the minus strand of NZ_JACHGF010000007.1, from coordinate 228,828 downwards.
GCTGGGAAAACCAGCGGGGCGACGCCATGACGTTGCCCATCAAGTGGCGCGACAACCGCGCCGTGGTAGACCCCGTGGGCCCCTGGAACGGCCTCATTAACATGGGGTATAAAGTAAGTTGGAATAGCCAAAAAGTACCTTACATCAGCTACCATAAGTACGACGCCCGCGGCATCAGCCAGGTGTACCTGGCCCGCTGGGAGGGCGACCAGTGGAAGCCTTACCAGCTCAGCCGGTGGGAGGGTTTCACCTGGGACCTGAACCGAAACGGCAGCCTGAGCAATGACGTGGGCATTAGCTCCGTGGAGGCAGCAGGAGAGGGGGTACTTGCCGTGGCCTACCACCACCAGCAGCACGGCAAAGGTACCTGGTTGGTGAATGAAAACACCATGACCATCCAGGAGCAACTACCCGAAAAAGTACCTGCCTACCTCCAGCAGCTGACGGCCCTGCCCCCGCGGGAGGGGATGATCGAGCACCGCCTGCCCGACAACACCGGTAGGTACCTGCTGCAGTGGCAGACCTTACCCACCAACCAGGATCGGCCGCGCCCGGAGCCTTACCCGGCTCCGTCGGAACTAGTCTTATACGAGCTTTCGAAGTGAGTTTTTGCCAAAGTACCTTTCTCCTAATCCCGTTAAAATGTAACCCGTTATGAAACCAGCAAAATTACTTTTGGGGCTCGTGGTGCTGCTCTTGCCCAGCCTGCTCCTGGCCCAGGACGCCAACCTGCTCAGTGGCAAGTACAGCCGAACGGAGCTCGGCAAGGTACTTATTCCGCAGGCGCAGTGGACGCCCTTTCCCAAGCTGAACGACCGCGCGGGCTGGGCCAAGGCCGACCCCGACATGATGCAGGCCTTCGTGAAAAAAGCCGAAGGGTACCTTGGCTACGACTGGCCCTACATTCCGGCTACCAAGTCGCTGCTCATTGAGCGTACCGGTGACCGCAATGAATACCAAGGGGTTAGCTTCAAGAAGCGGGAGGTACTGGGTACCTTGATCTTGGCCGAAATCCACGAAAACCAGGGCCGCTTTATCGATCCCATCATCGACGGTGTGTGGTCCATCTGCGAGGAATCGTTTTGGGGCGTACCGGCGCACCTACCCCGCACGAAGGACATCGCAGGCTTGGTGGATGTGTCGCAGCCCTTCGTGGATTTGTTTGCGGCCGAAACGGCCACCTTCCTGGCCTGGGCCGACTACTACCTGGGCGAAAAATTCGACGCCGTGTCTCCCCAGATCCGCAAGCGCATTTACCACGAAACCAACCGCCGGGTATTGGAGCCCCTCATGACCAAACCGCACGGATTCATGACCTCCAGTGCCGCCGGGCGCCGCCCCAACAACTGGAATCCCTGGATTTGTTCCAACTGGCTCAACGCCGTCTTGCTGCTCGAGAAAGATCAAGTCAAACGCGCCGCAGCGGTCGAGAAAATCCTGAAGGTACTTGACAACTACCTGAATCCCCACCCGCAGGACGGCGGCTGCGACGAAGGCCCCAGCTACTGGGGAGCGGCGGCGGCCTCGCTGTTTGACAACCTGGCCCTGCTCAACCAGGCCAGTAACGACAGCTTCGGGTACGTCTTCGCCGACGAGAAAATCAAGAACATGGGGCGCTTTATCTACCGCGTGCAGATCGGTAAAGAGTACTTTCTCAACTTTGCCGACGCCGACCCGCAACCCAAGATGTCGGCCAACATGATCTACCGGTTCGGGAAGGCCATCGGCGACGACGCCATGATGCGGTTTGGGGCGTACTACCGCGAGCCGGAGCCGGGCTCGATCGGCCGGTTCCACTACTTCCGCAACTTCTACGCGGTTTTTATGCAGGATGAATACCAAAAAGCGCCGCAGGGCTTGCCGCTGCCCCAGAGCGTGTGGTTACCCGACCTGCAGGTCATGGCTGTGCGCGACCAGGAAGGTACCACCGACGGCTTCTTCGTGGCGGCCAAGGGTGGCGACAACGACGAAAGCCATAACCACAACGACATTGGCAACTACGTGGTGTACTACAACGGCCAGCCGCTGCTCATCGACGTGGGCCGGGGTACCTACACCCGCAAAACCTTCAGCGACCAGCGCTACGACATTTGGTACAATTGCTCCGACTACCACAACCTGCCCACCATCAACGGCAAAACCCAACCGCCGGGCGGACAATTTAAGGCCTCTAACGTCGCTTTTCAGGAGAAAGGTACCTACGCGCAATTCGCCCTGGACATGGGCAAGGCCTACCCGGCCGAAGCGGGCATTACCCAATGGCAGCGCACCATTCGCCTCAACCGGGGTAAAAACGTAGTGATTCAGGATGTAATAAACCTCAAAAAAGCGGATGCCGTCACGCAGCACCTTATGACCAGCTACCCCGCCGAGGTACTTAAGGCCGGCGAAGTGGTGATCCACTACCAGCCCCCGGGAGGTACTTTGAAAGATTTTGTGGTAAAATACAACCCCAAGCAAATGCAGGCCAGCGTTGAAAAAATAAAACTGGAAGCCGTGGAAGACGAGGGCATCCGGACCAAGTGGGGCGATACAATACACCGCATTAATTTTAAGGTACTTAGTCCTAAAACAGCCGACAAACTCGACTTTACGGTCGCGGCCAGGTAACGTATTTTTATTCTCAAGAATATTTTTTCTCTAAAAAAGCGCCCTACGGCGCTTTTTTTTGGCTTTTTCGGATTTAGTATTCCGTACTGACGCGCATCGACAGAGTAGGACAGCGCTATACGAATCCTTTAATGCCTAAAGCTAGCCCGGCGCGGCTCAATCACACCTGGCCATGAGTAAAAAAACCATAAGCGGTTGTTTTGGTTATAAGGTACTGCGAAGGAGCCTTCTTTTTGAAAGCTGCGTAGCGCTGAGCTGCCGTGCGAGCCACGGATATACCATAGGATAACATACACTTCTAAACCGTCACCGAACTACCCATGAAACCTTATTCGGAATATTCTGCCGAAGAGCTCGCGATGGAGCGCCTGTTTATCAGGTGGGTTCGGTTCCCTGACGATCTTCCCATCCGTACCTTTTGGGAAAACTGGATGATCCAGCACCCTACCATGAACCGCACGGTGCAGCAAGCCCGCGACCTGGTCGAGACCGCCTCGGATCGAACCGACGATTTTACCGTCGAGGAAGTAGGTACCCTCTGGAGCCGGATCCAGAATTCCATTGAGGTACTTCCCGTAGTAGAGCCGCTTACCACTACGGTGCGTACCAAGGCCACCCGAGGATCTTTTTTTCGCTGGAGCGCGGGTATATTGGCTACTATGCTGCTCCTGAGCCTCTGGTTTTTTTTGGCGCCGAGCTCCCTAACCCGCCAACTTTCCGGCCCTTTGCTGGTACACCCGGATAGTACTACTTCTAGACAGGCTCCTCTCTCCGACAGCCTTGCTACCCCCCCCAGTTACCGGAAATCAATTCGTTAGGAGGATGCTTTTTCGCGTTTGCAGTAGCTAAAAGGCCGCGCCTCTCGCCTATTCTTTTAAACTATTTTACCCTTCTTCCCACTTAGATTTTTCCGCGTATAAAGCGTTATAAAGCCCTTTTTAAGTTACTTTCAATAGGATTATATTCATATTAAATAGAATGTATTAAATAGGTTACATGTGCTCTAATGAAAATTTAATATAATTAATTGTACGGGTATGGGTTACATTTGTACGTCAAAAAGAAAATTTCTAGGATAATTTATTACTTTTTTAACAATTATTAATCGTTCAAAAACTATGATGAAACGTTTTACCTCCCCTATGGAGTACGTTGCTCGAGGTTGCCTGGTAGCCACCTTGGTAGGTACCTGCTTAACGCCTTTGTTGGCCCTTGCCGCTCCGGCTAGTTCCACGCTGGCGGCACACATTATTTTTCAGGAAAGAGTCGTAACGGGGCAAATCCTCTCCGCCGACGACAACAGCTCCATTCCCGGCGTATCGGTGGTTATTAAAGGTACCACCCAAGGTACCAATACCGATGCAGACGGCAAGTTCCGGATTAGCGTACCGTCGGCCAGTTCAGTACTGGTTTTCTCAGCCGTAGGGTTCGTAACCCAGGAGATTACCGTTGGCAATCAGAGTGCCGTAAACATCACGCTAGCTTCCGATCTCAAGTCCCTCAGTGAGGTGGTGGTAGTAGGGTATGGTGTCCAGAAAAAGAGCCAAATGACGGGTGCCATTTCGTCCGTGAGCGCTAAGGAAATTAGTGAACTACCCATCACCAATGCGCAGCAGGCTTTGCAGGGCCGCGCGGCTGGGGTGGACGTGAACATGGCCGGGAGCAAGCCCGGAGCTACCCCTCAGATTCGTATCCGGGGGCGCCGTTCGTTCAATGCCTCCAACGATCCTCTGTTCGTAGTGGATGGTATTCCCTTGGCAAGTGGTATTGAAGACATCAACCCCAACGACATTGCCTCCATGGAGGTACTTAAAGATGCTTCTTCTACGGCCATTTATGGTTCGAGGGGGGCCAACGGGGTCGTGATTATTACTACTAAGCGCGGTACGCCCGGCCGTACAACGGTCAGTGTGGATGCCTACACGGGTATAAACCAGTCGCTGGGCCGTATTGATGTGATGAACGGGGCCGAATTTGCCGAATACAAGCGCGAGTCGCGACGGGCCGTGAATGCCTACACCACCGACGAAGCCTTGTTTGAACCCGTCGAGATGGAGTCGATTCAGATGGGTCGTAGTACCGACTACCCCGCCGCTTTGCTCCGTACCGGAGCCATCCAGAACTACCAGATTGGGGTATCGGGTGGTACCGAAAAAACCCAGTTCAATATTTCTAGCAATTACTTCCAGGATAAAGGCGTAGTAAAAAACCAGGATTTTACCCGCTTTACGTTCCGGGTAAACCTTGACCACCGGATCAATAATCGGATCAAGATAGGTACTTCTACGCTGGGTGTATACAGCTTGAGGAACGGCGAAAACTTCAACCCACTGGGAGGTGCCTTGGCCGAAAACCCCCTTGGGAAGCCGTTTGATGATAATGGGCTAATGATCTTCCTGCCCACGCAGGATGGTCTGCGTACCAACCCCTACGCCGAGATCGTGCCGGGTGCGATCATTGACGAGCGCAAAAACTACCGGATCTTCAACAGCCTGTACGGCGAAGTAGATATTATCAGCGGTCTGAAGTATCGCTTCAACTTCGGTCCTGACTTCAAAATTGATCGCTACGGGCAATTCTTTGGTCGCCAAACCAACGCCCGCCGTGGGGCCGATCCCACCGCCAATGTATTTAACCGGTTCCAGTTCAACTATACGCTGGAAAATATCCTTACCTACACCAAGCAATTCAACCAGGTACACAACCTGAACGTAACGCTGTTGCAGTCGTTCCAAAAGAATCATGATGAAAGGTCGGAGATCAGAGTTACCGGGGTACCGGCCGAGACCCAACAGTTCTATAACCTAGGCAACGCCAGCTTGGTAAATGGTGTTGGCACAGGCTTGTCTGAGTGGGCGCTGCTGTCGTACATGGCTCGGGTCCAATACGATTTCAAAGAGAAGTACCTCTTGACCGCTACCATGCGGGCGGATGGTTCGTCGCGTTTCGGGGCTAACAACCAGTTTGGGTACTTTCCTTCCGTAGCCGTAGGCTGGAATATTGCCGACGAGCCCTTCATGCAGACGATCCGGGCCCTGGATGTGTTGAAACTACGCCTGAGCTACGGCGTGACCGGAAACACGGCCATCAACCCCTACCAAACCCAGGCCCTGCTGTCACGTACCTCGTACGCCTGGGATAACACGGCGGCCTTTGGGTATCGTCCCGGTTCGATCGGAAACCCTAACCTCCGTTGGGAGTCCTCAGCTACTTCTAACGCCGGTTTGGATTTCAGTTTCTGGAGCGGCCGGATATCGGGTTCGTTGGAATACTACATCACCAACACCACCGACCTGCTGGCTCCCCAACCACTACCTAACTCGACCGGTTTTGGTGGCTTTACAACCAACATCGGCCATACCCGTAACCGGGGTATCGAGCTAACGATGACTACGGTTAATGTTGACAAGGGCGACTTCACCTGGACTACCGACTGGATGTTTGGTCGTAACAAAGAGGAAATTGTAGAACTGGCCAACGGAAAAGTGGATGACGTTGCCGCGGGGCGCTTCATTGGTCAACCCCTTTCGGTAGTCTTTGATTACCGCAAAATCGGAATCTGGCAAACCAACGAAGCCGAGGAAGCCAGAAAGTACCAGAGCGTAGTGGGTGAGATCAAAGTACAGGATGTAAACGGAGACGGGCTTATCAACGCCGATGACCGGGTTATTTTGGGCTCTGCCATCCCTGATTTTATTGCCGGGGTAACCAACCGCTTTAGCTACAAAGGAATTGATTTGGCGTTCTTCCTTTACGCCCGGGCCGGCCAGTTTATCGTGAGTGGTTTCCACCAGGGCAACAACACCCTGGCCGGCCGCTACAACAACCTGGACATCGACTACTGGACGCCGACCAACCCCACCAACGATTTCCCCCGTCCGAACGTAAACCAGGAGACCCCGCGCTATAGCTCCACGCTGCGCTACTTTGATGGTTCGTTCCTGAAAGTACGTAACATCAACCTGGGTTATAACGTACCGGCTAATTGGGCCAGTAAGCTAAAAATGCAGAGCCTTCGCGTTTATTCCAGCATCCAGCAGCCGTTTATTTTCTCGGAATACCGCAGCAAATACAAGGGAATAGACCCGGAAGTAGAGCTGGATAACGGCCCGAGTAACGAGAACCGGGCCATTGGGTCGGATCTCTCCCCGGCTACGATGGTGATCACGTTTGGTATTAATGCAAAGTTCTAAGTAGTTCAGAACCAAGAAAAAGACAGTATTTATGAAAGCAAATATAAAATTAGCAAGCATACTCAAGACAGGCGCTCTGGTAGTGGCTCTGTTTGTGGGACAGTCGTGCAGCGAAAGCGTACTGGACGAGGAGGTAATATCCGGCATTGGTGATAACTACCTCAACACGCCGAATGGCTTCAACGACGGCGTCAATGCCGTATACTCCGGCCTGCGTAACTGGTACGGTACCGAGCGTGGCAATAACTTTACCGTCTTTGGTACGGATACCTACCAGAACGGTGCCGACGGTGGCTTTAAGTTTATGAACACCTACGACGGAGGCTTTGACGCCCGTTCGGGGCACGTTCAGGAGGTATGGAATCAGTTTTACGAAACCATCAATGCCGCCAACACGGTAGTTGACCGGGCTCCCAACGTATCAGGTATTGCTGATGCGGTAAGAAAAGAGCGCGTGGCCGAGGTGAGATTCATCCGGGCCCACCAGTACTTTATCCTCCTGCAGTTATTTGGTGGGGTAGATTTGCGGCTCACGGAAACCAAGGCCCCTACCAAAGTGGCCACCCGGGCTACGATAGCCGAGTTGTACGCGGCGATCATCAAAGACCTGGAAGAAGGCATTCCGGATCTGGATGCGCGTTACCGCCACCCCAACTACGGGCGGGTGACCAAAGCGGCTGCCCAGCATCTGTTGGGCAAAGTGTACCTGACCAAGGCCACTTCCGAAGCCAAAGCGGCCGATGACTTTGCCAAAGCCGAGGCTTTGTTCAAACAGGTTATTGCTACACCCGGTGCCGCTTTGCTGGCCGACTTTGGAGATGTACACCGCCAGGGTAACGAAATGAACAACGAGGTGGTATTTGGGATACAGTATACCAACAACCCGCTTACCAATGGCGGCGGCAATAACTCGCACCTGTATTTTCTGATGGAGTACGACAATATGCCCGGTATGCGTCGCGATGTGACCAACGGACGCCCCTTCAAGCGGTATATGCCAACGAAGTATACCCTGAATACGGTCTTTAACCTGGCCAACCGCGTGAACGACAGCCGCTACTACAAAACCTTCAAGGATGTATACTACTGTAATAACCCGGGTTCTTTTAATACCAACTATGACAAGTCAAAAGCCCGGATAACGGTTGCATTAGGAGATACCGCTGTTTTCGATCCCGGATATGAAATGCCCGAAGCTGAAAGAGCCAAGCGGCCCTATCAGGTACTGACGCCCAGTATGTACGATGAGCGCCGGTTCCCGGCCCTGCGCAAGCACATTGATGGCAATCGCGCCGACCTGACCGCCGAAGGGGGTGTCCGTGACTACATTGCTTTCCGCTTGGCCGATACCTACCTAATGCTGGCCGAAGCCCAGTTTAAGCAAGGCAAAGTAGAGGACGCTACGGCTAATATCAATATGGTACGTCGTCGCGCCGCTTGGCCGGGCAAACAAGCCGCCATGGAAATTACTTCCGCGCAGCTCACCATGGATTTTATCATGGAAGAGCGCGAGCGTGAGCTGATTGGCGAGCAAATGCGGTGGTTTGACCTCAAACGCTGGGGAGTACTGGTAGAGCGAGTAAAACTGCACAACAACCAGGCGGCCCCTAACATCAAGGCTTTCCACGTACTGCGCCCAATCCCCCAAACCCAGATTGATCGGGTAGAAGGTGGAAACTCCGCTTTCCCACAGAATACTGGCTACTAAAAATACTACCTGTGTGAGGGTAGGGTGGTTTTCGCCAACCGGCGTATACTGCCATGCGATTGATTCCCCGGTAGAAAAGTCCCCTCTTTGGGGGCTTTTCTCTTTGCCGGGAGTAGTAAAATCAACCAAAGCCTGGCTTTACCTTAGAAGTACCTTGAATAAAAAATCGATTATGACCGACCGACGATCCTTTTTAAAGCAAACCTCTCTGCTTACCGCTTCTGCGCTTGCACTACCCGCCTGGGACTCCGTATGGGGCGAAGCATTACTCAAAAAAAGCAACATCAAGATTGGCTATTCGGCCATTACCTGGGGCGGAAAAGACGAGCAGGCTATTAAAGACTTAGCCTCGCTGGGCTACAAAGGCATTCAACTACGCGCCAATACCTTTGGTCCCTACCGAAACAAAGTCTCCGAACTGCGGGACATGCTACAGGCCAACGGGATGTACCTTTGTATGTTTTCGAGTGGTAACGTGGAGATCGACCCGGCCAAAGAGGCCAGTACCATCGATATGCACGTGGCGCACGCCAGCTTTGTGAAAGCCCTGGGTGGGAATTCCATGCAGCTCACCAACAGCGCCCGCCCCAAAGACCGCGCTCCCTCCGCCGAGGAGCTCAAACGCCTGGCCACCGTCATGAACGAGATCGGAAAACAAACGGCCGATCTGGGCGTGCAGGCCGTGTACCACAACCACATGCACCAGCTGGGCGAAACGCCCGAAGAGATTGACCAGATTGTGCAGGGTATGGACCCGCGCTACGTGAAGCTGCTGCTGGACATTGCTCACTACAAGCAGGGCGGAGGCGAACCCGAGAAGGCGGTCATTCAGTATAAAAACATGCTCCATGCGCTGCACCTGAAAGATACCAAACCCGCCGACACCAAAAGTGGCTACAAGTTTGTGGAGCTGGGGCAAGGCCGGGTAGATGTACCCGCGGTATTCAAAGCCCTGGATAAAATCAAGTTTAAGGGCTGGGCCGTTGTTGAGCTGGACGGCGTACCAGATCCTGACAAAACCGCCTACTCCTGCGCGGTGACGAACAAGGAGTACATCACGGGTACCTTGAAAAACCCACTGAGCTAATCGCCTCCGGCATAATTCGGGGATGGTTGTCAGGGTAGTAACCCTTAATGATCGTTATAGAAGGTAGTAGGTACCTAGGTACCCCTTATTTAGTACAATAACCCTTTCTGACTTAGCTTACTGAATGAAGAAAAAACGTTTTTGGCTGATGGCAGCCTTACTCGCAGGTGCACTGACCACAGGATACGCCCAAAAGTCGAAAGATGGCTGGCAAATGCTCTTTAACGGCAAGGACCTTACCGGCTGGAAACAGCTGAACGGCAAGGCCAAGTACGAGGTAAAGGACGGGATGATCATCGGTACTTCCACCCTGAATACCCCCAACTCGTTTCTGACTACCGAGAAAGACTATTCCGATTTCATTTTTGAGTGCGATGTGATGGTCGATAATAGTCTGAACTCCGGAATTCAGATTCGTAGCCTCTCTAAGCCCGACTACCAGGACGGCCGCGTGCACGGATATCAGATTGAAATCGACCCCAGCGACCGCGCCTGGTCGGGAGGTATCTATGACGAAGCCCGCCGTGGCTGGTTGTACCCCGTCGACATCAATCAGTCGGGCCGGAAAGCCTTTAAGAAGGGCGAGTGGAACAAGTACCGCGTGGAAGCCATCGGCAATTCCATCCGTACTTTTGTGAACGATGTGCCCGTGGCGCACCTCATTGACGACATGACGCCCAGCGGCTTTATTTGCTTACAGGTACATTCCATCAATAAAAAAGAGCAGGAAGGTACGCAGGTACGCTGGAAAAACGTGCGCATCAAAACCACGGACCTCAAGCCCAGTCCGACGGCCGATATTCGGGTGGTAAACATGCTGCCCAACAACCTTTCCGAGCTGGAAAAATCGCAGGGCTGGAAGCTGCTGTACGACGGCAAAACGGCCGAGCACTGGCGTGGTTACAACAGCCAGGAGTTTCCGCCGAAGCGCTGGAGCTACCAGGACGGTACCATTACCGTAGCCAAGTCTGACGGCTCTGAAACCGGTAATGACATCGTGACTCGCGAGAAATTTGGTCCCGGCTTTGAGTTTCAATTTGAGTTTAAGCTCACCGAAGGAGCCAACAGTGGCGTGAAGTACTTCGTCAACGAAGGCCTGGACGCCAAAGGAAAGTCCGGCCTGGGCCTGGAGTACCAGGTACTGGACGACGCCAAGCACCCTGACGCTAAAATGGGCGTAGTAGGAAACCGCACGCTGGCATCTCTATACGACCTGATTCCCGCCGAAAAGCCCGGCAACTCCCAGAAGAAAATTGGCGAGTGGAACCGAGGCCGCCTGGTGGTGCACCCGGATGGTACCGTGGAGCATTTTCTGAACGAACAAAAAGTACTGGAATACAAGCGCGGTGGGGCCATTTATAAAGCCTTGGTAGCCCGCTCCAAGTACAAGGATTTTGAAGGTTTTGGCCTGGCCAAAGAAGGAAACCTACTCTTGCAGGATCACGGCGATTTGGTTTCGTTCCGGAGCCTGAAAGTAAAAGAAATCAAGTAAAGCCTTTTAGCTTAGATCAAAGTACCCTTTTAACCATAGTACCTTTGGACGGTTTGCCGGTACTATGACCAAAGAAGCCATCGTGGTTTCTACCCTATTATTTTGCAAACATATATTGTAAAACCTAAATAGTTAACCCTATGAGTAGCAGAAGAGACTTTATAAAGAAAACTGCCCTGGCTACGGCGGGTGTGGCCCTTTCGGCCAACGCCATGAGCGCAGGCAGCTACCGCCGTATTGTAGGCGCCAACGACCGCGTACGGGTAGGTATCATTGGCTTCTCGGATCGGTTCCGTAGTTCCCTGGCTCCCAGCTTTGCCGACCACGCCAAGGCCATGAATTTTGAATTTGTGGGGGTTTCTGACATCTGGAACCGCCGTCGGGACGAAGCCGAAAAGTACTTTAAAGATAAACCATCGGCTTCCAAAGACTTTTTTAAAGCCCGCAATAACGACGAACTCCTGGCTCGTAAAGACATCGATGCCGTCATTATCAGTACGGCGGACTTCCAGCACGCGCTGCACTGCGTCGACGCCGTGAAGTCAGGCCGGGATGTATACGTGGAGAAACCCTTTGCCGAATCGCTGGAAGACGCCAAGCTGGCTCTGAAAACGGTAGAAGCTTCTAAACAAATCGTGCAGGTTGGATCGCAGCGCCGCAGTGCTCCCAACTACTGGGCCGCCAATGATTTTATTCGCTCGGGCAAGTTTGGCGATATTTCCATGGTAGAAATGACCTGGAACGTCAATCAGCCTGGGCGTTGGCGCCGTCCTGACCTGGTCAATTCCATCAAGAAGGAAGATGTAGACTGGGATCGCTTCCTGCTCAACCGTCCCAAAGTAGCCTGGAACCCGCGCTACTACCTGGAGTACCGCCTGTTCTACCCGTACTCCTCGGGGATTCCGGGACAGTGGATGTCGCACCAGATTGATACGGTACACTGGTTCTCGGGCTTCGAAGCACCCCGCAGCGTGGTAGCCAACGGGGGCGTGTATGTATGGAAAGATGGCCGTACCAATGCCGACACCTTTACGGCGGTATTTGACTACGGTCCTTTTGACGACAAAGAAAAAGGCTTCCAGGTTATTTACTCATCCCGGATGCACCAGGCCGCTGGTGACGTGAAGGAATACTACTACTCCAACGGTGGGATGATTAACCTGGATACGAACCAGATCACTCCTGATGGCGGTCTGAGCGCCAATGCGGCTAAGGCTATGAATATGCAGGCCAATATGCTGCCCAAAATGGAACTGGGTACCGGCGGCATCAAGATGGAAACCGGTGCCAACACCGGTGCCGACCCCATGACTTCCATGCATATGCGCAACTGGATGGAGTGTATCCGCAACCGCAAGCAACCCAACGCACCGGCCCGGGCGGGCTTCAACCATTCGGTAGCGAATATCATGGCCACGCAGGCCATGCATACCGGCAAGCGCGTAACCTGGGATACCAAGAAAACGGACATCGTATTGAGTTAGGCGGAGAGAAAGGGTCGGTACTACTCCTGGTGCTGGCCCTTTTTTCTGCTTTAGAGATCCCAATCTACCTGTTTGTCAAATTGCTTTTTTATGAAAAATATTGCAACGATTGCCCTGGCCCTCTACGCCGGGGTAGCTACGGCTCAACGCGTGGAACTGACCCATCTGGAAGCCGAGAAGAAAGTGACCGTTACCGTAGACGGGAAACCTTTTACGGCCTACATTTATCCGGGCGGTGATCTGAAGAAAGCGGTACTTTATCCCGTCCAGACGGCCCACGGCACGGCCATTACCCGCGGCTGGCCCATGGACCCCCGGCCCGACGAGCGCGTAGATCACCCGCATCACGTGGGGGTATGGCTCAACCACGGGGATGTGAACGGATACGATTTTTGGAACAGCTCCGCCGCCGTTGACCGAACCAAGCACAAGTACGGGGATATCCTGCATACGGGCGTTAAGTCCATGAAGAGTGGCAAGAAGAAGGGTGAGCTCACCGTAACTGCCGACTGGATCAACCAGGATGGTGGCCTGATGCTAAAAGAAACAACGACCTATGTGTTTGGAGCCGTCGGCGAGCAGCGCACTATCGACCGCATCACCACCCTGACCGCTACGCAGGAAGACATTACGTTCAAGGACTCCAAAGAGGGCGTGTTTGCCGTCCGCCTGGCTCGCCAGCTCGAGCACCCCTCCAACAAGCCCGAGCTATTTACGGATGCCAGCGGCATCGCTACCAAAGTACCTGCCCTCAATAACACGGGGGTAACGGGTAGTTATACCAACAAAGAAGGCATCAAGGGGGAAGATGTGTGGGCCAAGCGTTCCGTCTGGTGTAACCTTACGGGGCAAATTGGCAACGAGAAGATCGGCGTAGCCATCATTGATCATCCCAAAAACGTAAGCTACCCCTCGTACTGGCACGCCCGCGGCTACGGCCTGTTTGCCATCAACCCTATGGGTACCAAGGAGTTTACCAACGGGAAAGAGGCGAAAAATTTTCAGTTGAAAAAAGGCGAATCGCAAACGTTCCGATACCGCCTGGTGGTAGACTCCAAGTACCTCACCGAAGCGGAGCTAGATGCCCTGGCCGCCGATTTTGCCAAAGTGAAATAGGCTCAAACTACCCATTTTTAAGATGAAAGTACCCCCTCGGCCGCATTAGGTCCGGGGGGTACTTTTTTGTTTATGAAAGAAGAGCCCCCTAAGTACCTAGGTACTTCTACTTCCTTGCTATCAATAAATTCACCCAACGTATTTTAGTTGATCAACCCGGACTCGCTATCGAGAAATAGCTCGCTGGCCACCCGGTCGGCGAAGAGCTTTCCGGCTTCGGTCAGCAGCAGCGTATCGTTGATTATCTGTAGCCACCCCTTTTCAAACAGCCGAAACAAAGTTTGATTTTGGCTGCGTAAAAAGCCCCCTTCTGAGAGCTCGGCCAGCAGGTCGAGGCGGCAGCCCCACTTGGTGCGCAGGCCCGTAAGCAGGTACTCATTCACCTGGTCGGTACGGCTAAGTACCTCCCGCGTGGCGGGTACTTCGTGCCGCTGGAGCGCCCGCAGGTACTGCGCATTGTGGCTGACGTTGTACTGGCGACTGGCACCATCGTAGGAGTGGGCGCTGGGGCCTACGCCCAGGTAGGAGCGGCGTTGCCAGTAGGCGGTATTGTGCTGGCTGTACTGCCCGTCGCGGGCAAAGTTAGAAATCTCGTACTGCTCGTAGCCGTGCTGAGCCAGTTGACTCACCAGTAACTCGAACTGCTCGGCGGCAAAGTCGTCGTCGATGGGCTCTATCTTCTTTTTGTGCAGCCAGTTGCCAAAGACCGTCTGGGGCTCAATGGTAAGGCAGTAGGCAGAGATATGGGATACGCGTAGCGCCAGGGCGCGTTCCAGATCTTCCCGAAGTACCTGGTGGTCCGGAGCCGGAATGGCGTAGATCAGGTCGATGGAGATATTGCTAATCCCGGCGTCTTGGGCCTGCTTCACGCAGCATTCGGCTTCTGGGCCCGAATGAACGCGGTGGAGGTACTTTAAGTGAGCGTCGTTAAACGATTGAATGCCGATGCTCAGCCGATTGATGCCCGCCCGGGCCAGCTCGCGTAGCTTCGTTGGGTCGAGGTCGTCGGGGTTTGCCTCCAGGGTGATTTCGGCGTTGGGTTTAAGGGAAAAGTGCGTACGGGCCGTTTCCAGCAACAGGACTAGTTCTGCTTCGTCCAGCAGCGAGGGAGTACCTCCGCCCAGGTACAGCGTCTGAAGTTCGGTGCCGGGCAGATACCCGGATCGCAAGGCTATTTCCCGCGCAATCATCCCGGTCATTTCCCGCTTTTGCCCGGTTTGGGTACTGAAATGAAAATCGCAGTAATGGCAGGCTTGCCGACAAAAAGGAATGTGAACGTACAAGTGCATGGCGTACTAACGCTTAGAAGGTGTTTGGGATATTAATTTAATAGCGAAACGAAGGGTTTTCGAGCGAAACGAGGCACTTTCTCCGTGCATAGCCGGAGGCTATGTACGGAGAAAGTAACGAATCGGACCGCCGAAGCGGTTGCAGCCGAAAAGACAACGTTGCAGCTTGAAGAAACTAACCCCACCATCTTCTTAAACAGGGCGATCAACGCTACGGATTAACAAACTACCTTGGACCAAAAGTACCTCTAGGCCGAACCGGGAAGTAACAGGTAAGCAAGGTACCTCATACAAAAGGCCGGAATATAGGGTATATTCCGGCCTTCGTCAAACGGGTATGGTCAGAAGCTAGTCCTGCGCAACGACGTTGATCGTCACGCTGTGCTTCACTTCCTTGTGCAGGTCAACGATCGCTTTATACGTTCCGACGCTTTTCACGTCATCAACGGTAATTTTCTTACGATCAATGTCGATTCCTTTGGCTTTAAGGCCATCGGCTACCTGGGTGTTAGTAACCCGGCCAAAGATGCGGCCGCTTTCCCCCACTACCGTCGAGATTTCGATCACCATATCGCCAATAGAAGCGGCAATATCTTCGGCATCTTTCTTTAATTTCTCGGCCTTGTGGGAGGCTTGGCGGATGTTCTCCTCCACGATCTTACGATTCGAGTTGTTAGCCAGCACGGCAAATCCCTGAGGAATCAGGTAGTTGCGTCCGAAGCCCGCTTTAACACTCACGATGTCGTTTTTATAACCCACACCGGCGATATCTGTCAATAGTATGATTTCCATTGTGTTGCGTACCTCCTTCCTTTATTATTTCAACTGATCGGTTACGAACGGTAACAACGCCAAGTGGCGCGCCCGCTTAATTGCTTGCCCTACCTTGCGCTGGTACTTCAGGCTGGTACCCGTCAGGCGGCGGGGCAGGATTTTACCTTGCTCGTTGACGAGCTTCAGTAGGAAGTTGGGATCTTTATAATCGATGTACTTAATACCGGCTTTCTTGAAGCGGCAATATTTTTTGCGGTTGATATTCTTTTCAACCGGTTCGTTTACGAGTGACATAGCTTAGGCCTCCTTTTCTTCGGTTTTGGTTTCGGTTGACTCTTCTTTCTTTCTGCCTACCAGCCCTTTACGCTTCTTTTCGTTGTAGGCAACGGCGTGCTTATCCAGGGAGATAGTGAGAAAGCGCATGATGCGCTCATCACGGCGGAATTCCGTTTCGAGGGTGTCGA
Organism: Rhabdobacter roseus; assembly: GCF_014202275.1. GTDB lineage: Bacteria > Bacteroidota > Bacteroidia > Cytophagales > Spirosomataceae > Rhabdobacter > Rhabdobacter roseus. The sequence continues at coordinate 212,611 of NZ_JACHGF010000007.1, read as the reverse complement.
TAACCGGACCGGCGGAGGTGTACTCAAACAACTGGTAGTAACCGGTGTTTTTCTTTTGGATGGGGTAGGCCAGCTTACGCAATCCCCAGTTTTCTTCGTGTACCATTTCCGCACCATTGGAGGTGAGGATCGTACGGAATTTCTCAACGGCATCCCTTGTCTGGGCCTCAGACAAGATGGGAGTTAAAATGAATACCGTTTCATACTGCTTAGACATACGGTAATTAATTGGTTAGTAACAAAGTAAGTATAATTCTCTCAAAATGAGGGTGCAAAAATAGGGCTTGGAATTAACTTTTCCAAGCCCTTACCCTTATTATTGCTTATGAAGTACCCTACTTGACCGTAAACTCCCCCTGCCCGATCCGGAAACCTTCGCTGTACAGTTCCACGGCGTACTTGCCGTCTTTGAGCGGTAGCCCGCCCCGCCCGTACATGATGCTTACTTCCTGGCGGCTGTTGGTGAAGTTAATGAGTTCTTTGGAGCTATAAATCATCTCGCGGCCGTTGTGAAGGAAGGCACCCGAGCCCGTTGCCATGTCGGATAGTACCGCGCCGTTGGGGTCCAGCACGCGCAGGTAAATCTCCTTTTGGTTTTGGCGGGCAATGGGATTATCGGCCAGTTTGAAGGTCACCTTAAGCTTATCGATCCGGCGAGCGCGGTAGTTGCCGCCGTCCCGCTCCTTGCCTTTGGAAGTGATGGAGTTCACGCTGATGGATTCGGCGCGCAGGGCCGAGGCCAGCGACACTTTTTCGCTCAGCTCCCGGTTTTGGGCCGCAAAGGTACTCATGGAGTCGCTCAGGGCCTGCCGCTCGCTTTGCAGGCTTTCCCGCTCGGTTTCCAGGCCCGATAGTTTTTCGCTCAGCTCCTCGTTCTGAGCCGTCACGATGCCTAGCTCTTCGCGCAGCCTTACAATCTCCGTATCTTTCTGGGCCAGGATGGCTACGTAGTTTTTAATTTTATCCTCGTACTTCCGGGCCGAGTAGGTGTTCATGTCTTTTAGGGACTGCATGTCTTTTTCCAACTGCGCTTTGAGCGAAATCAGCGAATCCACGCTGCCTCCCAGTTGCTGAATCTCGGCAATCTTGGCGTCGAGCTGCACGGAAATGGAATCGAATTTTATTTTCGTACTCAGAACTTCCTCCGTCTTGGCGGCAATGATCGTATCTTTGGTTTCGTTTTCCTGCCTCTCCTGGTAGAAAAAGTACAAAAGCACCACGTTGAGCAAGGCTAATACGGCTAGGGCGGCCCACAGAAGGTTTTTTCGATCACGCTTCTGCTCTTGATTGTAGTCCATACGTTAATCAGAAAATGTGTTTAATAAACGGGCTAACTGGAATTTTAGGGGTACTTAAAAACACAAATATAGGGTATTATTTCTGTAAATAAATTAAGTACCTAGCAGTCAATAGTTTAATGGTAAAATACAATGAGTATTAGAGAAAACATTGCCCATATCGAGCAGCAGCTACAGTCTAAAGCCCGGCTGGTGGCCGTCACAAAAACCAAACCCGTGGAAGTACTGCAGCAGGCCTACGAAGCGGGGTTCAGGCGGTTTGGTGAAAATAAAGTACAGGAGATGGTCGAGAAGTACGAGGCCTTGCCCAAAGACATCGAGTGGCACCTGATCGGGCACCTGCAAACCAACAAAGTGAAGTACATTGCGCCGTTTGTGGCGCTGATCCACTCCGTGGACAGCCTCAAGTTGCTGGCGGAGATCAATAAGCAGGCCGGCAAAAACAACCGGGTGATCGACTGTTTGCTGCAAATCCATATTGCCGAAGAAGAAACGAAGTTTGGCCTGTCGGAGCCGGAAGCGCGGGCGCTGCTGGAGTCCGAAGAACTGATCCAAATGCATCACATCCGGATTGTGGGACTGATGGGCATGGCCACCAACACCGACGACCAGGCCCAGGTCCGGAAGGAGTTCCGGGTGCTGCGTACTTTTTTTGATTCGCTAAAGTCCTTGCCGAACGAACGCATCCAGCTGCGGGAGTTGTCGATGGGCATGAGTGGCGATTACCTCCTGGCCGTAGAGGAAGGAAGTACCCTGGTGCGGGTGGGCAGCGCCATCTTTGGCGCCCGCCTCTACGCCTGAGGCTCCCCGGCTCCCAGCACGGCTTCGATGGGCCGCTGTACCCGCTCGAGGGAAAGTCCGGCGCAAGGTACCCCCAATTCCCGGATCAGCACGCACTGTTCTTCCCGGCCGTAGCGCCCCGAGTAGGGATTATACACCGGAAATTCGTTCAGCGATCCCATCAGGATAAAGCCAAAGGTACCTGTGGCGTTCGCCAAATGCGAAGGGCCGCTGTCCAGCCCGATGAAATAGGCCGCCCGCCGAATCACCTCCGCCGTTTCGAGAATCGAGAGTTTTCCGCACAGGTTTTGGTAGCGCGGGTGCTCCAGGCCCAGGTTGCTGCGCAGGCCAATCTCTACTACCTGGTAGGGGTACTTGTCCAGGAGCCAATGCACCAGCTGCTGCCACTTGTTGATAGGCCAGTCTTTGGGTGCGAAATTAGACTGCGTATGCAGCACAATAAAGGGCTGGCTCAGCGCCAGGTCGTCTACTTTTTGCCGGTGTTTTTCCTGGAGGTACACGCGGGGCTGATCGTCGGTCTCCGGGGGCAGCGGCATGTTAATACCACCCGTAAGAGCAAAAACCTGAAGCAGATGCCCAAAATTAAAGTACGTATGGACGTTGACACCGGCGGCGTCGGAGATGGGATTGTCCATAAAAACCTGGCAGCGAGGGCAGTGGTCGTTGTTGCGAAACTGCAAGGGGTACACCTTGTCAAAAACACCCGTTTGCAGCAGTACCCGGCGCTGGGTCACGCAGTACTCGGCAAAAGTCTCGTCCAGGTGAGGGTTGACGTCCACGAGTTCCCGAAAGACCGGCTTCACGAACCAAACGAGGTGGTCGTGGGGATGAAGGCTACGCAGGTACCTGGAGAGCGGCTCTGCCGCCACGATGTCGCCGAAGTGCTCCGTGCGTACGATAGCCACCAGCCGGGTACCTTGGGGTAGTTGCTTTTTCTTGATGATAAAGTATATCCAGGCCTGGTAAGCCAGCCGGTGGGCCCGGAAAATATGGGAGTACTTGTGGTAACGGTGCGTCCAGAGCGCTACGAAGCGTTGCAAGGGCATAGATCAGTCTTTGTCTTTCGGGGCGCAATTTAGCGAAGAAAAATGAAAGACGAAGTTGATTCCCCTGCGCGCAGCCCGTACCTTTGAGCTCGTGATTTGACCAACCATACGACCGATTCCTATGAAATTCATGATACAAGCGGGTGCCCTGCTGGGTACTTTGGCCGTTGGGCTGGGGGCTTTCGGCGCGCACGCCCTGCGGGCCAGCCTGGAAGCCTCCGGGCGCGCCGATACCTTCGAGACGGCTGTAAAGTACCAGTTTTACCACGCGCTGGCGCTGGTGCTGGTGGGTATTTTGTCCCAGCGGGCGGGCGAAGACGCCAGCCGGTGGCTGGGCTGGTCGGGCTATGCCTTTGCGGCGGGGGTACTTATCTTCTCGGGGGCGCTGTACGCCATCTGCTTTACGGGCATTACTAAGTTTGGCGCGGTGGCACCCATCGGAGGGCTGCTGCTGATGGCGGGCTGGGTACTTTTATTCTTGGCGGCGGCAAAGCTAGCCTAGTGGGCGGATAGGAGCTGCAGGCTCCGGCGTACCAGCTGCCCCATGGTGCGGCATTCCATAAAGCCCTGGTGGCGGTAGTGGCGGGCCAGCTCCCGGCGGAGTTGAGCTACGTAGTCGGGGCTGGAGATGCGGTCTTCGGACATCACGTCCAGGATGTCGTTGGCGCGCGACTTTTCGATGCGCATCCGGGTGGCGATCTGCGAGCGCTCCTCGATCTGGTACTGGCGTACGCTTTCGGGCGTCATGTACTTCATTCCCAGCTCAATGATGGCGTTATTCTGCCGGAAATACTGCGGCATGTACACCGACTTCTTGCCTTCGTACGACTGCTGGTCGAAATCAATGGCCCGCAGCCGGTAGTAGATTTCCTCAAAGTCCGGAGTGATGTCAACGATAAAATTGCTGGAATGCATATCGCCCAGCAACCGCACAAAGCAGCGCTCGTTGAACTTCACGAATTCTTTACACAATCGAATCGGGTTGAGGTTAGGATCGCTCAGGTGCGACTTCATGAACACGTCGCCGGGAATTCCCACAATATGTTCCTCCACCAAAGACTCGCCGCTGGTGAGGTAGCTCACCTGATTGGGCGAAAAAATATCTTCCAGCTCCAGCCCGTACACCCGCGAAGCATCGGCGTTTTTTACGTAAAAATAGTCGAAGTTGTCGTTGATTTGGTTGACGATCCGAATCCGGAAGGGGCGTGTATTGCCGTAGGTACACAGATCCACCCGGTCGACGGAAAGGTGGCTCAGGATGGAGAGATCACCGTCGGCTTTGAGGTGCGCATAAATGGTTTTGAGGGCGTAGAAAATCTCGTCGGTATCGCTGGGTTCGTAAAAAACCGAGATCCAGAGCGTATCGTTTCCCTTGGGATCGTAGAGCGAAATGGCGTTGGAAAACCGCAGCAGGTCCTTGAAGTGAATGCGCAAAGGTACCTCCCGCTGGTTTTTAGTGAGGTACTCCCGAAGCAGCGGGCTGATCGGATACGGAATTTTCTTCCTGCTAATAAGGGCCATAGGACGGGGCTAGGTACGCGACAGCGTGAACGGGCGCTGAGAGTCTATTTTCAGGAAGATAAACAGAAGTACCGAAAAAGACCACAACGAAGAGCCGCCGTAGCTAAAAAAGGGCAGCGGAATGCCAATGACGGGCATGAGGCCGATGGTCATGCCGATGTTGATCAGAAAGTGAAAGAAAATAATGCCCGCCACGCAGTAGCCGTACACCCGCGCAAAGCGGGTACGCTGTCGCTCGGCCAGCACGATCAGGCGGGCGATGAGCGCCACAAACAGCGCCACCACGATGGTACTTCCAATGAAGCCGTGCTCTTCGCCCACGGTACAGAAAATGAAGTCGGTACTTTGCTCGGGCACAAAATCGAACTTCGTTTGGGTACCTTCCAGAAATCCCTTTCCGAACAAGCGCCCGGAGCCGATGGCGATCTTGGACTGAATGACGTTCCAGCCCGCGCCGCGCGGGTCGGAGTCGGGGTCAAGCAGGACCACAATCCGGCTGCGCTGGTGCTTTTGAAGTACATTATTGATAAAAAAATCAACCCCAAAGACGACGCCAATCATGAGGCTGCTCACCAGCAGCGTGGCGACGAAGCCGCCCCGACGGCGGGTACCCGTGGGCATCAGCCACAGGGCCAGGCCCGCAATGAGCAGGATGCCTATTACAATGTACCACTTCGCTACCAGCAGCGTCAGGATCACAAGCACGGCCATCACGATGCCGATGGCGGGGATGAATCCCGGCAGGCCTTCGCGGTAGAGCATGATCGTGAACGACGCAAAAACCAGCATGGAGCCCGTTTCGTTGGAGAGCAAAATGAGCACGGCCGGTAGCCCGATGAGCCCCGCAATGGGCAGGTAGTCTTTGAGCTTGCGCGTGAGGCTAATGGTCGGGTCGCTGAGGTACTTGGCCAGGGCCAGGCTGGTGGCCAGCTTGGCAAATTCGGCGGGCTGAATTTGGAAGGTACCTATTCTGATCCAGGAGCGCGAACCGTTGATGTCGGCCCCGATGACCAGCACCAGCATCAGCAACAGAATAAACAACCCGTAGATAATGAACGCGAAGGTTTCGTAAAACTTATAGTCGATCACCAGAATGCACAGGATCAGCAGCAGGGTCGTTCCGATCCACATGAGCTGCTTGCCGGCATTGTGCGACATGTCAAAAATGCTGGTGGGTACTTCGGGGCTGTACACCGCCGCGTAGATATTGAACCAGCCCATCATGACGCAGAGCAGGTAGATGAGGACGGCGACCCAGTCGAGATTTTGAGTTAAAGTTTGCTGGCGAGCCATGGGTACTAATTAACAATGAGGGTACGTATCAGTTCTGATAAAATCGGCGCGACGAAAAGCTAGACGCCTTACTTGCCCGAGGAAGCAAGCGGCTCTTCGTTGCGCTTGGCGGGTTGGTTTTGGTGCTTGGCCAGGGGCGGAAGTGTCTCTTTCTTTTGGCCGGAAGAATCCTTAGGAACTACCTTTTTGGGGGCGTTGGGCAGTACTACGTTTGGCATGTAGTTTTTGGACAGCACGTAGTTTTCCAAAGCCTTGTTTTTGGTTTTTCTTTTCAGGTACCTTTCAATCAGGAGGTTCGCTACGGGCGCGGCCGCCGAGCCACCGAAGCCGCCATTCTCCACAAAAACGGCAATGGCTATCTTAGGGTCGTGGGCGGGGGCAAAGGCAATGAAGATGGAGTGGTCTTTGCCTTTTCTATTCTGCGAAGTACCCGTCTTCCCGGCGATCTGGATGCTGTCAATGCGGGCTAGGCCCAGTACGGTACCGTTTTCCACGGCCCCGATCATGCCCGGAATGATGGTTTCAAAATGACGGGGATCAATCCCCGTTTCGTGGCGGACGGTGTATTCGGGCAGGGGTTTGTTTTTCTCACCAATGCCACTCACCACGTGCGGAGTATAAAAGTACCCCCGATTGGCAATGATGGCCGCCACGTTGGCCATTTTTAGGGGGGTAATCAGGAGCTCTCCCTCCCCGATACTCAGGGAGTATACGTTCGAAAATTTCCAGCGTTTTTCGCCGTAAATTTTGTCATAGTACTTGGCGTCGGGCAGGTTGCCCTTGTACTCGCTGGGTAGGTCCACGCCCAGCCGGTCGCCGATGCCAAACTTGGAAGCGTGACTGTTCCAGAGCTCGAGCCCTTCGGCAGAAGCCTTGAAGGTGTTATTCAGCTCGTTGTTATAGATGAGCCGCCGGAATACGTGGTAAAAATACGGATTGCAAGAGTAGCGTACGGCCGAGGCCACCGTACCAGTACCGGGGTGCCCGTGGCACTTTACGGGAGACCCCGCATGGCTAAAGCCCGTGTTGGGCGAGATCACCCCCTCCTGGAGGGCAATGAGCGCCTGGATGAGCTTGAAGGTAGAGCCGGGGCGGTAGCTGGCCATGACGGGCCGGTTGAAGAGCGGCTTGTAGGGATTGGCTGCTAGCTCGGAGTAATTTTTTGAAAAATGCCTGCTAGCCAGTATGTTTGGGTCATAGGTAGGGGCAGACACCATCGCGATGATCTGGCCGGTTTTGGGCTCAATGGCTACCACACTACCTACCTTGTTGACCATGAGGCTATCGGCGTACTGCTGTACTTCCAGGTCGATGCCCGTATACAGGTTTTGCCCCGCCACGGCCAGCGTGTCCAGCTCGCCGTCTTTCCAGGAGCCCTTGGCGACACCACTGACGTTTTGCATGATAAACTTGATTCCCCGTTTGCCCCGCAGCTGCTCTTCGTAGTACTTCTCAATGCCGTTCTGGCCTACGTAGTCGCCCTGGCGGTAGTAGTACGATTCTTGCTTTTCGAGCTGGCCCCGGGAAATTTCACTTACGTAGCCCAGCGTATTAGCCAGCGTTTGGGAGGAGTAGGTACGGAGCGAGCTCTTGGCAAACTCGAAGCCCGGATAATCTACCATGATGTCCTGGATGCGGGCAAAGTCTTCTTTGGAAAGCTGCCGCAGAAAAAGCGAAGGCTTGAAGCGGGAGTAGGAGCGGGCGGCGGTCATGAGGCTGTCAAAATCGTGCCGCTCAATGCCCAGCAGGTTGCAGAAGGTAAGTGTATCCTGAATCCGAGCTTTGTAAGGCGTCACGAGCAAGTCATAGACGGGCGTATTGTACACAATAAGATTCCCGTAGCGATCGTAGATTTGCCCTCGGAAGGGTACTTCCACGATCCGTTTGATGGAGTTGCTGGACGATTCGATGGAATAACTTTCGTCGAGTACTTGCAGATAAAAAAGACGCATCAGGTAGGCGACGCCGACCATTAAAAAAGCTCCAATAATAACAAAACGACGATTCTCAAGCATTCCTCACGTTCAAAATTTCCTGTTCACACCAAATTCGCCACGAAGTTCGTGATATTGAAACATTTATCAAAAAGTAAATTGGATTTTATCGGGATTCTTGCAAAAAGCTAATAAAGTGCGTTTTTTATCTAAGGTTCGCCCCTCGGGTGGTGGTTTTGATCCGGCACAGGTACCCGTCGGCGGTGATGTAAAGGGTACTTCCGTCGTCGCCCCAGGCGCAGTTGGCGGTGGCCTGTCCGGTGTCGATGCGGCCCAGTAGCTTTCCTGCCGGGCTAAGTACCAGCACGCCGCCCGGCCCAGTGGCCCACAGCCTGCCGTCCTGGTCTACCTTGAAGCCGTCGGGCAGGCCGGGCAATCCTTTTTTGACCATTGGCGTGGCGTCGAAAAGCAGCTTGCCGGAGCCTACGTTGCCGTTTTCCAGCACCGGGTAGACCATCCAGACGGCCCGGCTCGCGTCGGACTGGGCTACGTAGAGGATCTTGCCGTCGGGCGAGAACGCCAGGCCGTTGGGGCGGGTGAGGTCCTGAATGAGCAGGCTTACCTCGCCCTCTGGGGTAACGCGGTACACACCAAAGTAGGGGAGTTCACGGGTTGGGTCTTTATCCTTTTTGGCCAGGCCGTAGGGCGGGTCCGTGAAGTAGTAGCTGCCGTTGGTGGGGTGCTGTACTACGTCGTTGGGGCTGTTGAAGCGTTTGCCCTGGTAGCGATCGGCCAGGGTGAGCTTGCCACCTACGTCCAGCGGCATGGCCGTAATGCGCCGGTCGCCGTGCTCGCAGGCAATGAGCCGCCCCTGGTTGTCGAGGGTAAGGCCGTTGCTGCCGGGCTCGTCGCTGTAAGTACCCCGGCCGGTGTAGCCCGAAGGGGTCAGGAATACCGACAGCCCTTCTTTCTCCTGCCATTTATAGATGGTGTTTTTGGGTACATCCGAGAACAGCAGGTACTTTCCCTCTTTCACCCATACGGGCCCCTCCGACCAGTCGAAGCCCGAGGCCAGTACTTCCAGCGAAGTACCTTTGGGCAGGAGTTTTTCCAGAGAAGCATCCTCGTAGATTATTTGTCCAAGGGTAGGATAGGTAGACTGAGCCATGGCTAAGGTAGGGAAGAGCACTACGGAGGCCATTGCCATAATACGGAACCAGAACCTCATAAAACAATGCGTTTGTGTTAAAGAAATGAATTGCATATTAGGTAGTAAAAGAAAAAAGTACCTGTAAAACTACCTTTGAAAAAAGAAAATACTTTAACCAAAGGTACCTGCTCGTTAGCGAATGGGAATACTCAGCACCGGAATGGGGGAGTGGTTGGCGGTGTCTTCTGTCAAACTACCCCAGATCATGTGGGAGAGGCCCCGCAACTGGTGGGTACCCATCACAATCAGTCCGGCTTCGTGCTGGGAAGCGAATTCAAGAATGGCATCGCCTTCGTCGCCTCTCAAGGTACCCAGCATCCGGAGCTCGGCCCGATCCAGGCCGCTGTCGAGCAGGAACTCCTGCGCGCGCTCCTGTACCGGCTCTTCGCTGCCCAGCCCGGCGGGGTCGTTGAGGTAAAGCAGGTAGATCGGGGCCGTTCCCAGTAGCTCGGAGGGCAGCGCGGCCAACCGCCGCAGTACTACTTTTTGGTTGTCGTGGAGGGTAGTAGGTACTACCACGGCCTTAAAAGGGAGTGTGAACGCTCCTTTGGGAACGGCCAGTACGGGGCAGGGCGCGTAGCGGATTACTTTTTCGGTGTTGGAGCCGATGAGCAGTTCTTCCATGCCGCTGGCACCGCGGGTACCCATCACGATCAGGTCCACGGACTGCTCTTCGGTATATTCCTGAATCACTTTTACCAGCGCACCGGAAAGTACCTCGGTCCGCAGGCGCAGATTGTGGTAAAGTGGGTTGGCCGCTATTTCCTGAATCGCCGGAACCATTTCTTCGGGGGTATTCTCCGTGATCAGGCTTCGGAGCGTTTGGCTGGAAGTACTGTACCGCCGCGAGGGAGCCGCCAAAACGGGTTTTTCATTCACGTGCAGCACAATGATTTCGGCCTGGCTCGCCCGTGCGATATGAGCCGCCCAGCGGAGGGCGTGGCGGGCGTTGTCGGAGAAGTCGGTAGGAACAAGGATCGTTTTCATGGGTTTAGCGCAATGGTTGTGATAAGCCAAAGATATTCATTTTTTGTTGCTCCTCCCCAATGACACCTCCCCACTCCAAACGCTGACCCAGCTCAGGTTATTCGGCGGGTGGCGCGTAGCCCAGGACCACACTTCCGTACGGAGGTACCTCCAGAGGGGCGTCCCGCAGCAGGGTAGTAGGGTAGGTAGCAAAGAGAAGCTGGTGCTTTTCCAGCCCTATCTGCTCGTGGGCCAGGTACTTGGTTTGGCCCGAGAGGTTATGAAGTACCCAGGCGGACTGCTCGTCGTGTGGGCGGTAGTAGGCCAGCCATTCGGTATCATCGAGCGGAAAAGCGGCCAGGTTGGGGCGGATGATCTGGCCCAGCGCCGGATGGGATTTGCGAAGCGCAATGAGCCGCTTGTAATGGTTGAAGAGCGAGTCCGGATCGGGCTGTTGGAGGGCCAGCGCGCGCACGTTGGCCCGGCGCGAATGCCGGGGCTTGATCCAGAGCGGCCGCTGGGGATCGTCGCGCTCGTCGGTCCAGAGAAAGGGCTCCCGAATGCGCGGATCGGGTTTCATGCCCAGCATCCCAATCTCTTCGCCATAGTAGAGGTAAGGCTGGCCGGGAAGCGTCAGGAGGAGGGCGGCCGCCAGCTTCATTTTTCGAATATCCCCACCCACTACGCTTCCAATGCGGTTTTGGTCGTGGTTGGTGAGCATGGTGGCGTCGATAAAATCCCGGTTGTGCTCTTCAAAAATGGTGTAGTCGGTCAGCAGCTTTTCTACCAGGCCTTTGTCTCGCCCCCGGAGCAGGAGTAGTTGAATCTCGAAGCTAAGATCAAAGTGAAAGGCAGCCTTGAGCCCCTTGAAGTAGGGAGCCACTTCCTGGGCCGGAGCCCACACTTCACCCACGGTGTAGGTACCTTTCCTGGTACTTTCCACTACCTGGCCAAACTCCTCCCAGAAGGCGTGGTTCTTTTCTTTAAGCCATTCGGGATAAATATGGCGAGCAGCGTCCAGCCGGAAGCCATCCACTCCCATCTCATTGAGCCAAAAATCCATGATCTGGCGGATTTCCGTTCGCAGATTCGCCGAGTCGTAGTTCAGGTCGGGCATTCCTTTGAAGAATAAACCGTAGTACTTTTCCGGGTCATCCGCATTGTCGTGCCAGGGATAGACCTCCCGGGAGTCGGCGGTTTGGGAGCGTACAGCCACGCCCAGCCGGTCGATTTGCTCCTGGTTCATCCACCAGTAGTAGGAGCGGTAGGGGCTCTGTGCGCTTTGGCGGGCCTCTTCAAACCACGGATGCAGTACACTGGTATGGTTGATGATCAGGTCCAGGTACACCTGTATGCCGCGTTGGTGGGCTTCCCGGAGCAAGCGTTTGAAGTCGTCCAGGGTACCGTACTCGGGGTCAATGGCGTAGTAATCGAGGACGTCGTACTTGTGGTAGGAGGGCGATGGGTGCACGGGCGTGAGCCAGAGGGCCTCGATGCCCAGCTCGCGCAGGTAGTCCAGCCGGGAGGTAATGCCGTTCAGATCGCCGATGCGGTCGCCGTTGGAGTCGCAGAAAGAGCGGACAAATATTTCGTAACAAACCTTAGGAAGTGGGGTCATCAAGGGCTGGGGTTAAAGCGGGAAGGCATACGGGCGGAGCAGATCGTATACCCGGTGAACAGGCAGCCCCATGATGGTATAATAGGAACCTTCGATGCGCTGGACGCCTACCATGCCAATCCACTCCTGAATACCGTAGGCCCCGGCTTTGTCATAGGGCTGGTAGTGATCCAGGTAGTAGTCTATTTCTGCCTCCAGGAGCGGGCGAAACGTTACCAGGGCTTCGTCCGTGAGGCTATGGATTTCATCGTAGTTCAGCAAGGCCACGCCCGTCACTACCTGGTGTGTACGGCCCGAGAGTTGGCGCAGCATGGCGCGGGCCTCGGCGGCTCCGGCGGGTTTGTTCAGCACGGTATCCTGGCTGATAACCACCGTGTCGGCGCAAAGTACCAAGCGGTCCTCCGGGAGGCGATCCTCCGGGAGGCGCTCCTCTGAGCTTCGTCTAAATTCTTCGGCTTTTTGCACCGCCAGGTACCTGGCAATTTCCGACGGGGGCATCGTGGCCGGATAGGTTTCGGGCGTAGGGCGTACCTCTACCTGGAACGTAAAACCGGCGTCTTTCATGAGCTGTTGACGCCGGGGAGAATTAGATGCTAGTACCAGGGAACGAGAAAGTTTGAGCATAAGCTGGACCGGATGGGTTGGCTGCAAGCTATTGAAGTAAAAGAATTTATATAAAAGGTAGATGCAGCAAAATTAAGTATATTTGCTTGGGCGGGGTGCTATTCGCATGAGCAACTCACGCTACTTGTGCGAACGCTGAACCAAAAAAATAAAATAGATGTTTGTACATTAAATGTAAATACACTAATATTGTGGAGAAGGATCGAGACTATGTCCATTGAAACCGATATAAAACAGAAAAAATTCCGGAATCCTTACCATCGGATGGCCATCAACCTCATTTACACAAGTAACTGGTTGATGTATAAACAGCTGGATGTTTTTCGGGAATACAGCATTACTACGCAACAGTATAACGTGCTGCGCATTTTGCGCGGCCAGCATCCGAAGCCCATTCGGGTCAATGCCATTGCGGAACGAATGCTGGATAAAACGTCCAACGCATCCCGACTGGTGGATAAACTACTCAGCAAAGGGCTGCTGGAACGAAACGAGTGCCCGAACGACCGCCGCGCCGTCGATGTGGTCATTACTGAGCAGGGGCTGGAACTGCTCAAGAAGCTGGATCCTGTCATCTCTGAATGGGAGGAGAACCTACATAGCCTGACTCCCGAGGAGGCTGACCTGATAAGCTCGCTGCTAGACCGTCTGCGGGATTCGGCCTAAGGGCGGGAAACTTTCTTTACTATAGAGCATTTATTTTTGCTATATTTTTTCTAATTAATCTATCAATCTAATTTCCAATTAACAATGAAACTATTGAAACAACTTGCCGGCGCCATGGCGGCCGTGATGCTGCTGACTTCTGTCGTCGTAGCCGAAGATGGTACAAAAGCTAAAGCCATCACCTTTAAAGTAGACCCTGCTAAAAGTACCCTCAAGTGGAATGGTAAAAAAGTAACGGGCGAGCACTACGGTACCATCAACCTGAAAGAAGGATCATTCACGCTGGACGGTGCCAAGCTTATTGGCGGCTCTTTTGTAGCGGACATGACGAGCCTCACCGTGCAAGATGTAACGGATAAAGACATGAACGGCAAGCTGGCGGGCCACCTGAAATCAGATGATTTCTTCAGCGTAGAAAGCCACCCCACCGCCAAGTTTGTGGTGACCAAAGCTACGCCAAAAAGCGCGGGCCAATACGACGTAACCGGTGACCTGACCATCAAAGGCATCACCAAGCCCGCTACTTTTCCGGTAACCGTGAAAACCACCGCCAACGGGGCCGAAGCAACGGGAACCATCGTGGTCGACCGCTCCAAGTACGACATGAAGTTTCGCTCCAAGTCGTTTTTTGATGCCAACACCCTGGGTGACAAGCTGATCTACGACGATTTTACCATCGACGTGAAGCTGGTTGCTTCTAAGTAAGCTAGGTTGTGGGTACGGACGTTCCGTCCGTTTTTAAGCCGCCAAGGTACCTTAACCCGGTAGCTTCGAACCAAGTACCCCTCTACTGCGGCAAGAGATACCTTTTTGATTCCTTGCTTACTATCACGACGGACGTCTCGTCCGTGCCACGATCTAAAACCTGCTGGGGGTACCTGGCAGGTTTTTGGCTATCTAAGGAAAACCGGAAAATCGTCGAGGTACCTGATTCCGTCGGAGGAGGCCGTGAAGCAGTAGTGCTGGTGTCCGTTGGTCACGGCCAGGTACTGCGGGCGCAGCGTAAAGTTATACCGGCCAATCTGCGCCAGGGTACCTTCGTTCAGGGCAATGTGCGGGGCTTTGCATTCCACCAGCAGAAAAGGCTCGCCCACCGTTGAAAGTACCATGATGTCACTGCGCTTGGCGAGCTTGTTGTAGTAGAGCCCCGTCTCCACCGCAAAGAGCGCCTTCGGATAGCCGTAGTGGCTTATGAGCAGGTGAATAAAATGCTGCCGCACCCACTCCTCGGGCGTGAGGGCCACAAATTTGCGACGAATGAGATCGTAAATGTGAGGTTTGCCGTAGAGCTCCTTAACTTTGTGCGCAAAAGGAGGGAGGTTGAGCGATTCCATGCTCGAAAGTACGCACTAGTGCCCGCTCCTGCAACTTGTTTTTATTCGTATCTCTTTTTTGAAAATATGACTACCAAAGAACAAATCGTACAAGACTGGCTCCCCCGCTACACCGGCACGCCCCTAGAAGAATTTGGACAGTACATCTTGCTGACCAATTTTGTCAACTACGTCACCATGTTTGCCGCGCGGTTTGAGGTGGAGGTGAAAGGAAACGGGCGGGCCATGCAAACCGCCACCGCCAACAACATTACCATCATCAACTTCGGGATGGGCAGCGCCATGGCGGCGACGGTAATGGATCTGCTGTCGGCCATTGAACCCAAAGCGGTGCTGTTTTTGGGAAAATGCGGCGGCCTGAAGAAAACCTTAGTGGGGGACTTGATCCTGCCCATTGCGGCCATCCGGGGCGAAGGTACCAGCGACGACTACATGCCTACCGAAATTCCCGCGTTGCCCTCTTTTCGGCTACAAAGCACGGTTTCGGCCAGCATTGCCAAGCACGAAATGGACTACTGGACGGGTACCGTCTACACCACCAACCGGCGCATCTGGGAGCATGACGAGAAGTTCAAAGAGTACCTGCGTGACATCCGGGCCATGGCCATCGACATGGAAACGGCTACGATATTCATCGTCGGTTTTGCCAATTCCATTCCGCACGGCGCGTTGCTGCTGGTGTCTGACAACCCGCTGGTACCCGAAGGCGTCAAGACCGAAGAAAGCGACAAAAAAGTAACCGCTCAGTACGTAAAAAAACACCTGGACATCGGCATTGACGCCCTCACCGAGCTGGCTGAGTCGGGCGCTTCCGTGAAGCACCTGCGCTTCGAGTAGGTACCTGGTCCAAACATTCGGTCTCCTCAACAACTCAAACTACCCAAAGCAGCTCTTTCATGGGCTGCTTTTTCTTGTAGGATTTACCTAAATTCTTTACCCTTTATCTTTCTAAAACGCATAGCTAGCCTGGGGGCCAGGTACCTGCTTGCGGAGCCGGTGGTAGTAGTGATACGACAAAGCCAGAATCCCAAAAATAACCAGCGGGAAGAACGTTTCGGCGTTCAGGCCGTCTACTACCCAGTGACCAATGAAAGCCGAAATCATGTTGATGCCAAAACCCACATAGGCCCATTCCTTGAAGCGGGCCGGTACCATCGGCAGGATCAGCGCAATCGCCCCAAGTATCTTGAAAACGGTCAGTTCAATCCGGAAGTAATCCGGAAAGCCCAGGTGCCGGGTACCTTCGGCGGCTAGCTCGGTATGGGAAGTCAGTGCAGGCATAACGCCTTCAAACAGGAAGATAAACGTAGTAGCCGACCAGTAAATTATTTTTGCCTTTTTCATGCTGTTTACAGTTGGTTTAAGGTTGGGGATTTATTGATTTTCGAAGCGTTCTGGTAAGGAACAAGACAAAGGTACCAACCCTATTTGATTGGCAGATTGGGTAATTCCGACAAACTATGGGGCCAATTGCGACACCGGATCGCTGCACGAAATCAGGTACCTTGCTTTACTGGTAGAGGTACTTTATGAATGCGTAAGGAGTTGATTATCAACTAGGATAAATTTAAGCCGAATTTGTGCAGGCTCGACTGATCCGCGGCAAGGTACTTTACCTGGTCTTTTGCCTGGACAGCCTCACGATGGAGCAAGGTCGTACAAAGCCCAGGAGCTTCTGAAAGTACCTTTTCGTGAGCTCTCTTTTTTCCGGCGCAAACCCGTACCTTTGCCGCATGAATTTAGCTGATCAATTGCAACCTTTTCCGGTGTTCGGACTCGTGGCCAAAGCGGCCGACGAACTGGGCGTAGCGGCCTACGTCATTGGGGGTTTTGTGCGTGACTTACTACTTAAAAGACCTAGTAAAGACATTGACATCGTGTGCGTGGGCAGTGGCATCGAGCTTGCCGAGCGCGTGGCACTGGCGCTGGGACCGGACGTACACGTGGCCGTTTACAAGAATTTTGGTACGGCCCAGGTGCGTTATCAGGACCTGGACGTGGAGTTTGTGGGCGCCCGGCGCGAATCCTACCGGTCCGACTCACGCAAACCTAGCGTGGAAGATGGTACTTTACAAGATGACCAAAACCGGCGCGATTTTACCATCAATGCCCTGGGCGTGAGCCTGAATCGCGCCGACTACGGCGAGCTCATCGACCCGTTTGGTGGCCTGCGTGACCTGCGCCTGAAAAGCCTGCGCACGCCCCTGGAGCCCAGCCTCACTTTCTCGGACGATCCCCTGCGAATGATGCGCGCCATCCGGTTTGCGTCGCAGCTCAATTTCGACATCGAGCCGGGTACCTTCGAGGGAGTCGTGCAGATGAAAGACCGGATCGAAATCGTGTCGCAGGAGCGCATTTCCGACGAACTTAACAAAATAATCCTGTCGCCCAAGCCCTCCTACGGCTTCAAGCTGCTGTACCACGCCGGGCTGCTGCCCCTCATTTTTCCGGAAATGATTGCCTTACAAGGGGTGGAGAATATCGAAGGCAAAGGACATAAGGATAACTTCTACCATACGCTCCAGGTACTTGATAATGTCGCCGAGCATTCCGACGACCTCTGGCTGCGCTGGGCGGCCATTCTGCACGACATCGCCAAGCCCGCTACCAAGCGCTTCGATAAAAAAGTAGGTTGGACTTTCCACAACCACGAAGAAGTAGGCGCCCGGATGGTGCCTCAGCTCTTTCGCCGCATGAAACTACCCCTCAACGAAAAGATGCGGTTTGTGAAAAAACTGGTGCGTCTGCACCTGCGGCCCATTGTACTTTCCAAAGAAGAAATCACGGATTCGGCCATGCGGCGGCTCCTGGTGGAGGCTGGCGAAGACCTGGAAGCCCTCATGACGCTCTGCCGCGCGGATATTACCTCCAAAAATCCCGATAAAGTACGGCGTTATCTTCGTAATTTTGACCTGGTGGAGCAGCGTTTGCAGGACCTGGAAGCACGCGACAAACTCCGTAGCTTTCAGCCTGTCATTACGGGCGAGCTCATCATGGAAGTTTTTGCCCTGAAGCCTTCCCGCGAAGTAGGGCTTATTAAAGAAGCCATACGGGAGGCCATTCTGGAAGGTACCATCCCCAACGAGCTGGAAAAAGCCTACGCGTTTATGGTGGAAGAAGGAAAAAAGCTGGGCCTGGAGGTAGTACGTGCGCGCAAAGAAGCCTGATAAAAACTAAACATCGAATGTAATACAACTACCCCTAATCTATGGATAATACCCGCTTCAAGCGTTTTTTTGCCGCCCTCCTAACCATCCTCGGGATCGTGGTGGTACTTTTTGCCTGCGTAGCTTTCCTCTCCGACAAACCCGTGTTGGGCCTGGACGTCAGCAAGTGGGAGTCGCTGGTACCTTTTTTGGTCGGGACCGTCTTCCTGCTTTCGGGCGTAAACCTCATCGGCCGGACGTAGCCGGTCGTAGCAGGGTAGCCCCCACCGTACAATCCAGGCAGCGCTTCGGCGTGCAGTAAGCCCGGTGCCAAGCCAGCAGCGCCTGTGAATCAAAGGCCGTCTTGACCCGCATTCCCAAAGTACCCCACTGCCGAATGAGCTGATTATCCTCGGCCGGGAGCTGTTCCAGCCAGCGCACAGCCCGGTCTAGCAGGGCGGAGGTACCTCGTTGCCGGGCGTAAGCCACCAGCAGTGGCACCGCGGCATTGATGATCAGCAGGTCGGCGGCGTCTTTGCCCAGCGTAGGTACCTGGCCCTTGGCCGGTTTGCCAAACTGGTAGTGGCCCCGCCAGTAGTCGGACTGGTGCAGACGAAAAAAAGTCCGCAGCTCGTCCACGTGTTCCGGGCTCGTGAGCGTCCCGAAAATGCCTACCTGCCGCTGGAGCAAACTTGCCAGCTGCGCCAGGCGTACCGTGGGGAAACCCGCCGGGCGCAGCCTTAGAAATTTCCATTCGTGACTACCCATTTTTTTGTCCAGCAACTGGTACTTGGCCGCTAGGAAGCGGTACTCGCGCCCCAGCGCCTGCACGTAGGGCTCCTCGGAGGTGCTGGGCAGGAGGCCAGCGGTCCCAAATAGCAACGCTTCGAGCTGGAGGGGCTGGTCGCGGTGCTTTTGAAGTACCTTCAAAGGTACCTGCTGAGCCAGGCGCAAAAAGGCCGGAGCATTGAGTTTGAAGCCAAAGTGCTGCGCCAGCCACTGGTAGGCTGTTTCTTCCCAATCGCGCTGGTTTTGCTCGTACAGTGCCCGCACCAGATCCGCTTTTTGGTCCAGCCGCTCCAGCAGCACGCGGTCCAGCATGGCTAGTTTGGGCAAGTCGGCAACCTGGGCAAACTGCGGCGCACACGGGATGAAATCTTCATTTTCCAAGAGTTGTAAGTACCTTTCGCGCACCGCAGGGGGTACCCGCTGGCGCAGGACGAGGGTAGGCAGCAAGGTACCGTCGGCACGGCGCACGGGGCGGTCGTCTTCCCAGACGACGTGCAGCACTACGCTCTCGTAGGCGGCGTCGGTGGTGTGGCGGTGTTGCTCCCAATCCGACGACCGCACGTGTATCTCCACGCAGCCCGCCCATTCGGTGCCGTTCACCACAACGCGCGCCTCCGAAAAATCGGGGCCGGCGTGGGTATTGGGGAAGCCTACCCGAAGTACCTGAAGGGCCTCGCCCGCTTCGGTCAGGAGCTGCGTGGTATCAAAGTACTGATAGCGCCACACAAAACTTAGGAAATCTTCGTTCATAACAGCCCGTGTGAATGGGTAATGATAGTCATTTTGGTCTGATCGTCCGTTGGGACGACTAGATATTAACGACAGATTTCCGACCTTCGTACCCGAAAGATAGTCCGCTAACCTGGGTCACGTATATGCTTCGCGTTTTCTTTGCTTTTTTCTTTAAATTGGTACTTTACTTCGTCCTGCTTTCGGTGGGGTGGGTGGCGGTTTTGAAGGTAGTTCCGGTTTGGTTTACACCCCTGATGGCCGTTCGGAAGCTCGAAGCGAGCCGGGCGGGCGAGGCCACAAAAATTCATTATGACTGGGAGCCCTACGAAAACATCTCACGGGAAGCCGCTCTGGCCGTAGTAGCCTCCGAAGACCAGAACTTTCCGACGCACTGGGGCTTTGACTTCGACGAAATCTACGACGCCATGACCGAGAAGCGCGCCCGGCCGCGCGGGGCCAGTACCATTTCGCAGCAGGTGGCCAAAAACGTATTTTTGTGGCACGGCCGGAGCTTCATACGCAAGGGCCTGGAAGCGTACTTTACGGTATTGATCGAGTTGATCTGGGGCAAGAAGCGCATTCTGGAGGTATACCTAAACGTAGCCGAAACGGGTAAAATGACCTTTGGGGTGGAAGCCGCGGCGCAACGATTTTACGGCAAGTCGGCCAAGAATTTGAGTCGGGCCGAAGCCGCCCGCATTGCGGCGGTACTACCCAATCCCATTCGTTTTTCAATCAAGAATCCTTCTTCCTACGTAAGCGGCCGGGCCGGAAAAATTTCCCGGCAGATGCGCCTGCTGGGCGGGCAAAAGTACATCGAGCATTTGTAGCTAGCGTTGCTTGAATCAGCGTGTAAAGTACCAGCTGTTTTCCTCCCGAAGGGGAGTGAAAATAAAAATTTCGCAGCACTTAGGTACTTACGGGAACACCAGTGGATGTATGAAGTACCTTATGCCGGTATTTCAAGATTCCGGAAGAATCCCACGTATATAGCCCGGAGTCGGGCCATGCCTACCTCCGATTTCAGCGGAATCACACATTTTTTGGCCTGTACAACCACGCGGGGGCCGCTTCGCTGGGGTACTTTTAACATAAAAAGACCCGGCCGCAAAGCTACCGGGTCTTTCCAAATTATACAGATAAAAAGTAAAATCTTAGGGAGCAAACTCCAGGCGAAGCTCGTTAAGACGGCTCCGTAGGGAGGCGTCAATCTGGCGGTCACCGACGCGCAAAATGTACCCTCCGATGAGCCGGTCATCTACCTTCTCTTCCAGTTCGACGGTCTTGCCCGTAGCCTCGGCCACCATGTCACTAAATTGCTTACGCAGGGCGTCGGTGAGCGGGGTACTTGATGTAATGGTCGCTTTTTGAATGCCCCGGTAGCTGTTGTATATCGTAATGTATTCTTCCGCAATGGCGTCCAGGATGGCTTCCCGGTTCTTTTTGGTAATGATCGTGAAGATGGTGTACGAAACGGGATGTACCCTTTCTGAAAACAGGGCCTTCAAAATTCCCAGCTTCTTTTCGTGCCTCACCACCGGACTACCCAGGGCGAGCATCAGGCCCCGGTTTTTGGAAGCCGTATCTTTAAAGAGCAGCATGTCGTCATAGACGATATCGACGACGTTTTTTTCTTTGGCCAGTTCGATCAACGACTTGGCGTAGCGAGCGGCAACGGAACTTACGGACATAATTGTGTCTTCTTGATGAGAAAAGTACCTCCAAAAGGTACCTTTCAGCTTAAAAAACTTAGTTCAAACGCGCGGAACTCGCCAGCTCGGCGATGAGCTTTTCCTGCGAGGCTTTGTCGCTGAGTTCCCGGCGCAGTACCTGCTCGGCAATTTCCAGCGACAGCTTGGCTACCTCAACTTTCATCTTGCTCACGGCGGCATATTGCTCGTCCTGAATGGCCTTGCGGGCGCTTTCAATCACTTTCTGACCTTCCAGGGTCGCTTTTTCTTTGGCTTCGGCAATCATCCGATCGGACGCATCCCGGGCTTCGCGAATGATGCGGTCGCGGGCGGCGTTGGCTTCGGCCAGTAGTTTTTCGTTATCGGCCTGGAGTTTCGCCATTTCGGAGCGGGTACGCTCGGCCAGGTCCAGGGCGCTTTGGATTTCGTGCTCACGCTCTTTCAGCCCACCAATGATGGGTTTCCAGGCGTAGGTACGTAGGATGAACACCAGCAGCAAAAATACCACCAGCATCCAGAAGAGTAGTCCTAGGGCAGGAGTTAATAGAGCCATTGTTTATAGAATAAAAAGGAATGAATGTAAAAAGAAAATATCGTTCAGTAGTCTTGCCAAGTACCTGATGGGTCGGGGTACCTGGAGAAACTAGGTACTTGTAAATTCAATCTTTTGAAAATCCGTAGGAGCCTAGTGCTCCTACGGAAAACATTTTTTTGCCACTTCCTTGCCTAATGCAACGGAAGCTCAGGCGTACGCTGCTGATTAATTACAGCTTGAAAGAAATAAGCAGACAGATAACGGCTGCAAAAAGGGCCACGGCTTCGATAAGGGCCGCGATGATCAGCATGGCCGTTTGGATACGACCGGCCGCTTCCGGCTGACGGGCGATACCTTCCATGGCGCTACCACCGATACGTCCGATACCCAGACCGGCACCGATAGCCGCCAAGCCAGCACCGATACCGGCACCCAATACAGCTAGACCTGCGCCACTCTGTTCAGCAGCTTGAAGCAACATTTGAAGCAACATAATTGTGTTTGTTTAAGAGATATAGAATTAAAAAGAAAACAAAAGATTGCAAAAAGGATCAATGGCCGTGGTCGGGCTCGTGGTTATCTTCAATGGCACTTCCGATGTACATGGACGAAAGCAGCGTGAAAATGAAAGCCTGAATAAAGGCTACCATGATTTCGATGGCGTTCATGAACAGGGCAAAGAGCGAGATAACCGGCGCAATGGCCAGGCTCTTGAATATGAAAATCAAACCGAAAAGGCTAAGCAAGATAATGTGCCCGGCGGTCATGTTGGCAAAAAGCCGGACCATCAGCGAAAAAGGCTTCATGAATACCCCCACGATCTCGACGGGGATCATGATGGGCAGCAGCGCTACCGGTACCCCCGTAGGCTTGAAAAGGTGCAGGTAGTAATGCTTGTTGGCGTTGAGGTGCACGATGATGAACGTCAGCACGGCCAGCGTCATGGTGACGGCGATATTGCCCGTTACGTTGGCGGCGCCGGGAAGCAGTCCCAGCAGGTTATTGACCAATATAAAGAAGAAGAGCGTCAGCATGTAGGGGAGGTACTTTTCGTAGGCGGGGCCGATGTTAGGCTTTACTACTTCGTCCCGAATGAAAAGAATGATCACCTCCATGGCCGATTGAAAACCTTTGGGGGCCTTGCCTTTGCGGTTGTTGTAGGCTTTGGCTACCGAGCCGAAGATCAGCACCAGAATCACCGCGCTCAGCAGCATGGAGGCTACGTTTTTGGTAATGGAAAAGTCATATACCGTGCGCGACTCATCGACAGGTACAATCTGCTCGGAATCACCGTGAACCAGGTGGTAGCCGTTGTATTCGTGGTGCTCGTTGTGGAAGTTGCTGGAAGAAAATACTTCCAGGCCGCGGTCGGCGGAGTACAGGATCACGGGCAGCGGAAGTACCATGCCGTGCGCAAATTCCCACTCGTGCGAGTCAGAAATGTGGTGCATGATCATCTGGCCAATGTTGAACTCCTCTTCGTTCTCTTTCAGATTTTGATCAATAGCATGTTCTTTCTGGTTGATTTCTCCCTCAACCCCTTTTTTACCGTGAGCGCCTTCGTCGTGCTGAGCCACTAAGGAGCTGGAAATGAATATGGTTGCGGCCAGGGCAACGGATAGTATTCGGCGGATAGAACTAAACATAAAAGCTTGTAAGACTAGGCGTTATGAATCGCGGCGCAAGTTACGATACAAACCATAGATTTCAAAACAAGTGTAAAATAAATAGAGTGCAAAAAAGTTAAGAATGAAAAGGAGCGGGTCTGTAACCCCGCGGTAGAAAAAAACGCCCACAAAAATGACGCACAACAACAGGCGCGCCACGATGGTAGAAAGATAAAAGGGAACGAATTTCTCGCGTGTGTTGCGAAAACCGTATTCCATGAGCCGATGAATGAGAAAAGAAACGCCCAGGTAAAAGGCCAGCATGTACCAGACCGACGGGTGAAGCCAGGCGTCCTGCTGGGTCCGTTGGGCTAGAAAAAATACAATTCCGATGACTAGCGTAGCCAGGATGCTTCTGATCATAACCGGATCGGTTAGTATTTAGGCATGTTACGAATGAACAAATAGAGCGAAGCGGCAATGGAGCCCAACGACAGGATCAGGGTCCAGATGGGTACCTGGTTTTGTTGCCATTCGTCCAATTTATAGCCACCATAGGTAAAAACCAGGATCGTCCCCAGCATCTGAAAGGCCAGGGCAGAGTACTTGGCGTAGTTGTTGGTGCGGCGGCGGGCGTCGTCCCAATCGTCCTTTTTGGGGGTCGTCATGCGGGGTACGTTGCTAATTTAAAAGTAAAGTTGCTTCAATTTTCGGAAATGGCATTATCTTCGATACGTAATTGTTCATTCCGGCGTTTTAGGGAAGTCGGAATACCATCCATTTTTACCAGCTACTACCCGTTTGTGATAGGCTTTTTCAGATCCATCTCTTCCCGACTTTTGGCCTGCCTGGCTTTACTAAGTACCCTGACGGCCCTGCTGGCGGGTTGCTCGCAGTACAGTAACCGCCCGGGCCCGGTGGCCTTTCATAACCTTACGGCCCGGTACAACGCTTACTACATTGCCCGTACCGACCTCCGCAACGCCGAAATGACGGTGCAAAAAGCCTACCGGGACGACTACAATCAGCTGCTGCCGCTCCTACTGCCCATGGACTCGGTACTTTACCAGGGCGTTAAGCCTCAGCTGGAAGATGCCATCAAGAAGGCGTCCATCGTAGCCGAAAAGCACCAAAACAGCAAATGGCTGGACAATAGCTACACACTCCTGGGCCGGTCGCGCTTGTACCTGGGGCAGTGGGAAGATGGCGTGGAAGCGCTGCGGTACGTCTTTGCCAGCGGGCGCGACGAAAACGATAAAAACGAGGCCCTGACCTGGCTCATGCGCGCCTACGCAGAGCGCGACGACTACGCCAATGCCCTCAACGTGGCCGAGTACCTGCGCCAGCAGCCCTTGACCAAAGCCGCCACGCGGGACTTTTACCTGACCAAAGCTTACGTGCACCAGCAGGAGGGAGAGTACCTCACCTCCGTGGCGATTCTGGAACAAACCTTTCCTCTGCTCAAGAAATCGCCCGAGAAAGCGCGGCTGCACTACGCGGCCGGGCAGCTTTACGACCGGATCGGGCAGTACGCACTGGCCAACCAGCACTACAAAGCCGTGTCCAAAAACCGGCCTCTGTACGACCTGTCGTTTTTTGCTTCCATGAATTCATTGCAAAACCAGGTACTGATCAACCCCAAGGCCGACCTGACTTCCGTAGGCTTTGACCGGATGCTGCGGGATCGTAAAAACGAGGACCTCCGTGACCGTATTTATTACACCATGGGGCTTCTGGCCGAGCGGCGCGGCCGCTTTCCGGAGGCGATTGGGTACTTGCAAAAATCCGTTCAGGTGGCCGGGACCAACACCAGCCAGATTCCCTACACCTACCTTGAGCTAGCCCGGATTCACTACGACCAACTCGAAAACTACGAAGCCGCCAAAGCTTACTACGATAGCGCGCTGGTGGTACTGCCCCGCGAAGCCGAAGCCTACCGCCAGGTAGCGGACCGAAAAAAGGCTTTGGATGAATTTGTGGCCCAAATGACGATCGTCCGGACCGAAGATAGCCTACAGGTACTTGCCCAAATGAACCCCGCCGCCCTGGAGCGCAAGCTCGACACGGTGATCGAAGCCGAAGAGGAAGAGA
This sequence comes from Rhabdobacter roseus, assembly GCF_014202275.1. GTDB lineage: Bacteria > Bacteroidota > Bacteroidia > Cytophagales > Spirosomataceae > Rhabdobacter > Rhabdobacter roseus. The sequence continues at coordinate 187,709 of NZ_JACHGF010000007.1, read as the reverse complement.
AAAAACAACTGCTCAAGAAAGCGCAGGAAGCGCTGGCGGTGTCGCTGGCCGCGGCCAATAAACCGGGCAGCCTTCCGCTGGCGGGCAACGAGCGCCGGTTCGAGCTTTACGATCCGCAGCTGATTATCCAGGGGCGCGCGGAGTTTCGGCGCGTGTGGGGCAACCGCAAGCTGGAAGACGACTGGCGCCGCTCCACCCGCGACAACCGTACGCTTTCTACCCCCAACCAGTCGATGCCGCTGGCGGGCCTGGAGCAACCGGCCCAGAATGCCGACGCCGCCACGACCATGACCAAAGGCTCGGAGGAGTGGCAGGCGCGCCGCGACGAGCTCCGCCGGGCCATACCGCTCACCGCCGAGGCCCTGGCGGCTTCCCAGAAACGAAAAGAAGAAGCCCTCTACCGCCTGGGTAAAATCTACCGGTTTGACCTGGAGGAACCCCAGAAGGCGGTCGCTTCCTTTACCCGCTTGCTAAAAGAGTACCCCTCCACTACCTTCCGCGAAGAGGTCTACTACCTGATCTACCTCTCCCTGGACGAACAGGACAAGAACCGCCCTTTGTGGAAAGAAAAATTGCTGACGGAGTACCCCAATTCCCTCTACGCGCGCTTGCTCAACCAAACGCCTGACGACAACGGCCTGGCCGGAACGACCGCGGCGGGCTCACCCGCTAAACGCTACGATGCCGTTTATGCCCTCTATACCCGGGGCAACTACACCGAAGCCCTTGAACAGGTGGAAAATGCCGTGGCGCAGTTTCACGGCCACGCGCTGGAAGATAAGTTTGCCCTGCTGCGTATCTTTTTGGTGGGTAAAGTACGGGGGCGGGATGCCTACCTGGGGGCCATTAATGAGTTCATTCGCCTGTATCCAAGCAGCCCTTTGCTGCCCCGGGTGCAGGAAATGCTCGAGATCAGCGGACAAGCGGCTGCGCGGCGTAAGTATTGAAATGTTATCTTTGCCGGAATGATCCCCGGATCATCGGCGTTCTTTTCGAAAAAAAGGAGTAGTACCGGTTTTCGAAAGTACCTTCGTAACCCTCCATTATTAACTCATTATAAAAAAGCACATGATTGAATTACAGCCGGGAAAATACCGCCGTACTATCATCAACATTTGGCGTTATGCGGCCGTCGGCTTAGGTCTTATTATATTTTATATTTTTGCGGTAAGCATCAATCTATTGTGGTTGTTTGGCGGCATGCCTGACCTCAAAACGCTCGAAAATCCCAAGTGGGAACTAGCTTCGGAGCTGATCTCGGAAGACGGTAAGTCGCTCGGGAAGTACATCATCGAAAACCGTGCGCTCATTGAGTTTGACCAAGTATCGCCGCGGCTCATCGAGGCGCTGCTGGCCACGGAAGACGCCCGTTTTGTGAAGCATTCGGGCATTGATCCCCGCAGCCTGGCGCGGGCCGTGCGCGGAGTGGCTACGGGGCGCTCAAGCTCCGGTGGTGGAAGTACCCTCACGCAGCAAACCGCCAAAAACCTCTTTGAAACCCGTACCGAAAAGTACCGGGGGCTGCTGGGGCACGTACCCTTTGTCCGTACCGTCATTGCCAAAACCAAAGAGTGGATCTTGTCGGTAATTCTGGAGCGGAAGTACACCAAGCGGGAAATCCTGATGATGTACCTCAACACCAACTCCTTCGGCAATAATACCTACGGGGTAAAAGTAGCAGCCAAAACCTACTTTAATAAAGAAGCCTGGAACCTCGACGCCCACGAAGCGGCGCTGCTCGTAGGGATGCTCCAAAACCCGACCTTCTGGAACCCGCTGCGCTTTCCGGACCGCGCCCTGGTACGCCGCAACACCGTACTAACCCAGATGGTGAAGTACGACTTTCTGACCCAGGAGCAGTACGAAACCTACAAGCAAAAGCCGCTGGACCTGAAGTTTACCATCGAGAGCCACAATACCGGCCCGGCCCCCTACTTCCGGGAGTCGATGAAAAGCATCCTGAAAAACTGGGTAGAACAGTACAACGCCGACAATGGTACTTCCTACGACCTGTACACCAGCGGGCTGCGGATCTATACCACCATTGATTCCCGGATGCAGCGCTACGCCGAAGAGGCCGTGACCGAGAATATGAAAAACCAGCAGAAGCTCTTCGACGAGCACTGGAAAGGCCGCAACCCCTGGATCGACGACGACGGAAAAGAAATCAAAGGCTTTATCGAAAAAGCCGCCCGCCGCTCGGCCCGGTTTATTGGATTGAAAAACGAGCTGGGCGAAGACGCCGCCTGGAAGATCATGCGGACTCCCCACAAGATGAAGGTATTTACCTGGGACGGAGAAAAAGAAGTGACCATGAGCCCGCTCGACTCCATTGCCTACTACAAAAGGTACCTGCGCACGGGGCTTATGTCCATGGACCCGCGCAACGGCCACGTAAAAGCCTGGGTAGGCGGGAATAACTTCAGGTACTTCAAGTACGACCAGGTACGGCAGGCCCGCCGCCAGCCCGGCTCTACCTTTAAGCCCTTCGTGTACCTGTCGGCGCTGGATAAGAATTTCCTTACCGCCTGCGACCGCGTGGTGGACCGGCCCGTGACCTTTACGCTGGCCGACGGGGTACCTGGTGGCTGGACGCCCAAAAACTCCACCGGCAAGTACTCCTACCAGGCCCTGACCCTGCGGCAGGCCATTGGTAAATCCGTGAACTCGGTGAGTGCCTACATCATGAAGCAGGTACGTCCCAAAACGGTAGTGGACTACGCGCGCAAGCTGGGGATCACCAGTCCGCTCGATGCCAAACCTTCTCTTTGCCTGGGCATTAGCTCCGTCACGGTGTACGAAATGGTGGGAGCCTACTGTGCCTTCGTGAACGGCGGCCACCGTACCGAGCCCATGACCGTGCTGCGCATCGAGGATCGATACGGAAACCTATTGCAGGATTTTTACCCCAAAGCCAACCAGGAAATCAGCGCCAACATGGCCTACAACATGCTATACCTGCTCAAGGGCTCGGTGGAAGATCCGGGAGGTACCTCCGTGCGGCTGCGCTCCTACGGCCTCACCGACGGCAATGAGATTGCCGCCAAAACCGGAACGACCTCCAACTACTCCGACGGCTGGTTTATGGGCATGACCCACAGCCTGGTGTCGGGCGTGTGGGTAGGCGGGGAAGACATGCAGATCCACTTCCGTACCCTGGCACTGGGGCAAGGGGGCCGCATGGCGCTGCCCGCCTGGGGCCTGTACATGCAGAAGGTCTACGCCGACCCCACGCTGGTGCAGTACCGTAAGGGGCCATTTGTAAAGCCGCCCAACTACTACCTCGACTGCGGAGGTACCTATACCGATAGCACCGATACCTACATTCCTCCTTCGGTATCGGACGACGAAGGGGTACTTTTCTAGCGAAAATAGCCGACTTTTTTTGGCGGTACTGCCTCTCGCCCCTGGCGAGCAGTACCGCTTTTTGGGCTGTATCCGTCGGCAACTTTTCGGCGGGTACGGTTGTTTTTATAAACCGATTGACACCTACTAAGCAACGATCAGACCAGGGCGCATGGCCAATTCTTTCGATTCTAAATTAGAGCTTTCCAAAGTACCCCACGAGCCGGGCGTGTACCGCTACTTCGACGAGCACGACGAAGTCATTTACGTGGGCAAGGCCAAAGACCTCCGCAACCGGGTAGGGAGCTACTTTGTGAAGTCCAACCAGCACGACCGCAAGACCAAGCGGCTGGTGAGCCAGATTCGCCGCCTGGAGTTTACCATCGTACCTACCGAGTGGGACGCCCTGCTGTTGGAAAACCAGCTCATCAAGCGCTTTCAGCCGCGCTTTAATATCCTCCTGCGCGACGACAAAACCTACCCCTTCATCTGCATTACGTTTGAGCGCTTTCCGCGCGTGATCACCACCCGGCGCGTCGACCGCAAGGTAGGTACCTACTATGGGCCTTTTGCCAACCTGCGCGCCATGTACGCCCTGCTGGACATGTTCCGGGCGCTGTACACGATCCGGTCGTGCCACCTCAACCTGTCGGAAGAAAACGTAGCCTCAGGCAAGTATAAGGTGTGCCTGGAGTTTCATATTGGCAACTGCAAAGGCCCCTGCGAGGCCCGCGTAGCGGAGGAAGACTACAATGCCGAGATCGAGCAGGTACATCATATCCTGAAGGGAAACCTATCGCTGCCGCAGGGGTACTTTAAAAAGAAAATGCTGGAAGCTGCCGAGCGCATGGCTTTTGAAGAAGCCCACCAGTGGAAGGGCAAGCTCGAGCTGCTGGATAACTTCCAGAACAAGGCCACGGTGGTGAGCCCGCGCGTGGGCGATGTGGACGTACTTACCATCGTGTCGGATGAGGAGGCCGCCTACCTCAACTACATGAAAGTGACCAACGGCTACGTAGTGGCAACCCAGACTTTTGACATCAAGAAAAAGCTGGACGAAAGCGACGAAGAGCTGCTGGCCATGCTGCTGGTGGAAATGCGCGCTACCTACGGCGGCGAATCCAAGGAATTGATTTCCAACATTAAGCCTAACCTGGAGCTGAAAATGGAGGTGACGATCCCGCAGATTGGTGATAAGAAAAAGCTGCTGGATATGTCGATGAAAAATGTCATGTACTTCCGGCACGAAAAAGCCGAGCGCAAAGCCCTGGAAAATACCGCCAACGCCAGCCGCAAAGACCGGGTATTGATTAAGCTCAAAACCGACCTGCAACTTAAGGCCCTACCCCGGCACATCGAGTGCTTTGATAACTCTAATATCCAGGGTACCAACCCCGTGGCGGCCATGGTGTGTTTCAAGGAGGGCAGGCCATCTAAAAAGGACTACCGCCACTTCACCATCAAAACCGTGGTGGGAGCCAACGACTTCGCCAGCATGAAGGAGGTAGTAGGCCGCCGCTACAGCCGGGTACTTACCGAGGGCGACGCCCTGCCCGACCTCATCGTGATCGACGGCGGCAAGGGGCAGCTCAGCTCCTCGTGTGAGGCCCTGAAAGAGCTGGGGCTCTACGGCCAGGTACCCATCATCGGCATTGCCAAGCGGCTGGAGGAGATCTACTTTCCGGAAGATACCCTGCCGCTCTACATCGACAAAAAATCCGAGTCGCTGAAGCTCATTCAGCAAATCCGCGACGAAGCCCACCGCTTCGCCATTACCTACCACCGCGACAAGCGCAGCCGCACCAGCCTCGTGAGCGAGCTCGAAAACGTGGAGGGTATTGGCAAGAAAACCGCCGCCAAGCTCCTGAAGCACTTCCGCTCGCTGCGCGCCATCCGCGAAAGTACCCCCGAGCAGCTGGCCGAAGTCGTAGGCCAGGACCGCGCCCTGAAGGTCAAGAAGTACTTCGAAACGATGGCGGGGGAGTAGGGGGTACTTGCACAGGCTACTCGGGGGTACTTTCAGAGATCCACTTTGGGGCTTTTACAATAAAATAGAGGTAGAACAAGTACGCAAAGGATGCCGCGAAAATGTTGCCAGGTACCCAAAACCACAGCGTATGGTGATCGAGCGGCCGTTGTAAATTAAATGGTAGAGCTCGTATTATTTCCCACCAAAGCATCACCGTAGCCGCCAGGAAAAACCACTTGATTTTTCTATCGTACCAAATGACCAGAGGCCAAAGGCTAGCCCAGCTCGCCAGGATAAAGAAGCACGTAATACGGTTACTAAAAGTATCGCCAAAAAAACATAGTAAAGCCCAAAGTACTATTGGTAGGTTCCATTTGGTATCGTAGTAGCAGGTAAAAAAATAGGACACGATCATAATCAGCATCGTGATGGCTACTTTCTTTCGGTACTGAAAATACAAGGTGTTCATCGTTTCAGGATTACGAAGATTTGAAAAGCACAGGCCCGAACTTGTCCCTTACCTCAGCGGACTAATCCAGATACGCGGTGGTATCGCCAAGTTTGTAGCGTAGCCGTTGGTGCGTAGCATCCTTGGCTAAGTACACTGCGCCCGAAAAGCTGAATTGCTTCAATCCAAGCGCCACGATTCCGTGAGTCTTTTGGTCATAAATGAGCGTATCGGCGTTCTTGATTTCCAAGAAGTCGGTTTTAAAATCGACGTTTCCCAGCAAAGTTGTTTGGTGGGTACTTGTGTTAATATGGACCTCCTTACAGGTATATTCCTGGTTTGGTAGGGGTACTTTTTCTGATGGAGGTACCTCCTGGGCCGTGGCGTACAGGCTTCCCAGGCCTAGTCCGATCATCATCCAATGCTTTTTCATGCTGCCGTTGGTTTCGTGGTTTTTTCTCTGCCTCATAAAGGAAGGTACCTTACGCAAAACCACCAAGCCATTAAGAAATTTTAACGAAACTCCACTTTTCCGACTCTTGGTTTTTGAGTCAAAGTACCTTATTCTTTTTCGCAATAGCCAAGTACCCTGCCTGGGTAGGTACTTGGCTATTGGGCAGATAGTTAAAAACCCGAAAGGCGATCTTCGAAAGAGTCGCTTTTCGGGCTAAGGATGGTTTGTCTTGTAGTGCTTGTGGCTACGCTCCTGGAAAACGTAAGTACCCCAAGGTACCTTATCACCGTTGCGGAAAGGCCTAAAAGAAACTGACCACGACCGTCCGGATGCTCAGGATAATCACCAAAGTACCCACGATGAGCATCAGAGGGCGGCGTTTGAGGCGGGTAACGAGCAGCGCTCCGAAGGGAGCGGCCATCACGCCCCCGACGATGAGGCCCAGCACCACCTGCACGTTGGAGATGCCTTGCAGGAGCAGAAATGTGATGCCGCTGGCAAAGGTAATGGCAAACTCAGCGGCATTCACCGAGCCAATGGTATAGCGAGGATCGCGCCCCTGGCCGAGCAGCGTAGAAGTAACGATGGGCCCCCAGCCCCCGCCGCCGATGGAATCCATGAAGCCGCCAAAGGTAGCCAGCAGCCCCAGCCGTTTGGTTTTTTGCTTGGGACGGTTTTTCAGGAGGGCTTTTCGAATGATGATCACGCCCAGCACGCCCATATAAATGGCAATGAATGGTTTGATAAAGTCACCATCCAGTAAATCAGAAAGGATGTAGGCCCCGGCTACCGAGCCCAGCACACCAGGAATGAGTAGCGTTCGGAAGAGCTTTTTATTGATGTTTTTAAATCTAAAGTGCGAAATCGCCGAAGCGCCGGTGGTGAACATCTCGGCCACGTGTACGCTGGCACTACTCACCGCCGGAGGTACCCCCAGCGAGAGTAAAAAGGAATTGGAAGTAACGCCATAGGCCATGCCCAGGGTCCCGTCCACCAACTGAGCACCCAGCCCCACCAGCAGGTAAAAGAAGAAGTCGCTCTGAAAAAGCTTCTCCGCGCTGCTGAAATCAACCGGTATTTTTCCCGTAAAAATTAAGATACCGGTACCTAGCAGCAACACAAGGGCTAGGGCGATGAGACCATACCAGTAAAGCTTGTTGGGAGAAAACAGGGCGAGCACTTTGTTATACATTTCCGGGCAAAGATTGGGCGGGAAATTGATTGCGGAGGCAAATGTACAAAAGTAGGCGATATAGTCTATAATATTTATAGACTATATCGCTCTTTTTTTTCATTTCTATTTTACTTATTTGCTGGAAGTTGTAGAAACCTCTGTCAGGTACGTGTCAAGTTGCTCATTCCAGTGCTTTACAAACGCCGTATAAAAGTTCCCGGTGGCCTCGCCCGAGTAACCCGTGTGAATCTGCCGTACCTTACCGTCACGACCAATAATGACGGTAGTTGGGAAAGCCAGCACGTGATCCAGGGCCGGAAATTTTTCGGCCGCCACCTGCTTGTCGGCTTTGCCACCAAATAATAGGTCGTATTGCACGTCGTAGCGCTTTTTTAGCTTGCTCAGCGTATAGCGGGCATACTCTAGGTCATCTTTGGCTTCGAAGGCCACCCCAATGACCTCCACCCCACGATCTTTGTTTTGTTTATACCAAGGGGCTAGAAACGTGACTTGGTCCATACAGTTAGGGCACCAGGTACCCATAATTTCGATGACGACTACCTTACCTCGGTATTTTTCGTCACGAAGCGAAACCAGCTGCCCGTCCAGGTTGGGTAAAGAAAAATCGAGGCGATCATAGCCTGGCTTGAGATAGGTTAAGGAATAGGCGTCGGGTAGTGCTGCCTGGTCATTCTTAGTTCCCTCGAACGGTGTAGCATTGGGCCCCGTTCCGATGGAGCCAGAAAGGGAATTATCGTCCAGGATGGTGCCCCGTAAATAGTACGGGCTAGCGCCCGTGAAGCCAGAGAGAAAAAAAGAATTGCCTTGTACATTTCCTTCGAGCGCTCGGCTATCACCCGTAATAGAAAGAATAGCCCCCGTCAGTCGACTTCCTTTTTGCTCCAACACCGCAACGCGGTCGGCCGCGTTTTCGGTGTTTTTAAGTGTAATGACCCAGCGTCCGCTCAGGTTGGAAGCCGGGGTACTTTCCGGGCCGGAGAACTCAAAGCGGTGGGTCTTTCCGGGTTGGGCCGTAAAGGGGATTACCCTTTTGCGGCCATCACCCAACGTTTGGTAGCTTCCACGCAAGGTGCCATCAGCCTGTATTTTGGCAACCAAAGCAGCCTCGAAAGTACCCAAAGGAATGAAGAGTGAATCTGGGGAGGGTAGGCTTGCCCAGAATTCATCGCGAATACCAGCGTTGAGGGTGGTAAAGCGCAGGGAAGCGTGGGATTCCTTTTTAATTTCAAAATTGAAAGGTACTTCGGTGTCGTTCAGTAAAAAAACGCCTCGCCAGGGACCTTCACGTAACGTGGAAACAGGCTGCGAAACGGCATTGAAAGCAACCCCCAAGAGCAGCATGAGGATGCTACTGATTCGAAATTTTTTGGTCTTCATGGTAGTTTAGGTAGTTTATGTTCAATCAAAATGCTTAACGGGGTAAGCGAGTGAAGCCAGGTAGCCGATCCGTCGTAGCAGCGCTTTTCCGTCGGGCCAGTCGGCTAGGTCCGACAGCGCATTGATATGCCCCTGGGTACCTATGTTTACGAATTCACTCCCCCAGTTTTCGGCAAAGCGTTCGGCTCGTTCCAGGGACACGTACCGGTCGTCCGTGCTGGCTACCACGATGCTGGGAAACCACAGCTTGGCGTTGGGAATGGGTACAAAGCTGTTGATGAAGCTAAGGCGTTGTGATTTTTCGACGTCTGCCGGTGCCACCAACAGGGCCCCGCGTACCAGGGGTGAGTAGTGCTCAGCAGCCCAGTGCACCACCGTGGTGCATCCCAGGCTATGAGCTACCAGAATCGTAGGCTCTTGGAGTTTCTGAATGGTATCCTGTACCCTCTCAACCCACTCTGCCCGGATGGGCCAGTCCCAGTTGGGTTGCTCGATCCGGTGGAAGCGGTGAGGGTGTTGCTGTTCCCAGATGGTTTGCCAGTGGGTAGGCCCCGAGCTGGCCAAGCCCGGTAGAGTAAGAAAGTGAAAGCTCATAGGACAATTTTTTTTGTTAATATTTAGCTGGCTATTTCCCGCGTAGCTACCAAGTAGGTAGAGCTACTTTCCTGAGGTCAAATACTCATTTTCATATTAAAATACTAAATCTATATATTTTATAGGATATAAAAACAAATATAAAAAAGAATCTACGACAAGCAAACTTTTTTGTGGTGGCTTTAAAGCAATCGTTTACCTTACAAGCTCGGGATTTTAAATACATCCCGTAGTGCTTGCCGAGCCGCATGGTGCCCACACATCCCGTGCACTCCGCCACCTGGAGGAGTTGAAGAAGAGCATAAGTAAAGACCTCTGGTACTGGTGCGATACGGAGAAGCCCGTAGGGCGGGCCTGGTAAATAGCTGCCGAATGTCCAGTATACCGCCGTTAATGTCGCCCCCGATGTAGTTAGGATTGTAACTTTCCATTTGCTGGGTATTCATGGTATGACGCGCCAAGATTCGATCCCGAAAGCCGGGCGCAAAGCGCTCCACCTGCCGCTCGATGGCATTGGTCATATCCACCCGCGAGCCGTTGGGCACATGGCAGTAAGCCCAGGCCGTATGCTTGCCCGTAGGAGCTCGAGTAGGATCGAAAAGGCTTTGTTGGGCTAATAACACAAAAGGCTTCTCGGGATGCTTACCCTGGGAAGTATGAGCTTCCGAGGCGGTAATTTCTTCCAAAGTACCCCCAAGATGAACCGTTCCGGCCTGTTGGCAGCTAAGAGCGGTAAAAGGGATGGGGCCATCCAGAGCCCAGTCGACCTTAAAAACGCCCATGCCGTACCGGTACTTTTCCAACTGCCATTGGTAAAGTGGGGAGAAAGTATGCCCAGCGATTTGGAGCAACTGGCGGGGCGTTACGTCAAAAAGTACGGCTTTGGAGGCTGGTAGTTGTGCCAGTGACTTGACGTAAAAATTAGTCTGAATGCTGCCGCCCAGGGAGGTGAAATACGAAGCGAGCGCGTGGGCAATCGACTGGGAACCTCCCCGCGGGATGGGCCAGCCTCGCAGGTGAGCGGCAGCCATAAGTACCAGGCCGATGGCCGACGTGGTAAGATTGGATAAGGGCTGGATGGAATGCGCCGCCATACCGGCCCACAGGCCGCGCGCGTCGCGCGCCCGAAAGCGGCTGGCCAGCCAAGTGGCTGGCAGCAAGGCGTTCAGTCCAAAGCGCAGCGATTTGACAGGGGACTTGGGAAGGCGGAGTGGGCCCAGTAGCTCGGGAGCAAGCAGGGGCCAGTCTTGCAGGAGTGGGGTCATCAGCCGGAGGTAGGCGGCTTCGTCGGTACCTAGTTTTGAAGCCGTAGCGTCCAGCGACTTTTCCAAACGAGCCGCTTTTCCGTCGTCAAACGGATGAGCCGCGGCCAGGGTCGTGTGCAGGTAGGTGAGGCCGTGCTGGGCCAAAGGCAGGGTTTGAAAAAAAGGGGAGCCAATGGCCAATGGGTGAATGGCCGAGCATACATCGTGGGTGAAGCCCGGTAGCGTGAGCTCGGCGGAGCGAAGCCCGCCGCCGATCGTGGACTTGCCCTCGACAAGCAACACCGACAACCCCGCTCGCTGTAAGGTGATGGCGGCGGCCAGGCCATTCGGCCCTGAGCCCACCACGACGGCATCGTATTCAGGATTATTGCTCACGCTTTAATTGAAAAAAAGTATAAAATTAACAAAAGAAAGGTACCTGACTTAGGTGGAACGAAACAGTACTTTACCGTCCCGGCCAATCCACCAGGCCGTAATGGGGTTGAAATGATACCCTCCGCTGGCCCCCCGGGCCTCGGTGAGTTGCCGGTAGGTAGGTTGAAGATAGCCCGTTTCGTCCGTAACCCGGCTCATGATTTCGGTTTCTTCGCCTTTCCACTCCCAAAGGTACCTAAAGTAGGTATGCGCCTTGTCCAGGATGGGGGGCTGGAGGTGGGCCTGCTGCCAGGTTTTGCCCGCATCGGTACTTACCTCTACTTGAAGTACCTTGCCCCGTCCACTCCAGGCAATGCCCCTGATTTCGATCCAGCCTTTTTGCACCTGAGCCGGGTAGGCCGGGTACGTTATGATGGAGCGGGCGTCCATGACAAAGCTAAACTGCCGGTACTTATCTCGTACAGGCTCGGTATACTTCGAAGTCTCTTCGCGGGTCATGAAGGGGGCGTCTGATAGCTCGATCCGGCGCAGCCATTTGACGCTGGCGTTGCCTTCCCAGCCGGGTAGGAACAGCCGGGCCGGGTAGCCTTGCTCGGGCCGGATGGCCTCGCCGTTTTGGGCGTAGGCAATGACCGCATCCTCCCAGCCTTTGCTTACGGGTACGCTGCGGGTCATGACGGCGGCGTCGGAGCCTTCGGCCAGAAACCAGGTAGCCTTGGGGCTCACGCCTACTTCCCGAAATAGAGTTGATAACTTTACCCCAATCCATTCACTTTGGCTGGTGAGGCCACATATCTCTTGCGGGGCAATTTGACCATTGGCCTGGCTACGGTAGTTGCCTGAGCATTCCAAAAAACAGATCCTGGATACCGAAGGGAAACGCTTTAAATCCGAGAGGGAGAAAGCCATGGGTTTATCCACCATGCCGTGGATAAGCAGCTCATAAGTACCTGGATCAATGGCCGGGACGCCGTTGTGATGGCGCTCGTAGTGCAAGTCGGATGGTGTGATGATGCCGTACAGATCCTGAAGGGGCGTGCGAGAGGACGTGTCAGAAATTTTTTTCAGCGGCTTTTCAAAGGAGGAACGGGTACCTAACTCGCCTGGAGGTACCCCCGGGCGCTTGGTTGGGTCCTCGAGGTACTTGGCTTCGGGAATTGCCGCTTGCACGGCTTTCCCCGAAGCTGTCTGTACAATCACTACGGCAGCCGTAGCTGCTCCGCCCAGCAAAGCCCGGCGGGTGATTTTTTGCGCAATAACACCGTCTTTTTTTTCTTCTTGTGGGTTCATAAGGTACCTGTTACTTTATTTCGGGGCCTCCCTGGCGGTCGTCCGAGACAAATCGCTCCCGGGCGGGCATCACTACCCTTGGCAGGGACTCAGCATCCATGACTGTTTGTTCTCCAATGACTCCGTTGGCATGGAGCAAATAAGCTGTAAGCTGGTATACTTCCTGGTTCGATAGCGAGCCGGGCTCGTTAAAAGGCATGGCCCGGCGGATGTAATCAAAAACGGTCGTGGCATAGGGCCAGTAGGTACCTATCGTCTTTTCGGTCCGTCGTTGGGGGCTTGGGGCCGTAGCGGTGGTAGAAGTGACCAACGAGCCACTGGGTCCACCTACGCCCCCTTCTCCGTGGCATACGGCACATTTGCGAGCGTATAGTAGCTTGCCCTCAGCGGCTTGCCCTGAACCCGGCGGAAGCCCGAGGCCGTCGGGACGAACGTCAATATCCAGTTTTCGAATTTCCTCTTGGCTTACCACCCGGCCCAGTCCGAACGTTCGGGGGTACCTGAGGGTATCTTGATGGGTAGGCATTGAAAGTACCCCTTGGCGGGCTTTGGAGCCCGCCAAGGGCCCGGAACACACGACGGCGGCCGGGAGCGCGGCGAAGAATAAGTACTTTGGGAGTTTTAGCATGAATCCGTTAGTCATAATGACCAGCCTCCAAGGTACTTCTGGAAAGCGCGTATTTTTTATCGTATCGATCCAGTACCACCCGAATCGAGTCCTTCTTCTCATCGATCCCGGAAAGCACCACCCGGTCGCCACCGTTTAGGATGGTATAGCTAAGTACCATGCGATTACGCTTGCCGGGGCGCGACTCCCGCTCAATGCCCTGGGTGCGGCGGGTTGAGCGGCCCAAGGGATGAATTTTTGGATCTTCGGGACCAATGATCGCCAAAGCCGTTTTCGGAATCCAATTCGCTTCCTGCTCTCGTCCTTGACGGGCTGCTCCCTCTGCATTTCGCCTTCCGCCTTCGCGGCGCGTATTTCCACTGCGTTCATTGGCGTTGGCCCGGCTGTTATTCTCCGGATTAGGCCGGTTGCCGCTGTTTTGGTTTCGGGCACTTCTGGCCCCACCACCTTCTCCCTCGGCCAAAAACGCGCTCTCACGGTTGGCCGCGCCCCGATTTTTATCCTGTAGATAAAGTACCTGGTTGATGGTGTCAGCTTCGTAGTAGAACACGCGTTGACCACCGGCCACGCCGGTGAGCTCGAAGGTACGGTTGATGTCACGCATGGGAGATCCGCCGCCGTTGGAGAGGTCCAGGTCGACGGGTTTGTTTACTTTAAAGGTCAGGGTAGTCCATTTCTCAAACGTAGCCTGTTGCCAGCGCACGGTGTCCAGCGGAGCGTAGGGAATAAGCTGGTCGTTGATCCGGAACTCACTAACCTGGTAGTTGCCGCGCAGTTCAGGAATACCTTTGATGGCGGGCTGTTTGTAGGGGTCGTACAGGAAATTGACGACCTGTAGGTATAGCAAAAGTACCAGGAAAACGGCGATCGTAGCGGTTTTCAAGCTTATTCGCATGACCCGTTGCCAGGTTTGAGAGAGGTCCGGGTAATAAATGTAGGGTACCGTATAGCGCTCCCGAATGAGCAGATTGTACAAGCTGGGAATATACTGGATAAGCAAGAAGGCCGAAAAAAGTACAAAATAGGAACTGTAGACATGTACCCCGCCGTCGTAGGCAAAATTGACGTACACGATGTCAGCCAAGGCTCCGAAAAGCAACACGGAACCCCAAAAGGTGGTGGCCCGGAAAAACAGCAGAGCCCCCGCCAGGATTTCGACAAATCCCGCAAAGACTTCGTACCAGGGTACGATCCCGATCGAGAGCCAGTAGATTTTCTGGAGCGTAAGGTCACCGAAGTTGGTATTGAGCACGCCCCACGACGGGTAAGGTAGCTGAGTAGGGAGTAACTTGGTGAACCCAAAGCCGATGATGCCGATCCCGGCCCGGTAGCGCACAATGACCCGCAGCCAGTAGTAGAGCAGGTTGTATTCTTTGGGTTCAGGCTTGCGGAACTTATCCACGGCGGTCCAGATGAAACCGGCCACTACGGAAAAGAGCAGCGTGATGACCCAGGTTGCGTATCCATTGAGCGGACTACCAAAGAGGCGGCTACCGAAAAAATTTAACCCCGAACCAAAACGCGCTACATCGTAGATGTCTCGGTAGTGCAAATGCAGCCAATCCAACGCGAACAACTCTTTGTACCAATTGACGTTGTTGGGGAGGGTCATGCTCACAAAGAAGATAAATGCAATGCGGAAAAGTACCCTTTGGTAATTTTTCCAAACCGGCAGGTACCCGGATACGCTCCCCGGCTGATCGGAGGATACCGGTTGGGCTGACGAAGAAACGGGGGCCGATTCGACGGCGTCAGTATTAGGATCAAGGATAGCCATGATAAATGCTGGGTTAATAGGAGGTTAAGGGTTATAACTTCAGGCCCCGGCGGCGACCCGTTTTTTGAGCTTCAAACAGAAGGTACTTTTTGTCGATTCGGTGAAGAACCACCCTGATCGAATCCTGACGCTCATTAAGGCCACTCAGCAGGATCGTCGAATCGGTGGGGAATTGGTACTGGAGCAGCAGCGTTTCGGAAGGGTAGTTAGGGTTTCGATTTTGTAGATGCAACGTTTGGGAGGCGGAGTCTAGCTTGTAGCTATAGTAATGACGCCCCTGGGAGCCAGCCAATTCATAGGTACGGTCCTGATCGGTGGCAGGTACCTCTTCGGTATTGGAAAGATCCAGCGCTACTGCCCGGTTGGACTTAATACTGATCGTGTTCCAGGTTTCGAAGACGACATCCAGCCAGCGTACGGAGTCCGTGTGGGAAAAGGGAAGTGCCGTGCCGTTTAACTCAAAGTCCTGGACATTGTAGAGCCCCGCCGCTCCTTTGAGGCCAGGCTGCTGGGGAAACTGGTAGGGGCCCTGTTGGTATCCCGTCCGGGTTTTGAATCCATAAAGTACCACGAAAAAGAGTACAAAGGCGATTTTTATCCCAACCCGACCGGTTTTTTGCCAAGCCTGGGTAAAAACCGGATGAAACCGGTAAGGGGTAGTGGGACGCTCTAGCGAAACCAGGTTGAAAAGCCGTAGAGCATCCTGAGAGAAAATAAACAGGGCCAGCGTGATTAAGTACAGACTATACACGTACTCGCCTCCTTCGTAGGCTACGTTGGACAGAAAAACGTTGCCAGTAAAAGGCAGGATAATGAGCGTACCGATGGTGGCCGTTTTGCGGTGCAGGAGCAACAAACCGCCGATGATCTCCACCAAACCCAGAAACGACTGGTAGTTAGGTACCACCCCCAGACTCAACGAGAATAACTTCCAGGCTGAGAAATCGCCGTAGTGGGTGTTAAGGTTACTGAGGGATGGTAGGGGGGCTTGCAAGGGGAAAAGTTTTATGAATCCAAAAGCAAGTACTCCTACCGCAAGACGATAACGCACAATCACGCGCAACCAATAGTAAAGGGCGTCGTAGTTTGTGTCGCGAGGATCGCGCCGCTGCCAGAGGTAGGCCCCCAGTAGCGCCAATCCTGCCACAATGAGCCAGTTGGCAAACGTATCTGGACCCGTAAAGAACTTGGGCTGGTACTTTGAGAGGTGGAAAATATCTCCGTAGGAAAGCTCAAGCCAATGGATGGAAAACAGATCCCGGTAAAACTTCCAGTCTAAAGGGACAGCTTGAATTATGAAGTAAATAAACAAAAATCGAAAGATGGATTTCTGGAGGTTTGTCCATTCCGAGCTCGACGCGGATACGTTTGGAGTAGTGGCCATAAGGCGTAGCGGATTGAGGAGTTAGTAGGATGGATTTTGTTGGAGGATCGGGTCGATCAAAATTTGCTCGGCCGGGACGGGCATGAGATACCGATTGGGATCGGAGATACTGAGTACCGCCCCTGCCCTGCCTGTTCTGACCAAATCGAACCAGCGGTGAGGTTCTAGCGCAAATTCAACGCGCCGTTCGTTTTCGATGGCAAGAAGTACCTCGTTTTGGGTACTGGCCGGGCTTGCGGCGAGTCCGGCGCGGTCACGCACGGCGTTAAGATCAGCCAGGGCTTCGGGTAGTTTAGCCAGCTGCGCTCGCGCTTCGGATCGGATCAGGTACAGTTCGGCGATCCGGATCACGAAGGTTGGGTCAGTAGCCGGACTGCGGTAGTAGAGGTTCCCGTACCAACGGTTCTGGTTATCCCGGGCCACGAGCGTACTGCGGGTACCACCGATCTCGGGGTTGTTGAGCAGCGCCACCAGGGCGTCGTTGGGTGCCCACTGCCGGGTACCTCCGTTTTGCTGGGGTTGCCACTGCCCGCGGTGCCCATTGGTTTCATTGATGCTGTAATAAAGCTCAAAGACCGATTCCTGGGTACCACGGGCGTCGTTGGCAAAGAAAGAATTATAAGGTTTGTTAAGTCGGTAGTTGGCCGCATCGGCAATGATTTTGCTGGCAAATTCCTCGGCCTTGGCCCAGTTGCTCCGGTACAGGAAATAGCGTGCTTTGAGTGCCCAAACCGTTTTGCGGGTAGCCCGAAAACGATTGGTGGTTTCGGGGAGCAAAAGTTCGGCGGCATCCAGATCCCTCAACGACTGCTCGTAGGCCTCGGCCTGGGTACTTCGGGCTACACCCCGGTTGTCGTTGGGAGAGAGCGTGGGGCGGGTCAGGATGGGAGCCCCGCCCCAGGTACGGGCCAGATCGAAGTAGCACAGAGCCCGGATGAAGTAGGCTTCGCCTACAATCTGGTTTTTGAGGCTCTCGGTGAGCAATGGGTCGGTTATAGAAGGTACCTTATCGAGTACGTGATTAGCGCGGTTCAACGTCACGAAAATGGAATTCCACACACCACTGACGGTCGAATTTTCGGCATTGACCCGGTGATTGATGAACTCCTGAACCTGCGACTGAGAGCCCGTCCACTGGATGTTGTCACCGGAAAGGTACCCGATGGATTGAAAGCTGGTGCTATAGTGTCCGCGCAGGGCGGCGTATACGCCCCGAATGGCAGTTTCGGCGGAAGAGCGGTCAACGATGGTCTGCTCGTCCGAAATAGAAGAGCGGGGCTGTACGTCCAGAAACGACTCGCAGGAGCTTATGAGTAGCAGTAACGACAGAGAAAGTATATAGCGACTATTTTTCATGATTTAAAGAAAATGAGGTGAATTACAGCGTAAGGTTTACTCCAAACTGAATACCCTGAGGCTGGGGAGGGGTACCTAGGTCAATGCCGGGTTGGTTTTGGCTGCTGCTAGCGCTCGATTCGGGATCAAGGCCCGTGTACTTGGTAAGCGTAAAAAGGTTGGTACCCACGAAGTAGACCCGTAGGCCGGGGATTTTCCGGGTAGGGATCGTATAACCGATCGATAGAGACCGCAGGCGAAGAAAGGAGGCATCTTCCAGCCAGCGACTGCCTCCGTCGCGGTAGTTGTTCACATTGACGCCGTCGGGGCGGGGTACATCCGTTACATCGCCGGGCTTTTGCCAGCGGTTGTTGTTATTGGCAAAGATGATGCGCGCGGCGTCGCGGGCACCCCCACCTTCACCAAAGAAACGGTTGTGGTTGTAAACGTGGTTGCCGTATTGGTACGAGAAGAAAACGTTCGCGTCAAAGCCTTTGTACGTTAGGTTGTTGGTAATACCTCCAAAGAATTTAGGCCAGACACTCCCCACAATCTGCCGGTCTTCGACGGTGATCCGGCCATCCTTATTAACGTCCTCATACACGGAGTTGCCGGTTTCGGGATCCACGTAAAGTTCTTTATAGACCCAGAACGAGTACAACGGTTGGCCTTGCTGCATCAGGATCAGGTCGCGGCTTCCGTAGTAGAGCGGATAATCCAGCTTCTCGATTTTATTAATGTTCCGGGCCACGTTAAAGCTGGTACTCCAGCTGAAATCACGTTTTTTAAGGTTAACGGTATTAATTTCCAGTTCAAACCCTCTGTTACTGATTTCGGCGGCATTGCTTCGGTAGCTACCAAAGCCCGTGGTGGCGGGTAGGTTAAGTTGCAGCAGGCCATTGGAGGTATACTTGTGGTATAGGTTGAGTTCAAAGCTGACACGCTCCTGTAGGAAGGCCGCATTGAGCCCAAGGTTGAACTGGTTGGTGCGCTCCCATTGCAAATTGGGATTGGCTAATTGCTGGGGCGCAATACCCGGTTGGTCCTGGTAGGAAGAACCTCCGCTCCATAGGCCTAACGCCGCAAAGCTGCCAAGGCCATTCTGGTTACCCGTAGTACCGTAGCTGGCCCGGAGTTTCAGGTCGCTAATAAGGTTAACATCCTTCAGGAAGTTTTCCTGCTTGATGCGCCAGGCTGCACCCACCGAGGGGAAGTACCCCCATTGGTTGGCTGCTCCAAAGCTGGAAGAGCCGTCGGCCCGAATGCTAAAGTCGACGAGGTACTTACCGGCGTAGTTGTAATCAACGCGGGAGAAAAAGGAAGCCAGATTCTTTTTCGACCAGCCGCTGGAACCCGTCGTGGTAGCAGCCGAAGAAATCAGGCGGAATGAGTTATTAGCAAAGCCTCGGCCGGAGGAAGCGGTACGGGTTTCGACGTCGCTTTGTAGCGTGTTGCCGATCAGTACCCCGAAAGAATGATTCGCTCCTATTTTTTTTCGATAAGTAAGCGTTTGTTCGTTAAGCCAGGTAGAAGCCTGACCAATGCTGGACGTAGCCAGTCCATCCGGACTACCGGAGATCAGGAACGTATTCCAATATTCTGATTCGTCGTAATTGTTATAATCAATCCCCCAGCTTGAGCGAAACCGTAGATTAGGAAGCAATTCGGCTTCCGCGTACAGATTACCAATGTAGCGCAAGCTTACCGACTTTACATCGTAGTGCTCGAGCAGGAGAGTCACGTTGTCGAACCCGGCTCTCCCCACCAGTACTCCCTGCTCGTTGTAGGGAGAAAGGTAGGTAGGTGTATGCAGGGCCGCTTGTAGCAAACCACCAGCGGGGCCGTCGCCCGCCCGGGCCTGGTTCCGAAAAGTACGGCTAAAGGTGTTACTCACGCCGATCTGAACTTTGTCGTTGATCTTCTGATCCAGATTAACTTTAAAGCTAGCCCGATCAAACGTAATGGGGCGCAGGATGGACTCCTGGCTGGTAAAGCCACCCCCAATGTAGTACTTAGTAGTATTGGTACCTCCCGCCAGGGATATATCGTAGTTTTTTAAGCTGGCCGTCCGGAAAATTTCCCCCAGGCGGTCGTAGGTTTGTTGCTCTTCGGGCAGGCCTCTTCCCCCTTCTGATGCCGGACGGAAGGGGCGGTTAGCAAACGTGCGATTTAAGGAGGGGGTGTCCTGGCCGGTATTGATCCACCATTCGTTTACCAGGGTAGCATGCTCGGGCCCGGTAGTAAGCTCCCAAAGCCGCTCCGCTTTGGCCCACCCTTGCGAAAGGTTAAAGCTCACCTTGGGCTTCTGATTAAATTTTCCCCGCTTGGTAGAGATCAATATGACACCATTGGCACCCCGTGATCCATAAAGGGCAGTAGCTTCGGCATCTTTAAGTACCTCAATGCTTTCAATGTCGGCGGGATTGATGTCCGCAATGGGGGAGGTGGCTTTCCCACCCGTCCCGATCGTCTGCATGCTGTTGCTGTTAATGAACACCCCATCTACGACGTATAAAGGTGAATTGTCGGCATTAATGGAGGTAGCCCCCCGTACCCTCACGCTGACGGCTTCGCCAGGTACCCCCGTATTGGAGGAGATTTGCACCCCCGACACTTTGCCCTGCAACTGGGCATCGAAGCTGCCTACCGGAATACTCTTGGTTTCGGCAGGGTCTATTTTGGAGATGGAGCCAATCAGATTTTTTCGCTCCTGACTACCGTACCCAATCACGACTACCTCGTTAAGCTGGCGTTGATCCGGATCAAGCTTGATGCGTAGGGTAGTTTGTTTCGCTATTTTTACCTCCTGGGTTTGGTAGCCAATAAACGAGAAGATCAGAGTTTTGTCCTCGCCGGGTACCGTGATCTGAAAGTTCCCCTCGCTGTCGGTAGTGGTACCTACATTGGTATCTTTAAGGCGAATACTAACGCCCGGCAAACCCTCGTCGTTCGGATCTGTTACTTTACCACGAATGGCAACTTCCAGGGTACTAGGTAGCTTGGAAGAAGGGGCGGGCGCAGCTAAAAGACACTCAGATGCCAACCCAAGGGCAAAGAGCATAGCAAGGCCACGTAGCCATGATTGGTTTCGATTGGGGCTCTGGATCCGCCAGGCTAAACCTGGCGAGGTACCACCAGCCAGAAGATTTCGCTTGTATTTTTCTCCAGAAAGTAGTGGGTTGGTAAAAAATAAATGCATAAATTGATATTGGTTTAATTTTGGACGATTAAATCACGGACCGTTCTGCCTATCCGATGTTCCAGATCGGGTAACAGCAGGACGGTTTTATTATCATTGGGGTGCCAATGAATTCTCGAATTTTTGTTTTTATATCTTTTCCTATAGAATTAATAGACTAATTGATTTTAAACTGAGATCGTTTATTGATGAAAACACCAGGTACCTCCGCCCGTTTAGTAGATATGTTGCCTCAAGAACGAAATGGCTCTTTTGATTTCAGTAGCTCACCCAAGAATGAACCAGGTATGGACGATCGACCAAAAGAGCGTTATAAAAGCGCCTGGCAAACCAACTCAAATGCTAAATCAAAAAGGATCGTTTATATGGTAAGTCCCTCGTTGAATCATCGTCAACAACAAAGGGATTCTTTGCGATGGAAATAGTAGAATTGACTAAGAGTTACCACCAGAAGAATAAGGTATTTCTTCAGTGAAGGCAATAGGAATATCGCATTCATAGACAAAGAAAGTTTAGAAAAGAGACTGATGATGGTGGTTATAATCAGTACTCTATTAAATTGATAGACAAAGTAAAATATAAGATTGTAAACAAACAAGCTCCTGCCTGATTTTTTTTAAAGAACCTTGGGGGGTACCTCAATCAAACGCTCTATTTTTGATTAGTTGTTGATGAGGCTCGCGCCGGAGCAGCCACCACGCTTCGTTTGGCCAGATCATACTTTTGTCCCTGGCTCAGGAGGATAAAGGGTCCGTTGGAGACCGTATAGATTTCTTTCTCGTCTTCCACGTGGTTTTCGGTCCTTTTTCCCACCAGGGTATCATGATCATAAATAGCCACGTAGGAGCGACCCACTACCTCAAGTAAATCCCTTTGCACCACAATCGCCGTGGCTTCGTCCAGCCCGATCCCAATGAGTTCTGGTGCATTTGCAATGAAATGGACCAAATCAAATTGACGGTTTCGTCTTAACAAATGTTGATCAATGGCTGAATTTTTCAGAAAGGCCAACCCTTGGGTGTGATCGCCGATCAGAATGTGGGCTCCCCGTGTGTCGCCCCGCCACAGAAAAGAGCCCTGAATGGTAGCCCCGGCGGAAGTACCGGCAATCACACCTCCCCGCTCAAGTACCTGCTGCAAAGCCCGGTGGGTGAGCGTATTGAGGTACCGGTCGGCAATGCGCCACTGCCGTCCGCCTACGAAGTACACGCCCGTAGCCTCCCGCAGCGGTGCGACGAAGCGCTCGCTGTTAGCTTCTTCCAGGCTGTTGGTGTGCAGGAGCGTAACCCGTTGAATGCCCGTTTCGCGTTTGATGAGCTCGAGTGGAGTTGGGTTTAGCGCGGCCGAGTCGCCCGCCGCGGCGGTAATGACTACAATCCGCGCTTTTTCCTTACCACCGGCAAGCTCAGTAAAGCGCGACCAGATTTCGGGCGTAGCGCCACCACCCCCAATAATGAGCAGTGAGCCCGTTTCGGGGCCGTGGCGGGTGGTTGTTTCCTGGATCTGGATGGGGGTTTGGGCCTGAGCAAGATCAGTGACCAGTAGGCAAACGGATAAAACCACGAGGAGGTGACGCATGTTATTGACTCGTTTAGTAAGAAATTTCAGGGGTTACTAGTGGTGTGCATTGCTAAATGCACACCGTGTTTTAAGTTAGAGGAATCTTACGTAATATCAAAAAAAGCTTCTGTCCTGCCTGATCAATCGAGAAGCTGCTTATTGGTAACAATTTCGGTATTAGGCAACGGAAAAATATAGTTCGCCTGAGAAGGTGTGACGGCTGGAGCATTGAGGATACCACTTCCTTTGGCGGGGATAGGGAGTAGATTTCTTAATAAATCATTGGAACGAAACCCCTCGCCCAGAAGCTCGATGCGCCTTTCATTCAGGATGGTCGTAAGGAGAGCGTCAGCCGTAGCGATGCGTTGCTCAGGGAACGTATAACCAGCGTCGGAACGGCCACGAACGGCTTGCAGGAGGCGAAGGGCAGTAGGAAGATCGCCGGTGCGGGCGGCCGCTTCGGAGTAGTTGAGTAGTACCTCGACGTATCGGATAACGGGTATGTAATCCAGAAAGGGTGAAGGTTTGTTATACTTAGTCAGGAACTGCACACCATTGGCGGTACGTGCGAAGGTCCGCCGCAAGTCGGTAGGCCTCCATTCTTCATTCCCCCAGATGCCCGCGGGATTTAGATGATACTCTGAATTAGTGTTGAATACGTAGGCAAACGAGGATTGACCGGTTACATTATCCAGCTCGGTCATGGGAAGCGAGAAAATGGACTCGGTGCTGGTGTAGTTGGTACGGAATATTTCTACTATGTCCTGTAATTGGTGCCGCACGCCACTAACAGCCTGAAAAGGAGGGTTAGTGGATACAATTTTCTTGGCTTCTTCCAAGACTTTAGGGTAGTTGCCGGCATTGAGATACACGCGCGTTTTGAGGGCAATTGCGCTATTTCTATGCGCCCGAGTGGTGTTTAGGAGAGAAGTAGCATGGTTGAGCGGTAAATCAGCTTCGGCTTCGTCCAGGTCCTTGATAATCTGTTGGTACACCTCCGCTACGGTACTTCGCTTTAGGTCGTTATTAGCGGTTGTTTTTTCCGCTTGTAAACGCAAGGGTAGGCCTGGCGAAGCGCCATTATTTTCGTTATAGGGGCGGGCATAGAGCGTTACCAGATTAAAGTAGCTGAGCGCGCGTAAGAATTTCGCTTCGGCGATGTACTGTTTACTGACCGCCTCACTCACGACTCCTGGTTTTTCCCCCAGACCTTGAATAAGAATATTGGCGTTGTTAATTGCCGAGTAGGCCGCTGACCAGAAACCAGCCACGTAGTTGGAGCCAGCATTCAGGCTGTGATTCCAGGCTTCGAAGGCTGTGAAGGTATTGCTGGTGCGGTTAATGTATTCTTCACCCCGTGCTTCGGTATAAATGAGGTAATTGCCCCCGTAGAAATTCCCGTTTTTGACTGATTTATAAATACCATTGACCAAGCCCAGAATCCTTTCGGGAGTGTCGAAGGCGTTAGCACCGCTAATGGATGTCTCAGGAACGGGCCTGAGGAGTTCCTGCTCACTGCAACTTGCTGTCAGCAAACCTAGCGCCAGGATCAGGCTGGTACCCCCAAAAAGGGTAAGAGCGTTATTAACTATTTTTCTAGCTTTCATAAGGATAAAATCATTGAGATTCTAAAAATTAAAATTCAATCCCAGGGTAAAGGTGCGTGCTTGCCCTACGGAGTTTTTCTCTACTCCGGGAGTGGTATTGGAATTACCGTTGACGGAGCTTTCCGGGTCGGCACCCGTGTATTGGGTCAACAGGAGGAGGTTGGTGCCCTGGGCATATAGGCGGACGCTGCTAATCCCAGCCTTGCTTAGGAGTCCCGAAGGGAGGCGATAACCCAATGACAGGTTTTGTAAACGTAGAAAATCGGCTTTTTCGGCGTTGGTTGATACGGGAAAGGAGGACCCCCAGGACAATTGGTCGTTATAGACCAAGCGTGGAATATCGGTAATATCACCCGGTTGTTGCCAGCGATTGAGGATCTCCGTTGAGTTGTTGTACGCGCGCTGATCGAGCAGGGTAGCGCGCGTGCCGTTCATGACCAGATTGCCACCCGAAAAAGTAAAGTTGACCGTAGCGTCAAAATTCAGGTATTTGAAACTATTGATGAACCCACCGTACCATTTAGGCAAGGCATTGCCTAGCAGGTAATAGTCGGTTCCTGTAATGGCCGGAGCGGGCTTCCCGTCCAGGTAGGTCCAGTTACTTCCACCGGGGGCAACTACCTGGCTATATTGTACTTTCTCTCCCTTTGCATTGATGAAAATCCGCTGGCCGTTTTCTGGATTTACACCGGCGGTTTTGGCACCGTACAAACTACCTACGGAATGACCCACCCGGGTAATATTCGTGGTTTCGTAGGCTACGTGGGTAGTCCCTACGATATCCGTGTTTCCATCGGCCAGGGCTGTTACCTTGTTAGTCAAGAAGGTATAGTTAATGGATGCATTCCAGGAGAAATCGCTTTTTCGAAGCAGGGTTGCGTTGAGACCCAGTTCGATTCCGCGGTTGTACATGGAGCCCACATTGCCAAGGATTGAATTGCCGGGAATGCCCTTAGATACGGCTTGTGGAGCACTCAAGATCAGTCCGTTAACATTATTGTTAAAGTAGGTGATTTCCGCTTGAACGCGGTCATTGAATAAACCCAGGTCTGCCCCAAGGTTGGTTTGCTCGCTGGTTTCCCACCCCAGATTAGGATTGCCCGCCTGAGAAAGCGACCAGGTAGGGACACTGCCGTAGAGCGATCCGCTGTAGAGTTCCAACGAGCTGAAGGCATTGCTTAGGTTGCCGTTTCCGACCCGCCCCCAGCTGGCCCGTAGCTTGACGCTCGTGAGGGTAGATGCCAGCGCAGAATGTTGAAAAAAGGCTTCTTCTGACAACGCCCAGCCACCGGAAACTCCCCCGAAGTTTCCGAATTTCCGGTCTAGGCCCAGAGCAGAGTTTCCGTCCCGCCGGAAGTTAACCGTAAGGAAGTACTTCTTGAGGTAGTCATAGTTGAGCCGGGAGAAAAAGGATAAGTATGCCCGCTCGTCCAGGCTGTTGCCTGAGGCATTAATGGCTCCCCAGTTCCCTTGGTAGTTTTGGAAAAAGGGGTCGGCCGTTTGGGTACGAGAAGCCCCCCAGGCGTTATTTGCAAATTTTTGTACGTCATATCCTACCAACGCCGTAATTGAATGCCTTTCCGCCAGGGTTTGGGTATAGGAGAGGGTGTTGGTCCAGTTCCAATTGTCCCGTAGCGCCGTACTATTCGAAGCGTTCCCCTGCGAGGCAAACCCATTTCCCTGGATGGCGCTATCAAAGCTGATGTTGTCCGTTCGGAGGCGATCAATGGCGTAGGAGGTTCTGAATTCCAGATTTTTTAACAGCCTGGCGGTGGCTCCAAAACTTCCGATGAAGCGATCATTTTCGGAACTGTAGCGGTTTTCATTTAACAGGGCTACGGGATTTCCCCAATTGCTTACCACCTGATTATTGCCCATCCCGATGGTATTACGATTGATCTGGCTGATGTTGTAGCTGCCGTCGGCGTTGAAAGCCGGCACATTGGGAGAAAGTGCCAACGCCAAACGTGCTACGCCCACCAGGAAAAAGTTTGAGTTGGGGAGGGAGCCAGCATAAGGGGATAGGTTAAAGCTGGTATTATACGAAACGTTACCGTTTACCTTCAGCCACTGAGTTACTTCCTGATCAATGTTGAAGCGGACCGATTTTCGACTGAATTCATTCTCTCGTAGAAAGCCGCTTTGCTTGGTAAAGTTGGCCGAGAAGAAGTAGTTAGTAGTTTGGGTGCCTCCGGATACGTTCAGGTTGTGGCTTTGGGAGGTACCAGTTCGGTAAATGTAGTCATACCAGCGCGTATCTACTTCGGTACCATCCTCATGGTAGTTGGGAAAGAAAAGCGCCGATGCGATATTGTCATTGTTGGCGTTTCCTCCCAATAGTTTAGCGTTCAATACGGATTCATTTTTAATGGCAATGTATTGCTCCGCATTTAATAGTTCAGGCAATCTTACCGTGTTGGTCACTCCTCCCCAGCTCTCATACTGGATTCGAGGCTTTCCGATTTTGCCTCGTTTGGTCGTAATGAGCAGCACACCAGCGGCGGCCCTTGAGCCGTAGATGGATGTGGAGGCCGCGTCTTTTAGGACGTCGATGGATTCGATATCGGCCGGGTTAATGTCACCCAATGGATTGTTAGGTACAGCGGTACTGGCCGACACGTTTCCCGTGCTGATCGGGATTCCGTCAACGACCACAAGGGGATAGGAGCTTAACGAAATCGAATTGACACCCCGGATCCGGATGACGGGTGGATTGTTAAGTACCCCGTTGGGAGTGGCAATATTGACGCCGGCGGCTCGCCCCGCCAGCGCCTGATCGAAGCTCTGTACCGGAATGTCTTTGATGGCGTCGCCGGTTACCCGGGCCGCGGAGCCGGTGAATTCAGCTTTGGTTTGGGTACCATACCCGACGACGCGCACCTCACTGAGCTGCTTGGTATCCGAAACAAGTTGGATGCTAAATACGGACTGTTGCCCTACGGCAGTTTCGAACGGGGTATAGCCAATGAACGAGAAAATCAAACGGGCGTTGTCTGGTACAACGAGGCTGAACTTACCGTCTTGGTCGGATAGGGTACCTTGAGTGGTTCCTTTGATCAGAATGGATACGCCCGGTAGGGGGTCATTGGTTTCTTTATCCCGAATTGTTCCCGATATGGTTCGTTCGGCGGGCACAGATGGGGATTGGATTGCTCCGACGGGAGAAAGAAAAGCGGAGCGGCCTGAGTGGGCATGGACATATCCTGACGTAGAAGTGATGAGCCAAAGTAGCCAGATGAGCTTGCCTGAAGACAATGGACTACCTGCCCTACCCGTGTGTATGCGTTGGTAGAGATGATTCATGATTATTAATATTAAGAATTATTTTGAAAGGGACATACTCGCCCAGCCCCTCACTAAATCAGCCGGGGGATCGAGCATAAAATGGAAAATTAATGCTTGTTAGTGCAGATCGTTATAGCGTTTTTCGCCGGCCAAAATGGCCACGGAAAGCCGGTTCTCCTTAGGGGGCGTTGGACAAGTGGCATAGGGTGTAAACGCACAGGGCGGATTCGTCGCTTTATTAAAATCGAGCCAGACGTTTCCATCAGCGTCAGGTCCTTCGGCGTCCAGAAAGCGCCCTCCGCCGTAGGTTTCGTGCTTATTGGACTGATCGGCAAAGATAAAGTGTAATCTTTCACGGGTACCTACCGCATCCAGGCTTACTTCTTTTCCATCTACCGTAAAGACAAGC
This sequence comes from Rhabdobacter roseus, assembly GCF_014202275.1. Classification (GTDB taxonomy): domain Bacteria; phylum Bacteroidota; class Bacteroidia; order Cytophagales; family Spirosomataceae; genus Rhabdobacter; species Rhabdobacter roseus. The sequence goes on along the minus strand of NZ_JACHGF010000007.1, from coordinate 160,213 downwards.
TTACCCGGAGAGTCTTGCTCGTAGGTACGGCCAGTAATATCGGTGATGCTGACTTTTTTCTGCGTGTATGGAATAAACCTAGCCTGGATTCGCCAGTCTGGATTGATCGGGAAAGTCTCGATGCCTTTGAATCCCGTCAAATAGGGGCTTTCCAGATCTCGGAGCCGAATGGCAAATTTGTCGCCGCGCTGGATAATGAACCACCGTAACGTTTTATGTTCCAACACAACGGGTTTGCCCGGTGGTAGTAGATCTATGGTAGTTACGGGCTTGTTTTGGAAGTGTACCTCGGCGCCTTCTTTCGCCTGAAAAGTGATCTTGCCGTCTTTTACGATAATCTTACCCAAAAAGGCATCTGAGCGATCGGGGGGAAAAATGATGGTATTTTTAGTATCACCGCCTATGGTATTTTCGCCTTCTTCCAGCCAAAATAAACCGGCTAAATTCAACCAACCGTTTTCGGTTTTCAAGGCTTCAACGCGTTTCTGATGCCAGGCCTTAATTTCGTTTTCGTAGGTAGAATCAGACCTGAACGCCACGAGGGTCACTGCTAAAAGCAATGTTGCTAGGTACTTGCTTGACTTTTTCATCATGTAATAAAGTTAAATTATAGTAAATCTATTAATTAAGTATACTAATAAGATTGAATGTTTCTGCTCTTTACATCATTGGTTAATCATCGTGATTTAGCCTTTTACTGTACTACAAAGTTGATTTTGTCAACGCCTGTATTTTTTGTGACAGTATCGAAGGCGTACACCTGAATTTCGTAGTTACCTTTTTCTTTTGTACTCAAGAAGCCCTCAAAAAGGTTATCCTCGCCGGTAAATGCTAGATTTATGGGTGGTAGCGGCTTACCATCTTTTTTTACCAATGCTGCTACTTGTATGGGTGTCGAATCCCAAATGCCGCCCTTATTGATGACGCACCCGCACATCATGACCAGGTTGATCCGGATCTTTAATTTGCCGTTGATTAAGGTATTGCCACCGATGACCTGATGCGTTTGAGGTTCCAGAATATCCAGGATGAAGCCCGGAATTTCTACTATCAAGCCATCTCCGTCAATATCTTTTCCCGGAATAAGCCACAGCTGTGTGGAAGTCGTGATGGCGGCGCTTTTTCGACTAACGGGTGCCGTTACTTCTACGCTCACAAAAGTGGGTTCCTGTAGCTCAAGCGTAACTTCAAAGCGAGCCGTTTGGTCGTCTGTTAATCGGGCGTTGCGCTGGTGTGGGAGTTTCATGATGAGTTCGGTATTTCCCGATGCGCCGGTGGTTGTACCTTTCGCCAGAATTTCGCCCGATAAGGTATGGCGAATCACCACGTAGGCACCTCCAATCCCGGTACCGATAAACTTAGCATCCTTTGCTTTGGCACGTACTACCACCCTAGTGGGGAGCGCAAAGCTCCAGGAGGAAAGGAAAGCCAAGACCAGAGTGGCGAGTAGAGAGTGGTTTTTCATATTCTATAAGGGATATAGCGATTTATCTCCAAACTGAACTACCTCCTGTAGCTGAGCGGCGTATTCTTTGGACCGGGCGATGTCTCCTTTCTTTTTGTACACTTTATACAAGCCCCACAGAGCATTGGCAGAGTGGGGGCGTTTGGCCAGTAGCTGGGTATAAGCGTCGGCTGCCAGGTCATATTGGCCAGCCAACTGGTAGGTATCGGCTAAGCTTATTAATACCGGACGGGCGTAGGATGGGGGCTCACTATACCCAAGCTCGTTCTCCTTTTGATGGGCTTTTTTAAGCAAGCCTATGGCTTCATCGAACTTCTTTTCGGCGGCTTTGATCACCCCCTGTAATTCCAGGGAAGCTACGTTAAGATCGTTGAGGCGCCGGGTATTGATGATATCGTTGGAAGATAGCTGCGTGGTATTGCGCCAAAGGTGAGCATCCAGCCTGTGCGACCATTGGTAGGCTTCGCTAAGTTTGCCTTTCTTGGCGGCGTCCATGCCACGGGCAAAGTAAAGCAGGGCATCGCGGTAAGCAAGAGCCTTGGTACTATACAAACTGTCGGAGTCAGGGATTTGCTGTAAGCGCCCGGCGGCACGGTCATAGAAGCCGAAGCACAGTTCCATCTTGGCGGGAGCGATGATACCCTGGTAGAAAAAGCGTCCTTCAAACTTCTGCTTGCGTTCAGGCGAAGCGGGCATATTCTTTAGGATTTCGGCATAATGCAGAGCCGTAGCGTAGCGCCCGTCTTCTGCGCAGTTCGAAAGGAGGTAGTTGATGTTATGGATATAGTTCCAGTTATCTACCTCCGGAATGCCCTGTACTTTCATGTAGGCGGAGTCGACCTTCACGGCGGCACTAAAAGCATCGTAGGCTTTTTTGTAGTCGCCTAGCTTATAGTATATGTGCCCCGGCATGTGCACCATGTGTCCGGAATTAAAGGCCAACTGGGGTAGTTTGGCCGAGCTTTCCAGTGCTTGTTCTGGGCAGCAGTTCTCCATCAGGTGAATCCAGTAATGGTGAGCCGCGGCATTCTCGGGATGAGTACGGAGGAGATCCCGGATGAGGTACTCGGCGTATAGCTGGCCTTCGCGAGGGTTGAGGTCGGTGTCGTAGCCGGCCATTTTGCTCAGCGCCAGAAAAAGCTTGGCCTCAACGTCCTCGGGGTACTTGTGGACAATCATCTCTAATTTTTTCTGGTACTCTTTTTTACCATTTTCTCCTCCGGAGTCGCGTAGCAGAATGGCTTCCGCGTACAGCTTTTCGTGTTCACTAGCTTTTACTTTCAGTTCCTTGAGCTTACTGAGTGCCCATTTTTTATCCTGATCAAAATCGTTTCCTTCGATAGCTCCAATGGCACTGTATAAGCCCCAGTATGGCATCAGGGAGGTAGAATCGTGACGGATAGCTTCTTTGAAAGCGCGATAGGCCTCAAAATCCCAGAAGCAGTGCAGGAGAGCTACGCCTTGACTGAAGTACTTTTGTGTAAACTCCGACGAGGTGGCTATCTTCAGATCCGACTGACCGATTCCGTTTATAAAAACCGGGCTCGGTAAATTAAACACGTAGGCGGTTTCCTGGCGGTAGGCCTGAATATGCTGAAGGTGATTATGACCTCCTTCGGTACTATGATGGCTGTGTGCCTCTTGGCTTCGAGCACGCTGAGCCAGGGTACTTGCCGATACAAAACAAAGGAACAGAATGGCGAATCGCATAATAGACAAAGAACTATTTAGTATGGAGTTGATGAGTAAGAGAATTAAGGCTGAGGTGTGCTGCCGATAGGCTGGGCAGACGGGTTGACCGCTATCGGTTTATCCTGCTCTTTCCAGCCAAGTAGGCCACCTTCAAGATTAACGACGTGGATAAATCCTTTTTCCTGCAACCAATCGGCCGCCTGTCGGCTTCTTTTTCCGCTTCGACAATACACGTACACGGTTTCGTTTTTGTCTAGGTGCTGGGCGTGAGCTTCAAACTGTGCTTTGTCCTCCCAGTTCACCAGAGTAGCTCCTCTGATATGGCCCTGCGCAAATTCGTCCGGCCTTCGTACGTCCCAGAGCTGTATACCCTCTGCCTGGATTGCTTTTTCAAAATCAGCGGGCGGAAGATCAATGTTTGTCTGGGCCCGGAGCCCTGTTCCGGAGAATAGAAATAGGATACTAGTGATATACAGAAACGGTTTCATGAAGTATTGGTTGGTTATGTATTCATAGTCGCTTTTAGCTAGGTACAAGACTGACCTATACCCCTTTGCCACGTTAGCAGACTATCGGCCAAGCACTCGAATGAATGGATGGGGACCTTTCGACCCACAGAGAGTCAGACACACATAGGTAGTACTTTGGGAAGGATGCCCCAGCCAACCGCCTTTTGCAGGCTTATTGCCCTGAAAGGGAAAGGTAGAAATGAAAGAAAGGATTGCTTCATACGGCAAGCAGGTTACATTTTGGACGATTTGAACGAGAGCAAGTACCTGTTGGCCCATTTTCCGATGTTCCAGATCTAGAAAATGGGGTACTTAACTCTTGAAAAAGAGAAGGATAAATAAATGGTGTGGATTTTACCTCTATCCCAAGTTTATTAAATTTTTCAACGGGTAGTCAAGCCAAGGGCCTGGCCCAAAGGGTCGTCTACAACAGGAAAACAGATATGTGTACAGTGAAGAAATCTGTAAGGGAGTATTCCGTGAGTTTTCTTGCAGCCAAAGCCATCTACTATGGCTCAACGAGAGTCTAAATTCAATAGGAGAAGGGTACATATTTAGCTGTTTATTTAGCAATAGTACTTCTCAATGAACTGGTGGCTAATTCATTAAGTATAGTCTACTTAATCAGTAGACAAAGTAAACTTATTTATTCCAAACAAAAAAGTGATAGCAATACTTATTTAGTATTTTTTTTATTTTGCCTCGCTGCCAAACGGAAATAGCGCCGAAGGCTGGTGGGCCTGGTCCATCAAGCGACCAAGTTCCTGGGCCTTTTGGGCATGAGCCGAGGCTAGGTTATTTTTCTCTTCGGGGTCCTGGCTGAGGTCGTACAGCTCCACCGGGGAGGGAGCGTTGGTAGCCGCGTTGAGCCGGATGGCCTTCCAGTTACCTTGGCGCACGGCTTGTTTGCCGCCCTGCTCATGGAACTCCCAGTAGAGGTACTTGTGCACGGGCGGGATACTTTTGCCGGTAAGGAGGGGCGCAAACGAAAGTCCGTCGCGGGCTGAGGGCGGCGTAGCGGCTCCCGCCAGCTCGGCAAAGGTAGGGAGCAGATCCCAGAAGGCCGCTATGTGCGGGCTCTCCGTACCGGCCTTGATGGTACCTGGCCAGTAGGCTACCGTGGGCATACGGATGCCGCCTTCGTAGAGGTCGCGCTTGAAGCCCCGCAGACCGCCGCCGCTATTGAAAAAGCGCGGATCGGCGCCGCCTTCCAGGTGGGGGCCGTTGTCGCTGGTGAACAGGATGAGGGTATTTTGGTCCAAGCCTTGCTCTTTGATTTTCGCCACAATTTGTCCTACGTACCGGTCTAGCCGCGCTACCATGGCAGCAAAGGCGGCGTGGGGGTACTCCTGCGAGGCGTACCCGCCTTTGGTGGCGTTGGGCCCGTAGTCAGCTCCTTTAAAAGGCTTTTCGGGAAACTTCCCTTTGTAGTACTGCAGCAGGCTGTCATCCGGTACTACCAGCTCGGCGTGGGGCAGGATGTAGGGCAGAAACAGAAAGAAAGGTTGGTCTTTGCTTACTTTCCCAATAAAATCCAGCGCCTGCTGTTGAATGAGGTCCGGGGCGAAGATCTTATTGTACTGAAGATTCCCGTTTTCTTTCAAAACCACCTGCTGATCGTTGTCCCAGAGGTGGTTGGGGTAGTAGCGGTGCGCCAGGGTCTGGCAATTGTAGCCGTAGAAGCGGTCGAAGCCCTGCCGGGTAGGATTGCCCTCCGAGCCGACGGGCCCCAGGCCCCACTTGCCAAAAGCGCCCGTGCGGTAGCCCGCCGCTTGAAGTACCTCGGCCATCGTTACGATGGAGTCGGCCAGGGGCTGCTGGCCTTCGGGCTGGACGCCGCGGTTGCCCCGGATGTAGGTATGGCCGGTGTGCTGGCCGGTCATCAACGACGAGCGGGAGGGCGCACACACGCTGGTACCGGCGTAAAACTGGGTGAGGCGCATCCCCTGGGCCGCCAGCCGGTCGATGTGCGGCGTTTTGAACAGCTTCTGCCCGTTATAACCCACGTCGCCGTAGCCCAGGTCGTCGGCCACGATCAGGATGATGTTGGGCCGGGTCGAGGGGGTACTTTGGGCCTGTACCTGATTCCAGGAAAATAGAATAACGAGAAGTAAGCCAGCGAATTGTTTCATGCCAAATGGGGGTACTTTTAATTTTATATAAACTAATCCTGGTAAAGACCGGTATTGCCTTTTTCGAGCAGGCGGCTGAGCTGCTCCACAAGCGCGGGCTGCTCGGAGGCCCTATTGCGGCGTTCGTGCGGGTCGGTTTGGTAGTCGTACAGTTCCACCACCGGTTGGTGTTCCCGGAAGTACTTGCTGAGCCGGTAGCGGTCGGTACGTACCGAGATGCCCTGGTTGTAGTAGCTGTAGGCCACGTGGTTCCAGGGGGTACTTTGCCGTGACTGCACCAGGCGGGCAAAACTTTGGCCGTCTACCCCGGCGGGAGTGGGAAGGCCGCAGAGTTCCATGAGGGTAGGATAGAGGTCCACCGAGCTCACTACTTCGGTGCGGGTACTTCCCTGCCGGTGGCGCGGGTCGCGCACGATGAGCACGCTGCGTACGGCTTTTTCAAAGAGCGTGTGCTTGCCCCACACGCGCTGGTCGCCCAGGTGCCAGCCGTGGTCGCTCCATACGACCACGATGGTATTCTGGTCGAGCTTCAAGCGGGTTAGTTCGGCCAGTACCTGACCAATGAGCGCGTCGGTGTAGCTTACGCAGGCGTAGTAGGCGTGGCGTAGCTTGCGGGCGTAGGCGTCTGAGATGGGTTTTTCCAGCGAAGCTGATTCCTCACCGGCCAGGTATTGGTTAAACTCCCGGCTGGCATGCAGGCTGGCGGCATGTACCTGCTGAGGGAGGTCGGGCGCTTCACTGAGCGGGATTTTGGCTTCGTCGTAAAGATCCCAGTACGGGCGCGGGGCGGTAAAGGGAAGGTGCGGCTTGAAAAAACCTACCCCTAGGAAAAAGGGCTGTTTCTTTTGGGCAAGCTCCCGGAGTTTTTGGGTCGCTAGCCGGGCCGATAGTCCGTCGGGGTAACCGTCGTCGGGTACTTCAGCGGCCTCATAGGGCTTCACCTGGCCCTTCTGGCCCTGGCGGTTGGTGCCGTCGGCGTAGCCAAAGAAGGCGTTCCAGCCCGTACCCCAGCGGCCCGCGTCGAAGAGCATTTCGTCCCAGCTGTGGGGAAGTTCGAGCTGGGTACTTTTGGGGTCGTTGTAGCCGTATACGTAGCCGTCGGGCGAGTGGCTGATCTTACCTATGCCCACCGTGTAATAGCCCTGGCGGCGCAGCTGATCCACGAAGGTTTCGGGTACTTCGGTGCGGGGCTGGCCCGAAATGCGCTGCTCGATGGCCTCGTTTTTGAGCTCCACGCGGTTGCGGGGTAGTTTGCCGGTGAGTAAGCTGTAGCGCGAAGCCCCGCAGGTAGGCTGCGTGACGTACTGCCGCGTAAAAAGAGCCGACTGCGCCGCCAGGCGATCCAGGTGGGGAGAACGGACGGTGCGGTTGCCGTAGCAGTCCAGGTCGGGACGGAGGTCATCCACGGCGATGAACAGCACGTTGGGCCGCTCGGCGGGTGCGGAGGTGCGGCCCGCCGTCAGAAAGCCCAGGGTACCTACTACGGCCAGGGTCAGCAAGGTACTTTGCACTAGGTACTTGTACGGAGCGCAGGTACCTGCCAGGCGCATTATAGTATATTTAACATCCTTCATGCCGGGGGTACTTTAGAATAATAGAATCATTCATTCAAGCTAAAAGGCCAACTGCCGCCAAAGCTAATCGGGTTTAGGTTGAAAGTACTTGATCAGTACCCCGGATTCTGGAGAAAATCGCCCGGATTGCTGACGCGGTCGATCTGCGTTTGCGGGATGGGTCGTACCAGGTGCATTTCTTTGATGTTCGGGGCGGCGTCCCGGTTGTATTTCCGAACGCGCTCCAGTAGTTGGCCGGTGCGTTTCAGATCGTACCAGCGATCCAATTCTCCCACCAGCTCCCGCGCGCGCTCATCCAGGATGAAATCCAGCGAAAGGTCGTCGGGGCTAATCAGCATTTCATTTTCCTTGCCTGCCTGGGCGGCGCGGCTCCTTACTACGTTGAAGTAGGAGGCAGCCTGGGTACTTTTGTTCTGCCGCCAGGCGGCTTCGCCCGCAATCAGGTACATTTCGGCCAGGCGAATAACGATAAAGTCCCGCCGGCCGTCCAGGGCATTGACGCTGGTACGCAGGGGGTCGAGGTACTTCTTAAGTACCGGAAAGCAGCGACGCGACAAGCCGCCGATCTCGGTCTGGCCCGTGATGCTCCCCACCCAGTTGTCGCGGAAGTCGATGAGCCAGTAGGGCGCCTGGCTTTTTTGGGCGTCCGAAACGGGGTAGTTTACGATTTTGATGGAGGTATCGCCGGGGGCTACGGCCTTGCCATTGATAACCCCGGCCTGGTTGGCCAGCCATACCGTTTTGAAGGAGCCATCCCAGCGGGCGTCGCGCGAGGTATTGAAGAGCTTGATGAAGTAGTTGGTCATCAGGAAGCGCTGGTAGGGGCGGCCGTTGGCGATGTCGCGTACCATGGTAGAATTGAACGTATAATCCCACACGAAGAGCACGTGGGCCATGTTGCCTTCGCCGTTGGTGAGGGGGTCGGGGGTGTACTGCACCGACCAGATTACCTCCGAATTGACTTCGTTGTTGATGTCCCACAGCCGGGCAAAAGGCTTTACCAACTGGTAGTTGTAGCCGTTGATCACCCGTTGGGCCAGTTGCTCGGCTTCGGCCCAGTTGCCTAGTGTGAGCTGTACGCGTGCCAGCAGAGCTTCTGCGGCGGGCTTATTGACCCGACCGTACTCGCTGGCTTGGGTAGGTAAGTGCTCGATGGCATACCGCAGATCCGGAATAATGCCTTCCTGATAAATCGTGGCTACGGGCGTGCGTTTGGCGGTGGTTTCTACCCCGATGGTTTCTTGTAGCGTAAAATGAACGTCGCCAAACTGCTGTACCAAGTGGAAGTAGTACAGCGCGCGCAGGAAACGGGCCTCGGCGATGATCTGTTCCTGCCGGGTGGTTGACAAGCCACTGACGGCAGGTGCCCGGCCAATGACGGCGTTGGCCTGGTTGATGCCCCGGTAGAAGTTGTTCCAGACACTGGTCACGAAAGCGTTTGTACCCAGAAAATTCGGTGAATAATTGTTGATGTCGGGGTAGTTGGTTACGCCGCCGAAGCCATTGGTAAAAATATCCGTTCCGGTGATGGTCAGAAAAAAAGCCTCTTCCCGGCCGTAAAAGCCTCGCAAGTAGCTGTAGGTCGCTTTGAGCCCGTCTTCTAGGCCCTTGGGCGTGGCGTAGTGGCTATCGGCCGTGGCCAGGCCCACGGGATTTTCTTCCAGAATTTCCTGGCAGGAACTCAGGCTCAGCAACAGCGCGAAAGTATATAGCAGGGAGCGTTTCATTGCGAATAAGGTACTTTTAGAATTTGAGATTAAGACCAAACACATAGGTAGCGGAGGTCATGGGGGTACTTCCGCCCACGATCCCGCTGGCCGTTTCGGGATCGACGAGTTTGTAGCCGGAGAAAATGAAGGCATTGTCGGCGGTGCCGTACAGGCGCAGGCTTGAAATCCCTACTTTTTCTAACCAGCTTTTGGGTAGCGTGTAGCCCAAGGTGATGTTACGAATCTTCACAAAAGAGCCGTCGAAGTACCGGACGGCATCGGCGTAAAGCGGAGCCGACGACGCGTAGGGCCGTGGTATGTGGTTGGTCTGGTTGTCGGGGGTCCAGTAGTCGTAGTTGAGGCTGTTGTAGCGGCCCTGCCACTGGTTGCCGCCCAGGTTATGGAAGTCGCTTCGGATCGTTTGACCCTGCCGTGCGTAGAGCAGGAAAGAGAAGTCGATTCCCTTGAACGAAAAGCGGTTGGTAAGTCCACCGCTCCAGGCGGGTACCGTCGAGCCCAGGATGGTACGGTCGTCGGCGTTGATAACACCATCGGGTTGGTTGGTGAGGCGGCCGTCGGCATCGCGCCCGTTGACGTCCGCAATCCGGATATCGCCGGGTCGCTGCCCTACTTCGGCAGCCTGAGCAGCCTCCTCGGTTCGCCAGATACCTTCCTGTTTGAAACTATAAAAAACCTGGATGGGATGACCAATGAACCACTGGTTGCCCACGTCGTCGTCGCGGCCGTTGAAGAGCTCCACGATCTCTTCTTGGTTGGAGAATACATTCAGCAAAGCGTCCCACTTGAAGCCGGAGGTACTTCGTAAAATACCCGCGTTGAGCGTCAGCTCCCAGCCTCGGTTGCGGGTGGCGCCGATATTCTGGAGGATGGACTCGTAGCCGGAGGTGATGGGAATGAGGCGGTTGAGGAGCAGATCACGGGTACGGGTGTCGTAGACCTCCAGCGAGCCCGAGAGGCGGTCGTTCAAAAAACCAAAATCCAGACCCACGTTGAGCGTGCGCGAAATCTCCCATTGCAAGTCAGGATTGGGAATGATCCGTAGCGCGTAGCCGTAGGCCGGTGCGTTGCCGAAGGCGTAGGTGGAGCGATCCAGCCCGCCCAGCGTTTGGAAAGGAGCAATGGATGTGTTGCCCACTTCGCCGTAGCCCGCCCGGAGCTTCAGGAACGAAAGTACCTTGCTAGTTCGCAGGAACTGCTCTTCGGAAAGTACCCAGCCCGCCGACACCGACGGAAAAAACGCCCAGTAGTTGCCCCGCGAAAGGCGGGACGAGCCGTCGGCCCGGCCCGATAGGGTGAGCAGATAGCGATCCTTGAAGCCGTAGTTGATCCGGCCCATGTAGGAGAGGAGGCCCCATTCGGTCAGGGAACTGTTCTTGCTGGTTACTTCTACGGCGCTGCCAAGGTCATAGAAAGATGAAGTTTCGATGGGAATATCCCGTACCCCTATGGCGGAGGACTCAAAGCGGTTTTTCTGCGTGCTGAATAAGCCAACTACGTTGAGACTGTGCTGGTTCCATTTTTTGTCGTAGTTCAGAATGTTTTCCAGTGTATAGGCGAAGTTCTGCTGGTGGTCCACGGAGGCGTCGTTGATGCTTCCAGCCAAAGTACCGTTGTAGCGCCCCCGGCGGTAGGTACTGAAGTCGGGTCCGAAGTTGAGACGGTAGCTGAGCCCCTCAGCCAGGGTGTATTCTCCGAAGAGGTTAGCAAAAATGCGGTATTTCTGCCGCTCATCGGCGTACTGGTTGGGCTGGTATTCCAGTAGCGGATTGGTGGCGTTGCCCTCCCGCGGATTAGGATAGGCCACAAAAGTACCATCGACTCCGAAAGGGGTTACGAGCGGCGAAAACGAAAGGGCGTTGGCATAGGGAGCGTTGGCCATCACGTGCTGTACATCATGAGCCACCGTAGCACTTACCCCTACTTTTAGCCGTTGGGTCAGGCGGGAATCGAGGTTGGCCCGGAACGAATACCGTTTGTAATCACTGGCCTGAAGTACCCCTTTCTCATCAAAAAGGGAGCCCGAGAGGTAGTAGGTCGTTTGGTCGGTACCACCACTGGCCGCGATCTGGTGGCTTTGCTGGATGCCATCCCGCAAAATCAGGTCTAGCCAGTTGGTAGAGGTACCTGCGTTAAGATTATTAACTTCCACGGGACTTAAAAACGAAGCATCCTGGCTGGCATCGGTAGGGGACAGCCCGCGCGATACCCGCACGTAACGGGCAAACTCCTCACCGTTCATCAGGGTAAGGTCGTTCTGGGCTTTCTTGAGGCCGTAGTACCCGTCGTAGCTGATGACGGCCTTGCCCGCTTTACCGCGTTTGGTGGTGATCAGGATCACGCCGTTGGCCCCGCGCGAGCCGTAAATAGCCACCGCGCTGGCGTCTTTCAGTACTTCCATTGACTCGATGTCGTTGGGGTTGAAGTCGCTGATGTTGACGTCGGTAGGAATGCCGTCGACGACGTAGAGCGGCTCGTTGCTGGCGTTGATCGAGCGGTTACCGCGAATGCGGATCGAAAAGCCCGCCCCCGGCGCGCCACCCGCCCGGACGATGTCGACCCCGGCCAGCCTACCCTGCGCATTGGAGAGAAAGTTGGGGGCGGGCGTTTCGGCGATGTCTCGGCCCGAAATGGACGAAATAGCCCCCGTCAGATCCCGTTTTTTCTGGGTACCGTAGCCCACTACCACCAGCTCTTCCAGCTGCCGGGTATCGTCGGCCAGAACGAGGTCCAGCGTCGTTTGATTGTTTATGGGTACTTCTTGGGTTAAGTACCCAATGCCCGAAAACGTCAGGATAGCGTCGGTTTCGGCCTGGATCTCAAACCGGCCTTGGGCGTCGGTAGAGGTACCTTGGGTGGTGCCTTTCACTACCACGCTTATACCCGGCAACGGACTATTGTCTGATTTGGACCGGACGGTCCCTTTTACGGCCTGACGAGCTTGGGCCTGGGCACCGGACGAACTAAGCAGGAGCAGCAGTACGAAAGAGCCCGCTACGCAAAGAAATACTTGTTTAAAGCGTATAGTAAGGTACATTGAATGCATGATTAAAGGAAGCCAACTGACCACAGCTCAGGGCATCGACGGGTGTTTCTGGTACTAGCTGAGGTACCTAAAAAAACTACCAGAATGAACTCCAATTGATATACATATTTTAGCTTAAGCGTATACTTTTCCAATGTACCCTACTGACAGCCCGCCAAGCCAGCGTGAATGATCAACCACCGAAAATTCCGACCGACCGGCGGAGCTATCGAATAGGGTACTTTGGGGGTATTTGGAAGCAGATGCGTACTTTCGAAAGGCGCAGTACGAAATAAAATCACCACAACGCCCGTCACAACAGCGCTAAGGAACCCCGGAAGAACCCGTCGGACCAGCATGAATAGTCAACCACCGAAAATTCCGGCCAGCCTGATGCAGGTACCTTCCAAGGGAGTCCTTAGCTCCGTCTTGAGCGACGCAAGCAGTAACTACGGACGGGTATACTTAGCGAGTCAGGTACAACAACCTGGCGGCTGGCAGGTGAAAAGTTTCCGAGAGGGAACAGTTGGAAAAACCACCATGGAAGAAGCCGCCAAACGGCTTGATACGCGTATACGTTTCATTTTCATGAATTGTTAAAATGAAAAACGTGAGCAATACATCGCTTACTGGTGGTTAATAAGCCATGTACTAGTCTACTTAAATGATAGACAAAGTAAGTTTTAAATATTTATAATAGCAAGCTATCATTTGCATTTTTTTATGGAGCTTTTTTTTAAATTTCTTGTAATGACCATATGCCTAGGTACTTAATAATTTAGGTGTAAATATTATAATAAAATTATTCTTGTTAAATATTTCATTTTGTGTGTTAGTAAGAGGGGGCTCTTCGCTTTACCCAATAGTAGAGGGGGATGCCTAAGGCCGAAATAAAAAAGCCGGGCCAGGTATAAGTTGGTTTGAAAATAATAAGTAAAACGCAGAAGGCTACTCCCATCAAGATGTATAAGGCGGGCAAAATAGGGTAGCCAATCGCTCGGTAGGGCCTTTCATGCAGGGGCTTTTTCACCCTTAGAATATATATTCCTACGATCGTCAGTACATAAAAAATGACGACTACGAACGTAATCATATCGAGTAGGTCGCCGTATTTGCCCGTCAGGCAGAGGAGGGAGGCCATCGCGGCCTGTATCCAGAGGGCAAAGGCCGGAACTGCGTGTTTATTAAGTTGAGCCGTTTTTTTGAAGAATAAGCCATCCTGTGCCATGCTATAGTAAACCCGGGCACCGGCCAGGATCAAACCATTATTGCACCCAAAGGTAGAGATCAGAATCATGACCGAAATGAGTATGGTTCCACTGCTACCCAGGATCACCTCCGAAGCGGCAATCCCTACCCGGTCTTTGGCCGCGCCGGCAATCTCTGTAATGGGAAGTACATACAAGAACATCAGGTTGATGGCAACGTAGAGTAGCGTTACGAGCAGGGTACCTAATAAAAGACTCAAGCCGATGTTTCGGCGGGGATTGTTGATTTCACTCGCCACAAACGTTACGTTATTCCAGGCCTCGTAGCTCATAATAGCACCCACCATCCCGGCGGCCAGCCCGCCCCACCAGGCTGGGGCCGATGGGTAACCCGATAGTGTGCCCGCCCGATCCCGCTTTTGCAGCTGCCAGGCATCCTGCCAGTTTAAGTCCCATACTTCAGATTTGTAAATAAGGAATCCGAGCAGGATCAGCACCATAATGCTAAATACTTTGGTAGAGGTAAAGATCGTTTGTACCCACTTGCCACCCTTTACACCCCGCGTGTTAATGTAGGTTAGGAAGCAGATAAGCCCTATAGCCAGGAGTTGGGCGGGTGAAACGCTCCAGGTACCCCATTGAAAAAGGACGAGATCATCGGCAACTTGTGGGATAAAGTAGGATAAAAACTTAGAAAAAGAAACGCCAACGGCCGCAATGGTACCCGTTTGGATCACGGCAAACAGGCTCCATCCGTATACAAAAGCAATTAACGGATTGAAGGCTTCTTTGAGATAGATATACTGGCCCCCGGCTTTGGGGTACATTCCACTGAGCTCACCATAGCTGAGAGCGGCGGTGAGAGTCATGAAGCCACCCAGCAACCATACGGCTAGTAGCCAGCCCGCCGAGCCGACGTTACGGGTAATGTCGGCACTAACGATAAATATTCCGGAACCGATCATGCCTCCGGCCACCAGCAAAGTCGCGTCCAGCAAACCAAGCTCCCGCTTCATTTGCTGCGTAGTTGTTTGGGTACTCATCGTGCAAATTACACCAGGACGGCGTTAGTGAGGGGAGTGACGGGTACCTCTGCGAGAATGCGGTTTTGTAGACGGGGCATCGACTCGTTGGGTAAGTGGGGTAGTACCAGCTCAGCAAAGTGCCGAGCTTCGCCCAGTAGCGGAAAACCCGAAAAGATAAAAGACCGGAAGCCCATGTCCATATACCGATTGAGCTTGGCCAGAATTTGGTCTGGACTCCCCACCAGCCCCCCACCGCAGCCCGAAAACACTTTTCCGATGTGTGTCCAGAGAATATCTTCTACGTAACCCTCTTCGTCGGACGTTGCCCGGAGTTCGTCCTGGCGAAGTACCCCTAACGAGCGCGAATCCTCACCCCGGCTGCGAATCTCCAGCGCGCGTTTTTCGTCAAATTTTGACATCAGGTGACGAGCGTAGGCGCGGGCTTCCTCGGCGGTTTCTCGTACAATGACGTGGATACGTAAGCCAAAGTCGATACTACGCCCTTCGGCTGCCGCGCGGGCACTCATATCCTGCATGGTTGCGTACATGCTTTCTTCGGATTCGGGCCACATCAGAAAAACATCGCAATACTTGGCGCATACGGCTCGGGAACCGGGTGAAGTACCTCCAAAGTACAGAAGTGGTCCGCCGTTTTGCTGGTAAGGCTTAACCGGGTCGGTCGGCAGATCAAACTCGTAGAGTTGCCCCTTGAACTGGATACGTTCCCGGGTCCAGGCTTGTTGAAGAATCTCGATGACCTCGGCGCAGCGCTGGTACCGGAGTTCCGGATTCTCCCGGGTGCCGGGGAGATCAGAGTTGATGATATTCAGAATTAATCTTCCCTCCAGCATGTGATCAAGGGAAGCCAAGGCACGGGCTAGCATGGGAGGATGTACCTCGCCGGTGCGAATGGCCGCCAGCAGGGTGATTTTACTCGTATGGGTCGCGGCTCCGGCTGCAAACGTCAGCACATCCTGCCCGACGGTGTAGGCCGTAGGGAGCAAAATGTTACTGAATCCAAGGCGCTCGGCCTCTTGGATGATGTCAAGGCAATGGGCAAAAGTACTTCGGCGATCAGGATCGAGTTCTCCTAAAAAGGCGGTGTCGCCGCCGATAATATCATCAAACCAGGCTATTTCGGCAATGCGCTGGGGGGTTCGGATGGGTACCGTTTTGATATTTGATAAATTCATGGAAAAACAAAAATTAGGTGGTTGACTAAATTAAAAGGGAGGAAATACCTTTCTTCGTTTCCTCCCTTTTATAAGGTACTAGGTCGGAATTAATTCTTTTTGAAGATGGTTTTGCCTTCTTTGATCGTTTCAAGCACCTGAATGTCCTTTATTTGCGCTGGAACTACCGTGGTAGGGTCATCGGAAAGAATGACCAGATCGGCTAGCTTGCCTGGCTCAATAGATCCCTTGCTGGCCTCTTCAAAGTACTGGTAGGCACCGTTGATGGTGATGGCACGTAACCCTTCCAGCGGCGTCAGTCGTTCCTCCGGCCCGATAACTTTCCCGGAACGAGACTTCCGCTCCACGGAAGTCCAGAGCAGAAACAGCTGGTTGATGGGTGTTACGCCGAAGTCGGTATGGTTGGTGGCAATAATATTTTTTTTGATGGTTGTTTTCAGGGGGCTTAAAAACTTGGCTCGTTCGTAACCGAGGTTTTGCTCGTGTACATCACCCCAAAAAAAAGCGTGATTACTAAACAAAGCCGGGATCATCCCTAATTCCTTGTACTTATCGAGCTGATCGGGGCGTACAAATTGGGAATGGATTACTACCGGGCGTCGGTTCTGGCTGCTGTTGCCCAGGATCTGGTTCGCATTTTCAATGGCAGTGATGTACATGTCGATGGCGGCATCGCCGTTGCAGTGTACGAACGTCTGAAGGTTATTTTTGAAGCCTTTCAGAATGGCTTCGTTCAGATCGTCCTGGCTAGCCGTTGGAAATCCCCGGCATTCTTCTCCGTTACATCCGGGTACCTTCGTAAGGTAGGCCTTGCCAAAGTAGGCCGTTTTTCCCTGAGGAGATCCATCGGAAATATACTTAAATCCGTTGAGCTTGAGTCGGTTAGTTAATACTCCAAATTGATAGTTTGGATTTCCAAGTACTTTATCCAGGATCGTGTAGGAGGGGAGGGTCTCGATGTCGATGATTAATTCGCCGCGCTGAGCCGCCTCCCGCAGCAATTCCAAGGACTCAAAGCCCGTGCTGCCGTCCTGAGCCGTCGTGACGCCGAAGCTGGCATAGTAGAGCTGCTGTTCTTTCAGCTGCGCTAAGCGTTCCTCCAGCGACCCGCTAGTGGAGCTACTGATATTGACCCGTACCAAACCTTGGGCGCGTTCTTGAAATAGACCCGTGGGTTCATTTGAGTTTGTTTTGCGCTCAATAACCCCACCCGGAGGGTCGACGGTGTTAGCATTGATGCCGGCCAGCCGTAGAGCCGCCGAATTGGCTACCGACATATGTCCCGACACGTGCGTAATCACGACGGGGTTGTTTGGGAAAGCAGCATCAAAATCTTCCTTAGTAGGATGCCTTTTTTCTTCTAGCTGATCTACATCGTAGCCAAAACCCCTAATCCACTCTCCGTCTTTTAGTCCTTTTTGAGCCTGAAAAGCCTTCAGTTCACTGACCAGGTCGGCTATTTTCCGGATGCTGCCTACGGGAGGGGGATTTAAGTTTGCCAAGCTAGCCCGGCCAAAGCTCATGAAGTGGCTGTGGCCGTCGATAAAACCAGGTACCACAGTCCGCCCACGCAGGTCGATGATCTCCGTAGTGGTACTTTTATGGGTACTGATCTGGTCATTGGTACCTACCGCAATGATTTTTCCTCCTTGAACTGCGATGGCCTGTACGATCGAATTGATAGAATCAACGGTAATGATTTTGCCATTGATAAATACCTTATCCGCCACTAGAGGTTTATCTTTCTCCTCGTTGGGGGTTCGAAAAGCGACGAATAGAAAGGCTAAAGCCACTAAACTAAGTGCTTTTGGTAATGCAAGACCCGTTCTGTAAAGCATACATTTGGAAAGTTGTGGTTGAAAATAGGACTACCGAGGGGCTAATTTATTGTATGCCAGCTCTCCGCTCGGGATGGGCCATACGTAGTTGGGAGCCGTGGGAGCAATGGCTGGGGCCGTACCGGCATTCCCGACTTTGGCAGGAAGCGGAGAATTGGTCCGAAACAAGTCATGCGTACGGAACCCTTCACCCAGTAGCTCAATCCGACGTTCGTTTCGAATGGTTTGAATAAGTTCTTCCCGGCTATTTACGCCCGTGGCAAAGGTGAACGTGGCGTCAGATCGGTTCCGAACGGCTTGTAAAAGCGCCAGGGCGCGGGGCAGATCGTTGGTCTGAGCCGCGGCTTCGGCGTAGTTGAGCAGGACCTCCGCATACCGAACTACCGGAATGTAGTCCGTAAAGGGGGCCGAATTCTTTGGGAACTTCCGCAATAGCTTTTGGCCGCTGGTGTTGGTAATGACTAAATTCTTACGCGCGTCGGTAGAGGTCTCCGACGAAAAGACCGGATCGGTAACAATACCCTGGGGATTTAGGTAGATGACCGGCGTAAGGTAGTTGCTGGCCAGGGCACTTTGTAGGGCGGGTGCCTCCGTTGGAATTAGGAAAGGAATGGTAAAAATAGCCTCGTTGCCTATGTAAGATCCGTTGAATAAGGTGGTCAGGTTGGGTTCAAGCCGGTGGGTAAGGCTTCCGCTTGTATACTGGTAGGGAGGGGTGGTAGGTACCAGCTTGGCCGCTTCTTCTACTACCTTGGTATAGTTGCCCTGTGCCAGGTATACCCGGGTTTTGAGGGCAATGGCGGTTGCTTTGCGTGCTCTTGCCACGTTAAGAAGCGCGGTACCGTAGGTGGCAGGCAGATCCGCTTCGGCCTCGTTAAGATCCTGGATGATTTGGTTGTAAACGTCAGTTACGGTGCTGAATACGAAGTCGTTATTTCCGCCGGAGGTTTCCCCGCTCAGCCGTAGTGGTAAAGCGGCTACCGTAGGTTTTTGGACGTAGGGGCTGGCATAGGTTTGCACCAAGCTAAAATAGCTAAAAGCGCGAATGAACTTGGCTTCGGCTACGTAGCTACGACGTACGGCGTCCTCAACGACACTAAAGGAAGGATCCAGACGGTCAATGAGGATATTCGCGGAATTGATGGTCGAGTAGGCGGCATTCCAGACGGCATTAACAAAATCCCCCGATCCGGTAATGGACTGGTTCCAGACGTTAGCACCGGTAGAGTTATTGCCATCGTTTTGGCTGAATTCATTGCCGCGCTGTTCATTAAAAATAAGGTACCTTCCTCCATAAAACGAAGGACTGCTGAATTGTCCGTAAAGCCCATTGACCTGCGCTAGCACTTTGGCGGGGGTTGAAAAAGCCGTAGCTTCGGAGATGCTTGTAACGGGTACAGGATCCAGGAGGTTTTCGTGGCAGGCACTGGTGCCAAACAGGAGCGTGACTGTCAATACCAGGCCCCAGGCGTTATGTTTATAGTAGGGTACTTTCATGTTCTGATAGCATTAAGAGTGGCCGCAAGGGCGAATTAGAAGCTTACATTTAAACCGAGCGTATATACTGAGGCGTTAACGGGCACGTTCTGATCTTTTCCTGAATTGACAGAATTACCATTGATGGATATTTCCGGGTCTGAACCCCTGTACCGGGTCAGGGTGAAAATATTGGCCGCTTGTACATAGAGGCGTGCCCCTGAAATGTACTGGCGAAGACCACTTTTTTGCACAGGAATGCGGTAGTTAAGCGCGAGATTTTTTAACTTAAGAAAAGAGCCGTCTTCTACGTTAGCAGAGTTGGTAGAAGAAAACCCGTGGGTAAAGCTATCTCCCCAAACGAGCTTGGGGACGTCGGTAATTTGGCCGGGAGTAGTCCAGCGATCCAGAATGAAGGTACCATTATTGAAATAGCGCTGGTCAGAAATGGTAGCCCGGGTACCATTGTGGAGCAAATTTCCGCCTGAGAAAATCAAGCCAACATTTAGTTCAAAAGCGCCGTAGGAAAGCGTATTATTCCAGCCTCCGTAGTAAGTAGGTAAAGAGGACCCGAGTATGCGGCCGTCGGCGAAGTTATCAATGGCCGGAGCTACCTCGCCGTTCAGGTAAGTAAAACGCTTGTCTACGGCGTTGTACTGGACTAATTCGTCATTTCGATTTCGGTAAATTCGGTTCCCGTTTTCGGGATTGACCCCTTCGGTGGGTACCGCAAAAATAGATCCTACCGAATACCCTACCCGGGTGACGTTCTGGATGCCAAAGGTACTTAACGAGGTAGGATAGATATCCCCTCCTGCTCCCAGGGAAGTAACTCGGTTTTTGAGTGTGGCAAGATTGAACTGCGTATTCCACTGAAATGCCCCCTTGTTGATCAATTGGGCCTGGATGGAAAATTCTATTCCTTCGTTGTAGAGGGAGCCCACATTGGCTGCGATCGCGTTGCCAGGTATACCCTGCGAGGAGGCCTGCGGAGCACTCAGTATTAGCCCGTCGATGGTATTTTTGTAATAATCGGCTACAAAGGTCAGACGGTTGTTAAATAGTGCGATATCCAGACCGATGTCTACCTTTTTACTAGATTCCCAACGAAGGGCGGCATTGCCAGCTTGCCCAAAATTGAGGGTAGGTACGCCGGCATAGGTACTTGAGCTGTACTGAGAGAGGGAAGCATAGTCGTCGAGGCTACTGTTGCCCACTATACCATAGCTGGCCCTTATCTTCAGGCTATTGATGGTATTGGATAGGGTTGAGTTTTGAAAAAAGGCCTCTTCCGACAAATTCCAGCCCAGGGAGCCTCCGCCAAAGTTACCCCATTTATTGCCTGCGGCCAGTGCCGATAGCCCATCCCGACGTACGTTTAGGCTTAGTAGGTACTTTTTGCGGTAGTCGTACTGTACCGTGCTAAAAAATGAACGCAAGCCGTTTTCGGCCTGTACGTTGGCGGCGGGGGTGATATTCGTCCATCCTCCCTGGTAGCTGCTGTAGTATGGATCAGACAATCCGGCCCGGGAGGCTCCCCAGCCATCTACCCGCCGGTAGATTTCTTCATGGCCTAGCAGCAATCGGAGGGAATGGTTATCTCCAAAGGTATTAACGTAGGCCAGCGTGTTCGTCCAGTTGGACCGAAAAAACGTAGTATTGGAGTTTGTGGCTGAGCCGCCCTGCGGAAAGCCTTCGCTGCTGTATGGATTTCGGAAGGTCTGGTTTTCAACGACCAGGTTGTTGATACCATATAGCGTTTTGAATGTTAGGTTGTTTAGTAGGGAAACCTCCGCATAGATACTTCCTAAAAGGGAATTGTTTTGGGAGGTATTTTTATCAAGATCGAGGATCGTCTGGAGGTTGTAAGCATTAAATACACCCAGGGCGGAGCTGTTGGGGCCGTATCCAATGTTGCCATTGGCTGTATTGATGTTATAAGAGCCGTCTGCGTTGTAGATAGGTACATTGGGCGGTAAAATGTAGGTCAAACGGGCCAGGGGCTGTAGGCCGATGTACTGGGTATTGACACTATTGCCCGAAGAAGCCGCAACGGAATTTGGGCCGATAGCGCCCGAATTTGGCCCACTATTGAGCGAATTACTGTAGGAAATGGTAGTACCTAGCGCTAGAAATTTATTCAGGCGGTGATCCAGGTTTAGGCGGGCTCCCTGGCGTTTGAAGGCGTTGGTCTTAAGTATGCCGTTTTGGTCAGAGTAATTTAGGGCTAGAAAATAGGTAGTTTGCTCGTTAGCTCCCGAAAAGCTAAGGTTATGGTTGTGTGACACGCCCGTTTGGTAGGCTACGTCATACCAGTCCGTACCGATAGTACTACCATCGGCGTTGCGGCCCAGCACAAAGCCGGGCGACAGGCCAGCGTTGACCCGTGCTTCGTTTTTGATCGTGACGTAGTCTTCGGGGCCCAACAGGGGAAGAAGATTGAAAGGCTTGCTGAAGCTTACCCAGGCGTCATAGTTCACCTTGGTACTTCCTTTTTTACCCCGTTTAGTGGTAATCACCACCACGCCGTTGGCCGCCCGAGAGCCGTAAATAGCCGTGGCCGAAGCATCTTTCAAGATGTCAATAGTTTCAATATCACTAGGATTGATGTCTGCCAGTGGGTTATTCCCTACGGCTCCACCCGCCGAACCCGTAAAAACAGTGACGCCGTCTATGATGATGAGCGGATACACGGAAGACGTAATGGAATTGATGCCTCGAATCCGAAATACAGGGGTGTTGTTGAGCGCCCCGCTAGGCTGTACGATATTAACGCCGGCGGCCTGCCCGCCCAGGAGCTGATCCAGGCTCTGAGCTGGGCGGTTTTCGAGCTGCGCTGCGTTTACCTTTGCCGCCGAACCCGTAAACGATTTCCGGCTTTCCGTAGAATAGCCCGTCACGACGAGTTCGTTTAACTGCCGGGTGTCGGCTTGGAGTTCCACGTTCAGAATGGTCTGGCGTTCGACCTTCAATTCCTTTGTTATGAAGCCAATATACGTATAAACGAGGGTATTGCTCGCCGCAGGAAGCCGTAGGGTGTATGCGCCATTGGCGTCGGTTTGGGTACCTTGCTGGGTACCTTTCACAACGATGTTCACACCAGGAATGGCTTGGCCGTCGGAACTGGCTGTCACGACTCCGGTTATGGTATGTTCCTGAGCCCTTGCCAAAGCCAGTGTGAAGACGTTCAGAATAAGGAAGTAAATAAATCGTCTCATGTAGTGTAGTGAATGAAATAGAATTAGAAATGGCCATTTGTGCAATAGAAATAGTTAGGTAGCTCTCCTTTGTCCAGGAGGGCTGACAGCCATGAAGTACCGCATATCAATTTCAGGAGGCCTTTTAAGAAGTAATAAAATCTAAATGGAAGGGGTATATGTCAACTGCCTGATGGAAACACATATTGTTGCTCTCAATCGGAAGCAGTATATTCGTCGCTCCACAACAGCGCTAAGGAACCCCGGAAGAACCCGTCGGACCAGCATGAATAGTCAACCACCGAAAATTCCGGCCAGCCTGATGCAGGTACCTTCCAAGGGAGTCCTTAGCTCCGTCTTGAGCGACGCAAGCAGTAACTACGGACGGGTATACTTAGCGAGTCAGGTACAACAACCTGGCGGCTGGCAGGTGAAAAGTTTCCGAGAGGGAACAGTTGGAAAAACCACCATGGAAGAAGCCGCCAAACGGCTTGATAGGCGTATACGTTTCATTTTCATGAATTGTTAAAATGAAAAACGTGAGCAATACATCGCTTACTGGTGGTTAATAAGCCATGTATTAGTCTACTTAAATGATAGACAAAGTAAGTTTATGATTTTTTAAATAGCAAACAAAACGCGTCTTTTTTTGTTATTTGTCCCTCACACACCTAAAACCCAGGTTGTTGCTACCACTGCTGGCCTCACCTTTGCCCCGGCTTCCCGCTTTGTAGCGGATGCAGTACTGGTCGCTACAGAGGAAGGAGCCACCCCGCTGTACGTATTTTACCGCACCCGGCTCGTCAGGGTCGTAGCTGTCGGTGGGGCCGGTGGGGTTTTCTTTGGGGCTGTTGAGGTAGTAGTCGGGGCGGTAGAGGTCCTGGCACCATTCCCACACGTTGCCGTCCAGGTCGTACAGGCCGTGCGGATTGGCCGGAAAGGACGCCATCGGCGCGGCGGTGGCGTAGCCATCTTCTTGGGTATTATGGTCGGGGAAATTGCCCTGGTAAATATTGGCCACCCATTTTCCCTGGGGTTGCAGCTCGGCACCCCAGTAGTAGGTGGTGTTGCCCCGACCGCCGCGGGCGGCGTATTCCCATTCGGCCTCGGTGGGGAGGCGCTTACCCGCCCAGCGGGCGTAGGCGGCGGCGTCTTCGTAGCTAACGTGTACCACGGGGTAGTTTTCTCGCCCCTTGATGTGGCTGGAAGTACCTTCGGGTTGCCGCCAGTTGGCTCCGGGCACGTATTCCCACCAGCGCAGGGGATTATCCAACGAAACCGCCTGGGCGGGCGGCGAAAAAACTGCCGAGCCGGGTACCAGCTTGTCGGCGGGCACGCCGGGGTAATCGTTGGGGTTGAGGGGGCGTTCGGCTACGGTTTGGTAGCCCGTGGCCGCCACAAAGCGGGCAAACTCGGCGTTCGTGACTTCGTGCGCATCCATCCAGAACCCATCCACGCTCACCGGATGCAGCGGGCGGGCGTCGGGAAACTCGTCGGAGCCCATCAGGAAAGTACCCCCCGGTACCCACTTCATGCCGGTGGTGTCGCCGGTACTTACCCTAAATTCCTTAGAGTTGCTGGCCGCGGTTGTTGTTTCGGCCGACTCGCTTTTGCCGTTTTGGTTCGTACAGGCGATCAGCGTGGTGAGGCTATACAGGAGAAAAGCTTTTGGAAGAGAAAGGTACTTTGGGGTCATGGACGAAGCAATGGGTTTATAAGAACGCTAACCGTATACATACCGCAAATATTGCTTTTGTAAGCTTGAAAAGAAAGCAATGGTAGCGATCGTGACGAGGCCAAGCAGAGCTCCCATCGTGGGCGTGGGAAAATAGTAGTAGGTAGTGGTGAGTACCAACCCCGCCCGAATATACTCCAAATAAAAAACCCAGCGGCGTTGTTCTAGAAGTGCTCCGCAATTGATCAGTGTGACCAGAATAAAAAGAGCAGTTGTAATTTGAAGAAAAGAGTACGCGGTGTGCTCAAACAAAAGTAAGAAAAATAAAATCGTGACCATCGCGATGAATTGACCGAGCACATAACCTCTGAATTTTCGGGAAACTACTTGTACCTTGTGTGGCGAGAGAAAGCGCTTCTCAGCGAGGGGGCGAAGACTAGGGTCAAAATCGGAGGGGCGACCCAAGATCAGCTTGATCTTGGCCCTCAGTCCAGGTTGCCTACGAACGCCGTAGGCTAGTTCCACCAGATAATGAAAATGTTGCCACAAAAAGCTATGGCTTCGCAGCGGCACCGTTAGTCCGTATACGGCTTCTTCTTCTTCCTCGGCAAAAGTACCGAAGAGCTTATCCCAAATGATAAACATATCCCCGAAGTTTTTATCAAGGTATTGCTCATTGCTGGCGTGATGTACCCTGTGGTGCGAGGGGGTGACCAGGATGTATTCCAGCAGACCTAGTTTGCCAATTAACTGGGTGTGCGTAAAGAATGGGTACAGTCCATGCACTAGTAAAATGGTGGTTATCATAGGCGCCGGAAAGCCAATGATTGGAAGAATAGCCCAAAAGGAAGTACGAACTACTGCCTGGAAGATCGTGATGCGGGTACCGGCGGTATAGTTGAACTCTTCGCTTTGATGATGTACAACGTGAAAACCCCAGAAGAGATTTACCTCGTGCCCGTAGCGATGGTACCAGTACCACAGAAAGTCGGTTGCCAGGAGCAGGGCGATCCATAACAATAGCGTAGGTTGGATGTCAAAAAAAGCGAAGTTTCGGTGAAGATAGTCATAGAAAAAGTAGAAGCTACCGGCCGTAAAAAGGTCGATGAGCCGTTCGGCGACGCCAACGTTTAGGTTAGCAATGGAAGTGCTGAAACTAAAATAGTTCTTTTTTCTCTTTTTGGCCACCAAGTACTCCAGTCCGATAAAGAACAGAAAAAACGGGACCGCCAGGGCCAGGTAGTTGAGCGTCATGTTATTAGAAGCGACAGGGTACTTTCAGAAATAAGTTGCTGTGACCTTACCAGACCGGAATCTTTTGCACGAAGAATGTGTAGTTGTCGCTTCTGTCGTGAGTGATGAATAGCTTCCAGCTCTGCTCTGGGTAGGTGGTTTATCTTGGCAGATTTAGTCTAGTAAACTTGTAGACAAATGTACTAAATTTTTGTTTGTGCCAAATTTTTTGGGGGTATTTTGTGGGATCAGCAACTCAACGAAAACAAAAAAGCCCGGCCTCTGGAAAGAAACCGGGCGGAGTACCTTTGGCCAAGTACCTACTTAGGCGGCATCGAGGGCCGTACTTCGATCTTGCTGGGGAGCGTCCGGGCGGGTAGTTTGATGAGGTCGGCCACGATCTGACCGATGTCCTCGGGCTGGATCTTCCAGGCGTCCTTCTCGCTGGGCTCGTGGTCGTTGAAGTGCGTCGCTACCGAGCCGGGCATGATGGTCGTGACCTTGATGCCGTCGTTCCGGACGTCCATCATCATGGCCTGGCTAAAGCCCACCAGACCAAACTTGCTGGCGTTGTAGGCGGCACCTCCGGCAAAGAAATTGGTACCGGCCAGGCTGGCGATGGTGATAAAGTACCCCTGGCTGTCTTTGAGGGCGGGCAGGGCGGCCTTGGCGCTGTGAAAAACGCCCGTCAGGTTGATGTCGATGGTTTCGTGCCACTGTTCGTCGGTCATCTCTTGAATGGGCGCAAAGTGCCCGATGCCGGCGTTGGCAATGAAGTAGTCGAGGCGGCCCCACTGGTCAAGTACCTGTTGTACGGCCTGCCGCTGCGACTCCAGGCTGCGCACATCCGACTCCAACCCGAGGGCGTAGCCGTCCTGAATCTGGTTGAGCCGGGCGGCGGCCTCGTCGGCGCTGGCCTGGGAGCGACTGGTGATGGCTACTTTGATGCCTTGCTGGATAAGTACCTGGGCAATGCCGTAACCAATGCCTTTGGTGCCTCCGGTTACGAAGGCTACTTTATTCGATTCTGCCATGTGCGTTGAAAGTATAGATAGTTTGTTGCTAAAAACAACCCCCGAGGGCGCGGGAAAGTTTAGGAGCAGGGGAAAACCTTCGTGGGTACTTGGTCAGTAAAAAATAAAGTAGGGCCAAAAACCAAACCGTCCGGACTGCTTGCGCGGCCCGGACGGTTGAATCATGGGGGTACTTGGAAAGAGAAAGCGATTAGGCGTCGCCCCCGTTCAGTTTGCCAATTTCCTTGTCGATGAAGTACCGGCCGGTACCTTCTTCGCCGATGACATCGAAGAGCTCCAGCGTGCGGCGGGCGTTATCTTCTTCTTCGACCTGCTCCTTCACAAACCAATCCAGGAAGGCCTCGGTGGCGTAGTCTTCTTCTTTGCGGCTGGCCGTCACGATGCGGTTGATGCTTTGCGTCACGCTGATCTCGCTTTGCAGGGCGGTTTCGAACACGCTCCGGAACGTAGGGTACTCTTGTTTCACGGCGGGTACCTCGGGCGAGATGGCCGTGCCGCCCACGGTCAGGATGTAGTTAAAGATTTTCATCATGTGCTCGCGCTCTTCGTCGGCCTGGCGCAGGAAGTACGCCGAACTCTTCAGGTAGCCGTTGCGGTCACACCAGGAGGCCATGGCCAGGTACTTGGCCGAAGCTTCGGCTTCCATTTTAACCTGATTATTCAAAAGTATCTCAATTTCTTCTTTCAGGGAAGTCCGGTGTCTCAGTAGGTCTTTCATGCGTATGCTTGATTTAATTTGGTACTTATTTAAACCAAAAATAGCGGAGTTGGTTCGATAAGTCAATGAATCCTAGGAATTTGGAATCAATCTAAAAATAAAGAGGCACCTAAGGTGCCTCCGGGTAAGTAGTTAGGTATCTAAGGGTTATACTTCGCAGGACGAATAAAGTACCTCGTGCAGCAGGGAGTTGAGCTCCAGGGCAAAGTGGGTGCCATTGACCAGCTCCCGCAGCTGAATCACTTCGCAAAGCGCCATGCGCTGGGGCAGGGCCTGCTGGGGGGCTTCGATTACTTCGTAGTCACATTCGTCGGACAGATCAAAAAGCTTGCTTTGAATGTCAATGCTGTTGATACGACGCCGAAAATTAACAAATTCATGAATGCGGAAAGCCGTCACTAAATCACCAAAACAGAGGATCACTCGGTTGCTACGATCGCACTGGTAGCTGCTACCTTTGGAAGTACTGAATAATTCTTCGCCGATTTTCACTTGTATAGTAGGGCTGGGTTGACACGAACCTTTAACGTCCACAAAGGTAAGGCTTACTTGTTAAGGAAGCAATAACTATTTAAAATCGATCTAAATAAATTGGGGATTATTTAACGAACTTCCGCGTCAGCGACTGCTGCTCACCCCGCACCCGAATCAGGTACACACCCTGGGGCAAAGTACCTACCCGGAAAGAATGCGACCGCTGGGGGGCGGGCTCGGTAAAATGGACCTGGTCGAGGGTGCGGCCTTGCACATTCAGCAGCTCGATGAGGTGGCTGGCGGGGCGGCGACTTTGGACCTCCACGTGCAGCCATTCTTCACTCGGAACGGGGTAGAGGTTCAGAGCCATGTCGGCGGTTGTGAATTCCAGCGGCGTCAGGGAGGTAATCGGGTCCGATGGGTGGAAACCTACTACTTCGTAAGGAGGCAGTGTTACCGGCGTGCCGCCCTGGTCGGTGACGAGGACCAGGCTTTCGCGCAGCGTTTCGCTGATTTTGACCCCCTGCCGCCATTCTTCCATCACCAGGGCGTAGAGGTAGGAACCTACCCGCGTGGGGGCGTTCCAAATCAGCGCGGCGTTTTCTGCCCGAAAGGTACCTTCCTGGGTAAGGTCGTTGGGGAAGCGGTAGGTTGGGTCGGGCGTTGCGGCCTGGCAAGCCGCGCCGTTCCTTCTGAGTACGCGCGTGACGCGGTAAGCCAGGCTGTCCCCGTCGACGTCGGTGGTGGCCAGGGGCGTGGTAAACACCTGCCGGACGCCCGTCAACAAAACAGGATTCGGTAAAGAGGGCGTCGTGTTAGGGAAATTCGTGTTGAGAGTCGTTTGGATTACCCCGGAGCTTTCTTGCGATGGAGAAGCTAGATTGACATTGAGGATATTATTTGTTCGGTTATCTAAAATACTACGTATTGTGTAGGTACCCGGTGCCGCAAAGGTGTAGGTGGTTCGGTAGGTGCATTTAACGGCAAAGGCAACGCCCGGCATGGGCTCAGTACTAGTTCGATTGATCCGTACGTTTTCCGTGTTTTCCAGGCATACAAGTACCTGCTCTTGCGCCTCGACTGCCGCGCCGCCGTTTTGTTTGTTTAAGTAAAGGATTACCGTAATTTCGTAGGTAAAGCCGTTGAGGTGTTTGGCCTGAATTTCGCCGCCCATCAGGTGGGTAGCCGACGCCACTGCCGAGAGGCACATCAATAGTCCGAGCAAGCAGATCTTCTTCATTGCGGTAGGTAGGTTTAGGAGTGGAAAAAAATGGGGGTACTTTCACAACGACGCTCCTAGTTGTTTTGATATGAATGGGTTACAAAAAAAATGAGACCCGGAAGGAGTCTCATTTTTTTGTAGTATTCCAAAGGTACTTTACTCTTACTTGGCGGCGTTTTTGGCCCAAGTATCGCGCAGGGTGACGGTGCGGTTGAAGACGGGTTTATCCGGGCTGCTGTCAATATCGGCGCAAAAGTACCCCTTCCGCAAAAACTGGAACGACTCATCCGGCTCGGTACCTTGAAGCGCGGGCTCGGCGTAGCCGGTAATCACTTCCAGCGAATCAGAATTGATATACGTTTTGAAATCACCTTCTTCCGACGACGGGTCTTCTACCTTGAAGAGGCGGTCGTAGAGCCGTATTTCTACCGGCACGGCCTGCGTGGCCGACACCCAGTGCAAAGTACCCTTTACGTTGATGCCCGACGTATCCTGCCCACTTTTGCTGTTTTCGACGTAGGAGCAATGTACCTCCGTCACGTCGCCGTTTGCGTCTTTAAGTACCTCGTCGCAGGTGATGATGTACGCACTTTTGAGGCGCACCTGCTGGCCGGGGGCCAGGCGGAAGTACTTCTTGGGCGGGTTCTCCATGAAGTCCTCGCGCTCGATGTACAGCTCCCGCGTGAAGGGTACTTCGCGCGAGCCTGTGGCGGGTTCTTCCGGGTTGTTTTCACTGTAGCATACCTCGGTTTGACCCTCGGGGAAATTCGTGATCACGACCTTCAGCGGGTCGAGCACTACCATGCGCCGCTGGGCTTTCTTGTTCAGGTCTTCCCGCACAAAAAACTCCAGCAGGCCCACGTCGATGAGGTTTTCGCGCTTGGCTACCCCGATGCGGTCACAGAAATTCCGGATGGATTCGGGCGTGTAGCCGCGCCGACGCATACCCGAAATGGTGGGCATGCGCGGGTCATTCCAGCCACTCACGTGCTTTTCATTGACGAGCTGCAGGAGCTTCCGCTTGCTCATGACGGTGTACGTCAGGTTGAGGCGCGCAAACTCGTACTGCCGCGAGGGGAATATATCGAGCTTCTCGATGAACCAGTCGTACAGCGGGCGGTGGGGTATAAACTCCAGCGTACAGATGGAGTGCGTGATGGTCTCGATGGAGTCCGACTGGCCGTGGGCGAAGTCGTACATGGGGTAGATGCACCAGGCGTCGCCGGTGCGGTGGTGGTGCGCAAACTTGATGCGGTACATAAGCGGGTCGCGCAGGTGCATGTTGGGCGAAGCCATGTCTACCTTGGCCCGAAGTACCCGGCTGCCCTCGGCAAACTCACCGCGGCGCATCCGCTCAAACAGGTCGAGATTTTCTTCAACCGAGCGGTTGCGGTAGGGGCTGTTGGTGCCGGGTTCGGTAGGGGTACCTTTGAGCGCGGCAATTTCTTCGGCGGTGGAGTCGTCGACGTAGGCTAATCCTTTTTTGATGAGGTCTACGGCAAAGGCGTACAGCTGCTCGAAGTAGTCGGAAGCGTAGAGTTCATTGACCCAGTTGAAGCCCAGCCAGCGCACGTCGTACTTGATGGACTCCACGTACTCGGTGTCTTCCGTCACGGGGTTGGTGTCGTCGAAGCGGAGGTTGGTACCGCCGCCGTACCGGTTGGCCAGTCCGAAGTTCAGACAAATGGATTTGGCGTGGCCAATGTGCAGGTACCCGTTGGGCTCCGGCGGAAAGCGGGTAAGTACCCGGCCGGCGTGCTTGCCCGCCCGAATATCTTCTTCTACGATCTCCTCGATGAAGTTAAGCGCTTTCTCTTCTTTTTTTTCTTCGGTGGTCATATCGCTGGCAATACAAATATTTCTTCAAAGTTAATTCACTTCCCGCTAACGAAACAAGGTTTTTAGCGGCACGAAAAAATGTGTCTTTATCGTACAACACAGTACTTGTATTATGCTATTTTTGTTCATGCAAAGGTACTTTGGCGGGGCTGCTACCACGGCTTCCGTACCCACCCATTAGCCTTTACTTTTTTAACCGGATGATACTAAAACGTCACGACTGCTGGTTGTGGCGTTTTTTGTTAGTCCGTGGCCGCGTTGATCTTCCCGGAGCGCGTATCTTTGTGCCATGCGGTATTTCATCGAATGTAGCTACCAGGGTACCCGGTACAATGGCTGGCAAAAACAACCCAACGCCCTGGCGGTGCAACAGGTGCTGGAAGAGGTGATGCAAAAGGTACTTCGGCAGCCGATTGAGCTCGTGGGTAGCAGCCGAACGGATACGGGCGTGCACGCCGAGCAGCAATTTGCCCATTTTGACCTACCGGGGCCGCTGCCGGAGGTAGGGAAAGTGGTCAATAGCCTGAACGGACTTTTGCCGCATGATATTGCCGTGCGCCAACTTTTGCAAGTACCTCCCGATCTGCACTCACGCTTTGCGGCCACGCACCGTTGTTATGAATACCGGATTATTCGGCACAAAAGCCCATTTCAGTACCAGCAGGCCTACCTGTTTCGGCCTGCGCTGGACGTGGTCGCTATGAACGAAGCGGCGGCGCTGCTGCTGCGTTACGACGACTTCGAGAGTTTTAGTAAAATTCATACCGACGTCAAAACGTTCCGCTGTGCCATCAATGAGGCCCAATGGGTACTTCACGGAGAGGCGTTGGTCTTTCGGGTGCGGGCCAACCGTTTCTTGCGCGGCATGGTGCGGGCGCTGGTGGGTACTTTGCTGGAAGTGGGGCTGGAAAAACGGACGGTGGCGGATTTTGAGCAAGTGATCCTCGCCAAAAACCGCAAGCAGGCGGGCGCGCAGGCTCCGGCGCACGGGTTGTTCCTGACGGAGGTAGGGTACCCGGCGGAGCTGTTTTCATAAGCTTCTGCCTATTTTTCTTTTACTAGTACCACGGACGGGATGTCCGTTTTTATATGATCGCTAACAACATTTGTAAGGTAACACACCAGCGAGGTACCTGGAATAACGAAAAACAGCGGCAGTGGGGTACTTTATCAAGTACCCTTTTGACTTCTTTTAAAAAAGTGCTAACTAGGTACCTCGACAAAATCAGTGTACACGAGCGCGCATCTGTCGCGGTGATTTAGCTTTAATTTCATGTCCATCGGAATCATCATTTTGGCCGCCGGGGCTTCCCAACGCATGGGTACTCCCAAGCAAACGTTACCCATCGAGAACGAAAAAAGCCTGCTTCGGCATACGGCCGAGACCGCCCTGGCTACCGCCTGCCGCCCGGTGGTGGTGGTAGTGGGCGCAAATAAACAGGTGGTAGTACCTGAACTGAAAGGCCTGCCGCTGACCATCGTGGACAATCCCAAGTGGCAGGAAGGGATGGCGAGTTCGGTGAAGATGGGACTTGCCGCTACCTACATGACGGAGCGGGACCTGGAGGCGGTCCTGTTGCTGGTGTGTGATCAGCCGTTTGTAACTCCCGGCCTGCTGGAGCAAATGCTGGTCACCTACCGGGAATCGGGTAAAAAAGCCGTGGTGTGCCGGTACGGCGAGGCCTGGGGGGTACCTGCCTTGTTAGGATCAGCGCTTTTTGGCGAACTGACCTATTTGCAGGGCGATCAGGGAGCCAAGGCGGTATTGCAAAAACACAAGCAGGAGATCGCCTGGGTAGCATTTGATCAGGGAGCCATTGACCTGGACACCCCCGAAGACTACCGGCGGTATCAGCAATAGCCCGGCGGGGTACTTTTATTTCATGTCCAGCAGCTCGTTGTGTTTTTCTAGCACCAGCGCCCTTTTTTTGATTAGCTCCAGCTGTTCACTCGCCAGCGAGATCCGGTACAAGGTACCTTCCTGCGTGGCGTACAGCTCCGTGAGGTAGGCCAATTCCAGGTCCCGAAATTTCATCCATTCGCGCTGGGTCGCCTGAAGAGCCGCTTTTTGCTCTTTATTAAGACGGGAGAAAAGTTTTTTGTACTGCTTGTTGAGCTCTTCATCCCACTTCTCGTAGCCTTTCTGGAGGCACTGTACCATACCGGCTGTTGAGGAGTTCACTTCCAGGCAATCACTCACGGCCAGGTCGATGGGATAAGGCTTGGGCTGAGCCCGGGCCGCAGGTGCCAAACTTGAAAACAGCAGAAAACAAAAGCAAAGAGAAAAAGCAATACGTAGCATACAGAATGATGAACGTGTGGGGGACCTAAAAAAAAGAACCGGGTGGACGATCACTGCGTTCGTCCACCCGGTCGTTAAAACGACTATACTCTAAACGTGCGCCTGGGTCCAATCATTGTTGACCAGCCGCCAAATACCCCGTGGATTTTCGTTTTGGAGCTCAGCGGGCAGAAGCGAGTTATCCCAATCCTGAAAAGACTGCGGGCGCACGAAGCGCAGGATGGCGTCGCGCCCTACGGAGGTGAAGCGGGAGTCGGTAGTCGACGGA
This sequence comes from Rhabdobacter roseus, assembly GCF_014202275.1. Classification (GTDB taxonomy): domain Bacteria; phylum Bacteroidota; class Bacteroidia; order Cytophagales; family Spirosomataceae; genus Rhabdobacter; species Rhabdobacter roseus. The sequence goes on along the minus strand of NZ_JACHGF010000007.1, from coordinate 127,387 downwards.
AATGGTCCGCCGTGGTGCATGGCAGCGCATACTTCTACCCCTGTAGGTACCCCGTTCATGATAAAGCGTCCGGCCCGCCGGGTCAGGAGGCGAAGCAGCTGCGGGTACTGCGCTGCCTCCTCGGCATCGGCCATGAGCGAGGTGGTGAGCTGCCCTTTCAGCAGGGCCAAGGCGGTATAGAGTTCTTCCGTATCTTCGCAAACCACAAGCAGCGAAAAAGGCCCAAATACTTCTTCCTGTAAGGTAGGGTTGTCAATAAAAGTTTTGGCGTCTACGCGAGCCAAAGTAGCTTCGGCCTGGTTGCTATGGTTGGCTTCGGCTTCGGACCGATGCAGGATTTTTACCCCTTCGTGCGCCACGGCCTCATCTCGTAGGCTCCGGTAATTTTGGCAAATCCCCGCCGTGAGCATGGTAGCCGAAGCTACGCCCGCTATTTCCTGCTGGAAACTTGCTTCAAACTGAGCCAGCGCCGGAGATTGAACGGTGAATACTAAACCCGGATTGGTACAGAACTGCCCCGCACCCAACGTGACCGACCCGGCCAAGGTCTTGGCCAGGCTTTCGGTACGGCTTTCGAGCGCTTTGGGCAAGATCACCACGGGATTCACACTGCCCATTTCGGCAAAGACCGGAATGGGTTCGTCCCGCTCCATCGCCATTTTGTAGAGGGCCATTCCCCCTTTCATGGAGCCAGTAAAGCCTACCGCTTTGGTAGCGGGATGTTGCACCAGCGCGGTACCTACCTCGTGGCCGTCATCGTAGAGCATGGAGAAAACGCCCTCGGGCATGCCGGTGCGCTGGGCAGCCTTCACGATAGCCTGAGCCGTAAGATCGCTCACGCCCGGATGTGCAGGGTGTGCCTTGACGATCACCGGATTCCCGGCGGCCAGCGCCGGACCCGTATCCACGCCAGCTACGGAGTACGCAAACGGAAAATTACTGGAACCAAACACCACAATGGGGCCGATCGGAATCAGCATCTTACGGAGATCCGGTTTGGGAGCGGGGGCACGATCGGGAAGGGCGGTATCGATTCGGGCTTCAACCCAGGAGCCTTCCCGAATGAGGTCGGCAAATTGGAGTAGCTGATTGACAGTACGGCCGCGCTCTCCCTGAAGCCGGGGCATAGGCAGGCCAGTCTCAAGATGAGCGCGCTCAAGTAACGCATCGCCCAAGGCCATGATTTCTTCGGTGATGGCCACCAGGAAGTCGGCTCGTTGGCTAGCCGGAAGCGAAGCGTAAGTATCGAAGGCTTTTTCGGCCAGGGCCATGGTTTGTTCTACCTCGTCGGGCGTAGCCGGGTGAAACGTCTCCTCCAGGTAGTTGTCCTGAGCGGGTACGTACGATCGGAACGTTTTGGTAGCCAGCGCAGACAGTGAATACCCTATAAAATTTTTTCCTTGAATCGTTGTCATGGGCAATGGGTACATTAAGCTAATTGTAAAGAAAGATATTTTTTTGAATGGAAAGATAAGGTGCTTCCCTGCTAACTAATACCGACCATCGGGGTTTTATTACTATTTAACTATAAAAAAAGCCCCAAAATTCGGGGCTTCTCCAATTAGGCAAGCTTGCCAATGACGTCGTCCAGGGTGATGCCCTCGGCTTCGGCCTTGAAGTTTCGAACGATCCGGTGGCGCAGCACCGGCAAGGCCACCGCCTTCACATCTTCGATGTCCGGAGAGTACTTGCCCGCCAGCAAGGCGTTGCATTTGGCGGCCAGGATGAGGGCCTGCGAGGCCCGTGGGCCCGCGCCCCATTCCAGGTAGTCGTTGGCTTCCTTCGCCGCCAGCGCGGTGTTGGGCCGGGTTTTATGAACAAGCTTCACCGCGTACTCGATGACATGATCCGTGACGGGCACGCGCCGCACCAGGTGCTGGAACTCGGTAATCTCTGCCGCGCTTAGTACTTCCCGTACCTGGTGCCGCCGGTCGGTCGTGGTATTTTTTACAATATTGACCTCCTCGGCGTAGGCTGGGTAGTCCAGCGAAATCATGAACATGAAGCGGTCCAGCTGGGCCTCGGGTAGGGGGTAGGTACCTTCCTGCTCGATGGGGTTTTGGGTAGCCAACACAAAGAACGGGCGGTCCAATGCGTGCTTTTGCCCGGCAATGGTCACGGAATATTCCTGCATGGCTTCGAGCAGGGCCGCCTGGGTTTTGGGTGGCGTCCGGTTGATCTCATCGGCCAGAATAATGTTGGCAAACACGGGACCGCGGATAAACTTGAAATTCCGCTGCTGATCCAGGGTTTCGGACCCCAGAATATCCGAAGGCATGAGGTCGGGCGTAAATTGGATGCGGTTAAAACTCAGGTCCAGTGAAGACGCGATGGTCTGAATGAGCAGGGTTTTGGCCAATCCGGGTACTCCCACCAGCAGGCAGTGTCCCTGACAGAAAATAGCCGTGAGCAACAGCTTAACTACTTCTTCCTGACCCACGATAACCTGTCCGATTTCGGCACGAAGTTTCTGGTAGGACTGGTTCATGGCCTCGGCGGCTTCTACGTCCGATTGATATTTCACGATGATGCAGTTGGGTGAAGGAATATATTAGGTTAGGAATAAAAGGGGCCTGCTATTGACTGGCAACGGGCGACAGACCAAAGATACTGCACTTCTGAAACTCGGGCTCCACGCTGATGAACACATCTCCTTCAGCCTTTTTGAACCATTCTTCCAGGGCGTTATTCTTTTTGTTAACCAGTACAATCTGCGCTATTTTTTCGTAATCGTCGCGAAGGTTGGCGGTATGGGGCTCCGTTTTCTGCTTATACCAAATGATGCGCATCGCGCTCCGGCCGTCGCTCGTCCGGTAGGAGATCGGCGGGCTCACCGAGCCTACCTTCATGGTATCAATGGCAAAATACAGGGCAGGGTCCATGGAGGCATCCAGCGGAAGCCGCGTCATGCCCGATTCGGGATCTTGGAGCAGGCCACCGGCGTCGGCCGACTCCGGGTCTTCGGAATGCTCCCGGGCGGCTTGGGCAAACTGCAAGGTATCCGATTGAATAAGCGTACGCAGGCTATCGAGGTAGCGGGTGGCCTCGGTTACGTCGGTGCCTCGGTTGTAGTCGGGCCGAAGCAGGATGTGGCGCGCGTGGTACTCTGCCCCGCGCGTTTCGATAAGCTGGATCAGGTGAAAGCCAAAGGGACTCTCCACCACGTCTGAGATCTCACCGGGTTTCAGCGCCAGCGCAGCGCCTTCAAAGGTAGGTACCATGGCACCCCGCTTGGCAAACCCCAGGTCGCCCCCGTTTTTGGCCGACCCCAAATCCTCTGAGTAGATCTGAGCCAGCATGGAAAACTCTTCTTTGCTTTCGGCGCGCTTTTTAAGATCGTAGAGCTGGTTACGAAGCTTGTCTTTTTGCTCCTGCGTAACCGTCCCCAGCCGCACGATATGGCCAATCTCTACCTCCGCGGGAATATACGGCAAGCTATCTTTTGGAATGGAATTGAAAAACTTACGCACTTCGTTGGGCGTTATTTTCACGTCCCCGGCAATCTTATCCTGCATCGTCTGCACCACCATCTGTTCTTTCAATTGCTGGCGGAGCTCAATTTTGAGCGCGTCGATGCTTTTGCCGTAGGCTTCCACCAGGTTTTTCTCGGAGCCAAAGCGCTGGATCATCTGGCCCATGCGGCCGTCGAGTTGGTTGTCCACCATTTTGTCTTCTACCGTCACGGAGTCGATTTCGGCTTTGGCCAACAACATTTTGTTAATGATGAGCGACTCCAGCAGCTGGCAGCGATCGGGAGCTTTCTGGCCACCGGCTACGTAGCTCTGGTAGATTTCTTCCAGCTCCGAGTTGAGGATGTAGTAGTTATCGACGCGGGCAATGATTTTGTCGATACTTACGCCCGGCTTATCCTGTCCAAAAGACGACCAAGCGGCTAGTAATAGCCCAACAATCAGACTATTACGTAAAAAAAGAGAGTTAACTTTCATAGTTGAATATAATATCATTGGCTAAAATACAGCTATCGAACGAGTTTTTCTAACTCTGGCTCATTGACTTTTACCGGAAACTGGGCCCGCAGGGAATTTAGCCACTGTTGTTCCAGTACTTTTTGGTAATCGTTGATGACGCTACCCCGGGCTTCGGCGAAGGTTTTTACCCGCGCCGGTTCAATGCGCCGGATCTCAATCCAGCGGGCGTTGCCAGCGTTCGCCAGGGTTTGTTCGCCTACTTCCCAACGAGCCCCCCGTAGTAAATCGTATCCCTGCGAAAAATATCCTTCTTCGAGGCTCACCGGTTCGTCGGCCGAGCTCTGGCTCAGCTCGGCGTTGAATGCCTTGGCTACGTCTTGCTTCGAGCGGCTGTAAAACTGAAAGCCTACGCGCCGGTTGCGGTCGGGCTCGGGTACGGGACGAAACGAGCCGTGGTCTTTTTCAATAATCCGCACGATGGGAATCTGGTTGTCGGTTAGGTACTTTACGGTATTTCGCAGGCGGTTGGCCGAAACGCTGTCCGCTTCGTCGGGCGTGCGGTAGGCCGATACTTCTACTACATACTCCTGATTGCGAACTAATGTTGCCAGGAGACCAAATAATTTTTCGCGAAGCTCGGGCGTGAAGGTACTTTGGCCCTTGGCAAATAGCAGCTCCTCGCCTTTCCGACGGAGCGGATAGGGCGACTGCGCCAGGCTCTGCCGGACTTGCCGAAGCGTAGCCGTATCGGGGGTACTTACGATCGTGGCCAGGGCGCGTTCGGGATAGCGGTACTTTTCCCGATTTTGGTCGTAAAGGCGCTGCTGCCCCACCGAATCGGCCAGGGAGCGTTGCCACACGTACTTTTCCATCACCTGCGAGAGAAGTACCCCCTCGCGTATTTCGTTCATCAACGTTCGGAAATCAGGGTACTTGGTTTCCAGGTTGTTTTTTTCGTAATCCTGCAGCCGGGCGCGGAGGTAATCCTGGTAGAAACTGCGCAAAACCACTTCCGGAGCCGAGCCAGCGGGCCGTGGTTTCTGACGATTTTGAACGTATTCTAAAAACGACTGGGCCGCATAATTTTGTTTTTCAATGCTAAAAAGTACCTGACCTACGGACGTACCTGGGGTTGTTGGCGCTACCCAGGTACCTTTCACGAGGCTACTGTCGGCCAACTTGGCGAGCTGAGCCCAGGTGTCCGGATTTTCAAGAATAGCATACTGGGCGCGCAGGCGACGGTAGGTAGCGTCTTCTACCACTTTCCCGCGGGAGTCGGTCACTACTTTCTGGCGCAGGGCGGGTGCCATGGTCGCGTAGGGCTCCATGCTTCGTTTTTGCAACAGCCGGATGATATGCCAGCCGTAGGGGCTACGCACCGGGCGCGAAAACTCCCCGACAGTGGCCAGGCTAAAGGCCGCTTCTTCAAAGGGAGGTACCATTTCGCCCGTGCCGAACAGCGGAAGTACCCCATTGCTTTTTCGTGACTGGAAGTCGTCGGAGTAGATGCCCACGATCTTTTCCCAGGCCTCGCCCTTCGTCAGGCGCTGGTGTGCTTCTTCGGCGCGTTTTTGGGCGGTTGCTATTTCGTCGGGGGTGGCGTTGGGCGTTAAGCGTACCATCAGGTGAGCGACCTGAATTTTGCCCCGGCTGGGACGGCGATCATGTACCTTGATGAGGTGGTAGCCCGAGCGCGTCCGTACCGGCTCGGAAATCTGCCCCACGGGGGTTTGGTAGGCGGCGTTCTCAAACGGGTACAGCATCTGGAAGGCCGTGAAGTACCCCAGGTCGCCGCGGTTTTGGGGGGCCGTAGGGTCTTTGGAAAATTTCTCGGCCATTTCGGCAAAATCAACGCCTTCCAGCAGCCGCGCCCGCATGGCCACCGCCGCGCGGTAGGCCGAGAGGGTATCGGCCGGGGCGGCGAACTCCGAAACTGCGATCAGCATGTGCGAGACATGTACCTCTTCCTTCAGCCGCTCGTAGGCTTCGCTGGTGAGCTCTTCCACCAGGTTTTTGTCCACCAGGTAGTTTTTGGCGAGCGTTTCGCGGTAGGAGGCAATTTCCTCCTTAAAGTCGGAAGCTGTATCCCGGCCTTCCTGCTGGGCGGCTAGTACTTTCAGTTTTAGGTTGGTATACAGATCAAAGTACTCGCGCGCGCTCAGGGCCTTGGCAGAGTCGGCCGAAAAGCGGTTTTTGGTGTACGATTGAAAAAACTCATCGGGACTAAAATGGCGATCTCCCAGCTGAAGTAACGTCACCGTTTCGACCGGAGTAGCTTGTTGAGGAGGACTGGAGGTTTTGCAGGAAAGTACTAGTGTGGTGGCAACGAGGGCCCACAGCAAGCGGGACATAGGCATAAAGTGACTCAATGGTTCGATAAGATTGGGTAACGCGCACAAAGCTAACAGCACCAAGACGCATTTATTGTACAGCCCACAAAGTTAGCTCCTTTCGGCTCAGGATAAAAACACAAGTACTCAGCGTTTTGGTTTCATGAGGATGGTCCGGCTGCGAAGGTCGTAGGTGAGCTCGTAATGGAAGGTATTGGCCAGGTGGGTACCTTTAAACGTAACCGGTACCGGCCGTTGCGGGCTGGCGAGCGCCTGCTGGTAGCTGAGCTCGGTGCTGTGCTGACCCAGCACGTCGTCGTTGTCGAGGCGGTCGGCGAGTTGAAAACCCACGCCCGCCGCCGATAGCCCCAGCGAGAGGTACTTGAGGGGCGTCAGGGCTACGTCGGCCAGCTCGGCCAGGCCCGCGGGTACTTTGATGATGTCGTGGTACTTGCGGAGTTCGTTTAGGGTGCGGCGCGCTTTTTCGTAGTCGTCAATTTCCACCAGCACCAGCGACGCCACCACCTTGCCGTCTTTGGGAAGCGGAATCTCGATGGGCACGAACGCCTTTTCGTCAAACGCCTGGTTCTTCTTGGTTTCCTGAATGCCCCAGCTGCCGTTGACGGTCTCCACCGCTCGGCCGCTACCATCGAAGCTGGTGAGCGAGTAGGCCATCAGGAGCTCGTCCGTGAGGTTTTCTTCCAGATCCAGCGCCTTGAGCGACGTCACCTGAAGGCTCGTGACCGTTTGGCGGGAAGCCTGGCAGGAGCACAAAAAAATAAGGGCAAAAAAGAGGCTACGCTTCACGAAATGAGGTACTTGTGTTTTTGTAGTTTGGTAAAAAACAAATTTAGACCAGCGGCTCCTGCTGGCTGAGGCAATGAAAACTACCCTGGCCCCAGATGATCTCCGTGGCGAGCAGCGGGATGATCTTCCGTTCCGGAAAGGCTTTTTCCAGGATGTCGATGGCCTGCTCATCGTGCGGATTGTTAAACACGGGCACGATCACGCCCGCGTTGCAGATCAGGAAGTTGGCGTAGGAGCCGGGCGTCCGGAAGCCGTCGATCATCACCGCCTTGGGCATGGGTAGTTCGATGACGTTCAGCGGCTTGCCGTTGAGCAGGCGCATTTCTTGGAGCAGCTTCAAATTGGTTTGAAGTACCTCGTAGTTGGCGTCGTGGGGGTCCGTTTCCACGCAGGCCACCACGGTGTCCTCGCTCACAAAGCGCGTGGTGTCGTCGATGTGGCCGTCGGTATCGTCGCCTACGATGCCGTCTTCTACCCAAAGTACCTGCTCGGTGCCGTAGTAGTTGTGCAGGTACTCTTCGATCTGCTGCTGGCTCAGGTGCGGATTGCGGTTGGTATTTAACAAACACGACCGGCTCGTGAGCACCGTGCCCGCGCCGTTGAATTCCACCGAGCCTCCCTCCATAATGATACCCGGCTGCACCGAAAGCAGCCCCAACTGCTCGGCAATGGCCGTGGGGGTACGGTTGTCGTCGTCGTAAGGAGGGTACTTGCCGCCCCAGGCGTTGTGGCCCCAGTCGATGACCATACGCTGTTTGGTCTCGGGATTGATCAGGAAGGCCGGGCCGTGGTCGCGGCACCAGGCGTCGTTGGTGGGTTTGATCAAAAACTCAATGCGGCTCAGATCAACGCCGATTTTTTCCAGCTCCGCCTGAATAAATCGTTGGAGCGGCTCGTCATTGGCCACGATCCCTACCTGCTCACCCTGGCTGATGGCTTGGATGAACGCCAGGTACTGGGGGCGCATCCGGGCGAGCTTGTCGCCCTGCCAGGAGGCCTCGTTGTGCGGGAAAGTGAGCCAGGTGGCGCGGTGTGGGTGCCATTCGGCCGGAAATAAAAAGCCGAGCTGCTTGGGCGTAAGGGTGGCGTTGGTATGGGGGAAGTGGCGTTCCAAATTTTTTAGCGTAAGTTATTATTCAAAAAAATAAAAGGTACCTTCCGGGTCCTGAGATTGATGGTAACAAAGGTAATGACTTTGCAAAGGTCGTAAAGCGCAGGCAAAGTTCAGCGGCTGGAAGCACGATTCCTTTTTGTACAAAAAAAAGGTATATTTGTGTATTGGTATGCAAGCATAACAAATTATGGATAACCCCATTGTATACGCCATTCCGGTCTTCGTACTTTCCATCGTGGTGGAGGTACTTTACCTGCGCCATTTGCAGCGGCACCAGGATCATTACCAAACCAAAGATACCGTCAGCAGCCTCTCGATGGGCATCGGCAACGTGGTGACGGGCCTGGTGTCCAAAGCCCTGGTGGTGGGGGCGTTGGTCTTAGTCTACAACTACCGTCTTTTTGAGCTAAATCGCGCGGCCTGGTGGTACTGGGTGGCGCTCTTCCTGGCCGACGATTTCAGCTACTACTGGTTTCACCGTACCAGCCACGGCGTGAGGTACTTTTGGGCCTCGCACGTGGTACACCATTCGTCGCAGTACTACAACCTGGGCACGGCCCTGCGCCAGACCTGGACGGGCGAGTTGTCGGGTAGTTTTATCTTTTATCTCTGGATGCCGCTGGTGGGCTTTCATCCCATCGACGTGGTACTGATGCAGGCCATTAGCCTGTTGTACCAATTCTGGATTCATACCGAAACCATCTACAAACTACCCCGGCCCATTGAGTTTATTTTCAATACGCCCGCGCACCACCGGGTACATCACGGCTCCGACGTCAAGTACCTCGACAAAAACCACGCGGGGATTCTCATCATCTGGGACCGGCTCTTTGGTACCTTTCAGGAAGAAGAAGAGCGGCCACGCTACGGCCTCACCACCAACTTGGGTACTTATAACCCGATCCGGATCGCGCTGCACGAGTGGGTCGACATCAGCAAAGATGTGGCCCGCGCACCCTCGCTCAAAGTAGCCCTGGGGTACCTGTTTGGCCCGCCGGGCTGGAGCCACGACGGCTCCCGAAAGACGGCCCGGCAGCTCCAGCAGGAAGAGGAAGCCCGAAAAAAACACGACTTACCAGGTACCTAACCAAAAGCGAGACCCGAGGCTCCGCGCGGCGTTTTGGCAACTACCCCTGGTCAATGTACCTTTTGGTAATGGGCTGGTAGGAATCCACGCGGCGATCGCGGAAGTAGGGCCAGGTGGTGCGGTAGTGTTCCATTTTTTGAAGGTCCAGCTCCTCTACGTGTACAACTTCTTCCTGGTGCGGAGCCAGGTAGAGCAGGCGTCCGTGCGGATTGGCCACAAACGATCCTCCCCAAAACTGCTGCCCTGCTTCCGTTCCTACCCGGTTGACGGACACTACGTACACACCGTTAGCCACGGCGTGGCTGCGCTGGATGGTCTGCCAGGCTCCGTACTGCTCCTCGTTGGTGATGGGGTCCGTTTCGGTGGTATCCCAGCCAATGGCCGTGGGGTAAAACAGGATCTCCGCCCCCATGAGGCTCGTAATGCGGGCGGCTTCGGGGTACCATTGGTCCCAGCAAATAAGTACCCCAATGGTGGCAAATTTGGTTTTGAAAACCTTATAACCGGGATCGTCAGGCGAGGCGTCACCCGGCGTGAAGTAAAATTTTTCGTAGTAGCCCGGATCATCCGGGATGTGCATCTTGCGGTACTTGCCCAGGTAGGTACCGTCGGCGTCGAGGACGGCCGTGGTGTTGTGGTAAAGGCCCTGTGCCCTTTTTTCAAACAACGACGCGATGATCACCACGCCCAGCTCCGCGGCCAGCTGGCTCATGTGGTCGGTGGTAGGGCCGGGTATGGGTTCGGCCAGGTTGAAGTTGGCGTGATCTTCGACGTCACAAAAGTACAGGGACGTAAAGAGCTCCTGGAGGCACACGATCTGCGCGCCCTGCGCGGCGGCTTCCCGGATTTTCTCGGAGGCTTTTTGTACGTTGGCGGCTACGTCCTGGGTGCAGCTCATCTGCACCAGTCCTACGTTTACTTTTTTGGTCATGCGTTGGTTTTTAGCAATGGATCAAGGTCCAGGAAGTAAACCCTATTTCCGGGCGCGAAGTTCTCGGATTTCAAAATCCAGCGGCAGTTCATTCATGCACTTGAAGTGTCCCTGCGGGCAGCTTTTATGGCCAATCTTGGAGCAGGGACGGCAGGGGAGGGCGTTGTTTTCCAGCACCGCAAAGGACGTTTGGTAGGGGTACATGCCGAATTTGGGCGTAGTGTTTCCCCATAAAGAATACACTTTTTTCTTAAAGGCCGCCGCCACGTGCATAAGGCCCGTGTCGTGGGTAAATACGCAGCGGGACTGCCTCACCAGCGAGGCCGACTGGTTGAGGGTGCATTTGCCGCAGGCGTTAAAGATCAGGCCGTCGCCGAGGTACTTTCGGATGGCCTCACCGGCCTCAAAATCTTCCTTTCCTCCCAGCAAAATAACGGGGTAGTCGATCCGCCGACAGAGCTCGATCATGCGGCGCACGGGTAGTTTTTTGGTAAAATGCTGCCCACCGATGGCGTAGGCGACGTAGCCCGCGCGGTGCGTGGCCGGAATCCAGTCGCGCTCCACTACGTCGCGGTACGGAATGAAGTAGTCGAGGCCGTGGTTGTCGTTGATCACCCCCAGCGGAGCTACCGTGGCCATGTAGCGGTCTACTACATGGACGGGCGGCATCACGTTTAGCTTAAAGGTGGTGTACAGCCACTTGTTCACGTTTAGCTTAGAGAAGCTGTACCAACGGGTACCCAGCGCAAGCTTGATTTGCAGCGTCCGCAGGTTGGTGTGCAGGTCGATGACGTAGTCGAAGCGTTCGGCGCGTAGCTGGCTGATGAGGCTCCAAAGGCTGTCTTCGAGGTACCAGCTCTTGGTCAGGTAAGGGTTGGCCTCGAGCAGGGTTTTATATTGGATCTTGGTGCAGTAGTGTACCTCCGCGTCGGGGTATTGCTGCTTGAGGCAACGTACCACGGGCGTCGTGAGCACAATGTCGCCGATGGACGAAAAACGCAGGATCAGGAATTTAGTCGGCTTTCTCACAATCAAAATTTACTTCCAGGACTTGGTCGGGCTGCAATTGGGCCGGGCGCGGGTGTTTCCAGCGTTTGTGGCTCCATAGCCAGTTGGCGGGCTGCCGACGGATGTCCGCCTCCAGCAGCTTGATCTGACGCTCTAATATACCATTATTCGGAATCTCTTTCGGATTTTCGGTAATTAACCTCACACCAATGGTGTAGTGGCCACGCCGGTTTTCGTCCCGCCCGATGACCCCGTAAAGTACCGGAGCATCCAGCTGGCGGGCAATCCGCTCCACGCCCCGAAACACGCCCGTATCCTGGTTCAGGAAGGTAGTCCAGTAGGCTTTGTCGGGCCGGGGTGACTGGTCGTTTACGAGCAAAAACATAAACGGCCTTTGGCGCGGTACACCCGCCTTTTGGTAGGCCTCGTTCATCGGTACCAGTTCGGAGCCAAATTGGGTACGTATCTTGTAAAACCAATCTTCAAAGGTATCGTTGGCGAGGCGGTGGTACACCACCACCACCTGATGCGGGAAGTTGAGCGAGGCAAACAGGTTGGCCAGTTCCCAGTTTCCCAGGTGCCCCAGCACCAGTACCAGGTTTTTATTTTGCGCGTAGTAGTGCTCAAACACGCGGGGATCATACGTAAAGCGCTGATTGACCTCCTCCCGGGTAATGGAGCGCAACTTCACGGCTTCTACCACCAGGTCGGTAAGATTTCGGGAGTAGTCGCGGGCTATTTTTTGAATTTCCGCTTCCTCTTTTTCCGGAAAACTATTGCGAAGATTGACCAGAACGACGTCTTTCCGGTAGCCCACCAAATCAAAAATAAGGTACTTCAATAGATCCGACAGCCGATAAAGCGTACGCCAGGACTGCCGGGAAAGAACTGTAAAGAGAAACAGTAAAAAACGGGTCGTCAGGTTTTTCATACCAAACAATTTCATAGCCAGGTACCTAGCACTTTCAAGAAGCGCTTTTACCTCGGATCGGATTAAGGTGCCAACCGCAAAGATAAGTATACGTGGGTATAGTTGTCTTGATTAGTTGGCTTCCTCAGCCCGCAGGGGGTACTTTTAGGCTAACACCCGTGCGGGTTTATTCAGTTCCGAGGAGTTGGCCGGGCCTCAGTCGGGCGGGCTTGGTGTGCTTCCAGCGGCGGTGGCTCCACAGCCAGTTGGCGGGTTGGTGCTGGATGTCGTTCTCCAGCAGCCGGATTTGCTTTTCCAAAATCCCGTTTTGGGGCATGGCTTTGGGGTGGTTGGTAATGGTGGTAATGGTTACCTGGTAGAAACCTCGCTCGGTTTCTATTTTTTTGAAATCGGCGTAAAGTACCGTTAGATCCTTGTGCCGCGCAATGGCCTCCACACCCCGAAACACGCCCGTATCCTGGTTAAGAAAATGCGTCCAGTAAGCCTTCTCAGGAAAGGGCGACTGGTCGTTGGCCAGCACCACGGCGTAGGGTTTTTTGCTCGGCTTGGAAAGCTCGGTCAGGAGATCATCCATGGGGACCAGCCGGGCACCAAAGCGCGTTCGGAGCCCCAGAAACCAGGAGTCGAAGGCCCGGTTAGCCAGCGGCCGGTACACCACGATGGTGTCATGTTTAAAGCAGAGCGAGGAGAACAGGTTGGCGAGTTCCCAATTGCCCCGGTGGCCCATCACAAAAATGGCGCTCTTGCCCTGGTCAAAGAGCTCGTGTACCACACTAATATCTCCGCGGATTCGCTCCCGTACACAGGTGGCGGGTGCCGTACGTAACTTGATGGTTTCCAGAATCAGGTCGGCAAAGTGCCGGTAGTACTGCCGCGCAATAGAGAGCCGCTGTTCGTCGTTTTTTTCGGGAAAACTCTTTTTTAAATTTTCCCGGACGATGCCCTGCCGGTACTTGATTAGCCCGAAAACCAGCCAGCACAGGCCGTCAGAAAGAAAGTACAGGAACTTCCAGGAACGCCTCGATAGGGCGTCCAGCAGCCAAGTACCTAATCTGGAAGCCCACTGATTCATGTTTTTATTTTTTTACAAGTATACGTTTATTAGGGGTACTTTGGGCAAAGGGTTGGAATTGTTCCCGACAGTTTCTATATTCACTTCTATATAAAGGCTTTTTAACTATGTTTGCGGGATTATTTGACGTAAAAAATGACCGTCGCCTCAGCATGTACCTTTACCGCCTGGGTTTTGGTATGTGGCTCCTCTACCTGGTATTGGGTGCGCCCATGCTGGCGAGCTTTAGCCACTACCGGCAAGATGCGGGGGTACTTTCGGTGGTCTTGATGGTGGTGGGATTTTCGGCTTCGATGGTATTTGAGTACTTTCACCATCCGGCGCTTTACGAGCAAAAGAAAAAGTACCTGTTGATCAGCTACCTGTTTCTGGCGGGCGTAATTTATTTTCTGGAATTTAAGGAAAAAGGCCTTCAGCTCGACTGGACGGCGGTACTTCGCTGGTTTTCCTAGGTACTTTACAGCCTCTATCCCCGGCCTTTTTCCGGCGGAGAAAGTGCTTTTGGCTAGGTACTTTTTTCATAAAGTACCTTTGCTGTAAAGTACCCCTCTGCCTAAAAGTACCCTACGACATCAGGTCGGACTTGGCTTTTTGCGCTACCGACAGCGCCTGGTCGGGCAGGGCCGCGGCGGGCCCGATGACGATGATGGCCGGTGAGCCGATATCCGCCACGTGAGCCAGCGGCAGGATGTTACTGATCCGCCCCGTTACTATTTTTTGATCCGGCAAGGTACCATTTTGAATAATGGCAATGGGCTGGTCCAGCTTGCCGAGGCTGGCGTAGGTTTCTACAATTTCGGGTAGTTTGTGTACCCCCATCAGCACCACCACCGTAGCCGAAGACTGCGCGGCCAGCCGCAAGTCCAGCGAGAGCTGGTGCGCCTGAGTAGTACCCGTCACCACCCAAAAACTCTCACTCACGCCCCGCGTTGTGAGCGGAATCCCCGCCAGGGCCGGCACGGCGTAGCTGCTGGAAATGCCGGGAATCACCTCCGACTCGATGCCGTGGCGGGCGGCAAACGTTACCTCCTCGTAGCCCCGGCCAAACACGTACGGATCGCCCCCTTTCAGGCGCACTACTTCTCCGTACTGGTAGGCATACTCCACGATCATGTAGTTGATCACGTCCTGGCTGCAGCTATGCTTGCCAAACCGCTTGCCCACGGGTACTTTCACGCAGCCGTCGGAGCAGTGCTCCAGCAGGCTGGGGTGCACCAGGGCATCGTATAGTACCACCCGTGCGCCATTGAGCGCGCGCACGGCTTTGAGCGTAATCAGTTCGGGATCGCCGGGCCCGGCGCCAATCAGGGTGAGTTTCATTTTTACCATTTTCAATAAACCTAGCTATCCTGGCCGTGCACCAGCTCCTGGAGTTGGGGCGCGCCGCTGTCGGCCAGTTGCGTTTCGCGGAACGTTTTAACCCGAGCCAGAAAATCCTGGGCCGAGGCAATGAACTGGCTGGCGAAGGCTTCGGTAGGTTCGTTTTTATTGATACTAAAGACCAGCGTTCGGAAACCGTTTTGCTCCTCGGTGCCGGTGGGGTAAAAGCTAGCGCCGAAGTGCTCGTCAAAATCTTTGACAATGCCGTGCTGCGTGTTGGTATTGATGCTTTCGCCAATCAACAGTGCTTTGGCGCTGGTAATGAATACGTTGTACGCGTGGTAGATGGCATCCGCCCACACGCCCGACTGGAAGTTTTCGGTAGCCAGCAATAGTTTTTCTTCGGCTTCGATCAGCGTGGTACCTACCAGGTCAATAAGTACCCCGGCGCACTCGCCCACACCGATTTCCGTTTTGTACAGCTCGTCATGGTCCCAGTCGCGGTAGTCGTCGTCGGTCAGCGCGCTGAGATCCGCCAGCGGCTTCAGCAGTTGGTAAAAGTAGTTTTTGGTTTGGCGGGCATAGTACTGGTTGAAGTACTCGCCTTCGTAGGCGTTAGCCTCGTAGTCGCGCAGCAGCAGCCGGATCGACTCCGGTCCGCGTTTGGCGGGTATTTTTATGACCTTATCGCCAATCTGCCCGGCTCCGTCTCCGGTAAAGCCACCGCCCAAAAGTACCTGCAGGGCGGGAAGTACCAGCTTACCGTTCTTGATCGAGCTTCCGTGAAAACCGATGTTGGAAGCGCTGTGCTGGCCACAACCATTCATGCAGCCGCTGATCTTGATCTTGATGTCGTTGTTGTAAATCGTATCCGGAAATTCCTCCTGCATCATTTTTTCCAGTACCCGCGTGATGCCGTAGCTGCTGGTAATGGCCAGGTTGCAGGTGTCGGTACCGGGGCAAGTGGTGATGTCGGCGGTGCTGTCGAAGCCCGGATCGGCCAGCCCCAGTTCTTTGAGTTTCAGATAAAGCGCGGGCAGGTCTTCGGTCTTCACAAAGCGCAGCAAGTACCCCTGATTGACGGTGACGCGCAGGTCGTCGGCGGCGTACTGGCGCACGAGGTCGGCCAGCTGCCGGGCTACGCTGGAGTGGAAGTCACCCAGCAGTACCCGGAGTTGCACGCCGTACCAGCCTTTTTGTTTTTGTTCAAAAACGTTGGTCGTGAGCCACTGGGTAAAGGCAGGTACCTCGGCTTCGGACAGGGTACTTTGCGCCAGGGCCACGATCGCCTCGGTAGAAAGCGATTCGCGCGCGGGTACTTCTACGTCAAAGGCCGTGGTCTCTACGTTGAATTCTTTATTTTTTAGCGCCAGGCGCTCTTCCTCTACTTTTTCTAAAAGTCCCTCCAGGCCCAGGTCGTTAAGCAGAAATTTCATGCGGGCTTTGTGACGGCGGGTACGCTCTCCGTAGCGGTCAAATACCCGAATCAGCGCTTCGATGAACGGAATAACCTGCTGTTGTTCCAGGAATTCGTGAGCGGTTTGGGCCAGGAAAGGTTGCGCCCCTAACCCACCACCAATCAGTACCTTGAAGCCCCGTACGGTTTCGCCGCTGGCGTTTTGGCCCCATTTCGGGATCAGGCCCACGTCGTGCATGAAGCCAAAGGCGGTATCTTTTTCGGAGGAAGAAACGGCGATTTTAAATTTGCGTCCCATTTCCTGGCAGATTGGGTTGCGCAGGAAGTACTCAAAAATGCTGTGGGCGTAAGGCGTTACGTCAAAGGGCTCGTCGGGATCGACCCCGGCGCGGAAAGAGGCCGTAACGTTCCGAACGGTATTGCCGCAGGCTTCGCGCAAGGTGATGCCCGCGTCTTCCAGCTCGGCCCAGAGCTGGGGCGAATCGGCGAGTTTTACGAAGTGCAGCTGAATGTCCTGGCGGGTGGTGGCGTGCAGGTTTCCGGTAGCGTACTTATCCGAGCAATCCGCAATGCGTACCAGTTGGTCGGCCGTGATGCGTCCGTAGGGTAGTTTGATCCGGATCATCTGTACGCCCGGCTGCCGCTGCCCGTACACACCACGCGCCAGGCGGTACTTACGAAACGCCTCTTCGGTACCTTCCCCGGCGGAGAAAACACCGATTTTGGCCTGGAGCTCCAGAATATCGCGCTGGGCGACCTGGGATACGTTTTCGGAAAAAGTGAGATTGCTCATAAATAGATTTTCTTAGTACTCTATCGGAATAGTATATTAATTCATCCTTTCTTAACGGAAGCCACTCTTGGTTTGTTCCCCGTTCTACTCAATCATGCAGGCACCCACGGTCACGTTGGAAGTTTCGTCGATCAGGATCGCGCCGCCGTTGGTGCGGTTGGTCTGGTACGAGTCGTAGGCGATCGGCTGGGCCGTACGCAGCACAATTCGCGCTATGTCGTTTAGTTTCAGGCTTTCTACTTCTTCCAATTGCTCGTAGGTATTAATATCCACGCGGTACTCGATGCTGCGGATGGAGCAGCGCGTGCGCGAAGTACCGTGTTGAAGCGTGTACTTGCTACCTACTTTTAATTCTTTGCGATCGTCCATCCAGCACACCAATGCTTCCAGATCCTGGCTTAGCGTGGGCAGGTTTTCGGTAGGTACCAGCATGTCGCCCCGGCTGATGTCGATGTTGTCTTCGAGCAGGATCGTGACCGATTGCGGCGCGTAGGCTTCTTCAACTTCCTGGCCACCCAGCTCGATGCGCGCAATCTTCGAGTAGCGCTCGGAGGGAAGTACCGCTACGGTCTCTCCTTTGCGGAAAGCCCCGCTCTGGATGCGTCCGGCATAGCCGCGGTAGTCGTGCAGCTCGTCGGTTTGGGGACGAATGACGTACTGTACCGAAAAGCGCCCGTCGGTGAGGTTGGTTGTTTCGCGGGCGTCCACGTTTTCCAGTACCGAAAGCATGGTTTCGCCGGTGTACCAGCTCATGGCCGTCGACCGATCCACGATGTTATCGCCGTTCAGGGCACTCACGGGAATGATCGTCAGGTTCTTGATATTCAACTTGGTAGCCAGGTCGGTATAGGCCTGGGCAATGCTCAGAAATTTATCTTCGGAGTAGTCGATCAAATCCATTTTGTTGATAGCTACCACTACGTGCGGAATCCCCAGCAGCGAAGCAATGAGCGAGTGACGACGGGTTTGCTCCACCACGCCGTGGCGGGCATCGACCAAAATGATGGCCAGGTCGGCGTTGGAAGCGCCCGTCACCATGTTGCGGGTGTACTGAATGTGCCCCGGCGCGTCGATGCTGATAAACTTCCGATTGGGCGTTTGGAAGTACTTGTAGGCCACGTCGATGGTAATGCCTTGTTCGCGTTCCGAGCGCAGCCCGTCAGTGAGCAGCGCGAGGTCGATCTCGCCCGCGTTGCGGGTTTTGCTGGCGCGTTCGATGGCCTCCATCTGGTCGGCCAGGATATTTTTGGTATCAAAAAGCAGACGCCCGATGAGGGTACTTTTGCCGTCGTCGACGGAGCCTGCGGTGATGAATCTGAGTAAGTCCATGCGTAATGTTTCGATTGATGGCGTTGGCCAGGTACCTTTCAGAGGGTTTTGGGGAAATAGCGTAGGTACTTTTGGTTTGGGTTAAAAATAGCCTCCTTTTTTCCGGTCTTCCATGGCGGCTTCGGTTTGTTGGTCGTCGATGCGGGTTTCGCCCCGTTCGCTGATGCGCGAAATGGTGATCTCGGCAATGACCTCTTCCAGGGTAGCGGCACTGGACTCCACGGCGGCGGTACAGGTCATGTCGCCCACGGTCCGGAAACGTACCTGACGCGTCACGATCTGGTCGTACTCGTCTTTCTGGATTACCTCCGTGTTGGCCAACAGGTGCCCGTCGCGCAGGATGCACTCGCGCTCGTGGGCAAAGTAGATACTCGGCAGGGCGATCCCTTCGCGCTGGATGTAGGCCCACACGTCCAGCTCAGTCCAGTTGGAGATGGGGAATACGCGCACGTTTTCGCCTTTGTGAATGCGTCCGTTGAAAAGATTCCAGAGCTCAGGGCGCTGCCGCTTGGGGTCCCACTGGCCAAACTCGTCGCGAAACGAAAAGATACGCTCCTTGGCGCGGGCCTTTTCTTCGTCGCGCCGGGCGCCGCCGATGCAGGCGTCAAACTCAAACTCCTCGATCGTATCCAGCAGCGTGTAGGTTTGCAGCCAGTTGCGGCTGGCGTTTTTGCCGGTAGGTTCTTTTAGCCCCTTGGCCTTGATGGTATCTTCTACGTAGCGTACCACCAGTTTGGCGCCCAGCTGCTGGGCCATTTCGTCGCGGTACTTGATGGCTTCCGGAAAATTATGGCCTGTATCGACGTGCACCAGCGGAAAGGGAATCTTGCCCGGAGCGAAGGCTTTCTGGGCCAGCCGCACGAGCGTAATGGAATCCTTGCCGCCCGAAAACAGCAAAGCAGGGCGCTCAAACTGACCGGCCACCTCTCGCATGATGTAGATGGCTTCGGCTTCAAGTTGATCGAGGTAATCTAATGATTGGCTCATAGTGGTTTTAATAGGTACTTGCCAACGCGGAACTAGCTGCGGACAGCAAGGGGTACTTCGTATGAATTTCTGGTACTAATTTACTTTTCGGAACGGCTTGGCAAAGTATCCTTCCGGCTCACGGTACTAATGGGCGTGCAGTCCGCACTCTTTTTTGCTTTCGTCCTCCCACCACCAGCGTCCGGCCCGGAAGTCTTCACCCTCGCGGATGGCGCGGGTACAGGGCGCACAACCGATGCTCACAAAGCCTTTGTCGTGCAGGGGATTATAGGGGATGTGGTTGGACTTGACGTACTGAATCACTTCTTCCAAGGTCCAGGGCAGGATCGGGTGGAACTTGAAGAGCTGGTGCGCTTCATCCCATTCCAGCTGGGGCATATCCTGGCGATTGCCCGACTGCTCGGCGCGGATGCCCGTCACCCAGATCTTCGCCCCCCGCAGCGCGCGGTTCAGCGGCTCCACCTTCCGGATGAAGCAGCACTCCTTGCGGTTTTCGACCGAATCATAGAAGCTCAGCGGGCCTTTCTCGCTCACTAGTTTTTCGGCGGCTTCGGTTTGCGGGTAGTACACCTGTATTTTGGTGTCGTAGCGGTTGTTGGTTTTTTGCAGGGTGAGGTATGTTTCGCTAAACAGCCGCCCCGTATCCAGCGTAAAAATGCGGATGGGTAGGTGGTTTTTAAGAATCATATCCGTAATGACCTGATCCTCGTAGCCCAGGCTCGTCGAAAAAACGACCTCGCCCGGAAAGAGTTCCGCCAGGGTCATGAGCGCTTCTACTTCGCTTTTGCCCGTCAGGGCGGCCTGTAAAGAGGGGAGTTGGGTATGCATGGTTGCTTCTATTTTTCTACGTTATGAGGTACCTCGGCTAGGTACTTTTATACCTTTTCGGGTAGGCTGGCCGATACCGCCACGGCATTTTCAAAGTCCTCGATCAGGTCGTCTACGTCTTCCAGTCCCACCGAAATCCGGATCAGTCCCTCGGTAATTCCCAGCGCTACTTTTTCGTCGGGCTTAAGCTTGGAGTGCGTGGTTGTAAAGGGGTTGGTTACGATGGTACGGGTGTCGCCCAGGTTCGACGACAGCGACGGAATCTGCAGCGCCTTCATGAAAGCGGCTACTCGCTCAAAGCCCCCGTCGAGCTCGATGGTCACGACTGCCCCGCCCGCGCTCATTTGCTGCTGAGCCAGCGCGTGCTGCGGATGCGAAGGCAGGAAGGGGTAGTTTACCTGCTTCACGTCCGGGTGCTGCTCCAGGGCCTGCGCCAGCCTGAGGGCGTTGGACGAATGCTTTTCCATGCGGAGCTCCAGCGTTTCCAGGCTCTTGGAAAGTACCCAGGCGTTGAAAGGCGACATCGACGGGCCCGTTTGCCGACAGAAGAACCGCAGGTGCTTGATGTACTTTTCTTTGCCTACTACCACGCCGCCCAGTACCCGTCCCTGGCCGTCCATAAATTTAGTAGCCGAGTGTACAATCAGGTCGGCCCCGAAGTCGGCGGGGGTTTGTAGGGCGGGCGTAGCGAAGCAATTATCGACGTTGAAAATAAGCTCATGCTTTTGGCACAATCTTCCGATCATGGCCAGGTCCACGAGCTCCAGGCCAGGGTTGGAGGGCGTTTCGATGTACACCATTTTGGTGTTAGGCAGCACGGCGGCTTCCCACTCGGCTTCGCTGGCGGTGGCGTCGAGGTAGGTATGGGTAATGCCCCACTTGCTCAGGATCTGCGTAATGATCTGGTGGCTTGAACCAAAAAGCGCCCGGCTGGCCAGCAGGTGGTCGCCCGCCTGGAGCAAAGCCGCCAAACTAGCAAAAACCGCCGCCATGCCCGTGGCCGTCGCAACGCCATCCTCGCTATCTTCGAGCATACACACCTTGTCCACAAACTCCTGCACCGACGGATTCGAGAAGCGGCTGTATAGGTTTCCCTGCTCCGTTTCGTCAAAAAGCGCTTTTCCCTGCTCGGCGCTTTCGAAGGTGAAGCTGCTGGTGAGGAAGAGCGGCGTGGAGTGCTCGCGGTAGTGGGTTTTCTTGGATTGCGTCCGGATGATTTTGGTTTGCTTTTTCATGGATTAATAAATAGTTCGGCGAACAGCTAGTTTGGATATGATTGGGCTTGGACCAGGTACCTTCGGAAAGTACCTCGGCAAACCTTAGCTAAGTACCATGTAAATAATACGTAAACTTACCACAATTACGACGATGCCGACCAATATCATCATGGTTTTTATGGGCAATCGACGCGAGAGCGAGGCGGCAATGGGCGCCGCTGCCGTACCCCCCAGGATCAACCCTACAATGACCTGCCAGTGCGAGAAACCAATAAGGGAAATAAACGTAAGAGAACTGGCCAGCGACACAAAAAATTCGGTGAGGTTGACCGACCCAATGGTGTAGCGCGGATGGCGGCCCCGGGCTATGAGGGTGGATGAAACAATGGGTCCCCAACCCCCGCCGCCGATGGAATCCAGGGAGCCCCCCGCGACGGCCAGCCAGCCTATATTTTTAACCGGCCGCTTCTTCACGTGCTTTTTGAGGGCTTTTTTGATAATAAGTACCCCCAGAATGAGCGTATACGTAGCCACAATGGGCTTGATGATATACACGTACTGTTCCAGGGAAGTGAGTACGTAGGCACCCAGAATAGCGCCAATCACTCCCGGAACGAGGAGCGTTTTGAAAAGCTTGCTGTTGACGTTGCCAAACTTAAGGTGCATGTAGCCCGATACGCCGCTGGTGAAGATTTCGGAGCTGTGCACGCTGGCGCTGGCCACCGAGGGAGGTACCCCCAGCGTGAGCAAGAAGGTAGTGGCCGTGACGCCGTAGGCCATGCCCAGGGCCCCGTCGATCATCTGGGCAATAAAGCCGCCCAGCAGGTAGTATATAAAATCCTCGTCGACCAGCAGGCTGTTGATACCCAGGGCGATCCGGTCGTAGGTGAAGTAGCTGAATAAGAGGTGCCCTACGATCATGAAGGCGATGGCAGCTAAAATATTGGCGGCGATTTCGGTGCGGCTGCGCTCGCGGAAAGCCAGGGTACTTAGGTTAGCCCTCAGCCGGACCAGCCTGTTTCCAGCAGCCGGACCTTCTGGTTCCACCATTGGTAGTTCAGCAATAGAATCGGGCTCGGAGAAAGCAACTAAATCCCGAAACGGAAGATCCGACGCCGCCAGATTCGTCGGGGTAAGTACCAGGTACCCTTCTCCACGGGCCTGGGCGGCCAATTCCAGGTCCTTCTCCGCATCACCCGAACGAATGTACGCAACACTAAGTACCCGCCAGGCAGGATTAGTAGCTAAAGCAACAGCCGGGGCGTTTTTAGGATTAGTAGGAGAAGAAGCTTCCAAAGTCTATATAGTATACTATTTTTATAGATTATACTGGTCAAAAAATAACCCTATCAGGCATGAAAAGGTTCTGCAAAGCTACCCTTGAAGTATGAGTTTTCCAAGAATAAAGCCCTCATAAATCCCAGATAGTTGTACATGGAGAGAAAAACATGCTAAATTGTGTTAAGCAATAAGAAGGTACCTGGTACCTTATCTGTCATATCAAGTACTAATAAAGGTCCCGCCAGTACATGCATGGCGGGGCATCATCAACGTATAAAACCATGCAAGAAGACGTTTTTATCGTAGCGGCCGT
This sequence comes from Rhabdobacter roseus, assembly GCF_014202275.1. Classification (GTDB taxonomy): domain Bacteria; phylum Bacteroidota; class Bacteroidia; order Cytophagales; family Spirosomataceae; genus Rhabdobacter; species Rhabdobacter roseus. The sequence goes on along the minus strand of NZ_JACHGF010000007.1, from coordinate 104,693 downwards.
GCGCACACCCATTGGTAGTTTTGGAGGTACCCTGGCCGACCTGAGCGCCACCCGGCTGGGAGCCGAGGCCATCAAAGGAGCCCTGGCCCACGCCGCTCTTGACCCACAGCAGATTGAGGAGGTATACATGGGAAATGTCGTGTCGGCCAACGTGGGGCAGGCACCCGCCCGGCAAGCGGCGCTGTACGCGGGCCTGCCGCCGCAAACCATCTGTACTACCGTGAACAAGGTATGTGCCTCCGGCATGAAGGCGGCGGTGCTGGCGGCGCAGTCTATCCGGCTGGGCGACGCCGGGGTGGTAGTAGCGGGCGGCATGGAGAGTATGTCGCAGATTCCGTTTTACCTACCTAAGGCGCGCTATGGCTACGGCTACGGCAACGGCGAGATCGTGGACGGCCTCCTGCGCGACGGCCTCACCGACGCCTACGACCACATCGCGATGGGCGTGTGCGGCGACCGCACCGCCGAGAAGTACCAGATCAGCCGGGAGCAGCAGGACGAGTACGCCATCCGGTCGTACCGGCGGAGCGCCGAAGCTACTGAAAAGGGGTACTTTAAGTCGGAAATAGTACCGCTACAGGTACCTCAGCGCCGGGGCGAGCCGCTGCTGGTGAGCGAGGACGAGGAGTTTCGGAAAGTAAAGTTTGAGAAAATACCTACCCTGCGGCCGGTGTTTAGTGCCGAAGGTACCGTAACGGCCGCCAACGCCTCCACCATCAACGACGGTGCCGCCGCGCTGATCCTGGTCGGAAGTACCCAGGTACAGGAGCTGGGCCTGAAACCGCTGGCACGGGTAGTGGCCTACGCCGACGCCGAGCAGGAGCCCGCCTGGTTCACCACTACGCCCGTACTGGCCACCCGCAAGGTACTTCAGAAGGCCAACCTCAGCCTGGCCGACATCGACTACTTCGAGGTGAACGAGGCCTTCTCGGTGGTGGCGCTGGCCTACCTACAAATGCTGGAGATCGACCTCGAAAAAGTTAATGTACACGGCGGGGCCGTAGCGCTGGGGCATCCGCTGGGCGCATCCGGCGCGCGCATCATGACCACGCTCATCCACGTGCTTCAGCAGCGCGGTGGCCGCTACGGCCTGGCGGCGATCTGCAACGGCGGTGGTGGTGCTTCGGCGGTGATTTTGGAAAGCGTGTAGTTCAAAGTACTTAACGCGAGTTAGGAGACTAGATGATTGATAATACGCAGAATCCGTGCCATCGGCACGCGGTGTTTGTAGCCAAGATGCTCATCCTAATCGCCCGCGTGCCTTTAGGTACGCAACTGCCAGCACTCGTTGCGTACCTAAAGGCACGCCAGGGTCATCTACAATAAACTTACTCTGTAAACATTCGACCGCTACGCGGCCAAGAAGCCCATCGTTCAAAGTACCTATCCTCAAGCAAAAGCGGAAGAATCCTCGTCGATTCTTCCGCTTCTTCTTATGGACTTTTATACAAAACTACTTGATGAGCATCTTCAGCCGGTCGTAGAAGCCAGTACTTTTGAAGGTAAAGGTTTTGTGTAGCGTGTAGTTGCTCACAAAGCTGCAGCCCATCCCAAAAATATAGCACACCATTTCGTTCACGTTGACGTGCTTAACCGAAAACGGAATCTGGTATTGGTAGGTTTGAAAGTAGCTGTTGGAAATGAAATAGGCCAGTCGGGTGGCGATGTCGGTCACGAAACCCGAAAAAAGGGCAACCATAAAAAACTTCACCATTTCGCGGCGAGTCTGGTTGGTACGCCGAGCATCAAAAGCAAAAAGCTTGGTGAGTACAAAGCCAACGGCCAAAGAAAGAAGGTACGACGGCCAGATGGATTGCTGGAAAGTCAGATCGAACCAATCTTGTAACAAGCTACTGCTGACCAGCTGCACGATGGCTCCGGTACCGGCTACCAAAAAATAAGCAAATAAGTCTTTGGGATTGAATACTTTACTCTGTTTGGGAGGCTTTACTCGCTTCGTCTTAACTTCCACGTAGGCTATTATTAAAGGTAGGCATGTATCAATGAGCGCTCAATATTAGCCATAAAACATGCTTCAAGCAACGAATGCCGCACAAATTGAGGCAACGGCCTGAGGCCACCATTCTTTCTCTATCACCGGGCCATTAGCCGATCGGTGTGATTTGGCCTTCTTCTCGGTGATTAAAACCCTTATCTTTAGGGAACATTCCTCTTCCTGCTGGTTATAATAGGAGGAAATGTTCCAAGCTCGGCGCACGTCACCAGCGGCGCTTCTTCAATCTACCATGAAAAAAATAGTTTACGCATGAAAAAGTGTATCGTCATAGTTTCTTTGCTTCTTTTTGTAGGATCAAGCCTGGCGCAGGCTCAAATCCAAAGCTGGGCCGCGGGCTTCAAGCTCGGGGAGCCTACGGGAGTGAATTTACGAAAGTACGGCGACCGCAACGCCCTGGACATTACCGTGGGTACCTACGGCATGTTGCTGGGCAACTACCGTGACTACCGCAGCGGCAACTACCGCACCATGGGCCTGATGCTCAACGGTTCTTACCTATGGTACGCCCCCTTGTTTCGGGAGCGGATGTCGGCCTACGCGGGCGTGGGGCTTCAGGTCAACTCCCGGCGCTACTACCCCAACCGCTTCGATAACCTGCACGTCAAGAATATTTCGCTGGGGCCTTCGGGTACCGTGGGTCTGGAGTACTTTTCGCCCTACAAAAGTACCTCGTTCTTTTTGGAAGGAGGTGCCTACGTGGAGTTTCTGCCGGGGTTCTTTTTTACGAGTCCGCAGCTAAGTATAGGAATCAGAACTAATTTTTAGAGACATCTTGAACGCCAAAACCGATGAAAAAGATAACTGTGAGAGGAGCCGTGCTGCTAGGGATCGTTCTATTTTCGTCCTGTGCTGGCCCGCAAAACTTTACCGATAGCCTGCGCCGCACCGACCGTTCGTTGGCCGACCGACGCCCAGCCGCCGCCGAGAACTACCGCTATCCCCAAACTCCCGATCCCCAGGGTACTTCGGAGGTTTGGTCCCGACCCGTAACCACGGACAGCAGCGCTCATCCAACCCCTAACGCCCGCTCCACGGAGCCCACTCGTGATGACAGTCAGTGGGACAATCGGTACGGGTACCGGGCCAATCAGAATCTGAGGTACTACCGCGAAAACCAAGCTACTTCCAACCAGCCCAGCGCCTGGATGCAAGAGCAAATTCGACTGGAAGAGCTGGGCGAGCTTGTAGCGCAGGCGATTGACCAGGCAGAGGACGGGATGGATCAGGTAGAAGCCCGGATGATGAACGGAAACCGCCGCGCGCGCCTCGACGCCGAAGCCGACCTGGTAGCCCTGGCGGAAGTACGGGAGGCGCTCTTTCGAACGTACCTAAAAGTGAACCGTAGAGGCAACAAAGACTTACCTACCCTCGAACGCGAAGTACAGGAACTGCTCCGAGACGCCCGCGAGCTCAACGACGCGCTAAGCGCTGCCGCTAAGCCGTAGGGGTACTTTTAGGAAGTACCTGCTAAGATTCATCCAAAATAATGCAACTTTGTTTTTTTGTTTGAAATTATTAACTTTGTAATGCAGTTGAGAGGTCCGACCTATTTGGGCCGTGAGAACATGGTTTCTCCTTGGCTGCTTTTTTTATGTACTAACTCTACGCAGATGAATCTGGTAGTTCCGCGGATTCACATCAAAAGCATTTTGTTTTAGCAGGAGTGTCCCTATTTGAAAGGCAGGGATATTGGATAGCTAACGAGTTAGACAGAATTGCATCACGCATAAATCCGGCTGACCCAGCTTCGGTTGAACTACATGGCAATCCCATTTTTGGAGGAAAAAAAATTTGGAGAAGGTTTCCAAAAGATAATAGATGTGAAATTATTAAAGACGCTCTAGGAGTCTTAGCGGATTCACATCATTCAAACCGAATATTTGCCTGCATTATTAATAAATTAAAGGTTTCTCCCCGTGATTCAGTTGAAATGGCGTTTGAACAATTAGCAAGCCGATTTGATCATTATTTAGCGCGATTACATAAACAAGAAGACCCTCAAAGAGGGATTATCATTTTTGATAAATCAACGTATGAGACAACTATCCAAGGATTAGCTACTAATTTTAGAACTATCGGTCATTCTTGGGGTGTACTTCGCAATTTATCTGAAGTTCCATTATTTCTTGATTCGCGCGCTTCACGCTTAATCCAATTAGCGGATCTTATTGCGTATGCCACATTCAGAAAGTATGAACACGGTGATGACCAGTTTTTTACTATTATTGAAAACCGGTTTGATCAGGTAGGAGGGATTGTTCATGGATTGTGTGAAAAGCTTTAGAAAAAACATTGTATGTTTTATATCTCCGAAAGGATGAAGATCAACCAACCGCTGGTCTACATCCGGGAAGATGGCCGAACGGTGGCAGAGTATAAAGACGGGCGAGTGGAGGTAGTTCGGTGATTATATATGTGATCGCACCATAAGTACCCCTAATCCGCTACTTTTTCTGATTTTTTTTGGCTGCCATAAGCTCCTCCCAAGTCCAGGGCTCGCGGCGGTCCGTGGTTTTCTCCCGAACGGCCTGCACCTGTTCGGGCTTCACGATCACCCAATTGCGGTAGCCTTCGTTCATTTCGGGGAAGCTCCGCATACAAAGGTCGTAGCGTACGTAGTTGAGCACGGCCGCGATCCACTCGTCGCTGTTGGAGCCCATCGGGGGCATGTGCTCCGAGTACTTTTCCCCGTCTACGGGTCCTTTCAGGCCGTGGAGCATGATCTTGATCACTTCCTCCTTGTTTTCAATGAGCTTAAATTTTCCGATCAGCGGCGGGGCGAGCTGCGTGGGGGTACCTTGCCCCTCGGGACCGTGGCAGGTGGCGCAAAGGGTACCAAAGATCGTGGCTCCTTCCAGCACCGACTTCCGAACGGGCTCAGCCAGGCTCATGAGCTTATACCCGTATTTTTTCACTTCTTCTTTCTTGCGAAGACTTTCTTCAATACCCGTCAACATCTCGTGGCTGGGTTTCCGGGCTCGGAGCGCTGCCACCATTTTTTGGGCCTGAGCAGCGGTAGCCACGCTCAGCGAGAGCCGCAACTGCACCAATACGTCGTCACTTTCGTCGGCTACCAGGGTTTGTAGTTTGGCAAGTACCTGAGCGTCGTTTTTTTGCAAATAGGGCTCACTGATCCAGATCGCGGCTTTCCGGAGCTGGGCGTCGCGGTCGGTCAGGAGTGGTAGCAACAGGGCTTTGTCTACCGCTTCGAGGCCTTCCAGGGTCCAGAGTGCGTGCAGCCTTCCCAGCGGCGAGGTACCTTGTTCTTGTCCCAGCGCCTTTTTGCGCAGTACTTCTACCACTTTTTTTTCATTCCGTACGATCAGCTCCTTTTGGGCGTTATCGCGCCACCAGCCGTTGGGGTGGTCGAGGTACTTCACCAATGCGGCCGTGGGTTCGTCCAGCAGCCGGGGCTTGGGGCCGGGCTCGATGCCCTCGTACACCAGGCGGTAGATCCGACCATTCTTGATGTTCTTGTCCAGGCCTTTACTCATGATCTGGCCGTAGAGGTAGGAGCCGGGTTGCGCCCAGGTAGCTTGCTGGATAATGCCCCGGTACATATCCACGATGTACAGGCAGCCGTCAGGACCGGTGTAGGTATTGACGGGCCGGAAGTTCAGGTCGGTGGAGGCAATGAATTCGTCCTGGTGGTAGACGTTGGCCAGGGTCGTTTTTCCGTTTCGGGTGGTAACGTTAGCCCGGCGAATCACCCGTGCTACGGGCTCGGCCACGAGGTAGTCGCCGTGCAGGCTTTGGGGCAGGCGGTCGCCGCGAAAAATGGATTGCCCGCAGGCCGCCGTGACGTGCGCCATGGTACTGTCGGGTCGCAGCTTACCGGCACCACCGTTTACGTCGGGCGTTTTGACGATGGGCCAGACGGCCCCAAACTCGGCCTCATTATAAGCGTCGGCAAACTCCAGCTGCCCGTATTTAGGGTTAATCTGGAAACCCGAGCCGACGTTCTCGGGAGCGGCCCGGCAAAAAAACAACCGCCCGTAGTTGTCATGGGTGAGGCCCCACTGGCCGTTGGAGCCGCTGATGAGGGTATCGGCCACTAACTTACCCTTTTTGTAGCGAAACCGCACCGGATCGACGGTCTGGTAAATCCAGTTGTCGAGGTTCCAGTCCAGGCCGCTGCGCTGGTGCTCCACGTTGCCGTAGGCTTTTTGCTCCGACTGGTACACCGGCCGCTTTTTGTCGGCTTTGCCGTCGCCGTTAGTGTCTTCGTAGGCGTAAATATCGTAGGTGTCGGTTTCGTTGACAAGTACCTCGCGGCCCACGCACAGGATCATGCGGGGAAGTACCAGCTGGTCAATAAAAACCGAGCTTTTGTCCATCTTGCCGTCGTTGTCGGTATCTTCGAGCAGCATAATCCGGCTGCGGGCCTCGCGCTCACCCGAGCCAGCGACATCCTGCATGTAGGTTTCCATTTGGGCTACGTACAGGCGGGCGTTGCCGTCCCAGGCCAGGGCCAGCGGCTCAGAAATCATGGGCTCACTGGCCACTACCTCCAGCCGGTACCCTTTGGGTAGCCGGAACGTTTTCAGGGCTTCGTCGGGTGGTAGAGGTACCAGTACCGGCTCCTGGCTCACCACGCGCGGACTGGCGAAAGGATCTTCCTGAGCATCAAAAGCGTAAAAGGCCGAAAGGGTACCTGCCAAAAAGAGCAGCACCACCAACCCGGGTCCGTACTTTTTTATCATGGTAAAAAAATCGATGGTCAATAGCTGGCGTAAAATCTGGGGTAGTTTGAAACTAAAAAAGGCATCAGCGGTAGGTACCTACTGATGCCAGGTTTGTAGGGGGTACTTTCAGAAAGGTACTTTACGCTTCGGCCAACGATTTTATGGAAGCCAGAGCCTGCTCCCAGTAGGGCGTGTGCTCTTTTATCACTTTCAGCGACAGCAGCCCGGCTTCCACCGAAAGGCGCGTTTGGCCCTGGGCCTCGCTGAGTACGTAGGTTTCGCTGTAGGTACCCGTCGGGGCGGGCGGGGTACTTTGCACATCGTCATAATAATCGACCCTCAACCGGACCGCTTCCTCCCGCTGCGTCACGACGCCCTTCGCGCCTATGTTTCCCTCGGCGTCTTTCCAAAGTACCTCCGAGCCCATGCTCCAGCTGGCCTCGACGAAAGTACCCTCGCCAAAAGCCTGCGCCCACTGGCTCACGTAGGCCGAAGCCACCAGTACTTCCCAGACCTTAGGCGCAACGGCGGCGATTTCCACGGATTGCCGCAAGGTACTTGTCTCCACAAATTCTTTCAGCGAAGTACCTATGATCTCGTTCCAGCCTGCCTCGAAGTTGCCTCGGGCCAGGTCGGGGTTGCTGAGCGGGAAAGTTTCGAGGCCTGCGTGGGTCAGGACCAAGCGCGTGTACTCGCCTTCGTCAAAAAGCTCAAAGGTCACGAAAGAGTTGCCCGCGTAGCCGTCGTACCGCCAGCTGTAGGTGAGTTTTTGGCCCACCACTACCTCGGTCACTTCGCACAAGTGAAGGTACTTATTGCCGTCTTTGCCTCCTTCAAACCGAAACGCAAAGCCTACTTCGGGCTTGAATTCCGGCAGGTCGAAGTACCATTGTTTCATTTGTTCGTGGTCGGTCAGGGCCTGCCATACTTTCTCGATCGGGGCCCGGTAGCGGCGTTCCAGGATCAGCGGTTCGTGTTGCATAGGTCATTTGGGTTTAGGATAAAACTTACTTTTTCTTTTTGGGGGAAGGGGTAGTTTGCTCCAGCGCCAGGAAGTCGTCCAGAGCGTCGAGCTTTGCGTTCCAGAAGGCCCGGTACTGCTCGATCCAGTCAGATACTTCCCGTAGCTGCTGGAGCCGGGCTTCGCAGTACCTTTCGCGCCCCCGCTGCCGCACCACCACCAGCCCGCACTCGGTCAGGATTTTGATGTGCTTGGAAATGGCCGGACGACTCACTTCAAAATGCTCCGCAATGGTGTTCAGATTCAGCGAGCGGTGCGCCACCATCCCGATGATAGCCCGGCGCGTGGGATCGGCAATGGCCTGGAATACGTCTCTTCTCATGATGTGTCAGGTACTTCAATGGGTACTAATTCGTAACCATTCGGTTTCTAAATATAAAGGAAACCCTTTGGTTACGCAAAATGATTTTTACGAATTTTCCAAAGTACCTGCCGATTCTGTAAAAAGTACCCCTGAATGCTACGCAAGGTACCTAAGTAGTTTTTTAGTCAAAAAGAAAAAAGCCACTTCCCGGGCATGGGAAGCGGCTTTTGGCAAAGTGAGGATATAGATCGGAAAGGAAGTGTAAGCGAATTAGAAAATAAGAGGCAAAGTACCCTTTGCCCCATGCCCCGTACCCGCAGCTAGCGCATGGCGCTGAGGGTTTCGATGGTGCCGTCGGGACGGTGGGTGAGCTCGGTGACTTTGATGTTGCGGAGGTGCGTCTGGCCGGAGAGCTGCGTGTCGTGGTAAAAAAGGCACCATTTTCCCTCAAACTCCACGATGGAGTGGTGGTTGGTCCAGCCTTCCACGGGTTTGAGAATGACACCCTGGTAGGTAAAGGGCCCATAAGGACTGTCGCCGATGGCGTAAGCGATGTTGTGCGTATCGCCGGTGGAGTACGAGAAATAGTACTTGCCGTTGTAGCGGTGGAGCCAGGCGGCCTCAAAAAAGCGCTTATCGTTGTCGCCTTCGGTGAAAAGCTTGCCGTTTTGGTCCACGATCTTCACGTCGCGAGCGGGTTCGGCCAGGCTCTTCATGTCAGCGTTGAGACGGGCTACTTTGGGCAAAAACGCCTCTTGGGTACCTTGACGAAGCGCTCCGGTGGAGTCGTAGGTACCTTGGGCCCAGCGCTGGAGCTGTCCGCCCCAAATGCCCCCGAAGTACAAATAATGGGTACCGTCGGTATCTTCAAAAACCGCCGGGTCGATGCTGAAAGTACCCTTGATGGGCTCTTTCTCGGCCACAAACGGCCCGGTGGGAGAGTTGCTGGTGGCTACGCCGATCCGGAAGACGTCCTCCTTGTCTTTGGCCGGAAAGTACAGGTAGTAGGTACCATTCTTAAAAGCGGCGTCGGGAGCCCACAGCTGGCGGCCCGCCCACGGAATATCCTCGATGGCCAGCGCCACGCCGTGGTCGGTGACGGTACCCGTGGGGCTATCCATGGAAAACACGTGGTAGTCGCGCATGCCGAAGTGCGAGCCGTTGTCGTCCTGCGGAATGCCCGCGTCGATGTCGTGCGAGGGGTAGATGTACAGCTTGCCATTGAAAACGTGCGCCGAGGGGTCGGCGGTGTAAAGCTCCGTCACGAGCGGCTGCGAAAGGTACTTGGAGTCCGCGGCGGTGGTGTCAGAAGCAGTGCTATCCTGGCCCGACTGCGAGCCGCAGCCTCCCAATGAGCCCAAGAGCAGCGAGGCAAACAAGTAGGTAGGGTACTTTAAGCGAGGTTGATTGATCATCATAGGTGTTTAAAATATAGCTAAGTGGTGAAGGGGTACTTTGGCTCAGAACTCAACGACCTTCCAGTAGGCTTTTTTGGGCTGGTAGTTCTGGTCGAAGAGCAGCGGGTAGTCTTTGCGGCCGCGCACGGGGAAATTGTCGAGCCAGGAGCTGCGGTCAGACAGGTTCCAGAACGTCACGCTGGTAATTTTGTCCTTGTGTTTGCGAAGTACCCCGAAGATCCGCTGGTACTGGTCGATTTGCTGCTGCTCTTGCTCGGGCGTGAAGGTACTTACGTCGGTGTCGCGGCGCTCGCGGCGGGCGTGTTCTTTGGGATATACCGACATATCCAGCTCCGTAATATGTACCTGTAGTCCCAGCGAGGCAAACTTCGTGATGGATTCTTCCAAAGCCTCCGCCGTAGGGTCCGTGAGCGACCAGTGGCCCTGCAAGCCCACGCCGTGCACAGGTACCCCTTTGTCCAGCAACCCTTTGAGCAGCGTGTAGATCCGATCGCGCTTGGAGGTACTTTCGGTGTTATAATCGTTGTAAAACAGCAGGGCGTTGGGGTCGGCGGCATGGGCGTACTCAAAAGCCCGGGCAATGTACTCTTCCCCGATGATCTTGTACCAGTTGGACTCGCGGTAGATGTTACCCGGGGCGTCGGGTACGGCTTCGTTTACCACGTCCCAGGCGTAGATTTTCCCTTTGTAGCGGCCCACCACGGTGGTGATGTGTTCCTTGAGGCGCTGTAAAAGTACCTCCTTGCTCACCTCTTTGCCGTCTTTATCTTTAAAAAACCAGTCGGGCGTTTGGTTGTGCCAGCAGAGCGTATGGCCGCGCATCTTCATGCCGTTGGCCTGGGCAAAGGCCACGATCTTGTCGGCGGGCTCCCAGTTGTAGGTACCTTCGGTGGGGTGAATGGGTTGCGGTTTCATGACGTTTTCGGCCGTCAAGCTGTTGAACTGCTTCCGCAGCAGCTCGGCTTCCGGCCCCTCCTCAACGGTGCGGGGTGTTACGGCCGCGCCCACCGGAAAGTACGACTGGTAGTAGTCCTTCAAGCCTTTATTGGATTGAGCCCAGCCCGCACCTGACATCAGACTCAGAACAAGCAAAACGATTTTTTTCATAGGTATTCGGTTAGATTTAGGAAGTGATTTTCATTAAAAACCAATGGAATTACCGCCGTCGACCGGTAACGACGCGCCGGTGATGTAGCTGGCTGCTTCGGACGCCAGAAACACCGCTGCCCAGCCAATGTCCTTGGGCTGGCCGAATTTTCCCATCGGCGTGCGGCCCAGAGCTTTGTCGCGCCGGGGGATGTCGCCCGCCATGGCGGTTTTCATCATGGGCGTTTCGATAAAGCCCGGCGCGATGGCGTTGACCCGTACCTGGTGACGCGACAGATCGGCGGCCAGCGCCCGTACGAGCCCCTCGATACCCGCCTTGGAGGCCGCGTAAGCCGCCACGCGGTCGATGCCGTAGTAGGCCGCCATGGACGAAATCATGATGATGGAGCCACCCTGGCGCGCTACCATCCGGGCGGCGCAGGTACGGGTGAGCGCAAAAACGGCGTTGAGGTTGGTTTGGATAATGCGGTTAAACTCCTCGTCGGTTACCTCTAGCGCTGCTTTTTTGAGGTTAATCCCCGCGTTATTGACTAGAATATCAATGGGCCCGTAGGTACTTTCGATGTCGTCGACGAGGGCCTTGAGGGCGGGCAGGTCCGTGACGTCGTTGACGAGGTAGTGGGCTTTTTCGCCAAGTACCTGCGAGGCTTGCTGTAATTTTTCTTCGGTACGTCCGGTAATCACTACCGTGGCCCCGGCCAGGCTCATGCACTGGGCGATGTCGAAGCCAATGCCGCTACCGCCGCCGGTGATGAGGGCCAGCTTGCCTTCCAGCGAGAAGACAGACCTGGGAGAAGGGGTGGGTTCGGAGGTCAAATCCAATGCTGATTCCGTTTTTGTGCTTAGGTTGATCATCTTAGGTGGTAAATGTCTACTAAATTTTTGACTTCTTCTAAAGTACGGTTGGGTTTTTGGTAGGGTGCGGGAAGGGGCTGCCGGGCGTATTCCTGAAAGTACAGCACGCAGGCGTCGCGCCACCAGAGCGCTTCCTTTTCCTGGGTCAGGAGGCGACCGGCCACGTTGGCAAAGATTTCGGAATCGACGTCTTTCTTGACCTTATTCCATTCATTCTGCATCCATTTTACCTGCTCAGCCCCGGAGTAGAAGCGGTGTACTAGCTCGTTCCAGAGGGTACGTCCGGTACTTAACTTCTGCGTCCAGGGTACGTGGTGAAACCACAGCAGATAGGGGAGTGGACAGGTGGCGGGGTTTTCAAACTGCTGCTGTACGGGCGGGGCGTACTGGCTCAGGGCGTTGCTGCCACGGGCCGTGCGGTCGAAGCCCAGCCCCAGGGAGTCGGCGCGATGGTAGTACACGGCGGTCCAGTCGGGGCGGCGGGCCTTGTTGAGCCAGGGCTCGGGGCCGAAGTGGTGGCCTTCGCCCATGAGGTGGTGTAGACCCAGCGGGGAGGTATAATCTACGTATATCTCGCGCGATTTGAGCATGATGTTCTTGATCGTCGCTACGGCCTGGGGCTTACGGGTCAGACTCATTTTGACCCATTCGTCGGCGATTTGCTCCGAAGCCAACGTGGGCTCCCAGGCCATGCGGCCCAGCGCGTACCAGTTGGCCTGGGCCATAGGGTGGCCCGTCCAGTTGCGGTCGGAGCCGGTGTTGGCCACGCCCACCATGGAGGTGATGGGGTACTTGTACACGCTGCCGTCCAGTACCTTAGCCACGGTAGAGCCCGGCCCCTTGGCGTGGGTGTCGGCCGAAAGTACCTCTTCGAAGAGCGGAGCCTGGTACACCCAGTGTGTGGCCCAGCCCAGGTACTCCTGCGTGAGCTGAAACTCCATCGAAACGGGCGTTTGGGTCATGGCCCCGAAGAGCGGCGAGAAGGGCTCGCGGGGCATGAAGTCGATCGGGCCGTTTTTGACCTGGATGATCACGTTGTCATGAAATTTCCCGTCCAAGGGTTTGAACTCGTCGTAAGCCGCCTTGAAGCGGTCGCCCTTCGGGTCGGGTTCGTACACGAACGAGCGCCACATGATGATGCCGCCGTGGGGTTTTACGGCCTCAGCCAGTACGTTGGCCCCGTCGACGTGCGTGCGGCCGTAGTCCATGGGGCCGGGCTCGCCTTCCGAATTGGCCTTGACCAGAAAACCACCGAAGTCGGGAATGAGCGTGTACACGTCCGCGGCTTTCTGTTTCCACCAGGCGCGCACGTCGGGATCGAGCGGATCGGCGGTTTTTAATTTACCCAAAATACGCGGCGACGCAAAATTGACGGACAGGTACACCTTAATACCATATGGCCGGAAGACGTCCGCCAGCGCTTTTACTTTCTGAAGGTACTCGTCGGTGAGGAAGCGGGCGCTGGCGTTAACGTTGTTCACCACGGTACCGTTGATGCCGATGGCGGCGTTGGCGCGGGCGTACTCGGTGTAGCGCGGGTCGAGGCGCTCGGGAAGCTCGTACCACTTCCAGAGCGACATCCCGGCGTAGCCCCGCTCGATGGTACCTACGTGGTTGTCCCAGTGGTTGAGCAGCCGGAGCTGAATGCGCGGCGACGACGTCACCGACAGTTTTTCCAACGAAGTACCCGTCTGTACCCGCCGTAGCAACTCGTAGGCGGCGTAGAGGAGTCCCCGCTCGGTTTGGGCGATGAGCTGCAAAGTACCCCCCACGGTCTGTAGCTTGAAGCCTTCTTCGGAAATTCCGCTTTCGGTGGGGTTAAGTTTAAAACTAATTCCCTTTTCGTTGGCTCCCAAAGCAGGCTTCACCGCCACGGGTTTTCCCAGCAAAGTACCTAGCCCCTGCCGCAGCTCCTCAACGGCAATCTGCACGGTGGGGTGGGTGGAGGTACTGGCGATGGTAGGTACCTGGGAAAGGTACTTTTGCCGGAGAGCGGCGTCTTCGATAAGGTCAAACTTGAGCCAGAGGCGATAGCCGTCATCGGCCCAGGCGGGGGCCGTGATCAGCGTATATAGCAGGAGAAAAAGCCGAAATTTAGGCATCATAGGTACTTTGGGTTTTACAATCATAAAAACAGGTACTTGGTCAATGTCTACGAAGTACCTTGCTACCCTACGGTGGTGGGTACTTCCTGGAGCTGACGAATCAGCGCCATTTCCAGACCGCGCAGCTCGGCCAGGCCCTTCAACCGGCCAATGGCCGAGTAGCCGGGGTAGGTACTTTTGTGCAAATCGTCGAGCATTTGATGGCCGTGGTCGGGCCGCATCGGGATCGACGTTTCGCCCTCACCCGCCTCCGCGCGGCGCTTTTGCTCGCGCAGCAGGGCCTTCATGACGGCGTACATGTCTACGTCGCCCGCCAGGTGAGCGGCTTCGTGAAAGTTGTGCGGATTAGCTTCCCGTTTCGTCGTACGTAGATGTACGAAATGGATACGGTCGCCGAAGCGCCGGATCATGCCCGGCAGGTCGTTGTCGGGGCGTACGCCCAGCGAGCCGGTACAAAAGGTAAGTCCGTTGGCCCGGACGGGGCAGGCGTCAAGTATCTGCGCGAGGTCGCTTTCGGTACTTACCACGCGGGGGAGGCCGAGCAGCGGCATGGGCGGGTCGTCGGGGTGGATGCACAGATTGACGCCTACCTCCTGCGCCACGGGGGCTACCTGCCGGATGAAGTAGTACAGGTGCTGCCGCAGCTCGGCGTCGCCGATGGCCTTGTACTGGTCCAGCAGGTGCTGAAAGGTGTGGAAGTCGAAGGCTTCGTTGGAGCCGGGCAGTCCCAACAACACCGTATTGGTAAGTTCGGTGATTTCGGCGGAAGTCATCTGGGGAAAGTGGGCGTGGGCCGTGGCCACTACCTCGGGTTGGTAGGCGGCTTCGGCACCGGGGCGCTGGAGAATACACAGATCAAAAACCGCGAAATCCTGCCAGACAAAGCGCAGCGCCCGCGCGCCGTCGGGCAGGAGGTAGTCGAGCTTTGTACGCGACCAGTCCAGCACGGGCATGAAGTTGTAGCAAACGGTGCGTATGCCGCAGGCGGCCAGGTGGCGCAGCGACTGCCGGTAGTTTTCAATGTAGGTGTCGCGGCTGGGCAGGCCTTTTTTGATGTCTTCGTGGACCGGTAGGCTTTCCACCACCGCCCAGTGCAGGGGCGTGTAGCGGTGGTTGTCGGCTTCGATCAGGTACTTTCGGGCTGCAATATCCTCCATGGACCAAACGGCCCCTACCGGGATTTGGTGCAGAGCCGAGACAACGCCGGTGCAACCAGCCTGGCGAATATCCATGAGCGAAACGGGGTCCTGCGGCCCGAACCAGCGCATAGTATGGGTAGTTTGCATAGGTAGATGACGCAATTCTTTACTTCGATTTTTTTTGAATAAGTACCCGTTGGGTCAATCACCTAGCTTAGTGGTTTTCAATCTGATGGTTTTTCTAGTTTTGCCTAAAGGACCCCTGGTCGTGGGTAGGTACTTTGGTAAAGTACCTCATTCTCTAACGATAAAAATAGAATAGGAGCGGCCAGAAGCCCCCCCCATTACTTGCGTCTCAGATTGATTAGGTTGATTGATTTCCAGGAAAGCGGTCATTAAAATGATACTCTATTTTATTCTTTCGAAAATGCCTTGATTCGAGGCTGATTAGTCTTTAAATGCCGTTTTCAGCGCATTGGCCTTGCCCAGTGCAGGCTGCGGTAGCTGGTAGAAAGCGGGGTTTTGGGTATAAAAATACGTATATATTTTTGCAATGAAACCGATTGCACATATTTTTAAATAAATTTTTGCCAAAGCAGGTACGCAGAGACTTCGAGTATTCCTCAAGAACGTCGAAGGCCGTAGGCGCTTTGTAAGCATCAAGCGGATGAATAGTAATACCTTTATGGGACGAATATCCACCCTGAAATCAAGCCTAATGACCTAGCCGACGGGCAGGCGGTACTCAATTTTGATCAATACGGGTGTAAGAATAGCTTCATGGGAAAAGAAACGACCATTTATGATATAGCGAAAGAGCTAAAACTTTCGCCAGCCACGGTAAGCCGGGCCCTCAATGACCATCCGGCCATTACCCTCAAAACCAAGAGCCTCATCACCACCAAAGCAAAGGAGCTGGGGTACCGCTCCAATAAATTTGCCAGCAACCTGCGCCGGCAAAAAACGAACACGATCGGGGTGATCGTGCCCAGGTTGAATTCCTACCTGATGTCCACGGTGCTGGCCGGGATGGAAAAGGTAGCCAACGAAGCCGGATACAACCTCATCATTAGCCAGTCGCTGGAGTCGCAGAAGAAGGAAATCGTGAACGCCCGGACCATGTTTGATGGCCGCGTGGACGCCCTGCTGGTGTCGGTGGCTTACGATACCGACAGCTACGAGCATTTTGAAGCTTTTATTAATAAGAAGATTCCGCTGGTGTTTTTCGACCGGGTCATCGAGCAGTTTGACTGCACGAGCATCGTCATCGACAACGTCAAGGGAGGCTACGAAGCCACGCGCCACCTCATCGACGAAGGCTGCCGCCGGATCATGCACGTAACGGGTAGTTTGAAACGAAACGTGTACGCCGACCGTTTGCGGGGGTACCGCCTGGCGCTGGCCGAAAACGGGATTGCGTTTGAGGAGGACTGGCTGGTGGTGACGGACCTGAGCCCGGAGGCGGGCCGCAAAATGGCGAAGAAAATACAGCAACTCCGGCCGGGCTTCGACGGGCTGTTTGTCGCCAACGACTCCTGCGCAGTGAGCTGCATGGGCGCTCTGAAGCAAGCGGGGATCTCGGTGCCCGGCGACCTAGCCGTGGTGGGCTTCAACGACGACCCGCTGGCGGAGGTCATCGAGCCGCAACTTACCACGGTGCATTATCCGGGCAAGGAAATGGGCGAAATCGCCATGCAGACGCTCATCAACCACCTGAACGGCTCGCTGAACATGCATCCTGCCGACCTGATCGTCCTGCGCTCAGAATTAATCGTACGCCAGTCTTCCCGGAAGAGCCAGGCACAAGGTACTTTGTAGGAGGAGTTACCAAACTAATCCGTAAAAGCAAACTACCCCTCTGCCCCACACCCCATGCCCACTCAGTTGGCCATTCCCTGAAAGGACTTCGCGATGTTTTTAAAGGTAGTACTGGCTACTTTGGAGGTTTCGTCTTTCTTGATGGAACCGTTGCGTAGGGCGTCCATCACGGCGCACATGGCCATGCGGCTGCTAAGGTACTCTTTATAAAAACCATCACTGACGGGTACCTTGCCGTTGGCGGCTAGCTTTTCTACGAGACCCTTCAGCTCCGAATCCATCGCCAGCGTATTGTTGTTGCCACTGCTGGCCATGCGATCGAGGGTGGCGGCGTCGGCCTGCGCGGCCTGCGCCAGCTGCGAAGCCAGGCTCCGTTGTTTTTCCTGATCGTACTGCTTGGCGGCTTCGAGCCATTGTAGTTTATCGAGCGGGCAGCCCCCGTTGAGCTTGGCGGTAGCGGGGCCGGTTTCCGCTTCGGTGCCGATCCGGGCCGTGGGGCGCTGGGAGGTACCGGTGGTGCTGGGTTGGGTAGCGACGCACTGCGTCAGCAGAAGCAGGGCGGCGGCGGCGAGGCATTTTACGAAATTTCTCATAGCGGGTTTTTTTGTCAGTCAGACCATGTTCCCGCAAGATAGTTTAATTGGAATTGCGCGCCAATCAATCATTCCCAGAATAAAAAAAGAGGAGGCGGGTGCAAAGGTACCTGCTTCCTCTTTTTTGGTATTCAATAAGTTTCTAAAACAAAGCGATCCCGATGGTAGCTTGCCAAAGATTGCTTTTGCGGCCAAACTTCGCCTCGGTGTTAAGGTCGTTGAAGCGGAGGTTGACCACGTCGTTGAAATTTCCCTCGTAGCGCACGTCCAGACTCACCCGGCCCAGGTCCAGGCCCACGCCCGCCTGGTAGCCAAAGGCCGTGCGGTTGTTGAAGATGTCTTCGGTTTGGGTACCCGTATAGTCTTCAAAAGACTGACCCAGCTTGCCGTTGTCGGCCATGCGGAAGGTTACCATGGGCCCGGCGTTAATCCGGAAAAAACGCGCAAAGCGCCCCCCGAGTAGGATAGGTACGTCCAGGTTGGTAAAACGCACGTCAAACTTTCCGTCGGGCGTCAGGCCGTCGCGGTACACGTTAAACTCACCGCCCTTCTGCGACAGCAGGATTTCGGGCTGTACGTAAAACTTCCGGCCGAAACGCATAAAAATCCCCCCGGCAAAACCCCAGGAGCGGTTGTCATTATCCTTAAAATTAAAGGCCGTACCGCCCGCGTTGAGCGAGAGGTCATTGCCCTGGATGTTGGATAAATTAGCACCCCCTTTGAGACCGAAGCGGAAATAGGGGTCATATTGGGCCGAAGCGGCGTAGCTGAGCAGCGTGGCCAAAGCCACGAATAATGCTTTTTTCATGGGTACTTTCTTGGTTTGTTGGTTTGATGAGTCAATGAATAAAAGCCGTACCCATTCTACTGATGCCACAGAGGGGTCGTTTTTGGGTAGCGGTTTCCCCAGGGGGTACTTTAGACGTGTTTCATGCAGTTCGGGATGCGGGGTGGGCGTAAGAGATAGCTCTGCCTTTTTTCGGAGACAACCCAGGGGGTACTTTCCCCTACGCGCCGTTGCAAAAAAGGTTACGAACCGAAGCGTCGGCATTTGTGGGTAAAAACGCTATTTTTGCGGCCACTAAGTAGGAGAAATTTCAAAAAACACCGAAATAATAAACGAATGAGCGAGTACAACCCCCGCGCGATTGAACAAAAGTGGCAGCAGTTCTGGGAAAAAGAACAAACCTACCGGGTCGAGAACCAGTCGGCCAAACCCAAGTACTACGTGCTGGATATGTTTCCCTACCCGTCGGGGGCGGGGCTGCACGTGGGGCATCCGCTGGGGTACATTGCCTCCGACATCTACGCCCGCTACAAGCGGCTGCGGGGCTACAACGTACTGCACCCGATGGGCTTCGACAGCTTTGGCCTGCCCGCCGAGCAGTACGCCATCCAGACCGGCCAGCACCCGGCCCTCACCACCGAAGAAAACATCAGCCGGTACATTGGCCAGCTCAAAAACCTGGGCTTTAGCTACGACTGGAGCCGCGAGGTACGTACCTCCGACCCCGGCTACTACCGCTGGACGCAGTGGATTTTTATGGAGCTCTTTCGAAGCTGGTACAACAACGACACCAACCGCGCCGAGCCCATCGAGACCCTCATCGAGCAATTTAAAGCCAACGGCAACGCCACCGTCAATGCGCCCTGCGACGACGACATGCCTCGCTTCACGGCGGAGCAGTGGAACGCCCTCGGCGAGCAGGAACAGTACCGGCTGACGCTCCACTACCGCCTCACCTACGTGGCCGACGCCACCGTGAACTGGTGCGCGGGCCTGGGCTCGGTACTTTCCAACGACGAAGTGAAGGACGGGCTGTCGGAGCGCGGCGGTTTTCCGGTGGAACAGAAGCTCATGCGCCAGTGGATGATGCGCATCACGGCCTACGCCCAGCGCCTGCTCGACGGCCTGGACGCCATCGACTGGACGGACTCGCTCAAGGAACAGCAGCGCAACTGGATCGGCCGCTCCGTGGGCGCGCTGGTGAAGTTTGAGCTGGAACAAAAAGTACAACCTACGGAGCACGAGCCCGCCGCCGAAGTGCCCCAAACGCCCACGCCCCAGCCGCTGGCGGTGGAGGTGTTTACGACCCGCCTGGATACCATCTACGGCGTGACGTTCATGGTACTGGCCCCGGAGCACGAGCTGGTACATATCATTACTACGCCGGAGCAAAAGGGCGAGATCGAGTCTTATATTGAAAGTACCAAAAAGCGCTCCGAGCGCGACCGTATGGCCGACGTCAAAACGGTGTCGGGGGCGTTTACGGGCGCGTACGTGATCAATCCGTTCAGCGGCGCGAAAGTACCCGTCTACATCGCCGACTACGTCCTGGCGGGCTACGGCACGGGCGCGGTGATGGCGGTACCCTCCGGCGACCAGCGCGACTGGAACTTCGCCACGCACTTTGGCTTGCCCATCGTACCGATTCTGGACGCGCAGAAGGACATCGACACCCAGGCCGACGCCACCAAGGAAGGCCGCTACATCAACTCGGGAATTATCGACGGCCTGACGTACCAGGAGGCGCTGCCGGTGCTGGTGCAGTACCTGGAAGAAAAAGGACTGGGCAAAAGCAAGATCAACTACCGCCTCCGCGACGCGGTCTTCAGCCGCCAGCGCTACTGGGGCGAGCCCGTGCCCGTTTATTACCAAAAAAATAGACTGGGCGAAGTACTTCCGTACCTCATCGACGAAAGTACCCTGCCGCTGGAACTCCCCGCCGTAGACAAGTACCTGCCCACCGAAACCGGCGAACCGCCGCTGGGCCGGGCCGAAGGCTGGAAGTACCAGGGCGCGCACGAATACGAGCTCAGTACCATGCCCGGCTGGGCCGGGAGCAGCTGGTACTGGTACCGCTACATGGACGCCCAAAACGACCAGGCCTTTGCCTCGCCCGAGGCCATTAACTACTGGCGCGACGTGGATCTGTACATCGGTGGTACCGAGCACGCCACCGGCCACCTGCTCTACAGCCGCTTTTGGAATAAATTCCTGAAAGACCGTGGCTACGTACCCGAGGAAGAGCCTTTCAAGAAGCTTATCAACCAGGGCATGATTCAGGGGCGGAGCAGCTTTGTGTACCGCCTGAAAAGTACCGATTATAGCAAGCCTGTTTTTGTGAGTGCGGGACTGAAAGAGCAGTATGAGGTATCGGCCCTGCACGTAGACGTTAACATTGTAGAAAACGACGTACTGGATTTGGAGAAATTCAAAGCCACGCGTCCCGACATCGCGGGCGAAAACGCCGAGTTTATCCTGGAGGCCGACGGCAGGTACCTGTGTGGAACCGAGGTCGAGAAAATGTCCAAGTCGAAGTTCAACGTCGTGAACCCCGACGATATCGTGGCTCGCTACGGGGCCGACACGCTGCGGCTGTACGAAATGTTCTTGGGGCCCATCGACCAGGCCAAGCCCTGGAACACCAGCGGCATCGACGGTACCTACCGCTTCATCCGGAAGTTCTGGCGCTTGTTCTACAACGACAACGGGCAGTGGCTCGTCAAGGACGAAGTACCTACCAAAGACGAACTCAAGGTACTTCACAAAACCATCAAGAAAGTACAGGAGGACATCGAGAGCTTCTCGTTCAATACCGCCGTGAGCGCTTTTATGGTGTGCGTGAATGAGCTAGGTACTTTGAAGTGCAGCAAGCGGGCCATTTTGCAGGAGCTGGTGGTACTTTTGTCGCCCTACGCGCCGCACATCTCCGAAGAGCTGTGGGCGGCCCTCGGCAACGCCGAAGGTACCGTTTCGCGGGCGGCTTTCCCGCAATGGGAGCAGCAGTACGTCATCGACGACATCTTTGAGTACCCCATCCAGATCAACGGCAAGGTACGGGCCACCATCCCCTTTGCGCTTGATACCGCCGCGCCCGACATCGAGAAGGAGGTACTGGCCAACGAAGCCGTACAAAAATGGCTGGAAGGCAAAACGCCCAAAAAAGTGATCGTAGTACCCAAGCGCATCGTCAACGTGGTGATCTAGAGGCCAAAACAAAACCGGGAAAGGCCTTGGCCCTTCCCGGTTTGCTGACTACGATCCGGCCGGTTGCCCGGCCAGACTTCACAACCTATTTTTCTATCTATTCCCTTCAAAGGGTACTTTTTTCCGGTAATGCTTTACCGGGTACTTTGTAAAGAAAGCTCTACCAGCGCGGCTTTTTGCTCGGGGCTGTACGAGCGTTTTGTAGGGAGGGTACGTAGTTTGGCCTGAGGCAGTACCTGGGTATCTTCGGTCGCCACGTAGCGCGGCAGTACTTTTTCAATTTGAGCCGTTTTAGGGCTTTCTTTTACGGGCTGCGCGGTACGGATGGAATCCTTGTCGTTGTTGGCGCTGGCCAGGGTAGCTGAGCTAATAAGCGCTAGGGCAAAAATGGAATTTTTAAGTATATTTTTCATGGCTTTTTTAAATATTGGGTTGGCTATTCGTTGTTCTTCAACGACTTTGCAAAAATAGGGTAGCGCGGCCTAATTGTATTTTGCGAAGTGCATGAGCGGAATAGCTGTGGGATAAACGGCCCGAAGCCTCCATGAACAGCCAACCCAGGGTTGTTTCATTTCTATGCTTATTGAATGGCAATGGTACGTTCGGCAACTACCTTGGGAGCACTGATCGTGAAGCTTTTTACTTCTTTCTCTCCGTTGGCTACTACCTCCAGGGTGTACTGGCCGGGCTGCAATTCGCTTACATCAAATTTGCCCTGGTACTTGGTTTGTTTTTTACTCACGTGCTCGCTGTGAATGATGTCACCCAGGGCGTTACGGAGCAGAATGGTGGTGGCTACACCGGCTTCTTTTTCGATACCAACGCTTATTTTACCGCTGTTGGTAGCATAAACGCCCGTGGCAAAGGTAGTAGGCTTGTTGGTTTCTTTTTCGGTACCGGCAAAAGCAACGGTAGTACTCAGGGCCAAAGCGCAAATCAGGGTTTTGAATGAAGTTTTCATGGCTATTTGTTTTTTTAAGTTTAGTTACTGGTTGTCCTTATTGACTCTACAAAGTTGGGGTATAGGAAGGTACTATGTATAACAAAGTACAGGAAAGGAAGATGGAAAGGATGAATGGCGAAACGGCGGGTTTTAACGTTCTTTGTACCTTGGCCACCGTGGCTCTAGATTATGGGTAGGTACTTTATGTTTCGTCGATTTCTTTATTTAACGGCTATATGCCTGGCCCTGGCGGCCTGTACGCCCCGGGCCCCGCGGACTTTCTTACGTTCGCACACGCTTCCCAAGTACCTGCGCTACGAGCCCAGCCGCCCGCCGCTCATCAGTGCGCACCGGGGCGGCGGGAGCTACGCGGGCTATCCCGAAAATTGCCTCGAGTCCTTTGCTTTCCTGGCGCGTCACTTTTCGCACAGGAAAGGGCTTCCTTGGGGAATCCTCCACCGCAAGGTACCTCTGGTAGTGGAGTGTGATATTTCATTGACCAAAGACGGCGTACTTCTGATGATGCACGACGACACCTACGAGCGCACCACCACGGGCTCGGGGGCGGTGGCGGAGCAGAGCTGGGCCTACGGGCAGTCGCTGTATCTCAAAGACCACCGCGGGCATATCACCCGCTACAAGGTACCTTCCCTGGCCGACGTCCTGAAGTGGGGGCGCGGGCGGGTACTTTACACCCTGGACGTCAAACGCAACGTACCCTACCACCGGGTGGTGGAGGCCGTGCAGGAGGCCAAAGCGCAGCCTTACGCCGCCATTATTACTTATAATGTAGCCCAGGCGGCGCTCGTCCACCGGCTGGACCCCGACCTGATGATCTCCGTCACGATCCGGAATGAGGAGGAGTACCAGCGGCTGCGCGAAGCGGGCGTCCCCGACCACCGCATGGTGGCTTTCGTGGGCGTGCGGGAGCCTTCGGCGGATCTCTACGAATTTCTGCACAAAAGAGGCATCATGACGATCCTGGGTACTTTGGGCAACCTGGATAAAATGGCCGAAGCCCGCGGCGACGCGACTTACCGCAAATTTGTGGAAAATGGTGCCGACGTACTCTCCACCGACCGGCCCCTGGAAGCGGGCCGGGCCCTGGGGTTGGTAAAATAAATTTAAATTTTTTTTGGCTAAAGCAGAGGGTATTCTTTTCCTGGGTTGTCAATAAAGCAACTACCCTAAAAAGTAAGTTTCCATTAGCCATGAAAAAAATACATCTATTCAGCACGCTGGTCAGCTTGATCAGCCTGGGGTTTATTGCCCCACAGTCGGGCCGGGAGCGTTTTCCCGAGCCACCGCACTCGGCCAACCGCCTTTTTTACATCCAGCGTAGCAACGACGCCAACACCGTGGTGTACGACGCCAACCTCCGCCCCGACAAAACCTTCGACCCGGCCCAGCCCGTGAACGTGTACTGGCTGCGCTATGCCGAAGCGGGCCAACGCCAGCGTCTATCCGCCATGCAGTGGCAACTGGCTTACGGCTACAAGCACAAAGAAAGTACCTCCGACCGCTACGAGCTGCTACTGAATGCCTTTCGGAAGCGCCCCATGACACTGGTCTATCAGCAGGGGAAGCCGCTGGCCCTCACGCTGATCAATGGCCGCACGGCCAGCCTGCAAAAAATATTTGTACAGCTGGAGCCAGGCTCGGCGCTGCTGCCGAAGGTACAGTACCTTGAGCTGTACGGAATGGATACCCGCGCCCAGCAGCCCGTTTACGAAAAAATAGTACTCTAACTTTAGCCTCCTGCCACAGTGTAGGGCCTTACGGAGTATCTATTCCTACGAGACCTACCAAGTACCCTTTCGTTTTTTTATTAGCCATTGAAAAATCACACCCTCATGGAGCAAGAACCCCTTCTCTTGTACGCCACGCCGGTCATTGTCCTGGCCGTGCTGCTGGAATACTTTATCACGCGCCACGACGACCACAAAAAGTACGATGGTCCGGATTTTCGGGCTTCCCTCGGCATTGGGCTGGGGAGCCTGGTTATCAACGGACTTTTCAAAACCCTGATCGTGGGCGCGAGCCTTTTCTTTTACGAGCTGGTACCCTGGCGGCTGCCCACGAGCGGGTGGGTGTGGGTAGTGGCCTACCTGGCCATTGACTTCTGCAACTACCTGGCGCACTACCTGGGCCACCGGGTACGGCTGCTCTGGGCCACGCACGTGACGCACCATTCGTCGGAGCACCTCAATTTTTCCACCGCTTTCCGCAACTCCTGGACCCAGCACCTCAAAATCGTGTTTTTTATTCCGGTCTGGCTCATGGGCATTCATCCGGTCATTGTTTTTACCTGCTACCAGCTCGACTTGCTGTACCAATTCTGGATTCATACGGAAGTAATTCCTAAACTACCCCGCTGGGTGGAGTACGTCTTCGTGACGCCCTCGCACCACCGCGTACACCACGGCAAGAACGAACAGTACATCGACAAAAATTTCGGAACGACCTTTATACTTTGGGATCGGCTCTTTGGTACTTTTCAGGAAGAGGATGAGCGGCCGGTTTACGGCATCACCAAGCCGCTGGAGTCACAGAATGTGGTATACCTCAACTTCCACGAGTGGACGGACATCTGGCGGGACCTGCGGCGGGCGCGGTCGCTGCGGCAGGTACTGGGTATTTTGTTTGGTCCTCCCTAACGGCCGCGTATAGGCATCAGGGGCAGTCGTCGAGCCGCGTGAGCAGTACCTTCAGGTCGGCTTCACGGCGGAGGTTGAGGTTCAGCTCGCGCACCACGGCCCGCGCTTGCTGGTGGTGGCCGCGCAGGCTCGAAAGTACCTTGCGCTCCCCGAGCTTCAGAGGCGTCAGGCTGCCGCTGTCGTGGATCAGGTACAGGCTTTCGTTGCGGCTGTACTCAAAGTCATAGCCCAGCGATTCGTTGTAGCCGTTTTTCTGGATGTGCTCAAGCCGCGCCCGGTGGCTTTTGAGCAGCCCCACCTTTCCCCGGTGAAGTACCTCGTAGTATTGGTGCTGGATGCGGACGAAGTCGCGCTCCTTGATGCTGAACTGGCTGGGGTGCGTCAGGAGCTCCTGGCCGTTGAGGGAAAGAAAAAGGCTGTTTTCGACCAGGTTAAACTTTAGTTCGGTGGGAAGGGTACTTCCGTTGTCCAGCGTGATGGAGCCCGGCTGCCAGCCTTGGTACAAAAAAGCCGACCCCTTGATGGCTACCGTGTGCTGGGTACCTTCGTGGTTGTTGGTGCGGTAGTCGTAGTTTTGGCTTTGGATGTTATAGTAATGAATATCCCGCAGCGTATCGTACGCAATTTCTTGCTGGGCCGCCGCAATGCGCGCCACCAATACCAGAAACGTGATGAGGCTACCTGCTTTCATAAAAGTACCATAACTACCCCTACTTTGTTTTTGTATAAAAGAACAGCCCCTGGTTAATTTACTCACAACCAGAAACTGAAAGTACCCGATTAACCAAAAAAGTCACAAACCTGTTTGATCAATCAGGTACTTTAGCTTTTATCAATTAAGGCAACTTAAAGTACCTCGTCCACGTGGTTGATGGATACTTTAGGTACCCGGCGTGACTTCTTCTTCATCGTGACGTCGTAGAGGTCCGTGCGGCGGTCTTTCATGATCTGCACCGAGCCGTGCTCGTGCAACTCCTTGAGCTGCACCAGGTCTACGTCGGCAATGAGCATCATCTCGGTATTGGGCGTGGCTTCGGCCTTGATGGCGTTGGTCGGGAAGGCAAAGTCAGAAGGCGTAAAGACCGCCGACTGCGCAAAGTGGATGTCGGTGTTTTCGACCTTGGGCAGGTTGCCCACGCAGCCCGAAATGGCCACGTAGCACTCGTTTTCGATGGCCCGCGCCTGGGCGCAGTTGCGTACGCGCATGTAGCCGTTTTGGGTGTCGGTGAGGAAGGGCACAAATAAAATCTCCATGCCCTGCTTGCCCAGCAAACGGCTCAGCTCCGGAAACTCCACGTCGTAGCAAATCACCAGCCCTATTTTGCCGCAGTCGGTGTCGAACACCGCCACTTCGTCGCCGCCCACCATGCCGTAGTGACGCACCTCGTTGGGCGTGATGTGAATCTTGCGGTACTCTTCCGAAGTACCATCGCGGCGGTAGAGGTAGGCGGCGTTATAAAGCCTTTCTTCCTCCACCAACGGCATGCTTCCCCCTACAATGTTGACATTGTACGAAATCGCAAACTCCTGCATTTTGGTGCGTACCTGCTCCGTATAACCCGCCAGCTCCCGAATGGCCTGCGGCTCGGGTAGGTGGTTGAATTCCGCCAGCAGCGGCATGTTAAAAAACTCCGGAAACAGAATAAAATCCGCCTTGTAGGAGCTCACGGCATCCACAAAAAATTCCACCTGGTCGTAGAAGTCCTGCACGTCGTTGAAGAGCCGCATCTGCCACTGCACCACACCGATCCGGATGATGGAGTCGGAAGCGTTGGTTTTTTTCTTGTCGGGCTGGAAGTAGATGTTGTTCCACTCCAGCAGGGTGGCGTAGTCTTTCGACTCGGTGTCGCCGGGCAGGTAGTTTTTAAGTACCTTCCGCACGTGAAAGTCGTTGGCCAGCTGAAACGACAGCGTGGAGTCGTACACCTCGCGCCGCTTCACTTTCTCGATATACTCCTTGGGCGATATATCATTCGAAAACTGGTTGTAGTTCGGAATCCGTCCCCCCGCCACGATGCTCCGTAGGTTCAGGCGCTCGCAAAGTTCCTTGCGGGCGTCGTAGAGGCGGCGGCCCAGGCGCATGTCGCGGTACTCGGGGTGCACAAAAACCTCGATGCCGTAGAGCACGTCGCCCTTGGGGTTGTGGGTACTGAAGGTGTAGTTGCCCGTTACTTCCTGGTAGGTATGTTCGTCGCCAAATTTATTGTAATTAATCACAATGGACAGGGCGCAGGCCACCACCTTGCCGTCTACTTCCACGCAGAGCTGTCCTTCGGGAAATTTATCAAGGAGAATGTCAATTTTTTCTTCGCGCCAGTACTGGCCGCCAATTCCCCGGTAGGCTTCGATCATCGTCGTTTTCAGGTCCGAGTAATCGTCCTTCGTGAGGTTTCTGCTAATAATTTTCATGGGTACGTATAGGTACTTGACTTAACTAAGTGAGATTCATGTCGGCTCGTGTAGGCCTAATTTAGAACACCCTGTGCGGCAAGAAGTTCAAAGAAGAAGCTAGCATTAGTCGGTTTTTGAATTATCGTAGTAGGTGAAGTCGCGGGTGATGAGTCCGTTTTCGATGGTAAAAATGGTGCAAATGGGTAGTTTCCAGGAAGTACCATCCGGCGAGGTACCTGACGACACAAACTCCACCACCACGTGCTGGTCGGCGGAGGGGTACATGGCCACGATGTCATCGCGCACGTCGGGGAACATCCCCGCCAGTTCCTGGTATTTGGCGATGATCTGCGGGCGAGTTTGGGTTACGGCATCCGGCCCCAGCGACGGGTCCTTGAACTCCGCCGACTCGCTGTACAAATTGGCCATGCCCGCCCAGTCGTGGGCGTTAAACCGCTCGTATACTTTTTGGGCCAGGGCCTGGTTTTGTTCTTGGGTACTTCCTTCGGATTTTTTTGTGTCTTCCGCGGGTTGGCAGGCGAACGTGAGCAAGGCCAAAATAAGAGTGGCAAAGGCGGAGCGTATTTTCATATAGGCTTTGAGAAGGAAATGGTTAAAATTTTACCTTACAAATGACCAGCGATCAGGCGTTTTGCGTAGCTGGTAGTACACGTTGCTAATGATTATCGGGGAAAGATAGCCCACTAGTTTTTTCGATTCACAGAGCGCTAAGATTTTTGCCGTGAGCGTCCGCTAATTCTTTTTTATAATCCATATCTTTTGGCGCTTTGAAAGACCCCTTCAGGGATTTTACGATAGGAGTCAGTTCATCTTCCACCGGATCACGCTCTTGAGTAAGTACCTTGAGGTAGTTTTCGATAATATCGGACAAGCTACGCTCTCTCTCCTTAGCGTACTTTTTGGCTTTGTCGATCACGGCCTGCTCGATGGTTAAGGTTAGCTTCGTAGGCATAGCTAGGTACATTAGTGGAATATACATCCCATAAAAGCGAATGTATGGCAATTTTATACGTGGGCAAATGGTTTTATAACAACACGCATAGGTACTTGATTGTGTCTTTTAATAGTCAACGAGAAGAATTTCATAAGGTATCTTTAACTTCTCGTGAAGGGTCCGAATCATCTTGAGTGTTAATTTTCTTTTTCGGCTGAATAGCTCAGAAACCCGACTCTTATAACCAATTACTTCGGCCAAATCGTTATTGTCGAGGTCCATTTGCTCCATTCTGAACTTGATGGCTTCAATGGGGTCAGGCGCTTCGATGGGGAAGTGGTCCTCTTCAAATTTTTCAATCAAGATCGAAAGTACTTCGGCTTCGTCACCTTCGGCTGAATCAGCGGGAGCCTGGAAAATAACCTCAAGTCTTTTAATAGCTTGGTTATAATCCTCTTCCGTTTTTAAGGCTTTTATATTCATAGGGAATTATATTTTTTCTGCATCGATTGCGTCATACTCATTATGCGTTAGCCAATAAAGCGTATAAAAACCCATTGCCTGGGGTAGTTGATTTCCACAATTAGACGGTACTTATTGCCACAAATATTGAAAACAACGCGGCTATTTTTGAGGATACTTGCTTTTGTATAGTCCGCTTTGATATCAGCTGGAGATTTCCAGGTAGCTTTCGTTGCTTCCTTATACCACGTTTTCAGGAACTCCTCCGCGTCGGCATGTTTCACCCAAAATTCGCGTAGTATTTTTTTGGCAATTACTCTCATGGATTGACGCTGACTAGGACAAAGATACAATAAGTTACCAAAATGGTAATGGCTTTATCAAGCAAAAAACAACCCCAGCGGTGCTTAAAGTACCTGCCGGGGCACTCAGAAAAAAGAACCGAAGATGGCCTACACCTTGGCGAGCTGCTTTTGGAGCTCGGTAAGGTGGTCGTCGGTGAAGTCCAGGTGCGTGACGAAGCGAACCAGGTGCTTGCCGAAGGTGACGGCCCGGATGCGGAGCATTTCGAGCTTTCGGACGTAGTCCGCGGCCAGGATGGACTCGGGTAGCTGCATGATGACGATGTTGGTGTCGATGGGGTAGAGGTCCTCCACCTCAGGTTTTGCCCGGAGCATGTTGCCGATGGCGCGGGCCCGGGCGTGGTCGTCGCGGAGGCGGTCTACGTGGTGGTCGAGGGCGTAAATACCCGCGGCGGCCAGAAAGCCCGCCTGCCGCCAGCCGCCGCCCATGACCTTGCGGAAGCGCCGCGCCTTTTGAATAAACGCCCGCGTACCCAGCAGCAACGAACCCACCGGACAACCCAACCCCTTGGACAGGCAAATGCTGATGGAATCGAAGAGTTGGCCGTAGAGGGCGGGCGCTTCGCCGGTTTCGACCAGGGCGTTGAAAAGCCGGGCCCCGTCCAGGTGCAGGGGTAGTTGGTGCTCGTCGCAGACGCGCCGGATGGCCCGGATTTCGGCCAGGTCGTAGTAGCAGCCTCCGCCTTTGTTCATGGTGTTTTCGAGCGAGACGAGCCGCGTTACGGTCGCGTGCGGGTCATCGAGGGGGCTGATGGCGTCGGCCACTTGCCGGGCGTTGAGGCGTCCGCGGTCGCCGTCGAGCAGCTTCACCGACGAGAAGGCGTTCAGCATGATGCCGCCGCCTTCGTAGAGGTAAATGTGCGAGAGCTTGTCGCAGATGACGTCGCTACCGGGCTGCGTATGGACCCGAATGGCGAGTTGGTTGGTCATGGTACCCGAGGCGCAGAAAAGCGCGGCTTCCTTCCCAAAGAGCCGGGCCGCTTTTTCTTCGAGGGCATTGACGGCGGGGTCGTCGCCAAAAACATCGTCGCCCACTTCGGCAGCCCACATGGCGGCTTGCATGGCGGGCGTAGGGCGCGTAACGGTATCAGAGCGGAGGTCGATGAGCATGATGGGGGAATTTAATTCAAAGCGGCGCAAAGGTAGGCAGAAAAGCGCTCGAAAGGGTAAGTGAAGGTACCCGCCGGGGTTGGAATCTTCGCTGAAACCCCTTACCTTCGGGGAGTTATGGCACCGAGGCCGGTACCCGGCAGGGTACTTTGCTGAGCTACTTCAAAGCGAAAATCTATATCAATCAATCTTTTACTTTTTTCATGGCAGCTATTTCCTTAACCATCAACGGCCAGCTACAGCGCCTGGACGTTGACCCCCGGACACCTCTCCTGTGGGTGCTCCGCGACCAGGTGGGTCTGAAAGGGACCAAGTTCGGCTGCGGTATTTCGCAGTGCGGAGCTTGTACGGTACACATCGACGGCAAGCCCGCCCGCTCCTGCTCGTACCCCGTGCAGGCCGCCGCCGACAAGCAGATCACGACCATCGAAGGCATTGGTACCGAAGAAAAACTACACCCTGTGCAGCGCGCCTGGATCGAAGAGCAGGTACCTCAGTGCGGCTACTGCCAGTCGGGGCAGATCATGACGGCCGTGGCTTTACTCAAAGACAAGCCCGCTCCCACCGATGAGGACATCGACCTGGCCATGCGCGGCAATCTATGCCGCTGCGGTACCTACCAGCGCGTTCGGAAAGCAATTCATTCAGCAGCAGCAAACTCAAAAGGCGATGGCATTACACAAGGAAAATAACCCGGAGGGAGGTACTTTGGAATCCCAACCGTTGGATCGGCAAGCGTTGCCCCGGCAACCGTTGGATCGCCAACCGTTGGACCGGCGTCATTTCATGAAGGCGATGGGGCTCACGGGCGTGGGACTGGTACTTGGCTTTTCGGCCCAGGCGGGCGGCCGAGGTACCTCAGTGGTCAACGTAGGGCAGGAAGGCACGGCGGTACTTTCGTTCGAGCTGCACCCGTTTGTGGTCATCGACAACGCCGGGGGCATTACCATCATCAACCACCGCCCCGACATGGGCCAGGCTACCTGGCAGGCGGTACCCATGATGGTGGCCGAAGAACTGGAAGTATCCCTGGATCAGATCCAGATCCGGCAGTCGGACGGGCTGCGGAAGTACGGCGCGCAGCTCTCGGGCGGGAGTAGTACCGTACGCACGGGCTGGACGCGCTTGCGCCAGGCCGGAGCCGCCGCGCGCGAGATGTTTACGCAGGCCGCCGCCGACCGCTGGAAGGTCAGCAAGGCCGACTGCTACGCGCAGGAAGGAAAGATTTTTCATAAGCCTACCGGCAAAAGCTTCACCTACGGAGAGCTCGTAGAAGACGCCGCCCGGCTGGAAGTACCCAAGGACCTACCCCTGAAGGCCAAAAAAGATTTCAAGCTCCTGGGCAAAGCCCTGCCGCGGCCCGAAGTACCCGCCAAGGTGACGGGCCGGGCCGAGTTTGGGATGGACGTGGAGGTGCCCGGGATGCTGTACGCGTCCATTGAGCGTAGCCCCATGATCCACGGCAAGGTACTTTCGTTTGACGACGCCAACGCCAAAAAAGTACCCGGCGTGAAGCAGGTACTTAAGGCCGAGCGACCTTTGCCCTACAAAACCTGCGAAAGTGTAGCCGTACTGGCCGACAACTACTGGGCCGCCACGCAGGGCCGCAAGGCGCTGAAAATTGAGTGGAACAACGCCAACTACGCCACCGACCTCACCACCGACCGCTACTTTGCCCAACTCCGCGAAGCCGCCAAGGTACCTGACGCCCCTGCGTATAGCCAGGCGGGTGATGTAAAGGCCGCCCTGGGTACCGCCGCCAAAAAGCTGGAAGCGCAGTACGAAACGCCCTTCCTGGCCCACGCCCCGATGGAGCCCGAAGTAGCCGTGGCGCACGTCAAAGACGACGGTACCTGCGAGATCTGGGCACCCGTGCAGGGACCCGACGGGGCCATCGAGCAGGTAGCCAAGTACCTGGGAATTGCGCCCGAAAAAGTGAAGGTGAACGTACCTTTCCTGGGCGGAGCCTTTGGCCGGAAGGCGTACCTGGACTTTGTGCTGGAGGCGGTGTACCTGTCGAAGCAGGCCAAAGTACCCGTGAAGGTGATCTGGACCCGCGAGGACGACATCCAGCAGGGGCCCTTCCGCCCCGGTATGCTGAGTGCCATGCGCGGAGGCGTGGATGCGCAGGGTACCATCACGGCCTTCGAGCACACGCTCATCGGGGAGTCGATCATGGGGCAGGTGTACGGTGCCTTTCCGGCGGGCAAGCCCGATCCCTGGGCGGGGGAGGGTATTAGCCACGAGGAGAGTCCCTACGCCTTCGCCAACGCCAAGGTAGGTTTTAAGCGCGTCACCACCGACATCCCGATCGTATGGTGGCGGTCGGTGTACCCGTCTAACAGCAGCTTTGGGCACGAGTCGTTCGTGGATGAGCTGGCCCATGCGGCCGGGAAAGACCCGCTGGACGCGCGGCTTGAGCTGCTCAAAGACGCGCCCCGCTTTCAGAACGTCCTCAAGACCCTGGCCGAAAAGGCCAGCTGGTACCAGCCGCTGCCCGAAGGCATGGGCAAGGGCGTGGCCATCGCCAAGTCGTTTGGGAGCGTGTGCGCCCACGCGGTTTTTGTGAAAAAAGACGGAGTGGGCGTGAAGATCGACCGCGTGGTGACGGTGCTGGACTGCGGCATGTACGTAAACCCCGACAACGTACGCGCCCAGACTGAGGGCAACATCGCGATGGGAATCTCGGCGGCCATCAAGCCCGCTATTACGTTTGCGGGGGGTAAAGCCCAGCAGTCCAACTTCCACCAGTACCAGATCCTGCGCATCGACGAAATGCCGAAGGTAGAAATCCACCTCGTCGAGAACGAAGAAGCGCCGGGCGGGGTAGGGGAGCCGGGCCTGCCGCCGGTAGCCCCGGCGCTTTGCAACGCCATCTTCTCGGCCACCGGTACCCGCATTCGCAAACTACCCTTCGATCTCAAAAAGCTGAGTTAAACGAAGCCAATAGCCGCGCGCGCCAGCAAAGGTACCTTTGCTGGCGCGCGCGGTGTTTTTTGATTGGTATTTATGAAGTACCTGCGCGTCTGTTAGGTACGGAGTCCGTTCATGATGCTAGATTTGCGTTAAACGTATTATAGATGAGGTGCAAGTCTATAATATTTTCCTAAAAAGGGATACTATTGTCCTGTACCCCAACGCGGCGGGAAAGCTTTAAGAGCTTATTAACCCATTCATTCTCATGAGCCGAATCCGTGCCGTAGGCACGACATGTTTATAGCTACAAGGGCCACCAAAACCCGTCCGCGTGCCGTTAGGTACGCAACGTGCGGTGGGTTGCGTACCTAACGGCACGCGGGTTCCCTACCTACGTCTTCTCCTATAAACATTCGACCGCTACGCGGCCACGAAGCTGCGTTATTGATCCGTACCTTCGTTTGTAAACCTTCTGAATCGCAAAGCAAATTCTACAATAGGTACTTTATAAGCGTATTCACCTGGCAATAAAGTACCTTTGACAAAAGAATGAAATCCAGTTTCCGAAGAGTATCGCGGGCAAAAAAGGTACTTGCCAGGTGGCGCTTTTATAAAAGTACCATCCGGCAAGTACCCCTTGCCCCGTACCCCAAGCCCCCTGCCAGCTACTTAAACGCGTAGCCCAGCGACACCCCCAGGAAGAGGGGCAGGAAACCACTGCCGGTAATGATGGGCGTGTAGGTGAGGCGAAACACCACCCCGTTGCGAATGGGCTGGAGGCGCAGCCCGGCGTTGAGGGTACCAAAGGCACTCAGGCCGTCGGCTTTCACGACGTCGCCCGTGGAGAGGTCGGCGGCCGAAGCCTTCACGTAAATGGGCGTGATACCCGCCCCCGCTTCAAAGGCAACGCGGCGCGTACCCACCAGGTAGTTGGCCAGAACCGGCACGGTGACGATACCGACATTGGCGTCGAAGCCGCCCAGGTTACCTCCACCTATCCCCACCCGCATACCGAGGCCGTCTTGCTGGGGCTTGAAGCGAAAATCGTAGTTGACACTAAACAACAGGCCGCTGCCGAGGCCTTCCACGTAAATGGCTTTGTTGCGTCCGCCGTCTTGTGCGTAAGAGCTGATAGTTAATGCTAGGAATGCAAGCGAGAAGAAAAACGATTTCATGGCGATTGGCTGTTAATTTTGATGCTGCAAAATAAACCAACCCAGGCGGCATGAACACGTCTAATACGTATATATTGCCATTTTTTGGGGTTGAAATGGAAGAATCAATTCCCCGACTGGTTTTTGAATTAAAAAGAATTCTACCTTGCCCCATCCGCAGGGTACTTAGCACTACGAATGAACCAACCTAAATTGACTACTTCGGCCGAGGAGAAGGCTCAGGCATTTGATGATTTTATCCGTAAATCGGGCGGAGAGGAGGGGTACTTTGCCCAGTTCCTGGCCCGCCAGTCCGCCCCCGGCGGAGGTACCCAAACCCTGGTGGTGATCGGAAGCCACCGCTACTACAACCTCTTCAGTGCGCAGCTGGTGGAGGCCTTGCTGAGCCAGCGGGGCGAGCCCAAAGCGCCGCTGACGGTCCTGAATCCCGTAGACCGACTCTGGAATACGAAGCAGCCCGACGAGCTGCAATTTTACGGGGCGTTGATCAAGTTTCAGTCGTTCTACGAAAAATCGCCCCTCGACCGCGAGGGATTTCGGGCGCTGGTGCGGAATCCGCTCAAGTACCCTTTTTACTACCACGACAGCGCCGTTTCGGAGCGGCCCAGCCCCCGTTCGCTGACGCCCATCCGTGTGAGCGTGCCGCAGGTTGATTTTAAAATACACGTCAGTCAGCGCGAAGAGAGGTACCTGGTGGAGCCGGAGCTGGCCATCAACCACGCCAAGTACCCCCTGGCGCGGGTCAATCTGCGGTTCGACTACTTTCTGGAGCTCGACGGCCACTGGTACTTCTGCGACGACCTGGCCGTGCTCGACGCCCTGGGGTACTTCAAGCAGCAGGAAGGTACTTTGTCGTTAGCGCAGGAAGCCTTCCTGGATTTTCGGGAAAAGGTACTTGCCAAGCTGGAAGCGCACTTGCCGGTAGCCCATACCTACCTGCGGTCGGCTACGGTGGCCCAGCTCCGGGCGGCGGGTTTCGACCAGGTACCCCAGCGGCTACTCTACCTCACCGACCTGCCCAACTACGTGGCCATCGAGCCGGTGATGAAGTACGGCGACGTGGAAGTACCCATCCGGACGCAGCGGCAGCTCTACGGGCAGGACCGCCGGGGTAGGTTGTTTCGCGTAAAAAGAGACGGCGTGGCCGAAGACGAATTCATTTCGGCGCTGGTCAAAGAGCACCCTGATTTCCTGGAACAGCTCGACAACCCGCTGCCGTACTTTTACCTGCCCAAGGCCTACTTCCTGGACGAAAACTGGTTTCTGGATGCCTTCGAAGCCTGGACCCACCAGCAAATCACCATCCTGGGTTTCAACGAGCTGGAGGGCAACCAGCTAAATCAGCACAAGGCGCGGGTGTCGGTGCAGGTAGCCAGCGGCCTCAATTGGTTCAATGCGCTCATCGACGTGCGGTTTGGGCGAAAAAAAGCGTCGCTCAAGCAGCTCCATAAGTCGGTTCGGAACAAGAGCAAGTTTGTGCAGCTGGACGACGGCACGCTGGGGGTACTTCCGGATGAATGGCTGCGGCGCTTCGAGGCGTACTTCCAGACCGCCGAGGTAGGCGACGATTCCCTGCTAATCCCCAAGATTAGCTATAGTATTTTGTCAGAAATTTATGACAAAGACATGCTGGACGCCGAAGTAAAAGAAGAGCTGCGGCAGTACCAGCAAAAGCTGAGCAACCTGGAGGCCATCGAGCCGGTACAGGTACCTTCAGACCTCCACGCTACGCTGCGTCCCTACCAGCTGCATGGCCTCAGCTGGCTCAACTTCCTGGATGAGTTCAACTTTGGAGGCTGCCTCGCCGACGACATGGGTCTGGGCAAAACCGTCCAGATCATCGCCTTCATCCTGACGCTCCGGCAGAAGGCCCGGCAGCGCCCGCATCTGCTGGTGGTACCTACCTCATTGATTCATAATTGGAAAGCGGAGGTAGAGCGCTTCGCGCCTTCCTTGAAACTACATATCCTGCACGGAGCCAGCCGCGCCAAAAGTACCCAGGCCTTCGACGATTTTGACATAATCCTGACGACCTACGGCACGCTGGTGTCGGACATTGCGAGGCTGCGAAAGTACCTCTTTGGGTACGTTTTTCTGGACGAATCGCAGAACATCAAGAATATTTCTTCGCAGCGCTACAAGGCCGCCCGCTTGCTGCAATCGCGCAACCGCATCGTACTCACCGGTACCCCGCTGGAAAACAATACCTTCGACCTGTACGCCCAGTTTTCATTTGCGTGTCCGGGGTTGTTGGGTACGCGGCAGTACTTCCGCAATACCTTTGCCATCGCCATCGACCGCTTCAAGCAAAAGGAAAGTGCGCTGGCACTGCAACGCCGTATTGCGCCCTTTATCCTGCGAAGAACTAAAAAAGAAGTAGCGCAGGAACTACCCGAAAAAACCGAGGTGGTCCTTTACTGCGACATGGGCGAGGAGCAGCGCCGGGTGTACGATACCTACGAGCGCGAGTTTAGGGACTACCTCTCAGGTATCCAGGAAGAAGAAATTAAGAAAAATACCATGCACGTACTGCGCGGCATCACGCGCTTGCGGCAGATCTGTAACTCGCCGCGCCTGCTGGGCGAAGACCGCCTGATGAGCGAGGCGTCGGTGAAGATCGAGCTCCTGATGCAGCAGCTCCGCAGCATTGCCCCGGACCACAAGGTACTTGTTTTCTCGCAGTTTGTGTCGATGCTGGATCTGATCCGGCCCGAGCTGGATCGCGAAGGCTGGCAGCACGTGAGCCTGACCGGAAGTACCCGCAACCGCGAAGAGGTGGTGCAGGCCTTTCAGCAAGACGACGCCATCCGGGTATTTCTGGTGAGCCTGAAGGCGGGCGGCACCGGCCTGAACCTCACCGCCGCTGACTACGTTTTTCTGGTCGATCCGTGGTGGAATGTGGCCGCCGAAAACCAGGCCATCGACCGCGTGCACCGGATCGGGCAGTCGAAAAATGTCATCGCGGTGCGGCTTATTTGTCCCGATACCGTAGAGGAGAAAATCCAGGAAATGCAGCAAAATAAAGCCCGGCTGGCCAGCGACCTGATCCATGCCGGTGACGATTTTTTTCATTCCCTCACGAAGGCGGATTGGCTCCGGCTGATCAGCCGGTGAAAGAACGCTCGACGGCTCGGCCCGATTTTTAATCGGGTCGCAATCCTCTAGCGTTTCAAACGCACTTTGATTTAACCCCAGGCGGAGAGCACTCCGTTTCAAATTGGAAGCTCCCCGCCTGGAGTGTTAGTCGCTTACAAAAAAAATCAATTTTTCTGAATCCCTACTGACACAGGGCTGTCAGGTACCTGCTTTTTCTTTGTAGTGTTCATTTGATTTTAACCATCAAAAACAAACCAAGCATGGAAACCAAAAGCACGCAAGAAGTAGCCCCGTCAGTAGTCCTTACCTCAAATCTGGTGTTGGAGCACTGGCAGGGACACCGCCGCCTCACCCGCCGGGTCATCGAGCTATTTCCGGAGGAGGAGCTCTTTACTTATTCCGTGGGCGGGATGCGCCCCTTTGCCCAGCTGGCGATGGAGATGATCGCGATGGCCGTACCGGGCGTGAGCGGAGCGCTGACGGGTACCTGGCAGTACTTCGACGAGTCGGACTTCGGCAAGGCGGATCCCAAAACCAAAGAGGAGCTGCTGCAGCTATGGGACAAAACCACCGGCATCATCGACGAGCTCTGGCCGCAGATCCCCGAGGCGCGGTTTCAGGAAGTAGACCTGGCCTTTGGACAGTACGAGATGCCCATCCATGCCGTGATTTATTACTTCATCGACAACGAGATTCACCACCGCGGGCAGGGCTACGTGTACCTGCGTACGCTGGGCATTGAACCTCCCGGTTTTTGGCTGCGCGACTGAGAATCCGCAGGTACTTTCTACCACCGATTTTTAGCACCAGGCGTTGGTGACAAAAAAGAAATTGGAAATACCCCGCTCGTGGCATTAGAATGCGCGGGCGGGGTACTTTATTAGCCAGATACTCCATTTTTTACTTCCAAACGTCTGGCTTCATGAGCAATAAAGAAATTTCACGGCGGCAATTCCTGGGTACTTCGGCACTAGCGGCGACGGGCCTCGCGCTGGCCTCTTCAAGTACCTTTGGCGCGCCCGCTTACATCCAAAACCTGGGCAAGCCCAACTCCCTCTTCAAGGGCGTGCAGGTGGGGGTGATCAGCTATTCGTGGCGGAGCATGCCCAGCAGCGCCGAGCAAGTATTGCAATACTGCATCGATAGCAACATCAGCGCCATCGAGCTCATGGGGCCTTCGGCCGAAGCCTTCGCGGGAGCGCCCGAAGCCCCGGCGCGCCCGGCCTGGACCGGCGGGCAACGCCCGCAGCTGACGCCCGAACAGCAGGCCGAGCAAGCCGAGTACCTGGAAAAACTCGCCGCCTGGCGCACCAAGGTACCTATGGACAAATTTGTGCAGCTACGAAAGATGTACAACCAGGCGGGCGTGAGCATCTACGGCTACAAACCCAGCGCGCTGGGTGCTAAAAACACCGACGCCGAGGTAGACTACGCCTTCCGGGCGGCCAAAGCGCTGGGCGCCAACCAGGCCACCGTAGAGCTACCCACCAGCGACGCCGAAACCAAACGCCTGGGCGACATCGCGGCCCGCAACAAGATCTACGTGGGCTACCACGGCCACCTGCAGCAGACCTTCACGGCCTGGGACGTGGCCCTGGGCCAGTCGAAATACAACGCGCTTAACTTCGACATGGGCCACTACGTGGCGGCGGGTTTTGAGCCCATTCCGCTGCTCGAAGCCAAGCACCAGCACATCGTGAGCATGCACACCAAAGACCGCAAAACCAAGGCCAACGGCGGAGCCAACCTACCCTGGGGCGAAGGCGATACGCCCATCGTGGAGGTACTTCAGCTCATGAGTAAAAACAAGTACAAGTTTCCGGCCACCATCGAGCTGGAATACACCATTCCCGAAGGCTCCGACGCCGTGAAGGAAACCGCCAAATGCTGTGAATACGCCCGCAAAGCTTTAGGCGCGTAGGTACCCAGGCGGGATCTGGTTACGGGTTCCGCCTTTTTTATTACAATCCATTCCAACCATTACGCCCGTAGGCGGCTCTTGAGCAGGTACTTGGGCCTTTAAAACAAGATACCTATGAAAAAATCCATGCTGTTACTAGGTGTAGCTTTGGGGCTACAAGGCTGTTTTCTTGTACCGATCCTTTATACCGATAAGGACGGGCGATTCATGCAGGAGGTAGTTAACCTGGAGGAGTTTAACTCCGAATTCGACGATTATAATTCTAATTTAGCTCAGAACCGGTACGGGGAGCTTAACCTGGTTTTTTCTTCCAAGCGTAACAAGAAAGAGTACCTCAATCTGGTGCACTATGAGGCCAGCCTTCGCTACGACGAGAAAAAGAAAGTGGTCAATGGGCTGCTAAAAGGGTATTTAGGGGGCGGCATCAATGAGCGCTACAATGCCACATCGTGGCTGGCTAGCTATGCCAACGGCGATTTTAACGTGTATGGTCCCAACGTACTTTCCATGAAGCACGATTTCCCCTGGGTGGCCACCGAGCCCGAGGTACTTACGCTCTTCTACGCCGACGACGCGGCGGGCCGGATGCAGATCAAGTACCTGTATTACGACCAAAACAAAGAAACCAAGGGACCTTTCACCTTCGATATGCTCAATTCGACGGGCAACGATGCCTACCCGACGTTTTCCCAGCAGGGGGATAAAATCTACTTCTGCTCCGACCGCGCCGGTACCTTTGACCTCTACGAAGTCACGATTCAGGGCACGCACGGCACCCGGCTCGAAAGCTTCGTGAACCCCAAAAACTACAGCATTAGGAAGATGGACGAGCTTTCGTCGCCCTACCACGACAAGTGCCCCTACCTGTACGGAAACACGCTGGTGTTTGTGTCGGATCGGCCGGGTGGTCAGGGCGGCTTCGATATCTACTACTCTACGCTGGAAGATGGCCGCTGGTCGCCACCCCTCAATGCCGGGAGCCGCATCAATACCGCCGCCAACGAGTACCGGCCCATCCTGCCCGATCTTTCGAACTTTAACTACAACCTCATGCTATTCAGCTCCGACCGCCCCGGCGGCAAAGGCGGCTACGACCTCTACATGACCGGTCTCACCGAGCGCAAGTACTGGTGATGGTCGCATGGGGCAGAGGGCTTGGGGTACTTTCGTAAAACTAAACCGGAAGCTATTGGGGGCTCCCGGTTTAGTTCAATCCACTAGTTACTGGCTATAAAGGGTACTTGGCGGAGGTACTTTTTATCGTCGAGCTGGTCTACCAGAAAGTGGGCCAGATCCGCCGCGCTGATTTTGCCGCCGGGGGCGTCGTCCAGGCTTAGCCGAATGTCCCGGAGCGCGTCGGTTTGCACCAGGTACGGAATGCGCACCAGCGTCCAGTCGAGGGTACTTTGGGTCAGGAGCTGGTAGGCCAGCTGCTTGTCCGCCACGATTTTCGGAAACGCCCACTTCATGAGAGCACTCGAGAGCCGGGTACTGAGGCGCTTCCGGTCCGAAGGCGTATCCAGGTTCAGGCCCACTACGGCCAGGTACCTCCGGATGCCGTAGCACTCCATCGCGTGCAGCAGGTAGCGCGTAGCCTGGCTGGCCACCAGCGGCTCACCCTTGCGCTGGCCCAAGGTACTTATTACGGCCTGGCAGCCTTCCAGCAAGGTACGTAGGGCTTCGGGATCGAGGGCGTCGCCCACCACTACTTCAATGAGGGTACTTTGTACGGAGAATGATTCGGGCCGACGCAACAGCAACCGGACGGCGTAGCCCCGCTCGACCAGGTGGCTCACCAGGTACCTACCGGCTTTGCCCGAGCCGCCCAGCACGGCTATTTTGATGTTGGATTTCATGATGATGACTCATGATAAAATGCGAGAAATGAAGAAAGAGCCCGGGTGCTTTTCGGTCAGGAAAAGCCGGGACGCGCAGCGTGACGCTACGCCAAGAGTCGCTATTTTATCATGAGAATAGAATGAGACAAAGGTAGTTGGAAAGTACCTAAACGCCAAGGGTCATGTTGGGACCGAGGTTATAAACTGGCACTTAAGCCCATATTGAATATTTTTTGCTGAGGATAGTAGTACCCTAGGTTGTTATCAGCCTCAGGGTCAAGAACTTTTAGCTTGTCTATGGTGAAAAGATTAAAACCACTTACATGCAGCCGCGTACTTTTGAGACCTATTTTGCCAATGGCTCGAGTGGGGAGGGAATAACCAAGCTCAAAATTCTTTAATCGAAGGTAGTTCGAACTTCTGAGCCAGTAGGTATTGCCTACGGAATAATACTGGTCGCCACGGTTGGTAATACGAGGATGAACGGAGCTAGGATGGTCAATTGTCCAACGGTTTTCAAAGGTATCCAGCAGGTAGTTGCTCGAGATGCCTGATTCCACTGAACTAACGAATTGCTTGGCTCCGGCGGCACCCTGTACCAGTAATACCAGGTCAATATTTTTATATTGAATGGAGGCATTAATACCTCCCTGAAACAAAGGTAAGTTGCTATTAGGTAAGAATATGCGGTCCTCAGGCGTGATTTTTCCGTCGCCATTAGTGTCGCGGAACTTCATGTCGCCTGGTCGTAATTGATTCGTAAGAGCCGAGTAGTTTAATGGGTTAGCGTCAATTTCAGCTTGGGTTTTGAATACACCGTCGTATTCATAAACAAAGTACGAACTAAAGGGCATACCTATTGGCCACGTTTGAACATGAAAGGGTAAGTTCCACGTTATGATTTTGTTTCTGACTTGGCCGGCATTTGCGCTTAGGCGGTATTGTAAATGGGTACTTTGATGGAGATATCCTAGTTTTAGATCCCATCCTTTATCTTGCAGTTTGCCAAGATATTCTACAGGCAGTCTGAGAATGTTTCCTTGACTATCCCAGATAAATTTAGTCCGCTGATTAGAAAATACATCAAATTCAAAGTGTATTTTATTAGCTAAAATTAGTCCTTCTAAACCCAAGTTTGAGGAGGTTGTAGCCAAATAGCGATAGGTATTATTAGGAGTGGAAATAGGCATATTAATCTGATCATTACCAAGCTGACCCACTGACCCACGAAGTTTTAGAAAATGAACAACAGGGACAGTCCTTTTCCAGAAGTTCTCTTCTGATATAACCCAGCCAGCTAAAAATCCTGGGAAGAAACGGTACCTTTCTTCTTTGGGAAACATAAAAGAGCCATCATATCTCCACACGAATTCAGCCAAGTACTTTCTACTAAAGTTATACTCGATCCGACCTAGGTGCCCTAAGCGACTTGTTGAGAGTCTTTCTCTGGCCGTGTTATACTGGTGATCGCTTTTAGTGGTTTCACGGTTTGTGCCTACAAGTAGGTAGAGCGTATGGTTCCTAAATGATTTATGATAGGAAAGTACCCCTTCTAGAAATAGATTGAGTTGCTTAGTACTTCCAGGCGTCATGCGCGGCTCATTGGGGCCGTATGAAGTAGCCAGCAGCCTTGGCGTAATGCCGTCAGTTTCAAAGCCATT
Organism: Rhabdobacter roseus; assembly: GCF_014202275.1. Taxonomy (GTDB): domain Bacteria; phylum Bacteroidota; class Bacteroidia; order Cytophagales; family Spirosomataceae; genus Rhabdobacter; species Rhabdobacter roseus. Next base: position 62,153 of record NZ_JACHGF010000007.1, on the reverse strand, counting down.
GCCACGAGTATATACCGTCCAGGGGTTCTCCCAAAGGCGGATCGCCTCAGTGTACTGGTCAAGGGCAGCCATACTGATAAACTTCAGGCCATTTAAACGGGGAACGGAGATCTCAAATGAGGTATTGGTCTGTACAAAATTTTGGATACTTCTATGATAGCCGGGTAGTTTAGTGCTTATCACTACCGGGTTATGTTCACTCCTAAGGGCTATGCCTGGTAAGCCATTAGGCCAGTAAGCGTGCTCATGAGGAAGAGCAAGCTGGAGGGTTCTGAAGATAGAGCTGGCGGGTCGAATAGAAGTGTTTCTTACTTCCTGGCGGCCTAAGGTGCCTACGTTAATTTTTATGTATTTATTGACTTCGAAATTCAAATTCAGACGCGCGTCATACTGCTTATAGCTGGTGGCTGAGTTAATGTAATTCCCATCTTGATTCAGATAACCTACAGAAGCCAAGTAGTGAAAACGTTCCGTTCCGCCGTGTAGGCGTAAGCTATGACGCACTTGGGGTGAAAAGTTTTTGAGAGTGGCTTCAAACCAATCTGTATTGGGATGCGACCAGGGCGCTGAGCCACTTTGGTATTTAGCCAAATCTTCCGGAGAGAATGGAGCACTTCGTACGGAGCCGTTAGGACGAAGGTAGCTGCCCGTGCTTCGGTAAGCTTGATGAGCGGCCTCCCATTCCGATACGGGAAGCTGGTATATATTTAATTCATTTAAAAGATGCGCGTATTGAGAAGCATTAGTTACTTTAGGAATGACCGTAGGATTGGTAAAGCCCTGGTCGAATGAATAAGATAAAGACGGCTTTCCTATTTTTCCTTTTTTGGTAGTAACCATAATAACTCCGTTGGCCGCTCTCCAGCCGTAGATGGCCGCCGAAGCATCTTTTAAGACCGAAATGGTTTCTATGTCAATCGGATTTATTCGATCAAGGCCTCCCATTCGCTCGAGAACTCCATCAATTACAATCAGAGCACTTTCGTCACCTAAGGCGTTATTGCCACGTATATAAAGGCTGGCACCATCGTTGCCAGGCTCGCCACTTCTGTTTATAACTATAATGCCTGGTAAACGACCCGCCAGGGTATTAGAGAGCGCCAAGACTGGAGACTGGCTTAATTCGTCTCCCCGAACAGTAGCTATAGCTCCGGCAACTGTTTGTTTCGATTGAGTACCATAGCCCACGTATACTTTTTCTCCCGGAAAAGTAGCATCAATAGTAAGTTGAATAGTGAACGAAGTACCTCTGTTGATTTTGGTTTGGTGTAAAATGTAGCCTCTGGCCGTCGTAAGCAGAGTAGAGGCGCTATCAGGTACTTGTAGAGCAAAATTTCCGTTAGCGTCGGTGATTGTACGGATAGGAGTTGATTTTACTTGAACGGTTGCTGCCGGTATGCGCTCACTATATTCGTTGATTACGGTCCCATTGATAAATACCTGCGCGTAGACGTTAGTGACACTTATCAAACAGAAGCTAGAAATTAAAAACCATTTTTTAAAGAAAAGAAGGGTAGAAGAGCTCATTAAGTAAGTATAATCTGTAGAGTTTTAAATCAATAATATGCCTTGTTTTTCGTGTTAAAGGGCGCTTTTGCCTATAAATGAATTCTAAGTAAGTAATATATAAAAGTGTTATTTTACAATAGATTACTTTTAAACGGATAAAGATAGTAGTAACATTTCAGTTTTACTTATGTGTACCGCTTTTTGTGCCTTCAGAAACGCTGCTTATGAGTAAATAAATCTGTTAAACTACACCCCCAAAAACGCCAAGTACCCCGCTCGATTCGGGAGCGGGGTACTTAGAATTATAAATCAAAGATAAGAGTCACTAGGGACGCGGAATGGGTTGTCCCGAGAGCGTGTCAGCCAGGGTGTTGGTAGTATCGGCGTTATCGTCGATCGCGTCGGGATAAATGGCGCTGGTGTCGCTATTTTCCAGCGTTTGCGTGTTTTCTCGCGTTTGGCAGGCGGCCAGGCTTCCTCCCAGCAGTGCCAGCATAATCATCCATTTCTTCATGATGCGGTTTAGGATTAAATAAAAAATTTATTTTCCTAACTAACCCCTAAAAAATCGGGCCACCCTGGAAGTGTCACACGGGAAGTACCCCACTAGAAGTGCCACACGGGAAGTACCCCAATTGAGCGGCCACACAAAAATCAAAAGGTACTTCAAGGCCTGGCGACCACTGTAGTACTGGTAAAGCCCGCAAATACCCCCAGCCCACCCGTGACGTTGGAATAAACCAGAGCGGGCTCGGCGAATGGATTCCCCGAACGGCGGCTCAGCTCCACGGAGCGGTGGTACTCGTAGTAGTGCTGGTCGGTGTTGAGGAGGCGCAGCGTTACGGCCAGTATTTTTGTTTTTTGCTTGGGTACAATCAGCTTCCCCTGGTAATTGGTGGTGGTCGTTTGGGGCATCACCACGCGCCCGATCGGGGAGCTCAGCTGGATGCCATCCAGGTTGAGGTCCGACTGAAACTCCGGGCGTCCGTTGCTTTCATCCCAGTCGAAAGCGCGGGTAATGACCACGCGCCGCTCGGTGTAGTTGTCCCGGTCCTGAAACTCGATGACCGACGACTCTGTCTGCAGCCATCCTTTGAGACGGTAAAAGTTGGGCTGCCCGGCGGGGTCCTGCCAGAGGGCCTTGACCAGCAGTACCGTATCGCGCTGGATAAACCCAGCGCCAAAAACCTGCGACGACGCCACGGCCGAATCTATTTTGTAGGAAGCCACGAAGACCTGCTGGGCAGGTACCGTACAGGCGGCTGTGGCGGTACGCGTGCCGTCCGTGACGGTGAGGGTGTAGGTACGTCCGGCGGCAATGGGAAAGCGGGCACGCGGCAGCGCGTACAACTGACTGGCCGTGTCGTAAGGAATGACGGCGGTAGTGGTGCCGTTGGACAGGGAAACGAGCGCTTTGGAAATAACCCGGTTGCCGGGGGTAGTTTCACCAAAGAGCGGGCTGGATTCCGTCACCACCACCTTAATGAGGGAATCTTGCGGAGAAATAAACGATTGAACCACCAGCTTTGTGTCCACCTGAGGTAGTTTGGATTCGGGCAGGGTATTGACGAGGGTCTCGCAGGAAGTACCCAGCACGATCAGGCTCAGGATCAGAAAATAGGGAATTGTTTTCATGGCCTAAAATTTAAAATTATAGCTAAACGAAGGCAGTACCGGAAACAGCGAGTAGCGCTTAAGGACCGTACGTTCGCGGGCCGGTGTGGAGCCGTCGTTGGTGGTTTCGGTATCCAGGTTATAAAAGAAAGGATTCCGGCGGTTGTAGGCGTTATAAAGACCAAACTCCCAGGTACGCTCGTGCCGCTTCATTTTTTTGTGAAACTGAATGGCCAGGTCGAGCCGGTGAAAGGGCTCGGCCCGGAAGGCGTTCTTTTCGCCGTACTCGTTGACGGTCGTGGCCCGCCAGGTGACAAAGCGCGCCTCGGCGTTGTTGGGGTCACGCGTGATGGAGAAGTTGTCGCGCACGGCCTGGTAGGTTGAAAGCGGCAGCGTGAGGGCGTTGCCGGTACCGTACACCCAGGTACCTGAGAGCGTAATGCGTTTGCTGAGCTCAAAAATACCTACCACCGAAATATCATGACGGCGGTCGTAGCGGGGGTAGAAGATGCGCCCGAAGTTGAGCTCCGGAAACTGCCACTGGGTCCAGGACAACGTATAGCCCACCCAGCCCGAAAAACGTCCCGATTTTTTCTGCGCCAGGAATTCAGCCCCGTACGACCAGCCCCGCCCGGCCGTAACGTTGTCTTCCCAGGTGAGCTCGTTGGCGTTTTCACCGCTGAGGCTCAGGAACGAGGACCCCTCCTTGTAGTTGAGGATATTATTCATGTGTTTGTAGTAGCCCTCCACCGTGAACGTTAGGGCCGGGCGCTCCAGATCCTTGGCAAAACCCACCGCTACCTGCTGCGACTGCTGCGGGGCGATCTGGTCGGTGGTGGGTACCCACAGGTCAGTGGGCAGGCCCAGGCCGGTGTTGGAGAGCAGGTGCACGTACTGGTTCATTTGGGCGTAGGACGCCTTGAACGAAAAATCCTGCGCCAGCCGGAGCGCCGCCGAGAAGCGCGGCTCGGGGCGTAGGTAGGTCTGGTTTTCGGTAGTAAAGGTACTTAGGCGCATGCCCACGTTCATTTTGAGGGCGTCGATGGGCTGCCAGACGTCCTGTACGTAAATCCCCGCTTCGACGGAGTTGACGGGCGTCACGGAGCGCTCGATGGGCGTATTGAGAAAGGAGCCCTGAATGGCCAGCGCCGACGGCACAAAGCGGTGGAAGGTAGCCTGCGCCCCAAACCGCACGGCGTGCTGCACGGAAGGGTAGTAGTCAAAGTCGGTCTTCAGACCCAGGTCGCGGATGTGGGAGTCGTAGCGCAGGCTGAACTGGCTGGTTACGACGTCGTTCACGTTGCGGGACTGGGTTTCGTTGGCTACGCCGAAATTAAAATCACTAAAAATCAGCGACGTATTGGCAAAGAGCTTTTGCCCGAAGAGGTGGTTCCAGCGGAGGGTGGCGGTGGCGTTGCCCCAGTCGAGCCCGGCGCGGGTACCGCCGGAAGAGTTCGATTCGTTGGCGTAAAACTTATCCCGGCCAAAGTACCCACTGAGGTACAGCTTGTCTTTATTGCCCAAATCGTAGTTGACCTTGGCGTTGAGATCATAAAAGTAGTAGCCAGGGCGCACCTGGCTGTCGTCGCCCCGCTGCTGGGAGGCAATGAAGGGCGCGGCCAGCACGTCGATGTAGGTACGCCGCCCCGACACCAGAAACGACGATTTCCCCTTGGCGATGGGTCCTTCCAGCGTCAGCCGGGACGAAATAAGCCCGATGCCGCCCTCCCCGTGAAAACCTTCCTTGTTGCCCTCTTTCATGCTCATGTCCAGCACGGACGACAACCGCCCGCCAAAGCGCGCCGGGAAGCCGCCCTTGGTGAGCTCGACGCTCTTGAGGGCGTCGCTGTTGAAGATCGAGAAAAAGCCAAAGAGGTGGTTGGCGTTGTAGACCACGGCGTCGTCCAGGATGATGAGGTTCTGGTCGGGGCCGCCGCCGCGCACGTAGAGGCCGGTTTGTCCTTCGGTGCCTTTCTGCACGCCGGGCATGAGCTGAAGTACCTTCAAAACGTCCTTTTCGCCAAAGAAGGCCGGAATTTTTTTAATCTGCGAAATAGGTACTTCCACCTGGCTCATCTGGGCGCTGCGGCTCACGTAATCTTCCTGCCGTCGGGAGGATACCACCACTTCGTCCAGCTGCGTGATGGACGCCAGTTGAATGGTCAGCTCCTGGTCTTTCTGGAAAGCAAAGCGCTGGGTGGTAGTTTCGTAGCCTACGGCCGAAAAAATCAGTACGAGGGAGTCGGTGGCAGGAAGCGTAAGGGAATAAAACCCGTAGGTATTCGTGCTGACGCCGTAGGGAGTACCCGGTACGTATACATTAACGCCGGGGAGTTGCTCCTGACTCCCTTTTTCCTTCACAAAACCACTGAGGGTGTATTTAGATTGGCCGAGGGATAGGAAAGAAAGGAAAAGAAAGAGGCTGGTAAAAAGTATTCGCATTCACAGAGGTTTTTGACTTAGATAGCTAACGCACAGACGGGTACTATATTGGTTGGAAACGAAAAAATAACATAGAGAAAAAAAGACGAGGCCGGCATCCGGATTGGACGACGGCCTCGGGACAAAAAAACTTTTTGGGCAGTGGGGCTACTACTTATCTTCCTCGAGGTAGTTCATGTCTTTATGGAAGGTCTCGTCGAGGTACTTTAGCGAGATCAGGGCCATAAAAATAGTTAGAGCACCTAGCGCGGCTCCGCTGTAAATCACGCCCCAGTCGGGCTTGAGCGATACGAAAAGCGCCGCCAGCGGGATGGTAGCCCCACGTACAAAGTTAGGAATGGTGGTAGCCACGGTAGCCCGGATGTTGGTACCAAACAGCTCGGCCGCGATGGTGATGAAGAGCGTCCAGTAGCCGTTGCAAAAGCCCAACAGCGCACAGATCAAATAGAAGCCAAAGGCGGTGTTGACCGGGAAGAGTAGGTAAACACCCATCATGATCAGCGACAAAGTGATGAACATCCCAATCACTTTTTTGCGGCTTTTGAAATATTGGCTCAGCAAGCCACTGACAATATCACCGAACACCTGGCCCGTGAAGGCCAGCATCACGGCCTTGCCCGCGTTGATGCCCTCGATGCCCTTGGCACTGCCAAACTCGGGCGAGAACGTGATGAGAATACCCACCACAAACCAGATCGGTAGACCCACCACGATGGCGAGCAAGTACCTGGCGAGCCTGCCGCGGTTGTTGAAGATCATCATGATGTCGCCCCGGCTGACTGATTTTTCCTTGACTTTATCAAACAGCTTGGATTCGAATACATTCACCCGCATGATGAGGAGCATCAGGCCGAGCCCGCCACCCACAAAATAGGATACGCGCCACTGGAAGAGGTCAGCAATGAAGTACGCCAGGATGGCCCCAAGTACCCCCAGCGTAGCTACGAGGGTAGTACCGTAGCCACGAATCTCCTTGGGAAGTACCTCCGTCACGAGCGTGATACCGGCCCCCAGCTCACCCGCCAGACCTACCCCGGCAATAAACCGCAGCACGGCGTACATGGGCAGGCTGTTGACGAAACCGTTGGCGATATTGGCCAAAGAGTACATCAAAATAGAACCGAAAAGTACCGAAAGCCGACCGCGCTTGTCACCCAGGATACCCCACAGCACACCCCCGATGAGCATACCGGCCATCTGCATGTTGAGCAGCATGACGCCTTCGTTCAGTAAATCTTCGCCTTCTACGCCCAGTGCTTTGAGGCTCGGCACGCGCACCACGCTGAACAGAAAGAGGTCGTACATATCCACCAGGTACCCCAGCGCTGCTACCACCACGGGTACCTGCATAAGCTGAGAGACAACGGATCGCTGGGGACTAAGAGGCTGGGACATAAGAGAGGGTTAGGTTTTAGGAATAAGGAATTCTAAAAATGGGGGTAAAAACCGGCAATTTAGCACCAGAGCAATTATTTTTTCTTTTTGTACCAAAGCCGGGGTACTTTCTCAGAGGCGATCCACCAACATACCGCCGTCCACCAGGATCACCTGGCCGGTGGAGTAGGGGAAGTCGCCGCGCGAAAGTGCCGCCACGGCCTTGCCCACGTCGGTAGGGGTACCCCAGCGCGGTTGCAGGGCTAGTCCGTTGCTGAATAGCTCGTCGTACTTGCCTTGTACCTTGGAAGTCATGTCGGTAGCAATAACGCCCGGCCGTACTTCGTAGACCGGAATGCCGTACTCGGCCATCCGTACCGCAAACAGCGAGGAGGTCATGGCCAGCCCCGCTTTGGAAATACAGTACTCGCCGCGGTTGATGGAAGCCACCGTTGCCGATATGGACGTCACAAAGATGATCGTACCCTGAAACGCGTCGTCAGCCTGCCGGGCCGCGGCCATGCGTTGGGCAATGGCCTGCGTCAGGAAGAAGGGGCCTTCGAGGTTGGTTTCCAGGAGCTCGCGGTAGCTTTCAGGCGTCGTTTCGAGCAAATCGAGGCGTTGGCGCGGCGCGATCCCGGCGTTATTGACCAGCACGTTGATTTGCCCAAAGGCATCGTAAGCCGTTTGGATAATGCGCGCGCGGTCGTCGGCGGAGGCAATACTACCCTGGCAGTAGACGACGCGGCGGCCGGTGGCTCGCAGCGCGTCGAGGGTTTCCTGCACGCCTTCTTCGGCGCGCACGCCGTTGATGGCCAGGTCGAAACCATCCTGGGCTAAGGCCTGGGCAATGCCCAGGCCAATTCCCCGGCTACCGCCGGTGATGAGTGCTACTTTACTCATAGTTCGTCAATGGTTACCCACGCTCTTTTTTCCCAGCTTTCCAGGCCTTTTTCGGCCAACTGTACGCCCTTCGCACCGGCTTTCAGGTCCCAGGGGAACGGCGTGTCTTTGACAACGTGCTTCAGGAAGAGCTCCCACTGTACCTTGAAGGCGTTGTCGTAGAGCTCCTGCTGGGGTACTTCGGCCCAGCCTTCAAAGAATTGAATGGGTTGCGGAATATCCGGGTTCCAGACGGGCTTGGGCGTGTTGCCGTAGTGCTGGATCACGCACTCGCGCAGACCGGCCACGGCCGAGCCCTTGGTACCATCCACGTGCAGTGTCAGCAAGTCGTCGCGGCGGACGCGCGTCGTCCAAGAGGAGTTAAATTGGGCAATTACGCCGCCTTCCAGCTCAAACGTAGCGTAGCAGGCGTCGTCGGCGGTACAGGTGTAGGGGTTGCCGTTTTCGTCGATGCGCTCCTTGATGTGCGTCGCGCCCAGGCACGAAACGGCCTTCACGTTGCCGAAGAGGTTGTCGAGGACGTAGCGCCAGTGGCACAGCATATCCACGATGATCCCGCCGTCGTCTTCTTTACGGTAGTTCCAGGAAGGGCGCTGCGCCGGAATGCTGTGGCCCTCAAATACCCAGTAGCCAAACTCCCCGCGTACCGACAAAATCTCACCGAAGAAATCATTCTCCATGAGGCGCTTAAGTTTCAGCATACCCGGCAGCCAGAGTTTGTCCTGCACTACGCCGTTTTTGATGCCCGCGGCGGTAGCCAGCTCGTACAGCTCCAGGGCTTCTTCGGTCGAAGTACCCGTGGGTTTTTCGCAGTAGACATGCTTTCCGGCTTCGATGGCCTTCTTCACGGCCGCCGCGCGGCGGCCCGTCACCTGGGCGTCGAAGTAGATTTGGTAGTGGGGGTCGGACATCACCGAATCCAGGTCGGTGGTGTACTTCTCCACGCCCGACTGCGCGCAAAGCGCTTTCAGTTTGGCTTCGTTGCGGCCCACCAGAATGGGGTCGGGCATGATGACCTCGTCGGCCGAAAGTTTTACGCCGCCCTGCTCGCGGATGGCCTTGATGGAGCGGAGGAGGTGCTGGTTGGTACCCATGCGGCCCGTTACGCCGTTCATGATGATACCGATGGTATGCGTGGTCATGTAGTTACGAGTTATGAATGAATGAGAGTTTTTTACAAAGAGGTACTTACACGTGGGCTTTAAAAGCCTGGGTTACTTTATATAAAAATTCGCTCTGGTCCATTTTCCAATAGATGTCCGAGAAAATCTCCACTTCGTGGTAGCCGTCAAAACCGGCCTTTTCTACCCAGCTGCCGATGCGCTTAAGGTCGATGCAGCCTTCGCCCATCAGCCCGCGGTCGTTGAGCATATCCAGCGTATTGACCTTCCAGTCGCACACGTGGTAGGCCAGCAGGTTGCCGTTGGCTCCGCAGCGGGCTATTTCGGTTTCCAGCGCGCCGTCCCACCAGAGGTGGTACACGTCTACGGCTACGCCCACGTGGGCGGAACCAATCGCCTCGGCCATGTCGTTGGCCTGCCCGAGGGTATTGATGGCCGAACGGTCAGCGGCGTACATGGGGTGTAGCGGCTCGATGGCCAGCTTCACGTTGAGCTCCTCGGCCAGCGGAAGTACCGCCTCGATCCCGTCCCGGATCTGCTGCCGGGAGGTTTCCAGCGACTGACCCGGGGTAGCCCCGCACACCAGCACGATGAGGGGTGCGCCGAGGGCGGCGGTTTCTTCCACGAGTTTTTTATTGTGCTCGATGGCCTTGGCGCGCTCGGAGGTACTTGTATGGGGGAAAAAGCCCCCGCGTACGTAAGACACGACGTCCAGTCCGTGCGAGCGAATGAGCTCACCCGCCTGGTGGTGGGTGCTATTTTCGACGGCATTTTGCCACACGCTTACGCCCTTCACCCCCGCCGCCGCATAGTGGTCTACCGCTTCGGACAGGCTCCACGGCTTGGTAGTGATGGTATGGATGCAGCACTTATCTAAGTTCATCCTGATACAATTTAAGAGGTCTGGTTGATGAGGTTACTTTACCGCGCCCAGGTACGAGTAGTACGGCAGGCCCTGGTTGAGGCGGTGTACGTACAGCGCCACTTCGCGGGCGTGGTAGTCGCCCCACATGCTCGACTCGCCGCAAGGTACCTTTTGGCCTTCGGGGATGTAGTCCCAGCCGTTGGGTTGGTGGTACACCGAGTGCAGGATCAGCCCCTGGTGCGTGGGGTCGGTCGAGAGGTACGGCTCTTCGAAGAGCGAATCCAGCACCGTGAGGCCCGCTTGCCAGTAGCGCTGGCCTTCTTCGGTTTGGCCTTTGTCCTGAAGGTACTTACCCAGGCGCAGCAGTCCTTGCGCGCCGATGGCCGCCGCCGAGCCGTCTACGGGTTCGTAGGCATTGTAGGGGTCAGAGGGGCGCTCGGTGTAGTCGCTTAGTTTATGGAGGGTTGGTGCTCCCGTATCCCAGTAAGGAATGCCGTCGGAGGCGGTATTTTCAATGTAAAAATCGCAGGTAGCGCGGGCCGCTTTGAGGTAGATGGCCTCGATGGCCTCCCGGCCGCCCAGGGTACTTAGTTCTTCGTCGGTGAAGCGGCTGAGCGACTCCAGTTGCTCCGGAAAACCCACCATAGCCCAGGCCAGGCCGCGCGTCCAGGTGGTGAAGCCCGAGAAGCCCTGCTGGGAGTTGGGGCAACGGAAATTGCCGTCGTTGGTATTAAAGACGCTCTCGTGCGCCGTGCGGCCCCAGAGGTCGTAGCTGTCGCGGCCTTCGCCGTAAAACACCGAGTAGCGGGCCGTGGCGATGGAGTGCAAAGTACCCCTTTCGAGCAGGCTCGTCTTCAGGTCGTTTTCGCCCATGAGGCTGTGGCCCAGCAGGTGCGACACCATCAGCGCCCGCACCGAGCGGATCGTGTCCACGAAGAGCGAATGCGGGCCGTTGAAGGAATAAATGTACCCGCCATCCTTGCAGTTGGACCAGCGCTTAGCCTGCACCGAGCCCGAGATTTTGAGGGCTATTTCGTAAAAATTGCGCTCCCAGGCGTTTTCCTCGATCCGCCCTTCGTTCATCAGGCGTAGCAGGTTGCCGTAGGTACTTACGTTGTTGAAGCCGTGGTCGTGTACGCCGAAATGGCCCACGTGCGAGGCCATCTGGGCGATGGTCTTTTGCCGGGCCCCTTCCAAAAATTCCTCCTCGTTGGTGGCGTCGTACTGAAGTACCTCAGCGCCGTAGCGGAAGCCTTCGGTCCACTCGGTCCAGCCGCGGGTGGTGTATTTGCCCTGTACCGTAAAAACCGGCGAGCCTTTGGAGATGTCGTATTCGCGGTTGATGAGGCGGATTTTGTCGGCAGAAAGCTGCCACAAACGGTCAATTTTGGGCTGTAAGTCGGCCGCGGTAAGGTCTTGCCGTATTTTCATAAGAAAGATAAAGATGAAGAAATAGCAAAAATCAGGGGTACTTGATTTGTATAATACAAAGATAGAAGTGGAAAATAGAGTCAGCAAGGTACATTCGTGCTATTGAATGGTACTTTTACGTACCGAGGCGCGGTACTCGTTGGGCGTGAGGCCGGTTTTGCGCTTGAAGATGCGCCCGAAATAGGAGGGGTCTTCCAGGTGCAGGTGATAGGAAATCTCCTTGCTGCTCATGGGCGTAAACACCAGCAGGCGCTTGGCTTCGAGCAGGAGCTTCTCCATGATGTACTCCCCCGCCGACACCCCCAGGTGCTTCTTGACGGTTTTGCTAAGGTAGTCGGGCGAGACGTGCAGCTCGGTGGCGTACTGCTGTACTTCGTGCAGCTGGCGGAAATTCTTCTCCACCATTTCCTGAAAACGCCCCACCAGGTCGGGTACGGCAAAGGGCGACTGGGCCGACTCACGCGGCGACTGGGCCGACAGCACGTGACACTTCTCCAGGATGATCTCCAGGTACCTGCTGGCCAGGGTACTTTCGGCGGTGCGGTCGAGGTAGTCGGTCACCATGTTGTCCATGATGTTGTGAAAGTACCTCTGGCCTTCGTTGGTGAGGGCGATGACGGGCTGGTGTGCCGCCGGGTTGAAGAAAGGGTAGTGCGACGGCAGCGGACTGTTGGGGCTAAAAAACGAGCAAAATGTTTCGGGAAAAGCCAGGATGAACCCCTGGCAGGGCGTAGTGAAGTTGAGCAAATGGACCTGCCCCGGCGTGAGGAAGTGCAGCGCTGGAGCCTGCACCGGGTGCGAACGGAAGTCGATCTCATGCATGCCCTGGCCTTCTTCAATGAACAGAATCTCGTAGTAGTTGTGCCGGTGAGGGGCGTCGGTGGGCAAAGGCGTAATGGGCAGCGACACGGATGCCTTGGCTTCCGGAGCCACCGGGAAGCTATTCTTGAAACGAAAAATCTTCAGGATCGGTAAATGACTGGTTTCGCTCGGGAGCTTATGGGTCGGGATCGTCTGCGACATCGTACTATTTTTTAGAAAAGACCACCGGTGAATGCTTTTACCCGTACAGCCGGATCGGTCCGTTGGGAAGCTGGCGTAAACCTTCCCAAAAAGTACCTCCACGGGTAACTTTCCCGTCCGTTTCGTTGTTAGGCAAAAAAGTACCTCGCAGTAAAGGTACTTCATTTGCCTTCCCATAGCCAAAAGCATCTCCCGTGAACCAGGAAACCAAAAGCGGCCAAATCTTTGATCTTCCTACGCTGAAAAGATTATATACCTTCGTAGGGCCTTACAAAAAGCAATTTTACCTCCTTATTTTAGTCATTGTACTGGGGGCAATCCTGGCTCCGCTTTCACCCTTATTGATCAAGTATACCATTGATGTACCCATATCGAGCGGCGACTACGGCCAGCTGGCGCTCATGATGGCCGTGATGGTGGGGGTGCTGATCGTGCAGGGGCTGGTGCAGTTTTCCAACACCTACCTGTCGGGTTGGCTGGGCCAATACGTGATCCGCGACATCCGGGTGCAGCTCTACGAGAAGATCATCAACCTGCGGCTGAAATTCTTCGACAACACACCCATCGGGCGGCTGGTGACGCGCGTCATCTCCGACATCGAGACGCTCTCCAACGTATTCAGTGAAGGCATGGCCGCCATGGTGGGCGATATTATGCAGCTGGTGCTGATCATCGCCGTGATGTTTTATACCGACTGGCGGCTGTCACTCATCAGCTTGTCTATGATCCCGCTGATGCTGTTCAGTACCTACGTGTTCAAGGAAAAAATCAAGGATGCCTTCAACGAAGTACGGGCGGCGGTGTCGAACCTGAACTCCTTCGTGCAGGAGCACATCACGGGCATGCACATTGTACAAATATTCAGCAGTGAGGATAAAGAGTACGAGAAATTTGAAAAGATCAACACCGAACACCGCGACGCCAACATCCGGTCCATTTTGTACTACTCCATCTACTTCCCCGTGGCGGACGTCATTGCGGCGGCAGGTACCGGGCTGGTGGTGTGGTACGGCTCCAAGCAAATCCTGAACGAAAACGTCACCTTCGGGACCGTGACGGCCTTTGTGATGTTTATCAACCTGTTTTTCCGGCCCATCCGCCAGCTCGCCGACCGCTTCAATACGCTTCAGATGGGCATCGTGAGTACAGATCGCATCCTGAAGCTGCTCGACAGCGACGACTACACGGTGGATGAAGGTACTTACCATCCCGAGACCTTTCGGGGCAAGGTGGAATTCAAGGACGTGTGGTTTGCCTACAACGACGAAGAGTACGTACTCAAAAACCTGAATCTCACCGTCAACGAAGGCGAAACGGTGGCGCTGGTGGGCGCTACGGGAGCGGGGAAATCGTCCGTGATTAACCTGTTGAGTCGTTTTTATGACATTAACAAAGGACATATTTACGTGGACGACGTAGAAGTGCGCGACTACGAGCTCCTGGCGCTGCGTCGTCACATTGGGGTGGTGTTGCAGGATGTGTTTCTGTTTTCGGATACCATCGAGAACAACATCCGACTGGGCAATACGGATATTACCCACGAGCGCATTGTGGAGGCGGCGAAGCTGGTGGGGGTACATGAGTTCATTGAGCGGCTCCCCGGCGGCTACCACTACAACGTCATGGAGCGCGGCTCGACGCTCTCGGTGGGCCAGCGGCAGTTAATCTCGTTTGTGCGGGCGATGGTTCACGACCCCAAGATTCTGGTGTTGGACGAAGCTACCTCTTCCGTAGACAGCGAAACGGAGTACCTGATCCAGAAAGCCACCGAAACCCTCATGAAAGGCCGCACGGCCATCGTCATTGCCCACCGGCTCTCCACTATCCAGGAGGCCGACAAGATCATCGTGATCGATCGGGGGGAAATTAAGGAAGCAGGTACCCACGAAGAGCTCCTGGAAAAGAACGGCTTCTACGCCAACCTCCACCGGATGCAGTACAAAGAGGTACTTCGGATTATATCGTAGGGGGAGGATGAAAGGCTTGAGAACACCGGAATCGTAGTAGGTACTTCGTTATACGCGCGGCGGTCGGTACCTTTTTAAAGATCAATGTCCTGAAAAACCAGCGTGTTTTCTCGTTTGCTTATCTTGATTATCCTCCACGTTGGGGCATACCCTTCCCCGTTTGGCTCGAATAATTCGGTTACAAAATCAGTGTCGGTTTCGTAATGTTGCTTCTGCTTTTTTCCGGTATACCGATCCGTTTGCTCGCTTAAATCTACGGTGAGGAGGCCGATTTTCTTGAATTCTTTCTCGTGTGTAATCAAATCGATAATCCGCGCTTTGTCATGGGGCGTAATCCTCAGCATGAAGGTGTGATAATAATCGCCAGGCGCAGACATGGACTTATTGTGGATTAATTCAAAATCATCGTTCAGGCTAATATTCTGTTCCACGAGTAGTTTTAGCGCGTCCCGTTTAGAGAAAAGCTGATCTTCAAAAACGATGGCTCCTACCAAGCCAAGAAAGGCAAGCCCAACTAGTTTTGAAAGTACCTCCCCTTGTTTAGCATAGCCTATTTTTTGGGGAATGGCATAGGCCGCATACGTGATTCCTGCGCAGAGCAGAAAGAACACAAGATATACGAGGGCTATTAAAGCGATCAAGGCTATCGAGTTTTTCTTATGGTGAAACTATTGAAAGCCACACTCAACTTGATGGCTTACACGTGTGTAAGGCCAATTACGTCTAGTGATCTCAAAGTACCCCTTGCTATGGTTGTGGCCCAATGGGGGCTGGGGGTGGGGCCTGTGGGCCGATGGGCTGCACGTCGAACTGAATCCGGGTAGGTACCTCCAGGCTGTCGTCGTAGGTTTCAATCGTATCGCGCGGGAAGACGGGATTCGGGCAGTTGAACGACTTGCTGACGGTGAACGTAGGCTTGGGAAAAGGCCCGCGCTCCAGGCCAATGGTTTTGTCTTTATAAACTCTCTCCAGAAAACTACCTACCAGCGGCAGGGCCGTTTTGGCACCTTCACCCAGGTTGGTGGTCCGGAAGTGGATACTGCGGTCGTCGCCGCCCACCCAGGCTCCCACCACCAGGTCACGGCTGATGGCCATGAACCAGCCGTCGGAGTTGTTGGAGGTAGTGCCAGTCTTGCCGCCCAGTTCGTTGCCGTTTTTGGCTACTTCGGGAAACAACCACCGAATCCGGCTGCCGGTGCCGCTCTCTACCACGCCCTTGAGCATCTGTACCATCAGGAAGGCCGACTCCCGGCTAATAGCCTGGTGGGTTTCGGGCACGAATTCGTCCAGTACCTTGCCGTTGCGGTCTTCGATCTTGGTGACCAGGATGGGCTCCGTATAAGTACCTCCGTTGACGAAAGTACCGTAGCTGGCTACCATGTCGTAGAGCGTTACGTCAAAAGGCCCCAGCCCAATGGACGGCACCGGCTTCAGGGGCGTGTTGATCCCGATCCGCTTGGCGTACTTCACCACGTTGGCTGGCCCCACCTGGTCGGTGAGCTCAGCCGTGACGGAGTTGATGGACTGCGCCAGCGCGTACCGCAGCGACATGTTCACGTACGAGAAAGTACCCATGGAGTTGCGCGGTCGCCATACTTTTTCTTCGCCGTTTTCTTCGTACCTTTTTTCAAAGGGACGGTCCTGGATCTGGTCACAGGGCGACATGTTGTGGAGGGAGTCGTCGATGGCCGTGGCGTACACAAAGGGCTTAAACGTAGAGCCCGGCTGGCGACGCCCCTGCTTCACGTGGTCGTACTTAAAAAATTCGTAGTCCAGGTCACCCACCCAGGACTTGATGTGGCCCGTGTAGGGGTCCATGGACATCATGCCCGCCCGCAGAATCCGCTTGTAGTAGTTGAGCGAGTCCATCGGGCTCCAGTAGACCGTCATTTTGCCGCTGGTTTTCCAGTCGAATACCGTCATGGTATCCTTGCGGTTGAGGTAGAAGTTGATGGAGTCGGGTGCGTTGGGGTACTTGGCGGCCAGCGTTTGGTAGCGACGGGTGCGCTTCACCACATCCTGGAGGAAAGTGGTAATCTCCTGGCCGCGCTCATCAACCCACGGATTTTTACTACCCCAGTGGTTCTCAAATTCCCGTTGCAGCGCCCGCATTTTTTCGGTTACGGCGTCTTCGGCGTGGGCCTGCATGCGCGAGTCGATGGTCGTGTATATTTTCAGGCCATCGGTGTAGAGGTCGTAGCCGTTTTCTTCGCCCCACTTTTCCACAAAGCGCACCACGGCGTTCTTAAAGTAGTTGGCGCTACCGTCGTAGGGGGCCGTAAAATTAGTTTTGAGCTCAATGGGTAGCGCGCTGATCGAGTCGGCCTGTTGTTTGCTGAGGTAGCCGTACTTAGCCATCTGCCCGATCACCACGTCGCGGCGTTCTTTGGAGCGCTTGGGGTTACGGATGGGGTTATAGGTAGTGGTGGCTTTTTGCAGGCCTACCAGCACCGCCGATTCCTGGATGGTGAGGCTGTCAGGATCTTTGCTGAAGTACGTTTTAGCCGCCGTATTGATGCCAAAGGTATTGTTCCCGAAATCGACGGTGTTGAAGTACATCGTCAGGATTTCCTCTTTGGTAAAGTTGCGCTCGAGCTTGATGGCCGTCAGCCACTCCTTGGTTTTATAAACGACGGTACCTAAAAGGGGTACTTTGCCCAAAAGCCCGCGGCTATCGCGGCGCCGGGTTTTGAAGAGTTTTTTGGCCAGCTGCTGCGTCACGGTACTTCCGCCTCCGCGGTCGGTGCCGCCCGTCACGATGCCCGCCGCCACGGCGGCTAACGCTTTGTAGTCGATGCCCGAGTGCTGGTAGAAACGAATATCTTCCGTAGCAATGAGCGCTTTGACAAGGTTGGGTGAAATGCGGTCATAAGGGACCGGCGTACGATTCTCGGTGTAAAATTTCCCGATCATGACGCCGTCCGAGGTATATATTTCGGACGACTGCGCCACCTGCGGATTCTGCAAATCCTCGACGCTGGGCATACTACCCATGAGGTAGAGGAAGTTGGTCTCGACGCAGAAAATATAAAAGACAACGAACAGGATTCCGAAGAAAAATACCTTCCAGGCCGTCATGACCGGCCGGTAATAGGCCGAGGAAGAATCAACCAGGCTATGCCAGAAATGGCGACTTTGCTGCCTCTTGGCCGTCAGCCAGTTAGCCCAGCTATCGGCGCGTTCTTGGCCGGCTGCCAGGGCTACCAAGCGGTACAGCCAAGTACCCAGCAGGCGTTTGATCTGATTTACAAAACGTTGAATTGCGGCACTTATTCTGGCAAAAAAAGCTCGTATAGCTTCCATCAAGCGGATTAGGTTCTTGGGCGTCAAATATAACGAAAGCCGAACGAATCCTGGTACGTTCGGCTTTGTAACCTTTTACATTATTCTTTTTTCTCAAACCGGAGCGCCACGCCGTTGAGGCAGTAGCGGAGCCCGGTTGGCTTGGGGCCATCGTCGAATACGTGGCCTAAATGCCCGCCGCAAGTGCGGCAAAGTACCTCGTCGCGCACCATGCCCGCACTGTTGTCGAGGGCTACTTCTACGTTCTTTTCGCTGAGGGGCTTGTAGAAGCTGGGCCAGCCCGTGCCGGATTCAAACTTGGTTTCTGAGCTGAACAGCGGCGTTCGGCAGGCGGCGCAGAGGTAGGTACCTTTGTCCTTGTTTTTGTTGAAAGGGCTGGAGTAGGGGCGCTCGGTGCCTTTCTCGCGGAGCACGTAGTACTGCTGCTGGCTGAGCTCCGCTTTCCACTCGGCTTCGGTTTTTTGCACCTGCCGGGGCACGGAGGTTTCGTTGGTTTTGGCGACTTTTTTCTGGGCCTGGGAGCAGGAGGAAGTCACTAATCCGAACAGCGCACACAGCAGGACGACTAATCGCATTTTTCTCATGAATACCTTGGTTTTTAGGTTGTCTTGGTAGGGTTCAACCAATACACCCCCGAACGATTCGAACGGGGGTGCCTGGCCGTGGGAAATACTATTTCTTGTTCTATATAAACGATGAAAAGCCAAAAATGGTTTTGGACGGTGAGCTAAGGTACCTTTCTGGCAAAAGGCCGTTTGAGCTGGCTAATACCCGGCTAATTTTTACGCTGAAACAGCCGCCTCAGCCAGGAGTTTTCGCGGGGCCAGCAGCGCGTGGCCGACTGCGGCGGGCGGCGGTACAGTCCGGCGGAAATTCCTACGTAGAGATTGAAAGCCTGAGGCTTGCCAATGTTTAGTAGCCCAAACAGATGATCGGTGCCCAGCCACAGCGGCCCTGCCCGCCCCGCCAGGCCAATGGACGGGGAGCGGTACCGGTTCATGAGCGACAGCGGTACTGAGAGCTCGTACCACTTGTGCTCGTAGCGCGGTGTCACGGCCAGTACCGACTCCGCGCGCATCCCGAAAGCCCCGGCGCTGCGCAGGCTCTGCACCCACAAGGTGCTTAGGTAGATATTGGGTTGGAGCTGGTAGTCTACGCTGGCCTGGAAAGCCATCGGCAGTACTGAGCGAAATGACGTTTGGCGGTCGGCGGCCGAGACGCCCATCGACTGATCGATGGCGTTGTAAAATCCGGAGCTACCGTTTAAGCGCTGGAATATATCGTAGGTGAAGTTACGGTTGGTAGCGTTCACGGAGTAGTTCGTGACGTAGTTGGGATTTTTGAAATGAACCCGCCCAATGCCCGTGACCGACAGCGCGATGCGGTAGAGGTACTTGTTTTTGCTATGATCGTATTTCCTGCCCCCGCGCTCGTTGTGGGAGTACTTACGAATTTCGGGGCGGTACTCGTACACCATGCCGAGGTCAAAGCCCCAGCCACTCCCGGCGGGGGCGTTGCCCAGCAGCCAGGCGGGCGAAAGCTGAAAGTTTTCAAAAGCACCGTCAGCGGTGTAGCCGTAGTCGGCCGTGATCTGGGGTGAGCGTACGAGCTGCCGCATGTTGTTCCAGGCCGGATCGGGCCGGATTTCGTAGCTGGTGTTTTCCAGTACGGCGTGAGCGTTGTACAGCCCCAGTACACGTTTTACGGTTAACCCCGCCTTGAAAAACTCCGTCTCGCGATCCACCACCACGCCTCCCAGCGTGAAGGCCACTTCGCCCAGGCCATTTAGGTGCAGGTTGCCCGCCTGGTTTTCGAAGAGCTGGTTTTGGATGGCTGGCTCGCGGGCCCCTCCGCGGGCCAGCTGGGCGATGGGCTCGGTTACCTGGGCAATGTTGAGCATGTACCGCGCCCGGCTCGTCACGGCCACTCCCACCTTGCCATCTAGCAAGCTGACCATCAGCGAAGGAAGCCGGGTGTCTCCGCCCAGGTTTAGGTGCTTGATGCCCCCCGTTAGTTTTTCGCCCACGTAGGTGCGCGGAAAAAGAATGCCCCCCCGCTCGCTGCGGTATTCGGCCGGGACGGTATTGGTGACGATGCTCAGCAGGGAGTAAGGGGCGTCGTACTTGGCGTAGTTGCTGGCCTCGTAGAGCTGCGTAGCGGCCAGATTTACAAATACACTGTAGCGCGAGTCGGCCACGAAGGCGGGGTTGTGGTAGAGTGCCTGGGTACCCGCGTAGTTGCCCATTGCCGCGCCGGGTAGGTGCTGAGCCTGGCTTGTGGCCAGGCCGCTTAACCAAAATAGAAAGAATAGTAACCGGGAATTGTGCATAGTAACGAACTTGGGGCGATCAGTGGCAGGGGCTAGGTACAATAAAAAGAGTACAAAGAAAATGAATTTCAACACAAGACCTAGCCCATTGACTCAACAACCAGGAAAGTTAATAGTTGAATTTATCATTTAACGTATGTAAAACATAAATCAAACGAGGCGAGCTTACGTAAAATTTGGTAATGATGGAGTCATGCCATAAATTGTTGGGGAAAATAGTCGCTACTACCTAATCAGATTTTGCAAACTATGAAATTTTCGTTTAACGGATACACCAATGATGCTTTCTATGACGAAATGTTTACGACCGAAGGTCAAATACGAACGGGCTACGAACACCTGAAAAAAAAATGTGAACAATTAACGAGTGACGAACTGACCAACCGCCAGCTCAGTGCCGAGCGAGCCTTGCTGTCGATGGGCATTACTTTCAACGTGTACTCCGAAGGAGAAGGGAGTGAGCGCATCATGCCGCTGGACATTATTCCGCGTATCGTTCCCAGCTCGGAGTGGAATCAGCTCGAGCGGGGGTTGAAGCAGCGCATTCGGGCGCTCAATATGTTTATTCACGACGTATATAACGAGCAGCACATCCTGAACGACGGCGTGGTACCGCGCGACCTCATTGAATCCAGCAAGTGTTTTCTGCCGGCCTGCATGGGCCTCAAACCTCCCAAAGGCGTGTGGTGCCACATTACGGGTACCGACCTCATCCGGGGTGACGACGGGGCTTTCATGGTGCTGGAAGACAACCTCCGCTGTCCGTCGGGCGTGTCGTACATGCTCGAAAACCGGGAGCTCTCCAAGCAGATATTCCCCGAAGTGATGGCCCGTACCGGCGTGCGGCCCGTGTCGGATTACCCCAACCGCCTCCTGGACATGCTCCGGTTCCTGGCCGATCGCCCCAACCCCACCGTGGCGGTGCTCACGCCGGGTATCTACAACTCGGCCTACTTCGAGCACTCGTACCTGGCGCAGCAAATGGGTGTGGAGCTGGTAGACGCCCGCGACCTGGTGGTGTCGGACGGCTACGTCAAGATGCGCACCACCAATGGTTTCCAGATCGTGGACGTGATCTACCGCCGCATTGACGATACGTTCCTGGACCCACAGGCGTTCAACCTCGATTCCCTGATCGGGATTCCGGGTATTTTTGAGGTGTATAAAAAAGGCCGCGTAGCCCTGGCCAATGCCCCCGGTACGGGCGTGGCCGACGACAAGGTGATCTATGCCTACGTACCGCGCATCATCAAGTACTACCTCCAGGAGGAGGCCATCATTCCGAACGTCCAAACCTTCATTTGCCGGGAAGAAGAGGATCGGCAATACGTGCTGGAAAACATTGAGCAGCTGGTGGTGAAGGAAGCCAACGAAGCCGGTGGCTACGGGATGCTCATCGGTCCCAAGGCTACCAAAAAGGAACACGCGGCTTTCCGGAAAAAAATCAAAGACAACCCCCGCAACTACATTGCCCAGCCTACCATATCGCTCTCAAGGGTACCTTGCATGGTGGATGGCCACGCCGAGGGCCGGCACGTGGACCTGCGCCCGTACATTCTCTACGGCGACGACATCCACGTCATTCCCGGCGGGCTCACCCGCGTGGCTTTGCGTAAGGGCTCGCTGGTGGTGAATTCCTCGCAGGGCGGCGGCGGCAAGGACACCTGGGTACTTTACTAATTTTCTTTTTTTAATTCTTTTATGCAATCTACCCTTACCCGATTTTTTACCAGCCTGCTCCTGCTCGCCTGCCTGACGGTGGGTACTTTGCAGGCCCAGAAGGTACCTTCTCCGAAAGAACACTTTGGCTTTGCCATCGGCGACGACTACCAGCTGGCTACCTACACCCAAACCGAAGCCTACTTTAAAAAACTGGCGGCGTCGGACCGGGTAAAGCTCGTGGACATGGGCCTAACGGAAGAAGGGCGGCACCAGTACATGCTGGTGGTGTCGTCGCCCGCCAACCTGAAAAACCTGGAAAAGTACCGGAGTATCTCCCAAAAAATGGCCCGAGCCGAAGGCCTCACCGACGAACAGGCCCGGCAGCTGGCCGCGCAGGGCAAAGCCGTGGTCTGGATCGACGGCGGACTGCACGCCACCGAAACGGTAGGTACCCACCAACTCATCGAAACGGCCTGGCAGCTGGTGAGCCGGAAAGACGCCGAAACGCTCCGCATTCTGGACGAGGTGATCATCCTGCTGGCCCACGCCAATCCCGACGGCCAGGAGCTGGTCAGCAACTGGTACATGCGGGAGGCCAATCCCGAAAAACGTAGCCTGGACCACCTGCCCCGGCTGTACCAGAAGTACATTGGCCACGACAACAACCGCGATTTTTTTATGATGAACATGAAGGAATCCTGGAACATCGGGCGGCAGCTGTACGTGGACTGGATCCCGCAGATTGTTTATAACCACCACCAGGCGGGGCCTGCGGGCTCGGTGGTAGCCGGGCCGCCCTACCGCGACCCGTTCAACCACGTGTACGATCCGCTGCTCATCACAAGCATCGACGCCCTGGGTGCAGCCATGAACAACCGCCTCAACGTGGAAGGCAAGCCCGGCTATACCCAGCGCGCGGGCTCGGTGTATTCTACCTGGTGGAACGGGGGCCTGCGCACGGCACCCTACTTTCATAACATAATCGGGATTCTGACGGAAATCATCGGTAGCCCTACGCCCGCCAAAGTACCCCTGGTGCCGCAACGGCTCATCCCCAACGGTGCCACGCCCAACCCGATCAAACCGCAGGACTGGCACTTCCGGCAGTCGATCGACTACTCCGTGTCGCTCAACTACGCCGTGCTCGACTACGCCGCCCGCTACCGCGACGGCCTGTTGTTTAATATTTATCGAATGGGAAAAAACGCCATTGACCGCGGCAAGCAGGACCACTGGACGTTGTACCCCAAACGGATTGAAGAAATAACCCAGGCCCAGCGGAACGACAGCCAGAAAAGTACCCCTACCGGTACCGGCTCAACAACAGGTACTTTGGCAACCAAGTATTACGATACCGTGATGACCAACCGCAGCCTGCGCGACCCGCGGGCCTATATTCTCCCGGCCAGTCAGCCGGACTTCCCCACGGCGGTGGCGTTCATTAACGCACTGCTCAAATCGGGCGTGCAGGTCCAGCAAGCTACGGCCAGTTTCAACGTGGCCGGAAAAGCCTACCCGGCGGGCTCGTATGTTGTCAAAACGGCCCAGGCGTTTCGTCCGCACGTGCTGGACATGTTCGAGCCGCAGGACCACCCCAACGACTTTCAGTACCCCGGTGGACCACCCGTGCGCCCCTACGACGCCGCGGGCTGGACGCTCGCCTACCAGATGGGCGTGCAGTTTGATCGCCAGCTGGACGACTTCGACGGCCCCTTCCGCAAAGTACCCTACGGCGAGTTGCAGGTACCTAAGGGGCAGCTTGGCACTGCTACGGCCGCCGGGGGGTACTTGCTGAGCAGCCAGGCCAACCAGTCGTTTCTGGCTGTCAATGATTTACTCAAAGCGGGCGTGGAGGTACTTCGGCTCACGGAAGGTACGGCCACCGAGGCCGTAGGGTCGTTTTTTGTGGCGGCGAATGATCAGGCCAAAGCGGTACTGGAGCGGTTGGCCCGCGAGCAGGGCGTAGCGGTACGGGCGGTGGCCCAGCGACCAGCCGCTCTGGCCAAGGTGACGCCCCAGCGCGTGGCACTTTGGGACACCTACGGTGGCTCCATGCCCTCGGGCTGGGTACGCTGGCTCACCGAGCAGTTTCATTTTCCGGTCGAGGTACTTTACGCACCCGATCTTGAAAAGGAGGACCTCCGTAGCAAGTACGACCTAGTGGTGTTCGTGGGTGGGGCCATTCCGCCCCTGGCTACGCCAGAGAGCGGGAGCAGCAGCTATTCGCGGCGAGACCCCAAGCCCGAGGAAGTACCCGCCGAGTACCGTACCTGGCTGGGCCGCATCACCGCCGACAAGACCATTCCGCAGCTCCAGAAATTCCTGGAAGCGGGAGGCAACATCGTGACCATCGGCAGCAGTACCAACCTGGCCTACCACCTCAAACTACCCGTTAAAAATGCGCTGGTCGAAATCAGCAGCGACGGGCAGGAGAAGCGCCTGCCGGGCGAAAAGTACTACATACCGGGGAGTATCTTACGGGTGAGCCTGGACTCCACGCAGCAGGCCGCCTGGGGTATGCCCGCCGCCTGCGACGTGTACTTTGACGCCAGTCCGGTCTTTAACCTGGCTCCTGACGCCATCGCTAGGGGTACTTTGAAACCCCTAATGTGGTTCCCGACCGACAAGCCCCTCCGAAGCGGCTGGGCCTGGGGACAGGCCTACCTGCAAAACGGCGTGGCGGCTTTTTCGGCCAAAGTAGGCAAAGGTACCCTCTACGCTTTCGGACCCGAAATTACCTTCCGCGCCCAGGCGCATGGTACTTTTAAGCTGTTGTTCAATCAGTTTTACGCCACCGAAGTACCGACGGGCGTGGTGCAGGGTGAGTAATTGTTTTAACATTAAAAAAATAGCCGGGAAAGTACCCCCGGCTTCCTGAAAAGTACCTTCCCGAAGTACCCCGGTTCGTTGTAGCCGGGGTACTTTTTTTATTTACTAATTGAGCTCAAGTACCTCCTGCATCCGACGGAACTCCGCCTGCACCGGCGCGTCGATCAGTACCTCCTGCTGGCTGCCGGGCGGTACGAAGCGTAGCTCCCGGGCATGGAGCAGCATGGTAGTCATGCCGAAGTATTCCTTGAAAAATTTGTTTTGTTTGTTGCAGCCGTGCGGTCGGTCGCCGATGATGGGATGAAACACGTGCGCCAGGTGCTTGCGGAGCTGGTGCATCCGGCCCGTGGTGGGGCAAAGCTCCACCAGCGAGTAGCGCGAGGTAGCGTGCTGGCCCGAGGCCATGGGTACTTCGGTTCGGGCCAGCGTTTTTCCGGCGGTGAAGGATTCTTGCAAAGTACCATCCTCCCGCCGCAGCGGGTAGTCGATCTCAAACGTATCCGGCATATAGCCGCGTACGACAGCCAGGTACTTTTTATGTACCTGCCCCGTGGCGAAAAGTACCTGCAGAGCCGAGTTGGTACTTTCATTGAGGGCAAAGAGCAGCACGCCGCCCGTTTTGCGGTCGAGGCGGTGAACGGGGTACACGCGCTGGCCGAGCTGGTTGCGCAGGAGCTGCACAGCAAACTCGGTGGCTTCTTGGGCAATAGGTGAGCGGTGTACCAGCAGGCCGTGGGGTTTATTGATGGCCACGAGCGTTTCTGATTGGTAGAGGAGGGAGAGCGGCGTTTCGATAAAAATAAAAAAAGATTTTTTTGAATGGTAAAGATAAGGGGTACCTGCGCAAGGTACCTAATACGTGGAATGCTTTTTGGATAGGATAGGGCTACTTGCGGGCACGGATTCTCATGCTTTACCCACAAAAAGTTTTATTCTTCATATCAAACTGAAAACCCAGTATGGCCCAAAAACCTAATGACAAGCCGGCAAACGAAAACAAGAAAACCGAAAACCTGGCTCCGCACACCGAAAATAGCGACGAGCAATTTCTGACGACCAACCAGGGTGTCCGGATCAACGACAACCAGAACTCGCTAAAAGCCGGTGATCGCGGTCCTACGCTGATGGAGGACTTTATCTTTCGCGAAAAAATAACCCATTTTGACCACGAGCGTATTCCGGAGCGCATCGTACACGCCCGAGGCGCGGGTGCGCACGGGTACTTTCAGGTGTATGAGTCAATGGCCGAGTATACCAAGGCAGGCTTTCTGCAAGATCCTTCGGTGCAGACGCCCGTGTTTGTGCGATTCTCGACGGTGGTGGGTTTTCGGGGCTCTACCGACCTGGCTCGTGATGCGCGGGGCTTCGCGGTAAAATTTTATACCGAAGAAGGCAACTACGATTTGGTGGGCAATAACATACCCGTTTTCTTCATTCAGGATTCGATCAAATTCCCGGACCTGGTCCATGCCGTCAAGCCCGAGCCGCACCACGAAATTCCGCAGGCTAGTGCGGCGCACGATACCTTCTGGGATTTTATTTCGCTCATGCCGGAGTCGATGCACATGATCATGTGGGCCATGTCGGACCGCGCGATTCCGCGCAGCTACCGCATGATGGAGGGCTTCGGGGTACATACGTTCCGGTTTGTCAATGCCGAGGGCAAGGCGCGCTTTGTGAAGTTTCACTGGAAGCCGCTGCTGGGCGTACACGCCGTGGCCTGGGACGAAGCCCAGAAGATTTCGGGCAAAGACCCCGACTTCCACCGGCGCGACCTCTGGGAGGCCATCGAGGCGGGTAGCTACCCCGAGTGGGAGCTGGGCGTGCAGATCGTGGAGGAGGAAGACGAGCACAAGTTTGACTTCGATTTGCTCGATCCTACCAAAATTATTCCCGAGGAACTGGTACCCGTGAAGCGCATCGGGAAAATGGTTCTGAACCGCAATCCGGACAACTTCTTTGCCGAAACCGAGCAGGTAGCGTTCCATCCGGGCCACGTAGTGCCGGGCATCGACTTCACCAACGATCCGTTGCTGCAAGGGCGACTCTTTTCCTACACCGATACCCAGCTGAAGCGACTAGGCGGACCAAATTTCCACGAAATCCCCATCAACCGGCCCGTAGCGCCCGTACATAACAACCAGCGCGACGGCCACATGCGCCAGACCATCAACAAGGGCCGTACCAGCTACGAGCCCAACAGCATGCGGGGCGGCTGCCCGTTTCAGGCCAAAATGAGCGAGGGCGGCTTTGCGAGCTACGCCGAGCGCATCGACGCGCCCAAGGTACGGGCCCGGAGCGAGAGCTTCATGGATTTTTACAGCCAGGCTACGCTGTTTTATAATAGCCAGTCGGAGGCAGAGAAAACCCACATCATGGAGGCGCTTCGCTTTGAGCTGGGTATGGTGGAGATCGAGGCGATCCGGGAGCGGATGCTGAGCCACCTCAAGGAGGTCGACGAGTCGCTGGCGCAGCAGGTAGCCGAAGGCCTGGGCCTCAAGGTACCTGCGCAGCCCAAAGAGCCGCTGAACCAGAGCATCCCCGCCGACGCCGATCCGGAAAGCTACCAGCCGCGCCGCCGCAAACCGATGATCGAGAAGTCGGAAGCACTGAGCATGGCCAATACGGCCAAGGACAGCATCAAAACCCGAATGGTGGCGATTCTGGCGGCCGACGGCGTCAACGAAGACGAGCTCACGCAGATGCAGAAAGCCCTGGAAGCCGAAGGAGCCATGACCAAAATCGTAGCACCGCACCTGGGTACCATCAAGGCAAGCGGCGGCACGGAGTTCAAAGTGGAGAAAAGCTTCCTGACGGGTACTTCGGTGGTGTTTGATGCCGTGTACGTGCCAGGAGGTACCCAGAGCGTCGATACCCTGCTGGGGGTACCTAAGGCCATTCATTTCCTGAACGAAGCCTACCTGCACTGCAAGCCCATTGCGGCCAGTGAGGAAGGAAAAAAACTATTGCTGGCCACTTACTTCACCAAAAAAGTCAGCGGGGAAAGTACCCCCGTGGATGCGGGCCTGCTTTTGGAGCAAAATCCGGAGTCCTTCATCAAGGCCATGGCGCAGCACCGTTTCTGGGAGCGGGAAAAGGAAGGAAAAGTACCTGCCTAAAAGGTACTTTATAATTGAAAATAATAAGCGGGGGTACCTTGAGCAATCAAAGTACCCCCGCTTATTTGGATTTACTACACAAAACAAATTATAAATCTATCTGCGTACGCAGCAGGTCGTCGAGCGTTTCGCGGCGGCGCACCAGCCGGGCTTCGCCTTGGTCCACCAGTACCTCGGCGGGGCGGTAGCGGGCGTTGTAGTTGGAGCTCATCGTGAAGCCGTAGGCACCGGCGTTCAGGAACGCCAGCACGTCGCCGGGGCGTACTTCGGGTAGTTCGCGGTCGGTGGCGAAGGTGTCGGTTTCGCAAATGTACCCCACCACGTTGTAGGTTTTGAGCGGGCCGTCGGGATTGGTTGTGTTCAGGATGTGGTGGTACGAGCCGTACATCATGGGCCGGATCAAGTGATTCAGGCCAGAATCGACGTGTACAAACGTCCGGGCCGGGTCTTCCTTCACCACCGTGGCCGTCGTGAGCAGGTACCCGCACTCGCTCACCAGGTACTTGCCCGGCTCAAACCACAGCTGCAGCTCGCGGCCGTAGCGCGCGCAAAACGCCCGGAAGCCCTCGGTAATCTCCGCGCCCAGGTGCTGCATATCGGTCACGGCGTCGTCGGGCTTATAACCTACCTTGAAGCCCCCGCCCAGGTCGATGATCTGAAGGTTGGGGAAGTGCATGGCCGCCTCAAAGAGTACACGGGCCGCTTTCAGAAACGGCTCGGCCTCCTTGATGTCGGAGCCGGTGTGCTGGTGCAGCCCAATGACGTTGATCGAGTACTTGTTCACGAAGGCAAGAATGTCGTCCAGCAGGGTCACCGAGATCCCAAACTTGGAGTCGGGATGGGCCGTCATGATTTTATCGTGGCCGCCCGCGGTCACGTTGGGTTTGAGCCGGATGAGGCAGGGCTTGCTGCTGCCGTAGGTTTGACCGAACCATTCGAGCAGCGAAATGCTATCGACGTTGACGGTCGCTCCTTCGTCCACGGCGGTGCGTACCTCCTCGTAAGGTACCCCGCTGGGCGTAAAGGTCATTTGCTCGGGCGCGTAGCCCGCGTATTTTCCCATCTCAAATTCCCCCGGCGACACCACGTCGAGCTCCACGCCCAGTTCGCGCATCAGGCGCAGGACGGCCAGGTTGGTATTGGCCTTGCAGGCGTACTTGATCTTCATCGTTACCCCGGAAAAGGCCTCTTGCAGGGCCTGTACTTTGCGGCGAATGATACTCCCCTGGTACACGTACAGCGGCGAGCCGTACTGCTGGCACAGCTGGGCGGCGTCGATATCCAGGGTTTGCGTTTCGGTGTCGGTGAATTGCATGAATGAAAAAAATGATTTTTGGGAAGGGTACTTTGGGGTAAAGGTACTTTGATTGGGTTATGATTTTTGTTTTCTGAAAAGCATTACGCTAATACACAGGGATTTATTTCTTTCGTCTCTTTTGAAGTATTCTATAACTTCCTTTGTTACTGTGGTACGTCGCTCGTCCCGGCGGAGCGCCTCCCGATTGCAATCGGAGATCTGTGCTCGTCCCGATTTGCAACTCTGTGCTCGTCCCGATTTGCAATCGGAGACGGGTTCTGATTTGCGTTTAAAACGCAAGTTAGATACAACGCCCGATTACATATCGGGGTTAGCTCGGGTAATGATTATACTAGTAAGTAAAAATCAGCTTCTAATAATTATTCTTACTACAAACCAAATAATATCTTAAGCTTTTTATCTATCTCAGATTGCTGTTTTGGGGAAATACTGCCCAGTTGTCTTCTTATAAGATTTACGGGTATAGTTACCAGCCTGTGTAATTTTATAACTGAATCTACACGAAGTCCCGTTACATTAAAATCAATATCTTTTCTTTCAATCAGCAAATCTGACATTTCAAAAGTTGCAGGCACTTGGCTGCTGATGAAAGCTATAACGACATGATGATAGTAACCAAATCTTGTCCGTTAGACAAACTGCTGGCCTGACTTTGGTTCCGCTAAAATCATCAAACGGAAAAGGAACAAGCACAATTTTCCCTTTAATCATGGAATGGCTCACCATCTTGAAGAGAATATTGGTTTTCTTGTTCTTGATGCAAAAAGTCGAAAGCTGGGTTGCTTGTCATAGCTGATAACCAGCGTTTTTCCTCTATTTCCTCGTCTTCTTCCGACATGAGAATAATTACTTTTACCTTCTTTTCTCTTAACGACAAAGGGCCGTCTAATCGTAAGACCCCTTTTTTATCGATTTCTCCGGTAGCTTCTATGGCTCTCATGATTCATTCTTTTTTAGTGGTAATGCGAATTTTATTATCTACTAAATTCTTACCGCCACGCCGGGCGTCGCCATTTCCCAAACTACCCCAGGTACTTCTCCAGGTACTGTGCTCGTCCCGATTTGCAATCGGAGACGGGTACTGATTTGCGTTTAAAACGCAAATCAGATGCAACGCCCGATTATAAATCGGGGTTAGCCGGTTAGCCGGGTTAGCCGGGTAAATCGGGCGTCGCCACGCCGGGTTCTTACCGCCACGCCGGGCGTCGCCATTTTTCAAACTACCCCAGGTACTTCTCCAGGTACCTGGCCATTTCCAGTTGTAGCACCTGGGCTTCCTGCCGGGCTTTTTCGGCGAAGTCAGGACCGGCGCTGGCGTAAATGATACTCCGTGAGGCATTAACGAGCAATCCGCAGGATCGGTTCATGCCGTAGCGCGAGACTTCCTCCAGGCTGCCGCCCTGGGCCCCCACGCCGGGTACCAGCAGGAAATGCTCGGGTACCAGCTGCCGGATCTGCTGGAGGGCGTCGGCCTGGGTAGCGCCCACGACGTACATGAGGCGGTCGGGGCCGGCCCAGGTCTGGGACGTGCGAAGTACCTGCTCGTACAAGGTACCTTCGGGGGTAGGTAGGCGCTGAAAATCGTCACTACCCACGTTGGACGTCAGCGCGAGCAGGATCACCCATTTGCCTTCAAAATCCAGGAAAGGCGTCACCGAGTCGCGGCCCATGTAGGGTGCCACCGTCACGGCGTCGAAGTCGAGGCCCGACGAGGAGGCGTCGAAAAACGTCCGGGCGTAGAGGCCGGAAGTATTCCCGATGTCGCCGCGCTTGGCGTCGGCAATGGTGAAGTAGGTTTTTGGAATGTACTCCACCGTTTTTTGCAAGCTCTCCCAGCCGCGCGGGCCCAGGGCTTCGTAGAAGGCCACGTTGGGTTTGTAGGCCACGCAGTAGTCGGCGGTGGCGTCGATGATCTGCCGGTTGAAGGCAAAAATCGGGTCGGGCTCGCGGTGTAGGTGAGCGGGTACTTTACGCAGGTCGGTGTCGAGCCCCACGCAGAGGTACGATTGCTTTTGCTGAATGTGCTCGAAGAGGGCTTCGTAAGTCATAACGATTGAAATATTGCGCCGAAATTACAACCTCTACCAATAGATTCATAAATTTGCGCCCAGATACCAACGTTAGATCCCTATTTTTATACCAATTCCCCCAAACTACCCATGCAGATTCGCGAAACATCCATTGCCGGTCTTGTTGAGATTACGCCCAGAATATTTGAAGATGATCGGGGAGCTTTTTTTGAATCGTACAACCAGGAGACGTTTGGGAAGCTAGGTTTGCCCACCACTTTTGTGCAGGACAACCAATCGTTCTCCATCAAAGGCGTCGTTCGGGGGCTCCATTTTCAGGACGCGCCTTTTGCGCAGGGCAAGCTGGTACGGGTAATAGCGGGCCGGGTGCTGGACGTAGCGGTGGATATTCGCCCCGAGTCACCTACCTTTGGAAAGTACGAAGTATTTGAGCTGGATGCCAAAAGAAATAACATGGCGTACATTCCCGAAGGCTTTGCGCACGGCTTTATGGCGCTGGAAGATTCTATTTTTAGCTATAAATGTACCAACTCCTACCACAAGGCCTCGGAGTCGGGTATTCGTTGGGATGATCCCGTGCTGAATATCGACTGGGGCGTTTCTAATCCCATCGTTTCGGAAAAAGACCTTATTTTGCCTACGTTCAGGGAGCTTTTTCCGGAAGCGGCTCAGTAAGCTGCCTATTACAATAAATATACCAATTCTTCAAAGGGGTACTTCAAGGCCGAAGTACCCCCTTTTTTTGCTATTTTAAGTCTGCTACGTGGTTCTGGCACATTCCTTGCGCTTAGTAGGGCAACGTACTCCACTACATGCATGTTATGACCTTCTCTTTTCTTAACCGTAAAACAACTATCGAGAAACCACCCGTGCTACGTTTTACATCGTTACGGGTTGATGTCCACTCCCATGTGTTACCTGGCCTTGATAATGGGCCGCTGGCGCTGGAAAGCAGTGTCCGGATGGCCCAGGTACTTGCCAATGCCGGCATCCGTAAAGTGATTGCCACCCCCCACATCATGAAGGGCTACTACGAAAATTCGGTAGCACGGATTCAGGAAGTATGCCGGGAGCTACAGAGCGAGCTCAGGTACCGGCGCATCGAGCTGCAATTGGAAGCGGCGGCCGAATACTACGCCGAGCCCGAGTTGCTGGATCGCGTGCAGGGCGGAGAGCCCCTCCTGACTTTTGGCCGGAAAGGGCACCAGCCTTACCTGCTGTTTGAGACGGGTATCCTCGACGAACCCCCGCAACTGGAAGCACTGATCCGAAGCTTACTCCAGCGCCACATCCGGCCCGTGCTGGCGCACCCGGAGCGCTACCGGTACCTCCAGAAAAACTTCAACCGCACCATTGAGTTGTTTCGGATGGGCGTGTTTTTTCAGCTGGACTGGGCTTCCTTTCACGCGCGGGAAAATCCGGAAGTTCGCCAGTTGGCCGAACGCCTCGTGGACTACCGGATGGTTTCTTTTGTGGGCACCAACGTACACCACGAAAGCCAGCTAGCCTACCTCTGGGAGTCGGAGCGGCAGCCGTACTTTCGGCTCATGACGGATATTGGTTTGGTCAACAACGAGCTGGGTACGTAGCAAAGGGCTAGAGGGCATGAGGTACTTTGTTTTTTTTAGTACCTCTATTTCTCAAAAAGCTCTTCCATGGCTTTGGTGGCTACTTTATGCGCCGAGTTGGGATTTTGGCCCGTAATGAGGCGTTCGTCCAGCTCGATGTACTCCACAAAGGGCAGCATGGCCTTGGTGTAGTGCGCGCCTTGCTCGCGCAGCTTGTCTTCCAGGTAAAAGGGTACTTCGCTCACAAAGCTGGCCAGGCGTTCCTCCACGTTGGAAAAGCCCGTGAGGTACTTGTCATGAATGAGCAAAGTACCATCCGAAAGCGTTACGTGAAGCAAGCCGCAGACCCCGTGGCACACGGCCGCAACCGTACCTCCCCGCTCGTAGATGGTGCGCGTAATGGCTTGCAGGGGCTCGTTGTCGGGCAGGTCCCACATGGTGCCGTGCCCACCCGTGAAGTAGATGAGGCGGTAGTCCCTGGCGTTTACCTGCGCGGGGCTCAGGGAGTTGTCCAGCTTTTGCCGGAAGGCCTCGTCTTCGTAGTAGGTGCGGTTAATGTCGTCTTTGAGGTCGAGGCTGCGCGGATCGATGGGAATTGGCCCGCCCTGCGGACTGACGAAGTCCATCAGGAGGCGGCGCTTGGCCAGTACCTCGTAAAAATGCGTCAGTTCACTCAGCCACAGGCCCGTTTTGGTGGCCTTGGTAGGGTAGGTGTCGTGGTTGGTACAAACGATCAGTACTTTCATGGCGAGCGGGGGGCGTTGGTTTTATGCCCCAAAGTAGAAAAAATGCGATTCCCGCCCAAAAGTACCCCTACTTAATTTTCGGCATGTCGTTTCCGAAAAGTACCTCGGGAGCCACCGTGACGCGGCTGTCGGGGTCGGCGTTTTCGAGGTTAAGTACCCCCCGCGGACATACCGACGAGCAAATGCCGCAGCCCACGCAGGAGGCCCGCACCACGTCCTGGCCGCGCTGGGCGTACCAGCGTACGTCGATGCCCATTTCGCAGTAGGTGGAGCAATTGCCGCAGGAGATACACTGACCGCCGTTGGTGGTGATGCGAAAGCGCGACTTGAACCGCTGCACAAGGCCGATGTAGGCCGCCAGCGGGCAGCCGAAGCGGCACCACACGCGATTGCCCATGTAGGGGTAGAAGCCCGTACCCACCACACCCGAAAACAACGCCCCGATCCAGAAACCGTAGACCGAGCGGACCGAGTAGCTATCGACGGGGCCGATCTTGGCCTGGCCCGTGAAGTACGTATACAGTACCAGGGCCGTCATGACTACCGCAAAGACCAGCACGCTATGCACCAGGTACCTTTCAATCTTCCAGGCTTTCAGGGATTTGTCGGAGAGTTGGCGGTAGGGGTCGCCCAGGGTTTCGGCCAGGCCACCGCAGCCGCATACCCACGAGCAGTACCAGCGCTTGCCGTAGAAATAGGAAAGTATCGGCACCGCAATAAAAGCCAGCGCAATGCCCCATACGAGCATAAATACGCCCAGGGTACCGTTGCTCAGGAGCGTGTTGAGGTGCCAGTCGAAGAAGAAGTCGTAGTCGAGCGGCCAGATGTTCTTGAAGTCGTAGTAGGGGCGGTTGAGGGCTACCAGTACCTCAGGAATGATAAAGGCAAAGGACGTTTGGAAAAACATCACCGAACCGGTGCGGAGCATCTGGTAGGGCGAGTGCCGGTACTTGATAAGCATCCGCACGCCCATCACTACGATGGCCAGCGTGTAGATGAACCCGTACAAAAACCACTGACTGGCCGGATTGCCGCTCAGCGCCCGGCTCAGCGGATCGACGAGGAGCGTCCAATTGACGAGGTACTCGGGATAAAAGTACAAACCCACGTAAAAGACGATCAGGAACACACCCAGGCTAATACCCAGCCAGCCCCGGGAGGTCATGGAGCGGTGGTAGATGTGGTCGTTTTTGATGCCGGGCAGTTGACGCAGATTGGGTAGTATGTACAGCAAAGCCCCCAGAATAGCCAGCCCGAAAGTAAGCCAAAACCAAAGCAAGGTACTTTCGGTAAGTACCCCAGCCGAGGCCGCTCTGGCTACGGGAAAGGCGTAGTTGTCATAAATGACGCTGTCCCACTGCTGGTTGGCCTTGAAGTCGTCGTTGATGCGGCCGAAGGCGGTGTTGAAGTCGCGGCCAAAGCCAAAAGGCGAGGCGTAGGTACGACCGATCATCGGCTCCAGGGCCGGGCGAAGTAGCTCGTAGTGCTCGGGCTTGAGTTCCTGTTTCAGGATGGCATCGGTGAGGGTAAACTGCCCCATCGTCAAAGTACCTACCCAGGCTACAAAACCCAGCAGAAAAATACCTAATCCTATTTTTTTTAATGATCTCATCGGTTTGTATAACGCATCAGGTACCTGCTTCCTTTTATTTCTTCCCCCCTTTGCTACCGGCGAGGTGCTACCGGCCAAGTGCGACCGCTCTGCGGTCGGGAGTTCGCAGGAGCTAAATTTCTTTAAGCGTGTGACCGCGCGGCGGTCAATTTTATCTATACTATAAGTACCTTTCCCCGTTGTTGGTGAGAACACCAACAAATCAAATAATCAAAACGAAAACCACCGCTCCCGCCACGAACGTTTGCCTTGCAGCGACGACGCCTGCGCTGGATGCGCCGCCCGAAAAGCAGCGGCGATAGCGGGCTCGTGCCGTCGAAAAAACTCCGGGTCGAAGTGCGCTTCGCGCAGGTGCTGCATCACGTGGCTCAGGGTACTTTGCTGCTCAATCCAGCGGGCGCATACCTCGTGGCGCAGCCGCAGGCCGCAGGCGTTGAAGCCCGTTACGGCCCCCGTTTCTTTTTCAAAATTAATCCGCAAAGCGATTCTCCCCTCAGGATGCTCCCAATAGAAAGTACCCGTGTCGGCGTCCAGTCGGGCGGGTACTTGCCCGTAGGTTTGGTATTCTATATCAAAAAACTTCGCCGAATTATAAAATACCCCCGGCGTGTAGGGCGTGCGGGTGCCACAGAGGGTACGGGCCAGGGTTTCGCCCATGATGCGGCCCGTGTACCAGATTTGCTCCACGGGCTTGCGCCCGGCGGGCGGCTCGCGGTGCTGGGCGCAGTCGCCGAGGGCGTACACGTCGGGGAGGTTGGTTTCGAGGTACTTATTGACCAAAATCCCCCGGTCTACCTCCAACGAAGTACCCCGCAGGAAGTCCACGTTGGGGCGTACCCCCGTGGCTAGTCCCACAAACGGGCCGGCGATCTCCTCGCCCGAGGTCGTTTTGATGCTCCCTACGCGCTGGCCACTGGCGTCGGGTTTGATTTCGGCTAGTTCGGCGCCGAAGCGCAGGTCCACGCCGTGTTCACGGATGTGACGGCTCACCAGCTCCGATTCTTCGCGGGGTAGTACGTTGCCCCAGTAGCTTTTCTCGCGTACCAGGAGCGTCACGGGGATGTCGCGGCTGAGGAGCATTTCGGCCATCTCGACGCCGATGAGCCCGCCGCCTACCACCACTCCGCGCGAAGTACCCCGGGGGGCTGCCGTTTCCATGCGTTCTAAGTCCTGGTAGCTGTACAGTCCCTGCACGCCGGGTAGCTCCTGGCCCGGCCATTCGAAGTAGCTGGGCGTAGAGCCGGTAGCCAGCACCAGGATATCGTAGCCGAGTGGCTCGGAGGTACTTTGGGCAAAGTGGAGTTCTTTCTTCTCAAAATCAATGCTCTTTACCCAGGCTTGCCGGAGCTCGATGCGGTTTTTGGCCCAGAAAAAATCCTCGTAGGGCTTGATGTGCTCGTACTTCATGTGGCCCATGTAGAGGTACATGAGGGCGGTGCGCGAGAAAAAATGCTCGGTTTCGCCCGAAACGACGGTGATGCGGTGCTGACTGAGCTTACGGACGTGGCGGGCCGTAGTGATACCGCCGATGCCATTGCCCAAAATAACGATATGCTTCATGTTGTGCTGTCGGGAAATAGTCACCGGCGGGCCCCGACCTTGATTTCAGATACGTAAAAAGTACCCCTTTGGATGCTCTTGAACCGTTTAAGATACCAAACCTGGACTAGCGGGAAGGTACTTTTAAGAGTATTTATTAAATCAAATGATTCTTATAGGCGTAGGCCACGGCGGCGGCGGTGTTTTTGGTGCCGGTTTTTTCCAGAATCCGCAGCCTATGGCCTTCTACGGTACGGGAGCTGATGAAGAGCTTGTCGCTGATCTCGCTGGTAGAGAGGCCGTCGCAGAGCAGCTGAAGTACCTCCTGCTCGCGGTTGGAGAGCCCCACGTTGGTGGCGTTAGGGAAAAAGGGGTGCTTGTTGGCCGGCAGGCGGTTAACCATTTTGCGGTGCATCACGCGTGAGACGAAGTCGCTGTAGTAGAATCCCTCGTCGGCCACGCGCCGGATGGCCTTTTCCACTTCGTCGGGCGTGGTATCTTTCAGCAGGTACCCGTGTACGCCTTTTTCGAGCATATGAATGATGAAGCGGTCTTCGTCGTACATCGACACCACAATCACCTTGATGGTGGGGTACTGCTCAAAAAGTACCTCCGTGGCCTGCATCCCGTCCATGACGGGCATCTGCAGGTCCATGAGGACGATGTCCGGTTGGTGGCCGGGCATTTTATCCAGCAGCTCCTGGCCGTTGGCGGCTTCGAGCACGAACTCAAAATCAGGTACGTTGCTGAGCATGGAAATGAACCCTTTACGAAATAGTTCGTGGTCGTCGGCGATGGCTAATTTAAGAGTAGGCATAGGAAGAGTCAGGAAATTCACATAAAGGTAAGCAAGCCAGGCTTAGAAAATCGCGTGTACCCCGGAGAGAATTTTAAAGAAAGACCCGCTAAGGTACTTAGGACGGAAAATCCTGAACCCGCGAGCGCTCCCGCCGGAAGGGGTGCAGCGGTTCGGGCTTTTTTCCCCGGTTCCTTTCGATGGGTACCTGAATGCCCGCCCGGCAGCCCGGTACGCTGAGCGTATGGTATTGCATCACGCCGTCCACCACGCTCAACCGGCTTTCGATACTGCGCAGCCCCAGGCCGGCGCGCTTGCTTTCGCGCACGGCACGCAGGTCAAAGCCCCGGCCGTTGTCCGAAACCAGTAGCTGAATTTTGTCTTTGTCGGCGAGCAGTTCAATCTCGATTTCGTTTCCCTGGGAGTGTTTGATGGCGTTATTGACCAGCTCCTGCATGATCCGGTACAGGGTTAGCTCTACTTTTTGGGATTGGCGAGGAATGGCGTCGGGCTGGCAATGAAACTGTACCGAGAGGGTGTTGTTTTCTCCCAGCTTCCGCACAAAATCCTCGATGGCGGCGGCCAGGCCAAATTGCTCCAGCGTAGTAGGTACCAGGTCACGGGTGATGCGCCGCACGTGCAGGATGGTCTCTTCTACCAGTGACTGCACCTTGTTGAAGGTGAATTCGGTGCGGCTTTCTTCTTTGTTCATAATTTTGCTTAGCTGATTGAGGCTCAGCTTAGTCAGCGAAAGCATGGTACCTATGTCGTCGTGCAGATCCTGCGCAATGCGGCGCCTTTCGGACTCCTCCGAGTCGAGGGCCGTTTCGAGGAGCATGCGCTGGTAGTTTTTTTCAATTTCCCGTAGTTTTTTTTCTTGTTCGAGCTGTTTTTTCTGGTAATAAATCACAAACGCTATCACAAAGACAGCCATCATGAGCATGGCCAGCATGGCGATGAATATCGCCCATTGTATATTCTCAGTATTGACCATGCTCGTGTAATGAAAAGAACCAGGCCCCAAGACTAACGAACAGCATACAAATTATTTCAAAGAGGTCGGGTACCTGGTATAAAAAACCGAGTTCAAAGCGCCCTTCCCATTTATTAGCATAGTGCATCACGGGTGCCACAAATACGTTGGCTGAGTAGTACAATAATAGGCCGGAACAGATCCAAAAAAAAGGAAAAGTAAGAATATTTGCCGTCCGCATGGATTGTACCGTTTCGTAAAAGTACATCAGAATCCAGAATATCATCAATACACTTTCGAGCGTATTGGCATAAAGTACCATGGCGTGGTTGTGGAGATCGCTCAACACGGGATTGACGTGCAGAATATCCCAAACAGAAAAGAACACAAATAACCCGCCCACAATCATCAAGGGCTTTTTAAATATTTCGCTCTGAAAGGAATAGAACAGCATACCACTCAGCAGCAAGTACCTCAGAATAATATTCAGATTGTAGTACAGGATGGTATTCTGGCTCCGGGAAGCGAAATGAAACATCGTCAGATCAATCACCAATTTGACGATCAAATAGACAAAAAGTAATCGGAAAGCCTCGTTGCTATATGCTTTTCGCAGCCATAAAATAGTAAGCGGAATAAGCGTAACGAATACGGATAGGCTTGATAAAGGGCTGCGCTGGAAGAAAAGGATATAGTTTTCAATCATCGGCTTTCCGAACTACGATTTAAGGATTGCAGTTTCTGGGACAAATGGGCCCGTCTGCCAGTACTTCTTCCCGGTCAGCGGGCATATCTTTAAGGCCGAGCCGACTGGAGGTTAGGTCCTTGCCTTCGGCATTGACGGGTACAATCAACAGCCCGTCTTCCATGTCTTTCTTACCGGGATCACAGGTGTAGTAAATGCGCAGACCAGCGCACTCATCACCAAATTTATCCAGTAGCTTCATGATGTTCTTTTTGCCAAAGAACTGTGCCTCCACGTACGATTGAGGTTTTGAGCCTGCTTCCTTTTTCTTTTCGTGAAATTTTTTCGTGCGTTTTGCCGCTTCTTCGGAAGTGATAAAAGTACCTTCAGTACCTTGAAATTTTGATGCTTCAACCATGGTTATTGGAGTTGTTAAGTAAAAAAGGGTTTTAGATAATCGAAATGCTTCACCGTAAGCGACACCAAGTTACTAGGAAAACAAAGTAATGGCAAATGACGCGCTTAAGATGAAAGCTTGTGATAAAGTTAATCGATTGTAAATGAGGTAGTTGTAGTTCTCTTGACGGCTAAGCCGCTTGCTAAAATGCGTAGAACTACGTATAGGCTCTTACGTAGTTTTGGAGTATATTTAAAAAAATACCTTACGAAAAAAAACGGGGGATTTGGCGCTAAAATAGACGCCCTGGGTACCCTACTTTTGTGAAGCCATGAAAAAATAGAATACAGTATTCTTACACATAGATTATGAGGTTAGGTTGTACCAAAAAGCCGAGGAGATTTTCCTCGGCTTTTTCTTTTTTAAAGTACCTTATGGGCGAAAATCAAGCAGGAAATCGCTGCCTGACCGACTCGTACAGCACAATGGCCGCAGCGGCTGATACATTCAAGGAATCGACCTGCCCCGCCAGAGGAATGCGCGCCCGGTGGTCGGCGAGGTCCAGCAGCTCGGGGGAAATGCCGTCTTCTTCGGAACCCATGATAATCACCGTAGGTACCGTAAAATCGACGTCATACAGCGGTACGGATGATTTTTCGGTACAGGCCACTACCTGCAGGCCGCTGTCGCGCAGGTACCTGACCGACTCCAGCAAACTGGGCTCGCGGCATACGGGCAGGTAGTTCAGGGCACCCGAGGAGGTTTTCATGGCGTCGGCGTTGATCTGAGCGCCGCCGCGGGTAGGTACAATCACCCCCTGTACCCCGGCGCTCTCGGCGGTTCGGCAGATGGCCCCGAAGTTCCGGACGTCCGTGATGCGGTCCAGAAGCAGGAAGAAAGGTACCTGGCCGTCTTCGTATACCTGCGTGAGGACGTTGTGCAGGGGTACGTACCGGATCGGCGAAACGAAGCAGATCACCCCCTGGTGGTTCTTGCGCGTCACGCGGTTGAGCTTTTCCAGAGGTACCCGTTGGTAGGGTACCTGTAGTTCGGCGGCTAGTTTCTGAATTTCGTTCATGCCCAGCTCCCGCTGGATCAGCAGCCGTTCTATTTCCTTGCCGGAGCGAAGGGTTTCCATGACCGACTGCGTCCCAAACACCATGTCGGCGGTTGGGCGGGGGGCGGGTTTTCTTAGCGGATAGCGCCGTTTCTCCATGCTTCTACGATGGGATACCACACCGGCTGGTACTCTACATAGCGCACCAGCTCGTAATGATCGTCCACAAATTGATTGGTTCTTCGATTGAAAGTAAAATTGACATTATTGGCATTGGCGCGCTGGTCGTACACCCAAACCTCCTTGTCTTTGCCGCGCTGGACGCGGTCAGGAGGGCCCTGGATGATGTAGATCATGCCCTTGTCGGTTTTCCAGCCTTCTTTGTAGGTGGTAAAGAGTCGGTTGGCTTCCTCTACCCGCTGGTAGTAGGTACGGATCACCTGGCGGGCCAGGTCGGGGTTGCCGTTCATGAGCGAGAGCCAATATTTATCGAGTGCCTTTTTGAAGTCGCGGGCGTTCTGGAGTTCGGTGATTTCCTGGTTGGTACTCATGTACAGCAGAGGCCCGAGCAACTGCTCAGGGTAGGTCATTTTGGGGTACCTTTCGTTTACCACCAGCAGGCTTAGGCCTTCGGCTTTGGTGGTGTCGGCCAGCATGTAGTAGAGCCCTTCCCGCTCAAACTGCACGGGCTCACTGGTCCGGATCGTAAACAGGCTGTCTACTTGCAGCGACTTGGATACCGTACGGGGCACCGTGTTCATGGGTGATCCGGCGGGCTCGAAGCTGTGCCGGTAGTAGTACACATAGAGCTGGTCCGACTGGCCCGCTAGGTTCTTGATCTGGACGGATTCGCCCTGGGTTACAAAATGGTGCTGCAGGGGTTCTTTACCGGTGGCTTCAAACAGGCCGTACCGATCGCTGGCCCGCAGCTCCCGAAAGCGAATGGGCAGGTCGTTTAATACTTTCTTGAGGGTACCCGTTTGGCTGATTTCACTCAGCATGACGCCGTAGTCGCGGTCTGGTTTTTTGATGTCAAATTCGACCAGAATTTGGTTTTCACTTTTTGACACGTTGCTGGCGTTAAGCGGTACGTTGCCGTAGCCGAGCCGGTCGCGGGTACCGTAGTCGGAGTAAATGACGTAATTGAGCGTAAAGAGGGATATGAATTCTTCGATCGTGACGGGGCGTTTCCCTTTCCGGGCGTCCACGTACATAAAAATCCTGACTTGAGTAGAATCTTTTTCGAGGAATTTACTCCGAACTCCCACCAACGAGAGATCTTCATTGGGGGCATTGGGGATGCTGGCCGACTGGCTGGGTGATTCCGAAAGGCGCGGAGGGGTGCGGGAGCTCGAACAGCCTATCAGCAGCAGCGATGCTACCAAACACCCATACATCCAAACATGTGTCTTCATACGTTTTTGTAAAGTTCTGCTTATACTACTACTAACGACGTAAGTGGCATTTTTACCCAAAAAACAAACAGAAATATTACGCATTGGCAATGGGCCAGGACCAAAGGCATAGGGCATGAGGTACTTGGTAAGCCTTTTTCTCCCAGAGGCGATGCAAGGTACCCCCGCCGAGGCCGTATGCTTACGGAAGGCTAACGAAGCGGCAAGTTAGCCATTTCCGTCGGATCTGTGGTGGATTTGCCACGAATTCCTTCCCTGGTCCCGCCCGGGCGGGAAGTGTAGCTACTTCCGCTGGGGTACTTTGGCAACCGTAAAAAAGAAGGGGGGAGCAGCTGAAGATCAGTACTTGCTCCCCCGGAAGTTAGGTTAAGAAAATGGATTACGGATAGATGGGGGTACGCTTTTGTAATTTGGCCTGAAAAGCCTCTTTTAAATCGTCAGAAAGCAACATGGCGGCGTTCCAGGTAGCCATGTAGGCCAGGCCGTCGGCTACGGAGTGATCCCGGCTGTGGTTAAGAATATGCTTGGTACCCCGGATGGCCAGCGGCGACTTGGCCGCTATGGTCCGAGCCAGGGTACGGACGCCTTCGTGCAGCAGGGTACTTTCTTCAAAGGTACCATTGACGAGCCCGATCCGCTCGGCTTCGGGCCCGTAAACGGACCGGCCCGTATAGGCCAACTCCCGAACGATCCCCTGCGAAAGGATACGCGGTAAGCGCTGCAAAGTACCTAAGTCCGCCACCATACCCATGTCTATTTCCCGAATGCTGAAGTAAGCTTCGGTAGTAGCGTAGCGCATATCGCAAGCACTCACGATGTCCAGCCCGGCCCCGATGCAGCCCCCATGTATGGCCGCAACCACCGGTTTGCTGCACTGCTCAATGGCATTGATCGGGGCCTGCAGGTTCAGGATCTGGCGGCGGAGCTGCTCGCGCGTGCGGCCTTCGCAGGTACCTGGCGTGTGTGACAGGGTCATCAGCAATTCGAGGTCAATGCCCGCGCAAAAGTGCTTGCCCTCACCAGCCAAAACCACTACCCTCACTTCGTCGTTTTCGTCAAGCGCTTCGAAGGCCCTTTTTAGCTCATCCCATGAGGTTTGATTCAGGGCATTGGCCTTATCGGGCCGGTTGAAGCGAAGGTAGGCCACGTGCTCGTCGAGGGTAAGAAGGAGGGTTTCGTACATCATGTGGTCTGGTAGTTGTCAGGTCTCATTTTTCTCTATTTTTATGGTATGCAGGCATACTAACGCGCTAAAGTTCCTGATTGTTTCATGGGTATGGTAAAATGTAGAAAAAATTGTTTTTAAAAATGAAAATCGGGCCGAAAGGTACCTCTAACTTTTCCCGATGACTAAAAACGATATATTGTTGTTTGATCCTTAAAAACTTGCCGCAACGTCCGCTCTTTATGCGTCCCGAAACCATCGCTATCCAAAGTACCCGCTTTACCGACACCAATGCCGCGTCAGTAGTGGCACCGCTCTACCTTTCCACTACCTTCGAGCGAAACGAGGAATACGAGCTGCCGCACGGCTTTCTGTACACCCGAGCCCATAATCCCAACCGCCAGCAGCTCGAGTCGGCCCTGGCTACCCTGGAGGGTGGGGCACTGGCGCTGGCTTTTTCGTCGGGACAGGCGGCCACCATGACGGTTTTTCAATGCTTACAACCCGGCGACCACGTCATCGTACCGGATGACGCCTACTACGGCACGCCGCTGCTGTTGCAGGATTTGTTTAGCCGCTGGGGCCTGCACTTTTCGCGGGTAGATACCAGCCAGGCCGAGGCGATCAGCCAGGCCATCCGTCCCGAGACAAAAGTGGTTTGGCTGGAGACGCCCTCCAATCCCCTGCTCAAGGTAGCGGACCTCGAAGTGGTGGCCCGGCTGTGCCGGGAGCGGGGCGTACTTACGGTATGCGACAACACCTGGGCAACGCCCATTTTGCAACGCCCGCTGCTGCTGGGCTGTGACGTGGTGATGCACTCCACCACCAAGTACCTGGGCGGCCACAGTGACGTACTGGGCGGGGCGCTGGTCTTCCGCGAAGACGGTCCGCTGGCCCAACGGGCCCGAATGGTCCAGACCCTGGGCGGGGCGGTACCTTCTCCTTTCGACAGCTGGATGATTTCGCGGGGTATCAAAACCCTGGCGGTGCGCGTGCGGCAGCAGTCGGCCAATGCCCAGCAGCTGGCCGAGTTTCTGGCTGCTCACCCGGCCATAGAGCGGGTACATTATCCCGGCTTGCCGTCTGATCCGGGCTACGCCGTGGCGCGCCGACAGATGGAGCTGCCCGGTGGCATGCTGTCGGTACGGGTAGCGGGTGGTGCGGTGGAAGCACTTCGCTTGGCGGGACGCCTGCGTTTGTTTGCCCGAGCCACCAGCCTGGGCGGCGTGGAGAGCCTCATCGAGCACCGGGCTTCTGCCGAAGGACCTACCTCCCAGTCTCCGCCTAACTTGCTTCGGGTGTCGGTAGGGCTGGAGCACGCCGAGGACCTGATCGCTGACCTGGCCCAGGCGCTGGAGCCTGCTTAAAGTACCTAAGTACCCCAAAAAAAAGGGTTTTGATAGAGCCCGTGACCCTTTTGGCAGCATGACGTCCTAGCTCATAGCAACCACACTTTCTCGGCGAGAGCAGGGTACTTTAGGTGCGGTAGAATTTAAAAAAGAAGTTTTGTTAATTTTGGCATCATGCTTAAAAATGAGGTAGATATACGTTATTTTTAAGGAGTTGCTGGTCGCTATATACTCACAAAATTAAGTACTAGGAGAACAGGCGGGTACTGGTTATGTACCTAAGGCAGGGATGGTAAGACAGATTGAATCGTAAAAAGTGCGGCATGAGCAATGACCAGGAAAGAGAAAAACTACGTAACTACGTAGAGCAGGC
This sequence comes from Rhabdobacter roseus, assembly GCF_014202275.1. Classification (GTDB taxonomy): domain Bacteria; phylum Bacteroidota; class Bacteroidia; order Cytophagales; family Spirosomataceae; genus Rhabdobacter; species Rhabdobacter roseus. The sequence goes on along the minus strand of NZ_JACHGF010000007.1, from coordinate 17,639 downwards.
CTACGAAAGCCACAAAGCTACCCAACGCAGGAAAAAGTACCTCTTGATCACACTCGTGATTCTGTCGCTGCTGCTGGTACTTTCCGCATCGCTGATGTATGTTTTTAGTTGCGCGTAAGTTCTTCGCTCAACGCCCACAGCTTATTAGCCAAAAAACTACTCTGAGCATCTTTATGAGGCTTTTTCTGCTTTAGATCGCTGAAGTACTTCCCGGTCACTCCCTCTACCTCGGGCGAGGACGCGAGGTAGATCGTCATCTGCGCACCTTCTTCGGGCGTTTTGAAAAAGGGCCGGATTAGCTTCATGGTTAAGTTCACAAGCCCCGTAGACTGGCCGGCGAAGTTAGTGGCCACGCCGCCGGGGTGGAGGGCGTTGGAGGTAATGCCAAAGGGTTGAAGCCGCTCGGCCAAAGCATTGGAAAACAAGATATTGGCTAGCTTGGAATTGCCATAGGTACCCCAGCTCGAAAATGTAGCGGGCTGGGCCAGCTGGTCAATACGAAACGTACCAAAGCGGTGGGCCTCCGACGAAACGTGAACGATGCGGGCCTGATCGCCCGCCTTGAGCAGATCCAGCAGCTCCGTCGTGAGCAAAAACGGCCCGAGGTGATTGGTGGCAAAGGTCATTTCGACGCCATCGGGGCTAATTTCCAGGTGGTCCATCATGAGTCCCGCATTGTTGATGAGAACGTCCAGCTTGGAGTAGCGCGCTTTTATTTTCGCTACTGCCTCGCGTACAGAGCTTAGCCGTGCGAGGTCACATTCGACGAAGTCCGTTTGCACGTGGTTGCCCAATTCCCGCTGAAGCTCGGCTACTTTTTGCGGATTACGCGCAACAAGGATAAGATCGAAGTTGCGTTTGGCCAATTCAATGGCCGTTATTTTTCCAATTCCGGAGGTAGGTCCGGTGATGAGTGCGAGGCGGTTGGTTGGTGGCATAAGCGTGGGTTCAATCAGCTAAAAGTGAAATAGAGCGCTACATCCATAACTACCAGCCCGCCCGTCTGTTTTAGACCACCGCCCTATTTTCTGTTTCGGGTACTTTTTTCTTGGCCCACCAACTCGCCAGCAACGAGCCCGTAATATTCATGATAGGGCCAAAAAGCGCGGGAGCCAGGCCCACGGTGGCTACTTTGCCCATTTGCAGGGCGATTCCCGAAGCCAGGCCGCCGTTTTGTAAACCTACCTCCAGGGCAATGGTGCGGCAGTCTTGCTCCGGCAGCCGCAACAAGCGGGCCGAGAAGTACCCCAGTACGTACCCCAGTAAGTTATGAATAAGCGTACAGGCTACCAGCGCCAGCCCGATGGTGAGGAGGCTGTCGCGCCCGGCGGCGGTAATGATGCAGATGATGAATGCAATGCCCGCCATGGAAAGCAACGGCATGTAGCGGTTGAGCCAGACGGACTGCTTCCGAAACAGGTAGTTGACAAACAACCCCAGACCGATGGGTAAAATAATGAGCTTAACGATATCGAACATCATTTTCAGAAACTGCACTTCCACCATGGTACCGGCCAGGAGCTTCATGAGCAGCGGGGTGAGCAGGGGCGCGAGTAGAGTAGCCACGGCGGTGATGGTGAGCGAGAGCGCCACGTTGGCCTTGGCAATGTAGGACATGACGTTGGAGGCCAGGCCGCTCGGCGAGCTACCCACCAGAATCACCCCGGCCGCGATCTCGGGCGGAAAACTAAAGGTACTTGCCAACGTGAAACCCACCACCGGCATGATGGTAAACTGGCACAAAAGGCCAATGCCGACGGTACGCGGAGATTTAATTACTCCTTCAAAATCTTTGAGCCCCATGGTGGTACCCATCCCGAACATGATGATTTGTAGCAGGGGCACGATGAGGGTTTTTAGCTCAAAATCACCCCAGCGGGTAAACAGGCCGGGGAAAAACATGGCGAAGGTAGCCGCCGCAATGATGGAAAGGGTGTAAAGGTAGGAGCGCATCGAGGGCCAGGGAAGAGGTCAGGTTTTCAAAGGAAAGTACCTTCCCCGAAAAAACTACTGAACGACTCGCGCCGCGAGAGGGGAGGTACCTCTTAAAGTACCCTGGCCACGCTGCTGAAGCGGCTACTGCTGGGCCAGCAGGTACAGTACCGCCATCCGGACGGCCACACCGTTTTCAACCTGATTGAGTATAATGGAATGCTGCGAATCGGCGGCGTCGGAAGAGAGCTCTACGCCCCGGTTGATGGGGCCGGGGTGCATGAGTACAATTTCGCGGTCGAGCTCATCGAGCATTTGCCGGTTGATGCCGAAGTAAAGTGCGTACTCGCGCAGCGAGGGGAAGTACTTGATCTGCTGGCGCTCCAGCTGGATGCGCAGCACGTTGGCGACGTCGCACCACTGCAGGGCTTCGCGCACGTTATGCCCTATTTTCACGCCCAGCTCGCCGATGTACTTCGGGATGAGCGTCGTGGGCCCGCAAACCATCACTTCGGCCCCGAGCTTTTGCAGACAAAAAATATTAGACAGCGCCACCCGCGAATGCAGGATGTCGCCGATGATGGCCACTTTCTTACCCACCAAGGTACCTAGCTTCTCCCGCATCGAGAAGGCGTCCAGCAGGGCTTGAGTAGGATGTTCGTGGGTACCGTCCCCGGCGTTGACGACGTTGGCCGGAATCCGGCTCGATAGGTAGTGCGGCGCACCGGGACTGCTGTGGCGCATCACGATCATGTCTACCTTCATGGCCAGGATATTATTCACCGTGTCGAGCAGGGTTTCGCCTTTTTTGACCGAACTACCCGAGGCGGAGAAATTTACCACGTCGGCCGAGAGCCGCTTTTCGGCCAGTTCGAACGAGAGACGGGTGCGGGTAGAATTTTCAAAAAATACGTTGGCAATGGTGATGTCACGCAGGGAAGGTACTTTCTTGATCGGGCGGTTGATGACTTCTTTGAACTGGTTGGCGGTATCAAGAATGGTATGAATGTCGTTCTCAGTAAGGTTTTTGATGCCAAGCAGGTGCCGAACCGAAAGTTGTGTCATTGCGATTGGAAGAGAAAGTTTGGCAAAGATAAGCACTCCCGCGGCAAACAGAAAATAGAAATTACATTCTGCCTAGGAAGCCTCCGGCCCCGACCAGGTACTTAGGGCCACCACCAGCTCGGCTTGTTGGGGGTTGAGTACCCGGTGCACGAACCGGTTGGGGCCAACGGGCCCGCTAAGTACCTGCACCGTTTCGCCGCGCTGCCCTTCGGCTTTGAATACCAGGTCGACATGATGGCAGTGGTGCGTGGCCAGGAAATCAAACGGCAGCGACTCCAGCAGCCACTGAAAGTACACCCCATTGTTGACGTGCAGGTTGGCGTCGATTTCGTTGTGCCGGGGTTGGAGTGTCGTTTGGTAGGTCCAGGTACCTGGCGCGGCCGGAAATTTGCCACTGGGCCTGGGGAGGTGCTCCAGGTGTCGATAGGGCTCAAACAGTCGTTTGATTTCCGGTGCGGGGGTAGTGAGCCGCCGGGTACTTAAATTTAAAACCAGCCAGGTAGAGGTAGCCGTAAACAGTAGTTTGCCGGCGCTATCGTAGCCGCGAAAATCCCGGTAGATGTACACCCGTTCCTCGCCCGAAGGGTTGGTTTCCAGCGTAATGGATTCGCCTAGTCTGGGCCAGCGATTGACCGAAAGTACCAGGCGATGAAGTACCCACGCCAGATCCCAGGCGAGGAGCTCAGGGCGCCCAACGCCGAGCTGGTTAGCATGGCAGTCGGCGGCGTCCTGCAGGAGGTTAGCCAGCGCGCTAAGCCAAAGCCTGCCTTCGGGGTCGGTTTCGTAGTTGCGGATGCGGTACGTTTCGGAATAGATCATGGCGTAACAAAACAGAGCAATTAATAGACCAATACCTTCGCAGTAAATCTTGCCGGGTCGACCGGAGATTTGCCACGAAGGTATTGGTTGTTGACTAAAAAGACTACCCCACGCCCCATCCTTTTGGCGGGAACCCACTCAAAAATTATTAGGCGCGGCGCAACGTTTCCAGTATTCCATAATGACAGAGATCGTTTTCTCTAACTCGGCCATGGTGGATTGTTTGACAAAAAAACCTTGTACCGACGCACTATACGCCTGGATGACCGCCTGTTGGCTCAATGCCGTAGAAAAAAACAAGTACGGAATGCATTTGATGGAAAGCTCGGCGTCGGTTTTTAGCTTATCCCTGAGCGCAAATCCGTCCAGCTTAGGCATGTTAATATCCGAAAGAATAAGAAAGGGGACGACGTCTTCCCGGTTTAAAAAATCAAGAGCCTTTTGCCCGTCAAAAAAGAAAATTATTTCATTCGGATAGGCTAATTTACGGAACACTTCTTCTAATATTTCCTGGTCGTCCGCATCATCTTCAATGATTATAATAGGGCCGTTTTTATTCATTGTATTTTGGGTTTACATTTTTAACTATTCATCTACGTTTACTTAGGGATTTAGCTTATAAAGCTGGTCACTAGATTTGATACTGTCAAATCCAGATACAGTGGAAGTAGGTTGTGGAATATTGGTATGGGATTCAAAAATGAATCTGTAGAGATCCGAATGGAGTGAATAAGTATTTCATCATATACTTTGGAAGAAATACTTTATCTACGTACTCAAACGAGGACGTTGAATTCGGTCTATGAGCCTTGATGATAAATATTCGTGCCATGATTATCCCGAGAAGCGGGCCGTTTCGTTTTGGGGTACTTTTAACAAAGTAACCCACCCTGAAGCAGCATTGTAGGGAAATTAAGCCACAACTAGCTCCGAGTACAGTAAATTAAGTGCTGAGTTTTTGCCCAAATTTCAACAATGAGTTACTAACAAGGATGCTTGTATCCGGGCAAAGCAGTCTAAGAGCCTCAAAACAATTTCAAGGTGTTTTCCTGGCAACGAAGGACGATCGCCTTTCGCCGTATTCCATCTTAGGTCAGACCCCACAACGTGCAAAGGTACTTACGAGGATCTTCAGTTGTAGCAAATGTAGAGCTAAAATTTGCCGGGTAGGCCTCTCCCAAGGTAGTTGAGTGGATTTTCCTCTGTACCTGTACGATTCGGCAGGTTTTGTGCTTTTTATTGGCGGGAAAACCCAACATTTCAGGCTAGCCAGGCAACCTGAAATGAGTTAGCTTAAAAATTATTGGGAGCAGCGCAGCGTTTCCAATATTCCATAATAGCCGAAATCGTTTTTTCTAATTCCGATAAGGAAGACTGCTTGACAAAAAAGCCTTGTACCGACGCGCTGTATGCCTGAATGACGGCCTTCTGATTCAAGGCTGTTGAAAAGAAGAGGTACGGAATGCACTTTATTGTCAAAGCGGCATCGGTTTTTAGCTTATCCCTAAGCGCAAAGCCGTCCAGTTTGGGCATGTTTATATCCGAAAGAATAAGAAAGGGATTCACCTCCTCCTTATTCAAAAATTCGAGGGCTTTCAGCCCATCCGTGAAAAAAATAAGTTCGTTGGGATAGGCTAATTTTTGAAAAACCTCTTCCAGAAACTCCTGATCTTCAAGATCATCTTCGATTATTATGATGGGTCCATTCTTGTTCATGGATATTTAGTTAAAATGTCGAATGCGCTTACCGCCATCGGGTAGTTTTATAGCCCAGGCTTGAATAGAAAAGTAAACTACCTACGTAGCTGGGGGTACCTTAAAAGTACCTTATTTTCTGCACTTTACCTGATAGCAAGCAGTATATTTCCGGGGCAGTTTAAACGATAGCTTACTTCTCCAAATATCCGTGCCACTGCATCGCCTAGGTACTTGACGGAGGGAGAAAAAGCCCCTTGAGTAGCTTAGGGAGTGCCTTCTTGGGATTCGGGAATAATTTGGTTCCAAAGCAAGCCATGTCTAGCTTTTGCTCGGGGCTACTTCTTTGCGTCGGGTACTTGGCCCGTGGCCAGCACTTCCCGCACCGATGTCCAGCGTAGGTGCTCGTAACGGTCGTTGTCCAGCGGCTGTAACTTGGGTAGTCCGCTCAGCATGTTGTGCAGGTACTGCATGCCCTGCCAGGGAGGAAATACCTCGTCATTGTTAGGCGACAGGGCTCGGGTAACCTTGATCATAAAGGCCAAAGTACCCAGGCCCCCCGCCCGAAAAAGGCGAAACTTTTCTCCCGATGCTTCGCTGGCGGCCCTTTTCAATCCGTGGCTACTCAGCACGTCCCCGGCTATACGGAGGTAGCGGGGCGTGGAGGCGTCGAGGGCCGCCGCCGCGGTGTATTCGGCGGTATTGTCGGTGGTCGTGAAGTCAAGGGGCTGGTCGGCGTCGCCCCAGTAGACCACGCGTTTGAGTCCAGAAAGTACCACCGGGGCCTGTCCGGTCAGTAAGTCCGAGAACATGCCGTTTAGAATGGAGGTAGCTTGGATGGGAGCCTGGTCCAGGCGCTCGCTGAACTCCCGCCGCAGGTCAAGGTTCCGGTTGCTCCCGTAGGGGAGCTTGGTGAAGTCGATGCAGTAGTCGGAAGGAATAAAGCGCGGGACCCCAGCCTCCACGGCCGCCTGGAGCAGCCGGGTTTGGGCTTCAACAATGACCTCCCGCAGGCCCGACAAAGCCGAAACCACGCAGGAGGCCCCCGCGCAGGCTTGGGTCAGCTCGGCCAGGCTGGTATAGTCTACCTCCACGAGCGAAGCGCCCTGCGCGCGCAAGGAGGCTACTTCCGGGCTGGTACTTCCCCGCCGTACCAGCGCCCTCACGTGGGCTCCCCGCTGCCGGAGGTACTTGGCAATGCGCAGGCCGAGATCGCCGGTTGCTCCGGCCAGTACAATCAGTTTTTTTTCGGAAGCAGCACTATTTTTCTGATTTTCAGGACGTACTTCAGGATTCAGGCCCATGCCTTTTGTTGGTTTTGGTAAAAGCCAGGCCCGTATATTATGAACCTTGGCCTTAGCTTCAACCCGGCAAGACACTAAAAGTTTGTGGTCCTCTGGAAATTAAAAAAAGCGTTTGCTGCTTTATCGGATAGTCCGTATGCCGTCGTCGTAGGAAAGCAATGTGCCGTCATGATCATTGTAGAAGGCGTATGGGTAGTCGTGTTCTTTTGGCGTAACGCGCCACGCCTTTACCAGTTGCTCCTCCGCATTGCCAACCCCGGCATTCCGATTATAGTACCCAAACTCTGCTTTTAAACAGAAATCTTCAGTTGGGGTAAACGAGCCAAAGCGAGCGAATTCCTGCATGTGTCCTAAAAATAAGCTGCGCAACTGACCTAGATTTTGACTAGGGATGGTATCCAGACTGGTACCGTTGGAGATTTTGCCGCTTTTATAGTGGAATTCGCCGTTATAAAATCCATAAATGATCTGCCCTGTAAAGTTTCATAGTCCATTTAGGTACTGTTCTGCTTTGACAATCTTGTTGTCAAATTTGGCGTAGGGAGGGTAGTAGGTCTGGACCGAATCATCCAAAAACTGGTAGTAACGGAGGTTACTATGATCAATGTTGTTGGCGGCCAAAAGGGCATTGGCCACCCGGACGGCAGCGGGGTCGATGCTGTGGTCAGTCACTGAAATGCGGATTCTTTCGATGCAGCCCCAGTTATTTTCCAAAGGCTCTTCGAGCTCGGAGCGAGTACAGGATACCACGAGTAGTGTACAGGCCAGCAGGGTGTAGAGGATTTTTTTCATAGGAGTTTTTCAAAGTACCCAGGTACCTTAATGGTTGGAATTGATGTGCGAATACGAATTTTTTGTACTAAGGCCACGAACAAGGGCTTCTACTGACTTGCGGAATCGAAAAGGTGAAAAAAATAGTCATTTTCGTAAGTAAAAAGAACCCCTTAGCGCGTCTGAGGGGAGAACCAGGAATTCTCTTTTCTTCTTGCGAGGTCCGAAAGTTTCTTTTTCGTTAGGGTACCAGGCCCTGGACTTTGCCTTTATAAATTATAAACTACCCTTACCCCATTCGCATGAAAAAATACAGCCAGGTACTTCCCGTTTTATTACTCTTGCTGGGCGTAGCCGGATTTATCAAACGTCCGCCAAGTACCTCCGCCGCCGAGCCCGCCGCTTCCAAGCCCAACATCGTGCTGATCTACGTGGACGACCTGGGCTACGGCGATCTGAGCTGCTACGGGGCCAGCCAATTCAAAACGCCGAACATCGACCGACTGGCGCAGCGCGGCCTTCGCTTCACCAACGCCCACGCCGTGTCGTCTACCTGCACGCCCTCACGCTACGCCCTCATGACGGGCGAGTACCCCTGGCGGCGCAAAGGCACGGGCATCGCTACCGGCGACGCCACCCTTATTATCCCTACGCACTACACCACGCTGCCGTCTATTCTGCAGCGCGCGGGCTACACCACCGGCGTGGTGGGTAAGTGGCACCTGGGCCTGGGACCGCAAACCGGCGCCGACTGGAACGCCGACGTGAAGCCCGGTCCGCTGGAGATTGGCTTCAACTACTCCTTCCTGATCCCCGCCACCGGCGACCGGGTACCTTGCGTTTACGTAGAAAACCACCGCGTGGTGCACCTGGACCCAACCGACCCGATTCAGGTGAGTTTTAAGGAAAAAATTGGGAACGAACCTACCGGACGGGAAAATCCCGAGCTGCTGAAAATGAAACCCTCGCATGGGCACGACATGACCATCGTCAACGGCATCAGCCGGATCGGGTACATGACGGGCGGAAAACAAGCCCGCTGGATCGACGAAGACATGGCCGACGTCATCACCACCAAAGCCAAGGCCTTTATGGAGACCAACCGTGCCCAACCGTTCTTTCTGTACTTCTCTACCCACGACATCCACGTACCCCGCGTACCGCATTCGCGCTTTGCGGGCAAGAGCGGTTTGGGTCCCCGCGGCGACGTGATCTTGCAGCTGGACTACTGCGTGGGCGAAATCACCAGGAAGCTGGACGAACTCGGACTCACCAACAACACGCTGATTTTGTTTAGTAGCGACAACGGCCCCGTGGTCGACGACGGCTACCACGACCAGGCCGTGGAGCGGCTCGGCAGTCACAAGCCCGCGGGTACTTTGCGCGGGGGCAAGTACAGCGCTTTCGAGGCTGGTACGCGCGTACCGACCCTCGCCTGCTGGCCGGGGCAAATCAAACCGGGGGTGTCGGAGGCGCTGGTGAGCCAGATCGACTGGGCGGCTTCGCTGGCAGCCCTGACGGGGCAAAAACTGGAAGCCCAAGAAGTACCCGACAGCCGGAACATGATCGATACCTGGCTGGGCAAGTCGCGGCAGGGCCGCAGCTACGTGGTGGAGCACGGGGGCGCGATGGCGATCGTGCAGGGAAACTGGAAGTACATTTCGCCCAGTAACGGAATTAAGTTTGAGCCTAATGTGCGCATCGAGCTCGGCAACGACCCCGAGCCGCAGCTCTACAACCTCACCGACAAACCCCAGGAGCGTACCAACCGCGCCCAGGAAAACCCCGCGAAAGTGAAGGAACTGGCCGAACTGCTGCAAGCCGTGCGCGAAAAACCCCAGCCGAGGTAGTAAGGACCAAGTACCCCGGACGGATGTACCTCCTGAGTTTGCAGAAGCAAATAGAAAGTACCCTCGCTCAAAGTACCTACGTGCTTCTGGCGAGGGTACATCCGTCCGGGGTACATCCGTCCGGGGTACATCAATTCTTACAGAAAGGTGAGGCCAATTTTCTTATTTAGTCCCTTTTCAAAAATCCTGATCAAGGTAGAAAGCTGAATATCTCCTCTGGCATTTTCGATTCGTGAGATATAGCTCTTTTTGGTTCCTGCTTTTTCTGCCAATTGCTGTTGGGTCATTTTAGCTTCTTTACGGGCTTCCTTCAACATTTCACTCACGATGAACAGCTGGGCATTTGCTTCGTAATGATTGCGGCTGTCCGTTCCGAGTTTACCGTGTTCTCGGTCTATGAGTTCGTCAAACGTTTTAATTCCGCTGTAATCAACCATCGATTTTATTTTTTATAATTAAAGTACTCATTTTTGAGGCGCATGGCCTTTTCAATTTCTTCTTTAGGGGTTTTTGGGGTCTTCTTCTGGAATCCGTTAAACAGTACAACGAGTCTTCCCTCATCAAAGCAGCAGAAAATTCTAAAGATATTTGATTGATACTCAATTCTTACTTCGTACAGACCATCATACCCAGCCATAGGAGCAAGAAACTTGACCGGCACGCGGTCTACCTGTTTTATCAATTCCAATACAAATTGGATCTTGGCTTTTACTTTAGGATCGAGGCCTTTATAAAAGTCCATGAAATAGTCTCCGTGGAATACAATCGTTCTCGCCATTCATCAAAGTTATCCTAAAAGATAACTTTAGCAAAATATAAAATAGACTACTTTCTTAACCCAAGTCAACGACTTCTCCTTACCAAGGTACCTACTTTTGAGCCGACAACGACAAATACGGATCTTAACAGCAGTAGGATGCAAACGCAACAAAACATGGCCAGGCTCGCTGGAGTACTTTTTCTAGTGCCACTGCTCTCGTACGGTTTCGGCAACGCCCTGGTGGAGGCGGTGCTGGCGCAGCCCGACTACCTAAGTACCCTGGTTTATCACAAAAATCGACTCCTGGCCGGGGCGCTGCTGATGTTGGTCAATTCGGGGGCGGTGGTGGCTCTGGGAGTGGTACTTTATCCCATCTTGCGGCCACACTACCCGCGCCTGGCGCTGGGGTACCTGGCGGCCCGGCTGATGGAAGCCGTGGTGCTGGCCGGTGGGATCGTGAGCCTGCTGACGCTGGGTACCTTAAGCCAACAACTCGTAGTCGCGCCCGAGGTACTTTATCTCAATACCTTGGGTACTTTGGCCGTGCAGGTACATTACCTGGCCTACCAGCTAGCCATGATCGTGCTCGGGTTGGGGAGTATTTTCTTCTGCCTGGTGTTGCACAAATCCCGCCTCGCTCCGCCCTGGCTGGCCGTTTGGGGCGGCGGGGGGTACTTTTTGCTGCTCGTTGGCGCGGGGCTGGAGCTCTTTGGCTACCCGTACGGCATCACGCTGGCGCTACCGGGCGGGTTGTTTGAGCTCACGCTGGGTCTATGGCTTATTTTCAGGGGTTTTAACCGGCCGGTGGTCAGGGAAGTACCGGCGTAGCGGGCGGGCGGCGCGCCATCCTTTTCCGGATGCGGCTCAGCGACTCCGGCTTCACGCCCAGGTAGCTGGCCAGCTGGTACTGTGGTACCCTTTGCAGCAGCTCCGGCCTTGATGTAAGTAGGTACAGGTACCTTTGCTCGGGCGTGTCGGTGAGGTACCTGGCCGTCATTTCCTGCTGCTCTGCCAGGTTTCGTTCCAGGACCGTGCGCGAGAGGGTCTCAAACTTCGGGAAGCGTCGGTACAGCTGATTTTCTTTTTCTGCGGTACCTACCACCAGCGTCGTGTTTTCGTTGCAAACAAAGTAGTGGTCGGCGGGTACTTGCTGCGCGAAGCTTTTCAGCGACACCACCCATTGCTCTTCGGTAAAAAACTGAGTGGTACGCTCTTCGCCCTCCACAAGGTAGTACTGCCGCACGCAGCCTTGCAGCACAAAGTAGCACTCCCTCGCCACCTGCCCAGCCCGCAGCAGCAAAGTACCCTTCGCGAACGTCTCGATGTGGCTTTCCTCGGCCAGGGCTTTGGCCTCGGCGTCGGTCAGGGGCAGGAGGCGCGCAAAGTAGTCTACCAGTTGGGTACTCATGGCGGGTCGTGGGTTCATTTGGATAAAGTACCTGGTGAGCGCACCGCTAGGTAGTTAGCGTACCGTAGCTGTTGTTGTATACCTTGCCGGGTATCGGGTGGGTGAATTTCAAAGCCGACCATACCTGATCGACGCTCAGGCATTTGCTTTCTACCAGGCCGTATTCGTAGCCCAGTTTGATGACGATCGTTAAGTTCAGGTCAGTGCCTTTTTGTCCGGCTTTGGGCCAGGATACCCAAAGTACCCCGTCGGTACCCAGATGCTTTTTCAGCTTCGGGAAGTAGGCGTGAAATTCCGCTTGCGTATACACAAAGAAATGGATGTAGTCAAAGTACCCCTGAAGGCTACTTTGCAAATCCAGCTTGGGCAGCGCCAGAACCTCCGTTACGGCTTCGGCCGCGTTGAACAAGATGGCGCGGGCATTTTCCCGAATGCCCATTTTCTCGGCTACTGTTTTGGTCATAAGGGGTGTTTGGATATGCGTTAATCAAACGTTACAAGTAGCAATTTCTGCTTTTCAAGGGATTTTCTGAAATAGGGATTTTTCAAATAAGAAGCCCGACTGTTTTCTGGCGTTAAGGTACCCAAAAATCAGCGAATTATAAATTTTTCGGCACAAGTACCTCTACCATTCAAGTACCCCTATTCCAGGTACCTGGCGGGCCTGGGGCGGGCGGCACCCAGCAGGTACCCCAGGTGGATGCCCAGCGAGGCGCTGGGGTTGGGGCCGTAGCGGCCGGGCGTGTTGGTACGGATGGGAAGGAAGTCGCGACGGAGCACTAGCTCGTCGATCCCCAACCTTTTGACGTTCAGGGAACGGAGGCCACCGCCCAGGTAAAAGTCGAGCGTGGTGCGGGAGCCGAGCTTCCACTGCCCGCCAAACTTGAGGTGGAAGGCATTGACGTAGCGCACCAGGTGTACCTGCCGGTTTTCGAAGTAGGCGCAGCCGCCGTTCTCGGAGCAGTCGCGGCCCACGGAGCGCCAGTCCAGCTGGCTGTTTTTCTTCAAAAGGTACTCCACCGCCACGTACCCGCCCAGTGGCGCACGCTTCCGGAAGTAGTGCCGCAGCTGCGAGCGGAAGCGCCAGGTTTCGCGGTTGGGGTACTCTTCGCGCTCGCTTTGCCAAAAATTGAAGGCGTTGTGGCCATAGCCCAGCTCCTGCTGAAAACTGAAACGGCGGCTACCAAAAGGTACCTCCGCGCCCAGCTGGATGGTGTTGTCGAGGTCGAAGAGCGCCAGGGGCGTCAGTTTCAAAATCACGCCCGGAGCTAGCGTATCGGCACTACCTTGCGCCCTGCCCGGCTGACCGAGCAGTAGCACGAAAAAAATGCTGAAAAGGTACTTCATTCCACGGGGATTTTGCTCAGGAGTTCCATGGAATTTTCGGCGATGTTATCTCCGTAGCGGTACTGGTACAGCCCGTTTTGTCCCGTCACGATCAGCAGGTTTTGGCGCGGAATCACGTCATAGGAGGCCACCTCGGGGTAGTTGTGGTGGAGCCGGGGCTGGGTGGGGTCGCTGATGTCAAAGACCTTCAGGCCGGAGATACCTTCACACACAAAGAGCTTGTCGCCGTCCACGCCCAGCCCGTAGGGCGACTGCATCGGCTGGCTGTTGATGAGCTTTGGGTTGGCCGGGTCCGAGACATCCACCACGTCCAGGGAGCTGTTGTTGACCCACTGCCGACAGCCCACGCCGCCGCGTAGGGTCACGTAGGCGTACTGGTTTTGCACCACCACGGGGTCGCAGCTCATCACATGGGTGTACTTGCTCAGCAGGGTAGGGGCTTGCGGCTGCTGGTTGTTGAAGATGTACATGCCGTCGTTGGCGCCCACGAAGAGGTTTTGGCGGTAGGGGAAGATCGTCTCAATGCCTAGGCCCAGCTCGGCTTTGGCCTGGCGCGTGGGGGCGTCGGGCTGGGTGATGTCGTAGACGTCCAGGCTCTGGCGGGTCACGATGTAGAGCGTGTTGCCGGTGATGGCGAAGCGCGCCATGGAGCCGCCGGTGCCGTTCTGGTTGGGCGAAACGGAGTCGGCCGAGCCCATATTGCACTGCCACAGCAGCAGCGACAAGGCTACCAAGGACAAGAAAGAAAGAAACGTCGTATATTTTTTCATGATCTCAATGGGAGTAAAACGGCTGGATACAAAAAACTAACGGAAGCAGGACGGGCGCGTGGCCATCGTGACCTTCTCCCAACCCACCACGATGCCCTGTTTTGGATCGGCGCACTCAAAGTACACATCCTGGTGGGGTGGGTAGTTGTTGGCCGGAATGGCGTCCTTGATGCGTTTGCTGAGCTGCACCTGGCGCGGGTTGGCGACGTTGAACACCAGCAGGTCGGGGCCGTTGTCGGCGTAGAGCCAGGTACCTTTCACGGCCAGGTCGTAGTTGCCCGGAATGGCCACAAACGAGAGGTTCACGGGGGTACTTGGGTCGGTGTTGTCGAGGATGTGAATGCCCGTGCCCATTTCGTTCACGAAAAGGTAGTTGCCCAGGACGTAAATTTTTCCCGGATTTTTGAGCGCGCGAGCCGGGGCCGTCTGGACGTGGGTGAGCTCGGTAGCGGTGGCGTAGAGCGGGCGATAGCCGGTGCCGTCGAAGCCAGGGCCGTTCAGGAAGGGTTCGGTTTCGCGGTAGCAGGACGTGATCAGCAGCACCAGTAGTGGTACGATGGAGTAGATAAATCGCTTCATAAGGTAGGTTAGGATAAAGCCTGGTGTGCAAGCGGGATTCAAATTCGTACCCAAAGGTTGTAAGTACCCCGTTAAGTTACAAAAAAAAGTTCAGCAAGTACCTGGCGGTAATAAAAATAGGTACTTGCTAAAAAAAAAGTACCCCTTCGACATGAAAAATCGAAGGGGTACTTTTTCAAAAATGTACTATTGGACTAAGAAGGTATTTGAGTTATTAATTTGATAGCGAAACGAAGGATTTTCGAGCGAGACAAGGTACTTTGCAGGAGCGTAGCCAGAGGCTACGGTTCGAAAAAGTAACGCGGTTGCAGCCGAAAAGACAACGTTGCAGCTCAAAGAAACTAACTCAAACAGCTTCTAAAACACAAAACCGGCTTTAAGGCCTAGCGCTACGGTTTTGCCGTCGAAGCGCGAAAAGTAGTTGTTGATCCCGAACTCGGCGCCCGCGTCGATGGTGATGGGGCCCAGGTCAAAGCCTATCCCAGCGTTGAGGTTGGTCTGAAAATCGTTGATGTCCGCCCGGGCAATGTTCCCCTGCGCCTCGCGGTTGCGGTACCCTACCAGGTAGGCCGGAATCACCCCCGCGTTGGCCCGGATCCGAAAACCAACGTCCTGCGAATTATTCCCTACCAGGTACACCCCGGCGTTCAGCGGTACGCGCACAAAAGTAGCCGCCGCCCGGTTCCGGATTTCGGTTCCGGTGGTATTTTCATTCACGAAGTCCAGGGTAGTACCGCTGATGAATATACCAGGCTGGAAAAAGAATTTCCGAGCACCGATCCGTAGATCAAGCCCCGCGCTCGCTCCGGCGCGGGCATTGCCGGCGTCCACCAGGGATTCTTCGGTATTGAGGGCCGAGAGATGCACGCCCACTTTTGGATTAACCCGCACGTGCGTTTGGGCTTCGGCCACTGACAATCCTGCGCAGGCCGCTACAACAAGTAATAGGATCTTTTTCATACTGGATACAAACTTTAAATTGATGAAGTATGATTCCATAACTTGCTCCGACGCCAAATTGTTACAACCCGTCGCCGGGCCAGGTACCCGGCCCGGTCGGACAAAAATGCGTTTTGGGGTACTTTACCCCACATACTGGCAGCGGGTACTAAAAAAAAACAGTCCCCTTTTCGTTAGAAAAAAGGGGACTGCGGGCAGAATTTGGGCAGGTACCTACACCTTGAACTTTTTCTTGAGGTAAGGCAGGGCCATCTCATAGGCTTCGGCGGCCAGTTTCTCGTCGTACTTGGCGTTGCTGGGGTTGGCAAAGCCGTGCACGCCGGGGAAGATCCGGTAGGTGAGCGTCTTGCCCGCCTGCTTCATGTTGGCGTCGAAGTTCTCAATCACTTGTTTGGAAATGCGCTCCTCGGTGGCAAATAGCCCCAGTACGTCACCGTTGAGCGTTTTGAGTTGCTCCACGTCCTGCACCGGCATGCCGTAGTACATCACGGTACCCACGGTATTTTTGCCGCCCAGCAAGCCCGACCGCAGCGACCAGCTACCGCCAAAGCACCAGCCCACGTTGGCCACCTGCGCCTTGGGCCCCGCGTGCGCAAAAGCCCCCTTCACGATGTTGACCAAGCGCTCCTCCTTCGTGCCCGACAGCAGCTTACCGGCTTCCTGTGGGGTCGTGGCCACCTGGCCGTCGTACATATCCAGCGCCAATACGTTCACGTTTTCGCCCAGGTCTTTATAAAAGGTATCGGCCTGCTTGCGGATGTAGTCGTTGAGGCCCCACCATTCCTGGTACACAAAGAGCCACTTGTCGCTCTTCTTTTTGGCCTTGATCAGGTACCCCTGGGCCTGCTGGCCGTCGGGTGTGGCAAAGGTAATGTTCTCGCCCACCGCCGCGTAGTGCAGCGGGAGCGGGGCCGGGTGTAGCGCCTGAAAAGCCGGATCGAGCGCAAATTGCCGCATGTCGCCCGGAAAGCCGTCGGTGGTGGGAGCGGCCGTGTAACACAGCGGAATGCCCGGCTCGGCAGTGGGCGGTGGCGGTAAAAACCAGCCGAACGTACTAGCCAGCAGCAAAGGAAGTACCAGGAGAAAACGGATCATACAGGTAACGGGGTTAGAAAGTGATGAACTACCGCCAATGACTACTCAAAAGACGGCATTTTGTTTTGGGGTGCTGGTGGAAGGGGACTTTCGTGTTGAATAATACACTAGGTCGAAGACCGACGACGCACAAACGTATCGGGTGCCGCCCAGCGGGTGCCGCCCATTCAAAGACTACGTTTAGCGGGGACTACGCTTAGCGGGGGGGGAGCTATATCGAGTTCAAAATAAGAAGAAAATTATTTTTATAAGTACCATTATGGCGAGTGCTCCTATAAATACTTTAAATAGGAGTTTCCAACTTATTTTATTCCAAGGCATTAATGGCATTATCGTATTGATTGAAATTTAAAAGAGTAAAATTGACATTAGATAGCTCAAAAATTTCACCCATTATGTGAAGTCGTGGATATGTTCAATGAAGTGTGTCATGTCTTAAATTCGGGTATGGCTTCTTACTCGGTCACCAAACACAATCGTAAATTGCTGTAAGGTAGCCGCCCAGTTCTGCATCGGCATTTACCACTTCTCCTCGTTGGGCGTAGTCTCAGACAGGGCGGCACTCCGCTATGTCCTGGTGTCACGCGGTCTTTGACCGAAGTACAGGATGGCGAGGACTGCCGTCGGTCGGAGATCGACGACGCACAAACGTAATCAGAAACTACGCTTAGCGGGGGGTGTTTTAGTCACTTATCACAAGTTTTGTCTTTACAATAAACCACGGAACAGGTTCGCAACCATTTTCTTCATCGTTCAAATAGTCAAGAACCCGGTTTGAATTTTTGTTACTGTCAAACAAACCAAACTCGTTTAAAGTTAAGCCGAATTTGTCTGACAATTCTTTTCCTATATCGTGGCAATGAAATGAATGAAAACTACCGCCAATCTCAATTCCAATGTAGTCATATCCCAAGAGCTGTTCGTTTTCTTGTTCCTGGATTTCTTTTAAAAGTGCCAAACGAAGCCCGATTTCTCCCATTTCCTCAGATTGAGGTTTAAACTCTTCAAGAATGTCTGCCCGTTCTTTGTTGTCAAAATATAATGCGAATAATTTAATGTCGCCTAAATGTGAGAAGAACTTTTCTTTGTATTCTACAGCTGTATCAAGGTCAAGGAAAACATTTAAAAAGCCAATTTTGTTATCATTGAATTTGTTGTCAACCCATTTTCTTATATCGACTATTTGTTCTGTACTAGCCCCCTAAAAACCTGGAACTGGATTCTACTAATTAAACCCCTTAAATTAGTAGGATTATGTCAAGGAGAAAATTTTCAGTCGAAGAG
>NZ_JACHGF010000006.1 GCF_014202275.1 Rhabdobacter roseus | reverse complement strand
TACCAAGAAAGCACTGTGATAGTAGATTATTCAAAGAATATTAACTTGTACCAATTTGTAGAATCCGACTCCAAGAAATAGGGGGTTAGACCAAATGCACTCGCAGTTCTCCGATAGCCTTGCTTCTAGCAGAAGAAAGCACCTTGGCCGCCTGGCGATCCGCTGCGGCATACCAGCAGACCATCCGGTTTAGCTTGCGCCGGACGCGAGCTTTCTGGATGTTGAGCCGCACCGCCGGGAACTCCTCCTCGTACACGAGTTGGTTTTGCCGGGAGTAGATCCGTACGATGGTGTAGGGCTGCTCGGCGGGGCCTACTTCTACCACCCAGTGGTGGGTAGGTACTTGGCCAGGGATAGCCGCCGAGCCGGGGCTCGTGGCCAAGCCCAGCGCCATGAGCAGGCACAGGGCACTTAGGGTTACTTTTTTCATGGCTATGGTAAAGTTGCTTTTCTACTCCGAAAGGAAGACCTCTCGTAACGCAAACAAAAATGGCGGAAGCAACCCGCGAAAGCCAGCCCTAAACGACCAGGCCCGGCAAAAGCGTACTCAATTGGTGGTATTGAAGGATGAATTGTGCATAGAAGCTGGAGAGAAAAGCCTTTGAAAAGTACCTGTAAAAGTACTCACTAGCGGTGCAGCAGTGGCAGTAGCACGGTAAAGTACTGCTCCGACTCCTCAATGAAAATCTCTGCTCCCGGAGCGGAGGCTCCTTGAAGTACCCTGGTGGGTGGTACTTCGGCCGGGCGCTGGGTCAGGAGGCGGTACTTCAAGGTGATGTTGGAGAGCCCTACCTGGTTGGAAGGTACCCGCAGGACGCGCTTCTGCAGGTTGTTCCGAACCATCAGCTGCCCCTCGGGCGTCACGCCGATCAGGATGTGGAGCGGGCGACTGGCCAGCGTCACGTTGTGCTTCACGGCATTTTCTACCAGCAGCTGTAGCGTTAGTGGCGGCAGGAAGGTACTTTGGTAGGGCTCGGGTACGTCGATCGTCACCAGTACGCCCTGGCCGTAGCGGGTGGTGAGCAAATGGGTGTAGGACTGAATAAAGGCCAGCTCGGTGGCCAGGGTCGTGAGCTCGGCCTGATTGGTTTGCAGCAGGTACCTGTACACCTTCGAGAGCTCATCCACGAAGCGCTCGGCCTGGGCGGGCTCTTCGGCAATGAGAGACGAAAGCGAGTTGAGGGAATTGAAGAGAAAATGCGGATTGACCTGGCTCTTGAGGCTATCGAGCTGGCTTTGCAAATTGCTTTTTTCCAGCTGCTCGTTTTCCAGCTTATGCTCCCGCCACTGGTCGGTGGTATAAAAGCTTTCGTAGATTCCGATCGAAATCAGGTTGGCGACGAGGTTCATCAGCAGCAGTTTCTGCAACGACTCCGGATTATAAATGTACCCAAAGAGCGAAAAGTAGTCGTAGAGGAAAACGGAGCTAAGTACCGCGCCGGTCGTGACGCCTATCACCGCCAGGAGGGTCCAGAGCACGCGCGGCCGGGTCTGGCGGAGGTCGGGGAAGCTCGTTGTGATTTTCTCGATGAGGTAGTCGAGTGAAATAAATACGCCACTCACCAACAGGAAATTAAACGCAGTGATTAGCACAAAAACCTTCGGCTCGTGCAGGTACCTATCGCCCACAAAAAAGTAGCTGGCCAGCACGACGTACCAGGGTACCAGCAGCAAATACTGCCACTTTGTTCGTCTTAAAAAACGTAACCAGTGCATGCGGAGGAAATCGGTAATCGTGGCCATGTTAAGCACCTAAATGTCGTTAGGATACCGGGCTTGGGCTACCTCTTCCCCGCTAAATTGCTCGAAACCGTGCCTGAGCTGTGGTAATCGGTGGTTGGGGTGGGTACCTTTAAGTCGGATTCTGGGCCCAAAAATACACCGAGTAGGAGGATTATCCCGCACAAATAGCAAACTACGGTTTCAGCTTCTGTACCAGACTTTCCGCCGACCGCACGTCGTAGTCGCGGTTGGGCGACAGGACCGCCGGAACCAGCGCCTGCACCAGCGCGAGCGCCGGGCGCGCCTCTTCGCCCATGTCGTCCAGGATGTTCAGCGCCAGTACCCGCGCCATGAGGTTGTCGGTTTGTAGGGCCGCCGAAAGTACCTCCAGCGGTTTTTGTTTTTCGCCCAGCCGGTAGGCGGCTTCCGCCGCCGCCAGCCGTACGCTCAGGTCGGGGTCGTCCAATTGCTTGAGTAAGGTACCTTTCAGCGGCGCGGCTTTTGAGCCCAGTATCGTACAGCCCAGCGCAGCCCAGTATCGCACCGTCGGGTCGCTATCCTGCAAGCCTTTCTTCAAGGCCGCCTGGTTTTTCTCCTGCCCCTCCGAGGCCAGCTCGGCCATGCGAAGTACCCGGTCGAGGGGGTACTTGTCGCTGCGGGCAAAAGTGTAAAGAGGTACCTGGGCGGCAAGCTCCACCATGCGCGGCTCGGGGATAAAACCCGCGTCACGCGAGGTGAGCAGCCACTGACGGTTGGCCTCGCGCAGGTTTTTGAGCGTGGCCTGGTACTTCGGATCAGCGGCCAGGTTATGGACGTTATGCGGATCGGCGGCGATGTCGTACAGCTCCTCCACGGGCTTGCTTTGCCAGAACCGCGCCTGCACTTCGTTGAGCTCGCCCCGGCGGTACGCCTCTTCCCAGGAAGCCATCGACGGTGCCCGCCAGAGGTACTCCAGGTACTGCCCGTAAATCTTGTGGGGCATGTAGTGGCGCACGTAGCGGTACCTCCCGTCCGTGACGGTGCGGCTCAGATCGAAGCGCTCGTCCATGCGGCCCCGAAACCCAAAGGCGTAGCGGGCGGGCGGGGTAGTTTGTGCCCCCAAAAAGGCCCTCCCCTGCATGTAGGCCGGAATAGGTACCTGCGCCAGGCTCAGGATGGTGGGCGCAAAGTCGGCAAAGGTCACGAGCCGGTCCTGGGTACTGCCGGGGCCACCGGGAGCCAGCGCGGCGTACGGCTCCGGAAACCGGATGATCAGCGGCACGTGCAGCCCCGACTCGTACAAAAACCGCTTGCTGCGCCCCAGCACACCGCCGTGGTCGCTGTAATAAAACACGATGGTGTTTTCGGCCAGGCCCGACTCCCGCAGCTCAGCCAGGATTTCGCCCACGCGCCGGTCCATCATTTCTACCTTGTCGTAGTACTGGGCCCAGTCGTGCTTCATGGCGGACGTACGCGGGTGGTAGGGCGGGATAGGTACCTGCTCAGGATCGTGGCGCAGGGCAGGGAGCGGCTCGTGCAGGGAGCTCTCGTGCGAAATCTCGATGTTGAAAACGGCGAAAAACGGCTGGCCCGGCTTCCGGTTTTTGTAAGTAGCTGTCTTGCTGGACTCGTCCCAGGCGTCGGGTTGGTCTTCGGTATTGTAGTCCTTTTTGGCGTTGTTGGTGGTGTAGTAGCCCGCCTGCCGTAAGTACTTGGGGAAGAAGGCGATCTCCGTCGGCAGCGGATAGGTACTTCGCATGTTTAAAGTACCCAGCGAGGTGGGATACACGCCCGTGATGAGCGTCGACCGCGCCGGAGCGCACACGGGTGCCGTGGCATAGGCTTTGGTGTAGCGCACGCCCTCGGCGGCCAGTTGGTCCAGGTGCGGCGTGGTGGCAAACGCATCGCCGTAGCATCCCAGAAGCGGACTGTTGTCTTCACTGACGATCCAGACGATGTTGGGCCGTTGCTGTGCCTGGGCGTGAACGCCACTCAGGAGTAGCCAAACGAAGCCCAGCAGGCCGAAAAGGTACTTTGAGTTCATGCTTTGATCCATTTTACTTTTACCTAAACCGCAACCTGTTGATAAAGGCAATTGCGCCGGTCTCCTACTTGCCGTAGGGTTCAAGGTACTTTCATTGATTGGCTCGCGCAACGGCAACTCGAGCGCCTTCTGCCCCGCCTAGCAGACAGCAGCGTGGAGCCGAAAGCGCGCGCGGCCAAGGCGATCAAAATGATTTACCAGGAACAGCACAACCACAAAAACGGAGAAGTCTGGTAGGGCTCCTTACTTCTCCTTTTCACTTTTCTTCCTTTTCAGCAAAAAGTAGCAGGAGGTTTGATGGGAAGAATCCTGCATGGTATAGGCCTGGACAAATTCATAGCCTTGGGCGCTCATGAAGTTCAGGGCGTCTATCATGGAGTTGAACTTCACTGGCTTATTATTCTCGTCCCTGACCTCCGTATCTTTTAATACTAAAGCTCTGTCTCGTTGGCCATAGTCGATGTCAATACTAAGCTTGGGTGATAAGAGCACATGAGTACCCTCAATTTGAAGGTACTCAGCTTCCAGCTCCTTAATAGGAATACCGTTGACGGTCTGAGCGATGGTGGGTAAGTACCGCACCAAAGTGAAGCATGAGAGTAATAGAATAGTACTTTTTTCATGGGTTGTATGGATGGAAAGATAACTAATTGTGCATCATTGTTGAATACCACTCATCAAGGGGGACAGCATAATGATGGATTCGGGTACCTGATCTGTTACACTTATTTCCCCAATCCTCTTTAAAGATATAGATTCGGGTTGAAGTACCAGATCTTGAAATGATTGCTCGTTTGTCGTCTCTATGCTGTTTGGTTTTACTTCACGGGCTTCAACTTCAAATGGGACTCCACCGGTCGTTTCTAACCTGCCTATGGGAGTAGCGCTTCTACTGAGCTTTTCATATAACTGCTCCAATGTATTTTTCATTGAATTCTTGATTAGAATATTTATCTGTAAAATCACTAGGGTAGTGAATGCTTAATCTCCTTCTGGTACCGCTTGACGTTGGAGGTACTTATAGCGGTCAGGCTTACGATTTCAGCCACAGAAAGCCCTTTGTCAAGACCTCAGCGGGGCCGCTTTGTAATACCTAAGTACCTATTCTCCCTTACTCCCCTGCCCAAGCGTCCGCACGAAATTCAGGGATGCGTTCGCCCATTTTCTTGGTTTGCCGGAGCCTTCCCGCGGGCACCAAATCCGGATTTGTGGCGACCAGGGTACTTTCGTCATTCTGCTTAGCAAGCGCGGACAGCAGAGCGGTCTATTTGGGCGCGTGGAGCTGGTTGAGACAGCGTACTGTAAAAAGTTAACAGGGTCGCGGCATTAGACCGCCCTATACTATAGCTTTATATCCCATAAAACCGTTTTTGCCTGATTTTCCTACTTGACTCTAAACCCATTGGTGTGATGCCTTTTAAAATGTACAAACATTCTTTACCGACTGCACTTGCCCTTTTCGTTTCTCTGTTTTTTCAGGCAGCCCAAGCCCAATCCGTTTTATCAAAAAACAGCCCCATGGCCCTGGAAAGAGGCGTGTATGAAGTCGCCCTGGATGCCAGTGCTACGGAAGCCAATCCTTACTATGCGATTCGATGTACCGTCACGTTCCGCAAACCCGATGGAAAAAAGGTAAAGGTAGATGGTTTTTTTGACGGGGGATCTTCCTTCAAGGCCAGAGCCTACTGTGAGCAGCCCGGAAAATGGCAGTGGGAGTCTGCTTCTGACAATCCGGGGCTGGATGGCCGAAGGGGTACCTTTGAGGTAGTACCCTCGAAACTCAAAGGAAAATTACGTGTCCACCCCGCCGATCCCCATCAGTTTGCCTATCACAATGGCGACTGGTTCCTGCACATTGGAGACACCGGCTACCGGTTCGTAGTCGCTTCCGAGCCCCACTGGCAAGCCTACATCGACCAGGCCAGCCAGATGGGCGCGACCAAAGTCCGTACCTGGTTTGCCATGGACAGGGGTAAAGTAAACAGCCTCTTTACCCACAATGGAAAAGACCTTTCGCTTTTTTACTGGAAAGAGATGGAGCGGCGAATCCTGTATACCCTCGAGCATCATCCGCATCTGATTCTGCAACTGATTCCCTACGCCGAAGACACGGACCTGATCCGAAAATACAGCGAAGGGGACTCCGCTTCACAACTGGTGGCCCGGTACGCCCAGGCGCGCTGGTCTTCCTTTCCCAATGTGCAGTGGACCATCACCAACGACCGGCAGATCAGCCGAAGTGATACGTTGAGCGGGCGGGAAGTACACTACGAAACCATCAATGCCATGGGCAAGGACATGGCGGAGCGCGAACCCTGGGGCACGCTGCTCACCAACCACCAATCGCGCTACAAAGGCTACGATCACCTCCAGGAACCCTGGTCGGATCTGATTTCTCTGGAAGACCTGGATCAGGTGACGGGCGCCCTGATCGCTGAGTACCGGCAGAAAAGAAAGCAGCCGGTGGTGTTGGATGAAGACCGGTATGAACTCTATCGCCCGGCGGCCCACCGGAGGTACTATTTCCGTCGGCTGATGTGGGCTTCGCTCCTATCGGGTGGTCATGCTACCTACGGAGGATTAAATACCTATGAACCCTACGGGGGACAGCTGTACGAAGGTCCGGAGAGTCGGGTAAAAATTGACTACCAAGCCCATGAAGGGGAATTTAAGGGGGTTTCCGGCTATTTTGATGCAAACCAAAAAGGCATATTGCACCAGGGGGGTCATGACTTTCGCCATATTCACGCTTTTTTTGAAAAAACCGGTCTTACTTTGGTCAACATGAAGCCCGACGATGCGCTGGTGGGCAACGATCCCGCCCGTTGGAAATGCAGCCACCAGGAAGGTACCTACCTCATTTATCTGGCCAATCCCAGCGGCAGGGAACCCGGTACTGACTTCCCCGGTCTTAAGCCCCCTTCCGTCTCGCTTAACCTGAAAAAAGGCCCTTATACGGTCAGCTGGTTTGATCCCGACTCGGGTTCCTGGGTATATGGAAGTACTAGCCAGGGCGGTGATACTACCCTTACGGCGCCCGGGCCCGAAGACTGGGTCGTACTCATTCAAAAGCAGCCCTAAGGGAAAAGAGAGAAGTTCGGTTCTCAGGGTTTCGCGGTTTTATAATCCGCAAAGAGTTCGCTCCTTAGGCGTTCCCCGAATACGGGTCAAGCTCAAACACGTTACACTTTTTGTAAATCTCATACGGGTATTTGAAAGGTACCTGTACACTGCATTCGAAGATTTTTGAAAGTAACGAGATGGAAGGCTTCAAGGTACCTCCAAGCCGCCTGATCCTGGCAACCGGTTATTTTTTCTGAAATAGAAAAGTAGGATCGGGGAAGAATCACATTTTATCTCTGGCACGGGAAGGTACCTGTATCCAAAGTGGCCAGGTACCTGCTGTGTGCATAAATTTAAAGTACCCTGCGGCCTTTTCGCTATTCGACGTATAGGAGCAGGGTTTAGTCACCGGTGTAACTTACCTCGGATTGTCAGTATAAACAATGTGTGGGTGGGAGCCATCACAAAGCGTAACAATCTACCTTCAACCTATGAAACTACTTTATTGCTTTTTAGTAACGATTGCCTTATCTACCGTTGGTTTTTCTCAAACTACCTCCCCACTAAAACTTTGGTACGACAAACCCTCGGGGGCTACCTGGGAGAATGCCCTGCCCGTAGGCAATGGTCGGCTCGGGGCGATGGTCTACGGGAATGTAGAAAAAGAAATCATCCAACTCAACGAGCACACGGTATGGTCTGGTAGTCCGAATCGGAACGACAATCCGGCGGCGTTGGCATCGCTACCCGAAATCCGCCGGTTGATTTTTGAAGGAAAACAAAAGGAGGCCGAAAAACTGGCCAACCAAACCGTCATCTCCAAAAAATCGCACGGGCAGATGTTTCAGCCGGTAGGTAGCCTCCGGCTCACCTTCGACGGGCACGAGGCCTATACCAACTACTACCGCGAACTGGATATTGAGCGGGCGGTTGCCAAAACGACCTATACCGCCAAGGGGGTAACCTACAGCCGGGAGGTCCTGGCATCTTTCCCCGACCGGGTCGTGGTCGTACACCTAACGGCCAGCCAACCGGGCAGCCTGTCGTTTACGGCTTCGTTGGCTACGCCCCATCCAAACGCGCTGGCAAAAACCAACACCCCTCACGAACTAACCATAGCCGGGAATACATCTGACCACGAAGGAGTAAAAGGTCTGGTGAAATTCAAAGGCATTGCCCGTATCAAAACGGAGGGAGGGCGCTTGGTGGCCGGAGATACTACCCTCACCGTAAGCGGAGCCAACACCGCCACCATCTATATTTCCATTGCTACTAATTTCAACCATTACCAGGATGTAAGCGGTGACGAGCAGGCACGGGCCGCTACCTACCTGGACAAAGCCGCTAAGAAATCCTTCCGGGACATTCTAAATCCACACGTCGCGGCGTACCAGCGCTATTTCAACCGGGTCCAGCTGGACCTGGGTACCACCGAAGCGGCCAAACTACCTACCGACGAGCGCCTGCGCAATTTCCGTACAGCAAATGACCCCCAGCTGGTAACCCTCTACTACCAGTACGGACGCTACCTGCTGATTTCTTCCTCCCAGCCCGGCGGCCAGCCCGCCAACCTCCAGGGTATTTGGAATCACCGGATGAGGCCGCCTTGGGATAGCAAGTACACCATCAACATCAACGCCCAGATGAACTACTGGCCCGCCGAAAAAGCCAATCTGGCCGAACTGCACGAGCCATTTTTGCGCATGGTGCAGGAACTCTCGGAAACGGGTCAGGAAACGGCTCGCGTCATGTACGGAGCAAGGGGCTGGATGGCCCACCACAATACCGACATCTGGCGGGCTACGGGTGCCATTGACGGCGCTTTCTGGGGCATGTGGACGGCCGGAGGCGGCTGGACCAGCCAACATCTCTGGGAACACTACCTCTACGGTGGAGATGCGGCCTATTTAGCCACCATCTATCCCGTACTCAAAGGGGCGGCGCAGTTTTACGTGGATTTCCTGGTGCAGCATCGCAACTACCCCTGGCTGGTGGTCAATCCGGGCTCATCGCCGGAAAACGCGCCCCAGGCCCACGGAGGTTCTTCGTTGGACGCCGGTACCACGATGGACAACCAGATCGTCTTCGACGTGTTTAGTACCGTAATACGGGCCGCAGCGATCCTGAAAAAGGATGCTGCTTTTTCCGATACGCTAAAACAAATGCGAAACCGACTGGCTCCCATGCACATCGGGCAGTACGGCCAGTTGCAGGAGTGGCTCGATGATGTAGATGACCCGAATGATCATCACCGACACGTGTCGCATCTGTATGGCTTGTTTCCTTCGGCACAAGTTTCTGCCTACCGCACCCCTGAACTCTTCAGCGCGGCCCGAACGACCCTCCTGCACCGGGGCGATGTCTCGACCGGCTGGAGCATGGGCTGGAAAGTAAACTGGTGGGCCCGCATGCAAGACGGGAATCACGCCTTTGCCCTCATCCAAAATCAACTCTCGCCGGTAAGAGCGAATCCCGAAGGAGGTGGCTCCTACAACAATCTGTTTGACGCCCATCCTCCCTTCCAGATCGACGGCAACTTTGGCTGCACCTCGGGCATCACCGAAATGCTCCTGCAAAGTGCCGATGGTTCCGTGCACCTCCTGCCCGCCCTACCCGATGTCTGGAAAGAAACGGGGCAGATCGGTGGCCTACGAGCGCTGGGTGGCTTCGAGGTAGTACATATGGAATGGAAAGCGGGTAAGCTGGTCAAGGTAGCTATCAAATCAGCCCTCGGCGGGAACCTGCGCCTGCGGGTTCCGAATGCCTTGCAACTGAGCAAAGGAGGTACCTTGAAAAAGGCCAGCGGGCAAAATCCCAATCCGTTTTTTTTCACCGAAGCTACCCCAACGCCTGTGATTTCCAGCCAAGCCCAGGTGTCAGCCATGGCGTTAAAAGAAACCCTCCTGTATGATATCCCTACGCAGAAAGGACAGGTGTATACCCTCGTGGCCCGGTAACGGACGGGCCTCGTACAATCAGCAAGAAAAAGAAAATTCCATTTAAAATTTCACAAAAACGTATGCTCCGAATTTCTCTCCTACTAGGTATCGTACTGATGCATTATGCGGTACAGGCACAATCCAATTTCAGCAGTAAACTAATCGGTGTCGGCGTGGTTGTCTCGGACATAGACCGCTCCCTCGCTTTTTACGTCAATGGTATTGGTATGGTAAAAACCGGCAGTTTTACCATTAACGATGAGTTTGGTAAACGCTCCGGCCTTACCGACGGGGTAGCCGTTGCGGTGACGGTATTAAAGCTGGAAAACAGCCCGGAGGCCAATGAATGGAAACTGATGAGCTTCGGAAAAAAAGCCACGCATCCTGCACAGAAAAACATTCAGGATGATACCGGCATGCAGTACATTACCATTCAGGTAAAATCTCTGAAGCCCATCATAGAACGGTTAAAGCAACAAAAGGTCGTTTTTCTGGGCACTACCCCCACCCCGCTCAACAAAGATGTACATTTTGTATTGGTGCAAGATCCGGACGGAACCTTTGTGGAGCTGATCGGGCCGCTTGAATAAAAAGAAGCAGCCAGAAAGTACCTTCGGTTTATGGGTAGTTTATTCCCAGCATGTGTATCTTTCATCAAATAACATCCACCATGAAGTACTCTTTCTTACGGGTTTGTCTGCTGCTTGGTTTCGGCGTTTGCCACGCCCAGCAAGTACCCGTGGCCATCCAGGTGGATGCTTCCACGCCCGTCGGTGCCATGAAACCCTTCTGGGCGTACTTCGGGTACGATGAGCCCAACTACACCACCCGGCCGGACGGACAGAAACTCCTGACCGAGCTGCAACAATTAAGTCCCGTGCCGGTCTACGTAAGAGCCCACAACCTACTTACTTCCAAAGGCACGAGTCCGGGCCCGGACCTCAAGTGGGGCTTTACGGATGCCTATTCAGAAGATGCCAAGGGCAATCCCGTGTACAACTGGACGGTCGTGGACAGCATCCTTGATACGTACATCCAGCGGGGCATGAAGCCGCTGATGGAAATCGGTTTTATGCCGGAAGCGCTCTCTTCTAAACCCGACCCCTACGCGCATAGCTGGAGCCAGGGCGGCAACCTGTGGACGGGCTGGACCTACCCGCCCAAAGACTATTCCAAATGGCGTGAGCTGGTATACCAGTGGGCGAAGCATTCCGTGGAGCGCTACGGGAAAGCAGAAGTAAGTACCTGGCTGTGGGAAGTATGGAACGAGCCGGATATTGCCTACTGGTCAGGTACCTTTGAAGAGTATTGTAAACTCTACGACTATGCCGCCGACGGCCTGAAACGGGCCTGCCCCGAATGCATCATCGGCGGGCCACATACCACCAGCCCGCGCAGCGAAAAGGCCTATAACTACCTGACCCGCTTCATCGAGCATTGCCTGCGCGGTAAAAACTACGCCACCGGCAAAACCGGTACGCCCCTGCAATACATCGGCTTTCACGCCAAGGGGAGTCCGGAACTGGTAGACGGACACATCCGCATGAATATGGGGGCTCAGCTAAAAGACATTCAGCGGGCGTTTGAAGCGGTCAATTCCTTTTCCGAGTTAAAAAACATTCCCATCATCATCGGCGAATGCGACCCAGAAGGCTGCGCGGCCTGCTCCGAAACCCGGGAGCCGAAATACGGGTACCGAAACGGCACAATGTACTCCAGCTACACGGCGGCTTCCTTTGCCCGCATCTACGAGCTGATGGATCAGTATCAGGTAAACCTGCAAGGGGCCGTAAGCTGGTCGTTTGAGTTTGAAGACCAGCCCTGGTTTGCGGGCTTCCGCGACCTGGCCACCCACGGGGTAAACAAACCCGTACTAAACGTATTCCGGATGTTCGGTATGATGTCCGGCCAACGGGTGGCGGTCCGTTCCACCAGCGGATTGAACGCTTCCGATATTATTGCCAAAGGGGTACGGGCCGAGGCGGACGTGCAGGCGATGGCCAGTAAAAACGGACGTTCCGTGTGGGTGATGCTCTGGCACTACCACGATGACAACCTACCTGGTACCGCTTCCCCAGTTGCCTTAACCGTGAAGGGACTGGAGGCAGGCCCGGTACAGGTACATCACTACCGGGTGGATGGACAGTTCAGCAATTCTTTTGAGAAATGGAAACAAATGGGTAGCCCCCAACAGGTAGGTACGGAACAGTACCAAGAACTGGAGCGGGCTGGTCAGCTGCAGCTCCTTACGTCGCCAGCCTGGAAGGTGGCCACCGACGGTACCATGACCCTTCCCGTTGAGCTACCCCGGCAGGCCGTATCGCTGATTAAACTTAGCTGGTAATTTCTAAACAACGCGACCTATGATGACTAAACCTTTGATGATTCTCCTGTTTGCGGGGGTACTTGGCTGCTTGGGCCCGTTTGCCGCAGCCCAGCCACCCCGCGGTCCGCTGGTGGTATCGCCGCAGGTACATGCCAACAAAACCGTCACCTTCCGTTACCTGGCTCCCTCCGCCCGGGAGGTTCTGCTCAACGGGGGGCAGTTTGGGGCATCGGCCGTGCCCATGACCAAAGAAGCCCAGGGTATCTGGAGCGTAACCGTGGGGCCGATCAAGCCGGATATATACCCGTACAGCTTTCAGGTGGATGGCGTGACGGTGATGGACCCGGCCAACGTGGCCTTCTTTCCCAACGAACGCTTTAAAGCCAGCCTCGTGGATGTACCTGGCGACACCCCGCTGGTACACGCCCTGAGGGAGGTACCCCACGGCACCGTCACCTACGAGTATTACCCCTCGGTGTCCGGCACGACGGGATCGGTGGTCATTTACACGCCGCCGGGCTACGATAAAAATACCTCCCAAAAGTACCCGGTTTTTTACCTCATCAGCGGCACCACCGACACCGAAGAAACCTACTTCAAGGTGGGCAAAACCAACTTCATTCTGGATAATCTCCTAGCCGAAGGCAAAGCCAAACCCATGATCGTGGTGATGCCCTACGGCAACGTGGCGGCCCGGATCGCCGAGCAAACCGGCAAACCCAAACCCGCCGACCCGGTGGTCAGGGACGATGCCGAAGCCGTAAGCCGGGCCAAAGCCTTTGAGACGGATTTACTCACGAACATCATTCCGTACGTCGAGAAGAACTACCGCGCCATTCCTAACCGAGAAAACCGGGCCATTGGCGGCTTCTCCCGCGGCGGTGGCCAAACCCTGCGGGCGGCTTTCGGGAATATGGACAAGTTTGCCTGGGTATGCAGCTATAGCTCCTACCTCTCGCCGCAGGAAATGGACCGTAGCTTTCCGCAGATCGGGGCCAATCCGACCAACACCAACAAGCAATTCAAATTGCTGTGGGTGAGCGTGGGCTCCGATGACTTCCTCTATCAGGGTACACTGGAGTTTATGGACTACCTGAAGGCGAAGAACGTGAACTTCAAAAGCCGGATCACGGACGGCGGCCATACGTGGATGAACGTCAAAAAGTACGTAGCCGAAACAACTCCTATGCTTTTCCAATAAAAACCCGATCGGGCCTATGAAAATGAAATCAATATTGGGCGCTTGTCTTTTTATCGTTCTTACGGGATTTTATTCAACCCTTACGATAAACCAGCAAGCTAAGCGGATCGAGGTGTTGATTGTGGATGGATTTAGCAACCACGACTGGCAACAAACTACCGCGGTTACCAAATGGATTCTGGAAAAAAGCGGACGTTTTAAGGTGGATGTTTCTACCATTCCTACCGACAGCGCCGCTCGGGCCGCCTGGTGGCCTGAATTCAAGAACTATGCGGTTATCATTCAAAATACCAACAACATCCAAAATCCGCGTTTGCGCTGGCCGCGAAAGGCCGAAGAGGCCCTGGAAGCGTACGTAAAAAAGGGCGGAGGCTTGTATATTCTTCACTCGGCCAATAATGCGTTTCCACACTGGGAAGCATACGACAAAATGATCGGACTAGGCTGGCGGCCCAGTAGCGTAGGCTATGCCCTGGAAATTGACGACGACAAAAAGATAGTCCGTAGTCCTCCCGGAGTCGGAAAAGGGACCGGACACGCGGAGCGATTTAATGCGGTTATTGAGATTCTCAACCGGCATCCGATCAATCAAAACTACCCTGACCAATGGCAAACGGCCAACACGGAGGTGTACTACTTCCCGCGCGGACCCGCCGAAAACATCACCGTGCTATCCTTTGCTTATGACAGCACGGGTACCCACAAAACGTGGCCCGTGGAATGGACGGTTCGCTACGGCAAGGGGCGCGTGTACAACTCCAGCCTGGGGCACCTCTGGAAGGGCGAAACGTATCCGCCCGCCTACCGGTGCGTCGGGTACCAAACTACCGTCATCCGGGTTACGGAATGGTTGGCTACCGGCAAGGTAACCTATCCGGTACCCGCCGATTTTCCTACCAAAGATTCCCAGAGCCTTTCCAGCGAGCAGGAGTTTATCACCCCCGGCAAGCCCTAAAAAAGGCACCCTTTCATTTTCAATCTTTCACGCTGATCCGCATGAAACACGTTCTTTTATCCCTACTAACTACCCTGCTTTTGGTGAGCCTTACCAGTGAGGCCCAAAGGCCCCCGGCGCTCAACTCGCCCGAAGTACACCCCGACCGGAGCGTTACCTTCCGCTATTTTTCCAAGAAGGCCCGTAAAGTGAGCTTGAGCGGCGAGTTTCTGAAAGTACCCCTGCCCATGAGCCAAGATACGGCCGGTATCTGGAGCGTCACGGTACCACCCGTCTCGCCGGATATCTACCCGTACAGCTTCTCGGTAGATAGCGTGCAGCTAGCCGACCCCAACAATACCTACCTTTTTGCGAACGAACGCTTTAAGCGGAGCATCGTGGATGTACCCGGTGAGCAGCCCCTGGTTCATTCCCTGCAAAACGTACCGCACGGCAAAATCAGCTACTGCTATTACCAATCCGCCACCCTGGGCACCACCCGGCCGTTGCTGGTATACACGCCGCCGGGCTTCAATCCTAACGGCAAAACCAAGTACCCCGTGCTGTACCTGATCCACGGCGGCTCGGATACCGAGGAAACCTGGACGAAAGTAGGCCGGGCTCACCTCATTGCCGATAACCTCATCGCGCAGGGCAAAGCCAAGCCCATGCTCATTGTGATGCCCTACGGCAACGTACGGCCCGCCCCCATGCCTGATTTTACGAAAGACGTAGTGAACGACCTCGTGCCGTTTGTGGAGGCCAACTACCCGGTCTTGAAAGAAAGCACGGGCCGGGCCATCGCCGGTTTTTCCGTAGGGGGCGGACAAACCCTCAACATCGGATTTACCAATCCCGGTACGTTTGCCTACGTGTGCTCGTACGCCCCCTACACCGCCACCGAAGAATTCAAGAAAAACTTTACCGACTGGTCGCCCAATGCGGATCAGCTCAATAAACAACTGAAGCTATTTACCATCAGCGTAGGTACCGACGATTTCCTTTACGAACCGGTAAAACAGAACATAGCGATGTTTCAGGACAAAAAAGTGGCGGTAAAAAGCTACATCGGGCCGGGTGGGCATACCTGGATGAATTGCAAGCAGTATTTGGCCACCACGTTGCAGGAAGTATTTAAATAAGTACCTTAGTAATACCTTAACAATCAATCAACCAACCAAGATGATTCGCTACACCCTAACAACCTTGTTCGCCTTTGCGCTGGCTAGTGCAGCCTGTCTGGCGCAGGCTGGCCAAACGGCCATCGCCGAGGATTTCAAGCCCTCCACCCTCAATCAGCCGGGGCAGGAGTACCCGCAGGTCAACTCCCAGGGCTACGCCCGTTTTCGAATCCATGCCCCCAAGGCCGACAGTGTGCGGGTAAGTCTGGGTCTGGGTGGACGGGGAGGTACCATTCTCACCAAAGGCGAAGATGGCTTCTGGATCGGCACCACGGCCGGACCGATGGATGAAGGCTTTCACTACTACAACGTAACCATCGACGGCGGTAAATTCAACGACCCCGGCGCGTTGAATTTCTACGGCTCGGTGCGGTGGGAGAGCGGCATCGAGATCCCCGCCCACGATCAGGACTTCTACGCCCTCAAGGACGTTCCCCACGGAAAAGTGGAACAGATTCTTTTCCCTTCCAAAAGTACCCAGACCTCCCGCCGGGCTTTTGTGTACACCCCGCCGGGCTACGATAAAAATACCTCCCAAAAGTACCCGGTACTCTACCTGCAGCACGGCTGGGGCGAGGACGAAACGGCCTGGAGCAACCAGGGTCGCGCCCATCTGATCATGGACAACCTGATCGCCGAGGGCAAAATCAAGCCGTTCATCATCGTGATGACCTACGGCATGACCAACGAAGTGAAGTGGGGCCGCATCCGGGATTTCAGCATTGAGCCCTTTCAGACGGTCCTGATCGACGAGTTGATTCCCTACGTGGATAGCCATTTCCGCACCCTGGCCAACCGCGACAACCGGGCCATGGCGGGCCTGTCGATGGGCGGTATGGAAACCAAAACCATTACCCTCAATAAGCCGGACGTATTTGGGTACTACGGCCTGCTCAGCGGTGGAGTATATAGCCCCGAAGACCTCAACGGCAAAGCCAAGCCAAAGCTCGTGTTTCTGAGCTGCGGCAGCAAAGAACGGCCCGACGGCGTAAAGAAGGCCGTCACCGACCTGAAAGCCGCCGGTTATAACTCCGTTTCGTATATCTCCGAAAATACCGCCCACGAGTTTCAGACCTGGCGTCGCAGCCTGCACCAGTTGGCCCCCTTGCTGTTTAAATAGCCCGAACTCAGTACAAAGTACCCTAGCGTGCTTTTCAACCTCATTGATGAATCTTGCCGGGTACCTAAGCGGCCCCGGCGCAACCCAAAAACACCATGAAGAAACGAATCATGCTGCTCATGGCCATCGTGGCGGCTAGTCACTTTGCGTTTTCCCAACCCCGCGAAAAAGAAGCGCCCAAGGGCTTCGATCAGGTACGTGCGGGGATCCCCACCGGAAAAATTGACACCATTCAGTACCCATCAAAAACGGTAGGTACCTCCCGGAAAGCGTTGATCTACACGCCGCCCGGCTATTCGGCCAAGAAAAAATACCCCGTGCTGTACCTGCTGCACGGCATCGGGGGGGATGAAAAAGAGTGGCTCCGGGGCGCCCAGCCGCAGGTGATTCTGGACAATCTGTACGCCGACGGTAACATCGAGCCCATGATCGTGGTCATGCCCAACGGGCGCGCCATGAAAGACGACCGGGCCGTGGGCAACGTCTTTGAACAGGCCAAGGTAGAGGCCTTTGCTACTTTTGAGAAAGACCTGCTCACCGACCTGATCCCCTTCATCGAGAAAAAGTACCCCGTGCTAAAAGACCGGGAAAACCGGGCCATCGCGGGCTTGTCGATGGGCGGTGGGCAGTCGCTGAACTTTGGCCTGGGCAACCTCGACCGTTTTGCCTGGGTAGGTGGTTTCTCCTCGGCTCCTAATACCAAAAGGCCCGAACTGCTGGTGCCCGATCCCGAGGCCGCCAAAAAGCAGCTGAAACTACTCTGGATTTCCTGCGGGGACAACGACAACCTCATTTCGTTCAGCAAACGTACCCACGACTACCTCTACGAACATAAGGTACCCCACGTGTACTACATCGAGCCGGGCGTTCACGACTTCAAAGTCTGGAAAAACGGTTTGTACATGTTTTCCCAATTTCTGTTCAAGCCCGTTGACCCCTCCCAATTTTCAAAATACACCCTCTTAGGTACCCCCGCCGCTACCAACGTGCGCTCGGCCAGGTACCCGCAGCTTCTGCCCGACAGCCGGGCCGTTTTTCGGCTGAAAGCACCCGACGCGCAGCGGGTACAGCTGGATCTGGGGAAGAAATACGACATGACCAAGGATGCCGAGGGCTTCTGGACCGTCACCACCGACTCCCTGGGGGAAGGTTTTCACTATTACTCGCTCGTGATCGACGGCCTGGCCGTCGCCGATCCCGCCAGCGAAACCTTTTACGGCATGGGCCGCATGGCGAGTGGCATCGAGGTACCTTTTCCGGGAAGTGGCTACTACGCCCTCAAGGACGTACCCCACGGCGATATTCGGATCAAAAGGTACTTCTCTACGGTAAGCAATTCCTGGCGTCAGTTTTACCTCTATACGCCACCGGGCTACGATGCCAATCCCAACGAAAAGTACCCCACGCTGTACCTGCTGCACGGCGGCGGCGAGGACCAGCGGGGCTGGGCTACGCAGGGAAAAACGGACTTGATTCTGGATAACCTCATCGCGGCCCAACAAGCGAAACCCATGCTGGTGGTTATGCTGGACGGCAACATGGGCGGAGCCGGTGGCCCGGCGGGTTTCAACGAAAACGTGCTACGCGCCTTCGAAAATGAGCTAAAGCAGGCCGTCATTCCCTTTGTGGAAGCCAACTACCACGCCGCCCCCGGTGCGCCAAACCGGGCCCTGGCCGGGTTGTCGATGGGGGGCTTACAAACCCTGTACGCGGGCATCAAAAACACGGATTTGTTTTCCGCCCTGGGGGTATTTAGCTCGGGCTGGTTTGCCAATAACCCTACGTTGTCCGACCCGCAGTATGCCTTCATGAAAGACAACGCCGCGACCATCAATGCAAACCTGAAACACCTCTGGATTTCGATGGGCGGCCAGGAAGACATCGCGCACGAGAACTGCCGGGTCATGATGAAGAAGTTTGATGAGCTGGGCGTAAAGTACCAGTACAGCGAATACCCCGGCGGGCATACCTGGCCCGTGTGGCGTCATAATCTGTACTCGTTTGCGCCCTTACTATTTCAATAAGGTACCTGGGGTACTTTGTACCTTAGCCTGGCTTTTACCACGGCACATTCTCCCTTTCTTTAGCAAGTGACTCACCCCAAGTACCCTCGGCCGAGGGTACTTGGGGTGAGTCACTTAAAGGTACTTTCAGGGAGCGAACCCTGGCCAGAAATATGTTTCGCACCATTCCCTTTTCAAGTACCCTCTTCCCACAGGTACCTACCCAAGGTACTTAGCTCAATCCAAAGTACCTCCCAGCCAAGGCCACCCTGGCGGCTAGAATTGCCGCTTAAAAAAGGCCCAGGCTTCCAGGTACACGTCGATGTCGCCGGGGTAGTTGTGCTCGCCACCGATCACTTTCAGGAGCGTCACCTCGGGTTTTCCACGCTTGCGAAACGTATACTTCTCGATGGTCTTGCCGTCGGTCGGGTCGGTATCGGGGAGTAATTGTTTTTTGGGCTTCCCGCGGTAGCCCGCCAGCTCCGACCAGTACCGGAAGGTACTTTCGGTGGAGCGTACCAAGCCCAGGCTAATGCTCCCCGTGCGCACTTCGCCGCCTTCGTAGGGGTTGGTGCCATCGGCGGTGCCGTTCACGATCAGGACCGGCAGCGGTACCCGTTTTTCCGCGCAGTCGAGGTTGCTGGTGTCGGGCAGGCTGGCGATGAGCGCCGTAATAGCCCGAAACTTCTCGGGTAGGGTAAGCGCCAGCTTGTAGGCCATGTGGCCCCCGCCCGAAGTACCTATCGCCACCACGCGGCGGGGGTCGGTCTGGTACTTTTGCTCGAAATAGGTAATCATGGCCTGGAAAAAGGCCTCTTCGTTGATATTTTCCAGGTTGGCCGCCGACTGCGCCGTGCGCCGACACTCGTTCCAGAACCGCTGGTAGCCGTCGGGGTACACCAGCAGGATATTTTCCTGCAGAGCCATGGCTTCCAGCTTTTGGGCACCGTTCCGGACACCCCGCCCGTTCCCGCCCGAGCCATGCAGCGCGAAGCAGAGCGCCGCTTGGGGCCCGGCGGGTTTCAGGAAATGAAAAGTACGGTAGTGGCCGTCGATCTGCACCGAATCGCTGATGAGCTGGCACCGGGCCGTAGTGGCTACCAGCACAAAAAAAGTACCTAGCAGTACGTGTTTCATGGCGTTATCTTGTCTGTCTCTAGTTAAGCACCTAAGGCTCCTGGCCCCACAGGCGGGGCGCGCAAACCGCTCCGGCAAATGTAGCAAAAAAGGGGTAGCGGCGGTCTGCCCCTGGTAGTTTGTCGCATGAATAAGTAGGTCCTGAGCTGGGGGTACTTTAGTTTTCGAAACATCCTTTTACATTAAGCTTTTACCATACTTTCTGAAAATACGTTTTTTCTTTATGTATACTTTTCGTCTTCTTTTACTGGCCCTTTTGCCGCTCTTTTTTACAACGACCTCCCGCGCCGAGCGGCCCACCCGCTTCGTGCAGGATACGCTGAAATACGACCGCGACTACGCCCTGGAAGCCACCATGCTGGGGTACTTTAGCAAAGACGGCGCCCGCAATCCTACCCTGCGCGCCAACAAAGGCGACCGGGTACGGATTACGATTACCAACGGTGAGGTCATGACGCACGACATCGCCCTGGACAAGCTGGGCCTCAAGAGCAAAACCATCCTGGAAAAAGGGACCAGTACCAGCATTACGTTTGTGGCCCAACAAAGCGACACCTACTACTGCTCGGTGCCGGGACACCGCGCGGCGGGCATGGTGGGGAGCTTTGAGGTGGTGGAGGGAGCCATTTCGGACAAAACGGTGGCCGGACAAGTACCTGCCCGCAACGGCCAGCCGCTGAACCTGAACTTTGAAACGGGTACGTTGAAAGACTGGACCGCCACCGGCGACGCTTTCGTCAATCCGCTCTTTAACCAGGACCCTTCGCCGGTGCACGAGAAGGAGATGAACATTGGCTTTGAAGGCAAGTACTTCCTGAGCAGCGGCGGCACGGTAAACGCCAAGCAAACAGGTACCTTAACGTCCGTTCCCTTCAAAATCATCCAGCCTTTTGCGGCCTTTCGGGTGTCGGGCGGGGCCTTGGTAGACACCCGCGTGGAGCTGGTGCTGGCCAGCCGGGATAGCATCATTTACCAGGTGACGGGCCAGGGCCGGGCTACCCTACAGCCCGTGGTGGTGGATCTGCAACCGTACCTGGGCGAAGAAATATTCATCCGCATTGTCGACAACGAGACGGGGATTTCGCAAATTCCGTACATCGCCGATGACAAGTGGGCGCACATCAATTTTGACGACTTCCTCTTCTACCCTAGCCGCCCCGAGTTTCCGAACGAGCTGCTGAAAAAGGATATCATCATCCTGCCGCCGCTGGACCCCGTCCTGAACGCCGGTCTTTCCGGTCCGGAAGCCGCCAAAGCCATGACCCCGCCGCAGGGCTTCAAGATAACCCTGGCCGCCGCCGAGCCGGATATTGTTCGTCCGATCGCCTTCACGATCGACGCCCGCGGTCGGCTCTGGGTAGTGGAAGCCCACACCTACCCGATTCCCGCCCCCGAAGGCCAGGGTAAAGACCGCATCCTGATCCTGGAAGATACCAACGGCGACGGAACCCTGGACAGCCGGAAAGTCTTTATCGAAGGCCTCAACCTGGTGAGTGGGATTGAGCTGGGTATGGGCGGCGTGTGGCTGGGTGCGGCACCTAACCTGCTGTATATTCCCATCGATGCCAAGAATGACAAGCCCGCCGGTCCGCCGCAGGTACTTCTCAACGGCTGGGGTACCCAGGATACGCACGAAGTACTTAACAGCCTGCGCTGGGGGCCCGACGGCTGGCTCTACGGCACGCACGGGGTGTTTACGCATTCCAACGTGGGCAAGCCAGGTACCCCCGACGCCCAGCGTACCAAGATCAACGCCGGGGTGTGGCGCTACCACCCTACCACGCAGCAGTTTGAGGTTTTTGCCGAAGGCACCAGTAATCCCTGGGGCATTGATTTCAACGACTACGGGCATCCTTTCATTACCGTCTGCGTGATTCCGCACATGTACCACGTCATTCAGGGTGCGCGCTACAAGCGGCAGGCCGGGAAGCATTTTAACCCCTACACCTACGACGATATCAAAACCCACGCCGACCACGTACACTTTGTGGGCGAGCGCGGTCCCCACGCGGGCAACTTCCGCTCGGCCTCAGCCGGAGGCGGGCACGCGCACGCCGGGGCGATGATCTACCTGGGCGGCAGCTGGCCCAAGGAGTACCGCAACGATATTTTTATGAACAACATCAACGGGGCCCGGCTCAATATCGACCACCCGATGCGGGCGGGCTCGGGCTACCAGGTCACGCACCGGCCCGACTTCATGGCCATGAACGACTCCTGGTCGCAGTGGCTGAACTTCAAGTACGACGCCAGCGGCTCGGTGTACGCCATCGACTGGTACGACAAGAACCAGTGCCACAGCAACAACCCCGACGTGCACGACAAAACCATGGGGCGTATTTTTAAGATTACCCACGAAAACGATAAGTGGGTAAAAGTGGACCTCACCAAAGCCTCTGACCTGGAGCTGGTGAAGTACCAGCTCCACCAAAACGAATGGTACGTACGACAAGCCCGGGCTCTCTTGCAGGAACGCGGCCCCAATAAAAAGGTACACAAAGCCCTGAAAGACATACTGGCGAAGAATCCGGATGAGACGCGCAAGCTGCGGGCGCTCTGGACGCTGCACGTCACCAAGGGGCTTACCGACAAGGAGCTCACCGCGCTGCTGAGCCACGAAAGTGAGTACGTAAGAAGCTGGGCGATCCAGCTATTGGCGGAAGACAAGTCTGTTTCGCCGGAGGCACTGAAACAGTTGGAAGCCCTGGCCCAAAAAGACCCCTCCGCACTCGTACGCCTCTACCTGGCCTCCGCCCTGCTGAGGCTGGAGCCCGGCCAGCGCTGGGGTGTGCTGGATGCGCTCGTGCAAAAGGTGGAAGACCAAAACGACCACAACCTCCCCCTGATGCTGTGGTACGCCGCCGAGCCCCTGGCCGAACTGGACATCAAGCGAGCCATCCAACTGGCCGAAAAGTCCAAAATGCCCAAAATACTGACTTACACCATTCAGCGCGTGGCGGCCATGGATACCGACGAGGCTAAGAAAATCCTGAAAGAACTCAACGAGCGGCTGGGTAAGCTTGATTCACACGATACCCACGAGAGTCAAATGCTGCTGGGCAAGCTCCTGGGAAGTACCCCAAACACCGCGCACCAGCACGACTAAGCAGTACCCTTTTTTCCTTTTGGGTAGTTAAAATGACCAACCAATGAATACGAAACATCACCCAACCTGGAGGTACTTGGCGGGCACCATCCTGCTGCTGGGGTACTTCTGGACGGCCTCGGCCTACGGCCAAGCGAAGCCCGCTCCTTTTACGTCCAAGGACTTCAAGAAAACCAAGCTCACCGGCGACTTCATCTCCGAAGGGGTAGCCGTGGCCGACCTCAACAAGGACGGTCGGCTGGACATCATCGCGGGCTACTACTGGTTTGAGGCCCCCACCTGGAAGCGCCACGAGCTGGCTCCTTCGCGCACCTTCGAGCCGCGCAAGGAATACAGCAATTCGTTCCTGAACCTGGGCATGGACGTGAACCAGGACGGCTGGGACGACGTCGTGATTATCGACTTTCCGGGCAAGCCTGCCTTTTGGTTCGAGAACCCCAAAAGTACCTCCGGTACCTGGAAGAAGCACATCATCGCTGACTCGGTGGGCGTAGCCAACGAATCGCCGGCCTTTGTGGACATCGACGGCGACGGGCGGCTGGATATCCTCTGCGGCGACAAAGACAAGAAGCAGATCATCTGGCTGAAATCGCCTTCCAAGCCGGGCGATACCACCTGGAAGCGCTTCGCCATGAGCCGGGAAAAGGTACCTGGCACGGAAGCTTTCTCGCACGGCATTGGCTACGGGGACGTCAACCACGATGGCATCAAGGACGTGGTGGTGCGGGAAGGATGGTTTGAAGGTACCTCTGACCCCACGGCGGGCAACTGGGTGTTTCATCCGGCCAACCTGGGCGAAGCCTGCTCGCACATGCAGGTACTGGACGTCAACGGCGACGGCAAAAACGACGTGGTGAGTGCCTCGGCCCACGCGCTGGGCGTTTGGTGGCACGAGCAGGTAGTGGACGAGCAAGGTACCCTCAACTTCGTGACCCACCTCATGAGCACCACCACCGCCCAAACCCACTCCTCCCTCATGGCCGACCTCAACGGCGACGGCCGCGCCGAGTACATCACCGGCAAGCGCTTCCTGGCGCACCACGGCCGCGACCCCGGCGACGCCGACGCGGCTATGCTGCTGTACTTTACGTTTACGCCCGGAAAGACGCCCTACTGGCAGGAGCACGTCATCGACAACGACTCGGGTGCCGGGCTCAACATCGTGGTGCAGGACATCAACAACGACCGAAAACCCGACATCGTCGTTGCGAACAAAAACGGGGTATATTTATTTGAAAACCGAATGAAGAAGTAGGTACCTGCGGTAACTCGCTCGTCCTGCTGTGCCAATCAGGGCGAGCGCCCTTTTCCTTTTTGGGGTACTTTGATCAATGACAAAAGGAGTTATCCTTGCGCCTGCATCCGGTTCAGGATCTGCTTCGTTTTATCGTCTTCCTCGCCCGCAAAGTACCGGTCAAGTACCCTTTGAAAAACCGACCCTTCCTCACTCACGGCACTAAACAACGTCATACTCGATTTCAATTTCAGATCATCGGGATAGCCAAAAATCGCTGAGGCGGTTTTGTTTTCAACCGTCAGCAAGGCTTCGGAGATTTCAACCAGCCGCTTGCCCAGCACCGGGTGATGAAGGTACCTTAGCGCTTCCTCGCGGCTCTGGATGCCGTAGTACCTGGACGTTTCGGTCTGGCCCAGCCCGACTACCTGCGGAAAGACAAACCACATCCAGTGGCTCCGCTTCCGTCCGTTTTTTATTTCCTGTAAGGCTACCGGATATACATTCTCTTGGCCCGTCAGAAACCGCTCCAGTTCATCGCTTGCGTGCATGGTAAGGGAAGTAGGGATAGGTACTTCGTAAAGTACCCTATAAATGCCATGCCAAGGGGAGGCAGTGCCCCCCTTCTTGGCTGCGTTTAAAATCCTCGGTACATTAAAAAAACTAATCAATAGCAAGTTTACACCAAAGTACCCCTACCGCCCCATAATCAACCGGGTTTGGGCCGTGCCACCGTCTAGCAGCTGCACGCTGAGGGTACTTTCTTTGAAGGTACTTCTATCCAGCGCCAGCGTAAGGACGTGGGTACCTTGCGGCAGCTCCGCCACCAGCGTTTGACCCGTTGGCTTGAGGGCTTTTGAGCCCGCCCAGGCCGTTATTCCGGCGGTGGAATTCAGCGCCAAACTCAAGGTACCTGGCGTAAGTACCTCCACCTCAAACCGGACGACGCTGTACCGCTTGTTGGGGCCTGCTTCCACGACGGGTAGCTCGGCCAGGGGCAAATCCCCGGCTACCTGGCTGTAAGCGGGCAGGTAAGGTACTTTGGTCTGGGCTTTGACAAGGTACCCCAGCCCCTCGTCCCGGAGTTTTTTGGCCAGCTCTTTGCTGTCTGGAGCGGCCTCCCAGCGGCGCACAAACCGCGCCGTAGGTACCCGGAATGATCCCGATTCGCCTAGCTTGGAGAGGTACCCTACCAGATTGACAAACTCCTCTTTTTCCAGGCTGGCGGTCAGCCCGGCGGGCATCAGCGAGCCGGGTACTTTCTCCAGTACCTGCACCTGGCTCTTGGCGATAGACACCTCTCGGCCCGACACGTCGCGCATCACGATCTCCGAGGTACCTTCACTCACCAGGTACCCCATTAGTTCGCCGCCGTCTTTTTTCACGGCCCGCTTCAGTTCGTAGCCTTCCTTGATGGATTCATTGGGGTACACGATCGAGCGAATGATGGTCTCGACCGGCGAACTGGTACCCAAGCTGCTTAGATCCGGACCGATAAGCCCCCCGGCCCCGCCGATGGCGTGGCAGGTCAGACAGCTCAGGGTACTTTTCCGAAAGACGAGCTCGCCCTTAACCGGGTCGGCGGAAGTTTTAACGGCATTGGCCAGGTTGATAATATCGCGCTCGTTCAGTTCCTGCGGCATGCGTTCCGGGGGCAAAGTACCTCCGGACGCCTCCAGTGCCTTGATCAGCAGTACAATGTTTTCGTCTTTTTGCCGGTTAAAAGGTACCTGGCGCTGCAACGTTTGCCGTCCCGCCTTGGCCATGCTTTCCGGTATTTTTTGGGTAGTGAGCTGCTCAGCCAGCGCGCGGGTTCCTTGTTTATTGGCCAAAAAAGCCTGAAAAAGATCCGACACATCCGTCTGTGGCGGCAGGGTACGCAGGAGCTCTGCTCCGATCCGCGCCGCCTCAGTCGCATTCAGCGCGACGAGCTGCGCCGTGGCCAGTTGCCGTAGCTCGGGGGTATTTTTTCCGGTGGCCATCTCGGTCAGTACCGGTTGGGCTTTGCTCTTATTCATCGCCGCCAAAGCGCCTAAAGCCGCCTTTTTCCGGTTTTTATCGCCCGTCTGCGCCAGGCGCGTCAGGCGGTCGCTCAGGGCTTCCAATTGCCAATAGCCAGTCAGCCGCAGGGCGCTGAGGGCCACGGCTTCGTCTTCATGTTCTAAAAACCGGGCAATGCGGTCCAAGTCCCGGTTGGGCTTGACGCCGCGCTGGCGGGCGGCCTCTTCGAGCGCTGCCAGTTGTGCCGCTACGTGGTTGTTTGGCGAGGTACCTGCACCTACGGCCTTATCAAAAAGCACCGTCAGATCGGCGGCGGTACCCCATTTGGCCAGCGAGCTCAGGACGTCTTTCTGGTACTCGTCGGGTACCTGGTCTTTTTGGTAAAGCTGAACCAGCTGCGCCACGGCCTCGGGCTGGCTCACCGACTTCAGCGCAAAGGTCGTTTTGCGGGCGTCGCCCAGGAAGTTCGGCTCGGCTTTCTGTCGGGCCATCCAGGCGGGTTGTAGCTCGCGCAGGGTTTGCCAAAGGGCAAAATCGAGGAATTCATCCATGGGGGCATCCAGCGCCGCCAAGGCCGTACGGGCGGCCTCCGCAGTAGGTAGTTGGCGCAGCGCGATCACGGCCTCCAGCCGTACCTGCGGGTGCGGATCGGCCACGGATTTGGTGAGTATGGCCGGTACGTCATTGATTTTGGGAGCCCACAGTTGCAGGGCCCGCAGCGCCGCCGCCCGGGCCTGGTGGCGTTGGGCGTTCAGTAGGCTTCGCAGCAAGGGCTCATTCACTACCTCCAGCGCTTGGTATACCCACAGGGCCTCCAGCAGGTGGTGCTCGTACTCCGCATCCTGCTTGTTCAGGCCATTTATCCATGTTTGTAGCGTAGGTACTACCGCCGTGGCGCCGCGTTCCTTAAGTACCTGCCGGGCCTGGTTGCGGGTCCAGTCTTCGGGCGACTTCAGGGTTTCCAGTAGCTCCGTCACGGAAGCTTTGCTGAGGGCGGGCTTTTTGACCAACGGGCGGCCTTTGGCCGTAATCCGCCAGATCCGGCCGTGCTGCTGATCGCGGCGCGGGT
Source organism: Rhabdobacter roseus (assembly GCF_014202275.1). GTDB lineage: Bacteria > Bacteroidota > Bacteroidia > Cytophagales > Spirosomataceae > Rhabdobacter > Rhabdobacter roseus. The sequence goes on along the minus strand of NZ_JACHGF010000006.1, from coordinate 283,641 downwards.
CGTGAAAATCGACTTCGCCGTGCTGAATGATGGGATTGTACCAGTCGGCTACGTAGATGGCACCATCGGGTCCCACGGAAATATCCACCGGACGAAACGCCACGTGATCCGTCCAGAGCAGATCTTCGGCCTGCTTGGAGGCGTAGCCACTCCCCTGCTCTTCGAGTTTGAAGCGGTTGATGCGGTTGGCCCGGAAGTCGTTGGTGATCAAACTACCCTGCCAGGCCTCCGGCAGGTGCCGGCCCGAAATAACCTCCAAACCACTGTGCTTGGGCTGGCCGGGATTGAGGCCCCGAATGATCCGCTCGGCTCCGGGGGCCGTAACGAAGGTAGCGCCCGGAAAAGCGTAGTTGATGCCTTCACCGCCCGCGCCGTCGGTCAGGAAAGACTGCCCCCAGCGGTCGAAGAGTAAGCCCCAGGGATTGATCAGCCCCTTGGCGTACACGTCCAGCTCCAGGGTTTGGGGCTGTAATTTCCACACCCCGCCACCTTCCAGGCGCTTGATGCCCGCGGGCGTCTCGACGTGGCTATAGATGTAGATCGACTGGTTGAAGTAAAGCCGCCCCTCGGGCCCCCAGCGAAAAGTATGGATGAGGTGGTGGGTATCGGCGGTACCGAAGCCGGTAAGTACGCGGCGTTTCTTGTCGGCTTTGCCATCGCCATCGGTATCCATGAAGTGCAGGATTTCCGTCGAATTGGCCACGTACACGCCGCCATCGCCGGGCAGAATGCCGGTGGGCGTCAGCAAGCCCTCGGCAAAAATGGTGGATTTGTCGGCCTTGCCGTCGCCGTCGGTATCTTCCAGAACAAATATCTTGTCGTTGGCCTGTTCGCCCGTCTTTAGGTGCGGATAGGCCGTGCTGCTCACGACCCACAGCCGCCCGTCGGCGTCCCAGTTCATCTGGATGGGCTTGGCTACCAGCGGCTCCGCCGCAAAGAGCGTCACCTCAAAGCCTTCCGCCACCCGAAACGACTCCAACTCGCGCTGGATGTCCGGACGGGGTACTTCCTTTTGGTAATTCTGCTGAATCAGGGCCGTAACAATCAGTAACACCGGAATACTAAGTACCCCGTAAAAAAATCGTTTATTTTTTATTTCTTTCATGATAACTACTTGAGGAGGGTAAGCTCATAAACGGGTGATTTCGGCTGGCCTTGCAACGCAATTTGTCCTTCCAGCCATTTGATAATAAGACCCAGCTCCGCCAGACCCTGCACGTGCCGGCCTTGCTCATAGGAGCGGAACCCCAGGATGTAGGTGCGGTTTTGGGGACGATACTGGTGAAAAAACAATTCGTTCTTTTTGAAGATCATTTCCTGTAGCTGGCTCACCTGCCGGTAGGATGGCGCGTGGCTCAGCGCTACGCCCGCCGCCCAGTCCTGAGCCGAGGCCGTCGCCACCGGCGCGCCGTCGGCCGTGAGCGTATAGAATCCTTTCTTGAGCCCAAGTACCTTAAGTACCTGTTCCTGACGGACCGGGGTACCGCCTTCTTTCGGTAGTGGGAGGGGTAGGTTTTTTTCTTCGATGGTGAATCTCAGGCTTTCGCCCGGCTTGGTAGCCGCCAGGATTTTGGCCGGAGCCGAGGCCTGCGCACTGTTTTTACTGACGGTCAGGGTCGTTTGCCCGCCGCGCTGGGCCAGGCCCAGCCCTTTTTCCAGCGCCAGCGCCAGGTAGTAGTAGCCGGTTTCGTTGAGGTGAATGCCGTTGTCGGACACAGGTACCTGCGCGGCCGCTTCCCGCATGGGACCGTACAGATCAATGAACGGCTTTCCGCGCTCCACGGCCATTTTGGCCACCGCCGAGGCGTACATTTCCAGCTTGGCGTTGCGCTCGGCGGCCGTCGCCACGGCGGCCGTGGCCGTCGTGACCGGAATGGGCGACAAAAGTACGGCTCTAGCTCCGAGCTCATCTACCTTGTCGAGTAGTTTTTGGAGGCCTTCCCGGAAGCGCGGCAGGCCCGCTTCGCCTTCCAGGGCCTCGATGCCGCCGTAGGCAATGAACACTACCGTGGGCTGCGCCTTGGTCAGCTGATCCATCAGCAGGTCGTAGGCGGTAGGTGGATTGGTAAAATAGCTGCGCGCCTCGCCCCAGACCGTGTCGCCGGTCCAGCCGAGGTTGCGGTAAGTTACGTTGCGGTGGGGCCAGCGGGTGGCCAGAGCCAACTCCAGGTACCCGTACGGCAGGTCGTTTTCGAACAGGGAATTTCCCAGAAAAACCACCCGGTCGCCGTCTTTGAGCTCAAAAGTACCCGGAGGCTTGGGCTGGGCCAGGACCGAGGCGGTTGGAAAAGCAATGAACCATAGTAGCATATAACCGAGCGCGGTCGATGCCTTTTTCTTTTTCATGCAGGCGTTAGAAATAGGAATGAATGGAAGTAAGCGTATGACAATTTGGTAAAGTACCCGGCCGGAGCCGCTGCTTTTGGACAAGGGTGTACTAGTTAAAGACTGAAAAAGCCGGAAATTAACCTTATTCCCATAAAAAATAAAATGAGAGGTACCGGGATTCCCGCTCCTGAACGGCGACGTCGAGCAGGATTTAATTTGCAAATCGCGGCGGGAAGTTGCGGTTTAAGATACCGCAGGCTACGATTTAAAACACGGCTGGAATGCTATCGGCACGAGATCGGCTTCACGGCTCGCTGACCACCGTTTCTGATTCCTCCTGCGGCTGACATGCGGGCAGCTTCACGTAGAAAGTACTACCCTGGCCGGGGGTACTTTCTACCTTGATGGTTCCTTGGTTCAAATCGAGCAAATCGCGCCCTATTTTCAAGCCCAGGCCTGTTCCTTTCTCGTGAGCCGTTCCGGGGGTACTTTCTACTTTGAAGGAAAATAACCTTGTGAGTTGCTCCTCGACCATGCCCACGCCGGTGTCGTGCAGGGCTAGGGTTACATCCGACCCTGACCGGTACCCTTTTAGTTCAATGAGTCCACCCTGGGGCGTAAATTTAATGGCGTTGACCAGTAGATTCCGGACTACGATCCGGATCATATCCCGGTCGGCCCAGGCGACCAGAGACCCTGGGATAGTGCAAACTACCCGTAGTTCTTTTTCACGAATCTGAACCTGAAGTACCTCCACTGTATCTTGTACTAAAGCGCTCAGGTTGAGTTCTACGGGCCTCAGCTGAAAGCCGTTCATCTGGCTCTTTGACCATACCAATAGATTATCCATCATGTCCAGCGTTTGGCGCGATTCTTTGTTCAGGGCGGGTAAGAAATCGGTAAGTTCTTCGAGGCTGATGAGTTGATTTTCCATCATATCCAGCAGATTGATAAGCTGTATGAAAGGCCCTCTTAGATCATGAGCTACTACGGAAAACAGCTTATCTTTAACCCGGTTGGTTTCTTCCAGCTGATCGTTTTGTTGCACGACGAGCTGATTACTCTTTCGTACCTTCTGGTGGAGGTTTTTTAGTCGAAAAAAGGATATTCCTACCACGGCCAGGCTGATAAGGGTCAGGAAAAGTACCAGGCGTTGGTAAAAAATAACCTTCTCGTCCGTGCTTCGGGCCAGTAGCAATCGTTTGTTCTCACTTTCGTGTTCTTCGAGCGCAAATCGAACCTTATGAAGCGCTATAATGGTATTTTTATTTTCGTTCAGCAGGCTATCGGTAATAAGCTGATACCGCTTAAAATACTGAAGAGCGCTGGCATGGTTGCCGGCAATGGAATCTAGCAGGTGAAACTTGTAATACACCGTAGCCATGTTTTCCCGGCTGTTCATTTGTTGGGCCAGCACAGCACTCTTTTCGTAGTACTCCCGAGCCCGCGGGTAGTGCCCAAGTTGGTAATTAATATCGCCTAGCAAAAGATGAATGGCCTGGACATTGCGGGGGCTGATATTCTGTTTGTTGATGAAATACAGCGCTTCGGTGCCTATTTTCAGGGCTGTTTCATATTTCTTTCGAGCCACAAGAAGCGACGCCGAATGATAGTAAGAAACAACGACCCAGTCGTTTTCTTTTACGGCCTGAGCCAGTTCTTTTACGCGTTGATAGTACTTTTCCGCCTTTCCAAATTGCCTTAGATCTTCGTAACAAGAGCCCGTGTTGGATAAAATCGTCAGCCGGATCGGGTGTGTACGGTTTCCCAATAGCTTTTCGGCTTTCAGAAAATACGGCAACGCCTGCTTATAATCTTTTAGCGTAGCATAGTAGCAGCCTATGTAGTTTACGGTTCCCGCCAGGCCCACGGTATCGCGCAGCGCTTGAAAAAGCCGTTTAGAATGCTCCAGGTACCGTAAGGCCGTTACGTCTCCGTGGATGAGCATATAGGATAACGCCAGGTTTTTGTAGGCGGTTGCTTCGCCACGCGGGTAGTTGAGTTTTCTGGCCAACAGCAGCGCCTGCTGACTATACGCAGCCAGGTCCTTGGCATCGTAAGAAAAGCTTTTATAAGCCAGTTCGTTGAGTTGAATCACCTTCAGCGTATCCTCCCGAGGGTTGTTCCGCACAGCGTCCCGGAGGCTATCGAGCGCATCCTGCTGGCCGTAGCTTTTTGGGCAAAACAAAATCAGGAGAGGCAGTATCGTCCATACTACGAGCCGTTTGCTTTTAGCTGTACTCATGCCGTTTGGAAAGAGATCCTGTAGTCTAAGGGGTGAAAATCAGTTATGTATCTAACAGTGCGGTTGGCCGCTGACTAGTCTTGGGCAAAGGGCGTCGCCAGCGGCTACGCATACGATCAAAAGAGGCTCAATACAAAAGCATTTCTCGGCCACAAATGTAGCCTATAGGTGAATAGAAACAAAAAATCCTGGAAGAGACCAAGGCTTTTCCAAAACCCAGGAAATAGGCCAAGCTACCCCTCCATGACCTCCGCCCGCATGAGTTCCTCGGGCAGGGGCTGCATCAGGGCTTCGATCTCGGCGCGGGGCAAGTCGCGCGCAATCCAGCGGCGCTCGTGCTCCGGCGGCAAGATGAACGGCATCCTTTCCTTGGTGTTATGGATGTAGGTCATCAGCGGGTTGGCCGGGGTGGTGATGATGGAGCAGGTTTGGTAGGTTTGGTGGGTGGTGGGGTGCGTCCAAAGGGCATAGAGCCCGCCCAGCGCCAGGGGCTGCTCCGCTTGCAGCCGAATGAAATAGGGTACTTTCTTTTTACCCTCGTGGCGCCATTCGTAGAAACCATCCACCAGCACCAGGCAGCGGTGGTACATAATCGAGCCCTTGAAACTGGGCTTCTCAAAGAGCGTTTCGCTGCGGGCATTGAGCGTCATGCGGGCCAGCTCGTCGGCTTTGTCGGCCCGGGCCCAGACGGGGATGAGCCCCCAGCGCATAAACTGGATGTGTTGGGGAAACTCCGTGGTAATGACGGGTACCGTCGGCAGCGAAAAACCCGACACCTTACCTTCCGGCTCGTAGGCGTCGATCTCAACCGCCTGGGCCCGAAAGCGCTCCTCCAGCGCCTCCTTTTTGGATTGACTTAGGATATAAAAACACATAGCCTTAAAGGTAGCAATTCTCCCGGATTTATTCAACCGTGCCAATCACCCTAAGCGATACCCCTTTATCTTTGTGTTCAAAGTACTGAGGTACCTAAAGGTATTTGCGAGGTACTTTGTCGCGAAGTACCTCGAGGCCTTACGAATAAATTCTTCCCCACCAACTCGATACCTCCGGCAAAACAATTTACTTTGGGTAAAAAAACGCAAGCTCCCTCACTGTAGCACCCGAGCCGGAAGTACCTATGGAGAATCCGTACCGCAATTACAACCCCCTCGCCAAGTTGTACGAGTACCTCAAAACCCACGAACTGGGTATCACGATTTCGGTGGGGGCCTACCTGCTGCTGGTTTCCATCGGGATGGTATTTAGCTTTTTTTATTACATCACCTTTAAGATCAACATCTTCCGGTTTTCCAACCTCAACGACTTCATCATGGCGCCCTTCCAGGAGATCGCCGCCATTTTGTTTGTGGCGGCCAGCCTGCTCATTTTGGGGGGACTTTACAAGCTCAACGAGATCCTGTATGACAAGTTTCCGGTCATCCGCAAGTGGACTTTTTACAAGAATAAATCCGAAGCACACCGCAACAAAATCCGGGACCGGATGGGGTTCGCCATGATCGGCCTGTACGTCTTCGTGGCCGTGCAGTACTACGCGCTCTACCAGGCCAACCAGGTTCGGCACGATACCCGGAAGTTTAGCTACCAGGTACTTTACGAAGATTTTCCCGCCGACAGTACCCACTACCAGTACCTGGGCGACAACTCTACCTACTTTTTTTTGTACAATCCCAACATCAAACAGGCCGTCGTAGTACCGCTGGGAAAAGTAAAGACCGTCTCGATCCATAAGAATCCCAACGGTTCCTTCTTTTAACCAAAGTACCTTACTGAAATTGCTTCCATGAAAAAAACAACAACCTGCCTGGCCCTGCTCCTGGGGGTACTTTGGGCCTGCCAGCTGCCCGCCCAGGGCCAATCCAAAAGCCTCTTCAACGGCAAAGACCTCAGCGGCTGGCACGCCGACGTGCCGGATATGGACAAAAATCCGAACCTGAAAACGCCTTTCCTGGTGCGCAACGGCCTGTTGGTAAGTATGGGCACGCCCGGCGGCCACCTCATCACCGACGCTACCTACCAGAACTACCGCCTCGAGCTCGAGTACCGTTTTGCGGCCAAACCCGGCAACTGCGGTGCGCTGGTCCACGCCTCGACGCCCCGGGCGCTGTACGACATGTTTCCGAAGTCCATCGAAGTACAAATGATGCACCAAAACGCGGGCGATTTCTGGTGTATTCAGGAAGATATCACCGTGCCCGACATGGAAAAACGGCGCGGCCCGCGCGAGAACTGGGGCGTCAACGGCAATAAGCTTCGCCGCATCCCGAACCTCACCGACGGTTCCGAGAAGCCCGTGGGCGAGTGGAACGCCCTGACCATCGAGTGCCTCAACGACGAGGTCAAGGTTTGGGTCAACGGTGATTTTGTCAACCACGGCTTTAATTGTACCGTACGGTCGGGCCAGATTGCCCTGCAAGCGGAAGGCTCGGAGGTGGAGTTCCGTAAGGTACTTTTAACGCCCATCGCCAAGCTTTCTGAACAGCCATAGCGGCGCGTTTTTTATCTTTGTTAGAAATAATTTTAAAAAAAGTACCTATGTCCATTACGTCCCAAGCCGAACTCGACGGCATGAAGGCCATCAGCGAGGCCGTCGGCGCTACGCTCAAGCAAATGCGCGACTACGCCCAACCCGGCATGTCCACCCAGGAACTGGACGATTTTGGCGGGGAACTCCTGCGGCAGTACGGGGCGCGGTCGGCCCCGCGGCTTACCTACGGCTTTCCGGGCTGGACCTGCATCAGCCTCAACCACGAAGTAGCGCACGGCATCCCCTCGCGGCGCAAGATCCTCCAAGAAGGCGACCTGGTCAATATCGATGTATCGGCCGAGCTGAACGGCTACTGGGCCGACAACGGCGGCTCGTTTGTGCTCGGACCCGACCTGCACGGCCACCAGCCCCTCGTGGATGCCTCGCGGGCCATTTTGCGCAAGGCCATCGGCCAGATCAAGGGCGGCGTGCGGATCGCCGAGATCGGGCGGCTCATCGAGACCGAAGCGCGTAAGGCGGGCTTCCGGGTGATCCGGAACCTCGTAGGCCACGGCGTGGGCCGAAGCCTGCACGAGGAGCCCAGCGAGATACCCTGCTTCTACGACTCCCACAATACCCGGCGCTTCAAGCGCCACTCAGTAGTGGCCATCGAGACTTTCATCTCCACCCGCGCGGCCTACGCCCACGCCACCAACGACGGCTGGACGCTCATGACCAAAGACCGTAGCTACGTAGCCCAGCACGAGCACACCATCGTCATTACCGACGCGGAGCCTCTGATCCTGACCGCCGCCAACCAGCTCTGGGGTTAAAAAGTACCCTTGTCACCCTCTTTTCTTTAAAAAAATTAAAAATAGCTCGTGATTTTTACAAAAAAACCCACAAAGCTGACTTTTATCAGTTATTGTAACTTTGATTTTTAGTTACTTGCACCTTACTATTTTGTAACGTTATAGTGTGAACAGCCCGGCCGTCTTATGATCGGGCTTGTTTTTTTGTAAAAGGTACCTGCTGAAAGTGCTGGGCGGCTATCTTCCGCACCCTATTTTAGGTACTTTTCTTCTTCAAAAAATGAAGACTGACGGCTATCTTTGCCGCTCTACCAGCTACTTCTCTGTGGAATACTACGACCAGATTTTTGAAAATATCAACTACGCCGGACAGGTACTGGCCCAGCTGGAATTTGAGCAATGTACCTTCATCAACTGCACGTTTGAAGGAGTGCGGTTTCCCAAAACAACCTTCATGGACTGCGTCTGCCAAAACTGTAACTTCGGGCTGGCTGACTTCAAAGGTACCGGCCTCAAGAATGTTACCTTCGAGCAGTGCAAAATTACGGGCGTGGACTTCGGACAGTGTCAGGATTTCATGCTGGCGTTTACCTTCGTCGGCTGTAATTTGAGGTACTCAAGCTTTGGCCCACAAAAGCTCAAAAAGACGCGCTTCCAGGACTGCGACATCCAGGATGCCAACTTCCTGAACGTGGATCTGACCCAGGCTACGTTTCAAAACTGCAACCTCGACCGTTCCGTTTTTTCACGCTGTGTGCTGAAAGGAGCCGATTTCTCGACCGCCTACTCGTTTGTCATTGATCCCGAAGACAACCAGCTCGAAAAGGCCCGCTTCGCGCGCGACGGCCTGGCCGGACTGCTGCAAAAGTACCGGCTCCAGATCGTGTAGGGGTACTTAGAAGAAGGGTACTTTAGGTACCAAGTACCTCAGTTGACGCTTTCCAGCATCGGGAACTGCTGCTTCCACATGTCGTAGTACTTGCCTTTTTTGCTCAGCAAGCGCTTGTGGGTACCTTCCTCGACGAGTTTGCCCTGGTGAAGTACCACGATCTTGTCGGCGTTCATGACGGTGCTGAGCCGGTGCGCAATGATGATGATCGTTTTCTGCTTCTTCCGCAGCGACTGTACCGCCAGCTGAATGTGCTGCTCGGAGTGGGCAACGGCCAGGTACTTCCGGCTTAGTGGGTCAGTGACTTGGGCATCCCTCCAGATCCAGGGCTCAGGCCGGCGTCGGTTTTGAAACTACCTGCTGGAACCGCAAACAAGCCTGGAAAGAGAAGTCCTGGGTATAAGGTACTTGCGGATTAATTATTTATTTCTTCCCGTCTGTTTTCATCTAAGTACTTTACCTGGGCCGTATGTTTAAGTAAACTATGTTTCACCAATAAAAGTACCTTATGCAAGTTTTCGTGGAATCAAAAATACGATCAGTAGCCGCCAACATAAGGAAAATCAGGGAGTTTAGAGATTATACGCAGGAGTACCTGGCCATGAAACTGGGGATTTCGCAGAATGCTTACAGCAAGATAGAACTCGCCTACACACGCCTTACCCTGGAACGTTTGCTTCAGATAGCCTACATTCTGGAAGTAGATACGCTGGATCTGATCCGGTGCGAGGGAGAAGAACTACTCCAGCTCCGCTTACGAAACGACGCCACGAGTGATTCCCTCTGCGGCCTGAAACCTTTGGTTGCCAGCCAGGCGTAGCAGGTAGGTACCTGGCTGCCTGCTGGGAGAATAAAAAAACGTAGGTACCTTTTCATCCTTAAATAAGAGAAGAGGTACCTACAAACTCGGCGGGGATATATAAGATCGTTTTATTGTCTTTTCGGCCAATAAAGTACCCACGGCTAACAGAAGTACCTATCAACGCTCTTACTTTCGTAAAGCAACGGACGGCACACTCCTAGTCAGACCCCGTTTCGAGCCAAAGGGTTGGAAACGTCTTGCTTTTTTTACAGAATAGTATTCTTAGGATAATGGCTGCGGCCAAAGAAAACACAAGGAAGGTACCTGCACTACTGAGCTGGCAAGTACCTAGGCCGGATGGCGCAGGGGCAGGTAGATGAAGAAGGTAGTCCCCTCATTTAATTCGCTTTCGGCAAAAACAACGCCCTGGTGATTTGCCACTATTTTTTTGCAAAGGGCCAGTCCAATGCCGGTACCGCTGTAGGCTTTGCTGTGGTTCAGTCGCCGAAAAATGGTAAAAATCTGCTGCGCGTACTTTGGCTCAAAGCCAATGCCGTTATCCTTAAATATGATCTCTGCGTAGTCAACGCCTGGCCGCAGGCCGAGCTGGGCGTCCATTTCTGGGCCGGAAAGTACGCGGGCCGAGATCTCGATGGCTGGCTTTTTGTCCGAAAATTTGAGGGAGTTGCTCAGCAAATTTGAAAACAGCTGGTTTAGCTGACGGGGAATGCTGTCAATCACCGGAAGCCGGTTCAGCTGAATGGACGCCTGTTTTTGTTCGATCATCAACTCGAAGTCTACCAGCACCGTCGCCATGATCACGTTCAGGTCCGTGGGTACGTACTGTTCGTCTTTTTTGGCCAAACGTGAATAGTCGAGTACATCCTTGATGAGCTCGACCATACGGCGGGCCGACGAATTGATCTTGCCGAGGTAGGTTTTGGCCGTTTCTTCGGAGTGCAGGTTATCTCCCAGCAGCTCGGAAAAGATCTGGATCTTGCGCAGGGGTTCCTGAAGATCGTGGCTGGCGATGTAGGCAAACTGCTCCAGCTCCTGGTTGGTTCGGAGCAGCGCCTCGTTGGACGTATAGAGCTCCCGGGTTCTTTCTTCCACGAGCTTTTCCAGCCGCTGCTCGTTTTCTTCTAGCCGTTGCCGGGCCAGTACCTGGTCCGTTACTTCCGTAGCCACCACCATAATCCCCCTTACGCGATTGCTTTCCTCCGTAATGGGCTCGTACAAAAAATTAACGTAGATGGTTTCCATGATCCCGTTACGGAGCAGCTCCAGCGGGCGCTCGTAGGCCACCACGCGCTGCCCGGAAGTGTACACGTTGGCCAGCAGCGCTTCCAGGCCCTGGCCTTTGGCGTCGGGTAAGCCTTCAAAGATGGGCTTGTTTATAACCTGTTTGGGCGACTTCCCCCATATTTCCAGGATCCGATCGTTGGCAATTTCCACCACGTGCCGGGGCCCCATAAGGGTAGCAATGGCCACCGGAGCCTTCACAAACATTTCGTTGATTTGCTGCTGGTGCAGCGCCAGATCAAGCCGGGCCTTTTCGCCTTTTTCCTTCAGCAGGATCTGCTCGGTAATGTCCGTAGTGGTATTGAGAATATACGCTACCTGACCGTCCTCGCCCAGAATCGGGACGTTGCAGTTGGACCAGTAAAATGGCTCCAGTTTACCGCTGGCGGGTGAAATTATTTCGTACTTATAAATGGGCAGATCCACCTGTTGCCTGGTTTCGATCACCTCCATGAAGGCCCGAAACGCGCTGAGTGCGCCGCTGGGATCGGTTTCGTTATCCGTAAAGACTTCAAAAACGCCCTTCCCGATCAGGTCTTCCCGCTTACAGGCCGTCATCTTCAGGTACTGATCACTCACCGCCAGCATGGTGAAGCGGGGCGGGTCGGCCTTAATGACCAACGAAGCGGCCGATTTTTCAAATACGGCTAAAAAATTAATGTCTTTCCACGGCGCGCTTGAATCCTTTTCTCGTTCAAATGGATTGGATTTGTCGTTCATAGTGAGGGTTATTTCATTAGGAAGCTTAGTAGCATGAAAGTCATCCGCTTACTAAGCAAAAAGAGTGTGCTACTCTCAATATGATTGCACCAGTATAAAAAAAATGGGGCAAATCGGCTAGCCAGCAAGCCAGTTAGGGAACTATTTCCACAATGCTTCTTACATATATGGAAAAAGAGATCAAAACGATGTTGGTTACGGTTCATCCGCACTCGTTCAAGGGTACTTCCGGCAGCTGTTAATATTCATGTACCGCTAATTTGAAAAAATGTTGGGTTTGAACCTGCGTGAGTCCCAAAAGGCCCCTTACGAAAAAGCCTAGAAAGGGTACCTGGGTCGTGAAGCCGCATAAAATGTATCCAGTGCCTCCCCTACCCGCCATACCTCTTCAAAGGTATTGTAGAGCGGTGCCGGAGCCAGGCGAATGCAGTTGGGCTCGCGCCAGTCGCCCACGATCCCGCGCTGCCCGAGGTAGTCAAAAAGTACCTTTCCTTCTGCCCGTACCAGCCACGACAGCTGACACCCCCGCTCTTCGGCGCGTGGCGGCGTCATGAGCGTGATGGGCGCGCCGTAGCGCTGGTTGATGTCTTGTAAAAGAAACTCCAGGTAGCCCGTCAGGCGCAGGCTTTTTTCCCGTAGGCGCTCCATCCCCCCCGCTTCTTCAAAGAGCCCCAGCGCCGCCCGGTGCACGGCCAGCGGCAAAATGGCCGGGGTACTTAGCTGCCAGCCCGCCGCCCCCGGCATAGGCACGAAGCCTTGGGTCATCTCGAAACGCCGCGCTTCGTCGTAGCCCCACCAGCCCGCCAGGCGAGGTGCCTGGGCCTTGTGGTGTTTTTCGTGCACGAAGAGTCCTGCCACCCCGCCCGGCCCCGCGTTGAGGTACTTGTAAGAGCACCATACCGCAAAGTCCACGTCCCAGTGGTGCAGGTGCAGGGGTACATTGCCCACGGCATGAGCCAGGTCGAAGCCCACCGGAATACCCAGCGCACGGGCCTTTTGGGCCAGCGCCTGCATCGGAAGTACCTGCCCGTTGTAGTAGTGCAGCCCACTCATCACCACCAGCGCCAGGGTGTCGGCCTGCTGGTCCAGGACTTGCAGGAGGTCTGCTTCGCGCCAGTGAAACTCGCCCGCCCGCAGGGGTACTTCTACCAGTACCTCCGCCGGGTCCAGGCCCCGGCTGCGCACATGGGTTTCGAGGGCGTACTGGTCGGAGGGGAAGTCACCCGCCAGCGTCAGGATTTTGGTGCGGGTACCCGTTGGCCGGTAAAAGGTAGTCAGCATCAGGTGCAGGTTCACGGTGAGGTTGTTCATGGGGCACACCTCCGCGGGCCGCGCACCCACCAGTCGGGCCAGCGGCTCCTGGCAGCTGCGGTGGTAGGACAGCCAGGGCGCGTCGCCCTCAAACCAGCCCTCTACGCCCCGCTGTTGCCAGCTCATTAGCTCCCGTTCCAGCGCTTGCCGAGCCCGCCGGGGCTGCAAGCCCAGCGAGTTGCCACAGAGGTAGGTAAGCGGCTGGCCGTCCCGCTCGGGTACCAGAAACTCGGCCCGGAAGTGCCGCAGTTCGTCGGTTTCGTCAAGGTACCTGGCGTAGTCGAGGCTGTTGAGGTAAGTGGTCATGAATGGGGTCGTTGAATAAATGGTGAAAGAAACGATACTGGCCGCATTGCAAAGTACCCCTATTTTCTGCAAACCTACTTTCTCTATTTTTTTTACAAGACTAAAAAAAAACGCCCCCGAAAAATCCGGAGGCGCTGTGCGGCTTGCTTCGGTCAAGTACCCTAGTTCATGCGCATGCGGGCGGGGGTGAGCCGCAGGTACACTTGGGCCGACACGGGATTAGCTCCGTAGAAAGGTACCAGGGCCTCACTCTGCCGGTGAAAAGTACCCTGTGCGCCCAGCTGCAACAGCGTATGGGCCCAGTACCCCAGCTGACGGTTCAGCCCCAGGGTCAGGCCCTGCACCACAAAGACGTCGTCGTGGTGGAAGCCCGCGGGCTCCTGCACAAAGAGCTCCTCCGCGGTTTTCTGAATCCACTCGTAGCGTCCGTACACGGCCCATTTATTGAGCTGTAGGTTCGACTCCAGCAGCAGGGCGTTGTCTTTATGATCAGCCCCTGCGTCGTTGAGCCCCCACACCAGCGAGGTAGCCAGCCAGCGGTCTTCGCCGGTCAGCGGCAGCGAATGCTGCACCGAGGCCGTAGTACGGATCACGTCTACGTCGGGATGAAGTACCTCGGGGTTTTTGATCCAGCCGCGCGAAACCTGCAAGGCCCAGGCAGCCGAGGGATTAAAGAGCAGCCGGTAGCTGTGCGAATCGAAACGGGGTTTGTCGAAGTTATAGCGGTTTTCGTCCGGCTCGCGGCCCGTGAAGCGCGAGGCCTCCGCCTTAAATTTGCCGTAGCGCACGCCCGCCGTCACTACCCCAAAAGTGATGTGGGTGGCGTCCTGCCAGTGGTGGCCCAGCACGGCGTCGGGGTTGTTAAAGGCCGACATACGGTGCATGAAGGCCGTCGGACCCAGGGCGGGCTCTCCGGGGTACCCGGCGTAGAGCGTTAGGTCCAGTTTCGGGCCCAGCCGCTGGGTATAGGCCACGGCCAGCTCCGAGACCAGGTCGTGTGGGTGCTGCCGGTCGATGAGCGGCACGCCCCGCCACGTCTCGCCCGACTGGTACAATAGCGGGTACCCGGCCCCGCCGTCGAAGGGGCGGTCCAGCGACATCATGCCGCGCAGCGTCAGCAGGCCGTTTTGTCCCACCTGCCGCTGCGCCATGCCCATCACCCAGTTGGGTACGCTCACGCGCGCATCGGCCCCTTTCCGGCCTGAGTTGTTGAGATTCTGGGCTGTGTAGCGCAAAAAAACGCTGGCGTGCAGCATGTAGTTCCAGCGGGAGCCGTGCCGCATGTAGGCGTACATGGGGGTGGCGTCGGGCTGCCAGCCGGTACCGGAGCCGTTGCGGGTCATGGGTAGGCTCAGGGAAAAGGCGTGCGTCATGGTGTATTCGCCCGCCATCGTGGTATCCACCGTGGCGGTATCCACCGTGGCCGCGTGGTCGTGGTGTTGGGTGTGGTCGGTGGTATCGGGCCGGGTAGGATGATGGTGCTCGTGCTGCGCATAGCCCGAGGGCATGCCGACTACCAGACACAAACCCGCGCCCAGCGCAAGTACCTGACCGGTCCTACGAAGTACCTGCCACAGCGAAAACGAGAAGCGGGGGGTACTTGAGCGAGCCTCAGGTACCCCTTTCGGGTTCAATACTGTCATTTTTTTTATGCGTTGATGAAGAAGTCAATAGCCGTTTGGGCCAAGTACCTTAAACTAAGTACCCCTGCCGGGTACTTAGTCTACGTGCGGAGCCGCCGTTTTTTGGCAGCACTTGGGTAGTTTGTCGTGCGCTTTTTGGTCAGCCACGAGGTCGTTGGCGTCGTAGCCGGTCTTCACGATGGTGGCCTTGATGGCGGCCTCGTCGGTTTTGCTGGGGTTATACTTCACCGTCATCACCTTTGTTTTTAGGTCCAGGTTGGCTTCTTTTACGCCTTTAGACAGCCCCAGGTTACGCTCCAGGCGCGACTTGCACATGCCACAAATGGCCGACGTTTTGACTTTCACTACCTTCTCCTTGTCGTCGGTGGCGTGGGCCGCGCCCAGGGTCATGGCAAAGGCAAAGAGTACAGAAAAAAGAATGGTCTTCATGATCGTTGGATTACATTAGGGTTATAAAAATAAGATTAAAAGGTACTTGCTACATTAAATTTCGTCCAGCGCTTTGCGGCGGGTACTGGCGTTTTTTCGGTACTGGCCGGGCGTTTGGCCCGTTACTTTCTTGAACTGGTTGGCCAGGTGCGCCGCGCTGCTATAGCCCAGCCGCCAGGCCATTTCGCTGATGCTCAGCTCCCCGTACGAAAGCCACTCCTTCACCTTTTCGATGCGCTGGGCAATCAGGTACTGCTCGATGGTCGTGCCCGTTTCGGCCGAAAACAGGTGGCTCAGGTACGAGTACTCGTAGCCGGTTTTTTCCACCAGGTAGTCCGAGAAATTCATGGCTCCGGGCTTGTTTCCTTTCAGGTGCTGCACTTCCTCGATGATGAGGGTTTTGATGAATTCCACCAAGGCCCCGCGGCGATCGTCGAGGAGTTCGAAGCCCGCCTGCTCCAGGGCCGCGCGCACGCGGGTACGTAGGGGATCTTCCAGGGTACCTTCTACTTCTACCTCCCCCAGCTCCACGCGCAGTACGCGCAACCCCAGCCCCTCCAGCTCCTCCCGCACTACCCGCTTGCAGCGGTCGCACACCATATTTTTGATGAGTAGTTTCATGGATCTGCTTTTACTTGATCTTGTACCGAATGCCCGCGTAGAGCGTACGCCCCACTACCGGCCCCCACACCTGCCCCGCGTCAAAATCGCGGCCAAAGGGATTGCTAGCGCCCAGAATGGGGTTGGCCTGCCGAAAGTTGTTCAGGTTTTCGCCCCCCAGGTACACGTCCCACTTCGGAAACGTACGGGTCACCTGGGCGTTCAGGTTGTAGAAAGCCGGTGCCAGCTCCGCGGCCATGTTTTGGTAGGTAAAAGTACCGTGTTCATGTTCCGTCCCCATTCTCGGAATGCGCCGCGTACCGTTCCACTGCACCGTCAGGTCAAACTTCCACTTGTCGTAGGGCAGCGCGTAGCCCGCGTTGAAAAGTACCCGGTCGCGGTTGATCATCATGCGAGGCAAAAGTATCTGCTCGTCAAAAGGTTTACCCAGGGTTTGTTTTACATCAAACAACCGATAGGCTAGTTTTAATTCAAACCGCTTGGCCGGAGTCACGTTCAGCTCGGCCTGAAAGCTGTTGGCGTAGGCCTGATCCTGCAAATTATAAAAGTACAGGTACCCCGGCCGCTCCATGTCGGCCACGAGTTGGTTCTCAAACTGGGTGCGGTAGTAGTCTACAATGAACGTAGCGTGCATCCCGCCCAGGTGCAGGTCGCGCGTCAGGCTCAAGCCGTAGTTCCAGGACACCTCGGGCCGTAGCTGCTCTAAGAATACCACCGTGCGCGAGCTCACCAGGTTGCCGTAGTACTCGGCCAGCGGATTGGCCATCCTAAAGCCCCGCCCCGCCGAGGCGCGTAGCGTCGTGTGGGCGTCGAGGTCGTACTTGAGGTGCAGGCGGGGCGTAAACTGAGTACCGACTAAATTATGGACATCCAGGCGCGTACCCGCCACCAGCACAAACTTGTCGAGGTAGTTGTAGGTATATTCAAAGAAAGTACCCGGTACCGACTCGGTGCGCGCCAGCGTGGTGTCGCGGTAGGTCTCGTGGTAGTCGTCCAGGAGGTAGCTCAGGCCCGTTTTGAACGAGTGGTTGGTATTGCTAATGATGGACTGGTACACCAAATTGCCGTAGAAGGTACCTTGGCGGCCGTCGTAGCGGGTGCGGCCAAAGTACGAGCGACCGTCGTAGACCGAGGCGTTCACGATCAGCCCCAGGCCTTTGTAGGGCTGGTGGGGGAAGAGCTTCGCTACCTTGGAAAATACCTCGTAACGGCTGACGTTGTTGCCAAAGCCATAGACCGGCGAGGTACCTTCCTGCCCCGGCCGAAAGGCCATTTGTCCGCCCTGGCGGGTTTCGTGCAGGGCCTTCACGCCAAACTGCGCCATCAGGCCTTCGCTCTGGTACTTCCAGCGGTTTATGGCATTAAACTGTGTGTAGAGCGGCAAATCCAGGAAACCGTCCCGGTTGTTATCGACGCGGTTGCGGAGGGTACTGGCGTGCGAAAGCAGCCCCACGCTCCATTTATCGGAAAGCTCGTGCGCCAGGTTGAGGTTGAGCTCGCCCCGGCCAAAGTTATTGACGTAGGCATTGAAGTGCAGCTTTTCGAGGCCGTCGGGCTTTTGCAGCTCCACGTTGATCTGCCCGGTCATGCCTTCGTAGCCGTTCACGACCGAGCCTGCGCCCTTGCCGATGTCGATGGACTCGATCCAGGTACCTGGCACGTAGTTGAGGCCAAAGGTGGTGGCCAGGCCCCGGATGGCCGGGATGTTCTCGACGTTGGTTTGGATGTAGGTACCGCTCAGGCCCAGCATCTGGATCTGCTTCGCGCCCGTCACGGCGTCGCCGTACGAGACTGACACCGAGGCGTTGGTCTCGAAACTTTCCGATAGGTTGCAGCAGGCGGCCTTGGCCAGCGCGCGGCTGGTGATGATCTCGGTTTGGGTGGGCGAAAGGCGGTCTATAGCCGTGGAGTTTCCTTGTACTACCACTTCTTCGAGCGTTTGCTCGCTCTTAAGTACCACTTCCCACTCGCTTTCGGCACCGATGGTTAGGGTATCGTTGATGTACCCTACAAAGCTGACCACGAGGCGGTTGGACTGGGTACTTCGAGGCATGGAGAAGCGTCCCTGCTCGTCGGCCGAAGTACCCAGGGTGGTACCGGCCCAGTAGACGTTGGCACCGGGCAGGGGTACTTTCCCGGTTGGTCCTTGTTCGTATACGGTACCCGTTACCCGCTGTGCCTGGGTTAAGGTACCTAGCAGGACCAGTAGCCCCGCCAGTAAATAAATGCGCATGGTTTGGATTTAGATTCGTTGAAGAAAGCAGTAAAAGCCGGGGCGCTGGCCATCCCGGGCGGGATTAGCCTAAAGTACCTCAGCCAACCAGTGCTAACGATCTAAATCAGGAAGGATTGAACGAACGACAGCATACTGCGCCCGTGAAGTAAGGAAGAAAAGGAAACCGCGACGGACGAACTACCCGAAGCCGGAAGCAGCCAGCCTACCAGCGTCAGTACTACCGCTTTCACGGCCGCAAACACTGCTTCAGCAAAGGCTTTGAGGAGCTTGGCCAGCAGCTGCGAAAACGAAGACACCACGTCTACCTTCTGGTAGCTTTGGTCGTCTTTGCAGCAAGCGGCTTTCTGAAGAGTAGGTTGTTGGGAAGCAGAAGCGGCCACCTGGCTTTTGGAAACGCAGTGCTTGCAGCTATCGCCTTTACCAATCGTGACAAACTGCGTAGACTTACCGCGCATCATACAGTGATGCTCCACCAGCCCCACGCCGGTGCTGGTTAGCAGCACCACGCAGGTCATAAGTACCGTCAAGCATCTGTAGATAGCCGTTTTCATAACAGTTCAAAAGTAGGCAATAACCGCGGTAAGCGCAAGTATTTCAACCCGTTTGTTTTTGTAAAGAGTACATCTGATGGCGTTGTCCACCAGGCACCTAGCTCACGGGCTCGGCCGTATAGCCGGCCTGGTTCACCACGGCCCGCACCGCCTCGGCCGGTTGTTCGGTTTGTACCGTCAGGGTGCGGTCGGGATTTTGCAGGTCAACCTCCCAGCCTTCAATGCCTTCGGCGGCGTCCAGAAAGGGTTTTACGGTGGCTACGCAGCCGCCACATTTAATATTGGTTTTAAATTTCAGCGTTTTCATGGTCATGTTTTTTTATTAAAATATAGGTACCTGAAGTACCGGGACAAAGTACGGGAATTTATTCAGGGGCATTATTACACAATTTTTGCTTAGGGTTATAGAATTTTCGATTGCGCGGACCAGGTTACAGCTTCAGGCCGCGCAGCCGCAGGCTGTTGGTCACGACTGATACGGAGCTCAGGGCCATGGCTGCTCCGGCGATCATGGGGTTGAGCAGGAAGCCGTTGAGCGGATAAAGTACCCCCGCCGCGATGGGAATGCCGATGAGGTTGTAGATAAATGCCCAGAACAGGTTTTGCCGAATGGTCGTCACCGTGCGGCGCGAGAGCCGCAGCGCCTGGGGCAGGGCCAGGAGGTCGGAGGTCATGAGGGTCATTTTGGCCACGTCCATCGCGATGTCGGAGCCTTGGCCCATTGCCACGCTGAGGTCGGCCTGGGCCAGCGCCTGCGAGTCGTTGATGCCGTCGCCCACCATGGCCACTACCTTTCCCTGCTGCTGGAGCTGCTGCACAAACTGCATTTTGTCGTCGGGCTTCACCTCGGCCTGATAGTGCCGGATACCCACCTGCTGCGCCACGGCGGCGGCGGTTTGGGGGTTGTCGCCGGTGAGCATGTACACCTCAATGCCGTTTTTCTGCAAGGTACCTACGGCCTCTGCGGAGGTACTTTTGAGCCGGTCGGCGATGGCAATCAGGGCTATTTGTTCCTGCTGCCACCCTACTCCGATCACCGTTTCGGCCCGTTGGCGGTGTGCCTCGGCCGCTTTTTGCAAATCAGGATCTAATAGAATCCCTTCTTTTTCAAGAAAAGAAGGCGTACCGATCAGGTAGCGCTCGCCGCGCACCTGCGCCACAACCCCACGGCCCGTCACCGACCGAAAATCGGAAATATCGCCCTCGGGTGCCGCTTCGTGCAGGTACCTCACCACGGCCTGCGCCAGGGGGTGCTCCGAGCGGGCTTCTACGGCCCGGATCGCCGCCGCGTGCGCGGAGGTACTTTCCAGGCCCGTCTGCCAGTGCCAGGCCGTCACCTGCGGGTGCCCTTCGGTAAGGGTACCCGTTTTGTCCAGAATCACGGCGTCTACTTCGTAGGCTTTTTCCAGGCTTTCGGCGTCGCGGATCAGGATGTGGTGCTCGGCCCCCTTGCCTACCCCTACCATGATGGCCGTGGGCGTAGCCAGCCCCAGCGCGCACGGACAGGCAATCACCAGCACCGACACCGAGGCCAACAGCGCGTGCGTAAGGGCATTCTCGCCCCCTACCAGCAGCCAAATTACGAAGGTGAGTACCGCGATGCCAAGTACCACGGGCACGAAGATCCCGGCGATTTTGTCCACCAGGCGCTGCACGGGTGCTTTGCTGCCCTGCGCGTCCTGCACCGTGCGGATGATCTGCGCCAGCACGGTACTTTTCCCGACCTTCTCGGCCACAAACCGAAAACTACCCTGCTGGTTGAGAGTACCTGCGTACACCCGCGCGCCGGGCTGCTTCTCGGCGGGCATGGGCTCGCCCGTCATCAGGCTTTCGTCCACGTAGGAGCTGCCGCTTACCACCCGGCCGTCGACGGGGATTTTCTCGCCCGCCCGTATCACCACTTCGTCGCCCCGAAGTACCTCTTTGACGGGTACCTCGCGCTCCTGTCCGTCGCGGAGTATGCGCACGGTTTTGGGTTGCAGGCCCATGAGCTTTTTGAGGGCCGAGGAGGTGTTGGTTTTGGCGCGTTCTTCCAATAATTTTCCCAAAAGAATAAAGAAAATAATGGCCGCGGCGGCCTCAAAGTACACGTGCGGCTCCAGGCCCCGCCGCAGCCAAAACGCGGGATAAAACGTATTGAAGGCGCTGAACAAAAAGGCAATGCCCGTACTGAGCGCCACCAGGGTATCCATGTTGGCCCGCCCGTGGCGCACCTGCTTCCAGGCATTCACGAAAAAATCCTGACCAAAAACAACCAGTACGGGTAGCGTCAGCGCCAGCATGAGGTAGTTTACGTACGAAGTACCCCCATGCCCGGACATGTCCGACATGCTATCCATGAAGGCCATGCCGAGTACGACAACCGGCAGCGCCAGCGCTCCGGCCCAGAGGGTACGTTTCTTGAGTTGTTGGTAATGTGCCTGCTGGATTTTTTCCTGCTCCTCGGCGGCTTCGTCTTCCTCCTCGGCCAGGATCAGCCCGTAGCCCATGCCCCGAAGTACCTCGTCGAGCTCGGGCAGCGTCACGACACCGGGCTGGTACGCCACCGTGGCCGACTGGTTGGCGTAGTTGACCCCGGCCTCAAGTACCCCTTCGGTATGCTTCAGCATGGACTCCACGCTGGCGGCGCAGGCCGCGCAGCTCATGCCCGTCACGGGCAGCGTGAGGCGGCGGGCTTCCGGCGAGGCTTCCTGGTGCCGGGTCTTTTTTTGTTCTATTATAGTCTCTTTCATGATCTTCGGTTCCTACCTTTTTACGAACACAAAGGTACCGGGCTTGCGTTCGGGAAGCGTTACAGAATTTGGGCCGGGCGTTGTAAGGTTTTGCTTTTTACAATTGAATTAAAAACGGGCTTTGCCAAGGGTACTTCCCCCCCTTCAGCCCGCTTAGCGTACGTTTATCCCAAGTCCGTAGGAAATGTGCCTGCGAATGAATATCATAGCCGTCTCGTTCACACGCCTACCGACTCGATTCCTATGCTCAAAAAAACCTTACTTTCCTTTGCCCTGGCGGCCCAGACCATCCGCACGCGCTTTTTCCATACGGTGCTGTCGGTGCTGGGCATCGTCATCGGCGTGGCGGCGCTGGTCTCGACCCTCTCGCTGATCGACGGCCTGGAAGAATACGCCAACGAACAGATCAGCCAGACGACCTCCCTGAAGGCCATCGCGATTTACACCAAACCCTTCAAAACCATCAACAACGTGCGGGTACCCAAGGAAAACTTTGCCATGCTGAGTCCCGCCCAGATCAACCAGCTGCACGCGTCGCTGAGCCAGCCCAGCCAGCCCTACATGGTGGTGAGCCAGGGCAACGAGGTAACCATGCCGGGCGATACGCAGCGGATCGGGGCGATGATCAGCGGCACGCTACCTACCTTGCAGCCCAACACCAAGCTCACGCAGGGACGTACCTTCACGGCGGAGGAGCTGACCGCCCAAAAGCCGGTGGCGCTGGTGAATGAGAGCTTTCTTCGGCAGCGTAAAAGTACCTCCCCGCCGCTGGGGCAAACGATCCGGACGCCGCAGGGCGAGCTTACCATCGTGGGGGTCGTGGCCTCCGACACCACCCGGCCCGCGCAGGTATTCATGCCCGCCTCGCTCTACCCGCTGGAGCAGCTCCGGAGCCTGCGCGTCGACTACGCCTTCGAGGCCGGGCAGGTGGAGCAAGTACCCCTACTTAAGAAAGAAATGCAGGATTGGTTGAAGAAAAATAGTCCGCAGGGCGGGGAAGATTTCGAGATCGTCACGAACGAGTTTCGGGTCGAGCAGGCAGCCCAGGGGTTTCTGGTGTTTCGGATCATCATGGGCTTCATCGTGGGGCTCTCGGTGCTGGTGGGTGGCATCGGGGTCATGAACGTACTCCTGATTTCGGTCACCGAACGTACCTCCGAGATCGGCGTGCGTAAGGCCGTGGGGGCCAAAAAGCGGGACATTCTGCTGCAATTTTTGTCGGAGTCCATCACGGTATCTACCTTTGGGAGCCTCATGGGGCTCGTGCTGGGTGTGCTGGCTACGATGGCCTTTGTACCCATCGTCAAAACCTTCGCCAAAGTACCTTTTCAGGCCGCTTATACGCTGAATACCTTCCTGATCATCAGCGTTATTGCGGTACTCATCGGGGTTATTTTTGGTACCTACCCCGCCCTGCGCGCCGCCAACCTGGACCCCATCGAGGCCATCCGGCGGGAGTAGAAAGTACCCCCTGGCCCGGTTTTAAGTAGGTATTCTTTAATCAAATGAATTGGTCTATCATGAAAAAAGTACTTTCCATGGCTTTGTTGGCGAGTTTGGCTTTTACCTTTCCCCAAAAAGATACCCTGCTTTTCTACGTAGGTGCCCAGGGGCCCAACGCGGCCATAACGCTCTGCGAGCTCAACCTCGCCACGGGTGCCATCACAACCAAAAGTACCTTCTCTGAGCTCAAAGGACCGGGGTACCTGAGCCTTGCGCCCGACCAGAAAACGCTCTACGCCGTCACGCAGGACGACAAGATCAATGCGCTCGCCGTCGGGCCCAACGGCGAGCTGAAGTACCTCAACAGCCAGTCGTCAGAGGGCCGCAACCCCTGCCACGTGTCGGTACACCCCACGGGCAAAATGGCCTTTCTGGCCAACTACACCGGCGGTAGCATGGCCGCCTACCCCGTGCAGAAAGACGGTACTTTAGCGCCCGCTTCGGCGACCAACCAGTTCAGCGGCAAAGGCCCCAACCCGCAGCGGCAGGAAGGTCCGCACGCCCACTGCGCCCTAAGTACCCCCAACGGCAAGTACCTCTACGTGTCGGACCTGGGTACCGACCGCCTCATGAACTACGTCGTGGACGCCGGTAAAGCGCAGCTTTCGGCCAATCCGGCGCAGGGGTACTTTTCGGTGAAGGCGGGCGCTGGGCCGCGTCACATGGTACTTCACGGTTCGGGCAAGTACCTTTTCCTGCTCAACGAGCTCGATGCCACGCTGGTATCGTGCCGGATCAGCGACCAGGGGGTACTTTCGGAAATTCAAACGGTGAATACCCTCCCGGCGGACTTCAAAGGGGCCAACAAGAGCGCGGCCATCCGGCTGCACCCCAACGGCAAGTACGTGTACGCGTCGAACCGGGGCTATAATGGCATTACGGCCTACCGCATCGGGACCGACGGCCGCCTGGAGCAGGTCGATACCCAAACGCAGGGCATTGATACGCCGCGCGATTTTAACGTAGACCCCACCGGCAAGTACCTGCTGGTAGCCAACCAGGAAACCAACGACCTGGTGGTATATGACATCGATGCCCAAACCGGTACCCTGCGCTTCCGGCAGAAGGGGCCTACCGTGGCGGGACCTACCTGCATTGTTTTTAAGGATAAATAACCTATTTTGAAGGTACTTTTCCAGCAGCCTCCCGGTTTCTAAAACAAGGGAGGCTTTTTGGTAGTATAGTACGTATCTTACCAGGAGCTAAGACTCGGATTTTTTCAAAAACGCCTCCTGCACCTCTTGCAGATCACTTCAACTCGACTAGCACCGACCCCAACTCATGAATTGGCATCAATCCGAAACCGACGCAGTACTTTCCGAGCTCAACACCCAAACCCAAGGCCTCAGCGCCGACGAAGCCCAGAAGCGGCTGGACGAACACGGTAAAAACGAACTGACGGCCACCGATGGGAAGTCGGTCTGGAAGCTCATCGTGGGGCAATTCACCAACGTCATGATTCTGATTCTGATGGTGGCGGCGGGCGTATCATACGCCGTGGGGGAAATCAGCGATGCCATCATCATCCTGGTCATTGTGGTCCTGAACGCGCTCATCGGGTTTGTGCAGGAATACCGCGCCGAAAAGGCCCTGGAAGCCCTCAAAAACATGTCGGCCCCGCAGGCTACCGTGCGGCGCGACGGCCGCGAAACCCAGGTAGAAGCCCTGGAGCTGGTACCCGGCGATGTGGTACTTTTGGAAGCCGGTAACCTCGTACCCGCCGACCTGCGGCTGTACGACGTAGCGTCGCTGAAGGTAGAAGAAGCGTCGCTGACCGGCGAATCGGAGGCGGTAGAAAAGCAGGCAGGTACGTTGAGGGACGAAGATCCGCCCCTGGGCGATCGCCTCAACATGGCCTACAAGAATACCATTGTGAAGCACGGACGGGCCGAGGGCGTGGTAGTAGCCACGGGCATGAACACCGAAATGGGGCGCATCGCCCAGCTGCTGCAAGGCGAAGAAAGCCAGACGCCCCTGCAGAAGCGCCTCGCCAAGTTTGGCAAGCAGCTTTCCGTGGCGGTACTGATCATCTGCGGACTGCTCTACGGCGTGGGTATTTTGCGGGGCGAAGAACCCCTCCGGATGCTGCTGACGGCCATCTCGCTGGCGGTGGCGGCCATTCCGGAAGCCCTACCGGCGGTGATTACCATTGCGCTGGCACTGGGTGCCAAGCGCATGGTGGAGCAGGAGGCGCTGATCCGGCAGCTCCCGGCGGTGGAGACGCTGGGCTCGGTGACCTACATTTGCTCCGACAAAACCGGGACCATTACCCAAAACCGCATGACCGTGCAGGAAACCTGGCAGCCCGAGGCCGTGGAGGTACCCGCCGGGCTGGACCTCCCCGCCGACCAGCTGCTGCTGCTGGCCATGAGCCTGAACCAGGACGTGAAGCAGGAAGAAAACGGCAAGTACCTGGGCGACCCCACGGAGATAGCGCTGGTGGATTATGTACAAAAACAGGAAGGCTATCAGGAAGACTGGCCAAGTACCTACCCCCGGAAGCAAGAACTCCCCTTCGACTCCGACCGCAAACGCATGACGACCTTCCACCAGTTTGGCGACAAGTACCTCATGATCACCAAGGGAGCGGCCGAAGCCCTGGCTACGGTCATCGACCAGGAGCCGGAGCCGATGCTGGAAAAAGCCGAAACGCTGGCCGCCGAAGGCAAGCGGGTGATTGCGTACAGCTACCAACTCCTCGATACTCTTCCCGAAGAATTGTCGGAAGAGCTCGAAACGGGCCTGACGTTTCTGGGGCTGGTGGCCATGATCGACCCGCCCCGCGAGGAAATACCCCAGGCCATCGAAGACTGCTTCCGGGCGGGCATTACGCCCGTGATGATCACCGGTGACCACCCGGCTACGGCCCGCGCCATCGCGTCGCAGGTGGGCATTATCCGTTCCGACGATGACCAGGTACTGACCGGTGCCGAGCTCGGTAAGCTTTCGCCCGAAGCCTTTGAACAAGAAGTAGAGTCCATCAAGGTATACGCGCGGGTATCGCCCGAGCAAAAACTCAACATCATCGATGCGCTCCAGAAAAAGGGTCACTACGTGGCCATGACCGGTGACGGCGTCAACGATGCCCCGGCGCTAAAAAAAGCCAACATCGGCGTGGCGATGGGTATTACGGGTACCGACGTCACCAAGGAAGCTTCGCACATGATCCTGCTCGACGACAACTTCGCCACCATCATCAAGGCCGTGCGCGAAGGCCGACGCATTTTTGACAACATCAGCAAGTTTATCAAGTACACCCTCACCAGCAATACCGGCGAGATCTGGACGCTCTTCCTGGCCCCGCTTTTTGGGTACCCCATTCCGCTGCTACCCATTCACATTCTGTGGGTCAACCTGGTGACGGACGGCCTGCCCGGCCTGGCGCTGGCCGCCGAGCCCGTCGAAAAAAATACCATGAGCCGCCCCCCGCACGATCCCGGCGAGGGGATTTTCACCCGGCCGCTGATCATCCACATCGCGTGGGTGGGCCTGCTGATGGGCGTTATCTGCTTGCTGACGCAGGCCTATGCCCTGGGCCAGGACAACGAAGGCTGGCAAACGATGGTCTTTACGGTACTTTGCCTCAGCCAGATGGGCCACGCGCTGGCCATTCGGAGCAACCGCCGCTCGCTCTTTGCGCAGGGGCTATTCAGCAACCCGCAGCTGGTGGGGGCCATTGGTACTACACTGGTGCTGCAGCTGGCGGTTATTTATGTACCTTTTTTACAAGAACTGTTTCATACCCGGGCGCTCAGCCTGCCCGAACTCGGCGGCTGCGTGGCCGTATCCAGCCTGGTATTTTGGGGAGTAGAGGTCGAAAAATGGGTGAAGCGGCGTAGCTCCAAGTCGGCCTAGAAAGCGAAAAGTACCCCGCGGGCGGAGAAGCAAACATTTAAAAGCGTCATACGTTTTGCGCCAAAGTTAATTTTGCGTAAACTTGAAGCATGGCCGCCTTTATTTGTTAAAATTCTCTTTCTACCAAATCATGAATTCACGTCGTACGTTCCTGCGCCAGCTGGGTGGTGCTACTACCGGAGCCCTGGCTCTGCCCGCTTTTCTCGAAACCGCCCGCGCCGAAAGCTTCGTCCAGCACAACCAGCGCCTGCATGGACTTTCGCCCCAGCAAGCCGCAACCGACGAAGACTACTGGGGCTGGATCAAAAACGAGTACACGGTATCGCCCAACCTGCTCAACTTCAACAACGGCGGCGTGTGCCCGCAGCCCAAAGCCGTGCAGGACGCGCACATTCGGTTTTATCAGTATTGCAACGAAGCCCCCAGCTACTACATGTGGCGGGTACTGGACCAGGGGCGCGAGGCGCTGCGCGAAAAACTGGCCGAGCTGGCGGGCTGCGAGGCCGAAGAGCTGGCCATCAACCGCAACGCCACCGAAGGGCTGAACACCATCATTCTGGGGCTGAACCTCAAACCCGGCGACGAGGTAGTGGTATCCAAGCAGGACTACCCCAACATGCTCAACGCCTGGCGGCAGCGCGAAAAACGCGACGGTATCAAGCTCGTGTGGATCAACCTGGACCTACCCCGCGAAGACGACCCCTACTTCGTCGAAAAGTACGTGAGCGCCTTTACACCCCGCACCAAAGTGGTACACATTACGCACCTGGTCAACTGGATCGGGCAGGTGACGCCCGTGCGCAAAATCGCCGACGAAGCCCACCAACGCGGCATCGAGGTACTGGTGGACGGCGCCCATACCTTTGCGCACCTCGATTTCAAGATTCCCGACCTGGGCTGCGACTACTTCGCCACCAGCCTGCACAAATGGCTCTGCGCTCCCTTTGGCAGCGGCATGATGTACGTCAAAAAAAACAAGATCAAAGACGTGTGGGCGCTGCTATCCAGTCCCGAGCCCGACGGGCCCGACATCCGTAAGTTTGAAAGCCTGGGTACCCGCTCCTTTGCTTCCGAAATGGCCATTGGCACGGCCGTTGACTTCCACAACGGCATCGGTAGTGCCCGCAAGTTTGCCCGGCTGCACCACCTCCAGCGCTACTGGACCGACCAGGCCCAGCAGATTCCGGGCGTAAAGATTCACACGCCCAAAGACGCCCAGTACAGCGGGGCCATCGCACTGGTGTCGGTGGAGGGCCTCAAACCTTCAGAGGTTGATAGCGGTTTATTCGCCAAAAAGATCCACGCCGTAGGTATTGTCTGGGAAAACATCAGCGGTGTCCGCGTGACTCCTCACGTCTATACGAGTCTTAAAGACCTGGACCGCCTCCTGAATACCCTGGATGGCATTGCCAGGGCGGCCCGCACTAAAAGTTGAAAAGTAGCTGGGTCGTTGTAAGGCGTGCTGGTAAAAAAAGGTTCTGTTTTAATTATAATCCCTAATTACTTTACTTTTGTAGCAAGTTTACTCACGTTATATACGCATTGCCGCTCTAATGAAGAAAAAAAGAGCCCGGTGGGGGTTCATCGGATTAGGTACATTGGCCCTGCTTTGTGCTACGATCCTCTCCACCAGTTTTGCCGAATCTTTCGGGCCGGATGCGCAAATCTGGTGGACCGGCTTTTTATTTGGAGGGCTTTTTACTTCCATTGCGGGCATGGTAGGGCTGGGCTGGTACACACTGGAAATGAATGACTCATCCCGCGACCAGATGGACTTCATGTACAAAATGACGCACGAGCTCCAGACGCCCGTGTCGAGCATCCGGCTGGCGGCCGACATGCTGGTGGTGCCCGCCGTGGTAAGTACCCCCGAGCGGCTGCAAAAGTACGTCAGGATCATTAAGGAAGAAGGGCAAAGGATGCAGTCACACGTGGAGAATGTCCTCAACATTGCCAAGGCTGAGAGCAAGTCGCTTTGCCTGAATCTGGAGGCTACCCCGCTCAACGACCTGGTACACAGCGTCGCCGAGCGCTACCACGGGAGCATCCAGGCCGACTGCCGCGCCCAGGAACCCCTGGTAGCGGCCGACCGCCTGCACTTCACCAACGTCCTGCACAATTTATTTGAAAATGCCATCAAGTACTCCAAAGGTACCCCCAGGGTACGCGTAAAAACCTACGACCGGGCCGATACCTACGTGGTGGCCGTGCAGGACGAGGGCATCGGGATTCCGAAGGAGGAGCAGCGCCGGATCTTTCAGAAGTTTTACCGCGCCCCCGGTACCAACGGCAGCGTGAAGGGTTTTGGACTAGGCCTGAGCTACGTGCAGCAAATTGCGCAGGCTCACCACTGGGCACTGGAGCTGGAAAGCGAGGTGGGGAAAGGCAGCGAGTTCCGGCTCATCATTCCCAAAATGACGTAGGGTACTTTACACCAGCAGTTCCGCAAAGATTTCGTCCAGCCGCGCCACGGGTGAGATCTTGATCCGGTATTCGTCCAGGTGTAGGCCTTTGGTGTTGTACTTCGAGACGTAGATGCGCTTAAAACCCAGCTTCTCGGCCTCCGCAATCCGGCTTTCGATGCGGTTGACGGCCCGCACTTCCCCGCCCAGCCCTACCTCCGCCGCAAAGCAGATCGAGTCCGGAATGGCGATGTCTTCGTAAGATGACACGATGGAGGTCACTACGGCCAGGTCAATGGCCGGGTCTTCTACCTTGAGGCCTCCGGCTACGTTCAGGAATACATCCTGAATGCCCAGCCTGAAGCCGCCGCGCTTTTCCAGCACGGCCAGGAGCATCTGCAGTCGTTTGCTGTCGAAGCCCGTGCTGCTCCGCTGCGGAGTACCGTAGTTGGCCACGCTCACCAGCGACTGGATCTCGATCTTGAGCGGCCGGTTGCCTTCCATCATGGAGCCGATTGCGATGCCGCTCAGGGGTTCGTCGCGCTGCGAAATCAGAATCTCCGAAGGGTTGGTCACCTGCCGCAGACCGGTACCCAGCATTTCGTAAATACCCAGCTCGGAGGTACTTCCGAAGCGGTTCTTGACGGTGCGCAGTATCCGGTAGGTGGTGTGGCGGTCGCCCTCGAACTGAAGTACCGTATCCACCATGTGCTCAAGTACCTTGGGGCCCGCCAGCGAGCCGTCTTTGGTAATGTGGCCAATGAGGAAAACGGGTACCCCCGACTCCTTGGCGTACTTCATCACCTCGGCCGTGCACTGCCGTACCTGCGACACGCTCCCGGCCGCCGACTCGATCAGCGGCGACTGCATGGTCTGGATCGAATCCAGGATCAGGACGTCGGGCTGGAACTCCTCTACCTGCTTGAACACGTTTTGGGTGGAGGTCTCCGTCAGGATAAAACAGTGCTGACTCTTGGTTTCCAGCCGCTCGGCCCGCATCTTAATCTGCTGTTCCGACTCCTCGCCCGACACGTAAAGTACCCGTTTATCGCTCAGCGTAAGGGCGATCTGCAGCATGAGTGTGGATTTGCCAATGCCCGGCTCACCACCAATCAGCACCAGCGAGCCCTGCACAATCCCACCGCCCAGTACGCGGTTGAGTTCCTGGTCGACTGTCCGGATGCGAGGTTCCTCTTCGTACTGTATTTCGGCAATGGCT
Source organism: Rhabdobacter roseus (assembly GCF_014202275.1). Classification (GTDB taxonomy): domain Bacteria; phylum Bacteroidota; class Bacteroidia; order Cytophagales; family Spirosomataceae; genus Rhabdobacter; species Rhabdobacter roseus. Next base: position 253,268 of record NZ_JACHGF010000006.1, on the reverse strand, counting down.
TTGGGGCGGCTAGCCAGGCTAACCGACTTCCACACCACCGGATTTTTTTTATCTTCTTTCTCAACGATCTCTTCTACGAAGGTATTCCATTCGCCGCAGGAGGGGCATTTTCCCAGCCATTTGGGCGAATTGTGGCCGCATTCCTGACAGAAATAGGCAGTTTTGGCTTTAGCCATAGGGGTATATTCCTTTTCGGTTGTCCTGATGAGGATGGTACGGTACTTGTAGTATTTAATGAAAAGTACCCTCGCTTGGGTAAAAGTACCACCGCTAGCAAAAGTACCGCCCTTTTTAACACCCTATACGAAAAAAAGGTGCCGCCGTGTACCGGAGAAAAATGAGCATTCGTTATTGAACCAATCATTCTTTAATCAACATCAGAAAGCCATGAAAAATACCTTGCGTGTAGCCCTGGGGCTCGCTCTTTACGGTTTAGCCCTAAGTACCTCCTACGGCCAGTCGAAAGGCTTCGCCTTTGGGCTGAAGGGTGGAGTCAACCTCTCCAAGCTCTCGATGGGCGATGTACTTACCACCCGCTACGACAATAACGGGAATCCCTATTTGAACTACAACGGCCAGGAAGTACGCGACAACCTCCGCGAAAGCTACGACAGCCGGACGGGCTTTTCGGGCGGAGTGTACGCCCGCTTTGGCCGCCACCTCTTTGTGCAGCCGGAGGTACTTGTATCGACCAAAGGGGGTACTTTTGATATTATTCAGAACAACAACGACGCGCCGATTACCCAAAAAGTAAACGTACGCTACAGCAGCATCGACGTCCCGATCCTGATCGGGCTCAAGGGCGGACCGTTCCGGATCAACGCCGGGCCCATGGCTTCGTTCCGGATCGGAGACGACCAGCGGCTCCGCGACGCCTTCCGCTACTATACTTCGGGGAGCATCAACGACGCGCTGTCGCAGGCTGTGTACGGCTACCAGCTGGGCGCGGGGCTGGACATCCTGGGCGTGAGCGTGGACGTGCGCCGCGAAGGTACCTTCACCGACCTGGCCACCTTCCGGGTGAATAATACCCAGCTGGGCGGATCGAGCACCGTACGTCAAAAGCTGAACTCGTGGCAGGTTACGCTCGGCTTCAAGATTATTTAAGAGCACGAATCCCTCCCTTGAAGAGCGTCTCTTTGGCAACAAAGGGGCGCTTCTTTTTTGGGGGGCAATGCTATTTTCTCTTCCCAAGGTACCTCGCAGCTAGCAGCCGTACTTTCGCGGCCAGCCAGGTACCTGGCCAAAAACAAAACGAGCAGCCATCGTACATTGCGATAGCTGCTGTTTGGCGATTTAACCCACTAAAAATGAAAAGTCTTGATGGCAATTACTGCCCTCCGATCACGCGCTTATCCGGTTCTCGAATCCATCGAGCACAGCGGCGATTTCTTTGATTTTGCGTCTGGAAACGATCACTTCTTTTCCGCAGGACATCCGGATCACCCGGTCGTCTTCCAGGCGCTCGGCGATGTAGTCGGTATTGATCATGTATGATTTGTGTACACGCAGAAAACTCTCGTCCAGTTGCTCCGTCAGGCTTTTTAGCGTGCGCGACACCAGGTAGCGCTTGCTCCGGCAAGTGTAGATGTAGGTGTAATTTCCTTCGCCCTGCAGGCAGGTGATTTCTTCGGGCGTAAGCCAGATCGTTTGACCTAGGAGGTGCACCGCGATGTCGGTATTTTTGAGCGACTTGGCGTAGCTAGGACTGGCACCCGCTTGGGCGGGGTAGCTGATGAGTGTTTCCATGAATGTAAAAGGTTCGTCGTATGTGAAATATTGATGTTCAAATTTAGCTGATTCAAGTACATAAATAAAGTAGGTAAAAGTACCTATTCTAGTATAAGTTACTATATATGAGCATTTTAAATTTATTTGCAAATCCAAAAAGCGTAAGGCCACTTACTAAAACACGTATTTTTACGTATTGCTTTAAAGAAAGCTTTCGTAGGGCTCCAATCCGGAATTCTACGTATAGGTACCCTTGAGATCACGTATAGGCCGATATACGGTATATACCAAATAACAGATCAGCCGTTGCCAAACTTTTTTATCTTTGCGCCAGAATAACCATACGAAGCGATGAGCATTACCGAGCGGGTAAAAGAATTAATTTCCGAAATAGAGAAAAGTACCCTTTCCAGCTCAGACGAGCTGGAGGCTTTCCGGATGCGGTACATCAGCCGCAAGGGCGCCGTTACGGAGCTCTTTGAGCAACTCAAAACGGTACCCCAGGAGGAGCGCCGGGCGGTGGGCCAGGAGCTCAATACCCTCAAGAATCTGGCGCAAAGTCGCTTCCAGGAATTTACGGCCCAACTGGAAGCCGCGGCAGCCAGTGAGGCTGCGGGCCCCGGCCTGGACCTGACGCTCCCCGTAGTACCCAACCCGTACGGGAGTATTCACCCGCTGACGCTGGTGCGCCGCCGCATCATCGAGATCTTCGAGCGCATGGGCTTCAACGTGGCCGACGGCCCCGAGATCGAAACGGACTGGTACAACTTCAGCGCCCTCAACTTTCCCGACAACCACCCGGCCCGCGAAATGCAGGATACGTTTTTTATCGAAAAAAGTACCGGGGCCGTGCAGGATGACGTGCTGCTGCGCACGCACACCTCCAACGTGCAGACCCGCCTCATGGAGCACGGAAAGCCGCCCTTCCGCTCTATCATGCCGGGGCGGGTGTTTCGCAACGAGGCCATTTCGGCGCGGGCACACTGCGTGTTTCACCAGGTAGAGGGGCTGTACGTGGATAAAAACGTGAGCTTCAAAGACCTGAAAGATACCCTCTACCACTTCGCCAAGGAGATGTTCGGGAAGGATTCGCGCATTCGGCTGCGTCCCTCCTACTTCCCCTTCACGGAGCCCAGCGCCGAGATCGACGTGACGTGCTTCATCTGCAAAGGCAAGGGCTGTAACGTCTGTAAACATACGGGCTGGGTAGAAATAGCCGGCTCGGGCATGGTAGACCCGCAGGTACTGCAAAACTGCGGCATTGACCCCGAGGAGTACACGGGCTTTGCCTTCGGCATGGGCATTGAGCGCATCACCATGCTGCGCTACGGCATCAAGGACCTCCGCCTCTTCACCGAAAACGACGTGCGCTTCCTGCGGCAGTTTGAGGGGGCCTGATCCTATTATTTTGATCTTGATTTTCTGAGCGGAGGTACCTTGAGATGCAGGTACCTCCGCTTTTTTTAGTTTGGAAGTACCTAATAAAAGGGCTATCACCGGGCCAGTCCCCGGCATGAAGGAAGGTAGGTACTGGGTGAGGTAATCGGTAAAATTTTCTAAAGGGTTTTGTACTTTTTTGAAGAAATAAGTAACTTAGGGTACTTGCTAGTCATCCTAAACCACACCATAATACATGAAGCTAGGAGCCATTCTACTCAGACTTCGTAAAAAACAACGCCTATCCCAAGCCGAAGTAGCCGATTACATGGGCGTCAGCCAAAGTACCTACTGCGCCTGGGAGAGTGAATATTCATCCTGCCAGGTACCTTTTCCCTGCTCGTCTGCTCTCGCCAACCTTACCTGGCCAGGTACTTATCTGAAGGTACTTCTTACGGTACTGTTAATAAGCTACGTCTCTCTAAGCTGTCAGCAGCCCGACCACTCCCTGATCGTCAACGAGCAGGGGGTGGTTACCCGTCTGCCCCATCTATGGAAGTCCTCCATCAGCCTGGATGGTGGCTTTACTACCACCATGCACGCCCGGCACATCTACCAGCAGCGCTACCTGCTCACCGCCCAGCGCACGGCTCCCCTCCCCACGGCTGACAACCTCTGCTTCAAGGACCTCGAAACCGGACAGAACCACTGGGTCTGGAGCGACCGCTTCCAACCCAACGAAGGAGCCACGATATTCCAGTATAGTATCTACGCCCACCAGAACCTACTGCTCTACAACTACGGCCCCCGCGCCTACTGCATCGACCAGGAAACCGGACAAACCCGCTGGCGCAAGCAGTGGCCCCTGGGCATTAGCCGCGTCATCACCACCACCGGCTACGGCCCCCACTTCTACTTCACGGGTACCCCCGCCGAGCTGCGCCAGCAAGACCGCCTTGAGGAGTATGTCTACCAGGGCGATATGCTCACCGGCGAGATCCGCCCCCTGGCCAAGCTGGCTACCCTGCCCGGGCAGGTTATTCACGACCCCAGCGGGGTCGACCTGCACGCCATCGGCCACCACCTTTCGGTCTTCACCCACCAAAGCGATACCCTGCTGCTGGTCAGCTACAGCCTGCCCGACCCCCGCCCCGAATTTGCGGCGGACCTATCGGGGTACCTGAGTCTGTATAACCTTAGCCAGCGCCACTGGGTTTACGAGCAGAAGCCGCTGGTTAACCAGGATGAATCGGGCGTGGGCGGCTCTGCTGTTATCCAAGGAGATAAAGTGTTTTTCCAGATCCTTCGCTGGGTAGGTTGCTTCGATCTATTCACCGGCCAGCGCCGGTGGATGCAACGCGTTACCCCCGCTGGCTTCATCAGTGACCTAATCCTGGTGGAAGGCAAACTGCTGGCTAACGGCATGAATGCTACCCTTTACTGCCTCGACCCACAGACGGGAAACGTCCTGTGGACTCAGAAATCCAGCGGTATCGCCAGCCGCCTGCACTACCAGGATGGGGTCGTATACTACATCGCCAGTCAAGATCTGCTGGCCGTGGAAGTAGCTACCGGTAAGCTGCTGTGGCAGCTCCAATGCCCGGATGTCTACACCGAAAACCAGCCCCAATCCTGGTTTATGGGCTTTGTAACGGGCCTGCCCGCCCAGGGCAGCCAGAAGGGCCGCATCTTCGCCAGCACCAATCTGAACGTGTATTGCTTTGAGGCCGCTAGTGTGGGGAAGTAAAAGGGGTACTTGATCAGCCGAGGTGAGGCAAGTACCCCGGCTGATCAAGTACCCGCCAGCAGGTACTTTCAGAACCGCGTTTCCAGGTAGTAGGGCAGCATCCGGTGCCATACCCACCACTCGTGCGGCATATCCGCCCCCCAGATGTCGAGCTCGTGGGGTACATTTTTGGACGTCAGGATGGCCGACAGGTGCCGCGCCGAATCAGGATCTTCGTAGGCCCCTGCCCCCGACACCAGGTGGATGTTGCGAGACTCGCGGTACAGGTTCAGGTGCCACTCGGCCTTCAGGTTGGGGAGGTAGTGAATCGGCGAATTGAAGTAGACGTTGTCGTCAAAGTACCCCTGGGTGTAGGCCGTCAGGTCATAGCAGCCGCTGAGGGCCAGCAGCCCGTTGATGTAGTCGGGGTACTTAAAGAACAGATTGGCGGCGTGCAGTGCGCCAAAGGAAGCACCCGAGGCAATGATGGGCGTAGTGGGGCTGGTACTTTCCTTGATAAACGGGCACACTTCCTTGATCACGTACTCGTTGAACTGCTGGTGCCGCGTCGCCTTATCGTAGCCGTGCATGTGCGGATTCAGCCAGCTCTCGTCGTTGATACTTCCAATACAAAATACCTTTACTTTTCCGGACTCAATAAACGGACGGATGCTTTCGATCAATCCGTGGCGCTCGTATTCCAGGTAGTCGGAGGCGGCGGTCGGGATCATTAACAGCCCAAACCCGTAGTGCCCATACACAGCTACCTCCATGTTCTTATGGAGCGAAGGGCTGTACCAGCTCATTAGTTGGCGATTCATGATCGAAAAGGATTAAAGTTCATGTTCTAAGGTGCTGTTGCTTAGGTAAAAAGGCTTAATCAATAAATAAGATTCAGGTATACACTTCAAGGAGCCAGCGCGCGGGCTTCCTCCCCTCCCGTATTCTCTGTATAAAGATGAATTTCTTTTTTTAGACCCTTTATACAATTCATTTTTAATACTTGTTTTTCTTCTAAAAATTCAAGCCAAGCTGCACGTACCGCTTGCCAGGGGTACTTTGCCCGGCAATAAGTACCTTCATAACCCGGCCAGGTACCTACTTTGTTTACTGATTTTCCTCATAGCCCAGGTACCTTTTTATCCGCATTTTTGTTTTTAGTCAGGCCAGAAACCCTTGTGGAATTCACCCCCAAGGTACCTTGCCCCGAGGAGGTACCTGCTATGACGAATTGGCACGATAAAGTACCTTACACGATTCCTTTCGGTCAAAATTTCCGGTTTTGAGCTCGGGTACGTACTTTGATGGTATTCAGTTACTATACGTAATGCATGAACCACAAAACGCCATGAATTTTAACCAATATACCCTAAAAGCGCAGGAGGTGATCCAGCAGGCCGCACAGATCGCCCAGGGCAACCAGCAGCAGGCCGTAGAAACGGGACACGTGCTGAGGGCCATTTTACAGGAAGACGACAACACCTCGGGCTACCTCATGAAGCGGCTGGGCGTGAACCAGCTCCGCCTGGAACAGGCAACCGAAGCCATCGTAAACGGCTACCCGCGCGTGAGCGGCGGCCAGACGTACCTGGGCAGCGACTTGTCACAAACCCTGCAAAAAGCGCAGGGGTACCTGAAAGAATTTGGCGACGAGTACGTGAGCGTGGAGCTGCTCCTGCTGGGGCTGCTCAGCGGCAAGGATGCCGTAGCCCAGCTCATGAAAGACGCCGGGTTTAAGGAGAAAGAATTGAAGGAAGCCATCAAAGAACTTAGAGGAAAAAATAACCCCGTGAAAGACCAAAATGCCGAAGCCAAGTACCGCTCTCTGGAGCGCTACAGCAAAAACCTAAACGAGCTCGCTCAGGCGGGTAAAATCGACCCCGTGATCGGGCGCGACGAAGAGATTCGCCGGGTACTTCAGATCCTGAGTCGCCGTACCAAAAACAACCCTATCCTGCTGGGAGAACCGGGGGTTGGTAAAACGGCCATCGTGGAAGGTCTGGCCCAGCGGATTGTGCAGGGTGACGTACCCGAGCAGCTCAAAACCAAAATCATTGCTTCCCTGGACATGGGGCTGCTCATTGCGGGCGCCAAGTACAAGGGGGAGTTTGAGGAGCGCCTCAAGGCGGTGATCAAGGAAGTGACCGACTCCGACGGCGAGATCATTCTCTTCATCGACGAGATCCATACGCTCATCGGGGCCGGAGGAGGGGGCGAGAGCGCCATGGATGCCGCTAACCTCCTGAAACCCGCCCTGGCGCGCGGCGAGCTGCACGCCATTGGAGCCACCACGCTCAAAGAGTACCAAAAGTACATGGAGAAAGACAAAGCCCTGGAGCGCCGCTTCCAGGCGGTGATGGTAGACGAGCCCGACGTCCCCGATGCCATCAGTATCCTGCGGGGTATCAAAGACAAGTACGAACTGCACCACGGGGTGCGGATTCAGGACGACGCCGTCATTGCGGCCGTGGAGCTTTCCAACCGCTACATCACGGACCGCTTCCTGCCTGACAAGGCCATTGACCTCATGGACGAGGCGGCCTCCAAGCTCCGGCTGGAAATGGACAGCGTACCCGAAGAGCTCGACGAATTCAACCGCCGCATCATGCAGCTGGAAATTGAGCGGGAGGCCATTCGCCGCGAAAACAACAAGGAGAAAGAAACCCTGCTCAACCGGGAAATTGAGGACCTGAGCGAAGAACGCAATGCGCTTAAAGCCCAGTGGGAAAGTGAGAAAGGCATCGTGAACGAGATCCGGAGCCTGAAAGAAAGCCTCGACCAGCTGAAATTTGAAGCCGAACAGGCCGAACGCAGCGGCGACTTCGGCAAGGTAGCCGAGATCCGCTACGGACGCGTGCCGGAAGCCCAGAAAAAGCTGGAAGAACTCCAAAAGTCGGAAGGCGAACGCAAGCTGATGCAGGAAGAAATTACCGCCGAGGAAATAGCCGAGGTAGTAGCCAAGTGGACGGGTATTCCCGTGAGCAAAATGCTCCAGAGCGACCGCGAAAAACTCCTGCACCTGGAAGAGGAGCTGCACCGCCGCGTAGCCGGGCAAGACGAAGCCATTCAGGTGGTGTCTGACGCCGTTCGGCGGAGCCGGGCGGGCCTGCAGGACCCTCGCCGCCCCATCGGTAGTTTCCTGTTTCTGGGCTCGACGGGCGTCGGCAAAACGGAGCTCGCCAAGACGCTGGCGCAGTACCTCTTCAACGACGAAAACGCCATGGTGCGCATCGACATGAGTGAGTACCAGGAGCGCCACGCCGTGAGCCGCCTGGTGGGAGCGCCTCCGGGCTACGTGGGCTACGAAGAAGGCGGACAGCTGACCGAAGCCGTACGCCGCAAACCGTACAGCGTTATCCTGCTGGATGAGATCGAAAAGGCCCATCCCGACGTGTGGAATATCCTGCTACAGGTACTTGACGACGGCCGCCTCACCGACAACAAAGGACGCGTGGCCAACTTCAAGAACACGATCATCATCATGACGTCCAACATCGGCAGCCACATCATCCAGGAGAAATTTGCCGAAGACGAAGGCTGGAACCGCACCCTGATCGTAGAGGAAGCTAAGCAGGCAGTGCTGGATCTGCTCAAAGCCACGGTACGGCCGGAGTTCCTGAACCGGATCGACGAGATCGTACTCTTTGAGCCCCTGACGCAGAAGAACATTCGCAAGATCATCGAAATCCAGTTTAAGGGTATCCAGCGGATGCTCATGGAGCAGGGAATCACCCTCGACGCCAGCGAGGAGGCCCTCACCAAGCTGGGCGAAGAAGGCTTCGATCCGGCCTTCGGGGCACGACCGCTCAAACGGGTACTTCAGCGCCGCATCCTCAACGAGCTCTCCAAGCAAATCCTGAACGGGAGCATTGCCAAAGACTCCGTCATTATGATGGAGCTAGGCCCCGACGGAGAACTCCAGTTCGAGAACGTCAGCGGCGGCGTGGAGATTTAATATTTTTTGCTTAATGCGCTAAGGGGGTACCTGACCAAGTACCCCCTTTTTAGTTAAGGTGCTACGCCAAGTTGGCCGCGTATCTCACCCGCTCTGTACGTAGCGGAGTGTATATTCACGTAGTATAAGCCTGCCTTCAGGTCGGCCTCCTGCTCGGCGGTAAGCGTAGTCGAGTAGTTAAAGGGCGAGCTAAAGGCCGTTCCAAAGTCAAACAACACACTGCCATTGGTACCTGCTGCTGCTTTGTGAATATGCCAGGCTACCGGCGTAATACCCTGGTACGTCACCGTCAATTTGAGTTCCTTTGTCTCGTTGTTGAAGGTACCTTCTGCCTTACCCGTGGCCGTTGAGGTGTTGGCAGGTACTTCGGAGGCACCTGACAGCGTAGCCATCACTTTCACCTCCGGCGAAACCTCTTCTTTGTCTTTGCAGCCGCCCATCAGCAACCCTACCAGGGCGATTCCTACCAGTACATACGTTTTCATACTATTGAATGTTATTAGAGTTTATTTTTAAACCAGCTTGGTTTGCTCGTGTATACGTACTTTCTGAGCCGTAGGTTGCGTGGCCCCCGGAATTAAAATATGCTATGGCAGGTACTTGATTAAAAAGGGCTGCCCCGTTGTGGGAGCAGCCCTTTTTAAAGGTACTTTAATCAAACTTAAAGATTTAAATCTCAGTAACTTACCCTTAGATTACTCCACGCGTAATTGCCCCCGGATTTCTCCTTCCGGGTAGGCGGCGGTATGTACGTTCAGGTAGTAAAGGCCATCCAGCAAGTCACGTTCCTGCGCTTCGGTCAGGGTATCCGTGTACTGGTAAGGCGAGGAAAAGGTACTTCCCAAGTCAAACATAGACTCTCCCAGCTCGTTGGCGGCCGCTGATTTATAAATGTGCCAGCCGGTGGGCACAAAAGCCATCAGGCTGTCTCCCGTCAGGGTATCACCCACCATCATACTATCCTGGTAGGTTACGTTGAGCCGTAGGATGTTGGTGGCTTCGTTGTAATTACCATCCACCGCGCCCATAGCCGCCGAGGTATTGGTAGGCACGGCCGAGGTACCATTCAGCGTAGCGGTGACCCGCCGGTCGGGCGATATATCATCACCACCGTCGTTGTTGTCGTTGTTACAACCGCTGGCCAGCAGCATGACGCACACTCCCATCAATACGATCCTTCTCATAAGCGTTTTAGTGTTGAGTTTGTAAAATAAAAGATTGATTTAGAGCGCCAATCGCTAAAAAATAGTGCCTCTGGGGTGGGGAACGTACCTACCCTGGCCTACTCAGGCCTGCTTTTCCCGGCGGCGTAGGCAATTCCATTTGCCTAATAGTAAGACACTTACAGACAATACATTAGACCATTATACGTAATAAGTAACCAGCATATACGTACCCTAGCTTGTGCCCGGATAGCTAAGTACATTGACGAAAATTTCCCCAAAGAGACCATGGATGCCGCAATCTGGCTTAGGAAATGTTGGCCAGCGCGTCTTCTCTTATCCGAATAACTAACGGTCATGAAGATAGGCGCTTGTATAAATAAGTATACCTGCGTAGCCTACCCAACAGAGCGAGGAATTCCTGCCCGGTTTACCCACGTAAAAGGCCCGGCTATCCGCTTGGAATGTCGTTTTTACCCATGGGTTATCGTTGAAAATCAATCGAAAGCAATAAACAGAACGTGAGTTATGGAAACGAAGTTGAAAGAAAAAAAAGTAGCGATTCTGGCCACGAACGGCTTTGAACAGGTAGAATTGACCGAGCCTAAAAAAGCCCTGGAAGCCCAGGGAGCCGAAACCCATATCATTAGTCCCGAAAAAGGTACCATCAAGGGCTGGGATAAAACCGACTGGGGCGACTCTTTTCAGGTAGATAAAACGGTCGACGAAGTGACCTGCGAGCAGTATGATGCTTTGCTACTACCGGGCGGCGTGATGAACCCCGACAAGCTCCGCGCCGATAAAAAAGCGGTGCAATTCGTACGTGATTTCTTTGCGGCCGGCAAGCCCGTAGCGGCCATTTGCCACGGCCCACAGGTACTCATCGAGGCCGACGTGGTCCGGGGACGGAAGCTAACCTCGTATCCGTCGGTGAAGACGGACCTTAAAAACGCCGGTGCTCACTGGGTAGACGAAGAGGTAGTAACCGACCAGGGCCTGGTAACCAGCCGCAAGCCGGACGACATTCCGGCCTTCAACCGCAAAATGATCGAAGAGATTCGGGAGGGCGTTCACGAAGCCCAGCACGCTTAATATAACGTACTCCGTTAAGTACCGGGAGGCACTGCATTTATAAAGCATGCCTCCCGTTTTTCTATCCCTTTTGGTCAGCATGTGTAGCCAAAATGCTACGTAAAATTTCCCATTTTTTTACATTATATCTTCAAAAATTCCTCTTTTACCAGTGGTATACTTTTAGGTACCTTTCTTTTACTTTCCCAAAAATTCCTAACCCTTATACGTACCATGGAACTTAAATTAAATGGTCAAAAGGTGGCGATTCTGATCACCGATGGCTTTGAACAAGTGGAGATGACCGAGCCCCGCCTGGTATTGAATGAAAACGGGGCCGTAACACATATTGTATCGCCCGCTAGCATTGTGTCGCCTAGTAGCACGGTTGTGAAAGGCTGGAACAACGTAGACTGGGGCGAGATGTTCGAGATAGACGTACCTTTAGAGCACGCCCGGGCCGACTACTACGACGCCCTGCTGCTGCCCGGTGGAGTCATGAGCCTGAATCTGCTCCGGGAAAATACGCGGGCCGTGGAGTTTGTAAAGGCCTTTGCGGAAGCCGGCAAGCCCGTAGCGGCCATTTGTTACGGGCCCCAGATTCTTATCGACGCCGAAGTAGTGGGCGGACGGAAGCTGACGTCCTACCCGTCGCTAAGGAAAGATTTTGAAAATGCGGGAGCCAACTGGGTGGATCAGGATGTGGTGGTGGACAACGGGCTCCTGACCAGCCGTAAACCGGATGACCTACCGGCGTTTAGTCAAAAAATGATCGAGGAAATCCAGGAGGGCATACACAACAGGCCTGAGCACGCCTAGGGCATTCGCTCCCAAAGAGGTACTTAGGGAGTTTCGTTAAGAAAGCACCAGATTTAGTACCAGGAGCTGGTAGAGATGGCTCATCACGTAGGGTTTGGAAAGGAAGCCATTCATGCCGGAGTCTTGCACCAGCCGGGCGGTCTCCAGGCTATTGTCGCCGGAGAGCGCGATGATAGGTACCTGCAGCTCCGCTTCCCGAATCCGGCGACTGAGCTCAAAACCCGTCATGCCGGGCATTTGAAGATCCAGCAGAACAATATCGTACGCTTGGCTTAGGGCCGCTTCCAGCCCCTCAAAAGGCGAGGAAAAAGTAGCTACGTCCATGCCTTTTTTACGGAGGTTATGTCCCAGCAGTTTGAGGTTCATTTCGGTGTCATCCACCACCAGTACCTTATACCCGCTCAAATCCACTTCTTCCAAAGCCATCGCTTGCGTAGTAGCGGGCAGGGCTTTCCGCAGCGTGAGCTCAAACGAAAACGTGGTACCGACTCCGAGCTGGCTTTCTACCTGAATTTTACTGTCGTACAAGGCCAGTATCTTCTGGGTAATGGAAAGCCCCAGTCCGGTCCCGCCGAATTCGCGGTTGATGGCCGTAGAGGCCTGGGCAAATTCCTCAAAGATGGTACCGAGCGCATGAGCAGGAATACCAATGCCGGTGTCCGATACCCGAAGGAGCAGGGCCACTTCCGACGGGTTTTGCCGAAGTACCTTGGCCGATATAGTCACACGCCCGTTTTCGGTGAATTTTACGGCGTTGGAAAGCAAGTTGGTAACGACTTGCAGTAAACGCACCGGATCGCCCAGTACCTGCTCGGGTATGGATTCGTCGTAATGGCATTCCAGGGTATTATCCCGCTCGCGGGCCCGGTGCATATTGGCTCGCACCGAGTTTTCGAGCAGCTCGCGCAGGCTGAAGGGTATTTCTTCTAGCACCACTTTCCCGGCATCCAGCTTGTTGATGTCCAGGATGTCATTCACCAGCGCCAGGAGCGTTTCGCCCGAGAACTTAAGTACCTTCAGCGAAGGCAACTGATCGTCCCGTGGATCTTCTTCCAGCAGCAGCGTGGTATAGCCCAGTACCGCGTGCAACGGATTCCGGATTTCGTGGCTCATCACCGATAAAAACGCAGACTTGGCCTGGTCGGTCTCCTCAGCCTTTTGCTTGGCCAGGTGCAGCTCGTAATTCATCGCTACGAGCTTCAACTGTATTTCTTCCAGCTCTTTGGCTTTTTTACGTAGTTCGAACTGGCTGATTACCTGCTTGCTTAGCGCACGTAAAGCTTCTATTTGAGTGGGTGATAGCTCCCGGGGTACTTGGTCAATGACGCAGAGTGAGCCCAGCGCGTAGCCATCGTAGGTGACCAAAGGCACGCCCGCGTAAAAACGAACATAAGGAAAACCTATAGTATGGGGGTTATCGAAGAAGCGTTCGTCCTGAGCGGTATCCGGCACAATCATTACTTCCAATGGATTCAGGATGGCATGGGCGCAAAACGATTGCTCACGCGGCGTCTCGGGATCTTCTATGGGCCCCTGTTTAGCTTTAAACCACTGCCGGTCCTTATCCACCAACGAGATCAACGAAATGGTAGTCTGGCAAATCTCAGAGGCAATTCGGGTTATATCATCAAAATCCTGCTCGGGTAAGGTGTCCAGAATCTGGTACCCAAACAAAGCATTTAGTCTTTCTTCTTCGTTGGAGGGTAAATAGGCTGCTTTCATTTCATCAGCGTATTTTGTACAAATTACGGGCTTCACTTAATTCAAGGGCGGCTCGCTCTACTTCTACTCGGAGTGAGTTCAGTATTTCTCCCAGATCGGCCGTTGTATTTTTCTGCGTCAGGGCTATTTCGATGGCCTTGTAGCGGTCGGCGGTAGCGAGCATGCCCACCGAGTGAAGCGACGACCGAAATTTATGAATTTCTGCGCGCAAGAGCTCCCATTGTTGCTCCGAATACGCTTCCCCGATCTGGCGCAGGCGCAGGGGGTAGTCTTCCTCAAACAGGTTGATCAATTCATTCAGCAGCTCATCGTCTTCGCCCGATATTTCCCCCAGGTACCTGAGGTCGAGTAAACTACCCGGCACATCCGCCGGAGCGTCTGCCTGCTGGTTCGGCTCAAGCTCAGGGGGTACTTTGCCTTCGGTGAGTCTCAGGATCGTAGCCACCAGCTCCGACTCTTTGAATGGTTTCGAGATGTAGTCATTGGCTCCAATCCGAAGGCATTCTTCCCGCTCGCCGATCATGGCGTGGGCGGTCATGGTGATGATGGGTACCGACAGCTCCAGCGAGTTGCGGATCTGGCGAATGGCCGTGTAGCCGTCCATATCCGGCATTTGCAGATCCATCAGCACAATGTCAAACTCCTTTTTGCGTAGGCACTCCAGCGCTTCCAGACCGTTGCTTACCAGGGTAATGGTAATACCCATGCGTTCAAACAAGGCCGTCAATAGCTTTTGATTTAAGGTATTATCCTCGGCGGCCAGAATCCGCAAGGAGCTGCTCAACCGGGCACCGCCATTGGCCGGGCGCTGGGTATCGCGCCTTTCCAGGTCGCTTTCGTCAAGTACCCGGAACGGAATGTCCATGGTAAACGTACTTCCGGTGCCCACCTGGCTTTCGGCTTTGATGGTACCACCCAAGAGCTGTACCAACGACTTCACGATAGAAAGCCCCAGGCCCGTCCCGCCAAATTTGCGGGTAGTATCCTCCGAAGCCTGCACAAAGCGTTCAAAGACACTGTGTAGTTTTTCATCGGGTATCCCTATGCCCGAGTCAGTCACCACAAACCGGATGGTTCGTTCCGTAGCACTTTCGGAAGCGGCCGGAGGCAAGGCCGTGATGGATAGCTTCACGGTACCTTTTTCCGTAAACTTCACCGCATTGCCGCAGAGATTCAGGAGGATTTGGCTGAGCCTTAGCTTGTCGGTCTCTACGACGGGGGGTAGTTGCGGGTCGAGGTACCTTTCGTACTGAACGCCTTTTTCCTGCGCGCGCTGCATCACAATCACCGACACCGACTCCACCAGATCATGAATGGAGGTAGGTAGTTTGTCGAGCTGCAGCTGCTCGGCCTCGATCTTGGATGAATCCAGAATATCGTTAATGAGCTCCAGTAGGTTTTTGCTGGCCAGCTGGATGTACTTTACGTAGTTGTGGCTTTTTTCTTCCCGAACTTCCTCTTCCAGCAAATTGGTAAAACCAATGATGGCGTTAAGGGGAGTCCTGATTTCGTGGCTCACATTGGACAAAAACACGTCTTTCACCCGTACCGACTGCTCCGCCAGTTTTCGGGCTTTCTCCAGCTCGGTTTCGTAGGCTACCTGTAGGCTTATATCCCGAAAAACCGAAATGGCTCCGGCCACCTGGCCTTCTGTGTCAAAAATAGGTTCGGCGCTGCTACCCAGGTTTACCGATTGGTCTTCTTTGGTAAAAAGGATATCCTGGGTTTGGCTTCGGGTACCTTTCAAAGCTCGCTTCAGGGGCAAATTTTCCGGATCGTAAGGGGTTTTGCCAGCTGTTGTCTGAAAATTTAGCGAACCTACCAGCTCCGATAGCTGTAATTCCTCATGCTCAGGATGGTGGTTGGTCCCCAAAATGGCTTTCCCGGAGTGGTTCAGGAAAACGACCCTTTGGTCAGGATCTACCACGATGATGCCGTCCGGAATGGCCTCCAGGTACTGGTTGAGAATTTGCTCCCTTTCTTTCAACTTTCGCCGCAGGTTTTCGCGCTTGCGAATATCGATGCGCATGAAATACAGAGCCAGGACCGTCAACAGGATCGCGATGGCGTTGGTGCCGTTCGCCAATAGTTCGGTACTCTGCTGAGCCCGGGCCAGGGTATCTTTCCGTTCCTGAAGGAGCTGACTTTCGTACTCATCGATTTCCTTGATCTGGGTACGTACTTTATTGCTGAGCTCAATCCCAAAACCCTCCCGAATATTCTGAACGGCCGCCTCGTATCCCTGTGCTTCGTAGAGGCTGATCACCTCGTTGGAATAGTTGATGCTCTGATGGGTCAGCTGCAGGAGGCCTTGCACCTTACTGTTTTGTACGGGATTGTCTTCGACCATACTTAAAAGCGTATCACTGAGCATCTTGGCCCGTTGTTCAGCCCGCGAATTGGTAATCAGCAGCGACTCCTTACCCGTAAGTACGTACCCCCTCAAACTAGACTGCAATTCTTTGGTCGCGAGCTCTAGTTCGTTGGTAAGGTTGATCACATCAAACGTATGATTTACCCACTGGTTATGATTGTTCAGGTCTCGTATACTACGAAAAGTGATATATTGCACCCCTAGTAGCAGAAGCAGCCCCAAACCAATTCCAATGACCGACCAGTATCTTGTTTTAAGTAGGAATTTTCGCATAACGTTGAGTAAAAGTAAGCTTGCTCTAATGCTTCCAACTGTTTTGGTTGTAGCCCGTACCAGGCAAACTCACTTGTCACTGAAATTAACAACAAAGATATTACTTTGTGAATAACTACCATTCACAGCCCGTATGATTTTAGTGATTCAATGGTTTAAAGGTAGACGTTTCTGCGTCAAAAGCTCGATTTTCTTGATAAGTCATCATGTTATCTCGCTAAATTACCAGACTGCCGTTCGCCCGCGCACAAGTACCATTTCCATCTTTTAACTACCCGCTTTTTTTGTTATGAATAGCCTATTTTTTCGTCTTCTGTTGCTTTGTGTCGCAAGTACCTCTTTGCGGGCCCAAAGTACCCCTGACCCCGTCGACTGGGTAAATCCGCTGATGGGTACCCAATCCAAGTTTAGCCTCTCGGCGGGCAATACCTACCCGGCCATTGCGCTGCCCTGGGGCATGAATTTCTGGATGCCTCAAACCGGTAAGATGGGCGACGGCTGGGGCTACACCTACGACGCCGAGAAAATCCGGGGCTTCAAACAAACCCACCAGCCCAGTCCCTGGATCAACGACTACGGCCAGTTTGCCATCATGCCCGTCACGGGCCGCCTCCGCTTTGACGAAAACAGCCGGGCGTCGTGGTTTTCGCACAAAGCTGAAACCGTAAAACCACACTACTACAAAGTGTACTTGGCCGACCACGACGTCACCACGGAGATAGCCCCTACCGAGCGCGCCGCGCAGTTCAGGATCACCTTCCCCCAAACCGACAGCGCCTACGTGGTACTTGATGCCTTCGACAAGGGCTCCTACGTGAAGGTACTTCCCGCCGAGCGCAAGATTATTGGATATACGACCAAAAACAGCGGCGGGGTTCCGGCCAACTTTAAAAATTATTTTGTGCTGGTTTTTGACAAACCCTTTAGCTTCCAAAGTACCTGGCATGGAAAGCAGCTGGCCAAGGATACGCTGGAGTACCGCGCCGACCACGTGGGGGCCGTGGTGGGCTTCAAGACCAAGCGCGGCGAGCAGGTGGGGATCCGGGTAGCGTCGTCGTTTATCAGCCACGAACAGGCCGAGCGCAACCTGGCCCAGGAGCTCGGTACCGATAGCTTTGAGCAAACCCGGCAGAAAGGCCATGCCAGCTGGCAGAAAGAACTATCCCGCCTGGTCGTTGAAGGAGGTACCGAAGCCCAAACGCGTACGTTTTACTCCTGCCTGTACCGGGTACTTTTGTTTCCCCGGAAATTTTACGAGCTCGACGCCAACGGCAAAGTCGTCCATTACAGCCCCTACAACGGCGAGGTACGCCCGGGCTATATGTTCACGGACAATGGATTCTGGGATACGTTCCGGGCGGTGTTCCCATTCTTTGCACTCATGTACCCTACCCTCGACGCTCAGATCATGGAAGGCCTGGCCAACGCCTACGACGAGAGCGGTTTCCTGCCCGAATGGGCCAGCCCCGGCCACCGCGACTGCATGATTGGTTCCAACTCGGCCTCGCTCATCGCCGATGCCTACGTGAAAGGCATCCGCGGCTACGACGTCAACAAGCTCTACGAAGCCGTACTTAAAAACACCGAAAACGCCGGGCCCGTGAGCTCCGTGGGGCGCTTCGGGCACGAGTACTACAACGAGCTGGGCTACGTACCCTACGACGTGAAGATCCGGGAAAATGCGGCCCGTACGCTCGAGTACGCTTACGCCGATTTCTGTATCGCGCAGCTAGCCCAAGGCCTGAAACGCCCGCAGGCGGAGGTAGACATGTTCCGGAAGCGCAGCCAAAACTACCGGAACCTCTTCGACCCGGAAACGAAAATGATGCGTGGCAAAAACCAGGATGGTACTTTCCAGAAACCCTTCAACCCCTTCAAGTGGGGCGACGCCTTTACCGAAGGCAACAGCTGGCACTACACCTGGTCGGTGTTTCAGGACGTACACGGCCTGGCCGAGCTCATGGGGGGGCGCGAGGCGTTTGTACAAAAGCTGGATTCGGTCTTTACGCTTCCGCCCGTCTACGACGACAGCTACTACGGCTTCCCGATCCACGAGATCCGGGAAATGCAGATCATGAACATGGGGCAGTACGCCCACGGCAACCAGCCAATCCAGCACATGATCTACCTCTACAACTACGCCGGAGCGCCTCACAAAACCCAGTACTGGCTACGGCAGGTGATGCAGCGCCTCTACCAGCCCACGCCCGACGGCTACTGCGGCGACGAAGACAACGGCCAGACCTCGGCCTGGTACGTATTCTCAGCCCTGGGTTTTTACCCCGTTACGCCCGGTACTACGCAGTATGTACTCGGTACGCCGCTGTTCAAAAAAGCGACGGTGACGCTCGAAAACGGCAAGAAATTTACGCTGGAAGCGCCCAAAAACAGCGAAACTAACCTGTACATTCAAAAGACCAACCTCAACGGCAAGCCCTACACGAAAACCTACCTGGATCATTTCGATATTCAGAAAGGGGGTACTTTTACCTTTGAGCTGGGAAGCCAGCCCAGCCAGCAGTGGGGCACCGGCCTCAACGATGTACCCTGGTCGATGTCGAAGAAGTAGAGTATTTAGAAGAATAATAGCAATATTCTCGCCGCCACGGGTCGAAAGTCGCGTGGCGGTGAGATTTTTGGAGAGTAACTCACTCAAAGACGTAGTTTTGGAAACTACGCTATGTTGAACGGGTTAAAAATAGAAATACGTTATAGTAGCATTGAAATCCAACCGGCAGTTAGAGGAATGACCATACAAGAACAAATACAGCGTGATGTAGCCCTTATTTCCGAGAACAGCTACTTACAGACTCAGCTTTATGATTTCCTAAGGCTGCTAAAAGCCAACATGCCGCGTAAGAGCAATGTTGATGAAGTATTGGCCTTAGCAGGGACGATTGATAACGAAGATACTCAGGAAATTACCCAGATCATAAATGAAGAGTTCAATAAAATAGACGGTGACTGGAATTGAGTAATATAGCATTAGATACAAACATTGCTATTGAAGTCCTCAACAACAATGAGTTAACTATCAGCCCTTTAAGACAGTTTGACCTAGTTTACCTGCCCATTAATGTCAAATACTTGATACAATAGAGCCTGTGGCGGCAGAATATTCCGACATCAAAAAATACCTCAAAGACATAGGTTCACCAATCCCAGAGAATGACATCTGGATAGCAGCTATCTGCAGAATATATGATGTTGGGCTTTTCACCCGTGACGGGCATTTTTCTAAAATACCGGCATTAATACCGGCATTAAGGTTGTTCATCTCTACGTTCTGATCTTTATCTCTACCTTGCATTTAATTTGGTTATGATGAGTATATCCCCGGAGGCTGGCATGTTGCTATGAACTGACAATAGCTGCGTGGCTACTGTCGTTCCGAGAACCACAAACGCCAGCGAGTTTCTACTCATATCTCGTATCCCTGCCGGTCACTTATTTAGAATATTACCGCAAAAGAGGCTACTCCATTCGCTCCCGCCCCACCATTTAAAGGGTACTTGGGTACTCCCTGGTCACGGTTTTCACCCACTGCTCAAAACGCGCGGCCAGTAGCTGGTAGCCGCGGTGGCGCATCCAATTAGGCTCTACCGTGCGCGCGACGGGCGTAAACTGGGGTACTTCGTCGTACTCCCGAATGTGCCCCAGCGCTTTGAGGCCCATCATCATGGCCCCCATTGCACCCGTTTCGGCGGTTTCGTTCAGCGCAATGGGTTTACCGAATACATCGGCCAGGAGCTGTACCCAGGTGGTACTTTGGGTAAAGCCCCCGTTGGCGTAGACGGTATGGATGGGTTGCTGTTCCATCAGAATTTTGCCAATGCTGTACAGGTTCAGGATGATCCCCTCCATCACCGCCCGCACAAAGTGCGCCTGCGTATGCCGGATGCCCAGTCCCGCAAAGCCTCCTCGTACGTGCGAGTCCCACAGGGGAGCGCGCTCTCCAAGTAAGTAGGGCAGAAAAACCAGCCCATCGGCCCCCGGCTCGATGGCCTCAGCCCGGGCAAATACCTGCTCGTAGGTTTCGTTGGCAAAGAACGTATCCTTGAGCCACTGAAAAATAATGGCCCCGTTATTGGTAGCTCCCCCGATGATATAGGTTTGCTCCTCCAGCAGGTAGCAAAAAGTACGCATCTGATCGTCGGAGTAGGCCCGCGGGGCACTGATTCGGGCCGCGCCGCTGGTACCTATGGTGATGGCCATAGTACCCGGGTCGGTAGCACCGCTCCCTAGGTTAGCCAAACAGCCGTCGCTGGCACCAATCACCAGGGGCGTACCGGCCGGGAGCGAAAGTACCTCGCTGGACGGAAGTTCCTGCACGTGAAAAGGTGAAACAGGCTCCGAAAGCTGACTGATCTCCAGTCGGAGTTGGTCCAGGGTCCAGGCGTCCCAACGGAGCTCCCGGATGTTAAACAGCCCCGTAGCCGACGCCACCGAGTAGTCAATGAGGTACTTGCCCGTGAGCTTATAAAAAAGGTACTCTTTGATCCCCACAAACTTTGCCGCCCGCCGAAAAACGACCGGCTGGTGCTCATGGAGCCACCGCAGCTTGCAGGCGGGTGTCATAGCGTGGATGGGCGTGCCGTTGCGCCGGTACATTTCTTTACCAATGGCGGTGGGGCGTAGGGCGTCAGCGATGTCCGCACTGCGGTTGTCGGCCCAGATGATGAGCTTCGTGAGCGGCTGCCCCTGCTCTGTAAGCGCTACCAGGCTGTGCATGGCCGAGCTAAACGAAATACCCAGCAACGGACCGTACGACTTTGTGGTACTATATACCTTATGGATGCACTCCAAGGCCGCCGCCACGATTTCGTCGGGGTCCTGCTCGGCCCAGTCGGGCTGGGGGTACTGGACTGAGTAGCCCACGCTGTGGGTAGCCAGCAGGTTGCCTGCTTTGTCACAGGCTATGGCCTTGGCGTTCGTCGTACCCATATCGATCCCGATCAGGAAGGGCGTATTCATGGTCTGCTGGTTGTAAAATAAAAGAGATTTTTATGCGATCTGCGCGATCCGATCTGCCCGATTTTTACTATTTTCGCCCCGAATTCATTGTATTCCAAATCCATTCAAGACTTATGACTCCGTCTTCACATACCGAATCGAACGAGCTACCCTCTTGGGCAAACATTGGCATTTATTTGTTTCTTTTGGCCATTCTGGCTGTTTTTGGCGATCTATTCGTTTTTATTGTGGGTTTCCTGGGCCTTACGGTCATTTTTACCAGCTATTTTTCGGGTAAGTCTTCCCACGAAGAGCACCACTGATCTTTTGCTTACTTAGGTACGAATGGTCAATTCGGGCAGGGCGTAGGTTACGTTCCAGTCGAGTTGGCCATTTTTTGTATCTACCACCCACTCCTCTTCCAGCACCCGGGTATCTTCCAGGTCGCGGTACTCGGCCACGAGCTTCTCCTGCCGGAAATGCAATAGCACAAACCCATTGTACCCCAGCGTATGGCGTCCGATGGTTTTCCGAATCCGCCGGTCATAGTACATGATTTTCTCCGTATCAGTGGCCTTTTTGGGCAAGCGGGTTTCGACGGGCATGCCGCCGTGCCCAATGCAGCGCCCAAAGGCCCGCACACCTTTCCGGTTTTGGGCCATATGGTACACGACGAGCCGGTGGTCGTGCCCCCAAAACCACACCACGGGGCGGTCGGCCTCGCCCAGGAGCTCGCACAGCTGCTCGCCCGGCTTGAAGTAATCATCGCGGAAGGACGAGACGTTGGGGTGGTGGCTCAGGAACACAATTCCGCGCTGGTCGGTAGGGTCGCCCAGGCGCACCACGTCGCGGAGCCAGTCGAGCTGCTCGGTGCGGAGGTGGCAGTCGGGCGGGGAAAGTACCTCCAGGAACGGCCGCCCCACGGAGGTGTAGCCCGTATCGAGGCCAATAACCCGCCAGTGATCGTTTTCCAGGCAGAAAAAACCCGCCTGCTGGGTTTTGCGTACTTCGCCTTCGCACACGTACATGGCGGGCAGTAGCTGCTGAAAAAACGCGTCGCCGTTGGAGTACATCTCGTGGTTGCCCGAGAGCGCCAGGCTGCCCGAGGCCCCGTAGTACCAGGAAGCGTGCGGGGCCGTAAAATTTTCTTCCACCTCTTTTGGGGTACCTACAAAGTACACATCCCCCAGGTGAACGCTGTAATCCGGCGCGTAGCGGGCTACCAGGTGCGCCACCGCATCAGACTCGTCGGTGTCGCTGCCCCAGTCGGAGAGCAGGGCCACGCTGATTGCCTCGCGGGTGGGAATGGAAGACTGCATCTGGTACACGCCGCTGTCGCCGTAGCGGGGATAGGCCTGGTAGGGATGCCGTGGTCCAAACCGACTTTTTAGGTAATGAATGGTAAAGCCCAGCAGGTTAGTCTTGAAAAATTCGGAAAGTACCCGCGTGACCGAGGTAGTCCGTTCGACGTGCTCTTCGTAAAGTTTTTCCTGCGCCTTGGCGTGGTTTTCGGCTTCGGTGTGGCCTAGATCCAAATACTTTTCCGCTTTGTTCTCGGAGGTCTCGGGCATAGCTTTTCGTTTGAATACGTACTATTAAGCGCCTAAATTAAGGATTTGTTCAGGTATCCTATTTTAAAAGTACCCAAAAACCCTAGATTTGCGCCAGTATAAAAAAACGGCTGCTATCCATGCGCCTTCCTGCTAATTCTTTTTAAGACAGCTCCCTGGCTCAACTATTTTTCGCTATGATTGCCCCGGCTATTATTTATACGGTAGGTACTTTCCTTTTTTTGGCTAGTCTGATGCCCCTTATTCAAAGCGACTACTGGGCCTTCCGGGTATTTGAGTACCCCCGCTTACAGAAGTGGCTGCTCACCGCTGCTACGCTGGTAGCTACCGTTTTTTTTCTGGATCTGAGCGAGTATGTCCCTTTGGGGTTTGCCGGAGCGCTACTTATCAATCTGGTCTACCTGAGCTATCAGGTTTATCCTTTTCTGCCGGTGGCCCGGATACAGGTAAAGGCTCCGACCAAAGCGGATTCTGCCAGGTGCCTGCGCATCATGATCGCCAACGTATTTCAGGAAAATATACATACTGATAAATTGGTACAAATGATCGTCCGGCAGCAGCCCGACGTGGTGGTGGTGTCCGAAACCAACCAAACCTGGGTAGATTCCTTTCGGCCGCTGCACGAAAAGTACCCCTACCGGGTGGAAGTACCTCAGGAAAACACCTACGGCCTGGTGCTGCTCTCGCGCTACGAACTGCACGAATCCCAGGTACATTTCCTGGTGGAGGACGATATCCCTTCCATTTTTGCGCAGGTAGAGCTGCCTTCGGGCGAGCGCGTGCAGTTTTACTGCATTCACCCTACCCCGCCCGTCCCCAACGAAAACCCCCGCTCCACCGAGCGTGACATTGAAATACTGCTGGTGGGTAAAATGGCCAAGGAGTCGACCCTGCCGGTGGTGGTAGCCGGTGATCTCAACGACGTGGCCTGGAGCTACACCACCGGGCTTTTTCAGAAGATCAGCGGGCTGCTGGACCCCCGCCGCGGGCGCGGATTTTTTAATACTTTTCACGCCAAGTACCCCTTTCTGCGCTATCCGCTCGACCACATTTTTTGCTCGGAACATTGGCGCCTGGGCGCTATCCGCCGCCTGCCCTACTTCGGCTCCGACCACTTCCCGATGTGGGTGGAGCTGTACTACGAGCCCGAAGTAGCCGCTCAGCAGGAAAAACCCCAGGCTGACGCCGAAGACCAGCAACTGGCCGAAGAAAAAATACAGGAAGAAACCCGGGACGAGAAAGCCCATAAGGACAGCTAGCGGATCAGCCATACCACGCCTCTTTTCTCTGAAAAGGCGTCTTGGGTTTTGCCCAGAGGACGGTAGTTGGCTTTCCAGGGGTAGGCTCCGGGCGGGCAAAGTACCCCTTGGTAGTAGCCGTCCCAGCCTGCTTCCTGGCCATTCCCCACAAAGATGACGTTGCCCCAGCGGTCGTAGACCATCCAGCGCAGGTCGATAGCCCGCCTGCTGATAATCCTGAACAGATCATTGTGGCCGTCGCCATTGGGCGTAAATGCCTCCGGTGCCACGGGAGGAGCCGGGCATTGCTCATCCACGACGAATGTCTCCCGAAACCGGCAACCGTAGCGATTGGTACTTATAAGCTCGTACTCACCGCCCCGGCTCACGTAAACCGCCGCCGCGGTTTCCTCCGAGTGGGGCCAATAATAGTCCTGCCTTTCTTCCGCGAGGGCCGAGGATAATTGCAGGGCATCCTCATAAAAGCAGTGAAAGGTACTTGGCAGGGTACTTTCGTGGTCGGCGGGATAAAGAACTACCTCGACGGAGTCGGTGATATAGCAGGCGTCGGCGCGGAGAGTCAGTTGGTACCAGCCTGCCGTCTGCGGCAAAATGGTCGGCAGCGTGTCGCCCGTGGACCATCGGTAGTGTAGCTTCAGGGCCGGGTCGGCGGCCGATACTTCCGGTACCAGCTCCCAGCTGTTCTCCCCGCAAAAGACCCGCTTCTCGCCCAAATCCAGCGAGAAAGGCTGGGCTACCTGCACAAAAACGCTATCCTGCACCAGCCTGCCGCAGTAGTCCTGGTAGGTTACTACAAACAGCTGGTCCTGCGTAGGCCGCGCCAGCGGGTTCTGAATGGTGCTGGAATTGACCAGTCCCGCCGGGCTCCAGCTGTACTGGTTGCTGGGCGAGCTGCGCGCTACCAGCTGCACGGCTTCTCCCGGGCAGATTTCAAAGGTATCGCGCACCACGATGTCTTTGCGCAGGCAAACGCGCTGTGTGTTGCTGAGCTGGCCGGTACCACCCGTAAAGCCCCACCATACTTCCTGCTGCCCGCCAAAGATGCTCGCCATGTCCACCCGGCTGCTGAGGCGAAGCGCACAATCGAAGTACACGTCAAGTACCTGGCTGGTAACGTCCCACCTGACTCGTACCAGATGATCCCGGCCGTCTTCGATGTTATCGCTCAGGGCCGAGGCCGGCACGGGTCCCGCCAGGTTTTGGGGACTCTGGTGGTTGATGATGCCATCCTGTACCAGCGCTAGGTGGTCGTAGGTAGGATCTTGCTCGTCGGTGTTGCGATGCGTATCAAACTCGATCCCTAGCGACGGCGCAAAGCCCTTAAAACCAATGCCCTGACCGGGGTTTCCGAGCGCTCTGTTGCCCTGTGTCTGTAGCACCAGTACTATGCCATCCGCCCCATTGCTATTGTGATTGCCAAAATTCATAGTAAATTCCAGCTCAAACGACGACGCGATGGAGAGCTTGTCGGCATACCACACGGCTCCGTTTTGCCAGGGTACATCGTCGGTAAGGCGGTAGCAATCTTCTCCGTACGCCACGGCATCGCCCACCAGATTATAGGCTTGGCCGTAGAGCTTATTCATGAAAAGTAACCAAAGTACCCCCCACGCCAGGGTGCGCATGAGCATAGTAGATTTCTTTCAGTCTAGGATATAACTTTTTGATTTTGAATTGATTTAGTAAAAGTAATATACTTAAGTAACTTTTTCGCTATGTCTGCGCCTCTTTTCCCTGCTGCCCCTTTGTTTCGTAGCCCCGCTGTATTCGCTGATTTTCCGGCGCTGGTAGCCGCCGAAAGTACCCGGCACGGGGGCGTGAGTCCGGCCCCGTACGCCTCCCTCAACCTGGGCCTTTCCACCGCCGACGACGCCCAAAACGTGGCCGAAAACCGACGCCGGTTCTGGGATAGCCTGGGCATTGCGGCCGCGCAGGTCGTGACGACCTATCAGGTACATGGCGCGGAGGTACTTTGTCCAACCGAGCCTGGCCACTACCAGGGCTTCGACGCCCTCATCACCCGCCAGGCCAACCTTTTTTTGGCAGTGAACGTGGCCGACTGTACGCCGGTGCTGATCTACGACCCGGTCGGGAAAGCCGTTGCCGCCGTTCATGCGGGTTGGCGGGGTACTTGCCAGCAAATAGTAGCCAAAACCCTGGCCCGGATGCGCCAGGAATGGGGTACCGACCCGGCAAACTGCCGGGCGTATATAGGTACATGCATCGACGAATGTTCCTTTGAAGTAGGCCCCGAAGTAGCCGAACACTTTGCCCTTGCATACCAGCGCTTTGAACCCGGTACCCAAAAGTATTTCATCGACCTTAAAGCCGCCAACCAGTCTCAGCTTTTGGCCGCGGGAGTATTACCGACTCATATCGAGGTTTCGTCCTATTCTACAGTTCTTCACAACCACGACTATTTTTCGCACCGCTTTGAAAAAGGGATAACCGGTCGTATGCTGGCATTAATTGGCTTTACGCACTAAGTACCACTTCCCCCGCAGGTTCAAAAAAAATATATTAATACTGACACAATAATACCACTTTTGGATAATCTAGTGTTAAAGTTAGAATATATTAATCAATAAAAGTGTTAAATTTGTACCCTGTTGGGATTATTTAGAATAATGTCCATCTGGTGTTTTTTTTGTTGTCTTTCACATCAGGTTTCTCCCCGGATTTTACTCTCAATAAAACCTCCCTTTAAATCAATCAACCTAATCAATCTTTTTATGAAAACAAAAATCTACTGGGTTTTCCGTAGTACCATTTTGGTGCTGCTCATTACGGTAGCTTTTCAGGAATTGGCCCTCGGCCAAGCCCGAAGAGTTACGGGCCGGGTCATTGGTTCTTCTGACCAACAGGCCGTCCCTGGTGCCACGGTGGTGGTAAAGGGTACCCAAACGGGAACTTCTACGGACAGTGAAGGAAATTTTGCCATCAGCGTACAGTCGGAAAACGACGTGCTGGTGTTCAGCTTTGTGGGCTACCAGTCCACGGAGGTAACGGTTGGAAACCAAAGTACCATCAACATTACTTTAAATGATGATATATCCAACCTGGAAGAGGTGATTGTAACGGGTTACTCGGTGGATAGCCGCCGGGAAACCACCGGTGCCGTATCGACCGTTAAATCCAAGGATTTGACCGTAACACCGTCGGGTAACGTAGAACAACAGCTCCAGGGGAGGGTAGCTGGGGTAACGGTTATTACCAACGGTCAGCCCGGAACGGCCAGTCAGATTCGCGTACGGGGTTTTGGTGCTTTTGGTGGTAACAACCCGCTGTACATCGTGGACGGGGTACCCACGGACAATACGGACTTTTTAAGCCCTGACGATATTGAGTCTACCACTGTGTTGAAAGATGCGGCAGCGGCTTCCATTTACGGAGCTCGCGCAGCCAACGGGGTGATTGTATACACCACCAAAAAGGGACTTAAAGGAGCTAAAAAACTGAGTATCACCTACGATGGCATGTACGGCCTCACGGATCCCGGCCGAGGCCAGGATATGCTTAATCCTACCGAGTTTGCCCAATGGACCTGGATGGCCGAGAAACATGCCGCCATGCAGGAAGGAAGACAACCCGACTACCAACACCCCCAGTTTGGCAACGGTACTACACCCGTGATTCCTGACTTCCTACGGGTAGGTTCGCGCTCTGGTGTGACTGGAAACGTTGATCTGGCGGCTGAGAGAGAACGTTACAACGTAAATCCCGATGCGGGCGCGGTGTACCAGGTGATTCGGGCCAACAAACAAGGTACCGACTGGTACGACGCCATTACGCGGGTAGCTCCCCTGATGCGTCACACACTGGGTTTTTCGGGCGGTGGTGAGAACAGCCGTTACTACATTAGCTTCAGTGCGCAAGACCAGCAGGGAATCCTGCTCAATAATAGCTTCAAGCGGTACACCATCCGTACCAACTCCGAGTTTGACATTCTGAAAAACCTTCGCTTCGGGGAGAACATCCAGTTTACGTACCGGTCGGTACTTGGCCAGGGTGGTGCAGCCAATGGACAGGGCGTAGCGGCGGACGAAAACGACATCCTACAGGCTTTCCGGATGCCTTCTATTATCCCAGTATACGATGAGTTCGGGGGCTACGCCGGTACAGTGGCCGCCGGTTTTAACAACCCTCGGAACCCCGTCGCCAACCGGGATGGGTTGATTAACAACCGCGGCTTCGGCATCAATGGCTTCGGTAACCTTTACCTGGAATTCGAGCCCATCGAAGGCCTGACACTGCGCTCGAGCGTAGCGGGTGGCGTGGGCAATTTTTACAACTGGGGCTACACGCGCCGTCAGTACGAAAACTCCGAAAACAACTCCGCCTTTAGCTACAACGAGGGTGCAGGCTACGGCTTCGGCTGGACGCTAACCAATACCGCTGCTTACAAGAAGCGTTTTGATTTGCACGGCGTGGAAGTACTGGTAGGCCAGGAAGCCTTGAACACGGGTGCGGGCCGGAACATGAGTGGAAACGGAATTAACCCCTTCTCGCAGGACATTAACTACGTAAACCTAAACACCGTAGGTTCTCGCCAGGTGGGTAGTGGCTTGGGTAGAGGAGTTAACTTCTCTTCGCTGTTTGCCCGGGCCAACTACATCTACAACGACAAGTACATCCTCACCGGGGTGATCCGCCGCGACGGTTCGTCTCGCTTTGGGGTAAACAACCGGTACGGGGTATTTCCGGCCTTCTCGGCCGCCTGGCGCGTATCGTCCGAAGAATTCATGAAGGGCATCCCCTGGATTACGGACCTCAAGATTCGTGGGGGCTATGGCCTCATGGGTAACTCCAACAACGTAGATCCCAATAACCAGTACAGCCTCTACGGCACGAACCTGGGCGAGTCGGTGTATGACATCAACGGTACCAACAGCAGCGTGGCCGAAGGCTACTACCGTACCCGGATCGGTAACCCGAACGCCAAGTGGGAAACCTCCGTCACCAAGAATATCGGGATCGACGGGACCTTCTACAACGGCAAGCTCGACATCATCGTAGATTTCTGGCAAAAAGATACCCGCGACCTGTTGTTCCAGGTACCTATTACTGCTACCGCGGGTTACCGCGCGGCGGCTCCGTCGGTGAACGTGGGTGAGATGCAGAACAAGGGGATTGACCTGCAAATAATCAACAAGGGTAAATTTACCTCTGACCTGGGCTACGAGCTGAATGCTACCGTTACGCTGCTGGACAACAAAATTGTTTCGCTGGCCCCCGGCTTGGATTACCTGACCACCGTCAATCCGGGCTTCCGGGGTATTTTCCCCATCCGTAACCAGATCGGCTACTCCCTATCTTCCTTCTACGGCTACCAGGTACTGGGCTTGTTCCAGAGCCAGGCTGAAATAGACGCGGCGCCCTTTCAGGAAGGGGTAACCCGGACGCAGGATGCTAACGAAGAAAATGTACCCAACGGCGTTGGTCGTTTCCGCTACGCGGACATCAACGGAGATGGCAAAATTGATGCCGATGACCGTACCTACCTGGGAAGCCCGGTACCTAAGTTCACGACGGGTTTCAACTTTACGCTGAACTACAAGAATTTTGACCTGGTGACGTACCTGTACGCCTCCATTGGCAACAAGATCTTCAACCAGTCGAAGTGGTTTACGGATTTCTATCCTTCGTTCTCGGGAGCAGCCATCAGCGCCCGTGTGAAAGACTCCTGGACGCCGGAAAACACCAATACGGACCACCCGATCTTTGAAAAAGCCTCCAACTTCAGCACCAACACCCAGGCCAACTCCTGGTACGTAGAAGACGGCTCGTACCTGCGCCTGCAAAACATAACCCTGGGCTACACCCTGCCCCGGAATCTGCTGAACAAAGCGCGTATGACAAAACTTCGGGTCTTTGTTTCTACGAATAACCTGTTCACCATTACCAAATACTCTGGGCTAGACCCAGCTGTAGGCGGAAACGCGGATACCAACTTTGGGATCGACGTAGGAAACTACCCCATGACCAGAAGCTTCACGGCCGGTTTGAACCTCGGTTTCTAATTTGCTTCTTAAAAAATCCTAACGTCAAGTCGTTAAAACAAACTTTTTTAAAAAAATATGAAAAAATTAATAACCATAGGAGCTACGGGGCTAATGCTGGCATTGATGCTATTTGCCAACTCCTGTAGTGACGACTTTCTGACCATCTTGCCTGCGGGCCAATTGGATCAGGCTCAGTTATCGAGTAAAAATGGGCTCGAAGGCGCGCTGATCGCGGCCTACGCGCAGCTCAACGGCCGGGCCAACCGGATGGCCAGTGCCTCCAACTGGGTGTGGGGTAGTATCCGGGGGGGCGACGCCAACAAAGGTACCGACCCCGGTGACTTCCAAACCATCAACCCCATTCAACGGTTTGAAGCGCTAACGACCCTGGATGTAATACGGGATGCGTGGTCAGGTACTTACGAAGGGGTGGCCCGAACCAACAACGTGCTGAACCTACTTACCATGGCGCAGGCCGAAGTAACGGACGCCGATAAAGCTCGCATAGGAGCCGAGGCTCGTTTTCTGCGGGCGCATTACTACTTCCAGTTGAAGCGTAACTTTAACAATGCTCCTTACATAGATGAAACCATCGACGTGGGCACGGGCATTGAAAAAGTACCTAATAACGTAGACCTATGGCCTAAGATCGAGGCAGACATGAAATTTGCCTACGATAACTTACCTGCCACGCAGAGCTCCGTTGGACGGGCCAATAAGTGGGCGGCGGCTTCGTACCTGGCCAAGATCTACATGTACCAGAAAAAGTACGCTGAGGCTAAAGCGCTGTTTGACCTGATTATTGCAAACGGAACCACCACCAGAGGCACAAAATACGCTTTGGTACCCCGCTATGCCGATATTTTCAAGGCTTCCAATGACAACAACGCCGAGTCGGTATTTGCCATTCAGGCCGCCGCCAATACTGGTAGCGTCAACAACGCCAACCCCGAATTTGACCTGAACTTTCCGTACAATACGGGACCAGACGGTCCGGGTAACTGCTGCGGTTTTTTCCAGCCTAGCTTCGATATGGCGAGCTCGTTCCGTACCGCCAACGGATTGCCCCTGCTGGATGGCTCGTACAGAACGCCCGCCAATGAGCTTAAAAACGACATGGGTATAGCCGCGAATGCTCCCTTCACGCCCGATACCGGCCCCGTCGATCCCCGCCTCGATCACTCCATCGGACGCCGGGGTATTCCGTACCTCGACTGGATCGACCACCCCGGTATTGCCTGGATTCGTAACCAGCCCAACGGTGGCCCCTACTCGCCTAAGAAGTACACCTACTACAAGTCAGACGTAGGTTCTTTGCAGGATAACAGCACCTGGACCCCCGGCTACACCGCCCTCAACGTGACCATCATTCGCTACGCGGATGTACTCTTGATGGCCGCCGAAGCCGAGATTGAGGTAGGTAGCCTGGAAAAAGCCCGGGAATACGTCAACCTGGTTCGCGCCCGGGCGGCCAACCCCGCCGGTTTCGTGATGAAGGGAAGCGCCCCCGCCGCCAACTACGTGATCAGCACCTATACGACGCCTTTTGCCAACCAGGCGGCGGCTCGCGACATTGTTCGTTTCGAGCGGAAACTTGAGCTTTCCGGAGAAGGACACCGCTTCTACGATTTGCTGCGCTGGGGTATTGCCGAGCCGACGCTCAACGCTTACCTGACGTACGAAGCCGCCCGCCTACCCGGCGCGTTTGCCGGAGCCCGGTTTACCAACAACCAGGATGAGTACCTGCCCATTCCGCAGGATCAAATTGACCTCTTGGGAGCCGAAGGCCCCACCATCCTGAAGCAAAATCCTGGCTACTAAGACTACCAATTCTTGAATGACACCGAAAAGGCAGGCCAGGTGGCTTGCCTTTTCGGTTATATTTGCAGAACCTAATGACCTAAGTACTTATGCCCTTCCTTCGCCTACCGCTCTTTCTGCTTGCCACTTTCCTGTTCACCGCCTGTCGGGAGAACACCCTCTTTACCCAGCTTACCCCTTCAGAAACCGGCATCGCCTTCGCCAACCGCATTACCGAAAACGATACGATGAACATCATCGACTTCGAGTATATCTACAACGGCGGGGGCGTGGGCATTGCCGACCTGAACGGGGATGGCCTGCCCGATGTAGTGTTCTCGGGCAACCAAGTCAATAGCCGCGTATACCTAAACCGCGGCACGATGAAGTTTGAAGAAGTAAGCCAGGCCGCGGGGCTGTCCAACCAGGGCCGCTGGTGCTCAGGCGTGAGCCTGGTAGACATCAACGCCGACGGCCGCATGGACATTTACCTGTCCGCTACTACGTTCAAAACCCCTGCCCAACGGGCCAACCTGCTGTTTGTAAACCAGGGCAACGACGCCCAAGGTACCCCTATCTTTAAAGAAATGGCCGCCGAATACGGTGTGGCCGACACGGGCCATTCCATGCACGCCGCTTTTTTTGACTACGACAATGACGGCGACCTGGACCTGTACGTATTGACGGACGTCATCGAGCAGTACCCCAATCTCTACCACGCCAAACTACGTGACGGTAGCTCCGGCACCACCGACCGCCTTTACCGCTGCGACTGGAACGATGCCCTGGGCCACCCGGTGTATACCAATGTATCCAAAGAGGCCGGTATCCAGATCGAAGGCTACGGCCTGGGTATCAACATTACCGACTTTAACCAGGACGGCTTCAAAGATATTTACATTACCAACGACTACCTCTCCAACGATCTGCTGTACATCAACAACGGCGACGGTACTTTCACCGATCGCGCCCAGGCGTACTTCAAACACACCAGCAACTCGGCCATGGGCAACGACGTGGCCGACCTCAACAACGACGGCCTGATGGACGTGGTGGTCCTGGACATGCTGCCGCGCAACAACACACGCAAGAAGAAGCTCATGCCACCCAATAGCTACCAGGCTTACCTCAACAACGACCTCTACGGCTATACCTACGAGTACGCCCGCAACACCATGCAGATCAACATGGGGCCCCGGCCCGGTACCAACGAGCCGGTCTTTGCCGACGTGGGCCTGCTGGCCGACGTCGCCGAGACTGACTGGAGCTGGTCGCCGCTCCTGGCCGACTTCGACCACGACGGCTGGCGCGACCTCATCGTCACCAACGGCTTTCCGAAAGACGTAACGGACCGTGATTTTGCCCAATTTCGGGCCCAGAGCAGCAAGGTAGCCTCCAAAAGCTACATGCTGGAGCAGCTCCCCGTCGTAAAAATCAAGAACTACGCTTTTCGAAATAAAGGCGATCTGACCTTCCAGAATGCCACCGAGCTGTGGGGACTGGGTCAGGAATCGTTTTCCAACGGCGCGGCCTACGCCGACCTGGACGGCGATGGTGACCTGGACCTGGTGATCAATAACATCAACGACTCGGCTTTTGTGTACCGCAACAACCTCGTGGAAAGTAAGCCCGAGAAAGCCAACTACCTGCGGGTGCAGTTTAAAGGTACCCAGCGCAACACGCAGGGACTGGGCGCTACCGTCGAGATTCGTTACGGCAAGGGCATGAAGCAGGTCTACGAGCATTCGCCCTACCGGGGGTACCTGTCGAGCGTGGAGCCGGTAGCCCACTTCGGTTTGGGAAACATCCGGGTGGTGGAACAGCTAACCGTGCGCTGGCCCAACGGCAAGCAGCAAACGCTCAAAAACGTCCCGGTTGACCAGGTACTTACCGTCAATCAGGCGGACGCCACCGAAGACTACACGCCCGCAGCTCCCCAAAGTACCCCTTGGTTTAGCGAGCTGTCGGATTCGCTGGGCGTGCAATGGGTCCATCAGGAACCCGAGTACATTGATTTCAACGGCCAAAAACTACTGCCGCACAAGCTCTCGCAGTACCCCCCCGCCGTGGCGGCGGGCGACGTGAACGGCGACGGGCTCGATGACTTCTTCGTGGGTGGCTCCCGCCAGCACAAGGGGCGCTTTTTTATTCAGCAAAAAAATGGCTCTTTTACCCTCAAAGACCTACTGCCCGGCTCGGACGGCCCCGGCAAGGAATCCGAAGACATGGGCGTGCTGCTGTTTGATGCCGATGGCGACGGCTACAACGACCTCTACATCGCCAGCGGCAGCAACGAGTACCCCGCCGGCCACGCCAGCTACCAGGACCGCCTCTACCTCAACGACGGCCAAGGCAACTTCCGCCCGGCCGAAACGGCCCTGCCCGCCGCGCTGGTAAGTACCTCCTGCGTGCGGGCTGCCGACTTTGATGGGGACGGTGACCTGGATCTTTTCGTGGGTGGGCGCGTGGAGCCCGACCAGTACCCCAAGCCCGTGAACAGCTTTATTTTACGGAATGATTCCGCGCCCGGCCAACCCAAATTTACGGATGTGACCGCCCAGGTAGCGCCGGAGCTTCAGCAGGCCGGGCTCATCTGTGACGTACTCTGGACCGACTACAACAACGACGGCCAGGTGGATTTGCTGCTGGCTGGCGAGTGGATGCCCCTGCGGATACTTCGCAACGAGAAGGGTACTTTTAAAGCCGACCAATCCCTAAATACCTACCTGGCTAGCTACAAAGGCTTCTGGAATAGCCTGGTGGCGGGCGACTTCGACAACGACGGCGACACCGACTACCTGGCCGGGAACCTGGGCCTCAACGCGCTCATGCGGGCCTCCGACCAGTACCCGCTGACCATTCTCGCCAAGGATTTTAACAACGACGGCAGCTACGACGCCATCCCGTTGGTGTACTTCCCCAACGAGGAGGGCAAGCCTACGCAGGTACCTTTCCACGGGCGCGAGGACCTCATTAAGCAGATGATCCCCATGCGAGCGCGTTTTCATACCTACGACGATTTTACCAAAGCTACCTTCGAGAATTTATTCAGTGAGCAGGAACGAAAGGAGGCCCTGCTGCTACAGGCCAACTACCTGGCGTCGGTGTACATCGAAAACAAGGGCAACGGGCAGTTTGAGCTCCGGGCGCTGCCTACGCTCGCGCAGCTGGCCCCCATCAACGGCATGATCGCCGACGACTTCGACGCCGACGGGAACCTGGACGTGCTGCTGGTGGCCAATGACTTCGGCAACGAAACCAGCACGGGCCGCTATGACGCTGCCAACGGCCTGCTTCTCAAAGGCGACGGCCAGGGAAACTTCCAGCCGCTGACGCATCCCACCACCGGCTTCTACGTACCCGGCAACGCCAAGGGACTAGCCCAACTACCCGCCGCCAACGGCCAAAGGCTGGTGGTAGCTACCCAAAACCGGGGCGCGTTGCACATTTTTGGTCAGGCTACCCGCCCGCGCCAGTGGCTACCCGTGCAGCCGCAGGACGCCTACGCGCTGCTCCGCCTCAAAAACGGACGAACCCGCCGCTGCGAGCTCTCCTACGGCACGTCGTTCTTGTCGCAGTCGGTGCGACAGCTAGCCCTCGACGAGCAGGTCGTGTCGGTAGAAATCGTGGATTACAAAGGCAAGAGAAGGAAGGTACTTTGAAACAAAGCGGAAGACAAATACGTGGAGCTTCGATGAATGAGTATCACGCATAAGTCTTATATTGCGGCTCGAATGCGGCGCAAACTCATGGATTGTTTTGAAAACTACCTCCTCCGTAAAGCATAGAGACCGGGACCAGCTTTTCCTTTTTTTTCTGCATAATTTCTTTATCAGCCTGGGTACCATTTTCGTCTACGTGTCGGCGAACGTGATCCTGCTGGAAAACCATCCCGAGTACTCGCTGCCCATTGCCTACGTACTTTCGACGCTGGCGATGATGGGCGTCGGTAAAATTTACGAATACTACGAGCACCACTTTCTGCTCAAAAAACTAAGCGGGCGCGTGTTGGTGGCCGTATTGCTGCTGGTAGTGCTGCTCATAGGGGTACTTGGGGTGAGCCACCTTGCCCAGGCCACCGGAGCCAGCATAGCGGTAGCCGTGGGCATCATGGTAGGGTACCGGGTCATCTACCTGCTCACCAACCTGGAGTTTTGGGGCGTGTCGGCGCTGGTATTTGACGTGCGGCAAAGCAAGCGCGTATTCAGCATCATTGGCTCGGGCGACGTCCCCGCCAAGGCCGTCGGGGCCATTCTGACGGTCCTGATCCACTCCGAAGCCGCGCTGCTGCTGCTGTTGGTGATGGCGCTGGGGGCTTTTTTGCTGGCGCTGTACATCCAGCAACGTACCTTCCGCCGGGCCGACGTCCCCAACCACCACCACGGCCGCATCCGCACCCGCTCCGACGCCCAGTCGCGCGTGGTGGAGCGGCTTTTCGGGGGCAATCCGCTCGTGTTCCAGATGTGCCTGGGCCTGGTAGCCGTGGCCGCCGCCGGTACCTGGATCGAGTACAATTTCTTCGTCAACGTCAAGTACAAGTTTCACGCCCAGCACGACGTCATTACCTTCATAGGGTACTTGCTCGCCATTACCTACTCGGTTTCTACCCTCGTGAAGCTGGCCCTCTCGGGCAAGGTTGTGGAGCGTTTTGGCCTGCGAAACACGCTGCTGCTGCTGCCCGTAGGTACCTTGCTCATCTCCCTGTTGCTGGTGGTGCTGTCGGCCGTAAGCTCCGACGAAGCCTCGCTGCTACTTTACTTCAGCGCGGCCTACCTCTGCTTCGAGGTACTTCGCCGCACGGTTTTTGACCCGGTTTTTTTGGTGATGTTTCAGCCGCTTTCCACCCAGCTTCGGCTCAAAGGCCACACGCTCGCGAAGGGTTTTTACGAGCCCCTGGGCATGGGCATTGCCGGGTTGCTGCTGCTGCTGGCGTACTACGTCCATTCGTCCGAAAACGCGCTTGTTTTTGGACTCACCGCTCTCTTCTCCTTGCTGGGGTACCTTTTTTTGCACAAAGCCTACCGACAGTACCTTTTGGAATTAAAAAATGCGCTGAGTAAGCGGTTCTTGCGCGGCGGCGAGCTGGCGCTGGAAGGCGACGCGCTCGGCATTCTGATCCATAACCTTCGTAGTGAAAAAGCCGAAGAGGTACTTAGCGCGCTGGACTGGCTGGAACGAAACCACCCGGCACCCATTGCCGAGCAAGTACCCCAGCTGCTGATCCATGCGTCGGGCAAGGTACGGCTGCGGGCGCTGGAGGTGATCCAGGCGGCGGCGCTGCCTTACGAACCTCCCACGCTGTACTACCTGGCTACGCACGAAACCGACCCGGCCACGCGCCAGCTGGCGGCGCAGCTCATTTGCCGCTCCAACCAAACCACGCCTGACCTCATTCTCGAATTACTGCATAGCGAAAACCTAAGTACCCTGGAAGGTGCACTGGTGGGTTGCCTACAGACCAACAAAGTACCCACGCTGGTGGAAGAAAAACTCCAGCGCCTCTGCCAATCCGTCCGGGCGGAGGAACAGCTCGTGGCGCTGACGATCATAGAAACCGTGGGGCTCCGGGCCGAGCAAGCCTTTGTGAAAGCTTCGCTGGCGAGCACCGACCCGCGCGTCAAAGCCCGAGCCATTGAAGCCGCCGGAGCTCTGGGCACCCCCGAGCTCCAGGGCGAGCTGATCCGGCTGCTGGCTCACCGCAGCTGGGATAAAAAGGTACTTGCGAGCCTGATCCGGCTCGGCGACCAGGGCTTGTCGCTGCTCCTGGAAGCCACGGATCAGCCGCCCGGCCGCAGCGGGGTTCCGGCTGGGCTGTCCAAGGTTATTTTTTTCTGTGAGCGCTTTCCGAGCGAAAAAAGCCGAAAGGTACTTACCGACCTGGCCCAACGGCCGGACCTGGCCCTGCGCCAGGCAGCCCTGAAGGTACTGGCCGAGCATGGCGAACCGCCCGAAAGTACCTCCACGCTGTTTGAGATCCTGATCCGGGAAGAGCTCACGCACGCGCACCAGCTCCTGCACAGCTACGACCTGGGGGCCGACGAACCCGAAGGCTGGGACGATCAGATTGACTACGAACTACGCCAGGCCACCACGCGGCTGTTTTACCTGCTCATGCTGCAATACGACCAGGAAACCGTGCGCGACGCCCGGCGGGGTACCGAGCACGCCTCGCGGGAGCGGCGCGCCAACGCCCTCGAGATCCTGGATAACATCATTCCGCGGCCCATCTACCGCTGCTTTCACGCCCTGCTGGACGACAGCCCCCTGGCGCGTAAAAGTACCTTGTTCCGGGCCTACCTGGGCGAGAGCCTGCCCGTGCTGCCCGTAGTGCCTTACGTCATCGAGCGGGGCGATGCCTACTTCGGTGCCTGGACGCTGGCGCTGGCGCTGCGCCAGTGGCAACCCACCGAGGCTGACATGCCCCTCGTGCAAAGGTACCTGGCGCATCCGCGGCCGCTCTTCCGGGAGGCCTTGGCCACGGCCCTGGCAGATCATGCTGCTTTTAAGTACCTTGTGCAAGAATCAATTCCCCAAACCGCTACGACCATGCATTCGACCAGCTACCCCGACAGTGTCTCCGAAATGGAACGCGTGCTGGTGCTCAAAAACACGCGCCTCTTTGAAACTACCCCCGAGAACGTCCTGACGGCCATTGCGCCCATCATGAAGGAAGTACCCGGCCGGGAAGGGGAGCTGCTGGTGAAAAAAGGCGACATAGGTACCTTTATGTACATCATTTACGCCGGCGAAGTAGGGATTTATGACGGGACCAAAGAGCTGGCCCGTTTTACGAAGGGGGATATTTTTGGGGAACTGGCCCTGCTGGACGCCGAGCCCCGCTCGGCCAGCGCCGTGGCCGAAACCGACGTGCTGCTTTTCCGCATTGATCAGGACGACTTCTACGACCTCATGGAGGAGCGCAGTGAGGTACTTCGTAACGTGCTACATATCCTGTGCCAGCGCATTCGGCTACAAAATACCAAGCTAAGCGGCGCCGTTGGGTAGCGCGTCGTAGCCCTGCACGATCTGCCGAAGTACCATCAGGTGCTGCTGCTTTTGGTTTTCGCGCCAGCTGTTGGCGGTGGCGGTCCAGTAGCGGTGCGCTTCCAGAAACTGCACCTGAATGCGGTTCCAGGCGGGCTCGTCGGGCACCAGCTGGCGTTCTAATAACTCTCTGAACAAAGTACCCGCAATGGGCTCAAAATCGTCGCGCCCGAGGTAGTCCAGGTCGGCGTCGCAGAGGATACGCCCCAGGGCATCGCTGGGCGTTTGGGGAATTTTCGTGGCCAGGATCATCCGGCAAATGTGCTCGATCTGGTCGGTGGTGTAGCGAAAGCCCGGAAGTACCTCCCGGACGATCCGGCAGCCTTCCTGCTCGTGCCCGGCGTAGACGTGCATAAAGCCCGCGTCGTGGTAAAGCGCCGCCGTATGCAGCAGCAGCAACGATTCTTCGTCCCGAACGCCCTCTTCGGCGGCCAGGCTCAGCGCCGCCCGCACCACGTCCTGCGTGTGCCCCAGGCTATGGTAGTAAAGCGTGGGGGGGAGTTGTTGTTCCAATTGCTGGAGAATGTACTGTTGGGCTCCGAGAAAATCCATGGTTACGGCGTTGTTGTGCGCTAACCTAAGTAAAAGCATTGGACCAGAAAAATTACCCGCTCGTTTTTTCTTTCTTACAGAAAACCTAAAGGTACCTTACCGCCGCACCACCACCACGCGCTTTTTGTACTGCTGCGAAGTACCCCGGGCGTCGTAGGTGTCGATCAACAGTAGGTAGTAGCCCATCCGCACCAGCTCGCCGCGCTCGTCGGTGCCGTCCCAGCGTACTTCGCCTCCGGTACCGATGAGCTGATTCTGCACCAGGTTTTTGATCAGACGGCCGTGCTGGTCGAAGATCCGGATGGTGGCCACGCGGCCCGCCGCGCTGAGCGTGTAGCGCACGTAAGCGTAGTCGTCCATGCCGTCGCCGTCGGGCGTGAAGGCCTCCGGCTCCACCACAAAGCCATCTTCCGCGCCCGGCCGGGTACCTTGCGAATTGGCGTAGCCGGGCGTAGCGTAGCCCACCGTCGAAGCCGCCGAGTGCCAGTTGGTGCGGTCGTGGCTGGGCGCGGCGGGGTCGAGGCGCTCCAGCGAAACCCCGTCGCGGTCGGTCAGGAGGGCGGCGTGGAACGTTTCCTGGTAATCGAAGCGATCAAAAATTCGTTCTTCCGCATCCCGAAGTACCACGCCCCCGGCGGCGTTGGGGTAAGAGGGCAGCGAAGGTACCTCCAGCAGCTGGCGTGGCCGGTCGGTGGGGTACTGCTCCGTTACTAGGGTGGCGTCGGTTGTAAGCGCCAAAAGGCCGTAGGGCGGCAAAAGTACCTCGTCGGCCGTGATGAGCCGGAAGTTAGCGGGCTGGTCGTTTTGGACGTTGCCCAGCGTCCAGCCCCGCAGGCTTAGGTACTTGCCCGTGCGGTTGTAGATTTCCACAAAATCGACGCCGTTGGGGCGGGGATTGAACAAAATCTCGTTGAGCACTACCTCGCCGGGCTCGGCGCGCGAGGGCAGCCCCAGGCTCATCTTCGCCTCCCGCAGGTAGTTGCCCAGGCAGTCGGGTACTTGCCGCACGGTGAGGGTGTAGGTTTGGGCTTCCTGGAGCGGCGCGCTCAGAAGCAGCGTTACGGCCCGGAAGGAGGGCGTCTCGAGCGTTTTTTGCACAATGCTCCGGCCGGTCAGTTCGAAAGTACTGCTCTGCAAGGTACCCAGGCTATCCAGGCGCTCGCTGAAAAGTACCCGGAGGCGGTCCGGAGCCAGTACTTCCACCCGCTCCACCGCGGGCGGGGTGCGGTCGGGGTTGGGGCCGCGCACGGCGTTGGGCTGGCCGGGGGTGCCGCCCCGGCCATCGGTGGAGACGCGCCAGTTGTCCAGCTCGCCGCAGGGATTTTCCACGTCCACCATTTCGAGGGCGTAGCCGCCGTCGCGCTGGCCGACGGGCCACCAGCGGTCGGCGTAGGTGATAGAATAAATGAGCTGTCCGCGGGCGTCGCGCAGGCTCACGGTGGCCCCCGCGTTGGGCAGGGAAACGGAGCTCAGGCCCACTACCCTACCCAGCGGCCGGAATAGCTCCAGTGCCGAGCGGGCGCAGAGGATGCTGTAACTACCCGGCGGCAGTACCGAGTCTGGCAGGGTGACGGTGCGGCTGCCCATGGTGAGGCGCCAGTTGCGCAGCGACACGGGTTGGGTACTTCGGTTGTAAAGCTCCAGGTACTCGGCGTCGGGCAGGCCCACCACGGGCGTGGGGTCAATCATCAGCTCTGTCACCACCACGGCGTTGTAGCCCTGCGCCCAAACCGGAGCACTTCCGCCCAATAGCCCGAGCAAAAGGGCAAGTACCCATCCGTTTTTATCCAGCCGCTGCCGTTGCTTCATGAAGGCTTATTTTTCAAGTAGTAACTTTTTACTAGTTTAAGTACTTATCTAACAGTATTTTACTAGTTTATACAATACCCATAGAGCCAGAAAGTACCCTGCGTTTTCTATACACGGGAGACTACCCCGCGGTCTGCTCAGGCGCTGGCAAAAGATACTTTGGCGTTCTCTGGAAGTACTAACGTGCGCGTTGCGCTTCCTGGTACCTAGCGGCTTTAGGTACCTGCTTAAAAGCAAAAAAGCAGACTTCCTTTCGAAAGTCTGCTTGGTAAATGATGGCCTTAACCTGGTCGTCAGGATGCTTCCCGCCGCACGGTGTCGGGTGAAAAAGCGGGCACGCACAGCGACCAGTACTCGGCGGGCTCGTCGAACGGATTGGCGTAGCGGACGCGGGTACCTCCGGGCACCAGGAAGGTCTGTCCGGCTTCGAGCGTGAGGGTGTCGCCGTCCACCTCGATTTGTTTTTTACCCCGGATCATGATCGTCACTTCGTCAAAAGCGGGCGTCTGAAACGGCTCGCTCCACCGCGGTGGCGCTACCATGTGCGCCACGCTGAACGCTCCCCCGTGGGCCGAAGCCAGACCGAAATGCTCTTCGATCAGCTTGCCGTCGGTGGTAGGTACTACGAAGGGAGTGGTTTGTTTGATGTAAGGCACCGGAGTTGAGAACGGGGTACGGATTATGGTATTTTGCTGGCCTCGGGGCTAAGCTTTATCGGCTCCGGAGGTTTCCGGGGTAGCTGGCGTAGCGCGCGACTTGCGGGTGCGGGAAGCCGCCGCTCCGGGAGCCGCCGCGGCGGGCTTAGCAGCGGGGCGGGAAGTACGGGGTTTGGGGGCCGCAGCGGCGGCTCCGGGAGTAGCGGCGGCCGAAGCAGGGGTACTTTTCAGGTTTGCGGCTACCTCGGCGTTTTTGGCTTTTTTGGCGGCGGTCCGGGCGGCGTTCTTAGCGGCTTTGTCGGCGTTTTTAGTGGCTTTCTTGGCCTCTTTTTTTACCTTTGCCTCGGCGGCTTTCTGCACCTTCTTTGATTTCTTCTCTTTTTCTTTGTTCTCTTTCTCCAAGAGCTTCGCTACCTTTTTGGCCAGCTTAGCGGCGGTTTTCTCAATGGATTTCTTGACTTTTTTAGACTTCACAGACAGCTGGTCCAGTTTGCTTTCCAGTGTACTTGTAATTTCAGCCGTTAATTTTTTTGTCGACGATTTCATACTTTGAAGATTAATGTAAGGTAACTCGTTATGTACCCTACCGCTTGTTGGGAAGGTGGTAGGCCAGTGAGAAATAAATCTACAAATACCTACGTATTTTTTCGGATAAACAAAAATAGCGCGTTATTTTTCTGTTAACTTTTTCCGAACAAACTCCCACAGTACTATGCCCGCTGACACCGATACGTTCAGGGAGTGCTTGGTACCAAACTGCGGAATCTCGACGCATTCGTCTACCTGGGCCATCACTTCGTCGCTGACGCCTTCCACCTCATTTCCAAACACAAAGGCATAAGGTACCTCGGGACGAAGCTCAAACACCGGCAGTAACGTACTGCCCTCGGCCTGCTCCACCGCTACTACCCGGTAGCCCTCCGCCCGCAGGTGCTGCACGGCCTCTAGGGTACTTTCCGCCTTTTCCCAGGCCACCGACCGCTCCGCTCCCAGGGCAGAGCGGGTGATCTCGCGGTGCGGCGGGGATTGTGTGTAGCCACAAAGGTATATTTTTTCGGCCCGGAAGGCGTCGGCGGTCCGAAAAAACGATCCGACGTTATTAAGACTACGGATGTTGTCCAGCACGATCACCAGCGGGAACTTGGTACTTTGCTGAAAACCCTCCACCGAAAGGCGGTTCATTTCTTCCATGCGTAGCTTGCGTAGCGGATTCGTCACGATATCGTATTGGTTGCTCAGGCCAGTAAGTACCCAGAGGCTGGTTTTTACAAAAATTAAAAGCCAAAGGTAGGTAGCTTACGTATTTTTTTAGGTACTTGTACCACTCTTTTAGCGCCTGAGAAGCCGATCCGCCAAGTCGCTGCTGGCTTTAAGGCAAACCACCCTCGTTCTAGATAAAACCATGATCCATACCGCTACGTTTCGCTTTGCTTTATTGACAGGCTGGCTGTTTTTCAGCCTAACCAACGCAAGTGCGCAACGTATGTTGCAAATAAAAAATTACGAGACGGGACGGGTTATAACGGCTAAACCAGGGGACTATATGCAGTTTTATTACGCGGCCATGCCCACGGGCGAGCCCCTTTTTCTTTTTGGCAGACTAAGGTACCTTACCGAGTCGAGTATCGTCCTTAGCAGCGGGGCTGAACTAGCCCTGGATAAAATTACGCACATCGACCGGGTGCCGCTACTGAAGCGGACCTTGTGGACCTCCCTTATCTTGGGAACTGCCACGGGTGTAGCGGCCGTGGCCACCCAAGCCTCCCCAACCACCACCGTTCTTATGATGGCACCCGCCATAAGTCTCAATCTGCACTATGGGGTAAAGTACAACCGGAGGCATCTCAAAAGAAACCAGGTAGGCTATGTGGTTGATGTAACCATTCTACCCGAAAGTCCCTGACCGGTTTTTCCCAGGATCAGGCAAAGTACCTCCGGAGCACTCAGCTACCCTTGCCCGCACGCCTACT
This sequence comes from Rhabdobacter roseus, assembly GCF_014202275.1. Taxonomy (GTDB): domain Bacteria; phylum Bacteroidota; class Bacteroidia; order Cytophagales; family Spirosomataceae; genus Rhabdobacter; species Rhabdobacter roseus. The sequence goes on along the minus strand of NZ_JACHGF010000006.1, from coordinate 209,441 downwards.
TCTTCTTCTTCATCAATTCGATGACGATCTCCTCGAAGCCGGGTAGCGTTTTGTAGGCGTAGTCGCAGGTCCACTTGCTGGGGTAGTCGTAAGACACCTCCAGAAAAGGCTTCGGACCCTTGGGAGCATTGGGTGTGGTGGCGTCGTTTTCCCGCCGGTTGATCTGCACCGGGATGTTCCGGTGGTACTTGAAGTACTCCGGATGAGTAATGTGGCCCAGGGGTGTGGTGTCGTAGGGAATGAAGCCATCGACACCAAAAACCCGCTGCCCCCGCAGCGACCATGGCCGAAACTGCGCGTGCAGCCACCGGTCGCCCTCGGAGCCATCGGCCAGGAAAGCCAGGTCGGTTTGGCCCAGAAAAAGGTAGGCACTGCACTCAAAGCCCGACAGGATGACCTTCACACCCGAGTCAAAAATAACCCGAAAAGCTTCTACGTCTTTTTCAAAATTATAGTCCGATACCGTCATGGTTTCGAGCCCGGGCCGGAAGGCAAATCCGGGCGTACGACCGGCACAAAAAGTGATCTCCTCGATTTGCCCGACGAGCTCGGGGTGATTCTTGATGACGGTCGCTACGTTGGTAGCGGGGCCAATGGCCGCAATGGTGAGCTTCTGCCGCCGGAGTGCTTCGGCCAGCGCGCGGGTCGCGTCGTTTTCTACGCCCACATCCCCGCAGAGGTCGGAGCCTTTGTACAGGGGAATCGTCCGGTCGGGTGCGTACCACTTCAGTAGTTTTTGCCCTACCTCGTAGCCGTAGTCTACGTAGGTAACCAGGCTCACGCCCGTCAGCTCCACCTTGTCCGAAAGCCGCAGGGCCATCAGCAGCGCCACGGCGTCGTCTACCTCGCGGGGCGCGCGCTCGGGAAGCCCCACCATCAGGTCGGTATCCAGCCAGAATTTCCGGGGTACTTGTGCCTGGGTAGCAGAGGCCAGCAGCAGTAAGAGGAAGAGGGTACTTTGAAACCGTCGATGGAAAGAAAGCATTGGTCAATGAATTAAAAGTACATGGAAATAAGAAAAAGTACCTACCAAAAATACCGGACGCCAAACTGGAACTGACGCGGCGGAGCCGCCGAGCGCACCACAAAGGTACTTCCGTACTGGATTTGGTTGCTGGCGCCGCGCGTTACGTTATAGCCCGAAATATTGGTGGTGTTGAGCACATTGAAGACATCGGCCGACAGCTCCAGGCGCGATTTGCCAACCACCGGCAGGGCGTACTTGACCGACAGGTCCAGCGTTTTGGCCCAGGGCAGGCGGCGGCCGTGGCGCTTTTCGCCGGGCGAATAATCCGCCGGCCAGAAAAACTCGGAGTCGCCGTTGAGGTCCGAAGTACCCAGAGCCTGGGCGTCGGCCAGGATGGTGTACGGCTGCCCACTTTGGAGCAGAAAAGCCGGAGTGATGGTGAGGTTCCGGACGGGCGAGTAGAACAACATGCCGTTGAGGACATGGCGGCGATCCTGCTCGTCGTAGGAGTACTCCGCTTCGAAATTATTGGAGTCCTGGGCACGGGTGTTGAGGCTGCTGGTGTTGCTCTTGACGAGCGCCAGGGCGTAGTTGAAACGGTAGCCCAGCTTGCCGCCTTCGGGTAGTTTGTGAAACACAAAGTTAGCCGCCCAGTAGCGCGCCTTGCCTTCGGGTGTGGTGACGTACACGTTGCGCGAGATCCCCCGCAGGGTATCTCCGTTCACGATGGCGATGTTGCCGGGCAGGATGGGTACCGGCCGGGTAGCGTCCGCTTCCGCCACGGTCCGCTTTTTGGGCTCGTTGGGGTCGTTGTTGGGAAAGGGCGCGGCCGGATTCAGGTTCCGGATCATGTACAGGTCGTTGGTGGCGGTATGGACAAAATCCACGTAGAAGAGCGTTTTTTCGGTAGGCTTGTACTGGTACCCCAGCGAAAACTGGTGGGAGTACGGATTACGAAACCCGTTAGGATTGAGCACGCGCAGGTTGTTGGTAAACTGCCGCTCGCGCCGCGCCTGGAGCTGCTCGGCCTGCGGGCCGTTGAGGTAGCTCACGTTGGTAGCCGTGGCCCGTATGTTGCCGGGAAAGGTGATCCGGTTCAGGTCGGCGGCGGGGTCCAGCAGGCCCAGGCGCTGCAGCTCGCTCAGTTGGCGTTGGTAGTCTGCCGAGGAGCTGTTGAACTGCAACGCATCGCTGTAGGCCGAGTACTTTATTTTGTCGTAAAAAAGCCCGTAGCCGCCCCGAATCACGCCGCGCCCACCTACCTTGAGGTTGAAGCTCGCGCGGGGTGCCAGGTTGTTTAGGTCGCCGCGGGTACCTCCGCCTTTGGAGAGGTTGTCGTAGTCGTAGCGCAGCCCAAAATTCAGATTCAGCCGGTTGTTGACTTCGAAGTTGTCTTCCACGTAGATATTAAACACATTCTGGGTAGTACCAAAGGTAGTAGGCCGCAGCTCCACGTCGTAGGTAATCACGCGCACATCGCGCGGAATATCGCCCACGTCCAGCGCGCCACCGAGGTTTCGGCTTCGGATTTCTTCCAGTTGCGCGTCGGTGAGGCGTACGGTGTAGGTACCGTTGGGATTGCCGCCTCCCAGCAGGCTGAAGGCTGAGCTCATGAATTCTACCCCTGCTTTGAGGCTATGCCTTCCCGCGCTGTAAAATAGCTTTTGCTGCAGCTGGTGGGAGTACTCTTGGCTGTCGAAAATAGATCCGCTCTGGCCCAGTACAGCAATGCCCGCTCCGGTAGGTGCCTGCACCGTCACGGACGGGCTATTCGGATTAACCGGCTCGCGGTAGTTCCAGCGAAAGTACGAGTGCTGGTAGTTGGTTTCGAGAGTAAGCTGGTCGGTGAGCGAGTAGCTGTTTTTGAGCGCAATGAGGTAGGTACGGTTGCGCTGGGCCGAGGCCGACGACGGAAAATTAACGCCCCCTTCGAGCCCGCCGCCCTGGCGGTCGATGTCGAAGCGACCTACATTTACCCGCACGGTCGACTTAAAACGGGTACTCCACAGCTGGTCGATCTTGCCCGAGGCGTAGCTGAATTCATTGCGGCCCGTCACGATTTCGTTCACCCCCAGCAGCGGGGAGTTCAGCAGGTTATCTTTTTTGTCCAGCGTCTGCTCGAAGTTGAGGTAGTAAAAGGTTTTGTTCTTTTTAAGGGCTCCCCCCAGCGCTACGCCCAGCTGGTGCCGCTGGAAGCCATCCTTTACCTGATTGCCCGACAGGTCCAGTGTGGCGTAGGCCGAGCTGGCATCCAGGATACTACCGGGGCGCGTCAGGTAAAATACTTCACCGCTGAAGTCGTTGCTGCCCGAGCGGCTCGTGACGTTCACGACGCCGTTGCTGGTGTTGCCGTACTCCACGGAGTAGTTGTTGGTCAGTACCGTAATTCCCTCCGCAAAGCCCACGGGCGTGTTGAACTTCATGTTGCCCAGGAAGCGCTCATTGTTGTCCAGGCCGTCAATCATGTAGTTGGTGTAGGTACCATTGAGGCCGTTGATGGATACATTGGGCGCTTCGGCGTAGCCCAGGGTAGCCAGCGTGAGGTTGGGGAGGCGGTACAGCGAGCGGGTAATGTCCCGCCCCTCGATGGGCAGCGCCTGAATCTCCTTTTTGGTCACGTAGTACGACACCTGCGCATCCTTTACGTTGAGCTGGGCCGTACGCCGGTCGCTCACCACCACCTCATCCAGGATCGACTCCCGCCTGGAGGGTAGTTCCAGCAGTACGGTGGTGATACCGCTCGTGAGCAGGCTTACGCTACTCACCTCGGTGCCCGCCAGGTTGGCCTGGCTTTCGGCTACCACCCGGTAGCGCCCCGCTGGGGGTAGTTCGGCAAAGACGGCCTTGCCCGCTTCGTTGGTTTGGGCACTCGCTTCAAACTGAGCCGCCGCATTCAGCACCCGAACGGTAACAAATGGCTGCGGTTGGCGAAGCAACAGGTCTACAACCTGAACTTCCAACTGGGCCTGGGCGTAGCCCGACGCCGCCAGCAGGAGCAGCAGGGTCAGGAGCCCACTCGCCCAAAAAGTACGTAGTGTAGGTAAAGATTGTTGGTGCATAAAGGGTAAGCCGGAGAAATGATAAGGGATGTTATATCCACTAGGTACGAGCAATAAACCCGTTCGGATTTCGATGGTTCGAGGTTTTAAGCAAAAATCTTTGGAGTACTCGGGCTTTCCCGAAGGTACTTGTTCGCTTAGCTATACACGACGCCCGGCGCTTGTCTTATACATTTGGTACTTGTGGCCAATCCCGTAGCCCGATATACAAGTGAGTTACCGCTTTTTGGTATAGCACTCCACCCTTCTACTAAAAAATTAGTTAATTTAGTAACTACCAAACTTTCTTTTTGGTACCTTGCTCCTAGGTACTTCACTGCTGCGGAGGTACCTGTGCGTCCATGAAGTATCCACCTAAACCTACTGGTATGCTCGCTATGTTTCTGTTTTGGCTGTCAGGCTTTTCGTCGGTTAGCTGTCCGCCCGATACGCTCCGCCAAGATTCTATGATCATCAGCGGCAGCTGCTGGGATGTCACGACGGGTCTAGACCTGAAAACCCACATCACGGCTCGTGTGGAAGGCGGCGCGTGGATGGCCCACCACACCGACGCCAACGGGCTCTTCTCGATCCAGGTACCTTCCCATACCCAGCAGCTAACTTTTGATATAATTGGCTACGAAACGGTGGTTTTCCCCGTAACGGCCCTCGGCGAAATGGACAGAAACACCCGGTTTCGGCTTTCGATTCCCGTGATTCGTAAAGACTCCCAACTGCTCGTAGGTACCTACAATCCGCCTCCCAAACAAAACCCGAAATCCGTCGCTAAAGGTACTTCGTTCTTTAGGGTGCGTAATGCTCATAGCGGTATACGCCTACAAGCAACTGTTTGCTTAAAGTACCCCAACACCGGCCGCGCCCACTGCTTCGAGGTAGATTCCACCAAAGTACCTACCGGCCTGGCGCTGGCTCGGAGCGAAGCCATAGCAATAGAGGTAAACGTCTCGGGCTACCAAAGCTACCGGGGCAGCATCACGGCCAGTCCCGACGGGCTCGAAAATCAGCTCTACCAAATCAGGCTGTTGCCCCTCAACCACACCATCCTGGCTCTGGCTTATGAGGTACCCGAAAATCAGCAATTCCGGTACGAAATTCGTAAGCCGGGGCATTCTACTTTTGTGTCCAGCTTCACCGCTCCGATACCGTATCTGAGCAGCAATTCCGTTCGGCCCGACGAAGACTATCAACTCACCATCTATGATAAAGGGAATCAGCTCGTGCGGCAAGAAACGTTTACGATCAAACCGGGCCTTAATTTTAAAACCATTCGCCTGAAAAAACCGGCGGCAAGTACCCCGGCGGCGTCGATCATGCACCGCGACTACGCGACTTACGACAGCGTGGTGCTTTACTTCGACCAAAGTACCTACCATTTGCGCCAAGCGACCCAGCCTACCCTCGACTCCATCTCCTGGCTGCTGGCCCGCCAACCCGGCCTCCGGGCACACCTCACCGGCCATACCGACAACGTCGGCCAGCGAGCGCTGAACCAAACGCTGTCGGAGTACCGGGCGCGGGTCGTGGCCCACTACCTCAAACAGCGGGGCGTCGCGCCGGAGCAGCTGGTACCCACCGGCCGGGGCCCCGACTCCCCCGCCGCGCCCAACGATTCCGAAGTTAATAAAGCTAAAAACCGCCGCGTGGTGGTGCGGCTGCAGCCTTAAGGAGTTAGGGCGGTAAAGTACCTAAATTCAGGTTTTTCTTATAAAAAATAGTAACCCTGAAAGGGTGCCAGGATTATAGAAATAATAGGAATCCAAGCCTGACAGAACCCCGAATGGGGTGACATAATTCATCACTGCCACCCCATTCGGGGTTTTAATCAAGGTGTTTTGAATACATCTATAATCCTATCATGCCTTCGGCATTTTTGTAAGAAAGCCCTCTACCCAACTTGTAACGCCCAGGCTTTATTGGGATCATCACAGGCCTCAGTAGGGCTACTTCATCAAACATCCCGGCAGCTACAAGTACCTGCCGGGATGTTTGATGAAGTACCCAAAAAGTACCTACGACGCGCTGGACAGCCGCTCCGGTGCGATGCTCAGGCGGTGTACCACCTCCGCCTTGCCCAAAATCTCCATCGTCATCATCAGGTCGGGGCCCGCGCCCAGGCCGGTAAGGGCCAGCCGTAGCGCCTGCATCACCTTACCCATCTTGATCCCGAGGCTTTCCAGGGTCTGGGCCAGCAGGTGCTTGATCTCCTCGGCGGCGAAGGTACCTTCGTAGCTCAGGAGGGCGTCGCGGAAGCCCGCGATGGCCCGCGCGGCCTCTTCGTTCCAGCGCTTGGCGGCTACGTCGGGGTCGTAGGTAGTGGGGGCACTGAACAAAAACGCCGACTCGTTCACGATTTCCCCGGCAAAGTGCACGCGGTCTTTGAGCAAGTGGACAATCTTGGTAGCCTGCTCGGGGCTGAGCTCGATGCCGTTCTGCCCAAACTGCGGCAGGATCTGCTCCGCCAGGGCGGCGTCGGGCTGGGCCTTGAGGTACTGCTGGTTGTACCACTGCGCCTTCTGGATGTCGAAGCGCGCACCAGCCTTGTGTACCCGCTCCAGGCTGAAGGCACGGATGAGCTCCTCCATGCTAAAGAGCTCCTGCTCGGTACCGGGGTTCCAGCCCAGAAAAGCCAGGAAGTTGGCCGTGGCGTCGGGCCGGTACCCTTCCTCGCGGAAGCCCAGCGCCCGCTCGCCCGTGCGGGGGTCGGTCCATTCCAGCGGAAAAATCGGGAAGCCCCCCAGGTCGGCGTCTCGCTTGGAGAGCTTGCCGTTGCCGTCGGGCTTGAGCAGCAGCGGCAGGTGCGCAAACTGCGGCATGGTATCCTGCCAGCCCAGGTACTTGTAGAGCAGCACGTGCAGCGGGGCCGACGGCAGCCACTCTTCGCCCCGGATCACGTGCGTAATGCCCATGAGGTGGTCGTCGACGATGTTGGCCAGGTGGTAGGTAGGCAGCCCGTCGGACTTCACAAGTACCTTATCGTCGATCTGCGACGAATGCACGGCCACCCAACCCCGGATGAGGTCATGAAAGCGGATTTCGTCCTTGGGCTGTACCTTCATCCGGATCACGTACGGCTGGCCGCTTTCGATGCGCTCCTTGATTTCGCCCACGGGCAGGGTGAGGGCGTTGGTCATCTGCATGCGCGTGATGGCGTTGTACTGCGCGGCGGGTACGTTGGCCTCTTCGAGGCGCTTGCGCATGGTATCCAGCTCTTCGGGCGTGTCGAAGGCGTAGTAGGCTTTGCCTTCCAGCACCAGCTGCTCGGCGTACTGCCGGTAGATGTCCTTCCGCTCCGACTGCCGGTAGGGCGCGTGCGGGCCGCCGTGGCGCGGGCCTTCGTCGATCTGGATGCCCAGCCACTCGAGCGCGTCCAGGATGTAGGCTTCCGCGCCGGGCACGAAGCGGTTTTGGTCGGTATCTTCGATGCGGAGCAGCATTTGGCCGCCCTGCTGGCGCGCAAAAAGGTAGTTATAGAGCGCAGTACGCACGCCTCCAATGTGAAGCGGCCCCGTAGGACTGGGGGCGAATCGTACGCGAACGGGAGATTGACTCATAGAGCAATGGGTAATTAAAAACGTATACTAGTTTGAAAAATGAAGTCGGGAAAGGTACTTTATTTAAAAAGAGCTGGGCCAAAGTACCCCGCTACTCTTTTACCGCCACCACCGAAATCTCTACGTTAACATCCTTGGGCAGGCGCGCTACCTGCACGGTTTCGCGGGCGGGGGGCTCACTCGTAAAAAAACTACCGTAGACTTCGTTTACCTGCGCAAAATCATTCATATCTTTCAGGAAGATGCTGGACTTCACGATGTGGGAGTAGTCCATCCCGGCGGCTTCCAGGATGTAGCCCAGGTTTTCCATGACTCCCTTCGCCTCCGCTTTGATGTCCCCCGAGGTAGCCAGCTCCAGGGCAATTTGCCCGGATACGTACAAAGTACCGTTGATGAGCACCGCCTGGCTGTAAGGCCCGATGGGCGCCGGGGCTTTTTCGGAAAAAATAATCTTTTTTGCCATACAATTCGTTTATTGAAGGTAGTTAGAAGTGCACAAAAGTACCAAAATATGCCACGCAACGCCCTTATTATTTTTGTAAAAAACCCCATCGAAGGAAAAGTAAAAACCCGGCTGGCTCAAACCGTGGGGCACGAAAAAGCCACGGCGATCTACCGGGAGCTGCTCAGCTACACCAAAAGCGTAACCGACTACCTCTTGCCTACCGACGTACAGGCTACGGTGTATTACGGCGATTTTGTAAACGAAAACGACCTCTGGAACGACTATCCCAAGGCCTTGCAGGTGGAGGGAGACCTGGGCCAACGCATGAAGGAAGCTTTCCGGGAGCAGTTTGCGGCGGGGGCGCAGCGCGTGGCCATCATCGGGAGCGACTGCCTGGAGCTACTGCCCCACCAGCTCGAAGCGGCCTTTCGGGCGCTGGAGCAAGACGAGGTCGTGATCGGAGCTTCCACCGACGGCGGCTACTACCTGCTGGGGATGCAGCGGCTCCACGAGGTACTTTTTGACCACATGCCCTGGAGCCAGCCCACGCTGCTGGAAAGTACCGTGCGGGTACTGCTGCGCGGCGGCCTCAGCCACGCCTTCCTGGACACCCTCTCCGACATCGACGAATGGGAAGACTACCTCACTTCAAAGCTGGTGCTGGAGATGCAGCAACTTTCCTGAGTTCACGACCAAGTACCCCCTAAAGTAGCCCATTACTGGATTTGTTTTTACATACATCAGCCTGACTTCATGCTTCGAAAAGAAGGAAATCAGGCTGATTTTTTTTCTCAAAAGGTACTTACACCACTACTGCCAGCCGGGATTCTGCCCCAGGGCGGGGTTTACGAGCAAATGCGCTTCCGGAATGGGATAAAGGTACTTTTTATCGTCGAATTTTCGCGGAATATTGGCCAGCCAGGTTATCTCCCCGGAGGTACCGTTGGTGAGTCGCTGGGCCTCCGTCGCTACGTTCAGGTAGGTTACTCCGCTGATCTGCGTAGCGGGCAAGACGGTATAAAAGTACACATCCGGAGTACCGTCTTCGTTCAAGTCCATGAGCTTGTTGGCCTCCGGTACATAGATACCCCGCCACGGCATTTCAAAAAGACTGCCGCGCTTCCAGCGCACAATGTCATAAAAGCGGAATCCTTCCAGCGCCAGCTCAATGCCCCTTTCCCGACGTACCTCCAGAATGACCGGATTGGTAATGCCCGGAAAATAGGTCGACTGCAAATACGGATCAACGACCGTAGGCAGCGTGGACAAGCCCCCCGTGATGCCCGCCCGGCTGCGCAGGGCCCCGATGGTCTTGGCCCAGTCTTCGTTGGTGAGGGTACCTAGCTCGGCCTTTGCCTCGGCGTAGTTCAGAAGTACCTCTGCGTAGCGAAAAACCGGGACGGTGTTGGTGTTGTTATTACCGCCGTCGATGGCTACGTTGTCTACGGTCCATTTGATGGGTTGGTAGCCCGTGTAGGAGTACGTAAAAGCCGGGGGAGCCGCTACGGGCGTACCCGCGTTGGTTCTCGTATAGCCGGGCGTACGGATGGTCTGCTGGAGGCGTTTGTCGCGCCCCTTGGTCTCCTCCATGAAGGTTTTGGTTTGGTAGCCACTCTCGTTGGTAAAGGGCGTACCGTCCAGCTTGAGGTAAGTATGAATAAACGGACGGATGAAGCTAAACCGGGTACCTGTGGTGGAGCTGGTAAAGTACCAGTTGGCGGCGTGCCTTACGCCCAGCGTCACGCTGGAGGCCACGGTGAGCAGGACTTCCGCAGCCACGGGGGCGTCGCCCACAAAGAGCTGCCGGTAGGCCTGGTCGGTACCGCCGCTGGTGTTGAGCCGGTACCGCCCGCCGTCCATGATCACTTTGGCGGCACTTTCGGCCTGTCCCAGCCAGGTATTGGCCGAGCTGGCAAGTCCCTTGTCGGTATGGTACTTTCGGAAGGTACCTTCAAAGAGCGCCACCCTGGCTTTCAGCGCCAGCGCCACATCTTTGGTAATCAACGTACGGGAGGCGTTGTCGACGGTTCTGATGTTGGCAATGGCAAAATCCAGGTCGGCCAGGACGTTGTCCATCACCAGGGTGCGCGAGTCGCGGCCTCCGTACAGCTGCGGATCGGCCACGTCGAGGGGTTTGTCGATCCAGGGTACATCGCCGTAGCGTTTTACTTTTTCAAAATAAAACCAAGCTCTGAAAAAACGCGCTAGCCCGTTGAAGTGTTGGCGGGTCGGCTCGGGTACTTTGGGGTTTACGTTATTGGCCAGGAAAAAATTAAGGTTGCGCAAAGTACCCCACCCCCAGTTCCAGTCGCTGCCCATCGCGATCAGGTCGTAGCCCGAGGCCGAGGTGTTGTCGTTGGTGCGGGAGCTGTACACGCCGTCGCGCAGGAAGTCGGGAGCGTTGCGGCGGGTCGAGTAGTCCGAGATGGCGTCGGCCTGGTGGATGTTGTTGGCGCTGGGCATCCACTCATAAAAAGAATTGGCGTAGAGCTGCAAGCCATTTTCACTGCCAAATACCGCGTTCTTATCGGCCGTATGCTGAGGTACCTCTTCCAGATCACAGCCGGTCAGGAGCAAAGTACCTAGTAAAAGTCCTATATAGCGAGTCTTCATGTTTGTATTTCTTTAAATGATTTTTACCTTAAAACGTGACGGAAAAGCCCAGGGTCAGGGTTCTCAACATCGGGTAGTTGTAGCCGTCGCCGGCATTGCCGTCCGTAAAAAGCTGATCGGAAGGTGCGTTGGCGTTCTCCACATCGACGTTGGTCACGATCCGGAGCAGCGGCGACCAGGTCCAGAGGTTATCGGCCGAGAAGAAAACCCGCGCGGCATTCATGACTTTGGTTTTGGCCAGGAGCTGTTTAGGAATGTTATAGCCCACCTGGAAGTTCTTTAGCCGTACGTAGGCGGCATTCATGGTATACTTGGTTTGCCGGACGGTCAGGATGCCGCCGCTGCGGTTGGCCAGGCGCGATACGTACCTCGGGAAAAAAGAATCCGGGTTTTCTTCCGACCAGATGATGCCCTCCTTGAGGTGCCACTGGGGTATATCGCCGTAGGGCCGGTTGTACATACCCCAAAAGGTATTGGCCTCCGTGCTGGGGTACCAGTCCTGCTTGCCTACGCCCTGGAAAAAAGCGGTAAAGAAGAAGCCCTTCCAGTCGGCACCCACGTTTACGCCGAAGGTATAGCGGGGGCTCGAGTTGCCGATGATCCTGCGGTCGCCGGGATTATCCACCGTGTTGTCGCCGGGCGTGATGCTCCCATCGTTATTCAGGTCGCTGAGCTTGATGTCGCCGGGCAAAATCTCGCCCCGTGCCGTCGAAAGGAACAAATTTTGCTTGGCATGGGCGTCGATCTCGGCCTTTGACGTAAAGAAGCCTTCCGTCACGTAGCCCCACATCTCCCCTATTTTTTGGCCAACGTAGTAATCGTTCAGGAATCGGTTGGGATTGTTGTAGCGCAGGATAACGGACTGATTGTCGGCCAGGTTTACGCCGATCCGGTAGTTGAAAGCCTTCGACGCCAGGCTGAAGTTATCCCGCCAGGCTACGATCAGCTCCCAGCCGGTGGTCTTCAGGTCGGCGTAGTTTCCGCGCGGCGACGTAGCCCCAAAGGTAGCTGGCAGCGTGAGGCCAATGGTGTACATATCGGTGGTTTTACGAATGTAGGCGTCGGCGTTGAGCTGGAGCTTCCCGGAAAACATCGCCAGGTCCATACCCACGTTGCTGGTGGTGGCTGTCTCCCAGGTGAGGCCGTCGGGAAGTACCGAAGGCCGGCTGGTACGCTGGGGCTGAATACCGTCCAGAACGCGGCTGGTTTGGGAGATGGAGAAGGTTTCCTGAAAAGCGTACGAGCCAATGTTACCATTGCCCAGGGAGCCGTAAGAACCTCTGAACTTCAGATCGGAGACGATTTTATCCGATACGGGCCAGAAAGGCTCCTGCGACAACCGCCAGCCCAGCGAGACCGAAGGGAAGAAGGCGTAGCGCTCGTTCTCCGGAAACTTCGAGGAGCCGTCGTAGCGGCCGTTGAATTCCAGCAGGTACTTGTCGTTAAAAATGTAGTTCAGCCGCGTGAAGCCGCCCAGGATTTTCCAGCCTTCGTAGTTGCCGGAGGTGGTGATGGCCTGCCCCAGGGCCAGGTTGATGTTGGTGGCATCTTCGAAGATCAGTCCGTTGCGTTGTACCTCCAGGCGGTTGTACACCGACTGCTCGTAGTTGGTACCTACCATGGCCTTGAAGTAATGCTTGCTGCTGAAGGTTTTTTCGTACTCGGCGTACAGGTTGGAGGCCAGGTACTTGGTGCGGTTGTGGTACTCACGGAGGTCGTTATACTGTATGCCCAGGTACTCGATCACGCCCGGCTCCCGGCTAAAAGGTACCTGCACCCGCCTTCTGGATTCGTCGTTGTAGATATTCTGGAACGTAAAGTTACCAATCACCCGCAAGGAATTCTCGAGAAACCGGGCCTCGAACCCGGTGGTATTACGAATAATACTACGCTCGGTGTCAATGCCATTTCGGCCGTAGTAAAAATCACCTACGGTGTACGCCCCGGAGTGCGTAATGGTGCCGTCGGGATTGAGCATGGGTGCCAGCACGTGCCCCTCGTCCGCAATGTTCCGCCAGATCCCGCTGCCCTCGCCCACGTTGAGCGGGTTGTAGTAGGTCCGGTTCGAATAGTCAAAATTGTTGTTGACCTCCAGCCAGCGGTAGAGTTTGATGGCCCCTTTGGCCCGTAGGTTATAGACCCGGAAATCGTCCGAGTTGTAGCGAAACAGGCCGTCCTGCCCGTTATACCTACCCGAAATCATGAAATTGGCTTTGTCGGTACTGCGCGAAAGCGATACGTTATGCTCTCTGGAGCTCAGCCGGTCTTTGTATAAGAGCTTAAACCAATCGGTGTTTTCGTAGTACACGTACTTGCCGTCGGGCCCAATGTCGGTCTTGGGCAGGCTGGGATCTTTGGAGCGGCGTTCGAGCTCGGCCAGGTACTCCTGCGAGAACGTCAACGTTTTGTTCACGTTTTGCGGATAGGTATTTTCCCAGGCATAAAAAGACTGATTGTACATCGACGCCCACAGGAAGCCGTCGGTCACGTAGTTGGGCAGTACCGTGGGCTGCTTAGAACCGAAGTTGGCGTTGTAGGTCACCGAAAACGCATCTTTGGCGGGCTGCTTGGTGGTGATCAGTACCACCCCGAACGCACCCCGGGCACCGTACACGGCGGCGGAGGCGGCGTCTTTCAGTACCGTCACGGTCTCGATGTCGTTGGGGTTGATCATACTTGGGTCACCTTCTACGCCGTCAATCAGAATAAGGGCACTACCGCCCTGCCCAATGGAGGTCGTGCCCCGCACGTTGATGCTGGGCGACTGGGTCGGCTTGCCGTCCAGGAGCCGTATGTTCACGTTGGGAAGTACCCCCTGCAAGCCCTGCGTGAGGTTGGGTAGCGGTCGGTTTTCAAACACCTCTTTGCCGATCTGGTCCACGGCGCCCGTCAGGTTCGCCTTCTTCTGGGTACCGTAGCCTACCACTACCACCTCTTCCAGGGCCTTGGTATCTACCTGAAGCAAAACATCCAGCGTGGTGCGGTTGCCAACTACTTCTTCTTTGGTTAAGTACCCTACCGACGAAAACACCAGCACCGTGGCGGCGTCAGGTACCTGGATGGTGTAGTTGCCTTCTACGTTGGTGTTGGTACCTTGCAGCGAGCCTTTGATGATCACGCTCACGCCCGGCAATCCTTCCCCTTTTTCGTCCGTCACTTTGCCCTTTATGGCTACATCCACCGGCGGCTGTACCAGCGTTTCCAGGCTTTTTATGCCCGAGCCGGTTGGTTTAGCAGCTTGCTCTGTACTCAGCAAAATGTACTTGCCAGACACTTCGTACTTGATGTGCAGCGGGCGCAGCAGCTTTTCCAACAAAGTACCAAACCGCTCTTTTTCCACGTTGAAGGTTACTTTCTGATCGGCTTTAATGACCTGCGGACTAAACACAAACTTGATGTTGGTCTGGGTTTCCAGGCGGCGCAGGGCGGCTGTCATCTCCTGATCTTCGACCTGAAGGGTTACTATTTTGTCAAGTACCTGCGCGCCCAGGTCATGGGCCACCATCCGGCTGCTACACAGCACCAGCGCCAGTACCTGCACTAGCCCGACGCGTAGTACTTGCTGCCAGCTAGCTCGAGACTGTAAAGTTTCTTTCATAGTTTTACTTTGATTAATGATAGGTTAAACATTGGAATAAAGTCCCCCGTACCAAGTACCTTGGCCATGCCTGCATTGGTAGGGAAAACCGCCCGAGCCGCCAGGGGATACACCTGCGAACTCAGGTACTTAGGGAGTAAGCGTATTTTTCTTCAATCGCAACCCTGACTTGAGATAATGATCTGGGCATCAACTACCTCGTAGGAAGCCCCGATCACCTTACAAATCAAGTCCAGCTTTTCGTAGAGCGTTTCGTTCTCCAGGGGGGCCATCAGCGTACAGTTTTGGAGCACATCATGGTCGTACACGATCGTGACCCCGTAGCCCGCTTCCAGCTTCTTGAAGACCAGCGGGAGGGGTGTGTTCATGAAATTGAAATCGCTGGGCTTGGTGTGAGAAGACTTGATCAGCACCGGATGCTCCACCAGGGTTTTGGTCAGCTTTTCGGGCGTGCGGGCGTACACCACCATTTGGTTGGGGGTCAGGATCACGCCCTCGGCTTCACTAAACGCAGGGTTGTCGTTTTTTACTTTGCCCGAAAGTACCGATACCCGCCCCGTCACTACCTTCACTACTACGGTGTTATCGTGCTCATAGGCTTTCACCGAAAAGCTGGTTCCCAGTACTTTCGTGACAATCTCGTTGGCATATACCAGGAACGGACTATTCGCTTTTTTGGCTATGTCGAAAAACCCTTCCCCGGAAAGGTAGACCTCGCGCTTGTCCGGCGCAAATACTTCCGGGTAGCTGATCTTGCTGTGGGGCTGGAGGGTAATCACCGAGCCGTCGCTGAGAGCTACCTTCAGAGGCTGCGTTGAGGTATTGCTTTTTTCGATTGTGGGGCCGGTCTGAGCCAGTACCATTTCCTGGTACTTGGTGGGCACAACCGTTTTTAGACCTCGGCCCAGGTACCATCCCAGCCCGGCCAGCACTACCAGCGCGGCCGCCACCCGGTACCAACCCGACGGCGAAAACAGGTACCAGGTACCCGGTTCGCGTTCCGTGAGTTGAGCAATGCGGTGAAGATTCTCGGCCATGCGCGGCTGGTCCAGGGTAGCCTCTTCCATCGCCAGGGCTTTTACCATCCAGGTGGCCTGACGAATGGTTTCCGCCTTTTGAGGGTGCTGCCGCAGCCAGGTATCCCAAAAGGTATCTTCCGGCGGCAGCTGCCCGTTTACCCACCTTCGAAAATGGTCGTCGAGCACAAAATCTTCGGCAGAATAGGCGGAGAAATCAGTATTATCCATGATAAAATTGGCTTATACCTATACATAGGTCCAATTTTCAGGTTTGTACTGAAAAAAATTAAAAAAAAGTTAGGGCTCCTGGACCCAGGCTTCTTTGAGCTCCCGAAGGGCGGTATGCAGCAGGTTACGAACCGACTGGTAGTTGATGGACATCACGTTGGCGATTTGCTCGTAATCCATTTCCTGGTAAAATTTCAGATAAATAATCTCCCGCTGTCTTTTGCTGAGCTTGGCCAGTACGTGGTGTAGCTTTTTCAGGTGTAGCTCGCTGGTTTCCAGGTCAATAATATTCTTCTCAACCGAGAATTCACCCACGAAAGCTTGCTCATCCTGCGCTTCTACGGCCTGGGCGTTCCACTTATCCTGGGTCTTTTTTTCGTGGTATATTTTGCGGCGGAGCGCTTTAAGCAGATAAAACTTCACGTGCTCGGTAGCTCCCAGGAAGGTACGGCGTTGCCACAATTCAAAAAACAAATCCTGGATGCAGTCCTCCACCAGTCCGCGGTCGGGCGTGAGTTTGGTGCCGTAGCTATAAAGCGTTTGGTAGAAAAGGCTCGCCAGCCGGTTAAAAGCCTCTTTATCTCCTTTTTTGAAAGCAAGCC
Source organism: Rhabdobacter roseus (assembly GCF_014202275.1). Classification (GTDB taxonomy): domain Bacteria; phylum Bacteroidota; class Bacteroidia; order Cytophagales; family Spirosomataceae; genus Rhabdobacter; species Rhabdobacter roseus. Next base: position 193,359 of record NZ_JACHGF010000006.1, on the reverse strand, counting down.
AAAGTTCTGTTACCTCCGTAGTAGTTGACATGGGCTTCTGTTACTAAAAGGCAAATCTCCCTTTTCCTCAGGATATTTTCATACTTTTTAATGAAAATAGTAAATATTATGGCCTTCAGGTCCGCTACTTCCCAATAAACTCCCGCTGGGGCAGGTGCGAAGGGCTGGGTACTTTCCCGCCGGTGGCGTTGGGAGTATATCAGCGGGGGTAGCGGTCGGCCTGATGGCTCTTAATGGCCTGGGGGGTACTTAGCCCAAGCAAATCGGCGGCGCGCCAAAAGGGAAAAGTTAAAGTTAACAGCACTACAAGTAAGGCGGATAAGTACCTGTTAGTACCTGTAAGGAGGTACTAACAGGCAAAATCTACCGGTTGGCCTAGGGTAGTTCAAAAAGCGCTTTGAGCTCCGTGGCTTCCGCGGGTTTCAGGCGCCCGGCCAGGACCAGCCGGAGCTGACGCCGCCGCAGGGCGCTGGCGTACAGGGCGTCCTCTTCCTCGGTTTCGGGAAGTAGCTCAGGCACCTCAATGGGCCGGCCGTTTTGGTCTACGGCCACGAAGGTATAAAAGGCGCGGTTGGTACTGATGCGCTGCCCCGCCGGAATGTCCTCGGCCCACACGTCCAGAAAAACTTCCATCGACGAGTTGAAGGCCCGCGTTACTTTGGCTTTCATGGTCACGATGTTGCCCAGCTTAATGGGTTCCGTAAACGATACGTTGTCTACCGAGGCCGTCACGACGATGCGGTTGGAATGTTTTTGGGCCGCAATGGCGGCGCAGATGTCCATCCAGTGCAGGAGCCGTCCTCCCATGAGGTTGTTCAGGGTATTGGTATCGTTGGGAAGTACCATCTCGGTCATGGTGACCTCCGACTCCTGGGCGCGTTTAGGTTTGGGCATACACTAGGGTTTGGGTTTTATATAGGAAAACAGACTGGGTAATGGCCGGGCCGGGGTTGGTAAAAATGACGCCAGGTATTCCCATATTGTCCCTGCTTTTACTCAGTTTTTAATTAAAAAGTACTTGGCCCAAGGTACCTGTTTTTTTGCTTACCCGGCCGGGAGCCAAACTTTATACAATCTTAAAAAAATATTCGGTCGCTTCTTTTCGTATCACCGGCGGCTCAAAATCTAGGACACCGTACCTTCCGGCGCTCGGCCATCTGGTGCCGCGTGGTGAGTAGGTACTGCGCTCGTAACGAGAAAAACAGGTAGGTGTCGTTCAGGCCGGGGTTGCCCCGAATCCAGCCCGGCTGGGGGGCGGGTTGGCCGATCTCCTCGCTGCGGTTGGACAAGCGGCGGGCGAGGTCGGAGGGGAGGTCATCCGGATTGGGAAATACCGTACTGGCGTCGTCGAGGTAGTCGGACTGGAGGTAGTTGTTGCTCAGCTCCAGGCCCAGCCTCCAGCGGGTGGAGGTCCTGTACATTAGGCCAATACCGCCCGAAAAAAAGAATGGGAGCCGATTGTACCGCACATTTTCGGTGGTGAGGGGCGCAAGGCTGTACCACTTGTTGTCCAGACGAGCCTTGGGCGTAAGGTAGGTTACGCCTACGCCCAGCACCAGATACGGGTTGAACCGCGCCTGTCGGCTGAAGGAAAACAGATCGGCCTGAAGACCCAGCTGCAGGTCCGGGTTGGTGGTTCGAAACGAAAGATTGTTCTGAAAGTTGCGGGAGTAACGCTGATCGGCCGAAACACTGTACAAGCGGAGCTCGCCCCGAGCGCTGAAATGTTCGGTGAGGCGGTAGGAGGCCCCTAGGGCCAGCGTGGGGCCCAGCCCGAGGTGGGCAAAATCGAGGTCATCGCGGAGGTCACCCATGTAGTAGGCTACCCCCACACCGCCCACCAGCGAGATCACCCCGCGCGCCGGTACCTTATGATTAGTGAAGGGGTCTACCGACTGAGCGCCAACCTGAAAGCTGCAAAAACAAACGAGTACCTGAAAAATAGAGCGCAAAAAATGGTTCATGTCCTGGTGGTTTCCCCCGCAAAGAACGAAGATTATAAAAATAAATATGCAAAAGGGGGGCGGTTTACTTTAGCCGGGGCAAACTTTTTATAGCATTTATTTTATGGCAAGTACCACAACCTCGGGCACTCCTATCAAAATACTACACACTTCATGGCCATTTCACCCACCAAGTACTCAGAAGAAGAGTTGATCCCTTTGTTGAAGCGAAGCGACAAGCAGGCCTATCAATACCTGTACGATCACTACGCGGGTGCCATTTACAGCGTACTTTGTAAAGTACTGAAAGATACCACCAAGGCCGAAGACGCCTTACAGGATGCTTTCCTGAAAATATGGAAAAACATGGATGCCTACGACCCCCAGAAAGGGCGGCTCTTTACCTGGATGCTGAACGTAGCCCGCAACAGCGCCATCGACATGCTACGCTCAGAAAGCCGGAAACAGTGGGAGGCACTGTCGCCAGGCTGTACCTACAATGAAGCCATGATTACGTACCAGCCTCCCATTTCGGGGCTGGATCTGCGTCGGTACGTGGATGAGCTGCGGCCCGAACGAAAAATACTGGTGGAGATGGTGTACTTTCAGGGCTATACCCACGAAGAAGCTTCCGAAATCCTGAAGGTACCTTTGGGTACCGTTAAGTCCCGGATTCGGACCGCGCTCCTGGAACTACGCGCCTTTTTTGCTCCGGCCGAGCTGGCCTTTTCCTAGTCTTTTTTTGATCTCTTCCCCACACGCAAAAAGCCGGTCATCCCGGCTTTTTGCGTATTCCATTAAGAGGTCCCTATTTCTTTTTTAATTGCTACGGCGGATCGAGCTGGCCCCGGAGGTACTTGAACGTACTTCGCGGGCGTTACCCGAGTAGCTGATGGTACTGGCACCGCTGGCTTCGGCGGTTAGGGAAGCGTTGGCTACGATGGCCGCGTTGCTGGCGCCCGACGCGTCCAGATTGGCCTCTTTTACGGGAAAATCCTTGCCTTTAAATACCGAAGCGCCCGAAATCCGGCCGTTGAGTACGTTGCCTTTGCCGTTGAGCGTAAGCACCGAAGCCCCCGACAAGTCCAGCGATACCCGCTCGGCCGACACGTCCATGGTTACTTTAGACGCCCCCGAGATGTTAATCGCCATGCTCTTGGTGTCGTTGAACCCGCTGACGTTCACCTGGCTGGCTCCCGAGAAATCGACGCCTTCCAGCGTGGGCATGGTGATGGTAATGCTGATGCGCTCGCGGCGGTTTCTCCGCTTGTTTTCCTGGTACCGCACCCGCAGCGTACGGTTAGAGACCGAGGCCTCCAGGTCGTCGAGGTCCTGCTGGTCGCCGGTGGCCTTCAGGCTGTACTGGCTTCCCTGCCGTACCTCCACCTGGAAGGCGCTTCCCATGGATAGCCGCGAGAAGTTGGACACGTTGAAGGTACGGGTACCTTGGGCGGCTACGAGCGATACGCTGGCCAGCCACAGCAAGCAAAGTAATACGAGGTTCTTTTTCATGATACGTTGGACCGTTCGTTTAGTTAAGGTAATGGTTGTTTTCGTGAAAGATGCCGGAAACTCCGAAAAAGTTGCACGAAGCCAGGTACTTATTTCCCGGCCAAGCTAGGGCTGTACCTGGGCCTCGATCTTACTGGCACCCGAGCTGCGTTTACGGAGCGACCGTACAGTACCCAGCTCGGCCTTGCTAGCTCCGGCGGCATCTACGTCGGCATTTTCAATGCTCATTGCGGTAGCGTCCAGCTTACAGGCTCCCGCCAGATCGGCCTTCAACGACTGGGCCTTGCCTTTCAGGATCATTTTTGATGCCCCCGCTACGCCGATGTCCAGGCGGTTTACCTCCACGTTTAGCTCGGTAGAGGTGGCTCCGGCGGCAGCTATTTTCAGTTCGTTCAGATTCTTAAAACCCGAGACGCGCGTTTTGTTAGCTCCCGACAACTCCAGCGACTTGATAGTAGGCATGGTAATCACCAGCCCGATCCGCTTGGATTTACCCCCGAAGAGCCGGAATTCGCCCGGGCGCTCGACGTGCAGTACATTGTCCTGTACATACACCTTGAGGTTATCAATGGCTTCTTCGTCGTCGCTATCCACACTTACTTTAAAGGCCTCGCCCTGCCGAATATCCACGGCGTAGGCACCGCCCAGATCCACGCCTTCAAAGCCCGCCTCCGAAAACTGCTTGCTGTACCGGCCCCGGTTGCCCAGGTTAAGACTGGATGATTCGTTGTCGTATTCGTTGTAGGAGTACTCTTCTTCTTCGTCTTCTTCCTCTTCGGTCTCGCTTTGGATAAAATCAGCCGGTATATTGATACACACCAGGCCGGAGTCGCGCCGCACCACCCAGCGCAGGTTGCGCCAATCTACCTCGTCGCGGTCCAGGTTGTAGGTACGCAGGTACTTGTGCGGACCGCGCCAGCGCTGCAACTTACCGTGGTAGAAGTCGTGCGTCATGGCAAAAGGCTGGTTGTAGGGCAGGTAGAGCGTCATTCGCAGCTCCTGGTCGCGGAAGCGACTGCGCTCGTTGAGTAAGGCTTTTTCGTCAAAAATCAGCAGCGAGTCGCTCATCACCACGGCGTACTCCAGATCCGTCGCAAACCGGCGGGCGTCTTCCAGGCTCTGTCCCCGGGCGCTCATGATGCGGTCCAGCCGGATACTATCCGACTCGTCGTAGCCCAGCAGCTCTACCCGCGGCTCCCAGTTGGACTCCAGGTCGTTGCTGCGCTCATCAAGCGTAAGTACCCCTCTGGGTTTTGAGAAATAATCGGTTTCAACCACCTCTCCCCGGCGGGCAAAGTTGCGCTGGTAGGCAGCCCCGGAAATGGCCGCGCCCAGCAGGCCCACCACCCACAGCCCGGCCAGCGTCAGCCACACCGAGCCGCTCGTGATCCGGCGGTTGGCGATGAGCGTCAGCCCCAGTAACAAAATGACAATAAAGGGAATGACCGTGATGAGTACGATGGAAAGAATGAGCGTGGAGGGCATCTCGTTCAGGATCATCAGGGGAGGAATATCGGTAAAGGGCAGTACGTTGCGCATACCCAGGCCAATTCCCCCGCCGATGAGCATCCCCAGCAGCGACACCACCGCCATCGCCACCAAAAACGCGCCGATCACCACCCGCAGAATGGGCCCGATGCCCTTAAGTATTTTCCCCAATGCCCCAATGATGAGCGCAATGGCCCGAAAGGGCAGCAGCAGGATTTTGGTCAAGGCACTTTCCTGCGCTTCGGTCTCGTTCAGGTTGAGGCCTTTTTTAATATTCGTTTCAATGTTGGAAAGCGTAATGGGCTCCCCCTGCATTTCCATTTTCTCGGTGAGAGTATTAGCGGCGGGCGAAATCACCCACAAGATGATGTAAAACAGGAAGCCCGTACCGAACAAAAAGATGGCCAGTACCCACAGAAAACGCACCACACCCAGGTCTACGCCGAAGTAGGAGGCCACGCCACCCGCTACGCCCCCTACTACCTTGCGGTCAGGATCGCGGTAGAACTTCTTGATGCGGGTATCTTCTTCCAGCGACGCCGAGCCCGGAAACGCCACCCACATGGCAATGTACAGAATCACCGACATTCCGGCCAGGGGGCCAAATACCTCGTCGAGGTTAAAAATACCGGCCCCCACGGGTAAGCCGATCACGGTGATCAGAAACGCCAGCCGCACCCAGAGCGGATCGATGCTAAAGTAGTGGGCCAGGCCCGCCGCTACGCCACCCAGCAGCTTCCGGCGTAGGTCGCGCACCAGACGACGGGTACCAGCGAAGGTACTTTGCTTTTCGGCTTTGGGAGGGCTGGTACGAGGCGCGGTAAAGTCCGGCTCCGCTTTTGGCTGGGCCGAAAACGCTTCTTCCCGGACTGGTTGTAGCGGCTCGGACAGCAGGTCTTCGGCTTGGTCGATGGCCTCAAAATCGGCCACGGTACCCATAGCCGCAATGAGCTCGTCCACGTCTTCCAGCGAGATCACCTGCTTGCTTTCGGTTTTTTGTTTGCTTAAAAAGCGCTCGGCGATGCGCCCCTCAATGTCGGAAAGAATCTCCTTGCTGTCCGCAAACGACGAGAAGTACTTCTGAACGGAATTGAGGTAGTTCTTTAATTTATCGTAGCCATCTTCCTCAATATGAAAGATAATGCCACTGATATTGATGCTTATGGTCTTCTTCATGATTTTGATAATCGTATGTCAGTGAGGCACCTAGGATCAGGAGAGAGTGTTCGATTGCCCGGATTCGCCGGTTTTATGGATAATGGTCCGTACCGAATCGGAAAGATCAAACCAGGTAGCTTCCATGGCGTCCAGAAATAACTTGCCGTTTTCGGTCAGGACGTAGTACTTGCGGGGCGGCCCCGACGACGACTCCACCCACTTGTAATCGAGTAGTCCGGCGTTTTTGAGGCGGGTCAGCAGCGGATAGAGGGTACCTTCCACTACCATGATGCGCGCCGAGGTGAGCTCGTCCAGCATGTCAGAGGCGTACACTTCTCCGCGCGATATGATGTGCAGAATACAGAACTCCAGGATCCCCTTTCGCATCTGCACTTGGGCGTTTTCGATATTCATATCATTTTAAAAGGGTTTTTAAAAACACTAAAATTTTTCATGGCTAATAGATCCTTTGCCGGGTCGCTTCTACCCGACTCTACAAAGGTATGCAAAGGTACTTTGCTATGCAAGGTACCATGTTAAAGTATTTTCGGATCAGGGATGAATGGTTAGAATAGCGGGTTGAACGGACGATACTTTTGATTAAGTAAATAAAGGAAAGACTAGAAAGCCCGCCGACAACGTTAAAAGGGCCAGTAAAGTACCTTCAAACTATTTTAAGCGCGTGCATTCAAAGTACCCTTCTTTGTCCATTATCGTCGCCATGAGCGAAAACCACGTCATCGGGCGTAACGGCCAACTACCCTGGTCCTTACCCGACGAATGGGGATACTTTCGGGAAGTGACGGCGGGCAAGCCCTTTTTGATGGGCCGCAAGAGCTACCAGGCCGCCGACGCGCTCCACTCCACCTACCGCAACGTGGTCCTTAGCACCCAGCCCGACTTGCCCCTGCACGAGCGCAGCGAGCGCGCCGGTACGTTACCGGAAGCGCTGGCCTTGCTGGCGGCGGAAGAAGAGGTATTTGTGCTGGGCGGCGTGGCGGTATTCCGGGAGGTACTTCCGCTGGCGCAAAAGCTGTACCTTTCGGTGGTGCACGCTGAACTGGACGGCGATGCCTTTTTTCCGGTACTTGACTGGGCCGACTGGAAGCTCACCGCTTCCCGCCACCACGGCCCCGACCAGCGCCACGCCTACGGCTTCACCATGAACCAATACCAACGAATACCCAACCCGCCCATTAGCTGATCGCCAAGTTTGTTCGTACTTTTGGTCTGTTTTCGGCTTCTACCGTTTTCTATGTGCACACCTATACGTCATTTTATACTCCTCGTGGCGCTGCTCTGGCTGGCAGCGGGGGTACTTCCGTCGGGGGTACTTTATGCCCAAAAAATCTACGGCAACGAATGGATTCAGCCCCAGCAAACTTACCTGCGCATTCCGGTAACCCAAACGGGCTGGTACCGCCTCACGCCCGAGGAGCTCCGGCAAGCGGGCCTGGCACCGGACGCCGTTCCGGCGCGCTCGTTGCAGCTCTTTAGAAGAGGAAAGGAAGTAGCCCTGCACGTAGCGGGTGAGGCCGACGGCCGCCTCGACGCGCAAGATTTCATTGAATTTTACGGCGAACGCAACGACGGCGCGCCCGACTCCCTGCTGTACGTAACGCCCCGCGCCCTGCCGCACCCACACTATAGCCTTTTCTCCGACACCGCCGCCTACTTCCTCACCTGGCGACTCGACGGTCAGCCCGGCCTACGGGTACCGCAAGTACCCCCTCTTGCCGCCAGCCCGACGGCTTCGTATCACCGCGAGGAGGTACTTCAGCTCTTCACACAAGAATACCCCGCGGGCAACATCTACCCCCTGGGGGCGGGCTACGACAACGGCTACATCCAAACGCCCTACGATGTGGGCGAGGGCTGGACCGGTCGTACCCGCACGTCGGGCCAGTGGGAGACCCTCCGCCTGGCGACCCAGCGCGCCCGGCGCGATTCGTTCCAGCTTGCAACCGTGCAGGTACTGTTGGCCGGGCGCAGTGCCGGTACCCACCGGGTGGAGGTCTGGACGGGGGAAGCCACCGCGCCAAAACGAAAGCTGGGCGAAATCAGCTGGGAAAACTACGGTACGGTACTTTTTATGGCCACGCTCCAGCCCGACGATCTGGCTACGGACGGCGCGGTAGTGGTGTCGCTGGTGCCGCGCGCAGCCCCTGACGCCGTGTCGGTATCTTACGTCCACTGGAAGTACCCACAAGAGGTATTTTTACCCGAAAGTACCCCTCAGAAGTTTTTCTACGTTCAGCCCGGTACTACGATCCAGGTACCTGCCACCACCGGCTGGACCTACTATGACGTCACCAACCCCCACGTACCCCGGCGCCTGGCCCCAGGTACCTCCACTGCCCCGGAGGTACAAAAAGTGCTGGCCGTACGCGAGCCGCTGCGGGCGGGTACTTTGCGCCGGATGGCCTTTGGGGTACTCGATCCTTCGGCCATCAACTACCTCATCGTGAGCCACCCGGCCTTGCGCCAACCTACCCACGGCCTCACCGACCCCGTGGCCGAGTACGCCCGCTACCGCGCCTCGGCGGCGGGGGGTAGTTACGTGCCGCTGGTACTCAACAGCCAGGACGTCTACGACCGCTTCAACTACGGCGAGCCCGGTCCGCTGGGGATTCGGCGGCTGCTCGACTGGCTCCATACGCGCGGCCAGCTCCGGCACGCCTTCCTGATCGGGCGCGCCCTTGATCCCCAAACGGCCCGTCCCCGCGCCACCCGCTGGTTCGAGGACATGGTACCTACCGCGGGCTGGCCCGGCTCGGACGTGGCCCTGGCCATGGGCCTGGACCCCGCCGCGCCCCACGTGCCGCTGGTACCCGTGGGGCGTATCAACGCGCTGTCGGCGGCCGACGTGGCCAACTACCTCGAAAAAGTAAAGCAGCACGAGGCCCAGCCCGCCGCCGCGCCCTGGCGCAAAAAGGTACTTCACCTCAGCGGCGGCCAAAACGCCAGTGAGGTAGGTACTTTCAAAACCTACGTGCGGGATTATGAACAAAAATGGCAGGGCACCGGCGTGGCCGCCGCCATCCGGACCATCTCGAAGCAAACCGACGCCCCTGTGGAGCAATTCCCCATAGCCCCGCTCGTCAACGAAGGGGTGGCGCTCATGACGCTCTTTGGCCACTCCAGCCTCAACGTTACCGACATCGACATTGGCAATGCCACCGACGACGCCCGCGGCTACCGCAACGAGCACCGCTACCCGGCCGTGGTGGTAAACGGCTGCGCGCTGGGCAATTTTTACTATACGCCCAACGTCATCAGTTCTAACTGGGTCCTGGCCCCTAAGCGCGGCGCGATACTTTTTCTGTCGCACACGCACAACGGGCTTTCAACTTCCATGCAGCGCTACTCCAACGCCCTCTACGAGGTACTGGCCGACGCCGCTTACACCAGCGAGTCGTTTGGGACCATCCAGAAAGAGGCCATCCGGCGGTACATGCGGCTGTATCCGTTGCTGTCGGACATCGTGACGGCGCAGCAGATGAGCCTCCAGGGCGACCCGGCCATCCGGATCTTCCCGGCCCGCCAGCCCGACTACGCCTGGCAAAGTACCTCCGCTACCTTCACCGACGCCCAGGGCGGTCCGCTCACGGCCTGGAGCGACTCGCTGCGCGTCCGGATCGTGGCCGCCAACCACGGCCGCTACCAGCCAGGTACCTACCAGCTGCAGATCCGCCGGTTTAAAGACGACGCCCTCACGGCCAGCTACCTGCTCACGCGCCCTACCTTCCCCCTGGCCGATACGCTCAGCGTGCTGCTGCCCAATACCTCGCACTCGGGCGGCGATGAGCGCTGGGAATGGGTACTTGACCCGGAAAATCGACTTTCGGAAGAAAACAAAAACAACAACCGCCTCACGCAGGTACTTAGCCTGCCCGAGGGCGGAGCCGTGCCGCTCCTGCCCGCCGCGGGCGACACCCTTACCCAGCGAAACGTCACGCTCGTGGCCCAGGTACCCGCCGGGCGCGCCGGGCTGCGGGTGGTTTTTGAGCAAAGTACCTTTGCTGACTTCCGCACCCTCAGCCGCGACACCGTCACGGCCGATGGCCTCGTGGCCCGGCTGTCGGTGCAGCTGGCGGAGGCTAGTCCTCAGGTAGTGTACTGGCGCGTGCGGCTGGTGGGTGATACGGCCCGGCAGAGCCGGTGGTTTAGGTACGCGCCCGCTACGCCCCCTGCGTCTCCGCGCCTGCCCGAAGGCATCGCGTACGCGTCGGAGCTCTTTGCCCAGGTACCCGCCGGGGCCGATTTTCGGCCCGTTTTTTCTTTCCAAAACCTCACGCAGGTACCTTTCCGGGATTCGCTGGTGGTGGTGGTGCGCGACGAGGCCCAGGAAGGTACTTTCACCGAAACCCGCTTCCGCATTCCGCCGCTGGTGGCTGGGGCTACCTACACCTACCAACCTACCCTCCCGACCCAGCGCCGCCTGGGCAACAACCGCCTCTCCGTCAGCTTCAACGCCACGCGGCTACCCGAGCTACAGTACGAAAACAATACGGCCGAACTATACTTTGAGGTACTTCCCAACCGCACCCCACCTACCCTGGACGTACTCGTGGACGGCCGCCGCCTCACCGACGGCGAAGTAGTAGCGCCCCGCCCGGCCATCGAAGTACTTCTGTCCGACCACAACGCCTACGTAGCGCCCAGCGACACGACGCACTACCGGCTGTGGCTGCGCGAAGACTGCTCTAACTGCCCGGAGCGTCGGCTTTGGCTGTCTGAGGCGCAGTGGGCGCAAGTACCCGGCCAGGGTTTTACCCTCACCGCCCGTCCGCCTGAAGCCCTGAAGCCCGCCCGCTACCGCCTGCGCGTTGAAGGGACCGACGGCAGCGGCAACGTCGCTGCCCCCTACCAGATCCGCTTCCGGGTCACGGACGCACCACCGCTCGTAACCGTGGTGGCCTCGCCCAACCCGGCCCGCGACTGGGTGCGCTTCCAGCTCGATCTCGAAGGCTCTGAGCCACCGCCGCACTGGCAGGTCACGCTTTTCGACGCCAGCGGCAAGCAGCTCGCCGTCCTGAAAAAAAACGCCCACCTGGGCCGCAACGAGCTCTTTTGGGACATGGCCCACCTACCCGCCGGGCTTTACATATACCGGCTGGAGGTCCTCGGCGGCCCCTGGCAGGAAGTACGCAGCGGACGGCTCATCAAGCAGTAAGTGGATTTTAAATAAACGCAAGTCCCTTGAACCCCCTCCTCGCCCGCTCTGCTCCGCTCGTGTGGCTCTGGCTCGTCCAGAGTGCACTGGTGCTGGCGCTGGCCGGTATCAACCCCAACCACTTCACCACCATCGACTCGGGCTACTACCTGGCCGCCGCCCAAAACCTGCTCGACGGCCGTGGCTACGTAGTACTTGAAGAGGGAAGGCTGGTCTGGAACGGTACCTTTCCGCTGGGGTACCCGGCGGCCATTGCGCTGGTTTCTTTGCTTACCACGCTGCCCGTGCTCTGGGCTTCCAAGGTACTTAACCTGTTGGCCTCGGGGTACTTTCTGTATTTTTTGGGCAACACGCTAGGTACCCGCCGGGCGCTCGTCACGGGTAGTGTGCTGCTGCTGGGCCCCTTCCTGAAGCTCTGGGCACACACCTGGTCCGAGCCGCTTTTTCTAGTGGTACTTTTCGTATGGGTCAGGTACTTTTTTGCCGAAAACCGCCGCTGGCCGGGTACTTTCCTGCTGGGCCTGGCGCTGATGCTGGTGCGGTACGTGGGGGTATTTATCGTGCCGCTGGCGGTGGGTGCGGCGTTGTACTGGAACTGGAAAGAGCAGTTTCATCGCGCGGGGCGCGCGGCTGCGTTGTCGCTGGGCTGGGCGCTGAGCTTCGGCGCGTATCTGGGGCTCAACTACCTCCAAAGTGGGTTCTGGTACGGCGGCGACCGCTTCACCGAGCCCAACCCGGCTGGACAGGTACTTATCCTGCTTGGGCAAGGTCTGCTCAACGAGCTTTTCCTCTTCCGGGATACCGATTTCCAGCAACTCGACGTACTCTTCCTACTGGGGGTACTTATACAGGTACTTTTAGGTACCTGGCTTTACCTAAAAAGGAAAGACCTACCGCGGCTCCAGCGCCCCCGCTCCGCCCCTACTACCTACGCCTGGCTCACGGCGGCGGGGTACCTGCTGTTTCTCTTGGTACTCCGGCTGCTGAGCCCCTTTGATGCGCCGGGCTACCGCCTGCTCTCGCCCTTTACATTCCTTATACTTTGGGGGGTACTTTATCAGCTTACCGAAAGTACCTCCCGCCTGCGTTCCCTACGCTGGCTAGGCTTACTAATCATCCTGGCCTCCTGGCTGCACCTGCTGCCCCAAACCGACCTGGCCGCGAAGCTATCTGGGCTGTGGGGAGCGTAAGGAGAAGCACTTCGACTAATAAACGTCGCTTATAGGAGAGACAATACTAGTTAAACCTCCTCAAGCAGCGCTTTTCTCGAATCTTCGGATGCTTTCTAACTCTTTCAGCTTATTTACTTTTTCTTCTTCTAAATCATAATCGTCTTGTAAGCCAAGCCAAAATTTAGGCGAGTTCCCAAAGTAGTAACTTAGCCTCAGCGCCGTATCGGCCGTTATCCTTCTATTTCCTTTCAAGATTTCGGAGATTCTGGTTTGGGGAATATGGATGTCTTTAGCTAGCCGATAAGCGGTTATTTGTAGCGGAATTAGGAATTCTTCCTGCAACACTTCCCCCGGATGAATATTAGGTAATTTTTCCATAAGCTTTCAATGATAATCTACAATTTCTACTTCTGAAGCCTGTCCGTTGTTCCACCGAAAGTTGTAATCATAGTCTTGTTTTACGGTAGTAACGTCAAAAGCTAAGTAAAATCGCCTGATTTTTATTCTAAAACTTCATTTTTTCAGTCTGCCGGGCTATTGCCCTTGATTTCCTGGTGCTTTGGGTGGTAATCGATCAACATTACCAAAAGTACCTCCCGCCCCGTCAGGGCTTTTTTTGTTATATTTGCGGCGGTCCTATTATTTACTATACTGCTTCATAGTATGTACTTCCCCCGGCCTTGGCTGACTGTCTAAGTGATAGGCAGTCTTCCGTTATCTTCTAAATTCCCCTTAAATTATATTTAAGGCCACCAGCCTATGCCTTCTGACGGCTCCCTCCTTTGGGTCGAGCGCCGCCATGTCATGGCTATTTCTCTCAGATAATACTGCCTGTTCACTTCCTGTGATTTGCTCGTAGTGTTAATCCGAAAGAAGTAGGCAATGAAACGACATAAAGTACCTGTACGGTTTACAGGTCAACATTTTACTATAGATCCCCTTTTAATCCGCGACGCCATCCGCCTGGCCGATATTAAAAAAGAAGAGTTGGTTTTAGATATTGGGGCCGGGCTGGGTTTCTTAACCGTCCATTTACTTAAGCATTCCGAAAACGTAATCGCGGTAGAAAACGACCCGTATTTAGTAGCAAAATTGCGGTCGAAATTTCGGGATCAGTCCCAGCATCTTACCATCGTGGGGGCCGATTTTAGAACGTATACGATCCCCCCAAAAAGCTTCAAGGTAGTGGCCAATATCCCCTACGGCATTACGACTGATATTCTGAAGAAACTTCTCTTCACCCACCTGGAAACGTTTGCGGGTGGGTGTTTGGTGATGCAGCTGGAGCCCGCCCAAAAACTGACGCGTGGTAACCGCTTCAATCCGTATACCGCTTTTTACCACACCTTTTTTGAGTTGGAACTGATCTACGAAGTACCCCCGATCAGCTTCCTTCCGCCTCCGACGGTGAAGTCGGCCTTGGTACGCCTAAAAAAGAAGGCTTGTGCGGATGTCAGTATAGATGCCAAGCAAAAGTACCTTGACTTCCTTGGCTTTATGCTGCAATCTCCCACGGCACCGGCAAGAACAGTTTTGAAAAAACTATTTCAGAAACGACAAATCAGAGCTCTCTCCCAACAGTACCGACTAAACCCAGATGGCCCGATCTATGACTTGTCGCCCTCACAGCTGTCGGGCTGTTTCCGCGAAATGCTCAGGGTAGTACCGCCGCCGTTTCATCCCAAAGAGAAGCTTTGACTTTTTCGCTGGTCCGTGAATAGGCTTGTCATGCTCTTGGTAGTTTCCTATCTTTCGATCATTAGTTCGTTCACCAGCTATCTCTTCATTTGTGGCCCCGTTCGCTAGTACATTATTGATCAGTTAGTTTTTACTCAAAAACAATATTAAAATGACTTTTCAGAATTTCTTTACAATGCTCTTCTCCTTCGATTAAGTACTCCACTTTTTGTTCTCCCATCTTGTGGATGAACTTGTCATTGAACACCGTCATTCTGCCATCAGGAGTAACCCTGGTACAAATCTTGTTCTTGACAAAGTGGGAAGTAGGATTGGTTTGTTTCTCCTGGCACATGAGGGCAAAGTCGGAGGGGCGGCGGGGCGTTATACTGAAGGTATACTTTCGTTCAAAGGTCGTTTTGTCCGAGGACATGAGCAGTAAATACTCCTCCTGGGCGTATTTCTCCACCTTAAAATAATTTCGACCATCCGTCTGAATTATAGCCTCATGCATGGCGATGGGTTGCAGAAACAGATCACCAAAACCTACATCCACCAGCCAGAGCTGATCTAGCTCGACGAGCAAAAACAAATGATCAAAAGGCGGCCCTAACTCCCCTTCAGTATTAAAAACACGGGCGGCTACGATGCTGCTCGTAAAGCCCAGCTCCCCTAGTAACTGATGGAACAACAAATTCAGTTCGTAACAAAACCCACCCCGCTGCTTCTCCACTACCTTATGGTAAACCATCGGGGCATCCATGGAGACTCCTTCGCCATACCAGATCGCTACGTTCTCAAAGGGCACGTTGCACAAATGATGCTCATGAAGGCTTCTAAGTACTTCCAGGCTCACCTCCAAAGTACCTCCGTACCCGATGCGGTCTAAATAAGCTTGTATGATCATGGGCTAATGCTTAATATAAAAAAATGGTAGTGAGAACACCAACATGAGAATAAAGGAATCGAACTAAATCTACCTGTTGACTAGGTCCCGAATCAATGATCCGGGATGAGCTAGTCTTATTCCCCTTCATTGATCAATCATTACCTTCCGGCTCCAAAAACTCGATGTGCTCGTACAGCGCTGATAGGGGAAAGGAATAGTCGAGTCGGCTGAGCTCCACGACTTGCTCAGGCTGGTCGTATACGTGGTAGGTCCAGGCGTTGGGCTCGTCGGTACGGCCGTACAGTTCTACTTTGGTTTCGTACTGCGACACCAGCAGGTAGTATTGAAGGGAGGGCAGCTGCTGGTATCGCTCCCACTTGAAGACGCGGTCGTGGTAGTCGCTATTTTTGGAAATCACATCCACCAGTACGCTGGGGTACCTTACCACGTAGCGCTCGCGCTGGTCCAGACCGTGGCAGGTCACCATCACGTCCGGGTAGGGGTAGTACTCGTTCCGGCTCACCTCCAGCTTCACGTTTTCGGCAAATACCCGGCACCCTCGCCCACGGAATTCATCCTCAAATAGCCGCCGCATGTTACCAATCAGCTCATTATGATTGAGGGTACCTCCGGCCATGGCGAAGACCTCGCCCCGGTAGTACTCGTGCCGGATCTCGTTCTGCGCTTCCCAGTCGAAGTAGGCTTCGGTGGTCAGTCGTGTTTTCTCAAGAGCATCTCCCATGCTTTTTGTTTTTACTAAGTGTGAAGTACCACAAAGCTACGCTGATTGCTCATGCAGCGGCCAAAAGTGGTGAATCGTAGACCGGTTCACCTTTTTTTCGGCATGCCAAAGCGCATAGTCGCTCTGTAGTTTCATCCAGAAACTAGGCGGTGAACCAAAGGCTTCCGATAGGCGAATGGCCATTTCGGAACTAATACCTTGGTGTTCATTCAAAATCCCAGATAGCGTTTTAGGGGTAGTCCCTAAGCCTTCTGCAATTTGGCGAATGGTCAATTCTTGCCCGGTTTCCTCCTTGATTCCCTCAATCAGATCCCGAATCATGGATCCTGGATGAGGTGGTCGCATTCCTCTTTTCATAATTATTCTAGCTAATAGGCAAGTACCTTCCCAATCTTTACTCTCTCCGGTGCGTCTCCCATGCTTTTTGTTTTTTTATTAAAACTACAAAATGCTTCGGAAATACGAAAAAACTCAGTCCCAGCATTCCATGATGAGCAGGTCGCCGGTGTGAGCCGTGATCCGGACGAAGCCATCGGCGGCGACTTCGTTACTGCTGCCGGTTCGGTAGCCCAGGGTGAGGGTTTCGTGGTGCAGGTTGTACTTGAGGCCGCTCGTGACGATGCCCTGCACAGTACCCACCGGAATGAGCGACAGCGGCGTACCGGCGGCGTACCACTTCTCGAAAGTACCCCGGAGCGGGAAAATCTTGGAGTGGTCGTCGAGCATGACGAGCCGGATCTGGTCTTTGTAGCGCACCAGGTCGGTGAGGTTGGTGATGGCGTGGTCGGCGCGGCGGCCGGTGGCCCACACGATGTTGGCGGCCGGAAAGCCGCGCTCGATCAGAAACTCGATGGCTTTGTTGAGGTCGGTTTTGTCCTGGTCGGGCGTATGGATGATTTCCAGCGGGTGCTGCTGTGCTAGCACGGCCTCAAAATCGTGGCCGTGGTCGAAGTCGCCCAGCCAGGCGTCGATCTTGATGCCGAGCGGAAGTACCCGGTGGATGGCGTGGTCGAGGACGAGCACGTAGGGACTCCACTCCAGGAGCTGGCCCAGCAGCTCCTCGCTGCAGGCTTCGCCGTTGGCGATGATGAGCGCGGGCTCCTGTTTTTCGCGGACGATGTGGTGTGATGACATAGGTACTTACAATTCCGTTTTGGCGCGGTTCCAGTATTCGTCCATCTCGGCCAGGGTCATGTTTTGCAGCGTTTTGCCGTCAGCGCGGGCGTGCTCTTCGAGGTACTGAAAACGCCGCAAAAATTTCTTATTGGTCCGTTCCAGGGCCGTTTCGGGATTGATGTCCACGAAGCGCGCGTAGTTAACCAGCGAAAATAGTAGGTCGCCGAACTCGCCTTCGGCTTCTTTGGCGTCCAGTACCTCGCCGGTTTCGGCGTCGAAATGCGCCTTGAACTCCGTCATTTCTTCCTCCACTTTTTGCCACACCTGCTGCTTTTCGTCCCAATCGAAGCCCGCTCCGCGCGCTTTTTCCTGCATCCGCATGGCCTTCACCAGCGCCGGCAGCGACTGCGGAACACCCGAAAGCACCGAGCGGTTGCCCTCTTTGAGCTTGAGCTGCTCCCAGTTTTGCTTCACCTGCTCTTCGGTGTCGGCCACGACGGGGCGGCCGTCCGCGTCGCCGTAGATGTGCGGGTGGCGCGCAATGAGTTTCTCGCTGATACCGTGCAGCACGTCGGCGATGTCAAAGCGGGTTTCGTCCGCGGCTTCGGAGCCTATTTTGGCGTAAAATACCAGGTGCAGCAGCAGGTCGCCCAGCTCTTTTCTGACCTCGGTGCGGTCGTTTTCCAGAATGGCGTCGGAGAGCTCGTAGGTTTCTTCGATGGTGAGGTGGCGCAGGCTTTCCCAGGTTTGCTTGCGGTCCCAGGGGCACTGTGCCCGCAGCTCGTCCATGATGGTGAGGAGCCGGTCGAAGGCCATCAGCTGGGCCTGGCGGCGCTCGGGAAGTTCGTTGAATTGCTTTTCCATGTTACAAAGGTAGTTGCTGGCACGCATAGTTGGGCGGCCTTCCTCTCAACTACCCTCCAACCTGTTCTTTACGTGGCTTTTATATACTAGATGCACGTGCACGTACGTTGAGTTTTTTATAAGGTACTTACCCATCTTTCCCTAAACCTACGGACTCATCATGAAAAAACTGTCCACCGTACTATGGCTAATCCTGATTGTGGCCTGTCGGCCCAGCTCAGACGCCCCCGTCGATCCGATCAACAGCGCCCAGGAACAAGCCGAGGCCTTTGCCGCCGCCCAGGTACCCATCAACGCCCCCGAGCTAACGCCCATTCCTTTCAAATCGGTTGACCTTACGCTGGAGGTACCTTCGCAGCCGGGTACCGCACTCAACTACCGCTTTCAGTACGACAACCAGCAGAAGCTACAAACCATCAGCGCCCAAACGGCCCCCATTTTTCAACTAGAAACGATGGGCACCACGACCGTGCGCCAGACGCTGGACCAGCTCACGGGCGAGTACACACTCAATGCCGAAGGCTTAGGTACCCAGGTCAATGGGGTACTTCCCGGTGGGGTACCTTTCGTGCGCAACTACCTGTACCGCAACGGCTACCTGGTGAGCTCCTACGGCTCGGGCTCCCAGCTCACGACGCGCCATTTTTCGCCCGAAGGCGACCTACTGGCCTGGAAGGGCGAGGCGCACAACGGCCAGTTCGTCAACGCTATCTATACGTATACCACCTTCCCCAACACCATCCGGCAGGAAGTATTCCGCTGGGAAGCGGCCCATTTTGCCTTTCGGGGTGACTTCCTGGGCAGATACAGCACGCACCTGGTCGAGCAGGCACAGTTTCGGGTAGCCGGGCAAGCCACTCATACGCTCAACTTTAGCTACACGTTTGATGAGCAGGGACGCGTCGAAACCATGTCGATTGCCCGTACCGAAGGGAGCGCTCAGCTCCCGAACGCCCTGTACCGCTTTTCGTATTGAGCTTGGTAAAAGTACCCCTTTCAAAGAGGTACTTGGTTGATCGAAAAAATGTCCGAGCGTCCGTTTGGCTGACCAAACGGACGTTTCTTTTGCTTAAAGTACCCCTGATCAGGTACCTAGAGCTCAGCCCCTGGCGAGGTACCTTGCGCCTGCTGCCAAAGTACCTCGTACTCGGCCAGCAGCGCCCAGTTGTGGGCGGGGCACTCCCAGTACATGTGAAACACCGGCCAGATGGCCAGGCGATACAGCAGTGGGTGCTCGTAGGCCGTCAGCAGTCCGGCAATGAAAAAGTAGAAACCGCTAAAATCTTTATCCGTATAGTGCTCCACGGCCAGGCGCGGCGGGCGTTGACCGAGGCGCAGCAGGGAGGTACTTAGCAGCACGCGGTCCATGGGGTGGGTACTTTGGTGTAATACTTCCTCCGTATCAGCAATTAGTTTTTCCTGAATACCAAGTAATTCCGGCGGCCGGTGCGCGGCCAGCAGCCGCGCCACGTGGTAGATGATCAACGGCGTGCGCGGGTACTGGTGCGCGCACCGAAACGGCTCGGTACGGTAGCGGTCGGTCTCGATCACCGAGCGGATGTAGGCCAGGCTGTCGGTGTCGTGCTGGTTGAGGGGTAGTTGGTACTCGTAGATACAGTACAGGATGTTGCTGAGCACACAGGCGTCAAACTCTACGTACATATTTTTGCCAAACCAGGTGGAGTAGGCCCGCAGCGTGCGGTACTCGGGGTAGGTGTTCCGGATCCAGAGCTTGGTGCCGTTGGCGTGCAGGGCCAGCTTTTCTTTGAGCCAAAGTACCTCCGGGCGGCTGGGCTGGCTAGTGAGGTACACAAAGGCAGTGTCGTCAACGTCGTCGGGGATGCGGAAGTGCTCGAAGTGCCGGAACAGGTACCCATTCGGAAAGTGGCGCGAGGGCTTCGTGCGCCAGAAGTTATAGGTTTTGAGGCCGTCTTTGTTTTGAAAATCGGGGTAGTTGGCCGTTATTTTTTCAATGATCTCATCAATAAGTGCCTGGCTTTCGGTACTGAGCCTGGGCCGCAGGGATTGTAACGTAAAGGCCATGATACCCGAAAAAAACAGGGTTGTATCGGGCCGGTGGTAGCCCACGAGGCGGTTGGTCCGGTAGGCCGGAAACAGCCCCGCCGGAAAGTACCGCTGCCCGCGCGACTGCAACCCGGCGATGTTCTGAATGAGGGTAGTTAGCAGATTACTCACTATCAGGTATTTATAAAATTGGCACAGTAGTTGATAGTACAGAGGGGTACCTTAATCCTGAAATGCCCCATGAAACGACTACTACTCCTACTTGGCTTGATAGCCCTGGTCGCCGAAAAATCCGCGGCCCAGCAATCCTTTATTTTGTCCATGGTAGATAAAAAAGGCTTTATCAACGCCACGGCCGGTTACAGCCTGCCCGCGGGCTCGCCCTTTGGCAAAAATAGCGAAAAACTCCTGGGGCCGGGGCAATCGGTGCAGGTTTCGGTAGGGTACCGTCCGGGCAGGCAATGGGGCATGACGGCCTCGTACACCTACGTCACCAATTTATTCCGGAAAGAATCCCTGCTGGGTACCTCGGAAGCAGGCCTCGGCGGCCGCAATCCCTGGGAACTGGTAACAACCAACTGTACCGTACAAACCCTTCTGGCGGGCCCCATGGTGACGCTTCCGGCGGGCCGGGTACTTTTTGATTTGCAACTTTCGGGTGGTTATGCCTTCGCCTCCAATCCCGGCAGCGAGCTCTACACGGAGTTTGCCCGCCTGCCGCTATCCATGATCACGCCCTCGCGCCGTGCTAGTGCGCTGGCCGCCGGAGCGGGCGTGACGATGCGCTACAAGCTCACCCGCTGGCTGGCCGCCAATGCGTCGGTACAGTACCTGACGGCCAACTTCAAGTACGACCAGGACCTGGTGAATGAAATTCAGATCGGCGCGGAACGTACCACCCAGTCGGTGAACGCACACCAGCCGGTTGGCTTTGTCAACCTGGGCGCGGGGCTAAGCTTTTTATTTTAGGGGTACTTGGGGTCAGAAGCCTAGTGCGACCGCCCTGCGGTCGAGCTGTTTAAGGCAAAGAATTTCTATAAACCTGTGACCCCTCCGGGGTCTTTCTATCACTTGCCGGGCCGATGGAGACAGGCATCATCCCTGATTTTTTACCATTGAATTCACAAAGCATTACCCCTCTCTCTGGCTATGTAGCAACGGGATTGATAGGCATGAAGCAATCAAATGCATCCAAACTTTATAAAAACTACTACTACTCAGACCCAGGCTTTTGAATATACACCCATCCCCTACAAATTATACTTCACTTTAACCCGTTTTACCACAGCCCCCAGGCTTAGCCCCTGCACCAGAATGGAGAAGATGACAATGCAGTAGGTGATGGTCAGGATGATGTCTTTGTTCATGGCGGCGGGCAGCGATAGCGCCAACGCAATGGAGATACCCCCCCGCAAGCCGCCCCAGGTCATGATCAGGGGGGTTTGGGGCATGAAGTTGGCCGACTTTCGTAAAAACAGGATCGGTACCGAAACCGAGATCCAACGGGCCAGCAGGTTGATGACAATGCCCAATAAACCCAGCAGCCAGTAGTCTTCCAAAAAGGTAATGATGACGATCTCCAGGCCGATGAGCACAAACAGCATGGCGTTCAGGAACTCATCCACCAGCTCCCAAAACTTATCGACGTACTCCACCGTGGCGTCCGACATGGCCTCGGTACGGCCCCGGTTGCCAATGAACAGCCCCGCCACTACTACCGCCAGCGGGCCCGAGAAATGCAGGGCCGAAGCCAGCGCGTAGCCCCCCATTACGAGCGCCAGCGACAGCAGTACCTCCGTTTGGTAGTGATCGATGGAGCGCATGAGGCGGTACGTCAGGTACCCCAGCACGAGGCCCAGCACAATACCCCCGCCTACTTCTTCCAGAAACAAAAGACCAATTTCGCCGGGCGTGACCTCAGAAGGCCCCAGCGTGGCGATTTGCAGGATCGTGAGGAACACCACGACGCCCACGCCGTCGTTGAAGAGCGACTCCCCCGTGATAACGATCTCCAGGTTTTTGGGTACTTTGGCTTTCTTCAAAATACCTAGCACGGCAATGGGGTCGGTGGGGGAAATGAGCGCGCCCAGCAGCAGGCAGTGGATGAAAGGTACCTGGTATTCCAGCGCCCCAAACAGGTAGTAAAAGAAAATACCGACCAGGAACGTAGACAAAAGTACCCCGATGGTGGCAAAGCTCAGGATGGTCCATTTTTGCTCACGCATCAAATCAATGTCGGTGTGCAGCGCGCCCGCAAAGAGCAGGAAACTCAACAGTACTTCCAGCAGTACCTGCGGAAAATCAATGCTGGATACCAGCCCTTTCACGCCTTCCAGTACCGCCGGGTTGTAGTGCCCTACGATCAGGATCACGATCGAAAATAGCAGGGCAATGAGCATGAGCCCAATGGTGGTGGGTAGCTTGACAAAACGGTAATTGATGTAGGCAAAGAGGGCGCAGACGGTGGTGAGAATAGCAACAATGGTAAACAAATCCATGGATAATACCTGTTAGGTTGGGAGCGTTTGTTATTCAATTCAACAAATCAAATATATCCATTTATCTTTGACGCCCCATTCCGTTCCGCTTTTTTACCATGGAAAAAAGACCCTCCGCCTTTCATACACCCGATTTCCTTAGACAAACCAGGGATTTCCTGGTGCATATTTTTAACCTGGAAGAAGGCAGGGCGCGGGAGGAAGACACCATCGAGGAAATCAAGAAAGGCGTTGTGTTTCGGGGTACGAATCTCTGGATTTTGATCTGCGCCATCTTCATTGCGTCCATTGGGCTCAACGTCAATTCCACGGCCGTCATCATTGGGGCCATGCTTATTTCTCCGCTGATGGGGCCCATCATCGGCATTGGGCTGGGCATTGGGATCTTCGACGTAGCGCTCATTCGCAAGGCCGTCAAAAACCTGGCGATAGCGGGTATTATCAGCGTCATGACCTCCACGATCTACTTCCTGATCACTCCCCTCAGCGACGCACAAACGGAAATCCTGGCCCGAACCACCCCCACGCTCTGGGATGTCCTCATTGCTCTGTTTGGCGGTTTTGCGGGGATCATCGCGGGCTCCCGGCTGGAAAAAAGCAACGCCATTCCGGGCGTAGCCATCGCCACGGCGCTCATGCCGCCGCTGTGTACGGCGGGCTACGGACTGGCCACGGCGCAGTGGAATTTCTTCTTTGGCGCGATCTACCTCTTTTTCATCAACTGCGTTTTTATTACCGTGGCTACGATCCTCATTGTGAGGTACCTGAAGTTTACGCCCGTCCATTACGTAGACGACCGCACCGAGCACCGCGTTCGGGTATCCGTCGGTTTTTTGGTAATAGCTACCATGCTACCCAGTATTTTTATTGCGTACAACGTGGTCCAAAAAAGTCTTTTTGAACGCAAGGCCCGCACTTTCATCGACCAGGAGATGAACTACTCCTCGACGCAGATTATCAACCAGCAGCTGTTGTTCCGGCCCGACACCTCCCGCATCATAGTGACCTGCATCGGGCAAACGATCGACAGCGCGCGGATTCGAACCCTGGCCAGCCGCCTGCCTACCTACGGCCTTCCCAGGACTCAGCTCATCATTCGGCAAGACTATAATGAATTAAACGCCAACAAGCTCCAGGAGCTGAACCAGCAGCTCCGAACGGGCATTTTGGAAGATTTGTACACCAAAAACGAAGAGATTATTCAGGATAAAGATGCGCGCATTGAACGCCTGGAAAAAGAGCTCGCCCGCTACCGCTCGCTCAACACGCAGTCCAGCGACATTGGTCGGGAAATGAAGGTGGAGCACCCCACCGTTACGGAGTTTTCGCTCTCGTTCTCGCCCGTGTACGACCTCACCACCATGAAGCCCGACACCGTGTCGCTGGCCTACGTGCGGTTTAGCCGCCAGCCCAGCCGGGCGGAAGTGCGGCGGCTGGAAGCATGGCTGAAAGTACGAACCAAAACCGAGAAGCTACGGCTGGTGATGCAGTAGTTGGCTACTTATTCTAAAACCGGGACGCTGTGTATTTAGCAAGCCTTCTATAAAAATAAAACCCCGCCACGCGGCGAGGTCTATTTCTACTGCTTAGGTTTCTAGTTGTTGCAATGAATGATCTTGAATTTCTTGAAAATAACTTTCTACTACATAAGTACCTGCTTTTCTGAGGCAATGGTAAGTACCTCCGGGTCGGTGAGGCGGGTAGCGAGGGCCAGCGTTTTGGGTACTTCGTAGTGAAAGAAGTACTTCATGGTATGTACCTTGCTTTCGTAAAAAGCCAGCTCGTCGCCCTCGGGTGGCCGGGTACTAAGTACCTGCTGGGCCACCTCGCCCTGCTTGAGCCATTGCCAGGCCACCACCACCAGCCCAAACAACTCCATGTACAGGGTAGCGTCCATCAGGAAGCGCTCCGTGTCGCCCCGCTGGGCGTAGGGTAGCAGGGCTCCGGTCACGGTCCTGAGCCGCTCTATTTCTGCCTCCAGTTTATCGGCATAGGGTACCAAGGCTTCGTGGGTACGGGCCTGCTGGGCCGTTTGGGTCATTTCGGCCAACAGCAGTTGTAGCGCCTTTCCGCCGCCCATAGGTACCTTGCGCCCCAGCAGATCCTGCGCCTGAATGCCCGTAGTACCTTCGTAGATGGGCGTGATCCGGATGTCGCGGTACATTTGCTCCAGCGGGAAGTCCTCCGTGTAGCCGTAGCCTCCCAGTACCTGCAGCCCCTCACTCACCGACCGCACGCCCTGCTCGGTGGGAAAAGTCTTGGCCACGGGCGTCAGCAACTCCAGCAGCAGCCGGTAGTTTTCTTTCGCTTCGCCCTCGGCCACGTGGGCCAGGTCGGCCAGGCGGGCGCTTTCCAGCAGCAGCGACAGCGAACCCTCCACAACGGCTTTCTGGAACAGCAACATGCGGCGCACGTCGGGGTGGTTGATGATGGGCGTTTGCGGCGCATCCAGCTGATTTTTTTCGTTCAATCGGCGGCTCTGCGGGCGCTCTTTGGCGTAGGCCAGCGATGCGTAGTAGGCCGCCGAGGCAATGCCTGCGCCCGTGATCCCGACCGCGATGCGAGCCTCGTTCATCATCTGAAACATGTAGCTGAGGCCGCGATGAGGCTCACCCACCAGCCAGCCGTGGCAGTCGCCCCGCTCGCCCAGAACCAGGTGCATGGCCGGGGTGCCTCGCTGGCCCAATTTATGGTAAATGCCGGTAGACGTAACGTCGTTGTCGGTCAGCTCACCGGAGGGCTCCAGCCGGTACTTGGGTACCACAAAAAGCGAGATGCCTCTGGTACCTTTGGGCGCGCCCGCGATTCGGGCCAGCAGCAGGTGCACCACGTTGTCGACGGCGTCGTGGTCGCCCGCCGAAATGAATACCTTCTGGCCCATGATGCGGTAGGTACCGTCGGGCTGTGGCTCGGCGGTGCTGGTGATATCGGAGAGCGAACTACCCGCCTGCGGCTCGGTGAGGGCCATTGTGCCCTGCCACTGCCCCGCCAGGAGCTTGGCTACGTAGGTACTTTGCAGATCGGGCGTACCGAAGGCATTGATGAGGTTGGCGGCACCGGAGGTAAGCCCCGTGTACAACATGCTGTTGTTGGCCGCCGTGAGGATGTACCCCAGGCAGGCGTTTACGAGCTCGGGAAGTTGCTGGCCGCCGTGCTCGAAGGAAAAGTTGGCCCCGATCAGGCCGGCCTCGCCCAGGGCGCGCAGCATGTCGCGTACCTTAGGGTGCACGCTCACCCGGCCCTGCCGAAGCTCGGGCGCGTGGCGGTCTACCTCACGGTAGTAGGGGTACATGAGGGTATCAGCGATGTGCGTTACCGAGTCCAGGCTCATGGCGAAGGTTTCGCGGTCGTGCGCTTCAAAGTGGGGGTACCTGGTGAGCGCCGTGGCGTCGAAGACTTCATACAAGAGGAAGTCAATGGTACGTCGGCTGAAATAGCTGGCCATGAGGATCGTTTTGCGCGCTGGGTTTAGTCAAACAAGTATGCTCGCATACTATTCACCAAAAGTACGTTCTCTTCTTGAATTTTTACTACCAGTAGCGTAAAATTTTCTATTTGGCGGGGCGGGGGTACCTTTCAAAGTACCCTTTCGGGGAAGCTTCGCCCGGTTCGGACTGGGAAGGCAGTTCGCGTTGCAAACGCGAACCAACATCATTAAGGGCGGCGCTCGTGCTATAAACGTTTGATACCTCCGGTATCAGCAGGCGGAAAGTACTTTTTTGGGCAAGAACCCGTCGTCTGGGCATGGCCAGCGGTTTTTTAAAAACCATTTCTAAAGTCAATGCTGCTCTACCCAGAATTCAGAAGCTTTCCCATTCCCGTCCAATTTAATGACTAGAAAGTTCGGGTCCATAACAGATTGACCAACTGGATACAGCATTAGTGTATCGAGCTTAGAATTTAAGCGGTGAAACTCATCAAGTTCTTCAAATTTTTTATCTCTGATTTTACCTTTTAAGTTAACTAAGGTATTGATATCAAGTGAGTCAGGGATCACTATATCTTTAGGAAGCCTTGGCCCGATTCCATCTGTATAAGGTTTGCCCAATAAAGCTAAAATTGAATCTTTTTCAAGTCCAGGTTTTAAATAATTCTCAAGTAAATCATCTATCATGTATGCCCGAGGATTATACGTTTCAAGAGTATTGTGTTTCAGCCATTTATCCCTATTAAAGCTTTTGTCAGGAGAACAGGACAGAAGAACAATAATAAATAGCACGGATAAACAGGAGAATTTTAAAAATGAGTTTAATCTTACCATTCTGTTATTTTATATTATTCGTAATGAGCAAAGTACCTTTTTAGGCAAGTACCCGTCGTCTGGGTACAGCTAGCGGTTCGCGTTGCAAACGCGAACGAGCACAAATTCGCGTTGCAAACGCGAACTAGCCCCATATCCCTAAAAACAAAAAAAGTACCCCAACCTACTCAGGGTACTTTTCACTAAATAGCTTTGCCCCTTTACCGCCGGGACGAGACGTAGCGGCTGCCTTTGGCGTACTTGAAATCATTTCCGGAGCGGAAGCTCACGTCACTAAAACTACCCTCGCGCCGGAACTCCGCGTACTTGAAGTCGGCAAAGCCGCGGAAGGTCGTCTGGTTAAAACTCACGCCGTCGGTGAAGTGGGCGTACTTGAAGTCGGCGTAGTCAGCGATGCGGTTGTCGGAGAAGTCGGCCAGGTCGCGGAAGTGCGCGTACTTGAAATTGGCCGTGTTGGTGTATTCGGCATTGGCAAAGGCGGCGCTGGCTTTGAAGTCGGCGTACTTGAAGTTGGCCGACTTATGAAAGGTACTTTTCGCAAACGACACCCGTTCGGCGAAATGGGAGTACTTAAACTCCGTCAGGCCTTCAAAGGTACAGTTCTCAAACACCACGGCCTCGGCGAAATCGGCGGTGTAAAGTACCTGGGTGCTGCCGTTGCTCAGGATGCTGCCCAGCAAGCTCCGCTCCTTGCCATCCTCGTCAAGTACCTTGTAAGCGATCACATTGCCCCGAAACGTACAGTTTCGGAACGTCAGGGG
This sequence comes from Rhabdobacter roseus, assembly GCF_014202275.1. Lineage (GTDB taxonomy): Bacteria > Bacteroidota > Bacteroidia > Cytophagales > Spirosomataceae > Rhabdobacter > Rhabdobacter roseus. Next base: position 166,077 of record NZ_JACHGF010000006.1, on the reverse strand, counting down.
TACTTCCACGGTACTTTTGTATTCCTCGTTGCCGCCGCGGTTTTTCTTCACTTTCTTGTTCGAAAGCTCAGTCAGATCCAAGGTACCCCGGATGGTGGCGTTGCTGAGGCTGACGGCTTGCTTGCGGTTGATTTTCTGGACAATGTCCTCCGCCGAAACAGTAGATTGAGCCGAAGCGCCGGTGGCATTGAGCAGCAGTGCCACCAAGACGAGCAGAATAGCATAAAGAGCATTTTTCATGGCTGTACGATTTATAGTTTCATGCTTTTTTTAGGTAGATGGCATTTCCTACCCGCAGGTTGCACAGCTTCGTAACTTTTTTTATTTCAAGCGGTACCGCAGGCCCGCATTCACCCGCAGCGCGTTGATTTTTATTTCTTCCGCCACGGTGGTCAGGGGGTACTTGTTGTACTCGTTCAGCCCGAGGTAGTACCGCGCCCCTACCTGCACCGCCACGCGCGCGCCTAGAGGGTACTCCGCGCCCAGCCCGGCCACGCCGCTCAGGCTAATGAACCTGACGTCGCCCCGGTAAAGGGTACCTTCTTCGTAGATGGAGTCAGGGCTTGGCGAGCCCGCATAGGGTACATTTTCAAGGGTGTAGTCCGCATCTACAAAAAAACGGGTATTCAGGCCCAGCTCTCCAAAAACGGCCACGCGCTGGCCCATCTTGTAACGGAGCAGCAAAGGTACCCCCAGGTACTTCAGGACGTACTCTTCCTTGATTTGACGGCTGAATGCGTTCGTTTGGGGCTGTGAGCTCATCGAAATCGTATAGCGGTCCACAAAGCCGACGGTTTCGTAGTTGGCCTCGGCTACTACCGACAGGTGCTGGCTCAGGCCTACCTCCAGGTTCAGCCCGAAGGTACCCCGGTTGAGGCTACTGGCTTGTTTATCCAAACCCGCATACGGCGCGGTTTTGTTGGCACGGGAAAAAAGCATCCCGTAATCCGCCCCCACCCGGACCGACTGCCCCTGCGCCAGCCAGGGTAACGTACTTAGCAAAACCGAAAGGAGAATTGTTTTCATAGCCCAAAGGAAAAGAAGGTGAAGTACTTGTTGCTTCCCCAAGACCAGTCCTCACCCGAAAAGGTTGGTAGCGTGGTAGCTTTTTTTTGTAAAAAGCCTCAATTCCATTGCGGCAATTCCATTGTGGCAATCCCCCCCCGCCCCATGCCCACGGCCCTCTGCCATTACTCGCTTCGCAGGCTTTTCACGGGGTTCATGAGCGCGGCTTTGGCCGTTTGCACGCCCACTATCAGCACAATCACCAGGCCGAAGGCCAGCGCTACCAAGCCCAGCGTCAGCCAGCTCAGTTCCACGCGGTAGGCATAATGGCCCAGCCAGCGGTTCATACTCACCACCACCAGCGGGAAAGCAACCACCAACGCTAGGATCATCAGCGCCAGGAACTCCTTCAGGAAAAGTAGCACGATGCTCACCCCCGATGCACCCAGGACTTTCCGAATACCCAGCTCGCGGGTACGGCGCGCCACGCTCAGCGACACCATGCCCAAAATCCCCAGAAGTACCATCACCAGCGCCAGCACGGTAGCGACCCGCGACGCTTTCTGCAGCCGTATTTCCGACTGGTACATGGTTTGAAGGGTGTCGTCCAGGAAATGGAACGTAAAGGGGGCGTCGGGCAGGAGCTGGTTCCACCGCTTCTCCAGCACGGCTACCGCCTTGCTGACCGAGGCCGGCTGGAGGCGTAGCGACAAAAAGCGGTAGGTGTTGGTATCGCGCACGTGCATGAACATCAGTGGCTTGATGGCCTCGTGCAGGGAGGTGAAGTGAAAATCCTGAAGTACCCCCGCGACGGTCAACTCCTGGCTGCCCGGCTGTAGGTACACCTTCTGTCCCAGCGCGGCCTCCGCGCTGGCGTAGCCCAGGGCTTTGGTGGCGGCGTCGTTGAGTACGACCTGTCCCGGCCGGAAGGTACCTTCCGCCGCGTGAAAGAACGTCCCGGCCCGCAGCGGGATCTGGTAGGTTTCGGCAAAGCGCTCGTCGGTTTGCAGCACCGGTACATAGATGGCCTGCGTCGAATCCCGGCCCGACGGGTACACGCCCAGGCTGAAGCCGTTTTTGCCGTTGGGGATTTCGTAGGAAAAACTCGCTTGCCCTACCTCCGGCAGCTGCCGCATCTCTTCCCGGATGGTTTCCATCGAAAGTACCCCCTCCGGCGACCAGTCGCGCGGGAGGGCCACGGTCAGTACCGATTCTTTATTATAGCCCAGGTCTTTGGTAAAAAAGTAGCTAACCTGCTGCGAGACAATCACGGCGGCCCCAAAGACAAACAACGCCACGGTAAACTGGGCGCCCACCAGCAGGCGGCGAAACAGGATATTTTCCCGAACGGTAACCAAAGTACCTTTCATGGAAGCCACCGACGGCAGCGACGCCAGCACCAGTGCCGGATAGCTCCCCGCCAGCACACCCAGCAGCAGCGCCAGCAGCCCGGATACGAGGTAGAACGTGGGGGGTACCTCAACCAGCGAAGGGATGGGCCTACCCAGCACCTCACCAAAGTACCCCGCGCCAAGCTGGTACAGCAGCCACGACAACAACATACTCCCCCACGCCATCAGCACCGACTCCACCAGAAACTGCCGCGCTACCTGCCGCTTGCGGCTCCCAAGTACCTTGCGCACCCCGATTTCCTTGAGGCGGGTGGACGAATGCCCGATGGAAAGATTAATGAAGTTGACTACCGCCATGAGCAGAATGAAACCCGCCACCGCCGTCAGCGTCAGGAGGGTCTTTTGCACCAGGCCGTTGTTGGCTTGGCGGTAGTAGGCTTTCAGAGGGTTGAGATACACCTCCAGGTTCTCCTGGATGGCAGCGGGCGCGTGGGTTTTTAGCAACTGGGCCATGGGCCCGGCCAGGTCGGCGGGCGTAACGCCCTCCTGCAGCTCCAGGTAGTTGACGATGTACACGTTGGCCCAGTTAGAAAAGTCGCCGCGGCCAAAGAAGGCCAGGCTGCTTTCGGGTACCAGCAGCGGGCTGATCGTCGGGTCGAGGAGATTCAGTACCGAGTTTTGGGGTACTTTATCGAGCACCGCCGTAATCATGAATTCCTGTTTTTGGCCCGAAAACGAATCCAGCGTGAGCGATTCGCCCACGACGTCCGTTTTGCCAAAGTACTTCACGGCCAGCTCGGCGGGGATCACCAGGGAGTTAGGCTGGCTCAGGGCCGTGGCGGCGTCGCCCGCCAGCAGCGGAAAGCCGTACATGCTCAGCAGCGTGGAGTCGCCCAACTGGATATCTTCCCGAAAGTGCTTCGTCCCCTTAGAAACCGTAGCCGAGATCCCGTCGAAGCGGTAGTAGTTGGCCACCAGGCGGGGGTAGTTTTCTTTCAGCGCCCGGCCCAGCGGGGCCAGGGTGGTGATGTCCATGCCCATGGCGGCCTGCTTCCAGGTACTTTGGAGCAGGTACTGGTGGTCGGCGCGGCGGAGCTGGGTATTGACCCGCAGTTCGCCCCACACAAAGCTCCCGATCAACAGCAAGAAAGCCATCCCGACGGATAGTCCCAGCACCGACAGGGCCGTATAAAATTTGCGCTTAACGAGCTGCCGCCAAGCCATCTTGAAGTCGTTGGTAAGCATAGAATAAATCCGTAAAGTACCTCTTTTTGATTTATTCCAAAACTACCAAAACCAAACTATCCCACCCAGCAGCCGGGCGCTATTTAACTCTTTTTAACTACTTTATGGTAGGGGGGAAAGGGCAGAGGGCGTGGGGCAGAGGGTAGTTAAAAGTGTAAAGTACCCCATCCCAAGCTCCCTTTCGCCGCCGGAGAAAGGGCGGGGGGATAGAGGCAATTCCATTGAGGCTTTGTTAAACTACCCTATGCCCTCTGCCCCACGCCCTACGCGGGTCGCCCCATGCCCTCTGCTCCCTGCCACTCATTCGCTCCGCAGGCTCTTGACCGGGTTCATGAGGGCGGCGCGTACCGACTGGTATCCGACCGTCAGCAGAGCGATGGTGATGGCCAGTAATGCCGCCAGTGCAAAAATCCACCATTCGAGGTCGATGCGATTGGCAAAATTCTGTAGCCACTGCTCCATCAGGTACCAGGCAATGGGCGAAGCTACCGCGATAGCAATCAGTACCAACAACAGGAAGTCTTTCGAGAGCAGCGCCACGATACTCCCCACACTGGCGCCAAGTACCTTTCGAATGCCAATCTCTTGGGTACGCTGCTCTACCGTAAAGGCCACCAGACCAAACAAGCCCATGCAGCCAATCAGGATAGCCCAGAGCGAAGCCGTAGTAAACAACTGGCCATACTCCTGCTCGGAGAGATACTGTTTGTTAAAATTTTCATCTACGAAAAAATATTCGAACGGATTCCCCGGAAAAATACCCTTGTAAAGCCGCTCTACGGCCGCGATTTTCTCGGGCAAGGGGCCGGAAGTAAGCCGTAGCGTGTAGTAGTTATTGTTGTTTTGTGGATAAAAAATAATGGGATCAATGGCGCGCTGTACCCCCGTGTGGTGGTAGTCTTGTATCACTCCGATAATTTCTAGCGGGCGTTCGTCCCACATAATGCGGGTGCGAATGGCCTCCTCGGGCGTCACGAAACCCAACTGCCGGATGGCACTTTCGTTCATCATTACCTTGCTGTTCTGGTTCCAGGAGACATTGCATTCCTCGGACGTAAAGTTCCGGCCCGCCTTCAACGTCATGCCGTAGGTACCCAGGTAGCGGTTATCAATGATGGCGAAAGAGTAGCTTTTGTGCTCGTCGCCGGGGCGGGGACTGGGTTTTGTGAAGCCCGACGTAGCAAAATTGAACCAGCTACTGGGCACGCTGCCCGACACGCAATAATCGCTGATGAAGCCTTGCTGCGTTATATCGTTGATGAATCCGGTTTTTCGGTTGGCGTAACTGCTGTCTTTCCCCACGTCGGGCCCCTTGACCACCAGCAACCGCTCGGTATCAATGCCCAGATTTTTGTTTTTCATGTACCGGAGCTGGCTATAGATAACCAGCGTGGCCAGTACCAGCACGATAGAAATCGTAAACTGCACCACCACCAGCGACTTCCGTAACAGGATACCACCCGTAGAGCCGCTCAACCTGCCCTTCAGCGCCTGCATCGGATTGAAGCCCGACAGGCGAAAGGCCGTGAAGGCTCCGGCCCCCAGCGAGCCTACTACTAGTATCGCCAACCCCACGGCCCAGGTGGTAGTATAGCCGAGCACACCCAGCGACAGCTCTTTCCCAACCAGCGTATTAAAGAAGGGTTGCAAAACCTGAATCAACAGAAAAGCCACCCCTAACGCCAGTACCGTTACCAGCAGCGATTCGCCCAGAAACTGCCCCATCAGCATTCGCTGTGTGGCTCCGATGACCTTACGTACCCCTACCTCGCCGGCTCGCCTCAGCGCGTGGGCGGTAGAGAGGTTGACGTAGTTGAACCAGGCAATCAGAATGATCAGGAGGGCAATCAGCCCCAGCATGTATACGTATTTTAAGTTCCCCGTGGTATGCAGGGTGGCCGAGAGGGATTCGGCCAGGTGGGTATATCTGAAGGGCTGCAGCCGGAATTTCACGCCGTCTTTCTCCGGCCCTAGCTCAGTTCGTAATGTATTCAGTTTTTTCTCAAAAGCGCCGAGGTCTACCCCTTCATGCAGGAGGAAAAAGGTATTGATATACTGCGAGTCCAGGTTGTCCAGGGTAGCCCAGCCATTGCCTTCGAGGTAGCTTTTGCTTTTCATCGTAGCCAGCGAGAACACCATGTCGTACCGGATGTCGGAATTCAGGGGCATGTCTTCGTAAATTCCTTCTACCCTAAAGGGAGCCGTGCCAAACTGGTTGGATAACGTAAGTACCTGCCCCAGCGGGTCCTTCGCACCGAAGTACTTCCGCGCCACCGACCCCGACAGGAACGCCACGTTTGGCTCGGCCAACGCCTGGGGCTGTCCTACCCGCAGCGGGAAGCTGAAAAACTCGAAGAAGTTTTCCTCTACAAACCCAATACTTTTCTCCCGGAATGGCTCCTCACGACCGCCCGCGGTTTTAACGACGCCCTTAGATACGCCGTACTCAAAGCGACAGTAATCCTTTACTTCCGGAAAACGCTCCTTGATACGCGGCGCCCAGCCCGGCTCTATCTCCGGCCAATTCTGCCCTTTTACGTCTTCATTGAGCAGCCGTACCATGTGCGGCAGTTGGGCGTGAAACTGGTCATAGCTCCGCTCGAAGCTGATGTATTCCAGGATGAGCAGAAAGGCCGTAATCCCCAAGGCCAGCCCTACCACATTGATAAAGCTATACATCTTGTTACGAATCAAGTTCCGCCAGGCGATTTTAAGGTAGTTTCGGATCATGAGTTTTAATCGTTTTTATCATACCCCAATGGAATTGCCTCTATCCCCCCGCCCTTTCTCCCGCGGAGAAAGGGAGCTCTTCCAGGGGGTACTTTGAGAAAAGTACCCAACGCCCTCTGCCCCCTGCCACTCACTCGCTTCGCAGGCTCTTCACCGGGTTCATGAGGGCGGCGGAAATGGAGCGGTACCCCACCGTGATGGCAGCGATGAGGAGCGTGGTACCAATGGCCAGGACAAAGATGTCGGCTCCTATTTCAATTTTGTATTTAAACTCGGCGAGCCATTTATTCATGACCCACCACGCCAGCGGCGCGGCCACGACAAAAGCCAGAACCACCAGCCGCACAAATTCTTTTCCGAACAGCCACAGGATGTTTTCTACGCTGGCTCCAAGTACCTTCCGGATGCCAATTTCTTTGGTCTTCTGGGCGGCCATGAAGGAGATGAGCCCGTACAGTCCCAGGCAACAAATAAAAATAGCTACCCCGGCGAAGAACTGAATAAGCTGCAACATGATGGCATCCAGCTCGTAAAACTTAGCGATGCGTTCGTCCAGAAACTCCTGCTTGTACACAAACTCGGGAAAGGTTTCGCTCCATATTTTTTCAATGGCCGTCAGCGTGGGCTTGACGTTATCCAGGTTAATTTTTACGCCGTAGTTCTGGTATCGGTTCAGGTCAGACATGATACAGATCGGGCTGATGTCGGTGCGGAAGGAATAGTTGTAAAAGTCTTTGACTACCCCCACGATGGGGGCCGTCATGGTACCTCCGTTGACGCTAAGCCGCTTCCCTATTATTTCCTCCGCCGACTTCAACCCCAGTTTTTTGACCAGCGTTTCGTTAACCACAAATTCACGCACGGTATCCGACGGCAGCACGTTACGGCCAGCCACCAGTTGTAAATTAAAGGTAGACAAGTACTCCGCATCGGCTACTTTCATGTTGATCGAAAACACCTCGTCTTCGGTGCGGGTATCGTAGCGCAGGCCGGTGTTCATGTTGGACGTGGACGCCGGGGCCTGAAAGCAAAAGGAGCTTTCGTTGACGCCCGCTATTTGTTCTACGCGGCTTTTTAGGGTACTTAGCTTGGCCTGGTCGCGGACGGGTACGGGCAGCATCACCACCGCATCTTTATCAAAGCCCAGATCGGACTCTTTGGAAAAGCGCATTTGGTCCGTTATCACAATGGTACCGATGATCAATACCTGCGAAATGGCAAACTGAGTAATGACCAGCCCGCGCCTTAAGGTAAAGCCTCCGACATTCTTTTGGGCTAATTTTCCCTTCAAGGCCTGCATGGGCTGAAAACCCGCGAGGATCAAGCCGGGATAAGAGCCCGAGAAAAATACCACCACCACCAGCAATACCGACACAAAAGCCAGCAGCCAGGCGTCTTGGAAGAGGTTTATCGACAGCTGGGATTCAAAGAGCTGATTGACCGATGGCAAAGCTACTAACGCCAGACCAAAGGCCACCACCAGCGCAAAAAGCGTGATCAGGGCGGTTTCGGCGATAAACTGCCAGAAAAGCTGCGCCCGCAAGCCGCCCAGTACTTTACGTACGCCTATTTCTTTGGCCCGATTCAGGGCCTGCGCCGTAGCCAGGTTTACGAAATTCACGCAGGCCGTAATGACCAGGAATAGCCCCACCAGCGCCAGTGCCCATAGGTTTTTCTTTTCTACGTAGCCTCCCAGTTCAGGATTGAAGTGGATGTCGGCAATGGGCTGTAGTTTAAACTGAAACACCTTGGCACCTTCGGCATCGTAGTATTTTTTAGACATAGACGGCAACGCTTTCTCCACCGTGGCCTGCGTGACGCCCGGCTTGAGCAATACAAAGCAGTTCATACTACTAAATACCCCGCCCCAGCTATCGTCACCGGCCAGCCAGGCGTTCTGATCTTTCAGGTTCGCATACGACAGGTAGATCTCCTGACGGCGATCGGTGGTGGCAGGCAGGTCCTTAAGTACCCCCGTCACTTTAAAATCAAACCGGTTGTCGAGCCGGATGGTCTGATCAATGGGATTTTCGCGGCCAAAGTACCTCGTGGCGACGCTTTGCGTAATAATTGCCGTGTTGGGCTCCTTCAAAGCGGTCTTTTTATCGCCCTGTACCAGGGGAAAGTCCATGATTTCAAAAAACTCCGGATCGGCATAGGCTACGCCTTGCTCCTCCTGAAACTTCTTGTTGTCGCGCGACAGGGGCAACGACAGGAGCTGGTCATCGTAGGCAACCACGCGGGCTACTTTTTCGGCGAAGGAATAGTCGTTACGAAAAGCCTTGCCCAAAGGCCCCGGCACGCCTCCGCTCAGGCTCACTTCTTCGCTATGGAACTCCGTAATCACGCGAAAGATCCGATCTGAATCCGCGTGAAAGGTATCGAAGCTGAGGTGGTACTTGACCAGCGTGAAGATCAAAATGGCACAGGCAATGCCCATTGCCAACCCAACGACGTTGATGAACGTATACGCGCGGTGTCGTTTCAAATTTCGGAGGGCAATCTTGACATAGTTTTTAATCATGGCTTGTAGTGGTTATGGTTATTTTTTGGCAGAGGGGGTTGGGCCTGGGGCAAAGGGTAATGGTGTGGGGAAAAGGGTATGGGGTACTTTACACTATTAACTCTAAACTACCCTTTGCCCTCTGCTCCTCGCCACTCACTCGCTCCGCAGGCTCTTCACCGGGTTCATGAGGGCAGCCCGGATGCTTTGGTAACTGATGGTCAGGATGGCAATAAAAATGGTGCTGGCTCCGGCCGCGGCAAATAGGAGCCAGTGCAGGTGTATCCTGTACTCAAAGCCTTCCAGCCATTGGCTCATAAAATAGTAACCAATGGGCGTAGCTACTACGATGGAAATCAACACCAGAAGAACGAAGTCGGTCGCGAGCAACGAAACGATGGCGGCCACCGAAGCGCCCAGTACTTTGCGTATCCCTATTTCTTTGATGCGTCTTTCGGCGGTGAACGTGGCCAGACCGAACAAACCCAGGCAGGAAATAAGGACCGCTATGATCGTGAAGGTGTTGAACAAGGTAGCTGTACGCTGGTCGCTTTTGTAAAGCCGGTCGAAGGTGTCGTCCAGGAATTTATATTCCAACGGATACAAGGGAATCAGCTCATCCCACATTTTTTCTACCGCCCGAATCGCCTGTGCTTCTTTCCCCGGCTGGGCCTTGACATAAACTCCGTAGCTCCAGGAGGTATCGTTAAACAGGATCAAGGGCTCGATCTTTTCCCGAAGGCTCTTAAAGTGGAAGTCCCGAACAACGCCAATCACTACGCCCTTCCGGCCCTGGAAGTCAAACCGTTGGCCAATGATGGGTTTCGGTAAATTTAGCTTTTTAACGGCCGTTTCATTCAATACCACGTTGTCTTTATCCGCGGGGCTGTTGGCGGCAAACCAGCGGCCTTCTGCCATTTTCAAATCAAACATGGTCTGAAAATTGTCCTCGACGGCTATGTGGGAAAAAGTGGGATTAAAGTCTTCGGGGCGGCCATCCCAATCGTAAGAACCGCTGGTACTGCTGCCAATCTGAACGATGCTCTGACTCGCTACCGTAACATCGGCAATAGTCGACTGGTGTAGCAGCCGGTCCTTGACCGTCGACGCTTCTATTTTGGGCTTCATGGCCCAGGGGAGCCGAAAGGTAAAGGTGTGCGCACGGTCATAGCCGAGCTCTTTTTCCCGAATAAATTTCATTTGCTGGTACACTACCAGCGTAGCCAGTAAAAAAACAACCGTCACGGTAAATTGCAGCACGACCAGCCCTTTTCGAAAACCGGCGTTGGTAGAGCCAAGCACGTTGTTTCCTCTTAAAGTCTCAAAGGGTTTAAACGAAGACAGCAACAAAGAAGGGTACACGCCCGTGAGCAGAATGGCCGCCAGCGTAGTTCCGAGCAGTACATACCACAGAGATGCATTGGAAAGAGACAGCACGAATTCCTTTCCCGTCAGGGCATTGAAGGCTGGTAGCAGGGTAAAGACCAAGCACAGCGAAAGGCCCAAAGCCGTGAGGCACGTCAGTACGGACTCGGTCATAAACTGGCCGAAAAGATGCGCGTGATTGGCCCCCAATAGCTTTTTCACCCCTACCTCTTTGGACCTGATGCTGGCCCGCGCCGTCGTCAGATTCACGTAGTTGCTGCAAGCAACCAGCAAAATCACCAGCGCCAAGCCCATGAAAATGTAGATGGTCCGGCGGTGGCCTTTATCCTGGCTGTCCCCTTGAATCTGGTTATTAAAATGAATATTCGCCAGCGGTTCCACTTCCAGCACCGTGTCCGTGGAAGCATTGCCCGCCTCGTCTTTTTTAAGTTTGGAAATGATGGCCGTAAGCTTTTGCCCCACTTTTTGCCGGTTGGCATCTTTCCTCAAAACAACAAAGGTTTCATAATTGAATTGATGCCAGTTGTTGTCGTTTTGAAAGTTTTTTGGATTAGACCAAAAAGCCGCCAGCGGCACTATAAAGTCGTATTGAAAGCTGGAGTTTGCGGGATTGTCTTTGAAAACGCCCGAAACGGTATAGTCCAGCGTATCGATTCTGATGATTTTCCCGGCGGCCTGGGATTTCCCAAATAGCTGCCTTGCTTTGGACTCCGTGAGGGCTACGTTTCTTATTTCGGAAGCAAACTGCGCCGCCGAGCCTTCCACAAAGTGATAATCAAACACCTCAAACCAATTCGAGTCCACATACACCGCGTTTTCGCCGGTAAGCTTCCTGTCTTCGATCTTGATGGGCAACGTCCCCACAATGTTTTTCCGCACTACCGATTCCACTTCCGGTAGTTTTTTTAACTCCGCAGCCAGTACCAGGGGCGTGCTAGACCAGTGCCAGGTCTCCTCTTTGCTGACCTGGAGGTGGGTTACGATGCGGTTGATTTGCTCGGCTTTTTTATGGTAGGTATCAAAGCTCAGTTCGTTCTGAACCCACACTAAAATAAATACTGCCGCCACCATACCACTCGTCAGACCAACAATGTTCAAGGTGGTAAAAAGGCCGGAATTCAACAGATTCCTGGACGCGATTTTAAGGTAATTCGTGATCATTCCTTTTAGAATATGTTAGGGGGTACTTTGCTCAGGACGTAACGGTGCTCAACGCGATTCAGGCATTCACAAAGTACCCTGAAGGGCCTCTGCGCTTAGTCGTTACTCGCTCCGCAGGCTCTTCACCGGGTTCATGAGCGCGGCCCGGATGCTTTGAACGCTCACGGTCAGCAGTGCCAGCATGACCGTGACGCCCGCCGCGCCCGCCAGCATCCACCAGGCGATGTCGATCCGGTAGGCGAAGTTTTGCAGCCATTTTTCCATGAAGTAGTACGCCAGCGGACTCGCCAGCACGATGGCCACGAGCAGTAGCTTCATGAAGTCTCGCGACAGCAACAGCACGATGCTCTCCACGCTAGCCCCCAGTACCTTCCGGATGCCAATCTCCTTGGCGCGCGTCTCCACAGCAAAGGTGATCAGGCCCAGCAGCCCCAGGCACGCCACCAGGATGGTGAGCCCCGCGAAGCCGTTGAAGAGCCGCGCCAGGCGTTCTTCCTTGGCGTAGAGCTTGTGGTAGGCATCGTCGAGGAAGTAGTAGTCGAAAGGTACCTGCGGCTGGTGGCGGTCGTAGATGGCTTTCAGCTCGGCGAGTGCCTTGGGTACTTCGGTACGGGCGTTGAGCCGCACGAGCAGGTAGGTACCTTCACGATACAAAGCACGGCTGGTATCGGCCAGCACGCTCAGCATCATGGGGTCCGTGGCCGCGTGCAAACTACCCACGTTGAAATCGGCAAAGACGCCGTCGATCTCCATACTTTTAAAGGGCTTTTCCGGCTGGGCTGGATCGTACGTTGGTATACCGGCTTCTTTCAGTACCGTTTCGTTGTAAACGGATAGCTCACGCGTGAGCGGCTTTTGTCCCCAGCCTTCGGGCGCCACTTTCCACTGCACGCCCATCATCTTGATAAAATTTTCGTCTACGCTCATTACCTTCACCATCAAGTCTTTCTGGGTCTTGTCGGTTTTGAGAAAATAGGTGGAGATATAAGGCGTAAAAAGCGCCGCCTGGCTCACCGCCACGTTTTCGGCACCCGCCCACTGCCGCAGCTCGTCGCGCAGTACCGGGAATTGGGCGCTCATCCCCTCGTCGATGTTCACGGCCACTACCTGGGCGCGGTCGATCCCCAGGTTGGTGGTATGTAGGTAGCGCATCTGCGCGGCCAGCACCGCGCAGCAAATCAGCAGCCCCACCGCCGCGGTAAATTGCAGGGTGGTGAATACCCGCCGCACCACACTCCCCGAGCGGCCCGTACTCAAGGTACCTTTGAGCACATCCTGCGGCTGGAAGTTGGACAGCAGCAGGGCCGGATACGCCCCCGCCAGCAGCGAGCATACCAGCCACAGCCCCAGCAAAAGTCCCCAGTACATCCCCTGCCGAAGTACCTGCTGGTCCATGCGTAGATCAAACACACGGCTCGCCCAGGGAAATAGCAGCTGAAGCAGCACCAAAGAGAGCACAAATGCCAGGGTAGTGGTGAGGAAAGATTCGGTAAAAAACTGGCCGATCAGCTCCCGGCGCTGACTCCCTACCGCCTTGCGCACGCCTACCTCCCGCGCCCGCTTGGTGGCCCGGGCGGTGGTGAGGCTTAGGTAGTTGATAATGGCCAGTGAAAGTACCAGCAGCGCCACGGCCAAAAAGACATAGAGCGTCTGGCGGTTGCCCGCCTTATTTCCCAGGTGCAAAGAAGACAGCGGCTCCAGAAAATTCTTGTCTTTCACGCTCGCAAACTTAATCCCGGCTTTCACGGCTGTAATCTTCTTCGCCACCGCTTCGGGGTCGGCGCCGGGCCGAAGTACCACGAAGGTTTCCAGAAAACCGGCGCTCTCGTAAATACCCTTCCGGTTGGGGCCCAGGCTCGGCATCGAGCTCAGGGAAACCAGCGCGTTGAACTGAAAGACGGAGTTGGTGGGTAGGTCCTCCAGTACCCCGGAGACCGTCAGCGGGTAGTGTTTGTCAAAAGTAAGTACCTGGCCCAGGGGGTTCTGAGGCCCGAAGTACTTCTCGGCCAGCGGGCGCGTCAGCACGATCTGTCCCGGCTCGGCCAGGGCCGTCTGGAGGTTTCCGTAGCGCATTTGGCCGCCCATCAGTGCCAGTGCGGGGGCGTCGGCGAAGCCAATTTTCTCTTCCTTGAAACGGTGGTTTTCGTCGGTTTGCAACAGCACACCCAGCATCCCGCCGTTGTAGCGCATGACCTCAAGTACCTCCGGTACCTGCTTCTGCACCTCGGGCCCAAACGACTCGTGAAGAGAAGCAAACCGCACCTCCTCGCCCCCGTAGTCCGACAACGAAATGATCCGGTACATCTGGTTTGCCAGCGGCTGGAAGCGGTCGTAGTGCAGCTCGTGCCATACGTACATGGCAATGAAGGAACTCACCGCCAGGCCCACCGTCAGCCCCACGATGTTCAGAGTACTGAAAAGCTTGTTGGCCAACAGGCTCCGGACGGCAATTTTGAGGTAGTTTCTGAGCATCGTGTATTGCTGTTAAAGTATTTTTTGCTTAGGGTAAAGGGCATGGGGCAGTGGGCATAGGGTACTTTAGCTTTGCATAATTCCATTGCAGTTACCCGACTCTTGCTCCCTCGAAGAGAAGAATCATAGTTTGGCAAGGTACTTCTCAAAAGTACCCTCTGCCCCATGCCCACTGCTCTATGCCGCGCGGCGGGCCGTCCCGAACCCTCTGCCACAAAGTACCCTCTGCTACTCACTCCGCAGCGCTTTGGTGGGGTTGGTGAGGGCGGCTTTCAATGACTCGTAGCTGGCCGTAAGACCCGCCACGACGAACGTGAGGCCGATGGCCAGCAGCAGAATGCCCGCGTTGATGGGGATGCGGTACTCGTAGTCCTGGAGCCATTGGTTCATGAAGTACCAGCCCAGCGGTCCCGCCACCAAAAAAGCGATTGCAATCAGCACCGCAATTTCTTTTCCGAACAGCCCCAGAATATTGCCTATACTGGCTCCAAGTACCTTGCGCACCCCAATTTCCTTGGTTTTTTGCGAAGCCATGAACTTGATGAGCCCGTACAAGCCCAGGCAGCCAATGAAAATAGCCAAGCCCGAAAACACCCGGATGAGCTTCAGCATGATGTTCTCCAGAATGTAGCTCCGGGCTATCTCTTCGTCCATAAATGACTGCTCGTAGAGGTAGTCGGGGAAGTACTCGTTCCAGAGCTTTTCGACCGCCCCCAGCGTTTGGTGCATGTTGGAGGTACTTAGTTTAACGCCGCAGCTGTAATGAATGTCTTTCATGGTAAAGATCGCCACGGGGTCAATGCCGCTTTGGAAGGAGGTGTTGTTCCAGTTTTTAAGTACCCCGTAGATGGGCGCATCCACCCCCCACACGCGCAGGTTTTTACCGACGGCCTCCTGCGGGCTTTTCAGTCCCAGCCGTTCTACCACTTTCTCGTTGATGAGGTACCCCCGGATGGTATCGCTGGGCGGAATATTCTGCCCCGCCACCAGCTCCAGGCCGAAGGTCTCGATGTAGTGGTCATCGGCGTTTTTGGTGTTCATCTGCCACACCTCGTCTTCCTGGCGGGTATCGAAGCGGAAGTTGCTGGTGTTGTTGGACTGCGTCGTGGGCAGAAACAGGCAAAACGACGCATTGGCCACGCCCGGAATGGTCAGCAGCCGCTCGCGGAAGGTACTTTGGTTGATTTTGCCGGGCTCCGGCACGGGGATCTGCACCAGTCCCTGGGTGTTGTACCCCACCGAGCGGCTGAGCATGTAGTCGACCTGATTATTGACCACGATGGTACCAATCACCAGGAGCTGAATCAGCATAAACTGAAACCCAATAAGTACCCGCCGGATGGACATCCCGCCGATCTGCCGGGCCGTAACGCCCCCCTTGAGCGCCAGTACCGGCCGAAACCCCGCCAGGATCAGGCCCGGATACGACCCCGCCAGCAACACCACGACCCCAAACAAGGCGATCAGGTACCCCCAGAGTAGGGTATCGTCCCAGCGAATGGACTTGGGCCAGCCTCCGGCCTCTTCGAGCCAGGTATCAAAGTGCGGCAAGGCGTAGGCCGCCAGCGCCACACCCAGCACCAGCGCCACCAGCGTGATGAGGGCCGTCTCGACCATAAACTGAATGAACACCTGCCCGCGGGTACCCCCTACCGACTTCCGCACCCCTACCTCTTTGGAGCGGCGCAGCGCCTGGGCCGTGGCCATGTTGATGAAGTTGAAGCAGGCCGTCACGATCAGAAAAACCCCGATGGCCGCCATGATGTAGATCCACTTCATGGGCATGGCCCCGTAGTAGATCTCCGAGTGGTGCATTTCTTGGTAAGGTACCAGCGGATGCGCGTAGCTTTTGTGGCCATCGCCGTGGTACTTTTTATTGATCGCCGCCAGCTGCTTTTCGTAGTGTGGCAGGTCGGCGTTTTCGGGCAGTAGCACAAAGCAGTAGGTATTGGAGTTTACCCCGCCCCAATGATCAATTCCGGACCCGCCGTAGCGAAACTCAGGATGGGCCGTGAGCGTAGCAAACGACACAAAAAACTCGTAGGGTAGGTCCGTGCCTTCGGGCGGGTTGTTCACGATGCCCGTCACTTCCAGGTCCAGCTGGTTGTCCAGCCGGATGATCCGCCCCAGCGGGTTGGTTGTGCCAAAGTACCTCTGGGCCATCGCCTCACTCAGCACGATGGCATTGGGGCGGCCGAGGGCTTTTTGGGGTGCGCTCGACAGCCATTGGTAGTCAAAAATAGAGAAGTACTCCGGCTGTACGTAAGCCCCTTTTTTGCCTTTTTCCTTAAACTTCTTCTGGGGCTTACCGGCGTTGTCGAGCGTAGCGAGCAGGGCGTTCCGGTTGTCGATGCACATGCTCGTGGTTAGCTCGGGTATCTCCGTCCGGACGGCCTGCCACATGGGTGTAGGTACCCCCCGGCTGTGCGACACGCCGTCGAAATGAAACTCGGTGGTAATCTGGTAGATGCGGTCGAGCTGGGCATGGTGGGCGTCGTGGGTCGTTTGAAAACGAATAAACCAGAATACCAGCAGACCGCAGGCCAGGCCCAGGGAGAGGCCCACCACGTTGAGTAAGGCGTAAGCCTGGTTGCGAAGCAGGTTTCGCCAGGCAATGGTAAGGTAGTTTCGGATCATGGGGGTTGGTCGCTTAGGCAAAAAAGGTACTTGGGCCTTACGAATGAAAAAGCCATGCCATCCTTTTAAGCACACTGATTACCAATACACTACCTACAAGCACCCTTTAAATACTGTCCGTTTTCGGACAGCGCTGTTCAGAGCCGAACGCGCCGGACCGTAGTGTTGAGTTTGATCTTCAAAGGTACCTCATAAAAATCAACGGAGCATCCCAAAAAAAAGCGAAGTACCCCGCTAAGGGTACTTCGCCAACGATGCATGGGTGTATCTGCCTGTTGTTAGTTCACATACACACTGCCGCTGCTGGCCGAGAGCGTAACGGGGATACCGCCGCCGTTCATGCTGCCCTGCACGCGGTCTTTGTCGGCGCGGCCGTCGAAGTTTTTCAGCGGGATCGACACCTTGTTGCCGCGCAGGTCCAGGTCGAGGCCTTTGTTGAGGGGCATGTTTACGCGCACGCTACCCGCCGAGGTACTTAGCGACACGTACTCGCCCAGGCGGTCGAAGTCGGCCTCGATGCTGCCCGCGCTGGTGCGGGCTTTGACGCTGGCGGCCAGGTTACTCATTCGGATAGAACCACCCGACGTGCTGGTGTTAAGGGCACCCTGGATGCCATCGGCCCGGATACCGCCGCCGCTGGTGGTAGCCACAATATCACCGTTCAGGGACGTCAGTGCGATGCTACCACCGGAGGTTTTTAGCGAAATTTGCCCTTCCAGCTCGTTGGCTTTGATGCTCCCGCCGCTCGTAGCCAGGTCGATGTATTGGGTACAATTGGCTACCTCGATGCTACCGCCCGAGGTACGTCCTTTGATGTTGCCGCTCAGGTCGTTGGCTTTGATGCTGCCGCCGCTGGTGGTAAAGTGCTGCTCGCCGGTCAATGAGGCAATCCGGATGCTCCCGCCGCTGGTGCGGAGGTCGGTGGCGAAGGTACGGGGCGTATATACTTTAAAGCCGATGGACAGGCTCCGCTTCCAGTCGTTGTTCATTTTATTTTTGCGCTCCGCGCGGGCCACTACGGTATTTCCCTCTTCCCGGATCGTAATGATGTAGTCTTCCAGGCGCTCTTCAATCTCTTCTTTGCTGAGGGTACTTTTGCCGTTCCAGTTGTTGGGATGAATGTACATCTCCACTTTCACGCCGCTGCTCTGGTCACCCACAACGGCGATTGAGCCGCCGGATGTCTCCACGCGCAGGTTGCTCAACGAGCGGCCCGAAAACGTTTTGGTGAGGTAAGGACTGTCGGACTGGGCGTAGACGCTGGCCGTCACGACCAAAGCCCACAGCAGGGATAGGAAAAGTTTCTTTTTCATGGTTTGCTTGGTTAGTTTATAATAGAGATGAATAATAGATCGTACTAGTTGCTTCTTGCTTAGCCAATTTAGTAAAAATTGTTATGCCACACAACACTGTCTATTGATAATCAATAAATTAACCAAACCAAGAAAGTACTTTATTGTCCGGATATGAACAATAGCCGTCCGGTTTTGGAAGGTACCGGACGGCTAGCGTAGTGTGTACGTAGTGTTGAAAGAGCAGGAAGCAAGTACCTACTTGCGTTGTATTTCCAGGATTTCGATTTCGGTAAATTCGGCCTTGTTGCCCCAGCCGCAAACCACCTGCTGCTTATTGGCGGTAGTGCGGTACTTGAGGCGCACGGGCGTGAAACTGTAGGCGTCGTCGGTACCGTAGGCGGGCACCGCAGCTTTTATTTTGGCGGCCGAGCTGGCCGTAGCGGCGTAGAAGAGCGTCGAATCGGCCTGTTTGAGTTCAAAATGCCACGAGCAGCCGTCGGCAGCCAGGGTATTGACGACCTGGGCATCGGCCTCGATAACGGTTTGTTCCAACTTCGTGGAGGGTTCGTCCTGACAACCGATGTAACCCAGCACGAGACTAAGGAGGAAAAAGGTACTTCGCATGGCGTTGGTTGTTTAAAAATAGGTTTTAGGATCGTTTAGTTTTCGCGGCAGGCACCCTTAGAAAAATCCGTAATGCCCACGGCCAGCGCCTCGCAGCTGTTCGAATACGTTTTGCCGTTGCAGCCGCAGACGGGATCGTACAGGGCGTAGCAGCCACGTTCGTCGCGCGGCTTTTCCTGGCAGTTTTTAGGTACTTGCCGGGGTTCACAATTTGAAAAAGCCAGTAATACCAACAGGCTACTCCATCGTTTCATGTTTCTGAGTTTACGTTCTTTTTCTTAAGATTCAGCCGGACGAAAAAAGGTTGGAAAGCCCTTTTTATTCTTTTAAAAAATCGGCAAACCAGTAGCCCGAATCCTTCACGATGCGCTGCTGCGTGGGGTAGTCTACGTACACCAGCCCGAAGCGCGGACGGTAGCCTTCGGCCCACTCGAAGTTATCCAGAAAAGACCATACCAGGTACCCGCCTACGTTCACGCCTTCGCGCTTGGCTCTGAGCACACTCGCCAGGTACTTCTGGAAGAAGTCGATGCGCTGACCATCATGAACGCGTCCGTTTTGTACCTCATCAGCAAAAGCCGCGCCATTTTCAGAAACGATGATCTCGCGCACACCGGGGTACTTGCCAAACTGCTTCAGGATGTGGTACAGGCCGTCGGGGGCTACCTCCCAGCCCATGTCGGTGAGGGGTACCTGGCGCTCGCGGGCAGGTACTTCGCGCGCCCAGAGACCCGGCGTTAAGTACGAGTGCTTCACTACCACCCGGAAGTAGTTTTGCAGGCCCACAAAATCGAAGTCGAACGCCAGCCGCTCGTCGTCACCGGGCCGCAGGTACTTCTCGATTTGGGTCAGGTACGGGAAGGCGTCGGTCGGATAGCCCAGGCCCAGGCTGGGCTCGATGAAGAGGCGGTTGAGCAGGGCGTCGGCGCGGCGGGCGGCCTGGAGGTCTTTGTAGCGAAGCGTGTAAGGCTCCACCTGCGAGCAGGAGAAGGTAGTACCCACGTAGGCGTCGGGTACGTTTTGCCGGACGACCCGCCCGCCCTCGGCCTGGCAAAGCGCCAGGTGGTGCACCACCGGCAAGAAGTGGTACAGCCCCCGCTGGCCGGGCGCGTGCAGGCCGGTGACGTGCCCCAGCGCCGCTACGGCCATGGGCTCGTTCAGGATGATCCAGTTTTTTACTTTATCGCCAAAGGCCTGGGTGCAGAGCGCCACGTAGTCTGCGAACCAGCCGACGACGTCGCGGTTTTTCCAGCCGCCGAGGTTTTGCAGCGCCTGGGGCAAATCCCAGTGGTAAAGCGTGATCCAGGGCTCGATGCCCAGCTCCAGGCAGGTATCAATGACGCGGTGGTAGTAGTCCAGCCCAGCCTGATTCACCGCCCCCCTACCCGCGGGCAGCACGCGCGACCAGGAAATGGAAAACCGGAATTGGTTGAAGTTCAGGGAACGAAGCAGCTCTAGATCCGACGCATAGCGGTGGTAAAAATCGCAGGCCAGGTCGGCGTGGTGGTTCTGTTTTATTTTCCCCCGCGTGTGGGTGAAGGTATCCCAGATGGAAGGTCCCCGGCCGTCTTCGCGGACGGCTCCTTCTACCTGGAATGCGGCCGTGGCCGTTCCCCAACGGAACGTTTGTCCGAAGTCGGCTTTGGTAAATGCCTCTTCCGGTGCAAAGCCGGGAGCCGGTGGCTGAGCAAGCGGGGCGTTGGCTAAAAAGTCAAGATTTTTCAAAGTATCCGGGCGTTTACGTTTTCCTGGGGGTACAGAAAAACGTAAACGTCGCCGGAAAAATTTCCGTTACCTTAACCATTTGGTAACATTCGGAAAAATTTAACATTAGGCCGTAGCGCCCTTCAACAACCGTCGGCTCTCTTTCTTAACAAACGTAATAGGCACAAACTCATCGGTAGGTGCGCCAATGTAGTAGACCGTCCACTCCGGGTCGTGGTGCGCCAGCATTTCGCTGATGCAGTCGGCGCGGTGGGCCGTGGGATTGGCGCAGTCGTCCCAGTAAAACACCTCGACGCGGTAGTAGAGCTGCTGCTTCAGGCCGTTGATGGTCACCTCCACCTGAATATCCTGTTTGCCTTGCAGCGGCGGGATGGGTATAGCAATGTGGCTCATAGGGTAAATATGGGGAAAAATGAGAGATAAGGCGGTACTGATCAGATGCTTACAAATACAATACCAGTGGCTCTCCCAAAGGGTTAATTCCATGATTATCAATTTTTTATTTTGTAATCAAACCCACAAAAAATGTTCATAATCGGACACCGCTGTTCGTTTTTGAGCAAGGGTACTTGGTGGCTTACCAAAGTACCCTATGCCCAAAGCCCCATGCCCTCTGCATTACCTAGCTGCCTGCTTTACATTTAGTCAGGAAGTTTAAATAATAGAATTTTATCTTTTTTGAATTTAAATACTTTAATATTGTACTTTACTTTTAAGTAAAAACGCATTCCTTCTATGCCTCTATCTACCCGGAAAAATGCTTTTCCCCTTAGGTACCGCGCTGATACCGATCTTTGGTCGGCTTTTCGGCAGGGCGACCGGGTAGCTTTGGGGAAGCTGTACGACGCACACATTCAGGAGCTGCTATCGTATGGCTATCGCATTACGAACGATCGGCAGCTCATCAAGGACAGTATTCAGGATTTATTTCTTCACCTCTGGAATCATCGCCAAAATCTTTCGGACACCGATTCCGTCAAGTTCTACTTGTACCGTTCGTTGCGAAACCGCATCCTCCGCAACACCGACAAGCACCCCAGCCTGGGCCTGGATGCCGAACGGCTGCCCACGCTGAGTGACTTACCGTTTGAGAGCGAATGGATTTTGCAGGAAACAAAGCAAGAACAACTCAATAAGCTCCGGCTGGCGCTCGCCACCCTTCCCAAGCGTCAGCAGGAGGCCATTCAGCTCCGCTACTACCACGATTTCGATCCGGAAGAAATCGCCCAGCTCATGCAGATCAATAACCAATCCGTCCGGAACCTACTACACCTGGCCCTGCACCGTCTGCGGGATCGTTTTGGCATTTTGTTGCTAATCGTTGCTAGCGTACTGGAGGTATTCAAGAAAATGTAATTTTTTTGACCCCTCATACAGTACAAAGGCGCACTCTTCCGATTTAGGGGGGTAGAATAGAAATGACCATGTATCAACACTACGCTTCTTATGAGTCCGCCGACTTCGTGGGCGACGAGTACTTCATCCAGTGGGTAAAGCATCCCAATTCGCAGTCTGACCAGTTCTGGCACGAATTCCAGGAGGTATTTCCCCACCAGAAAGCCACGATCGAGCAAGCCCGCCAACGGGTACTTTTGCTCGGAGAGGCGAGTGTGCCTCCCATCCAGCAAGACGAGGCGCGGGAAATCTGGGATAGCATCGACCGGCAGCTTGCCTCTTCTCTGGAAGAACGTCGACGTACTTTGCCTCCAGGTACCTGGCTGCCGTGGGCGGCGGCCGCTTCGGTGGTGCTGTTGGTAGGGCTTGGCTGGTGGCTTAGCGGTACTAAACTTCCCAAAAGCGCCTCCACGTATCACGGCCTGGTTGAACTAGCCGCGCAGGAACACCCCCTCGAAGAGGTAATCAACAACACATCCAGCTCTTTTACCTTGCGCTTACCCGATGAAAGTACCGTTATTCTGGAAAAAAACAGCCGCCTGAGCTACGTAAAATCCTTTGAAGGGGCCAATCGGGAAGTATTCCTAACGGGCTCGGCTTTCTTTGAGGTAGCCAAAGATGCGGGAAAACCTTTCCTGGTGTATTCCCACGGGCTGGTTACGAAAGTACTGGGTACGAGCTTTCATATTTCGGCCCTCGAAAAAGAGCGTGAAGTACGGGTATCGGTCAAAACCGGGCGCGTATCGGTCTACGCCAATAAATCCAGCCGTACCCCCGACCCCGAAACGGCTGGCCTAGTCCTGTCACCCAACCAGCAGGTACTTTTTCTCCGGGATGAAGAGCGTTTTAACCGCACCTTGATCGAAATCCCACAGGTACTTCTCTCGCAGCACGAGCTGGAGAAGTTTGCGTTTGAAGACGCCCCCGTAGCTGAGATTTTCGAAGCCTTGGAAAAAGTATACGGCATTGAAGTGGTGTTTGATGCGGAGGCCCTGGCGCCCTGCCATCTTACCACTACCCTGGCGGTAGAAACCCTCTTCGATAAACTGGAAGTGATCTGTGAAAGCATCGGAGCGAGCTATAAAGTAGTCGATGCGCAGGTTATTATCAGTAGTAAAGGATGCTAAAACCATGTATAACCCAACTACCCTAACCCTTATGCCCCTAAACCACTAGTAACGAATGCCTAAAAAAGGCCGGCGACGTTGCAGCGTCGTCGGCCCGGTACTTTTCCACGGCCGTCCTTGTCAAACGAATCTCCTCCTAACGAGGAGTGCCTGGAATGTTTTTGCGATGTTGAACCTCAAAAACCATCTAAACAATGAAAAAAACAGTACAAAACCAAAAGAAAATAGCCTACCTTATGAGAATCTCGCTGATTCAGCTCTGCTTTGCGGTGATTTTTGTGAGTGTTTCGCTGGCACGGGACGCCACGGCTCAGGAGCTATTGAATAAAAAAATAAGCCTAAAAGCCAACGACAAGGAAATCCGGACGGTATTGGCCGATATTGAGCGCCTGGCCGGTGTAAAATTTACGTACCGAACCAAGCTCCTGGATGCCGATCAGCGAGTAACCCTACTGGCAGCCAGTGAGCCGCTCTCGGTAGTGCTGGAAAAAGTACTTACTCCTCTGAACATCAAGTACCGGGTCATTGGCAAAGAGATAGTGCTAAGCCGCCTTTCGGCCTCACTTACGCGGCCTACTTTCAACCCCAGCTTTATTTACGACGCCTTACCGGCCGATCAGACGGTCTCCGGGACGGTGACTGACGAAAACGGAGACGGCCTGCCGGGGGTAAGTATTCTGGTAAAAGGTACTACCCAGGGCACTACCACCGACAACGAAGGCCGATACTCCCTTTCGGTACCCGACGCCCGAGCCATTCTGGTATTTAGCTTTGTGGGGTATGAGTCTTGGGAAGAAGTAGTAGGTACTCGCTCGCAGATCAATGTCTCGCTTAAAGCCGACGTAAAAGCCCTGAGTGAAATCGTGGTAGTGGGTTATGGCACCCAAAACCGCAAAGACCTGACCGGCTCCATTGCTTCCCTCAGCACGCAAACCATCAAGGATATGCCCGTGACCAACATCGGCGAGGGCATGGCCGGACGTATGCCGGGAGTATTGATCCAGCAGGCTTCGGGCGCTCCGGGTAGTGGCCCTTCCATCAAAATCCGGGGATTAGGCTCCATCAGTGCCGGTAACGGCCCCCTGATCGTTGTGGACGGCCAGCCTTTGAACTCCGGCGATCTGATTAACGGGAGTGGCTTGAACCTCATCAACCCCAATGACATCGAAACTGTAGATGTACTTAAGGACGCCTCCGCTACGGCCATTTTTGGTTCCCGGGGAGCAAACGGGGTAGTGATGATCACGACCAAGCGGGGAAAAGCCGGCAAAAGTACCATCAACTTCGACTACTATACGGGCATTCAGGAGGTGAGCAAGACCATGAACATGCTCAACGCCCAGCAATTTGCGGAGTTCAGCAAGGAAGCTACCAACAACGCCTACCTGGAGCGGGTACCCGGCTCGTCGGCCAGCGACCCCAACAGCGCCCGCCCGGCGGGCCAGCGCTACCGCTACCCGCGCGGTGAATTTCCGTGGCTCAACTTCGACGACCCCGCCAACCTGACCAGCTACAACTACCAGGATCTGATCTTTCAGCGAGCACCCATCAGCAACTACCAGCTATCTGCTTCCGGTGGCTCCGACAAGGTACAGTACATGGTATCGGGCAACTACCTCAAGCAGGACGGGATCATCCGGGAGTCGGGGATCAATCGCTATACGTTCCGCTCTAACCTGGACGCCCAGCTCAGCCCCAACATAAAGGTAGGGATGAGCATCAGTCCCAGCTACACCATGGACCGCCGGGTACGTGCCGCCGGA
Source organism: Rhabdobacter roseus (assembly GCF_014202275.1). Lineage (GTDB taxonomy): Bacteria > Bacteroidota > Bacteroidia > Cytophagales > Spirosomataceae > Rhabdobacter > Rhabdobacter roseus. The sequence goes on along the minus strand of NZ_JACHGF010000006.1, from coordinate 141,657 downwards.
CACTGGGCCGACAACGGAGTGATCAATGCCGCCCTCGCTCAGGTACCTCTCATTCCTATTTATCAGGCTGACGGCATTACGTATAACTCACAGGCATCCGTGGCTGCTCCCTACGACTGGGCTGGTGTAACCAACCCCGTAGCCAACATCACCGAAGCCGATAACTTTGTCAATACGCTGCGCCTGCTGGGCAATACCTACGTGGAGATAGGCATCTGGAAAAGCCTCAAGTACCGTGGTAGTGTGGGCGGTGACCTCACTTTCTGGCGACAGAATGAGTTCCGGGCTTCTACCATGCCGCTCAACCAACTCCTGCCGCCTAATATTAGCACGGGTGCTTCCGCCACGAACCAAAACATCAACTGGGTCACCAACCACACCCTCGACTACGCCTTCGAGCTAGGCACCGCGCACCGTTTCAGCGCGTTGATCGGTATGGAAGCGCAGCAGAATACGCTGGAATCCAATCGGGTGGAGGCTAATAATTTCCCAAATGACATTGTCCGGACCATCAACGCCGGGGTTATTTCGGGGGGTACTTCGCTCAAAGAAGAATGGTCGCTGGCTTCCTATTTTGGGCGGATCGGATACACGTTCAACGATAGGTACCTCTTCAATGCTTCCATTCGTACCGATGGTTCCTCCCGCTTTGGGGCCAACCAGCGCTACGGGATCTTCCCCTCGGCTTCGGTGGGCTGGCGCGTGAGCGAAGAGGCTTTCCTGAAAAACGTGGCGGCGATCTCTGAATTGAAACTGAAAGCCAGTGTGGGGCTGGCCGGAAACAACGCCTTCACCAATTACGGAGCCATCGGGACGCTGGGTATCGATAACTACGTGATCGGAAACGGACTAGCCAGTGGCTTGGCGACCAACGTAATCGGCAACCCTAACCTGACCTGGGAAAAGAGCCTCCAAACCGACATAGGTATGGAATTAGGTTTGCTTCGAAATCGGATTTTCGTGGTAGCCGACTACTATTCCCGCATTACGTCTGATCTTCTCCTTTCGGTACAAGTACCTAGCATCACGGGTTTTACGTCGGCCAATCAGAATATTGGTAAAGTCGAAAACAAAGGAATGGAACTGGGCCTTACCACGCGCAATACGGTAGGAAAATTTGCCTGGACAACCGATCTGAACATTTCCTTCAACCGCAATAAAGTACTGGCACTGGGGCCCACGGGTGATGCCATCCGGAGCGGCTCGGGCGTAGGCGAAACCAACATTACCGTCATTGGGCAGCCCTTGGGCAATTTCTTTGGTTACCAACAAATTGGCGTCTTCCGTGATCAGGCCGATCTGGACGCTTCGCCCCGCTTTGCGGACGCCCGCCCCGGTGACGTAAAATTTGCGGATGTTAATAACGACAACGTCATCGACGCCAACGACCGAACCCTCATCGGTAACAACCAGCCCGATTTTATCTACGGCTTCAACAATACCATTTCCTTCAAAGGGTTTGATTTGAGCATTGCGGCGCAGGGAGTACAAGGGGGGCAAATCCTGAACCTGAGCCGTCGTTTTATCGAGAACCTGGAGGGAAACCAAAACCAACTCTCTACCGTCCTGGATCGCTGGCGCTCACCCGACCAGCCTGGCAACGGAGTAGTACCTAGGGCCAACATACGTACCACGGGCAATAGCAACGCCATATCAAGCCGCTGGATCGAAAGCGCCAGCTACTTCCGAATCCGGAATATTACGCTGGGCTACCAGGTACCCCGGGCCTTGTCGGAGCGCATAAAAATCCAGAACGCCCGGGTGTACGCCGGTGTACAGAATGCGCTTACGTTTACGAAGTACCTTGGCTTCAACCCCGAAGTGAGTGGCTACGAAGGTGCCCTCACGGGTGGCGTGGACTACGGCTCGTACCCGCTGGCACGTACCTACACCATTGGCCTCAATCTCTCCTTTTAATCCTGAATCAACATGAAAAATAAATTCATACTGACTTTATTGGCTACCCTGAGCCTCACGGCCTGTCAGGAAGAATTCCTGGACCTGGCCCCGATTTCTTCCGCCAGTACGGTAACTTTTTTTCGAACCCAGGCCGACATGATCACGGCCATCAATGGCGCATATGCTAGTTTACAGGCGGGAGGGCAGTACGGCAACTACTACATTCTGGGCGAAATCCCTTCTGACAATACGACGCCCGTGCTGTCGGGCTCCGTAACCGACCAGGACGAATTCGATAAATTTTACATCCGAACCACCAATCCGGTACTTTTGGCCCGCTGGAACGACGGCTACCGGGGCATCTACCGTTGCAACACCATCCTGGATCGGATCAACCCGGTACCCATGAACGAAACGCTTAAAACGCGCATTAGCGGAGAAGCGAAGTTTCTGCGGGCTCTGATGTACTTCAACCTGGTGCGGGTCTTTGGCGATGTACCTTTAGTACTAAAAGAAATCACCGACCCTGCCGAAGGCTACGGCTACGAACGGGCACCCGCCGCGGATGTATACCGGCAGATCATCCAGGATCTGCTTGATGCCGAGCAAGCACTACCTGCCACCTACCCTAGCGCGGACATCGGGCGAGCCACGCGCGGAGCCGCCAAAGGACTGCTCGGCAAGGTATATCTGACCAACAAGCAATACAACGAAGCCGCCGCCAAGTTGAAAGAAGTCATCGATAGTGGCGTCTATGATCTGTTGCCCAATTACGCCGACCTATTCAATGCCGCCAACAAAAACAATAAAGAGTCTTTGTTTGATGTACAGTACAAGAAAGGGTTGGTCCCGCGTGAAGGCAGCGGATTTGCTAACTCCTTTGCGCCCGAGAACTCGGGCAACGCGGTGGTGCAGTTTGGCGGTGGAGGCAACAACCGCCCTACGCCCGACATAGAGCAAGCCTACGAACCCGGCGATGTGCGTAAAAACGTATCCATGGCCACCAACTACACCAACGCACAGGGCAACCGGGTGGACTACTACTTTGTAAAAAAGTACCGGGACACGCCTGTTGTATCCGGCGATTCGGACGACAACTGGCCCGTACTGCGTTACGCCGACGTGCTGCTGATGTACGCCGAATGCCTCAACGAAACGGGCCGAACCGCCGAAGCCCTCCCCTACCTCAACCGGATCAGGACGCGCGCCGGCCTGGGTGAGCTGGCTATCAGTAGCCAGTCGGCCATGCGCCTGGCCCTGGAGCAGGAGCGCCGCGTGGAGCTGGCCTTTGAAGGCCACCGCTGGTTCGACCTCGTCCGCACGGACCGCGCCCTACCCGTGTTGCAAGCCAAAGCCGCCGCCATCGGGATTAAAACTACCCTCAGTGCCAATAACCTCATCTGGCCCGTTCCGCAGAGCCAGATCGACATCAACCCTACCAGGATTCGACAAAATCCGGGTTATTGATGGGTACTTTGGGGCATGGGGTTCGGGGCAAAGGGTACTTGGTGGATGCCGGAAAGTCCCTATCCTAGTGGTTCGGGGATACTTGGGTATTTTTCAAAAAAGTACCCAAATACCCCCGAACCCTTTGCCCAAAGCCATTACCCCTCTGCCACCAGGTACCTACAGCTGAGCCTCGGCGGGCAGTTCGGGCGAGTCGGCCTCGCCCCGTTCTATCAGGACGGCTTCGTAGAGCGAGGCAAAGGAGGCCTTGATCCAGATCAGGGCGGGCAGTATGCCTACGATAAAGCATAACAGGCCCAGGAAGAAAATAAAGACCGCCGTGGCCCCCAGCCCAAAGATACGCCAGCCGTGTCCGCTGGTCATTTTCCAGCTGGTCTCTACCGCCGCGATGGGGTCCAGGCCTTTGTCCATCACGAGGTAAGAAGTAAACGCCAGGCGGCACGCCACGATAATACCCGGAATAATGAGTGCTATCATACTAATGCCTATCAGGGCCGTCACCAGCAGGTGCGTCAGTACTACGTTGAGGTAGTTTTTGAAGGCCACCACAATGTCTTTCAGGTCCAGCTTTTGGTTGCGGATGGCTTGTATGAACAAGAGGTCGGCGCTGTAATCAAATACCGGCAGCAACAAAAGCCAATAGGCTACCGCGAGTATCTCAAGAAGTACCCAGGTGGCGGTACGATCGTAGGTACTCTTTTTCAGACTTTCCAGGGGGGCGTCGGCTATGCACAGCACCAGCACCACCAGCAGCAGCGGCAGAAAGTACTGCTTCATTTTTTGCCAGCCGAACGACAGGCTACCTTCCCAACGCGGGGGTACTAAGATGCTTCTATTTTCCATGACCTACTTGTTTTTTTGATGCGTTATTTTTGGTTCAAAGGTAGCCCCGGCCGCCCCGCCAAAACAGCTACTTAAGTAGTGATTTTCATAAACACTACTTAAGTATGGTAGTAGGAAAGGTAGGGTTGGATATTTTTGAAGCAAGAAATCGCCCGTTCTGTTCATGGATGTCAGTAGACTGTATAGCTGGATTGTATTTATGTTTTGTTTGGCCCTCACCGCCGGCGGAATCCTGGTTCTGTTCCGGCGTAGGGCGTACCAGCAGTACCCGGCATTCCGGTACTTTCAATACTACCTGATCCTGATCTATACCTTCGGTTTTTACGCGCTGTGGAGTCAGCGGTGGTTTCGCACCCTGTTTTTAACCTCCGACCGCTACGATACCCTGGCCCCGGCGGCCGACTTCCTGGTGGTGATCAGCGCCCCCTTTCTACTGGCCGGGAAGCTGATGTTCATTTTGTGGGCCGTACAACTGCTGGATGCACCGCGCCGCCGGGTTTTTGTTTATCCCGTGCTAACAAGTACCCTGCTGCTGGCCCTGCTGCTGTACGGAGCCTGGGCGCCGGGCCAACTCCCGCAAAGTACCTACCCCTGGTATGCCGGGCTGGTGCTGGTCGTTATCGTTTTCGTGGGTTCGCTGCTGGGTTTTGCCAAGCTTAGGTACTTTACCGGTGCCGCCAAGGCGAAGCTCGTGGGGCTGGTGGTGGGGCTGGGTGGCCTGCATGTGCCTTTGCTTTTCATCGTAGCGGAGCAGCCCACCTACGAGCTGGCGTTCCTTTTTCTTTATTTTCTCGGCCAAACGGCGCTGGGTATTTGCTTTGTTTACGCGGCCAAGCTTCCGCCGCTCCCCCAAGTACCCCTGGCAGGTACTTGGTCAGAACCGGCTACGTTTGCTTTTTTTGTGCAAAAATACGGCATTACGGCCCGGGAGGCGGAGGTAGTGCGGGAGATCTGCGCGGGCAAAACCAACCAGCAAATAGCGGATCATTTATTTGTGACCGTCCAAACCATCAAGGACCACACGCACCGCATCTACCAGAAAACCAACGTCAAGAGCCGTACGCAGCTGGCTTCCATGCTACGCGATTTTTCGAAGTAAACGGATCGGACCTGACTTGTAGGGGGGTACTTTCAGCGGACCGCCGCAACGTCATTGACCCGCTCCAGCTCTTCGTAAAACATCCGTTTGAGTAATTCCGAATGCTCAAAATCATTTACTTCCACTTCCGGATTTTTGTTCGTCCGGAACGAGCGCGTATAGACCGTCAGGATGGTTTTGGCGCTGGAGTAGTACGGGTGCGCAAAGTAGGAAAGGTAGGCTTCCACGCGGTAGGGTACTTCCCGATAGCCCAAGAAACGTTTTTCCCGCAAGGAAGTCTTAAAAATAAGCGTCACTTTTCCGGGCTGTTCGGTATGGAGGCTTAGCTTGGTGTTTTCGGAGGCCAGAGCCTTATGCAGTACATCGCTAAAGGCAGCGGGCGGAATCGAAAACTCCATATCGCCAATTTTGATCATGCTCACCAGCGACTGAATCTTCGTCAGCTCCTGGTGGCTCTGCTGGTAGCGGCTGGTGTTGATTTTCAGCGAGTCTTTCAACACGTAGAGCTGCTTTTCGAGCCGGGCACTCTGCTGCTTTCCTTCCTGCTCTACCTGCACCAGGTGGCCGGATATTGTCCGGATCTGTCCTTGCAGGCTGGCGGTATCTTTTTTGAGCTGCCCTAGCTGAGCCAGCACGCGCTTATTTTCGCGGTTGTGCTGCAAGAGACGTTCTTCCAGTTTTATCTGATTGCTTTCCAGGGTACTTATGACGCGCCGTAGCTGGCCGTTGAGGGAAATAATCGAGCGAATGCTATCCTTCAGGGCTTGGTTGTCCTGACTCATTTGCAGCCCCTTTTGCCGCTCGGTTTCGTATTTTTCCTTGTATTCATTGGAAAAAAAAGAAAACTGAGCCAAGCCGGGCGTCGATACGAGCCACACCAGCACCAATAAGCCGGACCATTTGTACTTATACATGTAGAGAAGAGCAGGATTAAGCAAAGCGTAAACTTGCCCAAAAATAGGTATAAAAAATAAATAAAGTACTTAACTAACGTCCAATTAGTTACTTAATGGCAGCCGGAAGGGGTACCTTAAGCCAATACGAAGAACCCGGTAGGTACCAGGCAGGTAGTTGATAAAAAGTAGGAAGGCTGCGAATTGCCCTTACTAGAGCAGGCGTGAATGGCCTACCTTCGTGCGTTTTTAGGTACTCCGTAGTTTGAGCGATCAAAAACCGTCAAAAAACCACCCCGCTGGGCGGCGCTCCGCCGTGCGGCATTCAAGCAGCAAAGTACCTTCCGCCAAGTACCCCTTCTACTCCCTGGTAAACCGAAAGGCCGTGTAGGGCATGGTGGTTTTGTAGGTAAACCGGCCCGGTTTTACCGTTGTTTGCTCGGTTATTTTCATGGCCCAGGTATCGATGATCTCCATTTTGTAGGGCGCGTTACCGCTCAGGTTTACCTCCACGGGCTGTCCGGCTTCGGCTACGTAGGCCAGGTAGTACGCGCCGGGTTTGGCAAAAACATGGAGGTTGGTAGCGAGCTTTTTCGGCTCGCCGAGGGCCGTGAACGCGGGCGTCATTTCAGACACGGGTGCCTGCTCCATGATGGACCTAAAGTACCTGATCCGTTCGGGGCTTTCGCCCACCAAAGTACCCCCCTTGGCCCACCAGCGTACTTCGGTGGCGTCGTCGGCGTCGTTTACAAAGGTGTCGCCGTGCGTGGGGTAGCCGCCGCTCAGGCCCGCCATCCAAAAATAACTGGCCATGTCTTGGCCCTTGAGATTGCCCCAGCCGCTGGGTACGTCGCCTTCGTAGCGCATCTCGTCGAAGAGCAGCGGTTTTTGGTAGCGCTCTCGCCATTTGATGGCGTTGTAGTACTGGGCGGTTTGGGTACTGACGTGCGTGACCCAAGGCCGCGAATGATCATAAAAATGATCCTCGGAGTCGTACCAGTTATGAATGCCGCGCAAGCGCTGGTGCGGATCTTCTTTTTGAAGCAGCGCCCCGATGCCCTCCCAGTCGATGGCCGTCTTGATCTTGGGCTCGTCCCATTCGTTGGCCAACGACCACCACACATTCCGGTAGGCCGACAAGCGGGCGATCATGGTACGGACGTACTGCTCGTTTAATTCCTTGCCCATGTTGCAGTACCCCCACGAATCGTAGGGATGAAACAGAATGACGTCGGCCTGGATGCCCATCTCGGAAAGCTGCGCGACCCGCTTTTCGAAATTCTGGAAGAATTCGTAGTTGGGCTGGGAGAAATCATTTTGGGTACCTTCCCTCTTGTAGGGGTACATCCACGGCTCCGACTTGTTGCCGTACTGGTACGACTTCGGAAAGACGCACATCCTGATTTTATTAAAAGGGGCCTGGGCCAGGGTAGCCAGGGTTTTGGCCTGGATGGACTGCTTCACGCTGGTCCACTGGTAGGCGGTGGTACCCACGCCATAGTAGGGAGTGCCGTCGGCGTATTGCAGGTAGTAGGTATTGACAATCCGGACCGGGCCATGATTGGTCCCCGTCGGCGGTACGCACCGAAAGGTACCTTTTTTGTTGGTCAGCTTGGGCGCGTTGCTTTTGGTTTGGTACGTCCAGCGGCCTTGGCTGGGCGGCGAAAACCGAACGCGGTAGGTACCCTGGCCGTCGTAAAAGCCCGGAATCACCAGGCTTTCCTGGCCCTTTTTAAAGGTAGCTTCGAGCTCCACTTCCAGAAACGGATTTCCGGCAGTGGGACCTTCCAGTACCAGCTCATACACCGCCCATTGCTCCACCGTAGATTCCTTATTGCGCTGGTGCAGACTCATCAATAAGACCACCAAAGGGAGTAGCCCACAAACGATTCTCTTCATGTTCGGTAGGGGGTTTAGTAAGTTCAGTACCAGCCAAAAGCAAGCTCCGACCGGAAACTACCCCTGCGGAAGGGTGAAATTACCTCAGCGCGCGGGAGGTTTCTCCGGCGGACCGCGCCCTAAATCCCCCGCTCCTTTCCGAAGCGGGGGATATTTGAAGTACCTTCCCGGAGGTACTTTAAGGGTACTTTGGCTTACTTAAAACCAAAAAGCAGCGGGAATAAAAAGGCAACGACGGCCGCCCAGCCTAGATAAATGGGCAAGAAAGCCGAAATAGGCTTCCCTACTTCGCTGAGCGGTACCTGCCGCCGAAGTACCCGTAAGAGCTGGGCCGTAACGAGCAGGAGGTTGATCAGGATCAGGATATTGCTCCCCAGCACGGCGGCCCGGTTGGGCGTAAAGCCCCACGCCGACACCCGAAACAGAATGGCCGAGAGCGCGACGCCGTTGACGAGTACCGTGACGACGGACAGCAGAAACAGCACCAGTACCTCGGCCCGGTGGAGGTTGGACTGGGTACCTTCGGCCACCGAAAAGAAAATGAGCGCCATCACCCCCACCAGCACGGCGTTGAATAGCAGCAGAAATTCACGGTCGTTGTAGGGATCTTTGCCCGAAAAAAGAATAGCGACCAGGTACACCACCAGGGTCACGAGCACCAGCGGACTAAACAGCCGGGCGATCACGGGCGACACTTTATGCACCACCTGCGGAATGGCCTGCGTCAGGTAGGTACCTACGAGCGGAGCCGCCGCCAGCCCAAACACCACGACGTATTGCGCGTAGAACTCTTCGATTTGGTACCCGATCAGCGAGAAAAGCCCGATGGTGACGGCGGTCAGTAGGCCCCCGGCCAGCAGCAGGATGGCACCCATCACCACCAGGTCGCCGTTGTAGCGCAGGTACCCCAGCCGCCGGTCGGCGCTAGTGGGCTTCGGCCCCACAAAAGCGTAACCAACCAGCCCCCATAAAAGTACCTGCAGGTACCCGCAGGCCAGCAGCAGCGTGTCGCTCTGGGGGTACCTGGGCAGCACATTGATATAGACCAGCGCCAGCAGCATGGCTCCTCCGATCAGCCCGATTTGCTGCCCGGAAAGTTTGTTTTTGCGGACAAAGTAGGCGGCCAAAAAGGGAAATACCAGGAAGCCGATGTTGCGCGTGTAGAAGTATTCTTCGTCGATGGAAAAGAGGACCGGCAGCTTGGCCAAAGTACCCGCAATTGCCGCAGCAACGAGTACAAAAAGCAAATCCCGGCCGCTGCTCAAGGTACTTTCGGGCGAGGGGTAGTTGAGCCGTTCGTGCCAAAAGGTAGCGCCGGGGGTACTTTTGAGCTCGGGATACAGCGCCTGGAACGCTTGCCGGAAGGTGGCCGTATCGCTCCGGTACAACTGCTCAAGCTGCCGGGGGTTTTCCAGATTCACTAAAATTTCGTCTTTCATGGGGCTTTGTTTTTGGGGTAAGTGTTTGTTAAAAAGAAGGGGTACTTAGAGAGTCGAATTAATAGGCTTTGCCAATAAACAAAGCACTTTGTATTTCAAAGTATGTAGGCAAAAAAATAGCCTACGGTTTATTGGTCATAATAAGGCGCTCCAGGGCATCCAAGTGGCTGACGAAGGCGTCTCGTCCGGTGGGGGTAGCACCGTAGCGGGTGTTGGGTTTGCGGCCCACAAATTGTTTCTCTACCCATATATAGCGCTCCTCTTCCAGGGCACGCAGGTGGCTGGCCAGGTTGCCGTCGGTGAGTTGAAGTGCTTCTTTCAGGTAGGCAAAATCGACGCTTTCCTCCACCATGAGTACCGACATAATACCCAGGCGAGCCCGGCTCTCAAAGCTTTTGTTGATGTCTTTCAGGTATTCCTTCACGTTTTCCATAGGTACTTTCCAATCAAATCCCGACCGTCTGCTACCGCATGCCGGCCTTTTCGTATTTGTAATAAATTAACGCCCCGTAGGCCACGTGCAGCGCCCCGAAGCCCAGCGTCCAGGCCAGCAGTCCGTGCGCCACAAAAAAACAGGCCAGCAGGCCCAGCACGGTTTCAAAAATACCCAGGTACCGGATCTCGTCGAAGGTGTACTTGCTGCTGTTGATGAGGGCCAGGCCGTAAAACAGCAGCATCGACGGGGCCACCAGGTACAGCAGGCCGTGGTAGTACAAGGCCAGGCAGAAGAGCCCGCCAGCGGCCATCGGGATACAGAGGTTGATGACCAGCCGCCGCCCCTGGCTGTGCCATACCGGCTGCTTGGTTTTTTGGGCTTTGAGGTAGGTAAAATACACGGCGCTCCCGGCAGCCAGCACCAGTACCGCCGCCGCCGTTAGCGCCAGGAAGGTCACCGCCCCGGCGTTTGGGTTAGGGCCGTAAATAGCCTGGTAGCTCAGCCCGTGCCGATTGAAGTACCAGCCAACTACCCCCGCCCCCACCAGCGCGATCAGGCCTACCGTCATTCCGGACCATCCACTGAGGGCGTGAAAACGCGAGGAGCGATCCATGAGTTGGCGGATCTCCTGCAAGGCGGCCAGAGGTTCGTGCTTTTGCATAAAAACAAAGTACTTTGAGAAACAAAGTTAGAATAAAAGTTTATTTATTCATCAGTACAAAGGTACTTTTTTTTAAAAAGCCTCTATCCCCCCGCCCTTTCTCCGGCGGAGAAAGGGAGCTTAGTAGGGTACTTTTAAATAAAAAGTACCCTATGTCTACAGCCCTTTGCCATAAAGTACCCCTTTACCCAACGCCCCAAAGTACCCAGCGCCCAATGCCCTCTGCCCAAAGCCCTTACCCCTCTGCCCTATCATTCGCTCCGCAGGCTCTCCACCGGGTTGAGGAGGGCGGCCCGGACGCTTTGGTAGCTCACCGTCAGCAGCGCCAGCGTCACCGACAAAGTACCTGCCAGCGCCAGTACCCACCAAGGTAGCTCGATCCGGTAGGCGAAGTCCTGCAGCCACTGCTGCATCAGGTACCAGGCCGCGGGCGTAGCGAGCAGGATGGCCAGCAGCACCAGTTTTACGAAGTCCTGGGAAAGCAGCACCACCACGCCCATGACGCTGGCCCCCAGTACCTTCCGGATGCCGATCTCCTTGGTGCGCTGAAGTACTACGTGCGACACCAGCCCGTACAGGCCCAGGCAGCAGATCAGGATGGCCAGGCCGGTGAAAGCGTTCGTCAGGCGCGCCATTAGGTTTTCGGTTTGGTAAAAACGTGCTACCTGCTCATCCAGAAACTCGTAGGTAAATACGTCGTTGGGGTACAGCTGCTGCCACGTCTGCCGGATCTGCGCCAGCGTCCGGGCCGGATCGTGGCCCGAAATACGGATACCCGCGTGGATATACCAGTCGGCCCGGCTGGCAATGATGCAGGGGCCTATTTCCTCCCGCAGGGATTTTTGGTGAAAATCCTTCACCACACCTACAATGGGCAGGGGTACTTCGGAGAGGTAGTATTGCAGCTTTTTGCCCAGTACCTGCTCCGGATCGTGAAAGCCGAGCCGACGGAGCAGGGTTTCGTTGATGAGGTACTCCCGGATGGTATCGCTGGGCGCGATACTACGGCCCGCCAGCAGCCGCAGTCCGTAGGTACTTAGGTAGTCGGCGTCGGCCAGGCGGTGCCGCACCGGAAACAGCTCCCAGTCGGGTTTTTCGTCGAATTTAAAGGAGCCCCCGTAACCAAGCTCGCTGGCCGGTGCGTGGTGGCTCAGGCTCACGGCCCGGACGTCGGTGTACTGCGCCAGCTTTTGCTTGAAGGCATCCTGCGCCGACTTGGTGCCGTAGGGTAGCGGCACCACGACTACGTTTTCTTTCTGAAAGCCCAGGTCGGCGCGCTGCATGTACCTTACCTGCTGCGCCACCACCAGCGCCCCCAGAACAAGTACCTGACACACCGCAAACTGGGTCACGACAAGCACCTTGCGCACCGTAAAGCCCCGGCCCGAGGCCGCCGATAGCTTACCCCGCAGCGCCGCCCAGGGCGAAAAGCCCGAAAGTACCCCCGCGGGGTACCCGCCCGCCAGCAGTACCACTACCCCCAGCAGCAAGCCCACAAAGGCCAGCGTGGGGCCGTCGGGTCGGAAGGCCAGCCGCAGCGCTACCCAGCGGTTGAATACGGGCAGGGCCAGCCACGCCAGCAAAGTACCCAGCGCGGTAGCCACCAGGATGACGAGGGTCGTTTCGAGCAAAAACTGCCTGATCAGCTGCCCGCGCGAGCTCCCCAGGCTTTTGCGTACCCCTACCTCCTTGCTCCGCCCGAGCGCCTGCGCGGTAGCGAGGTTGATAAAATTGATGCAAGCCGCCCCGATCAGCAGCGCTCCCACCACCGCCAGCGACACCAGCAACGAAGCCCGAATGGCCCCGCCGCCCCGCGCCACGTCGAAATGAAATTCCCGCATGGGCTGCACCACAAACTGAAATACGGAGGCGTCGGCCCCGTAGTGTTTTTGGGCTAGCGCCGGGAGCGCCTGCTGGAGGCTACTGGCCGCGGCGGGGTCTTTCAGCGTGAAGTAGAGCCGGTGGGTACTGTTGAGGTAGTACCAGTCGTTCGGGTCAAAATCGGGGTACAGGCTTTTCAGCGTAGCCAGAGAAATAAATAGCCCCACTTCGGTGTCTGTCGTTGGGGGCGGGTCGGCCAGCAGGCCCGTCACGGTGGCTTCGGTTTTATTGTTTAGCGTAAGTACCTGGCCGATGGGGTTTTCGTTGCCAAAGTACCTCCGCGCCCAGGTTTCGGTCAGCACCACGCTGTTGGGCGCGCGCAGGGCGGTTTCGGGGTTTCCCCGCAGCCAGGTGTAGCTCAGGATCTGGAACCACTCGGGCTCGGTGAGGGCCGTTCGGCCGTGCTCCAGAAACCGCCTGGGGGTACTTGCGCCCGCCCGCCGCACACTTACGGTCAGGTCGCGGTTCATCATCAGGAAGGCCGCCTGCTCTACCTGCGGGTACTCTTCCCGAAGTACCCGCGCCATCGGCAGGGGCGCTTCGGGGTTGTATTCTACCGAGCCATCGGCCAGGTGCAGGTCGGTGCTGATCCGAAAAAGGCGGTCGTACTGGGCGTGGTGCCGGTCGAAGCGCAGGTGGTACTGCACGTACAGGAAAATCAGCAAGGTACCGGCTATCCCCACCGAAAGCCCCAGGGTATTGAGCAGCGCGTAGCTCCGTTGGGTACGCAGGTTGCGCCAGGCGGTTTTGAAATAATGCTTCCACATAAAAATGTCCGTACGCGGATGATTGGCCCATCAAGGTACGGACAAATAGGCATGGCGGGCTGTTAAAAAAAGTTAAGGTGGAAGCCCTATTCCCTCACCTCCTACCCGCCCCTTCTTTTCCGGCTTTGTTATCTCGATCTATTTCAGTACTAGATCGTTGGAATACCCAGCTCCCGCTCCGTTTCCTCGATCAGCTTCTGAATTTCTTTTTTGGTTTTACCCGGCGTATTGATGGTACGTTCGTAGACAAACTCTTCGCCGTCGAGGATATATTCATACCGGAGTTTTAAGCGCCCGGCTAAGGTATCTTCTTCCGTCGTTTTTCGGAAATCGGGATGGCCGAAAATAGCCGCCGCTCGTGTCTGTACCAATTCGGGCGCATTCTGGCTTATACTTCCCCGTTTGATGGGGTCCGGCCTTTGCAAGGAAGACGACTGCGCCTGGGTACTCAGACAGGTACCTAGCAATAGCACGAATAGAATGGATCTTTTCATTGTTTTCTTGGTTATTCAGTTCTTAATGATTTCACCGGGTTCATCAGCGCCGCCCGGATGGCCTGGAAGCTAATTGTCAGTAAGGCCAGGGTTATGATAACTACTCCTACCAAGGCAAAAATCCACCAGCTTATTTCCGTACGGTAGAAAAAATCCTGTAGCCATTTATCCATTCCATAATAGGCTATTGGCAAAGCAATCACGATCGCAACGGCAACTAACTTTACAAAATCTACGGACAACAGCCTCACTACTCCGAGCACATCGGCTCCCAGTACTTTCCGGATACTTATCTCTTTCAAACGAGCCTGAGTGGTAAAGGTAATCAGGCCAAATAACCCCATGCAGGCTACAAAAATAGCTACAGTCGTAAAAATCCGAATCATTTTTAGCATTCGCATTTCGGCTAAAAAAGAATTGTTGAAATCTTCATCCAAAAATGAATATTCAAAAGGCCGCTCCGACTCATACTTCTTGTAGAGCCTTTCGAGCAGGGCAATCTTTTGTTGAATATCATCTTTGGGTCCTAGACGAACTTGCAAGAATCGAAACCCTTTTTTGGGCTCTTTGCCGCTATGAATTCGTACGATGAAAGGCTTATTTTCACTTCGGGCATTTCCTATATCAAAATCTTCCAGCACGCCCGCTATTTTTATACTGTTACCGACCGGGTCAGTGGATAGCTCTTGCCCGATGGCTTGGCTACTGGTAAGCCCCAATTCTTTTAGCGCCAATTCATTAATCACGAGATAAAAACCCTCATGGTTCGGCAATACATTTTTATCGAGCTCTATTTTCCAGCGCATACCCATATTCTGAACAAAATCCTCATCTACATCAAACTGCCCGATCGTTAACTCCTTTTTATCACGCGGATTCAAATAAGGATAACCTGCGTACCCTCTATGAAAAAAAGCATCAGAGGTACTTACATGTTGTATTCCGTATTGGTCAAATAGTTCATTTTTGAATGTTTGGCTTCTCTTTGCTCCCATTGCGCCTAAGCGAATATTCAAAACCTGATCTCTGTTAAAGCCCGGGTCTTTTTCTTTCATATAGGTAACTTGCTTCTGAATCACCAGGCTGCTCAATACCAAGGCCGTGGAAACTACAAATTGTAAGACAATAAATATATGGCGTAGCGATCCGCCGTTATTCTTACTCAGGAAATTTCCTTTCAATACTTTGGCCGGAGCAAATTTTGATAAAACAAGGGATGGGTAGATGCCTGCTATAAAGGTACTTCCCATAAGAATAATGACCAATGCCACTATGAAGGGCAGACTTTTAAGAAAAGCGAGGTCTATCTCTAAACCTAAAAGCTCATTGAAAGGCTGACGAAATACCCCTATCAAGCTCAAAGCCAGTAGAAACGCGACCATAATTACCAAAACGGATTCGGTAAAAAATTGACCTACTAAGCCTAGCCTGTTCACTCCTAATGTCTTACGAACGCCTACTTCCTTTGCCCGAGCAGTGGACCTTGCGGTAGTGAGGTTGATATAGTTAAAGAGCGCCAGAAACAGGATGGAAGCGGCAATCCAGAAAAAAATCCCGACCAGTTTGGTGTTCGATTTATTATTATAGGTATAACTAGCTCCGAAATGCAAATTCTTCAAGGGCTCCAGGAGGTACATGTCCTTCTCTTTATAATTCATAGCCTGTAAGAATTTGCAGGCAGGTGCAATGCTTTTTTCTACCTTGTCTGCCGATCCCTGTGCGTCAAGGAGTAGGTACGTTTCAAAATTGGCCAAAAAATCAAAGGCGAATTCATTTAAAATGGAAAACGTCTTAACGGAGGAGATAAAATCAAATTGAAGCGTAGCGTTGGTTGGAGGATTATCCATTACACCAGTCACCTCGAAGAGATGCTCTCCTTTGTAGAGCATCTTCTTACCCAACGGATTTTCGTCACCAAAATATTTTTCTGCGATCCGCTTTGAGATGACTAAAGTAAAAGGATTCGCTAGAAAAGTTTTAGGATTTCCCTGGCGAATGTTAAAAGTAAAGATTGAAAAAAAAGTACTATCTACAAAGGCGAACGATTTCTCCGCCTTCAGCTCGGTTGATTGGTCGGGATTTCTTATAAGTACCTCGCTATCTCTCCATATCCGGGTGTATTTCTGGATTTCCGGATTATTTTCGGCCAGATGCGGGGCCAACTTGCTACTAAATCCGGGATAGGAGACCTCCTTGCCCTTCTCTACGTTCCAGCTTAGTATCCTGAAAATCCGTTCTTCATTTTCATGAAATCGGTCATAGCTCCATTCGTGCAGTACAAATTGTACAATAAGTATGGAAACAGTCATTCCCACGCTTAGCCCTAAAACATTGATCACGGAAAACAATCGACTTTTCCAGAGGTTTCTAAACGCTATTTTAAAATAGTTGTGGATCATAGCTGAATTAAGGGGTTAGTAGGTTGTAATCACTCCGTCTTCAATGATTTCACCGGGTTCATCAGCGCCGCCCGGATGGCCTGGAAGCTCACCGTAGCCAGGGCGATCAGGACCGCCGACATGCCTGCCAGGGCAAAAACAGACCAAGAGATGGTCGTTTTGTACGCAAAGGCTGACAGCCACTTGTGCATGATCCACCCAGCCAGAGGCGAGGCGATGAGAATCGCTAGTAATACCAATTTGAGGAAATCGAACGAAAGCAACTGGGCGATTCCAAACGTGGATGAACCCAGTACTTTCCGAATACCGATTTCTTTGGTACGCTGCTCGGCCGTAAACGTGGCCAGTCCAAACAGCCCCAGGCAAGCGATAAAAATCGCCATAAGCGCGAAATAGCGGATTAGCTGCGCGGTTCTTTCTTCTTTTTCGTAGTTTTTTTGAAAGTCTTTATCCAGAAACGAATACTCAAAGGGAGAGCCGGGATTGATTTTCTTCCATACGCCCTCAATGTGGGTCAATATACGCTCGTAGTTGGCACTTTTTATATCCAGAATGGCGTAGTTGTTTGTAGAGCTAAACAAAGGCAAAACACTGAGGGCTAAGGGCTTTATTTCGTGCTGTAAGCCTTCGAAGTGGTAGTTCTTCACTACCCCGATGATCTGCATCGTCTTCTGCTGACCCTGAAACTCAAAGTAGATTCTCTTGCCCACCGCATTAGCCTGCGAATAGCCAAGCTTATTCACCGCTGCTTCATTAAGTACCAATGCCGTAGAATCCGCCGTAAACGCTGTCGAAAACCCTCTTCCTTCGATCAGTTGAATCCCCAAGGTTTTGATATAATCGGTATCTACGTAGGCCATACTAATCTCTAAGTTCTCTTGGAGGGACGTATTTTCTTTATAAAAGAGCATAGAGATTACATTTTCTATCCCAGGGTAGGTCGCTCCCTTCGTCGAGGCTATCACCTGAGCATTCTTCGTCAGCTCAGTTTTCAAAACGTCATAATTCGCGAAGGCTTCGGTACTTTGCAGGGGAATGACCAATTTCTGATTTTTGTTAAATCCTAAATTTTGGGTACTTAGGTACTTCATCTGCTGGTCGATCAGGATGGCTCCCAGAATCAGGACGATGGAGATCGTAAACTGAAACACCACCAACCCTTTGCGAATTAAAACCTCAGAAACGCTGGTTTTTAGTTTGCCTTTCAGCGAAGCAATGGGTGTAAAAGAAGACAAGTAAAACGCCGGGTAAATTCCTGCTAGTAAGCCGGTCACCATCGCCATGACCACCACCCCAAAGACTACTGGGGGGTGCTCAAAGAAGGACAAACTTTTGCCCGTCAGTTGGTTGAATACCGGAACCAGTACCTGGATAAAAAACACCGCAAGGAGCAGCGCCAGAAAACTCAGCAAGACCGATTCGCCCAGAAATTGTCCGACCAAGGTACCTTTTAAGGCCCCGATGGCTTTTCTGATGCCTACCTCTTTGGTTCTTTTTCCGCTCCGAGCCGTGCTTAGATTCATAAAATTAACGCAGGCGATCAGCAGTAAAAAGGCCGCGATGGAACCTAGTATATACAGGTACTTACTATTGCCGTTTGGGGCAATCTCAAACCCAAAGTTTGAATGAAGATAAATAGACCGAAGCGGCTGCAGAAATAACCTCCGGCTGTAACCGGCTGCCTTGTAATCGTCCCCGCCGTTCCGGTTTAGAAAAGGCTCAAGTTTGGCTTCGAGCGGTTCCGGGCTACTTCCTTCACGGAGCTTGAGGTAGGTATGAAAAACGGTATTGGCGGCCCAGTTGGTCTGAGATTTGACCCACTGCCCCACGTCATCGTTGTTCATCGACAGGAAAAGATGCGCCGGAATGTGTGACTTGCGGCCGGAGTTGGCCAATACGCCCGTTACGGTATAATCCGTAGCTCCAAAAGGAAGCGTTACCTGAATGACCTGGCCAATCGGGTCAGCGCTCCCAAAGAGCTTCGAGGCCATTTGCTCCGATATAATAAGGGAATTGGGCTGGTTTAGCGCCGTACTTTTGTCGCCTACCTTGAAATCGTAGCTAAAGAGTTGGAAGAAGGTAGAATCTACATAAAAGCCGTTGACTTCATAAAACTGCTTTTGGGTCTCTTTATTTTTAAGAAGAAATTTATCAACGCCCGGCATCCGTAATAAACGGGTCGTTTGCTCCACCTCCGGAAAATCTTTTTTTAACCCTGCGGCCACCGGAGCGGCGGCCGCTACCCAGGTTTCACCTTTTACTTCGGAGGCAATCCGGTAAATTCGGTCTGCCCCCTGATGATGCAAATCGTAGCTAAGCTCATCAACGACATACAACGCAATGAGCGTACAGGTCGATATCCCGATGGCCAGCCCCAGCACATTGATGAAGGTATACAGCTTACTATGCAGTATGTTCCTCAGGGCTATTTTGAAGTAGTTACGGATCATGGCGTTACTTGCTTTAAATAATCAAGGTACTTGGTGATCAAGGGTACTTTATTCATGAGTTATGACGAAACTACCTATTGCGGTCAGAGCCCCTCGGCCTTACTCACTCCGTCTTCAATGATTTCACCGGGTTCATCAGCGCCGCCCGGATGGCCTGGAAGCTCACCGTAGCCAGGGCGATCAGGACCGCCCCCAGCCCGACCGCCACAAACACCCAACCGCTGATCGGGCTGCGGTAGGGGTAGCTTTCGAGCCACTGCTGCATGAAAAACCAGGCAAGCGGCGTAGCCAGCCCGATGGCCACCAGGACTAGCTTCACGAAGTCGCGGGAGAGGATGAGCACGATGCTACCCACGCTCGCGCCCAGTACCTTGCGTACGCCAATCTCCTTGGTGCGCTGCCCGATCATCATGAGCGATACCGCAAACAGCCCCAGGCACGAAAGCAGAATGGCAATGCCCGACGCCACGCTGAACATCCCCGCCAGCCGCTGCTCCGACTTGTACCAGGCGTTGATGTTCTCGTCCAGGAAAGTACCCCGAAACTCCGCGCGGGGCGCCACTTTCTTCCAGGCACCTTCGAGCTTTTCCATGGCCGTCAGCAGGCTCTGGGGCGCTACCCGCACAAAGATGTACTCAATAGGTTCGTCGTGCGAGAGGTACATGGTAATGGGCTTCACCTCGTCGCGAAGCGAGTACAGATGAAAATCCGACACGAGGCCGATGATCTGGATGCGCTTGCCCGCCGAGTCGGTTTGAAAAAAGGTACCTACGGGATTTTTTTCGCCCAAAGCCCGGGCCATGCTTTCGGTAATAATGACGTGGTCCAGGGAGTCGGTGGCGAAGGCGGGGTCAAACTCCCGTCCGTCCAGCAGCTTGATGCCTAGCGTTTTGAGGTAGTCGTAGTCGATGTGCAGCCAGTCGGTGGTAATCTCTTTTTCTTTATACGTAAAGCCGATCATACTGCGGGAGCTGCTGCCGTCCTTGCCGCGCCCAATATTGACTTCACTGCCCGAAATAGCCACCACGCTGGGGTCGTCGGCCAGCTCGTTGCGCAGCCGCTGAAGTACCTTCTGGCCGTTTTCCTGGTTGCCTACCGGAATACTGATGACCTCATCGCGCAGGTACCCCAGCGGCTTTTGGCGCAGGTACTCCACCTGCCGAACCGCAATGAGCGTGCAGGAGATCAGCAGGCAGGAAAGACAAAACTGGGTCACGATGAGCGAATTGCGAAGTACCCCCGGCCGCTTCATGCTGACTTTGCCCTTAAGTACCTCCACGGCATTAAAGCGCGACATCTGCCAGGCGGGGTACCCACCGGCCACCAGCGTAACGAGCCCGAAGATGGCCAGGATCAGCGCCAGCTTGTCCCACTCCAGCAGGTAGGCTACGCTGAGCTTGGCCTGAAAGAACGCGTTAAATTCCGGGATAAGCACATACAGCAGCACGGCGCCCAGCAGAAAACCCGCCAGGCAGATCAGCACGGCCTCGGACCAGATCTGGAAAAAGAGCTGCTTTTTCAGCGCCCCCAGCGACTTCCGTACCCCGACCTCCCGTGCCCGAATGAACGAGCGCGCCACGTTCAGGTTGATGAAATTGATGCAGGCAATGAGCAGAATAAAAAACGCAATGCCCACGATGGCGTATACCGTACCGACCGCCCCGCTCCCCGAAATGTCGGTATTGAAGTGCACGTTGGCCAGCTTTTGCAGCCGAACGGCAAACAGATCCCCGCGCTCGTCGGGCTTGGCTCCCTGGCGCTTAAGGTTCGTGAAATTTTCGGCAAAGTACTTCTGCGCGAAGGGCTTGAGGCGTTTTTCAAACGACGCCTGGTCTACCCGCGGTGCTAGCTTGATAAATACCGTATGGTTCGAAGCGTCCCAGCGGTCTTTGTCCTGGTGGTAGTTGCCGGCATTTTCGGTCCGGATGAAGGCGTCGTATTGCAGCGAGGAGTTCTCCGGGAAGTCGGCCAGTACCCCGCTCACTACGTAAGCTTTTTGGTTGCCCTCACCGCCCAGGAGCAGCTGCTGGCCCAGGGGGTCTTGGGTACCAAAAACCGCTTTGGCCATGTGCTCGCTGATGACGATGCTGCTCAGGTCGGTGAGGGCGGTTTGGCGGTTGCCTTTTTTGAGTTCAAAAGAAAATATGTTCAGGAAATCCGCATCCGTGAGCCGCACCATTTTATCAAAATGCTTGCCCTGGTAGGTCACCATGCTGCTGCCGTTCATGACGCGCGCCGCGGCTTCTATTTCGGGAAATTCGGCCTTGAGCGCGGGCGTCAGCGGAAACGGCATACTGCTGCCCTTGCTGGGTTTGTCGGGGTTATTCGAGAAAAAGTAAGTTTGGTAAATGCGGTCGGCGTCCTGGTGAAAGCGGTCGAACGAAAGCTGGAAGTAGGCCGTTAGCAAGAGCAATATACTGACGCAAAAGGCCACAGAAAGCCCCACGACATGCAGGGCCGTATAGCCTTTGCTTTTCCAGAGGGTTCGTAAAGCTATTTTGAGGTAGTTTTTAATCATGGCTAGCGGGAATTTTTTCTGGATTATTAAAAATGTATACCAAGACCAAATACCTTTTGACAATCAGCCACTTAACTACCAATACTTGAACAAAACTGTCCGAAATCGGACAGTTTTGTTCAAGTATGAACGCGGCTTTACGCGCTCGAAGGTACCTGGCTAGTTGCCGTTCTGGACGTCGTCATTGCGGATGCCCCGCTTGCTTTTCTTGATTCCTTCCTTCAGCTTACCGAATTTGTAATTGAAACTACCACTGAACGTGCGAAAATAATCCCAGCGCTCGTTGCTTTGAATAAAGTCCGGCCCGAAGGATTCGCGGTAGTCGCGGCGGAACTTGGTGAAGGGATTATTCACCGAAGCCGAGAAGGACAGCTTGTCTTTGACCACGTCTTTATTGACGCTAAACGAGGAGGCAAACATGCGGTTGGAGGTACCTTGCAGGTTCACGTTGGGGCCGTTGAGGTTCAGGTTCGCGTTCACGCGCCAGTCTTTTTCCAGTCGGTAGCCGGTCGAGAAGTTGACGTTGTACATCAGCCCCTGGTTCTTGATCAGTACCCCGTTCACCAGGCCTTCCACCATGCCGTAGGCCGCCCGGCTGTTCAGGCTCATGTTCCAGCGCTTGGTCACGGGGTAGTTGATGTTCAGGCTCGCGCTGGGTAGTTTGGCCCGGCCGGTGTTGCCAAAGGAGGTGCGGGTGATCTGCGTCGTGGAGTCATAGACCGACACGGGGAAGATCAGGTCGCGAAAAAAGGTAAAGCCCAGGCCCCCGTTCACCGACGCCTTCTTGGACCAGTTGAAGCCCAGCTGCGCGTCGTTCACCAGCGCGGGGCGGAGGTTCGGGTTACCGGTGCGTTCGAAGTTCGGGTTCGAGCGGTCCACGAAGGGGTTGAGCTGGTAAATCCCCGGCCGCTGGATGCGCTGCGTGTACCCCAGGTTGAGGGCTTTGTTGCCTTTCAGCTTGCGGTTGACCGACACCGACGGAATGACGTTGAAGTAGTTTTGCCGCACCCGCAGCTCCGACGACAGGAAGTCGGCCTGAATCACCGTTTGCTCCACGCGCACGCCCGCTTTCACGCTCCATTTCTTGAAGTTGTACTGGTAGGTATTGTAGGCCCCAAAGACATTCTGCTCGTTTCGGAATGTATTGCTCAGGCCGGGCTGGACTTCAAACTGACCGGTTTCAGCATTTTGATTCCGGTGCTGAAAATCACTCGCGTTGGTGCGGAGAATGGCCTTGGCCCCTACCTCGACGCTCAGCTTCCGGACCGGGTACACGTAGTCTACCTGGTAGGTTTGTTCCGAAAAGCGCTGGTCGTTGAGCTGGCGGTAGTTGGGCAGAAAGTACCTAACGGCCTCGGTGATGGCCAGGGCGTTTTCCTGTTCGTTTTGGTACGAAAAATACCGGTACGAAAACGTCAGCAGTCGGTTTTTATCCGCTTTGAATCCGCGCTGGTAGTTCAGCGCCGCGTCCATGCCGATGCCGTTGCCCTCCGAAAGGTTGTCGAGATAGTATTGCTGGAGCAGCACCCCGGCTCCCGTAAGCCTGCTTTCCTGCCCGTTACGCCCGTTGGAGCGGCTGCCGTTGATATTAAACTGCCCCGAAAAAAGGTTGAGGCTGTCCAGCTCGTAGCTCAGCTCGTAGCCCAGGTACCCGTTTTGGCTTTCGGAGCGCTGGGTACCATCCTGCACCAGGTAAGTGGGCTCCAGGCCTGTGGTAGTGCGGCGGATGGCGTTGCGGGTTGTGGGCGCGGCGTAGAGGTTGGCCCCACCCAGGGCCGACAGCCCCCACTTACCCAGCTTGGCCGTAAAAGTACCCCCCAGGCCCGGTCCGCCGATGGGGAAGCGCTCGCTCACGTTTACCGAGCCGTTGTATCCGTTGTCGATTTTTTTGTTAGTAATGATATTGATAATCCCCGCCAGCCCTTCGGCGTCGTACTTGGCCGGGGGTGTGGTAATGACCTCGATGCGCTGAATCGTCGAGGCCGGCATGGCCCGCAGAATATCCTTGTAGCTGCGCTCCACCATGCTCGATGGCTTGCCGTTGATCAGGATCCGGAAGTCGGTGTTGCCCTTGAGCAGGATGTTGTCGTCGGCGTCCAGCGCCAGCAGGGGTACTTTGCGCATCATTTCCAGCACATTGAATACTTTATTCTCCGGGTCGGCCTGGATGTCGTAGGTAAGGCGGTCTACCTCCTGGGTAATGATGGGCTTCGCGGCCGTGACGGTCACTTCCTTGAGCCCCACCGTGGCCGGACTGAGGTCAATCCGGCCCAGGTCCACGCGCCGCTGGGTACTATCGGTGAGGTCTACGGGTAGGTTCTTGGTAAGGTACCCCACGCCCACCACCGACACCACGTAGCGGGCCGGGGCCAGGCCCGTGAAGGTAAAGGTACCGTCGGCCTTGGTGTAGTCGACCTTCGCGGGGGTACCGGGGCCGGTTAGCAGGTGCACGGTGATAAAATCCAGTTTTTTTCCGCTGGCCGAGTCGGCCACCGAGCCGGTGAGGCTGGCAGCAACGGGGGTACTTTGCGCCCAGGTACCTGGGCTAAGCAAAAGGAGTACGGCAACGGCCAATGCGGCCATCCAGCCTTTGGGGGTACTTTGTAAATTCAGGTTCATGGCTAATTAAGGTAGTTGGCTAATAGATGCAAACGGCGTAGTTCTCCCGGCGAAAACCGACGGATTTTCGGGTACTTTGAAGGTACTTTCGGTGAGAGGCTGCTGTGCTTCGGGCGGAGGTACCTTCCGCCTTTTCTGCCTGCGCCACCCCTCACCTCAGACCTTTCTCCAAGAAATGGACAGAACAAATGTATAGAAAGGTACTTTGTTTAGCAAGGTACCTTGCTAAAGTTTAAGCTATAAGTGACGAGCGGTCAGATTTTTATTTTAGTGGTAAGAATACGCCGAGAACGACCAGCGGCGCGAGGCAAAAGGTACCTTACTTTTTTTCCATTTTTCGCTCAATGACGAAATTGATGATCAGGCTGAAGCCGCCCACCAGGAACACCATCGCCAGAGGAGCAATGGGTTTGGGCGTTCCGTAGTAGTCGTTCAAGGTTTCGCCCAGGGGTATTCCTATCAGAATTCCCAGCCCTATTCCTACGCAGAGCATTCCGAATTTGAGGGTAGGTGAAATAGAAGGCTTACCTTTCGTGACCAACATGGAGGCATCCACGCCGCGTTCGATCATGGTTATACGTTCTTTGTGTCGCGTCACTAAATAAATGTAAGCTATTCCGAAAATGGCGGCAAAGCCTCCTAGAAAAATAAGGGAAGGTCCCATAGATTTGAGTTTTTGATGGTTGTATACCCCATAAGACCCCGGTACCTTCGGGCTGGTTACAGCTTTTTGAAAAAATAAATTTTCTGGTCCGTTGCTGTAACCTGCGAGCAAAAAGTACGGTCTTACGAGTGCGCCTCTACTCACTAATGCATGAAAGCGACAGAAGATCAGGTTTATATCGATAGGGTACTTCAGGGAGATCTGACGGCTTTCGCTTTTCTGGTAGAGCGCTACAAAGCCATGGCCTACACCCTGGCGCTGAAGATCATGCGGCACGAAGAGGAGGCCGAGGACGTAGCGCAAGAGAGCTTCGTGAAGGCCTACCAGCAGCTGTACCAGTTTGCGGGCAAGGCCAAGTTTTCGACCTGGCTGTACACCATCGTGTACCGCACGGCGGTTTCCAAACGGCAGAAGCAGGGGGTACTTACCTTTTCCCTCACCGACGCGCTCCACGACAACTACCCCGACGACACGGCCCCACCGCCGCTGGAGTACCTCCAGGCTGCCGAGCGGCAAACGTACGTGCAGCAAGCCATCGCCAAACTACCCGAGCTCGAAGGGATTGTAATTACACTGTTTTATATGAACGAAAACTCGATCAAAGAGATTGAAGAAATAACCGGGCTAACGGCCGCCAACATCAAGGTAAAACTGTTTCGGGCCCGGAAAATACTGGAGAATGAATTGCGTTTTTTGTTGTGAAAGCTAGCAGTAGCAGGTATGAAAAAGAAAGACGATAACCTCCGAAAACTCATCCAGCAGGCCGGGCCGGACCAGCCCGCGCCCGATTTCAACGAGCTCGTGATGCGGGCCGTCCGGACGGAGGCCGAGCGCGCTAGTAGTCTGCACGCGCTGCTACAGCAAAGTACCCCCGAGCCGCCTTCGCCGGCCTTTGTCCAGCGTGTCATGGCCCAGGTGGAAGCCGCCGCGCCCAAGCCCGTGGAGCCCGTGATCAGTAAAAACGCCTGGTACTGGATCGCCGCTTGCTTCGTGCTGCTCGTGGTGGCCAGCCTGGTGGTAGCGCCCGAAACACAACCCGCCGCTTCCGCCTTTTGGAACCAAACGGGACATGCATTTTCTGGTTTCACGCAGGCTATCGCCAAAGTACCCCTGCTGTACCCCCTGACGATCA
This sequence comes from Rhabdobacter roseus, assembly GCF_014202275.1. Lineage (GTDB taxonomy): Bacteria > Bacteroidota > Bacteroidia > Cytophagales > Spirosomataceae > Rhabdobacter > Rhabdobacter roseus. Next base: position 116,097 of record NZ_JACHGF010000006.1, on the reverse strand, counting down.
TCGCCGCCTGCGCGCTGCTGCTCCTCGACTACTTCATCCGGCAAAGGGTACTTTACAGCCGGGAGCTCGGGATGTAGGGTTCGAGGTATTGGGTGTATCCAAATCAGATGGTTCAAAGTACCTCACTAAGACTCAATTCCGTTGCCTCAATGGAATTATGGTAATTCCCGCCCTTTTCCTCAGCCGGAAAAAGCAAGCTTAGCAAGTACCCCACACTAGTGCTGCCACGTCACTGTTTCCGTGTCATTGAGCTTATCGAGAAGGGCGTGCAGGTACTTGCCGTCTTTGGACTGCTCGTACATGGGCAAAAACCGAGCCCCATACACCATTTCTTGTTGTATATACGACGTCCGCTGCTGCACCGTATTGGAAAAATGGTCGTCAAAGGCTCGGATGGTGATCATCAATTCCAGCCTGCCTGCCGTGAAATCCTGCTGGGTAAAATCCGAAAACGGGCTATTTTCATCGAGCGGATGTACGACCGTCCAGCTCACCCCCAACGAATTGATCTTGCTAAACTCCAGAGCCAGCTGATAAAACTTGGTAGTGGCCTTGCCGTGTTCCGTGACGTGAATAGCGGCGGTTACTTCGGCCTCTACGTCGGTGAGGTGGTTGTTTTTGGTAGTAGCCAGCCGGAACATCAGCGCCTTGCCCTCGCGGTAGGGAGCCACCAGAAAATGGTCACTAAACCGGATGTAAGCCTCGGGCCGGGAAAACCGCGCGTAGAACATCCCCGTCACCAGCGCGAAAGACATAATGCCAATAAAAGACTCAATGGAGGCCACCACGTTGGTAACAAACCCCACCGGACTAATATGCCCATACCCTACGGTTGTGAGGGTTTGGGAGCTAAAAAAGAACGCCTGAAGGTACCTTTCGCTAAGGCTGTCGGCCAGCAGGGTACCTTCTAGGCTATCGGGTCCGAGGGAAAAATAGATCGTAGCAAAAATAATGTTCAGGCTGGTGTAGATACCAAAAACCGTCAGGATAAAATAGAGACGAGGCATCCGCAGCAAGCTGTGGTAAATGCTGATGCGCTCGTAAAAAGGGATGCCTTTTTTGCGGAGGCTCACCGTTCCATCCCGGTTGATCAGCCTTCGGCCCGCGGCGTCGCTGTTGGGGCTGAAGCCGGTATTATCAATGGATTTCGACTTTTTGCCGGATAAAGATGCACGACTCATGATTAATGGACCGAATAAGGAGGTTAAGAAGCTTGAATTCTTTCCAAAACTATACCTATTCGGCTGATCTACCAAGATCGACCGTTTAAATCAATTGGTTACGCCCTTGCACGAGGTACTTTTCAAAAGTACCCCGTGCCCTCTGCCCAACGCCCCATGCTACTCACTCCGCAGGCTCTTCACCGGGTTCATGAGCGCGGCTTTGATCGATTGGTACCCCACTGTAGCCAGCGCCACGGCTATAGCCAGCGAGGCCGCCACCGCAAAGTACCACCACGCAATCGGCTCGCGGTAGGGGAAATTCTCCAGCCACAACGTAGCGCCATAGTACGAAACGGGCGAAGCGATGACGATGGCCAACAAGACCAACACCACGAAATCTTTGGAAAGCAGCGCCACGATGGCCGCGGCCGAAGCGCCCATGACCTTCCGGATACCAATCTCTTTGATGCGGGTTTCGGCGCTGAACGTAGCCAGCCCAAACAACCCGATACACGAAACAAAAATGGACAAAATGGTCGCCCAGGTGATCATCTGCCGCCACTGGGCTTCGGCTTCGTACCTTTTGGCGTTGGTTACATCCTCAAACCGGTACTCAAAAGGCATAAGCGGAACGTGCTTCCGGAAGGTACTTTCAATGGCCTTGACCGCCCCCGGCACGTCTTGTTCTGCTTGGCCCGTCCGTAGCTTTACGAAGACCGTGCGCAGGCCGTAGTTTGGGTCCTGCGTCAGCAGCAGGGGAGCGATTTTTTCTTTCAGGGAAGCATAGTGGTAGTCTTTGATAACGCCAATAACCTTCATCTTCTGATTCTTCCAGAAAAAGTCTATTTCCTGACCGATGGGCTCGCGCCAGCCCGCCTCTTTCACAAAGGCTTCGTTCACAATGACGGCGTCCGTTGGGTCCGAGGGGAAGCGTTGGGAGAAGTTGCGCCCCTGTAGCACCGGAATCTGGAGCGTGGGCAGAAAGTTGTCATCTACACCGATGTACCCAAATCCCAGCTCGCGGCCGTCTACCTTTGCGCCGGTGCCGTTGTAATGCCCGTTAAAAGCCGCCACCGATTCCACGCCCGCAATTGCTTCCAGCTCTTGCATGAGTACGGCCAGCTTTTCTTGTCCGCCCCTGCCCCGCCCCATGCTAAAGCTCAGCAGTTGTTCGTCGTTGTAGCCCAGGTCTTTATTGACCAAATAATTGAACTGCGAGTAGATCACGATGGTACCGATTAGCAAACAAACCGACAAGGCAAACTGAAAAACCACCAGGCCTTTGGTCAGGTAGTTTTTGTGGGTGAGCTTCGTGCGGTTATACAACGTTTGTACCGGGCTAAAACCCGACAGCACCAGCGCCGGATAAAAGCCTGCGACTAGGGCGGTCAGTAGGAATAAAGCCACGTAGGCACTTACCAACCCGGCATCGAGCAGGTACGACAAAGCCAGCTGCTTGTTGGCCAGCTCGTTGAACGTAGGCATGACTGCCAGCGTGAGCACAATACCTAGCAAAAACGCCACCAACGAAAGCAAAAACGACTCGCCCAGGAATTGGTAAATGAGCTGCTTCCGCAGGCTTCCTACTACTTTCCGTATGCCAATTTCCTTGCTCCGTTTCAGGGAGCGCGCCACGGTCAGATTGACAAAATTGATGCAGGCAATGAGCAGTATAAACAGCGCGATACCCGTCAGGATGTACGAATAAATAGGCTTGCTGCCGTGGTCCAGTCCGTTGCGTAGCTCGTACTGTTCGCTCGCCTGGTGGATTTGCAGAAAAGGCTGTAAATCAAAATGAACGCGCTGCTTAAACCCTTCTTGTTGACTGAGTTCTTCCCGCGCTTTGGTATAAAAAACGCGGTCCAGCTTGGGTACCACGCTGAGGTAATTGGCTTTTTCGTGCAGCAACACGAAGGTATTCATGTAAAAACCCAACCAGGCGTTATCCAGCCAGCCGCGGGCTTCCTGGAATTTAAAAGAAAGGAGCGCATCAAACTGCAGCGAGGAGTTCTGCGGACACCTTTTGGCCACGCCCGTAACCGTAAAAGCCTCAAAATTTTCTCCTATTTTAAAATCAATCGTTTGGCCCAGGGCGTCTTTGGTATTGAAGTACTTCACGGCCAGGTCTTCCGAAAGTACCACCGAATTAACGCCCGCCAAGGCCGTTTTGGGCTCGCCCGCCAGCAAGGGCATCGAGAACACCGAAAAGAAATTGTCATCCACAAAAACGACGTTTTCGCTCAGGAGTTCGTTGCCTTTTTTCGTCACGAACGAGTTGCTCTGCATCCGCACGATGGCCTCAATTTCCGGAATTTCTTCCCGAAACGTGGGCCCGTGGATGGCGTTGGTACTCCCGGTGGTACTTGACTCCTTCTCGCCGGTCATGCTGACCGTGACCCGATACAGCCGGTCTTTGTTTTTCTGAAAGCGATCAAAGCTTACCTCATCTTTGGTATAAAGCGCAATGAGCATACAGCAGCTGAGCCCGAGCGCCAGGCCCGCCACGTTAATAAAAGAGAAAACCTTGTTTCTAAACAGGTTTCGAACGGCGATTTTGAAGTAGTTCTGCAACATGGCTATGCGTGAGTTTTGTGTTTACTTTACGGATAATTCAGGGGACAAAGCAGGCTCGCCTGGCTACTACCGGGGCTGCTGCGTAAACTTGGGCGACGGCTACCACAGCACGTTCACGATGTACCAGGAACCTTTTATCTTCAGGTGAATGTAATCAATACCCCACTCGGCCCTGAACTTGGCCGAAGCGGTCTTGGCGGCTACCTCAAATACCTCCCGACTGCGCGTTGGTGCGCTTCCGAAGCCGCGTCTTGTTCTACGAAACATTTTGTTAGCAACATGTGCATGTGCCCTTCTTCTCGCAACTTGTAGCTGGTCGTACATGGTCGTCGTGGTGTCGCGGAATAGAATTAATTGTCTGGCCCTCGTCATAACCTGCCAATGAATGTTTTACTGGTTTTACTCTGCTTTCAACACGTTTACGGGTTCAATCCGCCCCGCTCGAATGGTTTGGGATAGGACAACCAGTAGACCGACTATGGCAACCAAACCAACGCCTATGCTTATATTTATAAGACCCAAATCAAGCTGACTGCCCATTTCTTTTCTTAGTAAATCACCGCCAAACAAGCCCGCCGGAACACCAATAAGCCCGGCAATCAGGATAAGAATACCAAAATTCTTGGTAACTATCCACACCAATTTTATATTGTTTGCTCCTAATATTTTTCTTATACCCAGTTCTTTAGTGCGCGTTTCTACGGCGTAACTGGCTATGCCTAAAATACCCAAAGCAGCGATGATCATGACAATCAGGGCAGAGCCTCCAAAAATTTCCATTTCTCCACTGATTTTCCCACTGATTTCTCCTGAATAGCGATACTCTTTTAAGTTATAAAGATTTGCTGTTTTCTCAGAAAAATGGTCTTTCCATACCGATTGAATAGCTTTGGTCGCTTCCATTTCTGTATTTGGCTTTATTTTTATAGTCAAGGTGGTTATTTCTTTTGGCAAATACCGATAGATTAAAGGGATTTGTTGGCCAATAACCTCATTAGGCATGATGCCGATGACTTGTACAGAGGCAGAGTCCAGCAAGAGATTTTGCCCCACTAGGGTCTCCGATTTAGATTCCAATAATTTTGCGGCAGCTTCATTCACCAACACATATTGCTCCGTACTTTGGGGCATAGTTGAAGGAAAATTTTGCCCAGCCAGTAAGCTGATACCTTCTGTTTCAATTGTTCGTGGATCAATACTTACGTAGTTTATTTCCAGAGTTTTATCGTTTAGCGTTACAGAATCTTTACCCATTTTAATGGGCTCATAGTACCAGTTAGTGGCCAAAGTCGTTTCTACCTGACTTAACTGGCTTATTTCGTTTTGCAGGTTTTGATATTTTTCACCTTTTAAATCCAGTGTCAGAACATTGGATGGCACGGTTAAGCTGATGATTGCATTGTTTTTTCTATCATAATCGGCTACTATGACAACCAGTATCATAAACATGATGGTCACAGAAAATTGAACGACAATCAAAGCTTTGTAAACAGCAACACCCCGGAACAGCTTTATATTCTTCATTTTATGCAAAACCTGTATAGGCTGAAACGCTGACAATAGCCATGACGGGAAGGCCCCTGCGACTAAGCCCGTAATCACTGCGTAGGTTATCAAACCTACTACTAAGGCTATATCCCAAGAGAATGTCACATCATCCATATCGGGTATGTAGTGGCTTAGAATAGTAACACATGGCACTGTAAACAACAAAGCAAACAGGGCAACCAGGGTCGATTCCATTAAAAATTGACCAATAATTTCTCCTCTTCTTGCGCCTATCGTTTTGCGAACACCTACTTCTTTCGCTCGGGAGAAAGCACGCGCCAATGCCAAACTGATATAATTGAAAGCAGATAAAAGGGTTAAGGCTAGAACTATGAATAGCTGCATTTTTACGTCTCCCCAACTAGCACCCGCATTGGGGTTATTTTTAATATGAAATTTTCCAGGGGTAATATCTTCTATGGGTTGTGCCAAAAATTGAAGATGGCTCTTATCCAATTTCCGATTATAGTTCTGGAGCGTTGTATTGAGCTGCTTTATATTATCTTCTGATTTTAAACGGGCATAAATGGCTGAACCCTTGAAGTCTCCCCAATCTTGTGAAAGACTACTGATTGCTCCTTTTTTTTCAAGCATTTCAGCAGAACTCATTGATAACATTGCCTCAATGGGCAGATGTGTTTCTAAAGGAGGGTCCTGAATAATTCCCCCAACGGTATAAGAACCTAAATTTTCAAATTGGACCGTATGCCCTAAGACATTGGTGCTGCCAAATATTTTCTCTGCTGTTTTTTCTGTTAAAAAAAGGGTGGTGGAATTATTGGTAAGGCTTTTCGCATTACCTGACAATAATTTAAAGCCAAAAACATTAAAAAAAGAAGGCTCTGAAAATTTTATGTCAATGGGCACATCCCCTTTGTCGGTTTGCAGGTTATGTTTTCCTGCCAGACGTACTTTTACCGTTTCTTCAACAAAGGAGAAGCTTTCCATTTGAGTCGCCAACGGCAGTGGAGCTGTTGCCCATTTGGTTTGTTCCCCCTCCTTTGTTTCCTGCGTGAGTATCCGTACTAGTCGATTAAATTCTGGATGAAAATGGTCTGTATCAAAAGTGGCTTTTAGACCTGTAAAAAGAATAACACCAACCGCCATACTCAATGACAAGCTCAGTATATTGACTAATGAAAAAAGTTTGTTTTTCCAGAGTATCCGTATAGCGATTTTTAGACTGTTCTTTATCATGGCTTAAAGTGTTTATTTTTGATTAAAATCGGCCAAATACCGACGAGGGAATTCCTCTCAATTCTATTGACAAGGTTTGCGTCAATAGTACAAATTATTAAAACATGTTCGCTTGTGGTCATCACTTGTTGTATCGGTTTGATTCAGTCAAGTACAAAATATTTACACCCAAACTTACTTTTATCTCAGTGGGTGATTGCCGTGGAGAAGCCTATTGGTAGGATTGCCAAACGTTTCTTTTTTGTCGGGGAACCTTTGCCGGATTACACGGAAGGGCATTGTTGCTAACTTTGTACTAAACGAGTAATCCCACTTCAGCAAGCTCGGGTGACTGCTCTGGGCATAGGTATTAGAAAGCGCAGCCATCAGCAGGACAATCACAAATAACTTATTCATAACTAGTTCTTTATAGATTATAATTCTACATTCTTCATTAATTATCACTCACTGCGCAGGCTCTTTACCGGGTTCATGAGAGCGGCTTTGATGGCCTGGAAACTTACCGTGAGTAGGGCGATGAGAAGGGCTGCCACGCCCGCCACCGCAAAGTACCACCACTCGATCTCGATGCGGTAGGCGTACTTTTCGAGCCAGTTTTGGAGGAAGTACCAGGCCAGCGGAAAGGCAATCAGCGCCGCAATGGCTACGAGCTTCAGGAAGTCACGGGAGAGCATCCCGACCAGGTTGGTCACGCTCGCGCCAAGTACCTTGCGCACGCCGATTTCCTTGGTCCGTTGCTCGGCCGTAAAGGCTGCTAGCCCGAACAGCCCCAGACACGAGATAAAAATGGCCAGAAACGCAAAGTAGTTGGCCAGGGTATTCACCACGTTTTCGGCCTTGTACTGGTTACCGAAGTCTTCGTCGGCGAAGTGGTACTTGAACGGAAAACCCGGATTAAATTGCTTGTACACCTCTTCCAGCTGCGCGATGGCCTCTCTGGTTTTTCCGGGCTCCGTACGAACGAGCACCACGCCCCAGTTTTCTTCTTTGGGCTGCAAGTTCACGATCAATGGCTCTATGGGTACGTGCAACGACCCGGTATGGAAATCTTCCATGAGGCCGATGATGGTACCCTTTTTGCCCCACATCGTCAGTTCCTTGCCCACGGGGTCCTGGTAGCCTATCTTGCGGGCGGCGGCTTCGTTGATGAGGTAGTTGGAGGTATCCGTTCCGAACGTCGGATTGAAATCCCGCCCGTCGAGTAGTTTGACGCCCATCGTCTTCACAAAGTCATAGCCCGTCGGATTGACGCTAAAAAGTAACTGCTGCGTAGTGTCTTTACCTGGCCAGGTCACGCCCATGGTAGAGCTACCGAAGTTGAGCGGGTTGGCCTGGGAGCAGGCTACTGCCTTGATACCAGGCCGGTTTTCCAGCGCTTGCTTGAACGAAGCGAAGCGGTTGCTCATGGCTTTTTCGACGTCGGTGACGTACAGCAAATTTTCCCGCTCGAAGCCCAGGTTTTTGTTTTGAATGTACTGGATCTGCCGGTACACCACGATCATGGCCAGAATCAGCAGGATCGACAGCCCAAACTGAAATACCACCAGTCCCTGTCGGAAGTAGGCCGCGCTGGGCTTAAACTTCAAACTACCCTTAAGTACCACCACCGGGTTGAGCGACGACATGAATAAAGCCGGGTAGCTACCCGCCACCAGGCCCGTAATGACCGTGAGCCCCAGCAGCAGCAAGAGCACCGAGGGGTCCAGAAAATTGAGCTCCAGCTGCTTTTCGGTAAGGGCATTGAACGCAGGCAGCAGCAGGAGCACCAGCACCACGGCCACCAGCAGCGCCAGAGAGGTGATCAGCACCGACTCCCCCATAAACTGCCCGATCAGGCTGGCGCGGTAGGCTCCCACCACCTTACGCAGCCCCACCTCCTTGCCCCGTTTCACCGAGCGCGCCGTGGCCAGGTTCATGAAGTTGATGCAGGCAATGACCAGGATAAAAATAGCCACGATCGTAAAAAGCCGCACGTACTCGATCCGTCCGCCGTTTTGTTGGCCCGCGTCCCAGCGCGAGTACAGGTACCCCTTCCCGTAGTTGGTCAAAAACAGCTCCACGTTGCTGTTTTTGTTTTTGGTTTTTACGTAGCCTTTGATCTTGGCATTGACCTTATCCACATCCGCATTTTTGGCCAGCAGTACCACGCAGCGTGGGCCGTTGTTGCTCCATTCTTTGGACCAATCGTTGCTTTTTTGCCAGCGATCGTAGCTCATCAGGAAGTCGAACTTCATGGACGAAGCCGCCGGGATTTCCTTCAGAACACCGGTCACGATCACATCGTCTTTGTTGTCGACCCGGATCGTTTTGCCCAAAGGGTCCTGGCCTTTGAAGTACTTGTCGGCCAGCTTCTGGGAAATCACCACGCCGTCGGGCCGCCGCAGGGCCGTGTTAGCATCGCCCTGGCTGAGCTCAAACGAAAACATGGGGAGAAAATCGCCCTGCACGTACCGGCCTTTTTCGTTGTCGTAGGTATCGCCTACGGTAAAAACCGGCGCTTCTTCCCAAAGTACCTGGCTGGCCATTTCGATTTCCGGAATGTCTTTCACGATGTGATCGGCCAGAATACCCGGCGTGGAGGCGTAGGTATTGATGGAGCCCGAGTAGTGCTGATTCTCCATGACGTGGTAAATCCGCGCGTCGTTTTCGTGAAAACGATCCATCTTTATTTCGTCTCCCACCCACAGCATGATGAGCAGGCTACAGGCCATTCCCAGGGCCAGGCCCAGGATGTTGATGAGGCTGAACGATTTGTTTTTCACCAGGTTCCGCCAGGCAATTTTGAGGTAGTTTCTGATCATGGCTATTTTTAGTTTAAGGGGTACTTTATACATTTTTAGAATAGGTACTTATTGGCAGGGGGTTCGGGGCATTGGGGTAGTTAAGAGTTTAATGTTCATGGAATAGCCTCTATCCCCCCGCCCTTTCTCCGGCGGAGAAAGGGAGCTTCTTTCGAGGGTAATTTACACTTTCAACCCTAAGCTCTAAACTACCCACTGCCCAACGCCCTCTGCCCTACGCTACTCACTTCGCAGGACGCTGACCGGATTGCGCCGGGCCGTTCGCCATGCGTGCAGGCCCGTAATAAGCAGCGTCAGCAGCAGCGTAAACAGCAACACCAGGGCCAGTAAGGGGTAGTTGAACGCCGTCCGGAAGGCGAAGTTATCCAGCCATTGATCTACTACGTACCAGGCTGCCCCAAAGGCGGGAAGCGCCGCTCCGCCGATCAGTAGCAGGTACTCGCGCGTCAGCAAAAGTACCATTGGCCCCAGCCCCGCGCCAAGTACCTTACGAATACCGATTTCGCGGGCCCGTTGCCGGGCAATAAACGCCGCCAGACCAAACAAGCCCAGCGCCGCAATGAAGAGCGTCAGGAAAGAAAAAGCCAGAAAAATCCGCCCGCGGAGCTGGTCGGTCCGGTAGCCATCCTGCAAGGCTTCTTCCAAAAAACGGTACGTAAAAGGTACCTGCGGAAACAGCCGCTGCCAGGTACTTTCGAGCTGCGCCATCGCCTTGGGAAGATCCTCCCCTACCTTTACCACCAGTTGATCCGAAGGGCGCAGCAGCAGCAGCTGCGGCTCGATGGGCTGGTGGAGCGAGCTTTGGTGGAAATCTTCCATGACGCCAACTACCTCCAGGTAGTTAGGATTGCCCTGATCGCCCAGCCGGATCTTGGCGCCCAGCGGCTCGGCCAGGCCAAACTGCCGGGCCAGTGTTTGGTTAATAATGGCCGCTCGGGTAGCATCCGCCGGGGCGTCGGGCAGGAAGTTGCGCCCCGCCACCAGCCGGATGCCCATCGTGGACAGGAAGTCGGCATCGACCCGGCCCCGGCGCACCAACTGCGGCTCGGGCCCGGTGGTACCTTCCGCGCTGATGGGCCCCTTGACCATGTCGTCGGTGCCGGGCAGGAAATCGGCCGAGCCCGCAGACACCACGTAGGTACTTTGCCGAAGCTGCTTCTTGAAAACCTCCCACGGCTCGGCCTCGACCTCGCCGGGTCGGCTCAGCCGCAGGATCTGCTCCTGGTCGAAACCCAGGTTTTTACGCTGCAGGTACCTAAGCTGGTCGTAAATGAGGGCCGTGCAACCAAGCACAAAAAGTACCACCCCAAACTGAACGCCCACCAGTACCGTGCGCAGCGTGGCCCCTTTTACCAGACCACCCTTAAGTACCACTACCGGCCGCAAGGATGAGAGCACCAACGCCGGGTAGCTCCCGCCCAAGGTACCTAAGCCCACGGCCAGCGCCAGCATCCCGGCCAGCAGCGGTGGGCGCGCCAGCTGCCTGGCGTCCAGCTGCAAGCCAAGTACCTCGTTGAGGTAGCCTGAGCTCACCGACAGCAGCGCCACGCCCGCCACCAGCGCCAGCAGCGTAAAGGCCAAAGACTCGGTCAGGAACTGGCCCGCAACCTGCCGACGGCTGGAGCCCATCACCTTCCGGACCCCGATCTCCAGGGCACGCTTGCTCGCCTGGGCCGTCACCAGGTTTACGTAGCTGATCAGGGCCAGGAAGAGCATCAGCAGGCCTACGGCGCCAAAAATATACAGGTAGGTATAGCCACCGGTTTCGGCCAGATGGATGGCCGCGAGGGGCAGCAGCTCATGCGTGGCACTCACCAGCACCGGTTCGCGCTCCGGGTTGAGGTACTTGGTATACAGGCCCGACAGGTCCGAAGCCAGCGCCGCAGGATCTACGCCCGGTTGCAGCAACAGGTAGGTGGCGGTGTTGAACTGATTGAAATAGTATTGATCCAGGTCCGGGTCCGTTTGGGCCGAAATCAGCGCTTCGGGTACCCGGTGGCCGTTGCGGGGTAGGTCGCGGTACACGCCCGTTACCAGCAGGGACAAACGCTGGCCGTCGGTCTGGGTAGTGGTACTCAAATTACTCCTCAGCGTTTGGCCCAGGGCTTGTCTGGGTCCAAAGATGCGCCGGGCCAGGCTTTCCGAAAGAACGATTTTGGCCGGGCCGTCGAGCGCCTTACGGGAAGTACCCTCCACAAACTCGTAGGAAAAGACATCGAACACGCTGGAGTCGGCCGCGTAGACCTGGGCTTCGGAGATGGTTTTATCCTGATACTGAAAGGACATAAAATCATCTTTCCAATACTTAAAAAACCGGACGTAGGCCGCTACGCCCGCATACTCCTGCTGCGCCAACGACCCCAAGTTGGCCGGGGTAGAATGCCAGCCTACTTCAAGTACCTTCTCGCGGGTTTGGATGGCACGGGTTTCGATCCGGTAGATGCGGTCGGCATGGACGTGGGAGCGGTCGTAGCTCAGCTCAAAATCCAGGTACAGCAAAATACCCAGCGCCGCCGCCATACCCAGCGTAAGGCCAGCCAGGTTCAGGCCCGACAGCCAAGGCTGCCGCGCTACCGTGCGCCAAAAGAGAAGGAGGCTATTTCGCAGCATCGGGTTTGGTGTTTATTCCGTTTTCAAGGCTTTTACCGGATTGGTTAGCGCGGCTTTGATGGCTTGGCTGCTGACCGTCAGCAGCGTAATGAGCAGCGCCCCGCCCCCCGCCAGCGCAAAAACCCACCAGCTGATGTCGGTTCGGTAGCTGTAGCTTTGCAACCACCAGTTCATGCTCCACCACGCGACGGGGAAGGCCACCAGGCACGAAAAAGCCACCAGCCCGATGAACTCCCGCGAAAGCAAACCCGCCACCGAAGGGATGGAAGCGCCAAGTACCTTCCGGATGCCGATTTCTTTGGTGCGTTTTTCGGCCATGTAAGCGGCCAGCCCGAATAACCCCAGGCAGGAGATCAGGACGGTCAAAAACGCAAACAGAGCCGCCAAAGTCCCCGTGCGCTGTTCATCTTTGAACTTCGCCGCGTAGCTTTCATCCACAAACCGGTAATTGAACGGGTAGGACGGATTGTATTTGGTAAAAATTTGCTCAGTGGCTTTCAGGGCCTCCTGCGTAGGTACCTCCGGCCGGTATTTGATATGAATGACATTGAACCAGCCGTGTGCGCCTTCGATCACCATCGGCTCCATGGGATCATATGGCGAGTTAAGTATAAAATCTTTGATGATGCCCACCACGCGCCATTCCCGTCCGTTGTCTTTGATTACCTGCCCGAGGGGCTCGGTAAAACCCATGGCCTTCACCGCCGACTCGTTGAGGAGCACGGCGGACGAGTCGGTAGGGTACTTGCTCAGGTCCATATCCCGGCCTTCAAGCAGGGTGAGCCCCGCCGTGTTTACGATGTTTTCATCCGTACAAAACCGGTTGAAGACAATCTTGGCGTTGTCGGGTTTGCCCGTCCAGTCGAAGCCCCAGCTGTTGCTCCAGCCTTCGGTTAGGGGGGCGCTGGTTTTGGTCACCGACTCCACCACGCCCGAGCGCGCCAATTCGCTTTTGATGACTGCGTAATTTTTGGCTATATCGCCTTCCATAAAGGTATAGACAAGGTTGTTTTTCTGGTAGCCGTTGTCGCGCTCCTGCGCGTAATTGATCTGTTTTTTGATCACCAGCGTAGACACAATAAGCACCAAAGCAATACTGAACTGCACCACCACCAGTACTTTGCGCGGGTTGATCACCGCACGGGCCGTTTTGAAAGTACCCTTAAGTACCTTCACCGGCTGAAAGGAAGAAAGGTAAAAAGCCGGATAACTACCCGCCAGCAAGGCCGTAATCACGACAAAGGCACTAATAAATAACCAGAAATAAACATTAGTAAAATCAACGGTCAGCGGGCGGTCGATCAGCTCACTAAAAGCCGGAAGGCTCACAACCACGATGGTCAAAGCCAGCAAAGCGGCCAGGCAGGTAATGATAAAAGACTCGCTCAAGAACAGCCCGATGAGCGATTGTCTCCGGGCACCCGCTACCTTGCACACCCCTACTTCCTTGGCGCGCTTTTCGCTACGGGCCGTGCTCAGGTTCATGAAATTGATACAGGCAATGAGCAGGATAAACCCGGCGATGATGCCAAACTGCCGAACTACCTCGATGCGCCCGCCCGCCACCTGGCCATTCTCAAACCGCGAGAAGAGCCGCCACTTGGGAAGCGCGTGCAGAAACACCTCGTTGTCTTCTTCGTTTTTGCTGTGGCGACGGGTAATGTTTTTAATTTTTTGGGCTACCACCGCCTCCCGGGCCGTGGGGAGTAGCTCCACGTAGGTACGTACGGAGTTATTGCCCCAATACCCATCGTCCCAGCCCAACTTTTGCAGGTAAGACCAGGGCGAGAGGTACTCAAAATCAAAGCGGGAATTGGCGGGCAAATCCGCAAGTACCCCCGTGACGAGGGCGTTTTCGCTGCTGTCGATGCGGATGGTACGGCCCAGGGCCTCGGCGTTACCAAATAGCTTTTGGGCCAGTTGCTGCGTAATGACGATACTCCCCGGCTGGCCCAGGGCCGTAGCCGCATCGCCACTCAACAGCGGAAAGGTAAACATGGACAGAAACGTGGAGTCTACAAAGGCGCTGTTGGCCCGTATCTTTTTATCGCCTACAGTGAGCAGCGAGCCATTATTGGCCGAATAGCGGCTGGTTTGGGCTACTTCCGGGTACTCCTTCTGCAAGGCCGGTCCCAGCGGCTTGGGGGTACTTGGCCAGGCTTGTAGTTTGCCGTCGAAGGTAGATCGGTTCATGGCCAGGTAGAGCCGGTCCTTCTTCTCATGAAACATGTCGTAGGTGATCTCACTTTGAATCCAAAGCAAGATGAGCAGCGAGCAGGCCATGCCCACGGCCAGCCCGCCGATGTTGATAAAGGCATACCCTTTGGCTCTGATCAGGTTTCGCCACGCAATTTTGAAATAGTTCTTGATCATATCTTTTAAGCGTTTCTTTTCCTTCAAGGTACTTTATGGCATGGGGCGTACTTAGCCCGAAAGCCTCTATCCCCCCGCCCTTTCTCCGGCCGAGAAAGGGAGCTTAGTAAGGTACTTTTATTAAAAAGTACCCCGTGCCCAAGACCCCATGCCCCACCCTACTCGCTCCGCAAACTCTTCACCGGGTTCATGAGCGCGGCTTTGATGGCCTGGCTGCTGACCGTCAGCAGGGCGATCACAACGGCCAAGGTACCTGCCAGCACAAACATCCACCACTGAATACTGATCTTATAGGCAAAATCCTGCAGCCACTGCTCCATGACGTACCAGGTCAGCGGCGTGGCCAAGACCAGGGCGATCAGCACCAGCTTGATAAAATCGCCGGAAAGCAACGCCACGATGCTCGTAATGTCCGCGCCAAGTACCTTGCGCACGCCGATCTCCTTGGTGCGTTGCTGGGCCGCAAAGGTTGCCAGGCCAAACAGCCCCAGGCAGGAAATCAGGATCGAAATGAGCGTGAAGGAGTTGACGATGCGGGCCGTACGGGCGTCGGCGGCGTAGTTGCGCTGGAAATCCTCATCCAGAAAGCTGTACGTAAAGGGCTCGCCCGGCATCAATGCGTTCCATTTGGCTTCCAGAGCGGGAAGTACCTGGCCAACGTCGTGCGTATTGACGTGGGCAATGAGGTACCGGAAGTCGTTGCCCAGGTGCAGAAAAAACGCGTACGGCTCGATGGCCTGGTGCAGGTCGGCAAAGTGAAAGTCTTTCACTACCCCCACGATTTCGAGGGGATAAATCGAGCCGTCGCCTTCGGGAAAATTGAGCCGGGTACCTACGGCCTTGTCCAGCGGGATGCCGAACTTGCGCAGGGTTGCTTCGTTGACCACCATGCGGGAGTTGGTATCGCCCGGAAATTGCTCCGACAACATGCGGCCCGCGACCATCGTAAAGCCCATCGTTTGCATAAAATCCGGGGCTACCCAGTTGGTTTTAACCAACGCCGATTCGTTTACGCTCTGGTCGGGACGGTACAACGATAGGTCGCTGGCATTGGTGATGCCTGGGTAGTAAGAGGTACCCGAGGCCGCGGTGATCTGATTATTCTGTAAAATTTCCTCGCGCAGCGCGTGGTAGGCCTGCCGGGCCTTATCGCTCCGCAGCGGAATGACGACCTGCTGCTCTTTGGTAAAGCCCAGCGGCTGGTCGTGCATGAACTGGATCTGCTTCTGGATCACCAGTGTAGCCACCACCAGGCCGATCGAAATCACAAATTGGCACACCACGAGCCCCCGCCGCAAAGCCGTAGCCGAAACTGAGTTGACAAACCTACCTTTGATGACGTCCAGGGGATTGAAGACCGATAGGTAAAACGCCGGATAACTACCCGCCAGCAGGCCCGTCAGGAAAGCCAGCCCGACAAATGCCAGCAAGATTTCGGGCTGAAGCAAGTCCTGCAAAGCCAGGGCTTTGTCGGCCATTTGGTTGAAAGCGGGCAGGAAAAGGACCACCCCCGCTACCGCTACCAACAGCGCCAGGAAGGTAAGTACCATCGACTCGCCCAGAAACTGCCCGATCAGGCTACCTTGGCCCGCTCCCATTACTTTGCGCATCCCTACCTCCGCAGCCCGCTTGACCGAGCGAGCCGTGGCCAGGTTCATGAAGTTGATACAGGCAATGAGCAGCGTAAACAACGCAATGGACGCCAGCACGTACAGGTAGGTAGTGCTGGTAGTAGGCGTAACGATGGCATTGATCCGGCTAAACAGGTGAATATCCGACACCGGCAGCAAGAAGAGGTACTTTTCCACACCGGCGGCTTTCAAATCCTGCCGGGCGTACTTTTCGACAAAGGCAGGTAGTTTCTGCGTAAACTGTGCCGCGTTGGTACCTTCCCTCAGCCGGACGTACGTAAAAAACATGTTGTTGTTGGTGAAGTCCTGCGGCTGGTCGCGCAGGAAGCCCCCGACCCAACCGGCCGTCATGGGAAGAAAATAGCGGGCGTCGATGTGCGAGCGGGTACTTTCGTTTCGGTAAACGCCCGTTACGTTGAAGCTTTCACCGTACCCGCTCGACCCGCCAATGCGGATCGTACGGCCCAGGGCGGGTACTTCGCCAAATAGCTTCCGAGCCACCTCCTCCGACAGCACCACCGACTGCGGATCGGCCAGCGCCGTGCGGGCGTTGCCTTCCAGGAAGTCATACGAAAAGACGTCGAAAAAAGTCGAGTCGACCTGGTAGCCTTTGGTTTCGTAAAAAGACTTTACGGCCTGCCCCGGCTCCTGTATTTTCAGCAAGGCTTGGCTTTCGACGAAGTTGGGCCACAGGCGCGTCACCTGCACGACCTCGGGGTACTCGGCCTTGATGGCCTGGGCGTAAGGCGAGGGCGCGCGCGGGTTATCCATCTTATCGCCATTGCGCCAGTTTTCGCTTCGTAGTAAATAAATATCCTCGGCAAAGGCATGGTGCCGGTCGAACGAAAGCTCACTGCGAATGTAGAGCAGCAGCAACATGCAGCAGGTCATGCCTACCGATAGGCCAAACACATTGATGGCCGAAAACAGCTTGCTCTTTTGTACGTTTCGCCAGGCGATTTTGAGGTAGTTCCGGATCATGTTTTAGTTGTTCTTTTTAACAGGTACTTTTGGTATAGGGCGGAGGGGTAAGGGCAAAGGGTACTTTGTTATTGTGGGGGTACTTTACACTTTAACCACCCTCTGCCCCGCGCCCACGGCCCTCTGCCAATCACTCGCTCCGTAGGCTCTTCACGGGGTTCATCAGGGCGGCTTTGATGGCCTGGAAACTCACCGTCAAGAATGCCACAGCCAGTGCCAGCGCCGCCGCCAGCACAAACACCCACCACTCGATTCCGATCTGGTATTGAAAGCTCTCCATCCACGATTTCATGAAGTAGTACGCCACGGGCGAAGCGATGACGATGGCAATGCCGACGAGCTTCAGAAAATCTTGGGAAAGCAGCGCCGTGATGCTTACCACCGAGGCCCCAAGTACCTTGCGTACGCCGATTTCCTTGGTACGTTGCTCGGCGGTAAAGGCCGCCAGGCCAAACAACCCCAGGCAGGCGATAAAAATCGTCAGGCCAGCGAAGGTGCGGTAGAGCAAGCCCATTTGCTGCTCAGCCTGATAAAAGTTTTCGATGCTTTCTTCGTAGAATTTCCCTACGAAAGGTACCTCCGGGAAGATTTTCTCGTAAGCCGCTTTTACTTTCTCAATCGTATTTGGCAAGTTCTGGGATTGCAGTTTCACGGCTCCTGACCAATAAAACTCAGCCAATTGGGTAATCAATATGGGGTCCGTTTCTTCTTTAGCCGAATGAGTATGAAAATCCTTAATGACGCCCACGATGGGGGCGGGGTCCCAGTTGCCCATGCGCAAATGGTGGCCGATGACGGAGGCAGGATCGGTCACGCCCAGCTTTTTCAGGAGCCGCTCGTTGACCACAAATTTGGTATTGGTGTCGCCCGGCGCGTAAGGGGTACCCGCTATGAACTCGATGCCGAAGGTTTTGAAATAATCACCATCGGCCATCTTCATCGAGACGCTGAAATCTTCGTCCTCGGACATATTCGTAAAAGCAAAGTTGCTCCGCCAGTTGTTGCCGGAAGACGGTTGATCGGACGCGTAGGAGACAGCTCGTACTTCGGGGATTTTTAGTAATTCGTTGCGGAGGGCCTCATTGCGCGACCGGTACTCGGTATCCATGCTGAGCGTATAGACACCCTCTTTCACAAAACCCAGGTCGAGCTGGCTGACGTACTCCATCTGCCGCAGGTTGATAACCGTGCCGATGATCAGTACCAGTGCTGCTGCGAACTGAAACACGATCAGACTTTGGCGAAGCGTAAGGCCGCCCATCCAGCCGCGCGAAACCTTCTGGCGGAACACTTCCAGCGGCGAGAACGAGGAAAGTACCAAAGCCGGGTAGACGCCCGAAAGCAACGTAAGTACCAGCAGACCGCCCAGTAGCCACAGACCCAGCTCGGGGGTGAAGTACAGCGACGGATCGGTAGGTACATTAAACATTTGTTCGAGTAGCGGAATCGCCATGTAAGCCAGTACAAGACCTACGGCTACCGACCCCAGCACCACCAAAAACGTTTCGGTCAGGAACTGCGCCACCAGTTGACTCTTCTGGCTGCCCAGTACCTTGCGGACGCCTACTTCCCTGGCGCGTTTGGTGGCCAGTGCGGAGTACATGTTGATGAAGTTGATGCAGGCCATCAGTAGGATGAGGATGCCTACTACGGCAATGTTTCTAATCCGCTCCCTCGGCACCGCGCGATGTTTATAGTTATCCAGTCCAACGTTGTGGTGTACGTCTGCCAACGGGCTCAGCGAGTGCGTTTGCTTGCCTTTTTCTTTCCGGATGTCGTAGTGCTTGCGCGAGAATTTTTCGAGCAAGGCATTGGCCGAAGCCACCGAAAAGTGCTCGGGCAACAATACAAAAATTTGGTCTTTTGTAGTGGTACTTCCCCAATTTTCAAAATCCCCAAACCCAAACAGCTCCGGCTTGGCGCGCTTGGATTCGTAGGAAAGCACCAGATTGAGCGGGAAGTCCGTGTTAGCCGGAGCGTCTTCCAGTACCCCACCTACCTTCATAGTCGTCGTGTTATTGATCCGCAGGTACTTTCCCTCGGCTTGCTGGTAGTCCTTGAAATATTTTTCGGCAAACTTGCGCGACAGTACCACCACGTTGGGCTGGGCCAACACCTCAGGACGGCCCACAAGCCAGCGGTAGTTGAACAGTTGAAAAAAATCAGGCTCCACCATTACGCCTTCGTTTTTCTCCATGAATTTGGTAGAAACATCTTGTGAAGCAGGGTCGCTGCCCAGTACCGTCACCTGCGGGTCCAGGGTACCGAAGATCGGTACAATCTTTTCAAACTGCGGGATGTCCGTCTTCAGGGCCGCTGCTACGGGCAGCGGGCTACCCGGTGTTATTTCTTCGCCACCATCGGCATAGGTTTGCTGCTGCACTAGGCGGTAAACCCGGTCGTAATGGGGATGGAAGGTATCGAAGCTCAGCTCATAGCGCACCACCATGAATAGTAACAATGCAGCTGCCACGCCCACGCTTAGGCCCAACGTATTGAGAATAGTAAAGCCCCGGTGACGGGTCAGGTTTCGCCAGGCAATTTTGAGGTAGCTCCGGATCATGTTAGCTATTATTTTAAAAGGTACTTTAAAAGGGCCTCTATCCCCCCGCCCTTTCTCCGGCGGAGAAAGGGAGCTTGCTGGGTACTTTACACTTTGAACTTTCAACGCTAAACTACCCTCTGCCAATCACTCGCTCCGCAAGCTCTTCACCGGGTTCATCAGGGCGGCTTTGATGGCCTGGAAACTCACCGTGAGCAATGCAACGCCCACGGCCAGTCCTCCCGCCAAGGCGAAAATCCACCAACCGATGTCGATTTTGTAGGCGAAGTTCGATAACCACTGATTCATGGCATACCACGCGATGGGCGACGCAATCAGGATTGCAATCAGTACCAGTTTCAGAAAATCTTGGGAAAGCAGCGCGACGATGCTGCCAACGCTCGCGCCGAGGACTTTGCGCACGCCGATTTCTTTGGTGCGTTGCTGCGCCGCGAAGGCCGCCAGTCCGAACAGGCCCAGGCAGGAAATCAGGATGGAAATAATGGTAAAGTAGCTGACGATGCGGGATGTACGGGCTTCGGCCTGGTAGTTCTTCTGAAAATCCTCGTTCAGAAAAGTGTATTCAAAGGGTTCGTCGGGCCGCAGGGCTTTCCATTTCTGCTCCATAAAGCCCAGTACCTGCTGCATGTTATCGGTATTGACGTGCACGATGAGGTAATTGAAACGGGACCGGTTATTCAGCAGGAACGCGTACGGTCGGATGGTCTGGTGTAGGTTTTCATAGTGGAAATCCTTCACAACACCCACAATCTCGAACGGATAGGTGACGCCCTGCCAGTCGAAGCTCAACCGTTGTCCAATGGCCTTATCGGCCGGAATCTGAAACTCCTTCAGCAGGGCTTCGTTCACTACCATGCGGTCGTTGGTATCGCCGGGGTACTCGCGGGAGAACAGGCGCCCCTGCTTCAGGTCAAAGCCCATCGTCTGCAGATACTCGTAGTCCACACGGTTGATCTTGATCTCGGAGCCCTGGTCCTGAGGCTGGTCGGGACGGTGCATTACGAGGTCGGAGGCGTTGAAGATGCCGGGGTAGTACTGCGCGCCCCCCGCCGCTACGACCTGGTTGCTGGTAAGTACCTCGTTCCGGAAGGCGGAGTACACTGCCCGTGCCTCTCCCGACCGGAACGGTATGGCAATCTGCTGGTCCTGCGTGAAGCCCAGCGAGGTGTTACGCAGGTACTTCATCTGCTCCAGAATCACGAAGGTAGCCAGTACCAGCACCACCGACACCACAAACTGGAACACTACCAGCCCCCGGCGTAGCACCACCGACGAGAGGGTATTGGCAAACTTGCCGTACGCGGCCCGGCCTTTGAGCACAAGCACCGGGTTAAACAGCGACAGGTAAAAGGCCGGGTAGCTACCCGCAATGAAACCCGTCAGCAGGGCCAGACCCACGAAAGTCAGCAGGATGCCCGGCTCGAGTAGTTCGGTAAAATGCAGCTGCTTGCCCGTGAGCTGATTGAAGACCGGCAGCAGCAGGACCACCAGGACCAGGGAAATCACCAGCGCCAGCAGCGTGAGTACCATCGACTCGCCCAGGAACTGCCACACCAGTGCGAACTTCTCCGCCCCCATGACCTTACGAACCCCTACCTCCGCCGCCCGCCGGGCCGAGCGAGCCGTGGACAGGTTCATGAAGTTAATACAGGCAATCAGGAGGGTAAAGATGGCAATGGAAGCCAGGATGTACAGGTAAGTAGTAGTATTGGTAGGCGTAACTACGCTTTGAAACTGATCGGCCAGGTGCAGGTCTTTGACGGGTACCAGTTGCAGGGCTACATCAAAGCCGTACTGCTTCAGGTCGGCCCGGGCGTACTTTTCCACGAAGGCCGGTAGCTTATGCATCAGCTGTGCAGGCTCGGTACCCGGCCGCAGCCGCAGGTACGTAAAGAACATGTTGTTGTTGGCAAAATCGAGCCGACTTTCCCGCAGGAAATTACCAATGTCCCCCGCGTAGAGGGGAACAAAGAACCGGGCGTCGATATGGGAGCGGGCGCTGGCATCGCGGTACACGCCCGTTACTTTGAAGTCTTCGCCCAGGCCCAGATCGCCACTGATACGGACCGTTTTGTCAAGCGCCGGCCCGGTGCCAAAGAGCTTTTGGGCTACCTCCTCCGACAGTACCACCGCGTTGCGGTCAGCCAGCGCGTTGGCAGGGCTTCCCTCGACAAACTCATAGGAAAACATAGCGAAGAAGTTGGAATCTACCTGATAACCCTTGGTCTCGTAGAAGGAAAGTACCTGCTTACCCGGCTCTCGTACCTGGATCAGGGTTTTGTTTTCGGGCGCAAACAGACGGGTCGTCTCCTCAATCTCGGGGTACTCCGATCGCAGCGTCGGGGCATAGGGCGCCGGGGAAGTTGCAAACTCCCTTCCTGCTCCCTGTCCAATCGCCGCTTTGAGGCTCAGCAGGTATAGGTTATTGGCCTGCTGGTGGTGCTTATCAAACGCTAGCTCGCTCCGAATGTACAAGAGCAGCAACATGCAACAGGTCAAACCCACCGACAGACCCAGGATATTAATAGCCGAGAAAGTCTTGTTACGGATGATGTTCCGCCAGGCGATTTTGAGGTAGTTTCGGATCATGGCTGTTTTAGGTGGTTAGGTAAGAAGGTAGGAAAGTGCCGAAAGTTGTAAATCATGTTGCTACTAACTTTGGTGCCTTACTTCGTTTTTCATTCTTCACTCACTCCTAAGCGACTTCACCGGGTTCATGAGGGCCGCTTTGATGCTTTGGAAGCTGACTGTCAGCAGCGTCACCAGCAGCCCACCCAGGCCCGATACGCCAAAAACCCACCACGAAATAGCGGTGCGGTACTCGTATTTCTGGAGCCAGCCCGAGAGGAAGTAGTAAGCCACCGGCGTGGCAATGACAAAGCCGATAATGACCAATACCACGAAGTCTTTAGAGAGCATCTGCCAGAGGTTGAACACCGACGCGCCAAGTACCTTGCGGACGCCGATTTCTTTGGTACGCTGCTCGGCTACAAACGATGCTAACCCAAACAAACCTAAACAGCTAATGAATATAGCCAGCGCCGCAAAGAAGGTAGCCAGCTTACCGATGCGCTCTTCATTCGCAAATTTTTTCCCAAACTCTTCGTCGGCAAACTTGTAATCAAACGGGGCCGAGGGGATGTGTTTCCTAAAGGTACTTTCGATCGTAGCCAGGCTCTTGGTGGCGCTCTGGTTGGGGTTGAGCTTCAGCGTAATCCAGTTTACGTTTTCGTAATCCAGGAAGTAGATGCTTTGCTTCACGGGCTCGTAGGGCGACTGCATCAGCATGTCTTTGATCACACCTACTATTTTAAATTCTTCCCGGTCGCTCCCGAAGCCCCAGTAGATCGAAGTACCCACCGGGTCTTTAATCCCCATGAACTTGACGGCCGCTTCGTTGAGCACCACGCCTGACGAATCCGAGGAAAAATCGCGCGAGAAGTCGCGCCCGTCCTTAAACTGCCAGCCTACGGTTTTGCCAAATTCGTGCGTGACGAAAACCGTGGCGAAGTCGGTATCCAGCTTTGGGTCTTTACCCGGCCAGTCGAACCCTCCGCTGTTGGACCACACGCTGGTGAGCGGGCTCGACGACTCGGCCAGTTCTTCGATAGCCCCCGCGTTTTTGAGCTCAGTACGTAGTACGTCGAATTTCCCGTAGAAATCCGGCGATTTCATGAGCACCATCACGAGGCCGTCGCGGTTGTAGCCAATGGGCCGGTCTTTGGAATACTGAATTTGATTGTAGACGATAATGGTGCCGATGATCAGGGCCAGCGAAATAGAAAACTGCACCACCACCAGTACCTGGCGCGGCACCGAAGCAAACCGACCGACCTTGAAAGTACCCTTAAGTACCTTGATGGGCTGAAACGACGACAGGTACAGCGCCGGGTAGCTGCCGGCCACGAGGCCGGTCAGAACCGTAAAGCCAATACTACCCAGCCAAAACCAGGGACTGGCCCAGAGGACGAGCATCTGCTTGTCGGCCACCTGATTGAACCACGGCAAAACCAGCTGCACCAGTACCAGCGACAGCACAAAGGCCAGCGAAGCGACCAGCAACGACTCGTTAAAAAACTGGCTGATCAACTGCCCCCGCACGGAGCCAATGGCCTTCCGGATACCTACCTCCTTGGCCCGCTTCTCGGAGCGGGCCGTGCTTAGGTTCATGAAATTGATGCAGGCCAGCAGCAGCACAAAAATGCCGATAATCCCAAACAGCCAAACGTACTCGATCAGCCCTCCGGTTTGCACGCCGTTTTCCCAGTGCGAGCGCAACCGCCAGTCGCGCATGGGGTGCAGGAATATCTGCGCGTCGAATTTTTTTTCGCCCTCCGAAACGTTGTTGTACTTCGATTTGAGGATGCGTTTATCCACGGCCGCGAAGTCGGCATTGTCGGCAATCTGGGCAAAGAGCTGAAAGGAGTTATTGCCCCACTGCGCATTGTCCCGGGCCCGCTGTATCCATTCTTCTGACGCCACGTACAGGTCCCAGGGGGCGATAAACGTCAGCGCGCTAAACTGGTTATTATGCGGAATATCTTCGTAGACGCCCGTTACTTTTACGTCCAGCTTATTATTGATCTTAAGTACCTTGTCGAGAGGCTCCGCGCTGCCAAAGAGCGCCTGGGCCGTCGAGGCTGCCAGCAGGATGGAGTTCGGGTCTTTGAGTCCGTCCTGCGTTCCTTTCAGCATTTTCAGCGACAACAGCTTGGCGGCATCCGCATCCATGAAGTTGCCCGTCTTGTTGAGCTTCGTATCACCCACCGACAGAAAATGCTCGCCCTCCCACGACGACATCACGAGGTACTTGAAGCTACTGCCGTACTTTTCCTGAAGCTCTTTCCCCAGCGGAAACGGAATGGCGCTGCCCGTGTAGGTTTTGCCGTTGCTGGTCTGCTTCTGCATGACCTGCGCGATGTCCTCGTAGCTCGGGTGGTAGGTGTTGTAGGAAAGCTCATCGTAGATCCAGAGACCGATGAGCATCGCCACGGCCATGCCAGTAGCCAAGCCTGAAATGTTGATAAAAGAGTAAACCTTGTTCTTGACAAGATTCCGCCAGGCAATTTTGAGGAAGTTTCTGATCATGGCTTCTATGGAGTATCCTTTTGCGTCTGCAAAAGACATACCAGCAAACCAAATCTCCTTATAGTCAGACTCTTACATAATATCTATTATTAAAAAATGTCCGAATTCGGACAGTCTTGTTCAGCTACGAACGCTTAGTGAAAGTACCTGTTCGGGAAAGTTTCTATTTAGAAAATAAATAGTTATCCATGAGTAATGGACCGTTTTATAGGCAACAACTTTGGCCAGGATGCTACGGTCTGCTCTACGCGTGGCCTGTAAGAAGCACTGGACTTTTTCAATAAGCCCGAAGGTACTATCGCTACGCTTTCGCAAAAAGACCGCTTCGAGGAAAAAGGGAAGATCATTCACGCTGTTCCCGCCCATGAATTTATAGTTTGAAGGTACCTGCCTTCCTTTTCCAGGCGCAATAAAGTACCTTTGAAAAAATAGTCCCTTCAACGACCTGCCTATGCGCCTGATCCAGCGATTGAAAGATACCTTCCTGGGCTCGGAAGAAATCCCCGTCTATAAGCCCCGCAAAACGACCCGCCCCGCGCAAATGCTGGAGGTCGTTTCGGCCTGGCAGGGGCTGGAAGTGATCATCGAAGACATCCTGGACCGCTTCCAGATTGGTCGCCAGCGGTGCATCGAGTTTGGGGTGGAGTTTGGGTACTCCGCGGTGGTCTTTTCCAACTACTTCGAGCAGGTAGTGGGCGTCGATACCTTCGCCGGCGACATTCACACCGTCCACCAGGAGGATCACTACGAAGAGACGCGCCAGCGGCTAGCCACCTACCCCAACATCCGGCTCGTGAAGTCGGACTACCGCGACTGGATCGCGCAGGACGAGCAACGCTACAACTTCGCCCACGTGGATATTGTCCATACCTACGAAGACACCTACGCCTGCGGGCTCTGGGCTGCCCAACACAGCGACTGTACCATCTTCCACGACACCGAGAGCTTTCCGGAAGTGCGCCAGGCGGTCAAGGACCTTGCCAAAGCCACCGGACAAAAACTCTACAACTACCCCCACCACTACGGCCTGGGCATTTTGGTCAATCCAAAGCGCGGTTGAAAGGGCATGGGGCAGAGGGTAAAAAAAAGCGGCCATTCAAAGCCTCTATCCCCGGCCCTTTCTCCGGCGGAGAAAGGGAGCTTAGTAGGGTACTTTTATTAAAAAGTACCCCGTACCCAAGACCCTTTGCCCCGTACCCTATGCCCCAAGCCACTCACTCACTCCGCAAGCTCTTCACCGGGTTCATGAGCGCGGCGCGGACGCTCTGGAAGCTGACCGTCAGCAGGGCTATGAGCAAGGTAAGCAGGCCCGCGGCGGCGAAGATCCACCATTCGATCGTGATTTTGTAGGCAAACTCTTGCAGCCATTGGTCCATGGCCCACCAGGCCAGGGGTGCCGCAATGACCATCGCCACCAGCACCAGTACAACGAAATTTTTGGCCAATAAAATAACCACACTACCCACGCTGGCCCCAAGTACCTTCCGGATGCCGATCTCCCGCGTTTTTTGCTGGGTTACCAGCGCAATGAGCCCGTAAAGCCCCAGGCAGGAAATCAGGATGGCCAGCCCAGCAAAGTAGCTGATGAGCGTGCCGCGTCGCTGCTCGCGGTCGTAGAGCTGCGCCAGGTTGCGGTCCAGAAATTGGTACTCGAAGCTTTTTTCGGGAAAGTACCGGTCCCAGGTACTTTGTACGGCTTGCAGCGTGCCTTCTACCTGGGTAGGCCGCAGCTTGATGGACACCAGCGTGAGCTGCGGCGGCTCGATGTGCAGCACCAGGCTCGCTATGGGAGTGTACAGCGACTGATTATGAAAATCTTTCAGGACGCCAACTACCCTACCGGCCTTGCCCTCCACGTTGAGCGACTTGCCCACGGCTGCCTCCGCCGATCGCCAGCCAAACTGCTTCACGGCGGCTTCGTTGACAAGGTACCCCGCGGACTTATCAGTACCGTATTGTTCCGAAAAATCACGCCCGGCTAACACCTGAAGCCCATAGGTACCGGCAAAGTTATAGTCCACCGCCAGTACCGACGCAAACAGCAGCTCCTCCTGAGCCGCGCGGCCTTCGGGTACTACGTTGCGCCGCACGCTGCCGTCGCCAAGTACCTGGCTGGATAGCGTTACGGCCTCGATCTGCGGATTTTGCAACAGTACCTCCCGGAAGGTACTTAGCCGCTGGTAGCTGCTGTCGCTGGCCGTCGCAAAAACGTTGGTGATTTTAGGGCTACGGGTATTGGCCGTAATGATAAAGTCCTTGTTGAAGCCTAGCGGGCGATTTTGTAAAAAGCGTAGCTGCTGGCCCATTACAAGCGTCCCGATGATGAGGGCAATGGAGGCCACAAACTGTACTCCTAAAAGTACCTGGCGAAGTACCCCGCCGCGGGCTTTGCCGCTCAGGAAATTCCCTTTCAGCGTAGCCACCGGCTCAAAACCCGACACCACCAGGGCCGGGTAAATACCCGAAAGTACCCCCGCACCCACGGCGATTCCCACGAACAAAAGTACCAGTACGCCATCGCTCAGGAAGTACCCCAGGGTGAGCTGCTTGTCGGTCAGGCTGTTGAGCAGCGGTAAAAGCAGCCCGATCAGCACCAGGGCCAGGCCCAGCGCCAGGGTACTTAGCAGCAACGACTCGCCCAAAAACTGCGCGATCAGCTGCTGCCGGTAGCTCCCCATGACCTTCCGGAGGCCCACTTCCTTGGCGCGCCGGAGCGAGCGGGCCGTACTCAGGTTGATGAAGTTGATGCAGGCAATGAGCAGCGTGAGCCCGGCAATGCCCAGAAACACGTACAACCGGGACATGCTGCTTACCGGCTCGGGGGTATTTTGGGCGTCGGTGTGCAAGTAGAAGTCCTTCATCGGCTCCAGGCGGTACTCGATGCCGTTGGCTACCTCGGCATCCGCGTGGGTTTTGATAAACTGCGGAAAACGCGCGTTTATCGTCTCGGCCTTGCTATCGGGCCTCAGCAATACGTAGGTGTAGGAGTGCGAAATAATCCAGTTGTAGGGTATGTTTTGGCGCGCGCCCTCGTTTTCGGTGGCGTACATGGTTTCGTAGTTGGCCAGCAGCTCCGGGTGGATGTGGGAGTGGTCAGGGTAGTCTTTCACCACGCCCGCTACCTTCAGGGGGTACTTGCCTTCGTAAGTGATGGTCTGCCCCAGCGGATCGGCCTCGCCAAAGTACCTTCGGGCGGTCTTTTCACTAAGTACCACCGAAAATTTATCCCGTAGCGCCTCCTGAGGATTCCCTTTTATAAACTCAAACGAAAAAATATCCAGAATAGCCGGGTCGGTGAAGAAGAAGCGATCTTCGTCGTACTTGGCCGGGGCCGCGCCGTCCGCTTTTTTTACTTCAACCGTAGCCGGGCTCCGAAACATCCGGGCGGAGGCTTCTACCTCCGGAAAAGATTCCGCCAGCAGTGGCGACACCGGTGGGGGCGTAAGCGCCAGCGGCTGCTCCAAACCCGCAAAGCGGGGAAAGTACGTGATGCGGTGGATGCGGTCGAAGCGCGTCTGAAACTGGTCGTAGCTCAGCTCGTGCCTTACAAAAAGGACAATCAAAAAACAGCAGGTGAGGCCTGCCGTGAGGCCAATGATGTTGATGAAGGAGAATACTTTTTGGCTCCACAGATTCCGCCAGGCAATTTTCAGATAGTTTTGGATCATGACTTTTTATTGGTTTGTGTTTTCTTTTTTATGTGTGGTAAAAGGAGAAGGGCGTGGGGCGAAGGGCGTGAGGGCACTTTGCTTCCGCAGGAGGTACTTTACACTTTGAACGCTAAACTTTAAACTACCCTATGCCCAATGCCCCATGCCCCATGCTACTCACTCCGCAGGCTCTTCACCGGGTTCATGAGTGCGGCTTTGATGGCCTGGTAGCTGACCGTAGCAAAGGCGATCGTAACGGCTATGACGGCGGCAACTAGAAATACCCACCCGTGGAGGTCGGTCCGATAGGCGAAGTTCTGCAGCCATTGGTACATAAAATAGTAGGCAATGGGCGAAGCAATGACCAACGCGATAAGTACCAGCTTCAGGAAATCGACCGACAGCAGCGCTACGATACTACCCACGCTGGCCCCAAGTACCTTTCGCACGCCGATCTCTTTAGTGCGCCGCTCGGCGGCAAATGCCCCTAACCCGAAGAGCCCCAGGCTGGAAATAAGAATAGCGAGGGCGGCAAATAACCCAAATACCTGCCCGGCCCGAAGATCTGACTGGTAGGTACGCTGAAAGAAGTCGTCCAGAAACTCGTAGTCGAACGGCGTAGTTTGAAACGACTGCTTCCATAATTGCTCGATCTGCCCCAGCGTAGCGGGTATATCTCCGGCCCGGATCTTGACAGAAACCAACTCTTCCCAGCCGTCATTGAGCGAAAAAAGCAACGGCGGAATGGTACTTTTCAGGTTGTTCTGGTGGTAGTCGGCCACTAGCCCTACTACCGGCCCCCGCTGGGGTACTTCCCGGTAGCCTCCCTGGGGATCGTACTCAAAGGTGTAGTAACCCAGCGTTTTCCCGTCCAGGTTTTCCCAGCCAAAGTACTTCATGGCCGCTTCATTGATAAGAAAAGCCCGTCGATCTTCGAGGCGGTTAGCGTCCAGATTGCGGCCCTGCAAAAGCTTGATATTAAAGGTGGAAAGAAAATGCTCATCTATGGTAAGGCGACTGATGCTAAGATCTGCCGCCCCGGCAGGTTTGTATTCGCTAACGAGTTTTTCGCCACGCAAAGCCCCACTACCCGGTACGCTGTAACTCTGCGTAGCCGACTCCACCCCGGCCAGCTTCTGCACCTCCTGCCGAAAACGTAGCTTGGCTTCGGAGCTGGCGTCGTGCAGGTTCATGACCAGTACCTGCTCCCGCTGGTAGCCTAGATCTTTCGTCTGGACGTACCGAAGCTGACTGTACACCACCAGCGTGGCCACGATCATGACGATTGATACCGTAAACTGCCCTACCACCAGCACCTTCCTCAGCAAGGGCGTGCGAGTACCATCACCGCTAAAAGTACCTTTCAGCACCAGGCTTGGCTTAAACGACGACAACACGAACGCCGGGTACCCTCCGGCCAGCAAGCAAAGTACCCCCGCCCCCAGCAAAAGCCCTCCTACCCGGGTAGTGGTATAAATGGAGGCGAGCGTCAGCTGCTTGTCGGCTACTTCGTTGAAAGTCGGCAGTACGAATGGTACCAGCAGGGCCATCAGCATCAACGCCAGGCTAATAAAAAGTACGGTTTCGCCCAAAAATTGCCGCCAGAGCTGACCGAACGACGAGCCAAGTACCTTGCGTACGCCCACTTCCCGTGCCCGCTGAGTAGCCCTCGCTGTGGCCAGATTGACGTAGTTAAAAGCAGCCAGCGCCAGGATTAGAAGCGCCACGGCCGAAAAAATAGTTACGTACAGTTGCCGATTAGGCGCGATAAGATCCGTACGAAGGTACAGGTCGGTGAGTGGGATCAGCCCGAGCTTCCAGACCCCCACGTTGGGGTCGTTTAGGCTTTTCAAGTAGGCCGGAAACTGCGCCGCGAGGGTTTCGAGGCGGGTACCTGGCACCAGCAGCAGATACGTCCAGGTACTTCCAGCCCAAAGGTTGGTAGTCACATCCCAGCCCAGTAGCTCGTTGGCATTGGCGTAATTGGCCAGAAAATCAATTTTATGGTGGGAGTTGCCCGGTAGGTCCCGCATCACGCCGGTTACACGCAGGTTGTGCTTTTTATCGTATTGGATGGTCTTTCCCATCGGATCTTGCCCTGGAAAGTACTTCTGTGCCATCGACTCCGACACTACAACGCCGTATTGCTCCACCAAAGCCGTAGCCGGGTTGCCCTGCCGAAGGGGCAGCGTAAAGACACTGAATGCGCTGCTATCCGCAAAAAAGAAATGCTCTTCGTAAGCGGCGGCTTCGGTAGTAGTAAGCAATGGATTGGCTTGCTTAAGGCGCGCTACATTTTCTACCTGCGCAAATTGTCGCTTAAAATCGGTGGCCAGCTTCCCTCCGCTCACACCCACGTTTTCATACTGCTGCAGGATGGCGATGCGGTCGGCATGTTGATGAAACCGGTCGTAGCTCAGTTCGTCCAGCACATAGGTAGCGATCAGCAGTCCGCAGGTCAGGCCTATGGCCAGTCCGAAGATGTTGAGCAGCCCGTAGATCGGAGAACGCCTAAGGCCCCGCCAGGCAATTTTGAGGTAGTTTTGGATCATGACTTTTTAGGTTGAGGTTCTTGGTGGTTTTTGGCAAAGCAGTATAAAGAGTAAAGTACCTTGACGCCGCAATGGAATTGCGGCCATTCCATTGCGGCAATTCAAAAGCCTCTATCCCCGGCCCTTGCTCCGGCGGAGAAAGGGTACTTAGTAGGGTACTTTATCCAAAAGTACCCTACGCTCCCTGCTAATCACTCGCTCCGCAGGCTCTTCACCGGGTTCATCAGCGCGGCTTTAATGGCCTGGTAGCTGACCGTCAGCAGGGCAATGCTTACCGTCAGTAAACCCGCGGCACCCAGCATCCATCCTTCTACCTCGACCCGGTAGGCAAAACCCTGCAGCCAGTGCTTCATGACGTACCAGGCAACGGGCGAGGCCAGGCAAAAGGCGATGGCGATGGGTTTCAAAAACTGCGTGGACAGCAACCGAACAATACTAGGAATGGAGGCCCCAAGTACCTTGCGAACGCCAATTTCTTTGGTGCGCTGCTCGGCCGTAAAAGCCGCCAGGCCAAACAAGCCCAGGCACGAAATAAAGATGGCCAGAAACGCAAAGTAGTTGGACAAGGTACTAACTACCTGCTCGCTCCGGTACAGTCGCGTGTATTCCTGATCCGAAAATTGATACGCAAACGGGACGTTGGGATTCAGCTCTTGCCAGATTCTCTCCAGGCTGGCCAGCGCTTCCTGGGTTTTGCCCGCTTCGGTACGAACCAGGATATTCCCCCACAGCGGTTTTTGCCGGAGACGGATGATGAGCGGCTCGATGTTTTGTCGCATCGAATTGAAATGAAAATCCTTAAGTACCCCTACGATGGTACCTTGCCGATTTCCCCAGCTCAGGGGCTGCCCGATGGGCTGCTCATAGCCTATTTTTTTCAGGGCCGTTTCGTTGATGATAAAATTTACCGTATCGGTGCCGTAGGCTTCCGAAAAATCCCTTCCGGCCAGCAAGCGCAGGTCCAGGGTTTTTACAAAATCATAGCCAACGGCCGTATTAGAAAAGGAGGTGATCAGATTCGGATCTTTCCCGGTCCAACCCACGTCGTTGATGTGGTGCCCCAGCCCGGTGGGCGACTCTTCCATGCGCGAGATACTCACAATACCTTCCTTGGTACTCGCTTGCTCTTTAAAGAGGTCGTACTTGTTCGTCAGCTCACCTTCCAGCGGGATGTACAGGAGATTTTCCCGGTCAAAGCCCAGGTTTTTAGTTTGGAAATACGCCATCTGACGATACATCACGATCATGCCCACGATGAGTATCATGGAAAGCGAAAATTGAAAAACGACCAGCCCTTTTCGGAGAACCGTAGCTCCCCCGCTAAACCGCAAGGTACCTTTCAGTACCCGGTTCGGATTGAGCGACGACAGAAACAGGGCGGGGTAGCTTCCGGCCACCAAGCCCGTCAGCCCGAGTAGCCCCAGCAAACTTAGCCAGAACACCGGCTCAGCAAACGGCAACGTAAGTTGCTTGCCGGTAAGGGAATTAAACGCCGGTAACAGCACGGCTACCAAACCCACCGCTACCACAATGGCAAAGCCCGTGAGCAGCAAGGCTTCACTCAGAAACTGCCCCATCAATGCCCCCCGAACCGCCCCCACTACCTTCCGCACGCCTACTTCCTTGGCCCGTTTTTGCGAACGCGCCGTGGCCAGATTCATGAAATTGATGCAGGCAATGAGCAGGATAAAGACCGCCACCAGGCTAAAAAGCCGTACGTACTCGATGCGGCCGCCGTCGAGCTGGCCATTTTTGAAGGTAGAATGAAGGTACTTTTCGGGGTAGGACTGCAAGGCCAGCTCCACGCGGTGGCCCGTTATTTTGGGAGTATAGCGGTAAATAAAATCCTGGATTTTGGCTTCTACTTTTGCGGGGTCCATGGGAGCCCCGTTGCGGTCGGCCCGTAGCTGCACAAACGTAACCGGATCGCGGTTGCCCCAGTGTCTTGTCCACGCGTTTTCTTTCACATAATCGCTCCAGGGCGTCAGGAAATCGAACTGTTGGGATGAGTGGGCCGGTAAATTTTCAAACACGGCACTGACCGTCAGGTTGCTCCTGTTTTCGTAGCGGATGCTTTTTCCGATGGCTTTCTCCGGGCTTCCAAAAAACAGCTCGGCCATTTTCCGGGATATGGCGATGCCGCTCGGGGTACTTAGGGCGGTTTCGAAAGTACCCTCCAGCAACGGATACTCAAACATCTTAAAAAAATCACTGCTGGCGGCGGTACCCGGCATTTTATGTACTTTATCTCCCACGGCAAACGTGGCCGGCATGGCCCACTCCCGGGCGCTGGCGTATTGGATTTCCGGAATGACGCGCTTGAGCTCCTCGGCCAGCAGCCCCTGCGTGAAGTAATCGGCCTCTACTTTGCCATCCGAGTACGTGCGTTCGTAGACTTGGTACAAGTGCTGGCCGTTGGCATGAAACCCATCGACGCTGCGTTCGTCTTGAACCCATAACAAAATCAACAAGCTACACGCCAGCCCCAACGCCAGCCCCAGGATATTGATGATAGTAAAGGCTTTGTTCCGGGCCAAATTCCGCCAGGCAATTTTGAGGTAGTTACGGATCATGACGTTGGTTCATTTAGGTACTTGGTTGTTTCCTAAGAATAGGTACTTTGCGACATGGGGTAGTTGGGAGTATAAAGTGTAAAGTACCCCATGCCTCAATTCCATTGCGGCAATTCAAAAGCCTCTATCCCCGGCCCTTTCTCCCGCGGAGAAAGGGAGCTTAGTAGGGTACTTTTTACTTTCCCCATTAAAATTCAAACTACCCCCTCCTGCTAATCACTCACTCCGCAGGCTCTTGACCGGGTTCATGAGCGCGGCTTTGATGCTCTGCAACGACACCGTCAGCAGGGCTACGGCGGCGATGGCCAGGCCAGCCAGCGCAAACACCCACCACTGCACGTCGATGCGGTAGGCGAAGTCCTGAAGCCACTGCTCCAGCAAGTACCAGGCGATGGGTACTGCCAGGAGTATTCCTACCAGCACCAGTTTAAGAAAATCGCCGGAGAGGAGCGCTACGATGCTCCTGACGTCCGCCCCAAGTACCTTCCGAATCCCGATTTCCTTCGTGCGCACCCGGGCCTCGTGCGCCACCAGCCCAAACAGCCCCAGGCACGAAATCAGAATGGCCAAGCCAGCAAATACCTTAAGTACCTCACTCATGGTATCTTCCTTGCTGTACAGGCTCGCCATGCGCTCATCCAGAAACTGGTAGCTGAAGAGCGTATTGGGCGCCAGTTTGTCTACGGTACTTTTTACGAAGGCAATCGTCGGCTGCGGATCGCCGGGCTTGATTTTGAGCAGCAAACTACCCGTCCACTCGGGTTTGTATTCCAGCACCAGCGGCTCCACCTGGCTGTGCAGCGACGCAAAGTTGTAGTCCCGGATCACGCCCACGACCTTGCCCTGCACGCCCATCGTATGGTTTACGACGATACTCCCCACCGGGTTTTCGAGGCCCAGTAGTTGCGCGGCTTTTTCGTTGATGATGAACGTAGCGGAGTCGTTAAACTGGCGGGAGAAATTCCGTCCTTCCTTGAGCTTGATCTGCAACACATCCAGGTAGGCGTCGTCGACGCGCGTCACCTTTACGTTCTTGTATACTTTTCCTTCGGGCGGATTGAGCGGCGTGATGTACTCCACACTGAGCTCGTCGCCGATGAGGTTGGAAGCCTGCCCCACGGCCAGCACGGAGGTACTTTGCGTCAGTTCATTTTTAAAGAGCTCCGTATCGAGCAGTACTTTTTCCTTGAATTTCCCGTAGAGCTTCACTACCATTACCTGCTCTTTGTCAAAGCCGAGCTGCTTGTCCCGAAACAGGCTCATCTGCTGGTAGATCACGGTGGTGGCGATCATGAGAAAAGCCGACACCACAAACTGCAGCACGATCAGGCTCTTGCGCAGCACCGAAGCCGACGACCGGGGTAGTTTGTCGGCCTTGAGCGACGCCACCGGGTCGAAGCGGGCAATGAACAGGGCCGGAAACAACCCCGACAGCAAACCCACCACCAGCACGAGCCCACCTATGATGAGCAGGTTGTCGAGCCGCAGAATCTCTCCGGGGGGTACTTGCTTCCCGGCCAGCTGGTTATAAAAAGGCAGCGTTAGCTCGTAGAGGCAAATCGCCAGCAGGCTAGCCAGGATCGTCAGCAGGAAAGCTTCGCCCAAAAACTGCATCACAACCTGTGCTTTGCGCGCGCCCAGCGACTTCCTCATGCCTACCTCCTTGGCGCGTTTTAGGGTTTGGGTGGTAAAGAGATTAATAAAATTGACGCAGGCAATCAGCAAGATAAGTACCTCCACCGCCAGAAAAATGTAAATGTACACGATGCTACTGTTCGGGCTCATCTCCTGAATCAGGTTCGACTTCAGGTGAATATCCGTAAGCGGCTGAAAACGCACGGTACTTACAAACTCTTTGATCTCCTGAATTTCGTCCTCGGAAGTACCGCCATAGTACTTGATAAAGAAGTCGGTCAGGCGGCTTTGGGCTTTGGCTACGTCTTCTGGCTGCCGAAACTGGACGTACGTCCAGCCGAACATCCAGCCCCGGTTGCCGGTCCATTCCTGGGGTCGGTCCCGGTAAAAGGTAGGCATCGAAACCAGGTAGTCAAACTTCAGGTGGGTGTTCTTGGGGAGGTCTTCCACCACGGCCTTCACCCACAGTTCTTCCTGGCCATCGAAGGTCAGCTTCTGCCCTAGCGGGTCGTTTTTGCCAAAGAATTTTTCGGCCATGGTGCGCGAAATCACCACCGAGCCCGGTTCTTTCAGGCCCCGCGCCGGATCACCCGCCACGGCCCTCAGATCGAACATATTGATGACCGACGAATCGGCGTAGTAGCCGGTACTTTCGCCCTGCTCGTTGCGCTCGGAGCTAACTACCTGCATACCCCGGCTCGCAAACCGCCCCACCTGCTCCAGGTCCGGAAAGAAATGCAGCATTTCTTCGGCCAGCGGTGGCGACGACTTGGCCCACTCGGTGGTCACGATGCGGTAGATCCGGTCGTGATTCGGGAAGCTCTTTTCGTAGCTCAACTCCTCCTTGAGGTGAAGCGACAGCAGCAAACCACAGGCAATTCCCAGGCCCAGGCCCAGCAGATTAAACAGGCTGTATACCTTTTGCTTGAAAAGATTTCGCCAGGCAATTTTGAGGTAGTTTAGGAGCATGGGCAGTAGGCATAAAGGTACGTCAGTGAAGTATACCGATTGCTCAGAAAAAGCTATGCCAAACAATTTAAGTATTGAATATCAAATACTTAAATATTACAGCAAACTAAAAATGTCCGCAAACGGACAGATTACGACCGTTTGCGGACACCCTAAGCCCGGTAAAACATCTCTTTCCTTTTCCGTTCGAACTTTTTGGAAAAATCAATGCCCTAGCGTCCCCCCTTATCGAACCAGCGACGGCCTTTCCTGGTCATTGAACCCGCTTGATATCCATCATTTCTTTACCGTTGTTGTAGATGACAAAATTGGAAACGGCACCGGCGTTGTTTTTCACAAACGTCACGTCCAAATCCATTTCCCGAAAAAAGAAATGGTCTTCGGCTTTGGGGTAAAGGAGCGCATTGATGAAGGTCTTGCCTGCCACCCGAAGCACATCGCCTTCTTTCGTTACCATTACCTGGTCGCCATTCGGTAGCTGGTAGGTACCGGCGTAGCTGTCGAGTTGTTGTTCCTTCAGCTTCACCAACCGGGAGTCAAAGGTAGGGTCGGGACTGACTTCGATACCTTCCCTATTATTCAGGCGCGCTATGGCGCCCCAGCCCCAGCGGGCGTCGTTGGCCAGTCCTATCAGTAATTCGTTCTCGCCTTCTTTCAAGGGTAGTACAATGGCCGCATTTTCTACCGAGCAGCGTCCGCCCGGCGGTTTTTCCATGAGCCTTCCCTGTAAGTTTTTATCCAGGTACACCATTTGTCCGTTCAGAAAAACCCAAACGTCGTCTACAAAGCCGAAATCCATCGTCTTCTTCTGCACCTTTTCCGATTTGATTTTCACCTTCAGCCAGACGATACTACGGGTTTTCTTCTCACCAAAGGCCCGAATCAGGTTGACCAACCCCCGGCGCTCGGCTTCCAGTACCCGCCATTTTGTGGCCGGACTGGGCAGAAGATCGTAGCTAAAATCTACTTTCTCCGGAATAGACTGTGGCTCACTGACACCCCAGCTCCGGATGTACCGAGGATCATTGGCCGTAGGGTCCATACCGGGCCGGGCGGGCAGGTCTTCGGTTTCGTTAGACTTCACCACAAGGTTCCTGACTACCATATCGCCTTCGAAACCAAGGGTACCTTGACTGGGATTGCCTTCCAGATGGTCTACCTCCAGCGTGGGTTTATCGGGGCTATTGACGTACATCCGCATCTGGGAGTCAGAAATCACGAGTTTCACATGGTTCCAGTTATCCTTGCTAAAAGCCGCATTCGACTGGTACTGTACGTACATATCCCACATCAAAACCCCGTCGATGTAGGGCGCGTACTGCACGCCGTCTTCTGCCAAGGGATGGCCGGCCCGAGCCATCCGTAAATAAAAGCACTCCGTCTCTTTAGCATCCTGGTAGCGGAAATAAAAGCTGAGTGAATTGGGTTTTACGTCGAATTCGATCGTACCGCTTTTGAAGTTAAAATTTCTGGCAAGTACCTTCCCGGCGTCGGGCTTGATGTGCATCTCTGAGGTACCATTCTCTTGGGTAAAGGAGACTTTGTCGGGTTTGAACTCCCATTTTTCGGCGGTTAAGGGTACTTCATTCGGCTTGCTTTTTTGGGCAAAGGCCAGGCAGGAAAGCA
Source organism: Rhabdobacter roseus (assembly GCF_014202275.1). Classification (GTDB taxonomy): domain Bacteria; phylum Bacteroidota; class Bacteroidia; order Cytophagales; family Spirosomataceae; genus Rhabdobacter; species Rhabdobacter roseus. Next base: position 78,563 of record NZ_JACHGF010000006.1, on the reverse strand, counting down.
GGCAGAAGACTAAGAACAAAGGATTTCTTTTCATGACTGTTTAGTAGTAATTGGTTATCATGTTTACCCGCCTGCCACTACCGGCTAGAAGTACTAGCAAGGCTTTGGGCAAAGTTGTGGAGGCAGGGCAAAAGTACCCGTTCATTACTGGTTCAAATCCTGTTCAAATGTGTTCAAACGCCAGAACCCTCTCCTTTTCACCGATGGCTCCGCCTTTGGGCATGATAGCGTATACGCACTGACGCACTTCGCTGGGTACTACCGCCGTGACACCGGAGAAAGGGAGCTTTCGTAGGGGCGTCTCCTTGCGTAGATAAGTTTACGAAGAAAGTAAAGCTGGCAATTGCTGGATAGCGTACAGGGGTAGATTGGTCAGCCACTCTTCCTTCCGGAAATCAGCCATAGAAGTTCTTATGGCCGTCTCAGGCTGGTACTTTTGACAAAATACGCGCAAGCTTTTTGCCATAAGGTTTTCTTCTGCCTTCACTTCTATGGGGATAATCTGGCCGGCGTACTGTACCAGAAAGTCTATTTCAGCGGTGGCATTCTCGGCAGACCAATAGTAGGTCGCTATGCCATCCTCAAGCATTAACTGCTGCAACACAAACTGTTCGGTTAACGCCCCTTTGAATTCTTCAAATATCCGGTTTCCTTCCAGCAGCGTTTTTACGTCCATATCTACCATAGCCCCGAGCAACCCTACATCTACCATGAATAATTTAAAGGCTCCAAAATCCTCATATGCTTTGAGGGGCATGGCTGGCTTGGTTACGCGGTTTACTTTATGAATCAGGCCGCAATCAATAAGCCACGACATCGCTAACTCGTACTCTTTGGCTCTGGCTCCTTGCCGGATTATTCCGTAAATAAATTTTTTGTTTTCCTTGGCCAATTGTGCCGGGATCGAGTTCCACAGCATCCGGATTCTAGGTACGATTTCGTTAGGAGCATGTTTGGAAAAATCTTGCTCGTAGGCCTCCAATATTCGCTTTTGGATTATCCTTGCTTCGTTAAAATCGGTATTACGGGAAAAAGATACTACTACTTCGGGCATTCCACCCGTGTAGTAGTACTGCCGCAGCAGGTGGATGTACTTAGACCGAAACGTTTTAATGAGCTCCCAGTCTTTAGTGTTCAAAAGAGTCAGCAAGGGCGTCTCGCCCAAGGCTTCTAAAAATTCCGCGAAACTCAAAGGATGAAGATCCAGAAACGCTACCTTCCCAACCGGAAAGGACGTTTGTTGGTTTAGAGCAACGCCCAGTAAAGAGCCCGCCGAAATAATGTGGTATTCCGGCGCATTCTCCTGAAAGTACTTCAACGATGTAAGCGCTCCTTCGGCTTCTTGAATCTCGTCAAAAATTAGTAGGGTGTTTGAGGCGTCAATAGACACGCCCGTTTCGATCTGCAATGCCATGATGATACGTTGAATATCAAAGTCATGGGTGAAAATATTCTTAAGCGTTCTAGAGCTCTCAAAATTCACGTAAGCTACCTGTTCATATTCCGCCTGACCAAACGCTTTCATCAGCCAGGTCTTTCCTACTTGCCTGGCTCCTCGGATGAGAAGTGGTTTTCGGCTTTCAGAATGCTTCCATTTGATCAATTCTGCCAGTTTCGTTCTTTTCACTTTATAGGCCTTTACACAAATTCAAAGGAATTTTTGCGTAAACTTACACTTATTCAAAGGAAATAATGTAACCCACAACACTTTTTCGAAGGAATTTGCTTTAACCGAGGTATTTCTAAGGCTAAGGTACTTTACTTAAAAGCCCCAATTCCATTGCGGGGTACTTTTAATTTTTAACTCTAAACTACCCTCTGCCCCATGCCAAAAGCTATTCGCTTCGCAGGCTTTTCACCGGGTTCATGAGGGCGGCGCGGATGCTTTGAAAACTCACGGTGAGTAGGGCTATGGCTATGGCCAAGGTACCTGCCAGCGCGAAAATCCACCACGACAGGTCAATCTTGTAGGCGAACTCGTCCAGCCAGCGCTTGGTGGCGTACCAGGCCAGCGGAGTGGCCAGCAGAATGGCCACCAATACCAGCTTAAGGAAATCGCGCGAGAGTAGGGCCACGATGCTGCCCACGCTGGCCCCAAGTACCTTGCGAACGCCGATCTCCTTGGTGCGTTGCGTAATGGTGTAGGACGACAACCCAAACAGCCCCAGCGAGGCAATCAAGACGGCCAGTAGCGAAAAGGCGGTGGTGATTTTGCCAAAAAGCTGGTCGTCTTTGTATTGGCGGTTAAACTGCTCATCCATAAAAAAGTACGAGAAGTTGTTGCCGGGGAAGAACTGCTGGTACTTTTGCTTCACCAGCTCCAGGGTACGGTTTAGGTCGGTGGTGGCTATTTTTAGGGAATAGTACCCGCCGTTGGAGTAGAAGGGAGCAAACAAAATAGGCTCGATGGGATGCCGCAGCGACTGCTGGTGAAAGTCCCGAACTACCCCCACGACGTCCCACTCCCGGCCCATGAACGAGATCTTCTGCCCGACCGCCGCCCCCGGCTCCTCAAAGCCCAGTAACGCGGCTGCTGAGGCGTTGATGATGATATTTTTTATTTTACGCCCGTCGGGGTCCGAGTCGGTGGAGAGGAAATTCCGACCGGCCAGTAGGTCGATCTGGTAGGTATCAAAAAAGTCGAGGTCAATTACCATGCGGCTGAGAGTCAAGCCTTTTTCGTCGTTAGCACCCACGCGCTTTACGTTGAAGGTACGCGGCAGCCGGTTGCCTAGTAAATTGATTGAGGCCGAAGCGGCCTTAATGGCCGGGTATTGGGTCAGCTCGCCTTTGAAGGTACTGATTCGGTCGATGGAGGTAGAGTCCCACTCCGTGAGCGCCGGGCCCGACACCACCAAGGTCTGGTCCAGGTTGAAACCCAGCTTCTCCGACCGCATGTACTCCAGCTGCCGGAACACGATGAAAGTACCTACAATCAGGACCACCGAAGCCGTATACTGAAAAACCACCAGCGATTTCCGTACCCAAATACCCTTTTCCGAGCGCTTGAAAGTACCCTTCAGGACGCTTATGGGCTGAAAGGAGGACAGCGCAAAGGCCGGATAAAAACCGGAGAAAACCACCCCCAGCACAAAAACGCCCGCCAATACCAGCGCCATCAGGCTTCCGCCGTAGCCCGCGCCGGTGAGCAGAGCAAGCGAGAGGGGCTTTTCGATGAGGGCCACCAGTACGGGTTCTAACGTCACCGCCAGCCCCAGGGCTATCCCCAGCGCCAGGAGATTGAGCAGGACTGATTCAGACAAAAACTGACTCATCAGCTGCTGCATGGTAGCACCGGCTACTTTTCGTACGCCCACCTCCTTGGCCCGCTCCAGCGACCGCGCCGTGGCCAGGTTGATGTAGTTGATCCAGGCAATGAGCAGGATGAAAGCCGCAATGATGAGCATCGTCCAGACGGCCTTGCCGTTGTTAACTACCCCGATTTCGTACTCATAGTCGGAGTAGAGGTGGGCTTCGGTAAGCGGCTGGAGGTAGAATTTCTCCACGCTTCCGGACACTTTATCACCTTGGAAGTAGCGCTCGCTAAAAGCGGGAAACTTACGCTCCAGGGCTAAAGCATCCACCCCTGGTTTTAGCTTCAGGTAGTGCCACATGTCAGACGACTCCCAGCTGTTTTTGACCCACTCGCCCCAGGTACCTACCAGCGTCTCGTACGAAACCAACGCCCCAAATTGCAGGTGCGACGTAGCCGGAACGTCTTCCAGAATGCCCGTGATCTGGTAAGGCTCGTTGTCCAGGTCAATGAGCAAGGAGCGGCCGATGAGCGTAGCGTAGTCGGTGGGTTTAACGCCAAAAATCCGTTGCGCGTTGCTTTCCGTCAGCACTAGGCTCCGTGGTGCATTCAGGGCCGTACGAGGATTCCCGGCCAGGAGCGGGAAGGTAAAAAACGCCAGGAAATGCTCATCAACGTAGAAAAGCTGGTCTTCCTGAAATACCTGCTTCTCGTGCCGAATCTTGATACTACCGCCATTGGCCAAGGTTGTATAGGCGTCGATTTCCTGATAATCGTTGGCCATCGTTTTGCCCACGGTGGGGTAGGTGATGGTGCCATGCTGAATAAGCTTCCCCTGCTGAAAACGGTCGTTGGTGACGCGGTAGATACGATCAGCATCCCGTTGAAACCGATCAAAACTTAGCTCGAAACTAACGTACTGCAAGATCAGCAGACAGGCCGTCAGGCCCGCTACCAGCCCCAGGAGATTGACCCCCGAAAAAACTTTGTTTTTCCAAAGGTTCCGAACGGCGATTTTGAGGTAGTTACGAATCATAGCTGGTTTTGTTTTTGGTACATATTGCAAATAGGTACTTCGTAGCTAGGGGCAGAGGGTTTGGGGCATGGGGCATTTTTTGGCCTCAATGGGATAGCCTCAATTCCATGGCGGCTATCCCCCCGCCCTTTCTCCCGCGGAGAAAGGGAGCCTTGGCGCAGGGTACTTTACAGAAAAAGTACCCTGCGCCCTCTGCCGCGCGGCGGACCGTCCCATGCCAAAAGCTACTCGCTCCGCAGACTCTTCACGGGGTTCATGAGGGCGGCGCGGATGCTTTGAAAACTCACCGTGGCAAAGGCAATCGTTACGGCCACGACGGCCGCCACCACAAATACCCACCAGTGGATGTCAGTTCGGTAGGCAAAGTTTTGCAGCCATTGGTACATAAAATAGTAAGCGATGGGCGAGGCGACCAAAAACGCGACAAGTACCAGCTTCAGGAAGTCCTTGGAGAGCAGCGTCACGATGCTCGTCACGTCCGCTCCAAGTACCTTCCGCACGCCAATCTCCTTGGTGCGCTGCAGGGTACTGTACGAAGCCAGCCCCAACAAACCCAGGCAGGAAATAAAGATGGCCAGGATGGCAAAATTAAAGAATAGCTTTTCGAAGCGCTCCTCGCTGCGGTACTGCCGGTCGAAGAACTCATCCATGAAGTAGTAGCTGAACGGACGGTTGGGCATGATGGTTTTCCAGTTGTTCTCGATGCCCGCGATGGTCTCTTTCAGGTTGCTGCCCGCTACTTTTACCGAAATAAGATCGCACCCTCCGGGCTCGATCCGCATGGTGAGGGGTTTGATGGTTTCCTGCAACGACCGGAAGTGGAAGTCTTTCACGACGCCGATGATTTTACCTTCGCGTCCCCACTGCCGGAAACGCCGCCCCACGGCTTCCTCGGGCGAGCTGTACCCGAATAGCTTCACCGCCGCTTCGTTCATGACCATGGCCTCGGTGGTATCCGTGCCGAAGTCGCGCGAAAAGGCGCGCCCCGCTACCATTTCCAGCTTAAACTGCGGGATGTAGTCAAAGTCGACAAAGTACAGGTCCAGGTTGGCAATCTGTAGATCACCGCTTTTATTTTCAATTTCGGAGTAAGCCCCCGGATTGCCACTGCCCGGTACGCTGGACGACGCGGCCGTGGATTGGACGCCGGACAAACGTGTCAACGACTCCTTGAAAGCATCCCGCTTGGGATCCCCTTCCGAGTCGATGATCATCATCTGGTCTTTGCTGAAACCCAGGTCCCGGTCGCGCATGAAGTTCATCTGAGTATACACAATAATGGTGGCGATGATCAGAGCAATGGAAATGGCAAACTGCGACGCGACCAGGCCTTTCCGGAGCAAAATCCCCTTTACACTCGACGCAAAACGCCCCTTCAAAACAATTACCGGCTCAAAGGAAGAAAGTACCAAAGCCGGGTAGATTCCCGCCAGCAGCCCAATGCCGATCGCCGACGCGAACATCGCGAGCAGGTACCCCCCACTGCTGAATATTCCCGTACTGATGGTTTTGCCCGCCAAATTGTTAAACAGCGGAATCAGCAGCGCCGACAAGAAAATGGACAGCACGAACGCGATCATACACAGCAAGACTGACTCAGCCATAAACTGCCGGGCCAGCAGCAGCCGGGGAGCGCCTACGACCTTACGTATGCCTACCTCTTTGGCGCGTTCGGCGGAGCGGGCCGTGGTGAGATTGACAAAATTGATACAGGCAATGAGGAGGATAAAAATGGCCACAATCGAGAAAATGTACACGTTGCTGACACTACCCGTTTCGCCGCCGCCCCGCGTGGAGTGCAGGTACACGTCTTTAAGTGGCTCCAAAAAGAGCGTATAGTGCATCTGGTTTTTGTCCATGAGCTCGCCCGCACGGGTACGCAGAAAAGCCGGAAATTTTTTCTCCAAAGCCGCACCGGTCACATTCGGTTTCAGGAGCAGGTAGGTACTGGCTCCAAAGTTGCCCCATTGGTCGTCGATGCCCTTGTTAAACCGCTCCGTAAACGTCACCATTGACACAAACAGGTCGCCTTTGATCTGAGAGTTTTCGGGTATGTCCTTGATTACGCCCGTCACCGTGGCCGCCAGGCCGTCGCCGGAAAAGAGCAGCGTTTGCCCCAGCGGATCTTCATCGCCGAAGTACTTCTTGGCCGCTTTTTCGGTAAACACCAGGCTAAGCTGGTCTTTCAGGGCCGTTTTAGGGTCGCCTTTTATTAATTCAAAATCAAAAACCTGAAAGAACGACGAATCCGCGAAGATCGTTTTTTCTTCCTGAAACTTCACGTCGCCCCGGCGCACCAGAAAACTACCCCCGCTCAGGCGGGTGAAGGCTTCCACCTCGGGTAGGTCGTTCTGGATACTGGGGGCAAAAGCCCAGGAAGTAACGGACGTATTGATGGTTTCGGAGGGCGTTTTGATGTCCGTCACCAGCCGGTAGATGCGGTCGGCCTTGCTGTGAAAGGCATCGTAGCTCAGCTCAAGCTGAACGTACAGGAATATCAGGAAACAAGCCGACATCCCGACGGTGAGCCCCATGATGTTGATGAAGGAAAACACCTTGTGTTTCCACAGGTTCCGAAAAGCGATTTTGAGGTAGTTACGGATCATAATAGGGTTGTATTGTTTTTTTTAATATTGCCTCTATCCCTAGTCCTTTCTCCGCTGAGAAAGGGCGCTTGTATGGGGGTACTTTTCACTTTATACGCTAATACTCTCTACTCCATCATTCACTTCGCAAAGACTCCACCGGGTTCATCAACGCTGCTTTCACGCTTTGAAAACTTACCGTCAATAGGGCAATGCCCACGGCCAAAGTACCTGCCAGCGCAAAGACCCACCACGCGATGTCGATCTTGTAGGCAAAATCCTGCAACCAGAAATGCATGGCGTACCAGGCCACGGGCGTGGCGATCAGGATGGCGATGAGTACCAGTTTGAGGAAATCTTTGGAAAGCAACGCCACAACACTGGTCACAGAAGCACCAAGTACCTTACGGACTCCGATTTCTTTGGTGCGTTGCTCGGCGGTGAAGGTAGCCAGGCCGAACAGCCCCAGACAGGCCACAAAGATGGTGAGCCCGGCAAACAGGCCCAGGATTTGTCCCGTCTTCTGTTCGGCGCGGTAGGTGGCGTTGAAGTTTTCCTCCAGGAACGAATACTCCAGCGGCTCGTCCACCACCAGGTCCTTCCACCGTTTTTCTACGGCGGTGATCAGCGCGGGCAAATCTCGGGTTTTTACTTTGGCCAGGATCGCGCCGCCGTTGTGGCCCAGCGTCATCATCAGCGGCGTAATGCGCTCGTGCAGCGATTTGAAATGAAAGTCCTTCACCACGCCGATAACGTGGTAGGTTGTTTTGGTACCCTCGTTGTTGGGCCGGGTAACGGTATGGCCGACAGCGTCGTGCCCCCACCCCATTTCCCGGGCGGCGGTTTCGTTCAGGATGATAGCCGAAGAATCCGTACCAAACTCCGGCGAAAAATTTCGCCCGGCCACCATACTCATACCCAGCGTCGGAATGTAGTTTTCGTCTACATCGTAGCGAATGCCCTTTGTAAACTCGTTGACTTTATCGTCGCCATATACCATAAAATTATTGTTGTACGAAGGCCCGGCGGGAACGTAGCCCGAAACGGTCACGTCCACGACCCGCGAATCCTGCAAAAGTTGCTTTTTGAACAGCTGCTCGTTTTGCCCCAAACGGTAAGTACCCTGCAACACAAGTACCTGTTCTTTGTCGTAGCCCAGCTTGGCATTTTGGATAAATTGCAGTTGCTGGTACACCACCGCAGTGCCGACGATGAGGACGAAGGAAATGCAAAACTGCACCACCACCAAGGTACTTCGCAAGCCAATACTACGCCGCCCGTTCGTCAAACGGCCGGGACTGGAGCCTCCTTTCAGTACCGTGATGGGTTTGAAAGACGAAAGAAAAAAGGCCGGATAGCTACCCGCCATAATGCCCACGGCCAGACCCAAAAGCAACAAACCGGGCAACAGCCAGGGTACCTTGGTAAAGTTGAGCGTCAGATTTTTGTCGGCCAGATCATTAAAAAACGGTAAAGCCAGCCACACCAGGGCCACCGCCAGTACCAGCGCCACGGCGGTCAGCAGCAGCGATTCGAGCAAAAATTGGCTGACCAGGGTACTTTTCACCGAACCCATGACTTTACGAATACCCACTTCCCGCGCTCGTTTCGAGGCTCCGGCGGTGCTGAGGTTCATGAAATTGATGCAGGCGATCAGCAGCATGAACAGCGCAATGGCCCCAAACATATAGACGTAGCGCACATCGCCGGACGGCCCCAGATCATAATCAAAGTCAGCATACAAGTGAATGTCCGTCAGTGGCTGAAGCTGCAAACCCAGCTCATTGCCCTGCTTCCGAAACTCCGCGTAGTTCATGCCAAAGGCCTGCCTGATTTCCGGCCCCATGTACTTTTCTACTACCTGCGGGAGCTTGGCCTGCAGCTGCCGGTAATCGTAGCCGTCGGGCAGCAGCAGGTAGGTAAAAAACTCCGACTGCATCCAGGAATTGACCTGGGCTTCGGCCAGACCGGCCATTGAAATCAGGAAGTCAAAATGAAAATGCGAGTGGGTCGGCATATCGGCCATGACACCCGTCACCTCAAGTACCTCCTCGTAGTTATTGGTTTTGAGGGCTTTCCCGATCGGGTCTTCGTTGCCAAAGTACTTTTGGGCCATTTTTTCCGAAATAACCAGCGTATTCGGTCGAAGCAAAGCCGTGTTGGGATTGCCCTTCACCAGGGGAAAAGTAAACACCTGCAGAAAATTGGAATCGACAAAGGCTACGCCGTATTCTTTGAATACCTTGTCATCTTTGGCCAGCTTAAAGGCCATAGCCTGCCGCAGCCGCGTGGCTTCCAGTACTTCGGGGTACTCGCGCTGCAAGGTTTTGGCCGTGGGCGGCATGACGGTAGCTTCGTTGATCTTATTGCCGCTCATGTTGGCCTTGAACGTCACCCGCACAATGCGGTCGGCTTTCTCATGAAAACGGTCGTAGTTCAGCTCGTCCAGCACAAACAGGCCGATGATCAGGCAGGTAGCCAGCCCGAAAGCCAGCCCAACGATATTGATGGCCGAAAACGCCTTGCTGCGCAAGAGGTTCCGGTAGGCTATTTTCAGGTAATTAGAGAGCATGAGAGTGAGGGGTTGGTTAGTATTTAGTATGGTAGGTTAAAATTTACTAGAAGAATCGGCGTTTACGCAGGGTTTTAAATATGATTTGGGTCAAAAGTTAAAACGCGTTGTTCGCGCCGCTGCCTGGGGTACCTCATGGCGTCAACGGTAGAAAAGCTACCGAACGAATCCCCCTTACCCTTCCAGGCTATTTACTCACTACGCAAAGACTCCAGCGGGTTCATCAACGCTGCTTTGATGGCTTGGAAACTCACTGTAAGCAGCGCAATACCCACTGCCAGCGCGCCCGCCAAAGCAAAAATCCACCATTCGAGCTCGATTTTATAGGCAAAATCAGCCAGCCACCGGCTCATGGCGTACCAGGCCACGGGCGTGGCTATCAGGATAGCGATGAGTACCAGTTTGAGAAAATCTTTGGAAAGTAACGCGACGATGCTGGTGACACTCGCACCCAGTACCTTGCGGATGCCGATTTCCTTCACGCGCTGCTGGATCACGTAGATGACCAGGCCCAGTAGTCCCATGCAGGCGATGAAGATGGCCAATAGAGAGAACAGACTGAAAATCCGTTCCGAAACTTGTTCGGACTGGTACAGCCGGTTCCAGTCGGTATCCAAAAACGAATAGTGGAAAGGCTGATCGGGCAGGTACCTTTTCCAGAGCGCTTCTGTTTGGGTGATGGCGGCCTGGGGATTCGGAGCGCTGAACCGCATGACGATTTGATTATTGAATCCATTGAACACTTTGTCGTGCAGAATGAAGAGGGGCGTAATACGCTGGTGCAGTGAAGCGAAATGGAAGTTTTTTACTACCCCCACCACCGTGTAGGTTAGCTCAGCTTGGGCCGCCCCGAAGGTATCGGGACTTTTTACTTGCTTGCCAATGGGGTCGGTCAGGCCCAACTCGCGGACAGCCTCCTCGTTCAGAATCACCGACAGCGAATCGTTGAAATCGCGGGAAAACGACCGTCCGGTAAGCATAGTCATACCCATCGAGGCCAAGTACTCGTCATCAATCACCATCGCCCGACCCGTAACGGTTTCGGTTTCGGCAGGCCTCCGAAAGGTAATGCCGAAAAAATTCTGAGCATCCGGCGTCGAGCTGGTGCCACCTACCTGCTTCACACCGGCCAGTTGGCTGGCTTCTTCCTTGAAAGCCCGCGTGTTCTTATTCAGGAATCCTGCGCCCTGGATGGTAATGACCGCCTCTTTGTTAAAACCTAGTTCTTTGGTCTGGATATAGTGCATTTGCCGGAACACCACCAGCGTGCACACAATCAGAGCCACCGAAATGGCAAACTGGAAAACCACCAGCCCATTGCGGAGCAGGTACCCCTGCCGGGTAGCCGAAAATTTACCTTTCAAAACTTTGATCGGCTCAAAAGCCGCCAGTACACCCGCCGGATAGCTACCCGCCAGCAAACCAATGCCCCCCGCCAGCAACAAAAAAGCGGGCAGACGCCAGCCCGCCAGAAACGACAGGGAAAGTTCCTTGCCCGCCAGATCGTTGAAGTAAGGCAACAGACCCGCTACTAGTAACACCGCAATCCCGAAACTAAAGAGACTCAGCAGCACCGATTCGGTCAGGAACTGCATCGCCAACTGGCTTTTCGTGGAGCCGAGCGATTTGCGAATGCCTACCTCGCGCGCCCGTTCGGCCGAGCGTGCGGTGGCCAGGTTCATAAAATTAATGGCGGCAATCAAAAGCACGAACATGGCGATGAGCGAGAAAATCGTCACCAACGTCTGACTCCCGTTGCTACCCAGTTCATCTTCAAGATGAGAATTCAGGTGAATACCCCGCAACGGTTGCAGGAAATAAAAGTAGCCGCTGCCCGCTTTGAGGTACTCTTTGTACGACACGCCAAAGTTTCGCTGTACCTGTCCGGCAGCGTATTTCTCGACCAGCGTCGGAAACTGCGCCTGCACGGTTTTAGGTTGAACCTCGGGTTTGAGCCGCAGGTAGGTCGTAGCCGAAAAACTGATGAAATTTTCGGGTTGGGCCGCATTCGGTTGGGCCACCGTCGACAGCAGAAAGTCAAAAGTAAAGTGGATATTGGGGGGCAAGTCAGCGCAAACACCCGTAACCTCTAGTTTTGGTCCCTGCACGAGCTCAATCACCTTACCTACTGGATTGGCCTTACCAAAGAGTCGGCGGGCCGTTTGCTGGGTTAGTACCACCGTATTGGGTCGGTTGAGTACCTGATCTGGGTTACCGCGGATAAGCGCCGTTTGGAACACCTCGAAGAAGGTGGAGTCCGCCGCCAGTACGTTGCTTTCTTCAAAGACCCGCCCCTGGTACTTGAATACCGCCGGTGCGTTGCGAGTGAGGGTAAAAAGCCGCACCACCTCCTCCACGCCCGGAATGTCTCGTTTCAGTACGGAGGCGTAAGAATCTGGGATGATGGCGTACTTCGCCACGCGGTCGGGGTACTTGCGTTCCAGCGCCACTCGGTAGATACGCTCGCCGTTGGGCCAGTAGCGGTCGTAGCTGCGCTCATCGACGACGTACATCACGATCAGAATGCAGCAGGCCATGCCAATGGATAGCCCGATGATGTTAATGGCGGTATTCATCTTGTTTTTCAAAAGATTCCGCCGGGCAATTTTGAGGTAGTTGCGGATCATGGCTGTAGTTGTTTTTTATAAGGTACTTTTTTGAGCATGGGGCGGAGGGATAAGGGCAGAGGGTACTTTGGGGTACTTTACACTTTCAACTCTAAACTACCCTATGCCCCACGCCCACTGCTCTATCCTAGTCACTCGCTGCGCAGCGACTCCACCGGGTTCATCAGCGCGGCTTTGATGGCCTGGAAGCTGATGGTGAGCAGCGCAATACCCACGGCCAGCCCGCCAGCCCCGGCAAAGTACCACCATTCTAAGTCAATTTTATAGGTAAAATCCGCCAGCCAGGTGTTCATGATGTACCAGGCGATGGGCGTAGCGATGACAATAGCCACCACAACGAGTTTAAGAAAATCCGTAGAAAGCAGCGAGACAATACTGGCCACGCTCGCGCCAAGTACCTTACGCACACCGATCTCCTTGATGCGACTTTCGGCGGTATAAGCCGCCAGCGCAAACAGCCCCAGACAGCCAATGAATAGAGCCAGCCCGGTAAGGATGTTTAGAACGGTGCTCATCCGGGCCTCAGAACGGTAGAGTCTGGCGAAGGTAGCGTCCAAAAAATCATAATCGAAGGGTACTTCCGGCACGGCTTTATTCCACAAAGCAGCGATTTTTTCAACGGCCTGTTTCTCAGTACCAGCACGCAGTCGCAGGGCCATGTACGAGCCCCAAGTCTGGTAGGTCTTAGATGCTTCGTGAAATAGCGCCATGGGTTCGATCACGGTACGTACCGAAGCATCGTTAAAATCACGCATAACCCCGACCACCTGAAAACGTTGGTTGGCATTACCCGGATAGCGGAGCCATTTTCCGATCGGATCTTTCCAGCCAATCGCCCTGACCGCCGTTTCGTTCAGGATAACAGAGGCCGAATCGCTGACCGAATGGGGGCGAAAGTTGCGCCCAGCCAGGATTTCGATACCCAGGGTAGGCACAAAATCTGCGTCGGTCAGGTAAGAGCCAATAGGGATGCTGGAGACGACAGCATTTTCTTCGTCGCCTTGTTCCGGCTCATAAAAGTCGCCAAAACTACCCAAAGAAGGTAAAAATGTAGCATGTGTAGCGTCCAATGCTTCGGGCAGGCTGGCCAGTTGCTGCCTGAAATCCTCCCGCATCGAAGGCGTGGCAAGGTGGCGTACATTTTCGACCACCAGTACATGTTCACGATTCAGGCCGGGCGATTGCTTTTGGGCAAATTCCAACTGCCGAAACACCACGATCGAACCCAGCATGAGCACGATGGAAACCGTGAACTGAAACACGACGAGCCCGCTGCGCACCGATACAAGCCCACCCCTCACCCGCGCGCCAACGGACTTAAACATCTCGATGGCCTTAAATCGTGACAAATAAAAAGCCGGGTAAAGCCCCCCTAGCAAGCCTGTTATAATGGGTAGTAGCGTGACAAAACCGAGAATTTTCGGCGAAAAAAGATCACTGGGAAATAGTGCGAGCCCCGTCAGATTATTGTAAAAAGGAAGCACTGCGCTCGTTAGTAAGGCAGCCAGGAGCATGGCCGCTAGGCTCAACAGCAGCGACTCGACCAGAAATTGCGCCACTAGCGCGCTCCGCTGTGAGCCCAGCGCCTTACGTACCCCTACCTCCTGCGCCCGCTGCATGGAGCGGGCCGTGCTGAGATTCATAAAATTGACGCAGGCCAGGAGCAGAATTAAACCACCAATGATGGCAAACATCCCGACTTGTTGTCCGTCGCCGAGGGTGTTCAGGCGTGAAATAAGCCCCGTGTAGTTCAAATGCAGCTTTTCGAGGGGAAGAAGTTTTACATCAAGGCGGTCACCTTTTTTGAACTGCTCTTCCAAATCCTGCCCTATTCGCGCGTAGGCAGCAGGCGCGTAGGTACGTACCATCGTCGGAAATTTATTTTCCAAAGCAGCCAGCGTAGGCTCGGTGGCGGGTTGGCGCAGCCGCACCCAGGTATCGACCTGTAGCCAGATCCAACTCCACGAAAATCGTTCTACCACCGAGAAGTTGGCCATAGATGCCAGAAATCCAAACTGCACCGTGGAATTGGTGGGTAACTCCTGCACGATTCCCGTTACCTGGTAGGGGTAGTTGTTCAGTTTCAAAGACTGCCCTAGCGCAGCTTGGTCGCCAAAGTACTTCCGAGCCATGCTCTCCGTCAGCACTACGCTGCCGGGTTTGTCGAGGGCGGTGCGGGGGTCGCCCGCTACCATCGGGAAACCGAATAGCTCCAGAAAAGCCGTGTCGGCGGCCATCGCGGTGTTGTATTCATTGAAAGTAAGGGGTACCTTGCCATTCATGGCTTCCCGTTGTACCACCACACTGCCCAGATTGAAGGTACGGGCGGCCATTTCTATTTCGGGAAAATCCTCTACCAGCCGCGCCCCGACGGGCGGCGGTGTGTTGGTAGTGAAGGCCTCCTGGTCGCCCATTTTGATGTCGAAGGCCACTGCGCAAACCCGATCCGAATAAGGCAAGAAGGTATCGTAATTTTTCTCGTGAAAAACGTACAGCCCAATGAGCCAGCAGGCCGCCAGGCCCACGGCCAGCCCGGATACGTTGATGAGCGAGAAGAAAGCTTGTCGCCGGAAGTGACGAAAGGCGATCTTGAGGTAGTTTTGGAGCATAGCTTTTGAGCGTTAATAACCTGGGTACTTGTTGACATGGGAGCAGAGGTACTTTCAGGAATGGATTCCTAAAAGTACCTCCCACATAGCCCCTAAAAACTACCCGCCGTGCAATGTACTACCAACGCTATGCCAGGATCAATTAACCACTGATCGCCAATTGTTTATCTATTAGCAAAGTATCAAAATCGTCCGAAAATGAACAGTTTTTGTACGCCTCCGAACAGGGTACTTTGTGGCAGTGGGTACGGAGCAGTGGGCAGTGGTCTCCTTTTTTCGTGAGTAGGTACCTCTAATTGACCCCATGGAATTGGGGCAGTCCCATGGCGTAATCCCCGGCCCTTTCTCCGCCCGAGAAAGGGCGCGGTGCAAGGGTACTTTGCTGAAAAGTACCCTTACCAAACCCTATGTCCCAAGGCTCTATGCCCAAAACTATTCACTCCGCAGGCTCTTGACGGGGTCCATCAGCGCGGCTTTAAGGGCCTGGAAGCTGATGGTGAGTAGCGCTACCGCAACGGCCATAAATCCCGCCACGACAAAGACCCACCATTCGGTGGTGATGCGGTAGGCAAACTGCTGCAGCCAGGTAGTGATGGCCCACCAGGCCACGGGCGTGGCAATGAGGATGGAAAGAATCACCAGCCTCATAAAATCTCTGGAGAGCAGGGACACGATACCCGTTACGGAAGCGCCCAGTACTTTTCGTACCCCAATTTCTTTTATTCTTCGCTCGGCCGAATACGACGCCAGACCAAATAACCCCAGGCAAGATACGAAGATCGCCAGCGCGGCCAATATTCCCACCAGCTTACTCACCTGGCTATCGGCCTGGTACAGCTCCGCAAAATGCTCATCCAGAAAGGAGTAGCTAAAATCTTGCTCAGGTACCTGCCGGTTCCAGATCGCCTGTATAGCCGCCAGCGTCGCCTTGGTTTCTTTGCCCCTGATACGCACCGACATCTCGCTGTATCCCCAATCTTTTTGATTAAAAAGACAGAGCGTTTCTATCTTATGATGCAGCGAATTGAAGTTGAAATCTTGAGCCACGCCCACGATGGTACTGAGCGAATCCATCCCCCCAAATCCGAAGCGCTTTCCGAGTAACGATTCGTAGGACGAATCCGGCTGGTCTTTCAGCAACTCCTTGGCCAGGGCTTCATTGACGATGTACGTGCGGGCGTTGTCGGCGGGTTCGTCCTTAAAATTGCGCCCGGCTAAGAGTTTTATTTTGTACAACGAAAGGTAGTCCGGATCGACGATCACTTGGGAGGCAGCCATTTCTCGGGCGGGGCCGTCGCCCTGAAACCGGACGCCCGTCTGGTGAAAGTTATTGCCCAGGCGCTGCTGCGAACCGGTTACGGCTTCCACGAAGGTATTGGAAAGCAGCTCCTCTTTCAGCGACTGGTACTTAGGGCCCGATCTGGAATCGAGCGGAATAATGACGACTTGCTCCCGGTCAAAACCGGGGTCCTTATCTTGCATGAAATGAAGTTGTTTTACGGCAAAACCCGTAGCCGTAATCAGGAAGACCGCGCTGGTAAATTGCGCCACCACCAAAGCACTCCGAAAGGTACTTTTACCGATCTGCAAAGTACCCTTCAGTACTTTAATGGGTTGAAAAGCCGACAAGAAGGCCGCAGGGTACAAGCCCGAAAATAGCCCGATGACGATCGTTCCGGCCAAGGTAGCTAACAGCAACGGCGGATTACTAAAAATGGAAAATTCGAGCGCGCGCTGGCTGAACTGACTCATGCCCGGCAGAACCAACTTGACCAAAAGTACCGCCAGTACCAGCGCCATAAAAGCCAGTAAAACCGACTCGCCCATAAACTGAACCGATAGCTGGAACCGCTGCGCACCGATGGCTTTGCGTATGCCTACTTCCTTGGCCCGCCCCGTTGAACGTGCCGTGGACAAATTCATAAAGTTAACGCAGGCGATCACCAGCACGATAATGGCAATGATAGAAAAAACGTAGGTATAGCTCCGGTCAAACTTCTGGTAGTTGATGTAGTCGTGCGTAATGTCTACCGACTGGGCGTGGACATCGGACAGCGGCTGTAAAAACAGCTCATAGAACTTCCAGCCGTCATTTTTCATGTGCCGTTTGAGGTAGTCCGGGAATTTTTGTTCTAAGGCGGCCCGGTCGGTACCCGGTGCCAACTCCAGGTAGGTCACCAGCCAATTGCCTCCCCAGTTTTCCATGTTTTCCGGCCCGGTGATGGTACTGAAGGAGCACAGCGATTCAAATTGCAGGTGTGAATTGGCGGGTACGTTCTCCATCACACCCGTCACTTTAAACGTCAGCGTATCCTGACCATAGCGGATCACGGACCTGCCAATGGGGTTTTCGGCACCAAAAAGGCTGGCGGCGCTTTTCTGGGAAAGTACGATGCTATTGGGCTCTTGCAAAAGCGTAGCCTTATCGCCTTCCAGTACTTTGTAATCAAACAGCTCAAAAAAGTTAGGATCTACCCACAGGATTCGGGGTAGCTCCACTTTCTTTTGCTGGTACGTAAAGGGTACTTTGGTACTCAGCCTGATCCGGACATAATCCAGGATCTCCGGAAACTCTTCCTTCAAAGTTGGCCCCATGGGGTACATCGACAAGGCTACTTTTTGGGGTGCCACCATGCCTTCAAATTTCTGTACTTCGTCCAGCCGATACAGATTTTTGCTATGGATTTTATCAAAGCTTCTCTCGTAAAAAACGAAGAGCATAATGACGATACAGGCGGCCATGCCGATCGCCAGGCCAACGATGTTGATGGCGGAAAAAACTTTGTTTTTCCACAGGTTTCGGAAGGCAATTTTGAGGTAGTTTCGGATCATGGACTTTCGTTTCTAGGGGTACTTTTTTTTAAAAAAATCGGTATTTTATGGACATGGGGCGGCGGGGGTTAGCCAGAGGGCACTTTGCTATGGCGGGGTACTTTAAAATAAGCTCTAAACTACCCTCTGCCCAATCCCCTCTGCCCTCTGCTACTCACTCCTTAAACTCTTCACCGGGTTCATCTGCGCGGCTATGATGGCCTGGGAGCTTACCGTCAGCAGGGCGATCACAACGGCCAAGGTTCCTGCCAGGGCAAATACCCACCACGCCAGATGGACACGACGTGCGACTGCATCTCACCAAACTTATCCAGATCTCGCACCCGGTAGAGTCGGTCGGCCGTTGCGTGGTAGCGATCGAAGCCGTACTCAAAACGCACAATCCAAAAGAGCACAATGGCCACGCCCAGCCCCAGCGTAAGGCCCACCAGGTTAATCACCGAATAGCTCCGGTTGCGTACCAAACTACGCCGGGCGGTTTTGAGATAATTTCGGATCATGATCGCCGCAGAAAAGGAGGTATTGGGGAGAAAGTAAAAATGCCTGTGGGTTTTTACAAGAAAAAACCATACCCATTTCGATAATACACTCATAATCAGATATATAATAAAAATGAAGGTTGGTGTTTTTGTCCGAAATCGAACAGAAGCGTACTGAAATGAACAGACGGACAGAGGCCCGTTGGGGCCAATTTTTGGATTGGAGCTGCCTGGTAATCCCTCGGTAAGCGGAGCGATTCTCCTAGTACCGTTGGCTCAATGGGTGTAAAGGGTTATGGACAAGTACAGGGCAATTGAGGAAATTTGATGGTATAAATCGGGACGCCTATATAAAATAAAGTATGAAAAACCGCATACTATATCGACTCGCACCGGCTTATCTGTAATGCTTGTGCAGCCATGGTTTTGCCCCAAGCCATCCGCCACTTAATCTCTGAACTTTATACCTTTTCAAAGAATTCGATATGGGGATGATTCTGAACACAGCTGGTAACTTGAAAACGACCCTAGTCAGAGGCAGGCAGGGCCCGCCGGAAACCTCTTCGTCCTGAAAACGGTGGTAAAAACATCATGCATTCCGGAAAAGCATTTTAAGACTAGTCCCGAAGACAAAAATGGTATGACATGCTGGTAAAAGGCAGAGTACATGACCTGGCAAATCAACGACACCAGTATACCGTAGACAGTTGAAAAAAACGACAAAAACTACCCTCCGGCATACTGATAGAATTCAGACGCGACGAAGCCAGCGACGAGGCTATGTACAAATGTCACATTGATAAATAAACAACAACCAAATGATTACGATTCGGCATCTCTACGTGTTTTCTAGCCTGGTAGCGAGTTTGGGAGCAACACAAGCCCAGCCCTTAATCACTCGCAATACCGTAAATCAATCTACTGACCTGGCAACAACCGGGAAGGCTCCGGAGATAGCCAAAATCAGTGAGTCTCCTGTGTATCTAAAGGTGTATGGTTTCTACGGTATTCTTACACCGGGTTCTCAAATCACCTCTAGCTTCACCTCCAATTCAGCGGGTACTTCTACGGCATTCAAAACGAATAATAAGGGTTTGGGAGCCGGGCCACGGGCAGGTGTAGGAATTGGCTTGATTGTAAGTGACTTCATTAACCTAGGCATTGATGCTGATATGCTTTTTGGCGCCGCTATAAAGACCGATAATGCGTATAGAGGCAGTAATTATATCTACACCAACACCAGCACAACAACACTCCGGGTATTGTCTTTTACTCCCAATATTACCTTCAAAGCGTTGTCCCGACCGGCTTACTATATCTACAACCGCCTGGGTGTCGTGGTGGGGACAGTACTTGATTATAAAATCGTAGAAAACAGTGAAAATGTACCTAATGCGGGGATCATCACTCTTGGTGAATCCATAACCGAGTACACCAAGAACAGCCTGGCTGTCGGTTACCAGGCTGCTTTGGGTATTCAATTTCGGTTGAGCGAGAACCTGCGGGGCTTTGCGGAGATCGTTGCCTATAACCAGTCCTTCAAGCCCAGAGAACTCCTCGGTACTTCAATCCACACCAGCAACGGGGCGCTGGTAAATGATTATACCTATATCACGGAATATAAAGACCAGGGCGAGTACCTGAGCTCCATTAGGGACGGGGTGGATGTCAACCAGGCAGCCAGCTATAACGTAGCCATGAACAGTATAGGAATAGGCGTAGGTATATTATTTCGATTCTAACGACGATCGCTATGATCCATCCCTACTACGCTTTGCCGCTTCGTTTGGATGACGTTCTGCGTCACAAACCTCACCCGACCTGCTCGCTACCGCAGTCGATTGCCCAAAATCTTTATTTGATGCTCACGACCCACTTCGCCGAGTCGAGGTTTGATGAAACATTTGGGTGTAGCTTATGGGATGAGGATTTTGTGACCCAGTCAACCAGCCGCTGGAAAGAAGACATCCGGCAATCCATTGAAACATCGGTACTTGAACACGAAAAGCGACTGACGCAGGTTCGAATACGGGTTGAACTCACGGACCAGGAAATAGAGCTAAGCCAGACAAATCGCCGGGTTAAACGGCGGCTAACGATCTGGATTGATGGTTTGCTGACTCGGACTAACGAACGCTTTTCGTTCCAGCGCAGCTTGTTTTTAGCTCCTTTATCAACCGAATAAATTATGGCCGCTACAACACTTCTTACAGAAAGCTTCGCCCGTGAGCGCGTTAAAACCCGGATGCTGCGCCGGGCGGCCGATTTGTGGGGGTATACAGAAACGGACCTTGACAGTTTCGATCCGCTGGTGGCATTATTGATCGAAGCTTGTGCGGTGGAGTTCGAGCGAGTAGCCGTCGAAATTGGGAATACCCAAAGTCGGCTCCTCGCTCGACTGGCCCAGGTTCTACACCCTGAACCTGATGTAGCCCGGCCCGCTTTTGGCATTGCACAGGTTCGCCCGGTTGAATCAAGCACAAACGTCCCTCCAACCCTACAATTGTATTATAAACGCGGTGGAAATACTCGCTCCGATTCGAGCAGTACCACATTGGCTAAGGACATGTACTTTTCACCCGTTGGTACGTATTCGGTAGTGAATGGGGCCGTCCGGTATATCGCCACGCCCGAAACCCTCTTTCGGGTAGATGAGGCTAACCAGAAAACGCCTATTGCTCAGCGTCAGGCCCTACCGGTAGCCGCGCCTTACCAATCCCTATGGTTGGGCCTGGAAGTAGACGATAGTATTGCATCTCTTGAGGGCATTACCTTCTTTTTCGACTGGTCGACCGAAGCCGACCGGACTTCCTTCCAACCCCTGCTGGCTCTGAGTCCGTGGCACTTGGGCGGCAAGAACCTCACGGTACGGGCGGGCCTAGCCGACAACAGCACTATCACGGGGTCGGGTTCGCCTTTGGAAAAAGAATTTAATTTGATTTACAAGGTCGAAAAACAGATCTTATCGGCATCCGAACGACATTTTGTTACAATACAAGCCGCGCCCGCGTTTCAAACGGTGGGTTTGCAACGCCAGACGTATCCACCCTCCGTTGAACAATGGTTTGGTGAACGAAACCTGCGAACACTCCGTGAGCCCCTTTGGTGGGTCGAGGTACAACTACCGCATACCATTAATCCGCAGGCACTGGCGGGCGTATTTAGCGGGATAAATTGCTTTCCGGTCGTGAATCGGCGGCTCCATCGGCTTACTTACCGTCTTCAGCAAAATCTTAATATAATCCCGCTCGAAACAGATCGGTGCTTTTTAGCCGTGCGGGAGGTCAGAACCAGCCAGAACCGGGAACTAACCTCCCTGCCGCTCGCCAGTCTGCCTGATCTGGATGCCGACACGTATACCATACAATATGGCGTTAGCCGCTTCGACGACCGCGATGCCCGTCAAGCCCTAACCAATCTTTTGGATTTGCTCTACGATGAGAGCGCCTCCTTTGCCGCGCTAGGCGAAGATTTCCTCGCTTCGGTGATTCGGGAACTTAATCAGGCACTGGCCCGGCTCGAAGCAAAGGTGGCTCAGAAAACCCAAAAGCGGGACGCCATTCCTTACCTGGTTATCAAGCCAAAGCAGCCCGGTGAAACCGTGTTTATCGAGTACTGGACCTGCGATGGTGAAGACGCGAATCGATTACCGGTTGGTGGGCGGCTAAGTCCCTATGCCGATACGACGCTTCGGAAAGATTCCGGTTTTTTAATGACTGCTACCAGCGGAGGGCGTGAACGGCCCAAAGTGCCGGAGAAAATTACGCGCTACAAACAGGCCTTATTGAGCCGCAGCCGGATCGTCACCCTTGAAGATGTACGCGCCGCTTGTCAGGCCGAATTAGGAGCGCACCTCCACACCGTGACGGTGGAACGAGCCTTCCGTATAGATCCGACACCAACAAATGGCTTTCAGCGGTGCATACGGGTGACGCTACTCCCATCCGCAACGAGCCCTTATAGCCCGAATGACTGGGAGCAACAGATCCGGCTCTTGCAACTGAATTTGGAGGCTCAGTCGGTGTCGTCTTTGCCTTTTGAGGTTGTTCTCCTGTCTCACTAACGCTGCTTGTCCTCATGGAACCCATAACCTACTACGCTGAACGCCTGAATCACCTGCCGGTTGACCTGAGAGCCGAGGTTGTGCTAGCCGATATGCTCGAAGAGGGAATCTTGCTCGATGACTTGATTCTGAATCCGGTCGGAGCATTTGGACGGGCCTCCGGACGGGACATCCACCGGGCGGAGTGGACAGAGTTGCCGCATAGCGTCAAGAAATGGTTAAAAATTGATTTGAATCGCAACGGTCTCTATGATTTATTGCCCGAGGGATTATTTCATCAGCCTACCAACGGTGGTACAGCGACCTCAAAGGAAGCTATACTGCTCGAAATGAAGATTCAGCACCAGCGAGAGCAAGCAGCCCGGCGTTTTTTCTTACCTATTGAGCAGGAGTTTTTCAGACAACGCATTCGGATCGAACAAGAAGAACGAACCTTGCCCTTCACTAGAGAGTCGGTATCGTCAGACGATTTTCTTGGCCAATTCTGGAACTTACCGGATTTCCTGACGCCTAGTCAGACCAAGCGGCTGTTGTATCTACTGCCGATCATGCATCGAATAGCGGGTAATCTTACCGCTATGGCTGACTGTTTTGAGCAATTGATCGAAGAACGTGTGAGTCTGCAAATGGCCCCTCCAGGACATAATCCAAGGCAGGTCGCCCCCCCCAAACCTCATCTGGCTCTACTCGGTCAATGGCAACTGGGCAATAATTCGGTGTTTGACGGCTGGCTCCGCGACGAAGAGCCTCTGTTGCAAATTACAGTGCATATCGACCGACAGGAACGGGTTGGAACTTACCTGCCGGGCAATAACGGTCAACGGCTGGTCGAGTGGCTGTCTGACTACCTGGTTCCGCTGGATGCGGGCGTCAACATTGAACTGGATACATCATCGCTCGAAAACACGTTCCTGCTCGCTAGCGACGACCATTGTGGCCGTCTTGATTTTACAACTTGTCTATAACTTATTTTCTAGTACGCTATGCTGGTTCCTGAACTTACCTACCCGCCCGTTAATTGGATTGATGGCATGAAGATCGCCCGTCGGCATTTTACCGAATGGGAAAACTTTATGCATGACCAGTTGCGCGACAGCAACGCCTTGGGGCTATCCAGGTTCAGGTATGGTATTTTGCCCGCGGAGGATGCGCTGGACGTGCAGATTCAATGCGACTTTAACCAGCAGATACAGGTACAGCTTAGAAGTTGCCGGGCCATTAGCCCACACGGAGGCCGGATTGACTACCACAATCCTACGGACTCGCTTAGCTGTACTACCTCCTTTGCCAAGCTGGCTGAAACGTACAGTTTACAGATCGATAAACCTCAGAATTTTGACGTATTATTAACCGTAGACCCTTTCACTCGTGTCCCAATCGGCGAGCCACTTCTTACCGAAACCCCTCCACGTCACCCTCATACCCGGCCCAATTACCAGCTGAATGTAGTACCATCGGCACAAGTACGCCCCGCCGAGCACAGTTATCAATTGATTATTGGCCGAGTGCGCTATGGCAATGGAACGGTACAACAGGATACAAATTACCTGCCTGCCTGTACGACTGTTCATAGCCTGCCCCGGCTTCGGCAGTGGTACCAGCAGTTTGGCAAACACCTCGAATCGCTGGAAACCAATGCGTACAAAATTTTGCAAAAGGGCAAGAATCGAGATCCCAAAAATACCCTCCAGAACAGTACCTTTCTGATGGCCGAGCGGCTGGTCTTTCTACTGGCTGATATTAGTACACGCTTTAGCTGGGTAATTCCGTATGAACCCCCTATTCAACTGGCTGAGCTACTTATGCGGCCAGTACAAAGCATACGGGTGATCCTGAACATATTAAGTGGCCCCGAGCGCGAAGAGTTTGTTAGCTACATCAGTGAATGGGCTGACCTGACGCCCGGCGCGCTGGAAGTACAAATCAATGCCACCCTACAGCTACCTTACGAACACACTGAATTAACCGCGCTGTTGACGGAGATAGACACCTTTTACCAAACGCTAACAAATCTGCTTTATAAACTTGCCCAACTCGATTTCATTGGTAAGCGAAAGGGCCAAAACGTCTTTATTATTGAGCATGAAGTGAAAGAAAATCCTCCTGAAAAACCACGTTCGCGTTGGAGCCCACTAGGGTGAGAAATAAAGTGATGAACCAGGCCATAAAAAGATAAAAACTGCCCATAACCCCCTGTACTAGCTGATTTTAAAATTACGCGATCATTTATAATTCGTCCTTTTTTTAGACCCATGGAACCTCTTAATAAATCCCAACGACAGCAGGCTTTGAGCCGATTCCTAGGTATTTATTGCCTTTCACTCAGTGTACCGCTACTGGCTATGTACTTATTGTTCAGCGCGCCCAATTACGTGCTGAGGCAGGAAAATACCCGGCTCAACGAAACCTTGACGGAACAAAGCCAAAAATTGGTAAAGCGCATGAATGGGTTAACGGCTGATCTTAAAACCCTCCAGACGACCGACCAGGCCTACCTGAAAGCTACTGACATTGAAAAGGGAAGCTTAAAAAATCAACTCTCAGGTCTGGAAAACGGTCTTCAGCAACAGGTCAATGGTCTTAAGGCCGACACCTCGCAGCTACAGCCTCTCAACAAACAACTCTCGCATGACATCATTGGGGCTTATGATGCCGTGCTTACCTACCGAAACAGCATCAGCTACCTGCGCGACTTACTAGAAAAGAAAGGAATTGATGCGAATCAGGCAGATAAACTAAATGCGGCCCTTATTCAGGCTCGCCAAGAAAACGAAATGCTGAAAATACTGGCAACCAAAACAGCACCGTCGGCTCCTGCTCCATCAGGCGGTGGTGGAGGGACTACCTATTTGGCACAATATCAGGACTGCTCCGATAAACTGACAGCCGCTCAATCCCGAATTAGTCAGCTTCAGGAGCAACTTAAAGTTGCGGGCAATACGAGTTCACCAGCCCCCGTTCCGGCCTCCGGCCTATCGCGTGCCGATATAGAAATGGAGTTGGTTGACCGATGCGAGAAAAAAGCCGATGCCACTAATCGCCCGCCCCTTTGGCGGCGACCGCTCTATGAATTTGCGCTGGAAACGCTTGAGAAAAATGCTCGTCCTGATGCCAAGCAACGGATGACTACGATTACTAACAAGTTACGCCGATTAGGCTCCGACTGATTCTTAAACCCTGTGATCATGGCTTACACAGAAGGCGTTAAACGAGCTATACAAATTGCTCAGACTCTCTCCAAGGAATACCAGAACGAACTATTTGCTCCGGCCCACTTGCTCACGGGTTTGTTGCACAACGAGGTCGGCCTGGCTTCCTGGCTGGCCGTAATCGGCCAGGACGTTCCGTACCTGCGTGAATGGGCCGAGGTACGCCTGGAAGCCAGCCCAAAATCAAGCCGCCTGTCGACCAACCCACCCGGTGATGAACAGGTCAAAACGGTCATGGAACTGGCTGATCTGGTAGCCATGCAACTAGGAAAACCCCAAACGGATCCTGTCTGTGTGTTATCAGCCTTGCTTAAGCCTGGCGTGGGTTTTACAGCCGAACAACTGCGAAGCCTCCCCCTGACGCAAACCGAACTGATGCAGGCGGCCTTGGCTGATGTGGATGTCGAATCGGCCGTTGCTCCTGTCTCTGCGGAAAAACGGCCTACCAGCTCAACGGGCACCCCCGGACAAGCTCTGCTGCGCTATTGTATTGACAAAACAACGCTGGCTATCGAAGGCCGCCTGGACCCCATTTTAGGGCGCGACCGCGAAGTACGGATGATGACCGAAACCCTGGGCCGACGCACCAAACCCAACGTCATTTTAGTGGGAGAGCCAGGTGTTGGCAAAACGGCGCTGGCCGACGGTTTTGCGCTGAATATTGTAGCCGGTTATGTACCCAGTCATCTGCAAAACGCCCGACTCCTCGAGCTCGACCTAGGCGCACTGGTCGCTGGAGCGTCGTATAAAGGCGAGGTTGAAGACCGCCTGAAAAGTATCCTGAAAGAATTAAAACAGGACACCAAAATCATTTTGTTTATTGACGAAATCCACCAACTTCTGGATAGTAGAGGGCCGTTGGGTACTGGTATTGCCAATCTGCTCAAACCTGAACTAGCCAAAGGAAATCTTACCGTTATTGGGGCCACTACCCTCGACGAATACCGTAAATACATCGAAACGGACGAAGCGTTCAGTCGCCGGTTTGATATATTGCGGGTAGAAGAGCCGGATGTTGACACGGCCATCAGGATGGTGCAACGCTTAGTGCCGTTCTACGAAAAACACCACCAGCTCAGCGTTGGAAGTGATGCCGTTGCGGAAGCCGTAGTGCTTGCCAAACGTTACAGCCGCAATCGGCGGCTGCCCGACTCCGCCATTGACCTACTTGACCGAACCCTATCAGCCGTACGGATGATTAGCGAACGAACCCCCGCCGAGGTGGCTCAACTCACTGAGCAACTCGACCAGCTAATGATCCTGTTTGATGATACCCCTAACGAAGCGGATTCTCTGCGTGATTTGCGCTACCTGCATCAAGAATTAGAAAATAAAATCAGCCCCATTCTGCTGGCAAATCTCGCCGCTGATACAGCACCTGGTGATGCGTCAGCGAACAATCCATTTGAATCGATACTGGCTTTAAACGACCACATTCGTCAGACGCTGAACCGATTGTCGGACCTCACGGCTACCGCCAAAACAAACGTAGACCGTCACGACGTAGCCGCCGTGATTTCCCACAAAACCGGAATTCCTCTCGGTAAAATACAAAGTCAGGAGCGTGACAAACTATTGACTATGGACGAGACGCTAAAACAGCGCGTAATTGGTCAGGATCATGCCGTTAAGGCGATAGTCGATGCTATTTTGGAAGCTCGTTCTGGCCTGACGAAAGCGGGACAACCCATTGGTTCATTCTTCTTACTGGGTCCAACCGGCACCGGCAAAACCGAATTGGCCAAGTCACTGGCTGATTTTCTGTTCAACGACGAGTCGTTTCTGATTCGATTCGATATGTCGGAGTTTAAGGAAGAACATTCGGCGGCGCTGCTATACGGGGCTCCTCCCGGTTATGTGGGCTACGAAGAAGGTGGCTTGCTGGTGAACAAAATCCGGGAAAAACCGTACGCCGTCGTGTTGTTTGATGAGATTGAAAAAGCGCATCCGTCGGTATTCGATATCTTCCTACAGATACTTGATGAGGGCCGCCTGCATGACCGTTTGGGCAAAGAGGGCGATTTTTCGGATGCGGTTGTCCTTTTTACCTCAAACATTGGCAGTCAGTTAGTCATTCAACGGTTCAGTGAGGGACAAATTCCCACCACGGCGGAACTGATGGAGTCGATGAGTCGTCATTTCCGGCCGGAGTTTTTGGCCCGCCTGACCGAGATTGTGCCCTTTGCTCCTATTTCGGAGGAGAACGCCGTTCGGATTTTCGACCTGCATCTGCGTGGACTAACTAGTCAATTGACGAAACAGGGCATTACGCTTGTTCTAGCCCCTGAAACCCGACGACACCTGGCGCTGTCGGGCTTTACCCCCCAGTACGGAGCCCGGCAATTGAAGGGTGTTATCCGAAATCAATTGCGTCGCCCCATTTCACGGATGATTGTGGCTGGCGACCTAACGAAGGGCGCTACCGTTCATGTAGCATGGGAGGCCGGTGAGTTAAGATGGACCCTTACGTCCGAAGATACGATTGTACCACAGTCCGTTGAGCAACCAATCAGCGCTCCAACCCTAACTACCTAAGCCATGTCTCAGCCAGCCGCCCGATTGATGGATATGCACGTTTGCCCAATGGTTACCCCCGCCGTTGTACCCATCCCGCACGTTGGCGGGCCCATTATGGGGCCGGGTATACCAACCGTACTCATTGGTGGGCAACCAGCCGCTACTATGGGCGATATGTGTACGTGCGTTGGTCCGCCCGATGTCATCACTAAAGGATCGGCTACGGTATTGATCGGTGGCAAACCAGCCGCTCGGATGGGCGACCTGACCGCCCACGGGGGCAGTATCGTAGTAGGCTACCCTACTGTTCTGATTGGCGGCTAAACAAGCCTAAAGCACTGATTTATAAATCACTTAACCAATTAAACGACTATGTTTGACTACGGAATTGGTGGACAGGAGCGAAAGCTCAACGTCAGCGAGAGCATCGTTGATATACCCCAGAACAAAACACTGCTGATCGAGAAACTAACGGCTGATCCCCCCATCCGTCCTCAGGTAGTGGAAGGACTCAAAACGGTGGGTGAGGTATTCGCCTATTTCCAGCCCGAGCAAGAGGTCGAGTTCGACACTGAGGAGGGCAGTTCGATTAGCGAAACACTGCGGTTTAGCTCGCTTGCTGACTTCAGTAAGAAGGGCATCATTGCCCAGAGTCAGTATCTCCAGGAGTTGAACATGACGTTTGAAGATTTCCAGCGGTATGTGCGGCAGCTCAAATCAAACAAAATCCTGAAAACGATGCTCGAAAACCCCGACGGGAAAGCAGCCTATGTGGCAGCGATTCAAGCTATGATTCGTGAACTGGAAGAGGCTCAATAACCTACTCCCTAACCCTTGAACAACTTTATGGAAGCACAGGACAAATCATTAAAAGTAAGCGAAAAAACGGCAGAAGCAGCGCCTTCGCTGGATGATAGCTGCACCAGATTGGCTAAATACGGTGGCTTTGGTATTCTGGAAACCACCTTAGAAGGGGTTCAGAACCTAAACCCGGAAAAAAAGGCCCGAAAAAAAATATTTCTGACTGAACAGGCCAAAGCGAATGAGCGTACGGAACTGAGCAAAAGGCTGCATCTGGTGCTCGATTTACTAAACAGTTCGGAGTCCGTAACCGATTTAGTCCAAACGGCACAATCCAAAGCCGAAACCGCTCAGACACTGCTAAGCGAAAACCTGCGCCGGGCGTTCGAAGCAAACCGGGGCTTGGAGCAATCATACCGCTCAGTGGCCAGTTTCTACGCCAACACCGATCAGGATAAGGTCAAGAATGTCAACATCATGAACGCCGAGCCGGAACAGCTTACTGATCTCGATAATACTACGTTTATCGATGCTGTAGCCGAAGAATTCGCCAGCAACTACGACCGACTCGACCTGCGCGACAGTTACTCCCTGCTGGTGCTGCCCGGCTATTTAGGCGCTAAAAAAGTGGTGGATAAATGGGCCCAAATTGCGCATAAGAACAAAGTGATGATGGTGACGGACTTTCAGCACTTAGATGCTCCCGAAGACGTGATCGACCTCTTTGAGTCAGCCGACCTGACGGGTGGTGATCCCTACCTCTCAAATGTGATGATGACCTGCAACTGGCTGACGGGCCGCGGGCGGCATCAGGACGTTGGTGAGGAAGATGACCTCTACGTGCCCGGTTCGAGCGCGCTGGCCGGTAAGGTTTATGGTACGCTGATGTCGCAGGTGACCGCCGGGCGCAAGCACGGTGCCCTCAACGAGGCAGATGGCGTCCGGTTTCCGCTGAAAAAAAGTGAAATCTCGACACTGGAAAAAATGGGACTAATTCCGATGGTCAATGAATACGGCAAGGTGATGCCTTTTTCGGCTAAAACCCTATTCAACGGCGACAACATTGGGTTACAGACCTACTCGGTAGTGCGGGTCTTTGACTACATCACTAAGGTACTTATTGACTTTCTCAACCGCCGGGCGTTCGAGAACTTCAATACCAATACCCGCATGGACATTCAAAAGCAGATTGTCAAATTTCTGGATAGCGTGACCGGACCGGGTAAACTCATCGAAAAATTCAAGCTCATGCGCTTCGAACAGGACCCCAAGAAGAAAGACCGGATTTTACTCGATATCCACATGATCCCGTATTTCCCGGCCAAGACATTTCTGATCAAACTCGACGGGCAGAAAGGCGAGGACCCCGATTCGGCAGAATGGAAAGCAGATTATGACCAGCAATAGCTTTTCTGATAGCTCATTATCTACATTTTAATTCTTAAACCTTTGTAAACATGGCTTCATTTAGAGCAGACCTGGAAGTTGACGGGGTGATACATCCCCTGAGTCGGCTGCATTTTTACAGCAGCAGAAAACGTGATCCCAAAGGCCGCCCCTCTTCGAAAAGCTCCTGGATAGTGGTCGCAGCTATCGATGTGGAAGAAGACAGTACTATAACGGGCTGGATGGTCGATAAAAACGGTGTAAAGGATGCGACAATTACCTATTATAATTCCGATGACGATAGCGTTTTGAAGACATGGACGCTCAAAAAAGCCATGTGTTACTCCATGACGGAAAAATTTATTGCTGATGCCGAATTCATGTCAACAACCTTACTGATTACGGGTGAGGAGATTTCAAACGGCAATGCAACCCTTAAATACGACGCTTAGTTAAAATTCTTTCTAAACCAACTTGATGCCATGGCAAACAAGGCAACCTTATCCATTGCCGGAGAAGAATTCTCCGTGCTTGAATTTTCGCTCAGTCTCAAGCAGAAATATAACGCGCAGGGGAAACCCGCATCTGGCGTCTATCTGGGCGATTTTTACCTAATCCTCAATGCAGGCAGTGATTTTTTCTTTGAGTGGCAAACGGAGCATACCCGCATGGAAAGTGGCAAAATTACGACCTACCGGACAGATCAGGATTCCAAGTTTATCGAGTATGCTTTCGAGCAGGGTTTTATTACCAGTATCTTGGAAAGTTTCTACGCCGATGAAGGATTGGCTAATACCTTTAATCAAATAGGCACTACTGAAGATGTCAGCAGTGTCATGTTTGAGTATGGTATGAATGTTTTGAATGACGCCAAAGACCCGGAGGTGACTGTGCTCAAGGCTCAGAGAAATATGGTACGGGATTTTCAGAAACGAACGGGGATTGCCTACTGCATGTTCATTTCCCTTTCCAGTGAGAAACTTAAAATACGGGATATCGACCATGATAATATGTGGTCATAACCCCCGGTGGGTCTGGGCAACATTTTTCCTGGAATCCGAACGTAGTATAATTACTAATTGTCATTGACTCATGGCTTTTGAAGCGACTCTAAACATAGATGGAACAGACTACAACATCAACTGGATGTTGCTGCGCGTAGTTCGTGATGAAAACCAACGGGGTGAGCCTGCCTCTCGCCCCAATTGGGGCGTTGTGGTGAGTTTGGATGCGTTGGACGACGCCGCCATTAAGAACTGGATGCTTGACCCTAACATGCAGAAAGATGGAAAAATTACCCTAAACCGTATTGACGAGGATGCTACTTTTAAGGAAATTGAATTCAAAAAGGCTCACTGTGTCTTGTATAAAGATGAGTTTTTTGCGGATGTCGATTACCTCACTACGATCATTAATATCATAGGCGCAGAAGTTACGTTCAACAAAGGCACACTCAGTGTTTAATAACTTGTTTCAGTATGTCATTCAAGGCAACCCTAACCATAGAAGGTAAAACGTTCGATGTGCTACAGTGCACGCACACGCTATCGCAAAAATACGAGCGGGGTCGGCCCGTGTCTGGTATACGTGGCGGCGTCATTATTCTGATTTTGGGGAGTACGGATGACGACTTATTAGGCGACTGGGCAACGGGACCCACGGCCAAAAAAAACGGCGAAATTGTCTTTGATCGTATTGATCAGCGCTCTGTCCTACAGAAGCTCGAATTCCAGGATGCCTATGCGACCTTTTACTTCGAGTTTATGTCGTCTTATAACCTCACGAACACAGACGCCGTTTTTGAGGCTCTCGCCGAAACATTAAGTACCGACATTGTAAAGGAAAATCTCTTTTTAGAGAGAGTAATGAACAACACAAAAACCATCATACGCTTTGCGGAGCGCACCCGCGTCAGTAATTGCATTCTCATACGACTATCGGCGGCAAAAATTAAACTCGACGGTATTGACCATCAAAACACCTGATCCATGGCCAAGCAGGTCATAACCCACGTAGAACTGGAAGGCGGCAAGGAACTGAAAAACGTTTTGCTCCTGTCCATTGAACAAGACTTGTTCGGTCATCATCAGTTTGAACTCTCGGTACCGTTCGAGGAGCTGGAAGACACCAACGAACTGTTTTTTCACGAGTCACACCGCCATGTGGTTGGCAAAACCATCCAGTTTTCGTTTGAGCCCCTGCTTGAAAAAGGCTCTTTCGATTTCCATTTCAAGGGTATCGTTACCGAACTAGCCCTGAAAAATACCAGTGACACTTCCAATGTCTTTTTCCTAAAGGGGTATGGCCTTACCATTCTATTGGAAGACAGTCGACTACGTCGGACGTTTCTGCAAAGTAGTCTGGCCGATATAGTCGATCAGGTGCTGAGTCCTTATGCGAGTAATTTACTAAAGAGATCAGTCAAACCAAAGCATACCGGCTCACTGAAGTACGTTGTGCAGTACGACGAAACCAACTTCGAGTTTCTGGCGCGGCTGGCCGCTGAATATGGCGAATGGTGCTTCTACGACGGCCAGCAGTTGGTGTTCGGCAAACCTGACGGCCAATCCGTTGATTTCAAAGTTGACGGTATGCAAACCTTTGTCATGAGTTTGCGGCTAAAACCTGCCAAATTTCTTTACAGTCGGTATAACTACCTAGTCGACCAGACCTACGAAAGTCACTCGAAAAACCAGCCGCTAAGCGGCTTAGGGCAGTGGGGGGATTTTACCTTAGAGGAGTCGGAAAAAATGTTCAGTGAGGAATCTCAGTTACCTCTATCCAAACCCGTGTACAACCAAAGCGAAATGGATGAGATTACCAAAACCCACAAAGCCACCGAAGCTAGTCGACTCGTTGACTTTCAAGGCTTTGGCGAAAACCCCGATATTTCGGTCGGTACCGTTATTTCCGTAAAAGGTACTCGCATTACCGAAGGTGGTACTTCCGAAGAAAACTTCGGAAGCTACCGGGTTACGCACATCACACATTCGTTAGACAGCAGTGGAAATTATTCCAATACCTTCCGTGCCGTACCTAATTCGGTCAGTTACCCACCCCCAAATCCGTCGTTTCGCTTACCCATTGGACAGCCAGAACTGGCCAGAGTCATTGATAACGAAGACCCCGACCAATTAGGTCGCGTAAAAGTAGAATTCATGTGGCCCGGTACCAGTAAAGACTCCGACTGGCTACGAGTAGCCCATCCTTATAGCGCCGAAGGCCAGGGGATGCTGTTTGTGCCGGAGATAAATGCTCAGGTTATGGTTGCCTATGAGTCAAATCTGGCCGAATACCCGTTTGTACTGACGAGTTTATATCCTAAAAAAGACGGTGTAAGCTATACCCAGCGCAACAACCTGCAAAAGTATATTCAAACCAAAGGCGGCAACCAGATTAGTCTGTACGATAAAGACGGTGAGCAAAAAATAGAACTGACCAACACCAACAAAACGGATACCCACGTGCTGCTGTCGTTTGCTGACGACGGTAAAATAACCATCGAAACACAGGGCGATGTTGTCATTTCAGGGAAGGATATTCAGATAACGGCATCAAATGATTTAAAACTTGAGGCCCAAAATAACATAGAACTCAAAGCTTCCAATGCAGTGAAGCTGGAAGGTACTGCCAGCGTCGGGATTAAAGGGGCGAAAATCCAGGCCGCTGCCGACGGTACGGCCACAATTAAGGCCAACGCCCAGCTTTCACTCGAAGGTACTCAAACCTCCATTAAAGGCGACGCGATGGTAGAAGTGAAAGGGGGGCTGATTATGCTGAACTAGGCGTTGAGCTCTTCCACCCGCATGGCGATAATCGTATCGTTATCGTCTACTTGATTTTGGATAAAGTTTAGGGTAGGGTCGAGAAAAATCCGGCGCTGCCACCAGGCCGTTTTTTTCGAAAATACCCACCCAAATGGCTGGCCTCCATCATCGGTATATTGAATGGGACTAGCGGGCGTCCGCTCATTGTAGTCATTAATAAAAACCAGGAAAAGATCACCCAGCGTCATGGCAACGGGCGCTTTGGCCTTAAAGTTAGTAATGTTAGTATCATCGGGCTTCTTTAGAAACTCGAACTGTATCACTAAAATCTTCGACAGATCAAGAAGATCTAAATCCGGCATATCTCCAGCAAGCGGATAGTACCATTTTTGGTAAGTAGCGGAGGGAATAAGTTCGTAGTATCGATAGGCCTGTACGATTAAAAATGGAATTATAAACGGCAGCAAACTGGTTACGAAGGGCCATCGACTGGCCAGGAAACCGGTTTGCTGGTAGAGTATCAAGGTGAATCCCATGGCGAGCAGAAGGATGGCCAGCGTGGTTACCAAACCCCAACCAAACGTTACAAATAGTGCTGGCGCAAACCGACGGCTTAACCACTGGTATACGAACCCTATGCCAAGAGCCAACAGCTGCACCAGAAAATAATACCGTTGAAAATGGATACTGTCAAACGTGCCAGCGAAACCAACCGTGCCCAGCACTAGCCCAACCACAACGACATAGATAAGTCCCCGAGGCCGGTTTTTAGAAAATATTTTGGGCATTAGTAAGAGCGAGTTAGCGGTAGTTGGGGACTAATCTAAGTTTATTAAGGCAATATCTGCGGAAATTTAAGAGAACACGTTAAAAAGTCAACGAGGATTCGACAAAACTTTTCTCCTGCTGTCTTTTTAGTAAAATTAGAGCCGCGTTTATGCACGAAAAACGGTCTCTCCAACCAAGGATAGCAAGGAGCCATGGGAAGAGTGTCCGCTGATTACCATGTGCAAAAAACCGGACATAGGCTGATTACTTATTCAGGGCACGGGCCAGTCAGCGAGGGAGCCTTTACCGACGTTTTTTGAATGCTGTTTGCGTGCGTTATGGCCACCTCTTTTCCCCAACCTCCTAGGTTTTTAAACTGGCCATCGGTCGTCATATCCATGATCGTGCAAAGCGGATCGCCTCCCCCGGCGTTGCCCGGTCCCCATTCCCAAGCCAGCCAACCGATATCCAACCGTTGCGCTTCAGTAAGTATAGCCTCATAATCGACCTGTCCTTTAGGCCCGCAGATACTTTCACCACCCGCATAAGCGCCGTAAGCCGCAAATTCTCCCACGATAAATGGTAAACCGGCATTGACAGCGGCCTCGAATTGTACTTTGATAAATTGTGGCGTGGCCCCGAAAGCGACCGGCCAGTAGGTATGCACCGAAAATAGCAAATTATGATCCGGATCGGCCTGAATCAGCCCCGGACCAACCCGAACGAGCTGTTCGAGGTTTTTACCCCAATCGGCACCATCGATGACCAATGGTGTGCGAATGCCCGCCTGACGAAGCTGCTGAACGGCCTTAAGGTACCCTTGCGTAAACTGGGAATCGGTCACCTGGTCATCGCCACATTCATTGGCAATATTAACCAACAGGTATTTTTGGTGTTTCTGGATCACCTCCACGATATCGGGCCGTTTCCAGAACGCCACCATCGCATCCAGCCTACTCCAGTTGCCCGTTGCATCGTGAACTTCCACCATCGGAATCATTTGCTGCGCTACGCAGGCCGTAATTAGGTTGTCAAGCTCGGCCGCTTTGGTTGGCTGGCCGCTATCTTCCTGAGCTTTCCAGACAATACGCACACAGTTTGCTCCGGTTTGGGCTATTTCAACAAATGAAGTACCCAGCCGGTCCGTCCAGATATTCATTTTATTTACACCTCGTAATGTTACTTTATTGTGGCAGGGATCGTACAGAAATCGGTCTTTTACATAAAAGCCCGGCTTGTCGGATGTTATTGGATCTGTCATCGCTGTATCCGGCTGTTGTTTCTGACAGGAAAATACCGACCACGCTATTATCAGCGGCAAGCCTATCGAAAGTAGTTTGGGGAAAGGATTCATAGTAACAATAAAGGATAACACTGCGTAAAAGGATAACACTGCGTAATTTAGTTTGTTTTACTGACAGCCTACAACGAGTAATGTCTTTTCATGCACTGCCTAAGCCCGAACTACGCTACCTCGGGTCAAAAGCGAAAAAGTTTATGGTTGTAAAAGTCATCCAACTCCATTTGATGAACAATAACCCTTTTCACCCACTGAGGAAACAAAAAAAGGCCTATTCCATTCATAAAGTTATTAACTTGCTAGCTGACAAGGCACTGTTGATCCAACTATTCATTGGTTATGAAAAACTGGCTACCTGTCCTGCTAGTAGGTCTGGCGACGCTGTTCAGCGGACCGCGGTTGCCGCTTTATGCACAGCCACCCAACGTTACCTTTGAGCACGTGCCGTTAAAAGATGGTCTGCTGGGGAGTGCCGTATATAGTATTACCAAAGATCAAAAGGGATTTATGTGGTTTGGTACCCGCCGGTGTCCGGTCCGGTTCGACGGGACCTCCTTTCGTCCCTTTCTTTTTCCGGAAACGTATCTGATTACGGGTATGGCAGCTGACTCGATGAACCAGCTATGGGTAGCGAGTGACCGGCAGGGGATATGTCGTATTGACCCCCACGCACTTCAACTAACACCCATCCCCAATACCCCGCAAATAACCGGTTACTTTTACATTGACTCACAGGGAGAAGGCTGGTTCAGCGACACAAGCGGTATTGGACGAATCGACCTTCGGACGGGGGTAGTTCGGCAGTATCCGTTACGTAAAACTACTTTTTTGGGCTTAAAGGCATACGGCTTTCTGGAAGACAAGCAGCATACCCTTTGGGCCATTGGCAGTGATACCGGTTTGTTACGCTTTGACCGACAGGCCAACCGCTTCGTCTCGGTACTAGGCTCGGATTGTCCCGACCCCAAACGACGATTACAATTATATTTTACCCGGGGCTGTATCGACTCCGATGGCATTCTTTGGATTGGCACTTATGGACGTGGGCTGCTCAGAGTAGACCCCAAAACCGAGCATTACACTTTTTTTAATACTCCCGAGCCCCAAAACTGGGTTACCTGTGTGGAGGAAGGTAAGGACGAAAACGGTCGTAGGCTGCTTTGGATCGGCGACAATCAGGGCTTGCTGGCATTTCGTCCGGAACAGCAACAATTTTCCCGGCTGGAAGGAATTCGCCCGGGGCCATTCTATGCTAATACCCTTTACCAAGATACCAGCAATGGGATTTTGTGGGTAGGTACGTCGGATGGCGTATTGAAATACAATGCACACGACAACCTCATCCGGACATTGGCTTTACCTCCGGACCTGGTGCAACAGCCGGTCTTGATAAAAGCCATCACAGCCGATCGGCAGGATACCACCGGTCAGACGTTCTGGTTGGGGCTATCGCATACGGGCCTGCTACGCTGGCATCGGCCCAGCAATCAGTTTACACTTGTTCGATACCCCAATAGGGCTCCGGAAACGATGTGGATACAGCAGGCTGACAATGGGTGGCTCTGGATCGGACTTCGGCGGTGGGATTACCGAGGTGATGGAGTGCTGGTATACGATCCAAAAGCCAAACGCTTCGTGTCAACGAAGGCGGGGCAACGCGCCGGGCAGCTATTTTCGGTTCCATTTGTAGATCATGGCTTTATAGATCGCCACCAACGGCTTTGGGTGGGTAACAATGACGAAGGCGTTCGGGTGCTGGACAGCCGCACCGGCCAGCACTTGCGCTACTGGCCCGACTCGGTCATTGAGGCGTTACACCGGAATAATAATTTTCTGACCGGCCTCACCACCGACCACAACGGTCGCATTTGGCTGGCGACCTACCAGGGACCTTACTACGTGGAAAAAGCCACCCGACGATTCATTCGCGCCGATGATCAAAATCCAGAAGCCCAACGACCCGAAGAACCGGCTACCAATAGTCTTTTAATGGCCCGCAATGGCCACCTTTGGGCCGCTCGCTGGGGAAGTGTTACCGAAAGCCGACCCGATGGTAAACTACTCACCATTCTAACCGCCCAAGACGGTCTTTACGACCGTGAAAATCGAGGTTTGGCTGAAGATCAGGACGGTACCATCTGGATTGGTAATTTTGAAGGGCTTCACGCGTATACTCCCAAAACACGGCGGCTCTTGCGACTAACCACCGGCGACGGGCTAAGTCGAAACAACACAACCGCCGCCCTCTATATTCATCGGGGTACTGATCTGTTCATTGGTCAGGAGAACGGCCTGGATTATCTGGATGTACGGCAAATAAATCACCGTTTCCCCATGCCGTCGGTAGTGGTCAGTTCGTTTCGGGTACATGAGCAGGAACGGCCCTTCGGCCCAGGCCAAACCATTCAGTTAACCCACGCCGACAATGCCTTCAGCGTTGATTTTGTGGCCTTAACCTACAGCAGGTTACCCAATACGCAGTATGCGTATTTTCTCGAAGGATTCGATACTCAATGGAACTTCAGCGGTTCGGCGCACCAAGCCTATTATACCAACCTGAATCCCGGGAAGTACACGCTTCACCTGAAAGCAGCCGACTCCTTTGGTACCTGGAGTTCCAAGCCCGAGCAGCTATCCATCCTCATACTGCCTGCATATTACGAAACCTGGTGGTTTAGGTCGCTGGTTTTTTTGATGGTCGTTGGTGCCTTGTATGGCCTTTATCGTTACCGGGTCAATCAACTGTTGCGTGTTCAACGCATCCGCAACCGAATTTCGGCGGACTTACACGATGAGATTGGCTCGTCATTAAGCGGGATCGGCATTTTGGGTACCATCGCCAAGCAGAGCCTTCCTCCCGGACATCCATCCGGCTCGATGGTTGAACGTATCGTTGCTGACGCCCGGCAAATCAGCAGCTCGCTGGATGATATTGTGTGGAGTATTAATCCCCATAATGACGAGCTGGGTAGTTTGATTGCCCGCATGAATCGACACGCGGCTGAACTCTTTGAGGCCTCCGATATTTTGTACGAGATTATCGTTCCGGAGGCTATCCAACAGCTGAGGCTACCCATGGAAAAACGGCAGGATTTTTATCTGATTTTCAAAGAAGCCGTCAGCAACCTGGTTAAACACGCCAAAGCAACACGCGCACACCTGAAAATCAGTTTGGAACAAAACCGCCTGCACCTGGAAATAGCCGATAATGGCATCGGATTTGAAGCCACCGCCGAAACGACCCGCAATGGACTGCGTAACATGCACACCCGGACCCGAAATTTGCACGGCAAGCTCACCATCCGCACAGCTCCCGCTCAGGGTACGATCCTGCAACTTGACTTCCCGATTTCGGGATGACGCAAAAGGGTTATTGACAAACTTGCGCTAACGTAAGTTCTTTGTTATCGCATGAAGCCTTTACGCAGTTTTCAGCTTCTCTATTTACCCTGCCTATGACTACGGTTTCAATTTATGAAGACAATAACCAGCTCCGTTCCCTGCTCGAATTGCTGATCAGTAACACCGAGGATTTTTCGGTAGTGGGGGCCTATAGCAACGGGCAGGACATTACCAGGCAGATTCTCCTCGACCGGCCCGATGTGGTACTAATGGACATTGAGATGCCGGGCCGTAATGGGATTGAATGCGTACGTCAAATTAAAGAAATAAATGCTAACATCCGGGTACTCATGCACACGGTGTTTGAGGATGATGAACGATTATTTGCCTGTCTGAGCAGCGGTGCGGACGGCTACCTGCTAAAAAAAGACACCGCTACCCACTTATTGAATGCCCTGGGAGAAGTTACCCGAGACGGAGGGCCCATGTCGCCCAGTATTGCCCGGCGGGTATTAAAAACGTTTTTGCATGCACCCCAACCCAAGCCAGAAGACCACGGAATAACCGAGCGCGAAAAGCAGATTTTACAGTTACTAACCTTCGGGTACACCTACCGTATGATCGGGATTCAATGCAACATCTCGGTAGAAACGGTCCGTCGGCATTTGAAAAACATTTACCAAAAACTGCACGTTCAGTGCGGTACCGAGGCCGTCGCCAAGGCCATCCGTGAACAGATCATTGAGTAGCTATTATTGGTTTGCGGAAGCTTAGAAGCATGAGGTGATCCGCCGCGCGGCATGGCAAAAAAAAAAAAAGAGGGCTTGGCATAAGGTACCTTTAGCAAAGCACCTTACACCCTTTACCCTTTGCTTAAAGTACCCTACGCCCCAGGTTATCTATTCACTCCGCAGGCTCTTCACCGGGTTCATCAACGCGGCTTTGATAGCCTGGAAACTCACCGTGAGCAGGGCTACGCCTAGGGCCAAAGTACCTGCCAGCGCAAAGACCCACCACGCAATCTCAATTTTGTAGGCAAAATCGGCCAGCCACGCATTCATCAAGTACCAGGCCAACGGCGCGGCAATCAGGATCGCCACCAGCACCAGCTTGAGGAAATCTTTGGAAAGCAGCCCAACCAGGCTTGGCAAACTTGCTCCAAGTACCTTGCGTACGCCGATTTCTTTGGTGCGTTGCTCGGTAGTAAAGGCCGCCAGACCGAATAACCCCAGGCAGGCAATGAAGATCGCCAGTCCCGAAAATACCAGCACTACCTCCGCCGTGCGTTGTTCGCTCCGGTAGAGGGTATTCAGGTACTCGTCCAGGAAGGTATACTCGAAGGCCGACTCCGATAGGTCCTTTTGGAAAACCGCCTCCAGTTGGCGCATGGTCTGCGGGAGGTCATCAGTGCGGGTGCGCACCAGCAGGAAGGGTTGTCCTTCGGTAAAAGCATTATGAAACGCGTAGGCCCCAATGGGCGTGTGCAGCGACTCAAAATGGAAGTCGTCTACGACGCCCACAATTTCGGCATTAGCCTCGCCAAAGAGATGATAGGCCTTGCGGCCAATGGCTTGCTCGGGCGTAAAGCCCAGGTAGTTGACGGCCGTTTTGTTCAGGATCACCTGGACGGTGGTATCCTGGGGATCTTTGGTAGCCGGGAGCGAAGTACCTGCCAGCAATTTTAATCCCAGGGTACTGATCACCTCCCGTCCGGCCCGGTTGGTCGTAACGGCTACGCCCTGGCTGGGGTCGTCGAGGGACTTAGTCATGTTGCGCCCGCTTCCACTACGGCCGGGGAAGGTTTGAGCGCGGCATACCTCTACCACCGAGCTTAGATTTCGGTAGTCGTTGATGAGCCCGTCGATCTGAGCGCGATCACGAGCCCCGGCGGTCATCACGGCCACGACCTGAGTAGGTTCATAGCCTAGTTTTTGCCGCTGAATAAAGCGTAGCTGCTGATAAAAGACGATCGTCCCGACTACCAGCACCACAGTGGCCGCAAACTGCGCTACCACCAGCGCCCGCCGGAACATCCCCGCTCCCGAATTTTTCACCAGCGTTGTTTTCAGTAAGCTTTTGGGAGAAAACGACGACAAATATAGCGCCGGGTACGAGCCCGCTACCAGTACCAGTACTACCCCCAACCCCAGGAAACCGGCAAGTACCTCCGGTACCCATAAAGAACGAAACGGCAGCTGTTTTTCGGTCAGGTGGTTGAACAAGGGCAAACCCACCACGACCAGCCCAAAGGCCAGCCCCAGGGCCAATACGACCATCAGAGCCGCTTCGAAGTAGAAGCGCCCCACCAGATGCTGCCGGGAAGCGCCCACGGTCTTGCTGACGCCCACTTCCAAAAAACGCACCTGCGCCCGCGCCGTGGCCAGGCTCATGTAGTTGATGCAGGCAATCAGCAGTACCACCACGGCCAGCACGAGCAGAATCTTCACCTGGCGGCTATCCCCCACCCGGCTGGTACTGGCGCTGGAGATTTCGGCCGAGCCCAGGTGTACCTCCGGCAGGGCTTGCAGCCAAAGCGTGTACCATTGCTCGGCCTTGGCCACGTTTTTATCCAGGACGTCGGCCATCTGCTTCGTCAGCAGGTCAACGCTGCTCTCTGGGCGCAGGAGCAAGTAGGTCTCAAAGCTCGCGTTGCTCCAGGACATATTGGCCGCCCAGCGCACACTACTAAACGAGCCGATCAGATCGGCGTCCAGCGTGGAAGTACCCGGAAAGTTGGCATAGACGCCCGTTACGGTAAGCGTATCGCGGTTGTCCACGCGCAGGAGCTGCCCCATGGGGTTTTGGCTGCCAAAGTACCTTTGAGCCGTGGCCTCACTCAGAACCACGCTCCGCGGCGCGGCGAGGGCCGT
Source organism: Rhabdobacter roseus (assembly GCF_014202275.1). Classification (GTDB taxonomy): domain Bacteria; phylum Bacteroidota; class Bacteroidia; order Cytophagales; family Spirosomataceae; genus Rhabdobacter; species Rhabdobacter roseus. Next base: position 36,547 of record NZ_JACHGF010000006.1, on the reverse strand, counting down.
TTTGGGATCTCCGGCCAGCAGCGGTATATCAAAAATAGCAAACAGGCTTTCGTCGGCCCAGTAGAGGTTTTTCTCCGTAAATTTTTTCTCCCCGGCGTTTACAAAGGCCGTCTGTCCGAAGTTGTGCCGCAGCAACCGCACCTGCTCCTCTACGCTAGGTACCTCGGTCTTGAGCGTCGGCCCGACGGCATTGGGAGCGGTGGCCCACTTCCGGCTGGTACCGTCAAAGGTAGCCGTGAGCCCTACGCGGTAGATGCGGTCGGCTTGGGTATGGTAGCGGTCAAAGCGTAGCTCGTCTTTTACGTACAGCATCAGCAGCAACGCCACGGCCAGTCCCACGGCTAACCCCAGAAGATTGAGTACGGTAAACAGGCGGTTTTTGAGCAGGCCCCGCCAGGCCATTTTAAGATAGTTTTTGATCATGGTTGTGTATGTTTTTAAAAATCAAGGTACTTCGTAGCTAGGGGCAGAGGGTTTGGGGCATGGGGCATTTTTTGGCCTCAATGGAATTGCCGCCATGGAATTGCCGCCATGGAATTGCCTCTATCCCCCCGCCCTTTCTCCGGCGGAGAAAGGGAGCTTAGTACAGGGTACTTTTTTGAAAAGCACCCCTTTGCCCAGCGCCCCGAACCCCACTGCTATTCGCTCCGCAAACTCTTCACCGGGTTCATCAGCGCGGCTTTGATGCTTTGCAAACTTACGGTCAACAGGGCCACACCTACCGCCAAGGTACCTGCCAGCGCAAAGACCCACCACTGCACGCTAATGCGGTAGGCGAAATCCTGAAGCCAGCGATCTAGAGCAAACCAGGCGAGCGGCGAGGCAATGAGGATCCCGATCAGTACCAGTTTTAGAAAATCCTTCGAGAGCAATCCCATAATACCGTAGACCGAGGCCCCAAGTACCTTCCGAATCCCGATCTCCTTGGTTCGGCGGGCTACGGCCAGCGTGGCCAGCCCAAACAGCCCCAGGCAGGCAATCAGGATGGATAGCAAAGAGGCTACCGTCACAATACGGCTGAGGCGCTGCTCGGCTTCGTACTGCCGCTGTAGGCTATCATCGAGGAAGGTAAAGCGAAAAGGCTCACCAGGGACTACGGCTTTCCAGGTTTGTTCCAGCATCGCTACTTGCTCGGATACTTGTCCCGGAGCCAATCGAATCGACAGATCCAGGGCGGACGAGGAAGTAAACATCATATTCTCGGAGTACTTCACGAGCGAGTCCAGGCGTAGCACCATCACCAGGGGCTGCACTTTGGAATGCAGCGAAGCGTAATGAAAATCGTCCGTGACGCCTATGATCCGGTGATCGTGGAAACGCCCCGGTAGTCTTTCGTTCAGGGGATCTTTTAGGTCGAAGGCCTTCACCAAAGCTTGGTTCACGATGAGCCCTCCGTAGGTATCGGCGGTGTTGGCCGGATCAAAATTGCGTCCCTGTACTACTTTGATCCCATAGGTGGGGATGAAGTGGGGGTCTACGATATTGAATTGAAACTCCCGGTATACTTTCTTGGTATCCGTAAAACCCAAGGTACCCCAACTCCCCCCGGAGCCTTCGGCAAAGGGGAAGGCCGAAGCGGCTACACTTTGTACTTCTTTTTGACTTGCCAGCGCCTGGCGGTACCGCTCCACCCGCTGCCGCCCGGCTTCACCTCCTGCCCCTACCGGAATAATCACGGTCTTGTCGGACTGGTACCCCAGGGAGGTACTTTGCAGAAAGTTAAGCTGCTGATTGAGAACTATAGTACCGGCAATCAAGAAAACCGAAAGGCTAAACTGCACCACCACCAGCGACCGCCGAAACAGGCTGGCGTCGCTTTTCAGACTGATTTTTCCCTTAAGTACCTCCACCGGCCGGAAGCCCGAAAGGACCAGCGACGGATAACTTCCCGCCACCAACCCTACCATCACGATCAGCCCCAGTAAAAACAACGCCGCCGTAGCATCAAAGCGGAAAGTAAGCGTTTGGTTGGCTAGTTGGCTAAAGGTGGGCGTTAACACAAAAGCCAAAAGTACCCCCAGCGACACGGCCAGTACCGTCATGAGCAGGGCTTCGCTCCAGAACTGCCCCATGAGCTGACCTCGTAGCGCGCCCACGGCCTTTCGTACCCCTACCTCCTGCGCCCGACTTACCGAACGCCCCAGCGAGAGGGTCATAAAATTGATACAGGCAATCAGGAGTATAAACAGCGCAATTCCCCCCAGGATGTAGGAGTAGGCCGGATTACTAGTAGGCTCAATACCACCCGTGAGTTCGGTGTTGAGGTGAATATCCGGCATAGGCTGCAGATTAATGATGTAGTTCTGGTCCTGGTACTTATCCCCCAGGACAGTCGTGAGCAGCGCCGGAAATTTGGCCCTAAGTTTTTCGCTCTCCGTTCGCTCGCGCAGCAGCACGTAGGTCTCGGGATCGATCATAAACCAGCTTTTCAGCACCTTATCCGAGCGGTAGCGCAGGATGTTTTCCAGCGGAATCACCATCCCAAACCGGATGCTGGAATGGGTAGGTACATTCTTGGCTACCGCCGTGACCGTATAGGCCTGCATGGTGCTATCGAGCTGTAGGTAGAGCTGTTTACCTACCGGATTTTCCGTTCCAAAGTACTTCTGGGCTACCTCCTCGGTAAGTACCACCGAATAAAGATCCTGAATGGGGTTTCCGCCCGTAGAACGTACCAACGGAAAATCAAACATCCGGAAGAAATCCTTGTCCACCGCATGGACACGCTCGCTAAGTACCTCCTCCCCTTTTTTTACGTTGAGGGTACTGGTCTGGACCCGGCTCATGGCTTCCACTTCCGGGTAGGTCTCTTTCAGTGTAGGCCCTAGTACGTAGGGAGTGACGGTATTCGTAAATACGTCACCCTTGTAGACTTCCCGCGTCCAGGCGCGGTACAGGCGATCCGTTTGGGTATGAAACCGATCAAAACTCCACTCGTGCCGCACGTACAGTCCCAGCAGCAGACAGCACGTAACGGCCAGCGTGAGCCCACCCAGGTTGATGAAGGAGTATACTTTGTACTTCGTAAAATTCCGAAGCGCCATTTTGAGGTAGTTACGTAGCATGGCTATTTCTGTTTTTATAAGGTACTTTTTAGGCATGGAGCGGAGGGGTAAGGGCAGAGGGTACTTTGTTATTGCAGGGGTACTTTACACTTTCAACTACCCGCTGCCCCGCGCCCACTGCCCTATACCATCATTCGCTCCTCAGGCTTTTCACCGGATTCATCAGCGCCGTGGACATGGTTTTTCCACCGATCGAAATTACCACCAAGAGCAGCACCAAGGCGGCGGGTGCGGCAAAAAGCCACCAGCTCAATTCGATGCGCGACGCGTAGTTGGCCAGCCAGTTTTCGATCAAAAAATAGGTAATGGGCAGTCCGATCACCACTGACACCAAAACGGTTTTCATAAAATCCTTCGACAGCAAAATCATCAGATTGACAGTACTGGCACCGATTACTTTGCGGATACCGATTTCCTTCGTTCGCTTCGAAACGGTAAAGGTGGCCAGGCCAAACAGCCCCAGGCAAGAAATCAGAATGGCAAAGCCGGTGAGGATGCTAAAGACGGTCTGAAAACGGTCGTCGGCTTTGTACTGCTTGTCGTACTCGCTATCCAGGAAAAAGTAGCTGAACGGCGAGTAGGGAAAATGGCTTTTATATACTTTTTCCAAAGTCGCGAGTTGCTCGCTAGAATTCCCTCCCGAGAACTTCACGCTGGCAAAGGAATCGAAAATAGGATAGTAGAAATGAATCATGGGAATGTAGGCCGCCTTAGGCGACTCGTAATGGTAGTTTTTAAGTACCCCCCGAATGGTCCATTGCCTTCCCCAGAAACTCAGCTCACGGCCTACTGCTTCCTGCGGCGTAGGAATTCCCCAAAGCCGGAGGGCCTCTTCATTCACAAGTATTTCATCCCGCTTGGTAGTGTCCGAAAAAACGGGCCAGGAGGTGGCATCGTAGTTCTTGCCCGCCAGTAGCTTGATTCCCATCAGGTCCACGAAGGAGCTGTCGATGCGCGTCAGGTAAAAATTATAGGAGTTTTTCTCCATGGCATCGGACAGGTTGATACCCGTCGTGGTACCCATGGGGGTAATACCCATGCCCGGCACCGTACCAGAAACCGACACCGCCTCGACCCGCGACTGCGCCAGCAACGCCTGCCGGAAGGTACCGTATTCTTTTTGCGCATTAGGGCCTACGGGCGCTTTCACCACGAGGGTACGGCCCACCTCCACGCCCAGGTTTTGCTCCCGCAGAAAACGAACCTGCCTATAAACGGTGAACGTTTGTACCAGCAAAACAATGGTGATGGTAAACTGAAAAACCACCAGCGCTTTCCGAAGTACCACCCCCTGATTGGAGCGGGAGAAAGTACCCTTAAGTACCTTGACCGGCTCGAAGGAAGACAGCACGAAAGCCGGGTACAATCCGGAAAGTAAAATACTCAGCAGCAGAAAACCAACCAGGCTTTGCCAGAAAAACAGATCGCCAAAAATCGGAAATCCTTCGGGTAGTCCGGCTATTTGGATAAACAGCGGGCAAACCGCTCCGATCAAGGCCACGGCCAGTAGCCCCGCCGCGAGATTAATGAGTATCGTTTCCGTAAAAATCTGGGTTCGGATCTGGTTTTGGGTCGAGCCGACCACCTTACGCATTCCGATTTCGCGGGCGCGGTCGAGGGCTTTGGACGTAGTGAGATTGACGTAGTTGACAAACGCGCTGATCAACACCAGAAAGGCCACGCCCAGCAAAAAGAACACCGACTTCGCCTCGCCGTTCGGTTCGGTTTCAAAGGTTTTATGAGAATAGAGGTGGATGTCGCTTATTTTTTGTCCAATCACCCGTTCGTTTTTTATGATCTTTTCCTTTTCCAACCGGTCGCTAAACGCCGCCAGCGACTTCGTGAATTGATCATAATTTACATTCTGGGCCAATTGCAGGTAGGTAAGCGTATTGTTGCCATTCCAATTATCTTCTTTTTCGCCAAAATCCGACAGCATGGTCGGGTACGAAAAAAGCATATCGAATTTCAGGTGCGTATTGGCCGGGCTATCGGGTACTACCCCCACTACCTCCAAAACCACCGCCCCTTCTGCCTTCGGTAGTTTTAAGGTTTTACCCATCACATCCAGCGTATTGAAGTACTTCAAGGCCGTAGTTTCCGTCAGAACGGCCTGCCGGGTTTTGGTCATAATGCCTTTTTTGTTGCCCCGAAGCAGGGGGTAGTTGAACAGGGAAAAGAAGGAAGAATCTACCGCAAAAACTTTCTCCACCAAATAGTAGTTTTCCCCAATCTGCACCGTCACGCTTGGTTCTCCGTAGGGATAAGCACGAGTGTAGTTAACCACTTCGGGCATTTCGCGCAGGGCTCTGGGCCCCAGCGGTGGGTAGCTTTCGGTATCCTGCGCATTCACCGACCCTCCGCTCATGTAATCCATCGTGAGCCGGACGATGCGGTCGGCCAGTGGGTGGGTGTTTTCGTAGCTTAGCTCGAAACGCACATACTGGATAATCAGCAGCGCCACGGCCAGGCCCGTCGCCAGGCCCACCAGATTGATAGCCGTGAAGGTCCTATCTTTTTTAAAGATTCGGAGGGCAATTTTGACGTAGTTTCTGAACATGGCTACTTGATTCGAAAGGTTGGTTAACGATTGCCGAGGGATTTTCCTTTGGCATGTTTCCTGCTTTGAATAATTCCGCAAGATCAGTGGTGAATAATTGTACCAATCATTTTGCCAAGTATTCAGCTTGCTGTATATCAACACTTTAATGCAATAGCAAAACTACAAAAGTGTCCGGAATCGGACACTTTTGTTCGGTAATGGACTCATTCTATACCGACCGGATTGACTCGTCTCCCGCCACAGACTAGGCAGACAATCTTTTGTATTTATTTTAGGTTGCTGCAACGTTTCAGCCTACGCGCTGTGTCTTACTCAATAACGACCTGCATTGCGTACCTTATCAACTGCACCATGAAGAATGTTCGTCACCTTATTGCCTGTTGTCTGGTAGGTACCGTCCTGGGAATAGTGGCCTGTAAAAAGAAGGAAGTCACGGTGCAAGAACCTGTGGATCAGGTTGAGGATCCCGGTTCGGTGGGTACCCTGGTTGATTCCACGCAGGTCATCGCCTTACTGACGGCAAAAGGTCGCTACTGGTGTCTTGAAAAAATCACGAGAACAGTGGGAGATAAGACGGAGGATGTATCGGAAGATACCACACTGTTTACGCGTATTCAAGTTTGGTACGCGCATGCCAATGCTTACCAGTTCCTTGATGGGTCAGGCGGCAGAACCTTGTTTGAGTCCCCGCAGGAAAGCGTCATCATTAAATCCAGCACGTATAACTACTCCGACGGCGTTTCCGGCAATCGACCTTACGGAACCGCAGAACTACTGATACGGGAAGGCTTCATTTACTTCGGACCTTTTCACGGAAAGTGGAATTGGGATGCGGAAAAGCAGACCGTTTCAGTTCAACTTCCTACTGAACCCGATCTGTTATGGAAAGCGGCCAAAGGGTACCTGGACCGCGATATGCTTCCCAAGTACAAGAGCTTGGCAGAAGCCCAAGACGCTGCCAAGCCCGAAAGAATACGGATCGTCATGGAAGAAAAAGAGGAAGCACAGGGAAAAGTGACCTACGCCTACACGTTGCGGGCAGCCTGGATCATTCGAAGAGAAGCAAGCCCTCGCCGGGAGTTGTCGAAATATATCGTATTTTATTAAGTCCTAGAACGGCTAATAAGTGTCTAATTTTCAGCAATCTAACGCTTCAGGCTGAGCGCGGTGTCTTGCTTTGTAACAACCTATATACACAATCTATAACCTTTTATTTCTCTGCCATGAAAAACGTCCGTCAAATCCTAGTTTTTTGTTTCGTAGGTACGGCCCTAGGGATGCTCTCCTGCCAGGATCATAATATCGAGGATCCTGATCCCGAGGCACCCGCCGTCGACTCCGCACAGGTCATAGCCTCACTGACGGCACCAGGCCGCTACTGGTGCCTCGAACAAATCACCAGAACGGTGGGCGACGTAACAGAAGACATATCGGAAGACAGCGTGTTATTCACCCGGCTTCAGGTTTGGTACGCACATGCCAACGCGTACCAGTTCCTGGATTGGGCAGGGAACAGAACCTTGTTCGAGTCTCCCCAGGAAAGCGTCATCATTAAATCCAGCACGTATGACTACTCCGACGGCGTTTCCGGCAACCGTCCGTACGGCACAGCCGAGCTTATCATACGAGAAGCCTTTATTTACGTCGGCCCCTTTCACGGAAAATGGGACTGGGACAAGACCAAACAGACCGTTTCGGTCCAGCTGCCGACCGGCCCCATCTTGTTTTGGAAAGCTGATAAAGGGTACCTGGACCGCGATATGCTTCCCAAGTACAAGAGCCTGGAAGAAGCACAGGACGCCTCCAAGCCCGAAAGAATACGCATCATTCTGGAAGAGCAAAACGAAGGGTCGAATAAAGTGACTTATGCCTATACGTTGCGGGCAGCCTGGATCATCCAAAGAGAAGAAGGTACACCCAGAGAATTATCAAAATATATCGTACTTTATTGAATCTTTTCAATAAACCTCTTCATGAAATTAGCTTCTATTTATTGTTTCTGTGTATTAATCCTTGCTGTAATAGCTTGTAATAGCCTTAACGATCTTCAACCCATGCCGGAAGATAAGATCCCCGTTGCGGTTGTTGAAGATTTGAAAAGTAAGTTTCCCAATGCTCAGGACATCATTTATAAGACCGTTGAAAGGGATAAACTCTGGGAAGCGACGTTCATGGAAAATGGAAAAAATTATTATTCGGCTCTGGGTACCCAGGGAGTGATGGTTTCCTACCTCCTGCTCACGGCCGCCCCTTCGGGTACCTTCGCGAGTATCCTGGAAAAAGTCTCCCTGCCGAAGGGGAAATTCTCGGATTTTAAAGAAAACACTTCGACTTCCAGTTCTAACAATGCACAGGAGTTGACGGCGAAATATACGCTCGATTCCACGGCCTATATTTTCTCCTGGTTTCCATTGGACGCTACCAGAAAGAAGTACGTGGTTCAGATGCGGTACTTTTCTAAGTTTGATTACACCACTCACCTCGTCGGAGATCTGCCGACGAGAGCCCAAAACATCATTAAAGACAATGCCTTGATCCACAAAAGTGCCCGGATTTTCGTCAATGAGGCCAACGAAAAAACGTATCATAGCCTGGAGCATGATGCTGCCAACAATCAACTGGATTACCTATTCGATCATCGGGGCAATAGCATTTATTCATCAAGAAATTTTCAGGGTACCTACACCAAAACGGCTGAATTTCCGCAATTCGCTCAGGATTATATGGCTACCCATGCGCAGCAGTTCGCTAATTTTCCGATTCAGTCGGGCGTCAGATTCGAGGAATCCGGTCAGACGGGATACCGTTTCATTCTGTACCGCGCCTACCCTTTTCTGGAAACTTACTATCTCTATTTCAACGATTCGGGTACCATAACCTATTTGACCTACGAGGCGCTTGTCACGCTGTAGCTGTATGGTAAATAGGCCATTTTAAATAAGGTTGACAAACATTTTTGAATAAACACACAATCCCTGAATGTCCTTACTCCGCCCTAAAAAATACGAAACACTGGAAGAACTGGTGCGGGCTTGCCAACGGCAGGAGGTTAGGGCGCAGACGGTACTTTATGAACGGTACAAAACCCGGCTGCTGGGGAGTTGCCTTCGCTACGCCAAAACCAAGGCCGAAGCAGAGGATATTTTTCAGGAAGCGTTTGTCAAAGTCTTTAGGAACCTGGCCGAATTAAAAGAAGAAAGGGCAATCGACGGATGGGTGAAGTCCATCGTGATTCGCACGGCTATCAACTACTACCACCGCACCACCAAGGTACAGGAAACGCACATTTCACTGGACGAATTTAACGCCGATCTGGAATCAGAGGAATACGCAAGAATCATCGACCAAATCAACATCAACGTATTGCTGGAGATTATTCAGCAGCTGCCCGATGGCTACCGCATGGTGGTGAACCTGCACATGATCGATGGGTACCCCCATACAGAGATCGCCAAAATGCTCGATATTTCGGAGGGTACCTCCCGGTCGCAATTCTTGCGGGGCAGAAATTTACTTTTGAAAAAACTACAGGAACACGGAATTACGCAATATGAAAACTCATGATGATGAATTGAATAGCATTGTGGGCGACGCCTTGCGGCGAAAGTTCGAACACTTTGAATCTCAGCCCGATCCAAGGCTGGAAATGAGCCTATTCGAGAAATTACGCGAATTGGCTCAATCCAACCCAATCCGCCACCTCATGGCCGTGAGCCTGCTCATAATGTTTATACTGTCGGCAACCATTACGGGCCAGTCTGTTTCCAAACCAGGTTTGGAAACATTTGCCGTGCACGTGCTGCCTAATCCCTCACCTACCCAACCGACAAATGCGCAGAAAAAAAGCCCCCCCGCTGCCTTATCCTCAGAAATAAATTCCGTCTCCATGTTCCGGCAGTCAGTGCAAACGTTTAGTCCTGAAACGCATAGCGACAGAAACAGGGGGGCAGAAACTTTGGAACCAGAAGAAATGGAACCGGAAACACCCGGTTTGCCACAGGGATTAGAGAACACCCCTATGTCCCACAAATCCGCAAATGAAATACAAGATCCTGCTTATATCCACACCATTCAACCCATTTCCTCCCGTCCTTCTCCCCAGTCGATCTTACTAAGCGGGCTCGAAACATTGCCTGATCCGGGAGAGTACGAGGCCCCACCCCGGCCAGAAATCGGAAAGGAAAATGCCTGGCGGCTGCTTGTCTCACTGACCCCCACGAACACGTTTCAAACCCTGACCATCAATCCCCATTCCGATGTGGTCTATCAGAATTTTCAATTTCCGGCTCCGGTTTCCTCGCAGAGTCTGGGCTACAAAGTGAGCGCTGGCCTGGAAAAGAAAGGTTTTCAGCTCCTACTCACCTACGGGCAATTCCGGCAATCGATCCGATACGAGATCGCGACCGACGAATTCCGGGTGGAGCAGGCCAACGGCTACCGCGTGGTGTACCGGGGGACTCCCGTAGAAGATCACAATACTTTTAGACTGGCAGGCCTGGCGATCAAAAAACACGCGGTACTACGCGCCGGTCCCTTTCGCCATTATTACGGTGATTTGGGTGTTGAAGTCAACCACGAACTGACGCACGGCCGGAGTGCCGCGTGGGTGAATCTGGGCCTCGGAAAGCAACTTGCCCTGGACCACCGTACCCTCCTGACCGTGGGTCCGTATCTGGAGTACGGCTTCTCAAAATTCACGATGCCCGTAACTAATTTCCAAATTCAGCCTTATCAGATCGGCCTTTCGATCGGGGTCAGTTATTCCCGACGCTAGTTTTATTTTTGAACGAGTTCAGAAATCGCCATTTCGTGCAGGTACCCTACAGGCCCCTGCTCTATTTCAGCATAGAGTACCTGTGTCATCAGCAACAGTAGCGAATTTTATCGATGCCTCAAGGCTAACTGCTGGGTTCCGAACACTCACTCGCTACGTAAACTCTTCACCGGGTTCATGAGCGCCGCCTTGATACTCTGATAGCCCACCGTGAGCCAGGCGATCAATAGCGCCGCTACGCCGACGCTTACAAATACCCATGCGTTTATTTCGACGCGGGAGGTATAATTGTTGAGCCACTGCTGCATCCCGAACCAGGCCAGCGGCACCGCGATGAGCAGCGCAACCAGTACGAGTTTGAGAAAATCGCGGGAGAGTAACATCACGACCGAAGCCACGGTCGCTCCCATCACTTTACGAATGCCGATTTCCTTGGTACGCTGCTCAATGACCAGCAGAGCCACGGCAAAAAGACCCAGGCACGATAGCAGAATTGTGATGCTGGAAGCCATGATAAAAATTTGGGTCAGGCGCTCTTCATTCTGAAACCATTCGTCGATGTTCTCATCCAGAAACGAAGCCATGAATTCCGCTTCGGGCGCTACTTCTCGCCATATTTTTTCCAGTTTGCCCATAGCACTCGATAGACTTTGATCCGAAACCCTGACGAATACATAGTTGATCGCTTCCGTATGAGAGAGGTGCATGGTGATAGGCATCCGCTCCTGGGTGACCGAGTACAGGTAAAAGTCAGGTACCAGACCAATGATCTGATAGCGCGAGCCGGAAGTATCGGTCTCGAAGTACTTACCCACGGGTTCCGTTTCGCCGATTTTTTTAGCCATGCTTTCGGTAATAATCACCCGGTTGGTAGAGTCTGTCCGAAAAGCCGGGTCGAACTCCCGGCCCGAAAGTAATTTGATACCCAGGGTTTTGAGATAATCGTAATCCACGAGCAGCCACTCGGTCGACACTTCTTTCTCCTTGTACGTAAAGCCCAGCGACACCCGCGAACTTACGTTGTCCTTGCCCTTACCCAGATTGATCCCACTGCCCGTCACCGACACTACTGACGGGTCATCAGCCAGGCGGTTGCGCATCCGCTGCAGGACCTGCCGGCCATCGGCCCGGTTGCCGATGGGTATACTGATGACCTGTTCTTTGTCAAATCCCAGCGGGAGTTGGCGTAAAAAGCGTAACTGCTGCACCGCAATAACTGTACAGCAAATCAGTAGGCACGAAATAGCAAACTGACTAACAATAAGAGAATTGCGCAAACCGCCGGGACGCTTTAAAGAAAGTTTACCTTTCAGAACCACGACAGGATTGTAGCCCGCCATGGTTATGGCCGGATAACCACCCGCGATGAACGTCACTAACAGGAATATGCCCAGCATGAGCAGGATGAATCCTTTCTGCATCAAAATGATATCGGCTAGGTTGACGTTGGCCCCAAAGGTTGCATTGAACAGCGATACCAGCTGGAAGGCCAGCACCACGCCTCCTACAAAGCCCAAGAAGCACAGCAGGATCGATTCTCCCCAGATTTGAACGAAGAGTTGCTTTTTGGTCGCGCCGACCGATTTGCGCACCCCAACTTCCCGCATCCGGGTAAAGGAGCGGGCCATATTCAGGTTAATGAAGTTGATGCAGGCAATCAGCAGAATGAACAGCCCGATTCCGATGATGGCGTACACCACCGCGAAGGGAGTACCTTTTCCACCTGACAATTCCTTCCCGAAATGAACATCAGACATGCTCTGAAGGCGTATCGCAAAAACATCCCCCTGGTCGTCGGGTTTACCACCCTGCGTTTGCAGTTTACTGATGTTATCCGGGTAATACTTTTTTGCAAATTGACGCAGTTGACCTTCAAAGGTCTGCTCGCTAACCGAAGGTGCCAGCTTAAGGTAGGATTTACCAGAATAAGCATCCCACTTGTCTTTGAAAGCGTGGTAGTTGTTCGTGCTTTCGATCCGGATTAATGCATCAAAATGGATTGAAGAATTATCCGGTATATCCCGGCAAATTCCCGTGACCAGATAGGTTTGCTGATCCTTGCCGCTGCCCAACTGCAATGGTTTGCCGATGGGTTCCGCATCACCAAATACCGACCGGGCCATGCTTTCGGTAATGACCATTCCATTCAAACCCCGCAGGGCCGTTTGCCGACTGCCCTTACTAAGAGGAAATGTGAACACGTTCAGAAAGCCTGAGTCCACGCCCACCACCATTCTGTCGAGACTCTTCTCCTGGTAGGTTACTAGGCTTTTGGTTCCTCTCCAAATACGGGTTTCCGCGGCTAGTTCGTTGGAGAATTCGGATCGAAGTGCCGGAACCAGGGGGAGGGGCGTTGCCGTTGAACGATCCGTTTTTTCAGCATGATTCGTGACAAAATAGAGTTGAAAAATCCGCTCAGAGTCTTCGTGAAAGTCATCGAAGGTCAGCTGCCTATAAGCCGTAAGAAACAAAAAGACACAGACGCAAAAAGCCACCGAAAGGCCAAATACATTGATGGCCGCGTACCCTTTGCTTTTCCAAAGGGTACGCAGGGCTATTTTGAAATAGTTTCTGATCATGGCTGTATCTGTTTTTTTTAAAAGCCTCAATAGAATTGCTTCTGTACATAATCCTTTCTCCTGCCGGAGAAAGGAAACTTAACAGTTCGTAGGGTACTTATTCCAAAAAGTACCCTATCGAACCAGTATCACTACCCTTTGCCGCGTGGTGGTCCGCCCTCTGCCCCTGGCTACTCGCTCCGTAGGCTTTTCACCGGATTCATCAGCGCGGCCTTCACGCTCTGGAAACTTACCGTCAGCAGGGCAATGCCCACGGCCAACCCGCCCGCCAGTGCGAAGACCCACCAATTGATGTCTACTTTATAAGCAAAATCCGCCAGCCACTCCTTCATGGCGTACCAAGCAATGGGCGAAGCGATGAGGATGGCGATCAGTACTAGTTTCAGAAAATCTTTGGAAAGTAACGCCACGATGCTGGCCACGCTGGCTCCGAGTACCTTGCGGACGCCGATTTCCTTTTGACGCTGAATAGTGCTGAATACGGACAATCCCAAAAGCCCCAGGCAAGAGATGAGGATGGCCATCCCGGCGGCCAACGAGAAAATATCGATTAACTTCTGTTCGGCCAGGTATTGCTGCTTGAAGGCCGCATCCAGAAAATTAAAATCCAGCACATAACCCGGAAAAAGTTTTTCCCAACTAGCTTTTAAGTGGTTGATGGCCGCCGTTGGATTATTGCCTTCGTAGCGGAAAGCAACCACCCTGGCTCTGGGCATGGCGTTCAGGACGAGGGGGCGAATATTGTCATGCAGGCTATGCTGATGGTAATTTCTCACCACACCCACTACTTTTCCATTGATGCCCGAGACCGAAAGCTTCTTGCCAATCGCTGCCGGTGGGTTCTCCCAGCCAAACGCATTGACGGCCGCTTCGTTGATCAAAAATGTTTCTGCTTCGTCAGCCTTACTGTCTGCCACAAAATCGCGCCCCGCCAGCAGGCGCAGGTTCAGGGTTCGGGTATAATGCTGATCGACCGGTATGTGCTCAACCAAAATGCCTTTGCCCGGAGCGTTGCCTTCGCCGTAGGCAAACTGCCCGTCCCAACCCATTTGCCCTGGTACCGCATTGGCAGCCGTGGCGGCCGTGATCTGGCTGTGGGTGAGGAGTTCACTGCGAAGCGTGGCGGCCAGCGCGCTACGGTTGCGGGACGACACGCCGCTCAAATCGACCGTAAGAATGTTTTGCTGATCGAAACCCAGCGGCTGCTGTTGCATGAACCGAACCTGCTGCCAGGCTGCAACCGTACAAATGATGAGACAAACCGAAGCCGCAAACTGCGCAACGACTAAGCCTTTACGCAGTAAAACACCTCGGGCAGAGCGCGCAAAACGTCCTTTCAGCACCGAAATGGGCTGATAGGCCGTAAGTACCCAGGCAGGATAAACCCCAGTGAGTGGAATGATGGTGGCTAAAAACGCAACGATGAGCAGCAGCCCTTCTATTCCCAGAAGATCGCCATAGCCAAACGATTTACCCGTAAATGCGCTGAATTGGGGCAAAAGTACTAGGGTCACGCCCAGCCCCAGTGCCGTAGCGGTAATGCAAACGATAGCTGCTTCGGTCAAAAACTGTTGGATGAGTTGTTTCTTTTGCACGCCCAGCACTTTCTTTATTCCTACTTCTTTGGCTCGCTCGGTGGCACGGGCGGTCGTGAGATTGATGACATTCAGGCAAGCGATCAGCAGCACAAACAGCCCGATAGCGATAAAAAGATAAATCGAGTCGATGTTTCCCAGGGGGCCGTCCTCGGTGGGCATCCCCGAACGCAGGTAGATATCGGTCAAGGGACGGAGCTGTAAAGTGCTGCTCATGCCCGTCTGCTCCACCATGGCTTTGCCGCGTTGGCCCACTAAATCTTTAATTTTAGCAGAAAAAGCATTCACGTCGGTCCCGGGTTTCAGGAGCAGGTAGTTGGCTACGTTGAGATCAAACCAGCCCGACGCATACTCATAGACCATATCTTCGGGGTAAAGAGCATGAAGCGAAGCCAGCGACTGCACCAGGTCGAACCGGAGGTGGCCGTTCGTGGGTACTTCCTTGAACACGCCCGTCACGCGGTGGGGTAGCGTGTCGTTTACCATAAGTACCTTGCCCAGTCCATTGCCCTTGCCAAAATACTTCGCCTCGGCGGCCGGGCTGAGGATTACGCTGAAAGGTTCGGCCAGCGCCGTGGCGGGGTCGCCCTGGGCCAGTTCGTAGCCCAATACGGTCAGGAAGTTCTGGTCGGCGGCCAGTCCTGCTTCTCTGATGTACGTTTCCTGATGTTTGAGCTGTGGTGACCAGCCTCGGAGGTAAGTCACCTGCTCCACTTCGGGGTAGTCGGCTTGCAGAACTTTGCCGACGGGCCAGCCGACCGCCGGAAGTTTCATTTGGGTACCATCTGGTGTAATCGTGGTACTTTCAAGACGATAAATGCGGTCGGCGTTGGGTAGAAAGCGGTCAAAACTCAGTTCATCCAGTACCCACAAGCCAATGAACAAGCTACAGGCCACACCCAGCGCCAGACCAAATACGTTGATAAAGGAGAAAAGTTTGTGCTTTAGCAAACTCCGTTTGGCGATTTTAAAGTCGTTGATCAGCATAGGTTTTTATCTGATGTAGTTGGTTTGTTGCGAGCAAAGTGTCAGAAGCCGTGGAAGTTGTATTGCTTCTTGGCCGCAAGGCTGTCATCGTTGGTTGAGAATCACTCGCTCCGCAGGCTCTTCACCGGGTTCATCAGCGCGGCCTTTACGCTCTGGAAGCTCACCGTCAGCAGCGCAATGCTCACGGCCAATCCACCCGCCAGCGCGAACATCCACCATTCGATATCGATCTTGTATTCGAATTTCTGCAGCCACTGATTCATAATGTACCAGGCCAGGGGCGAGCTTAGTACCAGAGCGATCACGACGAGACGGATGAAATCGGTAGAGAACAAGCCGAAGATGTGGGCTGCCGAAGCGCCCAGCGCTTTCCGTACCCCGACTTCTTTGGTGCGCGATTCGGCCATAAAAGCCACTACCCCATAAAGACCCAGACAGCCAATAAAGATGGCGATACCCGCCAGTAGTTGCAGCAGGGCATACATCCGCTCCTCGCTTTTGTAAAAACTCGCCAACGTCTCGTCCAGAAATTCGTAGGAAAAAACAAATTCGGGGTAGGTGGCCGTCCAGGCGGTTTCGACCTTTTGAAGTACCTGGCGGATGGTTTCGGCACCTCCCTTTTCAGTCGAAAGTTTAATGGCCATGGTCCGGTAATGGCCGCGCCGGGTAGTCAGGACGCTCGGTACGACCTCATCGCGCAACGAGAACATGTTAAAGTCCTTCACTACGCCCACAATAGGCTTTTTCACATTTTCTCCAGCCACCGTCATCATTTTTCCAATCACCTGCTCGGGCTTCTGAAAGCCCAGTCGTTTCATGAATGTCTCGTTGATCACGAGCTCACGAATGGTGTCAGCGGGTAGGTACATGCGTCCGGCTAGTAGCTTCAGGCCATAGGTACGAACGTAGGCGGTGTCGGCCGGGCGCATCAGAACGCCATAATCGGGATCTTTGTCTTCATTCTCGAACCGAAAACCCGTCGTCCAATTGCTCGTGGAGGCAGGAGTAGTCATGCCGAAACTAATGGCCGCGATACCCGGTACGTTGGTGAGCTGAGCGCGCAGATTCGCCAGTTGGCCCGGTTCATTCTGCGGTACCGTAACGGTTATGATGGCATCGCGGTTAAAGCCCAGGTCCACCAACCGGAAGTACTTCATCTGGCTGTAGGCCACGATGGTACCGATGATCAGTAGTTGGGAAATGGCAAATTGGCCCACGATCAGTCCCCGCCGGAGTGTGAAGTACCGGTTGGTACCCGATGACAGGATTTTACCTTTTAGCGCCAGAATGGGCTGGTACCCCGACAGAACCAGGGCGGGATAAAAACCAGCCAGCAGGGTAGTCAGCAGCCCCAACGCCAACAGAAAACCGAGTGCCATCGGGCTGAATAAGGTCACAGTGCCCGGTTTGATATTCAACAATTCGCCTACGTAAGGGAGTGAAAGCTGCGCGACCACTAACGCCAGAACCACCGCAATCATAGTTAGCACGCTCGTTTCGCCCAGAAACTGCCGTACCAATTGCGCCCGGGTACTTCCCAGTACCTTCCTGACACCTACCTCCCGCGACCGGCGGATGGCCTGAGCCGTAGCCAGATTGATGAAGTTGATACAGGCCGTCACCAGAATAAACAGGCCGATCAGTACCATGGACCAGATCATTTCGATGCTGATGCTCCGTTGGGCAAAATTCGAGGTATTGGTGGCGAAGTGAATATCAGTAAGCGGCTGCAGGACGTACCGTAGTTTTTGGGCATCCTCCGGCCTATGGTATTTATTGACAAAGCCAACCAGCTGCTTTTCCATCCGGGTCGCTGACGCCTCCGCCCCATGCTCCGAGCTGGGTAGCATCAGGTAAATTTGGGCTCCGCCATAGGTGGACCGCCAATCGTCTGGGGAAGAGCTGTTGCCATACGCCAGAATAGAGGCATGAGATAGGAAAACGTCAAAAGGCAGGCTAGTGGTAGGTGTGGAGGACTGAACAATTCCCGTTACCACAAAATCCATCCGATTCTCCAGCCGAATGGTTTTGCCCATCGGGTCGGTATCGCCAAAGTATTTGTGGGCGATTCGATCGGAAAGTACCACCGTGTTCGGATTGGCCAAGGCCGTTTGCGGGCTGCCTTTTTCCCAGGTGTAATCAAAAAGATTGAAATATTCCGGCTCGGCAAAAGTGATGACGCCATCGTTCTCCTGAAACCGCTTGGTGTCGGTACCGGTCTGATTGCTCACTGATACCACCGCCGACTTGACCCGGCTAGCCATCGTGAGTTGGTCTTTCAGTTCCGGGAAATCATTTCGGAGGGCAGCCAGGGCCGGAAATGTTATCCCGGTATTCGGTTTGCTCTCAGGATCTGATTTGTCGACCCCCAACATGCGGTAGATGCGGTCGGCGTTGGCATTGTGCCGGTCGAAACTCAGTTCGTAGCGGATCGCCATGAACAGCAGTAGACAACACGCCAGGCCTAGCGTCAGGCCGGATACATTGATAATGGAATAGCTCCAGTTGCGCTTCAGAGCGCGGAGGGAGGTAATAAAATAGCTTTTAAGCATAAGCTCCGGTTGTTTAGGGCCAATAGCCGATATAATAGATCTTTGAGAATGATATTGGTTCCAGCCGACCTAGGATCAATTCACTCGCTCCGCAGGCTCTTCACCGGATTCATCAGCGCGGCCTTTACGCTCTGGAAGCTCACCGTCAGCAGGGCAATGCCCACGGCCAACCCGCCCGCCAACGCAAAGTACCACCAACTGATTTCAATTTTGTAGGCAAAATCCGCCAGCCACTCCTTCATGGCGTACCAAGCAATGGGCGAAGCGATGAGGATGGCGATCAGTACCAGTTTCAGAAAATCTTTGGAAAGCAGCGCCACGATGCTGACTACGCTCGCGCCAAGTACCTTCCGCACGCCGATCTCTTTGGTGCGTTGCTCGGCGGTGAAGGTGGCGAGGCCGAAGAGGCCCAGACAGGCGATGAATATAGCAATTCCTGAAAAAATCAGGAAAAGGTTACCCCTGCGCTCGTCAGCTTTATACTGTTGGGCGAAGGTTTGATCGAGAAAATAGTAATCGAACGGTTGGCCGGGATTTAATTCTTTAAAAGTGCTTTCAATATAAGCTAAGCCGGAAGAAATGTTATGGGGCGCTAGCCGAAGCAGCATGTTGTCACTCTGCCCTTGGTCGAGACGTAGCACCAGTGGTTCGATTTTCTCTCGTAGCGAACGAATGTGGAAGTCTTTTATGACACCCGCAATAGGCACTTTTTTGGTATCCACCTCAACCAATCCGGTTGTGAGGTTCTTCCAGCCCAGCCTTTTTAGCATGGCTTCGTTGACTAGAACCGCTTCAGTCGAGTCAGCGGCTGAGTTCGCCGAAAAATGACGACCCTCTTTCATCCCGATTTGCAAGGTTCGTAAAAAGTCAGCATCTACGGAGAAGTATTCGGTACTTACGGGCTGTTCCTTGCCGTCCTTGTAAAAACTGAAAGTCATCTTATTATTCATCCCTTTCCCAATTGTGCCACTGCTCAGACTAGCTTCGGAAATGAGCGCACTTTGCTTTAGTTTATTTTTTAGCAAGGTGGCCATTTGCTGCACCGAGGGTGATTTGAGCGGAATGGTAAGTACCTGATCTTGGTTGAAGCCCAGTTTATTATTCTGCATAAACTGCAATTGCTGATATACGACGACTGTCCCGACAATCATGATGATTGAAATCGTGAACTGCACTACTACCAACGACTGCCGCATCAGCGCCCCCTTGCCGCCCGTCGTAGATGCACCTTTCAAAACGTCCGTCGGCCTGAAGCCTGATAGCACGAAGGCGGGATAGAGTCCACTGATTAAGCCGACCGCCAGTGTCAGCCCCAGCAATTGAAGGGCTGTTGGCCCGTTCCAAAGATTTAGGGATAGTGCTTTTTCAGTCAATGTGTTGAAAGCTGGTAGTAAAGCTTGCAGCAATAGCAGACTAATTCCCAGCGCCAAAAAAGCTAGTAGCGTCGATTCGGCCAGAAACTGAGCAACTAGTTGGAACCGCTGTGACCCAACGGCCTTGCGAATGCTGATTTCTTTAGCCCGGCCCGCCAAACGAGCGGTGGTCAGGTTAATGTAGTTAAAAAGGGCGACCAACAAAATAAATAATCCCACCGCCGAAAAAGTATAGACGTAGGCCATGCTACCGCCATTTTCTTCCCCCATGAGGTGGGAGGAATAGAGATGTAGGTCGATTAAAGGCTGAAAGGTGATGGCAAAATGTATATCCGAATTGCCTTCATCACCGATGGCCTCAGCGATGTATTTTTTGTAGAAGGCCGCCATTTTCCTCTCCAGTTTTGCGCCTCCGTCCTCTTGGTCTAACATCAGGAAAGTTTCCGAACTAAAGCTACCCCAATTACTGAAATTGGCTCCGCTCACCGCTTCGTTGGTGTACGGCAGAATGGCTCCAAAATGAAAATGGTGGTTGGCCGGAGGGTCCTTGATGACTGCCTTTACGGTAAAGGGCATATTTTCTTTTACCTTTACTGTTTTGCCTTCCACTCCTTCGATTTTGCCAAATAAAGCTAATGCCAGTTTTTGTGTAAGTACCACGCCGTTCGGATCACGGAGGGCACCGCTGGGGAAACCCTCAATAAATTCGTAGTCGAAGAAAGAGAATAGCGTTGAGTCCGCATAGATGACGCTTGGCGTGTAAAGAGACTTTTCCTCCGCCAGGAACAGCGTCTCGCCACCCGTTTTTACTCGGAGGGTACTCTTAATTTCCGGGTATTCGCGTTGCAGGCTCGGCCCCATTGGTGGAGCAACTACTCCCAACCGATACTCATTCCCTGACCACTTGATATGGGTGTTGATTCGAAAAATCTTATTGGCATTGGAATGATACTGGTCAAAACTGACCTCGTCAAGCACCCACAGACCAATCAACAAGCTACATGCCAAACCAAGCGCCAATCCTAGAACATTTATTCCGGAAAATACTTTATTGCGCAGCAAATTTCGCCAAGCTATTTTGAAATAATTCTGAATCATTTTCAAGCGATTAAATTATTGAAATAAGTATATCACTCGCTCCGCAGGCTCTTCACCGGATTCATCAGCGCGGCCTTTACGCTCTGGAAGCTCACCGTCAGCAGGGCAATGCCCACGGCCAACCCGCCCGCCAGAGCAAAGTACCACCAACTGATTTCAATTTTGTAGGCAAAATCCGCCAGCCACTCCTTCATGGCGTACCAGGCAATGGGCGAAGCGATGAGGATGGCGATCAGTACCAGTTTCAGAAAATCTTTGGAAAGCAGCGCCACGATGCTGACTACGCTCGCGCCAAGTACCTTCCGCACGCCGATTTCTTTGGTGCGTTGCTCAGCGGTGAAGGTGGCGAGGCCGAAGAGGCCAAGGCAGGAAATAAAGAAAGCTAACCCTGCAAACCATTTGGCCAGCGTGCCAACCTGCCGCTCGCTTCGGTACATCCAATCGAAAGCCTGATCCAGAAAAATGAAGTTAAGCGGAAACCCTGGATTTACCTTTTGGTAGGTTTGTTCCATCGCACTTAGTGTACCCGCGATGTTGCGTCCATCAATGCGGGCAAAAAGGAGTTGCGTTTCCGACGGCTGGAACCGAATGATGAGGGGCTCAATACGCGAGTGGATAGTGGTTAAGTGAAAATCTTTCACGACCCCAATCACCGTACCGGAAATACCATCTACCGTAATCGGATGACCAACCGGATTTTCAAAACCAAAACGCTTTGCGGCTTCTTCGTTGAGTAACACATTGGCCGAATCGGTTCCAAAGGAGGACGAAAAGTCCCGTCCCGCCTTAAGGTGAATGTCCATCGTAGCGAGCAGGTGCTCATCACCGTTCAAGATCCCAGTCAAGGCCCGTGAACTGGACGTTTGTCCAGGCCAGTCGGGATATATGGCCCTACCTACTCCCAGAAAGTCGGTGTTGGCTCGAGTCACACCTTGTACTCCCGGGAGTTGAGCAAAGGACTCCATCAAGGGTTCAATACTGGAAATATCGACATTGCCGGTATTAAAGTAGATCAAATTGTCTTTTTGAAAGCCCAGGTTGATATTCTGAATAAACTGAATTTGTCTATACACGACCATCGTCCCGATGAGGAGTAGGATGGCGGCCGTAAACTGGGTTACCACCAAAGACTTACGCAACCAAGCCGTCTTCTGGCCGCTCCTGTCGCGCAACCCTTTAAGTACCCATGCGGGCCGGAAAGAGGACAGTACAAAGGCCGGATATAAGCCTGCTGATAATCCCAGGAAAACTAAAATACCCCCATAGGCAACGTAGTAGCGTGGGTTCTGCCAATCAATGGAGATCAGCATCTGAGCGGGTGCACCGAAGTAGGGTTTTTCCAGCAGCTCGTTGTAGAAGGGGAGCGCCGTTGACACCAATCCCAGGGCCAACAGGCCCGCTATGAACGTCAGCAGCATGGATTCGCCCAGAAACTGGCACATCAATGTTTCCTGGCTTGCTCCGGCGGCCTTTCTCACTCCGACTTCCTTGGCCCGCTGCGTGGCCCGGGCGGTAGAGAGATTCACAAAGTTAATACCGGCGATGAGCAGAATCAGTACAGCAACCAGGCCAAATAGCCAAACGTAGACAATCCGGCCTCTGCCGCTGTATTTTCCGTCTTTAAAGTTCGAGCGCAGGTACCAGTCGTTGAGGGAGTGCAGAAAGTACGCCCGGTCTTTTAAGGTAGGTAAGTGCCGCTGAATTATTCGTTGAAGCTGCGTCTGAACCGTGGCCGGGTTAGCTTCCGGGGTTAGTAGGGCAAATAGCTGGATGTTATTTTCTCCCCAATCTGTCGATTGCAATTCCTCGGCGCGGAAGGGGCGCAGGTACCCAAAATTCAGCGATGATGTGGGAGGAATATCCGCGATCACGCCCACTACCCGGTAAGTCTCCGCTCGCTCCAATTGAATCTGTTTGCCAATCGGATTTTCATTCCCAAAATACTTGCGAGCCAGTCGTTGGGTCAACAGCAGCGTGTTGGGTTCGGTCAGGGCGGTCGCCGGGTTGCCTTGTAAAAGTTCAAAACTAAAAATCTTCAGGAAGTCGGGTTCGGCGGCTCGTCCCTCCTCCATGATCGATTGGTCGCCGAAGGAAAACAGGGACCGCTCTCCCCACGAATAACGCGTGGCGCGTTCAATGCCAGGTACCTTGGCTTTGATTTCCTCGGCCATAGGCATCGGCACGGCATCATAGGTCTGCGTTTCATTCGCTGGTGAGGATAGGTTCAGCATGATCCGGTAGATCCGATCATGCTGAACATGGAATCGGTCGTGACTGACTTCGTACTTTACCCAAAGCAAAATCAACACCGTGCTAGCCAGCCCCACGGCCAGGCCAAAGACGGTGATGCTGCTGTAGAGCTTGTTGCGCCAGAGATTTCGCCAGGCTATGGTAAGGTAGTTCCGGATCATACGCTTTGCTCAGTTTATGAAGTACGTTTGGGACTAATCCGTTAAAGTACCCTGGGCACAGGGAGGCGTTTCTCCGGTACTTTTCATGCTTAACCCTGAACGTTCACTTCCTCCTGCTCTTTTCCTTCTCCATAGCCCTTTCTGGCCAGGTACCTAGATCTAGATATGGATTTTCTCTGTGACCACTTTCCCGTCGAACAGGTTCACGATCCGGTGGGCAAATCCCGCGTCGTAGGGGGAGTGCGTCACCATGATGATGGTGGTGCCGGCCTCGTTGAGCTGGCGGAGCAGGTTCATGACCTCCTCGCCGTTTTTGGAGTCCAGGTTTCCCGTCGGCTCATCGGCCAGGATGGTTTTGGGCGTGGCTACTACCGCGCGGGCAATGGCCGTCCGCTGCTGCTGCCCCCCGGAGAGCTGCTGCGGGAAGTGGTTGCGGCGGTGCATCATGCTCATGCGCTCGAGGGCCGTTTCTACGCGTTCCTTGCGCTCGGCGGCGGGGGTTTTGAGGTAGAGCAGGGGTAGTTCTACGTTCTCGTACACCGTCAGTTCGTCAATGAGGTTGAAGCTCTGAAACACGAAACCGATGTTGCCTTTACGAATCTGGGCGCGCTGCCGTTCCGACATCCGGGCTACTTCCGTACCGTAAAATTCGTAGGAACCTTCACTGGGATTGTCCAGCAGCCCCAGGATATTCAGGAGAGTAGATTTCCCGCAGCCCGATGGCCCCATGATGGCCACAAACTCCCCATCCTTGATGTCCAGGTCGATGCCGTTCAGGGCGGTAGTTTCCACTTCTTCAGTAGAAAATATCTTTTGCAGGTTGTTGATTTTTAGCATGGCAGGTTGTTTTACAGAGGATGAATTATGTGTTTAGACTGGGTTTCTGATCCTAAAGGGGTACTTATACGGAGGAGGTACTTTGGGAGCCCGGGGGATGTTCTCCCAAAGTACCTTTCCTATTTTTTCATGGCTGTTAGGTGGCGGCTCAAAGTACCTTTCCGTTGAGCTACGCTAGTGGCTGCTAAAATTCAAGTACCTCGTTATCCCCGAAGTTTTCGTAGGAGCTCGTGATGACCTTGTCGCCGGGCTGTAGTCCTTCCAGTACTTCAAAGTACTCCGGATTTTTCCGGCCCAGGGTAATCGAGCGCTTCACGGCCCGCTTCTCATCGCCGCTTACGACGTACACCCAGTTGCCGCCCGTGTCGGAGAAGAAGCCTCCCACCGGTAGCAGCGTCGCTTTGGACGGCTGCCCCAGCTGCACCCGAATCGGTGCCGACTGCCCGCGCTTGATGCGCTCGGGAGCGGCCGTTTCAAAACTCATGTCTACCTCGAAGCGTCCGCTGCGTACCTCGGGATAAATCTTGACGATTTCCAGGGCGTACGGTTTGCCGGCAAATTCCATGGAACCTTTCAGGCCCGCGAAGATCCGGGAATTGTAGTGTTCATCAATCCCTACGCGCATTTTAAAGCCGTCCAGGTCGTCGATCTGTCCGATGTTTTGGCCCTGGCTGATGTTGGAGCCCACCTCCACATTGATGGACGAGAGCAGTCCCGATACGGGGGCTTTCACTACCAGGTTATCGAGCGTTTGCCGCCACAGGCTCACGTTTTTCTGGGTGTTGGCCAGGGTACCTTCCAGTTGAGAAATTTGCATACGGGCGTTTTCCTCCTGGTACTTCTGCGACTCGATCTCGATCTCGCGCTGTTTGGTCAAGCGGTCGTATTCGCGTTTGGTTTTGAGGTAGTCGGCCTCGGGTATCACCTTATCGCGGAAGAGCTGCACGTTGCGGTCGTGGGCGTCCTTGGCCTGGTCGATCTGGAAATCCAGCTCACTCAGGGTTTTTTGTAAGTTAAAACGCTCTACCCGCAAGCGCTGGCGGGTATTTTGCAGGTCGTTGACCAGGCGGCTGGCCTCGGTTTCGGATTGCAGGAAGTTCAGCTTCAGGCTTTGGTTTTCCAGGCGCAGCAGTACGTCGCCCTGCTTCACCATGTTTCCGCCCTCAATGAGTTTCTCAGTGACGTACCCACCCACAATGGCGTCCAGCTGGATGGTCTTGAGGGGTTGTACTACGCCCGTCACGACGATAAACTCGTCAAATTCGCCCTGCTTTACCGTCGATACCGTCAGCTTGTCTTTTTCGACGTTTAGCTTGCTGCGCTTGTCAGCCAGGAAGAACTGATAGATTAGGAAAGTACCCAGCAGCACGGACCCTACGGTGATGCCTATACGGCGACTGTTCCAGAATTTCTTGGGCTTTTGACGATCCATGGACGATTGTTCCATCGAGTTGGGTCTGTATGGGCTAGTGGGCGGTGTCTTGATTTCCATCGTTGATTGAAATGAATCTACAAAAAATGAGATTAGTTTGGCACATCGTATTTGGTTTATAGAATACTCAATCCCTATGCCAAACGTCGCCTAAAAAAACAACCTACTGAAAATCAAACGTATATCATAATTTCTATTCTTATTAACTGTTCATTTTCGGACATTCCTGTTCGGCAATGAACAAGCCAAATTTTCAGTATTTCTGGCAAAATACTTACTTTTAAATGCATGTACCAAAGTACCCCTGACAGAGCACGTTTGGTGCTACGCTTCATCGTACGTAGCTTTGGTGCGCTTTACCCAAGTTTTTTAAGCTAAATTAGCCATTCTTAACTAATTACCCACCTCACCGTATGTCTCTTTCTCAGGCCAAAGTACTTATCATGGACGACGACGTCGACGTCCTGAGCGCTGCCAAGCTGCTGCTAAAACGGCACGTCAAGCAGGTTGATATTGAAAAAAATCCGGAGAAGCTCCCCTTCCTGATCACCAACGGCCAGTACGACCTCGTGCTGCTGGACATGAACTTTACCCGCGACGTCAGTAGCGGGCGCGAGGGCTTTCAGTGGCTCGACCGCATCCTGGACATCGACCCCAAGCTCACGGTGATCATGATTACGGCCTACGGCGACGTAGAAATGGCCGTTCGGGCCATCAAAGCCGGGGCTACCGACTTTGTGCTGAAACCCTGGGAAAACGACAAACTGCTGGATACCCTGCAGGCGGGCCTCGCCAGTAAAAAGGAGGCTACCGGAGCCGAAAAGACCGAGACCAAGAAAACCACGGATACCTCTATTGTGGGCAGCAGTGGGGCCATGCAGCAGGTGATGGCTACCGTAGAGCGGGTGGCCCCTACCGACGCCAACGTGCTCATTTTGGGCGAAAACGGTACCGGAAAAACCCAACTCGCCCGGCACCTGCACCAGCTCTCGGACCGCTCCACCAAGCCCTTCGTGGTGGTGGATTTGGGAGCCCTTAGCGAGAATTTATTCGAAAGTGAATTGTTCGGGCACGTCAAAGGGGCCTTTACCGACGCCCGCGACGACCGCGCCGGACGCTTTGAAGAAGCCCAGGGGGGTACTATTTTCCTGGACGAAATCGGGAACCTGCCCTTGCCGCTGCAGTCCAAGCTCCTGACGGTACTTCAGGAGCGGCGCGTGACGCGCGTCGGCTCCAACAAGCCCATCCCCATCGACGTGCGTCTGGTGTGCGCCACCAACCACGAGATCGACAAAATGGTGGCTGACCGCGTCTTTCGGCAGGATTTGTTGTACCGGATCAACACCATCGAGCTCAACCTGCCCCCCCTGCGTGACCGCCCGGAAGACATCGAGCCGCTGGCCGAGCATTACCTGAAGCAATTCCGGAAAAAGTACAACCGCCCGGTGGCTTCCCTAAGCGCGGCGCTCATCAAGAAAATGGAGCAGTACAACTGGCCCGGCAACATCCGGGAGCTGCAGCACGCCATCGAGCGGGCCGTGATTCTCTCCCAGAGCAAAGCCCTGCAACCCGAGGATCTTTTCCTAAAAAGCAACGGCCCCGAGCCCGCTGCTGCCACGGGCTTCGACCTGGAAGAAATGGAGAAAGACCTGATCGTGAAGGCCATGAAACGCTTCGGCGGCAACATCACCGACGCCGCCCGGGAGCTGGGCCTCAGCCGCGCCGCCCTCTACCGCCGCATGGAAAAGTACGGGCTATAGGGTACGTTGAAAGTACCTTCCCCAAGTACCTTATACCCACCCCAAAGTACCCCCGGCAGGTACCTGGGCCGCACGCCAAAGGTACCTTGAAAGTACCTTCCTTACACCGGCCAGGCCTCCCGGCGGTAGGCGCTGTCCCAGAAGAGGTACTCCAGCCGCGAGGAGGTAAGGTACGCCTCACGCATCCGCTGCCGGGTACTTTCGGAGGCTTGCTCGGCCAGGCGGTCACAGATGCCAAGTACTTTCCGCACCGCTTCGCCAAACTCCTCCCCGGCGTAGGTACTGATCCAGTTTTGGTAAGGGTTGGGGGTAGTTTGGTGCGCATAGATGTAGTCACCTATTTCTTTGTAAATCCAGAAGCAGGGCAATAGCGCCGCCACCGCCACCTCGTACGACTCCAGGGTACTTACCGCCAGCAGGTAGTTGGTGTAGGCAAAGCAGCCCGGCGCTTTGCCGCTGGTATAGCTGATGCGGTATTCGTCAAAGTAGCTTTCGTGCAGCGCCCGCTCCACCAGGATGGCGTTCTGGGCAAACTGCAAAAAATCCAATAACTCCTGGCTCGTCGCAGCGCGGGTACCTGCCACGGCCAGCGCCCGGGCGAAGTCAGCCAGGTAGAGCGAATCCTGGTAAATATAAAAAGTAAAGGCATCGGTGGGCAAGGTACCCTGCCGCAGCTCCTGGTTGAACGGATGCGCCCGTATTTTTTCAAAAATGGGGGTGGCTTCCTGCCACAGGTACTGGGTAAATGTCATGAGAATAGTTGCATTTTTTGGGGAGAAAACGAATGGTTGAGCGGGCCGTGTCCGTGGCCGGTCGTGACCTCGCGGCCCGCCTCAATGGCCCCCGCTACGTACTCCTTGGCCCGCGCGATCGCCTCGGCCAGCGGGTACCCCAGCGCCAGGTAGGTAGCTACGGCCGACGACAACGTACAGCCCGTACCGTGTACGTTGGCACTTTCGATATGCACCGACTCAAATACCTGAGGTACCTCCTCTCCTTCCAGCGCCAGGACGTCGTACAGCCGGGGGCCCAGCAGGTGGCCGCCCTTCAAAAGTACCCCCCGGCAGCCGCGCTGCACCAGCTCCAGCGCGGCGGTTTTCATTTTTTCCAGGGAATCAATGGGCCAGCCTACCAGTACCTGCGCCTCGTCGAGGTTGGGCGTAATGAGCGTAGCGCGGGGAAAGAGCGTTTGCCAAAGTACCTCCACCGTTTCGTCGCGGATGAGGCGCGCCCCGCTGGTGGCTACCATCACGGGGTCAAAAACCACCTGCGTGGGCTGATAGCGGTCCAGCACCATGGCAATCACCTCCGCTACGGCTCCCGCGTCTACCATCCCGATCTTGACGGCATCGACGGTAATGTCTTCAAAAACGGCGTTCAGCTGGGTTTCGACAAAATCCGGCGGTACGGGATGAATGCCGCGCACGCCCTGCGTATTCTGGGCCGTGAGCGCCGTAAGGACCGACGCCCCGTACGCGCCCAGCGCCGCGATGGTTTTCAGATCGGCCTGGATACCGGCGCCGCCGCCGCTGTCGGAGCCCGCAATGGTGAGTACGGTGGGGTATCTTTTTACGGTGGGGTATCTTTTCATGTTCTTTGGGCTAAGGAGTGGGTAATTTGTTGGTAAAGTACCTGCGCCGCTTCTCCGGGCGAAGGTGCGCTGCAAATGGCCGAAATCACCGCCACACCGTCGGCCCCGTGGGCAATGGCCTCGGGAATGGTGGCGGCGTTCAGTCCGCCGATTACCACCAGCCGGTGGCGGCTGTGCTGACGTACCCAGCGCAACCCTTCCAGGCCCCAGGGCGTAGCGTGGTCGGTTTTGGAGGGCGTGGCGTAGAGCGGGCTCACGGCCAGGTAGGTGAGGTCCCAGGGCTCGGCCTCTAGGACCTGCTCGGGCGTCTCGACCGAGAGGCCGATGAGCTTACCGGGCGGGAGCAACTGCCGCACCCGGGCGTAGGGCATGTCCGACTGCCCGATGTGTACACCGTCGGCGTCGACGGCCAGGGCTACGTCGAGGCGGTCGTTGATCAGCAGCGGAACGCCGTAGGGGCGCAGGAGCTCCTTCAGGCGCGTAGCCCTTTCCACAAAGGCGCGGGTATCCAGCGTTTTTTCGCGCAGCTGCACCAGCGTAGCCCCGCCCCGCACGGCTTCTTCTACGACCTCCAGCAGGTCCCGGCCCAGGCAGGCGGGCTCGTCGGTGACCAGGTACAAGTCCAGGTTGGGCTCCATCAGGCAGATTTTGAGTCCAGACGAACGTTGGCTTTTTCGGCCAGTTGCTCGGGCGTGAGGCTGGCGAGGGCATCCAGGAAGGCCATCTGAAAACTACCCGGTAGTACCCGGCCTTGTCCATCCAGGGCGCTGGCCGCCAGCGTACTGGCCGCCAGCTCTCCGCAAACGCCCATCGTGGCCGCCGCGGCGATCGCCGCTTCGAATACATTTTTTTCCACGGCGCAAAAAGCCCCCGCCAGGGCCGAAGCCGCACAGCCCATGCCGGTTACGCGCGTCATGATGGGGTGGCCGTTGGCGACGTAGGCCATTTTATCAACATCCACAATCACATCCACCGCGCCGCTCACACTTACTACGCAGCCGTAGCGGTCGCTCAGGGCCCGAGCCGCTTCTACACTACTCAATGACGACATGGTACTATCAACCCCTTTGGTTTGTACGCTCAGCCCGGCCAGGGCCATGATTTCGGACGCGTTGCCCCGGATCAAATCCGGCGCGGCCGCCTCCATGAGCTCGGCAAGTACCTGGTTTCGATAAGACGTAGCC
Source organism: Rhabdobacter roseus (assembly GCF_014202275.1). GTDB lineage: Bacteria > Bacteroidota > Bacteroidia > Cytophagales > Spirosomataceae > Rhabdobacter > Rhabdobacter roseus. Next base: position 6,746 of record NZ_JACHGF010000006.1, on the reverse strand, counting down.
CCGGCGCCTACGGGGTCCAGCACGGTGGGCTTCACCAGGGTAGCCGCTTGCCTCATGGCCAGCTTCATGCCCGCCACCCAAGGGGCCGACAAGGTACCTATGTTCACCACCAGCGCCCCGGCAATGCTGGTCATTTCTTCCACTTCTTCTACGGCGTGGGCCATCACGGGCGAGGCCCCCACGGCCAGCAGGGCGTTGGCGGTGTAGTTCATGACCACGTAGTTGGTAATATTGTGCACCAGCGGGGACGTTTCGCGCAAGGTCTGGAGCAGTTGTTTAAGGTTGTCTTTCACGGGGTATCAGAGTTAGGATAAGAAAAGGAAAGAGGCTGGCCGGACGATACTCGAAACGGAAGGAGGAAACAGGTACCAGGTACCCCAGGAGCGATGGCAGGAAAGTACCCCTGATCCATCTGCTTTTCCCTACGACAGTCTCAACTGTATCAGGTTCAAAGGGTATTATCTCAGTCCTTGCAAGAGGACACCCCCAAAGCCATTCTTAGATCAAAAGTAGTACTTTTGGCCTAAATCAAAAAAAGTAACATGATCCGGGCAGTTATTTTCGATATGGACGGTCTCCTCATCGACTCCGAGGACCTATGGCGGCAGGCCGCCGAGCAGGTAATGCAACGCGTGGGCGTGACGCTCACCGACGACCTGTGCCGCCAAACCGTGGGGCTTTCTACGAAGCTTTTTCTGGACTTTTGCTACGCGCAGCAGCCCTGGGAAGGAGATCACCACCACGCGCTAGAAAACGACATTCTGGCGCTGGGACGGCAGCTCATTGTCGACACCGTGGTACCTATGCCCGGCGCGTTGGAGCTGGTCAGGTACCTGCACGGGGCGGGCTACCGGCTGGCCGTCGCTTCCGCCTCCGACCGCCCCCTGATCGAAGCCGTGCTGCGGAAGCTGGGGCTGGTGGGGTACTTTGAAACCTGGCACTCCGCCGAGCTGGAAGCCCACGGCAAGCCGCACCCCGCCGTGTACCTGAGCACGGCCCGGCTGCTCGGGCTAGCTCCGCACCAGTGCCTGGCGCTGGAAGACTCCCACACGGGCCTGCGCGCCGCTCAGGCCGCCGGAATGCTAACCGTAGCCGTACCCGCGCCCTACGAGTACGACGATCCTAAATTTGATTTGGCCCATTTTAAAATGAAGTCCCTCGCTGATTTTGATCCGCAATTTCTTACTTTGAGCCCCAAATTAAAACCTGACTGATGCGGCACTTTTCCATTGGCATATTTTGGCGAATCATCCTGATCATGGCCGTGGGGGTGGTCGTGGGGTACTTGTCGGTGCAGCCCCATCGTTCCTGGCTACCGATCTCGCTCGCACTGATCGCCATGCTGTTGCTGGGTCAGAGCCTGTACCTCTACGTAACGGGCTTCAACCGGAAATTTATTCGCTTTCTGGAGTCGGTGCGGTACTCCGACTTCGCCATTAAATTTAGGGCCGACAACAAAATGGGCTCGACGTTTCAGGAGCTAAATCAGCAATTCAACGAAGTACTTACGGCCTTTCGGCAGGCGCGGGCCGAAAAAGAAACCAACCTCCAGTACCTCAACGCCATCGTGCAGCACATCAGCACCGGCCTCATTACTTTCGACGCCAAAGGCCAGGTAAACCTCATCAACAACGCCGCCCTCCGTATGCTGGGTATCTACCGCCTGCGGCAGCTCAGCGAGCTGCGTGAGGCACACCCCAAGCTGTTTGAGCTCCTTTCGCAGCTCGAAACGGGCGTGCGTGAGCTCTACAATACCCCCAACGACCAGCCCCTGGCCGTACAGGGTACTTCCATGCAGCTGCGGGGTACCTGGGTAAGGATCGTGGCGCTGCAAAATATCGGTACCGAGCTCCAGCAAAAAGAAGTGGAATCGTGGCAAAACCTGACGCGCGTGCTGCGCCACGAAATCATGAACTCCATGACGCCCATCGTGTCGCTGGTAGGTACCATGCGCCTGATCGTCAACGAGGACATCGAGCCAAGTACCTCCAACCAGGAGTCGGTGGATGACCTCAAAGAAGCCCTACAAACGCTGGAAAAACGCAGCCAGGGGATGATGCAATTCGTGAATGCGTACCGTGATTTCACCACGCTCCCCAAGCCCAACCTGCGCCAGGTAGAAGTGCGCGAGCTGCTGCACGACGTGATACAATTCATGCAGGCCGACCTGACGTCGGCGGGGGTACTTTGGACCGTGGACGTTGGCAACGAGGCTTTGTCCATCAAGGCCGACGCCGATCAGCTTCAGCAGGTACTTATCAACCTCGTCAAGAACGCTCTGGAAGTATTTACGGGGCAGCCTTCGCCGCTCATTAAGCTGCGGGCTTTCACCACCTCCGACCAGGTCATCATCGAGGTAGAAGACAACGGCAGCGGCATTGAGCCCGAAGCGCTGGAGAAGATTTTTATTCCTTTTTACACCACTAAAAAAACCGGCTCGGGCATTGGCCTCAGCCTGTCGCGGCAGATCCTGCAGCAGCACGGCGGCCAGCTGAGCGCCATTTCTGTCGTGGGCCAGGGTACGGTGTTCCGGCTTGCTTTTTGACTTTCCTTTTGAGTACAAAGTACCTTTCACTGGGTAAATTGGGGCGTGGGGGTACTTTATAAACCCGTGGCATCTTGTCTGCTACTTGGTTTATGAAAACGCGCCTCCGTGCTTTTGTTATTGGCTTCATTACGCTCTACTGCCTTCCCGCAGTCGGCCAGGTACCTTTGTTTCAAGCGGGCGAAGGCGCGTACAAGAGCTACCGCATTCCCGCCCTGCTCAGTACCCCGCAAGGTACTTTGCTGGCTTTTTGTGAAGGCCGCCAGGACGGCGCCGGTGACGCCGGGAATATCGACATCCTGCTGAAACGCTCCACCGACGGCGGAAGTACCTGGAGCGAACAAAGGGTACTTTGGGACGACGGCCCAAATACCTGCGGCAATCCCTGCCCCGTACTCGACGAAGCCACCGGGACGATCTGGCTGCTGCTGACGCACAACCTGGGCCACGACCACGAGGCGGACATCATCAAGAAAACCAGCCAGGGTACCCGCACCGTATGGGCCATGAAAAGCGACGACGACGGCCTGAGCTGGTCCGCACCGCTGGACATTACTCAAACTACCAAAAAACCCGAATGGGGCTGGTACGCCACGGGGCCGGGCGTGGGCATCCAGCTCCGGCACGGCCCGCACCAGGGCCGCCTGGTGATCCCCTGCGACTTCAGCTACGACGACCCGAAAGGTACCTTGCGCAACGGCCCCTACGAGTACGGCGCACACGTAATCTACAGCGACGACCACGGCCAGAGCTGGCAGCTGGGCGGCAGCATCACGCCCAAAATGAACGAATGCCAGGTAGTGGAGCTGGCCGACGGCAACGGTACTTTGCTCATGAACATGCGCTCGTACCTGGGCCGGGCCCGGCGCGCCCAAGCCCTCAGCTACGACGGCGGCCTCAGCTGGACCGCCCCCGAAGATGCCCCGGAGCTGGTGGAGCCCGTGTGCCAGGCGGCCCTGCTGCGCTACGCCTGGCCGCGGGGCCGCAAAAAGAAAAGTACCCTGCTGTTCCTGAACCCGGCCAGTACCACCAAGCGCCGCCACCTCACGCTACGCGCCAGCTTCGACGAAGGCAAAACCTGGCCCCGGCTCCAGACGCTGCACAGCGGGCCGTCGGCCTACTCCAGCCTGGCCGTGCTGCCCAGGGGCTACATCGCGTGCCTGTACGAAGCCGGGACAAAAAGTCCTTACGAAACGATTGTTTTTCAGGCAATTTCGCCCAAGGACTTTTTCAAACCCAACAAGTAACGGGTACCTGTAAGCCGACGCTAGATCGGCAAAAGCAGCCCAAAAGTACCCCACTCTCCTTTTTACTGTGGCTCTTTTGGGCCGGGAATAATGTACACAAAAACCATTCTTTCCGCTCTATCCTATTCCTTTTCAGTGGCATACTATTTTATAACTACGCACAACACTACTTCCCTACCCCGCTTTCACCCGTAGGCTCCGGGCTTAATGCAGGGATGTACCCAACGGCGCGGCAAGATGGAGGTAGCTGTGTTTTAAAATAATCCACTAAATGTAAAGAAAGGAGAGGAGTATGCTAGCAATGAATTATCGGGGCCCGTTGCGGGTCCGCATCGATCACAAACCCATGCCCGAGATCCAGCATCCGGAAGATGCCATCGTGCGGGTAACGCGCTCCTGCATTTGCGGGTCCGACCTGCACCTGTACAACGGCCTGGTGCCCGACACGCGCGTGGGATCTACCTTTGGTCATGAGTTTGTAGGCGTCGTGGAAGAAGTAGGCTCGGAGGTACAGAAGCTTAAAGTGGGCGACAACGTACTGGTACCTTTCAACATTGCCTGCGGCAAGTGCGCTTTTTGTAAACAGGAACTCTACGGCAACTGCCACGAATCCAATCCCGAGGCTACAGCCGTGGGGGGTATTTTTGGGTATTCGCACACGGCCGGTGGCTACCACGGCGGCCAGGCCGAGTACGTACGGGTACCTTACGCCGACGTGGGCCCCACGGTGATTCCACCCGGCATGGACCCCGACGACGCCGTACTGCTCACCGACGTGGTACCTACGGGCTACCAGGCCGCTGAGATGGGCGGCATTCAGCCCGGCGATACGGTGGTTATTTTTGGGGCAGGGCCCATCGGGATCATGGCGGCCAAGTGTTCCTGGCTCTTCGGAGCGGGGCGCGTCATCGTGATCGATCACGTGGAGTACCGGCTCGAATTTGTCAAAAACTACGCCCAGTGCGAAGCCTATAACTTCCGCTCGATGGATGATCCCGTCGTTTTTATCAAAAAAACCACCGACTGGATGGGGGCCGACGTGTGTATCGATGCCGTAGGGGCCGACGCCGCCGGGAATGCCCTGCAAACCATCACCGGCCGGAAGCTCATGCTCCAGGCGGGCTCGGCTACGGCGCTGCACTGGGCCATCAACTCCGTCAAAAAGGGGGGTATCGTGTCGATTGTGGGCGTCTACGGTCCTACCGACAACCTGGTGCCCATCGGGAACGTCGTGAACAAAGGCATTACGATCCGGGCCAACCAGGCTTCGGTGAAGCGCCTGCTGCCCAAACTGATCGACCACGTCCAGAACGGCCGGATCGATCCGAAGGGGATGATCACGCACCGGGTACCTCTGGAAGAAGTGGCCGACGCCTACCGCATTTTCTCCGACAAGCTCGACAATTGCATCAAGACGGTCCTTATTCCCCCATCAGCCAGAACGTAACGACGATTTCTTATGGAACATTTAGCAAAAGATTACTCGCATATCAAAGGCTGGGGCGTAGACGCCGATCCGAAAAACGATCCGACCTACCCCATCAAGCGCCGCACCAACGAGGAGCAAAAAGGCTACAACTGGGAGCGCCCCACGCAGCAGTCCGTCACGACGGAGGTACTTCATTCCAACGAACGGCCCAACCTCACGGCCGTTTTCGGAACTACCCTGCCGCCTAACGGGCTCAGTGGCAAGATCCGGCGGTACGCTTTTCAGTTTAGCGAAAACAGCTACGGCCACTGGCTTCCTCTGCTCCTGGCCGACCGCGTCGACGAAATAGAAGGCGTCATTGCGGATTTTAAGGAAGGCCGCGTGCCCAATATCTTCGCGGAAAGGGGTTGGAAAGCCCAGATCAAGCACAATCCTAAAGCCGTAGCGACCAAGGTAGTGGCCGGTCTGCTCCTGGCCACGGCCGTGGCAGCCTACCTGCGGCGCAAATAGTACCGAAGGTACTTTTTAAAGGGGTACTTTGAAAAAGAGCCGGGCCTGCGCGTATGCTGCGTAGGGCCCGGCTCTTTTGGGTTTATGAAAAATACGATGGATCAGAAAAACGGCGGGCCGAAAAAAGTACTTGGGCTGAACTTGAATCCATCCCGTCAAATGATCGTCTTGTAATTAACCCGTGGCAAGGGAGGGAATCAGTACTATTCCAACTAACGCGATTATAGTAGTGTAAGCATCCCCAAAAATAGTACAATTTAAAAGTATAAAATCTTTAACTTTAAAATTGTAATTATGAAGACAAGTAAATTTTCACCCACCCAGATTGCCGCGATACTCAAGGAGTTCGACAACGGCAAGAAAGTCGAAGAAATCGCCCGAACCTATGGTGTAAGTCGCGCCGCTTTTTATAAGTGGCGAGAGCGTTATGGCGGTATGACGGCATCAGAGCTAAAGCGGATCAAAGAGCTTGAAGAGGAAAATGCGAAGCTAAAACGGATGTACTCCAACCTAGCTTTGGATCTAGAAGCAGCTAAGTATATTATTGAAAAAAAGCTTTAAAGCCCTGCCAGAAGAAGCAAATCATAGAAGAATTGCTTCTGGAACAATGTACGAACAAAAGCAGGGCATGTCGTGCATTAAGCTTAAGCCGTTCCTCATTTGGTTATAAATCCATCAAAGATGATACGACTTTAATGCAGCTCTTGTCTCAAAAGGCAGAACAATTTCCAAGGGAAGGCTTCTGGCTTGCCTTTAACCGGCTTCGTAATGAAGGATTAAAAGCAAACCATAAACGTGTCCATAGGATTTATACTCACATGGGGCTAAACTTAAGAAGGAAAGTCAAACGCAGGCTCCCAGCCCGTGTACAGCAATCCTTGGAAGTTCCACAACACCTGAATCATACATGGAGTATTGATTTTGGTCTAACCCCCTATTTCTTGGAGTCGGATTCTACAAATTGGTACAAGTTAATATTCTTTGAATAATCTACTATCACAGTGCTTTCTTGGTA
>NZ_JACHGF010000005.1:255788-422374 GCF_014202275.1 Rhabdobacter roseus | reverse complement strand
CTTCCCATCCCGAACAGAGAAGTTAAGCCCCGCACCGCCGATGATACTGGGTCAACCCCCGGAAAAGTAGGTAGCCGCCACGAGACCATCAAACCCAGACGAGCAGCCCCTCAAAAGGCTGCTCGCTCTGCTTAAGAACAAACCGAAAATAGGGCTTATCTTGTTTATGTAGTGACATACAGAAAAATGGGATCAGAGTCAGAGCAAAATCTATATCTATTTTTAAAGTACCCTTTAAGCAAAAAGGAACTGCCCGATATTCGGGCAGTTCCTTTTTGCTTTTGAAACAATTAAATTAAATAAGATTTGGAGCTTCCCGATGAATGAGTGCCTGGCGATCGGGGCCCGTAGAAATAAAACTAATGGGCAATTGCAGCTCCTTTTCCAGAAATTCAACGTAGGCTGCCAGCGGAGCAGGTAGTTCGTCAAAGGCGTGGATCCCATCGAGGGTATGTCCCCAGCCCGTAAAATCACGATATACAGGTTCTACTTTCTCGTCACAAAGATCGTAAGGGAGCTGATGAGTTACGGTACCATCGGGTAAGCGATAGTGCGTACAGACCCGAATGGTATCAAATATGGTCAGTACATCTACCTTCATCATGACGAGCTGCGTCACGCCATTAATCATAATGGCGTATTTTAGCGCGGGCAGATCCAACCAGCCGCAGCGGCGAGGCCGCCCGGTAGTTGCGCCAAATTCACGCCCTTCCTGGCGTATTCTTTCACCGGTTTCTTCCAATAGCTCCGTGGGAAAAGGGCCACTGCCGACGCGGGTGCAGTAGGCTTTAAAGATACCGTATACTTCGCCGATCTGATGCGGAGCGATACCCAGGCCCGTACAAGCACCAGCCGCCATAGTACTTGAGCTGGTCACAAAAGGATAGGATCCAAAGTCTATATCCAGCAAAGAGCCTTGGGCACCTTCGGCCAGTACACTCTCTCCTTTCTGAATGGCCTCATTGATCAGGTATTCACTGTTAGTGAGCTGAAACTGCTTCATGAATTCTACCGAGCTGAAAAAATGAGTTTCCAATTCAGCCAAGGTACTTTGGTAGTCAAACTGGTAAAATTCAAGAATAGCTTTGTGGGCGTCGACCAGCTTTTGGTACTTTTCCTGAAAGCGCGGTGAAACGATATCGCCCACACGAAGCCCAATCCGAGCTACTTTATCCTGGTAGGTTGGACCGATGCCCTTCAGCGTAGATCCAATTTTAGACGCGCCTTTGTGTTGCTCATAAGCGGCATCAAGCAAGCGGTGCGTAGGAATAATGAGGGATGCTTTCTTGGAGATAAAGAGATTTTTTTGCAGGTCCAGGTTGTATTTTTGTAACCCTTCAATTTCCTTTTGAAATATAATCGGGTCGAGTACTACGCCGTTACCGATGATATTTTGAATATCAGACCGAAAAATGCCCGATGGAATTTGGTGAAGAACATGCTTGATACCGTCAAATTCCAGGGTATGGCCGGCGTTGGGCCCTCCCTGGAAGCGTGCCACCACCTGATACTGGGGCGCAAGCACATCTACGATCTTACCTTTTCCTTCGTCTCCCCACTGGAGACCAAGCAATACGTCAACTTTCATGCACAAATAAGTTAGATAATTGATTTTAGTTCTAAGGGCTACTACGGCTAGTCTCTGACTGCCTCTTCCTGTAGAATGTCCGTGCGATTGTCGCAGTTTTCGCGGGTACAGCTACCGTAGAAAATAAGCGAATGGTGCAAAACGCTGAAGTGAAGCATTTCACCAACCATGTTCTGGATGTTCTGGATGCGAGGATCACAGAACTCCATTACTTTGTGGCACTCAGTACAGATGAGATGGTCGTGCTGCTTGTATCCGTATGACTTTTCGTACTGCGCCAGGTTCCTGCCGAACTGATGCTTCGTAACGAGATCACAGTCTACAAGTACGTCAAGGGTGTTGTAAACGGTGGCCCGGCTGACGCGATATTTCTTGTTTTTCATACTGATATACAGCTCATCCACGTCGAAGTGGTCTTCACGCGTGTATATCTCTTCTAGTATCGCGAAACGTTCCGGTGTTTTACGAAGTCCCTTATTTTCAAGGTAGGCCGTCAGAATTTTCTTGGCGGCGTCCAGGTTTGCTTTACTGGCTTGTGGCATAGCTTCTGAAATCAGGTGCAAATTACGTGCTTTTTGAACTTAATTCACAGGAAGTCCAACATTGAATAACAGCGTACTTTATTTCTAGGTTCAATTTACAGAACGACATTGAGGTTGGCATCAAAGCGAAGTACTTTATAAACGCCATCTACTCGTTCAAGTTTCTTGATAAGAATATCCAGGTGCTTGGTATCCTGTACGTACAGTTTAATATCTCCCTCAAAAACCCCGTCCTGGGTGTCGATGGTGAGCCCCCGCATGTTGATGTGCAGTTCGTTGGAGATAATACGGGTTACGTCATTAACCAGACCCATGCGGTCGGTACCTGTGATGCGCAGGCCCGCCAGAAAGGCCTCATCTTTCTTGGACTCCCACTTGGCTTTGATCACGCGGTTACCGTGCTTGGCCATAAGCTCGGCGGCGTTGGGGCAGGTAGTGCGGTGAATCTTGATGCCTTCGTTGATCGTAACAAAGCCAAAGACGTCGTCGCCGCCGATGGGATTACAGCAAGGGGCCAGCTTGTAGTCGATTTTATCCATATCGTCCCCGATGAGTAGCGTATCACTATCGGCGCGGTCGCCGTGGATATTCTTCAAAAAACTCACCAGCGACTTCCCGTCGGGTACCTCCTCGGGGCCAATCTTACTCTTGCGGTCTTTGCTTTCCTTGTACCGTTTGAATTTTTTGAGGTCATCCAGCGGAATGTACCCTTTCCCAATACGGTAGAAAAAATCGGTCGGGGTTTTGGCTTCAAAAAAGGCCCGTAGCTGATTGATCACCTCGTGGTTAATCTCCAGGCCCAGTATCTTAAGCTTTTTCTCGACCATCTGTCGGCCGTCGGTTTCGTAGCGGCGGTTTTCTTCCTTAAGGTAGTCTTTAATCCGGGCACGTGCCTTGGACGTGATGACAATCCGGAGCCAGTCTTCGTTGGGTTTTTGTTTATTAGAGGTAATAATCTCAACCTGGTCGCCATTGCTGAGTACGTAGCTTATGGGCACCAAAGTACCTCCCACCTTAGCCGCCATGCAGCGTATGCCTACCTGTGAGTGAATATCAAAGGCAAAGTCCAGGGCCGTAGAGCCGCGTTGAAGTACCTTGAGATCTCCTTTGGGCGTAAAGACAAACACCTCCTCGCTGAAAAGATTGCTCCGAAACTCGTCCAGAAACTCAATAGCGGCGGTTCGATCACCCAGGCCGTTTTCGAGCGTTTCGCGTACCTGGTTGATCCACAGTTCGATGTTGCCCCGCACCTTTGTGTCGTTGCCCTTGTATTTCCAGTGCGCTGCGTAGCCTTTTTCGGCAATCTCGTCCATGCGGGAAGTCCGGATCTGTACTTCTACCCATTGCCCGCTCTTGCTCATGACCGTGGAGTGCAGCGACTGGTAGCCGTTGGCGCGGGGGGTACTTAGAAAGTCTTTCAGGCGGTCCGGATTGGGCTTGTAGTGGTCCGTCACGATGGAGTAAGCCTGCCAGCAAAGTGCCTTTTCGCGCTCAAACTCCGGCGGCGAATCCACAATAATCCGGATGGCAAAAAGGTCATATATCTCTTCAAAGGGTTTATTCTGCTTCCGCATTTTGTTCCAAATCGAATAGATGGATTTGGGACGGCCTTTGATGATGTACTTAAATCCGGCGTCTTCGAGGTCTTGCCCGATGGGGTCAGTAAAGCGGGCAATGAAGCGATCACGGGTCGTTTTGGTTTCGCGCAGCTTACGCGCCACGGCCCGGTACGCATCCGGCTCGGCGTACTTGAGGTAGAGGTCTTCCAGCTCCGACTTGATGGCGTACAGGCCCAGGCGGTGCGCCAGGGGCGCGTAGATAAAGATGGTTTCGGAAGCGATCTTGAGCTGCTTGTCGCGCGGCATGCTGTCGAGCGTCCGCATGTTGTGCAGGCGGTCGGCGAGCTTCACCAGGATCACGCGTACGTCGTCCGAGAGCGTGAGCAGCATTTTGCGGAAGTTCTCGGCCTGCTGCGAGGTACCGTACTCAAACTTCCCGGATATTTTGGTGAGGCCGTCGATGATCTGAGCTACTTTTTTACCAAAGAGGCGGTCGATGTCATCGATGGTCATGTCGGTGTCTTCCACTACGTCGTGGAGCAGTGCCGACACAATGGCGGTAGTACCCAGCCCGATCTCCTCCACCACGATTTGCGCCACCGCCAGTGGGTGGTATATATAGGGCTCCCCCGAGCGCCGACGCATGTCCTGATGCGCCTCCACGGAGGTATTATACGCTTTTTTGATAAGCTTAGCGTCGTTGTCTTTCAGAAACGGCTTCGCCGTGCGTAGCAGTTTCCGGTATTTTTTCAGAATCTCTTTCCGCTCTTGTTCGAGGTCAATAGCAATAGCTTCCACGGGTCGTCTTCGTCTTTATCTAAAACTCGTATACCAAAATAACAGATTAAAGGGGTCTTTTCAATAGTAATTTCTTAAAGAGTAAATGTTGTTAAAAAATTAGGAGGTTCTGTAAAAAAATACATACCTTTGCAGTCCAAAAAATTAATTAATCCTTCCGGGGACCAATTAATACCGAGCGGGCGTGGCGGAACTGGTAGACGTGCTAGACTTAGGATCTAGTGCCGCAAGGCGTGGGGGTTCGATTCCCTCCGCCCGTACAAGCAAATGGGGTTAACGGGGCGTACTAATTCCCTACATAGTAGTTGGTAGTTATGAACAGCTCCGTAGTAAACCCTTCGAAAAGCCCTCAGGACCCCTAGTTTTGAGGGCTTTTTTGTATTCCAGCACCGAGAAGCCAGCGCTGGTTGGGGAAAGATAACGAGATTCTATATTTTACTATTATAACAACACATAACTGATCCATGGAAGTTCTGTTAGAGAAGAGCTCGCCTACCACGGCTTCGCTCAAAGTGATACTGACGAAAGAAGATTACCAGCCTAAGGTAGATAAAACCATCAAGGATTACTCAAAGAAGGTAAACCTGAAAGGATTTCGGCCCGGCAAGGTACCTGCGCAGGTCATTCAGCGGATGTACGGCAAAAGTATCCTGGTGGACGAAGTGAATCACATCCTGAGCCACGCGGTTACGGACTACATCCGGGAAAATAAAGTACAGGTAGTAGGCGATCCGATCCCGAACCGGGAAAAAGCCGCCGAAGTGGATTGGGACGGCCAGAGCGAATTTGAGTTTGTGTATGACCTGGGTATGGCTACGGACTTCGAGGTGGACTTTGCCGAGGTACCTGCCGTGCCGCATTACACCATCAATGCCGACGAAGCCGAGCTCAACACTACCATCGAAAACCTGAGCGAGCGCTTTGCGGATACCATCCACCCGGAGGTATCGGAAGAGGGCGACATGCTGTACGGCGACCTGAAGCAGGAAGCTACTGAATTCTCGACCAAAACGGCCATTCCTACCAAGCAGATTCAGGAAAGCGAACTGGCCAAATTCATAGGCATTGCCAAAGGGCAAGAAGTAACGTTCGACATCCAAAGTACCTTTGTGGACGAAGCTGCCGTGGCCCACATCAGCGGTAAGAAGAAGGAGGACGTGGGTGAGCTGGCGGGCGAATTCACGTTTACGGTGGAGGACATCACCCGTACGGCCCCCGCCGAATTGAACCAGGCCTTTTTTGATAAAGTGCTGGGCGAAGGCCAGGTCGAAAACGAGGAGCAGTTCCGCGAGAAGGTACTTGAAATCATCAAAGGCAACTACGAGCGCGAAGCCGAAGCCCTGGTGCGGCGCGATATGGAGCAGGCGTTGCTTCAGGCCATTACCATCGAGCTGCCGGCCGATTTTCTGAAAGACTGGCTCGAGCGTAGCAACGAAGGCAAATTTAGCCGGGAGCAGATCGAGGAGCAGTATGCCGATTTTGAAAAGTCGCTCAAGCTAAGCCTCATCAAGAACAAAATCGCCGAAAGCGAAGGAATTAAAGTAGAGTACCCCGAGCTGCTGGAGTATACCCGCAACATGGTACGCGGGCAGTTTGGTATGTACGGCGGAGACGATAGCATGAAGGAAACCATCGACCGCATTGCAGTAGGGTACCTGACCGACAAGGAGCGCGACAACTACTCCACAATCTTCAACCAGGTCTTTGACCAGAAGGTACTTGACGTGCTGCGCGAAAAAATTGCGACCGAAGAAAGAACCATCGAGGTAAGCGAGTTTGAGAAAGTAGCCCGTGGGCAAGAACAGGAGGCTTAAGTACCCCTCCATTACGGTACTGGGTTTTTAGCCAGCCTGACACAACACAAGCCGCCTGGGTATGGTACCTGGGCGGTGCGTGCTTTAGGGCAGGTAGCTGGGGCTAGAACCCGATCCGCTCCCGGCGCTCCTGCATCTGGCGCACAATCTCCCGGCCTACCCACTCCTGGAACTTACGATTCCACTGGTCGAGCTTGTTGCGTAGCTGGGCGTTTTCGTGGTGCAGGCGCTGGTTTTCCTGCCGCAGCCATTCTGTTTCGGGTAAAGCAGTCTCCGCAAAGCCCAGCAGCTCAGGCAGGGGTACTTCCAGCAGCCGGGCTATTTCGTCCAGGCGCGAGAGCGTAGGCTCGGTACGGCCCCGCTCCAGATCACCGTAGGCCGTGGTAGAAAGGCCCAGCAGGTCGGCCATGTTTTCCTGCGAAAGCCCCCGCGCCAGGCGCCGTTGGCGTATCCGTTCTGGTAGTTTGATGGGTATGTTCATAGCAATTAGGTGCTTAATTTCGCGTCAGGCGATAATTTATCACTTTTACCGACAAGGTAAATTCAGCAAATTCTCCATTTTTGTAGCTAACAACGCAAAGCGGATTTTTGTCCCTAGTATAGGGTACCTACGCAAGGTACTTTTTACGTGCCAGCTACGCTCTCTGGGGTACTTCTAGGCCAAGAAACTAAGTACAGAGGCTTTTCGTTGTTTTTAGCAATGCTCGTTTCGTAATTATTCTAATTTTTAAATTTACAAGTAACTACATGGACCACGGAAAAGAATTCAGAAAATACGCCGTACACCATATGGGGCTCAACGGCCTTACGGTAGATGGCTACGTCAATCACACGGTAGAGAACATGACCCGCGCGGTCATCGAAGAGCGCCCCATGAACTTCCGCGAGGTAGACGTGTTCTCGCGCCTGATGGCCGACCGAATCATTTTTATGGGAACGGCCGTGGACGACAACATCGCTAACATCGTGGTGGCGCAGCTGCTGTTCCTGGAGTCGGCGGACGCCAAGAAGGACGTACTCATGTACATCAACAGCCCCGGCGGCTCGGTATACGCAGGACTAGGTATTTACGACACCATGCAGTACGTACGGCCCGACGTAGCCACGGTATGTACCAGCCTGGCGGCCTCCATGGGAGCCGTGCTGCTGGCCGGAGGAGCGGCGGGCAAGCGTTCGGCGCTTCCGCACGCGCGGGTGATGATCCACCAGCCTTCGGGTGGGGCGCAGGGGCAGTCGTCGGATATCGAGATTACGGCCCGCGAGATTGTCAAACTTCGCGACGAGCTGTACGAGATTCTGGCCAGCCATACCGGACAAACCAAAGAGACCATCGAGAAGGACTCCGACCGCGACAAGTGGTTCCGGGCGGGCGAAGCCAAAGACTACGGGCTTATCGACGAGGTACTTACGCGCGATAAATAATCAGCCAGGTACTTTTTATTTTGAAAACCTATAGGGTACTTCCGAACCTTATAGGTTTTTTTCGTGTATGGTAAGTGCTACGTTTGGTTCCCTACTTAAAAAAGGGGAACTTTGCGTTTCTTCTTTCAGAAGAGAAAAGAGCGTAGTGCCGTTCCAACTACCCACTACCCAAACAATCAAATTGAAGCACGCAGCGGCCAGTACCTGATCATGATTTTAACCCGCTGCTTTGCTATATACTTTATTACTATTTAGACACGATGGCACAAGTGAGTTGTTCGTTCTGCGGACGCCGAAAAAATGAGGTTGAACTACTACTTTCGGGCATAGACGCCCATATCTGCAACCATTGTATTCAGCAGGGCAACCAGGTAGTGATGGAGGAGCTGAATCCCAAAGAGAAAAAAGAAAAAAAAGCCAAGCTACCTAAGCTCAATCTCATCACACCCGTAGAGATGAAGCACTTCCTGGAGCAGTACGTCATTGGGCAGGACGAAGCGAAGCGCTCGCTGGCGGTGGCCGTTTACAACCACTACAAACGCCTCACGCAGCCGGTCACGGACGACGACGTGGTGATCGAGAAATCCAACATCATTATGGTAGGCGAGACCGGCACGGGGAAGACTTTCCTGGCCCGCTCCATTGCCCGGATCTTACAGGTACCTTTCTGCATCGCTGACGCCACCACCGTCACCGAAGCAGGCTACGTGGGCGAAGACGTCGAAACCATCCTGACGCGCCTGTTACAGGCCGCCGACTACAACGTGGAGGCTGCGGAACGGGGTATTGTGTACATTGACGAGATTGACAAAATTGCCCGGAAATCGGATAACCCTTCCATTACGCGCGACGTAAGCGGCGAGGGCGTTCAGCAGGCTTTGCTCAAGCTGCTGGAAGGCTCCGTGGTGAACGTACCCCCGCAGGGCGGACGCAAGCATCCGGACCAGAAAATGATTCCGCTCAATACCGAAAATATTCTCTTCATTTGCGGAGGCGCTTTTGATGGCATTGACCGCCACATTGCCAAGCGCATCAACACGCGCCCCATCGGGTTTTCGGGGGATAACCGCATCATCGAAATTTTCGACAAAGGCAACCTGATGCGCTACGTAACCGCCCAGGACTTGAAATCGTTTGGACTGATTCCCGAACTTATCGGTCGCCTGCCGGTACTTACGCACCTCAACCCCCTCGACCGCGAAACGCTGCGCCGCATCTTGACCGAACCCCGAAATGCCCTGGTGAAGCAGTACAAGAAGCTGTTCCAGATGGAAAACATCAGCGTGGAGTTCGACGACGAGGTACTTGACTACATCGTAGACCAGGCCGATGTGTATAAACTGGGCGCGCGCGGGCTACGGGCCATCTGCGAGTCCATCATGACGGACGCCATGTTTGAGCTGCCTTCCATGAAAGAGGTAAAAGAATTTACGGTTTCGCTCGACTACGCCCGGGACAAATTTGAGAAATCATCCATGTCCCTGCTGCGCTCGGTCGCTTAAAGTCACCAGAAGTACCATAAAAATACCCCTGCCTTTTCCGAGAGGCAGGGGTATTTTTATGGTAAAGTTCGCTTATTTTGGGGGACTATTCTCTAAACGGTGCTAATTGTGGAAAACTGGTTAACAACGAAATCAATTGTAATTATCGGCGGTACCACCGGCCTGGGGCTTTCGGCAGCCCGGGCTTTTGTGCGGCAGGGGGCCAACGTAGTGGTGGTGGGGCGCAATCCCGAAAGTTGTCTGATGGCCGAAGTAGATCTGGGCCGTCAGGCGCGCGCCAAGCAGGGCGACGCTACCCAGCCCCAAACCGCCTTTGACGCCATTCAGCTCTGTGTACGGGAGTTTGGTAGCTTTGATGGCCTCTACCACGTAGCGGGCGGAAGCGGACGAAAATTTGGGGACGGGCCGTTGCACGAGCTATCGCTGGAAGGCTGGGATACTACCCTGAACCTGAACCTAACCTCCCTCATGCTCTCTAACCAGGCAGCCGTACGGGCCTTTATGGGCCTCAATAAAGGCGGGGCTATCCTGAACATGGGCTCCGTGCTGGGCTATTCACCGTCGTCGCATTACTTTACCACGCACGCCTACGCCGCCGCCAAGTCGGCTGTCATTGGCTTTACCAAGTCCATTGCTTCCTACTACGCCAAATATAACGTGCGAGTCAACGTGCTGGCTCCCGCCCTCGTAGATACTCCGATGGCACAGCGAGCCACGCAGGACGAAGCCATTCAGGAATTCATCCAGACCAAGCAGCCGCTCGACGGTGGCCGTAACGGCCTGCCTTCTGATCTCGACGGGGCCGCCGTATACTTCATGTCTGATTATTCCAAATTTACTACCGGCCAGGTACTTACCGTAGATGGCGGCTGGTCCGTCACGGAAGGTCAGTATTAATTGCATCACGTAACCTACCCACGGGCATGGCTTTTATTGGTATAGACCTTGGCGGAACCAACGTAAAAGGTATCCTCATCGACCAATCCGGGGAAATGCTGAGGCAACACTACTTGCCGACGCAGGAAGATGCGGACGGTGCCTGGCGCGACAACGTACGCGACATGGTGAAGTACCTGCAAAACTACTGGCAGAAACCCCTTACGGCCATTGGGCTGTCGGCTCCCGGGCTGCCCAACGCGCAAAATAGCTGCATTACCTTCATGCCTGGTCGCCTACCGGGGTTAGAGGGCTTCGAGTGGAGTACCTACCTGGGGCTGCCTACCTACGTTCTGAACGACGCCCACGCGGCGCTGATGGCGGAAGCTACCTTCGGACAAGCCCAACATTGCCAGCACGCCCTTCTACTCACGCTGGGTACGGGGGTAGGCGGAGGGATTCTGATCCGGAGTGAACTCTACCAGGGGCTAGGCCAAATGGCCGGTCACCTGGGCCACATCAGCGTACAGGCGCACGACGACGAGCGCAGCGTGGCCGGAATGCCCGGTAGCCTGGAATACGCCATCGGCAACTACTCCGTGGCTCGGCGCTCGCACGGGCGGTTTTCATCGACCTGGGAGCTGGTAGAAGCCTACCGCCGGGGCGATCCACTGGCCAGCTACGTGTGGCTGTCGTCGGTGAAGGCGCTGGCCGTAGCGATTGCATCGCTGAGCAATGCGCTCTCGCCCGAGCGGGTGATTCTGGCGGGTGGAATCACGCTGGCGGATGACGCGCTCTTCGAGCCCCTGCGGGCTTTTCTGGACGTATACGAATGGCGGCCGGGAGGCATACAAACCGAGGTCGTTCAGGCGCAGTTTGGCGACATGGCCGGAGCCATCGGTGCCGCGGGGTTCGCCCGCAAACAGCATGTGGGCTAGGAGCTAAGGTACCTTGAGGTGCTTTGGAAAGAGGTACTTTCCGGCATCAATAAAGGAGGGCACCTGGTATGCCCTACACAAAAGCCCCGGCCTTACGAGCCAGGGCTTTTGCAATGTATGGCCTAAAGAAAAGTCGCCTGTTAGTACCGGTAAGTCTCGGGCTTGAAGGGCCCCTGGGCCGTTACACCGATGTACTCCGCCTGATCGGCTTCCAGCGTATCCAGTCGGGCACCTACGTGAGCCAGGTGAAGAGCCGCTACTTTTTCGTCAAGTACCTTAGGCAGTACGTATACTTGGTTTTCGTACTTATCGGAGTTATTCCAAAGCTCGATTTGCGCCAGTGTTTGGTTGGAGAAGGAGCACGACATCACGAACGACGGGTGGCCCATCGCGCAGCCCAGGTTCACCAGGCGGCCTTCGGCCAGCACAATGATGTCCTTGCCGTCGATGGTGTACATATCCACCTGCGGCTTGATCTGCGACTTGGTGTGGCCGTAGTTTTTGTTCAGCCAGGCCATGTCGATTTCGTTGTCGAAGTGGCCAATGTTACACACTACCGCTTTATCGCGCATTTTGGCAAAATGCCTTTCGGTAATAATCCGGAGGTTACCGGTGGCAGTGACGAACAGGTTCGCGCGCTCCACGGCTTCATCCATCGGGATCACCTCAAAGCCGTCCATAGCGGCTTGCAGCGCACAAATAGGGTCAATTTCGGTAACAATTACCCGGCAACCGGCGCCACGCAGCGATTCGGCCGAGCCTTTTCCTACGTCGCCATAACCAGCTACGACGGCTACTTTACCGGCCAGCATGAGGTCGGTAGCACGGCGGATGGCGTCTACCAGCGACTCCCGGCAGCCGTACTTGTTGTCAAATTTTGACTTCGTTACCGAGTCATTGACGTTGATGGCGGGCAGGTGCAAAGTACCTTTCTTGAAGCGCTCGTACAGGCGGTGCACGCCGGTGGTCGTTTCTTCCGAAAGTCCTTTGATGCCGGGGATCAGCTCGGGGTACACGTCAAACACCATGTTGGTAAGGTCACCGCCGTCGTCCAGGATCATGTTCAGGGGCTGGCGCTCCTCGCCGAAGAACAGCGTTTGCTCAATACACCAGTTGAATTCCTCCTCGTTCATGCCTTTCCAGGCGTATACCGGAATCCCCGCCGCCGCAATGGCCGCCGCCGCGTGATCCTGCGTAGAGAAGATATTACACGAAGACCAGGTCACTTCGGCACCCAGGGCCGTCAGCGTCTCGATGAGTACGGCGGTCTGGATCGTCATGTGCAGACAGCCCGCTACGCGCGCACCTTTGAGGGGCTGTGAAGGCCCGTACTCTTCCCGAATGGACATCAGGCCGGGCATTTCGGCTTCGGCCAGGGTGATTTCCTTGCGGCCCCATTCGGCCAGCGTAATGTCTTTTACCTTGTAGGGTAGGTAGGTTTGCGTTGAAGTTGACATATTTTACGTTAGTTGATTTTGTCTTGTTAAAGTACAAAACTACGTAAAAGTACCAGGAAGTAGAATTTTTATAGATGACAATTGTTAATCTTAGTCTAAATTTGGATATTCTATCTATACGGGCTACAAGCGATAGAAAACGGTAGAAAAATAGGTAGCCATACTCATGGTTTGAAAGATATTTTGTCTATCCAAGTTTTAGCACTATTCTTTTTAATCTGATTAAGCGCTAGCTCACGATCTTGACGACCATAGCTAGCCCTAAAATCTGATATTCGTTCGTATCTCTCCGTCGGTGACCTCGGTGTAGAAGCGACCATTGTCGTATAGCTTGCAGCGGAAAGCGAAGGCGATGTCAAAGCTGCCATCCTCCCGCTCTTCCATCTCCACCACCCGCAGGTAGGCCGTGCTCGGATCCTGCGGCCCGGACCAGGTCTGGAAATTTGCCACGTTGGTTAATCTTGAAGCCCCCTCATACTGAGCAAAAAGGTTGATAATAAACAGGCGGTCTATTTCGTCCCGAGACTGGCTGGTTTTTTCCGTGGAAAGGATATCCAGCTCGGCCCCCTTCTGGATGTTCTCCAGGAAAAATCCCGGGTGCTGCTGGTGAAAATGGGGGTAGTAATCCTGAAGTGGACCGGAGCGGGAGGAACCTTGGGCGCCCCCCAGCCTCCCACCCCAAAAGCTACCTTCATACCAGCTATTACCTCCCCCGGGTTGTGAGGAACCAAGCCGTTGCCGGTTACAATGCTGGTGGCTCCGTAGGAAAAGTTCTCGTAGAAGGTTTGGTTGGTCGAGTAGCAGAGCGACTGGTTTCTCAGCGTGGCTTTTCCGTAGTACTCCGACAGGTTGTCGTGGCAGGAAAACGCGAGCCGGGTTTCGTAGTCGGGTAGTTCGGGCGCTGGTTCGGGGCGCTGGCAACTCATCAGAGCTGCCAGCGCCAGTAGGTTTACTGATTTCATGATTAATAATGCTGAATATGGACATTATAGTAGTTAACAACCGTAGCACATGGCGAGGTCGCTGCGCATTTGAGGAGAGCATAACCAGGGGTATCGTTCCAGCGGACTCTTAACTCTTTCCCATATTGTCTATACAGGATAGTACCTGTAGCTGTATAGCCAGGGTATCCCGGCAGAATCTCCCAATAAGTAGTGGTATTGGGCGTACTCTGAACGGGCCCGGACGCAAAATAGGAGAAGCCTGTTACGGTATAGTTTGCTTCGGCAGTCGTAAGGGAACCGGGACCAGTTATTGAGAAATAAGGTTTACCTAATTCATCTAAGTGAAACCAGCCAAAACCTGGAGATTCTTTCCAAGCGCCACTGCAGTAGGATTCAGAAGTGAGAGCAACTGTATGTACATCATGATTAACTATCTTGTTTCCAGGAAGATAAATATAGTTAGGGCCGGTAAAGTTTCCGTAAAAATTATTGTTACTGCTAGTATTGTTATTCTTCCAGAATTCCCACCTAAATTGAATCGGGATAATTGAACCATATCCCCAGGCGGTAAATAGGAGAGAATTACCTCTCATATAGCACTCGAAGGGCACAGCTACTCCCTGTGGGGCCTGGCATACATTATAATCACAGGTACAATTTTGGATAGCCTGTACTGTTCCCACAGTTAGACCTATAATAGTACCAATGACGGAGAACTTGTCAGCTAGCCCTAAAATCTGATATTCGTTCGTATCTCTCCGTCGGTAACCTCTAGATAGAAACCGTCATTGTCGTACATTTTGCAGCGAAAAGCGAAGGCGATGTCAAAACTACCATCTTCTTTCTCTTCCATTTCCAGAACCCGTAGGTATGCTGTATTTGGATCTTGTGGTCCTGACCAGGTCCGTAGATTGGCTACGCTAGTCAGCCCCGAACGGGCCTCATATTGCCCAAAAAACTCAATGGTAAATAGGCTTTTAATAGCCTGTAATGACTGTTTGGTTGTTTCCGTAGAAAGCATATTCAGCTCGGCCCCCTTCTGGATGTTCTCCAGGAAAAAAGCACGAACACTGCTCGTGAAGCTAGGGGTTTTAATCGTAAAGAAAAGAGGAGCTGGGGGTACCTTGGGAGCTCCCAACCCTCCTACTCCAAAGGCTACCTGCATTCCAGTTGGAGCCGCCCCTGGGTTATGAGGTACCGAGCCGTCGCCGGTTACAATGCTGGTGGCTCCGTAGGCAAAGTTCTCGTAGAAGGTTTCGTTGGTCGAGTAGCAAAGCCGCTGATTTTTTAGGGTAGCCTTTCCATAGTACTCCGACAGGTTATCGTGGCAGGCAAACTCAAGACGGCTTTCGTATTCGGGCAATTCGGGCGCTGGCTCAGGGCGCTGGCAGCTTAGCAGTGTCGCCAGCACGAGTAGGGTTACTGGTTTCATAGTTAATAGCTGAATTTAATAGATGTGGACCTACATGTAGGTTAAAGCGGATAAGTGAAGAAATAGGTACAATAAGCGTATGTAAGCTTTTCTAACTAATCCTACTTTTTATGTATCTTCCTTATTCTCAGAAACTATGCTACAAGATAGAAAATCTACTTGTATGCACTGAACGGAGAATCCTGTCAATTCCAGGAAGGTAAAAATTAATCAAAAAATTAAGTTTAGAATTGGAATAATTATATGAGTTGGATACATTTGGTACTTCAAGTGTTGTCTAAACCTTTGTCTACCATGCCATTATATGTATATCGGAAGCAAACTACGCAAGCTAAGAGATCAGCGAAGAATATCCACTCGTGAAATAGCCGACAAGGCAGGAATAGCTCAAAGTACCTACCTGGACTGGGAGCAGGATAAAACGTCACCAAGACTTAAAAACTTTGCAAAACTGGCAGAAGCATTTCAGCTTTCCCCAAAGGAACTGATGGACTATTTGCTGGATGGAAAGGGTGAGGAGACTTTAAGAAGCTAACGCTCCTTAGTACTTGGCTTCTTAATAGTAGTTGTGTCAACTGAAAACTAGCCATTGGATAAGATAGCAAAAGCGCACCCCTATTTCGGAGCGCGCTTGTATTCGCAAATCAAGTACTTAAAGGTACCTACAGCAACACGCTGAAGCTCTTGAAAATAGCGCCCAGCCGGACGGCGTCAAAAATACGCGCTGGCGTGCCGCCGTGGCCCAGTACCGACTGCTCGTGTGAGGTCACGCAGAGTTCGCAACCGTTCAGGGCCGAAACGACCAGGCTCAGTAGTTCAAAGAATTCTTTGCCCAGCACCGGATTCACCATGATGCTCATCTTGATGCCCGCGGGGGTACTTTCGTAGTACTCCTTCTTCACGAAGTGCCGAAAGCGGTAGAAGACGTTGTTGGCATTCAGCAGCGACACGCAGGCGGTTACTTCGGCCAGTTCCTTTTCGTCGGCTCCTTCTTGAGCAGCCAGCTCTTCCAGCGCCTGGATGAGCGAGGTACTTTTCTCGTTGATGGCCACGCCCAGCGCCAGCAGCAGCGCTTCTTTACGGGTCAGGTTTTGCGATTTAAGTACATTGCCGACGTTGATCTTCAGGTCTTTGAGGTAGCGGTGGTCCAGCTTGGCGAGCTTATTGAGCAGCGTGCTTTCAAAGTCGGCGGGTAGGTTTACTTCTTTATAGAGCGACTCCTTCGGGTTGGTTGCGGTGGCAAATGGGTACATGATGAATACGGGTAATTGGTGATAAATAAAGAAGGGCGGCTCCTAACGGCCACCCTATCTGGTTTTAACGCTTTTCCGGCTTCGGGTTAGGCCTCGATGGTAGCCTCGCCTTTGGTCCAGTTGCAGGGGCAAAGCTCGTCGGTCTGGAGGGCGTCCAGCACGCGAAGTACCTCGTTCACGTTCCGGCCCACGGAGAGGTCGTTCACGCTTACCCAACGTACAATACCCTGAGGGTCTATGATGTAGGTAACGCGGTAAGCTACTTTCTCGTTGGCTTCCAGGATACCCAGGTCTTCGGCCAGCGACTTGGACGTATCGGCCAGCATCGCGAACTGCAGGTTGCGCAGGTCGTCGTGGTTTTTGCGCCAGGCCAGGTGCACAAACTCCGAGTCGGTAGAGGCACCGATCAGCAGCGCGTCGCGGTCGGCGAAGTCCTCGGCTTTGTGGTTAAATTCGGCGATTTCGGTCGGGCAAACGAAGGTAAAGTCTTTAGGCCACCAGAACATCACCATCCACTTCCCGGCGTTCTTGTGGTCTTCAGAGGTAATGTCGTAAAACTCATTGCCTTTTTCCAGAGACACCACCGCCGTTTTCTTAAACTCGGGGAACACAGATCCTACGGAGACGATCGTATTTTTCATGATAAGTACCTGTTCGTTGATTTTGTATTTTTTGATGAATACAAAATTACAGAACAAACCTTTTTTGCCCAAATGTACGCGTGGTACTATTCGTTGAAAGGCTTGTTATTGTTTAATAGGAGCCTATTTATGGCTTGATACTAAATGAATTACCCGCAAAAGTGAGTTTGTGTTTACGCTGAAAATAATTGCATATTTTATATAAAGTCTGACAAGAGTCAGAAAAAGGGCACGGTGCTTTCCAGGCTCATGCCGCGCGAGCCTTTGATGAGTACGTGGGTATTCTGGCGCGGGTTGTCCATGATCCAGTTGTGCAGCGAAAACTTATCCGGAAAGTAGTATGCTTTGGGTAGGGGCGGTAGCGCGCTGGCCATCAGCTTGCCCGCCAGCACCACGACCTCAAATTGGCCTTGCGCCACGAGTTCGCCCAGTGCCCGGTGTTCGGCTTCGGTCTCGGGGCCGAGCTCCAGCATGTCGCCCAGGATCACCATCTTATGGGGTACTTCCAGCCGGGCGAAGTTCTCGATGGCGGCCGCCATCGACGACGGGTTGGCGTTGTAAGCATCCAGGTAGAGCGTGTTGGTCCCCTTCTGGATCACCTGCGAGCGGTTGTTGTCGGGCTGGTACTCGGAAATGGCCCGGTGGGCGTCAGACTCAGGTACCTCAAAGTAGGCCCCCACCGCCAGCGCCGCGCAGATATTGTCGAAGTTATAACCGCCCGGCAGGTGGGTACTTACGGCCTGTCCGTTGGTACCTTCATACACAATAAAAGGCGACTCCTGCACCAGCAGTGGGTTCACCGGCTCGCCCTCCATGACGGTACTGGTGCGGTAAAAAACGATCTCGGCAAAAGCCCGCCGCTGGCTCACCATTTCCATCAGCGTTTCGTTTTGGGCGTTCACAAAAACGGTCCCCTGCTTTTTGGAGAGGTAGTCGTAGAGTTCGCCTTTTCCTTTTTTTACGCCTTCCATTCCCCCAAAACCTTCCAAATGCGCTTTCCCTACGTTGGTAATCAAACCGTGCGTAGGCTGGGCAATGCTGCTCAGGAGCGCGATCTCCTGCCGGTGGTTGGCACCCATTTCTACCACGGCGATGTCGTACGCGTTGGGGTCGATGGCCAGCAGGGTAAGCGGCACGCCGATGTGGTTGTTGAGGTTGCCGCGGGTAGCGTAAGTCCGGTACTGCTTGGAAAGTACCGCCGCGATGAGCTCCTTGGTGGTGGTTTTGCCGTTGGAGCCCGTTAGCCCCACCACCGGAAAATCAAACGTACGACGATGGTAACGAGCCAGCTCCTGGAGGGTAGTGAGTACATCCTCCACGAGCAGGTAGCGCTCATCCTGAACTACCGCCGGATCATCCACGACGGCGTAGGCCGCGCCTTTTTCCAGGGCCGCGGCGGCAAAAGCATTTCCATCAAAAGAATCCCCTTTTAGGGCAAAAAACAAACCGTTGGGCTCGATCCGGCGGGTGTCGGTGGAGACGCCCGAGCAGCTTTGGTAGCGTTTGTAGAGTTCTTCGATCAGCATGAGGTAGTGAGCGGCAAAAAGAGTAAAAGCAAATAAATACAAGCTCCGGGGTACTTCGTGAGGTACCGGCTGAAGCGAAAAGATTGTTTCGTTCGTTCCAATCAAATGAACAAACAATTCGTTACTTTTTCAGGGTTCAAAAGTACGAGATTAATCCTCATTGATGGAAAAGAAATACATTTACCTGCTTGGGATCTTCTGGATAATAGGGCTAAGTACCGCTTCGGCCCAGACGGCCTGGTTTCGGCGGGATACGGCCACGGTGCTGAGGATGGCGGACAAAACGCTGCTGAACCCGTGGGCGGGGGGGCTCAACGCCGCGCAGTATTCCAAAATGCACCTCAACGACGACGGGGTAGAGGACCTGGTGATTTTTGACCGAACCAATAATAAAGTAAGTACCTTCCTGGCCGACGCCACCACCCAAACCTACCGCTACGCACCGGTGTACGAGGCGCGCTTTCCGGCCACGCAAAACTGGATGCTGCTGGTGGATTATAATCAGGACGGCCACAAAGAACTCTTTACCCACACCGCCCAGGGCGTGCGGGTGTACCGCCAGCGCCACTCGGCTAGCGGCTGGGAATGGGTACTTTTTAAGCCCCTGCTGCGCACCATCGGCTTTTCGGGCCCGCTAAACTTGCTGGTGGTCGCCACGGACATTCCGGCCTTGCTGGATATCGACGACGACGGCGATCTGGACATCGTGACCTTTGAGCAGCTGGGCAACTACGCCGAAATGCACCTTAACATCAGCATGGAAAAGTACGGGGTACCTGACAGCCTGGAGTTTATCCGGAATGGCTTGTGTTGGGGGAATTTTGTGAAAGAAGAATGCAACGACTTCAGCCTGGGTGTCGACTGCGGCTCGCTGGAAAATCCGGGTGGGTACTCGCCCGTAGGACGTACCCTCGAAACGGCCCGGATCAACCACGCCGGCAACGCGCTCCTGCTGCACGACCTGAACGGCGACGGCAAAAAGGACATGCTTTTTGGCCACGTGAGCTGCGAAAACCTGGCCGTGCTGTACAACACCGGCACCAACCGCGTGGGCAACTTCACCAGCTTCAGCCCCAACTACCCTGCCCAAAATCCGGTCAACTTCATTGTTTTCCCGGCGGGGTACCTGGAGGACGTCGATTTTGACGGCAAAAAAGACCTGCTGGCCGCCCCCAACGTATACGTCAATGAGGCCAATCTGATGGACTTCCGGTCGTCGAACTGGTACTTTCATAACGCCGGTACCGACACCAATCCTAACTTTGTTTTACAACAAAAAAACTTCTTGCAAGACCACATGCTGGAGGTAGGGGAAAATGCCTCGCCGGCGTTTTTTGACGTGGACGGCGACGGCGACCTGGACCTGGTGATCGGTACCGGCGGGGTACTTAGGGGCAATGGCTTTCGGGCCAGCCTGTGGCTGCTGCGCAACGTAGGTACCACCCGCGAGCCCCGCTATGAACTAGCCTCGGAAAACTACCTCGGCCTGGCCGATCAGCGCCAGGTGACGAATATCAAGCCCCAGTGGGCCGACTTCAACGGCGACGGCGTGGTGGATCTGGGCTTTGGAAGTACCTCCGGCCGGGACTTCAGGTACCAGTACATTCCCAACCGCGCCGCGCCGGGACAGCCCGTGCAGCTCAATCTCGCCGAGGTAGTGACGCTCCCCATCCCCACCGAAACCCAAACCGGCGATACGCCCCATTTTTACGACGTAGACGGCGACGGCGATCTGGACCTGGTGGTGGGGAAGTCGCAGGGGAATATTTACTACTACCTCAATACCGGTACGGCCAGCCAGCCGGTGTACACGCTCCAGACAGAAACGCTGGCGGGCGTGGGCTTCAACTACCCCGGTCGCTTTGCGGGCCTGGCCGTGGCGGACATCGACCTGGACGGCCGCCCCGACCTGCTCACGGCCGACCAAACGGGCATGGTGCGGGTGTTTCACTCGGGTACCTGGGGGCAGTGGAGTCGCCGCGATAGCCTGCTGGTGGAGCACCCGCTCACGCAGCAAGGCTACGCCCCGCAGCTAGGTACCTACCTCCAACCCACCGTCGCCGACTACAACGGCGACGGCAAGCCCGACCTGGCCGTAGGTACCAACGCAGGCGGTATTCATCTTTTTACCAACATCCTGTCAGCTACCATCACGGCCCCCGAGCCTACCTACGGCTGGGACGTACGCCTCTTCCCCAACCCGGCCGACCGGTACCTGCGGGTGGAGTCCGCCGTGGCGGCGCGGGTGGAGGTACTTAACGCCCGCGGGATTCCGCTCTACAGTACCCCCTTTAGCGTGCAGGCGCAGCAAGAGCTGGTACTTTCTACCGAGCACTGGGTACCTGGCCTCTACCTCATTCGCCTGAGCAGCGTCAGCGGGGTACTTGTACGAAAAATCGTGGTTGTGCGGTAGGGGGCGCAGAGGGCATAGGGGTAAGGGCAGAGGGTGAGTAGGGCAACTACCTCACGACTTGCCAAGTAAGGGCTCGTATTCCTGGCCACGAATGCCTCTATCCCCGGCCCTTTCTCCCGCGGAGAAAGGGAGCTTTGGAGGGTACTTTTTGGGCAAAGTACCCCCTGCCTCAAACCCTCTGCCATAAAGTACCCTCTGCCCAACACCCTATGCCCTCTGCCAAAAACTACCTACTTGGCCCGGTCGAAAAAGCGGCGCATGAAGAGCAACTGGTAGTGGATGGCGTTCTCCCAGTAGAGCCAGTTGTGCGCGCCGGGACGTACCACGTACTCGTGCGGGATATTCCGGTAGAGCAGCTGCTCGTGCAGGTTTTGATTTACCTTAAAGAAAAAATCCTCCGTGCCGCAGTCGATGATCAGCGCCAGGGCGTTGGCCGTCAGCAGGTGCAGCATATTGATCACCGAGTGCTTTTCCCAGCGCTCGGGGTAGTCGGTGTAGGAACCCAGGCGGGCGGCCATGTCCCAGTTTTTGGGAAAGGGCCGGATGTCCACGCCGCCGCTCATGCTGCCCGCCGCGCCAAATACCTCCTGGTGCCGCAGAGCCAGGTAGAGCGCCCCGTGGCCACCCATGCTCAGGCCCGTAATGGCCCGGCCGCGCCGGTCTTCGATGGTTTTGTAGTGCATATCCACCCAGCCCACCAGCTCCTTGGCCACGTAGGTTTCGTACTTAAAGGTGGGGTCGGTGGGGCTGTCCCAGTACCAGCTGCCGTAGTTGCCGTCGGGGCACACAATGATGAGCTGGTAGGTATCTGCCGCCGCCCGGATCGACGGTGCCTTCTTTACCCAGTCGGCGTAGTTTCCGCTGTAGCCGTGC
Source organism: Rhabdobacter roseus (assembly GCF_014202275.1). GTDB lineage: Bacteria > Bacteroidota > Bacteroidia > Cytophagales > Spirosomataceae > Rhabdobacter > Rhabdobacter roseus. The sequence goes on along the minus strand of NZ_JACHGF010000005.1, from coordinate 400,796 downwards.
AGCAGGTACAGCACCGGGTAGGCTTCGCCCTGCGCGTAGCTGTCGGGCGTCATCACCACCGCTTTGATGGTTTTCCGCATGGAAGGGCTGTAGGTCTCGACGGTATCGATGGTAGCGGCGCGGGCCTGTACGGAAAGCAATAAAAGGAATACTAGCGCCGAAAAGGTACTTGGACGAAGCATGGGTAGAGAAGGGATAAGGTACTTTGAATTTAATCCAGTGGCAAGTTTACAAAAAGAGGCGCTGGATTTCCTACGGAGAGAGGTACTTTTAGTAGGTCCGTTTTTTGCGCAGAGTGGAAAAGTTCGCGCTTTTAACAAAGCCACAACGGGTACTTTCAGGCCTAGAAGTACCTCGAAAAACAAAACCCTCTCAGCAACACTGAGAGGGTTTTAACAAAAAACAGGAGCCTCCTACGGGACTTGAACCTGCGACCTACGCATTACGAATGCGTCGCTCTACCAACTGAGCTAAGGAGGCGATTTGGAGCTGCAAATATAGGGAAATCGAAAATATCTGCGTCAAAAAGTACCTACCATTTTTTGAAAATAAAAAAGACCGCCAGGCAAATCAGGGCGAAGCCGACGAGGTAGTTCCAGCGGAGGGGCTCCTTCAGGTACAGGATCGCGAAGCCCACAAAAACCCCCAAACTCACCACTTCCTGGATGGTTTTGAGCTCGAAGGCGTTGAACTGGTAGGAGCCGATGCGGTTGGCCGGGACGGCGATGCAGTACTCGGCAAAAGCAATGAGCCAGCTGATCAGGATGACTTTCCAGAGCTGGGTTTCTCGGAATTTGAGGTGCCAGTACCAGGCCGTGGTCATGAACAGATTAGACAGAAACAGGAGCAGGATGGTGCGCATGGAGCCAGAGGCAAATAGGGAGTTGTTGAATACGTGAGATGAATAGAAAGGTAGCGGTTGGACACGGTACCAGGCCCAAAGTTATACAGAAGGGTGCGTTTTTTTTGATTTTGCCTCCCATGACACCACAGGAAAGTTAATCCTGAAAAGAAATAGTATTTTGGATAGGAAAAATGGAGCGCGAAACCCTTTACTATATTTTAATCCCAAAAATAACCTTCCCCTTTTCATGAAATTCTCTCAATTGACCGAGCGGCTGAACGCCGTGGAGGAGTACGAGCGCGAACGCGTACCGGACCGGAAGCTACGCAGCGGACGGAGTTTTCTGGGGATGTACGCCGGGGAGCACACGGCCGGTACCGAGTTTGTGATCGGGCCGTTGTTTGTGGCGCACGGTGTGGCGGCGGGCGACCTGGTGCTGGGCTTGCTCCTGGGCAATATCCTGGCCGTGCTGAGCTGGGCGTTTCTGTGTGCACCCATCGCCGTGAAGGAGCGCATTACGCTGTACTTCAAGCTGGAAAAAATCTGCGGACCTACCCTCACAAAAATCTATAACTTAGTCAATGCCCTGATGTTCTGCTTCTTGGCGGGGTCCATGATCGCCGTGTCGGCCACGGCGGTGGGGATTCCCTTTGAAGTACCCCTGCCTACGCTCCAGGACGTGCTGCCCAACAGCGGCCTCTGGATCGTGATCGTGCTGGTGGTGGGGCTCGTCACGACCCTCGTGGCCATGCTGGGCTACGATTTTGTGTCGTACTTTGCCAACCTGGCGGCACCCTGGCTGTTTCTGGTGTTTCTGGCGGCGGCCATTGCGGTGCTGCCCGAGTTGGGCATTACCTCCGTGGGCGATTTTTGGGGCGTAGCGCAGGAAAAAATCTGGACCGGGGTACCTTTGGCGGGGCAGTCGCAGTTTACGTTCTGGCACGTGCTGTTTTTTGCCTGGTTCTGCAACATGGCCATGCACATCGGCATGGCCGACATGTCCGTACTCCGCTACGCCCGCAGCTGGAAAGCCGGGCTCACCTCGGGCGCGGGGATGTTTCTGGGGCACTACATTGCCTGGATGGCCTCGGGGATTTTGTACGCCGTTTTCTTGCAGCAGGCTTCCAATAAGCTCGAGTTTGCGCCGGGACCAGTGGCTTTCTACGCCGCCGGGCTGGCGGGGGTAGTTTGCGTGGTCATTGCGGGCTGGACTACCGCCAACCCGACCATCTACCGCGCGGGGCTGGCGTTGCAGTCGTGGTATCCCAAGTGGAAAACCTGGAAAATCACGCTGCTGGTGGGCCTCATCACCACCACGGCGGCCATGTTTCCGGCGCTGGTGATGCGCCTGCTCGACTTCGTGGCGCTCTACGGGCTGCTGCTCATGCCCATGGGGGCCATTATTTTCTCCGACGTGTACCTGCTGCCGCGGCTGGGCCTACGGCAGGAGTATGCGCTGAAGAAGGGCCTACGTACCAACCTGGCCGCGGCCCTCACCTGGGTACTTACGCTGGCGCTGTGCCTGTCCATGAACTGGCTGGCGGGCGTCGAGATCTTTTTCCTGGGGCTGCCCGGCTGGTTTATTGCGGTGGGGCTGTACGTGGGCCTGAGCAAGGCTTTCCAGACCAAGTCCGTTGCCGAGCCGGTTGCTTAAGCCAAGGTACTTTTTATTCATTCAGATCTCCATCATCATGACGCTATTCAAAACACTCTTTTACCTGCTGGCGGCGCTGGGGCTTTTGCTCACGATCGTACCCGCCGTGCTGGTTTTTACGGGTACCATCTCTAACGCCGAGCACAAAAACCTCATGGCCGTGGGCATGGTACTTTGGTTTGTGGGCATCACCCGCATTATGAAGCGCTAAGGGTACTTTTCAAATCGTGCAAGTACCCTTACGGAGGTACTTTCAGGGATAGACCGCCACCAGTTCTATTTCAATAAACTTATCGGCACTCACCAGCCCCGCCACCCCGATCGTCGACCGGATCGGTTTGGTGGGGTTTTCTTTGGTGCCAAAAAACTGGCTGTAGGCTTCGTTCCAGCCCTTGTAGTCGTACTGGCCGGTGTACTTGTCGGGTGCCACGTACACGCGCAGCATCAGTACTTCCCTAAAAGTCAGGCCTTTTTCTTTCAGCGTTTTTTGTAAGGTACCTAGGATATTCAGAGCCTGGGTTTTGGTGTCGCCGAAGCGGGCGGCGGTACCGGCCTGCGCGCTGCTGTCGGCTACGCCCGCCGTGATGCCGCTCGTCCAGAGCATTTTTTTCCCTTCGGGAATGACCGCCCCCGACGAAATGATGGAGCTGGGCGAGCCGTAAAATTCCACACTTTGCGCGCGGGCCGCCAGGCCAAGTACCAGCAGAAGCAGCGTACAGGTAGTTTTCATATCATCTTGGGTTTATTGAATTATGGTTAGTAAAAATTGCAAATAAACTATTTTTTGTAAAATTTAATTCTGTATTTGTAAAAATGTAAAGTATAAAATTTGCAAACAAGTACCTCTTGCCTAATTTTAGTCTGTAAAAATCTCTACGGCCTCCTTTTTCTCCTCTTGGTTATGAATCGCAGACTTTTCTTTCAAAAAGCCGGACTGGGTACTTTGGCCCTTTCGTCGGGGGTAGTGGCCGCCTGCTCGCCGCAGACGTCACCCCAATTTACCGACAAACATTTTCATATCAACCGCGGGTACCACCAGATCCCGAAGCTCCGCCTCTCGATGGACCGCATCGTGAAAGAAACCGTGGGACTGCGCCCCTTTCGGGCGTCGGGGCCGCGGCTCGAAACCGAGCAGTTGGGCCACAAAACCATCGTGCACAACTACGGCCACGGCGGGAGTGGCTGGTCGCTTTCGTGGGGAACGGGCCACCTGGCCCGCCAAATGGTACTGGCTACCAACGAAAAAAAAGTAGCCTTGCTGGGCTGCGGTACGGTGGGCATCGCCACCGCCCGGCTGCTCCAGGAGAGCGGCTGCGAGGTGACGATCTACACCAAGGACGTGCCGCCCAACGTTACCTCCAACCTGGCCACAGGTACCTGGTCGCCGGCCTCGCGGGTGTGCGATCCGGCGGTGGCCCGGCCGGAGTTTCGGTCGGTGTGGGAGGAGGCCACGCGGTTTTCGTTTCGGCGCTTTCAGTTTTTACTGGGCCTGAACGACATCGCCTGCTGGGGCGAAGAGTACAGCGTGTACGACGAAGTACCCCAGCGCGCCGGTACCTCGGCGGCGGGCGGGGAGGTATACGATATTCCGGGCCTACTGCCCGAGCGGGTGCAGCTCAGCAAAAAGGAGCACCCCTTCAAGGCCGAGTATGTAACCCGCCGCTCCAACCTGATGTTCAACATACCGAGCTACCTGCATGACCAGCTAAGCGATTTTATGCTGTACGGGGGCAAAGTAAAAATTCAGGAAATCAAAAAGCTGGAAGACATCGACGCCCTGCCCGAGAAGGTAATCGTCAACTGCATGGGGCTGGGGGCCAAAAGGGTGTTCAACGACGAAGAACTCACGCCGGTATCGGGGCAGCTTTCCTGCCTCATTCCGCAGAGCAACGTCACCTACAAGCTCTCCACGCGCGGGGCCAACTTCATTTCACGCAAGGACGGCATCTACCTGGGCGGCAATGGCATCGTGGGCAACTGGGACACCACGCCCAGCCGCGAGCAAACCGAAAAAGTAGTGACGACCCTGCAAAAGCTCATGGCCGACATGCGGGGGTAGTTTGGGCCAAGTACCCTCGCAGGTGAGGTGCGGCATTGGGCTGTGCGCTTTATTGTCCCGTAGCATCTTCTTTACTACCTTTACCCGGCTGCCAGGGTACCTGGGTGGAAAAGAAAGCGATGAACACAATCAAAAACAGGGTAGTACTTTTTGTAGTACTTGGCGCGCTGTGGTTTGGGGCAAGCTGCTCGCGGCCCAACGAAAACATCGTGGTGGCTACCGCCGCCAACGTGCAGTTTGTGATGCAGGAGCTCAAAGCGGAATTTGAGCGGCAGTCGGACCGGAAGCTGGAGCTCGTCGTGAGCTCGTCGGGTAAGCTCACGACCCAAATCCGTGAAGGCGCGCCGTTCGACGTATTCGTGTCGGCCGATACCAAGTACCCCGCCGAAATCCACCGAAACGGCGGCAGCGAGCAGCCGCCGCGCGTCTACGCCCAGGGTACTTTGGTACTCTGGACCATGGACACCACCCGCAGTGGCCCGGACCTCGCGCGGCTCACTTCCGACGCCATCCGGAAAATCGCCATTGCCAATCCGCGCACGGCGCCCTACGGCGAAGCCGCCTTGGAGGTACTTCAGCAGGCGGGAATCTACGAGCAGGTCAAAGGAAAGCTGGTCTTTGGCGAGAGCATCGCCCAGACGTCTCACTACATCACCACCCGGTCCGCCGACGTAGGTTTTACGGCCCTGTCGATGGTACTTTCACCCGAAATGAAGGGCAAAGGGCGCTGGATCAAACTGGATTCGACCACCTACCGGCCCATCGAGCAGGCAGCCATTCTGCTGCGCCACAGCGCTGCTTCGCCCAAGCGCGAAGCTAGCGAGGCTTTTTATAATTTTCTTTTTTCCGAATCCGCCAAGGTCATTTTCCGCAAGTACGGCTACTCAGTCGATGATTTACCCTAGGTAGTTATTTTTCAAGAAAAGTACCCTAAAAGTACCCCTGCATGGACCCTCAACCCCTCTGGCTCACCTTCCGACTGGCCGCGCTCACCACCCTGATCCTGCTCGTGCTGGCGCTGCCGCTGGCCTACTGGCTGGCCTATACGCGGTTTCGGGGGCGGGTACTGGTGGAGGCCGTGATCGGGATGCCGCTGGTGCTGCCGCCCTCGGTGCTGGGGTTTTACCTGCTGCTGGCCTTCAGCCCGTCCTACGCCTTTGGGGCCTGGATTGAAGCCACGCTGGGGCTGCGGCTGGTGTTTTCGTTTCCGGGGCTGGTGGTGGCTTCGGTGATTTATAGCCTGCCGTTTATGGTGTACCCGCTTCAGGCGGGCTTGCAGTCGCTGCCGGCCTCGCTGCGGGAGGCGTCTTACACGCTGGGCAAAAGTACCTCCGAAACCTTTTTTAAGGTACTTTTGCCCAATTGCAAATCGGCCATCCTGACGGCCCTCGTCCTTACCTTTGCGCACACGGTGGGAGAGTTTGGGGTCGTTTTGATGATCGGTGGTAACATTCCCGGTGTTACCAAAGTGGCTTCGGTGGCTATTTATAACGAAGTGGAGGCCCTCAACTACTCCGTGGCCAACCAGTACGCGCTGGTGCTTTTTGTGGTGACCTTCGTCATTTTGCTATTGGTGTATACTTTCAATAACCGCCTGCTGCGTGTCCGATACCCTGCTTGACATAACCCTGCGGCATAGCCTGTCTACGGCCACCGGGCAAGTACCCCTGAAGGTGGATTTCCGGGTGCGGGCCGGGCAGATCGTGGCCCTGACGGGACCGTCCGGCGCGGGCAAAACGACCCTGCTGCGGCTCCTGGCCGGGCTCGTGCGGCCGCAGGTGGGAATCATAAAAGTAGGAAACGAAACCTGGCTGGACACCGAAAAAAAAATCCAGGTACCTCCGCAGCAGCGGCGCGTCGGCTTTGTGTTTCAGGATTACGCCCTGTTTCCGCACCTGACGGTACGCCAAAACCTGACCTTTGCGCTGGAAAAAGGCCAAAACCCGGCGGTGGTAGACGAGCTCCTAAGCCAGACCGAGCTAGGCCAACTGGCCCACCGCAAACCAGCGCAGCTCTCGGGCGGGCAGCAGCAGCGGGTGGCCCTGGCGCGGGCCCTGGTGCGGCAGCTGGCTGAGCCATCGGTAGCCGGGCCCAGGGTACTTTTGCTGGACGAGCCCCTCTCGGCCCTCGACCGCGACATGCGTTTGCGCCTTCAGGAGCTGCTGCTCCAGTGGCACCGCCGCTACCAGCTGACGATCATCCTCGTCACGCACGACCTGGCGGAGCTATTCCGCCTGGCTGACCACGTGCTGGTACTCGAAGAAGGCAAGCTGGTGCGGGAGGGAAGCCCGGCGGCGGTCTACGCCCAGGCGGCCGAGGCAGAAGGCCCCGGACTGTACGGAGAGGTACTTGCGTGCCGGGTAGAAGCCGACCACGCGCTGGTGCAGGCGCTGATGCAAGGTGCCATCCACAACCTGCGGCTACCGCGGCACCTGGCCGAGTCTATGACGCCGGGGCGCGCTTTTTGGCTACGCTACTCGGTGGAGGCCCCCATCGTGGAGTGGATCAAGTAGGTAGTTTTGGGAAGTACTTTTTTGTAAAAATCGCTTTTCGACGTAGCAAAATGACCTTTTGCTGCGTATCTCAAGGTACCCCTGACGTATAGAGGAGTAAGAGAATGAATCTTTTAATAATAAGCATGAAAAACGCATTACTGTTTCTGATAGGTTGGCTGGCAGGTACCTGGGCGCTGGGGCAAAGTACCCCGCCGCCCAACGTCGTCATTTTTATTGCCGACGACGTGAGCTGGAACGACCTGGGCTGCTACGGCAACGGGGCCGTCAAGACGCCCCACATCGACCGTCTGGCCGCTGAGGGCGTGCGCTTTACGAATGTTTTCCTAACGGCCAGTTCGTGCAGTCCCAGCCGGGCCAGTATCTTGTCGGGCCGCTACCCACACAACACCGGCGCCGCCGAGCTGCACACGCCGCTACCCGCCGAGGTGGCTACCTTCCCCAGGTACCTGCGCCAGGCGGGGTACCACTGCGTGTCGTCGGGGAAATGGCACCTGGGCCCCAACGCCGAGCCGGATTTTGACCTGGTGCAGCAAAAAAACATCGGCGACGGTGGCGAGGCCTTATGGCTGGATGCGCTCCAGAACCGCCCGCGTGACAAGCCCTTTTTTACGTGGCTGGCGGCGCTGGACGCCCACCGCGAGTGGGGCGAGAACGAGTACAGCGGTACCAATCCTGCTTCGGGCGTAGTGCCCCCGCCTTACCTGCTCAACAAGCCCGCCACGCGCGAAGACCTAGCCAGGTACTACGACGAAATTAGCCGCTTCGACGCTTACGTGGGCAAAGTAGTAGAAGAGCTGGAAAAACAGGGCGTGCTGGATAATACGCTGCTGCTGGTCATGGCCGACAACGGGCGGCCCTTCCCCCGCACCAAAACCCGCCTCTACGACGAAGGCATCAAAACGCCCTTCGTACTGCGCTGGCCCGCCGGGACGTCGGCCAAAAACGTGGTTTCGGAAAGCCTCATCAGCGTCATCGACCTGGCACCTACCATCCTGGAGCTGGCGGGCGTTACGCCCGCGGCGCACTTCCAGGGCCGTAGCTTTACCAAGGTGCTTCAGCAGCCCCAAAGTACCTTCCGGCAGTACGTTTTTGCCGAGCACAATTGGCACGACTACGAGGCCTACGAGCGGATGGTACGTACCAAAGATTGGCTCTACATCACCAACGCCCGGCCGCAATTCCCCCTGTCGTCGGCGGCGGATGTACACCACTCGGCCAGCTTCCAGGAGCTGGTGCGGGCCTACGAGGAGGGTACTTTGGAGGTACTTCAGAAAGAGCAATTCATGAGTCCCCGGCCCGTGGAGGAGCTCTATGACTGCCGCGCCGACCCCCTGCAGCTCACCAACCTGATCAAGGACCCCAAGTACACCCAGGAGCTGCAAAAGCTGCGACTGGTCCTGAAACAGTGGAGCAACGACACCGACGACACCCTGCCCCAGAACCTCACGCCCAGCCGATTCGATTGGTTTACGGGTGAAAAACTCAACGTGCCGACCCAATACGGCGAAATGCCAGGCACCACCCGCCGGGCTACCCGGAATACGGATAAGGGACCTTTTTGAGAAAAAGAGTTAATCTTCAGCGACCGCTGGTTGCGGAAAAAGGGTAGTTCGACTGTAATCTAGTGATCTTAGCAAATTCCTTGATGAGCGCTACTCAACGCCCGATAAAGTTCAACGTATTATCAAGCATATGTATTAAGCTGTAATTTGGATGCCAAGACCCACAAAGACAAACAGACGACCGTCTGTTTGTGGACACCGACGACTAGTGCAATACTTTCGTCGCAAAAATCGAGCGTTTTTGTAAGACACTTGTATAGGCAAATTTTTGTATAGTATATCCAACTTCTCAGGGACGAAAATCCATAGCAGTCCATAAAATCGGACTGCCGAAGCGGCAACTTTTACATTTCGTTAACCTTCTTTTACCGGTCATTAACGGACGACCGAATAGAAGCGTTTAGCTTTGCGGTCCACCTTAGTGGCGACCCACCTTAGTGACTGAAATCCATTCTGACCAAACCATCCCATGAAAAACCAACGCCTCTTTCTGATTCTTTCCTTTCTATTCATTGTATTTCACGTCCACGCGGATGATCTGGACGATTTTATCCGGAGCCAAATGCAGAAGCGGGGTATTCCCGGTTTGTCCCTCGCGATCATTCAGGACGGAAAAATCCTGAAGGCTCAGTCATACGGATTTATTGATAAGGATGGAAAGGTGCCCGTCACGACGAACACTCTGTTTCAGGCAGGCTCGGTGAGCAAATCGGTTGCGGCTATGGGCGCTCTGTATCTTGTTGAACAGAATAAACTTTTGCTGGATGAGCATGTGAACGTAAAACTTAAAAGTTGGAAAGTGCCTGATAATGAATTTACAAATGACAAAAAGGTTACACTGCGCGGGATACTCAGTCATACCACCGGTCTTACCGTGCACGGATTCCCGGGGTACACGGTGGGCGCGAAGATCCCTTCGGTAGTTCAGATTCTGGATGGGACAGCCCCAGCCAATACACCACCGGTTCGCGTAGACTTCGTTCCGGGCTCCCGCTGGAGGTATTCAGGTGGCGGTTATACCGTCATGCAGCAACTGATGGTGGATGTGACGGGCGCTGCTTTTCCGGAATTCATGAAAAATAAGGTGCTTTCGCCACTTGGTATGAACAATAGTACCTACCAACAACCTTTACCTCCGGAACTGGCAAAATTGACGGCAACTGGTCACTACAACAATCGAAGTTTAGTGGAAGGTCGCTGGCACATTTATCCTGAGATGGCCGCCGCGGGATTGTGGACTACGCCGTCCGATCTGGCTCGATTCGCTATTGGCATTCAGAATGCTTATGCTGGAAAATCAGGGAGTGTATTATCCCAGTCCATGACCCGACAAATGTTGACAGATCAGAAAAACAGGGATGGACTTGGTGTTTTTTTGCAGGGTGACAGTACGACGCTCCGCTTCGGTCACAATGGGCGCGACGAGGGCTTTGATGCGTTATTGACCGCGAGTGTGGACAAAGGACAAGGCATTGTGATCATGATCAATGCGAATGATAACTCGCATATGATGGGCAGGATTGTTGATTTTATCGCGGACTACTACCACTGGGATGGATTTCCCGTAAAGACTAAACCGGCCGCAGTAGATGTGGATCCCAAAACTCTAACGGCTTTCGAAGGTCGATATGAACTATTTAATAATCGAATTATTACTTTTGAGGCTGATAATCAGCGGATTTTTACCTTGGAAGATGGGTTTATTGACGAAGAATTTGTGCCCGTCGCTCATAATAAGTTTACATCGACTGACCGGAATGTTTCTGTGATCTTCAATCCCGACGCCAATGGAAATGTGACCGGCTTCACGCTTGAAGACAATGATCAAGGCTATCAGCGGAAAGTACCACGTATCGGGCCGCTCGCCGATGCCCAGAAAACCAATGCCGATCCTGATCCGTCACGTACACCCAAAATCATGGCGGCTTTGCAGGCTATGGTAAAAGGGGGTAAACTATTAGAAGAAGCATCAGGCCTCACGTTGGGAGCCAAACGCGATTTTGCAGGAGGAATGCGCGAGCCGGAAACGTTGAAATCCTTAACTTTTATTCATTCCGAAAACGTGGCAGGCCGGGGAATTCAACGCCATGATAGCGAGGTAAGCGAAATAGTAACGTACCAATTGAAGTCCAATCAGCCGGACACCTATATACTCGTCCATCTGACCTCCGACGGCTTGGTTACGGATTGTGATCTCGTTGAAAAATAATAGCTATTTGAGGCGAATTAGCGGATCACACTGTTTCAGATGCTATTGAACTCGATGAAGATCGCAGCAAAAAATAAGGTGAATTGAAATTTTTAAGTAATTAAAAGAAATGATGAAGTACATACACGTATATGCTTTATTCTTGATGGTTGTTTTTCACCCCTCCTATGGGCAAAACCAAACAAACGTAACACAAGATAATTTCAGTAAAGCACACAATGGCTACTCCGAGTCTCAACTTAAAGAGGCGGCTACCTCCAAGGTGCCTATGGGTCAGGTTCGGAATATAAAGCAAGCCAGAAACGGAGACATTTTGATTGCTGGCACAGGAGGTGGTGTTTTTCGCTATGATGGAAAATCGTTTACTAATCTCACATATGGTAAAATAGATCCGCTCATTTACTGGGATGTGCTGGAAGATCGAAAAGGAAATCTTTGGTTCGCTTCCAGAGATTCTGGTGTTTATTATTACAATGGCAAAACCTTCCAACATTTCACAACCAGGGAGGGACTTGCCAGTAATCAGGTTATGTTTATTTATGAAGATAAAGCCGGCGTTATTTGGTTCGGCACTGGAGGTGGCGTAAGCCGTTACGATGGGGAATCTTTTCGAAATTTTACAACTAAAGAAGGACTTCCTAATGATGATATTACTACTATCATGGAAGACAAAACTGGGAAATTATGGTTTGGTACAAGGGGTGATGCCTTCTTCTATGATGGAAAAACATTTACCGTTTTCAGAAATAAAGACGGTAAAGCCTTTCACAACGTTTTTTCGATAATCGAAGATAGAAAAGGCAATATTTGGCTTGGAGCCGATGGTCTTTGGCGCTATGACGGCAGTACCTTTACTAAGGTGTCGCAGAGGGGTGTTTATGCTATAATCGAAGATAAGAAAGGAAACATCTGGACTACTGGTTGTGTGAGCCCTCCTTATGGGGAGGTTTGGGCACTTTCCCGTTATGATGCAAAGTCGCTGTACGATGAAATGCCAACTGTAACCGAAATCATGTCAGGACCACCAGCTTTTTTGGCACTTTTAGAAGCTAACGATGGAAGTATTTGGTTTGGATCTGTAGGTGCAGTGTATCGGTATGACGGAAAGACCATCACGGACTTTAAAAGTAAAGAGGGTAAGCGATAAGGTGTATAGCGGTTTCTCAAAACGTCCGTTTTGCTGGGCTCAGCCTGACGACCAAAGGGCTGAACCAGACCTTCAAGAAACCATTTCAAATTGTCGTCTCATAAATCAATACGGCAGCCGCGCTGGCTCACTTTCAGAAATTAGCTGAGTAAATGAGATAGACCCACTTCTGCTACCTAAGATTTTGCTTCAAGGGGATGATATGCTGATAGGTCGACAATAACCTTTATTTATAGGAAGTAGGTGTAATTTAACGGGTAGTTTGGCGGGAGAAAAGCTACTTCTGAATAGCTTTTAAAGCGCAATCGTAAGGGGAGATTTGGTAGAAAGTAGTCTTTGAAAAGATAAAGTACCCTCTGCTATGCGCATCTTAATCCTGGAAGACGAACCGCTGATTGCCCGCTCGCTGGTCAAAGAAGTCCGCCACATCGAGCCCGAGGCCGTGCTGGAAGGGCCGCTCGAGAGCATCAGCCAGGCGTTGCAATGGTTTGCCGAGCACCCCCAGCCCGACCTCATCCTGGCCGACATCCAGCTGTCCGACGGCGTTAGCTTCGATATTTTTCGGCAGGTACCTACCGACTGCCCCCTTATTTTCACCACCGCCTACGACGCCTACGCCATCCGGGCTTTTAAGCTCAACAGCGTGGACTACCTGCTCAAGCCCATCGGCGAAGAGGAGCTGCGCTGCGCTTTTGAGAAGTTCCACCGCTTGCGCGAAAGTACCCCGCTGCACTACCCAGCTCAGCTCAGTACCTTGCTGGAGCAGCTCGAGAAGCGCCCGGCCCGGGTCTACAAGCGTCGTTTTCTGGCGCACCACCACCGCACCATCGTGGCCGTACCCACTGAGCGCGTGGCTTTGTTTGTGCGCGACGAAGTGATCTGGCTGGTCACGACCGAAGGCGAGCGGCTCATTACCGACTACCCCTCGCTGGACGAGCTAGACGACCTGCTCGACCCCGCCGACTTCTTTCGGGCCAGTCGGCAGCACACGGTGCGCAAAGAGGCGCTGGAAGGCTACCGTACGCACTATTCGGGGCGGCTGGAGCTGCTCGTGCCCGCCGCCGCTGGCGAGGCCATCACGGTCAGTAAAGAAAAAGCGCCTTTTTTTCGGCGCTGGTTTGAAGAATAATCGGGCCAGGTGATTAGTTTGGGTACTTTGCGTACTTTTCTGAGCCAATACAGTACTTCATTTTTTTTTCGTAAACCCATGCGTTCTTTTTTTCAATTCCTTCGCATTACCTTCCTTTCGCTGCCGTTTCTGGCCATGCAGCAGGACAAGCCCCTGCGCGTTATTTTCTTCGGTGACTCCATTACCCAGGCGGGCGTCAACCCGACGGGCTACATTACGCAGCTGCGCGACATGCTCAAGGCCAAGGGCCTGGGCAGCCGCTACGAGCTCCTGGGCGCGGGCATTGGCGGCAATAAAGTGTACGATCTGTACCTGCGCATGGAGGAAGACGTACTGGCCAAGCAGCCCGACGTAGTGTACATCTACGTGGGGATCAACGACGTGTGGCACAAGCGTACCCACGGCACCGGCACCGACCCGGATAAGTACGTGAAATTCTACGAAGCCATCATCAAAAAACTCCAGGCTCAGAACGCCAAAGTGATCTTGTGTACGCCCTCGGTGATTGGCGAAAAAACCGACTACTCCAACGAGCAGGACGGCGACCTGAACCGCTACGCGCAGTTTATCCGGGAGCTGGCCGCCAAGCACAACCTACCCCTGGTGGACCTGCGCAAGGATTTCCAAAAGTACCTGGAGCAAAATAACGCCAATAACGACGAAAAGGGCATCCTTACCACCGACCGCGTGCACCTGACCGAAGCGGGTAACAAGTTTGTGGCCGAGCGCATGATGGAGGCGCTGCCGAAGTAGATAGGTACTTTAGGGGTACTTCAGCACCGGGCTAGCCAGCGTGCGCCAGAGGTAAAACGTCAGGTACCCTTCCCAGCCCCGAAAGGGCTCAAAGACCGCGTCCAGCTCCGGGCGGCTGGGGCGGCGCGGCAGTCCTTTCACGGCCCGCAGGGCGTTGTAGAGGCCCACGTCGCCGTAGGGGATGCAGGTAGGTACCTTGAGCGATTTCATGAGGGCGTAGTTGGCAGTCCACTGGCCGATGCCCTTGTGCGCCACCAGCGCCCCGAGCATGGCTTCGGTCGTCGGCAGCGCTTGCAGGATTTCTTTGGACAAAGTACCTTCGGTAAAAGCCCGTGCCACCCCAATGAGGTACTCGGCCTTGCGGGTCGAGAATTGCAGCGCGCGCAGCGCTTCGGGCGTTAGGGCCGCCAGCTGAGCGGGTGTCGGGAAAAGGTAGAAGGTTTCGTCCTGGTACCGGATCGGCTCCCCGTAGGCTTCGACGAGGCGGCGCTTGAGCCGGTAGGCAAACGTAAGGTTGATCTGCTGCCCGATGATACTCCAGCACAGCGCCTCGAAGAGGTCAGGGATGCCCACCAGCCGCAGCCCGTGGTACTGCTCGGCCATAAAGGCCAGCTCAGGGTCGGCGCGGAGGTACTTGTAAAAAGGCGCCAGGTCGGTGGTGAGGTCGAAGAGCTCGGTGACCTGGCGGAGCAGCTCTGCCTCGTCGGTCAAAGTACCTTGCAGTACCCGCAGTTGCAGGTACCCCGTCTGCTCCGTCACTTCCACCAGCACGGCTTCTCCTGCCACCCGAAAAGGCTTCAAAAGTACCTCGGGCGCTACGCGGTGCATGATGTCGTCGTAGTTGCGGTCCAGAAACCAGAGGCACTCCTGAAAGCTGAACAGCGGTGGAGTGGGTAGTTGAAGCGTAGTCATGAAAAGGGGTACTTGGGGGTGTAGACCTATGAATAGCGGCAGGAAGCAAAGTGTCTTTAGGTCAGCATTACAAACCAATGCCCAGTGGCTATCATCTAGGGTAGCTTAAAAATTCTTTAGGCGTAGCAATTTGGACGGAGGTATTCGTAAAATCGCTTTTGTTTCGGGTAATAATGAATTCAATGTCATTTACTTCGGCTGCGGAAGCTTGAACGGCATCTTCAAAATCTTTCATTTCGGCGGCCAAAGCTTGCAAAATAATGTCTTTATCAATTCCAATCACCTCAACAAGGCTGACCAAACCTTCCAAAAAGTCAACGGCTACCTGGTGCCCTTTTTCTTTTTTCGCGATGTAGTAAATATCAGTAACAGTAGATGCCGTAATGTGCCCAACTAGTAACTGTTGATCTATCAGAGCAAACAATTCAAAAGCATCTTCAAAGTGAGGCGCACGTTCCAGGGCAATGTCAAGTATGATATTAGTATCGAAAAGAACCCTTTTCATTTGTATTTTTCCATAAGGTAATCATACTTGGTGCTATCGGTAGGGGTACTTTTCAAAAAACCGGCCCACTTGGTTATGAAGTCAATGGCTTTTAACTTTTGCTCTTTTTCTAGAGATTTGGGCAAAATGAGTATTTCTACTTCTTGGTCATAAAGAGCTGGATTAAGCGGAAGCTGAATGGAGCCGCTTTCGGAAATCTTCGTTTTATACCGGTAAATCTTCATTTTCCTTTTTTCTCAAAAATACCATTTTTTTCTATTTTTTCCTGGCAAAAGCTTGACAACTTGAACCAGCAAGGGCAGGTTGCTGAAGGGCGTTATGGACCCCAATCGTATGCCGTGTCCCAAATTTCTTCTCCTAGAAAAGCATACCAAGGTACCTGAGCTTGCACCGGGCTTGCAGCTATTGGGTAAAAAAGGATCAAGGTACTTTGGCTAGAAGAAATGGGTATATTATAGGGTACCTGCTGCTTTTGGGTACTGAAGCACCAAAAATAGCAACCTGAACCCAACGCCCCGGCCTTGTAAACGTATACAATCTTCGTTAGAAATCATTTCTGAAAATGTGTATTTTAAAAATGCCAAGGTCATGAAGACATTCGCCAGGTACTTTCTTCTGGGCGGCCTGCTATTCCTGCTGGGTTGTACACCTAACGGTCCAGATTCGGAGGCTGGGTTTGGGATTAAGATCAATGATTCGATGGTTATCACAACCAGTGACGTTGAGTTCTATGATTTTTCCAGCCACTTGGTTTATCTCAAAAACGACCGGACGGTACTCAAAGAAGCCGATCAGGGTCAGTTTGCGGTCTATGCCCGCGGCCGGGAAATCTATGCCGGGACGATTCTGTCGGGGTATTCTTCTTACTTACCCAAAGGGCCGGTGATTTATACCAAGCCTACTTTTTACAACGAGTACCTGCTGTCGATTGATTTTATTAATCCCAATGATTTTATTGGTCCCAATGTGCCAGGTACTTCCGACCCCCGAAGCGACCCCCGGATCATGGACGCCTTGCGGCAAGCGGGGCAGTACCGCCAGGGCCTGGCCTGTGAGGTAGTTTCGGTGCAAGTGGCGGGTTCGGGAAAAGTGACCCTGGAGCTACGACTGACCAACCGCGACGAGGAAGATCTCTACCATTTGGACCCGGATAAAATGGGTACGGCGCTGTTTCACTATTTTACCAACGGGCTATCGTTCCGAGGTACTCATCAAAAGCCCTACACGCACCACCTGGCCGTCGAAAAGCCGGAGCCCTGGAATGGCTGGAAGCGGGAATGGCTGTCGGTACTTAAAAGTAAGGAAAGCAGGTTGATCACGCTTACGTACGATGCTTTTGACGCGGTGCCCGCCGGAAAATACAACGCCGACTTTACCTTTCCGGGGCTTACCTATCAGGTGGCGAAAAAGGATGTTTGGCAGGGCAAGAGCAGCCGCATTTGGCTGGGAAAAACCCGAGCTCAAAAAGACGTCGAAGTACCCTAGCGATCCTGTTTTTAATCCTGCCCCTGTGCATTTTTTGAAGTGAAATTTTATTTTTTAAACTACCCAAACCTAGTACCTCAGCTACCAAACCCAACATGCTAACCCTCCTGACTATTCTGTTTGCCCTGGCGGTCATCCTGATTGCCATTGTCAAGTTTGAAATCCACCCTTTTCTGGCCCTGTTTGTGGGGGCCATCCTGTACGGATTGCTTTCGGGCATGTCCACCGACCTGATCCTGAAGTCGATCTCGGACGGTTTCGGGGGGATACTGGGAAGTATTGGGCTGCTCATTTTGCTGGGGGTGATCCTGGGTACTTTCCTGGAAAAAACCGGCGGCGCGCTCGTCATTGCCGAAAAGGTACTTTCCTGGATCGGGAAAAAGTCGGTGACGGTAGCCATGATGATTTGCGGCTACATCCTCTCGATCCCGGTGTTTGGCGACAGTACCTTCATCATGATGAATCCCATCAGCAAGTCGCTGTCGCTGAAAGGCAAGGTACCTTACGCCGCCACCACCATCGCCGTGGCCCTGGGCGCTACGGCCAGTCACTCGCTGGTGCCGCCCACGCCGGGGCCCATTGCCACGGCTGGCATCCTGGAGGCCGACCTGGGGATGATCATTTTCTGGGGGCTTATCGTGAGTTTTATCACGCTGATCCCCAGCTATTTTTTTGTGAAAAAATTTGTGGCAAACATCCCCCTGCAACCCAAGATGGCCACTGTGGAAGTAGAAAAAGACCAGCGCCAGTATCCCTCCGCTTTTTCCGCCTTCTTGCCCATTCTGGTACCTTTGCTGCTGATTATCCTGGCTTCCATTGCCAAGTACCCCACGCAGCCCCTGGGCGACGGCCGGTTCATTACGGTGATTCTCTTCATCGGTAGCCCGGTGATTGCGCTCCTGATTGGTGCTTTTTTGTCCTTTACGCTTCCGGCCAAGCTGGACCGCAAGCTGCTGTCGGCCACCGGCTGGTTGGGCGAAGCCATCCAAATCGCCGCGCCCGTCATTTTGATCACCGGGGCGGGGGGCGTATTTGGAAAAATGCTCCAAAATTCCGGGATTGGCGACCTGGTGAGCTCCAGCATGAGCAACGCCAATTGGGGAATTTTTCTGCCCTTCCTGATTGCCTTTTCGCTGAAAACCGCCCAGGGCTCTTCCACCGTAGCCATGATCACCACGGCCTCCATCATTGCGCCCCTGCTGGGCGTACTGGGGCTGGACTCCGAAACCATGCGGGTCTTTGCGGTACTGGCTACCGGCGCGGGGGCCATTGCTATTTCGCACGCCAACGACAGCTTCTTTTGGGCCGTCACGCAGCTGTCGGGCCTCACCATCAAGCAGGGCAACCAGTCGCACAGCCTCGGTACGCTGATCATGTCCCTGACGGCCATCGTGACGATCTACCTGATCACGCTTTTCGTGTAAAAAACGCGGCAAAGTACCTACTGGCTAGCGGGCCGTCCAGCCGCCGTCGACGGTGAGCATGGAGCCCACCATGTAGGTGCCGGCGTCGCTGGCCAGGAAAAGAGCCGCGCCCTGGATTTCTTTGAGGTGTCCCCACCGGCCCAGCGCGGTGGCTCCTACCACAAATTTCAGCCCCTCTTCGGTGTCGGCAATGGGGAGGTTCATCTCGGTCAGGAAAGGCCCCGGACAAATGGCGTTGACGGTGATGTTAAAGGGAGCCAGCTCCAGCGCCAGCGCGCGGGTCATCTGCACCACGGCGCCCTTGCTGGACGCGTAGGGCGTGCGGTTGGCGAGGCCCACCAGGCCCAGGGTACTGGCCAGGTTGATGATGCTCCCCTTGTTGGCCTGCTTCATGTAGGGCGTTACGGCCCGGCTACACAGCCAGGTACCATTGACGTTCACATCCATCACTTTCTTGAAATCGTCGGGACTGAGCTCGTCGATGGCCCCCCGGATGTTGATCCCGGCGCTGTTGATAAGGATGTCAATCCGGCCGAAGGTATCCATCGCGATTTGGGCCATGGTTTCGGTTTGTTGCTGATCACATACGTCGGCGGCAAAGGCGACGGTCCTTACACCGTACTCCGCGGCCAGTTCCTGCGCGGCCAGGGTACCTTCGGCCCCGTTGCGGTTGACGAGCATGAGGTTGGCCCCGGCCGAGGCCAGTCCGGCGGCCATAGCCAGTCCGAGGCCTTTGGAGCCTCCGGTAATAATGGCCGTGCGGCCGGTTAGGTCAAAAAGCTTGATGCCGGGCAGCGCCGCCAGGGAAGAAGGAATACTCATGGTTGGTTGTTCTTCTATAAAAGTAGGATTGGAAAAAGGCTAGGTACCCAAACGCAGGGTACTTTTGCTAAAGGCCAGGCAAGATAGAATATTTTGTTCTTCAAAGGCCAGGCGTTGCTCAGAATCGAGGCCGCTGACGGAGGGTAGTTTTTGGGGAAAGCTCCGCTCGCGCACCATCCTGAGGGTACTAGCCAGGTGGGAGGCCGGGAGGGTACCTAGGGTAGCCCAGTAGGCTTCGCCCAGGCAGGGTACTTCAAGCGGGTCGCGGGTGATCATTTCCAAATTAAAAGTGATGTTTGGATTGTACTTTTGGCAAAGGGCAACGCCTTCTTTCAAATTCACGATGCCTTGCCCCAGAGGTACTTCGGAAAGTAAAAAACCCTGCGGGTACTCCTGCACCCCCATGTCTTTGACGTGGGTCGAAAAGGCGTAGGGAGCCAGGCGTCGGATGACTTCCGCCGGATCTTCGAGCAACGAAACGTTATTGCCGAAGTCGAGCGTGACGCCCACCCACTCGTTACTGAGCTCTTTGATGAGCTCCACGAGCTCCTCGGCCCGCCAGTCTTTGTGGTTTTCGACGGCCAGCTTCATCTTGTGTTTTTGTACAATGGGAGCGGCCAGCCGCAGCGACTGCCGGGCGTTTTGCCGGAAGGCCTGGAAGTCGGCCTCGGAGCGGAAGTTTTCGTAGCGCCGCCCGCTGAGGCAGACGGTCCGGAGTACGGTAGCTCCGGCTTCTTTGGCCGCCAGTACCTCTTTTTCAAAAGTACCCTGGTCGCTGGCCGACTTGGGTAGCCCAATGCTGCCTTCCAGGTACAGGCCGAGCTTTTCGCGGACGTCCCGCACTTTTTTAGAAAAATCCGTGGCCCAGTTACTCACGCCCACCTGCACTCCCCCGGCCCCGATTTTTTGGCAATGCTCCATCAGCTGGAGGGCATTCTGGAAACCGGGGTACCTGGTACTTTCGACTTTAGGATTCCAGCGGAGTGCGTAGGAATGCACCACAATGCCCATAGGGGTACCTGGCGCTAGGGATGCAAACGCCGCCTGAGACAAGGCAAGGGCCGCCGCGCCCAGCCCCGCCGTGCGTAGAAAAGCTCGTCGGTCGGGCTGAGGGGCGTCGGGAGGTACTTGGTTTGGGTTCATAGGTAGGTCGTTAGGGTTTGGTAGGCAGGGGTAAGGTTTCCATGTGCTTATTGAGTTCCGGAGCGTTCCATGGGTAAACGCGCCCCTGGGTGGTGTGGCGGGTAGTAGCCACCGTGCGGCCGCTGACGGCAGGTGCCTGGTTGCCCCATTCATTGCGGATGTAGGTCAGGATGGCGGCAATCCCGGCGTCGTCGAGGGTAGAGTGGGCGGGCATCACGGGCAAGATCTCCGGAGCGTCGTATTGCTTACCGGCTACTTCCAGGGGCCCCTCCAGGCCGTGCAGCACGATCAGCGAAAGACGGCGGTCGTCGCCAAGGACCCATTCGGAGCGCGAGAGCGGTGGCCCCAGGCGGCTGACGCCCGCGCCGTCGGAGCCGTGGCAGCCCACGCAGGTGACCAGGTACTTTTGGCGACCCAGCGCAAACTGCCGGAGAGCCTCCTGGCTCAGCGTAGCCACCGCCACGGAGCTGGTGTCGGGCGAGTAGCCCGGCCAGGAAAATAGCCGCTTGAGCCTTTCCAGCCGACCGCCGTCGAGGGGTAGATTGTTTTTTTTGAAGAGCAACGGTTCGCTTTCCAAGCTTATCTTGCCCATCGCCGTGCTGTTACCCGCCTGGATGGCCATGCCCGTGAGCACCACTTTTTCTTTCCAGTCGGTGGTGGGTTCGGGTGTAGTGAGCAGCGCTAGCAACGCCCGAAGCTCCTGGCTATCGCCCTTTTTCATGATGGCCGCGGTGAGCATTTCCAGAAAAATCTCCTTGGCCGGATCAGCGGTTTCCCAGGCTTTGGCGGTCCATATGGTTTGCAATAAAGAAAACTCCCGGTGTTCCAGGCTACTTAGCACGGCGTCACGGATGAGGGGTAGTTCGCCGTGGTCCGTCACTAGTTTAATCAAAATCGTAGTTGCTGCCTCCGGGCTCAGCACCTGGGCACTCAGGGCCAGCTGTAGTGCCTGCCTGGCAGACGCCCGCTGGGCCAGCGTCAGCATTTTTTCTTCCAGTCGTATTCGCGTGGCGGGGTCGTGACGAGCCGGGTTTTCCAGGAGCCGCAGGGCGGTCGTTTGGAGCAAAACCGAGCGGTCCGTCAGGAGGCCGAAGAGCAGCTCGGGCTCCAGCCATCCCAGGCCTTCGAGCGTCCAGAGCGCGTGAAACCGCCCCAGCTCGGAGGAGCCGCTCTGAACTACCTTCCGCAAAGTACCCCCCACAGCCGGGTCGTTGCGCTCCACGAGGAGGCGCTGGGCCGTGTTCCGGTGCCAGCCGTCGGCGTGAGCCAGCCGCTCCACCAGCGCTGGGGTACTTGCCTGCGAAAGCCGCGGCGCTCTGGTAGGTACCCAGCCCTCCGGTACAATGCGCCAGATCCGGCCGCGCTGGATAGGCAACACCAGCTGCCTCTGGAGGGTCTGCTCGCGCAGGTAGGGCGTCACGTAGGAGCCGTGCTGAATCAGCCCCCGGTACATGTCGGCCACGTAGAGGGCCCCGTCCGGCCCTACGGCCGTGTGGACGGGCCGAAAACGCTCGTCGGTTGAGGCCATAAACTCCCGGCCGGGATTGGGGTCGTAGGCTTGCAGCTCAATACCCACTTCTTTCACCACGTTGCGTTTGATGAGGTTACCAGCAGGCTCGCAGACGAAGACGTTGCCCCGGTAGGCTTGGGGGAAAAGGGTACTTTGAAAAACCAGCGGCGAGCAGGCGGCCGTGAACTCCAGGAGCTTGCCTTCGGCATCTAAAGTACCCGGAATGTACCCCCGGTTGACGGCGGGATTGGGCCGGATGGGGAAAACCTTGCGGTCGATGGTCAACCCGTGGTCGATGCCCGTGGAGGGGAGGTGGTGTTTGTTGCGGAAAAGGTAGTTGGGCGGCACCAGGTCGGCGTGCAGCTGCGACCAGTTATAGTTATAGAAAAGCCGTCCTTGCTCGTCGTGGCTGATGCCCCACTGGCCGCGCGCTTCGGTGCTGTCGCGCACCCATTGCCCGTTTTGTAGCCGGTAGCGGAGCCTGGACTTGGCGCTGTAGTACCAGTTGTCCACGTTTCTGAGCAGTCCGTTGTCGGTATGTTCGGGGCTACCGATGCGGGCGTAGGTAGCATCGAGCAGTACTTTGCGGTCGGCCATTAGGTCGCCGTCAAGGTCCTGGGTAAGCCACAGCGCGTGGTTTTCGGCTACGAGTGCACCTCCTTTGACCAGCCCGAGCGCTCGGGGCAGGATGAGGCTATCGAGGTAAAGGGTACTTTTGTCCATGGTGCCGTCGGCATCCAGGTCTTCCAGGATCGAGATCCGGCCCAGGGGCTGTTCTTCGCCGTTGCCGTCGATGTCGGGCATGAAGCCGCGCATCTCCACCACCCACAGGCGCCCATCCTCGTCGAAGGTAATGACCACCGGATCTTGCACCAGAGGCTCGGCCGCCACCAGCTGCACTTGAAAGCCCGGCTCCACCCGGAACGTCTTCGCTTCTTCCGCGGGCGATTTGGGCGGGGAAGGTCCTTCCTGAAGCCCATTCTGGACCTCAGAATAACTGGGCAGGATAAGTATGACAAGCAGGTAAAAAAAGAGCCGTGGGATGCGCATGAAAGTACCCTTTGCTAGTAAGAGGTGCCGGAAACAGAACAAAGGGCAGCCTTTCTAAGTAAGCTCCTAATTTGCAATATATTCCAATTATAAGCAAGAATGTTTATACAAACACCGCATAAAGATGAAGTAGGGCTATTGACAAAAGAGGGAAATAGCGTCAAGCTTGATTAAGCTAAGGGTAAATTTAGGTTTTCCCAGCGGCTAAAGTACCTCGGGGTACCTACGCACATAGGTACCCCGAAAAGCGGTTAGGCCATAAGCGTAGGAATAATCAGAGGTTTTTAGGCTGAATCATGGGTTTTGTGGGGACGCGTACGTGCAATCCCTTCCAGCGGGCCTCCAGGTCTTCACCTTGTTTTGAAACGGCCGGGGCCTCCGATTTGGCTTTTTCTCCCGCGCCTTTCAGGCTGAAGGTGAAACCTAAGGCCGCTTCTTCAAGGGTCGTCAAATCAAGCTCCGTTTCCTGGCCAGCGTAAAGAACATAGTCAATCCAAGCTGCTTTCTCGTCGCCGCCTTTTTCCCAATGACCTTTTAACGGGCCAAAAACCGCATGGTATAGCTGCAGATCAAATTGCAATCCGTTCAACGTTAAAGTCAGGGCGGCGTTTTCGGACGAAGGTACCTTGAGCTGGTCGGCCGCTATGTTTCCAAATTCAAACCGCAGGCGCAGGTCTTTGGCTTTGAATTTTCCATTTTGTAGTTTGTCAATGCTAATGTGCTTGTCTCCCCCGTTGGTCAGAAAAGTAATGGCGGCCAGGATGTTATTTTCTTTCTGTTCGCTGTAAAAGCTGGCGGCACTAAAATCATAAAGATCGTGCAGCAAGCGAACTTGCAGGTAGTGCGGTTGGGCAGGCGTACCCCAGTAAGCCAGAAATGGTCGACGTTGGTTCCACAGGCTCGAACGGTTCGCTGAGGACAGAGCGTATTGATCCGTAAGGTAGGTAGTACCGATGATTTTTGGATCATCAATAGACAAGACATCCTGCTGGGTACGCGGGTACTTGGGGGCCAAAAAATAGGGCATCAAGTGCTCCGGGATCTGGTGTTTAATCTTCACGTCGTTGCGCGGCGTGGCACCCGGAAGATCAATCCGGCCGTTGGAGGCCTGCTTGAAAATACCGTTTACCGTAGGCATGAGCAACGAACTATACGCCCGGCTGTGTGGCCCGGCCCACTGCCCCGAGGGCTTGTGATAATGTTTGGCTATAACTTCCCAAGCCGTTGTATACAACGATTCGATTTTCTGCTTGGAGTCTTTCTCCACAATATGCCTTTTCATTCGGTCCAGCTCATCCAGGGCTACCACCGTATAGGTGGGGCTATTGTACTCGGTAAACCCACGTTTTAGCGTATACTCATAAAAGTGATCCAGCCGGTTTTTGGCGTAGACTTTCATGGCGGGCAGGTCAAACAGATGAGACGTCATGTACGTCACGTAAGTACCCATAATCGCGATATTGGTGTACCCCGGCTGCACATCTCGCTTCTGGATGGATCGGGCCGCGTAGATCAAAGACGTTCGGATTATGGCTTTTAAGTCCTCCGGAAGCTTCTCCTGATGGCCCATGTAAATATCCAACAGGCTAACGCCGTTGAAATCGGCCCAATTCCAATCGGCGGGCGATTTTTTGGTAGCCAGCGGTTCTTCCAGGTAGTAAGGCCAGATACCGGCCGTTTTGTTTGTACTGATGGTATCTTGCAGGGAAATGGTCTTTCGGATAATGTCAAAAGCCCGTTGTTCGTATTGCTTCTCGCCCAGGTCAAGCAAGGCCACGGCGTAGCCAAACGAAGCCCTTACTTCGTGAAAAACCCCACTTTCGGCGTCGGTATGGTAGTTCCAGCCGGTCAGCGTTTTGGTCAGCATTTTTTCCTTGGGGTCGTACCGGTCGTGGAGCTTATCCAGCGACTCTCGCAGCAGCTGCTTCTCGGCGGCCGTTAGCTGAATGGCTTCATACTGGATATAATCGTCTTTATACGGATTGGATCGTAAAGTACCTGAGGTCCCCAGTACCAGTAGAGCGAGCGCTACTATTTTATTCAACATAGAACGTAAGGTTTATTTAGGAATAAAAAATCAAAAAAGGGTTTTGGTCAAATCAGACATAGTCATTGACCAAAACCCTCACCAGCTTTCAGTAGCCCGGATTTTGCCAAAGCACCGATTCATCCCCATAGCGGGAAATTTCCTCAAAGGGGATCGCGAAAAGGGTATTGGTAGGCTTCATGGAATAGATTCCACCCCCTTCCAGAGGCAAGGCTAAAAATTGATTCATGGTTTCCTCGGCTATCTTCCATCTTACCAAATCCAACCATCTAAGCCCTTCAAAAGCAAATTCAGACCGCCGTTCTTTTCTCAGCGCCTCGCGGAAGGACACCTGGGTTGGGAGCTCAGTAGCCGTCTTGGCAGGAAGTCCGGCCCGTTTTCTGACTTCGTTCAGGATAGTAAAAGCCTCTCCACCGGCCACATAGCCCTCTTCGTTTAGCACTTCGGCGTACATCATCTTGACATCCGTGTAGCGCAGAATAGGTAGGTTATTGGCCCAGTCACTTTGCGTTTTGGGTACGTAGGTATACGGATGGTACTTGATAACAAACATGGATACGGTATCCTTTACCCCGGTAATGCTGGTCCAGCCTTTGAGAATAGACAGATCTCTCCGCAAGTCCCCTTTTTCGTAGCTGTTGTAATGGCTGGGTGCCACCCGCATAGCCGTTGAGTAACCCGAGAAAGGCATGAGGGCTTTGTCATTAAATCCTTCTGGCAATAGGCCGGTTGTAAAGGTCTGACCTTCCCCGTTTAATCCTCCGGTAAACTGTACTTCCCAGACCCGCTCTTTGCCGTTATCGAAGCCATCGTTGAAAACGTTGCGGTAGTTGCTTTCCAGGGCGTATTTATCCGAGCTAATAATATCGGCCAGCAAGGGCTTGGCCAGGGCAAACTGCGCTTTAAACAGATGGAGCCGGGCCAGCATCCCTTCGGCGGCGTACTTGGTGACTCTACCTTTGTTGGCGCCAGTCCACTCGGCGGGAAGCAGCGCAATGGCTTTTTTGTAGTCCTCTACGGCAAAGGCAAAGGTCTCGTCCTGCGTGGCGCGTTTTACCTTTTTGGTTTCGGCGATAGAGAGCGGTTTATCCAGCAAAGGTACCCCGCCAAAGATCCATCCGAGCGTCCAGTAAGAATAAGCCCGGAACAGGTAGGCTTCTCCCTTGATGTAGTCGTGCATCGTGGGGTCGGTAAATTCTCCTTGGTCTATTTTATCGAGAATCAGATTACTAAGGCTGATAAGTCTATAATGCGAATTCCAGGATTGGTTCACCCACGGATGCGTGGCATTGTCTATAAACTGGTCCATTCCCTCCAGATATAGTTGGCCCGTGCTGATCTCGTCCGTTCGGGCGATGATTTTCCGGAACCAGGATTCGTTAGAGGAGTACAGGCCCTGTTGAGTTGAGTATACACCCGCAATGGCTTGTTGAAAATCATTTTGCGTTTTGTACGCCCCCGCCACACTGTATTCAGACTCCGGCGTAAGCTCCAAAAATTTGTCGCAGGCTGACAGGCAAACGCTCACTATCAGCAAGGTAGAGTATAGGATCTTTTTCATGTCTGACTTTTTAGAACGTTACGTTAATACCAACGGTGTATTTCTTGGCTAGCGGATAGGTACTGTAATCAACGCCCGCCTGGGTGGTAGCATTTCCAAAGCTGTTGGTCTCGGGCGTTACGCCGGGGTAGTTGTCAAAGGTCTTGAGGTTGTCTACCGAAACATACAGCCGGGCCCCCTTGTAAAAACTTCTACCACCAATGCTCTTCGGCAATGTGTAGTTGAGCGCGATGTTTCTGATCCTCAGGAACGTGGCGTCATAGATGCGAAAGTCGCTGTTGTTGTCTGACTTCATTCCTTTGGTATAAGGCGTTTCGCCATCCCAGGACATATCCACGCCGAGATAGTCAGGAATAGGGTTTTCGCCCGGACCGTACTTGGCTTCATAATCGGGCTTCCAGGCGTGAACCCAGCGGGCAAAATTGTTCACGTTGGTATTGCCGTTGTCCAGCTGTCGCTGGCCCAGAAACAGGACGTCGCCACCTACCTGGCCCTGTATGAGCACGCTAAGCTCAAAGTTTCGCCACTTAGCACGGTTGGTAAAACCATAAATCATATCGGGCAGGTTGTTGCCGTAAGGTACTAGGTCGCTGGCATTGATCCGTCCGTCTCCGTTCTGATCCACATACTTCACATTGCCCATTTCCTGCCCGGGAAAGGTGGGCACAATTGCTTTTCCGGCATCGTCAAAGTCGGCTCGGGTCAGGATTCCGTTGGTCCGGTATGCGTAGAATTGGGACACCGGCCCACCTACCCGCGTAATAAACTGAGCGTCCCAGTTGGTACTGGTAAATTGGGTAATCGACCCCATGTCCAGCACTTTGTTTTTATTCGTGGACAGGTTCAAGGACGAAGTCCAGCGTAGCGCACCGGTAGTATTGGTGGTCGTCAGATCAATTTCCCAGCCTCGGTTTTGAATGGAGCCGATGTTGGTTCTGAAGCTGGAAAATCCGGTTGTATTGGGAATGGGCAGATTAAACAACAGATTGTTAGTACGGTTGATGTAGTAGTCGAAGTTGAACTGGATGCGGTTGTTAAAAACCGAAATATCCAAGCCAAAATCCCGCGTGGTGGTCGATTCCCATTTCAGGTCTGGGTTCTCAATGTTGGAAGGTACCAGGCCCGGCACCACGGCATCACCCCAGCTGGTATTGCTGATGCCCAGCTTGGACATGTAGTCGTAGTTACCGATCCGGTCATTACCCGAAGTTCCCCAAGCGGCCCGTATTTTCAATAAGGACAGCCAGTTTGCGTGTTGCAAAAAGGCTTCTTCGTTGATTTTCCAGCCAGCAGAAACGGCCGGAAAAACACCCCATTTGTGGTTTGATCCAAAACGGGAGGAGCCGTCGCGGCGGAGGGTGGCGTTGATCAGGTACTTTTCGCGAAAATTATACCCTGCCCGTCCGAAAAAGGATGAAATACGCGAACTGTTCTTATCGGTGGAGGCCCGGGTGGGCGTCGTGGCTACGTTAAGCGTCTCGATGATTTCGTTGGGCCATCCGTTAGCGACCGCCTGAATCCGGAAAAAGGATCTGTCCTCCGCACTTTGGCCCGCTAGTAAACTCAAATTATGATCCCCGAAGTTCTTTTCGTAGGACAACGTATTCTGAATGGACCAATCTCGGAGGGTTTGGGAGCTACTGTTTCCCAGCGTCACAAAGCCGTTGTTGTAGGTGATATTTCCCGGCTGGAAAAATTCGTACAGGTCCTGGTTGTAATTGTAACCAAACTGGGAGCGGAAGGTTAAGCTCGGTAGAAGTGCGTACTCTCCCCATACGACCGAAGTGAATTTATTTTTATTAGTCCGGTCAGTGGTGTATTTAAGCCTTTCTACCGGGTTGGGATATACCTGGCCAATCCCCACGGGATAGCCCCAGTCGCGGGTAGCCTCGTTGAGCCCCACCAGCGGCGATTGGGCCATGGCGTGGTGAATTACCGTTTCTTTTCCCTGCGTTTCGCGATCGTCCTGCGTGGAGAAAGAAGGCGAAAGATTCATTCCCAGCTTCAGACGGCTGCTGACATTCAGGGTACCGTTGAACCTAAAATTCATCCGGCGGTAGTAGGTGTTCTGAATAACCCCATCCTGGTCAAAATACCCGCCTGACATGTACACGCTACCCAGTTCATTCTTGCCAGATACCGACACCTGATAGCTCTGGATGGGCGCCACCGCGAAAATCGCCCGCTGCCAGTCCGTTCCCTGAATGTTGGGATCGAGCCATCGGTCGGGTACCTGCAAGTTGGCGGGCCGGGCCGACATGGGATCTTTCATGGAGCCTCCCTGACGGAGCCAGGTTTCGTTTCGGTCCCAGATGTTGTAGGCCAGCCACTCTTTTGTGTTCATCATACCCACCAGCTTTTCCGGGTCCTGTACCCCGTAAAAAGCGTCAAAAGAAACGGTAGGTTTGCCGACGCCTTGTTTGGTTTCAATGAGTACGACGCCATTGGCACCCCGTGCCCCGTAAATGGCGGTGGCTGAAGCGTCTTTCAAGATCTGGATGGAAGCTACGTCGGAGGGGTTGATGTCATTCATGTCATCGCGGGGTACCCCGTCGATCACATACAGGGGGCTGCTGTTGCCATTGATGGTGTTTACGCCCCGGATCCGAATCTGTAGCTCCTGGCCAGGAATCCCGGAGGTACTTTGGGCCCGAACGCCGGCTAGCTGCCCGGCAAACGCTTCACTAAGTGTGGAAATAGGTCGCCCTTCAATGGCTTCTGTCCCGATTTTTGAAATAGAGCTGGTCAAGTTTTCTTTCTTTACGGTTCCGTAGCCCACCACAATCACCTCCGACAGCGCCTTCGTGTCGGTTTGTAAGCCAACCTCTAGAAACGATTGGTTTCCTACCGTGATTTCTCGGGGTAGGTACCCCACAAAAGAAAAGACCAAAGTGGCGTCGGCCGAAGGTACCTCCATCGAAAATTTGCCTTCCTGGTCCGTAACGGTTCCTTTCTGGGTACCTTTCAGGATAATACTCACGCCCGGCAATGGCTCATTGGTGTCGTCTCTTACCACGCCATTTACGGCAATAACCAAGCGGGATCGGAGTATAAGCTCCGGCCTGAGCTGGAGAGTTTCCGGACTAGGGTCAGCTGAACGATTCCTGTTATACGTTTCTTCCTTTCCGGCCTCCGCTTTTTTCTTCAACAAAATGTGCTTCCCCTCAATTTGCCAGGAAACATCGGTATTGTCAAAAAGTACCTGTAAAATAGCTTCCAGGGTACCGCTATGCGCCAGGCTAACTTTTCTACGGGTGTCTATCTGGCTTGAACTATAGAAGAAGCTCTTTTTGCTTTGACGCTCAATCTCATAAAGTACCTGCTTCAAGGTAGTTTCCTTGAAATTCAAAGAAACCTTTGGTTCCCTGGCTGATGCATTCCCCTGCACCTGCATTGTACCCAACAGTAAGAAGATCAAGGCTAGCATAAGGATCGTATTCTGTTTAAGCTTGCGTGCATATTGGAACAGGCAAAGGACTGATAATAAAGTATTTTTCATACTTTTGTTATGGTTTAGTGAAACAACAAATTTGCTTAGACCCGGATGCTATCTGTTAATCTTTGGCGAGATGGGGGTAGCATCCGAATTTTTTAGGAGGATACGCGCTGGGGGTACCTCGAACTTTTAGATTCTTCTCTGTTCAATAGGCAGGCTTCGTTTTAGTTTGTATTACTCACACAGTTTTCCTTTTATAGTTACGGTTTTGCCGCTGATCGACGTCTTGGCTCCGGTGACGTTTTCGAATAATCGAAGTACCTCCGGTAAGGTTTCTTGTTCTACGTTCAGGTGAAACCGACAGTTTTTCGATGCCTCCTCGATTACAATGCTTACGTTGTACCATTTTTCCAGCTCGTCGGCAATAACCTGGATGGGCTCATCTTCAAAGATTAAGTGCGCCTTCTGCCAGTAGTAGTTTTGATCAGACGGGGCTACGGGGGTCTTGATTTTGACCGCCTCCTGGTTATAAATCGCCCTTTCGTTGGGTTTGAGCACGGTTTCTGGCTGGTCAGGTGCCTCCAGGTCCCTAACTACGACCTTTCCCCTTACCAGCGTAGTTTCGTGCGTTTGGCTCTTCTTATCCGATTTTACGTTAAAGGCAGTTCCAAGTACCTTGATTTCCAGGCGCGAAGTGTGTACATAGAAAGGCCGCTCTTCATGGTGCGCTATGTCAAAGAAGGCTTCGCCTTCCAGCTTTACCCGACGGTCTTTATGGCTTGCCCAGCGAGAAGGGTAAGTAAGGGTTGAGCTGGAATTGAGAATCACCCGGGAGCCATCCGGTAAAAGTACCGTTCGGCGCTGTCCGGCTTCGGTGGTTATGACGTGCTGGTCGGTCCGACTAACCTGATAGTACCCTAAGCCGACCATCAGCAGAATTCCCACCCACACCGCCGCCATTTGCCAGGCGCGTTTTCGATGCCGTAGAGGAAGCAAAGAAACGCTCTTGGGCGGAGTGGTTTTTTCGACGCTCCCCAGGAGCTGGTATAAAATCCGGCGGGAAGTTTCGGCGGGCAGCGGAAAGTCAACCTCTTGCATCCTTTGGGCTTCGTAGTCGGTTGCCTCTTCCAGCATACGCTGCCCCTGCGAGGTTGACAAATAGTCAAACAGCTCCTTTATTTCAACTTCCGTACTTTTATTCGAAAGGTACCTGGCCAGAAGTACCCGCATGTAAAGCTCGTCTCTCATGGATCCTTGTTTGTATTATAAATACAATTTAATCTACGAATAGACATGCTCGCGCTACCAAGAAATTTTCAAGATTTCTGCAAGTGCCTGACAGTAAGTTTTCTAAAACTAAGCTGGGACCAAAAAAATAGAAGTGAGCCAGATTTTTAACTCAGTAAAATGAGCAAGAGCAGCGGTACATCGCTGTGCAAAGGAAGGTACTTACGAATGAAACGGTTGGCCTTGAGCATATGATCTTTCACGGTTCCTTTGGAAATAGCCAACTGGCTGGCTATTTCATCAAAATTCATTTCCTCAAAGCGGTACATGCGGAAAATCTTTTGGCGCTGAGTAGGTAGTTGGGAGATGATTTGTTCCACCTGTACTTCCAGGTCAGCGGCAAAGATGGCATCTTCGGTCTCATTATGCTCCGTAGCCAAAGAACGGCAAATTTCCCGTTGGAGAGTCTGCTCCCGGTTGGCTCTTTGGAGCAGGGTAAGTATATGGTTTTTGCAAATTTTGATCAGGTACCCTTTCAAAGAAAGGTCTGGATTGAGCGTGTGTCGGTTTTCCCATACTTTAAGAAAAACGTCATGAACGGCCTCTTCGGCCAGCACCGACGACTTCAGGAATTTTAAAGAAAAGTGAAAAAGATAGCGGTGATAGGCCTCATAGAAACTGGTGAAAGACCGCAAATCTCCTTTCCTGATGCCTTCTGCCAAATCGTTGTCATCCAGAATGACCTTTTTCATCGTATTAATAATCGTGAGATTAGTCGCCACAGTCAGGCACAAAGTATAAAAATAGGGAAATAAAATTCAACTTTTCAACTATTTAACTTCAACCGCCTGAAAGAACCTCGCAGCCCTATGGCGAGCAGTAGCAGGTACCTAGTGCACTACGAAAAAGAATACCCTGGCCACAGTAGGTTTATAATAGGTATACCGGAATAGCCTGCGTGTCGGGCCATAACCAACCAGGGAAGGTACTTATTTCAGCCAATCGCCAATAGTAGGGCCATATTCTTCGGGCTTTACGGAAGTTCGTAGGAATGAACGTTGCCCGGATTGTTTGCTCAGGGTACTTTTAAAAATGGAGCCACTAACCTCCTGACCAAGCTCCTGATCCGTGGCGTCTACCGGGTTGACCAGTAGCAGTTTGGATTGGCGAAACCCCGCCACCAAATCCGGCAAATCATAGGCCTGCATAGCACCCGCCACGGCCGACATGGCAAATTTCGCTTTATAGAGCCTTTCTTCCGTAATGGACTGGTACGAGGCCAGTGGGCGCAATAAAACGATCCCGTCAAACGGATTGTCAAACGTGGCGGCATGAAGCAGGTCTGAGGTGAAGGTACCAGCGGCCACCACCGCCAGCGGCCTGGGAGCGGTAAATGATTTCTTGATAAAGCTGGCCAACATACTAATTTCTTCGGCCCGTACGGCTACGAGGCTTTTATGGGTTAAAATCCCGGCATACCATAGATTCAGGGGAATGCCTTCGATCACGGAGTCGCCGCCCTGCATGTAGCCGTGGCCCAGCTCTCCCGTGCCGCTGAGGTCCGGCACAATCACCTCATGCCCAGCGCTCACGAGTTGATGCGCCAATTCTCCTTGTTTTAGGGCCAGCGCTTTTCCCCGGTCATCCAGTAACAGAATGGCTTTTCCCGAGGTATTTACCGGTTTTAGCCACAAGACGGGCAGGTGGTAGTCACCGGGACCTTTCAGGAGGTACTTTTCGATGGTATAGGTTTCCATCTGCGTCTTTCCCGAAAAAAGGACGCTCGGGCTGGCGGTAGGATGCTTATAGCCCGAATACGATATCGCTTTAGCCCGGATGTTTTTCGGGTCGGTAGATTGCTGCGCTCTTTTTTGCACCATATCCGCCGCGTATTTTTTATTCATGCTGAACAGCGACTCTCCTTTTCTGTCTTTTTGGACGTCGCCGCCCGGCGTAACGAACAAGTCTTCTTCGGAGAAAATGGTCACAGTTTGGTCTTCCGAACTACCGGGATTATTCAGGTACTTTTGAAAAAAAGCGTAGGTGGCTTCCCGGTTCTTAGGCGTAGAGGCATGAGCGGCGTCATCTTCGACCTTGGCGAGTTGCTCCGTTTTACCCAGCGCCTGGAAAGCCTTTTGGGCTTCCTGGTACGTATCTCTGACGCCCTGTATGCTGAACATGTCCCGGGTGGTACTTACAATCAGTGTAGGTTTCGGAGCCCGTACTTCAATCAAATCGGCCAGGTCGAGCCCTTTGGCCAAAAAGTGCATCAGATTTTGTTCGGCATCCTGAGGGCCGGCCGATTGCAGCAGTTTGTCAAACGAAGTAATGTAGCATTCCGGCGCTGCGGCCAGCACGCGGTCGTCCAGAGCGGCTATGTAGGCCGTTTGGGTACCTCCGCCCGACCGGCCCGTAACCCCGATCCGCGTACCATCTACTTCCGGTCGGCTGAGCAGGTAGTCGATGGCCCGAATACCATCCCAGACGAAGTAGTTGGCGGGGGCAAGCCTGCAATAAAGGAGGGCACCCCGGCGTAGGAATGCTCCTTGGTAGGTGCCGACTTATCCGCTACGTCTCGGTAATCACGGCGCTCTCCCTGCCCAATGGGATCAAAAGCCAGCACGATAAAGCCTTTTTCCACGTAGTTCAGGATCGTATGCTGGTACACATCGGCCCGGAACCCCACGGGACTATGACCACTGCAATACAGGATAGCGGGTACTTTGCCGGATCGGTTTTTGGGCAGAAACAACGCTGCGGTTACGAAATAGCCGGGCCGCGACTCAAAGTACAGTTTTTCAACCGTACATTTTTCGCGATCCAAGGTACCTGTGACCACGGGGTTGAGGGGTGTTTTGGCAGGAAAAGGCCCCATGGCTTCGGCAAGTTGAGCCTTCACCCAGGCTTGCCTTCGTTGCCAATCCGCCTTCGTTTGGAGCTTTTCAACCGCGCCCCGGCGCTCTTCCAGCTGCTCCGAAGCATGGCTGTAGAGGTGTTTATACAGCGAAACCGAAGGGGTACCTGCGTGGTATTTCCAGTAATCAAAAACCAACAGGTTGTCCTGGGCGGAAAGAGTACTGGCCGCGCCACAAAGTAGGAGCATCAGTACACAGCGGAAGCTCTTGCTCCCGGTTGTAAATGGGGCGGTCAGTCTGATTTTTTTAGCAGGCATAGCTTGTTTATACAATCAATACTTTTGAATGGGTGAATGGCCCTTTGTTAACGGGTAGGGCTTACTCTGCGACACGGCTTTCTTCGTGTACCGGCTTTCCATCCACGTCATAGTGGGTAAACGTAATCCGGGGTTTTGGGCCTTCGCGCGCTACTTGGATACCCAGGAAGCCACCTTTTACGCGCAGAAAGCGGTGCTCCTCCCGTACTTCATCCGGATTCCATCCCTGGGCGTGCGCATCGCTTACGGGGCCGGAACCAAACTCCAGCAAACCGGTGGGTTTATCTACCGATACGTACTGCCAGTGCCGGTCCCCGTTGACGACAAACATGTTTTTTTGCCGAGATAGGTAGTTTCGAAGCCAGGTACCTTCCGACTGAAAGGCTTTATTGGCGTGGTTGTCGGTTTTTTTGTCCCGGTCCGGCC
This sequence comes from Rhabdobacter roseus, assembly GCF_014202275.1. Taxonomy (GTDB): domain Bacteria; phylum Bacteroidota; class Bacteroidia; order Cytophagales; family Spirosomataceae; genus Rhabdobacter; species Rhabdobacter roseus. Next base: position 366,203 of record NZ_JACHGF010000005.1, on the reverse strand, counting down.
CAACGACCGGCGTGGGCGAGAAAAGAATTTTGAAGGTTGCGTCAGAAGCTTCTACCGAGCGGGTAAACCATTGTTTCTGGGCGGAGCCCCAAATGGTTTTGTCGGGGCTATCGGGTAGGGTATTCGGCGAGCGAAATTCCCGGCCTTCCACCAGCCATAGTTGTAGGTCTTGGCCCCAACGAAAAGTACGATAGGGGGTACCTTGAAGGGGCGCGTTTTCCCGCCATATTTTCAAGCCATCCTGAAAGGTTAATTCGCCATAGGCCGCAGACGAGGGGTACGCGTCGTCCCGCAAAAGATCATGGTCGTCTTTGAGCAGGTAGGCGGGGGTACTTTTATAAAAGTCCACCAAAGACGGCCAGGAGTCCATGGCATGCCACTGGTGTCGGGCTTTTTCCGGGGTGGTGGCCAGGGGGCCGGGCTTGTCGTAGTAAACGTAGTCGCCAGTATGCACAAAAAAGTCAGGGTTCAGGCGGCGCATGCTATCGTAGGTTTTGAACCCCCGCTGGTCGTCATCGTAGCTCCAGAAGTACTGGCAGGTAGAGGTCACCAGTTGCACGGCTTTTTCGGTATGGGCTTCGGGGGCCGTTTGAAAGGTACCCGTATTGACAAAAATAAGGCCATCTTCGGTCGGTTTCGCTTCCCATTTGATCTGGTAGGTCGTGGCGGGCTGAAGGGTACTGAAGGGGATTTGAACCGTGAAATCATGCTCGGGTAGGGCCGGGAACCAATCTGACCGCAGGGTACTTTCGCGCGCGGTGAGGGTAGCTCTTACCCAACCAGCCACGCCCTTCACCGCTCCGTCCATGTACTGCACGGGCTGATGCTCGTCGAAATCAATCGGATGTCGAAAAACGGTTTCTACTCTTTTATGGGTGATCGGATTGGGCTTCTCCTGTGCGCAGAGCCTGGTCCAGAGCACGGCGCTATGGCTGGTTACTTCGGCTACTTTACAGCCCGTTGTGAAATAAATAGCGGCCGGTACTCCCTTCGACTTACGGCCCTGGGGCCAAAAAAAACGGGTACGTAGGTCTAAAAGCGAAAAGGAAACCAGGCTGAGGCCTGACTTTTTGAAAAAGCTCCTTCGGCTATCTTTATTCATGTGCCTTGGCTTAGAGGACCCTTAGGTACTTTTCCGAAGTCCCATCAGAGGGTACTTCGGAAAAGTACCTAAGTCAAAGCCTTAGCCTGGCACTTTCTACTTTTAGTCCCAGAGGCGGTCGGGGTACTCGCCCGCCTCGTGCAAGACCTGTAGCGCCGCCTGCACGGTCGGCTTATCCTCGGGATAGGTTACGCCAAACCAGTCGGACTCGCTGCCAAATACCCGGCAACGGCCCAGGTCTTTGAAAATCATGTGCGTCACCACCAGCGGAATGAAAAACTCCGCCTTGGGAGTAGTAAGGTTAGCGCGGGCGTAGCTTTCAAACAAACTTTGGGTAATGGGAAACACCGAAGGCTTGAAACCCCAGAAGTTCATGGAAACGGGCGTTTTGGCCGGAAGCTCGGTCAAGATTTCGTCTTCTTCAAAATAAATATTTCCCAAATCCTCAAAGATCTTGGTCCGCTCTACCACCGACGACAGATTGCCCGAGTCATTGACGATACACACCCCGCGCGACACGGTGCCGTTGGCCGAGAGGGTACGCCGTAGTTCGTAGGCAATCATGGCGTGCTGGGTGTCGTCGGTATTCTGCTCCAGAAAGCGCGCCATCGTGGCGAAGGATTCGCGTCCGTAAAAATCGTCGGCATTGATGACCGCGAAGGGCGTGTGGGTGTGTTCTTGGGCGCAAAGCATGGCGTGGCCGGTACCCCAGGGCTTGGCGCGGTCCACTACGCCCAGGTCTTCGGGTACGTAGGACTGGATGCCCTGAATGGCAAAATCGTACTCGATTTTGCCTTGTAGTTTGGGCGCAAAGGTAGCTTCTACTTCGTCTTTGATGTCTTCCCGCACAATGAACACGACCTTACCAAAACCACCCCGGATGGCGTCGAAAAGGGAATAATCTATGATGGTTTCGCCCTGCGGGCCAAATTGATCGAGCTGCTTGATGCCCCCGTAGCGGCTACCCATGCCGGCGGCTAAGATTAAGAGTGTAGGCTTCATGAATGTTGCGTTTGGATATGCTATTACAAGTTAGAGCTTATTAAATAAAAAGCCGAATTCAGGCTTTCATAACCACAAAACAAGGGCAAATTTGGGAAGGAAGAACTACCTTTTAGAAAGTTTTGGGCTAGGCTTAAATAAAAAAGCGCCGCGTGGAAGCTCGCGACGCTTTAAATCAAACTTAATCAAGAAAAATCTATACGGCAAAACTTTCGCCACAACCGCAGGTGCGGGATGCATTCGGGTTGACGAACTGAAAGCCCTTTCCGTTGAGCCCGTCGCTAAAATCAAGTACCGTACCGGCCAGGTACAGGATACTCTTTTTATCAACGACGATTTTAATTCCTTTATCTTCAAAAATCATGTCCGTAGGCATACTTTCCGAGTCAAACTCGAGGTTGTACATCAGCCCCGAACAGCCACCGCCCAGTACTCCCACGCGGATGTGGTTCTCGTGGGTACGGCCTTCCTTGGCGCGGAGTTGAATGATTTTGTCTTTGGCTTTGTCCGTTACAGTTACCATTCTCAGTACGACTAGTCGTTTATCAGTTTCAATAATAATAACTTTTTCCCGGCGGGGAAAGTTCAGGCGGGAGCCTTTCTCCGAATCATTTTTTCTCGAGTACCTTCGGTCCTTCCTGGTTGATGCCCGATACGTGAACTACCCCCGTGATACCCGCCTGGGCAAAGGTTTCCTGCATGGCCTGGCCCACGCGCTCGGCGTCGGCGCGGCTGCGGCTGAGGGCAAACATCGACGGCCCGGCTCCCGAAATGCTGCATCCCAGCGCCCCGCTTTCCAGGGCCGCCTGTTTTACTTCGTTGAATTCGGGGATCAGGATGGCCCGCACGGGCTCAATGATGACATCCACCATGGAGCGGCTAATGAGGCCGAAGTCTTCTTTCATGAGCCCGGTGATGAGCCCGGCCACGTTGCCCATTTGGGAAATGGCGTTTTTGAGCGAAACCTCGTTGCGCAGAATGTAGCGGGCATCTTTGGTGTTCACCTCGATGTCGGGGCTCACCAGCGTGCAGTGCAGGCTTGCGGGTACGGGTACCCGGAACACGTCCAGCGGCTGGTAGCTCCGGATCACCACGAAGCCGCCCAGCAGCGCCGGGCCTACGTTGTCGGCGTGGGCTGAGCCGCAGGCAATGCGCTCACCCTCAATGGCAAAGGGCAGGAGCTCTTCGCGGCTGAGGGGCTGGCCCAGCAGCTCGTTGATGGCAAATACACCCGCTACGGCGCTGGCTGCGCTGGAGCCCATGCCACTGCCCAGCGGCATGTTTTTGTGCAGTACTACCTCGCAGCCCAGGTCGGAGCGGCCGAGCTTTTCCAGCAGGCGAAGCATCACGACGGTCACGGCGTTGCGGTCGGCCTGGCGGGGCAGCCGCCCGCCGTCGCCCGTAATGTCGGTAATGACAATGCCGGGCTCGTCGCGGCGGCGGAGCTCTACGACGTCGCCGGGTTCATCCACGGCAAAGCCAAATATATCAAACCCGCAGGCTACGTTGGCTACGGTAGCGGGGGCAAAGGCTTTTATATACTCCATGATGGTTGGTCAATTCTGCTTTTTACACGAGGAGGTACTTTACCCCAAATAGCTACTGATGCTCATAATATCGGCAAATACGCCCGAGGCCGTTACTTCGGCCCCGGCGCCGGGGCCTTTGACCACCAGCGGCCGGTCCTTGTAACGCTCCGTAGTGAAGGACACGATGTTGTCGCTCCCCGACAGCGTGTAGAACGGATGCTGCGGGCCGACGGTACGTAGCTCCACGGTGGCGCGGTCGTTTTCGAGCGTGGCGATGTAGCGAAGTACCTCGCCTTGGGCCTGGGCGTCGGTCAGGAGTTTTTCGAAATAGTCGTTAGACGCTTCCAGCTCGGCAAAGAAGGCTTCGATACTGGGGGCCTGCTGGCAGTTGTCGGGCAAGAGTTGGGCAATGGCGATGTCTTCCGGCTCCAAAGGTACCCCTACTTCGCGGGCCAGGATCAGAATCTTGCGGGCCACGTCGGTACCGCTGAGGTCGTCGCGCGGGTCGGGCTCGGTGTAGCCCTTGGCCTTGGCCTCGCGTACCACGTCCACGAAGCGTACGCCCGGACCGAAGGTGTTGAAGATGTAAGACAAAGTACCCGACAGGATTGCCTCGATTTTCAGGAACTTATCCCCACTGGCCATCAGGCCCTGGATGGTATTGATGATGGGCAGCCCGGCTCCCACGTTGGTTTCGTACAGGAACTTGACGCCCCGGTGCAGGGCCATGCGCTGCAGCTGAAGGTACTCGGCATAACGGCCCGAGTTGGCTACCTTGTTGGGCGTCACAACCGAAATATTGGCGTCGAGCAGATCGCCGTAGTAGTATACAATGTCTTTGTCGGACGTACAGTCCACAAACACGCTGTTGGGTAGGTTGAGCTCGATGATGCGCTGCACAAAAGCCGGAAGGCTGGTTTTTACGCCCAGCTCGTCGAGCTCGTCGCGCCAGCGCGTGGGATCAATGCCGTCGGGCTCGAGCAACATTTTTTTGGTATTGGTGAGTCCGGCCACGTTCAGTTTCAGAAATTTTTCGTCACGCAGGTAGGTCGTTTGGTTCCGGATTTGTTCCAGCAAAGTACCCCCAATGAGCCCCACGCCCACAATGAAAAGGTTGAGCGAACGGGTTTCGGATTGGAAAAATACCCCGTGAATGGCGTTGAGGGCTTTGGATAAATCGTTTTTGGAAAGTACCACCGAAATATTCAACTCCGAAGAGCCCTGGGCCGTGGCAATGACGTTGATCCCGTTTTTGCCCAATACCGAAAACAGTTTTCCCGACACCCCGGTACTTTTCTTCATGCCTTCGCCCACGATGGCGATGATGGAGAGGTTTTTCTCGATGCTGATGCTGTCAATATCCCCCACGGCGATTTCCGCCTCGAAGGCTTTCTGAAGTACCTCCCGGGCGCGGTCGGCGTTGCGCGGGTCGATGGTGAAGCAGATGGAGTGCTCCGAGGAGGCCTGCGAAATAAGGATCACGCTGATGCGGTGGTCGGACAGAGCCGTGAAAAGCCGGGCCGAAATCCCGGCCACGCCAATCATGCCACTTCCCTGAATATTCACCAGGGCCACGTCGTCGATGGACGAAATACCCGTAATGGCGTACTCTTTGCCGTTGGCCGAGCGGTGTACCAAGGTACCTTCGAAGGCCGTATTGAAGGTATTAAGTACCTTGATGAGAATGTTCTTGGCAAAAGCGGGCTGCAGGCTGGGTGGATAAATGACCTTGGCCCCGAAGTGCGAGAGCTCCATGGCCTCGGCGTAGGAGATGGACGGGATCGTGAAGGCGTTAGGTACCTTGCGCGGGTCGGCGGTCATCATGCCATCCACGTCGGTCCAGATCTCGATGACCTCGGCGTCCAGCGCCGCGCCGAAGATGGAAGCCGTGTAGTCTGAGCCGCCGCGGCCCAGCGTAGTGGTGATGCCGTCGGCGGTGGAAGCCACAAAACCCGTGACACAGGGCAGCGCCGAGGTCTTGGCAAAGTATTCCAGGATCTGCCGGTTGGTAATTTCAAAATCGACCTCCGCCAGGCCAAAATGGTCGTTGGTGCGGATCAGGGAGCGGGCGTCGCAGTATTCGGTGGCGATGCCCCGGTGCTTGAGGGCTTCGGTGATGATGGTGGTGGAGAGCCGTTCGCCGAAGCTCATGATGAGGTCCAGGGTGCGAGGCGTGAGCTCGCGGATCAGCGAAACACCCCGCAGCAGGTCTTCGAGCTCGTTGAAGAGGCCCTTGACGGCGGCGAAAGTAGTACTCTGATTTTTGACGTTCAGGAGGCCGCGGATGGTGGCAAAGTGGCGTTCTTCCACGGCTTTCAGAAGCTCCAGGTACTCGGCTTGCCCCGCCGAAGCCATCCGGCCAATTTCGATCAGGCGGTTGGTAACGCCCCCCATGGCGGAAAAAATAACCGCCATGCGTTCGCCTTGGGCCAGGTTGTTTTCCAGGATGGATATGACTTGCTTAATGGTATCAACCGTACCGACCGACGTGCCGCCAAATTTAAGAACTTTCATTAACTACCGAATTCGAAATAAAGAGAATGACAAAAGGATGATTGCTAGGCAATTCTATCAGGCTGCAAATATAGCAATTCGCCTGCCGGTCGGATGATTTTCCCCCAAAAAGTACGTAAGCTGCGAAAATGTTGCTTATTTTTCTTGATCCATTGCTTGCTACTACCCAACCCTTCGACCCTGCCCGCCTATGCTGTATCGTTACCGTGTGCTGACGTTCCTGTTTTCGTTGTCCATGATCACCTACCTCGATCGCGTGTGTATCTCGGTGGTGGGCAAACGCATGAAAGACGACCTCGACCTCACCAACGAGCAGTTTGGCTGGATTCTGGGCGCTTTTTCGCTGGCCTACGCGCTTTTTGAAGTACCTACCGGTGCCCTCGGCGACCGCGTCGGCCCTCGCCGGGTACTGCTCCGGGTGGTACTTTGGTGGTCGCTCTTTACGGCCCTGACGGGCGTAGCCTCCGGCCTGATCGCGCTCATTGTCATACGCTTCCTGTTCGGGATGGGCGAGGCGGGCGCTTACCCCAACAGCTCCATCGTGATAGCCCGCTGGTTTCCGGCGGTCGAAACGGGCCGGGCGCAGGCGTTTATCTGGGCCGCCGGGCGCCTGGGCGGTGCCGTGGCACCCCTGGTGATGGTACCTTTGGCCGCTTCGCTGGGCTGGCGGGCGTCGTTCTACACCATGGGGCTGGTGGGGGTCGTGTGGGCCGTGGTGTGGTACTATTGGTTTCGGGATTTCCCCAACGAGAAAAAGGGCGTGTCCGAGAAAGAGCTCCGATACATTGAGCAGTACCGCCGCTTTCGTCCGCAGGCGCACAGCCTGGCCTGGGGCGCGCTGCTGCGCAGCCGCAACCTCTGGGCACTCGTAATCATGTTTCATTTCTACATGTACGGAGCTTACTTCTTCTACAGCTGGATGCCCATCTACCTTCAGGAAGGGCGGCACTTCTCCGAAGCCGACATGCAGCTTTTTACCACGCTGCCTTTTCTGTCGGGGGCGGTGGGCTGCTTCGCAGGCGGCTTCCTGAGCGACTGGCTCGTGAAGCGTTTCGGCCTGCGCGTGGGCCGCGCCAGTGTGGGGCTGGTGGGCATGGGCTTGTCGAGTGCCGTTATGTGGACCTCAGCCCTGACCACCGACAACGTGACGGCGGCCTACCTGCTGTCGTTGGGGATGCTTTTCAAGGACCTGACGCTGCCCGTATCGTTTGCCGTCTGCGTGGATATTGGCAAGAGCCGCGCGGGTACCGTAGCCGGTACCATGAACATGATCGGGCAGCTGGGTGGTTTTTTCCTGGCGGTATTTTTTGGCAGAATCGTGGACGTCACCGGCGACTACACCTATCCGCTCTACATCATAGGTACCTTGCTGGCCTTTAGCAGCTTGCTTTGGCTGGTCATTGACCCCACCAAGGAACTGACCTGGACCGGTACCCCGCCCACTAGTGTGGATACGGGTATTCTGGATGGATAGCGACCGCGGGTAAGTAGAGGCCGGGGCAAGGGTACTTATTAAAGGAATCAACCCTCACGAAGTGTCTGCAATAGACAGCCAAAGTCCCTCAGCAACGGCCCGGAGGCTAGGTTATGTGGAGGTACTTGAAGTACCTATGAATGGCTTAAATTTATTGATTATTAGGAAGTTACTTTCGATGCAGTGCCGAATTGGTTCTTCGGGTTTGAAAAGTTAAGTTTGCTCTCGACTCAACCTTAACAATGTCTTAAAGTGGAAAGCTAGACGGTCTCTGAGGGTTTGCGTAACTATGCACTCAATCTAAATCGACTACGGATGTGAAACCGATTGATAGCCCATGCATGGACAGGGACGATCAGGACTGGAAGGCTTTTTTGGCTGATGACGAAACGGCCTTACGAAAACTCATGGAGCGTTTTTACGGACCGCTACTAAATTATGGCAGCAAATACAGCAAAAGCAAAGAAGTAATTAAAGACTGCATTCAGGAGCTTTTTATTGATCTTTGGTTCCAACGTCATCAGGTAGCACAACCCCATTCGGTCAAAGCTTATTTGCTCATTTCGCTACGCCGACGACTGGCACGAAAGCTGTCAAAAGCGTCGGTTCTTCGCCTAAGTGACCAGCCCGTAGACGACGAAAAGTTATTTTATTTTGAATCATCCCCCGAGCTCCTCTTCATTGAAAGGGAGAGTATTGTCCGCCAGGCCCAGCGGGTAGCGGAGTACCTCAACGAACTACCCCGCCGGCAGCGCGAGATTGTTTACCTTAAATACTACCAAAACCTCACGCGCGAGGAAATCGCGGAGGTCATGGGGATCTCCCACCAATCGGTTTCTAATCTGCTCCAGAAGGCGCTGTATAGCCTTCGCCAAGTCGTTCCCCACGACTTAAGCTTTATACTTCTAGGGCTATCGGTCGCTGATCAACTCTTTTCCTGATTTCTTTCCATTATTTTTCTCAAAAAGAGGGTATGTGCCTACGCGCGGCTGCATCTCTGATTAAAAGCGCGCCGTTTCATGTTCAACTATGCTTTCTATACCGCAGAAGAATTTCTGAAAGACGAATGGTTTCGTGAGTGGGTTCTAAGTCCTAGCCCCCAGTCAGAGGACTTTTGGAACGAATGGCTGCGGTTGAACCCGGAAAAACAAGCTACGGTTGATCAGGCTCGGGCCTGGCTCAGGGTACTGGAAATGCCCCATCAGCAGGTCTCCAAAGCGGAAATGGATGAGGCCATTGATGAAACCTGGAGCCTTATCCAGCAACGACAAGCCCCAGCGGGCCGGGTGATGTCACTTCGGGCCTGGAGCCGCGTGGCTGCGGCCGCTATGGTGGTACTTGGCTTAAGCTGGGCGTGGTTTCTGTACGAGAATCGCAGCCCTTCACAGCCTTCAACGTCTCAGGCCGCTACTCAGCCCCAGGGTCTGATAACCATCACCAATAACGAGCCAAAAGCCAGGCTGGTGCAGCTGCCAGATGGGAGCCGGATTACCCTTGAGCCACTGGCGAGCGTGAATTATCCAAAAGAATTCGGGGAAGCCGAACGAAGAATTTACCTGAAGGGAAATGCGTTTTTTGAGGTGGCACATAATCCCGCCAAGCCATTTTGGGTACTTACCGAAAAATTAGTAACCCGGGTACTGGGCACGAGCTTCTGGATTGAAGCGGATGCAGGGAGGCCGGAGAGCCGGGTGATTGTCAAAACCGGCAAAGTGTCGGTATTCCGAACGGCCGATCTGCGCCAGCAAGCCTCGAACAAAGAAGGCGTTGTCTTAACGCCAAATCAGCAGGTGAGGCTGTTGACCGAAGGCCAGCGGTTGGCTAAGTCGCTTGTGGAAGAGCCCGTCGTTGTTCAGCCGATGGACGACTCCCCGGAGTTTAATTACGTAGAAGCCCCTGCCTCTCAGATTTTCCGGGATTTAAGCCAAGCCTACGGCATTGAGCTAGTGTACGACGAACAAGTATTGAAGCACTGCCAGATCACGGCCACCCTGGGTAGTGAAACGTTCGCCGAAAAACTGGACTTACTCTGCCGTAGTATTCACTCCTCCTACGAAATTATTGAAACACAAGTAGTTATTTATAGCAAGGGATGTAAGTAGTATGTCGTAGAAAAGAGCCGGTAGTGGATGCAACACGACCGGCTCCGAAAGTACCCGCCCCAAGTTTGGATACCTCATTTTGATGAGGGCGGGATTGTTGTGCCAGTTTACACTAACCAAACCACCAAAAGTATGAAAAAAGGAATACTTATTCACTCTCAAATCTGCCAAATGATGCGTGTCAGCTTCATTCAATTGCTGTTGCTAACAGCCGTGGCCGGTATGGCCTACGCCCGGGATGCGGCTGCCCAGGATTTGCTTCACCGCAAAGTATCTCTGGAAGTAAACGAGCAGGAAGTCAAAGCTGTATTGCGGCAGCTTGAGAAGCAGGTAGAGGTGCGGTTTATGTATAGCCCGCAGGTAGTTCCTGCCAGTCGTAAAGTATCTTTGAAAGTAAGCAACCAACCGCTCGCTGACGTACTGACGAGCCTTCTGAGGCCGCTCGATGTGGTTTATGAAGTGAGGGGAAAGCAAATCCTGTTGGATAAAGTACCCACCCCTGACCAAACGGCCGTGCCCAGCGCGGCTAAGGCCTATGAGTCCGCCGCCCGTACCATAACGGGTACGGTGACGGATGCCGAAAATAGGCAGGCGATCCCGGGAGTGACGGTGGTGGTGAAAGGTACCACCAAGGGTACCACCACCGATGGCAACGGGGAATATACCCTACGGATCGATGATAACGATCAGGTACTGGTATTCAGCTTTGTGGGGTATCAATCGCAGGAAATAGCGCTCGACAGTCGGTCAAACCTGAGTATTGTCCTCACGCCCGAAGTGAAAGCCCTCAGTGAAGTAGTGGTGGTAGGCTACGGTACTCAGCGCAAAACCTCAACAACGGCGGCCGTGTCTACGGTAAAAGGGGATGAATTAAAAGCGGCCCCGGTAGCTAATATCAATAACAGTATAGCCGGGCGCGTGTCCGGAGTTTTGGCGTTTCAGGCCAGCGGCGAGCCCGGTCGCGATGCCTCAACCATCCGGGTGAGGGGGCTAGGTACTACGGGGTCGCAAAACGGAGCGCTCACCATTGTGGATGGTATCCCACGGCCTTTTTCCCAACTGAACCCCAACGAAATAGAGAGTATTACGGTACTTAAAGATGCTGCCGCCGTAGCTCCTTACGGGTTGGCGGGAGCTAATGGGGTTATCCTGGTGACGACCAAACGGGGAAAGGCGGGAAAAATATCCCTGAGCTACAGCGGCTGGACCGGCATCCAGCGGCCCACCAGGTATCCCGACTACCTGAATGCCTACGAATTTGCGTCTCTCCTGAACACCGCCAACCAAAACGCAGGGTTATCGCCGACCTATACCGAAGAACAATTGCAGAAGTACCGCGACGGCTCCGATCCGGATCACTATCCCGATCATGATTGGGTCCGGGAAGTCATAAACTTCAACGCGCCCATGACCAACCATGATCTGACGCTAACGGGTGGCTCGGAAAAAATCCGGTACTTTAGCTCTATCAGGTACCTCTACCAAGAAGGTGCCGTGCGTACCATTAACTTTTCGCGCGTCAATTTGTCCACGAATGTCGATGTGAATGCCACTCCAACTACGACCGTCTCTTTGGATGTAAAGGGCGCCTTGGAGACCACCAAGAACCCCGGATCTACTACCGGGACGGGTATATTCACGTCCGTAACCAAAAACCCGCCCCTGCTGACCAATCAGCTGTCGTTTCAGAACGGCCTGCCCGGCAATGAGCTTTTACCCGCCATTTACGAGAGTGGCTATAACAATACGAATAGCAACATGCTGTTTACTCAACTGGCCGTTGAGCAGCAATTACCCTTTGTGCCGGGACTGGCCCTTAAAGCCGTAGCGGCCTATGACCTGAATTATTCTTTCAACAAAGCGTGGCAAGTGCCCTTTACCTACTACGCCCTCAACGCTCAGGATCAGTTTGTGCCCACCAAGGGGGGCGTAGGAGCGCCGCAGCTGTCACAAGCCTTCAGCCAGAGCCCCCGAACAACCCTCCAGGGCTATCTCACTTACACCAATACCTTTGGTAAACACGCCATCAATATGTTAGGGGTACTTGAGCAGCGTAACGGGCAGTCCAACCAATTCTCCGCCTCCCGGCTCAACTATTCCGTTTATTTGGATGAGCTTTCGGTAGGGAGTACTAATAAAGTCAACTACGACAACGCCGGCTCATCCAGTGCCAGCAAGCAGGTGGGTTTTGTCGGCCGGGCCAGCTATAACTTCGCCGAGAAGTACCTCGTCGAGCTGGCGGGGCGTTACGATGGCCATTACTACTTCGCGCCGGGCAAACGATTTGCCTTCTTTCCGGCTGCGTCCATCGGCTGGCGGCTTTCGGAAGAAGCGTTTTTCAAAGATCGGGTACGTTGGGTAAACAACTTAAAGGTTCGGACTTCGTACGGAAAGTCGGGCAACCTGGCCGGTAGTGCTTTTCAATACTTAAGTACCTACGGACTGGCCAACAGCTACGTATTTGGCGGAACCCAATTTTACCAAACGCAGGGCGTTTTTGAGCGCAACGAAGCCAACCCGGCCATCACCTGGGAAACGGCCAATAAATTTGACGTTGGGTTTGAAGCTTCCCTGTGGAATGGACGGCTGAACCTGGAGGCCGATTATTTCAATGAGATGCGCTCCAATATGCTGGTTTCGCCCAGCCAGACGGTGCCGGTCGAATACGGCATCGGTATATCACAGGTGAACGCCGGCGAAATGATCAACCGGGGGGTGGACCTATCGCTCAATACCCGCCAAACGCTTGGCAAGGAGCTTCGGCTAGACGCCACCTTTAATTTTACCTACGCGGCCAACAAGCTGGTACAGACGTTTGAAAATGCCTCCACTTTCAACAACCCCAACCGCCGCCGGACCGACCGCGCCTACAACTCCCGTTTTGGCTACCGGGCTATCGGGTACTTTCAGTCGGAGGAAGAGATTAAAGCAGCTGCTACCCAGTTTGGTGCCCTGAAACCCGGTGATATTAAGTACGAGGATATCAACAACGACGGCAAAATCGACAGCCAAGACGAAGTTTTCATCGGCAAGCCGCTGGAGCCACAGATGATTCTGGGGCTGACCACCAACCTGTCCTGGCGGGGTTTTGATCTGAACCTACTCTGGCAGGGAGCGGCCTCAAGTACCATCTTGCTGGAAAATGAAGCCCAACTGCCGTTTTTTAACGGGGCCAAGGTATTTCGGGAGCAGCTGGACTACTGGACGCCCGAAAACCCCAACGCGGGTTACCCACGCATAACGCCTTCGCCCACCACCAACAATAGCCAGGTGTCGTCTTTCTGGGTGCGAGACGGAAGCTACCTGCGGCTGAAAACGCTCGATTTTGGGTACAGCCTGCCTTCGTCGATTCTCGGCCGACTGAAAGCCCAGACGGTACGCATCTATGTATCAGGTCAGAACCTGCTTACCTTTTCCAAAGTACCCTTTCTAGATCCGGAACTAGCCAGCAACCGGGCGCGGTACTACTTCCAGCAAAAGGTGTATACAGCCGGCTTGACCATTGGTTTCTAACATTTGCCCAAACTGACTAATCATGAAAAAAATAGTTATCTCCCTGGTAGCACTTTTGAGCTGTTTATCGTGCAGCGATGCCCTGGTGAACGTAGCCCCGACGGATCAACTGACGGATGAAACCGTATGGAGTACGCCCCAAAATGCCGACTTGTTTCTAAACGACATCTACCACGCCCTAAATGCGGGGCCCTGGTCGTCGATATGGACCAATGTACCCACCGAAGTAAGCAATGATCCGCTGGATAATTATTCAGACAATGCCGTCAATGCCAACATTGCTGGGGTACTTTCATACACGCATTTTGCCAACAATACCTACGGTCCCAACGCCCAGATCTTTGGCCCCCACTGGAGTCGGATGTACGCCAATATCCGGAAGTGTAATCTGTTTCTCGAAAAAATCGCGGCTTCCTCTTTTGAAGAGGCTACCAAGAAAAACATGCTGGCCCAGGCGCGTTTTCTGCGGGCCTACTACTATACGTCCCTCGTTAATTGGTACGGCGGGGTACCTTTGATTACCAAAGTACTAAACCGCAATTCGGGCGAAGACATCAACTACCCCCGAAGTACCTACGAAGAATGCGTCGCTTTTATCCAGGAGGAATGCGCTAAAGCCGCGGCCGATTTGCCGACGGCCGTGACGGGCACCAACGTAGGACGCGCCACCAAAGGAGCCGCCCTGGCCCTGAAAGGAGAACTGGAACTCTACGCCGGGAAATGGAGAGATGCCGCGACGACCAACCAACAGATCATGCAATTGGGTACCTATGCACTTTTTGCCGACTATGGCGCGCTGTTTTATTCGGCCAATGAGAACAACCAAGAGGTCATTTTTGACATTCAATACGCGCCTAATATCAAAGGACACGCCCGCGATACGTATTGGGGCGTTACGATGCTCAGCAACGGCCTGGGCTGGGGTAGTGTGAACCCGACGCAGAATCTTGTAGACGAATACGAATTTCTGGACGGCAAAACCGCCGCCGAAGGCTCTACGCTGTACGACCCCAAAAAGCCGTACGAAAACCGAGAAAAACGTTTTTACGCCTCAATCCTGTACGACGGTACCCCCTGGATTGGCGGGCAGGTGATTTATACCCGTTTAGGTATTGCCAACAACAACAATGTCTTCGACGCATCCGGGGCGGGAGGAAGAAACCGCACGGGGTACTTTCTCAAGAAGCTCCTGGACCCGGCCGTCATGCCCAGCCGTGACAACCTCAACAACCTGACGGGCGGCTCCAATTCGATCATCTTCCGCTACGCCGAGGTACTTCTGAATTACGCCGAAGCCAAAAATGAGCTGTCCGGTCCCGATGCGTCGGTGTACGAGGCCATCCATAAAATCCGGACCCGGGCCGGGTTGCCCAATCTTCCCGCGGGCCTTAGCCAGGAGCAGATGCGTCAGCGTATCCGCCGGGAACGCCGGGTTGAGCTGGCTTTTGAAGGAAAAAGGCTGCTAGACCTGTGGCGATGGCGGGTGGCGCCGCAGGTATTCAGCCAGCCCCTGCGGGGCATGAAAATTACGACGGTAAACGGAGCCCTGACCTACGAAGTCGTCAACGTAGGTGGAGGTACCATCAAGTTTGACCCAGGGAAGAATTACCTGATGCCGATCCCGCAGGCGGTGATTGACCAAAACCCGAAAATCGTGCAAAATCCGGGCTACTAAGGGACAACGATCGCGCGGGCAAGCACCCCTTTCATGGGCTTGCCCGCGCACTACCCTTTTTCAAATCCTGTAATCTAGCTGATTCTATGAAGTATGTACTTTCCATTATTGGACTAGCCCTGGCCGTTGGTTTGGGTAGTTTTTGCGGGTTCAACGCCGCTCCCGACCTCCATACCATTCAGGTCAAGAACACGGCAGATCTAAAGCGTTTTTTTGCCTATACGCCCGATCGTATTCCGTTTGTCAGCGCCCATCGGGGTGGGGCCCGGAAAGGATTTCCTGAGAACTGCCTACCGACGTTCGAGAATACTCTCCGTCAGGTTCATGCTATTTTGGAGGTAGATCCACACTATACCAAAGACAGCGCCATAGTGCTTATGCACGACCCCACCCTCAACCGCACCAGCACTGGCCAGGGGAAAGTGTCGGACTATACGCTGGACGAACTTAAAAAACTGAGGCTGAAAGATACCGAAGGCAATGTAACGCCTTACCACATGCCTACCCTCGACGAAGCCTTGGAGTGGGCCAGGGGAAAAACCATTTTGGTATTGGACATGAAGGATGTACCA
This sequence comes from Rhabdobacter roseus, assembly GCF_014202275.1. Classification (GTDB taxonomy): domain Bacteria; phylum Bacteroidota; class Bacteroidia; order Cytophagales; family Spirosomataceae; genus Rhabdobacter; species Rhabdobacter roseus. The sequence goes on along the minus strand of NZ_JACHGF010000005.1, from coordinate 350,720 downwards.
ATAGAAGCGCGCGTCCGGAAAATCGAAGAGCACGGGGCCGAAAGCCATGCCGTGGTGATGGCCTACAGCCACGAAGATGCCAAAAAGTGCTACCAGTTGAATCAGAATATCTTGATGGAGGTGATGCTGGGGACCATGGAGAAGGTAAAGGAGTTTGACCAAACGGGCGTGCCCTGGAAAAACGTGGTGGTCTTTGTGAGCCATACCCTGGGCAAAGATCCGGAGCTCTTCCGGGCCATACACCAGCGAGGAGCGATGTGTATCGTGGGAAGTTCGCGTAACTACGATATCCAATATAGTAAAGGGGAAATCAAAGCGGCGGAACTGACGCAAGGCTACCGAGGCATTATCCAGACCGGAGCAGATATCATTGAAGCCGACCTGGCCATTGAAGCCGGACACGCGCTTAAACCCTTGCTGAAGGTACCTTCTTCTTCCAAGAAAAACTATTTCAACTAGCATGAAACGTCTGAAAGTCATATCCCTACTAGGCCTGAGCATGGCTCTTCTGCTAAGTTTTTCGGGGAAACTAATGGAGCCGGTAGCAGCCAAGAAGCCGAACATCATCTTTATTCTGGCCGATGATTTGGGTTATGGCGATGTGGGTTTTAACGGGCAGACCAAAATAAAAACGCCCCACCTGGATCGCCTGGCCGCCGAAGGGATGTCTTTTCGGCAACACTACGCGGGTAGTTCTGTGTGCGGGCCGTCACGGGCTGCGCTGCTGACGGGCATCCACACGGCCCACGCTACCGTGCGGGAGCTATCAGAGTGGAGCCTCAACGGCAAGCCCGCTGACCTGCTTCTGGAAGATATCACGGTAGCCGAAGAATTGAAGCGGGCAGGCTACAAAACGGGCATTATCGGCAAGTGGGGCTTGGACGAAGGGGGCACCACGGGAAATGCCTTGGCTCAGGGCTTCGACTACTTTTATGGCTTCAGAACCCACCGCGAAGCCCACCATTACTACCCAGCCTACCTCTGGAAAAATAACGATAAAGTACTGCTTCCAGGCAATGATTGCGCCCATAAAGTAGGTACTTATTCCAATGATTCCTTTACCAGCGAAGCCTTGGGCTTTATCCAGGCGCACAAAGCGGCGCCCTTTTTTTTGTACTTGCCTTTTACCCTACCGCACAACGAGCTAACCGTACCCGATGACTCCAAGCAGCCCTACCTGAACCTGGGCTGGCCCGAGCGCCCCATGACGGTAGCGCACTACCACCACGACCCGGACGGGAATCTGGCCTATGCGGGCATGGTTTCCCGCCTGGACCGGTACGTCGGGCAGATCATGACCGAATTAAAAAAGCAAGGAATAGACGAAAACACGCTGGTTATTTTGTCCAGTGACAACGGTCCGGGCTTCGACAACGGATTTTTCGATAGCAACGGGCCGTACCGGGGCGGTAAGCTGCAGCTGTACGAAGGGGGCATTAGGGTACCTTTCGTGGCCCGCTGGCCCGGCCACATCAAGGCCGGAGCCTTGTCCGATCACGCCAGCGCTTTTTGGGACTTCCTGCCTACGGCCTGTGAGCTGGCCGGAGTGAAACCAACTACCCCCATTGATGGGATCTCGTACTTGCCAACGCTGCTCGGCAAGCCGAAAGCGCAGCGCGAGCACGAGTACTTTTACTGGGAAGTGAACGAGCGCGAAGGCCCCATCCAGGCGGTGCTCATGGGGCCGTGGAAAGGAATCAAACGCTACGAAAAGCCTTTTGAACTCTACAACCTGCGGGATGACGAGGGAGAAACCACGGATCTGTCCGCCAAGCATCCGGCTATTGTGGCAAAAATCGAATCATTCATGACCCGTACGCGCACCGAGCACCCTGAATTTCCGCTGACCAAACGCAAAGCTTTGTATTAAACGAACAGACTTCTACAATTTTTTTTCAAGTGAATGTAGTCTAATGGATTTGCTTATAAGTAGTTATAGGGAGCAAAGTACTTTAGGGTTGTATGGCTACCTATCGACGTTTTTTGCCGGGTTTTCGGGCCTGCTGCCTCACCGTTGGGACCTTGTACGTATTCCTGGCGGGTAGTTTGTTTGCGCAGGGGCTCATGGAAAGCATGGGTACTTTTAAGGTACCCGAAGCTACCCTGGCTTCGCCCCATTACTACGACGCCATCGCCTGGGTTTATACGCACATGATCGTGCTGGGGCTGCTCATTGGTTGCGTGGGCTACTATGCCGAGAGCCTGCGGCAGAAGCGGGCCTTTTCGAGGCTACTGTTTGTGGTGCATGGGTACTATACCTACCTGGACTTCCGCACGTCCGACTCGGCGCTGGGCAATGGGCTCTACCAGGGGCCGGGCTCGGTATTTCCCGCCCTGATTAGCCTCGTCTTCACGTTGGTTTTTCTGTACCTGAGCTTTCCACAGAGGCACGCTTCCAGCCCTGAAAGTACCTTGTAAGGTACCCCGGAAGCTGTGGGTCTAATTCTGCCAAAAATACCACCTTCAAAAATGTCAATTTGTCATTGAGTGGGCCTGATCATCGTGGATTGGAGCCTTTCAAGGGCTATTTTGTCTTATTTTCTACCGCTTGGCAAAAAAATTGTTTAGGAAAAAATTAGGGTTAAAAACCCGTAAGAAACAGTTATAAACCACATTAAAAAAGAGGTAATTATGACACTTGTTAAAAGAAACCCCAAGCTATCGGTCAGCCCTTTTGACAACCTCGTTGACCGCCTCATCTCGAACGACTTGTTTGAATGGTCCAGCCGTAACTTCTCTACCACCAACACCACCCTGCCGGCCGTTAATATCCGGGAGGATGACGAGCAGTTTGCCGTGGAGATGGCCGCACCCGGACTGAAAAAAGAAGATTTTAAGATTGAACTAAACCACCAGGTACTTTCGATCTCCTCGGAGCGCAAGGAGAGCCGCGAAGAAGAAGACCAAAACGCCAACTACACGCGGCGCGAATTTAGCTACCAAAGCTTTGTGCGCTCGTTCTCGTTGCCCGAGGTAGTGGATACCGAAAAAATAGACGCCCGCTACGCCGACGGCGTGCTGCACGTAGTACTGCCCAAGCGCGAGGAGGCCAAGCCCAAACCCGCGCGGGTGATCGAAATTGCCTAAGTACCTGGGCACAGGTCGTTGTTTGAAAAAAGCAGGGGGTACCTGTAATCAGGTACTTCCTGCTCCTTCCTTTTAATCAATAAAAAATAGCCGTGCGTATGGAAAAGCTAGCGTTGGGAATGTCGATTCTGATGACTGCCTACCTGGTACTTTTAGTTATCATCCTGCGGAAAAAGAGCTACTGAAAAGTACCTGTGCTATATATCGGTAATGACAAAGTACCCCGGCTCATGCCTCCACGGGTACTTTTACCGTTTCTTGCCGTAGATATTTTTCAGGTCTTTTTCAAACAACGTATAGCGGTCGTCGTAGAACTTCATAAAGTTGGGTACGCTGAGGTGGCCGGGGAAGGGCGCGTAGTAGTGCGTGGGGCTACGGATGTCGTTGCGCCACACCAGTACGTAGGCCAGCCGCAGTCGGTGGGTCCGCATGGCTTTCAGTAAAGTACCCGTCCACCAGGTACTGTCGGGGATCGACTCCAAACCGGTTTCGGTAAAAGCGGCGAGTTTGCCCGCCTTCCGGGCGTAGTCCGACACTACCCTGAGCTTCAGAGCGGCGGTGTCGACGGCGTAGCGGTCGCGGCCCAGGTCGGCGTAGTTGTCCATGCCTACCATATCCACCCATTCGTCGCCGGGGTACCTTTCCAGAAATTCCGCCTGCGTATGAAAATTATTGTCGGGTGAGAAAGCATACAGGAAGTTGTGTACCTGGAGGCTGTCGCGCAGGTACGACACGGTGAAGCGCCAGAGGGCGATGAACTCCTCGCGGGTACAATGCGGCTTGCCCCACCAAAACCACCCGCCGTCGAACTCGTGGTAGGGCCGGAAAATAACCGGCACCAGCTGCCCGTCGGCCCCCCGCACGCTGTGGGCCCAGTCGCCGATGGTGCGCAGGATTTCCTTGTAGGTTTCGTGCGCCTGGCCGCCAGGAATGAGGTACCTGACGGCCGGGAGCGATACGGAGTCTTTCCAGTAAAAGCCCCCGCCCGACACCGGATTAGGAAAGTGCCAGGCTACGGTCGTGACGCCGCCGCGGTTGTAGGTGTCTACTACGTTTTGGCGCAGGGCCTCCCGGTCTTGCCGGATGGCCTCCGGCGAGCGCCCTGAAAAGCCGCTGAAATCGACGCCGATCACGGCCGGATGCGAGCCCGTCACGGACTTCACGTCGGAGCGGTCGGGCTCGCCCGCCCAGCCGTGGCCGTACTCCGTGGCGTGCTGGTGGCCAAAGAGCGTGTGCCGTTTGGAAAGCTTGCGCAGGTTTTTGTAGAGAGCTCGGGTTTCTGGCGTGGCCTGCGCGTCGATGGGTTTTCGTTTTTGTGCCCAGGTTGCGTGGGGTACTAGCAGCGTCAGCACCAGCAGCCCGAGAAGGTACTTTTTCATGAAGAGGATAGATTGATGGAAAACCCAGAGAGGTACTTTAAAAAGCCACGGCCAACCCCGCCCCCACGTTCACAACGCCCACGAAGCGTTTTTCGGTGCGAAGCATTTCGATGGCCGGGAAGGCACCAATTTTAGCGTAGGTAGGTACGTCTTTGAGCTCCGCGCGGGCGGCGATCCAGTCGGCGCTGAGCTGAAAATAGAGCCGACGTGCCAGCGGAACACGCAAACTACCCCCGGCTCCAAACCCAAAAGCGCTGGTCTGGCCCGAGGATACGCGGGCGTCTACCGGATTGGTACCGGTTGAGGAAGTACCTGCCACCGTCAGGCTGGGCGATTTGGCGAAGATCATGCCGCCCACCACGTGTCCTTCGAGCTGCCAGCGCGCAAAGTCAATGTACCCAATGGGCCCCAGCATCACGGAGCCCAGCTGCCAGGTGGCCGCGTCGGTTTGCCAGGAGTAAGTGTCTTTATTAGGGAGCAAAGCGCTATATTGTTCAATGACCGGGTCGGGGTTGGTGTTGTTAATATTGAGGCTTCCCGAAGCCCGAAACCCCAGCCGGGGCCAGAAGCGGCGCTCGTAGGTAAGCTGGCCAAAGTAGCCCGAACCCGCCAGGCCCGCTTCCGGGTCATTAAAATTCTCGCTGGCAAACTTCCCCACGGGTAGGCTGTAGCCGCCCGTGAGCGAGAGGGTTTGTAAGGTACCTTGAGCCCGGCTGGTAGCCGCCACGCAGCAAAGAACTAGTAAGGATACGAGCAGGCGGTTTACGGTAGCAGTCATGGCGAATTTTTGGGTTTGTGGTATACGGAGACAAACGCTTCTTTAGGAACGTTAGCGTAGTCTTTTTTGGTTAAAAAAGGATTGATTTCGTAAACATACGACTCCTCGTGGCGCGGCAGCTCCTCGCCAAACAGCTCCCGGTCGGGCAGCGAAAGCCTGCGTACCAGCTGATGATCAAAGGGCTTGCCCCAGCGGTCGTTGTCGCCCAGTACGAGCCGAATCTTCTCCCAGTCGTCGTAGAAGTATTCCCGCAGCAGCGGAATGAGCTTCTGCTGAAAGGTATCGCAGAGCTCCGGGTAGGTTTGCACCGGAAGCAGGTAGGCGTGGCCCAGGGCGTGGTCGCGGTCGTAGAGGGCTTCGATGCGCCGGTTGAGCGTTTGCAGGAGCAGCCGCAGGTCGATGCCGTCGATGTGGCGTCCGGCCAGCAGCTCGGGCTCGGGAGGTACCTCCCGAAAGTCGAAGCGGCGGCGTAGCGCGGTGTCGAGCAGGGCAATGGAGCGGTCAGCGGTATTCAAGGTACCTAGCACATACAGGTTGGAAGGTACCCCAAACACCTGACGCGAGTAGGGCAGCTGGACGGTTTGCTCCCGTTCGCCACCGAGCCGTTTGTCGGGTTCCAGCAGCGTGATGAGCTCCCCCAGCACAGCCGACACGTTGGCGCGGTTGATTTCGTCAATGACCAGCAGCACCGGCTCGGCGTCGGCCAGGCGCTGGCGTCGGTTTGCGGGTGTGTCGCTCAGGCAGCCTTCGTAGGTACCATAGCCCGCCTTGCGCAGGGCCGTCAGGCAGGCTTCGTAAAAAACACCCTTCCGGATTTGGTAGCTCAGCTGGCCGCCCACTACGTCGGGCCGCAGGCCTTCCATCAATTCTTCGTAGCTGAACGACGGGTGGAACGTCACGAAGTAGTGGCTGGGTACCTGCTGCATGAGCTGCTGCGTGTAGTAGGTTTTGCCCGTGCCGGGCGGACCGTACAGCAGGTAGTTGAGCGGAATGGCCGGGCGCGGGAAGGGTACCTGGGCGGTAGCCGGGTAGGGTACTTGCGGCTCGCTGACCTCGCCTGCCTGCCAGGTGGGCTGGGCCGAGGCCGCCAGAATTTCGCCCAGAAAAGCTTCGTTGACGGCCGCCCGGTAGGCGGCGGAGTTGTGCTTTTTGAAGTGCGGACTCTTGCGCGACTTTTCGGTAAATTCCAGCAAGCAATTTTCCCAGTCCTGCTTGGCGGCTAGGTCTACTTTGTCCAGATCGGCCTCTTGCCAGGGAATGGGTTGCCAGGTGTAATCAGAATCACGAAGTACCTCTTTGAAGTCGGGACCCTTTAAAGTATCCACAAAGGACTTATGAAACGCAAACCATAACTCAGGGGTATCTTTGTGTTTTTGAATTCGAAGCCCCAGGTAAGCGTTGATATTGACCGAAATGCCGGGAGCATTCTTGAGAACAACCACCGACAGCCGGGGGTCCGAATCGGCCAGGTTGGTTAAATCGACGATTTCTTTCAGGAAACGAAAAAACAAAAGTACCGCTTCGGGATGATTAATTTCCCTTAGTTTTTCGATCAGCTGCTGTTGTTGCGCTTGCGTGCTCATGCCGGTTCCGTGGAATTAAAAAGCCAATATACACATAAAAGTCCTTGGCTCCGGGTACCGGCCAAAGGGGATAAATTTCCACAGCCGCCGTTTAGAAGGCGTCGTAAACGGAATAATGGGTAGTGGTACAGAATTAGTGCCTTGCTTTCAAAAAATCAGATATCTGCTATGAACAGAAAAGAAATAGATCAAGAAGCCAAAGCGACCAAAAGTACCCGCAACGTCTGGATGTGGATTGTGGGTATCGGAATTATCCTGATGATTATCGCCTTTGTAGGAGGCGTTTTTAACCACGGCGGCGATGTAACGCCCAACAGCAATACGCCCGGGGCCGTGTCATCCGACACCGTAGCCGGTGACTACGGCGCGGGTGCCGATACCTCCTCGTCCGATTTCAGGAATCCTTAAATCGACTCTTTGTTAAGGTATTAACTTCAAGGTACTAAGGCTTCCCAAAGTACCTCAACCGGATGCTTCGCGAGGCGTCCGGTTCCGTCTTTTATTTGGTGCCGACAGCTCGTACCAGGCGCGGCAATGATCACTTCTTCGGGTTGTTGCCGGACCGTCGGAAACAGCACCAGCTCCCCAATTTGCATCGAAACTTCGTAGTGCTCGACTTCGTAACCAAAACTACCCGCCATGCCGCAGCAGCCCGACGGGATCAGCTGTACGTCGTAATTTTCGGGTAGCGACAACATTTTTTTGGCCGGCACCAACGACGACAGCGCCTTCTGGTGGCAGTGTCCGTGTAGTTTGACGAGGCGTTTTTCTTTGGTAAACACGCCTTTTTTGATGCGTCCCGCGTCCCGCTCCCGTGCTATGAACTCTTCAAAAAGTAGCGCCTGGGTGCCCAGGCGGCGGGCATCAGCCCGGAGGGAGTCAGGTACCAGGTCGGGGTACTCGTCGCGGAAGGTCAGAATGGCCGAGGGCTCAATCCCGATCAGCGGGGTACTTTCCGTCACTATATCTTTCAAAAGTTCTACATTTCGAATGGCAATGGCGCGGGCCTCTTTCACAAAACCCTTGGAAAGGTACGTTCGCCCCGACTCCAGGTGCTCCGGCACTACCACCTCATACCCTAGTTTTTGCAGTAGTAAAATGGCTTTTTTACCAATCTCGACGTCGTTGTAGTTGGTAAATTCATCACAGAATAAGTATACCTTACTCTGCGTAGCGCCCACGGGGGTACTTTGCTTTTTGTACCAGCTCCGCAGGGTACTGGCGTGCAGCCGCGGCATGGTGCGGTCGGGGTGGAAGCCCACTAGTTTGTTGGCTACTTGGCGCAAGGCCGAAGTACCAAATACGGCGTTGTAGGCCCAGGGAGCCAGCGACGCCAGCTTCATTTGCCGCGTAAAGCCCGCTATGAGTTTGGCGCGCGCGGGCGCGCCGTGCCGGTCGTACTGCTGCTGGGTAAATTCCGCCTTCATTTTACCCACATCCACGCTGGAAGGGCACTCGGCTTTGCAGCCCTTGCACGAAAGACACAGGTCAAGAACCTCCTTGACGGCCTCAGCCTGGGTAGGTACCGTGCCGCCGGGGGTATAGTACTGCCGCAGCACGTTAGCGCGGGCGCGGGTGGTGTCGCGCTCGCTGCGGGTAGCCATGTAGCTGGGGCACATGGTGCCGCCGGTGAGCTGGGTTTTGCGGCAGTCGCCGGAGCCGCTGCATTTCTCAGCCAGGCGCAGCATACTTTCGTCGGCCGTGAAATCAAAGGTAGTATGCAGGGTAGGGGCGGGCTGGTCGGGCTCGTAACGCAGCGACTCGTTCATGGGCGGGGTATCCACGATCTTGTTGGCGTTGAAGATACCGTTCGGGTCCCAGAGGCGCTTCACCTGCCGGAAGAGCTCGTAGACCTCCTGTCCCATCATGAAGGGAATAAATTCCCCGCGCAGGCGGCCGTCGCCGTGCTCGCCCGAGAGCGCTCCGTTGTATTTCTTCACCAGCGCGGCGGTTTCGGCCAGTACCTGCCGGAAAAGGTACTTGCCCTCGCTGGTTTTGAGATTAATCATGGGCTCCACGTGCAGCTCACCGGCTCCGGCGTGGGCGTAGTACGAGGCGTGCAGCTGGTGCCGGGCCAGGAGCTGCTCTACGTCGGCAATGTAGGCGGGTAGATCTTCCACGGCCACGGCGCAGTCTTCGATGAGGTTTACGGGCTGGGTGTCGCCGGGTAGGTTACGGATCAGCCCCAGTCCCGCCTTCCGGATGTCCCAGGCTTTGGTAGCGTCGGCACCGAAGAGCAGCGGGTAGGCGTAGCCCAGGCCTTCGGCGCGCAGGTCGGCCACGAGGGCGGCGGCCTGTACTTCTACTTCGGCTTCGGTAGTACCCCAAAACTCCACCAGGAGCAGCGCGGCGGGGTCACCTTCCAGAAAAAATCTATTTTTGGAATACTCGTGGTGATCTTTGGTAAAATCCATGATATACTTGTCCACGAGCTCCGAAGCCTTGGGGCTGTGCCGCATGGCTACGCGGTTCACGTGTAGCGACTCGGCCAGCGAGCGGGCGTGGACACAAACTACCCCCACGGCGGCGGGAGGTACTTCGACCAGCCCGAGCTTGGCCTCGGTTACGAAGCACAAAGTACCCTCCGAACCCGCAATGAGGCTGCACAGATTGACGCGCTCGCGCGTGGCGAAGTCGTCTAGCAGGGCGTCGAGGGCGTAGCCGGAGTTGCGGCGGGTCACGGTGGGCTTGGCAAATTGCTTCCGGATGAGCGCCTGATCGACGGGGTTGGAAAGTACCCCCCACATCCCGGCGTAGATGGCTTTTTCGCGGGTACTTGGGGTACCTGGGTCCGCTATTTTTTGGTGGAAAGCAGGCATGTCCAGCGAGGAAAAGGTTGTTTCGGTGCCGTCGGCGAGCAGCGCTTTTACTTCCAGCAGGTGGTCGCGGGTGGTACCCCAGCTGATGGAGTGCAAGCCGCAGGAGTTATTCCCAATCATGCCGCCAATCATGGCGCGGCTGGCGGTGGAGGTTTCGGGGCCGAAGAGCAAGCTGTACGGCGCGAGCGCCTTGTTCAAATCGTCGCGGATTACGCCCGGCTGCACCCGCACCCACTTTTCTTCGGGGTTTATTTCCAAAATTTGCCCAAAGTACTTCGAAATATCTACCACAATACCCTTGCCTACTACCTGCCCGGCCAGCGAGGTACCTGCCGCCCGCGGAATGAGCGTCAGTTTCTGCTGCGTGGCAAACTCGATCAGCCGCCGCAGATCCGCCACGCTGCGCGGCAGCGCCACCGCCAGGGGTACTTCCTGGTACACGGAGGCGTCGGTGGCGTAGACGTGCCGCTGGGCGGTATGCAGGGTGGAGTCGTCGTAGTAGAGCTCCCCCTCAAAGGTAGCGCGTAGGGTATTGAACTGGACAAACAAAGCACGTTTCATGGAAGCGGGGTTCAGAATCAGGACCCAAAAATAGGGGGACGGGCCCGTCTTTTGGTGCGAATTGGGTAAAAAATGGACGAAGCTCAAGTACTTTCCGCCAAGGAAAGCGTTATTAACGGATTGGCAAAGTTTTTATAGAGCTAATTAACTCATTCCATTGACCTCAACTTAGCTGCTATTTGTATGAAAATCTATCTGATGGCTTTGCTGGGCCTGCTCACGTCAGGCCTCGCCTCCGCCCAAAATTCCGCCCGAATTACGGTGGCGGCCGCCGACTCGGTCAAGTACGTGGTTTCACTGATGGCCGAGCGCGTGCAGTTTCACGAAACGCTGGGCGTGGGCCTGTCCGAAACGCAGTTTGACAACGTGGGGGTTTTTGACCTCAGCGCCGAACCCAAAGGAACCGCCACCATTCAAACCAGTAAGCCAATCCTGGTCAAAATGCTGATCATGCCCAATGCCCAAAGTACCTCCGAGCGGGGACGAAACCAGCTGCTATACCTGGTGCCCGGCGACGACCTTACCGCCCAGATCGGTCCAAACCAAACCGTGAATTTTATTGGCAAGAGCGCTCCTTACCAGCAATTCCTTCAGAATTATTTTCTCGAAAACCATTACCAGTACCTACCGGCTTTTGGCTTCCGTCCCAACCAGGTCAAAAACGAAGATGTGTTGCGGCAAAGCGATAGCCTGAAGCAGGTGCGGCTCACGCAGTACCAGGCCTTCAAAGCGCAAAATAGCCCCGACGCTACCTTTGATGCCTTTGTGCAGGCTACCACCATGACGGAGCCCTACTTGATCAAGGCCATCCTGGCCGACCGCGAAATGCGCCGCAACCGGGCCGTCAAGATGGATGCCAAGCAGCGCACCGCCCTGGAAGATTTTACCTTGCAGGATTTCAAGGTACTTCCCGACGAAGCGCTGATTAGCCAGGCCTACCGCAACGAGCTCCGCAACTGGCTGCTCATCCCGATTAGCCGTAAGTACCAGCTCGACTCCGCCAGCCAAAACGCCCTCACCGCCGAGGCCGTGCGCGAAGCCTATCGGCAAAGCAAGGAAAAGCTGCAGGGCTTCCCCGCGCAGCAGCAGTACCTCCAGACCTACTGGCTCAACTACGCCGCCACGGCCCTCACGGCCACGGAAGTAGCCAACGAGCTCCTGGCCGACTACCGCAAAACCTACCCGCAGTCGGCGCACGGCAAGTACTTTGCGCAGGTACTTGATGCCAAAGGAAAACTCAAAAGTGGCTCCAAAGTACCTAACGTAACGCTGCTGGGCGTAGACAGCACCCAGGTACCTTTGGCCAGCTTCGAGGGCAATCCGGTGCTGCTGGTGTTTGCTTTTAACCTGAAGCAGCACGAGCCCGCCCTGAAGGCCCTGGAAGAGAGCTTTCACGAGAGCGTGAGCTTCGTGTACATCAGTGTAGCGCCGGGTATTCCGTTTTCGCTCTGGAAAGAGTACACCGAAGCCCGGCCGGGTGTGATGCACCTGTGGGCGTCGGAAGAGGCCACCGAAGAGTTGAAGAAAAAGTACGCCATCGATACGCGCCACCCCTTTGTGGTGGTAGATGCCTCGGGCAAAATCGTGGACCGCTGGGTAGCGCCGGAATTTCCCGACAACAAGCATCTACAGGCCCAATTGAACAAGCTGGCCGGGAAGTAGCGAGGGTACTTCGCTTTATTTGTCAATAAAAAGTAGTCATATTTGTACTGGCCCAGGTACTTTACGTGTTTGGCGGCCGGGCTCTTTGAACAGGTACTTGGTACGTTTTCAAAGAGCCCGGCCGCAAAGTGCTAAAGCACTCACGCAGGCGCATCTGACACTACTTTTATTTGACTGGTTTTAATGATTTTCTTTTTTAAGAAGCGCGCTGAGCGCCTGGTGACGATCGGCTTTGTATTTCTTCTGTGCTTCGCTCAGCCGAGTAAAGCGCAGCTGATCATGGACAATCTCACCGACACGACCCTTTTCCAATCGGGGCTCTTCTCGTTTTATGAGAAATTCAACCGGCTGCGGTTCAGCGGCTACATCCAGCCGCAGTTTCAGGTAGCTCAGTCCAAAGGCGCGCCTAGCTTCATTGGGGGCGATTTTCCGGCGGCCGTGAACAATCGCTTCTCGCTGCGCCGGGGGCGTTTACGGCTCGATTATTCCCATTTTAATAAAGAAGGCCTGCCCTCCGTCTTTTTTGTTTTTCAGTTTGACGGCACCGAGCGCGGCTTTTTTACGCGCGATTTTTGGGGGCGGGTTTACGATCCCAAATGGCACCTCTTCAACCTGACGGCGGGTATTTTTCCGCGGCCCTTTGGTTTTGAGATTAACCTCGGCTCCAACGACCGGGAGTCGCCGGAGCGGGGGCGAATGTCGCAGCTGCTCATGCGCACCGAGCGCGACATCGGCGCGATGGTTTCCTTCCAGCCGCAGCGCAAAGACCACCCACTTTCCAAGATCAAGGCCGACCTGGGCGTATTCAACGGCCAGGGCCTCAATGCTTCCTCGGACATAGACAGCCACAAGGACGTCATCGGGCGCGTGTCGATCAAGCAGGCTAAACTTTCTCCCTTTCTAATCTCAGGAGGGGCGTCCATTTTGTACGGAGGCATGGAGCAATTTACCAACGAGGTTTACCGCATGGAAAAGGGTACTTTTCGTTTGGATGACAATCCCGCCAACGTAGGTAAAATTGCCCCCCGCCACTACTACGGAGCCGATCTGCAAATACAAATCCCGACCCGCGTGGGGAATACGGAGCTGCGGGCCGAGTACATCACCGGTACCCAAACCTCCACCCGCACTTCCTCCGAGTCGCCCTACGGAATTCCTAGCTTCAACGGCGGCACGCTGGCACCGCTTTTCGTGCGGCCTTTTAACGGCGCTTACTTTTATTTTTTACAGCCCATTTTTACCGAGAGGCACCAGCTGGGCGTCAAGTACGACTGGTACGATCCCAACACGGCGGTGGCGGGCCAGTCGCTGGGCGAAGGCTTCACGGGGGCCGACGTGACCTTCCGGACGCTCGGCATGGGCTATAACTATTACATCAATGACAACTTACGGCTCATGCTGTGGTACGATAGGGTAAAAAACGAAGAGACCCGGCTACCCGGCTACACCCAAGACCTGGATGACGACGTATTCACCTGCCGGTTGCAGTTTCGGTTTTAGCAGGCTTTTTCAAGGTACCTGATTACACAACAAGCCCGCCGCAGAGTATTCCGCGGCGGGCTTGTGGTTATTCGTTGTTTTTTATCCTGAAAAACTACCGACTGGTGTAAGTATCGGCGGTAGCCTGGGGAAAGCTGCGCAGGATGTCCATGATGGTATTGCGCATCATTTCGTCGCGGTCGTCGCGCTTGTTAGGCGCTTTTACTTTCCCCGATGCCCAGCCTTGCCACACCATGCGGTTCGATTCGGACTGATAGATATTCAGAATGAAGCGACTCTCCTGGTAGTTGTAGGTAGAGATGTTGTTGTTCATGGGGCCGTACCACCACCAGTAGGGCGAGAAGTTGTTGTTGGAACGTACCTGCTGACGGTCTTTGACGTCGGTCATGTACCGTACCACAATCTCAGGATTGTCGCTATCCAACTTGTACCCTTTTTGCTGCATAACCTGCGTTACCGCATCGGTCAGGCGGCGGCGGTTGAGCTCACTACCCAGCAGGGGGTCCTGCTGCATGTTTCTTTCCGCCTCTACCTTAAAGGTTTTGAATTGTTTCAGATTGACCGAAGTATCGTAATCATATTGCACCTGCAAAGCCTGGCTACACGATACCAGCATCCCCCCGGCCAAAAGCACTACCAGCAGGTAGCTTGCTATTTTTCCAATTGCTTTCATCTTATGGGTGATTTTTTAAGTGATTAAACGAAGTAAGAACTCCTTCCGCACATTCCGCTAAACAGGTACCCTGCTATCGAATCATGTTGGTGTGAATTCTTCTATATAAACTCAAAAAACCATACCATTAGTATGTCAGCATACCAGGTATGAAATATTGTCAGCTTGTCTCGTTCAACCAATCTTAAAACTACCCCGCCGCGCCACGCTCCGAGGTAGTTTGGCCCGTGCCTGGACTGGGCGCGGGGGTACATCTACCTGCAAAGTACCGGGCGGGGTACTTTATATTCCATGTAGCTGGGCCTTAGCTTGTAAGAAGCGTAGGCCTTCCACCGCGATGGCCTGGGGCGAGGGCTCCACTTGCCGCCAGATGGACGCCGCCTTGGCAATCACTTTTACGTCTGGCGTAAAGGATTCGATCACCACTTCTCCGGTATAATTAACCTGCTTCAGGGCCAAAAATATTCGGTCCCAGTTGATCTGGTCGCCGCCGGGGGTACCTCGGTCGCTGCCCGACGCATGCACGTGCCCCAGCCGGTTTCCGGCCCTCAGAATAGCCGCCGCCGGGTCTTTCTCTTCCAGGTTCATGTGAAAGGTATCCAGGTGGACCTTCAGCGCCGGGCTACCTACCTCCTCGATGAGCCGGAGGGCTTGCTCGCAGGTGTTGATAAAATCCGTTTCGTAGCGGTTAAGGGGCTCAAGGGCCAGCGTTACGTCCAGGGCTTCGGCTTTAGCCGCCAGTACCTTGAGGTGGGTCGCTACGGTTTCCCATTGTTGCTGGTACTCGTCGGGAGGTACCAGGTCGGCGCGCCCCACGGCGGAGTACAGCGGACCGATCAGGACGGTATTTCCCAGCCGGGGCATGAGCTCCAGCAGGGCCAGAAGGTACCTGAGGGCCGCTTGCTGCTCGGGCTCCGTACCCCGCAGATCCCGGCCGGGACCGAGCACGGCGCAGAGCGAGCGGCAGGTAAGCCCGTGTTCGTCCAGGGCGCGTTTCACCCCCACGGGGTCAATGTCGGTCGCTTCTTCCAGGGCGATCTCTACGCCGTCGTAGCCCCATTGTTTAAACAACGGAAACAACGAGGTACTTTCCGTAGTAAAGCGCGGCGAAAAGAGGTAGGTATTGATCCCGAATTGCATGAGAAGCGTGTTTGAGTTATTAATTTAATAGCGAAACGAAGGATTTTTGAGCGAAACGAGGTACTTTTTCGGCGCGTAGCTGGAAGCTACGGGTTGAAAAAGTACCAAAGTTGCAGCCGAAAAGCCAACGTTGCAGCTTAAAGAAACTAATTCAAACACCTTCTTAGGTACTTTGGCTAAAAAAGACACAGGTACTTTCAAACGAACAGCGGAGGTACTGGCGGAGGTACCTAGTTGCCTTTGATTTGCTCGAAGTAATGGACGCCTTTCTTGTTGGCTACCACGATGTCTGCCCGGCCGTCGCCGTTCATGTCTTCTACTACCACGTGCAGGCCCACGCCCGAGTCGTTGTCTATCTCGTGAGGGATCCAGGTCGGGGCTTGGCCGGGTTGGGCGGGCGGACGAAACTCGAACCAGTAGAGTACGGCGGGCTCGTGCGCGCCGGGGTCGCCGCCGTTGTGGGCAAAGTACCTTTTACCGGTCACGAGGTCCTGGTGGCCGTCGCCGTTGATGTAGGTGAGCGCCAGGCCGTGGGTTTGGGAGAAAGCCTTCGTAATTTCGTGTTGGGTCCAGGTGGAGTTGCCCTGGGCGTCTTTGCCCTGCTCCTGCCACCAGATGCCGTAGTTGTGCGCCGAGGAGCTCAGGATGTCCAGCAGGCCGTCGCCGTTGACGTCCAGCAGGTACATCTGCGCGCAGTCGGGGCTGAGCTTGGCCGGATGAAACGTCCAGTTGGAGTCCTGCGGGTTGGCGGGCGATTCCCACCAGCCGTCTTTGATGAGTACATCGGCGCGGCCGTCGCCGTTGAGGTCGCCTACGCCCAGGCCGTGGGTATACATGTGGGTACCTAGGTTCGGGTCGGAGCTGATCACGTGTTTTTTCCAGGCGGTTTCGCCTTTTTTGCGGGGCGGGCTCAGCCAAATCACCTCTTTCTTCTCGGGGTCGTTGCCAATGAGGTCAGGGCGGCCGTCGCCGTCCAGATCATGAAAGCGGGGCGACTCGTTTCCGATCGACGCGTGAATCTCGTGGGCTTTCCAGTGGCCGGGCTTGTTTTGGGGATTTTCGTACCAGACGGCCGGCTTAGAGGGCGTGTCGATTCGGATAAAATCAATCCAGCCGTCCTGGTTGACGTCCATCGCAAAGTTCAGGAACGAATTGCTGTACCCCCCGTTGACCACGAAGGTCTCGCCTTTTGCTATTTCATGGCGGGTCCAGTTGGGAGCCTCAAACCAGTAGGCTCCGGCCAGGATGTCCATTTGGCCGTCTTTATTCACATCCCCCACGGCCACGCCCTCGGAGATGAACTCCCGTGTCAGGACGTGTTTTTTAAAAGCAATTTCCGGCGCTTTTTTCTGGGCCTGGCACGCCAACGCACCCACCAGCAGGATCGGCAGGCTTCCGTATATTTTCAGGTACTTTGTAATTTTTTTCATGCGTAAAAGGTCGAACGGTGAAGTAGGTATAGGTTAGTAAGGTAAGCGATGTGCCGAAATTTACTTCACAGCGAGCAAATATGTCATTAATTCATAAAATTCTTTTTCCGGAATGGTGTGCCGACGGCGGTTGAGTAAAAAGACGAAGGTACCTTCCGGAAGCAACTCGTCAATCCGGATTTTTAAGAAAGGAGTACCTCTTCATGGGCAGCTAGTCAGGTAGATGTGTATATTTGTGAAGGAAAGGAGGAATAAGGCCAGGTTCTTTCTGCCCTTGATTATTCATACCTCCTACACTCTTCTACTAACTTAAAAGTGGGCATGGAAAATAAAGACATACGCTGGCAGCAGCGTTTTTCAAACTTTACTAAAGCTCTGGCTAAACTAGCTGAGGTGGTGAAGGAGCGGGGGGATGATCTGTCGGAATTGGAAACGGAGGGAATGATCCAGCGGTTTGAATATACCTTCGAGCTGGCCTGAAAAACCTGGCAGGATCTTCTAAGATACAAAGGATACCTTGATGTAGCCGGACCGAGCCCGGTTTTAGAGCGGGCTTTTCGTGATGGATACTTTACCGATAGCGAGGGCTGGAAAAGGATGAAGAAGTCCAGAGAATTGACGTCTCATACCTACGACTCGGATACGGCTGAGGCTATCGCGGCTAGTATTCGGGATGAATACTTTGGGCTTTTGACGGCGCTTGCCCAGCGCCTCGAAGCAGAACGTTCCGGATTCCAACCATCTCTTTTTGACGAATGATGTACGGACTAGCCCCAGCAGACCTGGAAGCCATTACGGCGGTTCTTCGTCTCTTTCCCGAAGTAGAAGAGGCCTTGTTGTTTGGTTCAAGGGCTATGGGCAACTACGGTCCCGGCTCGGAGATTGATCTGGCTATAAAAGGGGCAGCATTGACCTTCGATCAGTATCTGACCCTGCTGGTGAAACTGGAAGAACTGGATGGGCTGCATACGATTGACGCAGTACATTATGAAACGATTAAAAACGCAGACTTACGGGACCGCATTCGCCGGGTAGGGGTTCGGATCTATTCCCAGCCAGAAAAAATCAAACCGCATTTGTGACCTGCTTTTTCTACGCCCCAGACTTGCTTTTTTTGACTCCCAAGTACCCAACGTACCGTTAAGCCAAGCAGGTACTTTACCTACTCAGAAGGCCATACAGAAAATCCAGACTGGCGGCGTCGGGCAGCGGTTGCGCCCGCACCCGGTCGCCCAGTACCATCATTTCCTGGTCTTTTTTCGTATAAACCGGCCAGGTAGGCAGGCCTTTTCCGTTGGGATCGCCGGTTTTGACAAAATTCGCCCAATAGGCCGCCATCTGGCGGGCCAGCTCGGCGTCGGTGGCGTCCAGCGGTCGGAGCTGGCGGTCGATGAACCGCAGGTTGTCGTAGGCGTAGGGTACTTCGCCCGTATGAAAAGCGCCGTAGTGGGCGTACGCGCCGGTGGCAGGTACTTTGCGGGTAAAGCGATACACGTACACCGGCTGGCCCTGCTTGCTGGCAACCTGGGCCCAGGTGTAGTTCTGGACGCCAAACGTCTGGTCTCGGGAAAGCCGCATCTGGGAGGTAGCTGCTTCGGCATCGGAGCCTGCCGGGTAGTACTTCAGGAAATGCGGAGCGTCGGTACCGTACTGTTGCTCGATCTGCTGGCGGTAGGCTTCGGCGCTTTTGGCGGGGCCGGAAGCCATTCCCTCGTCTTCGTTCCAGCCGGTCAGCAGGGTTATGTTATTTTGAGCACCTGCCGCAAAAAGGGTGGCGACGGGTTTGGGGAGTACGTAGCCATCCATAATAGGGCCGCGCGTGCCCTGCGCTTTCTGTAAAATCTCGGCGGCCGGTTTGGCGCGCAGCTCCGCCAGCGAGGCGGCTCCTACGGCTTGCATGGCTTTCAGGCCGATTTCCTCGGCCTGGGCCAGCGTGAGCTGCGGGCGGGCAAAGCTGGCTCCGCTTTGGGCAATGGCCTTATTGAAAAGCCCCTTACCCAGCGGCGATGCCACCAGACAGTTGACGCTCATGGAGCCCGCCGACTGCCCGGCGATGGTCACCTGAGCCGGGTCGCCGCCCAGCCGGGCGATGTTTTGCTGCACCCACTGCAAGGCCGCTAGCTGATCCAGCAGGCCGTAGTTGCCGGAGGCCTTCGCGGGGGATTCTTGACTCAGCTCCGGGTGCGCCAAAAAACCAAACGGCCCCACGCGGTAGTTGATGCTCACAAACACGATGCCCCGGCGGGCCATCGCTTCGCCGTCGTAGATGGGTACGCCGCTGCCGCCGCTGTTGAAGCCTCCCCCGTAGACCCACACCAGTACGGGCCGAAGTGGCTGGTTTTTTGCGGTCGGTTGGGTCCATACGTTCAGGTACAGGCAGTCTTCGCTGATGGGTTCTTTGGGAATCAGGTACTCGGCGCTCCAGGGGCCGAAGGGCTCAGGTACCCTCTGCATGGGGCTGGGCCCAAAGCGGTCGCACCGCCGCACGCCCGACCACGGTACTACGGGCTGCGGGGCCCGCCAGCGCAGATCGCCCACGGGTGGGGCGGCAAAGGGAATACCCTTGTAGCTCAGGATATCCCCGGCCTGGTTGAGGCTACCGGAAATCAACCCCCCGCTTACTGGCACGGCTTCGGGCGGTACCACGGGTCCAAAGGCCAGCAGCGTAGTCAGTGCGCCCAGCGTTATACTTCCAATCCAAGCGGCTTTCCAAGCGGCTCTTTTCATAGGGTACTTTGTTAGGGGAGGAAGGTTCCCTCCGGTTGCTTTCGTGATTTTTTTGGAAAATCAAGTACCTGAGCGTCATAAGCTACTTAAGTACTGTCTTAGAGCCGCAAAGGCATCATTTCCAGCTACTAAAGAGCGAAAAGTACCTGTACTTACTTTTGGCGGGCAAATTTTCTTTTACGGGCCACGAAGCACGCGGGTACCCCAGCGAAAACGCAGGGTACTTTTGCCGTGGCACATCGCCTCGAAGGTACTTCAGCAGGCACCAACTCGTGCGCCAAGTACCCCCAACGAAGCACCACTTCTCCTCAGCTTCACCAAGTACCTATTGAAATACCTTTTGAATCGTTTCCAGCTCCACGCCCAGTACCTGCCGGGCAATGGACGAAAGTACCTGGGCGTCGCCCTCGAAGTGGAACGTGCGATGGCGGTGGGTGAGGCTTTCGCCCTTTTTGAGGGGCTTCGCCGCCGAGCTCGACTCCAGTTCGTAGAAGGGGCCCATCTGGCCGCCGTCTTCCAGCGGGCCGTCGTTGTAGCTGTTGAGAGCATCGCCACGGAAAGGATCTTTATGCTGCTCCCAGGTGGACTTGAGGTAGTCGCCCTGCGGGTCGAGGTCGTACTGAATCAGGGTCAGGATGCGCTTTTCGGCGTCGTAGCTACCCGCCACCGGCCGGGCCGACTGCGGTGCCAGGCCAATCTTGCTGCGGTACTTGCCGTCGGCTTTCAGGAACACCGCCGTTTCGCCCACCACCAGGCGGTCGGCGGGTACTTCGCCAAAGTAGTTGGCCGTCAGGCCCAGTTCGGCGTTTTTATTTTTGGTAAAGGGTGCCACGATGGTCGTGGCGGGCGAGGGCTGAAACATCCCCAAAATCCACACGCCCAGCAGGCCGGTTTCTTTTTGCCAGTCGGCCCCGTGGTTGGTCAGTGTATTTTCCGACTCGTACGCCACCGCCTGCACCCCGTCCAGGCTGGGCAGGCCGAGCAGCTGGGCCATGTGCGGCTGGCTGAGCAGCGTCACTTTGCGCGTAATACCCAGCTCGAAGCGGGTGCCCGAGTGATTTTGCAGGCTGGCTTTTTTCCGAAACGTAGCCGACGAAGTACCTGCTTCTACGGTCTCGAAAGCCTCGGTATCGATTAGCGCGGGCGTTTGCCAGTTTTCGAAGTCAAAGGGTTTGCCGGGCGCAAAGTACACCGAAAACTGACCACCCTCGGGCGAGAGCCAAAACCGATCTTCACCACCAAAGGCATTGATGTGGGGCTGGTGCTGGCCGCTCCGGATGAGCTCGTAGTTGATCCAGCCGTAGCTGGTACCCGAGTCGCCGCGGGCGGTGCTGGTCATGACGCGCCCCTGGTAGTCGGCGATGACGATCGCCTGCGCCTGGGGGTTGTCGGGGGCTTGTAGCAGGAGGATCTCCTGGTGATCTTTTAAAAAAGCGCGGTCGTGGCCAAAGGTACCTTCCATAGTCGTTGAATCGGATTGCTGCGTCGATTGAGTGGATTCTTTAGTTTGCTGGCAGGCCAGCAGGAGCGTAAGAAAAATAATAGAAATAGATGGTTTCATGAGCAAGAGCTTCGGTTGGAAATAGGCTAGGGTACTTTGGGGTAAATCAATGCACAATAAACGCACTCGAACCCAGGATATTCCGCTGGTCGTGCAGCGAAAAGAAGCCGTACTTGAAGCCCTCTTTGGGCAGCGGGCACGTGGCCGTTTGGGTTTTGTGATCCAGCGAAGCCCTCTTTACGGACCAAATACGCTTCTCGTTGGTAGAAGTACTATCGTTGGAATAATAAAAATCGACGCGCGACAGCGCCACCGGCGACTGGTACTTCAGCCGCAGTGTGGAGTCTTGGGTGGCCACGGCCAGTACCTTGGGCAGCGGCGCGCCTTCATGAAATACCTCCTCAAAGAAGTACCGGATCTCGTGCGGCTCCCAACCGGCCTCGTGGCTGTGTTTCATGTCGGGCTTAAGGCACAACTGCCGCCGCTCGGCGGGTACGAGGCCGTAGGTTTTGTGGTAAGGTACTACGTTATAAAAGCGATCCTTGTTGCCATTCACAAACAAAAACCGCGGCTGGGCCAAGGGCAGGTACACCGAGGGGTCGAAGTACGCCAGCCACTGCTGCCGGGCCGCGGGCGAAAGCTTCGCCAGCGACTCCCCAAACACATCCGACTCGTCGTAGAAGCCGCAACCGTACACCGGCGCGGCGGCCCGGAAGCGATTATCGAGGCTGGCCACGAGGCAGGTCAGGTACCCGCCCCAGCTGATGCCCGTCACGGCCGTGCGGCGCACATCTACCTCCGGACGGGCCAGCAGCCACGAATGCGCCAGAATGGCGCTCGCCACGGCCTGGTAGCTCCAGACGTTCTTCGGATTCGCCTCCTCCATTTTCTGAAACTTCGCGCCGTGGTCCTGGTCGGGTCCGGCCTGGGCCAGGCGGGTACCTGTGCCGTCCTTCCCGGCCAGGTCCATCGCGATGGCCGCGTAACCCTCGGCGGCCCATTTTTCTACCCACTCCCGAAAGGCCTTCCCGCCGCCCCCGTGGATCAGCACCACCGCGGGGTATTGGCGTTTGCTGGCGGGGCGGCCCAGCAGCAGGTCGGGGTTGGAGTAGTAGGCAAATACCTGCGTGGGGTGCCCCTCGAAGTCGACGCTCCGGTACAGCAGCGCGTGTACCGGACCACTTTGGTCGAGCCACTGGGTTTCAGGTACTTTACTCAGGGCTTTCAGGTCCCATAGTTGCTGCCCGGCCGGAATCGCCGCGGCGTCGATCACCGGCACGGCTTTCCGCTGGGCGTAGGTACCCGTCGCGAGGGTCATCACTAGCAGCAACACCAGCTGGGGCCTTATGCTTACACGTACTTTTTTCACTAAGATGAACAGTTAATACTAAAAAAAGGAGGGCGTGCCCCTCCGGGTCGGGCTATTCACTCCAAGTCCTCACTTCGTTCCGGGCTTTTCGTTACTATCCCTCACGCAAATTCGGATAAGGTGTTTGTTTTATTTTTGCACCTTCCCTTCCATAAGTACCCCGCGGGCCGTTTCTCTTGGTTTTGCTCGCGTTATTTTTTTAGAAACTACCCCGCCGGGAGCCGCAAGGTTCCGGCTTCGGGCTAAACGCGCGCCCGTATTCCCCACATTTCTAAATAAATACTAACTTGCGGCTTTTTAGGTCTAAGTTATGATTATTGAACCCGCGCAACGGACGCGCCAAACCTCCGAGTACTACTTCTCCGTCAAGCTAGCCGAGGTCCGCAAACTGCTGGCCGCAGGCCACGACGTCATCAACCTGGGCATCGGGAATCCCGACATGATGCCCTCGGAAAGTACCCTCACCATCTTGGCTGAGGCCGCCCACAAGCCCCAGGCCCACGGCTACCAGCCGTACGTGGGTACGGTGCGGCTCCGCCAGGCCATTGCCGACTACTACGCCCGTACCTACGGTGTGGCCCTGGAGGCTACGTCGGAGATTTTGCCGCTGATCGGCTCCAAAGAAGGCATTACGCACCTTTCGCTCACTTTCCTGGACCCCGGCGACGAAGTGCTGGTACCTGAGCTGGGCTACCCGGCCTACCGCGCCGTGAGCCAGATGGTGGGCGCGACCGTGCAAGAGTACCCCCTGCGCGAAGACTACGGCTGGCAGCCCGACTGGGAAGCCGCCGCGGCGCTCGTGACGCCGCGCACGAAGATACTCTGGCTCAACTACCCCCACATGCCTACGGGCGCCCCGGCCACGCCGGAGCTCTTCGAGGCCGCCGTGGCCTTTGCCCACCGGCACCGGCTGCTGCTCTGCCATGACAACCCGTACAGCCTGGTACTTAATAAAAAAGCGCCCCTCAGCCTGCTGTCCGTGCCGGGAGCGCGGGAGGTCGCCGTGGAGCTGAACTCCATGAGCAAGTCGCACAATATGGCGGGCTGGCGCATTGGCTGGCTGGCGGGAGCCAAGCCCTACCTCGACGCCGTGCTGAAGATCAAAAGCAACGTAGACTCGGGGATGTTCTGGGCGCTGCAAGAGGCCGCCGCCGAGGCTCTGAGCAACTCGGAGCTCTGGCACGCCGAGCGCAACGCCGTGTATGCGAGTAGACTGGAAGCCGCCGAGGCGTTTCTGGCCGCCCTGGGTTGTAGCTGGGACACGCAGCAGGAGGGGATGTTTTTGTGGGGAAAACTACCCGAAAGCCTGGCCTTGGCCGAGGCGGTTGTGGATGAGCTGCTGTACCAAAAACACGTGTTCATCGCGCCGGGCTTCATCTTCGGACCCAAGGGCCAGCGCTACATCCGGCTGTCGCTCTGCACGCCCGAGGAGCGGCTTTGGGAGGCCGTAGCGCGCGTAAAGGGCGAAGCGTAAAGTACCTTTCAATCATGGATTATCTTAATACGTTGTGGTTCATCGAAGCATGAAAGTTAGCATCATTGGGGTGGGTTTGCTAGGCGGCTCGTTTGCGCTGGCGTTGCGCGAAAAGTACCCCCACCTGGAGTTTGTGGGCGTCGATAAGTCGCCGGTTAACCAGAAGATCGCCCTGGCGATGGGCATTGTGGACGAGATCCTGCCGCTGGAGGAAGCCCTGCAAGTGGCCGAGCTTAACGTACTGGCTACGCCCGTCGACATCATCATGCAGCTTCTGCCCCAGATGCTGGACCAACTCCCCGCGGGCCGCACCGTCATGGACCTGGGCTCGACCAAGGGGCTCATCTGCGAAATCGCCGATGCACACCCGCGCCGTGGGCAGTTTGTGGCCGTACACCCCATGGCCGGTACCGAGCACTCGGGGCCGGGGGCGGCTTTCAAAGAATTGCTCCCCACCAAAAACGTCATTATCTGCGACTCCGAGAAGAGCCACCCCGACTCGCTGGCGCTGGTGGAGGCTTTCCTGCACGACATCGGCATGAAGGTCCACTACATGACCCCCACCGAGCACGACCTGCACCTGGCGTACGTCTCGCACCTGAGCCACATCAGCTCCTTTGCGCTGGGTCTGACGGTACTTGAAAAAGAAAAAGACGAAAAGGCGATCTTCGACATGGCCAGCACGGGTTTTTCTTCCACGGTGCGGCTCGCCAAAAGCTCCCCGCAGATGTGGGCGCCCATTTTTGACCAAAACAAAAAGAACGTTTCCCGCGCCCTGGGCGACTACATCAAGCTCCTCAAAAAATTCAAAGAAGCCATCGACAGCGAAGACCTCGACACCAGCCTCGACTTCATGCAAAAGGCCAACGACATTGGCCGTATCCTGGCCGGGATCGAAAAAAAATAAAAAGGTACTTCAAGGTACCTGAACGACCGGCCTGAGGTGCCGAAGCGCCTGCTGTAGGTGCCGCTCGTTGTGGGCCATGAGGAATTGCAGCACGTCGCCCAGCTTCAGCCGTACCCAACGAAAAATAGAAACCGGAATCCGGACGGCGTTCAGATCGGCGGTGCGGGCGCGGGCAAGGTACCTGAGTAGTACTTCCTGCTGCCGGATAAACTCCGCCACCACGGCCGAAGCATCCAGGGCCCGTTCGGGCGTATAGTCTTTAAAAGCCTTGTATTTGCGGGTACCCGTTTGCGGGTCCATCATGCGGGTAAAGTACCTGCCCAGCCAGGTACCTTTAAAAGTACCCCCGGGAGAGGTACTTTGGGCTAATCCCTTTTCGAGCTGCGGAAGGTAGTAGTGGCCGTAGCTGTTGAGGTGGTCCAGGCACTGAGCAATGCTCCAGCCGCCGTCGGACGCGGGCCGCAGCAGGGTACTTTCGGGGAGGTTCTGGAATACCCGCACGGCTTCCTGCAGGTGTCGCTCTACCTGCTCTTCGAGCGAGTCTAGCAACGTTTGTTGGTTGATGCCTGCCATGACGCTTACGCTTTCTGGAATGAAAGTACCTTTTTGTTCAAAAACAAAAGCGACACGGCAATGCCGCAAAACAGCGACTCGATGACCAGCCACTGCGTGCCAAAAGTACCTAGCGGCCCTTCTACCTGGCTGGTAATGAGGCGCGACAAGGCGTAAAATCCCCACAGCATACTTAGGAAAGCCAGCCCCTTGGGTACGTCGGTGCGCAGCAGGTAGATCAGGCTGATGCTCAGCGTCAGGCCCACCCCGCCGTACACCCCCCGGATGGAGCTATAGGCGTCGGCGTTGAGGAGTTGCACCTGCACCAGATCCATGACGGACTGGGGATCAAAAAAGGCCATCGCACTGACCGACAACAAACTTACTGCCGACAGCAGCATAAAACCCTGGGAGGCTACGGAAATCATTCGGTTCTTTTTCATGGAGATTCTTAGGTTTTAAAGTACCCCACAAAGGTGGCCGAAGCTGCCCAAACGAATGTTGGTAAATACCAAGATTTCCTACTGTCCTGCGGCCTGCTTCCGCAGCCCCTCGGTGGGCCGGAAGCGCTCGCCGTGGCGGTCGGCCAGGGCGTTGGCCTGCTGCACAAAGGCGGAAGTACCTAGGTACTCCACAAACGACAGTGCCCCGCCCGTGTAGGCCGGAAACCCCCAGCCCAGGATGGAGCCCAGGTCGGCGTCGAGGGGCGTACGGATGACGCCCTCCTCGTAGCAGCGCACGGCCTCCAGCGCCTGGCGATAGAGCAGGCGCTGCTTCACTTCGTCCAGCGACGGTTGCGAGGCTGCCACCGGAAAAAGCTCGGCCAGGCCGGGCCAAAGGTACTTTTTGCCCTCGGCGGGGTACTCATAAAAACCGGCTCCATTTTTTCGGCCCAGTCGATTAAGCTCCACCAATTGCTTGCTGAGCTGGTAGCTGGTGTCGGCTTCGGTACTAGCGCCGTCCTGAAGGGCCTGTTGCGCGATTTTATACACCAAATCCAGCGCCACCTCGTCGGTCACGGCCAGCGGACCGACGGGCATTCCGGCTAGTTTCCCGGCGTTTTCGATCAGGGTAGGTGCTACGCCCTCCCGTAGGAGCTCCATACCTTCTGAGGCGTAGGTCATGAAGCTGCGCGAGGTATAAAAGCCGCGCGCGTCGTTGACGACGATGGGCGTTTTTCGGATCTTACGTACGTAATCAACGGCCACCGCCAGGGCGTAGTCGGAGGTACTTTTGCCCACGATAATCTCCACCAGGTTCATTTTATCGACGGGCGAAAAGAAATGGATACCGATGAAATTTTCGGGCTGGGCCGAAGCCTCGGCCAGGCCCGTGATGGGTAGGGTGGAGGTATTGGAACCAAAAACGCCACCCGCGGCCAGCATCGGCTCGGCTTCCTGGGTTACCTGGGCTTTGAGGGCCCGGTTTTCAAAAACGGCTTCGATGATTAGATCGCAGCCTTGCAGGTCGGTGGTTTGGGTGGTGGGGTGAATGAGCGCCAGGATCTTTTCGGCCTTTTCGGGCGATAAAGTACCTTTGGCCATTTGTTTTTCGAGCAATTTCCGGGAGTAGGCCTTGCCCTGCTCGGCGGCTTGGGTACTTACATCTTTCAAAACGACCTCGATGCCCGCCTGGGCCGAAACGTAGGCAATGCCCGCGCCCATTAGTCCTGCGCCCAGAATACCCAGCTTACGCACGTCGGTTTTCTCGACGGATGCCGGGCGACTGGCTCCTTTGTTGGCTTTGTTAAGGCCCAGAAACATCGTACGGATTAGGTTACCGGCTTCTTTGGACCGCGCCACCTGCACAAAGTACCTCCCCTCGATGGCCAGTCCGCGGTCAATAGGCACCTGCAAGCCTTCGTACACGCACGACAGAATGGCCCGCGGGGCGGGGTAGTTGCCCCGGGTTTTTTCCATTACCTGAGCCGTACCTACCGAAAATACCTGTCTGCCCGCGCCACTTTGTACGTCGCCGCCGGGTACCTGGAAGCGGTCTTTGGCCACGATCCGCCCGGATTTTTTATCCCGCTGATCCCAGGGCCGCAGGGGCTGCGGATGCGCTTTGATCCAGTCGTGGGCCTTTTGCAGAAGCTCCTCGGGTGTAGCGGCCAGCGCATCTACCAGGCCCAGTGCCAGCGCCTCGGAGGTACCTACGTCGCGGCCTTCCAGCATCAGCGGCAGGGCCGCCTGTAAGCCGATCATCCGGGGTAGGCGCTGGGTACCGCCACCGCCGGGCAGCAGGCCGAGCTTCACTTCGGGCAGGCCGATTCTGGTTTTGGGGTGATCCAGGGCAATGCGGTGGTGACACGCCAGGCAGATCTCGTAGCCGCCGCCCAGCGCGGTGCCGTTGATGGCCGCCACGATGGGCTTGCCGCAGGTTTCCATCTGGCGGAAAATACGGTTGAGGCCGGCCGAGACTTCCAGCATTTCGGCGGGGTCCTGGTCCTGGTTGCGCAGAATCATTTTCAGGTCGGCCCCCACCACAAACTCCGGCTTGGCCGAGGTGATGATAATGCCGTTCACGGCTTCATCGTCGTAAGCCCGTTGCAGCGCTTCCACAAACACCGGAATGGAGTCGTCGTTGAGGACGTTCATGGGGGAGGTGGTCAGGTTCCAGCGCAGGATCGCCACGCCTTCTTGCAGGGTATAGTCAATAGCCATTTTTAGCTTTCTTTTTTCGTAAAAACAAAAGGTACTTTAGGGGTACTTGGGGTACCGCGAATGGGCGCGGCCAAGTACCTAGTTGACCCGCTCAATAATGGTCGCAATGCCCATGCCGCCGCCAATGCAGAGCGTCACCAGGCCCAGGGTTTTGTCGCGGCGTTCGAGCTCGTCGAGGAGCGTGGCGGTAAGGATGGCCCCCGTAGCACCCAGCGGGTGGCCCATCGCAATGCCCCCGCCGTTGACGTTGACCACCGCCGGATCTACCCCCAGCGCGTCCATGAAGTACATGGGCACGGCCGCAAACGCTTCGTTTACTTCCCATAAATCGATATCACGGATGCTCAGGCCCGCTCGGCGAAGTACCTTTTGGGCGGCGGGCACGGGGCCGGTGAGCATGATGGTGGGCTCTGAACCTACTACCGCCGTGGCTCTGATCCGGGCGCGGGGCTTCAGGCTCAGCCGCTCGCCCGCCGCGCGGGTACCCATGAGGAGTCCGGCGGCGCCGTCGGCGATCTGCGACGAGTTACCGGCGTGGTGTACGTGCTCGATGCGGCTGAGCTCGGGGTACTTCATGAGCGCCAGGGCGTCGAGGCCCTGCTGGCCCAGCGCCTCAAAAGCGGGCTTGAGCTTGCCGAGGGATTCGGCGGTGGTGCCGGGGCGCACGCCTTCGTCGTGCCCGAGCAGCAAAGTACCTAAGGCATCATAGACGGATACCAGCGACTTCGCGAAGCGATTTTCTCGCTGGGCGATTTCGGCCCGGCGGTACGACTCGGCGGCCAGGGCGTCGAGCTCGGCGCGGGAGTACCCGTACCTGGTCGCGATCAGGTCGGCGGAGATACCCTGCGGCACAATGTTGTGTGCGGCCACCATAGCCGGGTCCATGAAGAGCGCGCCGCCGTCGGAGCCCATCGCCACGCGCGACATCGACTCCACGCCCCCGGCAATGACCAGGTCCGTCTGGCCCGCCCGCAGGTAGGCCGCGGCCATGTTGATGGCCTCCAGGCCCGACGAGCAGAAGCGGTTTAGCTGCACACCCGCCACCGACTCGGCGTAGCCCGCGGCCAGCACCGCCGTGCGGGCTATGTCGGCTCCCTGCTCGCCCAGGGGCGTTACGCAGCCCATGAGTACGTCGTCGAGGTAGGTGGTGTCGAGCTGGTTTCGATCGCGGAGCTGTTCGAGTACCGTGGTGAGCAGCCGCAGCGGGGGTACTTCGTGCAGGGCGCCGTCGGCTTTGCCCCGGCCCCGGGGCGTCCGAACGGCGTCGTAAATAAGGGCTTCGGTCATGTTGGGTTAAATAGGAGTAGGTTAAAAGTATGCAAGCATACTAATACACAAAGAAAGGGAGTATTCCCCACAATCACAAGAGCGGCCAAAGAGGTACCTGACTACCCGGCGGTGGGTAGGGGTAGGAGGGAGGGCAGCAAGATCAATTTAGCGAATTCTTGACGTTTTCTTCTGCATGATCCAGCTTTTCAAACTCCGAATTGTTGCTGATGTACTCCGGGATAATGGCTTTGAGGAGCGCTACCATCTGGTCGGAATCGCCCTTGAGGAGGGATTTACGCAGATCGTTCATGACAAGGCTGAGCTCGCTGAAAGGAACGGACTTGAGGCGCGCGATGAGGATCTTGGGGTGGTGGGTACCTAGGTTTTGCTCGCTGTCGTTCAGGAGCTCTTCGTACAGCTTCTCGCCGGGGCGCAGGCCCGAGTACTCGATCTGGATGTCGCGGCCCGCCGTGAAGCCCGAGAGCTGGATCATGCGCCGGGCCAGGTCCTCGATCCGGATCGGCTCACCCATGTCGAACACAAACACCTCCCCGCCCTGGCCCATGGCACCGGCTTCCAGCACCAGCTGGCAGGCTTCGGGGATGGTCATGAAGTAGCGGATCACGTCCGGGTGGGTGACGGTGAGCGGGCCGCCGGCCTGGATCTGTTTTTTGAACAAAGGTACCACCGAGCCGTTGGAACCCAGTACGTTGCCAAAGCGCGTAATGATGAAACGGGTACCTCCGCTCAGCCGTTCGTTCAGGCTCTGCACGTATACTTCGGCGAGCCGCTTGGTGGCACCCATGACGTTGGTGGGGTTTACGGCCTTGTCGGTGGAGACGAGCACAAATTTCTCTACGTCGTAGGTAGCCGACAGGTCCGCCAGGAGTTTGGTGCCGAACACGTTGGCCTTGATGGCTTCGTAGGGGAACCGTTCCATCAGCGGTACGTGCTTGTAGGCCGCCGCGTGGAAAACCAGCTGGGGTTGCTGCTCGCTGAAGATCCGCTGCATCCGAACCTCGTCGGTGATGTTGGCGACCAGCGGTAGTAGCTCGAACGTGATGGTATGGTTTTGCCGAATCTCGAATTCCAGGTCGTAAAGGCCCGACTCGGACTGATCCAGCATGAGCAGCCGGGTAGGGTTGTACCGAATCAGCTGCCGGACGATCTCGCTGCCGATGGAACCCGCCGCGCCCGTGACCAGGACCGTTTTGCCGCTGATCTGCTGGCCAATGGACTCGTTGTTGAGCTGGATGGGGTCGCGCTCCAGGAGGTCTTCGATGCGGATTTTCCGGATTTGTCCGCTGCTCAGGGTACCATTGAGCCACTCGTTGGCCGAAGGTACCACTTTCACCACGATGTTTCTTTGCAAGAAATATTCAAGAATAAATTTCTTCCGGCTTGGAGCGATATGCTGAATCGCCAGCACTACCTCGGGGTACGCCGCTTCGTCCTGAAAAAATTTCTCAAAGGCTTCTTCCAGGCTATACACCCGCACGCCCTCCACCGACTTGTGCGTGAGGGTAGGGTTGTCGTCGATGAAGCAAAGGATTTGGTGCGTTTTCTGGGGTTCGTGCAGCAGCGCGTTTTTGGTAAGAATACCCAGTGAGCCCGCCCCAAAGATCACAACGTCCTGGTACGAATGCTGACGGTTCATGTTGGCAATATCCAGGTAGATGGACTTGACGAAAAAACGACTGGCGATCATCAAAAACAAACAGATGAAGTAGTCGATGAGCAGCACCGAAACCGGAAGGTAGAGAAGGGTATTGTCCCATACAACGGCCGCCAGCGTGGAAATAAAACCGGCCGCCAGGCTACCGGCCGTGACGGTCTGGAAAATCAGGAGCATGTCTTCCAGGCTGGTGTGCCGCACGATGCCGTGGTAAGAACGAAAGCTTAAAAAAGATACCCAGCGCGTAGCCACTATAAATAGCAGGTACCAGCGATATACGCCCCAGTGTATGTCGGTGACATCGAAATTAAAGCGAAGGATGCAAGCCGTTAGAAAAGAAAAAGTGACTATGGCTAAGTCGATGGAAAGAATGAGTCGGCGAGATACAAAGCGGTGGTGGTAACTATCCAGCACGCTTTTAAAGAATCTTTCAATCATATGTGTCGGTTAACCTGGTTGCTGGTTCTGCATCACAATCACGGCGGGGATGAGAGTACAACGAAGTTATGGCTTGGTTGAATACTTAGTGTGTCGTGTAAGCCGAAATCAAAGATAGTAAAGATGTAGTAACTATCTTTTACCCCTTACGTCAGATTTTTAAAAAGGACGGCTCCATAGCTGTTTATTTACTATTCGGTTTATTTCGTATCACGATTCTAATAATAAATTCTCCAGGGCGGGTTGCAGGGCCGGGTACTGGTAGGCAAAGTAAGGCTGACTACCCAGGCGGGTACTTTGCACAAAACTACTACCTAGTACGGCCTGGGCCATTTCGCCAAAGGCGGCCTTCAAAGCAAAAGCGGGTACTTTGGGAGCCCACTGCGGCTTTCCAAGTACCTTGCAGATGGTGCGCGTCAGCTCGGCGTTGGTGGCGGGCTGGGGAGCCACGCCGTTGTAAGTACCCTCCCAGCTTTCTTTTTCAAGCGCTTCGAGGTACATCCGGCAGAGGTCGTCAACGTGAATCCACGACATCCATTGCTTACCCGAACCCAGCGGTGCGCCCAACCCCCAACGGGCCGGGGCGGCTATGCGGGGTAGCGCGCCGCCTTTGGCGCTCAGTACCACGCCGGTCCGGATTTTGACGGTACGTATTCCCAGCGCCTGCACGCGGTCGGCGGCGGCCTCCCACTGTACGGTCACGTCGGCCAGGAAGTCGCGGCCCGGCGGTGACTGTTCCGTTTGCCGGAGGTCGCCGGTGTCGGCACCGTAGTAGCCGATGGCCGAAGAAGAAACAAAAGCTTGGGGGAACTGCCGGGTCTCGGCCATTTTGTGGGCTACCAGCGCGATGGTGTCCGTGCGGCTGCGTATAATTTCTTTTTTGCGCTCGTCGGTCCAGCGCTGGTCGGCCACGCCCGCGCCCGCCAGGTGAATGAGGTAATCCAGGTTTTCCAGGGCGCCTTCTTCCAGGTACCCTTTTTCTACCTCCCACCGATACACGCGCACGTTGGGGTAGGTTTTTTGGCTACGACTCAGGTAAGCTACGTCGTAGCCTTTCTCCAATAATAACTCCGTAAGCCGTCGCCCAATAACTCCTGTTCCTCCCGTAATCAGTACCTTTTTGGCCATAGCGCAAGCGGTGTGCATGTGTAGACTCATTAACTACCAAAGCGTCCAAAAGGTTATCCGGGCAAATCGCACCTTGTAAGGTACCTCGGCTGAAGTGCATCCAGGTACCTGCTCGTGAGAAAAGCAAGTACCTTAGCCAGGTACCTGGTCTAAAACTGCTTCGTAAGCCTTCAGGTACCCGTCGACCATCTTGTCTACGCTAAACTGGGATGACGCCCAGGTGCGGCAGGCCTGCCGGTCCAACGTCGCGATGCGTTCCACGGCCTCAGCCGCTTCGTGGGTAGTTTCTACCAGAAAGCCCGTTTTTTCGTGTTGGATCAGCTCCGGCATGGAGCCCCGGCGGAAAGCGATGACGGGCGTTCCGCAAAACATGGCTTCGGCCACGCTCAGTCCGAAGGGCTCTTCAAAGCTAATGGGGTGTAGCAGCGCGTAGGCGTTGCGCAGCAGCTTGTCCCGCTGGGCGGGGCCGGCATTGCCCACGTAAAGTACCTGGTCGTCGTCGAGGTAGGGCTGTACTTTTTCCTCAAAGTACCTTTGATCCTGCACCAGGCCTGAAATGATGAGCGGGCGCTTGGCCGCTTTGGCGATCTGGATGGCTTCGTAGGTACCTTTCTCGGGGTGGATGCGCCCAAAAAACAGCAGGTAGTCCTGCGGCTGGGCCTGAAAGGTAAACTCCGCGGGATTGATGCCGTTGTAGACCGTGGTCAGGTACCTGAGCTCCGGGTGGCGGTCAGAGTTACTGATGGAAACGTAGGAGGTACTTTCGTTGTATTTTTTGTAAACGGGCACAATCCGGGGCGACGAAAACCCGTGGATCGTCGTGATCATCGGCGTGCGGATGAGCCGCGAGTAGGTCAGCGGCAGGAAGTCGAAGTGATTATGGATGAGGTCGAACTGGCTGGCCTGCTCCATCAGGTGGCTGATGTGCAGGCACTCTTCTACCTTGGGGTCCAGGGAGGAGTCTTCGGCATAGCCGCACGGGCTGCTGTACTTCAGGGTACCTTGGGTGAGCGAGTCGGCCGTGGCAAAGAGCGTCACCTCCAGGCCGCGCGCCACGAGGCCTTCGGCAACGTTGGAGGCTACCTGCTCCCAGGGACCGTACTGGCGCGGCGGCGTGCGCCAGGCAATGGGGGCTAGTATCGCAATTTTCATACGTAAATAACTAAATGTGGTTGGGTAGGTACCTTCACAAAAAAGCAAAGCCAACGCGCCGCGCCAACCTTGCCGGAGAGGTACCTGTAGGTACTTGTGATAGGGTGGTTTCAAGGTACTTTCAACCCGAAGGAAGGTACTTTGGCACCAGGGTTTTTCTGGTACTAAAATCGTTCCCGAAGAACTTCTTTTCGTATCTTGCTAAATGATACCAACGGCCCTTGGGTACCCGAACTATTTGGGCTGGGCGGATTGTTATCCAAGGTATTCTTCTGCTGAAAGCGCAATGAACTTCGAACTTATCTCCGACTACCAGCCTACCGGCGATCAGCCCCAGGCCATTGAAAAATTAGTAAAAGGCCTCCACGAAGGCGAGCCCGCCCAAACGCTCCTGGGCGTGACGGGCTCCGGCAAGACCTTCACCGTAGCCAACGTGGTGGCGCAGGTCAACCGCCCCACGCTGGTGCTGAGTCACAACAAAACCCTGGCCGCGCAGCTCTACGGCGAGTTTAAGCAGTTTTTTCCCAACAACGCCGTTGAGTACTTCATCAGCTACTACGATTACTACCAGCCCGAGGCGTTTATTGCCACCACCAATACCTACATTGAAAAAGACCTGGCCATCAACGAGGAGATCGACAAGTTGCGGCTGGCCACAGTGTCGTCGCTCATGAGTGGGCGGCGTGATGTGCTGGTGGTGGCGTCGGTGTCGTGCATCTACGGAGCGGGTAATCCGCAGGAGTACAAAAAGAGCATTTTGCGGGTAGGCGTGGGTGAGATTACCAGCCGCAACCAGTTTTTGTTCCGACTGGTGGAGATTCTGTACAGCCGTACCGAGGCCGAATTTAGCCGGGGTACTTTCCGGGTTAAAGGCGATACAGTGGACATCTACCCCGGCTACGCCGACTTTGCCTACCGCGTTATTTTCTTTGGGGACGAAATTGAGGAGATCCAGCGGATCAACCCCACGAACGGCAAAAAAATATCCAGCGAACGCATGATCGCTATCTTCCCAGCCAACCTCTTCGTGACGGGCCGGGACGTGCTGATGCGCTCCATCGAGGAGATCCAGCGTGACCTGGTGGCACAGATCAGGTACTTTGCGTCGGAAGGACGGCTGCTGGAAGCGGAGCGGATCAAGGAACGCACCGAGTTTGACCTCGAAATGATGCGGGAACTTGGTTACTGCTCGGGCATTGAGAACTACTCAAGGTACTTTGACCGCCGCCTGCCGGGCCAGCGGCCCTTCTGCCTGCTCGACTATTTTCCCGAAGACTACCTGCTGGTGGTGGACGAAAGCCACGCCACCATGCCGCAGATCCGGGCCATGTGGGGCGGCGACCGCTCGCGCAAGGAAGCTCTGGTGGACTACGGCTTCCGGCTGCCTTCGGCCATGGACAACCGCCCGCTGACCTTTCAGGAGTTTGAAGACCTGAGCCCGCAGGCGATCTACGTGAGCGCTACCCCCGCCGACTACGAGCTGCGGCGCACCGACGGCGTGGTGGTGGAGCAGATCATCCGGCCTACGGGCCTGCTGGACCCCGAGATTGACGTACGGCCCAGCCTGAACCAAATCGACGACCTGCTCGATGAAATTGACATTCGGGTGAAGCGCGGCGAGCGGGTACTGGTGACGACGCTCACCAAGCGCATGGCCGAGGAGCTCAGCAAGTACCTCGACCGCGTGGGCGTCAAAGGCCGCTACATTCACTCGGAGGTGAAAACGCTGGACCGCGTGGAGATCCTGCGGGAGCTGCGGCTGGGGGTATTTGACGTGCTGGTGGGCGTGAACCTACTCCGCGAGGGCCTCGACCTACCCGAAGTATCGCTGGTGGCGATCATGGACGCCGACAAGGAAGGCTTCCTGCGCGACATCCGCTCGCTGATCCAGACCATTGGCCGTGCCGCCCGGAACGACAAGGGCAAGGTACTTATGTACGCCGACCGCATCACGGGCTCCATGCAAAAGGCCATCGACGAAACCAACCGCCGCCGGAGCATTCAGTTGGCCTACAACGAGGCCCACGGCATTACGCCACGCACCATTTTGAAGTCGAAGCAGGCCATCATGGAGCAAACAACCGTGGCCGATTCCAAAGCCCGGAAAATGTACGTGGAGCCGGACGAGGTACGCGTAGCCGCCGACCCGGTGGTACAGTACATGGGCAAAAGCGATTTACAAAAGCTCATTGCCGAAACCCAGCGCAAAATGGAAGCCGCCGCCAAGGACCTGGACTTCCTGCAAGCCGCCCGCTACCGCGACGAGCTGCTGCAGCTCAAAGAGCGGGTGAAGGAGGTGGGGTAGGTTTTGCTGGCGCGTGTTGGGAGTGGGAAATTCTTTGGTTATGTTTCGTTTTTGTTAAAATCACTACCTAATTATCATTTATTTCGAGTCCGACTCGGCCTGAACAATTACCCTATGCCCGCCAAAGATTTCGTCCATGATTTTGTTAAGAATGCGCTGATCAAGGATGGTTGGGAAATTATGCACGACCCGTATTTTCTACCCTTAGGCAAAGAGCGCAGCTACGTGGATTTGGCGGCTGAGAAAATTTTGATTGCTGAGAAGGACGCTCATAAAATTGCGGTG
Organism: Rhabdobacter roseus; assembly: GCF_014202275.1. GTDB lineage: Bacteria > Bacteroidota > Bacteroidia > Cytophagales > Spirosomataceae > Rhabdobacter > Rhabdobacter roseus. The sequence goes on along the minus strand of NZ_JACHGF010000005.1, from coordinate 314,663 downwards.
GAGATCAAATCGTTTGGTGGGAAGTCTGACCTGGTGGCTTTTCGCGAAGCTTTGGGTGAGTACCTCTTTTACAAGGCAGTTTTGAAAGATTACGAAGCAGATCGGCAATTGTTTTTGGCGGTGGGCAAGCAAATTTTTGAAGACTTTTTTGAAGAAACGGCCATCCGCAAGATATGGCAGTTGTACCAAGTACAAATCATTGTTTTTGACGAAAAAACGGAAGAAATACTGAAATGGATAATCTAGCAATCGTATCGGACTACATGAAGGAGGTAGCCGCCTACGCCCCCGAGGAGCAAGGCCAACTTATTCACGACCCGCAAAAACAGCATTTCCTGATTTACAGCATACACTGGGACGAAGACCGACGGCAGTATGGCTGCTACCTGCACATTGAAGTAAAAAAGGATGGCAAGGTATGGATACAGCACGATGGTACCGACCTTGCTGTAGCCGATGAACTGGTGAAACGCGGAATTCCCCGAGATCAGATTGTACTAGGCTTCCGGTCGCCTTTTTACCGAAAGATGAGTGATTTTGCGGTAGCTTGAGTTTAACCCAAAAAAATCTACATCTCGGCCGACCAGTTGGTACAAAACATGGCTGCAAAAGCTCATCGCCGAAACCCAGCGCAAAATGGAAGCCGCCGCCAAGGACCTGGACTTCCTGCAAGCCGCCCGCTACCGCGATGAGCTGCTGCGGCTCAAAGAGCGCGTGAAGGAGGTGGGGTAGTGCATAAGTGGGAAGAATTCGATATTCTTGGGAAGAAGTAGCTAGTACCTGCCTTATTAGTTGTTTAATAATCAGCGTATGGACGGACGCATCAGGAACATGCGGTGGCCCGTTTAGGAAAGCTTTGAGGTACCTTTTGAGGAAGCACAGTCTGAGTCAGCCTACGACCCTGAGTTTGTGGAGATGGTGAAAAAAAGCCACCAAGAGGCTAAGGAGGAAAAAACGGTCACCCTCGAAGAAGGGACTAGTGTATGGGAGCTGCTAAGTACGAAATAAAGCTAACCCCTACGTACATCCAACATTTAAAGTACTGGCACGCTTCGGGTCAGAAAGGGGTACTTACCCGCATAGAAAAGATTCTGGAATCGATTCACGAGCATCCAGAGTCAGGAATTGGCAAGCCCGAAAGGTTGAAACACGGCCTGACGGGAAGTTTTTCGAGAAGAACTAATCAGGAGCACCGAATCATATACGGAATAGAAGAATAAGTAGTTACGATTTTTTCTCTCAAAGGGCATTAATGATTCTCAGTTCGCCTTATAGAAATCATGAAGTTGGTTCGGGTTTATAAACGCGAGCCAACCGTTTCTTGTTTTCTGGGAAAAATAAAGCCCGCTACTACGTTGAACGTGCGTAGGTTCTCCTTCGTGGTGTATTGTAGCATGGGTGTAAGGTGAAAAGGGCCGGCCAGGAGCGAAAGCTGAAAGCCATAAAGGTAGGTTTGATTCACTTTATCCATGTATTGATTGGTAAACGAGGACCAGGCCACTAGCCCTCCCAGCACCCCCGGAATGAGCGACGTAGTTCGGGAAAGCCTCATTTTACGAAAGAATCCGCAGTCAAAAACAATACTTTCTACTTTGGCTTTTTGTCCCGCTTGGAACCAAGAACGCTGAAACGATAGCCCGAACGCGGCACTGATGGGCGTTTTATGAACCCCTTGTTTCAATATCATAAAGCTCATGTGAGGCTTGAGCGAGAAGGCTGTCATCTTCAAGTCCCGATTATTTTCTTTGCCCGCCGCCAGGGAAAGGGTGTAAGTACCGTCAAAGGTATAGCCCAACACTCCTCCACCGATCGTAGAACCCTGAGATGATCCGTACTGTCCGGCCAGATGCAAGCCGCTGCGGGTGCTGTCAAGAAGGTAGTTTTGTCCGTAGGCATTAAACGCACACACGAACAAGAGAAGAACAATAATGGTGTGTTTCATGGAATCAATTCAGCATCTAATTTTCATGCAAAGAAGCATTGCCGTCTGCTCATTTGCAAGAAGGGATCTGCTGAAAAAGCAAGAGAATATATATACCAACTCTTGAAAAGTAGGTGCGTTATAAACGCCACTCTGCGGGAATTCGCGTTGCAAACGCGAACTAGCAAGTTAACCAGCAAGTACTATTCTGAGTGAAACTAGTAAGCGGCCTTAACCCACTGTAAAACCTCTTTTTTTGTTTCGGAATTAAAATAGGGAAGGAGTAGTGCCAAGGTGAGTGCCAGGTAGTGATCCACCTTTTCGTTCCCTTTTTCTTCTTTTGCCAGGTAGACATACTTCACCCAATTGTCCGATAAAATGAAGAATTGCTCGAATAAGATCGGGAACAGGTCATTATCCAAATCTTCGGAGAAAGTACCTTCTTCTTTGAGCCGCAGGAAAAGGTGCAAGAAGAGCTGCTTACGACTTTCAAACAACGCCTGATAAGCCGCATGGACGGTAGGGTACTTGGCCAGAATGGAGGATGTATCCAGAAAAAAGAACGTATAGTTTTTCATGATTTCAAAGCTCCGGCGCATGGCTTCGATGAGGGCGGCGGGGAAAGTGTCTTTGCTGGGTGCGAGGGCCGCGATTTCCTGCTCCATCGTAGAGAAAATGGCCAGGATCAAGCTCTCCTTGGTTTTAAAATAATACCTTAAGTGACCATCGCTGATGGAAAGCTCCTGGGCTATATCGCGCAGCGTACTTCGCTCAATCCCCTTCTGATTAAACACCTTAGCTGCTTGCTCTACTATTTTTTCTTTCATTTTTAGCTCTTTGGAGCTAAGATATGAAAATCTTCGCATACCTTTGCGTTAGCTCAACGGAGCTAATTTGAAAATCATAAAGCAAACCCATGAAAAAGATAGTCATTGTTGGGGGTGGAATTGGCGGATTAACCCTGGCCATAGCCCTCAAAAAAGCAGGATTTACCTGTGAGGTATATGAGCGTAGCCCGGAATTCAGGGAGGTCGGGGCGGCCGTTAGCCTGTGGCCCAACGCGCTGCGGGTTTTTCGGGAGCTGGGTATCCTGGAGGCTGTGCTGGAAAAATGCGGAGAGATTAAGGAGGCGTACATCAAAACGGCCGCGGGTAAGGTACTTACGCGCAGCAGGCCCGCCTATGACCTTCCCGCCGTGTGTATTCATCGGGCCGATTTGCTGTCCGTTTTGTTACAGCAAGTACCTGCCGACTGGCTTCATCCCGGCCATGAGCTGCACGAGTTTGCCTGGAACGAGAATGGGACCGTAACGGCTACGTTTTCCAACGGAAAAGAGGTACTTGGTGACTTGCTGGTTGGGGCCGACGGAATCAATTCGCGCGTTCGGCAGAAAATAATAGGCGACGGAAAACCCATTTACAGAGGCTACACCATTTGGCGGGGCATTGCGGAAGTACCCCTGGATCAGGGCTATGCGAGCGAGACGCTGGGCCGGGGAAACCGAGTAGGAATAGTACCCATCCGAGAGGGGCAGTTTGGCTGGTGGGCTACGGCCAATGAGCCATTTGGGCAAGTGGATGAACCTGAGGGAACGCTCGTGAAGCTAAAAAGGATTTTTGGTCAATGGCACGATCCCATTCCGAGGTTATTTGACCATAGCCCGCACATCATCAAGACCAATCTGGGCGACCGTATTCCGGTGAGGGGATGGAGTAAGGGAAACGTCGTGCTGATTGGCGATGCGGCTCATCCCACCACGCCCAATCTGGGGCAAGGTGCTTGCATGGCGATCGAAGGCGTTTTGTTGCTGTCCCATTGCCTGGTAGAATACGGCATTTCGGAAAAAGCCCTCAAGGTATACGAGGAGAAGCATTATCCGAGAGCGCAGGAAATTGTTAAAAACAGCCTATTGCTGGGGCAGATAGGCCAGTGGCAGCACCCCGTACTGGCCGGGATCAGAAATTTGTTTTTCACTATTCAGCCGGAAGCGGCTAGTCTTAAAGTACTCGACAGGTACTTTGGCTACGACGTAACCAAAGTACCTGTCTGATTTTTTTGATTTAAGGGCTTGCGGGCGTTATAAACGCCACTCTACCGGGGATTCGCGTTGCAAACGCGAACCAGCACTTTGCAAACGCGGATCAGCAAGCCAAACGCGAACTAACCCTTAAGGACAGGTAGCAGCCAGTAACTCTTCCATGGACTGCTTGGTAGCCCCGGTATAGTAGGTAGGGCAGCTCTGGAATATATCTCTTAGGGCGCTTTTGTATGCTTCGCATTTGGTTTTATTCTCCGGATCAGCAATATATGCATTGAGGGCCGCGCTGGCACGTTCGCCGCTGGCCTCACAGTTGGCAGGGCTGACGTCCTTTTTTCCGGAGCAGCTTAGGAGTAGTCCGAAAAAGACGTAAGTACTTATTTTCAGTAACGTTTTAGGTTTGTTTTCCATTTTTTCTTTCTGTTTTTTGGGTAAAACTAGACAGGGAAAAAATAGAGAAGTGAGGACATTTAGTAAATGCACCGCCTGAGTGAGCCGTTGGAAGCCAGGGGGATGCGCGTTATAAACGCGCTGTACGGGAATTCGCGTTGCAAACGCGAACCAGCCTGCCAAACGCGAACTAGCCTGGCTTTAAAAACAAAGTACCTCAGCATTCACCAAGGTACCTTGTAAGTACTATTTCTACGTCCAGCGAAGGCGCGCGGCTACTCGGTCGGGATGGCGCTTTCGTCCATGAAGGCGATTTCCCACTGGTGGCCGTCGAGGTCGGCAAAGCTTCGGAGGTACATCCAGCCGTGATCCTGCGGGTCGGCGTAGCGCAGCCCCCCGGCGGCTTCGGCTTTGTTCACAAGCTCATCGACCTCCTCGCGGCTGGCGACGTCCAGGGCAATGAGTACCTCGGTGGTTTTGGTGGCATCGGCAATTTCCTTTTTGGTAAAATCCTGGAAGCGCTCCTCGGTCAGGAGCATGGCGAAGATATTTTCGCCCAGGATCATGCAGGTAGCGTGCTCGTCGGTAAACTGAGGGTTGAAGGTAAAGCCTAGCTGGGTAAAAAAGTCGATGGACCGTTGCAGGTTTTTGACGGGCAGGTTCACAAAAATTTTGGTAGCCATAGCGTATGGGTTTTAGGTTTCTGATGATTTACGTAGGCAAATCTAGGCGTAAAACCCGGCTCCGGCACTGTGTATTTACGACAATATGAAGGGTCTATTCCGACAGGGTACTTTGGTAGATTATTTTGCTTAGCTTGAATGTTAAGGATTCACGTGATTGTTCCTGTGGTTGTTCTCTTTCGACCATAAAATCTGGAGTAAAGTCGTCGACGCTATCAAATAAGGCCTGCCAAGGATTATGAAAGGGAATACTATAAAGTGCGTTGCCAACTTTTTTAAGATAAACCTTATTGTCGTCAATTTTAAGACTAGGCGGGATCTTAATGGACTGAATTCCCGAAATATCCTGAATATCGATTGCTTCAAAGGTCATACCTACTGATAATTACTTTACAAATTATAATAGCCTTTTGCCAGGTACCCTTCCAGTACATCCTGGCCGTGTAAAGTACCCTGTGTGGCTATGGGCACGAAGCGGGCGAAGAGCTCCTCGCGGTACCAGCCGCGCTGGCGGGTGCGCTTCACGATGTCCTTGTGGTCGGTGCGCTGGTAGGCAAACTGCCGAATGGCCTCCGGGCCATTCCAGATACTCATCGTAGCCTGCTGGGTGATGGGGTTTTCGCCCACGCCCAGCGCCAAAAGTACCCCCGACGAGCGCCGCAGCGCCGCCTGCGCCCGCGGTACGTGCCGCCAGAAGTCGAGCAGCTTGGGCAGGTGGATGGTAGCGCGCGTCAGAACCACCAGAGGGGTACTTTCCTGGGAGAGATTTTCGGTTAATGGAAAAGGCTGGAGGCCGTTCCAGGTACCGTGCGCCTGCACCGGCCGCATCCAGACCGTGTAGTGCTCGCGGCTGCGGGCGGCGTAGGTACCAAAGCGCTCCGAAGCAAAAAAAGCCGCCGCCGCCGAGGTACTTTCCCAGGAGGCCAGAAAAGCGTACTGCCGGAAGTCGGGTACTTTGTCGAAGCCGTGGCGGCCGCAGCCCAGCATCCGGCAGAAGTGGGTACCTTCGGTCCGGCTCAGTACCTGACGGCCCATCTGGGCAAAGGCCCACCAAGCGTAACGGCCCGGAAAACGGAAGATCGTGAAGGTAGTAATGGGGCCGGAGGTACTAGAGGATACGGCGGCTGGAACGTTCATGGGTACTTGACAAAAAGAGATGGTGAGATAAGTACCAAAATGAGAGCCCTTTTGTTATCGAAAGTACCGGGCCGCTGGGGGGTACTTTAGTTTTTTTGATCTCCGAATTTTTCTTCGTTGTAGCCACGAGACGCGTTTCGGGCGATGGTCAGCGTTTGCCAGGCCCCGGCCTGCACCATCTTGGCGATGTGGACGATCTGCCCGACGTGGTAGGGGTAGTGAGCCAGCTGCCGGTTGATGGCCTCCAGCACCGTATGGGCCTCGTTACGGATGTAGACGGTCCGTGCCAGGTCGCTGGGCTGGAGGGCATCCAACGTACCCAGCAGGTAGTTCCAGCCTTCTTCCCATTGGGCCAGCAGCGCGGCGCGCGTTATCAAAGTACCTTCAAACTCGGCGTCGCGGTCGCGCCAGGGCTTTTCGCCGTCGGTGGTGAGGAAGTCGGTCCAGCGCGAGCGCATATTGCCCCACAGGTGTTGCACGATGACGGCGATGCTGTTGGTCTCCTCGTTATAAGCCCAGTGCAGGGCTTCGTCAGGTACCTGCGCCATGGCTTTTTCGCCCAGACTTTTGTAGTACAGAAACTGCTGGCGGGTACTTTGCAGGTAGTTGGCTTCCATGGGAGTTAATTGGGTAACGGTTATTTTCAAAAATAGACAGAAAATCGGTTCATTTGTAGTGCATTTTATGAGTACATGAATTCCTCTTCCCAAGACCCTTATACTATCCGACGCGCCACGGTCCAGGACGCCGCCGCGCTGGCCCGGCATCGCTGCGACATGTGGCTCGCCATGCGGGATCTGAAACCCGAAAGCTACGAGGCCATGTACCGGCAGTGTGTGGGGTACTTTCAGGAGGCGGTACCCCGCGGCGAGTACCACGGCTGGCTGGCGTGTACCGACGTGGGCGAGGTAGTGGCCGGGGGCGGATTGCTGCTGCGGCGCATCGCGCCTTTCCCGGATGCGAACGGAAACCTGTGCCCTTCGGAGCAGCAGGCGCACATCCTGAACGTTTTTACCGAGCCCGCCCACCGGGGCTGCGGCCTGGCGCGCCGCCTGATGGAGACGATCCTGGCCTGGTGCAAAGCCGAGCACATCGGCTCAGTGACGCTCAATGCCTCGTCGGAAGGCAAGCCGCTTTACCAAAAATTACACTTTGCGGAGGTACCTAACTTTATGAAATGGACCAACGCCTGACTTTTATATACAAACGACCGTGATCAATCCCGAAACGTTACACCCGGAGCTCGTGTTCCAAACCGCCCGCAGCGGCGGCAAGGGCGGACAGAACGTCAATAAAGTAGAAACCAAAGTGGAGCTGCGGCTGGACATAGCGCAGTCGGCCGTGCTGACAGAGGAGCAAAAGGGTGTTTTATTGGAAAAACTAGCCAACAAACTCACCAATGAAGGCGTGCTGGTACTTTACCACCAAACCGAGCGCACCCAGCTGGGCAATAAAGAGAAGGTACTTCAAAAGTTCGATCGACTGATCCGGCAGGCGTTCGTGGTACCCAAGAAGCGAAAGCCCACGCGCCCCACGGCGGCTTCGGTGGAGGAGCGGCGGGAGGGCAAAAAGCGGAAAGCAACGGTGAAATCCCTGCGCCGAAAGCCACCCCAGGCCGACGAATAAATTTTTTAAAGTACCCTCAACGACCCTCGCCCCTTCTTCTATGATCCCTACTTCTACTGCCGTTTCGTTGCGCCCGTTGTTTAGCCTGCCCGTGGTGGTGGCTGCACTGGGGTACTTTGTGGATGTTTACGACTTGCTGCTTTTCAACATCGTGCGGGTACCTAGTCTGCGCGACCTGGGCCTGTCGGAAGAAGAAGTTTCGCAGATCGGGGCCCGCATTTACAACTGGCAGCAGGCGGGTCTGTTGCTGGGCGGCTTCGGCTGGGGCGTCTGGGGCGACAAGATGGGGCGGCGCTCGGTACTTTTTGGTTCTATATTTACGTATTCCATCGCCAATGTGTTTTGCGGCTTCGTGCACGACCCGGACCTGTACGCGCTGCTTCGCTTCGTGGCGGGCCTGGGCCTGGCCGGTGAGCTGGGCGCGGGCATTACGCTGATTTCCGAGATTTTGCCCAAAGAACTCCGCGGCTACGGCGCTTCGGTGGTGGCGAGCGTGGGGTTGTTTGGCGCCATCGTGGCCTTTTTTACTGTCACCTTATTCGACTGGCGCATTGCCTACTTCACCGGCGGGGGGCTGGGCCTGGTGCTGCTGGCGATGCGCGTCAACGTGCTGGAATCGGCGCTGTTTCACCGCAGTACCGAGCAAGACGTGAAGCGCGGCCAGTGGTGGACGATCTTCGTCAAACGGTCGCGGCTGGTGAGGTACCTGCGCTGCATGGGCATTGCGCTGCCTACCTACCTCATCATTGGTATCTACGCTACCTTCGGCAACGAGTTTGCGCGGGCGCTGGGTATTCCGGGCGACGTCCAGGCGGGTACTTGCGTGCTTTACACCTACATCGGCATCGTCACCGGCGACTTCTTCAGCGGCATTCTGAGCCAATGGCTGCGCTCGCGTCGCCGGGCCATCGGCCTCATGATGGCCATGACCTTGGTGGGCTGTTTGGTTCTTTTTTACGGCGGCATCCGGTCGGCCGGGCAGTTGTACGCCTGCTACGTGTGGCTGGGCTTTTCCATTGGGTACATTGCCATGTTCCTGACCACCACCGCCGAGCAGTTCGGTACCAACCTGCGGGCCACCGTCACGACCTCCGTCGCCAACAACGTGCGCGCCACCGTGCTGCTCACGCTCCCGCTGTACCAGTTTTTGAAGCCCAGCTGGGGGGTACTTCAGGCGGGTGCCTTCGTCGGGGCCATCTGCTTCGTGCTGGCGGCGCTTTCGCTCTGGCGGATGGAGGAAACCTTTGGCAAAAACCTCGACTACGTGGAGGAATGAAGGGGGTACTTGCAAAGTACCTTTACACCAAAAACAGCACGAGGGCAATCATGAGCAACAACCCTCCCAAAAACATACTGCCAAAAGCGGTAAGCAGAGGTAGGTCGTCGGCGCTGTCGGACAGGATACGTCCCGGCGTTTGGGCGTTGTAGCGTACCCGGTGCCGGTCGCCTACTTTCAGGGTATTTTTTTCAAAAAGCTGATTGACCTTCGCCACCAGGATCTCGCCCGTGGTGCGGTACCGGAAGGTGGGTCGGTCCATACGGTGCGTGCCGTTTTCGGTACGTATTTCCACGTTTTCCAGGCCTACTACCTCGGCCTCCGTTTTTTTGGAGTTGGTGAGCCACTTCGACTGCCGCGCGTACTCGTACCAGCCAAAACCGAAGAGAAGTACCCCGCCCAAAAATACCATCAGCGCGTTGCCGTACATTGTCCAAAACTGTTCCATCGTGATTGCGTTTTTTTTGGACAAAGTTCGGCGGTCGGCCCCGTCGGTTCAATCCGCGCTTTCCTGGATTTTGTATCCGGGAATACCTGTATTTGGGGTACTTGCGCCGGGAAAGGCAAAGTACCCTATTGCACCAAAGCCTCCCAAAGTACCTCCGCCGGGTGCAGGGCTTTACGGCCCGTACCGTCGTGGATCTGGTGGCGGCAGCTGGTACCCGGCGCCGCAATGATGACCTCCTCGGGCTGTTGGCGCACGGCGGGGAAAAGTACCAGTTCACCGATTTGCATCGAAATATCGTAGTGCTCGGCTTCGTAGCCAAAACTACCCGCCATGCCGCAGCAGCCCGACGGGATCAGCTGCACCGTGTAGTTTTGGGGCAGGGAAAGCATTTTCTTAGTAGGTACCATACTGGAAATGGCCTTCTGCTGGCAGTGGCCGTGGAGCTTGATGAGACGCTTTTCGGTGGTAAAGGCCGCGGGCGTAATGCGCTTGGATTCGATCTCACGCGCCACGAACTCATCGAATTGCAGGGCGTTCTGCGCCAGTTTTTTGGCGTCTTCTATCAGGCTTTCATCCACCAGGTCGGGGTACTCGTCGCGGAACGTCAGGATGGCCGAGGGTTCGATGCCTACCAGCGGCGCGTCGTGCGAGATAACATCTCGCAGCATCCGAATATTCTGCTCCGCTATTTTCTTGGCGTCTTTCAGCAAACCCTTCGACAGCTGCGGACGGCCGCTGGGCGCGTGCTCCGGAATGATGACTTCGTAGCCCAGCTTTTGCAGCGTCAGAATGGCTTTTTTTCCAATCTCGACGTCGTTGTAATTAGTAAATTCATCACAAAACAGGTACACTTTGCCGTGGGTGGCACCCGCAGGGGTAGGTTGCTTTTTGAACCAACTCCGCAGGGTACGGGCGTGCAGCAGCGGCATGGTACGCTCCGGGTGGAAGCCCACTAGTTTATTGGCGATTTTGCGCAAGGCAACCTTTTCGAACACAAAATTATACGCCCAGGGTACGTAGCTGGCCAGGCCGGTCATCCGGGAGAAATTCCCCACCAGCCAGGAGCGAAGCGGTACGCCGTGTATGTCGTGGTACTGCTGGAGGAACTCCATTTTGAGCTTAGCCACGTCCACGTTGGAGGGGCACTCGCCCTTGCAGCCCTTGCAGGCCAGGCAGAGATCGTACACTTCTTTGATCTCCTCGTGGTCGAAGCGGTTTTCTTTGGGTGAGCGCGTGAGCATTTCGCGCAGGATGTTGGCGCGAGCGCGGGTGGTATCCTTTTCGTTGCGGGTGGCCATGTAGCTGGGGCACATGGTACCGCCGCTGAGCTGCGTTTTGCGGCAGTCACCCGAGCCGTTGCACTGCTCGGCGTGCTGGAGTACGTCCTGGTCGGGGTAGCGGAAGTAGGTCTTAAAAGTAGGCGTTGGGTGGTCGGCCTCGTAGCGCAGGAAGGTATCCATCGGGGGCGTGTCCACGATCTTGCCCGGATTGAAAATAGCCTGCGGGTCCCAGGTACTTTTTACTTCCTTGAGGAGCTGGTAGTTGTGTTCGCCCACCATTTTAGGAATAAACTCCCCGCGCAGGCGGCCATCGCCGTGCTCGCCCGAGAGGGAGCCGTCGTACTTTTTCACCAGGGCGGCAATCTCCTCCGCAATGAGCCGAAACTGCCGGTGGCCTTCTTTGGTCTTAAGATTAATGATGGGGCGCAGGTGCAGTTCGCCGGAGCCCGCGTGCGCGTAGTGCACCGCCGACATGCCGTGGCGCGTCAGGATCTCGTTGAACTCCCGGATGTAGTCGGGCTGGTCGTGTACATCCACGGCCGTATCTTCAATCACCGCCACGGCTTTTTCGTCGCCGGGGAGGTTGGCCAGCAGGCCCAGACCCGCTTTCCGGAGCGTCCAGATCTTCTTGGTATCCTCACCAAAAAGCAGCGGAAAGTGAAAACCCAGGCCCTGCGCGCGCAGGTCGGCTTCCAGTCGGGCGGCCAGCGCTTCTACCTCCGGGGTACTTTCGCGCGAAAGGTCCACCACCAGGATGGCCGGGTACTCACCGGCCTCCGTATTTTTGACAAAAAAGGCGTTTTTACGCTGCTCCGCATTGGTGGCGGCGCATTCCAGCACGTAGCTGTCGATGAGCTCCACGGCCTGGGGATGGTACTTGAGGGCCACGAGCGTAGCGCGTAGGGCTTCGTCGATGGTATCGAAGTGCGCACACACCAATCCCTGCGTTTTGGGGGGGAGCGGCACCAGGTTGAGTTTTATTTCGGTTAAAAAGCACAAAGTACCCTCCGAGCCCGCGATGAGCCGGCACAAGTTGAGCGGCGGCCCGCCGGGCGTAAAGGGGGCGCAGTCGAGCAGCATATCCAGGGCGTAGCCGGTATTGCGCCGCTCAATGGTACGCTTGGGAAAGTTCTTCCGGATTTCGGTCTGGTTGGTGGGCTCCGACAGGATTTCGCGCAGCTTTTGGTAAATTGTACCCTCCAGTCCTGCGGTTTTCTGGTCCAGTTCGCCCTCCTGTAGGGGTCCAAATACGGCCTCGCTGCCGTCGGAGAGAATCGCCTTGACTTCCAGCAGGTGCTCGCGGGTACTTCCGTACACCACCGAGTTGGAGCCGCAGGAGTTATTGCCCACCATCCCGCCGATCATGGCGCGGTTGGCGGTGGAGGTTTCGGGGCCAAAGTACAGGCCGTAGGGTTTCAGGGCCAGGTTGAGCTCGTCGCGCACCACGCCCGGCTGCACGCGCACCCACTTTTCTTCCGGGTTTATCTCCAGGATTTTGGTAAAGCTCTTGGACAGGTCCACCACGATGCCGCTGCCTACGACCTGCCCGGCCAGGGAGGTACCTGCCGTGCGCGGGATGAGCGCCACGCGGTGCGTGCGGGCAAAGGCAATGAGGCGTTTGAGGTCTTCGTGGGTACTGGGCATCACCACGGCCAGGGGCATTTCGCGGTAGGCTGAGGCGTCCGTCGCGTAGAGCGTACGCATGGTGTCGTCCCGAAAAAGCGGACCGTCGAGTTGCTGGGCTAGTACTTGAAAATCGAGAACCGGAGCGGCAGAAGCAGAAGTCATAAAGGGTAGCAGGTACTATTCAGTCCCCAAAGGTACATACTAAGGCCGCACGCCCCCTAAGAAATGCGGGAGAATTTATGGACGTAGCGTGCTTGGCGCTCAAAGAGGTATTTCAGGAGACCCAGGGTACCTAAGCAGAGGAGTTAAATGTAATTTTTACCGGAAATAGTCAAACAACAGCTAACTGGCTAAAATCGAGGCCATGAAGGGTAAACCATAAATAAGTACAGTTTTTTCTTTACTTTCTTACCCTAATATGCTTTATATTTGCAAGAACTAGTTCTATTTTAGCAAAAAATAGGAATTTTGTTAGTAGATTGTCTAAACAATTGGATTAAGACAGACGTTTTTGCCATACGATCACTTCAAACCCCGAAACCAATGCATGTACACTTTACCTTACTACCTGCTATATACCCGAATTTACCCCCCAAGTACCCCTAAGCTCCGTATCTATTTTTTCAGAATAGACTCCTTATCCCTGCTGGGTCCTTATGGATGAGCAACGCGCACTTCTTCAGGCAATTTCAATGATTCCGTTTTACATAATTCTAAGTTAACCTACAATCAATCAATCGTATGAATAGTCATTTTTACAACAAGTATCGCGGAAGCCGGGACTTGGAGGCGGGAGACCCAGTAAGCCGGGCCGTAACGCCAAGCAACACAAAGCGCTACCTACTTACGCTCTTCCTTTTTTTGCTCGGCCTGGGAACTACCTTTGCGCAGGAGGTGGCCGTAGCCGGTAAAGTAGTGGACGCCACGGGCGGGGGGATTCCGGGCGTATCGATCACGATCAAAGGAACTACCCGCGGAACCAATACCGACATTGACGGAAATTTTCAGCTTAACGCGCCGGGCGACGGCACGCTTGTATTTAGTTTCATTGGCTTCGAGCCCAAGGAAGTACCCATCGGCAACCAGTCGACCATTACCGTGACGCTCGCCGAAGACGTAAAGGCCCTGGAAGAAGTAGTAGTAGTAGGTTACGGTACGGCCCGGCGCAAGGACCTGACGGGTTCCGTAACGCAGGTAACCGCGCGGGACTTCAACGCCGGGATTAACCCAAACCCGCTGCAGGCCATTCAGGGCAAAGTGGCGGGGCTGGTAATTACGCAGCCCTCCGGCGACCCTACCCAAAACCCCACCGTGCGGCTACGGGGCTACACTTCCCTGGCGGGCGGTAGCGACCCACTCTACGTCGTAGACGGCGTCATTGGGGTACCTATCAACACCATTGCTCCTTCGGACATTGAGTCGATGGACGTACTCAAAGACGCCTCGGCGGCGGCCATCTACGGCTCCCGGGCAGCCAACGGGGTGATCATCGTCACTACCCGGCGCGGTAAGTCAGGCCGTACAAGCGTGACCTTCAACAACTACGTGGGACTGGAAACGATCTCCAACCGGCTGGACCTGCTGGACGGCCCCGGCTACATTGCGCAGGTGAGCCGCATCAAGGGCGATGCTTCGCTGTCAGACACCCAGCGCTTCCCGCGTGACGCCCAGGGCAACGGCTACAATACCGACTGGGTCGATGAGATTACCCGCACGGGCGTTACCAACAACCATAACTTCGGGATTTCGGGCGGCTCGCCTACCTTCTCCTACTTCGGCTCGGTAGACTACATCAACCGGCAGGGGATTGTAAAAAACACCGGCTTTGACCGGTTGACGGGCCGGATCAACCTGGACCAAAAAGCACTGGACAACCGGCTGAGCGTGCAGTATAACCTTTCCTTTACCAATTCGGAGCGAAAGTACACCGACGGCGGCATCATTGCCCGGGCCATTACGTTTCTGCCCACGCTGCCCGTACGCAACCCCAGCACCGGCGACTACTACGAGATTCCGGGTAGTTTCGATTTGTTCAACCCCGTAGCGATGCTCGAAAACCAGACGAACAACGGCGTCAACCGGGTTTTCATCGGAGGGGTGAATCTTAAATACGAAGTGATCGACGGCCTGACCCTGGGAGCCAACGGAGCCTTCCGGAACGAGAATACCGTCAACAACCGCTACCAGGACGGCCGCGTGAAGGCCTACCAGGTAACCAACGGCCGGGCGGGACGGAACCTGTTCCAAACGAACGATAAACTGCTGGAATTGACGGCCAACTACCTCAAAGGCTTCGGAAATCAAAACAGCAACATCGCGATCCTGGGTGGGTACTCTTACCAGAATGTCATGAACGATGGCTTTGGTGCCTACAATACCCAGTTTATTACCAACTCCTTTGGCTACGACAACCTGGGCCAGGGCGCGGGCTCGCTGCTCACGCCGCGGTCGGACTACACCACTTCCTACCGCAACGCCATTACGCTGGCCTCGTTCTTTGGCCGCGCTACGCTGAACCTCAACGAACGCTATAACCTGACGGCTACCCTGCGCTACGACGGGAGCTCCAAGTTTGGGGCCAACAACAAGTGGGCGCTCTTCCCGTCCATCGCCGGGGGCTGGACCATCTCGGAGGAATCTTTCTTCCCCAAAACGGACGTACTTAACTACCTGAAACTGCGCGTAGGCTGGGGCCAAACGGGTAACTCCGAAGGAATTGCTCCCTACCAGTCCATTCAGCTGTATGGCCAGCGGGGTACGTACTACGACGGCAGCATCGGCGACTTCCTGCCTGGCTACGGCATTACCCAAAACGCCAACCCCAACCTGAAGTGGGAGGTACTTTCGCAAGCCAACATCGGGCTCGACTTCCAACTGATCAACGGGCGCTTCTCGGGTACCGTGGAGTACTACGACAAAACCACCCGCGACATGCTGTATCCCTACTCGGTACCCGCCGACGGGGTTAGGTACTTTACTAACTCCATCATCGCCAACGTGGGTAGGATGCGCAACAACGGCGTGGAGCTGTCGTTTGGCGGAGGCATTGTGGTGACGGATAACTTCAGCTGGGAGAGCCGCATTGTGGGAGCTTACAACAAGAACGAAATCGTATCGTTGAAGAACGACGAGTTTGATGCGGGCCGTATCCGGTTCAATCCTTTCGGCGGCCGCGGTCTTTCCGACGTGTTCGCTTCAATTCTGGAAGCGGGCCGTCCGTTGGGGGTATTTAACAATGTACCCCAATTTGTGGAGTTTGTACAGGTTACTGATCAGGACGGCAACATCAATTCGGTGCCGGGTTTTGTGGCCATGCAGGGCGATGTCCCCGTCACGAATGTAGGCGATGCACGGGTTGGTTTTAATGGTAATCCGCAACCCTTCCTAACGGGCTCCTGGATCAACTCCTTCCGTTACCGCAACCTGGACGTGAACTTCCAGGTACGGGGGGTATTTGGTAACAAAATCCTCAACAACCTGCGCTCTAACCTGATGCTGCCCGGCTCCATCCTGGAAACCAACATGCTGGCCGATATAAATGAATTGCCGGTTAATTATAGTACCAACGTGCTGTCGGACTACTGGCTCGAGAGCGGTACGTTCATGCGGCTCGACAACTGGCAGGTTGGCTACAATGTACCCATCAACAACAAGCACATCAGCAACGCCCGCTTCTACCTGGGAGGTAATAACCTGTTTATTATCACCAAGTACAAAGGCATTGACCCCGAGCTGGAAGTAAAAGGGGATCTGCAGGACGGTGGCCGCAGCCAAACGCCCAATAGCCTGGGGATGGACGCCGGGGGAATTTATCCCAAAACGCGGTCGATCCAGCTGGGCGTAAACCTGACGTTCTAAGTAGGTCCTGGCATTCTATTCAAATACGAATCACAAACTGTTGATTACCTATGAAATTCAAACTAAAATATATCTTGTACGGTGGCGTGTTTATGCTGGGAGGACAGTCCTGCGTCGACCTCACCGAAACGACCTACGACGTAATCCCGACGGACCAGTTTGGTTCCACGCCCGCGCAGCAGGCGGCCCTGATCGGACCTCTGTACAATAGCCTGGGCGACTATTTCGACCGCTACGCCGCCCTGAATACCGTGACCGACGAGCAGGTAATACCTACCCGGGGCGGTGACTGGAAAGATGGCGACAACTGGAAGCGCCTGCACCAGCATACCTGGGACCCCCTGATTGATAACAGTATTTTCAATGGCCTCTGGACTTGGTGCTACAACAGCATCACTTCCATCAACCAGCAGCTAGGTGGCATCAGCGATCCGGGTACGCAGGCCGAGCTACGCGCGCTGCGGGCGTTCTACCACTACATAGCCATGGACAACTTCGGTGATGTGATCATTGCGGACCAGGTGGGTGGAAGTGGCTCCACGCAGAAAAGCCGGTCAGAAGTGTTCAACTGGATCGAAAGTGAGCTTAAGGCGGTCTATCCCCAGCTGAGCGATCAAGCAGGAGGCGTGTACTACGGGCGCTTCAACAAGTACGTGGTGGATATGATCCTGGCCAAAATGTACCTCAACGCCCAGGTGTACACGGGTACGGCCCGCTGGAACGATGCCGCCACGCACTGCAGCACCATCATTGAGTCGGGTAGGTACACGCTGGCCAGCAATTTTTTCAGCAACTTCACCACCAACAACCAGGGTTCGCCCGAGATCATTCTGGCCACGCCCTTCGACAAGTCGAAACGCGGCGGAATGAACATGCAAATGCGTACGCTGCACTACCTCAACCAGCTTACCTACAACCTACCCGAAGCCCCCTGGAACGGCTACGCCACGCTGTCGGAATTTTACAACTCTTTTTCCGAAGGTGACAACCGGAAGGGCATGTGGATTGTGGGCCAGCAGTACGCGGCCGACGGCACGCCCCTGGTCGACGACGGGGTACCTTTTGTGTTTACGCCCGAAATCCCGGCCTTCGAAATGCCTTCTGGCCCCACGGGCCGCTTGGCCGGAGCCCGCAGCCAGAAGTACGAGATCCAGCGCAACAACGTCGGCAACGACATGGACAACGACTTCGTTATTTTCCGGCTGGCTGACGTGTACCTGATGCGTGCCGAAGCCCGGCTCCGGGCGGGCAACGCGGCGGCGGCGCTCACCGATGTGAACCTGGTACGGGAGCGTGCTTCGGCGGCTCCACTGACCTCCCTGACGCTGGCCACCATGCTGGCTGAGCGCGGCCGGGAGCTGGCCTGGGAGTACCACCGCCGCCAGGACCTGATCCGGTTTGGGGAGTTCAACAAGGCCTGGCAGTTTAAGGCAGCCTCGCCCGCTACGCGCAATGTATTCCCGATCCCGCAGGACCAGCTCAACCTTAACCCGAACCTTAAGCAAAATCCGGGTTATTAATGTAAAGGGTTTCTTATCTTTGGCATAAACCGTACTTAGGAAGCAGGCTTCACGGAGCCTGCTTCCTAAGTACGGTTTATGATTTACTTTATCAATTGACAGGCAGGCTTTGCCAAGTACCCTATGACACTACCCCAAGCTCTTTTCAAGGGGCTTACTTCCTCTATTTTATTCCTTTTACTGCTGGGTGGCGGGCTTGGGTGCCAGTCGGAAAGTACCCCCTCGGACACCCTGTTTGAAGAGGTACCTTCTTCCGAAAGTGGCATCCGCTTTGCCAACGAGATTACCAACGACGAGCAGTTTAATATCTTCAGCTACCGCAATTTCTACAACGGCGGGGGCGTAGCCATGGGTGATGTTAACAACGACGGCCTGCCCGACCTGTACCTGATCGCCAACATGGGGCCCAACAAGCTGTACCTGAATCAGGGCGATTTTCGCTTTGAAGACGTCACCGACCGGGCCGGGGTGGCCGGTAAAGGCTCCTGGAGCACGGGCGCTACCTTTGCCGACCTCAACGGCGACGGCCTGCTGGACCTATACGTGTGCAACGCCGGGGCGGGTGATGAGCAGGTAAGAGCCAACGAACTTTTTATCAACCAGGGCGATGGTACTTTCGTGGAGGCCGCCGCCGCCTACGGCCTCGATGACCGCGGGTACTCTACCCACGCGGCCTTCTTCGACTACGACAAGGACGGCGACCTGGACATGTACCTGCTCAACAACAGCTTTACGCCCGTGGGGCGGCTGGGCTACGCCAACCTGCGCCACCAGCGCGACCAGCAAGGCGGCGATAAGCTTTTCCGCAACGACGGGGTACCTGCCGGGGCGGGCGCGGCGCGGCGGGGAGGCTTTACGGACGTGAGCGAAGCGGCGGGGATCTACGGCAGCCTCATTGGCTTCGGGCTGGGCATTACCATCGGCGATGTGAACGACGACAACTGGCCGGATATTTACATCTCCAACGATTTCTACGAGCACGACTACCTCTACCTCAACCAGCGCGATGGGACCTTTAAAGAGTCCGTCCGCTCGGCCATGCAGCACAACAGCCTGTCGTCGATGGGGGCCGACATCGCCGACCTCAACAACGACGGGAAGCTCGATATTTACGTTACGGACATGCTGCCCGGCAACGACCGCCGCCTGAAGCTTACCTCCACCTTCGAGGGGCACGACGTCGAGAAGCTGAAGGTAGCCCGTGACTTCCACTACCAAAACATGCAGAACTCCCTGCAACTGAACCAAACCGGCGCCGACGGTACCGTGTGGTTTAGTGAAGTGGCGCGCCTGACGGGTACCCACGCCACCGACTGGAGCTGGGGCGCCCTTATTTTTGACATGGATGCCGACGGGCAAAAGGATATTTTCGTTGCCAACGGCATTTACAAAGACCTTACCAACCAGGACTTCGTGCAGTTCCTGGCCGACCCGGCCAACATCGCTGAGATCAGCCGGACCAAGAAATTCGACTACCAGGTTTTTCTGGACAAGATCCCCTCCGAGCCCATTCCCAACTACGCGTTCCAGAACCAGGGAAACCTGGGCTTTGTGAACCGGGCGGCGGACTGGGGCCTGGGGAAGCCGTCCTTTTCCAACGGGGCGGCCTACGGTGACCTGGACAACGACGGCGACCTGGATCTGGTGGTCAATAACGTCAACGGGGAGGTGGCCATCTACCGCAACCGGGCCAACCAGCGGACCGATTTCCACTACGTTAAGTTTGAGCTGGAAGGCGGCCAGCACAACCGCCACGCCATTGGGGCCAAGGTGTACGTACACCAGCGTCACCAGACCCAGCTCCTGCAGCAGATGCCCAACCGGGGCTTTCAGTCGTCGGTGGACCACCGACTGGTCTTTGGTTTGGGTACTCAACCGGCCCTCGACTCCGTCACCGTCATTTGGCCCAACGACACCCGGCAGGTACTTCGGGGCCTAGCGCCCGATTCTCTGTACCGGCTCCGGCAGAGCGAGGCTACCCTGCCCTGGAAGCCCGAACCCGGCGAGCGCGAGGTACTTTTTAAGGAAATAACCGCCACGAGTGGGATTGATTTTGTGCATAAAGAGCTGGATTTTGTGGACTACAACCGCGACCCGCTCATCAAGCACCTGTACTCCCGGCTGGGCCCCGCCCTGGCCGTGGGCGACGTGAACGGCGACGGCCTCGACGACGTGTACCTGGGCGGCGCGGCCCAGCAGGGCGGGCGGCTGTACCTCCAAACCAAGCAAGGTACCTTTGTGGACAAAACGCCCGCTTTGTTTTTGGCAGATACAAACTTTGAAGCCACCGACGCCGTTTTCTTCGATGCCGACGGCGATGGCGACCTGGACCTGCTGGTGGTGTCGGGCAGTAACGAATTTACGGACCAGAGCGAGGAGCTCCTCGACCGCCTGTACCTCAACGACGGCCGCGGGAATTTTACCGCAAGTACCTCCCTGCCCAACCTGAAAACCAACGCCTCCTGCGTGGCCGTGGCCGATTTCGACGGCGACGGCGACCAGGACGTGTTCATTGGCTCGCGCCTGAAGGCTGGGCAGTATGGCTACAACCCGCCCAGCTACCTGTATATCAACGACGGTACGGGTACTTTTAAAAATTACACCAAAAGGTACCTGACCGACGGCGACCTCCTGGGCATGGTGACTGACGCCACCTGGGCCGACCTGGACGGCGACAAGTACCCCGAGCTGATCGTGGTGGGTGACTGGATGCCCGTCCGGATTTTCAAAAACCGCAAAGGCCAGCTCACCGCCGACCCGGCCTTCCAGATCCGGGATGCGGCTGGGCAGCCCTACCGCACTGAAGGCTGGTGGAACACCGTGGCCGTGGCCGACCTGGACAACGACGGCGATCTGGACATCGTGGCCGGAAACCTGGGCCTGAACGCCCGCCTGAAGGCCAGCCAGCGCCAACCCGCCGAGATGTACGTCAAGGATTTTGACCAGAGCGGCCTGGTGAAACAAATTATCAACTGCCCCGACGAGACGGGTACTTTATACCCGATGGTACTGAAAACGGACCTACAGCGGGCCATGCCTTCCCTGAAAAAGAAGTTTGTCAAGTTTGAGGACTACGCCGGTAAAACCGTCCAGGATGTCTTTACGCCCATGCAACTACAGGGGGCGGTGGTGAAGAAAGTATACACGGCGGAGTCGGCGGTGCTGCGAAATGACGGCCAGGGTACCTTCACCTTCGTGCCCCTTCCTTTGCAGGCGCAGTTTGCCCCCATTTACGGCATTATCCCCACCGACTACGATCAGGATGGAGCCACCGATTTGCTGCTGGCGGGTAACTACTTCGACGTGCTGCCCGAGATCGGGCGCTACGATGCGCTGCGCGGCCTGGTACTTCGCAACGGTCGGCAGGGTACTTTTGAGGTACTTTCACCCGCCCGCTCGGGTTTCTGGGCGCAGGGGCAGGTGCGGGCCATGCAGCAGCTGGCGCAGGGGCAAATCATCGTGAACCGTAACAACACAGGGGTGCAGGTTTTTCGACCCGTGGGTGCGAAAAGCAGCCATCCCCTTCCGTGAGTTTTTTTATGAAAAATAAGTACCTAAGTACCCTATTCGTTTTAGTTCTTTTGATTCAGGCTTGCCGTACGGATTCGGCCCAAGACCAGGAGGTACCTTTGTTCACCGAGCTGGACTCGACCCAAACGGGCGTAGGATTTGTGAATACAGTAAAACCTACGGCCAACCTCAACCTCATGGACTACCTCTACTTCTACAACGGCGGCGGCGTATCGGTGGGGGATCTTAACAACGACGGCCTGCCGGACGTGTACTTTGTCTCGAACCAGGGCAAAAACAAGCTGTATGTAAATAAAGGGAACTTCCAATTCGAGGACATTTCGGCCCGGGCCGGCGTGGAAGGCTTCGCCGACTGGCAAACGGGCGTGACCATGGCCGACGTCAACGGCGACGGCCTGCTGGACATCTACGTGTGTGCCGTGGGAAATTACCGGGGGCTGGAGGGTGCCAACGAGCTTTATATCAACAACGGCGACCTGACCTTTACCGAAAAAGCCGCTGACTACGGCCTGGACTTCACGGGTTTTTCTACGCAGGCGGTTTTTTTCGATTATGACAAAGATGGCGACCTGGACTGCTACCTGCTCAACCATGCCATTCATACTTCCCGCAGCTACGACCGCGTAAGTACCCGCCACCTGCGCCACAACGAGTCGGGCGACTACCTGTACCAGAGCCAGCTCAGCGACCAGGGAAATCCGTCGAAGGCGGTGAAGTTTAAAGACGTGAGCGAAAAAGCGGGTATCTACGGGCCCGCGATGGGTTACGGCCTGGGCGTGGCCGTGGCCGACCTCAACAACGACGGCTGGGACGACCTCTATGTCTCCAACGACTTCCACGAAGACGACTACTGCTACCTCAACAACGGCGACGGTACTTTTTCGGAAAAAGGGAAATCCCTGTTTCGGTACATGAGCCGCTTCTCGATGGGCAACGACGTGGCCGACGTCAACAACGACGGCTACCCGGACATCGTGACGCTGGACATGTACCCCGAAGACGAGCAGGTGGAGAAAACCTCGCTCGGTGAAGACCCCATCGACATTTACCAGTACAAGCTTTCGTTTGGGTACATGCCGCAGTTTAGTCGCAACTGTTTGCAAATCAATATGTCCGGCCAGAAATTCATGGACGTAGCTGCCCTGGCGGGCGTAGCCGCTACCGACTGGAGCTGGTCGCCGCTGCTGGCCGACTACGACAACGACGGCGTGAAGGATCTCTTCGTGAGCAACGGCATTGCCCACCGGCCCAACAACCTCGACTACGTCAAGTTTGCCGCCGACGACTCCCTGCGCTACGCCATGGAAACCTCCTCCACGCTGGACGAAAAAGCGCTGGGCCTGATGCCGGAAGGCCGGGTGCATAACTTCATGTACCGGGGGAGTACCCAGCTGCGGTTTGAGGATAAATCGCTGAGCTGGGGCTTTGCGCGCCCGACGCTCTCGCACGGAGCGGCCTACGCCGACCTGGACGGCGACGGCGACCTGGACCTGATCACCAACAACCTCAACGAACCTGCCAGCCTGTACCAAAACCAGGCCCGAAGCTCGGGCTCGAACCACTACCTGCGCGTAGCGCTTACCAAGTACCCCCAAAATACCTTCGCGCTGGGGGCGAAGGTGGTGCTGCTGCACCAGGGTACTTTGCAGGTGCAGCAGCTCATGCTCACACGCGGCTTTGGGTCGTCGAGTGAGCCGGTGCTGCACTTTGGTCTGGGCGAGGCTACCTCCGTGGATAGTTTGCTGGTGGTCTGGCCGAACCAGCAGGCGCAGTGGCTCACCAACGTACGGGCCGACCAGAAGCTGACCATTGCCTACCAGCCCGCGGCGAAGGTAGAGCCCGCCTGGCTGGTGCGCGCGCCGGACGCGCGGTTGTTTGAAGACGCTACCGAGCAATGGAAGGTACCTTACCGCCACCAGGAAAATACCTACTACGACAACTACCGCGAGTCGCTCATGCCCTTCTTGCTCTCGACCGAAGGGCCCAAACTCGCCGTGGCGGATGTCAATGGCGACGGCCTGGACGATTTTTACGTGGGCGGAGCCAAGTGGCAAGCGGGGTCGCTCTTTTTGCAGCAACCTTCGGGCCGCTTCGTACCCAGCCTTCAGCCGGATTTCGGGCGCGACTCTACCCACGAAGACGTGGACGCCGTCTTTTTTGACGCCAATGGCGACGGCCATCCCGACCTGTACGTGGTGTCGGGCGGCAATGAATTTTACGACCAAATGCCCGCGCTCCTTGACCGCCTGTACCTCAACGACGGCCAGGGCCACTTCCGGCGCGAGGCGAGTGCGTTGCCCGCCATGTACGAGAACAAATCGTGCGTGCGGCCGGTGGATATTGACCAGGACGGCGACCTGGATCTTTTCGTGGGTGGTAGGGTGGTGGGGTACCAGTACGGTGCCGCGCCGCGCTCGTACCTGCTCATCAACGACGGCAAGGGCCATTTTACTGACCAAACTACCCAGCGCGCGCCGGGCCTGGAGCGCGTGGGGCTCGTCACTGACGCCCTCTGGGCGGATATGGACGGCGACAAAGCCCCCGACCTGGTGGTGGTGGGCGACTGGATGCCCGTGCGGGTATTTTTGAACAAAAAAGGAAAACTCGAAGCCTCAAGTACCTTCACCACGCCCACCGGCTTGTGGCAGTGCGTGGCCGCCGCCGACTTTGACCAGGACGGCGACCTGGACCTGGTGGTGGGCAACCTGGGCGAAAACACGAAGTTCCGGCGTAAGCCCGACTCGCAGCTGCGGATGTGGGTGAAGGACCTGGACCAAAACGGCAGCCTGGATCACCTGCTGGCCTACAGCGTGGGCGAAGCCTGGTACCCGGTGGCTTTCAAGGATGAGCTGGGCAAGCAGGTACCTTCCATCATCAACAAGCGCTTTACCGACTACAAAACCTACGCGGGCAAAACGATGGAAGAACTCTTCAAAAAGGAAGAGCTTCGCGACGCCACCCTGCTGCAAGCCGAAACCTTTGCCTCGGTGTACCTGGAAAACAAGGGAGGTTCTTTTGAGGTACACGCGCTGCCGGTAGAAGCCCAAACCTCCAAAGTGTTTAGCTGGGCCGTGACCGATCTCAACGGCGACGGCCTGCCCGACCTCCTCGGTGGTGGCAACTACCACGGCGTGAGCATGTACCAGGGCCGCTACGACGCCAGCTACGGGCTTGTGTTACTCAATGGCGGCAAGGCGGGGCGTTTCCGGGCGCTCTCGCCGGTGGATACGGGGTTTCTGCTGGAAGGCGAGATCCGCGACCTGCGGCTCATCCAGGTAAAAGGCGAGCCCTACTGGCTGGTAGCCCGCAACAAAGCCCCGCTGCTGGTACTGAAGCCCAGGGGTACTTCCACTCCCGCGCGTGTCACCGGCCGGTAACGTAGTGCGCCTGAGGTACTTTGCGGGAAAGATTCTGCTGGGGGTAGTTGTAAACTTTTTCTTAAAAAAGTACCTTTGCTAGGTACTTCGTAACCCAAGTTGGTATAATTGTGAAGCCCTTGTTCGCCCTCGGCCTATTGTTACTGCTGCTGCTCCACCTGCTGGGGCAGTCGGTGGCGATATTGGGCCTGGAGGAAAAGTACCCGGTAGCGACGGCCAACGACAGCGGCGACGAATACCTGCTGCTCAAAGTACCCCTTTCGCTGCCCTACGTAGCGGCCTGGCAAAACGACGATCCGGCGGGGCTGGTGCAGTACGAGGGGAATTTCTACAACATCGTAGAGCAGCGCTACCAAAACGATTCCCTGTACACGGTACTTCGCTCCAACCTCACCGCACGGGACCAGTTTATGGCCCTGGCGGAGCAAATCCAGCAGCAACTGCATCAGGATACCGAAAGTACCCCCGCAAGCCAAACGCTGAAAGTATTCGCGGGTTTTTGCAAAAACTACCTTTCGACCCGGCGCGTGCTGACTTTCTTTTGGTGGGAGTGCCTGCCCGAAAGAACAAAGTACCCCCGCGTAGCCACAACGCTCCTCGCTTCGGACCACTGCCCGGCTACGCCGCCGCCCAGGTACCTTTAAGATCATCGGTTTCTTCTAAAAAAACAACCCGGAGGCAAGGGCAAGTACCCTCCCTCTTCGGACGGATCGATGGCGTGTAGGTACCTTTGCCTACGGCCCAACGAGCCAAGTACCCTGTGATGATTTTAAAGCAATGAACCTCATGAAAAGATATTTCCTCCTGGGCCTGTCGCTGGTGGCGATGACGGCCCTCAACGGCTGCCAGCAAACGGCTCCTCCCGACGTATACAACCAGCAAGCCTCTGACCCCATGTTGCTGCACGAAACCGCCACCCACCTGACGGACGTCATCATTCACGATATTTTCAAACCACCCGTGGCGAGCCGTATTTACAGCTACTCCTTCCTGGCGGCCTACGAAGCCCTGGCCCCGGCCTACCCCGAGTACCAGTCGCTGGGTGGGCAGCTCAACCAGTTTGAGGCTACGCCCCCACCCGTGACCGGGCAGGAGTACTGCTTCCCGCTGGCGAGTGTGAAGGCGTTCACGGTGGTAGGGCGCGCGCTGACGTTCTCCTCCGACTTGTGGGACAACTACGAGAAGGATTTCTTCAAAAAGTACCAGGCCATGGGCATGCCCGACGACGTCTACGAACGCTCCATTGCCTACGGCGAGCAGGTGGCCAAGCACGTACTCGACTACTCGGCCAAGGACAACTACAAGCAGATCCGCGGCTACCGCTACACCGTCACCAACGAGCCCGGTACCTGGGTACCTACGCCGCCCGCCTACGCCGACGCCTGCGAGCCCATGTGGAACACGGTCCGTTCGTTCACGATGGATTCCGTCAACCAGTTTCGGTGCCCGTCGCCGGCTAAATATGATTTAGCCAAAAATAGTGCGTTCATGAAGCTCACCATGGAGGTGTACGACATTGGCAAAAACCTAACCGAAGAGCAGCGGACCACCGCCTACTTCTGGGACGACAACGCCTTCGTGACCAACGTGGTGGGGCACGTGATGTTTGCCAATAAAAAAATGACCCCCGCCGGGCACTGGCTGGCCATCACGCGCATTGCTACAACGGACAAAAAGCTGGACCTGATGCAGACCACGGAGACCTATACGCTGGGGGCGCTGTCGCTTTTTGAGGCTTTTGTTTCCTGCTGGAGCGAGAAGTACCGGAGCGTCCGAATCCGGCCCGAGACGGTGATCAACAACGGCTGGGACCCCAACTGGCGGCCCTACCTCGAAACGCCACCCTTCCCGGAGTACGTCAGCGGGCACAGCTCGATCTCGGCCTCCTGCGGCACCATACTAACGCACCTACTCGGCGACAACGTGGCCTTCACCGACACCACCGAAAAGAAGTACGGCCACGGAGTGAAATCCTTCAAGTCGTTTAAAGAAGCTTACTGGGACGCTTCCTACAGTCGGCTGTACGGCGGCATCCACTTCCGCGACGGCGTGGAGGAAGGTACCCGTCTGGGTGAAAAAATAGGGGAGTGGGTATGGCAAAATGTAAAAACCCGCAAGCGCAAAGAGGAGGTAGTGGCGGCTACCCACTAAGCATTCATCAACTCCCGGAAGAGGTACCTTCCGGGAGTTTTTTTACCAAAGTACCCCTATGGTCGCCTTTAAAGGTACTTTGAATCTCTTAGGCCAGGGTACTTTGGCGCAGGTTGTCGAGGTTGTAGTGCAAGCCTACGTTTTCGCGGCGGGCCATGGCCATTTTCAGCACCAGGTACGACACCGTAATCATGTTGCGCAGCTCACAGATCGGCACCGATACCTTCGACTCCCGGTAGAGTTGTTCGTGCTCTTCGTGCAGCAATTGCAGGCGGTCGTAGGCGCGTTTCATCCGGCGGTAGGTACGCACAATCCCCACGTAGTTGGACATGATGCTGTTCAGCTCGCGGGTCATTTCGGTCACGAGTACGTTTTCTTCGGGGTGCGTCGTACCGGAGTCGTCCCATTCCGGAATGTGGTCGGGTACCTGGGCGGTGGAGAAGCTTTCCAGGGCGCTGAGGTAGGCGCGGTGGCCAAACACCACGGCTTCCAGCAGGGAGTTGGAGGCCAGGCGATTGGCCCCGTGGAGGCCGGTGCAGGCGCACTCACCGGCGGCGTGCAGGTGTTTGATGTTGGTTTCGCCCCACTCGTCTACTTTGATACCCCCGCAGAGGTAGTGCTGGGCGGGCACCACCGGAATCATGTCTTTCCGAACGTCGATCCCGATGTTTAGGCAGTACTCGGTGATGTTGGGAAAATGTTCCAGAAACTTGGTGTAGTCGAGGTGGCGGACGTCGAGGTACACGTGCTCTACCCCGTTTTTCTTCATCTCGGAGTCGATGGCGCGCGCCACGATGTCGCGCGGGGCCAGCGAGAGGCGGTCGTCGTAGTACTCCATGAAGGTACTTCCGTCGGCGTGTTTCAGGATGCCGCCAAAACCCCGCACCGCTTCCGAAATCAGAAACGAAGGTTTTTTGCCCGGCTGGTGTAGGCTCGTGGGATGAAACTGCACAAACTCCATGTTGTCACAGATCCCCTTGGCGCGGTAGGCCATCGCGATGCCGTCGCCGGTAGCGATGGTGGGGTTGGTGGTACTTTGGTAAATATTCCCGATGCCGCCCGTAGCCAGCAGGGTACTTTTGGCCAGAAATTTCTCCACCCCCGAAGTTTCGCGGTTCAGGACGTAGGCACCGTAGCACTGGATGTCCTCGCGGTAGCGGTAGACGGTCTCGCCCAGGTGGTGCTGCGTGATGAGCTCCACGGCGTAGTAGTGCGTAAAGAGCTGGATGGACGGGTGGCTTTTGATTTCGTCCAGCAGAGCCCGCTCAATTTCCGCGCCCGTGATGTCTTTAAAATGCAGGATGCGGTGGTCGGAGTGGCCACCTTCTTTGGCCAGGTCGTAGTCGCCCTCGGGTACTTTGTCGAAGCGGGTCCCGTAGTCGATGAGCTCCTGAATGCGCTCCGGCGCTTCCTTCACCACAATTTCCACGATCTGCCGCTTGTTGATGCCATCCCCGGCGTCCATGGTGTCGTCGATGTGTTTCTCGAAGGAATCCGACTCGGCCCACACGGCCGCGATGCCGCCCTGGGCGTACTTGGTGTTGGTTTCGTCGGCCTGTACTTTGGTAATAATACCAATGGAAACCGGCTCGTTTCGGGCTTCGAAGTGGCGGGCTAGCTTGGCGGCGTAGCTGAGTCCGGCGATGCCGGAACCGATCACAAGGAAATCAAACTGGGGCATAGGGCAAGGGATGTCAGGCGGTGTCTTTTGATAAAAGGTACTTTATAAGGCGAATTAAGGCGCTTGGCGGCGGTACTTCAACGCTACTTTCGTGACCCGCGGCGGGTCATAGAGGGTACTTCGCGTTTCCATTTCAAAAACATCTTCGTATACGTTGCGCGGATAAATATTCCAGCCGCCGGTTTTGGTAACGGAATCCCGCAGGGCAATGACATTCTGCACCGGGTAAGCTTCCCACTGAAACCGCTGGGTACTTTCGGCACCCTTGAAGTGCCCTTCAAACGAGCCATCGGGCCCAAACTGCACCCAGTCCAGGTACACATCAAACCGCACGCCGCTGATGTGGGGCAGGTGCTTGCCTTTTTGCAGCACAGGTACTTCGTCCATCGCGATTTCTTCCAGGTACCACCGGGGTACGGCCGTCAGCCGTTGCTGGGCTTCGTGCACGTCGGTAGCCGACTGGCGGCAGCCCGGCAGCAGGGTTAGGAATCCCACAAACCAAGGAAGGTACCTCATGCCATTTTTTAAATCCCTTTACTCAGCTCCAGCATTCGGGCCACGGAGGCGTACGCTTTCAGCCGGGTATTTTCTGGTACTATGATCTCCGGCTGCTCGTAGAGCAGCGCGTTGTAGAGCTTTTCGAGCGTATTCATTTTCATGTAAGGGCACTCCGAGCAGGCGCAGGTGTTGTTGTCGGTAGCGGGGGCCGGAATGAGCTTCTTGTGCGGCACCGACTCCTTCATTTTGTGCAAAATACCCGCTTCCGTAGCTACAATAAACTTGTCGTGCGGGTATTCCTGCACAAACTTCAGCAGGCCCGTGGTGGAGCTCACGAAGTCGGCCTGTAGCAGGATATCCTCCTTGCATTCGGGGTGGGCTATGAGCAGCGCGTCGGGGTTTTCTTCGCGAAGCTTTTGTAGTTTTTCCCGCGAAATATCAATGTGCACAATGCAGGCGCCGTCCCAAAGTACCAGGTCGCGGCCCGTTTTGTGGGCCACGTAGCGGCCCAGGTTGGCGTCGGGCGCAAAGATGATTTTCTGATCTTTGGGTAAACTATTGACGATCTGCAGCGCGTTGGACGAGGTACACACAATGTCCGTCAGGGCCTTGATCTCCGCCGAGCAGTTGATGTAGCTGATCACGAGGTGGTCGGGGTACTGCGCCTTGAAAGCCGCAAATTTATCCGCCGGGGCGGAGTCGGCCAGCGAGCAGCCCGCGTTCAGGTCCGGGATGACCACCTTTTTGTTGGGGCTAAGTACCTTGGCGGTTTCGCCCATGAAGTGTACCCCGCAAAACACGATCATGTCGGCCGGCGTAGCGGCGGCCTGCTGCGAAAGCCCCAGGCTGTCGCCGATGTAGTCGGCTATGTCCTGAATGGCGCCGTCGACGTAATAATGCGCCAGAATGACGGCGTTTTTTTCTTTTTTCAGGCGGTTGATTTCCGCTATTAAATCCAAGTCGTCGGCTACGGCTTCGGTAACGTAGCCATAACGTGCCACCTGCTCCTGAATGCTACTCATGCTCATGGTGAAAGGGATGCTTACTAATAAAGTACTTTAAAGCGATACAAACTTACTAAAAAAGTACGGGCTGATTTCCGTTTTAAAAGTTCGGGTGCTTGCTCTATAAGCAATAACGTTCCAGAACCCAGATAGTTTCCTGGGGGCCAGGTACCCAAAAAAGCCCGGCGAACCGCCGGGCCTTGGAAAGTACCAGATAGAAAGTACCGGGAGGTACTTAGAGAATCCAGCGCAGGAATGCGTAGAGGGTACCCGACAAAAACATCGTCACGGGCAGCGTCAGGATCCAGGCAATCACGATGTTACGAACGGTACCCGCCTGGAGGTTTTTGATGCCTTTGTTGGCTACCATGGTACCGGCAATACCCGACGACAGCACGTGGGTGGTACTAACCGGCAAACCCAGCCACGACGACGCCCCGATGGTACTGGCCGCCACGAGCTCGGCCGAAGCACCCTGGGCGTAGGTGAGGTGCTGCTTCCCGATTTTTTCGCCAATGGTAATCACAATGCGTTTCCAGCCCACCATGGTACCCAGCCCCAGCGAGAGCGAGATCATGAGGATCACCCAATCGGGGGCGTAGTCGGTAAAGCGCCGCACGCCCTCCTTCTCATTAACCTGCTTCTTAAGGTCCACGATTTCGGCCGAGCTGAGGTTTACGTTTTCACTATCAAGTACCTCCTTGACGTTACGGCTGATGAGCAGCAGCGATCTACGGGCGTTGAGGCGTTCGCCTTCGGGCAGGGCGTTGCCTACCAGCTGGGTACTTAGCTGGGTACTTAGCGACGAAATTTCCCGCTTAACCTCGCGAATGTTCGCGCGGTTTTTGCCCGAAAGCAGCATGGTATCAATGCGGCTGACGCTCCGCTCGATCCGGGTGATGTTGGCCTGGATTTCCCGGGGGTCTTTGTCGGCATCGAGGGCAAAGTAGGTCGGCGTGATCCCGATCAGGATTAGCATCACCAGGCCCACGCCCTTCTGGCCGTCGTTGGAGCCGTGAAAGAAGCTCACCATGGTGCAGGTGGCGATCAGGATGCCGCGAATCCAGGTGGGAGGCGGCTGGTTTTTCTTAGGCTCGCTGAACACAATATTGCGCAGGGGTTTGTCAAGTACCCTCCGCAGGATAAACATCAGAATAATAGCCAGCGAAAAACCAAACAGCGGCGAGGCCAGCAGCGAAATAAAAATCTCTTCGGCCTTGGTCCAGTTGACGCCCGAGCCGCGGGTATTTTCGGGCATGAAGGTAAAGGCCAACCCCACGCCCAGGATGGAGCCAATGAGCGTGTGGGAGCTGGAGCTGGGCAAGCCAAAGTACCAGGTACCCAGGTTCCAGATGATGGCGCTGAAGAGCAGCGCCATGACCATGGCCACGCTGTGGTATACGTTTTGGTCAATCAGGAGCTCCACGGGCAGCAGGTTCACAATACCCATCGCTACGGCAATGCCGCCGAAAAACACCCCCAGGAAGTTGCAGAGCCCCGACCACACGACGGCCACGTTGGGTTTCAGCGAATTGGTATAGATTACCGTCGCCACAGCATTGGCG
The DNA here is from genome assembly GCF_014202275.1 of Rhabdobacter roseus. Lineage (GTDB taxonomy): Bacteria > Bacteroidota > Bacteroidia > Cytophagales > Spirosomataceae > Rhabdobacter > Rhabdobacter roseus. Next base: position 283,053 of record NZ_JACHGF010000005.1, on the reverse strand, counting down.
GTATCGTGAAATCCGTTGACAAACTCAAAAGCACAGGCGGCGAAGAGACTAAACGCCAGAAGAAGAAAAATGTCGGTTTCTAAGCCAAACATGAGGAGAGGAGAAAGGTGATACGTAAGAAGCTCTTTAACCCAAAAAAGGCGGCGCAAAACTACTCAATCTTTACCGCTTGTATGTTAAGAAATTGTTAAGGCGCGTGAAAGTACCCGCCCCAAGGTACTTCTTCCCGGGGCTGATTATCACGTTTTTAGTGCTTCCGACTTATTGGCCAGCTGCCCACAGGCGGCGTCGATGTCCTTGCCCCGGCTCCGCCGGATGCTCACCGTTACGCCCCGGTCTTCCAGAAAAGCCGCGAATTGATCCAGCTTATCGGCACCGGTATTGCGGAAATCGGCCTCGGCAATGGGGTTGTACTCGATGATGTTGACGCGGGCCGGTACACGCTTCGTAAATTCCCACAGCTCTTTGGCGTCTTGCAAGGAATCGTTGAAGTTGTTGAAAACGATGTACTCAAACGTAATCCGGTTGCCCGTTTTTTTATAAAAGTAGTTGAGCGCTTCGGCCAGGTTGTCCAGGGAATTACTCTCGTTGATGGGCATGATCTGGTTGCGCTTGGTGTCGTTGGCGGCGTGCAGCGACAGCGCCAGCCGGAAGCGTACCTGGTCATCACCCAGCTTTTTGATCATCTTGGCAATACCCGCCGTGGATACGGTGATCCGCTTCGGCGACATCCCCAGGCCCTGCGGGGAAGTGATGTGCTCGATGGATTGCATCATGTTGGCGTAGTTGAGCAGCGGCTCGCCCATGCCCATGTACACGATGTTGGTCAGCGGAGCGCCAAAACTACCCTCGGCCTGCCGCGCTATCTCCACCACCTGGTCGTAGATTTCGCCCGCTTCGAGGTTGCGTTTGCGATCCATGTAGCCCGTAGCGCAAAACTTACAGGTGAGTGAGCAACCTACCTGGCTGCTCACGCAGGCCGTCATGCGGTCGGTGGCGGGTATAAGTACCCCCTCGACCAAGTGGCTGTCGTGCAGCTGAAAGGCCGACTTGATGGTGCCGTCGTGGCTTTGCTGCTGCCGGGCAGTCGTGAGCGAGTAGATGGCAAAGTGCTGGTCGAGGAGTTCTCGCGTTTTCAGCGACAGGTTGGTCATTTCAGCAAAGGAGCGGGCGGATTTCTTCCAGAGCCACTCGTGGATTTGCTTGGCCCGAAAGCCCTGCTCGCCCTGCTCGGTAAGCCAGGTTTTGATTTGTTCCGTCGTTAGTTTGCGAATGTCGCGCTTTTCCATAGGGTATCGTCAGTAGGTACTTTTTAGGCTGGTGGGAAGGAATCATGCTGTTGCGGTACGATACCCACCGGATTCGGGGTTTGATTTTGGTGCCATCCCAGGTACTCCTGTTTCCAGTCCCGGATCAGCTGGCTACCAGCGGGCATCCAGTTGACGGCCGCCGTAATGACCGTGGGTGCCACGGGCACGATCAGCGGAAACAGGTAGGTACCTTCGGTTCGATGCGCGGGGATTTTCACTCCGATGGTACTTAACAACCAAAAGAATACGCTCGTTCCGAACACCCACGTAAATATACCAACCACCGCGCCGGCCAGGCTGTCGAAAGTACCCAGGATGGTGTACCGAAGGGATCGACGGATGGAATAGCCAAATTGATTTAAAAGAAAAATGGTAGGAAAAAAGATAACCGAAAAGCCAATGTAGGGAAGTATCCGCCGCGCCAGGGTAGCGCTCAGGTGCGGGGCCAGGATCTCCATGCCCAGGCCCAGAAACTTAAAGCCGACGATCATGGCTACCACAAAGCCTACTACCCCGATGATCTCGATCAGTAAACCTTTGCGGTAGCCATTGACGGCCCCCCACAGCAGCGGAATCAGGATGAGGACATCCAGTAGCTTCATGCCAGCAGCTTCTTCACCAGCGTGGAAATAGTACGCCCTTCGGCCTGGCCGGCAAGCTCTTTGGTGGCTACCCCCATCACCTTGCCCATGTCCGAAGGGCCGGTGGCACCTACCCGCGCGATGATCTCCCGCAGGCGTTCCTCTACGTCTTCGTCGGTGAGTTGCTTGGGCAAAAACTGCTCGATCACCGCGAGCTCCGCTTCTTCCTTGGCCCACAGGTCTTCGCGGCCCTGGGTTTGGTATATTTCGGCGGCCTCGCGGCGCTGCTTGGCGGCTTTAGTCAGGAGCTTGAGCTCTTCGTCGGGCGAAAGCTCGTCCGACGCACCTCCTTTGGTGGCTTCCAGTAAGATCAACGATTTGAGCGCGCGCAGCGCGCGGAGCGCGTCCTGGTCTTTGGCCCGCATGGCATCTTTGATGCCGGCTTCTACTTTACTTTTGAGTGACATACGAAGGTACGTAGTTTGGATGGGTACATTGGCTCCGGACGATATTGGCCCCGCCATGAGCGGTATTCGGTCCGGAGCGCTTAACTTTACCACAAAGTTACGAAGAATGTCATCGACGCTTTTTAATTTTATAAATACTCACCAAAAGTACCTGCTCCATGACTCGCCTTAGCGTCAATATCAATAAAATAGCGACCCTGCGCAACGCGCGCGGCGGCAATAATCCCAACGTAGTGAAGGTAGCCCTCGACTGCGAGCGCTTCGGCGCGCAGGGGATTACGGTGCACCCCCGGCCCGACGAGCGGCACATTCGCTACCAGGATGTCTACGATCTAAAGGAGGTCGTGACGACGGAGTTCAACATAGAAGGCAATCCCACCGAACGCAAATTTGTAGAGCTGGTACTAGCCACCTGCCCCGCGCAGGTAACCCTTGTGCCCGACGCGCTGGGGGCCGTTACGTCCAACGCGGGCTGGGATACGCTTACGCACCACGCCCGGCTAGCCGACCTAGTGGCGGAATTCAAAGGGGCAGGAATCCGGGTGTCGGTATTTGTGGACGCCGACGAGCGCATGGTGGAAGGGGCCAAAGCCTGCGGGGCCGACCGCGTGGAGCTCTACACGGAGCCCTACGCGCACTACTACTTTGAGGATCAATACACGGCCGTGGCTCCCTTTGTACGCGCGGCCGAGCGGGCGCAGCAGGTAGGGCTAGGCCTCAACGCGGGGCATGACCTGAGTTTGGAAAATTTGCGGTTTTTGAAAAAAAGTATTCCCTGGCTGGATGAAGTATCCATTGGTCATGCGCTTGTTTGTGATGCGCTGTACTTTGGGCTGGAAAATACGATTCAGATGTACCGGCGGGAGCTACAAGAAGAGTGAGATGTAGTAAGTCTGTAGCTCTGTATAGACTTAAGGGGGGTGAAAACAAAAACATCTGACCGAAAAACTCAGTCAGATGTTTCTACACTATACACACACTATGCACAATATTACGTATATCGAAGATACAATGCAACACTTCGTTTTTTTTAAGGCGTATTTTTCCCGAAGAGTTACAAAAGTGCAGGTCCAGCCTGGGCTTCTTTTTTTGTAGTAGTAAGTGGCTGATACATGGTTATTTGTGATCATAAAAAGATTTTGATGTTACCACGGAGCACTATCTAATTATAAATATTCAAAGACCGGGTATTTCTCCATCATTCGTGCGGTTAGGCTATCTTTTCCAGGTACTTAGTGAAATAAAAACGAGCACTTTTATTTTTCTTTAATTTTTTTCGCTCTAACTGTCTTTTAACCGATGAAACCGGACTACGAGGTAATCATAGTGGGGGCTGGGCACAACGGCCTGGTGGCGGCCTGCTATCTGGCGGCGGCCGGCAAGAAGGTACTTGTGCTAGAGCGAAATAGCTACCTGGGCGGTGCCACTACCTCCAGCCGTATTTTCCCCGACTACGACGCCTCGCTCTCGCGCTACTCCTACCTGGTGAGCCTTTTTCCGGCCCAGATCCTGCGTGATCTGAAGGTACCTCTAGAGCTGCGTCGCCGCTCGGTGGCTTCCTATACGCCCTACGACCGCTCCGGCCAGCCCGACGGCCTGCTGCTCAGCAACGCACACCCCGGTCGCAACGCGCAGGAGCTGACGCGCCTCTACCCCCAGGCCTACCAGCACTACCAGACTTTTCAGCGGCAGCTGGGGCGTTTTGCCGAGCTGGTGTGGCCGTCGTTGCTGGAGCCGCTGCGCCCGCAGGGGTACTTTCAGGATGTATTTAAGGCCCAAACCGACCGGGCCATTTGGGAGGGACTGGTTGAAAAACCGCTGGGAGAATTCATCGAAACCCACCTTCAGCACGACCTGCTGCGTGGCTTGGTCCTGACCGACGCGAAGATTGGGGCCAACACCCACGCGCACGATGCGTCCCTGCTACAAAACCGGACGTTTATCTACCACGTGATCGGCAACGGCACGGGCGAGTGGCGGGTACCCGTGGGCGGCATGGGGCGTCTGGCCGGGAGTCTACACGCGTTGGCGCTTCAATGCGGAGTTACGTTTCAGACTCAGGCCGAGGTACTTCATATATATCCGCATTCGGAGTACCCGGAGGTACATTATGCGCAAGACGGTCAGGAACGTACCGTACGGGCCCGCCATGTGCTGGTGAATGCGGCCCTGGCGGAACTGCGGCGCTTGCTGGGGCAAGTACCTGAGCCCAACCTCCCAGGCCAGGAAGGCACGGCCTTCAAGCTCAACCTGCTGCTGCACAAACTACCCCGGCTGCGGGCGGGCGTAGATCCCCGGGAAGCGTTTGCGGGTACTTTCCACGTCAACCAGTCGTACACCCAGATGCAGGCGGCGTTTGCGGCGGGCGAAAAGGGTAAACTACCCTCCGAGCCGCCCTTTGAGCTCTACTGCCACACCCTCACTGACGGCAGCATCCTGAGCCCCGCCCTGCGGCAGCAGGGGTACCATACCATTACGCTGTTTGGACTGGACGCGCCCTACTCGCTTTTTGTAGGAAACCCGGAAAAGACCAAGCAGCAGCTGGTCGAAAGGTACCTCTCAACGCTGAATCAGTGGCTGGACGAGCCCCTCGAAGACTGCCTGGCCCGCCAGCGCGACGGCTCGCTTTGCCTGGAAGCCAAGAGTGCGCTGGATTTGGAGCAAGCGCTGCGCATGCCGCGCGGCAACATCTTTCATGCACCGCTGAGCTGGTTTTTTGCCGAAACCCCCGACGAAGCCGGACAGCGCGGCGTCGAAACCGAGTACCCCCGGCTGCTGCTGTGTGGCTCGGGTGCGAAACGCGGCGGCGCGGTGAGTGGCATACCCGGTTACCATGCCGCGCAGAAGGTACTTGGGAACTAAGCCAAACGCCCGAGCGTATTTTTTAAAGAGTACATAAAGTAGTAAATTTGATCTTCAGCAGTACCTCAAACCCGCATTGACCCGTGCCTACCGATTCGTTATTTGACCGCCGTGGTTTTTTGAAAAAAAGTACCCTCACCGCCCTGGCTGCCGCGCTGGGGACGGACATTGCCTTTGCCGACAAGATGCCTCGGGGGTACTTGCCCTTAATTCTAGGCGAAGAAGATGCCCTCAAAGGCAAGCACAAAGAGATGGTCGTGCTGAGCGACCGCCCCTGGAACGTCGAAGCGCCCATCCATCTGCTGGATGACAAGGTGACGCCCGTCGAAAGCATGTTTATCCGAAACAACGGCCTGGTGCCCGAAAAAATCGACGTCTCAAAATGGACGCTGACCATCAACGGAGAGTCGGTGAACAAACCCAAAACCTACTCGCTGGCCGAGCTGAAGAAGAAATTCAAACACCATACCTACCAGCTCACGCTGGAGTGCGGCGGCAACAGCCGGTCGGGGTTCGTACCTACGGCTTCGGGCAACCAGTGGGGCGACGGGGCCGTGCATTGCGCCCAGTGGACGGGCGTGCGGCTGAAGGACATCCTGGCCGACGTGGGCCTAAAAAACAACGCCGTGTACATAGGCTACTACGGCAAAGACCTGCACCCCAGCCGCGACCCGAGCAAAGCCGCTATTTCGCGCGGGGTACCTATGGCCAAGGCGCTCGAAGACGAAACCCTGGTGGCCTGGGCCCTGAACGGCAAGGACATTCCGGAGTTTCACGGGTACCCGCTGCGGCTAGTGGTGGGCGGCTGGCCGGCCTCGGTGTCGGGCAAGTGGCTGCATACCATCTCGGTGCGCGACCGCGTGCACGACGGCGCTAAAATGGACGGCCACAGCTACCGCGTTCCGCGGCAACCCGTAGAGCCGGGCGCGCAACTACCCGAAACCGACGAATATTACAAGATCATCGAATCCATGCCGGTGAAGTCGCTCATTACGTTTCCGAGGTCGGGGGCGGTGATCGAAACCGGGCGCAAACTACCCCTGCGGGGCCACGCCTGGGCGGGCGACCGCGCCGTGAAGGAAGTGAGCGTTTCGCTCGACTACGGCGCTACCTGGCAGGCCTGTACGCTGGAAGCGCCCGTCAACCGCCTGGCCTGGCAGCACTGGAACGCGGAGCTGGCCTTCCCGGCCCAAGGGTACTACGAAGTATGGGTACGCGCCACCGACGAGGCCGGCGTAGCCCAGCCCATGGTGACCCCGGCCTGGAATCCGGGCGGGTACCTCAACAACGCCTGCCACCGCATTGCGGTGAAGGTGGCGTAGCGGGTAGGTACCTTAGAAGGAGATTATTTAAACTAATAGGATAAGAAAAAAAAGTCACAAATGGGACGCTGGATTGTTGTCGTGGGGCTCGTAGCGGGTATAATGATGGGGAAAACCAACTACCTGGTAGCTCCGGAAAGTACCCCGGAGGCCCCGCTGGTTTGGAAAGATACCCTGCAAAAAGACCCCGAGACGGGGCTTGTCGTGGATAAAAACCTGGTGCTCGTGAAGGCGCAGTGCACGAGCTGCCACTCGCCCATGCTCATCACGCAGAACCGCTTCACCCGCGACGGCTGGCGGCAAAAAATTCGCTGGATGCAGGCCAACCACAACCTCTGGGACCTGGGTGATACCGAGCCCCTCGTGCTCGACTACCTCGAAACACACTACGCCCCCACGCAAGGGTACTCGCGCCGGGCTCCTTTGAAAAACGTTGAATGGTACCCGCTGAAGCTGGACTGATCTCTGCCTACATGTATATAAAAGCAAGTACCTTTATTTTATTTCTCCTTCGTAGCTTCCATGAGTACCTTACCTCCGACCTTTTATCAAACCTTTTTTCAGTACGATACCCTATTTCGGGTGGAGGAAGTACCAGTACCCTACCAGCCGGAAGCGGTACTGGTTCCCGAAGTACCCAGCCCCATAAAAACCTCCGAGCCAACGCCCCAAGTACCCACTGCCCCAGAAGCCGTAGCCCTCGTGGATACAGCCACTGTGGATACAGCCGCTGTGGATACAGACATCGTGGGAAAAGCACCGCAGGTACTTCCCGTACCGGTACCTGCTACGGAAGTACCCGCGCCGCTGCCTAGCCCCGAGGTACCTAGCCCGGCCTTCCCGGCCTTGCAGCACCGGGTATTGGTGCTCGTCGACGAACCCCAGCAGCCCGAGCTACTGGCGTCGGAGCACGCGTTATTGACCAACATCCTCAAGGCCGTAGGGCATTCCTCCGCCGAGGCCGACATCCTTAATTTTAGCTACCTACCTACCGCCGACGCCCGCCGGGTACTTTCGGGTAAGCTCACCAACCACTTCATCACCTTTGGCGTGCCGCTCATCAAGCTCCAGCTGGACCTGCTCCTGCCGCCCTATACGCCCAAGCAGGTCGAGGGGATCTGGTTTTTGCTGGCCGATCCGCTGGCGGTGATCGAGGCTGATAAAGCGCTGAAAAAACGCCTGTGGCTGGCCTTGCAGAAAATGTTCGCCCTGAGCTAAGTACGCGCAAATATTTACCAGCCATCACAATATATTTTTACCTTTCGCTGTTTTGGAAGATAATTGCGGGGTAAAACCAATCTGGCCATGACAACATTCAAGGAGCGCTTCTTACAGTTTTTTAATGCACCTCGCCCCGGCGAGCTCGACTACTACGAGGAAGAAGCAACGGGAAGTCCGGCTGAGGAGCCAGGCAATGCTTCAAACCCCGCTTACTCATCGTATACAACCCCAGCGGTACCCGGTACGGCGGTACCCGGCCCCTCCGTACCGCCTACTCCCAACCGTCCGCCTGCGTTGGCCGCCAGCCCCCCTCTCCCCGTCGAAGTACCCCTCCGTACAGGTACCTACGCGGCTGATACGAGCCCGTCGGCTTTGCCGGTGCGTTTTACGCCCGACCCGGTTCGGGATGAAGTACCTCCCGCGGCGGCGCTGACCATCCCGTACTGGCTCGAAGACGAAGATACCCTGCGCGACGAAGGGGTCCTTTTTGGGCTGTCGGAGTCGGAGCCTACGGAGAAGACCGAGATTATCAAAAGCTACTTTGCGCACCTGGCCGCTGACCCGGAGCGGGAGGTGGAGCAGCAAAATGAGCGCGTGCAGGAGCTCAATTTATTCATTGGACAAAAAGAAAACCGGATTGAAGAGCTGCAACACAAGCTCAAAAACGCGGAAGATCTGCGCCACGCAGGCGAGCACCAACTCCCCCGTACGCTGGTAGGGCTCACCCTCTCGGTAGCCATGTGCGTGGGCAACTACTACCTGATCGAAGAAACCCTCCGGCCTTCTTTCGCGGCCAGCCCGTTGGTGGCGTTGGGCGTTTTTCTGGCGGGGATGTTTAGCCTGTTTGGTCGTATTTCCCTTTTTCACGATACCGACTCGAACGTAAACGGACGGCGGCTGCTGGAAGAAATAGGGATGCCCTTTGCGGCGGCGTTGTTTGTGGTGGCCCAAGCCTGGCAGCAACAGGCCTGGTGGCAAGCGGCGTCTTTGTTCTTTTTTGTGTTCTTCCTGTTTTTGTTTGCCGGGAAGCTCCTGCTGAGCAACATCACCGTATTGCGCAACGACCTGCGCGTATGGCTAAGCACCCGGCGCGAGGAGCGTAACACGCGCGAAAACGCCGGTACCTGGGAGGAAGAGGTACTTCGCCTGCGCGAAGAAATCGACGGCCTGCGGGTGCAGAAATGGCAGGTACTTCGCCAGCAAGGCGAGGCCGAAACCGAGCGCGAGCAGCTCTACGCCCGCCGGGATATGTTGATCAAGTTATTTGAGAGTGAATTTTACCTGGCCCGTCAGATGAAGGGTCGGCTGTCGGAACGCCAGCTGCGCGAGATCCGGGGGCAGTAGTACCGCAGGAATGAAAAGCGAGTCTCACAACTAGACCAGGCAAGCATGGAAAACAATCGGAAAGATATAGAAGAGTCAACGCCCCACCAACAACCCGACTACCAACACGGCTACAGCAGTGGGATGGAAGGCACCGACCGCCAGGTGTACGAAGCCTACCTGGCCAGCAAGGTAAGCCACGAGTGGGTTACGGATCAGTTGAACGAAAAGCGGGCCGACCTGGAACGCTTGGACAGCCGCAAACATGTTGCCCAGGCGCGTCGTAAAGAAGCATTTGACAAGCTGCAGGAGCAGCTCCAGGGGATTCAGCATACTACACGGCGGGTGAAAGAGCTTGAGCGAAGCGTAGGCCTGACGGAAGAGGAAGATCAGCTCCTGCGCGAGAAGCGCGAAAAAGCCTCGGGGCACTACTCGCTGCTGGCCGGGATCATCTTTTTGGCGGCCGGGCTCGCCTTCATTGCGGGCGACCTGATCATCTCCCACGAAATTGTGGCCTACGCCCTGAATATTCGCAATTCTACCGAAGCCTGGGCTTTTGCCGTGGGGTTGGCGATGGTATCCATCCTGCTGAAGCCCGCCTACGACCGGCTGATCGAAGGACCCTACCAGACCGACGATTCCCCCAAAGCCAAACAGCGCTACGGACGCTTTAAGGTGGCATTGGCTTTGTTTTCGATGGCTACCCTGCTGGTACTGGGCTGGTTTCGGTACGAGGCCTACCGCACCGATAAGCTGAAGGAGGCCATTAACAAATCGGTAAAAAACATCCAGCTCAACGCCGTCGATCCGCTGACGGGCGCGCCCATCAGTAGCCCGGAGCTTACCAACAAAATTGAGCAGGCCCTGCGCGACTCGGACAACCTGAGCCTCGACTTGGTGAATAGTCCCTGGGCGCTGCTGTCCTTCGTGCTGAGCGGTTTGCTCTTTGCCATTGCGGGGGCAGTATCATTGGGGATGGCCCTGCCCATCTTGCAGAGCTTCTGGCTCCGCTGGCTCCAGATCGACCCGCGCCGGTGGCGCCTGAAGCGTCGTCGGAAGCGACTCATGAAAGAGCTCACCGCCGAAGAAAGGGTACTTGCGCAGCAGTCTATCCAGAAAAACATTATGGAGAACGACCTGGAGGTACTTCCCTCGCTGGATGAACTCAAAGAAGAAGAAAAGGTACTTCGCCGGGCCATCGTAGACCTGGAAGAAGAGCGCAAGCTGGCCCTGACCGACAGCCGGATACACTCCTACGGCGACGGCTACGCGCGGGGTGAAGTAGCCCGGAACATCATGAGCGAAGAAGAATACGAGCAGTGGCGCAATAGCCACCTGACGGTATCGAACCTGGCGCTTCGGGCGAAGTCTACGGGCAGTGACCGCGCCGTGCCGCGTACCCGCAGCTCCAATATGCGCCCGCACCAGGCCATCAGGAAGGCCATCACGGATCGCTTCGACGAAGATAGCCACTGAGTGAAGTAGTTTAGTAAGATTCAGATAGTCCCCGTGCGGTTGGTGAAGGTGAATACTCTCCGGCAGCACGGGTTTTTTATATCAATCCAAGTACCTTTCTTTAAGTATGCTAGAAACCCCTCGTTTGAAAATTATCCCCTGCGACGATACCCTGTTTGATGCGATCCGGATGGGTGATGGCATTCTGGGCCAGGTGCTGGGGGCCAATGTACCCCGTAAATGGACCCAGTTTCGGGATGCCTTCGCGCCCGCCTACCTTCGTTGGAAAGCGCACCCACCGCTCCGCGACTGGTGGACCTACCTGATCATTTACGAGCCCGATAACCTGCTCATTGGCTCCTGCGGCTACAAAGGCGAGCCCGACGACCAGGGCTGCGTGGAAATAGGCTACGAAATACGCGCTTCGCACCGCCAAAAGGGCCTGGCTACCGAGGCTGCCCAGGCTCTGGTGCAAAACGCCCTGACGTACCCGGAAGTAAAAAAAATACTGGCGCACACCATGCCGGAAGAAAACCCCTCCGCGCGCCTGCTCCAGAAGCTGGGCTTTGTCCGGATCGGTGAGGTGGATCATCCCGATGAAGGCGTGGTGTGGCGCTGGGAGCTGACCCGAAATGAATAGATTTTGGACCCATGGTACTTTGTTAATCAAAAAGTACCTACATCCAATCTGCTTTTCGCCGCTATGCAACTGATCCCAGCCTTTCAAAAAGACGACGCCTTCCTGTCTGAAGTCCGAGCCACGGCCTCGGAAAAGAGCGGCTTCCGGATCTGGTGGTTAGGGCAAAGTGGCTTTTTGATCCAGTGGCAGGGGAAGCATCTCCTCTTCGATCCGTACCTGTCTGATTCGCTCTCGCGCAAGTACCAGGGTACTGACAAGCCGCACGTACGCATGAGCGAGCGCGTCGTGGACCCGGCGCGGCTGGATTTTATTGACGTCGTCACGAGCAGCCACAACCATACCGACCACCTCGACGCCGATACCCTCAAACCCATTTTACGGGCTAATCCGACGCTGAACCTGGTGATTCCCGAGGCCAACCGGGCCTTTGTGGCCGAGCGCCTGGGTTGCCCGGATGATTTTCCGATTGGCCTGAATGACCAGCAGGACCGTATACTACAGGGCTTTCGCTTGTATGGCGTCCCGGCGGCCCATAACGAACTGGAGCGCGACGCCCTGGGGCAGTGCAAGTACCTGGGGTACCTTGTGGCGTTTGGCCCCTACCGGGTATACCACAGTGGCGATACGCTCTGGTTTGACGGCCTGGCGGAGCTCCTGGCCCCTTACCAGGTAGACGTGGCCTTTCTGCCCATCAACGGCAATAAGCCCGAGCGCCGCGTAGCCGGAAACCTAAGTGCCGAGGAGGCCGCCCGCCTGGGCAAGCAGATCGGGGCTGGGCTGGTGATCCCGCACCATTACCATTTGTTTACGTTCAATACCGAGGAGCCGGAGGTATTTGTTCGGGAAGCCGAGCGCTACGGCACGCCTTTTTGTGTGCTTCGGCTGGGGGAAAAAGCGGTGATCGCCTAGCGGTTGGTTCAGTCGCTTTATTAGCCGGGAGCTACCGCGGAAGAATCGCTGAGGTAAGATTTATAAGTAAAAAAATGGGATAAAACCAATATGTTTTTAACTTTAACGAGTACTTTGTCGTTTCAATAAATAAAGGAATCCAGTGAATCAATAAACAGGCTCTACCCATGTCTAATACAACCACTAAAACCTACCCTTGGCTGAAATATTATCCCGAGGGCGTTCCTCACGAAATAAATCCCGATCGGTACCCTTCGCTCCTGGAAATGATGGAAGAAGGGTTTCAGGCTTTTGCGTCGCACCCGGCCTACGCCAACATGGGCAAAGAAATGACTTTTGGCGAGCTGGATCGGCTGTCGCGGGCCTTTGCTGCCTACTTACAAAGCCTGGGCCTCCAGAAGGGAGACCGCATCGCCATCCAGATGCCCAATTTGCTACAGTACCCCATAGCCATGTTTGGGGCGTTGCGGGCGGGCCTGGTGGTGGTTAATACCAACCCGTTGTACACGCCACGCGAGATGCAGCACCAGTTCAAGGACTCGGGGGCCAAAGCCATCGTGATCCTGGCTAACTTCGCCCACCATCTCGAAAAAATCATCGCCAAAACGGACCTCCAGCACGTGATCGTAACGCAGATCGGAGATTTGCTGGGTACGCCCAAAAAATGGGTCGTCAACGCCGTGGTGAAGTACGTCAAGAAGATGGTACCGGCCTACTCGTTGCCCGGCGCTATTTCGTTTGGGAAGGCTTTGAGCGAGGGTAGTTCGGCTAGCTACCAGCGCCCGCAGCTGGCCAGCACCGACCTGGCCTTTATTCAGTATACGGGTGGTACTACGGGAGTTTCTAAAGGAGCTATGCTCACCCACCGCAACCTGATTGCGAACGTGGAGGCCAACAACGAGTGGCTCAAGCCCATGACGGGCGAGCTGGCAAACGGCAAAAAGCCCGTCATTGTGGCGGCGCTGCCCCTGTACCACGTGTACGCGCTCACGGTCAACGCGCTGTCGGCCCTCAAAAGCGGTGGGATGAACCTGCTGATCACCAACCCGCGCGACATGAATGCCTTCATCAACGATCTGAAAAAGTACCAGGTTACTATTTTTACGGGCCTCAATACGCTTTACAACGGACTATTAAACAACCCCCGCTTTGGCGAAGTCGATTTCAGCCAGCTGAAGGTAACCTCGGCGGGCGGGATGGCCCTGCAAACGGCCGTAGCGGAACGCTGGAAAAAAGCGACCGGCTGCCTACCCGCCGAAGGCTACGGTTTGTCAGAAACGTCACCGGTACTTTCGTCCAATCCGCTCAAGGGCGAGAACCGCATCGGTACCATTGGGGTACCTTGGCCCAGCACCGAAATGCGCATCCTGCGCGAAGACAACACCTGGGCCGACGTGGGCGAGGCGGGTGAAATCTGCGCCCAGGGGCCGCAGGTAATGCCTGGCTACTATAACCGTCCCGACGAAACGGCGAAGGTGATGTTTGAGGATGAAAGCGGGCAATGGTTCAAAACGGGCGATATTGGCGTGCAGGATCAGGACGGATTCTTCAAGATCGTGGATCGTAAAAAGGATATGATTCTGGTGTCGGGTTTCAACGTGTACCCCAACGAAGTGGAAGAAGTGATGGCCCAGCACCCCGGTATTATGGAGGTAGCCTGCGTAGGGGTACCTTGCGACAAATCCACCGAGGCCGTGAAGATATTTGTCGTCAAAAAAGACGAAGCACTGACGGTGGAGGATGTGAAGAAGTACTGCCGCGAGCACTTGACGGCCTACAAATGTCCCAAACACGTGGAATTCCGGGAAGAACTACCCAAGACCAACGTGGGGAAAATCCTTCGGCGGGCCCTGCGGGACGAAGAGGTTGCCAAAGCCAAATAAGCGCAACTTAAAAAAGATTCAGGTACTCATTTCAAAGTCCCGGCTGGCAAGAAAAGTCGGGACTTTTTGCTTCCTAATGGTGCGAAATTTGTATTTTACCCGCCCTAAGGCTATTTTTCTTATGGCTTGGGGGTACCTGACCAAGTACCCCCAAGCCGACAACTCAATGAACATTATTTCCATAAACCTTGAAAAACTATGACGCTTCATCGAAAAACGCTCGTTCTGTTGCACGGCCACGGAGTCGACGATACCATCTGGGAAGAACTGGATGTGCTACTGAATGAGTACTATACGGTTGTTAGGCCCAACCTTTCCCTTTATACTTCCTGCAAAAGCGTAGAAGACTACGCCGAGGAGGTACATCGCCTGATTACCAACGCCAACATCACCAAGTGTACTCTCATTGGACATTCCATGGGAGGGTACATCGCGCTGGCTTTTGCCGAAAAGTACCCCGACATGCTCGAAGGCTTTGGGTTGTTTCACTCTACCGCCTACGCCGATGACGACGCCAAAAAAGAGCAGCGCAACAAAATGGCCGACTTGCTGGGGAAGCAGGGCGCGGAAGCCTTTTTGCGCCACACCGGGCCCAGTATGTTTGGGGAGCGCTTCAAAGAGCTGGCCCCCGAGCGCGTTGCCAGCCACGTGGAGCGCTTCGGCAAACTACCCCCCGAAGCGCTGGCAGCGGGAATAGAAGCCATGCGCGACCGCCCAGACCGCACGCAGGTACTTAGCCAGCTGCCCTTTCCGATCCTGTTTATCATAGGAATGAGGGACCAACTGGTCCCTTTTGAAAAAAGCATCGAACTGGCCGAATTCCCCGCCAAGGGCTATCCGTTCATCCTGGCCGAGGCCGGGCACATGGGCATGATAGAGCGCCCCGACGCCTCCTCGCGCATCATCCGCTGGTACCTGGACAAGTTCTGATAGCCAGTGGGTTATAGTATATCAAAGTCTGTTGAAGTACTGCTGCTTCAACAGACTTTTTTTTGCCAGGTACCCTAGCTGTAAAGTACCTCCGGCGATCGGCTGAGCGGCCAGTACTTTTTCGGACCAATGAAGCGGGCCGCTAAACGAAAAAGGGCAGGAATGCGTTATTAAAAGCGCGTCTAAACTTTTTCATCAAATCCTATTCATGATATACCAATTTCGCTCCCTTCTCCGCCGACGAGCCGGGTTCCTTGGCCTGTGGGCGCTACTCTTTTTGGGGGCTTGCGACCGCAGCGGTGGCCCCTCCGAGCCGCAAAATCAAGTACTGGTGGCGAGCAGCCAGCTTACCGAGCTCACCCAGCAGCAGCTTGGCCAGCAAGTATCGGCGTTGAGCCCTCTGCTGGTGGCTTTTATGCGAAACGGCGTAAAGGTACACCGCCTTACCTACAAAACGAAAAACACTAACGGCGAGGAAATCACCGCCTCGGGCGCCATCATACTACCCGTTACTACGCAACCCGTAGCCATGGTGAGCGTGCAGCACGGTACCCTGCGCAACGAAGCCGACGCGCCGTCCTATTTCAAGCAAGGTACCGAAGCCTACCTGGCGGGAGCGGTGTTTGGGGGGCTGGGGTACATCATCGTGTACCCCGACTACATCGGCTACGGGGAGTCCAAGGCCCTGCCGCATCCGTATGAGCACCGCGCCAGCCTGGCCTCGGCTTCTCTGGATATGCTGCGGGCCGCGAAAGAATTTTTACGGAACCAAACGGAGGTGAAATGGGACGAGCGGCTGTACCTGACGGGCTATTCGGAAGGCGGCTTCGCCACGCTTAGCCTACAGAAGGAGATCGAAGAAAACCATGCTTCGGAGTTTAACCTGCGGGCCTCAAGCTGCGGGTCAGGGGCGTACGACAAGACGGCCTTCATGAAGCACCTCATCAACAACGAAACCGTGGGCGTGCCCGGCTATAACTCGCTCTACTTGTGGGTAACGCTCACCTACAACCGCATCTATGGCCTCAACCGGCCTGCTTCGGCTTATTTCAAGGAGCCCTACGCTACGCAGATTCAGCAGCAGGGAATCGACGCCAACATCAACGTATCGCTGAACACCATTTTTACCGATGCCTTCAAGCAGGGCATCAACGATGGCACCGACAAGGCTTTCCTGGACGCCGTGGCCGACAACAACGTGTACGACTGGCAGCCCCGTACCCCAACCCGCCTCTACCACGGCGATGCCGACCGCCTGGTGTTGTTCTTCAATTCACAGAATGCGTTCAACGCCATGAAAGCCCGCGGAGCCACCAACGTAACCCTTTTTCCGCTGGCGGGCCGCACCCACGACACGGCCATCAACGACTTCCTGCTGGGTACTTTTGAGTTTTTTACAAGTACCCCCTAACGGGCGCTATCGTTCATAAAGCCGAGCCGCTCCTGCTAAGTACCTAGGTACCCGGCGGGAGCGGCTCGCTGGTGTATTATGGTGGACGTAATAAATATAGGTACTTTACGCAGGGGATTAGCTCCGTAGCACTACATCAATATATTGTTGACGGCTTCCACGGGAGCGGGTATTTGCTCTTCGTCCAGCATGTCGCGCAGGTCAATCTCGATCACCCGGCAGATGGCGGTCATGGGTACGTCGTTGATGGCGTTTTCGAAGGGGTTTTCGCTGGTGTCGCCCACCACCTCCATGGTATTGAATACCCAGGCAATTACGGCGTAGAAAGGGACCAGCAGCCACAGCAGTTCGCCGTTTAGCTTGGCAAACTCGGTGAGTAAACCAAAGGGAAGTACCAGGATAAACAACCAAACGAAGACCTTGCTGTAGTAGGCGTACTGCCGGGGAAAAGGGAAGGTCTTGATGCCTTCGCAGGAGCCCTGCTGGGTGTAGATGTCGTGCGTGAGGGCCATCATGCGCACGTGGCCCAGCTCCGAAAGTACGCCCCGGTCGAGGAGCTCGGCCAGCCGGGCAATCTGCGCCCGCAGAATCTGCGTAGCCGGGTTCTTTTTTTGCAGGTACTTGCTGATCTCCTGTTCCGGCAAATATGGGGCCATCACGTCGTGCAGGGTGGAGTCGGACGCGGGCGCGTTTTTGGATCGAACTACCTCGTGGGCCGTGGTGTTGGTGTCACCCCAGACGCTTTTCTTCCGTAGCTGTACGCGTATCGCGTTGATGTACGCAATGTGCCGGTAGAGCAATTCCTGGTGAAGTTGCTGCGCTTCCTGGCGCGAGAGCAGCTCGCTGGGTCGGATGAAGGTCGTGACGTAGGCCCCCCACGAGCGGCTGGCGTGTACCATGCTGCCCCAGATCCGGCGCGCGTCCCACAACCGGCTGTACGACGAATTATTCTTAAATCCCACGTAGAAGGCTACCGCCGTACCGATGAGGCCAATCGGGACGAAGGAAACGCCCAGGGGTACTTGCAGAAAGTAGTACAACCCGCAAATCAGGCTCGAATAGGCAATGTAAAACAGAATGGTTGGCCAGGAAAACTTTAATATGACCTTGTAGCTAATGGTACGCGCCGTATACATGGATCAGAAAAGGATGGAGTAGGTGATGACTTCGGTGGAACAATGTTATCCATTAAAGCGCATTCCTTTTCTGATAGATGCATTGAAACAGAAAATAGGAGGCATGAGGCTGGAAAAATCGGCCGTAAATTTTATTTAGAGCGTTTCTTCAAACCATTTCTTAAAAACCGACACCCGCTCTTTGCTGATCAGAATCAGGTTGGGCGAAGTGGGCGTCACCCGCACCAGCAGGCGGCCGTTGAAGTACAGCTCGAGCTCCCGGATACTACTACGGGCAATGATAAACTGGCGGTTGGCCCGGAAAAAATTACGGGAGTCGAGCAGGCTTTCGAGCTCTTCCAGGGATTTATCAATGGGGTAGCTGCGGTCGTCGTGCAGGGTACCTACCACCACGCCGTTGCGGATGGTGAGCCAGGCTATTTGCTCGTCGTTCAGCGGAATGAGCTTGTCGCGGTAGGGCACCAAAAAACTCCGCCGCGCGGCTTTTTTTTCGGTGATCTGAGTTTGGATCAACTCCTCCAGGTACTTGGTGCGGACTTTCATACTTTCGTCGTTGAGTTGGTAGAATTTATCCAGGCTAAAGCGCAGCGACTCCTTCTTGATGGGCTTGAGCAGGTAGTCGATGCTATTGAGCTTGAAGGCCCGCAGGGCGTACTCGTCGTGGGCGGTGGTAAACACCACCGGACAAGTGACGGAAATTTGCTCGAAGATCTCGAAACAGGTACCGTCACCGAGCTGTACATCCAGGAAAATCAGGTCCGGCGCAGGACCGGTACAGAACCAATTGACGGCGGCTTCTACGCTCTCCAGAATATCCAGGATGCAAACGCGGGCATCGAGCTGCTCCAGCAACTTTTTCAGGTACTCGCCCGCCGGGCGCTCGTCTTCAATAATCAGAATGTGCGTCATGGCGCTTCTATCAAAGGTACTTTGACGATAAATTGTTGTTCATCGGTAAAAAGGGACGTTTCCCGGCCCGTTTGGAGCCGGTAACGGTTGCCCAGGTTTTTGAGCCCGATGCCGGTACTGCCCGGGTTGGCTTTTTTATTGACCGAGTTAATGACCACCAGCTGTTTTTCCTCTTCGTCTACCCGCACTGTAATGCGCAGGATTTGGTTGGACGTAATGACGTTGTGCTTGATGGCATTTTCGAGCAGGATTTGCAGGGAAAGCGGAATGATAAACCATTTTTTGCGCGTCACGGTATTCTGAAAACAAAAGACTAGCTTCTCGCCAAAGCGGGCCTTGTGCAGGGCCAGGTACGACTGCGCCACTTCGAGCTCGTCGGGCAGCAACACCAGATGTTGGTTCTGAATCTTGAGGTTGTAGCGGAGAATATCCGACAAGTTGTGCACAATGCGGTGGGCCTCGTCGGGGTTAGTGGCAATGGAAACATTCAGAATATTCAGCGCATTGAACAAAAAGTGCGGATTCAACTGGTTTCGAAGGGCTTCCAGCTGGCCTTTGACCCGCTCGCGCTTTAGCTGCTCATTTTCGAGGCTGATCCGGTGGTTTTTCTGGGCTACCTGCATAAAGTACCCAAAGGCCAGGACCGTCAGCAGGATAACGCTATTTTTAATATAGTACAGAACCCGAATGTCTGTAATGGCTAGGTCAGCGTCCGGAAACAAGCGGTACCCTACCAGGAATAGTTCCGTGAGGGTAAAAAACAGGAAAACTAAGAGACTATTTTTAACCCACTTTTTTTGCTGACTAAACCAACGATACGGGGCATTCAGTGAGCTGATGAGCAGGGTAGCAAAAGCTAAGGCAAAGAGAAAGTTGGAAGTAAAGTGAAAAACAAGGTCCCAGACGCCCACCTGCCCGAAGGGCTGCATGTGGCTAGGGACCAAAAAGAAGAGCAGTAAGCGGGGTAACAGCACAAAAAAACTGGTGGCCAGGCAAAAGTACCAGGCCACGGAGGTTCCCTTGTATAAATTAGTGGTCATAAGCTTACCCCTCCTGACAATACGAATGAATACGCGGCAAGGTACACATTAAGCTACCCCCAGGCCCGGTTTAATGTAGGGAAGTAGGTTAATGCTGGGCTTGACCGGTAAATGTAGGCGTTTATGCTCGTAGTGGAAAGCCAGGAGCTCGGTAATTGCTTCCAGGAGCCGGAGTTCGGGTAGGGTCCAGGTGCGGGTGTCCATGGTATCTTCCAGCGCCAAAAAACCGTCCCAGCTTCCTTTTGAATAAATAGGTACCGCCACCATCGACTGCGTATCCCGGCCCAAGAGCCACCGCTGCTCGTGCTGGGGCATGGTAGAAGTAAGGCCCAAAATGGATTTGCCCTGTCCGAAGGCTTTATGCCAGCGGGGAAAAACCGGTACTAACGTTTTCTTGAGCATTTTTTGTTGGTTGGTGCTGCTTACGCCGGGGGCATACACCTCGTGGGTTTGTAGTACTCCCCCGTCGCTGTCTTGGAGCAAGGTATGCTTTCGACACAGGTAGGCCCGGCTCACGCCAAGTACCTCTACCAGTACCCCCAACACATTTTTGATAGCCTGCCCGGACCGCGTCGTGAGTTCGTCGGTGCAGCGCTCAAGTACCTTTTCATAGAGGGTGCGGTCGCTTTGGTAGTGCTGGTTAATACTCACCTGGGCCTGGGTATCCCACTTCCTGACGGCTTCTTGCAAAGCCACGGCCCATTGTACCTGTTGAGGGTCCACCACATGGTACTTGGCCGTGCCGGAGAGGGGGAAGGTACCCTGTTTATAATCGTTCATGATGACGCAGGGCAGGCTATGGCCAAGTACCCCCACGAGGTCGGTTACGGGGCCGTCGGGCAGGGTACTGTTGGCAATGAGCACGTCAAACCGCGACTGGTAGCAGGCCAGAAGCGCCTGCTGCTTGGAAGCTACGTGCACAAAATGGTACGGGTAGCCCGCTGCCCCGAGCGATTGCTCCACGGTACGTTGCCATTTTTCATGAAGAGATACAGTGAGTAGACGTAAGGGTTCCATGGTGAAGTAGTTCTGGTAACTTGGTGATAAGTATATCCGCCTATCCCTCTTGAAGGAGGGATAAAAGCAACTAAAAAGCCCTGAAAATTCTGATTGTAACGTTTTCTCTAAATTCGAATAAAGGCAGTCCCCTCTGATCCGGTTCTGTGCGTGTAACTGTGTATACAAATCAAGCAAACAAAATTGTAGCCTGCTGTTGATAGTATGTCAACTACCCGAATATGTGTCCGAAAGTAAGGTATTCGGTAGGGAAAGAAAGAAGAACGAGGCGGACCTGGTAGAGCGGATAAAGTACCCCCTCTGCTGATTCGCCTCGTTCATGCTTCACTAATCCCAATAAAGTACTTAGTACGAGTAAGCAGCTGAGCGCTGGGCCCTCGTAAAGAAATAGTAGTAAATAAAGGTACTTTACCAGCCCGTCCGGTACTCGCGCTTCACAAACTGGTTGGCGGGCGCAAAGTTGGTGATCTTCATGGTAGGGCCGTCCCAGAGTAGTTTTTGGCGGCCCGGAAACTGATAACCCCGGCCGTTGGCCTGGGGCTCCCGGTAGAGGTAAGAGCGCACGGCCAGGTTGCCCATGAGCACAGTCTCGGTGAGCGGGCCCGATTGGTCAAAGGAAGAGCTGGTATAAGTACCAAAGCCCTTTTTGCAAGCCTTCACCCACTGCTGCTGGTGGCCCTCGGTACCCCCTTCTACCAGCGCACGGGCAGGCTTGGGCAGCGAGGTACCCTTGAAAGTGGCCTCGGGCCAGAGCCGGGGGTTAGCCCCGAAAAGCTCCGCACTCAGGATGCCCTTGGTACCTATAAAAAGAATGCCGCCGTCTTTGCTGCCAAATACCTGCTGGTAGTTGCAGCCATCCGGCAGCGCCGGGCGAATGCCCCCGTCGTACCAGTTCAGGCGGATCTCTTTCCCGGAGGTACCTTGGGCCGGAAAACGGAGGTGGATGGAAGAAGAAGGCGGACAGACGTCATCGAAAAACGCTTCCTGGAAAAAATCGGCGTAAACGGAGCCTACGCTACACTCCACGGAGGTAGGGTACCCCAGCCGCAACGCCCGAAAAGGTACATCCATAAAGTGGCAGCCCATGTCGCCGAGCGCTCCGGTACCGAAGTCCCAGTAGCCGCGCCACCGGAACGGCATGTAGGCCTCGTGGTAGGGGCGCTGCGGGGCGGTACCCAGCCAGAGGTTCCAGTCTACCTCGGGCGGGATGGGTTGCGACTCGCCCCGGTCTTTCGGCGACTTCACGCCCTGCGGCCACACGGGGCGGTCGGTCCATACCTCCACGGTATGTACTTCGCCGATGAGCCCCGCCTGCACCATGGCCTCGGTTTGGCGGGTGCCGTCACCGCTGCTGCCCTGGTTGCCCATTTGGGTCACGACCCGGTACTTTTGGGCCGCTTCGGTGAGTTTTCGGGCTTCCCAAATATCTTTAGTGAGGGGTTTTTCGCAGTACACATGCTTTCCCAGCTCCATGGCCGCGATGGCCACGGGGTAGTGCATGTGATCTGGGGTAGTGATGATCACCGCGTCCATGTTTTTGGCCTCCTTTTCCAGCATTACCCTAAAGTCCCGGTAGTAAGGCGCTTTTTCAAACTGAGTGCG
Source organism: Rhabdobacter roseus (assembly GCF_014202275.1). Lineage (GTDB taxonomy): Bacteria > Bacteroidota > Bacteroidia > Cytophagales > Spirosomataceae > Rhabdobacter > Rhabdobacter roseus. Next base: position 261,035 of record NZ_JACHGF010000005.1, on the reverse strand, counting down.
GTATTTCTTGGCCTGGCGGTCGTCTACATCGCAGAGCGCCACGATGTTGTCGGTACCGCCGTTATAAGCCAGCCGGATGTTGACGTCGGCCTTGCCGCCGCAGCCTACAGCCGCGATGTTGAGCTTGTCAGAAGGGGCCAGGTACCCTTTGCCCAGCACATGGCGGGGCACAATGGTAAAAGCCGCCACGGCCAGGGTACTTCCTTGCAAAAAGGCACGGCGGTTCAGGGAGGTTTTTTTTTCGTGGGTCATCGCTAAGCAGAGAGTGATCGGGTAAACTACCTCACTTTTAATTATACTACAAAGACGAGCGGTTACTAAAAAATACTCTGTTTTTTCGTCCTAAATCAATAAAAAAAGCGGTTTCTGTTAGAAAACCGCTCTGTAAGTTGCCTGTCTTTGGCTACTAGCTGCCAAACGTTTGGGCTATTTTCATGGCTATGCCCATATCTCCATCAATTTTTAGTTTGCCCATCATAAAGGCGGTCATGGGGTTGAGGTCGCCGTCGAGCATTTTCAGGGCATTCTTCGTCGATATTTTTAGGGTACAGTCCGCGTCGTGGTCTTCGTTGCTGACCACATGGGGTACTTGCTTGGTATCCACAAAAATAAATCCTTCGTCGGTATCGAACTTGACGGTCGCATCCAGGCCGCTGTCTTGGCCCACCAGGGTGCTGATACGCTCGGTTAAGGTTTGTAAGCTCATGAGGTTTGGTTTTTAGTTGAGATAAAATAAATACTGGGAACCCGACGTAAAAGTATCGGGCCGGGAAGAAAAAACAAATGCTTTTGGTGTTTTCGACGAAATCCGCAATTTTTGCCCCCCATTTTGAGTACCCAAAACCACCTATGCAAAACGAAACGAATCCACCGGCAGGCCGGGCCCCGGTGGGGCGCCCCCTTTTCCTGACCGTACTGTGCGTGCTTACTTTTATCAGCTGTGTGTCGGGGCTCTGGACCCAGTCGGAGCGGCTCTGGAGCCCAGGGGTAGTGGCCGACCAAACCAGGGAGCTATTTGAGCAGCTACGCGAAAACATGGAGGAGCGCGCGGCGGGCGAAAATGCGGAGCTCATGGATACGCTCTTCGACTCCGTGTTCCGCGGTGTGAATTCGAATAACATCCAAATGAGTGCTATCCTGATGCTTATCTACGAATCACTCACGCTTTACGGAGCCTACCTGATGTGGAATCTGCAGAAGACAGGCTTTTACTGCTACCTGGCCGGGGTAGTAGTAATTCTGCTGGCACCACTGTTCCTGATTGGGGGTTGGTTTGGGGTGGTAACAAGCCTGGGCGGTGGCTTTTTTAGCCTGATTTTTACCGGACTTTATGCTTTAAACCTCAAGCATCTGTACAGCTGAGCCCGGCCCCAGGGCGTCCGGCTCGGCAGCGGGCCAAGGCTGGCAGGCGTAAGGCCAACGGGGATTCGGCCAGGTACCCCTTCGATTTGCGGCAGAACTAGCTGAGATCGTTTGGATAGTAGCGAGAAAAGATTTTATTTTGCGGGTCAAATTTTGAAATAGCACTAATGGCATTAATTAACAAAATCAGAGAGAAGTCGGGAATAGCCGTTACGGTGATTGCCATCAGCTTAATCCTTTTTATCGTTGGGGGTGATCTGTTGGGGCCCAATTCCATGTTTGGAGGCAACAATAACCAGACGGTGGGAGAAATAGCCGGTAAAGAAATCGACATCAAGGATTTTCAGAGTCGGCTGGATGTCATGCGCCAAAACTACGAAGCCCAAACGGGTCGTAGCGCCGGAGAGCAGGAAATCGTGGCCCTTCGGGAGCAAGCCTGGAACCAGCTGGTGATCGATATTGCCTACAAAGAAGAGTACGAAAAGCTAGGCCTGCAGGTAACGGACGACGAGCTCGTGGACATGGTGCAAGGAAACCACATTAGCCCGGCCATTCAGCAGGCTTTTGGTAATCCTACAACGGGTGCCTTCGATAAAAGTGCCGTAGTAAACTACCTCAAGAATTTAAAAACATTACCCCTGCCGCAGCAGCAATCCTGGGCGGCTTTTGAAACGAGCCTCCGGGAAGACCGGCTGCGCCAGAAATACGAAAACATTTTGCGCCAGTCGACCTACGTGACCAAAGCGGAGTCGGAGAAAGAATACGTAGCCCAAAACACCAAGGCGTCGCTTCGGTACCTGTACGTACCCTTCTACTCCATCGCGGACACCACCGTGAAAGTGACGGACTCGCAGCTGGAGGCCTACCTCAACAAGCACCGCGATGAGTACAAAGGTGCCGATACCCGTACCATCCAGTACGTGTCCTTTTCGGTAGTGCCCGCCAAAGACGACAGCATAGCCCTCTACAACGAAATCAAAACCCTGGCGCGCGGACTGGCCTCGGCTCCCAACGACTCGGCCTACGCCCGGATGAACTCGGATATTCCGCTGCCCATGGATATGTCGTACGCCAACATGTCCGATCAGCTAAAAGAGGCCGTGACTACCTTTGTGCCGGGTGGCGTGTACGGTCCCTATCGCGAAGGCGATACCTACTTTATCTATAAATACAACGGTACCAAAAAAGATTCGCTCTATACCGCCCGGGCCAGCCACATCCTGATCCGGCCCGAAAACCCCTCCGACTCGGCCAAAGCCGCCGCCCGCCAGCGGGCCGAAGGCATCCTGAACCAGATCCGGGGCGGTGCCAGCTTTGAGGCTCTGGCCGCTACCAACAGCGCCGATCCGGGCTCGGCCCAGCGCGGTGGTGACCTGGGGTACTTCCAAAACAACGGCGGGATGGTGAAGCCCTTTGAAGATGCCGTATTCTCGATGAATGGTACCGGCCTGGTGAACAGGCTGGTAGAAAGTCAGTTTGGCTTTCACCTCATCAAGGTAACGGACGCCAAAACCAATACGCTGTACCGGGTGGCTACCATTGCGAAAACCATTGCCCCCAGCCAGGCCACTCGCGATGACGCCTACCGCAAGGCCGACGAATTTGCTAACTCTGTAAAGACCAAGGCGCAGTTTGACGAAGCCGTGAAAAAAGACAACGCCCTGGTTGTTTCTACGGCGAACCGCATTCCCGAGACGGCCACCAACATCAACGCCATCCAGAACGCCCGCGAAGTAGTACGGTGGGCCTTTAATGACAAAACGGATCTTAACGATGTGTCGCAGGTGTTTGAAACCGACGAACAGTACATCGTGGCGGTGCTGACCGGCAAAACCGACAAGGACAAAGCCAAGGTAGACGACTTCCGGGATGAGCTCACGGCCAAAGTACGCAGCCAACTCAAGGCAGAGCAAATCACGGCTAAGCTCAAAGGGGCCTCCGGTGACCTGGAAGCCATTGCCAAGAAGTACGGCGCCGGTGCACTGGTAGAAACCGCCGAGGATATTTCGCTGGCGACGGGCTTTCTGTCCAGCGCGGGCTTCGACCCCATTGCCCTTGGAAAAGCCTTTGGCTTGAAGCAAGGCCAGAAAACGGGCGTATTCACGGGTGAGAACGGAGTCTTTATCGTAGAGCTAACGGGCCGTACCGACGCTCCCCAAATTGCCGACTACACGCCTTACAAAACCCAACTCGTACAGGCGCTCGAAAGCCGCACCAGCTTCCTGCTCAACGAAGCCATTCGCGACGACGCCAAGATCGAAGACCGCCGCGCAAAATTCTTTTAGTAGAAATACTTAATAACGATACTTTTAAAAAGGTCGGGACGAAATAGTCCCGGCCTTTTTTTTAGAAAAATTTGGACGGGTACAGTAAAAATTGTCAATTTTACACTTATTAAATCAAACGCATTTTTTTACTCATTCATTTACCAATTTTAAAGACAACATGAGCATACTACTAGGAGACAGGGAGTACTTCAAAGGCATCGGGAAAATACCCTACGAAGGGCCCGAAACGGACAATCCGCTGGCGTTTCGCTGGTACGACGAGAACCGCGTCGTGGGCGGCAAAAGCATGAAAGAGCACCTCCGCTTTGCCATTGCCTACTGGCATACTTTCTGCGGAAGCGGGCTGGACCCTTTCGGTGGGCCCACGCTATTTTATCCCTGGGACGAGAATAGCGACGCCGTAGCGCGCGCCAAGGACAAGGCCGACGCCGCCTTTGAATTTATTACCAAAATCGGAGCGCCTTACTACTGCTTTCACGATGTCGATGTGGTAGACTATGCCGACGACGTCCGGACCAACGAAAAGCGCCTCCAAACCCTGACCGAGTACCTGGCAGAAAAGCAAAAAAGCTCGGGTGTGAAACTTCTTTGGGGTACGGCCAACCTCTTCAGCCACCACCGCTACATGAACGGGGCCTCTACCAACCCGGACTTCCAGGTGGTGACGCACGCCGGGGCGCAAATCAAAATGGCGCTGGACGCGACCATCGCGCTGGGTGGCGAAAACTACGTGTTCTGGGGCGGGCGCGAAGGGTACATGACCCTGCTCAATACCGACATGAAGCGCGAACAGGAGCACTTTGCCCAAATGCTCAAAATGGCCGTGGCCTACGCCCGCAAGAACGGGTTTAAAGGAAAATTCTTCATCGAGCCCAAGCCCTGCGAGCCTACCAAGCACCAGTACGACTACGACGCCGCCACGGTGATCGGCTTCCTGCGGCAGCACGACCTGCTGGACGATTTCTCGCTCAACCTGGAAGTGAACCACGCTACGCTGGCCGGGCATACCTTCCAGCACGAGCTCCAGGTAGCTGCCGACGCGGGTCTGCTGGGCTCCATCGACGCCAACCGCGGCGACTACCAAAACGGCTGGGATACGGACCAGTTCCCGAACGACCTCCAGGAATGGACGCAGGCCATGCTCATCATCTTGCAGGCGAATGGCCTGGCTGGCGGTGGGATCAACTTCGACGCCAAGCGCCGCCGCAACTCCACCGACGTAGCGGATGTATTCCACGCGCACATCGGCGGCATGGATACCGTAGCCCGCGCACTACTGATCGCTGACAAGATCCGGCAAAACGGCGAGTACGACCGCATCCGGCAGGAGCGCTACCACAGCTTCGACGGCGGCAAAGGCGCGGAGTTTGAAGCAGGTACCTTGCAGCTCGAAGACCTCTTTGGCCTCGCGGCCGACGGCGGCGAGCCCGCCATGATCTCCGGCAAACAAGAGTACCTCGAAAACCTGATCAATCGCTTTATCTGATACTTTGAGCGAGGTACTTTGAGCGAGGTACTTTGAGCGAGGTACTTTGAGCGAGGTACTTTGAGCGAGGTACTTTGAGCGAGGTACTTTGAGCGAGGTACTTTGAGCGAG
>NZ_JACHGF010000005.1:0-255691 GCF_014202275.1 Rhabdobacter roseus | reverse complement strand
AAAGAGGTACTTTGAAAGAGGTACTTTGAAAGAGGTACTTTGAAAGAGGTACTTTGAAAGAGGTACTTTGAAAGAGGTACTTTGAAAGAGGTACTTTGAAAGAGGTACTTGGCGGCCTAGGCCGCCAAGTACCTCTTCTTGTTTTTACCGCATACCGGGCCGCGGCACTACGGGCAAGCTCTCGTTGCCTTCTTCGCTCACCGCCTGCACGGCAAAGAAGTAGTTGTCCTTGGAGTAGGGGAGCGTAAGTCCCAGTTTATCAGTAAAAAATTTCTTTTGCCAGAAGGGCCAATGGGTTTCGCGCATCAGCACGTAGTACCCCTTCACTTTGCCCGCCTTGGGGGCTTGCCAGTAGAGGGTCGTGGCGTTGGTGAGGCTACGAGCTTCCAGGGTTACGTTTTGGGGCTGGGCGGGCGCTTTGGCCAGGTTAGCGAGGTTGGCCAGGTTCAGGGCCGTATTTTTACGAAGGTACTCGAAGTCCATAAACCGGGCGTAGTCGCCAAACTCGACGCCCTTCTCGGTACGCAGATCCTGGTGCTGGCGTTCGAAGTTCTCGTTCATTTCGGTAATGCGCACCGCCGCGAAGTCGCGGTTCACGAAGGGCGTGTGGTCGCCGCCGCGCAGGTACCGGTCGTTGCGGTAGATGAGCCGTACTTCCAGCTGGTCCACGTAGCGCTCACCAACCTCCTTCACGTAGCGGGCCAGCGTGCGGGCCTTGCCGTCGTTTTCGAGGCCGTACTGCCGTACCTGCGCCGCCCGCTCGCCGGTTTCGAAGCCCGACAGCCCCTCGCTGAATACCCGTACCACCGTGTTGTTGACGATGCGCGTATCGTGGCTGTGGTTGGAGCCCATGATGTCGTTGTTGAGCAGGGCTTCGAGGTTCCACTTTTCGTCGCGCGCGCGTTGGGCCAGGTGCTCGGCACCCAGCAGGCCCTGCTCCTCGCCGCTCACGGCCACAAACACGATGGTAGCCGGAAAGCGGGCTTTGCTCAGTACCCGTACGAGCTCAATTACGGCGGCGGTGCCGGAGCCGTCGTCGTTGGCACCGGGGGCGTCGGCGGTGCGGTTCATGACGTCCGTGACGCGGCTGTCGATATGGCCACTCACCAGCAGTATGCGGTCGTCGGCCGGGTCGGTACCTTTCAGGGTAGCCATCACGTTGCCCATCTCTACGGGTTTGTCCACGCGGCGGCCGTCGGGCTGGAGCGTCCATGTGTCAATAGTAGCCGTAAGCCGCCCGCCCGACTGCCGGGCGTATTCCTGAAACTTCCGAAGTACCCACTCGCGCGCCGCGCCGATGCCCCGCTGGCCTTCTTGGCCGCTGAGCGTGTGCCGCGTACCAAAGCTCACCAGTCCGTCGACGTGGGCGCGGAGGCTGTCGGCGGATACCTCGGCTACCAGCTGCGCAATAGCCGGGTCACGCTGGACGATGGTTTGGGAAAAGGTATAGGTGAGGGGTGAAATCAGAAGTACATAAAGAAGCAAAGTTTGTTTCATAGAGGTAAGAAAACATTTAGGTAGACCAGAAAGAGTAAAAATATAAAATTGTATCTACTTTGGCGGATATACAGGCGAAGAATCTCCAGCCGATGACGCCGGCAACAAGCGCAGAAACTACCAAAGATCATACTGAGTCTGTCAGAATGATCATAGTTTACTCCTCCCTTTTGCTGGTATTTTTGCTCCGGTGGTTTAAGTACCTGTAAGGGGGATTTGTTTTAAAAAATGCTTTTCCCGCTACATCCAAAAGCTCTTGAAGCCGAAGACTCGAAGCAAGCCTTACGAAAGCAGTACTTAAAAAGTAGTACTTGACCCTATAGAACGTATGAAAAACGTATTGATAACCGGAGCCGCGGGAAATGTAGGATTGGCTTTGATAGAGGCTTTACACCAGCACAACGGCCCGCTGAAAATCCGGGCGGGGGTACGCAACCTGAATGAGGTACCCGCTTCGCTACGTGCTTACCCGCTGGAACTGACGCATTTTGATTTTACGGATGAGGCTACCTACTATCCGGCTCTGGCGGGCTGCGACATGCTGTTTCTGCTGCGTCCACCCCAGCTTTCAAAGGTAAATAAATATTTTAAGCCGTTGATCGAGGCAGCCGAAAAGGCCAAGGTGCAGCATGTTGTATTCCTGTCGGTGCAGGGGGTGGAGAATACTAGTTTTATTCCCCATCACAAAATAGAGAAGCTAATTGTGCAGAGCAGCCTTCCGTACACGTTTCTACGCCCGGCTTACTTCATGCAGAATTTTTCTACATCCCTCCGCCAGGAGCTGTTAGTCCGAAAGCGAATATTCCTGCCCGCCGGGAAGGCCTCCTTTACGCTGGTGGACGTGCGGGACGTTGGTGCCGTAGCGGCTCGGATACTTGCTGCCCCCCTTCAGCACCGCTACCAAGCCTATGACCTGACGGCGCAAGACCGCCTTACTTTCGGAGAAATGGCAACAAGCCTGAGCCGTGGACTCGGTACCCGTATTACTTACGAGTCGCCGGGGTTGCTACGTTTTTTTTGGAAAAAATGGCAAGAAAAAGTGCCGAAGGGGTACATTTTGGTAATGATTATGCTCCACTACCTACCCCGCTTCCAGCGTGTACCTCCGCTATCGGACTGGGTAGAAACCCTGACAGGGCGACCGCCTATTTCTTTTGCGGAGTACGTACAGGACCATAAGCGGCAACTAGTATAGGTATAAAAAAGTAAGTACAACAGACAGCAGTAGGGACAGTGGAGCCTTCGTTTGCTTCTGGCTTCGCTCCTCGATTCCCGCGCTCCCTCGTTCTCTTTGCTCACGAAGAAGGTATTTCGTCAACGGCCGGGACAGAAGGCGGCAGCGGGTAGTCATTGAATGTACCCCATAGGTAGGTACTGAGCGTGCAGGGAACTGGGTACACCACACCAAGTACCCCCGCAGAACCATCCCTGTGCTCTCTGTTGGAACCTGATAGCCAGGGCCAGTTACGCTTGCTGAATGGACTCACCAAGAACAACCTCAGCCAGCTCTATCTCAATAGAGCCATTTATTTTAAGGTACATACCGTTGTTGTGGGCATTCTGTAGGAGGGTGTTCAGCCGCTGCCGTACCTCTTCCAGATCCTGAATACGTTTTTGGGAATGAAGAGCGTTGCCGAGGCCCGTTTCCAGGCAGTTGAGTATCTCTAGATTGTGGTGCTTGATTTTGCTGTTAATGAGGTCCAGAATAACAGTGCCAGCCTCCGTAGGTGTAAAGGTTCCGTCTATTAGCTTGAATGAATGCGTATTTTCCATTTTAATTATATTTAGAAGTTAGATACTTGGTGAGAGATCCTTCTCCTGGCCTCCTACTGTCGTCAGGCGAAGCGTTGCCTGACGACAGTAGGCCCAGGGATTAAGAACCGGATACTTTTTTTCTTCCTATACCAGTTGTATGTCGCTTTGCAGCGACAGGTACCCGCCCTGTTGCTCAATGTACCGACGTACCTCGTAGAGGTCCTTCTGAAGTTCCCGAATGCGCGCTTCGCGCATCTTGATGTCCTCTTCGGCGCTATCCTTCTGGATTTTTTCTTCGTGGTATTTAATTTTGACGTGAATCAGGCGGGTGATGAGTTCGGCGGCCTCCCGCGAGCCAAACTGCCCCTTGAAAAGTTGAATCTGCATGGTCGTAGTGGGTTTTATTGTCCTTGTCCCATTGAGAAGGCCTGCTTGCCGTCAAAGGCGTAAAGGTTCTCGGTTTTGATGGTATCTATGTTCAGGCCTTCGGCCTGGCTGAGCAGGTCGATGATGTGCTGCTTGGTCATGGGATAGCCGTTGACGGGTTTAAAGCGACAGCGCCAGTGATCGGTGCAGAAGGTTTCCTGGAAGCCCTCGGGCCATACCTTGATACCCCGGTTGGTGATCATAGTTAGCTCCACCTGCTCGGACTGGATGTTGTGGAGCGCCTGGGCCAGCTCATCAGGGTTGAGGCCCGGCCACTGTACAAACACATCCACGCCAAGCAACTCTTTACGGGCGGGTGCCTTGCGCTGGTACTTGGGGAGCTTGAGTGCCGAGCCTTTGGCGTAAGATACGGGCTTCAGCCTGGTAGGTTTCTGGCCCAGGTTGGCAATGACGGCCTGCGCAAACTCTTTGGTACCGACGCGCTCCTTGCTGGTACCCTCCTTGTAGATGTCGTAGGTATGGATGCCTTCTTCAATGGTCTTGAGCCAGGCATTCTGTACCTTCTCGGCTACGGTAGTCTGGCCTAGGTGATTGAGCATCATAATAGCTCCCTGGAGCAACCCTGACGGGTTGGCCAGGTTCTGACCCGCGCGGCGGGGGGCTGAGCCGTGAATGGCCTCAAACATAGCACACTCCTCACCAATGTTAGCCGAGCCTGCCAGCCCTACCGAGCCTGCAATCTGCGCCGCTACGTCAGACAGCACGTCGCCGTAGAGGTTGGGCATCACGATCACGTCGAAGTTCTCGGGGGTGTCGGCCATTTTGGCGGCTCCAATATCAATAATCCAGTGCTCATTCTCGATGTCGGGGTACTCTTGCGCTATTTCCTCAAATACCTGGTGAAACAGCCCGTCGGTTTGCTTCATGATGTTGTCTTTGGTGAAGCAGGTGACCTTCTTGCGGCCGTACTGACGGGCGTACTCAAAGGCATAGCGGACAATCTTCTCGCAGCCGGGGCGGCTGATAAGCTTAAGGCACTGTACTACTTCGTCGGTCTGCTGGTGCTCGATACCGGCGTACAGATCCTCCTCATTTTCACGGACAATCACAAGATCCATGTCGGGGTGCTTGGTGCGTACAAAGGGATGAAGGCTGGCGCAGGGGCGTACATTGGCGTACAAGCCCAGGAACTTGCGGGTGGTGACGTTGAGGCTCTTGTAGCCACCTCCCTGTGGTGTAGTGATGGGGGCTTTCAGAAACACCTTGTTGCGACGAATGGTGTCCCAGGACCCTTTGGCAATGCCGGAGGTATTACCTGCCAGGTACACCTTTTCGCCTACCTCAATTTCTTCAATTTGCAGATCCGCACCAGCGGCCAGAATAATACTCAGCGTGGCATCCATGATTTCGGGACCGATGCCATCTCCCTTTGCTACGGTAATTGTTGCCATAAAGTATAGATTACTTATTGTGATTGAACGCTGCAAAGTTGTGAAGCACAAATCATAAGTTTTTATTTATATTTACTATGCTTATCATAAAGAAAATTTATGAACTATACCCTCCATCAACTCCAGGTGTTCTTTAAAATCACCCAGACGCAGAGCATCACCAAGGCTGCCGAGGAGCTATACCTCACACAGCCAGCGGTATCCATTCAGCTCCGTAATTTTCAGGACCAGTTTGACATACCTCTGACGGAGGTAGTAGGCCGAAAGCTCTACATCACGGACTTTGGACGAGAGATAGCCGAAGCAGCAGAAAAGATTCTAAACGAGGTGTATGCCATCAACTACAAGACGCTGGCCTACAAGGGGCAGCTCACGGGCCGCCTGAAGGTATCGGTAGTATCAACGGGTAAGTACGTGATGCCCTTCTTTCTGGCACCTTTCCTGAAGCAGCACGAAGGCGTGGAGCTAGTCATGGACGTGACCAACAAGGCCCAAGTGATTGAGAGCCTGGAACGAAACGAGGTGGATTTCTCGCTGGTGTCCGTACTGCCGGATACCTTGCCGCTTTTGAACGTGGAGCTAATGCCTAACCGCCTCTATCTGGTAGCCAACACGGATACCAAGTACCCCGGCCAGCCCTACGACTGGAGCGTCTTCGAAACGCTCCCGCTCATCTACCGGGAGAAAGGCTCCGGTACTCGTAGTGTGATGGAGAAGTTCTTTGACAGCAGTGGCATCAAGCTGCGCAAAAAGCTGGAGCTTACTTCCAATGAGGCGGTAAAGCAGGCCGTACTAGCCGGGCTGGGTTGCTCCATCATGCCCATCATTGGGCTAAAGAACGAACTTCGCAACCAGGACCTGCGGATCATCCCGGTGAAGGGTTTTCCCATTAGCTCTACCTGGCAGCTGGTGTGGATGAAAAACAAGAACCTATCGCCGGTGGCGGTAGCTTTCCTGGACTACCTTAAACGAGAGAAACAGACGATTATACAGGATAAGTTCAGCTGGATAGAGGCATGAAGCCAGCTACCCTATACCGATTGCTGGGCCAAAATGTATGGGTCGAGGTTCAATCAAGTAGGGGCCTGAATCTTACGGGAAGGGTGAATGGACTCGCTTGTGGACAAGTACTTTGGTAATAAAGGGGTACTTTTGAAAAATAAGCCTCATCCATTACAACCTATTTTCTCAAAGAAAGCTCTTTTTCAAAAATACCCAACCCTGCGTTCAGATGAGACTACAAATGTTATTTTTTATCGGGATACTGTTACTTATGAGCCGTTGTACGAAGGATATGGATGTGCAGGCCCAGGAGGAAACTTGTTCCGTCGAGGACGAGGTCAAACGTAAAGAAACCGCCCAGGAACTGATCATTGGCCGATGGAACTGGCTCAAAACAACCTACCTAACCAGAGGTGCCGACCTCAGCACCCAAACTCCCACCACGACCCAGCACAGCCGAGTCTTTGAATTTGGACGTGATACGCTAAAGATTTTTGAGAATAACGCGTTGGTAAAAGCGCAACTCTACGAGATCAAGTACTGGGGCGAGGGTACCAATACCGTAGATGACGTCCTGACCGTAAGGTACTTGGATGCCGAAAAGAAAGAGTTGACAGGGGTTAGCATCCTTCGGCTAAGTACCTCCGGGCAGTGCCTGATGTTGGTAAACTCCTACAATGATGCGGGTGGAGATGTCAATTTTAGAAGGCTACCATAAGTACCCCGTAGCCTTTACAAGTACCCTGAGTTTTTTAGAATTTTACCGCTCTTGTACGTTTGGAGCGGGGCACCATTGGCTACGCAACGCACGCTGAACAAGTCAAAGACTTGTCTGATTATTTCCCACACCCGTTGCAAGCTGGCGGGAGCGAAGGTACCTCTTATACTATTTACTATTTAAGTATTCCCGGGCCGTCAGTACGGGCAAAGAAGAATTCTTGAAGTCTTTTTTATTCCGCGTGATGATCATCTCTACGTTGTTTTTTAGCGCCACGTAGTATTGAACGGCGTCCTCAAAATCTTTAAAATCGGAAGTTAAAGCCAGCTCAAGGATGGTGTCATCGATGGGCAGAACCGTAACGAGGACTTTAAATTTCAAGAGAATTTTTCTTGTCTCATTTAGCTTGTAGTGGCTTGCCAATAGGTAATGGGTATCGGCAACGGTTAAAGCCGATAGGTGAAGTTCGGCTTGGTTAGTATCGGCTAGAGTGAATAATTCCTGAGCTTCCTGGTAGAAATACTCCCGTTTGGCCAAAAGGTCAATGACAATGTTGGTATCGACCAGCAACTTATCCATCAGGAATATTTCTTGTTCAGGTAGTGACTATGCTTTTCACGGTAGTTATCCAGATTCTCATTGGGAATGACGCCGGTCAGGCTTTCTACCAGAGGACTGATTCTAGGAGATTCTGTCTTTTCAGACTTGGTCAAAGAGCTTAAGTAGTTCTCAATCAGTTTAGATAAGCTCACTTTATTATTTTTTGCGTAGTCTTTCGCCTGCTCAATAATAGCCTTGTCAAGATTTAACGTCAGCTTCGTATTCATCATCTTCACAATTAAGTTATACGTACAAATATAATAAATTTTTACGTAGGCTTTTGCTACCGAGGGAACTACGATTTTTTTGGGGTAGTCAATTAAAGTACCCCAAAAACTGAAGACTCGCAGGTACCTTCCATAAAGTACCTACGAGCCTTGAAAGAATAAACCAAAGTACCTACTTCACTACCTTGAGTTTTCCCTGCATCAGCGTGTGGTGGCCGGGGAAGGTACATACGTACTGGTAGTCGCCAGGGCGGGTAGGCGCCACGAAGTAGATGGCTTCGCTGCTCTCGGGCTGCATGAGGCCCGTGTGGTACAGCACGTTGTCGGTAGGAGGAATGTAGTTGAGCTCGGCACCCTTGAGTCCCAGTCCCAGGGCGGCTTCACCCACGGGGTTGGCCGCGCCGGGCTTGGTAATGACGCAGTTGTGCAGCATGTCGTCGTTATTATTAAAAACCCACTTCACGCGGCTCCCGGCTTTAACCTGTACTTCGGGTAGATCAAATTTGAGCCCCGGCTTGGTACCCAGCGTCACGACCTGGTCGGGGCCGTTGGTCCAGGCAGCGGGCTGCTCGTTGATGCGCTTGGCGGAGGACGCCGAAGGCATGGCCTCGGTGGGCATGGTATGGTTGGCGTGGCTGGCCGCGGGGGTACTTCGGCTGCTGGCCGTGAACTGGGCGGCGTCGGCGCGGCTACCGGAGGCGATTTCGTTGAGGGTATAATACCCTACGTTGTGCAGCAGGCTGAGCCCCGCCGCGGAGCGTACACCTTCGGCTTTTAGCTCGTGAATGTACCCTTTGCGCAGCGCCGACTCGTCCAGCACCAGGCGGGCTTTCAGGCCGTCATCGGAGAGCACAATGCCTTTGAGGGGTAGTTCCTGGGCGTTGATGATGGGGCTGCCGTAGGTATGGTGGTACTTGTAGTTGAAGCTATTGAGCTGGTAAGAAGCAGGGTTGCCCGCGGTGGCTTTGTCGGCGGGTTGGGTGAAGGTAATCTCGAAGCCGTCGGAGGTGGAGCGGATGCTGTGCATCTCAAACGGCGTGGCGCCCGTCCACACCAGCCGCTGAATCCCGAAGGGAGATTTCCCCGTTGCCGACCAGCCCCGGCTGGTTTGGCCTACAAACATGGAGCCGTCGAGGCCCCACACCATCCGGATAATGCCCGACTGGAAGCCTTCCCGGAAGAGAAAGCAAGCCCCTTGCCATACGCCATTGACTTTTTCCATATTAACGCGCATGATCTTGCTATGGCCCTGGTCGCCCACAAAAAGCTGACCTTTAAAGGGCCCAAAAGTACCCCCCGTAGTGTCTTCTTTGAGATCGGACGTAGAGATGCCCATCAGCGTGTGCGGAAACCACACAGCGGGTGGCTTGATGCCCGGCACGCGCTGGGCTACGTCGTAGAGGGGCTCACCGGTGTCGGGGATGTCCTCGGGCCGCAGCTTTACGGGCGACTCGGGGCTGTTGCTCCAGCGTAGCCCGGCGGGGTTTCCGGCAAAGTCGCCCTGGGCCAGGTGCGTCATCCGGCCCGAACCTACCCAGTCGCCCTGGTTTTCGGTATAAAAAATATCGCCCTGGTAGGAGCCGAAGCCCGCCGGAGAGCGCAGGCCGGTAGCCCAGGGAGTGAGCTTGCCGTCGTTACCCAGCTTGAGCATCCAGCCCCGCCACTGCGACTGGCTCGCGCCGCGCCCGATCCAGTCGAGGTTCAGGGTGACGATCATTTCGCCGTTGGGTAGCGGCACGGGGCCGTAGGAGTACTGGTGGTAGTTGCCCGAAAGCGGCCAGCGCGCAAACGAATCGTAGACGTCGGCCACACCGTCCTGGTCGGTATCCACGAGCTTGGTTACTTCACCGCGCTGCGTAATGAGAAAATGATCGCCGCGGTAGTGCAGCCCCAGCGGCTCATGCAGGCCCGAGGCAAAGCGCCGGAAAGTAGGCTGTCCGTTGCCTTTGAGGTAAGGGTTGCTGATCATCCATACTTCGCCCCGGCGGGTCGAAGCCGCCAGGCGTCCGTCGGGCAGTACCGCCAGTCCGCCTACCTCCATCTCGATCTGTTCGGGAATGGGAATGGTAACAATGCGGTAGTAGTCATCTTCGGTCATCGGACGGTTCTGGGCCTGTACGAAGCCAAAGCCGAGCGTCAGAAGGGTAATCAATGCACTTTTTTTCATAATAAGGTAGGCTGAAAAACAATATCTTGAGGATGAAGTACCTTAGGGTTGATTCCTTACCAGAACAACGTATAGCTGGCAGTACCGCTGACGGGCAGCAACAATTCTTTTTGCCCGGCCGAGTCCCGTACGAGTGCCCTGGCTTTAGCGTCTACCCGCACAAAGTACCGGTTATCTACTTCGTAAAGCCCCTTTTCTACCAACGTGATGGTACTTCCTGCCGCCAGGAGCGCGTACAGCGGGCCGTCCGGGGTACCTTCCGTCCGGACGGTCCTGACGAGGCCGTCGGGCCGGGCTACTACTTGGTCGCTCACCGTGGCGGTGCCCATCTGGTAGCGCAGGGTAGGTACCCCCTGGGCGTCGAGCCGGTATCCCAGGTAGTTCAGGTTGGCGGAGTCGGGCCAGGCGGCACGGGTACTTGGCAGCACAGCGAGGCTGCTCTTGCCCGACAGCGGAATGGTGAGGCCGGCCGTGAAAAGCAGTTGCGGCTCTCCGCGTTCGTACCACATTTCGGTAACGTTGGCAAACTGCCCCCGCCAGGCCTGGAGCAGCGCACCGCGGTTTAGGTCTACGGTATAGTGCCAGCCCGCCGGGTTGCCCACCGACAGGCAGTGGGTACGTTTTTGCTTTTCGCCTTCCAATAAAATAAACGAGCGAACCAACTCGGGACGAGTGGTCGGTGCCACATCAAGATAAGGCTTAGGGGCCGGTACGGGAAGCGACGAAAGCGAATGCAAGTCGTAGGGCCGTACACCGGCGGTCTCTACGCGCAGCCCCAGCGCGGCGGGCCGCCACGGAAAGCGCGAGTAGGTGAGCCGGAACGGGTGCGCGCCTTTGGTCAGGGTAGCCGAAGCCGAGTGGGCATCCTGAGAGGTACTTTCACCGGTGGCCAGTACGCTCTTACCGTCAATGTCCAGCAGGAACCTGGGACCGGAGTAAAGGCTGGTGAAGCGGTACTCGCCCGCTTCGTCTACGACCAAAGTACCCTCGTAAACTACCTGGAATTCCCTCATGCCGGTGCCCACCTCCTGCGTCAGGTTAGTGGTTTTCTCCTCTTTTACCAGCTTGGTCAGGTTGGTGGCGTCCCAGGCGTCGCTGTATAGCTTATACGCCATGGTCTCAATCCTGAGGGGCTTGCTGTTGGCCAGAAGTTGGTAGCCTATATTCCGAAAGCCCACGGTACCTTTACGTACCTCCAGGCTAAGCGGCTGGGCTCCGCTGATGGCTTTTGCTAGGGGTAAATACACGCTTTGCTGCACCGTGACCCCATTGAGCGCTAGATGATTTAGCTGAGAAAACCCTGCTTGGGCCGGTACCGAAGCGTCAAACGCCAGCTCTACCGTTTGCCATAACCCAGGGGCTTTGGCGGCATTTTGCGTAGGAAATTGACCTATGTACCCGGAAGTTTGGGCGTTGAGGGCGGCCTGCTGCCAGCTGTCAGACAACCGTACGCGCTGGCCGCCGGGAAGGCCCAGGTACGCTTCGGCTCCGGGAGAGAGGATAAACTCCAGCCGTAACCGCAAATCCTGCGCTTTCACGCGGGTTTGAAGTACCGCCCCAGGTGTACCGACCAGTACCCCCGTGCCGGGCTGAGGCGTGGCTCCCTTCGCTGGCGATACGGCGAGGCCACCCTTGATCGACCAGTTGGAAGTACCTTGCTCAAAAGCGGAAAGATCCTGCAAGGGAAGCAGGATGTAGTTGCCCGATTGCGCCCAGGACGCGCCGGGAAGCACCAAAAGGAGCGATAGAAATACGCGGCAGAAAAGCTTCATCAGAGGGAATACGTGTATCATTCACAATTAATAAGTAAACCTAGCAAAGAATTTGAAAATCTGCCAGAAAAAAGCCCCTTTCATCGCTATAAAGTACAAAGAAATAGCTGGGTAAAGCAAAAAGGGTACTTTACCGAATGGCAGAAAAATCGGTGGCTTTCATGTAAACGGACTCCACCTTTTCGGCCAATTTTCCGTTGCGCTCCGATTCGTCGCGGGCTTTAATCCAATCCGGGTCGGCCCGGAAAGCGTCGAAAGCCTTCTTACCCGCTTCTTCGCTGGGGTGCGCCAGGATATACACCAGCGTATTGGCGGGCTCCTCAGGTACCCAGTAGCCAATGTGCGCCATGCCCTGCTTGGAAAAAAGCTTCACGGTATGGTTGCGGAAGCGGGCCAGCAAGTCGGGTAGTTTGTTGGGGTAGGTGGTGTAAGTACGCATTTCAAAGACCCGCCCCTTCGGCTCAACGGAGCTTTGGATGGGTACCGAGAAGTCAGCCGCCTGCATAAAAACCCGCTCTACCTTGGCCACTATTTTGCCATCTTTCTCGGAGTCGGCCTGGGCTTTTTTCCAGACCGGGTCGCTGCCGAATGCCTTCCAGGCGGCCTCGCGTGCTTCCTTGTTGGGGTACGAAAGTACGTACACGAGCTTGTTGTCGGGGTTGTCGATGGGTACCCAGTAGCCCACGTTGGTCATGCCGTGTTTTTCAAAAAGCTGGGTGGTGTGGTTACGAAAGCGAGCGAGTAGTGCATCAAGTCGGCCCGTTTCGCAGTAATAGGTACGGAGCTCGTACAGGCGCGTGTCTTCGCTGGGAGGCGTAGCGGGGTGGGAGCGCAGAGCTAACAAAAGAAAGCTGCTTAACAAAAGGCCACCCGTCAGGAGCAGAGATGTCTTCATATTTTAGTTTGAACAAAAAAATTGAAATGGTAGTAAATACGCTACTACTGTAAACAAGAGATGGACGATTTCTACTCATGGGTAAGGAAGAGTCCGTAGCCTGGCATAAATTTTTGTTTGAGCGAATACAACTATTTGAATAAAAAGAGACTCTCTTGGTTAGCCTTGCTGTTCATCAGCTCTTTGGTAGGCTTGGTACCAAAATAGGGCCGTTTCGTGTAATTAATGATGTTTTTTTGTAATAAACAAAGTTACTTTGAAGCCAGCTGTTGTTCCATTCCAAGATTAAATAGGGATTATTCTGTGAAAACGAACCGATTAAAAATTAATTAGAATTGTTGGAACAATTTGGACTTTTTTAGGGTACTATCTCTAAATCATTTTCGTTTAAACCAAATAGTACCCAGCCATTACCCAATTGCTACTATAACTAACATGTGACCATGAAGCAGCGTATTATTAACCTTCTGAAAAACTTCGGAGTTGAACCTACTGCCGTTACCGAAGAGGCACACTTCATTAAAGACCTGGGCTTCGATAGCCTGGATACGGTTGACTTAATGATGCAGCTTGAGCAGGAATTTGCCATCGTTATTCCCGACGAAGACTACGCCAAAATCACGACCATACGTAGCCTCATGTCCTACCTGGAAGAGCATCAGGCGGTAGAGGCTTAATCACTGTTTCTATTCAAGATTTACTGAGGACGGGTAGTAGGTACTATGATCTCGTCCTTATTTTTTGCCCTTTCGGCGCGGTAAAGCGGCCACTACGGCAATTTCGATGGCTCCTCCGGCGGGTAGCTCGGCGGCACCCACGGTGGTGCGGGCGGGGTAGTTTTGGCTGAAGTACCGGCTGTACAGTTCATTGACGGTGCCGAACTGCTTTAGGTCTTTCATAAAAATAGTCGTATTCACGATGTGCGTCAGGTCGGTACCCGCGGCTTTCAGAATTGCTTCAATATTTTTCATGATCTGGGGTACCTCCTGCTCAATCCCCCCTTCCACCAGCTTGCCCGTAGCGGGGTTGAGCCCCACCTGCCCCGCCACAAAAAGAAATCCGTTGGCCTCTACGGCCTGGCTGTAAGGACCCACGGGCGTCGGGGCCTGGTCGGTCCGGATGATGCGTGTCTGGGCGGGAGCCAGGGTACTTCCCAGCCCTAGCCACAGCAAAAGTACGTAAGCCTTGTTCATGAAGAGCAGCGCCTGATGAGTAGTAGGATAAATAGATTTCGGAGTATAAAGGTACCTGAGCGGGTTCATGCTCACAAAATTGAGCTAAAAGTACCTAATGTTTTTATATGTTAGCTTCCTTTTGTTCTCATTTCCTACTTTTGCACCCTGGACCGCTAAAACATGGCCGAAATGAAAACCGTACCCCTTCACGAACTGCACCAGAGCCTGGGCGCTAAGATAGTACCTTTTGCTGGCTTCGAGATGCCCGTTCGCTACACATCTGACCTCGAGGAGCACCATACGGTACGCCAGGGTGTGGGCGTTTTTGACGTATCGCACATGGGTGAGTTTGTGCTGCGGGGGCCCGGCGCGCTCGAGCTCATCCAGCGGGTATCGGCCAACGACGCCTCGCTGCTCTACGACGGCAAGGTGCAGTACAGCTACCTGCCCAACCACCAGGGTGGTGTGGTGGACGACCTGCTGGTATACCGCTCCCATGCCAGCGAGTACTACCTGGTGGTGAATGCGTCCAACATCGAGAAAGACTGGAACTGGATCATGAGCCACAATACCGACGGGGTGGAGATGGAGAACCTCTCGGACCGGCTGTGCCTGCTGGCGGTACAGGGCCCCAAGGCCTTGGCCACGATCCAAAAACTAACGGATCTGGATTTAACGAATATCGAATACTACTCCTTCCGGACGGGTACCGTAGCGGGCATCGACGACGTGATCGTGTCGGCCACGGGCTACACCGGCGCGGGGGGCTTTGAGTTATACGTCAAGAACGAAAAGGCGCGCGCGCTATGGGAGGCTATTTTTGAAGCCGGGGCCGAGTTCGGCATCAAACCCGTGGGCCTGGGTGCCCGCGATACGCTGCGCCTCGAGATGGGGTATTGCCTGTACGGCAACGACATTGACGATACCACCTCGCCGCTGGAAGCAGGGCTGGGCTGGGTGACGAAGTTTACGAAAGACTTTGTCAACGCCGAGCAGCTGAAAGCGCAGAAGGAAGCAGGCCTGCAGCGTAAGCTGGTGGGTTTTGAAATGATAGATCGGGGAATTCCGCGCAGCCACTATACTCTGACCGACGCCGAAGGAAACGCGATCGGGGAAGTAACGTCGGGGACGCAGTCACCTACCTTGCAGAAAGGCATCGGGATGGGCTATGTACCCCTGGCTTACAGCAAACCCGGCACAGAGCTGTACGTGAAGGTACGCGACCGCCTCCTCAAAGCCCAGGTGGTGAAACTACCTTTTGTCAAATAAAGAAATAAAACTTGATTTGCCCGGCGCACCGCCTGACGGCTGATACTAAACGACCCCGATTGCCCTCATGAAACAACTTGACGTTTGCCTTACCCCCGACCTGCTTCATCTGCACAAGCTGGAAAATAGCATTGTGGTCGTGGCGGATATTTTCCGGGCTACCTCCTGCATGGTGACAGGCCTGGCCTATGGTATCCAGAGCATTACGCCCGTAGCCACGGTGGAGGAGTGCAAGGTACTTCAGGACAAAGGCTACATTGCCGCCGCCGAGCGGAATGCGCAGAAAGTAGAGGGCTTCGAACTGGACAATTCGCCTTTTAGCTACATGGACGAACGCCTGATCGGGGCTAAGGTAGCCATGACGACCACCAACGGTACCCTGTCTATTG
The DNA here is from genome assembly GCF_014202275.1 of Rhabdobacter roseus. GTDB lineage: Bacteria > Bacteroidota > Bacteroidia > Cytophagales > Spirosomataceae > Rhabdobacter > Rhabdobacter roseus. Next base: position 240,387 of record NZ_JACHGF010000005.1, on the reverse strand, counting down.
CCAAAGCCCGACCTTCGGCGGTAAAAATCATGGTGGGTGCTTTCCTGAACCTGGGCGCGCTCGTCAACCAGCTGCGCTCCGAGCAGTACGACGTGCTGGTGCTGTGCGCGGGCTGGAAAGGCCGCCCCAACCTGGAAGATACCCTTTTTGCGGGTGCCCTGGCCGAAGCGCTCCAGGACGAATTCATGCTCATGGAAGACAGCGTTTTGATGGCGCAGCGTTTGTACCAGCAGGGAAAAGATAATTTACTGTCGTTTGTCGCGAATTCATCGCACGTGCGTCGGCTACAGCGCCTGGGCATTCAGAAAGACATTGCCTTTTCGTTACAGACCGACCTCTACGACGTGGTACCCGTTTTGCGGGGTGGAGCGCTGGTCTCCATAGATTAAGGGGCTGATCGCACGAATTTTTAACCGGTCTTTGCTTTTTTTTCGTTGGTAGGTAGCATCGCATCCGTAAAGTACCTTGAAGTACCCTGCCCGGTGAAGTTTCAGAGGTAAAAAGAGAATGATACACGCAAGTACCCAGCTCCGGGAGCCTGGCGTGGAAAGCAAAAGTGGCATAACCTTTTACTATGTTAAAAAACTATTTATTATTCATTGCAGGCTGGCTCGCACTCCTCGGACCGGTATCGGCGCAGGTACTTACCAACGTACCGCAGTCAGATACCACGCTTTCCCGCCGTCCCGGCGCGGCACCCCTGGAGCCCGAACGCATCACCATCATTGAGTCAAACCCGGATACGACGCAGAGCCTGGACAGCACCCGCGGGCCCCGGATTATACTAGGCGATATTTCTCACTGGGAGGTGTGTCCGGGAAGTACCCTGTTGGTACCTTTTACCACCGAAGGTACTTTCGGCAACGACAACGCCTTTTCGGTGCAGCTGGTAGATGCTACCGGCAATTTCATCATCGTGTCGGACCTGGTGGACAAGGGTCCCATCGAGATCGTCATTCCACCCGATAAAAAAGGCGGGCTCCTGTACCGACTCCGGATCATAGCCAGCAACCCTAAAATGCAGAGCGAGGAAGTACCCCTGCGGCTGATGCCCCGGCCCCACGCCCGCCTCGAAACCGCCGACGGCTCCACCTCGGCCCGGATTATGCCCGGCCAGGAAGCGCAGCTACGCGTAAACCTGAGCGGAAGTGGCCCCTGGACGTTTCAGCTGTCGGATGGTACTATCGTGCGCCAAACCCTCTCGAACCCCTACTACTTCCGGGTAAAACCCGACCGCATTCAGGCCTATACCCTGCTGGGCGTGAGCAATGCCTGCGGAAGTGGCACCGTAGCGGGCAATGTCATCGTGAACGTAGACCCCAATCCGGAGCCTCGGCTGGCGCTCAAAGACACCGAAAAGGGGCTTCGGGTGTGTACTAACACGCCCTTTCAGGTAGCCTTTAGTGCCACAGGCCGCTACCGCAGCGGCAATAACTTCGTGGTGCAAATCGCCGATCGGGACGGGGTGTTCAGAACCGTCTCCTCTGCCGATACCATGGCCCCCATCCTGGCGCAGATCCCGATGAGTATTCGTCCGGGCCAGTACCGGCTGCGCGTAGCGTCCTCCTCGCCCGTGCTGTTCAGCGATACCACCACCATCGTGGTGGCCGCCGCCACGCAAGCCATACTTCAAAACGACACCCTGCGCCTCAAAGAGGGCGGAAGCGGGGAGCTTACCGTACGTTTCCAGGGCGGTGGACCCTGGTTTGTGCTGCTGTCGGATGGTACTTACGAGAATAACATCCTCATGTCGCCACATACTCTGAAGGTAACGCCTTACAACAACACGCGCTACCAGATCACCTCCGCCGGTGGCCTGTGTGGCGTGGGGGATTTCTCAGGCACCGCCTACGCGGCCGTCGAGCTACCGCCTTCCCGCATCACGATGGGCACCCCTTCACAAACGACCATCTGCGCGGGCACCGAAATAGACATACCTTACACGGCCGTGGGCCGTTTCTACGCCGCCAATAAGTTTATTGTGCAAATTGAAGACGGAAAGGGCAACTACGTAGACCTACCCACCACGGGCAAGGAAAGCCCGCTGAAGGTCAAAATTACGCCCACTTCCCAGCGCGATACCATTAGTATACAGCGCATTCGGATTATGGCCACGGCTCCGGGCGTAATCAGCGAGACCAAGGAAATCAGCGTGATTGCTCCCAACGCGGCCGTGGGCGAGGTGTCGGGGCAAGGAACTATTGCGGCTGGGGGCTCGACGCGTATCCGGCTGCGCTTCAAGAACGGACTTCCGCCCTGGTCGTTTACGCTTTCGGATGGTACTACCGTGCAGGGTACTTTCCTCAACCCGTACCTGATCACGGTCTCGCCTACCACTACCACCGAATTTACGCTGAGTTCGCTGAAAAATGCCTGTGGGGTAGGTACCAGCCGGGGATCGGCTACGATCAAAGTAGAAAGATAAAGGAATATAAAGCGTAAATTTTTTATTTTAACTAAGCAACAACCCGAAGCTTAAGTGTGTTTTGTATACACTATGGAACCACTACATTCGTACCTTTCCCGGTACATGACGCTTACCAATGCTCAGTTTGAATTGTTGTCTACTTATTTAAAAGAAGTAGAGCTCAGTCCGGGGGACTACTTCCTGCGCGAAGGGAATGTATGCCGTACCATTGGATTTGTGATCGAAGGTACTTTGCGGGTACTTCATTTTGACCGGGGCGACGAAGTGACGCGCTACTTTATTCCGCAGGGAAATATCGCCGTACTGCCCGACAGCTTTCGGTACCAGGCCCCCTCTACCGAGAATATCCAGGCCGTGACCCACACGAAGCTGTGCCTGCTTCGCTACGAAGACATGAACAAACTTTTTGCGGAGATTCCGGCCTGGGGCCGCCTGGTGCAAAAACTCGTGGACGAAGTACAACGACAACGCGCGCTGGGGCGGTGGATGACCTCCCAGCCGGTGCCGCTTCGGCTTAATAGCTTCCGGGAAGAGTACCCCGGGCTGATGGAAACCTTGCCCTTGCAAGCGATGGCGTCCTACCTGCGCCTGGCTCCTTCGGAGCTGAAAAGCTATTTGCAGGAAATGTCGGGTAATCAGCCTCCGCTTGTGGCCTGACCGGGCTTGTATTTTAAAGCAGTACTTCATGCTGGTATTCCAAAAAGAATGTACCCTGCCGCCGTTCCGGCGCGGATTTCACCTCATCACCGATCGCGTGCTGAAGGAAATCCCCGAGCTCCGGCAGATCCGGGCGGGGCTGCTGCACGTATTCATCCAGCATACCTCGGCCAGCCTTACGCTCAACGAAAACGCCGATGCGACGGTCCGGCAGGACTTCGAGAGTCATTTTAACATCATGGTACCCGAGCGGGCTCCCTACTACCGCCACAACTACGAAGGCGACGACGACATGCCCGCGCACATCAAAGCGGCCTTGCTGGGTAGCTCGGTGACGGTACCCATTACCAACGGACAGCTCAACGTAGGTACCTGGCAGGGTATCTACCTCTGCGAGCACCGCGACCACGCCGCGGGGCGCCACCTGGTACTTACGGCCTACGGACTATGAGCAAAGCGCTACTGCTGGGGGTACTTGGTAGCTTGCTCATGCACTCGCTGTGGGCGCAGGAAATACCCGTGGGAGGTTGGCAAACGCACTTCAACTACCAGTCGGCGCATAGCGTGGTGCGGGCTGGAGAGCGGCTGTACGTCGCCACGCACAACGGCCTCTTTAGCTACCTCCCCGCCGACGGTACCACAACGCAGTATTCCAAGATCAACGGCTTGAGCGACGTGGGCGTGAGTAGCCTGGCCTACCACGAAGCAAGTACCCTGCTGCTGCTGGCCTACCGCAACGGCAACCTGGACCTGATGTACCTGGATGCACAGACTGAGCCGGAGCAGATCGTCAACTGGCCGCTGATCCGCGATGCCGCCGACCTCCCACTCAGTCGCCGTATCCGGCAGGTGGTATTTCACGAAGAATTAGCCTACCTGAGTACCGATTTCGGGATTGTGGTGCTGGACCCCGCCCGGCGCGAAGTACGCGAAACCTACCGCTACATTGGGGCGGCGGGGGCCGAGGTGACGGTCTACGGCGTTGCCTTCACCCAAGACAGTCTTTTTGCCGCCACGTCTCAGGGTACTTTAGGTACTTCGCTGAGCGAATCCGTCAACCGGCAGTACTTTGGCAATTGGGTACTTATACCTGCGCCTTTTCCCGTTAGTACCTTGGCGGCCTACCAGGGGTACTTGTACGCTGGCGGTGCAGGGCAAGGGGTCGTTCGCCGCCAAAGCGGTACCTGGCAAACGATCTATTCCACCCCAAGTACCTACCTGGACCTGAATACGAGCCAGGGGCAACTCATCGCTTCCCTGGCCAACGAGGTGGTACTTCTAGGTACTTCGCCGACGGTCTTTCGGGATGCGCTCCTGGCCGCTCCTCAGCAAAGTATCCTGGACCCGTTAGGGTACCTTTGGGTAGCCGACCGCCAAAATGGGCTAGTCGGTAATGCCCAAGGTACTTTCCGCGCCTACAGTCCACCCACCCAGGCCGACACGGCCATTGCCGTCCGAACCGACTCGGTAGTTACCGACCGAAACGGCCTGCGCTGGGCCCGCCAGCCCGACTACCTCGGTGGGGGCATTCGGGTTACCGATCCGGCCACGGGCCAGCAAAGGTACCTTTCGACGGGCGCGGGAAGCGGCGGTCTGCCTTCCTCGACGGTCAGTAGTTTGGTTTTGGATAAAGACGGGTTGATCTGGTTCGCCACCGACCGGGGTGTGGGGTACTTTGTGCCCGAAGGGGTACTTTCCGGCGGACGGATCGACGCCTTGTTGCCTATTTTTGGGCAGCGCCGCCTGCTAGCCAACGAGCGCGCGACGGCCCTGGCCGTGGAGCCCGGCAACCGCAAGTGGATCGCTACCCAGAGTGGTCTGTACCTCTTCAATGCCGACGGCACGGAGCTCGTGCGGCAGTTTACGGCGCAGGATAGCCCGCTTCCTTCCAATAGCATCAGAGCTCTGCGCTTCGACGAGGCCAGTGGCCTGCTCTACGTCGATACCTCCCACGGGCTGGTGTCGTACCGGAGCGACGCCTCCACGCCTGAAAGTACCCTTTCGTCGGTACTGGTGTTTCCCAACCCCGTGCGGCCCGAGTACGACGGCGTGGTGGGAATCAAAGGCCTGGTAGACAACACCACGGTGAAAATCACCGACCTGGCGGGACGGCTCGTGTACGAAACGCGCTCGCAGGGCGGCACGGCTTCCTGGAGCCTGCACGACTACACCGGGCGGCGTGCGCGGGGTGGTATCTACCTGGTTTTGCTCGTTGCCCCCGATGGCAGCGAAAGTCTGGCCAGTAAGCTGGCTATTATTGAATAAAGTACCCTTGCCCTACTTCCTTGGGTTAAAAAACGAAAACTTTAGGGTACTTAGAACGGTGCTTCCGGCTGCACTTCCTACTTTTGTAGCCAAAACCTTCATCAATCCAAACGGCATGGCCAGTCAGCAGCACCCTTTCATCATTGGCATCACGGGCGGTAGCGCCTCCGGGAAAACCTATTTCATGAAAAACCTGCTGGATTCGTTTAACGACGAGGAGATCTGCCGTATTTCGCAGGATAACTACTACCGGCCCATCCACGAGATTGCCCTGGACGAAAACGGCGTCCATAACTTCGACCTCCCCGAGACCATCGACCACCATCAGTTTGCCCGGCACATTGCCGAGCTGCGCGCGGGCCGGGCGGTGCAACAAAAGGAATATACCTTCAACAACCCCCTGCTGGAGCCCAAGGTACTTACCTTCATGCCCACGCCCATTGTGGTGGTGGAGGGGATCTTCGTGTACTACTTTCCCGAAGTAGCCAAGCTCATTGACCTGAAGATTTTTGTCGATGCCAAGGAGCACGTCAAGATCAAGCGGCGGATCATCCGCGACAATACCGAGCGCGGCTACGACCTCGACGACGTGCTCTACCGCTGGGAGCACCACGTGGCCCCTACCTACGAAAAGTACATCAAACCCCTGCGCGCCGACGCCGACATCATCATCAACAACCACCACCGCTTCGACCGCGGCCTGGAGGTACTGGTGGCGTATTTGAAGACTAAAGTATAGCTACGAGCGCTAACCGGGTAGTAGGCTGCCTCCCCAGTACCAGTCTCTGAATTCGCTTCCGGGAGCTGTAAGGCCCACCAGCCAAGTTGTAGTAAGGTCAAGTTTAGTGGCGCGTTGGGTAAGTACCCTTAGATCATAAGGCGTTGGGGTTTCCTTTACTTCTACGGCAATTGTTTGGTCAAGGACAAAGTCGATTTCTTGTCCGGTTTTACGCTGATAGTACTGCACCGATCCCAGCCGGGCTAGTTGCAGGGCTATCGCGTTTTCAAAGACTTGTCCGCTGCTAACCTGGGCCAGTACGGAGAGTAGTCCCGTGTCGGCCAGGTATACCTTCTTTTTAAGTGAGAGCTCCCGGTCCTTATTTCGTGTAAAGGCCGGAATGCGCTGAATAAAGTACGTGTATTCAAAGAGACTTAGGTACTCGTTTATTTTATTCCGGTTAATACCCAAGATGCTACTCAGCTTGACGGTATCCAGCAAGCTCCCGGTATGTGCTGCCAACAGTTGGCAAAGTCGGTACAGGTCGTCACTCACCTTGAAGTCGGATAGTAGCTTAATATCCAGCTCAATGTAGGCATTGACGATGTCTTTCAGAAAGGCCGTCTTATCTGGTTGCGTAGCCGCCAGCACTACCTCCGGAAACCCGCCAAAGCGTACGTATTCTTCGTACTCTTTTTTAAAAGTTTGGTAATAAATGGGAAAGTACGGCTTTTGCCTAAAAGGCTCAAATTGGGAAGATTGATACCCTTTGAAAAGAAGAAACTCCCGAAAATCCAGCGGAAATAGCTCGAAGATGCGCTTGTGGCCCGCCAGACTTTCCGTAAAATGATTTTTGAGGTAGTAAGAACTAGAGCCCGTTAGTAAAAATTTGACGCTGTACGTATCGTAGAGGTACTTGATAATGCTGGGCGCGTTGGGTACCAGCTGGATTTCGTCCAGGGCCAGCACGGCCTCTGCTTGTAAATTAAGCCCTAATGCCTGTAAGCCCAGTTCGATGTCTCCGTATAACGTCTGGTTAAAGAGTAGCCGGTTTTCAGCCTTCTCAAAATCCAGATAAAGCTTATTTTGATGGGCGATTTTGTCTAGCAAGAAACGAAGCGCCGTGGTTTTTCCCACCCGGCGTAGGCCCGTAATCACCGTAATATGGCGTGAGCTCAAATGTTCTTCCAGGGCTTTATAGGCTGCTCTTTGTATCATAAAGTATTACTTTGTGCACAAAAATAATGCATAAAGTAATACTTTCTCTGTTTCGAAAAGGGATTAAGAGTTTTTTTAACCAAAAAGGACCGCAGAGCGGTCGGCGAGGCGCAGTCAAATGTTTATTAGGAAAAGGAATAAGCCAGATACAGCCGACCACAGCGTGATCGCACGGGAGATCCATATAATAATAGAGCCGGTAGATTCCAGAAACAGAAATTTACCTAAAAAATCATCGGAGAAGATAAGGGGTACTTTATGCTAAACTACCCCCCGATGGAAATCATGCGGCGGTTTTGCTCGTATTCGGCTTTGGCGTCCTGGTTGGTAAATTCGGTGTGGCCGCCGTGGGCGAAGTGTTTGCGCTGGAAGTGCGCGTAAATGAGCGGCCGGACGTCCTCGCCCCGGCGCAGGGGCGCGAGCAAATCCACCTCGGAGGTATCAAAAAGACAGTTTTTGAGCTTGCCGTCGGCCGTGAGGCGGATGCGGTTACAGCCCGCGCAGAAGTGGTTGGTGATGGTACTGATGATCCCAAAAGTACCCTGCCCGCCCTGGGCCCGGAAGACCCGCGCCGTGTCGTTTTTCTCGCCCGTAACGGGTTCATAGACAAAGTCCTGGCCGATCCGATCCAGTAGGTTTTGGTACGTAACGATCTTGGACATGTCCCACTGGTTGCCGTTGAAGGGCATGAACTCGATGAAGCGCACGTGCAGGTTGGGCTCATCGAGCGTCAGCCGTACAAAATCACTCACTTCCTCCTCGTTGACATCGCGCATCACCACCATGTTGAGCTTCACGCTGAAGCCCTCGCGGAGCAGCAGCCGTACATTGGCTAAGGTTTTAGAGAAATGATCACGCTTGGTGATGCTCCGGAAGCGCTCCTCGTGCAGCGTATCCAGGCTGATGTTGAGCGAGCGTACGCCCGCCTCTTTAAGTACCTCCAGGTACTGATCCACAAAAACGGCGTTGGTCGTGAGGGTCAGCGAAGTAGGTAGTTGGCCCAGCGCCGTGATGATGGTACCTACGTCTTTGCGCACCAGCGGCTCACCGCCCGTCAGGCGTATTTTTTCCACGCCCATCTCCACGAAGATCCGGGCCAGCGTCTCAATCTCCTCCGCCGACATCAGCCAGGCCGACGGCATAAACTGCATATCCTCCTGCGGCATACAGTAGTTGCAGCGGAGGTTGCACTTGTCCGTCAGGGAGATGCGGAGGTAGTTATGAACGCGCCCGAAACGATCGGTAATGGGTTGACTCATGCGGTGGTGCTGGGTTGCTTCCATGGCCGCTTGCGAGGCCATGTTGTTCTAGATCAATGTTTAGCTCCTTCCATAACGCTAAAAACGTGCAATACGTGCGGAAAGAGCGCGTCGAGGTACTCCGTCACGCCGCCGGTACTACCCGGCATCGTGATCACGAGGGTGTCGCCGATGAGCCCGGCCACCGCGCGCGACAGCAGGGCGGTGGGGATGCGTTGCTGGCCGTATTGCCGGGCGGTTTCGGCAATGCCGGGAATTTCGCGGTCCAGGAGCTCCTGCACGGCCTCGGGCGTGACGTCACGGGGCGAGAGGCCCGTCCCGCCCGTGAGCAGGATGAGCCGGTAGCCCAGCGCACATAGGCTTTTTATTTTTTCCTGAATGGTACTTTTCTCATCCGGGATAATGCTATAGTCGCTGACGGTGATCTGAAGCGGCTGCAACTTCTCGATGATGCGCTGGCCGGAGCGGTCTTCACCGATGCCCCTGGAAATACTATCCGAACACACGATGACGGCCGTTTTCAGGTCGGCGGGGGTACTTTTGCGGTCGCTTTTGCCACCCTTTTTTTCCAACAACCGAATCCGCTGAATCTCCACGCCTTTGTCGATGGGCTTCAGCATGTCGTACATCGTCAGGGCTACCACCGACGCTCCGTGCATGGCTTCTACTTCCACGCCGGTTTTGTAGATCGTCTTGACGGTCATCTCGATCACGATCGTGAGCCCTTCGATGCGGTAGTTGATCCCCGTGTACTCGATCGGGAGCGGGTGGCAGTCGGGCAGCAGGTCGGGGGTTTTCTTGACGGCCAGCAGCCCGGCGGCCTTGGCCATCTCAAATACGTCGCCCTTAGGTACCTTTCGGTTTTCAATCGCCTCGATGGTTTCGGGCTTGCTCACCAGCACCAGCGCCTGGGCCGTAGCGATGCGTAACGTATGGGTTTTGTGCGTAATGTCAACCATCCTACTTGTTTTCTTTCCAGGTGTAGTCACCGGCTTGGCCTACCAGCTCCTTGCCGAAGATAGGTACTTTGGCCTTGATTTCCTCCACAATAAACTCCAGCGCCTCGAAGGTAGCCCGGCGGTGGGGCGAAGACACAAACACAAACAGGCTGATTTCGCCCGTTGGTACCAGGCCCAGGCTGTGGTAAATGTGCATACACGTGAGTTTAAAGCGCGCAAAAGCCGCTTCGCGGATGTCGTGGAAGGCTTGCTCGGCCATGTCGGTATAGGCCGTGTACTCGATACCCGTCACGGTACCTCCTGCTTTTTCGTCGGCCCGGATTTGGCCCAGAAAGATATTATGCGCGCCGATGGTAGTCTTGCTCTGGTGCTTGGCGATGGAGTCGGCAATGAACTGCGGACTAATGGGGCCGTCGACAAACACTTTTTTGGGTTTATGAATCATGAAATGACGTGTGTTAAAGATAAAGAACGACTCAAAAGTACCCCTCCGTTAGCTAGCCGCCCGCAAAAGGAGGCAGGAGCGCAACCTCGGCCAGGGGCGGTAGCAGCAGCGTTTCGTCCACCATTTGCTGGTTGACGGCGATTTTAAACTTCCGGTCGCGCAGGGCGGGGTACTTGTCCAGGATCTGTTCCCGAAGTTTTCGAACCGAGGCCGCCGGAGGTACTTCCCAGCTTTCGAGCGGGAGGCCCGTGGCTTCGGCGAGCATTCCAAAATAAAGTACGTTGACCAACATAAATTTTTCTGGTGTATTGATGAAGTAAAACTAAAAACGCCAACGGATTATTTTTCCTTTAACAAAAAAACGGGAGCAAATGTACCTCCACGAGCTCACCCGGCTGCACCGATGGCTGCGAGGCCGGAAGGTAGATGAGGGCGTTGGCTACGGCAAAGGAGCGGAGTATGAACGATTCCTGGCCTTCCAGCGGTGTGACGCCCGTGGGCGTGGCGGTGGCTTTGAGCAGCTCGTCGCGCTCGCCCCGAAACGAGTACGGGTGCGTAATGGGGAGCTGGAAGGTAGGCAAAAAACAGTCGGTACGGCCCGTGAGTCGGCGTAGCGCCGGTAGTACGTACTCGTAAAAACAGACCAGCGAGGCGGCGGGATTGCCCGGAAGCGCAAAAAAAAGTTTCTCCCCTTTTTTGCCAAAGAGCAGCGGCTTGCCGGGGCGCTGCCGCACTTTATAGAAAATCGTTTCGACACCTACCTGACCCAGCGCCGTGCCCACAAAGTCGTACTCTCCCACCGACACGCCGCCCGTGGCCAGCACCACATCATGCTGCTCGGTGAGTTGCTCCAGCGCCTGCCGGGTGGCCTGGGGGTCATCGAGCACGCGCTGCACACTCACCTGCGTGATGCCTTCCTGCAGGAGCGTGGCTACCAGCATGGCCGAGTTGGATTCGTAAACTTGCCCAAAGCGCAGCCCTTCGCCCGGCTGAATGAGCTCGTCGCCCGTGACGAGGATACCCACGCTGGGCTGGCGATGTACCTTTACGTGCAGCACGTTCATACCCAGCAAAAAACCCACCGAGCCGGGCGTAAGAAAAGTACCTGCGGGCATGGCCAGGTCGCCCTCACGGATCTGCTGGCCTACGTTCCGGATGTGCTGCCCGGCGGCCACGGGGTACTCCTGAATGTGCACGGAGCCATCCTGGAGTTCGGTTTTTTCCTGAATCACGATGGCCGTGGCACCCTCGGGCACCGGCGCACCGGTGAAGATCCGGATGGCCGTGCCGCGCGCCAGCGTCAGCGGCTGCGAAGTACCTGCCCGCGACTCCGCCACCAAAGGCAGCCAGGTACCTGACGGCGTAATGTCTTCGTGATGAACCGCGTAGCCATCCATCGACGACTGCCGGAACGCAGGGAGCGCCAAAGGCGAAAGTACCTCCTCGGCCAGCACGTAGCCCACGGCCTCCGTTACGGCGCGATCTTCCGGCGGCAGCGGGAACGTATTTTCCAGTACCTTTTGTTTTGCTTCCTGAACAGTGACCATGCGCTGCTGTTTACGGGTGGATGGAAGCCGAAATTTACGTACCTCAACCCGGAATGCCTACGAACGATTCTATCAATTTTACGTTACGCCATGCTTACTTCCGCCGACCGCTCCTTTTACGCCCGTCAGATCTCGCTTCCTGAGTTTGGAACCGAAGGACAGCAACGCCTCCAGGAGGCCAGTGTACTGGTGATTGGGGCGGGCGGACTGGGTTGCCCGGTGCTGACGTACCTGGCCGGAGCGGGGGTAGGTACTTTGGGTGTCATTGATTTTGATCGGGTGGAAATCAGTAATCTGCACCGGCAGGTACTTTTTTCGGTGGCCGACGTAGGACGGCCCAAAGCCGAAGTGGCGGCGGAGCGGCTGGGTACTTTGAACCCAAACATCCGGTTGAAAGCCTATACCGAAGCCCTCACGCCCGACAACGTCCTGCGCCTCTTTGCCGACTACGACCTCATCGTAGATGGCTCCGACAACTTCCCGACCCGTTACCTGGTCAACGACGCCTGCCTGCTGTTGAACAAGCCGCTGGTGTTTGGTTCTATATTCAAATTTGAGGGGCAGGTGAGCGTCTTCAACTACCAAAACGGCCCCACCTACCGCTGCCTGTACCCCGTGCCGCCCGCCGAGCACGAAGTACCCAACTGCGCCGAAATAGGGGTACTTGGGGTGCTGCCGGGCGTAGTAGGTACGTTGCAAGCCGTGGAAGCCATCAAGGTACTTACGGGGATTGGGGAGGTACTTAGCGGGAAAATCCTGGTCTATGACGCCCTGCGGGCTTCGTTCCAGACGTTTCGGTTTGCGGCCAATCCGACTACGCGGCAGGAGCGCGGCCTGCGCGCCGACTACGGCCTCCAGTGCGCCGCGCCGTTGGCTACCGAGATCGAAGAAGTGACCTACGATGAGCTTCTGGAGCTTCTGGAAAGTGAAAATCCGCCTTTTTTCATCGACGTACGCGAACCCCACGAGTACGACCGCTTCAACCTGGGCGGCGAAAACTGGCCGCTCAAAACCCTACCCCAGCACTTGCCGGAACTACTTAGCCATCCCGACATCGTACTTTGCTGCCAGTCGGGCGTGCGCAGCCGTCAGGCGGCCGAGCTGCTGGCCAAGGAATTTCCTGAGCACAGCCTTCGCCACCTGCGAGGCGGGGTGGGTGCCTGGGCGTGAGGGGTACTTGCGGGGCGCTTTACTCGCTGGACCCTATTCTTTCTTGCTTGGCGGTTGAGCGGTAAAAAAGCTTAATGCCAACCCATTTTTTAAGAGGCTCTTTTAAAGCTAAAGGAAAGAGCTTCAGGATTTTTTTTAGCATGTAAGTACCCCCAAGCGCAGCGTATACGGCTGTTTTTTTCGTAGCTGATAAAGGAGCATATTGAATGTATTCTCGAACCGTCCGATAGGATCTTCTTGAATAGTAATTGGTTGATTTCCAGTGATAATGGGTGCTATTTGTGTAGTGTAGCTTTACGCACAGCTGGCGCGTATTGTAAAAGAGCTTGCCGTGTAGTCCCAGTGCAAATACCCAATACAAGTCCGCATACTGATCATTCGGAGTGGAGTGACGGATCAGCAGATTATGCGCAAGTACCCGGTCTCGTCGAAAGACACCCCGAAAGGCAATACCCGGATTGTAGGTCGCCGCCAGCCGAACGCTATGTAGGGGGTGCCAAGGCTTATGATTGTAGTTGAGGTTGTCGGGTAGGTAGGAGAGTAATTTTGTTTTTTTTTCCTTATGAATAGCATACATATTGCCAAAGCTTAGCCAGGCTTCGGGATGGCGCTCCAGATCATGTACCAAATCAGCTACGTAGCCAGCGGGAAAGGTGTCGTCGTGGGGCATCCACATAAAGTACCTCCCCGAAGCCTGTTGAAGCAAGGCATTGTAGTGATCTACCCAGCCGATACCATCGTTGGTTTGTAAGAATCGAATGCGAGGATCATCCCCGAGTTCCTGACGTAATAAATCAAGGGCATCATCTTCACTGTGTCGATCAGAAATAAGGATTTCCACGTTGGGTAGGCGAAGCCTGCGTACGTTATGCTTGATGACGCGCACAAACCGTTTCGATCGGTAGAGCGGGATGGCTACTGAAACGAGGGGGGCATTAGGTACCATGGGCTATATTTTTTCCAATAACTGATGGGCAAAAAATGGTGCGGAGGTAAATTTTCCTGTATCTATTGAGTAATAGCCATCATGCGCATGGATACCGATTTTAAAACGGCGGTGCAGTTCGCTGCCGTGGTCGTCGATGTCGGTATTGCCCCAAGAAAAAATAGTACCAGCGTCGATATGTTGTATCTTAAACTGATCCATCCCCGGGAAGAAGGTAGTAAGGCCTTGCAGGGCTTCTTGGGCCCAATCCTGGTGCTCATCAAAGCTGGATAAGCCCCGGCAGGCATCTTCCCATTGTTTTGGAGGCGATACTTCCTCCGACCAGCCGCGCATACAAGATGGGTACCACGAAAGGTACGTGAGGCCGGTAGGGTACGTGACGATATCACCGAAGGGCCCCAGCACAAAGGTGTACGACTGAATAGAGGATAGATGCGCAGGAAGTTGCCCCAGCAGGCGGTACTTAAGGCGATAAATCCACTTTGGCTTGGTAGGGGCTAAGCCTAGCGTGGCATCGATTTGGAGCCGATTGTCCCAGAGGCAATTTACAATGATGCCCGCGTCTTCGGTCCAGGCCTTTCCCTCGTGGGTCTCACCCTCTACCCGAAACCCAAACGATGTCTTTTGCACGGCTTTGACCGTTCGGTTGGCTTCTATCTTTATTTTTTTGCTTTGAACAATCTGCGTAAGTAGCGCTTTAAATTTACGTAAATCAATGGCGAGCTCCTCGGTTTGAAGGGTACTTGTCACGGCGTTCTTATTCATGAGCCGGTGGGAGCGCTCGGGCTTTTGCCAGAGCGCGTCGGGGCGTCCCCCCAGGTAGTGATGGTAGGGTGTTTTGTACGCCTGGTAGTAGTCCTGCAAGGCTTGGTAGTGCCCCAGCAGCTGATCCAGCGGGACCATCGAATCTTTATGAATAACATAAGTAAACTTATTGGATATAAGCCGGTTCCAGTCAATTTTTTCGCAGGACCATTCTTCCAGCAAGGGCGCAAATAATAAAGATGACTCCAGCATCAGGGAGGCCGTTTGAAAGCTAGGGTCGTTGGCATACACAAAACCCATGTGAATCTTGCCCTCATTGCGGAGGCTGGCCCGGTTAAAAAGTTCGGAACATTTATCAATGAGCGTTACATCGTATCCTTTGGTTTGTAGAGCAAGAGCACAGGCAATGCCTTGAATACCGGCTCCGAGAATTAGCGCTTTTTCTTTCATAAGTTAGGTAGTTGAGGGTGCTTTATAGGTAGGTTTAACGTTGATTTTTTCGACGCTTGGGACTACCGGTACGAGCTAAAATACCGGCTATTTTTTTCTGCCTTACCCAAATTAGCAAACGCCAATAGAGCTTGCGGTCAAACCAATAGATGAGCGTGAGGTAGGTAGTGAGGCCCGTCAGAACCGTAATGATAAGCTCGGCTTCGTCTGCTACGTAGGAGGTAATAAGGTACCGGATACCAACGACGGCTACGAGCAAGATGAAGCTAAAAGCGGAACTCTTCGAAATGGCCCCGAAAACGGCCCGGTTGGTGAGCGGGATGAGTTGCCCTACGAAGTAGTTGAAGAGAAAGAAATTAAGCATACCGCTGACAACCAAACTAACGGCCACTCCGATCAATCCAAAGGGTAATGCTACGAGAATACCCAGAATGGTTAAGAAGCGGGTAGCCAGCATGGCCCGAAAGAAGAGGTCTGTCCGGCCTACAGCCTGATACACGGAGCCGGGAGAAATACACACTTCAAACAGGGAGGCCAGCCCCAGAAGCCGGAGCACCGGCACCACCTCCCGCCATTGCTCTCCCATGACGAGCTGCACCACCAGGTCACTTGTGGCTCCAAAACCAATAATGACGGGAAAAGAGAGGTAGGCAGTTAGCGACGTAAGCTTTAAGTAATACCGACTAATGGCCTGAGGATCGTGCTGTACCTTGGTCAGGGCCGCAAACGAAACCTGCGCAATGCGGCCCTTGATGTTAGCCAAGGGCCATAAGTATAAGCTATAAGCCATGCTGTATATTCCCAGGCTGGTGGTCCCGATCCACTTGCCAATCATTACGTCGTCGATCCGGCGGCCAACCAGCAGCACCAGCTGCGTGAGCGATTGGGGAATGCCAAAGCGGAGCAATTCTTTTATTTCCGCCCACCCTAACTCCCACCTGAAACGCGGCCAGGCCAAAAAACAATAGCTGATGGTCTGTATCAATTGAAAAGCAATGGATTTAGCGACCAGGGCTTTCCAGCCTAGGCCCTGACTAGCCAGGTATACCGCCAATATTCCAGACAGAAAGGTACTTATAAAATCAATGACAGCGATACGGTTGAAATGCAGGGAGCGTTGCAGCAAGGCCACCGGGACCGACCGCACTAGCCCGAACGGCAGCGTAAGGGCAAAAGCGTACAGAATCCACTGAATTTCGGCCTGCTGGTAAAAAGAAGCCACCAGGGGCGCTGCGACCCACATCAGGAGCATAGCGGTGCTGCCCGTAATACCCATGATCACGAAAGCCGCCGTGTAGTATTTATCGTTCAGCGTGGGCCTTTGCGTGAGGGCGGCGGTACTTCCTAGCTGTCCCAGTAAATCAACGACGCTCGAAAAGGCCAGGGCAATGGCTACTACTCCGTAATCTTTAGGGAGGAGTAGCCGACTAAGCCATAGGGTAAAAACAACGTTAATAGCCTGACCCAGTAGCGAAGCCACCAAATTCCACCGGATTCCGGATTGGATCGATCGTTCGAGGCGGCGGCTGGCACTACTCGCCCGCTCGTTCTCGATTTGCATACAGCTCGGTTAGGAAAATTGATAGGGAATGTGCGGGGTATTGCCCGGAATTCGCCAATGGTCCGGATCTTCGTACTGGTACGCCTGATCGACGATATTAAGCAGGCTGGCTGTAGTATCGGTGTAGTTTTGCACACCGTGCCATACCTGGGGCGGCACGATAATCAGCATGGGGCGTAGCGTGCCGCCACGGAATTCGTTGATCATGCCATAGGTTGGGGAGCCTTCGCGGCCGTCGTAAAGTACCACTTTGATGGAGCCTACATTGACAAAAATACGGTCAGTCGTAAATTGGTGAGCGTGCCAGGCCGAAATACCCTTGGGAAGCAGGGTAACCTGAAACACCTGATCCACAGGCAAGCCATCAACCTCCCACTCCTTCCGGTAGATTTCGGTCAGGTAGCCGTTATTCTTCAATACATTTTTTACTTCCTTCACCTGTACGCCTTCAATTAGCGTGAGCGCGGAGGGCGTCCAGTCAGCGGTGATACTCTGGGGATCTTTTTCGGTACCGGGTAAATTCCAGTTCATAAAGGGGGTGTTTTATTGTGTTAAACGTTTTGAGGACTCGCTATTAATCCTTGGGTGCCAGGCCGCGTCGTTGGCGGTAGAGCCTCAAGATGCCACCTTTCCCAAAGGTATAGCGACTTCGTAGTTCGGTAGAGTTAATTCCGAAGCTAATTAGTAAAGATTTTATTTTCCGGCGAAAAAAGCGGCGGAGGTATACCTTTTCGTCATAGTAGTGATCTTGCCCCCACTCAAACAGGATTTGCGTCAGGAGCTGCTCCCGGAAGCGCGAGTTGTGCTTTACTTGCTGATAGTACTTTTCGTTTTCGAGGTAGGCGCGGTCAAGGTAGGCATTTCGGCGTGAGCTGGAAGGCAGGGCGAGTACGGTAATTTGTTCCGTAAAGGCAATTTTTTTACCTAGTTTGTGTACCCTTTCCAGCCAGTCGTGGGAGGGAACCAGGTAGAGGTCCCGGGCGGGGCGCCAGAAACCTACTTCCTGAATCAGTTCTTTCCGAAAAAGCCAGTTGGAAGCGGGTACAAACAGCCGGGCAGGATGAAACCCGTGCTGCCGGGAAGGTAGCCCGCTAATGTCAAATTTTTTTCCGTCAGTGTAATCGATGATGCCTGCGGCCAGCATCAGATCGGCCTGTTTTTGCCTTAGACTATCCAGACAAACCTGAAGGTGATCCTGAAACCAAAGGTCATCGTGATTCATGAAAGCGATAAAAGGACCCCGGGCCTTTTTTAATCCTTCGTTATTGGGGCCCGACTGCTCACCAAAGTTTTCGGGAAGGTTGATGAACTGAATCCGGCTATCCTCAAAGGCGGAAACTACCTCTTGGGTATTGTCGGTGCAGCAGTCGCCAACCACGATCAGCTCCCAGTTGGAGTAAGACTGCTCGATGATGGAGCAAATGGTAAAGAATAGGACATTACTTCGATTGTAGGTAGCTAAAATAATCGAGATAAGGGGGGAATCCATCGTGATAGAGCAAGGTTAATCAGGGCAAAGGCATTAATCAAGATACGCCGCCTACTGGCTTAGGTACCTTTTAAAGCGTTTTTGTATACTAACTGAGGAAGATATTTAGCGTGTGAATATACTTGTTTGCGCCAATCATTCGTTCCAAAATTTGGAATTAGCTTTATTTCCGCAGCCCACCCCTCTTCAAAATTCGGACTGACCTGCCGAAACTCCGGTAAACGATTATTTGGCCAGGTACCTTTTCTTTAGAATTTATCTCCATTTGTACAATAGAGATATGAGACTCCTTGGTGTACTTCAGTAAGTACCATAGTGTGGATAGTGTTCCTCCTGTTAATCAGTTTTTTAGTGAACGGTAAAACTTTTTTATTTCTATTGCGTTATACTTGTTCATTATAAATAAATGTAGAACGAACGAAACCATGCATGATTCGAATTCTGTTTTTAGTAATTTCGATTATGTCTTTGGGCGTTTTTACAGTAGGCAAGCGTGAGAAAAAAGAAGTAAAAGTAGAGGAAGAAGTTGCCTATCCTGTTAAGCCAACCGAGGTTGAGTTGATCGCCATTCACTTTTGCGGTGATACAATTCCCTTACAAGAGACATACGTAGCCCGACGCTATCAGAACATGATTAAGAGCTACGACAACCCGACCTTCCGTCGCATGAGGGCTCGCTCCCGCCGGGACATGAAGGTCATTGAGCCCATCCTGAAAAGGTACGGAATCCCGTCCGACTTCAAGTACGTTCCTATTATCGAAAGTGCGATGAGCCCCTCGACCACCTCGCCCCGCGGGGCCGCTGGTTACTGGCAATTTATGCCCGAAACGGCCCGTTCACTGGGATTGACCGTAGACGAAACGGTGGACGAACGCAACAACCTGGTTAAGTCCACGCACGCGGCCTGCAAGTACCTGCGCCGCCTGCACCGCCAGCTGGGCTCCTGGACGCTCGTAGCGGCGGCTTACAACGCGGGCCCTACCCGCATCCAGCGGCGCATGGATGAGCAGGGCAAGGAAGACTACTACGACCTGCGCCTGAATCCCGAAACGACCAAGTACGTCTTTAAGCTGGTGGCCGTGAAGGAGTGGTTTACGAATCCGACGCGTTGCCTTGAGTGGACTGACGATACGGTTTTTGCCCGCGTGGCAGAAATTGACCGCTTGCAAAAGGTTTTTGAGGAAGCCAGCCAAAAAGTGATCGCCGAAGCCGATTTTGGCTCCTATTAGCTGGTAAGTACCTCCATTATACCAAGAAGCCCTTTCTCAAAGTACCTGAGAAAGGGCTTCTGTTTGAAATAGGTACCTGCCTTACCAGGTACCTATTTTAGCGATTTCATGATTTCTTCAATGGCTTTGTCGAGCTGAGGGTCTTGCTCGTTCAGCCGGTGCATGAAGGTTTGTTTGACGTAAATATCCGGCGTTACGCCTTCTTTTTCAATGTCTTTTCCGTCCAGCGTGTAGCAACCCCAGGAGGGCAGCCGGTAGAAGGAGCCATCCACCAGCCCTTTGCCCGAAGTGAAGATAATCCAACGGTAGGTTTCGGTCCCGATGATTTTGCCAAGTTGAAGTGCCTTGAAGCCGGTGGCGGTCATCTCGGCGTCGGAGAGCGATTGCTCGTTAATGAGCAGTACCATGGGCTTGGCGGCCACGCCGAAGTTGGGCTGGGGCGTAGGCTTACCCTCGCGGTATTTCCACTGTAGGTAGGGGCGCCGCGAAAGAAAGTCCAGCACCAGGTCGTGCACATTTCCGCCGGTATTGTAGCGAAGGTCCAGAATGAGCGCGTCTTTCTGGTACCAGTCGCGGGTCATGTCTACCACAAAGTCTTCGTACTCGCCCATGCCCATGTTTTTCATGTGTACGTAGGCAATCCGTTTGTTGCTGGCCTTGTCTACGTAATCCTGGTTCCAGTCCTGCCATTCGTCGTAGAGGTTTCCGTCCAGCGACGACTGCGGGTGCAGCCGTACGGTGTAGGTAGTATCGACCTTGTGGCGCAAGAAGGTCAGCTGCATTTCCTCGTCACGCGAGGGCTGGGTAAAGTACCGGTCGCGGTTTTGCGTGGTATCTACGGCTACCTGATTGACGTGCGTGAGGCGGTCGCCGGGCAGGATGTTTTTCTCGTGCTTGTCGGCGGCGCTCCGCTTTACTACCCGCTGTACCACGTAGGGGCGCTGGTTGTCAAACAGGATGCCCGTTTCGGCCGTGGCCTGCTTGTAAAATACCCGCTCTTCGGGCCCATTGGAATAAAAACCCAGGTGCGAGGCATTGAGCTCACCCAGCAGGTCGTTGAAGAGCGTCCGGAAGTCGCCGCGGTTGGTCAGGTAAGGCAGGAAGGTCACGTACTTGTCGCGCAGGGCTTTCCAGTCGTTGCCGTGGAAGGTTTCGTCGTAGAAATTTTCCTCCACGCCCGCCCAGGCTTCGTAAAACATCTGCTGAAACTCGCTTTCCATATTGCGCCGAAAAGTATACGCTATTTCGATGGGCTCGGCTTTGCCTTTCTCGTAGTCTAGCTTATGCAGCTGCCCTTTGGCCAGCAGGTAGTAGGTTTCGCCCGCGCGGGCCACTTCGTAGCCGTATACATCGTCAGTGACCTTCTCGGTTTTGGGCTCTTTGAAAGGCTCGTAGGTCGTTCGCCAGAGCGACGTCTTGCCTTCTTGGTGGTTAGATACGTAAAAAATATACGTTTTATCGTCTTTCTGAATCACGTAGGGCGTCCCCTGCTCCCCAAAAGACGGGCTGATCAGCTCCATGCGGTCCAAAAGGCGGTCTAAGTCTAGCTCCAGCGGCTCGGCTGGTTTTTCTTTTTCTGCGGTTTTTTTGGCGCTCGCTTTTCCTTTTTTCTTTGGTTTTTCTTCCGCTTTGGGTTCTTCTTTTTTCTCTTCGGGTTTAAAGAGCTCGTCTAATTTATCGGCGCGGTAGGGCTCATCGAGCTTGGTGAGCGGGAGCCGGTAGATTTTCTGGTTCCGGCTACCAAAGGGATAGCTGGGGTTCAGGCGGTCGCAGGCAAAAAACAGGTACTTGCCGTCGGCCGACCAAACGGGCTCACTTTCGCTGACGCCGGTTTGGGTGAGGTTGGTGGTTTCGTTTTTCTTGAGATGATGCAGGAAAATATCCCGCTCAAAGTCCCGGTAGGCGGTAAAGACCACGTACTCGTCGTTGGGCGAAAAGTAGGGTACATCGTTGTAAAAAGCCCAGAGCTCTTCCTTCAGCAGCGTTTTGCTTTCAAAGGTCTTGAGGTCCATGGTACGTACCTCGCTGCGGCCGCTCAGGTACACGCCCAGGCTACGGTCTTTATTGAGGCTGAGGTTGCGGTTGCTCTGGGTGTCGGTGGTGAGCTGCTTTTCGGTGCCCTTGCCGTCGGCCCGGAGCGTAAACCAGTTGGGGTAGCCCGCTACCGTCTGGCTGTAGAGCAGCGTCAGGCTGTCGGCCAGCCACTTTACTTCCAGTACCCGCTCGTTGGGCCGGGTACGTAGCTGCTTCACGAAGGTACCTTCCACGTCCGACACAAACAGCTCGCCCCTGGATACAAACGCCAGTTTTTTATTGTCGGGCGCTACGTCAAAGGCCGAGATGTTGCCCTTTACGTCGAAGTCCTGGGCCTTGGGCAAGGTAAAATGGCGCGCCAGGCTCAGGCGCAGCGGGCGGGTACTTCGGGTGGGGACGTCGTACAGCCAGAGCTGGTAATCTTTCTCAAACACCACCAAATTCCCGTTGGCGCTCACCTGGGGCCGCTTGATGGACTCCTGAAAGCTGGTAAGGGGTACTTTGGAGGTACCTTCAAAGGTGTACAGGTTATACTGCCCGTTGGCCTCGTCCGACACGAAGTAGAGCTTGTTGTTGCGGTCCACGGTGGCCCACATGTCCTTGCCCCGGTAGTCGGTGTAGCGCTTGTATTCCTTGGTCAGCAGGTTGTACGACTGCACGTCGGGATTAAAGTCACCCTTATAGTTTTTGCGCATGGCCTGGTAATCGCTCTCCCAGGTGTCGTTGAAGAACAGCTCACCGTTGGGGGCCAGCGCTACGTTATGGAGGCGGTTGAAGTAGTGGCCCAAAAGCCGCTGCGGGGTACCTCCCGAGATGGCCACCGAGTAGGTAGTACCGCCGTTCTGAGCCCCGGATTCAAAGTAGATCGTTCGCGAGTCCCAGGACCAGCTCTCCACCAAATCATAGGTACTATGGAAGGTCAGTTGACGAATCACCCCGCCCGCTACGGGCATCAGGTACACATCCGGATTGCCGTTTTCGGTACCCGAAAAAGCCACCCACTGGCCGTCAGGCGACACGTGCGGGTGGGTTTCGTTGCCTTGCATGGCCGTCAGGCGCGTGGCCTGGCCGGTGCGCACGTCGGCTTTCCAGAGGTCCGACTCGTAGCTGAAAATGACGGTTTGGCCGTCGGGGGTGAGGGTAGGGTAGGAAGCGAAATACACTTCGCCGGACTGAGCCCAGGCGGTGCTACTCAGCAGCCAGGCTACCAGGCTACCTATTTTGGCTAGGGTACTTTTGTTCATAGGGAAAAAAGAGCGAATGGGTAGAGGGATTGGATCATGCAACAGCTCCGTAAATTAGCAATATGGTTGCAAATCCCAATCGCTCCTGCGTACCTTTGTTGACGAACGGCTCGCTAAGTAGTGCGAGCGGTTTTTCTTTATCACCCCATAATTCGTTTTTATCCTTATGACAAAGGCAGAAATAGTGACCGACAAGGGTACCATGCAAGTTGAATTCTACGACGATGACGCCCCCAATACCGTTAAAAATTTCGTGGAGCTTTCTAAAAAAGGCTACTACGACGGCCTGAACTTCCACCGGGTCATCCCCAACTTCATGATTCAGGGCGGGTGCCCGGAAGGTACCGGACGCGGCGGCCCCGGCTACAAGATCAACTGCGAGCTCGACGGCGAGAAGCAGCACCACGACCGGGGGGTACTTTCAATGGCTCACGCCGGGCGCAACACGGGCGGCTCGCAGTTTTTTATCTGCCACAGCCGCCAAAACACCGCCCACCTCGACCGCAACCACACCTGCTTTGGCAAAGTAGTGGAGGGCCTGGAAGTCATTGACGACATCCGTCAGGGCGACAAGATCCAGAAGATCACCATCATCGAGGAAGAGGCGTAGCCTGTAAAGGTACTTTGTAAAAAACGCACAAGTCCGAGCTGGGAAGTACCCTGGCTCGGACTTGCGCGTTTTTGGGGAGGGATGTGCTGGGTTTTGCGAGCTAAGTTTTACAGTTTGCTTCACTTAAAACTTCCAGCAGACCCCACGCGGTCCATTTCTATAGGCTCAAAAGGGGAAATTCGGTTTAGTTAACCTGAATTTGATAAACATTTTGCCTTTTTATTTCTAAGGCACTGGTGATAAAGCAGATGATTTCCCTTCTATTCCCTTCCTGATCTTTTCAATCTCTGTTTTTGTATCCTCTTTTGCTAAGTAGATACTTAACGTATCCCCTGTCTTGAATTCTTTACTCCACTTGTCAATCCAAGTTCCTGTTATAAATGTCCCACGGTTATTCGGATCAGGATAAACGGGCTTCTCATAGTCGATAAATATGGATTCTGACTTAACAATATAACTTGTTGCGTCTCCATTTCTCTCCTTAATTTTAAGCTGAAAGGGCTTATATCCGTCTTTTGTTATAAGAATGATTGGGTTCTGAAAAGGGCGGGTATCAGAAGAAACTTCAAAATATCCATTGGTGTTTGTTTTTTTTATATCCTTCCCCTCTAGTAGATTAACGGTAGTTCTTGCTAATGGAAGCCCTGTCTCTTTGTCAAAAACTCTTCCTAAAACTTTAACCGAGAAGTTACAGGCTTGAAGCGGAAGTAAAAGAATACAAACAAGGAAATATTTCCTGTGCATTTTTTCTTTTAATATTTTGACTACTAATTAAATGTATACGACTAGAAGCACTAGAAGCGGGTTTCAATCACCCAATCTTAAAAAGTATAAAGAGATATAAGTCACTTTCCCATTTTCAAACAACCACAAATCACCATAAACTACCCCCGCCAGAACTCTAAATAAAAGCTCTGGCGGGGATAGAAAGTACCCTCCTTACCAGTAATAAGCGTACAGGAAGGTAATGATAGAAATGACGATGATGGCTCCGACGGTGAAGGTGCGGTTGGTACGGAACATGCTGGCGTCGATGGCGAGGCCTTTCTTTTCGTCGGGCAGTACCAGGCCCAGCACCACCATACCTACCACGCAAATCACGAATACCCAGCCCATGCGGTCGAGGAAGGGGATTTGCTCCCAGCCCGTGAAGGGCGGCCAGCCGTTGTGCATGGCCAGCGCGGCAGCGAAGCCCCCCACAATGGCAAACAGCGCCCCGGCGGAGTTGGTACGCTTCCAGAAAAAGCCCATGATGAACGACGCGAAGATACCCGGCGAGAGTAGCCCCGTCATCTCCTGAATAAACTGAAAACCACCCTTCTTGTCGATGCCCATGTAGGGCGCTACCACGATGGCCAGCACCATGGCGACCACGATCACGATGCGGCCAATGTACACGAGCTGGGCTTCGGTTTTGTTTTGGCCCAGGTACTTTTTGAAAATATCCAGCGTAAAAATCGTCGAGATACTGTTGGCTTTCCCGGCCAGCGACGCTACCACGGCAGCCGTGAGGGCAGCGAAGGAAAGGCCCTTGAGGCCCACAGGCAGAAGGTTGAGCAGCACGGGATAGGCTTTGTCGGCGTTGAGGGTACCGTCGGGGCCGGTCATTTCGGCCTGGAACATCCCCTTGCTGTAGAGCGCGTAGGCCGCAATACCCGGCAGTACCACGATCACGGGCATGAGCAGCTTCAAGAAAGCCGCGAACAGGATTCCGTTGCGGGCGGTTTTGAGGTCGGCTCCCAGGGCGCGTTGCGTAATGTACTGGTTACAGCCCCAGTAGTTGAGGTTCACGATCCACATCCCGCCGATGAGTACCGTTAGGCCCGGTAGCTGCGAGTAGAAGGGGTTGGTTTCGTTGAAGATCATGTGGAAGTGATCGTCGTGGTTTTGGGTCATCATGTTAAAGCCCGTCATGAGGCCGTCCAAACCCGTCTCGCCCGACACCAGGTTGACGGCCAGGTAGGTCGTGGCCAGCCCGCCGATTACCAGGAAAAGTACCTGCACGGCGTCGGTGTAGCCGATTACCTTCATACCACCCACCGTGATGATGATGGCAAACGCCGCCAGTCCCCACATGCACAGGTTAAAATCGAGCCCCGAAATACCCGACACCGCCAGCGCACCCAGGTACAGGATGGAGGTCAGGTTGACCAGAATGTACAGCCCCAGCCAGAACACCGCCATGATGAGGCTCACCGTGGGGTTGTAGCGCTGGTTGAGGAACTGCGGCATGGTGTAGATCTTGTTTTTCAGGTAGATAGGCATGAAAAACACCGCCACGATGATGAGCGTAGCCGCGGCCATCCACTCGTAGGTAGAGATGGCGAGGCCCATTGAGAAGCCATTGCCCGACATCCCGATGAACTGCTCCGCCGAAATGTTAGAAGCAATGAGTGAGGCGCCAATGGCCCACCAGGTGAGGGAGCCCTCGGCCAGAAAGAAATCGGTGGTGGAAGCTTCTTTCGATTTTTTTTGGTAGTAAACCCAGTAGCCATAGCCCGCTACAACCACAAAATAGAAGAGAAAAACCAGGTAGTCCAGGGTTTGTAACTGTTGCATAGAGATTTGGTATAGAGAAAAGTTAGGTTGATTCAGGAAACCGGAACGAAAGGTACATTTTTTTCCAAAAATAGTGCAGGCTTAGGTAGCTACCAACAAGATTCTTTGAAATAGCTACAATACCAGCGGCAAACTGATGCGGATGAGCGTACCCGTTTGGCCCGCTTGCTGCTCGGCTTTGTCAAGTACCTCAAAGGCGGTCTTAAGCTGGGTGTGCTGGTCCCAAAGCCGGAAGTACTCCTTCGTGATCGACATCCCCTTCGACTGGTGGGTACTTTTTTTGCGCCGCCGGGACTCGTGGTACCCAATGCCGTTGTCTTCCACTTCGCAGAGCAGGTGGTCGTGGCGTTGGCAAAAGGTGATCTGTAGGTACTTGTCGCCCTCTTTGTCCAGCAGGCCGTGCCAAATGGCATTTTCGACGAAGGGCTGCAGCAGCATGGGCGGGATCTGGAGGTCTTCGTCGGCTTCTTCGCCTTCGTAGTGGATGGTAAAACGGAAATCCCGCCCGAAGCGCAGGCGCTCCATCTCGACGTACATGCTTAGGTACTCCATGTTTTGTTTTAGGGCCACAAAGCGCTTCTGAGAGTTTTCGAGGGTAAGGCGCATCAGGCGCGCAAACTTCCCGATGTAGTCCGAAGCCGCCTCTTTTTTATCTTGTAAAATAAGCAGCCGAATGGCACTCAGGCAGTTGAAAGTAAAGTGGGGGTTCATCTGCGCCTGGAAGGCCATCATCTGAATCTGCGCGAGCTCCTGCTTGTACTGAGCCTCCAGCTTTTGCTGTTTTTCCTGCTCGAGCTGCTGCGTTTTGAGTACCACCTCCTGCGTGCGCTCGGCTACCTTTTGCTCCAGCTCCCGGTTGGCTTCTTGGATGAGTTGCTTGTTGCGCTTGAGCTCCAGGATGTAGGCCTGCTGTACGTTGGTTTTTTCCTCACTTTCCAGGAGCATTTGTCGGCCCAGGCCCAGCGAAAAAAAGATCACCTCCACAAAAGTACCCAGCTGGGTGTAGGTATTGGGAAATAAGCCCGGCAGCCGGTAGTCCATCAGCTCGGTGAGGGTACCGGCCAGGTTGCCCAAATACAAACATAAAGTACCCCAGAAAATATAGCCGTAGTACTGCTGGTGCCGCAGCGCCCCCAGCCGCCAGATGATGTACCCGTAGAGCGGCAGCAGGAGGTACAGCACGTAGCTGTTGGCCTGAAAAAGCAGGTGCTGCTGGCCGAGCGGCAAACCGAGCGAAAGTACCCCCACATTGATGAGCACGAAGCCGAAAAAGAGGTAGTTGACAACGCGTAGCGTCCGAAAGACCGTCGGCTCGGTGTAGCGAAGGTCCAGGAAGTGCATGATGAACAACTGGTAGGAGATCAGGTACCCGTACACGAAGGTTTCCTTTAGATTAAGGCCGTAAACGGGAAATTCCCAGATGAAGAGCCGGTGGTACTTCAGGGGGTAGTCGGCAATGAGCACGAAGCCAAAAACGAAAAAAAGGTACCCGGCGTAGTACAGGAAATTAACGGCCCGGCTCTGGAAATACACCAGCAGCATGAACAGCGTCATCACCAGCAGGCAGCCCAGAAACCCCAGCGAAATGTACAGGCTCGGCTGGGTGGCGGTGCGGTAGGCCTGCCCGAAGGCCAGGTACCCCTCGGCACTAAACCACCGTAGCTGGGTGTCGAGTGGCTTGATGGAAGTACCTGGCAGGAGTACCTCGGCCCGGATGGCCTGGCGCGGTGCCAGCGTAAGGGCTATGGCCTGGAGGTCGGGTGGGTAGGCTCTTTGCGAGGCAGGTACCCCTGGTCCGTTGCGCAGAGGTACCTGGCCCGGCAGGCTAAGTACCACCGCCAGGTTGACGCCCGCCTTCATCCGGAGCAGGTCCACGGAGCTGGCGTAGAGGGGGTCTGAGGTACCCGCGCGCAGGTACAGCGTGTAGGGGGCGTCGGTGTCGTTGAGGAGCCAGTAGTGAGCCAGCCGGTGCGGCCCTTCGGCGGCCCAGCCGGGCAGGTACCTGGCGGTGCTGGGGGGGACTTGGGTGGTTTCGGTAAAAGAATTTTGGGTAAAATGAAGGGTACTTTCGGTTTGCAAGTGGCTCGTGCGCAGGGTATCCTGGGCCAGGGCGGGTACTTTTAGCAAGAATAAAAACAGACTTCCGGCCAGGAAGTACCAGGCTCTGAGCACCATGGGGTAGGTCGGGTAAGGGTCTACGGGATTAGTAATGTACCGGCTGTGGATAGGGTGGTCATGAGGTTGGCGGAGCTCGTTTGAATCTAAAAGCCTAACTCAGGGCGCTACTACTTTGGGTCGAAGCGGATTTTCGGGTACCTGAGGCGACAACCGGGCGGCCTTGGGGTGGGTTGCTGCCGCCTCGTAGGCCTCTTCAAAAGGTACCTGGCTGGCGTCCAGTTGCTGCGTCAGGGCCGCGACTCCTTCTTTCCCTGCCCGCGCCAGCCAGTACGACACCTCCAGGCCGGCCGTGACGTACGCGAGCATCACGTGCTGCTGATTTCCGTTAAAAAAACCTTTCATGCTTTCGATGTTTTTCAGTTCCAGTATTTCCTGGGCACCGTGGGTGAGGTAGAGCCACTCTTCGCGGTAGTCGAGGTAGCGCTGCACGGGCTGGGTACTTTCCACAAACCGCCGGTCGAGCATGAGCGCCAGGCCCTCGTTGAACCACTGGGGTACCTGCGTGGTGGTTTTCCACCAGCCCAGGCGGCTGAAGAGCTCGTCGTGGCACATTTCGTGGCTGATCACGTCCACGTTGAGCCCGTAAGGGTTCAGCACAATGTACGAAGTACCCCAGGGCGTACCCAGGCTACAGCCCGCCCCCTCGCGGCTGTGGCAGTACTTTTCGTACTCCTGCGGGCTGCTGCATAGAATAAGGGTAGGCTGGCCTACGGGAGCTCCCCACAGGCTGGCTACCCGCTGGCGGCTTTCGTGGATGGCGCGGTAGATGGGCACGCGCTGCGCTTTGGGCAGGCCGGGGCTTACGTAGAGGGTAGGGTTGATTTTCTCAAAATCCGAAAAGCGGATCGTTTGGCAATAGAAGAGGTGCGGAAAAATAAAAAAGTACCCCACAACGGTAACGAGCAGGCCGACGAGGAGAAACTTTCCCAAGCGAATGATCCAGTGACGGAATGTGGAGCGACCCTTCAACAAAATCAGTTTTTTATTGTTGTGAGTAAAAGTAGCAGACAGCAACTACGCGGCAAGTTAGCCAAGACGTTCGACTTACAAAACCTCATCTAAAAACATAACACATGGCTTCTTGTATCATTGTTGGGGCCGGCATGGCCGGACTCACGGCAGCCCGCGAGTTGGAAAACCACGGCTGGGAAGTCACGATCCTGGATAAAGGACGAGGCGTAGGCGGGCGCATGGCCACCCGCCGGATCCCGCCCAGTCGCGCCGACCACGGCGCGCAGTACTTCTCGGTGCGCACCCGCGACTTTGAGGAGCACGTAAAGCAGCTGCAGGCGGCGGGGGTAGTGAAAGAATGGAACCTGCAGGAAGCCGAAGTGACGCATCCGCGCTACATTGGCGTGAAGGGCATGAGCGATGTACCCAAGTACCTGGCCGAAGGGCTGACCATCCATACGGGAGCGCGCGTGGTGCGCCTGGAGGAAACCGGACAGGGCTGCACCGTCCACACGGAGTCGGGAGGTACCTTCCAGGCCGATACGCTGCTGCTAACCATTCCGGCCCCGCAGGCCTACGCGCTGCTGGAAGGCAGCCAGATCGACCTGGCCCCGGCGGAGCTTTTGGCCTTTGAGTCCATCTCGTACCAGCCCTGCATTGCCGTCATAGCGGTACTCAACCAGCCCAGCCTCATCCCCTTTCCCGGCATGATCAAGTTTGAGAGCGGGCCCATCAGCTGGGCCGCCGACAACCAGAAGAAGGGGATCGCCGACGAGATGCCCACCGTGACCATTCATGCCAGTGCCAGGTACAGCAGCGAGAACCTGGAGGGGGATTTGAACCAAGTAGGGGAGAAACTACTGACCTACCTGGCCGAATGGCTGCCCGCCAACGCCATCACGAGTTTTCAGGTACATCGCTGGCGCTACAGCCTGGCCGACCGTCGGCACCCGCAGGCCTACTTGGTGTGCCAGACACCCTTCCGGCTCCTGCTGGGCGGCGACGGCTTCGGCATGGGCAACGTAGAGGGCGCTTTTCAGTCGGGCTTACAAATGGCCAGGTACCTTATTGAAGAAGAAAAAACTAACTAAAAGTAGAGGGGAGTTTGCAAGGGGCATAGGGTTCGGGGCATTGGGCTAAAAAGGCTTTATTCCCAGCCCTTTCTCCGGCGGAGAAAGTACCCTGCGCCCCCTGCCCCGAACCATTAACCCTTTGCCAGCAGGGTACTTTGTACCACCTGCCGCCATTGCTCCATCAGGGTAGGTACATCGGCTTGGGTCAAACCTACCGTTTCGATGGGCTCGTGTACCACGGCCCGGACGGTACCCGGCCGCATCCGGAGCGGGGGGCGGTCGGGCAGGAGCTGGTGGTTGGTCAGTAGGGTAATGGGTAATATAGGTACCTGCCGCTGGATGGCCATCGTGAAAGCTCCCTTTTGGAGTGGCAAGTGCAGCCGCGGGGGGTACTTGCTGGCGATCCCGCCCTCGGGGAAAATCATCACGCTTCGGCCCGCGGCCAGCGTGCGCAGGCATTTGCTGAGCGAGTAGGCGCGGCTGGTTCCTTTCTGTCGATCTACCTGAATGTGCAGCTTGGAAAACATGTACCCAAACAGGGGTACTTTCTTAACCCCGTGCTTGCCCACGAAGGCATAGTAGTGGGGTAGGATTACGCCCATCACGGCGATGTCCAGGTAAGAAAAGTGGTTAGCACAAAAAACGTAAGTACCCCGCGGCTCGGGCCGGAAGCGGTAGTCTACGGCAAACGAAATGCCCACGAGCGGAAAGAATAATTTTCCCCACAGCCGGTTGAGGTAGTGGGCGTAGGGCTTCCAGGCTTCTTTTTGTAAAAAAAGGTAGGTAAACGGAAACAGTATGGCAAACAACGTAACCAACCATAAAGCGCACCAGGCGGTGTAGAGTAGCGAAAGGAAACGCATAGGAAAGTACCCGTCGGCTGGTGATGAATCGTTTTAACTAAAAGTACGTATATAAAAGGCGTTCAAACATGAGCGGGCAGGAAAAACCCCCGCCTGACGGCGAGGGATAGGAGTAGCTCATACCCGCAAAGGGCCGTTTAGTGCTTGAAATGCCGCACGCCCGTCGTGACCATAGCCAGGCCGTTGGCGTTGCAGTAGTCGATCGAGTCCTTGTCGCGGATGGAGCCTCCGGGCTGCACCACGGCCGTAATGCCCGCCTCCTTGGCAATCTCGACGCAGTCGGGAAAGGGAAAGAACGCATCCGAGGCCATGACGGCCCCTTCGAGGGAAAAGCCAAACGAATTTGCCTTGTCGATGGCTTGCCGCAGGGCATCCACGCGCGAGGTTTGGCCAGTGCCGCTGGCCAGAAGCTGGTTTTCGCGGGCCAGCACGATGGTGTTGGACTTGGTATGCTTACACACTTTCAGCGCAAACTCCAGCGCCCGCAGCTCGGCCTCGGTAGGTACCTGGTTGGTGGCGGTCGTCATTTGCTCGGCGGTTTCGGTAGCCAGGTCTTTGTCCTGCACCAGCACGCCGTTCAGGATGGTCTTGAACATTTCGCCGGGCAGGGCTATTTCTTTTCTTTTGAGAAGAATCCGGTTTTTCTTGGACTGAAGTACCTCCAGGGCCTCTTCGCTATAAGCCGGGGCAATCAGGATTTCCATAAAGAGTTTGTTGAGCTCTTCGGCGGTCTCGCGGTCCACGTTGGTATTGGTAATAACCACCCCGCCGAAGGCCGACACCGGGTCGCAGGCCAAGGCGTTGAGGTAGGCTTCGCGGGCCGTCTCAGCCGTAGCAATGCCGCAGGCGTTGGTATGTTTGATGATGGCAAAGGTAGGTCCCGAATCCCGGAATTCGTCGATCAGGCTCACGCAGGCGTCCACATCCACGAGGTTGTTGTAAGAAAGCTCCTTGCCGTGTAGCTTGGTAAACATCGCGTCCAGGTCGCCGTAGTAGGTGGCTTTCTGGTGGGGGTTTTCGCCGTAGCGCAGGCTTTGGGCCGGGGCACTCCGGAAGTCGTAGATGGCGTCGGCTCCCAGGAAGTAGTTGTTGATGGCCGTGTCGTAGTGCGACGACGTCGCGAAGGCCCGCTGGGCGTAGGTACGGCGGTCGTCGAGGTCGGTGGTGCCTTCTTTTTGTACCAGCAGCTGCAGCACGTCGGCGTACTGCTCCCGGCTCGACACGATGAGCGTATCCTTGAAATTCTTGGCCGCCGCCCGGATGAGCGAAATCCCGCCAATGTCGATTTTCTCGATAATGTCGGCCTCGTCGGCACCCGAAGCTACCGTTTCTTCAAAAGGATACAGATCCACCACCACCATATCCAGAGCCGGAATGTTGAACTCCGCAGCCTGCGCTACGTCACCCTCATGGTCGCGGCGGTAGAGGATTCCTCCAAAAACAGCCGGGTGGAGCGTTTTGACACGCCCGCCAAAAATAGAAGGGTAGCCAGTGAGGGATTCCACGGCCGTAACCGGAATGCCCATTTCTTCGATGAACGTTTGGGTACCGCCCGTGGAGTACAGGCTTACGCCTTGCTCGTACAGAAACTTCACGATGGGTTCGAGCCCTTCCTTGTAGTAAACCGAAATGAGCGCAGAGTGAATTTTTTTAGACATTGTAAGAAAATCGACGATATTTAGAAAAAATGGTCATACAGCGAATCCGGTGCGGGCTCAGGTACCTTGCCTGGGCTTTTGAAGCCGCAAAGATAGTGTAATCTTGTCTAAATAATAGAAGCGATGTCATCCCCGCCTACTTCCTTTCGAAGACTTCCCGCTCATCCGGGGCTCCCCCTGGTGGGGAATACCTGGCAGTTTGTCAAAGACCCGCTGGGCTTTTTGCGCCAGCTTCAGGCCCGGTACGAGCGCGCGGTTCGGGTAAGCCTGGTGGGGCGTGACATTACGGTACTTTTCACGGCGGAAGATTCCCGACAGGTACTTCAGGAAAACAACCGCAACTACCAGAAGAGCGAGGCCTACCGCGTACTGGCGATCTTCCTGGGCAACGGCCTGCTCACCAGCGAGGGCGACTTCTGGCGGCGGCAACGCAAGCTGGCGCAACCGGCTTTTTACAAGCAGCGGCTGGCCCTCATGGCCGACATGATGGCGCAGCAGACCCAGCAGCTCCTTTCCGACTGGCAAACCCACGACCCGGCCCAGCCGCGTAACATCTCCGCGGATATGCTGGGCCTGACGCTCAACATCGTGACCAGGGCACTTTTCAGTACCGACGTCGGCGAGCGGGTGGCGGGTATTTCGGCGGCCCTCGACGACATCATGCACTACGCCGACCACGCGCTCAAAAGTTTTGTTCAGGTACCCCTCAAGTACCCCACGCCGCGTAACGTTCGCTTTCGAAAGGCCGTTGCCAAGGTGGAGGCCATCATCTACGACATTATCCAGAACCGACGCCAGCAAAAGATAAAGTACCCGGAGCTGCGTTACGACGACTTGCTGGACATGCTAATGGACGCCCGCGACGAGGAAACGGGCGAAAGCATGTCGGACCAGCAACTCCGCGACGAGGTGACGACGATCTTCATGGCGGGCCACGAAACCACGGCCAACGCACTTTCCTGGGCGCTGTACCTGCTGGCGCAACATCCCGACGTGGCTGCCCGCGTGCGCAGCGAAGCCCACGAGGTACTTGGCGAGGCGGGGGTACCTACCTTCGACAGCGCGCGGCGGCTTACGTATACTTTGCAGGTAGTACAGGAGGCCATGCGGCTGTACCCACCCGCCTGGATCGTGGGGCGGCGCGCCCTGGAAGTAGACTACTTTGGTGAATATGAGCAGCCTAAGGACGGTATCGTGCTGGTGAGCCCGTACCTGCTGCACCGCAACCAAAACTACTGGGACCGCCCCGACGTGTTTGATCCCGAGCGCTTCTCCGAAGCGGCTTCCAAAGCCCGCCCCAGCTACGCCTACCTACCCTTTGGCGGCGGCCCCCGGCTGTGCATCGGGAATAATTTTGCGCTGCTCGAAATGCAGATTGTGCTGGCGCTCCTGGTACGTGCATTTGATTTTCAATTACTTACTTCGGGCCACCACGTGGCCCCGGAACCTATGGTGACAATAAGGCCTCAGGGGGGATTACGATTAAGAATCCGAACTTCTTTCAAACATTGAGGGGAACCTCGTGTTAGATTTATGTATATTAAGCCAAAGAAAGGCGCTTTGTGCAGCCAGGATAGTATTTTTTTATTTTTTTTTTGTATCTATGTACATTATAATCTTATAATTCCTTTTCTTTATTCAAGAATAAATTAAGCGGTTACAAGGCGA
Organism: Rhabdobacter roseus; assembly: GCF_014202275.1. Classification (GTDB taxonomy): domain Bacteria; phylum Bacteroidota; class Bacteroidia; order Cytophagales; family Spirosomataceae; genus Rhabdobacter; species Rhabdobacter roseus. The sequence continues at coordinate 206,442 of NZ_JACHGF010000005.1, read as the reverse complement.
GTATTTAACCAAAACGTTTGAGTACCTATGACTAAACAGATCTCAATACGCCGAGGCTACGATATCAAATTGGTAGGTTCAGCAACCAGTACGCTTACAGATCTTCCCCTCTCGAATATCATTGCGATTCGTCCCCCTGACTTTCCGCTTTTCTTTCCCAAGCTACTCGTGGAAACGGGCGACGAGGTGCAGGCAGGTAGCCCTCTGTTCTTTGATCGAAACCACCCCAACCTCCGCATTCCTTCGCCGGTCAGCGGTGAAGTGACCGAGATCGTACGGGGTGAGAAACGCCGGATCATGGAGGTGAGGATTCTGCCGGATCAGAAAGAAACCAGGTACCTGACTTTCCTGGAAAAACCCACTACCAACCTGGATCGCGAGAAAATCCTGGATATACTTATTGAAAGCGGCTGCTGGTCGTACTTCCGCCAAAGGCCGTTTTCCATCATAGCCAACACCGCCGACCAGCCCAAGGCGATTTTTGTTTCCTGCTTTGATTCATCCCCTTTGGCCCCCGACCTGGCCTTTGTTTGCTCGCAGGAGCCCGAGAGCTTCAAGGCTGGCCTCGAGATATTGCGCGCACTGTGCCAAAATGTACACCTGGGCGTGCGGGCGGATGATACCTCCGACGTATGGACGCAGCTACCTGAGGTACACATCCATAAAATAAGCGGGCCGCATCCGGCGGGTAACGTGGGCATCCAGATCCACCACATAGACCCCATCCGCAAGGATGACATCGTCTGGTACATTCATCCACAGGACCTGCTCATCATCGGGCGCTTGTTTCGCGAGGGCCGCTACCGCGCCGACCGCATCGTGGCCTTGACGGGTAGTTGCGTCAAGCAGCCGCAGTACTACCGCTTGCAGACGGGCCAGCCGCTCCAGGACATCCTCAACGACCAGCTTACCGGCGAGAAATGCCGGATCATACAGGGCAACGTTTTATCCGGTAAAAAAGCCGTTGCCGAAGACTTCCTGAGCTTTAACACCAACCAGCTGACGGTGATCCCCGAAGGCGACGAGCCGGAGTTTCTGGGCTGGCTCCTGCCGGGCTTTAAAAAACTGAGCCTGTCGCGGACCTTCTTCTCGTGGCTGGCCAAAAACAGAACCTACGACCTCGACACCAACCTGCACGGAGAAGAACGAGCCTTTGTGCTGACGGGCCAGTACGAAAAGGTACTTCCCATGAACATCATGCCGGTGGTTCTACTGAAAGCCATTCTGGCCAAGGACATCGAGCAGATGGAGCAGCTCGGGATTTACGAAGTGGCGGAGGAGGACTTTGCGCTTTGCGAATTTATATGTACCTCCAAGATCGAGGTGCAGCGCATTATCTCCGAAGGCCTGGAGCTGGCTCGTACCGAGACCTAGCGGGCCGCCGTTCCGTCAGAGGAGCGTAGTTTATCGTTTTTCAAACCCTTAATGTACTTACTATCGTGAAATGGATTCGACGTACTGTTGATTCAGTGAAACCTAATTTTGGCAAGGGAGGACGCTTTGAAAAATTCCACTATCTGTTTGATGCCTTCGAAACGTTTCTTTTTGTGCCCGGCACCACCACCTCCCACGGTGTGCATATTCGGGACGCCATGGACCTGAAACGTACGATGATGACGGTCATCATCGCCCTGGTACCTACCCTGCTTTTTGGCATGTGGAACGTGGGCTTCCAACACTACCGGGCCTACGGCATGGAAGTGAGCCTGCTGGATAATTTCCTCTTTGGCTTCTGGAAGGTACTTCCCATCATCATCGTTTCTTACGCGGCGGGTTTGGGGGTAGAATTTGTATTCGCGGTGCTCCGCAAGCACCCCGTCAGTGAGGGGTACCTGGTCACCGGACTGCTGATTCCGCTCATTGTGCCGGTTACGATTCCGCTCTGGATGGTGGCGTTGGGCGCTATTTTCTGTACCCTGCTGGGCAAGGAGATTTTTGGCGGTACGGGCATGAACTTCATGAACCCGGCGCTGCTGGCCCGCGCCTTTTTGTTTTTTGCGTTTCCGGCTTACATGTCCGGCGAGATCTGGACGGACCTGTCGCAGGAGCCGGGCCGGGCGGTGGTCGATGCGTATTCGGGCGCTACCAACCTGGCCATCTTCGACGAAAATTTTCTGGAAATGGACTCCGCCCGCGATATGTTTTTGGGTACTATTCAGGGCTCCATCGGCGAGACGAGTACCCTGGCGTGCCTGATCGGCGCGCTGATCCTGATCGTGACCGGCGTGGGAAGCTGGCGCATTGTCCTCACCGTTTTTGCCGGGGGGTACCTCATGGGCCTGTTCATGAATGTCCTCGCTCCGGCGGACGTCCCGTTGCACGCCATGCATACCCCGGCTTACTACCACCTCATCATGGGTGGATTTGCCTTCGGGGCCGTTTACATGGCTACCGATCCCGTTACGGCTACCCATACCCAGACCGGGAAGTACATTTATGGGTTGCTCATTGGAGCCTTTACGGTAGTACTGCGCGTCTTCAATCCGGCCTATCCGGAAGGTATGATGCTCAGTATCCTGTTTATGAACGTTCTGGCTCCGCTGATTGATCATCTGGTAATTCAACAACACATCAAAAAACGAATGAGCCGTGCATAGCAACCAATATACCTTTTTGTTCGCCATCGGGATATCGCTCTTTACCGCGCTTCTGCTGTCGGTGATGGCCGTTAGCCTCAAGCCCCGCCAACAGGCCAACGAAGCGCTCGACCGCAAGTCTAACATTTTGCAGGCGCTCCGCCTCAGCTCCGATGACCCCGAGAGCATCGAGAAGCTCTACAACGAGCGGGTAGAAGAGATGGTGGTGAGTGCCGAAGGCAAATCCCTGGATGGTGAGGAACCCGCCGACGTGGATCTTCGAAAAGAAGTTATGAAGCCCGCCGAGCAACGTCGGCTTCCGCTGTATATCTACAAGGACGACAAGGATCGCTCCTTTTACGTGGTGCCGGTCCATGGCAATGGTCTCTGGGGGCCGGTTTGGGGTTTTGTGGCGCTGGAGGATGATTTCAATACCATCTACGGGGCCAATTTTGATCACAAAAGCGAAACCCCCGGCCTGGGTGCCGAAATATCCGAATATGCTTTTCAGCAACAGTTTGAAGGCAAAAAACTCCTCGATGAACAGGAGAAATTTGTGTCGGTGCGGGTCACGAAGCCCGGCGAAGCGGGCCGCTACCCGGCGGAGCACCGGGTCGATGCCATCTCGGGAGGTACCATCACCTCGCGCGGCGTGGATGCCATGCTGCAACGATGCATCGAACCTTATTATACCTATTTTTCAACCCTGAAAAACGAATAAGCATCATGAGTACGGAAACCGCAACCCCGCAGGAAAAAAAGGCAGAGCCTTTGTTTTCCAAGAAAAATATAAAAACCATCAAAGATCCCCTGGACGACAACAACCCCATTACCGTACAGGTACTTGGGATTTGCTCGGCCCTGGCCGTGACGGTGCAGGTAAAGCCCGCCATGATCATGTCGCTGGGGGTGGTGTTTGTGATGGCATTCGCCAACCTCATCACGTCGCTGATCCGGAAGTCCATCCCAAACCGGGTCCGGATCATCGTGCAGCTGATCATCATTGCCACGCTCGTGACGGTAGTGGATCAGTTTCTGAAAGCTTTCATGTTTGACGTCAGCAAGGAGCTCTCGGTTTTTGTGGGTCTCATCATCACCAACTGCATCGTGATGGGACGGCTGGAAGCCTTTGCCCTGGCCCAAAAGCCCTGGCCCTCGCTGCTGGACGGTATCGGCAACGCCGCGGGTTATGGTTTGATCCTGGTCGTGGTGGCGGTTTTCCGGGAGTTCTTCGGATCGGGCAGCCTGTTTGGCATCCAGCTCGTGCCCCAGTGGGCCTACGACATGGGCTACGAAAACAACGGACTGATGGTACTTCCACCGGCGGCTCTTTTTGTCATCGGGGTGTACATCTGGGTACAGCGTAGCCGTAATCCTAAACTCAACAATGTCTCCTAACGCGTTGGTAGGGCATTAATCCAAGTTATAACCATGCAACATCTCATCAGTATTCTCATCAAGGCCATCTTTGTCGAAAACGTGATCTTTGCCTTCTTTCTGGGCATGTGTTCGTTTTTGGCCGTCTCCAAAAAAATCAATACCGCTTTTGGATTAGGCCTGGCCGTGATCTTCGTGATGGTCCTGACAACCCCGCTCAACTACCTCATCATGAACTACATGCTGAAGGAAGGGGCGTTGTCGTTTATCCATCCTTCCCTGGCCAGCGTCGATCTTACGTTTCTTTCCTTCATCCTGTTCATCTCGGTCATTGCCGGGGCGGTGCAGCTCGTGGAGATGATCATCGAGAAGTCGCTGCCTGCGCTGTACGGCGCACTCGGGATCTTCCTGCCGTTGATTACCGTCAACTGCTCCATCCTTGGTACTTCGCTCTTCATGCAGGAAAGAGAATATAACATGGCCGAAACAACCGTGTTTTCGCTCGGCTCGGGCATTGGGTTCTTTCTGGCCATTGTGCTCCTGGCTTCCATTCGTGAGCGGCTGCGCTACTCCAACATACCGGCACCGCTACAGGGGCTGGGCATTGCGATGATCATCACCGGACTGATGGCCCTGGCGTTTTTAAGTTTCTCAGGAATCCAACTTTAAATTCTCGGAACTATGCTCCCTGTACTCACAAGCAGTGTCATTATATTCATTCTCGTTATTCTTTTTTTGGTGGCGCTCATCATCGTAGCCAAAGCCAAGCTCCTCCCGCAGAACGACGTGCAGCTGGTTATCAACGGCAACGTGGACGAGCCCCTGGTGGTGAAGCCGGGTAATTCGCTGCTGTCTACGCTGTCGGCGCACGACATCTTCCTGGCCTCGGCCTGTGGCGGCGGGGGTACCTGCGCCATGTGCAAGTGCCACATCATGGAGGGCGGCGGCGAGGTACTTTCTACCGAAACCAACCACCTCAACCGCCGCGAAGTAGCCGACAAGGTACGGCTGGCGTGCCAGGTGAAGGTGAAGGAAGACATGGAGATCAGAGTGCCCGATGAAGTATTTGGCGTAAAAAAATGGGAGTGCGAGGTCGTGTCCAACGATAACGTATCCACTTTCATCAAGGAATTTGTGGTGAAACTACCCGAGGGCGAAAACCTCAAGTTCAAATCAGGTGACTACATTCAGCTCGATATTCCGGTTACGTCCATCAGCTTCCAGGAAGATCTCTACGACATTACACCTACCTTCAAGGACGACTACGATAAATTTAACATCTGGGGCCTGCGGCTGGACGTGGACGAGTCGGTGTTTCGGGCGTACTCCATGGCCAATCACCCAGCCGAAGGCAACATCATCATGCTGAACATCCGGCTGGCTACGCCCCCCTGGGACCGCGAGAAGAACGCCTTCAAGGATGTGTCGCCGGGAATTAGTTCGTCCTACGTGTTTTCGCGTAAACCGGGCGACAAAGTCACGATCAGCGGGCCGTTTGGCGAGTTTCACATTAAAGAAACCGAACGCGAAATGGTGTACATCGGCGGAGGAGCCGGGATGGCACCGCTGCGCTCGCACATTTTCCATTTATTCCATACCCTCAAAACCGACCGCAAAGTATCCTACTGGTACGGCGCGCGCAGCAAGCGGGAGATTTTCTACGAAGAAGACTTCCGGAAGATCGAGGAAGAATTCCCGAACTTCAAATTCCACATAGCGCTGTCCGAGCCCCTGCCCGAAGACAACTGGGACGGCTACAAGGGCTTCATTCACCAGGTAGTACTGGACAACTACCTCGACCAGCACCCCGAACCCGAGGAGATCGAGTACTACCTCTGCGGCCCGCCGCCGATGCTGGATGCCGTGCAAAAAATGCTGGACAACCTGGGCGTACCGCGCGAAAACATTGCCTTTGATGACTTTGGTAGTTAGGGCGCTGAAGGGGGTACTTTGGGTAGTAGTAGGGGTACTTGGGCTAAGCACCTGTCAAAAAAAAGCCCCTGCGTCATCCTACAACTACCTCGAAGGCGACGCGCAGGGTACTACGTTTCATATTACGTATAAAGACTCCCTGGGCCGGGATTTCTCGGGGAGCATCGACAGCCTCTTCCGGGTACTTGACCGTAGCATGTCGCTCTGGGACAGCACGTCGGTGATTCGCCGGATCAATAACCACGAGCCAGGGGTACTTCCCGACGCCCACTTTTTGGCCGTATTCCGGCGTTCGCAGGAGATCTCACAGCTGACCAACGGCGCTTTCGACGCCACCGTGGCTCCGCTGGTGCGCGCCTGGGGCTTTAGTTTTAAAAAGCAGTCCGCTCCGCCCGAGCCGTCCCAGGTAGACAGCCTGCGGCAGCAGGTAGGGTATCTCAAAGCCCGTGTGGTAGCAGGGCGCGTGGTTTTTGATGACCCCCGCATGGAGGTCGATTTCAACGCCATTGCGCAGGGTTACACGGTGGATGTCCTGGCCGATTTCCTGATAGAAAAGGGCGTTAGGCACTTTCTGGTAGAAGTAGGCGGTGAGGTACGTGCCCAGGGGCGCAACGAGCGCGGCGAAGTATGGCGCGTCGGAATCGACAAGCCCGTGGCGGGCGAGACGCCGGGGCGGCCGCTCCAGGCCGTGGTCCGGCTCGACGGCCGATCGCTGGCTACTTCGGGCAACTACCGGAAGTTTATCGAGCGCGACGGCAAGCGCTACAGCCACTCCATCGATCCGCAAACGGGCTACCCCGTTACGCACACGCTGCTGAGCGTGTCGGTCCTGGCCGACGACTGCATGTCGGCCGATGCCTTCGCGACGGCTTTTCTGGTGATGGGTACCGACCGCGCCTTTGCGCTGGCCGAGCAACTGAAACTACCCATTGCGTGCATCTACGAAAACGCGCCGGGGCAGCTTACTTTTCGGGCTAGCCCGGACTTCGAGCCGTGGATGATTGAGCCGGAGTAGGAGCGAAAACTACCCTAGCTACTGGCTACCAGGGGCTGAGTGTCTTTTTGCTCGTCGCAGGGCTCGCCGGCGGTCTTACCACAGACGCCGCAGGTCACGCCTTCTTTTTGCAGGAACGGATTATTATTGGCGCAGGTACCTTTGAACTCGCCGTTTTTTACGAGCAGTACCCGAATCCCCATGAAAATAAAGGCCAGGCCAACAAGCGCTATGGATACTAGGATGACGGGTAAATACATGATCTTTTGGGTTGGTATGCGTTGCTAAATTCTAGAGGTACTTATTCTTACTAATAGAATTTTAGCGGCAAGTGTTTGAATTAAAATAATTTCTCGTTAGATTTAATTATTAAAAATACAAAGTAATTGGTTGATTGTCAAACCTTATTTTACCTAAACCGCAATGATAACCGTAGAGCAACTCGTAAAGGACAAAGTAAACCAGGAAGTGTGGTCGGTGACGCCCCATACCACGGTCATTGACACGCTGCACCTATTGGCCGAAAAGAGCATTGGGGCCGTGCTGGTCATGGACGGCGAGCGCCTCGTGGGCGTATTTTCGGAACGTGACTACGCCCGGAAGGGCATTGTGCAGGGCCGCAAAGCCAAAAGTACCCCCGTGGCCGAGGTAATGACGCCCCGCGTATACACCGTATCGCTGGACATGAACATTCAGGATTGTATGCAGCTGATGACTCAGCGCAAAATCCGCCACCTGCCCGTGCTGGACGACGGAAAAGTAGTAGGCGTGCTGAGCATTGGGGATATCGTGATGGCCATGATCCAGGAGCAGGGCCACCATATCGAGTTTCTGGAACAATACATTACGGGTATTTGATCAGCTACAGGTACCTTCTATAGATCATAGCGCAGGCCGCTGGTATCCTACCGGGTTCCGGCGGTTTTTTTTATACAAAAAAATAAACCAGGTACCTTTGAAATCCACGGGGGTACTTTCGGGGTTATTGGTAGGAGTGAACCGATAAACCAAACCAACTACCTATTTTCAGCTCGTATGAACCTAGATCTTACCGGAAAGACCGCGCTCGTGTGCGGAAGTACCCAGGGAATTGGCTACGCCTCGGCGGTGGAGCTAGCGCTAATGGGTGCCAACGTGACGCTGATCGCCCGCGACGAACAAAAACTAATGGATACCGTAGATACGCTGGATACCGCCAAAGGGCAACTTCACCGGTACGTAGTGGCCGATTTTTCAGACTCCGAAGCCGTGAAAAAAGCCATCGACGAGTACCTGAGGTTGGTACCTGAGGTACATATCCTGGTGAATAATACGGGCGGCCCGGCGGGTGGGCCCATCATCGAGGCGGACGTAGAACAGTTTATGCAAACCTTCCGGATGCACCTCGTCAACAACCAGCTGCTGGTGCAGGCCGTAGTACCCAGCATGGAAAAGGCGGGCTTCGGCCGGATCGTGAACATCATCAGTACCTCCGTGAAGCAGCCTATCGTGGGCTTGGGGGTGTCTAATACCATTCGGGGCGCGGTAGCCAGCTGGGCCAAGACCCTCTCGCTGGAGCTGGGCAAACACGGCATTACCGTGAATAACGTCCTGCCCGGCTATACGCGCACGGCCCGGCTGGACGCCGTACTGGCCATGCGCTCGGAGCAGCAGGGCAAAACGCCGGAGCAGATCGCCGCCCAGATGGAAGCCGAAATTCCCAGTGGTCGCTTTGCGGAGCCCGAAGAAGTAGCGGCAGCGGTGGCCTTTCTGTGCAGCCCGGCGGCAGCCAGCATCAGCGGCGTGAACCTGCCCGTGGATGGCGGCAAAACGGGTAGTTTGTAGCCGATAGTCCTGGATAAAAGTACCTGCCAGGCAGTAAGAAGGCGGAGATCTTCCTTTTAGCAATAGGAGTAAAGTGTTTTCAGTACTAAATCCTTACATGAAACCATGATACCACGGATTCGTCAAAGTACCTTACTGCTTGGCTGGCTGCTTCTGGCGCTGAGCAGCACGGCCCAGGAGCACGCCCAGCCGCTGGCCATCGGGGCCGCCGCGCCCGACTTCCAACTACCCGGCGTCGATGGCAAAACCTACTCGCTGGGTACTTTCAAGGACGCCTCGCTGCTGGCGGTGGTCTTCACCTGCAACCACTGCCCCACGGCCCAGGCCTACGAGGACCGCCTCATCAAGCTGGCGCAGGAGTACAAAAGCCGGGGCGTGGCCGTAGTAGCCATTTCGCCCAACGACCCCCTGGCCGTGCGGCTCGATGAGCTGGGATATTCCGACCTCAACGATACCTACGAAGAAATGAAGCTGCGCGCCCAGGAGAAAAAGTACCCCTTTCCCTACCTCTACGACGGCGACAAGCAGCTGACGGCGCAAACCTACGGCCCCGTGGCTACGCCGCATATTTTTATTTTTGACAAAGCCCGAAAACTAAGGTACCAGGGCCGGATCGACGACGTGGAAAAACCCAGCGGTACGCCCAACCATACCGATGCCCGCAACGCCCTTGAAGCCCTGCTGGCCGGGAAGGAAGTACCCGTGGCCACGACCAAGACCTTTGGCTGCTCCCTGAAATGGGCCGACAAACGCCCGAGCGTAGAGGACGAGAAAAAAGCCTGGGCCAAAGAGCCTGTGGCCGTGGAGATGATCGACGAGGCGGGCATCCGGGAGCTGCTCCAGAACAAGTCGGATAAGCTGCGGCTCATCAACGTGTGGGCTACCTGGTGCGGGCCCTGCGTCACGGAGTTTCCTGACTTCATGACGATCCACCACATGTACCGCCAGCGTGACTTCGAGCTCGTGACCATCAGCGCCGACACGCCCGATAAGCGCGACAAGGTACTTAAGTTCTTGCAGGGGAAAATGGCTTCCACGAAAAACTACCTCATCAGCTTTGAGGACAAGTACAAGCTCATCGAGGCCATCGATCCCAACTGGCAGGGCGCGCTGCCGTACACGATCCTGGTCGAGCCCGGCGGCAAGATTGTCTACGCCAGGCAAGGTACCATTGATCCCTACCCAATGCGCAAGGCGATTGTGGAGAATAAGTACGTGGGCAGATACTATTAATTTACAAAAAATAAAACCATGACAAAATGGAGAGTACTGGTGCTGCTCTTGGTCCTTAGGGTACCTGGCAGCTATGCGCAGTCGTTCAGTACGCTCAAGACCTTCGGGACCATGGGCAAGGAGGAAAAGGTACTTGGAAAAGGCGTGGAGGCCGAGCTCTTTCAGTACCAGGGCCAAGGTTGCCTCACCCACATGTGGTTTGGCGGAGCTTTCAAAGGCGTGGAGCAAACCCTGATTCGGGTGTACGTCGACAACGAAACCACGGCTTCCATTGAGATGGAGCTGTTTCTGGGACACGGCATCGGCTTCAACGACAGCGATGCTCCCTGGGGCGTGGCCCGCATGGGCAAAACGGGCGACAAGAGCGGCGTGTACAATACCTTTCGGATTCCTTTTGGAAAAAAGATTCGGGTCACGGCCCAGCGCGCGCCGGAGGCCGAGGACAACCCGTCCTTCTGGTGGATCATCCGGGGTACCGAACACCTGCCGGTGGAGCTGGGCGGCGTACGCCTGCCAGACAAGGCTCGCCTCAAGCTCTACAAAGTACAGGAGCAGGTGTTTCAGCCGTTTGAGGAATTTGCCCTATGTGACGTCAAAGGGGCCGGAGCGCTCTACCTCGTGACGATGGCCGCCCAGGGGCTACGTACCCTGCCCAACCCCAACGACCGCTGGAAAGACCTCAGCTACCAGGAAGCCTGCGTGCGTGCCTACCTCAACGGCGCCAGCCAGCCGATGTTCCTGTCGTCGGGCCTGGAAGATTATTTTCTGGGTACGTACTACTTCCACAAGGGGCGCTACCACAACCCCGTAGCGGGGCTGACGCACTTCAACGCCGAGACGAACGCCTTCTCGGCCTACCGCTTCCACGAGGATGACCCGATCTTTTTTCAAAAAGGCTTACGGCTCACCAACCGCGTGGGTGAGAAAATCGGCGACCGGGCCTTTCACGATCCACCTCCCACCCGCTACACTACCTACGTGTGGGTGTATAGCTGGTAGGGTAGTTTAGAGAAAATACGTACTTTTAAGAGCAAAAGAAGCGGTGGGAAGTACCCGCCTGCTGGTATCCATTCACCTCTATTCAACTAAAAAGATGACAAGAGCAAAGTACCTCGGACTACTGATCGGCGGGGCGGTTTCGCTGGGCCTACTTTCATTGATCGTGCCCGAAGGGTATGCCGAGAAGGTCATGGAAATGGGCGGCACACTGCTTATTATTCTCTTCATCCCCATCCTGGCCATCATACGGATGCGGTACTTGGGCATGTCGGGAAAGGAATTTTTGCTGTCCTTCATTCCCATTTACGGAGCCAAGTACCGTTACAAAAGACTTTTCTCCAATAAGAAAAAAGGAGAGTAGTAGTGCTGTTGATAATCAGGTGCTTGATTTAGTTTCAATCCTTTTTATAACCAGCTTGAAATGATGATCAAGTACCTTACCTACCTGCTGCTTTTGGGATTGGCCGCCTGCGCCGGCAAAGAACCGCCCGAACCCACGCGGTACGAAGTACCTACCTCGGTAGCGCCCTACGTGGCGCGTTTTGTGGAAGAGGGCCAAAAGCGGGGCGTCGTTGTTACGCTCGATAACCTCATCGTTAGCTTGCAGGCCCAGCCGCCGGGCGGGGACGACGTATGCGGTGCCTACTTCAAGCCAGCGCGGCCGGGTGGGCAGCGGCGCATCACGCTGGTAGAAAGCAGCGCCTGCTGGATGGGTACCTACGACCAGAACCGCGAAGCGCTGGTATTTCATGAGCTGGCGCACTGCTTCCTGGGTCGCGAGCACCGCAACGACCTCCTCCCCAACGCCGCCCCGGCCAGCCTCATGACTACGCGCCTGAACGGCCCGTACGAACCCTGCGCCTACCCCATCGACAACACCTCCGACTGCGACCGCCGCTCCCGCCGCGACTACTACCTCGACGAGCTTTTCAACGCCGCTACGGGGGTCCCGGCCTGGGCCCGGTAGGTAGCTGGCGTGATACGATACTTCCCGGCGGCCGTTTCATCCCGGTTTTTTGGCGGTTCGTCTCTATTCTTTTTCTGGTTTGGGTACTTTGCCGGACTTTTGGGAAGCCAATCGGGCCGGGAATCACGCGCCCCTAGCTTTGCCAATACCATGAAACGACTTTCCTTTTTTTTGCTTTTCGTCTTTCTTTTCGGGCATCGAATCCAGGCCCAAAGTACCCTTCGTAGCGTAGAGGAAGCCCTTACGCTGGCCGAGCAGCACAACCCTGACCTGCGCGCGGCCCGCCAAACGGCGCAGTGGCAGGCCGGGGCGGTAGAGGTAGCCAGGGCCGGGCGCTTGCCTACGCTGAGGGCCTACAGCTCCCTGGACTTTAACTACGCGCTGCCCGTGCAGCTGGTACCGGCCGAGTTTCTGGGCGGGCCGCCGGGCGAGTACCAAAAGCTGCGCTTTGGCCTGCCGTACATTCTTTCGGCGGCCGTAGAGGCCAACTACGCCCTCTGGAACCCGGTACTGGGCCACGAGGTACGCCTGGCCGACCTCAACCGCCAAACCGCCGACCTCCAGGCCCAAGCCCAGCAGGAGCAGCTTAGCACGCAGGTCATACGGGCCTACTACCTCACGGCCCTTAGCCGCGAAGCGGTGCGTATTTCGGAAGAAAATCTACAAAGTACCGATACCCTGCTCACTCTGGCCAACGAGCGCTACCGCGCCGGGGTCATCGAGCAGCTGGACCTGAACCGAATCAGAAGTACCCGCCTGTCGCTGGCCGACCAGCTGGAGCAAAACCAGCTGGCCTACCTCAACAACCGCCGCCAGCTAAGCCTGCTGGTAGGGCAGGAGGTAGAGGTACCCGCCGAGGCCGCCCAGCGCTGGACGGAGCTGGGGCCGCCGCAAGAGCGGCTAGGTACCCTCGACAGCTACCCCCAGGTCAGGCTGCGCACCAGCCAGCTAAGCTACTACGAGGCCATGACGCGCCGGGAGCAGGCCACGCGCCTGCCGCAGCTGTCGCTCTACGGGCGGCACACGGTGCAAGCGCAGCGCGATGCGTTCAATTTCCTGAACGTTGGTGAACCCTGGTTTACCATTGGGCTGGTGGGCGTGCGGTTGGATGTACCTATCTTCAACGGGGGCCAACGGCTGCGCAGCGTGGAACGTGCCAGGGTACGTACCCTCGTGGCCCGTACGGAGCTCGAAGCGGAGCAAAAACGCCAGCAGGCCCAGGACGACGAGTGGCTGGCGTCGTTTACCCAGGCCAGCCGGTCGCTGACGCTGAACCGGGAAAATATGGAACTGGCTACCCAAAACGTGGATCTGGCCCTGATCAAGTACCAGGCGGGCGTGTATACCTACGACCAGTACCTAAACATTTTTAACGAAAACCTACAGGCCCAAAACCGGTACCTGCGCACCCTGGCCGACGGCATGATCTACGGGGCGCTGCTGCGTACCCGGCAGTAGCCCAAGTACCTCCGTTTAGTCTTTCTAGCCATTCAGTTTATTTTCAAAAGCGTATTCCATGAAAGCCAAGTACCTATTCAGTATGCTAGCCCTTACGTTGGTCGCCTGCGGCTCGGGCGAGGAGGGCATTCACCCTGCCTACAAGGAACTCACCGAGGCCGTGTACGCCTCGGGCAACGTGTACCCCCAAAACGAATACAAGCTTTTTGCCCAGGCCGACGGGGTACTGACGCAGCAACTGGTCAACGAAGGGGATTCCGTAGGTCAAAATCAGCTGCTTTTTGTGCTGGAAAGCGGCGCGATGGAAGCCCGCTCGCAGGCCGCTACCAACGTATACCGGCAGTCCGAAGCGAACTTGTCAACCAACTCGGCGGCGCTGACGGAGCTGGAGGTGCAGGTACGAAACGCCCGCACGCGCCTGGCCAACGACTCCATCAACTACCTGCGACAGAAAGATTTGTACGAAAAGAATGCGACCTCCCGCGCCGAGTTCGAGCGGGCAGAGCTGGCCTACCAAACGACCCGCAATGACGTGGCCGCCCGGCAGCAAACCCTGCAACGCACGCGCAATCAGCTGTACGTAGAGCTACAAAACGCCCGGAGCCAGTACCGTGTCACGGCCGAAGACGCGCGCAACTTCCGGATGCGCAGCTTTGAAGCGGGAAAGGTGTACGAAATCTATAAAAAGCCCGGCGAGCTGGTGCGGCGCACCGAAGCGATGGCGCTGCTGGGTAGCGGCAAGGAAGCTTACGTACAGATGGCCGTGGATGAGAGCGATTTTACCAAAGTAAAAGTAGGGCAGGAGATACTGATCAAGGTAGATGCCTTTGACCAGAAAGTGTACAAAGCCCAGGTAGCCAAGCTCTATCCTTCGATCAATAAGCTGGATCAGACGTTCCGCGTCGATGCGCACTTTACCGACGAGGTACCTGACGGCTACTACGGCCTCACCGTGGAGGCCAACATTGTGGTGTCGCACAACCCGCGCGCGCTGACGATCCCGAAGTCGTACGTGGTTGGCAACGATAGCGTGTGGGTGGAGCAGGACGGTGAAAAAAAGAAAATACGGTTTGTAAAAGGAACCGAAAACCTGGATCTGGTGGAGGTAAAGGGTGGCCTTACCGAGCAAACGTTGCTTTTCAAGCCCTGAGCAAAGCGATGCAAGGTACCTGAGCGGGGTACTTTCCCCGCCGGGTAGTTAGCGATTGAAGTACTTAAAATACGAATGACAAGATGGATCTGAAAATAGCCTACACCATTGCCCAAACGCACCTGCTTTCTAAGAAAAAGCAAACCCTGGTGGCCATGCTGGGCGTTACGTTTGGTATTGCGATGTTCATCGTCATGATTAGCTTCATGCAGGGCGTCAACCAGTTTCTGGAAGACTCCGCCCTGGATGCCTCGCCGCACGTCCGGATCTACAAGCAGCTGACCTCCGACCGCCCCAGCCTAATCGAAACCCTCCGCCCCGACGGCTTCAACGTCATTCACCACCAAAAACCCAAGCAGGAGCTCGCCAAAATCAAGAATGGCCTGGTGATAGCCCGGCACATCGAGGCGCAGCCGCAGGTACTGGGCGTATCGCCGCAGGTAAGTACCCAGGTTTTTTTCAACGTGGGCTCGGTGCCCATTCCGGGTACTTTGGCCGGGGTGGATGTACTGCGCGAGGAGAAGCTTTACCGCCTCAGCCAGCGCATGAAGTCCGGAAACATCGAAGACCTCCGCGCCAACGCCAACGGTGTGATTCTGGGTAGACTACTGGCCCGGAAGCTCAACCTGAAGGTGGGCGACAAGGTGAACGTCACCTCCTCTACGGGCGGAACGGCCCTGCTGCGGGTAGTAGGCGTTTTTAGCTTCGGCATCCAGACCGTCGACGACGCCCGCGGCTACGTCAATATGCCCAAAGTACAGGAGCTGATCCAGAAGGACGCCAACTACATCACCGACCTGCACATCAAAATGAAAGACCCCTTGCAGGCCATTGACTTTGGGAAGCAGCTGGCGCGGCAGTACGACTACAAGGTAGAAGACTGGGCCGCGGCCAATCAGGCCATTCTGGCGGGGGAGCAAATCCGGGGCGTCATGACGTTTGTGGTATCCTTTACGCTGCTGGTGGTAGCGGGCTTCGGGATTTACAACATCATGAATATGAACGTAATCAACAAAATGAAGGACATCGCCATCCTGAAAGCAACGGGTTTCAACGGCCGGGATGTCGTGGCGGTATTCTTGATCCAATCCATGATTATCGGACTTCTGGGAGCCATCCTGGGCGTTACGATTGGCTTCTCGCTAAGCTACCTGCTGTCGGTCACCCCGTTCGATTCCGGCGATTTTCTGGCCATCGATACCTTTCCGGTGAAATTTGACGTCGGCTACTACCTGCTGGGAGTCGCTTTCGGGGTTATTACCACGGTCCTGGCGGGGTACTTTCCCTCCAAAAAAGCTGCTAAAATTGACCCCGTTGCGGTTTTGAGGGGGTAGTTTGACCACTAAAAGTACAAACGCTATGAGCGCCAAAATGAGTCCAGAGAAAAAAAGCCCCGTGGTGCTTAGCGCCACGAACGTCAACAAGTACTTTACCGATCCGGTGCGTTTTCAGGTACTCAAAGAAATTACGTTCGAGGTGCAAAGAGGCGAGTTTTTGTCCATCGTGGGCAAGTCGGGTTGTGGAAAATCGACGCTGTTATACATTTTATCTACCATGGACACCGACTACGAAGGGACCATCGAGATGAACGGGCAACGGCTGACGGGCCTCAGCCAGGATACATTGGCGGCTTTTCGCAACGAGCACCTGGGCTTTGTGTTTCAGTTTCATTTTCTGCTGCCCGAGTTTTCGGTTTTGCAGAACGTCATGCTGCCGGCCCTGAAGCTGGGAAAGTACCCCCGCAAGGAGGTCGAGCACCGGGCCTACGAAAAGCTTAAGCTCGTTGATATGCAGGAGCACGCCCTCAAGGCCTCGGCCAAGCTTTCGGGGGGGCAGCAGCAGCGGGTGGCCATTGCCCGGGCCCTGATCAACGACCCCACCATCGTGATGGGCGACGAACCTACGGGCAACCTGGACAAAAAAAATAGCCAGATGGTCTTTGATATTTTCAAGGAAATAGCCCGCGAAAACGGCCAGACGATCATCACCGTGACCCACGACCCCGACTTTGCCGCCGGGGGAGACCGCATCATTGAAATGTCAGATGGAGCTATTATTTCGCACGGCCATGAAAATTCCGTTCAATAAGTACGTCGAGGCGGGCTTCCTATTGTTGTCCTTGGGGGGCTTTGTGGCGCGCTACTGGGCCATTCCGCAAATCACACTCAGGGAACATATTTTTCACTTTTTCGTCCAGTTCGCCATCCTCAATCTGATCTGGACTTTCTACTACTGGCTCGATTATACTTTAAATAAAATTTTGCCCTACGAGAAGAGCACGACCAGGCGAATTGCGCTACAGGTCATCATTGGGTGGGGTACTTTAAAGGTATTCATGCTGATCGTAGGTACTTTCTTTTTGGTATACTTTGTCCCGCCTGACGCCATTCAATTTAATAAGCTAAACCTTATATTCATCGCACTGACGGCTTTTTTTGGAAGTACCCTGATGAATGTGGGGTTCATTGCCAACCATTTTTTTAAGCGTTGGAAAGAAAACGCCTTACGCGCCGCTCACCTGGAGCGTGAAAAAACGCAGGTACAGTTTGATAACCTGAAAAACCAGGTCAATCCGCATTTTCTGTTCAATAGCCTGGCTTCACTGGACGGCCTCATTCAGGAAAATCCGCTACTAGCCCGGAATTTTTTGCGCCAGCTTTCCAAAGTATACCGATACGTGTTGCAAAGCCAGGAGCAAGGCGTCGTGACCCTGGAAACCGAAGTGGAATTCGTCAAGAACTACATCTTACTGCTCGAAACCCGCTTCGAAGGGGCCTTGCGGGTAAGCATGGCGATTGAGGAGAAGGCCTACGAGCGGCTCATTGTTCCCGTTACTTTGCAAGTTTTGATTGAAAATGCCATCAAGCACAACACCGTAAGTACCCAATACCCCCTGGAGATCAGGATCAGGGCCGACGACCGGTTTCTTTACGTAAGTAATTCTACGCTCCACCGGCAGCAGCCCGATACCTCCAACCAGCAGGGACTACAAAATTTGCAGGCGTTATATACCTACCTCAGCAAGGAGAAAGTGGAGATCGTGGAGTCGGAAACAAACTTTGAAGTGCGGGTACCCTGGGCCGAACAAAAAGAAAGAGCCGAACAAAATGCCCGGCTCTTTACTACATCACACTATACTAATATGGTTTTCAAAAGAATGAAATCACGCTTGTAATGCAGCTAGGTACCTAATGGTGCCTAAATGGAATTAACTTTAATAAATAAACGGTGACTTTAAGAAAATATTGTATCCTATAAAGTAGCCGGTACCGTATGAGGGTATCCTTAAGGGACTTACGGGCATGGAAGTAGACGATAGTCGGCGTAGCAAATAGAGTGCCAATTTTGTAGCTACGGGCAATTACTCCCCCGTAGGAGTGAAAAAGACACTTCCTACGAGGGAGTAATGAAAGAGTAGATCGCTTTTTGTCATGAAATAAAAATAACGTTGAGTAAAATGAACTTCTGAGTAATCTGCAAATACTAATAATGGTTACAAATATAATACTTATTATTGTACAATAGAAAGATTTTCTTTGATTCTATTTTTTAAGTAACCAAATATACTGTTGTATAAACATAAATGCAAGTAATAATTGCTATTTATTATTTAATTATTTTTTTCTAAGCCTAGACCAAATTAACAAAAAGGGTTATTGCATGTATATAAAAGTAGGCGCAAAAATTATGCCAAAAATGCGCCCTGATTGCTGGAAAGAAGAGCGCATTTTTGGCAAGAAGGCAATCGTAAGTCTTAGGCGGGCTTAGCTACCTGAACATTAATGGCCAATTTTACATCGTCTGCTACGACTATGCCACCGGCTTCGGTTACAGCATGCCAGCTAAGACCAAACTCTTTGCGGTTTATCTTGCCGGTTAATTCAAATCCAGCTTTGTGGTTACCATAAAAATCCACCATGCTGCCGCCGTATTCGGCTTTCAACTCCACGGGTTTAGTAACGTCCTTGATTGTCAAATCGCCCAGAATCTTGTAGGTATCTTCCCCGGTTTTTGTAACGTTCGTTGACGTAAAGCTGAGCTTGGGGTACTTTTCGGCATCGAAGAAATCGGCGGAGCGCAGGTGCTGGTCGCGCTGCTCCATGTTGGTATCTACGCTGGTCACGTCGGCCGAAAACTGGATTTTGGCCGTTTCAAAATCTTCGCCTTCGGTTTCTACGGTCCCTTCAAATTGTCGGAAGTAGCCCGTAACTGTGGAAATCACTAAGTGTTTTACCTTGAACTGGATTTCGGAATGCGTGGGATCAACAGACCATACGGTTTTGGTTGCGGTTGCCATAGTGTATTTTTGTTTAAGATTTATGTTTTTACATTTAATGTATATACATGTATCCGCATAGAAAAGTTTCGCTTCCTAAAAAAAAGATCCGATCTCGCTGAGTTCAAGATCGGACCCATAGGTACTTAGAAGGTAATTTTTATTTTTTGGTACGATCCTGATCCCGCTCATCTTCCTCTTCCGGGTTCGGAACTACGGTAGGAGGGGATGAAGGTGGTGTATTGGTCGGGTAGGACGGATACACCGGGGGTTCAATAATGGGTTTTCCCGTGGCGGGTATAGCTGGTTCTCCTCTTCGACGTGCCATAAGATATCAAGTTTTAGTAAAATGAATCATTATCTGGTTCATTCAGAACAAAATAACCATTCCAATACCTTTAAAGTACCTTCTTTAAGCCGGATGGGGAATTCCTTCTATTGATGATGTGGAATGCCTTGCTTGTATTAACACAAAGGCCTCCGCTACTTAGGAAGGCCTTTTGTCTTAAAAAAAAGATTAGCCAGGTACCTAGTTTTTAGGCATGGCAAAGATGCTTTCATCGACGGTAGGATTCACCTGCACGGACTTGATAGTCATAGTCATGGCTCCGCCAGGCATCGCTGCCGACTCAATTTCGGTGGTGAAGGGGAGCGTAAGCCCATCCACTTGCTTGAAATTGGAAAAGGAGGTGTTCACAACCATATTCTGCCCCTCAGCCTGCACGTTCGTGGCTGTCTTCAGAATGTAGTTAGTTTCCTTGGAAATGTAATGAGTGGTCTCCATACCGTTGTTGAGCTTTACCTTTACTACGTATACCGGAGCGCCATTGACCTTATCTTCCCCCGCCAATTGAGCGGTGTGACCTTTTTGCTTGTAATTGTAAAGGCCAGTCAGATCTAATTGCCCTGCTGAGAGCTTTACTTGTTCCTCGGGTAGGGCAACGGCCGTATTCTGGCCCGCCATGGGGTTGATCATCCAGCCTTTATCGCCATCGAGTGCGTTCACGATGGTCATGCCCTGCACGGTTGTTTCACTGCGCAGGCCGCGGCCCTGCACTACGGTGGTCGAAGACGGGAATTCCATTCCCATCACTTGGGCGGCGGCTTCCATCTTCATACTTTTCAAACTAGCAAGCTTGCTGGCTCCGCCCATGGCGGCAATGTGCTTATCGATCACCTCATCAACGGTTTGCGCCGAAGCCGTACGGAGGGCGGTCGCGAGCAGCGCGACACAAAGAAGCCGGATCATTAAATAATTACGCATGATTGGTTTGGGAATGGATTGAATAACTGAGTAACAATGCAAAAAAGAAATAAGGTGAGCAAAGAATCCCTGAATATAGATGACTAAGTGCAAAATCATATCTTTTGTTTGGAAAAACTACGCGGACGGTTCGAAGAGCAGTTGAATTGGAACTCTATTCATATGAATGGGGAGCCAAAAAAAGACGCGGTACAACTACCGCGTCTTTTTTTGGCTCCCCTACGCTTAGCATT
The DNA here is from genome assembly GCF_014202275.1 of Rhabdobacter roseus. Classification (GTDB taxonomy): domain Bacteria; phylum Bacteroidota; class Bacteroidia; order Cytophagales; family Spirosomataceae; genus Rhabdobacter; species Rhabdobacter roseus. The sequence continues at coordinate 186,159 of NZ_JACHGF010000005.1, read as the reverse complement.
ACTAAGCGGAGAGTGCTTCGGCACCACCCACAATTTCGAGAATCTCTTTTGTAATGGCTGCCTGACGCGTGCGGTTATACACCAGCTTGAGCTCTTTGATAAGCTCCTGGGCGTTATCGGTTGCTTTGTCCATGGCCGTCATACGGGCACCGTGCTCAGAGGCGTTGGATTCCAGGACGGCCCGGTACAGCTGGACCTTGAGCGTTTTGGGAATCAGCTCCGTAATAATTTCTTCTTCGGAGGGCTCAAATAGGTAGTTTACGGACGAAGCACTACCCGCCGGACCAGGCGTGGTGTCGCTGCTGATGGGCAGGTACGGCTCGGTCCGAACGATTTGCGTAGCCACATTCTTGAACTCGTTGAAGACCAGCTCTACGGCATCGTACTGGCCTTCCGAGTAGGCGGCCATAATCTGTTCGGCGGCTTCTTTGACGGCCACAAAGCTAAGGCGGGTAAACAGATCCGTATAACGGGTATCTACTTTATACCCTCGGCGAGCCAGCGCTTCGGCTCCTTTTTTTCCGATGGCCAAAATCTCCACCTGACCCCGGCGAGCCTGCTCGGCGTAGCGGGCTTCGATGCGGTTCAGGGTTGCTTTCAGTACATTGCTGTTAAAAGCGCCGGCCAGACCCCGATCCGAAGTCACAACGATCATCAGTACTTTCTCTACCGGACGGGCTTTCTTGAGCGGACTTTCAAAAGCCGTCTCCGTACCGGCCGAAACCGTCGCCAGCATTTCCCCGAGCTTTTGGGCGTAAGGGCGCATTTGCATGATGCTGTCCTGAGCCCGCCGTAGCTTGGCCGCCGACACCATCTTCATCGCTTTGGTAATCTGTTGGGTGGAATTGACGGAAACAATCCGGTTACGTACTTCTTTTAAGCTTGCCATACTAAGACATGAATAGGAGGAAGGCAGGGAAGAAGAGAGAGGCAAGTACTCGTAGGGTACTTCTCCACGCTCTTCTTACCCCGCTATAAATGACAATGATCAGGCTATGTACTTGGCCGCAACCTCTTTGGCTACTCGTTCTACTACACCAGTAATCGTGTCGTCGAGCTTACCAGCGCGCAAAGCCGACAGGGTGTCGCTGTATTGCCCAGCCAAAACGGTCAGGAATTCTTCCTCGAACTCCCGTACTTTTTCCACGGGTACCCGGTCCAGCAGCCCCTTCGTAGAAGCATAGATGATGGCTACCTGTTGTTCTACCGTGACGGGCGAGTACTGAGGTTGTTTCAGTACTTCCAGGTTACGGCGTCCCCGGTCGATGGCCAGTTTTGTGGCGGCATCGAGGTCAGAGCCAAACTTGGCAAAGGCTTCCAACTCGCGGAACTGCGCCTGGTCCAGCTTTAGGGTACCTGCTACCTTTTTCATGGACTTGATCTGCGCATTACCTCCCACGCGTGATACCGAAATACCTACGTTGATGGCCGGACGAATACCGGCGTTAAAGAGGTTATTTTCCAGGAAGATCTGTCCGTCGGTAATCGAAATTACGTTGGTAGGAATGTAGGCCGACACGTCACCCGCCTGGGTCTCAATGATGGGGAGAGCCGTCAGCGATCCGCCTCCTTTCACTTTGTTGGCCAGGGAGGGAGGGAGGTCGTTCATGTTTTTCGCGATGGAGTCATCGGCTACAATCTTAGCGGCCCGCTCCAACAAGCGGCTGTGCAGGTAAAATACATCCCCGGGATACGCCTCACGTCCGGGAGGGCGACGAAGCAGCAGGGACACTTCACGGTAGGCTACAGCTTGCTTGGAAAGGTCATCAAAAACCACGAGTGCCGGACGGCCCGTATCGCGGAAGTACTCTCCGATAGCAGCGCCCGTAAACGGAGCAAAGAACTGCATGGGAGAAGGATCGGAAGCACTGGCGGCTACGATTACCGTGTAGGACATAGCGCCGTAACGACGCAGCGTGGCTTCTACCTGCTTTACGGTAGAGGCCTTCTGACCGCAGGCTACGTAGATACAGAAAACGGGCTCACCCTTGTCGTAAAACTCTTTTTGGTTGATGATGGTATCGATACAAACCGCCGTTTTGCCGGTTTGGCGGTCACCAATCACCAGCTCGCGTTGGCCACGACCGATGGGGATCATGGCGTCGATGGCCTTGATACCCGTTTGCAACGGCTCGGTAACGGGCTGGCGGAAAATAACCCCCGGTGCCTTGCGCTCCACGGGCATTTCGAACAGCTCACCCTGGATGGGGCCTAAGCCGTCGATGGGCTCGGCCAGCGTATTTACTACGCGGCCCACGATGCCATCGCCTACTTTTACCGAAGCGATTTCCTTGGTGCGCTTCACGGTAGCACCCTCGCTGATTTCACTGTAATCTCCCAGGAGTACCGCCCCAACGTTGTCTTCTTCGAGGTTAAGCGCTAAGGCTTTCAACCCGTTTTCGAACACCAGGAGCTCTCCGGCTTGTACTTTGGAAAGGCCGTAGATGCGCGCCACGCCGTCACCAACCTGGAGCACCGTACCTACTTCTTCGAGTTCGGCTTCCGTTTTAGCGCCTGCAAGTTGCTCACGCAAAATGGCTGAAACTTCGTCCGGTCTAACAGATACCATAGTATAATTGACTTATTTTGAATGTAGAAGTACGTTTTTGAAAAACTGCCGCAAATTTAGGGTTTTATTTCCTTAATATATAGTTATTCATTTTAAAAAAATAGAACTTAGTAAATTATACTTTTCTAAGTTCAGAATGCTCACCCATCCAGGTACCCTAAAAGTGCTAAATTAACCCTAACTAGCTGCACTTTAAACTTTTTTAGGGTTATCTTGTGTTTTTTAGCTAAATGTTTTCGTTTTTTATCCGTCTTATTCAATTAGTATTCAATCCGCAGTTTTAAACCATCGAATGTACATCCCTTTTAGAACCTTAGTAGCCACCGTAGCCTGTACTACCTGGATGGCAACCCTTAGCGTAGCTCAAACCTCTAAGACTTCACCCAAACCCGCTTCAACGGCCAAACCTGCGACCCAAGCCGAGAAACCGGCGGCCAGCACAGTGGCCCCCGTGCTGAAAACCCAGCTTGACTCCGTAGCCTATTCCATTGGCATCAGCGTAGCGGGCTCTCTGAAAGGGCAGGGCCTGGCCGAAATCAATACGGAGCTTTTGATGAAAGCCATTAACGAAACCCTGAAGGGGGGTACTACGCTGTTGACGGCCGAGCAGGCCAACCAGTGCATTGGGGAGTACTTTCAGGAGCAATCTTCCCGGGTGGGGAGAGAAAATAAAGAAAAAGGGGAAAAATTCCTGGCCCAAAACAAGACCAGAACCGGCGTACAAACTACCCAGAGCGGCTTGCAGTACGAAGTTATCAAGATGGGGGAAGGCCCCAAACCGTCCGAAACTGACCGCATAAAAGCACACTACCATGGTACTTTAGTGGATGGAACGGTTTTTGACAGCTCAGTGGAACGCGGCGAGCCCGTCGAGTTCCCGGTCAACGGCGTCATTCCCGGCTGGCAGGAAGCCCTGCAACTGATGCCCGTAGGCTCCAAATGGAAGCTGTACCTACCGTCGCAGATTGCTTACGGGGAGCGGGCCGCCGGACCTGCCATCGGCCCTAACTCGGCGTTGGTTTTTGAAGTAGAGTTATTAGAAATCCTAAAATAGACATTGCTTATGAGAAAGTACCTGATCACGCTGATACCCGTGGTATTGCTGGGATGGCAACGGGGCCCCGCGCCGGAGCAAAGGGCGGAGTTTGTCCCGTCGTCAACGACCATCGAGGAGGAGCTAAAACCCACCAATGCCCAGTATCGGACCGAGCAGCTCGTTACGCGTATCCTGACTAACTATCATTACCGGAAAACCAAGCTGAACGATTCGCTGTCTTCGGTGATCTATACCAAGTACCTCGACGATATAGATCGTAGTCGGCTGTACTTTCTGGCTTCGGACGTGGCGCAATTTGAAAAGCACCGCTACTCATTTGACGACTTCCTGACCAAAGGCGAACTGGACGTACCCTACGAAATCTATAATTTGTTCCGGAAGCGCTATAAAGAGCGGAGCGACTACATTCAGACGCTCCTGGCCGATACGAAGCCCTTTGATTTCTCCACGGACGAAACCTTGAATACGGATCGTGAAAAAGCGGCCTGGTCCAAAAATGCCGAAGAGCTGAACGATATTTGGCGGAAGTACCTCAAAAGCGAAGCCCTGGATCTGAAACTGGCCGGGAAGCCCGATTCGACCGTGGCCAGTACCCTGCGTGATCGCTATAAGAACCGCGACCGCGCCCTGGCGCGTATCCGTTCGGAGCAGGTATTTCAGATTTACATGAACGCTTTTGCGGAGTCGCTGGACCCTCATACCGACTACATGTCGCCTACCTCGGCGGATCGCTTCAAGCAGGATATGAGCCAGTCGCTGGAAGGCATTGGTGCCATCTTGCGTGAGGAAGATAACTACATTAAAATTGTAGACGTGATTCCTGGCGGGCCTGCTTTCAAAGGCAAGCAAGTGAAAAAAGAAGATCGTATCATGGCCGTAGCGCAGGGAGATGACGGCAAGATGGTAGATATTGTGGGCTGGTTTGTGGACGATGCCGTGAAGTTGATCAAAGGTGCCAAAGGTACCGTGGTTCGGCTGCAGATTTTGCCCGCCAATGCCCTGCCCAACACCCCGCCCAAAGAGATCCGGATTGTCCGGGAGAAAGTAAAACTCGAAGAGCAGCGGGCTAAAAAAGAAATTGTATCCATCAATCAGAACGGCAAAGATTATAAGATTGGGGTGATTGACGTTCCCATTTTCTACCGGGATTTTGAAGGAGCCCAGCAGCGCGAGAAAGAGTTTGCCAGCACCACGCGTGACGTACAAACTCTGATTGCCGAGTTGCAAAAAGAAGGCGTGGAAGGCGTGGTAATTGACCTGCGTAACAACGGCGGAGGCTCCCTGGTGGAGGCGATTTCGCTCACGGGTCTCTTTATTAACAAAGGCCCCGTGGTGCAGGTGAAGGAGTCGATGGGAGACATCGAAGTGCAGTCCGACACCGACCCGATGATTGCTTATAACGGTCCGCTGGCCGTGATGGTAAACCGTTTCAGCGCGTCGGCATCGGAAATTTTCGCGGCGGCTATTCAGGATTACAAGCGCGGCATCATTGTGGGTGAGCAAACCTACGGCAAAGGTACCGTACAAACGCTCATCGATCTGAACCAGTGGGCACCCAAGGAAAGCGAGCAACTGGGACAGGTGAAAATGACCGTAGCGAAGTTCTACCGCGTGAATGGTAGCAGCACCCAGCTGCGCGGCGTTATGCCCGACCTGGAGCTGCCGACCGCCTTTGCGGCCAATGAGTTTGGCGAAGGCTCGCAACCTAGCGCCCTGCCCTGGGACCAGATCGCTTCTGCCCGCTATGAACTGACTAATAACATCAGCGATAAGCTGGTCGCTCGTTTGCGCGATAACTACCAACAGCGCCTGAAGTCGGATGAAGAACTGAAGAAGCTGGCAGAAGACCTGGCGAGTTTCCGCAAGGCCCGGGAAAACAAAACGGTGTCGTTGCTGGAAAGTAAGCGCAAAAAAGAACGTGAAGAGGCCGAGAAAAAACGTGCCGCGCTGAACCAGCTGGGTGAAGACGAGGGAGACGAGGACGAAGATGCGCCAAGTACCCCAACCACCCAGGCTAAGAAAAAGGATATTTACCTCACCGAAACGAGCCGTATTGTGGCGGATCTGATCGTACTGTCCAAAGAGCCAAACCTGGTCGGAACCAAGAAGAAGTAAATAGTCATTTGGATTTTCTAAGTACCAAAGAAAAGCCTGTCCTCCCGGAGGACGGGCTTTTTATTTGGAAGGGTACTTTGAAAAAAAACTACGCGAAAGGTACCTGGTTCCGCATCCGGGCTACTACCTCCTGTACGTGCCGGGCGGCGGCTACCACCTCGGCTTCGGTTGTGAAGCGCCCGAGGCTGAAGCGGAGCGAAGCGTAGGCCAGGGCGTCGTCCAGTCCAAGTACCTTCAGAACGTAGGAGGGCTCCACCGAAGCGGAAGTACAGGCTGAGCCGCTAGACACCGCCAGGCGGTTGAGGTGGAGCAGAAGCTGCTCGCCGTCCACTCCACCGAACGAAATATTGGTCACCTGCGGCAGGCGGTGCGTCCTGTGGCCGTTGATGCGGGTATCAGGTACTTGTTGCAAGATTGTTTCTTCCAGCAAATCCCGCAGATACTTGAGGCGCGGGCTTTCGGTACTCATTTCCTGCGCAGCCAGTTGGCAGGCTTTTCCCAAACCCACAATGCCCGGTACGTTCAAGGTACCTGAGCGCAGGCCGCGCTCGTGGCGGCCGCCGTCCAGTTGGGCGGTCAGCTTCACTCCTTTACGAACGTACAGCGCACCCACGCCTTTGGGTCCGTAGAATTTATGTGCCGACAAGCTCAGCAGATCAATGGCGTCGGCCTGCACATCAACCGGTATTTTCCCCACGGCCTGCGTGGCATCAGTATGAAAAAGTACCCCGTGCGCCCGGCAAAGGGCGCCGATTTCGCCAATAGGCTGCACCACGCCGATTTCGTTATGCGCGTACATCACCGACACCAGCACCGTATCGGGGCGAAGTACCTCGGCGATCTGGGCGGCGCTAATAAGCCCGTCCGGGCTGGGAGTAAGGTAGGTAACGTCAGCGCCCCACTGCTCCAGGTGCCGGAAGGGATCGAGTACCGCTTTGTGTTCGGTCGCTACCGTAATATAATGGTGGGTACCTTGCGTCCGCCGGGCTTCAAAAGTACCCTTAATGGCCAGGTTGTTGGCTTCGGTAGCGCCACTCGTAAAAACGATTTCCTTTTCGCTCGCCCCCAGGGTACTTGCCAGCTGGTTCCGTGCCTGGACTACGGCTTCTTCGGCCTCCCAGCCGTAGAGGTGGGTGCGGCTGGCGGCGTTGCCAAAGTGCTCCGTAAACCAGGGTAACATGGCTTCAAGTACGCGCGGGTCCAGAGGCGTGGTCGCGTTGTAGTCCAGGTAGATGGGGCGGGTAGGCATGTTTTTTATGGCTTTGAATAGCTAGAATACACCGCTTTTCGCATATTTGTTCAAATCTATTCCCATCACAAACCAAAGCCTTATGTCACGCATTGCCCTTATTACCGGCGCTACCTCCGGCATCGGAAAAGCCACCGCCGAAGCCTTTGCCCAAGCCGGGATTGACCTCATTCTGTGCGGACGCCGCCAGGAACGCCTCAAGGAACTAACCGTGGCGCTGTCGTCGCAGGTACGGATCACGTCGCTCGTATTTGACGTCCAAAATCAGGAAGCGGTCGTGAAAGCACTGGATTCGTTGCCTTCGGCCTGGCAGGAAATCGACATCCTGATCAATAACGCCGGTAATGCGCACGGCTTTGGCCCCCTCCACGAAAACGACCCCGCCGACTGGGACGCCATGTTGGACAGCAACGTGAAAGGACTGCTGTACGTGACCAGGGCCGTGACGCCGGGCATGGTGGCGCGCGGGCGCGGGCACATTGTCAACATCAGCTCCATTGCGGGCAAGCAAACCTACGCCAACGGAAGCGTGTACTGTGCTTCTAAGGCCGCCGTAGAAGCCCTGAGCGAAGGCATGCGGCTGGACCTGACCCAGCACGGCATCAAAGTTACCAACGTAGCACCCGGTGCCGTAGAGACGGAGTTTTCCAATGTACGCTTCAAAGGCGACGAAGCCCGCGCCGCCAAGGTCTACGAAGGCTTCGATCCGCTGCGGGCCGAAGACATCGCCGACGCCATCCGGTACGCCGTCAACGCACCCGCGCACGTCACCATCGCCGACCTCACGATCCTGGCCGCCGCACAGGCCGCCGCCACGACAGTTTACCGAAAGTGAGCCGCCAGTACCTCCGGATTGATACTATGGCCGCCTTCGTACGCCAGTACCTGCAGCGAAGGTACTTCACGTTGTAAGTTGGCCAGGTACTTGGGGGCGTCCAGCTTGGCCAGGTACTCGTCGCGCGTGCCGTAGACGTAGTAGGTACTTTGGGCGGGTAGCTGGTCAGGATTAATGAGATTGGTGAGGCCGTGGGCAAAGTACCCCGCCCAGAGGATGAGCCGCTGGCAGTGTGGTCGGCCGCGGTCGAGCCAGCGGCAGGCGGTGGCGGTACCCTGCGAAAAGCCCAGAATCGTGACTTCCACCTGGTCATCGTCGTAGCCCTGAAACACGGCCTGGTACAGCGCGTCGAGGTAGGCCACGTAGTCGTCTATTTCACTTTGGCGTTCTTCGCGGGTCATCCAGCTGGCCCCTACGCGCTCCGAGGTACCTCGCGAAGAGGTACTTTGAGAATAAAAGCGCGACAACGCTTCGGGCGCAACGATGAGCGTATGCTCGTCCTGAAGTACCTCAAATTTGCGCAAGAAATGCTCCGCCAACTGCCCGTAGCCGTGCAGCACAAACCACACGCGGCGGGTACTGGCTTGTAGCTCACCCAGCGTAAAGTAGCGGGCCGTGCGGGAGACTACCAGGTTGTGTTGCTTCATGGGGTACTTTATCCGTTTGTAAGGTACTTTGATTTTATGAAATAAAAAGAAAGCCTCATAAGTCCAGCTCTAGTCCTTTTTGGGCCAGTACGCCTTCCTTTAGCGCGTAGGTAGACACGCGCATCTGGCGGAGTTCGTAGGCACGCAGCAGGTAGTCGATCAGGCACACGGCCACCACGATCATGTCCACGCGGAGCTCGATCATGCCCGGTAGCTGCAGCCGCTCGTCGTGCGAACGGGTGAGCAGTAATTCGTAGCTCCGGTAAAATTCTTCTACGGGTAGTTCGAAGCCCGTCTGGCTGCGCGGCGGCCATTCGCCCAGGCGGTGCTGGTAGTCCATATCCACCAGCGTATCAAAGGTACCTGAGGAGCCAATAAGAAGGCTAGGGGCGTACTGGTGCACGGCGTTGGTCAGCGGAATGAGTTGCTCCTCAAAGTACCCATAGAGCCGTTTGCGGTCGCTTTCGGTGAGCGGGTCGTGCCGCATGAAGCGTTCCATGAGCCGTTGGCCACCGATCTCGAAGCTCTGCTTCCAGAAGAGCTGCTCCTGGTTGCCGATGATAAACTCCACGCTACCGCCGCCAATGTCCACGATGAGCGCGTTGTCGGAGCCCAGGTCCAGGGCCGAGCGTACCCCGTGGTAGATGTACTGCGCCTCTTGGTCGCCGTCGATGACGGTGACGTCGATGCCGGTTTCGTGGAGGATGGTGTCGCAAAATGCCGCCCTGTTCTCGGCGTTGCGGATGGCGCTGGTGCCAAAGGCGTGGGTGCGGTGGGCAGGTACCTGGTACTGGTCGAGGGTTTCCCGAAAGTAACGAAGTACCTCCAGTGCCCGCGCCAGGGCGGCCTCGGTGATGGTGCGTAGGTTGATGCCGCCCTGGCCAATGCGGGCCGGTCGGCTTTCCCGAAAGAGGGTAATAAGGCCCGCGCTCGTCTTTTCGACAATGAGCAGGTGGAAGGTATTGGTACCTAAGTCAATGATACCCAAACGACGGTTCATAGCGGAGCAGTGATGGAACGCCCAAAAATAAGAGAAAATTAGATGCGTGAGCCCTTGATTTTCTGCTAAATGTATATTTCCTTTGCAGTCCCAATTCAGAAACTATAAAAACATCATATTTTATTTTCCTTATGCTTATCATAAACATTAAAGACAACGAATCGATCGACCGGGCGCTGAAACGCTACAAGAAGAAGTTTGAAAGAACGGGTACCATGCGCCAGCTACGCGCTCGTACGTCGTTTGAGAAGCCATCCGTAAAGCGTCGTTTTGAGATTCTGCGTGCCGCGTACAAAGAAAGAATGTACGGCAACCACCACGAAAACTAGGATCCGGCCGGTAACTTTGCGTGTACTAAAGTAAAGTACCCTGGGATCATTGTATATATTTAGTAAAAAGGCCGTCTTGGCAAAGACGGCCTTTTTTTGTACGTTGGGGCCATGATAGAATCGTTTCTGGAACACCTGCGCTACGAGAAGCGCGTCAGCGACCATACTCTGACGGCCTACCGCCTCGACCTCGACCAACTGGCCAAGTACCTGCTTTTCCAGTACGAACTTGCCACGCCCGAAACCGTCACGCCGCCCATGCTCCGTTCCTGGATCGTGAGCCTGGTGGAGGAAGGTCTTAACCCGACCTCGGTAAACCGCAAAATGGCCACGCTGCGCTCCTACTACAAGTACCTGCGCCGGAAAAGTCACATCCTGAAAGACCCGACACAGGGCCTCAGCTCGCTTAAAACGCGGCGCAAACTACCTGCCTTCGTGGAAGAGAAAGCCATGACGCTACTCTTTGAGGAAGTACCTTTTCCGGAAGGCTTCGCGGGCCTGCGCGACCGCCTGCTGCTGGAGCTGCTGTACGGCACCGGCATGCGGTTGTCGGAGCTCATCGGGCTGGAGGTAGGTCAGGTAGACACCGAAAGCCGACTGATCCGGGTGATGGGCAAGCGGGCCAAGCAACGGCTGATCCCCATCAGTCCGAGCCTGGCCCGGCTGCTGGAAAGGTACCTGCCCGAGCGCGTGCCCGATGAAAGTACCCCGGCGCTGCTGCTCACCGACAGCGGCAAAGCGACCTACCCGGTCTTTGTGCAGCGCACGGTCAAAAAGTACCTCTCGGCCGTCACCACCCTGCAACAGAAGAGCCCCCACGTGCTGCGCCACACGTACGCCACGCACCTGCTCAACCGCGGAGCCGACCTGAACGCCATCAAAGAACTACTGGGCCACGCCAACCTGGCCGCTACGCAAATTTATACCCACAACTCCATTGAAAAGTTGAAAAAATCCCACCAGCAAGCCCATCCCAAAGCCTGAAACCAATTATTTTGGGGTATCTTTGTGGCCGAGAAATAGGATTCAAAATATAATTCTGCTCCACTCGGTATGAACCACGTTTTCCAGAATGCTGTCGTTACGAAGTACAATATTTTTAATAGCCTTTTCCTGAGTTTGCCCTATCGGGGTATTTTCCAGACGGGCTCCCTGCTGCCGCTGCTTACCCAGCGGAGCGAGGAAGGATTTCAGGCCGGCAAGTCGCCCCGCGACATCATCGAGCATTTTTTTAGCGAACACCTGGAAAGCGCCACGCCCAAAGAGCGCGTAGATTTGCTGTTTGCCTTCATTCAGTACATCGAGCGGCAGGTGGTCCTTTTTGATTCGGTGGAAGACGCCGCCTTTGACAGTACCCACGAGATGAACGGCAAAGGCTCGGTGACCTACCTCATGGACCGCCTCGATAGCGACGCCCTGCGGAAGAAGATGCTGGCCAAGCTCAAAGACTTCAGCGTTCGGATTGTCTTGACGGCCCACCCCACGCAGTTTTATCCCGGCAAGGTACTTGGGATCATCAACGACCTGGAGGCGGCCATCCGCGAAAATGATTTTACGGCCGTCAATCAGCTGTTGCTGCAGCTGGGCAAAACGGCCTTCATCAACCACACCAAGCCTACGCCTTACGACGAAGCCCTAAGCCTGGTTTGGTTTCTGGAGAATGTCTTTTACGAGGCCATTCCGTCGATTCTGCTCAAGCTCATCCAGAACCTCAAGCTGTCAGCCCACGAGTGGCCTTACCCGCAGGTGTTTCGGCTGGGCTTCTGGCCGGGCGGCGATCGCGACGGGAATCCTTTCGTTAACGCCCAAACTACCCTTAAAGTAGCGGCCCGGCTGCGTGACTCGCTGCTGCGCGCCTACTACCGCGACCTCCGTAACCTGAAACGCCGCCTGACCTTCAAGGGCGTGGAGGATACCGTGGCCCGCGCGGAGCGAAAAATGAACAGCACCATTTTCGGCCCCTTTGAGGAGGGGTACTCCCACGTAGACGAGCTCACCCAGGAGCTGCTCGAGGCGCGCCAGGTACTGGTGGATAAGCACCAGGGGCTCTTTGTGGAATTGCTGGATGAATTTATCCTGAAACTAAAACTATTTGGCTTTTTCTTTGCCAGCCTGGACGTACGGCAGGACAGCCGGAAGCATACCAAAGCCTGGAAAGACATCCTGACGCGCCTGGAGAAAAAAATCCCGCTCCTGAAGTACAGCGATTACGAAGGCTGGGACGAAGCGAAAAAGATCGACCTGCTGCTCTCGCTGGACATCCCGCTGCGCGACGACGACTACGACGACGAGACGACCAAGGATATTCTGGGCTCGATCCGGGCCATCCGGACCATCCAGTCGCTCAACGGCGAAGCCGGAGCGCATCGGTACGTCATCAGTAATTCTACGCGGGCGCTGGACGTAATGGCGGTGGTAGCGCTGGCCAAAAACCTCATTGCGGACGAAAAAGGGTACCTGGCGCTGGACATCGTGCCGCTCTTCGAAACCGTAGATGACCTGGCGAATGCCGCCACCGTCATGCGTACGCTCTACGAAAACGACTACTACCGCGCGCACCTGGCCCAGCGCGACAACCACCAAACCATCATGGTGGGCTTTTCGGATGGCACCAAAGATGGGGGGTACCTGCGCGCCAACTGGTCTATCTATACGGCTAAGGAGGAGTTGACCAAGATCTCCCGCGAGTTTGATATCAAAGTAACCTTCTTCGACGGCCGGGGGGGGCCGCCCGCGCGCGGTGGTGGCAACAATCAGAATTTCTACGCCTCGCTGGGCAAAGACATTGAGGATAAAGAGATTCAACTCACCGTACAGGGGCAAACCATCAGCTCCAACTACGGCACGGTGTCAACGGCCGAGTACAACCTCGAGCGCTTGTTTTCCGCCGGGTTGGAAAACTACCTCTTCAGCACGGGCCGCAAAGACGAGCAGCTCAATGAGGCCGACAAAGCCCTGCTGGAAGAGCTGGCGGGAGTAGCCTACCAGGCCTACCTGGACCTGAAGAACCACCCGATGTTTGTCAAGTACCTTGACAAAAAAACGCCGCTCCGCTTCTACGGCCAAACCAACATCGGGAGCCGCCCCACCAAGCGCGGCAACGACGACGAAGGACTAAAATTTGAGGACCTGCGGGCCATTCCGTTTGTGGGGTCCTGGGCACAGATGAAACAAAATGTACCGGGCTTTTACGGTTTTGGGAGTGCCATCAAAGAGCTGAGCGAGCGCGGCAAGCAGGAGGAAGTACGGAAGCTGTACCAGAAATCGCTCTTTTTCCGCACGCTCATCGAAAATTCGATGCAGTCGCTTTCCAAAGCCTTTTTTCCGGCCACCGCCTACCTGCGTGAGGAGAAAGAGTACAAGGAGTTTTGGGAAAAAATGTACGATGAGTTTCAGCTTACCACCCAGCTCCTGCTCGACGTATCGGGCCAGGGCGAGCTGCTCAGCAACAACAACGTATCCAAGGAGTCGATCCGGATTCGGGAGCGGATCGTGCTGCCGCTGATCACCATCCAGCAGTACGCCCTGCAGATGCTGGCCGAAGATCCCAAAACCCTACCTGTCGACGTAGAGATGTACAACAAGCTCGTGATGCGGGCCATGTTCGGGATTATCAACGCCGCCCGGAATTCGGCTTAAAGGCAAAGTACCTTCAGGTACTTTGAAGAGATAAGCGGTAGAGGGTTCGCGTTGCAAACGCGAACCAGCCCAGTACGTTAGTTTGCGTTTGCAACGCGAACTACAGAGGCTAATCCCTGAAAATTCATCCAAAACGCCCAGCGAATAAAATTGTCCGCTGGGCGTTTTGGGCTTTATTCCTGCGCTCGGGTATCTTAGGTACCTCTTTCCCCTCCCTTTCCTCTTATTTAAAATAAAAATAGTTCAAACAATTTGACTTAATGGGTAGTTTGTTTGTATAATTGTTGCCTAAACAATAGTTGTTTTGCTTTGACTTGAGTTTGCCGTTAAACCATACGCGCTATGCCCATCTACCACCGACAGGGGACGATCCCCCACAAGCGCCACACGCAGTTTGAGAAGCCCGACGGCGGGCTGTACCAGGAGCAGGTATTTGGTACGATTGGCTTCGACGGCATGTCGTCGCTGCTGTACCACATTCACCGGCCCACGCAGGTGAAGTCGGTAGGGCCGCCGCTGGACGTACGGCCGCGTGTCGCGGTGGAACACAACCTTACCATGCGCAAGCTGAAAGGCTTTGAGCTGGCCCCGGCCGAAGACTACCTCCAAAGCCGGGTACCTCTGCTGCTCAACCGCGACGTCACCATCGGCCTGGCGGCACCGCAGCGTTCGCTGACGGGGTACTTTTACAAAAATGCCGATGCCGACGAGCTGCTGTTTGTCCACCGGGGCTCGGGGCGGCTGCGTACGCTGCTGGGTACGTTGCCGTTTGTGTACGGCGACTACCTCGTCATTCCGCGCGGCATGATTTACCAGATCGAATTTGATACGCCCGACAACCGCCTTTTTTACCTCGAATCGCACACGCCCCTTTACACGCCCAAGCGTTACCGCAACCACTTCGGACAGCTGCTGGAGCACGCGCCCATGAGCGAGCGGGATTACAAACTACCCCACTACCTGGAGACGCACGACGAAGCGGGCGATTTTCTCATCAAGATCAAAAAGCAAGGGATGCTCCACGAGCTCGTCTACGCCTACCACCCGTTCGATGTTGTGGGCTGGGACGGCTACAACTATCCCTGGGGCTTTTCGATCCACGATTTTGAACCCATCACGGGGCGCATTCACCAGCCGCCGCCCGTACACCAAACCTTCCAGACCGACGCCTTCGTGGTGTGTTCGTTTTGTCCGCGGCTCTACGACTACCACCCCAAGGCCATTCCGGCCCCTTACAACCACAGCAACATCGACTCCGACGAGGTACTTTACTACGTCGATGGCGACTTCATGAGCCGCAACGACGTAGCGCCGGGGCACATCACGCTGCATCCGGGCGGGATTCCGCACGGGCCGCATCCGGGAGCCTACGAGCGCAGCATCGGCAAAACCGAAACGCACGAGCTGGCCGTGATGGTGGATACTTTCCGGCCGCTCATGCTCACCGAGGCCGCCCTGGCGCTCGACGACGGCCGGTACTTTGCGAGCTGGCTGGAATAGCGTAAAACCATTCAGAATAAGGTACTTCAATTCATCAACAAAATAAAGAAAGTAACATGGAAGCATTGGAAATAAAAGACGTTCAGGTACCCGATGAGGTGGATTTTTTACCCATCAATGGTACCGACTACCTGGAGCTCTACGTAGGCAACGCCCTCCAGGCGGCGCACTACTTCCAGACGGCCTTCGGCTTTCAGCCGCTGGCGCACGCGGGCCTCGAGACCGGCCAGCGCGACCGCGAGTCGTACGTGCTGGTGCAGGGCAAGATCCGGCTGATATTGACCTCGCCGCTGATAGGAGGTACCACCATCGGTTTGCACCTCGACCGCCACGGCGACGGCGTACGCGTCATTGCGCTCTGGGTGGACGACGCTACCCACGCTTACGAAGAAACCGTACGGCGCGGCGCGCGGCCTTTTCTGCAACCGACCACCGAGCAGGACGAGCACGGTCAGGTAGTTCAGTCCGGCATATTCACCTACGGCGATACGGTGCATCTGTTCGTGGAGCGCAAAAACTACCAGGGTACTTTCCTGCCGGGCTATGTACCCTGGGAGCCTACCTACCGCCCCGAAGCCGTGGGCCTGAGGTACGTCGACCATCTGGTGGGCAACGTGGGCTGGAACGAAATGAACGAGTGGGTGCGCTTCTACGCCGAGGTGATGGGCTTCCAGCAGTTGGTTTCCTTTGACGACAAAGACATTTCTACCGACTACACCGCGCTCATGAGCAAGGTCATGAGCAATGGCAACGGGCGCATCAAGTTCCCGATCAACGAGCCCGCCGAAGGCCGCAAAAAATCGCAGGTCGAAGAGTACCTCGACTTCTACGGCGGGCCGGGCGTACAGCACATCGCCGTCGCTACCGACGACATCATCGCGACCGTTGAAGCCCTGCGCAGCCGGGGCGTGGAGTTTTTGCAGGTACCTGCGGCCTACTACCTGGACCTGCAACAACGGGTAGGTACCATCGACGAAGAAATGGCGGAGCTAAGTCGGCTGGGTATTCTGGTGGACCGCGACGAGGAAGGGTACTTGCTACAGATTTTTACCAAACCCATCATGCCCCGTCCCACGTTATTTTTCGAGATAATCCAGCGCAAAGGGGCGAAGTCGTTCGGCAAAGGAAATTTCAAGGCACTTTTTGAGGCCATCGAGCGGGAGCAGGCGCGGCGGGGTACTTTATAGCAGGGGGCATAGGGTTAGGGGCAGAGGGTCAAGGGTACTTTCAAAAAACAGATTTAAGCCATGGATCAAGCGTATGACACCTATACTGCCGCCGACCACGCTACGTGGAGGCGGCTTTTTGAACGGCAAATGGAGCAGCTACCGGCTATTGCCAGCCGCGCCTACCTCGACGGCCTCGGGCAAGTAGGCTTCGTCGCGGATCACATTCCAAACTTCAACGAAGACACCAACCCCCGCCTGCGCGCGCTCACGGGCTGGGAGGTGTAC
Organism: Rhabdobacter roseus; assembly: GCF_014202275.1. Lineage (GTDB taxonomy): Bacteria > Bacteroidota > Bacteroidia > Cytophagales > Spirosomataceae > Rhabdobacter > Rhabdobacter roseus. Next base: position 169,765 of record NZ_JACHGF010000005.1, on the reverse strand, counting down.
GTAGTGCCGGGGCTGATTCCCCACCGCGCGTTTTACGAGCTCCTGGCCCACCGGCAGTTTCCGGCCTCGACCTGGCTGCGGAGCCCCGAGCAGCTCGACTACCTCGAGGAGCCCGACATGTTTCACGATACCTTTGGGCACGTGCCGCTGCTCAGCAACCAGGCCTTCTGTGATTTCATGGCCGATCTAAGCCGGGTAGCGCTGCGGCATATCGACAGTGAGGAGGCTCTGCAATGCCTCTCGCGGCTGTACTGGTATACGGTTGAGTTTGGGCTGATCCGGGAAGAAGGTACCCTCAAGATTTACGGCGGCGGTATTCTGTCGTCGCCGGGGGAAAGTCAGCACTGCCTGAGCGCGGAAGTACCTAAAATCGACTTCGACGTAGCTACCTTGTTACGGACGCCTTACCACATCGACCGCTTCCAGGAACGCTACTTTGTCATTGATTCGTACCGACAGCTTTATGAGTCGGTGCCGGAAATCGGAGAATTATTAGATGAAATGATAGGCAAGTCGGTATTTTACTAAATATATTTCAAAATAAATCAAATTTTATTAGTAAACTAATAGTTGGTGCGCACTATCTTTGCAGCAGGATAACAGAGATAAACCTTTAGCTAAACGATATGACGCATCATTCCGACCAACGCGCCTATTTTTTTAAGATTGATACCACAATCAAGAAAATACGCAATGCCTTGCAAAAGCGCCTGAATGAAGCCGGGATTGATTTGACGGTAGACCAGTGGGTATTGATCGATCATATCTCCCGCGACGAAGGTACCAGTCAAAATTCCCTGGCCGAAGTGACCTACAAGGACCCCCCGACGGTGACGCGCATCGTGGATCTGCTGGAGAAAAAAGGACTGGTGGAGCGCCGCATGGCCGCCGGAGACCGCCGCAAGTTCAATCTTTTCCTGACGGCCAAAGGCGAAAGTACCTATACAAAGGCCTTCCCGATCGTGGCCGAGATCCGGCGAATCGGCTGGGGGGACCTCAGCGAGGCCGACTACCAGCAGTTTGTACGCCTCATGGATTCGATCTACAATAATTTTAGCGACAAAGAATGACCCAAGCCACTTCCTGGCTGGCAATCCCGGCCGACTCCGATTTTTCCTTCCAAAACCTACCGTACGGGATTTTTAGTACGGCGGCTTCGGAAGAAAAGCGGGTCGGGGTGGCCATCGGGACGTGGATCATCGACTTGGCCGAAGCCGCCCGGCTCGGCCTTTTTCACGACTGGGAGGCCCGCTACGCCGAAGCGAAGCTGGTTTTTCGGCAAATTACCCTCAATGCTTTCATCGCCCTGGGCGCGGCGGCGCATCAGGCCCTCCGCCAGCGGCTGCGCCAACTGCTCACTGAGCCCGAGGCGGGCCTGCGCGCCGGGGCCGAGGAGGTACTTGTGGAGCAAGCGGCGGCTACGCTACACTTACCCGTCCAGATCGGTGACTACACCGATTTTTATTCCAGCCAGGAGCACGCCACCAACGTGGGCAAGCTCTTCCGGCCCGACAACCCGCTGCTGCCCAACTGGAAGTACCTGCCAGTGGCCTACCACGGGCGGGCTTCGTCCATCGTGGTTTCGGGTACTCCGATCCGGCGGCCGTGGGGACAGGTACTTTCCGGAGAGGCGACTGTCCCGGTTTTTGAACCTACCCAGGCGCTGGATTTTGAGCTGGAGCTGGGCTTTATTATTGGTAAAGAATCACGGCTGGGGGTACCTGTACCCGCTGCCGAAGCGGAGAATTATATCTTTGGATTGGTACTTTTCAACGACTGGTCGGCGCGGGATATTCAGCGTTGGGAGTACCAGCCGTTGGGGCCGTTCCTGAGTAAGAATTTTGCTTCGTCTATTTCACCCTGGGTGGTACCGCTGGCGGCGTTGGAGCCGTTTCGGGTACCCGGTCCGGTGCAAGATCCAGCGCCGCTGCCCTACCTGCAAACCACCGGCGCGCTCAATTTTGATCTTCAATTAACCGTCGAAATCATCACTTCCCAAAGTACCCCCGCCGTCGTGACGCGCACCAACGCCAGGTACCTGTACTGGAACATCCGGCAGCAAGTAGCGCACCATACCGTTACGGGCTGTAACCTGCGGGTGGGCGACCTGCTGGCTACGGGTACCATCAGCGGGGGTGAGGGCCCGGACGCGCACGGCTGCCTGCTGGAGCTCACCGAAGGCGGACGCAAGCCCCTACAACTACCTACGGGCGCCGCACGTACCTACCTGCTCGACGGCGACGAGGTGGTGATGCGCGGCTGGGCCCGAACTGAAAATAGTCGGGTTGGTTTTGGGGAAGTACGCGGAAAAATAGTACCATCGGCCTATGAAAACCCTTGATCCGTCCCAGCTCAGCGCGCGCGCCTTCTACGCCTACCTCAACTCGGCGGTAGCGCCGCGGCCCATTGCGTTTGCCAGCACGGTAGACGCCGCCGGGCGCGTGAACCTTAGTCCGTTTAGTTTCTTTAACGTCATGGGCATCGACCCGCCCATTTTGGTCTTTGCGCCCAACCGCCGCGGGCGCGATAATACGGCCAAGCACACGTCCCTCAACCTGCTGGAAGTACCCGAGCTGGTGATCAACATGGTGAGCTACGCCATGGTGGAGCAAATGTCGCTGACGAGTGCGGAGTTTGAGCGGGGCGTCGATGAGTTTGTGAAGGCGGGCTTTACGGCGGTGGCATCGGAGCGCGTACGGCCGCCGCGCGTAGGGGAGTCGCCGGCGCAGTTTGAGTGCCAGGTACTTGAGATCAAGACCATCGGCAGCATGGAGCTGGTGATCGCGGAGGTTATTTTAGCGCATTTTTCCGAAGAAATCCTGGACGAAAACGGGCGGATCGACCAGCACCGCACCGACTGGGTGGCCCGCTTGGGGGGCGACTGGTACGCGCGGGCCAGCGGCGCGGCACTCTTTGAAGTACCCCGCCCGCAGATGGGCGTAGGCGTGGATGCCCTACCCGAGGCGGTGCGTACCTCCCGCATCCTCACCGGCAACGACCTGGGCCGCCTGGGGAGCGTCTTGGAGGTACCTACGCGCGCCGAAATAGAAAGATTTCGGCAGACGCCTGCCATGATGGCCCTGCACGAAGAAGCCCGCCTGGGCTGCCAGTACCTGCCTGATCTACTGCATCTTCACGCGCAGAAGCTCCTGGCGCGGGGGCAGGTCCATGAAGCCTGGCTCACATTACTCCAAAGTACCCTTTAAACCTTTTGCCACCGGCGCGGGTCATAGAGGGGTAGTTGGGGGCCATTCGCTCCGAGCACGTTTTATTTACCAAGTACCTTCATTTTTTATCAACATTGAGCCATGAAAAAACAAGCTTTGCTTACCCTCACTATGCTCGTCTCGACCCTGGGACTGGCTGCTGCCCAAAGTACCCGTACGGACGAAAAACCCACCCGTAACATCGAAGTGACCGGCTTTGCCGAAATGGAAATAACGCCCGATGAGTTGTACTTTACGGTGTCGCTGCGGGAGTACTTCAAGGACGAAAAAAACCAGAAGGACAAAGTGACCATAAGTACCCTGGAGCAGCAGCTGACCAAAGCCGTGGCTGCCGCGGGTTTGCCCAAAGAAGCCCTCACGGTGAGCGGCCTGGGCGGGTACCAAAACTACTGGGACAAGAAAAAGAAGCCAAGTACCTTCCTGGAAAGCAAGCAGTACCTGCTCAAAGTAGACCGGGCCGATAAGCTCGACGGGATTCTCTCGAAGATCGAAAGCCGGGGCATCCAGTACGCCAACATCAGCCGGGTGGATCACTCGCAGAAGGAGGAGCTGAAAAAGCAGGTGAAGATTAACGCCCTGAAAGCCGCCAAGGAAAAAGCCGTTTACCTGCTGGCGGCCATTGACCAAAAGGCCGGGCCGGTGATCATGATCCGGGAGCTGGAAGATAACCTCTACTACCCGCAGCCCATGCTGGCCAAAGCCAACGTGCGCATGATGGCGGCCGAGTCGGCAGATGCGGCTCCGGACAGTGATCTGGAGTATCAGAAGATCAAGATCAGCTACCGGATGCAGGCCGCTTTTGAAATTCAGTAACTAAAATAACTAATAGGAGCCAGGATTTGTTAGTACCCTAACCGATCCTGGTTTTTTATTTAGTAGTACTCCAAAAATCCTAACTGCTATGAGTGTCAACGCCAAACATCTTGCTACGTTTATCCTGGGTGCCGCCGCGGGCGTAGCCCTTCAAAAGTACTTCCAAACCGAAGAGGGAGAAAAACTGGTAGAAAATTTGAAAGCCAAGGCCGAAGGGCTGAGAACCGAAGCGACCGAAGCCGCCGAGAAAGCACCCGAGTACTTTGCGCAGCTCAAAACCAAAGGAGCCGAAGCCTTGAAGGAGAATTTTCCCGACATTGAAAAAATCCTGAACGACCTCATGGAGAAATTCGCCGGGGCTACCCAGCCCGCCTCGGACGCGCCGCCTACGGCGTCGGCCGGATCCCCGTCGGCCGGTACCCCGGCGGGTGATTCGCCGCTGGTGTAGGGGCATTTTCTAGATCCGGATCTGATTGATCAATTTGCTGAAATTCGTGGCGTCGATACCCAGGTAGTTGGCCAGGTACTTGTGCGGCACGCGTTGCAGCATGTGCGGACTGCGCCGCAGGAGCTCCCGCAGCTTTTCTTCGGACGAGTAGCACTGCAGCTCCACCAGCCGCTCAAGTACCCCCGCCAGCGCGTGGGTGAGGCCTTGCCGTACCAGTACTTCCACCGCCGAATGCGCCTGCATCTGGGCAAACAGATCCTCGACTGACGCCCGCAAAAACACCGAGGGCGTAAGCGCTTCGTAGTAGTAACGTGAAGACTGCCTCAGCAGCAGCGCATCGAGCACGCCGCCAAACGACGGTGCGTAGGTAAACACCAGCGTGGCCTCCCGACCCTGGTCGTCGTACCAATATACACGCTGCACCCCTTCCTGCACAAAATAGAGGTACGCCGCCCGCTCTCCGGCGGCGAGCAGCATTTCCTTGCGCCGGGCGGTGTAGGGTTTCCAGATGGTGGCAAAGTCGGCCCAGGCTTCTTGGGGCAGGGGATGCACGGCGTCGACGAGTTGGCGGAGTGCGTGAGGTACTTCGGGCATAGCGCGGGGTCAATAAAAGGTACTTTTCAATACTACTCATTTTTTGGCGTTGCTCCGCTAGGTACCCTCTAAAAGTACCTTCTGGTTTATTTCTGGCTTTGTACTTTCTACGTGGTGTCCAGGTACCTGCGCGCCCTTTCCCTTTTCTTTCCTGCTTCGCTGAGGTACTTTAAATACCATTCAATCACTTTTTTATTTAAATACTATAAAAATAGTTTGCAAACTATAAATATAGTAGTACCTTAGAGGCATGGAACTAGAAAAACTGACCAACAAAGAAGAAGAAGTAATGCAGGTGCTCTGGGAAATGGAGCAGGCCTTCGTCAAAGACATGCTGCCGCGCTTCACGGCCCCGCCGCTGCACTACAACACGGTGTCGACCATTGTGCGTAATCTGGAAGAAAAAGGCTACGTGGCACACCGGCTCTACGGCAACCTGCACCAGTACTACCCCCTGGTGAGCAAAGAAGCCTACCAAAACCAGTTTGTGATGCGCAAGGTACTTGGCGACTACTTCAATAATTCGTACCGTGACATGGTGGCGTACTTTGCCCGCAAGGAAAAAATCAGCGCCCACGAGCTCCGCGACATCTTGCGGGAAATTGAAAGCCCCGACGACGATGAAAGTACCCCTTCCTGAATAAGTACCCCAAAGTACCCCCATTTTCCGCACGTATAAAAACACCAAACTGATCATCCTATGTACCTCTTTCCTTACCTACTGAAAGTCAGCGTGACGCTGGCGCTACTGACCGTCGGCTACCGCTGGCTGGTACGGCGCGAAACCTTTTCGGGCCTCAACCGCTCTCTGCTCTGGATCAACGTGCTAGCGGCCTGGCTGCTGCCGTGGGTACCTCTGGCCCACTGGGGCCCCGCCCAGGTGCAGCAGCAGGTACAGCGCGTGGCTCCCTGGCCGGTGCTGGAAAGTACCCTTATTTCTGAAAAGACGCTGGCTACTTCCCAAGTACCCCTCCCTCATTACCAGCCCGCGCCCGCAAGTACCTCGGTGCTGGCCTGGGTAGGTACTTGGGGTTGGAGCGAATGGCTGCTGGCGCTCTACCTGCTGGGCGCAGGTACCTTGCTGCTGCGGCTGCTGATGGGTACTTTGGGCTTGGCGCGGCGTCTGCGCCAACTACCCTTCGAGCGCACCACCGACGGCCTGCGCCTGGTGGCAGACCCGCGCACGGCGGCCCCGTACTCGTTTTTTCGCTGGGTGGTGTACAATCCCGAAGCGCACAGTCGGCAGGAACTGGCCGAAATCTTGACCCACGAGGCTGAGCACGCCCGGCAGTGGCACAGCCTGGACCTGCTGCTGGCCGAGGTACTGCGGGCGTTGCTTTGGTTCAATCCGGTGGCCTGGTGGCACCAGCGACTCGTGGAGGAGAACCTGGAGTACCTGGCCGACCGCGCCGTGCTGGGACAGGGCTTCGAGAAAAAACACTACCAGCACCACCTGTTGAAAATGGCGCTGCAAGCCCAGGAAGTACCCTTCACGCATTCGTTTGCCCAGACGACGTTGAAGAAGCGTATCCGGATGATGAACCGTCGGCCGTCGTCGTGGCGAGCCGCGGGTAGGTACGCACTGCTGCTGGGGGTACTTTACGGGTCGTCGGCCCTGGTGGCACCCTACCGCGCGCGAATCGTGCAATTCGCCCCGCCGGTGGTGCGACCCATCGTGGAAGCGGCGCTACCCGCTGCGGAACCGGAAAAGAAAACCGACGAAGTATCCGTACCGGAGAAAGTACCCCAGCTTAAGGTAGAAAGTACCTTTACACCAACGAAGCTTGAAGCCCAGGAGGAAGTGATTTCACCCTACTGCGTCATGCGCAACGACACGATTTTCTGGATCATCACGCCGCTCATCAGCATGGATGAACTCATGACGATTCGGGAAACTATCCGTAAGAACAATGGGGATTTTTTCATCGATGAGCTGAAGTATGATTCACAAAGGGCGTTTCTGGAGAGTATGAGATTTTCGGTGATAGAAAATGGGGGAGGTGGTGCATCCTCAGGTTCGAAAGCGGAGGCTAATGAGCCGATAGAAGGTACAGCCGCTTTGTATAGTACAGGTGTAAGGGCGGTTGGGCGTAATTTGTCTTTACCTAGCCAGCTTCGGGAAAAAATGAAGAGTGATTACGAAGAGGCTCTCAAAAGAAAGGAGACGAATCGGATGAAGTACCTGGTTGAAAGAATAAAAGCGGAGGTGATTAAAAACAATTTTGGTGAGAAGCCCAGCATGGGAGGGTCAAATTTCACCATTACGGAAGAATGGATAAAAGAACAAAAAGCCAAGGGATTTTCGGAGCGTCTGGGAATGGGAATCAAGGAAGATGGTACTTTACGAATAGGCGAGCGCTTAAGGAATGCGTTGTTCTTCAAAAATGATCAACCCTCGACTTTTGAGGCCATTAATAAAATACCATATGCAGATGCCTACGAAGTTATGATTTATACTAAGTATAATCCAGAGCAGGATTTCGTAATCGTGTTCATGAAGGAGTGAGGGCGAGTTGTTACTGGAGATAGTGTGAAGTGGATTTTGGTAACGTAGATAAAACGTACTCTTATGATGTACCTACTTCCTTACCTACTGAAAGTCAGCGTGACGCTGGCGCTGCTGACGCTCGGCTACCGCTGGCTGGTACGGCGCGAAACCTTTTCGGGCCTCAATCGCTCTTTGCTCTGGATCAATGTGCTGGCGGCCTGGCTGCTGCCGTGGGTACCTCTGGCCCACTGGGGCCCCGCCCAGGTGCAGCAGCAGGTACAGCAGCAGGTGCAGCGCGTGGCTCTCTGGCCCGTGCTGGAAAGTACCCTCATTGCTGAAAATACGCTGGCTACTTCCCAAGTACCCCTTTCTCAGTTTCAACCGGTACCCGAAAGTACCTCCGCGCTGGCCTGGGTAGGTACTTGGGGCTGGGCGGAGTGGCTGCTGGCGCTCTACCTGCTGGGCGCAGGTACCTTGCTGCTACGGCTGCTGGTAGGTACCTGTCGCCTGGTGAGCCGTTTGCGTAAATGCCCCGCCGAGCGCACGGTCGATGGACTACTTCTCGTGTGTGATAAACAAACGGCGGCTCCGTACTCGTTTTTCCGCTGGGTGGTGTACAATCCCGAGGCGCACAGTCCGCAGGAACTGGCCGAAATCCTGACCCACGAGGCCGAGCACGCCCGGCAGTGGCACAGCCTGGACCTGCTGCTGGCCGAGGTACTGCGGGCGGCACTTTGGTTCAATCCGGTGGCCTGGTGGCACCAGCGGCTCGTGGAGGAGAACCTGGAGTACCTGGCCGACCGCGCCGTGCTGGGACAGGGCTTCGAGAAAAAACACTACCAGCACCACCTGTTGAAAATGGCGCTGCAAGCCCAGGAAGTACCCTTCACGCATTCGTTTGCCCAGACGACGTTGAAGAAGCGCATCCGGATGATGAACCGTCGGCCGTCGTCGTGGCGAGCCGCGGGTAGGTACGCACTGCTGCTGGGGGTACTTTACGGGTCGTCGGCCCTGGTGGCACCCTACCGCGCGCGAATCGTGCAATTCGCCCCGCCGGTGGTGCGGCCGATCGTGGAAGCTGCGCTACCTACCGTGGAGCCGGAAGAAGAAAGGGTGAGTCAGGAAGTACCTTTGGAGGAGCCGGAGCAAGTCGTTTCAAAGCCTACCACCGATACGATAAGACCTGTTTCAATGGTACCTTTAGAGGTGGTAAATCCCGCTCCGCCCTTTCGCTACGCGTACGAAAGCAACGATACGCTCTACTGGGCCATAACAGCCCTTTGTACTATGGACGACATCACGCGCATAGCCACGGCGCTCGAACGCTACGGGCAAAAGGTAGAAATTATAGAACTAAGCTATGAACGGCCCGAAAAGTATGACTTTATGTTCCGCTCAGATATTGAAACCTACCTTGATCATTTAGTCGTAAAAATTGGGAATGGATGGAGTTTTGGGCCGAAAAGTGAAATCCCGTCACCTACACATCATCAGTACGGATTTTATACACTTGGCAAAAAGGGGGGGCGGTCGGGCGGTGAAGTACCCTCCGAGTGGATCAGCAAGGTACTGAAAGAGGACAAACAAGAAGCCGAGCGGCGATTTGCAAAAAACCGTCCGGCGCATGTGTACAAGGCTTTTGAACAGAAAATGAAGCCCCAGCAAGTTACGGCAACCAACTACCAGACAAGAACGCTGTACTACCATACGGACTATGCTAGGGATAGTATCCTTTTTCAAAAATACTGGATATTGGCCCCGCACCGGCGATTCGACGACATCTACATCGACGGAGTACCGTCGGGATACAATACGGTCGCGTCGTTACCCCACAAGGACATTCACAGCATTACGCTCTTTGATCGGGGGAATATTGTCAAGTCGGTGCTGGTACTTACTAAGCAGGGAAATTGGCCTCACGGCAACTAATTAGTACCCTCGCCACTTACGAAGAAATAAAAATTTAACACGGAGGAATGGGTTTTTTAGGCGAAATTGAGGAACAACCAACGTCCAACCCTATGGCAAACCTGAAATTGCTCCTGTGGAACATGGAGTGGATGAATGACCTGTTTGATCAAAACGGGAATTTCCGCGCCGATACGCACAAACCCCAGCACGCCCCCTCGACGACGGTACGGACGCGCCGCAACCACCTGAGTGGGGTCATCAACGAGCTGGCACCGGATATCGTGGTGGTAGTAGAAGGCCCCAACCAAGAGAAAGAGCTGAACCTGTTTTTTGAGGACGACGTGGAAGGTACCTGGGTAGTCCGGCTGCAACCCACCTCGGGGTCGTCACAGTGCATTGGCTGCGCCGTCCGGACCGACCGCGGGCTGCTGCACGCCGAGGAGCCCATCCGCTTCTTTGATACCCGCCAGCTACCCGTTTTTCAGCCCTTTGAACTACCCAACCAAAACGACGGGATCATCGAAAAGTACCAATTTGAGCGCTTCCCGTTGTACGCCGAAATCGTGACGGCCCAGGGAGAGGCGTTTCGGATCTTGGGGCTTCATCTGAAAAGCAAGGGTATTTTTGACGCCTACGAATGGAGCAAGTGGTGGGCCATGGCCGACGCCAACCGCAAGAAGCTCCTGGCCCAGACCCGCCAGATCCGCGTGCAGTTTCTGGACAAGTACCTCGGCGATGTTGCCACGCAGCGCATTCCGCTCATCGTGTGCGGCGACATCAACGACGGGCCGGGCATGGACGCCAGCGAGAAGCGCCTGCTGGGTAGTGCCATCGAGCAGCTCATGGGCAACGTCTGGCGGCCGTTTCTGTGCCTGGGCAACGCGCTCTTTGACGCGCTGCCGCCCAAAGACCAGGATGCGCTGCGCTTCGACAGCATCTACACTACTACGTTCAAAGACCCTATTTTTAACAACGTGCAGCACCGGGAGTGGATCGACCACGTCCTGTACAGCATGAACCGCGCCGAGTGGGTCAAAAACGCCCGGGTCATTACCACTATGACGGACGGCCAGAAGATCGGCACGAAGTACAAATTTGCCTCCGACCACCTGCCCGTCGTGGCAGAGGTTGAGTTGGATTGAGTGAAAGTACCCCCGCTTCCTGAAGGGTACTTTCAGGATTGAAAGTACCTAAACCTATAGGGTTGGCAGGGGTACTTTATTTTTTATTAACTTATTGATTATTAATAGTTTTACATTGAAAATAGTTACTAAATGGTGTAATGATTTTGCTCTGTTTTGTGTTCTATAAAAGGTACTTTATAGCTCATGAAATAGAATAGCAAAAGCGATGAACAAGCTAACCAACCAAGATAGATCACAGGTATTTTCGACGGCCTGGTCGGTTCTGCCCGACTGCACTAACTTTGCCGAGGCACTGCGTAAGGCCTGGGCTTCTTACAAACTTCGCAAGGCCATGAACGAGGGCATCGTGGCCTTTGTCTACCGCAAAAAAGACGGGTCGTTTCGCCCGGCGGCAGGTACTTTGCAGCTCGATCTGCTACATACCGACTATACGCCTAAAAGCGAGCGAGAGCCGCAACTCAGCGTACTCACCTACTTCGACGCCCAGCGCATGGACTGGCGCTCGTGCAAAGTAGCCAACCTCCTGCTGGCGGCTTAGTAGGGGTACTTTCAGGAAAATATACAAAAAGATCAGGGCCTCCCTTCTACTTGAAGACAGGCCCTGATCTTTTTTGTGAGTATACCCAAAGTACCCCTACCGATCCAGCACCACCAGATTTTCTACTAGGAAGGAACCCATTTCGGTGCGTAGGGTACAGGCCGTGGCAACCGGGCGGGCTTTGGCTTGAATGAGGCCCACTTTCCAGGCCGAGAGCAGGCCCGTGGCGGCTTCGTAGCGCAGCAGCACGTCGCCTTTCTTAAGCTCACTCACCAGCTTGCGTCCAGCCAGCGTCTGCACGGGGTGATTGGGCGTGGCTTCCAGCAAGAGTGCCGGTACCATCGGCCAGCTTTGGCGGCTGGCGGTCACTTCGTCGACGGGCCGTAGGTACAGCTCGGTGATGGAAGTAAGGGCGGCTGTGGCTACCTCTTTTACGTGGGTGGTGGTGAGTTGGCCTTCGTAGTAGCACTTGATCCGCTCGCCCGCGCATACTTTTGAAATGGGCTTGGAAGTACCGTCGGCCATCGTGACGGACGCGTAAGCGGGAAAAAAAGCCGGGGCGTTTTCTTTCGTTGCATCGCCCTGAGGCACTTCCTGCGCGGCAAGGTACCTTTTCTGTTGTTTTTTGGACTGCGCCAAGGTACTTACGGAAAGGGTAGCGGCTACGGCCGTAGCCACCAGCATCAAGCGTATTTTCATCCTAGGTAGGTTAAATGCTTAGGGCCAACCAGGTACCTGGTTGGCCCTAAGCCATGTTGGTTAGACCGCTATTTTCTGGAAAGCATCGCCAAAGTACCTCATTTCTTCCATGGTACCCAGGCTCACCCGGCAGTACGACTGCCCGCGGTAGTCCCAGTGCTTGATCGACACGCCCTGCTTGGCCATTTCGCCCACAAAGGCCCTGCCGTCCGACTTCAGTGGGAAAAGTACAAAATTGGTAGAAGAAGGAATGGGCGTATAGCCTTTGCTTTTGAGCAAGGCGTAGAGGTACTGCTTGGCCTCTTCGGTTTTCTGGAGCGAGTACTTCATAAAGTCGGCGTCCTGGTAGCTCACCACGGCTCCCTGAATGGAGGTAGCACAGATTCCGCCGCCCCCGGCGTAGAAATTCCGGATGGTATTGACAATCTCGGGCTTGGCCAGCAGGTACCCTACGCGCAGGCCGGCGAAGCCATGTACCTTGGAAAACGTACGGGCGATGATCACATCCTGCCCCTTACGGATACACTCGGTCATGGTGGCCGTTTTGGGATCTGATACGTAGTCGATGTAGGCCTCGTCGATAAACACCGGTTTTTGCTTCGTGGCCGTTTGGCAGAAAGCCGCCAGTTGGGCCGAGTCGACGGGGATGCCGGTGGGATTGTTGGGGTTGCAGAGGTATACCAGGGAAGTACTACCGTCAATGGCCGACAGCATGGCATTCAGGTTGTAATCCAAATCCGCCGTGAGAGGTACCCCTTTAAAGTCTACGCCAACTTTTTTGGCCGCGCTGATGAGCTGCATGTAGGTGAGGTCGCCCCCCACGATGTGGCTCTTAGGCCCGCCTTTCATGGCGTAGCACAGCGCCGTAGCCACCAGCAACTCCCCGGAGCCCGCGCCCAGGATCACGTGGTCTTCGGTGAGTCCGTTCTCCGCCGCAATGAGCTTCCGCAGCTTCATGGACGACTCGCGGTGGTACATGTAGCTGGACGGAATGGCCGCCGCTATAACCTTCTGCGCCTTGGGCGAAGGACCGTGCGGATTCTCGTTGGAGCTAAGCCGGGCTTTGATCGCCATACCGGCCAGGTGCGGCAAACCTACTTCGGCTGCTTCGGCAGGCCGCCAAAAATCAGTGACCGCAACGCCGGCCGTGAGCGCGGCGGCAGAGCGCAGCCAGTTGCGGCGGTTGAACGTTGTCATGGGGCTCGGGGATTAAGGTGAAGGAAGTTTTTTTGCAAAAAACGAATTAAGGAAGCCAGCCTAGGCCTTGGACAGCCGCACGAAGACCTTACTTACTAAGTTTGGGACGGCACCCAGGCCAATGAGGATCAGCCCGGAGGTGATCAGCGTCGTGACGTCGGCGAAGAAAGTACCCGTAGAAAGGATACCCAGGATCAATACCGTTGAGAAGGGCAGCGAGAAAGCCAGCAGCAGTACGGCCAGCTCCATGTCGAACGTCCGCCGCTCCTTGGATTGCCCGTTGGCGTCTTCTTTGAGGTTGAAGGCCGAAATGTGCGCAAACGGCCAGAAGCTGGCCGAGCTGAGCGGAATCACCGTAGCCAGCAGCATCATTTTTAAATCACTGATGTTAAAAATGGTAATGATGGCCGCGCTGAATAGCATCGTAACCCCCGCCCGAAAAAACAGGATGGACGTAACGAGTTTCTTTTTACCCTCCCGTAGCTGCACGGCCAGGCCAATGAAGATCAGCACCAGGGGCGTCATGAGCGCGCTGGTTTTGTCAAATAGCTCGGCAATGACGGGTGGAAAAGCCTGGTAGTTAATGCCCAGGCTGAGCAGAATAAACGCCAGCAAGATAAGAATGTTGATCGGTTCTTTCAGTAAACTCAGGAGCAGGCTTTTGATCTTGCTGCCCAAATTGGAGGTTTCGCTGGCGCTGTTTTTCAGGTACATGCCCATCGCGATCATATACAGAAAGATAAGCACAAAGAACTTATTGCCGACGTCGGCCATGGCGGCCATAGCCAGGCTGTCTTCCCCCAAAAACTCGGCAATGAACGGAAAACACGACAAGCCCGGTGCCAGCGAAGGAATGAGCATCATGAGCGTGCGGCCCGTAGCACTGTGCCGCTCAACGCCAAAAAGCGACAGCGCAAAGGGCGAAATGAGGTACATAAAAAAGTTGAAAACCAACGTAACCAGCGGCACCAGGATGAGAGTGGTATCGACGTGAATTTTCATTAAGGCAATGAAGATGGTGGAGGGAAGTGCTACTGACAGCACGATCTCCTTGATCCCATTGGTCTGTTCTTTGTTTTTAAATTTTGATCGAAGTACCAATCCCAGGCCAATCAGTAAAAGTAGGGTGATGGTTTTTTGCAGGGCGTCGCTCATAAACACAGGTGGTATTTAAAGACTACTACTTTCGTCTTAATAGATAATTAATCCTGAAAACCAGGATGTTTGATTAGGTAGTGGGTAAAGCGTAGCCTCCCATCAGGGACCTTTCTACCTGATCGAGAGACTACGCTTGTGTGAGGGTTGGGCGGGCCTTCCACGCCAGGAGAGCCCGGCTCCGTGTTAGCTTATTTGCTGCAAGGCACCTACGAAGAGTTTCATTTCGTCCATCGTACCGATGCTCACCCGACACCACGGCTTGTTCTGGATTTCAAACGCCCGCACACCAATGCCCTTGGCCGACATCTTAGAGAGCAAATCCCGCCCTGACATCCCAATCGGGAAGATCACGAAGTTGGTATAGGAAGGAATGTACTTGTAGCCCATCTTGTCGAGGTTTTCGTAGAGGTATAGCTTGGCTTCGTGGTTGAGCTTGCGGGTTGTTACCTGAAACTCAGTGTCGTCCATGCTGGCGGAGGCGGCAAAAATGGAGGTGTAGGAGATACCCATACCCCCGCGCGTGATTTTCTGGATCTGCGCCAGGAACTCCGGCTGTGCGGCCATGTACCCTACGCGGATACCCGCCATTCCCATGATTTTGGAGAAGGTACGGGCTACGATCACGTTTTTCTTCTGAGCCAATAGCGACACCATGCTTTGGGTATCGGCGCCAACGGCTAGTTCAATGTAAGCTTCATCAACAAAAATGGGTACTTTTTCCGAAACCCGCGAGCAGAAATCCAACAGCTCTTTGCCGGACGTAATGCTACCCGTGGGGTTGTTGGGATTACAAATATACACCAGTTTGGTCTCGCTGTCGACGGCGGCTTCCATGGCCTTCAGGTCGTGTGACCAGTCAGACGTACACGGAACGGCCTTCCAGCTCGCGCCGACGGTTTTGGCTACGTTGACCAGCGACATGTAACACGGATCAGCCGACACGACGTTGCCTTTGCCGTTCATGAAAAGTACCAGCGCTACTTTTTCCAGCAGGTCCGAAGAGCCGGGGCCCATCATGATATGTTCGGGCGTAACGCCTTCTTTCTTGGCTATCTTTCCGATCAGGTCGTACATTTCCTGCCAGGCGTAGCGGTTGCCGCGTTCAACCGATTCGGCCACGGCTTTCCGGGCCGACATGGGCGGACCGTAGGGATTTTCGTTGGCGTTGAGTTTCGCCACGATTTTGGGAGCGTTCGTATTGTCCAGAAAGTACTCGCGTACCATCGGGCTGCGGTAGATCCGCTGCTCGGGGTCCAGCGTAAGGGACGAGTCACCGAAGGCACCGGCGGTCAGGTGAGGGGCTACGGCAAGGCCACCCAGGGTCATCAAACCAGATTTGAGTAAGTCGCGGCGGTTAAGTTTTTGATTCATTGTGACTAGATGTTGGTTGATAGGTAAATAGTAAACAGGACAAGTACTTTCTAAGACAAGAGTAATTTAACGCCTAATGAATTAGTATTCAATATTTTGATTCAATTTTTTCGGAGAAAATGCTATACCTGCTGGCTCTATGTATGTATAGACCAGCAGGTATAGCAAGTCCAGTTGACTACCTGGCCTGTACTTGAGACAGCCGGGTAAACGTAATTCCTTTATAGCTCCCGGTCCAGGATATTCTCACATTCGAACCGGCCCGCGGTGCCGCTACGCCTAGTTCTGCCCAGGTTTTTTCGAGCCTTACCATTCCGTTGGCATCCGAAGTTACTTCGCCCAGCGTAGCACCGGTGCGGAGGGTAATCTTCATGGCAATATTAGCAACCGGAATGGAATCAATACCCTTGGTATAATCCAGGATATTGGTTTTGTCGAGTTCGAGGAGGCGGGCCGTCAGAATTACCCGGGCGTCGGTAGCTGGGTACGTCACGGTAGGTTCTGCTCCGAAAGGAGCCGCGTAGGGAGCCCCTACGATGTCTACCAGCACGGGCGCTACCACCCGATCCACGAAGGGATCATCCACTTTGCAGGAAGTAACAAAAAGAGCCGTTGAAAGCAGGCAAGCTGCGGATAAGCAATGGATAAGTATTTTTTTCATAGTGAAATGCTGTTTTTCGGTGAACTACGTACGGGTTGCGTTCCTATTTCTCGGCCCACCAAAGTTTGGTTTGCATCGTATTCGCGCCGCCGTTGAGTGCTTCGCCCGCCTTGACGTTGGCTTCGTTGAGCGAATACTCGGAGTTGGGGTAGGGGAAGCGGGTAGGTAGTATGCCGTTGTTTTGCAGAATAGCGCGTGAGTCCGGGGTAGGAAATACGGGGAAGCCCGTACGACGCCATTCGATCCAGGCCTCTACCCCCTGGCCAAACAAAGCGATCCACTTTTGGTCAAGTACCTTTTCGCGGGTAACAGGGCCAACGGTGGCCAGGTAGTTGGCAGGTACCGTCAGGCCAAATTGGGTAAAGGAAGCCGCGATGCCTTTTTCAAAGTACCCCTGGGCGTCGCCACCCGGAATGTCTCCGTCCAGGGCCGCTTCGGCCAGGATCAGGTTCAGTTCCGACAGCGTCATCACTACCTCCGGGGCATTGGCCCGGGTAAAGTAGTTGCCGATGGTAGAGCTGGTAGCCAGGTACCCGGTGGCGATGGCGTCAGGTAGTCCGTTGGCGTGGCCTTCGTACTTGCCATCCTTGTTGGGGTTGGCATACACCGTAATGCGGGTATCACCCAGGGCATTCATTTTGTCGGCCAGCGTTTTGCTGATGTTCCAGTCGGTCCGGCCGTCCTGGATCATCACCTGGTGCCACTCGTTGTTGCTGGGCAGTACCGTGGTACAGTTGAGCTGGGCGTTGTCGGCGTTGCTCGTGAAGATAGGGTACTTGGCCGGGTCACCCAGGATTTCGGCGAAGATCGCCCGCGACTCGGCGGGTTTCTTAGCCGCCTGGCGGTTGGCCAGTCGCAGCCGCAGTGAGTTAGCAAACTTTTTCCACTTCAGAATATCGCCACTGTACAAGATGTCGCCCGCGATGGCCGGTCCCGAGGTACTTAGCTTCTCGTTGGCGGTTTTCAGGTCGTTCAGCATACCGGCGTACACCTGCTCCATGGCATCGTACTTAGGCGTGTAGATGGGCTCACCCGAGGTGCCTTTAATGGCTTCCGAGTAGGGAATGGCCCCGTACATATCCGTGAGCAGCGAGAACACCCAGGTACGCATCACCAGCGCTACGCCTTCGTAGTTGGCGTTGGGGGCCGTACCATCCGGTGCCGACTGGATGATGATGCGCTGAAAGTTCAGCAGGGCGTCATTGAAGAAGCCTTTCCAGTTGTTGGCCACCAGCGCGGGCGATACCGTGTAGTCATCGCCTTCGTTGGAGTAGATGTTGCGGGTCAGGTGCTGCACGTACAGCTCCGCGGCATCGATGTTAATCCGCTCAAAGCGCGTGCGGTGTCCCCAGTAACGGTCGATGGAGGCTTCCAGTCCGGTAGGAAGCAGGTACTGCGCTCCAATGGCCGTCGGGCTGTTGGGATCGGTATTCATTTTATCAAAGCCGTCGGTGCAGCTGCTGATGGTGAGTAGCCCGGCGAGTGCGGTCGCGCAAACCATCTTATAGTTTAGTATTCTTTTCATAGGATAAACTTTTTTTTAGTCAATCTGGGGCTACGTGATTAGAAAGAGAACGATAGGTTCATCCCTAAGCTACGGGAGCTGGGAAGCTCACCGTACCCAAAACCTTGTCCGTTGCCTCCTTTGGCATCAAACTCAGGATCGACATGGGGCGTGTTTTTGAAGATCATCCACACGTTACGTCCCACCAGCGATACCTTGGCCGATTGAATGTGAATCTTTTTGAGCAGCGATGCCGGAATGTTATAGCCCAGCGACAGCTCACGCAGCTTGACGTAGCTGGCGTCGAAGATCGCCGCTTCGTGGTAGTTACGGGGGTTGTTGTAAGCGTAGAGTTGGTTCGCCGTCACGATGATGTCGTTCGGGATGTAGCTCACCGAGCCGTCGGCGCCTTTGATTTCACGTACTCCCTTGCCAATAACGCCTTCCTCGCGTCCCAGGGCCGTTTCGGCGTATTGGCCCGTCCAGCGGCCGGTGCCGGTACCTTCATCAAAGATGTCGCCCCCCATGCGCACGTCCACCAGGGCCGTGAGGGTAATGCCTTTGAAAGAGAAGGTATTCAACATACCGCCGGTCCAGTTGGGCTGGATGTTTCCGATGATCTGTTGCGTGGGGTTGAGGCGGGGCAGGCCGTTATCGCCGTACACGATCTGGCCGTCCGGTGAGCGCAGGAACGCCACGCCGTACAGGGTACCGTAGGGCTGTCCTACGCGGGCTTCGGACGTCATCCCCCGTTGCGTAGCCAGGATGTAGGTCGTAAGGCCTTCGGCCAGCTCAACCACCTCGTTGCGGTTGCGGGCAAAGTTCAGCGACACATCCCAGGAGAAACCATTGGCCAGCTTTACCGGGCTGCCGGACAGCACTATTTCAATCCCTTTGTTGGTTACCTCTCCGGCGTTCAGTACGCGGCGGTCGTAGCCGCTGGCTTTCGAGATCTCCACGCCCAGGATCTGGTTGCGGGTCGTTTGGCTATAATAGGTTACGTCCAGGCCAATTTTGCCGCGCATAAACCGCAGGTCGGCTCCTAACTCCAGTCCGGTTGTGATTTCGGGTTTCAGCGAAGAGTTCGCGATTTCGGTACTTTCGGTAAATTTAGAGAGAGAGCCGTTCCAGGAGCCATTGGCCGTAAACGTCTGGGCCAGACGGAACGGATCGGCGTCGTTACCTACCTGGGCCAGGCTGGCGCGGACTTTGCCAAAGCTGAGCACGTCGCTGTTCAGATTAAGCAGCTCCGTGACTACGGCACTCACCGAGGCCGAAGGGTAGAAGTACGAACGGGCGCTGCTGGGGAGGGTACTTGACCAGTCGTTGCGGGCGGTCAGATCCAGGAAGATCATGTTGCGCCAGCCGAAGTTGGCTGCGCCAAACAAGCTTTGTACCTGCGACCGCTCGATCCGGCTTTGGATGGTGTTCAGGCTGGGTACCGAGTTACCGGCGTTGTAAATCCCATCCACAACGAGCTCTCCCACGTTGAAGTAGTTCCGCTTGTAGTAGTTGCTCCGGATAATCCCCCCCACCTGCACGTTGGTGGTGATGTCGGGCGTAATGTCTTTATTAAACGTCAGGATAGCATCCGAGTTGCTTTCCTGATTGCGAAGTACCTCTTCGTTGAAGCTACCCGGCGTGCGGTTTCCGTTACCGATGCGCTCGAAGTTGGTGATGTTGATGCGGGTGTCGCTCCACACGTCCGTTCCCGTCCGTAGCATCAGGCTCAGGTAGGGCGCTATTTTGTAGTTAAGCGCCACGTTTCCTAGAAGCCGGTCTTTGTCGTTGCCGTACGGGAGTTTTTTATTAGAAAAGAAAGGGTTCAGGAAAAACGTATGTTGCCAGTTAGGCGGAAGGTTATCCGCGGGCCGATTGGCTACCTGGCGCTGGTTGTGTACGCCGATGTAGCTTTCGTAGTCGCGCAGCTGAGCCCAGGAGATGTGGCGGTGCGACCAGATAAACTGCTGGCCCGACTGGTAGCCCCGGTTGGTCGAGCCCGACTTGATGTACTCACCAGACATGGTCACGCTGACGTTTTTGGCCAGGTTATAGCCCGAGTTGATCCGGAAGTTGTTGCGGTGAAAGTCGTTGTAATACATGATCCCCTTTTGATCCACGCGAGAAAGGGCCAGGCGGAAAAAGCCTTTGTCGTTACCGCCCGAGAGGGCCACGCTGTTGTTGATCGTCGAGCCCGTGTTCCAGTACTCTTCCCAGTTGTTGGGCTGGGGCGTGAGCGGCGCTACCTCGTTGCCGCTCCACCAATGGCGTACCAGACGGCCGTCCAGGGGTGCTCCCCAGCTTTCGTCGGTACCGGCCGTGCCGGTGAGCGGGTAGCGAGCGTCGTAGACGGCGCGGTACTGCTGGATTTCGAGCGGGTTCGTAATAGAGCCACTGCGTCCATCGCTGTACCAGGTACGGTAGCCGTTGCCACCGCCGTAGGTATTTTGGAAGTCAGGCTTCACCCAGGGCCGCTCAAAGGTCACGTTGGAGTTGACCTCCACGCCCAGCCCTTTGGTACCTTGTCCGTTCTTGGTCGTGATCAGAATAACGCCGTTGGCAGCGCGTGATCCGTACAGAGCCGCGGCGTTGGGTCCTTTCAGTACTGACATTTCTTTGATGTCGTCCGGGTTCACCTCAGATATTCCTCCTCCCATGGTTCGGTTGCCACTTTGCTGCATAGGTACCCCGTCGATGACGATCAGCGGCTGGTTATTGCCGGAGATCGACGAAGACCCGCGTATCTGGATGGTAGAGCCGCTACCAGGGCCGCCGTTGGACTGGATACGTACCCCGGCGATTTTACCGGAAAGCCCGTTCGCCACGTTCGTTGAGCGCGACTCGGTCAGCGCACTTCCTTTAATTTCCTGCACGGTGTAACCCAGGGCTTTTTTCTCCCGCTCAATACCAAAAGCCGTTACGACGATTTCTGACAGCTGACGCATGTCCGCGACCAGCTTGATGTCAAACTGCGTTTGACTACCAATGGCGATCTCCTGGGTTAAATAGCCTACAAACGACGCCACCAGCACCCCATCGTCGGGTACGGTGAGCGCAAAGTTACCATCGGCGTCGGTGTTGGAACCAATATTGGTACCCTTGTATATAATAGAGGCACCCGGCAAACCGAGCCCATCCTCGACGGCCGTGATCTTACCCTTGATCTGACGCACCTGCGCCGTACCAACGGTAGCGATCAAACAGCCCCATATAAATAGAAGTACAGTTTTCTTCATGAGGAATATCAATTTGGTGAACAGACAGAAGAATGTGTTAAGGTTGTGATGTAAGTACTGAAAGTTATGACTGTGGCAAGTCAGCGCGTTCATGGGCCGCACACACGAGCACGCAACCGCCACAGCCATAATCTTGACCTGTTTTTGCTTTTCCGGAAAGCCCTGTTATCCTCACCGTCGAGGACGATCAGCTGGCGAAAGGGGGTAGTTTACAGACAATAAAATACCCACCATCAACGAGGCTGCTCGTTCACGCTTGTACAGAATAATATCTTTATGAATGTGCTAGGCAGATCGGATGACGGG
Source organism: Rhabdobacter roseus (assembly GCF_014202275.1). Taxonomy (GTDB): domain Bacteria; phylum Bacteroidota; class Bacteroidia; order Cytophagales; family Spirosomataceae; genus Rhabdobacter; species Rhabdobacter roseus. Next base: position 148,469 of record NZ_JACHGF010000005.1, on the reverse strand, counting down.
CTGTTACCATTCACGTAGTTAGTGAATCGGCGGGCCTTCGTTCCGACTACCTTAAATTACAAGTACTTCGAGTGCGGCTGGAAGGTACTTGTCGGTTTAGAAGTCGTCGCTTTTTCTTAATTGACAGATCAAATATATTGTTAAAACGAAATGATGCAAAATATTAAGGGTATTATTTTTCGGTTTTTACAATAAAAGTTGGTCGATCTAGAATTAATCGAAATATAATTGGATTATGCTAATAAAAATTTTGTTAAAAGATACTCTACTGGTTTTGTGGGCTTAAAAAATGCCGTTAGATTGGTTGGAACTGGTACGATGCCGAAAAAAATAGAATAGGATTTTTTGAAGGGTACTTTTTAATAATAATCTTAGTTTTGATATAGTATATTCATTTATAGTTGTTTAGCTATAAGTGGCGGTTATATGGATAGTACATTTTAACTATAACCGTTTGGGTTAAATTAGTGAAATAGGGCGGTGGATTTATTAAATTGGCTCAGATAAGATCACCCAACTAGGGCAAACTACCCCTACTTTCGTCTATACCTTAAAAAGGTACCTTGCACGGTTGCGGAGAAGCGGAGAAAAAGCAGGAAACTAATTGAGGAAAGACCATTAAAAAGGCTGGCTTTTATACTTTTAAAGTAGGCCGATCGGTTTTATAACTAGCTCGGTAGCGTATCTTCTATAGTAAGGCTAATGAAAAAAACGTTTTTTCTCCTCTGTGGGATAGTTATAGTGCTTCTTTCCTCGTTTTCGTGGCTGGGGCTGTTTCGGGATAAGATAGATTACAACGCAGACGTAAAACCTATCCTGAACAAACACTGCATGGCCTGCCACGGCGGGGTGAAAAAGGCGGGTGGCGTGAGCTTTCTTTTTGAGGAAGAAATCATCGAGCCTGGCAAGTCGGGCAAGCGGCCGGTGGTACCCGGCGACGCCGCCAGCAGCGAGATGATCCGGCGCATCCTGACCGACGACCCCGACGAGAAAATGCCCAAAGACGGCCCGCCCCTGACCGACGACGAGGTGGAGGTACTTCGGAAGTGGATCGACCAGGGCGCTACCTGGGGCGACCACTGGGCGTACCAGCGCGTGGAAAAACCCGAGGTACCTTCGGTGGGTACTTTCTGGTCGAGGCTGGGGGTAACCAAAAACAACGAGACCGAATGGGTCAAAAACGAGATTGATCCCTTTACCATCCAGAAACTCAAAGAGCAGAAGTTGTCTCCGGCCGCCGAAGCCAGCCGCGCTACGCTGATCCGGCGGGTGAGCCTGGACCTGACGGGCCTGCCACCTACGGAACAAGAAGTAGCCGACTTCCTAAAAGACACCTCGCCCAACGCCTACGAAAAAGTAGTGGACCGCCTGCTGAAAGCGCCCGCCTACGGGGAGCGCTGGACCGCCATGTGGATGGACCTGGCCCGCTACGCCGACACCAAAGGCTACGAGCGCGATCCGGGGCGGAGCATCTGGCGCTACCGCGACTACGTCATTAAGTCCTTTAACGAAGACAAACCCTTCAGTCAGTTTACGGTGGAGCAACTGGCCGGTGATCTGCTGCCCAACGCCACCGACGAGCAACTGGTGGCGACGGGCTTCCACCGCAACACCATGACCAACGACGAAGGAGGTACCCAGGACGAGGAGTTTCGGGTGGCGGCGCTCATCGACCGCGTCAATACCACCTGGGAGGTATGGGGCGGAACTACCTTCAGCTGCGTGCAGTGCCACAGCCACCCGTACGACCCCTTCCGGCACGAGGATTACTACAAGTACATGGCTTTCTTTAACAACACGCGCGACGAAGACGTGACGACCGAAACGCCCACGCTGCGGTTTTATAAAGGCGAAGACTCGGCGCGGGTGGAGCGGGTAAAAGCCTGGATAAGTACCCACCAGCCCCAAAAGGCGCGTGAGTATGTGCAATTTATGCGGGTGATGGAGCCCAAAATCAACTCGCACGATTTCGATCAGTACGTGAAGGCCTCCCTGCTGGACGCCAAGTTTTTTGGCGCGCAGCACCAGGGCTCGGGCCGCATACCGGGCGTGACCCTGACGGGCAAGAACCGCTTTGTGATGCAGAGCAGCACCGGAGCCGAAGGGGCCACCATGACGCTTTCCCTCGACTCGCTGGGCGGCAGGGTACTTTTACAAACCAAAGTACCCCAGCGCGACACGGTATCCATCCTTCCCATGCCGGCCATAAAGGGCAAGCACGACCTGTACCTGTCGTTTGATAGCCCTACTACGCCTACCAAGTGGGTGCAGATCAAATGGGTGGCTTTTCAGGAAGCGCTGCCCGGCGAACTACTACCTACCTATACGGCCGTGCTGGATGATTACACCAAAGTACTGGCCAGCCGCACCGAAAGTACCCCCATCTTCTGGGAAGGTACCGGCGACCTGGCCCGCAAAACGCAGGTCTTTGAGCGCGGCAACTGGCTCGTGAAAGGCCCCGAAGTGCAGCCGGATGTACCCCATTCGCTGGCCGCGCTGCCGAAAGAGTTCCCCCGCAACCGCCTGGGCCTGGCCCGCTGGACGGTGAGCCGGGACAATCCGCTGACGGCGCGGGTCATCGTGAATCGGTTCTGGGAGCAGCTCTTTGGCGCGGGGCTGGTGGAAACCGTCGAAGACCTGGGCTCGCAGGGCATCGAGCCTACGCACCGCGAACTGCTCGACTGGCTTTCGGCCACGTTCATGGAAGACTACCAGTGGAGCGTCAAGCGGCTGCTCAAGCAAATGGTGATGTCGGCCACCTACCGGCAAAGCTCGGAGGCCTCGCCCGAGAAATTGGAAAAAGATCCGTACAACACCTGGTTGTCGCGCGGGCCACGGGTACGCCTGAGCGCCGAGCAGGTACGTGACCAGGCCCTGGCCGCCTGCGGACTTTTATCCAAAAAAATGTACGGCCCCAGCGTGATGCCGCCGCAGCCGCAGGGTATCTGGCTGTCGCCCTACAGCGGCGAAAGCTGGAAGCTTAGCGAGGGCGAAGACCGCTATCGCCGGGCGCTCTATACCTACTGGAAGCGCACCGCTCCGTACCCGTCGATGGTCACCTTCGACGCCCCCAGCCGGGAGTTTTGCCAGTCGCGGCGCATCCGCACCAACACCCCGCTGCAGGCGCTGGTCACGCTCAATGACCCGGTGTACCTGGAGTCGGCGCAGAAACTGGCCGAAACGATGCAGCAACGGGGCAAAACGCCCGCCCAGCAACTTACCGAAGGCTACCGGCTGCTGACCTACCGCCGCCTGGACGAGCAGCGTCTGGGGGTACTTTTGAAGGTTTATAACCATGCATTGGCCGAATTTAAAAAGAAGCCAAACGAAGTGGATAGCCTGCTGACCTTTGGCGAGAAAAAATCGCCCGGTTTGGCGGCGTTGACGGTTTCCGCCAACGTACTGCTGAACCTGGATGAGGTCGTGACGAAGGAGTAAGGTAATTCAATAGAAAAGAAATACAAGTACCCAGGCTTGCCAGTTAAGCAGGTACCTTGGGGTACTTTAACAATACAAATACTATTTAAGGATGGAGAAGCTACTAAAAGAACTCCAGCAGGCCGATCTGCAACGCCAGACGCGGCGTCATTTTCTGGAAACCTGTGGCTTTGGGCTGGGGGCGATTGGGCTGGGAGCTTTGCTGGGTTCCTGCGGCTCCGAGCCGCGAAACGTGACGGCCTCCGCCGAGCTGGCCAACTCCATGGACGTGCGGCTCCCCCAGTTTGCGCCTAAGGCCAAGCGGGTGATCTACATCCACATGGCCGGTGCGCCCTCGCAGCTGGAGCTCTTCGACTACAAGCCCGAGCTGGCCAAGTACCACGGCGTGGACTGTCCGGCGGAGTTTCTGGAAGGTAAAAAATTCGCTTTTATCCAGGGGGTACCTAAGATGCTCGGTCCGCAGGGGCAATTTAAGCAACACGGGCAATCGGGAGCCTGGATCTCCAACTACCTGCCCTACCTCCAAACCATGGCCGACGACGTAAGCTTTCTGAAAGCCATGTACACCGACCAGTTCAACCACGCGCCCGCGCAGCTCCTGATGCACACGGGCAGCGCGCGGCTGGGGCGCCCCAGCCTGGGGGCGTGGTCGGTCTACGGGTTGGGGTCGGAGAATCAAAACCTCCCGGGCTTTATCGTCCTGGCCTCCGGGGGCAAGCAGCCCGACGCCGGCAAAAGCGTGTGGGGGAGTGGCTTCCTGCCTACGGTGTACCAGGGCGTGCAATGCCGTACCGGCGGCGACCCCGTGCTGTACGTTTCGGACCCCAGCGGCATGAACCGCGACCTCCGCAAGCAAACCATCGAAGCCATCAATGAGATTAACCAAAAAACCTACGAGGAAGTAAAAGACCCCGAGATTCTGACCCGGATCAGCCAGTACGAAATGGCCTTCCGGATGCAGATGTCGGTACCCGACGTGATGGACGTATCCAAAGAGCCGCAGTACGTACTGGATATGTACGGCGTACAACCCGGCGAAGGTACCTTTGCCATGAACTGCCTGCTGGCGCGTAAGCTGGTAGAAAGCGGCGTGCGCTTCGTGCAGCTCTTCGACTGGGGCTGGGATACCCACGGTACCAGCTCCGACGGCGCCATCGAGATTGGCCTCATGAACAAATGCCGCCAGTCGGACCAGGCCGTAACCGCATTGCTGCAGGACCTGAAAATGCGCGGCCTGCTGGACGAAACGCTGGTGGTATGGGGTGGCGAGTTTGGCCGGACGCCCATGCAGGAAAACCGCGACGGACAAACGTTGCCCTTCATGGGCCGCGACCACCACCTGGAGGCCTTTACGGTATGGATGGCCGGTGGCGGCGTGAAGCCAGGCATCAGCTACGGCGAAACCGACGAGCTGGGCTACTACGGCGTCAAAGACCGCACGCACGTCCACGACCTGCAAGCTACCATTCTGCATCTGATGGGTTTTGACCACGAAAAATTCACGTATCCGTTCCAGGGACGCAACTTCCGCCTTACCGACACGGCAGGGAAGGTAGTCAAGCCCATTTTGGCCTAGCGGAATTTTAGCAGAAAAGCGGAATGCCTGCTACCCCGCGCAAAGTTTATATTTTTTAGATTGAGTACATCGTAAGCCCTTTACGCTTTATAATACACAAACTAGGTGGGCGGCCCGGATTGGGCACAAGTACCTATTCTCTCGTAACGTATGTTGATTGCTATTCTCCTCCAGGTCTCTGATTGGGCTATTTTTTTCGGACGTTTTCACCCGGTTCTGGTTCATTTACCCATTGGTTTTCTATTGCTGGCTGCTCTGCTCGAAATGGGGCGACGGAGTGGTAAAATCGCCGTCAGTGATTCCACCATTGCCTTCGTATTGCTGTGGTCGGCGCTGGGGGCTACGTTGGCCTGCGTAGCGGGCTACCTGCTTTCGCTGGGCGGCGGCTACGAAGAGCAGCTCCTCAATGACCACAAGTGGCAGGGTATTTGGGTGGCGATTCTGGCCTGGGTAGCCTGGCTGGTCAAGTCCGAGCGCTTTGCCGACAAAGTACCTTTCGGGCCGCTCTTTTACGTACCGGCGCTGGGCATTGCTACGTTGCTTACCATGCTGGCGGGGCACAAGGGCGGCTCGCTTACCCACGGCGACGGGTACCTGACGCAGTACACGCCGGAGCCTTTCCGGGGGCTGGCGGGGCTGCCGCCCCGAGCCGAGGAGATCACCGAGCTAAAACCCATCGCCAACGTAGAGCAGGCACTGGTGTACCAGGACATCGTGCAGCCGATCCTGAACGTCCGGTGCGTGCAGTGCCACAATGCCTCCAAACAAAAGGGAGGCCTGCGCATGGATGGCCTGGACAAGTTGATGAAGGGAGGCGAAAATGGGGCCGTATTTGTGGTTGGGAAAGGCGCTGAGAGCGAGCTGGTCAAGCGCTGCCTGCTGCCGCTGGAAGACGACAAGCACATGCCCCCCAAAGGCAAAACGCAGCTGACCAACGCGCAGATTGACTTGCTAAGCTGGTGGATTGACCAGGGCGCACCCGCCGATAAAAAAGTGGCCGAGCTCCAAGTCAATGAGGCCATAAAGCCCGCGTTGGCTACTTTGAGCAAGGGTGGGCAGGAGCCGGAGTCGACGGAGGGCAGCCAGTCGGCGGTGCTGAGCCTACAGGTACCTGCGCCCGACGCCAAGGCGGTGGAGTCGTTGAAAAAAGTGAACCTGCTCGTGATGCCTTTGGCCCAGGGACAAAACCTGGTGGAGGTGAGCGCCGTCAACGCGCCATCGTTGGCCGATGGGCAGGTGGCCTTGCTGGCCCCGCTGTCGGAGCAGGTCGTATGGCTGAAGCTAGGCCGTACCCAGGTCACCGACGCCGCCATGGCGGAAGTAGCCAAGCTTAAAAATCTCAATAAATTACACTTAGAGCATACGGCCATCACGGATGCAGGCCTGAAAAAACTGACCAACTTATCCTACCTGGAGTACCTCAACCTCATCGGTACCAAAGTGACCGACGCCGGGCTGAAAGAGCTGGCCGCCCTGAAAGGCCTGAAAAGCGTTTATATATGGCAGTCAGCGGTATCGGATAGCGGCATTGTGGCGCTTCGCAAGGCGCGGCCTAACCTGGAGATCATCAACGGGCTGGACGAGACGGCCGTTGCGGCTTTCTTAAAAGCGGGCGAAGTACCTCCCACGCCCGAAGTACCCGCCAAGGATAAGAAGCAGTAGGTCGTACCTAACCTGCTTTGGAATGCCTCCTGCTTTACATTTAGCTTAGGTCATAAAAAATCCCACTAACGCGTGTGCTAGTGGGATTTTTTATGACCCATGTATCCGTAATAGATAAGTAGATTCTTTATTATTTAAAGTTTTTTATAAAATGTATGGTAAATACTAAATAGATTTGGCTTAAGAATAAAAGTAGGGCAATTCTTGACGAATCCGCTCCGGTCTCATATCCTCCCTTCTTTAGAGTTCCTCCACACTGCAAGTGCCTAATTGGCTTTATTTTACTTAAATTGTTCTTACTATTTTACCAAAAATATCAAAAAACAGTCATAAGTAATCAATAGCCGGAAAGATTATGGCACTTTATGGTTGTAAAATTGTACTTTGAATTTTTTGTAAACCCATTACTCTATGCAATAGAAAACTACTTTACTTTTTTCTTCTTGCCAGGCCGTCCGGCTTCCGGATAGCAGTCTGATCTACGCTGGTTTCATAGCCTATGGCTTTGATTCTCTGTTGCCTCTTTGCCCTTTAATTAATCTATTTTTTGTATCATTCAACTTATGTCAATCGTATGAAATTTTCTACGCAAAGGACACATCTCATCATGAGGAGGTGTATGTACGCGCTTTGTTTATTCCTGGCTTCGGCCCTGGGCGTAATGGCGCAAAGCGTATCTGTAAAAGGAACGATCACCGACGAGCAGGGGCAAGCGCTGCCGGGCGTGAGTGTGGTCGTTAAATCTACCACGGTGGGTACCGTTACGGACGGAGACGGGAAGTACTCCGTGACGGCCAGCCCGGGTGCTACGTTGGTGTTTTCATTCATTGGATACCTAACCCAGGAAGTGAATGTTGATAATCGTTCTACCGTTAATGTTACTTTAAGTACCGATATCAAATCCCTCGGTGAGGTGATTGTGGTAGGGTACGGTACTCAGAAGAAGGAAACGATCACGGGCTCGGTTGTGTCAGTAAAAGGAGAAGACCTGGTAAAATCGCCCGCCCTGAACCTTTCTAACTCCCTGGCGGGACGCCTACCGGGCGTTACGGCCGTAAACCGAAGCGGTGAGCCGGGCTACGATGGCTCGACGATCCGGATACGGGGTGCTAATACCCTCAATAACAACGGTGCTCTCATTGTTGTGGACGGAATTCCTAACCGGGCCGGTGGGCTCGACCGGATCAACCCGGCCGACATCGAGAGTATCTCGGTTCTGAAAGATGCCGCCGCGGCTATTTACGGATCGCGCGCAGCCAACGGGGTTATTCTGATCACGACCAAAAAAGGGAAAACCGGCAAGCCCGAACTTTCCTATTCGCTCAATCAGGGCTGGTCGAACCCCACAGTCATTCCTAAGGTAGCCAATGCGGCTCAGTACACCAGCATGTTGAACGACCTGCACATTTACGAACTACCCGTATCGGAGTGGGCCGCCGCCAACCAGGCGTACAAAACGACGGGTTCATTCACGCGGCCCAACGGCACCGTACGTAACGCACCTTTCTCACCGGACGCCATTCGTAAGTACCAGGATGGCTCCGATCCCTGGGGCCACCCGGATACGGATTGGTTTGGGGCTACGCTAAAGAGAAACTCGCCGCAGGTACGTCATAACGTACAGCTAAACGGCGGAACCGAAGCTGTGCGCTACCTGGCCTCGCTGGGCTACCAGAACCAGGATGCCTACTACATCAACTCCGCTACGGGCTACAAGCAGTACGACCTGCGCCTGAACCTGGATGCGAAAGTAAACAAGTACGTTAACGTCAATTTGGGCGTGGTGGGTCGGCAGGAAGGCCGGGGTTTCCCGACCAAGTCGGCCGAAACGATCTTCCGGATGCTGATGCGGGGCAAGCCGCAGGAGCAGGCCTATTGGCCCGACGGACGGCCTGGTCCGGACATCGAAAACGGAGAGAACCCGGTGGTGATCACGACGGATTTGAGCGGGTACGACCGCGATACGCGCAACTACCTGCAAACCAACGGAACGCTGGAAATTAAGGTTCCGGGCGTAGATGGTCTTAAGTTTACGGGTACGGCGGCCATTGACTACCTGAGCCGTAATACCAAGCGCTGGGAGATACCCTGGACGCTCTACCAGCGCGGAAGTGGCTTCGAAGCCGATGGCGTAACGCCCGTACTGGTAGCGAGCCGACGCGGCCCGGCCGATCCTAACCTGAACCTGGGAAATAACAACCAACTAAATATCTTGCTGGGAGGGGTACTTTCCTACGACAAAACCTTTGGTGACCATACTCTGAATCTGTTGGCCGGTACCAACCGCGAGACCATCGAAGGAGATAACTTCTCAGCTTACCGCCGCTTCTTCCTCTCGACGACCCTGGATCAAATGTTTGCGGGGGGTGATTTGCAGCGGAACAACAACGGGGGGGCTTTTGAAATTGCCCGTATCAACTACTTCGGTCGGGTAGGGTACAACTACAAAGAGAAGTACATTGCGGAGTTCCTGTGGCGGTACGATGGTTCGGATATTTTCCCCCAAGAGACGCGCTACGGATTCTTCCCAGGCGTCATGGCGGGATGGGTTGTTTCGGAGGAAGGCTTCTGGAAAAACAATATCCCTACCGTCAACTTCCTGAAGGTAAGGGGGTCGATCGGACAGCTGGGTAATGACCAAATCGATCGTTACCAGTACTTGTCAACTTACGGTTTCCGGTCCCACATCATTGGAAACCAGGAGGTGAAAACCCTGTTTGAGGCCCGCATCCCGAACCGGAGCATTACCTGGGAGGTGGCTACCAATTCCAACATTGGAATGGAAGGACAATTGTTTAACGGCGACTTGTTCTTTGAACTAGATGCCTTCTGGAACAAGCGTACGAACATCCTTTGGACGAAAAATGCCTCCGTTCCCCAAAGTACCGGCTTAACACTTCCCCGCCAAAATATTGGTGAGGTGTCCAACAAAGGGTGGGAATTTAACATAGGCTACCGCAACCAGATCAACGACTTCAAGTACAACGTCAGCATTAATGGGGGCTATGCTCAGAATAAAATTCTGTTCTGGGACGAAGCACCCGGTGCCCCGGATTGGCAACGTACCACGGGTAAACCCATGTTTACGTACCAGATGTACCTCTACGACGGGGTATTCAAAGACCAGGCTGAGATCGACGCCAACACCATCAACTACTCGGCGATCGTGAACACCCTGCGCCCCGGCGATATGAAGTACAAGGACATTGGTGGGCGCGATGCCAACGGAAATCCTACGAATGTACCCGACGGGAAGATTACACCGGATGATATGATACGGAACAACCGGACCAACATTCCTCTCTTCACGGGCGGAATCAACCTGGGCGGAAGCTACAAAAATATCGACCTGACGGTGCTGATTCAGGGCGCGGCGGGTGCTCAACAGTACATCAGTACGGGTGAATCTGGGAACATAGGAAACTACCTGCTGGAAGTGTACGAAAACCGCTGGACCATCGAAAACCCCAGCAGCGTACACCCCCGCATCGCCAACCGGAGTGACCAGTATTTCTCCGGAAATAACACCTACTGGCTGCGCAGTACGGATTACGTTCGTCTGAAAAACCTGGAGGTGGGCTATACGCTGCCTACTTCGATCATTAGTAAAATTGGCATGAGCAACCTACGGTTCTACTTCAACGGCATGAACTTGTTCACGGTCAGTGAAATGAAAGCGTTCGATCCTGAGGCTGCCAACGCAACGGGCTACTACTACCCTCAGCAGAAGATCATCAACGTGGGTTTAACGGCTGCATTCTAATTCTGTAAATTGAAAAGACTATGAAAAGATATAAATTAGTAGGTTTAGCGTGCGTAGCATCCCTGCTTATCACGACTAGCTGTAGCGATGATTTTGTGAACACGCAGCCGCTGAACGAGCTTTCGGAAAATGCGGTGTGGTCTGATGCCCCCCTCGCCGAAGCCTTTGTGACGGAAATCTACGCGGGCTTTCAAATGGGTGGTTTCGAGGAGCAAATGCTGGCTTCTCTGACCGACGAGGCTCTCTTTACGCACCCCGGCCGGGGTATTACCACGGTGACGGAAGGACGGACCAACCCCGCCGATATTGGCTGGATCAGCGGTACCCGTACCTGGCAGCAAATGTACCTGCGCATCCGGGCGGCCAACCTGGCCCTGCAAAAGCTTGAAAATGCGCAGTTTCCTAACACGGGCGGCATCGTGGATCGTCTCAAGGGAGAAGCTAAGTTTCTGCGGGCTTATTACTACCACCAATTGGCGCGTAACTACGGCGGAATACCTTTGATCGATCGTCCTTTTGAACTGGGCGAGGAAGATTATATGACCCCGAGAGGTACTTGGGAGCAAACCGTAAACTTCGTTGTGAAGGATCTGGATGAGGCCGCCGCCTTACTGGATGGCCGCTCAATGGCCGCCGGACGGGCTACCAAAACGGCTGCCTTGGCGTTGAAATCAAGGATGCTGACCTACGCAGCCAGCGACCTTTATGACAACCCTACGGCCAAAGCGAAGTCGAGTGTGATTGCTTCGTACACAAAACCGGAGCTAGTAGGGTATCTCAGCGGTAACCGCACGGAGCGCTGGCAAAAAGCCAGGGACGCTTCCAAAGCGGTACTGGATATGGCCTCGGGCAACCTGATGAACCTCACGGAGCCCGTGAGCGCGCAGCAGGGTACTACCAACTACATGAACAACTCCCTGTCCAGAAACGGCGGACAGAACGAGCTGATCCTGGCCCGCTACTTCATTAACCTGAAGCAGGAGAACGGCGGCCGTCAGGGACTTTACAATGGTCCTAACGGCTACAACAACTGGGCGGGTAACACGCCAGTACAGCTGCTGGTAGATGACTACGAAATGATGGATGGTACGAAGTTCTCCTGGAGCAACCCCGCGCAGGCGCAGGCACCTTACGAAAACCGCGACCCTCGTTTCTATGCTTCCATCATGTACGACGGCACGCAGTGGAAGCCCCGCAGCTCGGCCAACGCCCCCCGCGATCCGCTCGGCCAAATCCAGACCGGACGCTACGAAGTAGGAAGTGCTTCGGGTACCAAAACCACGCACTTTGGCCTTGATACCCGCAGCAGCCCCATCGAAGACTGGAACGGAAGCTACACCGGCTACTACGTACGGAAGTTTATCGATCCCAACCCGGCTATCGTAGACCAGAACACCTGGCAGGAAGTACCCTGGCCCATGATTCGCTACACCGAGATCGTGTTTAACTACATCGAGGCCAGCATTGAGCTGGGGCAGGATGCGGAAGCCCGCGCCTGGCTGAACAAGATCCGCTTCCGGGCCGGTATGCCCGCCATCACGGAGTCTGGGGCGGCGCTGAAAGAACGCTTCCGTCAGGAAAAACGGATTGAGATGGCCTTTGAGGAGCAACGCTACTACGACGTCCGTCGCTGGATGATTGCCCCCACTACCCTAAACCGGAAGGCCAACGGCATCAACATCGTGGGTACCCTGAAGCCGGGCGCATCGGTGAGTGTGTATCGCTACGATAAGAATAGCTACAACTACTCTTATACCGTTTTTGAAATAGACCCTGGTAAGGAAAACCGGGCCTGGGCCGATAAGGTATACTTTATGCCCATTCACCGCGACGAAATGAACCGGAACAAAAATCTGGTCCAGAATCCGGGCTACTAAGTACCCTGAGTTTAGTAATCAAAGAAACTATGCTGGCCTCCGGGGCGGCATAGTTTCTTTTTGTATTTTTAACCCTACCAAAGTACCCCACCGGCATAAGGTACTTTGCTTCCTCTCTCGTGTATGAAATGCTTAAGGTACCTCCTGGCGCTGGGGGCAATGGTAGCGCTGGCTAGTTGTCAAAAATCGACTTCGGACGAAGCAGAAAGTACCTCCCAGGTACCTCCGCTTTTTACGCTGATGTCCCCGGAGCAAACGCGCGTTTCCTTTGAAAATACGCTCACCGAAGGCCTCAACGCCAACGTACTCATGTATGAGTATTTCTACAATGGCGGTGGCGTAGCCGTGGGCGACCTTAACGGCGACGGCCTGGAAGACCTCTACTTCTCGGCCAACATGGTGCCTAACCAGCTCTACCTCAACCGGGGTAGTTTGCAATTTGACGACGTCACCGCGCAAGCCGGGGTGGCCGGGCGCGAAGCGGGCTGGAAAACGGGCGTCACGATGGCGGACGTCAACGGCGACGGTCTGCTGGATATTTATCTTTGCTACTCAGGTAACTACCCGCCCGAAAAACGAAAAAATGAACTGTTCATTAACCAGGGGCCCGACGCCCAGGGCGTTCCCCGCTTTCTGGAGCAGGCCGAGCAGTACGGCCTGGCCAGCGAAGCCACCAGCACCCAGGCTACCTTTTTCGACTACGACAAAGACGGTGATCTGGACGTATTTCTGCTCAACCACAACCCCAAGTCGCTGCCCGTTCTGAACGAGCTGGGAACGGCCGAAATGCTCCGGCAGGACGACCCGATGAACGGCTCGCGGCTCTACCGCAACGACGGAGGTACTTTTAAAGACATAACCCGCGAAGCGGGCATTCAAAGCTCGGCCTTGTCGTACGGGCTGGGGGCGGGGGTGTCGGATGTCAACGGCGACGGCTGGCCGGACCTCTACGTCTCCAACGACTACCAGGTAGCTGACTACCTCTACATCAACAACCGCAACGGTACCTTCACCGACCAGGCCGCCACGAGCCTGGGGCATACGTCGCACTTTTCGATGGGCAGCGACCTGGCCGACGTCAACAACGACGCCCGGCCCGACATTTTTTCGCTGGATATGCTGCCCGAAAGCAACCGCCGCCAGAAGCTGCTCATGGCCCCTGACAATTACGAGAAATTTAACCTGAACGTGCGGCTGGGCTTCAACTACCAGTACATGCGCAACATGCTGCATATCAACGACGGCAACGGCGGCTTCCGGGAAGTAGGCCAACTGGCGGGCGTATCCAATACCGACTGGAGCTGGTCGGCGCTATTGGCCGACTTCGACAACAACGGCTGGAAGGATCTCTACATCACCAACGGGTACCTGCGCGACTACACCAACATGGACTTCCTGAAGTACATGAGCGATTTCATCCAGAACAAGCAGCAGGGAATTCAGCGGAGCGACGTGCTGGAGCTTGTGTATCAGATTCCTTCCTCCAACCTCACCAACTACGCCTTTGCCAACGGCCGTGACTTAACGTTTACGAACGTGACCCGCGCCTGGGGGCTCGATACGGCCTCGCACAGCAACGGTGCGATCTACGCCGACCTGGACAACGACGGCGACCTGGACCTGGTGATCAACAATGTCAATAAACCCGCCTTTATTTTTAAAAATGAAACGGATCAGCGTCACAAACACCACTACCTCAAAGTAAAAACCCAAGGTACCGCCCCCAACACGCAAGGGATTGGCGCGCAGCTGACGCTCTACAGCGGTGGCGCGCAGCAGTACCTGGAGCAGGTACCTACGCGCGGGTACCAGTCGAGCGTGTCGCCGGTGCTGCACTTTGGGCTGGGTGAAAAAACGACCATCGACTCGCTCCGGATCGTGTGGCCAGGTACCCGCCGCACCGGTGGCGAGCGGCAGCAGGTACTTCGCAACGTCCAAGCCGACCAGGTACTTACGCTATCCGAAAAAGACGCCACCGAGCCCTACCGTCGTCCCGGCCCGGTACCGGCACTGTACCAGGAAGTAAAGGCGCCCATTGCCCATACGGAGGCTACGCCGGTGCTCAATGATTTTTACCGGCAACCTTTATTGGTCAATCCGTTGTCGTTTGCGGGGCCGGTCCTGGCCAAGGGCGACGTCAACGGCGATGGCCTGGACGATGTATTGGTAGGCGGAGCCAAAGGCCAGGCCAACGGGCTGTACCTGCAGCAAAAAGACGGACGATTCGTACTTAAAAGTACCCCCGCGTTTGAGGCCGATAAAGCCAGCCAAACTACCGCGGCGGTGTTTTTTGACGCCAACGGCGACGGTACCCTGGACCTCTACGTAGGCCACGGCGGCTACGCCGATTTCGCGCCGGAGGACGCGCGCCTGCAAGACCGCCTCTACCTCAACGACGGCCAGGGTACTTTTACGCTCACTACCAACGCCCTCCCCGCCTTCCTCACCAGTACTGGAGCCGTGTGCGCTGCCGATTTCACCGGCGATGGCCGGCCGGATCTTTTTGTGGGCGGACGCGTAGTGCCGGGCAAGTACCCCGAAGTACCCCGCAGCTACCTGCTCGTCAACGACGGCCAGGGGCACTTCCGCGACCAGACAAGTACCCTGGCTCCCGAGCTACAGCAGATCGGCCTGGTGACGGATGCGGCGGCGGTGGATTTGAATAACGACCAAAAGCCGGACCTCGTCCTGGTGGGTGAGTGGATGCCCGTGACGGTGCTGATCAACGAAGGAAAAAAATTAGCGGATAAAACCACCGACTACTTCGACAAGCCCTACCGCGGCTGGTGGAACCGGCTCCTGGTACAAGACCTCAACGGCGACGGCAAACCCGACCTGGTAGTAGGAAACCAGGGCCTCAACTCCCAGGTGAAAGCCAGCGACCAGCAACCCGCCTCGCTGCACTACAAGGATTTTGACAAAAACGGCACCCTCGATCCCATCCTGAGTTTTTACATCCAGGGCAAAAACTACCCCTACCTCACCCGCGACGAGCTCGTGAGCCAAATGAGCGGCATGGGCGCGCGCTACCCCAACTACAAAAGCTACGCCGACGTAACCCTGGATGAGCTATTTTCGGCCACGGAGCTCGAAAGCGCCCAGCGCCTGGAAGCCAACTACCTCCAGACGGCCTGCTTCCTAAGTACCCCCGCCGGGAAGTTTCAGCTTAGCCCACTGCCCCTTGAAGCGCAGCTGTCGCCGGTGTTTACCATCACGGCGCTGGACTACGACCAGGACGGCCACCAGGACCTGCTCCTCTGCGGCAACATCAGCCGGGGACGGCTGCGGCTGGGTAAGTTCGACGCCAACCACGGGGTACTTCTGCGCGGCGACGGGCGCGGCGGCTTCACCTACGTGCCGCAGCAGCAGTCGGGCTTCCGGCTCACGGGCGACGTCCGGAGCGTACTGCCCATCGGTACCACGCTGCTCTTTGGCGTGAATCAGCAGCCGCTGAAGGCTTATCAGTACCGTGGGGCTGGTAGGAAGTAGTCAGAGAGTAAAAGTACCCCTCGCTTATTGATGAGGGAGTAAGTCAGTAACTATTTTCTTAAAGTGCTCTGTACAATCATGCGCGGCGGGAGAGCGTTTAGAGCTCATTCACGCATCCCTAATGATGAGCCGAATCAGTTCATAGGCACACGATGTTTATAGCTAAAAGGGCCACCCAAATCCGTCAGCGTGCCTTTAGGTACGCAACCCCAACGCTGGTTACGTACCTATGAACTGTCAAATTTCACAAGGCATTGGCCAAATTTTCTTCGGTTGTCAAGTTTAATCCAGGATCGAATGGTTTTCCCGATTGTAAAACGGCTAAGGCTACCCGAACCCATTTGTGCATAACGGCAATGATGGCTTCTTTGAAGGATTCCCCCCCCTGTCGTAAGCGTATGTACAAGCGTTGAAAGACTGTGTCGGTTTTGAGCCTCATGGCTAATGTACAGGCCGGTAACCACAACTTCTGCCGCAACCAGGGCACCGCCGAACGATTGATGTGGCTTCCACCTCGGACCGAACGACCCGATTGGTGGAGCGTGGGAGCCAGACCTATATATTTCACAAAGGCTTTACTTGCGCCAGGCTGTTGCCAACCCTCAAAACCCGCTAAGGCCTCCAGAAAAACGGCCGTGCTAACGGTTCCGAAGCCCGGTATGGAGGCTAGTAGCTGGCGAGACTGCTGGTAGTGATCGGCAACTAGTTGGTTAATCTGAGCTTGTAAATCGGCAATTGCCTGCTCGATATAAACTAGCTGTTGGTCGAGGATTTGCTGACTAAAAGCATCAGGTTGGGGATGGACACACAGGGCATGTTGCTGGTTAGCCAAGGCCTGCCGTTGTTGTTGCAACTGGCTGAGTACCATCCGCCGTTGGCGCAAGTACTGCAAATGTTGATCGGGTTGTCGGTAGGGTGCCGGACGTTGTTGCTGACCGTACCGAGCCAACAAAACCGCATCGCGCTGATCCGTTTTGGTGATGGACGCTAGCATCTGACCATAGCGCTTGACCGACAGTGGATTGACGACCGAAACCGAAATGCCTGCTTCGAGCAGCGCATAGGTCAACCGCAGGTGGTAGTTACCGGTGGCTTCCAATACACACTGATCGGTCTGAGGATTCAGACTTTCGATGAATCGAGCAATCTGCTGGGGCGTCTGATAGTCCCACCGTTGGATCTGATAGCTGGCAGTAGGCGTGGGCCGAGCTGAAACAAAGGAGCGGGCGGCAATATCGATTCCGATGTAATTTGTTATCATTGTTGTAGAGTTTAGGGCTAAGTGAGCTTTAACCGCACCTTCATCATGCACACAGGCTCGAGGCCTAACAAACTGTCCGGTGTTGCCGGGCCGCCGATGCGGTTAAAGCAGGGGGATGGGAACACACATAGGCAACGGTGTCAGGCACCTACGGCACTGCTGTTTTTATCCATCCCCTACCACTTAGCTAAATAGTTGCCAAAGATAATTCGGTAAAAGCTAATCAGATAACGTAATGAGCAAAGGTATGAAAGGCACGCGGGGCACTTTTCTCCATCGCAGCGACCTACAAACATTCGACCGCTACGCGGCCCCGAAGGCGCGTTATTGACCCGTAAGTTAGTTGTAAACGCTTCTGAATTTTATAGCAGGGAAATTCTACAAGGTACTTTATAAACGTATTCACTAATCCCAAGCGTGGGGTACTTTATTTTTTTTCAATCCTGGTATTTTTCGGCCATTCGTAGGTAGGGACTTCAGCTTTCAAGGTGGTTATCCCATGCTTTTTATTAATTCAAAAAGCAAAGTATACTTTGCTCCGTTTGTGTCCGTTTTGTAACTGGCTTGGTTTTATATTTTAAAAAAATAGAGCATAAAATTTGATTTAATGATAGCTGTGCTAGTATCTTTCGGCATTGAATCAAATTCAACTTTCCGGTCAGTATCAATAAAATCTTTGATTCCTTTTTAAGGGGTCTAATAGAAGATTGCACTTTTTACGTATTGTAGTTTTCCAAATCAATTTTATCATTTCTCTTAGTATGAATGATTGGTGGATGTACTACGCCTTCTACTCTATACCTAGCTTGAGCTAAGTAATACATCGGTGCCATTTCGGTTGCATTTTCCATGAAATGTAAAGTATTATTTTATTGCTCAGATAGGTATTCGTCTGAATAGTGCTATTTAACCCTCCATTAATTATTAACCTCTTTATGATTGGAATTAAAGACGCTGACCCCGAATACTTAGCTACGTCTTATGATATTGATTGCAAGTATTGCCACAGCCCAAGGAAATTGAATTTCTACTACTATTATTCCTATTCCTACTTCGGCTTCTTAAAAGTATTTCCATTAGGAAAAAGCTTCTACTCGCAGTGCCAGAGCTGTAAGCATTTTCTACAGGAAGCAGCCTTTGACGACCAATACCGCGCCGAGCTCAACAATTACAGGGACCGGGCCAAGCTTCCCTGGACCCTCTACATCGGGCCGGTACTCATAGGGTATTGGCTTATTTCATCTCTTATTTCATCCCTCTTCTAACTAATCACTTACACCATGTTTCTTATTCGCGGAAGAAGAACCAAGTTTAAAAAAGCTTGGCAATTAAATGCTCCATGCCCAAACTGTGAGCAGAAGAATACCCTTGCACTATCCGTATTTACGAGCTACGCCCACTTATTCTGGATTCCCTTTTTTTCGATGGGACGCACGGGAGCGGTGCTGTGTTCTCATTGTGGATATACTGAGGAAGTAAAGAAAACCAACGAAGAAATATATGGGCTCTATAATACTCTAAAAAGTGAAGTTAAAATCCCCCTTACCTACTACATGGGTTTTCCTCTTTTATTCATTGTTTTCTTCCATTCTATAATTAGTAGTAATGATGTAAGAGCCGAGAAGTCTGAGTACCTGGAGCATCCAGAGGTAGGAGACGTGTATGTTTTTAAACCAACGGGACAAGCCGAATTTATGGGTTTCCGGGTAGTTGACGTTCAGGAAGATACCTTGTTCGTGCACATGAATATGTACGGCTCTACCTCGGGCTATAAAATGGAAACGGCCGATGTCGATACGTCGTATATAGATTTCCGTATAGGATACCCAAAAGCGGAACTGAAGGAGTGGCATCAGCAAAATGGTATTTATTCCATTAAGCGAAAAAATAAAGAGTGATTTTCTCTTGAAAACCAGGGAGTTGATCTCAAGTACCCTCCATGAGAAAAGGCTCTGGAGGGTACTTCCGTTACCGCCAGTTTGTAACTGATGGTTTTTAGTACCCCGCTCCCGCCAGTTGCAACGGGTGGTTTGCAAAGTACCCCCGCTAAACTTTTCGGCCCGCAGAAAGTATATACTACGGAGAAAACAATTCATCAACATAACTCATCAACATGAAGAAGTACCAAGCGGAAGTAGCGCTCGAGCTGGAGGCAACCCTGGGCGAAGGCCCCCTGTGGCACCCGGAAGAGCAGAAGCTATACTGGGTGGATATTGAACAACAAAAGGTACATCAGTACGACCCCGAGCGCCAAACGCACCAGCACTGGAAGCTCCCCAAAAAAGTGAGCGCGCTGGTACCTGGCGCGCAGCCAGGTACCTTGGTGGTGGCCTTGCAGGGCGAAATCGCCAGCTTCGACCCGGCCACAGAAGCCCTCACGGCGCTCGTAGACGTAGAAAAAGACAAACCTGCCAACCGCTGCAACGACGGCAAGTGCGCACCCGACGGCCGCTTGTGGGTAGGTACCATGAGCACCGAGAGCGAAGATAAAGCCGGAGCACTGTACTGCCTTGACGGGGCGCTGCAACTCCGCCTCGTGCGCGACCACTGCACCATCCCCAACGGCATGGCCTGGACCACCGACGGCCGTACGATGTACTTCATCGAGACGTCGGAGTCGTGCGTGCGGGCTTTTGACTATGACTCCGAAAAAGGTACTTTGACGAACGAGCGCGTGGTGGTGAAGCCCGAGGAAGGCGGCTCGCCCGACGGCATGTGCATCGACGCCGAAGGCAAGCTCTGGATTGGCTTTTGGGACGGCCAGCGGGTAGGTTGCTACGACCCCCAAACCGGCCAACTACTGGCCGAGGTAGAAGTACCCGCCGTGAATGTCACGTCCTGCGCCTTCGGCGACGCCGACTTGGGTACTTTGTACATCACCACCGCCCGCGACGGCGTCAGCGACGAACAGCTCGAAAAGTACCCCCTGACAGGTAGTTTGTTCCGCTGCCGCCCCGGCGTGAAGGGTACTTTGGCCGATTCGTTTGCGCTTTAAAGGTACCTGGTTCGGAACTATTTTTAGCGGCACCAAGCGGGTACTTCCGGCTTGATGCCGCCGTTTTTTGTGCTGTATAAATAACCCTTTTCCCTTGGAAATCTAGCGGTCGAGTGGCTATCTTGGTAGGATATTGATAGCAACCTACAACCTGGATGAAAAGAATTTTGCTGCTGGTCGTCGCCTCTTTGCTTAGCGCGGCTACCTATTCGCAGATCAAACTACCCCGGCTCATGAGCCACGGCGCGGTGTTGCAGCGCGAAGTACCCATTACCCTCTGGGGTTGGGCTTCGCCGGGCGAACAAGTAGTGGTGGATTTTAACCAAAAGCAATACCGCACCGTAACCGACCAGGCCGGGAAATGGCAGGTACCTCTACCGCCGCAGCCCGCGGGCGGGCCCTACGACCTCACGTTTACGGGCAGCAACCAAATCCAGCTTCGCGACGTACTTTTTGGCGATGTGTGGCTGTGCAGCGGGCAGTCCAACATGGAGATTCCCATGAGCCGGGTGGAAGATACCTACGCGGCGCTGATCGCTAGAATTAACAACCCGAACATCCGGCAGTTTGAGGTACCTGATCGGTATAATTTCGAAAAACCCGAAGCCGATTTTCCTGCGGGCGAATGGCGACCCGCCACCCCGGAGCATATCCTGAGGTTTGGCGCGGTGGGGTACTTTTTTGCTAACGAGCTTTACGAAAAGTACCAGGTACCCATCGGGCTGATCAACGCGGCCGTGGGGGGCTCGCCTGCCGAGGCCTGGATCAGCGAAGCGACCCTCAAAAAATTCCCGACCTACTACCAGGAGGCGCAGCGCTTCAAGGATCGGAACCTGATCCGGCAAATCGAAACGGAGGACAAGCGGCGCAGCGACGCGTGGTACGCCCGGCTGAACCAAACCGACCAGGGCCTGAAAAACAAATGGGCGGCCCCGCAACTGGACGACACCGCCTGGCCTACCATGCAGCTGCCGGGCTACTGGGCCGACCAGGTACCTGAAAGTACCCAGGGCGTGGTGTGGTTTCGGAAGCAAGTGACGATCTCCGCCCAGGCGCTGGGCCAACCGGCCAAGCTGCTCCTGGGGCGCATCGTCGATGCCGACTCAGCCTTTATCAACGGTACTTTCGTGGGCACGACGAGCTACCAGTACCCACCCCGCAAGTACAAAGTACCCCCCGGCCTGCTGCAAGAGGGCTTAAACACCATTGCCGTGCGGGTGATCAACAGCGCCGGAAAGGGCGGCTTCGTGCCGGATAAACCCTACGGGCTTGTTATTGGAAAGGATACGCTGGATCTGCAAGGTACCTGGAAGTACCAGGTAGGTACCCGGATGGACCCGCTGGCGGCCCCGACCTTTGTGCGCTGGAAGCCGCTGGGCCTCTTCAACGCCATGATTGCCCCGCTTACGAGCTACCCCGTCAAGGGGGTACTTTGGTACCAGGGCGAGTCCAACGCCGAGCGCCCCGCCGACTACGCCGATCTGCTCACGACGCTCATCGCCGACTGGCGGCAACACTGGCAGCGCAGCGACCTGCCGTTCATTGGGGTGCAACTGGCCAACTACCTGGAGCCGCAGCCCGAGCCCTCGGAAAGTACCTGGGCGGAGCTACGGCAGGCGCAGCGAGCGGCGCTCTCGGCACCCAATACGGGCCTGGCGGTGGCCATTGACCTGGGCGAGTGGAACGACATTCACCCGCTCAACAAGCAGGACGTAGGCAGGCGGCTGGCGCTGCAGGCCCGGCGCTTGGCCTATGGCGACCGGCAGGTGGTGGCTTCGGGGCCGCTTTACGCGTCGGTGCAGAGGCGGGGAAATAAGCTGACGGTGGCGTTTAGCGAGGTCGGTGGCGGCCTGCGGGCGGTAGATGGCCAAGCGCTGAGGTACTTTGCCGTGGCCGGAAAAGACAAAAAATTTGTGTGGGCGAGTGCCGAAATCAAAGGCCCGCGGGTGGTGGTGTGGAGCGACCAGGTACCTGACCCGTACTACGTCCGCTACGCCTGGGCCGACAACCCGGCGGGGGCCAATCTGTACAACCGCGAGCAGCTACCGGCTTCGCCCTTTGAAGCCAGTATTCAAACCAAACGCTAATCAACATGGCAAAAACGAAGGCGACCGCCACCACCGTGGCCGACTTTATGGAGCAGCTACCACCGCCGCTGGCCGACCTTGTGGAGGGCGTCCGGCAGCTGATCCTCAGTACCGACGCGGCCATCGGCGAGCAGATCAAGTGGAACTCGCCCAGCTTCTTTTACACGGGCGAGATGAAACCCTTCGATCCCAAAGAGTACAAGCGCGACATCGCGGTGCTGAACCTGCACCGGGGCTACGTGCTGCTGGTGTTCCCGACGGGTGCTAAAGTACCCGACCCCTCGGGCGTGCTGGAAGGTACCTATACCGACGGCCGACGGCTCGTCACGATCCGGACCCGGGAGGAGCTAAAAGCCAAGGAAGAAGCGCTACGGGCGGTGCTCAGGGCCTGGCTTGCGTTGGTGGAGAAATGAATAAACAACAAAGTACCCCGCTCCCTAGAGGTAGTTGGCTCTGGGGGCGGGGTATTTTGAGGTACTTTATAAAACCTAGAAACTTACTTGATCAATACCCTGGCTACTACCGGCAGGTGGTCGGAGGGGAAGCGCTGGTCTTTGCCGTCGGTGAGGGCGGCGTACTTTTGCACTTCGATGTTTTTACTTACAAAAATGTAGTCGATGCGGTCGCGCAGGGGGGCGTCCCACTTGAAGGCGTTGAAGGTACCTTCGGGGCCGTAGGGAGGCATTTTGGTCACCTGGTGAGCATCGTTCAGGAGCGTCTGCATGTGCTTGATCTGCTCGGTTTCGGGCGTGGAGTTGAAGTCGCCCACGCAGATGGCGGGAGTACTTTTGGCAATCTCCTGAATCTTTTTTACCATCAGCTTACCCGACTCCTGTCGTGCCTTCACGCCCTGGTGGTCGAAGTGGACGCTGAAGAAGTAGAATTGTTTTTTGGTATTCAAATCCTGAAACTTGGCCCAGGAGCAGATGCGGTTGCAGCAGGTCGCGTCCCAGCCTTTACCGGGTACGTCGGGCGTTTCGCTCAGCCAGAAATCGCCGGACTCAAGTACCTTGAAGCGGTCTTTGCGGTAAAAAATGGCTGAGTGCTCACCGCCTTGCTGCCCGTCGTCGCGGCCTTTGCCCAGGAAGGCAAACTCCTTCAGTTCCGCGACGTCGTCCAGCTGTCCGCGCAGGGCTTCCTGCGTACCGAAGAGGTCGAGCTCGTGGTACTGCACCAGCGCCTTGACGTTCTCCTTGCGGTTGGGCCAGGCGTTCACGCCGTCGCTGGCGGTGTTATAGCGCAGGTTGTAGGTAGCTACGTTAATGGTAGCCGTTTTTTGGGCTACCGAAGGAAAGGTGGCCAGGAAGAAAACCCCCAGCCAGATCAGGACGATTTTTTGCATGTTGTACATAAAAAGTGAAGGAATGATGCGCCAAAAATACGCATTATTTCTTAAGACACTTGGCGAATGGTCCAGCCTCATTTCCTTTTCAGCGTATACGGCCCCACCACTACCTCGCCGTCGTCGCGGATCATTTTGGTGCGCAGCTTTTTGGTCGTCGCGTGCAGCTTGATGAGCGTGGTCCACCCTTTATACCCAAAAGAAGTGGAAACAAAGTACCTACGCTGGTACTTCCTTGCCTGGGAATCTGTCCGGCCTACGGCCACGTTGAGCACGTGATCGTACTAGTCAAGCGTTATTTTGGCTACCACCGGCAGGTGGTCGGAAGGAAAGCGCTGCTCCTTGGCGTCGGTTAAAACCCCATACTTAAGCACCTGTATTTTCGGACTCACAAAAATGTAGTCGATGCGGTCGCGCAGGGGGGCGTCCCACTTGAAGGCGTTGAAGGTACCTTCGGGACCGTAGGGCGGTACTTTGGTCACCTGGTGAGCATCGCTCAGGAGCGTCTGCATGTGCTTGATCTGCTCCGTATCGGGTGTGGAGTTGAAGTCGCCCACGCAGATGGCGGGGGTACTTTTGGCAATCTCCTGGATCTTTTTTACCATCAGCTTGCCCGACTCCTGCCGCGCTTTTACGCCCTGGTGATCAAAGTGGACGCTGAAGAAGTAGAACTGTTTCTTCGTGTTCAGATCCTGAAACTTGGCCCAGGAGCAGATGCGGTTGCAGCAGGTGGCGTCCCAGCCTTTGCCGGGTACGTCGGGCGTTTCGCTCAGCCAGAAATCACCGGATTCAAGTACCTTGAAACGATCTTTCCGGTAAAAAATGGCCGAGTGCTCACCGCCTTGCTGCCCGTCGTCGCGGCCTTTGCCCAGGAAGGCAAACTCCTTCAGTTCCGCGACGTCGTCCAGCTGTCCGCGCAGGGCCTCTTGCGTACCGAAGAGATCAAACTCATGGTACTGCACCAGCGCCTTGACGTTCTCCTTGCGGTTGGGCCAGGCGTTCACGCCGTCGCTGGCGGTGTTATAGCGCAGGTTGTAGGTAGCTACGTTGATGGTAGCCGTTTTTTGGCTATACGTAATGTGACTTAAGCACTGACAAAGAACAAAGAGCAAAGCTATTTTTTTCATAAAAGGTAATCAAAGGGGTGGCCTTAGTTAGGCTTAATAAACTTGACGTTTGAAAAGAAAATACGGGAGGCATCCTGCCGCTCTTTGTGGTAAAAGGGAGAGTACATGGTGGCCGATAAAGTACCTTTGTCGGGGTCAACTTCCAACAGACGAATGTACCCGCCGCCCAAATCTTCGTTTTGGTAGTTTTGCAGGAATTGGTAAATGCGGTTCCCCTTTTCGCCTTTGTCGTTGCGCCAGGAGGTATAGCACACGTGGCCGCTCAGTACCATCAGGATGTTGGCGTGCCTGGTGATCAACTGGTCGTGGATCTGGGCGGGGCTTAAATCTCCGTACCCGGCGTTGCGTTCGCTGATGTCGCCGTTGGGGTTCAGGTGGTAGTGCGTCAGCACGATCACGTTGTGGCCGGGGTGGTTGCTCACCACCGTATTGGCCCAGTCTACGGGCCCCTGGCGGGCGCAAAATTCCAGCGCCAGCACCAGCCACTTCAGGCCACCGGCCTCAAAAGTATACCAGGCGTTGTCGCTTTTTTCTTCTTCGTACCGTCCTTTCTGAAGCGGAAACCGGCTCACCGGAAAGTACCGGTTAAACTTCGCGGTCTTTCGTAGGTTCTGGTTTACGTTGCCGGGGGCGGCGCTGCCGCTGTTTTCACCCACGGCCTCCGTATCGTGATTCCCCAGCGTAACGGCGTAGGGTACACCGGCCCTATCCAGGATTTTAAATCCGGCGTCGGCCTTTTCCCAGTGCCCGATGTTGTCATAGTCGACGATGTCGCCCACGTGCAGTACCAGCGGAAAATTCAACGAGTCTCTTTTTTGAACCAGCCAGTTAAGCTGGCTGTGCAGCATCTCGGGCCGCGCGTTTACTTCGCCCTGCGTGTCGGGCAAGATGGGCAGTACAAACTTCTGGGCCAGGCACAGAGGGCTGCCTAGCCAGGCAAATGAAAGGGCGGCCAACCAGGCCAGCCCTTTCTTACACGTATTTTTTTGCATCCTGTTTTTTATGAAATGACTTACTTCCAACCCGGATTTTGCTGCAACGCCGGATTTAGCCCCAGCTCATTGACGGGGAAAGGCCACAGGTAATCCTTGGCTGGGTCAAAGCGCCGGAACGAAGCATCTTGTACCAGAATTTGCCCCTCGGCATTTAGCTGCACCGGCGTATCAACACCAAACTCATCCCTGAAGTAATAATTACCCAGGACGGCTTTCGGAAGCTCTACTTCGGCCGTTTTCCAGCGGATCAAATCCCAGTACCGTAGGTTTTCCTGGGCTAGCTCAACGCGGCGCTCCCGGCGTATTTCTTCGCGCATGGCTAAGCCGTTTGCCTGCACAAAGGCGTTGGAAAGCTTGGCTACGTTGCCTCTTTGACGCAACAGGTTTATCGTCAAATCCAGATCTGCGTCCGAGATGGTACCGTTGCGTTCAAAAGTAGCCTCGGCGTAGGTAAGCAGTACTTCGGCGTAGCGAATAAGGACCCGGTCGAGCAGAGCCTGCCGGGTGGCAAAGTCGCTGGCGTTAAAGTACTTTTTGGCCCCAAAACCGGTTTTGTAGTATTGGAGCTGCATGGTAAAATTCGCCCCCACGTTATACGGCTCTCCTAGTTGATACACTGACGCCAGCAGGCGTTCGTCCCGGTTGTTAAACACGTCATTCGACACGACGGGCTTCTGGTAAAGCGGCGACTTCGTGATGGGCAGCCCGTCTTTCATCAGGTAGCTGTCCACCAGGCTTTTGGTAGGGTTGGCAGCGCCGGTGTAGATGTCCAGCGAGTAGTTATGGTTGAGGACAAGATTCGCCGGATCAGTCCCATACTGTTTTACCAAAATGTTCTCCCGGTTTTGGCGGCCTTCTCCCGCGTACTGGAACAATTTGTAGTAGCTGGCAAACAAGCTATGCTCTTTGCTATCCATCACGGCTTTAGCGGCTTCCAGAGCGAGGGTCAGGTGCAGGGTAGGGTCACCATCCTGATGGTACTTGGCGCGTGTGCCCTCAAACAGAGCGATCCTGGCTTTTAAGGCCAGGGCCGTAGTGTTGGCTATTCGTCCGTAACCGGCGTTTCCCAAAGCCGTGGGCGTTGGTAGGGTAGCCGCCGCTACGTCCAGGTCGGCATAGATTTGCCCCATGACTTCCCGGCGCGGATTGGCGGGTTGGCTTAGCTCGGGTGAATTTTCTTGTAGGGTTTTTAAAATGAGGGGTACATTGCCGTATTTCTGCACGAGTTGCACGTAGGCAAAGGCCCGGAAGAAGCGGGCTTCGGCCATGTACCGATCCTTAATGCCTTGTTCTACCGGCGCATCAGGTACTTTTTCCAGGATATTGTTGGCCGCCCGGATCAGTTGATACGGGGCCGAATAATCAGTAGCCGTAGCGGGAGGGAGCCTGGTGCCGTCACTGATCGGGTCGGGTTGGGTACCGTACGCATTGTCAGACCATACTTCCTCCTTCGTAAAGCCGGGCAAAAAGGTGTAGAGGTAGTTGGTAGCAGATTTAATATCCGATTCTGACTTCCAGAAGGAAGGGTCGGTGATTTGCGTTTCCGGCAGGCGTTCTACATCACAAGCTACTAGGCTTAGCAGCAAGAGAACAACCGGTAGTTTATAGAATGACATTTTCATATCGTGTCTTGGTTGTATTTTTTACTAAAAGTAAACTCCACTAAAAGGTTAGGTTCAGACCAACGGCCGCCGTAGCAAAAAAGGGATAGTCGGCGGCTACACCGTCGCGTTGTTCGGGGTCAAACTGATCCTTGAATAGACCCAGCCCGGAAAAGGTAAGGATGTCCTGCCCCGTGAAATAGATTCGGGCCCGGCTAATCTTTATTTTATTCAGCGCGCGGGCGGGGACGTTATAACCCACCTGGAGGTTCTTCAGCCGGACGTACTGGCCGTTAAGTACCCATTTGTCGGAGGTCAAAAAGTTATGAGCACCATCTACGAAGGGACGAGGAAAAGCGGCGTTGGGGTTTTCGGGTGTCCAGTAGTCGCGGTGGATGGCCAGGGCCTGGTAAAAACTGGCGATGTTGGGGTCGAGCGCCTGGCGGGTAGGGGCGAAGTTCCGTTTGCCTACGCCCTGGAAGAAGGCGGTGAAATCAAAGCCTTTCCATTGCAGGGCCAGATTGGCCCCAAACAAAAGCCGGGGCTGGGTAGTACCCAGGTACACCAGGTCGCCGTGATCTTCCATGTTGCCGGAGCCCACGGTGATGCGGTTGTCGCCGTTTAAGTCTAGGTACCGCACATCCCCGGCGGCGGTACGGCTATTTTGGAAAGCCCAGGCTTTGACCTCATCGTTGGTTTGAAAGTACCCGTCGGTCAGGTATCCCCAAATGGAGTTGAGCGGGTAGCCTTCCAGGGTTGATACCGTACCAGCATTGATCACTCTGCGGCCCGCAAAGTTGAGCAGCTTGTTCTGGTTGTCGGATACATTGAGGCCTAGCGAAAAAGTAAAATCATCGCCGATCCGGTCGCGGTAGTTTAGCTCGGTCTCCCAGCCCCAGGATTTCAGCTCGCCGTTGTTGACCCGCGGGGTACCTACGCCGAAGGTGGCGGGTAGTTGCAGGGCCGTGAGCATGTTGCGGTTGTACTTTACGTAGTAGTCGGCGCTGATCTGGATTTTATTTTTGAATAAACCCAAATCCAATCCGCCGTTGCTGGTCTCGATCGTTTCCCACGACAGCTGCGAAGACGGTACTACCGTTTGGGAAAAATAGGTAGAGCGAATCTCCGGTGAGCCCAGCACCAGGTTGGCACCCTGGTTGATGAGCGCCAGGTAGTCATAGAGCCCAATGCCCGACGCGGCTCCGAGCCTTCCCCAGGAGCCTCTCACTTTTAACTCCGAAATAACCGGTACCGTAAACCACGCCTCGCGGTGGATGTTCCAACCGGCCGACAGCGAAGGAAAGGATTTCCGGCGGAGGCCCGGCGCCAGGCGCGAGCTTTCGTCTATGCGGAAGGTAGCCTCCAGAAGGTACCGGTCGTCAAAGTTATAGTTGAAGCGGCCAAAGTAGGACTGAAACGCAAAGGTCGAGATGTTCTGGGAATTGGTTTTGGTGGTGGCGTCGCCCAGGCCCAGGGCGGGCAGGTCATTGCTCACCATGTTGGTGACGCCGGTTGAGATGGCCTCGCCGCGGCTGTCTTCCCACTGGTAGCCGGCCAGGACGTGAAACTTGTGCCGTTGGGCAATCGAAAAGTCGTAGTCGGCCAGAAATTGCAGGTTGTTGCTCTGGGTTAAATCTTTGGAGATCGTATAGGAATTGGGCGTGTTGAGAATATCGCCGGGGGCGGTTCGGTACCACCTTTGAACCGTACGCCGGAAAAGCTCCCGGTCGCCCCGCCGGTACTGAGCCCCGTACACGGCCCGCAGGCTCAGTCCCTTCGTGACGTCGAGGCGGGCGGTAAAGACGCCGTCAAAGAAATTCCGGCTGTAATTGTTATACCCCCCGGCGTCCATCATGGCGTAGGCGGTGGCGCCCGTGGTGGTGTTGTAGCGTCCTTCTGGAGTCAGCAGCGGGTTGATGCTGGAATAGCGGTAAAGATTGTAGAGCAGCGCCCCGTTCCCGTTGATGTTCACCGACGAAGCTTCCTGGTTTTGTCGGGTATAGGTAATGCGTGAATCGAGCGAAAGGTGCTTGGTGAGCTGGGCACCCAGGTTAAGTCGGAGGTTATACCGGTCATTTTTATCGGGCCCTACCTTAAATACCCCTTGCTTGTCGTAATACCCCAGCGAGATTAAAAAATTCAACTTATCGGTTCCGCCCCGAGCCGAGAGGTTGTGGGTATGCATGAGGGTATTTTTTCGTAAAAGCTGATCGACGATGCTTTCCGTGCCAAAGTACTCGTAGCGGGTGGTGTCGTTGGGGTTGATCCGGTACTGCATCACGCCTTCTTTTACAATGGCTATTTTTTCCAGCGTATGCCCCGGAGCCGCGCCGGAGTTGACGCGGGCCAGGTTGTTATGCTCCAGCTCTTCCCATACTTCCATTCTTTTGGGTACATTCAGGGCCCAGTCGGTGCCCACAATGGAAGAGTACTCAAAAACGGTCTTGCCCGACTTCCCTTTTTTGGTAGTCACCAGGATCACGCCCCCGGCGGCCTGAGCCCCGTAGATGGCCGCGGCGGCAGCATCTTTTAGTACGCTGATGCTCTCAATATCGTTGGGATTCAGGGTTTGCAGAGAAACACCCGGGCTGGTCACGCCATCCACCACGAGCAGCGGCTCCACGTTTCCGTTGGCCGAGGTCGCCCCCCGGATCTGGATACCAATGCCTTCGTCGCCCGGCTGGCCGGACGAGCGCGTTACCGACAGGCCCGGTGAAAGCCCCTGTAGCGCCATAGCGACGTTGGACACCGGCCGGTTTTCAATATCCTTGGCGTTGATCGTCGATACCGCTCCCGTCAGGTTTTCTTTTTTCTGGGTACCGTAGCCTACCACCACGACCTCTTCCAGGGCTCGTACGTCCGCCTCGAGCGTAATGTTGAACTCCGAGCGGTTACCTACGGCCACCTCCTGCGACAAGTACCCCACAAAACTGAACACCAGCACTACCTGGGCGTTGGGTACCGCCAGCTCAAAGCGGCCGTTGCCGTCGGTGGTGGTACCCGTCGTGGTGCCTTTCACCACCACGCTCACGCCCGGCAGGGCGTCTTTGCCGTCGACCACCGTGCCCCGCACCGTGATGTCCTTGGGCGCCGTCCATTCCCGCAGCTTTTCTTCCAGCTGCGGGATATGGGAGGTACTTTTATCCTTGGCGGGCGACAGCACGATCTGGTTGTTGATTTCGCGGTAGCTGATGCCGCGGGGCAGCAGCAGCTGATCCAGCACGCGCGATAGCTTTTGGTTCTCGGCCTGGATCGTAATGGGAGCGTTGAGGGACACACGGCTGCTGTACACAAATTTGACCTGGGTTTTTTCCTGGATCTTCCCCAGGGCTTCTTTGAGCGTAACGTTGGTCAGGCTGAGCGTCATATCCTTACTCAGGACCGACTGAGCCGAGCTTTCCCGGGCGTAGCTGGCGCTGGCCAGCAGGGCGGCCAGAAGCCATTGTAGCAATCCGATGCGCATAATCTTTTGCCAGTTAATCGGCTTGGTACGTACTGATTTTTTCATAAATTTGATTGTCTGATGGTTAGCTAATTGGACAAAAGGCTGCTCATCTTCCCACGGTGGCACGTGGGCTTGGCTGAGAGCAGTAAACAGTACCCGATCGGGAGTGGTGGCACACTCCCGGTTTTTTGTTTCTAAGGGGGCAGATCCGTGTAGTGATTCATGAATAGTGTATGAGGATTAAGGAATTAGTCGCAGCCAGCGCCTTCGATCAAAATGGTTTTGCCGGACATCGTGTAGGTGGCATCTAACGAGGCGCATAGCATTTCCAAAATGGCCGGTAAGGGCTGCTGTTCAAAGTCGGCCGTGAGCTGGCAGGTCTTCATGGCCGGGTTGGCCAGGTGCAGGCGCACGTCGAAACGCTTGTCGAGCTGCTCCAGGGCCCGGTCCAGCGGGGTACCTTCAAAGGTCACCGTCACGGGTTCATAAATTTCTTTTTTATCCTGCACGGGCAGGGTACTTTGCGTAAGCCGCTTCGTGCTGGTTTCAAACAGCACCTGCTGGTGTGGAGCCAATACTACTTTCTGCGGATTGGCCTGGTGATCAGCGGCGCTCACGGCCACACTGCCCGACACCACCGCTACCTCAAAAATACGCTGCGCAGGCGGGGCCTTTACGTTGAAGCGGGTACCTAGTACCTCGATCGTCATTTCACCGCTCCGGATCACGAACGGTCTCTTTTTGTCAGGGGTAATGTCAAAAAAACCCTCGCCCTCAAACGAAACCTGGCGCTGACTGGCCGCGAAGGTACTTGGGTACGTAATGGAAGCCCCCGTGTGCAGCCAGAGGGTACTTCCGTCGGGCAGCTGGTGCATCACCGGGCGCGGCTGATCGTTCACGAAATGTACCTGGCCATCGGCAAGAGCCGGGGCGGTACCTTCTACGCGGGCTTCGGTAGGGGTACTTTGGCGCGTAGGCCAGAGCCACAGCAGCCCCGCCACCAGTACCAGCGCGGCGGCCACGCCCAGCCACGGGCGGCGGAGCAGCGTCAGCACAGGTACCTGGGGACGGGAAGTAGCCAGTTGGTGTTGGATATGCCGGAAAGTTTCTTGCTGCAGGCGGTTGCGCTCCGCCTCCGACAAGGTACTTAGGTAGTTGGAGGTACCTTGCAGGGAGGCGTACCAGGCCTCCACAAGGTCTCGCTCCTCAGCGGTACATTCGTCGAGGAGGTACTTTTGTAATAATTCGGGCGAAAGGGGTGCTTGCTTCATGCCAAGGGAACGGTGCGCTGAGGATTGTTTGAACCTTAAGTCGCACGGGAAGCGGGGTACCCTTAGTCAGAGTAGAAAAATTTACAGAAATAGTTGAAGTACAGTAAGAAAGTAGAGCAAATGTTCTTTCAAATGCCCCCGAAGTATCCGCAGCGCTTTGGTAATGTGCTGTTCGACGGTTTTTTCCGAAATCCCCAACGTACCGGCTATTTCGCGGTGGGGGAGGCCCTGACGGCTTAGCACAAAAACCTCGCGGCACTTCTCGGGCAGCAGCTTCAGGCCTTCTTCGTAGCGGTGCTGGAGGTCGCCGGTGAGAGCCTGCTGGTCGGAGGGGTCGGTGGTCTCGGGGCGCAAAGTACCCCACTGGCTGTGGTGGCGCTGCCGCGTAAATTCTTTTCGGAAGTAATTGATCACCAAATTTTTGGCCATCGAAAAAAGGTAGGGTCGGCACACCTGCACGGCGTAGCGGTGGCGCTGCTGCCAAAGGCTCACAAACAGCTCCTGGACAATCTCCTGCGTTGTGAACTCGTCGTTCACTTTGGCGTAAGTGTAGTTGAAAAGCGGCCGGAAGTACCGTCCGTAGAGCTCTCCAAAGGCCAGCTCGTCGTCATGCTGCTGCATGAGCGCCAGTAGGTCTTCATCCGAATAGGTCACGTAATGTTCGCTCACTCTACCGCTTGGTTAGTACGCTTTGACCGCCAAAAGTAAACTTAAAAGGGTACTTCTGGAAAGCAAAGGATGTTACGATATAGTTAAGAAACGGAGCGTGTTTTTTTACTTACTGCTTAAATAAGAAATCGTGAATGAAGTAGTACAAGGTACCTGAATGTTGGTGTGTGATTCCGCCGGAATCAGGCTAAGTACCTCGACCTTTTTGGCTATAAACGTGCGATTCCGCCGGAATCGGCTGCTCAGGTAAGTACTCAACGGCAGCACCGTTGCACGTTTATAGGGAAATCTGGTTCTGATTCGCTCGACCACAGCGTGGTCACACCCACTAGGAGTTCAAGCCCACCTTTCAGGTACCTTGGGTACTTGAAAGGTGGGCTTGAAAGAAAAAAATAAAGAACATCAGGCTTCTTGCCAGAGCTCTTTTAGTTTCTTGATGTCTTTGCGCATGGCCGTGTAAATGGCCTTTTGGTCCACGCTGGGCGTGCGGGAGCCGTGCTCGGCTCCGCCCAGGTCGTACTCAAAGTGCAGCGAGATAGGTACCTGTACCTGGTACTTTTTCAGCAAGCCAAAGTACGTCTTGAAATCCACCATGCCTTCGCCCAGGGGTACATTTTTTACCTTATACACGCCCTTGCTGTCTTTCTCCCACAGGAAATCCTTGATGGCCAAAATCTGGATGTTGGGGTGGATCAGGCGGAGGCCGTTTTGCCAGGAAGTACCCCCTTCCACGGTAGCGTGGCGGATGTCGTACTGCACGCCCATGTGGCTGGCTTCGGCGTCGCGCAGCATTTCCCAGATCTCCCAGATCGACGCCCCCACCAGCATGCCCGCGTGGTTCT
Source organism: Rhabdobacter roseus (assembly GCF_014202275.1). GTDB lineage: Bacteria > Bacteroidota > Bacteroidia > Cytophagales > Spirosomataceae > Rhabdobacter > Rhabdobacter roseus. The sequence goes on along the minus strand of NZ_JACHGF010000005.1, from coordinate 115,029 downwards.
GGTAGCAGCCGATCAGCCCCAGCTTTTTGTTTTGGCGGCTCAGGTCACGGACCTGGCGGCGGTACTTTTCGAGGCTTTGCGGCAGACTCTCCGTCTCGCTGTACTTGTACCAGTTCATGCGGTAGTACTTGATGCCCTGGCTGGCGGCGGTTTTCAGCACGCGGTCGTCGATGTCGCGCCCGCCCTCCACGGTGGTGGTCATCATGAGGGGGGCCAGGCCCGCTTTCTTGATGGCCTCCACAGCCTTGGGCAGGTCGTCTTCCACGCGCTCGGGCAGGACGTGCCCGCCGCCGCGCACGGTAAGATCGATGCCGTCGAAGCCCATGTCGGCGGTTGCATCGGCCAGCTCCGGGTACGAAAGAAATTGCAGGTGCTTGGAGAAAACCAGGATTTGGGGCATAGCTGCCGGGACCTGCGCTGTGGCCGACTCGCGGGCCAGTACCTCGGTAGACAGAAACGGTAGCGCACCGGCCGTGAGGGCCGCTTGCTTCACAAAATCGCGCCGGGAAAAGTGTAATTGCATAGCCTGGGTAGGTAGGTTTCGGATGTAGGAATAAAAGGGGAAAAGTACCTGCCCTTACTGCTCGCGGACGAACGGCACCGGACGGGTACTTTTAGTAAGACTACAAAACCGGCCTCAGGTACTTACTTGACCCGCTTCGGTTTTTCCGAATTTTTTTTCATGGTGTACGGTAGTTGCCATACCTGGCCCTTGCTATCCCCAAAGTACATCAGCGATTCGCTCAGCTTGTCGGGGTTGCCGTCGGTCCAGAAATAGAAGAACGGGTCGGTGCCGCCCACCACCCGCCGGATGTAGTTGTGGTTGCGAGGGCTGTTTTGGGTGAGCTGTCGGGTACGGGTCCAGGTTTTGCCCTTGTCGGTACTTTTCCACATCACTACCTCGCCGCCGCCGCCCCAGGGTTGAGGGGTATTTTCGGTCGGGGCCACGACCATCCATTCGTTTCCTTTTACAAAGAGGCTGCCCGTGTCGTAGTTGTGGTCGGAGGTGGTGATGGGGTGGTTTTCCCAGGCGGAGCCGTTCCAGTAAATCACAAACCACTCCCGCAGGCCGTTTTTGGGGCCGGGCTGGTGGCCGGGCCCGGCCAGGTACAGCGCGATGGGGTTCCCCTTTTCGTCAAAGTTCACATCTTTGATGTACACATTTTTGCCCTGGCTAAAGTACTCCCTGAGCAAGATCGGTGAGTTGACGTCCGTGACGGGAATGTCCACCTTCTTGCCATCTACGGTGGTCCAGGTTTGGCCCATGTCGGTGGTCTGGAGGTAGTAGATGTTAGTGCGCTGGTCTACGTTGCCGTTGGGGTGCCAGTTGAAAAAGAAAACGACCTTCTCGCCGTGCTGGCCGCTGATCTGGTAGTGGCCGCTGTTCTTGTCTTCGGGGCGCTTCATGCCCGCCAGCTTTTTATCCTCGGTCCAGCTGACGCCGTCGCGACTGGTTTCAAAGTACAGCTCCCGCACGCCGGTGTACTTGGTAAACAAATGCAGGAAGCCCTTGCCCGGAATGTACTTGGGCTGGGGGTAGGTCATGATTTCTTCCGTAATTTGCTCAAACGACTCGATGTCGTACGGCTTGCTGCTGCGGTACTTGAAGCCCGGCCGACTGGTATTGCGGCCACTCACAAACACCCACAGGTACCCGTCGTCGTCGAGGGCCAGGCTGGGGTTGTCGTGCGGGTCATCGACGCCCTTTTTGTCATAAACGACCGTCGGCTTCGACACCGTCTTTTTGGCGTGGTCGTATACCCCAATCATGCACAGCAGGTACCGGTCTTTTTCGCCGGTGGTACCGCCGTACACAAAGAAGGTTTTCTTCACCTTGGGCGCGTAGATCGAGAGCGGAATGTGCTTGGCCGTGTAGGTACCTAAGCCGCCGGAGTACTTGTCGCCGTACTCCGAAAACTGCCCCAGCGTAAACCAGATGCCCTTGTAGCCGTCGGCTTTCTGGTTGTTGCGGGAGGTACTTTCCTGCGCAAAACTGAGGGTAGTGGCCAGGAGAAAAAGAGCGCTTATTTTTAAAAAAGGGTACTTCATGAAAAAGCAATAAGGGTTTAGAAATAATCTATTTTTTGCGTTGGGGTGTAATCATGTCCTCGGTGGCGTGGCGGGGTAGTTGGTACACGTCGCCTTTTTGGTTGGTAAAGTAAAGGTACGACTCCGAAGGTTTCCGTCCGTGCCCATCGGCCCAGATTCCGTAAAAATCCGGCTGCGCGCCGCGCGGTTGCCGTACGTAGGAGTGGTTCATGGGGCTGTTTTGGGTCATTTGCTTTTCTTTTTTCCAGGTACTTCCACCGTCTTTACTGGCCCACATCGTGATCTCACCGCCGGGGTTGTATACCTGCGGACCGTCCACGGTGGGGCCAATGACCTTAAGTACCTTGTCGGATTCGACGTAAATCGAGCCCATGTCGTAGTTGCTGTCGGAGGTCGTGACGACGTGGTTCTGCCACTGGTTGTTTTTGAACTGGAAGAGCCGCCATTGCCGCGGATTATTGCCAGGGCCCGCCTCGTAGCCCTTGCTGGAAATTACCAGAATGGCTGGCTGGCCTTTTTTATCAAAAGTAATGTCCAGCAGGTAGCAGTTCAGCTTTTCGCTGACGAAGTCTTTCACCACGGCCACGTTTTCGATGTCCGTAAGGGGTAGTTGGGCCGTTACGCCCGTGGCCGTGTGCCAGCTCTGGCCGAAGTCGGTCGTTTCGAGGTAGTGGAGGTTGGTGCGGTAGTTGAGGCCTTTGCCCTTGGGATGAAAATCAAACGCCACGCCCACCTTGCCGTCGGCCTCGGCGCTGATCTGGTAGTGGCCCTGCCCGATGTGCGCCAGTACTTTCCACTCATTCCAGTGTACGCCATCGGCGCTGGTGTTGTAGCCAATGACGCGGTCGCTCCACTGGTTGTACTTCGTAAAAAGCGCCAGAAAGCCCTTGCCCTTGATGTGATACACCTGAAAGTAGGAGAAATTGTCGAAAGGCTTCTCCTGGCCATCGACCCGCTCGGTGGCTTTCACGGTCTCGAACTCACTGATGTCGTAGGGCCTTTTGCTGCGGTGAATGTACGACGGGCGCGACACGCCGTGGGAGGTCGAGAAGATCCAGATAATGCCCTGGTCGTCCAGCGAAATCACCGGGTTATCGTGGGCGTCGGTGGTTTTTTTGTCCAGTAGAATCACCGGGTTGGCTACTTTACCGGTTTTGTGGTCATAGTACGATACGTTGTGCAGCAGGGTAGAATTAGCGTCGTTGGTACCGCCGAAGCAGAAAAAGGTTTTATTGACCTCCTTGGCATAAATCGCAAAGGGCCGGTGGTTGGCGGGGTAGGTAGCCAGGCCGCCGCTGTACTTGTACACGTACTCGTCGTTGGAGGGTTGGTTCATGTACCAGATCCCCTTGAAGCCGTTGGCCTTTTGCAAAAGTACCTCCGCCTCGGCGTAGCGGGCGTCGGGGTGGACGTTGGTTTGGGCCTGAGCGGTAGCCACGACCGCGATCAGGGTAATAAAGTGCAGTATCTTTTTCATAGAAAAAATCAGGGAAAGAAGGCCCCGGGAGGTACGGGCAAACCTCCCCCCGGGGGCTATAAAGAATAGACGAATGGCTTAGGCTAGTACCCCGGATTTTGTTTAATCCGGTCCGGGTTGATGTCGATCTGGTTTTGGGGAACGGGCAGTACCAGCTGGTGCGCCTGGATGTTGAATCCTTTGCTGTTCATCACCTCCAGCGCACGGCCCGTGCGCACCAGGTCAAACCAGCGGTGATTTTCGAAGGCGAGCTCAAAGCGTCTCTCGTTTTCGACGGCCAGCCGGAAAGCCGCCTGGGTAGGGAGCTCGGCGCTGGTTTTGGGCGCCAGACCGGCGCGGGTCCGGATGCGGTTGAGCAGGGTAAAGGCCTCGCCGTTGGGCGTATAGCCTACTTCGTTCAGGGCTTCGGCGCGCATCAGCAGCACGTCGGCGTAGCGGAGCACGGGCCAGTTGTTGTCGGCGTCGCTGGCGGCAAAGGGAGCCGGGTCGAGGTACTTTTTTACGTACGGAATGGCCACAAAGCTGCTACCGCTGGTGTAGCCCAGCGCCAGCGAGGGTTCTTTGCGTTTGTCTTCCGGCTCGTAGGCGGCGATCATCTCGGCGGTAGGGTGGTTGTGCCCGCCTCCGGCCCCAATGGTGGTGACCACCACGCCCGACAGGCGGGGAGCAAACCGGTTGTTGAAAGGGCTCCCGAGGCCATAGCCACCCTTTTTGTATTGTACTTCGAAGAGCGACTCGCGGTTATTTTTATTATTGATCCGATAAATATCGGCGTAGTTGGTCAGCAGATCATACTGGCCGGCGTCAAGTACCTCTTTGGTTTTGGCCGCGGCTAGGTCCCACTTCTTTTGAGTAAGGTATACTTTGGCCAGGAGCCCTTTGGCGGCTCCCGAGGTAGCCCTCCCGATCTCCACCCCCGCGTAGGAAGCGGGTAGTTTTTGCTCGGCGGCCAGCAGGTCTTGCTCGATCTGCTGGTATACCTCGGCGGCCGGATTTCGGCCGTAGGAGTAGCCTTCCGTTACGTCGGAGGTTTCTTTCAGGACGAGGGGTACATCGCCGAAGATCCTGACGAGGTTGAAGTACATCAAGGCGCGCAGGAAAGTCACTTCGGCCACGTAGCGTTCTTTGAGGGTTTGATTCATTTCGACGGGCGCGATCCGGTCGATGACGGTATTGCACGCCAGAATGCCCCGGTAGTGGTCGTTCCAGATGGAGCTGACGAGCCCATTGATGGTAAGCGTCGTAAAGGCATCGATTTGGGTGATGTCGATCCCGCTCTGGGCGTCCAGAATTTCGGTGTTATCGGAGCGAACCTCCCCAACGGCGTATAGGCCCTGGTTGTACAAGCCATTGAACTGCAATGACGCATAAGCGGCATTGACCGCATTGAGCATGTCGTCGGCATTGCGGTAAAAATTCACGTTGTTGGTTTGGGATATGGGCGCCAGATCCAGAAAACCTTGGCGGCAGCCTCCGGTAGAGAGCAGTACCAGTAGCAACGGGATGAGAATACGGTATGATTTCATCTTGAATAAAGCTTTTTATGGATTATAAACCTATGTTCAGTCCCAAGGTGATGGTTCGGGCAATGGGATACCCGCCGTAGTCGACGCCCGGCGTGAGGGGATTGGCCCCGGCCACACTCACCTCGGGGTTATACCCGGAGTATTTAGTCCACGTGATAGGGTTGACCATGTTGAGGTACACGCGGGCGTTGGTAAGCGAAATTTTATTGACCAGGCCCGTCGGTAGGTTATAACCCAGCGAAATGTTCCGTACCCTCACGAAGGAGCCATCTTCGATGTGGTCCGAGGAGATATTGGCGCTGGCGTTGCTGCTGCTATAGCGCGAGAGGTCGCGGTTGACGCGGGGCGTTTTGCCATCACCGGGCTCCTGGGGCGACTTCCAGGCGTTGTGCCTGAGGCCGTTAGCCGTTCCGGCGTAGTTGGCGTAGAACCGGCGGCCCAGGTGCATGATCTCACCGCCCTGCACGCCCTGGATCAGGACGTTCAGGTCAAATCCTTTGTAGGATAGCGTGTTGGTGAGTCCAAAAATGAAATTGGGCAGCGGGTTGCCCAGGATCGTGCGGTCAAGTATGCTCAGCACGCCGTCCCCGTTGACATCCCTGAACCGGAAATGGCCAGGTCTGGAATCGGCAAAACTGGGGTTGTTGTCGATTTCCTCCTGGGTCTGGAAGATCCCGATTACTTCGTAACCGTAGAAGTTGCCCAGGGGCTTTCCGATCTCAGTGATGTGGCTGTTGCTCAGCTCATAGTTGCCGAAAATCGGCTCGCCGCTGGGCCCCAGGGCCAGTACTTTGTTGCGGTTGATCGAAATATTGAAGTCCGTAGTCCATTTCAGTTCCCGGTTCAGGTTGCGGGTCGTTAGGCCCAGCTCCCAGCCTTGGTTCTGTACCTTGCCGATATTCTGCCGGGCCGAGGTGTAGCCCGTAATGGAGGGCGTCGGTACGTTCAGGAGCAGGTCGGAAGTGATTTTATTGTAAAAATCCGCCACCAGGAATACCCGGTTCTGGAAGAGCCCGAGCTCCAGCCCAATATCCAGCTGCCGGTTTCTTTCCCAGCTCAGATCGGGGTTGCTGATGGAGTTGGGAGCGATCCCATTCACCACCGCCCCTCCGCTGCCGCCAAACACGTAATTTCGGGTGGTCAAAAGGCCTACATGGTCGTAGTTGCCAATAAAATTGTTTCCGGTGAATCCATAGCTGGCCCGCAGTTTGAGCTCACTGATAGGCGTAAAACTTTTCAGGAATGCCTCTTCCGAAATGCGCCATCCGGCCGAAACCGACGGAAAGACGCCCCATTTGTTATTGGTACCAAACCGCGAGGAACCGTCTCTCCGGATTGTGCCCGTGAGGAGGTACTTGCTCATATAGCTATAGTTGACCCGAGCCAGGTAGGAGAGCAGTGACCACTCACTGGCGCTGGTAGAGGCCGACGTCACCAGGCCCGCATTCAGGGTTTCTACCAGGTCATTGGGGAAATTGGTAGAAGAGATGGACGAACTATGTGAGTAGGCGCGTTGGGCCGTAAAGCCCCCCAGGGCATCTAGTTGGTGGTTATCCCGTGAAAAAGAGTAGTTCAAGGTATGCTCGACCAACCAGTTGTACGAGTCGTCCGTGGTATATCCTCCCACCGGGATGGTAGGCGGCGGGTTCCCGTCGGTACCCAGGGTAGAAGGCCGGTACGTCTTCCGGTTCGACGCCAAAAGATCCGTCCCGACCAGGAGCTTGTAGGTCAGGTTGTCCAGGATTTTATATTCGCCGTAGACTGTGCCCAGCAAGCGTAGGTCGGTGATGCGGTCGGTGCGTTCTCGGGCCTGCTTCACGGGGTTAGAGATGCTACTGAAGCCATTTCCCAGCGCGCGGCCGGTGGTGTACTTGCCGTTTTCGTCATAGACCGGTAGGTGCGGTGCCAGCGTAAGGGCCGAAAGTACTACGGCCCCGCTGGACCAGTGCCCTTCGGAAAGGGTCGGGTTACTTACCGTGTAGGCTGGGGTGAGGTTCACGCCTACCTTAAAGCGCCGGGAAGCGTTGGCTTCCAGGTTGATCCGGAGGGCGTAGCGTTCAAAATCGGAATTGATGACGACGCCATCCTGGCGAAAGTAGTTGCCCGATACCAGGTACTTTACGTTGTCCGTTCCGCCCGACACCGTCGCCTGGAGGTTTTGCATGGGGGCCGTTCGGAAAATTTCCTTTTGCCAGTTGGTACCTTCGCCCAGGGCTTCGGGATTTTGCAAGGCGGGGAGGATCTGGTATATGGCGCTTCGTTGTGAATTGGGGGCGGAAGGATTGCCACCAATATCGACCCAGGCGTTGTTGCGAGAGTCGATGATGTATTGCGCAAACTCCCGGGCATTCATCAAGTCCATGTATTTGGTGACGTTCTGTACCCCGGCATAGGTGTCGATATCCACCTTCATCTTGCCCGACTTCCCGCTTTTGGTCGTGATGATGACCACCCCGTTGGAGCCCCGCGAACCGTAAATGGCCGTAGCCGAGGCATCCTTAAGTACTTCGATGGACTCAATGTCGTTGGGATTGATGGAGTTGAGCGGGTTATTATTCTGGTTGTAATTGGCCGTAACCGGGAAGCCGTCGATGACGTAGAGCGGCTCGTTGCCGGCTCCGATGGAGCCCGTGCCGCGTACCCGTACCGTAAGCCCGCCGCCCGGTGTACCGGTGGTTTGGGAGACGTGCACACCCGGCATTTTTCCGGCCAAGGCTCCGTCGAGGCTGGGGGTGGGAATAGACTGGATGTCCTTAGCGCTAACCGACGACACCGAGCCCGTAATGTCCGCGCGCTTCTGGGTACCGTAGCCTACTACCACGACCTCATTCAGGGCTTTAACATCAGCCGCCAGCGTGACATTCAGCTGGGTACGGTTGCCCACGGCCACTTCCTGCGAAATGTACCCCACGAAGCTAAACACCAGCGTGGTGTTCTGGTCGGGCACGCTGAGCTGGTAGGTACCTTCGGCGTCGGTGGTGGTGCCGCGGGTGGTGCCCTTGATCACCACGCTGACGCCGGGCAGCGGCTCGTTATCGGCACTGATTACCTTACCGCCAATGGTCACATCCAGGGGCTGCACAAAGAAGCCGGGCTGTTCTTCGCGTTCAGGTACCTGTGCGGAGGTTCTTTTGCGGGCTTTGGCCAGAAGTATCTGGTTATTCACGACCCGGTACTCGATTTGTAGCGGCGTGAGCAGTCGGTCCAGTACCGACGCCAGGCGCTCCTGGTTAGCCTCCACGCTAACCGGTTGGCTGAGCCGGATCAAATCGCTGCTGTAGGCAAAGCGAACCTGCGTACTTTTTTCCAGCTGCGAAAGGGCCTCTTTCAGAGCGACATTCGTAAGCTTCAGGGTGACGCCCCGGTTCAGGAGCTCCTGAGCGGGGGTAGTATGGGCATAGGCCATCGCCGATAAAAAACTTACGCACACTAACTGGTAAAACGTTACTCGCATAATCGTGAATAAGGTTCCGTGCTTGGAATACAAATGTTTCTTCATAGTTTTACTGTAAACTGGTTAAAGGATACGTACAATACTTCCCGGGTTATGCTTGGTCGGCCTTACTACGGGAGGGAGAGCCTTAGTCAGTTCATCGTCAGGAGTGTTGCAACCACTCCTGATTTTTTTATGACCCTTGGCCCAACGTGTGAAAGCGGGGGTGGAGGTAGTGGTCAGGTCATAAAACGTAGGGTTAGGTTTAGTATACTTCTCAAAAAAGGGGTACTTAGGGGGCGCAGCCCTCGCCCGACAGCACGATGCGCTGGGCGTCCATTTCGTAGGTAGTACCCACGATGGTGTTGATCATCTCCAGGATTTCGGGCAGGCGCTGGTGGGTCAGGTCGATGGTCAGGCGGCAGGTACCCAGCCGCGCATTGGCCAGCTCGATCTTCACCTTGAAGGTACGTTGCAGGCGGGCCACTACTTCCGTGAGCGGAGTATCCTCAAACGCCAGCGACACCGGTTGCCAGTGTTCCTTGCCCGACGCCTTTTCGTGTACCTCTGAAAGCGTAAACTGGCTCGTCTGGCTTTGGAAGGTAGCCTGTTGGTTGGGCTTGAGCACCAGGCTCTCGGCCCGCGGCCGGGCTTCGGTGGAGCTTACGGCCACACTGCCCGTCACCACCGACACCTGGTAGGTAGGTTCGTCTTCGTTGGCTTTTACGTTGAAGCTCGTGCCCAGTACCTCGGTTTTGAGCTTGCCGCTATAAATCACAAAAGGCTGCGCTTCGTTGCGCCGTACGTCAAAGAAGCCTTCGCCCCGGAAATGTACCTCGCGGGTACCGGCCTGGGCAAAAGTACTTGGGTGGGTAAGCTGCGCACCAGGATTGAGCCAGACCTGGCTGCTATCGGGCAAGTAGTAGCGCACTATTTTTTTCTGCCCGTTGCGGAATTGAATGTCACGGGGTACCTCCGCCGCCAGCTCCGACCGGCGCGCCGGGGCGTACTGAGGCAGGTACAGCAGGGCCATCACCACCACCGCCGCTGCCGCTACGCTGGCGTACAGCCACCGCCGCGAAAGTACCCGTCCTTGGTGGGTTTCTTTCTGCCGGATATCCCCGCGGATGCGCTCCAGGAGGTTGGCTTCGTCGAAGGAGTAAGAGGGGGCCTCGTTCTCCCGGTCCAGCGATTGGTACCACGCATCGACCCTACGGCGCTCCTCCTCGGAGCACTGGCCAGTCAGGTACTTTCGCAGCAAGTCGGGAGGTAAAGGTTGTTGATCCATTGTTTTTGTAACAGTATTCCCTTGGTTTGTACAACTTCTATAGGTACAGTCTGGACCAAACGGGAATATCCCTTACTCAACAAGGCATTTTTTTTAGAAATATTTAAAGAAGAGGGGAAACGCTACTGCAAAGTACCGCAAAAGCAATGTAGTCTTTCATCTCCACGCGCAAAATGCGCAGCGCTTTGCTGATGTGCGCTTCCACGGTTTTTTCGGAGATCTGGAGGGTTTGCGCAATCTCCCGGAGGCTGTATCCTTTGCGGCTCATGATAAATACTTCCCGGCACTTTTCGGGTAGTTTTTGCAGCGACTCCTGGTAGAGCTCGTTCAGGGTGTCAAATTGTACCTGCTCGCTGGTTTTTTCGTCCGTCAACAATTCCGCATTCTCCAGCGGCAGCGGGCGCTTCTTTTGCTCCTGGTAGTAGTACGTAATCACGTGGTTGCGCAGCATGCCGTTCAGGTAGGCCGCCAGGTTTTTCTGCACTACTACTTTTTGGCGGTTGAGCCACAGCTTCACAAACAGCTCCTGCACCAGGTCCTCGGCCACGGTGCTACTTCCCGTTTTCCGAATGGCCGTATACACCAGCGTCCGGGCGTAGCGGCGGTACAGCTCTCCAAACGCCAGCTCGTCGTGCTGCGCGCGAATGAGTTCCAGCAGGTCCTCGTCGGAGTATATGAAGTACCGGTCGGTCAAAAAAGTGCGTGATTTAGGATGATTTTAGCTCAAAACTATACAAAAAAAAGAAGAGTAGAAACTAACCCAAGGACGGAGTTTAGTCCTAATTCCGTTTGCTCGCCTACGTGCCACCTCATTCCAACCCTTCTTTTGCCCGCCGAAGGGCTTTATTTATTTTTTGAGTGCTGTGTAAAGTACCCCAAGTACCCGGCGGGCTAGTCCTTTTGGGTACTTGGGGCGTAGTACCTGCAAACCATTTGCATTGGATGAGCATGAATACCATCAGCCTGAACCACATCGGTAGATCCATCGTCTTTTTCTGCCTGGGGCTCACTGCCGCTCTGGCGCAAAGTACCCTGGCACCGCTGCCCGTTTCCAGGCACGGCCTGGTAGTCATAGCCCACCGGGGCGGGCACGACAAAGTACCCGAAAATACGCTGGCGGCCGTCGAAGAGGCTATCCAGAGCGGGGCCGACTACGTGGAGCTGGACCTCCGCACCAGCCGCGACGGGTACCTGGTGATCCACCACGACGCCACCGTGGACCGCATGACCAACGGCCACGGTAAGGTAAGCGAGCTAACGCTGGCCGAGCTCCAGGCGCTGAAGGTAGGCGGGAGCCCCGATGGGCACCGCATTCCGGAGTTTCGGGAGGTACTTCGGGCGTGTAAAGGGCGCATCAACCTGTACCTGGATTTTAAAGAGGCCGACGTGGCCGAGGCCTGGCGGCAGATCACGGAAGCGGGCCTGGAAAAGCAGGTGGTGGTGTACCTCAATAAAGTACCCCAGTACAAGCAGTGGCGCAGCGCGGCCCCGCAGGTACCTTTGATGACCAGCCTGCCCGCCGAGGTGAAGAGCGCCGACCAGCTCCGCTTTTTTTTGGGACAAGTGCAAATAGAGGTACTTGACAACGTGCAGGATACGGCGATGGTGCGGGCGGCGCGCGAAAACGGCGTGGCCGTGTGGCTGGACGTACAAAGCCCATCCGAAGGCCCCACGAGCTGGAGCGACGCCCTGCAAAAAGGCGTGCAGGGCCTACAAACCGACCAGCCCGCCAAGCTGGTAGCCTACCTGAACGCGACCAACCAGCGGAATCCGGCTACGTTGGCCGTCGCCGCTCCCAAGCCGACCTACCGGGCGCTCATGGATGTACGCTACGGACCCGCCGAAGGAAAAGACAACCTGCTGGACGCCTACCTGCCCGCCAACCTGTCGGCCAAGACGAAGGTGCTGGTGTACCTGCACGGCGGCTCCTGGAGCCGGGGCGACAAGAGCGAATTTCCCAAGCTGCTCATCGACGAGCTGGTGGGAAAAAAGGGGTACCTGCTGGTGTCGATGAACTACCGGCTGGTCAAGGACGGCGCAAATTTATTTCCGACCCAGATCGAAGACATAACCCAGGCGTTGGCGTTTTTGACCAAAAATGCGAAACGCTACGGCTACCGGGCCGACGAGCTGGCGCTGATGGGCGGTAGCGCGGGGGCGCACCTGGCCATGCTCTACGCCTACGGCTACGACCCCGCCCGGCAGGTTAGGGCCGTCGTGGATTTGTGGGGGCCAACGGACCTAACCGACAAAAGGGTACGGGCCGACGGCAGCGATGCCGACAAAACCGTGATCCGGTTTCTGGGGGAAGCCGACCCGCAGGCCCAAATCTGCCGGGACGCCAGCCCCGCCTACCACCTCACCCAGGCTACGGGGGTACCTACCATCCTGTTTCACGGGGAGGAGGACCCGCTGGTGCACGTGAGCCAGGCTACCAACTTGTACCAGAAGCTCGTGTCGCTGGGTATTCCGGCGCAGCTGGAGCTGTATCCTCACGAAAAACACGGCATGAGTCCGGCGGCGGCGCTGGATGTTTTTGCCAAAATGATCGACTGGCTCGGAAGGTACTTTCCGGCGGACTAACGGGAAAAGGGTACTTTGGAAAGCCAAAGTACCCTTCAAAGTACCCCAGACGGGCTAGCAGCTTACCCATTGGCAGGAGATATCCGTGGTTTCGAGCTGCACGGTAGGATGCTGGATGTGGTGTTTTTCCATTACTTGACGAATGGAAGCATAAATACTATTTTCGGAATGCTGGTGAGAAGTACCTATCACGGCGTGCAACGAGCCCACATGGTAATTTCCGTCCAGGCTCCACACGTGTAAGTCATGTATATTCTCAACGCCTTCGAGGGTAGTTAATTCGGCGGACAGCTGTTCAAGGTTTACGTTTTCGGGAACGGATTGCAAAAGTACTTTCAGGACACTGGTTAGGTTTTTGGTAGCATTGTAGCCGATAAAAGTAGCAATGGCCAACGTAAGTACCCCATCGATCCAATACCAGCCCGTATAATAAATGACCCCTGCTCCCACCAAAACCGCCACCCAGCCCAGCACATCTTCCAGCAGATGCAGCATGATCGCTTGATGATTATGATTGTGGCTATGCCCATGGGTGTGATGAGACCCGTTGCCGTTTTTTATGCGTAAAAAGGCAAACCCATTGATGCCTATCCCCAGCACCGCCAGCCACAACATGCCAAGGCTATCAACCACTTCCGGATTGAGCCAGGATTTTACGCCGCTGACGGCCATCAAAACGGCCCCAATCAGCAGAAATACTGACAGCCCCAGGGCGGCCAGAAGGGAAAAGCGTTTATAGCCGTAGGAGAAGCGAAGGGTCCGTTTTTTATTCGAAATTTTGTCCAACAGTACCGCCAGGCCAATCGCCGCGGTATCCATAAAATCATGGAAGGCGTCAGCCAAAATGGCGGTTGAGTTGGTCAGAAGACCTCCATACACTTCGATGATTGAAAATAGTAAATTCAGCCAGAAGGCCACGGAAACTCCGCTGGCTGAGGGGCGGTCTTCTTGATGAGGTACCATGCTGTTTCGATGTTATAGTTTACAAACCTGTTTTTCCTTCCAGCCAGTACCCCTTCGTGAAGATCCTCCCCCTGGCGTGGTTGTTTTTCAGGGCTTTTCGAAAGGTCTGCACGGACTGGCCGTTGCCCGTCAACACATAATTGCTCGCCTGCCAGCAGGATTTCCAGCGCGACGTTTCAAAAAGAGGTACTTCGTTGCTCCGTTGCTCGCTTCTGAAGGTATCTTTCTTGGAAAATACCGTGTAGTTTTCCAGTCCGAGTAGGTCAGGTACCTGCCTGTTTTCCTCGTCGAGTTCAAAATAAAACTGGAATTCATGCTGCCCCTTTTTCAGAACGGGCTGAAACGCACAGGCCAGGGCCAGGGAGGTTTCATCGCCAAAAAGCAGTTGTTGTTTTACCAAAGGATCATACTGCTTTTGCCCTCTGGGCATACTGATCCGTACTTCGTCGCCCGGTTTCAAATTAGTCATAAACTGGCTGCCGGGCGCGGAGCCGTGCAGGTGTATGAGTAGCTCCAGGGTACCTGTAGCCACATCGCTGAAGGAAGCGGTGTAGTTTCGAAATTCGGTATCACTTACCCGGATGGCAACGGCATAGCCCAGCTGAAAATTCATCCCGGACAGGTTTCCGCTAAAACGTATTTTTTTGATGGACGGATTAAGGTAACTCGTTTCCGTTACCTGCATCAACGGTATCTTGGAGGCTAGCAGACTTTCCATGGCGTCACCTACCCACTTGGCTATTCTTGGCATTTTCAACGGCTTTTTTGTACAAGGCAAAGCAACTGTACGGCGCCTTCTGCTACAAAGGGTAGATCGAAGTGAGTGATGGACTAATCGAAGTTTTGCTTTCTGAACGCCGAAGCGGCCATGCCGGTGGCTTTGGTGAAAAAACGCGAGAAGTAAGCATAATCCTCATAGCCCAATTCGGCGGCGATTTCTTTAACCGATTTGTTGGAGTGATAAAGCAAGCGCTTGGCTTCTAAGATAATGCGCTGCTGAATATGGTACGAAACCGGGTAGCCCGTGGCGTTTCGGAGGCATTCATTGAGGTAAGGCGTGGAGATATGCAGCGCCTCGGCGTAGTGGGAAGGGCGCTTGAGGGATTGAAAATCACGCTCCAGCAGTACTTTGAACGCTTTGGTGACGGCCTCGAAGCGGGAAGGAGGGTTGATGGAGGTAGTTTGCAGCAGGTACTGGGAAACGATCAGGCTGATGAGGGCGTTGCAATAGGCTTTAAGAGTAGCAATGTACCCTTTGTCCTGTTTGCGTTCAAACAGCACAATACACAGCTCCAGGGCCTGCTTGAAAACAGGTAAGGTCTCCTTGGGTAGCGGCAGAGGCTGCGCGGGCAGAATCACCTGCTCCAGGGTCTTTAAGTACTCGGGATAGATGTTCTCCCCTTTTATTCCGAGCAGGTAAAATTCCCCTTTTTTTATTTTCAGGATACGATGTACCTGGCTCGGATGAATATAAAGGAGGGAAGGTGCCTTGATGCGTTGTTGCGCAAAGTCGACCTCCATATGAGCGCTTCCTTTTTGAATCAGCAAGAAAATGTGGTAGTCGTGCCGGTGCGAATGGTTTATTGTCTCCAACGATTGTGATGGATCATAAACCATTTTTCCGATGGCAATGCCGGCCGCATACTCTTCCGCCAGTGAATTTACGGGGATAGCTTTCTTTTTTTTAGACATGGTATGCTGAATCTCCTTGGGAAAAGCAGCTTTTATTCTGAAAGCTGGCTTGGCCAAGTTAGCAAATCAGGATGTGCTTCCAAAAAGAAGAATCAGGCAGAGATAGGAAGAGTACTTTCTGCTACCTGACCGAAAAGATACTTTCGGCTCAGGTAGCATCTTACGAAAGTAGTTCCTGTGCTTCCCAACAAAACGCTAAGAAGGTACTTTACTCCTAAATCATCACTTCTCGGCCATCAGATTATTTGAAAACCTAACACCCGGCGTGGAGCCTTTTGGGGTCGTTGGGAAAACGCGGCCAATATTAGACAAATCATTGTTCTGGAGTAGTATGCCCTGGTTCTTTCCTTCGAGCTGGATGAAAGCCTGCTGGGCGTTTCCTCTGGGCTGGCAATCGGCAATGCGGAGCGAAGCCACGTCTTTTAGCCTCAGCATAGCCGTTCCTGCAAAAACAGAATGGACCCGAAAGGATTGAAGGGATACATTTTCTGCATTTTCGATAAGTAAGGCCGGGCGCAGATCTTTCTGAAGGGTACTTACGGAAATGTTGTTGAGGGAAATATTTTTGACGTGGCGAATGTTGAAGGCAAAAGCGGGCGTCACGCCAAAGTTGCTGTATTCAGGATATACGCTCGGTTTGTCCTCCATGTTTCTTTTGGCATCCTCCGCCGTGCCTCCCCCCGAAAACTGCAACTTAATATGGTCGAAAGAGACATCTTCTACCAGAGCGCCCGGTAAGCCCACCACCAAAACACCTATTTTTTGGTCGTTGGGTACCTTAAAATAGGGAGCACTTCGATCGGGTTGCCACTCGCCTATGCCGTCGGCCGTGATATTGGAAAAATGGACGTTCCGAAGTACCCCCGGTGCCTGCCCCTGCCGGTGTCCCAACTTGACAAAAATAGAACCATTGACATTGTGCATGGTAATGTTGTTGATGGTGATTCTTTCCATGACACCACCGTCTACCAGTTCCAGGGCTAGCCCCGACAAACGCGTGTCAAACAGCACGCAGTTGCTCACGACCACGTCGGAAAATCCTCCCACACTGGCGGTACCAAACTTAATGGCGTTGGACTCGCTCTTCACGATGCAGTTGGTAATGGCCAGATTCTTCACGCCCCGGCCCGACTCACTTTTCGGACAGATGGCGTCGTCACCGCAGTCGAAGTAGCTGTTAGACACCCGCACGTGATGGCAATCCGTGATGTCAAGTCCGTCATTATTAGCTACCGCTCTACTGATGATCCTAATGTTATCCACTGTAATGTGATCCGACTCTTTCAGCATCACGCACCAACGGGTGCCGTTTCGGAGGGTAAAGTCCTTCAGTACCACCTGTTCACAAGCGGCGAACGAAAGGGTATTGGGCCGGTCTTTCAGCCCGTTGGCCCGGTCATTGCTGTAAAAAATCGGGTGTTCTCCCCGCCCGTGAATTGTTCCGTCACCCACGATGCTGATGTTTTTCTGACCATTGGCGATGATGAGCGCCTTCCTACCGGTCATTGCATCCCGTGCATAATCAGTTGTATCGACGCTACCTACCAGGACGGCCCCGGCCTCCAGGTATAGTTTTACGTGGCTTTTCAGGAAGAGAGTACCGGTATGAAAGGAGCCATTGGGCACAAGTACCTGCCCTCCGCCCGCCTTAGCACAGGCGTCGATGGCTTGCTGAATGGCTTTTGCATTGTTGACCGTCGAATCCTGGGTCGCGCCGAAATCGGTAATAGAAAAAATAGACTGCCCATAAGCCAGCAAACAGGTAGTCAGATAAAACGTGGCCGATAGGATCGCAAACTTGCTCGTCATGATACTAAAAAGTTAATAGGAGGTTTTAATTATACCCAGGGTTTTGGGTGATTACATTGCCCGAGTTGGCGTCGATGAATTTTTGGGGAATGGGCCACAGTACGTGGAAATCCTGGATGGCGTTTCCGGTTTTGTAATTGTACTTCCGGATGCGCTGGGCCAGGACGGGCTGGTTGACGATATACCCAAACCGGTGCAGGGTTTTCCGGCGGTGTTCCTCCATGACCAATTCCCGTGCTCGTTCGTCCAGGATATAATCCAGGGTCATTTCGGCAGCCGTAGCGGGGATCGCCTTGGCGCGTTGCCGCACTACGTTGATATCCTGCGCGGCCAGTGCCGGGTTGCCGTTCCGCAGATGGGCTTCGGCACGTAGCAGGTACGTTTCAGCGAGGCGCATTTTATAAAAATCCACGAAGGTTCGGCCGTAGACTTCTCCGGCCAGCGGGTCGCCCTCCAGTTTACGGCTGTAGGGATAATACCGGGCCGAGTACACTGTGTCGATGTTGTCGCGGATAGGGTCTACTACCTGGCCGAAAAGCCGATGGTTAGGGTCGTTGTACGTCCAGCCCCGACGGATATTAAACCGGGAATTACGCATGTCTTTCCAGTCGGTAGAGGTCCAGACATCGTAGGCGTAATAATTTGAAAACATGATACGCCCCGCACCCCGGCCCATGCTATCGGCTACGATCATGCCGGGCTGGTTGTAGTAGGCGGGTCCCCATTCGCGCATGAGATTATTGCCGTGCCCCGCCGAGGCAATTCCACCTTGGGTCTGAAACTCAAACTGAATAGCCCAAATCGTTTCGGTATTGGCGGCGAGGTTCTGATTGTTATCGCGGAAAAGATCCGAGAATACATCACCCGGTTCGTTGATTTTAGAGCCAAACCGGGCTCTCATCAAAGCGTATCTGGGGTTGTCGATCACTTTCGTGGCCGCCGCTATAGCCTTTTCATTCTCGCCAACGATCATGTACGCTTCCGCCAGGAAATGGTTGGCCGCCGCCCGGACAACCCGACCCGGATGGGGTGTGGTTTCTGGCAGCCACTGGGCCGCAAACTCCAGATCGCGGACCACGAGTTCAAAAACGTCTCTGCGTGGGGCTCTGGTGAAATCATACTTTGGCGACAAAAGTAGCTCATCCACAATAGGTACATCGCCATAAATAAGTCCGAGCATGTGGTAGGCGTAGGCTCTAAAAAAGCGGGCTTCGGCCACTACGGCATTCTTTTCGGCCTCACTAGACCAGGCTACCGTGGGCCTTTCGGCGTAAGTGATGATCGTGTTGGCGCGGGGTAGCATTTTCAGGTAGGCCCATTCCCAAAAGTAGTTTACAAAGCCCGCATTGGCATTGAGCGTCACGTTGTAGTCCAGCAGATTGGTCGCTCTGCCCGCCTGGATGTAGGCATCGGTGGCGTTGTTCATCAGTGATTGCTGCGAATCGTCCGATAGAAATGTTTCGTCCCGGGCCGCCGCGTGCAGCGAAATGATGTAGGCTTCGAAGCCCGCCTTGTTGACCAGCAGTACGTCAGCGTTAGCAAAATCGAGGGGTTGTTCGGTGAGAAAATCTTCCTTGCAGGAAAAAGTAGTCGCCAGAAAAGCCAGGGTTAAGGTGGTTCTGAACAAGAAAACACACACCCTGTGGTTCGTATTGATTTGAATCTTCATAGCAGCATTCATTTTTAATGATATACCATTCGTTATTAAAAAGTCAGGTTAAGCCCACCTACCAAAGTACGTTGAGAAGGCCAGGCACCCGTCGTGCCGGAAGTAGCGTAGCCGCTCTCCGGATCGAAGCCCGGGAAGTCCGTGAAGGTGGCTACGTTTTTGCCACTCACGTACAAGCGAAGCCCACCTACCTTGATACGATTCAGCAGACTTTTGGGTACCTCATACGCGAGGGAAACATCCTGTATTCGGATGAAATCGCGGCTGGCGTAGTAGTTATGCCCCGTGGCATTTACGTAGTCCAGCGAGGGGCGCGTATCGGAGGGGTTATCTTCGGTCCACCAGCCAGAATCCAGAAAATTGGCGGGTCTTCCCGGAAAATTACCACTACCTCCGGTGTTGTTTACCGCTAGCAGATTGAATTGCTGGATCCAGCCCTGCATAGCATTCACAAAAACGGAGAGGCTGAACGGTCCGTACCGAAACATATTCGTAAAGCCCCAGCGGTACTTAGGTTCGTACTGGCCAAACACAACCCGGTCTTCCGGCCCGATGGTTCCGTTGCCACTCACATCCTGGATTCGGTGCCAGCCGGGGCGCTGTCCGGTCGGAATGTCATCGTCGCCTACCTGGTAGATTCCATCGAGTACATAATCAAAAGCGACCCGAATCGGCTGGCCGATAAACCAGCGGTTGGTGAGGTTGTCGTCTTCTATGCCATCTTTATTGGCGTCTTCTCCGGTGAGGTGTACAATACGGTTTCGATTGGTTGAAAAAACGACATTGCTGCTCCATTCAAATTTCCCCGAGCGTACATTAACGGTATTGAGGGTAATTTCCAATCCTTTATTATTCACTTCACCAACATTTTCAAGGATGGAATTGAAACCCATTGCCGAGGGGAGCGTCTTACTCAGGATCAGGTCTTTGGTATTCATATTATAGGCTTCCAAAGTACCTCCAAGTCTACCGCGCAACATCTCAAAGTCAACCGCCAGGTTGGTAGAGTAGGTTGTTTCCCATTTAAGGTTGTTGTTGCCTATGCCCGAAATAAAGCCGCCGGTATAGGTAGGGCTGCCGTCACCAAATACATAGCGCAGGGTACTTCCTCTGACCAAAGTTTGGTAGGGGCTAATGGCCTGGTTGCCCACGGCCCCGTACGAGAGCCTGAACTTGAGTAAATCAAAGGGGGAGGATTGCAGGAATTTTTCTTCGGACGCAATCCAGGCAATGGCTGCCGAGGGCATGGTGGCATATTTGTGATTCTCCGAGAAAACGGACGATCCGTCGCGGCGGGCGGTGAGCGTGAAGAGGTACCTGTTCTTAAACCGGTAGTTTAAGCGCAACATGGCAGACACCCCTTCTACCTGGGTAGCGTTTGATTCTACGTTATATACCTGGGCTACGCTCAGGTTATTCCACCCGTTCACGTCGGTAAAGGCAGTAAAGTCAGACCCGGCCGCGCTGGTGCGGTTGTAATTGGTGGCATTTCTACCGTAGAGCGCCGTGACGTCGAACTCATGGTTCTGGCCCAAAGACTTTGTGTATGAGAGGATATTTTCAAGTACCCAGTCAAAATTGCTGGTATTTTCCTTACTGGCGCTTCCCAGGTTATTGAGTCCGTAGCGTTGATAAATGGGCGAAAAATTATAGTTTCGGCCCCAACGAAAGTTTGGAGAGTAGTTAATCCGATAACTCAGCCCTTCTATAAAGGGCAGGTCTATCTTGCCGTAGAGGTTGGCGAACAAATTCTGCGATCCTTGCTCGTTGCGATTGAGCAACGCACCCCTGATGGGACTCGACACCAGCTGGTCATCTACCGGGTACGGGACGGGGTCGCCGTCTTCATAAAACAGCTGGGCATAGGGGCTCAGCCAATAGGCTTCCCGAATATTGGCAGGTACCTTTGACATATCCCGATCCGAAAACTGGGCATTCATACCTACCGCAAACCAATCAGCTACCTTGGTCTCAATATTGGCGCGTAACGAAATTCGCCGGGCATTATCATTGAAGATGATCCCCTTTTCCAGCGTATAGTTGCCCGAAATAAAATAGTTGGTACCCTTAGAATTACCTGCAATGCTCAGATCGTACGATTGCATCCGGCCCTGCTGTGCTACTACGTCCCAGGGATCCAGGGTATGTCCGTTGGCATAGTTTACTCGTTCTGGCGGGGTTAGCAGATTCTCGAGTTGGGAGATGTCCGGGCGTTGGGGCGTTCGGCGAAACTGCCACTCATAATCCAGCGTCTTTTGAATGTACCGCTCCGGAGTAAGCAGTTTGGGGCGGTAGCTCCATCCAGAAACACCCTGAAACGTATTGAAACGCACAGTAGGCTTGTCGGAGGTACCTTTTTTGGACGTAATCAAAATAACCCCGTTGGCGGCGCGGGAGCCGTAGATGGCGGCGGCGCTGGCATCTTTGAGTACCTCCATCGAGGAGATGTCATTCGGGTTGATATCATTGAGGCTGCCGTTGAAAAAGATACCGTCCAATACAATCAGCGGGCCGTTTCCGGCCGAAATGGAGCGCTGCCCCCGCACCAGAATATTCCCCCCCTGTCCGGGGCGGCCGTTTTCCGTGAACTGCACCCCGGCTATGGTACCGCGCAGGGCCTGCGTAACGTTGGTATTGGGGTAGTTTTCAAATTTCGACATCTCCACTTTGGCAATGGAGCCGGTTACATTACGTTTACTTTGCTGTCCGTACCCTACTACCACCACTTCGTCCAGCGACCGGTTGTCCGGTGCCAGCACCACGTTAATCACGCTTTGTCCATTGATGGCCACTTCTTTGGTACTATAGCCAATCGATGAAAAGACCAGGGTACTTACCTGATCGGGCAGTGAGAGCTGAAAAGTACCCTCGGCGTCGGTAACGGTACCTACGGTGGTTCCCTTGCCCAGAATGTTTACGCCCGGCAGCGGTTCGTTCGACTCATCGGTGACCTTCCCCGAAACGCGAATTTCCAGCTGCTGCAAGGTACTTGGTGTAGGCAGGTTGGGGGTACTTTGTGAGTGGGGAAGTACCTCGGGCTCCAAGGCAGACTGGCTTTTGGCAGGCGTGGGCTTAGGTATCTGGGCCGACGACTGCTTGGCGATCAGGAAATAGCCCGTCTTGATTTCCTTTAAACTTAAATCAAGATCGCCGAGCACCTTATTCAATTGCCTGTATAAATTTTGCCGGGATACCACGAGGTCGGATTTCGGAACTACTTTGTCTTTCACTACTTCACTCTCGTAATTGAACCGAACCGCGTAGCGCTGTTCCAATTCGCGCAGAAAATCAGCTAGTTGCATTTCCTGGGCTCGGGAGCCAAGCGTCCTGCCAGGTTGTTGGGTTGCTGCCAGCACAAAGTTTTGGACCTGCGCCATGACAGCCGTCGAAAAAATGAGTAGACACAGGGAGAGTACCCCCGTGAATCGGGATAGACGATTTGCCATACGTATTTTATTAAAGGTTAAGGGGTTTAAGAAGCTATTTTGATTTATTTTGGTGTGAATACGACGCGTTGACCCGAGCGGGAAATCTTCATGTCAAACAGGGTCGATAAACTTTCCAGGAATACCTCCACGTCATTCATGGGCAACGAACCGGTAAAAGTGCGCTGTGCCAGGGCCGGGTCCGGAATGCTCACCTGTAAGCCAAACTGATCTTCCAGTGTTTGAGCTACTCGTGCCAGGGTAGCCTGATGAAATTTCAGCTCCTGTTGCTGCCAGGAAGTAAATCGGCTTATGTCTACTACCTGGCTGGTCAATTCCCGGCGGGTGGGCTCGTATTCCAGCATTTCGCCGGGTGCCAGGGTACGATACGTTTCTAGCGCCGGTACCTGCACGCGTACCTTGCCCGTTTCCAGCGCGACCTGCGTTTTGCCTCTCCGGTTATTGACGTTAAAGGTAGTACCCAGCACCACTACTTCTGCCCCCTCCGAGTGCACTATGAAGGATTGATGGTTGGCGGTATGTTGTACCGTAAAAAAGGCTTCTCCTTGCAAATCAACCTCTCGGGCACCTTCGTCCGGCCACCGTTGCGAGTAGGTCAGCACGGAGTTGGCGTTTAGTTTCACTCTGGAACCATCCGGTAAGGTGATTTCTTTCATCTGCCCGAAAGCAGTACGCTCGGTTATTGTCGCGTTCATGAGCCAGATCCGATACATCACCGCGGTCAGAAGTACGATACCCGATACGGCAGCGGCCGCCGCAAACCACGGCCTGCGCCGATGTATCGGTTTTGGAGTATCACGAATGGTACCCAGAAGCCGGAGACGAAGGCGGTCAAAAAGCTGGCGGCGGGCCGTATGCGTAGGTACTTCTTCCCAGTTTTCTTCCGCAATAACTTCCTGCAAAAGCTGGTCGTAGGTGTCGACTTGCAAGTAAAGAAAAACCTGCTCGAGTTCCTCCCGACTGCATTGGTTGTTTAGGTACTTTCTAAACAGCGCTTTTATAGATTCCTGATGCTGCACGTGTTTGCTTTTTCCCTAATACAATCAGGAAAGACGGAAGGGTAGCTCCCGATAAAAAAAACAAGATTTTATAGCAATGGAAGGATACCTGCTAAGCACTACTTAAAAAGAAGACACCCATAGCCAGTGCCTAAGGTACCCAGCCTGGCCTGCTCAGGTAAGTAGTAATGCGGTATAATGCCTTGCTGGTGAATGATAAGCAAAAAGGGCAGCCGGAAGAAAGTAAGGTACTATTCAAACCAAAAATAGTGGAGTACACTTAGCCAGCCCAGGGTAATGTCGGTATGTAGCTTCAAGTAAAGCTTGATCGCTTTCGTGGATTTTACGATATGTTCTTTGATGGCGTTTTTGGAGATACCCATGTACGCGGCGGCATCCTCGTAAGAGAGCCCGTCGAACTTCACAAGGGTGAAGACCCTCCGCCGCTGAGGGGGGAGCAAATGCACGGCTTGTTGTAGAAGTGCTTCGGTCTCATTGGCAAAAAGCTGCTGGTAGGTTTGGTTTTCCGAATAGCTAGCAGCCCTCATGATTTCCTCATTGATGGCTTTTAGCTTAGCGGCTCTTTTCAAGAAGTTGAATACATGATGCTTGGCAATGGTGTGCAGGTAGGCGCTGAAGCATTGCTCGGGCTGTAAATCTTCCCGTTTTTCCCAGATCTTCAGCCAGACATCGTGCATTAACTCCTCGGCCAGGCTTTCAGACTTGACAAATTTGAGGCAGTAGTATAAAAGCTTTTCCTTGTACCGTTCATAGAGTGCCACAAAAGCCCACTCGCTACCAGTCTCACGGAGTTGAGAAACATAGTACCTATCGGGATGATGCGGGTCGGTCGTGTACACAGCTTTTTAGCTAGGGGAAGCTTTTTTGACAAAAATCTTACAATTTTTATCAAAATTAATCAAAAGGACAAGGAAATAGTGATGTTTTGTGAAATATCAAGCTTGTCCGTGGCTTAGAAACCACGGACAAGCGCTATGGGCCTCCGGCCGGAAAGGTACCTTCGGCTATCCACAGGGCCAAGTACCTAAGGCCATGTAGATCCCTACTTCCCTAGCTTCCGCTCGATCAGCCCCACAATCTCTTTATGGTTTTTGGATTTGGCAAAATCCAGCGGCGTTTTGCCATCGTTCGACTTCAGACTCAGATCCGCCCCGGCCGCCAGAAGTACCTTCACCACCTCCACGTTATTTTGCCAGATGGCGTCGTGCAGGGCGGTGTAGCCGTTGTAAGGGCCCTGCTTGTTGATGTCGATGTGGTAGTCTACCAGGAGCTTGGCGGCTTCGGTACGGCCCGCGTAGGCGGCAGCGTGCAGTGCCGTGGCCTTCATGCCCGGATCAACGGCCCGCACATCTGCCCCGGCTTCCAGCAGCAGCCGCACAATGGCATGGTACCCTTTGTAAGCGGCCATCACCAGCGGGGCATCCTGGTTGGCGTCCAGCTCGTTTACGTCGGCACCCTCCTGAATGAGGCGTTGTACGAGCACGCTATCATTTTTCTGGACGGCTTTCATTAAGGCGGTCATAGTGGTTCAGGGATTTTTGGATGGAATGTACGTTTCCCCCGTAAAAGTATCATTTCCTGACTACAAAGTACCTCACCAAAGGTACTTTGTGAACGAGAGGGCTTGGATACTTATCACCAGGCTTCTGTTACAATGCTTCGTGGATTCGCCAGGGTGGGTGCAGGCGGTTGTTTCCGGCAAAGTACAAGATGAGCTGATGCCCGTCGGGATCTTTGAGCCGGGCCTCGCGCCACAGCCAGGGCTGGTCGGTGGGTAGTTCCTCAAACTCCAGGCCCCGGTCCAGGAGCCGCTGTACGTCATGGTCGAGGTCTTGCGTCTCAAAATAGATCCAGGTACTTTTGCTGGCCTCGGAAGGCCCGGCCCGGTGGAGCGAGAAGGTAGTTTGGCGGCCGTGGCACACAAAACGCGCGTACTCGGGCAGCGACTTCACGATCAGGATTAGTCCTAGCTTTTGATAAAACGCTATGGACGCTTCCACGTCCCGAACCTGGATGGTGAGTTGGTTGAGATCCAGCTTCATGACAGGTACCTTGTTAGCATGATCATGTGTTTCACCAGCAGCCCATGTTCGTACAGGGGGTGGGGGTAGTTCTCAATGAAGAAGTTTTTTCGGAGGCTGGTCATTTCAAAACCCATTTTTTGGTAGAGGTAAAGCTGGCCCACGCTGGAATTGGCCGTACCGATGCTGATTTCCCGAAAGCCCTGGCTTTGCGCTTTTTGAATGGCATGTTGCAGCAAGGCCTGCCCCACGCCCTTGCCCTGGTACTTTTCCTTTACGGCGAGGTTCTTGATCTCCACCAAGCCCTCCTCCTGCGGGCACAGTACATACACCCCTACGACTTCCTGCCGGAAGCGGGCTACGTATACTTCCGAAAGCGGCAAATACTGCTGTATGCGCTCGCTGGACGGATCGGCCAAGAGCAGCAAGCCGAAGGGTGCGGCTTCTTTGTCCGGGAGTGGTATTATTTCAATTTCTTTCAATGGAGGAGTAGGGTTGAAATCTTTACGGTTTTACTTCCAAAATTGCCACCATCTTTTCCTTTTAACAATACACACTTCGCCCATCATGGCTGTCTCCGCTGGGATTACCAAAAGCATTTTTGTCTTGGATAGTTCTCTTCTGTGAATGACTACTTCTTTCGATTCGTAACCAATATATATAATTTGCAAGGTTACTGTGTCGGCCATCAAGCTGTCTGGAATTACCAACTTAAATTGCCCATCTTGATCAGCGGTTGTGCCCGTTTTTGTGCCTTTGACTAAAATGGGTACAAACGGCAGTGGCTCTTTAGATAGTGCATCGATCACCTTTCCTTGAATAATATTTTTAAGGCTATCGGCTGCTGGTTTCGTATCGTTTTTGCCTATATTGTTAGCTATTGGATTGTTAACCGCAGAGGCAATTTCCTGTTTTGTAGCTAGGTGGTTTTCTGCAAATGAATCTTCTGTGTTTCCCATCAAAAGAAGCCCAGCTAATGTATTATAAAATAGATGCCTATTTCGATTGGTGCCTTTTTTAATAATTCGATTAAGCTGCTGCTGTGCTAATCGTCCGCATACTTTTTCCGTCCTTTGTTCAAGAATTTGGATAACCTCGTGGTCATTCAATGATGTAAAATCAATGACTTTCTTTGCGCATTGCGAGCAATATTTACCCATTCCGTTTTTAGCCATTGATGCCCACTCTTGATTGCAGGGGTTATCAATTTTCAAGAGGTACGTTTGTCGTGGCATGCCTTTGGGATTAGTCGATCCATATATATAATGTACGGCTGTGGAGTTAGCTTGCTCTTTACAAATTTTATAAGCATGGGCAAAAATACCTCCCCTTCTTTGCAATCGCCAGTTACCACCCGGACGGTAACCGTCAAGTATTACTTACTCGCGCTAAGTCTCCTGTACATGTACGCAAAGGCGGCTCCTCCCAAAAACGCCCCTGTTGCATAGATGGGCATCATTTTCCCGTCAAAACGACGGCCCGTGAGCCCCACGCCGTAGCCTCTGGAAAGATCGGCCGGTAGTAAGGCCAGCACGAGCAACATAGAAAGAAGGGCAAAACCGATGCTGCTTGCATAGAAAAGTACCCTATCCTGACGTATGCGCTCTTTGAAAAGAAAGACGAATGTACCAAAAAGAAGAACGAGGGAAAGCTTTACGGCCGGTCCCATTTCATCCGCAATTTCCCACACCGTTCGTAAGGCATTTAGAATCGGGTTAGAATGATACGTTTCGTAGGTGAGCGGCGAAAAGAAGAAAATCAAGAGACTGGTTCCAAAAACGATGACGATCCAGCCCGCTAGCAAAGCGCGTAAAGTTATGACAAGGGTACTTTTTTGCCTTTCCATGGAGCGGTAAGTAGGTACGCAAAGTTGATTTATTGGCTCCGTTGTTGGTGTTCTCACCAACAACTTCCGTATACGGTCCTTAAAAAAGCTGGCTCCGTTGTTCTCACCAACAAGGGTATTTGCAGATTATTTTTTGTGTTCGTACACAAGCTGCACCACGCCGGATCTAAACCTATTGACTTCGATCAAGTCGAGATTGATCCGTTCTTTCACGTGCTCAAACAGCGGCTTGCCCGCGCCCAGTACCGTGGGGTGGACGGAAATCCGGTAAACATCGATGAGAGCCAGGTCGATGAACGTTTTGATGAGCCCGGCCCCGCCGTACAGCCATATGTCCGTTCCGGCTTGTTGTTGAATAGCCGCAACGTTTTCGGCCAGGTCAGACGTGATAAAGGTTGCGTGGTGGTCTTCTGGCTGAGGTTGGCTGGAAAAAACGTACTTCTTTTTGGAATGGACACGCGCCCAAAGGGATTGCTCGGCGTCGCTGGCTGTGGGTTCGGGCTGGTAGTTTCCCCACAGCGCGTAGCTTACCCTACCGTAAAAGATCGTGTCGATGCCGGCCAAAAAACCATCGAAGTTCATGTCGTCGTCCAGGATGCACCAATCTATTTCCCCGTTGGGACCCTCGATAAACCCGTCGAGCGTGACGGCCAGGTCCAGCATGATTTTTCTCATCCGTGCGCGACTAAGCGAAGGTACCTGCTGAACCCAGCGCCACCGTGGGCGGGCGGCGCGTGGGTTCACAAGACTTTTCTGAAATTTTGTAGACTAGGCTTTTTCCCGTCCAAAAACCTGCTTGATCGTCAACCAGTTAAAGAGAGTGGTCATAAAGATGGCCATAAACGTGGCACCAAATACGTGATAAGGCCACGACTGGCTCTCTAGGGAGAATAGAGATTCCGTGGCTAGCCTGGTAACCAGCCATAAAAACCAGTTGGCTACGAACGCGTAGAGTAATGTCTTTTCGGGCGTCAAGTTCTTACGCCATTCCAGGTGCTTCTTCAGGTACTTTCTCATGTGGATGTTTGGTTAGGTTAATCATTGCGAAGGCAATTTATTCAAATGGGCACAATAAAAAAAGCCTCGGCTTCGAACGATCAATCACCAAATACAAACCAGCAAAGGTGATTTCGTTTTTTCTGGTCGTCAAGAACCAGGTCCCGAATAGCCTCCGGAAGCTGATCGCGTTGCCATTGGCATTCTTTCCGGGCCAGGTCATCCTTTTCTCCTACTCCGGCGGCCTCCCCCATGGCCCTGATGGCGTAGGCCGCTGCCCCGAGAGCATGGGCCGCAACGTGTGCCACCGCCACGGCTTGCCCTGCGGACAAGGCCGCAAACTTGGCTGCGGCGGGCATACCTTTAGCCGCCGCATTGGCCGCAAAGGCGGCTTGGTGGGCCTGTTTCATGGGTATTTCGCCCCGTACCCACGCCCGTGCCAGCATCAGGGCTTGCCGGGGGCGTGGATCGTCGGCATTGGCAAGCTCAAACCAGGGCAGTACGTGCTCGGCGCAGGTAGTGGCCCATAAAGCCAGTAAGTGATGATCTGCATCCGTTAAAGTACCCCCTCGTCGTATGGTGATCAACCGTGGGTCTCTTTCTTTTGGTAATATCATGGCCTGGCTGTATAGTTCGTGTTTGCTTCCTGGTTGGTGGTCTCACCAACCAGGTCAAAAAAGATCTTCCCTGCCTTTTGCCTGTCAGGAGCGGGTACTTTTATCGTGTAACACCACTTCGATTCGATCGTTCACCGCTTGTAGCTGCCTGATAAACGCCGCCTTCTCTTTCGGCGAGACGATGACACTGTCAAACCTATTGTAAAATACCTCAAGCCGGTCCAGGGACATGGCCGGAGAACTCAGAAGGGTGTTGGTCTCCTCGACCTTCCTTATGCTCGCTATCTCGATTGTTTTGTTAAAGAAAATACCGCTTCGCACGCGTAAGTAGCTGGCGTCGACGGTGTATTCGGTGCTCAGGAAGGTATGTATGATAAAAGCAGAGGTACCCAGGATAATCACAAGCCCCGGCCAAATTCCTTGGAGTAGGAAAAGAATACCCATTCCTCCTAAAATAATAGCAAGGGGGATGACAAGTTCAAGCCCAAGCTTTGATTTAAAAACGATGTTCATGCGTTTTGGTTGGTTTGACTCTCTTGTTGGTGTTGTCATCAAAGACCTCGATGTGCCTTCACCGGAAAGCTTGTTGGTAAGAGTACTAGGAAGGGGTAAAGATTTTGTGGCTTATTATTGGATGAAATCAGATTTCGTAAACCATTTTCAAAGTATCGTTCATTCGATCTGTTAGTAGCTCAATAAGTTCTTCATTCATGAATTCATACTCGTCTGGGATGTTCAGCACTTCAATGGTCGGCAATGCTACGTGTCTGTATAGGTCCCGGATTTTTGCCCGTTGCCCTGATTCCATTACAAATACTAAGTCAGCCCAGTTCAAATCATTTTCCGAAATTTTCCGGTTACTTTTTGGACTCAATCCAGCCGAACGAATACTAAAACGGTCGTCGTTTTTGAAAATGTGCTCCGCAGTCCTGCTTCGCTTTTTATTTCGCCCACACACGACTAATATATTTGGTCTTTCTGTCATTTTAAAATTGATTGTAACGGACAAAGCTTAGTGACTGGCCAGGTATTCATTGAACGTCCAGCCACCATCCGAAGCCAAAAAATGGTTTGTAGTTGACGATAAATTTTTCTTGGGCTTGTTAGTTACACAGTAACTGCTACCGATTAGAACTAACATTGTTGATGTTGCGTTCAGTCTCCCCCTATTATGCCAAGAGACCTCTATAGGTAGCTGATATTTCTGTCAACCGCTACAAATTTTCTTTAACTCGTCTATTTCCAAAATAGTATCGTACTCTTTCTTATGTATTTTCTTACTGGATATATCAATCTTCACCCGTGACAGGAACTCTTTGAAATCGTTGTTCATCGTCAGTTTGTTAATTGTCTCCCAGTCCAACGTGTCCCGATACTTTGCAGGTAACAAGATTTTTGTTGAATGTGGATCTTCTATGCTCAATTCAATAACGCCAATTCCAAAGGAAGTGGAAAGCCGTGTAAGTTCATCTATGAAATCCGTATCATTAGAAATTTTAGAAGCAACCAGATAACTTTCATTTGCCCAGGAAGAATTAGAAACTGTCTGGAAGAAGCTTTCCCGCAAATTTCCAAAGTTTAGTTCTCGTTTTAGTTCAAAGGATAATATTTTGATTGAAACGTTTCCGATAGCTGAACTCAATTCATAAACTTCGGATTTCCATTCGTCAAGGGGGTAATAGCAACCAACCATGTCTGGATGCACCCATTCACCAAATTCTTTTTTGGTAGATTGTGAATGATTTATAGTCTTGGTGTAACAGCGCAAATGATAATAAGCGTAATAAGCCAAAAATGCGTGCAGGTCTCTTTCTAAATAGTCAAATTTTTTCTTTTTCGTGGTTGAATTGCCAACCTGGATAGGGTCAAGTTTCAAGTCAATATTTTGGCTCTTGATATAAAACTTCTTAGGTCGTGTGTCCGTTTGAGCAAAGGGTGTCTTAGGATTATCTTTGGCGTTCACATAAATCTGCGCCCCTAGCGTCGCCCAGGGAGTTTTTCCTTCACTATTAAGATGCTTGTCGTAGCCTTTTGTTACGGCAATTTGCCAAATCTCATTTGCTGTTAGCGGTTTTTGCTCGTCTTTCAGTACTTGCTCTGCTAATTCTAAAAATGTCATTTATGGTTTTGGGTTTTTTAGGTGGATGCTAATTCCTAAATGTACGAATCTTTTATATAACTTGCTTCATAGCTAATAACCATTGAAATTATTCACAATAAGAGCAATGGAGCTACCAAAGGTTGTACACGTAGCGATTCGATATAACTATTTCAATAAAAGCATATTGAAGCAATACAAAATACGCACCGATCGCTGTACCCAGAGCCATAACCATTTCACAACCCTACAAAGCCCCACAACCCAGCACCCTACTGACCAATCTTCGGCCCAAAGTACCTTTTCTTCCCGCAAAACCAACCAATGGGGTACTTTGTTAAGGCTCATGAACGAACTCACACTTCACGTCTAACAGTTTATCTCAGAAACCCACGACGTCCGGACCGCTAGGACGGCTCATTTTTAAAACTCAGGAAAGCGCCATTCGGGTATTGAGGTATCAGCTTCATCGTTCTTTTCTTAATCGGTGGCCTTTAATTCATTTAGTACTAAGGTTTGCAGCTCTGCTTTGGGCAGTAAAAGCTGGTACTCGGCTACACCTATGGGCTTGTTGATGTCTTGCAGGGCTATTTCTACATCCAGGTGGTCTTTATCGGCACAGAGAATGATACCAATGGAGGGATTTTCGTTTGCGCTCTTTTCCAGACGGTCGAGCAGGGAAAGGTAGAGATTCATCTTGCCCACGTATTCCGCCTTAAAGCTGCCGATTTTCAATTCAATGGCCACCAGGGAACGTAGGCCCCGGTGGAAGAAAAGCATGTCGACAAAATATTCCTTGCCGTTGTACTCCAGCCGGTACTGGTTGCCAATAAAGCTAAATCCCCGACCCAGCTCCAGGATAAAGGATCTGATTTTGGCAATGAGCCGGTTTTCCAGCTCCAGCTCTTTGAGGGGTTCGGTTATACCCAAAAAGCCCAGGTTGTAGGTACTTTTAAATACTTCGTTGGCATAATCGGCGTGTACCGTGGGAAGCGTTTGGTCAAAATTGTGGGTTTTGGTTTGTTTTTGTGCCTGGCCGTAGCTATCCATTTTAATGGCATTGAGCAACAAATCTCTGGACCAACCTTTTGTCAGGACTTCATTGGTGTAAAATGCAATCTCTGATTCATTATTTAGCTTATTGATTAATAGTAAATTATGTCCCCAAGGCAAAACTGCGACAGCTTGTCGCAGTTTTACATCTGCCTGGTAGTATCGCTCATAGAATCGTTTCATATCCCACAGGTTGCGTGGGGATAAACCCATGTCCGGGAACTCGCTTTTCAGGTCTACTGACAATTGCTTCACTACGCCGCTGCCATAGCCTTCTGCCAACTGTTTTTCGGACAGCAATTTTCCCAGGTTCCAGTAGACAGACTGAATGCTGGCGTTGACCTGTTGAGCCATTGACAAACGAGCGGTACGGATCTGGCTTATGGCTTGCCTTAGGATTTCCCCATACTCCGCTTCGTTCACGGGCGACGGTGTGGCTTTCTTTTTATTCATTTGATTCGTTGCGTTTCATAACCCGGTCACTCTTTTTTGTCTCCTTGGTGAGTGTTGTTGCCAACGGCCTCTGTGCACCTTCGTTGGGAAAAAAGCTTGTTGGTGATAACACCAACAAGGGCCAAAAGTAAGTAATGGCTTGATGGTGAGAACATCAGGGAAGGGCCAAAAAACTCGTATTCTTTTCATTTAGTTCATTTTAGGAATTGTCAATAGCAGCCAAAGCCAAAATAAATTCCATAGTAGTCCTAAACTGTTTATAACCAATAAAATTAAACTGTTTTTGAAATTATCTCTAAAAGCCAGTCCTGCTGTTATTAGAAGAAAATTTGTCGATAATAGGATTGGTAGCATTAACAGTCCATATCCCATTGGTCCACCTGCGTCTCTACTAATGGCACAATTTAATGGAACGAAATAAATATTCGTCAAAACAATTATTGTCGCTATAGCTCTATTTATTGCTTTCAACTCCATTTATCATTGTTACGGAGTGGTCATTTAACATTTACCTCCTTTGTTGGTGAGAACACCAACAAGGGCCAGGAGGGCCAGATTATCTGTCACTTCAACATATTTCAATGTCGCCCGACCCCAAACCAATGTATCTATTGTCTCCAAAGGAAAAGTCATATGCCTCATAACCCGATGAAGCAATAAAGATTTGGATTTTGATGTCGTCCGAAATTACTAACGTCAGGTCAGCTGTGTCTTTATTCACTCTTATTTCGGTCAACTTTTTTGCAGTCAGCTGTTTCGTAATATTTTCTACGAGGTCAAGTGGTTGAGGAAGTCCGAATTGATGCCCATTGTCAAACGAAGTAAAAACAATTTTATTAGCTTTAAGCAGTCGCCAGAAACCGAAAGAAGAGGCGTAAATTTTGTCCGAAAAATAAAAATGCCAACTGGCAGTGTCCTTTTCGTAGGTTACTGATTCAAAGATTGAATTGGTCTTAAAAGTTAAATCGTTTGTCATTGTTTTTGTCGCCTTACCATTGCAGCTAACGTTTTGATATAAGGCGTTTGCCTTTACCTTAGTTTAAAAATAGAATAAAAAAGGCAAATTACTTATATCTTTTGTTGTGGGCTGGCCGCTTCCCTTATCACCTTTGTTTTAATTCTCCAATCCAACGATGTCCTTTATGTTCGTAAAATAGTCGTTGTGAATTGCCTTCATTGTCCGTTATAGTCCTGCTTGGCACATTGTCGCTTAAGAGTCTTCTATATAGTCTTTGTTCTGCATTATAGCCAGCGAGGGAATAATAGTCCTTAGCCTTTGTCTCAGTGAACTCAATTTCAAAGTAGACGTCAATGTCACTGTAAACATGCCAGTCAAACTGCAAAATTCTTTCTTTCTCGGTCTGAAATTCCTTCAATGGGAACTCTCGATTATCAACTTTAATCTGTTCAAAATTTTCATAGTGGCTTATCTTGTCCTCTATTGCAACAATTAACTGTGAGTCAATGAATCTTGGATACTGAATCCATAATTTGAGATAATAAATTTCAAACTCTCGATCTAGTACTTGTTTCCAGTTGAAATAAAAGTCAATGAGGTGGGTTAGTAATTGCCTCCTGTAGTTTTTTGGATATGGTTTGTCATTGTAAAGATTTGCCCAAGGTCCGACTTTCGGTTTTACGTATTGATATCTATTCTTTTTTAGTCTATCTAAATCGACTGATTTGTTAAACTCTACCCAACGATCAATATCGTGTTGTCTGCGTTTTAGCCCTCGGATTTTTTTTGACATGTTATTTAAATTGTCGAAATATTTTGGTTAGGTGTCCTGCGGCTTGCCATATAACGATTAACAGGTTTGCGATGTGGTGGCATTTTGTGTTCCGTCAGTTCAAATTTATTACTAAAGTTCAATAGTAGTACAATCGTTCAGCACTTATTCGTCAGCCACCATATTGCAAAACCAATGTTGTAGGCAGTTGTTATGAAGGTGCTTTATAATATTTCTGCTTCAAATCATTAACCCGTTTCCAATCACAGCCCAAGACAAAGGTTCTAAATACTGGATTGTTCAATCCATAGTAGGGAATTTCATCTTGAAAAAAATCGATAGTTAATGAATTAAGTTTTTCACTCAGCTCAACTGCCTCATTCTTGTTTGTTGTGAATCCGATGCAATGTGCTTTTGCCCACTTATCGTTTTGGAGTTCCGTGAACACATATTCTACAATTTCCTCTTCAGTCTGAAAATATTTTAATGTATTTCTTTCGCCACGTTCAGTGTAATACCAGATAAATAAGCTTCCAAATCTGTCAATGCCATATCCTTCAAAAATGGCATTACCATTTATTGAGTATGATTGAAAATTGAAGCAATTGGCTTTCATCCATGCTTCCAATTCAAGTTCTGTTTTCGGGATATAGTTCGTCGCTTCTGACATTAATAAGGTGTGGTCTAATTGCAAACAACGTTTTGCCGCTTTGCGAAGGCGGGGATTTTTAGCACTAAACTTCATTAGATGCACAAAGCTTGAATTTAGCACTTCACTGTCATAGAAGCACGAAACCCCCGCTTTTGCAAAACGGCTGTTAGCACCAGTTTTTATTCTTCCCAAAATATTTTCTTTTTACTCAAATTTTTAGGCGATATTTTTTTGGTAGGTGTATATTCATAGTATGTAGTTCCTATACCTGGCAAGTTTTTTGAAAATGTTCCATCTGTATTTTTATAGGTAAAGTGCATATGTTTTGATAGTTCACCAAAAATTTCGATAAACTCTATTGAATCATTTTTAGCCTTTATTGAAACTGAGCCAAGTGGAAAACTTCTAGTATTTTTCCTTTTTTCACTATAATTAAAACGGACATATATTTTGTCGTTGCTTGTCCAAGCCGAGTCAAATGTATATCTGTTTGTGCCTCCAGAATTTGTTTTGTAGTTTATACTTTTTAAAGTAAAATCTCCAATTTTTGAGTATGTTGTTTTAATTGGAAGTGTGTCTTTTGGTTGATTAAGTTCTGACTTAAAATCATAAACTAACAAAGTATCATTGTCAATCCAATGACTTATTGCACCTTGAATTTTTACACCTTTTCCTTCTTCAAAATTTTTGTCAATTGAAAATAATTCAGTCGATGAGATGTCGGAACTAAATGCCATTGAACCATATCTTGCATAGTCGTAAATCACATATTTTCCGCTAGGTGTTATCTGTTTTCTAAATTTATAATATTCGTATTTCTCAACTTGGTTATCACAAGAAGTTAATAAAAATAGAAAAATCGATATTAATAAAATTTTATTCATTATTCTGTTGCTCTAAAATTGGTGCTAACGTTTTGCAGCTACCCGAAGGGCGGGACTTTTACCACAAAACTTGATTTGAAAAACTAATGTTTGATTAGCCACAAAACTGTCTTTGGAACACGAAACCCCGCCTTTTGGGTAGGTGCTGTTATTGGGTGTAGTTCTTGTCACCATATTCCAATCCAGTTTTCTAATTTTCTTTTAAACTCGTCCACCGCAAGCCAAGTGTTTACTTTTTGGTCGTCTTTTTTGTCGTATGCAGTCAAGTATTGAATGTGAATTTTCTCTCCTTTGTTTAAGTCGGGAATTTTTGTCACAAATCCGTTTTGTTTCATTTCTGTTATTGACTGATAGAAGTCAACTTTGTTTTTTAGTCTTGGCGGAAACCAATCATCATTTTCGGCTCTTGAATTTAAAATTTCTCCATCTTCTGTCCCAATGTGCAAAGTCCAATCATTACTGTCAGCTTGTATTGCGTCCAAATGCTCTCCAGTTGCTGTGTCAAAAGATATTTCGTCATTACTTTTGTCAAGTAGGCAATATGTTTGAATTTTTTCTTCTAAGTCAGCTGTTTTTTCAATCCTAAAAATCCAGCCGAAACTGTCGGTCAAGTTGTCGCCATTATAAAGTGGAACTTTTATTTTAAAAGAAACAATTTCAATTTTGTGTCCTTCAGTTTTAAGAATTTCTGCACTGCCGTTTTCATATTTCTTTGTCTCAACAACATTCTCTTGTCGGTTACAGATAAGTCCGCAACAAACAACTCCCAAAGGAGTCTTAAATTCTTGTTTTATGTCTGTCGTCTGTGTCGTCATACTATGCCCTATAACATTTGTATAAACGAACCTAGATTCGTTTATACCCGCTATTGACGAATCATTTGCAAGCGTTTACAAACGACTACAAATGGTTCTGATGATTTTGTGGCTTTTAGTAAGTAAAAATCTTTCGGCAAAGAAGTACTATACGCTTCAAGCCAAAGACACCACTTGGCCTACTATCGTCCGTTGGCTACCGCGTCGCTCGATAGCGACAGACCGTCGGTGCACCGGGCGTCCGTTGGTGATAAAACAGCATGAAAGTTTTTCACTTTCCTGGCCGCTACCTTTACACCACAATCCTACAAAGCCCCACAACCCAGCGCCCTACTGATCAGTCTGAAAGCCAAAGTACCTTTTCTTCTGAACCCAAAACCAACAAATAAGGTACTTTTGGGTTCAGAAAGTACTTGGAAGGTACTTGGTCAAGGCTTATGAACGAACTTACACTCCGCGTCCAACAGATTATCTCAGAAACCCACGACACCCGAACCTTTGTGCTGGAGCCAACGGACGGCGCGCCGCTCAGGTATCAGCCGGGGCAGTTCCTGACGTTCCTGCTGCCGCAGCAGGGGCACGAGATCCGGCGGTCGTACTCGCTCAGTTCGGCACCGGGCGTGGATGCGCGGCCCGCTATCACGGTGAAGCGCGTAGTCAACGGCGAGATTTCGCGTTTTTGGCTTAATACGGTGCGGGAGGGTACTTTGCTCAAGGCGCTGTCGCCGTCGGGCCGCTTCGTGCTGGATGAAAGTACCCTCACCGACGCGCCCTTCGACCTGGTGCTGGTGGGGGCGGGGAGTGGCATCACGCCGCTGTTTTCGATCCTCAAAGAGGTACTTACGCAGGTACCCCAGGCGCAGGTCACGCTGCTGTACGCCAACCGGCGCGAGCGGGACATCATCTTCCGCCAACAACTCGACGACTGGCAGCGAAAGTACCCCGAGCGACTGCGGCTGGTCCACGTGCTGAGCCAGCCCTCCGACGACTGGACGGGCCTGCGCGGACGGCTGAATAATTACCGGCTGGAGCAGTGGGTAGGTACTTACCTGAGGTACCCCCCGGAGCGGGCGCGTTTTTTTATCTGTGGTCCGTTTGAGCTCATGCGTACGGCCGAGATCACGCTGCGGTTTATGGGTTTTACCAAAGAGCAGATCCGGAAAGAAAACTTCGTGATTGACGCCGTACCGGTACTGCCCGTGCAGTCGGAGCCGCATCCGGTGCGGTTGCGGTTTCGGCAGCGGGAGTATACGCTGCAGGTACCGGCCTACACCACCATATTGCAGGCGGCGCTGCGGGAGGGCATTCCGCTCCCGTACAGCTGCAAGGGCGGGCGCTGCTCGGCCTGCGCGGGCTTGTGCCGGGAGGGTACTTTGCACATGAGCATCAACGACGTCCTGACCGACCGCGACCTGGCCCAGGGCTGGGTACTGACCTGCACCGCCTACCCCGACAACGACGAGGTACTGATTGAGATCGTGTAGGAGGTACTTACTACTCGCCCTTTGCCCAGGGTACCCGCTCCGATTGGTAAAAGTTAATGCGCTTGGCTTTCAGACGGCTGTAGTGGTTGCCGAGGCGTACTTTGTATTCGTCCCAGCTACGGGCCGAGGCGGGCGTCCAGCCGATTTCGGCCAAACCGAGCAGGCGGGGAAAAGCCATGTACTCCACCTCGTCGATCTTGGCGAGGGTCTCGGTCCAGAGGGGCGCTTCGATGCCCAGGATGTGGTCTTTGGTCACGCCGGGTACCATGGTGGCGGGGTCCCAGCTGTAGGCACTGTCTACCTCAATGTAGGCCGCCCAGTGCAGGCCGTACTGCGTGGTGGAGTCGTACTGCATGTCGAGGTAGGCCTTTTTGGCGGGCGACACGATGAGCTTCACGTTGCGGTCGGCGGCGGACTTGGCGTACTCGGCTTTGGCCCAAAACTGCGCTACCGAGGTCGGTTTGAGGCTGGCGTTGGTCACTTCGTCCCAGCCGATCAGCTGCTTGCCGTGCGCCTGCACGATGTCCTGTACACGGTTCACAAACGGAATGTAGTCCTCCATTTTGGTCACGTGCGACTCGTCCCCGCCCAGGTGAATGTACGGCCCCGGCGTGAGTGCGGCCAGCTCCCGCACCACGTCATCCACAAATTTATAGGTGATTTCCTTGCCGGTACACAGCGTACTAAACCCTACCTCAATGCCCGTGTAGAGCTCCCGCGCCTTGCCGTCGCAGTTGAGCTCGGGGTAGGAGGCCAGGGCGGCGTTGGTGTGGCCGGGCATGTCGATCTCCGGCACAATGATGATGTAGCGGTCCTGGGCGTAGCGCACCAGGTCGGCGTACTGCTCCTGGGTATAGAAGCCCCCTTCCGCGCCACCCACAGCCGACTTGCTGCCGTGGGCCGTGAGGTTGGGCCAGGACTTGATCTCGATGCGCCAGCCCTGGTCGTCGGAGAGGTGCAGGTGCAGGGCGTTCATTTTGTAGGCCGCAATGAGGTCGATGTAGCGCTTCACGTCGTCGACGCCAAAGAAATGCCGGGCTACGTCGAGCATGGCCCCGCGGTAGGCGTAGGTAGGGTAGTCGCGAATGGTACCCGTAGGTACCAGCCAGGGGCCTTTCTGGAGGTGATCGGCCTCGGCGCGGGCGGGCAGTGCCTGCCGGAGCGTCTGGATGCCCCGAAACAGCCCCGCGGGCTTGGCCGCCGCCAATTGAATACCCTGGGCCGTGATGCTGAGCGCGTAGCCCTCTTCACCCAGCTCGGCGTCGCCGGGGGTGAGCGTGAGGGCAATGTGCCCCGAAGGTACCTGGGAGGTACTTTTTAATTCGGGCTCCAAGCCGGTAGGTACCTTCAGCAGATCCACAAGGTACTGCCCTATTTTCTTTACTTCCTCGTTTCCTTCCGGTACGTAGATGGCCGTATTCTTGGTGAGTTCAAAGGTACTGTCCGTGGCCGTAACCGATACCGGCAGCGGAATCAGGCTCTGCGCATCGAGCCGGGCGGGGGGCTCGGTTTTGCACGAAAAAAGAACCGTGAACACAACAAAAAAACTACTGAGGCTTACAAGAAAAGAAGGAAAGCGGCGGTGCATGAGGCTAAAATAAGGGTTGCGGTCTGAATTGGTTTTTTGACAAAAAAAGAAAAAGTACTACTCGGCTATTTTGTAAAACCCGAGCTCACTCATGGCCATCCCCACCGGCGACTTGGTGATGCGAAGTCGTACGCGCTGGGCGGTGACGGGGGCGCTGAGCCGCACGAGGCGGCGGGCTCCCACGCTGGTACCTTTATGGATTTCCTTCCACTGGCCATTTTCCTCCTTATCTAGGGCAAAGCCCTCGATGCGCTGGCCGAGCTTGATGAATTCGCGGAGGTCGATGAGGTCAAAAGTTTTGGGCTGGTTCATGTCAATGATGAGCTCGGGCGTTTTGAAGTCGTCGTCGGTGGCCCAGTAGGTGGTGCGTTTGCGGTCTACCAGGTTTTTGGTGCCGTAGATGGAGTTGTAGCCCCGCACGTTAGACGCCCGAATGCTGGCGTTCTGCACCAGGTTGACGGCAAAAGTTTTCTGCAACATATCACCAAATGCTTCGAGCGAAGCCACGTCGTCTTCGTGCAGCAGGCCGCGCGTGTCGGGGGCCAGGCCCAGGTCCAGTCCCGCGCCGCGCCCTACGCTTTGCAGGTACAGGTCAAAGAGCTCCTGGGGCGACCTGGGCTTTTCGTTGGCGTGGTAAAACCAGCCTTTGCGCAGCGGCACGTCGCACTCGGCGGGCATCCAGAACTCCCCGTCGCGGTGGCCCACGGGGCTCTCGGGGTAGTTGGCCTGGCCGGGTACGGCCACGCTTTTGCCCTGCGGCGGTTTGGGCGTGAAGGTAGCCCAGTGGGTTTCGCTCGCAATGCCTTTTTCGTTCCCTACCCAGCGCACATCCCAGCCAATGTCACTGAAAATATTGGCACCCGGCTGGAGCTTACGCGTGAGGTCGTTCCAGGTGTTGGTCCAGTCGTAGTAGGTAGTGTTGTCGATGGAGCGTTTTTCGTTGGCTCCGCCGTAGTAGCCGTCGCCGCCGTTGGCACCGTCGTGCCAGGACATAAAGAGGTCGCCGTAGTCGGTGTAGAGCTCACGCAGCTGCTCGCGGTAGATCTCCAGGTACTTGGGCGTGCCGTAGGCGGCGTTGTTGCGGTCCCAGGGCGAGCAGTACACGCCAAACTTCAGGCCGTGCTTGCGGGCCGCCTGTTCTACCTCGCGCACCAGGTCGCCTTTGCCCTCGCGGAAAGGACTCTTGGAAATATTGTAGTCGGTGGTTTTGGTGGGCCACAGGCAGAAGCCGTCGTGGTGCTTGGCTACCAGCACAATGCCCCGCAACCCCCCGGCTTTGGCCGCCAGCACGATCTGATCGGCGCTGAAGTTGGTGGGGTTAAACGTCTTGGGGTCAGCGTCGCCGTAGCCCCATTCTTTGTTCTCAAAGGTAGTAGGCGTGAAATGAATAAGCCCGTACGATTCGACATCGTGCCAGGCCAGTTGCCGCTCGGACGGCACGGCGCCGTAGGGCTTGGGGGGTACTTGGGCCAGCAGGCTGTGGGAAGCCAGCAGCAATACGAGAAAAGCTCTTTTCATAATCAATTAGTCAGGCGTCACCTTGGGGTCAGGTAAATATAAAGACATTCGGGACGCAATTTCTACTAAGTACCCAAAAATCCTACGGCTCGATCCGGAATACGTAGGCGGCTCGCTGGTCCAGGGCCTGGATGGTCCGGGCGGGTACTTCGATGATCCCTTTGGTCACTTTGAGGTACTTGTCGTGGCCCAGCAGCTTCACTTTGGCGTTGGCGGGCAGGGGCAGGCCCTCGGGCTGGAGGCGGGCGGGCAGCGCTTCGCCCACTTCGGCCAGGTAGGTAGCGTAGCGCGTCGGGCCTTTTTGGGTGTAGGCCCACTTGCCCTGGCGATAGGGAGCCAGCGGCCGCGTTTCGTAGATGGACTCGCCGTTGAGGTCCATCCAGGTACCTATCTCCTGGAGGCGCTGGTAGGCTTCGTCGTGCCATTCGCCGTCGGGTCCGGGGGCGATGTTGAGTAGCAAATTGCCACCCTTGGCCACGATGTCCACGAGCGTATGTACGAGCTGGCGGCTGGTTTTGAAATTCTCTTTCGGTACGTACGACCACGAACTACCCATCGTCATGCACGACTCCCACGGGATAGGCAGGTAATGGTCCGGGATCTGCTGCTCGGGCGTCACGTAGTTCTCAAACTCGCCGGTCACGGTGCGGTCTACTACCAGCAGGCCGGGCTGGTGGGTGCGGGCCATCTTGGCGATGCGCGCCATGTCGATGTCCTGCTCGTAGGGGATGGTTTTTTGCCAACTGATGGTGGTGTCGATGGTGTTGTAGGGGCGCACCCAGCCGCCGTCGAGCCACAAAATATCCACCGAGCCGTAGCCCGTCATGAGCTCCTGGATCTGGTTGTAGGTAAAATCCTGAAACTTCTTCCAGAGCTCGGGGTACTTTTTGGGGTCGTAGGACGAGTTGCGGTCTTTGGGCGGAAAGTACGGCCACCAGTACGACTCCACGTTCCAGTCGGGCTTGGAGAAGTAGGTACCCGTCATGAAGTCTTGTTGCCGAAAAGCCGCCAGGATTTCCTTCGTCACGTTGCTGCGCGGGTTAGCGGCAAAGGGCGACTTCGCACCCGTGATTTTGTAGTCGGTTTGTTGGGTGTCGAACATGCAGAAGCCGTCGTGGTGCTTGGTGGTAAATACCACGTACTTCATGCCCGCGC
Source organism: Rhabdobacter roseus (assembly GCF_014202275.1). Lineage (GTDB taxonomy): Bacteria > Bacteroidota > Bacteroidia > Cytophagales > Spirosomataceae > Rhabdobacter > Rhabdobacter roseus. Next base: position 73,165 of record NZ_JACHGF010000005.1, on the reverse strand, counting down.
CTTTGGCCGCCTGCGCCCATTTTTCGGGGTTGAAGCGGGTGGGGTTGAAGGTACTTTGCAGACCTTCGTAGGCTTTTTTGTATTCGTACCAATTGTGCGCGTGCGGGCCGCGGCGCTCGCACCAGCCCTCGTCCTCGGGGCAGAGCGACCACGACTCCACGATGCCCCACTGGCTATAAGTACCCCAGTGCATCAGCAGGCCGAATTTTACGTCCTGCCACTGGGCCAGCTTCGCCTTCACTTTTTCGTCGGTCGGCGGTACGTACTTGGAGTGATCCTGCTCGGCGTGCTGCTGGGCGCGGGTACTTCCCGCCCAAACCATTATACAAAGAACAAAAAATGCTTTTTTCATAGGGCAGGGGGGTACTTTGGGGCAAGAGTTATTTTGTATTTTTAAAAAAATTAAAATTAGTAGGCAATTATATTAAAAAATATCAAATAATAGCTACTTGTGGTGAAAGTACCCACTTGGAAAAGAATGCCGATCTGAACAAACAAGGTACTTCGGAAGTCCTAAGTTCGGGAAAAGGGATTAGTTACGGAAGTGATGGATCAAGTAAAGCAAAGTACCTCAGCGCGCCTATGAACCTCCAAGCGTATATCCGCTCCGAAGATACCGAGTCGGCCCTGCGATTTTTGGTGGGGGCGTCGCTGCCCCTGCTGGTAAGTACCTGGCTGGGTTACGCCGAGCTGGGTACCTTCATGCTGCTGGGTGCTACGTTTGTCTTTGGCATTGACGTGCCGCTGGCACTGCCCAAGAAGCTGGGTTTTATGGTACTTTCGGGGGTACTTTCCGCGCTGATCTTCTTCGTATTCACGCAGGTGAAAGCCTCACCGGTGGCTACGGGGGTACTTTTGTTCGGGATCTTGTTTGGGCTCAATTTCCTGTCGCCGTTCAGTCCTAACTTTACGCTTGTGACGCTACTGCTCAACCTGGCCGTAATGATAGGCCTGAGCATGGCGGCCACCATTCCTACGCTGGCCTCGGCACTGCAAAAAACGGGGTACTTGCTGCTGGGCTCGGGCTGGTACATTTTGTACGCGTTGCTGCTGCACCCGCTACAACGCCCCCGGCAGCTCCGCCGACGCCTACAGAGCTGCCTCCGGCTCACGGCCAGCTACTTTGCCCAGCAGGCCGCGCTGCTGGAGGCGGACACCGCGCGCCCGGAGGTACTTTTGGCGCTGTCGGAGCGGCAGAGTGCGGTCACCGAAGCCCATCAGCAGATCCGGGAGGTACTGCTGCGCGAGCCGATCAACCTCACCAATCCCGACACCTTCATGGGCCGGGCTACCTACTTTCTGGCGCACCTGGTAGACCTCTTCGAGCTCGCGACGGCCTCGGCCTGGTCGATCCAGCGCCTGACCGACCGCCCTGAGAAGGTCGAGGCCGTACCGCTGCTGCGCGCGCTGAATGAGTACATCGTGACGCAGCTCCACCAGCTGGAAGCGGCTTTGGGTCAGCAAGGTACTTTGCCCCTGGCCGAAGCCTCCGGGGCCGAAGGTACCTTGCGGGAGCTCACCGAGTACCTCAATGAGCTGAGGGTACACACGGCGAGTGAGGCCGAGACGCGGTCATCGGAAGTATACCGGACGCTCCGGCGGGTGCAAAAGTACACCGAACAGCAACTGCTGACGCTCACCGCCCTGCACGACATCCTGGCCCGGCGCAACGTACGGATGGACCTGGGCCGGGAGCAGCTCCGGCAGTTTGCCCTCCACGAAACCATCGAGTGGAGTCATCTGCGCAGCCATTTTACGTTTCGATCGGGCTTTTTTCGGTACGCGCTGCGCATGGCGCTCACGGCGTTAGCGGCCTACTACCTGGCTACCTGGCTGCACTTCAGCCAGCCCAGCTGGGCGCTCCTCACCGTGCTGGTGATCCTGAAGCCGGGTTTTAATTTATCCAAAGAGCGCCTGGCGCAACGTGTGTACGGTACGGTGCTGGGCGTGCTGGCGGGGCTGGTACTTTTCTACCTTTTCCGACCCGGCCCTGCGGTGAGTATGGCTATTTTTCTGGGTTCGCAATTTTTTGCTTTTTCGTTCATCAAGCGGCAGTATGCGGTCACGAGCTTCTTCTTTACGCTCTTCATTCTTTTCTTTTACAGCTACCTGCACCGGGCCTTTATGGATACGGCCGTGTACCGGCTGCTGGATACGCTGCTGGCGGCGGCGCTGTGCTGGCTGGCCATGCGGTTCGTGTTTCCGTATTGGGAAGTCCAAAAACTACCCACGCTCGTACCCAGTACCCTGCGGGCCAACCGCGACCTGCTGCGCAACCTGCTGGAGCAGCTCGACGCCGACCCGCGCGACCCCGCCCGCTACAAAATGTACCGAAAAGAGGCCTTCCTGAAAATGGACGAACTCACGAGCTCCTACCGGCTGGCCCTGGCCGAAACGCCCACCCAGACCGAGCGCCTAAGTACCCTACAGCGGGTGACGCTGCTGCTCTACACCCAGCTCTCGCTGATCATTAATTTGGGTTTGTTCCTGAAAAGGTACCCCCACTACCGCTGGTCCGACGACCGCCTGCGGGGGTACTTGCAGGAGGCGCTGGCGGGCCTCAACGCCCTGATCGAGAGCGACGGGTCGGCGGCCGCTCCGGCCAACGATACCCAGGCGCTGGTGGAGGAGCTGACGCGCCGCCGTCAGGAAGTGAGTGCCCTGGTACTTCAGAACGGCGACCAGTATCTGGCCCGCGTGCAGGATTTGTTTTGGGCCGAGGGCGCGTACGAAATCATGGAGATTACGCACAAGCTCCGCCAAATGCCGCCTACGGTGTAGGGTACTTGTAGCTCCACTACCGGATAATATGTACCTGGCTGCCCGTTTTTGGGGTGCCGTCGAGCTCGTAGCGTTGGAGGGCCTGGTACGGATCGGCGCTGAAGAGCCCGCAGTCGTTGCAGAGTTGTCGGGTCGTTTCGATAGCCCCGAGGCGGTAGGTACTGCCGGCCAGCGTTACTTCGTAGTCATAACGGCTGGGGAGTGGGGCCTCTCCCAGGAGTACGAGCTGGCTGGAGGTACTGGCCCGCTGGGCCCGGTCGAGGTAGGTGTAGCTGGAAACGAGGGTGCTGGTACCGGGCTCGAAGGCCCGGAACTGAATGGTGTCGATCTCCTGCGGGCTGAAACCCTCGAACTGGATGGCGACGAGATTTTCCCAACTCAGGCAATTTTTTTTGGTGCAGCACGAAGTAAGCGCCAGAAATAGAACGCCAAAAAGCGGCCAGGTACCTTTGAAATTTTGCATAAATGTTAAAATTTCTTATATAATGGTTTGGACTTGTTTTTTAGCAAGATAACTACTTTATTCGTTCTAAGATACCTATGTTCATCGTTAACTACTAATCCGCAACTTTATGAACCGCATTTTTTGCTACCTGCTTGTCTTTTTGGTAGTTACTATAAGTACGCCCAGCTGGGCCCAAAACCTGAATCAGCCCGTGCCGCTGGACCCCAGCGTGAAGGTGGGCAAGCTCAAAAACGGCTTAACCTACTACATCCAGAAAAACACCGAACCCCAGCAGCGCGCCGAGCTGCGGCTGGTGGTGAAAGCGGGCTCCATTCTGGAAAATCCGGATCAACTGGGGCTGGCCCACTTCATGGAGCACATGAACTTCAACGGCACCAAGAATTTCCCCAAAAACGAACTCGTTGATTTCTTGCAAAAAACGGGCGTACGCTTCGGCGCCGACCTCAACGCCTACACCAGCTTTGACGAAACGGTGTACATGCTCCCCATCCCGACCGACTCCGCCGGGCTGCTCGAAAAAGGCCTACAGGTACTGGAAGACTGGGCGCACAACGCCCTGCTGGAGTCGGCGGAGATCGACAAGGAGCGGGGCGTTGTGCTGGAGGAATCGCGGCTGGGGCGCGGCGCACAGCAGCGGATGCGCGACAAGTACCTGGCCATGATCCTGAACAACTCGCGCTACGCCGAGCGGCTTCCCATCGGGAAGGATTCCATTATCCAAAACTTCAAATATGAAACCGTCCGGCAGTTTTACCGCGACTGGTACCGGCCCGACCTCATGGCTGTCATTGCCGTGGGCGATTTTGATCCGGCGCAGGTGGAGCGCATCATTCAGAAGGAATTTGGGAGCATTCCGATGCCCAAGTCGCCCAAGAAACGTACCGAGTACAGCATTCCGCTTGACGGCTCCACCAACGTGGCCATCGTAACCGACCCGGAAAATCCGCAGACGGTGATTCAGCTGATGTACAAGCAGCCCGAAACCAAGGAAAAAACCTTGCAGGATGTACGCAATAACCTGGCGCAGTTCATGTACAACGCCATGATGGGCCAGCGGATGCAGGAGCTGACGCAGCGGGCCGATCCGCCCTTTCTGGCGGGATTTGCCAGCTACGGCGGTTTTCTGAGCAATCTTGACGCCTACACGGCCGTGGCGCTGGCCAAGGATGCGTCGGGCGTGGAGCGCGCGCTTACTACCCTGCTGGAAGAGAACGCTCGCGTGCAGCGCTTTGGCTTTACGGAGCCCGAGCTGGCCCGCGCCAAGAGCTCCTTCCAGAACAGCATCGAGCGGGCTTTTAAAGAAAAAGACAAAACGCGCTCGGGGAATCTGGTGCAGGAGTACATCCAGCATTTTCTGGACGAAAAACCCTTCATGGGCATTGGTGCCTATAACGACTTTGTGCAAAAGTACCTGGGCGACGTAACGCTGGCGGAGGTGAACGCCCTGGCCAAAAAGTACATCTCCGACCAAAACCGGGCCGTCGTGATTATGGGTTCGGAAAAATCCAAGGATCAACTACCCACCGAGGCGCAAGTGCGGGCGCTGCTAGCCGAGGCGGGCCAAAACGTAACGGCCTACGTGGACGACGCCCTGGATACGCCGTTGCTGGCGGCGGAGCCTAAGCCTTCGAAGGTCGTGAGCGAAAAGGTACACGACAAAATAGGCGCGACGGAGCTGACGCTCGGCAACGGCGTGAAGGTGATGCTGAAGCCCACCACCTTCAAAAACGACCAGATTATCTTTGAGGCCACCAGCAAGGGAGGTACTTCGCTCTACCCCAACGACTTCGAAACGGCCCTCTTTGCCAGCTACGTGGTAGCGCTGGGCGGCGTGGGCCCCTACAACCAAACCCAGCTGCAAAAGTACCTGGCGGGCAAAAGCGCCAACGTGCGGCCCTACCTCAACGAACTGGCTGAAGGCATAGCCGGAAGTACCAGTCCTAAAGACCTGGAAACGGCCCTGCAGCTTGTTTATGCCTACTTCACGGCTCCCCGCCTGGACCAGGACGTCGCCAAAGGCTTCCTGGCCAACCAGCGCGCCTACCTCGAAAACATGCTGAAGACGCCCACGCCGGATAAAATCTACTCCGACACGCTGTCGGGCGTGCTGAGCAGCTACCACCCCCGCCGCGCGCCCATGACGCCCGAGCGCCTCGACAAAGTGAACCTGGAGCGGGCCATGGAAATTTACAAAAGCCGCTTTGCCAGCGCCTCCGACTTCACCTTTACGTTTGTGGGGGCTTTTAAGGTGGAGGAAATGAAGCCGCTGCTGGAAAAGTACCTCGGCGGGCTCCCTACCACCAACCGCAACGACAGCTACCTGCATCCGAATATTTTCCCGCCTAAGGGCCGCATCGAGAAGACCGTCTACGCGGGCTTTGAGCCCAAAAGCCGCGTGACGATGGTGTACAGCGGCGAGTACGACTACAAGCCCGAAAACAACGTGCAGATCGAGGCGTTGCAGGAGGTACTTCAGATCAAGCTCATCGAGGCGCTGCGCGAAGAGGAGAGCGGCGTGTACGGCGTGAGCGTTTCGGAAAGTACCGACAAGGTACCTTCGGGCCACTACAGCTTCCGGATTGGCTTCGGTTGCGGGCCCGAAAACGTAGACCGCCTCGTGAAGCGCACATTGGCGGAAGTCGAGAAAGTCAAAACGAACGGAGCTGACGCCAAAGACATTGAGAAGTTCACGGCCGAAACCCGCCGCAAAACGGAGGTAGATCAAAAAACGAACGAGTTCTGGCGCGAGTACCTCGACAGCAGCCTGTTCTACGGGGACGATCTGAACGAGGTTTTCCGGGAGGCCGAACTACTCCGGCAGGTGACGCCCGCCAGCACCAAGGCCGCCGCCCAAAAGTACTTCAACGACGCCAACTTCATCAAGGTAGTGCTGATGCCCGAGAAGAAGTAGGTTCATTTCGCTGGTACGCGTTTGCAACGCGTACCAGCGAAACAAGCGTTTGTAACGCGATTTGCCTTGCTTGATCCGGCGTGGAGGTACTTCTCAATGGCTATGGATTAGTATTTAAAACACACGGACTTTCTCCTTTCCCACCATACACCCACATGAAACCACTACGCTTCCTCAGCAGCTTGCTGCTAGGCCTGCTCCTGGCCTGCGAGAAACCCAAAACGGATATCGTCATCCAAGGTGCCATCGAGAACCTGCCCGATGGGCAAATAAAGTTGGTAAAGGCGTATGACTTGTGGACAGAGCTGGACTCCACCTTGCTGCAAAACGGTACTTTCCGCTTTACGCTTCCGGCTAGTCGGTTTCCCGAGCCTCTGTTGGTTACTTTAAGATATGAAGGGAGTGATATGAAGGGATTATTTATGTTTGATACCAACCGGCGATTCAGAGGATATCCGATGAATATGAGTTTAATAATGTTGGAAGACGGCCTGGACATCAAAGGTACTTATACTGAGAATGAGTATAAGTATGTTTCTTGTAGCGTGTCAGATAAGCGAGGCAAGCAAACCCAGGTAATGTACAACGACACGCTGGATTTTGCGCGGATCGCGAAGGTGGGCAAGATCAAAGAATTGATCCGACTGCATCCGTATTCGTACTACTACCTCTACGAGCTCCAGGAGCGCGTGGCGCAGTTCAGCGACGAACAATTTCTCTCCACGTTGGCGTGCTTCGACGAGGACGTACAACAAAGTACCACGGCGCGGGAGCTCCGAGAGTACATCGAAACCCGGGGAACCAAAAAGCTCAACGCGCAGACCCAGCTGCCAGACCCGAGCGAGCAACTACAGCCGGTATTGGCCCAGGGCGCGGGCCTGCACATGGTGATTCTGTGGGCTTCCTGGTGTGGCCCCTGCCGGGCGGAGATTCCCGAGCTCAGAAAGATCTACGAGCGGTACGGTGCCGACAAGCGCTTCGGCATGGTGTCGGTTTCGGTAGACGACGACAAAAACCGCTGGCAGGAAGCCATGCAGCAGGAAAAAATGCCCTGGCGACAGCTTCTGGTCAATAAAGAAAATGCCCGCTACGACCGGGAAATATTCAGCTATGACCGGTCCATTCCCACTACCTTGATCGTAGACGCCCAGGGGAAAATCCTCAAGAAAGTAGTAGGCTACGATGAGAATAGCCTGGAGGAGTTTTCGACGGTGATTAGCGAGTACCTGGCGGGGAGGTAGCGGAGGCAGGAAGTACCTCGCCTACTAAAGGCTTTTCTTTCTGTTGGATATTTATGTACCTTAGAGGCCTTGGTTCTCAGCGCGCTAGGGTACCTGGCCTCTTTGATATCCTCCGTCTGCGCTTTCCTTCCTTGATACCCGATGCGATCCGTTTTAGTTATTCTCTGCGTTGCTTTTTTTGGCCTCACTGCACAGGCCCAGACGCTTCACCTGATGCTGGTGTCGGAGGTAGAAAAGCAGCCGCTGGGTATGGTAAGCCTTAAGGACGAAGAACGCATCGTTCAATTCTTCAAAACCGTAGAGTGGGGGCTGGGCTACAAGCTGGAAATCAGCTACCTCAACCGCCGTGATTTTACGGCCGCTGCCATCAAACAAACCATTGCGGCGCTCCGTACTACCCCCGAAGACATCCTGGTTTTTTACTACAGCGGTCCGGGTTACTATATTCCCAAAAACCAGAGCTACTTCCCTTTTCTGAAAGTAAAAGACTACCGTAAAAATCCGCTGTCGCTGGATGACGTCGGTACGCTACTCCTCGCCAAAGGTACCCGCCTGAGCATCGCGCTGGTCGACGGCCGGGATAGCCGACTTCCTCCGCCTTTAAGTCCGATAACCCCGCCCCCGCCGTCGGTGCAGGTGGATTTGCGGAAAGTAGTGCTGCAAAAATTGATGCTCGAGCCCACGGGCCTCCTCAAGATCGCCAGCGCGCGGCCCCCGCAAGCGGTCTATGCCCAGCGCGACTACAGCGGTTCTTTGTTTACGTACAAATTTAACCAGGAGGTCAATTTCCTGCTGAAGACCAACTACGTGGGCATCGACGCTATCTCGTGGGCGTACCTGCTGACCCAGGTAAGGAACTCGGTGAGCTCCATGGCGCAGAACGCCGGGGTCCGGCAGGATGCGGTATGGCAATTCATGGCCTACAAGCCCAACACTCGTTTTAAAACCTACGACTTCCCTTCGTACCGCCACGCGCTCCAGCCCTGGGAGCTGGAGAAGAAGCTGCTTGAGTTGAAGGCGGATGCCGAGCGGGAAAGTCAGCAGAACAAAGCCGCTGAGCTTAGCCAGGGCTTTCAGGAAAACGCCACCGTACGGGTCGTTCGTCGGTTTTCGGCCACCCGCCGAGAGGAGTCCACTGAATACGGCCTGGCGCAATACCTGGAAACCCTCCGGCAGCATTCCGGACGGCGGGTGGTGATCAAGGTCGATGTGGCTTCGCTCAAAAGAACACCCGACCTGAGTAAAATCACGTTTGTGAAAATCACGGAAACCTGGACCGAGTGAACACCCGTCGGGTTTAGCCAGGGTGTGCCGCTTATAGGGTATAAAGTAAAAAAAGGTACTTTGAATGCCTTTTTCGCGTAGATTTAAGCGCTGATATTCAGTGTTAAACTGGAGGCTATTCGCGCCCATGCGCGGCCGAATCGCTTTCTCTTTCTTGACATGAGGATGAAACTGATTGGCTGTTTGCTTTACTTAGGTACTTTTATTAGTGCTGTGCAAGCCCAAACGCTGCACCTGATCCTGGTGTCGGGTAAAACCAATACGCCGCTGGATCTCAATAATAAGTTTGATGAAGAGAACATCGGGCTGATAGCCACCACGGCCAGCCAGCTACTGGGCTACTCCCTAAAACCCAACTACCTAAGCGGGTCGGATTTCAATGCCGCCGCGGTGAGCCAGCAAATACAAAAGCTATCCACGAGGCCTGAGGACATTATCCTTTTTTATTATACGGGGCTGGGGTATTATCCCGATAAGAGCGATTTTCCCCACCTGCAACTCACGGATTACCAGAAAGCGCCGCTCTCGCTGGATCGCGTCGGGGAGCTGCTGACGGGCAAAAACGTGCGGCTGAGTATGGCCCTGGCCGATTGCCGTGATACGATCCAGGAGATTCCGTCCAGAATGGGGGAACCGGCCAAGGTCAATGAAGACCTTCGTCGGATCATTATGCGCAAATTATTCTTAGGTACTTGCGGCCACCTTACCGTAGCCAGCGCCCGGCGGGGCCAGCCGGTTATGGCCCATTTGCCCGAAAAGGGGAGGGGCTCTGACTTTACCAATAATCTGTATCGGTCGTTTGGGATGCTGCTGCGGGCTCGCTTTCAGGATGTTCACAACATCAGTTTAGAGAATTGGCTGCGCCAAGCCGAGTCCATGACGGGGTTCGATGCAGAAGACAAAAAAATCCAGCAACCCATTTGGAAACTAATACCCTGCACCGCAAGCCGCCGAAGCCGACTCGTGGCCGTTCCGTCTTACCGGCACTCGTTGTCGGCGCTGGAAATAGAAAGCCAATTCAAGAAAATACTTTCTGCGCAGACCAACGAAAAAGAGCGTGCCGAACTGCGCGCTACCACGGGCAAGGCTTTCCAGAAAAACGCCTTGGTGAGCCTAACACGTCGGCAATCGGTACGGCCGTCGGAGCTGGCGCGGTCCGGGACGGCCGCCCCAGTTCCGGTGCGCCTGACCATCGAAGCGTACCTGCGGCAGTTGGGCTCGTCAGCAGACCGCATTCAAAATCTCCAGGTGGATGTGCCTAGCATCAAAAGAACGCCGGATTTTCAGTACATCACCAGCATCACCATTACCGAAGTATGGAAACAACCTCCCCCCGCAGCGGCTCCAAAATGACAAGGTACTTCCTGTGGCTGGTGGGCTGGCTGGGCACCGCCGGGGTACTTTGCGCCCAGGGGATGAAATTTGACGATAGTACCTACCGTAAAGTACCCCAAAAGTACACCTACCGGGCCACGGATGCGGCGCGCCTGCCGCCCCGGGTGGACCTGTCGATGTACGTACCCAGTGCCATGAGCCAGGGAAAGCTAGGTACCTGCGTGGGGTTTTCGACGGCCTACTACATGCGTACCATCCTGGAGGCCATCCGGCTGGGTATGACCGATCGCGCAGCCATTGACACCATCCGGTTTTCGCCTTCGTATCTCTACAATGCGATCAAAGACGAGGACGATTCGGACTGCCTGGGAGGGACCGACCTGGACGTGGCCCTGACGTACCTCAAACAGCACGGGGTGGCGCGGCTCAGCCAGCAGCCCTACCCCGACTGCGAAGTCAGAAACGAGCTGGCGCTGGCTTCGCAGTCCAAAATCATGGACTACATCCGGCTTTTTGGCCTGAGCGAACGGCCCGAGAGCATCGTGAATGCCACCCGAAAGGCCTTGTTTGAGAAAACCCCCGTCGTCATTGGTTTTCAAACGACCCCGTCGCTAAAAAACCTGGGGATTTGGGGGAGGCTGTGGCGGTGGATCGTACGGCTTTTTGGGGGCGAAGACGACCGCGGGCTGTGGAAGCCCGCCGACTCCGACCGCTTGGGCGGGGGGCACGCCATTTGTGTGGTGGGTTACGACGACGAAAAATTTGGCGGGGCTTTTCGGGCTGTCAATAGCTGGGGCAAATCCTGGGGAGAGGAGGGTTTTTTCTGGATCAGGTACTCCGACTACTCCACCTACACCAAGTACGGCTATCAGGCGTACCTACCCATCGAAAGTGACTCCGCGGAGGTGACGCTCTCGGGGCAGGTGTCGGTTTTGCACGCTACCTTCGTCACCGGCAACGAAGTACCCTTTCTGCGCAGCCTGGAAGGCAAAGGTACCCAGTCCAACGGCGACGAACAGATGGTGGCCTATACCCTGCGCGACGCGCTGCCCATTGGGTCTAATTTTTACTTCACGGCCAACGTCGACCGGCTTTCGTACGTCTATGTGTTGGCGGCCAGTGCCAGTGAATTGCATACAGAAAAAATATTTCCGATTTCGGACACTATTAGCCCCATCGTGGGAGCCAATACCAAGCTGGTACTTCCGTCGGATAAGGCCCCGGACCTGGACCTTCAGAATCCGTTGATGATGCCCGCCGATGGCCTGGTGTATACGCTGGTGGGTGAGCCAGGTACCGAGTACTGGCTGTTTTTATTTTCGGAAAAAGCCCTGGACATCGACGAGTACGTCTATGACCTGAACGAAAGCGAGGGGAATTTTACGAGCCGCGTGCTGAAAGTCTTCGGCAAAGACCTGGTGCCCTACCAGCAGGTAGAGTACGATGCCCGTAAAATGGGTTTTGTGCTACGCGGCCAGCACGAAGGGTACATCGTACCTTTGCTCGTGGGTTTGCAGCAAAAATAGCCAGCAGGGGCCGGACCGCCGCCCAGCCCCGTTTGCTGCTTATTTTTTGGCCATGCGCGAGCCGATCAGGTACCCAATGATGACGCCCACCACCAGGCCGATCAGGATGGAGATCGTGTCCAGCCCCTCCAAGGGTTCGCGGTCGCGGTGGGTTTGGGCCATCACGCCCGAGGCCGACAACACAAACAGGCAAAAAAAGAGTAGTGTGTTTTTCATAAAAATTTGAAAGTTAGAGGGTTATAGAGTTGATTGTACAAGTTTAAGCAAAATTGATTTCATTTCATTGCCTTTTTGAAAATCCCTGAATTTCTTCGGTGTTTCCCAGTCCTTTTAGAAGAAATCAGCCCCGCTGGGGGATTTGCACGCTAAAGGTAGTACCTGCTCCTTCGGTACTTTCGACGTTCAGCTGCCCACTATGCCCCTTGATGACGATGTCGTAGGCCAGCGAAAGCCCGAGCCCGGTACCCTGGCCGGTGGGCTTGGTGGTAAAAAAAGGCTGAAACAGTTTGTCGAGGTACTTTTCGGGAATGCCCGTGCCGTTGTCTTTTACCCGAATCTCCACGGCCCGGTCCAGCGCGCGGGTCGTCACCTTAATGGCGGGCTCGTAGGCTTCCGGTTGTGTTTCTTTTTTTTCCATCACCGCGTAGAAGGCGTTGTTCATTAAATTCAGGATCACGCGCCCCACATCACCGGGAATCAGCGCCACCTTGGGCAGCGAAGCGTCGAAGTCCAGCGTCAGTACGTTTTTGGATAGTTTGTCCTTGGCACTCATGCCATTGTAGGCTAGTTCCACGTACTCTTGCGCCAGGGCGTTCAGGTCGGTCAGCTCGCGCGTGCCGCTGCTCCGGCGGCTGTGCTGCTGCATTCCTCGCACGATGGCCTCGGCCTGCTTGCCGTGGCGCAGTATTTTGCGCTCGTTTTCTTCCAGGTCAGTGGCCAGAAGCTGGATTTCCTCCAGGTCACCCCGTTCTAGTTCCTGCCTCATTTCGTCGATCAGCTCCAGGTTCAGCTCCGAGTAGTTGTTGACGAAGTTGAGGGGGTTCTGGATCTCGTGGGCAATACCGGCGGTAAGCTCGCCCAGGGAGGCCATCTTCTCCGACTGGATCAGCTGCGCCTGCGTGGCTTTCAGCTCCGTGAGGGTATGCTGCAATTCGTCTTTCTGGTACTGCAAAAGCTGGTTGGCCTTTTGGCGGGTGCGCATATTCCGGTAAAGCAGGAACGCAATCAACAGCGCGACCACGATACCCGCCAGCAGGGCGTAGGTTTGGACCAGGGAGCGGTACTGTATCTGTTCGTATTCGAGCTGCTGGCGATTGAGCTCTTCTTTGAACCCCAGGTTTTCCAACTGTCGTACTTTCTCCTGGGCAAACATCTGGTCTTTGGCTGCCATGGCCTGCTGGTAGTAGCGGTAGGCCCGCGCCAGGTCGGTAGGCTCGTAGAGCGCCGCCAGCAGCGTAGCCGCGTCCAGGATGTTCTTGGGGTTCTTGACGTCCTGGGCCAGCCGCAGGGCCTTTTCGGCGTAGTACCGGCAGGAGTCCAGGCTACGGGTTTGCTGGAAAACCCGAGCCATTTCAAAGTAGGTCTGGCTGAGGTTTCGCTGATCTTCCGCGGCCTCCGAGAGCGGCAGGCTCCGCCGGTAGTATTCCAGCGCTAGGGGGTAGTTTTTTTGGCGGTAGTGAATATTTCCCAGGTTGATAAAAAGCACGCTGCTGGTACTTTCGTCCGGATTTTTAGCGGCCATTTCGTAGGCCCGCAGCGTATACACCAGCGCCGAGTCCAGCTGCCCCAGCAGGGCGTAGTCGGTCCCGATGTTGGTGAGCGAAATCTCGACCAGCTCGGCGTCGTTCAGTTGCTCAGCCAGGGCTTTGGTGCGGGTAAAGTACTCGATGGCCTTGCGGGAGTCTTTTTGCTCGGAATACAAAATGCCGATGCTATTATAAGCGCGCGCCATGCCTTCAAGGTCGTGGTGTTGCTGCGCCACTTTCAGCGCTTCCAGGTGCGCTTCCAGCGCCTGGGTATAGCTACCTACCGTCCGGTAAATGGACCCCAGCCGGTTGCGGTTGCGAGCAATGCCCCGGGGGTACTTTTTCTGTTCCGACAGCGTGAGCCCTTCCTGCACGTAGCGCATGGCTTCGGCGGGCCGGGAGTACATGAGGGCACTGCCGAGCCGCTCCAGCAGCAGCGCCCGCGACGTATCCGGCAGGGGTTGGGTAAGCAGCTGCTTGAGGCTATCCGAAGGGCTCTGCTGCGCCCGCCCCGCACCCGCCAGCAGGCACAAGCCCAGCGCGAGCCGTACGATTTGTACCAAAGAAAGTACCTCGGTTTTCATGGACAGAGGAGGAGGTTGAGGCGTTTCTCCGTAATGTACTACCTTTCTCGGAATCAAAAAAATAACGACGTTCCGGCGGGCTTCGAGGTACTTTGATTTGGACAAACCAGAGATAGGGTACTTTTTGATTTTCACCAAAAAATAAACCTAAATATTTTTTCGTACGAAAAATTTCCTACCTTTGAAACGTGATTAATAAATCTACGAATGGAACCCACAAAATCAGAACTGGAAATACTACAGGTACTTTGGCAGCACGGACCGTCGACGGTGCGGTTTGTGAACGATACCCTGAACGAAGAAAAGCGAGCGGTGCAGTATTCTTCTACCCTGAAACTTATGCAAATCATGGCCGAGAAGGGCATTTTGGTGCGGGACGAGAGCCAGATGAAGCACGTGTACAGCCCGGCGGAAGCCGAAGACAAAACCAAAAAAGTGCTGCTGGACCGCTTCGTCGACGCCATGTACCAGGGCTCGGCGTCCAGCCTGGTGATGCAGCTTTTTGGCAGTAAAAGTACCTCTAAAGAAGAGCTGGACGAAATCAAGGAATTCCTGAAAAAGCTGGACCAGTAAGTACCCCTAAATCCTATTAGCCATGAAATTGATCTTTCTTCAATCCCTACTCTCCCAAAAGGTACTGGAAGCCTTCAGCTGGACCCTCATCCACTCGCTCTGGCAGGGGCTGATCCTGGCCGTGCTGGTAGGCCTGGTGCTGCTTACCACCCGCAAAGCCCGGCCCGCCCGGCGCTACAACCTACTGGCGGGCTTGTTGTTGGTCTTTCTGATGGGTAGCGTAGGTACTTTTTGGTGGGCATTGCGCGAGCCGTCGGAGGTACCTGCGCGGGTTTCGGAGGTAGTTTTGGCCCCAAGTACCCCGGCGGAGGGGTACCTGGTCAGCGAGCCGTTGCGGGCGGTGGGGCAGGAGCAGCTGCTGAGCGACATCCTCACCTTCGGTACGGAGCACGCCGCCCTCATCGTGGCGGTGTGGTGGCTGGTCTTTTTGCTAAAAACGCTTAAAGCCGCCAGCGGCCTTTACTACATTCACCGCCTCCGGCACCAAGGTACCCGGCCGGTACCGGAGCGCTGGCTACGCCAGGTCACCGAGCTGGCCCACCGGCTGAAGATCCGAAAGGGTGTGGAGTTGCTGGAGTCCGAACGGGTGCAGGTACCTTTGGTGGCGGGTTTTCTCAAACCCCTGATCCTGGTGCCGACGGGCTTTCTGACCAACCTCCCGCTCAGTCAGGTGGAGGCCATTTTGCTGCACGAGCTGGCGCACATCCGCCGCAAAGACTACCTCGTGAACCTCTTTCAGAGCCTGGCCGAAAACGTGTTCTTTTTTAATCCGGCGGTACTTTGGCTTTCGTACCTCATCCGGGAAGAGCGCGAGCACTGCTGCGACGACCTGGCCATTGGCATTACCCAAAACAAAGCCTCCTTTGTAAACGCCCTGGTGCAGTTTCAGGAATACAAAATCGCCGCCACCGCGCCCGCTTTGGCCTTTGCCGGGAAGCGCAACCACCTGCTCGACCGCATCAAACGCATTATTTACGACAATCATAAACCACTAGATGCCATGGAAAAACTATTTGTAACCGCCAGCCTGATCACCGTTGCGGTGTTGTCGGTGGCCTTTGCTCCCTCGCCCACCGTGGAGGTACCTACGCCGCCCACTCCGCCCAGCGTGGTCACGCCCCAGGTAGTACTTCCCCCCGTACCCGTACAGCCTCCCCAGCCCGTACCGGCCCCGCTGGCCGTGGCAGTGAAGGATACGATTGTGCCCAAGCCAAAAAGTACCCGAAATTCCGTGTCCACGATTCAGATAACCCGGAGCGACAAGCAGTACAGGATTGTGGAGCGAGACGGAAAAATAACGGAGCTGGAAATTGACGGGCAGACGATCCCGGAGGATGAAATAGAAAGCTACCGGTCTGAAATAGAGCCCATCCTGGCGGAAGTGAAAGTACAGCGCGAGCAAGCCGAGGTGGCGCGGGCGCAGGCGGATGTCATGCGGAAAGAAGCTGAAATAATGCGAGGACAGGCCGACCAGATGCGCAAGGGGGCCGAAATGTTTCGGGCGAATGCCGAAGTAACGCGCCAGTTCGCCCAGCACATGCGGGAGGAAGCCCAAAAACAGCGGCAGGCGGCGGAAGCCATGCGGGTAGCCAGTAACGAAAACCGGCTGTACGCCGAAGAGGCGCGTAAGCAGGCTAACCAAAACCGCAACGAAAATGCCGAGGCGATCAGAGCGCAGGCGGAGGAGGCGCGCAAGCAGGCCGAAGTAGCCCGTCAGCAGGCCGCAGAGGCTCGTAAACAAGCGGAGGTACTTCGGGCCGAAGCGGACGTGATGCGCAAGGATGCAGAAGTAATGCGTAAAGAAGCGGAGAAAAAACGCGCGGAATTTGAGAAAATGCAGGCGGATTTTATCCAAGAACTCATCAGCGAAGGCGTGATCCGGGACAAGTCCGGCCTGTCGTACAAGCTGAGCGCGGAGGAACTGATCGTCAACGACACCAAGCAGCCGGAGGCCCTGCACCAAAAGCTCAAAGCCAAGTACCTCAAAGACGTGGCCGCCGAGATGGTCTATAACTGGAAAGGACGCACGGGCTACACCACTACCGGCTGGATTTATACCCGCTAGGGTACTTTTGAAGCGGGTTTTGAAGGAAATGGGCTATAAAAAGGCGGGAGGCGAAGAGCGGGCTAGGTTCAGTTTCTGGGTAGCTTCCGTAAAGTCCTTTTTCTGAATCAAATAAATGTCCGAATTGATGGCTCCGATGCCTTCGTAGTACTCGTCGATGTTTCCGACCAAGGTACCTCCGGCGGCTCGTATAAACGGCACGGCGGCCAGATTCATAACCGGCTTTCTGACCGTGGTCGTAACCATGGCCTCGTAACCCTGGTGCTGAAAGGCTTCGTTTAAAAGCGCAAAAGCTAGCCGGGGAGCGGCCCTTCGGTAAGCGGGCCGAAAGGCCAGCTGCTCGAAGTAGCACAGCTTTTTGTCTTCCAGCTCGTGGAGCGGAATGGTCCAGCTGGCCCGGTTTCTTTTCTGCCAGATCTCCGACGCCTTCACCAGGGCGTCGGGCAGTAAGATCCCAAACCCGACGACCTCGTTTCCGGTTTCGGCCACCAGACTCTGCGCCTGCTCTATAAAAAAGGCGTACACCTGCTCACTGGTACCCAATAAAAAGCCGCCCTGCTGGGTACTTTCGGTGGCCTCGGGCATGGGCAAGCCTTCTTTGATTCGTACCATTGACGCCGCATCCTCAGGGCGCGCTTTTCTTATTTTCATGCGTAAACACAATGTTGGGTCCTTTGAGTTGATTCAGAATAGCCCGCAGCAAACTGTCCGTACTCTGATTTTGTTGATGGTACTTTTCGGGTAGGGGCGTTCGTTTTTTTGGCAACTCGTACCAGGGTATGTTGGGGTGCTGATGGTGCGTGGCGTGCTCGTTGAAGTTCATGAGTATCCAGGAAAAAAAAGGCACGTAGCCCAGCGAACGGACGTTAAAGCGCGTTTCGCTGCCGATGGTGGTATCGTAGTGAAAGATGTACACGAACAGCGAAAGTACCCAGGCAAACGCCAGCATGGGGTACCCTAGCGAGTACAGGTACACCGCCGAGCCCCCTAACCAGTACACCGCCAGGTGAAAGCCGACGCCCAGGCCAAACAGGGCGATGGCTTTGAGCTGATCCTGCATGGTCCAGCCTTTGAAGGCCGGCGAGATCCTGACGCTGACCGAGGGCGGAATGAAAAGAAACAGAACCACCGACACCAAGGAGTGGATAAACCAGCCGCCCAGAAACACGCTCACGTACCACAATAGGTAATAAAAAGCTTTCACCAGCCAGCTGGGCTTTTGTCGGGTTACGTAGGTGTCCAGCGCCGAGGTATGGTGGTCTTTTCGGTTGAAACCGTGGTGAAAGAGGTGAATCTTCCGAAACACATTGATGGGTGTCATGATCGGAACCAGAATGAGGCCTCCCCAAAAATCATTTTTTGCCACGCTACCCGGAAACAGCTTCCGGTGGGATGCTTCGTGTCCCAGAATGTAAAGCCTGTAAAACCAAAACCCCTGCAAGAGAAGCAGGGGTAGGTGAAAGTACCAGGCGAGTCCGATCGCATTCAGGTACACGGAGCAGGTACTTAGCACCAAAAACAGACCGATGGTCTCGATCAGCAGGTAGGTGTTGATGTATTTTTTGGGCAGGCTGAGCATAGGGTTACTGGTTTTTGAAGGCTATTTTCTTTTATCTTCCCAGATGAGCTTTTGATCCGTTCTCGAAGCGAAAAAGTCAGAACACCTACCGTCGCCTCCTCCACCAAGTCCGCCGTCAGGAGCACAAAGGCTATTACATTTCTCGTCAATAAGGGTACTTGGAATGTCACAACACCGTGGGGTAACATAATATACCGTACTACCCTGGTACGTGTAACTATAGATTTTTGCGGGCGGGTTTCTGACCGGTTCTTTGGATATGCTTTTGATCAGATCCTTTATGCAGGAAGGGGTACCTCTGGGTATGTTGGCGCTTTCGCAGCCGAGGAAAAAGCCCGCGCAGAGAATGAGAAGTATTGACTTTTTCATGAATGGATTTTATTTATAATGTATTGCTAAATCACTGCTCGTCCCGATTTTCAATCGGGATGCTATCCTCTAGCGTTTTTAACGCCTATGGATGGCTATAACCTACTATCCCTCCAAATTAACTTTTCATTCTTTCTCAAATCAAAAAAGTCAGGACATTTCCCGTCGCCGTATCCATGAAATCCTCCGTTGGGTGCACAAAGAACATTACAATTTTCATCCAAAAGGTAATCATAGGCGTCGCAGCAATGTGACCGGAGGTAGTACACGGTCTTTCCCTTGAATTGGTAGCGGTACACCTCGGCCGGTGATGACCACACACCTTCGGGGGTAGCTACGTCGTTGATCAGATCCTTTATGCAGGAAGGGGTACCTCTGGGTATGTCCTCGCTTTCACAGCCGAGGAAAAAGCCCGCGCAGAGAATAAGAAGTATTGACTTTTTCATAGGTGGATTGTTTTGATGGTTTAGAGAAAAGAAAGAATCTACTTGAGTAAGTATTTGACGCCAACCGACAAGGTGATGGCTTTGTGCTTCATGGTATTACCTGAAAAGTAGTCAGGAGTTGTGAAACTGGTAAAGCTGCGCTGGTACGAAAGCGAGGCGAATAGCCAATAGGTACTTTTGAACTTATAGCCACCGCCGAATTCGGCTAATCCCGCAAGATCGAATTTCTTTATTCTATTCAATACGTCTACTACCTCCTGTTCTATAACTACATTGTCTATTTCAAATCTTGGAGATACCGTTTTTGCATGGACGAGTAAAGAGGGAGCAAGCCCAACGTTCACAAATCCGTACAGTTTATCGCCTTCGTGAAGCCCTGCTTTAATGGGAAGTGAAAGGTAGTCATACTTAAATTTTGTCGAGTGTGTGGTTGCTTGTCCAAGGGCGCTCGTAGCAACCATATCACTGGTAAAACCACGCTGTGCATAAAGTAAATCCACGCCTGCGGAATAACGTTGCTTGGCTAAATATTCATAGGATAATCCCGCAGAAACACCGTTCCTTGGGTTTGATTGAATGGAAAAATCTTTTGAAGTAACAGTACTTGCCCTGTTAACACCACCGCTAATCCCGACCACATGGTGTTGTCCCGCAACAGGTAGTACTTTAACTAGCATAAAGATAAAAAATACGTATTTCATTTTCTTAAAATTTGTGGTTTTTTGCCCAAAGGATAAACCTACTGCACCTTCTTTTTCTTCCCGAATTTCAGCACAAAATCCACGTAGGGAATGGCAATGAACGTATCCAGGCCCGCCGCCGCGGGTACCCAGAGCGCCAGGTCAATGGAGGTGCGTTCGCCAAAGAAACGCACCCCGCCCGACAGCAGCCCGACCGCCGACTGCCTGCTGTTGCCAATCAGCAGCCAGTTTTCGGTGACCAGCCCTACCTTTCGGCCCACGCGCGTCATGTAGTTAAAATTCAGGATGGGACTGGAGGCGAATTCTTCGTTGGCAAAAGCCCAGCCCAGGCCTAGGGTGGCGTTTTGTTCGCTGTTACCAAGCGTGACGTTGCCGTAAGCAATGCCCGCCAGATCTAGGTTTATTTTTGAGGTAGTTGTATTGGTCTGGTAGTCGTAGTTGTACGCACGGTTGAAGATCCCGACGCCGATGAGGCCAGCCCCCAGCGTGACGGGCCCCTGGCTAGGAAAGCTGACCTTGGGCGTAATGAAAAAAACCTGCCAGTCACGAAAGGTAGGGTTGAGCACAAAGCCCGCGCCCATGGTAAAATGATCCGTAACGCCCATCACCGCCGAATTGACAAAGACGTAGGTATTTTGGTAGTAGCCTTCGCCCTTTTTGAGCGTAAGGGCCGAAGGCGCAAAAAAGTACCGCGTCGAGTGCGGATTCGGGAACCAGTACTGGCCGTTGCGGTAGTAGCCGTCGGTCAGCTCTTCGAGACGGTCGATCTTGTCGCGGCTCAGCCGTACTTCGCCCAGGTTATCCGTCCGGACTACCACTTCGTCGTTCGTCTCCGCGATGACCTGCCCGCGGAGCGTGGAGCCATCTTTCATGTGAATGACGGACTGGCGCGCTGTTGTAGGCGTTGGGGTACCATCTTGCGCGTAAGCTGGGTGAAACAGCCAGGTACCTAGCAGGACCAGAACGAGTAAATAAAAGTGCTTTTTCATGAAATAGTCCGGGCGAATGGTGTGCTCCGAGGCAGGCGCTAGCAGCGCGGCCACCTGGGTACCGGAAGGTACTTGCGTAAAAATAAACAATGTTGGTAAATGTTGTTGGATTTTGTACCCATTCCGGGTAGGTTTGCCAGGATACCCAAAATGTTTTGGGCGCTATGTACGTGTTTTTGCTCATTTTAGCGTCTAATTAAGTACCTGTTCTTAACCAATCGCGCTTCGGCAATTATTTACTTATATTAAGTACCTCCATGTCCCGTTCTCTGCATTATGTCGCTGCTTTCCTGGCCCTGGTCGTGGGGTTGATCAATTGTGTGAGTAGCAAAAAAGGCCAAAGTACCCAACAAGGTACTTCGGCCACTACCAACGCCCTGGCCGAAGGCAAAGAGCTCTTCACCACCAACTGTATTTCCTGCCACGCGCTGGAAGAAGACGGCATGGGGCCGCGGCTGGGAGGCGTGTCGGGGGGACTTTCCGAAAAGCAATTTGTGGCTTTTGTGAACAATCCGGCCCGGTTTATCGACGCGGGCGACGAGCGCGCCGTAGCCCTGCACGCCCGCTACAAGCTCCTGATGCCGCCGTTTGAGTTTTTGGGCGACGATAAAATCAAGGCCATTTTTGCCTACCTCGACCAGGAAACCAAGCAGCGGTCCATCGCGCCGCTACCGCTCGAACAGATCAATAGCAGCTCCAGCAAGGCCCTTACGGGTAAGCTCACGCCGGTGATCCGGAAGTCGGGCCTGAAGCTGGAGCTCGAAGAATTTGCGCAGATTCCGTTTTCCAGCGAAACCCCGCCCCGCACGCGCCTGGCTACCATGCGCCCGCACCCCTCGGCCGATGGCACGCTCTACGTAAGCGACCAGCGCGGCATCATCTACCGCATCGAGAACGGCCAGGTAGGTACCTTTCTGGATGTGCGGGACAAAATCCAGGATTTCATCAATACGCCCGGCCTGGCTACGGGGCTGGGGAGCTTTATTTTCCATCCCGAGTACCTCCAGAACGGCCTGATTTACATCACCCATACCGAAGCCTACAAGCGTAAACCCGCCGACTTCGAGTACGCCGACTCCGTGAAGGTAGCCATGCAATGGGTACTTTCGGAGTGGAAAATCAAGGACGTAAAAAGCAAGGTATTTGAAGGCGACCGGCGGGAGCTGCTGCGCATCAATGTACCTAGCCAGGTACACGGCGTGCAGGACATCAACTTTATCCCCGGCCTCAGCAAGCGCGACAGCGACTACGGCCTGCTGTACATGGGCATCGGCGATGGCGGGACTACCATCGGGCGGCACCCGGAGCTTTGCCACACCATTACGTCGCTGCTGGGTACCATCATCCGGATCGACCCGCGGGGCAGCAACAGTCCCAACGGCAAGTACGGCATCCCGGCGGATAATCCCTTCGTGAAAGAAACCAACCCCGCCGTGCGGAAGGAAATATGGGCCTACGGCTTCCGCAACCCGCACCGCCAAACCTGGGACCTCGCCCACGGCAAGCGGATGTTCAGCACCGAAGTAGGGGAGGTACATATTGAAGAAGTGAACGTGATCGAGAAGGGCGGCGACTACGGCTGGAACGTGCGCGAAGGTACCTTAGGGATTTCGGCCAAGGAGCTCAAGAGCGTATTCCTGGTCAACGACGGGCCCAATTCGCCCTACCGAGTACCCTTCGTGCAGTACGACCACCTCGACGGCAACGCCATCAGCGGCGGGCCCGTGTACCGGGGCCCACTGGCGGCCCTGGACGGAAAGTACCTCTTTGGCGATATTGTCAGTGGCCGGATTTTCCACGTCAATATTGACAAGCAGCTCACTGACTCCACGGCCTACGAAATAGGCCTGGTGCAAGGTACCCGCGAAACCACCATGCAGGAGCTCACGGCCACCAAGCGCGTGGACCTACGCATCGACTATAACCCCTATACGAAGGAGCTCTACCTCATGAGCAAGAACGACGGGAAGATCCGGCGGGTGACGAAGGCCTACTTCGAGAAAAATCCGTGACGGTGGCGGAGGTAGGTACTTTATTGATACAGGGCTACCTGATGAACGCTACGGCCACCATCGGGTAGCTTTTTTTGCTACTTTTGGCCGGGCCAAAGGGTACTTTGTGCTTTGTACCAAGTACCTTACTTGTCCCGTATCAAATCGCAAAGTACCCCTTGCGCTTATCAAAGTACCTTCTCATGAAAAAAAGTTTACTGCTGCTGCTATGCTCCTTTATTTCGTATAACCTGCTGGCGCAGAATGCCTCGCTGCGTGGCTTTGTGCTGGACCAAAGTACCCGTAAGCCGCTGGCGGGCGCCGTGGTGCAGCTGGACGGCGCGCCCGAGCGGGTGCGCGTAACCAACGAGCTGGGCGAATTCCGGTTTGCCAACCTACCTTCCCAAGAATACGCGCTTACGGTCACGTTTGTGGGCTTTGAAGTACTTCGCCAAACGGTACGGCCGCAAGAGGCCAGTCAAGAATTTTTCCTGACGGCCAGCCTGGTGGCGCTGGAAGCCGTGACCGTCCAGAGCCAAAAGGCGCACCAGCGGCAGCTCATTAGTCCCATCGACATCGGGCTGCGGCCCATCATGAATTCCCAGGAGGTACTTCGGCAGGTACCGGGGCTGTTTATCGGGCAGCATGCCGGGGGCGGCAAGGCCGAGCAGATTTTCCTGCGGGGCTTCGACATCGACCACGGCACCGACGTCCGCCTGACGGCCGACGGCCTGCCCGTCAACATGGTGTCGCACGCGCACGGGCAGGGCTACGCCGACCTGCACTTTATCATTCCGGAACTGATCGAAAGCGTGGCCTTCAAGAAAGGTACCTACTCGGCCGAGCACGGCAATTTTTCCACGGCCGGGTGGGTGGATTTCCGCACGCGCGACGTCCTGGACCGCAGCTTTGTGAAGGCGGAAGTAGGGCAGTTTGATACCTACCGGGTACTGGGGGCCTTCGACCTGCTGGGCGAAAAAGCCAAGCAACGGAGCCAGTCGGCCTACCTGGCTACGGAGTACAATTTCTCCAACAGCTACTTCGACTCGCCCCAGCACTTCAACCGCCTTAATGTACTGGGAAAATACAACGGCCAGCTTAGTCCAAGTACCTACCTGAATGCCGCTTTCTCGACCTTCTGGAGCCGCTGGAACCACTCCGGGCAGATCCCCGACCGCGCCGTGGCCGACGGCCGTATTTCGCACTACGGGGCCATCGACGACACCGAAGGCGGCGAAACTTCCCGGACCAACGTCAACCTCCAGTTCCTGACGCTCACTCCCCAGGGAGGCGTTTGGAAAAACCAGGTATTTTATTCCCATTACAACTTTGAGCTGTTCTCGAACTTTACCTTTTTCCTGGAAAATCCCATCGATGGCGACCAGATCAAGCAGTACGAGCGGCGGAATCTTTTTGGCTACAACGGCAGCTACTCCCGTCCGCATACGTTGGAAGGTAAAACCGGCGAGCTGGTGGTGGGCGTCAACTACCGCCACGACCTCACCCGCGACACGGAGCTATCCCAAACCCGCAACCGCGCCGAGGTACTGGAGCGGCTTATGTACGGCGACATCAACGAGGCCAACCTGGGCGTGTACGTGGAGGAAAACCTCAGCCTGGGAAGGTACTTTAGCCTGAACGCGGGCCTTCGCTACGACGTCTTCCGGAACCAGTACGCCGACCACCTCAGCGGCGAAATCGGCGTGGCGTCGGCGGGAATTTTGCTGCCCAAGCTCAACCTGTACTATACGCCCAGTACCTCCGTGCAGCTGTACCTGAACACCGGCAAGAGCTTTCACTCCAACGACACCCGCGTGGTAGTACCCCAAAACGGCCGGGAGGTACTTCCGCCCGCCTACGGCAGCGACCTGGGCGTGAACTGGAAACCCTTCCCGCGCCTGCTGCTGAATGCGGCGGCCTGGTACCTCTGGCTCGACCAGGAGTTTGTGTACGTGGGTGATGCGGGCGTGGTGGAACCCAGCGGACAAACCCGCCGCCAAGGGCTGGACCTTTCGGCCCGCTACCAGCTGACTTCCCGGCTGTACTTCGACGCCGATCTCAACTGGGCGCAGCCCCGTGCCATCGGCGAGGAACCTGGTACCGACCGGATCCCGCTGGCGCCCGTTTTTACGTCGGTGGGTGGGCTGACGTTCCAGGGCCGCCAGGGCTTCAGTGGCTCGCTGCGGTACCGCTACATGGCCGATCGCCCGGCCAACGAAGACAATAGCCTGGTGGCCCAGGGGTACTTTATCTCCGACCTGCAACTCAACTACACGCAGAAGCGCTACGCCCTGGGGCTTTCCATTAATAACCTGCTCAATACCAAGTGGAAAGAAACGCAATTTGCTACCGTAAGCCGCCTGCGCAACGAGCCCGAGCCCGTCGAGGAGATTCACTTCACGGCGGGGAGTCCGTTTTTTGCCCGGCTGGCTTTTACGTATTTCCTCCGGTAGCTATTGGTCCCGCTGTTTCTCGACTTGCTCCAGTTCGTCCTGCTTGTCCTGACTGAGGTCGATGCGGTGAAAAGTACCTGTAGTAGGTAGTATCATCTGAAAACCAGCGATGTAGTCGATTGAGACCTTGACTTTCCCCAGCGTGCAAGCCAGCACGTGGCCGCCCTGGGTGCGGTCGTGGGTGAGGAAATGCAGGTGGTAGCCCGGTACGTTGAGGCCCTTCATGAAAGGCGGCGTGCGAAAGCCCGCCAAGGTACCTTGGGTTTGGGTAAAATCGAAGGTAGGTTGGTTCTTAACTACCTCCACCAGCGGCCGGTAGGGCTTCTCCTGTCGGGGCACGCTGCGGGTTTTGACGGCCCCAAAGTACCCCTCCACCCGGATGGCGTAGAAGAGGTTTTCGGTAGGAATGAGGCTATCGACGTAAGCGAGTAGCTGCTCAAAGCGCAGCGGACGATCCAGCGAAAAGACCGTATCGGCTTCAAAATGTACCACCGTCGCAAAGGGTGTCCGGGCCGAATCGGGCACTGGGTAGGCCTTCCCGTCCGACCGGATCTGGTAGTAATGGCCGTCCAGCGCCAGCAGCTCGCCGTCGAGGCCGTTGAAGGTACCTACGCCGAAGTCGCCGTTTTTTCGCAGCTCCCCAAAGGTAAAGGTACCGTCGTAGTCGCCCGCCAGCAGTGCGTCAATGGTCGATACCTGAAAAAGTACCTGCTCGCCGGGGGCGTGTGGTGCTTTTTCGGAAGTACAGGTACTTAGCAGCAGCCCGAGCGCGGAGCAAAGAAGGGGTAAATAGTGATTTTTCAAGTACCTGCTGGGGTTAAGGTGAAAAGAACGGCGAAAGATACAAACTCTGCGTGCACCACCGGCGGATCTTTCGTCCCCATATTTTAGAAGTACTTTCGATTTATTGGCCAGCGTCACACTTAGCTCCGTACTTGCGGTGAAGGCACCTTGAGAGGGTGACGACCACCGTAAAGTAAATAAAGAAAATTAGCCCAGGAATTTTAATACGTTTTTGTCGCTAATTTCTTTTCTTTGCTTCCTCTACACGCACTTTGTCTATCACCCTACTTTTAAAACGAAGCAACCCTTCGTTCGTTCACACCTTATTTTTGCGCTCGATTTGCCTTGGTAAAAAGGTGCTCTCGATGAGAAGACAGACCGTCATGCTCTTGCTTCGAGAAGAAAAGGTGGTAAGAGACAAAGTACCCTATCAAATAGGTTGTTAGCTGTGCATTTGAATGTGGATGAAGTACGGATGCTACACGATTTCAGGCCCGCCAGGGCGTACCTGGGCCAGGCGCTGATTTTTTCAAGAAGATGCCTTTACATGTTAGTGGTGTCTGGTAGCATAGGTACCTGTTTGGGATAGTAAAAAAACAACGTATGAGAAAATTTTCCTGGATTATTTGTGTTTGGGCTTGGCTAGTGGTTGGTAGTGCTTCCGCGCAGGACGTCCGGATCAACGAGCTTCTGGCTTCCAATTCCTCCACCATTACCGATGCCACCGGCGACTACGCCGACTGGGTCGAGCTGCGCAATACGACGGGGAGCGCGGTGTCGTTGGCCAACTACTACATTACGGATAATTTATCAAACCTGACCAAGTACCAGCTTCCAGCGGGGGTGACTGTACCTGCCAACGGGTACCTGATTTTGTGGGCGAGTGGAATGGCCAGCCGGGGCAACACTCACCTGGGGTTTAGCCTTTCGGCGGACGGGGAATCGCTGGCCCTGGTGAACCCGGACGGGCAAACCATCGTGGACCAGGTAACCTTTGGACCTCAGCGCGCCAACGTGTCCTGGGGGCGCAAGCCCGACGTGACCGGCGACTGGTACTTCCTGACCCAGCCCAGCCCGGGGGCCAGCAACAACGCCTCGCCCGCCTACAGCGCTATTCTGGACCCTCCTACTTTTTCGCAGGCGGGTGGTTTTTTTACCTCTCCTTTCGAGCTTTCCTTAGGCGTGTCCGATCCGGAAGTTACTATTTATTATACCCTCGACGGCTCCGAACCCAGCCCGAACAACGTCACGGCCCAAAGCTATACGTATAAAAATAGCTATCCGCAAAATGCCGGACATCCCTTCGGCCCGTTGCTGACGAGGTACTTTCAGTCTTACTCATTTACGGCACCGTTGCCCATTCAGGACCGCACGGGTGAACCCAACCAGGTGAGTAGCATCTCCTCTACCTGGCATCGTGATCCGTTCTACATTCCTAGCTTTCCGGTTGATAAGGGTACCGTGGTGCGGGCGGCGGCCTATAAGGAAGGAGCACTTCCCAGCCAGATCGTGACGCATTCGTACTTTTTTACGCCTACCGGCACCAACAAGTATACGTTCCCGATCCTTTCGCTCACGATACCGGAGCGCTCGCTGTTTGACTACCAGACGGGCATCTACACGGCGGGGCGGCGCTTTGACCAGGAGCGGGAAAACAACCCTTCGTTCAATGCGGCTCCTTGTAATTTAGCCAATTACTCCAATTCGGGCAGCGCCTGGGAGCGTGAGGGCAACGCCGAGCTGTTTGTAGGTACCTCCGCGGCGTTCAACCAACCCGTCGGTGTGCGGATACACGGAGGATGCTCCCGATTTTCCCAGATCAAATCCCTGCGGCTTTACAGCGGGGGGAATTTCAACTACCCCATTTTCTCGGACTACCCTTCGCTGATTCACCGAAACCTCTTGGCTCGGAATTCGGGCCAGGACTGGAATCTCACGCTGTTCCGGGACGCTTTTTTACATAAAATGGTGCAACACCTGCACTTCGATACCCAGGCGAGCCAGCCGTCGATCGTTTTCATGAATGGGGAGTATTGGGGGATTCACAACCTGCGCGAACGACACGACAACCACTACGTAGAGCGGGTATACGGCGTCGATGGGGATAACCTGGATATGTACCAGTTCAACTGGAATACCCCGCCGGAGCTGGAGGAAGGTACCTCGGCGGCCTATAATGCGTTTTCGGCCTTTATCCAAAACAATACCTTCGCCGATGCGGCCAAGTACGACTCAGTGCGGAACTGGATCGACATGAACAATTTTATCGACTACCAGGCTACCCAAATCTACGCCGCCAATACCGACTGGCCCCACAACAACGTCCGGATCTGGCGGTTGCGGGTACCGTATCAGCCCAATGCGCCGCGGGGGCATGATGGCCGCTGGCGCTGGATGCTGTTCGATACCGACTTTGGACTGGGGCAGGCGCAGCCGATTTCGCACAATACCCTCGAACACGCTACCGCCAACAACGAAAGTACCCGGGTACTTCGGCGCATGTTGGACAATACGACTTTTCGCACCGATTTTATCAGTCGGTTTACGGATTTACTCAACAGTACCTTTTTGCCCGCCCGAACGGTACCGATGCTGGAGCAAACCAAGCAGCTGTACGCTCCCGAAATGGAAGCGCACATTACCCGGTGGGCCAATATCCCCAATTTTGCTACCTGGGAGGCCAGCGTGGATGTGATTAAAAGCTTTCTGGAGCAGCGGGCCGGACACGTGCGGAATCATTTGCGAAGCAGGTTTAACCTGGGCCAGGACCGAAACGTCGTGATCAACGTCAGCAACCCAGCGCAGGGCTACGTGCGGGTGAACACGATCGACCTGCTACCCACGACCGAAGGCGTGAGCAGCCAGCCTTACCCCTGGTCGGGGCAGTATTTTCAGCAGGCATCGCTCACGCTGCGGGCACGAGCCCAGGTAGGGTACCGCTTCAAGCACTGGCAGGAGGGCGTCAACATCGCTTCCTCCGACTCAGTGTACGTACTGAGCCTGGCCGCTTCCGACCGCTCCCTGACGGCCGTCTTTGAGGTAGACCCTGCTTTTACGGCGGAGCCCCCCGCTTATGACCTTTCCGCCTGTACCTACGAATTTATGGGCTGGCCTGCCGACACCACGGCGGGTACTTTCCCATCTAACATGGCCTTTGTATACATGGATGCGCCTGACCCAACGCTGGGAGCGCAGATTGCGGGCTTCACCAGCGGCTTGTACAACTACGGTACCCGCAGCCGGGTGAATGGCCTGGACGCGGAGGGGATCTCGTTTGTAAATACCACCAGCAACGATGCCAACAACATCAACGAAGGCTACCCGATGGGCCGGATGGGGGGCGCGCTGCTGGCCCTGAACACGCTGGGACAGTCGGACGTGAGCGTGAGCTGGGTAGGTGGTACGGTAGAAGCCAACAACCGCACCTACGCCCTGCGGTTGCAATACCGGGTGGGCGACAACGGCCCCTTTACCGACCTCCTGGACGGACAGGGACAAGCCGTGGAGTACGTGCGCAATGCCACTTCGGGCCACAGCGAGACGCTGGGGCCGGTGCAGCTCCCGGCGGCGGCGCTCGACCAGCCCTACGTGCAGCTGTTCTGGCGCTACTACCAGAAGGAAACAGGGAGTGGCTCGCGGGCGCGCCTGCGCCTGGATGACATCGTGGTCAGTCGGGGTGGGTGCGAGAGTATAGCCTCCGGAGACTGGCAGAATGCCTCTACCTGGAGCTGCGGACGGGTACCTAGCGTATGCGACGCGGTGTTGATCCACGAGGGGCACGTGGTACGTCTGGAAGGGACGGGCCTGGCGCGGCAGGTGCAAGTGGCCGATGATGCGCAGCTAGAACTGGACGAAGATGCCCAGCTACAGCTGGGAGAAAACTAAAAGTACCTTCTTTCTTTACAACGCCTCGAAGTGCGCCACCATTTTCTTTCGGCCCGCCTCGTCGGGCATAGCACCGTAGCCCGCTCCCAGGTTATCGACCACGTGCTTGGGATTGGAAGTGCCCGGAATGACGCAGGTGACGGCCGGGTGCGCCAGGATGTATTTTAGAAAAAACTGCCCCCAACTCTGAATGCCGTAGTCGCTGGCCCAGGCGGGCAGCGGCTTGTTTTTTACTTTCTGAAACAGCGAGCCCGACTCGAAGGGCTCGTTGATGAGTACGGCCACGCCGTGGTCCTGAGCCGCTTTCAGCAGACTTTTCTCGGCGTCGCGCACGCCGATGGAGTACTTGAATTGTACAAAATCTACCCCTTTCGCTTTCACGATCTGCTCCAGCTGCGCGTTGGCCGAGGTACTGTAGTGCGTTACGCCCGTGTAGCGGATCTTCCCTTCGGCCTTCCACTGGGTCAGCGTTTTCAGGTGGGTTTGCCAGTCGATGAGATTATGTACCTGCATGAGGTCGATGCGCGGTCGCTTCATTTTCCGCATCGACTCCTGCATCTGCTCGATCCCCGCCCGCTGGCCCTGCGTCCATACTTTGGTGGCGTAGAAGAACTTTTCGCTCAGCTTTGTTTCCTGCGTCAGCTCCCCGATCACCTGCTCGGCCCGGCCGTACATGGGCGAGGAGTCGATCAAAGTACCCCCTTGTTCTACCATCCGCTGAAGTACCTCCCGCAGAGGCTGGCGTTCGGCGTCGGAGGTACCTACGTCAAACTGAATCCAGGTACCTAGCCCTACCACGGGTACCGGCTCGTTGCTGGAAGGAATGGGGCGCGTGCGCATGGTAGCGTGGGGTATAGCTGCCCAAGTACCCCCCTGGCACGCCAGGCCCAGCGCCGTACCGCTCGTGAGTTTCAGCATCGTTCGTCGGGATAGCAGGGGTTGCATGGCCAAGGTGTTTTGGTTCTTTCCTAATAAGCTTTTCGGTGGGAAGAATGTTTGGGGTTAATTCAGGATTGTGTAGGGCTGGTTAGGGCTGGTTCGCGTTTGCAACGCGAACCCCCGAGGCAAAGCGTTTATAACGCGCCATAAAACAAAATGAAAAAGCCGAAGAAAGAAGAGGAAAGGCTGATCTTGCTACGAAGATGGTTGTTATACAAATGAATACTATATTTGTCATTCGCTTCGTAAACAAACCCTGACTTTAACGGTCCATGAAACGCCGAAATCTAGTAGGAATGACCCTCATCACCGCCATGCTCACGAGCGCCCCCGGAACGGCGCAAAAAATAAACTACCCTGCCACCCGCCAAGTTGATCACCGCGACGAGTACCACGGCACCCAGGTACCTGACCCCTACCGCTGGCTCGAAGACGACCGCTCCGACGAAACCGCCGCTTGGGTCAAAGCCCAAAACGATGTGACCTTTGGATACCTGAACGCCATTCCGTTCAAGGAGAAGATTTTTCAGGATCTCGAAAAAGCCTACAACTACCCCAAGTACTCCGCGCCGCGCCAGAAGGGGGAGTACTTCTATTTCTACAAAAACGACGGCCTGCAAAACCAGTCGGTTTTGTACCGGCAGAAGGGCCTGAAGGACGGGGCCACCGCCGAGGTAGTACTTGATCCGAACAAGCTTTCGGCCGACGGCACCACCCGCCTGACGGTGTTTAGTTTGTCCAAAAACGGAAACTACGCCGTGGTGGGCTTTTCCCAAGGCGGCTCCGACTGGCAGGAATACCAGGTCATGGACATGAAAACCCTCAACATGCTGCCCGATAAGGTAGCGTGGGTGAAGGTATCCGGTGCTTCCTGGCAGGGCGACGGCTTCTACTACAGCCGCTACCCGAAGCCCGAAGGCAGCGCGCTGGCCGCCAAAAACGAAAACCACCAGGTCTTTTACCACCGGGTAGGTACCTCGCAGGACCAGGACCGGCTGGTATATGAGGACCCCGCCAATCCGCAGCGCTTCCACACCGTCCGCACGACCGAGGATGAGCAGTACGCCGCGCTGTACGTGAGCGACCGCGGCCAGGGCAAAGACGGCAACGGGCTGTGGGTGATGAAGCAAGGCGAAAGTACCTTTACCCCCATCGTATCGGAAATCACGGATTTTAGCTACGGCCTGGTGGAGCACCTGAACGGTACCTTCCTGATCGAAACTAATGCAGACGCGCCCAACCGTAAGGTAGTTCGGTACGATACCAAAACCAAAAGCTGGCAGCCCTTCCTACCCGAAAAGCCCGAGCCGCTGACGGGCGTTGGCACGGCGGGCGGTAAGCTATTTGCGCTCTACTCCCAGGACGTAAGTACCCGGGTGTACGTCTACGACCTGAAAGGCAAGCTCGAAAACGAAGTGAAACTACCCGGCCTGGGGGCGGCGGGCGGTTTTGGCGGTGAGAAAAACGATACCTTCGTGTTTTACACCTATACCTCCTTCAACTACCCGCCTACCATTTTCCGCTACGACCTCGCTACGAAAAAAAGTACCGTTTTCCGCGCGCCGGAGGTCACTTTCAATCCCGAAGACTACGAAACCAAGCAGGTATTTTATCCCAGCAAAGACGGCACCAAGGTACCTGCCTTCATCACCTACAAAAAGGGCCTGAAGCTCGATGGCTCCAACCCCACGATCCTGTACGGCTACGGCGGCTTCAACGTCAGCCTTACGCCCGCCTTTAGCCCCACGCGCATTCCGTTCCTGGACCAAGGTGGGGTATACGTGCAGGCCAACCTGCGCGGCGGCAGCGAGTACGGCGAGAAGTGGCACGAACAGGGCATGAAGCTCAAAAAACAAAACGTCTTCGACGACTTCATTGCGGCGGCCGAGTACCTGATCCAGGAAAAGTACACTTCGCCCGAGCGGCTGGCCCTTCAGGGCGGCTCCAATGGCGGCCTGCTGGTAGGTACCGTGATGAACCAGCGCCCCGAACTTTTCAAGGTAGCGCTGCCCGCCGTGGGTGTCATGGATATGCTGCGCTTTCACAAGTTTACCATCGGCTGGAACTGGATCGCCGACTACGGCAGCAGCGACAACCCCGAGGAGTTCAAGGTACTTTACGGCTACTCGCCCCTGCACAATATCAAAAAGGGCGTAAACTACCCCGCCACGCTCATCACCACCGCCGACCACGACGACCGCGTCGTACCGGCGCACTCGTTTAAGTACGCGGCTACGTTGCAAGAGGTAGCGGGCGTAGGCTCTACCAATCCGTTGCTGATCCGGATCGACACCAACTCGGGCCACGGAGCCAGCAATACCAAGAAAGCCCTGGAAACCACCGCCGATATGTACGCGTTTGTGTTCCGAAATATGGGGCTGTTTTGGAAGTAGGCGAGGGGTGTTAGGCTTTCTTAAGAAAGCAGGTTTTGAGTACGAGATTGCTGCCATCCACGCGGCAGTCGATCTCCTCGGGGCTGGAAGTAAGGCGAATATTTTTGATCACTTTCCCTCGCTTCAGCGTTATGGATGAGCCCTTTACCTTCAAATCTTTAGTGAGGGTTACGGAATCACCCTCGCTTAGTATGGTGCCGTTACTGTCTTTTACGTCCATGATTTTGGTAGTTAAACACTGGATTTCGTCTGAGCCAAGCGGGCTCGAAGTCGGGGCAAAGGTACCTTTCTGGGGAGAGCATTACTAATTCGACTTCGGATTTTGTGGGACCTGAGCCCATCAGCAAGCAGCTAGCCAGGATAAAAATAGACGCGCCAGAGGATGGATAGTAGCAACAAGGTACTTGCACGGCTTTACGGGGCTAAGAATAGCTAGCCCGTTCATGTATAGCAAGTTTTTATGTTTTTTTAGTTATAATCATCATCAACAATTTCAATGCAAAGAATAACAACAACCAGTAGTAAACGAGTGGCATTGCTGCTTTGTGGAGCGGCACTGACCGTGCAAATGGAAGCCGCCGCGCAAAAAGCGGGTGTAAGCATTTCCGGTGGTTCTACACAGGCCAAATTCATCGACCCCGCTAACATGGATACTTCCGTGAAGCCCGGCGACGATTTCTACACCTACGCCAGCGGCAATTGGGTCAAAACCAACCCCGTACCAGCCAAAGAAACCCGCTGGGGTAGTTTCAACGTCCTGCGCGACTTCAACATCAACGCGGTAAAAGGATTATTGGAAGAGTCGGCCAAAAATAAAACGGCCCCCGCGGGTTCGGTAGAAAAGCGCGTGAGTGACTTCTACATGGCCGCGATGGACAGCGTAACCATCGACAAGCTGGGCTACACGCCCATCAAGCCCGACTTGCAGCGCGTGGCCAATCTCAAAACCAAGCAGGCGGTGATTAACGAAATCGCCGAGTCGCGTACGCGCGGTACGGGCAGCCCGTTCTTTGGTTTTTATGTAGGGCAGGACCGTAAAAATGTGGAGGTGATGGTGCCGCAATTTTCGCAGGGAGGTACTACCTTGCCCGACCGCGACTACTACCTCAAAAACGATGCGCGCTCGGTGAAGATCCGGGAAGCGTACAAGGAGTACATCACCAAGCTTTTTACGCTGACGGGTACCCCGGCGGCCCAGGCCACGGCTAATGCCGACGTGATCCTGGCCCTGGAGACAAAGTTGGCGGCCGCACAGATGGCACGCGTCGAAATGCGCGATCCGTACAAGACGTACAACAAACTGTCGGTGGCAGATTTTTCCAAAAGTACCCCCAACCTGGATTGGAAAAAGCTGATGCCCCTCATGAAAGTGACGGGAGAGGATACGGTGCTGATCAATAACCCGTCGTTTTTTGTCAAAGCCGATTCGCTCATTGCGGCTACTTCCCTCAATGACCTCAAAACCTACCTGAGCTGGAACGTCCTGAAAACCTCGGCCTCCTACCTGAGCACCGACTTCGTCAACGCCAGCTTTGCCTTCAACCAGGTACTTACGGGCCAGAAAGTACAAACACCCCGCTGGCAGCGCATGTCGCAGCTCACCGACGGTACCATTGGCGAGCTCCTGGGCCAGCTGTACGTGAAGAAGTACTTTACGCCCGAGGCCAAGGAGCGCATGGACGAGCTCATCAAGAACCTCATCAAAGCCTACGAGGTCCGGATCAATAACCTGGAATGGATGAGCCCGGCTACCAAAGAAAAAGCCCTGGCGAAGCTACATACCTTTACGCCCAAGATTGGCTACCCCGACAACTGGCAGACCTACGAGGGCTTTGAGATTAAACCCAATACCTTTTACGCCAACGTAAAAAATGGCAGCCGCTGGGGCTATCAGGACATGGTGAGTCGCCTGGGCAAGCCCGTGGATAAAACCCGCTGGGGCATGACGCCGCCGACGGTCAACGCCTACTACAACCCCGTGCAAAACGAAATCGTGTTCCCGGCCGGAATTCTTCAATTTCCGTTCTTTGACCCCAACGCCGACGACGCCATCAACTACGGGGGCATCGGGGCGGTGATCGGTCACGAAATATCGCACGGCTTCGACGACAGCGGCAGCCAGTACGACAAAGACGGGTACCTGCGCAACTGGTGGACCGACGAAGACCGTCAGAAGTTCATGGAGCGCGCCAATCAGATCGTGGAGCAGTACAATAAGTACACCGTGCTGGATACGCTGCACGTCAACGGCAAGCTCACGCTGGGCGAGAACATCGGCGACCTGGGTGGGCTGAACGCTGCCTATACAGCCTTCAAAATGACCAAGCAGGGGCAGTCCAACGAGAAGATTGACGGCTTCACGCCCGACCAGCGCTTCTTCCTGGCCTGGGCGCAGGTATGGCGCACCAACATCCTGCCCGAAGCCGCCGCCCAGCAGGTACTCGTAGACCCGCACTCGCCGGGGCAGTGGCGTACCATCGGTCCGCTGGTGAACATGGACGCCTGGTACGAGGCCTTCGACGTGAAGCCCGGCGACAAGCTCTACGTAGCACCCGAAGACCGCATCCGGCTCTGGTAAGCGAAGGGTTATATATCGGCTAAACGGGGTACTTCGTTACTTTTGCACCTCTGCCATCCGGCGGAGGTGCTTTTTTTGTTAAGGAACAAGAACAATGGTGGATACATGATTGTATTTGAATTGGTACCCGATCCGGGTTTCAATTCAAATCCACTTTGCCGAGTAGACGAAATAGCTACCTCGGAAGTACTTGAAGCCTAAAAGACGAATCTCTTTAAATTCGACAAAAAAGGTACTTTTAAAATGCATAAACCGAGCTATACATGAAAGCAAACACATTTTGGGGAGTGATGCTGGCCGCGGGGGCAAGCCTGTGTATGCATTGCACCAGCTCCACGTCGCGCCAGCAGCACACCGCGGCGGCGGTCAGCGACAGCGTACCCTACGGGCGCATGACGCCCTCGCGCGACGGCATCGGGAAGACGTACCTGGGGCGCGAA
Source organism: Rhabdobacter roseus (assembly GCF_014202275.1). Taxonomy (GTDB): domain Bacteria; phylum Bacteroidota; class Bacteroidia; order Cytophagales; family Spirosomataceae; genus Rhabdobacter; species Rhabdobacter roseus. The sequence goes on along the minus strand of NZ_JACHGF010000005.1, from coordinate 37,108 downwards.
ATTGCCCAGGTGATGGGCTTTGCCGGGGCGGGTTGGCTCGAACGGGACGAGCGGCAGGAAGAGGAAAATACCGCGCTGGCGATTGAGAAACTACCCATCCAGGCCACCAGTGTGGTGGCCGACATCGGCGCGGGAACGGGTTACTACACCTTTCGCATGGCGCCCAAAGTACCCCAGGGGAAAGTATACGCCGTAGAAGTGCAGGACGAGTCGATCAGGTACCTGCGGCAGCGGGCTCAGGAAAGCGGCGTGGAGAACGTCACGGTGATCAAGGGCGGGGCGCGCTCGCCGAACCTACCCGCCCAGGCGGTGGATCTGGCGATCATGGTGGATGTGTACCACGAGCTCGAGTACCCCCGCGAGATGCTCCAGGCGCTCCGGCAAGCCCTGAAGCCCGGCGGCAAGTTGCTGCTCATCGAGTACCGGGCCGAGGACCCCAACGTACCCATTAAAAAACTTCATAAACTAAGCGTGGCCCAAGCCAACAAAGAGCTGGCCGCTAACGGCTTTCGCCTGGTGGAGCGGGGCGACTTCCTGCCAATCCAGCATTTTCTGTTGTACCAAAAGGTAGACTAAACGAGCGGCGGGCAGAGGGTACTTTGTATCCGACAGATCGCCCGGAAATAGTGTCACGGATGAATCAGTTGAAAAAGTACCTTCAAAAAAGGCCTGAGCATTCATACGCTCAGGCCTTTTTTTGAAGGTACTTCAAGCCAATTTACTACATCGCGCCGTTATTGAACAGGAACGTGTCGATCGCGAAGAGTGGCTTGCCCTTGGCGTTCGGATTTTTGAACACAAACACCAGGTTGTGCTTGCGGTTGTCGGCGGGGCTCTTGATCGGCAACGTCACGTCGCCGGCAGTGCCATTGGGTATTTCTACCGAGCCTACCACTGGGCCCGTGGGCGAATCGAGCCGGGCTTCCAAAGTACCCCCGACGGTCATATCCTGAGTCGTAAATACCGAGGCTTTCAGGTGGCTGATGCCGGTGAGGTCGAGGTCGTCAAACTGAATGTACCCGCCGTCGGCCAGGGCCACGACTACCTCGGCGTTGGTAGGTAGTTTGTATTTCATGAATTCCTTACCCGAATCCAGCGTATTGGCTTTTACTTTGGCCGGGCGCAGCGCCAGGGTATTCACGCCCGTCATGGGACCAATGGCCCCGCTTCCTTTGTCCGTGTAAGAGGCCGACAGGATGTACGAGCCGTCTTTTTCCTTGGCCTGCGTAACGTAGGTACCTTTGAGGGGTTCTTTCTTTACCTCTTTTTCCTTGGCCAGTGACAGGATGTACTTCACCATGTTTTCGGCGTCGTCCTGCTTCAGCTGCGGGTGAGCGGCCATGGCCTGCTCGCCCCATACACCGCCGCCGCCTTTGATGACTTTGTCGGAGAGCTTCTTCACGGCGCTGTTGTCTTTCTCGTAGCGCTTGGCTACTTCGCGGTACGACGGGCCGATGGAGCGGGTGTCGATGCTATGGCAGGCTTTGCAATCGCTGAGGTCGATGAGGCGCTTGCCCGTAGCAAAGCCGGTGTTGGCCTGGTGTCCCTGGGCCAGGAGCGTTTTGTCGAAGCCTTCGAGGTAGTTGATGGTCATGGTTACGTCCGTGTCGGCAATGGTACCTTTGGCCAGGCTTCCGTCTTCCTTGTCGCTTACTTTGACCTCGTACTCAACGGGTTTTTTATCCCAATAAAAGGACTTGTTGCCCTTCAGGGCGATCTCCACGTTAGGTACTTCGTTGCCCACTTTCACGGTTACGGTGGAGTTGCGGCTGTTACCGGCGGCGTCGGTCACTTTGAGCGTGGCGACGTACTCACCCGGCTTGGTGTAAGTATAGGTAGGGTTGGCCTGGGTACTTTTAGGCAATCCTTTACCAAAAGTCCACTCGTACTTGAGGGCGTCGCCGTCGTAGTCCAGGGTACCTTTAGACGAAAAGTCCACTTTCAACGGCGCGGCTCCAACGGCTTTATTCACTGAAGCCATGGCCACGGGCGGACGGTTGCCGGGGTTGAAAGTAATGTGCGAGAGCCGCGCTTCTTCATTTTGGGCAAACCAGTTGGTACCGTACTCCAGCGTGTAGAGCGAGCCATCCTTGGCAAACTGCATGTCGATCAGGTGGTTGAATTCCATCGAGGGCAGGAAGCGCTCCATGCTCACAAAATCGCCCTGGGGCGTCATCGTTACGGCGTTGATCCAACCCCGAATCCAGTCGTAGGCAAAGAATTTCTTGTCGTAGTAGCCGGGGAATTTTACCTTGGAATCCTTCTGGAAGTCGTCGGAATAGTAGACTGGCCCGGCCATGGCGTTACGCCCGCCCGTCCCTACTATGGGTCCAAACTCCGGCGAGTCGGCGTAAGGGTAGAAAATGAAAGCCTTCTGAGCGGGAGGTAGTTCGCGCAGACCCGTGTTGAGCGGTGAGTCGTTGATCGGCTTGGCCGGGTCGTAGCGCTCACCCGACTGCTTGGTTTCGAAGTCGTAGCGGTTGTAGGCACGGTTGTCGGCCACGAAGAGCGGCCAGCCAAAGTACCCCGCCTTGCGCGCCTGGTTCACCTCGTCGTAGCCACGGGGGCCGCGCTCTGCCTTGTCTTCGCGGGCGTCGGGGCCTACTTCACCCCAGTAGAGGTAGTTGGTACGCTGGTCGATCGAGATCCGGTAGGGATTGCGGTTACCCATCACGTAAATTTCCGGACGAGCCTTCGGGTTGCCTTGGGGAAACAAATTTCCTTCGGGAATGGTGTAGGTTCCGTTGGCCTGGGGCGTAATCCGCAGGATTTTCCCGCGCAGGTCGTTGGTATTGGAAGACGACTCGCGCCCGTCGAAGCCTACCATGCCGGGGCGCGGGTCCATGGGTCCGAAGCCGTCGGACTTGAAGGGATTGGTGTCGTCACCGGTGGAGAGGTACAGGTTTCCTTTGCTGTCCCAGGCAATGGAGCCGCCCGTGTGGCAGCAGTCGGTGCGCTTCACGGGTACCGTCAGGAGCAGTTGCTCCGTCGAGAGCAGCAGGGTATCCTTCACGTCGTCGTACTTGAAGCGTGAGAGGTGCTGGGCCGTATCGGCCGCCGACGAAAGTGGGGAGTAAAACAAATACACCCACTTATTTTCCTGGAATTTAGGGTCGATGTTCAAGCCCATGAGGCCGTACTCAAACTTCGTAAACACGGGTACGTCGGCCACTACTTTGAGTTTGCCGGTCTTGGGGTTGTACATTTTTACCTTTCCTTTACGCTCAGCGAAAAGTATCTTTTGGTCGTCGAGAACGGCCAGCTCGGTAGGCTCGTCCAGGTCAGAAACCAGGATGTTACGCGTAAAGCGGTTTTCTTCGGGGCGCGCTTTGCTGTAATCCAGCTTGGCAGCCATGGTGTACTGCAAACCACCCAGTAGGTGCTTTAGGAAAATGGGGTCAACGAAGGTTTCGTCGGCGTGGCCAAAGTTGGTATAGAAAGCCTTGCCGCCGTCGTACTCGTGAAACCACGCCATGGGGTGGTCGTCGCCCATCTTGCCTTCTTTGTACGTTTTTTCGTCGATTTTCACGACGACGTCCACGTTTTTGTTGAAGTTTTTGAAGTCATAAAACTCATCCTTGATGGTCCAGCGGGCCGGAAAATCCTTCATCGAAGGGTGGTTGTGGTGCACGGCATAAGCTTCGCCCGTTTGCACGTTGGGGTTGCCGGGGTGGCTGGCAAACTGCGCACCGGCCAGCTTGGTATACCAGGGCCAATCGTACTCGGTGTCGGTAGCGGCGTGGATACCCACGTAGCCACCACCCGCCTGAATGTACCTTTCAAACGCGGCCTGCTGCTCGTTGTTCAGGACGTCGCCGGTGGTACTTAGGAAGATGACCGCGCTGTATTTCTTAAGATTGTCTTCGGTAAAAAGCGTTGCATTTTCGGTGGTATCTACCGCAAATCCATTCTCCTTTCCCAATTTAAGAATGGCGGTTTTCCCGGCCGGGATGGAGGTGTGCCGGAAACCACTCGTTTTTGAAAATACCAGAACTCGCTTGCCCGGGGAGGTACCTTGGGCTTCAGCGCGGTACCCGCTCAGTAGGAGCACCGTAGCGCCAAGGGCCCACAGGACTCCTTTCACGTACTTGCTGTAAAAATTACACATGATCAATGATACATTTTAATTGGGGGTTACTAAAATCGTGTAAAGGTACTCATGCGAAAGTTACGTTTTGGAGAAATCTTGTCATTTTTCGTAGACAATCCCCAAGAAGAAGAGGTACTCTGGATTAGAAGGGTACTTTCTCCGCTTTTTACTTGTCAGAGCGACAACTGTTTTACCTGATTTGTATTACTTAACGATGGCCGGTACATTTTCGTACTTGCTCCAAACGGGAGATCGGGTACTTTTTGGAAATAGAATTGTAGGGGCACGGCGGTATTCATTCGGGCCCGAAGGTACCTTGAGGGCTCGACCGTGCTTCGTGGTTTTACAAAAAAAACAGCCGATGCTTGTTTGGAGCAAGCATCGGCTGGGCAAGAAGGTGCTGCCTTAATTAGCGGCTGGATACGGGCGATTTCTTGGTTTTCTGAATAACGAAAGGTACGCACACGGCTTCGGGGCAGCAGTCTTCTACCACCACGATGGTAGGGCAGCAGCCCTCCTGCGGACAGGTACCCTGGGTGGTGGTGTAGGTGTATTCAAAGGTACCCAGCTCCGACTCGGACACCGTAAACTGGTTGCCGGTACTGACCTGCACGGGCTGGCCGCCCTGCGCTTTGCGGAACCAAACTACCCCCGTATAGGGCGCGGGTACCTCCAGGAGTACCTGGACGCCCTGCCCGCGGCAGATCATCACGGGTACCGTAAAGCAGGTACGGTCGATGTCGTCTTCGCCTTCTTCGCCGTTGCCGGGGGTACTGTCTTCATCGTCTTCGTCCATGTGGGTAATTTCGGCGGTATTGAACCACACGCCTTGCTTCACGATCCGGACCCGGATCTGTAACGCTACGGTATCGCCCACGGCCAGGCTGTCGAAGGCCCATTGGCCGGTGGCGGTGGTGTAGGTACCTACGCTGGCGGTGGAGCTCAGGTACTGCACACCGGCGTTGAGGGTGTCGGTCACGACGATGCCGTGGGCCGTAGCTTCACCCTCATTCCAGACGCGCACCGTGTAGGTGATCGTGTCGCCCAGCATGGCCAGCCGGGTACTTACGGCTTTGTCCAGCGCCAGGTCGAAGGCCGGGTCGCAGTTGAGGCGGGTGACGGTCACGGTGTCGCTGCAGTCATTATTGCTAATAATAAAAGTGTAGGTACTTCCCTTGGCCACCAAGCCCGTAATGTACCCCTCGGGCGTGATGCTGGCTGTGTTGCCGGGAGCTACGCTCCAGCTGGCGCCGGGTACTTTGGGGAGCGATAGGGTATCGGTGCAGCTATTTTGGCTAGCGAGGCTCAGGATACCCCGGAACACGTAAACGGTGTCCGCGCAGGTACCTACCTGGGTATCCAGCAGGATGAACGTATAGATGCCGTTGGTAGCCAGCCCGGCTACGGCTCCCGTCTGGGCGTCGATGGTCACACCGGCGGGATTTTGCGCGCCGGTGATCCAGGTTTGGTTGGCCCCGGCATCGGGTAGGTTGATGCTACTGGTCGGGTGGCAGATAAACTGATCGGCCCCGGCGTTGGGTTTGTAGCATACCTCGCCGCAGTAGGGGATGAGCAGCGTGGTGTCTTGGTAGCAATTTTCTCCGTTAAAAATCCGGAGGTAGTAAGTAGCGCCGCCGGGTCCGTCGGGGTTGGGAAGGTTCGTGACACTGAAGGTACCCCCGGCCAGCGCAGTGGCCGAAGCGTAGTTGGCCAGGCCCGCCAGGCTGGTGGCGTAGGTGTACTTGTCGGCATTGGTGATACCCGTGCCCTGGAAGCTGGCGTCGTCGTTAGGCTGGCCATTGCAGGTGATGCCCGTCACGCTCACCGTCCCGATGGTGGGCTTCGGCGTAACCGTCACAACCACCTGCGCCGTATCCGAGCAGCTGTTGGCGTTCTCAGCCACGAGGTAGTAGGTAGTGTTAGAAGTGGGGCTCACGCTGGTGGGGCTTGCCACGGCCTGGCCAGCCACGCTGCCAGCCGTCCATTTGGGATTTGAGTAAGTACCGTAGTTAGGGATGAGGCTGGTCAGATCCACGCTTTCCCCGGCGCACAAAACCGTGGCCGCATCGGCAATTTGGGGCTTAGGATGGACCGTAACCGTTAACTCGGCGCTTGGACTTACGCAGCCACTGACGGTATTGGTACAAGTGGCGTAGTAGGTGGTAGTCGTAGTAGGACTGACCGTCAGGCCAGTAAGTACCTGACTAAGGGCTTCATTGGTATAAAAAGTAACGGTGCCGCTACAGCCCGAGGCCGAGAGGGTGGTACTTTCCCCGGCGCAAAGCGTAGCCGAGGTAGCAGCCAGCGTAGGGGCCGCTACGGGCGGGCAGGTGCAGCTATGGGTTACATAAAGGGTGTCTTTACAGCCGTTTAGCTCCGCGATGAGCATGAGCTGGCTACCGCTGCTGATGCCGCTCACGGTATTCCCGCTGAGGGTACCTGTGCTGGTGGTAATGGTGGCCTGGGCCGGAGCGGTAAAGGTCACGGAATAGGTCAGCAAGTCGGCGGCGCAGGTAGGTTGGCCCGCCAGGCTGAGGCTGGGCTTGGGATTGACCGTAACTACTACCTGAGCGGTATCCGAGCAGGTGCTGGCGTTCTGAGCCACCAGGTAGTAAGTAGTGTTAGCAATCGGACCCACGCTGGCAGGGTTCCCGACGGCCTCGCCATCCACACTGCCGGACGTCCAGGTGGGGTTCAGGTAGGTACCGTAGTTGGCGATGAGGCTCGTTAGATCCACGCGCTCTCCTTCACAAAGGGTAGCCGAGCCGTCGGCAATCTGCGGTTTTTCACTCACCGTGAGTTTCACAAAGGTAGTATCCGAACAAGCGATGCCGTTGGCCACCGTTTTCACCACGACCGCGTAGTACTCCGTACCGGAAGTAGGTAGTACTGAAGGCGTGAAGCTGTCGGAAGTGGCGCTGCCGAGGGCATTGCCGAGGCCGGAGGTGGTATCGGCCAGCGGGCCGTACCATTGGTACTCCAGGCCGGTGGTTGGCGTAGCCGACACCGTGAAGGCGGTCGCGGGCTCCGCGGCACAAAGTACCTGGGCGGCCGGAAGTACCTGCACCACGGGCGTTTCCAGGATCGTCAGTGTTACGGTGGTGGCGTTGTCGCAGCTGTGCAAACCATTGGTAGCCGTGGCCACGACCCGGTAGCTGTATACCCCCGGAGCCGTCGGGAGGGCCGTAAAGCAGGCCTCGGTTTGGCCGGAAATGGCCGCCGTGCCGGGGTTGGCCGCGCCGTTATTGGCATACCACTGGAAGGTAGGCTTCGCTCCTAAGGAATCAAGGGCACACAGGTTATTAAGCTCACCCTTGGCACAGATGGTCTGGTTGGGAATGTGCTTGAGAATGGGGCAGGGGATCAGGCCCATGTCGAAGGTATGGTTCACCGAAGCTTGTGCCCCCGTAGCCGCCAGGATGTAGGGAAGCCCGGCGGGAATGGCTCCCAGCGCGGTGCTGTAGGTCGTAGGATCCACGTCGGAGTCGTTCAGGTCAGGCTGGTCGCCTTCACCCGTATTGGCCAGCGTAAGCAGGTACGAGCGCCCACCCACGGTTATTTTATGATCGGCGAAAACTCCTTGTCCAAATACAATGGTGTAGTTGGTGCTGGGTGTAAGCGCGTCACCCCGGCTGGTCGAAAAGTAGTACTCGCCGTTGGCGTCGGTGGTATCGCGGGCTACCAGGGTTCCGTCGCTGGTTTTGTAGAGCGCTACGGGCACTTGGGGTACTACGCCTTGGCCGGGGTCTTGTACGCCGTTGCCGTTGGCGTCGATCCAAACGCGGTTGCCCAGCTCAAGGTACACGGGTAGGGCGCAGGTTAGCTCTACGTCACCAAGCCCGGCGGCTTTGCCCAGGGTACCGGTGCCGATCCCGTTGCTTGAGTAGATGGCGTAGGAGTCGTCGAGCCGCCCCGTATTATTATTTAATAATCGAAAACCGCCTGACCAGTACACGCCGTCTCTGGGGTCCATCGATACGGCCACGGTTTGTCCCGAACCGGGCCGGATCGCCAGTCCACCCAGTACCGTTTCGGTATGGGAGGGGTTACCGGTACCATTCGCATTAACATACCAGTTATCATCGAAGTACTCGCCAAAACCAGGGCCCTGGTTGTTGCCGGGGCCGTAGCCTTGGTAGGGACCGGCTTTTCCGTTGTTTTCGAGAATGAAGACGCCATTCCGGGCGTAGGCTTTCAGGATATCCCCCCCGCTAAAACCCGAGTGAATGGTAGTGGCTGTTCCGGTGGGCATGTAGTTCTGGATACCCGTCTGGAAACCGGTGCGGTCGGCAAGGCCAATCAGCATGGAGCCGTCGGTGTCAAATTCAATGTCGGCAAAAATGGGCTGCGGTAGCGCTACGTTGTAGTTGGTGCCCGAGCCTTTGAGGTAATCGCTCCAGCTGTCGGTCCAGGGAAACCAGCCCGCCGCCGTGATGATGTTGGCGTCGGCGTACCCACGCGGGTACGTCAGGGGGAAGTCCATGATGGGCGTAGGGGAGAAGCTACCGTTTTCATACACGTACACATACGCCCGCATGCTTCCTTTTCGGACTTCGGCTGAAGCCGAGGTATTGGAGCCGTCGCACACGCCACCTACGTACAATTTACCCCGATAGTACTTCAGTGCCCAGGGGCGCCATTCTCCGTTGGTACAGCCCGGATTCGGAATCGCGAGGCTGGTCACGGAGGTTGGTTTTGTGACGCCGTCCTGGTTGAAAGCCGATATATTCAGGACCAAGAGCGTTTTTTCGTGGAGGTTTACGGCAAAGAGTGTATCGCCATTTTCGGAAATATCCAGGTCGCCCAGGCCATCTTTACCCGTCAGGATAAAGGCGTTAGCATCCCGACTGGGACTGTTCTTGGCCGCGGGCAAATCCCGTCCGTTATTAGCCTGAGAAGCATTGGTACCCGTGGTATAGGTAGCGGTAAGGTTTACGTTAAAAGGAGCCGCGTCCAGATCTATAAAGGAAGACGTATGCGTGGTGTTGTTGGTGGGGGTACTTTGCGTCATGTCCGTTACGTAAATCCCCCCAATCCCTAAGGGCCCAAAGCCCGTGTGGCGGCGCAGCAGCGAGGCTGAGAACATCTTCTTGGTGTAGCGGTTATAGGCCAAGCCCCATACCGAGCCGGTCTGGCTGTTGATGCCCCAGTACCGGTTGGCGGCGCTCGTGGTGGTAGTGGTGAAGCCCTTACCTATGTTATTGAAAGGAACTGATACCAGCGTGGCGTCCGGGCCCGAAGTACCTCCGCCCAACGGGTGACCGTTGACGTAGCAAGGCGTAAACATCTGAGGGCTGGTATCGCAGTAGTCGGTAGGGCGGTTTACGCCCAGGTTTACGTTACAATTGGCCGCGGAAACAAACTGCACGGTGGTGCGGCTGCTGCTGCCGTTGAGGGTAGAGGAGCCGTTGTATTCGGACGGAATCCCCGAAAACTCAACCCGAGCCGGATAGGTAATGGACTGGCTGATGGCATAAGTACCATACGTATCGGTCGTGGTGGTAAAGGTATTGCCGGCGGCGTCGGTAACGCGGACTTTAACGCCCGCCAGCCCGTCGGTTTCACCGCTTTCTACCTGAATACCCCCAACGGTGGCCAGGGCTGTTTCGCGCACCCCATTTCCGTTGTAGTCGTTAAAGACAATTCCGCCAATTCCGTTAGCATTACAGGGAGTGGCGGGACAAGCCGCCGGAGCGGTGTAATTTCCCGTGGTGGTACAGCTACCGTCAAAGGCGGCGGTAATCGTACCGGCGGCCGCGTTGGCGTCTATCTCAAAGGCAATAACCTGCGGTGAGACAATCGTTTGACTTCCTGTATTAGTACCTCCGTAGTTAAACGTGTTCGCGCCCGGCTTGAAGGTGCGGCTGGTAGGGGTAGCGGTGCCGCTGGAAGGCGCAATGGATACCGTCACGGTACCGTTGGTAGGGGCTTCTAGCCAGCTGATTTCGGCCGTCACGGTGGCTTTGCTTAGACCATTGACCAGATAACAACCCGAAACGGTGATTTTGCTGATGGTGATGGAACAGGTCGCCAGCGGATCGGCGGTGGTGGAGGTACTTGTGGGCGCAGGGGCGTGGGAGAAAATTGCTTTTTCGAGCCAGCGGGCGTCAAAAGACGCACTTTCGCCGAAAATCAGCGCCAATACAACCAGGAACGGTAGTACTTTTTTCATCAGGAAGTGAGTAGTATAGTGTTAATAAAAAAGCAGTATAGCGTACTATACGTGCGCTCTCATTTCAGCAACAATTGAGCCAAAAAATAGTTATGCTGCTAAATTGAATCCTTTTTTTTAAAATGTACTGGTAGTAAGCTCTTTAAGTTAAACCACGCTCCGGCTGTACTACTAGGTAATACCCCGAAGAACCATGAAACGATTGTAAAAGCCGAGAGAAAGGGCCTAACAAAAACCGGACCAAATCCCGTATACGCAAGCGAGGCTGCTCCAAAAGAAGCAGCCTCGCCCGAAAAAATACAAATCCAAAGTACCTAGAGTCCAAGTACCTTGCGGTTGAAGGCTTCGTCGGCACCGGTACCGGCAAAGTCATCGAAGGCTTTGGTAGTGACTTCGATGATGTGGCTCTCAATAAAAGGAGCGCCTTCGGCCGCACCCTGCTCGGGCGACTTGATGCAGCACTCCCATTCCAGCACGGCCCAGCTGCCGTAATCATACTGGGATAATTTCGAGAAAATAGCCGAGAAGTCTACCTGGCCGTCGCCCAGGGAGCGGAAGCGCCCGGCGCGGTCCGCCCAGCCCGCAAAGCCGCTGTACACGCCTTGCTTGCCCGTGGGGTTGAACTCGGCGTCTTTGACGTGGAACGCCTTGATGCGGTCGTGGTAGAGATCAATGAACTGTAGGTAGTCGAGCTGCTGTAGCACGAAGTGGCTGGGGTCGTAGTTGATGTTGGCGCGGCTATGCCCACCAAGGTAGTCTACAAACATCTCGAAGGTAGTACCGTCGAAAAGGTCCTCGCCGGGGTGCAGCTCGTAGGCTACGTCCACGCCGTTTTCGTCGTACACATCCAGAATAGGCTTCCAGCGGGCCGCCAGCTCTTTAAAAGCCGTCTCGACCAGTCCGGCGGGGCGTTGCGGCCAGGGGTACAGGAACGGCCACGCCAGTGCGCCCGAAAAGGTAGCGCTGGCGGTGAGGCCCAGGTTGCGGCTGGCCACGGCCGTGTACTTGAGCTGCTGCGTAGCCCACTCAGCTCGGGCTTTGGGGTCTTTGCGCACTTCGGGGATGGCAAAGCCGTCGAACATGTCGTCGTAGACGGGATGCGAAGCCACCAGCTGCCCAATGATGTGCGAAGCCAGCTCCGTGATCTCCAGCCCCAGGTCCTGGAGCTTGCCCTTGAGCTCGTCGGCGTAGGTTTGCGACTCGGCGGCCTGCTTTACGTCAATGATGCGCGGGTCCCAGGTGGGTAGTTGTACACCCTTGTAGCCCAGGGCAGCCATGTATTTGCCAATGGTCTCTAAGGAGTTAAAGGGGGCTTCGTCGCCCAGAAACTGGGCCAGAAAGATACCCGGTCCTTTTATGGTTTTCATAGGATGGATGTTAAAGGTTAAATGGTTGATGAGGTACCTGCGAACTAGATTTCTACCCAGGCTTGTTTTTTGTTACTTTCCAAGATCCTCTCGCAAATCAGCAGCTCCCGGTAGCCATCGGCGAAGGTAGGGAAGCTGGGGTTTTCCGGCTGCTTGCCTTCGGCAATGGCCGCGTACACTTCCTTGAACATCTGCTTGGAGGTGTCGGGGAAGCCCTCGTTGTGCCCGCCGGGTAGCGAAATAATGGCCCGGGCGGCGTCACCTACCAGCGAGGGGTCGCGCAGCAGTACCTGGTTAGCGCCGTCGCGGTTCCCGATCCACATTTCGTTGGGTACTTCGGAGCACCAGTTGAAGGTTTTCTTCGAACCAGAGATTTCCAGCGTCATGCGATTTTTGCGCCCGGCCGACACCTGCGACACCGTAATGACGCCCCGGTTGCCGTTGTCGAAGCGAAGCAGTACGTTGGCGTGGTCTTCGGTAGTGATGGGTACATCGGCGTAGTCTTCGGGCCGGAGCATCATGCCCGAGTAGGTCTCTACGGGCCGCAGCGGCTTCTTACGCGTTTTGTGAATGGTGTTGAAATCCGCCATGACGGCCACGGTTTTGAGCCCGGTGATGTACTCCAGAATGTCCATCAGGTGCGAGCCAATGTCGGCGATGGCGCGCGAGTCGCCGGATTTATCGGGCTCGAGGCGCCAGTTGTAGTCGGTTTCGTAGAAAAGCCAGTCCTGCAGGTAGGAGCCAATGATCGAGTACACATCGCCCAGCTCACCGCTCTCGCACATGGCCTTCATTTGGCGGGCCAGCGGGTAGTAGCGCAGGTTGAAGTGAACGGCATTCACCAGCCCCGTTTTGGCCGCCAGCGCTACCAGCTCCTCGGCCTCGGCCAGGTCTTTGGCCAGGGGTTTTTCACAAATCACGTGCTTACCGGCCTCCAGGGCAGCCTTGGACTGCGTGTAGTGCAGGAAGTTGGGCGTACAGATATGGATACTCTGGATGTCGTCCTGCTTGAGGAGTTCGTCAAAGGTGTAGGAACGCTCGATACCCAGCACATCGGCTTTTTCGCGGGCCAGTTCGGCCGTTACTTCGCAGAGAGCGGCTACTTCTACGTTGGGTAAGCGGCGAAGCGCTTCGATATGGGCCGGACCAATGAAGCCCGTTCCCACCACACCTACTTTAATTTTGCTCATAATGAAGGGGAATTGAAAATGTAGACTAGTAAGGGGTTTAATTTTGAATGGATTCAGGATAAAAAACTACTCGTGGAAAGGCGTCCATTTGGTGTCGCTTTCGTTGGAGGCGATGACCGTATCGATGAACTTCATGCCGCGCAGGCCGTCTTCCGCCGAGGGGAAATCAAAGAGTGGGTCGGGCTTGTGACCGATTTCGTAAGCCCGTACGGCCAGGGCAAAGTTACGGTACAGGTTGGCGAAAGCCTCAAAGTACCCTTCGGGGTGCCCCGCCGGAATGCGCGTATGTACCTGCGCGGCCTCCGACAGGTTACCGACACCCGTGCGGATGATCCGAACACCCTCCTGGGTTTTGTGAATGAGCGTATTGGGCTCCATTTGCTTCCACTGTAGGCCGCCATGCTCGCCGTATACCCGGATGTTCAGGTCGTTTTCTTCGCCGTTGGCGATCTGGCTGTTTTGCAGAATCCCCTTCGCGCCGTTGTCGAAGCGAAGCAGGATGTGGGCGTCGTCGTCGAGCAGGCGACCTTCTACAAAGATGGTGAGGTCGGCACAGACTTCCGTAATTTTAAGACCGGTGATGTACTCCGCCAGGTTTTCGGCGTGGGTACCGATGTCGCCCAGGCCACCGGCGGCACCCGAGCGGGCGGGGTCGGTGCGCCAGGCGGCCTGCTTGTTGCCGGTGGCTTCTACCAGCGTGGCGAGCCAGCCCTGGGGGTACTCCACAATGACCTTCCGGATTTGGCCCAGCGCGCCCGAGCGAATGAGGTGCCGCGCCTCTTTCACCATGGGGTAGCCGGTGTAGTTGTGGGTGAGACAAAACAGCAGCCCCGTTTCTTTCACTAGAGCTACAATCTCTTCGGCCTCGGCGGTATTGAGCGTAATGGGCTTGTCGCACACCACGTGGAAGCCGTTTTCGAGGGCCATCTTGGTAGGGCCGTGGTGAACGTGGTTGGGCGTTACAATGACGACGAAGTCCATGCGTTCTCCCTTGGGAAGTTTTTTTTCCTGCTGGATCATCTCTTCGTAGGTACCATAGACGCGTTCGTCGGGTAGATACAACGCCCGGCCGGTTGCCTTAGACTTTTCCGGGCTCGAGCTAAAAGCCCCGCAAACGAGTTCGATTTCACCATCCATAATGGCGGCTCGGCGGTGGACGGCGCCGATGAATGCGTCCGTACTTCCACCTACCATGCCCATGCGAATTTTTCTTGGCATTGCTGACTGGCTTAGGGTTTGTTGAAAGATTATTCTAAAACAAAGAGTAGTATCCTCCACTCTTACTTCTTACAAAGGTAGCAAGATCAAAAAAAACAGATAATACCTATCCCTTTTATTAGTAGAAATGGGGCCTATTTCTTTTTTTTACGAAATTATTGGACAATAACTGAACAATATCAACCTTTACAACCTATCCTTTTAACCTTAAACTTTGCTATTCTTATGAATCAAAACGTCAATGCAGATCGCCTTTTTCTAGGTAGTTGCTTTGCACTCATTACCACAGCCTTTTCATTTGCCATTCGGGCGGGAATCTTGCCCCAGCTCGGAGAAGAGTTTGGGCTGAGTGCTGAGGAGCTGGGCTTTATCAACTCCATGTGGTTCTACGGTTTCCCCATCGCCATGATCGTTGGTGGCCTTGTGTATCACACCGTGGGGCCGCGTATTATCATGATGGTTGCCTTTATCATGCACACGCTGGGCATTATCATGACCATCTACTCGGGCGGATACACCGGCTTGCTGATTTCTACCCTCTTTATCGGAATTGGTAACGGCTGTACCGAAGCGGCCTGTAATCCCATGATCGCCGACTCGTACGCCGGTCTGAAAATGAACAAGATGCTGAGCCGCTTCCACATGTGGTTCCCCGGAGGGATCGTGTTGGGTAGTTTGGTTTCGCTGGCCATGACCAAAATGGATTTGGGTTGGCAGGCGCAAATCTGGATCATTATGATTCCGACGCTGATCTACGCCTATTTATTCTGGGGACAAGCCTTCCCGAAAGCCAAGGTGGAAGGGGCTACGTCCTTGTCCGAAAACTTCCGCGGTATGCTCAATCCGTTGTTCATTTTCATTTTCCTCTTTATGGCACTTACCGCTATCTCAGAGTTTGGCCCCCAGCAATGGACGGCCATTATCCTGAGTAAGAGCGGTGCCGAACCCCTCCTGATTCTCGCGCTGGTCACGGGGCTGATGGCCGTGGGACGCTTCTTCGCGGGTCCGGTGATTGGTCGTTTTGGACAAACCGGCGTTTTGCTGGGTTCAGCCATTTTCACTACTCTTGGTATCTACCTATTCAGTAGCGTTACGGGGCCCATGGCGTACGTAGCCGCTATCTTCTTTGCGCTGGGCGTTTGCTATTTCTGGCCTACCATGCTGGGTTTTGTGGCCGAGAAAGTACCCTTGAGTGGTGCTTTGGGGCTTTCCCTCGTGGGTGGTATGGGTATGTTCTCAACGGCGATTTTTCAACCGATCATCGGAGGCTGGATTGACGACCACCGGGCTACTTTCGCTACGCAGGGTTTAAGCGGTGACGCCCTGGAATTAGCCGCCGGGCAAGCAACCCTGCTCAACATGACCACCTTCCCTATTATTCTGGTGGTGGCCTTTACCGTTTTGCTTTTCTGGGTACGCTCTCGCAAAGACAAAGGGCTTCATGGCCTACCGGAGTCAGAAGTAATGCAGCAGCCGCAGTTGTAGATTTTTTGTAGAATAAGAACTACGAAAGAGGGCCATTCCAACAGGGATGGCCCTCTTTCGTGTAGCAGCAGCGTCATCTCCGTAGCTACTGGCTGGCGCAATCCGACAAGCAAGAAAAAGTACCTGCCTACTGAAGGTACCCATTTGGGCCTAATGGCCGTAGTATATATAAGGTACCTGTTCCTCCCTAATTTTTTTAACAAAACTCCTTCTTTACAGTATGCAGCAGATCAACCAGGCCCGGCTCTTCAACGCCAGCTGTTTTGCGCTTATCACCACGGCGCTGTCGTTTAGTATCCGGGCGGGTATCCTCACCCAGCTAGGTACGGAGTTTCATTTATCGCCCGAGCAGCTGGGGTACGTCAACTCGATGGCTTTTTTTGGGTTTCCCATCGCCATGATTGTCTTTGGGGCTTTGTACAATACCTTCGGTCCCAAGCGCATCATGTGGATCACGTTCATGAGCCACCTGCTGGGCATCATCCTGACCATCTATGCCAACGGATTCTGGGGGCTCCTGATCTCTACCTTTTTCATCGGTTTTGGGAACGGCTGCACCGAGGCCGCCTGCAACCCCATGATCGCCGATACCTACACGGGTAGCCAACTCAATAAAATGATGAACCGCTTTCACATGTGGTTTCCGGGTGGGATCGTCATCGGGAGCCTGGTGTCGAAGTTCATGACCGACGCGGGCCTGAGCTGGCAGTTGCAAATGGGGGTTATTCTGGTTCCGACGCTGCTCTACGCGGTACTTTTCTGGGGGCAGGATTTTCCCTCACCGCGCGCCGAGGCGGCTTCTACCCGCGAAAACTTTAAGGCCATGCTCTCGCCGCTGTACCTGTTTATGCTGGGTTGTATGGCCCTGACGGCCATTTCGGAGTTTGGCCCCACGCAGTGGGTTGGTCCCATCCTCGGAAAAGCGGGCGCAAGTCCGATGCTGATCCTGGCGCTGGTAACGGGTCTGATGGCCGTGGGGAGGTACTTTGCGGGGCCCATTGTGCACCGGTTCAATACCGTAGGGGTACTTTTGGGGTCGGCGGTTTTTGCCACCATGGGCATTGTGCTGATGAGCCAGGTCCAGGGTCCTTTGCTGTACGTATCGGCCGTTTTGTTTGCCATCGGTGTGTGTTATTTCTGGCCTACCATGCTGGGGTTTGTGGCCGAGTACGTACCCCGTAGCGGGGCGCTGGGGCTTTCCATCATGGGAGGTATGGGCATGTTCTCGACCTCCATTTTTCAGCCCATCATCGGCGGCTGGATCGAGACCAATACGGCCCTAGCTACCTCAGCGGGCCTCGTGGGCGATGCCGTCGAATTGGCGGCGGGGCAATCTACCCTTTCGAACATGGCCGTATTCCCGGCTATTCTGATCGTAGCCTTTGGTATGCTGTATTTTGTAACGCGCCATAAGCGCCCAGCCCAGGTACCTCATTCGGACATTTTGCAGGAGCCTCAGCCGTAGATGGCTGCTGGTATAATATATGATAAGCAAAAGAAGCGAGGCTCCAAGGTACCTCGCTTCTCCATAAGTATATAGGAGCAAAACGTGCTACCGCATCTTCACGAGGGTGACGCCCGCGCCGCCGCGGTCGGCATGTTCGTCCTGCAAGGTACCTACCTGGGGGTAGCTTCGCAGGTGGTTGCGTACCAGCGTGCGCAGGATGCCGTCGCCTTTGCCGTGGATCACCCGGAGCTCGTCGTAGCCCAGCATCACGGCGTTGTCCATGAACTGATCCAGTACGCTTAGGGCTTCTTCGCCGCGCTTGCCCCGGATGTCGAGGTTGAAGCTGAAATTCAGCATCCGTTCGTTGATATCCACCCCGGCCGTGCCCGCACGGGTTTTCTTTTCGCCGGTAGCGAGCTTGTAGGTTTTCTTGGAGACTTTCTCCAGGCGGTTCAGCTTCACGTTCGATTTCAGCTCCCCGATCCGGATCTCGGCGTCCTTGCCTTTGAGGGCCAGTACCTCTCCAATGGCGGTTTGGCCTTTGATACGCACGTAGCTACCCACCTCGATAGCTCCTTCTTCCGGTTCAAAATCTACCTCGGGCACAGGTACCTCTTCCACGAGCACGGGCTTGAGATTTTGCTGGTTAAATTTCTCCAGTCCGGCCCGCAGCTCGCGCGTGGTTTCTTTGTTGGCCTGGCTTTCCCGGATCTCCCGGATGGTACTTTCTATGCGTTGGTTGGTTTCTGAAAGTAAGGTTTTGGCTTTTTGCTTGGCCTCGTTCAGAATCCGCTTTTCGTTGTTGTCGAGGCTGGTTTTCAGGGCCGTATACTCGGCCAGCTGCTGCGCCAGCTTCCGTTCTTTGATGCCCAGGTCCAGGTTCTTTTCCGCAAATACCTTTCGTTCAATGTCCAGCTCTTTCAGCAGCTTTTCGAAGTTGACCTGCTGGGTACCTAGCTTGCTTTTGGCGCGCTCAATGACGCCCTTGGGCAGGCCAATCTTGTACGCAATCTCAAACGCAAACGAACTACCCGGCTTGCCGATCTCGAGCTGGTAGAGCGGCTCGAGGTGCTCGCCGTCGAAGCGCATGGCACCGTTGATAAGGCCGTCGGTTTTATCGGCCAGTACCTTCAGGTTGGTGTAGTGGGTGTTGATCACGCCATAGGCGCCCGACTGCGTGAGGTCTTCCAGGATGGCCTCGGCAATGGCCCCGCCCAGCCCCGGCTCGGTACCCGTCCCGAACTCGTCGATCAGGAACAGGCTCCGCTTGTTGGCCCGGGCCAGAAACTGCCGCATGTTGGTCAGGTGGGAGCTGTAGGTACTTAGGTCGTTTTCGAGCGACTGCTCGTCGCCAATATCAATGAATATATTCTGGAAAAAACCCATCGTAGAGTCGTCGCGCATGGGTACCAAGAGGCCGCACTGGTACATGTACTGGATCAGGCCCACGGTTTTGAGCGCAACGGATTTTCCGCCCGCGTTGGGTCCGGAGATGATCAGGATGCGTTGCTTCTGGCTGAGCTCGATGCTGAGCGGTACTACCTTTTTGCCTTGCTTCTGAAACGAAAGGTGCAGGATGGGGTGCCGCGCCTCGCGCCAGTCGACGGAGGGGCGGTTGACAAACTGCGGATTGAGCGCTTCCATCTGCACGGCGAGTTTGGCCTTGGCCCGCAAAAAATCCATCAGGCCCAGAAACTGGTAGGCCCGCTGCAAGTCGGGAAGGTAGGGGCGTAGCTGGTCGGTGAGCAGCACCAGGATGCGGTTGATCTCCCGTCGCTCTTCGTACTCCAGCTCCCGGATCTCGTTGTTGGCCTCAAGTACCTCCGTCGGCTCCAGGTACACGGTTTGGCCCGTGGCGGATTCGTCGTGGATGAAGCCCTTCAGCTTACGCTTGTGCTCGGCCGCGATGGGGATGACCATGCGGCCGTTCCGGATGGTGAGCGATACGTCGTCGCCGATCCAGCCGCTGTTTTTGGCGGTGCGCAGGAGGCTGTCCAGTTTCTTACGGATGTCGGCCCGCTCGGCAATGAGGCGGCGCCGGATCTGGGCCAGCTCCGGCGAGGCGTTGTCGCGTACCTGGCCGCGGTCGTCAATGACGCGGTCGATGGCGTCGGTCACGCTGCGCTCTACCCGAATGCTCTGGGCGTATTCGCCCAGCAGCGGAAAGGCTTCGGGCTCCTGTTTTCCAAAAAAAACCAAACACTGCCGAATGGTACTGAGCGACACCTTCAGGTCGAAGAATTCGGCCTGCGTGAGCAACATACCCTCGATGGCCGCCCGCTGTAAGTAGGGCGTAACGTCAAGGTAGTTTTGGGACGGAAAATCTTCGCCGTACTGCAGGATCTGCTTCATCTCGGCCGTTTGGCGCACGAGCTTGTCGACTAGCGTGAAGTTGTCCGAGAAACGAATTTTTTCTACAAAACGACGGCCCAGCGGACTGATGCAGGCTTCGCTCAGCCAGTCGCGTAGTCGGTCAAAACCTAATTTTTGTTCTATATTTTGGGGATAAAGCATTGGAATTCGTTCTGAAAAAAATAAGAAATCTAAGGCCGTGAAGTACCTTGGAACACCTGCCGGAATTCTTCGTTAAGTACTTTCAGGGCGTGCGTAGAGGGCTGGATGTCCTGCTCCACGACCCGTTCAAAAATTTTCCGGGCCAGGTCGTTGGCCGGAGCTTCGGGGGGTACTTCGGCGGCCGCCTGGTTGATCAGCGAAGCTACTTCGTTCTGGGCTTTAGTGATGAGCTCCCAGGCGTGGGTACTTAGGTAGAGCTGCTGGGCCAGGTTGTGGTGGTACTCCTCCCGGATGTCACGCAGAAGTACCTGCTGAAACTCCAGGGCACTTTCGGTAGAGCCCGCCAGCCGCAACACCAGGTTGTTGGGCGTGATGCGCTCCAGAAAAAGGCACATGCGCTCGTAGGCCTGTAGACGGAGCGGAAGCACAATTTCCGTACTTTTGTGGTGCATGGTCCACTCTTGCTTTTTAATGACGACCTGAGAAATCCTGAATAGCAAGTACAAGATGCCTGCGGGGACTACGATGATCACGATCAGGTTAATGAGAAGATAGAATTCCATAGATTGGTGCGCTGGGTAGTTGATAGTAAGTGGCTGGTTGAATCCAAACCACAAAAGTACAATTAAAGTGAATTTTTCGTTGAATGAATATGCCAGAGGAAAACAACGTTCTGCAAGCGCCGGTTCGTATTTCGGAAAGAGCCCGGCTGGAAGTGATCGATACGCTGGCGGCCAACAAAGTACCCGACACCTACGGGCTGCGCGTGGGGATGCGGGGCGGCGGCTGCAGTGGTACTTTTCTGCTGGGTTTTGATGTACCCGGTGATCAGGATCAGGTGTACCGGATAGATGGCCTACGGGTGATCATCGACCGGCGTCATCTGATGTACGTACTGGGGGTACTTATCGACTTCGAGGAGGGAAGCTACGGGCGCGGCTTTACGGTAGTGGCTACGGAGGTACCCACTACGGAGGTAGCACCTGGCTAGGAAGTTAGGCAAAAAGAGGAAAGCACGTAAAAAGGCTATTTTTGGCACGGTTTTAGGTATGGGTAGGGCGATGAAATCTCTGTTTAACCCTTGAAATATACCCCCAAATATACGTTCCTTCTTGCGGCGCTGATAACCCTCTTTTTATCGGTTGTTTTCTACTTTATGGAGAAGACAACCCCTACGGAGGAGGCTTATGTGCAGTTGGTGCAGGAGCGGGTAGGGGACAAGGTTCAGGAAGCGCAGGCCACCATGCGGCAGGTAGCCGAGCGCCTACAAAGTACCTCTGACGCCTCCTTTGGCAGCGTTTACAGGGAGAGTTCATTCCCGTACTACATTTTCCGAAACGGTCGCTTGCTCGTGTGGTCCGAGCATCGGTTTGTGCCGGACTACGCGCAGCTTGCCGCCTATCCCACGCCCCATTTGGTCGATCTACCCCAGGGGCAGTTTATTCTGCTGCGCGAGGTGATCAGCCGTCAGGCCCAGCGATACGATTTTTTCCTGCTCATTCCCATTTCGCGCCATCACAAAAGCGAAACTACCTACCTGCGCTCGGGCTACGATCCTGCTATTTTTCCCACGGCTCCTCAGTCCCTCAGCCGCGAGGCGGTACCAGGTACCTACGTGATTGCCGGTCCGGCGAACAAGCCTCTGTTTTGGATAGCCCCCCCCGAGCCCAGCCTCTACCGTAGCCAGTTTGTCCCATTCCGTACGTTGCTATTCATGGCCTTGTCGGCCGTTCTGTTTGGCATTTATGTATGGCTTTGGGTAAAACGACTGAAAAGCCGCCACCGCTACGGGCTAGGGTTCGTGCTCTTAGCTACCTACCTGTTGCTCCTGCGCGTACTGATGCTGCGCTTTTCGATCCCTTTTGGGCTGCTGGATGGCACAATCTTCAACCCGGCCTACTACCCTGCTTCCGGCCTGTCGCCTTCGCTCGGCGACTTGCTCCTGAACGCTCTCGTGTGCATGCTGTTGCTGCTTTTTGTGGCGGGCACCTACTTTCGGACGGTCACCTACCAGTGGCTTATCCGGCAGCCCGACGTCCCGAAAGCCGGCCTGTCGTTTCTGCTTATATTGGGGAGCTACGGCGCGTTTTTTGGCTACTATCAGGCCTTGATCGACATCTACGAAAAATCACCCTTTTCGCTGGATATTTCGCTAAGTATAACCTTCAACGCCCTTAAAATCACGGGCCTGGTGGTGTTTGTGGTGTTGTCTAGCCTGTACTTCCTGCTTACCCACCTTCTCCTTATCCTGTACATCAGGCTTAACAAGCGGCTGGGGCGCGGCTTGCTTATCCTCCTGGTGGCTACGCTGGTAGCCTGGGTCGTTGCCTACGCGCTAGGCCGTCGCCTTGAGTGGGTTTTTGGGCTGCATACCCTGTACGTGTTCGTGCTGTACGGAACCCGCCTGGCCCGCGCTTTTTACGGATTCAGGTACGCTACTACCCTTTACTACTTTTTGGGAGCCTTTGTGTGCGCTTTCGTCACTACCTGCGTGGTACACCAGCAGGAGGTCTGGAAAGATAGACAGCAGAAGAAGGAATTTGGGCAAAAAATGCTTCGGGAGGATGACCCTTTTACGGAGTTCTCGTTGAAAAATGCCCAGGCCTCCATTGCCGCCGATGCCGACATCCAAGCGGTTTTTGCTCAAAATCCTTCCCTGTCGCGGGAGCTTATTCAGCAACAGGTCCGCAGCGTGCACCTGGATCGGTACCTGGATCGCTACCAAGTAGAAATTACGTCGTTCGATGCCCAGGGACGGCCGCTGGACAACCGGCCGGGCGTGCCCGATTATTCATTTTACCGGCAGCTTTACACTACTCCCGACTACGCAACGGGCTATCCAGGCGTTTTTTTTATCAATCAGGCCCGCGAGGAAGCCTGGAAAACGTACGTCTGCTTTGTGGAAGTACCCGGTAGCTCCGCGCCACTGGGCTACGTAGTACTTGAGTGTAAACAAGCCCATGAGCTACCCAAAAGTACCTACCCGGAGTTGCTTTTGGACAATCAGTTTGTACAAGCCCCCGAAACGCGGGAGTACAGCTACGCCCTCTATGAGTCAGGGAGCCGCTTGTACAGCAGCGGGGCCTACAACTACGAGCGTAAGTTCCCGACCCGGCTTCTGGAGGACTCCACCCTGTACCAACCGGGGATTTCGTGGGATGGCTACCGGCACGTAGGCGAGCGTGGACTAAACCAGCGGCGGATTGTGGTGTCTTCCCAAGCGTGGACCTGGAAAGGCGTTTTGGCTAACTTCTCGTTTCTGTACCTGATTCTGGTGGTCGTGGCGGGCCTGGTGCTGGCGGGCCATGCGGTCTATCAGGGGCTTTCACCGATGAAGCTCACTTATTCTACCAAAATCCAGGTACTGCTCAATGCGGCTTTTATGATCCCGCTGTTTATTGTCCTGTTCTTCGTTTTGCGGGTTATCAATAGCCACTACGAAGAAAATCAGAGCCAAAACTACCTCAGCAATACGCATAATTTTTCGGCTACTATTCTTAATTACCTTACTGACTTTGAGGGAGGTAAGATGAGTAAAGACTACCTGCGGCAGGAAATACAACGCATGGCGCAGGATGCCGACCTGGACATCAACCTGTACGATACTCAGGGACGGTTGTTTATTGCCTCCAAGCCCTGGATGTACCAGAGCGGCGTACTTTCACCCTACCTGAATCCGGAAGCGTACCGACGGATCATTGAGGAGCAGGATCGGGAGGTGCTCCTGCCCGAGTCACTGGGAACTCAAACCTACAGCACTACCTACGTGGGCATCAAAGCTGGCAATCAAAGCCTGCTGGGCGTAGTGAGTGTACCCTACTTTGATTCCAAGCCCGACCTGGACCGGCAAATTAGCGATATTGTAGCCTCCGTACTGGTTATTTTTACGGCCATGCTCCTGGTGTTCCTGGCGGTGTCGTACGTGGCTTCAAACCTGTTGCTGACCCCCCTGCGCGTACTAGCCAGCAAGCTCAGCGGCACCAACCTGAACCAGCTCAACAAGCCCCTCGAGTGGCGGTCGCGGGACGAAATAGGGACGCTCATCCGGCAGTATAACCAGATGCTCGTCAACCTCCAGAATAACAAGCAGGCCCTTTCGGCCAGCGAAAAGCAGGCTGCCTGGCGCGAAATGGCCAAGCAGGTAGCGCACGAAATTAAGAACCCGCTGACGCCCATGAAGCTGACCCTGCAGCAACTGCAGCGCACCGTCCGGCGGGATGACCCGCAGGCGCTGGAAAAGGTCAGCAAAGCCATGGAGTCGATCATCGAGCAGATCGACAACATCGGGCAGATCGCGCAGTCGTTTTCGGACATTGCCAAAATGCCGCTTCCCCAAAAGGAAGTGTTTGAGGTGACGTCGGTACTGGAAAAAGCGTCGGACTTATACGCCAGTGATAGCAAGATCACCCTGGAGCGTCAGATCCAGCCGGGGCCTATCTACATTCTGGGCGACCGGCATCAGTTTGGGGCCAGCATTACGAATTTAATTTTGAACGCCATCCAATCGGTACCTGACTCCCGCCGGGCTACCGTTAGCCTGAGGCTGCATATTCACGACGACGACGTGTTGATTGAAATAAGCGATAATGGGTCGGGAATTCCGCCTAACATCCGCAGCCGGGTATTCCTGCCCAACTTCACCACCCGCGAAGGCGGCTCGGGCCTGGGCCTGGCTATGGCCAAGCGGATCATTGAACACGCGGGCGGCAGTATTTGGTTTGAAACCGAAGAAGGCGTAGGTACTACCTTTCACTTGTCTATCCCGATTGCCGATGAGGAAATAAGCGACGAAGCTCAATCCTTTTAGTTTGCCGAAAAGCCGCCGCGGAAGCCATTAGTCTTCCGCTTTGACGTGCTTCCAGTTTTCGCCGGAACGAATGCGGTTGAGCTGGGTATGGGTAATCCCAAACTGCTTGGCAATCATTTTGAGCCGGTTTTTCTCGTTTTTGAGCAACTTCTTAATCATCTTCACCTTACTTTCGGTGAGCTTGTAGTTAGACGTCCGGCGGGGCATTACCCGATTCTTCAGCGCCGGATTTTCGCGGTTATGGGCCGTCATCTCATCTTTCGTCGCCCATTTCAGGTTTTCGTAGTGATTGTTTTGCTTTTCGTAGTCGAGATGAATCACATACTTTTGATCTTCATTCGCGCGCTCCACAAAGTACTCCGCCACCAGCTTATGAATATAACGATTGATTGTACGCCCGCCCGTCACCCGGATATTCAGCGAACGGTACCCCTGTATGACGGAGCCTTTGATAAGGGTACCCTCTTTAGGGTTATTCTGAAAACTTTTTAAACGACCGTAGTTAGACACTTCATAGTGAGGTGCATTTTCCAATTCTTCAAAATTGATTCGCACCCATCGCTCGTTCCAGTAACTACCGGTTTTTTTGGGCTCATTCATGGAAATAATACAGTTAAATTAGTTTTAAAGGTTAATACCCGAATAGATATACGTAGCAAACTAAAAACTAGACCTTTCTTTGAAAAATAGATGTACGTAAGGAATGAGGTTATAATACTGTGTTTTAGAAAATGGTTTACAAAAAATGAATCTTTTTTCCAGTTTGTACAACCAATGAATGAAAAGAGGCACGATATTAATACTAGAAACGCCGAAAGCCCTAAACTGTTTGAGTACCAAGGGAAGAAGACACTTGTCACCATGAAAAAGACTTTGATCATTGGCGCCAGCGCTAACCCGGCCCGGTACGCCTACGCAGCCGCTCATCGCCTCACGGCCTATGGGCATCCTATTGTGCAAATTGGCCTGAAAGAAGGGACAACGGCCGGTGTAAAAATAGAAAAAGAAAAGGTACCTATTGACGATCTGGATACGGTGACGCTGTACGTAGGCCCCCGCAACCAGCCCGAGTACTATGACTACGTGCGGTCGTTGCGTCCCAGGCGCGTTATATTCAATCCCGGTACCGAGAACGACGAATTTGAAGCCTTGCTTCGCCAGGACGGCGTGCAAGTACTGGAAGCCTGTACGCTGGTGATGCTCTCGGTGGGTAGTTATTAATCAAGAAAAGGTAGTAGGCTTGCTTACCACCGGATCAGTGCCGAGGCCCAGGTAAAACCGCTGCCAAAAGCCGCCAGGCAGAGCAGTTGGCCTTCCTGGACCCTTCCCTGTTCCCAGGCTTCGGCCAGGGCAATGGGGATGGAAGCCGCGGTGGTGTTGCCGTAGCGCTGGATGTTGGTCACAACCTGGGCCTCCGAAAGGCCCAGCTGCTGCCGTACGTAGTCACTGATGCGAAGGTTGGCCTGGTGCGGTATCAGCAGGTCAATGTCGCCGGGCTGAAAGCCGTTGGCCTGCAGTGCCTCCTGAATCACTTCCCCAAACCGTACCACGGCGTGCTTAAACACCGCACTGCCGTTCATAACCACATTATAGCCGCCTTCGTCGGCCATTTCCTTGGTGGCGGCGCGGTCGGGGCGGCTGCTGCCGGGGTCGCGCACGTACAGGTCTTCGGCAAAACGGCCGTCGGCGTGCAGGTGCGTAGACAGGATGCGGTGGTCGGGGCTGTCGGTAGCCTGGAGCACGGCGGCTCCGGCGCCATCGCCGAAGATCACGGCTACGTTGCGCCCGGAGGTACTTTTGTCGATCCACGTGGACTGGATCTCCGAGCCCACCACCAGCGCCGTACGGTACATGCCGGATTTAAGGAACTGGTCGGCAATGGAAAGAGCGTACACAAAGCCCGAGCACTGCTCCCGGATGTCGATGATGGGCTTGCCCTCCATGCCCAGCTCCCGCTGCATCAAAAAGGCCGAGCCCGGAAAGTAGTAGTCGGGCGTGATGGTGGCATAAACCACCACATCCACGTCGGCGGGCGTAAGCGAAGCGCGTTCCAGCGCCTGCCGCGAGGCCGCCGCGGCCATGCTGGCGTTGGTATCTTTGCCGTAGGTAAAATAGCGTCGCTCCTGAATGCCGGTTCGTTCCTGAATCCACGCGTCGGAGGTTTCCATCCATTGCGTCAGATCCTGATTCGTGACTACGTTTTCGGGCACGTAGTAGCCAAGGCCGGTCATGCGGGAGTGAGGCATCAAGCTAGGGGTTAAGCAACGAAAGAATGGGTAGGAAAGGGCCTGTTCAAAAGCAGGTTAGGCGATACGCACCTCAAAGGAAAACTCTTCCATGATGAGGTTGGCCAGCAGCTTTTCGCAGGCGGTTTTTACCTTGCTTTCGGCCTCGACGGCGTCGGTCGCTTCCAGCCGCAGGGTGATGTGCTTCCCGATGCGGACGTCGCTTACCTGGTCGATCCCGAGGTTGTGCAGTCCCAGTTTGACGGCTTTGCCCTGAGGATCAAGGATTTCCTTCATCGGCATAATGTTGATATCGGCAACAAATTCCATGAGTAGTATAACAAAATAGGTACGATAATCGTGTTCGGTGCCCCGTTTGGCGGTGCAAAATTGCAACAAAATGTGCGGCTTACCAATTAGGATTTGCTTTTCGTAAAAATCAGGAGTACGGAAAGAAAAATGTACAGTCCAATCACCAGCGGCACGGCAAGTACCCCCAACCAAAGCAGCAGAAGGAGCGAAAGCAGCAAAAACAAGTACCTGACCTCATTCCCGGCCCAGCCAAACGACTTGAACTTAAGCGCAAACAGAGGCAGCTCGGCCACGAGCAAAAACGACATGACCGCCGTGAAAATAAGGAGGTTGGTGGTGTTGACGATAACGGGCTCCCAAAACTCGCCGTGGAGGCGCAGTATAAACGGCAGCGACGCCACCAGCAGGGCGTTGGCGGGCGTAGGTACCCCAATGAAAGAGTCGCTCTGGCGCGGGTCAACGTTGAATTTGGCCAGGCGCAGGGCCGAAAATACCGCCATCACAAAGGCCAGGTTCGGAATCCAGAGGTCGTCGAGTCCGGGTACACTCCGCAGCAGCAGCTGGTAGATGATCACCGTCGGCAGCAGCCCGAAGGTCACCATGTCGGCCAGGGAGTCGAGTTCCTTCCCGATGGACGACGACACGCGCAGGATACGGGCCGCGAAGCCATCCAGGAAGTCAAACACCGCCGCCAGGCCGATGAGCCCGGCCGAGAGCAGCATGTTGTTATGAAAAACCTCCACAATACCCAGGCAGCCGCAGAGGAGATTGGCGCAGGTGAGGGCGTTCGGAATCCACCGAACTACCCAGGGGCGGTTGGAACTAGCTTCGACGTTCATTTCAGAAAAGGGTTATACTTTTTTTCGTAGCCAATGGTTGTTGGCTCCATGTGCCCGGCGTACACGGTGTAGTCGTCGGGCAGGGTAAAGAGCTTGGTCCGAATGCTCGCGATGAGCGTGTCGTAGTCGCCGCCGGGGAGGTCGGTGCGGCCGATGCTCTGCCGAAAAAGTACGTCACCGCCAATGACAAACCGCTGCTCGTCGTTGACCAGCGCAAGGTGGCCCGGCGCGTGGCCGGGTACGTGAAGTACCCGAAGCGACGAACTACCAAACGTAACGGTATCGCCCTCGTGGAGCCACTGCTCTACTTCCGGCTCATCAAAGGCCGGAAAACCGTAGTTGGGCGCGTAGGTTTTGACGGCCCGCAGCAGCGGGGCGTCGTCGGGGTGCAGGCTAAAGGGTAGTTCGTAGCGGTACTTCAGGAACGAAACCCCCAGCACGTGATCGATGTGCGCGTGGGTGTTCACGATGCGGATGGGCTTCAGGCTGCGTTCTTCGAGGTAGCGCGTAAGTACGTCGTGCTCCTGTTGCTGGTAGTTGCCGGGATCCACGATCAGGGCTTCGCCCGTGAGGTCGTGCAGTACGTAGGTATTTTCGGCAAAGGGATTGAACGTAAAAGATTGGATCTGGATCATAAGCGCAAAGCGGCAGTGGTGACGAGACGAAGGTACTAAAGAGTTTGCAATCTGAGCCGCCAGATCGTAATATTGTCCGCAACGTACGCCATCTACCCCACTTACTTTCGCCAGACCGCCCCCTCATGCCCAACGAAACACCCGCCCCCGAGCCTTTATTTGCCAAAGATCAATACTACTACCTGGAAGGCCCTAAGAGCCGCAGCTACGAGCTTTTGTTTGCCTTTGATGTACTTTGG
This sequence comes from Rhabdobacter roseus, assembly GCF_014202275.1. Classification (GTDB taxonomy): domain Bacteria; phylum Bacteroidota; class Bacteroidia; order Cytophagales; family Spirosomataceae; genus Rhabdobacter; species Rhabdobacter roseus. The sequence continues at coordinate 8,568 of NZ_JACHGF010000005.1, read as the reverse complement.
GAGTTTATCAAAGGCTTCCGTAAGCTGCACTTCGTGGGGCCGTGCGTGACGGTCTTTGGCTCGGCGCGCTTCAAGGAAGGCCACGCCTACTACGAGCTCAGCCGGAAGCTGGGGGCGCGGATCGCGCAGGAGGGCCTCACGGTGATGACCGGCGGCGGGCCGGGCGTGATGGAGGCCGCCAATCGCGGAGCCTTCGAGGTAGGGGGTAAGTCGGTGGGCTGTAACATCAAACTACCCCACGAGCAATTTCATAATCCCTACATGCAGAAATGGGTCACGATCAAGTACTTTTTTGTTCGGAAGGTACTTTTGATCAAATATTCCTACGCCTTCGTGGTGATGCCCGGCGGGGTAGGTACTTTGGACGAGCTCTTCGAAACCCTGACGCTGATCCAGACGGCCACCATCCACGATTTTCCGCTGGTGGTGATGGGCAAAGACTACCACGCGCCGCTCATTGCGATGCTCAACACCATGGTGAAGGAAGCGACCATCGCGCCCGAAGACCTGGAGCTGCTGAAATTTACCGACGATGTGGAGGAGGCCGTGGCGCACATTCGTACCTACCTTACCAAAAACTACCGCATCCTGCCCCGGCGCAAGCCGCTGGGCTGGCTCTGGGAAAAAGCTTAAAAAAAATCCAGCGCCGCGGGTGAGGGTGCGGCACTGGATTGGGAAGGTACTTGTACCAGAAATGTTAGCGCAGCGTGGCTTTGATGCGGTCGTAGTACAGTACCGTCAGGCCCTCAAAGCCGGAGTCGGTACCTACACACAGCCAGATCTCGCCCCTGGTGTTGGGTTTAACCGACACGGGCTCGGTGAAGTTGTTGCGCTTCACGAGGGTATACACGGGCTCGTCCTCGCCGTTGCTGATGTCCCCGATCACCACCATCTCGGTGCCGCCGGTAGCCTGTTGGCCTTTGTCGATGTTTACCACGTAGAAGTCATTGGCATCCAGGGTTTTGACGGGCTCGTTGGGCGAGGCTCCCGCCTTCATATACACCGAGTTGGCGGGCGAGCCGCCGATGCCCACGCTGCCTTCGGGGGCGTTGGTGGCAAAATCGACCTCCATCGTGAGGCTGTAAGTGCGGTTGGGGTCCAGGCCGGTTACCTTTCTTTTTAGGTACATAAACACATCGTCGCTGCGGTTGTGGCTCTGGATACGCAACGCGCGCTTGGTGGTATCGAGGGGCTCGGGTAGGGTGGTTCGGGCAAACTTAAACTCCATGATGTCCTCACCCTGCTCGGTACCGTACTCGGCATATTGGCCCGTCCAGCCGTCGGCTCCGGCCTCAAAGTCCGACTCCACGATCACGAAAGCCTCCACGTCACCGTCTTTATCGGTACAGGCCGACACACTCACTAGCAGGGCCAAACTACCCCATAACATCCATTTTTTCATGGTACTACTGGTTGATTTTTACTTGTAAAAAAGAAACAATTCGTACTTACTAGAGCAAAGAACGGCCCCAAAGGTTGGAAAAAAGGAGGAGGTCTATGCCCATAGAAACGATGAAGAGTTGAGAATTAATCCGTTAGGAGATCAAAAAAATTAGTCCCGCTGCAAGCCCAGCACAAAGATCGTGGGCTTTTTGTGGAGGTCGGGCCGGTGAGCGCGCCACTGTTTTACGGGGCGCGTCTGGATGAACTCGTCGGGTGCGGTGAGGTTACTGGCTATGCACAGAAGGGTGTCGGGCTGGCAGGCTTCCAGGATGGCCTCCAGCAGCTGGTTGTTGCGGAAGGGTGTTTCCATAAAAAGCTGCGTTTGCTGGCGTTGGTGGGCGTCGCGCTCGAGCTGCTGAAGGGCCTTGCGGCGCTGGGCTTTGTCGATGGGCAAGTACCCATGAAACGCAAACGACTGCCCGCTCAGGCCCGAGGCCATCAGCGCCAGCAGGATCGACGACGGCCCCACGAGTGGCACCACGCGGTAGCCCAGCGCGTGCGCCAGCCGCACCGCCACCGCACCCGGATCGGCCACGCCGGGGCAGCCCGCCTCCGAAAGTACCCCCGCCGAGCTACCCGGAGGTAGTTGGCACAGCTGCGCGGCGGTGTCGGCCTCGGGGGTATCCTTGGTTAATTCAAAAAACGTGAGCGCGTCGATGACTTTCCCCAGCCGCAGCCCACTGATGAACCGGCGCGCGGTCCGGACGTTTTCCACAAAAAAAACATCCAGCGGCTGGATCACCTCCCGCACCTGCGGGCTAAGTACCCGCTCGGCGGTACCTTCGGCCAGGACGGTCGGGATCAGGAAAAGGGTGGTGGTGTGTTTAGGGGGAGAGACAGACATATGCTTTCTAGAAAATTAGATCTGCAAAAATAGGAGGGCTCAATAGGGGAAACAAAGGGATAAATGGTATTTTTGCTTAATAGGGCCTGTTCTACAAAATGTGTACTTTTAGGGTTTTCATTTAATCAGCTTACATGATCTCATATCCCATAACCATCAAATCGTCTAAGTTTTTTACGAACAAGGCAGAAAATACCCTTTTGAATAAGTTTAGGGGGATTTTTAAGCATTTGGATGTGCAATATTTTGATGCTTTGGTAGGATACTTTTACTCAACCGGTTATTTCAGGATCAGTAAGGAACTTGCAGAGGTCGGTAACATAAGGATTCTAATTGGTATAGAACTGGATAGACTGAGCCAAAAAGCAGCAGCTAATGGATATGAGCTCAACTTGAAAGCCCACGAAGTACGTGAAGAGTACTTTCAGAAGATAAAGAAAGAAATTCAGGAATCAGAATATAGGAAAGACATAGAGGAAGGAATTCTGGAATTCATAAAGGATGTAGAAAATGGGAAAATTCAAATTAGAATCCACCCTTCTCAAAAGATTCATGCCAAAATATATATATTCCGTCAAGCAGTAGAGCACTCGCACGGTGGGTGGGGGACCGTCATTTCTGGATCAAGCAACCTGACCGAGGGAGGGCTGGAAAATAATTTTGAGTTTAATGTCCAGCTTAGCGAATATGAGGATGTAAAGTATGCCCAACAAACGTTTGAGGAGCTTTGGGAGGAAAGCGTGCCCGTTACCGCTACAATCCTAGGGCCGGTAAAAAATGAGACTTATCTTAACGAAAATTTTTCTCCCTTTGAGGTCTACGTCAAATTCCTGATCGAGTATTTCGGAAAAAGTGTAGAGTATGACCCTGACGTAGATATGCCGAAGGGCTATAAGAAACTAGCCTATCAGATTGATGCCGTACAGGATGGATTCCGGAAGCTATTGGATTATGATGGTTTTATTTTGGGAGATGTAGTAGGATTGGGAAAGACGATCATTGCTACTCTCATAGCCCGCCGGTACTCACACTACAATGGGTACCATCGCACCAAGGTACTTGTGGTACACCCGCCAGTCCTGAAAAAAAACTGGGAGAAAACCGTAAATGACTTTGGGCTGATTAATGTAGACCTTGTCTCGAACGGTAGCTTGCACCATATTCGCTACCCTGAAAACTACGATCTGATCATTGTGGATGAAGCGCACAAATTCAGGACGGATACATCGGAAATGTTTCACAGCCTGCAAAAACTTTGCAAAACACCCCGTCGCCGCTCAGATGTGAAGGATGGAAGTACCAAAAAGAAGGTAATGCTGGTGACGGCTACCCCGCTCAATAATAAGCCCGAAGACATCCGAAACCAACTCTACTTATTCCTTGATGCCAAGCAGTCGCCTCTGGAAGTAGGGAATCTACAGCACTTTTTCAGGCCCCTGATTGATGAATATGAGAAGCTAAGAAAAAAGGAAAAAGACCGGGTTAAGATTAAGGCAGGGGTAAAGAAGATTTATGAACTTATTCGGAATAAGGTACTTGAGCCGGTCATTGTGCGACGTACACGTACAGATATACGAGATACGGACCGATATTGGAAAGATATTACAGACCAAGGTCTTAATTTTCCGAATATCGGAGCGCCTAGGCAAATACTTTACCAGCTGGACCCAGCTCTAAATGAATTGTACGACCGTACTTTTCAAATCATTAGCTTTCCAAAGGTAGGCATTACCTACACGTTTTATCAGCCTTGGCGATACTTACCCAAGGATATTATTGACCCATTGTACAATCAGAGAAGTGAGGTCTTTTCAACTCAGCTGGCTATGATCATGCGCACTCGTCTGGTAAAACGCATTGATAGTAGCTTCCATGCTTTTCTGCAATCCATCAAACGCTATTGTAGCAAAAATCAGCAGATGCTGGACATGCTTAACAACGGGAGGGTCTTTTTGACTGCTAAAAATGTGGATATTAGTGAGTTCCTTTCGCAAGATAACGACGAGGATATACTTAAAGCATTAGCTGAATACGAGAATCCCGAACAGATTACAACCTATTTAACCGAAGATTTTGATCCGGAATTCAAAGTATTAATTGAGAAAGATCAGGCCTTCCTCAATCAGTTGGTGCTAGAATGGGAGCAATTTGAACATATTGATCCCAAGTTGGATGAATTTTCCTACCGGCTAGATACAGAACTTCTGAGCCCGGAAATTAATCCTAACCACAAACTGGTGGTGTTTTCGGAATCAAAGGAAACGACACGCTATTTATACGAAAAACTGAGGGAGAAGTACCGGGTTCTGGAGGTAGATGGAGACAATCTTACGGATCGAGGAGACGATGTGGCTGCCAATTTTGACGCAAACCTGGCGCTTAATAAACAGCGCAACGAATACGATATAATTATCACCACGGAGGTATTGGCCGAAGGGATCAACATGCACCGAGCCAACGTGATCGTCAATTACGATATTCCCTGGAATGCCACCCGTCTCATGCAACGCATCGGGCGGGTTAATAGGGTAGGCACCCAAAGCGAGACTATCTACATCTATAATTTTTTCCCGACTGCCCAGGCCGATCGCGATATTGAGCTAAATAAAAAGGCTTTTATGAAATTGCAGGCTTTTCATACGGCTTTGGGAGAAGATAGTCAGATTTACTCCTCTGACGAAGAGTTTGGTACTTGGGGACTATTCAGTAAACTGCCTCAGGAAGAGAAAGATGAGCGCCTGATGCTGCTCAACTGGCTCCGGGAATTCAAAGAACAGAATGAAGAGCTCTACGCCCGCATTAAACGTATGCCCGCCCGCTCGCGCGTAGGGAGAAAGTCGGTAGTAAAGAAAAATACAACCCTGACCTATGTTCGTAACAAACATCGCCACGGATTTTATTTTGTAAAATCAGATGGCACCTTCGAGGAGCTGACCTTTGTGGAGGCCGCCCGTGAATTCAAAGCCTTGCCGGTAGAAAGAGGAGTGGCCCTGCACGCGTTGCACTATGAGCAGGTACTGTTGGCGCTGAGTCAGTTCAAAGAAGAAGAGTACGTGGCGATCCACGCTGACAAAACATCTGTAAAGTTTGGCCCTAACGAACAGAAAGCGTTGGCTTATCTGAAAAATATGGGCCAAACGGAATTTGCTCAACCAGAGGACAGGAACCTCCTTGATGCAGCCCGCGATGCCATTGCCCGGGGGCGATTTCAGAAACTTCCCCGCGAGCTGAATGGCTTGCTCAAAACGGCCCAGAAAGAAAAATGGAGTATCATCGAAAGATATAACCAATTGCTGGAAGTACTAAGAAAGTACCCACTGCAAGAGCAAGAACCCGACGATATCGACAAAGCACAAGTAGTAGAAGCGGTACCCTTCCTGAGACCCCAGATTATTATTTCCGAATCTTTTTCGGCCTAAACTACCACACGATTTTTCAAACCCTCCATGACATCACAGCAAATCAGACAAATCCTCTGCCAATCCTATCAGCCCAACAATTGGAAACGACTACTCAATGCCCTTTTTCCCGACCGTGACTTTCTGAGCCGTCCTGTTGAGAAAGATCCGCAGAACCTTGAGCAGGAAAAACTGGCCGAACGGATCGCGCAGTTCGGAGAAGTTAGGCTTGCAGATAATTCACAGATCGGCTTTTATATGGTAGAGCTGAAGGCAGGAGGTACTTCCATTGCCAAAAATCGGGTGGGGTTGCGCAACCTGATTTCACGCGATGTCATTCCGGGCATTCTGGATGGGATTCTGGTCGTGTACTATATCCCAGGGGTCTCTGAGTGGCGCATGTCGTTTATTTCCAAGCAAGCTTACTGGGACGACGAGGGCAACCTTCTCAGGGAAGAAACCCAGCCCCGCCGCTATACCTATGTGTTTGGCCCTGAGGAATCCTGTAATACAGCCATTGAGCGCTTCACCATCCTGTTGGAGCACGCTCAAGAGATGCGCATCGAACACCTATTGCAGGCTTTTTCGGTCGAGAAGATCTCCGGTGCGTTTTTCGACCAGTACCATCACCATTTCAAAACCTTGGCCGGGTACCTTGAACAATCGGTGCACCGGGCACAATTCGAAGCGTTCTTTGCCGAGGAGCCTGACCCGGATGAGCAAACCCGAAAAACGGACCTGGCCATCCGGAATTTCGTCAAGAAACTCATGGGGCGGCTGGTGTTTCTCCACTTCTTGCAGAAAAAAGGCTGGATGGGAGCTACGGATCTTAATTGGCGCGACGGTCGCCGCGCTTTCATCAACGACCTGTTTAACGAATGCGCGGAGCCCGATGACTTTTACCGGACTATCCTCACCGAGCTGTTTTTTAATACGCTCAACAATGCCAAGCGGCCCGAGTTTGATTTTTTGATCAAAGGTACCACGCCCTTTGCCGATGGGGTAGTGCGGAAGGTGCCTTACCTCAATGGTGGCCTCTTTGAAAGGGATGCCCATGAGCCCATCGAGCTAGCCTTTAAAGCTACCGACTTCCGCGCCTTGCTGGATTTCTTCGGGAGCTATAATTTTACAATTGACGAAAACCTGCCCGCCGACCAGGACATAGGCGTAGACCCCGAAATGCTGGGCCTGATCTTTGAAAACCTCCTCGAGGACAACAAAGACAAAGGGACCTTTTATACACCCAAGGAAGTAGTGCACTACATGTGCCGCGAGAGCCTGAGCCTGTATTTGCGGCGGAAGTTGCAGACTATCCTGAGCCCCGGCGAAATGCGTACGCTGGACACTTTCATCAAAGGCGATCGTAACTGGATTCCTGAAGTGGTGGTACAACAGGCCGACGCCATCTACGAGGCTCTCGACACGGTGCGTATCTGCGACCCTGCTATTGGCTCGGGGGCTTTCCCGATGGGCCTGGTGCTCGAACTCTTCGACCTGAAGCGTAAGCTGTCAGGTCTCCGGGCCCGACCTCGTGATTTCAACTTTCACGTCGAGAAGCTCCGCATCATCCGGGAGAATATCTACGGTGTAGATATTGACAAAGGTGCCGTGGACATTGCCCGGCTGCGGTTTTGGCTGTCGTTGATTGTAGACGAAGAGAAGCCCAGCCCGCTGCCCAATCTCGATTACAAGATCATGCAGGGCGACTCGTTGACGGAAAGCTTTGAGGGAATACCGCTCGATAACGTACTTTCCCAACAAAAATCAGTCGTATTGGTGGAAGGTAGGCAGATGGGGATTTTTGGCGATAGCGGTGCCATGCAAACCAAACTGGACCTGTCGGACCAGGAACGCGACAACCTCAAAATGCTTGTAAACACGTACTTCGATCCTACGCTGTTCGATAAGAGTAAAACGCGGCAGCGCATTGACGCAATTATTCATGACAACATCGAGTACAATTTTGAATTGACCCACAAGCAAATTTCCCGCTTTATCCACGAAAAAGAAGATGAACTGACTTTGGTGCCCGCTGACAGCCCACGCGACAGCCCGGCCAAACTCCTTCAGAAAGCCAAAAGCCGGGAGCGCATTGGGCGTGAGCTAGCGAAAAGGCAGCAAGAAGAACGTATCTTACTGGCCAAGCGTGAAAAACTGCTGGCCCTGGAGCAGAAGGCCGACGAAAAACCCTACTTCCTTTGGCACCTGTTCTTCAACGAAATTCTAACGGGCGAGGCGGATGCGGGCTTCGACATCGTGATTGGAAACCCGCCCTACGGCGTGAAGGTGTCGGAAGAACTAACTAAACACTACGGACTCCAGAGTAAAGATTCTTACGGTACCTTCATGAGCATGGCCTTGCGTAAGCTGCTGCGACCCGACGGCGTGCTTTGTTACATTGTGTCAGATACCTGGCTTACCATCAAGAGCCACCTGCCCCTGCGAAAGATGCTGCTCGAACAGCAATTGCACAAAGTAATACGCTTGCACGCTGACTGCTTCAAGGCGGTAGTTAATTCCTGTATCTTTACGCTTACCCGGCCTGTACTCCCTCCCACCAAAGCCCCCGCACCCCAACCGGCGGAGATCATCGTCGCCGACCTCACCAACATCTCTACCCGCAAAGACATCCCGAAGTTTCGGGAGCTGATCCTTAACCTCGAGACCTTCGTAGGCGAAGCCACCCCCCACTACGCCGTGTATACCTACCCGCAAAGCCTGATAACGACCAACAGCCACCTACCCATTTTTGTGGCTAGCCCGAAATTGTTTAGGTTGATGAATGATACAGGGCTTTCTCATAAAACTAATTCTTGGGTCATAAACTGAATCAAGGTTTGGAACTTATCAGCAAATGAGTCTATCTGGGCTGCCATGTTCTTT
>NZ_JACHGF010000004.1:22927-568462 GCF_014202275.1 Rhabdobacter roseus | reverse complement strand
GTTCGACGGTGACATTGCTGCCCCCTCGCCTTGCATGTATTAGGCCTGCCGCTAGCGTTCATCCTGAGCCAGGATCAAACTCTCCATTGTAAGTAATTAGTGCTTGTGATTTTCTAGGCCAAAGCCTAAGCCATCCAAGCGGTATTTGTACTGTTACACGCTGTTACTGTGTATGCTCTTTCCATGAAGCCAAAGAACGTTGCTCTGAAAACTCTCAGAACTTGCTGGTCAGACCGTCTGTCTTACCCCTGGTTGATGCGAAGCTGGAGCTTCTTTTTCCCTTCGTCTTTCCGAATGGGAGTGCAAAAGTAGCAGGTCTATTTTAAGATTCCAAACTATTTTGCGATTATTTTTTTCTGGCGGGTCGCTGATCTTCCCTTTTTCCCAGACGCTTCAAAAGAACGAAACCACCCGGGGTTTTGGTTCCGGCCGAACCCGTACTTTTTTCGACTTTCGGCTCCTGCCTTTTAAGAACCCGCCTAGGCCTGTTTCCCGCGTTTGGGAGGGCAAAAGTCAGAAAAATTTCGAAACCACACAACTGTCAAGGAAAAAACTTTTTCAAAACTACCTTCCAAAATCCGCAAGATTCTCACTGACAGATGCCTAACTTCTGAAAAAAATTTCGTGACCAGACGACAGCTTTTTTATAGGTACTTGAAGTACCTGGTGCGGTACGTCTCGTCTGGCTGATTTAGTAGGTAAGCATACTTTGTCTGCTTATTAGTAGAAGAGAGTTTTCAGAGTCAGAGCAACCTCCTTATGAAGCTCATACTTGATCTTATTTTCTTTCGGTTAATGGACTAGCGAGTCCGTTTGGAATAGTCGGTGGAGCAAAAAAGACTTTTAACCCTTCAACTACCCATTACGCCGTAACATAAAGCCGTTCCTGAATGGTACACGAAGTCATCTAGGTCTTTATCATGATCCGCTGGACTACCTTAATCTCGCTACTCTTCAAAGGAAAGCCGCTGGCTCGTTTGCTCAGCAAGAAGGCTCCGCCTTACTGACGGAGCCTTCTATCATTATAAAAATAAAGAGTCTCTATTTACGAGCCACAAGCCTCGCAGCCCTCAGGATCATCGAGTGAGCACTGCATGTCGGCGCGTTCGTCCCGCTCAGGGGCTTTGGGCTGCTTGCGCTCTTCGGCGTATTGGGCGTAGTCCATCTCCTTTTCGGCTACGGCTGCCACCGCTGGTTCGAGCTGCGCCTCGGCCTGCTTTTGCACCGTAAACTTGATGGGATCAGCCGCCGCGCGGGTACGTAGGTAGTACATACCGGTTTTGAGGCCTTTTTTCCAGGCGTAAAAGTGCATGGAGGTGAGCTTGCCAAAATTAGGATCTTCCAGGAAGATGTTTAGCGACTGCGACTGGCAGATATAGGCACCGCGGTCGGCGGCCATATCCAGAATAGCGCGTTGCTTAATCTCCCAGCCCGTTTTGTACAAGTCTTTAATATTCTGTGGGATGTTCGGAATGGGTTGTACCGAGCCATTGGCCATGATGAGCTTGTTCTTCATGTCTTCGTTCCACAGGCCCAGCTTTACCAAGTCTTTGAGCAGGTACTTGTTTACAACCACAAACTCACCCGAAAGTACCCGGCGCACGTAGATATTAGACGTAAACGGCTCGAAACATTCGTTATTCCCCAGAATCTGGCTCGTGGAAGCCGTAGGCATGGGTGCCAGTAGCAGGGAGTTACGTACCCCGTACTTCACTACCTGGTTTCGGAGCTTTTCCCACGACCAGCGGTTGCTGTTGGGCTTAACACCCCACATGTCAAACTGGAATATACCCTGGGAAATGGGGCTACCCGCCCAGGTTTCGTACGCACCTTCTTTCTTGGCCAGCTCCATGGAAGCTTCCATTGCGCCGAAATAGATGGTCTCGAATACCTCCTGGTTCAGCTGTTTGGCTTCGTCCGAATCAAAAGGCATGCGCAGCAGACAGAAGGCGTCGGCCAGTCCCTGAATACCGATTCCGATGGGGCGGTGGCGCTTATTGCTGCGCTCTGCCTCGGGTACAGGGTAGTAGTTCAGGTCTATAATCTTATTAAGGTTTCGCGTAACTACCTTCGTAATTTCGTAGAGCTTCTGGTGGTCAAAGCGCAGGTACCCATCTTCGCCCATCTGCACAAACTTAGGCAGCGCAATGGAGGCCAGGTTACACACCGCTACTTCGTCAGGCGCGGTGTACTCCATAATTTCCGTACAGAGGTTCGACGACTTAATGGTCCCCAGGTTCTTCTGGTTGGACTTGCCGTTCGCGTGGTCCTTATAAAGCATGTAAGGGGTACCTGTCTCGATCTGGGACTCCAGAATCGCAAACCACAGATCCTGCGCCTTGATGGTTTTGCGGGCTTTGCCTTCACGCTCGTACTGCTCATAGAGCTTCTCAAAATCCTCGCCGTGGGTGTCGGACATACCGGGGCACTCGTGCGGACAGAACAGCGACCAGGTGTCGTTGGCCTCAACGCGCTTCATGAACAAATCCGGAATCCAGAGGGCAAAGAATAAATCACGCGCCCGGCGCTCTTCCTTTCCGTGGTTCTTTTTGAGATCGAGAAAATCAAAAACGTCGGCGTGCCAGGGCTCCAGGTAGATGGCAAAGGAGCCCTTACGCTTTCCACCTCCCTGATCTACGTAACGAGCCGTATCGTTGAAGACGCGTAGCATGGGTACGATGCCGTTAGAAGTACCATTGGTACCTTTAATATAGGTACCCGTAGCGCGTACGTCGTGAATGCTCAGGCCAATCCCACCCGCCGACTGCGAAATGAGCGCGCACTGCTTCAGAGTATCGTAAATCCCATTGATGCTGTCTTCTTTCATTGTCAGCAGGAAGCAGGAAGACATCTGAGGCTTAGGCGTACCGGCGTTGAAGAGCGTAGGCGTGGCGTGCGTAAACCATTTCTCCGATAACAGGTTATAGGTCTCAACGGCCGCTTGTACGTCATTTTGGTGAATGCCAATCGCTACCCGCATCAGCATGTGCTGCGGCCGCTCGGCTATTTTACCGTCTAGCTTGAGCAGGTACGATTTTTCGAGCGTTTTGTAGCCAAAGTAGTCGTAGCCATAGTCCCGATCATAGATAATCGTCGAATCCAGTAACGCGGCATTGCGGCGAATTACATCGTATACTTCTTTAGAGATAAGCGAAGCGTTTTCGCCGGTTTTAGGATCTACGTACGTATAAAGACGCTTCATAGTAGCCGAAAACGACTTTAACGTATTTTTGTGCAGGTTCGAGATAGCCACCCGAGCGGCCAAAATTGCGTAATCAGGGTGCTTGGTCGTCATGGAAGCGGCCGTCTCGGCAGCCAGGTTGTCAAGTTCCGCGGTGGTTACTCCGTCATAAATACCGGCCACCACTTTCTTGGCTACTTCGATCGGCTGGATGTAATTACTTTCCAGGCCATAGCTGAGTTTTTCGATCCGGGCTGTGATCTTGTCAAATTTGACCGATTCCCTTCGACCATCGCGCTTGATTACGTACATTGGCATAAGTATATAGCTGTTTTTCAGTATTTTGTAGGTATTTGCTGTACTAGGAAGTTCCCGTAGGTTGGCTTGAAAAATTCTTTGAAGTAACGCTTAAACGCTTTAAAAAACAACAACAAAAAAGGCGTTTTGTTTAGGCACTTCAAAAAATCTAATCTCCTTTGGACATTAAAAATTTGTTAAGATTCTAATTTCAAGAGGCTTACCAAAATCAACCGTTCACACATCTATCCGAATAATACCAGAAATTATTTTCAACTTCCACAAAGTTACTATATGCTTAATATTCAATTAGTTACAGTTTGGTATTAGCCCATACTCACCTCCCTGGGCCGTGTTGCCTTCCAAGACAACAGAAACGAAGGCTATAGCTAAAAAGGAGGCTTTTGGAAGTACCTTATAAAAAATATCGGAAAAGCATTTGGGCAAAAAGAGAGAAGTTACTACTTTTGCAGTCCTTTTTACCGAATCGTAACTAACGCATTAGCAATATATACCGATGAAAAAAGATATTCATCCTAAGTACAGAGAAGTGATTTTCTGGGACCTATCGAGCGATTACAAGTTTATTACCCGCTCTACCATCGAAACCAACGAGACCATCCAGTGGGAAGATGGCAAGGAGTACCCCGTTTACAAAGTGGAGGTTTCCTCGCAGTCGCATCCTTTCTATACCGGCAAGAACGTACTGGTAGATACCGCCGGCCGCGTTGATAAATTCAGAAAGCGGTACGGCCAGAAATAAGCCGACGCAGCAGCTATACGCTCTAGGGCAGTCTCTCGATTTTAAACACCGAGAGACTGCCTTATTTTTTGTCTGGTCCAGGAAAATAGGCGAACTTTGGCGCGATCGCCTACCTTACTAGTAGCATGGCTAACGTAATTCTCTTCGACGACCCCGTACTTCGCCCGCAGCTTCTTCCGCTTACTTTTACGCGCCCCGTGGCGGAGATCCGTTGTGGTATCTTCACCCTGGCCGAAAAGTGGGCCAGGTACCTGGCAAGTACCCCCTCATACCTTACCCAAACCTACCTGGCTACGAAGTACCCAAAGGTACTTGCCGAAGACAACCTCTACCTCAACGGAGCGCTTTGCCCGGACGAGGCCCTGGCGGAGGCTGTGCGGCAACTCCCGTACGACATGGCATTGGTTTCGGAGCAAAACGAAATACTGGCGCTTCGTACGTACTCAGCTGACTGGCATCCGGGCCTGGGCGTAGCTAAAACGCAAAAGTACCCCCTGCCCTTCACCATGATCCGGCAACTATGGGATATCTACGGAGAGAACGGCGCGCAGATCCGGGCTGACTACGAGCGCATCGTAAGCCAGGGTACTTCGCAGGGGATTACCGATCCCTTTACGCACTGCTACCAGCCCGAAGCCATTTTTGTAGAAGAGGGTGTTTCGGTTAAGGCCGCTATCCTGAATGCTGAAAGCGGGCCCATCTACCTGGGGCGAAACGCCGTGGTGAGCGAAGGGGCCACCATTCAGGGACCATTTGCGCTGGGCGAAGGTGCTGTGGTAGCGCAAGGCGCCAAAATCCGCCCCCAAACCACCATCGGTCCCTACTGCAAAGTAGGCGGCGAGGTGAATAATTCCGTCCTATTTGGCTACAGCAACAAGGGACACGACGGGTACCTGGGTAACGCTGTTCTGGGTGAATGGTGTAACCTGGGCGCAAATACCAACAATTCAAACCTCAAAAATGACTATACGACGGTGAAGCTCCATAGCTACGCAAAAGGTACTTTGCAAGATACCGGCAAGCTCTTTTGCGGGCTTTTCATGGGCGACTACTCCAAGGCGGGCATCAGTACCATGTTCAATACGGGTACCGTGGTGGGCGTCAACGTCAACGTGTTCGGGGCGGGTTTTCAGCCCAAGCACATCCCTTCGTTTCGTTGGGGAGGCCAGGCCGAGGGGTTTACGGACTACCGCTTCGAAAAAGCCATGACCGTAGCCTACGAAACCGTAAGCCGCCGGAAGGTACCTTTTGGCGACCGCGAGGTGGCCATGCTGCGGGAGGTACACCGCCTGGAGCAAGCAGGTACCTTATCACCTTCCCACTGACTAACCAAGCAAGCGTGTTATTCCAAGATATACCCGGCCTGGAGGACGTAAAAGCCGCGCTCGTGCGTGCAGTACGCCAAAATCACGTCGCCCACGCCCAGCTTTTTGACGGCGCGGCGGGCGGCGGGGCCCTGGCGCTGGCACTGGCCTTTGCCACCTACGTGAACTGCGAAGACAAACGGGAGCAGGACGCCTGCGGCCGGTGTGCTTCCTGCGTCAAAATGGCCAAACTGATCCACCCCGACCTGCACTGCATCTTCCCCATTGCTACCTCCAAAAAAGCCCCCGGTAGTACCAGTGAGGCTTTTTTGCCGCTTTGGCGGACCTTTATCCACGAGAGCCCTTACCGCCTCCTACCCGACTGGCTGGATTTTATCCAGGCCGAGAATAAGCAGGGGAATATTTCGGTAGAAGAAGCCCGTTCCATTTTGCGAAAGCTGGCTCTGAAAGCCTACGAAGGAGAATACAAGATTCTGATCATCTGGAAGCCTGAGCTTATGAACCTGGCCTCGGCCAACGCACTGTTGAAAATCCTGGAAGAGCCGCCGGTCAAAACGCTCTTCCTGCTGGTGAGCGACCAGTCCGACCGGCTCCTGACTACGCTGCTGTCTCGCACGCAACGGGTGGCGGTTCCGACCTTTACTGACCAAAACGTAACGGATTATTTGCAGCAACAGCACGCGCTAGCCGCCAGCCAGGCCCGGCAGATCGCCTACCTTTGCGACGGCAACCTGGCGGAGGCCGCCCGCCTGACCCACGAAAGTACCGACGACCGCACGGAATGGTTTGCCCACTGGATGCGCTCCTGCTACAAGCAAGATCTGGTGCAGCTCGTGACCCTGGCCGACAGCTTCGATGGCCTGAATAAGGAAGCCCAAAAAGGTATCTTTGAGTACACACTTCGGCTTTTTAGGGATATGCTGGTCTGGACGCAGGGCGCGGGCGAACTCCTGAGGGTACCTGCCGAAGAGCTGGCCTTTGTGCAGAACTTTGCCAAGGCCGTTCCCGAAGGCGCACTGGAACGGATGGTCCAGCAAGTCAACGAAGCCTACTACCACGTAGAGCGCAATGTACGGGCTAAAATGGTTTTTCTGGATCTTTCGCTTACCGTATCGCAGTTCTTTCGGAAATCATGAGTAAGAAAAAGGAAATCAAAAAGGTACCTAAGAAGGAAAAGGAATTGATTGGGGCCACCGAGCTGGTCGATTTCCCCGAGCTGGGCTGGCAGCAGGTACCCGCCCGGGTGGATACGGGTGCTGCTACGTCGTCCATCCACTGCTCCCGTGTGCGGCTGGTGGAGAAAGCCGGACAACCCAAACGCCTGAGCTTTTATCTGGACGTACAAAAAGGAGCCCCCCGCCAGCCTTTTTCGGTTACTGACTTTGAAGAAACGACCATTAAAAATTCCTTTGGCCACGAAGAGCGCCGGTATGTCATCAAGACCCAGATTGTCCTGGGCAAGCGCCGGATTCGCACGGAATTCTCCCTGGCCGACCGCCGCAAGATGAGCTACCCGGTGCTGCTTGGGCGCAAGCTGCTCAAAGGGCGGTTTTTGGTGGATGTTTCCCAAAAGTACCTGGCTTCTTCAGCCGCCAGACGCTCCCTAGCTGCCGATGCGCCCGATTCGTCTACTTCATCAACTACTACTTAACATTTTTATGAGAATTGCCGTATTATCCACCAACCCGGACCTTTACTCCACAAAAAGGCTGGTGGAGGCCATAAAAAACCGGGGGCATCAGCCCCTGATCATCGACCACGTCAAGTGCTTCCTGGTGGTAGAAGGGGGAAGACCATCCGTCATCTACAAGGGAAAAGCCGTGGAAGGCATTGACGCCATCGTGCCGCGCATCGGTACTTCCGTAACGGCCTTCGGCTGCTCGGTGGTGCGCCAGTTTGAGCTCATGAAGGTATTTACGAGCGTCAAGTCGCAGGCCATCACCCGCGCGCGCGACAAGCTGCGCAGTATGCAGATCCTGACCAAAGCGGGCGTGGATATTCCCAAAACGGTTTTTGCCAAAAACCCCAGCCAGGTTCATGAGCTCATCAAGATCGTGGGTGGCCCGCCGGTGGTGATCAAGCTCTTGGAAGGTACCCAGGGCGTAGGTGTGGTGCTGGCCGAAACGGCCAAAGCCGCCACTTCTACCATCGAGGCTTTTTACGGCTTGCGCGCTAACTTCCTGATCCAGGAATTCATCGCCGAGTCGAAGGGAGCGGACATCCGGGCGTTTGTCATTGGTAACAAAGTAGTAGCCGCCATGAAGCGTCAGGGCCAGGAGGGCGATTTCCGTTCCAATCTGCACCGGGGTGGCGAAGGCTTCGCCATTGAGCTTAGTCCGCAGGAAGAAGAAACCGCCATTGCGGCAGCCAAAGCCCTGGGCGTACGGGTAGCGGGGGTAGATTTGCTGCAGTCCAACCGGGGACCGCTGGTGATGGAAGTAAATTCTTCGCCCGGCCTGCAGGGAATCGAGAAGACGACGGGCGTCGACGTGGCCTCGCAGATTATCCACTACATCGAGGAGCGGATCAAAACCGACGAGTCAGACAGCGTAGGGGTATAAATAAAGATTAAAAAAGGTTGAAGTTAACCAAATGGAAAACGCATGAATATTCGAATAGGTACCCGCGGTAGTAAGCTGGCGCTTTGGCAGGCCTACTACGTAGAAGAGCTCCTGCAACGGGGCGGCCTCACTACTGAGATCGTGATCATCGAAACTAAAGGCGACAAAATCCTGGATCGCTCGTTGGCTAAAATTGGTAGTAAGGGGGTTTTTACGGAAGAACTGGAGGACCAGCTGCGCACCGGCAGCATCGACATCGCCGTGCACAGTGCCAAAGATCTACAGTCGGACCTGGGCGCGGACTTCGAGATTCTGGCCTTTACCGAGCGCGAGCAAGTGAATGACGTACTGGTGAGCCATGATACTTCTTTATCTTTAAAAAGCGGTGAGCCTTTTGTGGTAGGTACTTCATCGACCCGGAGGATCGCGATCTTGAAACACTACTATCCCCACATCCGGACGGTAGACATGCGCGGCAATCTCCAGACCCGCCTCCGCAAATTGGAAGAAGGCCAGTGCGACGCGCTGCTGCTGGCCTACGCGGGCGTACACCGCATGGAATACGACGATAAAATTGCCGAACTGCTCTCGGTAGAGGAGTTTACGCCCGCCGTGGGGCAGGGCAGCGTAGCCATTGAAAGCGCCGCGAGCCTGGATGGGGCTAAAAAGCAGGTACTTCAGAACCTGCTCAACCATCCCGCTACCGCGCACTGCCTCCGCGCCGAGCGCGCTTTCCTCAAACGTTTGCAGGGTGGCTGTAGCATTCCGGTTTTTGGACTGGCAACCTGGCAGCAAAGTACCCTTGCGCTCACGGGCGGCATCATCAGCCTGGACGGCCAGGAGATGATCCGCCGCACGCAGGAAGGGGTACCCAGCGCGCCCGAAGTGCTAGGTACTTCTTTGGCCGAAGAACTCCTCGCTGCCGGTGCCGACCGCATCCTGGCCCAGATCCGTACCCAAGTGAAGCAGTAGGGGTACTTTGGTTTGTTTATTCGGGGTAAGTCAGGTACCTACACTACGGAACGTTTTTATGATCTCATAAGCCAGTTCTTCTACCACTGGTCCGGCCTGGGTCATGGCTTCTTGCAGCGTTTTGCAGCGCGGAAGTACCTCTGCTACTTGCCGGAGCCCGGCTTCATACAGCAGCGCCTTATCCACCGTACAGGTACCACAAATGGCCGCTACGGGAATGCCGCGCTGCCGTCCGGCCTGCACCACGCCTTGTACCAGCTTCCCGTGCAGGGTTTGCTCATCGAGCTTTCCTTCACCCGTCATGATGAGGTCTACCTCGGCGAGTTGCTCGTAGAACTGCGTGATCTGCATGAGCGTGTCGGTACCGGGTAGGATTTCGGCTCCCAAAAAGGCCACCGCGCCCGCACCTACGCCACCCGCCGCTCCACCACCCGCCAGGTTGTTGAGCGTGATGCCCAGGTCTGCCTGCACCACGCGACTCACTTGCCGAAGCCCGTCGTCAAGTACCCGCAGGGCGGCGGCGTCCGCCCCTTTCTGTGGGCCGTACACATAAGCAGCGCCCGCGGGCCCGTATAGTACATTTTGAACATCGCACACTACGTACACCTTCACCTGCGAAAAATCGTAGCGGAGCTGGCTGGTATCAATGGCAGCCAGGCGCACCAGCTCCTTGCCTATGGGTTCGATCTCCTGGTTATCCTCATCCAGAAACCGGTAGCCCAACGCCCGCGCCACACCCAAGCCCGCGTCGTTGGTAGCACTTCCCCCAATAAAAAGGTACAGCTCCGTAGCACCCCGATCCAGGGCATCGGCCATGAGCGAGCCGGTACCCAAGGTAGTAGTGTATAAACAATTTCGCTCGGCTGGAGCCAGCAGCTCCAGGCCCGAAGCCTGCGCCATTTCTACGTAAGCCCGCTGATCTTTCCATAAGTACGAAGCCCGTACCGGCCGGAACAGCGGATCGGGTACTTCCAGCGTAATGCGCTCTGGTTTCAGCAGCTGCTCAAGTACCTCCAGCGAGCCCTCGCCACCGTCGGCCATGGGATGAAGTACCGTCTCGATGGACGCGTCAAACCGCTGGATGCCGTTGGCCATGGCCTGGCTTACCTGCCGGGCCGTCAGGCTACCTTTAAATTTATCGGGCGCAAGGAGGATTTTCATGAATGCCTGGGGAAGGATTATCGCATAGTTCGAGCTTAAAAGCACGTGCCCAGGGTAAATTACCGTTGGTAGGGTACTTAAACGCTTCGCTCCAGGTAAAGGATCAGGCTCCTAATTATCTATTTGAGCAATCCCTGATCAATGATGTGCTCGGCCAATTGCCGGGAAAAATACTGCGCCCCCGGTTCATTAAGGTGGCATACGTCACAAAAAAACGACGGTTCCCGGGGCATTTTTTTTTCCAAATCCAGATAGAAAGGATGATACTGGGTTACTAGCTTCCGTAGCTCGTTATTATGTACTTGAATGCCCTTCGCTACGTACTCCGCTTCGCCCCATATCGATACCGGCGAGGCGTAATTGCACCCGGCAAAATGCTGCATATCAGCCTCTTCGCCCGTTAGCGCTACTCCCTCTGGAAAGTACGATGCGTAGCTCAGCAGGAGTAGTTTTTCGTCTCGGTGCTGGGCTAGCTCGATAATTCCCGCCAGGTTGTTACGGAAGGAGGACGCTGTTTTAATATTGCCACCGTACTTTTTATACACCATATCTACATTTTCGTGATCGATGTACACTTTTCCCGACCACTTATCACCGATGCGCTGGCTAATGAGATGAACCACGTACGGCAGTACGGTTATGTTTATCTCTGTGTGACTTAGCAGCAGGTTCAAGTCGTTATACCATTTCATGTGCGAATAATCCGACCGAAAAAATTCAGCCGGAATATTATTAGCGCGGTTTTCGTTTATGGCTTCGTAGTAAATCACCAGATCGAACCGTTGGTCTGTTAATAGCTTGTATTTTTGAAGATTATCCGCCGAGGTATGACCGGCGGCAGCTACGTTATAAAATTGGAATTCCGTTCCTGTTGGAAACGCAGGCCGTAATAGGGTATCCAGCCTTTGTTCCAAGTGACTCCAGGGGGTACTTACCACCGACCCGCCCAAAATCAGAATATCTTTTTTTGCGTCCTGTTTAGAAATTGGCTGCGTCACTATATCGGTGAGCTGTGGGTAATAATTCGTTAGTATCCTGTCCGATGGCTTCCAGAAGGAGTACCCCAAGAAAGACAGGCCAATGCGTAACAAGAGCTCCGTTGTGAGGTACAGTAACAATAATAAAATGCAAGAAAAAAGAATTCGGCGGGGCATTGAGAGGCTAAAAAATACGGGTACCACATACTTTGTGGACTTCACTAGTAATGCAAATGTATAAAGGGAAAGCGATAGATTATGCCTGAATCTATCGCTTTTTATTCAAAGGCTTTTTATCTCAAAAACTACCGGCCAAAATCATCCTGCACCCGCACGATGTCGTCTTCGTCGGAAGGATTGGCGGGGTCGGTGTGTTGCCAGATCTCGGCTACGATACCGTACTCGTGGAGGCCAATCAGGCGGTGGCGCTCGCCCTGCTTGAGGTTGATCACGGTACCTAAGGCCAGCTTTTGGAGCTCCGTCTCTTCGTCGGTATCACTCACAACTACCCCCGCCTGGCCACCGATGACCTTCCAGATCTCGGCACGACGGTGGTGGTACTGCCACGAAAGACGCTTTTCGGGCGCCACCACCAGGATTTTGGGGCTTAGCTTGTCAAAACCGGCAAAATCCTCCAGCGAGAGGTGCGAAAAAAAAGCTTTGATAAAAGCAGGGGCCTGCGCTTCGTCGAGCACAAAGAAACCACCCCAGGGGCGCGAATGATCTTTGCTCACCACGGTAAAACCCTGGTCGTCCAGGAATTGTTGTACTTGCTCAAACACCTCATTTTTGTCGGTAGAAGCCGGAAATGCGTTCATGTTTTTAACTGGATAATGTATACGTTGAATAAAATAAGTACCAGGACCAAAGGTAAGATGAAAATGCGTATCAAAGTACCTACGAGGCTTTCCTTTGCCTCAGGCCAGGATGTTGAAGGACTGGTACGCCAGGTTTTTATCAATCAGCTCCTGGAGCCGCGCTACCGAAGCGGCCGAGCGAAACCCGTCGCCGGGCGTATTGACCACGTAGTCTACGAGGCGGTCCAGGCTGGAGGTAGCCACGTACATGCGGGTATCCGAAGCACCGTAGTAGATGTACACCGTACCGTCGTCATCGAGTACCCAGCCGTTGGCAAATACCACGTTGGACACGTCGCCCGTGCGCTCCTCGCCCTCGGGAGCCAGCAAGTACCCAGCAGGCTTATGGATGACACGGGTTAGGTCGTGAAGGTCGGTCATGAACAGGTAAAGTACATAGCGGAGCCCGGCGGCGGTGTGGCGCACTCCGTGGGCCAGGTGTAGCCAGCCGCCGGGGGTCCGGAGCGGAGCGGGGCCCTGCCCGTTCTTGGCCTCATACACAGTGTGGTACTTTTTAGGGTCAATGACCCGCTCTTCGTCTACCTCGGCCCGCTCGATCGTGGCCGACAGCCCAAAGCCAATGCCCCCGCCCGACCCGGCCTCGATGAAGCCATCCTGCGGGCGCGTATAAAACGCATACTTCCCTTCTACAAACTCCGGATGAAGCACCACGTTGCGCTGCTGGGGCGAAGGCGTCCGGAGGTCGGGCAGGCGTTCCCAAGTTTTCAGGTCGCGGGTGCGGGCAATGCCACACTGTGCCACCGCCGCCGACTCATCGCCCGGCGGAGCGGCCGGGTCTTTCCGCTCGGTGCAGAAGAGCCCGTAAATCCAGCCGTCCTGGTGCTGGGTTAGGCGCATGTCATACACGTTGCCGTCGGGCTGGTCGGCTTCCGGCATGGTGATCGGGTAGTCCCAAAACCGGAACTGATCGAGCCCGTTGGGGCTTTCGGCCACGGCAAAAAACGATTTCCGGTCGTAGCCTTCCACCCGCGCTACCAGCAGGTACTTGCCGTTGAGCTTGATGGCTCCCGCGTTAAAAGTAGCGTTGATCCCGATCCGCTTCATCAGGTAGGGATTCGTTTCGGGATTGAGGTCATACTCCCAAAACAGCGGCACGTGCCCGGCCGTCAGGACCGGGTAGCGGTAGCGGTCAAAGATGCCGTTGCCGGGGCCAAGTACTTCGTTGGGGCGGGTCAGGCGTTTTTCTTTGTCCAGCATCAGCTGCCGTAATCGTTCTTCAAATTTCATAGTGCCAACGGTAATAATAGGTTGATGAATTTTTATAGGTTGATGCGCTTAAGTACCCTCCAGCCGATCGTACCAGGTTTTCTTTAAAATAAGCGATGTACCCAGAATCACGAGCAACGACGCGCCCAGGTACGTCCACTCCTTCAGGACCAGGTACATGGGAAAGGTAGTCAGGCCCAGCTGCCAGGCAATACCTACCGCTACGTTGAACATATCCCGTTTAAAGTCTCGATTCGGTACAAAGCCGGGGTTTTCGGCTGCTACTTTTTCCTGGATGGGCTTCCAGAAACCCCACGGACGTACCTGCTGGTAAAAACGCTTGAGGTAGGACTCCTCCGTGGGTGGTGCCAGGTAGGTACCTCCAATACTTCCCGCCAGCGAAATGACAAACAGCAGGGGAAAAAAGTACAGCTCTACGGTGCCGGGAAAAACGGTAGGCAACACCATGGCCGACAAAATCCCCGCCAACATGCCCCCAAAAAAACCGCTGCCGTTGAAGCGCCACCAGTGCCACTTAAGGACGTTGGCCGCGATGTACCCTCCGTACAGGGCCGAGACGATCCATTGCAGAATGCTGTTGACGCTTTGCGTGTAGAAGCCGATCACGATGCTGATGGCCACGATGATGACCCCCACCAGGTAGTTGATCCGGCTGATGCGCTGGTTGCTGGCTCCTGGCTGGAGGTACTTTACGTAAATATCGTTGACGACGTAAGCCTGCGCGGCGTTGAGCGTACCCGCAAAAGTACCCATGAACGCCGATAGCAACCCCGCCAGCAGCAACCCCATGATCCCTACCGGTGCAAACTGCTGAATGGCCGACGGCAGGATTTTCTCAAAATCGATGGCACCTGAGGCCGTCTGGAGGTCGAGCTGCTCGTAGTTCAGCAGGGCCAGTACCACAAAACCCATGATCATGAGGTAGCGCGTGGGGAGCAGCACCAGCGACACCAGCCCGCTCATCTTGGCCGCCTCGCACGGGGAGCGCGTCGACAGGATTTTCTGCATGTCGTAGTTGGGCGTGGGGCCCGCCAGGCTCGCCAGCAAGCCTTTCGCTACCATGAGGGAAAAGAAAATACCAAAGGTAGAGAAGCCGTCGTCCCGGATTTTCTCGTTCACTTCGTCGATGATACCGGTCCAATCCAGCCCCAGCCGAGAGCCGAAGAAGGGGTTCATCCAGCCGTCGGGGACGCGAAGTACCTGCCCACTCAAATTTCCGATAGCGATAACCGCAATGGCTACGGCCGCGATGGTCATGATGAGGTACTGCAGCACGTCGGCCCATACGATGGAAGCCATCCCGCCCAGCACGGAATAAAACACGGCGAACAGCGTAAAAACCAAGCCATAAAAATGCGGCACGTAGGGAGCCGGTACTTCAAAAGGCAGGTAAGGTCCCACCACACGCCAGGGGATGAAGATCTCCGCAAACTTGCCCAGCCCAATAAACCCGTACGCCATGAAGCCCAGGCAGCTCAACAGCGCAAACACCACCACGATGGTATGCGAAAGCGTAGCCCCCCGGTCTTTCCCGAAGCGCGTGATCATCCATTCGGCACCGGTTGTGACGTTGGAGCGCCGCAGCCAACCCGCCAGGTACATCATCATAAATACCTGGTTGAACGAAGGCCACAGCCAGGGTATCCAAATGCTCTTCATGCCGTATACAAAGGCCAGCGTTACCATCCAGAGTGTACCCGAGATATCAAACATTCCCGATGCATTCGAGAGGCCCAGCATGTACCAGGGCAGGTTGTTGCCGCCCAGCATGTAGGCCTTCTGGTCGGTCCGGGCCCGGCGGCGCATCACCAGGCCTATCACCGGTAAGGTGAGCAAATACAGCAGTATAATCAGAATATCCAGGGAGGAAAGCGACATGAAATGGCGGGTTGCGTGCGTGAAACGAAATCGTCTTCAAAGAGTCAACTCAAATTTCACTAAATTTTTCCTGGTTTTTCCTAGCTATTCTCTGGCCCTGCCTTACACTTACGTACCCTCGTCGGGGAAATCACACGGTTGCTTGCCGCTATTTTTTTATACAAACTACTTAAATATCGCCACAAACTATATAATACTATTTTAGCCAATCCTACAATAACTCCAATTATTTTTTACAAAAATCATACACTTTAGTAGGAGATATTCTTACCTCATGCTACTTTTAGATCAGATTGGGTTTATTCTGCGCAAACTATTTTCCTGGTACATTTTTACCTGATCGCACCCTTTTTCTTAACCTCTACCAACCTATCATGAAAGAAGTTTATCGGGAAATTACCCCCCTAACGCAGTACGATTGCTTCACGATCTTTTCGCGTCACAAGAAGCGTTTCGACTTTCCCCTGCACTACCACGAAGAGTACGAGCTGAACCTGATCGTACACGGGGCCGGGGTAAAACGCATCGTGGGCGACCACACCGAGACCATCAGCGACCTGGAGCTGGTACTGGTGGGCAATAGCCTCCCGCACGGCTGGTTTACGCACCAGTACCAGTGGCGGGAAGGAATGCCGGAAATCAGCGAAATCACGATCCAGTTTCACCGCGACTTATTTGACGACAAGCTCCTGAAGCGCAACCAGCTCTATTTCATCCGGAACCTCATGGAGAAGTCGGCACGGGGCATTTCGTTTTCCCAGGATACCATCGAGCGCCTGCTGCCCCGGCTGCAGAAGCTGTCCGAAAAAAGCGGCTTCGACTCCGTGCTGGAGCTGATGTCTATCCTGCACGACCTTTCGGTGTCGCGTAACACGCGGCTCCTGGCCAACGGTACCTTCACCAACGAGAGCGTCAACTACAACAGCCGCCGCCTCGAAAAGGTCTTTGCCCACCTCCACGACCACTACAACAAGGAAATTTCGCTGGAAGAGGTAGCCCGCGTAGCCGACATGACGGAGGTGTCGTTCAGTCGTTTTATCAAGAAACGGACCGGCAAAACCTTCGTCGAGAGCCTCAACGAAATCCGGCTGGGACATACCTCCCGCCTGCTCATCGACACCACCCACTCCATTGCCGAGGTAGCCTACAAGTGTGGCTTCAATAATCTTTCTTACTTCAATCGGATCTTTAAAAGCAAAAACGGCTGTACACCCAAAGAATTCCGGGACAACTACGTAGGTACCAGAACCTTTATCTGAGGATACGCCCGGATTTGTGCACCCCAGGTACCTACCCGAAGGTACTTGGGGTGGCGAGCGCTTACCGAAATAAACCGAAAATAACAGCCCCCCATTAAACCTTTAGCTACCAAAGCCCTCCAACCACCAGTAAACACATCCTAATAACTAAATAAGCAGCCATGAAAAAGCTAGGAATCGTATTTGTTTTGTTAGTCAGTATGTCCACCGTCACTTTTGCGCAACAAGCCAAAAAACCAGCGGGCCCCAAGAAGGAATTTTCGCTCGAAAAACGGGTAGACAGCCAGGTAGCCAAAATGAAAACCGAACTGAGCCTCACCGACGAGCAAGCCAGCCAGGTGAAGGTAGTAATGCTGGAACAAAGCCAGAAGCAGCAAGCGCTGCAAAAGCAGATGCGGGCCAACCGCGAAGAATCCAGAAGTAAGCTGAAAGCCACCCTGACCCAGGAGCAGTACATCAAGCTGCTGGAAAAGCAAGCCCAGCGCCAGCCGCGCCGCATGCACCGGGGCAGCCGGGGGTAGTTTTAACAAAGCGTAAGGCGCATTCCAAAACGATGAACCCTCTCTAAAAATGAAGGCCGGAACCCAGGTGGGTTCCGGCCTTCTGATATATAAAGTACCTCCGCTTGAAAGGTACCTTAGGCTTTCAATACCCAGCCAAAGGTATCGGCTATTTTGCCGGTACGGAGGTCGGTCAGGTAGTTTTTTACTTTTGTGACAAAGGAATCTTCTTCAACCGCAGGCAGGTGGTAATCCACGCCTTCGTAGGCAATCACCGAGAACGGCGACACCACCACGGCCGTACCGGCCCCGAAAGCCGCCTGCAAACGTCCTTCTTTCAGGGCCTCAATGACTTCCCGGATAGATACCTTGCGCTCTTCCACGGAAATGCCCCAGTGGCGGGCTATCTCCACGATGCTCTTGCGCGTGATGCCGTCCAGAATGGTATCAGACACCGCGGGCGTTACCAGTTTTCCGTCCAGCATGAACATGACGTTCATCGTACCCGACTCCTCCACAAATACGTGGTCGCGGGCGTCGGTCCAGATGAGCTGGTCGTAGCCGGCCTGCTGGGCCAGCCGCGCCGGGTACAGCGAAGCCGCGTAGTTGCCCGCGCACTTGGCCGCACCTACCCCACCGGCTGCCGCCCGGATGTAGTCCGTCTCTACCTTCACTTTCAGCGGGTTGGCGTAGTAGGTACCTACCGGGCTGGTAAAAATCACAAACAGGTACGACTCCGACGGCCGCACGCCCAGGTACGCATCCGCCGCAAACATGTAGGGACGAATGTACAGCGAGCAGCCGGGCGCGCAAGGTACCCACTCGGCATCCAGGCGCATGAGCTCGGTCAGGCCGTTCATAAATACCTCCTCTGGCACCGTAGGCATACACATGCGCTCCGCCGAGCGGTTGAAGCGCTTCCAATTGTCGTGCGGACGGAACAGAAGTACCTCGTTGTCCTCGTTTTTGTAGGCTTTCATGCCCTCAAAAATGGCCTGGCCGTAGTGTAGCGCCGCCGTAGCGGGACTTAGTGAAAGATCACCATAAGGTACTATACGAAGCTGCTGCCACTGACCATCGCGGTACTCGGCCACAAACATGTGGTCGGAGATATTCCGACCAAAAACCAGGTTGGTAAAATCTACATCCTGCACACGCGGGCTTGTGGTCTGCTGAATGTCAATGGGTAAGGATAAGGTATCGGCTGTCATATGGGTAAAAGTTAGTACGTAGGTCCGGACAAAAACAACGGCCATCAGGCTAATGCCGCAATTTAGTTATTTTTCGTACAACTCATAAATTTATTTAGTATAACAAGTAAATTGTTTTTGCTTGTTTCCAGAATCTTCCAGGCTACTTCCGCAACCTACGTATTTATTCTATTTCTTTCATCCCTACCGCTACCAATCCGCGCACCTCAGGCAGTTGGTTCACAGACCTTTGTCAAAAGATAAAATCCTGTAAATCAGCCTTGGACAGCACATGCATGCTTTTTAGCTACCAAATAGTTGGCTATTTCGCTCGTCGATCAAGCGCAGCGTTTCTTCTTCCTTGGCTTTCTTTTCGTCCCTAATTTCTTGAACAGAACCAAGCATTCCGAAGATACCCAAAAGGAGTGCACCTATACCCAGGTACAAATTAAAATTGGAGGATTCGTCATCCTTAAGTCCCTGGAGCACCCTTTCAGGATTAATCGCATTGGTAGAAGGATTCTCCGCTAGGTAGTTGATCGTAATAAATGTTTTCTCAGGACTTGTATTGGACGTATAAGTACCTTCATATGTCCTACCATCTACGAGAAAGAAGTACTTCATTTTATAAGATTTCATAGGCAATCCCATGACTTTAATCGTCCTTTCTTTGTAAACATTATCCAAAAAGGCCTCGGTTTTCACCGGGTTGGCTACTAATTTTTCGTAACTGGCTATGGACTCTTGCCATCTCTGTCTCTCGGCGTCACTGAAATGGTCCTTTATTAAACTAAAACCACCGAGGACGAAAAAAAACGAAATGATGATGTAAATGTAGCTTTTCATACAAATTAAAAGTTTAGAGGGTTATTTATGGTTACAAATTAAAAGTTACTAACGCTCCGTTAGAGATGGCGAAGGCACAAAAAGCCTAAACTCGTTTTTTTAAAAACGAGCTAAAATATTCTCTGACAAACGTTTAAAACTTTACAGAAGCTACTTTCTTGATTACACGGTAGATTTTTGCCAGTACGAACGAGGCACGTTGTACGTTCAAGGCTAAACCCGAAGATCTTCACTCACTTGCATAAAGCGCCGAAAATTAGAAAATCCTATTGAATTCTTCTATAGAGAGCCCGCAAATTATTTATTGGATCCCTTGCTGGTATTTTCACCAACCACCCTCGCCGCGCATTTTATTCACAAAGTACTTGATCCTTTTCAGCCAAGAAAAAGTTTTACTATGTACGAGGCGCTACAAAACTGGTTAATAAGCTTACCAACATGGGCAAAGAACTAATGGGCAATCTTCGTTCGGAGAACGACTGACATCAAGACGTAGCGAGGTGCCGCCCAGTCGGAGTTTAAGCCAGTGAGGAAAGGAACGGCTTTAATTAAATGACTGCCTAAACTCTAAAGGCGATTGATTGGTTTTAGTCTTAAACAGCTTATTGAACGATTGAGGGTGTTCAAATCCTAACTCATAAGCTATCTCACTTACAGATAAATTTGTCGTAGACAATTTTTCTTTCGCTTTCTCAATCAGCTTTTCATGAATATGCTGTTGGGTAGTTTGTCCAGTTAAAGATTTAAGTAAGCTACCCAAATAGTTAGGCGAAACATGTAACAGACCCGCAATGTATTGGGCACTAGGCAAACCTTCGTTTATTAGACTATCATGATTGAAATAATCGTTAAGAATGTCTTCCAATTTGGTCAAAATTTGATGGCTGACTTTCTTGCGAGTTATAAACTGTCGTTGATAAAACCGTTCACAGTAGGTAAGTAATAACTCTATTTGGGCAACGATGATACTTTGGCTAAACTTGTCAATAGTAGAATGGTATTCCCTCTGAATATTTTGCATGATTTCAACAATGATCGCTTCTTCTCTATCTGAAAGAAATAGAGCTTCATTTACAGCATATCCAAAAAAATCGTATTGCTTAATATTTTTCGCCAAAGTAGTATTCCAAATAAAATCTGGGTGAATAAGCAAAAGCCACCCCGTTGGCTTTATTTCAGGCTTTTCCATCGTCAGTTGCACCAATTGTCCCGGTGCAACAAAAGACAAAAGGCCCTCATCAAAATCATATTGTTGCTGGCCGTAGCGAAATTTGTATTGAATATTTCGCTTTAAGCCAATAGAATAAAAATTCTGGACCCAACCAATTTCATTCTCCTTGATTTGATACTCGACCAAACCATAATCTACCAAACTTACCAAAGGATGATCGGGCTTGGGCAGTCCGCTTATCCGGTGAAATTCGCTAATAGTAGCGAAGGTATATACTTTCTTCGGTTTCATACTTTTATAGAATTAGAAAAAAGAGATAGAATATCCCCCACTCTATCTCTTTTTTCCAAATTAAAAATCAGTTGACTTGCTCAACGCTTCGTTAGTGCTTAATTCATTTTGTAATTCTTCGATTTTATTTTTCGCCATTCCGAAGGCATCGCTTCCCATAATAAAATGAAGTGGTGGATTCTCACTTTCGGCTAATTGTATAAAAGCAAGTGCGGCTTTTTCAGGACTCCCCGGTTGGTTGCCTTTCATCTCGCTTTCGTGCCATCTTTCCGAGTTTCTTACTGCCGTGTAATCTTCAATCGGGTTTTGAGGAAGATTAAGCGACCCTTTATCCAAAAAATTGGTGCGAAAATAGCCAGGATATACTACCGTTGCCTTTATGCCAAATTCTTTTACTTCTGCCGACAGAGATTCCGTAAAACCAACCATGGCAAATTTGGTAGCACAATAAATCCCAAAGCCAGGAAACGTACCGAGCAAACCCGCAATAGAAGCAATATTGATAATATGTCCCGATTTTTTACTACGGAAATGAGGCATAACATTTCTGATAATAGTGAGCGAGCCAAACACATTGATATCGAAGTTCTGACGAGCTTCTTGATCGCTCAGCTCTTCCAAAGCGCCTATTTGCCCATAGCCTGCGTTATTCACTACTACGTCAATAGTACCGAACGCTTCCAAGGTTTTTGTAATAGCATTGCTTACACTCTTTTCATCCGTCAAGTGTACTTCCAAGGGAAGGAAGCTTGCCGATATCCCTACTTCCTTTTCCAAACTTTCCACGTTCCTGGAAGTAGCAGCTACTTGGTAGCCTTCGTTCAACAGCTTTTTTACTAAGAACAAACCTAATCCCTTTGACGCTCCAGTGACTAGCCATACTTTTTTTGTGTCCATTTCTTTGCGTTTTAAATTAATGAATTATTGACACTGCAAAAGTGGAAAGAATGTAGCGAGCGGAATTAGCCAAATCAACGGTTGTTGTATCTGAAACAACGATGGGCTGTCTAAAGGGTTTGGAGCAAGGGTAGGTTTATGTCGTTTGGATAGCGATGCGGACGCCGCGTGGTAGGCGTATAGATGCACTTTTAAACTACATAAACTTTTGGCGTTGCATTGGAGCCTTTGTTGGTGAAAACACCAACAAAGGCAAAAAAGAATCAAGTTTTTTAATTATTTTCTTGTCTTTCTTATCAATTTGCGAATACAGTATTGTGGTAAACCCTATCAGTATCCACAGAGTCAAACTAATTTTCTTTATCATTTCATTCGATCTTTATTTTCGCGGCATGACGCACAACGGTTCGGGGCTTTGCGATGGTGGGGCTTTCAAAGCACAAATCTTCAATTTTGCACAAAAGTTTAATCGAAGCACTGCCGTTGAATTTAGCAGTTTCGCCCCACTATTGCAAAACCCTTGTTACCAGCTGGCGTTTTTCGGTTAGTTAAAGTTATACGGATAACCAATTTCGTTTAGGTCAGCTTCAAGTTGTTCCCAATCTTCAAGTTGCTCAACGATTGTCAAAACCATTTCTTTTGTCAGCGTTTTTCCGTTATAAATTTCTGTCACGGTTTCCAAAGGAATTCCACTTTCTATAAAACTTTCGTCAAAATATTCTGTTGCCCAATCAACATAAGTTTGTGGATTTCCGTCAAAAATGCTCAACATTTCGTCAGAATTATCTTCGTAATTTTCGATTTGTCCAGTTTTCCAAGCTTTATTTTCGGTTGTCCAAACGCAAAATGTTGTTCCGATTGTTTTTACAGGTTCTCCAAAAATAAATTCGTCAAAAATAGAAGGTAAATTTTTTGTTAGTTTCTCTTTTTCTTGCTGTTGATATTCGTGAGCAAAACCATTTATTACACAGCCGTCTTCTCTAAATAAAATTAGCATTTGGTCGCCCGAACCATTTCGCATTTCACAAAATTCTTCATTGTCTGCCCATTTATTGTTGTATGAATAATATCGATATTCCCATTCTTGGGAAAGAATTGCGTCTAAAACAGAAATTGCTTTACAAATTGTCTGTAATTTTTGTCCGTCAGGTAAGTTTAGTTCTTTGGTTGAAATCATTTGTCGTTTTTATGTTTTTCGTTTCAGTGAGTGTCGTTATACGCTTGCCACTAACGTTTGGGCACTTGGCGCAGTGGCGGATTTGGGAGCACAAAACTGTCAATACACCACAAAAGTTGATGCGAGGTAGAATGTTCAATTAACCACGTCACCCGCCATTGAGCCAAACGCCTGTTGTATGCTGTGCTTCATTTAAGTAGGAAATATATTGGTTTATATCCTCCCATGTATGCAAAGCTTGAATAAAAGTCTAAATTCATACTGTCCATTTTTATTTTTCCAAATGCTTCGATAGCTTCAACTATGTTGAATGTTTTTGCTGTTTCCTGAATTAAATGTATTATTTCAGATTCAGATTCTATTGTTTTTGTCAACAACGATTTTTCAGGTTGATAAGTCTTGTTAAATGGAATTTCATATTCTACTTGTTCACCATCTTTAAAGTCAAGTTTTAACCACAAACATTCAGGTTTATCACTCAATTCCCAAAAACTTCTAACTAATGGCAAACCTGCAATAATTGGTATTCCAAGAGATTTCCCACTATTTGCACCAAAAATTACTTGATTGCTTATTTTCAAAATGATAGTATCTGTTTTTGATATTGAAAGTTTCGGTCGTCTTGGGTATAAACCAATTATTTTAAACTGATCGTGTTCGTGAATCATTTTAGATACAATTCCTCCTTCGCGTGTCATCCATGGGAAGAGAGGAACAACAAAGGAAAATTCTTTGTCAAGTATGCGTTTTAAAATCGGCACAATTGTCAGTTCAACCGTATGTTCTCCTATAAAACTTGTGGCTTTTGACATTTAATTAATTTTTTTCTTACTTTAAACATTATGATGGTTATTAGCATAGCATACAACTCGTAAATATACGCAAGTTTTGTAGTACTTTTTGTATTTATTTGTACTATTATAATGAATTATTGTACTTTTGATGTCGTATTTATTTTTTAAACCGAGAGATTACATCTCCAAATTAGCTTTCAATATCCTATAAAATTTAATCCTCTCCAGCCGAATATCTCAACGCCGCCTCAACTTTTCCAAAGATCCAATCCTCACGCCCTCCTACCAGGCCTTGAGCAGAATTTTTGCTGCTCTGCCCGCAAATCGAAAGACCCAATAATTTAAGGAAACACTTTATTTAATCCTATAAAATTTTATCGAGCGGCCACTTTTCTCCTTTACAACCTAGGCTTCCAGGTCACTTCTTCCACGCCCAGCTCCTGCGCCATGCTGCGGCCAAGTACGAAGAGGTAGTCGGAGAGGCGGTTGAGGTACCGGATAACGATCTCCTCCACGGGCTCCTGCTCGTGCAGCTGAATCACCGCGCGCTCGGCCCGACGGCACACGGTACGCGCCACGTGCCCGTACGAAACCGAAGCGTGCCCGCCGGGCAGCACAAAAGCCCGCAGCGGGGGTAGTTTTTCGTCCATGCGGTCCATTTCGTCTTCCAGGCGCTTTATGTCGGCCTCGTGCAGGTCGGGGAGTGGCTTGCGGGTTTGGTCGGGCTCCGAGGCCAGGTGCGAGCCCATGGTGAAGAGCCGGTCCTGGATTTCCTTGAGCAGGTCGCGGCGGGCGTCGTTCACGGGCTGGTCGCGCAGCAGGCCCAGGTAGGCGTTTAGCTCGTCTACGGTACCGTAGGCCTCGATGCGGACGTGGGCTTTGCTGAGGCGGGTACCTCCAATGAGCCCGGTGGTGCCGTTGTCGCCGGTTTTGGTATAGATTTTCATGGGTAAGGTACTTTAAGAAAGTGGTGAATAAGCGAAGCGCGCAAAGGTACTTCCGGCTTTTCTATGTCCGTCGGTTTCTTTTAGAAAACAACCTTCCGAACGGGTATTAGGTTTTGGAACCGGGCCGCCCTAATTTTGCACCGCTTTTGGCACAATTCTGTGCACTTGATAAGTTAGTACTACCTCTATTTCCGCATGAAAGTAACAACATTTGGCATAAAAGTATGGCGCTGGTTTTCGGTGCTCCTGGTGGTGGGCGTTCTGATGTGGACCTACGCCACCCTGCCGGACCTGGTGGCCGTCGATTTTTCACCCGCCGGTGTACCCGAAAACTACCTTGATAAAAGTACGGTATTTTACATCGTGATGGGGCTCATCCTGTTCAACAACGTGGTGATTAGGGCGGTGGCGCGGCAGCTCGTGAAAGTACCCGTGTCGTCGCTGCCCATTCCCCGGCGTGAGGCTTGGGCGCAGCAGCCCGAGGAACTCCGTGAGCACCTCACCAACTGGCTCTACAGCCTGGTAGCGGCCATCAATACCATTTTGGCGCTCACGCTGCTGGCGCTCTCTACGGTGAGTAGCTCGCAGTTCAAACAAGATGTGTTTGACTTCGCCTGGGTACTTTACCTGGGGCTCGTGATGCTGACTGTTATTGTTGTGGCGCTTCCGGTGCGGCTGATGCGCCCGCCGGTCCCGGATACCTTGTAAGCCTAATGGAAGAAAATGGACGGCCCAATGCGGAGCCCATTCGCCTCCGCGACTACACCTACCACCTGCCCGACGAGCGCATTGCCCGCTATCCGCTTAGCCCGCGCGACAGCTCCCGGCTGCTCGTCTACGGCCAGGGTACCCTGGAGCACCGCCGCTTTACCGACCTGCCCAGGTACCTACCCGCCGACACGCTGCTGGTTTTTAACAACACGAAGGTGATCCCCGCCCGGGCGTACTTTCAGAAACCCACCGGCGCTACCGTAGAGGTACTTTTACTGCACCCCGAGCTACCCACGCGCGTGATCAACGACGCCATGCTGGTGCGGCGCGAGTGCGTGTGGGCCTGCATGATTGGCAACAAAAAACGCTGGAAGCCCGGCGAGGTACTTTCGGCCACGCTCACGGTAGGTACCCAGGAGGTACTTCTGGAAGCCTCCTACGCCGACTACGACCAAAACCAGGTACGGCTGCGGTGGGTATCGGACCATACGTTTCTGGACGTGGTGCAGGCGTTGGGTGAAATCCCGCTCCCGCCTTACCTCAAGCGCGGCACCGAAGCCAGCGATAAGCACACCTACCAGACCGTCTACGCCCGGCACGAAGGGGCCGTGGCCGCGCCTACGGCGGGGCTGCATTTTACCGATCAGGTTTTGGAGCAACTGGCGGCTCAAGGTACCCAGCGCGCGTTTCTGGCGCTGCACGTGGGGGCGGGTACTTTTCAGCCCATCAAGGCCAGCACCGTCACCGAGCACCGGATGCACGCCGAGCAGGTGGTGTATTCGCGGGAGCTGGTGGGGCAATTGCTCGAAAAAGCCGACCAGATCGTGGCCGTAGGAACTACCTCGCTGCGCTCGCTGGAAAGCCTCTACTGGTACGGCGTGAAGCTGCTGCGCCGGGAAGGTACTTCGTTCTGGATCGAGAAGCTATACCCCTACCCGCTCCTGGCCGCTGGTCAGGTACCTTCGGCCCCGGCAGCGCTGGCGGCCGTGGCGGAGCACATGGACGAAGCCGGACTCTCCGAGCTCGTGGGCGAAACGGAGATCTTCATCTTCCCCGGCTACCGCTTTCAGCTCTGCCGCGGACTCATCACGAACTTCCACCAGCCCGACTCCACGCTCATCCTGCTCGTGGCGGCCTTTGTCGGTCCCGACTGGCGGCGCCTCTACGACGAAGCGCTCAGCGAGGGCTACCGCTTCCTCAGCTACGGCGATTCGTCGCTGCTCTGGCGGAGCTAGAGGTACTTTGTAGCAGAGGGCATGGAGCAAAGGGGTACCTACGTTTCGAGCAAAGGGTACTTGGGCCTTGTATTTTGGGGGTACTTTTGTTTCACTTCATGGGGTACTTTCCTTCTTTGTGGGTCCAAAGGTACCGGGCAGTAGTACAAGTACCCCCCGCTGACGTAGTATGGCAGGTACTTTTGTGGTATATTACTCGCAAGTACTTCTTGACCTACCAACCGAAACCTCCTCGGGTACTTTGCCTTTATGAAAAATCGCCTGCTTTCGCTGGATGTGCTGCGTGGCCTCACGATCATGCTCATGACCATTGTGAACAATCCCGGTAGCTGGGAGCACGTGTACCCGCCGCTGCTGCACGCCGAATGGCACGGCTGCACACCCACGGACCTGGTCTTTCCGACTTTCCTGTTCATTGTGGGCATCACCACGGTACTTTCCACGCCCCGGCGGGTACTTACTTCGGGTACCTTCCAGCGGCTGCTCACCCGCGCGCTCCGCATTTTTTCGCTGGGTTTATTCCTGAATTTCTTCTCCAAAATAACCTTTTTCGGCCTTACCGGTCTGCCGCTGCTGGGTATCCGCCTGGCCCTAACGGCCTTGGTGGTGGTAGCGCTCTTTGGCGAATACGACAAAAAGCGCCAGCTCTACGTGGCGCTGGGTATTTTCGCACTCATGATGCTCCTGGCCTTTGGCGGCTTCGAGGCCTACAGTACGGTGCGGATTCCGGGGGTTTTGCAGCGCATCGCGCTGGTGTACCTGCTGGTCTCGCTGCTGTACCTGACCACAAGTACCGCCACGCAGGTACTTATGGGTGTAGCCATTTTACTGATCTACTGGGCGCTGATGACGCTCGTGCCGGTACCGGGCTTCGGCCCGGCCAACCTCGACAAAGGCATCAACCTGGCCGCCTGGCTGGACAACCTACTGCTGCCGGGCCACCTCTGGTCTGTCTCCAAAACCTGGGACCCCGAAGGCCTCCTAAGTACCCTCCCGGCGGTAGCGACGGGCATCGCCGGGCTGCTCACGGGTACTTTGCTCCAGAGTACCCTTTCCAAAAACCAAAAGACCGCCTACCTGCTGGCGGCGGCACTGGGTGGCATCGCGCTCGGCTGGCTGTGGGGGACGGTTTTTCCCATCAACAAAGCCCTCTGGACGAGCTCCTACGTATTGTACGCCGCCGGGCTAGCGCTGCTGGTGCTGGGTACTTTGTACTGGATCATCGACCTGCGCGGCTACACCCGCTGGACGCTTCCCTTCGTTATTTTTGGGCTCAATCCCATCGTGGTGTTTTTCTTTTCGGGCGTTATTCCGCGGGTGCTGGGCAGCATCCAGGTACCTTCGCCCGCTCAGCCGGAGTCCGTCAGCTTGCAAAGCTACCTTTATGATTTCCGGCTCGTGCCGCATTTCTCCAATCCCCTCCAGGCGTCGCTGGCCTGGGCGCTGCTCTACCTGCTATTTTGGTTTGTGATCCTGTACGTACTTTATCGTCGGCGGTTGGTGTTTAAAGTGTAGGGCGAATAAGGTGCTTAGGGGCCGCATAATGATTACGTACCTCAAGGCACGCGCGCGGGCTTTTCTCCACTACAGCCACCTACAAACATTTGACCGCTATGCGGCCAAGAAACGCTTAGTTCAATTTAAAGTACCCCTACGCCCCAAACTAAAGTACCCCACGCCCGAAACTTCCTGCCACAAAGTACCCTATGCCCCGAGCCCTCTGCTACAAAGTACCTGCCAGAGGTACCTGGTCTTGTTTTTCTTTCCTGGCGTTTTTGGTAAAAAAACAAAGTAGCTCAAAATAACGTATTGCTCGGCGGGGTACTTCATTTCGCTGGAAAAAATACGTTACTTTGTATTCTTAAATTTTTTTAAGAAATCTCTTAGCCATTCGATCTTATGCAGCGCAGAACCTTTTTGCAACAAAGTACCCTGGCTACCTTGGGCGTGGCGGCGGCAGGCTGGTCGGTGGCGCAAAGTACCCCCGCCGACTTCCCGACGGTGCGGGTACCGGCCGAAAAGCGGAATTTTTCCAGTACGGCGGTGGAGGCCACCATCGAGCGCATGAAGCAGGTCATCAAAGATCCGGAGCTGGCCTGGATGTTTGAGAATTGTTTTCCCAATACGCTTGATACGACGGTCCATTTCAAAACCATTGAAGATAAACCGGATACCTTCGTCATTACGGGCGACATCGACGCCATGTGGCTCCGCGACAGCACCGCGCAGGTGTGGCCCTACCTGCCCCTCATGAAGCAGGACGCCAAGCTACAGCACCTGGTGGCGGGGCTCATCAACCGCCAGACGGCCTGCATCCTCATCGACCCGTACGCCAACGCCTTCTACGACCAGCCGCGCGAGAGCGAGTGGTCCAAGGACGCCACGGCCATGAAACCCATGCTGCACGAGCGCAAGTGGGAGCTGGACTCGCTCTGCTACGCCATCCGGCTGGCCTACCACTACTGGAAAACCACCGGCGATACGCGCCCGCTCGACCCCGACTGGAAGCAGGCCATGAGCCTGGTGCTGCAAACCTGCCGGGAGCAGCAGCGCAAAGAGGGGCGCGGGCCGTACCGCTTTGGACGCGTCACGTCCTGGTCGACGGACACCGTACCCGGCAACGGCTACGGCAACCCGATCCGGCCCGTGGGGCTGATCGCCAACATCTTCCGGCCTTCGGACGACGCCACCATCTACCCGTTTTTTATTCCGTCCAATTTTTTTGCGGTCATTTCGTTCCGGCAGGTAGCGGAGCTTCTGGAGGTAGTTCACCGCGATGCGGCGCTGGCGCAGGAGTTTCGGGCGCTGGCGACGGAGGTAGAAGCGGCCCTGAAAAAGTACGCCGTGTACCCGCACCCCAAGTACGGAAAGATCTACGCCTTCGAGGTAGACGGCTTTGGCAACTACCTGCTCATGGACGACGCCGGGATTCCGGGGCTCATCAGCCTGCCGTACCTGGGGGCGCTGCCGGTGAAAGACCCAATTTACCAGAATACGCGCAAGTTCATACTCAGCGAAGACAACCCGTACTTCTTCCGGGGCCAAGCCGGCGAAGGCCTGGGTAGTCCGCACACGCTGGTGGACCAGATCTGGCCCATGGGGATCATTGCCCGCGCCATGACGTCTACCAGTACCCCGGAGATTGAAGCACAGCTGCGGCTCCTCAAAACAACCCACGCCGGTACGGGCTTCATGCACGAGTCGTTTGATAAAGACGACGCCACGAAGTTTACCCGCAAGTGGTTTGCGTGGGTCAATACGCTCTTTGGCGAGCTGCTGCTCACGCTGGAAAAAACGCACCCGCAGCTGCTGGCTAAGGTGTACTAGCAAAGGGTCGTTCTCCCCTACTGAATCCGGCTGAGGTACTTTTTCTTTGTAAAGTACCTCAGCCGGATTTTCCTAAGAATTATAGGTAGCGGTAGAGGCCGCCTCAACGGCCTGGGGCTCGGCGGGTAGCTCGATGTAGAAGGTAGTGCCCTGGCCCGGCTCGCTCTCAAACCAGATAACCCCCTGGTGCGCCTCAATGATTTGCTTGGAAAAAGACAGCCCCAGCCCAAAGGAAGGCTCCCCGTGGGTACCTTTTCGCTTGGCTTCCGAGAACGCCTGAAATACTTTTTCCTTCAGATGTTCCGGAATCCCGATGCCCGCATCCTGCACGGTGAGCCGGAACGTCTGGTCGATTTGCTCCGCTTTCAGGCGGATCACGCCCTCCGTGGGGCTGAACTTAATGGCATTGGTGAGCAGGTTGCTCAGTACCCGCCACACCTTTTCGCGGTCTACCAAAAGCCGAACGGGCTCGTCCAGGATCAGCTCGATACGCTGATGTTTCTCCTCCGCTTTAAACCGCAGGGTATCCACGCACTGGTAGATCAGCGCCTGCACATCTACCCACTCTTTCTTCATGTCGGCGGGGCGGTTGTTGAGGTTGGTTGTGAGCAAATCATTGATCATCTTGATCGCGTGCTGGCTCGACTCCTGGGCCAGCTCCACCAGTTCGGCGTGCTCTTTGGAGAGCTGGGCTTCCTGCAGCAGGAGCATCGCGATGGTACCAATGGCCCCGATGGGATTGCGCAGGTCGTGGGCCACGACCTTCAGAATCCGGTCCTTGTTGTCGTTGATTTCGCGCAGATCGGCCGTAGCCTGCTCCAACTGCATGTTCTGGAAGGTCTCCTGCTTGTTGAGGCGCGTCAGCTCCGCTACGTTGCGCCGGGTAGTTTGCCAGTTTCGAACGAGCAGCAGCAGGATCACCAAAATCATGACCGCTACCAGGATGGCAATGTAGAGATATACTTTTTTTAATTCATTCTCTTTGCTGAGCAAGTTGTACTGGTACTGCTGCTCGATCCGCTCAAACTCCTTGTACACATCGGCGGTCACCAGGTCTTTGTTGGCTCGCTCCAGCGAATCGTTCAGCAGCATGTACTCTCTGAGGTACTTATAGGCGCGGTCGGGCTGTTGCAGGCGGTCGTAGTAGCCCCAGTTGAGCTTGTGAAGCCGGGCTTCCACCACCAGGCTTTTGATGGTATCCAGCGAGGTCGCCAGGCTTTCAGCCACTACCCGAACGTTGGCCAACTGGTTGGTTTCCAGGTACAGATTTCCTAGCTTTAATAAGGAAACCTGGGCGTCGTGGTTGTCAAATCCGGGCTGGCTGTTGATAGCTATGCTCTTTTTCAGCAAATCTTCCGCGATGGCGGTTCGTCCGGTTTTGGTGTAAAGGTCGGCCTGGTTGCCATACACCACTCCTTTGGCCCGGGCTAGGTACTCCTTCCGGTCGGGGTACACTTTTTCATTTTCCCGGATGTACGCCAACGCCGCCTTGCTGTAGTAAACCGCACTGTCAAGCATGCCTGCCCGGGCGTAGCTAAGGGCGGTATTGCTAAGTACCTCTTGGCGCAAAGCGAAGTTGGTGAAATCAGGCTGGCAGAAGGAGGCATCTTCAAAACACTGCTTAAAATTAGAAGCCGCATCCACAAACTTACCCTGTTTGTAGCTCACCATCCCGAGCCGGTAGGTATATTGGCTCTGAACGCAGCGGTCCAGCACCGTTTCGGCCATCATCTTCCCCCGGTAGTAGTGCTGGTAGGCCTCGTGGTACTTTTTATACTCAAAGAGTACGTCCCCTTTCCGAAAAATAGCCATGACGTACTCCAGCATGTACTTCTGCTTGAGCTCTTCGGTAGCCAGCGTCAGGGGGATGCTGTCCAGGTAGGCAATGGCGTTGGGGTAGTCTTTGCGCTCGAGGTAGTACTTGCCGCCCAGGAACGCATATTTCCGGATTTGGGCGCCCACTCCGGGCCGGTCGATCAGGTTATAGGCTGAGTCGAAAAAAGCCTTCGCGGCGTCAGGGTTTTTATCGAAATTTCGAAGCGCTAGTTCCTGAATACTATCTACGTAAGCGATATGGTCAGGATTGCGCTGAAACCCCGAATCGCACGACACCATACACAACCCCAGGCAAAATGAAAGTATACAAGTGCCCGCCGAGCCCCTGAAAAAATACTTGTAAATTTTTACCATAGGTTTGTTAATCAATTATTTAAATACTCTCGCCCCGTCCTCCTGCCTACGCTTCCTGGTAGCCTGCTGCGCCAAAAAGTCAAACTAAAGGTAGGTATAATTAATTCCCTGCACAAGAGCGGCTGAGGCCCGGCCAAGGTACTTAAAAGCAAGTACTTACTACTGTTTTTCTGATTGGTACGTAAAAATAGGAAGGTTATGGATGAATACAAACCGGTGATTTGAAATAGTCCCGCAGCCGGCCCCTATTTCGGCAAAAAAAGCGGAGTTCTATCTTTCTAAACCTGGGCGGTATCCAAGCTGTAGCCACTCTGACCACTACCCATTTCCACTCACTCCCCTTTTAACCTTAATTAACCTTGTTGCAAGGACGATTAACCTAGTTCCTGGCTACGGGCGGGTACCTTTGTTGCGTCTTATTTCCCTCCCAGCCACAGGTACTTTTAGCCATGAAAAACCTTTCCTTTTTCTTAATGCTCCTGCTTCTCTTCGGGCTCGGCAGGCCGCTACTGGCCCAACATCCGGCAAAGATCAGCCTGCAGGGCGTAGTACTTGACTCGGCCAGTCGGCCGCTCGAAGGAGCAACCGTGATGCTGCTCAGCGGGCGCGACTCGTCGCTGGTTTCCTTTGGGCGTTCGCAGGCCAACGGGCGCTTTGAATTTAAAAATGTAAGCAACGAA
Source organism: Rhabdobacter roseus (assembly GCF_014202275.1). Taxonomy (GTDB): domain Bacteria; phylum Bacteroidota; class Bacteroidia; order Cytophagales; family Spirosomataceae; genus Rhabdobacter; species Rhabdobacter roseus. The sequence continues at coordinate 536,027 of NZ_JACHGF010000004.1, read as the reverse complement.
GGGTACCTGCTCCAGGTTACCTTCGTGGGCCTTCAGCCTTACCGCCAGCGCATCGAAGTACTGGCGGAGCCGACGCTGGAGCTAGGCACCTTGTCGCTAGTACCCTTTCCGAAAGACCTACAGGAGGTAGTGGTACGGGGTGAGCGGGCACCGGTCCAAATCCGGCAGGATACCATCGAATACAATGCCGACTCGTTCAAGGTGCAGCCCAACGCCGTGGTGGAGGACCTGCTCAAGCGCCTGCCGGGCGTGGAGGTAGAGCGCGACGGCACCGTACGCGCCCAGGGCCAGCAGGTACAGCGCGTCACCGTAGACGGCAAGGAGTTTTTTGGCCGCGACCCCAAAATAGCCACCCGCAACCTACCCGCCGACGCTATCGACAAGGTACAGGTACTGGACCGCAAGTCGGACCAGGCGCAGTTTACGGGCATTGACGACGGCCAGCGCGAGAAGACCATCAACCTCACGCTGAAGGAAGAAAAGAAAAACATGACCTTCGGCAACCTGACGGGCGGTGGCGGGCCCAACCACCGCTACGCGCTGCGCGGCAACCTAAACCGCTTTTCCAAAACCAAGCAGCTGTCCTTCCTGGGCATGGGGAATAACGTGAACCAGCAGGGTTTCTCGACCGACGACTACCTCAACTTTACCGGCGCAGCGCAGCGGATGATGTCGGGCCAGGGCGGTGTGCGGATTCAGATCAACGGCGACGGCGACAACGAGATCCCGCTCAACCTCGGCGGCCGCACCAACGGCTACCTCACCAACTGGGCCGGGGGCGTCAACTTCAACAACCAGCTTACGCCCAAAACCGAGGTCAACGGCAGCTATTTCTACAACCAGCTGGGCCAGAACGTCGACCAGCGCATCAACCGCCAGACTTTCCTGCCCGGTCGTACCTTTGGCAGTACCCAGCAAAACGCCCAGCATACCGGCAACGCCACGCACCGGATGAACCTGGTGCTGGACCAGAAGATCGATTCGGCCAACTCCATTCGCTGGACCAACCGCTTCGACTACCGCCAGACCACCGCCCGCGTGCGCGGGGAGAGCCGCGCCTTCGGGGCCGACGGCCAGCTCGAAAACGAAGGCCTGCGCACGACCTCCTCGCAGGGCGACGGCCTGCGCCTGAACTCCGACCTGCTCTTTCGGCACCGCTTCCGCAAGAAGGGCCGCACGCTGTCCAGCAACCTCAGCCTGGGCCTCGACCAGAGCGACCGCCAAGGTACCCTCCACGCCCTCAACCGCTTCTTTGGGAACAACAGCAGCACGCCGACGCGCGCCGATACCCTGCGCCAGGAAAACGAGCAAACCAACGACCGCCAAAACTACGGCCTGACGCTCGCTTATACCGAGCCGCTGGGCCAACGCAAGTACCTGGAGCTCAACTACGCCTGGCAAAAAGCGCTCAACGAGGTAGACCGGCGCGTGTACGATCTGCTCGACGAAGGACGCACCCGGCGGCTCAACGCCCCGCTCAGCAACCAGTTTCGGAACGACTTCACCTACCAGCGCGGCGGCTTCAACTTGCGTACCACCCAAACTACCTACAACGCCTCGGTGGGCCTGAGCGTGCAGCAGTCGTCGCTGAAAGGGGTACTTGTACAGCAGGACACGAACATCGAACGGAGCTTTGTAAACGCCCTGCCCAACGCCCGCTTTCAGTACAACTTCACCAATACCCGTAACCTCAACCTTACCTATGACACCGACGTACGTGAGCCGAGTATTCAGCAGCTCTCGCCCGTCGTGGACAACACCGATCCGCTCAACGTGTACGTGGGTAACCCGGCGCTACGGCCCGAGTACAACCACCGCCTCCGGCTGCAGTTTTTTGATTTCAACCAACTAAAATTCAGCAATTTGTTTGGCTTCGTGAGCTTCACCTACACGGCCAACCGCCTCACCGACAGCCAGCAGATCGACGCCGACCTGGTACGCACCTTCCGGCCCGTCAACGTCCGGAATGACTACAGCCTCATGGGTGACGTAGCCAAGGGCTTTCGCATCCGGCCGCTCAATACCCGCGTGAACCTCAGTACCAATTTGCTCTACAACCGCTCCATCACGCCCGTCAACGGCCAGGACAACCAGACCCGCCGCCTGGTGAGCCGGAACACGCTCCGGCTGGAGTACCGCTACAAGGAAAGCTTTGACCTGACGGCCAGCGCCCGCCTCACCTACAACCAAACCGCCTACTCGCTCAATACCACTCTGAACCAGCGCTTTACCAATCAAAACTACGACCTGGAAGCCAACTGGCGCCTGGGCAAGGTACTTACGCTGAGCTCCACCTTCGACTACGCCATTTACCATTTTCCCGACTCCGACTTCAGCCAGCAGGTACCTCTCTGGAATGCCTCGGTGGCCCGCACCATGCTCAAAAACAAGCGGGGTGAGCTGAAGCTCTCAGCCGTGGACCTGCTCAACCGCAACGTGGTCGTGAACCGCGTGGCGCAGGCCAACTTCGTGCAGGACGAGCAGATCCGCTCCTTGCAAAGGTACTTCCTGCTGAGCTTCACCTACTCGCTGGGGATTAAGCGGGGGCCGCAGCCGGGCGGAATACGCATCATGCAACAGTTTTAAATCAAATCATTGAATCACCAATTAATTAAATTCAATACCTATGAAAAAGTACCTTGCCGGACTGCTGCTAGCCCTCTGCGGCGGCACCGCCCTCGCCCAAAACACCGAGGGCATCGTGCTCTACGACCAGAAAGTGAACGTACACCGTCGCCTGCCCGACGAAGCCATGAAGGCCATGGTGCCGGAGTTCCGCACCAATAAGATGCAGCTCGCCGTACGGGGCGGGGAGTCGCTGTTTAAAAGCATCGAATCCAACGACGAGCCCATCGAGGCGAGCGGCGGCGCACGCTTGGTGATACGGGTACCACAAAACGAAATCTATCGTAACTTTGAGCAAAAGAAGAGCGTGGAGCTGCGCGAGCTGGCCGGACAGAAATTCCTGATCCAGGACTCGCTGCGCCAGGTACCCTGGAAGCTCACGGGAGAGTCTAAGAAAATCCACGGCTACGACTGCCTGAAGGCTACCTACATCCAGCCCGAGCGGCAGCAGCCCATCGTGGCCTGGTTTACGGACGCCATTCCCTGCCCCAGCGGCCCGGCCGTGTACGGGGGCCTGCCGGGGCTCATTCTGGAGCTGGACGTCAACGAAGGCGAAATGATCTACACGGCCACCAGCCTCGGTTTAAAAAAACTCACGGGCAGCGACCTGAAGGTACCTTCGGGCGGCAAGAAAGTCAGTGAGGCGGAGTTTAACAAAATCCGGGACGAGTACATGAAAGAAATGGGCAACGGCGGAATGCGGATCATCCGGAACTGATCCGCTTTGAGAAGTACCCCCGAGCCATCGGTATACAATATGAATCTTTTGCGTCGAAATAAACTACCCACCTTCCTCATGGTCGCCAGCCTGGTTTTGCTGGCGGCCTTTCAGGCATTTTGGCTGCGGAAAGAATATTTCGAGCAAAAAAATCTCCTTCAGAAGGAGACCGACCTACTGCTGCGCACCACCATCCAGGCCCTGGAAGATTCGGTATTTCAGCAAAAAGTGGGGAAGTACTTTCTGGAAGAAAAAACTACCTCCACACCTGCTTCTCCCAAGCCTAAAATCATTGCTCTGCGCCTTCGGCAATCCGAAAAAGGGGGGGTGCTCCCGTCTGCCGATACGCTTTTGCCCGAGCTAGAAAATTCGGCTTTCTTTACGGCAACCGACCTGCCGGCCACCGCGATCAAGAGCATCAAGGTACTTAGGTCCTCGTCGGGGATAGGCGACTCGCTGCGGCTACAAGGCCTACTGCACGACTCCACCCGCCAGCCCAAAATAGAGATCCGTATCGTGAGCGCCAAAGGGCAAGACGACTCTCTGCAGCAGATCATCAGTCGGGTACTTCGGCCTATCCAGGCCTCGGTAGCGGGTCGTCAAGAAGAAGCAGAAGTTAGGCCCTCAGAAAAGCCCCGTATCCTCAGATCCCGGCTTCCGGTCGACAAAAAAATAGTGATTCAGCTGGGCAAGGACACCCTCTCCCTGCAAGCGGTGCAAACCGACTACGCGCAGCGCATCCGGCAGGCCCAGATTCCGCTCGCTTTTACGATGCAGCGCAACGCCGGTGTCGACAGTACCTCCACCGCACTTCGTACCGAACCCGTACGGAGCACGATGCCGACGGGCTCTACCTACTCAGCCGCCTTTACCCGCTACCAGCCGTACCTGCTCCGAAAGATCACGCCCCAGCTGCTGTTTTCTCTTTTCCTGCTGGCTACCACGGCCCTGGCCTTTGCGGTTATTTACCGCAACCTGCAGCGGCAGCAGCGACTCGTCCAGCTCAAAAATGATTTTATCAGCAACGTGACGCACGAGCTCAAGACACCCATCGCTACCGTGGGCGTGGCGCTGGAAGCCCTGCAAAGCTTTGGCGTGGACCGCAACCCGGAGCAGACGCGCGAGTACCTGGCCATTTCTCGCCAGGAGCTCGACCGCCTCGCGATGCTGGTTGACAAGGTACTTAAAACAGCCCTTTTCGAGCAGCAGTCGCTGGCCCTGGCACCCGAGCCGCTGGATGCCGCCGAGCTGGTCCAGCAGGTACTGGGTACCTTGAGGCCGCAGTTGGAAAAATACAACGCTCAGTACCAGTACGTACCTGAAGGCTCAGATTTCGGCCTCCGGGGCGACCGGATACATCTTACCAACGTACTTTATAATTTGCTCGACAACGCCCTCAAGTACAGCCCAAGTACCCCCATTATTACCATCCGGCTGTGGGAAGACGCTACGCACCTCCGGCTGGAGGTACTTGACGAAGGCATCGGGATTCCGGAGCTCTACCAGCAGAAGATTTTCGAAAAATTCTTTAGGGTACCTTCGGGCGATGTGCATAACGTAAAAGGCTACGGCCTCGGCCTGAGCTACGTAGCCAGCGTGGTGCGGAGCCACGGGGGTAGTATTGAGGTGGAAAGTACCCTGGGCCACGGCAGCCGGTTCACGATCCAGCTACCCCGAAACCTAAGTCTATCAAGTACCGCAAGTACCTTTAAAAGTACCCCCTCATGACGCGCCTCAAGCTACTCTACGTGGAAGACGAACCCTTTTTGGGGAAAATTGTGAAAGAAAGCCTGGAAAGCCGCGACTTCGACGTGCGGATGGTAGCGGACGGCGGGCAGGTCATGGCCGAGTACGGAGCCTTTGCGCCCGACCTGTGCGTACTGGATGTGATGCTGCCGCAGCGCGACGGCTACGAGCTGGCGCGTGAAATTCGGGCGCTGAACCCCCGGATGCCCATCCTGTTTTTGACGGCCAAAACCCAGACCGACGACGTACTGAAAGGATTTCAGGTGGGAGGAAACGACTACATTCGGAAGCCCTTCAGCCTCGAGGAGCTCATCGTGCGCATCCAGAACCTGTACCAGCTGGCGCAGCTGCGCGAAGGCACTTTGTCACTGGCCCAGCCTACTGAGGTACCTCTCGAAAGTATCCGGCTGGGCAGGTACCTGTTTTTCCCGCAGCAGTACGAGCTACGTCTAGACGGCCACGTACGGAAGCTTTCGCACCGTGAGGCCGAGCTGCTGAGTATTTTGATTGAGAACCGGAACTTCAAAGTACAGCGCCGCGACATCCTGATGCGGGTCTGGGGCGACGACTCGTTCTTCAATTCCCGCAACCTGGACGTGTACATTACCCGCCTGCGCGACTACTTCCGCGACGACCCTCAGGTAGAAATCGTGACGCTGAAAGGCGTAGGGTACCTCTTCAAAGGCGCGGCTCCCTACCCGGTTCAGTCCGGCCGCTAGAGGTACCTGCTACACTTCGTACACAAAATACGGCTGGGCATAGCCCGCTTTCGTCAAGATGTGCTTGGCTACGTTGAAGACCTTCACACTCCCACCGATTTCGCCTTCTAGGGTGCCTATGTGCGCGTGGCCGTGAAAAGCCGCCAGGACGTTCCGGCGGCGCAGCGGATCGGCCAGGCGGGAAGAGCCCAAAAAGGGGTAGATAGCCTCCGGCTCGCCCACGATGGTATCTTTGATGGGCGCGTAATGCAACAAAACAATTTTTTTGATGTCTTCGTGGTCGGCGTCGAGGCGCGCCAGGGCGCGGTCCAGGTGCAGGGCTTCGTCAACGGCCTCCTGCACAAAAGCCTTCATGGCACCTTCGCCAAACATCGAGAGCATGTAGTTGTCAAATCCGCCGCCAAATCCTTTCACGCCCGCAAACCCCACGCCTTTGATCACCACCGCTTCGCCGTCCAGCACGTGGACGTTTTCTTTCTGCACCACCTGCCGGATCAGCTTATGGCGGTTTTTTTCGTAGTCGTGGTTGCCCAGTACGGCCACCACCGGGATCTTGCAGTGCTTGAGCTCATCAGAAAGTACCTCGGCTTCCATTTCGTCGCCGGTGTCGGTCAGGTCGCCGCAGATCAGCAGCACGTCGGCCTGCTCGGATACCTCTTTGAAGTAGTCGGCCCATTTGCCTTTGTCCGTTTCACGAACGTGGATATCGGCTACGGCCGCTATTCTTACTTTTTGGCTTTCTTCCATAATCAAGTCGTTTTGATTGTGGTTACTTTATAGTCCCACTCTTTGATGTCAATCATGTACTGGGTCTGGTCGATGATCGGCCCCCGGCACACCTTCTCTACGGGCGAGGGCAGGTCGTACTGCTCATGAGCCCGGACCATCAGCTCCTCAAAGAGCCAGCGCGGAATGATCTCGTGGAAGTCGGAAGGGTACACAAACTGAAACTGGAGTAGCTGAGCCAGCAGCAAATGCCAGTGCGGGTCCATCCGGAACAGCAGGCGTTTCCAGTCGAGCTTCTTTCCGCATTTGAGCAGGATATGGTTAACATCGGCCGCGTCGTAGCGCTCGCGGTTCTGGACGTACATCTTGCACCAGGCCAGCTCCACGGGCGACAGCAGAAGTACCTCCATGCCCGCAAACTCGCCCTTTTCGGCGTGCTCGTACCAGCTGTCGTCCACCGTGCAGATGTTATTGACGGTATCAAAAATAATATCAATGAAGTACTCTCCCTTGAATATTTTGGCCAGCCAACGTACGTCGGTCAGCTCGGTTTGGTACCCCCGGTCGGCGAATAATTTCAAGATTTTAGGGTACTCGCTGGGTTTGCAGAACAGGTCCAGGTCCTTGGTGTCGCGGTAGACGCCCGTGTAGTGGAACAGGGGAATGGCCCCGCCCACCATATAGCGAATCTCGTGTTCCTTCAGGAGCTGCAAAGCATCCCGGTAAAAGGCAAGCGCTTGCTCTTTTTGCTCTTCGGTTTCAATCATAGTAGCGGTTATGCCAAAGGGTTATTTTATTTCATTTTGCCGACTTTCTCTATCTTGAAGCTACCTTTAGTAGCGGCACAGGCAAGTAGTAATAAAATAACGTGCCATTGGATTTTGGCCCCTATCGCTTCCCCACTACGCTACTGAGCGGCGAGACGCCGTTCTCGTTAAATGCCTCAATAGCAAAGTAGTAAGGCACCCCTACGTTGAGCGCTCGCAGCTCGAGGGCGCCGGGCTGGTCGTCCCAGATCTGGTAGGTTTGGTACAATTTATCGGGACCAATTCCCCAGCGGATGTTGTAGCCCACCGCACCGGGTACTTTCTCCCAGCGGAGGTCGGCGTTGCGCTCGTCCGGCTGCCGTACTACCTCCAGCTTGCGAGGCGTGGCAGGTACCTTGCCCATGCCTTTGCCAAACACCCGAAAATCGCTGATGGCCAGGTTGGGCGACGCCACGTACCCGTGCTCGTACTTGACGTAGCGCGCCCGCCGGGGCTGCCCGTTGGGCTGCGGGGGTACTTCCAGGTAGGCGCAGGGGCGGTCGCGGCGGGGTAGTTGGGCCAGGTCGGCGGCCAATTCCCAGCGTTTGCCGTCGAGTGAGGTATAGAGCTTAAATTCCGTATAGACCTTGGCGGGGTCGTTGTCGTAGATGTTGGACTTGTAGTCGGTGTAGTTGATCTGCACGGCCCGTACTTCGTGCTCCTTTTCCAGGTCCAGGATCAGGGTTTCGCCCGGCTTATTTTGCTGTGCTACCCAAAAGGTACGCGGGTTTTCGTCGGTAAGGTGGGCGGGGCCCAAGGTACCTACGGGCAGCGTATCCCGCACCGACGACGCCCGCACGGGCTTGCGGTACGACAGCAGCATCCAGCCCGTAAAGAGCTCGTCGCGGTGCTGCCATTGTTGGGTGGGCAGGTAGTGGGGCAGATCGCCGAAGCGCGTGTTGGCGTACATCTGGTCGTCCTGGTCGAAGCCCGCCGGGAACATGGCAATGCGCCGCTCGAAGTTCCAGTTGACGGCAATCCAGGGCGTGCCGGTATTCCAGTAGTTGCCGTAGTTGTCCTGAAACGTATTGCCGTGCCCGGCCCCCTGCACAAACCCGCCGGGCTTGTACGAAATGGGGTTATAAGGTGCGTATTCAAACGGACCGAGCGGATCTTTGCCCACGTAGGTACCATTGGCGTATACGTTGTACTCGGTACCCGGTGCGCCGTATTGCAGGTAGTACTTGCCGTGGTGCTTGGTCATCCAGGCTCCTTCGGTGAACGGCTTGATGGGGTCGGAGTGGTTGGGGCCGAAGCGCTCCCAGCCGTGCTGGTAGGGGTCGAGCCAGAACATAGCCTGGTACTGGCTTTTGTAGGCCAGCCGCTTGCTATGATCCAGCTCCGCCCCGAAAATAGGGTACACGTTGGACGAGCCCCAGTACATAAACCAGCGGTCGGTGTCGGGATCGTGAAAAATGGCCGGGTCCCAGGGGCCGATGTCCTTGGGCAGGCGGGGCATCCAGCGGTTATAAAACTCAAAAGTACCCTTCTCGGGCTCCACCGAATACAAGATGGGCCGCTGCTCAAAGGTCGATTGGAATAAAAATAAGGTATCGTTGACGGATAGCGCCGCCGGGGCGCACATGTCCTCAAACGGCCAGCGGTTGGCTACGATGTACCGCCAGTTGACCAGGTCTTTGGAGTGCCAGTAGCCGCCCGAGATCGTCACGAAGAGGTAGTACTCGCCCTTGTGGTTCACAATGACCGGGTCGGCACCGGAGCGGTAGGAGATCCGCTCGTTGATTTGCTCAAAGTTGTACTTGTAGTCAATGTCCATCGGGTTGCAGTAGGTACGCGGAGGTACCTGGGCGTAGCCGGGCAACAAAGCTCCCAACAGGCTGATCAGTAGGGTAAAAAAAGTACGTATGACCATTGCTTTACCAGTTAAATACACGTCCGGAATAAAAAGGAACAGCGGCGGTAAGCTACGCAATTTTCCACAAAAAAGAGCGGCCCACGTTTCGTGAGCCGCTCTAAACACTACATACTCCACAACCCTATTCTACGCTAGAAAAGGTGTCACAATGGCAAAGACAGCCTCCTTGGTCAGAATTTCGTCAAATGCTTCGGTCACGGCTTCTTTGGATTTACCCGCAATGCCGTTAATATCTACTCCACCCTGTACGGTATTGTCCTCGCCCGCGTATACGGCAGCCGGTGAGCCTTCGTTCAGCGTTATCCAGGGCTTGATCTCGGGACGATTCCGGATGGTACCTAGTATTTTGCGGGCAACGGCGGCGTGGCGCGCTTCCACGGAGTGGATCTGTAAGGCGTACTCCAGCAGGGGCTTGTCTTCAGCCGCCATCAGGTTTCCGGCCTGGCCTTTATAGGCGCGCACGCCCGTATCTTCAAAAGCGTGCGACAGGAACACAAAGCCGTCGAAGGTATTGAGCGAATCGGGCAAAGTACCTTTGGCCGTAAAATCAAAGTTAGGCTTGGCAGGAGCGGCTGCGCCCAGTGCGCTTTCCAGGAACGCTACGTGCTGCGACTCGTGCTTGCCAATTTGGGCAAATACGGGCTTGTACATATCGGGGATCAGTCCGGCTTTGGCGTTTCCGGCCTTGTAGAACTCATCCTCCAGGTACTCCAGGGTAAGCGCAAACTTTAGTACTTCAATGGCTCCGGGCGTAAAGGCGAAGGCTTTATTAAATACCGAAGCCAGCGCAACGGGCGTAGCGGCCGCCATAAGCTTGGTGCCAAGGCTGGACATAAAGCTACGACGGGAAGCAAATTCCAAACGATCCAACGCCTCGGCGTCCACCTGTTTGATGTCTTCAATGAGTTTGAAAATATTCATAGTTTCTTAGAAATTTTGTAGGAATGGGAGATCGAGATCACTGGAAAACGGAGGCATTGGCGGTGAGCGTCGTTTTGAAGAACGGCTGCACGGCGGGCAGGATTTGCTTGGGCGGCGTAGCGCGGTCAAGCCCAAACATCATTCCGTTGACTTGCGCATCGACGATGTCGTCTCCGGCAAAAGAAGTCGTATTGGGCATCAACAGGTCGCGGATGGCCGCCGCATGGCGCGCTTCTACGGATACAATCTTACCGGCCAGCACCAGGTAGTCGGGCGTTGTGATAAGTTTACCGGCTCCGTTGTAGGCCGCTACGCCCGTATCTTCCAGTACCTTGGCGGTACCCAGTACGCTGGCGCGGCTCGAAAAGTCTACGCTCGAAAAATCCAGGGCCAGGCCCGGAATGATCATGCCCGTGGGCGTCAGCGCCGCTTGGAAGAAATCCCGGTGGATGATCTCGTGGTCACGGATGTCGGTCAGCATTCTCATTTCCATGTCCGTCATACCGGCGTAAGGCTTGGCTACGGCTTCGGTATAAAAAGCGGCTTCCAGCTGCTCCAAAGCGTAGGCGTAGTTCAGAATCCCTACGTCTCCCTCGCCCAGGTCTACGGTGGCTCCGTCGATACCCGGCACAATGTCGTGGTCTTTACAGGCTCCCAGCACAAATACGCCCAAGGTAGTTGCTACCCCCGCCGACCGCAAAAAATATCGTCTATTCACCCGGGTTAGCATCTGACCTCCCCTTAAATCCGAGTTGGTCATGAAGTTGTTTTTTTTGTTCATAGCAGTAAAAAGGTTGTTCAGTACCCTCCGCCCATCGGAAAGCATTTGTAAAGACCTACGGCGGAAGTTTTAGTATAGATTGAAATCAGGAAATAAAAGCAGCACACACGCCTATTTCAACCAGCCAATTTCTTGCACTAAATCAAGTCTAAAGTACCTGAGGAGGGTACTTTGATAGCACTTTTCAAATTCGTTATTTTTGCAAATTTTCCGCAAAAAATTCTCCAGAGCTACGTTCTCTCCGGCCGCAATTTCTTAAGATTCTACCCGGCTACCTGCGAGGTACTTCCCAAAAACGCCTTACCTTTGGTGCCGGAACCTGGATTAAGCAAACAGTACGAATGAAAATTAACTTTATCGAAGAGCTGCGGTGGCGTGGGATGTTGCACGACGTGATGCCCGGTACCGAAGAGCAGCTCAACCGCGAAATGACCGCCGGGTACATTGGTTTTGACCCTACGGCCTCGTCGCTGCACATCGGCAACCTGGCCACCATCATGCTGCTGGTCCACTTTCAGCGAGCGGGCCACAAGCCTTTTGCGCTGGTAGGTGGCGCCACGGGCATGATCGGCGATCCTTCTTTTAAGGCCGCTGAACGCTCTTTTTTGTCCGAAGAAACACTTCTTTACAATCAGGAGGGCATTCGGAAGCAGCTGGAAAGCTTCCTGGATTTTGACTGCGGGGCGCACTCGGCCGAGCTCGTCAACAACTACGACTGGTTCAAGGGGATTGGCTTTCTACAGTTCTTGCGCGACGCCGGCAAGTACCTTTCGGTAAACTACATGATGGCCAAGGACTCCGTCAAGAAGCGCCTCGAGACGGGCATTTCCTTCACTGAGTTTTCGTACCAGCTCTTGCAGGGCTACGATTTTTACTGGCTCTACAAAAACAAAGGGGTTCGGCTCCAAATGGGCGGCTCCGACCAGTGGGGCAACATCACGACGGGTACCGAGCTGATCCGCCGCAAGGAAGGCGACGAGGAGGGCTTTTTCAAGGCCTTTGCCCTCACCACGCCCCTCATCACCAAGTCCGACGGTACGAAGTTTGGTAAAAGCGAAGGTGGCAACGTATGGCTCGATCCGGCCTTCACGACGCCCTACGAATTTTACCAATTTTGGATTAACCAAGCCGACCTGGACTGCCACCGCCTGCTGCGGGTGTTTACCCTACTGCCCAAGGAAGCGATTGAAGCGCTGGAAAGCCAGCACGCCGAGGCACCGCACCTGCGGATCATGCAGAAGGCCCTGGCCGAGGAAGTAACTACCCGCGTACACTCCGCCCGCGACTACCAACTGGCCGTGAAAGCCTCGGAGGTACTTTTTGGCAAAGCCACGCTGGATACGCTCCGCACCATTGCGGCCGATGAGTTCGAGACGATCTTCGACGGGGTACCTCAGACCGAGATCAGCCGGGCCGACTGGGACAGTTGCCCCAACGTGACGGAGCTGCTTGCTACCACCACGCGCGGCGAAGTATACGCCTCTAAGGGCGAAGCCCGCCGGGCCATCCAGCAACATGCAGTGAGTATCAACAAAGTGAAAGTAACCGGCTCCGAGCAGGCGCTGGCCGAGTTTGATCTTTTACAAGACCGCTTCGTGTTGATTTCTAAAGGAAAGAAAAATCACTTATTGAAAATAAACTAACAAAGTACCCCTTCTGACCAGTACCAAGGTACCTTGAGCCTCGTGGCCAGGGTACTTTTTTTAGGCCCGATCAAAGCCAAAGATGGCGGCGTGGGGATTCTTCTTTTTCAAGATAAGGTCTCGGATAATCTCCGCCGCAATGACGCTGAAGAGGATGCCGTTGCCACCAAAGCCCAGCGCAAAGTAGGTGTTTGGGTGCTCCGCCACGCCCCCGATGTAGGGCAGCCCGTCCTGGGTTTCGGCAAAGGTACCGCACCATTCGTAGTCGCTCACGAAGGGCAGATCGGGGAAAAGCCGCCGGGCGGCCTGGGCCAGTTGCCAGCTCTTGCTTTTGAGGAGTTTGTCGCGCTTGACCGCACTCTGAAAGGCTTCATCTTTGCCTCCAATCAGGATGCGCTGATCTTCGGTAGTACGCATGTAAAGGTAAGGACGTGCACTTTCCCACACCAGGGCATTTTCGTACCAAAGCGGCCCGGCCTGCGGAATGGGCTTGCTGATGATGGCGTAGGTAGAATGCAGCCGCGTGACGGTCTGGCTGAGGTAGTTTTGAGATTCGTAGCCGCAGGCAATAATCAACTGGCGCGTCTTTATTTTTTTACCATTGCTAAGCCGCAAAAGTACCCCCTCCTTTTGGTGGACGACTTCGTCTACCTGGATGGTATCGTACACCCGCGCGCCTTTTTTGATGCACGCCTGAAACAGGCAATGCGCCAGCCGGTAGGTGTCGACCTGCGCCGCATCGTGCGAAAGAATAGCCCCGCTTTTTTTGATATGGGGAAAATGCTTTCGCAGGGTATCCTGATCCCACCACTCTACATTAATTCCGTGGCGTTTTCGGGCTTCGTACTCTTTTCGTAGCTCGGGTAGTTCGTCCTGCTTGGAGGCGTAGTACACACTTTTGCGCAGCGAGAAATTAACCTCCTCTCCCACCTCAGCGGCGATGTCCTGTAGCTTATAAATAGCCTCCAGGCAAAGCCGGTAGGCGGTTACGGCCTCTTTTTCTCCCCGAAGTTCCGTGAGTTTGGTGAGATGGGTATCGATTTCGTACTGGAGCAGGGCCGTACTGCCGGAGGTACTTCCCAGCCCGATGTGCCTTTTTTCCACCACTACCACCGGTACGCCGGCCTGGCTCAAGTACCACGCCATGAGTGCGCCCGTGATTCCGCCACCCATGATAACTACCTCCTCACTAAGATCCTCACTAATGGAAGGATAATTATTTAAAGCGCCATTTTTATAGAACCAGTACGGCTGGCCGCTTAGTAAATCCATGAGAGAGGGAATGCAGGTACAATGAGAGATTTAAATTCGTTACGTAGGTACCTGTCTTACAAAACTCATGCCGAGGGTAGCTTCCCAACTAAAGTACCTCTCACTCCCCCTTTCCCCGGTACAAATTAAGTACGGGTGCCGCGGTGGGGTTGTACTGGTAGGTGGTCCAGGTAGCGTCGTCGTAGATCTCCACGATGCGATAGCCTTTGTAGGCCGTACCCCAGCTACCGCCAAAGTGCCCGTCAAAGAAGTAAGGCTTACCGCCGCTCAGCTTCTGGCCGTCCTGGTCGTGGTCGTGGCCGTGGAAGGTAGCCAGCACGTTGGGTGTTTTTTCCAAGAGCTCCCGCACCTCCGGGCAGTCGATGCCATGGGCAGTCCAGGTGGCGGGGGTGATGTGCAAAAAAACGAAAATACCTTTCTTGGCGCTGTACTTGGCCAGCTCCTGGCGCAGCCAGGCCGCATCCGGGCATAGGTACTCGCCTTTTTCGTTGGAGGTATCGCCCAGGATGAAGGCGTACTCGCCGCGGGCAAAGCTGTGGTTGGTGGGGTACCCCCAGGTACCTTCCCAGACGTCGCGCCCCACGCGGTCGTGGTTGCCTCGCGTCACGAAAAACGGAACGGTCAGGCGTTTCAGGGTCGTTTTGAGGTCATACAGCAGGGTAGGCTCGTCGTGGATGAGATCCCCGTTGAAGATGGCAAACTCCAGCCCCTTCTGAAGCTTTTCCTGATTGAGCCAGCGAATCAAGTCGTTGTGAAAGGCCAGGTAGTCGGTATCAGGCTGCCCGTAGTGCCCGTCGGAAGCTACGGCAAAGCGTGAAATCAGGGCGGGTGGACCAGGGCTACGGAAGCCCAATAGGGAAAGCGCGGGGATAAACCTCAGAAAAGAACGCCGATCAAAAAACATAGAAAGCGAGTTATAACACAAAATAAAGAAGCGGGGTACCTTGGTACTATACTGTAAAATAAAAGAATTTGACTCATGGCTCTACTCATACGCACATACTTTCTGGTAAAATTAGCCTTTTGAGAAACTTTTTGGACCTTTGTACGTACATAGGGGTGAAGCGCCGGAAAGGTGTCCTAAGTAACAAGGGGCACGAAGGTACCTTTCCTGGGCACTTCTATCCTTGATGCGTAATCCTTATCGCTTTGTTACTTCACGTATGAAAAATCTATTCAAGAGGTACCTGCTGGTGGTAATACTGGGTACTTGGGCCAGTACCACGGCGCACGCGCAGCTGAGTGTGGATCTGAATGCCGGCTACGGCCTGCCCGCTCAGTCGGGCAGTCAGGGCTTACCGGGCGGCGGGCTGGGCGTCAAGTACTATTTCTCGCCCCGCTGGGCCGCGGGGGTGCGGGTGCGGGGCTACGCCGAAACCATCACCGAAGCCGACGGCGGCGTAAGCGGCAAGCTCGTAGCGGCCACAATCCCGATCATGGCCCATGCCGAATACTACCTCACCGCCACGGACCTGCACCCGTACGTGGGCCTGGAAGTGGGGGCCATCCGCTCGGCCCTTTCTGCCAAAATAAACCTGAACGGCCAGAACATCTACGACGATACCTACGGGGAAACCACGCTGGGTTTTGCGCCCAAGGTAGGGTTGGGCTATGATATCTCGCAGGGCATTGCCCTGACGGCCGAGGCCCTGTACCAGGTAGGTTTTCCCGGCAGCCGCAACGGTACGCCGCAGTTCGACCTGAAAAACTCGTCCCGGTTTCTGGCGCTGCACATTGGGATTTCCATCACCTTCGGAAACCGGTTCGAAGGCTACGTCATTCACTAGCCTATGGACCGCCTGCTGCTGCAAAAAGCGGCTTCCTACTGCGCCTACCAGGAGCGCACCCAGGACGAAGTACGTCAGCGCCTGCAAAAATGGGGCGTCTGGGGCGACGAAGCCGAGGAGATCATTGCGGAGCTCATCAGCCAAAACTACCTCAGCGAGGAGCGCTTTGCCCGTACTTTTGCCGGGGGAAAATTCAGGATCAAGCAGTGGGGCCGCCACAAGATCAAGCAAGAGCTAAGCCGCCGCGGCCTCACCGACTACACCATTCGGCAGGGCATGAGCGAAATCAGCGACGCCGCCTACGAAGCCTCCCTGGAAGAACTACTGCAAAAGAAGCTAAGTACCCTGCAACGTACCGAAACCGACCCGCTGAAGCGCAAGCAAAAGCTCATTCGCTTTGCGCTGGGCAAGGGCTACGAAAGCGAACTGGTGTGGCGACTCACCGAGAAGCTCCTAGGTACCTAAAGCAAAGTACCCCCGCCAAAAGAAGTCTGGCGGGGGTACTTTGGGTAAGCAGGTACTTTCAAGGTACTTAGAGGATTACCTCAGAAATCGTCGTCGAAGGCAATCTTATGGGACGACTCCTTGTCGTTCATGCCCGTCATCACGCCGGCCTTCTGGTACTCACCCACGCGTTTTTCGAAGAAGTTGGTCTTGCCCGGCAGCGAGATGAGCTCCATGAAATCGAACGGATTGGAAGAACCAAAGTGCTTCGAACAACCCAGGCGCTCCAGCCAGAAATCAGCCACGAACTCGATGTACTGCTTCATGAGCTCGGCGTTCATGCCGATGAGCGAAACCGGCAGGGCTTCAGATATAAATTCCTTCTCAATCTCGACGGCATCCAGAATGATTTCCTTCACCCGCGCTTCGGATAGTTTGTTCTTGATATGCTGCGTATAAAGCAGGCACGCAAACTCGCAGTGCAGGCCTTCGTCACGCGAGATGAGCTCGTTGGAAAACGACAAGCCGGGCATCAGGCCGCGTTTTTTCAGCCAGAAGATCGAGCAGAACGAGCCCGAAAAGAAAATTCCCTCTACCGCCGCAAACGCAATGATCCGCTCCGTGAAGTCCGGGCTATTGATCCATTTCAGCGCCCATTCGGCTTTTTTATGTACGCAGGGTACCGTGTCGATGGCGCGTAGCAGGCGGTCTTTTTCCGTAGGATCTTTGATGTACGTATCGATCAGCAGCGAGTAGGTCTCGGAGTGGATGTTCTCCATGGCGATCTGGAAGCCGTAGAAACACTTGGCCTCGGCGTACTGCACTTCACTCAGAAAGTTAATGGCCAGGTTTTCGTTCACGATGCCGTCAGAAGCCGCAAAAAAGGCCAAAATGTGCGAGATGAAGTGGCGTTCGCCATCGTTCAGGTTTTCCCAATCCTTCTGATCCTGCGAGAGGTCGATCTCCTCGGCCGTCCAGAAAGAGGCTTCGTGGCGTTTATACATTTCCCAAATATCCGAGTGCTTGATGGGGAACAAAACAAACCGAAGCGGGTCCTCTATCAGTAGAGGCTCTTGTTGGGAATTCGTCTGTGACATAGTTGGTTGACTTTATATTTTTTTTAGAAGTACTTATTGAAGAAATTGCGGGGCCGCGTGAGCCCTTGGCGATTGAATCAGGCTAAACAAAACTACGCCTTAATGCTTGCAAATTCAAGGACAGGTACCTGCTCTTTTAGACTTACGCTTGAAAAATTCTATTTTAAAAATTTTAACTTTGTCGCTATCAATCCGTTCACGAATGAATTCCCTCCGAAAGTGAAAACGGACGTATAGAGGTACTTACGGAGGAAGTACCTAGACCTAACTACCCGCATGAAAATCTCCGGATTTACGATCATCAAGGATGCCCTTCTCAACGACTACCCCATCGTAGAGGCGATCAGGTCCCTTCTGCCGCTGGTGGACGAAATGGTGGTGGCGGTGGGCCAAAGCCAGGACGGCACGCTGGGGCTGATCCAGGCCCTGGACTCCGACAAGATCCGCATCGTAGAAACGGAGTGGGACATGACGCTCCGGCAGGGAGGCAAAGTACTGGCCGTCGAAACCGACAAGGCATATTCGTATCTGGCACCCGACACCGACTGGGCCTTTTACATCCAGGCCGACGAGGTACTTCACGAGCAGTACATTCCCGTAGTGCGGGAAGCCTGCCAAAAGTACCTCCACGACCCACGCGTGGAAGGGCTGCTTTTTGATTACCTCCATTTTTACGGTACCTACGACTACGTCGGTGATAGCCGTACCTGGTACCGGCGCGAGGTTAGGGTTATTCGATTTAGTCCGGCTACGGACCGCCCACGCATCAGCGCTTTTCGCGACGCCCAGGGTTTTAGACGAGGTACCCAAAAGCTAAAAGTCAAGTCCTGCGGAGCGGCCATTTACCACTACGGCTGGGTAAAAAGCCCCGTACAGATGAAGAAAAAAATGAAAAACGTAGGGCGGTTTTGGAAGAATGAGGATAGCTGGCAAAAACTACTACAGACCGAAGATTTTTTCGATTTCAGCCAATTTGACTCCCTAAGCCGCTTCACAGGTACCCACCCGGCAGTGATGCAGCCGCGCATTCAGCAGCAAAACTGGAACGTTGAATTAAACCCCGAGCAAAAGAAATTTGCCCTTAAAGATGCGCTGCTCTACTGGTACGAGAAAAAAACCGGCCACCGCCCCTTTGAATTCCGAAACTACGAGCTCATTTGAAAGCTTCATTTGAAATAACTATCCAGGCCTTTCGCAAGTATATTTTATGCGTCCTATCCCACCTACGGTAAGTATTATAACTTCTGTTCGTAATCAGCTACAAATGAATAAGCTATTTGTAGAATATGTACAAAGGTATACTTATTACGAATATGAACTGATCGTGATCGATAACGCTTCCACGGATGGCAGTACCGAATTTTTCAAATCGACGGGAGCTACCGTCATTCGAAATGAAACTAATTATTCCTACCCCCATTGCCAGAATCAAGGGTTATCTGTTGCGAAAGGTCAGCTTATTGCTTTCCTGAATAATGATCTTATCGTTTCGCCAAATTGGGACCAAAAACTACTTGACGTAATGCAAAGGCAAGGCTATGATTTCCTATCGCCAGCCTCTAATGATCGGGCCGAAAGTGACAAAAAAACCCGAACGTTGAGGAATAGGTGGCGGCTCATTAAAAATCCACTCTTGACTCTCTTTGGCCCCCGCCGGGCTGTTCTTTTAGGTATGTTTAAGCTAATGTACCGAAACTGGGAGGCTTATCAAGATCAGCGCACGACGCATTTTGCGGGGAAGGTAAAGGAAGGTTTTTCCGGTTCCTGTATTGTAGCTACCAAGCAGGGTCTGGAGAAAATAGGTACATATTGGGACGAACGCATTCAGCGCGCCGATTTTGATTTTTACCTTCGAACCAAAAAAAGGGCGCTAACAGAAAAAGACGTGAAGCCGCTTCATTTAGCCCTGGAAGTTTATTTTCACCATTTTTCTCGGCTTACTCTAAAAAGCAAACATTACGTACCTTTCACTGACGCCGCTAACCTCATTACAGAAGATGAGAAATGGGGGTCCGAAAAAAAAGAGCTCATAGCCGATATTGAGTATTGATATTGAACTATAAAATACAACTTACGAACTCCTTCATTTCTACTAATTCCTAATGTCTATGTTTAATCGCATTAAAAGTCTGATAGAAAATAAAATAGCCAAGAAAAAAGCGCGGCGCTACACCCAAGAATACGGCCACGTACTCTCGACTTTCAACCTAGACGAAGAGGGAGAAATTGTATTTGCGAACTGGGCTAACCCGTTGATAGACCCTAAAGAAATTACCCAGCAGGAAGTAAATTTTTTCAAGAAATTTATCCCCAAAGGTTCGCTCTGCATTGACATTGGTACCCATATTGGTGATACCACCGTGCCGATGGCGCTGGCGGCGGGCAAAACGGGAACCACCCTTGGTTTTGACCCTAATCCGTACGTGTACAAAATCCTTCAGGAAAACGTAAAGCTGAATACCGATAAAACAAACATCATTACGTATCCTTTTGCGATCACCAATGTGGAGGGGGAATTTAGCTATGCTTCTTCGGAAGCCTCTTTTGGCAACGGAGGTATTTCAAACGAAGTAGTAACCGAACACGGAAATTATCAATTGACCAAAAAAGTAAAAGGCATTGTTTTAGAAGACTTCTTGCTGAAAAACTACGCCGCTGAGCTACCTACTATTTCCTTTATAAAAGTGGACGTGGAAGGGGCCGACCGGGAGGTGATCAGATCCCTGGAGGGCTTACTAAAAAAATACAAACCCGCTTTGGTAGCCGAATGCTTTACCAAATCTACTCCGGCAGAAAGAGCCGAGCTTTTCGACACGGTGTCCGGCCTGGGCTACGCGCTTTACTATTTTTCTGATTTTACCGACCAGGCTGAGATTGTCCCTATTACCTCAGCCAAAGATATGACGAAATGGAAAACGTTTAATTTTTACGCCATTTCCACCTAAGTACCTACCCAGCAAAGTACCTCCTTCCCAAAACCTCCCGGCTCAACAGTGCGCCGCTGCTGATATAGGTACCTTCTACACCCACGCCCACACCACCACGTTCCAGTCATCGACGTGGTCGCGGTGCCGGTGGATGGTCCGGAAACCTACCCGCTCGTGGGCGCGCTGGGAACGGACGTTGGCGGTAGAGATTTCCGTCACGAGCAGGTCGTAGTGCGGGTAGTACAGGTCTTTGTGTTTTTGATAAAGCTGATCGAACACGCCCTGGCCCCGCCAGCGCTCGTCCACGCACACCTGCCCCATGACGTAGTAGCGGCGCTGCGCCAAGGTACTTTCCTGCCAAAGTACCTCGTCCATGAGCGCAAACATGGGCTGTAGGTCCGGAATTAAAGTACCCATGGTAGGCAGCATGGCCAGGGCAAAGGCTACGACCTCGTCGCCGTCTTTGGCCATGACCTGCGGCGTGAGGCTGTGCATGAGCCGAAGCTGCTCCCACGTATGCCGGACCGTCACGAAACCCTGCTGCTGCCGGGCCTCGGCGGAGAGCTCCGTGCGGAGGTTTTTTTGTTGGAGGGCCAGGATCTGACGAAGGTCGTCGTCGGTCTGGGCATGGGTGAGTTGAAGAGCCACGGGGGTAGTTTTGACAAAAAACAAAAATAGCGTAAGGTACTTTAAAGTACCTAGATCCAGCGTTTGCGCCGGAAAAACCAAAGTACCACCAGCGACGACACCACCATCATCACCAGCGCTTCCCAGAAGCCCCAGGTGTCGTGGGAGGTAGGGATGATGTCGTAGTTCATGCCAAAGATGCCGGCGATGAGCGTCGGAGGCATGAAGATGATCGTCACGACGGTGAAGATCTTGATGACCTGGCTTTGCTCCAAATTGATCAAACCCATGAAGGTATTCTGGAGGTACTCCAGCCGCTCGAAGTTGAAGGTGGTGTATTCGAGCAGCGAGCTAATGTCCTTGAGAATAATCCGAAGGTGCTCCTTGCGGTCTTCGGGAAAGTACTGGCTCCGCAGAATGCTCGAAAGTACCCGCTGCTTATCGATGCTCGTTTCGCGCAGCATCATGGTGATCTCCTGCAGGCCGCTGATTCGGATCAGTACCTCCTGCCGGGCTTTTTGCTCGTGGGTGAGGTTTTTGCTGATGGTGGATATATCGCGTGAGATACTCTCCAGCGAGTCGGCGTCGGCTTCGATGCGCGTTTCGAGCAGCACCAGCATGAAGTCCACGCCCGTCTGGAAGGTCTCCTGGCTCACCTTCATTTTCTTCACCGTGTCGGCGAACGTCTTGGAGTCGCCCTGGCGGTAGGTAAAGAGCACGTTCTCGTGCAGAATAAACGAAACGGGGTAGATCTCGTAGCCGTCCGGGTTGATCCGGAGAAAATTGGAGTTGGCGTTGATGGTATTCTGCTGTTCAAAAAAACGCGAACTACTCTCGATTTCGACGATCTCCTGCGGGGTCTGGAAGCTGATCGAGCACTTGGTCTCCACCCATTCCTCTTCCTCGGGCGTAGGTGACTGCAAATCAACCCATAATAAATTGGGCAGATGCCCTAGTTCGCGAATGTCGTTTTCCCGCTTGATCTGCCGGCCTTCCTTATAAAATATACGTACCATATCTCCTTTGCTGGCTCCTTTCTCCGGCGGTGGCCTAAGCTCCCGGCGGCGAGGTAGTTCGTAGAACTATATCGTGAATTATTCCTAAGTTTCTGCCAAGTTAGTTGTATTTTTGCGCGATGCAAAATACCGCTCCCACCCGCATCTTCACGCTGCCCTTCTGGTTACTCAGCCTCAGTTCATTTCTGTTTTTTGCCAGCTTCAACATGCTCATTCCGGAGCTCCCCCGCTACCTCACCAGCATGGGCGGTGCCGAGTACAAGGGATTTATCATTAGCTTGTTTACGCTCACAGCCGGGCTGTCGCGCCCGTTCAGTGGCCGCCTCACCGACCGCGTCGGGCGGGTACCCGTCATGGCCTTCGGGTCGTTGGTGTGTTTTGTGTGCGGCTTTTTGTATCCTATTTTCACAACCGTCATGCCCTTTCTGGCGCTGCGGCTGGTGCACGGCTTCTCCACGGGCTTCAAGCCTACGGGCACGGCTGCCTACGTGGCCGACATCGTGCCGGCGCACCGCCGGGGTGAGGCACTGGGGATCTACGGGGTGAGCGTCAGCATGGGGGCGGCGCTGGGGCCCGCGTTGGGGAGCTGGGTGGCGCAGCACTTTTCGCTCAACGCCCTGTTCTACACCTCGTCGTTTTTGGCTTTTCTGTCGATTGGTATTTTGGCCAATATGAAAGAAACCCTGCCCCGGTCTTCGCGGCGGCTGTCAGTCGATGCGTTCCGGATTACCTGGCGGGACGTATTCGAGCCCAGCGTGTTGGCTCCGTCGCTGGTGATGCTGCTGACGTACTTTAGCTTTGGGGCGGTGCTCACGCTCATCCCCGATTTCAGCGCGTACCTGGGCCTGAAAAACTACGGTATCTACTTCCTCATCTACACCCTTACGTCGCTGGTGATCCGGCTGGTGGCCGGTAAACTGTCCGACCGCCACGGGCGCGTGGGCGTAGTGATTGTGGGCTGCTCCATGCTCATCATCGCCATGCTCTTCACGGCCTACGCCACTACTACCTTTCTGTTTTTTACGGGAGCGGTTTTTTTTGGCTTTGCTACCGGCATACTCTCGCCCATCCTGACGGCCTGGACCGTAGACCTGAGCTACGAGCACAACCGCGGCCGCGCCATGGCTACCATGTACATTGCCATGGAAGCAGGCATTGGACTGGGTGCGTACCTTTCGGCCGAAATCTACGCCAACGACGCCCGCAATCTACCGCTGGCTTTCGGGGTGAATGCCGCCCTGGCGCTGGTAGCGCTGGTCTATGCCGTGCTCATTTTAAGACAAAACCGAACCGCCAACCGTGCTCTTTGACGACTCGTATCGGACCCTCGAAAGTACCTCAGAGGGGTACTTTAAAGATCGAGGCAGTAAATTTTTTGCTTTTGCCTACCCTATTCGCTCCGAGGCCGACACCCGTCCACTGCTGGCTCAGCTCCGGGAGTTGCACCCCAAGGCGGTGCATCATTGCTACGCCTACCGGCTGGGGCTGGATCGTACCCACTACCGCGCCAACGACGACGGCGAGCCCTCCGGCTCGGCGGGGCGGCCCATCCTGAACACCCTCTACTCGCGGGATCTGACGAACGTCCTGGTGGTGGTGGTGAGGTACTTTGGGGGTACTTTGCTGGGGGTGCCGGGGCTAATTCATGCGTACAAAACGGCCACGGAGCAGGCGCTGGACCAGGCCACGGTGGTGGTCAAGTACCTCTACGACCGGTACGAGCTTTCGTTTACGTACGCACACATGAACGACGCCATGCGGCTGGTGAAAGACATGGAACTACCCGTGCTCGAGCAGCAGTTTGAACTCAATTGCCGGATGCAGGTGGAGGTACGCAAGACGCTCGTGGAGCGTTTTGCGGAGGCGTGCGAAAAAATAGTAGGACTGGAATGTACCTACCTGCCCTCGTAGAAAGGGGGTACTTGGGCTAGGATTTGATGTCGACGTCATCGTAGAAGTACTCGTCGAAGGTACGCTCGGAAGGCTCTCCGTAGCGAAGTACCGTATACACGAGCCAAATCATCAAGAACGGCGAAAAAATAAACATGACCGTGACCAGGCTGTGATTGGTATCCCAATGCCCCAGTACGGTATAAATGACTAAGAACAACGTCACGAAGCCGAGCGCGAAAAGTGGGTTCTTGAACATGGAGTTTCTTTTTTGGATTCTTTCTTTTGGTTTAGGAACGAAAAAAAACTTCTAAAAAAGTATGCCTGCATAGTGCTCATCTCTTGCTTTTTAGTTTTTTTTAGTAAAAGGTTTATAAAAAACTACGCCGCCGCCCTCCCAAGGGAGCGGCGGCGGCGTAGTTACTTCGTGAAATAAAGGAGACTAGTACCCCGGATTTTGTTTCAGGGTAGCTTTGCCTGCTGCCTGTGAGTTCACAATTTCCTGGAGCGGAATGGGGTAGTACTCGTGCTTACCTTTGGTAAACGCCACCCCGTTGAAGTAGGTCCGCTTGGCTTTCTCGACGGCATAGTAGGCATTCAAAACCTGATCGGCCAAGCCCCAGCGTACCAGGTCGAAGAAGCGGTGCCCTTCCATCCCTAACTCTATGCGGGTTTCAAAACGGACCGCTTTGCGGGCATTTTCAGCGTTGCTGAAGGCGCTGTCGCCTGCACCATACTCGCTGATTACGTAGTTGGCGGCGTTGCTACCGTTGGCGTTTTTCACGAATCCATCCGGATTAGCCGCCCGGCGACGTACCTGGTTTACCAGCTCCCGCGCCCGCGCCAGGTTGCCCAGCTCTACCTCACACTCGGCCAGCATCAGCAGTACGTGCGCGTAGCGTACCATGCGGTAGTTGTTGGCATTCAAGCGGGGGTTTCCCGAAAAAGTATTGGTACCTACATCGGAGCGGTACATCAGGTGCTTGCGGGGTGAGTAAGGCCCGCCGTAGGCCTGGTCGCGCACGTAGGCCTTACCCGGATGCACGCCCCAATCCAGGAAAGGAATTCCCCGGCGCCCCACGGTGTGGTCGAGGCGGGGATCAAGTTCTCCGGCGTCGGGCGTGAAGGGCTGCGTTACTTCGATGTTCTGGTCGTTTTTAACGTCCGAATTGTTGAAGGTATCAAAAAGCGGGAGCCCGTTTTGCGTCTTGAAGGCATTTACCAGGTTTTGGCTGGGTTGATAAAAACCACAGCAGGTCGTTACGCCGCCACCGCCGTAGGGGTAGTTGAGGGTAGCGCCTTGGTTCCCGTTTTCGCCGCCGGGGGCTCCGTCGTTCACGGAGTGCTGCACCTCAAAGATAGCCTCGGCGTTGTTGTTGGTAGCGGCCCGGAAGTTGTCGCTGTACCGCGCCACGAGGCTGTAGCGGCCACTGTTGACGATGGCGTCAAACTGTGCCTTGGCCTCGGCCCACTTCCGCTGAAACAGGTACGCTTTGCCCAACATAGCCGCCGCGGCCCACTTAGTAGCGCGGCCCTTTTGGGTTTGGGTTTCGGGCAGGTTATCAAGGGCATATTTGAAGTCGGCTTCGATATTAGGCCAGATGTCCTTGTCGTTGGGTACTTTGGTGCTGTTCAGGTCGTCGGGGTTGTACACTGTCTCGTCGATGTAGGGTACCATGTTCCAGGTTTTTTTAGCTTCAAAGTGAAAATGCCCCCGCAGAAACCGCGCCTGCGCCTTGATCTGCACCTTTTCAACGTCGGATAGCTCCGCGATCTGGTCCACCAGCAGTAACACGTCGTTGGCACGGGCCACGCCGTCGTACACGGCCTGCCACTTGCCCCGGAAGTGTCCGTTGTCGGGCTGAATGAGCTTTTGCTCAATCAGCGAAATCTCGGGTTGGTCACCGGCAATGGTACCCTTGTAGGCGTCGTCGGCGGCCACGCTTCCGTAGATCCAGTTGTCGGCCGAGCCGTGCCAGGAGGTAGTACCGGCTCCTACGCCGTCTACCAGCGAGTAGGCTCCCGTCAGGAGGTAGTTGATGCCCGCGCGGTTTTTCAGGGTTTCGAGCGAGAGCGCCGCTTTGGGTTTTACTTCCAAAAACTTGTCGCTACAGGAAGTAGCCAGTCCAAAGTAAAATAAGCTTACTAGTATGAATACTTTTTTCATCGTTGTCTTTCTTTTGATACGTTAAAATCATCCACCCTTACCAATCAGAAACTGAGGCTCAAGCCTACCAACGTAGCCCGGTAAGCCGGGTAAGCACCTTCATCGACGCCAATCTGACGGTCCTGATCGGTACCGCTGGAGTTGCGCAGGTTAATCTCCGGATCCAGGCCCGTATATTTGGTAAAGGTCAGCCAGTTTTGGCCTTGCAGGTAGACCGAGGCCTGCCCTAAACCTACTTTCGACAGAATCTTGGTCGGGATGGTGTAGGTCAGCTGAACGTTCTTGAGGCGCATGTACGAGCCATCTTCCAGGTAGTAGGTGGAAGGCTGGCTCGACACAACGTCGTTGGAGCGCAGTATGGGTAGTTTGGCGTCCGTTTTGCCGGGCTCCCACGACTCGTTCAGCATCCGTTTGCTGCGGTTTCCCCCGAAGGTGGGGAAGTCGGTCCAGTAGCGCACATAGTTGAAGATCTGGTTGCCCTGTACACCCTGGCCGAACAGATCCAACCGGAAGGCTTTGTAGCTGACGCTCACGTTGATCCCGTAGCTGAAGTCAGGGTGAGGAGTACCAATGATGGTGCGGTCACTGGCGTTGATGATGCCGTCGCCGTTCACATCCACAAACTTAAAGTTACCGGCTTTGTTGTTCACACCGCCGCCAAACTGCGCCGGCAGGCGGGTACCTTCTTCGTCGGTATTAATAAAACCATCAATAACATAGCCAAAGAAGGAGCCGATGGGCTGCCCGGCCTGGGTTACGCTCATGGCCGGGAGGCGCGTGGTAAAACCAAAGTACTGCGTGGCCGGATCGCCGGTAAGGGCAACGACCTGGTTGCGGTAGGTAGAGATATTGGCCCCCACAGAATACCGCAGATCCCCGTTGAGGCTGCTTCCGTTGTAGTTAAGCCCCAGCTCAACGCCTTTATTCACCATTTCTCCAATATTCTGGAACGGTACGGTGGCTACCCCTTGCGTACGCTGTACATCGGGCCGGAAGAGCATGTCGGAAGTACGGCGGTTGAACCAGTCGAAGTTTAGGTCTACTTTTCCTCGCAGCAGCACGGCATCAAAGCCTAGGTCAGTGGAGGTAGTTGTTTCCCACTTGGCGCGGGGGTTGGCAAACTGGAAGCGATCGTAGCCTTGTACCGACGAAGTATTAGCGCCGTTGAGGTCGTAGAAATTCTGGGCTGCATTGGTCCCAAAAATCCCGAAGGGGTTGTAGTTTCCGATCTCCTGATTACCGGTTTGTCCCCAGGCCGCCCGGATCTTCAGGTCGTCGAGCCAGCTGATTCCTTTCATGAAGCCCTCGTTGGAAATACGCCACCCGGCCGATACGGCGGGAAAGTACGCAATCCGGAACGCCTCGGCAAAGCGGGAGGAGCGGTCGCGGCGGACCGTCAGATCCAACAGGTACTTATCATTAAAAGAGAAGTTGGCCTTGGCAAACTCCGAAGCCAGCCGCCAGTCGGCGGCGGTACCGGAGTTGACCGACGTACCGGGGTTCCCGGCGTCCAGGTACCTGTTTTCGATGTCGTCGGAGGCAAAGCGCTGGCGACGGGCCGTAAATTGTTCCCAAAAACTTTTGATGGACTCGGTACCGGCCAGCACGCTGAAGCTTAGCCGATCGTCCAGGAAGCTTGTTTTGTAGGTTAGGGTATTGTACCAGGTCCAGGTCCACTCGTAGTTGTTGGTTTGGTCCAGCTGGTTAGCGCCCGCATTTTCGGACGACTCCAGATCCACGGCGCGGTACGACCGCATGTTGTAGAGGTTATAGTCTACTCCAAACTGCGTGCGGGCCGTCAGGTTTTTGGCAATGTCTACTTCGGCGTAGGCATTGCCAAACAGCCGGACGTTGCGGCCTACGTTGTCTTTGTTGCGCCACAGCTCTGCAATGGGGTTCCGGGAGTTGTCCAGGTCGGGGCCGGAAGTACCGGCGTAGTTGCCCATGATGTCCCGAACGGGAATGATGGGTTGGATCCGGAAGGCAAACGAAATGGGGTTGGATTCATTCTGGTTGCCGTTGGTTTGGCCTACGCGCTCGTCGAGTGCCACCTGGAAATTCTCTCCTACCCGTACCCGGCTGGTGACGTTAAACTCCGTATTGGCCCGCAGTGAGTACCGCTTGTAGTAGGTGTATTGCATAATACCCCTCTGATCGAAAAGGTTGAGCGACATGGCGTAGCGGCCGTTTTCGTTGCCACCCGATACTCCCAGCTGGTGGTTCTGGATGGGCGCGGGATTGAACATTTCGCCAAACCAATCGGTCCCTTCCTTGTTGGCGCGGCTAATCAGGTAGCGACTGCTGGGATTAAAGGGATCATAAACGTAGCGGCTGGGATCGGCGCGAGGGTCACCCTCTTTGGCTCCTCCGGGGATGATGTAGTCCGGAATGACGGGCGTGGCTCCGTTCCCAAACTGCGCGTTGCTGGGATAAACCAAGCCCGACTGCCCCGCATTGGGCGTAGCTACGCCGTTTACCAGCGTATTCAGGGCGTTAATCCGTGACCGCCACAGTACGTTGGCGTACTCCTGGGTATTCAACAGATCCAGTCCGCGCCAGGCGCTCTGCGTGCCGTAGTAGGTATCGTAGGTCAGCTTGGGTTTGCCGGCTTTGCCTTTTTTGGTGGTAATGATAACTACCCCATTTCCCGCCCGGGCTCCGTAGATGGAGGCAGCCGACGCATCCTTAAGTACCTGCATCGACTCAATGTCATTGAGGTTGAGCGAGTTCAAGCTACCTTTGGTAGGCGTACCGTCGATCACGTAGAGCGGCGAGTTGTCGTTGATGGTACCAAAGCCCCGGATACGCACCATGACGCCCCCACCGGGCGAGTTGTCGTTGGAGACGTTCACGCCGGCCACGCGTCCCTGCATGGCCTGGGCCAGGTTGGTGGCGGGCACGGCCAGCGCCTGCTTCACGTCAATGGTCGATACGGCACCGGTAATATCCCGCTTCGACTGCGTGCCGTACCCCGTTACGATGACTTCACTCAGACTTTTTACGTCGTCGCTCAGGGAAATGTTAATCACGCTCTGGCTTCCTACCGTCACTTCCTGCTTCATGAAACCAATGGAAGAAAAGACCAGTACCGCGTTGTTCCCCGGTACCGTGAGGGAGTAATTTCCGTCGGCATCCGTTACAGTACCGATCGTCGTGCCTTTCACCTGTACGTTGGCACCCGGCAGCCCCTGGTTTTCCGAGGAGGTAGTTATTTGGCCGGTCACGCGGCGTTCTTGCGCCTGCGCTAGTACTGCACTCAATACCAGCACGGTAAGTACAGCCCATCGGGCTGCATTTCGTACAATTCTCATCATACACATAGAGTAGTTGAAGGTTGAATAATTGGATAGATTTGGGGGTGCAATCAGGAAAAATTGCCATGAAATGTACACGATAAAAAAATCATAACTAGCATTTCATAATAAAAATATTTCTCCAAATAGTAACATTCTTAGTATACGGATAACTACACCTTGTCTACAAGCAAATGGAGCCGTTTTTTTAAAAAAGGTACCTGGAGCAGGCCCCAAAAAAGAATGATCCTACGGAGGCTTGAAAGCGGTACTCGGGCCGAACTCAACCTGGCTTTTTGCCGTTTTAAAAAAATAGATTTCCTTTACCGGTTCTTTACCTACATCTACCCAAAGTACCATTGAAACCACTGAACGACATTGACCTTACGGGCTACGACCGGATTGAAGTACAGGGCGCCCGTGAGCATAATCTCAAGAATATTGACGTTGAAATACCCCGTAATAAGCTCGTTGTTGTAACGGGCATCAGCGGGAGCGGAAAATCCTCCCTGGCCTTCGACACCATCTACGCCGAAGGGCAACGCCGCTACATGGAGAGCTTTTCGGCCTACGCCCGTGGCTTTATTGGCGAAATGGAACGCCCCGACGTAGACAAGATCAGCGGCCTGTCGCCGGTGATTAGCATTGAACAAAAAACGACCTCGCGCAACCCCCGCTCAACGGTAGGTACCGTAACGGAAATTTACGACTTCCTTAGACTACTATACGCAAGGGCGGGTGAGGCGTTTTCGTACGTGACGGGCCGCCGCATGGTGAAGCAGTCGCAGGACCAGATCATCGCCCAGATCCTCTCCCAGTTTCAGGGCCAGAAAACGACCCTGCTGGCCCCCGTTGTGAAGGGCCGCAAGGGCCACTACCGCGAGCTGTTTGTGCAGATTGCCCGCCTGGGCTACAACAAAGTACGGGTAGATGGCGACGTGCAGGACATTGTACCCAAAATGCAGCTCGACCGCTACAAGGTACACGACATCGAGATTGTGATCGATCGCCTCGTCCCGGACCCCGAGGCCGAAGACCCGCAGGTGCGCTACCGCTTGAGCCAGTCGGTCACGACGGCCCTCAAACAGGGCAAAGGCGCCATGATGGTAATGGGTACCGACGGCGTAGCGCAGTACTTCTCCCAAAACCTCATGGACCCCGAGTCGGGCATTAGCTACGACGATCCGGCCCCGAACAGCTTCTCGTTCAACTCGCCCTACGGCTGGTGCCCTACCTGCCAGGGCTTGGGCGTGGTGGAAGAAATTACGGAGGAGTCGGTGATGCCGGACAAGTCGCTCAGCATCAGTCGGGGCGGTATAGCGCCCATGGGCGAGTACCGCGAAGCCTGGATTTTCAAGCAACTGGAGGTACTTCTTAAGAAATACAAAGTTACGCTAAGTACCCCGCTGGAAAAATTTCCGCCCGAGGCGATCAAGGTAGTGCTGTACGGCAGCGACGAGGCCATCCCGGTACCTTCCAAAAAGTACCCCGGCACGGAGTGGGACACGAAGTTTGACGGCATTATCAACTTCCTGAAACGCCAGCAGGAAAGCGGCAGTGATAAGATCCAGGACTGGCTGAAGGATTTTTTGGTGGTACGTACCTGCCCCGACTGCCAGGGCGCTCGCCTGCGGCAGGAGTCGCTGCACTTCAAGCTTGACGCCAAAAATATTTCACAGCTGGCCGAAATGGACATTCGGCAACTGGCCGATTGGCTGGTAGATCTGGAAGAGCGGCTCGAAGAGCGGCAGCGGTTCATTGCTCATGAGGTACTTAAGGAAATCCGGAAGCGTGTGAAGTTCCTGCTCGACGTTGGCCTGGACTACCTCACGCTCAACCGCGCCCTCCGGACGCTGTCGGGCGGGGAGGCGCAACGCATCCGCCTTGCCACCCAAATAGGTACCCAGCTCACGGGGGTACTTTACATCATGGATGAGCCCAGCATTGGCCTGCACCAGCGCGACAACGTCCGGTTGATCCAGTCGCTTAAGAACCTACGCGACCTCGGCAATACCGTACTGGTGGTGGAGCACGATAAGGACATGATGCTGGCCTCTGACTACATCGTGGACATCGGCCCCGGTGCCGGTCGCCACGGCGGACAAATTGTGGGCCAAGGTACCCCCGAAGAATTCCTGAAGAACGGAACCATCACCTCCGACTACCTCAGCGGGCGGCGGGGCATCGAAGTACCTGCCCAGCGCCGCAAGGGCAACGGCCACACGCTGGTACTTAAGGGCTGCACGGGCCACAACCTCAAGAACGTGACCCTTAAACTACCCCTGGGTACTATGCTGTGCATCACGGGCGTGAGCGGCAGCGGCAAGTCTTCGCTCATCCACGAAACGCTCTTCCCCATCCTGACCCAGCACTTTTACCGCTCGCGCCGGGAGCCACTCCCTTACAAGAGCATCGAAGGCCTGGAGCACATCGACAAGGTGATTGAGGTGGATCAGTCGCCCATTGGCCGTACGCCCCGCTCCAACCCGGCTACCTACACCAACTTGTTTACCGACATCCGCTCGCTCTTTGCCGAACTACCCGAGGCCAAAATCCGGGGCTACAAGCCGGGGCGCTTTTCGTTCAACGTCAAAGGCGGCCGCTGCGAAGACTGCGAAGGAGCCGGGCGCAAGAAGATCGAGATGGACTTCTTGCCGGACGTGTACATCGACTGCGAGACCTGCAAGGGCAAACGCTTCAACCGCGAAACACTGGAGGTACGTTTTAAGGGAAAATCCGTAGCCGACGTCCTGGACATGACCGTGGAGCAGGCGCTGCCCTTCTTCGAAAACCAGCCGCGCATCCTGCGCAAGGTACAAACCCTCAACGACGTAGGGCTGGGGTACATTACGTTGGGCCAGCACGCCACCACCCTCTCGGGCGGCGAAGCGCAGCGCGTGAAGCTGGCCGAGGAGCTCTCCAAGCGCGACACCGGCAAAACGCTCTACATCCTGGATGAGCCCACCACGGGCCTCCACTTCCAGGATATTCACCATTTGCTCAACGTCCTGCAAAAGCTCGTCGAAAAAGGCAACACCGTGCTGATCATCGAGCACAACCTCGACATGGTGAAAGCCGCCGACCACGTGGTGGACGTGGGCCCCGAAGGAGGTACCCTGGGCGGCCAGATTGTGGCCGAAGGTACCCCCGAGAAAGTGGCCAAAACCGCGGGCAGTTACACGGGAAAATTTTTGAAGGAAGAGCTGAATTAAAGATTTAGGCTAATCGGCTACCTTAACCTGATTGTAGCTTCGTTTTGCCCCTGCAAGCTATATAATATTCAAAGAAGTTGCGATAGTAGCAACTTTACATTACAAAAATTGACTACAAGTACCAGCTGGTTTTCATTATCTGGATAGGTACCCATAAAGAATATGATCGAATCAACGTGACTCAAATCAAATACAATGGATAACCTGCAAAGCGAAAAACACTATAAAATGGCGCTGAGCCGGGTGTGGGAGTTAATGGAAAATCCTACGAAAACACCCGCCGAAGAACAGGAGATGGATATGCTAGCCACCCTGGTAGAAGCCTACGAAGCCCTTCACGTCCCGATGCAGCCCAGCGATCCCATTGCTTTTTTAAAATATAAAATGGAGCAGGATAACCTCAAACAACTCGACCTCATTCCTTTCATAGGCGACAAGACCAAAGTATCTAAAGTGCTGAATTACAAGCAAGAACTTACCGTAGCAAAGGGCTCCGCATACCCGTTAGCTTTTTGATTCCTGCCTGAAAATAGCCAAAAGGGAGCTTGCGGATCATAGAAACAAGGCACTGATCATCGAGCACAACCTCGACATGGTGAAAGCCACCGACAACGTGGTGGACGTGGGCCCCGAAGGAGGTACCCTGGGCGGCCAGATCGTGGCCGAAAGTACCCCCGAGAAAGTAGCCAAAACCGCGGGTAGCTACACAGGGAAATTTTTGAAGGAAGAGCTGAAGGGGTAGGGGAAATTTAGTCCTCCTACCCGCCTTCCAGGTGCCGGAGCAAATCTTCTCCCCATTTTTGCCAGACCCCCATAGCCATATCACAGATTTGGCGGGCTAGGGGTACTTCGGCAGTATACGGCTCGGCATTCATATAAGCTTGACCTGCGTAGTCCAGCGACTTTTCTTTATTCGGTAAAGTGTTCTGATAAAATAGTCCCAAACTAATAAGTGTTCTAGCAAGGTCTAATTGAAAAGCCAAGGGATTCTCCTGCGCCAGGCTTCTACGGATATCCAGCGCCTCGCTGTACTCCTCTTCGGCCTGCTTGAGCTGCTGCGTGTCAGAATGCAAAATCGCCAGGTTGTTCAGCGTCGTGGCCACAGCGGGCAGGTAAGCCTGGGGATTCTCCTGCGCCAGGCTTCGGTAGATATCCAGCGCCTCGCTGTACTCCTCCTCGGCCTGCTTGAGCTGCTGTGTGTCAGAATGCAAAATCGCCAGGTTGTTCAGCGTCGTGGCCACAGCGGGCAGGTAAGCCTGGGGATTCTCCTGCGCCAGGCTTCTACGGATATCCAGCGCCTCGCTGTACTCCTCCTCGGCCTGCTTGAGCTGCTGTGTGTCAGAATGCAAAACCGCCAGGTTGTTCAGCGTCGTGGCCACAGCGGGCAGGTAAGCCTGGGGATTCTCCTGCGCCAGGCTTCGGTAGATATCCAGCGCCTCGCTGTACTCCTCCTCGGCCTGCTTGAGCTGCTGTGTGTCAGAATGCAAAATCGCCAGGTTGTTCAGCGTCGTGGCCACAGCGGGCAGGTAAGCCTGGGGATTCTCCTGCGCCAGGCTTCGGTAGATATCCAGCGCCTCGCTGTACTCCTCCTCGGCCTGCTTGAGCTGCTGCGTGTTTTTATGCAAAACCGCCAGGTTGTTCAATACGATAGCCTTTTGAGCGTCATCCGCGGCGTACTTCAGCATCAATTCATAGTAATGAATGGCCTGCCTATGCTGATTATGCTCCGCCAAAAAATAGGCCGCCGAAAAACAACTATCATAGTTTTCCCAGATCGCTACGGCTTCGGTATAGTAGTAGCAGGCCTCGGTAAACCAGTTCAGGTTGTCTTTATCCAAAGCAATCAATTGGGCTTTGGTCAGGTACTCTTGGGCCAGGGTCTGTTTTTTCTGGGTCAGAAAAGCTTCTGCCTTTTCCAGCAAGGCTTTATCCCTTTCCAGCTCATCGGGGTTCAAGGCCCGGTTGGCCCCTTCCAGGTCGCCTTGCTCAAATAGCCTTCTGGCTTCGTGCAGTCGGGGGCTAGCGGGGGCACTGTCGCTGTATAAACGCAACGCCAGGGTACGTACGTTTTCTTCAAATACGGTGAGCTCCCTTTCTAGTTTATTGCGCTGTTGGCTCAATGTCAGGAGTTTCGTGGTCAGGTCCTGCAAGGTACCCGTGAGTAATTCCCGCACTTCTTCATCCTCCACGGTCGCTAATTTTTGTTCGTGCTTTTCTTTTTTCTGGCTTACTTCCGCAAATTCTTCGTTCAGTTGGCTGAGTTGAGCACTTAGCTGGCGGTGCGTTTCATAAATATCAAAATTAAGGGTCGAAATCCGGGCTACTACTTCATTGGCTACCTCCGTGGGCAGGATAGTCAACCGGCCTTCCATGCGCTCTATCCCCGCTTGAGTAGCTTTTACTCCCTCCAATACCTCGGCCATCTGCTCTTTCAGCATGGCCAGCAGTTTGGCGTTGAATATCTCGCTTACGCCTTCTACGTGTTTAATTTCTTCGGAGAAATTGCGGCACATCAATTCAAAAAAAGTCTGATGGTGGTCCCCCTGCATCCAACCCAGGCATAGCAAAGCTTCCAGCGCCTCGGGTACCTCCAGTCCACGGACGGTGCGCAGCTCATCCAGCACAAAGCGGTGTACCTCATCTTGCAACAGCAATTGCCGTTCGCTTAGCTCATGCGTGTAGTCCCACAATACGAGTTGATCAAATACCTTATCGGCGGGGTTGTCGGGTAGCGTTTGCTGGGTATCTACCCTCTCTATCTCAGCAGATAATTTGTTGCGGATAATTTCGATAAGCCGGATCTGGTAGTCCGTATCGCTCAGGGGGAAGCGGCACAGGGTAGGTAGTGTGCGTTGGAGTTTGTGATACAGGCCTTGTAGGCGGGTACGCTGGGTGGCCAGGTGCTCGCCACCATTGTCCAGGGTTTGAATGAAGACAATGCTCTCGTCACAGGTTTGTACCAGTGAGCTCAGGTACGAGCGCCGGATGGCCCGTTGCAGGGTGGCATTCACCGGTACGTCCAGGTCCGCCACGTTTTTCTGATACCAGCTTTTTCCGGTTTGCCAGAGCTTGTTCCCCGCCATTCCGCGCACGGCATCGATGCGGTTGCCCAGTATGCCCCCAGCCAGCACTCCGGTCATGTCGGTCACGTTGGTTTGCTGTACGTAAGTGAGGAGGTTTTGGGCCAGTAGGCCCAGTTCGTTAAGTTGCATAGTGCTGTGGGTGAGGTATTTTTCAAAAATAAGAAATACCAACCGATTATAGGAGTACTGCGCGCCAGCGGATATAAAAAAGGTACAACCTCGACATGGTGAAAGCCGCCGACCACGTGGTGGATGTGGGCCCCGAAGGAGGTACCCTGGGCGGCCAGATTGTGGCCGAAGGTACCCCCGAAAAAGTGGCCAAAACGGCAGGCAGCTACACGGGCAAGTTTTTGAAGGAAGAGCTGAAGGGGTAGGTACCTGGCTACGCTTACCGCCAGATCCAGAAGCCTTAGTCCGTGGTAAATCTTCTGGATCTGGTCTGTTTTGTGCCAGGATCAGATAAAAAACGACCGCTTATTTGCCAAATTCACATAAAATCTTTTTTTTGCAACGTTATTCTGTTCCGCCGCCATAAAGCGGAGGCAAAGGCTGTCCACCCATACCGTTCTATACTTGCTTTTCTACTCCTCCTTACTTGCTTCCGGTCATACAATTTCCGGAAGGTACTTTGAGCGGTCGCG
The DNA here is from genome assembly GCF_014202275.1 of Rhabdobacter roseus. Taxonomy (GTDB): domain Bacteria; phylum Bacteroidota; class Bacteroidia; order Cytophagales; family Spirosomataceae; genus Rhabdobacter; species Rhabdobacter roseus. Next base: position 500,010 of record NZ_JACHGF010000004.1, on the reverse strand, counting down.
GCGTCTGGTTTCTGATAAACATACGTACCGATCCTGCTATACCGTTGGAGCGGCCCGAGTCTTACCACTCCGGCAGCTGGCTCTGCATTTCACCCGTATTTCACGTATTCTATTTCTATCTGTTTAACCTAAATTTTTAAACTTCTCAACTACATGACCAAACATTTTACGATTCATCTCTTACTCCTTTTCCTTTGCTTTTCGACGGCGCAGCTACGGGCTCAGTCCGTCACGGTGCGGGGAAAAGTAACCGCTCAGGAAAACGGATCGGCCCTGCCGGGCGTGAGCGTGGTTGTTCAGGGAACCAACACCGGCACCACAACCGATGCCGAAGGAAACTACTCCCTGTCGGTTTCGGCGGGCAACACGGTACTTTCGTTTTCATTCATAGGGTACCTGGCTCAACGGGTTACGGTCAATAACCAAACCGTCATCAACGTAGCGCTGGAAACCGACGTGAGCCAGCTCGAAGAAGTCGTGGTGACAGCCTTTGGGATTACGCAGGAAAAACGGGCGCTGGTATCGGCCACGCAGGAAGTCAAAAGCCGGGACCTGGCCCTCTCGCGCGAGCCTAACCTACTGGACGCCCTCAACGCCAAGGTAGCGGGCGTGCAGATCACCCGGCAGGGCGGGTCGGCCGGGGCGGCTTCCAGCATCGTGATTCGGGGGATGTCGTCCATCAGCGGTGAAAACCAGCCGCTGTTTGTGGTCGATGGGATTCCCATCAACAACAGCTTCCGGACCACCAGCCGCTCTTCCAGCGTGGATGTACCCAACCGCGCCATCGACATCAACCCCAACGACATCGAGTCGGTGAACGTACTGAAAGGCCCGGCGGCTACGGCGCTGTACGGCATCCAGGCGGCCAGTGGGGTGGTGATTATTACTACCAAAAAAGGCTCGCGTTCCGAGGTACAAAACGTGTCGGTCAATTTTTCGTCCAATACCTCCGCCGACCGCATCATGCGCAACTTCCCGGCCCAAATGCGTTACGCCCAGGGTGACCGCGGCGTATATGCCACCGGTACTTTTGGACACTTCGGGCCTCCGCTCACTACCCTTCGCTACGACGGCTCCTCCAACAATCCGGCCGACGCCCGGGGTTTTCTGGTGGACATGAACCACCCTAGCGCCGTCGCCGATGCCCGGCTGACGCCCGTCAACAACCAGGATGTTTTTTACCAAACGGGGCTTACCTTCGACAACAACTTCAACGTCTCGACTGGCAATAAAAACAGCTCGGTGTACTTCTCCGTGGGTGATTACCGCCAGAGCGGGATCATCCCCTCCAACCAGTACAACCGAAGTACCTTCAAGCTCACGGGCGAATCGTCGCTGAGCAGTAAGCTGCGCGTGGCGGGCTCGGCTACCTACGTGTACAGCAACAGCACGCGCTTTGGGCGCGGCGATAACTTCGCCGACGTGGTGCAAGGTACCATCCGCACGCCACCCAGCTTCGATAACTCCCTGGGGTACGTACTTCCCAACGGGACGCAGCGGGCCTTCCGGACCAACTCTCCCGACAACCCTTACTGGACCATCAACAACAACCCCTACAAGGACGAGGTAAACCGCATCCTGGGGTACTTGCAGGCCAACTACGACCCTACCTCCTGGCTGAACGTGATGTACCGGATCGGGACCGACGCCTCCACCGACAAGCGCCGCCAGCAGTGGGCCGTGGGTAGTTTTGGGGGTGACGCCCTGCCCGGCGGACGCGTACAGGAAGATACCTACACCGACCGGATCATCAACTCCGACTTCATCGTGACGGCCACCAAGCAACTTAGCGATTTTAACGTATCGCTGATGGTGGGGCAAAACTACTACAGCCAGGCGGGCTCGCGGCAGTACTTCGACGGCCGGAGCCTGGCCATTCCGGGGCTTTATAACATCGCCAACGCCCAGAGCAACCTGGTCCAGATCCAGAATCAGTTTGCCAAGAAAACGGCCGCGCTCTTTTCGCGGGCCTCGATCGACTACAAAAACTACCTCTTCCTAGAGCTGAACGGCCGGAACGAGTGGACCTCTACCCTGCTGCCGCCCAACAACTCCTTCTTCTACGGCTCGGTGGGGACAGGCTTTATTTTCACCGAAGCCTTGGGCATCAACCAGGGTCTCTTCAGCTTTGGCAAGATTCGGGCCTCCTACTCGGAAGCGGGCCGGGATGCTCCCGTTTTCTCGGATCAGACTTTCTACAACCGCGGCTCCATCGCGGGAGTCTGGGGTGGTTCGCTGGTATTCCCGCTGCCTTCGGGCGTGGGGGGCGTCGAGCTTTCCAACCTGGCCGGCAATCCTAACCTGAGGCCGGAGCGGAACAAAACCATCGAAGTAGGTACCGAGCTGCGCTTCTTCAACAACCGCCTGAGCGTGGATGCAACCTACTACCGCGCCCGCAACGTAGACCAGATCATTTCGGTATCCGTGCCCGGCAGTACCGGCTACACCAACCAGCGCATCAACGCCGGTACCATCCAGAACCAGGGCTGGGAGGTCATCCTGAATGCCACGCCGGTGCAGATCAACGATTTCAAGTGGGACCTAATCGCCAACTTTACGCGCAATCGTAACGTAGTGCTCGAACTACCGGTTGACCGCATTCCACTGGACGGCTTCGGAAACCTGCGCCCGCTGGTGAAGGAAGGGGAGCCCTATAGCGTATTCTACGGCACGGGCTTCCAGCGCGATGCCAACGGCAACGTGATCATCTCTAACCAAGGCTTCCCGGTGCGGAACCCCATCACGGCCGACAATCCCTCGGGCGACGTGAAGCTGGGTGATCCTACGCCTAACTTCCTGCTGGGGCTGCGCAACAACTTCTCCTATAGAAACCTATCGCTGACCTTCCTCTGGGACATCCGCCAGGGCGGCGACGTAGCCAACGTGACCAGCAACTGGATGCGTGCCCAGGGTGTAGCCGACTTCACCTACGACCGCGGCCACCGGGTCATTTTTAAAGGCGTAAAAGCCGACGGCACGGTGAATACCACACCCGTGGTGATTGACGATGAGACCTACTATAATAACAATACCGGCAACCGGGACATCGCCGAGCGGTTCATTGAGGACGGTTCCTGGGTACGGCTGCGCGACGTAACGCTTACCTACGCGCTACCGGCAACGGTGGTGAGCAAACTGAAGCTACGCTCGCTCAACATCAGCGCCTACGGCCGGAACTTGCTCCTATTTACGGGCTACTCGGGCGTAGATCCGGAAACGAACTTGGCCGGGCCCAACACTTCCTTCGGCGTGGATGCCTTCGGTACCCCCACGACCCGCAGCGTGGGTATCAATCTGAGCTTAGGTCTTTAATTTTTACACTTTTTGTATTTGACGATCCTTATGAATACTATAAAAAACAAGTACCTGGCGGCCTGGCTGGGAGCATGCCTTTTTCTGCTGTCGGGCTGTGATCTCCAGCAGGCCAACGTCAACCCCAACGCCGCTACCGACGTACAGGTGAACGTGATTCTGCCCGTAGCGCAAGCCAACATGGTCTGGGCCATCTCCGATTTCAGTGCCCAAACGGCCAGCTCGCTGATCCAGCAAATGACCGGTACCCTCAACGTGCAGTACAACGTAAGTACCTACGCCTACTTGCCTACCAACTTTCAAAGTACCTGGAACAACCATTTTTACGCCGGGGCGCTGATGGACCTCAAAACCATCATGGAAAAAGCCACCGAAAACGGCTCAACGCACTACCGGGGCATTGCCAAGATCCAGACCGCCATGCTGCTAGGGTACCTGGTAGACCTCTGGGGCGACGTACCCTACTCTACCGCCCTGGACCTGGCCAACGTGGCCCGGCCTACCTACGACCGCGGCGAGGCCCTGTACCAGGAGGTATTTCGCCTGCTCGACAGCGGCATCGAAGACCTGAACGCCACCAGCTCCTTCTCGCCGTCTAACAACGACCTGGTGTTTCCGGCTACCAACGAGACCAACTGGCGCAACAACTCCCGCCCCCGCTGGATCAAGTCGGCTAATGCACTGAAAGCCCGCTACCATAACCACCTGAGCAAGATCGACCCTAACGGTTCGGCCCAGCAGGCACTGGCGGCCATCAACGCGGGTACTTTCGTGTCGAACGCCGAAGAAATGAAGGTGTCGTTTGGGACCACGCCCGACGCCGGAGGGCCGTGGTTTGGTTTCCTGCAAAATACCTTCGGGCAAAACAACATTTCGGTAAGTACCTTCTTCATCGACCTCCTGCGCGACCGCGTAGCACCGGGTGTCAACGACCCGCGCCTGCCCTTTTACGTACGCCCCAACGCCGCCGGTAACTTCGTAGGTACCCCCGCCGGGAGCCCCATGGCCAGCGGCGCTTCGCAGGTTGGTCCCTACATTTTTTCGGCCGATGCTCCTACCAACATCGTTACGTACGCCGAGGTGAAGTTCATTGAAGCTGAGGCCCACCTCCGGCTCAACCAGTTTGCCCAAGCCGCCACCGCCTACAACGCGGCCGTGAAGGCCTCGCTCTTACGGGTAACGGGCTCCGCCCAACCCGCCTACGAGGCCCGGTACGCCAGCGAAACGGCCGAAACAATTCAGCAAAACGGTCTTCAAAAACTCTTTACCGAAAAGTACATTGCGCTGTTCCTGCAAACCGAAGCCTGGGCCGACTGGCGTCGGAGTATCCCCGCCGGAGCGGCCGGTACCGTGAGTGGTATTCCCAATCTCAACCCGCCCACCACCAACGTCACCAACGGCGTTTTCCCGCGTCGGTTCCTGTATCCGCCGTCGGAGCTCGACAACAACAGCGCCAATATCCCCGAGACTTCCCTGACGGCCCGGGTGTTCTGGGACCGCTAGGCGTGGCTTTACAGGTACTTTTTTAGATTTTATTCAACTGAATATAAAAGCATTGAACTCTATGAAAAAACAACTTTCGCTCCTTCTGATGGCGCTGCTGGTGAGCCTGAGCGCCTGCTTCAATGAATATGACGAGGGCTATGAAATCCTGGGGCCCGTGGCCACCATTCCGGTACTTACCTTCTCCCAGGCCCAGCCTACCGCTGGGAGCCAGATCACGGTGAATTTCAGGTACTACTCCGAAAACATCGAAGTGAAAGAGCTCCGGCTCGTCCAAACGCTGAGCAACGCCACAACGACCGTAAGTACCAAGCCAGTCAGTGGTTTTAACCGGGACAATTCCTACGAAGATAGCTTTACCTACACGGTACCGAGCGTCAGTGCGGGCACGGTGATCAACCTGGGGGTGGAGGTAGTTACGACCAACGACCTGACTAACGCCCGGCGCGCCAACATCACGGTACGGTAGGGATAGGTACCTATCCCTGTAAACAAAAAGTACCCTCTCGGCCATCGAGAGGGTACTTTTTGTTTCTAAGGTACTTTAATGTCAAGCGTTCCTCCGGGCCACCCTATGCCCTTACCCCTATGCCCTCTGCTACTAAGCTTTACATCCAGCGGCTCAGGTATTCATTGAAGGTCTCCTTGTATTGGTCGCTCACGGGGATGGTGGAGTGGTCGATCTGAATGCTGTTGCGGGTTACGGCGGCGATTTTATCCAGGTTCACGATAAAGGAGCGGTGGACGCGCATGAAGTGAGTGGTGGGTAGTTTTTCTTCCAGGGCTTTCAAGCTGGTGAGCGAAAGCACCGGCTTCTGATCGCTTTTAAGGTGCACTTTTACGTAGTCCTTTAACCCTTCGATGTACAAAATATCCGCAAAGGCCACGCGCACCAGCTGGTACTCTACTTTCAGGAATAGATACTCTTCCTTAGGGTCGGCCGCGGCGGGTGCCGCCCGATGTACCAGCTCGAAGTACGCCTTCCCTTTGGTAGCGGCCCGCAGAAATTCTTCGTAGTTGAAAGGCTTAAGCAGGTAGTCTAGCGCATCGACCCGAAACCCCTCCAGCGCGAAGTGATTGAAAGCCGTGGTAAATATAATCCGGGGGCTTTTTTCGGCGGCGTTGTCCAGCACCCGGGCCAGCTCGATGCCCGTTAGGTCGGGCATTTGAATATCCAGAAAAATCAAGTCGACTTGCTCCTGATGAAGCGCCTGAAGGGCCTCCACGGCACTGGCGTAGCGGCCCACCAGGCGCAGGAAGGGCGTTTTTTCAATAAAGGCGCAGACCAAGCCCAGCGCCAGGGGCTCATCATCCACCGCAATGCAGTTCAGGATCATGTTACGTTCAATTTAAGATTGACCACGTACTCACTGCCCTTCTCTCCGGCTTCGAGGGTATACCGACTAGGATAGAGCAGATCCAACCGGCGGCGGGTGTTCACCAGCCCGATCCCGTTGCTTTCGTCCAAGGTAACTTTTTTATCGTTAAAGAGCGTATTACGTACTTCCAGCTGCAGCAGATTGCCCTGCTGACGCACCACGATCACAATGTGGCTCGCCTGCACGGCACTTACGCCGTGCTTGAAGGCATTCTCGATGAAAGGCAACAGCAGCATGGGGGCAATGGGTACGTCACTGAGCGGAGTAGGGGCCTCAAACTGTACCACTACTTTTTCGGTCAGCCGGAGCTTCATAAGCTTGATATAGTCCTGCACGAAGTCGATCTCGTGGCTCAGCATCACTTTTTCCTGCTGGGTTTCGTAAAGGACGTAGCGCATCATACGCGACAGGTTGTGCAACGACTCCCGGGCCGCCTCCACGTCTACCACCGTGAGGGCGTAGATGTTGTTGAGGGTATTGAAGAAAAAATGTGGGTTGATCTGCGCCTTCAGGAATGACAATTCGGAGTTGATCTTTTCGCGCTCGAGGGTTTGGCGCAGCAGCATATCCTTCTGCCAGTTTTGCACGGCCGTGAGGCTGGTACTAATGCCCAGTACCATCAGGGCCGTCATGAGCGAAAAGTAGTCGAGCCAGTCTTCGCGCTTCATGACGCCCCCCGCTTCCCGGGCGGCCCGATAAGCCCGCTCCATGTACTCGCGCATGTTGATGAACACCTCCAGGCGCTGCACCAGAAACGACACCAGCAGCACCGACAGCAGGTTGAGTACCACAAACCAGGCGATGCGGTTACGGAGCAACAACCGAGGTACGCCGAATAACGCATTGATGTAAAAAATAGCCACCAGCAGGCTAAACAAAAAGGCCTGCTTGATCCAGAACTGGGTTGGCAGTATTACATTCCAGGTCAGAGGTTGCCACAATAGTAAGAAAATCCCCAACAAGCTCCAGATGAGTACGTGAGTAAGGATGGTGACGTAACGACGTGGTGAGAGGGAGATCATGATAAGTTTACTTTCTTCTACTAGGCTAGTATACGCAAAAATCTTCACAATCATACATAGTACTTTTGGCAATACCTCTAGAGAGTCGACCGTTGCCCCGAAAACGCCGATCGAACGGGGGTTTCAGTCCATAGGTACCCCCCATGATCCTCAGAAGTACTTAAAAATAGAATCATCGGTTGAAAACGTACGTTGGTCGGTGTTCGCCTACTCTCTATCTATTGCATTTTTTAGGTACCTGCAAGTGTTTGTTATTTTGTAGGCAGGTATTCAAATCAAGTCCTATAACATTCCATGAATAAGTTTTCCATTCTATTAGCCATTAGTTTCGCACTTACTGCTACGGCTTACGCCCAGGTACCCGGTTTTCCGGGCGGACAACCACAGCCAACGGTCATTCCAGGTACTTCCGACGATGTTTCTAAAGGAAACAGCAAAATCAGTGGCGTCTTGATCGACTCCGTTTCCAAACAACCCGTCGAATTTGCGGTAGTGGGTTTATGGAATCCCAAAACCAATCAGCCTATTGACGGTACCACCACCGACGATAAAGGTAAATTTGAAATAAAAGGCATTGCGGCGGGCAAGTACCAGCTTAAATTCTCCTTCATTGGCTACAAGTCATTTGACAAAGACATCGAAATTGGCCGCCGGGACAACATCGACCTGGGCAGCGTAACCCTGGCTCCGGACATCGTTCAGCTGCAGGAAGTAAACGTAGTAGGCCAGACCGAGCTCATCGAAGAGCGCGTGGACCGGCTGGTCTTTAACGCCGAAAAAGACGTAACCAGCCGCGGGGGCGACGCCACCGACGTGATGCGGAAAGTACCCATGCTCACCGTGGACCTCGACGGAAACGTATCACTCCGGGGTAGTTCTAACGTACGGGTACTGATCAATAACAAACCTTCGACGATCATCGCCAGCAGCGTGGGCGACGCCCTGCGGCAAATCCCCGCCGACATGATCAAAACCGTGGAGGTAATCACCTCGCCCTCGGCCCGCTACGACGCCGAAGGTACCGGTGGGATCATCAACATCATTACCAAGAAAAACACCCTGCAAGGACTTACGCTCGACATCAACAGCGGCGTGGGGAACCGGGGCGCCAACCTGGGCCTGAACGGTAGCTACCGCGTTGGGAAAATGGGCTTTACCCTGGGTGGTTTTGGCCGCGCCAACTACAACGTAAAAGGGGAAGGCGAGAGCATTCAGCGCAGCGTAGCCGGAGCTGCCAATCCTTTTTCGATCCAGCAAAATTCTTCTTCCATGAACCAAGGGGCTTTTGGTCGCTATACGCTGGGCTGGGATTATGACATTGACAAAAATACCTTCCTGACGGCCAGCGTGCGCTACGGTACCCGCAACCAGTTCACGGACCAGAATATCAAAACCCTTCAGACCTTCCCGAATAGCATCAACTCAACCTTCCGGTCGGTGGATAGCAAGGATCTGTCAGGTACCGTCGACATCAACGTTGATTATACCAAAACCCTTAAGAAACCCCAGCAGGAGCTGAGCATCCTGACACTTTTCAGTCGCAACAACCGAACCAACGACTTCGACGCGAGCATCCATAACGGGGGCTTTGGCACGGGGTCACTGCTCGACCGGGAGTTCAACCGGAACAGCAGCTACAACCAGGAAAGTACCGTTGAGATCAACTACCAGAGCCCCATCAAGAAAAACCAGCTGGTAGAGATGGGTGGAAAAGGCATCATGCGGCAGGTAAAAAGTGACTTTAACTTCACCAGCCAGCTACGCCCCGACCGCATCGGGAGCCTCAACTACGACCAGAACGTAGGCGCCGCTTACTTCTCCTATACCCTGACGACCAAGAACAAGTACTCGTTCAAACTGGGTACCCGCTACGAGTACACCGACATCAGCGGCGTAGAGCAGGGCGACACCCGGCTGGATATTCCCAACTACCACAACCTGGTACCCAGCCTGAACGTGTCCAAAACGCTCAAAGGCGGACGTACCGTCAAGGCGGCCTACAACCGCCGCCTGCAACGCCCCGGTATTCAATTCCTAAACCCCAACATCAACGACGCTAACCCGCAGAACATCACGGTGGGGAATCCCAACCTGCGTCCCGAGCTGACCGACCAGTTTGAGCTAAGTACCAGCTGGTTCAAGAAGTCGATTTACCTGAATTTCTCGGCCTTTGCCCGTAATACCAACAACTCCATCGAGAACATCCGGGAAACCCTGGAAGGCGGCGTGATCCGGACTACCTACGGCAACATTGGTCAAAAACAAAACTACGGCGTCAATATCTTCGGTAACATTACGCTCTTTAGCATATGGCAGTTGGGCGGTGGGGTCGATAGCTACTACGCCATCATCAATAACAACAGCTCCGGCTCTAACGCCGCTGCGCTGGGTGCTTCTAACGAGGGACTGGTGCTGAGCGGACGCCTGTTCACCAACCTCACGCTCAAAAACGGCTGGGGTATCCAGGGTTTTGGCTTCATGCGGGGTCGGGAAGTACAGCTGCAAGGGTACCAAACTGGCTTTGGCATCTACAGCCTGGGCTTCAAGAAAGATTTCAACGAGAAGCGGGGTAGTTTTGGTCTATCGACGGAGAACTTCCTGGCCAATACCTTCAAGCTACGCACCGAGCTAAGTACCCCTACGTTTACGCAGAGTTCGGTCAACGCCCTTTACAACCGTGGGGTCCGGGTGAACTTCTCCTACAAAATTGGTAAAATGTCTTTCAACGATCAGCCACGCCGCCGCAAGAGTATCAACAACGACGACGTGAAAAGTGGTGGCGATGGTGGTGGCGATGGTGCCCAGCCTCAGGCCGCCCCAGGTGGCGCTCCTGGTGGTGGCGGCGGCGGCGGACGCCCTCGCGGCAAATGATATTATACTAAAAGAGCTTTATTAAAAAAGTAAATGTTATCCTAGTAAAAAAGGCTTGCCGTTATACGGCAAGCCTTTTTCGTTTTCTAAGCGAGGTACTTTCTTTTACTGCTTCACGATCTTCTTCACCACCGTCCCCTCGCGCGTCACGATGTTCAGCAGGTACAAGCCCGGCGTTATGTCGGTAAGGGGTAGTTTTTCGGAAGCCTGGGTCGTTGACGTACGGCTTATGGTTTTACCGTTCAAATCGCGCAGCACAAACTCCACCGCCTGGCCAGCACTTAAATCTGCCAATGGCCCTTCGATCGTGATTTCGTCCCGGGCCGGGTTCGGGTAGCAGATCCACTCCTTGGCTGGCGTTGCCGCCGGTAGGTAGGCTACTTCGGCTCCCATCCGGGCGTTGGGCGGGGTACTTCCAAGCGATTTGATCTCAATACCGAGTATCATGGGGTCATTAAGGCTACGACCAAACTGCAACGTCAGGAACCCATCCGACACCTGCACCAGGTAGGTTTTTTTGAGGGCGTTTCTGAGCCCGGCTTCCGCCCGGATCTCGAAGTTCTGCGCTATCGAGCTTCCTTCCAGCGACATGTGGAATAACCGTTGGCTGCCGCTTACACTTTCATTAAAAAACAGATTCACCTCGTACCAGTAGGTACCTTGGTACACAGGGAAGTTCCAAATCATATCGCCTCCGCCCTGGCTATCGCGCCGAAAAGTCTCAAAAATGGCCGTCGGTGCTCCCGTGGTATTGGTACTTACCACCGTTACTCCCGGTACGCTAGCTGCCTGTGCCACGTTGGTATAGATGGAGGGGGTCGTCTGCGTGTCGGCGCTCCAGTTCATGCCCGTGTCGCTGATCTCGGGGCCACCGGCATTGACCCGGAACATGAGCGTAGGAGTAGAAGGCGGTACTGCGTAGACCTGCAGTTGCACGGCAATGCTATCCTTCCCGCCCGTCGGATCGGTCACCACCAGCGAGAAGGTGTAGTTCCCGACGTTGCCTTGGGGTGCCGCCGTAACCACAATCGTATCCCCGGTTTGGAAGGTCACAAAACTAGGTACATTGTAGGTCGTAAGGGTCAGTGAGTCCCCGTCGGGATCGGTCGCGATGATGTTGAAGGTACTTGTGCTGTTATTGGGCACGGACTGGCTGGCGACGGGGCTAAATACCGGCGGGTTCAGAAAAGACTCGTACGCGCCCGCATCGTACTTACCGCCCAGGGGCCGCGTGTTGCCGTCAAAGTCCTTCGTAATATTCCAGGTACTTACGTTGATACCCGCATTGACGGCGGGCGAATTGACGGTAAGGTGGTAGTCGCGCGTGGAGCTATTCACAAACTGGGCCGCCGCTACGGTACTTAGCTTGCGGTTGCCCTGGTCGTCGGAAGTAGCCCCGCTCATGTGGCCAATGTACGCATTGTTCTGAGGCGCAACCAGCAGATTATTATATACTTTCTTGTTTGTGCGGGTACCATACAGCCGGATCGACTCCAGCCCTGAGGTCACGATGGTATTGTGGGCAAGCAACAGGGTAGAGCCCTGCGCGGGTACGGTGCGGTCATCGGCAAAGATACCCATTCCGCCCACCGAAGCTATTACGTTATTGATTATACGCAAGCCTCCCTGATAGCCCGGCATTGAAAACCCATTTCCTGGCCCATTAATAACCAAATTACTATAACACACCCCTCCGGCACCTCCGCCAACTTGAATCCCATTGTCTTGAAACTGCGCAAAAGGATCTCGCCCGAAATTCGTTACCACATTATTATATACTTCCGCATCGGGCGTACAGGCCACTTGAATGCCATCGGCACCCGTACTATCAACCCGGTTTTCGTATACCTTCAGGCCATAGATTAAATGCGGGTATACTACCCTGCTTTGCCCGTTACAATTGATCGTAAATCCGTCGTAAGACGTGTTTCCAATGTACAGCCCCTCACCACCCGTATGGTGGATGTAGTTGTGGTGTACTTTGACGTCGTTCATGACAAAGTTGCTCCGCCAGGTCAGTGAGTCGCAGTTGGGATCGGTCTTGACCATGATGCCCGCGAAGCCCGTACCGCTCACTTCGAGGTGGTCTAGCTCCACGTTGGTACTTAAAGCACCTACCGAAACCCCACTCGCCGGGCCACCCGTAGCCGTAATCCGGATGCCGTAGGGATCGGCGCTACCGGTACCCGTTACACGAATGTACTTGGAGTTTTGGAAATCGAGCGCGCTGTAGTAAGTATTGTGCGCAATCGTAACGGCCCCGCCGCAGTTTTTGAACGTAATGGGCTGCGAAGCCGTGCCCTGAAAATTAAGGAAGCGTAGCAGACTGTAAGTACCTGCCTGGATACAAACTACCTCGCCGGGTTGTACCTGCATTTGCTGGTTGTTGTAAATACCGCTGGCCGAAATCGTACGGGTGCAGCCGCAGTTTTGGGCCCGTAGGGGCAATAGGCCCGCCCCCATCAATAGGAGCGATCCGAGGAGGAAAGATTTTTTCATACAATGAACGTTGAGATTAATTGTGGGTTAAAAAAATAGGGTACTCAATAGTGCATAGGCATGTGGGGACGATGTTAGTAAACGAATTTATTTAATCCAATTTTTACTTAAAATTTTAAAAAAATTCTAATTGTAAAATAAAGGCATAGGCTTCAATTTACCCTACCGGCTTCTGGTGATCTATGTTTGATACTACCTATGATCTTCGTCATTCTTTTACAACTTAGGTACCTATATTGTTCATTTCACCCATTCAGTAGTGGTTACATTATAACCCGAAAGATATATACATTTTTGAATGTTAAGTATATAAATGTAACTACACCTAAAAATATTTTTACGTATCCTGCCGAAGTACCTCCAATGGAGGTCGCGAAAGTACCCCCCGGCTATTGACCAGCCCCACCACGACCGTCAGCAGCGAGACCAACCCAAAGACCGCCAACACCGGTAGCAACGCGGGCGTGAAGGTAGTTTCAAAACTATAACGGGCTAAAAGCCAGCTACTCACCAAGGCCACCAAAATACCCGTAAGGGCCGCCAGCGATCCCAGGAAAAAGTACTCCAGAGCCGTGATGGCGAAAATCTGGCGGCGGCTCGCGCCCAGCGTGCGTAGCAGCACGCTCTCCTGCAAGCGCTGGTACTTGCTGATCAGTACCGACGCCACCAGCACCACCAGGCCCGTCAGGATGCTGAGCCCCGCCATAAACCGGATCACGAAGCCGATCTTTTCCAGGAGCTCGTCAATCACCCGAAGGACCAGACCCAGGTCTATGAGCGAGACGTTCGGAAACTGCTGCACCATGGCCCGTTGAAAACGGGCCGATACTGCTTCCGAAGGTACTCGCGTGAGCAGCACGTGAAACTGGGGCGCTTCTTCTAGTACCCCTTGGGGAAACACGACCAGGAAATTGGTACGTACTTCGTTCCAGTCGACCTCCCGCAGGCTTCGGATCACCGTAGGTACCTGCGCGCCCTGTACGTTGAAAGTGAGCGTATCGCCCAGTTTAAGGCGGTTGCGCCGGGCGAAGCCTTCTTCCAGGGAAACAGGTACCGCCCCGGCCGGGCCAGGGGCCGTGCCAACCCAGGTACCTTCCACTACCCGCTCCGAGGCTGTGAGCGAATCGCGGTACGTGACCCGGTACTCGCGGCCAAAAATTCGTCGCGACACGGCGCTGTCTTGCCGGGCGACGGCCGCCGTAGCGCCATTGACCGCCTCCAGGCGCATGTTCACAATAGGTACCAGCTGCTCGGTGGGCAAGCCGTATTGCTGGGCCAGCGTCCGGACGGCCTCTTTTTGACTATCCTGAATATCGAACAATACGAGGTTGGGCTGGTGGCCGCTCGTCGAGAGCGTGACCCGCGTAAGGAGGATGGTTTGTACAAAAAATAGGGTACAAATGAAGGCCGTACCCAGCCCGATGGTCACGATCAGCAGGGTGGTCTGGTTGTTGGGTCGGTAGAGGTTGGCCAGTCCCTGCCGGGCTACGTAGCTCCAGCCGTCGGGAAAAAAGCGGCGCACCAGCCGCATCAGCAAAGTACCGATGCCCGTCAGGACCAAAAAGGCAACGCCAATCCCTACCGTAAAGAAAGCCGCCTGCGCCAGGCTCCTGACCTGAAGGTAGGTAAAGCCATACACAAAAAGCACGATAAGTACGTACACAACCCACTGAGCCAGCCCTTGCCGCGGCCGGGTACTTTCAAACGATACCCGCAAAGCGTAGAGCGGCGAAATGGCCCGGATGGACAGCAGCGGCAGTAGCGCAAAGAGAACGGAAATCAGAATACCCAGCCCTACGCCCTGCCCCACGGCCGACCAAGAGATGCCGGTAGTGAGGGTAATGGGCAAAAAATCCTGGATGATGACGGGCAGTACCTGCTGGAGCAAAGTACCTAGCAGCGCGCCCACCAGCGCACCGATCGCCCCCAGCGCCGTGATTTGAATAAGATAAATAAGAAAAGCCTGCGACGCCTTTACGCCCAGGCAACGCAAAATAGCAATGGAATTGAGCTTTTCGCGCACGTAAATATGAATCGCACTCGCTACCCCAATGCATCCCAGCAGCAGCGCAATGAAGCCCACCAGCGACAGAAAACGGCTCAGATCTCGAAATGAGCGACCGGTACTTTCCTTTTGGCTTTCGACGGTGGAGTAGTTGAGGTCTTCCGCGTCGAGCCGGGGCTCCAGGGTTTTGAGCAGGGCAGGTAGATTTACCTTCCGGTCAAACTGGAGGTAGTAGAGGTAGTTGATCCGGCTGCCCTTCTGCAGCAGGCCCGTGGGCTCCAGGTAGCGCATCGGGATGTACACCGAGGGAGCCACCGTGCTGGTGAGGCCCGTCTGGCCGGGGGCTTTTTGCAAAATACCGGCAATCCGGAACGTCACCTCACCTACCTTGATGGAGTCGCCCACCTGCGCTTCGTACTGCAGCATGAGGGTTTGGTCTACCAGCGCTTCCTGCCGGGTCCGGAAGGTACTTCCGGCGGCAGCGGGGGTGGTCTCCAGCTCTCCGTAGTAGGGGTACTCGCCCGCCAGGGCGCGGATCTGGGCCAGGCGTGAGCCTCCGCTCCGCACAAAGTAAATCATCGAGGCAAAGCTCCGCTCCTCCGAACGGCGGTTAGCCAGGGAGTCGAGCCGCTTTTGAAGCGCGGGGCTCGCGGGGCGGTTGCCCGAAAGGCGCAGGTCAGCCCCGAGCAGGCTGGCGGCTTGCTCATCAATATTCTGCCGCAGGTTGTCGCCGAGGGCGTAGATCGCCACCAGCGCCGCAATGCCCAGTACCATCGACGACACAAACAGCAGCATCCGCGACCGGTTGCGGCGGCTGTCGCGCCAGGCCATGCGCAGCAGCCAGCGGAAGTTCAGGCCGTCCTTAGGATTCATCGGAAATGAGCTTGCCGCCTTTCATGTTGAGAATACGCTGCGTCTTGGCCGCCAGGTCCAGATCGTGCGTCACCAGCACCAGCGTAGTACCGGCCTCGCGGTTGAGGTCAAAGAGCAGCTTCACCACCTTTTCGCTCGTTTCGGCGTCGAGGTTGCCGGTAGGTTCGTCGGCAAAAAGAATGCGGGGCTGATTGGAAAAAGCCCGCGCCAGCGACACCCGTTGCTGCTCGCCGCCGCTAAGCTGCGCCGGGTAGTGGTGGCCGCGGTCGGCCAGGCCTACCTTGTCGAGCAGCTCCAGGGCCCGCGGACGGATATTTTTTTCCTGGCGCAGCTCCAAAGGTACCATTACGTTCTCCAGCGCCGTAAGGGTAGGTAGTAGTTGAAAATTCTGAAAAATGAACCCCACGTAGCGGTTGCGTACGGCGGCCAGTTGATCTTCGTTGAGCTCGTCCAGGCGGGTATCGTGCAGCTCTACGCTCCCCGATGTGGAGCGGTCGAGCCCGGCGCAGAGGCCCAGCAGGGTCGTTTTGCCGCTACCCGATGGCCCCACAATGGCCAGGGTAGAGCCCGCCTCTACCGAAAACGTAATATCGTCAAGTACCCGAAGATCCCGGCCACCGCTCCGGTAGGACTTACTGACTTGCTGCAAACGCAGAATGGTGCTCATGCTTGATGGGGAGGGAATGACTGCGGGAATAAAGACTTTATGGCTGATTGGTACGAAAGTCGCACTAAATTGTTAACTAGCTACCAAACTCATTTGCAACGCATAGGGTTCAAAAAATATCATCTTAAAACAAGCCGCTGTGAATTTTAAAACCAAAACTACCTACCTATCGATCTGGTTGAGCCTGGCGCTGGGTATGCTCCTGGCCTGTAACAACGATAAATCCTCTACCAACGAGGAAGCCTCCAGTACCTCCGCGCGCGACACAAGTACCTCGGCAAGTACCAAGAAAACGATTTTGTTCTTTGGCAATAGCCTCACGGCGGGCTACGGCCTCGACCCCAGCGAAGCTTTTCCGGCCCTGATCCAGGCGCGCATCGACTCGCTCAAACTACCCTATACCGTCGTGAATGCGGGCGTGAGCGGCGAAACCTCCGCCGGGGGCAACGGGCGCATCGACTGGGTACTTCGGCAACCGGTGGCAGTTTTTGTGCTGGAGCTGGGCGGCAACGACGGCCTGCGCGGCATTCCGCTCGAGGAAACCCGAAAAAATTTACAGGCTATTATTGATAAAGTACGCGCCAAGTACCCCGAGACGAAAATCGTCCTGGCGGGGATGCAGATTCCGCCCAACCTGGGCCAATCCTATACCCAGGAGTTTAGCCGCCTCTACCCCGAGCTAGCCCAAAAGAATAACCTCACGCTGATCCCCTTCCTACTGGAAGGCGTAGGCGGCGAGGCCCGGCTCAACCTCCAGGACGGTATCCACCCCACCGCCGAGGGCCACCGCCTCGTGGCCGACAACGTGTGGGAGGTACTGGAAGGGGTACTTTAGCAAAAGTACCTTCATTCCGTTTACTCCGAGCGCAGGGTATCGGCGGGGTTGGTGAGGGCGGCCTTGTACGTTTGGAGGCCAATGGTCAGCAGGCCAATAGCCAGGAGGCTTCCCAGGCAGGTCAGGAATACTCCGGGGCCCAGGCTGGCCCGGTAGGTAAAAATAGTCAGGAAAAGGGATCCCAGAAAGTACCCCAGCGGCAGCGCGATGGCCGCGGCAATGAGGATCATTTTTACGAAAGTACCCGACAACAGGCCCATGATCTGGGCAACGCTCGCCCCCAGTACTTTCCGGACGCCGACCTCCTTGGTTCTTTTTTCGGTGGTGTAAGTCACCATGCCGAGCAGCCCCAGGCTGGCAATAACAAACACGATCAGGATCATGAGCCCGGTTAGTTTTCGGTCGCCCCCCTGGCTATAATCGTCGTAGAGCTGCTCCTCGTACCAGGAATACACGAAGGAGTCGTGCGGCTGGTACCGCTTCCAGATATTAGCCAGCGATGCCGTCACGTGCTCTTGGTTGGCTCCGTCGGTAATTTGGAGCGAAAGTACCTTTATCTCTTTCGGATCATAGCCCAGTACCAATGGCGCGACGGGTAGTTCGTAGCGCATGAAGCAGAAGTTTTTCACTACACCGGCTACCAGAACTTCGGTTTGGTTCAGCAAAAGCGTTTGTCCCACTACCTCCTGAGGGTTATTCCAGCCCAACGAATTCACCGCCTTTTCGTTAAGTACCACAAAATGCACCGTTGTGTCGGCCGTCGGGGGTAGGTTGGTACCGGCCACAAACGTCAGCTGCATATTTTCGATAAAAGGAGCATTCGTGGCGTAGAGATACGTTTCTTTGGCCGGTTGCTCCTGGCCTGCCGGGCCCACTTTACGAAGCTCTCCTTTTCCGGCTGCTTCATTAAAAGGAGCTGACGTAAGTCCCACGCGCTCCACGCTCGCTTCTTTGCTCATTTCGTTGGCCAGCAAGCGGAAGTCGCTCCCGGCTGCCAGCGGAATATTCAGGATATTCTTGCGGTTGAAGTTCTGATTGTCGGTAGCCATGTATTCAAACTGGCTGTTCATGATACCCGTAAAAGTCATAAGCGCCAGTGCGACCACAAATTGGATAATCGTAAGTACCTTGCGAAAATTGACTTTTCCTACACTCACCGGAGCCAAGGTACCTTTAAGTACCTGTACCGGCTGGTAAGAGGCCAAAATCCGGGCCGGTAAGAAGCCCGCCAAAAGGGCTACTCCCAGCGTGAAGCCCAGGAAGGTGAGCCACAGCAGCTGCGGATTCAGCACTTCCCACGTCAGCCAGCGTACCTGCACGTAAGACTTCATAAACAGCAAGCCCAGGTACCCAACAACCAAGGCCAGGAAAGCCACAATGACGCTCTCTACCAAAAACTGATTGACCAACTGCCAGCGCTTCGCCCCGGCTACCTTCCGTACGCCCACTTCCCGCGCCCGGCTCAGTGAGCGCGTCAGGGTAAGATTGACGTAGTTGAAACTGGCCAGCAGGATAATGACCAACGGAATGAGCAAACTGACGCCGATTTTCCAGATGGGCTCCACGTAAGGATTGTTGAGCAGATTTTCAAAATCGGGAGAAATGTCCCCCAACGCCTGGCTCCGAAAGGCGTGTCCTTTGAGGTCTTTAACGTTCAGTCGCTGGTTGCTTTCCTGGGCCACTGCGGCCAGCGCCCGATCCAGCGCCTGCGGCGGGGTACCTTTAGTGAGGAGTACAAAAGTATAGGTGTTGTAGTCGAGCCAGCTGTCGGGCTGTCGCTCGGGGTGCAGCAGCGGGAAGGTAGCCATCGATACCACCATATCCGACTTGAGGTGCGTTTGATGTTTTCCTAAGGGCGCAAAAACCCCCACAATCGTGAAAGTACCCAGCTCCCGGTGCGTGAGCGTACGCCCCACCGGATTAGCCGTCCCGAAAAAGCGCTCGGCGGTTTCGTGCGTGAGTACCACCGTTCGAGGCTCCACAGCGGGCTTTCCGTGAGCCAGCTTAAAACCAAAAACCTCGAAATAGGCCGGGTCGGCGTAGAGACCGCTGGCTTGTAACGACTTGGCGCCATTGCTAAAACTACCCCCAAACGCCCGGATCACGCGCACCGACTTCTCAATGCTACTTTGCTCCTGCTTCAGCTTTTCACCCAGCGGAAAAGGCGTGGAAGCCAGGCTGTGCTTGGTGCCATCGGTACCGGTGGCGTCGGTGATGATGCGGTAGGTGCGGTCAGCGTAAGGATGAAAGGTGTCTTTTTCAAAACTACTCTGTACCTGAATGAGCTGCATGAAGCAAAACGCCATGGCCAGCCCTAAGCCTATCACATTGATGAATGAAAACAGCTTGTGCTTCCATAAACTGCGCAGGGCGATTTTGAGGTAGTTGAGTAGCATGGCGGCTTTGTTTAGTATGGAAGTCAAAAAATCAAGGTACTTTGGTAGAGGCTCAAAATATGTACCAAAAGAACTAGGAGCTCACTATCAGTATTTTATGAATTATAAAACGTTCAATTCCGGACAGGGCTACGCAAAAACGAACACCTCGGCCACCACTTTTAGTACCCTCCGCTTGCGCCCAAAGTGGTAGGTACCTTTGTTGCCGATGGCCAAAGTACCTGCTTGTCGAAAGTACCTCTTGAGGATTTTGAGGAGCCAAGCCACAGAAAATAAAAAGGTAGATAGACTTAGTAGAAATAGCTACTTGGCTTATTTACAAAGTACCTTTCCCAAGGGAATTCATGACTAAAAAGTCAGAAAGTACCCTTAAGAGCGCTATTGAAAGTACCTTAGAACTAGCTAAAAGGTACTTTTATTGGTGAATTTGTATAAAATATTCGGGATATTTTTGGTTTAAAAAGAGCAACTCTATGGCAACAGCAAGTACCCTCTGCATTATTGGCAGCTCCAATACGGATATGGTGGTGCGGGCGGAGCACCTACCCGCCCCCGGCGAAACGGTGATGGGAGGTACTTTTCTGATGAATCCCGGCGGCAAAGGAGCCAACCAGGCCGTAGCGGCCGCTCGCCTGGGCGGGCAGGTACAGTTTGTGACCAAGGTGGGTAACGACCTTTTCGGGCGGCAGGCCATCGAGCAGTTTCAGCGCGAAAAAATAGACACCACCTACGTGCTCGTTGACCCGGATCTGCCCTCCGGCGTGGCGCTCATCAACGTAGACGCGCGGGGCGAAAACTGCATTGCCGTAGCGCCCGGTGCCAACGCCAGCCTACAAGCCGCCGACGTAGCGCCCGCCCTGGCAGAGTTGCCGGCTTCTGCCCTGGTACTTCTGCAGCTGGAGATTCCGCTGGATACGGTCGCGGCGGCCATCCGGCAAAGCCACGCCCAAAACCTGCGGGTGGTACTTAACCCGGCTCCGGCGCAGGTACTTCCACCCGACTTACTCCAGGGCCTCTACCTCATCACGCCCAACGAAACCGAAGCTGAGCTACTAACGGGCCTTCCGGTACGCGACGAAGCGTCGGCCCGGCGTGCCGCCGAGTGGCTGCGGCAGCAGGGCGTCGACAACGTCATCATTACGCTGGGTGCGCGGGGTGTATACCTACTGACCAATGATGTGTCCCGGATGATTTCCGCCCCGGCGGTGCAGGCCGTCGATACCACGGCCGCCGGTGACTGCTTCAACGGCGCGCTGGTCGTGGCCCTTTCCGAACAACTACCCCTGGACGAAGCCGCGGCTTTTGCCTGCCGGGCCGCCGCCATCAGCGTGACCCGCCTGGGCGCGCAAGCCTCCATGCCCCAGCGCCAGGAAGTAGATCAGGTACCCTTTCTTGCTCATCCTAATTCATAAACCCTATGTTCATCATTGAAAACTACAGCACAGCGGTTATTTTCTGCGTAGTAACCATGCTTTGTTGGGGCTCCTGGGCCAACACCCAGAAGCTCGCCGCGGGTACCTGGCGCTTCGAGCTATTTTACTGGGACTACGTCATTGGCATCGTGTTGCTCGCTAGTATCCTGGCTTTTACCGCCGGAAGTACCGGTACCGAAGGCCGCCCCTTCCTGGCCGACCTACGCCAGGCCAGCGGTAGTGCCATCGGCCAGGCCATGCTGGGTGGGGTCATCTTCAACGCGGCCAACATCCTGCTGGTGGCGGCCATTGCCGTAGCGGGCATGTCGGTGGCGTTTCCGGTGGGCATTGGCATTGCGCTGGCGTGGGGGGTGGTGGTCAACTACCTCGAAAACCCCGTGGGCAACGCTTCGCTGCTGTTTCTGGGCGTGGCGCTCATCGTGGCCGCCATCCTGCTCAACGCCTACGCTTACCGCCGCACCGCCAGCCAGGCCGGTGGCGTATCTACCCGTGGCCTACTGCTTTCGGTGGCGGCGGGGGTACTGATGGGTTTCTTTTACCGGTTTGTGGCGGCGTCTATGTTTCCCAACTTCACGGTACCCGAGGCCGGAAAGCTCAGCCCCTACACGGCCGTTTTCTTTTTCTCGATAGGGGTACTTTTGAGCAATTTCCTGTTCAACTCCATCCTCATGAAAAAACCCATCGAAGGCTCGCCCGTAAGCTACGGGCAGTACTTCCAAGGTACCTCCCGGAACCACCTGATGGGCATACTGGGTGGGGCCATCTGGTGCCTGGGCATGAGCTTCAGCATTTGGGCTTCCGACCAGGCTGGTCCGGCTATTTCGTACGGCCTGGGGCAGGGCGCTACCGTGGTGGCCGCGCTTTGGGGCATCCTGATCTGGAAAGAATTCCGGAATGCGCCCAAGGGTACTTCCCTAATCCTGAACGCCATGCTGATCTGTTACATTCTCGGGCTAGGTACTTTGATCGCCGCCCGCTAACTTTTTTCTTTAAACTACCCCATGAAATACCTACTCCTCGGCGGTCTATGGCTCGTGCTGCTGGCCTGCGCTTCGTCCGGCCAAACGAAGAAAACTGCCGCTTCGAAAACCAGCAAAATTCGGCTCATCATCGACACCGACGCCAACAACGAGCTCGACGACCAGCACGCCCTGGCCTACGCATTATTTAACCGACAGGTCTTTGACATCGAAGGTATTACGGTCAATAGCACCCGCAACGGCGGGAACATCCAGGGCCACTACGACGAAGCCGTGCGGGTACTTCAGCTGTGCGGAGCTTATGGCGACGTGAAGATTTACAAAGGTGCGCAAGGCCGCTACGCCGACATCCAAAACCACCTAAACGAAAGTACCTACGACGGCCATGAAGCCGTTGACTTCATTATTAAACAAGCCCGCGCCAACGACGCCCGCCCCTTGGTACTGCTGCCCATCGGGAAGCTCACCAACATAGCGCTGGCGCTGAAAAAAGCCCCGGATATTGCGGACAAAGTACGGATTGTATGGCTGGGCTCTAACTACCCCGACCCCGGCGAGTACAACCTGGACGACGACACAACCTCGGTGAATCCGGTGGTGCACTCGGCGGCGCCTTTTGAAATGGTGGTAGTGCGCAATGGCAAGCCCAGCGGTACGGCGGCCGTGCGGGTCACCCCCGCCGACGTGGAGGCCAACATCAAGGGGAAAGGCCTAAAAGTACCTCGCCCTGTAACCGGCCGACACGGCAACGCTTTCACCACCTTCGGCGACTACGCCGTCGACCTGTTTTCGCACATCGACCTGCACGGCAGTCCGCCGTCGCGCGCGCTGTACGACATGGCCGCCGTGGCCATTGTGAAAAATCCGACCTGGGCCGACCGCACCGAAGTACCCGCCCCTACCCTCACCGGCAACCGCTGGGTACTTCCCACCAACAACCCGAAGAAAATAGTGATCTGGGAGAATTTTAAAAAGGACGAGATCCTGGCCGATTTTTACCAGTCTTTGGCCAATCCTCAGTAGGCATCAACATAATATCCGTCCCTAAGCATCGAATTTCCTTCCTTAAGGTATGCTCATACTTCACTCGTTTTACAAGTACCTTTACTCTCATGCTTATGGCTAATTTTTTCTGTACGAATGCTCCTTTACTCCACTTATCTTTTTGCTATTTCTTTCCCTCCATGAAGAGCGAAGGTTCTAGGGGGTACTTTCCAAATAAGGATGAATCGTAGTCGTACCGCTCCCAGTCTTCTATTTGGGAGGTATTATATTCCTGAATCGCTATTTCAGAGAAGCCCGCCGCTTTAAATACCTTAGCCAGTGAGATCCGGTCGTAGAGCCAGCGATTGCGCTCATTCTGGATTTCTACGTCCAGGCCCGGCGATAGCCTGAGAAGTACCCGCCGTACTACCGCCCAAACGAGCTTTTGCATTCTGAAAACAAGAGGAGCCGGGGAGCCATCAAAATAGGTAGGCCGACGGGGCGAGTCCATGCTTTGCTTGTGGTTGGGATCTACCACAAAATTCAGCGAATCGCCATTTAGATATTTCAAGTAGGTTTTATCTACGTTATTGGCTCTCAGTACCTCAGCCATACGGCCTCCCGATTTTTTACGTACGGCTTGGTCGATCACGTTCAGGCACGACCACTCGTAGCGGAAATCCTGCCGGGCATCGGTTCCTTCCTGATCAAGAACATCCAGCTGCTGAACGTACTCCCGGGCAAAAAATTCCAGGTCGGGGGTAGAGATGCGGCAAATTCCACCGGGCTTAAGTACCCGGTGCAGTTCTCTCAGCGCGTGAATGCCCTCCTCATACGAGAGATGCTCAAAGACATGGAAGCTATACACAGAATCAAAGCAATGGTCTGGGTAGGGAAGCTTGCCCTTTAGGGAGCTATTGGTTAAATGGGGCTCTTTGGGGTAAGGCAGTGCGGTGAATCTCAACAAGTTCCATTCGCCCGCTAGCTTCCTTCGCTCCTCATTAAAGAATATACTTTCTGTTCTCCATACCAAGAGATTGGATTTACCGAAGGGATTTTTAATCAGCGACATAGATTATAGGCTAGATTGGCAGATTTCTAAGAAGCGACGAGCGAAGTTTTTAAGGCCGTCAATATTTTTGCGCTCTCCCATTTGCTCACGCGCCGGGTCAGCCCTCATAGGCAGCGAATCCCAGTGCTGATCAATCAGCTCTGCTAACTCAGAGGACGAATGAGGATCAAAGAAAAAAGCATGGTCGGGCTCTTGCTCCAGGTGCATGGGCGTGCGCGAGACAAATACGGTTTTACCCAATCCCCGGCAGTCTTCGAGCAAGGCGCTCCAGCCTTCAAACAACGACGGCTGAACGATGGCTCTGGCGCCTCGCATCAGTTGTACTTGGTCCTTGCGCGGCAGCAGGCCCAAGATACGGATTTCTTCCTCGAGGCCCTGCTCGTGAATGAAGTTTTTAAGGCTGTCGGCGTAGTCTGGAAAACGGAAATCGTGGAATGCTCCCGTACATACAAGTACCACCGGTTTTCCCTGCTTTTTAAGTTTATGAATGGCTTCAAAAAGCATGAGATGATTTTTGTGTTTCCAGAATTGGCTCGGAAACATCAGGTAGTTTTCGGGTAAATTATACTGCTCTCGGTAGACCTCCGGATCTTCTTTCCGCCAGTTATCGCCCAGGTACATACAAAAAGGAAGCAGTTCGAATTTGTTTTTTGCCTTAGGAGCTAACCTACAGGCATCGTTGTAGCTGAACGGGTTACTCACAATAATTTTATCCGCTTTCCGGGCCATCTTTTTAAATAGCCATGATCTCATAAACCGTTCAGAAGAAGAAAAAAACTGAGGTAGGTGGAGATGCTGAAAGTCTGGAATCCAGCATACGAGCCGGGCAGAAGAATGTGTTTTGGAGAGCAGTCCATTGGCAGGAAAAATGACATCTACTTGATTGGATTTCAATAAGATAGGCAAGTTATTTTCCGGAAAGAAGGGACGTTTATTTCGGCGCCATCGTTCTACGGCCGCCAGGCTTTTTTTCAGGATAGGAAAGCTTGTCCCAAAATAATAGTCAAAGGGGTACATGCCTTTGACTAGCGCCGAAACATCCTGATAAGCCGCAGGATGATGGTCTTTTTCGTGCAGAAACAAAGACGTTTTATCTTTTCTTTCGGCATCAAGTAATGATTGTCCAACGAGCAGGCTTTGGATATAGAGTCTACCAGCTATCCAATTACTACTACCATAACCAATAATACCTACATGTAGAGGGTCTGTCATACTTTTGTTTAATAAGCAGCTTTGTAATTATCATTCTCTGCTTACCCACAAAAATAGAATAATTAGGCAATGTTTAATCCTAATATTGAGCCAAAGATTATTTCACCTATCAAGGAGCGTCTCGGAGAAAGAAGATATGCCTTGATAGGTGAATTTGAACTTACTTTTCCTGCTCGCTGAGCATAGATACCTCCACACTATTGGCGTTAGGCGTAAACTCCAGCGTACGGATGGGAAACGGAATGCTGATGTCGTGAGCGTCAAAAGCCGTTTTGATGGCTTTGATGGCTTCGCTTTTGGCCAGGGGTGGACCCGCCTTGGTTTGGTCCAGCCAGAACCACAGCAGAAAATTGATGCTGCTGTCTCCGAATTCGGTAAAGTGCAGCTCGACCGGCTTATCCGTACGGACAAAGTCCAGGGCCACTACGGCGGCTACGGCCACCCGCTGTACTTCCGCCAGGTCGTCGCTGTAGGAAATACCGCAGTCGATCTGCATACGTCGCTCGCCCGACTTGGAGAAGTTCTTGATCGGGTTCTGAAATATTTCCTTACTGGGAATCTCTACTTCCTGACCAGCGAAATTGTCAATAATGACCGACCGTAGATTAATGGATTTCACCTTGCCAAAATAATCTTTCGTTTCGACCACGTCACCAATGCGGATGGGCCGCTGCAAGGCAATAAAAGTACCCGAGATGAAGTTGGAGGTAATGTCCTGAAACGCAAACCCAATGGCCAGCGCAATAACCCCGGCCCCGGCCAACAGGGAAGTCACGGTTTTGTCCAGCCCCAGAATACCCAGCGCAAAGAACAGCCCGACGGCGACGATGACTACGCGCGTGAGCGCCGATACCAGGTTGACGAGGGAAATATTGTGTGACATCCGTCTCATCATGCGGGTAACAAACCGCCGGGCGTACTTGGCCAGAAAACTAAACAAGACGACGACCAGAACCGCCAGGATGAAGTTGGGTACCAGCGAGAGGGCACCTTTGTACCATAGGGTCAGTTTATTAATAATAGGGGTAATGAATTCCGAAACGGGCAACCACATAGTGCTTCAGTTAATGTAAAAAATCAAAACTTCGCTCTGTATACTACCAACCATATGCCTTTATGGTTCTCTGGCGTCTGGTATTTAGCCCTAGAATTGAGCCACTTTTGCCAATTCCTCAGGCTAAACTGTTATCTTTGCCGTATCAATAGCCCATCCATTTTTTTGTAGTAAGATATGAAATTCGGAGTAGTAGTTTTTCCTGGTTCCAATTGTGACGATGATACCGTTTTTGCGCTTCAACACAACCTGGGGCAAGAGGTAATCAAATTGTGGCACAAAGACCACGACTTGCAAGGGTGTGATTTCGTTATCCTGCCCGGTGGGTTTTCCTACGGAGATTACCTGCGTTCAGGGGCAATCTCCCGCTTCTCCCCCATCATGAACGAGGTGATTCAACACGCCAAACGGGGTGGCTACGTAATGGGCATCTGCAACGGTTTCCAGATCGTTTGCGAAGCCCATTTGCTGCCGGGCGTACTGCTCCGCAACATCGAGCAAAAATTTATCTGCCGCAATATTCACCTCAAAGCCCAAACGAACCAGTCGTTGCTGACGGCAGGGTTGGATCAGGAACGTGCCTACCGGGTACCCATTGCACACGCCGAAGGTAGGTACTTTACCGATGCGGATACGTTGAAGAAACTCAACGACCAAGAGCAGGTACTTTTCCGCTACTGCGACGCCCAGGGAAACGTAAGCGAAGCCGCCAACCCCAACGGCAGCCTGGAAAACATCGCGGGGATTTGTAACGAAAGCCGTAATGTATTCGGCCTAATGCCCCACCCCGAGCGCGCCGCCGACGAAGCGTTGGGAAATACCGACGGCAAGCTCATCCTGGAGCAGGTACTGAATGTACTCGTGTAAGGTACCCTTCCACGTACCCTGCTAAAACAGAAACGCGGGCGACCTTTTGGGCCGCCCGCGTTTCTGCTTGTCGATGATGAATAAAATCCTTTACCGAAGATCCACTACTTCCACGCCGGGGTATTGCTTAGGGTTGAAAGCAAAATGGCTATCGGCCACGTTGACTTCGGGCTCAAAATTGTCGACCCGGTAGGTCACTTGTTGTCCGCTTTTTTGGGTAATTTTCCAGCTTTTGATGGACTTATCGTTTTTATTAACCCGAATCTCCACCTTCGCTACCTGGCTATTTTTTCCCGTAGGTTGTAGCTCTACTACTTCGTAGGTTTGAGCGCCTTCCTTTACTTCCTGCACAAAGCGGTACTTAAAGCCCTTCTTGTACGCGGTATAGATCTGCGTAGGGTTAAGGTCACCGGTTTCGCTGGGGTCGAAGTCTTGCAGGTTTACTTCGTTGGTTTCCTTGATGTAGGTCGCCATGGTACTTCCGTCGTTGAAGATCTCTTGTCCGGCCATTTTCAGGCGAAACTTCGTGCCTTTCACCGTGGCGTCCCCTTTCATGGATTTGCCTCCCTCGGGACTATAGGTAAATTGCGCCCGAAACGACTTCATATTCTTGTACTTATTGCTCATCGCATCCAGAATCTCCGCCGCTTTTTTATCATTCTGCGCCTGGGTTGGCTCCACCATGACGGCCATTGCTCCCACCAATACCAGCATTAAAAAAACGATTTTACTTTTCATGTGTATGTAAATAAATAAAAGATTGATTATGGTTTTCTGTATAACACGGGGTAGGTACTTCCTCATTCGCTCCGTTGGACTACGCCGCCTGCCCAAAGTTTAAACGCAAGTACCCCTTGGGATGTTTCAGTCCTCTCGGAATGGCCATGAAGTACCTTAGGCAATCCCCAGCGACCGCAGGTGCTGCTCCAGACTTTCCAGATCGTGGAAAAGTACATCCCGTGCCTTGCTTCCTGTAAAGGGCCCTACGATGCCCGTGATCTCCAGCTGGTCCACGATGCGTCCCGCCCGGTTGTAGCCCAGCTTCATTTTTCGCTGGATGAGGGAGGTACTTCCCTGCTGATGTGCCACCAGTAGGCGGGCGGCTTCGCCCAGCAGCGGGTCAAAGTCTTCGGCATCCAGCTCGGCGCGTCCTTCACTCGCTTCGTCGCCCTCGTATTCGGGCAGGGCGTAGGCGCTCTCATAGCCCCGCTGGCTGCCAATAAAGTCACAAACATCTTCGATTTCGCGCGTATCGATGAAGGGACACTGCAACCGGATAATGTCGGAGTTGATGGCCAGCAACATATCCCCCTGCCCTACCAGCTGCTCGGCTCCGCCGGTGTCGAGGATGGTACGGGAGTCGATGCTGGAGGTTACCCGGAAAGACAACCGCGCCGGGAAGTTGGCCTTGATCAAACCCGTGATCACCTTGACCGAAGGCCGCTGTGTAGCCACCACCAGGTGGATGCCTACCGCCCGCGCCAGCTGCGCCAGGCGCGCAATAGGCGTCTCTACTTCCTTGCCGGCGGTCATCATGAGGTCGGCGAGCTCGTCGATCACCAGCACAATGTAGGGCAGGAACCGGTGGCCTTTCTCCGGGTTCAGGCGCCGCTGCACAAACTTCGCATTGTACTCTTTCAGGTTCCGCACGGCCGCTTCTTTCAGCAGGTCATAGCGTGAGTCCATCTCGATACAGAGCGAATTGAGCGTATAAATTACCTTTTTGGTATCGGTAATGATCGCTTCCTCGCTGTTGGGTAGTTTGGCCAGGTAGTGCCGCTCGAGTTTGTTAAACAGCGTGAGCTCCACTTTTTTGGGATCTACCAAAACAAACTTTAGCTGGGCCGGGTGTTTTTTGTAAATGAGCGAAGCCAGGATGACGTTCAATCCCACCGACTTGCCCTGGCCGGTAGCTCCGGCCATGAGCAGGTGAGGCATCTTGGCCAGGTCGACGATATGAATTTCGTTCGAGACCGTTTTGCCCAGCACGATGGGCAGGTCGTAGGTACTTTTCTGAAAACGCTCACTACCCAATACCGAGCGGATGAAAACCGTCTCGCGGTTTTTGTTAGGTACTTCAATACCAATGGTACCCCGCCCCGGCATGGGCGCGATGATGCGGATACCCAGAGCCGCCAGACTCAGCGCAATGTCTTTTTCCAGGTTCTGGATTTTAGAGATACGTACCCCCGCTTCGGGTACTATTTCGTAGAGCGTTACGGTAGGGCCAATGGTCGCTTTGATCTTGGCAATGTTGATTCCGTAGCTCTTCAGGGTCTCCACGATGCGCTCCTTGTTGCTTTCCAGTTCATCCTGCGACACTTTCTCCTGATGGTTATCACTGATTTCGTTCAGCAAATCCACCGTCGGGAATTGGTACGCGGGGAGGTCGATTGTGGGGTCGTACTGCCCGAATTCCCGCAGTACCCGCTCGCTGATGTCATCTCCTTCGGGTTCCTCTTCTACGGGCAGCAAAGGTACTTCCTCTACTTCCAGCTCCAGGCGAAGTGCGTTCGCGGGAGCTATTTCTAGCTCGGGCTGAAAGGGTACTTCCAAACCTACCACGGGTGCGGGTGGTACTTGCTCTTCCTCCGGGTCGAGCACGTCCTCGTCATCATCGTAGGTATCTTCCATCACGGCCCGCAGACTGGTCAGTGCAGGGGCTGGTTTTTCTTCCTCCTCTTCCACAACTACGGTCGTCGGCCCGGCGGGCTCGGCATCTACCGCAGTCTCCAAGGGCGAGGAGGTACTTTGTCCCCAGCGCTCGGGAGAAGATACATTATAGAAATACACCACAAATACGAACAGCACGAACACAATGACCAGAATACTACCCCAGCGTAGCAGATCGAAAAGTAGCGTATTGACTTCGTACCCAAACCCTCCCGACAAAAAGCTCAGGCGCTGCTCGGTCCCGCTCATGAGCACAATGTACCCCATAAGGACACTGATCCATAAAGTATAGAAAACGATTTCCTGGGTAGTGCGCGCCAGCGGCAACGGCTCCGTTCCGAAAACCAGCTTCCAGCCCGAGAAGAAAGGTACCAGGGGCAACGCCAGGGCCGCTACGCCAAACCAGCGATAAACGAAAATCTGCGATGCCGTCGCCCCAAAAAGTCCCAGCAGATTTCGGGTCTGACGGCCCACGTGACGCACGGGCTCCTCACCCAGCGCGTCTACGACGCTTTGGTCAGCGGTGCCGGTAAAAATATACGAAAGAAAGGCTATTTCCAGTAACAAGCCGAGCAGCATCAGGAAAGTACCCCAGGCCAGAATGCTCTTCGGGCTGGATACAATTTGTCTCCAGTCGAACGATAATTGGCCTGCCGCTTGGTTTACCTTCGGTGCTTTCTGTCGATGCGTGTTTCCTCGGGGTGGCTTTTCGGACATTACGGCTGTAGTCTAATACTCACAATGGCTATACTGCTAGATAAAAACGTTGAGGGTCAAGCTTGCGAAACCAACGCCTTACAAAGGCGGCGGGCGAGTCCGGGGCCTTCGTAGATGAAGCCCGTATACACTTGAAACAGGGCCGCCCCCGCTTTCCGTTTTTCAAGCAGGTCGGACGGGGAGGCGATACCCCCTACACCGATCACGGGAAAGGCGTTTTCGGATTTGGCACAAAGGTAACGAATTACTTCCGTGGAATGGTACCTGAGTGGCTGACCGCTCAGCCCACCCGCTCCGATTTTTTCCACTTCGGCGGCGGGCGTGTGTAATCCTTTGCGCCCAATGGTGGTATTGGTGGCGATTACCCCCGCAATGCCCGACCCCTTCACGATCGCGACGATGTCGTCCAACTGGCTTAGGTTCAGGTCTGGGGCTATCTTCAGGAAGATCGGTTTCGGTTTGGGTTGCGAGGTATTCAGCGCCTGAAGCTCCCGAAGTAGCTGCGTGAGCGGCTCTTTTTCCTGCAGCTCCCGCAGGCCGGGCGTATTGGGTGAGCTGACGTTCACGACGAAGTAGTCTACGGCGTCATACAGCGCCCGAAAGCACTCCAGGTAGTCGTCCAGGGCGCGTTCGTTGGGGGTATCTTTGTTCTTGCCGATGTTCCCCCCCACGAGTATATCCGACTGACGGTAGCGCAGCTTGGCGGCCGCTACGCCCGCTCCCTTGTTATTGAAGCCCATCCGGTTGATGAGGCCCTGGTCGGCTTTGAGGCGAAACAAGCGGGGCCGATCGTTGCCCGACTGCGGCCGGGGCGTTACGGTACCTATCTCAACGTAACCAAACCCCAGCGCGGCCATTTCGTCCACCAGCTCGGCATTTTTGTCGAAGCCCGCCGCCAGGCCAATGGGGTTTTTAAACCGCAGCCCCGCTACCTCCTGCACCAGCGATGGATGCTCGAAGGTATAAAGCTTCCGAAGCAAGGCCGGTACCAGCGGAAGCCGGTACACAAACCGTAGTACATCACACACAAAATGGTGGACGCGCTCGGCATCAAACAGGAACAGGATGGGTAAGAGAAGGTACTTGTACATTCCGCAAAGGTACACGGTTCAAAGCAAGTGGTAAGCGGAATGTCCTTTATTTTTTAGCGTACGAGTACGGGTTTTCCCTTTCTATGATTAGCGCATTATATTTTTTGAATAGAAGCCGAATTGATACAAAACCGCAAGCCCGAAGGGGCCGGGCCATCCGGGAATACGTGCCCCAGGTGGCCATCGCATACGTTGCACATCACCTCTACCCGCTGCATTCCGTAGCTGGTGTCCAGGTCGTACTGAATTACCTCCGGCGCCACGGGCTCGGTGAAGCTCGGCCAACCCGTGCCCGACTCAAACTTGACCGTAGAGTCAAATAGCGGCGTGCCGCAGGCCCGGCAGGCGTAAAGCCCCGGCTCGTGCCGCTCGCAGTACTCTCCCGTAAAAGCCCGCTCGGTACCTTTCTGGCGAATGATGTAGTACTCTTCCGCACTTAGCTGCGCTTTCCACGCAGCTTCACTTTTCTCGACCCGTTGCGGGGGAGTAGGACTACCTTCGGTAGCATATTTTAGTACGTCGTTCCAGTTCATTTATTTTTCAGCTTTATACCGTGGTCGTTAGGGCTATTTGCTGGCTTTACAACAACGAAAGGCCGTAAAGCGTTTGGGGGAAGGTACTTTATAGATTGTAAGTACCTTGAGTACCTATTAAATGAAAATAATTTCTTGGAAAAGTACCCTTATTCTTATTTTTTTCCTATTTCATTATGAAGTGTAGGTATAAATTCGGATATTGGACTTTTCTTATTTAGTCATCCCCCCACTAAAGCCAGTCGCCGCATGATTTCGTCTCTTGAGGGTAAAACCTCCTCCGGGGCGGAAGCATCAGGTACATACCCTATCCAATCCTGAGTGGAGCAGGTATCCGTGTGCGCAAGGCTTCTGAATGGTCAATTAATTCTGAAAAATAAAATTGTTGCTTGTGAGAACTGGATTTAAAGTACTAGGACTGGTAGGAATGCTGGCCGCAGGGCCGGGCACGTACGCTGAAACTCCCCCGACTATTCATACAACAACGGCGACCGCCAAGGAAACCAAAGACTTGGTGAAGGTCATTGGAAAAGTGGTAGATGCCGCCAAAAATACCCCCGCCAGCTTTGCCACAGTGGCCCTGCTCCGTACCGACTCGACGGCCGTAAGCGGCGTGATGGCCGATGAAAACGGTGTGTTCTCTATTCCAGAAGTACCTCCGGGCAACTACATCTTGCGCATCACTACTGTGGGGTATGATACCCGCTTTGTCTCCAACGTAAGCATAGCGACCGAGGCCGGCACCACCGACCTGGGGGTTATTGGCCTCACGGCCTCGGCCCAGGAGCTGAGTGAAGTGGTGGTACGCGGTGAAAAAACCATGATTGTGAACGACATTGACAAAAAGATTGTGAACGTAGGGAAGGATCTGCTGGCTACGAGCAATAACGTGAGCGAGCTCCTGGAAAAGGTACCTTCGGTGTCGCTGGACGAAAACGGCAACCCGATGCTGCGCGGCAAAGGTAATGTGGTGGTTCTGATCGACGGGAAGCCTTCGTCGCTGTACGGGAATGACCTACCCACGGTACTTCAATCGTTTCCGGCGGAGCTGATTGAGCGCATCGACGTCATGACGACCCCCTCCGCCAAGTACGAGGGCGAAGGGGCCTCGGGCGTTATTGACATCATCACGCGCAAGAGCCGCATCAAAGGTACCAACGGCAACCTGCGGGGTACTTTGGGTAACAACTGGAATAACAATGGCTCAGGCTATATCAACCATAAAGAAGGCAAATGGGGCCTCCGGGCGTCGGGCAGCGCGCAGCAGCGCAAGTGGTTTTTCCGGCGTACGCTCCAGCGCGAAAACTACCTGGGCGAAACCACTACCCGGCTGGACCAGAACGGAAACGGACAAGACGGCAACACGAGCCTGTTCGGGCGGCTGGGCGTCAACTACGACTTCGATGAGCAAAACAGCCTGGGGGTGGTGGTGAACTACTCGCAGGATCAAAATCACAACCGTAACTTCTACCACAACGAAACACGCTTGCCGAATGGCGAGCTCATCCAGCAGTTTGACCGCCTCTCGAACGGAAATTCACGCGGCAACAACGTCAACGCCAACCTGGATTACCGCCATCTTTTCAGCGACAAGGATCACGTCTTTACCTTTACGGCCAACTACTCCGAGGGGCAGTCAAACGGTAGCTCGGAGTTTGACCAGCAGAGCGATTGGGACGAGCTTGACCTCCGGCAGCAAAGCCTGCGCCAGAATAACCGGCAGGCGCTTTTTCTGAATGCCGACTACACCTGGCCCATCACGCCCAAAGCTACGCTGGAGGTAGGAGCGCGAAGCCGCCTGAACAGCAGCACTACCAATAATGCCTTCTATACCTATATTCCCGACACCGATACGTTTGTGATCAATCCCAACGCCAGCAATGAGTTTGGGTACAGCGACGCCAGCTACAACGGCTACGTGACCTTCACCCAAAAAACCGGCGACTGGGGTATACGGGGCGGCCTGCGCGTCACTGACGCCACCCAACACATCAATCAGATCAGCCGTCAGCAATCTTTCAAGGCCCATTTCCTGTACCTGGTACCTACCCTGGCCCTGTCCCGAAAACTCGACGACGAAACGCTGGTGAAGCTTAATTATAGCCGCCGGGTACAACGCCCGCAGGCCGATCGGCTCAATCCGTTCACGGACATTTCGGACCCGCGCAACATCCAGAGCGGCAACCCGAACCTCACGCCGGAATATACCCACAAAGCCGAGCTGGGCTACTCGAGCTACAAAGACAAAGGAGGCTGGGGCCCATCGATGTTCGTGGATTACTCCAACAACGCCATTACGCGCATTCGAACCATCGACGAAGAGGGGATTGCGTACTCGCGCTTCGACAACGTAGGGCGGGAAATGGCCTACGGCTTTGAGACGGACTTTTCCCGGCAAATCAGCGAGAAGATCAAGGTCAACGCGACGGGACGTATTTTCCGGAGTGAGGTAGTTTCGGAAATTGCCAACATCGACAACCAAACCTGGAGCTACTCGGGCAACCTGAACGCCTTCATGCAACTACCTTTTAACGTGCGGGCTTCGGCCTACCTCAACTACGACGGCCCCCGGGCCATTGCGCAGGGAACCCGCCAGGGTACTTTCATTGCCAACATGGGCCTTCGCAAGGACGTCCTCGAGCGCCGGGGTACGGTCTCCTTCAACGTGCAGGACATTTTTCTGTCGCGCATTTACCAGAGCGAGCTCCGGACCGACACCTACCTGCAAAATTCGCTCTGGCAGCGCACCAACCGTTTTGTAGGCCTTACCTTCCAGTATAAATTTGGTAAAATCTCCGCCAGCGGCGACAACGACGCTTAGTCGATCGGCCTCATTCACGAGCTTTCAAAAAAGTCAGGGGGTACTTTGCGGTTTATGGCAAAGTACCCCCTGACTTTTTGAACGAATCCTCTTTCCCGAACCTTAGCTCGTCATGGCGGCCAGTAGGTCGGCCTGGGTAATGATATGTACCCGATTGGCTTCATCCCGTACCAGCAGGGCTTTGTTTTCCCGGTCGATGAGCGACGAAAGCGTATCTACAGTACTATCCAGGGCCACAAACTTAAAGGGCTTGTCCATCACCTCTTCTACGGTGTGCTGACGTACTTCTGGGTTTTCGATCAGGCGGTGCAGGATCACCGAATCCGTGAGGCTGCCTACTACTTCCTGCTCGGCATTCACGACCGGCAGCTGGGAGATACTTTCCCGGTTCAGCAGGCTGATGGCCTCGTCTATTTTGGTGTCGGTCCTGACCGTCAAGAGCGCGCCGTGGCTATTTTTTTGTTGGACAATGTCGCGGGCCGTAGCGTAGGTACGTTCCAGAAAGCCGTGGTCCTTCATCCAGGTATCGTTATAGATTTTGTTCAGGTAACGGGTACCGTGGTCGGGCAGGATAATCACCATCACGTCATCGTCGGATAAGTACTGCCGGGCATACTCGAGCGCCCCGTGCACCGCCGAGCCGCAGCTCCAGCCCACAAAGAGCCCCTCTTCGCGCGCCAGGCGGCGGGTCATGATGGCCGCATCTTTATCCGTAACTTTGATGAAATGGTCGATCAAATCAAAATCGACGTTTTTGGGCAAAATATCCTCACCGATCCCCTCCGTAAGGTAGGGGAATATCTCTTTCTCATCGAAAATTCCCGTTTCCTTGTATTTTTTAAAAACCGACCCGTAGGTATCAATCCCCAGGGTAACTACCTCGGCCTTTTGCTCCTTGAGGTACTTGCTGGTACCGCTGGCGGTGCCGCCCGTTCCCACGCCCGTAGCGAAGTGCGTAATGCGCCCCTCCGTTTGCTGCCAGATCTCCGGCCCCGTTGTTTCGTAGTGCGCTATGGCGTTGGAAGGGTTGTCGTATTGGTTGGGATACAG
Source organism: Rhabdobacter roseus (assembly GCF_014202275.1). Lineage (GTDB taxonomy): Bacteria > Bacteroidota > Bacteroidia > Cytophagales > Spirosomataceae > Rhabdobacter > Rhabdobacter roseus. The sequence continues at coordinate 464,161 of NZ_JACHGF010000004.1, read as the reverse complement.
CGAATTGGGAATATCCTGGTTCAGCTTACGGGCCACCGAGTAGTAGCTGCGCGGATCGTCGGGCAGTACGTTGGTAGGGCATACCACCACCTCCGCGCCCACCGCCCTCAGAATATCGATCTTCTCCTGCGACTGCTTGTCGGCCATCGTAAAAATGCACTTGTAGCCCTTGGCAATGGCCGCCAGCGCCAGGCCCATGCCGGTGTTGCCACTGGTCCCTTCGATGATCGTCCCGCCGGGCCGCAAGGTACCGTCCTTCTCGGCATCTTCAACCATCCGGATTGCCATGCGGTCCTTGACCGAATTACCCGGATTGAAGTACTCTACCTTGGCCAGGATGGTACCTTTAATTCCCTTCGTAACGCGCTGCAGCTTTACCAGGGGCGTGTTACCAATGGTTTCTATGATTGAGTTGTAGTACTGCATAATTCTAAGTGAGATTTTATTTAAAAAAAATAAACGCTTTAAACTACCTGTCCAAAGTACCTCCACTACCTGGCGAAAACGCAACGAGCGCTGCGGCTCACAGCTCCCCGAAATTCCTCAGTTCGTTTCGGTTGTCATCGACTGCGGCCGGGCAAAATCGCAGCGGTGGCCTTTCCTCATACTGGAACAATTTTTGTAAAATCTAGTATAGTAAGTGAAGCAATACCCGACCAAGTACCTCAAAAGAAAGCATACTTTACACAAGTTCGGCTTTTTTTCGTTTGAATAGTACCAGCAAGGGTATTACCTTACAGGCTTCCCTCCGCTACCAGTATACACGATTACGTACATAAAAAGCAAGCCAAGTATCATGAAAAGTACCCTCTCTACCCTTCTGTTTATTCTTATTGGCTCCACTCTTTCCCTGGCCCAATCCAAAATCACGGTCGACTCCGTCTTCAATAAGTACTACGACGCCACCGGCGGCAAAGCCCTTTGGGACAATATAAAAACGTACTCGATGCAGCGCTCCTACCGCGCAGGTACCTCGGCCGACTACGATGCCGAGGTGTACGTATCGCTGCCCGAGCAGGCCATGCACAAGTCGAAAATCATTATGAAGCGCGGCTTTGTTTACGCCGTGAAGGGCAACGATGGCTGGCTGAAGATCCCGCTCGGAAGCGGCGATAAGGTGACCAAGTACCAGGTAAATGACCTGGGCAAAGCCGAGCAGACCAGCATGCGCGCCGAAATGTACGATCTGTTGGTGCCTTTCCTAAACTACCAAACCCGCGGCTACGTGGCCACGCTGGTAGGTACCGAAACCCTCAACGGCAAGCCGGTACATCAGGTAGAATTGCAGAGCAAAGACGTGCGATACAACCTTTATTTTGATGCCGGTTCAGGGCTGCTTGTTCGCGAAAAACAACTCGAAGGGGGCGTCGAGACCGTAACGGATTATTCCAATTATACAAAGTCCAAATACGGAATTATGTACCCCGCCGCTGCCGTCGAGACTAACACCAAAGATAAGAAGGCCATTAAAGTAACGACGGCCTCACTCGCCATAAATGAGGCGATCAATCCCGAGTATTTTAAGCGATAAGTTTTTTTTAGGTACCTCCCGGTAGTTTTGGCTACTTGCTCGGCGCTCGGGAGATTTGGTATGCTTTATGAAAAAAGTTGTAACCGTAATAGCCATCATTTTCCTGGTGATCATTCTGCTGGTAGGCGTACTACTTTGGGGAATACAAACACCCGCCGGGCAGGAGTTTCTTACCAAGCAGGGTACTTTGTACCTCCGAAGAAAGCTGGGAACCCGCCTGGATATTGAAGCTATTCGGTTCAGTTTTCCCGACTGGGTCGCCATAGAGGGAGTGTACCTGGAAGATACCCAAGGAGACACCCTGGTGTCGGGTGAGCGCCTGTACGTAAACCTGGATATGTGGGGGCTGGTGAAAGGGAATGTAGCCTTGAATACGATTGAGCTGGAAGGCATGCGCGCTAAAATAAACCGCACCCTGCCCGACACGACCTTTAATTTTCAATTTATTATAGATGCCTTCGCCTCGGATACAGATACCCCGGCCGACACTACTTCCGAGCCGCTGGAAATGCGGCTGAACGAGCTAACCCTCAAGCGGGTACACCTCACCTACCGCGATGCTGTTATTGGTACTGACGCCGACGCCAACATCAACCTCGCGCAGGTTTATTTCAGTAAGTTTAATCCTACCCGGTCGCAGTACCACCCCGACCGCTTCGTGGTGAACGGAGCCCGGGCAGACCTTCGGCTTTACGAAGCATTGGTCAAAACAGAAACACCCACCACACCAGCACAGCCCGCTGATCCTGCCGATACCCTGGACGTAAAAGTAGGTGACCTGGATATTCGTAATTTTAATTGGACGTTTGTGGACGAAGTAGGTGGCCTGAAAAACGGGCTAACCCTGGGCCGACTGGCCGGCCACGTAGACCATACCGACCTCAATAATCAACGACTGGACATCCGAAACCTACTGCTGGAAAACACAAGTACCTACGTAGCCTTTTCTCAACAACCTAAAAAACCAGAGGATGAACCGACGGCCGCTGCGGCAGATACCGCCTCGGCGGGCTGGAACGTGCGGGTAGGTGAGCTTAAGGTAGCGGGCGTCAACCTTCGGTACGACGACTTCAACGAGCCCCGCCAGCCCAAAGGCCTCGATTTTGCCCACTTGGATGTACAGGGGCTCGTCGTAGATATGACAGGCTTCGTTTTTGCGCCCGATAGCATTGCCGGGCAGCTGGGCCGGGCGGCTTTCCGCGAGAAAAGCGGCTTTGTGTTGCAGGAGCTACGGACCGACTTCACTTACGCCACCCAGCAGACCTACCTGAAAAACCTGTATATCAAGACCCCCAACACGACCATCCGGGACGAGCTTGTACTACGGTACCGCAACCAGGAGCAGCTAACCGAAAACATAGGTCAGGTACAGGTGCGGATGCGCCTTACCAATAGCCAGGTGGCTTTTCGGGATCTGCTCATGCTTTCGCCCGACCTGGCCGAAGTACCTCCGTTTGATAAAAATCCCAACGCCTCGTTGCAAGGGAGCGGGCTCGTGACGGGCACGGTCAATAACCTTCTGCTGTCCAATATTAATTTCCAAACGCTCAACGGTACCCGGCTGCGGCTCAACGGCCGCATTCAGGGCCTGCCCGACACCGATCGCCTGGCCGTAGATCTCAGCCTGGACGAGCTTTCTTCCACCCGCTCCGACTTACTGAGCCTGGCTCCTGCCGATGCCATCCCCGCTTCTATCGAACTTCCGGAGCGCATTAACCTCACAGGCAAAATCCAGGGTACTTTGCAGGATTTGACCATGGACGCGACGCTGGGTACTTCCCTGGGTAATGGCTCTTTTAACGGCAACATCAAAAACAGCACCAACCCTAGCCTGGCTACCTACAACGGCACCCTCAGTTTTCAGGAGTTTGACATGGGTACCTTCCTGAAGCAGCCACCCGAAGAAATGGGTAAAATCACCTTGTCTACGGACGTAAACGGGCAGGGTTTCGAGCCCGCTACCATGCAGGCCCGCCTGAATGGCACCGTACAAAGCGCCAGCCTGAAAGGATATACTTACAATAATCTGGCTCTAAAAGGAAACATTGATAAAGGTTTAGTCGATTTTGAAGCTTCCCTCAACGACGAAAACGTAGCAGTGCAGCTTAGCGCCAATGCCGACATTTCGCAGGAGTACCCCGCCGTTAAAGCCGACGCCAGCATCGAGCGCCTAAACCTACTGGCCCTCAATCTCTACGAGCAGGATCTGCGTATCCAGGGAAACATCAACGTCGACATGTCGTCTACCAATCCCGAAAATCCGTTGGGAAGCATCGTGGTACAAAACTTCGTTCTGACCCAGGAGGGAAATCCCATTGCCGTTGATAGCCTTGCCATCAACCTACGGAACGTAGAAAATGGCCGCGAAGCTACGCTGGAATCACCCTTTCTGAAGGCACGCCTGCAAGGTACTTTCACGTACCCCGAACTCGGTGATATGGTACTGACGGAGGTGAACAAATACTTTGTGGTTTCGGATTCCGTTCAGGCTCCTACCCAGCCGTACGATTTCGAGATAAACGCCCGCCTGGCCCACCACCCGGTGCTGCAATCGTTTGTGCCCGCCCTCACCAAGCTCGATACGGTGCGTTTCGATGCCCGCGTCAGCAGCCAGGCCGACACCTCTCTCCGCCTGGACCTGGTCGCACCGTTGATCGAGTACGATACCATGCGGATAAGCAATACGACCTTTAATTTAAGTGGAGTAGGTACCGAAGCCAATTTTACCGCAAACGTAGGGGAACTACTGAGCAGTGGCTTCCGGATGCGCCGGGCCTCGCTGGAAGGAGATATTATCAACAACGACGTCATTTTTAATTTTGTAGTAAAAGATTCGCTGGACGATAACCGCCACGCACTGGCCGGACATCTGGCCTATAACGAGGGGCAGTACCGCTTTAACCTGCGCGATGAGCTCCTGCTGGACTACCAGCCCTGGCAAACCGATTCGACGGGCTATATTCAATACGGTGCGGATGGCTTGCTGGTACGCAATTTCTCCATTGGCCTGGAAGATCAAAAGTTCCTTATCAACTCCACCACCGACGAACCCAATGGCCCCATCGAGATTGTAGCCGATAGCATTGCCATTGGTCCCTTCGTAGCGCTGGTAACGCAGGACACCACCCTGGCGGCCGGTAAGCTGAACGGCGATATCATCGTCAGGGATTACATGGAATCGCCCTCCTTCACCGGCGACCTGGTCATCAATGACCTGGCCGTTACGCAAATTGCCATTGGCGACCTGACCGTAAAGGCTACCAACGAAACGGCCGACCGGATTTCGGCGGAGGTAACTCTGCTGAGCCGCAACAACGACATGACCATCACCGGAGACTACCTGCTCGACTCCGAAAAACCGCTGGACTTTACCCTAAACCTTAAGAAGCTGGGTGCGGAAACCATCGAAGCCTTCAGTTTTGGGCAATTGCGCCGCGCTCAGGGCTCGCTTTCCGGCCAAGCGACCATTCGGGGGGCCGCTACGAGTCCGGAGCTAAACGGTGCCGTTTCTTTTGACAGCGTATCTTTTACGGTAGCTCAGCTGGGGGCCAGGTACCTGATCAATCAGCGAAAGATTGCCTTTGAAGGGCAGAAAATTGTATTCAACAACTTTGTAGTGACCGATTCGCTTAACCAAAATCTGGAGGTGAACGGGAGTGTCAACATAGCTGACTTGCCGGATATCGCTTACGACATGAACATCGAGGCGCATGACTTTACGGTACTTAACGCCACCCGCCGCGAGAACGACTTTTTTTACGGCAAAGGCCTTATTGACGCCAATTTGAATATTAAAGGAAAAGGCTCGGAATCAATCATCGACGGGACCATTCGGCTCCGGCCTGGCAGTGACATTACGGTGATTCTGCCCGATGACGCAGCGGGTGCCGAGGCTACCGAAGGGGTGATTCAGTTTGTGGATATGAGTAATCCCGGTAGCATGGAGCAGGCCGACTCACTGGCCGCTGCTAAGGCCCCAACCATTGAGTTTGCCTCCGAAATGTCGCTCAACATCGAGGCCGACGACAAGTCCAAATTCACGATCATCATTGATGAGCTGAACGGTGACAACCTTAAAGTAAGTGGAAACGCCCAGCTCAACACCGGAATTGCCCCCAACGGGGAACTGTACCTGGTGGGCTTATACGAACTTACGGAGGGCTCCTACGACCTCACGCTCGAGGTACTTAAGCGCCAATTTACCATTCAAAAAGGGAGCCAACTCACCTGGACCGGCGACCCTATGAAAGCAGACGTAAACATCACGGCCGTGTACACCGTACAAGCTGACCCCGCTGCCCTGGGGCAGGGAGGTGCCCAATTTGGCAAAGTACCTTTTGACGTACTGCTCAAAATGCAGGGTAGTTTGGAAAGCCCGATCATCAGCTTCGACATTCGGGCCTCCGAGCAGCTTGGCCGAGAGGATATTGAGCAAATAAATACCTTGCTGGTACAACTGCAGAACAACGAGGCTGAAATGAACAAGCAAGTATTTGCCCTGCTGGTACTGAATAAATTCATGACCGAGCAGGCCTCCTCGGCGTCTTCGGGTGGTTTTAGCGCCGAAGCCGTAGCGCGGCAAAGTGTAAGTCAGCTACTCACCGAACAGCTCAACCTGCTGGCTGGCGGCCTGGTGAAAGGGGTGGATCTTAATTTTAACTTGAACTCTACCTCCGATGCCTTAGCCGGCAACCGGACCGACCTTAACGTAGGGCTCAGCAAAGGTTTCCTGAACGATCGGCTGACCGTATCCGTCGGGCGTAACTTCGAATTGGAAAATTCAAACACCTCAGCCCCCGGATCCACCGAGCTTTTTGATAACCTGGCGGTCAACTACGCCCTAACCCGCGACAACCGCTACATGCTCCGAGCTTACCGTAAAAACCAATACCAGGCTGTTTTGCAAGGATTCATCATCGAAACCGGAGTAGGCTTTATCCTTACCCTCGATTATGACAAGATCCGCGAACTGTTCCAAAAGCAAGAACAATGAAATTGACTTCTAATCTCTTTTATATTAGCTTATTAGGTTTAGTTTTGGGCGGCTGCTCCATTGATCGCTATATACCCCAGGGCGAAAGCCTGTACGTTGGCGGGAAGGTAAAAGTAGAGTCCGATTCGACCTCCCGCAGATACGTTGCCAACCTCGAAGGCCCCCTGGAAGACCTTTTACGCCCCGCTCCAAACAAAACCCTTTTTGGCTTTCCGTACAAAGTCTGGCTTCACTACTGGATTGGCGAGCCTAAAAAGGAGAAAGGTTTTCGGAACTGGTTTCGCAGAAAATTCGGAGAACCTCCCGTGTTTGCTACCCAGCGGATTGTGGCAGCCAACGTGGGGGTCATTACGGGGTACCTGAACAACGAGGGGTACTTTCGCTCCAGCGCCACGGGCGAACTAGTCGAGAAAAAAAAGCGTACGGTGGAGGCTCACTACACGGCTTATCTTAAACCCCGCTACTACATCGATTCCGTCACCTTCGTGGTGCGGGACAGCAGCCAGTTTAGTAAAGACTTACTAAGTACCCAACGAAGAACGCGCTTCAAGACTGGGGACCCTTACCGCTTCGAGGTAGTGCGAGAGGAGCGTCAGCGCATCGACCGCATCCTGAAAACCAGAGGGTACTACTATTTTAATCCCGACTATTTAATCATAAAAATAGATTCGACCCACAGCAATAATACCGTCAACCTTTTTGTAGAGCTGAAACTCACCGCTCCCCAAACGGCCATCAAGCAGTACTACATCAACGATGTCTACGTATACGCGAACTACAACGGCCTTTCCAACGATACTCTTTCGGGCCAGGTTGACTTGCAAGGTGGTCTGCACATTCTGGACCCGGAGCGTAACTACCGTCCTCGCATTTTCGACGACGCCATTGGTTTCCGGCAGGGCCTGCGGTACAGCAGTGCCGTGCATGATGTATCGCTCTCCCGGTTGGTGAACTTGCAGAATTTTAAGTTCGTTAAGAACCGCTTTGAGCTCATACCTCGCTCTGACTCGGCTTTTCTTGATGTATACTACTACCTTACGCCGCTTCGAAAGAAAGCCCTGCGGGCGGAATTGAGCGGTGTTACCAAATCCAATGACTTAGCCGGTAGCCAAATTAGCCTTTCCTGGACCAACCGTAACCTGTTTAGAGGAGCCGAAATTTTAAGGCTCAGTTCCAACGCGGGTATTGATTTTCAGGTAGGTGGTCGAGCGGGAAACGACAGTTTGCGCAATAATAATTTTCTGCGCCTCAATCTTCAGGGTGAGTTATCCTTTCCGCGCTTTGTCATTCCTTTTTATAAACCCGACCCTGCTACCGGCCAAGCCTTACCCAAAACTACCCTCACCCTGGCTTACGAAACCCTGACCCAGCAGGGCTTCTACACCCAAACCTCCATGCGAGGCCAATGGGGGTATACCTGGCGCCGAAATACCGAAGTAGAACAGACGTTTATGCCGTTGGGCGTCAACGTCATTCGGACCCGTAACGTCAGCAATCAGTTGGTAGAACGGATTTTTGCCTTTGAAACGTCCGATCAGGATCGACTCCGTTTTCTTCGCTTGCTCGATAGCCGCCTGATCCTTGAAACTCAGTACAATATCATTTACCGGCCCCGTACTCGCCTCTCCCGGCGGCACCAGTTTTACCTGAGCGGTGGAATCAATACGGCGGGTAACCTGGCTGGCCTACTAGCCAAAAACCGAAGAGGAGAAGAAAACGATGGTCAGCTTTTCGGAGTTTTCTACGAACAATTTGCCCGCTTCGACGGCGAGTTACGCTACTACTTCGATATTTCTCCCCGCATTCGTTGGGCCAACCGCTTTCAGGGTGGGCTGGGTATTCCCTACGGCAATTCTTACGCCTTGCCACAGTTTAAGCAGTATTTTGCCGGAGGTAGTATTGGGCTGCGGGCTTTCCGCGCCCGTACGGTTGGCCCCGGCGCTTACTACGCCGACTCCACCACCCGCTCGCTGCTGGGCGACAATTCGTTTGGCGACATCAAATTGGAATTCAATACGGAGTTCAGAATTAAATTTACCTCCCTGATCAACGGCGCTATTTTTGCCGATGCGGGCAACATATGGAACTACCGCCTCACGGAGCTCTACGGCCCCGAGGCCGTTTTTGGGCCTGATTTCTACACCCAGATAGCCGCTGGCGGAGGATTGGGTATACGTTTTGACCTGAATTTTTTGGTTTTTCGGGTCGACTTGGCTACGCCATTTCGTAAACCCTGGTACACGCTGGAAGAAGGCCGAAATCCCTGGGTATTTAATGAATTTAACCTAAGAAGTAAGGAATGGCGACAGCAAAACCTCGTACTGAATATTGCCGTAGCGTATCCTTTTTAGCCGATCGATTGGCTAGGGGCGAATTTCCTGGCAAAGCTCAATCAGGACGCCCTGCGTATCTTTAGGGTGCAGGAAGCATACCCATTTGTTGTCAGCACCGCGCTTAGGTACTTCACTTAGCAACCGAAAGCCCTCCTCGCGAAGGCGGGCCATTTCGGCTTCGATATCGTCTACCTCAAAGGCAATGTGGTGCACGCCTTCCCCTCGTTTTTCAATAAACCCTGCGATGGGGCAGTCGGGTCGGGTAGCTTCCAGGAGCTCTACTTTAGTTTCATTGATCTTAAAAAAAGAAGTAACGACGCCTTCCGATTCTACCTCTTCTTGCCGGTAGGGTAGTTGGTTGAAAAGTCTGGTGAAAAGCTCATTTGAAACGGCCAGGTTTCGGACCGCAATTCCGATGTGTTCTACGTTGGTAAACATAAGCTCGGTCGAGGTTTCAATAACGATTCTGACTAGCGACGGTTATCCTGATTCCCCAACATACTAAGGTAGCTCTCAAACCGGCTCATGGCAATGGCCCCGTCTTCTACTGCCTGTTTCACGGCGCAGCCCGGCTCGTTGACGTGGAGGCAGTCATGAAAACGACACTCGTTGAGCCGATCGCGCATTTCGGGGAAATAGTGGCTTATTTCGTTGGGCTTCATTTCGACTAGCCCCAGCTCTTTAATGCCCGGCGAGTCGATGAGGTAGGTACCTGCTTCCAGCTCGAACATCTCGGCAAAGGTGGTGGTATGAACCCCTTTATTGGCAAAAGAAGAAACCTCCTGCGTGCGTAGATGCAGCGTAGGCGCAATGGCGTTGACCAACGAAGATTTACCCACGCCCGAATGCCCCGACAGCAGGGAAATCTTTCCTCGTAGCAGTTGGCGCAGCTCCTCCAGACCACCACCGGATATGGCCGTGGTCGTCAGGCAGCGGTACCCCAGGCTTTCGTATAGGTCTATCAGTTCTTGTTGAAAAGCAACAAAATCTTCGCTAAGCAGATCCTGTTTGTTAAAAACAAGTACCCCCGGAATGCGGAATGATTCGGCCGTAACCAAAAAACGATCAATAAAACCCAGCGAGGTACGCGGAAATACCAACGTGGCTATCAGGATAGCCTGATCGACGTTGGCCGCTAGCAAATGCGCGTGGGCCGTCTTGTGGACGGACTGCCGGATCATGTAATTTTCGCGCGGAAGTATCTCTAAGATAGTACCTGTGTTCTCTACCTCATCTTCTATTTCATACCTCACCCGGTCGCCTACCGCAATCGGATTGGTTACTTTCAGCCCTTTTATCTTGAATACACCTTTCAGGCGGCATTGCCAGATATGCCCGCTTGGCTCTTCCCGTACGTCGTACCACGAGCCCGTGGAACGTATTATTAGCCCTTGTCTCAATCGCTCGATACGTGTTTCTAATGATTAGTTATAAGGTTTCATCTACTGGACCTTGTACGCAAGATACTACAAGTTTCCACAGTAAATCAATGCTACCTCTTTGCTTTCTTTATTTAATTTTATTAAAAAAAGACAAATAATTAATAAATTTTATTAAATATTTGACGAACAAGGCAATAAAATCATAACTTAGGGTCTCCATTTTTAGGATCAATCAAGTACCCCGAAAAATACCAGCTAAATTTTTACATAGTTACGCCTTTAAACATCCTATAAGATTTCAGTATGACTTCTATTTCCGAGGAGGCCAATTCAGTCATAGACATTCGTAAGAATCGCCTCAGAAGCAATCTCTTACTTGAACTCTATCAATCAGGCGACACCTCCATTAATAGGATGGCTCGTCTTTTCCACGCCAGCATTCCGTCTGCTACAGGAATAATCAACGAACTTATACGGGAGGGATGGATCACCGAAACCGGAACGGGCCCGGCACGCGCGGGGCGGCCACCGGTACTGTACGGCCTCAATCCCAAGAAGTACCTGACACTCATCATGGACATCAACCGCCATGATACGCAGCTGGTGGTCTTTGACCTTTCGAACCAATTGATCGTCAGGCGGCAGATTGATATACGCCTGGACGACACGCCCGCTTTCCTGGAACTGCTCTTTGAAGAAACCGAGAACTTCCTGGCTAACCACGGCATTACCCGCGACCGACTGTGGGGAATCGGTGTTTCGATGCCGGGGCTCATCAACGCCGCTCAGGGAATCAACCAGACGTACCTCCACCTTACCAGTCCGGGCGAAACCTTGTCCTCCCGTCTGGAAAATCACTTTCAGGCCCCGATCTGTCTTATCAACGACACCCGCGCCACAACCATTGGCGAGCACCGCTTTGGCTTGGCTAAGGACAAGTCGCACGTACTCACCATCAACATCGACTGGGGCGTAGGACTGGGAATTCTGCTCAACGGAGAGGTATTTAACGGCGCGTCGGGTTTCGCCGGAGAACTGGGGCATATCCAGGTCCGGTCGGATGGCATCCTGTGTCATTGTGGCAAAGTAGGCTGTCTGGACACGGTAACCTCGGCCATGGCGCTCATCAGGCAGGCTCGCGAAGGCATCGAGGCAGGGCGCGCTACCATTCTGCCGCAGCTGGTGCGCGGCAACCTCGACGCCCTGGACACCAGCCATATCATCGAAGCCATTCACGCCGGAGATGAGTTCTCCATTGATCTACTGGGAAAAGTAGGTTCGGAGCTGGGCAAAGGATTGGCCACGGCCGTGCACCTGTTCAACCCGGAGGTAATCATTATCAGTGGGTTATTGGCAGCGGTAGGGCCCTTCATTTCCAACCCCATCGAGCAGGCAATCAACAAGTATTGCCTGGTGGATTTTAAGAACTCCCTATCCATCCGAATTTCGCAGCTAGGTACCAAGGCGCGGCTATTAGGGACGCAGGCTCATTTGTTTGAGTACCTGGTCAACAAAGAATTTGCCATGTAGCCACGGGCTATGACAGCAGACGGTGTACCACCTGCATCACCTGCTCGGTGGCCCCGGTCCGAGCCTGGACGTACTGGCGGTTCAGGTTTCCTTTTTCTGCCCGCAGCGCGCTGTCCGTAAGCAGCCGTACCATCGCTTTGCCCAGCTCGGAGGCGTCAGACACCGCCAGGGCGCCTCCGGCTTCGGTAAGATCTACCGCTTCCTGAAATTTGCGGTAGTTTTTATTGCCAAAAAAAACGGGAAGTCCGAAGGTCGCGGCCTCGAGGATATTGTGCAGCCCTGCCCCAAAAGCCCCTCCAATGTAGGCCATTTGGCCGTAGCGATACAGCGACGAAAGCATCCCGACGTTGTCGATGAACAAGCAATCGGCTGACACATCTGCCGCCGTATAGGCCGAATAGCGCGCCGTTTTTAACCTCAGCCGCTTAGCCCATTGTTCCAGCTCCGCATCGTGTATTTCGTGCGGGGCAATGATTACCTTAAGTGGTTGCTCCAACCCATTAAGTACCTCAATAAGTACCTTCATGTCGGCCTCCCAGGCCGAGCCTACCACCAGGCAAGGTACCTGCCCAACAAACGCTTCAATCAGCGGTAAACTGCGGGCAGCCTGGGCAATTTGATGCACGCGATCAAACCGGGTATCGCCCGCACAACTGACCGAAGAAATGCCGATTCCGGCCAATAAACGCTCCGATTCCCCATTTTGTACCACTATGTGGTCAAAGTACCTCAGCATGGTTCGATGCAGCTGCCCGTAAAATCGAAAGAAGGGTTGGGTAGGCCGAAAGATAGACGCAAAGGAGACGATACTGGCCTTCTGAAGCCGCAATTCGTGCAGGTAGTGGTACCAAAATTCGTATTTAATAAAGAAGGCTATGCGCGGATTGACCAGCCGGACAAATTTACGGGCGTTGACCGCCGTGTCTAACGGCAAGTAGCACACATAGTCGGCTACGGCATAGTTTTTTCTGACTTCATAGCCGGAGGGTGAAAAGAAAGTAAGCAGAATGGCGTAGCCAGGGTAGTTCTTTTGGAAAGCTTCCATCACCGGCCTGCCCTGTTCAAACTCTCCCAGCGAAGCCGCATGAAACCAGGCCACGGGACGACCTTCGGTACTACCCGGCAGCTCATTACTTAGGCGTAAGAGTAAGCCTTTCCGCCCGTCTACCCAGCGTTTAGCTTTGGGATGAAAAAGCGCCACTACGTGCATCAGCCACGAATAGGCCTTAATGGATAAGGTATAAATAAGTACCGACAAGCGTACAAAAAGTTGGTTGCCAGCGGCAAAACTACGCAGTATTTCTTAGTAAAGAATAGTTATCTTTTTTAATCGAATCAGGACTTATGGATAATGCATCAGAAAGCAAGGAGCACCGCAATAAGCTAGATACCATCGTAGAAGTACTCAATGACTTGAAAGAGCGTGGATACAAATACGATTTTAATCTCACCGCCCATGCTCTGCAGTTTTACGAAAACGGACAAGCGTACAGCTTGTCTCCGGACGACTTCGAGATTGTAGAAGTACGTCGGTTTGAAGGCATGTCTGACCCTTCAGACAATGCCATCATTTATGTCATTGAATCCACCCGAGGTCTGAAGGGTACTTTGGTGGATGCATACGGCGTGTATTCAGATGAGCTTTCGCAGGAAATGATCAAGAAACTGGACACCCGCTATACTACTTTATATAAAGATCCTGAGGGAGGCGACCAAACGGATCTGTACTCCAATCCCAAAGAGGGAAACCAAACCAAGTGAAATTTTGGTTTACCTGACAAGTACCCTAGAGGGAAGTACTTTTGGAAAATTTTAGTAGCACTACGTTATGAATTGGACGCCGCTCGAGAACGAGGCACAGCTTGAAAAGATCCGGCAGGAGTCGGAAACACACCCGGTCTTACTATTTAAGCACAGTACACGCTGTTCTATCAGCAGTGCCGCCTTGGCCCGGTTGGAACGCAAATGGGACCAAAGTCGCTTAGGTACTTTAAAGCCTTACTACCTGGACCTAATTACTTTCCGATCTCTTTCCGGGCGCATCGCGGGCGACTTTTCCGTACAGCATCAATCGCCTCAGGTACTGCTTATTAGCCGGGGCAAGTGTGTATACCACGCTTCGCATTTTGACATCGGCTTTGAGGACTTGCAGCAGCAAGTAAGCTCGCTGGAATCTTAGAGTTAAAACGGCTAACGCCTCCGAACCTGGTTCGGAGGCGTTAGCCGTTTTACTTATACCTCCTGGGCTACCTTCCAGTTAAAACGAACTACCTGCTCAATGTCAGGATGCAGGCTCAGGGCCACCGGACAGGTGTGAGCCGCCCGCTCAAGCTTCGCTTTTTCTTCCCGGGCTAGCTCCCGATCCGTGACCATTTCCAGCAGCACCTCTACCTGGGCAATGCGCCGCGGCAGTTCGGCCGTCATCACCTTCGTGATTTCCAGTTCTGTGCCTACCAGATCTATTTCGTCGCGGCGCGCCACGATGCCCATGATGGTGATCATGCAGCTCCCCAGGGCACCCGCCACCAGGTCCGAGGGTGAAAAAGCTTCTCCGCGGCCGTGGTTGTCGGTAGGCGCATCCGTAAGCAGTACGGTTCCTGACTGCAAATGAGTGGCTTCGGTGCGTAGTTCACCCAAGTATTTCGTTTTAATTGTAGGCATAAAGCTTTCTTTTTCGTTATAAGAACATAAATTTATAAAAAACCGTTAAAGAGGTACCTCTTTGACCAAGTATATAGTCTAAAATGTTACATTTAGTGCTTCATTTAACCTAAATGATCAAGCTGAGAAATTTTACAACTACGGGTATGAATTGGATCAAATACATGGTATTGGGTAGCCTGTCTCTGAGCCTGGTAACCAACGCATGGGCCCAGCGACGAGATCCGGATCTGGAAACCGACAACTATTCGTCTATTACCTCCTTTGGGGTTACGACCAACACCAACTCCGGTATACTAGGTGGCTTTGTGGTACGTCATTCCAAAGCACTACCCACGCTTTTTCAGGGAAAGACACAGTATAGGTACCTGGCTTTGGAGGTAGTAAACGTAAAGCATCCTAAAGAGATGGCCAGGCCGGTTTTCTCGACCGGCTCTCGCTATATTGATGGTAAACAAAACTTCCTGTTTGTGCTTAGACCCCAATACGGACGTGAGCTCATGTTTTTTAACCGCCACGCCGACGAAGGTATTTCCATCAGCGGTATCGTAGCGGCAGGGCCTTCCATTGGCCTGGAAAAGCCCTACATGGTTCAGTATCAGTCTCGGAATGGCGTATTAGTAACCGAACCTTACGATCCTGCCCGGCATTCCCCCAACGAAATTCAGGGCTCGGGGAGCTTTTTCCGGGGCTTTGAAAAAACAAAGTTTGTTCCTGGTCTGCACGTGAAGACTGCCCTTAGCTTTGAGTTGAGTGCATTTAGAGACAACCTGACGGGCCTGGAAATCGGCTTTCTGGCCGAGGCCTTTACCCGCCAAATCATCATTATGCCTTATGCTCAGAACCGTAGCTTTTTTACCTCTGGCTATATTTCGCTCTACTTCGGTAACAAGAAGTAGTTTACACGCCTGCCTTCGGGCAGGACTTCATTCTAATCGTTTTTGTTTTAATAAAGGCAAGTTTTACTTGCTCCCTTGCGTATGATTGAATTACCCGTAATCCCTTCTGAACGAAAAAAACGCCCCGATTGGCTTCGGGTAAAACTACCCGCCGGGCCTGACTATCTGCGGGTACGACAGCTCGTGGACAATTACAAGTTGCACACCATCTGCGAGAGTGGCAACTGCCCCAACATGGGTGAATGCTGGGGGGCTGGTACCGCTACCTTCATGATTCTTGGCAACGTATGTACCCGCAGCTGTAGCTTTTGTGCCGTAGCCACGGGCCGCCCCAATGAGTATGACGTAGACGAGCCGCGCCGCGTGGCGGAGGCCATCAAGCTCATGGGGGTAAAACACGCCGTGCTTACCTCCGTAAACCGGGATGAGCTAAAAGACCGGGGTGCCGAAATATGGTACCAGACCGTTCGGCTCGTGAAGGAAATGAGCCCCGAAACGACCATCGAAACGCTGATTCCGGACGTAAAAGGCAACTGGGATGCCCTGGCACGCATGGTGGAAGGGGGCCAGGAGGTAGTGTCGCACAATATGGAGACCGTGGAAAGGCTCTACCGGGGCGTGCGGCCGCAGGCTAAGTACATACGCAGCCTCGAGCAAATTCGCCGCACCAAGGAGATGAATCAGCGGACTAAGTCGGGCATGATGCTCGGACTGGGCGAGACCGCTGATGAGGTGTACAAGGCCATGGACGACCTCGTCGCGAACGGCCTGGATATTCTTACGCTGGGCCAGTACCTCCAGCCTACCAAAATGCACCACGAAGTGATGGAATGGATTACCCCGGAGATGTTTAATACCTACCGTGAAGAAGGCCTGCGGCGCGGCCTGAAGTACGTTGAATCGGGGCCGCTGGTGCGTTCCAGCTACCATGCCGAACGCCACGTACACGTACCCATCTGAGAAAATAGTTATTGCCGCCTAAAACATCTCTTTGTGTCAGGCGGTTAAGTTCTCAAAGCCTTGTCTGATCTTTGGCAAGGCTTTTTTAGTAAGTGGGGTATTCATAACACGACTCACCGCAGAGGCTCATGAAACGATACGATTACATCATAGCGGGCGGCGGACTAGCCGGACTGAGCCTGGCCTACCACCTGAATCAATCCATCTTACGCACTAAGTCTATTCTTATTATTGATAAGGATCTTAAAACAAAAAACGACCGTACCTGGTGCTTTTGGGAAAAAGGGGAGCAGAATCCCTTTGAACAAATTGTGTTTCGTAAGTGGAATCAAGTGTACTTCTATGGCTCCGAAGGCTTTGCGAAGACGCTCGACCTGGACGACTACTACTACAAATGGATAAAGGGCATCGACTTTTACGACTTTGTAAGAACAGATTTAGTCACCAATCCCAATATCGTTTTTTTAAACGCCACCATTGAGCGCATTCGGGATACACCCGACGGTGGTTTCGTCATTACGGACCAAGGTCAGTACATGGCCGACTACGTTTTTGATAGCATCACCCCTTTGAAGCTCAACTTGCCGGGCCAGCATAACCTGCTGCAACATTTTAAAGGCTGGGAAATCGTATCGCCCAAGCCGGTTTTTGACCCAACCTGCCCCACCATGATGGACTACCGCGTGGAGCAAAATGGGACGGGCGTGCGGTTCGGATACGTACTTCCTATCGATTCGTACCGTGCCCTGGTGGAGTACACGCTTTTCTCGGATAAATTACTAGAGCCCACCGAATACGACGCCGAGCTACATACCTACATACGAGACTACCTCAAGATCGAAGACTTCTCCATCGAGCAGGAGGAGTTTGGCGTTATACCCATGACCGACGAACCCGCTGATGACAAAGAACTTAAGCATATTGTTCGGATCGGTACTTCGGGTGGGTACGTAAAGGCATCTACCGGCTACGCCTTTAGCCGTACGCAACGATTTACCCAGCAGCTCATCGGGCAACTTCTGACGGTTGGCTCGCCAGTGCGCCGCCGCAAAACGATCCGAAGCTTCTTCAAAGGCCTCCAGGATAGTACCCTACTGAACGTCCTGCTCTACGGGAGGCATTCGGGTAGTAATATTTTTACCATGCTCTACAAAAGAAACCCAACGCCCCGGCTGTTTGCCTTCCTGGACGAGGACACCCACCTCATGGATGACCTCCGCATCATGGCTACGGTACCTTTGGGGGCTTTTACCAAAGGGATGCTCCACGCGCTGGTGAAGCGGCTCTAAAAAAGTTAAGGCCTTATTTTTGGACTTCTGCTTGGTTATATTCCTGAAAAAATTCAATTTTGCAGCCAGCATCCAGAAGCTTCGGCGGAAGCGCCAACCGGGTCGGAACGCCACGGTGGTCATGAACGATGCGGGCCCAGCTCGGTAAGATACAATGCAATGGCTAGTTTGCCCAGCCATGTTGTACCGAAAAAGACCAA
The DNA here is from genome assembly GCF_014202275.1 of Rhabdobacter roseus. GTDB lineage: Bacteria > Bacteroidota > Bacteroidia > Cytophagales > Spirosomataceae > Rhabdobacter > Rhabdobacter roseus. Next base: position 446,383 of record NZ_JACHGF010000004.1, on the reverse strand, counting down.
ATAACGTTCGCTTTTCCTCGCCTGCTACGGTTGCTTTCTTTAATTTACAGCATCTTGATTCTGTAAATGTAAAACTGTACACTGTAAACCATCACGTACTTTATGCCTTACTTATTTACGTCGGAGTCTGTGTCGGAAGGACACCCCGATAAAGTAGCCGACCAGATCTCGGATGCGCTCATTGACAACTTCCTGGCCTGGGACGCTAGCAGCAAAGTAGCCTGCGAAACCCTCGTCACGACGGGCCAGGTAGTATTGGCTGGCGAAGTAAAAACGAATACCTACCTCGACGTGCAGAAAATAACGCGGGAGGTGATTCGTAAGATCGGCTATACCAAGAGTGAATACATGTTTGAGGCTAACTCCTGCGGTATTCTTTCCGCTATTCACGACCAGAGCGCGGACATCAACCAGGGCGTGGATCGGAAAGTAGAAAACGAAGATTTTGAAGCTAAAGCCAACGCCCAGGGGGCGGGTGACCAGGGTATGATGTTTGGCTATGCCACGCGTGAGACCGAAAACTACATGCCGCTGGCCCTAGACCTGGCCCATAAAATCCTGCGGGAGCTATCGGCCATTCGTAATAATGAGCCAGAGCTTATCCCGTACCTGCGCCCGGATGCCAAGTCACAGGTGACCATTGAGTACAGCGATGACAACGTCCCTCAGCGCATCGATACCATCGTAGTATCTACCCAGCACGACGACTTTGATACCGAAGCCGCCATGCTTGCGAAGATCAAGGAGGATATCATCAGCATCGTGATTCCCCGCGTGAAGGATCAGCTGAAGCCTGAGCTGCAGCAGCTTTTTAATGACCAAATCACGTACTACATCAATCCTACGGGCAAATTTGTAATTGGTGGCCCTCACGGCGACACTGGCCTGACGGGCCGCAAAATTATTGTAGATACCTACGGCGGTAAGGGTGCCCACGGCGGTGGTGCTTTCTCCGGTAAAGATCCTTCTAAGGTAGATCGCTCGGCTGCTTACGCCACGCGCCACGTTGCCAAAAACATGGTAGCTGCGGGCCTCTGCGACGAAGTACTGGTGCAAGTATCCTACGCCATTGGGGTAGCCAAGCCTTGTGGGTTGTTTATCGACACCAAGGGTACCGCCAAGGTAGATCTAACCGACGGGGCCATTGCCCGCAAAATTGAGGAGCTCTTTGATATGCGTCCGTACGCCATCGAGCAGCGCCTCAAGCTCCGCAACCCCATCTACTCCGAAACGGCCGCCTACGGACACATGGGGCGGCAGAACGAAGTCGTGAAGAAAACTTTCAAAGGAGCCGACGGCACCGAAAAGGAAGTAGAGGTTGAACTTTTTACCTGGGAGAAACTAGACCATGTAGAGCTGATCCAAGACGCCTTCGGCTTATAATTGGTTGGACCTAGTATATTATTTAGCAAAATGGGCAGGCTCCTGAGGAGCCTGCCCATTTTGCTTATACTCAAAGTACCTTTCGTTACATTAGTTCAACGGCTTCGGTCTCAGTAATTTTGTCGATCTGCTTCATGCGTTCGAAATTCTTCTTGCGCGACAGGAAGGTGTACATCGCCGGAATTACGTAGAGCGTCAGAACCAGCGAAAACGCCAGGCCACCCATGATGACGATCCCCATGGACATTCGGCTGCGCCCCGCCGAGCCCAGCGCCATGGCAATGGGCAAAGCCCCCAAAATGGTCGCGAGGCTGGTCATGAGGATAGGCCGGAAACGCAGGGTAGCCGCTTCCAGTACCGCTTCGCGGATGCCCATGCCCTGCTCCCGTAGCTGGTTGGCAAACTCCACGATCAGGATACCATTTTTGGTCACCAGCCCAATGAGCATGATCATTCCGATCTGGCTGAATATATTCAAGGTTTGATTGAAGTACCAGAGCGAGAAAACCGCTCCGCCAATGGCCAAAGGTACCGTAATCATGATAATGAATGGATCGATGAAGCTCTCAAACTGGGCGGCCAAAATAAAGTAGACGAGGATCAGGGCCAGAAAAAACGAGAACAGGGTACTTGATGAGCTCTCGGCATAGTCGCGGGAGGAGCCGCTGAGTGACGTCCGGATACTCTCATCCTTGAGCTTGTCGCGCGCCCGGTCCATCGCCGCTATACCGTCCCCGATGGTTTTGCCCGGTGCCAGGGAAGCCTGTACCGTAGCACTCATGTAGCGGTTGAAGTGAAATAGTTGCGGCGGGCTGCTTTCTTCCTCCGTTTTAACGATGTTATCCAGCTGCACCAGCACGCCCTGATTGTTTTTCACAAACATACTTTTCAGATCCAGCGGCTCATCCCGGTTGGCGCGGTCGTACTGGCCAATGACCTGGTACTGCCGACCGTTCATGGTAAAATACCCAAAGCGCTGCCCGGCAAAGGCCAGCTGCATGGTCTGGGCTACGTCTGATACGGACACTCCCACTGACTTGGCTTTTTCGCGATCGATATGTACCTGGAGCTCGGGCTTACTGAATTTTAAGTTGACATCCGTGACGGCAAAGGTGGGATCGTCCGAAATTTCTTCCATGAACTTTGGCAAGTACTCCCGAAGCTTTTCGAAATCAGGGGCCTGAATCACGTACTGTACGGGCAATCCACCGCGCGAATCGACGGCAATGGTTTGCTGCTGCACCACAAAGGCTTTGGCGTCGGGTAGTTGTTTGAGGCGCTTGGTAATCCAGTCAGCAATCTCCTGCTGGCTAATGTCTCTTTCCTTTTTATCTACCAGGGCAATCCGCCCATTTCCGGTATTGGAAGCCCCTAATCCAAAGCCATTGGGTGAAGTAACCAACATAATCCCTTTTTTGCCAGGCATAGAATCCATTAGTACCTGACCTACACTTTGCACGTAGTTATCCATAAACTCGTAGGACGAGCCTTCCGGAGCCGTCATCGATAGCCGGAACCAGTTCCGGTCATCGAGAGGAGCCAGTTCGGACTGCACATCTTTCCCAAAAAACCAGATCATGCCCAGCGTCAGTGCGATCAGCGGAAGGGCCACCCAGCGTATCTTCAGAAAGCTGGCCAGGGCATCGTGGTAGTTGGTAGTGATTCGCTCAAAGAAAGGCTCCGTCTTCTCATAAAACCAGCTACGCTTGTTGCTTTTACGCACCAAGTAGGCGTTCAGCATGGGGGTGAGCGTTAGAGATACAAACGCCGAGATAAGTACCGCCGCCGAAATAACAATCCCAAATTCCCGAAACAACTTCCCGACGAAGCCCTGCATAAAAATAACGGGCAAAAACACCGACGCCAGCGTAATGGACGTAGACAGTACGGCAAAGATGATCTCATTGGAGCCTTTAATTGCCGCCTCGATGGGGCTCATTCCCTGCTCGATCTTCTTGAAAATATTTTCGGTAACAACGATCCCGTCATCTACTACCAGCCCGGTAGCCAGTACAATAGCCAGGAGCGTGAGTACGTTGACCGAGAAGCCCATCAGGTACATGATGAAGAAAGTACCTATCAGGGATACCGGAATGTCAATGAGGGGCCGGAAAGCCACCAGCCAGTCACGGAAAAACAGGTAGATGATCAGTACCACCAGCACGATGGCGATCAGCAGCGTTTCGCCTACTTCTTCAATGGAGCGCCTTACAAAAATAGTATTGTCAATCAGCGTGTTCAATTCATAGTCGGCAGGAAGATCCTTTTTTATACCTTCCAGTCGCTGGTTTACCTCGTCTGAAATGTCCAGGTAGTTGGAGCCCGGCATGGGCGTCACCGCCAGGCCAATCATCGGTATATTATTAAGCCGAAGAATGGTTTCTTCCACTTCGGGGCCCAATTGAGCGTTACCAATGTCTCTCAGGTGAATCGTCTGGGTACCCGTATTTTTAACGATCATCTCGTTAAAATCGTCCTCCGTCCGGAAACGGCCGATGGTTTTCACTGTCAGTTCGGTGCTATTGCCCGTCAGTTTGCCACTGGGTAGTTCTACGTTTTCCCGGTCCAGCGCATTTTTTACATCCTGACTGGTAATGCCCAGGGCGGCCATTTTGCCGGGGTCCATCCAGATCCGCATGGCGTATTTTTTCTGCCCGAATATACGGATGTCGCTCACGCCGTCAATGGTTTGCAGCCGTTGAGCAATTATATTCTCGGCGTAGTCGCTCACCTCCAGGTGGGTGCGGGTGCGGCTCTGGAAGGTGAGTACCATGATGGGCTCCGAGTTGGCATCGGCCTTGCTCACGATGGGGGGCCCGTCAATGTCCAGTGGCAGGGTACGGGCGGCTGAGCCTACTTTATCGCGGACGTCGTTGGCGGCCCGTTCCATGTCGGCCCCAATGTCAAACTCCACGGTGATCTGGCTTACGCCCTGGCTGCTCGTCGAGCTGATGGACTTGATCCCTTCAATGCTATTCAGCTGCTTCTCGAGCGGCTCCGTAATCTGGGACTCAATGATGTCCGCGTTGGCACCCGTATAGCTGGTCCGGATGGAGACCACGGGCGGATCTATGGAAGGAAACTCCCTCATGCCTAGGTACTTGAACCCAAGGAAACCAAACAACAGGATGAGCAGGTTCATCACAATGGCCAGTACCGGGCGTTTGATCGAGAGCGTTGAGATACTCATGAAATGGAATGGGTTATAGCTAATTTACTTTCACGGGCGAATTGGGCTTCAAAGCCATAATCCCCGACACGATCAACGAATCTCCGGCCCGCAGGCCATCGGTAATCTGCACTTTTTGGTCTGTGCGTAGTCCCGTCGTCACCATCGTTTCCTGGGCTTTCCCGTTTTTTACCACAAATACTTTTTTCCCCTTCAATACGGGCACGATCGCCTCCGTCGGGATCATGATCGAGCCGCCGCTGCCCGTCAGGTCGATCTGTACTTTAACGAACATACCCGGCACAAACCGCCCGGACGGATTTTGAGCCAGGGCCCGGATGCGCAGCGTCCGCAGGTTTTCGTCTACTTTGGGATCTACCGCCACGATCCGGGCCGAGTAGTTGGTCGGATCGCCGTCCAGGTTCAGCTTCACCGTATTGCCCAAACGTATACTCTGGGAATACTTTTCGGGTATAGTGAAATCAATCTTAATGGGATTGGTTTGTACGAGCGTAGCCAGCGAAGTACCCGGTGCCATGTAGGCTCCTTCACTCACATTCTTGAGGCCGATCGTGCCGCTAAACGGGGCTCTGATTTCGGTTCGTTCCAGCTGTGAGTAAATCAATTCTTTATCGGCTCCAATGGTCCGGTAGTTATTGGCCGTAATCTCGTATTCCTCGCGGCTAATGGCCTCAATGTCCAGCAGCTTCTTTTGCCGGGTTTCTATCTGCTTGGCCAGCTCTTCGTTGTATTCCAGTTTGGTCAGTTGAGCGCGCAGGTCCCGGTCGTTGATCTTGGCAATGAGCTGCCCCTTGGTTACGCGGCTCCCCTCCCGGATATCCAGCTTAATGAGCTTGCCCGCCATTTCGGCCTTCAGCTCCACCTCTTCGTTGGGTACCACCGTCCCCGAAGCATAAACCAGGTTTTCCACGGTTTCCATCCGGGCCAGGTACACATTCACCGGAATAGCCGCCGCTCCGCCTCCCCCACCGCTTCCGGTGTTCGATTTTGGCTTTGCGGCCGTACCTGGCGAGTTGGCATCGGATTTTGGAAAAAGGAATAGCTTTCCTACCACTAACAATACAATAATACCGGCTATTAAAAGAAGGGGGCGCATGAATGGTACTTACAACGAATTAATACTAAAAATGTAGGGTAATAAATACTTGTTTAATACAATTGGCACGTTCTAGCCATAGTATTTTGTGACAACGGAATCAAACCTAATTTTTTTATCGTAAAGCTATAAAAAACAATTGATACTTTTGAGTAAAAAGTGATTTACCCTACTAGGCCTTTTGGTGCTTGCTTCGGCCTAAGTACCTGATTGGCTATAAATAGTTATATTAGTAAGATCGGTTACTTAGGGCACCTGAGCTGGTAAGCAAAATCGGGCCGACCTTATAGAGGCCGACCCGATTTTGGGTATGGTCAGATTGTCCAGATGCTTATTCTTCTACTTCCTCGGTTGCTGCTACTTCTTCTATTACCGCTACGGCAGCGTCGGGTAGTTTAGGAGCTCGGGTTTTATTACGTTTATTTTTAAATTTCTTTACCTGCATTTTAAGCGTATCAACCGCCAGATCGGTCGCTTCCTCAAAGGTAGTTCCCTGTTCTCTCACAAATACCGTCCCCCCCGGCACGTACAGTTTTACCTCGAGAAGCTTGGTCTGAACTTTATTATTTTCATTTTTATCAAGTTTCAAAAAAACCTCCCCACTGGTGATACGATCATAGAACGTTTCCAGCTTATCCATCTTTTGTTGAATAAAAACCAACAATTTGGGGTCAGCGTCGAAGTGGATCGCTTGCATCTGCAGTCTCATAAGCACTCGAAATTTAGGGTGAAACATACTTCCTACCGACCATAAACCCGGCAGAGGATAAAATAGCGGTTCGGCCTTCCTCCAACGGAATGCCGAACCGCTACGTGCACCAATGTAACCTGCGGTTGACGAATCGGTAGATTAAATCTACTAAAAAAATAAACACAATGTCAAGGAGGTACCTTAGTTTTTTTACGGGCCTCTACAACGGCCCGCCGGGTAGGTACCTATACATCTTCCAGCAGGGTATGGAAGGACGCGGCGCGGTTGCGGTAGCGCTGGTTATGCTTCCGTTGTAGCTGGGGCTCGTGCAGCGCCAGGTACAATTCGTACTCGGCCAGGGTGTTGAAGTAGTACTGGCAGGTGTAGGTTACACCGCCGTTGTCAAGCTCGGTAAGCAAGCGCAACAGCCGGTTTTCGGCGGGTAGCCCGGTAGCCATGGCCTCCGGAATGTGCTCGCTTTTCATCCAGTGAAGCCATTCCTGCTCTGCTTCGTGAAGAATACTGGTGGTGATGTTATAGAGAATCATACCTTTGTGGCTTATATCAAAGAAAAAGTACCTGCCTGCTGAGTCAACGGTGGCGAGACAAATTTTGTTTCTTGCCGTAGATCCGAAGAAAGTTGACGGAAAGATGCATACTTTTTTCTTTTTTTGTAAATCCGGGTACTGCCCTTGTCTTTTTTTAACCAACTATACCCTTTTTCCCATGAACGCTCTTTTACACGCCCACTCGGGGCTCCGCTACGTGGTGCTGGTTCTTTTGCTGGCGGCTATTGCTACGGCTTACTCCAAATGGCAAGGTGCCCACACCGACGACAGCAAACTGTACTCCTTCGCGCTCATTTCGGCGCACATTCAGTTGCTGCTGGGGCTGATCCTGTATGTAATGAGTCCCAAGGTAGACTTCAGCCTGATCAGCGACCGGCTGTATCGCTTTTTTACGTTGGAGCATTCGCTCATGATGCTCATCGCCATCGTACTCATTACGGTAGGTCGGGTGCGCTCCCGCAAGGTAGAGGGCGCGGCCAAGCACCGCACCGTGCTGTATTTCTACGTGCTAGCCCTGGTGCTGATCCTGATCGCCATCCCCTGGCCCTTCCGGGATTTGGGTGCAGGCTGGTTCTGAGGTACTTTCATTTAAGTGCGCGGTCGGGGGTACTTTTGGTATAAAAGTACCCCCGACCGTTTTTTTATACTAAATAGCGGCTCTGCTGGCTTAGAGGTACTTTGGCGGTGGGCGGTGCCGCGCTCACGGAAGTCGCGGGGGTACTTTACTTACGAGCTAGGCTGCAGCAAGTCCCACTGGTTGCCGTAGAGGTCCGCAAAGACGGCCACCGTACCGTAGCTCTCTACCCTGGGTGGCCGCACAATCGTCACCCCATGAGCAAGTAGCTGCTGGTAATCCCGCTCCAAGTCATCGGTATAGAGAAACAAAAAAACGCGTCCGCCGGTCTGGTTGCCCACGCGGCTTTGCTGGGCTTCGTCGGCCGCTTTGGCCAGCAGTAGCTTACAGCCCTCCGAGCCGGGAGGAGCCACTACTACCCAGCGTTTGGTAGGGCTTAGGGGGGTATCTTCTAGCAGGGTAAAGCCCAACTTTTGGGTATAAAAAGCAATGGCTTCGTCGTAGTCGGCTACCAACAAAGCAACCTGAGCCAGGTACTGTTTCAAAGGAGATACGTGTTTACAAGGTACTTACTAACCCTCCATCCGGGTACTTTTTCAGGGTACCTGGCCCCCGCCTCAGCGGGTACCTACGCGGTGGATCGGATTGCTGCAATCGCCCTTATGGGTGATACTGAACACTCCCGAGACGTCCCGTCGGCCCGCCCGCTGAATGACGATATACTCACAGTTGTCGATCACGGCGATGTCGTACGGGCCAATACGGGCATTGGAATTGCGCAGGGAATTGGCCCGAGGCATACAGGACGAAACCGACAGCAAGATCAGCAGTCCAAGAAGGTACTTAGGGGTAAGTAGGGAGCAAATTATTCGCTTTTTCATGGTCATTGTATTTATTGGAAAAACTTCCAAAAGCAAAATAACCATACCCAAGGTACCTGCAGAACTACCCGAACAAATCGCTGGACAGGTACCTATCGCCGCGGTCGCAGACAATGAAGACGATCAGGCCGTGATCCAGTTCCTGGGCCAGCTGCAGGGACGCCCAGGCCGCACCACCGCTACTCATGCCCGAAAAAATACCCTCTTCGCGGGCCAGGCGGCGCGCCAGGACGGTAGCGTCGGTCTGTGAGAGCTCCATGACGCGGTCCACGCGCTCCCGCTCAAAAATCCGGGGCAGGTACTCCTGGGGCCACTTGCGAATGCCCGGTATACTCGAGCCATCCGTAGGCTGGCAGCCCACAATCTGTACGTTAGGATTTTGCTCTTTGAGGTAGCGCGAAGTACCCATGATGGTGCCCGTAGTACCCATCGCCGACACGAAGTGCGTGATTGCGCCCTGGGTGTCGCGCCATATTTCGGGGCCGGTGGTGCGGTAGTGGGCGCGCCAGTTGTCGGGGTTGGCAAATTGGTTGAGCATCAGGTACCCTTCCTGCTGCGCCTTCTCATCGGCGTAGTCGCGGGCACTTTCGATGCCATCGGTAAGCGTTACTTTAGCCCCGAAAGCCTCCATGGCAAGTACCCGCTCGCGGGTGGAGTTTTCGGGCATGACGAGCTCAATCTCGATGCCGTACAGGCTGGCAATCATGGCCAGGGCAATGCCCGTATTGCCGCTGGTGGCTTCGACGAGTTTCATGCCCGGTTTCAGCTCGCCGCGCTGTAGGGCACCGCTGATCATGCTGTACGCGGCCCGGTCTTTGACGCTCCCGCCGGGGTTATGGCCTTCGAGCTTGCCGTATATTTTTACGTTCGGATTCGGGTTTAGGCGGGTAAGTTCTACCAGGGGTGTATTGCCCACCAGATCAAGAATGGAAGCCATTGGTTAGGTTTATGAATTGAAATAGTAAACGGTACTACACTTATAAAATACGCCAAAGTACCTACGAAGTACCTTCCGAAGGGGTACCTTGCGGAGGGGTACTTTCGGGCGGCGTGGCGCGCTCCGCCCGCAGACCTTCCCAGCCCGACCGCAGGTGCAGGTCTTGCTGCGGGTAGGGTACTTCGATGCCCGCAGCCCGGAACCGGGCAAAGGCATCGAAGCGGATATCGCTTTTAATATACTCGATGCGCCAGGCGCTGAACGTCCAGAACAGCAACTCATAGTACACGCCCGAATCGCCAAAATCGCGCAGGCGAACGGTAGGCTCCGGGTCGGGGGCCAGCTCGGGATGCGCTTTGGCACTCGCCAGCAAAAGGGCCGTCACCTGGGCGGGGTCATTTCGGTACGAAGCCCGAAACTGCACAATGAACCGGGTCAGGGAACGGTTGTGCGACCAGTTGATGATGTTATCATTGATAAACTTAGAATTAGGCACAATGATTCCGATGGAGTCGCGGGTTTCGACGGTGGAGGTACGCAGGCCTACGTTGGTCACGCGCCCCACCAGTCCGTTGTTGAGCTCCACGATGTCGCCTACGTTGATGCTTCCTTCAAATAATAAGATCAGCCCCGACACCAGGTCGTTGAAGGTTTGCTGCAGCCCCAGCCCCACACCTACCAGCAAAGCAGCCGAGCCCGCCAGTAAAATGGAGAGCCGTACGCCCGCTACCTCGAGGGCCAAAATAAAGAAGATGGTGTAGGTAAAGTACCTCACCAGCTGAATGACCGCCTCCTGCCGTCCCGCATCGACCTGTTTTCGGCGAAAGAAACCCTGCCGAAGTACGCTGGATATGGAGAGGATAAGGAGTTTACTCAGTAGAAAAAAGATGACGATCAGCAGAATATCAAAGACGGTTATCTCGTAGTCTTTGACCTTAAAGAGGTTGAATTCCAGAAACTGGCGCACCTCCCGCGGTAGTCCCTGGCTGATCTTCTCTACCTCCTTGACAATGCCTGGTGTTTTCGCTTGCAGTAAAATCATGCGGTTCTAAATGGATTAGCTCACTGTATCTTTTAACGCAAATACGGGTAAGAAACCCTTATCAATCCGGATAAAACGGCCGGGTACTACGACGGCTCGGCTTCGCTGCTAAGGGGTTTTATCAGCCTAAAAGTACCCTTGCGCGCGCTCGAAGCAAGCCCGCTTCTTCAGTACCCGGCGGCCTGCCCGTCTTTGCGCGAGTCGCTGGCACCGTGGTATACTTTCTGTTCAGGGTCGTACATAATGGCCTGGTAGCCCCCGTAAAGCCCCAAAGCGTAGCGAACATCGTGCCCAAGTACCATCAGCTGCCGAATGGTTTCGTAAGAGTAGCCCGCCTCCAGCGTCAGAAAGCCCCGGTCGGCCATGCGCTCGCCGGTGGGCTCCGACGAGCCCTGGTGGTCAATACGGGGAGCGTCGCCAGCCTCCTGCGGATTCATGCCGTAGTCGACGATATTCATCAGGATTTGGGCGTGGCCCAGCGGCTGAAAACTCCCACCCATTACGCCGTAGCTCATGAAGGGTTTTCCATCTTTGGTAACAAAAGCCGGAATGATGGTATGAAACGGACGCTTGTGCGGCGCGTAGGTATTGTTCTCCCCTTCGTTGAGGCTATACATTTCGCCCCGGTTCTGGAGCATGAACCCCAGGCCGTCGGGTACCATGCCGGAGCCAAAGCCCCGGTAGTTGCTTTGAATGAGCGAAACGACGTTGCCTTCGCTATCTGCTACGGTCAGGTATATGGTGTCGCCGTCGCGCAGGGCCGGATGGCCCGCCTCCACCCGGCTGGCCGCCTGGGCCGGATTGATGAGCTTGCGGCGTTCGGCGGCGTACTCTTTAGAGATCAGCGTACGGATGGGAATTTGGGCAAAGTCCGGATCGGCGTAGTACTTAGCCCGGTCTTCAAACACCAGCTTCTTGGCTTCGGTAAAGAGGTGAATGCGCTCGGGGCCGTCGAAGGGTATTTTGGAAAAATCGTAGCCTTCCAGGATATTCAGTAGCTGGAGGGCGGCAATGCCCTGGCCGTTGGGCGGAAGCTCCCAGAGGTCATAGCCCCGGTAGTTGGTCGAGACGGGCTCCACCCAGGTAGAGGTATGCTCGGCCAGGTCGCGGTAGCTGAGGTACCCGCCCTGTTTTTTCATGAAAGCATCGATGGTCCGGGCGATGTCGCCCTTGTAAAATACCTCCCGCCCGCCCTGGGCAATTTTTTCCAGCGTAGCCGCCAGCGCCGGATTTTTGAACAGATCGCCGCGCCGGGGTACTTTGCCGCCCGGCGCGTAGGTACTTTGGACGTTAGGCAAATCTCCAAACGCGGCTACCATCCGCGACCAGTAGAAGGCCGCCTCGTCGTGGACGGGGTACCCGGCGCGGGCATAGTGAATGGCGCTGGCCAGCACCCGGTCTATGGGTAGCTTGCCAAAGCGCTCGTGCAGCTCGAACCACCCATCTACGCAGCCCGGTACCGAAACGGGCAGCGGCCCGCGCGCCGGTAGGTGGGTGAGCCCCTGCCTCATGAGCTCGGCCAGGGTGAGGCTATGGGGCGAGCGCCCCGAGGCATTCAGGCCGTAGAGCTTCTGGGTTTTGGCCTCCCATACCAGCGCAAACAAATCTCCGCCGATGCCGTTCATGTGAGGCTCCACCACTCCCTCCAGGGCGTTGGCCGCAATGGCCGCGTCTACCGCGCTACCGCCCGCCCGAAGTACCTCCAAAGCGGCCTGGGTACTGAGCGGATGGGAGGTACAAGCCATGCCCCGCTGGGCCATCACCACGGCTCGGGTAGCAAAAGTTTTGCCGCTGAGCCGGTCCTGGGCACGGACGAAGGTACTTTGGCTCAGAAAAAGTAGACCTATTACTAACGTGTGTCGCATAGCGTCGAGGGTATAATATCCAAATCCAAGGTACTTACTTTTGACCAATAAACAGAAGCCTCGTATAGCACCTTTCCCAGCTCGGCTGGCCTTTTATCGGCTTTACGGGCCAATTTGACGGTTTAAGCTTTTTATTCATTTTTTATTCTTTGTTTGCTTCCGTACTTTAAATTCTCTTAAACTACCCAAAGCAAGCACCGGAGTAGTACCCACCCGCGCCTGCCGCTAACCTAGCCTGAACCCTTTACTCAAACTTGAAAAAAAATACCGTACTTTTTGAAGTCGCCTGGGAAATATGTAATCAAATTGGAGGAATATTCACGTTTATAAGTTCGAGACTTACCCCCATGACCAAAAGCTGGGGCGAGAACTATTTTCTTCTGGGCCCTTACTTTCCCAATAGTGCGAAGCTGGATTTTGTTCCCCTTCCCGAACCGGCCGACAGCCCGGTGGGTGAGGCCATCCGGGCTATGCGCCGGGAGGGATATCAGGTGCTGTACGGCTACTGGCTGCGGGAAGGCTCCCAAGCGCGGGTGCTGCTATTTCCTACCCATCTCAAACAGCTGGACGCCGTAAAGACCGGCCTTTGGGAAGGCTACCAGGTACCTACGCTCGGGGCCGAGGAGCTGGTCAATCAGGTGATTTCCTTTGGGGAGCAAGTCCGTATTTTCCTTACCAAAGTGACGCAGCTCGCCGGGCCTGACCAGGACGTGATGGCGCACTTTCACGAGTGGATGTCGGCCAGTGGGCTGGCTCAGCTGCGCGACGAGGCCGTGCCCGTCACGACCGTGTTTACGACGCACGCCACGCTGCTCGGGCGCTACCTGGCTCCCAATGAGGAGGCTTTCTACGACCGGTTTTCCGGCTTCGATTGGCTGCAAAAAGCCCGGCAGTACGCCATTGAGGCCTCCGCCCGCCTGGAGCGAAACGCCGCTCAGGCCGCGCATGTACTCACCGCCGTGAGCGAAACCGCCGCCCAGGAATGTGTTACTTTTCTGGGTCGCCAACCCGACTACATCATTCCGAACGGCCTGGCGGTATCGGCGGCTTCGGTGCCTGAAATTTCTTATAATGAGCCTAAGGGTCGGCGGCACCTCGAGCAGTTTGTGCGGGGGCAGTTTTTGCCCCGCTATGACATTCAGCCCGAAAACACCCTCTACTTCTTCGCCTCGGGGCGCTACGAGTACCGCAACAAAGGCTTCGATCTGCTGCTGAAAGCCCTTTCACGGCTTAATCAGCAGGTGAAGGAAGAGGCCCTGGAAGTAACGATTGTCGTATTTATAATTACCCGGCGGCCCTTTCGGCACCTCAAGCCTGAGGTACTTGAAGCGCACGCACGCTACACCGAGCTCCGAAAGCTCTGCAACCAGGTAAGTACCCGGCTGGGACCTAAGCTTTTTTCGGCCCTGGCCACCACGCGCAAGGACACGCCGCTGCCTAACCTGAATCTGCTGGTGGATGAAGACCTCCTGCGGCGATGGCGGCAGGCAATTTTGGAATTCAAAAAAACGGATTTGCCGCCTTATGTAACGCACGCGCTGTACCACGACGACGACATCAGTACCTACTGCCAGCAGGCGGGTTTGCTCAACTACCCCGAAGACCCCGTCAAGGTTGTGTACCACCCCGACTTCATTCACCCGAGCAACTCTTTGTTTGGCCTGGATTATCCGGATTTTGTTAAGGGTTGCCACCTGGGTATTTTTCCAAGCCTGTACGAGCCCTGGGGCTACACGGCCGCCGAATGCGCCCAGCAAGGTACCCCTACCATCACAACCGACCTCTCTGGCTTTGGAAAGTACGTATCCGAAAAATTCCCGAACCCGGAGCGCAAGGGGGTGCACGTTCTTAAGCGTCGCTTCGAAACCGACCAGCAGGCGGTAGCGCAGCTAGCGGCTACGATGTTCCGCTTTAGTCGCTCTTTTGCCAACGGCTTGGCGGCGCCCCGCTGCGAGCTCGCTCCTCAGCTGGAAGAAAGCCTATCCTGGGAAAAGCTACTGCGCTTTTATGAGGAAGCATATAAGCTAGCGCTCGTCCGGAGCCGTCCTTCCGCCAGCTTATACTAAGGTACCTTCTGCCCTTCCTCCTAATAACCCATCGAACCGCTAAGAAGCTGTTTGAATTATTAATTTGATGGCGAAACGAAGGATTTTCGAGCGAAACGAGGCATTTTTTCAGCTCGTAGCCGGAAGCTACGAGCTGAAAAAATAACGAATCGGACCGCCGAGCGGTTGCAGCCGAAAAGACAATGTTACAGCTTAAAGAAACGAACTCAAACAGCTTCTAAACGGTACCGGTGTAGCCTAGCGTGAGCATGGTGATGTCGTCAAACTGCGAGGCCGCGCCCATGAATTGGATCAGCGTAGCCAGGGTGGCTTCGTTAATTTCTTGAGCCGTACTAAAATTACGCTGGGCGTAAAATTCCTGCAGGAGGTTCAAGCCGTAGCGTTCGCCGCTGAGGTTATTGGCGTCCGTCACGCCGTCGGTATACAGCACCAGCCGATCTCCGGCGCTGAGGGTGAGCGTCTGGGAGGTATAATCAAAATCGCCATCGATGCAAAGCGCCATCCCGCCGTGTTTTTTTACTAGCTCAACGCTTCCGTCCGCCCGGATGATCACGGGAGGCTCGTGACCGGCATCCACGTATTCCACCACGCCGGTCTTTATATTAAGGATTCCGATCCAGGCCGTTACGAACATGAACGAGGAGTTGTCCTCGCTCAGGAAGGCATTGATGATATTTACTTTTTCGCACAGCGTATCCTGAATTTTATTGCAAAACTGGCTTTTGAAAATAGCCTTGGTAATGGCCATGAATAGGGCCGCCGGAATTCCTTTGTCCGACACGTCACCGATCATAAAAAACACACGCTCGGCATCCATAATGTGGTAGTCGAACAGATCCCCACCCACTACTTTGGCCGGGTGAATAAAAGCGTGCAGGTCTACGCCCACCTCGGCAAAAGCCGGAGGTACCGTTTTGGGAAGCATCGAGAGCTGGATTTCCTTGGCTACGTTCAGGTCATTCTGAAGCGCCATTAGCTGTAGCCGCCCCTGTTCCAGGCTGGAAAGCATTTCGATATGCTCCACGGTTTTGTTGATGGTGATCTCCAGGTCCTCGAAGTTGACGGGCTTGGTAATGAAATCAAAGGCCCCGCGGTTCATAGCAGTACGGATGTTGTCCATATCGCCATAAGCCGACACCATGATGGCTTTCAGGTAGGGCTTGTTCTTTTCGTTGATCTTGGCAAGCAACGTAAGGCCATCCATGCCGGGCATGTTGATGTCGGACAGGATCAGGTCCACCTCCCCTACTTCATCGAGCTTGTCCAGGGCTTCTATGCCGTTATTGGCAAAAATAAACTCGTACTTTTTCTCGCGGATCTGTTTTCTGAATAGCTGCGTGATGAGCGTTTCCATATCCAGTTCGTCATCTACGCTTAATATTCTAATGGCCATTATGGAATAGGTTTAGATAGTTAGTAGTTGTTTTTTTGTACTTCGTCAATCCACCGGAATCGTTATTACAAATTCCGTATACTCATGCTCCTCGGAAGTAACCGTGATGGCGCCCCGGTGCACATCCACGACAATCCCGTAGCTAAGCGATAATCCTAATCCCGTGCCACGGCCCGGCGGTTTGGTGGTAAAGAAGGGAGTAAACAGCCGCGTAATTACTTCCTGGGGCATTCCCAGGCCATTATCCCTAAACGTTAGCTCCACCTGCCCGTCCAGGCGCCGGGTCACGATGCGTATCTGCGGCACGTACCCGTCCAGGTTTTGCTTTCGTTTTTCGTTAACTACGTAGCAGGCATTATTAATCAGATTCAGGATAACTCGCCCGAGCTCATTGCCCGCTATCCGCACCAGACCTACCTGAGGGTCCAGCTGAAAATCAAACGTCACGTTGAATTCCTTGTCTTCGCTACGTACGCCCTGGTAGGCGAGTTTGGTATATTCCTCAACCAGCTGGTTCAGGTCCGTAGGCGCAAACTGGGGGCCGTCGGCTCTGGTCTGCAGGAGCATACCGGAGATAATTCGCTCAATTCGTTTGCCGTTCTCGTTGATCTTGACAATGTTCTGCGAGAGCATCTCCAGCAAGTCGCGCTGATCCAACAAGTCGTCCTCAACCAGTTCGGTTAGCGGTTTCTGGATGATCGCACCAATTTCTTCTACCAGATTAGCCGACAGCCGGGAGAAGTTATTGACAAAGCTAACCGGATTCTTGATCTCGTGCAGGATGCCGGCCGTTAATTGACCAATCCCCGCCAGCTTATCAAGTTGGGCAATCTTTTGTTTGTAGCCTTCTATCTCCAGGTTTAATGCCTCTACATTACTGTGGAGCATAGTGGCGGTACTGCCAAGGTCATCGGTCGTGCTTTTTTGCTCCTCCATAGTTTATTAATATTTATAGAATTGAGTACTTACTCTTCCTGCATCCAGCCTAAAAAGAGATCGTTAGGTAGCTACTTTTTTTATAACCGTTTCTTCCGACGCCTTTACGGCTGGCAGCACGATGGTCACTTCGGTATATTCTCCCTCTTTGGAATCCAGCGAAATCCGGCCCTTATGAAATTCCACAGCCTCTTTACTCATGTACAAGCCCAGCCCGGTACCTTTGGAGGTAGGCTTGGTAGTGAAAAAAGGATTGAATAATTTTTCCCGCTCTTTCTGCGGAATTCCCTTGCCATTGTCCCATACCTGAATACGTACCTCGCCGCGGATCTCGGCGGTTTTGATCCGTATCTCGGGCAAATACTCTTTCGTTAGTTTACTCTTTTCAAGTACGGCATAGCAGGCATTGTTGATGAGCCCATGCAATACCTGCGAAAACTCGTAGGGCTGCAATCGTACGCGCGGAAGCCGCGCCGCCAGATCGAACGACAACTGCACGGAAGCCGCCCCTTTGTATTCATTAAGTACCTCCTGGAGCGACGATTTGGCTTTGCTTTCCAAAAAGGGATTTAGTTCCGTAACAAAAAATTCAGTCGATTTCCCCTTAAGCAGTTTTTGCATATCCTTGACGATACGCGTCGTACTGTTGCCGTGCTCGTTGATCTTTTCAAGATTCTTCTTAAGCATATCGTAGGTACTTACTACCTCTTCATTTTCGTCTTCCGTGAACACCTGCTGGTGCTTTTCGGTAATTTCCGCCAGCTCTTCAACCAGGTACTGCGACGACTGCGAAAAGTTATTGATGTAGTTGAGCGGGTTCAGAATACGATCCACGATTCCTTTGGTGAGCTCCCCTACCGAGGCTAGTTTTTCCTGCCGGATCAGCTCTTCCTGGGTCGACTTAAGGTTATCCAGGGTTGTTTCCAGGTTATCCAGGATCTTGGCTTTGATGTACGCCCCGATGAGGTGCTCCTTGAGGTTCCGGACCATCTCAAAGTCTCGCTTCTCAAAGGCATGCGTGCGGGACATGTTCTCCAGCGTAATAAAACTTTTGACTTCTCCCTCGACACGGATCAGTGTGGTCATGAGCGATCGGGGCGGCAGGAGTACATCCAGGGCGTTCTCGAGCTCTTCGTACTGGAAGTCGTTCTTTAGAAAAACATCTTCTACTACCTCCTCACTTCCCTCCACGTACCGCTTCATGGCCTGCGGGTAGGTAAGGGTCACGTCGGCTACGGCGGCCAGGTCGTTGACACCCGCCAGTGCTATAAACTGAAACCCGTTGATCTCTTTGTCGTAAACCAAGGCCGAGGCCGCCTCTACATTTTGAAAAAGACACAACCGATCCAATACTACCTGAAACAGCTGATCAATGTTGACCTCGTTGTTAATTGCCTTCACGAAATCATCGATCCGCTCGAGCTGGTCGTTGGTAGCCGCCAGTTCTTCCGACTGCTTTTCCAGCTCTTCTTTTTGATTTACTACCTCCTCGGTACGCTCCTGGATCAGGTTCTCGAGGCTCTCTTTTTCTTTAATAACCGCTCGCAAGCGCCACCGCACCAGGTAGTAGATAATGATGCCAAGTACCAGTATGTAGAGAGCCACGACCCACCACTTCAGGTACCAGGGAGAAAGTACCGTAAACGAAAAAGAGGCTTCCTGGGAAATATTGTTGTAAAGGTCCCGGGCCTGCACCCGAAACGTATACGTACCGGGCAGCAGGTTGGTATATTCCTTGCGGTCCGAGAGGGTCCATTCTGACCAGTTCTTGTCGTAATCGTCGAGCCGGAACTGGTACTGGATCTGCTCGTTGACGAAGTAGCTGGGAAGCGCGTATTCGATCAAAAGATTATTTTGATTGTAATTGAGCGTGATCTGGCTCGTGTTGGTAGATGAGTCGGTCTGGGTGAGCCCCCCGATCCGCACCAGGCCCGACGAAGAGGTAATCTGCCGGATCAGGGTTGGGTACTTCGACGAGTACTCTTTGTCAATCTTGCGGTCTAGCCGGTACAGGCCCTGCGGCCCGCCCGCCCAGGCCACGGAGTCGCGGTCGGGGTAAATAACCTGGAAAGGGACGTCGACCAGGGGCAGAAAAGGCGTCTCTACTTTTTCGTAGGTAGTAGGTACCGTATTCCCTTTTTTACGATACAGCGTAAGCCTTTTTTCATTTCCTAAGGTAGCCCATAGGTCGCCCTTGTCGTCTTCTACCAGTTGGTCAAACCATACTTCTCCGCCTTCCTTTCCCTGCCCGAACAAATCAATTCTTTCGAAGCGGTCCTGGGCCGGTACGTAGCGAAAAACGCCATCTTTGTTGCAGGAGATCAACCCCTGCGAGCTCAGGGATACCTTATTGTATAGCGTACTGGCCAGCCCTTCTTTCTCGGCGTAATAAGAAATTTTGCCCGTATGGGTATTGAGTTTGTAAATTCCTTTGGACAACGTCACGAGCCACATATCACCCGAGGTACCTTCCACAATGTCCATGATTTGCTCGTTGATGCCTCGCATACGCTCGTAGCGGCGTCCGGTTCCATTCAGGCTCAATACCGCCAGGCCATCTTCCAGGCCCACGTATACCTGGTTGGGGTTATCCCGTTTGGTGGTGATACAAAGCGAAAAATCGTTGGTGAGCTTTCGGGTACTTCCATTCTGGACTTCCAGCACCCCCTGGTTGGTGGCTACCAGCAAGGCTTGGCTGGTCTGCGCCAGATCGAGACAGCTTGCCCTAAAGCCACCGAAAAGCTGGATTTGATCTTCGGCAATGGTAAAGAGGCCATTCAAGGTACCTACATACAGCCGCCCCTGAAAGCGGGTCACGGCCGTCACTTCTCCTTTGAGGCCATTGGTACGGTCAAACTTCGAAATGGGAGACGGTACATCGACCTGCGCGATGCCTTCGTTGAGGGCCATCCAGACGTTATTATCGCGGTCGCGGAAAAGGTAGTTGACCTGCGTGTCCTGGAGCCCCCCTCCCGCTTTGATGGTGTACTGGATGGCTCCGTCGGGAGAGAGCGCCAACAGGCCGTCGGAAAGGGTACTTATCAGCAGGGAATTATTCCGTAACCGAAGCCCGCAGGTCGCTTTGTAGCGGGTAAGGTAGGTACTAGCCGGGCTAGTAAATACTTCGAGGCGCTCGCCCACGAGTTTGAACAAACCCTGATTGGCCGTAACGACCAGCGCGCGCTGGTCGTCCAGCGGAATGAGCGAAACAATATCCAGAAAGGACGGGAAATTAGCATCGACCTGTACTTTGCGGTATTGCCCTTTTTCCCAAAACAGCAAGCCGTCTTTACGGCTGTACATAAATAGCTTGCCTGCGTGCTGAAAGGCCGACTGAATGCGAAAGTTAGGACGAAAGGCCTTGACTGACTTGCCATTCCAGAGGTAGAAGCTCTCGTTGCTCACGAAGCATATCCCTTCCCTGATGGGCAGGATCTGGACAATGGCGCCAATGTTCTCCTTGATCGTGGCCGACAGGCTCCGGAACTGCAACGCCCCCAGGGAGTCCGGGGCCAGGTACCCAAATTCCCCGTTGGCCCCCACAAGTACCCGTCCGGCCTGATCCAGCTCCAGGGCCGATACCCGCGTGATATTTTGCGTCGGGATGGTTCGCCACTTCACGCCGTCGTACTGAAGTACCCCCGCAAAGTTGGCAAAGTACATCATACCGGATCGATCCTGGGTAATGGCGAAATTCTGCCCGTGAGCCCCGTAATCGTTCGGGTAGTAGACCTTGAGCAGCGGGCTGCCGAGCTCCGTGTTGGAGGTACGGATCACCGGCTGCGCCATAACCCCTTGGGCCCACAGGAGGAGCCCAAGGGTACAGCCAACCACCCACTTTCGGCCTAGCCAAGCCAAAAGCAACGTGGCACGATATCCCTGTATGTCGTAAAATTTGTTCATGCAATCCAGTATTAATAATAACCCGTAGAATGCCCACTAGCCAGGTCGATGAGCATCGACGAGAGCAGGTTGAGTAATCAAAGGTATATGAAGAGGTATCTTGTACGTTTGGACCAGGTACGCTTCCGATGCTTCCTGGGCGGTGATCAGCTGTGGAGCCCCCGATGGCCCGGCCGGTGGTACCTGCCACAAAGTACCGCTTCCTACCGCGCCTTCTGAGGCCAACACCAAGGTACCGTGGGTCACGATCAGGGTATAGTCTTCGTCTGGTTCTACCAGCTTTTGAAGATCAAGTACCTCATGCCGTTCCAGCCGCAGGTAGTGGGCGCGCAGCAGAATGCTTTTCAGTTCTTTGATTTTCAGGCTACGAAGTACCTCCACCGACCAAAGCCTTCTCAGCTTGCATACGAGCAGTTCTTCATCGTGACTAACCCAAGCCAGCTCCGACACGATGGCCCCGTGGAAGTCATCATGCTGCCGGGCCAGGTTTTGGGTCAGCGAGGTATAGCGTTCGGGATTTAGCACACGAAGTACATACAGGGCCGTTTCCGAAATAAGCCGGGAAGAGGCCACGGCATTGGCTACCAGGATCGGCGTCACGCTCTCTGGGGTATCATGCTGCAACTCTTTGATGGCGATGGCTTTGGTCCAGGGCGAAATCCGCGTGTAATCCTTGTTGATGATATCCTTGAGACGATCCTTGACCGACAGCGTTTCCTGCGGAAATACCGCCTGGTACCGGAGGTTCATCTCTTCCAGTGAGCTGCCGTCGATCATCGGAAGTACCTTGTCTTTGACCGGCTCGGGCAGGAGCAGCTCGGAGATTTCCATGAGGTAGTCACGCACGTCCTCGTTTTTATTTTCAAGTAGTAAGGTGATTACCTTGAATTTATCGCCGTAGATCACCGAAAGTACCGTAAATACTTTGAGAATGGTGCGGTAGTGCTCCCGCTCCAGCGCTTTGCCCAGTTCACTATCGGGCTCATAGGTACCCAGAATGTCGGTTTGGGCGGCTAGTAGCCAGGCCAGAAATGCCACGTGGTCCTCAAATTCCTGCAGCAGAATCGTCTGTTCGGTATGCGTCGAGACGTAGCCCAGGTTCTGGAGCGTCTCGATGACTTTTTCCCGCACCGACCGCTGGGGGAAGTTGAGTTTACGGCGCAAAAAACGGATGGCTTCTTCGCCCCCTATTTGTTCCACAATCTCGATCAGCTTCTCCTGATAGTCCTCTTCCTCCGAACTATTGAGAAAAAAGCGGTCGATTTCGCGCAGCAGTGGCTTCCCTACCTTTGCCAGGGCTTTGGCGGCTGGCAAAGCGTAGCGTTCCGAATTCAACTGCTCCAGCAGGTAGGGCCAGAGCTCGGGGCGATACAGCGCTCCCGAGGCCTCCAGCGCGGCCTCACGTACGTTAGGGTCAGGGTCTTGCAAAAGCGGAATCAGGTACTTGTAAGCCAAAAACCGCCCGGAGCAACACAACCCGCGCGCTGCCTCAATGCGGTCGGCTGATTGGGGTGACGAAACCATCGTGATAAGCGCTTCGAACGAATGGGACTGGCTCGTAGCCGGATGCTTTCTGGTAGTTCGGCGGGGCTGCGCGTCCCTGGGTTGCTGTAGAGGATACACCCGGTCGCGGATGGTACTTTTGTAAGTACCTTGGGTCTTGATGGAAATATACAGCCACAGCACCGCAATCAAAAGGAACAAAACCGAGAGTAGCTGGGCATCGATAAAAGGTACCTGGGTAAGTACCAGCAACAGCACCCCCGCCAGCAACCCTCCGATGGCCTTAGCCCGCCCCTCGATCCGTCCCTGGACTTCCAGGCGGATACGAGCCGCAATCGGCTGAAAAAGTACCTGAAAGGCCGGTTCACTGATGGCTTTCCGAATGGCGCTCATAAAAAAGCGGCCCAGTACGATACACGCAAAAAAGAGGGCGGCGGCTTCGTACGCGATTCCGTACAGCGACGCCAGTATGAACCCGAACACCAGGCTGGCTGGCAGCATGATGATGCCGATCCGTAAGCCGTACTTACTAAGTAGCCGGTTGTAAAAGAAGGTTTTGATGAAGAATTCGATGATGGCTGAAATCCCAAAAAAGAAGCCCAGGAAGCTGGCCAGAAGTACCTTATCAGGAAAAATGGCGCGCGATTCGGTGAAGAAGAGGTACTCTACGTAGAACAACCCAAACACCGGCAGCAGGGCCAATAGGAAAATATTGGAGTAGTACGCTTTGTTAATAAGGGGCGGCTCAGGCTCCGGCTTTGCCTGGGTTACGGCCGTTTGGGGCGTTCCCCCTTCGTGAGCCAGGTCCAGTACGTCGGTATCAACCAGGAAAATGCGGTGTAGCCGATGCATCAGCACGGCACATATGATCAACAACCCTACTACGGTGTACAAGAGGTAGTCTGCGCTGATGTACTTGATCACCAGGGGAATAGACAAATAGGCCACTACAGACGAAATCACGTCGCCGGTGCTGATGAGGCTCGAAAGGCGCTTGGCCTGTTGCAAATTAAACAGCTTGGCCACCACGCCCCAAAACGTGACTCCGTTTACCAGGACAAATACGCGGTTCCAGATGAAAAGTACAAAAAATACCCATTTGCTACTCGTATAATGGTGAATGGCCACCAGCCCCGCAATGGATACGATCAGAAAAATGAGCAGCCCTTCGGCCAGCCTGGCAAAGGAGGTGAGGCGCTGCGCCTGCGTAACCAGCAACCCCAAGCTGTACACAAATACCCCCCCAACAATGTAGGCCTGCGGGAGCGCCAGGCTGTTAAAACTCATCAGAAACGAAGACGCCACTACCGTATAAAAGATGGCCATCGCGCCCCCCATGACAAAGGAATACCCTATCAACAGGAAGACTAATTTTTCTTCCCCTTGCTTGATGTTCAGTAGTTTGAGTAGGGTATCACGTTTCCACATGCTGCTTTTAATCAACTTCTTTAATCATGAAATAGATACGACGTTCGGGTATCTGAAAGGGTGGCTCCAGCTGATCGATCAAGCTAAAACCCAAGCGGCCGAGTGACTGCACCCTCGACTCCAAAGGCTGCGCCGTAATGAGCCGTGCCCCGGCTTGTATGGCGTATTCTACGCGTATTTTATCCAGCAGGTTAGCCAGGCCCATACCGCGGTAAGCGGGGGATACCACCAACCGGTTAATGGAGGCTACTGGTAGGCGGTCGTACCAGTCCAGTTTTTTTCCATATAGCAAATCAATGTAGGGTATGCTATCAAACGAATAGTGAAAGCTCATGCGCGCCGACGCAATCGCTACATTATCCTTCGTCACAATCCAATGGTGCGCTTCCTGATCCAGCTCTTCGATCCAGCTACTGCGGGAGAAAAAAGCGGTGTTAATGCCCTTTTCTTCCCGCCAGGCATTAATCCGGAGCGCGCCTATTTCGTCTATCCGATCAGGATATTCGATTTTTTCCAATATAAAATCCTGATCTACCAATTTAAATCGTTGAGGCATAAGTTTCATGTGCGGTGTATGGAAATGCTCTGCCGTAGTCATGCTTTTCTTGCTTAGGATACTGGTGCTCTCTTTTCTTAATGGTGCTTCTTTTACTATGCTACGTCAATTAGTTAATATCAAAAAGGAGAGCTATTGAAATATTACGGCGGTCTTGCGGGAACCGCGAAGCCGACGCCACGCCCTCGGCCGCCCGGGTACCGGGGACAAAATATTCGGCATTAAGCAGGTTAGAACCCTGCACCTGTGCACTCACGCCTTTAAAAATATTTTCGTACGTCAAGGCCGAATTAAGTACAAATATGGGATCAAAGCGCGTGATCGGGTTGCTACTACCGGAGGTACCTGCTCCCGTTTTGCGGGCGCTGACGTAGTTGGTCGTGACGCTGAGGTTTAACTGCTTCGTGATCGTATAGACCCCACCCACGTTACACATCCAATCGGCAATGTCACTGAGCCGCACCGCCTCCCCGCTTTCGTTACTCAGATCCAGGGGATTGGTATAGGTAAAGTTGGCCCACAGGTTAAGCTTTGAGGATTCGTATTTGGCCTCGGCCTGGAGCCCCATGATGCGGCGGCGGCCCAGCGCCTGAAACTGCGAAGTAGGTACCCCGGCGGGCGTTGTGGTACGCGTGAGGCCCACGGCATTGCTGTAGTTGGCGTGGTATCCCACCAGGCTCATGGAGGTACTTTTGGAAAACTTTACGTAAGCGCTCGCTTCTATGTTCTTAACCTTTTCGGGTTGCAGGGTCGGGTTGTTAAGAAGTCGCTCGCTGGTCGTAGCGTACTTCTGCAAGTACGAGGCATCCTTAAAAGCCTCCGCGTAGATCCCTTTTAAGACAAATTTACCCTTGGTGTAGACCGCCGCCAGACGGGGATTGACCACTACGCCGTAGCCTCCATTCTGCCGGATTTGGTTGTAGTCCATCCGGACACCAAGTACCACCTTGAGTTGTTCGGTCCAGTTGTAGGTAGCTTGGCTAAATACCCCCAGGTCTATTACTTTAAAATTATCGCCCCCGGCCAGGGTAGAATCCGGGCGTCCGGTTTCATCGGGTGTTTCCATCAGGGATGTGATGTAGTTGCCCTGAATGATGCTATTCCGGAGTTCTACTCCGCTGTTGATATCCAGCTTAGTAATGGGCGTCCAAAGTACCCGAAACTCGTTACGCAGCTGGTTGGACACCCGGTACCAGTAAGGTACCGAATAGGTAGGCTGGCGGTTGTTGAGTAGGTCGATGATGCTCAGACTGCCGTTGTAGTAGCCCCGGTACGAAGCCAGGTTCGTCTCTCCTTCCAGTTCGTGTAGCCGGTAGGAAGTCAGGTTCAGCAGCTGTACTTTATCGTTGATGTACTTGTTGTAGGTCAACGACAGGGCGCGGTTCAGCCACACCCAACGGGTCAGGTCGCGGGTGACGAGTCGGGACTGGTTGGTGTACCAGGGTACCGCGCCTTCGTCGGTTTTCCAGTTGAGCAACGAAAGCGTAAAATCACTGAACTCTACCTTGGCCCGGAACATCCAGTTTTGGGAGTAGTTGTTGTACTCCACCGGATTCCCGTTGATGCTGGCATTGAAGAGG
Source organism: Rhabdobacter roseus (assembly GCF_014202275.1). Lineage (GTDB taxonomy): Bacteria > Bacteroidota > Bacteroidia > Cytophagales > Spirosomataceae > Rhabdobacter > Rhabdobacter roseus. The sequence continues at coordinate 420,790 of NZ_JACHGF010000004.1, read as the reverse complement.
TACTGATTGTCCAGCTCGGCGGCCTTTTGCCGGCCCGCTTCGGTAAGGTTGATGGCCGTAGGTACTCCCGCGGCCGATCGCTGTACTTCGTAGAGGTTGCTCTGTGGAAAACGCGTTTCCAGGTTGGTACTTTGCAGGTACTGTTGAGCCCGGGCCTCCCCGGTGATGTTACGGCGGAGGTAGTCATCAGGTACCCGGGCGTCGTAATTCCATTCGGGATAGCGCGACAGATCCAATTCGTCCGACGTAAACATCCGGGCGGTTACCGACACGGCCACGTCCTTGGTGCGGGCCGTAGCCACGCCATCGAACACCTTTGTGTTCATCCCCGCGTAACGTACCTGCCCGGTACCGGAGAAAGACATCTTTTTTCCCTCAGGCATTTCCTTATCAAGTACTTTCTTGGTAATGAGGTTGATCACCCCCACAAAGGCATTGGCCCCGTACATGGTCGAGGCAGGCCCGTAAATGATCTCGACGCGGTCTATATCGGACAGCGCGTACTGTCTCGAAAACTGAATGTTGTCCGATTGCAAGTCGTTTTCTTCCACGCCGTCCACCAGCAAAATGCTCCGGTCGTTGCCCGTAGACCGATACCCCCGCTGGTAAAATACCATGTAGCCGGGGCCGTTGCCCCGAATTACGTCAAAGCCCGGAATATCACTGAGCAGCTGGGTGAGGTCGCGGTAGCCGCGCTTGAGGATGTCGTCGCTGGTGAGTACGGTAACCGTAGCAGGTACCTGTAGCAGGTTTTCGGCTTTTTTGGATACCGAAGTAACCTGGATGATCCGCTCTTGGAGCTGTTTTTGCTGGATGACCAATTCTTTGAACTGCGGCAAAGCCGAGTACTCCGGTTCGTAGTTTTGGTTAATCCCCAGGATGTACCTTACGCTCTCGGCGGCCTGCGGCAGCGAGTCCATGGCCATGTACGTAAGGGCCGCAATCTTGTAGGCTTGTACCTGAGCCGTGGACGAAAATCCGTTTTTCAAGCAGGGCTTCAACAGGCTGAGTACCTCGTCAAAGTTGCCCAGCCGGTACCGTCGGTCCGCTTCGGGAATGACCACCGAGGCATCACAATTGCCCTGCGCCCAACCAACCGTGCCGTGCATACTCACCCCCACTAGGAGTATGTACGCCAGTTTTTTTGCGGGCCGGGCTAAAGTGATACACCAAAATAAAATAGCATGTATACCTGCTCTCATAGCTTTTACAAATTATAAATAGCGCTTTAAATCTTCCTGCCTGTACTCCCCTACTGTAACCGGCGCGACAACTTCTCGTAGGGAATGTCTTTGCCTATGTACTTGTCCCAGTCTTCGGGCGACAAATCACCGGATACTTTGTTGGCCAACTCCAGGAAGAGTGCCTCCGAATTGATATCCCAAATACGTACCGTTTTGTCGGCTCCGCAAGCAATGAGCTTCGTCCCATCTTTCGTAAAGTCGATGTTCATGACCCAGTAGTCGAAGTCGCTGAGCGTAACGGGTTGCTGCTTAGAAAGGTCTGAGAGCATGCTCCAAACTTTTATCTTCCAGTCGTAGCTTGAGGTAGCTACCCGGGTGCCATCGGGCGAAAACACGATCTGGCTAATGGTAGAGGTATGCGCTCCCGAAATGCTGGTGGTAGTACCGCGGATCGGCTCATCATTTCGAACAGAAACCATATACAGCGCCCCCTCGGAACTACCCACAAACAGCTGGGTACCGTCGGGGCGGAAAGCCAGGGCGGTGATACGGCCCCGGAGCCGCCCCAGGTCATACTCGGTAGGTGCCTTGGCCAGATCGTCCAGGTCCAGCCGGATTAATTTGCCACTAGCACTACTCAGGTATACCTGTTTGCCATTGGGAGCCAGGTGCGCGCTCGTGATGTTTAGTCCCGTATTCACGTTTTGTCGAAGCACAAACCGCTTGTTGGCCAGGTCCCAGCGGCGCAGCTGGCCGTTGTTACTAATGGATAGCAGCTCGTTGCCTTCCTTTTGAAGCTGTAGGAAAATCACGGCCCCGTCGTGGCCAATCACCGTTTCGCTCGGCAAGCTTCCCGAAGCAAAGGAATCCCAGCGCACGAGTTGTCCGTTGGAAGTACCTACGAACAACGTGCTACCACTGGCAGAAAACGCGAGCGAGCGAATGCTTTTAAATGTTTGCTTAGGGTTGATGAGCCTTAGGGGCCTTTCGTTAGAAGCGTTGTAATTCCAGATATTGATCACCCCATCGTCGCCAGCCGTGGCAAACTGGGCGCTGGATTTCACGGGGCTTTCGGCCACGATGCGCACAATATCCGTGTGTCCCTGGAGGGTAGCCTTGGCTCCACCGGCCTTGGAAAGCGCGTTAAAAACGTCGGGATTTTCCTTTTCTCCGCCGTTGCGGCGGTTAAACTGGTAGGCATGGAGCGCCAGGAGGGCCGACAGCTCGTCGTTGGCCGCGGCCTGCATTTGGTACGACTGCGTGGCAATAAACCGTGCGATGGCTTTGGCCCGTTGCTGGAGAGCGTCATTGCGGGCCACTTCGGCTTCGCGTTGCGCTTTGAGGGCATTTTCCTTTTGCCGTTCGGATTCCTTCTGAGCTCCCACAGCCACCTCCCGCTGCCGCTCCGTTTCCTGCTGGGAGCGAACGGCCACGGCGCGGGCGCTATCTGCTTTTAAGCGCTGCTCTTCGGCCACGCGTCGGGCCGCCTGCGCCGCAATACTCTCCCGGATGGCCTTTTCTTGTTCCTCTACGGCAATGGCTTTCTGCTCCTCGGTAAGTGCTTTTTGTAGCTCCGCAATGACGCCCTGTTGCTCCGCGATCTTTTGCTGGGAGACGGCCTCCTTGGTTTGCTCTTCGGCCCGCTTCCGCTCCCGAAGGGCCAGGCTTTCTTTGTCCAGCGCCAGCTTTTCACTCTGCTCAGCCTGGGTGCGAAGTACCATAGCGACAATCAAAAATAGCAGCGAAACCAGCGAACTAAAGCCCAAGATAGCCGCAAACGTGCGGGCCCGGCGCAGCTCGGTCCGCTGTCGGTTTTCTTTTTGCTGTACTTCCAGTTCAAACTGCTTCTTGCTGTACTCAAGAAAATTGAGTCCCCGCTCAAAAAAGGGATCGTAGCGTTGCGCCCATTCCAGGGTAGGCTGGCGCTCGGCCAACCATTTAAGCCCCATCTGTAGTTCCGGGTTCACCCACAACCCAGCTTTACCGTCCTGGTACAACTGGGCCGAGTAGCTGAGCTGCTTGTAGAGCTTGGCTGACTCCAGCTCTTCCTCGATCCAGAGGCGGGAGCGCTCCCACAGCGACAAAATTCGTTCTACCGAGACGTCCAGGATCGAATCCAGGTCCAGCTTCACGCTTGGCTGGGGCGTTAGAAAAGAGGCACCCCGCTCACGAAAGACCTGGATGACGTCCGTCAGGAGGTAGTCGGGCAGGCCCGTAATACCCAGGATCTCCCGCAGCGGCGTGGGGTGAAGGGTTGGGGTGTCGTTGGGCCCCAGTACAATGAGTGTCTTGAATAGCTTCTCAGCCGCCAGGCGACGTTTCTCGTCCAGCCGCTGTATATAAATCTCTTCGGCGTGCAGCGTAATGGCGTTCTTCATGGTGCCGATGGCCTCGTACTCCGCCAGGCTAATGGGGTCGCTGTCTGACTTACTGGTACGCCAGCGATCCCAGGTACGCATCAGCGCGTGCTGCATAATAGGCAGGTAGTCGGAGTGCGCCGCCATTTCGGCCAGTAGGTTCTGCACCAAATCCGGCGTAATGCGCGCGCCGGATACCTCTACGGGCTGAGTAATGGCCTCCCGCATTTCCGACTGGCTCATTTTGGGCAAGAGGTAGTAGCCCAGGTTGATGGCTTCCGTCAAGCCCTTGAAGTCCGTGCATTGATCCAGGTAGTCGGACCGCATGGTAATGACGGCGTAGATAGGTACTTCGGTTTGGTGAATTAACCGCAGCAAAAGCCGAATGAAGGCCTGCGTCTCGGCCTTATCGTTTGCTTCACTGGCGCTCTCGTACCGGAAGATCTCCTCAAATTGGTCAATGACCAGCAGCAGGTTTCTACTCAGCAGCGGAGCCAGCGGCTCCATAACCGCCTCCGGGTTCGACAGCAGCGTAGCCTCAAAGTCTTCCGGGATCTGGCCTTCCCAGGCCCCTCCTTCTTTCCGAAGGCGAGCCTTAAGAGCCGTCACAAAGCTTTTGATTGGCTTGGCTCCGGGTTTGAACAGCACAACGCTCCATTCCTCCTGGCCCGCTTCGGTATCGGCCAGGGAGGGGATCAGCCCCGCTTTAACTAAGGAGGACTTCCCACTCCCTGACGAACCGATCAGCGCCAGAAAACGCCCCGTAAAGAGCTTGCGCTTCGCTTCACTAATGTGCGATTCCCGCCCGAAAAACAGGCGGCTGTCCTCGTATTCGTAGCTTCTTAATCCGGGAAAAGGGTTCGAATGGGTTATCGTTACCATGAGAGGGGATTCTTTTCCGAAAATTTAGAAACCAGGTTTTAAAATAGCGTTAAAAGTAATCAATAGCATTGAACCATGCACCAGGTGGGCACGTACTTACTCTAAATTCATGACGAAAATATTTCGATTTTTCCCGTCTTTGAACTCATACCGAAATTCATCGACTCCATTGATGGTCAGGAATATGCCCAGCCCTCCGATCTCGCGCTCTTCCAGCGTTTGGGTCAGGTCTTCTTCATTGGGCAATTCTCTGGCCAACGGATCAAAAGGAGCCGCTGCGTCTTCAATGACTAGCATCAGTTTGCCATCAACGACCTCCGAAGACATCTCTATAGTCCCTTCCATCCCAACCCGCTCAAACCCGTACAGAATAATGTTCGTGGCGATTTCGTCTACGGCTAACTTAAGAGCGTAGGTGGGCTTTTTGGAAAGGCCCACCTCGTTAGCTACCTGCCCCGCGTATTCCCTGATGGAATCCAGCGAGTCTACAGTACCCGGAAAACTTTTTGTTTCCATAGGTACCTATTACAAAACAGGGTATTCGTCAACGATATTGACGCTGTGGTGCAGCCCTGTCTTCTCGAGGGTATCCAGGATCAGTTCCTGGGCCTTCACGATGTAAATAGACAGGTGAGAGCCTACTTTCTGTTTAGAAAAAATAAGTACCCGCAAACCCGCCGACGACATAAAGTCCAGCTTCTCCATGAACAGGACCAGCTCGTTGATGGGTTGGTTAGCGATCTTCTCGATTTCAGTTTGGAACACGCGCGCCGACAACGAATCCAGCTCTCCGGCCAGTGTCATTTTTGCGGTCTGTTCCTCCACTACGGTTTGTATTGTAAAAGCCATGATACAAATTTAAGTTAAAACTTTTAGGATTTTATTTAAAAGTAGAAAGAAGGAGTTACTTACCGATCAGGATGATCGTAGCCCTCGGCCCCACCAGAAAACGCTGCTGGTCTTCGATCATAGGTTCTTTCCCAATCTCGAAAATATCCTGGCCCGAAGGCATGTCAGTATTGACGGCCAAATGCCATTTTTTTCCTTCCGGTAGCACCGGTAGCTCGTAGTAGAGCGCATCCCAGTACATGTTGGCCGCTACGTAAATGGTGTCGTCCAGGATGGTACCTCGCTTGGCGTGGGCACCATCCAGCATGAATGCTAAACAGCGGCTGGACTCCGAGTGGTCGCACTGCCAGGCTTGGGTACCGTGAAAACTGATGTCGGGGTACCCGCTGCCTACGTAGTCGCGGTGTTCAAAGTGGGTAGCACTCCGCAACACGGGGTGGGCGCGCCTAAACTTCGTGATCCGCTGAGCAAAATGAAAAATATCCTGCTTTGGTTCCAGCAGCGACCAGTCCACCCAGTTCAGCTCGTTGTCGTGGCAGTAAGTGTTGTTATTACCTCCCTTGGTCGTAGCCATTTCGTCGCCCGACAGGATCATAGGTACCCCCTGGCTCACCATCAGGAGCGTGAGAGCATTTTTGATCTGCTTGTGCCGCAAGCGGTTGATCTCCGGATCGTCGGTCTCGCCTTCCACGCCGCAGTTCCAGGAGTGGTTGTCGTTGCCGCCGTCGTTGTTGTTTTCGCCGTTGGCCTCGTTGTGCTTTTCGTTGTACGCAAAGATATCGTACAGCGTGAAGCCATCGTGGCAGGAAATAAAATTAATGCTGGCGGTGGGCCCGCGGTAGTAGTATAGGTCGGGCGAGCCCTGAATCCGCTGCACCATTTCACCTACCATGCCTTCGTCCCCTTTCAGGTACTTGCGCAGGGCGTCGCGGTACTTGCCGTTCCATTCGGCCCAGCGCCCGTAGGCCGGAAACGACCCTACCTGGTACAGGCCACCCGCATCCCAGGCTTCGGCAATGAGCTTGCACTTGGCCAGGATGGGATCGTACGCCAGGGACTCCAGCAGGGGTGGGTTGCTCAGCGGCGCGCCGTTCTGGTCGCGGCCCAGGATGGCCGCCAGGTCAAACCGGAAACCGTCGATGTGGTAGTCGGCGGCCCAGTAGCGCAGGCAGTCCAATACCATGTTTCGCACCACGGGGTTGTTACAGTTCAGGGTATTGCCGGTACCCGAAAAGTTGAAATAATACCCCTCCGGCGTGAGCATGTAGTAGGTCTTGTTGTCAATGCCCCGGAACGAAATGGTATGCCCGCGGTGGTCGCCCTCGGCGGTATGGTTAAACACCACGTCCAGCATGACTTCGATGCCGTGCTTGTGCAGCTCTTTGATGAGGGTTTTGAGCTCATCCACCTGCATCCCAAACTTACCCGTAGCGGCAAAGCCGGCCTTGGGCGAGAAGAAGTTGACCGTGCTGTACCCCCAAAAGTTCACGATCAGCCCGCCGGTGGCGGGGTTTTCGCGGCTATTTTCCCACTCGTCAAATTCGTAGATCGGCATCAGCTCCACGCAGTTGATACCCAGCTCCTTGAGGTAGGCTATCTTGCTGCGAATGGCCGCAAAAGTACCTGGGTTCTTAACCCCGGAGGAAGGGTGCTGCGTAAAGCCCCGCACGTGCATCTCGTAAATCACCAGGTCTTCAATGGGCGTTTCGAGGGCATGGTCGTTCTCCCAGTCGAAGTCTTCAAAGACCAGCCGCGAGCGGTACGGGTAGACGTCGTCCCAGTTGGGCGTAGCCAGCCAGGTATCCCGTCCACCGATCGCCTTGGCGTAGGGGTCGCAGAGGATCACGCTTTTGTCAAAACGATGCCCTTCTTCGGGTTTGAAGGGGCCGTCCATGCGGTAGCCGTATTCCAGGCGCTCGTAGTCCAGATCAAACACAATCATGGAGTACACGTTGCCGGTCCGAAATTCCTCCGGGAAGGGGATCTCGGCAAAGGGAGCATCCTCGCCCCGCTCAAACAGCACCAGGGTGCAGGAGATGGCCGCGCTGGAATAGATGCTGAAGTTGATCCCATTGGGTACCATCGTGGCCCCAAAAGGCAGCGCATGGCCCCGCCGAAACTTGATGCCTTCGTGCTCGTGCGTGGGGTAGTAGTCAATCCGGATGTCTGTGGCCATACCTACGCTTGTTTAAGAACCGTGAGCGCTTCGTCGAGCGTCTCAACGATCGTGAAAAAGTTAATGAATCCCGTCGTGGACATCACATCCTGGATCTCTTCGGACACGCCAATCAGCACCACGCGCCCGTTCTGCGCCTTGATGTTCCGGTAGATCATCAAAAGTACCCGCAAGCCCGCACTGGACATAAACTCCACCTGGCTAAGTTCAAGCCCGATTTTCTCGCTTTTATCGGTGGCTAGCTTGGCGTTCCGCTCAAATTCCGGGGCTGTCTTGCTATCAATATTGCCCTTTACCTCCAGAATGGTTATCTCGTCAAAATCCTTTATCGTCACTTCCATAGTTAGGCTGTTTTAGGTTTTATTGAACGGGGCTGATCAGCACTTTCACCCGTACCCGGTCTTCGGTCTCAGGTAGTTTTACGGTCAGTGCCTGGGCGTCGAAATCGCTATACGGCTCGTCATTGATAAAACATTCGCTGATGTAGATGCTACCCTGGGGCAGGATATCCGGCGAAACAAAAAGCGTACGATCCTTGAAGCCACTCGGGAACGGCTTGAAGTAGAAGTAGGTAGGCTTCTTGGTGATCAACAGGTTGGTATACACCGCCGACAGGTAGCAAAGCTCCGTGCTGTGGTAGGCGCTCATGGAGTGGCTCCCCTTGAAGCGCTCCGTTCCGAGCAGGTACGGCATACCCGTCGAGAATACGTTGAAGTACACACCGCCATCATCGGTATCCAAGAAGAAGGCGTTGTAGAAGGCCGCCGATTCGCGGGCGTACTTTTCGTAATCTTCTTCGCCCAGGATGCCGTACAGAATCATGTACGCCAAAATGGCCTGCTCCTGCTGCCACCAGGCCTTGCGGTCGTGCCACACAAACTTATGGTGGCCGTTGGTTTTGGCTTCGCGCTCTACCACGTCGTACCAGCCACCGCGCTGCTGGTCGGAGCCCGCGGCGGGCATGAGTTCGGCAATTTTGCGGGCAAACTCCTCGTACTCTTCCTTGGGTTTCAGCGACTGCATCCGCATCAGGTTCCAGGCGATCTTGAGGTTGTGCCCCACGACGCCCCGGTTTTGCTGCCAGCCCCAGCTTTGGTCTTTGCTCCAGTCATCAAAAAATTTCTCCTGCACAAAGGGGCTGTTCTCGTAGTCGGGGAAGTACTTCGTAATGGTGTCGAAGGTGTACTCCAGGAAGTCGGCGTACTTCTGCTCACCCGTAGCCAAGTAGAGGTTAATGAGGTAGGCCGGCGCGTGGTCACCCACGGAGTTCCAGTTTTTGCGGGCGCGGTTGTGGCCCAATGAGTCTTCCTTCGCACTCAACGAAATGGGATGAATGTGCGAGTAGTACCCTTCCAGCTCGTTGTCTTTGTAGTATTTTTCAAACAGCTCGATGGTTTTTTCGATGTCGAACATAATACGCTGATCGCCCGTGATGCGGTAGGTCTGGGTAGGACCCGCCAGAGCGTAGATTTGCTCGTACATGGGGATGGAGTCGTAGTCGTCGCCAAACTCGGAGGTAAGGAGCTTGGTTTCGCGCTGGCCTTCTACCTTCACGCCGTGGTACCAGTAGATCAGGTCGTCGTCCTGATCAAAGAACCGCATGTGCTCGCGCAGGTACTCGGTACCCAGCTCCGCACCTTCCAAAAACTCGTCCTTGCCGGTAAGCATGTAGGCCGAGGCCAGTCCGTAGACCATCCGCGAAATGGTGTCGGTTTCCTGAAGGTAGTCACCGTGCTTGGAACCCGCCAGGTTCAGCATGGTGCGGTAGTTTTTGTAGTTGATCTGCTCCTGAGGGTAGTTAAACTGCCACTTGAGGTAATGGCTGGCAATGGAGTCAATCTGCTGAATCCACCAGTCCTGCTCTTCGTGGCGGTACTCGCCTACCTGGTGCCCCGGGAAGATCATCCATTGTACCTCAAAAACCGTTTCGGCCTCGTCGGTAGCGGGATAAAACGTACCATAGGCGTACAGGAACTGCCCGTCGGCGGAAAGAAATTCGTTGATTTGACCGGAAGCATCCTGGTAGCCTTCCGTCAGGTTCCGGATGCTGCGGGCGTAGGTAGAGTCGGTCAGATTGACGTTAAACTGGCGCTTATCGGAGGTTTCCAGCGTGAAGGTACGTGCCTCGGGATTATAACCGGATACATAACCCGCGATGGTATCCGAAAAGGTGAAATCAAGTTTCATGCTTGTAGGCGATTAAGGGTTGTAAAATAAATTGTATACAAATCCAGGAACGGAAGAGGGGGTACTTGCCTATTCGTCCTGGTATCCTTGGGTAATCTCGACGATGTTGCCTTCGGGGTCTTTCAGCCAGACCGTCTTCCAGCCGGGAATAAAGTCATCGAACTGCAAAGGCCCCAACGTGATGACGGCGTCGCTGCCCATTTCGGCCAGCTTGCCTTCTACGTCCTCCACCGAAAACGCAATATGCCGCAGCCCCGGGTAGTGAGGGCCGTCGGCTTCGGCCATGGGATAGGGCCGCTCCTCCTCGGGCGGAAATACTTCGAAGTAAAAATTATCGTCGTTCTTGAGGAACACCAGCTCTGCCCCGTCGCCCAGGTCGATGGTCCGGGCCCGGCGGAAGCCAAAGTACTTGGCATAGTACTTCTCAAAGCGGGGAAGGTCTTTGACCGTAACGGCCAGGTGGAAAAAAGTCGCTTTCATCGCTGCTTAGTTAGAAGGGGTCTCCGAAAGTATCTCAATGATTTTCTTGGCAAAAAGGTGGGCATGCCCGCCGGAACGGCCCGTTACCAGGTCGCCGTCTACCACCACGTCTTCGTTGGTGTAGATGGCTCCGTAGGCTTTGGCGTCACCGATCAAGTTGTTGTGGCACACCAGCCTCCGGCCCTTTACCAGCTCCGTGGCCGGGGCCGTCAGCCACAGCCCGTGGCAAATAATTCCTTTCAGAATACTTTCTTCGGCAAATACCCGCTTCAAAAACTCCGTAGCGGGTGGGATCTTCTCGACATCCTCGGTGTACCGTAGGCGATCCGACACCATACCCGACGGCACGATGATAGCATCGTAGCTGCGGAGCTCTTCGTCGCTCATATTTTCAAACGACTCCCAGCAATCCATGGGTGCGCGGTACTCGTGGCCCAGGAAGGTAAGCTTATCCTGCCCCCACAACCGGCTCAGAAAATGAAGCTCGGCCCCCTCTTCGGGGAAGCGGAACTTGTAATAAAATATTTCGTTTTCGAAGAAATCGGCCTCCAGCAGGACCCCGATTTTTTTTCCGGCAAGCTTCATGCTACGAGAAGGTTAAAGGTAAGTACTTAGGCCAGGGAACCGTCGGGGTGCTGCACCATGCCGGCAAAATGGATGGCGATGCGGCCATCCCGAAGTACCCAGCTGTCGGCAAAGCGCATCTCGCTTTTTTGGCCGTCCACGGTCATGGTGATTTGCTCGGTGATCATGAGCGTTTCGGGGTCTTCGGTTTCGGCCCAGAACACGATGTCCGTTTCCAGGCCGTCGATGCCCAGAATTCCCTGCATGTGTTCTTTGATTTCCTCGCGGCCTTTATAAATGATCGGCTTTTTGGTAAAGCTGCTGATGAGCAGGGCGTCGTCGGTATATTGGTCCAGCAGGGCGTCGATGTTCTTATCCAGGATGTGCTGAATGTGCTCCCGGTACATCTGGCCCAGCTTGGTGTTAGGTACATTTTCCATGAATCGAAGGTAGTTGGGTAAAGGTTTAGGAACTCAGTTAAAGGGTAGCGGAGCCTTCGTGGTACTCCAGGCCGTCGACGATGTACTTGGCGATCAGCGGCTGGCCTTCGGGACCTTCCACGATTTCCCAGGTTTGGAAGGCATCGCACTTGATGCGCTTGCTGTAGGCTTCGGGCGCATTCCAGACGCTCGCCTCCCACTGCACCACTACCTTAGATACCGCGGTGTTGCCGTCAATGGTAGATTCTACGGACTTGACGGTATGTACCTCATCGAAGAAAATCCGGATGACCCGCTGAAACCAGCCTTCAAAACCAGCGTGGCCGTAGACCGTCGCTTCGGGAAAAACCATCTCCAGGCCGTCGTTGATGAGCATAGGAAGTACCTCTACCATGGGTACGTGTACATCCAGCTTACGGTACCAGTCTTCGGCAAATGCTTGTATGGATTCTTGGGTTAACATACTTGTTTGTGTTTTTTAAGATAAAAAAATAAAAATCAGTGGGGGGGAATACGCAAAGAGGTACTTGGAGCGGATATTTACTTCCAAAGTACCTGCCTACCCTATTCCCGAATCATTTCGGCGGCTCTCTCCCCGATCATGAAGCAGGCCGCTACGGTATTGCCACTCGTGACGGTCGGCATCACCGAAGCATCAGCTACCCGGAGCCCTTCGATACCATGTACCTTCAGGCGCGGACTTACGACCGACATTTTATCGACGCCCATGCGGCAGGTACCCGCCGGGTGCCAGAGCGTCGAGGCTTGCGAGCGAATGTACCCTACCAGGTCTCCCTCTTCGCCGGGTACCATTTCGCCACCGCTGAGTTCCTGGAACGAAGGCGTCGCGGCCAGCTTCCGCACCAGCGTAATGGCGTCTAAAAGTACCTGCACGTCGGCTTCGGCCTGGAGGTAGTTGGGGTTGATCTCGGCGGGCTCGAGCGGATCATTTGATCGGAGCTTCACTTCGCCACGGCTTTCGGGCTGCACCAGAATAGGCAGGAAGATACAGACCGGCCCGCCCAGGTCGGGTAAGATCGGAGCGAGCGGCCCTGGCAGGCTCGGCGTGAAATTGAGCTGCAGGTCCGGTACGCTCTTCTCGGACTTCGTCCGGACAAAAAGTACGTTGCCGGTCAGCAAAGTGGTATTGGGCATCATGATGCGCGAGCGGTAGATCATGGGTAGCTGCAGGTGGTCCTGCAGGTTTTTTCCCACACCCGGCAGATCCGCCACCACGGGTATGCCCAGCGCTTCGAGCTCCTCGGCGGGGCCGATACCCGACAGCAGCAAGAGTTTCGGCGTAGCCAGTGCCCCCGCCGCCACGATCACTTCCTTCCCGGCCAGTACCTGCGTGGGTACTTTGTCGTCGCTTTGGATACCGCTTAGGTACTCTACGCCCACCGCCCGGCCGCCTTCGATCAGGACACGGGTCACCTGGGCACCGGTCAGGATGGTGAGGTTGGCGCGGTCCTTAATGGGGTCCAAAAAGGCGGTAGCCGCGCTGGCCCGGTGGCCGTCCGGCCCGATGTGAAACTGCAGCAGCCCGGCGCCATTTTCCTGGCGCTCGCCGTTGTAGTCCCAGTAGGGGCCATCGAAGCCCAGCTCCGTAGCTCCCTTCAGGAAGTGCTCCGAGCGCATCACGTCGTCGGGACAATCCCGAACGGAGAGCTCGCCGCCTACCTGGTGGTAGTCAGAGGGGCCGTTTTCAAAATTTTCTAATTTTTTAAAATAAGGAAGTACCTGCTCAAAGCCCCAGCCTTCGGCTCCCAGTGCTTCCCATTCGTCGAAGTTTTTAGGATTGCCCCGGACGTACATCATGGCGTTGATGGAGGTACTTCCGCCCAGTACTTTACCCTGGTTGATCAGGATGGAGCGACCGGCCAGGTCGGGCTGCTCGGTTGTGAGGAGCTTCCAGTCTACGTCGGAGCCCCATAAGCTGACAAAACCGCCCGGATCGTGGATGGCCGGTTCCTGATCCAGGCCTCCGGCCTCGATCAAAAGTACCCGAGAAGCCGGATCGGCGCTCAGTCGATTGGCCAACACACTACCCGCAGCCCCTGCCCCCACAATGATGTAGTCATACGAAGGATTCATTGCCATAGCGTTAACGATAGTCGTGGGTTATTGTGAACAGTTGGTTTTGACCCAGTCGGGCTTGAAGTTTCCTTCCAGTACGAGGTCGATCAGGAAGGGTTTGTCGTCGGCAAGCATGCGCTCGATGGCCGGGGCAATTTCTTCCTCTTTTTCCACGCGCACGGCTTCTACGCCCAGCGACTGGGCCAGCAAATCGAAACGGATGGCTGGGTAGGACAAATCAAACGACAGCGGGTGGTCGTGGACGGGAATCTCCCGTTCTTTCCAGTACACGTCGATGTTGAGCTGTAAGAGCTTGTAAGAACCGTTGTTACACACCACGAACTTCGCGCCGGTATCGTGCCGCACCGCCGACCAAAGCGCCTGGATGGTGTACATACTACCGCCGTCGCCCGAGAAACCGATCACGGTTTTGTCGGGATTGGCTAATTTGGCCCCAATGGCCCCCGGAAACCCTACGCCCAGCGAACCGCCGCGGGTCACGAAGTAGTGGCCGGGTAGTTTGGGCGGAATGTAGCGGGTAATGGCCGGGGAGCTGGTAAGCGCTTCGTCGAACACGATGGCGTCGGCCGGTAGGTGCTCGGCCAGTACTTTGGCAAACTGCGCCATGTGCAGGCGACTGCCGCCCGTATGGTTTTTGTCCTGCTCTATTTCGGCGGCTAGCTTCTGAGCTTTGGCCTCGCCGATCTGCCGGGTTCTTGCCTCAGCCGCCGCTTTTTGTTCGGGGGTGATCAATTCTTCCAGCACCGCCGCCAATAATTCGAGCGAATCTTTTGGATCAGCCACGACACCCACATCCACGCGGTGGTTTTTGGCGATCTCGTAGGCGTTGAGGTCGAAGTGAAGTACCTTGGCGTCGGGCGCGTAGATGTCGTCCAGGTCGGGAAATACCTCGGGTACCATGTAGGTACCTACAATCAGGTTGGCGTCGCCTTTGCTGGTGATGGGCTTGCTAAAGCTACCAAACATGTGGCCCGTAGTACCTTGGTAGAGCGGGTGGGCATTGTCCATAACCAGGTCACCAAAATCGACCCCGTATACTTCAGCCCCCAGCAGCTCAGCTACCTTGGTCATGGCCGGTACGGCTCCCGAGTAGGCCACGCCATCTCCTATAAACATGACTGGCTTTTCGGCCGCTAAAAGTACCTCCGCGGCCTGACGGATCACGTCCGGTGAAGGTACCACCCGCGTAGAAGGAATGGCCGTAGGGAATACGGGCTCGTCGTTGAGCTCGTCCAGTACGTCCATGGGCAGGCATACGTACACCGGGCCCATCGGCGGCGTAGCCGCTATTTTGACGGCCCGGCGTAGCGTCCGCAGCAGCGATTTAGAGGAGAGTACCAGGGTGGAATATTTTGTCACCGGGGCCATCATGGCCACCAGATCGTTGGCCATTTGGGCGTCCATGTTCATGTACTGCAGGCCCGCGTCGGAGCCAATCACCACCAGTGGCGCGTGGCCGCGCTTGGCCTGGTACAGGGCCCCTACCGCGTTGCCGATTCCCGGTGAGCTATGGAGCTGCACCAGGGTGGGCTTCTGGGTGGCACGGGCGTAGCCGTCGGCGGCCATCACCGCCACGCTTTCCTGCAGCGTCAGGATGTACTTCATCTCCGGGTACTCCGCCACGGCGTCCAGGAACCCCTGCTCTACCGTGCCGGGGTTCCCGAACATATGATCCATGCCGTCGGCCAGAAACTGTTCAATGATTTTCTGATTTCCGGTTTTACCAGCCATAGCGCTTGAGTCCGTTGTCGAGTACATTCACAAACTGCTCCCCAAACTCGTAGGAACACTGGAGTGAGCGAGCCGTAATGAAGGGGTAGTCTACGATCACCGAAGTTTCTTTCCCAAAGTTGCCGTGGTACTGTCCTTCGGGGCCTACGGCGTCGGTCAGGATGTACTCCAGCACGTAGGGCGGAGGCCCCATGTTCAGGTCGGTGTGCAGGAAGCCCGTACCGTCGTGGTAGTCGTACTCGATGCAGTGGCCCGTCACGTGCTTGCCCCGGATGATGGAGCGGCGCTCGTTGAAGTCACGCGCAAAGACCAGCGGCGCTACGCCGTAGCAAATACCGGCCACGGGCATGTCTTTCTTGTAAAATGCCAGGATGATGTCGTGTACCCGTTGGTTGTTCACCATGTCGATGATCGGGCCGCTACCACCTACCAGGAGCACGGCGGCGTACTCTTCGGTAAGCTTGTCCTGCGCTTCTTTCAAATCACTGAAGTACTTCTCAAAAGCGCGCAGGAAATCCGGCGTGGAGAAGTAGGGGCGCTCCGGAATCACCTCCGACATGTTCAGCGCGTTCTCGAGGCGGTTGGTAGCTTCGAAGGCTTTTACTTCTTCGGCGGCCTTGGGGGTAGTGACGCACACGCCCAGCGGTGGATCTACGTAGGTGGTATCATAGCTGGGAGGAAGGGCCTCGGCTTTTTTGCCGTGGGGGGTCATAAACTCCACCGTATAGCCAGCTTCTTCCAGCTTCATGAGTGGTCCTACGAGTTCGATCCCCCAGTATCCGTATTCTGACAGGATTGCTAAAATTTTCTTAGACATGGTCAAATAATGTTATTAAATGGCGTTTTTTTTGTTACGGTTTTCAATATACGTAATCCCTGACAAGGTACCTTCTTATTTCAACTGCTCAATCAGGCCCCAGTCGTCCCAGTTGGCCCAGGCTTCCTTGATTTTACCATCCACGACGTGGTACATTACCAGGCCTTTCCAGATGGCTGTGCGTCCGGTGGCCGGTATACCCGCAAAGGTGTCCTGGTGGGTACCTGGGGCGGCAAAGCGCACCACTACTTTATCGCCTTCGGCTACTACATCCACCACTTCCAGCTTCAGGTCCGGGAAAGCCCCGTACAGCATGTCCATTTGAGTATGCAGCCCTTCTTCGCCCTTGATGGCCTCCGGTACTGCTGAGCGGTCTATGTAGAAGTCGGGAGCGGTGAAATGCGAAAATTTACTAAAGTCGCGCTCCACCAGGATGGCTTGCACGTAGCCTAAAACGAGGTCTTTATTTTCTTGAACTGACATAATTTCTACGATTGTTTAATGATGATCTGTTACACTTTCCACCTACGGGTACGCGCTGTGCGGGTACCTTAAAAGTCGTACAGGGCCTTGATACCGTTTATTTGCCGCATCAGTCCCATGACGTCGTTTTGCACCCGAGCTTCGATCATTTTGCCATCGGGCGAAAATTTGAAGAAGGTGATTCCTTTGATGCTTACCTCGTTGTTGCTGGGAGGTACATTCCGCCAGGTACCTACGTGCTTGGAGGTCATCCGCCAAAAACCTGCTCCCTTTGTTTCGTCCGCTACCACATCGCCTTCGTCGTCGTCGACATGGTAGGTTAGGTTCTCAAAGATCTGACGGTTGATGCCTACTAGTTTTTTAAATGCTTCGCGGTCTTTCAGATGCGCGAAGGCCAGGATAAAATTGAAATCAGGGTCCAGGATTTCGTCGGCGGTATCCATGTCTCCTTTACTCCAAATTTCCCGCATGAATCGTATAATTGATTGGGCATTTTGCGCTGCGCTTGCCATGGGTGCCGGGGTTTAAGGGGTTGTTTTTTAGTCTAAATGGGGTAGGACTACCTACCGCAGAAGGGATAGGTAGTCCTGAATTGGGTAGCGGGATACTTAAGCGCCCGGAGCACCAGGAGGAGGAGGTACTACGCCCAGTTGCTGCAGCAATCCTAGCTCATCTACGTTGGCCCAGCGCTCGGCAATTTTGCCGTCCTGCAGCCGAACCGTCGTGGTACCCGTCAGGGTCAGGGATTTACCGCTCGGAGGCATGCCCATTACGCCGCCCGTATCGGTACCATTCAGCCGCCAGCGGTGAACGACCTTGTCCGCCGTATATATTTCGTCTTCGATCGTGAGCTTAACGTCCGGCATGGCGTGGCGAAACATCCCTACGATATGCTTGAAACTACCCGCACCGGGCTCGGATACGGTTTTACCACCTACCTGCGAATGGTCTACGGCATCTTCGGAGAGGAGGTCTTCCCGAACGTTGCCTTCATTCCAGGCTGACTCGAAAAATTCAATGCAAACAGCGTTGTTTTGTTCAGGTGTAAAAGACATAGCTTTTGGTATTATGGGTTATAAAAAAAGGTTATAGGATACTTTTGAAAAGGCTCCGGTATTCACTCAGGCGGGAAGTACGCCCATTTGCTGGAGCAGCCCCAGGCTATCCTGCGCTACCCACATCTCCACGATCTTCCCGTTTTCGAGCCGAAAGATGTCAATCCCCCGATCGGTTACGGGCAGGTGCGTGGCGGGGCGGCCCAGAAACTCACCGGTATTGGTGGCTACATAGGACCACCGGCTTACTACCTTATCGCCCTCAGCGAGCTCATCGTGAAGCTGGAAATGCACGTCCGGGAAAGCAATCAGAGCGGTCTCAAACCATTTTCGTAGTGTAGGAGGCTGGTGGGCCTGCCCATCCGGAAAATGAAAAACGACGTCCTCAATGGCAATTTCGTCCAGAAGCTCTCCGCGTTTTTCATTCCACAGCTCAAGCCAGTAGCGACGTACTACGGCTTTATTTTCCTCTTGTACTGACATAACTACCTTTCGAGTGAGGGGGAATGAGAATTATTTCCAGCTACGTGCACCCTGCGCTTAGGCCGGGATGACGCCCAGCTGCTGCATCAGGCCAAAGTCGTTTTCGTTGACGTGTACCGAGACGATTTTGCCGTGACGAATCGTGAAGATGTCAATCCCGTAGTCCTTGATGCTGTTGCCGGTAGGAGGCGCGCCCAAGAATTCACCCTGGTGGGTACCTTCGATGGACCAACGCGAAGCTACCTTGTTGCCCTCCGAAAACTGCCGAAGTACCGAAAACTTAATGTCGGGGAAGGCGTTGCGCAGGTACAGTACAAACCCGCGGAAGGCGTCATAGCCGGCAATAGGCTCGGGCTGGGTAGGAATGATAAACGCAAAGCTCGGGTCCAGGATCTCCTCGATTACTTCCAGCTTGCCCTGGCTCATGATTTCTTCAAAGTACCGGGTAGCCAGCAGCTCGTTTTGCTCGGCGGTGGTTTCGGGAGCGGGCGCTTCCGACGGAATCACGCCCAGCTGCATCATCAGGCCCAGGGTATCTTCGTGCCCGATGGACTCCGTGATTTTCCCGTTTTTGATGGTGTGCCAGGTCATGCCGTCGATCTCAAAAGAACGTCCGTTGGCTTCGATATCACCCTTGACCGTCACCAGGGGGCCACCCGTGTGGGTACCTCCACCGATCCAGCGCGTCACTACCCAGTCGTCACCCGCTACCATATCCTGCGGGTTGATGTAAAAGTCCGGAAAGGCGCTGTGCAGCATACCCACCAGGCCCAGGAATCCGTCGGGACCGTGAAAAGGCTCGGGGTGCGTAGGGAGGGTAAAAACAAAGTCCGGATCTAGGATTTCGTAGGCGGCTTCGGCGTTCATGCCGTTCATAACCTGATAGAAGTAGCGTCGGGAAATTGCTTTGTTCGAATTCATTTGTGCGTTAAGGTTTAGTTGTATCTCAATCCGCCCGCTACCCCAGGAGACCCGTCAGGCTCTCTCTTCGGTTGGGCGCTATTAGAAAAGGGAGGTCAAATATGGCCCTAGCTTGAAGGCCGGGCGGGCAAATCATGACCGAACCTGACAAATAAAGACCTGAACCCGTTGATTCGGGACCTCAAACCTTCCGCCCAAAAAAGACTATCTAAGTACCTTATAGTCCAATATTAGTAACTATATAAAGTACCTTTTCGCCCACCCTCTTAATCACTGCCAGAAAACCTAACCCCCTCATTTATACTAAAATTGATACAAAAAAGTACCCCCGGCTCGGGGTCGGGGGTACTTTGGAGCGAGCAGGTACTTGCCCATCAAGTACCTGGGGTACCTAGGACGAAAGAGAGGCTTGCGGCCCAATGGGTAGTTGCGTCAGAACCGTCGTTCCTTTTCCTTCCTGGCTCCGGACCACGATCTGCCCGTCGTGCATTCGGATGATGTTGTTCGTCAGGGGCAGGCCGATGCCGTGCCCTTTGTAGTTGACGGTATTGGAGCCCCTGAAAAACGGAATGAAGATCTGAGGTAGTTCGCTATCCGGAATCCCGATACCCTGATCCGTCACCTTGACGTTCAGCCATTTGTTATCCGCAAAGACATCCACCACTACCTTACTTTGGTTGTCGGAGTACTTACAGGCATTCAGGATAATATTGGCAAAAGCGGCCTTCAGCAGCAGCAGATTCCCCACTACCCAGAGGCTTTCTTCCTCGGTAGGTAGTTGGTTAAAATTTATCTCTACCTGGTTTTCGGGCATAATCCGGTCCACGTTTTTCTTCACCAGCAGAATCATTTCGTCGATCCGGATCTGCCCCCACTGCTGTTTTTTGCCGTCAAAGCCCGTTTGGGCCAGCTTCAACAAGCTACTGATCAGGTATTCGAGCCGCTCCGACTCGCGCAAAATGGTGGCGAAGCCGTTACGAGCCGTTTCCGAAAGGCAGGGATCCCGCACGCCCAGCTCCGCCTCGCCGCTGATGATCGTGAGCGGGGTACGTAGCTCGTGGGAAGCATTGCTGACGAAATTATTCTGCATCTCAAACGTGACTTCGAGGCGGTCCAACATGCTGTTGAAGGTATGCGAGAGGTCCGACAGCTCATCTTTGCCGTTGCCGTTTTCCAAGCGCAGGTGCAGGTTATGAGCGCTGATGCCCTTCACATCTTTGATGATTTGCCGCACCGGCTTGAAGATCTCGCGCGAGAACAACCGACCCGCCGAGTATACCACCAGAATACAAATGAAGAAGCCAATGATCTTCATGCGCTTGAGGTTTTCGAGCTCCTCCAGCCCGTAGACATCCACGGCCGAAGATACCAGGATGAAGTTGTGATTGGGCTCGTGAATGGCCATCCCCACGTAAAAAACGCTGCCATCAAAGTGGCGGGCGTTGCCGCCCTTTTGAATATCGTTGTAGAAGCTGTCCGGCAAATGGAGCTTGGGCCGGGCCCCGATGGGCGTGCCGTCGGGGGTGGTATTGATGAAGTAGTGAATCTCCGAAGGCAGGTTCTTGAGGTGTTTTTCCTTCACTTCATAGTAAATAGAGCTATTGTTCTCGTTCTCTTCCAGGGCCGCGTGGGCTTCGATCTGGGCCCGTACTTCGAGGCGGTGAAAGAAATTATTAAAGGTACTTTGGGTCGAAAAATAGTAGATAAAAACGCTGTGCAGCAGAATGATCGTAGCCGTGAGCAGCGTAAAGAGCAGGGTAATTTTGTTTTGAATGGTCATAGTTGTGTCAAGGGTTATACCCGGGGAGTACGGGTACGCACAGGGGTAACGCCCAAGGTACCTTGACTAGTACGTACGCACCCCACTAGCAAATATACCTATAATCCTATGATAGCCCCTTTAAAATACAAGCTATTTCGGCTACTCTCACCTCCGGAAGTACCCCTACGTCCGTTTTTGACGAAACATGTCGTTCCGAAATAGGTTTAAAAGGTACTTAACTGTTCATCCTGACGCAACTCATTATTTGATACTACACATGAAAAACTATCTGATCGTGGGCGGTTCTTCGGGTATTGGCCGGGAGCTGGTACAACTCCTGGCCAGCGCGGGACACCAGGTCTACGCCACCTACTGCCAGCATCCCGTCCAGGACGACTCCCCTCAGGTAGCCTATCATCCGCTGGATGTAACGGCCCCCGAGCTGGATCTCCAGTTTCTGCCCGCCCGCCTGGACGGCTTCGTCTACTGCCCGGGTAGTATCAACCTGGTTCCGTTTGCGCGCCTCAAGCCGGATGACTTCACGCAAGACTTTCAGCTACAGGTGACGGGGGCCATTCAGGTCATGCAGGCCATTCTTCCCCGGCTCAAAGCGGCCGAAACGGCTTCCGTGGTTTTTTTTTCTACCGTAGCCGTGCAGCTGGGTTTTAGCTTTCACAGCCAGGTGGCGGTTTCTAAAGGGGCCCTCGAAGGCCTTACCCGCGCTTTGGCCGCAGAGCTCGCTCCGTCCATTCGGGTCAATGCGGTGGCCCCTTCCATCACCGATACCCCGCTGGCCGCCAAGTACCTGAACAGCGAAGAAAAGAAAAAAGCGAACGCGCAGCGACACCCGCTAAAAACCATTGGTACCCCCCGCCACATTGCCGACATGGCCGCCTTTCTGCTTTCTGACCAGGCCGCCTGGGTTACGGGCCAGGTACTGCACGTGGACGGCGGGATGTCCCGGATCAAACTCTATTAACACAACCGTATCGACCATGCTGATTGACAAGACGATTCCCATTTCCTACATTTTTAACAAAATCCGGAGCGACCTATTTTACGTGCTGCTCGTAGCCCTGGTTGTACACGTGCTTACGCGTAACTACTACCCCGTGCTACCCGAAATGCCCCTGTCCATCCCGGCCTTTCTGGGTACGGCCATTTCGGTTCTGCTTTCGTTCAAAATGAGCCAATCGTACGATCGCTGGTGGGAAGCACGGAAGGTTTGGGGTGCCATTGTTAACGATTCGCGCAGCCTGGTGATCCAGCTCCAGACCTTCCTGCTCATGCCCCAGGCCGACGAGCGGGTGAAGACGATGGCCTACCGGCAGATCGCCTGGTGCTACTCGCTGGGCCAGTCGCTTCGGGGCCTGGACCCGCTCGAAAACGTAGGTACTTTTTTGTCAACCGCGGATCTGGATCAGCTCAAATACCACAACAACAAGCCGCTGGGGATTTTACAACAGAACGCGCTCGACCTGAAAGCGCTCAAGCAAAACCAGCAGATCGACGGCTTCACGCACCTACAGATCGATAGTACCCTGGTGCGACTTTGTGAGTCGATGGGCAAAGCCGAACGGATCAACGGCACCGTATTTCCCACTACCTACCGTCTCTTTCTGCATTTTACCATCTTCCTGTTCGTGATCATTCTGTCCATTGCCCTTCGCAACGTGGCAGTCTACTTTGAAGTACCCCTGCTGATTGTTATCTCCATGATTTTCTTTCTGCTGGAAAAAACGGCCACCCACCTCCAGGACCCCTTCCGCAACCGCCCCAGCGATACCTCCATGACGGCCATCGCCCGCACCATCGAGATCAACATCAAGCAGCTCCTCCACGAAAAAGAGATCCCCGCGCCAAAACAACCCGACGGGTACTATATCATGTAGGTTTTTTGTAAATAGCCTGGGTAGTTTGGCTTCCGGCACCGGGCAGGCCGTCGGGGGAATAGTACCTGGATTAATCCAAGCTAAAGTACCTGCCAACGCAATACCCCCTTTTTTACTTTTGTGCTTGCTTTTATAACTATTCTAAGTCTGTGCAGGCCACCGAGCTGGCCTTCTGGCTCGAGATTATTCTTTTCTAAGTACTTGACTGCTTGCTGCTTTTTAGTAAATTTACCCGCTATTCAAAACAATCTGAACCTATGAAGACCAACGTCATATCCGAAAACGCTCCCCTGCAAAGCCTCGACGAGTGGGAGGACGACCTGCTGGAGCGCTACCCTGAACCCGCCCAACCGGCCAAAGCCAAAGAAGAATTCCGTAACTACGACGAGCCGGGGCGCGATACCGTCCGCGAGTTTTACCGCCTCAACCATACCTACCAAACCTACGATTTCGTGCTGGAAAAGGAGCGGGAGTTCCTCAAATTTGACAAGCGCGAGATGTCTATCTGGGACGCCTTCGACTTCCTCAATACCCTCGTCGACGACTCCGACCCCGACACCGACCTGGATCAGTTGCAGCACCTGCTGCAAACCTCGGAGGCCATCCGGGCCGACGGCCACCCCGACTGGTTTGTGCTGGTAGGGCTCATGCACGACCTGGGCAAGGTACTTTGCCTGTTTGGCGAGCCGCAGTGGGCCGTCGTGGGCGACACCTTCCCCGTGGGCTGCGCCCATTCCGACAAGATCGTGTACCCGGAGTTTTTCCAGGCCAACCCCGATACCTACGACGAGCGCTACAATACTAAGTACGGCGTATATGAGCCCAACTGCGGCCTGCGCAACGTCCACATGTCGTGGGGGCACGACGAGTACATTTACCAAATGCTGAAAGACTACCTACCCCAGGAAGGCCTCTACATGCTGCGGTACCACTCGTTCTATTCGCAGCACCGCGAGCACGCCTACGAGCACCTCATGGACGAGCACGACCACGAGATGTTCAAGTGGGTCGATAAATTCAACCCCTACGACTTGTACTCCAAGTCACCGGTTCCGCCCAACTGGCAGGAGCTGAAACCCTACTACCAACAGCTGGTAGAGAAGTACCTTCCCAGGACGATTAAGTTTTAGAAGAGAAATAAGCCCCACAGAATAGCCGCCGGATAATCCCCGGCGGCTATTATTTTTCGTAGGGTGCTTGTGCGGCAAGGTACCTGCGCTGTACCTTTGAAGGTACCTCTACCGGCTCTTCCTCTTCATGTTAGCTTTTTCGATTGTCGTGTACCTGCTGCTGAACCTGGGCATTGGCCTGTGGGCTTCGCGCCGCGTGGCTACTACCAAAGACTTCATCCTGGCCGGACGCCAACTCCCCCTGGCGCTGGCGGCGGCGGCGACCTTTGCTACCTGGTTTGGCTCCGAGACCATCATGGGCGCACCCGGTGAGTTTATCAAGCACGGGGTACTGGGCATCATCGAAGATCCGTTTGGGGCGGCGCTCTGTCTGTTTCTGGTGGGGATTTTCTTCGCGCGGCGTTTTTATAAAATGAACATCATTACGTTTTGTGATTTTTTTCGGCTGCGCTTTGGGCGCTCGGCGGAGCTGTCTTCAGCCCTGCTTATTATTCCTTCCTACTTCAGCTGGATCGCCGCGCAGCTGCTGGCAATGGGTACCGTGCTGCGGGTCGTGTTGGGGTGGTCGCTCACGACTTGTATTCTGCTCAGTTCGGCGGTCGTGATTTTGTATACGCTCAGCGGTGGCATGTGGTCTATTTCCATAACGGACTTCCTCCAAACGCTCATGATCATCGCGGGGCTGGTGTTTGTGTCGGTGCTTTTGTACCAAAAAGTAGGCGGTTTTGCGCCCATTATAGAGAAAATGCCGCCCGGCTTTTTTCGCTTCTACCCTGACTTTACCCTCAAAAGCTCCGTGGAGTACTTTGCGGCCTGGATCACGATTGGACTAGGCTCCATCCCGCAGCAGGATGTGTTTCAGCGGGTCATGGCGGCCAAGTCGGCCGATGTATCCGTGAAAGCGTCGCTGTTGTCGTCGCTGATGTACCTGACCGTAGCCCTGCTACCGCTGTTCATCGGGCTGTGCGGGCATTTGCTCTACCCGGAGCTCGAAGCCAATTCACAGATGATCATCCCCAACATGGTGCTGCTCCATACGGCGCTGCCCATGCAAATCCTTTTCTTTGGGGCGTTGGTATCGGCTATTCTCAGCACCACGAGCAGCGCCATTCTGGCTCCAGCGGCGGTACTGGGCGAGAATATCGTCAAGTTTTTCCGGCCCGAGCTCACCGACCGCCAGTTGCTCCGGACCATCCGGCTGGGCATCGTGGCCATCACGGCAGTCTGTATTGGCATGGCTACCACGCGGGAGAGCATCTTTGAGCTGGTCGCTGAGTCGTCGGCTTTTAGTCTGGTGTCGCTGTTTGTGCCGCTGGCCGCCGGGCTGTACTGGCAGCGGGCCAATCAGCTGGGGTGTATTCTGGCCATGACCGTGGGGCTAGGTACCTGGCTGCTGTGCCTCCAGCTCGACACCAGCTACCCGCCGCTGATCTACGGCCTGCTGGCGAGTATCGCCGGGATGCTGGTGGGGGTAGTAGTGGGGAAGCGAGCCGTGCCGGAGCTGGTGGAGGAGTAGGTACATGATTGTTAACAATGGCGATTTTAGCCATGAGCCGCAGCGTAAGCAACTACGCTGCGGCTCACTTTTGACTACTAAGACCTAATCTTTCGGCGTCCACTCCCGTATCGTCACCGTCACCTTGCCCCGCCGGGCGGTGTTAGGGTAGATGTAGGTGTTGTATTCCATATCATCAACATATATTTCGAAGGTACCTACATCAATTTTTACAGAATCAACATATTCTTTGCTTCGCTCATAGCACGGTGTTGCACTATAGCCTGCTGTAAAGGGTAGTTTTCCATCCAAATAGCACAGGGAGTTAATCCTAAGTTTGCCATCAAAATGTCCTTCAATAGTGGCACTGTATACATTGCCACTTTTAGGAACATGTTTAATCTTATACGCTTTGGAAAAGTCTGTAAACACATATTGTTTGTTGATGTCATCGTGACGCCCGCAGCCAGTTCCTGCTGCCAGTAGGCTAAGTAGCAGAAGCTTAGTTACACAGGTTCGCATTGGTAGTGGGTTGTAAACTGCCGAAGTTCGAATTGTTTGAATCGCTTAATCGCCTACCAGCTCCATTATCAATGGCAGTTTTAACGGCATCCAGGATAGTGGCGTGAGAACTACCGGGAGGAACTTGCTCCGCAATATATCGCCCAAGCCTGTTGTTATGAAAATCCATGCGTGTATTTAAGTCCGGTTCTGAATCTAAATTAGCGGGCTCAGGCTTTCCCTCGTGCGCATCAGCCAATCCTTGAGCTAGCTGAGGCCCCCATACGCTTGTGTTCAGCGCGTTCCAGTAGGCGTGTTTGAAGGCATTTTGATTTGTTCCGTCTTGGTCAGGAAACCAATTGCCATTTTTATAACACCCGTACCGCTGAAAGGAGGCTTCTTCTGCTTCTCTTCTATTAAACCAAGCTTCACGTGCTTTACCATAATTAATCAAAAGCCATTGTTTCTCAGCGGCATTTAGTTCGTAATTAAACCATTGTTGGAACTCAGGGTTTTCGAATACATCGGGTGAAGAGCCAGGGGAGCCATCTACCACCCCACCATTTCCACCCGGGCCACCGCTTCCACCCGGGCCACCGCTTCCACCCGAGCCTCCTCCACCGCTGCCAGCCCAGATACCATAACTGCCATAATTAGTACCGCCGCCACCGGGCCACCAGGTAGTTACACAGGTGGTATTCGTATAAAGATAAGTACATCCAGGTCCGGGAGCGGTTGTTCCTCCTGGACAAGAATACCAATCTGTCACAACACATTGTTGTATAAAGTCACTGGTACGGGCGTTCTTTGTTGATAGTACCTGCTGTGTTATGCTACCTTTTTCAAAAACAAATCCTTTTTGAAGATGGTCAAACCAATCAGTTATGGTAATGATACCCTCAAAGGGCACTACTTTTTTGCGATTTTCAGACCTTTGAAGATATTTATAATCAGGTACTACCTGAATTACCTCATAATGATTTTGACCTTTGCTATCCTTATACAGAATTAAGGCATTCAGCTCGTTTATAGATAGCCCTTTGTCTTGCTTTTTACGCTCTTTTTGTGAAAGATCAAAGAAAGGGGTAATGTTTTTCTCATATTGAAGAGGTACTACTACCGCTTCTGCAAAATCAAATTTATACTTGTATGCTTTTTCCCAAAGCGGCTCTTTCTTGTTTGAGGTTTCACCTGTTGTTCGAAGTCTGCTTTCTTTCTCAGTGATAGTAACATTAAACCAATGCTTCGCTTCAATAAAGCTTAGGTGAGAAGTAGAAATAGTAGGAGCGGGAGGAATTTCATTAGTTAATTTGGTATCCTTACAGGCATCCACTACACACCATAGCAGCATAAAACAAAACAATTTAGCGATTTTCAAAATTTTCTTCATAATGATGTGATTAGTTTATGGCTTCACCTACTCTGTTAGTAGCGGATTTTCGGCAACCTCCGTGGAGGAAACGGTAGTGGGGTTTTTTTACAAAAAAAATGCTCTCAAGCAAGAAGATGCAAAAAGAGCACAGTAAATTTAGTAAACGGTCAACTATGGGAGCAAAAGCGGGTTATAAGCCCCAATTCTCCCGCTACCGCCAGTTTGTAACCTAATCCTGTCCCATAAAATTCATGCTGTTACAAGATGTTATCTTTGAGTAAGATAAAGCCTACGAAAGATGAATACATCGACTCATAACCCTGCCTTTTGGGAAGCGGAAATGCGTGGCGCTAAGTTGCCCGACGAACGCTTTCGACCCAATCTGATTCGGATGTGCTGCCAAATGCAGGCCAAGCCCGGACATTCCTTTTCGGCCGCGTGCGGCCCGTCTGTGCGTAAGTCTGCCCATCGGCTTTTTTCCAAGGACGCCTCGGTTGATATCCAACAGGGCCACCGCCAGATGACCAGCCAGCGCTGCCAGTCCCAGGGCTTGGTGCTGGTCGTGGAGGACACGACGGACCTGAACTTCTCGGGCCATGGACATACCCAGGGTCTGGGTAATTTGGGCGGTAGAAGAGACGTCAAAGGGCTGAGTATGCATTCAGCCCTTGCCCTAAGCACAGCAGGCGAGCCTCTGGGGCTGATCGGGCAGCACATCTGGGCTTCCCTCAGCAGTGGTCGCAGCCAGCATGAGCGCACCTACCCCATTGAGCAGAAGGAAAGCTACAAATGGATTCGCACCAAGCAGTGGGTCAACGATTGGCTATCGGGCTACACGGGCCGGGTGCTGGTCGTGGGCGACCGAGAGGCGGACTTCTATGAGCACTTTGCCTGGCCCCGGCAAGAAGCCGTCGAACTGTTGGTGCGGGCGGGCCACCTGCCACGCAAGATTCATCACAACGGGGCGCTCACCACCCTGGGGCTACTCCCGCAGGCTGCCGAGCCCCTGGGCCAGATGAGCGTGGAAGTCTCCCGGCAGAGAGACCGGCAGCCCCGCACGGCGCGACTGCAAGTACGTATTGCCCCCCTGAGCTGTCCACCGCCGTACGCCAAGTCAGGCCCCCGTGTGCCGATGACCCTGGTACATGTGAAGGAGCAGGGTACCCAGGGGGGCGATGAGCCGATTGAGTGGTTTTTGTTGACCACAATGCTGGTAAGTAGCTTTGAGCAGGCCTGCCAAATCGTGGGCTTCTACGCCCTGAGGTGGATCATTGAGCGCTTCCACTTTGTGCTCCGAACCATCCGGCTGGGCATCGTGGCCATCACGGCAGTCTGCATTGGCATGGCCACCACGCGGGAGAGCATCTTTGAGCTGGTCGCTGAGTCGTCGGCTTTTAGCCTGGTGTCGCTGTTTGTGCCGCTGGCCGCCGGGCTGTACTGGCAGCGGGCCAATCAGCTGGGGTGTATTCTGGCCATGACGGTGGGCCTGGGTACCTGGCTGCTATGCCTCCAGCTCGACACCAGCTACCCGCCGCTCATCTACGGCCTGCTAGCGAGTATCGCCGGGATGCTGGTGGGGGTAGTAGTGGGGAAAAGATAATTGGACTATATTTGTTATAAATAAGCAAAGTATATGGATAAGTTATTGGAACGTATTACGCTCAATCCGGAGGTGTGTAGCGGCAAACCCACGCTTAGAAATATGCGCTTTACCGTGACTCAAGTACTCGAATTGCTAGCCTCAGGTATGACACACGCAGAAATTCTTGAAGATTATCCGTACCTGGAGAAAGAGGATATTCAGGCCTGTCTTTTATATGCAGCGCATATGGCTGATGCCCGCACCATCGTAGCTGTCCTTCACAAAGCGGCCTAGCCTTCCTGATGCCCAA
This sequence comes from Rhabdobacter roseus, assembly GCF_014202275.1. Classification (GTDB taxonomy): domain Bacteria; phylum Bacteroidota; class Bacteroidia; order Cytophagales; family Spirosomataceae; genus Rhabdobacter; species Rhabdobacter roseus. The sequence continues at coordinate 392,040 of NZ_JACHGF010000004.1, read as the reverse complement.
TTTATTGTTGATAACGCGACCTATGCGCTTCCTGGCCGCGTAGCGGTCGAATGTTTATAGAGTGATGTCTATTGTAGATGATCCTGGCGTGCCTTTAGGTACGCAACCCACCGCTCGTTGCGTACCTAAGAACATCTTGGCTATAAACATCGCGTGCTGATGGTACTTATTTCACTTTATCATCAGTGAGCTAGGCACTACCTCCGGGTGGAATAGAATTCAGCAAACAGCTTGCATCTTACGTTAGCTTTCAGAGGAAAAAGCCTTTTCATGAAAAACGCTCATGAAAAAAGAACCAAGTACCCCTGCCCAGGCTCCCCAGTCCGGCTCGCGCCGCCGTTTCATGAAGTCGTCCTTGGGATGGACCCTCAGCTTGCCTTTGCTGGCTGACCTCAGTCCCTTTGCCTATTCTCCGCCTTCTTTCCCAACCCACAACACCGCTATGCTCGCTTCGGATGATTCAAAAAGTATCATTGGTCCGTACGGCCGCTGGGCCGCCAGCCTCCGGCCCGACCCGCCCACGCTATCGCTCCGGGCGACCCCGCGCAAAAAGCTAAGTACCTGGAAAAAGGAAGCGCTGGCCAAAGTAAAGGAGCTTATGGCGAGTCCGCCCCTAGGCGTACCGGCCACCGTGACGGTAGAAAAAAAATACACCTACGACGGCCTGGACATGGAGGAGCTGAGCTGGCAACTACCCTACGGACGCCCCACCAAAGCGCTGCTATTGAAGCCGGAAGGTACCTCAAAGCCCCTGCCAGGCATCCTGGCTCTGCACGATCATAGTGGCGAGAAATACTACGGTTACGCTAAAATCACCCGTACCTCCGACCAGCAGGATCGCCACATGCAGGAGCACCAGGCGGGCTACTACGGAGGCATAGCCTGGGCCAACGAAATGGCCAAACGGGGCTACGTGGTGTTGGTGCCGGATGCGTTTCTGTTTGGAAGCCGCCGGGTGTACTATGAGGATGTGGAGGGAATCAGTTGGGGAATGACCAAAACCAACAACCGAAGCGACGCCGAAATTTCGAGCCAGGAAGACATCAATACCTATAACGCTTGGGCGTCGGATCACGAGCACGTCGTATCCAAGTCGCTTTTTTGCGCCGGAACCACCTGGCCGGGGGTGGTGCTGGCTGAGGACCAGGCAGCGCTGACCATCCTGAGTCAGCGTTCCGACGTGGATGCCAATAGGCTGGGCTGCGCGGGGCTGTCCGGTGGGGGCCTGCGCACGGTGTACTTAGCGGGGCTCGACGAGCGCATTCGATGCGCCGTCAGCGTGGGTTTTATGTCTACCTGGAACGATTTCCTGCTCCATAAAGCCTACACCCATACCTGGATGGTGTACACCCCGCTGCTGCCCAACTACCTGGAATTTCCGGAAATACTCGGCCTGCGGGCCCCGCTCCCGGTTATGGTTCAAAGTAACAATCAGGACCGGCTGTATACCTTGCCCGAGATGCAAAAGGCCGACGCTATCCTGCGCGAAGTATATGACCTGGCCAAGGCCAGCGATGCCTATCAGGGGCGTTTTTACGACGGCGACCATAAGTTTGATGCCACCATGCAGGCCGACGCCTTCGCCTGGTTTGATCGGTGGTTGGGCTAACCTACCATGTGTACCCGGCTGGTGCCGTCAGTCCCTTTTTCGACCTGAATCTGTACCGGAATGCGGTCCTTCATTTCGTGCCGGTGCGAGATTACCCCCACGATTTTCTGGCTGTCGGACTGGAGTTTTTCCAGCGTATCCAGGGCTGTTTCCAGGCTGTCGGGATCGAGGGTACCAAAGCCTTCGTCAATGAACAAGCTCTCGATCCGGACGTTGCGCGAGGCCAGGTCCGACAGCGCCAGGGCCAGTGCCAGGCTAAGGGTAAAAGTCTCCCCGCCCGAGAGCGTCGTGACGGCCCGGGGCAGGTTGCCCTGGTAGGTATCCAGCACAAACAGGCTGTCGGCTTCGTTGCGGGGTTTGTCCAGCATGTAGCGGTCGGAGAGCAGGCGCAGCCGCAGGTTGGCCAGCCCGATGAGGTTGCTCAGGGTGAGGCTTTGGGCAAAGTTGCTGAAGGTATTGCCCGTGGCGTCGCCGATGAATTTCTTGAGCAGCTCCCACTTGTGCCGCTGGTGCCGCAGTTCGGTGAGCTCCGCCTGAAGGTGGGCAAAGCGTTGCTGATTGCGCGCGTTGGCGTTTAGCTGCTCGGTGTAGGTAGCGGCTTCGCTCAGGTACTGGTCGCGGAATTTGCGGTACTTTTCGGTTTGCAAAAGCAGGTCGTCGAGGAGTACTTCGGGTACTTGTCGGGCCGCTTTTTTACCCGCAAGATCCTCCCGAACGGCCTTCTCCTCCCCCGCCAGCTGCTTATGCCGGTCGCTCAGTGCCTCGCGCTGGTGCTTAAGGCGCTGGTACTCTTCCGTCGGGAGCAGGCGGGCGTTGGCTTCTTCTACGGAAGGTACCCCCATCCTTTGTAAGTGGTCCTCCAGTGTACGCCGGAGATCCGTAAGTACCTGGTCGGTCTCAACTTGCTGCTTTTGGTTTTCCAGCGTCGCTTCGGCGGTGGTTTTGGTTGTATTTTCCCAAGCCTGCCAACGGCGGCGCAGCGCGTTGGCGTCGGCCTGGATGTCGGTACCGGCGTAGCGTTTTTTGAGGGTACTTTGCTGCCAAAGTACCTGCGCGCGAAAATCCTGCAACTGCCCAAAAAAACCCTTCAGGCGCTGGATCGCCTCGCTGGTTTGCTGGGCAATGCGCCAGGCGTTCACCTGGTTGCGCTGGTTAGCGATCGCTACTTTCCGAATTTCTAATTGTTCCTTATCCAGCTCCCCGTCGGGGTACAGGCTGGCGGCCAGGTCTTTCACGAGGGCATCTAGTTTCCGAAAACCCTCGCGCAGCTTTTCCAGCTCCGGAGCCAGGGTATCTACCCCCTTCTGGGCCGCTTGCAGCGAGGCGGCCAAGGTCTGCTCCTGCTTTTGAAGTACCTTCAGCTCGGCTTCGGCGCGCTGGATGGCATCCTGCAAATCCAGAAAATTAGTGAGGTACTCGTGCACGAAAGGGTGGTGCAGCGAGCCGCAAAGCGGACATTCTTCGCCTTCCTTGAGCTGCTTGCGCTGCTCTTCAAAGCTCTGGCGCGTGTAGGCGCGGTCGCGCTGCTCGCGGAGCTGCGTAAGGGTACCTGCGTGTTTTTCCAGCTCCACGCTGAGCTGGGTGAGCCTGGGCGTATCTTGCTGAAGTACCTGGCGGGCTTCTTCCAGCTGCGTTTTTTTGGATTTCCCCTCGGCCTCTAAAAAGGTACGTTGCGTGAGGTAGTTGGAGAGCTCGTTCAGCGATCGTTCCTGTAGGCCTAGTTTTTCCAGTGCACTTTCCGCCTCAAAGTCGGTCGGGAAGCGCGTAAGTACCTCCTGCTGCTTCGCCCATTCTTGCTCCAAAATAGCCAGCGAGGCTTCCAGGTCTTTGACGGGTAGTTTTTGCAAGAAAGGCACCCGGGAGGTCTCCACCTCCTGCTGGATTGCCGCCATCAGCGGCGAGGCCTGCGCGCGCTGCTCCTTGATCTGCCCCTCCAGTGCCAGGATTTCCTTCTCAAAAGCATCCAGGCTCGCCAGCCAGTTTTCGGAGGTAACGTCGTTTTGCCCCGTCAATAGGCCGCCTTCGTACAGCAGCTGCGTGTGCTCGTTGGCGAGTTGCTGGGCGCGTTTGGCCAAAACCTCCGCCTGCTGTTGCAGCTTGTCGCGCGAGGTATTTTTTTCTTTCAAAAGCGCCAGGTCACTGGCAAACTCCCGCACCGACTCGTGCTGCCGGAGCTGCTCTTCCGAAGGTGCAAAAGCCGTGAGCTGCTGGTGGAGCGCCGCCTGCGCCTGCGCCAGTTTTTCCAGCTTTTGGCTAAGTACCTTTTCCTCTTCCAGGAGGCGTTTTTCGGTGTCCCAGTACTGATACTGCGTTTCGGCTACCTGCCGCTCGGCTTCGGCCTGCTGGCGTTTTTGGTGCAGGCTAGTGATCTCCTCGTCGGTCAGGAGCCGCACGCCCTGCATTTCGGCCTCTTTGAGGCGTAGTTTTTCGGCCCACTCTTTGTCTTTTTCAAAGGCCGCCGCACCGAGCTTGCGGTACAGGTGGGTACCCGTGATGTCTTCCAGCAGGCGTCCGCGCGCGTTTTTGTCGGCTTTCAGGAATTCCGCAAAACTACCCTGCGCCAGGATGATCGACTTCACAAACTGCTCGTACCGCAGGCCGATCAGCTGGGCGTTCACCTCGGGGTAGTCGGAGAGTTTCTTGACGTCCAAAAGTACCCCCGAGGGTAGTTCGGCGATTTCCATCTGGTAGTTGTTCCAGTTGCCGTTGCGGTTTTTGGCAATGGACCAGCGCGAGCGGTACTGCTTGCCGCGGGCTTCGTACTCCACTTCGGCGTAGGCTTCGCTGCGGGCTTCGTCGGCGGCTTTCAGGTTCACCACCGAGCCCTGCTTGTCGATCTCGGTTTTGGAGATGGTGCGCCCAAAGCGGGGTACTTCGTTGTAGAGCGCCAGCGTGATCACGTCCAGCAGGGTAGATTTGCCCGCCCCCGTAGCCCCCGAAATAATGAACAGCCCCGTGGTCGAGAGCGGGCTCCCGGTGAAGTCGATGGCCGGATGCTCGCCGTAAAACGAGTTGATATTTCTAAACCGAATGCGAAGAATTTTCATGTTTGCGGAGGGAATGAATGCGCCTCGTCGACCTCGGTCAGTAGCTCCTCAAAGGCCTCCAGCAGCAGCGCCTGGGTAGGCTCATCGAGCTGCTCGGCGGCCAGGCGGCGCAGAAACACCTCGCGGGGCGTGAGGTCCTCAATGTCGGTACCTACGCTGAAGAGCTCGTCGGCTTCTTTGAGGCGATTTTCAAACGTGAGGCGCGGCTTGATGATCCGGAAGTCGGCCTTTTCAAATTCGCGCAGCAACAAATCGAAGCGCACGCTTTTCTGGGGGTCAAAGGTAGGCTCCACGACGTTGAGCTCCAGCAGGGCCTCCAGGGTACCTTGCGCCTGAAAGGCTTGGAGGCTTTCCCAGACTTCGTCCAGCGAGCCGGTGAAAGTACGGAGCTCGCGGAGGCGGGGCGTAGGAAGTACCTCCACCTGCACGGGTTTGTCGGATTCGAGCGTGAGCTCGAGCAGGTACTTGGGGTCATGGCGCTCGCTAAAGCTGAGCGGCAGCGGCGAGCCGGAGTACCGCACGCGCTCGCTGAGTTTTTGGGGTTTGTGAATGTGGCCCAGCGCCAGATAGTCGAAGCCCTCGGGGAAGTGGTCGCAACTAAAGGCCGCCAGCCCGCCCACGGCGTGGATCTCGCGCTCGCTGTCGGACACGGTAGCGCCCTGCACGTACAGGTGGCCCATGCCGAACAGCGTCAGGCCGCGGTACTGCGCCTGGTGGAGGTCCAGGTGGCGCTGGTAGTGCTGCCGGATACCCTGCCGGATGGCCTCGGAGCGGTCGTCGTAGCTTTGGCCCGACACCGACCGCCGCAGGTCCACGTCGCGTAGGTAAGGTACCGCCGCTATGGCCAGGTTCAGGTCGTCAAAAATTAAAAGCGAATCGGCGCAGTCGTCGGTGGCGCAGCCCACAATCCGGACGTCCATGTGGCGTAGGATTTCGCGCGGGGCGTTAAGTACCCCCGGCGAGTCGTGGTTGCCGCCCGTAATGACCACCCGGCACCGGCAGCCGATCAGCCGCTGCAAAAAACGGTAGTAGAGCGTGAGGGCGGCGCTGGACGGAAAAGCCGTATCGAAGACGTCCCCCGCCACCAGCAGCAAGTCAATGCGCCGCTCCTCGATGAGGTCGCCCAGCCAATCCAGAAAAAGGCGGTGGTCTTCTTCAAGAGGGTACTTGTGCAGCTGCTTGCCAATGTGCCAGTCGGCGGTGTGGAGTATTTTCATGAATAGCGAATCAGTACTCAGTCATTTTTCAAATTCTCATTCTCCTCTTGTACCCAAGCCAGCCACTGCCCCTGGGCTTTCATCACCTGCTCGATGAGGTCGCGCACGGCCCCGTGACCACCCGTGCGGGGCGACACGTAGTCGGCTATGGCCAGGATCTCGTCTACGGCGTCGGCAGGGCAGGCCGCCAGCACGTCGCGTTGCATTACCTCGAAGTCCGGGATGTCATCGCCCATGTACACGATTTCCGTCTCACTCAGTCCGTTGTCCCGCAGGTACTTTTCAAATACGGCCAATTTACCGTCGGGCGAAGCACCGATGAAGATGTCGCGCACGCCCAGGTACTCGAGCCGCCTGCGCACGCCGCCCTGGTTTTGGGCCGAGAGAATGGCCACCCGGTACCCCATTTTCAGGGCGCGGTTGATGCCGTAGCCGTCGCGCACGTTGAACGTGCGCGGCTGCTCGCCGGTCTCGAGGGCCAGTACACTGCCGTCGGTAAGTACCCCGTCGACATCGAAGATAAACGTACTAATGCGTTGAAAGCGATCGGATAAAGGCGGATGCATAAGGTCAGTCTTTAGGATTATAATGGGTACTTACCAAAAGCCGATGGTTGACTTCCCGCAGGTACCTCATTGGTTCAACACGAAATTAGCGTTAATTTTGATTTTTCCCTAGCCCGGAAATTATCCTTTGCCCCGCATGGACATCCAATCACTTGCCGAAAAGTACCAAAACGAGATTCTCCAAAATGTAGTACCTTTTTGGGAAAAGAATGCGTTCGATCCGCTCTACGGCGGGGTCTACGAAGCCATTAGTGAAAGCGGGGAGGTACTTTCTACGGATAAAAACGTAGGATGCCAGTGGCAGGCTGTGTGGACTTTTTCAGTGGTGTACCATACCCTGGAGCCGCGCCCGGAATGGCTGGAGCTGGCCCGCCGCACGGCCGCGTTTGCCTGGGAGAAAGGCCGCCACCCCAAAGGAAACTGGTACCAGAAGCTGGACCGCCGGGGCGTGGTGGTAGCCGAAGCCACCGACTATGCTCCGGCCCTACTGGCCACCATGGCCCTGGGGCAGCTCTTCCGGGCCACGGGCGAAGGTACCTACGCCGAAACGGCACAAAAGCTACTGACCCAAACCCTCAAGCGCCGGGATACCTCCCTGCGCAAGCAGCGGGCCGACGGCACTAAAAGGTACCTCAAGCCCCTCGCCGACGGCGCGCTGATCGGGCGGGCGCTACTGGAGTCGGAAGCGTTCCTGGACCGAAAAGTCCACAAAGGCCTGGTGGCGGAGTTTGTCCATGAGCTCATGAACGACTTTTACGACAAACGGACGGATATTTTGCTGGACCACGTCACGCCCGAAGGGCACTTCTGGGACTGCCCCCAAGGCCGCACGCTGGTACCGGGCCGCGTTTTTGAAGTAGCCAGTTGCCTCATGGAGCTTGCCGAACGAACCCGCAACCGAAAGCTGCTAAGCCAGATGGTGGATCTCGTGGAACTCACCATGCAGGCCGCCTGGGACGAGCCGCTCGGTGGTTTTTTTCACAAAATGGACATCAAGAGCCTGCCGCCCCTGGAGCCCGACTGGTGCCACAAGCTATGGTGGGTACAGCTGGAAGCGCTCCCGGCCCTGCTGAAGGCGCACCTGGTGTCGGCGCGCCCAGGCTTTCTGGCGCGGTTTGAGCAGTTGCACGAGTACCTCTGGGCACACTTCCCGGACCCGGCGCAGGGCGAGTGGTACGGCTGGCTCGACCGCGAGGCGAGGCCGTACCTCCGCCACAAAATCACGGCCGATAAAGGGTGTTTTTATACTATAAAAAACCTGTTGGCCACCAGCCAACTCCTCCGCCTGGCGGCCGACACCGAGCGGTCGGCCCGCAGCCCGAAGGTGGTATTGGCTCAGTCCATCCCGAAATGACGTAGCCGGATGCTCTCTGTAAGCTGGCGGTACAAGCCCGTCCACTCGGGACTCACCGGTTGTAGGTATGCCAGGTGCTGGCTCGTGATGGACCAGTCGTTTCGTCGGGCCGGGCCGGTTTGGGCCAGGGCCGGGTCAGTGGAAGCCAGGGCTTTTTCGCAGGTTTCGCGGATGAGGGGTTTGAGCAGGGTGAAATCCAGCTGCTCGCGGGCCAGCAAGTCGTGGGCGATGGTGAGGAGGTGGTTGGTAAAATTACAGGCAAAAACGGCCCCGATGTGCAGTACCTGCCGCTCCTCGGAGTCGACGCGGTACACCTGGGTACTTACCGAGCGGGCCAGTGCCGTCAGTTCCTGCTCGGTATCGGCGTCGGTGGCCTCTATGCAAAACGGAATCTGGGCGTAGTCCAGGGGTACTCCTTTCGTGAAGGTTTGTAAAGGATAAAGTACCCCCGTGCGCACGGGTACGTCGCTGTAAATGCCCACCAGCCGCTGTAGCTCCGCCAGCGACTGCGTGCCCGAGGTGTGCACCAGCATGACGCCGTCGGGCAGGACGATGCGCTCGATGATCCCCGCCAGGGCGTCATCGGCCGCCGCAATGACGATCAGGGCCGATTCGCTTTCGGCAAAGTTGAGATCCGGCTGAATGGTGGCGTCGTACAGCAGCGTAGTAAGCAGGCGGGCGTTCTGGCTGTCGCGGCTGTAGACTTCGTTCACCACGTGGCCGGCGTTCTCGAAGGCTTGCGCCAGATGCCAGGCTACATTACCGGCTCCGACGAAGGAAATTTTCATAGCAAAGGTTGGTTTAGGCCCATAAACTCGGTAAGTCGTGGAGCAAGTTAGGAGAACTCAGGTAACCTAGCGTATTTTAAGGCAAAAAAAGTAACTCACCACGGCTTAAAGTACCCTCCGGAAAGAGCGATTGGGTACTTATTGAAAATAATGACGTAGTTTTTCATTTTTGTTACAATCTTTTTACGCTTCAGATCTTGCCAAGCAAACCCCACATTGATGTAGTTATTCCCGCTTTCAACGAAGAAAACGCCGTCGGGAACGTGGTCCGCGACCTGCCCCGGAGCTGGGTACGTGAGGTCGTAGTGGTGAATAACAACTCCCGCGATGACACCCGCCGGGCCGCCGAAGCGGCGGGCGCAACCGTACTCGACGAACCCCGCCAGGGCTACGGCTACGCCTGCCTGCGGGGCATTGAGTACCTAAAGCATAAAGAAGTACCTCCCGAGGTGGTGGTGTTTATCGACGCCGACTACTCCGACTACCCCGAGGAGCTACCTACGCTGGTGCAGCATCTGACGGACCACCAGCTCGACCTGGTGATTGGCTCCCGGGCGCTGGGGAAGCGACAGCGGGGCTCCATGACGCCCCAGCAAGTATTTGGCAACTGGCTGGCCACCACGCTCATGCGCTGGCTCTACGGCATTCACTACACCGACCTGGGGCCTTTTAGGGCGGTGCGCTTCGCTACATTACTGGAAATGAACATGCAGGATAAAACCTACGGCTGGACGGTGGAGATGCAGCTCAAGGCCGCTAAACTGGGTTTTGCCGTGGGCGAAGTACCCGTTACCTACCGCGTCCGGATCGGCCACTCCAAGGTGTCAGGTACCCTGAAAGGTACTTTGCTGGCGGGTTACAAAATTTTATCCTGGATTTTTAAGTATAGATAACCCTCTTTTCGCTCCTAATCGTGTAACTTACTTTATCTTTGGTACTTCAAGCAGCTCAATCCAGACCTTCTTTTATATGAAGCACACTTTACACGCTATTGCCTTATCAGCGCTTTGTTTTTCCTACGTTTCCGCCCAGGATTGTAAACCTACCCTCAACCTGACGGGTACCACCAACGTCTGTGAGGGCGAGTCGCTGGAGCTGCGCGTCCAGAACGGCGCGGGCAAAACCATTCGCTGGCAAAAAGACGGAAGGTACCTCACCAACCGCCAAAGTACCCTACAGGTCATTGAAAGCGGCGAATACCGCGCCGAAGGTACCACGCGCAAAGAGCGCTGGGAATGGGCTGGCTCCGGTGCCGCTCCTACCAGTACCTCCCTCTATGACATGCAGTACCTGCCTGGCGGCACCGGGTACCTGGTGGGCGACAAAGGTACCTTTCAGAAAACCACCAACGGCCAAACCTGGACGCCGATCCGTACCTCGCTGACGGCCAATCTCCGCAAGCTTTTCTTTGCCGACGCCCAAACGGGCTGGGTGGTGAGCGAGCAGGGTACTTTGCACAAAACCACCGACGGCGGCACCACCTGGACCGCCCAAACCAGCTACACCGGTGGTGCGGTGAGTAAGCTGTACTTTGCCAGCGCCCAAACGGGCTGGATCTTGGCCAACCAAAAACTACTAAAAACCACCGACGGCGGCACCACCTGGACTACCCTCAGCGGCCCCGCTTCCGAGCTGCGGGATTTTTCGTGGGTGGATGACTCCCTGGGCTGGGCTACCAACACCACCGGACTCTACAAAACCACCGACGGGGGTACTTCCTGGGCCCTGGTTCGGGCAAAGCAGGGACAGGAAAACCTGGGTAACGTCCATTTTTCGGATGCGCAACACGGCATTCTCTCGGTTTATCGCCAGGAGCTTACGGGGGCGGGGTACTTTGCGATGCTTCGTACTCAAGACGGCGGAAGTACCTGGGAACAGGCTTCGCTGGGAGGCAAAAGTACCTCGGACCAACTCGGTATTGCGGGGCTTACGTCCTTGAAAGCGCACTTTGTTTCGCCTGCTGAAGGGTACTTTTTTTGTGAATATACCGCCCAGGAAGCCATGACGACCTGGGCCAGTAAGGCCATCTTTGCGACCCTCGATGGGGGTAAAACCTGGACTAAGGTGTTTGATGCCCGTAACTGCGGCGCGCGCGATGCCGCTGGCTGCCCCAGTGGCATGGCCTACCTGCCCATCAACGCGTTTGGGGTGCTGGAAAGCGGAACGGTAGGTACCGTGGGCGGCGGGGGCTTCAACTACCTGCTGTCGTTGCCTGTGGAGAACTCCGCTACCGTGCCGGGCCTGCGTACCTTCCAGAACCTAACTTCCGTCCTGGCTTTTGACAACAATACCGTTGAGGTAGTGGGTGGGCAAATGCCCGTGTTTACCGGCTCCCGGCCCTTCGGCGACCACCCTTCCAACTTCAGCGTCCAGCTTGCTTCAACCGACGGCGGCGCTACCTGGCGGAAAGACGAGCGGTCGTTTCGGGTACCTTACCAGGAAATCCGGGCCGGTGACGCCGAGATGAGCTGGCGCGCGGGCTACAACAGCCTGAGCTTTACGTACGACAAAGGCAAAACCTGGACCGAGCTCTTTAAGAAGCGCTACGACTACACGGTGTACTCCGCCCAGATGGACTACGAAACCTACGGCTGGATGGTTGCCAACAAAAGCATGGGGTACCTGAACAATTCCCTCTACCGCTTCAACGTGGAAGACAACGGCGACGTGGTCAGGACCCTCGTGGAGTTACCCTACGGCGGTGATCCGGCCCTGGGCAATGGCGACGACACCAGCCGGATGAATCCGTTAAAAATTTACTTTTTCTCGCCCGAGGTTGGTTATGTTACCACCACCAAAGGGAAATTATTCCGGACTACCGACGAGGGCTACACCTGGGAAGCCCTAAGTACCCAAAGCAACCGCATTTTGTACGATATTAACTTCGTGGGTGATTTGACGGGCTTTGTGGTTGGCCCCGACGGCATTCAAAAAACCACCGACGGCGGCGACAGCTGGAGCTACGTACTTCGGGATGTGGCTTTTAAAGGAATCCGTTTTTTGAACCCCCAGGAAGGATATGCCGTGGGGGACGGGCTGTACCAAACTACCGACGGGGGTACCCGCTGGGAAAAGATAGACCTGGGAGCCGAAGTAAGCCTGAATGCCATCGCCTTCATGGATCGCAACCACGCCTGGGCCGTGGGTGATTTCGGCGTGGTATACCGCCTGGTGACGGATGTCTGCCAAACGCTCTCCGAGCCCGTGGTAGTGAACGTGAATCCTTTTCCAGAGCCTCCGGTCATCACGGCCAGCGGCGAGCTGAAGCTGGTGTCGAGCGTGCCGACCGGCAACCAATGGTACCTCAACGGCACGGCCGTCAATGGCGCTACGGCGGCTGAGTATGCGCCCCTGGCGTCGGGTACGTACACCGTCACCACCACCGAGAACGGTTGTGCCAGCGAATTTTCGGAAGGATTTACTTTCACCATTACCTCGGACGACCCTCTGCTGGCGTCGGCCGTGACGGTGTACCCCAACCCTACCTCGGAGCAGCTGTACGTGAAGCTCAAGGCGCTGGGCCAGCCCGTGAGCCTGGAGCTGTATTCGCTGCAAGGCGTGCGGGTCGCTCAGAAAAACATAGCCGCTACCAATCAGGAAACGGTGGTACCTTTAGAGCTGGCAGGCCTGCCGACGGGCGCGTACGTGCTGCGCATCCGGAGTGGTACCTTCTCCCAAAGCAGTAAGGTACTTGTGAGCAAATAGTAAGGGGTATGACAGACAAATATTTAGCTTAAAATGCTGCTTGATTTTCAGCAGTAGCCTTTTTTAATAAAAAGCTAAAAAAAATGACGTATAGGAGCCAACCCTTTGGCTCCTATACGTGTCTTAAAGGATATCCAACCAATAAGCCGCACACAGCATGAAATACTATCTACCTCTTTTTAGCGCTTTAGCTTTATTCTTCTTTACGCGCCTGGCAGCCCAGGACTGCAAGCCTACACTCACGGCCACCGGTGCCACTACTATTTGTGCAGGCGACACGGCCTGGTTGTTCGTCGCTCCACAACCCAATACAACCTACCGCTGGTTTCGCGATGCGCAAGAGCAGGGCTTTGCGGACGACACTCTGGTAGCGGTGCTGGCTTCGGGGAGTTATCAGGTGGAAGCCCGGCAGCGCGCTCAGCAAGTCAAACGTATCCTGACGGGCCGCACCGAGCGAAATCTTTTTTCACTAGGATTCAACGGACAGCAGATTTTGGTGAATGGAGGCGGGTTTTACTACTACTATACGCTGCCGACACAGAGCATGGTCCGTACCTCGCTGACCTTATCGACCCAAGGCGAAGAAGTATCCTTTTTGGATACTATTCAAACAGCTCCTTATCATAGTCTGGGATTCTCGCGCGCCGATTCAACCTTTGGTTGGCGGGTGGCGGATCGCCTGGCTGAGTTTACTAATGACGGGGGACAGTCGTGGTATCCCATGCCCATCGAATCAACAACACCGCTGTCGAGTATACGAGACCTAAGTCTTAAAAAAGCGTACTTTGTTAATCCTACGACGGGTTTTCTGGCCATCGAAGTCTACTACTATCGGGCGGTTACGCATCCTCCGGCTTTGTGGACGTACAAAAATGGCATCATGCGGCCAGTCAATATTTTCCGTCCTGATTATCATCAATACGGTACCGGGCGAGACGAAAACGTGACGGATCTACAATTTCCTACTGACAGTACTGGCTTTGTGCTTTCAAGCACGGGCGGCATTGCCAAAACCACCGACGCGGGCACTACCTGGACTATTGTCAATCCAAGCAAAGGCCTGCGCAGCGCCTACTTCCTGCCCTACGAATACAACGAGACGGCAAGCCGGACGGCGGCGCGCCTCAACGCTGAATACGCCGGACTAGGCTGGGCGGTGGGCGACAGCGGGCGAATCTTGAAAACCATCGACGGCGGCTTGACCTGGCTGGATCAGTCGGTAGATGCCGCTTACCAGCTCACCAAGGTGTACTTTACTTCCGAGCTGGACGGCTACGCCGTGGGCAAAGGCGGGTTACTGCTCAGTACCCAGGACGGTGGTGCCTCCTGGACCCGCTGGGAAACCCCCACTCAGGAAGATCTCAACGACCTGCTCTTCACCGACGCCGACCACGGCTGGGCCGTGGGTAACAAGGGGGTGATCCTGCAACTCAACGCCACCAGCTGTCAGTCGCTCTCCGAGCCCGTGGTGGTGACGGTGAACCCCGTTCCGGCCCCGCCGACGATCACCGCCAGCGGGGACCTCAAGCTGGTGTCGAGCGCTCCAACCGGCAACCAGTGGTACCTCAACGGCACGGCCGTCCAAGGCGCTACGGGCACCGAGTACTCGCCCATGAGTGCCGGTACGTACAGCGTCACTACCACCCAGAGCGGCTGCGCCAGCGGGATGTCAGAAGGCTTTACCTTCACCGTTACGTCCGACGAACTGTCGCTGGCGTCGGCCGCGGCGGTGTACCCCAACCCTACCTCGGAGCAGCTGTACGTGAAGCTCAAAGCGCTGGGCCAGCCCGTGAGCCTGGAGCTGTATTCATTGCAAGGCGTGCGGGTCGCGCAGAAAAATGTAGCCGCTACGATTCGGGAAACGGTTGTACCTTTGGGGCTGGAAGGCCTGCCGACGGGCGCGTACGTGCTGCGCATCCGGAGCGGTACCTTCTCCCAAAGCAGTAAGGTACTTGTGAACCGCTAACCAACGTCTTGACCGAACACATCTTACAGTACATCGTTCTGATCCTTTACCTGCTGCCGTTGCTGTTTATTTTAGCGTACAGCCTGGCGCAGTTGAGCTTGGTACTTCTTTATTGGAAAGAAAAAAGAAACGAAAACGCGGAGCCCGTATCGGATCATTGGCCGCCCGTGACGGTACAGCTGCCGGTCTATAACGAACGCTACGTCGTGGAGCGGCTCATCGAGGCCGTCATGGCACTGGACTACCCGCGCGAGCTCCTCCAGATCCAGCTCCTCGACGACTCCACCGACGACACCGTAGAGCTGATTGCCCGCAAGGTACTTTACTACCAGGCGCAGGGCTTTACGATACAGCACATCCGGCGGCGCGAGCGCACGGGCTTCAAAGCCGGGGCGCTCGCGCACGGCCTGGATACCGCCACGGGCGAATTCATAGCCATTTTTGACGCCGATTTTATCCCCGCTCCCCCTTTTTTACGCCGCACGCTTCCTCATTTTACCAACCCAACCGTAGGCGTGGTGCAGAGCCGCTGGAGCCACCTCAACGAAGACTACTCCTGGATCACGCGCCTGCAGGCCTTCGGGCTGGACGCCCACTTTACCATCGAGCAGGTGGGGCGGAGCGCCGGGGGGTACTTTATCAATTTTAACGGTACGGCCGGGCTGTGGCGCAAAGCCACCATCGCCGACGCGGGCGGGTGGTCGGCCGATACCCTCACCGAAGACCTGGACCTGAGCTACCGGGCGCAGCAGCGGGGCTGGCGGTTTGTGTACCTGGAAAACCTCCTGAGTCCCGCCGAACTACCCGTCACGATGCCCGCCGTGAAGTCGCAGCAGTACCGCTGGACCAAAGGGGCCGCCGAGTGCGCCCGCAAAAACCTGGGAGCCGTCTGGCGCGACCGGCAGCTTCCGCTGGCTACCAGGCTGCACGCTTCTTTTCATTTGTTGAATAGCTCCGTTTTTATCGCTACGCTGCTCATTGCGCTGCTCAGCGTGCCCATGCTCTGGCTGCAGGTACCCTGGCCGTGGCTCGGTCTGTTCCAGGTAAGTATGGTCATTTTAGCGGTTTTTTACTGGTCGGCCTACCGCCAGAAAGGTACTTTTGGGACGTTCGTCATTACCTTTCCGGCCTTTATCACCATGATGCTGGGGCTCTCGCTGCACAACGCCGTGGCGGTGCTGGAAGGGTACTTGGGCCGAAAAACGCCCTTCGTCCGCACGCCCAAATTCAACGTGACCTCCCGCACCGACGCCTGGCGACAAAGTACCTACCACATCCGGCGCGTTCCGCCGCTCACCTGGGTGGAGTGGGCGCTGACGGGGTACTTTGCGCTGGGGCTCGTGATGGGCGTGCTGCGGGGGCAGTACGGGGCGTTTGGGTTTCATTTGCTGCTGGTACTAGGCTACGGATCGGTGGCCTACTACTCGGTGCGCCATTCGCTGGGCAAGGCATGAGGTACTTGTACGGGGTACTTTGGGCGCTACTTTCGCTGCTGGGCTACGGCTGGCTGGCCTACGGTACCGCCCGCACCGACAGCGCTCAGCTGCTGCTGCTGTGGGCCGGGCTTTTTGCGTTGTACGCGCTACTATTTTTTATTCCAAAGCACAAAGTACCCCTTGCGTGGCTCCTCGGGGCCGCCATAGCCGGTAGGCTGGTGTGGCTAGTGGCGGTCCCTGCCCTTTCCGACGACATTTACCGCTTCATCTGGGACGGACAGCTCCTGGCCCACGGCCACAATCCCTACCAGTACCTACCCACCGACCTCCTGAAGGTACCCTGGGCGCGGGCCGTCGGGCTCGATGAGGTACTTTACGCCCGACTCAATTCGCCGCATTACTACAGCGTGTACCCGCCGCTGCTCCAGGGGTGGTTTGCCGTGGCTACGACGCTGGGCGGTGCCAGTACCCTGGCCGCGGCGGGTTGGCTGCGGCTGCCGATCGGGCTGGCGGAGGTGGGTACTTTGCTACTGCTGCCGAAGGTACTTGTGCACTACGGGCTGGAGAAAAACGCCGCCCAGCGGCGCGCCTGGCTGCTCTACGGGCTCAATCCTTTCCTTATCGTAGAGCTGGTGGGCAACCTGCACTACGAGGGCGTCACGATCTTTTTCATGATGCTGTGTTTGTCTTTTTACCAAAAACAAAAAAGGGTACTTTCAGCCCTGGCGCTGGCTTTGGCGGTGGGCTTCAAGCTGCTGCCGCTGATTTTTTTGCCGCTGCTGCTCCATCAACTACCCGGCCCGCGGCGCTTCAGGTACCTGACCGTGGTAGGCGTGGGCGTGCTACTCCCCTTTGCTTTCTTCTTTAACCCCGACCAGGTACTTCACTTTTCCAGCAGTCTGGACCTCTACTTCCGGCGCTTTGAGTTCAACGCCGGGCTGTACTACCTGCTGCGGGCCGTGGGTACCTGGCTGCTGGGCTACAACCCCATCGGGCTGTTGGGGCCACTGCTCTCGCTGCTGAGTCTGGGGGGTATTTTGTTTCTTTCTTATGCCCGAAAAGTACCCTTTACGCTGCCCGAGCGCCTGCTGTTGATCCTGACGGTGTACCTGTTTTGCGCCACCACGGTGCATCCCTGGTACGTAGCGCCGCTGCTGGCACTGGGTACTTTTACCCACTACAGGTACCCCCTGCTGTGGTCGGTGCTGCTGCCGCTGACGTACCTGGCCTACGCCCAGGTACCTTTTCAGGAACCAAGGTGGGTACTGGTACTCGAATACGGGCTGGTGTGGGCCTGCCTGGCCTGGGAACTGAGAAGGTGCCTGTCGACTCGCCACAGCTAAGGTTTTTTTTGGGCGGAAGGTCTTCCACCCGCCAAGGTACCCTTGGGGCCAAAGATTCTACTGGCTCTTGAAAGAGCTTTATGCCTACTTATCCTTACCCCCGCTATAACCTTCCTTGGCTTTCTGTTTTAAGGTGTAGGGAGTAAGTGTTATTCAGTTATGCTGATTTTAATAAAAGCTGAAAACGTATGGCCCACAAATAAAAAACCACCTATGCATTTTGCATAGGTGGTTGATTTTCAAGTGGACTCGTAGGGATTCGAACATATTTACTTTATCTTAATTGAAATTGTTAAAGAATAGCCATTTTCTATGCAAAGAATAGGATTTCCTAATTTCACTTATCAGTATTTGTTAAGATAAATAAAGAAAAAACGTCCCCTAATACGTCCCCTCTTAATAAAGTGAATACTTTTTTCACTAGTTTTATCTCACGTTTCGACAAATGCAAGATATACTGTGAAAAGGACCTTAAATGAGGTACGGTTCGTGCTTAAAGAGCCGGCCGCTACTACCCCAACGCTTATTTATCTCCTATACCGTTTTGGCGGACAGCGCTTGAAGTATTCTACCGGGGAGAAGATCATTCCCTCTGAGTGGGATGAGGAGAGCCAACGCGCAAGAGTTACCCAGAAGGATCGAAACCTAAGGCAGCTCTATAAAGACATCAATAATCAGCTTGATCGGTACGAAGGTAAAGTCAAGGAGCTTAGACGCGACTTTGACTTAACTGGTATTCCTCTGTCTACCGAGGTATTTAAAGAACATCTCGACAAAGAATTCAAAGAGGGGGCCCGACCCAAGAAGAAGAGTACCGAAAACCAGGAAAGTCTCTTTCAATTTGTAACACGCTATATTGAAGAGTGCCGGGATGGAAAAAGGCTCATTAGCCGGAAGAATAGAAAATACAACCCTAATTCCCTAAAACACCATACTACTACCCTACACAACTTGGAGGAATTTCAACGGTTTACAGGACGAGGTATAAATTTCTCCAACATTGACGTAGCCTTTCATAGGTCCTTCGTAGAGTGGCTGACCAATGAAAAAAAGTACGCACAAAACACTATTGGCAACCAAATCAAGAATTTAAAGTCCTGGCTTACCGCGGCCCATAAGGAAGGGCTACATCAAAATAGGGCTCACGAAGGTGAAGAGTTTAATAAGCCCAGTGAGGAAACGGCTTCGGTTTACCTCAACGATAAGGAGCTTGACCTAATTTATCACCTCTCTCTTTCCGAAAATAAAAGGCTGGATAAGGTCAGAGATCTTTTTTTGATCGGCTGCTACACGGGCCTACGTTTTTCGGACTTCTCTCAGCTCAAGCCTGAAAACATTACCCATGGGGGTAGAATCCTTTCGGTTACTACCCAAAAAACAGGTTCCCGGGTTTTCGTTCCAATGACTCCCAAGGTGACTGCCATATTAGAAAAGCATTCATTCGATCCACCAAGGGCGATGAGCAATCAGAAGATGAACGATTATCTCAAAGAGCTCGCTAAGCTGGCAGGATTAACCGAAAGAGTTGAGGTGACTATAACTAAGGCTGGCCGCAGGATCACAAAGTATGTAGAGAAATTTAAGCTGATATCCACTCATACGGCCCGCAGATCTTTTGCTACTAACGCCTACCTGGCAGGAGTGCCTACCATTGACATCATGAAAATTACCGGACACAAGACGGAAACAGCCTTTATGAAATATATTAAAGTCTCAGGCGAAGAAACGGCCATCCGGATGCTGGAACACGATCATTTTAGGCAGTCGTCAATCACCATAGCCGGGTAGATTTTATCTCCAAAATCATTCTTCAACATCCAATCGAAATGAAAGCCATGGAAGGCCTATCTAAATTACTTGAAAGTCAAGGCATTAATTACCTCAGAGAGATTATTCTAGAAAGGAAAGAACAAGAATTTGAAGAGCATCTAAAAATAATTGCCATAGGAATTACCTTGGCCGAGATGGATAAAGACAGAACATTGGCCAATCAGCTCAGGGCAGAGAGGGAACAGATTTTGAATAAAAGAGCTGATTTTTATCAAAAGCTGAAAGAAGAGGAGGAAGAACCAGCTCAATCCTCAAAACATACTTTTGACCCCCAAAATCCAAAATTAACCTGGACTGGCAAGAACAATGATGTTTACCAAGTTTTTCTACGACTAAAATCTAATCCCAGATGTTGCATCCAGCAATCCGAAGATGAGATAAAACGATTTGTTAGCAATCATTTCATTGGTTTAGCGCCTAGTCGACCTGTAGTAAAGCAATTAACGTGGACAGGAGAAGCAACGGCCCTATACTACGCATTTGGAGAAATGCTTGACCTGAGATTGTTTAAAGAAAAAAATAAGGAAGTCGCCATTTTTATAAATTTTCGTTTTGGATTAGGAGTTGAAGATGAAACTGTAAGATCCGCAGTGTCCAGGAAAAACCCTCCTAAGCCTCACCTTATGAGCAACTTAATGCTGGTTGAGGAGCCAAGGGGATGTCTTTAATTTAAACATAATTTATACACACCCAATACACATTCTTGTCGTTACTTATCATTGCATAGCTACTTCGTGCCAAGTTAAATCAAATAATTTGACACGATATGGCAACTCCAAAAACAATTCAGCTAGTTAGCTACACCCCTGAGCAGTTCGAGACCTTACTAAAAGAGTCAGTAACGGCAGTATTACAGAGGTGGACTCCCCCTATTAAATCTCAATCTAACTTACCCGAATACCTCACAAGGCAGCAAACGGCAAATTTGCTTCAGATCTCACTAGTTACTTTGAATGATTGGTGCAAGAGGGGGGTTCTTCAATCGAAGCGTATCCAGGGAAGGGTCCGCTTTGAGCGAGCAGAGGTAGAGTCTGCCCTCAAAGACATCAAAAACCTGCGCTACAAAAGGAAATAATCCCTCAGCCTTACAAGCGCCATGGAGATCACGTTAAAAATATCCGTCCTACCCGTCGAGCCGAGTTACTCTGAGCTGAGAATCCTTTTCGACGCCCTTGCTGACTACAACAAAAAAATTAAGTTGAAGGCAGCTGATTATAGGCAAAGGGCCCATGAGCTTGAACGGTCCGACATACAGCGGCTAGATCAAGAAGTCGATGCTTTGGACAGTCTTATTACCAAGCTGTCGGAAGAAAAGGGAAAAATAGATTGGCACAGCCTGATTTGGCTTCAATAGCCTAATGATGCTAAATCAGGGAGCAGGATTGTGTATAAAAAGAAGGAGGCAGCCAATGGCCACCTCTCTCTGAAAGTTTCGACAATCCTAATAACATAGGTTATCAAGATATATCTTCAAAGATACAACATCATGGCTTACAGAACAAAACAGCCTATACCGGCTGGAGGTAAGACAATAGCCGAAAAAAGCGAAAATGCGTTGGATGTGCTGCGTAAAAAAGCGAATCAAGCGACCCGCCTCCGGCACCCTTCATTGCCTCAACACGCCCTTCCCAAGGCCAAGTTTTCTGACCGAACGACCAACGGCCTTACCAATGCTGTCATTACCTATATCCGCCTGTTAGGAGGTCAGGCCGAACGGATCAGCGTCGAGGGGAGGGTTATCGACCGCCGAAAGACCTTTGTCGACGTCATCGGCCGCAGCCGAACCGTAGGAAGCGTCCAACGTATACGCTCCTCCGCACAAGTAGGAAGCGCAGACATCGCAGCTACGATCAACGGCCGTTCCGTGAAGATCGAAGTTAAGAAAGGCTCGGATCGCCAACGTAAAGCCCAACGTGAATACCAACGTCAGGTAGAAGGAGCTGGAGGGGTCTACTTGCTCGTTTCGAATTTTCAGCAATTCTACGACTGGTACGAGGCCTTCATTGGGGCAGAAAAGAGATTGTTGGTATGAAAAATACGCAATATTTCCCCCACGACTACAATGCTCGGAATGACCCCGCGATCAGCATTCTCATCAGCGAGTTCGGGGCCGCTGGATATGGTATTTATTGGTGTTTAATAGAGATGCTACACGAAGAAGAAGATAACAGGATCCTGGTCAAGGAGCTGTTTTACCGTGCTATATGCGTAAAAATGATGATCGACGCCGAACAGGTCAAAGCGATTGTCGGGCGTTGTCTGGAATATGAATTATTGCAGGTTGATGAAGGATACTTATACTCAAACCGAGTACTCAGAAACGTAGAAAAGCGGGAAAAGGCATTGGAGCAGCGATCAGCTGCAGGGCGGGCCAGTGCAGAAAGTAGAAGGCGTAAGGCAAATTCAACGACCGTTGAACGACCGTTGAACGAGACACAACAACCGTTCAACGAATCGCAACGAACTTCAACAAATAAAATAAAAGGAAAAGAAAAGAAAGAAAATATAAATATACCCTTTGATGTTTTTTGGGATTCGTATGACAATAAAGTTGGTAGGGCTGCATCTCAAAAGAAGTGGGAAAAACTGACAGATCAAGAGCGCGATTTAGCCCTACAGGATATTCCCAAATATATTGAATGGCTCATTGATCGCCTGCCAGACCACAAGAAGGGACTCAAGGAAGAACGTCGCAAGTATCAGAATTACCCTTTAAAGTACCTCAACGGCCAGCATTGGTTGGATGAAAGGGCCCCAGTCTCCTTACCTCCCACTACCCCCGCCCACAGAACCAAAATACTACAATGACGACAAATAACGAACTATCCGCTCCCTGGACTCAGCCCGGCTACCAGGGCAAGCTAAGGACAACGCCGAAGCTGACAGCCTCCCTCCAGGCGCATATTGACCCCGAGGCTTTGGTGGAAACGACCTTTCAGCTTCTCATCGAGGGGAGCATTGATGAACCTAAGGCCACAAAAATAATCCGAAACCATGAAGACCACCCATAAAGGCACCTCCCTGGATTCCCTGGCCAGGTTCGTTGATGTCTACCAGGAGCGTCTGCTGGTCACGGCCCTGGCCCATCATCCGGCTATGATCGCCCCGGTTCAAAAACTACTGCCCGGAACGGAGGTCTTCCAGGATGAGGCAGCCCGCATTTGCTACGAGTGCATTAGTGAGCTTCACCGTGAAGGAGAGATCATTCGGCCCCATGCGGTCTTGACCCGGATACGGGCCCGGGGAAGGTTTGAAACGTTGAAGGCCGCCAAGCTCTCACTGGCCTTTGACGACATGGCCCCCAATAAGCCCGTAGAGATCATTGATTGCGCCGAAGGTATACTCTCTCTTTATCGCAGGCATAAAGCCTATGAGCTTAATTTAACTCTCCATCAACAGCTTTCTGGTGAGGCTTCTGATACCGAGCTGGCCGACATCTGTCAAAACGTTCATAAAGCACTTACGCTTTCGGGTCTGGGCAAGCTGGAAAAATCCAGCAAGGAAGCCGCCATGGAGGCGCTGGGCAAGGTCAACAAGAGCATGGCGGCCCGGAAGACAGGAAAGACCGTTGGCGTACCCTCTGGAAGCGCTAAGCTGGATAGGTACACCGGAGGTTGGCAGGAAGACCAGCTGATCATCCTGGCCGGTCGCCCCGGATCCGGAAAGACCAGCTGCGCGCTGGATTTTACCCTGGCCGCGGCCCGGGCCGGGCATCCCGTTGGTTTCTTCTCGGCCGCCAACCTGACCGGTATTGAGTACCGGCGCATCCGCAACGGAGAAGTTGATTTGGAAGACTACAAGCGAATTGAGAATGCTTTGGCTGAGCTTGCCAAACTACCAATCTATTTCTTCGACGACACCGCCGTCAAAGATGTCCACCGCCTGGAAGCCATTGCCAGCGAATGGAGAAGAATCCATAAGATTGAACTCATCATCATCGACTACATCCAGTACCTGGAGATCAAAGGGCACACGAAGGGCTACGACCGGGTCACGGAGGTAACCAAAGCCGTCAAGACTATGCAGCGGAACTTGAAAATTCCGGTCATTGCCCTGGCCCAGCTCAGCCGGGCTACCGAAGGGCGTTCCGACCCCAGACCCAAGGATTCGGACCTCAAAGAGTCCGGGCAGCTGGAACAGGACGCCTCGCTGATCATTGGCCTGTTCAATCCGGAGTACTATGCCCGCAAGAACATAACGCTCTACGATGAGCAGTACGGGGAAGGAAATAAGGTACCCTTCAAGCCGGGTACCTACTGTCTGTACCTTCTGAAAAACCGGGATGGGGATGTAGGGCGGGCGGATCGCTTTGCCGATCTAGCTACCGGCCGATTCAGTGACCATTCTCCTGCGTTTCAGCCCCTGGAAGCCAATTCCAATTACTCGACGCCCATGTCGAGTGAGGTTAATCTAACCCTTGAAAAAGTCGACGATACTCCATTTTAGCTCCTCAACAGGAGGAATAGTTACAAACAGAGGTGCGCTAAATACCCTCTATTAACGATTACAATAAAAATTCTACCCTTTTAGCTTAATTGAAGCGCGAAAAGAATCATTGTAAACCAAGTAGTATGATTGCGTTCATTATGAAATCTTCCCCGTCACGATGCACCCTAAGCCCTGAACTTAACAACAGGCCCTCTCGCGATGATTTATACACCATCTACATCCGGATTATCGAGAACCGGAAAAAGAAGCGCATCAAAACGGATCTTGCTATACCTAAGGAGCACTTCAACCCTAAGGCAGAATATGGACATTGGGTTAAGCGCAAGGATCCAAAACATGCCAAATACAACCGGCAAATAGAAAAGGCTATCATCGAACTGCAGGAGGAAATCCAGTGGATTAGGGACCAGGGATTACCAGTATTTGAAAGCATCAACCGGGAGCCGGACCCTAACTCCGAAAGCACACTCACAGTCCAGCAGCATTTTGATAGCATACTGGAAGCGACGAAGGTAGAATACTCCTACATCTACTACAAAGGCTCCATGTCTAAGCTAAACCGGTTTGCCGATTTTATCGGAACAGAAGTGCCTCTGACTGATGTAAATCCTGAGCATATCCGTCTATTTAAGCTCCACTTAATCGAAAAGAAACTCTCGAATGTGACGATCAATAATATCATGAAAGCAATCCATAATGCTTTTCTTCCAGCCCTTAGAGCTGGTACCATCGAGAAGGACCCCTTCCGGGCAAACACGAGCCTTACGGAGTACCCCAGCCAAAAGCCGCGACTCACCGATGAGCAGATCAACCAACTCGAAGCTTTATATCTTAAGAGCGATAAAGCAAAAAATTGGACATTCCACGCTAGGAACATGTATCTATTCTCCTACTATAATGCTGGTATCCGGGTAGCGGATCTGATCCAGCTCCGCCGCGGAAATATTACCCCAGATGGAAGGCTGGAATACGAGATGGATAAGACCGGTCACCGTAAAAGCATTGCCCTGAACGCTGGAGCGCGTCGGATCTTGGACATTTACTTCAATCCCATGGCCAATCCCATGGACTACCTCTTTCCGGTGCTCGACAGCAATGCTCCCTACGCCCACTATATCACCCACCGTGAAAAAAAAGATATGGACTTTGAGCTAAAAAAAATGCTCTTTAACGCCATTACCACCAAGACTTCGCAAATCAATAACAACTTAAAAATAGTCTCAGAGGCAATTGAACTTGGCTTTAACATCACCTTCCACACGGCCCGTCACTCCTTCGCCGACAAAGCCCGGCGCTCCATGAAGAAAGAAGGAAGCAAAGTGACGATGTACGACATAAAAAACGCCCTGGGGCACAAATCAGTCGTGACCACAGAGCGTTACATCAATTCGTTTGATAAGGAAAGCCTGGATGAGGCTATGGGGTCGATTTTTGATTTGTAGATCACGTCGATATGACCAGAGATCTACTACCCCTACCGTTTTGCAGACCGTAAAAAAGAAAAGAGCACTAAATTAAGATTGATATGCTCATTGCCGTAGATGAAACGAAGTTAAATGCCCTGACGGCCGCGGTAGACCGACTTGCAGAGGAGGTTAAAGCGCTGCGCCTGAAGGAAACCACCCAGGAGGTATTAACCCACAATGAGGCCGCAAGGTACCTAAAAGTAGCGCCTCGTACCCTGCATGAATACAAGCGCCGGGAGCAGATTGCCTTTATCCAAGTTGGCCAGAAGGTACTTTACACTCGCCGGGACTTAGATACGTTCCTTGAGGAGTACAGGGTGCCTGCGCGGTAATTGATTGAAAAATGGAACAAATTCCATTTCTGTAAAACGGCAAAATGCATATATCAAAAATAGATCAATCGAAATATTATCTTTCTACCTCCTCCCCATGATCCATCTAACTACAAAAATATTAAACCCACTTATGGCCACGAAAACAGACAAAACGATTATCACGACGAGTGACTTGGCGAACCGGATTGCTCAGAAGCATCAAGCAGTAGCGCATGAGGAAGATTTAGAGGAAAGGGGTCATGCCAATAATCTTCAACATCAGCGCACAGAGCTCCAGGCCCTCCTCGACCTAGTAGAGGAGGAGCAATTGACAGGCAATAATTAAGACAACGCGATAGGAATAGCAGTTCCCAATCCCTTACACGTGTCATTAGCCTAATTTCTAACTATGGCAAAGCGAAAAGTAACTACGAATAAAGGATGGTTCACTGAAGGTAATGAAGCTCGGAGAATCAAGAATAGCGACCTTGAGTTGCTAGTAGACCAATATTGCGAGCATTTATCAAGGGGGTATTCTAAACACACGTTCGCGCCTTGCGATTACAGAACTATTGAACAAAATGCCACCGAAAGCCAAGCCGAAAGGGTACGTTCAGCAGCAGCGAAGGGATTAGGCGTTTGGGAGCGAATTGTTCAAAGTGCGGCTTTCGGACTCCCTACCAATTTAATAAATGGAGGGAGTATTGAGCCAAATAAAGTCAATACCGCGCTTTTAATCTTTACGATGAAAAATAAGCTTGGTGCTATGGAACAAGGGGAAGAGAAGAGAAAGAGTGAAGGGGATAAGGAAGACCAGCCGACGAGGCAACATGCTTTTACGGTTATTCTCCCGAATGATGAGGGTGTTTCAGTCGAATTAGATCTATCTAACATCGGTGCGGCCGATGAGAAAGAGGCTTAAAGTAGATTTGATAATAATTCCCACGATTACCCGTCCTGACATATGAAATTAAATATCGACTTTCTTGCATACATTGAAGTAGAGACAGTTGGTGAGCAAATTGATTTCCAAGATAGCTTACTCAATACGCCTGGTGCATGCAAGCCCGAAGGTGCAGAGGCTCAATATTGGGAAGTCTCCAAACTGGCCCTTCAAGCTGGGCTATTAGTACTCAAGCTTAGGGCTCTCTATGATCAGATTGTGGATTTCAACGAAGGTAGATTTGACGATACAGAGGAAGTGCTAGGCGGATCTGACTCATCCGATCCTTACGAGGAACTACGGCGCCGCGTTGTTGGAGGAAGCTTTTATAAGGGCCTTCCTGCGAATATTGAGCAATATTCTGAGCTTCTGGACTACGTTCAGAGTGCACGAGCGCGCCGGGTGGAAGAGGATATGCGCCACATAAACCTACCCGAGACCTACCGATGCTTTCGGACAGTTGATCAGTCCGGCCGACTTGAGATAGTTGCACTGCAACATCGTACGGAGGAGCGTGAGATAGAGCTGAGCGCTAAACAGGCCCTTTTCGACATTGAAACCGAGCACTGCCTGGATAACTACAATGCCTGGTACCAGGAAATGATGAGAGCTATTGACGAAAGGAGGCCATTTGCAGAGATGTTGGCTCTGTTCAAATAGCCCCCCCCCGCATTGCCTACGCCTGGGAGCCACCCGCCAGGCTCGCAACACCATCCACTGCCGCGGCAACAGCTTCTACAACGTCAACAAGGGCAAGATCTACGCAGACATCATCCATTACCTGATGACCAAGCTACCGGCCGAGATGCTCGGCACCCTGAAGGAGTACTACGAAACGCCGTTTATATGAAAGGGGGGAGTAGATCTAGTATAGCTTTTAAGAGAAGCTTCCTTAGAATAGTCCTATAAAAAAAACTACCTAGAAAAATATTATTACACTTTCTTCTAACTTTAACTAAAAAATTTGCGTTAGATTTAGTGAGAATTAGAGAGAAGGCTACTTTTATTACTATCTCTCATTTTACCACGAATCACTATGAGTCAGTCAATTAAAGATACGATTCTCCAGATCCTAGGGGCTGCCAAAGGTGTGTTCGAGACTACCTTTAGTACGGATATGGATATAATGAGTCCCGAGGCCAAGCAAATCATGTCTAATCCAGAAGACAAGAAAAAGTACATTGAGGCCATCGAGAGCCTAAGGGATACGAGCGGCCAGGAAAAAACCATAGAACTCTCCACGGGCAAAATCACGCTGGTATCGTAATGCCCGTATGGAGACTCCCATTTCCGTTATTACGACCCTGTTTATAGTTCTTCTAATCGTTCCAGGGGTCTTCTTTAAACGTTTTTACTTCACAGGTGAGTTTTCCAAGCAGTTTGGCGTAGGCCTTTTTGCGGATAGGCTAATCACTAGTATTTTTTGGGGGCTAATTGTTCAAATCATCACCTTTCTGACCTTTAGTAGATTCTTTGGCTTTACCCTTAAAGAAATCAAGCTCTATATTACCAATGGATACGCCAAATTAGCTAAGAATGAGCTGCCTGATGACTTCGACAACTACAACTTGTGGATGATCCTGGGGTATCTTTTTGCTTCCATAGTGATTGCTGCTTTACTAGGTATTGTTTGCCATTCAATTATTCGAGCATTCAAAATTGACACTAAATTCCGCGTTTTTAGATTTTCAAACCACTGGAACTACTATTTCAGAGGCGATATATTGTCGTCTGGTGATTTTAAAAAACAGCGAAAGGGCAAAGTTTTATCCACCTATATAGATGTAGTAATGGATGGAGGTAATCAAAAGCCCAAAATGTTTTCCGGATTTCTATCTCAGTACACAATCTCTGCTAGAACTGGCGAGCTTGAGGCCATTTTTCTGACGGATGTCAAAAAGTATTCAGAGAGCAAGCAAGCCTTTAAAGAGATTCCCAGCGACTTTTTAATAATACCCTACAATAAGGTTATAGACCTAAATATCAGATATAACACACTCAAGGCAGAAGATAACATCAAATACAAACTATTAGTTAAAGCACTCTTTACAACCTCTTTTTTATTAGCCTTCTTATATGTTCTCATATTTCCTTGGTTATTAGGCTTATCGTTTTTTAGAACCCTAGTAGGAATGATATTTCTAAGTTGGGCCTTGATTTTTTTTAGTGCCTTAATTCAATCATCTATCAAGGTGTTAAGGGCAAAGCCGGTGGATCTACCCACGAAAATTGCTATTACCTGTCTCTTTGGATTTTTTTTATATCTAGGCCTCCTTGTATTAAAGCAGTCTCTTTGCTTTTCGTGTTTAATTGACTGGGTTATATCGAAGCTCCCAAGTAAGCCTTAAGCACATAGAATTCTTGTCCTACTGAGTGCCGAAGGTACCCTGCAATTTCGTAGGGTACCTTTTTGTGTGTAGGCATGCAACTCGTAGAACATTCCACCTGGCAACTCAAGATCGACGGCAAGCCCGCCATCCCGGTTGCGGAAGGGTACAGGGTTAGTGATAGCGCTATCAGGGAGCACAAGAGAACTAAGCCTGATGAGTTGATCGAGGGCAAGCATTTTATCAGCGTCAGTAATCCTGGCGCCATTGGAAATCAGGCAACGGTGTACTGGAAGAAACGAGGGGTCATTCGGTTGGGATTTTTTGTCCGTTCCAAGCAAATCAAAGCCTTCCGATTGGCTGAGGATATAAGCCTAGGCCATAAAGTAGAGGTTACCCGGCTCTCCCCATTAAGCTCCCGCTGCAACAAAAAATTGAAATTTCCACACTAATTCTTTTAATTTAAGGACCTTTCGCGAAGGTACTTTTTCTTTCTCCTTGGGTCGTCTACCCGCATCAGGCAAGCAAACCTACTACTCCTTGGGCCGTTCCCCCGCAGTGAGCATCAGCACTATTTTTTGTAGTTACTTAATATCTATAGGTATATGGCCCATGCCTACAAACTGACCTATTTCACTAAGACGGCGACGATCAACCCGAAATCAATCGGAAAGATTACTGTTGCGCGCGAGGAGGGAGAAGCCTTTTTCCGGGAAAAAATGTCCGGCTCGATGACCCTCAGCGGGGATGACTACCTGTTTATGCTGGAAGCCCAGGCCTACGCCCAAAACTGCTGTCAGGAACTCACGCTGAGCGTTGAGCAAGTATGCCGGGAAGAAGTAGATGTCTTTTGGGAAGGTACCTTTACACTACAGGACTTGGAATGGGACTACGACCAGCAGAGCGTTACGATCACAAGTGTCAAAGTCAAGGACCTCTACGGGGCTATTATCGGCAACTGGCATAGGGAAGTGAATTGGTTGGATTACAAAGTGCTGACCCCTTTCAAGTTTCCGGTACCCACTACCGAGGAATTTAACCCCGCGGGCTCGGACATGCACAGCCGGGCGCGGCACTTTAACAGTGCCTTGCTCTACCTCATCAAGCAAACCCTGCTGGGTACCGGCTACGAAGATATGGCCGAGGTGACCCTGGCCGAACTGTCGGAATTTCTTTGCGCGGACACCAACCCAGTTACGGGTAAGGAAAACTACCTCCGTGACGTAAGTCTGCTTCAGATTTCCGATGCCAAACGACCCAGTGCCTCAAATCCGGCCATTAAGGGCATAGTAACCTTAAAGGATGTGCTCGACAATCTGAAAAAGATGTACAATGCCTACTGGACCATAACCGAGGAGGGCAAATTTAAGATTGAGCACATCAGCTATTTTCCGCACGGCTCCTATACGCCTCCTGTCGTTACCCTGGATCTGACCGCGCCGGCCTACAAGGAAACGATGCGGGGTACTAACCGGCTTTCGTACGCCAATGACCGGCTGAAAGGCATTGAGGGCGTTGAATTCAGTATTAGCAAATCGGCCTTTGAGGCCAAATCGGAAGTGTATACCGAGCCCAAAAATCCATCCAGCGCGGAGTTTTCGGCGGCATACATGACTTATTCCGAGTCGTGCGTGCCCAGGGATTCCAAAGGCGAGCGGACGGAAGAGGTAATCAGCGTGGGCCTGTTCACGACCGATTGGCAAACCATCGTGTACAGGCCCGATACGATGCCGGATGAAGGCTGGGTATTGGTACACACGATTATTAACCCGGCCTGGAGCGAAGTACCCTACGGCTGGCTTCCTATTTCGGGCCTACGGTACCCCAACGGGCACCTGGCCGCCTCACGCCTATACTACGACTTTGGCCGTTATGCAAATAGTTTCGCATACGGCCTATTCGGCAACCAAAAAGAACAGCCCCCTAAGCCCATCACCACCCCACCGGCCGCAGCTATTGAGCTCCCGCTAAAAAGCCGGTCAGTCAAGCCAATTAAAAAGTTTGCGACCGTGCAGCTTTCGCGCTGCTGCGGGGAGGTTTACGACTTCACTGGCCTGGTAAAGCATCCGTTGGCTGAGGTGGCGGAGATTGATCAGCTGGAATTTGATCTATTGACGCAGACGGTGGAGCTAACCATTGTGGCGGCCAACGAGTGCTCGGACATCCCATTCCCAGAATACTACGAGCCCATAGAGCCGGAGCAGGGTTGCTACCCGGCAGGTACCCTTCTGCGGACGGAAGAAGTAAGGCGATACAGCCAAAATAATGCGGCTTACTACGTCACCGTAATTGAATTGGCAGATGTGTACGCCGATGGGAAGTGTGCCGAGTACAAAACGACACGAACCAAGAGTTTGACCACGCCCCGACGCGGCAACGGTCCCAGATAAATACCATTAATCCTTCAAGAGCTATCCGGATTTTGGATAGCCCAATTTGCATCTATTAGCCATGGCAGATATTGAAAATAAATTTACGATGGACGTATCCGAGGTGCTTTCTGCCTTGGATCAGGTCGGCGGCGGGCTGGATCAGTACGAAGCCAAGGTGAATAAAGTCAGTAAAGCGGATCCCTTTAAAGAGGCGGCTCAGGGAGCAGCTGATTTGGAAAATGAGCTGCTTACCGGAGCCAAAGCGTACGCCGTCATCACCAACTCCACCAAGGCCTTTGAGGATGAGATCAAGCGTCTGAACAAAGAAAAGGCAGAACTTACCAAGCGCCAAAAGGAGTTTATTGCGGCGGGTAAGTACGAAAAGATGCAGTCCGACCTGCAAAAGATCAATGCCCGTATTAAAGAGTTGCAAGCTGGGTTAGGAAAAGCCAACCGCGAGGGTAAAAAGACCGAAGGTTTATTCTCAAAAATCAAAGGCTTTGCGGCCGGCTGGCTCATTGCCGGGTCAGGCGGGGGTGGGGGCATGGGCTTGGGCTTAGGCTCGGTGCTGGCTGGCATCAATCCGGTGCTGGGGGCTATGGCGGGCTTGTTGGGTACCGTAACCACTAAAGCCTATCAAGCACAATCGGCCTGGGAAGGAATTGAAGCATCCTTGTCCGTTGCGCTGGGTAGCATGAAGCTGGCCAATAAAGATATGGCTATCTTGGAAGGGTTGGCGGCCAGGCTCCCTGTTGGCTTAAACGAGCTAACCGAAGTATTTAATAAACTCGTAAATAGAGGGTTTAAGCCAACGGCGAAAGAAATCGCCAATCTTTCCGGCTTAGCGGCTTCGCAAAATAAATCCTTTGACCAGCTGATTGAAGCCATATTGGATGCCGAGGAAGGGGAGGTGGAAAGGCTAAAAGAGTTCGGGATACGGGCTAAGAATGAGGCAGGCAAAGTGACAGTAACCTTCCAGGGGGTAACCAAAACCTTTACCAAGGGGGCTAGGGAGGCGGCTCAGGCGTTTTCGGAGATGAGTCAGGAACTGGGGCTTGACAAACTCAATGATGCGAAAATGAAAACGCTGGAAGGGCGGGCCTCTAATTTGGGCGACCAAGCCGACCGGATTACCCGCCTCGTCGGTAATTTGATGGTACCCTTTTTTAATGCGGCTCTCGAAATTGCAGCAGGTTTTTTAGGGGTCGTTGACGGCATTGTGACGCAGTTTAGTCAATGGGCGGGTATTATGTCTGCCGCAACCGGCGATGTTGCGGCTTTTAATGAGCAGCAACGGAAGGTCATTGACTACGAGGCCAAGCTGGCCCCTTTACTTAAACGATACGAAACCCTTAAAAACCAGGCCAGTCTTAATGCTAAGGAGCAGGAAGAGTTGCGGAAGGTGATCGACCAGATCCAGCAGCTAGTACCGAATGCAGCGACCGGGTTCGATAAGTACGGCCGGGCGCTGGATATTAATACCGGGAAAGTCCACGAATTTATAAAGGCACAAAAGCAAATGGCCGACCAAATGCGGAGGGAGGCACAGGAGAGTATTGCCGAGGAGCGCGAAAGGTTGCTTAAAGAAAAAAAGAGGATAGAAAAAGAGTTGAAAGATGGATATGTGGATAATTACTCTGCCACAACCGGGGGGATTGTTCACACCCCTATTACGCTAACTCCGGAGGCGATTTTGGAGAGACAGCGGCGGTTGGCCGAACTCGAAAAACGAAGGAAGGAGCTGGCCGAACAGCGACGGGCGTTGCGGCAGGGCCGAATAACCGAATCCGGGGACTTGGAGTACGGTGAGCCCAAGCCCATTGCGCCCGCGGCCGAGATAGACACCAAAGCAATCGAAGCCCGTAAAAAGGCTTTGCTGGACGCACAAAAAGACCTGCAAAACGAAATAGCCAAGCTGGAAAAAGAATATGGCAAGGAAAGGCTAGAATCCATGAAAAAAGACGGCTTGGCTTATATTAAAGAAAAGAAAAAACTTAGGTTGCTAGAAATTGACGAAGAGGAAAAGGCCCTGCTAACGCTCACCCAACTAGCTGCTGGTGCTGCAAAGGGCAAGTTTGATAAAGATAATAAGCCCATTGCTGACACCTCTGCCGCGCTTGATCCGAAAACAAAAGGTATCCTGGATGCAAGACGGCAAATGGTGAGGGATGCAAGCCACTTAGAGGAGATAGAATTTATATCAGCCGCCGAGCGTAAGCTAACCCATGAGCTCAGCAATGAGTACCAACGTCAGTTGCAGGACGTGGAGTATAAGTATGAGGAGCTTTATAAGCTGGCTGAAATAGATGCCGATAAACGAAAAAAGCTCGAAATACAGAAGCAAAAGGAGCTTCAAAAGATTGAGTTTGAGCGGAACATGAAGTTTCTGGGTGAGGCCGAGGAGACTGAAACGGCGCGGGCTGAAATAAATCTCATTGAAGCCCAAGCCAAGGCCCGTATAGATCTGGAACTGGAGGCCCGGCGAAAACTACTTTTAGTAGAGCGCAAGTACCAGCTTGAGCGCATGGCGCTGATTGAAGACAGCGGGGATGAGGAGGCCCAAAAGCGCATTGAGTCTATCCGGGCCATGATTGCCAAGATCGACGCCGAAATTAGGGCAGTAGATAAGGATAAGGAAAGGATCACCCTTTTCCAGAAGATGCTTTACAAGGCCGGGCTCAATGATGAGGATATTCCTAAGCTCAAAGAATTCGCCCAACAGTTTATGGGGGTACTAAATGAGCTCTACCAAAACCAGCTCCAGCTAAGCCAACAGCGTGTTGAGCGCCTCACGGCCGAGATCGACAAGCGAAAAGAGCAGGTAGACCGGGAAAAAGAGCTAAACGAACAGGGTTTGGCCAATAACCTTGATCTGCGGCAGCGGGAGCTGGAAGTTTTGCAAAAGCAGCGTGAGCGGGCCCAGAAGGATCAGGAGCGGCTTCAAAAGATACAAATTGCTTCAGATTCAATTATGCAGGCCTCGCAACTCATCACCGCGTCAACGAAAATTTATAACTCACTTTCGATGCTGGGACCTGTCGGGGTGGGTTTGGCCATTGCATCCATCGCAACCATGTTCGGGACTTTTGCCGCCGCTAAGGTCAAAGCTTTCCAGCTTGCCAAGGAAGCCCCTAAATTTAAGCACGGAGGCCAGGCCCGCGGCAAACTGCACTCGGAAGGTGGTATTAATGTCGAGGTGGAGGATAGGGAGTGGATCATCAACCGCCGCTCCTCCATGAAGTACGCTGACCTGCTAGATGCCATCAACCAAAACAAGGAAGGAGCGATCCTGGACTACCTGGTTAAGGATGCTTTGGGCGGTACAGGCGTTTCGGAGGCTGAGCGTACGGATTCGGTAAGGCTGGTAAGGGAATACCAAAGTGCTACGGCCCGGCAGGAGAACGAGCAGATCAAGCTGCTGCAACAGGTTAACGAAAGGCTGGAAGCCATCGAAAAGGGTACCAACCGGATACCGGAAGAGCAAATGATTGGTCTGGGAGAAAATAAGTACCTGACCAAGAAAGGCAACGTGACGGTGGTCCGGGAGCTTCCGGTTGCTGAATAAAGGTATTTTATACAATTTTAGGACTATATGGTATGTTAGTGAGTAGGAAGGTATTAAGGGGAGCTTAATAGGATAAAATCCTCCAAATACCTAAAAAAAATGAAATATTCAGCTTTCCGCATCACAATCAACCAATCTAGACAGACAAGTCTTTTTGGTGCTTTTAGCCCACATGACCCTGTTGTTCTTGACAAAAAAGAACTACTTGCAGTAGTGGTTAATAAGTTCGAAAAAAGTACCAAATTTACTTTTGAGCACAAAAACAAAAAGTTTCTTGTTTACTTTATTAAAAGAATTGATGGTCGTACCTATTTGCTGCAAATTGCTAGAGAAGACTTGGTCAACCAACCTAAAGAAGGCGAAACCCATATTGAAACAGAGGAGACGACAATAGTTCCTTTTGTTCATTTTATTCTTGATATTGATACCCAAATTATTTTGATTCAAGAACGCTCCAGCGTATTTAAAGAAACTAGGTCAGCTGCCAACCGCATTTTAGACGCATTTGTTAGAAATTTAACTGAATATAATGTGGAGGTTGAGATGAATTCAATTACTCATGTTGAAGATTTTTGGGCCGAAGTTGAGAATGCACAAAAGATTTACTCACTCTCAATTGATATAATGCCCCCAAATTTATTTGGAT
This sequence comes from Rhabdobacter roseus, assembly GCF_014202275.1. Taxonomy (GTDB): domain Bacteria; phylum Bacteroidota; class Bacteroidia; order Cytophagales; family Spirosomataceae; genus Rhabdobacter; species Rhabdobacter roseus. The sequence continues at coordinate 357,097 of NZ_JACHGF010000004.1, read as the reverse complement.
CAAGATTTAGATCTGCAATTGATGTTAAAGAGGTGCATGAAGAAACCAATTTTAAAAAGTTTAGGATTTATTTTGCAAACAAACTGGGGAGGTTAAGAATAAAAAGGAAGGAATTTAGTGACTTGCTTCGCACGGTTGCTTCTGGGGGTGGAGATTATGCATTGCAAATTATTAATGATATTGGGGATCGAGTTAAAATAACTAAAGATATAGTAATTCAGGCACTTATATTACCAGATGAAGTCGAAGACATCAATTACTTAATACTTAGGAATGAGTTAGACAAGATAGACCGCCTTAATGATTATAATCTTGGAGGTAATGATGAGGAAATTTTTACAACGCTATCTGAGGCTGATCAAAAGGTAGATGGCAATGAAGGCGAGCAGATGGTAGATGATGTAGGCTCGGAGAGCGTTGACCCAGAAAACGACATTTTGGAAAAACAATTATCACTTTTTCCAAAGAAAGATAATCCTGAATTACCCCCCCCAAGTACGGATTTTGATGCACTAGAAGGTGAAGACCCTGAAGCAACCAGGCTTCTACCCAAGAAGAAAAAGAAAGATGATTAAATTCCTTAAAATAGTTGGAGTAATTATTATTGCTATGATACCATCACTCATCGCAATACATTGCCTTAAACTTTCTAATGTGAAGTTTATAGGTAGTGAATTTCTTTTGGGGTACTTAGGTATATTTTTAGGGTTCTCTTTTTCAATTCTGACATTTGTTTTATCCGTAGTCGATAAAGTAAAACAATCTATTGAGCCTAATTATACCGTAGAACAGAAAGAGACTACACAAAACCGCATCAAGAAATTCGTAGACGAGCAATTTGATATGCTCTTTTTCCTTTTTTGCTCCTTTATATTTGTCGTACTAATTATGGTGGTTGAGGTTGTTAATTTGAGTAATGCCTTAAGTAGTATTAATATATATATTGATAAAAGTAAAATATTCCACATTACTAAAATAAATCTACTTGATGCGGCAAAGTTTTCAATATTTGCTCTGAGTATATATGGGATTTATGACCTTCTAATAGGGACTATGAGATTTTACATGTCTTCTGATGGAATAATTAATAGAGAGTCAAAAAAATAAAGCGATAAAACACTTCGAATTATTTTAGTATAAAATTTGGATTATTTATACCATGAAAGAAAATACTGAGATGGACAATATTATAATTAGTTCTGCTGATACTGAAATTGGCCTTATTGATGAAAAAAAGAAAACCTGTTTTGTGATTTCACCTTTAGGTCATGCTAATTCCGAAACTAGAAGGGCTGCCGATGGACTTATTAATTCGGTAATAAAACCCGTGCTTGAGGCAATTGGCTTTGCTGTAATCGCGCCACATGAGATTGAAAATCCAGGATCTATTACTAATCAAGTTATAAAATATCTTCTAAATGCTGATTTGGTCGTCGCCAACTTGACCGAACTCAACCCAAATGTAATGTATGAGCTTGCAGTTAGACACGCTAAAAGACTCCCTGTGGTGTGTGTAGTTGAAGATAGAACTGTTTTGCCATTTGATATAGCTACTGAAAGAACTATTTTTTATACAAATGATATGGCTGGGGTGGTTGAATTAGGCCAAAAGATAGGCAAAATGGCAATTGAGGCTTTACATGAGACAGAGCCCGATAACCCAATATATCGGGTTGTAGACTCTCAAATTATGCAAGAAGCAATATTAAATAAAGGTGGCGATAATGTACAGGCTTATATTATAAATAGTATCACTGACTTGTCAAACCAGATCAATAATTTAAGTGCAAACTTTAAAACAGTATTTAAACCATCGAATATAGATCATAATAACATGTTGGGCCAAAGGAGCATATATACAATAAACTATACTGTAACTATATCAAAAAAAGAAAGCCATCTTCAACTTGCGGACGAAGAAAAGGTTATGCATGCAATTCTGAAAACAGGAAAAGTATTTCATATAGATCCGCCAGTTTGGGGGTCAGATGGTAAATTGAAAATTACATTTGGTCTGTCGAAGTCACTTGATATTGATAGGGTTGTAGGAGACTTGGTTGCTAATGGATACCTTGTCGCTTATAGTCCAAGCTGACTAGATCATGGTTGTTCCTTCAACAAATAATTGAAAATCCCATCCTAATTCCTTTACTTTAAGGGTACTTTCACATAGTACCCTTTTTCTTTCCCATTGGGTCGTATACTCAATGCTGAATGATAGTGATAGCTCAGATAGCTTTCGGCCTGATAGGCCCTTCCGGTTTCACTCTTCGTATACGAAGAGTGAAAATAATCACATTCTTTCACGGGTAAAGACAACTCGTTTTTACCCAACACCTAATCTATCTGAGCGCCATATTCCATTTTCATGACCATCAAATTGGGGCGAAGAACTTTGTAGTTTTTATCCAACAGGATATCGAGCGTATCGAGTTTTTTGAGGGGCCCGAACTTACCCTTTATTACAGTCTTGGCGGCAAAAAAGGTGGGCTTGAGGTCTGCGCGGCCTTTCTTCCGTTCTTCCAGGTTAGTGATCTTTTGCGCATAATGGGCCAAGGAGTCGGCATACTCTTTAAAATCTTTCTCGTTGTCTGCTTTTTCAAGTAATGTAGCCCGATCTATATAAACCTCCTCATCAAGGCTTTTTTTGCTTTCTCTATTAAAGCGGACAAGAAATTCAAATGTTTCGTAGCGAAGCTTAGCTGCAGCAATGTCCATGGAGTCGAGGTAATGGATATTGACACGCCGAAATGAGAGGGCACGGAGCTCTGCTAGCTCATAATCATAACCACCTTCATAGGATCGGTTGTCGACCTCCTGCCGTACCGCCTCCTCAATTTTTTCGCGGATAGCCTCATCTGAGGGCTGGCAGGCTAGCAGGGAGGTTAGCAATATGATTGTCATCGTATAAGCCTTGGGGCGAATTTCCATCTGTCGTTTCACTTTTATTTGATACCTCACAAAGTTAGTATATAAGCCAAATTAACTATTTTCACTGTGTTGTGAGATTTTTTGACATTTTGTTTTGTAGAGTACTCTACAAATATTACCTTTGAAGCATGAAACAATTTACTACGATTCCAGAAGCCTTTGATTGGTGGATCAAAAACATCTACCCGACCCTCCCACCGGACGTAAAAAAAGGAAAGCCCGTCTCAGCGTGGCGAGACTATACCCATGGGGGCGGAGTGTCTGAGAAAAGGATGAAGGAAATACTTATTGAATTTGGTCATTTTGAGATCAAAACGATCATCACTTATCGACCTTAATTTTTTTACCCTTGTCTTGTAGATTATTCTACAAGATATAATAAAGAAAAAACCCGAAGGATGCGTCCTAGGAAAACTCTCCTTCGGGTGATTTTAAATCAATTACCTAATCCAAAATCATGTAAAACTATGAAGACAAATGCTAATGCCCAAGCGGCACAAACTCCTATTTCGTGGTGGGAGGCTCCTAGTCCTCGATTAGAAAGCCGACAGAAGGCCTTATTCGAGCTCATTGATGATTTTTATTGTGTCTTCGGCCGGGATATGGCCCACGAACACCTTCATGAGCTCTTGACAATTGTATTTGGGGATAATGATGAAAAGGAAGAGGAGCTCCAGCTCACCTCCAAGGCTATCTCAGATTTAGCTACTCGGACAACTCAATTAATGGTCTTCTTTGCTCGCCTTGCAGGGGTTTGGGGCTCTCTTGAACGCATCTCTTTGGATGAAAATTATATCAAGAAGGTAAGCCAAAGACAAGTTGAGGCCTAGTTATAGGCATCTCGCTTTGCAAATGCAGAGTGTCGGTAAAATCTATTGACTCTTTAAAGTTCTTGAAATCATGAATACTCCCATAAACAACCAAACACCTCAAGTCCCCGCCCCCTGGTGGGAGGCCCCTAGCCCCTACTCAGGCGAACAGCAGAAAGCGCTCTATGAACACATAAATAGTTTTTTTGATAGCGTTGGTCCTGATTTCGTCGCTGAGCATCTTTATCAGCTGGTATCGATCATTATGCTGAATAACAACGACAAGGACCAGGGCTGGGAAATCAGCCCAGAGGAGGCCCTTACCATTGCCTCCCACACAGCCCAAATTGCTTTTTTCTTTGCTCGTTTTGCTAAGATCTGGCATTCGCTCGAATGGCTATCATTGAGGGATTGCCACAACGGAAAGCCTTGATTTTCAGGCCAAAATCGTCCCCTAACTCGTCCCCCAAAATAATAAGCCCCTGCAAGTTTTTAATTTGCAGGGGCTTATGATAAAAAGTGTGGACTCGTAGGGATTCGAACCCCAAACCTCCTGATCCGTAGTCAGGTGCTCTATCCAATTGAGCTACGAATCCGTTTCCGAATTGGACTGCAAAAATAGCAGCCAAACTCAATTCTACCAAATTCTGGCTCTTAAATTTTTACAACTACTGCCATAAAAATGCTATCTACCCTGATAATCAGGCTTACGTTTTTGCAAAAAGGCCGTAATACCCTCTGCGGCGTCGCGGCTGGCTCCGAGTTCGTCTTGCTGTTGTGCTTCCAGCTCCAGCAGCGTGGGGAGGTCGGAGTGATACGCTTCGTTGAGTACCCGCTTCATGGCACCAATGGCCCGCGTGGGCGCGTGGCGGTAGTAATGAAGCGTCTCTTCCACGGCGGCGTCCAGCTCGGCGGCCGGTACCGCCCGGTGAATCAGGCCCAGCTGAGCCGCCTCCGGCGCGTACACCCGTCGACCCGTCGAAGCCAGCTCGAAGGCCCGCGCCATACCCACCAGGCGGGGCAGGAAGTAGGTAGCCCCGGCGTCGGGCATGAGGCCAATCTGCACGAACATCAGGCTCAGGTAGGCGTCTTCTCTAGCCAATACCACGTCACAGGCCAGCGCCAACGAGCAGCCCGCCCCTACGGCCAGGCCGTTGAGCCGTCCTACCACCGGCTTGGGAATGGAGCGGAGCGCCATAATAAGGGGAATGTAGCCCGTCCGCAGTGCTTCGCCCATGCCGCTCGCTTCGCCCAGCCCAGCCTTGAGGTCAGCGCCGGAGCAGAAGGCCTTGTCGCCCGTGGCCGTGAGCAGTAGTACGCGCACGCGGGTATCGGCCTCGGCGGTCTGCACGGCCTGGGCCAGCTCCCGGAGTAGCGCCGGGCTCAAAGCGTGGTAAACGTCCGGCCGGTTCAGGGTGATCCGGGCCACGCTATCGGTAACTTCGTACAGCAGATTCTCGTACATAGCAGGTGTTGATACAATGAGTGCAGCAGTGAAGGTACTTAATTGAAGGTAGTTATCAAAAAAATACAAAGACGGTTTCGACGCTCACCAGCAGCCCCAGCAGCAGTCCGGCGCCGATCTGGCCCGGCGTGTGGGCGTTGAGGTGCAGGCGCGCGCTGAGCAGCCAGCCGGTCAGGAGCACCGAGCCCACAAGCAGGTAGAAGAGGTGGAAATCGCCGTAGCGCACAAAAAGCCCGCTGATGGCCCCCACGCAGCCGCCGATGCCGGTGGCGTGGGCGCTGATTTTCCAGCGCAGGCTCACCACGGCTACCACGGCCATGGCAAAAGTGATGCTACCCAGCACAATGGCGATCTGCGGAGCCAGCTCACTGATGGGCTGAAACCGCCAGCCAAACAGGTAGGTAGACAGCACGTAGATAAGCACCGTGATGACGTAGGGAATCTGGCGGTCGCGGAGGGTTTCGAGCCGCAGGCTCTGCACAAAGCCCAGCCGGTAGAAGTAGTAAATGAGCAGGGCGGGAGCGGCGAAGGTATTCAGAAACAACAAAAGCAACAGGCTGCCCTGCGCCGACAGCGCCAGCGAACTCACCCCCAGCAGGTCGGGAACTAACCAGAAAAGAACGCCAAATAGGTAGGTGGGTAGCAACAGGGGGTGGAAGGCCACCGACAAAAAGTTAGCTAAGCGGGTATTCAATTTTTGCGCCAGGGTTAGTATACACACGACAAATGTACTCCTAAAAGGGTACATCAACAACGCAAAAAAAGTTTGGCTCGGTGTGTATACGGCTCAAATCTGCTTGCGCAGGCGCGCTACGGGAATATTGAGCTGCTCGCGGTACTTAGCCACCGTGCGGCGGGCTATAAAGTACCCCTTTTCGTTGAGCATTTTTTCGAGCTTGTCGTCCGAGAAAGGCTTGCGCTTGGGTTCGGTTTCGATGAGCTCGCGCAGGATGTTCTTGACCTCCCGGCTGCTGACGTCCTCGCCCGACTCGGTGGAGATTCCTTCGGAGAAAAAGTACTTCAGCGGGTAGAGGCCGAACTCGGTCTGGATGCTCTTGCTGCTCGCCACCCGTGACACCGTCGAGACGTCCATCTCGATGATGGTGGCAATGTCTTTGAGGATCATGGGGCGCAGCCGGTTTTCGTCGCCGTCCAGGAAGAAATCGTACTGGTACCTTAGGATGGCATTCATGGTGCGCATGAGCGTAGCCTGCCGCTGTTTGATGGCATCAATGAACCACTTGGCCGAGTCGAGCTTTTGCTTCACGAAAGTGACCGTCTCGCGGATGTTCTTGTTGGTTTTATCGCTTTTGTGGTAGGTATCCAGCATTTCGGCAAAAGACCGGTTGACGCGCAACTCAGGAGCGTTGCGGCTGTTGAGGGTTACTTCCAGCCGTCCGTTGTTGTTGATCAGGATAAAGTCCGGGGTGAGGTAGTGCGCCCGGTCGTCGTCGCCCTCTACCGAGCCCGGCTTGGGATTGAGGCGCGTAATGAGCAAAAGTACCTGCCGGGCTTCTTCCTGCGACATCCCCAGGCGCTTCTGAATTTTTTCGTAGTGCTTTTTAGAAAATTCTTCGAAGTAATGCTCAATGACCTGGATCGCCAGCTGCACGATCAGGTCCGACTGCTTCTTGCGGCGTAGTTGCAGCAGCAGGCACTCGGGCAGGTCGCGGGCACCAATGCCCGCAGGCTCCAGGGTTTGTATTTTATGAAGTACCTTTTCCAGCTCCGGCTCGCTGGTATAGATCCCCTGCGTAAAGGCCAGGTCATTGGCTATGGAGCGCAAGGGGCGGCGCAGGTACCCGTCGCCTTCAATGCTTCCCAGCAGGTGCAGGCCCAGCAGGCGTTGCTGCTCCGTCAGGAGCAAAAACCCAAATTGTTGGTAGAGGCTGTCGGCCAGGGTGTGACGCGAGGCCATCGGCATTTCGCGCTCTTCCTCGTCCTGAAAAGTACCATCGCCGTACATTTTGTAGCCATTGAGCTCATCCTGGTTAAGGTATCCATCGATGTCGAGCTCATCGTTGCGCCGATCGTCGTAGTCGGAATCTTCGTCAAACTCCGCTTCGAACTCATTTTTCTGGATCTCCTCGGCGCCTTCTTCCAGCGCCGGATTGATCTCAATCTCTTCTTTGATGCGTCCTTCTAGCTCGGCCGTGGGAATTTGCAAAAGTTTGATGAATTGAATCTGCTGTGGGGATAATTTTTGCAGCAGACTTTGATTAAGAATCAGTTTTTGCATGGTTCAGTAGTTGTTTATCATAAAGCTGAGTTTATAGCCCACTATCTTCCACACGAAACGAACGCTCTTTTGCAACTTGGCTATCAATAGTCGTACCAATTTACCATATTCTCTCAAAAACGAATGAAAAAAGTTACAAAATTTATGTAATACATTCATAAACAATTACTTAAATTTCATCACTTCTTCCTTTTTTGTCTACTTTTAGGCACAAAAAGGAAGTTACAATTCCGGTACGAATAGCGCTGGGCGGGTAGGTTTTCGACGCGTAATTTGTAATTTTGCGACCTCATTGCACTGAGCAAAACCATACTATCTCTATTATCCAATATACATGGGTCCTGTACAGATCAAACAACTCCTGAAAGACGCCCAGGTGGGGCAGTCGGTGGTCGTGAAAGGCTGGGTACGTACCAAGCGCGAGAGTAAAAATGCGATCTTCATCGCCATCAACGACGGCTCCACGATCCACAACATCCAGGCCGTAGCCGCGCCGGGCGAGATCCCGGACGACACCCTACGCCTTATTACGACGGGCTCCTGCCTGAATGTAACCGGCCAACTCGTAGAATCACTGGGCTCGGGACAGGCAGTAGAAGTAAAAATAGAGTCGGTGGAGGTGTACGGCACGGCCGATCCAGACCACTATCCGCTCCAGCCCAAAAAGCACTCGTTGGAATTTCTCCGCGAAATAGCTCACCTGCGGCCCCGCACCAACACGTTTGGAGCCATTCTGCGGCTGCGGCACGCGCTGGCTTTTGCCGTGCATAAGTACTACAACGACAACGGATTCTTCTACCTCCATACGCCCATCATTACCGCCTCCGACGCCGAGGGCGCGGGGGAGATGTTCCGGGTGACGACGCTGGACCTATACAATCCACCCAAAAACGAGGAAGGCAAGATCGACTTCAGCGAGGATTTCTTCGGCCGCGAGGCCAACCTCACCGTATCGGGGCAGTTGGAAGGGGAGCTGGGTGCCCTGGCGCTTTCCAAGATCTATACCTTTGGGCCTACTTTCCGCGCCGAAAACTCCAACACCACGCGGCACCTGGCCGAGTTCTGGATGATTGAGCCCGAAATGGCTTTCTTCGAACTGGAAGACAACATGGACCTGGCCGAGGACTTTGTGAAGTACGTGATCAGCTACGCCCTCGAACACTGCGCCGACGACCTGGCGTTTCTGGAAAAGCGCCAGGCCGAAGAAGAAAAAAACAAGCCCCAGACCGAGCGCTCCATGCCCCTGCTGGAAAAGCTGCGCTTCGTGGTGGAAAACCCCTTCGAGCGACTCACCTATACCGAAGCCATCGAGATTTTGCTGAAATGCAAACCCCACAAGGAGAAAAAGTTTCAGTACCCGGTGGAATGGGGCATCGACCTGCAAAGCGAGCACGAAAGGTACCTGGTGGAAAAACACTTCAAGAAGCCGGTGATCCTGACCAACTACCCTCGGGAAATCAAGGCGTTCTATATGAAGCTCGACGAAGACGGGAAAACCGTGCGGGCCATGGACGTGCTCTTTCCCGGCATTGGGGAGATCATCGGCGGTAGCCAGCGCGAAGAAAACTACGATAAACTCCTTGAGCGCGTACATGAGGTAGGTATTGAGCCCGAAAACCTCTGGTGGTACCTCGAAACGCGGCAGTTCGGCACGGCTCCGCACGCGGGCTTCGGACTGGGCTTCGAGCGGCTGGTACTTTTTGTATCGGGTATGGGCAACATCCGGGATGTGATCCCCTTCCCGCGTTATCCCAAGAGCGCTGAGTTCTAAAAGTACCCCATTTTGTAACCTGCCCATGACCGGGGAGAATGCTGACATTCTCCCCGGTTTTTTTATGATCTGCGTCAATTTGCCCGATAATTATAGGTTTTGCCTCCTCATCGGCGTATCTTTGAAATACAAGGTACTTTTTTGCTACCACTCACGATCCATACCCCCCATAGGCTATGTACACAGGAGAAGTTACAAAAGAGGACACCCGGGCGCATCAGGGAAAGGTTATTTCGGTACGCGGGAGCGTTGTAGACATCTGGTTTGAGGATTCGGTTCCGGCCATGCACACCATGCTCTACGCTGGAGACGACCACCGGATTGCCATCGAAGTGCTGGCTCAGCTGGACACCCATAACGTCCGGGGCATTGCCCTCACCCCCACGCAGGGACTGCGGCGGGGTACGTGGGTAAAAAATACGAACGCTCCCCTCAAAGTACCCGTGGGGCCCGCCACGCTCGGGCGGATGTTCAATACCTTTGGCGAGCCCATTGACAAGCTTCCACCCCCGGAAGACGTCTCCTGGCGCAGTATTCACCAGGCCCCTCCTCCCCTGAGCCAGCGTTCCACGCGATCCTCTATTTTTGAAACCGGCATCAAGGCCATCGACGTACTGGTACCCCTGGAGCGTGGCGGCAAAGCCGGGCTGTTCGGTGGCGCGGGCGTGGGAAAGACCGTACTCCTGACCGAGATCATCAACAACATGGTGGCGCACCACGAAGGCGTTAGCCTGTTTTGCGGCATTGGTGAGCGCTGCCGCGAAGGCCAGGAGCTTTACTACGAAATGAAAGAGGCGGGGGTACTTAAAAATACCGTCATGATGTTTGGCCAAATGAACGAGCCACCCGGTGCGCGTTTTCGGGTGGGCCACGCCGCACTTACCATGGCCGAGTACTTCCGCGACGACGAACAGCGGGACGTGCTTCTGCTCATCGACAATATCTTCCGGTTTATTCAGGCCGGCATGGAGGTTTCCGGGCTCATGGGGCAGATCCCCTCCCGGCTGGGGTACCAACCTACCCTGGGTACCGAACTGGCCAAACTCCAGGAGCGCATCGCCAACACCGACAAGGGGGCCATCACCTCCATCCAGGCTGTGTACGTACCAGCCGACGACCTCACCGACCCGGCGGCGGTCCATACCTTTGCGCACCTGTCGGCTTCCCTGGTACTTTCCCGCAAGCGGGCCAGCGAGGGCCTGTACCCGGCCGTGGACCTGTTGCAGTCGGGCTCCAAAATGGCCACGCCGGGGGTTATTGGTGAGCGGCACTACCGGGTGGCCCAGCAGGTACGCAAGACGCTCTCCAACTACGAGGAAATCAAGGACATCATTGCCATGCTAGGCCTGGAGCAGCTGGCCCCCGAAGACCGGGCGCTGGTAGGCCGTGCCCGCCGCCTGGAACGCTTTCTGACTCAACCCTTCTTTTCTACGGAGCAGTTCAGCGGCATGCCCGGCAAGGACGTTAGCCTTAAAGAATCGCTGGATGGCTGCGAGGCCATTTTGCAGGATGAACTCAAGGACTACCCCGAGAGTGCTTTTTACATGGTAGGTACCCTGGAAGACGTGCACGAAAAGGCCCGTAACTTGAAGAACCGACCCAGTTGAACCTAATCAATATCAATCTATCCGCATGGAAGCGCGCTACGCTACGTTGAAAGTATTGCTGCCGTTTCGGGTTTTTTCCGAAGTAGGTCGGGTCACGCGCCTGGTAGCCGAAACCGCCGGTGGCTCGTTTGGGATACTGCCCAATCGGCTCGACTGCGTAGCCGCCGTGGTACCCAGCATTTTTGAGTACGAAACCGACGAAGGCCAGGTACTGTACCTGGCCGTTGACGAAGGCATTCTGGTGAAGACGGGTCCCCTGGTGCGGCTTTCAGTACGTCACGCCATCCAGGGCGACGACCTTCGTACCCTCAAGGAGGCCGTCGAAAAGGAATTTAAGGTACTTCAAACTAGCGAGAAGGACCTGCGGGCGGCCATGACCCGCATGGAAACCGGCTTGATACGGACCTTGAAGCAGTTTCACGATTAGCCAAACGAACTAGGATGAACCCCGAGGAACCGAACCATTTTAGCCGCCAAATCGAGCAAAAAGCGGAACGCAAACTGACCGCTCAACGCCAAAACCAAAGCGTCTGGTTCGGGCTGGGGATGTTTGGGCTCGTAGGCTGGTCGGTGGCGATACCTGCCCTGATCGGCACGAGCCTCGGCGTATGGCTGGACCGCCGCTATCCGCAGAACCACTCCTGGACCCTAAGCCTGCTGGTGGTGGGGTTGATGGTAGGTTGTGTGATTGCCTGGCAGTGGCTGGGAAAAGAAGATACAGAAATACACCAAAAGGAAAATAATGGCAACGATGAGTAATCTATTCGACTACCTGATTTCCCTGGCGGGCGGACTGGTACTGGGCGGCCTGTACTTTGGTGGCCTGTGGCTCACCGTCAAGAAAGCGCTGACTGCGCGCTACCCCGCCCTTTGGCTACTGCCCAGCTATGTGCTTCGCATCGGGATGGCCCTGGCCGGCTTCTATTGGCTGTCGGCTGGTGCCTGGCCGCGTTTGCTGGTCTGTGTGGCCGGTTTTTTGCTCGTGCGGGTGGTGAGTATCCGGTGGGTGCAGGCCAATCCCGCCGCACCGAACAGAAAGGAGGCTACCCATGAGACTTAGTCCGGACGAAATCATCCTGTGGGAATACGGATTTGTAAAAATCAACGCCACCATCGCCACCACCTGGGTACTTATGCTACTCATGGTCGTGGCGTCCCGGCTGGTTACCCGCCGCCTCCTTACCGAGCATCGCATTTCGCGCTGGCAAAGTACCCTTGAAATCATCGTGATCGGCATCAACGAGCAGATCCGCGAAGTAGGAATCCGCGAGCCCAAAAAGTACATCTCTTTCCTGGGTACTTTGTTTTTGTTCATCGCCGTTTCCAATCTGCTGGCCATTGTGCCGGGCTATCATCCCCCCACCAGCTCCCTTTCCACCACGGCGGCTCTGGCCGTCTGTGTGTTCTTGGCCGTGCCGGTTTTTGGCATTTTGGAGGTAGGTCTCTTAAAGTACCTTTCCTCCTATTTGCAGCCCAGCTTCATCATGCTGCCCTTTAATATCATCGGGGAGCTCTCGCGCACGCTGGCGCTGGCGGTGAGGTTGTTTGGTAATATGATGAGCGGGGCCGTGATTGTGAGCATCCTGCTGAGTATTACCCCTTTCCTGTTCCCGATCGTGATGACAGCCCTGGGCATGCTCACGGGCATGATCCAGGCCTATATTTTTAGCATTCTGGCGGCGGTGTACATAGCCGCCGCAACCCGCTGATTTTTCCCAAAGCAATGATTTTAACCCAAGTACCTAACCGAACACGACTTACTTTCCTTCAAACTTTACCTCTATGGATAACGTAACCTTAATCGCCATCATTTCCATTGCTACCGCCGGTCTCACGATCAGCATCGGCTCCATTGGCCCGGCCCTTGGACAGGGCAAAGCCGTGGCGTCCGCCCTGGCATCACTGGCTCAGCAGCCCGACGCCGCTCCCACCATTACCCGTACGCTCTTTGTGGGGCTGGCCATGGTCGAGTCTACGGCCATCTACTGCTTTGTGGTCGCCATGATCATCATTTTTGCCAATCCCTTCTGGAACTACATCATTTCAAATTAATAAAACGACGCTGTCATGCTAATCGATTGGTTTACGGTTGCCGCGCAGATTGTTAATTTCCTCGTGCTGGTTTGGTTACTGAAGCGGTTTCTCTACAAGCCTATTCTGGAAGCCATTGATGCGCGCGAGCGGCGGGTCGCCGCCCAGCTGCAGGAAGCGAACACCAGGATGCTGGAAGCTACCCAAAAGGGAGAGGTACTTGCGCAAAAAAATGAAGCCTTTGACCACCAGCGCCAGGAGCTGCTGCAAGAGGCCGTGGACCAAGCTAAAGCGGAACGAAAACGGCTCCTGGAAGAAAGCCGGGCCGAGATCCAAACCCTGCGGCTAACCCTGGAACAAGCGCTTCGGGACGAACAGGGAAGCGCCCAGCAGGTGGTGAGGGCACGGATTCAACACGAGGTGATTGCCATTAGCCAGCAAATCCTGACCGACCTGGCCTCTCAGAGCCTCGAAGAACAGATGGTGGCGGTGTTTGTGGAGCGACTAAAACAGCTCGGCGAAACCGAACGGAAACCGCTAGTAACGGCTTTCCAATCCCCCTCCGAGCAGCCACCGCTGACCCTTTACAGTGCTTTTGAGCTCGCCGCCGATCAACGGGCTATGTTGCAGGAAACGTTGACCCAGGTACTGGGAAGTACCCCTCCGCTGCATTTTTCCACCCGGCCTGAGCTCCTGAACGGAATCGAGCTAAGCGCCGAAGGCTACAAGCTATCCTGGAACGTATCGGACTACCTCCGCGATTTGGAAACACGCATCCTGGAAACGGCCAGCGAACCGGCCGAAAAGACCGCTTGACCCGCCGTCGAGGTACCTCCCTTTTAGTATCACACCCTGATTTTATATGCTATGGCACCGACCAGCCTCCTCCATACCCTTGACAAAACCTTTGCTGAGGTAGAACAACGACGCGCCACCTACCAGCCTACCCTGGCTCTGCGGGAAGTAGGCGTGGTGCAAAGCGTGTCGGCCGGAATAGCCAAGGTAACCGGCCTGCCCAACGTAGGCTACGAAGAATTGCTCCGCTTTCGGGGCAACCTGTACGGGATCGCCTTCAACGTAGACGCCCACGAAATAGGCGTGGTACTGCTTTGCGACGACGCCCTGCTCAAAGCCGGCGACGAAGTAGAACGCACCGGCCGGGTGATGGACGTCCCCGTGGGCTATGCGCTGTTGGGGCGGGTAGTAAGCCCGTTGGGTGAACCGCTGGACGGAAAAAGTACCCTGGTAGGTACCGAGCGCTACCCGGTGGAGCGTCCCGCTACGGCCATCATGGACCGGGCGGCAGTAAGTACCCCGCTGCAAACGGGCCTGAAAGTAGTCGATGCGCTGATTCCGGTGGGGCGCGGGCAGCGGGAGCTCATTCTGGGCGACCGCCAGACCGGCAAGACGGCCCTGGCCCTGGACGCCATCATCAACCAGCGCGACCAGGACGTCATCTGTATTTACTGCGCCATCGGCCAGCGCGCCTCCTCCGTGGCCAACGTCATTGCGAGGCTCGAAGAGAAAGAAGCTATGGACTACACCGTTGTGGTGGTAGCCGAAGGCAATACCTCGCCGGGTTTGCAATTCATTGCCCCCTATGCAGCCACCAGCATTGCGGAGTTTTTCATGGAACGGGGCCGCGATGTACTGATCGTCTACGACGACCTGACCAACCACGCCCGGGCCTACCGGGAGCTGTCGCTGCTGCTGCGGCGTCCGCCGGGGCGGGAAGCTTTTCCGGGCGATATTTTTTACATCCACTCGCGCCTGCTGGAGCGAAGTACCCACCTGAGCGAAGAGCTGGGCGGAGGTTCGCTGACGGCCCTGCCCATCGTGGAGACGGAAGCCCAGAACATGTCGGCCTACATTCCTACCAACATCATCTCCATCACCGACGGGCAGATCTACCTTTCACCTACGCTGTTTTCGCTGGGGGTACTTCCGGCCGTTGACGTAGGAAAATCCGTGTCGCGCGTGGGCGGGAAGGCACAACTCTCGGCCTACCGGGCGGTGGCCGGAAGCCTCAAACTCGCCTACGCCCAGTTTGAGGAACTGGAGTCCTTTGCGCGCTTCGGTGCCCGGCTCGACGAAGCCACAACCCAAACCCTTGACTACGGCCAACGCATCCGGGCCTGCCTGGTACAGCCCGAGCTACGGCCACTCTCGGTACCCGAGCAGATCGTGGTGCTGGTGGCACTTACCAGCGGCCTGCTCACGCAGGTACCCCTCGAGCAAATACCCACGGCCGAAGCCCAGTTGCACCAGTTGGCGCGGGAGGACCTGAAAGCCAGCCTGATGGAGCGGTTGTACTGGGCGCAGCCCTTGTCCGACGAAGACCGTCAAACGATCACGGCCGCCGCGCGCGAAGTGCTGACGGATTTTACGAAAGACAGCTAACCAGCCTCTTTATGGAAACCTTGCAGGCCATAGCCCGAAAAATAGACGGTGCCCAGGACCTGGGATCGGTGGTACGTACCATGAAAACCATGGCTGCCGCCAACATCGAGCAGTATGAAGCCGCGCTCACTTCCCTGCACGACTACCACCAGACGGTGGCCCTGGGGCTGGCGGCCTACTTTCGTCACGAAGGCCTGCGTACCCTTCCTCCTTCCCCTCCAGCCTCCGCCCAAAAAACCGTAGGCGTGCTGGCGCTGGGGTCCGATCAGGGGCTGGTGGGACAGTTCAACGACCTCCTGGCCGACTACCTGACGGACCACCTAAGTACCTTACCCGGAGAGAAAATAGTGTGGGTCGTGGGCGAAAGGCTCTACGGACACTTGGAGGGAGGTACCTACCACCCGGCCCGGCTCTACACGGCCCCCTACTCCGTGGCTGCCGTAACCCAACTGGTGGGCCAGGTACTTCAACAGCTGGAAGAAAGCCAGCGGCAGGAGGGCATTACGGATTTCTACCTTTTTCATCACCAGCCCGTAGCGCAGGGCGGGTACCTGCCTACCGGGCAGTTGCTGCTCCCGCTGGACAAAAACTGGTACCAGCAACTGCTGCACACGCCCTGGCCCACGCCCTGCGTTCCGCACGTACAGGGGCCCTCTACGCCCACCCTACAGGCCCTCATTCGGGAGTACCTGTTTGTATCGCTTTTCAAGGCTTGTACCGAATCCCTGGCCAGCGAAAATACCAGCCGACTCATGGCCATGCAACGGGCCGAAAAAAATATTGAGGAAATTCTCCAGGAGCTCACCCAACGCTACCACCGCTTCCGCCAAAGTACCATCGACGCCGAACTCTTCGACGTCGTGTCGGGCTTTGAACTGCTGGGGAAAGACTAAGGTACCTCCCGCCTAAGTCCGTGGACGGTTTTTGGAGTAGGAATCCGTAAAGCAATTTGCTTTATTTTCTCTACTTTTGCGGTAGACTAAGCTCGGGAAGCAGTACTTCAAAGTACCTTGATGCGAAAGTCTCCAAAACCATAACCCGTATTTTTGCTACGCTCCGTTCATGTTTGCCACGCTGCTCATCTTTTTAGTCATGGTACCCGGCTTCGTGGTGGTGGGCGTATACCTGGAACGAAAGGTATCGGCCTTTATCCAGGACCGCATGGGGCCCATGGAGGTAGGGAAGTGGGGGCTGCTGCAACTCATCGCCGACCTGCTCAAGCTCCTCCAGAAGGAAGACATCGTGACCAAAGCCGCCGACCGGCGGCTGTTCCTGCTGGCTCCGTTTGTGATTTTTGCGGCGGTGTTTGCGGGCTTTGCCGTGGTACCGCTGGCTCCGGAGCTGAGCGGCTCGGGTGCGGCCGTGGGGGTATTTTACCTGCTCACGATCGTGTCGGTGGATGTGATCGGCATCCTGATGGCGGGCTGGGGCTCCAACAACAAGTACTCGCTGTTCGGGGCCATGCGGGCCGTGGCTCAGATCGTTTCCTACGAAGTACCCCTGGGGCTGTCGATCCTGTGCGTGGTCATGATCACCCAAACTTTAGATCTACAGGCCATCAGCTACCAGCAGGGCATTTATTCTTCCGAAACCATTTATCTCTTTGGTCTGAAAAATCTCAACCTGGACGTCACCCAGGTGGGTGGCTTCCTGGCCTGGAACGTGGTTCGGAATCCTTTTTTGCTCATCGCTTACGTGGTTTTTTTTATCGCATCGCTGGCTGAGTGTAACCGCGCGCCCTTCGACCTGCCCGAGGGGGAGTCGGAGCTGGTGGGTGGCTTTCATACGGAGTATTCGGGCATGCGCTACGCGCTCCTAATGCTCTCGGAGTACGGCATGATGCTGCTCGTATCGCTGCTGGGGGCCATCCTGTTTCTGGGTAGTTGGAATACGCCTTTCCCCAACCTCGGCCCCCTGCGCCTGGCCGACTGGACCAGCGGTGAGCCAGGTACCTGGCTGGGGTACCTTACGGGGGCTTTCTGGCTGCTGAGCAAAGCGCTGCTGGCGGTGCTGGTGCAAATGTGGGTGCGCTGGACGCTGCCCCGCCTCCGCGTAGACCAACTCATGTACCTGGGCTGGAAGGTACTTACGCCCGTGGGGCTGGTCTTATTCTTCTTCTCGGGCGTATGGCGGCTACTGGGCGTGTAGAGTAGGTATTTTTAGTGCTACAAAGTACCTTGAGGTACTTTAGTCAAATAAGCCCTCCTGATCCAGTGCCTCCATATAAAGCAAACTGCCCGCCACGTTAGGATGCTGGTAGTCACCGAAGTGAGCTGGCTCGGATAATAGATTAGAAAAATCATGTACTTCCTTCTGGCAGGCGCTTTCTACCTGCTGAATATACTCTTCGAGCCCCGCCAGCCGAAACGTCGGGAAATAAGGCCCTACTACCAAATGTACCTCCGTACCGGCCTCTTCCAGTTCCCAGATTGTCTTTTGAAGTGCCACCAATTGCTGAGGCTTCACCTTAAGTTGGTAAGGCTCTAATAAGGCCGCATTCTCCACCATCGCCTGCGTAATGGTCCGATCGAGCAACCAATCTTCGTCCGACTGGTTTAAGTAAAATAGCGCCCGCTGAAATACTTCGCTGTTATAGCGATAAAGATGGCTCACCCTACTAGCCCGGTACGTTTTCACATCTTGCTGCCGGAGCAAATCAGCAATAGGCTGTGAGCATGTTGCGTAGGCTTTAAAGGAGCTGATGAGTTCTTGGTTACTTTTAGTGCAGAGCGTGATATCAATCAAAGCCACTTTTGGCGTTCCATTTTTTTGCAGTTGATCCTGCACAATCGCCCTAGCCAGATTCATGGGCAAACCGTTATAACTGATATTTAAGGTACTTTTGCCGGTTAATTTCTCTATGGCTGGTTGATAGAACGTCAACCCACGTGAATTGCCGATCAATAAAATATCTACATTTTTAGTAGCGCCCTTTTCAATACGTGAATAGCGAAATTGACTCCGCTCTATCAGCTTTTGCAGTATCATTCCTCCCAGGCGATCACCAATGAAAGCAAGAAGTACCAATCCTATAATCCAGTAACTATTTTTCATGCTTACTTTATTGAAATTTAGAATTGAAAATATATAAAGGAGTCGGCGTCGAAGGTACCAAAGAACGCAATAAGCCACAGTACCAAAGCCATCGCTACCACCCGAAAGACAGGCCGCTGTACGATCAGGATCGTCAGGTTTCGTCGGATGTTTATTAACTCTGCCAGCAGCAGAATGATGATCATGACTGCCGCCTGCATCACATGAAACTTGTTTTGTACGCTGGTCCAGTTGAACTGCTCCAAGGTGGCGATCCGCCGGATAATTGAGAAAGCAATAGTCAGATCGGGAGCTCTAAAAAAAATCCAGGCAAAGCACGTCAGGGCATATACGGTTACTAGGGCCAGGCCTCTTTGAATCCAGCGGGGCATGCAGAGTACTTTTTCTACCCTTTCGATGCTCGAACTCAGCAACCGCTGCGCTACCAGGTACAATCCATGCAGGAGCCCCCAGACTAAGAACGTCCAGTTGGCACCATGCCACAGCCCCCCGAGCAGCATGGTGAGCATCAGGTTACGGTAGGTCTTAAAGGTACCTTTCCGGTTTCCTCCCAGCGGAATGTAGAGGTAGTCACGTAGCCAGGACGAAAGGGAGATATGCCAACGGGTCCAGAATTCACTGAAGCTCTTAGAAAAATAGGGCGAATTGAAATTGGTAGGAAATTGATACCCCATAATATGGGCGAGCCCAATGGCGATACTGGAATAGCCGGAAAAGTCGCCATAAATTTGGAAAGAATATAAAAGTACCCCTACCAGTAGATGTGAAGAAGAAAACGTCTCGGGAGCCGCAAAACACTGATCCACAAAGGGGGCCAGGCTGTCGGCCAGAGCTACCTTTTTGTAAAAACCCCACAGACACCACCCCAGTCCTTCCGTGAAACGATTCCAATCAAACCGCTTCTCTGACCTGAACTGCGGCAAAAACGAACGAGCCCGCACGATAGGGCCCGCTACTAGCTGCGGAAAGAGAGAAACAAAAGTAGCGTAGCGAAAGTAGTTGGTCTCGGGCTCGATCTCCCGCCGGTAGATGTCGATGGTGTAGCTCATCGACTGGAAGGTATAAAACGAAATCCCGACCGGTAGCACAATGTGCAACGTATGAATGGCCGGCTCAAAACCTGCAGCCCGGATAACCGCCGCCGTGGAGTCGATAAAAAAATTAAAGTACTTAAAAAAGCCCAGGACGGCCAGGTTGGTGGCTATACTGGCCCACAGGTACCTTTTCCGCCACTGAGGGTCGTGGGTTCGGTGCAGCCTGAGTCCCAGGGTAAAATCCAGGGTTATTGTAAAGGTAAGTAGTACCAGGAAGCGCCAGTCCCACCAACCGTAGAATAGGTAGCTGGCCGCCAGCGAAAGCCACATACGGCTTCGGCCTTTTAACCAAAAATACAGCGAGAAAAAACCGGTAATAAATACGAGAAAGGGTAAACTATTGAATACCATAAGGAGGTCACTGGGGTTATTCCTGCCACGGAGTATTTCTTATTACAAAAGTACCCATGGCACTACAAATAGCCCGCTCTGTTTCGATAAACCGCCTGTTCTGGTAAAAAATGAGTTACAATTTTCGGTTTTTTGGTAGCTCCCAAACAAAACACCCGAGCCGGAAGTCCAGCTCGGGTGTTGTCAGAAACAACCCATTCTCGTTAAAAAACGAATAGCCATGTAGCTAGTCTTTACTTAGATTTTATCCAGGTGGCACACCAGGAGCGGGGTAGGTACCTCCAGCACCAGTTCTTTGGACAAGCTGGGATTCAAAACGCTCGCCAGCCAGTCGCGCGGCTGATTGGCCACAACCAGCAGGTCGGTTTGGTGGGCAGCCGTATAGGTACTGAGTCCATCGCGCACCGAAGGAGCATCCATTTGCTCAAAGTCAAAGTGTTCATTTGGGAACTGCTGCCGGATGTCAAAAATAAATTGCTCGTCGTCGAAGAGGTTCAGCTGATCAGACGCGTTGATTTTCAGCAGCGTAATGCGCGCGCTGCTTTGGCGAGCCAGCTCAAACACAAAACCCAGGGCTCCCGTTTCGACGCGCTCGAGCTGCGTAGCGTACACAATACTTTGGATAGCCCGCCGGGGCGAGTTTTCGGGTACTACCAGTACCGGACAGGGCGCTTTGAGCGCCACGCGGCTGGCCACAGTACCCAGCAGCCGGTCCAGGGCGTTGCCACGCCCCGTTCGGCCCAGCACCACCAGGTCGGGCTGGAGCTCCGTAATGGCTTTCAGTACACCGTCGGCCGCCGCCCCGTAGCGGAAGTCAGTTTTTACTTCCAGGCCGTCGGCCTGTAGCTCCCGCCGCAAGTGGAGCAGCTCGTCTTCGGCCAACTTTTCGGCTTCGTCGAGGGTAGAGAGGATGCGGTCGGCCGGGCCCGTCACCTCCATGAAGGGAGGGCGAAACACGTGCGTCAGGTAAAGTACCGCCTGGTCAGACAGCGCAATCCGCTTGGCCAGGGTCAGTGCCGTAGCCGCGTTGGCAGAAAAATCAGTGGCAACCAGTATCCGTTTCATAATCCAGCGTCCGTTAGTAAATGACCTAACAAAGGTCCCGTTAAATAAGGTACCTCTCGCTGACGGCCGTCAGGTACCTACGGTGATCGTTATCAGTTTTTTCCGTTATGTTTACAGACAAAACCCATTCTGGGTAGTTGTAATACCAAAACGCACGTAGCAACCAACCATCCTCGCTTTTTCTATGAAAAAACAGCTTCTTTTAGGGATCTTTGTGGCCCAGCTACTGGGTACGCTGGCCTGGGCCCAAAAATCTGCGAATCCTCCCGCCGAAGGCTTCAAGGCCGAGGCCTCGGAACCGCGCGCCATCATCCTGGCCGACGAGGTCATGGAGGCCATGGGCGGCCGAAAAAACTGGGATAAAACCCGCTACATTACCTGGAATTTCTTCGGGAACCGGCGGCTGGTTTGGGACAAATGGCAGGGAGACGTGCGGGTAGATTACCTCAAAACCGACCAAACGGTACTTCTGAACCTCAATACGGGCAAAGGCCGGGTGATGAAAGACGGCCAGGAGCTTACCCACGCCGACTCGATCGCGAAGTACGTGGAGCAGGGAAAAAGTGCCTGGATCAACGACGCCTACTGGCTGGTGATGCCCTATAAGCTCAAGGACTCGGGCGTGACACTCAGGTACCTGGGGCACGAGCCCACCGAAGACGGGGCCAAAGCCGAAAAAATACAATTGACTTTTGAAAAGGTGGGCAACACGCCCCAAAACAAGTACTACGTCTGGGTCAGCCCCGAAACGCACCTCGTAACCCAGTGGGCGTACTTTTCGGAAGCAGGCAACGAAAAGCCGAACTTTATCATGCCCTGGAAGAGTTATAAGAAGTACGGAAAAATCCTGCTTTCCGGCGACCGAGGCCAGCGCCAG
Organism: Rhabdobacter roseus; assembly: GCF_014202275.1. Classification (GTDB taxonomy): domain Bacteria; phylum Bacteroidota; class Bacteroidia; order Cytophagales; family Spirosomataceae; genus Rhabdobacter; species Rhabdobacter roseus. The sequence continues at coordinate 335,403 of NZ_JACHGF010000004.1, read as the reverse complement.
CTTACCGAGATTCAGGTCTTTGATAAGCTACCGACCCAGGTCTTTAACTCATTTGAAAAACCGGTTTTGTAATCCTCTACATTTTAGTACTAAGCTACTCTTCATGACCACTCAACCGTTAGCAACACCCGCTTCCAGCCAAGGCCAGGCACTCGGAAAAACGGGGGTTCTGATCGTCAATTTAGGTACCCCTGACAGCCCCAGTGTGCCTGATGTGCGCAAGTACCTTCGTGAGTTTCTGATGGATGCGCGCGTGATCGACATTCCGCCGCTGTCGCGCTGGATGCTCGTCAACCTGATCATCGCTCCTTTTCGCGCCCCTAAGTCGGCCAAGATCTACCGGGAAGTATGGACCGAAGCAGGCTCTCCGCTGAAAGTATACGGCTACGCCGTGGAAGAATTACTGCAAAAAACCCTGGGCGACGACTACGTGGTGAAGCTGGCCATGCGCTACCAAAGCCCCAGTATTGAAGATAGCCTGATGGCATTTCAAAAGCTCGGCTTATCCAAGCTCACGGTCGTTCCCTTCTTTCCGCAATACGCCTCGGCCACCACGGGTTCCATCTACGAAGAAGTGATGCGGGTACTTAAAAGCTGGCAGATTATGCCCGAGATGCGCTTTATCAACAGCTTCCTGGACCACCCCGGCTTCATTGAGGGCTTTGTGCGTCTGGGCCAAAAGTACATGCAGCAGCGCCCCTACGACCACTACGTATTCAGCTACCACGGCCTGCCCGAGCGCCAGATCCGGAAGGGGGACGTCACGGGGCAGCAATGCCAGCTGGGAAGCTGCTGCGACAGCCTGCACGCCCGCAACCAGCACTGCTACCGGGCTCAGTGCTTCGAGACCACACGGCGGCTCGTCAAAGAACTTAATATTCCCGAAGGAAAATACACGACCTGCTTTCAGTCTCGCCTGGGCAAAGAGCCCTGGATACAACCCTACACCGAGGAGCTGGTTAAAGAACTACCCAAAAAAGGCGTCAAAAGCGTGTTGGCCTTTTCGCCGGCCTTCGTGGCCGACTGCCTGGAGACGACCATCGAGGTAGGTGAAGAGTACAAGGAGCTCTTTGAAGAGCTGGGCGGCGAGCACTGGCAGCTGGTGGAGAGCCTCAACGACAGTGCGATCTGGGTCGATACCCTGGCCGACCTCGTCCAAAAGGCATAGTCTTTTTACCATTCCTATCCTGTTTGTTATTTTGACAGCAAAGTACCCCGGCCTGGAATTCCAGGCCGGGGTACTTTCCGGGAATCCCATTAACTGATGTACCTATGAAAATTGCCGTTATTTCTACGTCCCCGCGTAAGGGGAGTAGCTCCCTGAAAGCCGCCCGCTACCTCGAAAGTACCCTGCGCGAGTCGGGCCAGGAGGAAGTAGAGCTCCTGAATTTTGAAGAGGTAGACATCCCGATGGTAGGGCGCGGTAGCCTGGACAAAGAAAAACTGACGCCCTTTCAGCAGAAGCTCGTAAGTACCTGGGAAGAAGCAGAAGTGGTGATTTTCACCATTCCTGAATACAACTGGACCACCAGCGGGGAGCTCATCAACGCCATGCACCAGTTGGGCGGGAAGGCCTTTGCTTCGCTGTTTCACGAAAAAGTATTTGCGCTGGTAGGTGTATCGTCGGGGCGCGGCGGGCGGCGTCCCTGCCTGGAAATGACCGTTGTACTCAATAAGCTCATTAGCTTTCTGAACCAGTCGTCGGTGGTGTCGCCCAAACTTTTTGAGTCGCACGAGACCGGGAAAAACCTGGACGAAGCGGGCAATTCCACCGGCAATGGTGTGTACGAAAAGGGCGTCAAGGACTTTGTAGACTACACGCTGAAAATAGCCCGCCGCTGGCACGGCGTAGCCGTAGGTACCTGATCCTGCTAGCCTGCTTTTTTTGAACTACTTCCCAAAGTACCCTTCGCTGGAATTGGAAACGATCCCCATGGCGAGGGGTACTTTTTTGGCCAAAGTACCTTACTTTTAAAAGTACCTTACCTACCCGGGCGAATCTAGCAGATCGGCTCCCGCTTGTAGAGCTCGGCCACTACCTGTACGGCGTGGTCTACTTCCTGGGCGGTGGTGAATTTGCTGAACGAAAACCGGACGTTGGCGCGGTCGGCAGGTACCTGCAACGCGCCCAGTACGTGCGAGCCCACCTCCGAGCCGCTGGAGCAAGCACTCCCGCCCGAAGCCGAAATCCCGGCAATATCCAGGTTGAAGAGCAGCATATCGTTGATGTCCGACGGCGGCAGGCTTACGCTCAGCACGGTGTACAGGCTGCGGTCCAGATCGGCCGAGAGGCCGTTAAAAAGTACCCCTTCTATCTTTTCCCGCAGCTGGTCGATCATCCTTTTTTTCAGCCCTTCGATGTGCCGCCGGTGCTCATCCATGTCGCGGTAGGCTATTTCGAGCGCCTTGGCCAGGCCTACGATACCGTATACGTTTTCGGTTCCGCCGCGCATGTTGCGCTCCTGCGCGCCGCCGTGCACAAACGGATGGATGCGGGTACCTGGGCGCACGTACAGAAAACCCACGCCCTTCGGCCCGTGAAATTTGTGCGCCGCCCCCACGATGAAGTGCGCGCTGAGCTGCTGCAAATCGTGGGGGTAGTGGCCCATCGTTTGCACCGTATCACAATGAAAAATAGCGTCGTAGCGACTACAAAGCTCCCCTACCGCGTCCAGATCCAGCAGGTTGCCGATCTCGTTGTTGCCGTGCATGAGCGACACCAGCGCGCGCGGCTGGGTACTTAAAAGCTCCTCTAGGTGATCCAGGTCAATCTGCCCCTTTTCGTCTACCCGCACCAGACTCAGCGTGATGCGCCCCTGCCGGGCCAGATGCTCCAACGTGTGCAGCACGGCGTGGTGCTCCAGCGGCGACGTGATGGCGTGGGTAAGGCCCAGCGTTTCGATGCTACCGCGAATGGCCGTATTGTCGGCCTCGGTGCCGCCCGAGGTGAAGAAAATCTCCGCCGGTGCAGCATGGAGCAGGCCCGCTACGGTCTTGCGTGCCCGCTCGAGGGCTGAGCGCACGGCGCGCCCGTGGGCATGAATGGACGAGGGATTTCCAAACTGCTCGGTCATGAGCGGCAGCATGGCTTCCAGTACTTCCGGGTCGAGGCGGGTGGTGGCGGCGTTGTCGAGGTAGGCTTTCATGAGCTTTATGGGGCATCAAAGATACAAGCCGCAAATATACGTTTATTGCCCGATGATTGCTATAACAACCAGTCAATAAGTAGCTCGAACGGACGTCAACGCCAGGCAGTAAAAGCCGTCCAGGCAGCAAATGGCGCTCGTAGTGCGCAGGGAGGTTTCATACAAAGTACCACTGACAACTACCTGCTGTCCCTCTTCCTGATACGCTTCGGGTAGCTCGCAAACGTAGCCTACCCTGAAGGAATCAATGGTGCCGGGTACATGCATCCAAACGTAGTAACGTACCGCCGCCGAGTCGTAGGCGATCCTGCCCGGACGTTCCTGGATTTCCTCTACTTTTTTCCCACAATCCAGACAGCCGGGAGCGGGCTCTTTTTTCTGACAGGAGAGTCCTGATACCAGAACGGTTAGCCCAAAAAATACCAGGTACTTCTTCATCGTATTTTGCTTTTTGATAAAAGACAAAAGGAAGAGTACCTGGTACACAAAATGGTTGGAACGTCTATTTTCGCTCCGAGATGATTTCCTTGATATCGGAGATGATTTTATTGGCCAGGTTATCGGCCGTCGCCAGGGTTTCGGACTCGGAGTAGATCCGGATAATGGGCTCGGTGTTGGATTTGCGCAAATGGACCCACTCGCGGTCAAACTCAATGCGTACGCCGTCGACGGTATTGATGGGCTGCCGGGCGTAGCGCGTCTTGATGCTATCCAGTACCTTGTCAACGTCGATGTCGGGCGTCAATTCAATTTTATTTTTGGAAATGAAGTACTTGGGGTACATCTTCCGTAGCACCGAAGCCGACTTGCCAAACTTGGCCAGGTGGCTCAAAAACAGCGCAATCCCCACCAGGGCGTCGCGCCCGTAGTGCGCCTCGGGGTAGATGACGCCCCCGTTGCCTTCGCCCCCAATGATGGCGTTGTGTTCCTTCATCATGGTCACGACGTTCACCTCCCCGACGGCCGAAGCAAAGTACTGGCCGCCCGCTTTGAGGGTAACGTCCCGCAGGGCCGCCGTGGACGACAGGTTCGAAACCGTGTTGCCCACCTGGTTTTTGAGGACGTAGTCGGCCACGGCCACCAAGGTGTACTCCTCGCCAAAGGGCGAGCCGTCTTCGCAGATGAGCGCCAGGCGGTCCACGTCGGGATCTACCACGATACCCAGGTGGTACGAACCATTCTTGATTTCATTACGAATTTCGCGCAGGTGCTCCGGCAGTGGCTCCGGGTTGTGGGCAAAAAGGCCCGTGGGCTCGCAGTTGAGCTTCAGGATTTGCTCCGTATGGACGCCCAGCGCTTCCAGCAGCATCGGTACCGCCAGGCCTCCCGTGGAGTTGACGGCATCCACGACAATCCGGAAGTTGGCCGCCACGATGGCCTCGCGGTCTACCAGCGGCAGGGCCAGGATCTGGTTGATGTGCCTGGCCAGGTAGGTATCGTCGATGCGGTAGGAGCCCAGTTTCCGGACCTCCACGAAATCAAAATCTTCTTCTTCGGCCAGGCGAAGTACCTCCGCGCCTTCTTCTCCGGAAATAAACTCACCGAGGCCATTAAGTAGCTTGAGGGCGTTCCACTGGATCGGATTGTGGCTGGCCGTCAAAATAATTCCTCCGGCGGCTTCTTCGGCGGGCACGGCGATTTCGACCGTGGGGGTCGTTGACAGCCCCAAATCGATCACGTGCAGGCCCACGCCCTGGAGTGAGGCCGCCACCAGGCGGCTCACCATTTCGCCCGAGAGCCGGGCGTCGCGCCCAATAACTACCTTGGTATTAGCCGGATTACTTCGGCGGAGCCAGGTTCCGTAGGCAGCCGCAAACTTCACGACATCCACCGGTGTTAGCGCCTCGCCCGTTTTGCCACCTACTATGCCACGAATCCCCGAAATTGATTTAATCAACGTCACGATGAGTATACTTAAAATTAGTTCGGGGCAAAAATAGCGATTTTCCCGCGCCTTAGGCAGATTATTTATTGAAGGCACTTATACCTGCGTGATGGACACCTCGGTAGTAAGCAGCGAGGTGGCCATACCCCGAAAGGTACCCATCACGGGGGCCAGCCGGTCGTAGTCGGCGGAGGCACCCAGGCTAATGTGGTGGTTGGCAACGGCTTTGCCCTCCGTAGGGTCGAAGCCCCGCCAGCCCGCTCCGGGCAGGTACACCTCGGCCCAGGCGTGTAGTTCGTGCTCCTGCTGCGGACTGCCGTACAGGTACCCACTCACAAAGCGCGCCGCCAGGCCCAGGCTACGGCAACTGGCCATAAACAAGCGGGCGTAGTCGCGGCAGGAGCCAAAGCGGTTGAGAAGGGTAGTTTCCGGTGAATGGGCATCGCCTACTTCGCGCACTTCGTAGGTAAAATGCTCGTACATGTAGCGGCTGAGCGCCATTAGAAACGGCACGGTTTCCCACTGGGCGTCGTAGGCCATTTTGCGGGCAAACTGCTCCACGTAGGAGGTGACGTCGCTGCGGTTTAGGTAGGGGGCCAGGTACTTCTGGATGTGCTCCGGGTACTGGAAAGGAATATTCTTGGTTTCAAAAGGGAAAAGTACAAAGTCGAACACGTTTACCTCGTCCGAGCTAAGTACCAGGCTGGCTTCCACCAAGAGCTGGTCGGTGGGCTGATTGAAATAAATGATTTGCTGCACGTTCCCTTCTACGTCAACATTCCGAACTACCTTGAAGGGCTCGGGTTGGAGCGTTAAGGTATAGTCAAGTACTTTTTGGTGCGGGTAAGCCCTGGGATAAAGGTAAAGCGTATGCGGGTCCAGGCTCACGGATTTGTCGTACTCGTACCGGAGCGAATGCTTTACTTGTAGGTTCATGAAGCCTCCATAATTTTGGAAAAGATTGGCTCCATCCACTCCACGGGTAGTTTCTGCACCGAGTTTTTGAGCAGGGCACTCCACTGCTTGGCGATGTAGTCCAGGTCGTCCTTCTCGAAGCGGTGCTCGATGATCCGGAAAGTATCCTTTTCGTACAGCACCACGTCGATGGGGTAGTCGACGTCGTTGGAACTCACGCGCGTGGAATCGAAAGACAGAAAACCTACCTTGAGGGCGTCCTGCATGGAGGAATCAAACCGCAGGCTGCGGTACAGCAGCGGCTTCCCGTAGCCCGAGTTCCCGATGATAAAAAAGGGAGATCCCGCCCCTATTTCCACCCAGTTTCCTTCGGGGTAAAGCAGAAATAGCTTATGTTCTTCGTCGTTTTCGAGCTGCCCGCCCACGATGGAAAAGAGGTTGAACGACAAGCCCGCGTCGATCAGCGAGCTTTTGTCTTCCTCGGCCACCCGCCTCACCTGCGCTCCGAAGGCATTGACGGCCTTGTAGAGCTTATTAAAAGACGAATCCTGCTCGTCGAGTACTTCTTTGAAATAGGTAATGGCTTTATCACGCACCGACCGCAGGCCTGCCGTCATGATAAACATCGAGTGGTTTTCGAGCTGATGTACCGATACTTTTTTATTGGTAGACACTTCGGTACCGGACGTTAGGCGTGTGTCAGCGATGGCCACTAAGCCGGAAGCTACCTTGATGCCGAGACAATAGGTCATAATTAGGAAACGGTAAACGTACGTGTTAAAGGGGTCTGAATAGTAAAAAATAGTTGTTTTTAACTACCCTTTACCGAACTGCTAAGTTAAGAAAAGTTTTGGTCAGTCCATCCGCTGACTTTGGAACTGCCCCATACTTCCCTGGGATTGCGACTGTACCGGTTTTAGCCCGAAATACAAATCGTAGATGGCGTTGTCTACTTCGTTGTTTTTGATCTGGAACTGATCCAGGTACTGATGCAGCCCCGATTTGAATACATCTTCCACGTCCGTAAAATCAATTTCGCTCCGCAGCTTGCTGAGCTTTTTCTGGGCCAGGTTGGTGTACCCCTTTTCGGGCACGGCCCCTTCGATGGCGTAGAGCGATAGCTCCGCCTGCCGCACGCAGTAGGCCAGTGCGCGCGGAAAAAGCTTGTCCAGAATCAGGAACGCCACGATGTTCATGGGTGTGAGGGCCCGGTGGGTCTGCCGGTACATGTTGTAGGCACTCACGGACTTTAGTACGGCGGTCCACATCATGAGGTCCAGGGTGGAGCCGGTAGTACCGGTGTCCTGAAGCAGCGTGAAGTACTTCACATCCAGAAAGCGCGAGCTTTTGTCGGCCCGCTCGATATGCCGGCCCAGGCGCCCAAAGTGCCAGGCTTCGTTGCGGGTGATGGTGGAGTCCACGACGCCGTGAAACAGCTGACAGCGCCGCTTGATTTCTTCGAAGAACGCCTGCATGTGATCCATGTTCCGGAAGTCGTCCGGGGCCGTGTCGCGCATCATGAGGTAAAACGTATTGATGCTCTCCCACATCTCCTTCGAGATCGTCTCGCGGATGGTACGGGCATTTTCGCGGGCTTCTGACAAGCAACTCACGATGGAATTGGGATTGCGCTTATCGAAGGCCATGAAATGGACCACGTCCTCGCGGCTGGGACTATCGTAGTACTGATTGAACAGAAAATTATCCGCCGTAGCGATCAGGAGAGGTTCCCACTGCTCGTCCACATCGGGGGGTAAGTCCAGCGCCATGCTGAAATTCACGCCCACAAAACGGGCGTAGTTTTCTACCCGCTCCATGTAGCGGTTCATCCAGTAGATCGAATTAGCAACGCGGCTTAGCATAGGTCAGGAGGTACTTTTTATTAAAAATAGGTGTGCCTGGATCGCCCCAAGGCTTTCTTGCACTGAGAAATAAATAAAAAAGGTACGTCAAATCCAAACCCGGCTCGATGCTTCCCGAAAAAGTATAATAAAAGTACGTAATCCTGCCATAAGTACCTGCCGCCCCCGACGAAGGTGCTCCTAGTGCTAATCGCGGTAAAGTACCCGGTTTTGGGGTAGTTCCCAAGTACCTGACGCTGCTACTCCAGGCCTAGCTCCTGCCGTACCTGCCGGGCACCGGCGCACATACTGGCCAGTTTGCGGCGCGAGGCCCAGCGGGCGGTTTGGCTCAGGCCGCAGTCGGGCGCTACGGCCAGCTTATGGGCGGGTACATACCGCAGGCAACGATGAATGCGCTCGGCCACGTCGGCCACGGTTTCCACGTAGTAGTTCTTCACGTCGATGATCCCCACGGCTACGTCCATGGCTTCCGCAAAGTCGGCCAGTCGCTCAATTTCGTCAAACTCGCGGTTGGCCATTTCGATATGTACTTCGTCTACCTTCAAATCCAGAAAATCCGGCAGCATGGGGTGGAGCTTGCGGTACCCCACGGGCCGCCCCTTAAAATTGCCGAAGCACAGGTGCGTGGACAAGCGGCACTTCCCTACCACGGGCGCAATGGTGCGGTTGAAGAGCTCCACGAAGCGACGGGTGTCTTCCTTGTAGGCGTAGCAGCTCATGGAGGGTTCGTCCACGGTTATTTCGGTGCAACCCGCCGCCACGAGCGCTTCCAGCTCCCGGCTCACAAAAGGCAGCAGCGCCTCCGTCACATCAAAGCGATCCTGGTACAGCTTCCCGTCGGGAATCATGCGGCCGCTCAGCGTGTAAGGCCCCGGAATGGAGGCCTTCAGAGTAGGCCCGGCCGGGGCCAGGCGCGCCAGGCGGGTGTACTCAGCCACCGCTCCCAGGCCGTTGGGGGCCGTGAGCAGCTCCACAATGCTGTGCTTGCCCCGCTGGTCGTGGGCGGGCGGGCCAAACTTCCGCGTTTCGGCGTGGTTAGGCCGCAGGCCTTTGATGAAGCCGTAGAACGACAGGTTAAAATCCAGGCGGGTTTGCTCGCCGTCGGTGATCACGTCCAGGCCGGCCGTCACCTGGTCGTGGATGGCCGCCACCACGGCGTCGTCGATCATCTCTTCAATATCGGCGGGACCAAATTGTTCCAAATTCTGGGAAGCAAATTCCAGCCAGCCCGGAAAGGGGTAGCTGCCAATGACGGTAGTACGTAGGGGAATGGGTTGCATGGCGAAGGGGTTTAGAACAAGGTACTTGGAAATTTATTTCTCGCTGACGTACGAAGGTACCCCTACCTGCGCGTACAGCCGGGCCAGGCGGTGGGCGTGCTCGTCGTAGGCGGCTTCAAAAAGCTCCGTAGCCCGCTGGGTACCTACCACCACCCCGGCGCTAAGTACCTTGGGCGGACAACCGGCTTCGGTCAGCAGGCGGGCCGTTTCGGCTTTCAGGCAATTGATGAGTAAGGTACCTCCGAGGGTACTTCCCGGCGCTACGGGCGTATCCAGCCCCGGCACCTGCACCATGGCGTCGCCCACGGGCGCTCCCGTATCCAGGATCAGATCGGCGAAGTCGCTGAGTTTCTTGCCGTCGGCGCGTTTGGAGGTACTTTGGTCCAAGTGCGCCTGCGTCACCAGTGCCACCACCTTGATCTTTTTTTGCTGAAACAGTTCGGCCATTTCGATGGGTACCACGTTGCAGCCGCTCGACGAAATAATCAGCGCGGTATCTTGTTCCGAGAGATCGAAGTTCCGCAGGATGCGGTCGGCCAGGCCGGGTACATTTTCCAGAAACATGGCCTGCCGCTGCCCGTTGGCCCCAACGACCAGGTTATGAAACGTCAGCGATAGCTCCACGATGGGGTTGAATCCCGGAAAAGACCCGTAGCGTGGCCACATCTCCTCCACCATGATGCGGCTGTGCCCGCTTCCGAATAAGTGTACCATGCGCCCGGCCCGGATGGTGTCAGCAAACCAGCGGGCCGCCGTTTGGATATTCGCCTGCTGCTGCTCCACCGTGGCCAGAATAGCCCGGCTTTTATCAAGGTACTGTTGGATTACATTCATGGGGTACTTGGCTTGCTTAGGTATATAGTTAAGAGTATCCAACGGCAGCTCTACGGCTGTTTTAGTATAAAAGGAAAAGAAGTGGGTTTGTTAACCTAAAGTCGTGAAAGTACCTCTCACAGGTCCATGGAAGGCTAACAGTCCGCAAGGTACCTGCAAGGGCATTGGCGGCCCTCAAAGTACCTTCAGCTCGGACAGAATCCGGCGGGTGAGTTCTTTGCGCTTGGCCCCGAAGTCGTCCATTTGCTGCTGGCGGGGCTTGTAGATCCGGGTGGCAAAAAAATACACGTTGTCGGCAGTTTCGAGGTACCCCACGTACCAGCCCACGTCCTTCGGCTCGATGTCGGCCCAGCCGGTTTTGGCCCGCAGCGTGTAGGTAGGGGTACGTTCTTCCACCATCACCTCCTTGCCAATGCGGTAGGTACTTGGGCTAAAAGGGAGCGTTTCGGCCTGGAGCTTTTGCAAAAATTCCAGCTGGTTTTTGGGCGAAATCTTCAGGCTATTCCCACTCCCCAGCCAGAATTCCGTCAGTCCACCGCTGATGTCCTGGTTGCCGTAGTCGAGTTTTTTTAGGTAGCTACGGTACTTGTCCGGGCCGATGCGCCGGGCCAGCTCCTGGTAAAACCACACCGTTGAGTTTTTGTAGGCGTTTTTCAAATCATAATCCTGCTCCCAGGCTTTGAGCCACTTGGGGGTTCCATCCCACTTAAGTACCTCGTTCTCGTCCCGGATGACTTTTTCTTCCAGGGCAATGAAGGTGTTAGGGATCTTGAAAGTAGAGGCGGGCGAAGTACCCTTCGTGAATTCGGCGCGGCTGGTGGTGTAGTACTTTTTCTGCTTCAGATCATACAGGCTAAAACTACCCTCCACGCCCGCTTCCTGAAAGTACCCGCTGTAGGGAAGTACCTCCTGCGCGTAGGTACCCAGGCTCAGCAGTCCCAGCAGCAGGGTACTTAGGAGCTTGCTTGTATACGCCTCTTTTCTAAGGTACTTCATGTGTTTTATGTTTTTTGGATGGTCTTTCTGTTGAGCGGCGGGCGGGTACTTCAAGCGCCCAAAGTACCTGCCGGGTACTTTCTCCGGTATTTACGGCGGACTTAGGATGACAGGCCGAAGCCTATCCTTACTAGCACAAAGGTGTAAAAAAAATCAACAAAAAAAGCCCCAAATCGTACGATTTGGGGCTTTTTGCTCCCGAAGCTGGGCTCGAACCAGCGACCCTCTGATTAACAGTCAGATGCTCTAACCGACTGAGCTATTCGGGAGTATGTTTTGCCTTGGCTCTTCTGCTGAGCGAACTCAACTGCTCCAACCGACCGGCACGGTTAAGGAACAAGTAAGAAGAATACAAATCGGCGTTTTTCCGAATTGTGGGTGCAAATCTAAGCCATCTTTTTGTACAGCGCAAGGGTTGCTCCCAAAAAAATATCAGTTCCGTACCCGGTCCAGAATTAACTCCTTGACTTTCTTGGCGTCTCCTTTGCTAAAATTATAGATGACTATTTCGGGGCGCATCCGGGGAATGACCCGAATGGTGGAGAAAAACACGCCGCTGTCGATCTCCACGCCGGAAATATCGGCGTAGAAAACGAAGTTGTCTGAACTGCTGAACATCTTCCGGACTTTGAAGGTCACGCCCTTGTCTCCGAAGATGACCTCATCCGGAAAAAGTGGATTCTTTAGGCTGCTGGCTCTGAAACGCTCGTTCATGGTTTAGTTAGGTTGTTTTTAGGATGGCACAAAGATAAGAATACTATTGGCCAAATGGTGCAAGAGGCCACACTGGCCGGGCAATAAAAGGCAAATGGGCCGCTTTCTAGGAAGAAGGCGGCCCATGTACAACTTACAACTAGTGTGTGTTCGTGTGTATTTGGGTAGTATAATGTAAGGAGGGCATACGAACCGCCCCTTGGCTATCGGGGAGATCATGCTGTAAAAGTACCCTAAATACTCCAGTCCGGCTCCCGGGTTTCGACGAATGGTAGGTTTTGTTCGGAAAATGGAAAATTACCGTTCTTTTTTGGAATATAAGAAAGCAACCCTCCCTGCCACTTGCCTTAGCGCTTGGGTACGTGAAGTACCTTTTTGGTCTCGAAAAATTCTTCAGTGAAGTAGTCCGACAGCGCGAAGACATTCACTTTTCGGCCGTATTCCTGAATCTCCTCGGTGAGGTCGCCGCCTTTGAGGTACAGCACGCCGTTGGGGAGCTCATGAAAGGAGTTCGGGCTGATGCAATGCCGTACCCAGCCCATGAAGGGTTGCAGGCGCGTAACCGCCCGGCTCACCACAAACTCGTACGTATCGGCGGGTAGTTTTTCGGCCCGGATCTGCTCGGCCCGGACCTGCCGGAGCTGCAGGGCGTCCGCGACCTCTTTGACCACTTTGATCTTCCGCCCGATGCTATCCACCAGGTGAAAGTGCGCTTCGGGGAAGAGGATGGCCAGGGGAATTCCCGGAAAGCCACCGCCTGTTCCTACGTCCAGCACGGTAGTACCTGCTTTGAACTGAAGTACCTTGGCGATCCCGAGCGAATGCAGCACGTGCCGCTCGTACAGGGCGTCTACGTCTTTGCGCGAGATGACGTTGATCTGGGCGTTCCAGTACTGGTACAGCTCCTGTAGCTGGGCAAATTGCGCCCGCTGGTGTTCGCTGAGGTGGGGAAAGTAACGGAGCAGTAGTTCCATGGGTTGATGCCTGATAAAGGTACTTTGAATGAGTCTATGGTTAAAAGACTTGTGTATTGAATGCCGCGATGGGTCATGGTAGGCGCGCAAGGTACCTGGTAAGTACCCTTTGCACAACCATTACCGCCACGTAATTTTCGATTTGCGCCGGAATAGCACCAGGGTACTCATGCGCAGGTAGTACAGGTAGAGCGCCAGGTCCATCGCCGGAAAGGTATACCACTCCACGGTGCGGTCGAGGCGGCGGTTTAAGAAAGCCAGCACAACCCACTGCACCAGCCAACGTACCCCAAAAACTACCGCCACGGCCTGCATCAGCAGTACTTCCTGCTGCCAAACGGCGTAGCCAAGTACCAGGAGTCCTACCGTCCAGAATCCTGAATGCGAACCAGACAGAAGCCCCAGCAGCCACTTGTTGCGCGTGCGGTAGTGCTTTCCCACCGACAGATGCCGCTTTTTTTGGACAAACCAGCTTTGCCAGGTTTTCTTGGGATAAGAGTATACGAACGAATCCGGGTCCAGGGCAATGGCTACGTTGGTGGAGGTAGCGACCTGGTTCATAAACAAGTCGTCGTCACCACCCACGATGTGTTTGTGGCGGTAAAAACCCCGATGGGCAAAAAACAGGGAGGTCCGGTACAGGAGGTTGCGCCCTACGCCCATGTAGGCCCACCCTACCCGGGCAAAGGAAAGGTACTGTACGGCAGTATAGAATGTTTCACAGCGGATAAACCAATTGAGCAATCCTTTTTCCCGGAAGTACGGAGAAAACCCCAGCACCACGTCCCGTTTGTCCCCGAGCCGGGCGGCCATGGTGGCGATCCAGCGCTCTCCGACGGGGCGGCAGTCGGCGTCGGTCATCAAGGCCACGGGGTACTTTGCGTGCTTCATGCCTACACTCAGGGCGTATTTTTTGGAGGTGATGTGCTCATGCTGCTGCTCGATGCGAATGAAGCGTACGTGTTTCCACTGCGTAGCGGTTTGTTCCAGGTACTCCTTGGTACCGTCCTCAGAGCGGTCGTCGAGCACCAGTACCTCAAACGCGTGGTATTGCTGGGCATCCAGCAAAGGGAGTAGCGCTTCCAGATTTTCACGCTCGTTCCAGGCGCATACCAGCACCGAAACGGCCGGGTATTCGGCTTCAAACAGCTTAGGGCCCTGATAACTCGTTAACCGCGTAAAAATGAACAGGTAGAAAAAGAGCTGGATCAGGGTGAAAAGGCCCAGTAAGACAAGTAGAGGTATAGCCACGCAGTAGGTTTTAAGTCAGCCGTTTTTAGAAGCAAATATACGCGCCTGCCAGAAATGTTGACGGATAACCTCTTATTTTTGCGGCCTCATCAACGAGTCAGATCAAGCATGAAATTCCACCTCGAAGCTTTTGACCCCTCCACTAAAGCCAGGGCCGGGCGAATCGAAACCGACCACGGGACCATCCAAACCCCCATCTTTATGCCCGTGGGTACAGCGGGCTCGGTGAAGGCGGTGCACCAGCGCGAGCTCAAAGACGACGTAAAAGCCCAAATCATTCTGGGTAATACTTATCACTTATACCTACGTCCCGGCCTGGATATTATCCAGAAAGCGGGTGGTTTGCACGGGTTCAACGGCTGGGACCGGCCCATCCTGACCGACAGCGGCGGGTATCAAGTGTATTCCTTAGCGGGAACGGGGAGAAAAATCAACGAATCGGGTGTGGCATTTAAGTCCCACATTGACGGTTCGGTTCACACCTTCACGCCCGAGCGGGTCATGGATATTCAGCGGGTTATTGGGGCTGACATCATCATGGCTTTTGACGAATGTACCCCCTACCCCTGCGACTATGGCTACGCGCGCAGTTCCATGGAGATGACCCACCGCTGGCTGGAACGTTGCTGCGTTCGCTTCGATAGTACCGACAGCGTATATACCCATCGTCAAGCCCTATTTCCCATTGTGCAAGGCAGTGTTTATAAAGATCTTAGAAGGCAATCGGCTGAAACCATCGCTTCCTTTGAACGCGAAGGGAATGCCATCGGAGGACTATCCGTGGGAGAGCCCGCGGAAATCATGTATGAATTGACGGAAGATGTGTGTGACATCTTACCCAAAGACAAGCCGCGCTACCTCATGGGCGTAGGTACCCCTGCCAACCTGCTGGAGTGCATTGCACTGGGGGTAGATATGTTCGATTGTGTGATGCCGACCCGTAATGCCCGCAATGGTATGATTTTTACTACTGAGGGTACTATCAATATCAGAAATGAGAAATGGAAGGACGATTTGTCGCCAATTGATAAAAACCTGGGGGGATACGTCAGTACTTTTTATTCGAAAGCGTACCTTCGCCACCTGATACGGTCGGACGAAATGCTGGGCGCTCAGATTGCGAGCGTACACAATCTTACCTTCTATCTGTGGCTGGTTGGTCAAGCTCGTGAGCAGATCGTGGCCGGAAATTTTCTCAGCTGGAAAAAAGGAATTGAAAAAAAATTGATGCAACGCCTTTGAAAGAAAAAAAAAGGGCGTTTTTTTCGGGTAAAATTTTAGGAATATAACGCCTTTAAGGTAATTTTAGGTAACCTCCAAAGTTGGTTAACTCGTATAGTTAGCCTATTTTTGCGTCAGCCCGAAAACAAAAGCCAAATCTCCTGCCCGAAGATTTGCTAAATAGCATCGTATGACGGTTGTTACTTAACGTTGAATCCTTGTTCATCTCATAACGCTAACCTGTATAGTATGAAAAAAGTATCCCTGTTGATTAGTTCGCTTGCCTTGGGGTCACTTATGGCTTTGCCACTGAGCGCGCAACAACAGCAGCAGCCGAACTCACCGGACTATAATCCGAGAGCCTCCTACGAAGGCCCCTATAAGTTAAATACCTGGTCTATTTCTATCCACGGTGGGCCATCGCAGTTCTTTGGCGATTTGAGAGAATACGACTTCACTCCCGTAACCAAGAACTCCGCCGATAGCTACAGCGAATGGGGAACGTTTCAGGGAGGCCTTACCCTGAACAAGCAGCTTACCTACCTATTTGGCGCTCGCCTGGACGTATCTACCGGTGCCCTTCGCGGGATGAAACGCCGTAACTACTTCCGGTATTTCCGGGGTGCCTATACGGACGCCGCCCTGTCGGGTACGGTAAACCTGAAAGGGTTGCTGTTTGGCCCTACCAAAATGAAACACTGGAAGATAGACGGGTACGTAGGAGCCGGACAGGTTTGGTATAACTCAACGGCCTACGAACTGGGTACTGGACGTGAATTGCGTAGCACCGAAGGTACTACCAACGACTGGATTGTACCGATGGGCGTAACCATCAATTATGAACTTACCCGCCGCCTGGACCTAGGCCTGGATTTCCGGGTTAATCACACCAATTCCGATTTTATCGACGCTACCTACGGTGGTGACTACTCGCGTGATCCCGGTGACGGCTTCCGGATTATTGACCAGCCTACTTCCCGGAAAGGAAATTCAGCCCTGGATAAATACGGCTACGGCTCGGTGATGCTAACGTATAAGCTAGGCAAAAACCCGCTGCGCGTGAGCAAAGTGGATGGCAAATACGAGTACAATCCGGATCAGGGCGGTTACTACCACCTGCGCTATACCGATCCTAAATTGCTGGTGAAACCGCCTAAAATCCTTACGCTGGAAGAAATGGACTCGGTGGCCAAGGCTAACCGCCCCGCCGACATCGACCCACGGCTTCTGCTTGACAGCGACGGTGACGGGGTATCTGACTTCTTTGATAAAGAGCCTAATTCACCCGCCGGTAGCGTAGTGGATGGTAGCGGTCGGGTGATTGACTTCGACAGCTACGTGAAAAACGCCCTGGCTTCGGGTATCACCTGTTCCGAAATCTTCGCTAACGTAACGTTCGATACGGACAAAAACGTGCTCAAACCCGAATACCGCGAAATGCTTAATAATGTAGCTGCCCTCATGAACCGCTCGGGATGCCGTCTGCAACTAGCCGGACACGCCGACCGCCGCGCTTCTGATCGCTACAACATGGCCTTGTCGCGCCGCCGGGTTGAAGCCGTAAGAAACTACCTTGTTAACGAAGCCGGCTTGCAGGATGCCAGCAAAATCATCGTTGACTATTTCGGAGCTTTCAAACCAATTGCTGACAGCGCCACGCGTGACGGTCTCATGAAAAACCGTCGGGTTGAGCTGAAACTGATGCCGTAATCAAGGCCTCCGGTTCTGATAAACAAGAGAAAGGCCTCCTCAGGGAGGCCTTTTTTCGTCCCGTTTATGTAGCTTTGCCCCGTTCAAATTCAAAAACCGGCTATACACATTCCTTCGATCAGGTGTATCATCAACTTCTCAATAAAGAAAAGAAAATCGCCGTTATCGGCCTGGGGTACGTTGGGCTCCCTCTGGCACTGGAATTGGCCCGTCACTTTGAGGTCATCGGTTTTGACATCAACGAAGCCCGCATTGGCCTGATGCAAAAAAGCATAGATCCTTCCCGGGAAGTACCTGCTACCGAGTTTGCCGATCGAACCATCCGTTTTACGCATTGCCCGGACAACCTCCGAGAAGCCCATTTTTTTATTGTAACCGTCCCCACCCCGGTTAATGAATTTAAAGTACCCGACTTACGGCCCTTGTACAAAGCCTCCGAGCTGGTGGGGAAAGCCCTTAAAAGGGGCGACTATGTAGTGTACGAGTCAACCGTTTATCCCGGCTGCACCGAGGAAGATTGCCTACCCGTGCTGGAGAAAGAGTCGGGCCTACTCGTAGGAGCGGACTTCAAGATCGGCTATTCGCCGGAGCGCATCAATCCCGGCGATAAAAAACAAACGCTCACGACGATCCTTAAAGTAGTATCGGGCAGTGACCCGGAAGCACTTGCAGCCATTGCCGCCGTGTACGGGCGTATCATCAAGGCCGGTATCTACCAAGCGCCGAGCATCAAGGTGGCCGAGGCGGCCAAGGTGATTGAAAACACCCAGCGCGACCTAAATATCTCGCTCATGAACGAGCTGGCCATTATTTTTGACCTGATGGGCATCGACACCCAGGAGGTGATTCAGGCCGCCGGTACCAAATGGAATTTCCTGAAGTTTTATCCCGGATTGGTAGGCGGGCACTGCATCGGGGTGGATCCGTACTACTTGCTTCATAAATCCAAGAAACTGGGGTACATCCCGCAGGTCATCAACAGCGGTCGGCGTATCAATGACGAAATGCCCGCGTATGTGGCCAAAAAACTAGTGCAGATGCTTATCCAAAAAGGGAAAAGTCCACACACTACGAAGGTACTGGTGATGGGCATTACCTTTAAAGAAAACGTGGCCGACATCCGTAACTCCAAAGTAGCGGATCTGATCAAAGAATTGATGGAGTATTCGGTTCGGGTGCACCTGGTTGATCCCCAGGCCTCCGCCGAAGAAGTTGCCAGTACCTATAACCTTACGTTGCAGCAAGCGCCCTCTAACGACTACGATGCGGTGATTGTGGCCGTGGCGCACAAGGAGTATCAAAACCTGGACGAGGGGTACTTTGAATCCATCACTAAAGCTGATCCCATCCTGATGGATTTGAAAGGGCTCTATCCTCAGCAGCGAGCACGCATGGCGTACTGGCGCTTATAATTCCTAAATGATTTGTCCATTACTATTTGTTTTTAAATTAGCTGTATGAAACAATACGATTATCTGATAGTGGGAGCCGGTCTCTGGGGTAGTGTGTTTGCCCACGAAGCCACCAAACGAGGTAAAAAGTGCCTGGTGATTGACCGCCGCCCGCACATCGGCGGCAATACATACTGTGAGTCAACCGAAGGAATCAACGTGCATGTGTACGGAGCCCACATCTTTCACACCAACGATAAAGAGATTTGGGACTACGTCAATTCCTTCGTAGAATTTAACCGCTACACCAATTCGCCGGTGGCCAATTACAAGAGCGAGCTCTATAACTTACCCTTTAACATGAATACCTTCTACCAGCTCTGGAAGGTACGTACGCCCGAAGAAGCCAAAGCCAAAATAGCCGAGCAGGTTCAGGAAGCGGGCATTAAAAACCCGCAAAATCTGGAAGAGCAGGCCATATCGCTCGTAGGAACCGATATGTACGAGAAGCTCATCAAGGGTTATACCGAAAAACAGTGGGGCCGCAAGGCCACCGAACTACCTGCTTTCATCATCAAGCGGCTCCCGGTCCGGTTTACGTACGATAACAACTACTTCAACGACCGCTACCAGGGCATTCCCATGGGCGGTTATAACAAGCTCACCGAAGGACTGCTCAAGGGCTCGGAGCTTCGATTGAACGTGGATTTTTTCCAGCACCGACAAGAACTCAGCAACCTGGCCGAGACGCTCGTCTACACGGGGAAAATCGACGAGTACTTTGATTTTCAGTTTGGGGCGCTTGAGTACCGCAGCCTGCGGTTTGACCATCAGGTGCTGGATACCGACAACTACCAGGGCAATGCCGTAGTCAACTACACCGACGCCGAAACCCCTTACACGCGTATTCTGGAGCACAAGCACTTTGAGTTTGGTACCCAGCCCAAGACCGTCGTTACGCACGAGTACCCGCAGGAATGGACCCCCGGTGCCGAGCCCTACTACCCCATCAACGACGAAAAGAATGATAGCCTGTTCCGGCGCTATAAAGCCTTAGCCGAACGGGAAAACGTGATTTTTGGTGGTCGCCTGGCCGAGTACCGCTACTACGATATGCACCAGGTCATTGGCTCGGCGTTGAAAAGAACGAGGGTACATTTTGGGGAGGAATAAACGGCTTATGGCAGCGATAAAAAGTATTCTTGGAATGGTAGTGGCCCTGTGGCTACTCAACGCCTGCCGTACCCAGCGCGAGCTACCCATCATCGCCTCGCAGGAGCTAACGACCCGCCCCATTGTAGCCGATACGGCGGCCTACGTGCTCAAAGTAGGTGACCAGTTGCAGATTCGAAACCTGAACTGGTCATCGGCGCTTTTTCCCGACCCCAGCCAGCTCAAGGTAGGTGTTGGTGCCAGTACGGAGGGTTTTATAGCCCTGGTGAGCTCCGATGGGCATATCAGCCTGCCCGAGATCGGACGGCTGAACGTAGTAGGCCTCACCCGGCAGCGCCTCACGGATACGTTGTCGGTGCTATACAGTAATGTTATTCGTGATCCTTTATTTGAAGTTTCCATTATGAACTTGCGCATTAAAGTACTGGGAGCCGTGAATACCCAGGGGGTTTTTCCGCTGGAAAGCGAGTCTCAGTCGCTGGGTGAAACGCTGGCCAAAGCGGGAGGGATTCGGTACAGCGATGCCAGCGATCGGCTACAGATCATTCGCAGCGACGGCCAGAAGCAAATTGTGATCGATTACGATTTCCGGGATTTGGGGAATCCCAATATCATGAATCAGCGCGTTTATGACAATGACATCGTGTACATTGCTCCTACCAAAGAGACCATCCGTACCCTTAAGCTTCAGCGTAATCTTATCCTGGTCCAACCCATACTCATTGCCATGAACCTGACCATTCTCATCATTAACCTGGTTCGCTAATGGCTTCCCTAGCTGCACCTATTACCCATGCCAATCAGGTACTTGCTTCACTGGGGAGCGACCTGCACGTGCATCTGCTGCCCGGTATCGACGATGGAGCCCGCACCGTAGCGGATGGCCTGACGCTGCTGGAAAAGCACTACCAGTCGGGTATTCGAAGCATCGTAGCTACGCCGCACGTGCGGGCCGATTTTTTTCTCAACACCCAGGCCTCCATCCGGGCCGCCTGGGAGCTCATCTACCCGGAAGCCCAGCGGCAATGGCCCGACCTGCGGCTGACCTACGCCGCCGAGTACTTTGCCGACGACTACCTGATGAGCCTCATTGAGCAAGAGGAGCTGCTTCCTTTATTTGACAGGTACCTGCTGGTGGAAACCTCCATGAACAGGGAAAGTCCGTACCTGAGCGAGATTATCCGTACCTTACTGGACAAAGGATGGAAGCCCGTGCTGGCCCACCCCGAAAGGTACCGGCCCTGGCACAAACGCCCGGACCGCTACGCCGAACTACACGAAATGAATGTCATTTTTCAGGTAAATTTGCTTTCCTTAGCGGGCGTGTACGGCCCGGCTGAAAAAGCGATGGCCGAAAAGCTCATTCACCTGGGCTGGGTAGGGGCCGTGGGCTCCGATTTGCATCATCCCAACCAGTACCATTATATACAAAAAGCCGTTCAGAATCCGTTCTTTCAGATGTTGAACGATGTACCTTTGCTAAACCACGCGCTACTACACACAACCAGGAATGAATAGAGAGAATGAAAATGCCTTTTTTGAGCAACTACTGGGAAGTTCGGAAAGCATTAACTTCCAGCGGGTTGGCAAGGTATTTCTGAGCCGCTGGTACTGGATCGTCAGTGCACTCATCCTGGCGGGCATTTTCTGTTTTTTGTACCTGAAGCTGGCTACCCCCCAGTACGTTACCTCCGTTACGCTGAAATACTCCGACAAGCAGTCGGAACTGGACGAAATCAGCAGCTCCAAGCCTACCTTTCTGTTTAATACCAGTAGCAACGACTACCTCACCGAGAAGTACAACGTGCAGTCGCCGGAGGTAGTCCAGAACGCTATATCTAAGTTAAATAATTCCTTTACATTCTACCGAATGAAGGATCTGCGCCGTATCGACGTGTATCCTTACAAGCCGCTGGTGCTGGAAGTACTGGCTTACGACCCCAAAAAGTACCAGCATGGTACTTTTCATTTAGAGACTGACTTTGAGCTGCTCTACGAAGTCAATGAGCAGGAAGTACCTTTCAAACTAGCGGCTCGGGCTATCATAACGGTGCCGGGGCTTACCTTTCGAATTAATAAAATAGATACTCAGGAAGACTACCTTTACGAATTTACGTTCAATGATCCGGCGCGGCTGGTAAGTAGTCTGGCCTGGCGTATTAGCCTCGACGAAGTGGAAGAGGCCATGCCCGTCATGAGCCTTTCGTTTCGGCACCACAACTATAAATTCACCGAGGACTTTCTGGAAAAATTGCTGGAAGCCTACGGCGAATACGACCTGAAACAAAAGCAACAGTCGTCGGACCTGACGATCCGCTTCATCAAAGATCAGGTGGAGGTTTACGCCGCTTCGTTGAAAGAAGCCGCCCGTGATCTGGAGCTTTTCAAGCAGCGCAACCAGCTTTTTAACGTCTCCTCTTCGGCCAGCGAGATCACCGGGAAGGTACGGGAGCTGGAACAACGCAAAAATGAGCTGGAAATTCAAAGGGCTTATATTGCGATGCTGGAAAAAAACCTGGGAAGTACCTTTGAGCCCGTCAACTACCTCTCGATTGGGCTCGACGGCACCACGGACGGCGTTTTGATTGGCTTGCTGGAACGATTCAACACCCTTATCAGTCAGCGTAAAGATTTGCTCCTGAAGTTTAGCCCGAATGCCGCTACGATCCGGAACCTGGACGAAGAATTGAACAAGTACCGGCAACAGATTCTGGAAAACATTGCGCTCCAGGAGCAAAAGAATACAGGTACTATAAAAATCCTGACTGAGAATATCAATACGCAGAAAAGTCGTTTTGGCCAGATTCCGGCCCTGGAAAAAAACTACATCTACCTGCAAAGCAGCTTCGATGTCAACCAGAATATTTACTCCCTATTGATCAATAAAGAAATCGAATCGTCCATCGTGCGGGCCGGTATGTTGCCCTCCTTTCGGGTCATTACCCAGCCCGAGACGGACAAGGTTTCGCCCAAGTCTTTCCAAATCATCACGCTTTTTGTGTTTGCGGGGCTACTTTTGGGTCTGGGCTCGGTACTAACCGCCCGCTACTTCAATCAATCTTTTTCGGATATAGGCCGGGTAGATACTCACCCGCGTGTGAGCCTGCTGGGCATTGTGCACCATTTCCCGCAGAAAATAACCAACAGCGGCCAGGATCTTACCAATTTCCTGACCGACCGCAACATCTTTACCGAGTCCATGAGCGCCCTCCGTACCCGGCTGAGCTTTTCCAAAAGCAAACGCGAAGGGTACCTGCCCGGCGAAGGCAAGCAAATCATCATTACCTCCGAAAAATCCGGCGAGGGCAAATCGTTCGTGACGGTTAATCTGGCCCTTTCACTGACCAAAATTGGTAAACGCGTGGTGGTGATCGGCGCTGACCTGCGCAAGTCCAGGCTGCACCTTTTCTTTAACGACTCCAATCAGCGCGGGCTTAGTGATTTCCTTCAGGAAAAAATAACCGACCTCACCAAAGTACCCCTTTCATCCAGCGTGCCCAATCTGTACTACATCCCGGCGGGGCCCGCTCCGTTCAATCCCGGCGAACTGTTGCAAAAACCGCTGTTTGAGACATTGCTCGCCTACTGCCGCCAGCAGTATGACTACGTTCTGATCGATACCGCTCCCGTGGGCCTGGTAGCCGACAACGTACCGCTCCTCCAGCAGTGCGACCACGTGCTTTTTATTTTGCGCTGGCTCTACTCCGACCAAGAGGCCTACCGCATACCCGGCCAACTGGCCGACGAATACGACCTCCCCGAAGTGAAAGTAATTGTAAATGATTTTTATCCGGATAATCTGCACGGTAGCTTCACGAGCAGCCCCAGCTACGGCTCAGGCTACAGCCACTACCGCTACGACTACGCCTACCGCGACAACGGGTACCTCTCCAACGGCCAGCCCAGCTGGAAGGAGCGCCTGCGGAAGGGCTTCCGCCGCCGGAACAACGTGTAGACCCAAAGCCTTGTACCTAGTATTATGACCTATAAACTACCCAAAGTCATCGCCGAGATTGGTTGCAACCACCTGGGGCAATTTGAAATCGCCAAGGAACTCATCCGCCTGGCTAAAGAGTGTAGGGCCGACTACGCCAAATTTCAGAAGCGCAACTCCCGCGAACTGCTGACCGAAGAACAATACAACGCGCCGCACCCGGTACCTTACAACGCCTACGGCGCTACCTACGGCGCCCACCGCGAGTACCTGGAGCTGAGTACCGAGCAACACGCCGAGCTCAAAATCTACGCCGAGTCCATCGGGATTGGCTACGCTACCTCGGTCTGGGACGTGACGTCGGCGCAGGAAATTATCGGGCTACAGCCGGATTTTATCAAGGTACCTTCGGCCTGCAACAACCACTTCGAGATGCTGGCCCTGCTGCGCGATACCTACGCCGGCGACGTCCACGTGTCTTCGGGCATGACCACCTCCGAGGAGCTCGAAACCCTCGTGCAGTTTTTTGAGGAAACGGGCCAGGCACGCCACCGCCTGGTACTTTACAGCTGTACCTCGGGCTATCCGGTACCTTTTGGGGATATTTGCCTGCTGGAGATCCGACGCCTCTACGAGCTCTTCGAAACCCGCGTGAAGGAGATCGGCTTCTCGGGCCACCACCTGGGTATCGCCGTTGACGTAGCGGCCTACACGCTGGGGGCAACGTGGATCGAGCGGCATTTTACCAAAGACCGCACCTGGCGGGGCACCGACCACGCCGCTTCGCTGGAAGTACCCGGCCTGCAAAAGCTCGTGCGCGATTTGCACCATACCTTCGAGGCGTTAACCTATAAACCCAGCGAGATTCTGGCGATTGAAGAAGTACAGCGCCAAAAACTCAAGTACCGTACGGCATGAAGGAAATCCTGGCGATAGTACCCGCCCGGGGCGGTAGCAAGGGCCTGCCCGACAAGAACATCCTGCCGCTGGCCGGGCATCCGCTGATTGGTTACAGCATCCGGGCCGGGCTGGTCACGCCCGCCATCACGCGGGTGATCGTATCGACCGACTCGGAGCGGATCGCGGCCATCAGCCGCAGCTACGGGGCCGAAGTACCCTTCCTGCGGCCCGCCGAACTGGCCCAGGACCACAGCACCGACCTGGAGGTATTTGTACACGCCCTCCACTGGCTGCGCCAGCACGAAAACTACCATCCCGACCTGGTGGTGCAGCTACGGCCTACCTCGCCCATCCGGTTTGTCCAGGACCTCGAAGCCTGCATCCAGCGGATGCTTACTTCGGAAGCCGACAGCCTGCGGGTCGTGACGCCCGCGCCCGTGACCCCCTACAAGATGTGGACCGTGGCGGACGAAAGTACCCCCATGCAGCCGCTGCTGACCCTGGACGGGGTACCTGAGCCCTACAACCAGCCCCGCCAGCAGCTACCCACCATTTACTGGCAGATCGGCACGCTGGACGTGATCCGGCCCGCGGTGATCCTGGAGCAAAATTCCATGTCGGGAAGTACCATTCTGCCGCACATCGTGAGCCAGGATTTCGCCGTGGACATCGACGATTACAGTAGTTTCCTCAGGGCCGAAAGTATTATTAAAGTACACGATTGTATCAAATTTTAGCATGATCGCTCCCGAAGTACCCCTCGTTGTGTTTGGTGCGGGCTCCATTGGGGAGCGCCACGCGACGCTATTGCGGGAGCTGGGGTACCTGAACGTGGCCCTGTACCGGCAGCGCCAACTACCCCTGCGTACCCTGCCCGCTGACGCGGTACGCACCTTTACCCAGCTCAGCGAAGTGGAGGAATTCGGCCCCTACGCGGCGATCATAAGTACCCCCACGGCCCAGCACCTGGAGCAAACCACCTGGTGCGTGGAGCGCGGCCTGCACGTGCTGGTAGAAAAGCCGCTTTCGCACACCACCCAAGGCATAGCTGAGCTCAGCCAACACGCTACCGAAAAAAACGTACTAGTGCAAACGGCCTACATGCTGCGGTACCACCCGCTGCTGCAACGCCTCAAAGGCTGGATCGACGCCGAGGCCTTCGGTCCGTTGCTATCGTTCCAAAGTACCTGGGCCGAGTACCTGCCCCACTGGCACCCCTGGGAAGACTACCGGACTTCCTACGCCGCCCGGCGCGCACTCGGCGGCGGCGTGGCGCTCACGCTCAGCCACGACCTGGACCTGGCTCACTGGCTGGTGGGTACTTCGGCCAGTACTTGGCAGCGCGCCGACAACTACCGCTCCTCGCTGGAGGTAGACACCGAAGCGGGGGCGACCTTCCTGCTGACTTACCCCCACGGCGTGACGGGGACCGTCCACCTCAACTACTACCAGCAAGTACCCCAGCGGCGCTACGAATATACCTTTGAGCGGGCGCTCGTGGTGCTCGACTATTACGCAAGTACCCTCACCGTGCAGACGCCCGAAGGAAAAGAGGAATACGTGGCTGCCGACTTTGAGCGCAACGACCTGTTCCGGGAGCAACTGCTGGACTTTTTTAGACAAACCCAACTACCCCACCGCGCCGTCCTTTCCCAAAGGTACCTGCGCGAGTCGGAGGTACTTATTACCCAATGTACCCAATGAGCCATTCTGTAAGAGACAAAGTCATCTTTTTTACCGGTGCCTTCGGCCTCATTGGCCAGGAGGTGGCTACCTACTTCATGGAGCAGGGCGCGCGCGTGGTCTGGGCCGACCTGCGCCCTCAGAACGAGGTGATCCGGGTACTTCACGAGCGCTTCGACGAAGCTTCGTTCCTGGTACTTCCGCTGGATATTACCTCGCCCGAAAGCTGCCAGCAAGCCGTGGAGCAAGCCACGGGGTACTTTGGGCGCATCGACGTACTCGTCAACTGCGCCGCCATCGACGCCAAGTACGACGCCGACGCGCCCATGAACCAGAGCCGCTTTGAAAACTACCCCCTGGAAGCCCTCCGGCAGTCGGTGGAGGTGAACGTCATCGGGACCATCGTCATCACGCAGGAAGTGTGCAAGCAGATGCTCCGGCAGGGGCACGGCAACATCATCAACGTGGCCTCGACCTACTCGCTGGTAGCGCCCAACCAGAGCCTGTACGACTTCGGCCAGGGTACCATTCACTACAAGCCCGTCGACTACGTGGCTTCCAAGTCGTTCATTCCTAACTTCACCAGGTACCTGGCTACCTTTTATGCTTCGGAGAACATCCGCTGCAACGCCATTGCGCCCCACGGGGTACTTCACAAGCACGGCGAGGCCTTCCTGGAAAACTTTGCCCGGCTCTCGCCGATGGGACGCATGTGCGAGCGCGAGGAGTTGCGGGGGCCCTTCGAGTTCCTGGCCTCCGACGCCTCCAGCTACATGACGGGCAGCGTACTTACCGTAGATGGAGGCTGGACGGCATGGTAAGCATCAAGCTCTTCCTGACCGACGTGGACGGGGTACTTACCGACGGCGGCATGTACTACACCGAAAGCGGCGACGAATTTAAGAAATTCAATACCCGCGACGGCATGGCCTTCGAGCTGCTGCGCCAGGCGGGCATCAAAACGGGCATGATCACCTCCGAAAACACGCAGATCGTGGCACGCCGGGCGGCCAAGCTCAAAGCCGACTACCTTTACCAGAGCCAGCGCGACGGCGGTAAGCTGGCCGCCGCCGAAGCGATTTGCGCACAGGAAGGCCTTACGCTCCGCGAAGTAGCCTACATCGGCGACGACCTCAACTGCCTCGGCTTACTCCAACGGGTCGGTCTGGCCGCCTGCCCGGCCGACGCCGTCGAGGCGGTAAAGCAAGTACCCGGTATTTTTATCCTGGACAAAAAAGGCGGCGAAGGCTGCGTGCGGGAATTGGTAGAAAGAATTTTGACGACGCTATGAAAAGTACCCCCAAAGAGGAAAAATGGGATCTGGAAATTGAGCCCCTATCCGGGCTGTTTGATATCAACTGGCGCGAGCTCTGGCAGTACCGCGACCTGCTGGGGCTTTTTGTGCGGCGCGACATCGTGTCTACGTACAAGCAAACGGTACTGGGGCCGCTCTGGTTTTTTATCCAACCCATTCTCACCACCCTTATTTACGTACTTATCTTTGGCAACATCGCCGGGATCTCCACGGGTGGCGTACCCAAGGTACTTTTCTACCTCAGCGGCATTACCCTCTGGAACTACTTTCAGGAATGCCTGCTGAAAACCGCCAGTACCTTTTCACTCAATCAGAACCTCTTCGGTAAGGTGTACTTTCCCCGTTTGATCGCCCCCCTATCCATCATTATTTCCAACCTTTTCAAGTTCTTTGTCCAGCTCACGTTGTTCCTGGTTACCTGGGTTTATTTCTTAGTTAAGCCCACGAGTGATATAAACCCTAATAGTACCTTGCTGCTATTCCCGATTTACCTGTTGCTACTCTCGGGCCTGGGGCTAAGTTTTGGTTTACTCATTTCGTCTATGACTACCAAATACCGCGATTTGAGGTACCTGATTCAATTTGGCGTGCAGCTTCTCATGTACGCCACTCCGATCGTGTACCCGCTGTCCATCGCGCCCGAAAAGTACCGCTGGCTCATCCAGCTCAACCCCATCACTAGCATTGTAGAAGCTTTTAAATATTCTTTTCTGGGCGAAGGGTACTTTTCGGTAAGTGGTTTAGTTTATAGCTTTGTATGCATGCTCGTGACCCTGGCCGTCAGTATTTTGGTATTTAACCGGGTAGAAAAATCCTTTATGGATACGGTATAAAGGCCACGTAAAAAATCAACTCACAAAAAGGGCTATGCGGTTAATACGGCATAAACCCACAAAGAAATGTCAGATACGGTTATTCAGGTAGATACCATTTCCAAACTTTACCAACTGGGTGAAATCTCAACGGGTACCCTTAGTCGGGATGTATCCCGCTGGTGGGCGCGCGTACGAGGGCAGGAAGACCCCTTCCAGAAAATTGGCGAAGCCAACGATCGTACTATCAAAGGCACCAGCGACTACGTATGGGCGCTCAAGGACATTTCATTTGAAGTAAAGCAGGGCGAGGTACTTGGCATCATTGGCCGAAACGGCGCTGGCAAATCCACTTTTCTGAAAATTCTTTCCCGCATTACCAAGCCCACCAGTGGTCGTATCCGGGTCAAGGGCCGCATTGCTTCCCTGCTGGAAGTGGGAACAGGCTTTCATCCGGAGCTAACGGGCCGGGAAAACATCTTCCTGAACGGTGCCATACTAGGCATGACTAAGGCCGAAATCCGGGCTAAATTTGACGAGATCGTCGACTTTGCGGGCATTGAGCGCTATATCGATACCCCCGTAAAGCGGTATTCGTCGGGTATGTACGTGCGGCTGGCCTTTGCCGTAGCAGCTCACCTTGAGCCCGAAATCCTGGTCATTGACGAAGTACTGGCCGTAGGCGACGCCGAATTTCAGAAAAAATGCCTGGGCAAAATGAAGGACGTCAGCGAGCGAGAGGGGCGGACAATCCTCTTTGTAAGCCATGACATGAGCGCCATATCTACCCTTACGCAGCGAGCGATCCTGATGGACCACGGACAGGTGTCACACATAGGTACTACTCCAGAAACCATCAATGCCTACCTGAATCGCTATGTAAAAAAGAATCTTATCTACACCGCTCCACCCTCCGATAGCCGCCCCCAGATAATCCGGGCAGAAGTAAAAACCAATTTACCAAATAACCACCATACCTGCCTGGCTCCCCTGGTAGTAGAGATAGACGTTCATACGCCTTTTCCCCTGCGAGGGGCCAGTATTTCTTTTCAGGTAGTTAACAATCGTGATCAGCCAATCACCCACCTGTGGACGTTCGATTCGGAACGTCCTATGTGTCGGGAAGCCGGGATATATCAATTACGGTGCGATATTCAAGCTTTTCGAGTTTACATGGGCAATTATACGCTCAAAGTATACTTTTCAGGCCCCCCTGGCGGTGAAACTTACCAGATATTGGAATATATTTGCCCCTTTACCGTTGAAATGTTTGAACTGTACCGGGAATTCAAGTGGTACCCAGGCACCTGTACGTATCTGGAAAATGCAGAATGGGTTGTAAAAAAATCAGCAACAGGCTCTTCCCATTATCTCCTATGAAAAAATTGACAAAAAAAGTTCTGGAATTAATAAATTATCCGGTAGAAGAAAGCAAACCAATCCAAGAGCCAGTAGAGAATGAAACATCAGACCAAGAAAAAGATTATTGGTACTGGCTCTATTCTGATTTTACCTCTTTCGAAAAAGATATTATTCAGCAGGCTTTACCCTATACGATGACGAGCCAGGAGCGTCTAGTAAATTTAATTAGGGCTATAGAATACTTGGTAAAGCAAAAAATCGAAGGCGATTTTGTGGAATGTGGGGTGTGGAAAGGGGGTAGTTCTATGGTTATGGCTCTTACTCTGGCTAACCTCGGGGAAAAGACGAGAAATCTTCATCTATACGATACCTTCGATGGCATGAGCACGCCATCCGAAAAGGATGAATCCATAGATGGACAAAAAGCGGAAATCCAATTAAATGCTAGCTCTAAATCTATTTCCGACAGTGTTTGGTGTTACTCTGCTTTAGAAGAAGTTCAACAAAATTTGCTATCAACTGAATATCCTAAAGAAAATATACACTTTATCGAAGGGAAGGTAGAAGACACCATTCCCCATCATTTGCCCGATAAAATCGCTTTGCTAAGACTAGATACTGATTGGTATGAATCAACTAAACACGAGTTAAATCATCTATTTCCAAGATTAGTCCCAGGAGGCATCTTGATTATTGATGACTATGGCCATTGGAAAGGCTGTAGACAGGCAGTAGACGAATATTTTCAAGAGAATAATATACCTATTTTTTTAATGCGCATTGATTACACAGGCCGTATGGCCATAAAGATATAATATGGAAAATATCGATAAAGAAGTATTTTTAGCCCCCTCCATCCGGAAGCATTATATTTTGTATGTCATCCGGAAAGCCCTACTCAATGCTGTAACAGAAACTCTCCCCGTCTTAAAGGGAACATTGGTAGATATAGGATGTGGGATAAAGCCGTATCGCGAATATATTTTAGAAAATTCGTCTGTTACTAACTACATTGGCGTAGAATGGGAAGGAACTTCATATCATTTAAGGGTGAAGCCAGAGAAATATTGGGATGGCAAAACACTACCTTTTGACAACGAAAGCGTAGAAAGTTGTATGGCTACCGAGGTATTTGAACATTTATCAAACCCTGTGCAGGTTGGAAAAGAAGCCTACCGCATATTGAAGCCCGAGGGTGTTTTATTTTTAACCGTTCCCTTTTTATGGCCTCTTCATGAAGTACCCTATGATGAATATCGGTACACACCATTTTCAATAAAACGCATACTGATGGAAGCAGGCTTTGAAGAAAATAGCATATCTGTTAAAGCAACTGGAGGCTGGTATGCTTGTTTAGGGCAAATGATTTCCCACGTGTTTGGCATATACTTGCCGAAAGGATTATATAGAAAATGGCTCATACGGTTTAGTGTCCCATTGATAGAATGGCTTCAAAAAAAAGATCGTCCGCCCAAAAAATTCACAGATCATGTTATGCCGCTTGGGTTTAGTGTTATAGCAACTAAATAATTTTTGTCAGGGTAAGAGATGAATATACTTTTTGTAATTGACTGCTTAAACCTTGGCGGAGCACAAACTTTCTTGCTGCGCCTTGTAAGAGCCCTAGCTCCTAATCATAATATTATAATTTATGTGCTATACCCTAACGAGCGCGACAAGCAACTAGAGCAATCCTTTTTAAATGGCTTAAATGTAAAAATAGTATCTGTTTTCACCTATACTAAAATCTCGAATTGGCTTGTAGGAAAAGTAGGTAACGCCTTGTATAGATTGGGCTACAAAACTTTCCGAAAGGATATAACCGATAGACTTATCGTTAACCGCCTTAAGTTTATTATCCTATCTGAAAAAATAAATGTTATAAACTCTCATTTATTTGCGAGTGATTGGATGGTCTTTCAAATTATAAAAAATACAAACATTCGTTGGTTTGTATCTATGCATGGCTGCTATGAAACTTTTCTGCACGGTGGTTACTATGAAAAGTTTAAATTAGATTATATAGACCATGATTTTATTGAAAAATCCGAATGTGTTTTCAAAAGGGCCAATGGTATTATACTAGCATCCGATAAAAACAAAAAAATAAACAGCTACCTTTCTCAGGAAACAGTTAATAATGTCAAACAAAAAAAAATATACTATGGGTTTCAGCCAAACCATTTTGTAAAAAAAGAAAGAAGCGAATATAATATTCCAGGCGACAGGTTGATTTTCGGAATGGTAGCTCGAGGAATTAAGGAAAAAGGATGGAAATTTTTGCTTAATTCCTTTATGGGATTAATAAATGAAGGGTTTAGTAATATACATTTAATTTTGGTGTGCGATCGTACCCCATACATTGATGGCCTCAAGGAGGAATATACCCATGACAATATTCTATTTACGGGCCCCAGCTATAGCCCTTTAGAGTGGGTCCATTTGATGGATGTTACGATACTTCCTACCTATTTTTCTGGCGAAAGCCTACCTAATTCTGTAATTGAGTACTTATACGCAAACAAACCAGTCATTGCCTGTAATACGGGCGATATTAGTACTATGGTTTCTGATCAGGATGAAAAAGCTGGCTTTCTAATACCCCTTACCGAATCAAATAGACCTGACCAAGAGGCTTTAACGAGCGCTATGAGGGCCTATATTCTAGATCCTAATTTAAAAATAAAGCACGGGGAAATAGCTAAGGCGGCCTTTCAGAAATTTGATATGAATTATTGCGTAGAATCATACCTGAATTTTTTTCAGGATAAATAAATTTTCTATTCCATATCCAAGCGCAATTGGATGTTGAATTAAAGCGCAATCAATAGCTAAACTACTTCGAAAGAAGCCGGTCAAAGCTTTTCTGTCGAGCAACCAGGCTCGGCGGCAAATTTTATCTGCGTAAGTACTTATGTCTCAGCGCTCTTCCAAAAAAAAGATTCTACTTATTTTGTCCCACACGGGCGCTGGTGGTGATACCCAGGTACTTTTCAATCTCTTATCAGCCTTAGCGGCTTCTTCGTTAGAGTTTCATATACTCAGTCATCAACGTGGGGCTAAGCACGAATCATTTAGACAGTTTGGGGTACTTTATACTTTTCCGCTGGACGAGACATCCTGGCTTCGACGCCTTCTGCGGCGCTTCTTTATGCCCATTTTTGTAAGTCTGAAAAAGGTATATTGTCAGTTTCTTATAAAAAGGATAAATCCGGCCGCTATCTACATCAATACCATCAACGAACACGAATTTAGTCTGGCAGCCGTCCATTCAGGCAGAAAATTAGTAGTACATATTCACGAAATGGGATTTGTGGTTACTCAGCGTATGCGCAGCGAATGGGTAGATTTACTTTTGCACAAAGCCGATGTCATAATAAGTCCGGCACAGGCCGCTTTAAAATTTTACAGCACTGTATACGGCGTTGACGAGAATAAAATGACGATCGTACATGAAACGGTACATGATAGCCATGTTCGTCCCTCTCAACTTACTAAAAATACACTTTTAAAAGAGGGCATTGAAGCTGATACCCTCCTCATTGGCGGAGCGGGCTCCCTTATTTACCGGAAAGGTATAGATACCTTTATCCAAGCTTGCGCTTTATTAAAAGGAAAAGTACCTCACCAACCGTTTCAGTTTTTATGGCTCGGCGGTCAGCCAGGGGCCTCTCAAAACCACCCTTACTACCGGGCTTTGCTAAAAACGATTGAGCGCGAAGGGCTATCTTCCTACTTTCAGTTTTTGCCTTATACCTCAGAAGTTAATGATTTCTATAGCCAGCTGGATATATTTGTCCTGCCTTCCCGTATGGAAGCTTTTCCATTGGTGGTATTAGAAGCTTTTTTAGTGGAAAAACCCGTAGTAGCCATGGACGTAGCCGGCGTACGCGAGGTAGTAGATGCCGAGACGGGGTACCTGGTTAAAGACCGCACGCCCGAAGGGCTGGCAGAGGGGATTCTGTATTTTCTGGAAAGCGAGGAGCGGCGGCGGGAAGCGGGCCGCAAAGGCCGACAGCGCGTGCTGGAAAACTTCGAGGCACAGGTACAGGTAAAAAAGTGGTTTGACATTTTGAATCAGTTATGAAAATCGCCTTCGTCGTTTCTTTTTTCGATTTCCGTAACGATGTTCGGCGCGTGATTGCCGAAGTAGCCGCTCAACAGGAGGTCGTTGTGTTTTCCAAGGCCGAGCAGGCCGGAGTTATCCAAAAGTACATCCCTCCCCAGGTCGAATTTCGCCTCATTCAAGAACGCCAAAGTACCCCTTGGAATCGTTTTTGGGAGCGATTTTATTTGCTATTCAAACGATTACCCCAAAGTCGCTCCAACTTTTTTCTCATGGAGCTTTTCAAGGTTAGTAATAATCCCGACCCGGTCCAGCAAGCCAAAGGCCGACGGCTCCTCCAATGGATACAGCGGCTCCCTAAATTCCTTTCGTACGATACCTACCTGCGGCAACTGCGCTACCAGCAAGGTACTTTACTAGACGACATCGATCACTTTATCTGCTTTACGGCCATTGCTGATGACTACCTGCTGGCCCGCCTCATCCGCGAAAAAAAAGCCGTGCGGGTCTACGTGTACAGTTGGGATCATCCCTGCAAGCACACGTGTTTTTCCAAAAAAGTAAAGTACCTCTGCTGGTCGGAAGGGATTCGGGCGGATGTCGTTTCGCTCCAAGGAATTGAGCCAGCCCAAGTAAAGGTACTTGGTGCCAGCCAGTTTGGGTATATTAATGAGTACAAACGCCACGCCCCAATGCCAGCGCCCAAGTACCCCTTTCCCTACGTGTATTTTGGCTGTGCCATTGGCATCACGGACCTGGTACCGGATGAGCTTCGGCGGGTGAAGGTACTTGCCCAGGTACTTGCCCAGGCTCAACCTACTTGGCGGCTGGTAGTGCGGCCTTACCCGGTGCTGACCAACTGGACTTACTATGAAGAGCTAAGGCAGCTCCCTAATCTGGTACTTGATGATGACTTCCGGGGCAGTGATACGTCGGTTAGCGAGGTACATATTCACCAAAAGTACGCTACCATCGAGCAGGCAGAGGCGTTTTTTCACCTGGGTACTACCATGGGCCTGGAGGCCTGTTTTACCGGTACGCCCTCCTTCATCCTGGACTTTGGGTACAGCACGCAGGAAGGTCTAAGCCTCTACAACTTCATTCACCAGTACCAAAACGACAGGCATTTGATTAACTTAGCTCCGCAAAATGCGGTTAAGTCCGAAGAGGCGCTCCGGGCCGTGCTGGAAGATCCAACGCAGCCCAAATACCAGGAGCTTAACCAGCTAGTGCAACAGCAATACCCGTTGAAATCTTTTACGGAATTAGTACAAGGGCTTATCTAAAAAATAGCACAGCTACAAAATGGAATATTCCCAAGCCAAAAAGGCCTATCAAAATATAAATAAAATTGCCGGATGGTTTTCAGAGGAAGCCGCGATGGCTCTCGCTTTATTTGATGAAGTACAGAAACAAAACCAATATTCAGGAGATATATTTGAAATTGGTGTCCACCATGGAAAAAGTGCCCTATTTCTTCATCAGTTTTTAAGTGACACTGAGGACCTACGCATTTGTGATCTTTTCAACTATCAAACGCAAAATATTTCTACTTCTGGAAAAGGAGACAAGGTGATTTTCTTAAATCACCTCCATAGGGTACTTAAAAGATCAGATATTACCCTATTTGAAAAATCTTCTAATCACCTTTCTGTCAAAGAAATTGGCCGTTCTTACCGCATGTTTCATATTGATGGTGGGCATTCGTGCCAGGAAGCCCTAAGTGATTTAGAACTAGCCGCAGAAGCCGTTCATCCCTATGGAGTAATTATTCTAGACGATCCTTTTCGAAGCGAATGGCCGGGGGTTACCGAAGCGCTTATAGCGTTTTTAAAAAAATCGTCAAATTTCTCTGCTCTACTTATCGGTTTCAACAAATTATTTATTGTCCATAATAACTATTACAATTTATACGCAAGTGCCTTTGACAATGTAGCGCATCGATCAAACTATGCTTTGGGATTTCCCTTAGCCTATAAAACGGTTTCCTTCTTAGAAAAAGACCTGCGCTGTTTCTACATTCCGACTTATATACATAAGCCTTCTCTAAAACAACGTATTTATATACAGTTAAAAAAGTGGGGATTAAAATAGAACCGCTATTGGATTTATGAAGTCGTTGCTAGTTGTTTTTTTTAGCTTTAGGAACTACTTGTTCCAGGAATGGATCATGTATATTCCATTCTTTTTCGTTAGAAAGTTTTTCCTTAAAAGGGTACTTGGCCAAATGGATGTCCGCTGCTTTGTAGCTATGGGAGTGGATATCAGAAACGGCAAAAATATAAGCTTAGGCGAGGGCAGTGTGATCAACAAGAAAGTACTCCTAGATGGAAGAGGGGGGCAAATCCAATTAGGAAAAAACGTAGATATAGCCCAAGAGGTAAATATCTGGACTCTCTCCCATGACCCCCATGATGACTACTACGCCGATAAAGGTGGCGATGTTTTCATTGAAGATTATGTATGGATCGCTTCTAGGGCCACCATTTTACCTAGGGTCAGGCTAGGAAGAGGGTGTGTGATTGCTGCCGGCAGCGTTGTAACTAAAGATGTCCCTCCCATGACCATTGTAGCCGGGGTACCTGCCAGAAAAATTGGCCAACGCGGGAGTCAACTAAAATACACTTTTAATTACCAGCCTTGGTTTCGGTAAAACGCACAAGAATAGCCTGCCTGCCCGTAGCCGGGCCTGATAACCCCTACCAGCACCTGATGATGGAAGGCCTGAACGAATCCGGCACGCTATGGGCGTTCAACGGTGCGGATGATAAGTTTCTGGGGGTACTTCGCACGGTACTGAAGCACAAACCCGACTACCTGCATTTCGACTGGATTGTGTCGTACTACTACCGGCGGTGGCGCTGGCTCACGTACTTGAGCGTGCCGTTGTTTTGCCTACAGATTTTGATTATAAAGTACCTCTTTCGGGTTAAACTCGTCTGGACGCTGCACAACATCCTGCCGCACGACCTGGATCTGGTGCCCGTCCACCGGTTTTGTCAGCGGTTTATGGCTGGGCATTGCGTGTGGATACGGGTTTTCTCCGGTACTTCCGTGGCAAAGGCCGCCCAAGAGCTACAGGTACCTGCTACGAGGTTTCGGGTTGTACCTGAGGGCGATTACACGACGTATTACCCTACCCATAGTCAACAAGAAGAAGCGCGCAAGTACCTGGGCATACCGTCCTCCGGTAGGGTACTTCTCTACCTGGGGTTGATCAAGCCCTACAAAGGCGTGCTGGAGCTCCTTGAAGCTTTTCAACAAATAGACCCGCCGGATACCTGCCTGCTGGTGGCGGGGAAGATCATGGATCAGGCCTACGGCGAGGCGATCAAAAAAGTACCTAGCGAGCGCATCCGGCTCGTGGATGCGTTCATCCCCCCTTCTGAACTTCACTACTACCTCAGCGCGGCCGATCTGGTGGTACTTCCTTTTAAGCAAATCGAAAATTCGGGCTCGGTGATTCTGGCCATGGGTTTTTCTAAGCCGATCGTAGCCCCCGCCCTGGGCGCGGTGCAGGAGCGCCTGGCCCAACAGAGCCAATTGCTGTACCAGCCGGGCGAAACCTTAAAAGAAAAACTACAAATGGTACTTGCTATGCCTAAAGACGTACTAGAAAGCGCAGGAAATCGTAATTTTAGGGCTTTGTCCAACTACCACTGGGGAGATTTTGCGGCCCTTTTTCTATGAAAGTACTCACCGTATTCGGTACCCGTCCCGAAGCCATCAAGATGGCCCCCTTGGTTCGATTGCTCAATCACACACCGGGTATTGAGCACCGGCTCTGCTCAACGGGGCAACACCGCCAAATGCTCGAGCAGGTGATGGCTTTTTTTGAAATCAAAACCGACTTTGACCTAGCCATCATGCAGCCGGGGCAAGACCTCACCGGCATTACCTGCCGAATCCTGGAAGGCATGCGGGACGTATTCGCGCAATTCCGGCCCGACTGGGTACTTGTCCACGGCGACACCACCACTTGCCTGGCCGCTACCCTGGCGGCTTTTTATGCCGGGATAAAAGTAGGACACGTAGAGGCGGGCTTACGTACCGGCGACTTACAGGCCCCCTTTCCCGAAGAAGCCAACCGCCTGCTGGTGGACCGGCTCGCTTCGGCTTACTTTGCGCCTACCCAGCGCAATGTGGACAATCTCCTAAAAGAAGGAATAAAGCCCGAGCGCATCGTAATGACCGGCAATACCGTCATCGACGCGCTACTCTGGGCCAGGGAAAAAGTACTTGGATTTTCGGCTCAAGTACCCCCGGACGTGCAGAAAGTATTTTTGGAAAACCGGCGCGTGCTGCTGGTTACGGGGCACCGGCGCGAGAACTTCGGCGCGGGCTTTGAGCAGATCTGTCGGGCCCTCCAAACGCTGGCCGGGCGCCTGCCGGAGCTCACCATTGTGTACCCGGTGCACCTCAATCCCAACGTACAGCAACCCGTCAGAAAGTACCTGTCGGGCATTCCCAACCTCCTGCTTACGGCTCCCCTCAACTACCCTGATTTTGTGTACGCCATGAACAAAAGCTGGATGATCCTGACCGACTCGGGAGGCGTACAGGAAGAAGCTCCCTCCCTGGGCAAACCCGTACTCGTGATGCGCGATACCACCGAGCGCCCCGAAGCCGTAGAGGCCGGTACCGTACGCCTGGTGGGAGCCAGTACCCAACGAATTGTGGAAGCGGTGGAGGCCTACTGGGCCCAGCCCATTCCAACGCCTACCTACAACCCCTACGGCGACGGACAAGCCAGCAAACGGATTGTTTCTTACCTGACTAAAAAAGCGACATGAAACCTCAAGCCTTGATTCAACGCAAAAATGCCTTGCTTCTGGCCGCGGTTATTTTAATGGTAGCTGCTTTAAGTTGGTCATTTTACCAGTGGCGGGGGCAGCGCATGAGTTCCAATTGGATGGGCCCCTTTCTATCCGCCGCGCAAAACCTTATGCCCGGCCAGCGGGTATTTTTAATCGACATTGACGATGTAAAGCACTTCAAAGCGCTAGCAAGCGTCGCCGAGGAAGATGCGTATGTCTTTCGCCAAAGTACTATCCTAGTCCCCTATATCTACGATCCGATTGGGTACCCCTACCTCATCCGGGCAGCTACAACTCTTTTTCCTTTCGTAGGGCATCAGTTGGCCATCATCTTATTCCAAAGTTTGGTGCATCTCATCCTGTGTTACAGTCTGCTTTCTTCCCAGCATCTCTCAGCTAGCTTCCGAATACTCTTTTTGGTACTTTACGCTCTCAATCCCCTAGTCCTACGATTTGTTACGTTCAACCATTACTATTTCTGGCAGGTAATACCCTCGTTTTGGTTACTGTTTATCAGTCTCAAAATTAGTCACCGCGTAGGTTGGGGGGTACTTTGGTTCGTACTGCCTTTTGTACTTTTAGCTCGTCCTACTACCTTATTTGCCGTGCTGGTCTGTATCGTGTATTGGTATAAGTTTAAATCGAAAAAATGGGCCATAGGATACACCGTATGGTTGGCCTTACTAGGGAGCTGGCTCTACGTACCCAATCAGAAAAATCCCTGGCATACCATGTACGTAGGCGTAGGAGCTTATAGCAATCCGTATGGCATCAACCTTAGTGACGACGACGCCTACGCGCTCTACGAGCAGCATACGGGGATACCGCTCAACCCCTCTACCGGTGGAAATTACTTTGAATTACCTGTACAAAGACAGTACCGCGACATTACTCAACATACCTTTTTAACCATTTGGCAGGATAAGCCCTTCCTACTGCTAAAAAATGCTGTCATCAATTTTTTTGGCGGCTTTAGCATCGGTTACGTCAACAAAGCGCCCGATTGGCTTAACTACCTGGTTTCATTCAGCGGCTTACTTTTTGTTGGGGTACT
Source organism: Rhabdobacter roseus (assembly GCF_014202275.1). Classification (GTDB taxonomy): domain Bacteria; phylum Bacteroidota; class Bacteroidia; order Cytophagales; family Spirosomataceae; genus Rhabdobacter; species Rhabdobacter roseus. The sequence continues at coordinate 296,108 of NZ_JACHGF010000004.1, read as the reverse complement.
TTGGTACTTTAAGAAATTTAAAATCTTGCTTTTCGTCGTTCTTAGTATGGCTGGCTATGTACTTTATTATCCCCCCATCCAAGCCTATATGTATGGAAACTACCTTCTGCTGGTATGGGGGCTCATCGAAGTACTCGAAGCAATGCGCCGCAAGTACCCCCACGCTGTTAAAATAACGTGATGCCAACCATCCTTTACCTTTCCTTCAACGATGGCTCCGACATGCGGATTACGAAAGAAGTCCGAACGCTCAGCCACTACGCCGCGGTGGAGCTGGTAGCGGTAGGTACCGACCCCTCCCTGTGCTATGCCGCCGCGTACGCCCACAAGCTACACTACATCCCGGGGGCCAGGGCCTCTACAGGTACCTTGCTGAGGTACTTTCTTCGCTGCGCCTGGCTGCTGCTTACGCGTCGCTACCACTCGGTCCATATCATCAACGAGCCTCAGCTCATGGTACTTTGGCCCTTGCTGTGGTTTCAAAAGCAGGTAGTTTTGGATATTTTTGATTCTATCTTTTTACGAAAAAACCGCCCCGGCAACCAGGTACTTTGGCTAAAAAAGCTCGTTTATGCGCCCATTCATCGCGCAATTGTAACGGACGAAAACCGCCTGACCCTGCTCCCCGATTTTTTGAAAAAGAAGGCCCATATTGTTCCTAACTACCCCTACACCCTATCAGCCCTACCGCCCAAGGTACGTACGTCTGGCCTCACGATCATGTATTACGGCTGGCTGGGTGAGCAACGCGGCACCGCCACGGCCCGAAATCTCCTGGCCGCCGACCCAAACGTGCGCCTGCTGATGGCTGGCTGGCTGGCCGATGAGCCTTCCCGTACGCTGACACAGCACCCGCAGGTGGAGTGGCTAGGGGTACTTCCGCAGGCCGAGGCCCTTCAGCTGGCTGCCCGCCGGGCCGACTACATCCTGTGCGTCTACGCGCCCATCAATGCCAATAACATCAACGCCAGTCCCAACAAAATTTATGACGCCATCCAGACCCGCACGCCCGTTATTATCAACGCGGAGGTACAAGTGGCCCGCTGGGTGCAGCAGCACCGGCTTGGGCACGTACTACCTCAGTATGCTCCTATAAACTACCCCCAACTAGCCCAGGAACTGCAAACACAACGGGAAGCCTATACTTTTGATGAATCACTGCGGCGAAACTGTACCTGGGAAACCGCAGAAAGCGAATTAGTCAACGCTCACGGATTCTTACAAGCATGAAAATTCTGTTTTGTACCAATGTCTTCGAGGTAGTAGAAAACGGCCCCGTGAAGTTTGCGAATCTGCTCCTGCAGCTCAATGAGCTGTATCCTCAGCACGAGCTCCGTATCCTGACGGAAGACATTAGCGCGCCACGCCCCTACGTACACCAAGTACCCATGCCGCCACGCTGGAAAGCCTCTCTATTTAGCCAGTTGATACGCATGTGGGTCTACCACCGGGAAGCGATGCGCCTTCGGCACCAGTACCCTTTCGACGTACTGGTCTATAATAATGCCCTGGTGGGGCTGTGGAGCGCGCATCGCTTCCGCCGTACCGTGGGTATGATCAATGACGATAACCTGGTGGAGGATTCCTCCGAAGCGCTGGGTTCTGTTTCTTTAAAAAACTACCTCAAGCACCTGGCCTTCCGCCTGGCCGAAAAGCGCATGGCGCACCGGGCCAGCCAGATCATTGTCAATTCCGACTACCTGAAAAATAAAATAATAACCGCCTACCAAGTACCCCCAGCAAAAATTCAGCGCCTTTACAAAGGCATTGAGCTGGTTCAACCCTCGCTCCCGGCCGCCGATAAGTACCAGAGCCCCGTCCGTATTTTATTTGTTAAAAATGATTACAGACGAGGCGGCCTGGCAGTACTCGCTCAAGCCTTGCAAGTACTTCCGTTTCGGTTTGAGCTGGTCGTCATTGGCTCCAATCCACGGGACCAGCCCGCCATCGAACTTTTATTTAAAAATACCGAAAATACGACCCTGACCGTTTTAGGGAAGCAACCACAAGAGATTGTGTTTCGGGAAATGGAAGCCTGCGCACTATTTTGCGTACCTTCGTACAAAGAAGCTTTGGGAGTAGCCAACCTGGAAGCGCTGGCCCGGGCCAGGCCGGTTATCACTACCCAGGTGGGCGGAATCCCGGAGGTACTTGATCAAGGTACCTGCGGCTGGATGGTTCCACCGGGGAACGCCTCCGCCCTGGCCCGCGCCATTGAAGAGTGCCTAAAAAACCCTGCGCTGCGTACGAAGAAAATTCAGGCTGGGCTGCAGCAAACCCAGCGGTTTTCTAAAGAACAATTGCTGACTAATTTTCTTTCCTTGCTTGCTTCTTGAAAGAACGTACCAACCATAGCATCTACCAGAATACCCTGTTCAGACTACTGGTTCTGAATATGGCTCTCGTAATTGTGGGCTACGCGTTGGCGGTATTGTCGGGGATGGCCAGCGTAGGGCCCATGCGGCTTATCAAGTACGGCGTCCTTGCGTTTTCGTTGATCTACCTGATTAGGCTAAATATCCATTTACTCCGCTTGGTTGTACACTATGCCCAGTCGGTATTCATTTTATCCCTCGTTCTTTTTCTTTTCTCCGTATTCACGCCGGAGCCCCTTATTTCTATGGTTCGGGCGCTCACGTTTATTGTTCCCTTTTTATACGTAGCGCTTACGGTCGGGAGCTTACTCCTTAGCTACCCTATCAAAGAAATTCTGGGGGCCTTTCTGAGTAGTATCAACTGGGTGTATATGATTCCGCTCGTCAGCTTTTTTCTTACCGGAGGTAGCCTTAGCAACACCAACATCTATTTCATCTCCTCCGAAAACGAAGGGAATGCCTTTGTGTCTAACCACTACGGCTGGTCGGGAACCATCTTTTTGGTTACCGGAATCGATCTTTTACGCTCGCAGTCGCTCCCTTTTTGGCGACGCTGGTTGATCATCGCCTTTTGCGGCGTAGCCATGTACCTGGTCCTCATTTCTGGCAACCGGACCTCCTGGTTAAGCTTGTCCTTTGTGGCGCTCCTTTTCACCTTTCGCTATCAGCGGTTTCCCATTTATTACAAGTTTTTACTAGCCCTGCTTCCGCTGGGGCTTATTATTTTTCTGCTTAAAGATCCTAAATCAGCGCTAAATGCCCGGGTAAAAAAGACCGAAGTACAAGCCAAAAAAGGGGAAGCCCGAGCCGGTGTCGCCCGATCCATGATTACTCACTTCAAGAGCCAACCCTCCTTGTGGGTTACCGGAATCGGGATTTTTAATAAGCGAAAAATAAAGTCAATTACCTCCTGGGGGGGCTACCATAATTCCTATTTTGAGGTACTTTTTGGCACCGGGCTACTGATGTTCTCGTTCTTCTTTTACCTCATCGTGATCCGCCCCGGCTGGAACTTCATGCGTTTTTTCTCGGAACAGTATCTTTTCCTCCCCCCTTTCATGATCATCCCCTACTTTGAAAGCAACCTTACGGGCGGGCAATTTCTGTTTTTCCCCTGGTTTATGATGATATTGCTCATGGGATATGCGCGCATTTTCGCCAAGCTTAAGATTCAGATCAAGCAATGGCAAAAGACTTCACTTCCTGCTGCCACCCCCTAACAAAACAAAAGCACGGACATACATCCATGCTCTGTTCCACACTATACACACACTATGTTTTAACTATCGTTACGCCCTCTTCGAGGGAAGGATCTCATATCTTGCGCCAGGACCTTCTGTAGTATTTGTAACCGGAAAATTACTTTCTGATGTCACAAAAAAGTACAAATTCTGTGCCAGCCCTACATGGGCTCACCTGAAAAGTTTGCAAAACAACTAATAAAAAAGAAGATTGCTATCTACAGCGCTGAGAATTAATTTATTTTTAACCTATCACCGTAGATTATATCCCCTTAGTCCGGCCTCATGGACCTACTCCTTACTACGGATGCAGTTATTAGTTTACGCACCCAGGCGCTTCTGGAGGTAGGACCGGGTAGCAACAACATTATTTTTACCATCGCTATATCAACAAAACTACCTGAAAATCAGCAGATATAGATTTAGAAGTATGCTCTTCTCATCGCTCTGGAACTTCCCATAGCCTTGCTCTTTTCTATATCCTGGAGCATCGTCTTGGAAGAAAACCAGACCACGGTGCTTGAGCACGGCCTTAGCAGCCGGGATCTGATACTACTGGGTGGGGGGGATGTCTGCTTTACAGCACCACGTGAGAAATCTACCACAAGCTCGAAAGTGAGACCCAACACCTGTCTCAGGACAACGGCGGGGGCAAAGCCAGGCGCTCGTTCGGTCAGGATTTAGTACAAATTACACTCCTGAATACCATCTTCTCTTTCGACTCCGTTCTGACGGCCGTAGGCCTGGTTAAGCAAGTGACAATCATGATCCTAGCTTTAGTAATTTCTACTTTCATCATGATCATTTCGGCCGCCAGAATCGAGGCTTTTGCCAACAAGCATTTGTCAATCAAAATCCTCCCCTTATCGTTTCTACTGATAATCGGTACCTGGCTGGTAGCGGAGGCTTTCCACGACGAAAGCCCCGAAGGGTACGCCTACTTTGCGATGGCGTTTTCGTTTGTGGTAGAGCTGCTGAATAGGCGCTACGAAAAAAAACAGGCACTCGTACAGCCCTGCGATTGGATGGAGTAGCGGGTCGCCACTATGACGAAACTTATCTCAAACTGTTGTATTTTTCAACAGCTTGTCTCCTAAGTACTTTCCCTGGGTCTGGGTTTTAGTGCGTACCGGGTCTGGTACTTTCACGAAAAAGCCGCTTGATGATGGGCGGCTTTTTCTACCTTTGCTTTACGGTCGGTCTGTAGACTTACCTTGGCATTTATAGTAACCATGCGAATCAATCCCGAAACCGTAGAGCGTATCAAGCAGGCCGCCGACATCGTGGAGGTAGTGGGGGACTTTGTGTCGCTGAAAAAGCGGGGCTCCAACTACACGGCTTGCTGTCCTTTTCATAACGAAAAAACGCCTTCGTTCAACGTCAATCCGGCCCGGCAGATTTTTAAATGCTTCGGCTGCGGCGCGGCGGGTGACCCCGTGAAGTTCGTAATGGACATCGACAACGTGGGCTACGGGGAGGCCCTCCGCTACCTGGCCCAAAAGTACCATATCGAGATCCAGGAAGAGGAGGTGACTGACGAAGAGGCCCTGCGCCAAAACGAGCGCGAAAGCCTGTACATTGTGCTTAACTACGCCAAGAGCTTCTACCAGGAGCAGCTCCTGCGCACCGACGAAGGCCAGGCCATCGGCCTCAGCTACTTCCGGGAGCGCGGCTTCAACGATACCATCCTGAAGAAATTCGAGCTGGGGTATAGTCCCGACGTCTGGGATGCCTTCACGCAGGCCGCCTTGGCCAAAGGCTACCAGGCCGATGTGCTCGAAAAAGCGGGCTTGCTGATCCGGAAGGAAGGTAGCAGTACCGTGGGCTACGACCGTTTCCGGGGCCGGGTGATTTTTCCGATCCATAACGTAGCCGGGAAAGTCATTGCCTTTGGCGCGCGCATTCTTAAGGTAGATAAGAGCAAAGCCGCCCACCAGCCTAAGTACCTCAATTCTCCCGAAACGTCCGTATACCACAAGAGTGAGGTACTTTACGGCATCTTCCAGGCCAAGAACGCCATCCGGCAGCAGGACGTCTGCTACTTGGTGGAGGGCTACACCGACGTAGTGTCACTGCACCAGGCCGGTATCGAAAACGTGGTGGCTTCCTCGGGTACTTCGCTCACGGTGGAGCAGATCCGGCTTATTGGCCGCTTCACACCCAACGTCACCATTCTGTACGACGGCGACCCGGCGGGGATCAAAGCGGCCCTGCGCGGACTGGATCTGGTGCTGGAAGAAGGCCTCAACGTGAACGTCGTGACCTTTCCCGAAGGTGAAGACCCCGACAGCTACGTACAGCGCGTGGGCGCGCAGGCTTTTAAGGAGTACCTGGGCCGCGCCGCCCGGGACTTCATTACCTTCAAGGCCGAAACCCTCCTGCTCGACGCGGGCCAGGACCCCTTCCGGCGCGCCGAGGTCATCAGCGAGGTAGTGGGTAGTATCGTCAAGATCCCCGACGCCATCAAGCGGCAGATCTTTTTCCGACGTACCTCCGAAATGCTGAAGGTGGAGGAGCAAATGCTCATCTCGGAAGGCAATAAGCTGCTGCGCAAGCAGCAGGGCCAAAAACAGCGCGATCACGACCGCACCGAAGCGCGCACTCCCAGTGGTCCGCAGGAAATAAGTACCTCTCCCGAGCCCGGCCCGGATTTCTTTGCCGACCCGCCCGCCCGAACCGTACCCCAGCGCGAGCTGATTTCCTACCACGAAGAAGAATGCATCCGGCTCCTGGTGAGCCACGGCAGGCGGGAGCTGGAGCCGGGTATTTCCCTCTGCCACTACATGCTGAGCGAGCTCGCCGGCCTGGAGTTTCATACGCCCCTGTACAATCATTTGCTGCTGGTTTTTCGGCAGGCTTTTAGCCGCGGCGAAGTACCCGATACGGATTATTTTCTCAACCACCTCGACCCGGAAATTCAGTCCGAGGCGATCGGCATGGTGACGCCACGCCACCACCTGAGTGAGCAGTGGTCGCAGAAGTACGAGATTTACGTACCTACCGAGCTGGACAAGCTACACGATTTGGCCTATACGAACATCCTTCGCCTCAAAAAAGGGCATAATGATTTGATCATGAAAAATATCCGGGAAAAACTCATGCACGCATCGACCGCGGACGAAACCGATTCACTTTTACAACAATTCATGCAGCACAAAATCATTGAAAAAGAAATCGCACAGCTACTGGGTACGGTCGTATCCTGAAAATCAACTTTAATTTTTCGTTGTTTCAATCCCTTTTCTACCCGATCAATTCTATGAAGAACAATTTCTTACAACGCAGCGCGCTGGGCTTATTCCTGGCCTTCAGCATCACCCTGGCCCAGGCCCAAATCCAGACTCCTCAACCAAGCCCGGCGGCCACCATTTCGCAGGCGGTAGGGCTGGGCAAAGTGACCGTCGAGTACAGCCGCCCGGCCCTCAAAGGCCGCACCATGTTTGGTACGCAGGTACCTTACGGCAAGGTATGGCGCACCGGCGCCAACAAGATCACCAACCTGATCCTGTCGGACGAGATGCTGGTCAACGGCCAGAAAGTGGCCGCAGGTACCTACGGGCTCTTCACCATTCCGAATCAGAACGAGTGGACGATCATCCTGAGCAAGGATGCCAACATATGGGGAGCTTACACCTACAAGCCCGAGAACGACGTGCTGCGCTTCAACGTGAAGGCTCAAAAGCTCGCCAAACCCGAAGAGTACTTCACCATTGAGTTTACGGACTTCACCGCCTCCGAAACGGCCGTGGCCATCCGCTGGGAGAATGTACAGGCCAAGTTTAGCATCAAGCACGACTCGGAGGCCAAAATCCTGGCCGAGATCCAGGAAAAAACCACCGCCAGCGACGCAAACATAGGCACGCTCTCCGCCGCCGCTAACTACTACTACGATACCAACCGTGACCTCAAAAAGGCCTACGAGTGGGCTACTAAAGTGGTAGAGCAAGACCAAAAGTACTGGACCTACTACCTACGCGGCAAGATTGCCGCCAAAATAGGACAGTGCGACGTAGCCGTAGCCGACGCCCAGAAAGGTCTAAAGCTGGCTCAGGAAGCGGGCGACGACGCCTACATCCTCAATCATCAGAAGCTCCTCAAGCAGTGTGGTAAGTAAGGGGCAACCCCCTATGACACAACAAAGCGGAGCAGCCTGTATGACCAGACTGCTCCGCTTTGTTTATAAGGCTCTTGTGAGGCGCTACGCTTAGTAGGTGGCGTTCTGTACGGCTTTTTTACCGTTTTCGCTCGCCGTTTTGGCCAGGCCATCGGCTTTATCTTTGGCCAGATCCAGGCTATGGAGCACTCCTTCTTTGAGGCGCTCGGTCAAAGTAGCTAGTTCTTTAATTCCTTTTTCGTAGGTATCTTTGGCGTTGCCCGACAGGTCGTTGGCCTTGTCTTTGATCAAATTACGGGTGTCAGCACCTTTCTTAGGGGCTACCAGCATACCTACTGCTACACCTGCTGCCGCCGCTCCCAGCGTACCTAGCAGAAATTTTTGATTTCCGTTCATGGAGATTTTTCTTGTTTAAGTGATTTGTAACAATTACGCTAGCTATCTTTTTAAAAAAATCGGACCATTTCGTTCATCAGCCCGTCATCATGCCTTCTTTAACGCTCCGGCTCCTGCCCATTGTCCTGCTTTTTTCCGCTCCACTCGCCGCGCAGTGGCACCTCCTGGATGTTAAAACCACGGCCAGCTTTCGCACCGTACACGCTCTCAGCAGCACAACTTGCTGGATAGGAGGCACTAAGGGTACCATAGTGCACACAACCGACGGCGGGCAGTCGTGGAATGTCATGCAGGTACCTGGGGCAGATTCGCTGGATTTTCGCTGTGTGCGGGCCTTCGATCAGCGTACTGCCCTGGCCATGAGCGCCGGGCTGGCCGAGGAAGGAAAAGCCCGGATCTACCGTACCCAAGACGGAGGTACCTCGTGGCAATTAGTGTATCAAACTACCCAAAAAGGGGTATTCCTGGACGGAATGGATTTTTGGGACGCAGGCCGGGGCATCGGTTTTGGTGATCCGATTGACGGGCGCTTTTTTATCCTTACCACCCAAGACGGCGGACGTACCTGGCAGGAAGTACCCCTGGCCCAACGCCCCGAGGCGCTCCCCGGCGAAGCCGCCTTTGCCGCCAGTGGTACTTCACTCGTAGTGGTGGGTAAAAAGCAAGTCCTGATCGGGACGGGCGGCGGTAAAGTAGCGCGGGTACTGCGGTCGGAAGACTCGGGGCAGTCGTGGCAGGCAGTCGAGACGCCCCTGGCGGCTGGACCTACCAGCGGTATCTTCGGGCTGCGCTTTTGGGACGAAAAACACGGCCTGGCCGTAGGGGGCGACTACCGCAACTACCTCGACGCCACCCCCAACGTGCTGCTGACGCAAGACGGCGGCGCTACCTGGCAGCGCGGCGGAGACGCCCGGCCCAACGGACTCAAAGAAGCCGTGGGCTTATACCGCGTAAACAAGAAAGAAAAACGGCTCCACCCGGCTGCGGTCCGGCAGTGGTTGCTGGTGATAGGGGCGTCGGGCAGCGGCTACTCTCCCAACTACGGCCAAACCTGGGTTGTCCTGGACCAGCACCCGTTTCACGCCGTAAGCGTGGCCGGTAACGTTGGTTACGCCGTGGGCGGTCAGGGGCTGGTCGGGAAGTTTGAGGGCTTTTTTACGCCCCCACCCAAAGAGTGAAGGTACCTAGCCAATGAGCCTTTTTCCGGCTTTTCTGACGATGGCGTCTTCCACCAAACCCAGGAGCGGATCGGGGAGGTTGGTGCGTTGTGCTATTTTTTTGCGTAAAAAGAAACTGCCAAAGCCCGCAGCGGCGGCCACGATGCCTCCTAACAACGCCCCCTGAATGTCGCTGCCGCCGTGGGCTTTAAAAATAGCGGCTCCCAGTAGTGCCCCCGCCAGCGTGCGGCCCGCCAGGCCCAGCGGCGCGATGCGGTTAGGGGCCGTGGGTAGTTTGTCCCCGGCCATTTCGGCGTTGGCAGCTACGGACAGCGCCGAAGCGACAAAAGGCGATTGCAAAAAACTGTAGCGAGTGCCGCCCAGGTAGTACAGGCTTTGCTGTTTGCTGAGTGAGTTGCTCACCGCCGACAGCCCCGACACGGCACGCATACCCGTCAGAGCGCCTAAGCCCACGGTTTTCAGAACGGCAGAAGATGTACTTTTCATGGTGGTTATAGGTAGTTAAGTGGCAAACAAAAAGTTGAATCGGCTTCTAACCTTCAACAAAGCTGTGCCACCCTGCTTGGCCCTAAATTCGGTCGAGTAGCTCCTTGACTTTGCGGACCGGACGCCCCAGCACGTGGTCGATAATGGCCGCCGCGTGGTCGCGGCCGTTCTCGATAAATACTTTTTCGGTAAATACCCCCGCCATCACCGTGCCGCATAGGTACAGGCCGGGTACGTTGGTTTCGAACGTATCTGGATCATACGTAGGTACTTTGCTCACCGGGTCGAGCGCCACGCCGCAGCGCTGCAGCAGGTACTCGTCGGGAATGTACCCAATGAGCAGGTACACAAAATCGGCCGGTAGCCACTCCTCTTCGCCCGTGTTGAGGTCCTGGATCAGGAGGCGGCCCGGCTCAATGGCCCGCGCCAAACTACCGAAGCGCGTGTGGATTTTCCCTTCCTTGACGCGGTTCTTGACGTCCGGCACGAGCCAGTACTTCACCGTGCGGCGAAAATCTTCGCCCTTATGGACAATCGTCACGTGCGCGTCGTGCCGGTAGAGCTCCATGGCGGCCTCCACCGCCGAGTTGGACCCACCCACGATCACGACATTGGTAAACGACGCCAGAAAAGGCTCGTCGTAGTAGTGCGACACGTGCGGCAGGTCTTCGCCGGGAATCCCCAGCTGCCGCGGCACGTCGAAGTAACCCGTAGCCAGCACTACCTTCCGGGCGTGGTAGGTATCGCCCGCGGTCGTATGTACCTGAAAGGTACCGTCGGCTTGCTGCTCGGCGCGGTCCACTTCAGTAAAGAGCTTGAAATTCAACTTAAAGTACCCCGCTACTTTGCGGTAGTACTGCAGGGCCTCGTTGCGGTTGGCCTTCACGTCCGACACCGGAAAGGGGATGTCGCCAATCTGAATGTTTTCGGCCGTGGAGAAAAACCGCATCCGCTTGGGGTACTTGCGGATGGACTCCGTGAGGCTCCCTTTTTCCAGAATAATATGATCGAGCCCGTTGCGGGCGGCTTCGATGCCCATCGCCAGGCCGCAGGGGCCGCCACCAATAATGAGTAAGTCGTAAATAGGCATAGGTAGTTAATAGAACTGCGTCGGAAGTACTTCTTCCCTACAACTCCAAAAGCAGGGGTTGCTGTTCCGGGAAGCAAAAAAAGGTACGTACCAGGCAGCCCCCTTATCCCAACACCCGCCTATTTTACCGAACTTTGCGGCCCAGGTACCTGTTTTCCCAAAACCAAAGTACCCCGTAAAGTACCTTTATGCGTGAGCCCGTTCTTTCCGAAGCTAAATTTACGTCGCACCTCAACGAATGGGGACGGCGCAAGGTGCCTTTTGTGTTCATCAGCGATTTTCTGGGCCAGCAGCACGAAGCCTGGCGGCTCGACGAAGCGGACCCCACCGAGGTACTTTTCGATTTGAACGGCTTCACAAACGACCTACCCGAGCCGACCGCCATCCCGGATTTTTATTTCCACAAGTACCCCCTTTCGTTCGAAAAGTACCTCCCGAAGTTTGACTACGTGGTGCGGCAGATCCGGGCCGGCAACTCCTTCCTGACCAACCTCTCGGCTCCCACACCGGTAGCGACTGACCTGAGCCTGCACGCTATTTTCCGGCACAGCCAGGCGCGGTACCGCCTGTGGCGAAAGGATCGGTTCGTGTGTTTTTCGCCCGAGATTTTTGTGAAGATCCAAGGTACCCGCATTGCGTCGTATCCCATGAAAGGTACCCTCGACGCCGCCCGGCCCAACGCCGAGCAGGTACTGCTCAGCGACCCCAAGGAGGCCGCCGAGCACGCCACCATCGTGGACCTGATCCGGAACGACCTGAGCATGGTGGCCCGCCGGGTGGTGGTGGAGCGCTACCGCTACCTCGACCGCCTGCTCACGAACGATAAAACCCTGCTTCAGGTAAGCTCGGAGATCACCGGCCAGCTCCCACCCGACTTCGACGGGGCCTACGGCGACCTGCTCCGCAAGCTCCTGCCCGCGGGCTCCATCAGCGGCGCGCCCAAGCCCAGTACTTTGCGGATTATCCGGGAAGCCGAAGGCTACGAGCGGGGCTACTACACCGGCGTGATGGGGTACTTTGACGGAAGTACCTTCGAGAGCGCCGTCATGATCCGGTACATCGAAAACCAGGAAGGGAAATTGGTTTTCAAAAGTGGCGGCGGCATTACGGCCCGCAGCCAGGCCCAGCTCGAATACCAGGAATTGATCGACAAAGTGTACCTGCCCTTTACCCATGAACCTACCCTGCATCGAGACCATCTGCCTGCGCAACCGCCAGCTGCAGCACCTAGCCTACCATGAGCAGCGCCTGCACCGCACCCGCGCCGCCCTGGGCTGGGGCACCGACCACTGGCCGCTGGCCCAGCTCCTGAAAGTACCCGAAGCCCTGGGCCCAGGTACCTACAAATGCCGCCTCACCTACGCGCAGGAGGTAGAAAACGTGGAGTGGGAGTCCTACGCGCCGCGCCCGATCAGGAGCCTGCGGCTGGTCTACGACGACGCCCTCAAGTACCCCTACAAGTACCTCGACCGCGCGGCCCTGCGGCACCTTTTCGACCAGCGAGGTACCTGCGACGACGTGTTGATTGTGCAAAAGGGGTGCCTGACCGATACTTCCTACTGCAACCTGGCCCTCTTTGACGGCACCCGCTGGTGCACGCCCGCCACGCCGCTGCTGCCCGGTACCCAGCGCCAGTACCTACTGGACCAAGGGGTACTTTCCGAGGACACCATCCGCGTGGAGGATTTACGCCAATTTCAACAAATAAGGCTCTTTAACGCCATGCTGCCTTGGGAAGAAGGGCCAACGCTCAGCACCGAGCAGGTGGTGGGGTAGCTGGTAGGTAGCAGAAAGTCAGGGAACAATCAGCTCAATGAGGGGGACGTACAAGCCAAACTTTTCGTCGGCTGAGATGATAGGTACCCGTTCGGCCAGCGCCGTGGCAATCAGCAGCCGATCGAAGGGATCGCGATGGGCTGGCAGTAGAGGTACCTGTTCGTAGGCGGGCTATGTGGGCCGTTTTGAGGGGTAGCAGTTCGAAACCATCCTGAACAAGTACGAAAGCAATATCACGGATGCTGACGGGAAACTCAGGCAATTTTCCCGTTTTTTATTTGATCGCTATTTCAAATAAGTTGATCTGACTCACATAAATTTGATTCTGCCTATCGCTAAGTAAATCATAAAGACGCGGAGACAGCCGGTTTTCATTTAGTTGAAACCATATCAAGATTTGCGTATCAATTAAGTACCTCATCCTTACATGTAGTCTTTGAGATCGTCCAGAGGTTCGTTAAAATCGGGGGGAATGGAAATAGTTTTATCCGCCAGATGACTTAAGCGACGCAGCCCGCCCAATACACGCTTTTTCTGTGTTGGGTCAACAGGCGTTTCTTCCTGCAAAAAGGTAATCAGTACCTCCGCTTTCTCGACGTCCGGGGCGGGTTCGAGCAGGGTTAGTTTTCCGTTTTCGTAAATCCCTTTGATGGAAGTGTACATGGCTGGGCGTGTTTTGGTTGTAAACTATAAAACTGAACGTAGCTGTTTTTAGTGCGTGGGCACGGGGGTACTTGCCTCGTGCGAGTCCAGGCTCGTTCTACCACTGACAGCAAACGCTACAGCAAGTTATTCATTTTTACGGCCATCTGAAAACGCCCCCCTGCCGCTCCCTGGTTCTTGCGCCAAAGCCCGCAGAAAAAGCGTAACTTGCCACGCTGTAATAATGAACATGGCCCAATACCCCGCATGAGCTCGTATACTGCCTCTCTGTTCGAAGAAGAGGTTACCTACTTCGCCGATCTGATCCTGCCCGTTCCCGTGCCCAACCTGTTTACGTACCGGGTACCGCGCGGCATGGACGAGCTCATCAAGGTAGGCGCGCGGGTGATCGTTCAGTTTGGCAAAAACCGCGTCATCACGGCCGTTGTGAGCCGCTTGCACACCCAGCCGCCCGTTAAGTACCAGGCCAAGTACATCCTGGAGCTGCTCGACGAAGAGCCCCTCGTGACGGCGCACCAGCTGGAGCTTTTCCGCTGGATGGCCGACTACTACCTCTGCCACCTCGGGGAGGTACTAAACGTGGCGCTGCCCTCGGGCCTGAAGATCACGAGCCAGTCCAAGGTACAGTACAACCCCGACTTCGACCACCCCGACCTGCTGACGGAACAAGAGGTGATGATTCTGGAAGAAATCCAGAAGCACCAGGCGCTGTCGTACGAGGAAATAGCCCGGTTGGTGGAGCAAACCAACGTGACGGGGATCATCAAGTCGCTGGTGGGCAAGCGTGCGGTAATTCTTTTCGAAGAAGTACGGGAAAAGTACAAGCCCAAGATCGTGCGAAAGGTACGGCTGGCGAGCGAGTACGCCTCGCGCGAGGCCGTGAATGCGCTGATGGTGGCGCTGGAAAAGTACCCCAAGCAACAGGAGATTTTGCTAAGGTACCTGAGCTACGTACCCGTACAGAACAACCCCGACCTGAACCAAAACGGCCTCGACAAGAGCGTCTATTCGCAGGACGACGGCCTGTCGGATTCGTCTTTGCAAACATTACTCAAGAAAGGAATTTTCGAGACTTTCGAGGTAGTGGTGTCGCGCTTTGCCGACCTGCCCGCCGCGCCCGCCGTAGAAATCAAGCTCACGGAGTCGCAGCAGCTGGCCGTCCGGCAGATCCAGACGTACTTTCAGGAAAAAGAGGTGGTGCTGCTGCACGGTATTACGGGCAGCGGCAAGACCGAAGTGTACATCAACCTCATCCAGCAGGCGCTCGACAGCGGCACGCAGGTACTTTACCTGCTGCCCGAAATAGCCCTCACGACGCAGATCGTGGTGCGGCTGCGCAAAGTATTCGGCGACCGCATGGGGATTTACCACTCCAAGTTTTCGGACAATGAGCGCGTGGAGGTCTGGAAGGGTATCATCGAGGGCAAGTACCAGTTTGTGGTGGGTGTGCGCTCGGCGGTGTTTTTGCCCTTCGACAGCCTGGGCCTCATCATCGTGGACGAAGAGCACGAAACCTCCTACAAGCAGTACGACCCCGCCCCCCGCTACCACGCCCGCGACGTGGCCGTGATGATGGCCTACCTGCATGGGGGCAAAACCCTGCTGGGCTCGGCCACGCCCTCGCTGGAAAGCTACTACCACGCCCGCAACGGCCGCTACGGACTGGTGGAGATGCTGCAGCGCTTTGGCGAGGCCGCCCTGCCCGAATTCCTGCTGATTGATACCAAGCTGGAAAAAAAACAGCGCAAGATGAAGAACGAGTTTTCGTCGGTACTGATGGAGTACCTCAGCTATAATTTACAAAATAGCGAGCAAACGATCCTGTTTCAGAACCGGCGCGGCTATTCGCCCTACATCCAGTGCGAAGAGTGCAGCTGGATTGCGGGCTGCAATAACTGCGACGTGAGCCTGACCTACCACATGCGGGCCGCCGAGCTGCGCTGCCACTACTGCGGCCACAAGGAAGAAGTACCCCGCACCTGCCCCGCCTGCGGCTCCACGAAGGTCAGGACCATCGGCTTCGGCACCGAGAAAATCGAAGACGAGCTGCAGCTGCACTTTCCGCAGGCGCGCATTCAGCGCATGGACCTGGATACCACCCGCGCCAAGAATGCCTACCAGCAGATTATCCAGGAGTTTGAAACCGAGCAGATTGACATTCTGGTAGGTACCCAGATGATCAGCAAGGGCCTGGACTTCGGCAACGTGAGCGTGGTGGGAATTTTCGACGCCGACCGCATGATCAACTTCCCGGAGTTTCGGGCTTCGGAGCGGGCGTTCCAGATGCTCACCCAGGTGAGTGGCCGGGCGGGCCGCCGCGCGGGCAGGCCCGGCAAGGTACTTATCCAAACCGCCAACCCCAGCCAGGTACTTTTGCAGCGGGTGGTACAAAACGACTACCTGGGCATGTACGAAGCCGAAATAACGGAACGCCAACAGTATAACTACCCGCCTTTTACGCGGCTCATCAAGCTCACCGTGAAGCATACCGACGACGAAACCTCGCGCCGCGCGGCTACGCAGCTGGCCGACAAACTCATCGCCGAGATGGGCCGAAGCCGGGTACTTGGACCCGAGCCGCCGCTGGTCGAGCGGGTCCGGAATCAGTTTTTGTTTGATATTCTCATCAAACTTGAGCGAGAAAAGATTAATTTTAAGGCCGCAAAGACATTCATTCAAGAAAAAGTCACGGATATTCTGACCGACAAAACCTTGAAAAACATCCAGGTCGTGATCGACGTTGACTGCACGTAATGCCCTGGCTAAGCTAGTTGTAATCTGCTATTTACTTATTAAATCACCTATGTCTTCCAAAAAAACCAAAATTGTTGCTACCGTAGGACCCGCTTCTGAAAGCAAGGAAACGCTGCTGGCGTTGGCCAAAGCCGGCGTAAATGTATTTCGGCTTAACTTTTCACACGGTACTCACCAGGATCACCTCGAACGACTCACCCGGATTCGGGAAATAAACGAAGAACACGGCCTGAACCTCTGCATTCTTCAGGATTTGCAAGGACCCAAAATCCGGATCGGAAACGTAGAAGGCAAAGACGGCGTGCTGATCGAAGCCGGGAACCGGCTGATCCTGAGCAACACCGAAGTACTAGGTACCGCCGAGCGCGTAAGTACCCCCTACGACGGCATGTACAACGACGTACACGTGGGCGACCGCATCCTGATGGACGACGGCAAGCTGGAAGTCAAGGTGGTGGACATTGAAGGCTCCGACGTGATCACGGAGGTGGTGTACGGCGGGTACCTGAAGTCCAAGAAAGGCGTGAACCTACCCAACACGCGGGTATCCATGCCGTCGGTTACGGATAAAGACTACGAAGACCTGGACTTTGGCCTGGAGCACAACGTGGAGTGGATCGCGCTGTCGTTTGTGCGGGAGGCAATGGACATCGAGAAAGTGAAGGATTACATCCGCCGCAAGGGCAAAAATACCCGCGTGGTGGCGAAGCTCGAAAAACCCGAGGCGATTGACAACCTGGACGAGATCATCGCCGCTACGGACGCCGTGATGGTGGCCCGCGGTGACCTGGGCGTGGAGCTTCCCGCCGAGGAGGTACCTATGATCCAGAAGCTAATCGTGGAGAAATGCAATAAAGCGGGCAAGCCGGTTATTGTGGCTACGCAGATGCTCGAAAGCATGATCGACAGCCCCCGCCCTACCCGCGCGGAAGTCAATGACGTGGCCAACTCGGTACTGGACGGCGCGGATGCCGTGATGCTGAGCGCCGAAACGGCCTCGGGCAAGTACCCCCTGCTGGCGGTCGAAAACATGACGCGCACCATCGAGCGTGTGGAGGCCAATACGGACAAGATTTACTTCAAGTACCACGCTTTCGTGAACGAAAACCCCGGCGCGGATCAGCTCAACGACAACGTGGTGATGAGCGCCTGCCGCCTGGCCCGCGACACCAAGGCCAAGGCGCTGATCGGCATCACGCGCTCGGGCTACACGTCGTTCCGGCTGTCGCACCACCGCCCCAAAGCCAACCTGCTGATCTTTACCTCCAACCGCGAGCTCATGAATACGCTGGGCCTCTACTGGGGCACGAAGGTATTCTTCTACGACCGCGACGATAATGTATCGACCGACGAGCTCATCGACGACATCAAGCGGATTCTGATCGAAAAGGGCGAGCTATCCAAGGGCGACATCTTCATCAACACGCTGAGTATGCCGGTTTCCAAGCACCGCAAAACCAACGCCCTGAAGCTAAACGTGGTGGAGTAATTCTTCCCGCTTCCTTTTTTATATATTAAAAATAAAAAGCGCCACCAGGTACCTGGCGGTGCTTTTTATTTAACACATACGAAATAACTAACAAAATAGTTTTGAAACTAATTAAATAGTATTATCTTTGAATTAAAATTCATTCAGTATACCCAAAATAGCGTATAAATATGGAAATGAGATCCCTAACTCGGGCCGAAGAAGAAATCATGCGTATTCTCTGGCAATTGGGAAAAGGCTTTGTCAAGGACGTACTGGCCGAGATGCCCGAGCCCAAGCCCGCCTACAATACCGTTTCGACCATCATCCGGATTCTGGAAAAGAAGGGCGTGGTGGGCTACACGGCTTACGGCAAAACCCACGAATACTACCCCCTGATCACCGAGGTGGAATACAAACGCTTCGAAATGAATCAGCTGCTCAGCAACTACTTTGACAGCTCGCTGCCCAAGCTCGTTTCCTTCTTTGTAAAAGACCACGATCTGAACACCAAGGACCTGGATGAGATCATCAAGATGATGCAAAACCAGAAAGACAGCGAGTAGCAAGCCGCTACGCGTTCCGACCTGTATTCATACCATTTTTTTTACCTAAACCTACCTGAAAATCATGGAACTACTTACCTATATTGGCAAGGTGAGCCTGTACTGGGTACTGCTCTACGCTTGTTACTGGCTGCTGCTGCGCCAGCACACCTTCTTCCGCTGGAACCGCGCCTACCTGCTGGGCGCGCTGTTGCTGGCCTTTGTGCTGCCGCTGGTGGTGTACCCCGCCTCGGCCCCGCCCCTGCCGGTAGTCTACGAAGTCACGGCCACCACGGTAGTCGTATCGGCCCAGGTACCTACCGCACCCTTTCCGTGGCTCAAGCTCCTGGCGCTGCTCTACGCGGCGGGCGTGGGCGTGATGCTGGTAAAACTAGCCGGGTACCTGCGTCAGCTCGTCGTGTTCATTCGCCAGGGAGAAACCATCGAGCTGGACGAATGTACCCTGGTCCTGATGGATTCCGACCGCGTGGGTTCTTTCTCCTTTCTAAAGTGGGTGGTCGTCAGCCGTACCGACTACGAGCAGCACTTCGACGCCATCCTGCGCCACGAGCTCGTGCACGTGCAGCAGCGCCACAGCTTCGACATCCTGCTCGTGGAGGTACTTCGGGTTCTTTTCTGGTTCAACCCCGTACTTATCTTTTATAAAAACTCCCTCCAGCAGGTACACGAGTACCTGGCCGACGAAGAAGCCCCCGAGCGCGATCGCTACGCCGAGTTTCTGGTGTCGTACGCGCTAGGTACCCCCGTGGCGGTGTTGACCAACCACTTCTTCAACGCCTCGCTGCTCAAGGAGCGCATCAAGATGCTCTACAAAGCCCGCAACTCGCGCTGGTCGCTGGGCAAGTACGGCGCGGTGGCGCTGCTGATTGGTCTGGTAGCGATAGTGGCCGCGGGCTGCGAGCGCGAAGGCCTTATCAGTACCCAAAACCAGCGCCCCACCCAGGAAGTACCCGCCGGGCAAGCGGTACCGATTGAAGGTATCGTAACCGGCCCCAACGGAGCGCCCCTACCCGGCGCGTCCATTGTCCTAAAAGATGGCCAGAGCGGTACTACCACCGACGCGGCGGGCCGGTTCCAGTTCAACGCTCCCGCGGGTGGCGAATTAGAAATTTCCTTTGTGGGCCACAAACCTGTGTCGCTCCAGGTACTGGCCAAAAAAGCCATGCGCTACGAAGTCACGCTCTCCGACGGCAAGGCGGGCTCGGTAGACGTGAAGCCAAGTACCCACACCATTTCCTCGCTGAACGCCGATACGGTGCGGGTGATCGTTCAGCCCGCTGCCACGGCCGACGGCAAGCCCATCTTTGGGGTGGTGGAAAAACAGCCGGAATTTCCCGGAGGAACCACCGAAATGTACAAGTACCTGAGCAATAACATCAAGTACCCCGATGCCGCCGCGCGGGCTTCGGTAGAGGGTAAGGTGTTCGTGAACTTCGTGGTGACGGATCAGGGCGAAATCAAGGATATTAAAATCCTGAAGGGACGGGGCTTCGGCCTCGACGAGGAGGCCGTGCGCGTCGTATCTACCATGCCGCGCTGGAAGCCCGGCTCGGAAGGCGGACAGCCCGTCAACGTGCGGTTCAACCTACCCATTGGCTTTTCGTTGAATCCTGACTCGCCCATTAACCAACCGGCCAACCAGGAGGCGAAATTAGACATCTGGAATTCGAATAGTCCCAATCAACCGCTCTTCATCATCGACGGCGTGAAGCAGGAGAAGAATGTGAACCTTCAGGACAAAGTACAGCCCAACGACATCAAGAGCATCAATGTACTGAAAAACAAATCCGCCACCGACATCTACGGCGAGCAGGGGAAAAACGGAGTCATCCTGATCACCACCAAGAAAAATTAGAGACATGGAAGCGCTCGTCTACCTCGGCAAAGTGAGCCTGTACTGGGTACTGCTCTACGCCTGCTACTGGCTCTTGCTGCGCCACCACACCTTCTTCCGTTGGAACCGCGCCTACCTGCTGGGCGCGCTGCTGCTGGCCTTCGTGCTGCCGCTGGTAGTGTACCCCGCCTCGGCTCCGCCGCTGCCGGTGGTCTACGAGGTCACGGCTGCGCCCTTGGTGATTTCCGCCCAGGTACCTACCGCACCCTTTCCCTGGCTCAAGCTCCTGGCGCTCCTCTACCTGAGCGGAGCCTTGGTCATGGCCTACCGGCTCTACCACTACCTGCTAGAACTTTTTAGTTTCATTCGCCAGGGAGAAACCATTGAGCTGGATGAATGTACCCTGGTGCTGATGGATTCCGACCGCGTGGGTTCTTTCTCCTTTCTAAAGTGGGTGGTCGTCAGCCGTACCGACTACGAGCAGCACTTCGACGCCATCCTGCGCCACGAGCTGGTGCACGTACAGCAGCGCCATAGCTTTGATATCCTGCTCGTGGAGGTACTTCGGGTCCTTTTCTGGTTCAACCCCATTCTTATTTTTTACAAAAATTCCCTCCAGCAAGTACACGAGTACCTGGCCGACGAAGAAGCGCCCGAGCGCGATCGCTACGCCGAGTTTCTGGTGTCGTACGCGCTAGGTACCCCCGTGGCGGCTTTGACCAACCATTTCTTCAACGCTTCGCTGCTCAAGGAGCGCATCAAGATGCTCTACCGGCAGCGCAACTCCCGCTGGTCGCTGGGTAAGTACGGGGCGGTGGCGCTGCTCATTGGTCTGGTGGCGGTACTGGTAGCCGGTTGCGAGCGCGAAGTACCTACCACCGACCTCCCGGAAGTGGTAGCCTCAGATTCCCAAGAAGACATCCTGGTGGAAGGACTCGTGGTGGATAACGAAAATGTTGCTTTGCCGGGCGTTAGTATAATAATAAAAGGCACGACCAAAGGTACCACTACCAATGGAGAAGGAAAATTCAAGCTCAGCGCCCCCAAAGGAAGTGAGCTTGACGTGGAATTTGTGGGGTATCAAGGTACCTCCGTGAAAGTAGTGGGTCAAAAAAGAATGTCCGCTCGCTTCATGCTTCCCGAAGAAGAGGAAGGTACTCCCAGAACCTTCAAGCCACCGGTGGTCGTGAGCCAGTCCGAAGCGCCGCTTACCCTGCCTGAGCCGGCCTTAGATACCCCCGAACGTATCTTCACCGTCGTGGAGAAACAGCCGGAATTTCCCGGCGGGGCGCGAGCCATGTACGACTTCATCAGGCGTGAACTCAAGTACCCGGTGCCCGCTCAGCGCGCCTTTGTAGAAGGGAAGGTATTCCTGACCTTCATCGTAACCACCGAGGGTGATATCAAAGACATCCAGATCCTGAAAGGACTCGGCTTTGGTATGGACGAAGAGTCGATCCGGTTGATCAAAGCGATGCCCCGCTGGGTACCCGGCGCCCAGAGCGGAAGGCCGGTCAACGTGAAGTTTAACCTACCGATCACCTTTGAGCTGGCGGAGCATACGAAGACCAGCGAGGAGTAGGCCACCCGCTGTCAGATCCCATGCTTTGTAACACCTTATTTACCACCCTTAAACGCGAATCACCATGCCGCATACCACTCGACATTCATACAAGACACTGGGTAAGTACCTCGCTGCTGTACTCTTCATCGCGTCAGGGCTGCTCTTCATGACGAGCTGCGAGCGCGAGCTCAAGACCAACGATCAGCCCGACCTCGGGCAACTCACGGAGGTAGAAGGTATGGTACTCTTCCCGGACGGAGACCCCTTCCCAGCTGCGCTCATTCGGGTAGAAGGGCAGGACATCGAAACCCTGACGAATGCCGAAGGGAAATTTAAGCTTAGAGCGCCTAGCCGGGGAAAGCTGGTCATCGGGTTTGAGGGGTACCGCTCCATGACGATCCCTTTGCTGGAAAACGAAGTAAAAAATGCGGCGATTTCGATTACCCTCCACAAGCAAACGGAGGCCGAAGCGCGAAGTACCCAAGATCCCGCCCTAAAAGCCGTGGCCGGTCGGGATAGTATTTTCACCGTAATCGAAAAGCATCCCGAGTTTCCGGGCGGCGTAAAGGCCATGTATTCCTATGTCAAGCAGCATTTAAAGTACCCCCAAAGGGCCATTGATGCGCAGGTGGAAGGAAAAGTCTTTTTACGATTCGTAGTGGGTGCCGATGGCCAGATCCGGGACATCCAGGTCCAGAAAGGCCTCGGCTTCGGTATGGACGAAGAAGCAATCCGTCTCGTATCAACCATGCCGCACTGGAAGCCCGGCTCGCAGGATGGCCAGGCAAAAAACGTGCGGTTTAACCTACCGATTACCTTCCAGCTAGGAGAACTTCGGACTAACTAGGGTTCACCATGGAAGCATTCATCTATCTCGGGAAAGTGAGCCTGTACTGGGTACTGCTCTACGCCTGCTACTGGTTCCTGCTGCGCCAGCACACCTTCTTCCGCTGGAACCGCACCTACCTGCTCGGCGCGCTGCTGCTGGCCTTTGTGCTGCCGCTGATCAAGTACCCCGAGCGCATACCCGTGATGCCCACGGCCGTCTACGCCGTAGCCAAAGTACCCGTGGTGGTGGTAGCGCCGGAGGCCGTGGTGTACACGGCTGCCCAAACGACCCATTGGAGCCAGTTCCTGTGGGTGGTGTACGGCCTGGGCGTGCTCCTGATGGCCGGGCGGCTCTACAACTACCTACGCGATCTCTTTAACTACCTCCACCAGGGCGAAACCATCGAGCTCGACGAATGTACCCTGGTCCTGATGAATACTGACGAGGTAGGTTCGTTCTCGTTCTGGAAGTGGGTAGTTGTGAGCCGCAGCGACTACGAGCAACACTTCGACGCCATTCTGCGCCACGAGCTGGTGCACGTACAGCAGCGCCATAGCTTCGACATCCTGCTCGTGGAGGTACTTCGGGTACTTTTCTGGTTCAACCCTGTGCTTATTTTTTACAAAAATTCCCTCCAACAGGTACACGAGTACCTGGCCGACGAGGAAGCGCCCGAGCGGGATCGCTACGCCGCGTTTTTGGTTTCCTACGCGCTGGGTGCGCCGCTGGCTACGCTCACCAATCACTTTTTCACTTCATCACTCTTAAAACAACGGATCAAGATGTTGTATAAAAACAGAAATTCGCCCTGGACGCTGGGTAGGTACCTGGCCGTTGTGCCGCTGATCGGGCTGGTGCTGATGCTCACCGCCGCCCGCCAGCGGCTCATTACCGCCATCGAAAAAGGCAAGTACGTACCCAAAGGTACTTTGTCAGACGCAAGTACCTCTCTGAGTGAGCGCCTGGAAACCTTCCTGGAAGAACCCCTGGCCCTCCTCACGGCTTCCGAAGAAAAAACCACCGTAACCGGTACTGTCACTAATCAAGACGGCCAGCCGCTACCGAGCGCCGCGATCATAGCCAAAGGTACCACTGCGGGTACCACCACCAACCAGCAGGGTACTTTTGAGCTGAAAGATGTACCGCTCAACAGCACAATCGTCATTAGCTTTGTGGGGTACCAGCCGCAAGAGATTCGCATCACGGAGAAAAATCAAACGATCAATGCCCGGCTTCTGCGCCAGAAACAGTCGCTGGAGGAGGTCGTAGTAGTAGGATATGGCTCTATAAAACCGGCCTCTACCGACACGGCGCGGGCAACGACCCCGGAAGGTACTTTCACCATCGTGGAGCAAATGCCCGAGTTTCCCGGTGGGACAAGTGAGCTCTACAAGTACCTGGCCCGGAACATCATGTACCCCACCGAAGCCAGCCGTAAGGAGGTGCAGGGGCGGGTACTGGTGAGCTTCCTGGTGAGTGAGGAGGGAGCTATTCGTGAGCCTAAAATCGTGAACGGGCTGGGCGCGGGGATCGACGAAGAGGCCCTGCGCGTGGTGCTGAGTATGCCCAGGTGGAAACCCGCCCGGCAAAACGGCCGTCCCGTGGCGATGCTGTACCAGCTACCGATTCAGTTTATGTTAGAAAAAGACGAAGTCCCGCTGAAAGCCCCGCTGGAAGCTCCGAAGGAAGATAAAGAAAAACGGACGGGCCTGGTACTGCCTAAATTCCGGTTTGAAGACGCCGTCGATATGGATGCTACGGCCAAGGGCAAGCCCGTCGACGAGTCGGAGTACCGGTATTCTGTTCCTTTTAAAAAGGCCAACTTAGGTATACTCAAGGTACCTGCTGACGATTCGTTAGAATCCATCCAGTTTATTGGTGATAAAGAGTATCAGCCCCTGTATCTGTTGGATAATGTACCGGTGGACCAGAAAACCTTTTTGGATCTACCTCCGGATACTATTCATAGTATAGAGATTAAAAAAGGGGACCACTCCCCTATGTATGGTAAAAAAGGCAAAAATGGAGTAGTGCTTATTAGCACGAAGAAAGGCAAAAAGTAAAGTACCTCTCTTTTCTTCCTAAGCTCTCCTCGTTAATCGTTGATAAAGATGAAATTAGCCGTGCTTACCCTGGCGAGCTTCGTAAGCCTCCAGGCTTTTTCGCAAACCCGATTCGTCACGATCGACAGTACGGCTATGGCGGTGAACGTCGTCGGCATGGACGCGCGCCAGGAAGGTCAGCCGGTATTGGTGTTTGAAAGCGGCTACGGAACGCCCATGGGCCACTGGGACCGAATGGTACAAGGAGCTGCGGCCCTGGCTCCCTTGGTTATCTACGACCGGCCGGGCATTGGTGCCTCCGAGCCCGATGATCAGGCACCGACCATCAAACATGTTTCGGATCGGTTGGTCAGGCTATTGAATCATCTCCACATAAAGCCTCCCTATGTGCTCGTGGGGCATTCCCTGGGTGGGCTTTACGTCCGGGGCTTTGCTGTGTACTACCCCCAACTACTAGCCGGGCTCGTCATCATTGATCCGGCTGATTTCACCGAAACCAACCAAAACCAACGCGACTACTACACAGCGCTGGGATGGGACGATGAGAAAATTGACCGGACAATTGCAGAGCTCGCCGCTGGCTTGGCCAACCGAAACAAGGATGCGCCAAGAGCCATTCGTGAGGAGGGTAGAGTACTGGGTGAATTACGGGAATCGGAATTTAAAGAACTCAAGGGAAGCCCGCTTCCGAATATTCCCGTCCATATCATTACGGGTGGGCGATTTGACGCACCCCCAGCCCTAAAGACTCCGGAGAATGAAGCCATTTTTAGATCAAAAACCCGGCACCGAATAGCCCGCTGGATCGACGTGGTGCAGTCTGTCGACAAGGGGATGTTCTTATACAGCGGAGACGCGGGGCATTTTGTGCACCATGATGACCCCGAGCTGGTACTTTCCAGCCTAAAAATGGTCTTGCAGGATTACCAGGTTATACAGAGAGAATCTAAAAAATAACCTTCGGGCGAAGTCACTATTCTGATGGAAATTTACACAAAAAAAATCCCCGCAGCTCGTCGAGTAGCGGGGATTTTTTTTGTGTAAAGAGGTGCTTACTTGGCCGTGGCCATCACCATTTTGATGTCCAGCCGGGCACCTACTTCCAGCACGTCCACCAGGCCCTGCACGGGTAGTTCTTTGTCCACCCGAAGTACTATGGTGCGTTCGTCGGCGTTGGCAAAGATCGTCTGCAGCTCGGTTTCGAGGTTATCGGCCGGGATTTGCTGCTTGTCGATGAAGTAGTTGCGTTCGGCATCCACCGACAGCGTAACCTGCTTTTTATAAACCTGCTGCGCGGTAGAGGACTTGGGAAGCATCAGCTTGATGACGTTCGGATTGGACATCGTGGAGATGATCAAAAAGAACAGCAGCAAGAAAAACATAATATCGTTGAGCGAGTGCGTGAATACCTCCGGGGCAAACCGACTCTTCCGACGTATCTTCATGGTATGACTAGCGTTATACGTGTATAAACTTGAGGGAACCTTTTACGCTACTCCTACCTAGCGAGACGCAACGGGCTTTTGCAGCACGTCCAGGTAGTCCGAAGCGGCCATCTGAATTTTGAGCGCAAAGCGGTCGATCTGCATGTTGAGCATGTGGTAGCCCGCATAGGCAATGAGCCCGATGATCAGACCCGAGCCGGAGGTAATCATTTTTTCGTACATACCGCCCGAAATGGTGCTGATGTTGAAGTCGTTGGAGATGGAGATGTCGTAGAAGATCCGGATGATCCCGGCGATGGTACCCACAAACCCGAGCATGGGCGCGATCCCGGCGATGACCCCCAGGTACGGCAAGTTGCCTTCCATGCGCTGCATTTCGATCTGGCTGGCGTTTTCGATGGTCGTCTCGATGTCTTTGATGGGGTACCCGATCCGGCTCGTGGCGCGCTCCAAAATGCGCCCGACGGCGTTGCGCTGGTTGCGGCAAAGCGACTCGGCGGCTTTGAGGTTGCCCTGCTGGATGAAATCCTTCACGTTATCCACAAATCCCTGCTCAATTTTGGCGTTGGCTTTGAT
Organism: Rhabdobacter roseus; assembly: GCF_014202275.1. GTDB lineage: Bacteria > Bacteroidota > Bacteroidia > Cytophagales > Spirosomataceae > Rhabdobacter > Rhabdobacter roseus. The sequence goes on along the minus strand of NZ_JACHGF010000004.1, from coordinate 269,690 downwards.
ACCCAGGTAGCGCTCGATGATTATAAACACGGTAACCAGAAACAGAAACCCGAGGGGAAGCATTACCCAGCCCCCTTTCATGAGTAAATCTATAACGGATAGGCCTTCGTTGGCAGCGGGAGCCACCAGGGTCGTGTCGGTAAGTGCTTGCAGAAGCATCATAAGAGGAACTAGAAAAAGTGAATGATTATACGTGAATGAATGGGAGATTTTTATTGGCAAATAACATTTGACAATAAACGGACTTGCGTCCGGCTTATTGTTTAAAAGCCAAAGATAGGGAATTTACGACTTCGAGGAAACACTGATTTCGGGTACTTCGTCGGTTCCTTCGTAGAGATCGGCCAGTGCCAGGCTGGCTTCCAGCGACTGTAGGTAGAGGGAGCCCGTGAGTGCGTAGGCTTCGTCGGCCAGGAGCCAATGATCATCGGGCGTGCGGCGAAACACTTCTGCCCCGATGGCCAGGGAGTTCAGGAGCACGTACTCCTGGAGGCTGGGCAGGTCGCGGTAGAGGCGGAACTTGGTACCCCGGTCGTAGGCCGCAGTACTTTCCGAAAGTACCTCCACGATGAGTGTGGGGTTGGTAAGGGTATTTTTATCCTTTTCGGCGTAGCGGTTGGGCCCGCACACCACCACGAGGTCGGGGTAGGTATAGAGGCCGTTGGCAGGGATGTACACACGCTGATCGCTCGAATAACTCCGACAGGATTTTCGCTTTTTGAGAAGGGCATGAATCTCTCCAGACGCATTCTCCTTGATGCGGTTGTGATTGGGCGTACCGCCCGCCATCATGAATACCTCTCCCCGGAAGTACTCCGACCGGTACTCGGCCTGGGCTTCCTGCTGGAGGTAGTCTTCTTCGGTAAGGTAGGTTTGGGGCTGGGCTGCCATGTGGTAAGTACCTTTTGGAAATGAACAAAAATAGTAAAAACCGGGCGCAAAGGGGTACTTTTACAAACTTTGTTCGCTAACCCTCGTTTCATAAAGTATGAATTCGATCTTCACGCCCAGTCTTCTCCGCCAACTACCCCTCGCGCTGCTGAGTGGGGTGGTGCTTACCGTGCTCAATTTCAAGAGCGAAACGGTCCATATGCCGTTCTTGCTCAACGTCGTCTTTAGTTTCGGGCTGGGCTGGCTGCAACCGCAGCGCGGCTGGGTACTGGCCACGCTCCAGGTACTTACGATTGTGTTGCTTTATCTGCTGCTGCTCTCGACCGAGTGGCTGGTACCTACCCGTCCCGACATCGCTGATTTTACCACCTACCTCGCCATTTTTCCTACCCTGGCTGGTAGCTTCATGGGGGCTTTCCTGCGTCGGGCCATTCTGAAGGGGTAGTTGGGGCTTAGCCAGGTACCCTGGCTCGTTTTCTTTTTTAGCGTAGATTTCTAAAAAAGATTTGCTGAAAAGTATTCGCCTAGGTATTTTAGCGGGAACCTTGTTTTTTGTCCCTCCATTTGACACACCATGCCCAAACCTATTTTACTACTGGCTCTGCTGAGCCTGGCGCTATCCGGCTGTTTTCGCGACTGTGGTTGGCAGGAAGAGCCCCTGGTCCATATTGAGTACAGCGGCCCGAAGACCTTCCGATCGGTATCAGCCCTGGGTGCCCGCGACCTGACGGCGTTTGAGCCTTTACCAGCGCCCAAGCCTGGTTCGGATAGTAGCTATCACCGAACTTCCTACAGCTTTCCTTTATCACTCCTGGCCGACAGCACCACTTACCTTTTCTTTTCCGATACACGGGTCGATACCCTCACCATTCACTACCAGCGGTACTTTTATCCTAAGCGTGGCTGTGATTTTGTAGCCAAGATCCGAGCAAATTGGGCTAAGCAAGTACATTCCTCTACTTTCAAAGAGGTCACGGTAGAATTCTATGACTACTACCCTAAAGTATCCATCAAAGATTTTTAACCTAAATCCATGCCCTCTTCTCTACGAACTTTTGGACTAATCCCGCTGCTCCTTTGCGGCCTTAGCATCCACCTCTGTGCGGGCCAAAGTACCCCTACGCCAGACACGGTAGCGCAACGCCCCTACCTCCACCAGCTATCCCTGGGCCTGGACGTGTTCAAAAGCGTACCCAGCGTGGTACTGGGTAAGTACTACTTCATCACGAATGCGGCCATCATTGAGCCCGTGCTGCGGCACCGCACGCGGCGCGGCCACTACAACCAGCTGCTGCTCGGCTACGTGCGGGGTACCTCTATCGAGCCCTCCGAGACCATAGCCCGGCAGCAGGTGCAGGGCTGGTACCTCAAAGCCGGGCCCGACTGGGACATTACGCGTCGGCGGGGCTACGGGTACTTTGGCCTGTCGGCGGTGGTGGCGGGGGCTTCCTACCGGGGTACGTTCCGCATACCGGGCCGCACCTTCGGCGACTACGAGGGGCCGTTTCGGGAGCGCGGCAACCTGGCCTGGGGCGGGGAGTTCACCCTGGCGCGCAACTTCTACCTCTCCGACCGCTGGATGCTACGCTGGCTGTTTCGGGGTACGGTACTTCGGCGCACGCAGGGCGAGCTACGCCCCCATTATTATCCCGGCGCGGGGTATACACTTGGTATGTATCGGCGGTTGTTTTCCTACGGAAGTACCCTACAGCTGCACTACCGCCTACGCTAGGGGTACCTGGCCGAAAGTTCTTGAGAGGACTATAAGAACCGTTTTTTCAAAGTACCCCATTTGCTATTTTGTTCAGCGCTCAATTTTGCTCGTTTTATTCCTGTACTAACCTCTCGCCCCCCTCGCTTGTAGTGAAACATACCATGTACAAAGTAATCCTTTTGTTCGCCGGACTGAGCCTGGCTCTGAGCAGTTGCAAAGAATGCGGCCCCCAGGCCGAGCCTATGGTCTCGGTACAACACATCGGGCGTAGAACCTTTCAGTCCATTACAGCTCTGGGCGCCGTGAACGATTCGGTGTTCCGACGCATCGATTCAGACCATTACAGCTATCAGCTTCCCTTGTCGCTCCTAGCAGACAGCACGACCTACCTTTTCGTTTCCGAGACTCGGGTCGATACCCTCACGATCCGTTACCGGCGGCTGTTTTACGACGAAAAGGGTTGCGGCTTTGTAGTAGATGTAGCCCCGCCCGAAGAGCGTTATTCCAATTCCGATTTTCAAACTATTTTCAAAGGGAAATACACCACCTTTGAAGAGGTATGGATTAAGTATGGGTCATACGTGGGCGAATACAGAAACTACGCAGACCGACCACAGGGTGTTGTAGTAACCATCTACGATAAATAACTAAGCTTAAGCCCATGTATTCCTCCAAACGATTTTTCGGAATAGCCCGGCTGCTGGTACTATCGTTGGCGGCCCACTTCTGCCTTGGTCAGGGTACTTTACCCGATACCCTCTCCGCCAAGCCATTCCGGCGCGACGCCTCGATCGGTTTGGATGTATTCAAAAATATTCCGCCGTTGCTACTCGGTAAGCGTTACTACCTCCAGGAAGCATTCATCGTCGAAGCCATAACCCGGCACCGGACACACCGGGGCCACTACGCGCAGTTTCTGGTGGGCTACACCCAGGGAGCCATTCTGGAGCGACTGAACCACATTGCCCGGCAGGAACTACACGGCTGGTACCTGAAAGGCGGCACCGAGTGGGACATCACCGGCCAGCGGGGCTACGGGTACTTTGGCGTGGCGGGGGTGGTAGCGTCAGTCACCAACAGGGGTACCTACCATTTTCCGGGAAGAACCTTTGGCGACTACGTAGCTGACTACGATGAACGGAACAACCTGGGCTTTGGCGCGGAGCTCAGCCTCACGCGTAACTTCTACCTTTCCGACCGCTGGCTGCTCCGCTGGGTATTTCGGGGTACGCTGGTGTTTCGTATGGCAGGTGATGTACAACCCTACTACTACCCCGGCGTAGGCTACGCTCCTAATCAGTATAATTCGATTTTGTCGGGCGGAAGTACCCTGCAGCTGCACTACCGCCTACGCTAGGACGAGCTACGTTGGTATTGCTTTTTTGGCTATCTTTCGGTGGTTCAACCCCTTTCCGACCTTACTACTCACATGACCCCCGATCTCGTTTTTCAAATCGCCACAAACCTGGTACTATCCCAATGGCTCCTGATGCTCGTGGCTCCGCGCTGGAAAGTGACCCGCTGGCTCGTGCAGTCGTACCTGATCCCGGTGGTGCTGGGGGTACTCTACATCTGCTACCTGTTTAGCGGCGGTCCGGTAGATTTTGCGGCCTTTGGTACCTTGGCGGGGGTGAAGAACCTCTTCCAGAACGGCGGCGACGGCGTGATGCTGGCGGGCTGGATTCACTACCTGGCCTTCGATTTGGTGGCGGGTAGCGTGGTACTGCGCAACGCCCAGGAAAATGCCATTCCGCACGGGTTCATTGTCATCCCGCTGTTTTTTTGTTTTATGCTCGGCCCCGTGGGGCTGCTGCTGTACTGGATTATACGCACGCTGAAAACCAAATCATTAGTAGGGTACTTGGCGGAACCAAACACGAAATCCTGAACAAAAAGCGCTCATACCGGGTATAGCAATGGGTTTCTGCCGTACCTTTGTGCCATGTATCGTCGCGTCCTTGCCTTATTGCTTTTGGTAGTGCTGAACGTCTCGCTGTTCAGCAAATGGGGCGTGGTAGCCTATTACCACGTCAACAAAGCATACATTGCCAGGGTACTTTGCGAAAACCGTGACCAACCGCAGCTCCATTGCGACGGGCAATGCTACCTGGCCAAAAAACTACAAGCGGCCGAAGAACAGGAACGCAAGAGCACGGCCGAACGCCTCGAAAAACTCCCCGAGTTGGTACTCTACTGCGCCGAGGTACTTCCTTGCTTCACGAGCTATCTGCTACTACCTCAGAAACAGTCCGCTACTCCGCACTACCAGGGTAGCCTTTTTCGTTCTCCTATCGCGGACATCTTTCATCCGCCCCGAGCCTGATGGGCCCGGGATCCTTCTTGGCCGGATCGCCTCCTTTTTTGTGTTCGTAGGTCAATCCGCGTTTCCTCGCTGTGTGCTATGAAGAAATACGGTACGCTATTCATTTGTCTGTGGATTTTTGCTTGTCAGGATCGTACAAAGCCTGAGCCGGTGAAGCCCGAGGTACTTTTTGAAGTACCTGCCAACTTCCCCGCTCCCGTGTACCTGCTGGATCAAAACCCGATTACGGAAGAAGGTTTCACGCTGGGCAAAACGCTGTTCTACGACGGTATCCTGTCGCGCGACAGTACCATTGCCTGCGGGGAGTGCCACCGCCAGTACTTTGGCTTCACGCACCACCTGCACGACCTCAGCCACGGCATCAACGACCGTACCGGCCTGCGCAACGCCCTGGGCCTGCAAAACCTGGCCTGGCTGCGGCGGTTTCAGTGGGATGGGGAGATTGAAAGCCTGGATGAGCAGCCGGTTTTCCCCATCGAGCACGCCGACGAAATGGACGACACCATGGACAACGTACTGCGAAAACTGCGGGCCAGCGCCAACTACCCGAAGCTGTTCAAAGCGGCCTACGGCTCTGAAGAGATCACCTCCGAAAAAATGCTAAAAGCGCTGTCGCAATTTATGCTCACGCTGGTATCGGCCAATTCGCGCTACGACAAGTACGTGCGGCAGGAAAGTGGAGGTACCCTCACGGCGGCGGAGCTGGAAGGTAAGGCGCTTTTTGCGACCAAAGGCTGCCAAGGCTGCCACGCGGGCGAGCTCTTCACCGACCAGAGCTTTCGGAACAACGGCCTGCCCAAGTTTGAACGGACCAAGGTTGTGTACGTAGACGGCCGACCCACGGTGCAGCTGGTGGTGGACGAGGGGCGCTTCCGTGTCACGGGCAATCCCGCCGACCGGTTCACGTTCCGGGTACCGAGCCTGCGCAACGTGGAGGCTACCCTACCCTACATGCACGACGGGCGCTTTACGACCCTGGAGCAGGTACTTGACTACTACGCCAGCGGCGTACAAGACACGCCCAATCTGGATCCTATTTTTAAACAGGCGGACGGGAGCCTGGGTATTCCGCTCACGGCGGACGAAAAAGCCAAGATCATTGCTTTTTTGAAAACCCTGACCGACACTGATTTTCTAAAAGACAAACGCTTCGCCGAGCCGCCGGGCTTTCCGGTACGGTGAGCTTCTAAAAAATACTTTTTCCGTATGAAATCGATTTTCAATTCTATACTTTCTGCTCTCTTTCTTTTGGCCCTCATGCTGGCCTGTAATCCAAAAGAAGTTGATCCTAGTGAAACCAGCTCCGTAATTCTGGAGTTCGACAACCGCGTGGGCGCGCAAAAGCTGGCGCTGGGTACTACTACCTACCAAAATGCCGGGGGCGAAGCTTTCACCGTCACTACGCTTAACTACTTCATCAGCAATGTAGCCCTGCGCAAAGCCGACGGCAGCGTGATCCAATTCCCCGACCAGTACTTTCTCATTCGCCAGGCCGACGCCGCTACCTGGGAGCCGGAGCTGAAAGACGTACCCCTGGGCGACTACAACGCCATTACCTTCACCATCGGGGTCGATAGCGCCCGCAGCGCTTCGGAAATCGACGCCCGCACGGGGGTACTTGACATTACTTCCTACGGTACCGATGGCATGTACTGGTCGTGGAACTCGGGCTATATTTTCATGAAGCTGGAAGGTACCTCGCCGGTCGCTCCGCTCAACTCCGCCGGTCAGCGGGCGTTCCAATACCACGTGGGCGGCTACGGCGGCTACACCAGCCCGGCCCCTAATAACCTACGCACCGTCACGCTCCCCATCACGGACGCACTGAAAGTCAGTGCCAATAAAAAGCCTACGGTACACCTGATCGCGAATTTGCTCAAGGTATTTGACGGAAGTACCCCTCTGCGGCTGGCCCAAACGCACTCGGTGCACAGCCCGGCGGCGGCGGGGCCCATCGCCAACAACTACGTCCAGATGTTCAGCGTGGATCACGTACATAACTAAACCAGGCGCGGGCCGGAAGCAGGTACTTTCCCTACCTCCGGCCCGGCTACCCACGGCCATGCGATACGGTTATTACCTGGTTTTACTCGGGCTCCTTGGGAGCTGCACGGCACCGGAAAGTACCGCGCCAAAAGTGGCGTTTGAAGTACCTGCCAACTTCCCCGCGCCTACCTATGACTTCAGCCGCAACCCCATCACGCAAGATGGTTTTGAGCTGGGCAAAGCACTTTTTAACGACCCCATTCTCTCTCGCGATCTCACGATCTCCTGCGCCGAGTGCCACACCCAGCCCCACGGCTTCACGCACCACGGGCACGACGTCAGCCACGGCATCGACAACCGCAAAGGTACCCGCAACTCGCTCCCCATCCAGAACATGGCCTGGGAGTCGGAATTTTTCTGGGATGGCGGCGTGGGCGACCTGGACTTTGTGCCCATCGTGCCCATCGAGAACCCGGTGGAGATGGACGAAAATACCGGCAACGTGCTGGAAAAACTACGCCAGACCAGGCGCTACCCGCTGCTTTTCAAGAAAGCCTTTGGCAGCGAGGAAATCACCAGCCAGCGTTTTTTGAAGGCGCTTTCGCAGTTTATGCTCACGCTGGTATCGGCCAACTCCCGCTACGATAAGTACGTGCGCCAAGAGGGCGAGGTACTTACGCAGGAAGAGCGGGCGGGCCTGGCGCTCTTTAAGCAAAACTGCGCCTCCTGCCACGCGGGAGAGCTCTTTACGGATAAAAGCTACCGCAACAACGGCCTCACGCTCCAAGGTACCCCCGACGAAGGCAGGTACCTGATCACGGCCAACCCCGCCGACAAGTACCGCTTCCGGGTACCTAGCCTGCGCAACGTGGCCGTTACGGCCCCCTACATGCACGACGGCCGCTTCTATACCCTGGAGGCCGTGCTGGACCACTACGCCAGCGGCGTGCAGGATACGCCCAACCTCGACCCGCTGCTTCAACAGAACGGCCGACGGGGTATTCCGCTCACGGCGCAGGAGAAAGCACAGCTCGTGGCTTTCCTAGGCACCTTAACGGACACCGATTTTCTGACCGACAAACGATTTTCAAGCCATTGATCCATGAAAAAATTAGCTATACTTTTTCTACTCCTAGGTACCTTCCCGGCCCACGCCTGCGACGTATGCGGCTGCGCCAACAGCGGGGCCTACTTCGGGCTGCTGCCGCAGTCGCATCGCTCCATGCTGGGCGTGCGCTACCAGCAGCTGCGGTTTGTGACGCATCCGGCTAGCGAGGTACTTCGCACGGAGGAGACCTTCCAGATCACCGAGCTCTACGGACGCTTCTTTCCGGTGAAGCGGGTGCAGGTACTGGCGTTTCTGCCCTTCCGCTCCGACCGCCAGCAAACGACCTACGACGAAAAGCGGCAGAACGCCCTGGGCGACGCCACCGTCCTGGCCAACTACAATGTGCTGAATACCTTCATGGATCGCGACGAAGCCACGCGCTTCAACCACTCGCTGCTGCTGGGTGGTGGCGTAAAACTACCCACGGGCCGCTTCCGCTACGACGAGAAGGACCCACTGGCGGTGGCCAATGCCAACTTTCAGCCCGGCACGGGTAGTACCGATTTCATCCTGAATGCTTTTTATAATCTCAATTACGCCGGTTGGGGGCTGGCGGTTAATCTTTCCCGGAAATTCAATACCACCAACGACCGTGGCTACCGCTTCGGCAACCAGTGGTACGGCACGGCCGATTTCTTCCGCTCCTTTGAGCTGGGGAAACTCTCGCTGGTACCTAGCGTGGGGCTCTACGGCGAATACGGCGCGCACGGCCAGCAAGACGGCACCCTGCTTACTGAGACCGGGGGTACTTTGCTCAACGGCACGGCGGGCCTCACGCTTTTTGCCAACCGCTGGACTCTGGGCCTGAACGCGCAGCGCCCTCTGGCCCAGAATCTCTCCGACGGCCACGTGGTAGCGAAGTCGCGGGGGCTGGTGCAGCTGGCGTGGCTGTTCTAATATAGTAGAAAGTGGAGCCAGAACGAAGCAGGGTACTTCGTTCTGGCTCCACTTTTTGAAAATAGTAAAGTACCCTAGCGCTTGGTGACGTCACCACCGCCGGAGGTACTTTTGCTTACTTTTTTGGGGTTGCCGTAGTAGTACACACTGGCCCCGCCGGAGGCGTGAGCCGCCAGCTCCAGGTCGGCGTAGACGTAGGCGTCGGAGCCGCCGCTGGCCTCTACCACCACTTTGTCGCTGCGGAGGTCTTTGCCTTTGAAGTCGCTACCGCCCGAGGTAGACACCGTCACGGTACCGGCCAGGCCCTTCAGGATGGCGTCGGAGCCGCCGGAGGTAGATACCGTCAGGTCTTTTACATCCAACTCCAGCTTGATGTCGCTGCCGCCACTGGCCGAGCAGTACATTTTATCGGCCCGAAGTACCGTTTGGGAGTACACATCCGAGCCGCCGCCCGCCTCCAGCCGCCGGAGCGTGCGCATCGTTACGTATACCTTCAGGCTTTTTGATTTAATAAAATTGCGCTCGTGCGAAATCACCAGCGTCCCGTTTTTTACGTCCGTAGTGATATACTCCAGCAAGTTTTCGTCGGCCTCCACGGTCACTTTCTCATTATTTCCCTGCGAAAGGTATAGGTCGATGCCCCGCTCCACCCGCACGCCGGTGAAGGTACCTACGGAGCGGTTCTGGGTCTTGACGTCGCCATTGCCGCGCACCGGCGAAAATTGGGCGTAAGAAGCCAGGCCTGATCCGAGAATCAGTAGCAAAAGGATGATTTTGGGATAGTACTTCATGGCAAAGATTCGTTTAGTTTTTTCACAAGATGGCGGAGTACCCGGAAAGGTTGCACGCCGTCACTAATTTATTAGTAACTTTGTAAATTCAACCAGTAGATCATTAGCGACATCCCATGTTTGAGAGCTTACAGGATAAACTCAACGGTGCCTTTCGTACGCTGAAAGGAAAGGACCGTATTTCGGATATTAACGTAGCCGCCACCACCAAGGAGGTACGCCGTGCCCTGGTCGATGCGGACGTAAACTTCAAAGTAGCGAAAGATATTACCGACCGGATCAGGGAAAAAGCGTTGGATCGTAAAATCCTGATCTCGGTGGAGCCCGGCCAGATGTTTGTCAAGATTGTGCAGGAAGAGCTGACCGAGCTCATGGGCGGTCAGGCCGAAAGCATCAACATCAAAGGCGACCCGGCGGTGATCTTGATAGCCGGGCTACAAGGGTCCGGAAAAACGACCTTCTCGGGTAAGCTCGCGTCTTTGCTCAAAAAGCAGGGACGGCAGGTACTTCTGGCAGCTTGTGATATTTACCGCCCGGCGGCCATCGACCAGCTGAAGGTACTTGGCGAGCAGATTGGCGTGGAAGTATACGCCGAGCCCGACAGCAAAGACGCCGTGAGTATTGCGCAGAACGCCATCGCCCACGCCCGGAAAATAGGCAAGAAAATCGTGATCGTGGATACGGCGGGGCGTCTGGCCGTGGACGAGGTGATGATGAAAGAGGTAGAGGACATCAAGTCGGCCGTGAAGCCCAGCGAGATCCTTTTTGTGGTGGACTCCATGACCGGGCAAGACGCCGTCAATACCGCCCGAACCTTTAACCAGCGCCTCAACTTCGATGGCGTGGTGCTGACCAAGCTCGACGGCGACTCGCGCGGAGGAGCGGCACTTTCCATTCGGCAGGTGGTAGAGAAGCCCATTAAGTACATCAGCACGGGTGAAAAAATGGAAGCGCTCGATAGCTTCTATCCCGACCGGATGGCGAGCCGGATTCTGGGGATGGGGGACGTGATTTCGCTCGTAGAGCGCGCGCAGCAGGCCTTTGACGAAGACGAAGCCAAGCGCATCAACGCCAAGATGCGTCAGAATAAATTTGACTTTGACGACTTCCTGGGGCAGTTGCAGCAGATCAAAAAAATGGGGAACGTCAAAGACCTCATCGGGATGATTCCCGGTATGGGCAGCGCCATGAAAGACCTGGACATCGACAACGATTCGTTCAAACCCATCGAGGCCATTATCCAATCCATGACCAAAAAGGAGCGCGAAAACCCTGACCTGATCGACGGCAGCCGCAAACGCCGGATCGCCGGGGGAAGTGGTACTTCCATTCAGCAGGTTAACAACCTCCTGAAGCAGTTTGACGAGATGCGCCGCATGATGAAAAAAATGAATACCATGCAGGCTCCGGGCCAAATGAAAAAGGCCCTGCGTCGGTAAGCCAAAGTACCAAACCTATAAACTACACACTAACCTTGAAACCTCCGGTGCCGCCCGCTACGGAGGTTTCCTTATGCTCCTCGCCATGAAAAAGTACCTTTTCGTTGCTGTCTTTGCACTACTCGGGGCTCAAAAAGCCCAGGCCCAAGCCTCGGTGGCCTACTACCCCTGGAGCGGCTTGCTGACGGTCAGTACCAATCCGCAGCGCGTGCTGTGGCTAGATACCCGTTTCCAGACCAACTCCCTCTTTAGCAGCCTCAGCGTAGACCTGCTGCCGCTGCTGAACGTGCGGCGGGGCGAGGTAGCGCAGTGGTACCTGGGCGGCGGCGTACGCCTCAACCCGCTTTACCGCATTGCCGACCCCAAGGCCGACCTCATTACGCTGGATGGGTACTCCATCAACCTGGGCGTACGGGTGTCGCCTTTTGCGCAGAACCGTCAGGTACAGCTGGCTCTGGAGCTCAACCCCTACGTCAAGAACGACCTGGCCAGCGGGGTACTTAAAAGCCATTTTGGGGTGGTGTACGTATTTCGTAAAAAAGACGCTACCCTTTGAGCTAACAGGTACTTTTTATCATCCCCAACAGGTACCTTCAGGGCACCTTCTTTTTTTGCGTCGACCTATGAGTTGGATTTATTTAATCGTAGCGGGCCTTTTTGAGGTAGGATTCACGACTTGCCTCAAGCTCTCTCACAACTTCACAAACGTTCGCTGGAGCGTTGGCTTTTTTCTGTGCATTTCCCTGAGTTTTCACTTTCTTAACAAAGCCATCCAGACGCTCCCCATCGGTACCGCCTACGGCGTCTGGACCGGCATTGGAGCGGTAGGTACCGTGCTGGTGGGTATCCTGCTCTTTGGAGAAACGACCAGCTTCTGGCGTCTTTTCTTCATTTTTACCCTCATTGCCTCCATTGTAGGGCTGAAGGTAGTCTCCTAAAAAAGGACTAGCCTAGTAACACAAACCCCCGCCGGAGCGCTCCGGCGGGGGTTTGTGTTGTTTATTGAGCCTATAAATGGTAACTATTTGGGAATCACATTCAGGCTGCTGAAATCGCCTTTCTCCAGGGCGGAGGCTTTGCTAAACTGATTCAGGGCCTCGCGATACACGTTGTCCAGCGGATTAAGTACCTGGAACAATTCATTGCTAAGGCCGTCTTTGCGCTCGCGCCCCCAAATGTACCGGCCGATCATCGCCTTGGTCTGCGCCAGAATGATGGGTCTCGAACGGCTGAGGTCTTTGTCGCTGGGTTTGATTCCCGCCTTGGTGGCGTCCTTGATCAGGTCGTCCAGCATGGCATCAGTCACCGTAAAGGTATCCAGGTACTGCTTAAAGGGCTGTTTTTCCAACTGCTTGCTATTGGCGTTGGCGTACTTGAGCGCATACTCCCGAATGATATTCTTGGAATACAGCTCAAAGAGGTACTTGCTGTTGTAGGACGTATCGCGGGGCACGAACACATCCGGCATGATGCCCCCGCCTCCGTAGACGGTACGCCCGCCCTCGGTTTTGTAGCGTAGGTTCGGATCAAACTTGATGCTGTCGGCTGAGAAGTACTCCCCACTGTTGAAGCGCTTGGTCAGGTCTTCGTTGTAGTTTTCGCCCTTGCCTAGTTCGTAGGGCTTCTGGATGCTCCGCCCGCTGGGGGTGTAGTAGCGTGAGATGGTAAGGCGCAGTTCGGAGCCGTCGGAGAGCTTGATGGGCATTTGCACCAATCCTTTGCCGAAGGTACGGCGGCCTACCACCAGCGCCCGGTCGTGGTCTTGCAGGGCACCGGCCACGATTTCGGAGGCCGAGGCACTACCTTCGTCGACGAGCACAATCACGGGCCCTTCTTCAAACATACCCGGAATGCGCGCCCGCGTTTGGCGGTCAAAACGGCTGTCTTTGCCGTCGGTGTAGACGAGTAGTTTATTACCAGCGATCAGTTCATCCGCAATGCTAGTGGCCCGTTCCATGTACCCGCCGGGGTTTCCGCGCAGATCCAGTACCAGTTTTTTCAGACCCGTAGCCTTCAGCGAGCTCAGGGCCGATTTGAATTCGGTATAGGTGGTTTCGGAAAAACGGCTCACCTTGATGTACCCAATCTCCTCATCTACCATGTAGGCGGCATCTACCGAGTAGGTTGGGATGCGGTCGCGCAGGACGGTAAAATTAAGATTCTCCTCCACACCCACGCGCTGGATCTTCATGTTTACTTCCGAGCCGCGTTTGCCGCGCAGTAGTTTGTATACTTTGGCGTTGGTAGCTCCCGGCCCCGACAGCGACTCGCCGTTGACCGTCAGGATGCGGTCGCCGCTCTGGATACCTACCTTTTCGGAAGGGCCTCCGCTGAGGGGCGATACTACGAAGACGGTATCGTTGTACAGGTTAAATTCCACCCCGATGCCATCAAAACCCGAGTCAAGCTGGGAGCGCGCGGCCAGGGCTTCGTCGGCGTTAAAATAGGACGTATGAGGGTCCAGTTTTTCCAGCATTTTTTCGATGGAGTAGTCTACCAGTTCCTCGGTATTGACCGAATCTACGTAGTTGTTTTCGATCAACATCAGGATTTCCCGGTACTTGGCGTAGCCCTTGGCCAGGTCTGTGAGTTTTTTTCCGCCGCTAAAAAAGGTAGCTCCTAGCAGGAGGCCGGCCGATAGAGTGAGGCTCAATACGATGGGCAAACGTACCATAGTACGTGAGTTTTGTATTGGCTTTTCGGGCATAGATTGGTTCATGTCTTCTTCTTTTCCTTTCGTCATTTCGCTAATTTCCAAAAACTATCCGGTTCCATAACGAGAAAAAGGCAGAATTCGTTGCGTCAAACGGCAAGTTCTCCTACTGATTATTCATTTTTAACCGCCAGGCGTTTTTTTCTAAATAAGCGAACTCAATTAACAAAAAAATCTGGTTCATACCAAGCCTTTAGGGGCCATCATCCCCACAAAACGATCCAGGGCCGCGGGGTTGCGCAGGGTATCGCGGCTCACTACGCGGGCGACGTCCTGCCCCATGAGAATTTTTTTGACGGGGGCTTCCACCTTTTTTCCACTCATCGTATAAGGTACCTCCGAGATGGCCACGATGGCGTCGGGTACGTGCCGGGGGCTGTACTGGTTTCGCAGGCTTTCGTTAATACGGGCCTTGAGTTCATCAGTAAGCGACACTCCCTCGGCCAGGACCACAAACAAGGGCATGAAGCCGCTGCCGTCTTCGCGCTCCAGGTACACCACGAGGCTATCTTTCACTTCCTCAATAGCCTCTACAGCATTGTACACTTCGGCCGTCCCAATGCGCACGCCTCCCCGATTGAGGGTGGCGTCGGAGCGTCCATAGATGATTACGGAGCCCCGCGCGCTGATCTTGATCCAGTCGCCGTGCCGCCACTGGCCGGGGTACATGGCAAAGTAGCTGCTGCGGTACCTTTCGTGATCCGGGTCGTTCCAGAAGTAGATGGGCATGGAAGGCATGGGCTGCGTAATGACCATCTCGCCGAGTTGGCCCCTGACCGACTTTCCTTCTTCGTCGAAGGCTTCCAGGCGGCAGCCCAACATCCGGCACTGGATCTCGCCCGCGTACACCGGCAGCAGCGGGCAGCCCCCTACGAAAGCACTGCATACGTCGGTACCGCCGCTTAGCGAGATCAGCCACACGTCTTTTTTGACGCGCTGGTAGATCCACTCGTAGGCGTCGGGCGTGAGGGGAGAGCCCGTGGAGCCAATGGTCTGTACATGCCGCAGGCGCTCGGTAGGTACGCTCAGCTCGGCTTTCATGCAGGCAATGAAGTAGGCGGCTCCTCCACCGAAGTGATTAATTTTGGCTTTCTCGGCCAGCGTCCAAAGTACCTGTAGGTTAGGGAAAGCCGCGGCTCCGTCGTAAAGTACCAGCGTAGCGCCCACCAGCAGCGAAGCCAGCGAGTAGTTCCACATCATCCAGCCGGTTGTGGAGTACCAGAAGTACCGCTCGCCCGGCTGGACGTTCTGATGCAGGGCGAGCGCTTTATAATGTTCCAGCAAACAACCGCCTACGCTATGCGTAATGGCCTTGGGCTTGCCCGTGGTGCCCGAAGAGTAAAGTACCCACAAGGGGTGCTCGAAGGGCAGGGGCTCGAATTCCAGCGGAACGGCGGGCGAGTACTGAATGTCGTCCCAGGAGGTGGTACCTTCCACGCTGGCGTCGCTATCCAGGTAAGGTACCAGTACTGCATGATTCACCGATGGCAGGGCGTTCAGCAAATCGCGCAGGGCAGCGGTTTTATCGTAGGTTTTTCCGTTATAGGTGTAGCCATCGGCCGCCAAAAGTACCTTGGGCTCGATTTGCCGGAAGCGCTCCACGATGCTCGCGTGACCAAAATCGGGCGAGCAACTCGACCATACGGCCCCAATAGCGTTGGTAGCCAGAAAGGCCACTACGGCCTGCGGGATGTTGGGCAGTACCGCCGCTACCCGATCGCCCGGCCGGATACCCTTCCGCCGGAGCCAGGCCGCCAGGGCCGCTACCTGCTCCTCGAGCTCCTCCCAGCTTAGCTCGGTGAGGGGCTGCCGCTCACTCTGAAAAATGAGCGCGGGCCGGTCGCGGGTCTTATTCCGAAAAATGTGCTCGGCGTAGTTGAGTGTAGAGCGTGAAAACCAGCGGGTACCGATCATGTCCGGCCCATCGGCACGCCGAAGTACCTCCAGGTAGAGATCGTGGGACTTGATCTGAAAAAAATGCCACAAGGTTTCCCAGAAATCTTCCACGTCCGTCACCGACCATTCCCACAGATCGTGGTAGTCGCGGAAGTACAGGCCTTTCTTAACAAACAACCAATCCAGGTACTTTTTCAGGTTCGATTGTTCCATCAAGGCCCGGCTGGGTTTCCAGAGGGGCTGTTGCGTTAGGTTAGAAGACATAGGTAGTGTTATGAGCCAGGCTTAGGGTCCCCTCTTTCATTTTCAGTATTTACTAACGCCCTTATCGAATCTTTAGGATAAAAAGGAGAGAAAATTATTGATTCAAAAAAATAGTTTAACTTTGCAATCCAATTTGACACCTCTATAATTTTCTGATTGTCAGACACGTTATCTACCTCATTGGCACAAATTATTTACATTTTAATTCATTTCAACATCTTCTACCTGATATTGCTTACTGAAAATTTGGTGAGAGGAAAAAACATCCAGTAGTGATACTGCATTCCTATGAAAAAACGAAATAGTAGTTCCCCCGGTGGCCGTAGCCACAGCGGACGTCCTTCGCGCCCCGCTACGTCCGGTCGCAGCGCCTCTTCTGATCGCCCGGGTGGTGGTTACAGTGGCCCTTTCAAAAGAGCTAAGCCCGAAGTAGAAAGCCGTTTCAGCAAGCCCAGCGTGAAGCGCTCGAGCCTCACGCTGCCGCGCACGGATAAGCCTCAACCTACCGCCAGGCCTAAAGAGGATGAAACCCGCCGCCCCTTCTACGAGAACGTCAGACCCGGCCACAAAAAGGATCGCCGCCAGGAGGAGCCCCGTGGAGACAGCTACCGTGGAGACGGACCGCGTGGAGACGGATCTCGGCCTTACAATGAGCGCTACGCTAAACCTACCCGCCATGAGGACGCCCGCCCTTCGTTCAAACGCGACGAAAAAAAACCATTTGGCGAAAAACGTCCGTTCGGTGGCCCTAAAGCTTCGTTTCGGCCCGCTACGGAGCCCGGCGACAAAGCAGACCGCCCTCGCTTCGGCCGTCCTGACCACGACCGGTCGCCGCGTCCTTTTAAGCGGAGCGAAGACCATCGCGATTTTAAAAAGCCCCGGGGCGAATCCAAACCCTATGAAGATCGGGGCCATCGTATCAGCGAAGACGATAAGCCGCGCTACCAACCACCAGGACGCCCTTCAGACCGGGACGAAAAGCCACGGCCTTACGCCAGTGCTCGCCCCGAGCGGGGTGTGCATCCCTTTGAGGACAAGCGGAAACCGGATTTTGGAAAAAAAAAAGACGATGAGGACCGGCGGCGCGTTGAGCCAGCAGAAGAAGGTGCCAAAAGGCGCGTAGGTCGTTTTGAAAGCGCTCCCCGCTACGATTTTAGTCGCTACGAGGATAAAAAGCCGCCCGTCAAACGCTCCATTCTGGAGGACGACCAAATTCGGCTCAACCGCTACATTTCCAATTCGGGGATTTGCTCGCGCCGGGAAGCCGACGAACTGATTGCGAGTGGTCAGATTTCGGTCAACGGAAAAACCATTACAGAAATGGGCTACAAAGTGAAGCCTTCGGACGTGGTCAAGTACGGCAAAAAGGCACTTAATCCCGAGCGGATGGTTTATATTTTGATTAATAAACCGAAGGATTATATCACCACCACCGACGATCCGGAAGAACGCAAAACCGTACTGGACCTGGTGGCGGGAGCCTGCCAGGAACGGGTGTACCCGGTGGGGCGACTCGACCGGAATACCACCGGACTGCTGCTGCTGACCAACGACGGCGAACTAGCCGAAAAGCTAACGCACCCTTCGGGTGGCATCAAGAAAGTATACCAGGCTGAGCTTGACAAACCCATGACGACGGAAGACTTCGAAGCGCTGCAGAAGGGCTTGGAGCTGGAAGACGGTTTTATCAAACCCGATGAAGTCGGGATCGTGACGCCCGACGCCATGGTCGTTGGTTTAGAAATTCACAGCGGACGCAACCGCATTGTCCGCCGCATGTTTGAGCACCTTGGCTACGAAGTCAAAAAGCTGGACCGTACCGTCTTTGCGGGCTTGAACAAGAAAGAGCTGCCGCGGGGTAAATGGCGCTTCCTCACCGAAAAAGAAGTCGTGCGGTTGAAGTACATGCTATAAAGTACTCTAACCCGATACAGGAAAGTACCTATGAAAAAACCGGCCCTAATTGAGTCGGCTTTTTCATAGGTACTTTTACTTTTTCAAACCCTAGGGATTAGTAACGCTGATAATCTCCACCTCGAAGGCAAGCGGCGCGTAGGGGTTGATCACAAACTGGCCGGTTTGCTGGTTGCGGGCTCCGTCGCGCCCGTAGCCCAATGCCGACGGAAATACCAGCACGGCCGTTTCGCCGTTGCGCAGCCGCCGTACGCCCCGGTCAAAACCTGGAATGGGTGCTCCCTGTCCCACCAAGCCGGTGGTAAAGGTGTAGTTGCCTTTGTCAAATTCTTTACCGTCCAGGGTGCGGCCGGTGTAGTTAAGCTTCACTACTTTGCCCTTCCCGATGGTGTCGCCCGTCGTCGTGACCCGCCGCACAATGTTCAGGTTATCCGTTAGGCGCTCGGATATTTCATATTCCTTTTCGTCCAGGTAATTCTGAATTTGTTCACCTTCGGTACGTACGTTCACCAGCTCTACTTCCACCCGAAGCGGGGAATAGGCCGGAACGCTCCCGTAGGTATCATTTCCGTAAGCCAGGTAGTAGGGCAACAGCAAAGTAAATTTTTCGCCCGTACGCATGAGATTAACTCCCAGGATTACCCCTCTTAGATGAAAGAGCGTTAAGGCCGGATATATAAAAGGTTTGCCCTTAGATGTTTCAGTGCTGTCAATCAAGCGTCCATCCAAGGTATAGGTTCTGTAATAAATACTCACTTCATCCCCGATGTTTGCTTTACGGCCCGACGCATTGGATACTTTCCGGACGTAGTACAGCCCCGACGAATCGAGCGTAGCCGAAAGATTATTGGCGGTGAGGTACTCACTGATTTTTCGCTCGTTCTCCTCTATCTGCTTGTTTTCCTTGTCCAGAAAATTGTTACATGATGCCAGGGCTATTACCGAAAGCATCACGACCGCCACTGTCCACTTTTGAATCATTTTTACCACTTTTTAACAGAATTTTAGATTAGAAATTGGGGGTATGCTCACCCAGGGTCCTCCATTACCTACGCAAAAAGGGGTACTTTTGTTGTAGTAGGTACTTTGAGGTTAGCCCGGGGGCTTGATTTTAAGAGTCGGCGTGGGGTCAAAAGGTTGGAATCAGAAAGCAAAAAGGTTAGCTTTTCTGCTTCTGTAACTGCTCGTAGTACTTACAAAAATGCGTCAGGGGGCACTCGTGGCACTTGGGGCTGCGGGCCAGACACACATACCGTCCGTGTAAAATGAGCCAATGGTGGGCCTTAGGTACCAGCGCCACCGGAATGTGCGCCATGAGGTTTTTCTCGACGGCCAGCGGCGTAGTGGCCGTACGGGGTACCAGACCCAGCCTATGCGACACCCGAAACACGTGGGTATCAACGGCCATGGTGGGTTGGTTAAATACAATCGACGTAATGACGTGGGCCGTCTTTCGCCCTACACCCGGCATCCGCTGCAGCTCCTCTACGCGGGCGGGTATCTCCGAGCCAAACTCCTCCACCAACATCCGGGCCATACCAACCAGGTGCTTACTCTTGTTGTTGGGGTAGGATACCGACCGAATGTACCCAAATACTTCCTCTACGGTAGCCGCCGCCAGCGCCTCAGCATCGGGAAAGCGCTCGAATAAAGCGGGAGTAACCTGGTTGATGCGCTTATCGGTACATTGGGCGGAGAGAATCACCGCTACCAGGAGTTCGTAAGGGTTACGAAAATGGAGCTCCGTCTCGGGCTCGGGAAAATGGGTAGTGAAGTACGTGATAAAATGTCGAAATCGTTCTTTTTTGAGCATGTCCTCGGAGGAAAAGTAGGGCAACGGCAGAGCTACCCTTAAGCGCGATGTCGCGCTTAAGGGTAGCTGTAAAACAAAACAACCGCCCAAAAGTCCTAAACGGATAAATTGGCCGGTTGATTAAAGGGATAATGATAGGAAAAGCCGAGAATGCGCTGGATGGCCTGATCGGAAGGTACCCGTACGATTCGGTCCATTTGCTGTCGCAGTTCGAGCGAATCCAGGTAAAAGTTCATCAGATCATCGTCGAGGGCCAAGGCCTCAATCATCAGATCGTTTTCTTCTGTGGTTGTTTCGGCATACAGATACCTTACAACATCATCGTAAGTAAAAGTTTTTGTCATATTGCGGAGTACGTTGGCTGAATTGCTTACGCAAATTAATCAGCGCATAACGCATTCTCCCCAATGCCGTATTGATACTCACACCTGTGGCATCGGCAATTTCCTGAAAACTCATGTCCTCGTAGTGGCGCATGATCAGTACTTGCCTTTGCACATCTGGCAGCCGCTGGATCATCTCCCGAAGCTGCTCATGAGTCTCCTGCCGAATCTGAATGGACTCGACCGAATCTTCCGAGAAATCAAGCGTATTAAATACGCTGCTCCCGTCTTCAAACACTACATTGGGGTAGCGTTTATCGCGCCTGAAATAGTCAATAGCGAGGTTGTGGGCGATTCGAATAATCCACGGCAAAAACTTACCCTCTTCGTTATATTTACCTGACTTGATGGTATCCACCGCTTTGATGAAGGTATCCTGCATCAAATCCTCGGCAACGTACTGATCCTTAACAATGAGGTAAATAGTGGTGTAAATTCTTGACTTATGGCGTTGAACCAGCTTTTCGAAGGCTTTTTCATCACCATGGATGTACAGCGATATCAACTCACTGTCGCTAACTTGGAATTTCTCCATTTAAGTAATTCGATTTAGTTAACGTAGAGCCGTGTGTCGATATTGTACCTCCTTTCGGTTTTAGGTGTATATAATAGAAGTATATGAGCTTTATGCCAGCATCATTTATTGTATCAAAGAAATATATTTGCTGGTTTATTTGCAAATGTTTCTCTCTCTTTTTTTCAAACCTGCCAAACATTAACAAATGTTAACAAGTATATTCCTACCCGTTGTCCGTTTGGCTGATCCAACCATTACTTTATACCCTTTCGGCGAAATAATAGTATTTAAAGGATATTCTGGGTGAAATAATAAACTCTCTCGTCCGAAAATTAGTTCAACCATTTTACCATTTTCTACCCAAAAGCCGATTTGGACATAAGAAATAAAATTTTGTTGTGGGTTCAGCTCTTATACGGCTAGAAGTTACATAAAGTAATTGAGTTATATCACTAACACTCACACATCTATTATATACGCTAGGGGACAAAAAAAAGTTTTGCTGAAATATTTATTCTTTTGCCTTTCTTCGTACCGTCAACCATCTTATCATACTCACAATACCATGAAGTACCGCAAACACGTATTCGTCTGTACCAACCAAAAAGAAGCCCCAAAGAAATGCTGCGGCCAGGAGCACGGCCTTGAGCTGGTAGAGGCCTTCAAAAATGCCCTGAAGGAGCGTAAACTCCAGACGGAAATCCGGGCACAACGCGCTGGCTGCCTGGATGTGTGCGCGTTTGGGCCGGGCATGGTCGTGTACCCGGAGGGGGTATTCTACGGCAACGTACAGCTTTCGGACGTGGAGGAAATTGTAGAAAGCCACTTAGTGAATGACGTACCCGTGGAGCGATTGAAGCTGGATTTCTAATCAAGCCGGGATGTGGGGAAGCAGGCCGGGAGGAATACCTATTTATGAAGTACAAGCATCTGTTTTTTGATCTGGACCATACCCTGTGGGACTTTGAGCGGAATTCGGCCGAGTCGTTGACGGAGCTCTTTGAGCGGTTCACGCTCGGGCAATGCGGGATACCTTCCTGCGAGGAATTCATAAGTACCTTTTCCCGCATCAACATTGAGCTGTGGGCTACCTTCAACCGCGGCGACTACACCCACGCCTACATCCGCGAGCGCCGCTTCCCCCTGGTATTTGAAGCCTTACAAGTACCTACACCCACGAACTGCTCCGACCTGGCCCAGGCCTACCTGCAGATCTTACCCACCAAGCAGTACCTGCTTGAAGGCGCGCTGGATGTACTTCATTACACTCGCGAGCGCGGCTACCGGCTGCACGTGCTTACCAATGGCTTTGAGGCCATCCAGAACCGAAAAATGAAGAGCGCCGACATCGTGCATTTCTTTGAGCACGTCGTCACCAACGAGCACGCTCAGGCCCAAAAACCCGATCCGCGCATTTTTGCCTACGCGCTGGGGTTGGTGAAGGCGCGGCCCGAAGACTGCATCATGATCGGTGATAATTGGGAAGCGGATATTCTGGGTGCCATGCGCTTCGGGCTCGACACGGTGTACTACAATCCGCTCTGCCAGCGTTTTGACGACACCCCCACCCACGACATCCGTCACCTGCACGAGTTGAAAGCGATCTTTTGATTTCAGGTACCTGCCAGGTACTAAAATCGATTCAGCAAATTGCTGGTATTGGCCTCATTGATCTGCTGAACCCGATATTCCATAATCGACGCGATATGCTGCGCGCGGCTTTTTACTTCCGTGGCTTTTTCTCCCTCAAAAAGGGCATCGATTGTTTCAAAAAACAAGGCCAGCCAGCGCTCGAAATGGTGAGCGCGCAGCGGGTGCTTTTGCGTAAGCCGGAAGTGCGGCGGCATGGGGCGGCCCCGAT
Source organism: Rhabdobacter roseus (assembly GCF_014202275.1). Taxonomy (GTDB): domain Bacteria; phylum Bacteroidota; class Bacteroidia; order Cytophagales; family Spirosomataceae; genus Rhabdobacter; species Rhabdobacter roseus. The sequence continues at coordinate 247,180 of NZ_JACHGF010000004.1, read as the reverse complement.
AGCTGCCCGTTCCGAAGAGGATACTTTCCCAAAAATCGTACATGGTGGGAAGGTGAGCCGACAAGTTCACCTGAGCCACGTCGTTAAAGATGGGACCAAGTACCTCGTCGGCAAGTACCTTGTTGTAGAAGGTATTGACCAGAAGCTCTACGTCGGTCCGGGTAGTTATATCTGTAAGCATGGTATTTTAAGGCTAACTATACCGCAAAGGTTCCTTTTTCGTTGAACCTACACCATGACAAGTATCATGGTGGCGATTCTTTTGGTTTTAGAAGTACTTTTGCGGCTTAGTAGGTATACTGATTCCTTTTTAACCCTAACACAAAAATGGCGCTTTTCGTAGTCAAAATCGGCGGAAATATTATCGATAACCCGGACGCCTGCGCGCGTTTTCTGCAAAAATTTGCGCAGCTACCTAGCCCCAAGGTACTGGTGCACGGCGGCGGAAAAGTGGCGACCCAGACCGCCGCGCAGCTCGGCATCGAAACCCAGATGGTAGACGGCCGCCGCATCACCGACCGCGCCATGCTCGACGTGGTCACGATGGTGTACGGAGGATTGGTGAATAAAAACCTGGTGGCGCAGCTGCAGGCCCGCAACTGCAACGCCATCGGCCTCACCGGCGCCGACGGCGGGATTATCCGCTCCGTGAAGCGGCCCGTTAAGGACATCGACTACGGTTTTGTGGGCGATATTGAGGCGGTGAATCAAGCCCAGCTCGAAGCGCTGCTGCATAGCAACCTGGTACCCGTGGTGGCTCCGCTTACCTACAGCCGCGAAGGACTCCTGCTCAATACCAACGCCGACACCATTGCGTCGGTTCTGGCCGTGGCCCTGGCTGTGCGGCATAGCGTCAACCTGCTGTATTGCTTTGAAAAAAAGGGGGTACTTTCCGACCCCGACGACGACGAGGCCGTCATTCCCGCCCTGACGCTCCACTCCTACGCGGAATACAAGGCTTCGGGCGCGATTGTGAAAGGCATGATTCCAAAATTAGATAATGCCTTCAAGGCCTTGACAGACGGCGTACGTCGCGTCACAATCTGCCACGCCGACGACCTGGAAGCCGCCGCCGCCGGGCAGGCCGGAACTACCCTTTCCCTGGCTTAGTGCCCCGCTTCGCGTCCAGGTACTTTACCAATTTCACTCCTGAAGGTACCTTAGGTACTTGCAGGACTTTTTAAAAATTTTTAATTTTGTCTTTCCCAATGTTTTAGTCAGTAGCCGAGGTACCTTACTTGCGTTCTATGCCCAACTCTTTACGCTTCTTATTTTTTTGTTCCCTGTTGGGGTACTTGCCCGGCCGGGCGCAGTCGGTTACGTTTTACCAACATGTGCAGCCCATCGTACACGCCAATTGTACCCCCTGCCACCGCCCTGGCGAAGCCGCTCCTTTTTCGCTCATCACTTACGACGACGTGGCCAAGCGGGCCAAGTTCATTAAAAAAGTAGTGAGCAGCCGCTACATGCCTCCCTGGAAAGCCGACGACCATTACAATTCTTTTGCCAATAAGCGCTCCCTGAGCGAGCAAGACATCCATACCCTCGTGACCTGGATCGACGCCGGGGTACCTAAGGGAAAAGTAAAGCTGGAGGCCGAAAAAGCACTTACCGAACGCCTCAACGCCGGTACGGCCTACAAGCGCAAGCCCGACCTGACGCTGCGCATGAAGGAAGCATTTGTGCAGAAAGGCGACACCAAAGAGCGCTTCGTGATGTTCAAGATCCCCTTTGAGCTAGCGCAGCGCGCCAACGTGGAGGCCATTGAGTTTACTTCCAATAACAAAAAAGTAATCCACCACGCCAACTACGCCATTCATCCCGTCGAGGACGCGGCCATTGACCTGTATAATACCGTAGACATGGTGGATCTGTCGGGTACTTCCCAGGCCGACTACTACCAGTGGGTGAAGTACAAGAAAGAAATGACCTACTACGGCGGCTGGATACCCGGCGCTTCGCTCGAAACCTACCCTACCGACATGGGTTGGGAAATGCCCAAGCGCGGTATTGTGCTGCTGACGGTGCACTTCGGGCCCTCGAGCCAGGACGCCGAAAGCATCAACGGAGTCAATATTTTTTTCAAAAGTACCCCCATCAAGCGCAAAGTGAAGGTGATCAGCCTGGGGTCGGGCGGGATTGGTGAAAAAGACATCACGCCGCCTTTTATGCTTTTTGCCAACGAAGTCAAAACCTTTACGCTGCGCATCGGCAACAACCAGCCGGACGTATCGCTGCTGTACGCCTGGCCGCACATGCACCAGTTGGGCAAAGAATTTAAAGCCTACGCCACCACCGCCGCGGGGGATACCATCCGGCTGGTCCACGTATCCGAATGGGACTTTCGTTGGCAGGAGATCTACCGTTACCGCAAGCCCGTGCTGCTGCCGCGCGGGGCGGTGGTCCACGTGGAAGGTACCTACGACAACACCGCCAACAACCCCATGAACCCCAACGACCCGCCCCAGATGGTACTTTCGGAGGGGAATATGCGCAGCGACCAGGAGATGCTCACCCTCATGCTCATGTACGTGGTGCGGGAAGAAAACGACGACACGCTGACCTATGACTGGCAGTAGCTTGGCTGCCCGCCGAGGCTATTCTATACACCAACTACCCTCTAAAGTACCCTTCGCCTATGGCGCACTTTACTCCCTTTCCTACGGCGCTAAAGTACCTTGGTTGGTTGCTCTGGCTCAACCTGCTGCCGGGTATCCCAGCCACGGCCCAGCCGGACGCGGCCCGACCGAATGCGGCCCAACCGGACGCGGCCCGACCCATTTTCCGGCGCTTGGGCCCGGAAGAATCCGGCGTTACGTTTGTTAATAAAATTCAGGAGAACGACTCGCTGCACATTTTCCGGTACGAGTACCTCTACAACGGCAATGGCGTCGGGATTGGTGATTTTGACAACGATGGTCGTCCCGACCTGTTCATTTCGGGCAATACCGTCAAGAACAAACTCTACCTCAACCGGACGGAAAAAGGGGGTACTTTGCGGTTTGAGGACGTCAGCCGCAGGGCCAACGTGGAAGGCAAAGGTACCTGGGCCACGGGCGTGAGCGTGGTCGACCTCAACGGCGACGGCCTGCTCGACATCTACGTGTGCCACTCGGGTTTCTTCCGCGATAGCCTCAAGCTTTCCAATGAACTGTACATTAATCAAGGCGTAAAAAAGGGCGTACCCGTTTTTAAAGAAATGGCCAAAGCCTACGGGCTGGACGCACCAGGTACCCTCTCAACCCAGGCGGCCTTCTTTGACTATGACCGCGACGGCGACCTGGACATGTTCCTGCTCAATCACTCCAACCATACCGTCAATCCGTTTCTGAACACCCGTCAGATCCGAAGTACCCCCAGCCGCGCCTTTGGCAACCGCCTCTTTCGAAACGACAGCGAAAAGGGGAAACTGCACTTTACCGAGGTCACGCAGCAGGCCGGGATCATCAACAACGCCCTGAACTTTGGCCTGAGCGTGACCGTGGCCGACATCAACCAGGACGGCTGGCCCGACCTCTACACCACCAGCGACTATACCGAGGTAGACGCCTACTACGTCAACAACGGCAAGGATCGGGGCGACCGGTCCGCCGGTGCGGGACCGGCCTTTACCGAGTCGCTACGAAAATCGTTTGCGCACGTGTCCAAGTTTTCGATGGGCGCCGACGTGGCCGACTTCAACAACGACGGCCGACCGGACGTACTGACGCTGGACATGCTGCCTGAGGACAACCACCGGCAGAAGCTCCTGAAGGGCCCGGACGTCTACGACCAGTACCACCTGCTGCTCGACAGCGGCTACTACCACCAACAGATGCGCAACATGCTGCACCTCAACGCAGGTATCGATCCGCGTGGCCACGCGCGGTTTAGCGAAATAGGGCAGCTGGCGGGAGTTTCCAATACCGACTGGAGCTGGGCGGGCCTGCTGGCCGACTTCGACAACGACGGCTGGAAGGACCTGCTGGTTACGAACGGGTACCTGCGCGATTTTACCAACATGGATTTTCTGAAATACACCGTAGCCGACGAGCAACTGAAAGAAGCCGCCAAGGGGAATCTGAATTTCAAGACCTACGGACTAGTACAAAAAATGCCTTCTAACAAGCTACGCAACTACCTCTTCCGGAACCTGGGCGGCGAAAAAGGCGGCGAACTACGCTTTCAGGACCAGTCCGCAGCCTGGGGACTCACCGAAGCGACGGTCTCCAACGCCGCCGCCTACGCCGATTTCGACGGGGACGGCGACTTGGATCTGGTTGTTTCGAACATCAACGAGCCCGTTTATATTTACCAAAACAACCGCACCGGCAGCCACTACTTCACCCTCCGGCTGCGGGGCCAAAAACCCAACGTCCAGGCGCTGGGAGCCAAGGCCTACCTCTACGCTAATGGCCAAGTACAGTACCAGGAGCTCTACCCCGTGCGCGGGTACCAGTCGTCGGTCAGTACCGACCTGCACTTTGGGCTGGGTACCTCAAGTACCGTAGACTCGCTGCGGGTAGTTTGGCCCTCGGGGGCCGTCACGCGGCTCGCATCTCCCCGCCCCGACCAGCTACTACAACTGCAAGAACCTACCCAAAGTACCCCTGCTGCTCCCTCCGCTCTGGCCAGTGCAGGTACCCGGCTTTTCCAACAACTACCCAGCTCCGAAACCGGCCTCGACTTTTTTCATCAGGAAAACGATTTCGTCGATTTTAAAGTAGAAGTACTGCTCCCCTACCAGCTCTCGCGCATGGGCCCGGCTCTGGCCCAAGGGGATGTCAACGGCGACGGGCTCGAAGATATTTACCTGGGCGGGGCGGCCAACCAGTTTGGGGTACTTTACCTGCAAACCCCCGAAGGTACTTTTAGGGCCGCGGCTTCCCAGCCCTGGCGCCAGTTTGCCGCCTCGGAAGAAGTAGCCGCCCATTTTTTTGACGCCAACGGCGACGGCCACCCGGACCTCTACCTGGTCAGCGGCGGTAGCGAGTACGACGACGCGTCGCCCGCTTACCAGGACCGCCTCTACCTCAACCAGGGCGACGGCACCTTTACGTACGCTCCGGCGGCCCTACCCGCCATGCTAAGTACCGGCCAGTGTGTGGTCAGTGCCGATATTGACGGCGACGGCGACCTGGATCTGTTTGTGGGTGGGCGCGCCGTACCCGGCTCGTTTCCGGAGGCCGCCCGCAGCTACCTGCTCCGCAACGACAGCGCCAACAGCCAGGTGAAGTTTACGGACGTGACGGCCGCGTGGTCGTCGGAGCTACTGCGGCCCGGCATGATCACGGCCGCCAATTTCCAGGATTTGGACCGGGACGGGAAGCCGGACCTGGTACTGGTAGGCGACTGGATGGGTATTCGTCTTTTTCGCAATACGCAGGCTCAATTTCAGGAGGTACTTAGTCCCGGCCTGACCGATACCGAAGGCCGCTGGGCTTCGCTGACGGCCGCTGACCTGGACGGCGACGGCGACCTGGATTTTGTAGTGGGCAACAGCGGCCTCAATACCCAGTTTAAATCGACGCCGGAAAAACCCATGGTCATCTACTACGACGATTTTGATAAAAACGGCCTGGTTGATCCCATCCTGACCTACTACCTGGGCGAAACCAGCTACCCGATGTTCTCGCGCGACGAAATCCTGGACCAGCTCGTGCCGTTGCGTCGCAAGTACACCTCCTACGCCGCCTATGCCGATGCCACCGTGGAGGATATCTTCGGAAAAGGGGCCATAGCCCAATCCCCCAAACGCTACTGCAAACGGCAGGCCAGCGTAGTCTTGGAAAATCAGGGCAATTTTAACTTTGTGGTACACGAACTACCCGTGCAGGCACAGTTCTCGACGGTCAGTGGTGCGGTGGTAGAAGACCTGGATAAGGACGGCCGTCCGGACCTGATCCTGGCGGGCAATTTCGCGCCGTACCGGGTGCAGCTCGGTGCCTGCGACGCCTCTTTTGGACTTTACCTGCGCCAAACCGCCCCCTGGCAATTTGACGCCGTAGGGTCGGAGGAGTCCGGCCTCTGGGCCGAGGGCGACGTACGCGGCCTCGCGCTCGTCCCGGTAGGATCGGACCAGAAGTGGCTCGTCGTGGGCCGCAATGACCACGAAGTATTGGTTTTCAAACTAGGAAATACCCATGAGTAGCCGTTTCCGATTTACCTCCCCTTTACGCTCCTATTTATTACTACTAGTAATGCTAGGGAAAATGGGCTTAGGTACCTGCTTGGCTCAAGCGCAGTCGGCGGCAAGTACCCCGTCCACCGAGCTGATGCACCGGGCCGAGAAAAACCTAACCCGGACCATCGTACACGATATTTTCTCGCCCCCCATTGCCAGCCGGATCTACCTCTACGCCAACGCCGCCGCCTACGAAACGCTGGTGTTGGAGCATAAAAAGTACCACAGCCTGCACGGCCAGGTACCTCATTTCCCCAAGATCTCCGGTGGTGAATCCGCTGCTCCTGTAAACTACCCCCTGGCCGCGCTGTACGCCTTCTTCCGTACCGGCGGGCAGCTGGTGTTTTCCGAGCACCTCCTGACCGACAGCGTGGCAGTTATTTTGCGGGAATTTAAGGAAAGTGATTCGCTCGTGTATCAAAATTCCCTGCGGCTGGGGCAGGCCGTCAGCGACAGCATTTTGAAGTGGGCTTCCCGCGACAACTACCTCCTGACCCGTCGCCAGCGGCGCTATTCGTACAGCAAGGCCCCCGGTAAGTGGATCCCCACGCCTCCGGGCTTCATCGACGCCGTGGAGCCTTACTGGAGCCAGATCCGCTCCGTCACCTTCGACTCCGCCCAGCAATTTAAGCCGCTGCCGCCGCCAGCCTTTAGCCCAGACCAGGCGAGTGAATTTATGCAGCAGGCGCGCGAAGTGTATGACGTGACCCGAGCCCTCTCCGATGAGCAACGGCTGATCGCCAATTTCTGGGATTGTAATCCTTTTTATCTAAACACCCAGGGACACCTCAACTTTGCGACTAAAAAATTATCGCCGGGAGGGCATTGGATCTCCATTGCCGGTCAGGCCGCCGCTTCGGCCAAGCTCGATTGGACGGCCACCTCGGCTACCTACCTCATTACCGCCGTGGCGCTGTTTGATGGCTTCATTAGCTGCTGGGACGAAAAGTACCGTAGCCAACTCATCCGTCCTGAGACCGTAATTAATTCCTACCTTGACGAAACCTGGCGCCCCTTACTGCAAACCCCGCCTTTTCCCGAGTATACCAGCGGGCACAGCGTTATTTCCACCGCCGCCGCCGTGGTATTGACCGAGTACCTCGGTGAGCAGTTTCGTTTTGTGGATAAAACCGAGATGGAGTACGGGCTACCGGCCCGTACGTTCAGCTCCTTCCGGGCAGCCTGCGACGAGGCCGCCATCAGTCGCCTTTATGGTGGTATTCATTACCGAGCGGCCATTGAGCAAGGACAAGTCCAGGGTGAAAGGGTAGGCCAATGGGTACTTTCCCGACTGCGCTTACGCCCCTGAACTCTGTATTTCTCTCCGAATTTTTTTTATACTCTTCTTCTTTTTAATCTTTTATCCGTACCACATCCGCGCTGCATTTTGTGTTAATTATTAAATTACCGTTAGCTACATATTCGTACATTTTAAAAAAATTTAAAATATTATTCCCCATTTGTAAGAAAAATCTTTATATTTGACTCAACTAATGTTTTTATACCTATTCTGAGATTAAATAGTAGTACTATTTGATCATTTATAGGGGCTAAAGCGTTCTAGTAAATTCTAATTAAATCCATTAACTATCTATCTACAATTTATGCGACTAAGGTTTACAACTTTACACCGTGTGCTGGTTGTACTGTTACTACTTCTAAGTGGTACGTGGAGTATGGCTCAGGACCGTAAAACCGTTACAGGAACGGTGCGTGATCAAGAGGGTAATCCTCTGCCCGGCGTCTCTTTCCTTGTTAAAGGAACCAATACAGGGGGAGCAACGGATGCGGACGGTTCGTTCAGAACTACCGTGACGTCCAGCAGTGCCGTACTCGTTTTCTCATCCATTGGCTACGTAAGCAAAGAAGTAGCCGTAGGCAATGCCAGCGAGATCAGTGTATCGCTGGAAGAAGATAACAAAACCCTCAACGAAGTAGTGGTCACGGGCTTTGGGATGTCGCAGGAAACGCGCAAACTCGCCTACGCCGTACAAACCGTACAGGGCCAAGACCTTACCCGGGCTAACAACCCTAACCTGGTGAACGCCCTGCAAGGTAAAGTAGCGGGGGTGATGATCAACCAGGGTACCGGTGGCCCCATGTCTTCCTCACGTATTCGTATTCGGGGTAATGCGTCTTTGAGCCCCAATACCCAGCCGCTTTTTGTGGTAGATGGGGTACTTATTCGTCCAGGTACTTCGGGTGCCGACTCCTGGGGAGCCGGCCAGGATTTTGGGAATATCATGAAAAACATCAACCCCGATAATATCGAGTCCATGACGGTACTGAAAGGTTCCGCCGCCAGTGCACTCTACGGCTCTGAGGCCTTGAACGGGGTCGTGGTGGTGCAAACCAAAAAGGGCCGTGCCGAAAAAGGGTTGGGTGTGACTTATAACCATACGTCCTCCTTCGAAAACGCCTATCGCTTCCTGGATCTGCAAAATCGCTTTGGCGCGGGTCTGAATCCTACCTTTGCGAAAGGCACTGACGGCGTAGACGAGGTGGATCGCCCCAACTACATTTACTCCTACGGCCCGGAAATGAACGGCCAGATGGTACGCGACCTCGACGGCCGCATGGTCGAGTGGAAAGCCAACAATCCATTGAGCTTCTTCCAAACGGGTAAGTTCATCAATCATAACGTAGCCGTAGAAGGCGGTAATGACCGGAGTTCGTTCCGGGCGGCTTTTTCCAGCCTGAAAAACACCTCCATCATGCCCGCGGGTACGGAGCTGCAACGGAACAACTTCAACATCCGAGGTACCCAGAAAATCGGGAAAATCTTTAACCTGGACGTAAGCGCCGACTACACCGACAACGACATGGTGAACCCCATCCGTCAGGGTGGTAACTACAACCCGGTCTTCCGTTTTGTGTTTGGTCGCCCGCGCTCGATGGACATTGACTACTGGGCCAATAACTACATCGACCCCGTGGCCGGTGGACGCCGCCAGGGAACCGCCGATCCTTATGGCATGACGCAATTCATGTTCGAGACCTTCCAGTACACGCAGGTGCGGAATGAAAAAGTATTCCGTGGTAATATCGATCTGACCGGAAACGTTACTTCCTGGCTGAGCTTCCTGGTGCGAGGTAATGTACAAAACGAACTGTTTACAGGTAACACTAGGAACCGTGGTCAAAACGCCAATTTTGCGGGGGGTGAATACAACGAATATACCGAAAATCGGAGCCAGTCGCGCTTCCAGGCCATTGCCATGGCGAACCATCAGTTTGGCGATGACTTCAACGTAAGCTTCAACGTAGGGGGAGAAACCAACCGTCTGCTTGGAGGCCGGTATTTCTTTGCTCGTACCGACGGTGGCCTACGGGTGCCAGAAGTATTCTCCTTAGCCAATTCGACCAACACCTTGGTTAACGAAAACCGCCTTAATCCGTCACGCCGCATCGATGCCCTTTATGCCTATGGGGACGTAACCTACAAAGACGCCTTGACGCTGAACTTCAGCTACCGGAATGACTGGTCTTCCACGCTAACCTATGCGGATGGTAGTGGCAATCCCTCGTATTCCTATCCAGCTGTTGGTTTGGCCTGGATTGCTACCGAATCGCTGCAAAACCTGCCTACCTGGCTTTCCTTTGGTAAGTTGCGCGCCAGCTACGGCTTCACGGGTGGTGATACCGATGCCTGGAGAACCAACCAGACGGGTATCTACCAGCCTCAGGGCACTTATACCCTTCCCAATGGAAGCCAAGTTAATATTTCCGGCTTCCGCGACAATACCCTGCCTAACTACGGCCTTAAAAACCGTCTAGCCCGCGAGTGGGAATTGGGCGGGGACATCCGCTTCTTTAGCGGTCGCCTGGGTATTGACGCTACGGTCTACAACAAGCTCACCCGTAACGAAATCCTAAGTTTGTCTTCAGCTGCTGAATCGGGTGTCAACAGCCGCATTGTCAACGCAGGTAAAATTCAAAACAAAGGAATTGAGCTCTTGATTACGGCTACGCCCATCAAAGCCAACAAATTTGAGTGGAATACCAGCATAAACTTTACGCGTAACCGCAACAAGATATTGGAACTCGTAGAGGGTACCGATACTTACGAGCTAGCCCTTGGTTTTGGCGCGGATGTACAGTCCGTAGCCCGCGTAGGCAAAGACTACGGAACTATCATCACTTCCTACGCATATGCTACCTACCAAGCGAAGGGGGCCGATGGCAGCCCAATAGACCACCCCGCCAACGGCCAGAAGGTCATCGGAGCCGCCAGTGGTACGGTCCAGGGATATCCCTCTTACCTGCGTAGTGGCGCTTACGGACAGGGAGCTAAAGAATTAGGTACCGTGATGGAAAACTTTCTAGCAAGCAACGTCAACTCTTTCCGCTTCGGCGATTTTTCGGCCACGGCACAAATTGACGCCAAGATTGGTGGGCTGATGACCTCCGCGACGCACCAATACGGTTCTTCCTACGGAGCGTTTGCCTTCTCACTTCCCGGACGTACACCCGATCTCGGTGGGGTAACCTTCACCGATGCGGCCGGTAACGTTCGTACCGACGGGATTATCCCCGACGGCGTACTAGCCGATGGCTATCGGGTACGCGTAGCCGATCAAGACATTGACCTGGGCGGTATGCCCTACGCCGAAGCCGTGGAAAAAGGGTACCTGACGCCCATCCCTGCTTTTGCTTACTACCAGAACCTCACCCAGTGGGGCTCGGGTATCCGGGAATTCTCGACCTTCGAGAACTCGTGGGTATCGCTGCGCGAAGTATCCATTGGCTATAATGTACCCGCCAGCTTTGTCAACAAAGCCAAGGTACAATCGCTGCGCGTGAGCCTGGTGGGCCGGAACATCGGCTACCTGTACCGCACCGCCAAAGCGGGTATTAACCCCGAAGGCTTGTACAGCAACCGCGCCGGTGAATTCATGGAGTACGGTGGACTACCTTTCTCCCGTCACTTGGGTGTATCCGTCAACATAGGACTGTAATCATCGCTTTAAGTTTCGATCAATAAAACATCAAGAGAATCCCTTATGAAATTCATCAAATATCGAATCCTATTCGTGGTAGCGGCAGGGCTTTTGGTATCTTCCTGCGACAAGCAGGCCTTCGTGGATATCAATAAAGATCCCGACGCGCTGACTACTATCCCCCCCCAAAACCAGTTTCTGAACGCCAGTGTCAGCATTCACAGCCAGGATTTTGAGGCCTTTTACGACCTTTACCAGCGGATCATGCCCTGGATGCAGTACACTACGGCGCTAAACGGAAATCAGGGCGCCTTTACCCAAAACTGGGATAACTTCTCCCAGCGCTACGGCCGCCTCTACAACGGAGTAGGCGACCGCCTCTATGACCTGGAGCAGTTAGTCGGGCGACTGGAAGCCAATGAGCAGGCACGCTACGTACACATGATCCGGATTGCCCGCATTCTGAAAGCGTATTACACCTTCTACGTATCAGACATCTACGGCAGTATCCCCTACTCCGATGCCTTCCAGGGACGCTACGGCGGCACACTGGAGCCTACTTACGATTCGCAGCAGCAAATCTTTGCCCGTCTGGACGAAGAGCTGAAAGAGGCTATTGCTACCCTGAAAGCCGCTCCTACCGTGCCACAGGTAAGTTTGGGCACTTACGACCAGTACTATGGCGGTAATGCTCAGCAATGGGTGAAAGCCGGTAATGCGCTGCGCCTGAAAATAGCCATGCGCCAGCTCAAAGCGGATGCTGCCAAGGCTACGGCGATCATTAACGAAGTACTGGCACAACCTGCTGCTGATTTGATGGCCTCCAATGCCGATAGCTGGATCTTTGTCGCTAGAACCAATTTTACGGGTAACGACAATGGTAGCAACTGGAATCCTAGCAACCTTCGGGCTCCTAAGCCCATCGTGGACTTTATGTGGGCCAACCAGGATCCTCGTATCGATGCCTTTTTTACGCCTAACTCGTATTCACAGGCGAATATCAATCTACTGATAGCCAACGGACAGTTACCCGCAGGTACGCAAGAACCCGCTCGACGCTACGTAGGCAGCTATACCAACCCGGACGATACCCGTAACAACGCCATTATTCAGCGTTTCTACACCCCGCGTCGAGTAACCAACAACGGACAGGAAATTCAGGTAGATACGCTTTCGTTCATTCAGCCCCGCCTTTTCAGCGCCATTTTTACTGACGCCAGCGGTAACGTAGGCACGGGCCGGTCATACTTACCCGTCATCACCTACGCGGATTACTGCTTCATGCGGGCCGAAGTGGCGGCTCGGGGCATTGGCACCGGCAGCACCAAAGAGTGGTACGAAGCGGGTATTACCAGCTCCATCAACTGGTATAATGACATCGCGGTGGGTGGTCAGTTCACCAACTACACCCCGGTAACCCCGGCGGAGATCACGGCGTATCTGGCTAAACCCGCGGTCGCTTTCGACGCGAGCAAAGCCTTGGATCAGATTGCCAGCCAGGCATACCTGCACTTCCTCAAGCAGCCTTCGGAAGGCTGGGCTACCTGGAAACGGACGGGCTTCCCCAATCCTACCTCTACAGTACCTATGCCTACGCTGACTAACCTGGGCGCTACGCTGGTCATTCCCCGTCGGGCACCCCTGGGCATTCCGAACCCATCCTCGCCTAACTACGCCAACCGCCAGGCCGCTTACGACGCCATGGCGCAGATAGCCGGATTTGGCCGTGACCCACAGGACGCTACAGGACGCGTTTGGTGGGACAGACCGTAATTTTGGGTGAAAGATTGATTGTTACTATTCTTAAAGAAGCGGGTGGTTTTTCCCCCGCTTCTTTGTGTTTTCAGAACCGCCTATTTTCTAACAACACGACCCCTTTTTTCTCCCGCTGCCACCGCTCCTTGGCTTCCGTTGGGGTAGGCGTGACGGTCAGGTAAAATGAGCCCAGCAAGATGTCCAGATCGCCATCCTGATCCACGTCTGCGGCTTCCATCGTCAGCCAGCGCCCGCGGTTTGTATCGGCAAAGGTGCGGGGCACAAACTGGTTATTCCCCTGGTTTTCCAAATACACAAAGCTCGCTACCTGCTTCTGGCTGAAGTCCGGAAAAAACGCAATCGCCGCAATGTCCAGATCGCCGTCGCCGTCGAAGTCGCGCGCCAGGGCCTGAGTAGCTCCGTGCAGCGGATAAAAGTACTTTTCGGTAAAAGTACCTTTGCCGTCGTTGAGGTAGATGCGTAGCCCGTGGTAGGGCTTTAGGGTATGGGAAAGATCGGCATTGTCGCCGTTGACGTACAGCATGTCCACGTGGCCATCGGCGTTGAAGTCGGCCAGCTCAAAGTACCCTGAGCCGTAGACAGGTGGGAAGCGGAGTAATATTTTTTTGACAAAATTCCCCTTGCCGCCGTTCAGGTACACCGCTAGTTGCTCGTCGCCCTGCGCCCAAAGTACCCACAGGTCTTTGCGGCCGTCGCCGTTGTAATCGTGCCAATAGGTGATCCGGGCACCGGGGCGATTTTCGATAATGTGCCGTTGCAGGCTGTCGGTAGGCGTGGCTTCGTACCAGCTCAGCTGCCCCGTGTAGTTCCCGTATTCGCACAATACTACATCCTCGTGGCCATCTTCGTTGATATCCTGAAACGAGGCATGGACCGGCCGCTGTAGCCCCGTAATGAGGCGACGCCCCTGCCAGCTACCCGCTTGTTTACGCAGGCTGACCCACTCGCCAGTGGTCTGGTCGTTCGGGTCCATGATACCCATATGAAGTACTTGCCGGGTACCATCCGGCAGACTTCGTAAGTCTGATAAAGGGCTTTGTGGGCGGAAGAGGGAATCCGTTGTGCGTAGCTGTTTATCCAAAATATGCATGCCCCCCATCCGCTGGCCTACCCAGATCTGCTGGTGTAGAGAATCGTAGCGGATCGCCGTCACCATCGCCTCCAGCGGACTTTGCACGGGTTTTACGGTAAAATTGGTAAGTACCTGCACAGGTACCCTGCGAAGCGTATCCATTTGGGAAGTATCCACCAGGCTATCCGGCGCGGCGCTCAGGTAGTATTGCACTATTTTTTGCCAGTCCGCCTTGCTCACCACCGGGTCTTTCGGGAATACATTGGCTTGCGTGACGCGGGCAATTTCCTCGTAGTGCAGCGCTCCCAGCGGGTCGAGCCCTTCCTGCGCCAGTCCCAGCCGCAGGGCCATGTGGGGCAACACGCTTTCCTGCCAACTATTTTTGGGCAGCAGCGCCGGTTCCGGAAACAGGTGGCAGCTACCACAGTGTGTTCGTGCCAGGGCTTCGCCTTCGGAGCGGTCAGGTACCCCACATGACCAGTACCCCAAAGTACCTGCCGTAGCCACCACGAGGTACTTTCCCAGCGTTCGGAATCTTATCACGCTTCGAGCAGGTTTTGCAGCGCTTTCTCTACCTGATCAAACCCAAACCGCGCCAGTTCCGCTTGCATCCGGGCGGTGATTTCGGTCGTTTGCAGGTTACCGATGCTCCCTTCGTGGGTATGCTGAAGCGCGCGCGGCGGCGCGTAGGTACCTTCGCCAATTTCCTTGCCTACCTGCCGATACGCATCGCGGAAAGGTACCCCCTGCATCACGAGGGCATTGACGCGCTCCACGCTAAAGAGCAGGTCGTACTTGGCCTCATCCAGAAGATTCGGCTTTACCTGCATGTGCTCGAGCATGAACGCAGCGATGTCCAGGCAATCCAGCACTTCGTCAAAGGCCGGCATCAGGATTTCCTTCAGCAACTGCATATCGCGGTGGTAGCCCGAGGGTAGGTTGCTTAGCACTAGCGTTACCTCCATCGGCAGGGCCTTGAGACGGTTGGTTTTGGCCCGAAGCAGCTCGGCTACGTCGGGGTTTTTCTTGTGCGGCATGATGCTACTGCCCGTCGTGAGGTCGTCGGGCAGGACGATGAACCCAAAGTTCTGGCTGTTGTAGAGACACACATCCATCGCCAGGCGTGACACGGTAGCAGCCAACGAAGCCAGGGCTGTCAGCGCCGCCTGCTCGGTACGCCCGCGGCTCATCTGGGCGTAGACTACGTTGTGGTGCATCCCCTCAAAACCCAGCAGCTCCGTCGTCAGCGTACGATTGAGCGGAAAGGATGAGCCATAGCCCGCGCCCGAGCCCAGCGGATTTCGGTTGGCCAGCCGGTAGGCGGCCTGGAGCTGCACTACGTCGTCGATCAGCGCCTCGGCGTAAGCGCCAAACCAGAGCCCAAACGACGACGGCATGGCGATCTGTAGGTGCGTGTAGCCCGGTAGCAGATCATCCTTGTGTTGCTCCGAGCGCCGACTCAGTACCTCAAAGAGGTGTTGCGTGGCCCGCACTACCTGCCAGAGGCGGTCGCGGGTGTAGAGTTTGAGGTCTACAAGTACCTGGTCGTTGCGCGAACGGCCGCTGTGGATTTTCTTACCGACATCGCCCAGCTTCCGGGTCAGCAGAAGTTCTACCTGCGAATGCACGTCTTCCACACCCTCTTCGATCACGAAAGTACCTTCCTGGATCTGCGCGTAAATCACTTTCAGCTCGGCGCGCAGCGCCGCTAAATCCTCGGCCGTCAGCAGCCCGATGGTCTCGAGCATGGTTGCGTGGGCCAGGTTGCCCAGTACGTCAAATTCGGCCAGGTATACGTCCAGTTCGCGGTCGCGGCCCACCGTGAAGCGTTCCATTTTTTCAGAGGTAACGGTATTTTCTTTTTGCCAGAGTTTCAAGGTACTTGCTCGATTGGTGAATGAATGCTGAACCGCAAAGTTCGAAAGGTTTCCGGAAAATAGATCAATTCCTTTTCGTTTGTACCAACTCGCCGGATAGTAAACAGGGGAAGGGAAGTACGGGCTGCGCCTTATAAGTTGTACATAGGCAGAGTTCAATGTGTTAAGCTGCTCAACCAGATACGTGTAGGTACCAACAGGATTAGCTAAGATCATATTGCCATACGGATGAAAAGGTGAACTTTTCATCCGTACCTTATCACCACCCCCGGCGCGGATCACCCAACCGCCGGGCCGTATTCACTCGCCTACACCTGAAATTCGAAGCTGCTGTGGGAAATCCACGGCGGCTTCGGTTGGCGGAATGGGTACCACGCCGGTATTCGCCGCCATGATGACCGGCTAAGACTGGAGGTTTTTTTCAATGAGTATCCGTAAGCGCTGCTCATGCTGGTCGCCCCAGTGCCCAATTGCGCCAATAAGCGGTACCAGCGACTTTCCAAAATCGGTGAGATAATATTCGACTTTGGGCGGAACAACGGGGTAAATTGTCTTTCCAACCAGCTCGTGGCTTTCGAGCTCTTTTAACTGTACATTCAACACCCGGCGGGACGCTCCAGGAATTTTCCGTTGCAGCTCGCTGGGGCGTTGAAAGCCCTCGTTGATAAACCACAAGAGCCGCATCTTCCATTTGCCATAAAGCACTTCGCCGATCAGGTCGAGCCCGCAGTTTAGGTCAGGTATTGTTTTTCTTTCGTACATCCTGCAAATATAAACATAGGCTTGTAACGGTTCAATAGGGATAAATTTATCCGTATCTGAATCGTAAATCCCTACTTGTCGGCTATAAGCATTGTGCTGAAATTTGTCCTAAACCAATCAGCAAGCTCATGGACTTTACTTTTGAAAACGAACTTAATGATAAAATTGCTCTGGTAACCGGAGGAAGCAAAGGAGCTGGCAAGGCCATCGCCGACCGCCTTCAGAAAGCAGGGGCAACCGTAATCATTACGGCAAGAAACAAACCAGAAAACGAAACAAATGGCATCCACTTCCTTTCGGCTGATTTAAGCAAACCGGACGGGACCCAGAAAGTGGTGGATGAAATAGTTGAAAAATTCGGCCGCCTGGATATTCTGATCAATAATATGGGCGGCTCAGAAACCCCGGGTGGCGGCTTTGCCGTGCTTTCCGACGAAGATTGGGAATCTACTTTTCAGACCAATCTGCTGGCACCTGTGCGACTGGACCGTGGCTTTTTACCCGGCATGATCGAGCGCCGCGAAGGGGTGATCATTCACATAGCATCCATCCAGGCAAAATTGCCATTATATGACTCTACACTTCCGTATGCAGCAGCGAAAGCAGCTTTGGTCAATTATAGTAAAAGTCTTTCCCAGGAAGTCGCGCCCAACGGCGTGCGCGTACTCACCGTATCGCCGGGCTGGATTATGACCACTGCCTCCAGTCGAATGATGGAGCGTATCGCCGAGCGTTCAGGCGGCACCACCGAACAGGCCACCAACAGCGTCATGAAGGCATTGGGCGGCATTCCCTTCGGCAGACCCGCCTGGCCGGAAGAAGTGGCCGAGCTTGTTGGCTTCCTGGTCTCACCCCGGGCAGCTTACCTCACCGGCACCGAATATGTGATCGATGGCGGTACCATTCCTACGATTTGAGCAAGCATTTACTGATTTATAGTAATACATTAGACCATTTTTTATCAACACAAACTTTCATGATCATGAAACTTCCTGAAAACATAGAAGGCTTTATTCAGTCACAAAATGAACTAGACAGCACCGTATTTGCTAATTACTTTACAGAACAAGCCACCGTTTTCGATGAAGGATCGTCCTATTCGGGTAGAGACGAAATCAAGCAGTGGATACAGCAAGCCACTGAAAAGTACTCGATGCAGTTAAAGCCCTTAAACTTTAATCAAATTGGCTCAAAGGGAAAACTTACTGTCGAAGTAACCGGCACATTCCCCGGAAGCCCTGCCGTGATGCAGTATCACTTTGAATGGGATGGGCCTGCCATCCGCTCATTAAAGATTACGGGCTAAACGTTAAAGTATAAATTCGCAGGAAGGTTTCGGGAAGGTATATGCATGCTAACGGAGCATTCTGAGAAAACGAATGGGGATTAAAATTATGAACTAATTATGATGAGGAAATCAGCGCTTACTTGGGCAGTCTCCGTCGTGATCATGTTGTTTTTTACCGCCTTCACTTCGGCGCAAACCTTAGATTCGACCTATCTAAACGACCCGTCGCAACGGATAAGCATGGCCCCTGTTAGTGTTTTTAATCGTTTCCACGAGGCTGGCATGAAACCCGTTAATCATCCACTGACGCCGACCGAAAGAGAAAAGGTAACCCATGCTTTTACCTTGTTGCCGCCTTTGCATGAGCGTATTTTGAAACGACATTTGCATAGCATTAGCTTCCTGGATAACATGCCGAACACGGCATTAACCTCACCCGTTGAGTCAGTCGGTGGATTAAAAATGTTCAACATTACGTTTCGTGCGGACTTGTTGGAGGAGAACATTTCAGCATGGGCTACGTGGAAAGAAAATACTTGCTTCACGCCAGCAGCTGATTCTAGTTATCAAATACGGGTAGAAGGCGGTAACCTGGATGCCATCATTTACGTGCTGATGCATGAGGCTACGCACGTTGTCGACGCGGTGATGGACATTACCCCCCATCCTGCCGAAAGAAATGCCGTCGTAGAACCAACTCCTTTTACAAAAAATAGTTGGCGCAAAATGAATGTACCCGCCGAGTTATACCTTGATTCTTTACTGGAACAAACCCGATTCCGAAGTGGGAAAGCCGTATCGATCCGCCTCGCGCCGGAAGTGTATCGGAAGCTCGCACAGACGCCGTATCCGTCTTTATATGCCATGGCAGCTTGGTTTGAGGATATTGCGGAGCTTGCAACAATCTATCACCTCACGGCTAGGTTGAATCAGCCATTTTACGTGGTTGTTACCAAAGACAAGGTTGAGCTGGTGAGATTTGAGCCGATGAAGAACGTGCTGGTCAAACCGAGATTGGAACAACTAGCGACTTTCTACGCGAGATAATTTCACCTTAAGAAAGAACGTCCCCTTATGTTCTTCGTAGCCGTCCATACGGGTAGCCTGCCTGGGGGAGGAGCGAAACCCGCTCAGGCGCGGTTCGTAGCTGGCTCGTTTTTTACCCAAAATACCAAATTCAAATGCCTTACCGATAGCCTACGAAGGATATTTACAGTAAGGCTTGCTTCCCCTACATCCCCCAAAATCCACTGCGGGCTCGTTTGGTAAGTCGCCTGGAAGACTGGCGTTTTTCTTCTTTGCGGGATTACGCTGGGCTGCGCCGAGGTACTTTGGGTCATCAAGCGTTGGCCCGCCAATTCCCATCCCTTCATTTCGATCATCTTTATCAGGAATCGTATCAGGTCATTCAGGAAGATGTGATCAAGCAAATTTTGTAAGTTTACAACTACCAAACCGATCAAGATCTCTGGCACTGTTTGGAACAGTGCCAGAGATTTCCATTCCCTAAACTTTATTCTATGAACACTTCAGCGAATTCACAAACTACCCTCGACACCGTCCTGCACGGACTCATGACGCGCTACCAGGAGCGGGTACCTGACGTCAGCGCGATTATCAACGCCATGATCAAGGAGGGCATTATCCAACAAGCCGACGACATCGAAAACGACCACATCGCTTTCCGGACGCTGGGGGTACCGCAGTTGGGTATAGCCTCTTTTGAAAAGATATTCCTGCACTACGGCTACCAGAAGCGCGACTACTACTACTTTGAAGGCAAGAAGCTCGACGCCTACTGGTACAGTCCGCCGCAGCCGCACTACCCGCGTATTTTTGTGAGCGAGCTACGCGTGCGGGAGCTGTCAGCCGAGGCGCAGCACCTAATCCAAAGCTATACCGACGAAGTAACGAGCGACCCGGTTGACCGGCTAGATCTGAACGACGGCGCCGCCGTGGATGCCTTCCTCCACCAGCCGCTGTGGCGCACCCCTACCCTGGCCGACTACCTCACGCTGCTGCGGGAGAGCGAGTACGCCGCCTGGGTCATTTACAATCGGTATTATCTCAACCACTTCACCATCAGCGTACACAACCTACCCGAAGGCTACAACACGGTGGCGACCTTCAACGCTTTCTTGGAAAAACACGGCTTCCGGCTCAACGATTCGGGGGGCAAAATCAAGGAAAGCCCCGACGGCGGGCTACTCCAGAGCTCCACGGTGGCCGAGCTGATCGAGGCGGAATTTGCCGCAGGCGAAACGTACCGTATTTCGGGCTCGTACGTGGAATTTGCCGAGCGGCGAGTGCTTCCAGCGTTTGCGCACCTCCCCGCCGACCAGATCCGGCGCGAGCACCGGCGCGAAGGCTTCGAAGCCAACAACGCCGACAAGATCTTTGAAAGTACCTACAGCGCCCAGACGAGCCGCCAGGTACCTTGACAAAGGTATTTATTCATTGACCAGAAAGTAAACGATCCGGCAGGCCGTGCCGGTACTTTGCGGGTTTTTGCGGTCAGCGATCGACACCCGCAGCCGGTGCGGGCCGGGCTTGAGCTCGTCGGCCAGGACGAGGTACCACGGCAGGTGCAGCTGCGGACTCCACTGGGTAAACAGATCAAGGGTTTGGGTTTTTTGTCCGTCGATGCGGTAGGTCACAGTACCCGCATCCGGCCCGGAAACAACGGCGATCCCCACGGCGCGCCCGCTGAAGGTCAGCTCGAAGGAAGCGCCCGGCTGCTCACCCACTAGCATGGGTACTTGTACGAACCCGGCGCGGGTAGGTACCTTGTGGTTGGGCTCCCAGGCGGGGTTGAGCGTAAAGCCCTTTCGCTGGGTACTTTCGTCGGGCTGGCGGTAGCGCGCGCGCTCGTACGAGAAGGCATCTAGCGGCTTGGGTAGTACGGAGGTACCAGAGGTACTTTCGGGGTACTTGGTACCTAGCAGCTCTTTCAGCGTTTGGAAATAAATTTCCTGCCCGAAGGGCGAGGGGTGCAAGTCTTTGAAATCGTACTCCCAGGAAAATTCCCCCGCCCGCACGCGGTCGTAGACCTCCCTGGAAAGATTGACGAACGCAGCTCCGTAGTGGACCGCCACGCGGCGGTGTACAGCCACCTCCGTCGGCTCGCGGCCCGCGTCGTAGTCGCCAAACTTATCCGGGTCG
This sequence comes from Rhabdobacter roseus, assembly GCF_014202275.1. GTDB lineage: Bacteria > Bacteroidota > Bacteroidia > Cytophagales > Spirosomataceae > Rhabdobacter > Rhabdobacter roseus. The sequence continues at coordinate 226,140 of NZ_JACHGF010000004.1, read as the reverse complement.
GCAAAGGCCATCAGCACCACGTCCACGGCGGGATTGGCCGCATGAGCCTGCCGCAAAATCCCTTCCAGCGCCCGTACCTGGGCTTTTTCACTAAAACCATTGGTACGGTCATTGACGGCACTTTCCACAAAAAGCAGGTCGGGGGTACCGTGCTGTAATACATCGCGCCCAAAGCGGAACGCGTGCGGGGTACTTCCCAGTGACGGAATGCCCGCGGTAATAAACGTAAACTGGGTACCTGGAAAACGCTCCTGAAGGTACTTTGACACCTTATTGCGCCAACCCGGATTGTGCGTAATGGAGCCACCCAAAAAAGCCACCGTACCGGCTTTTGTTTTTTCAAATTTCTCCAAAGACTGACTCAACCCCAGGTTAGGTACCAGGTAGGGTGTGCGGGGCAGCGGCTTCTGCCCCGGCAGGCTGTGCTGCTCGATGAAATCGGCGAAGCGCTCCGGGTGTTCGATGGGGAAATGGTGCCCTGAGAGCGTCTGCGCGCCGCGCGTCATGGGGTACACGCTGATAGGCCCGCCCAGCTTCAGGTAGTTTTGCACCAGCGGGTAGGTGTTTTCGTCGGGCGGCACGATTTCGTCGCGCAGGCCAATGACGTGTACAATGGGTACTTTGAAGGCCGCCAGTCCGGCCAGGTCATTAAGCGGAATGTCATCGAAGGCGGCGGCTTTTGCCTCATCCAGGCCGTAGAGATCCAGCCAGCGGGTCCAGTCTTTGGGCGAGCCCTGGCCTTTGCCTTTTCCGCCGGGCCAGCTGCGCGGGTCGCACACGGGCGCTTCGGCATAGATGCAGCTCACCTTGTCGGGGTTGCGTTTCGCCCAGCCGTATACGTACAGCCCGCCTCGGCTCACGCCCTCCAGCGCTACCTTAGGAGCGAATTGTTTTTCCTGCGTCAGGTACTTATAGAAAGCGTCCCAGCGCTGCATGGCCTGCGGGTGGCCGAACAGGTCATTCGTATTGATATAGGCCACGTGAAAACCCCGCGTGAGCAGGATACTGTCCATCTCGGTATGCCAGGTAGGAAAGTGCGCCCGCCACACCCAGGGATTGCCGGGCCGGGCCTGCCGGGGCTTTACGTAGTAGGCCGAAGTACCTTCCAGGGCAAATTCTACCTTATCAAATCCCTTCCAGGACGTGACGGTTTCGGCGGGCTGCGCCAGGGCCACGGAGGCACCCGTAAGTACCCCCAGGAGCAGGTACTTTGCTTTTTGTACAAATGCGTTCATGATAGAAAAAGTACCTACGGGGCGGAGTTTACTAGTTACGCCTCCATGAAAATACCTTCGTCCTCCAAATCGGAGGCGGGAGTACCTTCTACCAGATACAGGTACCTCACGTTTAAATTTTTGATTTGGGCGTAGGGAATGACAAAAATTTCACCCGGCATCTCGTAGTAGCGAGCGTCCAGCCATTTGGCTCCGGTCGTTTCATCCGATGACTCTTTTTCGTAATCTTTATCCAGTCTCCGCCGGTATACTTCTCTGAAATACAGACGGTCCAGGCCGTTATCCTTGGAAAGAAAGAAGTCATTGATCAGGCCACAGTACAGGTAGCTTCCCTCCTTGGTCTCTACAAGGGCGTCTACGTAGACGGCCATGATAGGTAGCTGTTCCTGGGTATCCATCTTCAACTTTCCCCTCAGCAGATAGTACCAGTCATTGAATACACTCAGCGAGCGGTACCGTACGTCAAGTCCTTTTCTCAAGACCACCACCCTTAGTAGCTTCCCCAGGCTAAAGGCGATCAAAAATGCCGTCAGTTGATACATAAAAAACCGGAAGACACTTTGCTCTATTTGAGTAAAATCAATGTTGGAATGCCCCGTAAGCAGGTAGTAGAACATTCTTTCGTCCACGCCATACCGAAAAAGCGGAACGTTTTCGATGAGCAAGTAGCCAGCAAACTGAATAATAAAGGCCGGAACCAGGGAGAGAATAAGCTCGTCGACGAGCGAGGATTGGATGATCCTGCGGCTGTAGGGCCCCTCCAGGTAAGCAATACGAAAAATGATGCCCGGAAAGAGCAACAAAAAGATAAGAAGTGCACCAAAGGCAATATTCATCTGAAAAGGAAGGCGCTACTTCTTAACAAGCTCGGGGGACGATCCGGAAAGTATCTTATAGCTTTTCCCATCTACCTGAATATACTGTCCCTCCTCTGACCGGGCTCCCTTGATCACTTTACCCATAAATTCCTTCGCCAGGCGGCGATCGGAGAGAATACGACGTACTAAATCACTCATGGGCGCTTTCATAACTACCTCTGTTTACATTCAATGTGTGAATATAACGAAAAAATGGAATCGCAAGTTTTTTCTTCGTTTTCAGGCCTTGGAAAAAAGTACCTTGAGGTACCTTGAAAGTACCCCCTACACTGCTTCTAGCCTCGGGCGGGCGTTACGCCCAGGCGCTCGCACCAGCCCAGGAAGGTCTGGTAGGCATCATCGAGAACGTGCCGCTGCTCAGGAAGTAGTTGCTTGGTATTAGACCGGCAGGTAGTTTGGATGGGCAAGCCCCTTTTTTGCAGGAAGTACTTGGCGCTCACGGGGTACATTTTTGAAATGATGGGTTCCATCCGCGCCATTTCGGCCTGAAGCCAGGCGGCCTCTTCTGCCTTGGCCGGATTCGCAGCCTGCTCGCACAGCCAGCGGTGCATTTCGGGATAAAAATTGGCCGCAATGGGCGAGGTACCTTTGGCCCCCCGCCGCAGGGATTCCAGCGCGGTGGCGGTGTGGGCATTGTAAAGCTCCATGCGCGTCCCGGCCGAGACGCCCAGCTTGGCCGTGATACTGTTCAGGTCTTCCGACGTATCCTTGTGATATACGAAGTGGGGATTGGACACCAGAAACTTAAATACCTCGGGAGACAGCACGCGCTTGTAGGGCGAGGGGCATTCGTAGGTACCTAGTTTCATGGTACCTACCTGTTCAAAAAAGCGTTCAAAATTTTCCATCAAAATCGCGTCGCTCTCGCTCTTTTGGGCAAAATGGCTGGTGATGAGGATCGTCGCGTCGGCGCCCGTATCCTGGATTTTTTTGGCAAACGCAACTTTTTCTCGCAGCGAAGTACCAAACGAACCCGTGGAAACGACGGGTACCTGGCCGTTGACATACTTCACCACGTGGCGCGTCAGAGCGATCCGCTCGGGGTCATCCATGAAGTACATTTCGCTACTGAGGCAATTGGCAAAAAAACCTTTGGCCCCCGCCTGTAGGTAAAAATCAATGAGCCGCGAAACCTGATCGAAATGAATGCGGCCATCGGCCTGGTAGGGCGTGAGCATCACGGGCACCAGCTTCTTTTCGTGGGCCAGGTTCCCGGCGGGTACGGGTACTTTGTGCGTAGTCGGGCTGGCCGACCAAGCTGGGATCATTTCCGGAGCTGCCACCAAACCCAAGGTGGCGGGTAGTAGCTTTCTTAAAAATTCGCGACGGTGGCCGTAGTCATTCATTCTCAGTAAGGTTTAGGAGCTTAGCAAATAGGCAGGCTTTCTAAACAAATACGGCAGATACCCACTACGGGTACTATATCTCCGGCTTACTTTTTCGGAATTTTGTGTGAAGCTCCCTAGGCGGTGGCCGCTGCTTTGGCCTGCGCCCGTCCTAAAAGAGAAGGCGCTGATGCCCGGCACAAACAGTACTTTTCTGAGCAAGTACCTTGTAACTGCCGTATCTTATCAACTATGAATAGGACGTTTTCAGCTTCCGTTCTTTTCCCGCAAAAAGAAGCCTCCGTGTTTTTTCATTTTTTTAATAAAAAGTAAAAATAAAGTACTGGTCCACTGCGCGAAATTCCCAGTAATGCTTGTATACGCTTCTCTGGCTTTTTGATTTCCCTAAGCAGAGAGGATTATTGTCCTAAACCTTTAAACCCAGCTTAGTTATATGAAGAAGGAAAATTTACCACAAAAGGGCTCTCTTTTCGCGCTATTTGGCCAGAGGGGTAGCCTACTGCTGGCCCTGGTGCTGCTGTCGGCACCCGGCCGGGCCGCCGCGCCGTTTGCTCCCGAATTTTGGGAAAACAAAACGGACCAAAAGGACCTAATGGCCCCGCTGGAAACCATCAAGGGAAAAGTAACCGACGAAACGGGCGAGGGCCTGCCGGGGGTGAACGTGCTGGTGAAAGGTACCCAGCAGGGTACTACGACCGACGGCGAGGGCCACTTTTCGATCAACGTACCGGGCGCTGATGCCGTGCTGGTGTTCTCGTTTGTGGGTTACCAGGCGCAGGAGGTACGGGTGGGTAATAGTACCACTCTCACCATAAAACTGACCACGGATACCAAGTCGCTAAACGAAGTGGTAGTGACGGCGCTGGGTATCAAAAAGGAAACCAAGGCCCTGGGGTACTCGGTAACCCGCGTGGGCGGCGAGTCGTTGGTTAAAACCCGGGAGACCAACATCGCCAACTCCCTGACCGGAAAAGTAGCGGGTGTGAACGTTTCGCCAGCGGCTACCGGGGCGGCGGGCTCGAGCCGGGTCACGATTCGGGGCAATACCTCCATCAACGGTACCAACCAGCCGCTCTACATCATCAACGGCCTGCCCATGGACAACACCCAGTTTGGCCGGGCCAACAACGAAAGCCCCGACTGGGGCGATAATATTTCGAGTATCAACCCCGACGACATCGAGGAAATAAGCGTACTGAAAGGGGCTACCGCCGCCGCGCTCTACGGGTCCCGGGCCAAAAACGGGGCTATCATTATTACGACCAAGTCGGGCAAGGGCAACAAAGGCATCGGGGTTGAATTCAACAGCAACAATACCTTTGAGGTACCTTTCTTTCTGTGGCAGCTACAAAAAGAATACGGACAGGGCTACGGAGGCGTAAAACCCGCCAGCCAAACCGACGCCGCCAACCACGGCCAGAACCACTGGGGCTCGCGCTACGACGGCTCGCCCACCATTCAGCTGGACGGGGTCATGCGGCCCTATTCCTACGTCAAGGATCAGGTACTGGAAGATTTTTACGGCACGGGCCATACCACGGCCAACAATATCTCTTTCTCGGGCGGAAGCGACAAGGGCTCGTTCCGGCTGGGCGTAACGGACATGCGCAACAAGGGGATTATCCCCAATGCTACCATGCGCCGGGACAACATCAGCCTGAGCATGAGCCAAACCGTGGCCAACAACTTGACTATCAGCGCGAATGTAGACTATATCAACGAGCAGGTCGATAACCGCTACGTATTTACCAGTAGCCAAAGCAACATGGCCGGTACCATTCTGTGGGTCAATAGCAACATGCCCACCAGCGCCCTGGCCCCGGGCTACGACGCCAATTTTAAGGAGAAAAACCTGGGTACCGACCTGAACGCCACCAACCCGTACTACGTACTCAACCGGATTAGCAACAAAACCCAGAAGGACCGCTTCATTACCAACGTCAGCGCTCGCTGGAACATCTTCGACTGGCTTTTTATCCAAGGAAGAGCCGGGCAGGATTACTTCAATTTCAAAGCCAACAAAATAGTACCGGAAGGTACCGGCTACCGGCCCAACGGCCAGATCGACCTCAACGGCCAGACCTTCTACGAGCGGAACTTCGAAGGGCTCATTGGCCTGGACAGACCCCTGGGGCAAAGCTTTAACCTGAACGTAAATCTGGGGGGGAACCTGATGTCCCAGCACCGGGAAACGACCACCATTGTCGGCTCGGGGATTGTGATTCCCCAGCTGCACGTGCTCAACAATACCTCAGTGCGCAATACCACCACGGGTATTTACGATAAAAAAATCAACTCCCTCTTCGGTACTGCCGAGCTAAGCTACAAAAACTACCTGTTCCTGAACGTTACCGGCCGGAACGATTGGTTCTCGACCTTGAATCCCGCCTCCAACAACTTCTTTTACCCGTCGGTGGGGATGAGCTTTGTGCTCTCGGATGCCATCCAGCTACCCAAGGCCGTGACGTTTGCTAAGCTCCGAGCGGCCTACGCCTCGGTGGGCGGTGATACCGATCCTTATAATTTGTACCAAACCTACGGCCTATTGCCTTACAGCTACGGGGGCCGCCCGCTGGGTACCATCAACGGTACCACGCTCCCTAACCCCAACCTGCGTCCGCTGAATGTGGATGAGCTGGAGGTAGGTCTGGATCTGCGCTTGCTCAACAACCGGCTCGGCCTGGATGTAGCGGCTTACAACCGGCTCACAACCAACGACATCGCCCTGGAGAGTATTTCCTCGACCAGCGGGTACTCGGGCGTACTGGTCAACGTGGGCCAGATCCGTAACCGGGGCGTTGAGCTACTCCTCACGGGGAAGCCCGTGCTCAGCGATGATTTTAGCTGGGATATTTCCTTCAACGCGGCCTACAACAAGAGCAAAGTACTCAAAATCTCCGATACCCGAGACGAGTTTACCCTCGTGACGGCGGGCAAGGCCTTTATCAAACACATAGTGGGCGAAGAGTACTCGCAGATTGTGGGGCGCACCATCAAACGCAACGAGCAGGGCCAGGATATTATCGACGCCACGGGTCTTCCCATTGTCCCGACGGACGTGGTGGCCTTCGGCACGGGCATTCACCGCTGGACGACGGGCGTCATCAATACCTTTAACTACAAAGCCTTCACCCTGTCGGCCCAGGTAGATGGTAAGTTTGGTGGCAAGATTTACTCCGAAACCAACTATAGCCTCGATCACCGCGGCATGTCACCCGGCTCGCTGCTTGGTAGAGCCGAAGGGGCGGTAGTGCCAGGTGTAACCGAGGGCGGTGAAGTGAATACATTTCGGGTGACGGCCGACCGCGTCAACAACCGGGCCATCGTGGTCAGAAGACGCGATGCGCTCGACGACTACCTCTACGACGCCAGTTTCATCAAGCTGCGCTACGTTTCGCTCACCTACAACCTACCCCGCGCCCTCTACGAAAAGATCGGGTTTATCAAAGGGGCCAGCCTGTCGCTGGTGGGCCGCAACCTGCAGATCCTGATGAAGCACACGCCCGGCCTGGACCCGGAAACGAATATCTCGGCGGGTAACGATCAGGGGCTCGAATCTACGGCCCTGCCACCTACCCGGAGCTACGGATTCAACGTCAATTTGAAATTCTAAGGATGAACCCTTTTACCCGCATGGATATGAAAAAGAAATTATATGCCGTACTATTTTCCTTCGCTCTGCTCGGCCTGAGCGCTTGCGACAACGGCTTTGAAGAACTCAACAAGGACCCCAACGCCGTCACCGCCGACCGCTTTAATCCGGCCTTCCTCTTCACAACGGCCCAGCTGCGCACGGCCAAGGGCGACGAATCGGGTACTTTGTACTACGGCTCTACCTTCGTGCAGCAATTTGCCTCGCTCAGCAACGTGGGGATCTTTGATTTTCACGGCGACAAGTACGTGTACCACAAGGGCAACAACGAGGTACTTTGGAAAAAAACCTTCGATGCCGAAGGTGGTCCGGCCAAGCTATTGGCGGATGCCCTCCAGCTTTCTAAAGACAAGCCGGAGTACCACAACCTGCACCAGATGGTCCGGATCTGGCGTACACTCGTTTTTTCACGCTTGACGGATATGTACGGCGATGTACCCTACTCGGAAGCAGGCCAGGGGTACTACCAGCAAAACTATACGCCCAAGTACGATACCCAAAAGGACATTTACTACAATATGTTGAGCGAGCTGGAAGACGCGACCAGCAAGCTGGATGCCAACCAGCCCCTTTTCGCCGCGGCCGACATCGCCTACAACGGTGCTATTGCCAAATGGAAAAAATTGGGGTACTCCCTGATGCTGCGCCTGGGTATGCGCCTCTCGAAAGTAGAACCCGCTACCGCGGAAGCCTGGGTCAAAAAAGCCTACGCGGGTGGGGTATTTAGCTCGGTAGATGACAATCTGTTTATCAAAGGTACCGACGCCACCGGAGCCCAGCAAGAGCTCGTCAACGGCCAAAGTAACATCCTGAGCGTTTCCACCCGCACACCGGGGAAAATCGCCAAGACGTTCTTTGATTTCCTGAAAAACAACAACGATCCCCGCCTCAAACATACCGTGGCGGTGTATACCGACCCAACTAACGTAGCGACCAAAAATACCGACCCGGCCGTGCAAAAGGGCCTGCCCAACGGTCTGGACCGCATCACGCTCCCCAAAGACCCCAGCTACGACCCCACCAACCCGGCCCAGGAGCACCAGTACTCGGGCATCAACCGCGACGTGTACGCCAAGCTCGACGGACCCCGGATGTTCATTACTTACGGCGAAACGCAGCTGCTGCTGGCCGAAGCCGCCGTTCGGGGTTGGATCACCGGCGATGCGGCGCAGCTATACCGCAACGGCGTCACCGGGGCCATGAAGAACCTCGCCAAGTACGACGCCTCCGCCACCATCAGTGACGCCGAGATCACGGCCTACCTCACGGCCCATCCGTTTGTGGGTACCGCCGACAAGGAGAAGGCCTACGAACAAATCAACACCCAGTACTGGGCCGCCACCTTCCTAAATGGCTACGAGTCGTTTGCCAACGTACGGCGCTCGGGCTACCCCAAGCTTACGCCCATCAACTACCCCGACAACGAAACGGGCGGACGCTTTCCGGGACGGTTGCGCTATCCCGACGACGAGCCCGTGCTCAACCGGGATCATTACAACAGCACCGTAGCCCGGCAAGGTACCGACAACTACATTACCAAAGTATGGTGGGATAAGTAGCCTCTAAGTACCCCAAGTACCCCCTCGACCCATCGCCAGCTTCCGCCTCCGAAGCTGGCGATGGGTCGAGGGGGTCCATTTTCTTCAAAAAATCAGGTAATTCTACCGGCCCGAGGGTACTTTGTGTTCTTTTCTTGCTTATTTTCAAAGCTTTGATCAAAGTACCCTCAATCAACCCAGCCCCATGCGCCCCAAGTACCTTCTTCTTTTTGTTGCTTTGCTCCTGCTGTCTTCGTGCCTTTGGGCTCAGGAGCTACCCGTTGTGTTGCCAGAGCGGACCCGCGCCCAGGTCGTAGACGAAATCCTGGAAGACCGCTTCGAAAACCTGCTGCCCCGGCTCATGCGGCGTCAGGGCGTGGACATGTGGGTGATCATCTCGCGCGAGTACAACGAAGACCCCGTGCTCCGCACCATGCTACCCAGTACCTGGTTGTCGGCCCGGCGGCGGACCATCCTGGTTTTCTACGACCCCGGCGAGGGCAAACCGCTCGACAAGCTCGCCATTGCGCGCTACGACGTGGGTACTTTGCTCAAAGGCGAGTGGGACCTCAGCTCCAACCCCGACCAGTGGGACGCCCTCATGAAGATCATCCAGCAGAAAAACCCCAAGAAGATTGCCCTCAACTACTCCAACGACTACGCCCACGCCGACGGCCTCACCTACACCGAGCAGCGGGAATTCATGGCTCGCCTGCCCAAGGCTTTTCAGGGACGGGTGGTCTCCGCCGACCGACTGGCCGTAGCCTGGCTCGAAACCCGCACCGAAAAAGAAATGGCCGTGTACCCCATGATCTGCCGCCTCTCGCACCAGATCATCCAGGAGGCCTTTTCGGAGAAGGTCATCCAGCCGGGCGTCACCACCACCGACGACGTAGTGTGGTACCTGCGCCAGCGCGTCACGGACCTGGGGCTAGGTACCTGGTTTCACCCGACGGTGGACATCCAGCGGGCCGACGCTACGAGCTTCGACCACCTCCGTACCTTTGCCAAGCGCCCCGGCCAGCAGGTGATCCTGCCCGGCGACCTGCTCCACCTGGACTTCGGCATCACGTACCTGCGCCTCAACACCGACCAGCAGCAGCATGCCTACGTGCTGCGCCCCGGCGAAACGGAAGTACCCGGGTACTTGCGGGAAGCGTTACGGCAGGGCAACCGCCTGCAAGAAATCCTGACGGAGCAGTTTAAGCCCGGCCAATCCGGCAACCAGATCCTGGCCGCCGCCCTGGCGCAAGCCCGGCGGGAGGGCATTGACGGTACCATCTATACGCATCCCATTGGTCTGCACGGGCACGCGGCCGGGCCTACCATCGGTATGTGGGACGCCCAGGGGGGCATCAAAGGCCCCGGCGACTACCCGCTCTTTGAAAACACGGCCTACTCCATCGAGCTGAACGCCGCCGTGAAAATTGCGGAGTGGAACAAAACGATCCGGATCATGCTGGAAGAAGACGGGTACTTTGACCAAACCGGCTTCCGCTACATCGACGGCCGCCAAACGGAGATTTATACGATTCCGAGGAAGATTGAGTATGTGCGGTAGGGATTTTTTAGCTAGTAGCACCGTAATTATTGGTAGGTGAATTAGCTGGTAATCTGCTAACCCCGATTTGTAATCGGGCGTTGCGTTAGTTTGCGTTTAAAACGCAAGCATCATATCATCCCGATTACAAATCGGGATGAGCTCAAAGATGAGCTCGAAGAAAGTGTTTTTTGCAAAAGGCAATTTGGGGCTACTTTTGTTTTCTGTAATACTTTTCCTAAACTCCACGGGCTCTCAACAACCTCCCGACGAATTTCCCCCAAGGTACCATGCGACGATTCTTTTTGCTTGTTCTGCTTGCCCTTCCCTGCCTGGCGTGCCAGGCCCAACTACCCGCGCCCGTCGACTTGCGCACCGACCTGCTACTGCATACCGATGGAGTTTGGAAAAACGGTTTCCTGACCAACCTCACGCTGGAAGAGGCTGCCTCGGCGCTTTTTGCCTTCCAGACGGCCGACATCCGCAGCCAGCGCCCGGCGCTCAGCTGGGTACTTTCCGATACTACCCGCCTTAGCCGCCAAACCGCCTACCAGGTACTGGTGGCCTCCAGCCGCGCGAAGCTCGACGCCCAGGAGGGCGACGTGTGGGACTCGGGCAAGGTACCTGGCAACCAGCAGCTGGGGGTACTTTTGGGCGAAAAGGGCCTGGACACCAGCCGGATCTACTACTGGAAGGTGCGCGTCTGGAACGCGCAGGATCAGGCAAGTACCTACTCTGCGCCCAAAGCGTTCCGAACCGCTGCGAAACTCACGCCCTACGAAACGGCCTACTACCCGCTGGTGAAGTCGGAAGACAAGCCCGTGGCGCAGCGGCGGCTCAGCAACCAGCACGTCCTCTACGACTTTGGCAAAGACGCCTTCGGGCAGCTTACCCTCACGGCCACGAGCCTCACGGGTCGGGATACGCTGCACGTCCACGTGGGCGAGCACCTCACGCCCGACGGCCGCGTAAACCCCAAGCCGGGGGGTACTTTGCGGTACCGCTTCCTGAAACTACCCCTGCAAAAAGGCGAGCACAGCTACGCGCTACAGTTTACCTCCGACAAGCGCAACACCGGCCCCAAGGCCATCCTGATGCCCGACTACATCGGGGAGGTACTTCCGTTCCGGTACGTGGAGCTGGTGATTCCGGCGGGGCAGGTGCGGGTGCAGCACCTCACACGGCAGGGCGTGGCCTACCCGTTCAACGAGGCCGCCACGACCTTTACCAGCTCCGACACCATCCTCAACCAGGTGTGGGCCATCAGCAAGTACTCCATGAAGGCTACTTCGTTCAGCGGCTACTACGTCGACGGCGACCGCGAGCGGATTCCCTACGAGGCCGATGCCCTCATCAACCAGCTTTCGCACTACGCCGTGGATACGGAGTTCAACATGGCCAAGCGCTCGCTCGACTACCTCATTTACCACGCTACCTGGCCCACAGAGTGGTCACTGCAAAACCTACTCGTGGCTTACTACGACTACCTTTACTCCGGCGACAGCCGCGCCGTGGGGGTACTTTACAACGAGCTCAGGCCCAAACTGCTACTGCCTCTGGCCCGCGCCGACGGCCTCATCAGTACCCGCACGGGCAAGCAAACCGCCGAGTTCAAGAAATCCATCCACTACGGTACCTTCGACGGCAAGGAAGACCTCAAGGATATTACCGACTGGCCCCAACCCAGCGAGATCGACGGCTTTGAGTTTAAGGATTACAACGCCATCGTGAACGCCTTTCACTACGAAGCGCTGCGAGCCATGGAGCGCCTGGCCACGGCTTTGGACAAAAAAGACGACGCGGCTTTTTACCAAAAACGCGCCCAGCAGGTCCGGACGGCCTTCCAAAGTACCTTTATCAACGCCAAAACCGGCCTCGTGCGCGACGGCGAGGGTACCGACCACGCCTCCCTGCACGCCAACATGTTTGCGCTGGCCTTCGGGCTGGTGCCCGAAAAGTACCACGCCAGGGTACTTACGCACATTCGCTCGCGCGGCATGGCGACGAGCGTGTACGGCTCACAGTTTTTGCTGGATGCCCTCTACAACGCCCACGAAAGTACCTACGCCCTGGCGCTGCTGACTTCCACCGACCTGCGCAGCTGGTACAACATGATCCGGACGGGCTCCACCATTACGACCGAGGCCTGGGACACGCGCTTCAAGCCCAACCAGGACTGGAACCACGCCTGGGGTGCCGCTCCGGCCAACCTGGTGGTGCGCAAACTCATGGGCGTGGAGCCGCTCTCGCCCGCCTTCGGCACGATCCAGATCAAACCGCAGCCCGACACGCTGCGGCAGGCCAGTCTCCAGTACACTACCCTGCGTGGCCTGATCGACGTTGGTTTTGACAATACGCCCGAACGCTTCCGACTCACGGCCACGCTTCCCCCCAACACCAGCGGCGTGGTGTATCTACCCCGCAAAAACACCAAAAGTACCCCCCGGCAGGACGGCCAGCCCGTCAAAGCCACGGCGGAAGGTACCTTCTGGAAAATCGAAAACGTGGGCGCAGGTACCTATACCTGGGAGGTAACCTATTGATTTTAAAAATCCTATTTAGTATTAAAAAGTAACTATATTTGACATTGATCAAAAATCGCTAAGGCGGCCCATCAGACCTAGGTATGAACTAAGCGGTCCATGAAGTCAGGCTACACCATCTTTTTGGCGCTCACCTTGTTAGGCGGGCTGCTAGGCTGCGACCCTACGGTACCGGCAGAGCCTTCGTCCGAAACGCGCACTGGCGTGCCCGCTTCTATGGTCTCTGTTCTGCCCCTCGCCGCGGGGCAGGCCGAGGTGGTGGTGAAGTACCAGGTACCTCTCACCGAGCCCCAGGTAGTACTGAGCGTGCAAGACAGCGCGGGCCGAAGTCTGCCCGTGCGCGCGCAGTCCGCCCAGGTGGTAGGTACTTTTTCGCTAAGTACCTACCAGGTTGACGGGCTAGCAGCGGGCACCAGGTACCTTTTTTCTTTACAATCCTTTTATACTACCCAAGACACCGTCACGGTAGAACGTACCTACCGGCACCAGCCGGGCACGGCCTGGCGGCGGCTCCCGCACGCCCCGCTCCACCGGGGCGACTACACCGGCGCGCCCCTCACCGACGGGGTACCTGGCGGCAACGCCGCGCTGCTGTCGGTGATGCGGTACATCGACGCCACTACCTGGGAGTCCGCCTTCTACGACCTCGGGCAAGGCACCTGGACGCTTCGTCCCAGTCCGCCCCTCTCGCCGCGGCAGGGCCTGGTGCGTTTCCGGCTCTCGGCAGGTACCTACTTTTGCGGCCTGGGGTACGTCGTCAATGATAAAATTCCGGGCAAAAAAGTGTACGTCAAAGACCTCTGGACGGTACCTAGCCTTACGGCCACAAGCCTGAGCACGGTTTTTCCCGCCTACCAGGGCACCGACGGCGACCTGGCCTACTTCACGCTGGGCGCGTACGCCTACTTCCTGACACAGGAGGGGCCGCCCGCTGTGTGGTCGCTGCACGATACCTGGGAGCAAAGCCCGCGGCAGCCTTTTCCGGAGCCGCCGGGCCGCCTGGCCACCTTTACCCTGGGTGGCCTGGGCTACGTCCTGAACCAGGTACCTGGTCAGCCCCCACACCTTTACGCCTACGACCCCACCCGCGACGTCTGGACGCGCCGCGCCGACTTCCCGGGTACTTCCCGCCGCCTGGGTACTGCTTTTGCCGGGGGTAGTAAGGGGTACTTTGGCCTCGGTATCGCCCCCAGCGGCGAGGGCCTGCGCGACCTCTGGGCCTACGACCCCACCAACAACCAGTGGTACTACGCCACCGACTACCCCGGCCAGGGACAGCAGTACCTGGTAGCGACCACCGTGGGTACCCAAGTGCTGCTGGGCTGGGGCTACGAGACCCAAATCGTGCGCGGAACGTCCGCCCGAAGGCTGGTGGGCTGTACCGATTTTTGGGAATTTACGCCTTAAGAAATCCGATGACGAAACGTTACAAGTACCTCAGCATAATCACGCTGCTACTGGCCGGAGTAGGGGTACTTTCCTGCATAGACCCGGTCGGTCTGCCGATCCGGCAGGTGGAGCCCCGGCTGGTGGTAGAGGGGCTTATCACCAACGAGCCCCCGCCCTACGTCATCCGGCTAAGCTACTCTGGCGCTTTCAGTAGCACCAATCCCACGCCCGACGAGCTCGTGGTGCAGGGCGCACGGGTGACGATCGCGGAAGAAGGCGGCCGGACCGTAACGCTGGAACAAGACCCCCTCACACCTACCTACTACTGGATGCGCGACACCACCTTTCGCGGGCAGGTAGGCCGCCGCTACGCGCTGCGGGTGGAGCTGCCCGACGGCACCCGCTACGTCACCGCCCCCGAGCTCCTGGCCGAAGTACCCCCCATCGAGCGCCTCTACGCCGAGTTTCGGCAGCAGCCCGAAGGCAGCCGTGAGCCCGACCACTACCAGGTACTTCTGGACACGAACGATCCGCCCGTCCGGGGCAACTACTACCGCTGGTCGGGCTACGGCTACGTGCCGCACCGCTCCACCGGCGAGCGGCTCGGGTTTGCGGGTATTTGCTGCAACTGGTGCTGGATTCCGATTTACGCTCCACCTACCAACGTCCTTTCCGACGCCCTCGTCAACGGCAACCGCCTCAGCCGGGTACCCGTGCTGTCGTCGCCCATTTATACCGTGGGGCGCCATTATCTTGAAATTCGCCAGTACTCACTCAGCCGCGAGGCGTACCAGTTCTGGCGGCGGTTTGAGGAACAACGCCAGCGTACGGGCTCGCTTTTCGACCCGCAGCCCGCTTCCATCGAAGGCAACCTGCACCGCGAAGACCAACCTGAGCGGATAGCGCTGGGGTACTTTGGGGCGTCGGCGGTGAGTAAGGCCCGGCTCGAAGTCCCCGGCGACACGCTGAGCGTACACCGCTACCAGCTGCGCTACGGCGACCTGTTTACACCCGAAGGCAACTGCCTGCGCCTGTTTCCGCAAAGCAGGCTTTCTCCACCTTCCCCCTGGTAGTTTTTTATGGAGATACAAATACTAAAAAACGGGTTTTGGAAACTGCTGCTGGCGGGGTACTTGGGGGTACTTTCGTACTCCTGCCTGGCGCAGCAGGCAGCCGTGCAGGGCCTCGTCACGGACCTAAGTACCCAACAGCCGCTGCCGGACGTGACGGTATTGGTCCGCCAGCACAACTTCGCCACCCGAACCGACAGCAGCGGGTACTTTCGGTTCGACCTGCCGCCCGGCGAGTACTACCTGGCTTTTTCGGCGGTAGGGTACACGTCGCAGGTACGGGCGGTAATGGTGCGTACGCAGCCGGTACGTCTTGAAGTGGTGTTACACAAAGACATCCGTCAGCTCGATGTAGTAACGATTACCGACAAAAAACCCGATCAGAACGTAACCGCCGCGCAGATGGGCGTGGTGAAGCTGGACGTGAAAAATCTAAAAAACATTCCGGTGGTTTTTGGGGAAGTGGATGTCCTGAAAGCCCTGATGCTCCAGCCCGGCGTAGGTACCGTGGGCGAAGGTACTTCGGGCTTCAACGTGCGGGGCGGCCGCACCGACCAGAACCTGGTGCTGCTCGACGGCGCGCCGCTGTTTAATACGTCGCATTTATTGGGTTTTTTGAGCAATATCAACGCCGACCTCACGCAGGACGTCACGCTCTACAAAGGCCATGTCCCGGCGGCCTACGGCGGGCGGCTGTCGTCACTGCTACAGCTCACCACCCTCAGTGGCAACACCGAGCGGGTGAAGCTCACCACCGGCCTGGGCCTGATGACGGGTAGCCTGCTGGCCGAAGGCCCCCTCAGCCGCGACCGCCGCCTTACCTTCGTGGCGGGTGGGCGCGTAGCCTACCCCAACTTCCTGATCCGGCGTTTTCCGGCTCCTACCAACCAAAACCGCGCTTTTTTCTACGACCTGAACGCCCGCCTCACCTACCAGCTCACGCCCCGGACGCGCCTCACAACGACCTTTTACCACAGCTACGATACCTTCAAATTTCCCGAAGATACCCTCTACGGCTGGCGCTCCACCCTGGCCACGGTCAAGTGGAGTCAGTGGCTAGCGCCGCAGCTATCGCTTCACCTCACCGGCACCCACAGCGCGTATCAGTTTGAGCTGGAAGGCATTGCCCCCACCAACGAGTACCTATTCCGGTCGGGTATCCGGCAGCAGGATGCCCGCGCTGATCTGCTCTGGACGCCCCACCCCGCCCACCGCCTCGAGGCCGGCACGACCCTGACGGGCTACTACGTTACGCCCGGCAGCCTGCACCCTACCCGCACCAGCTCCAACCTCAATCCCCTCGCGCTGGAAGCCGAGCGCGCCCGCGAGCTGGCCTTTTACCTCTCCGACGAATGGACACCCCTGCCCTGGCTGGCGCTGAACGCGGGCTTGCGCTACGCCACCTTCCAAAACCGGGGACCAGGCACGGCCTACCGGTACCTGAGCGGCCAGCCCCGCAGCGTCGAGACCATACTGGACACCCTCACCTACGCCCGAGGCCAAACCCTGGCTACCTATGGGGGTTGGGAGCCGCGCCTCTCGGCCCGCGTGACGCTCAGTCCGCGTAGTTCGGTCAAGTTGAGTTACACCAAAATGCGCCAGTACCTGCACCTTATTTCCAACACCACGGCCATTTCGCCGGTCGATTTCTGGAAGCTCAGCGACCCGTTTGTGGCTCCTCAGGTGGCGGAGCAGTGGTCGGTGGGGTACTTTCGCAACCTGCGCGACAATACCTACGAAACGTCTCTGGAAGTATACTACAAGGATTTGACCGACCTGGTAGAGTACCAAGAGGGCGCGACGCTCCTGCTCAACCCGGCGCTGGAGGCCGACCTGCTGCCCGCCCGGGGCCGGGCCTACGGCCTGGAGGTAAGCATCCAAAAAAGTAAAGGATTGCTCACCGGGCAACTTTCCTACACCTACTCACGCACCTTTGCGCGGGCCGTAACGCCCTTCGTGAGCGAGCAGATCAACCAGGGCCGCTGGTACGCCGCCACCTTCGACCGCCCCCACAACCTGGCCCTTTCGACCCAGTGGAAATGGCCGCGCGGCTGGACGTTCGGTGCCAACTTCGTGTATACCTCGGGCCGCCCTACCACCTACCCCGACGGTACCTACCGCCTCAACGACGTGGTAGTACTGGACTACTCCCAGCGCAACGCCGACCGCCTGCCCGACTACCACCGCCTCGATGTGGCTTTTACCAAGGATACCCGGCGGCAGCCCGAGCAGGAACGCTACACCACCTGGTCGTTTTCGTTGTACAACCTCTACGCCCGCAAAAACCCCTACTCCATCTACTTCCGGCAGGAAGGCCTCAGCACCCGCAGCTACCGGCTCTCGGTCTTCGGCACCATCATTCCTTCCCTGAGCTGGAAACGTACGTTTTAGGGGTAGTTTAGGGAAATATTTAATCCCTATGAATTGATTTAAAGCCGATACAAGGCCGTCAGCCCCAGGAGCGAATTAGTCCCTGCTTTTTTGAAGTTAACTACCTGTAGGTGCGCGGCAAAGCCAGCATATCAATAATATAACTCTAGTAGTGAGGCTCTTGGCCGCGTAGCGGCTGAATGTTTATAGAAAGTTTGTTGATAGGTCGGATTCCACGTGCCTTTAGGTACGCAACCATCACTCGTTACGTACCTAAAGGCACGTGGAAGGATTGTGGTGGTAATATTGGCTACAAACATTGCGTGCCTATGGCACTGATTCCATTCCTTGTCACCCACGTAATCTCATAGTCCGCGTTAATAAAATAGCTAAGTACCTTCATATGCGCAAAGGTACTTAGCAGGTACATTGAAAAGTATATCGGTCTTTCTTCAAAGTACCCCCTCAGGGCAAATACAGCGCAAAGCCCAGCCGAAAGGCCGCTACCTGTTTCACGTCGCCGTTGTTGAGAAACCGGTAGTCTACCTGGCCCTCTAGGGCTACCTGCGGAGCCACAAAGTACGCTCCCCCCGCCCCCACGGCGGCGTTCCACCCGTCGATACCACCGTGGTTAACTGGCAATAAATAGGGAACGTCCCGCCAGCTCCAGGCATAGCCGCCCAGCAGCGTACCGTAGGGTTTGAGTTTGCCTTCCCCAAAGTACAGGCGCGCCAGGGCATTGGCATTCATGGTGCTGGATTTGTACGTAAACTGAAACCCTGACGACCCCCTCT
Source organism: Rhabdobacter roseus (assembly GCF_014202275.1). Classification (GTDB taxonomy): domain Bacteria; phylum Bacteroidota; class Bacteroidia; order Cytophagales; family Spirosomataceae; genus Rhabdobacter; species Rhabdobacter roseus. The sequence goes on along the minus strand of NZ_JACHGF010000004.1, from coordinate 207,785 downwards.
GAAAATGATCCCACGCCACCTGTCCTCCCAGAGCCAGGTTTTTTCTGACAAAGTACCCTACCAAAGGCGTAGCCTGCAGCTGGGTATTGCGGTTAAAATCTTGCTTCCGGATGGCCCCATTGCCCGAAAGCCCCACCAGCCAGGTACCTGGCTCGGTTTGGGCCCAGGCCGAAAAAGAAGTACCTGCGAGCAGCAGCAAACAAAAGAAACACTTTTTCATACAAGTGGTTTTTAGGTAGTTGAGTAATGTTTAGAGATGATCTGTAGATTCATAAAAGCCGCATTTATGTAAATAAAAATCTACTCCGTGCCCTCCTGCAGCACGACTTTCCGGCTCTGCATGGCTCCGAAGAAGCCCAGCCCGTTGGTGACGTTGGAGTAGGTATTGGTTGATTCGCCAAAGGGGTTATGAAATCCTCCATCCTCGTCTACCAGGCGATTATTGAAAGCAACTACCACCGATTTGATGTAGCGGTCGTGTGACCGGCTCACCTGCATCACGTGCAGGTCCAGCCGCTCGCCTAGTTGTCGAAGCCACGTTATACCGACCATAAAAGTAAAAGGTATCGTCTTTTCGCCCCCAAAGGCCGGATCGAGCCGCGCCAGTGGTCTATAATTTTTCAGATTACGATCAAACTCCTGCTGGGCGTTGAAATTGTCCAGGTAGGGCGAAGCGCTCAGTGGCGATTCAAAGCTGGTCTGAATTAGTTGAGGACCTCCATAAACAAGGCTGTAATACCTAATATAGCTCAACGAAATCCAGACAAACCGTTCCTGCCCACCGTCCGGCGGGATTGTCAGCAGCAGGTTGGGATTGTAGTTGGGGTTTTGGGGTTGTCGGTCCGTGATCTCCAACGTAAAGGGTACCATGGGCGGCACGGTATCCTGGGCCGACAGAGTGAGCGCCCCCACCTGCGCCTCCACCCGGTAGATGCCCCCCGGCTTGGGGTAGGTAGCCGGTAGCTCGTAGCGCCCCTGGCCCCGGTAGGTCAGCTCACCCAGCACTTCCCCGTTTTCGTAGCAGCGCACGCGGGCGTCCGCCACGGCCGGGTACACGCTGTCGGAGGCCAGCGGCGGCAGGGTCTGGTGCAGCGTCAGGCTGATGACGCTGTCGGGGTTCAGAATGCCGTTGAGCACGTACTCCGTGGGCGAAACCGGATACGGCAGCTCCACTTCGCTCACGCAGGAAACAACCCCCAGTAGCAGGAAAAGGCTTTTTTTACTCAAACCGAAACGCATAGCTTACCGAAGGTATAATGGGAAAAAGGGTGAATTTTTTCAACCGGTTATCGTGCACAAACAAGTAAAAAGCGTTGCGCTGGCTGTAAACATTGTACACCGCCAGGGTCCAGGTGCGCGTGCCCTTGCGCTTTTGCTTGCTGGCCTGGTAGCTCAGGTCGAGCCGGTGGTAGAAGGGCATCTCCAGGTTGTTGCGCTGCGGAAAGTAGTCCAGCTTACCGGTGAACCAGTCGCCCCGCCAGCCGCTTCCCCGGTCGAAGAACAGCGGCAGCGGAGCCCCGGCAAAGCGCTGGGTGGCAATGGTAACAAAGCCCCCGTTGCTGGCCGTAAACAGGGCCTGCAGGCTCCGCCGCCGGGTGAAATGGTACTCGGCCGACAGGTTCAGGGCGTGGCGGCGGTCGTAGCGATAAGGGAAAGGCTGGCCATTGTTGAGCTCCTTAAAGACCCGCGTCGTGCGCGAGAGCGTGTAGCTCAGCAGCCCGCTGAATTTCTCCCCCGGCTTTTGCAGCAGCAGCTCCACGCCGCGCGAGGCCCCATCGCCCACGGCTACGCGGTCGTACCACCGCTGGCCGGGCGAGGTTAGGAAAGCTCCGCCCTCGGTGTACTCTAGCAGGTGGCGCATGGACTTGGTGTACACATCCACCGACCACTGCAGCGTTTTTCGAAAAGTACCGTACACCCCCACCGAGTACTGCTGCGCGCGCTGCGGCGGGATCTGGTCGGTAACGGGTACCCACAAGTCGGTGGGTAGGCCCAGCGAGGGGTTGGTCAGCAGGTGCAAAAACTGCATGGTTTGGGCGTAGGAGGCCCGCACCCCCGCCACCGAGGGCCAGAGGTCGGCGTTCAGCGAGAGGCGTGGCTGCAGGCCGTGGTAGGTTCGCCCGGCTACCCGCAGCAGGTTGTAGTGCAGCCCTCCCTGCAGGCGCAGGTTTTCGCGGGGACGGTAGAGGTAGTCGGCGTAGAGGCGGCTGTCCAGTACGAAGGTCGGCGGGCTCATTTCCGGCCGGTTCAGCTCGCCTTCGGCCCACTCGCCCTGCACCAGGCTGATCTCCGGCGCGAAGCGGTGGCGGGTCAGCTCGGTGCCAAATTGCAGCTCCGAGCGCCCCAGCGAGTACACAAAGTCCGACTTGTAGCTCAGGTCCGTGATGCCGGAGGTCGTGCGGAAGCGGTAGGTTTCGTTGGCGGCCCGCATCCGGGCCTCGATCAGGAAGCGGTAGTTGGTATAGCTGAGCGTGCTGTTTTTGAACAGGCGGGGGCCGAAGACGTGGTTCCAGCGGGCCACGGCGGTGCGGTTGCCCCAGCGAAACTGGTAGCTGCTCCGCTCCTCGCGCGAGAGCTCCCCGACGTTCCGAAAGCCGTCGTTGCCGTAGGTAAAAGCTCAGGAAAAAACGGTTGTTGCGGTTGGGCTGGTAGTTTACCTTGGCGTTGACATCGTAAAAGCCGATGCGCGTCGTGTGGCTCATTCCCGCCATGCGCTGGGCCAGGTTGCCCAGTACGTCGAGCCAGGTCCGGCGCACCGACAGCAGGTAGGAGGCCGTATCTTTTTTGAGGGGTCCTTCCCACAGCAGCCGGGTGGAGATGGGGCCAATGTCCAGCATCGTTTTCTGCTCGCGGCGGTTGCCCTCCCGCATGGTCAGGTCTACCACCGAGGCCAGCCGCCCCCCGTAGCGGGCGGGTAGTTCGTTCTTGTACAGATCCACCGACGCCACCGCGTCCGGGTTAAAGACCGAGAAGAACCCAAAAAGGTGGTTGACGTTATAGACCGGCACGCCGTCCATCAGGATCAGCGTTTGGTCGGGGCTGCCGCCCCGCACGTGGATACCCGCCGTGCCTTCCGTGCCCCCGTGCACGCCGGGTAGTAGCTGCAGCGCTTTCAGGACGTCGGGCTCGGACAGCATCATGGGCAGGCTCTTGATCTGCCGGGTCGTCAGGCGGTAGTTACCCCGGTCGTCGGAGAGCGGGGTGGTGATCTGTACTTCGTCGAGCTGCAGCTCCCAGGGCGCTAATTCAATGGTCAGGGTGGTATCGCGCGTCAGAGACAGCGTCAGCGTTTGGCTCATCAGGCCGCTGGCTTGCGCCGTCAGGGTATGCGGGCCGGGCGTCGTCGCCAACGAGAAGTACCCAAAGGCGTTGGTTTCGATTTGGCGGGTGTTATCAAGTTGCAAACGACCAAAGGCTACGGCCTCCCCGCCGCGCTGCTGTAGTACGTAGCCCGACATGCGTACCGACTGGGCCGACAACGATAAGGAGCCGAAAAGCCCCCCAACGAGAAGTAGAAAATGAATAAGAAAAGAATGGGAAGCGATGGCCCGAAGGATCCTACGCTTTGCTACTTCGCTGCTCAGGTACCCCCCAAGTACCTCCTTGGAAGTAAAATCGTGATGAAAAGTACCCGCCAGGAAAATAGACTTTCGCATAGCTTCGAGGAGAAAGGTGTGGACATTTTTAAACTATTCCCCTAAAATAGAGCAACTGGCTCAGAATAGCAAGCGTCGTAGTACGTGTAGTGATTGCGCTTTAACAGATTTCGTTCCAAGTTCTTTACAACGCTAATTCACGAGTCGATAACCTTCTAAAGAAGGGCTACCATTCGTCTTAGGTCGTATCCATTCAGCGCTTGAAGCTTTTTTAAATTCTACTCCTCTTACAAGATAGGTAACAGAGTCAACCCAAACCATATTGCCGTTAGTCCCATCAAAGTCATTAAGTTCAACTCCTTTCGAAACAAATTCTCCCAGATCTGCTTCGCTTATGTCTTTGAATTGTTCAGCCCAGCCACTACCTGGATCTGTGCACAATGTAAGCCTTTGCTCTATTCTATTATAATTGACTATAAACCGGCCGTTTTTTCCTGAAATCACCTCATAAAATGACTTCTCCTTAGTACTTGATTGAAAGTGGCTGTATAGCTCACTAAAAGCAATACTTCTAAGTTGCTCTCTATTTCCACCCTCTACGTATTTTGTACTCACCTCCGGATCTACTTTGCTAAAACAAGAAGAAAGCGTAAAAAGTAAAGCGAGGAATAAATAAATCCTTGTTTGATAAATCTTTATAGAACCACTCATGAATCAGTTTTTTTAGTATATATATTCATCTCCCCTACTTCTGAACTACTTCAAGAAGCCCCGCTCCGTCGCCAAACTGACGCGGGGCTTTCTTTTGCCACAAAAAAGTTACAAATTCCTGAGTACCCCACTTGACCAAAGTCAATTTCTCCCCGACCAAAGTCAATTTTTCTTTTTCAGGATACGACTCACCGTTTCGGGGGCCATGCCCAGGTAGGAAGCGATGTGCTTGAGGGGTACTTTTTCGTACAACTCTGGGTACTTAGTGATAAACTGCCGAAAACGCTCCTCGGCGGAGGTGGCGCGGAGCCAGCGGGCCTGCTCGCTATACAGGATCAGGTAGCGCTCGGCCACCCAGCGGCCCAGCTTGTTGGTACCAGGGTACGCCGCGTAAAGCGCCTGTAGGTCCGCGTGGGAAAAAGAAACCAGCGTTGAGTCTTCCCGCTGTGAAACTCCACCGTCGATACCGGAAAGTGGGGAATGCCTTCGGTCGAATACGTTACGACTTTTAGATTATTGTATAGGTTCTAGCTTGTAGAATGCTAGCAGCCCAGATTCAAAAGCGCACTCCAAGTAAGAAACTGAACCCTCTATATCTGTACCCCTCGCCTTCAGCTGGAACAGAATAAAAATAACGGGTAAAATCGGTAAAGCCGGAAAAGTGGCGGGCACTGACCACCAGCGACTTGCTTTCCCCGGAAAGCGGAAAGAGGTACTCTAGCCCACCTACCCCTGAAAAGTCGATGGTTTTGAACCGATCTATGTCATTATAGATATCGAATTCTTTAGCGACGTATACCGCATTTAATTTAAACCCCATTTGAGGGCCAGCGAAAACGCGAAGGTTAGTGGATCCAAGCCTGTACTTTAACAAAACAGGTACGTTCAGATAATTTAATCTGAGCGATGCTTTCCCTTGCCGAAACTCATTGTTGCCAATTCGCAACTCATAGGTGTAATTAGCGCCCTGCTGCTGAAAATTCACTTCCGGCTGGAGGTAGAAATTCTTACCAAGGCCGAAAGTGGCCGACACTCCCCCTACAAAACCACCCCGGTACGTATATTTTGCTTTGGTAATGTCCGACAAATCCCAGCCCGCATGGGCTCCCAAAGTGAATTTGTCAGGATCACGCTGCGCCTGGCAGACCAGCGTGGATACAAACCAGAACATGCAGATGGCCATTGTGTTTTTCATCTCAAAATCAAGAATTATTGATGAATATATAAGTTTGTAAAGTACCTTCTGGTGTTTTCCTCCACTGAAATCAAAGGTTTAATTTACAATCTGGGAGCGTTTGAATTTATGGACTAACGAATGTACCCATAGATTCCTGTCTAATTTCCAGGAGCAAATTAGAAACAGCAAGTTACGATTGGATTGGCATAACCAGGAGGCCGCTACTTTACTAACCCAATGTGCAACCATTGTTTAACTAGTAGTCTGTGAACATTTTGAATGCCTGATGGTTTTCACCACTCCACGAGTAAAGGAACGCTTTCTTTATACTTTACAGATCAATTCACTAGCATTTATCCAAAAAAAGTACTCATTCCTTCAAAACAAACTCTTTTTCAACCTCATTATAGGCAGCAAAGATTCCATAGCCCCCCGTAATGTTTGTGTATCTTGGGTAAGGCGTTTTAAAGGCCACAATTAGATCATCTTCAGCATAATATGTTTTACAAAACTCATAGTAGCTTTTACTGATTTGACGGGTGGATACTACAATCTTATCCCGTGCCTTAGGATCAATATTCAAACTATACGTATAGGTTAGTTCTAGTCCCTTCCTGAACGCAAGCACACCATTTACTTTGCAAAAGTCGGGGAACACAAACCTACCAAAATACCTGAACTCACAGGGATCATCAAATTCACTGGGCTTGTCCAGATCAAAGACATTCACTCCGATGGTTTCTTTGCCCACTACTCTTTTAATAATAATCATGTAGTAGTTTGGCTTCTCAATATCACTATCCTGAATTTTTATATTGAGCTCCCGAGAGGGAGTACCCGCATTTGATCTTGAGTCTATATCCTTACTGAACTCGTACGAAAGGATTACCGGAGGCGCGGGCATCGTTTCAAAATCAGTGATTGCTTTGGGAAAGCCCGGAGCTTCGACTTCAATTCTATAGGAATCATTTTCTTTCCAAACTAGCCCCGTGGCAGAAGTATAGAGGCCATTTTTTCCATGTTTTAAGGTTTCAACGTACCCTTTTTCATCAAAAAGCTTAACCGTGGCATTCGTTATGCCGTTGATATAGGTATATTGCCCCGTGGGGGGATAGGTTTTTTGTACCTCCATTTTAAGGGTATCTCCCGCTTTGATTTGGCTAAAAAGAACCAACTTATCACCTGCATAAGGTAGCTCCAAGTCCAAAGCTCTCTCTTTACAACCCAAGGCCAGGCTGAGCAAAACCAAGAAGGGAAGGAATTTAGCCATACATTACTTTCGAAAAAAGGCTCATAATTTTACAGAATAGCTAACGTAAGGCAACAAAGGAAGTACACCTACCTTATTGACCGAACTGGTAAAACCTTGGTACTTACTATAGGAAGCGGTTGGTGCCGAGGCCGGGTAGGGTTGTATTCGTAATCGCAGATAATAGGGATTTACCCGGTTGTAAGCATTATACACTCCGAAGGTCATTCTTGCCGTCCTGCGTTTGGGGCTGTCAATATCAAAACTATAACTCAGATCAAGTTTATGGTAGGCAGGAAGCCGTACATTATTTCTGTTTCCATAAAGTAACGTTGGGCTACCGTCAGGAGAGAATTGACCTTCATCAAGCTGTTTATAAATGGCTATTGGCATTGATACCGGAGCGCCTGACTGATACACCCAGGAAAGCGAAAAAGAGTAGTTGAAAATCGGGTGGGTATAGTTTCCCACCAAAGAGAGCACATGCCTCCGGTCAAAATTTGACGCGTACCAGGCACCTTCATCTATTCGGTCAAACTTCCGCTCATTTTTGGAGAGGGTGTAGCCAGCCCAGCCCGTAAAAGCCCCCTTCGTTTTGTTTATAAATACCTCCAGTCCCCTGATTCTTCCTACCCCGTCTTGCTCGATCAGACTCTGCCATGATTGGTCGAAGCTGGAAAAAAAGCCAGTACCCGTGGAATAATCAATCAGGTTCTTCAATGATTTTTTATAAACATCAATGCTTATTTCTATATCGGTTCCGATGGTCTTCGACAGGCCCAATGCATACTGCTCCGAGGAAGCGGGCTTTATGGTTTCAGTTGCCGGAACCCATACATCATTGGGTAAGCCTACACTATTACTCGTCAGCAGGTGGGTGTATTGATTCATCCGCGTATAGGCTACCTTAACCGCCATGTCGCCCGTCACTATCAGATTTGCGCTTATTCTGGGTTCCAAATTTTGGTACGTTTTCTCCTGCACATTCACCCTCACTAGCCGCCCTCCCACATTAGATTTAAACCAGGATCCCAGCATAAATTCATATTCTGTAAAGGCCGATAGTTCATGGGTAGAGATGGAGGCGTTATTGCCCAATAATGAATCTGCTGGCAGGTCAAAGCTGGTCCTCAACGAAGTTGGGAGATAGAAGTAGAGGGACGTCTGCACGCCAAATCGAATCGTTTGCCGGGGCCTTACAAACCATTCCAAACTGGATTTGTGCGTCCAGTCATTGACCATTGATAAGGATTGCAAAGCGTTGGCTTCTTCCCACTTTCGACCTTTTTTTTCAAAGCTTTTGGCCGTGATGTCAAAATGATACCTAGAATAGGAAAGAATGCTTTTCAGGAACAACCGGGGATGGAGAATATGGTTATACCGAACGGTAAAGGTAGTGTTCCCCCAATTCAGTCCGAACTTGCTCCGATCCGCCGCCAGACCATCCTCTGCCGAGTAGAAATCATTGCCGTGGTACAGGCTGGCGAAGATTTGGCTTTTGGGGCCAAACTGATGGTTGATTTTAGCGTTGACATCGTACAGCCAATAGTTGAAATAACTTCGGGCCTTCCCGGCTTTAAACAACAAATACTTTGGCAATAAAAATGCGGTAAGATAGGAACTCCGCGCCGCAATCAGATAGCTTGATTTCCCATAATGCTTCTCCTTATAGGAAAGCGGGCCCTCCCAGAGCATCCGGGAACTGATGAGCCCAACGGTTAGCTCCTTATTGTGCCTTTTCTTATTTCCTTCTTTCATGGTGATGTCAAAAACGGAGGACAACCTGCCGCCGTAGCGGGCGGGAAACCCGGCTTTGTACATTTCCACGTTTTTCACGGCATCTGTATTAAACACCGACACCAAGCCAAACAAGTGGGCAGTGTTATACACGATGGCATCGTCGAGCAAAATAAGGTTCTGATCAGGAGTGCCTCCCCGCACCAACAGCCCGGTAGTACCCTCATTGCCCGTCGTAACGCCCGGAGTGAGCGCCAACGCTTTGATAAGATCCGCCTCCCCAAATAGGATGGGGACAGATTTGAGCCGACTGATCGGTATCGTAACAAAACCGGCCGTGGTCTGCGAAAGGGTGCTTTTTTCTTGTATCACCACCTCCGACAACTCGATTGATTCGGGGGTCAAGGCAATGGGTAGGGTGGTGTCTTTGGAAAGATAGACATCGAAGTCGAAAGACCGGTAACCAATACAGGAAATCTTCAATTGAGAATTTCCCGGCGGCATCAGGAGCGTATAGTACCCGTACTTATTGGAAATGGTATTTATCTTTTTCTCCGGATAATTGATGGTAGCTCCAATGAGTACTTCGCCCGTGTGGGAATCGGTTATGTAGCCATTTAGATGTATCGTTTGGGCAACTACCGCAAAGGACATCCCTAGTCCAATGGATAGTATAGAAAGGAAGGTGTATTTTTGCAAATTACGGCGATATAGAAACTTGTATCGCCGTGATTTGCAAAAATTAATAGCGTGTCGCCGTACATCCATTATAGTATAATCCATCTACACTTTTACCCTTAGAAGGTTGACGTGGTTCATAATAACCACTATTTATCAAAAGTAGAACTACATCAACACTGTTATTGAGGGGTGAATTATTGTGTAAAACTCTATCCTTTAATATGGATGCCACAGCAGAGTTATAGCTATGAGAGCTCGTTTATCGCTTATTAAAGATTATCCCTTTGAATAGTTTACACCTTTACTGACCCATCCATAATAGGTACATAAGTTTAAAGTATCTTAAATGGCTCTTCCTTGAAAAGAAAAAGTATAGCGTCTTGCTACATAAAACCTTCTAAGATTCTTACAGATCTATACGTTTTTTAGTCTGATAATTCATTCTTCATAACTTTGAACTACTTCAAGAAGCCCCGCTCCGTTGCCAAACTGACGCGCCATTTTCTTTTGCCACAAAGGAGTTGCAAATTTCTGAGTACGGCACTTGACCAAAGTCAATTTCTGCCCGACCAAAGTCAATTTTTCTTTTTCAGAATACGACTCACCGTTTCGGGGGCCATGCCCAGGTAGGAAGCGATGTGCTTGAGGGGTACTTTTTCGTACAACTCTGGGTACTTAGTGATAAACTGCCGAAAACGCTCCTCGGCGGAGGTGGCGCGGAGCCAGCGGGCCTGCTCGCTATACAGGGTCAGATAGCGCTCGGCCACCCAGCGGCCGAGCTTGTTGGTACCGGGGTAGGCCGCGTAAAGCGCCTGTAGGTCCGCGTGGGAGAAAGAAACCAGCGTTGAGTCCTCCAGTAACTGGATGGCTTCCCGCGAGGGTTGCTGCGCCAGGAAACTTTCCGGCACACACAGCAGCGCACCCGCCTGCGCCAGCCAGGAAGTCATTTCTTTACCGCTTTCCAGGTAGTAGCTGCGGGCCAGGCCCGCATACAGAAAGTAGAGGCGGTCACTGACTCCGCCCAAGGGTACCAGTTGGGTGTACTTAGGAACTTGCTGCACGTGCAGCCGCTGACGCAGAAAAGCCAGGGCGTCGGCGGGTAGGTGGTGAAGGGCGGGGGTAGCGTCTATGAAGGCTTGTTTTTCCATGCTGAGGGTAAAGGTGTGGATCGCTTGGAGCGAGTGCTAAAATAGGGAAGGTACTTTGAAAAAGCAACTTCCCTCCAAGTACCTTCCTGTCTTTCAACGAGAAACAAATAAAAAAGCGAGCGAACTACCTCTTCGTTCGCTCGCTTATGGAAGGGGTACTTTTAACCAAAAAGTACCTTAGCAAGTACCCCGGCACAGGTACTTTACAACCCCGCGTCGTCGGAAGCGCCGAGGGCGAAGCCGGTCCAATCGAGGTCGCTGCGGCCCTTGGCGATGGCCGACAGCAGGCGGTCGCGCAGGAGGCTGGCCAGTGGCATGGGTACTTGCCCTTCGGCGGCGGTTTGCAGGGTGAGGTTGATGTCCTTGAGGCCCAGCGGCAGCCGGAAGCCCACCGGCTCGTAGGTATGCTGCGCCACCATGCGGCCGTAGTTTTGGAAAATGGGCGCGGCAAAGAGCGTCTGCGAGAAGAGGTCGTACATGGCCTGGCGAGGTACCCCCTGCTTTTCGCCCAGGGTGAAGGCCTCGGCGGCCATTTCGATGGTCGCGGCGATCATGAAGTTACCGGCCAGCTTCACCACGTTAGCGGCCCCGGCGTCTTCGCCGAAGTCAAAGTACCCCTTTACGAGGGGCCGTAGGATGGGCTCGCCGCGCTCCTTAGCCGCCGCACTACCCGACACGCACAGGTTGCCGATGCGGGACGACACGGCGTCGGGCCGGGCAAAAATCGGCGCGGCCAGGTACTTTACGCCGTGCGCCTCGTGGCGTTCGGCCAGGCGGCGGGCGGTACTGGCTGAGATGGTGCTCATGGAGATGTGCAAACTACCCTCGCCGAGCCGCGCCAGTACCTCGTCGGAAAGTACCTCCTCCACGGCGGCGTCATCGGCTAGTACGCTCACCACTACCCCGCCGGGCGTGACGGCCTCCAGCGCGCTGCTGGCTTCGCGGGCTCCTTGATCCAGCAAGGCCTGGGCTTTGCCCGAAGTACGGTTCCAGACGGTGAGGGTGTGGCCGTCTTTGAGTAAATTACCGGCAATGGGGGTACCTAAACTACCCAGGCCCAAAAAGGCGATTTGTTCAGACATGCTATCTTGTGGTTATTGATTTAGAAAAGAATCGTCATAAAGTACCTACCTACCTTTACCCGACGGCGCTACGTCTGGATCACCCCCACGTTGAAGGACTGCGTAATGGGAGCCTGGTTGGCCGCCTCGATCCCCAGCGAAATGATACGCCGGGTTTCGCGCGGATCAATGACGCCATCGACCCACAGCCGGGCGGCGGCGTAGTAGGGCGAGAGCTGCTCGTTGTAGCGGTTAGTAATTTGGGCAAGCAATTCCTGCTCTACCTCGGGCGTGATGGTTTGCCCCTTGGCTTTTAGCGAGGCCGTCTCGATCTGCACCAGCGTTTTGGCCGCGGTACTACCGCTCATCACGGCCATTTGGGCCGTAGGCCAGGCGTAGATCAGGCGCGGGTCGTAGGCTTTGCCGCACATGGCGTAGTTGCCCGCCCCGTACGAACTACCCACAATAAACGTAAACTTGGGTACCACCGAATTGGCCACGGCGTTTACCATTTTGGCCCCGTCTTTGATGATCCCGCCCTGCTCGGCGCGGCTACCCACCATGAAGCCCGTGACGTCGTGAAAAAACAGCAGCGGGATTTTCTTTTGGTTGCAGTTCATGATAAAACGCGCCGCCTTATCGGCCGCTTCGCCGTAGATCACACCGCCCATCTGCATTTCGCCCTTGCCCGACTTCACAACTTTGCGCTGGTTGGCTACGATGCCCACGGCCCAGCCGTCTACCCGCGCGTAGGCGCAGAGGAGGGTCTTGCCGTAGTCGGGCTTGTACTCGTCGAGCCCCGAAGTACCTTCCACCTCAGCAGCGTCCACGAGGCACTCCAGGAGCGCGGCCATGTCGTAGGGTTTGACGCGATCGGTCGGGAGTAGCTCAAAGAGCTGCTCGGGCGCGCGGCGCGGCGCGGCGGGAGCGCTCCGCTGAAAACCCGCGCTGGCGGGGGTACCTACCTTGTCCAGGAGCCGCCGGATGGCGTCGAGGCAGCTGGGGTCGTCGGGGTACTTGTTGTCGGTCACGCCCGAAATCTCGCAGTGCATGGTGGCTCCGCCCAGCGTTTCGGCGTCGACGTTTTCGCCCACCGACGACTTCACCAGGTACGGTCCGGCCAGAAACACCGAGCCGGTACCTTCCACGATCAGGGCTTCGTCGGACATGATGGGTAGGTACGCCCCACCCGCCACGCAACTACCCATGATGGCCGCGATTTGCACAATGCCGAGCGCCGACATGCGGGCGTTGTTTCGGAAAATGCGCCCGAAGTGTTCTTTATCGGCAAATACCTCCGCCTGCAGCGGCAGGTACACACCCGCGCTATCCACGAGGTAGATGATCGGCAGGCGGTTTTCCAGGGCTATTTCCTGCGCACGCAGGTTTTTCTTGGCCGTGATCGGAAACCAGGCTCCGGCCTTGACGGTGGCGTCGTTGGCCACGACCACGCAGAGCCGCCCCGCCACGTAGCCCAGCCCCACCACCACTCCCCCCGACGGGCAGCCGCCCTCTTCCTCGTAGAGGCCGTCGCCGGCCAAGGTACCTACCTCCAGGAAGTAGCTGCCGTCGTCGAGCAGGTAGTCGATGCGCTCGCGGGCGGTCAGCTTTCCTTTTTGGTGCTGGCTTTCTATTTTTTTTGGTCCGCCGCCCAGCTTCACGGTAGCCAGGCGTTGGTGTAGGTCATCCAGAAGTTGTTGATGCGTCATGATCAAGTCGTTTTTTATATAAACGGCCCAAAGTACCCTTTGCCGTTCTTCGCCAAAAATAAAAAGTCGTCTGCTTAGAGGCAAACGACTTCCCGGCAGGTACCTGGGGGTACTTTTGGCTACTCTTTATCGGTCTCCAGCTTCACGCCTTCTTCGCGCAGGTACTGGCCGAGGTTGAAAAAGTGGCCGTCGAGCAGCTCAATGTCCTGGTTCCAGTCTTTGGTTCGCCAGTCTTCCGCAGCCGTGGCCACGAGTACCTTCTGGCTGCTCGTAAAAATCCAGATCACCTTTTCTACGCCAAAATCCAGGAGTTTTTGGGTTTTGAGGTTCACGTAGTCGTAGTCTTTCTCCTGAATTATGTCAATTTTCAGGTCTACTTCAATCGCTACCTTGGGGGGAATCTTGACGTACTGATCATTGATTTCAGCAGGTACCAGTAAAGCTTTATCATACACATAGACATCGCCAGACACGTTGTTCTTACGGCCCATGTGCGTACCTACTTCGTTGGTCAAAAAATGGTACTGCTTTCTACCTACCTTCAGGTACAAAATTTCCAGGATATACTGGATAATAAATGATTGCAACCCGCTGCTCCCCATAATATCTTCCAATGATTTTTTATTCTGCAACACCTCCCGGTAGCCTTTGTAGTACAAGGGCTTACCGTCCAGTACCTCCCGGATCAGGTAGGCGGGTACTTCCTCGGGCGGGGCGGGGCGTTTTCTTTTGGCTTGGGCCGTTACTTCCACGATCGTTCCTTTTTTTGATGGCTTGAGGTAGCAAGATACAAAAAAGAGCGCTGACGCGCTCTTTTTTTCGGAAGGTACTTTGGCCTTAATTTTCCTTGAATTGCAAGGTCGTATCAATGGGCGACTCCGACGGCCCGGTGTCTTTCTTCTTGCCGCCAAACACCGAGACGTTGATGTAGCGCCGGGGCTGCTCGCGGAAGTTGGCCAGAAGCTGGTTGAGGCTAATGAGGCTGTAATTGAGGTTATTATAGAGCTTGTCGTCGCTCACGAGCTTGCCCGCCGTGCCCTGCCCGGCCTTGACCGCGGCCAGCATTTGTTGCAACTCCCCAATGGTACGATTGGCGGTAGCGACCGTTTCGCCCAGGCGCAGGGCCGTCAGGGAATCGGTGAAAGTACCCGCCTTGGCCAGGATCGGTTTGAGTTCTTTTTCGGTTTCGATCAGCGAAGCCGTAAGCTTGCTAAGGTTGCCGGTTAGGGCTGCCAGATTAGCCTGATTGGTCTCCAGGGTCGTGCGCAGTACCAGTCCGGTCTGGTCGTAGTTGCGAAGTACCTGGTTCAGGATGGCCCCGGTTTCTTTAAAGCCCGCCGTAATAAGGGTTAAATTCCGAACCAGCGAGTCGGCGTGCATCACCACGGGCAGTGCTTTCTCCTGCAGCAGGGCCGAGATCCCCGGATCTTTTTGCGCCACGAGGGTATCTTCGTCGCCTAGCTCTCGGCCCGAGTTTGCAATCTTCAACTGGATCACTTTGCCGCCCAGCAGACCGCCGTCGGCCAGAGTAGCCACGGTACCTTCCCGAATCTGGATTTCTTTCTGAATATCCACCGTCACCAGCAGCCGATTACCCTGGTCTTGCAGAATTTTGATGGTTTGCACCCTTCCAACGGACAAGCCATTGAGCATAACGGGGTTAGAAGCCGTGAGGCCGTCTACGTCGTCATAGACAATAAAGTACTTATGGGTACGGGAAAAAAGATCGGTTCCTTTAAGAAAATTGAAGCCAAAGTACAGCATCGTGAGGGTGACGATGACCAGGGCCGCTACTTTTACTTCCTTAGAAATTTTCATGGGCCAAAAAAATATGAACAAACAAGGGATTGTATTCTTGATACGAAAGTACCGCTAATATCGTTCCATCTCCTTTTTGTATTGATTAAATGCCTTAAATATCGACTGCGAGACCTCCTCCTGGCCGTCGGCGGAGTTGAGGTAGGCCTCTTCGGTGGCGTTGCTCAGGAAGCCGGTTTCGATCAGAACGCTGGGCATGGTGGCGCGCCAAAGTACCAGGAATCCCGCCTGCTTGACGCCCCGGCTGGGGCGCTGGTCATGAAACTGCTTCTCGACGTGGCCCGCAAAGCGCAGGCTGCTCGACAAAAAAGCGCTTTGGTAGTTGGCCAGCATGATGTGCGCCAGGGGCGACTCCGGGTCGAAGCCCTTGTAGCGTTGTTTGTAGTTATCTTCTTTCAGAATAACCGAGTTTTCACGCTTGGCTACCTGTAGATTTCCCTCGGATTTGTGAAGCCCCATCACGAAGGTTTCGGTGCCGGTCACTCGGCTGGAGCCGGGGGCGTAGTTGCAGTGGATGGAAATGAAGAGGTCGGCCTGGTTACGGTTGGCAAACGCGGAGCGCTCGGCCAGCTCCACAAACACGTCCGAGGTGCGGGTATAAAGTACCCGTACCTCGGGCATGGCGGCCTTTATTTTTTTACCCAGCGCCAGGGCTATTTTGAGGGCAATGTGCGACTCTCGCGCTACTTTGCCGCGGGTGCCGGTGTCATGGCCCCCGTGGCCGGCGTCAATCACTACTACACCAATTTTTTTCGGACTATTTTCTGCGACGGGTGCCTCCTGAAAAGCAAAAGCGGCACTGACCAGAAAACCACCCGCTGCGACCACAATTTTAAGAACTTTTAACATTATTTTAGGGTTGCTGCGTTACTTGAAAGAAAATTCTCCGCTAATTTTGGCTTCTTAATTTAATGCAAAAATAGTCTATTTGTTAGAACTGAAAAAAAAGGGGCTTAGTATATGGCTAAGCTTCGTCGTGGCTTTGTTCCTGGGACAGGTAAGCTGCCAAAAACCGGCGGGGCGTTCGGCGGGAGAGGTGCGTCAAGCCACCAGCCGCAGCCCGGTGGGCCAAACACCCACCGACAGCCTGCCCATACCCGGCCAGGGGGGGCCAGCCGATACCAGCCAGGTGCGGTCAGGACTAGCCGACTCGCTGAGCCTCGCGGCCATTACCCTGTCCGACTCCCTGCGGGCCGACTCCCTCCGAACCGACAGCCTGGCCCGGCAAAGTGACCTTACGGCTACCGTGGAGTATACGGCCGAGGATTCGACCATCATGGAGGTAGACGACAAGCAGGTACATCTCTACGGTAACGCCGAGGTAAAGTATGGTACCATTAACCTAAAAGCCAACTACATCCGGCTCAACTGGGTTACCAATGAGCTTTTTGCCCAAGGTACCCTGGATACCACCACCAAGAAAATGGTGGGGGAGCCCGTTTTCCAGGACGGGGCCGAAAGCTACACGACCAAGGAAATCCGGTATAATTTTAAAACCAAGAAGGCCTTCATCCGGGGGGTGATCACCCAGCAGGGCGAGGGGAACATCCGGGGCAATACTGTTAAGAAAGACGACCAGAACAACCTCTACATCCAGGGATCCATTTATACCACCTGCAACCTTACCCACCCGCACTTTTTTATTAACGCGCCGCGCATTAAGCTCGTGGACAACAAGCAGGTAGTTTCCGGGCCGTTTAACATCGTGATTGCCGACGTGCCGCTGCCCGTCGGGTTGCCGTTTGGGTTTTTCCCCTTACCCAAGAAAAAAGAGATAGGTACTTCAGGGATTATTTTTCCACAGTACGGCGAAGAGCCCAACGGACGAGGCTTCTTCCTGCGCGACGGCGGCTACTACTTTGCCATCAGCGAGTACTTCAACGCCACCGTGACGGGGCAGATCTACTCCACGGGTAGCTGGGGACTGGGCGCGAGCTCGATCTACACCAAGCGCTACCGCTACAGCGGAAACGTGGCCCTGCGTTTCAATAAAAACCGCTCCGGCGACGAAATAGACCGCCTGCGGAATTTGCCGGGCCGGGATGACTTCAGCGTACAGTGGTCGCATACGCCCGTGCCGCGCGGCAACTCTACCTTCTCGGCCAACGTAAACGTCAACAGCAACAGCTACAACCAGTTCAACGCCCTCGAAACCAGCCGGTACATTTCCAACATTGCGAGCTCCTCGGTGCAGTATAACCGTACTTTTGGCCAGTATGCGCGCGCCGGAGCCAGCCTGCGCGTCAACCAGAACTTTGGCGACGTAAATCCCGAGACGGGACGACGAAACAACGGCAAAACCGACGTAGGAACCGATTTCAATTTCGGGATTAACCAGATCGCGCCCTTTGCGCTGAATGGCGGCCGCGGGCGCTGGTACGAAAGCTTCCGGCTCGGACTGGACTTCAGCGGAAATTACAACGTTTCCAATTCTATTTCGGCCATCGACACCACCTACTCCCGGCTGGGCTTTATCATTACCAATGAAATAGATACCTCCCGTTTGGGCAGAGAAACGGTAGTTCCCTTCACCCTGGGCAACCTACCTGCCATGCTGGACGACGCGCAGTTTACGGGCCGGTATTCGCTGCCCATTTCGCTGCCCAACTTCAAGCTGATGCGCTACCTCAACTTTACCCCCAGCCTTTCTTTGCAGGGCGAGGTGTTTACCCAACGCTACAACTATACGTACCTGGGCGATAACCGCATTCGCGTTGATACGATTAACCAGGTATCGACGGAGTACTCGTACTCCTTTGGGGCGGGGCTGAATACGCGCTTCTACGGTACTTTCTTCGTGAAGGGCAAGCGGCTGGAGGCCATCCGGCACACGGTGATTCCGTCGGTATCTTTCAGCTACACGCCAGATTTCTCGGGCGACAATTTCGGGTTTTACCAAACCATCCAGATCAACGAAGTAGGTGATACCCGCTCGCTCTCGCGCCTGCGGGGGCTGGGCGTCACCACCAACGGCGGCCGCTCGTCGGGGATCGTCTCCTACAGCCTCAACAACTCCTTCGAGATGAAGCTGCGCTCGAAGAACGATACCGCCGCCGCGCAGTTTGAGAAAGTAATGCTGCTGGACAACCTGGGCTTTACGGGTAGTTATAACATGCTGGCCGACTCGCTCAACCTGTCCAACATCGCCGTTAACGCCAACGCCCGCATTGGCCGAAACCTGAACATGAACTTCAACATGAACTTCGATCCTTACACCTACGTACTCGATACGCGAAGTCCCACCAACACGGCCGGGATCAGGATCAACGAGTTTGCCGTGACGCGCGGGCAGGGGCTGGCGCGCCTGCAAAACCTCAACTTTGCGCTGGGTACCAGCTTTTCGCCCAAGCAGGGCGAAAAGAAACGCACCGACCAACCACCGGGTGCTACCACCGCCACCGAAGAGCAGCTCGAGTTCATCGACCGCAATCCGGATCTGTACGTGGATTTCAACATTCCCTGGAATATCTCCTTGAACTATAACTTCGGGCTTTCGCGGGTAGGTTTGCAGGAGGCTTCGCTGGTGCAGACCGTGAGCATGACCGGCGACCTGAGCCTGACGCCCAACTGGAAAATCAGCCTGTCGTCGGGCTTTGACTTCGTGGCCCTGGCGCCGTCCATCACCACCGTTACCCTCTACCGCGACCTCCACTGCTGGGATATGAATTTCAGCTGGACGCCCTACGCGGGGAGCTCTTTCCGGGCCAGCAACTACTCTTTTACCATCAAGGCCAAGTCGTCCATCCTACAAGATCTGAAGCTCACCCGCCGCCGCTCCTTCGTCGACCGGGCTGGTTTCTAATTCCGCTTCGTAAAGTACCTTGGGCGGGGTACTTTACCGCTTTACTTTCTGTTACGCTCAAGGTACCTCCAAGGGTACTTGCGCTATCTCAGCCACTTACATAAAGCAAAAGCGGCGGCCTCTCCCTAAGGAAAGGCCGCCGCACGGTTGATGTATCGGGGGCAGGTACCCTAAACCCTACTTCGTAGAAGGCTTGGTGGCTTGCTCCTTCGTAACCACCTCTCCTTTCAGGAATAGCGACATGCTGGGGGTCTCTGCATTACTAAATACTGTGATGGATTTATTGAACGAGCCCATCGCGGCGGCATTGTAGGTCGCTTTGATGGTACCTGTCTTACCCGGTAAAATAGGATCTTTAGTATAGCTGGGCGTGGTGCAACCACAAGAAGCGCTGACGTTGGAAATCACAATAGGGTCAGTACCCGTGTTGGTGAAAACAAACTCCTGCGTGACGGGCTTGCCCTGCTCAATTTTGCCGAAGTTGTGGGTCTCCTCTTTAAATTTCATCACACCTTTCTGGGCGTAGCTCGCCGTTGCTACCACCAACAATACGGCCAAAATCGAAAAAAACTTTTTCATGATACTCTCAAAATTTAGTTGTTAGAAAATTGTTTGTTAGGACAATATTTAAGCTTTTTGGAACAGATTCTCAGAATTTTCAGCGTCAAAGGCACATTTTCAACAAAGTAAAGTTAGAAAACGTTTTTTTGAAAGGAGAAATATTTTATTTTAATTTTGACCTAAAACGTTTTAACACGTAACTTAACTACGGATTTACTAACCGTGAAGTACCCGAAATGATATGCTTCTAAACGAAATTTTGCCCGAAAATAGTGTTCTGACTCAGGAAAACATACTGGATGACTACCGGCTTTCCTACGAAAGCCGACAGGTCAGTTTGCTGGGCCGGAAAGATGTGATGGGGGGAAGGGCAAAGTTTGGCATCTTTGGCGATGGGAAAGAAGTAGCCCAGGTAGCCATGGCCCGGGCCTTCCGCCGGGGCGATTTCCGGTCGGGCTACTACCGCGACCAGACCATCGAAGCCGCTTTGGGGAATCTGACGTGGCAGCAATTTTTTGCCCAAATATATGCCCACGCTGACGTAGACCATGAGCCACACACCGGCGGGCGCTCCATGAACGGCCACTACGCCACGCGCTGGCTGGACGAGCAAGGCCACTGGCGTGACCAAACCCAGCTCTACAATTCCGTTTGCGATATATCTCCCACGGCGGGCCAAATCCCGCGCGCCCTGGGACTAGCCTATGCTTCCAAGCTCTACCGCCTCAACCAGGAGATCCAGCACCTCACTAGCTTCTCCCGGCAGGGAAACGAGATCGTCTTCGCTACCATTGGCGACGCCTCTACCTCGCAGGGGATGTTCTGGGAAACCATGAATGCCGCCGGGGTACTTCAGGTACCTCTGCTGATGTCTGTCTGGGACGACGGCTACGGTATATCGGTCCCCATTGAGTACCAAACGACCAAAGGCAGTATCTCCAAAGCCCTGGCGGGCCTGCAACGCAACGAAGACGAGCCGGGCATTGAAATCTTTGCCGTAAAAGGCTGGGACTACCCGGCCCTGATCGAAACCTACCAAAAAGCCGCGGCCCTGTGCCGCAGCGAGCATGTACCCGTGCTGGTACACGTGCAGGAGCTTACGCAGCCCCAAGGGCACTCGTCGTCGGGCTCCCACGAGCGCTACAAAAGCAAAAATCGGCTCATGTGGGAAGCTGAGCACGACTGCAACCTGCTATTCAGAGACTGGATTCTGGACAACGGCTACGCCAGCGAAGAAAACCTGGAAAGCATCGAGGCCGAAGCCAAGGAAAAAGCCCGCGAGGCGCGCAACCTGGCCTGGAAAGCCTACCGAAGTGATATTGAGCATGACCAACAGCAAGCCGTGGCGCTGCTCGAGCAAGCCGCCCGCGAAAGTACCCCGGCGCGGGAAGACGTAAAGAACCTCTTGGCGGAGCTTCAAAAGACTTACCTGCCGCTTCGCCGCGACCTGGTTGGCGCGGTTCGCAAAGCACTTCGGTACCTGCGAAGCGAGCCAGTACCCGCGCAGGGCGCGCTACAGGAATGGCTTCGGCAGGAGGTAGCGCTGAACGAAAAGCGATACAGTACGCACTTGTACAGCCAGTCGGACGAATCACCGCTCAACGTAGAGGCAATTTCGGCCGTCTACGAGCCGGATAGCCCGCTGGTAGACGGCCGGGAGATTGTTCGTTCCTACTTCGACGCCCTTTTTGCGCGGGACCCGCGCCTGGTGGCTCTGGGCGAAGACGTAGGACAGATTGGAGACGTGAACCAGGGCTTCGCGGGCTTGCAGGAAAAGTACGGTGAAATCCGGATTACCGACACGGGTATCCGCGAAACGACCATCATCGGCCAGGGCATTGGCCTGGCGATGCGCGGCCTGCGGCCCGTCGTGGAGATCCAGTACTTCGACTACGTTTACTACGCCCTGGCTACCCTCACCGATGACCTGGCTACGCTGCGCTACCGCACGGCCGGAGGCCAGAAAGCGCCACTCATTATCCGTACGCGCGGCCACCGGCTGGAAGGCATCTGGCACTCGGGCTCGCCCCTGGGTACCATGATCAATAGCCTCCGGGGGCTGCACATCGTGGTACCGCGCAATTTTACCCAGGCGGCCGGCTTTTACAATACGCTCATGCAGGGCGACGACCCCGCGCTGGTGATCGAGCCCCTGAACAGCTATCGGCTCAAGGAGCGCCTCCCCGCCAACCTCGATACCCTGTGCCTGCCCCTGGGCCAGCCCGAGATCCTGCGGGAAGGAACCCACCTCACGCTGGTTACCTACGGCTCCATGTGTCGGCTGGCGTTGGAAGCGGCCACTCAACTGGCCCAGGTAGGTATTGAGATCGAGGTGATTGACGTACAAACCTTACTTCCCTTTGACCGGGAGCACCGCATTGTGGAGTCGGTCAAGAAAACCAATCGGGTACTTTTTGCCGACGAAGACATGCCCGGCGGCGCTTCGGCCTACATGCTGCAACAGGTACTTGAGGAGCAGAACGCCTACCGCTGGCTCGACTCGCCGCCGCGGACACTCGCTGCCCGCGAACACCGCCCGCCCTACGGCTCCGATGGCGATTATTTCTCCAAGCCCAACGTGGAGGATATCTTCAACCTGGTGTACGAAATCATGCAGGAAGCCGAACCTCAGAATTTTCCTGGTTTGTACTAACTTTTGACAAGTACCTCCTTAAAGCCCAAAAGCGCACACCTGGCCCGTGCGCTTTTGGGCTTTAGATTAAACTACGCACCCAGGTACTTGCCCAACCAGGTACCTGGGCAGACGTGAGCCTGCCGCGAGCTTGAGAACGAATCTTTTTTACCTTTGCAAAACAAGCGGTGCCTCGCCGTTGGATTTTGTTTTTTTATGAAAAAAGCCACCCTGCCTTCATCCGATCTTCTGGTATCAAAAACTGTTTTCCCCATTCTTTTGGCCATTACCAGCGCGCACCTGCTCAACGATACCATTCAATCGCTCATCACGGCCATTTACCCGGTACTTCGCGCGTCGTTCGGGCTGAGCTTTACCCAGATCGGCTTCATCACGCTCACCTACCAGCTCACGGCCTCCCTGTTGCAGCCGTTGGTGGGCTCTCTGACCGACCGGCACCCGCGGCCCTACTCGCTGGCTATCGGCATGGGCGTTACGCTGCTGGGGCTGCTCAGTCTCTCCGCCGCGACTCACTTCGTAGGGCTGCTGCTCAGCGTGGCCTGCATTGGCGTAGGCTCGGCCATTTTTCACCCGGAGGCCTCCCGGATCGCCCACCTGGCTTCGGGCGGAAAACGGGGCATGGCGCAGTCGCTTTTTCAGGTAGGTGGCAACGCAGGCAGCGCCTTAGGTCCGTTGCTGGCGGCGCTTTTTGTTATTAAGTACGGACAGCCTTCGCTGCGCTGGTTTTCGCTGTTGGCCCTGCTGGCCATCGGTATTCTGTGGGTAGTGGGGGGCTGGTATAAGGAGCATTCGCGGCCGTCTGGGGGTACTTCCACCGCCCGGAATAGCCAACCTGCCTTGCCGCGCCAGCGAATCATCCTGGCAATTAGCATCTTACTACTATTGGTCTTTTCCAAGTACTTCTACCTGGCCGGTATGAGCAGCTACTACACGTTTTATCTGATGGAGAAATTTCAGGTACCCGTGCGGGATTCGCAGCTGTACCTTTTCCTGTTCATGTTTTCGGTGGCCGTAGGTACCTTTCTGGGTGGCCCTCTCGGTGATCGCTTCGGGCGTCGGCCCGTCATTTGGTTCTCTATTTTGGGAGCGGCTCCTTTTACGCTTTTGCTACCCCACGCCAACCTCTTCTGGACGAGCATCCTGTCGATCTTTATCGGGCTAATCCTTTCCTCGGCTTTCTCGGCTATTTTGGTGTACGCCCAGGAGCTGGTACCCGGTAAATTGGGGATGATCTCGGGTTTATTTTTTGGCTTCGCCTTTGGCATGGGCGGGATCGGCTCGGCCGTACTGGGCCACCTCGCCGACCGCACCAGCCTGGAGTACGTTTACCAGCTTTGCGCGTACCTGCCCTTGCTGGGGCTACTGGCTATCTTCTTACCCAAAACCGCCCGGGTACTTTCTCGGCCCGCTTAACCAATTACGATTCAAAGAGGGCACCTTATCCTCTGGAAATGAGTACCATTTAAGGAGATATTTAGTTAGGTTTGTGAAGAAGATCTTTGTAACGTTCCTATGCCTAAACGTCTCCTTTTTTTCGCCCTACTCCTGGTAGGAGCCCTCTCTTTTGTAGTTCGTGCCCAGGAGGCAGATTCACTCCTGACCCTACTCCCCCAGCAGCCCGACCGCGAAAAAATAACTACCCTCATGCTCTTGGGGAAAGCCTACTTCATTCAGGGCGAAGACTCGCTTTCCAAGCTTTATAGCCAGCAGAGCTACCGCCTGGCCAAAAAGCTAGGTAACGCCCGGGTAGAAGGCCTCGCCCGGCTGGTGTGGGTACGGACCGAGATGGTCTACAACACCAGCCTGGAAGAAGCCTACGCGCAGCTCGACACGGTGGATCAACTCGCCGCCCGAACCAAAGACCAGAGCTTACAGGGCTGGGCCTACTTCCGAAGGGCGCAGATTTACTCGGGGTCCTACAAGCACGCCAAAGAGGTACAGCCGCTTTTTCAAAAAGCCCTGGCCGCTTTCGAGCAAGCCAAAGATCCGGAAGGCATCGGTAGCGTATACGTGGACCTGGGCGGAGAAGCCTCCGCCAGCGGAAACTACCTCGTGGGTATCAACTATTTTCTGAAAGGAAAAAAAATCCTTGAAACCCTGAATCGGCCCGTCTTGCTGCGGGCCGTGACGGCTAACCTGGCCTCCGCCTACCAGGCCATCGGGAAGGATGCGATGGCCATGAAGTACTGCCAGGAGAGCATCGCCCTGGCCGACAAGCTCCACGACCCCCGGCTGAAGGCCCACGTACTGGGCACTTTGGGCG
Source organism: Rhabdobacter roseus (assembly GCF_014202275.1). Lineage (GTDB taxonomy): Bacteria > Bacteroidota > Bacteroidia > Cytophagales > Spirosomataceae > Rhabdobacter > Rhabdobacter roseus. The sequence continues at coordinate 183,619 of NZ_JACHGF010000004.1, read as the reverse complement.
ACATCTATTTGGACAAAAACGACTACCCGCGCGCCCTAAGTACCTACCAGCGCCAGGAAAAAGCCCTGGCTCCCTTTGAGGACCAGTCGCACGCCCGCGCCGTGGCCCGGGTCGGAACGGCACTCTTCAAGCTCCAACGCTACGACCAGGCCCTGCGCTACTGCCGCCGGGCCGACTCGCTGTACTTCCACCGGTCGGGCTACGAGGAAGCCATCGACTACTACATCGAGGGTCTGTACGCCGAAATTTATCTGGCCAAGCAACAGTACCCACAGGCCGTCAAACACGCGCAGCGCGGCTTGACCAGCCTGGAAGAGTACGGCGAGTACGGGCGCTTGCACCTGGATCTGGCCAGCTTTCATTCGTACCTGGCGCAAGCCTACGAGCAGCTCGGCAACGCCCGCCAGGCGCTCTTTCACTTCAAAAACTTCAAGGTACATTCCGACAGCCTCATCAACAACGACGCGCTGGAGAAAATCGCCAACGCCACCATGACCTACGAGTTTGAGAAAAAAGAAGAAACCAATAAGCTCCGCATCCAGACCCTCGAAAACGAAAAACTACGCCAGAGCCGGACGGTACTGCTGCTCTTGCTGAGCGGCGGCTTGGGCATCGTGGGGCTGATTGGCTGGAGCAACCGACGCCTCAAAGGAAAAAACCGGGAACTGCTCCGCAAGAACAAGGAAATCGAATCGGCGCTGTTTCGGGGGCAGTCGCTGGAGCGCAAGCGCGTGGCCTCCGAGCTGCACGACAACCTCAATACCAAGGTGACGGCCCTGCGCTGGAACATCGAAGCCCTGGACCGCTCCACCATGACCCCGCAGAACGTGAAGATCTACCAGCGTATTTTTGACCTCAGCGGCGACATCTATACCGACATCCGGCTGATTTCGCACAGCATGTTGCCCGCTGAGCTGGAAAAGAACGGCCTGGAAGCGGCCTTACGGCGGCTGGTCACGATGCTGGACCACAGCCAGTCCAACCGCACGCGTTTTCATCTGGTGGCCAAACTAGGAGGCGCACGCTTCTCGGAGGCGCTGGAGTACCAGCTCTACATCATTACCCTGGAGCTCGTCAACAACATCATCAAGCACGCCGAAGCCTCCGACGCCTGGATCACCGTCACGCAGGACAGCCAGGTACTTTGGCTCGTCGTAAGCGACAACGGCGTAGGCCTACCCGAAGAAACCCAAAAAGAAGGAATGGGGGTACATAATCTCCGCGCCCGCGTGGAGGATTTGGCGGGTACTTTGGCCATCGACTCCACGCCCGGCCAGGGTACCAAAGTCAGCGTGCAGGTACCGACGGGGTAGTTGGAGGTACTTTGGATGACTAGTTACAGCCGGTACCTTACTTGTAGTCCTAGGTTATGGGCCATGATGGGGTAGTCGGGCTGGATGAACAGACCACCTTTTAGCCCCAGGAAGATTTTTTTCGTAATGGGACGATAGAGCTCGGCCTGTACCGGAAAGCCGAAATCCGTATTGGATTTATAGATTAAATACATTCCTCCACCACTGGTATCAATCCTCAATTCGTTTCCCGAAGTAATGAGCCCCAAACCGGCACCTACCTGGAAATGAACTCGCCGGTAGGTAAACAGCTGGTACTTTACCATAAAATTACTCTGCACCTCACTACCTCGGCGCCTCATGGGTACTTCCTGAGAGGTAAAATAATCCAATTCGTATTTTTGGAAGAAGTATTCCGCCAGCAGGATATTGGCCGCAAAGGCCCACTTGGGCGTATGGTGGTACTCAAACTCCCCGGCAGCGTAGGCGCTCTGCAAAATGGGCTTATTGACTTGCGTAAAATAGATACCCGCGCTCAGGCCCATATCAAAAGCTTTATGCTGCGCAAAAGCAGCCAGGCCGCTAGCCCATAGCAACAAGAGGAGTACCGCGCGTTTCATCGTAATACTTTTATAGTTAGAGGTACTTGGTAGCCATAAAGTAGGTACTTGGGCGTTGGTTTAGCAATAAAACCAACGCCCAAGTACCTACCCTACGAGCGACTGCACTTAGCGCGTCTGGGGCATCTTTTTGATGAAAAACTGCGCGTGCTGCATGGGTTTACCCGGCTTATCGGCAAAAACGACCAACCCAGTTAATCGGGCTTCGTCATTTTCCAGAAAATCTACTTTGAACTCTCCCTGCAGCAAGATATAGATCTGGCTCCAGTCTACGTTGCAGCAGGGCTCATTGAAAGAGATTGAATTCCCAGCATTGACGACGTAGGTAGCCCCGATAGGTTTCAATCGTTCCAAAGCATACAGAACGGTGTTCCTTTGTCCTGCTTTACCTTGGTTGAAAGATAACTTTCCTGCCGAGTAGTTTACCAGCGAGTCTGGCCCGCCGCTCAGCGGGGAGAAAATGATTCGCTGGATTTGCCAATCGGCTTCCATCCGCTTTTGCAGGCGCACCGTTTCGTTCGCTTCGCAGCCCCACAACAAGATAAGCCCAAGTAAATAGTAAGCTTTATTCATATAAAATTTAAAATTACTACCAAGTAAATATATGATCACTTTTCCATTGGAAAGCCGCACCTAATTGATAGCAGTTATCTGATGGAATCGGGGGACAAATAAATTGCTCGACTGCAAAAATACCAATTGCCTTATCATTGGCCTTATACGTACCTGTATAGCTAAGGTTCGGCCCTACCTCAGTTTCTATTCCGCCTATTTTAACTTTAAATTTAGTACCAATACCTACTGTAAAACTATGCGAACTTCCAGAGTCTTCCATTTCCCAAAAGTGAAATAGCATTGTCATTGCCTTATTAGGATTATCCCAATAAAATAAAGGAACATCAGGATTATTCCACCATGCATTATTTATAAAAGCACGATTCGGTGGCTCCATATTTCCAGTATTAGCTAATTCAAATAAGGAAGCGAAATTATTAGAACTTACAGGAGCATAAACTCTACATTTAATTTCAGGAGCGCCACGAGTAAAACTTTCATATTGATTTAAATCCAGAAACTTCATTTCTTTTATATACTCGTAATTATTATTTACCCTATAAGGGTATGAGCAGCTAAACATTTTAGCACTCTTTTCTCTCTGATCTCTTTCTGCACTAATAAAGGGTCTTCTCTCATATTTTCCATTATCAAATGATACCCTTTCATTAAGTCCTACTACTATAACAGGTACATCTGGATCTACTTTGTGATCTAAGTAATAGATCTTTCCATCTGAATCAAAGGCCTTCACAGCGGGTTTATCTTCTGATTCTAAAGCTACAACGAGCAAATTATTCTTATCGGTATCCCAGCTTTCAGCATAAAGAGGAATAGAAATATTAAGTAAGGGATTTCTAGTTACTAATTCTTCCACCTTTTTACTAATAATCGGATCTTCTTTACCTAAATAGTCAAAAAGACGCTTTCCTGAGATTTTAATATCTTTAACATTGTTGTATAAGATATCATAGTCTCCATCAAATTTTTTAAGTGCTTCTGCTTTTAGAAAAGACCTTACCTCCGCAGAACTTGTTACACTTGCTAATAACCTAGCTAGTTCTTCAAAGTCATTGTAATTTAGATCATCTATACTCTCTCGTGCTCTTGAATTAAACGAAGCCTCTCCAACTATGGTCTTAGGTATCAAGGTGACAATTCCATTAACTGGATTTTTTACATCATTTTTCTCACAGCTAGAAAAAAATGTCAGACTAATGATGAATGTACTCATCATTATTAATTTCTTTTTCATAAATTTACACGGGTTTTAGTTAAAAAATAGAACCTAACTTCTACCCCGTCCGCATGGCACCACCCTTAGGACGGGGTATTTTTGTGTACAATGTTTCTATGTTATAAGGCCTTAGAGGATAAGAAACATATACACTCAAAGGTAAAGAGCCTGAATAACCATTCCAAGTGACTTATGTACTCAGAAACTTGTTACAAAAAGCAGTACAAAAAAAGACAATAGATTGATTATCAGTCTATATCAGGACAATAGGGAGAAGATATAGGGAGCTTACCCCAATAAATAGTATACGAATACTTGAGATGATCTATATTTCGACGGGCAAAATAGCCTAATGTACTGCGGCCTTTTAGTTGTAGCTTATCTCCAATACGGTTACGATAATTTATTACACTTCTTCCCGTTATGCAAAGCTTGTCCGCTATGGCCGTGTTAGAGAAGTCAGCTGCGACGTAGAGTAACACAATCCATTCACGTTGCGTTAGTAGATAGAGATGCTCGTTAGGCATCAAATAGCCATTTGGAAGGTTCATAGCGGTACGGCAGGATATAAAAGCTATTACTTAAGTAAAAGGTATGGATAACAAATATACAATTATCTGCTTATTCTAATATTCTTCTAATTATTATTTTTTTGCCTCTAAAAAAGAGCGGTGTTCGATCCACTCCTGGTACCTGAGAAAGATCTTTTCTAACTTGCCGTTTTTTCAAAGACCTCATGTACTTACGCTTCGGAAAACGTTTGGTGGATGTACTGGTAGCCCTGCTCGGGCTGCTTTTGTTGTGGCCTTTGCTGCTGGCCCTGACGCTCTTGCTGGCGGTAGCCAACGGGGGGAAGCCTTTTTTTTCTCAACGCCGCCCCGGCCGCCACGAGCGAATTTTTACACTTTACAAATTCAAAACCATGACCGACCGCCGCGACGCCCACGGGTACTTGCTCCCGGACGCCGAGCGGCTCACGCCCCTGGGCAGGCTGGTGCGCCGGACCTCCCTGGACGAACTACCCCAGCTCTGGAACGTACTGGTGGGCGACATGAGTCTGGTGGGCCCCCGCCCCCTGCTGGTGGGGTACCTGCCCCTCTACAACGAGCGGCAGCGGCTTCGGCACCGGGTACGGCCCGGCATCACCGGTTGGGCGCAGGTCAACGGGCGGAATACCGTGAGCTGGCCCCGGAAATTTGAGTATGATGTATGGTACGTCGAAAATTTATCGGCCAGTCTGGACCTTAAAATTCTATTCTTAACCGTTGGGAAGGTACTTCGTCGGGAAGGGATCAACGCCGCCACCAGCGCTACGGTTGAACCTTTTCGGGGGAATGGAGTATAATTAGTAAGGTACCTCTTTCGAACTAAAAGTACCTCTTCGAAGGTACTTGGTACGTTTCACCTTTTGCTCTAATTCATGCTACTATACGGAGCCAGCGGCCACGCCAAAGTAATCATCACCTGCCTACGCGCCCAGCGGGGCTTCGTGACGGCCATTTTTGACGACGACCCCGCCAAGACAGCCCTTTGGCAGGTACCCGTCATAGGTACCTACGACCCCACCCACCTCCCCACCGAAGAGCTCATCGTGGCCATTGGCGACAACGCCATCCGCCGCCGGATCGCCGGGCAGCTTCGCCACGCTTTTGGGCAAACCATTCACCCGTCCGCCCTCGTTGACGCCAGCGTGCAAGTAGGCGAAGGGAGCGTGGTACTTCAGGGGGCTATCTTGCAGGCCGATGCGCGCGTGGGGCGGCACGTCATCATCAACACTGGCGCGCACGTGGACCACGACTGCCGCCTGGACGACTTCGTGCACGTAGCGCCGGGCGCAACCCTCTGTGGCAACGTGCAGGTAGGTGAAGGTACCTTAGTCGGGGCCGGGAGCGTGGTAGCGCCAAACCTGCGCATTGGCCGGGAATGCGTGGTGGCGGCCGGGAGTGTGGTCACGACCTCCCTACCCGACTACGCCACCGTGCGTGGCAATCCGGCGCGCATCGTCAAAATCAGGCAGCCGTAGCGCGCTGGGAGGTACTTTTTAGTAACTTGCCCGCCCGGCAGCTCATCACGCTCTGTTGGCGTTTTCTTTATGTCTACTTCCAAAATCTGGCTTTCTTCGCCCCACCTTAGCGGCCACGAAATCACCTACATCCAGCAGGCGCTGGATACCAACTGGGTAGCGCCGCTGGGCCCCCACGTCGACGCCTTCGAGCAGGAGCTCGTCCACTACCTGGGAGGTGGCTACGCCGCGGCGCTTTCGTCGGGTACGGCGGCGCTGCACCTGGCGCTGGTGATGCTGGGCGTCGGGCCCGGCGACCTGGTTCTTTGCCAGTCGTTTACGTTTGCGGCCAGCGCCAACCCCATCAAGTACCTCGGTGCCATGCCCGTCTTCCTGGACAGCGAGCCCACTACCTGGAATCTGTGCCCACAGGCCCTGGAAGACGCCCTGAAGCACTACGCTGCCCAAGGCCAAAAGCCCAAGGCCGTCATTGGGGTACATCTGTACGGCATGCCCGCCCGGCTCGATGAGCTGCTGGCCCTCTGCGCGGCCTACGAAGTACCCTTTGTAGAAGACGCCGCCGAAGCCCTGGGCGCTACCTACCGGGGGCAGGCGGCAGGTACCTTTGGGGTACTTAGCATTCTTTCTTTCAACGGAAATAAGATCATCACCACCTCGGGGGGCGGGGCGCTGCTGGCGCGGGAAGAAAGCTGGGTGCAGCAGGCGCGTTTTCTGGCTACCCAGGCGCGCGACCCCGCTCCGCACTACCAGCATGCCCAGGTGGGGTACAACTACCGCCTCAGCAACGTGTGCGCGGGCATTGGGCGGGCGCAGCTAGAGGTACTTGACCAGCGCGTGGCCGCCCGCCGGGCCCATTTCGACTACTACCAGGCGCAGCTGGGGTACCTGCCGGGGCTTGTGTTTCAGCCCGAGGCAGCGGGTAGCTACTCCAACCGCTGGCTCAGCTGCTTCACCCTCGACCCGGCGCGGGCGGGAGGTACCTCCCGCGAAGACCTGCGACTGGCCCTGGAGGCCGAGCAGATCGAGTCGCGTCCGCTCTGGAAGCCCATGCACCAGCAGCCCGTTTTTGCGCAGGCCCCCTACTTTGGAGGTACCGTAGCCGACACGCTTTTTGAACAGGGCCTGTGCCTGCCCTCCGGCTCCAACCTCACCGAGGCTGACCGGGAGCGCGTGGTTAAGATTATACAGGATCAGTTCTAAAACGCAAGAAACCCGACGATGTCGCCGGGTTTCCTGCTATTCAAGGTACCTAGGGTACTTTATTGATTGGACACCACACCTTTCCCGATGGCGATGAGGCTTTCGGGCGACTGGTAACCTACTACTTTCTTCACCACATCACCACGCGTGTCAATAAAAAAGAGCGTTGGGTAGAATTCCAGCGGAAAGAGCCGGGCCAGCTGCGGACCTTCGCCCTGCTCCATGTCTACTTTTACGTTAATAAAGTTTTTATTGAAAATCTCTCCTACGTCTGCGCGGGTAAATACATTTTTTTGCATCAGCTTACAGGGACCGCACCAGCTGGTGTAGGCGTCCAGGAAGATGATTTTTTTTTCGGCCTTGGCTTTCTTCACAATAGCCGCCCAGGACGCTTCGGTAAATTGAATTCCTTTCTCATTCAGTACCTCAAGTACCTCGGGATTTTCGTCGCGGTCGGCGGTGGGCACGGTGGCCTCCTTTACCCAGGCGGTGGACCCCATCAGCAACACCACTCCGCACGCCCATGCTACCCTTTGAAACGTTTTCATTGCTCTTCGTTTGGTTTTTTAAATGTCCTTCTTAACACTGTACTAGATAACGTGCATCGTTCTCGTTTCGTTTTCTGGGCCGAAACTTCTTCTGATGATGCCAGCCTTTTACCGCCCCAAATTTACAAATTTCAAGTTTAGAATTGTCAAAACTACCTGATTCCTAAGTACCCCGGACGGGCTATTTACTACCAGGTTGCGGTAAAATACCTTACCTTTGCGGTTTGAATAGACCGACCCAACGTCATGCTGATCCAAGAAGCTGTTTACGTAACGAGCAATACCGACTACACCCAGTGCCCGGCACCTGACTTGCCCGAGTACGCCTTCATTGGCCGGTCGAACGTCGGGAAGTCTTCGTTGATCAACATGCTAACCGAGCGCAAAAACCTGGCCAAAACCTCGCAACTACCCGGAAAAACGCAGCTCATCAACCACTTCCTGATCAACGGTACCTGGTACCTGGTGGATCTGCCGGGCTACGGCTACGCCAAGGTAAGCAAGGAAGAACGCGAAAAATGGGAGCGTATGATCAATGACTACCTCTACCGCCGCCCCAACCTGCTCTGTACCTTTGTGCTGATTGATAGCCGTCATGAGCCCCAGCGCGCCGACCTGGACTTCATGAACCAACTGGGCGAAAACGGCATTCCTTTTCATTTGGTATTTACCAAGACGGACAAACTAAAAAGTAATCAGCTGGCGGCTAACCTGGATCTATACCAGCGTAAGCTCCTGGAAACCTGGGAAGAATTGCCTCCCCTTTTCATTACTTCGGCCGAAAAGGGAGAAGGACGAGAACCGCTCTTAGAGGCAATAGATACGTATAACCAGTCGTTTGAAAAAGCAAACCAAAAGTGAGTTGTTTGCCCGCTGATCTTTCCGTTATTTTGCGGAACGAAAAAGTACCTCTGGTATAAAAGCCAATTCATCATAACAAAGTACAAGAATGAGCGTAAAAGAAGAAACTTTAGGAATGGAACTGCTGAAAGAAATCGCCAATATATCCGGCAAAAGCGGCTTGTACCGTATTATGAAACCCAGCCGGTCGGGCGTGATTGTGGAAAGTCTTAACGAAAAGAAAGAAAAAACCATGATCGGCCCCACGGCCCGCGTATCGGTACTGAAAGACGTGTCGGTCTTTACCGAAGGCGAACAGGATTCGGTTCCGCTGGCTGACATCTTCCTGCGCATTCGGGAGCAGCACGGTGAGCTTGTGGAGCTCGATACCAAAACCGCCTCGGACAAAGACCTGACGGAGTTTCTGGACGGCATCCTGCCGGATTTTGATCGCTCACGCGTGTACGTCTCCGACATCAAGAAAATCATTATTTGGTATAACCTGCTGTCGCAGTACGCTCCGGCGGCCTTTGCCGAAGCGGCTCCTGAAGAGCCCGCCGCAGAAGCGAAGGATGAAGTACCTACGGAAACGGAAAAAGTAGAAGAAGTACCTACGGAGCCCACCAAAGCTCCCGCCAAAAAAAGCAAGAAGGGGTAGTTTTTCCAAACGCTTCCGCGCTACTTCTAAAGGAAAGACCCTGCCGGAACGGTGGGGTCTTCGCCTTGTTTCTGACTACTTTTCCCTTATGACCACCACCCTGGCTTCCTACTTAGACCACACGCTCCTCAGCCCCATTGCCAGCGAGACCGATATCCGGAAGCTGTGCGAAGAGGCTTGGATACACCAGTTTAAGGCGGTGTGCGTAGCGCCTACCTACGTGGGCTACGCCAAAGACATGCTGGAGTTTTGCCCCATCCGGATTGAAATCGCCACGGTGATTGGTTTTCCGCTGGGGTACTCTACCACGAGTGCTAAAGTAGCCGAGGCCGAAAGTACCCTGCGGCAGGGTGCTACGGAGCTGGACGTGGTCATGAACCTGGCGCGATTCAAGTCCATGGCTTACCTGAGTGTGCGGGAGGAAATCCGGCAGCTAACGGAGCTGGCGCACGCCCATCAGGCCCTGCTGAAGCTGATCATCGAAACAGCCTACCTCGATGACTTCGAACTGCATACCGCCTGCGAAATAGGCGCGGAAGCGGGCGTCGATTTTGTAAAAACCTCGACGGGCTTTACGCCTGAGGGGGCTACCCTCGACACCGTCCGGCTGATGCGCTCGTTGCTTCCCGCTACCATCCAAATCAAAGCCTCCGGAGGCATCCGTACCCGCCAACAAACCGAAGCATTTATGGAAGCAGGGGCTACCCGAATCGGGACTTCTGCCGGAGTAGCCATCATGACCCAAGCATGAAGCCGCGCGTTTTACTTCTTAGTACCGTACATCCTCCTACCGACCCGCGCATTGTGTACAAGATCGCCCCGGCCCTGGCTCAGGAGTACGAGGTACTTTGCGCGCTGCCTCAGGCTACCTCTACGGAGGCGGCCATTACCATGATCCGGCTCCCGCGCTTCCACAGGCTTTTGTTCAGGCTGCTGTTTTGCCACCCCGTGGTGCTCTGGAAATGCCTGCGCCTGCGCCCCGCCGTGGTTCATCTTTTTGTACCCGAACTCATCCCGATCGGCTTTCTGTTTCGGTGGCTGGGCGCAGAGGTGATCTACGAAGTGCAGGAAAATCTGTACAAGAAATTTACGCTCAAGCGCTACAACAACGAACCCGTTTTTCAGCAGCTTTTTCGCTACTTCGACCACTGGGCCCGGCGCTATTTTCGCCTGGTCCTCACCGAGCACGCCTATCTGGAAGAGTACCGCCGCCTGGCTTTTCCCGCTACGGTTGTCCATAACTATGCGGCCTTGCCTTTTCTGGATCACTACGCCGCCCAGGGAACGGCTTCTACCAGTCGTTGCCATCGCTTTTTTTACAGTGGGGTTATCTCCATGGAGCGGGGCTTCGATACGCTGATAGCCGCGCTGGCCCTGCTGCGTCGGCAGCAGGTAGACTTTGAGGTGCATCTATTCGGGAATGTCCTTTTCTCCTGGGAAGAAGCCCGGGCCTTGCCGGACTTTGACACCGTAAGACCCCACCTGACCTTTTATGGCTACACGGACCTGCGCCTGGCACTGCCTTATGCCCAGCGGGCGCGGGCGGGTATCGCGCTACTCAAACCCGTGGGTGACTACCCGGACTCCTACACCACCAAATTATTTGAGTACATGGCTCTGGAGCTTCCTGTCGTGACCTCCGATTTCCCACTGTATCGGGAAGTAGTAGAGCGGCACCAGTGCGGTTTTTGTATTTCCCCTTACAACCCGCAGGCGCTGGCCGATAACTTGCTATGGCTGGTGGAGCACCCCCTGGAAAGCGAACAAATGGGGCAACGCGGAAGAAGGGCCGTGGAGCAAAACTACAACTGGGCCACCGAAGTACAAACCCTGCTGACACTCTATAAAACCCTTTTGGCACCGAATAACAAAGTATCTTAGGCTAGATGGATAAATAATTATAAATTTACTATGATTTTATAAACTTATTATTGAATTGTTCAAATATCCAGTACTACGTTTTCTACGAAATATTTAACTTTCGACCACATTTTTAGTTGTCGTTTGTGGAGTCAATCTTCTCAACCATGTATATTAATAGGGTTAGTCATTACCTACCATCCCAAGTCATTGGTAACGAATATTTTACCGAATTAAACAATCTTTCCAGTGAATGGATCGTAGAGCGCACCGGTATCCACGAACGACGTAAAGCCGGGCCGGATGAAAATACCAACACCATGGCCATCGAGGCCGTCCGAATCCTGCTCGAGACCATCCCCTATAGTAAGAATGAAATTGATCTCATAGTAGGTGCCACCTATACGCCTTACGACACCATCGTGTCGCTGGCGCACGCAGTACAGCACTACGTGCAGCTGCCGGATATTCCGGTGCTTTCGGTTTCGTCGGCCTGCTCATCGCTGCTCAATGCCATTGAAATCGTAGAAGGGTACTTTGCCATGGGTAAAGCCACGAAGGCCATCGTGGTGGTAGCAGACCACAACACGGCCTACTACAACGAGCGCGATACGGTATCGGGCCACCTATGGGGCGACGGTGCCTCCGCCATGGTGATCTCTAAGGAGCGCCAAACCGAGTCGGACCTGCACATTCGAGCGCTCATTACCGGCGGAGCCGCTACCAGTGGCAAGGCCATTGAGGCCGTGGTACTTCGCCCCAATGAGCGCGGGGTAGTGATGCCTTACGGGCGTGATGTGTTTCAAAATGCCTGTACCTACATGCCCAAAGTAAGCCAGCAGGTACTTCAGCGCTGTGGACTCACCATTGACGACATCGACTACCTGATTCCGCACCAGGCTAACCATCGCATTAGCCTGAATGTCATAGGTACCTTGGGCATACCCGAATCGAAGCTCATTTCCAATATTCAGCGCCTGGGAAATACCGGCTGCGCAGGCTGTGCCATTGCCCTATCCGAACATTTTGACCGATTTGAGAAAGGACAGCGCATCGTTTTTACGGTGTTTGGGGGAGGGTACTCCTACGGGGCTATGCTCGTGGAAGTTTGACGGGGCACGAATTCAGATAATTCGTTTCAGGATAAAACTCGTAAAAACCAGCCGTTCGCCCCGCCGGATGATCAGGTCAATCTGCTTGCCTTCCTTTCTTTGTAAGAGTTTGTAAATACCCGTCATGGTTAAGTTCGTGACCGATGTATTATTGATGAACAGGATTTTGTCGTCCTTTTCCACTCCCGCCAGATCGGCCGGTGAATTCTCGATCACCCGATCTACGTAGTAGGTGTTAAACTCCTCCCCCTTGGCCCGCAGATCCATGCCGCTCATATCGTGCTCAAACTTTTCTTTTAAAAGCTTTTTGTGCGGTTTTAAGGCAATGTATTGATCCCGGTAGTTATAGGTTACCGTAAACCGCCGCAAGAGCTCTCCCCCAATATTTCCCTGCCGGTCGGCGCGGCCGGGCATTTTGGCGCTGAACGACGAACTATCCGGAAAGGAAGTAAGGACGTCCGTTAGCTCATACCGTCCTACTTGAAGCTTTTCCATCCGCCCCAGGTGGCCGTTAACAATGCCCCCCAGCCCTATTCCCAGTTGCACGCCAATTACCTTATTCGGTAGGGGTACGTCACTGGTGTAGGTATTGAGCATCAGCGCGTGCCCAGCCCCCGTATCCAAAAGTACCTGCAGGGGTACCTCACGGCCCCCTTCCAGCACTTTCACCGCCTCAAGGTAAGGACGCTTGTTGTCGATTCGGATGGGTACGCGGCTCCCGGCAGACCTTCGGTAGCGGTAGCGATTGGGGTTTTGGATCACTAGCTGATGGCGACGAAAGTCGATGGTAATTACAAATTGCTCGAAAAGCTCGTAGCCTAGAAGTCCGTGGATGCGGGTGCCGACGAATTCCGAAAGCTGAAGGAGATCCTTTTCAAAAACGAGTAAGTTATGCTCGTAGGTACGTACCTGGCCCATATGTAGGGTATTACCAATGCTTACCTGCGCCCGCTGAACCGAATCACTGCTTCCCAAGCCATTGATAGCAATGCTTCGCGGGTAGTCCTGATTTACGAACTCCGCAATGCAGGGATCCGTCACAATCGTATTGCTGACGCCCGTATCCAGGATGAAGCGGAGGGTGTCGGAATTATTAATGCGGATGGGTACAATCACCAGGTTACAATGCGACTCAAAAGGTACCCGCACGACCTTTCTTTTCTGTGTCAGGTGAAAGCCAAAAAGCTTCTGCTGGGCTTTGAGCTGAACAGGTACCAGAAATAACCATAATGTAACCGATAGAAACGATAGCAACCTCATACTCATGGCTCTACAACGCCTAACAAGTTGCAAATTTTAACCAACAAATCCAACTTAATAACACAAAAGTACCCTCTTCCCGCAGCCAACACCTAATCGGCCACGGAAAGAGGGTACTTAATACATCAGAATGAGGTTCTTTAATTGGTAACCGGAGGCGTGTAGCGCAGTGGCTTCCAGCTATTATTGCGAGGATTTATATCCGGCAATTTCCGATCCGGGTCAATCGTCACCGAGCGCAGCGGCTGCTCCGTCTGGGCCCGGAACGTCCAGGTACCCCCGCGCTGCCACACTTCTACGGGTAGCTCTACGCGTACCTTCTTACCGCTTACTTCTTCCAGCTCCACTACGGCCGGCATGGCCATTTGCTCAAGGTTTTCGATGGTAATGATCGAGCCTTTCTGGGGGTTCTGCTCCACGTAAGTTACGTCTTTCACGCTTTGGTCCAGCCGGTAGTTCTCAAAGAACCAACCCTTCCAAAACCACCCCAGGTCCTCGCCGGCGGCGTCTTCCATGGTCCGGAAGAAATCGTAGGGTGTAGGGTGTTTGAAAGCCCAGCGCTTCACGTACTGGCGGAAGGCGTAGTCGAAGCGCTCTTTGCCAAGTACCTGCTCGCGCAGCATCTTTAGGCCAATGGCGGGCTTGTAGTAGGCCTCCCAGCCCAGGTTCTTAGACTGGATCACGTCCGGTATGGTTATGATAGGATCGGCGTCTTCGCGGAAGATGATCGGCGCCAGACGGTGCTGATCGTCCATCTGGTTGCTCTTGTACTCGCCGTTGTTGAAGTTGTCGCCCGACAGGAAATTGATGAACGTATTGAAGCCCTCGTCCATCCAGGCGTACTTGCGCTCGTTGTTACCCACGATCATCGGGAACCAGTTGTGGCCAAACTCGTGGTCAGTAACGCCCCAGAGGCTCTCGTTGCGGTCGCTGTGGCTACAGAACACAATGCCGGGGTACTCCATCCCACCCACGATACCGGCCACGTTGGTAGCTACGGGGTAGGTATATTCGTACACGTAGTTGGAATAAAACTCAATGCAGCCTTTGACGTACTCCGTCGAGCGTCCCCAGCCGTCTTTGCCACCGTCCTCGACGGGGTATACCGACTGCGCCAGGGCGATTTTCCCACTGGGCAGGTTGATCCGGGCAGCGTCCCACACAAAGGCCTTGGAAGTACCCCAGGCTACGTCACGGGCCTCCTGGCAGCGGAAGCGCCAGGTCAAAGTACCCGACTGCTTGGGCCGGGAGGCCGGGCTGGTCACCTCCTCGGCGGTCCGGATCATGACGGTTTGGTCGCTTTTCCGGGCATCGTCCAGGCGTTTGATCTGCTCGCTGGTAAGTACCTCGCGGGGATTCAACAATTCTCCCGAGCCCACCACGATGTGATCCCAGGGCACGGTGACGTTATACTCAAAATCGCCGTAGTCGAGGTAAAACTCGCCCGCTCCCAGGTAAGGAAGTACGTTCCAGCCTTCGATGTCATCGTACACACACACGCGCGGGTACCACTGGGCCATTTCGTAAATAATGCCGTTCTTGGTTTGCAAAGTACCCATGCGGTCAGAGCCGTATTGCGGTATTTTGAAGGAATAGCCAATCTTGATCTTCACCACGTCGCCACCCGCCTTGAGGGGGTCGGTGAGACGTACCTGTAGCCGGGTATCGCTGATGATGTAGTTGGCCTCAACGGCCTTACCTTTCCCCTGCTGCACCGTCACCGACGTGATCTTATTGCCTCCATCAAAGCCTATATTCCCGAAGCGCCCGCCCGTGATGGGGGTCGTTTTGCCGCCGCGGGAGTGGTCATTAAAGGCATTCTGATCCAGCTGCAACCAGATAAACTCCAGGGCGTCCGGGCTGTTGTTTTTGTAGGTAAGCTCCACGTCGCCGGTCAGGGTGCCAGCCGCTTCGTCCAGCGTGACGTTCGCTTTGTAGTCCGCGCGGTTTTGCCAGTAGCGCGGGCCAGGGAGTCCGCCGCCGGTGCGGTACTCGTTGCCGGGCTGGTAGTTAAACAGGGGGTGAAAAAGTACGTGCGCGTCATATTTTGACTTGCCCGTCTCCTGCGCATAAGTACTCAGCGAGCCGAGCCAGCAAAGTACGATGGCCCACACGCGATAAGTAGGTATCTTCATTCTAATTGTTTTTATAAAAAAGGATTAATTGATAATACTAAACGAGCAAGATACCGCTTTTGTCAGTATGCCGGGTTAAATATTTTAAGAAAGTCTGGCCACGGAAGTTCAGTATCCCTACTACCATCTCAGAGACCAAAGTACCTGCTAAATCATTGGCCGCGTGCCATTAAAGTACCCTGATCGTATACTCCAGCATCTTTAGCTCCACCATGAGGATAGCGAGGGCATACGGGCTCAGCTCATGTGCTAAGCAAAATCCGTAAGCCCAACCTGATGTACTTACTCAGCTACGTGGTAGATTGCTTTCGGAGGTACTTCTAAGCTTCGCCGCCGGGGCCTCCAAAACTCATCGGGAAGTTGAAACTGGGGCCATCATCATTGGATTGGTGAATGGGTCCGTGAATGTCCTCAAATTTGCGGATGTTATCCTTTAATGCGCCCAGCAAGCGCTTGGCGTGCTCAGGGGTAAGAATGACCCGCGCCTTCACTTTGGCTTTGGGTACTCCGGGCATGAGTCGGATGAAATCCAGGATAAATTCACTGTTGGAATGAGCGATCATAGCGAGGTTGGAGTAAACGCCTTCCGCCATTTCTTCCGACAGCTCAATATTGATTTGCTGTTCTAAGTCTTGGTTGTGGTCTTCCATGATTTGACTGTTTTAGTGCCTAGTATAGCTACTGGTAAGGTGATTAAGGGATAGGAGTAAAGGTATTGTATCCATTTAAAGCCCCAATTTACTATTAAAAAAAGCCAACCCCGTTTCCGAGGCTGGCTTTTTATTTTTGCCTATTGGAAATGCTTTTGGTTTTCGATCAGGCTAGCTCGCGTTTTTTGCGGGCTGATTTTTCGCGCGATTCTACCAAAGCATCAAATTCATCCTTAGAACCTACCAGGAGGTTGTTGTAGCGGCGCATACCCGTTCCGGCCGGAATGAGGTGACCTACGATCACGTTCTCTTTCAGACCGTTGAGTTCATCGCGCTTACCGCGGACGGCGGCTTCGCTAAGTACCTTGGTGGTTTCCTGGAAGGAAGCCGCGGACACGAAGCTTTCGGTACCCAGGGAGGCCTGGGTAATCCCCATCAGCGTAGGCTTGGCTACGGCCGCTTGGGCATCCCGTGCTTTCACGAGCTTGAGGTCGCGGCGTTTCAGGCTGGAATTCTCGTCCCGCAGGCGGCGTACCGACACAATCATACCGGGCTTAAGGGATTCCGAATCACCCGATTCTTCCACCACTTTCATGTCCAGAATCTTGTCATTTTCTTCCCGGAATACCCAGCGATCTACGGGTTGCATTTCGAGAAAGTTGGTGTCGCCCGCATCCAGAATTTCTACTTTCTGCATCATCTGGCGCACGATACACTCAATATGCTTATCGTTGATCTTCACCCCTTGCAGGCGGTAGACTTCCTGAATCTCGTTCACCAAGTACTCTTGCACGGCGGTAGGCCCTTTGATAGAGAGAATATCTGCGGGCGTGATGGCTCCATCTGAAAGCGGATCACCGGCCTTCACAAAGTCGCCGTCCTGCACCAGGATGTGCTTCGAGAGTGCTACCATGTAGCGGCGTTGGGTACCATCGCGTGACTCGATCAGGATCTCGCGGTTACCGCGTTTCACCCCACCGTAGCTAACTACTCCGTCGATTTCACTCACCGTAGCGGGGTTAGAAGGATTACGGGCTTCGAAAAGCTCCGTTACCCGAGGCAGACCTCCCGTAATATCGCGGGTTTTACCAACCACGCGCGGGATTTTAGCCAGCGGCTGTCCGGCCCTTACCTTCACGCCGTTCTTAACTACCAAACGAGCTCCTACGGGTAGGTTATACGATTTTTCCGTTTGGTCTTTCAGTAGGGTACTTTTTCCTCTTACCACCACGGCCGGGTTTTTCGTTTTGTCCCGGGTCTCGATGATCACGGCCTCCTGGAAGCCCGTTTGCTCATCAAACTCTTCGCGGTAGGTAACGCCTTCTTCGATGGCATCGAACTCCGCCGAACCATCAAATTCAGAAAGGATAACGGCATTGTATGGATCCCAGCTACAAAGCTCTTGACCTTTGAATACCTTGTCTCCCTCCTTCACGATCAGGTGCGCACCGTAAGGTACGTTGTTGGAAATGAGTAGTTGCTTCGTTTCGGGATGGACAATCTTCACTTCACCCGAGCGACCCATCACCACCGTCACCGGATCTCCCTCGGCGTTGGTCGAGACCACCAGACGCAAATCTTCAAACTGAATTACGCCTTCGAATTTGGCCTTGATGTTAGCCTCTACGGCAATGTTGGAAGCAGTACCCCCAACGTGGAAAGTACGTAGCGTCAGCTGAGTACCCGGCTCTCCGATGGATTGCGAGGCAATAACACCCACGGCTTCTCCGTCATTCACCATTTGCCCCGTGGCCAGGCTACGTCCGTAGCATTTGGCACAAACGCCATTGCGGGTTTCGCAGGTAAGTACCGAGCGAATCTCTACGGTATCGATGCTGGTTTCGTCGATCTGGTTGGCGATCTCTTCGGTGATTTCACCTCCCGATTCCACGATCAGCTCGTTCGATAAAGGATCAAAAATATCGTGCACGCTCACGCGGCCCAGGATACGCTCCGAGAGCGGCTCCACGATGTCCTCGTTGTCTTTAAGGGCCGATATTTGAATACCCCTCAGGGTTTCGCAATCTTCTTCTACCACGACTACATCCTGTGCTACGTCATGCAAACGACGCGTCAGGTAACCCGCATCCGCGGTCTTAAGGGCCGTATCCGCCAGACCTTTCCGGGCACCGTGGGTGGAGATAAAGTACTCAAGTACATCAAGTCCTTCTTTAAAGTTAGAAAGAATCGGGTTCTCGATGATCTCCCCTGCGCCACCGGCCAGGTTTTTCTGAGGCTTAGCCATCAAACCACGCATTCCACCCAGCTGCCGGATTTGCTCCCTGGAACCACGCGCTCCGGAGTGCATCATCATATAGATGGAGTTAAACCCACCCTGATCCGCTTCGAGTTGCTTCATCAGCGTTTCGGTAATGCGGGAATTCACGCGGGTCCAGATATCAATCACCTGGTTATAGCGCTCGTTCTCGGTGATGAGTCCCATGAGGTAGTTGTTCCAAACAGCCTCTACGTCTTTCTTAGCCGTTTCGATCAGCTGCTCTTTTTCGGCCGGTACCATGACGTCGTTTAGTCCAATGGACAATCCACCCCGGAAGGCCATCTGGAAGCCAAGCTCCTTGATGTCGTCCAGGAAGTGAGCCGTACGTGAGACTCCTGCCATTTTAAATACCTGCCCAATAATCTGCTGCAATTTCTTTTTCGTGAGCAGCTCATTGATATAACCTACCTCTTCGGGTACGTACTGGTTGAACAGAATCCGACCAGCTACGGTATCAATCAATTTTGTTTCAAAAGTACCGTCCTCTTTCCGAAGCCGTACGCGGCATTTGATGTTGGCGTGCTTGGATACGCGTCCTTCATTGATAGCCACGATCACTTCATCGGGCCCGTAGAACGTCATACCTTCTCCCAAAATAGGATAGCCTGGCGTGCTGACGCGCCCTTTGGTTACGTAGTACAAGCCAAGTACCATGTCTTGCGAAGGGACCGTAATGGGTGCTCCATTGGCCGGGTTCAGAATGTTGTGCGAGGAAATCATCAACAGCGACGCTTCCAGCACGGCTTCTTGTCCCAGGGGTACGTGAACGGCCATTTGGTCACCGTCAAAGTCAGCATTAAAGGCCGTACAAACGAGTGGGTGCAGCTGAATAGCTTTCCCTTCGATAAGCTTAGGCTGGAATGCCTGGATACCCAAACGGTGCAGCGTAGGAGCCCGGTTGAGCAGCACGGGGTGCCCTTTGAGTACGTTCTCCAGAATATCCCAGATTACCGGGTCTTTCCGATCTACGATTTTCTTAGCCGATTTTACGGTTTTTACGATACCGCGCTCGATGAGCTTGCGGATAATAAACGGCTTGAAAAGCTCGGCTGCCATGTCCTTAGGCAAGCCACACTCGTGTAGCTTCAGCTCAGGACCTACCACAATCACCGAACGGCCCGAGTAATCGACCCGCTTACCGAGCAAGTTCTGCCGGAACCGTCCCTGCTTTCCTTTCAGCATATCCGAAAGGGATTTCAGCGCCCGATTTCCTTCTGAACGTACCGCGTTTACTTTACGGCTGTTGTCAAAGAGAGAATCTACCGCTTCCTGAAGCATCCGCTTTTCGTTACGAAGAATAACCTCAGGTGCTTTTATTTCGATCAAACGCTTCAGACGGTTGTTCCGAATGATAACGCGGCGATACAAATCGTTCAGATCGGAAGTAGCAAAACGCCCACCGTCCAGGGGTACCAACGGGCGAAGCTCCGGTGGAATAACGGGGACCATCTTGATCACCATCCATTCGGGACGGTTTTCTACGCGTGTATTTGCATCCCGAAAGGCTTCTACCACTTTCAAACGTTTCAGAGCTTCCGCCTTGCGCTGCTGCGACGTATCGGTAGCCGCCTGGTGGCGCAGTTCATAGGAAAGCTCGTCCAGATTGATACGATTAAGTAGCATCTCGAGGGCTTCGGCTCCCATTTTGGCAATAAACTTGTTCGGATCAATATCCGGCAAGAGTTGGTTTTCGCGCGGAAGCTTGTCAATGATATCCAGGTACTCGTCTTCCGTTAGGAAATCCATGTAGCTCACACCATCTTCAGCCTTCACCCCGGCCTGCACTACGGCATACCGCTCGTAGTAGATAATTTGATCCAGTTTCTTGGTCGATAAGCCCAGCAGGTACCCAATTTTATTGGGTAGGCTCCTGAAATACCAGATGTGTGCCACGGGCACTACGAGCTCAATATGGCCCATGCGCTCACGACGTACTTTTTTCTCGGTCACTTCTACACCACAACGATCGCAGATGATTCCTTTGTAGCGGATACGTTTGTACTTACCACAGTGGCATTCCCAGTCCTTTACCGGACCGAAAATCCGTTCGCAGAACAAGCCACCCATTTCCGGCTTATAGGTCCGGTAGTTGATGGTTTCAGGTTGCGTTACCTCACCGTAGGAGCTTTCGAGGATCGACTCCGGCGATGCCAAGCTAATGGTAATGCTCTGAAAATCACTGTTTAACTTTTTATTCTTTTTAAAAGACATATTGTTGATCTTTATTTCGGTGAGTCAATAGTCCCTGGTATTAATAGTTCGGAAGTAGTGCTAACCTCTCCCGGACCATTGATTATACTTTTAATCCAGCGTAATTTCCAGCGCCAGTCCACGTAGTTCGTGCACCAATACGTTGAATGATTCCGGGATATTGGGTTTCGGCAGGTTTTCCCCTTTCACGATCGCTTCGTAGGCTTTGGCACGACCTACTACGTCATCGGATTTTACGGTCAGGATTTCCTGCAGAATGTGCGAGGCTCCGAAAGCTTCAAGCGCCCACACTTCCATCTCGCCAAAACGCTGTCCCCCAAACTGGGCTTTACCCCCTAGTGGCTGCTGCGTAATGAGCGAGTAGGGACCGATGGACCGCGCATGCATTTTGTCATCGACCAAGTGGCCCAGCTTCATCATGTAGATAAGCCCTACTGTCACGGGTTGGTCAAACTGCTCACCTGATAAACCATTGTAGAGGTAGGTACGCCCCCAATCGGGTAGCCCGGCTTCTTTCAACTCGGCTTCTACTTCGGCTTCGGTAGCTCCGTCAAAGATAGGCGTAGCGTAGCGACGGCCTAATTTCAGACCGGCCCAAGCCAAAATGGTCTCGTAAATCTGACCAATGTTCATCCGCGAAGGTACCCCTAGAGGGTTCAACACAATGTCAACCGGCGTTCCATCTTCCAGGAAGGGCATGTCTTCATCCCGCACAATCCGGGCTACGACCCCTTTATTTCCGTGGCGGCCAGCCATTTTATCTCCTACCTTCAGCTTCCGCTTCTTGGCTATGTATACTTTGGCCAGCTTGACGATTCCCGCCGGTAGTTCATCACCTACTTCCAGGGCAAAGCGATCGCGTTTAAAACGCCCCATTACTTCACTGCGACGATTTAAGTAATTACGTACCGCCCTAGAAACCAGCCGATTCAGGTGATCATCGTCTGTCCAGGCATCCGTAAGAACATCCCCAATCAGGTTTACTTCTTCAGGAACGGAATACTGGCTTTCATCCCGGTAAGGGTTAGCAGCGGGGAATAGATTTTCGCTGATATTGCGACGGTTAAATTTAACACCCTTGCTAACCAGCTCATCGCCAAACTTATGCTTAACTCCTTTGCTCGTTTTGCCATCCAACAACTCTACCAATTTATCGATAATCCGGTCGCGTAGCATCGTCAAGTCCCGACCGTACCTTTTTAGTAGGGTCTTCAGCTCATCTTTATGCTTAGCCCGCTCTTCTTTGGTTGGCCGCGAGAATAGCTTGGTATCAATCACAACTCCCTTCATGGAGGGAGGTGCTTTCTTGGAGGCGTCTTTTACATCACCCGCTTTATCACCAAAAATAGCTCGCAGAAGTTTTTCTTCTGGTGTAGGATCTGATTCTCCTTTCGGCGTAATCTTACCGATCAGGATATCGCCTTCCTTCACTTCGGTTCCGATTCGTACAATACCGTTTTCATCCAGATTACGGACCGTTTCTTCACTTACGTTCGGAATTTCAGCCGTTAGCTCTTCTTCTCCGCGCTTGGTATCACGTACTTCAAGCTCAAACTCCTCAATGTGAATGGACGTGAAAATGTCTTCCCGAACTACTTTTTCCGAAATAACAATGGCATCTTCAAAATTGTATCCCTGCCAGGGCATGAAAGCGACCATCATGTTTCGGCCCAGGGCCAGTTCGCCGCCTTCGGTACCATATCCCTGGCACAGTGCTTCGCCTTTCTTTACCTTTTGTCCTTTAAGGACCATCGGTTGCAGGTTTAAGCAGGTATCTTGGTTGGTTCGACGAAACTTCACCAGATCATACGAAATGCAGTCGTCATCGAAGCTTACCAAGCGATCTTCATCGGTACGTTCGTAGCGTACTATAATTTTAGAAGCATCTACGTAGTCAATCACTCCGTCTCCTTCCGCTACTACCAGCGCCCGGGAATCCATGGCTACGCGTTGTTCCAAGCCGGTTCCAACGATGGGAGCCTGGGGACGCAATAAAGGAACGGCCTGCCGTTGCATGTTGGAGCCCATCAGCGCCCGGTTGGCATCATCATGTTCCAGGAAAGGAATCAGCGAGGCCGCTACGGATACAATCTGGTTGGCGGCAATGTCCATAAAGGAAGCCTGAGCCGGATCAACCATGGGGAAATCTCCCTCAAAACGAGTCTTAATTTTATCAACGGTGAAGTTTCCTCCTGTATCAACCGAAGCATTCGCTTGGGCAATGTACTTGGAGTCTTCTTCCTCCGCCGTCATATAAATAATCTCTTTAGTTAGTTTGCCGTTGTTGTCAATAATCCGGTAGGGAGTTTCGATAAAGCCCATTCCGTTGACCTTGGCAAACACACAAAGGGAAGAAATCAAACCAATGTTAGGTCCTTCCGGCGTTTCAATGGTACACAAGCGCCCGTAGTGGGTATAGTGTACGTCACGTACCTCAAATCCGGCCCGCTCGCGGGATAGCCCTCCCGGACCCAGTGCCGACATACGTCGTTTGTGGGTAATTTCGGCCAGCGGGTTCGTCTGGTCCATGAATTGCGAGAGCTGATTCGTACCAAAAAACGAGTTGATAACCGACGACAACGTACGAGCGTTGATCAAATCTACCGGCTTAAAGTCCTCGTTATCGCGCACATTCATTCGCTCTTTAATGGTACGAGCCATCCGGGCCAAGCCTACTCCAAACTGCGCGTACAACTGCTCACCAACGGTACGTACCCGCCGATTAGACAGGTGATCAATATCATCTACTACGGCTTTGGCATTAATAAGTCCAATAAGGTACTTTACAATGGAAACAATATCGCCCGTAGTAAGTACCCGTACATCCAGGCTGGTATCGGATCCCAGCTTCTTATTGATCCGGTAACGTCCTACATCACCCAAATCATAGCGCTTATCACTAAAGAACAAGCTTTGAATGACTTCACGAGCGGTTTGCTCATCCGGCGCTTCGGCGTTACGTAGCTGACGGTAGATCTGCTCAACCGCTTCTTTGTCGGAGTTAGAGCTGTCTTTTTGTAGCGTATTGTAGATAATGTTATAGTCAGCAACGTTCATATCTTCTTTATGAAGAATAACTGACTTTTGGCCTGATTCTACAATAATCTGTATATCATCCGTAGTAATAACGGAGTCACGCTCTAAAAGTACTTCGTTACGTTGAATAGACACAACTTCACCCGTGTCTTCGTCCACAAAGTCTTCAGTCCAGGTACGCAGTACCCGAGCGGCCAAGCGGCGCCCTACGGCTTTCTTCAAGTTAGCCGGGGTAGCCGAGATCTCTTCCGATAAGCCAAACAGGTCCAAAATATCTTTATCAGAACCAAAGCCAATGGCACGAAGTAGGGTCGTAACCGGAAATTTCTTTTTCCGGTCGATGTATGCATACATGACATTATTGACATCGGTCGAGAATTCAATCCAGGAACCTTTGAAAGGGATAATCCGGGCCGAATAAAGCTTAGATCCGTTTGTATGCTTGCTCATCGAGAAGAACACCCCTGGTGAGCGGTGTAGCTGCGAAACAATGACGCGTTCAGCTCCGTTAATAACAAACGAACCCTTATCGGTCATGTACGGAATATTTCCTAGAAATACCTCCTGCTCGATGGTTTCAAACTCCTCGTGATCAGGATCGTTACAGATTAAACGTAGCTTTGCTTTCAGCGGAACAGCATACGTTAAACCCCGGTCAATCGACTCATCAACGGAGTATTTAGGTGGCTCAAGAAGGTAGTCGACAAATTCAAGTACAAAATTGTCACGAGAGTCGGCAATGGGAAAGTTTTCGGCGAAAACTTTGTAAAGTCCTTCCCCCGACCTATTTTCGGCAGAGGTATCCAGACTAAAAAAGTCTCGGAAAGACTGTACTTGGATACCCAGTAGATCAGGATAATCGATAACTGGGTTAATCCTTGAGAAATTTTTTCTGAGAGTTGTTTTGGTAGCCAAGGCTAAATTGTTTTGGGTTAATAGAACAAAAAACGGAGCGTTGGTACAATACGTGGTAACGCACAAACGCACTAATTAGTGTAAAACCGCCAACGAACGCCTCGTAGATTCAATACAGAAACAAGCCCCTTTTCTTCTTGCCTACGAGTAAAGAAGTGTTTCGGGCTATATTTCCAAATGTATTTGTGAAGAAATGGGAAAAACACAGAGTAGAGTTTGCTGTTGTTCTTATCAGCGGATTTAGCATAAAGATTAAATGTACCGCTTATAGTCAGACTGGTATAACACCGTCTGGTACAAATAAGTTTATTTCCTGTAGATAAGTTCCAAAACAGGAAAAGACCTGACGTTAGCCAGGCCCATTCCCGTTCTGTCAAGACAGATAAGGCAAAGAATTATTTTACTTCTACCTCAGCACCTGCCTCTTCCAATTGCTTTTTAAGCGCATCGGCTTCATCCTTAGCTACACCTTCTTTGATAGGCTTGGGTGCGCCATCTACTAATTCTTTAGCTTCTTTCAGGCCAAGTCCGGTAAGGTCTTTTACCAGTTTAACTACTGCTAGTTTGCTGGCGCCTGCCGCTTTAAGGATAACATCGAAAGACGTTTGCTCTTCAGCAACAGGAGCATCTCCGCCAGCAGCAGGACCTGCTACCATCACTGCACCAGCAGCCGCGGGCTCAATACCGTATTCGTCTTTCAGAATTGCAGCCAATTCGTTCACTTCTTTAACCGTCAGGTTAACAAGCTGCTCTGCGAAAGCTTTCAAATCTGCCATTTTTTATTCTTGATTAAGTGATTGTACAAAAGTTGAATTTTTATCTTTTGGCTTTAAAGTTAGTCCCATTGGCAGCCACCTTCAACGGGTACCTTCGTTCGATTAGGACTCCTTCTCGGACAATGTTTTAAGAATGCCGGCCAGTTTATTACCACCACTTTGCAGGGCAGAAAGAACATTTTTGGCGGGAGATTGTAGCAAGCCAATGATCTCCCCGATCATTTCGTCCTTCGATTTGAGCGAGATCAGCGTTTCTAGCTGACTCTCCCCAATAAAGAGCGAGTAATCAACCGAAGCACCTTTGAACTTAAGCTTATCGTTACCCGCTTTTTTACGAAACTCCTTAATCAGCTGAGCTGGTACTTTCCCTGACTCCGGATGAAACATAATACCCGAAAATCCTTTCAGTACTTCGCTCTCGAAGGGAGTGTAGTCGGTATCGAGTGTCTCGAGGGCTTTTTTAATAAGCGTATTCTTAACAACGCGATATTCCACGCCACGGTCAAAACATTGACGACGGAGCTGATTTACTTCACTTACAGACATGCCAGCGGCACTTGTAATGAAGAAGTAAGGGGTCGTAGAGAACTTTTGACTCAGTTCATCTATTATAACTTCTTTCTCTTCCCGTGTCATGTTATATTCCAGTAATCGTGTTTTTGTCAATAGACACACTCGGGCTCATCGTGCTTGATAAGTGAATGCTCTTTACATACGTACCTTTGGCTGATGAAGGCTTCAGACGGACCAACGTATTGATCACTTCCTGAGCATTCTGTACCAGTTTATCGGATTCGAAGGAAACTTTGCCCACACTCGTGTGGATGATCCCAAATTTGTCTACTTTGAAATCAATTTTACCAGCTTTTACTTCTTTTACCGCTTTGGCAACATCGGTGGTAACCGTACCCGACTTAGGGTTAGGCATTAGTCCCCGAGGACCGAGGATTTTACCCAGCTTACCTACTTTGGCCATTACACTCGGCATCGTGATAATTACGTCGATGTCCGTCCAGCCCTGTTCAATCTTTTGAATGAACTCGTCCAGGCCCGCATAATCGGCGCCGGCCTCTTTCGCTTCCGCTTCTTTATCAGGCGTACACAGCACCAGTACTCTTACTTCCTTCCCTGTACCATGTGGTAAGGTAACTACCCCGCGTACCATTTGATCAGCTTTCCGAGGATCCACGCCCAAACGAACGTCAATATCTACGGATGAATCAAATTTGGTATTCGAGACCGTTTTCAGAACGTCAGCAGCCTGTTGCAGGGAATACGCCTGCGTAGCGTCAAATTTCGAAAGAGCCTCTTTTCTCTTTTTCGTCAATTTTCCCATGTTCTTTGTTTCTTAGGTGTAGTCTTAACTACACTCAGTTGTTTTCTTCCCACGGGGCTTTGCCAGCAACGGTAATACCCATACTACGAGCCGTACCCGCTATCATTTTCATAGCCGAATCTACGGTAAAGCAGTTCAGGTCCGGCATTTTGGTTTCAGCGATCTGACGAACCTGATCCCATGAGACAGACCCCACTTTGGTACGGTTCGGCTGTGCTGAACCTTTCTTTACCTTAGATGCTTCCATTAATAAGATGGCAGCGGGAGGGGTTTTAATAACAAAGTCAAATGACTTGTCTTTGTAATACGTAATAACTACCGGCAGAACCATACCCATTTTGTCTTGGGTACGCCCATTAAACTGCTTGCAAAACTCCATGATATTCAAACCCTTGGAACCTAATGCAGGACCAATGGGGGGCGAAGGATTGGCCTGGCCACCCTTCACTTGGAGTTTAACGTATCCAGTTATTTCTTTTGCCATTGTTTTGGTTGTTGTCGGTTAGATGATGATAGTAACGGCTCACTTGCAGGGGGAAGCACTCCTGCCCGTTCACACCCTCAACTTTCCTTTTCTACTTGTGCGTAACTGAGTTCAACGGGGGTACTGCGCCCGAATATTTTTACAACTACATTGAGTTTTTTCTTCTCGTCAAATACCTCCTCTACGGTGCCAATAAAGCCACTGAAGGGGCCATCTACTACCTTTACACTCTCTCCTTTTAGGAAGGACATGCTAGGCGTTTCTTCTTCCTGCGCAGCTTCATCTACCCGGCCCAGAATCCGGTTGATTTCCGACTGGCGCAATGGAACGGGTACTTTTGAATTTCCTTCGGAATTTCCTAAAAAGCCAATAACACCAGGAATACTAGTAATAATGTGTAGTACTTCTCCTTTGGATAGGTCGGCAGATATGATGATGTAGCCAGGAAAAAAGTTTTTCTCCCGAACGCGCTTCTTTCCGTTGCGCATTTCATATACCTTTTCCGCAGGAATCAGAATTTGAGGAACATACTCATCGAGCTTTTGACGAACTATCTCGTTCTCAATGTAGGTCTTGATCTTCTTTTCCTGACCGGATACCGCTCTAAGTACATACCAATTAACACCACTCATGCCATTCTGGGGGTTTCGGATACCCGAATAGGTACCTTAGAAAGTCTGATAAAATAGGTTGAGTGCGTTTTCGAAAACAAAATCCATCGCACCTACAACAAAGGCAAAAATAAGGGAGCCTACCAAAACCAGCGTTGTATTGGACTGGAGCTCGCTAAAAGGCGGCCACGTTACGTGCTGGGTAATCTCTTCCCAGGAAGCCTTTAAAAATGAGATGAATTTTTCCATTTTCTTTTTTAACACTGAGCACGGGTGGAGAGATTCGAACTCCCATCAACGGTTTTGGAGACCGCTATTCTACCCTTGAACTACACCCGTATTTTTAGTAAATCGTTCTTTCGGGCTGCAAAGATACTGATTTTCTATAAAAAACAAGTGCATTCCCTTAAGAAATGCACTTGTTTTTGTATTGCCTTTTGCTGTTAGTCAAGAATTTCCGTTACCTGACCGGCACCCACGGTACGTCCACCTTCACGGATAGCGAAACGTAGACCTTTTTCCATGGCAATCTTGTTGATCAGTTTTACCTCAATAGTGATGTTATCACCAGGCATAACCATTTCAACGTTGGCAGGAAGGCTAATTTCACCCGTTACATCCGTGGTACGGAAGTAGAACTGAGGGCGGTACTTGTTAAAGAAAGGCGTGTGACGGCCTCCTTCTTCTTTGGAAAGTACGTACACCTCTGCTTTGAAGTGAGCGTGGGGCTTCACGGAACCAGGCTTACAGATTACCATACCGCGGCGGATATCTTCCTTATCAATACCACGGAGTAGCAGACCTACGTTGTCACCAGCTTCACCACGGTCAAGGATTTTACGGAACATCTCAACCCCTGTTACTACAGATTTGAGGTTCTCAGCACCCATTCCCAGGATTTCAACCGGCTCACCGGAGTTGATTACGCCACGCTCGATACGACCCGTTGCTACCGTACCACGACCCGTGATCGAGAATACGTCTTCTACAGGCATCAGGAACGGAAGCTCGGTCATACGAGGAGGAATGGGGATGAAGCTATCGACAGCATCCATCAGATCCTCTACGGTTTTAACCCATTTTGCTTCGCCATTCAAAGCACCCAACGCTGAGCCTTGGATTACAGGAATGTTATCGCCGTCAAATTCATAGAAGCTCAATAGTTCACGGATTTCCATTTCCACGAGCTCAAGAAGCTCAGGATCATCCACCATGTCCACTTTATTCATGAATACTACCAGCTGAGGTACCCCTACCTGACGGGCCAGCAGAATGTGCTCACGCGTTTGCGGCATAGGACCATCCGTAGCGGCTACTACAATAATTGCTCCGTCCATCTGGGCAGCACCCGTAACCATGTTTTTTACATAGTCAGCGTGACCTGGACAGTCAACGTGTGCGTAGTGGCGGTTGGCAGTTTGGTATTCTACGTGCGAAGTGTTGATTGTAATACCACGCTCTTTCTCTTCGGGAGCGTTGTCAATCGACGAGAAGTCACGCTTTTGTGCATAACCTTTATCTGCCAATACGGTTGTGATCGCAGCCGTCAGGGTAGTTTTACCGTGGTCAACGTGCCCGATAGTACCAATATTCACGTGCGGTTTTGAGCGGTCAAACGTCTCTTTTGCCATGTTGTATGTACGCTTAGAATTTGAATTAATTACTAATTTTATTACTTATTGCTGATCTATTGCCTGGAAAAGTCAATATGCCCTCTCAATAAGGGCCCTCCTTACTCTTTTCCAAAATTCATCGGACTCCTACCTGTAAGAACTACCTTTTTTCATTACAATGAGCCGTTGAGGGGATTTGAACCCCTGACCTCTTCCTTACCAAGGAAGTGCTCTACCCCTGAGCTACAACGGCGTTAAACGCTTATAACAACCAAAAAGCGGTCGACGAAAACAGCTCCTATTGCCAAGAATAATTTTCGTCAATCGCTTGTCGGTAGTAAACGAATGAGCGGGAGACGAGGTTCGAACTCGCGACCTATAGCTTGGAAGGCTATCGCTCTACCAACTGAGCTACTCCCGCGTACTTGGTGGGGGCGGATGGATTCGAACCACCGAAGACGTACGTCAGCAGATTTACAGTCTGCCCCATTTGGCCACTCTGGTACACCCCCTTTTCGTATTTCAAATCATCCGTGAATGCCGTCTCATTCACTTCGGAGTGCAAAATTATACGCTTTTCTACTATTGTCAAATTCTTTTTCAAAAATTATCGTAAAAAATAAATGGTCCTGGGCTATTTGTCTCCCAAGACCATTTATTAAAAAAAGCAAAGGTACTTTTTACAAGCGAATGCCAAAGCTGATCATACGCACAGCGGGGCCACGATTCTCTTCAAAGAGGTTGTTCATATCATACTGTACGAACAAGTCGGGGAAGTTGCGTATACCAAGTTCGAGAGCGGCTCCGTAGCGGAAGTCTTCAAAATAGTAGTTGGCCCGGTTGTGATCCTTCTTCCCGTTGGAAGCCAATTTGGTTTTGGTATAACCCCCAAGCCGATACCCTCCGTACACACCAGCGCTGATGTAGGAGATGGCCGCTTTGGGAAAACTAACGGTAGGCATGAGGGAAAGATTGACGTAGGGAACGGTCAATTTACTTTTCCGAAGATCTACTACTGTTCCTTCGGCATTCAGGATCGGCTCAAAAGCTAGCTGTGACGCTCCTTTTACTACCGTGTTGTTTCCATCAAACATGAGGTTGTACCAGGAGAAGTCCAGCCCGAAATCCAGGTGCAAACCCGCCGATTTTCCCCGGGCAATGCTTGCGCTTCGTATCAAGCCCAGGCTTACAAAACGCGAGCCAAAGGGGCGCAGATCGTAATCGGCGGTATTATATCCCATGGGTTGGTTTTCGCCGTAGGCGTTTAATCCTAAGTTCAGATTGAACCCTTTGCGGGGACTCGAATAGCGCCGTACCCGGCGAATCCTCGTTACGTGGCCATCTTCGTCGATTTTTATCCCGGACGAGTCTGAGCTGTCTTCGTCACCGCGGCCAATCCGTACACGTTCCTCTCCCTCCTTCACGTCGATGCCCCGGGTACTTATGCTTACTTCCGTATCACCATCCTTGATATGAATGCCTCGTAGTCCGATTCGTACGTGATTCTTGTCGCGGTTGGCCTCTGATTTATCTTTTAGGTAATCCCGTCCATCCAATTCGTCCAGATAGATTTTCGTATCGCCCCCCAGTGTATCCAGGCGAGCCCCCAAATCTTTAAGCAGAGCGTTCAAATCATACTTCATTAGTTTCTCCAATTCCTGACGATCTTCTCCGTAGATAATCAGACGCGTCTTATCACCAAACGTAACGATGATGGAATCTTTTGCGGCCGGCTCGGCCTGGGTGGCGGCTCCTATCAGCAAGCCCAAGGTACCCAGTACTACTTTTTTTAGGATATTTTTCATGGCAATGGTTTGTTTATAGCTTTTCTTTTAGGTTTTGGTACTGTTTTGACACTTTTTCTTCTTCTGATTTAAGGCGAGCATCAGCTCGGGCCACCATTTTTTTAGGATTGATCCCCATCTCTTTCCAATCTACTTCTTCGCCCTCCTTGATATTTTTTAGCTGGCGAAGTACCTTCAGGAAGCGGGACGATTTCTGCGCTTCATCCTCCGACTCAGGTACTTCTACCCGAGCGATTACCGTGCGATTTTCAGGCTTCTCCGGTGTTGGTGCTAAAGCCAGGGTACTTTCTGGACGCTCGGCCGGATGGGTGTTAGGCGGTGTGGAAGTATTTTCTTCTAAGGGGGTAGTGGCTTTCTTATCCAGCTCCGAGTAGGCAATCTCCACGGTGGGATCAAGTACCTGTTTAGCAGGCTCTCGCTCGGCTGTTTTTTGCTTTGTTTCAACGTTAGCCAGTTGATCATGCGAATCGGGAAGCGTAGTAGGGAAACGTCTTAGCTCCTTATTCACAGATTCTTGTGGTACTTCTTCCGTTGGTATTTTCGTCGAGGGTACCTCAGGTACTTGGTGTGTTGCCGGTTTTCTTTTTTCTACCTGGGCCATGGCCGGACCTTGGGTACCCTGTTGGTTTTGCCATACGGCATATCCCGCCAGCATAGCCACTAATACTCCGGCTGCGGCATACCAGTGCCAGCCGCCCAGCCGCCGCTCTTTTTTCTTTTGCGTGGCCTGAATGCGCTCCCAGGCCGCCGAAGAGGGCTTTGGTTCCCACTCGCCCAGCTTACGGGCAAACAGATCATCAACTGGATGCTTTTTCATAGTCTACTTTTTTTTTTGATTCGTTATCCCAAGCGGCTACTAGCTGCTGGAGCATGGTCCGGGCCCGGTGTAGCTGCGACTTGGAGGTACTTTCAGTAATTCCCAAAGCGCTCGCAATTTCGGCGTGTGAGTACCCTTCGATGGCGTACAGGTTAAACACGGTACGGTATCCTACGGGTAGTCTGTCAATGATTTGCAGGAGTTCTTCGGCATTCAAATTTTGATCGGCGTAGCTGTAATCTGCAATACTTTGTGCTTCATCCAGCTCTACATCGTCAAGGAGGCGTTTGCGTTGCCGTAAGTACCCTAGTGCCTCATTAACCATCACGCGTCGTATCCAACCCTCAAAACTTCCTTCGCTCTTAAACTGATCTATTTTGTCAAAAATTTTCATAAAACCTTCCACCAGGATATCTTCTGCCGTCATCTTATCGCCCACGTAGCGGATGCATAAGCCCAGCATACGGGAGGAGTACTTTTCGTACACCTGCCTTTGCGCCCGGGGGTCCGCTTTTTGGAGCGCCTTGATGAGTTGCGCCTCTTGGTTGAATAATGGTAAAATTCTGCCCATCCTTTGGAGGTAGTTTCAATGACAAGATGCATATTCGCACCCATGAGGTTGCGTGGGTTTTAAACTTTTTTTTATTTCTAGTCCCTTTTGTTCAACTATGCCCAAATCCACAGCACCTATTGGCCTGTTCGACAGCGGGATCGGCGGCATGACCGTCGCGCGTGCAGTCACGCGCCTACTGCCCCGCGAGACCCTGATTTATTTCGGCGACACCGCTCACCTACCCTACGGAGATAAGTCCACGGCTGCCATCCAGGCGTACTCTATTAAGATCTGTAACATGCTGATCCAGCAGCAATGCAAGCTCATCCTGATCGCTTGTAATTCGGCTTCAGCAGCGGCTTTTGAGCTGGTACGGGAATACGTAGGTAGCAAAGCTAAGGTACTTAACGTCATTGATCCCGTGGTAGACTACCTCAGGGAGCGTTACGATGGCCGTACTGTAGGGCTCATTGGTACTAAACAAACGGTACTTTCCAATGTATATAAGAAAAAGATAGATGCTCTGGATCGACACATCACGCTTAAGTCTCTGGCTACACCGCTCCTGGCCCCCATGATCGAAGAAGGTTTTTTTAATAATTCCATTAGTGAAAGCATCATTGCCAGGTACCTGTCAGACCCTGCTTTGGAAGGGATTGAATCCCTTATTCTGGGCTGTACCCATTACCCTTTAATTAAAAAGCAGATTAGCCAATTTTACGGCGACCGCGTAGAGATCCTGGACACTTCCGAAATCGTAGCGCAGTCGCTCAAAGCCTGGCTCGACCAGCATTATTTATGCAATGAGCAAGGAAACGGTGAACGGCAATTTTATGTATCGGACTATACCCTTTCGTTTGAAACTTCCACCGCCCTCTTCTTCGGTAACCAGATTCAGCTTTCACACTATCCGCTCTGGGAATAACAAAGAGGAGACAGAACACAACGTTTCTGCCTCCTCTTCTACCTGCTAATATATACGGTAAAAGTACTACGCATCCAGTGCGCGCCGCACCCGCGCGCTCAATAGCTGTCGCTCTTCCTGGGCCTTCTTGCTATTGCGGTACCATAGGTAAGCAATCACCGCGACGATCAGATAGGGCATCACAAAAAGGTACATAATACCCGTATTCAGTCCTACGCCTACGTTGTTTCGCCCATTGCCCATGGAACTCTCCACCGATCCCCGGCACATAGCACACTGGGCCCAGCTGGTTGCGGCAAATAGTAAAATAACAACCAAGGTACTTCCTGCCTTTATTAAGATATTTTTCATGAATAATAAGGGCTGATTAGTAAATAAACGATTACACCCGTAACACTAACATATAACCAAATAGGATAGGCCCATTTTACTACCTTCCGGTGCGCTTCGAGCTGACCACTGTAGGCAAAGTAAACAGCTCGTAAAACAAACCACACAACGCCAATGGACAGCACAATGTGGGATATTAAAAGAAAATAGTAAACCGGCCGAATAAAGCCAGTGCCACCAAAGGGCGTTGACTCATTGGATAAGTGATACAATACATAAAATACCAGAAACAGAGACCCCATAGCAAAGGCTCCGGTCATGGAGCGGCGGTGGGCAGCTATGTTTCTTTGTTTAATGAAATAGAAGCCCGCCAGTAATAATAAGGTCGTTACTGAATTGATGGCTCCGTTGATATGGGGTAACACTTTGGTCCACGCGCCCAAGTCCACCTTCTGTCTAATCCCGAGCAAAACCGCCACCACCAACGGGATCAGGATGGCCACTACGTTAATGAGCCGGTTGTACTTTTGGCTCTTTTCCAGATACAAGGTCTCCATAAGCTATTTTGGCAACGAACTGCCGTAGTCCAGTATTTTAATCTCTACCATCAGGCGATCTACGTCTTCGGGGTTCAGGGCATCGTAGTACCCCCGTATGTACCCCTGGGGGTCTATAAGTACTAACCGACTTGTTAAAGGAATAGTTTGGTTGGTGGAAGGGCTTTCGTTCAGTTTAAAAATACGTTCAGCGCTCATCTCATCCTCATTTTGGACCAGCCATCCTTGCGCTTTATAGCCAGTCATTATCTGCTGGGTACTGCTATCCACTTCGGCGGGTAGTATAGTCAGGACACGCAGATTATCTATGGTACTTGCCAGAGTACTTACGCGTTGTACTTGGGCCAATACTTTTTGACAAGTACCTTCATCACATCCCGAAGTCGTATGAGCTACTATCACTTTTCCGTTTAGGCTTTTTTCGTCAATGGCCTGCCCGTCCACCGTCTGAAGCGTAAAATTTGACACCCGGTAGTAGAGCGTATCTTCCCCTGCTTTGCTTACCTCCCCAGTGCGCGGGTCCGTCAGCGGAAAATAGTAGGGTAAATCAAAGTGGTTTGTTCCAAAAAGCTTAAGGAATAAAAAAACTAAAACCGGGACTACCAATACGATGATCAGTAACCCGGCTTTACGAAATGCATTCATGATGGATTACCTAACGGCAAAAATAGAACCACCTTCCCAGATCAAGGCGATGAGTAGCCATACTACAAAAATGCAAGGTAGCAAAATGGACCAGATCAACGATTTTACCTCGTGTTTTAAGTGCATGAACTCGCCCACAATGTAAAAAGCCTTCACGATTGTTAAACCAATAAAGATAGAAACCTTTAACAGTCCTGCGTGTAACGTAAAGGCGATCAAGAATTCCAGAGCGGTTACGCCCGAAAGGATCCAGAAGGTCCGCCAAATCTTCTTACGTTGCTCAGAGCCGTCGGTTTGTTCGTGTACGTGTATATTAGCCATGACAAAAAATCGTATGATACTTAGTGATAACGATTAAACTAGATAGAAAAAGGTAAAGACAAATACCCATACCAGATCTACAAAGTGCCAGTAGAGTCCCACTTTCTCTACCATTTCGTAGTGTCCTCGGCGATCGTAGAAGCCCGTTGATGCGCGATAGAAAATCAAAATATTCAATAAGACACCACTAAAAACGTGAGTCCCGTGAAAACCCGTAATGAAAAAGAAGAAGTCAGCGAATGCCGGAGGGCCGTACTGATTTTCGGTTAAATTGGCCCCAAAAATAGTTCGCTCTACCCATTCTCCATTCACAATTTCAGTGATGACAGACCCTGACTCCGTGCCGTGGATAAAGTGTGCCCACTCCCAAGCCTGGCATCCTAGGAAAGTAAATCCGCCCAAGATTGTCCACAGCATGTACTTTTCAACGGCCGCGCGGTCCATGCGGTGCCCGGCTTCCACGGCAAGTACCATGGTTACGCTACTCAGGATCAGAATGAACGTCATGATGCCCACAAACACCAGCGGTAGCTCCACCCCGTGTAAGAAAGGAACCGCCTCATAAACTTTTTCAGGAATGGGCCAGTAAATGTTTGAAAATGTAAAGTCGGCTACCTCGCCGGAATAAGCCGGATAGCTAAATCGGACCAATCCGTAAGAAACCAGCAAGGCCGAAAAAGTGAAGGTATCTGATATGAGGAAAAACCACATCATCAGCTTTCCGTAACTAACCTTCATGGGTGAAATGCCACCCAGCCACATTTTAGGTTCTACCGTGCCTGTTGTCGTTGCAGTTGTAGCCATTTGGTAACTCGATTGTCAATTAATTAAAAGTCAATAAAAAGAAAAATAGATAGAGCCAAAGTACATCCAGAAAGTGCCAATAGGTGGTACAGATTTCCATTTGGCGCAAGCTTTTAGCGTGTACTTTCATGCGAAACGCTGCCACCAAGGCATAAAGAAGTACCAGTAGCCCGCTTATAAGATGGAATCCGTGTAAACCGGTAAACACATAAAAGAATGATCCCGATGGGTTGCCTACAAAGTACACCTTCATAGCTACCAGCTCCTTCCAGCCCTGGAATTGCATCCAAAGGAATGCCATGCCAAGTACAAAAGTAATAGAAATTGCAATTTTCAGGTTGGCAAAATTATCTTTTTTTGCTGAATAGTAAGCCCATTGCATGAAAAGACTACTCAGAAAAAGCACGACGGTGCTGTAAGAGAAAATAACGGGGATCTGGTATTCAAGCCAGTTACCCTCGGCTCGACGCACCAGGTAGGCACTGGTTTGGGAAGCAAAAAGCATCACAATACTAACAATGAACAGCCAAAGAATAAACTTCTTTGGATCCATAGACAAGGTTTCTTCGGGTTGCCGTTGCGTTAGAGGCTGAGCAGTATTCATATCTTAATTTTAATTAAAGCTTATCGAGTAAAAAGGCTATCTGAACGATAGGCAGATATATAAATGATCCAAACATCAGTTGAAGAGCCGTACGATCAGTACATGTACGCATCAAATGAAAGGTTTGTGCTAGAAAGAGCACACCAAATACCGTAGCGACAAAAGCCGAATTGATACCTGTCATACCTAGCTTATAGGGTAACCATCCTACGGGTATCAGAAACAGCGTATAGATCATTATCTGAATCGTAGTATGAATATCCTTACCACCCGCTGAGGGAAGTAGTTTGAATCCCGCTTTTTTATAATCATCATCAAGTACCCAGGCAATGGCCCAAAAATGAGGAAATTGCCAAAAAAATTGAATAGCAAACAGGATGCCGGGCTCTAACCCAAAATGATTAGTAGCTGCTACCCAACCGATCATGGGTGGAAAAGCACCGGGAAAAGCACCTACAAAAACGGCAATGGGGCCAACCCGTTTTAATGGTGTATATACAAACCCGTATAAAATGAGTGACAGCAGAGAAAGCAGAGCGGCCCTAAGATTAAAGAATACTAAAAATAGGGTTAATGCCATTACGCCCAGAAAAACAGCCCATATTATAGCTTCGTCCACCGTTAAGCGCTGGCTGGGGAGAGGACGGTTGGCCGTCCTTTTCATCAATTTATCCAGATCCTTTTCAATAACCTGGTTGATGATATTGGCCGCACCCGTAATCCCAATCGCGGCTACAAAAAATAATCCTAAATGGCCCCAGTCCATCACCTTAACGCCTAGGCTATACCCAAAGGCACCTGAGAACGCTACCAGAAAAGCCAGCCTAAACTTTAAAAGCGCAAAGAGTGCTTTTACCTTCTCGCCAACTTTTGTTCCAAAAGATAAATCGTTACTCGCTGAAATCATGTCTAAATTATCAATGACTGTGGTCTCTACCCCGAATTGATCAAGGTATAACTGATTGAAGGTACTTGGGGCTAGTCCATTTTTTAAACAGCCACTCCGCGTTAACCACCACCCAAACGATAAACTGAACACCCATCAATAGAATAGACATCAGCAAGTGAATTGGCTGGGAGAATGCAGGAACACCAAAATAGGCCATACTTACACCAGTAGCTATTTCCAGCACAATAATAAGTAGGTTTATAGCTACGAGCTTTCGAACTAACTGAGGTGATGCTTTTTGTCTATATACCTGATAAAATAAAATAAAGCCTACAACCAGGATCAAAATGGAAAAAGACCGATGAACATAAAATAAAAAATTGAGATTCTCAATCCACTCGAAACGAGCTAGATAGCCCAACCGAGCAATTACATGATCCATTTCCTCCCGAACTTGGGTACCCATAATGAGCTGAATCAGAGAGAATCCTAAATTAATGAGAATGAGCCTATTTAATCGCATATTTCCTTTGGGAAATAGGCTCGTCAACTGCTCCGCGTAGGATGCCAGGAGTAAATACAACAATACAAAGACAATCAGAATAGCCAGTAGCATATGCAATGTGACCATACTAGGCAGGAGTTCAAAAGAAACTACTTTGGAACCTAACCACCCCTGAATGCCTACCAATACAAAGGCCAGAAAACTAAGGTAAAATAGTAGTCTATACGACGTATGACGAAAGGGAAAAGAAGCCACAAACGTCAAGAAGATCATAAAACCCGTAAGTACCCCTAAGAGGCGATTTACGTATTCTATCCAGGTTTTGGTAGCATTAAAAACTACCTCTCCTTTTAGCTTCTTACCGTATATCTCTTTGTAGTTTAAAGGTAGTTGAGACTCCTCCGTTGGAGGAACCCAACTACCAAAACATTTGGGCCAATCGGGGCACCCCATACCCGCTCCGGTACTCCGAACGATCCCCCCGGCGAGAATCACTAAATACACGGTCAAAACGGTAAGTAGCGCTACTTTCCGGAAAATACGGAGAGACCGGGCGTTAATGTGCTTCCTTGAACTGGTCATTAAAATTTTGAGCCTCAATCACTTTTTCCATAGCAATCTCCTCATTTTCGTGGGGAAGATTGGATTCCGGAGTTTGTGAATAGGGTACGTTTTGCGGAATAAAATCCTCGGGGGCACCTGGTTTGCTGTAATCATAGGGCCAACGATATACAGGAGGTATTTCTCCTACCCAGTTACCATGCCCCGGATTAATGGGAGCAGTCCATTCCAAGGTATTGGAGCGCCAAGGATTCTGAGGTGACTTTTTGCCTTTAAAAATGCTATAAAAGAAGTTCCACAAAAAGATAAACTGCGCCAGGAAAGAAAGGATGGCCGCTACCGAAATAAACGCGTTCAGATCCGTAAAGGAACTACTAAAATTATAGGTAGTAAATTGATAATAGCGACGGGGAAAACCGGCAATACCAATGTAATGCATGGGGAAGAAAACAAGGTAGATACCTGTGAACGTAAGCCAGAAATGGATTTGTCCGAGCGTGTTGTTCATCATACGACCAAACATCTTGGGAAACCAGTGGTATACCCCCGCAAAAAGTCCAAAAGCCGACGCCGCCCCCATCACAATATGGAAGTGGGCTACTACAAAGTAGGTGTCGTGCAACTGAATATCCAGAGCGCTGTTTCCTAAAATAATGCCCGTTAGCCCGCCGGTTACAAATAAGGATACGAGTCCAATAGAAAACAGCATAGCCGGTGTAAAGACCAAATTACCCCGCCATAAGGTAGTTGTGTAATTGAAGGCTTTTACCGCCGAAGGTACTGCAATGATCAGGGTTAGGAACATGAATACGGACCCTAGGAATGGATTCATACCCGTTACAAACATGTGGTGAGCCCATACAATGAAAGACAGAAAAGCAATACCAATAAGGGAGGCAATCATGGCTCGGTATCCAAAAATGGGTTTACGCGAGTTAGTTGCAATGATCTCAGAGGTAATACCTAAGGCCGGAAGCAAAACAATGTATACTTCGGGGTGGCCTAGGAACCAAAATAAGTGCTGGAATAAGATAGGACTTCCTCCTACATTAGGTAGTGCCTCGCCGTTAATGTAAATTTCAGAGAGATAGAAGCTGGTTCCGAAATGCCGGTCGAAGATAAGTAGCAAGGCCGCAGACAAGAGTACGGGAAAAGATATAAGCCCTAGAATAGCAGTTATAAAAAAGGCCCAGATGGTTAAAGGCAGTCGATTGAATGCCATTCCCCGCGTCCGTAAGTTAATTACAGTTGTAATATAGTTGATACCTCCCAGTAATTGGGAAACGATGAAAAGTGTCATACTAACCAACCACAGGGTCATTCCCATCTGGGAGCCAATGTGAGCTTGGGGAAGTGCACTGAGCGGTGGATAAATGACCCAGCCTCCGGCTGCAGGTCCGGTTTGTAAAAATAAAGAAGAAAACATGATTACGCTGGCTGTAAAAAAGAACCAGTAAGAAAGCATGTTCAAAAATCCGGAAGCCATATCCCGGGCACCAATCTGCAAAGGAATCAGGAAGTTACTGAAAGTACCGCTAAGCCCGGCTGTTAAGACAAAAAATACCATGATGGTACCGTGCATGGTAACCAAGGCTAGGTAAAAATTGGGGTCTAGCTGTCCGGTATCATTGATCCATTGGCCTAAAACGGGTTTTAACCAAGATAGGTTGGCGTTGGGAAAGCCTAATTGAATACGAAATACAACTGACATCGCAATGCCAATTACGGACCACATAATACCAGTGATAAGGTATTGCTTGGCAATTACTTTATGGTCTTCAGAAAAGATATACTTCCGCCAAAAGTTTTGTTCCTCGTGGTGCTCATGCTCTTCGGCATGCACGGTTGTCCCAATTCCTGTTTCTACTACTGACATATCTTTGCAATTTTAAAAAAAATCCGATTGTTTAACGTAAGGAAGCGCTTGTTCCGGCTCCACCACTGGCTGCATCGACCGAGGTACTATCCGCTGGGGTCGTCTCCGTGGATTCTGTCGTTTGAGTAGGCATGTACTGTAGTGCTTTTGCTTTTAAGTTAGCTGGTACTTTAGCCAAATAATCGGGGTAGGTTTGCAGGAAGGTTTTTTGCTCGGCACACCATTTGCGGTAAGAAACTTCATCTTCAATAACCAACCGCATCCTCATCCCAAAATGCCCTTGTCCACAAATTTCAGTACAAGCGATTTCGTAATCAAAATCGGGATTGCCCAACTCGGCTCGCATTTCATTAGTAGTTTTATCAGCCACAAACCAGAACCGGGTAGGCATACCGGGTACTGCATCCATTTTTACCCGAAGATGGGGAATAAAAACGCTATGTAGTACGTCCCTAGCGCGTATTTTAAGTAGTACCGGCTTGTTGACCGGAATATGCATTTCGCTGGGATTAGTGAAATCGTCAAAGGAAAACTCATCCGATAGATCAATCCCCAATTCATTTTGAGCATCAATCAACTTGTAGTTGTAATTCCCTAGTTTCTTATCGTTAACACCGGGATAACGCACTATCCAGCCAAACTGCTTTCCAACAATTTCTACTACCTCTGAATCCTTTGGTGCATCAGAGGTAATATCTGACCAAGCCCGCCAACCAGTAAATACCAATGTAGCCATTACCACGGCCGGAATTACCGTCCAGATCAGCTCCAGCTTATGGTTTTCGGGATAGAACGTTGCCTTATTGCCTTTCTTAT
Organism: Rhabdobacter roseus; assembly: GCF_014202275.1. Taxonomy (GTDB): domain Bacteria; phylum Bacteroidota; class Bacteroidia; order Cytophagales; family Spirosomataceae; genus Rhabdobacter; species Rhabdobacter roseus. Next base: position 142,361 of record NZ_JACHGF010000004.1, on the reverse strand, counting down.
ACTGGTATTTCCAGGAGAAAAAGAAAAGTAAAAAGTTAACTACAATACAAGCGATGGTCAGAATACCCATCGAAAACCAAAATAGATCATCGGTACGTCTTCCGTGAATGGAAGAGGCTTCGGGTAGAAAATCTTTCTCTGCAACCAGGAAAGACCAGGTACTTGCTACCAAAGCAAATACCAAAAAGAGAATAAACATAGCCCCATTCCAGCGATTGCCCTGGGGGAGCCCTTCGCCGGTCTCAGAGCTCTTAACACCTTTCAACACTTTTTGCATTCTGACGATCACCGTAATGGTGAGCACCAGAAAAACGAGGGCAAGTATTCCAACTATATAAACCATAATAGAGTAAGGTTACAGAAATTAGGCAATGTCATGATGCAATGATTCTTCCAGCATGGGGTGATTCTTGGGAATCAGGTTTGCTTTTGCTAGCTGTGCTGACACGAACCAAATGAAAGAACAGGCAAACAATAAAATGAAGCCAAATTCTACCGGACCAAATCCTCCGCTTGCTCCCACTGTTCCCGGCATGATGTTCGTATAGAAATCGAAGTAGTGACCAATGAGTACGCTCCAGCAGGCTACCTTAAGAATAGAATGAGTAGCCTTGGCATCTCTCGTCATAAGAACCAGGAAGGGAAAGAAAAAGTTTAGGAAAAGACTGATGAAGAAAGGGGCTTTATAAATTCCCCCAAAGCCCGCAAATCGCTCCTTATAATAGATCGTCTCTTCGGGTAAGTTCGCGTAGTAAATGAGCAAAAATTGAGCGAACCATACATAGGTCCAGAAGATACTGAAGGCAAAAACAAATTTACCCAAATCACGTAAATGGCTGGAATTGACGGCTTTTAAGTACCCTTTTTCGCGCAGGCTTACTACAGTTAGTGTAATCACCGCCAATCCAGCTACGTGCCAACTGGCTAGGGTGTACCAGCCAAACATGGTACTAAACCAGTGGGTGTCAATAGACATGACAAAATCCCAAGCGGACGTAGAGGAAGTTACTGCGAATATAACCAAGAAGGTCACTCCGTACTTTACTGATTTGTTATAGTTATCCAGCCCGCCTATTTCATCCTCCTGCAAAGAGGCATTCCGAAGTACACGCCACAAAAAGTACCAAGCTACAAAGTAAATGACCAGCCTGATCAGGAAGAAGGGCGTATTTAGGAACCCTTTTTTTCCATTTATAATTGGGTCAAAATGCTCGCTGGCTGGATCATACAAGTCAGAGTGAGTCCAGTGAAACAAATCGTGCCCCCCAAGGAAAAAAGTCACAAGCATGATCACTCCTGTAACGGGCAAGAAAGCGGGCATCGCTTCGGGAATGCGCTTAAACACGACAGACCAGCCTGCTTGGGCCAAATAGTTGTAAGACATGAAAAACATACCTACTACCGAAATGCCTGTAAAATAAACGGCATTAAGCCAAATGTTAGCCCAGATGCGAGTCATCCAGCTACCGCCTTCATGTCCCCCATCGTGGGATCCAGCGGCATGCTCAGCGCCATGGTGAGCGGCTTCATGGCCTCCTCCACTAGCTAACAAAAAAGCGCCTCCGATAACCAGCACCAAGCCAATGGCTCCGCCGATGAGTAGCCTACGCTTGGCGTCGGAGGTAAATTCAAACTGTTCTTCTATGGAAGGAATCGAGTGTACTGATGCCATTATTGTTGTATAGTTACGCTTATACCAAGTTTCAGGAGTCTTCTTTTTGGAGCTGATGAACGTAATGGACTACTTTCCAACGTTCTTCGGGATTCAACTGAGAACCGTGCGGCCACATCCTGCCTTTCCCGTGGGTTATCACGTGAAAAATATGCCCGCTGTTCATGGTTTGATAGGCCCCTCCTTTGTAGTTGGGCACCCCTTGGTAAACGCCTCCCACGGTACCGTCCCCAGCACCGGTAGCACCATGACAATGCTGACAGTAACGTACATAGAGTACCTTTCCTTCGGCTAGGGATTGCTCGGTCAGCGGTATAGGATTGGTCAATGTACGTTCGGAAATCCCAATGCTGTCTTTGGGTACATTGTAAATCATCAGATCAACGCGGGTAGAATCTCCATTACCAAAGTTAGTAGCGTAGTTACGTCGAGCTACCGTACCCGCTACTGGCTCACGCATGTTGAGCCCCATAGGATTAATGGGATGGTTTTCTACCTGCCGGTAGGGCTCGTAACCTACGGATTGATACATATTAGGAGCAAATTCAAGACCAGGGTTATTGGTATCTCGCTTACAGCTAGTAAAAGCCATCGCTACCATCCCCATCATCCCAATACCCTTATATAGGTTCGTAAACTTCATTCTTGTGATCAATTAGAACTGTTTGATGTTAACTTCCTCTGCGCCCGTATCCTGTAAAATTTTCACAATATCCGCTTCAGCCATTTTATTACTACTCAAATTGATGGCCATCACAAATTTATTGTCGGTAGAACGCGGGTCAAACATATTAGGGTTAGCATTGGGTCCTAACCCGTTGGTTATTAAGAAAGTACCTACCATTCCGAATGCCGTAAATAGGACGGTCATTTCAAAAGTAACGGGAATGTAGTTAGGCAATGATATGGGGTCTTTCCCTCCTACAATCATCGGCCAGTCAATACCCATGGTCCAGGTCGTAAGCGTGAGCGCACAGGCACAACCAATCATTCCAAAGATAAAGGCCGCAATACCAATACGTGTACGAGGATGCCCCAACGCGTCATCCAAGCCGTGAACTGGAAAAGGAGAATATACTTCCTCTATTTTGACCCCGGCCCTACGAATGGTAGGTACTGCATGAAGTAGTACGTCGTCATCGTCATATACTCCCACTAAATATTTTCCGGTTAATGTTGCCATACTTTTTTATCGTTAGCTAGGCCAATCGAATGATTGGCGCGGATGTCCTAAAGTTATTGCGGGTCTTTGTTAAAAGAAGGATTAGAAATCCTTTGTGCCTTGGCTACTCCAGAAACTTTTTGAGGTAGCTTTTCAGACGAAGATTTAATAACAGCTTTCACCTCAGCCATGTTGATTACGGGCAGGTACTTGGAAAAAAGTAGGAACAGCGTAAAGAACAAACCAAAGGAGAAGATATAATCTCCGATATCGTAACGCGTAGGTGAGAACATCGCCCAGCTGGAAGGAAGGTAGTCGCGGTGTAACGACGTAACAATAATTACAAACCGCTCAAACCACATCCCGATATTTACGATGACCGAAATAAAGAAGGTCCATGTGACACTACGGCGCAACTTACGCGACCAGAATAGCTGAGGGGAGATCACATTACAAGTCATCATAGCCCAATAGGCCCACCAGTAGGGCCCCGTAGCCCGGTTAATAAAAGCGTAGCTTTCGTATTCTACTCCCGAATACCAGGCAATAAAGAATTCAGTCAGATACGCAACCCCTACAATCGATCCCGTTAACGTGATTACTTTATTCATGGACTCGATGTGCTCCAAGGTAATGTAATCTTCCAGGCGATACACAACCCGCGTAATTAGCATTAGGTTTTGTACCATCGCAAAGCCAGAAAAAATAGCTCCCGCTACAAAATAGGGAGGGAAAATCGTAGTATGCCAGCCCGGAATCACGGACGTAGCAAAGTCCATGCTTACAATGGTATGCACAGAAAGTACCAGGGGTGTAGATAACCCGGCCAGGATTAAGCTGATGTATTCGTAACGGGACCAGGTTTTGGCCGAACCGTTCCAGCCCATGGCGAAGGTACCGTAGATGAATCGCGAGACTTTACTCTGGGCACGATCCCGAATTGTTGCTAGATCGGGGATTAGACCAATATACCAAAAAACGAGGGAAACGGAAAAGTAGGTGCTGATGGCGAATACGTCCCATACCAGGGGCGAGTTAAAGTTAACCCACAGCGACCCAAAGGCATTGGGTAAGGGCAGAGCCCAGTAGGCCAACCAAGGACGGCCCATGTGCATCAGAATAAAGGATGCCGCACAAAGTACCGCAAAAATGGTCATGGCTTCTGCCGCCCGGTTAATGGAGGTTCTCCACTTTTGACGGAACAGCAACAAAATGGCCGAAATCAGGGTACCCGCGTGACCGATACCTACCCACCACACAAAGTTAGTAATATCCCAGGCCCAGCCCACGGTTTTATTGAGCCCCCAAACGCCTAAGCCCTCCCACCAGGTCCAGAAAAGACAGGCCGTACCGTAAATGAGTACAATAACCGAGATGGTAAAGGCGATCATCCATTGCTTGGTAGGCTTGCCTTCCACTTGGCGGCATATATCCTCCGTTACGTCTGCGTACGTTTTTCCGCCGGTAATCAGCGGGGGTCTTACGGGTGATGTAACATGCATATGTCTATGAAATTATAATGATTAGATCTTCGTTTATGCTGACTGTAAAGTACCTACGCTTTCGTATTGGCTTCCTGAAGTGCTTCCTTGTTCCTTACTTTCGTCAAGAAAGCTACCTGCGGACGTGTGTTGATCTCTTCCAGCATATGGAAGGCCCGGCCTTCACGCTCTACTTCCAGGATCTTTGAGATTGCGCTTTCAGGATCATTCATATCTCCAAAGGTAATAGCACCGGTAGGACAAGTTTGAGCACAAGCCGTATTGATTTCACCATCTATTGGGCGTCTTCTTTCTTTCCTGGCGGTTAATTTCCCTTCCTGGATTCGTTGAACGCACATGGAACATTTCTCAATAACCCCTCGCGAGCGTACCGTCACTTCTGGGTTAATGACCATTTTCCCTAGATCATTGTTAAAATGATAGTCGAAATCATCGTTGTCAAAGTACTTAAACCAGTTAAAGCGGCGTACTTTATAAGGACAGTTATTTGCGCAATAACGGGTACCCACACAGCGATTGTAAGTCATTTGATTTAGCCCTTCCGAACTGTGGGTGGTGGCTAGTACGGGACATACTGTTTCGCAAGGTGCATTGTTACAGTGTACGCACATAACGGGCTGAAACGTCACTTCTGGATTTTCTGAAGCCTTTTCCAAGCCCTTCAAGTCATCGGCCTCGGCATCACTGCTGTAATAGCGATCAATCCGTATCCAGTGCATTTCGCGGCGATTAATTACCTCCTGGCGACCGACTACCGACACGTTGTTTTCGGATTGACAACCAAGCACACAAGCTCCGCAACCTGTACAAGAGTTAAGATCAATGACCATTCCCCAGGAGTGGTTCTTGTATTCGTGCCCATTCCATAGCGTAATGTCCGTAGCATCTTTGGGACCTTCTGAGGTTTCTACCTTAGGGATGAAACGCCCAGCGAGGGGGTCCTTCTGATAATTAGCCAGGACCGTTTCCTGTAGAACAGAAGCCCGTCTCATGACCGTATCATGGGTCTGAGTCTGGGCTATTTCGCGCGAACCACCGGCTTTGGTTAAAGTTACCTCCCCCGGTGCAAAAGACAGATATCCTCCATTAAAGGAGGCCAGCGGGTACACATTTTTACCTACCCCATTCGCCGACTTCCCAGCTTTTTCGCGACCATATCCAATGGCAACGGCGACAGTATCGTTAGCCTGACCTGGTTGGATAAGTACAGGCAACTCTACGCTTTTTCCTTTTAAATCTATTTTAACCAGATCACCCTGCTCAACGCCTAAATCAGACGCTGTTTTTTGCGAAACGCAAGCAAAGTTATCCCAACAAGCTTTTGTCACCGGCTCGGGGAACTCCTGTAACCAGGGGCTATTCGCCAGCGCTCCCGTTCCCATCCCAACATTTTCGTAAAGAGCTAGCTCAAGGCCTGAGGCAGAAGCGCGGTAGTTTCTAGCCAAAGAAACCGCAGCAGCTGGCAAATTCCCCGAAAAAGAAGCTGCTGAGGAGGTAGCACCTTGATTGGGCTCAAAAACACCGTCATGGAGTGCTTTAATCCAAAATTGTTCAAAATTGCCGCTCCCAGCCTGCGGATACATATTTTTACGCCAGTATGCTTTTACATACTCGTGATAATCCTCATTCAATCCGGCCCATTTGAGTAAACTAGCCTGCGCCTGACGCGTATTGTATATTAAACTGATGGTGGGCTGAGTAAGGCTGTAAAATCCGGCCTTGGGCTCAGCATCATTCCATGACTCGAGATAGTGCGGAGCCGGACAAATGTATTTGGTCAGAGACGCAGTTTCGTCGGCCCGATCAGAAAACGACACACTAAGGCCAATTTTGGGTAGTGCCTGCGCCAATTCCGCACCCCGCGGGTGGTCATATACCGGATTGGCATTATAAAACAGTACCGCTCCTACTTGGCCGCCTTTTAATTCATCAATAAAGGCATTCATGGCAAGATCGTCTCCCTGACGGTAGTACAAAGGAGCGCCCAGATCAATGGTAGTTCCGTAGCTTCCTAATAGGCCATTCAGCGCGTTTACTACCGTTTGTACGGCCGGATCATTTACGCCACATACTACCAAAGCTTGCCCCCGCGCGGCAGCCAGTTCTTTGGCTGCTCTATCTAGATGAGGGGCCTCGATGGAAGGAACAGAAATACTTGAACCACCCAATGCAGCCGCTACCTTATTGTATAAAGAAGCCGCTACCAAACCAATTTGCGAAGGTTTAACCGCCGAACGATAATCGGCGTTGGAACCCGTAAGAGAAAGAATCGACTCAAATTGGTAGTGACGAGACATGTCCTTCTTCCCATCTTTTGCGCTACTTACCCGTCGGGTTTCAGCGTATTGTTTGGAGAAAGCCTCAGGGCTTATCCAGCTACCCAGAAAATCAGCGTCAATCCCAACGATGACCTTCGCCTTGCTGAAGTCATAAGCAGGAATGGCGAGTTTACCAAAAGACTCCTCATTGGCTTTGGTAAGCGCGGACAAAGAATTAGCGTCATACATAATATGACGAGTAGTAGGGTACTTAGCCGCAAAATCTGCAATAGCTGCTTTTGTTGACGGACTTAAAACTGTAGAGGATACTAACCGAATGGATCTACCACTAGCGGCTATTTGGGCGAGCTGGGCCGTAATTTCTGTATCAACAGTTTCCCAACTAATTTTACTATTGTCTCCTTTTGCCGGTCCTTTGAGTTTTTCTACGTCATACAAGCCCAGTAAAGAGGCATGTACACGTGCACTGGCACCGCTGGATACACTGGACAGTGTATTGGGTTCAATTTTAATGGGCCTCCCCTCTCGGGTCTTGACCAGTATGCTGGCATAATCACCCCCTTCGGCGTAGGTAGAAGCGTACCAGTTGGCAATAGTTGGATATTCTCCTTCGGGCTTATTGAGGTAAGGAACCGCTTTTTTTACGGGCGTTTCGCAAGCTGCCAAAGAGACTGCAGCCATCCCAAAGCCTAGCACTTTTAAGAAATCCCGCCGATGGGTTCCTGATCCATCAACTAAGCTTTCGTATTTGTTTTCTTGGGGAACAACCTCAGTAAATTCTCGGTCGGCGTTCTTTACAAAGCTTTCGTCGTTACGTAACTCTTCAAGCCCCCGCCAGTACCTTTTAGTATTGTTTTTCATAGAACTATTCAATACAAATTTGTTGTATTTTGGAATTTTTCCGGGTGATTAGTAATGACACTTAGAACATTCCAACCCGCCAATATCCGCCACTTTTAGTGCTCCCTTATTTTCCTGTCCGTGTAGCTGTACGAGGTTATCATAGTACGCATTTCCTTTGGTATTCACGTCCGTCTTACGATGGCAATCAATACACCAACCCATGGTCAGCGATGACCGCTGTTGCACCACTTCCATCTTCTCAATCTCTCCGTGGCATTGCTGACACTGCAAGCCACCCACGTTTACGTGCTGAGCATGGTTAAAGTAGGCTAAATCAGGCAGGTTGTGTACGCGCACCCACTCAATAGGGCGGTCATTTTCGATCGCTTCGTAAATTTTCTGAATTTCGGGGGACTCTTTTTTGATCACACCGTGACAATTCATACAAATATTGGCAGAAGGGATATGCGCCGAGCGGCTGCGACTGGCTCCTGTATGACAATAATTACAGTCAATCTTATAATCGCCTGCGTGCAGTTTGTGAGAAAAGGCGATTGGTTGCTTAGGAGCATAGCCTTGTTGTACTCCTACATTGAAGGCTCCGTCAATTGTAGCTTTTACAACCAATAATACAAAAACCCAAATGGTTGCAGAGCGAACCACGGAGTTTCCTGCCACTTTGGTCAAAGAAGTGCGAAGGCGGGTCATGAACGTACCTTCTGAACCTTCGGTGGTTTCGCCACCAACGGCTTTGGAAAGGATCGTAACAATAACCAGTAGCACACCCAAAACCAGAAGCATAACAACCAGAAGTGCGACCAATACCAAAATGAACAGGTCGGAGGGTGCACCGGCTTGAGCCGTGGCTCCTCCTGCAGCTGGCGCACCCGTCGCCTCAGCTTGGGCTGCGGGTGCCGCATTGGCCTGTTCAATATACGCAAGAATCCCCTTGATGTCATCTTCTGACAGATTAGGGAAACTGGTCATTTGAACCTTATTATACTCATTGTAAATCTTGACGGCATACTCATCTCCGCTGGCAATCATGGCCGAGGGATTATGAATCCATTTTACCAGCCAAGGTACATCGCGGCGTTCCGTAATGCCTTTCAATCCAGGGCCAACCGATCTTTCAGCGGTTACCTTATGGCAAGAGGCGCAGTTATTTTTGAAGAGTGTTTCTCCTTTGGCAGCATCTCCTTCCGTGCCTTGTGCCAAGGCTTGGGATAGGCCTAAAACAACCACCAAAAAAGTAAACAGCGGCAGCCTACGTACTATTTTTTGACTAAAAAAAGAGGTTTTTTTTCGTTGTTTATTCATAATCAGCGGTCCATTATACTTCATCACACAAATCTAATGCACGATTTTTTATCCACAAAAGTATTTCTTTTATATTTTATCCCTTCCATCTATTTATACTTTTTCTAAGCTTCCCCTCTTTTGGGGCCTTATGCACACGCTGGGCTAACTCCTTTTGCTTTTCAGCCACTTAAGAAAAAAAGTACCACCTGCGCAAGCATATTGTCTGCTTCACACAAATGGTACTTTTCCGTCTTAACTACTAATAAAAATAGCCTCTTAAATCAAGACTTGAAAGGAGGTTCCGAGCGGATTCGAACCGCTGTAAAAGGTTTTGCAGACCTCTGCCTAGCCACTCGGCCACGGAACCAGTTTGGCCGCTTCGTTGAGGGTAATTAGGACGCTCAACGAAGCTGGCGCAAAATTAAAGATTATTCCCTATTACTCCTCGCCTTCGGCGTCTTTTTTAGCCGCTTTTTTATCGTTTTTCTCGGTCTCTTCCATCTGCTCTTTCAAAGCGGACAAAACATCTAGATCCCCGAAGGTAGATTTATCAGCTTCTTTGCTTGGAGTAGCTTCGGACTTCACAGCTGCTTTTCTAGCACTTTTCTCCTCTTTTTTGCTTTCTACCGCACCGCCCTGCCATACTTTGGAGTGAGACAGCACGATTTTCTTTTCTTCTTTTGAGAATTCAAGTACTACAAAATCAACCCCTTCGCCAACTTCAACCCAGCTTCCGTCTTCCTTGGCCAGGTTTTTGAGCGCCGCTATTCCTTCAATACCGTAGGGTAGTTCAAGCGTAGCAAATTTATCACCTTTTGATACGATGGTTGACCGGTGAACCGAGCCTACTTCAAAGATCGACTCAAAGGTATCCCAAGGGTTTTCCTCCAGTTGTTTATGCCCCAGAGCCAAGCGACGATTGTCGGCATCGAGCTCCAGTACCACAACCTCAAGTTCTTCGCCTACTTTGATAAAGTCAGAAGGGTGTTTGATTTTCTTGGTCCAGGATAGATCCGAAACGTGTACCAGTCCATCAATACCTTCTTCCAATTCAATGAATAGACCGAAGTTGGTCAGGTTACGTACTACTCCTTTGTGACGAGTACCAATCGCGTATTTCTCCTTGAGCTGGCTTTGGGTCCAGGGGTCTTCAGTAAGTTGCTTAATGCCCAGCGACATTTTGCGCTCCTGACGATCCAGGGTCAGAACTACGGCTTCTACCTCGTCATTAACACTCATAAACTCCTGCGGATTGCGCAGGTGCTGTGACCAGGACATTTCAGATACGTGAATGAGTCCTTCTACGCCCGGCATGATTTCAAGAAACGCGCCGTAGTCGGCCACGTTCACGATCCGGCCTTTTACTTTGGCTCCTACCTGAATGGTTTCGGAAAGAGAATCCCAAGGATGTGACTGAAGCTGCTTCAGACCCAGTGAAATCCGCTTTTTCTCTTCGTCGAAATCCAATACAACAACATTAAGTTTCTGGTCAAGGTTGAGCAGTTCCGAAGGATGGTTGATGCGACCCCAAGAAATATCCGTGATGTGCAGTAGACCATCTACACCTCCCAGGTCAATAAATACCCCGAAGTTGGTCATGTTCTTAATCACCCCTTCCAGTACCTGACCTTTCTCAAGGTTGTTCAGGATTTGCTGGCGTTGTGCTTCTAGATCTTTTTCGATCAAGATCTTGTGCGATACCACTACGTTGTCGTTGGCGTAGTTGATTTTTACCACTTTTACCTCCATACGTTTGCCCACGAAAACGTCAAAATCCCGAATGGGTTTTACGTCAATTTGTGAGCCAGGCAAGAAGGCTTCAATGCCAAATATATCTACAATGAGACCTCCTTTGGTTCTACGTTTTACGGTAGCATCAATCACCAGATCCTCATCGAACGATTTCTGAATGTTATCCCAAGCGGTAATAACTTTGGCTTTCTTACGGGAAAGTACCAGCTGGCCCTGGGCATCTTCTTGATTTTCTACGTAAACCTCTACCTCATCCCCGATTTTCATGCCGGGAAGATCCCGGAATTCGTTGGAGGAAACCAGTCCATCCGACTTGAAGCCGATGTTCAGAATTACTTCGCGGTCGGTAATTCCTACTACAACACCTTTAACTACCTCTTTCTCCGTAATAGGTGATAGAGTAGTATCGTACATCTGCTCGAGACGAGCGCGTTCTGAAGCCGAATACCCGGTGCCGAAGCCCTTGTCATCAGCGGTTTCCCAATCAAAATCGGGCATGTGGTGGCTTTGTTTTTCCTTTGCCATAAATAGTTAAAAAGGTGCTCTAAGATACATCAGTTCCTGAGCTAAGGAGCTGAAAATTAGTGAAACAATGTGTTACTAGGGAAAAATAGACCGCAAAGATACGAAAACTAAAGAAAATAAAAAGACACGCCTTTGATTTTTGGGGATGCATGACTCCCAAAACCAACGACTATGCTTGGTGAAAGTACCTTGTGATCAGTAAACGGCTTCCTTAGAACCCAGATATGGATGCCAGCCTTCGTCCACGGTGCCCGAAAAATCACGCAGGAACATGAGAAAAGAAGGTCTGAAGGGCCGTTGCCGGAGGGGCATGGAGGCTTCTTCCGGAGTGTAATCTCCTTTGCGGGAGTTGCACCGCTTGCAAGCCGTGGCTAAGTTATCCCAGTTGGTTTTTCCACCACGGGATTTGGGGAGTACATGATCTAGCGTTAAGTCTTCGGTAGTACCACAATACTGACACCGGTTGCCGTCTCGCCGAAATATATTCTGGCGAGTCATCATCACACCCCGGTATGGCAGGTGAATGTACCGGTGCAGCCTAATGACAGTAGGCATGGGAAATACTTCATTGACGCTGCGCAGCTTATGAGAAGAAGATTCGACGACTAGCTCCGCTTTGTTAAGGTAGACTAAAAGAAAGGCCTTGGGGACAGAACAAACGCTTAGCGCACTATAATCTTGATTGAGTACCAAAACTTTCCTGCCCATAGGTTCAAAAGTAATTTCTTCCCAGCAATATATGGATTTTCCTACATTAAAACGTCAAAGTCGGGTAAATTGTTGGTAAAATTAATAATGAATAAGGGCTAGCTACTAAGTAGCTACGGCCTCCTTAAAAGGCTACTGACTATCAATTCAATAGGCTACCCTGTCAATTTCACGCTTCACATCTCGCTCTTTGATTGACTCCCGCTTGTCGTAAAGTTTCTTACCTTTAGCTAAGGCAATCTGCAACTTAGCCAACCCACGGTCATTGGTAAAAAGCCGGACCGGAATGATGGTTAGCCCCTGGTCTTTGAGCTTTTCCGAGAGGCGCTTTAATTCACGTTTGGTCAATAGCAACTTACGGTCTCGTACGGGATCGTGGTTGTAATGGGTACCTTCGGTATAGGGTGCAATGTGTAGGCTCCGAACGAAGAGCTCGTCATCCATAAAAAGGCAGTAGGCATCCTGAAAGTTGACTTTGTTTTGCCGTATGGATTTGATTTCGGTACCCGTCAAGGCCATTCCCGCCGTAAATTCTTCCAGAAAAAAGAATTCGAACGAAGCCCGACGGTTTTCAATTTGCACCTTTTTAACTATTTTGTCAGCCATTTTCTGTTCCTAAGTAAGTACCGTAAAAGTACGGTATCTAAAATTAAAAAAATATACCATCGCACATGAAAGCTTCTCTTTGGCTCTTTCCCTGGTTCCTGGTTTGTTGGCTGGCAGGAAGTACTCACGCTCAGGCCCAAAACGAAGAGCAAGCCGTCCGCGAGGTGGTAAAAAGCCTATTTGATGGAATGCGATCGGGAGATTCATCCGTAGTGCGCCAGGCTTTTTTGCCGGATGCCTCTTTACAGTCAATCGTCTTCACCAAGGAGGGTACTACCAAAGTACAGAAAGAGGCGATTCCGAATTTTGTGAAGGCCGTAGGTACTCCGCACGATAAGGTCTGGGATGAACAAATTTACGACCTAAAGGTACTTTTAGACGGCCCGATGGCTGTTGTATGGGTGCCTTACAAGTTTTACCTGGGCGGGCAGTTCAGCCACTGCGGCGTTAATGCCTTTACGCTGGCTCGGGTAGGTACTACCTGGAAAATTGCGGGTATTACCGATACACGTCGGCGTGACAACTGCCTCTGATCTAACGAAGCATTTGCTTCCAGGTACCTTTGATGCGGTTGTACTTAAGGGTACTTGGCAGTGCTTTCCACCAGTATTTATTCATTTCTACCGCAAAGGAAGGCTGCATGTAGCAGTTAATGGCGCAGCCTTCGCAAGCCGGTAACCGCCCTTCCAGGGCTACCAGCGTTTGTACCTCATCGGATAGGTACAAGCTGCGGAGGTTACCTTCGATTGGGAATTCTTTCAGGCCCAAGTGGTAGCAGGGTAGCACCAGTTTATTCTCCGGAGAAATAACAAGGGTGGTACTTGCCGCTTTACAGACAGGCCGGTCTACGTGGTTGCCCCCGTCGAGGCGAAGCTGCACGAAGGCATCGTTCAGGTACACGTTTTTTTGCTTTCCCCAGCGGGTAAGTTCTTTCAAGGCATGGTCCGAGAGGGTTTCTCCGACGCCATTGTACTCAAACACCGGGTTAAGTATGAGTACCAGGTCATTGGGTAGACAAATTTCCTCCCACAACCGTTTTATATGATGAATGTTGCTCTCAAAGACGGTAAAAATAATATCGGGACGCTCGCCTAGGCTACGGGCTACGGCAATTGACTCCATCACTTTATCGAAACACTTAACGCCTCGGGACTGGTCGTGCTCGTCCCGATCGGGCGAGTCCAGCGAAAAATGGAGCATATCCACCAGGCCCTTCAACCGCTCGGCGTACTTAGGGTACAGCAGGCCGTTGGTGGTAACGGTCGTGATCATCCCCTGCGCTTTGGCTTCCGTCAGGAGCATATCCAGCTGCCGATGCAGCAGGGGTTCTCCGCCTGTAAAGTCCACTACCTTCACGCCAAGTTTCCGCAAATCACGCAGGTTTTCGCGGGCGCTTTCCAGCGTAACGTAGGGAGAAGGGCGCTCCCAGATATCGCAAAAACCACAACTGGCATTACAGCGGTAAGTCAGGTAGTAGTTGCACAATATCGGGTGCGAAACAAGGCGCATACTTAACGGAGCATAGTCAGCAAGCTGGTGAGCTTATCTTTGAGTTCTTTACGATCGACGATAAAATCCAGGAAGCCATGCTCCAGCACAAACTCCGCACTCTGAAAGCCTTTGGGCAGATCCTTCCCGATGGTTTCGCGGATGACCCGCGGCCCCGCAAAGCCAATAAGTGCCTGGGGTTCGGAGATATTAAAGTCACCGAGCATGGCGTAGGAGGCCGTCACGCCCCCAGTGGTAGGGTCGGTCAGGAGCGAAATGTAGGGTACCTTAGCTTCCGAAAGCAACGCCAGTTTCGCCGAGGTCTTGGCCATTTGCATCAGCGACAATCCCGCCTCCATCATGCGGGCTCCGCCCGAGCGGGAAATCATCAGGAAAGGCTGCCGGTGAGCCAACGAGTGGTCAATGGCCCGGGCTATTTTTTCACCTACTACGGAGCCCATCGAGCCGCCGATAAAGTTGAAGTCCATGCAGGCTACCACAATGTCCAGGTCGTTCATTTTGCCGTGCGCAGCGCGTACGGCGTCCTTCAGACCGGTTTTGAGCATCGTAGACCGAATCCGGTCGGGGTAGGGCTTGGTATCGATAAAACGCAGCGGATCCCCCGAGCGGAGTTCGGGATCTAGCTCTATAAATTCATTATGATCAAAAAGTAGTTCAAAGTACGCCTCCGAACCTACTTTATCGTGGTAGTTGCAGTGCGCGCAAGTATATGCGTTTAATTTATGCTCCCGCGTATGCATGATCTTTTTGCAATTGGGACATTGGTACCAAAGCCCATCGGGGGCTTCGCGTTTCATTTCGGTGGGAGTATTGATCCCTTTCTCTTTCCGAACAAACCAAGACATAGGCAGTAGGTGGGTTAATTTCTGTAAATGAAAGTAAGCTATCCTGAAAAAGTACCTCTAAACTCCCAAGGCCCCATATTATAGGGTACTTTACGACGCCTAACTACGAGTAAGCAGATCCGACAACACTATTCTAGCGTTATTAAAACGTTAGAATAACGTCGTAATCGGGGGTCAAATATAGTAAAAATGTAATTGGCGATCACAGAGTCAGGTAGTATTGCCGACGGGCGGGTGGCAGCCGCTCGATCGCGTAGTGTAGCGAGGTACGAGCCAAAACTCCGCTGTGTTGGTGTAGAAATGCCTCCAGGGTATCCAGATCCCGCTTGCCTATTTCGCGCAGCATCCAGCCAATTGCCTTGTGAATCAGGGGATGTTTACTCGTCAAAAGTACCTCTGCCACCCGGATCGTATCTTCAAACTGCCCTTCACGAATGAAGTAAAAAGTAGCCAGCAGGGCGATTCGCTGCGTCCAGAGGTGGGTACTTTGGGACAGCTCCATCAGTACGGAGCGGTCTTTCTCCCAGAGGTGATATCCCACAATATCCCGCGCCGAGAGATCCACCAAATCCCAGTTGTTAATGTAGGCCCGGTGCGTCAGGTACAGCTCGTAAAGTACCTCTTGGTGCATCTTTGGTGCCTTGGGATAATAGGCCACCCACAGCAGTAAAGCCACCAGCCGGCACTCGTGAACGGGGTCTTGCAGGAGCGGAAGTACCTCAGCCGGATGGGCCAGGGCCAACCGCCAGCGGCGCGCCACGTCCCGGGCCTGAGGGTTGGATATACCCCAGAAAATATCGCCTTCGGCGTATTGTCCCGGTCCGGTTTGGAAGTACCTACTCATGAAGGCCGCCCGCTCGGGATTTGCCCGCGCTGCTAGCTCAGACCGTACGCCTTGAACCAAATCCATCGGAATTTGTTATGCTAAACTAAGAAGCTGTTTGAGATAATTTATTAAGCTGCAAAGTATCTTGTTTCGCTCGAAAATCCTTTGTTTTCGCCATCAAATGAATAACTTAAATCGCTTCTAAGTAACGCTTCTAGTCGAATCAAGTAAATGAGCTCTGAAAGTACCCTCCTTTTCACCGAAGCCTCAACCGCCGATACCAAGCCTCCCGTTGTGATTATTTCGGGTACTAACCGCCCTGACTCTACCTCGCGCCAGCTGGCCAATTACTACCAGCTGCTGCTACGGCGCTTTGGGGCCGAGAGTGTCATTGTAGATCTGCACGAGCTACCCGGTGATTTTACCGTGTCGGCACTATACCACAATAACGGAAAGAGTGAGGGATTCAACCAGGTGAGGCAGCAACTCGATAAGGCCGAAAAGTTTGTTTTTGTCGTACCTGAATACAACGGATCTTTTCCGGGGGTACTTAAAGCATTCATTGATGGGCTTCCTTATCCCAACGGCCTGCTCAATAAAAAAGCGGCTCTGGTAGGGCTTTCTTCTAATCCCCACGGTGCCGCTCTGGCGCTGAGCCATTTGAACGACATATTCAGCTACCTGGGTATGAATACGTTGGCCCTACGGGTAAAGCTGGGCCAAATCCGCACGCATTTTTCTGAAGGTACCATTACCAATGCCTTTTACCAAGAGCTACTCGAGCTCCAGGCCCGGCAGCTCATAGACTTTTAAAACTTAAAACGTAAAGTACCCTACCTTCTACAAACGATGTTGCTCCATCTCGGTAGCGGGGATAGCAGGGCGTCGCCACAGCTCGATCTGGCTGCGTCGATAGGCTGGCCCTTCCAGATCGGTGTAACGCACGGCCCGTTCCCGGAAGCTTTTAACCATCATCCGAATCCGGTCTCTTTCTTCCGACGACCACCCTTCCTCGACCGTTTCCAGGCTTGTGTACGAATGCTGCGGAGTAGGATCTATCTGGTGGCTAGGTACTTCCACCCGAATGTCGATTCCACCCGTTGGGGTGGCGTCGAGCACGTCTACCTTAACCATATTTTCATGGCCATTCAAAGCGGCAACCTGAAGTTCTTCGTCAACTTCTTCGGGCACAACGACCGCTTCTTCTTCCGGCTTATCCTGTTCATCTTTGGGCGTACGGATGACGCCCGAAATGGGAGGCTCTATACTATCGAAACCCGCCGCTACCACCGTAACCCGTAATTTATCCCCTAGCGAGTCATCGGTAATGGTACCAAGCTTAAACATCCGTGCTTCTCCACCTACCTGCGAAAGGACATATTTCCATATTTCGCGCTGCTCCTTCATGGTGGCCTCCTTTTTCCGGCTGGTAGCCAGGGTCACCAGAATCCGTTTCGCACCCGTAATGTCTCGGTCATTCAGCAGCGGAGAATCCAGTGCTTCTTTGATGGCCTGGTGCGCCCGGTTATCTCCCTGGGCTTCGGATGTACCCATCACCGACTGCCCGGCTCCTTTCAGAACCTTCTCTACATCTTTGAAGTCCGTGTTGATATTTCCGTTGGTTGTAATAATCTCGGAAATACTTTTCACCGCGTTCAGCAAGATATTATCGGCTTCGGCAAAAGCCTGGCTGAGGGTCATATCTTCAAAGAGCTCTTCCAGCTTGTCGTTCAGTACTACCAGTACGGTGTCACTGTACTCCTTTAGCTGATCAATTCCGTCCAGTGCCTGCTCCTTCTTATCCAAGCCTTCCCAGGTGTACGGAGCCGTTACTACCGCCACGGTGAGCTTGCCCATTTCCTTGGCGATCTGGGCAATAACGGGTGCCGCGCCGGTACCGGTTCCACCGCCCATACCTGCCGTAATGAACACCATTTGCGTAGCGCCTCCCATGAGAGATTTGATCTCCTCGATGGTTTCCAGGGCAGCCTCACGACCTTTGGTGGCGTCAGTACCAGCTCCCAAACCCTGGGTGAGGGTGGCACCCAGTTGAATTTTTATGGGAACGGGGCTTTTGTTAAGCGCCTGGCGATCGGTATTACAAATTGCAAACTCTACATCTTTGATTTTCTTTTCAAACATGTAGTTTACGGCGTTGCTCCCCCCTCCACCTACTCCAATTACTTTGATAATGGGTGGCTCGGAAAAGCCAGCGCCTTCTCCAAGGTTGTTTTTCACGATCTCGTTCACGGTATATTCCTGTTCTAAGGAGTTTAGCAATCTAGTATTCATACGGGGTCTTCAAAAAAGTAAGAGGAATAGCGCTTCGTGTTTGATCTGGCTCTGGCTACTCGTATTCGCCCAGGTTGTCCGAATCTCGGCGCCCAGGTAAAGGCCACCGCCAGAACCCGCCCCCCTCGTCTTTCCGAGGCTTCTTAGGTTCTTTAACTACTGGCGTAGGGACAGGCACATCGGCTGGTTTGCATACTGATTTGACCCGCACGTCGATGGGCTTTAGGCCCGCCCAGGCTAAGCCAAGGGCCGTGGCGTAGGAGGTATTGCTAACGGCGTCGGCCTTGGGTGTCCGGGCCAGATGTTCCGGAATTCCTACCCGCACGGGCATATCATCAGCTACCCGACTAAAGAGGGTTTCGATTTCTGGGATATTGGCGGTTCCGCCCGTAAGCACTATCCCTCCTATGAGTTCATCGGCATAGCCTGACTGCAGAATTTCCGCGTACACCATTGCCGCTATTTCTTTGAGCCGCTCTTCAATAATCATGGCCACGTTTTTCTTCAGTACCTGCTTGGGGGCTCTACCCGTTAGGTAGTTTACCAGAATCTCGATCGTAAGCGGTACGTCCTCGGACAAGGCCTGGCCAAATTCCTTTTTCAACTCCTCGGCATTTTCCAGCTGGATACCACACCCAATCCGCAGATCGGCCGTGAGGTGTTTCCCCGCAATGGGAAAAGAAGCAATATGCCGAATGATTCCCTCGTGGTAAATCACTAAATCCGTGGTATGATCCCCGATATCCACCAAGGCGATCCCCGCGTTCATTTCCTCTTCTTCCAGTACCGCCAGGCCCGTAGCGATGGGGGCTAATAGCATTTTATCAAAGTACAAGCCTCGCTTGGCTTCGCTAAGGCTCTTTTTGGTCCGTTGAATGGACTGGTTGTTGGCCGACACTACCAAAAAATTACCTCCTAGCTTAATACCCGTCCGGCCCACTGGCTCCCGAACACCGGGCGCACCATCCACAATAAAATCCATCGGGAGTACGTGCATGACGTCGTAGTTAGACTCCGTCTTGGCCCGATACATGTCGTCTACCAACTGATCTACGTCACGCTGGGTTACCTCATCCCCCGTCGAGGAAGTAGGCCTGATTACCCCGTCGCTTTGATTGCTCACTTTTACGTGCATCCCCCCAAAGCTCACGTTCACGACACTGATGTCCAGGTCATAGTGGGTGTCTAGCTCTTGAAGTGCGGTGCGGAGCGCATCACCTACCAGCCGAATGTTTTCGACAGAACCATTCACGACTGCTCCGGGAGCAACGGGTACTTCACTAAAACCCATGATTTCAATCGTATCGGAACGGTAGCCTCCGGAGCTCTGAGCTACCACAACCGATACCTTGGTACTTCCTATATCTACGCCTGCTACGATGGTGTCATTGACCATATATACGGAGTGGTTATTATTCGCAAACAATTTGATCCCGAAACTTTACACTTATTTTAGAGTAACGACTCCAGTCGGTGTGCATTACTTCTTCATAAAAAATACGAAGTTTTGTCAACTTCGGCTCGATGTTTTCAGCCAAACCAAATTCGACCCGCTGATTGCCCAAAGCCGTTAGTAGCTCTACCTCGCCTTCTTTATCCACTATTAACTGTATCACTTGGGCTTGCCAAAAGGCATCGGTGGTCACAAACCGAATCAGATCCAATACGGATTTGCCCTTTTTGCCATTTAAGTCGTTCAAATTTTGAAAAAAAGGTCCGGATACTAAAAGAGTCCGGGCCGAAAAACGGTCGGACAGAGGCAGAAAACTACCTTCTTCGTTGATATAGAATCCATCAGTTTTGCGCCATTCGCCATTACGCGAACTAGTAACCCAACGAGCTAGCGGCTTCTCTTGTTCTACCTCTATTACTAAATTTCCGTCCAAATCGCGGAATACCTGGCAATTCTTAACAAGTTTATTTTTTTTTACCCGCTGCTCAAGAACCCCCAGCGGCAATTCGCTGTGCTTATTGCCCTGCAACGGATCACTGCCATTATTTGTTAATAACTTTTCTACGTCCGTTTGGTTTACAAATCTCATCCCTGATTCATAATCTACCTTCACCACGAGATCCTTACACCGCAGTTTGCTTAGCTTCCGCTCGGCCATTCCTACGCATAGGAGTAGTAAGAGTAACCAAATACTACGGTTAAACCAAGGCCAGAGGTAGTCAAATTTACGTAACATGGGGTTAACTTTCAAAAGGGCTAGGCAGATTAATACGATTAATTAGTAAAAGGATGCAGAAGCGTTTTTTTAATCGGCTCTACGAGCTGATCAATATCACCCGCTCCGATCGTTACCACGATGTCGGTTTCCAACGTACGTAGTTTTTCTACCAGCTCATCCTTAGAGCAGATCCTTTTATCTTCCAGCGTGACCAGGTTAAGTAGCATGGCGGACGTTACGCCGGGCAGGGGTTGTTCGCGGGCCGGGTAAATATCCAGCAACAGCAGTCGGTCGGCCAGCGAAAGGCTTTGGGCAAATCCATCCGCAAAGTCCCGCGTCCGGCTGAAAAGATGAGGCTGAAAAATAGCCGTAATATGCCGCTGAGGAAATAACGCCCTCACCGACCCCAAAAAAGCTTCGATTTCGGTAGGATGGTGCGCGTAGTCATCGATGAGAACTTGGTCGTCCGTTTCCAAGTGAAACTCAAACCGGCGCTTTACGCCGCTGTAGGTACCTAGCCCCTCCTTTACCTGCTCGGGGGTTACGCCCAGCTGCAAGGCCACGGCGGTGGCTCCCACGGCATTCTCAAGGTTGTGGTAGCCAGGTACTTTCATGCTAATGTCTTTAATGATTCCGGTGGGGTAAACGATATCAAACACAAACCGGGCTTTCTCAATCCGAATCGAGTCACTATGATAATCGCCTTCTCGTAAACCGTATTCAAGTACCTGGGCACGGGTACTATCCGCCAGGGCGAGCCCCTTTCGCATAAAAAGTACCCCTTCGGGACTGATCTGCCCCACAAAGGCCCGAAAGGATTCGAGCATCGTTTCGTGCTCCCCGTAGATATCCAGATGGTCGGCGTCAGTAGAGGTTACGATAGCCATAGCAGGGTGCAGGGTTAGAAAGGAACGGTCGAATTCGTCGGCCTCTACTACACAAACGATGCTTTCCGGATCATCGGTAGGTTCGTTCAATAAAAAATTAGTACCGTAGTTCTGCGTAATCCCTCCCAGGAAGGCCGTGCAATTCACCCCCGCCTGCCGCAACAAATGGGCCACCATGGAAGAAGTGGTGGTTTTTCCGTGCGTCCCGGCTATCCCGACAGTCCGGAGGGCCTGCGTAAGCCAGCCCAGTACCTGGGATCTTTTCTGCATGGTAAAACCGTTCGCCCGAAAATAGGCCAGCCCCTGGTGGTCGGCGGGAATGGCGGGTGTATAAACTACCAGCGTTTGGCTAGGGTCTGCTAAAAACTCGGCCGGAATAGCCGACAAACGATCTTCAAACGAAACGCGTACTCCTTCCTTCTGAAGGGCACCGGTGAGCGTCGTTGGCGTGCGGTCGTAACCCGCTACGGCAAAGCCATTGATGCAAAACCAACGCGCCAAAGCACTCATGCCAATCCCCCCCACCCCTATAAAATATACGTACTTCCAGCTGGTGTCAAAACTCATTTTTGTTCTTGATTAAAAATAGGTACCTAAGCCGTTTGGATCGTATCAAGGCACTAATTTCAGTACTTCCTGCGCAATATCATGGGCGGCCTCGGGGCGGCCTAACGCCTGAATGTTTTCCCGAAGTTCGGCTTTTTTGGCGGGATCTTCCATGAGTTTCAGAGCCGACTCTACGAGTTCCTGCCCGGCGTGCGCGTCACTCACCAGGAGGGCCGCATTCTGCCGCACCAGGCTCATGGCATTTTTGGTCTGGTGGTCCTCGGCTGCCGCCGGAAAAGGAACCAGGATCGCAGGCTTGGCCGCCAGGCACAGCTCCGATACCGACAAAGCACCGGCTCGGGAGATAACCACATCCGCCACGGCATACGCTAAATCCATTTCGTAAATAAAAGCAAACGCCTTGATACGCCCCGCCTTGGCGGTTTCGATAGCCTGCTGGGCCGTTTCAATGTAAGCGGTACCGGTTTGCCAAAGTACCTGATAACCCGCCGCCTGCAACTTTTTAAGTCCCGCACTGATGCTCTCGTTGATGGTACGAGCGCCCAGGCTACCGCCCATCACGAAGAGCGTCTTGCGGCGGTCGTCTAAACCAAAATGAGCCAGCGCTTCAGCCCGCTTCTCGCCGGCTTGTACAATATCGCGCCGAACGGGGTTGCCCGTTACTTTAATCTTCGCCGGAGGAAAAAAAGCTTCCATACCGGGGTAGGCTACACAAATAGTTCGCGCCCGGCGGGCCAGTAGTTTATTGGTAATACCGGCGTAGGAGTTTTGTTCCTGAATCAAGGTAGGAATACCCATCAGGGAGGCGATCATGAGCAAGGGACCGCTGGCAAATCCACCTACACCCACGGCTACATCGGGCCGGAATTGGCGCAGCAAGGTACGTGCCTTGAGCAGGCTTCGGGTCAGCTTATAGGGAAAAGCCACATTGCCCAGAGAAACGTCCCGCCGAAGCCCTACGATCGGTAAGCCTATGATGGCATAGCCTGCTCTGGGTACCTTTTCCATTTCCATTTTCCCCTCAGCCCCTACAAATAATATCTCAATGGACGGGTCTTCTTCCTTCAACGCATGGGCAATGGCAATAGCCGGGTAGATGTGCCCACCCGTTCCTCCTCCACTGATTATGATACGTTTAGGCATTCTTTAAATGTTTTTTTCGTCAAATTCGCCCCGACTAATACTGAGCATCATACCTACGGCCAGTCCAGTAAACCACATAGAAGTACCCCCCTGGCTAAATAGCGGCAACGTTTGACCCGTAACCGGCAGCAGGCCTACCGTAACTGCCATGGCCGTGAGGGCCTGAAACACGATGCTGAACGTAAGCCCCGCCGAAAGCAGCCCTCCGAAGGGCCTCTTCGTGACGTCAATCGCTTTTAGACCTCGGTACAGCAACGTTAGGAAAAGCAGCATCAGGGCCAGCCCCCCTAAGGTACCGTATTCTTCGACGGTAATGGCAAAAATAAAGTCTTTCTGGGGCTCGGGCAGAAAACGCCTCTGCCTACTTTTCGCGACTCCTTCTCCGCGGATACCCCCGCGCGCCATAGCCATGTAGGATTGCCGCGATTGGTACACGACCGTATCGGGGTTAAAGAAGGTCTGGACCCGACTTTGGGCAGTACCCGACCGCTGGGTAGTTCGAAGTACTACGGTAACCGTTGCGAAAAAAGCCAGAGCCAGGCCCGTTAAAAATAAGTAGCGAACGGGTACTTTGCCCACGTACATCAGCAGAATGCAAACCCCCGCCAGCAAAACGGCCGTGGATACATTGCTCGGAAAGATTAATCCACAGACAATACCGACCAGCAAAACGGGCTCTGTTAAAAGTTCGCGAGGGCTCCAACGACCCTTGATGTGCTTGGCCAGTACCAGCGATAAGTGAGTAATGAGCGCGACCTTGGCAAATTCGGAAGGTTGAAAACGCTGACCGATGAGGGGTATTTCAATCCAACGGGCCGCGTCGTTAACTACTTTTCCGTTGAAAGCCGCAAAAAGCAGGAGCGGCACGGAGATCCAGACGCTCAACCTCGAAAAGCGCGCAAACTTGATATAAGGTACCCGGTGCACAAAGTACATAATCACCAGGGCCGAAAGGCATAGAAGCGAATGCTTGATCAGGTAGTATTCCGTATTTCCCTGGCGCTCCCGGTAGGCGTCTTTTACACTGGCACTATATACAACCGGGATACTCCAGAGCATCAGGAAAATGCACACTGCCCAAATCCAGCGGTCCCCCTTAAGGTTTTGGGAAAACCAGGACTGCGTGTCCTCCTTGATTCTGTGTACTAGTTCTATGACCATAAAAATCCTGCGCTTAGGTACCTATCAAACGATGTACGGCGGTTTTAAACTGCTCTCCTCGATCTTCGTAATTCCGAAACAAGTCAAAACTGGCACAGGCCGGTGAGAGCAGTACCACGTCTCCCGCCTGGCTCCACGAACGGGCTTTCTCGACTGCCTCGTGGATGCTGTCCGTAGCAAAAAACTGAGGCACGAGGGGTGCAAAGTACCTGGTGAGCTTGGTATTATCTTTTCCGAGGGCAATAAAGCCCTTCACTTTGGTACGTACTAATTCTGCTATCTGCTGGTAGTCGTTGCCCTTGTCCACGCCGCCAGCAATCAAAATGAGCGGCTGGTCAAAACTACCCAGCGCGTAAAATACCGAATCGACGTTGGTGGCTTTGGAGTCATTCACGTACCTCACTCCTTCAAACGTAGCGATCGTTTCCAGCCGGTGCGGCGCGTTCTGAAAGCTTCTCAGCCCGTCACGGATCTGATCGGGCGTGAGCCCTACCGACTGCGCCACCAGAATAGCGGCCATAGCATTGATGGCGTTGTGGGTACCCGGCAGGGGAAGCTCAGCCAGGCTTTGCTCGAAAACCTGGCCGTGGCTCGTTACTTTCAGCGTGTCGTTTCGCAGACAACCGCCCTGGGAGGGGTGGTCTTCCAGGTGGATGGGCCACTGGCGGGCAGGTAGAGCGCCTTTGGCCAGCTCCGCGCGGATGGGCTCGCTGCCGGCGTAGTAAATAAAATCATCCTCGGAGGTTTGGTTCTGCACAATCCTGAACTTGGCGTCGACGTAGCTTTGAAAGTTGTACCCGTACCGATCCAGGTGATCTGGCGTAATGTTGAGCAATACCGCGATATTGGCCCGGAAACGGTACATATTGTCCAGCTGAAAGCTACTCAGCTCCAGCACGTAGTACTCGTACGGCTGATCCATCACTTGCTTGGCAAAGCTTTCTCCAATGTTGCCTGCCAGGCCTACCGATAGGCCCGCGCTGCGAAGCAGATGATAGGTCAGAAGGGTCGTCGTGGTTTTGCCGTTACTGCCCGTAATGGCAATGAGCTTGGCCGAGGTATAGCGCGAAGCAAACTCTATTTCGGACACGACGGGTATGCCTTTTTGGTAGAGCTTACTCACCAGGGGGGCATTATCCGGGATCCCGGGACTTTTTACTACTTCACCGGCACCCAGAATCTGGTCTTCAGAATGTTGTCCTTCTTCGAAAGGGATTCCCTGCTGCTCAAGGAGCTGACGGTACTTGGGCTGGAGGCTTCCCCCGTCAGACAAAAAAAGGTCAAGGCCCTTAGCCTTAGCCAGTAAGGCCGTACCGACCCCGCTTTCGCCGCCGCCTAAGATCACCAATTTTTTTTGCCCCATCGAAATAGCTATTACTGGAAAGTAAATTTCGGGGATTTTAGCGCTCTAAAGCAAACAAAAGGCTCTCTTCTTACAAATTAATTTAGGCGAAGAGGCCATCCCCGCGGGCGGCCTCTTCGGTGGCTGCTGGTTGGGTACTTATTGCTTTTTCAGTGACTCGGAAAATCTAACGCGATTGGCGGCCTTCACAATCAGGAAAATCACCCAGGCTATGATCAAGAATTGGAGTAATACCTGCAGGAAATTACCATACCGAATCGCCACTTCGGGTTCTTCCCCAACGGCCGCTTTGAGAACCACCTTGAGTTCTTCAAAATTGACCCCACCAATCGCCAGCCCCAGGATAGGATTGATGATGTCCTCTACGAGGGAGGTCGTAATTTTTCCAAAGGCCGCCCCAATGACGACCCCAACGGCCAGGTCGAGCACGTTGCCTTTGGCAATGAAGGTTCTAAATTCGTTTAGCATGTTAGTAAGCAAATTAGAGTGAGGTACTTGATAAGTGCAATGTAAAAGCGGGGTAAGCTACTCAAAACTTATATATAAATCCTACTGCCAACGACTGCGCATACTGAATATCGGTACTTTGATCTTCATCGTAAATCAAGATGGCCGTTATGTTTACATTCATGTACCTATTGACTTTGGCCGTCAGCGAAGCATCCAGCCGGTTGTCCATTGCTCTCAGGTTATCGTAGCTGGCGTAGAGTAAGTACCTAAACTTCAAATTGACGTTTTTGGCTATTTCCCGATCAAAGTTGGCTACTACCTGCATCAAAGCCACTTCATTCCGAACCGTCCGGCCGATGGGTACCCCGTAGTTTCTTTGCTCCGGGGTATTGACGTAGAGCTGCTTGTCCGCCACGATGGTTTGCCGAACAGCCCCCGGCGAAAAGCTAATAAAAAAGTAAGGTACCGGCTTGTATTCTACCCCCAGGGCCTCGGTCACGTAGGCCGGGGCAAAGAAACCAGACACCTTCCGCTGGGTTTCGCGACCGTCGGGGGTACGCTCGTAGATATAGCCCGGAGCAAACTGCGTCAGCAGGTTCAGGGTACCTATAAAACTCCACTGCGGACTAAACTGGCGGCTGTACTTCGTATCGAAAAAAATCCGATCTACGTTTTTTCGGCTCTCCTGCCCCCGGTTCTTCACCACGCCGTATTGCGTCTGTAGGTCATTTCGCCAGGAGTTGCTCCCCT
Source organism: Rhabdobacter roseus (assembly GCF_014202275.1). Classification (GTDB taxonomy): domain Bacteria; phylum Bacteroidota; class Bacteroidia; order Cytophagales; family Spirosomataceae; genus Rhabdobacter; species Rhabdobacter roseus. The sequence goes on along the minus strand of NZ_JACHGF010000004.1, from coordinate 116,046 downwards.
TTTTGTATTCGGCCACGGCGTTAAAAAACAGTCCCAGGGCGATGGAATTAACCCCGCCGCCCGTCCAGTTAGAACTGAAGGTACCTTGGTTCAGGTTGGCCCCAAACTCCGTTTTGCGTTTCCAGGAAGTATCCTTGACGGCCTCTTTTTTAGCCACTACCTTGATGGAATCAATCAAAGCCTCTACGGCGTCTTCCTGAGCCCACAGGGGAGCGCTGCTCAGCAACGTGATTAACATGCTGACTAAAAACTTTTTCATACTATTCTACATTGTTGGCCAGAGGGTTAGCCGTGTATCTCAACTTTCTTATTCTGAAACTGCTGCAGGGGAATTACCGTTCGGGTTGTTTCGTGCTGAACGGTAATTGACGTGCTATCCACCTCCACGATGGTCCCTCGTACTTCGTCTATTTGAACGACTTGCCCTTCCTGGTACTTATTGCGCGTATAGAAGGAGGCGATCATGTTGGCAAGTACATCCCGCGAAGACAGCCCGTAGCCCAGTGCAAACGCAACCACGATTCCGCCCAGTATTAAATTAAAACTGGATTCGAGCAGCTGCGTATTGATACCTATTTGCCCGAGTGAACTTATGAAAGTTATGACTAAAAAAAAAACAAAAACCAGATTACCGATGAGCGTAGCCGAAGGTACATTGAAGGATTTGCAAAGCGTCGTAACGGCCGACTTGATGGCATCGGCCAGCATAATCCCTACTTGTAGCATGATGGCGGCCGCGATAAGCTTAGGGATGAAGTTGACCAGCGAAAGTACCATGCTGGTAATGGCGTCTACGCCGAGGGTTTCGGTAGCGGCCGTCAGGAAAACCAGCAATATGAAGTAGTAAAGTACCTTGGCAATGATAAGGCTGAGCCTGATTTCCGCTTTTAGCTGTTTGATGATCCCAATTTCGTTCAGCTTTTCACCCACCCGGTCGAAGCCGATCCGGCCCAGTAGATTTCTGACCACCAGTGAAACCGATTTAGCGACGAGGTACCCCACCAGGATAATCACACCGCATCCGATGAGCCGGGGCACGAAGTCCACGAATTGGTTAATCAGTGTATTAAAGGTATTAATCAGGATTTCAGAAAGATTAGGAATTGTTTTCATAGTATAGAAGTATAGTGTATCGCAGTTACATTCATTTTTCTTCCAAAGGTACCACGCTGAGCAAGGCCGTGTCCAGAAAAACACTGGTGAACAGGGCAACTACCTGCATGGAGTCCCGGATGAAATCAATCTCAGATAGTAATACCTTTTGCAAATGGGCCGGCACATGGGCGTCCGGTTCTAAATCGGGGAATAACTCATTCAAATTGTTCATGATGCATTAATTAATAAGGTACTTTATCAATTCCAGTAGCTTGGACAGCAGCAGCCCCAGGAAGAGCATGGTTTCAAAGTACCTTTTTCGCAGCTTGGCTCTGGATCTGAGCAAGCGCATCTTCACGGCACTCTCCGTTACGCCCAGTACCTCCGCGATCTCCCGGATGCTCATGTCATCCTGGTACTTCATCATCAGGAGCGTCTTCTCGTCGGTATTCAGCTGCGCCATGGCTTGCTGTAGTCGCCTTAGCTCTATTTCATCCTCTTCAAAAACGGAGTCCAGATCTGCCTCGGCCGGAGTCATTATCTCTTCCTCTCCGTACACTTCTCCTCGTTTTTGCACCACCCGCAGTTGATCCATGCAGTAGTTGTAGGTAATGGAGTACAACCAGGTCGAGAACCGGGCATTCTCTTTGAAAGTACCTAGCTTTAGGATCAATTTAAGAAAGATGTCGTGCGTAAAATCTTCGGCTTTGGCTGGCTCTTTTACCAGAGACAGGCACTTTCGATATACCTTGTCGGCGTATCGTTCGTAAAGCGCTTCAAAGTAGCGGTTACGTTGCGTAGTGATAAAAAGATGCACCAGTTCTTCATCGCTATACGTTTGTATAGATTTTACTATGACTTCCATGCGTAGAAAAAGTAACTGATTTGACGAATGATTATTTAGAGCGCCCAATGGCAGTTCAAATAACCTAAAAAAGCCTTGCATCTGAAAGATACAAGGCTTTGCTAATCAAATACTTTTATTGAACGTTGTTACGCACCAATGGATATACGTTTGAAGGAGCTAACAGTCAGCCCCTTGGCCGTTTTTTCCAGAAGTTGGCGTATCGTTAGAGACGAGTCTTTTACAAAATCCTGGTTCAGAAGTGTTTTCTCGCGGTAGAACTTCTGTAGTTTACCCATCGCAATTTTTTCAAGCATGGCTTCCGGTTTTCCTTCGGCCCGCGCCTGATCCTTGCCAATTTCGATTTCCCGCTCCACGGTAGCCGAATCTACTTCGTCCTTATCTACCGCTACGGGATGCATGGCCGCGATCTGCATGGCTACGTCTTTGCCTAGCTCGGTAACATCTGTACCCGGAGCTCCGGCAAAGGCTACCAGTACGCCCAGCTTTCCGTTGGAGTGAATGTAAGGTACTACCTGATCAGCCGTTAGGTTTTCGTAGGCTACAATATCCAGCTTTTCTCCCAGTTTTCCGGTCAGGTCGATCAGGTGCTCGTTGACCGTCCGTCCGTCGGCCAGCGTAGAAGCCAGCAATGCTTCTTTATCCGCCGGGCTAGTGGCTACCGCCTGGCTCAGAATCGTTTGGGCCAGGGTTTTGAAATCTTCTACCTTGGATACAGGCTCCGTTTCACACGCCAGTGCCACGAGCTGTCCGTTGGTTCCGTCTTCGCTGATGTGTACCAGGATAATTCCTTCGGACGTAGCGTTTTCTGCCCGTTTGGCGGCTACCTTTTGTCCTTGTTTGCGAAGTATATCTACCGCTTTATCAAAATCGCCATCGGCTTCGGTAAGAGCCTTTTTGCAGTCCATCATTCCGGCGCCGGTCATCTGGCGAAGTTTGTTTACATCTTGCGCAGTAATTGCCATGATTCTGTAATTAATGAATGTTACGTTTGGATCAAATTTCAGAAAAAAAATATATTCTATTTTAAATAGAGTAGCCCATAGCGGCGAAGCTACGGGCTACTCATCTATATTCGGATACTAATCATTAGTCAATTTCCGAACCGTACTTCGCCATGGCGTGATTACTCTTCGTCTTGTTCTTCAACCGCCGCGCGGGGAGCCTCTACGGGTGCCTCTTCGCTACCGGCAGGAGCATCTACCTGACGTTTTGCTTCTTCTTCTTCTACCAGGCGTTGGTCGTCCTTATCCTGCTTACGTTCCATCAATCCCTCTTCGATTGCTTTGCCGATGGCCAGCGTGATCAAAGAAATGGATTTGTAAGCATCGTCGTTGCCCGGAATGGGGAAGTCAACCAGATTGGGGTTCGAGTTGGTATCGCAGATCGCGAATACGGGAATATTCAGTCGTTGTGCTTCCGAAACGGCAATGTGCTCACGCTTTACATCTACCACGAACAGAGCGGCCGGCAGGCGGGTTAGGTCAGCTACACCCCCAAGTACCCTCTCTAGCTTTTCTTTTTCGCGGCTCAGCATCAGGCGTTCGCGCTTCGCTATATTGCTAACCGTGGTTTCGTCTTTGAGCATCTTTTCGAGGCTCTGCATTTTCTTGAGCGATTTGCGAATCGTGCCGAAGTTGGTCAGCATTCCTCCCAGCCAGCGGTCGGTGACGTAGGGCATTTTGAGGCGCTTGGCTTCTTCGGTTACAATTTCCTGAGCTTGCTTCTTGGTCGCAACGAACATGATCTTCCGACCGGAACGAACAATTTGTTTCAGGGCCGCCTCGGCTTGATCCAGGCAACCCATGGTTTTGTTCAGGTCGATGATATGGATCCCGTTTTTCTCCATAAAGATATACGGAGCCATCCGAGGATCCCACTTACGGGTCAAGTGACCGAAGTGTACGCCTGCATCGAGCAGGTCTTTATATTCTACTTGTGCCATTTCTTATAAATTGGTTAACTAAATTGTACTAAGCAGCACAGTGCACCGGACACAGTAAGCACCGCCTGGACTAAGATGAACTAACTACCTTGAGCGGGGTACTTTCCCCAACGGCTAGTCGAAAAAACAGGAGCCCAGCCCGGCCACGATTAACGTTTCGAGAACTGGAATCTTCTGCGGGCTTTCCGACGCCCGTATTTCTTACGCTCTACCATACGAGGGTCACGCGTAAGGAATCCTTCTTTCTTGAGAGCAGGGCGATTGTCAGCACTGTACTCTACCAAAGCCCGGGCAATGGCCATCCGAACCGCCTCAGCCTGGCCTTTGATACCGCCGCCGCGCACGTTGACTTTTACGTCGTAGCTTTCGCCGGCGTTGATGGTGCTGAAAGGCTGCTGCAGAACGATTTGGTGTACTTCAAAAGGAAAGTACTCCTTGTAATCCCGACCGTTTACCTGGATTTCACCTTTGCCCGGTGTCATGTAGATGCGGGCCACGGCGGTTTTTCTTCTACCTATCTTGTTAATAACTTCCATGAGTTCGCTTTTGCGTCTTTTGAAACGGCTTAGAACTTGATTTCTTTGGGTTGCTGAGCCTGGTGCGGATGTTCAGCACTGGCGTACACAAACAGGTTGGTGAAAAGCTGACGTCCCAAACGGCTCTTGGGCAACATACCTTTTACGGCTTTTTCGATGACGCGCTCAGGGTGCTTACTCAGTAGCTCCCGAGGGGTTTGAAAGCGCTGACCACCCGGATAACCCGTATGACGGACATATACCTTGTCGGTCATTTTGTCTCCGGTCAGCTTAATTTTGTCGGCGTTGATAACGATTACGTTATCACCACAGTCAACGTGGGGAGTAAAGTCAGGCTTGTGCTTGCCACGGATGATCTTGGCGATCTGGCTGGCCAAACGACCGAGCACTTCTCCTTTGGCGTCAACAACGACCCACTCCTTATTCACTGTGTTTTTGTTCGCCGAGATGGTTTTGTAGCTTAACGTATCCACGATTAACAAAAAGATTTATAATTGATTTTCAGTAAATTACTTCATAAAAAAGCAATCCCGCCTGAAAACGGGACTGCAAATATAGAGCTTAACAAATTGAATTACAAGCTGCTGTTCTAAATTATATTCAGGGCAAGGGGCCCACCCAATCGTACGAAGGCTCGTGAAGGTACTTTTTTGGCCAAGACGCCGCCAGCCCAGGTACCTTGTGCCAGGCGCTCAGGTACCTAGAGCTGCCCGTTACAAGCGCGCCAGCACCCGCTCCGAGACCGTTTGCCCGATGGCTAGTGACGACGTAGCCGCGGGGGAAGGCGCGTTGCAGACGTTGACGGCGTAGGTACTTTCCAGAATGGCGAAGTCGTCCAGCAGGCCCCCGTCGTAATCACAGGCCTGGGCGCGCACGCCCGCACCGCCGGGAATCAAATCCTGCTCTCCGATCTCGGGGATGAGTTCCCGTAGGGCTTTGGTAAAAGCCGCCTTGGAAAAGGAGCGGTACATTTCTCCCAGCCCCGTGCGCCAGTACTTGGCTGCTACTTTCCGGAAACCAGGCCAGGCCAGCGTTTCGGATAGTTCACGTAGGTTCAGGTCTAGTTTGCCGTAGCCCTCACGGCGAAAGGCCAGGACGGCGTTGGGGCCCGCCTCGATTCCCCCGCCGATCATGCGCGTAAAATGTACCCCCAAAAAAGGGAAGTTGGGGTCCGGAACGGGATAGATCAGGTTTTTGACCAAGTGGTGTTTTTCGGGGCGGATTTTATAGTACTCGCCGCGAAAAGGTACTATTTGTAGTTTGATGGCTTCGGGCTGGGTCAGCTGCGCTACTTTGTCGGAGTAAAGGCCCGCGCAGTTAACGATCAGCTTCGTACTGTAGCTGGCACCTTGCGCCGTAAGTACCTCTGCCTGCCCGTTACGGTGGCGGATGTTGGTTACTCGTTCGCCAAAGCGAATTTCGCCCCCCAACCTCAGCAGACGCTCGGCGTACTTTTCACTCACCTGCTTGTAGTCGATAATCCCCGTATAAGGTACCCAGATACCTTCCAGGCCCTGGACGTGCGGCTCAATTTCCCGCATTTCTTCCCTGGATATTTTTCGATTATCGGTTAGGCCGTTTTGGATTCCCCGCTCGTAGAGTCCGTTGAGAATGGGTAGTTGCTCCAGCTGCGTAGCGACGACAATCTTGCCGCATAGCTCGTAGGGAATGCTTTCCTGATCACAGAAATCGAGTAGCATGCGGTAGCCCCGAATGCAATTGGTTGCCTTCAGGCTACCGGGCTTGTAGTAAAGCCCTGAGTGAATGACCCCGCTATTATGACCGGTTTGATGCGTTGCTACTTCTGCTTCCTTTTCCAGAAGGAGCAGCCGGAGGCCGGGGCGTTGTTCTTTCAGACGCAGGGCCGTAGCTAACCCCACAATTCCCCCGCCTACTACTAGAATATCGTACATGAAAATACCAGGTGAGTACCCAATAGCCCGAGCGTTCCACTCCGACTACCGGCAATGAGCCCACAAAGTAACGACGCAAAAGCCTAACCCACAATGCCCCGTAGCGCCAAGGTACTTTATAAAGTACCCTATCTTGAGATGGCTTGACTTTGCCTTAGCCTTTTTGCGTGCTTTCCTTATCTTTGCGGCCATCGCACTAGCATCTGGGTACTTCACCAGGTCGGGCGTACCTGTTTTTATGAAAAATACTCCCAAAAACTGGTTAGGCTTCGTGCTGCTTTTCGTGGCGGGGCTCATTCTTACCCACCGTCTCACCCAGTGGCAAGACCTGCAATTCGGGGACGAAACTACCTACCTGGGTTCCGGAGCGGCTTTTGCCATTCCATTTCCAGGCGGTGTCCAATGGGGGCCTCTGTACGCTGCGTGGTACGCATTCTGGCATTTATTTATCCCGGACTTACTGGATCTTTACTATTTCAATTGGGTACTTCTGAGTATTTTAGCTGGGTTGTTGACCTTTGTTTACTACCGTTCATTCCGGGTGAGCTTCTGGATCAGCGTGTTTTGCGCGGTACTTTTTTTATTTTCTCCCCAGAATTTACCCATCAACCCTAAGATTTCGCTCTTTCCGTTCTGCCTCATTCTGGCGGCACTCGCTCTCTTTAATTTCTGGAAAGCCGCACTTCCCGTACGCATCCTGCTGCTGGGTTTCGTAGCGCTACTGTGTGCCTATTGCCGGCCCGAGTTTTATATTTCTTTCCTGCTGGCGATCGGCTGGGCGGCGCTTGTGGCCTTCCGTCGGCGGCCGTGGAGGGGCTATGGCTGGCTCGTAGGTTTCCTGGTGGCCAGCACCTGCCTGCACTTACTATTTGGGCTACCGCTTTCTACGGGCGAAAGCAACCGGAGCAACGACGCCTTTCAGCAACACTTCGTCATCAATTATAGCGATTGGAATGGGCAACCTCAACCGCTCACCATCAAGGAGCAGATGGAGGTATTTCACGGGGTATTTGGGGCAGAGGTAGAATCGATGTCGGACGCCTTTCGGACCAAACCCGGCCTGGTAGTCAAGCATCTTTTCTCCAATTTTCAAAGTACCTTTCAGCATAATCTGCGGAACTTCTGGGCTATTTTTTTTCAGACACTTTTCATTGACTGGTACGCGCGCGCGCGGCTGGTGCTGGTCGGTCTGGTCGTCCTGGCCGCCCTGTTTTTTCTGGATTACCGTAAAACCTGGCGGGGATTGGTCAACGCCTTTGACCTGACTACCTTTGGTGCGACGCTCCTCATGACCCTTCCCGCGCTCCTGGCGGCCATTTTGGTATACCCTCGCGTACACTACCTGGTTTTCCACGTTTTGTGGCTGTTTTACTTTACCGCCCTGCTTTTTAAAAGCGTGTCGTTCCGGGAAGGAGCGGACGTTCGTCAGGTACCTTTGGCGATCAGACAGGGAGTATTATTCCTTCTGCTGCTGGGCTGGCTGGGGATACAGGCCTACCAAGCCCAACGGAGAACCCTACCTACCCCCGCCGCTGACAACGTTCGTTACCTCAATGCGCTAACCTACCAGGGTACTTTGCGCACCCTTGAGCGCGACTGGTACTGGGTTATGCTCCGGCACCATCCGGTTGAGTGGATACACGTGGAAGAACAGCAAGAGGACTTCATTGACTTTGTGCGGCGCAAAGACATCAACCTCATCCTGATGACCCAGGATATGCAACACTTCTACGCCCAAGATGAGAGTTTTCAACTATTCCTGGAAAAGTACCCCCAAGAAGGCTTTCAAAAAAGGGTCACTAACGCGCAGGGAGACTATCTCCTTATTCGGAACTCGCTCCTGCTTAAGCCCTAAGTCTCTTTCTACTAGCCGGGAAAGGAGATTTTTCCCATACTGATGGAAGGTACCCCCTCGCGCCCGCCGAAGTCAGTGCCACCACCCGCCACGGTTTCGTTGGCCAAAACAGCAAACAGTACCGCCTCTTTGGCATCGCCGGGGATTCCCAGTTCGTCGGTGCGCCGCAAGGGGCAGCCGGGTAGTTGCTCGCGGATGTGCCGCATCAGTACCGGGTTGTGCGCGCCACCGCCACTGGCGTATAGCTGGTAGGTCTGATCGGCACGCAGAAAATGGCGCATGGCCTGGACTACGGTGTCGGCACTAAAACGCGTGAGGGTAGCCAGGAGGTCTTCTGGTTTTACGGAGGTAGTACCACTTCGCTGCTGTGCCTCTTGTAGGTAGTGAAGGTTAAACACTTCCGGGCCCGTTGTCTTAGGAAAGTCAGCCTCAAAAAAAGGGTGTTGCTTGAGGTAATGAAGCAAGCCCGGATGGATGTGTCCTCGCGCCGCGATGGCTCCTTCCTGATCGTAGGGCTGGTCAAAGTACTGCCGGGCCAAGGCATCGATCAGGGTATTGCCCGGTCCGGTGTCAGTGGTAAATACCGCGGCTGCGTCAGCCGTACCGGGCAGGTAGGTAAAGTTTGCGATGCCGCCCAGGTTGAGGAGTATACGGTTTTCCCCCGGCTTGGTAAACAACAGGTAGTCGCCGTACACGGCCAGGGGTGCTCCTTCGCCTCCGGCCGCCAGGTGTTTCTGCCGAAAGTCGCTGAGGGTAATAATGCCCGTCGTGACCGCCACGTGATCACCATCCCCAATTTGCAGGGTAGCATTAGGAAAATGAGGGAGGCCGTGCTGCTTCTGGGGAGCGTGGTAAACGGTTTGCCCGTGGCTGGCTAGGAGATCGACTTCAGCCGCCGCAACGCCCCAGTCGGCCAGGCAGGCAAGAACCATTTGGCCGTGCTGGCGCCCCAGGTAGGGATTTAGCACGCATAGCTGCCGGAAATTGATCTCCGACTTGGCAAATACCTTCCGTATTTCGTTCCGAAAAGCATCCGTATACGGAACGGTAGTAAAGTACTCGAGTTCGAGCTGCATGGCTGGTCCAGCTCCGGTTATCCGGCACAGGGCTACATCCAGTCCATCCAGAGAAGTACCTGACATGAGGCCAATGATTCTTCGCGAAGGCTGTTGGGCGATTTGGCACAGTTGCTGTACGTATGAATTCATAGCTGATAAGGAAGGCTAAGCAGTAAAAGAGGCTGCCCTTGTACAAGGGCAGCCTCCTGATTTTCGCTCAGCTTTTGGGCGGAGCGGCTGGTTTATTTCGGCTGCGATTTCGATTATTCCGGCTTTTTTTCTTTTTCTTTTTAGGTTCTTCTCCGCTGTATTTTCGGTCAAGCCGGTCGAGATCCCGGTTGAGAGAAGTAACCCCTTTCTCTACCGTCTCGACAATGGGTTCCGGGATAAGTACCTCTAGCGATTCCGGTAAAACCCCCTTCTTGTTCATTTCCAGAATCTCTGCTACTTTATCAACGGGGACCGGGTACCAGTTAGAATCTTTATCAAACCCAAACCACATGATCCTTTTGAAAATATCCGTTTTCTGGAGCGTGGCGTTTCCCTTCTTGGTTTTCAGCGGGGCTTCTACACTGGGAATGTCCCGCAGGGCATCCATGTAGGTCTCGAGCTCGTAGTTGAGGCAGCATTTCAGCCGCCCGCACTGCCCCGACAGTTTGGCGGGGTTTAGAGACAGGTTCTGGTACCGGGCCGCCGAGGTAGAAATACTCTTAAAATCGGTGAGCCAGGTAGAGCAGCACAGTTCTCGCCCGCAGGACCCCACCCCACCTAGGCGACTGGCCTCCTGCCGGAGGCTAATCTGCCGCATTTCTACCCGAATCTTGAATTCCGTAGCTAGTACTTTGATGAGCTCCCGAAAATCGACGCGCTCATCCGACGAATAGTAAAAGGTAGCCTTGGTGTTGTCAGACTGGTACTCCACGTCCGACAGCTTCATGTTCAGCTTAATATCCCGAATAATCTCCCGCGTACGGTACATGGTAGGAAGGTCACGCGCCAGGGCCTGGGTGTGTTTTTCCAGGTCTTTTTCGTTGGCGACACGGTAGATGACTTTCAGGTCGTCGTTAAGAACAATGTTCTTCTTCTTCATCTGTAGACGTACCAGCTCACCCTGTAACGACACCATGCCAATGTGATGGCCCGACTGCATTTCGCATACCACAAAATCACCCGTTGTGAGGTCCAGCTGGTTCACGTTTCGGAAATATTCTTTCCGTCCGCCCTTAAACTTTACTTCCAGTACATCGAACCGCTGGCTACGGGGTACTTCCATGTGCCCCAGCCAGTCAAAAACGTTCATTTTATTACAACCGCCCGTTCCGCAGTTGCCTTTGCTTCCACATCCAGGGGCCGCTGATCCGGGAGCCGTTGCTCCATTGGTCCCGCAGCCTCCGGATGTACATGATATACATCCCATATGCTAAACTCCTCAATCTTTATAACGAATTAAATCGACGCCAATATCGTGTCGATAGTACTTGCCTTCGAACTGCACCGTTTGGGCAGCCCGTTGTGACTTCTGAACGGCTTTTTCGATGGAATTGGCTAGGGCGGTCAGGGCCATAACCCGGCCTCCGTTCGTCACTACGTCCGTGTCTCCGTTAAAAGTCGTTCCTGCATGAAAAACGAAAACATCGTCCACCTTATTGGTATCAGTAATCAGCTTTCCATTTTCATAGGCTTCGGGATACCCCCCTGATACCACCACGGTGGTTACGGCGACCTGCGGTGATATGTTCATTTCAATGTCATGCAGGGTACCTTTGGCCGTGGCAGCCAGCAGCGTCACCAGGTCAGACTGGATACGCGGCAGCACTACTTCAGTTTCCGGATCGCCCATGCGTACGTTGTATTCAATGACGTACGGCTCTCCTTTCACATTCATCAGACCAATAAAAATAAAGCCTACGTACTTGATATTCTCACTGCGCAGGCCTGCCATGGTGGGCTTCACTACTTTCTCTTCTACTTTTCGCAGAAAGTTATGATCCGCAAACACAACCGGGGATACGGCTCCCATGCCGCCGGTATTGGGTCCGGTATCGGCTTCACCAATGCGTTTGTAATCCTTGGCTTCCGGCAAAATTTTGTAGTTTTCGCCGTCACTGAGCACAAAAACCGACAGCTCGATGCCCCTTAGAAACTGCTCCACGACCACCTTTTGACCCGCCGCACCGAACTTCCCTCCTACCAGCATCGCCCGCAGGGCTTCCTGGGCCTCCAGCAAAGTCTCGGCGATAATCACTCCTTTTCCCGCCGCCAGGCCATCGGCCTTAAGCACAATGGGAAGCGGGTGATTCTGCAGGTAAGCCATTCCTTCTTCCAGCGTTTCGCTGGTAAAAGTTTGGGAATTAGCAGTAGGAATTCCGTACTTCTTCATGAAGTGTTTGGAGAAATCCTTGCTGCCCTCTAGCTGGGCACCCGCTTGCGTGGGTCCGATGATGCGCACATGCTTGAGGTCCGCCCGGCCGTGGAAATAATCTACGATACCCGCTACCAGGGGTTCTTCGGGGCCAACGACAACTAGGTCCACTCGCTTTTCCAATACGCTTTGGGCAATAGCCTCAAAATCATTGTACGAAATAGGCAAATTCGTGGCTATCGTGGCCGTTCCTGCATTACCAGGTGCCACAAACAAATCATCACAAAGAGCGCTTTGTACCATTTTCCACGCAAAAGCGTGTTCACGACCACCTGATCCCAGTATTAGTATATTCATAGTAAGATAATAAGATGAAAGAGGTAATCCTCGCTGGATCACCTCCTTAATGGTTGGCGTGAATTAGTTGGCAAGTTCAGACAAAAACTTGATCCGCATGAGGCGGAGCTCTTCTTCGCTAATGTCCTCACCGGCAAATTCAGCCAGGGCTACGGCAATATTATCAGTCTCGGCACTCATAAAGTAATCATAGATTTCGCGCTGACGATCGCGGTCCATGATTTGATTGATGTAATAGTCGAGGTTGAGCTTGGTACCCGAGTAACAGATGTGCTCCACCTCCTCGATAAGATCTTCCATCGACAAGTCTTTGGCCTCGGCAATCTCCTCCAGATCAATTTTTCGATCTACCTGTTGAATGATGTAAATCTTGACTTTGGACTTATTGACCGTTGACTTGATCACGACATCCTTGGCGGTCTCAATCTCATTTTCTTCTACGTAGCGACTAATGGCTTCAATAAACTGACGCCCGAATTTCTGCACTTTCCCCATCCCGACGCCGTTGATCTGCGCCATTTCCTGCTGGGTAGTGGGGTAGGTCGTAGCCATTTCTTCCAGCGAGGGATCCTGGAAAATGACGTAGGGAGGAAGATCCTTTTCCTTGGCTACTTTTTTCCGCAACGCCTTAAGTAAACCCAGCAGTGCTTCGTCGTAGGCATGGCCACTGCCGCTACCCGAGCCTGAGGACTCCTTATCGTCTTCATCCGCCTTATCAATATTCTCCTCTTCGTAGTTATGATCTTTAGTGATGGAAATCGGATATGGGTCGCTGAGGTAAGCTGCGCCTTTCTCGCTGAGTCGTAGTACACCGTAGTTTTCAATGTCCTTTTCCAGGTAGTTGAAAATAACCAGCTGCCGTAGCAACGAAATCCAAAATTCGTGGGATTCGTTGAGTTCGGTACCCTTGCCGTACACATCCAGTTTGTCGTGCTCATAGCTACGCACGTACTGGTTCTCCCGGGCTATCAACAGATCAGCAATGTGCTCGCCGTCAAACCGGTGCTCGGTCAGCTGAACGGCCCGTAAGGCCAGCTCTACCTCGCCCTGTACCTTGATTTTTTCGGTGGGTTTCATGCAGTTATCGCAGAAGCCGCAGTCTTTGTCCAGGTACTCGCCAAAGTAGCTCAGCAGTTGCCGACGCCGGCATACTCCCAGGTTGGCGTAGGCCACCATTTCCCCCAGCAGGTGGCGGGCGTTGTCGCGTTCCGTGACGGATTTGTCCTTGTTAAACTTCTCGAGCTTCTGAATATCCTCGTAGCTGTAGAACATCAGGCAGTTGCCCTCCAGTCCATCCCGGCCCGCCCGGCCCGTTTCCTGGTAGTAGCCTTCCAGCGACTTCGGTACATCGTAGTGAATCACAAAGCGTACGTCAGGCTTGTCAATCCCCATCCCGAAGGCAATGGTGGCCACAATGACGTCGGCGTCTTCGTTCAGGAAAGCATCCTGATTGGCCATGCGGGTAGCGCTGTCAAGGCCAGCGTGGTAGGGCAGCGCTTTGACGTCGTTCACGCTCAGTAGTTCCGCAATTTCCTCCACCGTCTTGCGGCTCAGGCAGTACACGATGCCCGACTTCCCCTTGTTGTTCCGAATGTACCGGATCAGCTGCTTTTTGGAGTCTTTCTTCGATCGGATCTCGTAGTAAAGATTCTTCCGGTTAAACGACGACTTAAAGGTTTCGGCCTCTTCCATCTGCAGGTTCTTCCGGATGTCCTGCTGTACTTTGGGCGTAGCAGTGGCCGTAAGGGCAATGATGGGCAGATCGCCGATGTTGTCAATGATGCCATGAATGCGGCGGTACTCCGGCCGAAAGTCGTGCCCCCACTCCGAGATACAGTGCGCCTCATCAATGGCAACAAACGAGATTTTGGTCTTTTGCAGAAAATCCAGGTTCTCTTCCTTGGTAAGCGACTCGGGGGCGATGTACAGCAGCTTCAGCGACCCATCCAGCGCATCCCGTTTCACCCGGTTCATTTCGGCTTTGGTAAGCGTGGAGTTCAGAAACTGGGCGTTGATACCAAAGGCATTCATCTGATCCACCTGATTCTTCATCAGCGCAATCAGCGGCGAAATCACAATCGCCATGCCGTCCGTTACTAGCGCCGGAAGCTGATAACAGAGCGATTTGCCGGCTCCAGTCGGCATGATCACAAACGTATTCTTTCCCGCTAGTATATTCTGGATAATTATTTCCTGGTCGCCCCGGAACTGGCTGTAGCCAAATATCTCTTTCAGTCTTTCTTTCAACGTGTCTAAAACGACCTTATCAACCTGCTGTATCATGCCTTTGTCAACAAATGGGTTATTCCAAAGTTCTCTATCTTTGCTTGTGATTCCAAGATTAAAATTAGTTAATTATAAAACAGTATTTCAAATTTGAAATTAGTAAAAAATATCCAGTCCATTGCAAAAGATGTATTAAGGCAGGAAGCCGAAGCTATTCACCACCTGGCCGACCGCATCGATGCTTCCTTTGAGCAGTGCGTAGAGGCCATTCTTAACGCCGGTGGCCGGGTAGTCATTACGGGGATCGGCAAGAGTGCGCTCATTGGCCAAAAGATTGTGGCTACCCTTAATTCTACGGGTACCCCGGCGCTCTTCATGCACGCTGCCGACGCCATCCACGGTGATTTGGGAATGATTCAGCTCAACGACGTGGTCATTGCTATTTCCAAGAGCGGCGACACGCCCGAAATAAAAGTGCTGGTACCTTTGCTCAAGCGGACCAACGTGACGCTCATAGCGTTGGTCAGCAACCGTGACTCCTACCTGGGCCGCCACGCGCACCATGTTCTGCACGCCTATGCTCCCCACGAGGCCGACCCTCTCAACCTGGCTCCTACCACCAGTACCACCGCCGCCCTGGCCCTGGGCGACGCTCTGGCCATTTGCCTGCTGGAAACCCGCGGCTTCACCCGGCAAGACTTTGCCCGCTATCACCCCGGCGGCTCCCTCGGCAAAAAACTCTACCTGAAAGTTAGTGATATTTATCCGCATAACGCCCTCCCACGGGTGGCCGAATCCGCGACGGTTCGGGAAGTGATTCTGGAAATCACCTCCAAGCGACTTGGGGCAACCGCGGTACTCAACGAGGAGGATCAACTCGTAGGCATTGTCACGGACGGAGACCTACGACGCATGCTTAATCAACACGCCGACGAAACGTTCATGAACCTGAAGGCCCGGCAAATCATGACCTCGGACCCCATCTGCGTAAGCACCGACGAATATGCAGTTAATGCCTTACAGCTCATGCAGGCGCGCAACATCACGCAGGTCGTGGTGGCCGAGTACGGCCAGGTAAAAGGATTCGTACATCTGCACGACCTCCTGAAGGAAGGATTAATCTAGCGCATCCGGTTGGACTCCTTCACCGTACGCTCGTCGCGCCGAATGAAGCGGTTGGCCATGACGTTGGCCAGCATAGCCACCACCAACGCATAAAACCCGATCTGGTAGTCTCCGGGCGTCTCTGGCTCAAAAAATTTAGCGGCTTTATAAAAAGTCTGGTACACCGTCAAGGCCAATAGGGCGGTCATCAGGATGGAGTTAACAGCGCACAGAGCCGACTGCAACAGGCGCTGCTTGTACTTAAAGATGGTGAATACCGACACCCCGGCTACCAGAATAGCCAGCAGCGCCAGGTAGAAAACCGACTGTACCTCTGACTGTACCGGGTTGGTTTGGTGAACCAGGCGGAAGGCCGTCAGGCTAACCCGTTGGAGGCCGTCGGCCGCTACTTTTTCCCAGAGTGGAGTGGCTGAAAAGACCCCCATGGCCAGCGCCGTGATGGCTAAGAACAGGGTCTGAATGCGTTGTAACATTTTTAATGAAAAATTGAAAGTATAGAAAGCTTGTCTGTGTTTGCTACACAAAAGTAACGAGTAACGTAAAAATCCAAAATCTTTAGGGAGCTAATTCCCCGTAAAGGTCAAATTCCTCGGCCGAGCGAATTGTTACCGCTGCAAAATCGCCGAGCCGTACGTGCTGAGCAGCAGGCAAAAGTACCTCGTTATCGACCTCGGGCGAGTCGTGCTCGGTGCGGCCGATAAAGTACCCTCCTTCTTTTCGGTCAAAAAGCACCTTGTAGGTTTTGCCCAATTTCTCCTGGTTGAGCTCCCACGAAATATGCTGCTGAAGTTCCATGATGGCATCGGCCCGCTCCTGCTTCACCTCAGCGGATAGGTCATCGGGCAGCGAGTGAGCATGGGTATTTTCTTCGTGCGAGTATTGGAAAACGCCCAACCGGTCGAAGCGCATTTTCTGCACAAACTCGTAGGTTTCTTCAAAATGGGCCTCCGTTTCGCCGGGATGCCCCACAATGAGCGTCGTACGCAGGGCAATGCCGGGTACTTTCTCGCGGATGGTATCGATCAGCGCCTCGGTTTTCTCCCGCGTGATCCCCCTACGCATGGTCTTAAGTACCTCCGTCGAACCGGTCTGGAGCGGCATGTCCAGATAGTTACAGATGTTCGGGCGCTCGCGCATCACGTCCAGGATATCCAGCGGGAAGCCCGATGGGTACGCGTACTGCAACCGGATCCAGTCGATGCCCTCCACGTCGGCCAGGCGGTGGAGCAGGTCGGCCAGGTTGCGCTTTTTGTAAATGTCCAGCCCGTAGTAGGTCAGGTCCTGGGCAAGGAGAATGAGCTCCTTGGTACCCCTACGGGCCAGCGAACGGGCCTCCGTCACCAGCTCCTCCATAGGCCGCGACACGTGCCCGCCCCGCATGAGCGGAATGGCACAGAAGCTGCACGGCCGGTCGCAGCCCTCGGCGATCTTGAGGTATGCGTAGTGCGTGGGCGTAGTAAGCAGGCGCTCGCCCACCAGTTCGTGCTTGTAGTCAGCTTTCAGCGTTTTGAGCAGGCGGGGTAGTTCGTTGGTGCCAAACCAGGCGTCGACGGTTGGGATCTCGACGGCCAGTTCATCCTTGTAGCGGTGCGAGAGGCAGCCCGTCACGTATACTTTATCCACGAGGCCCGCCTCTTTGGCATCCACGTAGCGCAGGATGGTATCGATGGATTCTTCCTTGGCCCCGTCGATGAAGCCACAGGTATTGATGACCACGATCTGGGCGTCGTCTTTCTTGGACTCGTGCGCCACCTGGTAGCCGTTGCCTTTGAGTTGGGTGTAAAGTACCTCCGAGTCCACCAGGTTTTTGGAGCAGCCCAGCGTTACGATGTTGACTTTATTCTTACGAATTCCTTTGGTTTTCATGCCAGCAAAGTAAATAATACGTAGCTCGGATACAGAAAGTACCCCAAAGCTACTGAGAATGAACCCCTAATGGGGCCGCAAAGTTCGGTATAATTTGGCAGAAAAACGAGCCTAGCGAATAAAGGGAAAGTACTGGTAATGCGACTCGGTAAAGGCGTGCTGAAAGTACTCTAAAACCACCCACAGCCCCGGTGAGCGGTCGGTCAGGATCAGCTCCTCGCCGCCGGCAAAGTACAGCCGGTAGTAGCCATAGGAATTCTTGGGCTTATCGTTACTGTAAGCCACTATTTTTTTCAGCTCGGCTTTGTCGCGCAGCGTAAGTACCTGGGTGGGTGTGATAAACTGAACGGTACCCGCCTGCGGATCAAAGATAATCGTTTTATCCCGCGAATGGTGCCAGTAGTTCAGATCCAAGATGCCATTGTGGAGGAGTAAACAAAAGCAAAGAAGCCAAAAGATTCCGTATAGTATATAACCAATCGTAAGCATGCCGGTATTACTGGCACCATCAGCGCGAAAAGGAAGCGCCCAAAAGGGAGAAATGAGCGCCAGCACGCACACACTATACAACATATAGTTAATCCGCATTGTCCAGCTATTCCAGTACTCCTGAGCTGTGAGCTGGTAGGTACGCTTAACGACAAAGGGGGAATTCTCCCCCACGGTGTCGCGGGTGTAGCGGAGCATCCGCCAGATGTACCAGCCCAACAGCCCGAAGATAACCAGGAAAATCAGCAAGATATCAACCGTCCGCATACACTAAATACTCGTTAGCCAATCCGTTTGAAGAGCGAATCCACAAACTCCATGCGGTCGAAGACCTGGAGGTCATCCATTTTCTCACCTACTCCAATGTACTTTACCGGGATCTGGAATTCGTCCGAAATGCCCACGACTACCCCACCTTTGGCCGTGCCGTCGAGCTTGGTAATGGCCAGGGCCGTTACTTCGGTAGCCTTAGTAAATTCGCGCGCCTGGATCACGGCGTTCTGGCCGGTGCTACCGTCGAGCACCAAAAGTACCTCGTGCGGCGCGTCGGGAAGTACCTTTTGCATCACGCGCTTGATCTTGCCGAGCTCATTCATGAGGTTTACCTTGGTGTGCAGGCGACCGGCCGTGTCAATGATGATCACATCCGCCCCAATCTCCACGCCTTTTTTGAGGGCGTCGTAGGCTACGGCCGAGGGGTCGGTGTTCATGCCGTGGTCAATCACGGGTACATTCACGCGCTGGCCCCACATTTTGAGCTGGTCCACGGCCGCCGCCCGGAAGGTATCGGCCGCGCCCAACACTACTTTGCGCCCGCGCTGTTGAAACTGGTGCGCCAGCTTCCCGATGGTGGTGGTCTTGCCCACGCCGTTCACGCCGACGACCATGATCACGTAGGGTTTGGGCAGGTGCTCGGTCTCGAAGCTATCGGTGATGTCAATCGACTTATTTTCCTGGAGTAGCGCGGCTACTTCCTCCCGCAAGATTCGGTCGAGCTCGTCGGTCGTGGCGTACTTGTCACGGGCCACGCGCTCCTCGATCCGCCGGATGATCTTCACGGTGGTACCTACGCCCACGTCTGAGCTAATCAGGATTTCTTCGAGCTCGTCCAGTACTTCCTCGTCTACGGTGGTTTTGCCCACCAAAGCCCGGGATAATTTCCCGAAAAAGTTTTCCTTCGACTTTTCCAGCCCTTTATCCAGCGTTTCTTTCTTTTCCTTGGAAAAAAAACCAAATAAACCCATGTGCGTTTTTGAGGTTAAATGTCTGCTCAGCGATGAGGTACCTACGGCGTAGGTACGCCTTTTACCAGCCAAAAATAAAACAAAAAAGTCCCGACTGGGACTTTTCCTACATTCTTTATTCCAGGAAGTACCGGGCTGCCAGCGGGTAGCCCGCGCTCCGGTTTAATGGGCATTACTTACCTAGGGTACTTTGTACAGCATCCATGGGTACCATTTCTTCTTTGAAGGTATAAGCCCCCGTCTTGGGTGACTTTACGGCTCTAATCACTTTGGCAAATGATTTACCGCCTTCTTTCTTCAGGGTAGCAACTACTTTCTTTGCCATAATTTGGTAGGATTGGGGCTGTGGATCGTCCGTTTCCTTCGGACCGCAGCGCTATGTATTACTTATTTTATTTCTTTATGAACGGTATAACGTCTCAGAAAGGAATTAAATTTCTTCAATTCCATCCGGCTGGGCGTATTTTTACGATTTTTGGTCGTGATGTAGCGCGACATACCGGGTACTCCCGTCTCTTTTTGCTCGGTACATTCCAAAATTACCTGAACTCTATTACCTTTCTTAGCCATTGCTTTACGTCATTTTACGAATAGGACTGCAAAATTAGTACTTTTGTATTAATTAGCAATAGATGCTTTTCAAAAAATATTCTTCCGTTTGGTTTCCATCGTACTCGCTTTCACCCTTTTCCGAGCCTGGCATGGATTTGTAGAATATTTATTTGCTTCTTCCATTAGGAAATAAGCCGCTAACGTTGCTTTATTTAAAGCATGAAAATCGGGTACCTCTTGTTCCCGATCCTTTTTTTGTATAAAAAATAAAAAACTTATTCGTCAAGCAATGGCACTCAGAAAAGTAACCTCACTCGTCATCCTGGCCCTGGTAGGCTCGCTTTGGATAGGCTGCTCCTCCAAGGAGGATCAGGAAGCGTACAATAAATATTACGGCAAAGGTCGCCAAGCGCGTGAAGAAGCCGCTTCGTCGGTCGCTGCCGACGAAAAAAAGATTGACCCGGATACCATCAATTCGCTTTCGGTGACGGATAATGCTGATCGCGAAGTAGGGGGAGCGAGCGGGCTGCGTACCGAACACGGCGGAGAAATGGTACCTGCCCTCGGCACTACCACCGAGGATGTACAGGCAGCTACTAAGGAAAAAGGTGCCGAAGCCAAAAAGGCCGAACCCGCCGCCACTCCGGCCGCTGCTGCCGCCCCGGCGCAGAAAGAAACTCCCGCTGACATTGCGGCGTTGCTCAACAAGCACACGTGCTTTGCCTGCCACCGGCCCTACGAGCGGCTTGTGGGCCCGGCCTACGCTGAGGTAGCTAAACGGAAGTACTCTACCGAAAAAATCATTGAGCTGGTACATAAGCCTGAGCCTGGCAACTGGCCCGGCTACCCGCCGATGGCCCCCATGCCACAGGTACCTAATGAAGATATTACCAAAATTGCCAAGTGGATCAATTCCCTGTAAGGCGATGAGTTTCGGCCCGAAGAAAATCCTGAACCACCTCAAAGTACCTGAGGTGGTTTTTTTATGCGTCCCCTACCAGGTACCTTTGTTTTCCCCGGCTGGAGGTACCTTCCGAAGGAAGGAGAAGCCTCAATGGGGTAGGTACCAAAAAAAACGTCCCGTCAGCAAGGCCAGCGGGTCGTCCATTTTACTCAACGTTACGAAATATCTATGCTCTACCTGCAGACAGGCGATGTATAGTGTGATTTCTGTTAGTAAAAGTATTTGTAAAAAGGTGAGTGGTCGTATTTATTCGATGAATTGCAGAAATCGTCGGTTTTTTGGTAAAAAATCCCGGAAAAATGAAGATAAAGGTAGCGTGGGCTTTTCGGAGCGGTATTGTATAATTCCGTATTTTTGCCCTCCTTTAGTTCTTATGATTCCATGAGCAGCCCTACGATCCAATACGAATACCGCCCCGAGCACTTCGCCAACTCCGAACCTAACAAGTACACAGCGGCCACGTTGCGCCGGGAGGAGATGGTCCTGAACGTGGGGCCGCAGCACCCTTCCACGCACGGGGTACTTCGGCTGGAAGTAGTCACGGACGGCGAGGTGATCGTGGACGTAGTGCCGCACCTGGGGTACTTGCACCGCTGCTTCGAAAAGCACGCCGAGTCGCTACCCTTCAACCAGATCATTCCCTACGTAGACCGCATGGACTACGTGGCCGCCATGAACTCCGAGCACGCCTACGTGATGGGCGTGGAGCGGATGCTGGGCATCGAAAACGACATTCCCAAGCGCGTGGAGTACATACGGGTGCTGGTGGCCGAGCTGAACCGCCTCGCCTCGCACTTCATTGCCATAGGTACCTACGCGCTCGACATCGGCGCGTATAGTCCGTTCTTGTGGCTCATCCGCGACCGCGAGCATATCCTGCGGATGCTCGAGTGGACCTGCGGAGCGCGGATGCTCTATAACTACATCTGGATCGGCGGGCTCTTCTACGACCTGCCGGTGGGTTTTGAGGAGCGTTGTAGCGAATTTATAAAGTACCTAAAACCCAAGCTCACGGAGCTGCAGCAGCTCGTGATCGAGAATAAGATATTTGTGCAACGCACCGCCCATGTGGGGGTACTTCCGCTCCCGACGGCCATCAACTACGGCTGCACAGGGCCCGTACTGCGGGGCTCGGGCCTGCGCTACGATCTGCGGCGGGTCGATGGCTACTCGGTATACCCGGAGCTCGACTTTGAGGTACCCATCGGCAAGGGTGAAGTAGGTACCTTGGGCGACTGCTGGGACCGCAACTGGGTGCGCGTGGCCGAGTGCCGGGAGTCGCTGAAAATTATGGAGCAATGCCTGGAGCAGCTCACTCAAAACTACCCCCGTACCCGCGACTTCAACCCGCAGGCCGTGGTACCCAAGAAAATCCGTCCCAAAGCGATGGACTTCTACGCCCGGGCCGAAAGTACCAAGGGGGAGCTGGGCTTTTTCTTCCGCACCGACGGCCGCTCCGATGTACCCGTCCGCTGCAAAGCCCGCGCCTGCTCGTTCCACAACCTGTCGGTGATCGGGGACATTTCGCGCGGTGCGCTCTTGGCCGACCTCATTGCCATCATCGGCTCCATCGACATCGTGATGGGGGAGGTAGATCGGTAAGTGGGTGGTTCTACTCTTGGCTAGTACCTGTATAAACCAAAACAGCTACTGCCCGGAGGCAGTAGCTGCACAGGTACTTTATCAAAAAAAGGTGTCAGATTGTAATTACACTTCGGCGGGTACTTCTACCAGGTCGTGCTTGGCGAGGTACTCCGAAATCTGCACGGCGTTGGTAGCGGCCCCTTTACGCAGGTTATCGGCCACGATCCAGAGATTCAGCGTTTTGGGCTGCGACTCGTCGCGCCGGATCCGCCCCACAAAGGTTTCATCCTTACCGTGCGCCGTCAGGGGCATGGGGTACACAAAGTTTTTGGGATCGTCCTGCACTATGACCCCTTCGGTTTGCTCCAGGATGGCCCGTACTTCCGCCAGGTCGAACTCGTTTTCAAACTCAATATTTACGGCTTCCGAGTGCCCCCCGATGGTGGGAATCCGCACGGTGGTGGCCGTTACGGCAATGCTATCGTCGCCCATGATCTTCTTGGTTTCGTTGGTCATCTTCATCTCCTCCTTGGTGTAACCATTGTCCAGAAAAACGTCGATATGCGGCAGCACGTTCAGGTCGATGGGGTGCGGGTACACCTTCTCCACGCTATGGTCGCCCTTGCGCTCGGCATAGAGCTGATCCACGGCGGCCTTGCCCGTGCCCGTCACCGACTGGTAGGTCGACACCACCACGCGCTTGATCTGGTACTTGTGGTGCAGCGGATTGAGCACCACCACCATCTGGATCGTCGAGCAGTTGGGGTTGGCAATGATCTTATCTTCTTTGGTCAGGGTATGGGCATTGATTTCGGGCACCACCAGCTTTTTGGTGGCATCCATGCGCCAGGCCGACGAGTTGTCCACCACGGTAATGCCGGCTTCGGCAAAGCGCGGGGCCAGCGCCAACGAAGTACCTCCACCGGCCGAGAAAATCGCGATGGCGGGCTTGGCCTTGATGGCGTCCTCAAACCCGATCACCTTGACCTGTTTACCCTTGAACGTCACTTCTTTACCAACCGATCTTTCGGAAGCAACGGCCAATAATTCCGTTACGGGGAAGTTGCGCTCTTCGAGCACTTTGAGGATTTCGCTGCCTACCAAGCCGGTAGCACCTACAACTGCGATTTTCATTTTTACTAATTAGTTGGGTAAAACATAAAAGGGTTGGTAAAAAATTGGCGCAAAAGTACGAAGATTCTTAAAACAACTAGGATAGTTGTCAGGGATTTTTCTGGTCCACGGCTCGAGGTACCTTACGTCCAGTACCAGTCCGCCTCCGGCGCGAAGCAGGCGTCCAGCCGCCGGTCGTACGCGTGGCGGTCGGGAATGCAGGCGACGGGCGCGAAGAGCGATAAGCCTATTTTAGGTACCTCCGGCCGGCAAAGCGGCAGAAAACGGTCGTAAAACCCGCCGCCGTAGCCCAGGCGGTAGCCTTCTTCATCAAAAGCCAGCAGCGGCACCAGCACCAGGTCGAGCCCGGCTGGAAGTACTCGCTCGGCCCGCAGCGGATCGGGCTCGGGAATGCCCCAGCGGCTCGTCAGCAGGGGTACTTCGGGCGTAAGGCGGTAGTGCTCCAGCTCAAAAGTACCGGGTACCACGCGGGGTAC
The DNA here is from genome assembly GCF_014202275.1 of Rhabdobacter roseus. Taxonomy (GTDB): domain Bacteria; phylum Bacteroidota; class Bacteroidia; order Cytophagales; family Spirosomataceae; genus Rhabdobacter; species Rhabdobacter roseus. Next base: position 92,400 of record NZ_JACHGF010000004.1, on the reverse strand, counting down.
TACCAGCTGTACCTCCGGCCGCTGCACGCGCAGCTGCTCTATCAGTAGCCAGGTATTCACTTCGTTTTTCCCGACGCGCGGCAAAAATACGTGAAGTACCTGCTGGGGATGTTGCTCCAGGTACCTCAGCACTCGCTCCGCCAGGCGAAAGCTCAGGCGCTGAAGCTCGTCCGGACGAAGTACCTCCCGTCGCCGCAGGAACTGTGCGCGTAGGGCCGCTTTGTCCATGTCAGTCTTCGATCAGAATCGTAAACCGGAAATCGAGGGGCTGGAAGGCCGCCAACAGCTTCTTGAGAAAGTTGCGGTCGTTGAGGTAAAAATTCAGGAAATTGTCGTGACGCTCCTGGGGGGTACCCTTGGGGAAAAATTTGTCGAGCACGGTTTGCAGCTGGGTGAGCTCGGTTTCGTGGTGGCGCTCCTCGGCCTTACGGATGCGCTTTTCGAGCTTTTCCAGCGACTTATACAGCCGCGCCCGCTCGGCCCGCACGGCGTCTTCCATCGTCACGTCTACGGCGCTGGCCTTCTGAAAAATGTCGTCAAATACTTGGCAGAAACCCTGTTTTTCGTCCTCCAGATGCAGCGTGTGCGCCGAGTGCCGCTCCACAAAGAGCCGCCGCAGCGCCGGACGATCCGTGAAAAGTTCTTCGTAGCTCAGGCCGAGTTTTTCCAACCGCTTGCGGCTGGCCGTCGTGACGTAGAGCGCAAAGTTGCGGGGAATAAGCAAGGGGAAAGGTACTTGGTAGTGCGCAAAAACGCCTTTGAGTTGCATCCAGTAGGGTACTTCCGAGGGCCCGCCCACGTAGGCCAGGTTGGGCAGAATGGTTTCCTGGTACAGTGGCCGCAGTACTACGTTGGGGCTGAAGCGCTCCGGGTGCGCTTCGGCTTCCTGCAGGATCGCTTCCGGGCTAAACGTCAGGTCCGTATGAAGTACCTGAAAGGTACCTTCTTCGCGCACGATCCGCTCGCGGGTACCGTCAGTGAGGTAAAAAAGGTTGATGTCGCGGGCATGTACGGGCGTGTGGTACCCGAGTGTTTCCAGCCGGGCGGAGGTGTCGGCTACCTGTTTTTCAGCCACTTGATGCAGCAGCTCATCGTTGATCACGGGCAGGAAGTGGCGCTTCAACTCGGCCTCGTCGGCATCCAGCGAAATGAGCCCCTCCGCCCCAAACAGCGCGTGCATGTAACATCGCACGGCGTCGGCCAGGGTACTTTGCTCCAGGTAGGCTTTCTCAAAAAGGGGTACTTGCTCGGGTAGTTCGTCCAGGACGGTCTTGAGCTCGTGCGGATTGAGCCGCCCTACGGCTCCGCTATAGGTACCTTTCCAAGTGTATTTTTTTCCAAAAAGATGAAAGGAGGCAATTTCTTCGAAGTCGTGGTCTTCGGTGGCCATCCAGTAGAGCGGCACGAAGCGGTAGTCGGGATAGGCCTCCTGGAGCGCGCGCGCCAGGTTGATGGTCGTGACGATCTTATAAATAACGTAGAGCGGCCCGGTACAGACGTTGAGCTGGTGGCCCGTGGTGACGGTAAAGGTTTTCTCGTCCAGTAAAACGGAAAAATCAGGTACTTTATCGAGCCCCTCGTACTGCTTTTCCAGCACCGACACCAGCGTGCGGCGCTTTTCTATTGGAAAATCGGTGCGTTGTGTAATGAGCTCCTGGGCGTTGGCTAAGGTAGGATAAACGTTGTAGAACTCTTTCAGCGAAGGTTTTTGATCCAGGTAGTCAAGCAGCAGGGCGGGGAATTGCCCGGTAGTACGTAGATCAACGGAATGAAGTAGCATCGAAAACAACGAGTTGGGTTTACGGTGAGCCAGCCACACCAGGCGTTTCGTTTCCAGACGGACCTTCCAGGTCGGACCTTCCCGGCCAGAACGATTGCTCTAAAAACCACCGGCTTGAAGTTTAAGTTTCGGTACCGTATAAAAAAGCCGATCCTATAAACAGAATCGGCTTTTCCGGTAGTACCGAGTAGTCGTATTGGTTTTTAGTTGCGCGGACACCAGGCCCGAACGATCTTTAAAGCGGCCCCGCCAAGGTACCCTCTGGAAGGTACCTTGGGTAGGCTGTGTACTCTAGAACGCGTAGCTGTTTTGCTCAATCAGCGCCTCGGCAATGCGGCGGCGCGCGTTCTTGAGGTTAAGGGGTTCTATTTTGGTAAAGCGCTTGATTCCCATGAGCATCACCCGCAGCTCGTCGCCTTCGGCAAAGCTCGTGATGGCCGAGCGGCCCGCCGTACCTACGCGTTCTACCGCTTCGTGCAGGTACACCAGCGCAATGTCTTTTTGCAAAGCTACCGCCGCCTCTCCTTGAATGCCCATCAGCTTCTCGACGCGCAGCAGCACCGACTCGGCCACGTAGGTTTCGATCACCATATCGGCTAGGTCGAGGATGATCTCCTGCTCCTCCGAGAGCTTCATCATGAACTTCTGCACGGCGGCCCCGGCTACCATCAGCACGGCCTTCTTCAGGTTCTTAATCACCTTCTTTTCGGCGGCGAAAGGTACTTCGTCGTCGCTGGCACCGAAATCCGGAATCGACATAATTTCTTTGGCTACGGCCATAGCGGGTCCCATCAGGTCCAGCTGCCCTTTTAGCGCCCGCTTCAGGAGCATGTCCACCGTCAGGAGCCGGTTGATCTCGTTGGTACCTTCAAAAATCCGGTTGATGCGGCTGTCGCGGTAGGCGCGGTCCATGGGGGCATCGGCCGAGAAGCCCATCCCGCCGTACACCTGCACGCCCTCATCTACGACGTAGTCAAGTACCTCTGAGCTGTGTACTTTCATCATGGCACACTCGATGGCAAATTCTTCCAGGGCTTTTAGTTTGGCTTCCGAGTCGCCCAAGCCGGCATTTTTATAGTCGTCAATCAGGTCATCAATGTTCTGCCCGGCGCGGTAAGCAGCCGACTCAGAAGCAAAAATCCGGATCGCCATTTCAGCCAGTTTGTATTTGATCGCGCCAAAATTGGCGATGGCCGTTCCGAATTGTTTCCGTTCGTTGGCATATTGAATGGCCTGCTCGGCTACTTTCTTAGCACCTCCCAAGGTGGCGGCGGCTAGCTTGATGCGGCCGATGTTGAGGATATTTACAGCAATCTTGAACCCGTTGCCCCGCTCCGAAAGCAGGTTCTCGACGGGTACCTGGCAGTCGTTAAAGAAAATTTGGCGTGTATCGGAGCCTTTGATGCCCATCTTGTGCTCGGGCTCGTTCATGCTAATCCCGCTGTATGATTTCTCCACCAAAAAGGCCGTCAGGTTTTTATCGGTAGATCCATTTTCCTCGATCTTGGCAAACACGATGAACAGGTCAGCAAAGCCCCCGTTGGTGATCCACATTTTTTGCCCGTTGAGCAGGTAGTACTTTCCGTCGTCGCTCAGTCGGGCTTTAGTTTTGCCCGAGTTGGCGTCAGAGCCGGAGTCGGGCTCGGTGAGGCAATAGGCAGCTTTCCATTCACCCGTGGCGAGCTTAGGCAGGTACCTGGCTTTTTGCTCCTCGTTGCCGTAGTACACAATAGGCAAAGTACCTATGCCCGTATGGGCTGACAGCGCCACGGAAAACGAGTTACCGGGACCGGTCGTTTCGGCTACGAGCATGGAGGTATTGAAGTTCATGCCAAACCCACCGTATTCCTCGGGCACGGCTGTCCCCAGCAGACCCAGCTCACCGGCTTTGTCCATCAGCGAAGCGATCAGCTCGGGACTCTTGGCATGGTCAATCTCGTCCAGCCTCGGCCAGATCTCCGTCCGCAAGAAATCTCGGCAAGTTTCGGCAATCATTTGCTGCTCCTCGGTGAATTCCTCGGGCAGAAATACCTGCGAAGCTTCCGTTTCTTTGATCAAAAATTCGCCTCCTTTTAGCGAGGATTTCTTTCCTATTTCCGTAGCCATGATCTTATCCATTTTCGGGTTTAAGTAGCACTGAATACACATAGTATGCGCGCATACTATTTTTGCATAACGCAAATATAGAACAACACTTACTATTATGCAAGCATACTATTGGAAATAAGCGAAGCGATGTTTTAGCGAGCTTAGTACTTCGCTACCCTAATGGTTTGAAGTACCTCCCCGGCCGCTGCAACCTGAATATAGTACACGCCCGCCGACAAGCTAAGACTGGTGAGATCCACCATAGCCACGTCACCAAACATGGCTATACTCCCCTGCGAAATAGGTATACGCTGACCCAGGGCGGTGATTAGGCTGAAGTCGTAGTCCGCGGCGGTAGTGGGGTTAGGTAGTTTTATATTAAAAACACCATCGAAAGGATTGGGATAATATTGCCAGGCCGATAGGTTACCCGTAACGTCCGTTGAGTCTCCCGCTATGATGCTGAACTGTACCTCGTTGGTCAGTACCATTGAATCTTCCTTAAACGCAAAGGCCGTCAGCGTGTACTGACCTATGTAGGGAGCAAACCCCTGTTCGCCGGGAAAAAGGGCATGAGGAAAACGGGGAGCGGCGCTTTCGTGCCGATAAGGACCCTGGAGTTGAAAATTGAGCCGGTCGAACTCAAAATTTCCGTAAGCATAAATGTTGAGTAGGGAAGGCAGCGAATCAACGGACAACAGATCGCCCGGTTGCAGGATCTGAATGCGCTGGCGGTCGATGGCCTTCCCTGCCCGCAGTAGATCGAATGTCAGCTGAGGAATTTCGACATTGAGGATAAAGGGCGTTTCGGCGTGGTGCCCCCCATTATCGTAACCACGTACGGTAAAGCGGTACTGTCCTTCCTGGGGAGGGGTACCTGAAAAAGTATTGTCCGAAAAGCTCATCCAGCCCGGCAAATCCTGCACGGTAATAAAGGAAATATAGCCATCGCTATCGCCAAAGATATTGGTAGGCAGCGTATACGTGAATGGCTCATTAACTTTCGCAAACTTTACCGGTATCGTGGATTGTACGTAGGGTGGATTATTGAAATACTGCGGCTCTACTACCCGGATCGTAAGGTAAGTTTCGACAAAGGCACCCAAATCGTCGTAGGCTTTTACACCCGTCCGAAACTCTCCCGTCAGAGGAGGCACCCCTGTTAGCACACCATTTTGGTACCTCAGCCAGGCAGGCAACTCCGTTACTTCTACGGACGTGATGCTACCGTCAGAGTCCACAAAGGCCTCTTTGGGAATGGTGTAGGTGAAAGGTTCATTCACTACCGCCACCAGGCTGGGGAAGTTCTTGGCCACGGTGGGCGGCTGGTTGGCATTTTCGCGCGTATCGACCCGGATCGTAAAGTAAGCTTCGGACGAACCGCCCTCATCGTCGATGGCTCTCACCATGATTCGGTGATCACCCAGGGCAGTGGGTCTGCCGCTGAATACACCGGCTTCGTACTTCATCCAGGCGGGTACCTGTGCTACTTCCAGCCGAACAATTACGCCATCGTAGTCTGCAAATGTATTATCCGGAATGCGGTAGCTAAAGTCTCTGTCTATGGCAATGATCCGCATCGGGATAGGGTTTTGCAGATAGGGTGGTGTATTCTCCGCCGCTTTCCAGTATTCCTCACTCAGAATGTCTTCCTGAAGCTGAACGTGTACTGGACGAATCGTGCCATCTCCGCTGTTAGACAGATTTTTCCAGATACCATAGGCAACCTCTTCGGCGCCTCGATCGATAGCACGGGATAACAAATAGGTTACAGTATCTCGAGCTAAGACCGGTTCTAGGGGTACATGTGACCATTTTTGGACAGAATTGACAATGACTTCGCGCATAGCCTGCACGTCTCGGGGAGTAGAAAGGACAAAGGCTACTAAGTTCGCTCCATTCTGAAAACTTCCGTCTATGTGCCGATAATATTCAGAAGCCGGTTTGAAATCCGCATAGAATACTTCATTCATGACCCAGTGCCCTGGCTTGACGTTACTCCTTACGACATCTATTGACCAATGGTGATCGTACCCATGTCCATCATTCACTTTGGTACCATCCGTATGCTCACCTAAATTTTTAAAAGCCAAACTGCCTCTAATACCGCTAGCAATGTCAACAACAGCCCCAAATTCATTGATATATCGAATGCGGGGATCGACTCCTTTAATTGTCTTGATACATAGGTCGTTATATTTTTTCAGCGCTTCATGCCGAAAAATGTACCAGTCTTTTCCCTTCCGGCCAAAAAAAGACTCCTTTGGATCCCAGTAAGCCACCGGCGGTTCTATATTTTCAAAAGCTTTGTAATCTGAACCCCACAAGCGGTTCAGACGGATTAGCTTTTTATACTTTGACCGAGCCCATTCTCTAAACCCTTGCTTGTAAAATGAAGAATAGTCGAAAATGGTGTGGTACATCTCTGAATATTCACCACTGGGGGGTATTGTTAGCATGTGATACCCCAGCTCCTGCGTGGGGTTATTGGCTACTGACATAAATAGCAAACTATTGTCGGCTAGTAAGTACTTGTATCGATCTGCCACTTGCTTGACAAAATCGGCTGCCAGTTCCACCGATGGCTGATGTAAAAAACTGAAATGGGTTGTGTTATAGACTTCAAGCATGGGATTTTGCTTGTAATCCAGAGCACTTTGTGTTTTCAAATCCCAGAAGCCATTTAGATTATGAGAACCACGCCCTACCATCACACGTATGGCGACTTTCATGCCCAAATCTTTAGCCAGTTTAATCTGGTTGTCAAAGCGAGCCCAATTGGCAGGTCCTGTAGGAGACTGTTGATAAACTTTATCCCAGGCTATAGTAAGAAGAATGGAATTTAATCCTGTAGAAGCTCCCTGTCTAATTACTTCTAATTCATAGTTAGGGTCATCGGCTAGATTCAGGATCATCAAGGCTAAATAGCGCTGCTTATCCCCGCTAGGGGGCGCTGAATAGATCGTTAGGCCCTCATTATCAAATCCACGGGAAGGGTGCATTCCTAAAAAGAGAAAGGCTACTAGCGCCACCTTCGCTGTCCAACGAAACCAAATAAATCTTTTCAATAGCATTTGTCCTTTTTATTATTCTACCTTATCATTCTGTCCGCACCACAATATAAACAGAAAGCCTGGCTTATAACAACTTTTCGAGGGTAGTTTCCCACTGTGCTATGCCGTTTTGAATGTTAAATTGCCGAGCTCGCTCTCGGCTTTGGGAGGGGTTATGTTTAAGGGTACCTTGCCTAATCTTATGCATAGCCTCCACTAGTTGGCGTACACTGAAGTCGTTCGTTACGGCCCCCATATTTTCTAATACAAACTCCGAAACCCCACCGGAGGGAAAGGCGGCGATGGGTTTGCCCAATAAGGCCGCCTCAATCATGACCAGCGGAAAAGGGTCCTGCCGGGACGTAAGTAAAAAACCATTACCGGCACCTAAGTAACTATAATACCGCTCCTTCTGTTTACCCACCAGGTGAACTTTAGTACGACTTGTCGAATTTTTAAGGCGCTGCTCCGTATAGTAAACCAACCCATCGTTGATCCGGGCACCTACCCAAATTAAATGGACGTGGGGGTCATCCAGCAGGGACGCGATGTCGGGGAGAAGATCAAACCCTTTACGCTCCGACGTCATACCAGACATGACCCACACAAAGTCGTTCTCGGCAATTTCTAACTCTTTTCGAATGGCTTGTATTTCGGCAAAATCTATCTTGACCTGCTGATCATCAATGAATTCATGAACCAGGTGAACGCGCTTACCGCCTGCATCCCGAATAGCCTGACAGGTTACTCCTGAGCAACCAATGAGTGCCGTCGAATACTCCACGATGCTCTTAAAATCTACATCGCTTAGGTAAATATAGGTTAAGGGTAGCTCGTGAAAATGAGTTACCACCGGAATGGAAAATTCACGAGCTACGGTAATCGTTTCGGGCAGCATAATGGTATTGACGTACCAAAGATCAGCCTTAAAGGTTCGAGCCAATTTTCGGAGATACATCAATGTTGGGTTAAATCCCAGGTGAAAGGCTACTTTTTGCGGAAGGGTAAACTGCCGGGGCGCAATGAACACGGGAATATCCGATGGTAAATCTTCCAATAGCTCCCCCTTGGCAAAGCTAACCAGCCCGGCCTCAAAGCGGGTACGATCCAGATGGCGCAGGATGTACAAAAGCATCATCTCTGAACCGGTACGGGTGGCAAAGGGGGTAAAAAACAGAATGCGACGTTTGGTGGATATACTCATGAAGCCGTTAATAAATCAATGTTTTCTGAGGGTTTTATCTTATAAAAGCCTTTCTGGCGAAAGAGTGTTTTCCAAAAGTACCTTAGAATTACCCGCGTTTTTTTCGTGTAGATTACCTGCGTACGAAGTTCAGCGAACGGATTTCCGTGCTTCTTGACGTTGATCACCATTTTCCAGAGAAAAACGACCGGAATCATTGAGAGGTAGTGAAGAATCAGCACCAGGTAGGCTCCCACCCCGTACTGCTTCCGAATCCAGCCGAAATTGGAGATTTGCATTTGGGTACTAAAACGGTTGATCCAGGAAATATGGGTACGCCGGAAAGGGTTTTTATTTTCCAGATGGATGAATTTGCAATCGTTGAAATAGCATAGTTTACCTACTTTCCCTAAGCGCCCCGACCATTCGACATCTTCTCCGTACATGAAAAAATCTTCGTCGAAGCCGCCGACCTGTGCCACTACGTCCCTCCGCACAAACACAAAAGCACCTACCAACCAGTCGTGCTGCTCGGGATCTGCGTATCGCGGCTCAGGAAATAGCCAATCCAACAGGGCTTGAAAGGGTCGGTTAGGGGGTAGAATAAAGAACGTTTTCCGAAAATCGTTAAAACTCGTATAAAAGGGCATTGGGCTCAGGTCGGGGTAGTGCTGGAGCGCGCCGCAGGCGGCTACATCCTGCTGCTGATCCATACGGTTCATGCACCGTCCGATCACGTTATCCACCAGCAAGGTATCTGCGTTGAGCAGCAGAAAGTACCGCCCCTGAGCCAGCGCCATTCCCGCGTTATTGGCCCGGCCAAAGCCCGCATTATAGTCCATATCCAACCAGCGTACGTCGGGAAAAAGAGCCCGGATCTGCGCTCCTGCTCCTTGCTCAGGATCATTATCGACCACAATGACCTCAAAGGTTACGCCCGTTGTAAACGCATACACCGAACGCAGGCAATTGATGATCAGATCGGCGCAACGGTAATTAATGATAATGATGGAAACGTCCATGCGAGGGTACAAAGTGAAGCCCAAAAGTAAAAAATCTCCGAGGAAGTACTTCTACCTTCCCCGGAGATTTATCAAATGGCAGTTCTATGGACGTTAAATGACTTGCCTAGCTGAGTAGCTCGTAGATACCTGCTACCCCCTGACCCCCGCCTACGCAGGCCGTTACCATGCCGTACTTCTGGTTTCGGCGGCGCATTTCGTTGAAGAGCTGCACCGACAGGCGCGCACCCGTAGACCCCAGCGCATGGCCCAAGGCAATGGCACCGCCGTTTGGGTTCACGATGTCCGGATTGATGTCTAGCTCGCGCATGACCGCCAGCGACTGCGCCGCAAAAGCTTCGTTAAGTTCTATTTGGTCAATATCCCCCAGTTTCAGCCCGGCCTGTTTCAGGGCTTTAGGTACGGCGGCCACGGGGCCGATCCCCATAATACGCGGATCTACCCCCGCCGTAGCGTACGAAAGCATGCGAGCCACGGGCTTTAACCCTAGCTCATTGACCAGCCGCTCCGACATCACCAGCACAAAGGCCGCTCCGTCGGAGGTTTGGGAAGAATTACCAGCCGTCACGCTACCGCCCGCCGCAAATACCGGTCGGAGCCGAGCCAGGGCTTCCGGCGTGGTATCGGCCCGAGGCCCTTCGTCCCGGTCTACCACGTACTCCTTGGTTTTCTTCTTACCCGATTCGGGATCAAAGTAGGTCTCCTTTACCGTAATGGGGACAATATCTTCCCGGAACCGCCCCTCCTGCTGGGCGGCCAGGGCTTTCTGATGGGAGGCAAAGGCAAAGGCATCCTGATCTTCGCGGCTCACCTTGTAGTCCTTGGCTACCTGCTCGGCCGTCAGGCCCATGCTGAGGTAATAGTCGGGGTTTGAGTGAGCTATTTCGTAATTGAGGGCCGTTTTCCAGCCCATCACTGGTACTAGCGACATCGACTCCGTTCCTCCGGCAATGATGCACTCACCCATGCCGGCACTAATCTTGGCGGCTGCAATGGCAATCGCCTCCACACCCGAGCCGCAGTAGCGGTTGATGGTCATGCCGGACACGTTCTCGGGCAGCGACAGCAGCGACACGAACCGCCCCATCTGCATACCCTGCTCTGCCTCGGGTACCGCGTTCCCCACAATTACGTCATCCACCCGGGTGGGGTCCAGTTGGGGTACTTGGGCCATCATGTATTTGATCACGTCGGCTCCCAGGTCATCGGGGCGCGTAAAGCGAAAGCCGCCCCTGGGGGCTTTGCCCACCGCACTGCGGTAGCCCGCTACTATGTATGCGTTCATAAGGCTTGGTTAGGTTATTGGTTCAAGTTTGCTTTGAAGGTAGTATGCAGGCATACCATTTGTAAAAGTACCATTAATTTTTAAAACAAAAAACCGCCCCGGGCTTGTTCCCACGGGACGGCTTGTTACACCAGGTACTTGGGCAGGGAGCCCGCTAGCTGTTGGCGTTCCAGTTTGTTTCCTGTACCCGCTTGTTGCTAGGCATTACGATCCACAAAATAATGTAGAACAGTAAAACGTGAAAGGGGATGGGGACGAAGAAGGCCAGCACAAACAGTACCCGAACCAGGACGACATCCAGTGCAAAGTAGTCGGCCAATCCCGCCGCTACTCCCCCTATTACTTTTTGATCTACGTTGCGAAATAATCTATTATTTTTCATGGCTTTGCGTTTTTTTCTTTGATTTGATGTATCAAAGGTACTATGCATTGCCAAGTAGTTGTTTAGATTTTGGATAAACGGCCCGAGCCGGGGAAGAAAGGGCTTTTTTAGGGGTAGTTAAGCCCCTGCTTTCTACCGGCCAAAGATGTAATAGCAGATGGCTATGTGCATCACCAATGTCAGGGCCAGGGACAGCGGTCGAATGAACAAACGCCCTTCTTCACTAAGCTTCAGGTAGCAGTAGCCCGTCACCAGAAAGTAGGGCAAGGGCAACAGGTAAAGAGCCCATAAAGGCAGCTGGATTACCTGGTAGGCCAGGAGCAGCATGGGTAGTATGTACAAGAATATAGCCAGGCGCGCGCCCAGTACGTAGGGGCGCTCACGGGGATCAAGGTCATTAATAGTCATAGTTTGCCAGCGGATCTATTTCTTCTTTATTAAACACTTGCCGAAGACGCTTCATGTCCAGCTCGTTTTCGTTGCGAGCCAGCCATACCGTCGCCACGGTATTGCCAATGGTATTGGTAATGGCACGTGCCTCGGACATGAAGCGGTCGACGCCCAATAGGAGCGCCAGGCCTTCCAGGGGGATAACCTTGACGGCCGTCAGCGTGGAGGCCAGGACAATAAATCCACTCCCCGTCACGCCCGCCGCTCCCTTTGAAGTTACCATCAGGATACCCAGTATGGTCAGTTCCTGCGCCAGGGTCAAGTCTACCTGAAATACCTGCGCCAAAAAGACCACCGCCATGGATAGGTAGATGGTCGTGCCGTCTAGGTTGAAAGAGTACCCGGCCGGAATTACCAGCCCTACCACTGAGCGCGAACAGCCCAGATGCTCGAGCTTGTCCATGATCAGCGGCAGCACCGACTCCGACGAGGAAGTACCCAATACAATCAGGAGCTCCTCTTTGATGTACTTTAAAAGCTGCCAGAGGCTGATCTTATAGTAGCGAAGTACCAGGTTAAGTACCACAAAAATGAATAAAAACATGGTAACATAGACCGTTATCATGAGCTTGCCCAGTGGTAGTAACGCCGCCAGACCGTAGGTACCTATGGTATAGGCCATCCCACCAAAGGCCCCGATGGGAGCCAGCTTCATGACGATATTCAAAATATTGAAAAAGACTTTGGAAAGGCGGTCGAAGGCACGAATGAGGCTCTGCCCGCTACTGCCCATCCGTGTGAGCCCCATGCCAAAAAGAACCGAGAAGACCAGTACTTGCAGGATGTCCCCCTCGGCAAAAGCCCCCACCGCGTTGCTGGGTACCACGTGCATGAAGAAATCCATCCAGTCCATCTCGGCGCTCTGCTGGGCGTAGCGGCTTACGGCCTCGGCCGAGCCACTGGTAGCGAGCCCCGTCGTAACGACCCCGTCGCCCGGCCGGATCAGATTGGCCACCACCAGGCCGATGACCAAGGCGATGGTTGTGATGATTTCAAAGTACAACAACGCTTTCCCCCCCACACGGCCTACCTTTTTGAGGTCGCCCATGTTACTAATTCCTAGCACAATGGTCAGGAATATAATGGGTGCAATCACCATCTTGATCATGTTGATGAATACGTCGCCCAGGGGCTTCATCTGGGCGGCCGTACTTGGTGCAAAATGCCCCAACAGGATTCCGAGTAGGATGGCCGTTAATACGCGAAAGGTAAGGTTGTTGTAGATTTTTTTCATGAGGGTGCCTTTTGAAACCCCCAAGATACTACGATTCTGTATTTTCTAAGCGATAAATTTCGAGTCCAGGGTACTTTGAGAAACCCCTCATTCGGCCATTCTTACCATTCCGCACTACTATTATTTAAATCTTGTTACTAAACTAGGGGCAAAAAATTAACTTTGCAGTCAGGAAGGTACCATCAACTGACAATCTGGCATTTTGAGTAAGGAAAGGCCTGATCTTTATACGCTTTAAATTAAAGTAGGGCAGGTGCTCACCAAATGAGTTGGTGTGAACGTTGCCCTTGGTGATTTAACCTCCAACAAAATCAACTGTCTTATCTAAGGCTTTTAACGATCAAACACATACCATGATAAAATTATTCGCGAAGCTGTTCGGCACCAAGTCGGAGCGGGATTTGAAGGAATTGCTTCCCTACGTAGGGAAAGTTAACGCGGAGTACGAGCTGCTGGCTTCTTTGACCCACGACGAGTTGCGGGCCAAATCGGACGAACTGAGAGCGCACATTGCTAAGGAACTATCTCCCATCGACGAGAAAATCAAGCAGTTACACCAGCAGGCCGAAGACGAGGCGGATGTTGATGCGAAAGAAACCATTTTTAAGCAAATTGATACCCTCGAAGAGGATCGAAACAAAGAGCTGGAAAAAGTACTGCTGGATATTTTGCCGGTAGCTTTTGCCGTAGTCAAAGAAACCGCCCGTCGGTTTAAAGAAAATGAAAGCCTGGAAGTAACAGCTACCTACTTTGACCGGGAGATTGCCACCCGTAAGTCAAACGTAACTCTTAACGGAAATAAAGCCTTTTGGAGCAACACCTGGAACGTCATCGGAAATCCGGTAAAATGGGAGATGGTCCACTATGATGTGCAGCTTATTGGCGGGGTGGTACTTCACCAGGGTAAAATTGCCGAGATGGCTACCGGGGAAGGAAAAACGCTGGTGGCTACTCTTCCGGCCTTTCTCAACGCGCTGGCGGGCCGAGGCGTGCACATCGTCACCGTAAACGACTACCTGGCCAAACGCGATGCCGAGTGGAATGCGCCCCTCTTTGAGTTTCACGGACTCAGCGTCGACTGCATCGACCTGCACCAGCCCAATACCACGGCTCGTCGTAATGCCTACAAGGCCGACCTTACCTATGGTACCAACAACGAATTTGGCTTCGACTACCTCCGCGATAATATGTCGCGTGGCGTGGAGGAGCTGGTACAGCGCAAGCACCACTTCGCGATGGTGGATGAGGTAGACTCCGTTCTGATCGACGACGCCCGTACGCCGCTCATCATCAGTGGGCCCGTACCCCGCGGCGACGAGCAGGATTTCTTGGAGCTAAAACCCAGGGTAAGCCGGATCGTGGAGGCCCAGAAAAAGTTGGCGATGGACTTGCTCAACGACGCCAAGCGCAAAATTGCTGCCGGGAACAAAAAGGAGGGTGGCTTAGCCCTCTTCCGCGTTTTTCGCGGTATGCCCAAGTACAAGCCCCTCATCAAGTTTCTGAGCGAGTCGGGCATGAAAGCGCTGATGCAGGAAACCGAGAGCATCTACCTGGCCGAGAATCAGAAGCTCATGCCCGAAGCCGACGCGCCGCTGTACTTTACCATCGACGAACGGCACAATAGCATTGAATTGACCGAAAAAGGTATTGACTTCCTGACGGGAGAATCCGAAGAAACCAATTTCTTTATTCTGCCCGATATTGCCATTGATCTCAACGCCATTGAGAAGGATACGTCCCTCAACGAGCAGGAGCGTATTTTGAAAAAAGAAGCCCTTATTCGCGATTACTCCGTCAAAACGGCCCGGATTCACACGGTCAATCAGCTGCTGAAAGCCTACACGCTTTTTGAGAAGGACGTAGAGTACGTACTTATGGACGGTAAAGTGAAGATCGTAGATGAGCAAACGGGCCGGATCATGGATGGTCGGCGGTACTCGGACGGCCTGCACCAGGCCATTGAGGCCAAGGAGAACGTCAAGGTAGAAGACGCCACCCAAACTTACGCCACCGTAACGCTCCAGAACTACTTCCGGATGTACCACAAACTGGCCGGGATGACCGGTACCGCCGAAACCGAAGCGGGCGAGTTTTGGCAAATCTATAAACTGGATGTGGTATCCATCCCCACGAACGTGGCCATCAGCCGCCGCGACGAGGAAGATAAAGTGTACCGCTCGGTGCGGGAAAAGTATAACGCCGTGGCCGACGAGATCGTAGACCTGGTGCAGAAGGGCCGCCCGGTACTGGTAGGTACTACCTCCGTTGAAAACTCTGAGATCATCAGCCGGATGCTAACTCTGCGCAAAATACCTCATCAGGTGCTAAACGCCAAGCAGCACCAGCGTGAGGCCGAAGTGGTAGCCGAGGCGGGCAAGCCGGGTACCGTCACTATCGCCACCAACATGGCCGGCCGGGGTACTGACATCAAGCTAACGCCCGACTCCAAAGCTGCGGGTGGACTTGCCATCGTAGGTACCGAGCGCCACGAAAGCCGCCGGGTAGACCGCCAGCTCCGCGGACGCGCCGGCCGCCAGGGTGATCCTGGTTCTACGCAGTTTTTCGTATCGCTGGAAGATAGCCTCATGCGACTCTTCGGCTCCGACCGCATGGCCAAGGTCATGGATCGGATGGGGCTGGAAGAAGGCGAGGTTATTCAGCACAGCATGATTACCAAGTCCATTGAGCGGGCCCAGAAGAAGGTAGAGGAAAACAACTTCGGTATTCGGAAGCGTCTGCTCGAATATGACGACGTGATGAATTACCAGCGCGACGCCATTTACCGCCGTCGCCGGAACGCGCTCTTCGGCGACCGCCTGGCCGTCGATATTGCCAACAATCTATACGACGTTTGCGAAGAGATAACGGCCAATACCTCCGGCAGCTACGACGAACTGGAACTGGCTACGCTCACCACGCTGGGGATGGAAGTACCTTTCAGTACCGACGAGTACGGTCGCCTCAAGGATACCGAGCGGGCTCAACGCTTGTATACAGCCGCGGAGAAACATTACCAGGCCAAAAATGCGGCCATAGCCCAAAAAGCACTGCCGATCCTCAAATCCATTTACACGGAGCGGGGCGCTACCATCACCGAAATCATGATTCCGTTTTCGGACGGACTTCGGCAAGCCGGGGTTGTGGTGAATCTCAAGAAGGCCATCGACACCGAGGGCCGCGAGATTATCCGCGAAATGGAAAAGGCCATCGTTCTTTCGCTTATCGACCAGGAATGGAAGGAGCACCTGCGCGAAATGGACGACCTCAAACAGTCGGTACAAAACGCCGTTTTTGAACAGAAGGACCCGCTGCTGATCTACAAGTTTGAGTCGGTGGAGCTCTTCAAGCGTTTCCTTAGTAAAGTAAACTTTGACATGATCGCCTTCCTGATGAAGGCCGACATTCCGCAGGAGCAAGCCGCGCCCGAGCAGGTACAGCCACCCGTACGCCGCCGGGAGCCCGCGCCCGTTCTGCAAACCAACCGCGAAGAGGACTACGCCGCCGAAAACGGAGCCGGACCCGACGAGTACGCCCGGCAGATGGAGTCGACGGTACGAAAAGAACCGGTACGCGCCATCAAAATTGCCGACCGCAACCAGAAGGTAACCGTACAGTACCGCGACGGGCGCGTACTGCGCGACGTGAAGTTTAAAAAAGTAGAGCAAGACGTAGAGAGCGGCCAGTGCGTCGTGATCGAATAAAGTACCTGGCCATGAAGCCACGAAACCCTTGCCTTATCCGTTTCGGATGGGCAGGGGTTTTTCATTTCCCGGCTACCAAGTACCCCCGGATTCCGTTCTTTTTGCTCCGGACCTCCCTTCGATTCCCGCCTCTACACTAACTCCGTGGAATTTGAGGTTTCCATAATTAGCCAATATTCGTATTTTTACGACCTCGAACCCATTGTACTTCCCATGACGATTCACAAAGAAGGCTATACCATCATCGGCGGCACCGCCCTTTTGCTCCTGCTCATTAACTGGGGCGTGCGCTCGCTCACGCCCGAACTAGGCTGGCTACACGGGCTTTTGCTGCTGGTTAGCGTTCTTTTCTTTGTGCTGATCGTGCAGTTTTTCCGGCATCCGAAGCGCGTCATTTCCCAAGATGAACGGCAAATCATCGCTCCCTGCGATGGGAAGGTAGTGGTGATTGAGGAAGCCGTAGAATCGGAGTACTTTCAGGGCCCGCGCCGCCAGATCAGCATCTTCATGTCGCCACTCAATGTACACGTCAACTGGACGCCCGTCAGCGGCGTGGTGCAGTACTTCAAGTACCACCCCGGCTTGTACCTGGTAGCCTGGCATCCCAAGTCCAGTACCGACAACGAACGTACCACCATCGTGATTCGTACCGCCCAGGGCGTCGATATTCTGTTCCGGCAAATCGCGGGCGCCGTGGCCCGGCGTATTCGCTGGTACGTCAAAGAAGGGCAGCCCGTGGAGCAAAGCAGCGAAATGGGCTTCATCAAGTTTGGCTCCCGGGTGGATGTGTTCGTGCCGCTCGACGCGGACATCAAGGTGAAGCTGGGGGATAAAACGGTAGGCAGTGTGACCGTCCTGGCGGAGTTAGCTTAGGTACTTTTAGGTACCTATCGACTCGCTTTTTAGCCGATCCACAATCGCCCCGTTGTAGCGCCTCGCTACCGGAATGGCCCCTCCGGCATCCAGGTGGAGCTTATAGCCCTGCGCGTTGCCCGTTACCTTCACCACCCGGCCCAGATTGACCAGGTAGGAACGATGGCAGCGCAACAGCTGATCCGAGAAAATTTGTGTTTCCAATCGGCTGAGGCTGCTGCGCACTAGTTCCCGGCGGAGCTGGCCCGACTGCTCAAAAACAACTTCACAGTAATTGTCCGCCGCCTCGATGTACAGCAACGCTTCCGGCAATAGGGCCAGGCTATCTTTTCCGTTTTCGGCCACTAGCCGCAGCGGCTCCTGCTGGGCTTGCGGGATACTTTCCGCGCGCTGAGGTACTTGGGGCGGATGGCTGTATTTTTTGAGCTGGTAGATATAATTAAAAAAGACCGAAGCGGCCGTGGGGAAAATGCCAATGAGCAGCGTATAGCCCATTACCCGCGCAAACTCCTCGGTATGGGAGCCGGTGGTTCCCCTAAAGATAGCCCAAGAGTACCCGTAGTTCCCGATCGTAATAAGGGTTAAAACCGCCAGTACCTGCAGGATTTCGCGGCCCACGGTATGGTTGTCTTCCCGAAAAACGCGCCGCAACCAGATTCGTTTCAGCACAAAGTACAGGAAAAGCATCATGGTGAAGGTAACCAACCCGTACCCGACCAACACCCATCCTTTTTGCCCACTTCGCCATTGGGCCAGCCCAAAGGGCTGAAAAGCGTACAGAAAAAGCGTAACAAAAGTACCTACCCCCAGCGAAAACAGGAAGTCGCGCCGGGGGGAGTCTGAAAAAGGGTACGGTTGCCGCAGAAGCCTCAGCATGGAGAATTAAAAAAGACGCCAACTACCGATTTGCTCCACAAAGCCAGGTACCGAAGCCGGGTAGACCACTGCCATAAACAACATACCGAAAATAGCCCCGTACATGTGGGCGTCGTGGTTGACGTACCCCCGCCCCCGTCGCGACTCGTAAAACGAGTATCCCAGGAAAAGCAAACCGAAAATAAAACCGGGCATACAGATGGCAAAGTATAAACATACCTGCAGCAAAGGCGCGTACAGAATAGCCGCGAAAAGTACCGCCGACACGCCACCCGAAGCACCCAGAGAATTATACTTGGCGTTTTTGCGGTGCTTGATGAAGGTCGGAATGTCCGAGACAATGATGCCTACGATGTACAGAAATAGGTAGTAAAAGCGCCCGTCGGGGCCAAAGAGCATTCCAAACAGCCGCTCGATACCCTCCCCCACAAACCAAAGGCTGAGCATGTTGAAAAGCAGGTGCCCGAAGTCGGCGTGAATAAAGCCCGACGTAATAAAGCGGTAGTATTCTTTTTTTTGGATGACGCGGTAGGGATTCAGCATCCATTTGTCCAGCAACGACGGGTTGTTCCAGGCGTACCAACTGATGGCTACGGTAATGATAATCAGAATAAGGGTAATAGACATGAGAGAGGGACGTAAAATGGGTACTTGCCAAATGGACCCGCCGGAACCAACAACTCGCCCCCGCGGAGTACCTACAAAGAAACGTTTTTATTTTTTTTCGTCCCAATTTGGCGGGTTTATTGCTCGCGCTCCACGAGCTGGCGCACAAAACCCAGCAACGGTGCTTTGCGGGTGGGGTCCGCGGCTACGCGCCCCAGGCAGTCAAACCCGCGCGAAAAGTACTCGTCGATTTTTTGCTCCGTGAGCGTGCGAATCCCGAGTGCGTCGTAGATGGCCGTCACGGCCTGAACCTTCTCCTCCTTATCGAAGGTGTCTGCCGCCAGCCAGTAGTCCAGGTCGGCGCGGGCCTTTCCGCGAGCGCGCTCCAGCGCTTCGATGAGCAGAAAGGTTTTTTTGTTGGCCATGATGTCGCCACCTACCTGCTTGCCAAACTTGGCCGGGTCGCCGTAAACGTCCAGTAGGTCATCTTTGAGTTGGAAGCCGATTCCCATACTCACCCCCGCTTCAAAAAGTAGCCGCGTGGCGTCCTCGTCCGCCCCACCGACCATCCCCCCCAGCTCCAGGGCAAAGCCCAACAGTACGGACGTTTTGAGCCGAATCATGTTGAGGTACTCTTCTTCCGACACGTCCCAGCGGGTTTCAAAATTCATGTCCAGCTGCTGGCCTTCGCACACTTCCGTGGCCGTTTGGTTAAAGCGAACCAGGATTGAGCGCAGGCGGTTGCTATCCACGGTCAGCAGCAGGTCGTAGGCTTTGATAAGCATCACGTCGCCGGAAAGAATGGCCGTGTTGGTATTCCAGCGGGCGTGTACCGTGGGCTTCCCCCGCCGCAGCGGGGCGCAGTCCATGATGTCGTCGTGCATCAGCGTGAAGTTGTGAAATACCTCCACAGCCTGGGCGGGTTTGAGGGCTTTGGACCAATCGTCGGTGTAAAGCGAGGCCGCCATGAGGGTCATCAGGGGCCGCAGGCGCTTTCCGCTGAGCGACATGATGTAGCGGATGGGCTCGTACAATTCGGCCGGATAGGCGCCGTAGGCATTTTGGTCAATATCGGTCTGTAGGGCTTGCAGCCATTGTTCGGGTGTACTCATTCGTAGGGTAATTTCGGCTCTTATCAACTGCTTGTAGAAAGGAAGGGTTTTAAAAATGGCCCTTCATTTTTTTACAAAGGTGTGCAAAGTAGCAGAATTGCATCGAAAAAAGAAGATACAAACTGCTCCTGAGTAAGGGCTACGGCGCGCGCTTGAGGCCGGTAGCTTAGGAATACGGCTTTTATGCTATATTTGAACCACAGGCCCTCGGCTAATCCTAAGCACCTTTTGTTTCCATGAAAAATACTATTTATTATTGCTGCCTTCTTTTTCTTCTGTTCGCCGCGCCCTGGTTTGCATCCGCCCAAAGCAAGGAAAAGGCCGCTTACAAGTACCTGCTATACGTACCTAAAAAAGAAACAAAGCCGGGCCAGAAGTACCCCTTGATCATCTACCTGCACGGAAGCTCCCAACGGGGACAAGATCTTACCAAGCTCAAAACCTACGGCTTGCCGTACCTGATCGAACAGGGCCGCGACTTTGAGTTCATCATTGCATCACCCCAGTGCCCGGCGGGGAAACTGTGGTCTACCGACAACTGGCTTGAGCCGCTCTATGAAGAATTGATCGCCAAGTACCCCGTCGATACCAGCCGCGTTTACCTCACCGGCATCAGCATGGGCGGCGGGGGTACTTTTGACGTGGCCAAGGACTATCCGGATCGTTTTGCCGCCCTGGTACCTTTGTGCGCCTGGAACAGCGACACCACCCGGCTTTGTAGCCTTCGCCACGTGCCCATTTGGACCTTCCACGGCACCAACGACGAGCAGGTACCTTTGGTGGCCGAAACGCAAAGCAAAGTAGCCGCGCTCCGCCAATGCCAGGGTAACATCCGGCTCACCACCCTGAAAAACGAAGGGCACTATATCCAGTGGCTCTACGAACAACAGGGTACCTACGACATTTATGAATGGATGCTCCGCCACAAAAAGCCCTGAAGCCCCATTGGAAGTACCTGAGCGGGTACTTTGCCAGGCCCCCCGAATACTCGATTTTTCCGTAAAAAACCAAACGATCGCATGTCTTACCACCTCTATTTCAACGGCCAGATAGCTCCGCTGGATACGCCCCTGTTCCAAAGCAACGACCTGGGCCTGCTGCGCGGCTACGCCCTGTTCGACTACTTCCGGACCTACAACGGGGTACCTTTCCGCTGGGACGATTACTGGCAGCGCTTTGCCAACTCGGCGCGGCTGCTCAAACTACCCCTTCCACTCAGCCAGGCCGAAACGGCCGCCATCCTGACGGAGCTCCACCAGCTATCGGGCCAGGCGGAGGTGGCCTTTCGGTTTGTGCTCACGGGCGGCTACGCGCCGGACAGTGTGCAGGTGGTGCAGCCCAACTTCCTGATCCGGACGGAGCCGCTTCCGGTGGATAACCCCGCCGGTCGCCTTCAAGGCATCAAGGTACTTCCCTACGAGTATGTGCGCGATTTGCCGGAAATCAAAAGCACCAACTACGTCCATATGGTACTGATGGCCGACGAAATGAAGCGCCAGCAGGCGGCTGATTTACTTTTCCATAAAAAAGGCGAGATCAGCGAGCTCACGCGCAGCAACGTGTTCCTTTTTAAAGGTGACACCCTCATCACGCCCGACCGCCACGTGCTGCACGGCATTACGCGCCGGACGGTCATGGAGCTGGCCGCGCCGCATTTTGAGGTGCAGGTACGCCCAGTGCTGTACGACGAGCTGCTGCACGCCGACGAAGCCTTTACCACCAGTACTACCAAGTGGGTTATGCCCATTGTGCAGGTAGGTGAGCACGCCATCGGCCAAGGCGGGGCTGGGAAGCGCACGCTCTTTTTGCAGGAGCTTTTCGATGCGCTCATAGCCAAGTGGGGAAAATAGGTACCTTCAGCTACCCGGCGGCCGCAGGCGGTCGGGTAGCTCCCAGGGCTCTTTCAGGGCTTCGGCCTTAAGTTGCTCTTTATCAATGGGCACTACCCCCACCCGCTCACAGACCAGTCCGCCGCCCAGGTTGGCGATGCCCGCAATGGTACGCGGCGGTAGCCCCAGCGCTACGCAGCAAGCCGCAATGCTGATGACGGTATCGCCCGCCCCCGACACGTCGGCAATACGCCGGATGTGCGCCGGTAGGTGATGTACCTCCCCGTCCAGGTCAATAAGTACCCCCCGCTCCGACAGCGTGATCAGCGCCCCGCTGACCCGAAGCGTGTCTTTGAGCTGCTGTACGACCGCCCGCAGCTCTTCGGGCTTGTCCACGTCGAAATCGACCTTCAATCCTTCGCGCAGCTCTTTGAGGTTGGGTTTAAAAAGGGTAGTATGCTGGTAGGCCAGGAAGTTGCGCTTCTTAGGATCCACGACGGTAGGTACCTGGTGCGCATTGGCAAAGGCCGTAATCTCGGCGATGGCCTCGGGGCTAAGTACCCCTTTGTCGTAATCTTCAAAAATAACAACCTGGCAAGTGGGAATTAACTCCTTAGCCTTGGCGACCAGCTGCGCGCGCTCTTGGTCCGAAATGGGCCGGTCGGTCTCGGTGTCGATCCGGACCACCTGCTGCGAGCCCGCAATGATGCGCTCCTTGATGGTGGTCATGCGCGCCGGGCTCCGAAGTACCCCCTCGCAGCTCAGCCCCCGCTCGGTAAGCTGGCTCTCCAGCAAATCGCCCGGTCCGTCGGTACCGATCACCGTGCAGAGACAGGCCTCGGCCCCCAGCGCCTGTACGTTGAGCAGCACGTTGCCCGCCCCGCCGAGACGGTACTCGCGCCGGTCTACGTTCACTACGGGCACGGGCGCTTCGGGAGAAATCCGCTCTACCTTTCCCCACACGTAGGAGTCGAGCATTACGTCGCCCACCACCAATACGCGCAGGCTATTAAAAGAATCAAAAACGTGATGAAGGGTCATGCTTCCTCGATGGTTTGCCCGCAAAGGTCAGCATTTTTACGAAAACGAAGTACCTCCAGTTGGTAAATGGATTGACTACTCCTACATAGATGGAGCTAAAAAATGTATCTTTGCTTCAAACGAGAGCATACTATGGCAGAATTCGCGGAGAAATACATCAATCCTTTTACTGACTACGGCTTTAAGCGCCTCTTCGGCGAAGAACCCAATAAAGACCTGCTGCGCGACTTCCTCAACGAGCTCCTACGTGAAGAACAAGGGACCATCACCACCCTAACCTACCTTAAAAACGAAAACCTAAGTACCTCCGAAACCGACCGCAAGGCCATCTTCGATATATACTGTGAAAATGAACGAGGCGAAAAGTTTATTGTCGAGCTGCAAAAAACCAAGCAGAACTTCTTCAAGGACCGCACGGTCTACTATTCGACCTTCCCCATTCGGGAGCAGGCTAAAAGGGCTGACTGGAATTATGAACTCCAGGCCGTCTACACCGTAGCCATCCTGGATTTTGTGTTTGAGGAGGACAAGGCCCAGCCCCAGAAGTACCGCTACGACGTCAAGCTCACCGACCAGCAGAGCAAGCAGGTCTTCTACGATAAATTGACGTTCATCTACCTGGAGATGCCCAAGTTCAACAAGAGCGTCGAGGAGCTGGAAAATCGCTTTGAGAAGTGGCTCTACGTACTGCGCAACCTCAACCGACTGGACCGCATTCCGGACCGGCTGCGGGAGCAGATATTTGAGAAGCTCTTCGAGACGGCCGAGATTGCGCGCTTCACGCCCGAGCAGGTGCGCTCCTACGAGGACAGTCTGAAGTACTACCGTGACTTGAAAAATTCGCTGGACACGGCTTGGGAAGAGGGAAGGGAAGATGGCCTCATGGAAGGAATGGAAAAGGGAAAAGCCGAGGGAATAGTAGAAGTAGCCCGAAATATGCTACAAAAGGGAGTACCTACGGAAGTGATTAGCGAGTTCACGGGTTTGACGGTAACTCAAATTGAAAAGCTTAAAAACTAAGGAAGGCGGATAACGCGATCAAACATTTGTAGATGAGATTCTAATTAGGCAAGTTTGATTCTGCACCCCATAAAGGCTACTATTTACCAAAAAGGTACTATTTTTGGTTTTGCATATCGTATGCAAGCATAACAGTAGCCGCTTCTTATGGAAACCCTTTTTGCCACCGAGCGTACCCAAACGCTGATTCCCCGCATTCAAGAATTTCTCGAAAAAGAACTCTATCCATTGGAGACGGCCAAGTACCTGACGGGAAACTTCTCTCAGGTGGAGCCTATTCTACAGGAAAAGCGGCAGCTCGTGCAAAAGGCGGGGCTCTGGGGACTACACCTGCCCGAAGCCGACGGCGGCCAGAACCTGACACTCTGTGAGTTTGGGCAAATTAGTGAAGTACTGGCTACTACCCCCTTTGGCCACTACGCCTTCAATACTCAGGCTCCCGACATCGGCAACGTGGAGCTGCTACACCGCTACGCGCCGGAGCCGCTGCGGCAAAAGTACCTCCAGCCGCTCATGGCGGGGCAGATCCGCAGCTGCTTCAGCATGACCGAGCCGGAATTTGCGGGCTCTAATCCCACCCGGCTGGGTACTACGGCCGTGAAAGAAGGTGATGAGTACGTCATCAACGGGCATAAGTGGTTTACGAGCTCGGCCGACGGCGCTGCTTTCGCCATCGTGATGGCCGTCACCAACCCTGAGGCCGCCCCGCACCGGCGCGCCAGCCAGATCCTGGTGCCACTGGATACGCCGGGCGTCACGCTGGTGCGCAACATCCCAATCATGGGCCACGCGGGCGACGGCTGGGCCAGCCACGCCGAGCTGCGCTACGAGAACGTACGGGTACCCCAAACGCACCTCATCGGTACCGAAGGAGCCGGATTTTTGTTGGCGCAGGAGCGTCTTGGTCCGGGCCGTATTCACCATTGCATGCGCTTTATCGGCATCGCCGAGCGCAGCTTCGATCTGATGTGCCGCTACGCCGCCCAAAGGGAGCTAAGCGAAGGTACCTACCTGGGTGACCAGCAACTGATCCAGGGTTTTATTGCCGAAAGCCGGGCCGAGATCGACGCCGCTCGCCTGCTGGTACTGCGCACCGCCCGCCAGATCGACGAGCAGGGTGCGGCCGCCACCCGTGACGCCATTTCCACGATCAAGTTTTTTACGGCCAATATGATGCTACGCGTGCTCGACCGCGCCATCCAGACCCACGGCGCGCTGGGCCTCACCAACGACACGGTACTGGCGTACTGGTACGCCCACGAGCGGGCCGCCCGCATCTACGACGGCGCCGACGAGGTACATAAAGCGGCCCTGGCGCGAAGCATCCTGAAGGGCTACGGATTAGATGTGCGGCGAACGAAGTAAAACGACCTATGACCCAACTACCCTTAGACACTGCCGCTCCCGTCCGGCCCGGTGAAGAAATTAACCTGACGGCCCTCAACAAGTACCTGGCAGAGGCAGAAGTACCGCCCATCGTGGCGGTGCAGCAGTTCCCGGGCGGCTACTCCAACCTGACGTACTTTCTTCAAACCCAAGACCAACGCGGGTACGTGCTGCGCCGCCCGCCCTTTGGGGCCGAGCACATCCGCCGTGGCCACGACATGGGGCGGGAGTATAGGGTACTTACGCTGCTACAGCAAGCGGGCTATGCCCAAGTACCCCGCCCGGTACTTTTCTGTGACGATGTACATGTACTCGGCGCGCCCTTCTACCTCATGGAACGGGTACCGGGCCTCATTCTGCGGGCGGCCACGGCTCCGACCTTGGGCTTATCGCCCGCGCAGCTGCGCGGAGCGTCGGAAGCGCTGGTCGACAACTTGGTGGCCTTGCATAGCCTAGACCTGCACCAAACGGGGCTTCTGCAATTAGGCAAACCCGAAGGCTACGTGCGGCGGCAGGTAGAGGGCTGGTACCAGCGCTACCAGGCCGCCCAAACCGACGACCTCCCCGCCATTGAGCGGCTGTACCAGTGGCTTGTGAAAGCCATGCCCGCCGAAAACACCCCTACCCTGCTGCACAACGACTACAAGTACGATAACCTGGTCCTGAACCCCGCCGACCTCACCGACCTCCGGGCCGTCCTCGACTGGGAAATGTGTACCGTGGGTGATCCCCTCATGGACGTAGGTACCGCGCTCTCCTACTGGGCCGAGGCGGGTGATGGCCCCTTTGAGAAAAGTTTTAACCTCACCTGGCTGCCGGGCAACCTCACCCGCCAGGCATTTGCCGACCGCTACGCCGAGCGCAGTGGCCGCGACTTATCGGCCATCCTGTACTACTACGTATTTGGCCTCTTCAAGAATTCGGTGGTGATGCAGCAGATCTACGCCCGCTGGAAGAAGGGCCTCACGCAGGACAAGCGCTTTGCGGGGCTTCTGCTGGGAATCCAGTCGCTCTCGTCCACGGCCGAGCGCGCCCTGGAGCGCGGCAGGCTCTAAACCAGGGTACTTTTCCTTTTTTTATACGTACACTACCTAAAAACCCTTATCCATGAAAGCTATTTTGTGCAAAACCTTCGGACCGCCGGAGGACCTCATTTTGGAAGAAGTACCCTCGCCCCGCCCGGAGGCCCATCAGGTCCTGATTGACGTCAAAGCCTGTGGGGTTAATTTTCCTGACACGCTCCTGATCCAGAACAAGTACCAGTTCAACCCCCCGCTGCCCTTCTCGCCCGGTGGCGAAGTGGCTGGCCTGGTACGGGAGGTAGGCGAAGGCGTCAAGTACCTTAAGCCGGGCGACCGGGTACTTTCCCTGACGGGCTGGGGCGGTTTTGCCGAGCAAGTGGTGGCCGATGCCGCCACCACGCTCCCCATGCCACCGGGCCTGGATTTCGTGACGGCCGCGGGCCTCATGTACACCTACGGTACTTCCTACCACGCCCTGAAAAACCGCGCCCAGCTCCAGCCGGGCGAAACGCTGCTGGTGTTGGGCGCCGCCGGAGGCGTGGGGCTGGCCGCCCTGCAGCTGGGGGTACTGATGGGCGCACGGGTAATCGCGGCCGCCTCCACGGACGAAAAACTGGCCGTATGCCGTAGCCTGGGAGCCAGCGAGACGATCAACTACGCCAGCGAAGACCTGCGTGAGCGCCTCAAGGAAATTACCAGCGGCCGGGGCGTGGATGTGGTGTACGATCCCGTGGGAGATCTCTATACGGAGCCTGCTCTGCGGTCCATCGCCTGGAAGGGCAGGTACCTGGTAGTAGGGTTCGCGGCAGGCGAAATCCCTAAGATTCCGCTCAATCTCATTTTGCTAAAAGGGGCTCAGCTGATCGGCGTGTTTTGGGGTACTTTTGCCCAAAAAGAACCCCAGGAAAACCTCCAGAACTTTCAGGAACTGCTCACCTGGATTGCGCAGGGAAAGCTTCGGCCGCATCTTCATGGTACCTACCCGCTGGCCGAAGCACCGCTGGCCCTGCGCGCCATGCTGGAGCGCCAGGTCGTGGGCAAAGCCATTGTGGTCGTGGACTAAGCATCAATCCGGGTACTTGCCAACTCTTGTTTACCATTCAATAGCCGTGTTTTTTGTATGAAAACATTTTCAACCCTTGCCGACTTTCAGGCCCAGCTGGGTCAGGAAATTGGCGTCAGCCCGTGGGTGACTATCTCCCAGGAGCAAATCAACGCCTTCGCCCAGGCCACCGGCGACCACCAGTGGATTCACGTGGACCCGGAAAAAGCGGCGCGCTACTCGCCCTTTAAAACCACCATCGCGCACGGCTTTCTCACGCTCTCGCTCGCCCCCAAGCTCATGGCCGAACTCTACCGCATCGAGTCGGTGAAGATGGGCGTCAACTACGGGGCCAACAAGGTACGTTTTACGGCCCCCGTCCCGGCGGGCAGCCGGGTACGCTTGCACCTGATCCTGACCGAGGTGGAGGAGCAGGTACCTGCGGGCATCCGGGCCACGGCCCTGGCTACCTTTGAGCTGGAAGGCAGCGACAAGCCCGCCTGCGTGGCCGAGCTCATCACGCTGCTCTTTGAATAAGTACCTTAAAGTACCCCTCGATAAAAAAAACCGGACGAAGTCTCTGCTGGAGAGGCTCCGTCCGGGGGCGTTGATGATGAAGTACCTTCTTAGCGCGTCAGTTGCAACTCTTCGGTGAAGGTTTGCTCGCGGGTCGTGAGGGTGAGTACGTAGGCGCCCTGCTCCAGGTCGCTGAGGTTGTAGCGCTGGCTGAAAATACCATTTTCCACCGTAGCTACTTCCGAGAAAAGCAGGTTCTGCTGGGCATCAAAGATTTTTACGGCTACCGACGAGGACACCGGTACCCGGCTCCATACGTCCACTTTGCCGTTGGCAACCTGCACCTGAGGGCGCTGAATTTCCTCGGCCTCATTTTTCTTTACTTCCGCTACGCCTTTCGTCACTTGTACAGGAATGGTGTAGTGGTAGTCGGCGTTAGAAACCCGCACCAGGTACTTGCCGTCAGGCAGGCGGCTCAGGTTATACGACTGCGCGAAGGCCGGTTGTTTTCTTACTTTTTGGAAGTGCAGCGGGCGTCCGGTTTCGTCCAGGAGCTCGATGGTGACGGCTTCGGTCGAGACCATTTGCGTAGTAACGACCATCCGGTTGGTAGGTAGTGAAATCACCCGCACGGTTACGCTCTTGGGTGTCGATCCGTGGTTGTGGGCGTAGGAAAAGGTACTAGTCAATAGGGCCATCAGGGCCGCGCAAAGAAGGAGTGTTTGTTTTTTCATAGCTGTATTTAGTCATCATTTTGATGGTGCAAAATTGCTACGAAAAGAAGTACAAAAACAAGTCTTCTCGAAAGAGTGAAACGAAATATAATTTTGAATACTAGATTATATTATCTTTAATTCAAAATTTATCAAACTATAATTTCAATAATATAAAATTTTATAAATCAATTGTCACAAAGTACCCCTTGAAAGTACCTTTGTTTTCCATTGGCTCAATAGTCCGCAAAAAAAAGGACGATTCTTGGTTTCATCCAATAACGGCAAGGTACTTTATCCCAGGCAAAGTACCTACCAGTTGATGCCCTTGTCGCCAATACCCATTTTTTTGGTAAAGCGGGAGGTAAGACTCGAGCGACTGGTAATGTAGCGCACGCTGGCTCCGACGTAGGGTGTAGGATTCGGCGAGTAGGACGTGAGGTTTTCGCGGGCCGAATTGAAGGTCCGCAGCGTGCGGAAGCCCGTCATACCGGCTTCCAGCGAGACGTTCAGTACGGTAAAAAGGTGGGCGTTGGCCGCGATACCGAGCTTGATGTGCTGGTAGTTTTGGCGGCGCAGTAGTTTTTCCTCGGCCGTCTGGAGTTGAAAACCACCGCTGTAGCCGTTCACGCCCGCCATCATGTCGAGGTTAAACCAGTTGTTGACCTTGTAATTGACATCGGCCATGAAGGGAAGCAAAGCCGTAGCCCGCCAGTGGCGGTTGAGGCGCTTGTTGACCCCCAAAATGGGAATGACCCGAAGTTTTTGATTGTAAGCGATGATGGACCCATACATGATCTGCGACTGCAGGCCAAAGACCCGCATCCGGGCGGCCCCGCCCCACAGAAAAGGCTGCGGCGTAAAAAAGGTCTCGTTGGACTCGGTGATGCCCAGCCCGCCGCCGTACACCCAGAACTTATCCTTGATACTGGCCTGCAAACGAATGGCCCCCATCGAAACGGTCTTGTAGCCGTTGTCGGGGGTATTCACGCCCGCTACCGTGGGTTGTAGCTGCGAAAACTGGCCGATCAGTACCGTGTGCACGGCCCGCAGGTCGAGCTTCTTCCGCAGGCTAAAGCCCGCCTGTACCTCACTTTGTACTGGCACCATGCCGAAGAAACTCGTGCGCGTGAGGCCAAATTCGTCGCTTCCTGACATCCGTGAAGGTACGTAGTAGTCGGCACGTAGCGTGACGTTGGGATAGAAAAGGCGGCTAAGGCCTACTTGTTGGGCTTCGGCGAGCGAAACGGTCAAGAACAAAGCCAGCGACAGGACCGGGCGGCGGTAGGTCATAAAGGGGTACGTTACGGGGTGTATTGCGACAATAACGCCTAACTTTTCGGCCTATTGTTTGGAAACGAAAAGGAGTGAAAAGAAACAAGAAATGTACTTTTCAAATCGTTGATTGGCTACCTTCGCGCACCAACACCGACCGCTATGCTTCGACTGCCTTCCGTACAAACACTTACCGATGCTCTGAGAATGATTTTTCGGCGCTTTCCGTGGGTCATTGTGGTGGCTTTGGGCAAGGTGTCAGTACTGATCATGCTAGCCGAAACCTCCCGCCAGGATACGGCCGAGCACCCCTTCCTCACCCGGCTGGCCCTGGTCTTTTTTCTGGCTTTGCCGCTTACTCTCAGCGCTCAGCTCGTTGCCGAGCGGCGTCAGTGGCAAGTACCCCTTCGACTGGCAGCACTAGGTACCTTGGCGGGCCTGCTGCTGCTGTTCTTCTTCACGCTCAGTGAAGTACCCATCCAGCGCGACTACTACCGCTTCGGGCTGTTTATGGCGGGCGCACATTTGCTGGTGTCGTTTGCGCCCTTTGTGGGTTACGACGAGCCGAATGGCTTTTGGCAATTTAACAAAGCCCTGCTGCTGCAATCGCTCACGGCTACGCTCTACGCCGGGACGCTCTACCTGGGCTTGCTGGTGGCGGTCGAAACCATCCGGTTTCTTTTTGATGTAAACTACCCCTTTGCCATTGAGCTCGACCTGTTCATTTTGATCTTTAATTTCTTTCATACCCTGGTTTTTCTCAGCGGGCTACCGCCGCGGCTGGATACCCTCGAGCAGCAGACGGGCCACAACAAAGGGCTTAAAGTATTTACGCAGTACGTGCTGCTGCCGCTGGAGGTGGTGTACCTGCTCATTCTGTACGTGTATAGCGGCAAGATCCTCGTCAACTGGCAGCTTCCGCAGGGCGGCGTAGCCTACCTGGTGCTGGCCTTTTCGGTGGCGGGTATTCTGGCGCTGCTGCTGATCTACCCCCTGCGCGACGCGCCCGGCGAGCGCTGGATACGACTTTTTTCGCGGCGATTTCACCTGGCTCTGCTGCCGCTGATCGTGCTGTTTTTTGTGGGTATTTTTCGGAGAATCCACGACTACGGCATCACCGAAAACCGCTACCTGGTAGCTACGCTGGCCTTCTGGCTGCTGGGCATTACGCTGTATTTCTTGATCAGCCAACGCGACGACATCCGCTGGATTCCGCTCACGCTCTGTATCATCAGCGTAGGGATAGCCGTGGGTCCGTGGAGCGTTTTTTCGGTATCCCGGCGCAACCAGGCGCAGCGCTTTGAAACGCTATTGTCTAAGCATCAGCTCCTCAATGATCAGCAGAAGCTCACCGGCTCGGCCAAAGTACCCTCTCAAGACTACGAGCAGCTACTTTCCATTGTCAGGTACTTTGGCAAGCGGGGCGAAAGCGAAATCTTGCGGCCATATTTTGATCAGTTGCCCACCGGCGACCGCGCTATAACCAGCGCCATGGAGCAAAAGCTCGTAAGGGCCATGAAGGTACAAACCCTACCCAGCGCCCTAAGCCAAAATTTCCATTTTTCGTCCGCTCTGGAACGGGACGAGCTATATACACTTGATATTAAGGACTTCACGTCGCTGTGGCGCTTTCGCTGGTACAACGAGCAGCGCCTCGAGCGCGACAACTGGAGCGTGACCACTACCGAAAAAGGCCGCCGGATCAACGTCTTCGACGGCAATAAGCTCGTGGTAAGCTGGGACCTGGCCGCCCGGCTCTCGGAACTCCAAAAAACCTACGGAAGTACCTCTTACCAGGTAGAACCAACGGCCCTGTACTTCGACCACCGCCAACCACCCTACGCGCTGCGCCTGGTTTTGCAGAGTGCCAGCAAAAACGGTGATATCTATACCGGTGAAGGATTTTTCCTGAGTAAGCGGTAGCCCGATTTACCAGGTAAACCGTAGTACCTTAGCGCGGTAAAATGATAAGAAATTGTATCACTTTGAAGTTCTATTTGTATTATTAATCCATTCCTTTTTTATGATGAATCGTATGTTGGGGGTACTTACTCTGTTTGCCTTGCTGTCCCCGGCCTGGGCCCAAACCCCGGCGAGGACCTTTGCCGAGCAGCTAGGCTACCCCAAGGACAAAAAGGTAGTGATCATGCACATCGACGACGTGGGGATGTCCTACGAGTCGAACCTGGGTACCATCAAAGCCCTTACCGAGGGCGTAGCTACTTCGTTTAGTATCATGATGCCCTGCGGCTGGGTACCGGGCTTTGTGCACTACATGAAGCAAAATCCCGGCCTGGACGCCGGCCTGCACCTGACGCTCACCTCCGAGTGGAAAGATTACCGCTGGGGCCCGCTGGCCGGAAAACCCGCCGTAAAAAGCCTAGTAGACGCCGAGGGAGCCCTGTGGCCCAGCGTAAAAGATGTAGTAAAAAATGGGACTCCCGACGACGTGGAGCGCGAGATCCGGGCTCAGATTGACCGCGCCCGCACCATGGGCTTTGAACCTACCCACCTGGACTCGCACATGGGTACTTTGTTTGCCACCCCCGCTTTCATCGAGCGCTACGTGAAGGTAGGAATGCAGGAGAAAATTCCGGTGATGTTTCCCGGTGGACATAACACCGCCATCCAGGTTGATGAAAAAATGTCGCCGGAAATGCTGGACATGACCCGCAAAATTGGCCAGCAGCTGTGGGCCTCGGGTCTGCCCGTACTCGATGACCTGCACAACGCCAGCTACGGCTGGAAAGGCCCAACTAAGAAAAATTACTCTAAAAAAGACTTGCAACGCTACAAAACAGAACTATACATTGAAGGGCTCAAAAACCTGAAACCGGGCCTGACGATGGTGATCATGCACTGCACCCAGCCTACGGAGGTATTTCCGCATATCTCCGACTCGGGCCCCACGCGGGAGGGCGACCTGCTGGCGATGATCGATCCGGAGCTGCGCAAGTACATCGAGAAGGAAGGGATTATCCTCACGACCTGGCGCGAAGCCCTGGAGCGCCGCCAGAAAATCAAGTAGCTTCATATAACCTGGAAAACGCGTCAGATCCACCCTCTTTAGGTGGGGTCTGGCGCGTTTAAGCCTAAGTACCTCCCACCCTTTTTTAGCCCTATGACAGCTTCCACCCAACGCCGCCTCACCGCCGGGGTACTTTTACTGCTGGGTACTTTTTGGCTTTGGATGGACGGCGGCAAGTACGACATCTGGGTCACGAGCCAATTCTACGACGCCACCGCTCCGTTGGGAAGCCGCTTTCCGGTAGCTCAGCAGGAGCCCTGGCATTTTTTTAACGTCTACAATCCGTACTTTACCCGCTTGCTGGTGGGCTTGCTGGCCCTGATGCTGCTCGTGGGGCTCGTCCGCAAAGGCTACCGGTTCATGGCTTACTACGCGCTCTTTGGTTTTCTGACGGTCTATTCCGGCGCGGGGGTACTGGTCAACAGCCTGTTCAAGGGCCGTTGGGGGCGCCCCCGCCCCCGGCTCACTACCCTCTGGCCCGATACCGACCAGCCCTTGGGTCATTTTGCCAAAGTCTGGGACCCCGTCTTTCTCACCCAGCCCGAACTCATCGGCAAGGGCGTTGCGTTCCCGTCGGGGCACGTGTCCATTATAGCCGCCTACCTGGTACTTTACTATATTTTCCGAAACGAAGACCTCTGGGCCGTCAAGCTGGGAAAGTACCCCCGCCAGGCGCGCCCCACCGTCCGCTTCATCAAGTGGGGAAGCCTGACCTTTGCGCTGCTGATTGGCATTCTGACGGGCATCGGCCGGATCGTGGCGGGTGCCCACCACGCCAGTGATGTACTTTGGGCCTTTGGCATGGTGTGGTTATGGACCCTGCTGTTATACTACGGATTCCGCGTCCCGCAGATGGAACAGAAAGTACTGGCTAATGCGCAAAATGCTACCGTAGAAGCATCCACGCCGGACTCGCCTACTGCCTAGCTTTGTTTCGCTACTTTCATTTTCAGGAGGTAATGCCGGACCGTTCGGCCGATCACCATCCCGCCTACTACGCCCGGCCCGATCCAGGCCGCCAGGCTCAGCCAAAAGGCGTAGGGACTGGCCCCAAAGCGTGCATTAACCACCACAAAGGCCGTAAAGGCAGCGATGTACGCCCCGCCCATGCGCGTGATATGGTGGTAGAACCAGCTCTGAACGGGGTACTTGGAGCGCTCTGGCTGTAGGTACCTCCGCCAGTCGTAACGAGCCTGCGTGAAAAGAAAAACGCCGAACACAAAATACAGAACGGTGGGTACGCTTAAAGTACCTTTCAGTACCTGATACAGGCCCAGCCCCAGCATTCCGACCGAGGCCGCCAGCGCCAGCGCTGCCGCTACGTAGTCGGTACGTTCAGAGGGTACCTTCAGTCGCTTGCGCAGGATCTCCCGTCGCCCCGAAAAGGTAGAATAAAAACTAAATATGGCGATGAAGAGCAAAAACAGCGCACTACCCTTGAAGGCCACCAGCCAAAAAGCCGACGCGCACACTACCGCCATGGCGTAGTAAAAAACGAGTCCGGTGAGTATGTGCAGGCGGCCGCCCTTTTTGGCCAGCATGGGTACTACCCCCACGGTGAGGGCCGTGAAGCCGGCTACAATGTGAATGATCAGGAAGAGGTTGTTCAGCGTGTTCATGGAAAGTACCTGGTTTGCGTTCGGACTGGGACGACATAAACCTACGCGCTCTGCCAAGTACCTTCCAAACGGCAGGGGCAGCGGTCCTGGTTTTGGGGTGAATAGCAAACCCAGGGGGTAGTTGGGGCCAATGACAAAGGTGAAACAGGTACTTTGGACTCGAAAAAACGCACAAACGCCCCCGCAGCTTGGCGTTGCGGGGGCGTTTGGCACTAGGTACTTTGGTGCGTCTTTTAGAGGTCGATGGCCTCCCCGTAGGCTGCTTCGGTGGCACCTTTTACTGCCTCCGACATGGTCGGGTGCGGGTGGATCGAGCGCAGGATTTCGTGGGCGGTGGTTTCGAGCTTGCGGGCTGCCACTACCTCCGCGATCATTTCGGTCACGTTGGCTCCAATCATGTGGGCTCCCAGCCATTCGCCGTACTTAGCGTCAAAGATCACTTTCACAAAGCCATCCCGTACGCCAGCCGCCGTGGCTTTGCCCGAGGCCATAAACGGAAACTTACCTACTTTGATCTCCAGACCGGCCTCGCGGGCTTGCTTTTCGGTCATACCCACCGAGGCGATCTCCGGCTGGCAGTAGGTACAGCCCGGAATGTTGCCGTAGTCAATGGCTTCGGTTTTGTGACCCGCTATTTTCTCCGCACAAACAATTCCCTCCGCCGTAGCCACGTGCGCTAGCGCCGGGCCAGGGGTGCAGTCACCGATGGCATAAAAACCGGGTACGCCCGTTTCGTACCATTCGTTCACGACGATCTTACCTTTCTCTACCTGAATACCTACCTCTTCCAGGCCGATGTTCTCTACGTTGGCTACAATACCCGCCGCCGAAAGTACCACGTCGACCTCAAAGGATTTTTGTCCGTCGGGCGTCTTCACGCTTACTTTACAGCCTTTTCCGCTCGTATCTACCGCCTCAACGGCCGAGTTGGTGTAAATATCAATACCGATCTTTTTGTACTGCTTGGCAATCTCTTTGGATACGTCTTCGTCTTCGACGGGTACTACTCTTGGCAAAAACTCCACGATGGTCACCTTGGTACCCATACTGGCGTAGACATAGGCAAACTCCATCCCGATCGCCCCCGAGCCAATCACCAGCATGGTTTCGGGCTGCTTTTCCAGGCTCATGGCCTTGCGGTACTCGATGATCTTCTTGCCGTCGATCTTGATATTGGGTAGTTCACGGGCGCGGGCTCCGGTGGCAATAATCACCCCTTTACCGGCCGTATAGTCGGTTTTCTTGCCGTCCTTATCCGTTACTTCTACGGTTTTGTCCTTTTTTACTTTACCCGTTCCCATGATGACGTCGATCTTGTTCTTCTTCATCAGGAACGACACGCCCTTGCTCATGCTGTCGGCTACACCCCGGCTCCGTTTGATCACCGCGCCAAAATCCGCTTCGTAATCGCCCACCGTAATACCGTAGTCTTTAGCGTGCTTGATATATTCAAAAACCTGGGCGCTTTTCAAGAGGGCTTTGGTAGGGATGCAACCCCAGTTCAGGCATATTCCTCCCAGACTTTCTTTTTCTACAACTGCTACTTTTAATCCCAGCTGGGAAGCACGGATGGCGGCCGGATAGCCACCAGGGCCACTCCCAAGTACGATTACATCATATGTTTGAGCCATTTTTTAGTGGTTTATAGGTAAAAATGGTTTTACAGAAAAAACGTTGCAAAGTTAAGACGATTTGCGGGAATGCCTACACCTAAGCCGGGCGGTCTAACGCACAAATCAGGGGGGTTAGGGCACAAATCCGGCGTCCCAGCTAAATTGTTGCTATCTTTGTTGCCATTGAAAATCATTTGATTCACCAAAAAGTTCGCATCCTGTATGACACTCGAACAATTGAAAGACTTGAAGGCCAGAGTTGAGGCCTTGGGGAGGTACCTTTGACTACGGTAACCGAAAAAAACAACTAAACGACCTCGAGCAGCAAACCGCCCAGCCCGAGTTCTGGACCGACTCGGCCCGGGCCGAGCAGGTAATGAAGGAAATCCGCGGGCTAAAATTCTGGACCAACGGCTATGAGGAACTAGCGCGCCTGCGCGACGACCTGGACACCATCTGGGAGTTTTACGAAGCCGACGAAGCCACCGAAGAAGAAGTAGACGAAGAAGGCCGTAAACTCACGGCCAAACTGGAAGAAATTGAGTTCCGGAAAATGATGGGCGAAGAAGGTGATGAGCTACCCGCCGTCATCGAGATCAACGCCGGCGCGGGGGGGACCGAGTCGCAAGACTGGGCCTCGATGCTCATGCGCATGTACATCATGTGGGCCGAGAAAAACGGCTACAAAGTGCGGGAGGTTGACATCCAGGATGGCGATGTAGCCGGGGTAAAATCCGTGACCCTCGAAATCGACGGAGAGTACGCCTACGGCAACCTGAAATCCGAAAACGGCGTACACCGGCTGGTTCGGATTTCGCCCTTCGACTCCAACGCCCGTCGGCATACGTCCTTTACGTCGGTCTACGTGTACCCTCTGGCCAACGACGACATCGAGATCGACGTGAACCCCGCCGATATTACCTGGGACACTTACCGCTCGGGTGGTGCCGGAGGGCAAAACGTAAACAAGGTAGAAACGGCCGTACGACTGCACCACAAGCCCTCGGGGATCGTCATTGCCTGCCAGCAGGAGCGTTCCCAGCTCATGAACAAGGAGGTCGCGATCCGGCTCCTGAAGTCGCGGCTGTACCAGATCGAGCTCGAAAAACGCAACGCCGCCCGCGCCGAAGTGGAAGCCTCCAAGCGCAAAATCGAGTGGGGCTCGCAGATCCGCAGCTACGTCCTGGACGACCGCCGCGTGAAGGACCACCGTACCGACTACCAAACGTCTAACACGGACGCTGTCCTCAACGGCGAGATCAATGATTTCATCAAAGCGTACCTGATGGAATCCTAAGGTACCTACGCCGAGCGCCAGGAGCTATTTTTCTCTTTTGAAGAATAGTCTCCTGGTGTTTGTATTTATACAATCCCGATGCGCAAGAAAAACGACATACTGCTGAAAAGCGCCTTTGAGGAAGCTTTCCCGGACCTACTTCGCTTCTTTTTTCCCAATGCCGATTCGCTTTTTGATATGGATCGGGGATTTGAGTTTATGGATAAAGAATTGAGTGAGCTTTTCCCGGAGCTGGAAAAACAGGGCGGAAGCCGGTTTGTGGACATGCTGGCGAAAGTATACTCGCAGGACGGCCACGAAGAGTGGGTACTTATTCACATCGAGATTCAGGCCAAAACGGACCCTCTTTTTGCGCAGCGTATGTTCACCTACTTCGACCGTATCTTTGATCGTTATCAGGTACCTGTTACGGCTTTGGCGGTATTTACGGGCCCGGCACGCCCACCCGAAGACAGTACTTTCCGCTACCATTTTTTTGGCACCGAGATTCACTACCGCTACAATACCTACCACATTCTGGATCACAGCCAGGAAGAGTTGCTGGCCATCCATAATCCCTTTGCCTTGATCGTACTAGCTGCCCAAAAGGCCTTACTGATGGATAAAATTCCTGAGGAGGAGCTGGGCGAGCAGCGCCTGACCATTGCCCGGGCGCTAATCCATAGCGGACGCTACGACAGCGAGCAGATACGTCGCTTTCTGTTCTTTTTAAAGACCTTTGTGTACCTTGAAAACCCCGAAATAAATCGTAAATTTGATCAGGAAATGGATCGGTTAACCGGAAATGATCAAGCTATGGGAATCATTGAAACCATCAAGATGCTGGAATGAAAGGAGGGCTTCGACTACGGGATTGAAAAGGGGCGTGAAGAAGGGGCAGAACAAAAGAGCTATGAGTTTGTAACGCGGCTCCTACTTGCAAACCAATTCACTATGTCTGAAATAGCCCATTTGGCAGGGGTCACCGAAGACTACGTCAGGAAGGTACAGCAACAGCAATCTATCTAAGGCTAAAACGGATACGCCTACCTCGCTAACTACCCCCTCTTAGGTACCCACTTCTAACCTCATATTCGGCGCTCGGTAGCGGCATTCAAGACTCACCATGTACCTGTATTGCCACCGCTTTGGGCACGGCCCGCGCACCTTACTGGCTTTTCACGGCATTGGTCAGGACGGAGCCAGCGGCTATGCGTCTTTTGCCGAGTGTTTGGGCGACTACTATACCCTCTACGCCTTCGACCTCCCCTTTCACGGCCAGAGCGGAGGGATGGGCCCTGAGGGTACCTTCTCCAACCGAAACGTGCTTAACAAGGTACTTTGGCAGAAGTACCTACAGGACTTTCTGCGTCAGCACCACATCCAGCGCTTTGATGTGGTGGGCTTCAGCCTGGGCGGGCGCCTGGCGCTGGCTACCCTGGAAGCCTTCCCCCACCTGATCGACCGCGCTTACCTGATTGCCCCCGATGGCGTTCGGGAGCACGTTCTGTACAGCCTCGCTACCCGCTTCGCCCCCACGCGTCTGCTCTTCCGGGCCATTATCAAGTACCCTAGTCCGCTGCTGGGTACCGCGGAGGTCCTTCAGAAAGCAGGGGTACTTCCGGGTAGTTTGCTTCGCTTTACGCGGCACATGCTCGCCACGCCCGAACGGCGTCTGCTCATTTATCGGTCCTGGCTGACGTTTCGTGGCTTGCGGTTTGCTATTCCCTCTCTGATCCAGCGGCTTCGGCCGCACGGCGTTGCCCTTTTTCTTTTTACCGGCCAATACGACCGTATGCTACGCACCCAAGACCTGGCCGTACTGGCCCGGCAGCTTCCCGAAGCACAAAGCGTAACGCTGCCAAGCGGGCATACGCATTTGGTAGAGAAAGTAGCCGAGTACCTGGCAGGTACCTTGAAATAATAAAATTAATTCTTGATTCTTTTCTAATTAAGGCGTAACTTTCTTCAAATCAAACCGTTGAGAGTTATGAACATTGTACAACGCATCGAACATTGGGGGGATACGCATCATCCCGCCTGGATGGACCTGGTTCGGATCGGACTGGGCGTCTTGCTCTTCGTCAAAGGGATTAGCTTTATTAGTGACACCACGCGCTTATCGGAGCTCATGAATGGCCTGCACTTCGATCTGTGGTCGGTGATGGCGGTACATATCGTGGCCTTTGCGCACTTATTTGGGGGTTTTCTTATTGCGCTAGGTACCCTCACGCGCCTGGCTTGTCTGATCCAGATCCCCATATTGATCGTGGCGGTGTTCTTTATCAATCTGCGGCAGGGCTTTTCCTACCTCAACTCCGAGCTATGGTTGTCGGTATTGGTACTTGGGCTGGTGATTACCTTTGCCATCGTGGGCTCCGGCCGATTGTCGATGGACGAGTGGGCCAAAAACCACGATCGCTAGCCAGGTAGGTACTTATCTCTTGCTTCAAAAATAGTACGTTCCGCTACGATTCGGCGGAGGTACTTTTTTCTTTGTCTCTAAAAAACCAACCAATCCCGACCGTTGAAACGAGTAGCAGGACCAGCAGAAGTACCTGGGCTCCCACCCCTTCGTTGGGGTTCTCCAACAGGTACCTGATTTCACGCGCCTGCGTTCCGGCCCAAACCGCCATGAGCGTACGAGGCACCATGCCCATGGCTCCTCCGAGTAGTATTTTACGAAAACTGGCTCCCGCCAGCGAGAAAAGCAAGTTCACAACCGCAAAGGGAAGTACCGGGGAGAGCTTGGCAAAAAAGATCAGCCGAAGCTGGTTGCCTCTGAAGCGCAGCAGCAGCCGCTGCACCTTGGGATAAGCCGCCTGAAGGTACTCCAGCAACCCGGCGGGCTGTATCCAGCGCGCCAGGCCGTACACCAGCGCAATGGCTCCCATGTTGAGGGAAAAAAGCAAGGGTAGTGAAGTCCAGCCAATGAAGTACCCAAAAACCAGCGCCAGAAAAGTAGGAGGTACTATTCCCAGCCCCGAGCCTAAGGTAAGAACCACCGTCAGCCAGGTCCAGTCGGACATGGCCCAGCCCGCCAGTATTGGCTCGTGCGTAATGGCCCAACCCGCCATGAGCGAGCTCGTGAGCACGGGCAGCAACGTCATGGAGGTACTTAAAAGTACCGGAAGTGGATATTTTCGAAGAAGTAAGCTGGACAAGGGTATTTTGATTATTTTGCTAGCAGGAAAAATACGGCCATCGTACTCACCTACGTTTTAAACAATTTCCCGGATGAAAAGAGTTTAGTAAGGAGACGTAATAATCGTGCCTTTTCGTATTTTTTTTAGCCATTATTCCTAATTCCCGTATTCATGCGTTTCGGAACCAAAGCCATACACGCCGGCGTAGAACCCGACCCCACCACCGGCGCCATCATGACGCCCATTTACCAGACTTCCACCTACGTGCAGGAAAGCCCCGGCAAGCACAAGGGCTACGAATACTCGCGTACCCACAATCCTACGCGCACGGCGTTGCAAAAAGCCCTGGCGGCGCTCGAAAACGGCAAACACGGTATTTGCTACGCCTCGGGCCTGGCCGCCACCGACGCCGTACTAAAGCTCTTTCGACCCGGCGACGAAATCATAGCTACCAACGATCTCTACGGGGGTACTTACCGTATCATGAAACGGATCTTTGAGCCCTTTGGACTGGTGTTTCGGTTTGTGGATATGAGCCAGGCCGGTACCGTGGAGGCGGCAATCACCGACCAAACCCGGATGATCTGGATTGAAACACCCACGAATCCTCTGCTGAAGATCATCGACGTAGCGGCTGTTGCGGCACTGGCGCGCGCGCGCGGGATCATGAGCGTGGTGGACAATACCTTTGCGTCGCCCTACCTCCAAACGCCCCTGGACCTGGGGGCTGACGTGGTCATGCACTCCGTGACCAAGTACCTGGGCGGCCACTCCGACACCGTGATGGGCGCGCTGGTGCTGAACGACGACGAGCTGGCGCAGCAGCTGGCTTTTATCCAGAACGCCAGCGGGGCGGTACCGGGGCCGCAAGATTGTTTTTTGGTACTTCGGGGGCTTAAAACGCTGCACCTGCGCATGCAGCGCCACTGCGAAAATGCCGTACGGGTAGCTCATTGGCTGCACGAACACCCCAAAGTAGGGCGCGTGTACTACCCCGGCCTTCCTTCCCACCCCGGCCACGAGCTGGCCGCCCGCCAAATGCGGGCCTTTGGCGGGATGGTTTCTTTCGAGCTTCGGGGAGACGTATACGAAGAAGCCGTGCGGGTCATGGAAAATCTCCAGGTTTTCTCCCTGGGGGAGTCCCTGGGCGGAGTGGAGTCGCTTTGTACGCACCCGGCCAGCATGACCCACGCCAGCATTCCGGCCGCCGAACGCGCCCAGGCGGGCCTGAAAGACACACTCATTCGCCTCAGCGTGGGCGTAGAAGATGTCGAGGATTTGATCGAAGATCTGGCGCAGGCGATTGGCTAGGTACTTTTGGTGAACCGCCCGAAAAGTCGTACTTTTGACTACCTATTGTAATACCTTTTATTCGCGAATATTCAAAACCATCCAGCAGCATGGAATTAACCGGAGCAGTGATTTCACTATTACCCGAAGTGTCGGGACAAGGAAAAAACGGTACGTGGCGCAAGCAGGAATTCGTCCTGGAAATTCCGGCCCAGTACCCGCGCAAAGTATGCATTACGATGTGGGGTGATAAAATTGATCAGTTCAATCTGAAGGTAGGCGACTCCGTGACGGCCTCCATCGATATAGAAAGCCGGGAGTACAACGGCCGCTGGTACACCGAAGTAAAGGCCTGGAAAGTAGAAAAAGCCGGAAGTACCCCGGCAGGAGCCTCCAGTGAGCCCAACTTCCCGCCGGTGACGACCTTCTCAGAAGAGGATTCGGACGACCTGCCTTTTTAAGGAAATATACTTACAGCAGCGCGTCGATTTCTTTTGAAGAATCGGCGCGCTGCTCTTTTTACCGTACTTCGTACTTCACTTCCGCCGAGCCCGGCAAGCCCGACCACGTCAGCCCTTCTACCCGCACCCCTACCTGGGTACTGGCATCGGTATTGAAGTAGCTTACCCGCGCTTTGCCTTGCTTGTCGGTTTTTACCATTGGTGCCCAGTGCAGCGTGGAGCGGTAGTCGGGGCGCACGTTCTCGGGACGGGACACATCGTAGCGGGGGGCGTAAAATTCCCGCTCCGGACTATAGCCCGCCATCTTCACCAAACGGACCCCCTCGGCTTCATCCTGCGCCCAGTCGTAGCGGTCGTTGCCGCGTTTGGTAAGGACGGAAATCACGCCGCCTCCGGCCCGACTTCCGTAAATGGCCGCCGAAGCGCCTTTTAGCACATCAATGCTTTCTACGTCGTACACCGATACGTTGTACATCATATTTTTGTCGGTGGGTATTCCATCCAGTAAAAACAACGGTTCCACCACCCCACTGAAATTGGCCGACCCTCGAATCTGTACCGTCACGTTCATGCCCGAGCCCGTTATGTTTACCCCCGCCACGCGGCCCTGAATGAGATCGAAGACCGTCATGGCCCCCGACACCATGGCCAGGGTAGGCTTGATGGTCGCGTCGGCCTGGCCGTAGAGCTTACGGCTGTCGCGCTCCTGCGTTCGGCGGGCTTTGATCACCACTTCTTTCAGGAGCCGCTCCCGACTCTCCCGGATCTGCCGCTCAATCTCCTGGTACTCTTTGGCGCGTTTCAGGTAGGCTTCCAGCTCAGCGGCTTCAAACGAGATCGGGTTGAAAGGTACCTTGGTTACCGTCACGCGGGGCGTCGAGAAGGGGTCGATCTGAAGGCTCAGATTTCGGTTTCCCTTTTGATTCACCGCCTGTACCAGTACCCGGGTCGTATCTTGAAAATCCAGATCATACACCCGGAAAGCACCCGTTTCGGTTGTTTCGGTGGTCAGGAAGCTTTGGGAGCTATCCCGGCCCATCACCATCAGTGTGAGGTTGACTACGCCGGGCGATTTTTTGTTGGGACGAAGTACCTGTCCAGTAATTGTAAACCCTTGCTCCACAAAGCGCGTGGGCGGCGGCAGGTTTTCCTGAAGTACCTCTTCCCAACGGAACCGCCGCCAACCCTGAGTCATTAGCAGCAGATCCAGGTTCACGCTGGCGTTGCGGTTGGTTGGATCAAAGTACGCCCCCGGCTGCTCCACGTAGCCCGCCAGGTCCGAAGTCAGCAGCAGGTACGACACCAGCGTACCGCCGTTGGGACGCTCGGCCGTCTGGTGCAGGTCGGTGGCCGACAGCGAGAGTGTGGTCTCCACGGGCAGGCCCGCCGTGTCGGTTACGGTGATTTCCAGCTCCGTGCGCTCCCGGGTTTGGTAGATGGCCTTGTTGGGCTTAAGCTCGATCGTGAGCCGACGGCCGTGGTCAATAAAAACCAGCCGCTCGCAGACGGGCCGGTTCTTGTCGTCAAAAAGCGTGAGGTGGGTGATCCCCTCCAAAAGATCCTTACGGGGAATGCTCATCGTAAACCCCTGCTGGCTGGGCTTGCTCTTGGCTACCGCCGCTACCGCGCCCCGCGTATGCGCCACCAGCGTCATTTCGCCCCCGGAAGGGGCCTGGTTCTGAAATACAAAGACCCGGATATTGGCTTTGTTGGTGACGTTATCGACCATCATCACGTAGCCCTCGGGCTTGATGGCAGGGAGGGCATATCGGGCGTAGGTACCTCCCACGGGTCGGGCCATGACTGTGTAGCGCTGCCCGGCCTGCGGCTTGAGGGCAAAGTACCCCATCCCCAGGTGCAGGCTCTGAAAGCCCGCCACGGTATCGCGGGTAGATTCGTTGAGGATAAATCCTTCCACCTCAGCGCCCAGCCCGGAAGCGCCTACGGCTTTGAAAGCCACCCGGTTGTTAAGGCCCGCCACGAGTTCGCCTCCTTCGGGAAAAAACTGCAGGTCCAGCGCGGTCGCGGCGGGAGGCGGAGAGGTACCTGGCTGGTCAGTACGGAAAAGCTGGATGTCTTTTTGAAAGAAGAATTCCTCCGGAAAATTGCGCATCCAGTTGGTGTAGGCCCGGATCGTGTACCCTCCGCTGCGCAGTGTATCGGCCAGCGTAATGTCGCCCCGGCCAGCGCCTTCTTCCATGCGCAGCTGCCGCAGGGCCACCACCTGCCCACTTTGCTTCTCTACCAGGTCTATGTAAAGTACCTTGCTGATACTATCCACGGCGTGCAGGGTACCTTCGGCCAGGTAGGCCCGGAACCAGAGCGTATCCCCGGCGGTGTAGGTTACTTTGTCCAGGTGCAGGTAGGCTTTCTCGGCCGGATACAACTGCTGATAGGCCAGTAGGCGCTCCTGTACGGTTTTGGAAAAATCATCCGTTAGCCAGGTAAAGCCAAACAGACATAGCAGAAAGAAAAGGCGGGGGAGTCGAAACATAGGTGGGTGGATTTACGGGTTGGGTGAATAGTATACATTAACGAAAAAGGCCTGAGCAAATATACCTAAAACAGCCGTTTTATCCTTGATTCCAACGCTTTACGAGGCGATAAAGCGGGTAGCTTAGAAGCAGGAATAGCAACGCGTACTGGCTACTGGGCAAATCCTGCACCACAGCACCTACCAGGAAAGCCAGGGAGACCACCAGCATCAAAATGGGCAAAAAAGGGTAGGCAGGTACTTTCCAGGGGCGCGGCAGC
This sequence comes from Rhabdobacter roseus, assembly GCF_014202275.1. Lineage (GTDB taxonomy): Bacteria > Bacteroidota > Bacteroidia > Cytophagales > Spirosomataceae > Rhabdobacter > Rhabdobacter roseus. Next base: position 47,724 of record NZ_JACHGF010000004.1, on the reverse strand, counting down.
TGCGGCTCCTTACGGCGGAGGGTAAGCAGCGAAGCAAAACCCGACGTATAGCCCAGCACAAAAAAGAAAGTGGCGATGTCCGAAAGCTTCTCGCAGGTATCCTTGCCCGTCAGGATGAGCAGCGCGGCCAGCGCCGCCGTCAATAGCATGGCCAGCGACGGAGTTCCGCCCCGGTTCACGCGGGTACCTGCTTGGAGGAAAAGGCCGTCGCGGCTCATGGAATAAAGTACCCTGGGATTGAACAACAGCTGGGCGTTGACGATCCCCAGGATGGAGACCATCAAAAAAAGCGTCACGATCTTGCCCGAGCCTTCCCCAAAAATAAGCCGAATGGCATCGGCCGCCGCCAGCTTCGAGTTGGCCAGCTGATCCATAGGCAGGATGTACAGTATGGCCAGGTTGCAAAGCAGGTAAATGACAATAATCAGTACCACGCCCCCAATCATGGAGCGGGGTAGGTTGCGGGTAGGGTCGCGGTCTTCTTCGGCAAAGTAGGCGGCGGTGTGCCAGCCGTCGTAGGTATAAAAAACGGCCTGCAGGGAAAAGATGAGCGGCCCCAGCCAACTACCCGTTTCAGCAATGCGGCTGGTGGTAGCCAGCGTTTGCTCGGGGGTAATCTCCTGGCCGTAGAGGTAGCATACCGCCACAAAAATAAACAACCCCACCGCTTTAAAAAAACTCATTACGTTCTGAAAGCTACTGGCCAGGGCCAGTCCCAGCCAGTGGACCATTCCCAGCAGCAGCAGGATGCTCACCGCCACGTAGGGCTCCCACCCACCGAGCCGCGGTAGGAGCAGCGCCAGGTACTCGCTCATGGTATACACCCCAAAGCCCAGCGCCGCACAAGTACCCAGCCAACTGTTGATCCCCACCACAAAGCCCGCATACCCGCCAAATGCCCGCTGGGCGTATACATACCAGGCTCCGGCCTTGGGTACCGAAGTACCCAGCTCGATGGTGCAAAGGGTACCTAAGAACGCATACAGGCTCACCACTACCCACACGCCCATGATCAGCCAGGCATCGCCCAGCTGCGCGGCAATGGGCCCGGGCTTGCGCAGGATACCAGTGCCGATGGTCCCACCGATGGTGACGGCAATGCCAAAGCCAACACCCAGGATTTTGAGGAGTTCACGGCGGGGAGGAGAAGCTGCTTGCATACACGAGAAAAACGAGGACGGGGTACATCTTTCGAAAATACCGAAAGTTTTGGTTCGTAGTCGGCTAACCCTGGTTTTTTTTAGAAAGAAACCTTAATTTGTTTCTGGGAGTTGGGTAATGTACCTACTTAATCACCTGATCCCGAAAGAAACCATGAAAAAAGTACCTTTCGCCACGCTCTTGCTGGGTACCCTGGCCATTACCGCCTGCCAGCTCAACGGCAGCAATGATCAGGGTAGGTTGGCCGCCTCCGCCTCCTTCCGCGACTACTGGTACCAGGGCCAGGCCGAGCTCAGCCGCTACAGCTTACAGCAGGTGCAGTATGGGGCGGCCAACCCCGGAGAGGCCGTGTTGATTTTCGTGACTGAAGATTTCCGAACCGACACGCAGGTGAAGCTGGAGTCTGACGAGCGCGACCAGGCCACGTCGGTGCTGAAGCTCAACGCCCTCCGTCGCTTCGTGACGGGGATCTACGACTACTCGCTCTATAGTTCGGTATTTACGCCCGTTGATACGGACCAGTTTGAGCACAGCCTCAAAGTGACCTTCTCGGCGCAGGACTGGTGCGGCCAAACCTATACCCAGCTCAACCTCCGTGACAACGGCTACCAGGTACTTGGCCATTCCTATTTCGAAAAAAACGCGGAGGAAGATTATACTACCGAAGAAGCCTGGCTCGAAGATGAGCTCTGGACCCGGCTCCGGATCAACCCCGACCAACTACCCCTCGGCGAAGTACCCATGATTCCCTCGGCCGCCGCGGCCCGCCTGGCCGGACAAAAACTCGAGCCCCAACCCGCCGTAGGTACCTTGTCTGCCTACGAGGGAAAGGCCTTTTCGGGAAAAAATCTCCGCCAATATGCGCTCAAGTACCCCCAGGCCCAGCGCGAGCTGCGGCTGGTTTTTGAAAGTACCTTTCCGTACGCCATCGTGGGCTGGGAGGAAACTTATCCCTCGCGCGGCAAGGTACTTACCACCCGCGCCACCCGCACCGAAACCCTGCGCTCCGACTACTGGACCCACAACGCCCCCACCGACACAACACTACGGCAGAAGCTGGGCGTGGGTAGATACTAAATCTCCATTTGCCTTTGATAAGTATAAAAACACCTTATCAATAACCCATGATTCAGTCCTTGAGAACTTCAATAGTACTGGCGGACCAACGAGCTTTAGCGACGGGAAGATGTCAATGTCAAACTTTACTACTACTTAGCTTAGGGATTTGGTTTATTAGGAAATCATCTAAGCTACAGACCCATAGATTACTATTTCTCGGATAGCTCTCCCCTTCTGGAATAATCACATACTGAAAATCAGCCTCAATATCAGAAACCGTTTCATGGAAGCCTCTCGAAATAGCAGGACTTGTAGAGAGCTTAATTTCAATGCATACTTTTTTACCTTCCGGGCTGATCAAAACCAAATCGGCTTCTGCTCCCTTGTGCGTACGATAGTAATAGTACTCCCATTCCTTATGGGTAACCCGCTTTATCTGTTCAATTACGTAGCCTTCCCAGGAAGCACCACTACTAGGGTGACCTAGTAGCTGATCATAGGAATTAATAGCAGCAAGGCTGTGTAATACACCCGAGTCTCGCACATAAAGCTTTGGCGATTTCACAAGTCGTTTTGATACATTAGCGAAATAAGGCTGGAGGCGGGTCACTACAAAACTGCCTTCCAATAAATCCAGATAGCGATTAACTGTTGGTTGTGTAACGCCTAGTGAACGGGCCAAATCACTACTATTGAGCACATTGCCACTAACAACTGACAGCATAGTTAGTAAATGCCGGAAAATTTGAGGTGAAACCTGGTAACCTAATTCCCGTAGATCTCGTTGGAGGTAGGTGTCTACGAAAGCCGAAAGCCACCTTTGGGTCTGGCTTTGCTTAGGAGCCATTAAAGCTTGGGGAAAACCTCCTTTTAGCCAATGATCCTGCCAAGAAATGAGTCCAAGAATTTCGGTTCGGGAAAAGGGCATAAGTTCCAGATAGGAGATGCGCCCGGCTAAGCTTTCCGAACTATTTCTAATAATTTCTGGCGAAGCCGATCCCAAGAGAATAAAGCGGGCCGGCTGTCGGTCCATATCAACCAAAGCCCTCAGCAAAGCAAATAATTGGGGCATTCGCTGAACTTCGTCAATGATAATGCATTTGTTCTGATGAAATTTTAAATAGGCTTCTGCATCTGATAGCCGTCTAAAATCAGACGGAAGCTCTAAATCCAAATAAAGGGTTTCTTTGCCAATCAATGACTGTAACTGCTTGGCGAGGGTTGTTTTGCCAACTTGACGTGGGCCAATAATACCAACGATAGGAAAAAATTGTAAGTCCTCTAGAATACGATTTGTAGTAGCTCTATCAATCATATGAAACTTATTAAGGTAGAAAATTAAAAATTAAAATTAATAATTTCTACCTTAACAAGCAATATATAGTAATCATTGACTTTTGAACTACCGGGAAGTACAAGAAAAAGAACGGTACCCGTTTACACCTAAAAAGCGGAGCCTCTTTACAAGAAGCTCCGCTTTTTTAGGGATTGCCTTATCTTTTTGCTTACAAGATCGCTTCGGCCAGTACAAGTACTTTGTTCTTAAGTACCTCCACCACGCCCCCGTCAATCGTATAGGTTTGTTTCGTGGTACCTGAATCCACTACCACCTCGCCGCGTCCGAGCGTGCTGACGAGCGGAGCGTGGTTGTTCAATACCTGGAATTGCCCCTCCGTACCCGGCAGTGTCACGGCCGTTACCTCACCGCCAAACACCTTCTTATCGGGAGTGATTATTTCTAGATTCATGTTGGTCATTTTTGGTCCATGACCGCTAAGTGCCGGTTGGTACAAGCGCCTAGCGGCCGTTCACTGACTAGACTATCGAGCCGCTTCGGCCAGCATTTTTTCCCCTTTGGCTTGCGCATCTTCGATGGTACCTACCAGGTTGAAAGCGCCTTCGGGCAGGTGATCGTACTCGCCGTCCATGATCAGGTTAAACCCTTTGATGGTATCGTTGATGTCGACCAGTACGCCTTTCAGGCCCGTAAATTGCTCGGCTACGAAGAAGGGTTGCGAAAGAAAACGCTCCACCCGGCGGGCGCGCGATACGATCAGCTTATCGTCTTCGGAAAGTTCTTCCAGACCCAAGATGGCAATAATATCTTGCAATTCTTTGTAGCGCTGCAGAATATTTTTTACCCGCTGTGCACAGTTGTAGTGGGCATCGCCCAGGGTTTCGGCCGAAAGAATACGCGACGAAGAATCCAGGGGATCCACGGCCGGGTAGATTCCCTTTTCGGATACCTTACGGCTTAGTACCGTGGTGGCGTCCAAGTGAGCGAAAGTCGTGGCCGGAGCGGGGTCGGTCAAGTCATCGGCCGGTACGTATACGGCCTGTACCGACGTAATGGAACCGCGCTTGGTGGATGTAATCCGCTCCTGCATGGCTCCCATCTCCGTAGCCAGCGTAGGCTGGTACCCTACGGCCGAAGGCATCCGTCCCAGTAGGGCCGATACTTCCGAACCCGCCTGGGTAAACCGGAAAATATTATCAATGAAGAACAGGATATCACGCCCCTGGCCCTCGCCGTCGCCATCGCGGAAGTACTCCGCCATGGTAAGCCCCGAAAGGGCTACGCGGGCGCGGGCTCCGGGAGGTTCGTTCATCTGACCAAACACAAAGGTAGCCTGCGAGTTTTTCAGTTGCTCGTAGTCTACTTTATCCAGGTCCCAGCCGCCTTCTTCCATGCTATGCTTGAAGTCGTCGCCGTACTTGATGATACCCGCCTCGATCATCTCGCGTAGCAGGTCATTTCCTTCGCGGGTACGCTCACCTACTCCGGCAAACACCGAAAGGCCCGCGTATGCTTTGGCAATGTTGTTGATAAGTTCCTGGATCAGTACCGTTTTACCTACTCCGGCACCACCGAACAAGCCGATTTTACCTCCCTTTACGTAAGGTGCCAGCAGGTCGATGACCTTGATTCCCGTAAACAGGATCTCGGTACCCGTCGCCAGGTCTTCAAACTTAGGAGCCGACCGGTGGATGGACATCCCGTTGGTTTTGTCCAGCGGAGCCAGTCCGTCAATGACATCGCCAACTACGTTGAAAAGACGGCCTTTAATTCCTTCGCCAATGGGCATCATGATGGGCGAGCCATACGATTTTACTTCCATGCCTCGTTGTAGACCTTCAGTACCGTCCATTGCAATGGTACGTACGCGGTCTTCGCCCAGGTGTTGTTGACATTCCAGGATTACTTTCTGACCGTTCGGTTTTACGACTTCCAACGCATCCAGGATCGCCGGAATACGCTCGCTGTCTTCAAACGATACGTCAACTACCGGACCAATTACCTGCGTAATTTTTCCTATGTTTGTCGCGTTTGCCATGTAATATTATGTGATTATCGTCAAGTGGTTATTTTCAAGACCGCAAAATTAGAAGATAATTTGGTCAGTACCAAGTAGCCCCGGCTTCATTTATTGGATATTTTTTAGAAATCTCCCCCTTTTTCACGAACAGCGTATAGAAATTTTCAGAAAAGGAAATTTCACGACCCTATGAAGGAACTATTTTTTTGGCAAACCTGGACGCGCCCCGAGCGGCGCCTGGCCGTAGGTACTTTGGGGCTACTCGTCCTATCCTTGTTTTTTTTAGTACGCTACATTCTGGACCCCCTCGGCAACACCATCCGCTGGGACGTGCTGAGCGAGCTTTCGGACCTCCCGGCGGTGGTCGATACGCTCCCGCTGGGCAGCTGGCAGTTTGGCGTACGGGTACCTACGTACCTTATTACGGAGCAATTTGTAGCCTCCACCATGGAGATAGACCGCCTGGCGGTTTGCGCCCTGCTGGGGCTGGGCTTGCTGGGGCTCTCGCTGGCGCTGGCGGCGGCAAGTACCCTGCCGCGCTTCTGGTACCTGGGCAGCATGGTCCTTTTCATCCTGCTGCTAGCCGCCGCCCGGCTCGAAACCCTGGGCGTGCTGGGCGAGGGAAGCCGGGCGCTGTTTGTGATTTGTACGCTGGGCTACGGCGGGGTCAGCTACTACCTCCACGCTTTTCGCCCCGACCTAAGTACCCCTCCCCGCTTTGGTGCGTTGGCGGGGGTGTCGGTTGGGCTGGTGCTACTGGTGGCTTTCACGGCCAGCGCCCCGCAGCCTCTGCTCACCGCTGCTGCGTACAGCCTGCCGCTCTGGCTACTGCTCACGGTGGTGTTTCTGCTGATGTCGGCCACCGAAATCATGGCGGGCCTGGTGTGGCTAAGTACCAGCCGAAAAGTCGGGATGGGCCGCTCTTCGCTGGCTCCTTTTCTGCTCATAAGTACCTTGTACCTGCTGAGCCTGCTGCTGCTTTTGCTGCGCAATACCCGGCAGATTGACTGGGACCTTACGCTGATCAGCCCCGTGGTATGGGGCACGGCGGCAGGCCTGCTGGGGCTGTGGGGCTTCCGGGCCCGGGCCGAGTCGACGGAGGGCCTGCTGCCGTTTCGGTCTACGGGCTTCTGGCTGTACGCGGGGCTGGGGGTGATCGCGGCGGCTTTTACGGGCTACGCGGCGGGTACCGCCAACGACCCGCTCCTGGAAGTACTGGAAGACGTGGTGGTCAATGGCCAGCTGGCCATGAGTACGGTATTCCTGTTTTATGTGGTCGCCAATTTTCTGCCCCTCTTTCACCAGGGGCTGGCCGTACATAAGGTACTTTACAAGCCTCGGAGTTTTGGCCTTACGCAAACCCGGCTTTTTGGCTTTGTGGGGGTAGTGGTCCTTTTTTCAACGCAAAATCTGCTGCCGGTCTACCAGGGCGTGGCCGGGTACTTCAACGGCCTGGGCGACCTGCACACCGCCACCAGCCAGTATACCCTGGCCGAACAGTACTACAAAATGGGCCTACAGCAGGAGTTTCAAAACCATAAGTCCAACTACGCCCTGGCTTCGCTGGCCCTCCGGCAGGGCGACGCCACGGCGGCAGCTTACTATTTCCGGCAGGCTACCCTCAAGAACCCCTCCCCCCAGGCCTACGTGGGGCTGAGTGGGGTACTTGTGCAGGAAAATCTTTTCTTCGACGCGGTCTTCAGCCTCCGGGAGGGCCTCCGTACCTTTCCCCAAAGCGGCGAGCTGCTCAACAACCTGGGCATCCTCTACGCCCGCACCAACGTGGCCGACTCGGCACACTACTACCTCACCCAGGCCGAGCACACCACCCGCCGGGATGACGTACCGGCTACCAACCTGCTGGCCATCTGGGCCAAAAATACGGAAGCACCCCTGCTTGATTCCCTGACCCGCTCCCTCAGTCCCCGCAAGTACCTCTCGTGGCAAGCCAACTGGCTGGCGGTCCAGAATTTGACGCAGCAATTTCATCCGCATACTTTTGAATCTAATTCCATCCGGCCCGACTCCCTGCTCAGTACCTCCGGGCTGGCCTACGTGGTCAACTACGCCCTCAACCAGGGCCAACACGACGCCCGTCCCGCCCAGTGGCTCCCTAAGCTGGGAGCCTATAACCCCCTGCTGGCCGACGAGCTGCTCCTGGCCTCGCTCTATCCGGAGTTTTACAGCGGCGACAAGCGCCGGGCGCTCGAGATGCTGCTACCGCTGGCCGAGTCGGAGGGCGAGAAGCAACCGCTGTACCGCAAGATCCTGGGCCACTGGTACCTGCAGCTGGGCTTGCACGAGCAGGCCATCGAGACGTTCTCTCTGGTCAATGACCCCGAAGGCCTGTTGGGCCAGGCGGTAGCCCAGCAGCTGGCGGGTCAGGAGTCGGTAGCGGCCATTTTGCTCGAGCGGCTCCAGCAGGAGGCCCCCGACCTGGCCGTGCAGGCGCTGCGTCCGGCCTTTTTTGCCAGCCAACGCCCGCCCGCACCCGCCGACTCCCTGCTTACCCAAGCGCAGGCTTCGCCCAGTCCCCAGGCCTACGAGCGAGCCCTGCGGGCCAACCCGTTTGCGCCGCGCGTAGTGGCGGCGGCTTCGGACTACTACCTTCAGCAAAAACAGCCCGACCGGGCCTATCAGGTGGTGCTGGATGCCCTTCGTTTCAACGACCGCTCAGCCCCGCTCTGGGGGCTGTACGCCCTGATGAGCCTGGAGCAAGGGCTGCTGGCACAAGCGCAGGAAGCCGCCGACCAGGTAAAAGAACGAGCCTCCGATGCCGACTATCAGGCATTTTTGAACCGCTATCAGCCCAGGCGGGCATTCATCGAAAAACAACGGGCTGATTTTCAATGATTGTTTATTTTTGAACTTAACCTGGTTTGTGCTCATGAACGTACGCTGGCAAAGCTTCGGCCTGGATCAGGAATACCGCCTCCTTCGGGAGAAACTAATCGTAGGCTTGCTGAAGAAGAATTTTTTCAACAACAACGCCTACGGCGAATACCACGGCTACCTGCTACGCTTTGAGGCGTCGGGCTGGGGGAAGCGTACCGTCCGGATTTTGGATATTGAAGGAAAAAAGGTATTGGGTACGATTGCGTTCAGGTACTTTCCCTACGCGGCTTCCATACGCTACGAAGACGAAACGTACCAGTGGCAGTACCAGCCGTGGAGTCAGAGCCGCTGGACCGTAACCCAGGCCGACGAAGTCGCTACGTACGAGGCGGGCCGGGGCTGGACGCGGGGCGGTACCGGAACCATCGACTACGAGTACCTGCCTCCGGCCGTGGTACTTTCGGGGCTGTACGTGCGTAGCTACTTCCGGCGGCGCCTTTGGCTGGCCATAATTGTACTTTGTATGGTACCTTGGTTGGGTTTGTTATTATAAAGATCACTTGGGGCTATATAAACCCCTACGCTGTTTCCAGGAAAGGCTTCATGGTGAAAATACTTAAAATCATCGGCATTGTTGTAGGCGCGTTGGTGCTGCTTTTGGGCGGGGTGGCGGTTTACGCCTACTTCAAGTACTTCAACGTAGAGGGCGACTTTGTGGCGGATTTTATCCAGAAAAACCCAACGAAGTCGGCGCTGTATTGGGTGCGGAACGACAGCCTGATGGCAGCGTGGAATCCGGACCGGAAAATGCCGCTGGCCAGTACCGTCAAAACCATCATTGCCATTGAGTTTGCGCAGCAGGTCGCTGCCGGTAAGCTCGACCCCACGCAGCAGGTACCTTTAAACGAACCTGCCCGGTTTTACCTGGCTGGTACCGACGGCAACGCGCACCCGAACTGGTTGAAGTACCTGCGGGAGAACAACCGGATTCGGAATAACCAGGTATCGCTACTTGACGTAGCCAAAGGCATGATTCGCTTTAGCAGCAACGCCAACACCGAGTACCTGATGGCACGGCTGGGCCTACCCGCCATCAACGCCAACCTGTCGGCCCTGGGCTTTACGCAGCACGACTCGCTCTACCCCTTCGTGTCGGCGCTGTACGTGGCTTCTGACGAACGGTCCGCCAAAGGACTGTCGCTGATGCCCATGCGCCTGTACCTTGAGCGAGCGCAGGGGTACTTTGATACCTTACAGGTAGACACGACCATCAAGCAGCGATTCACGATGGCGCACGTCAGCCTGCCGGTGCAGCGCGTCTGGTCCGACCGTCTGCCCGGAAGTACCGCCCGCCAGTACGCCGAGCTCATGCAGAAAATCCAGAGCCGCACCTACTTTGACGAAAAAACGCAGGCCGTGCTGGAGAGTATCCTGGAATGGCCCATGGAAGCCTTTGACAGCAACCGCCAAAAGTACCTGCACCTGGGTGCCAAGGGAGGCTCCACGGCTTTTGTGCTCACCTACGCCCTCTACGCTACCGACAAGGCCGGCAACCGCACGCAGCTGGTGTTTTTCTTCGACGACCTCACCCCCGTGGAAAGTACCCTGCTACAGGCCCAGCTCACGGCTTTTCAGCTGAAGGTACTTTCAGGTACCCCCGCCGAGCGACAGGAAATTTTGGCCACTTTAGATCGTAAAGAAAAATGAAAGAGAATCTTCACTGGACCCAGCGAGCCTTTGACCGCAGGCTTTCCATCCAGCAGAACGGCCAGGAAGTAGGTAGTATGTACAGTCCGCTGTTTGCGCGTGACGTGGAGGCTCAGCTCCATCAGCTCCACGTACTGTTCGACGTCCAAGGATTCCTTTTCAATTCCGTGGACATTCTGGACCTGGCTAACCATCGCCGCTCCCTGGGAAAGATCACGTTGCGTTACGGCCGAAAGGCCGAGCTGCAACTACCCACGGGGGAGCGCTACGTCTGGAAGCGCTCCAATTTCCTGATGCGCCGCTGGACCCTCAGCCGGTTGGATCAGCCGGGTAGTTCGGAGGTGATCCATTACGAGCAGCTACGGGCTTTTTTTACGCAGGAAGGAAGCATTACCCCCTCTGATACCACCTCACCCCAGGCTGCCCTGCTGATCCTGACGGGGCTCTTTGTGGGGCAGTACTTCCGCAAGAGAAGACGGAGAGCAGCAGCGGCTTAATTACGATCAAAAATACTATTTATCTATCCTTTGATTACCAACCATCTTTGAAATCCCTTCGGTACTATGAGAATCATTGAAACCAACGACATATCCAAGCGCTACATCATGGGTAGCGAAACCATCGACGCCCTCAAATCGGTGAGTATTACCGTGAACAAAGGCGAGTACGTAGCTTTTATGGGGCCTTCGGGCTCGGGTAAATCAACGCTCATGAACATCATTGGCTGCCTGGATACACCTACGTCCGGAAGGTACATCCTCAACAACAAGGACGTCAGTGATATGACGGAAAGCGAGCTGGCCGAAATCCGCAACAAGGAGATTGGTTTCGTTTTCCAGACGTTCAACCTGCTACCCCGGATGTCGTCGCTGGAAAACGTGGCCCTGCCGCTGATCTACTCGGGACTCAACAAAGCCGACCGCACCGAGAAGGCCATGCTCTCGCTCCGCAACGTAGGCCTCGAAAACCGGGCCGGACACAAACCCAACGAGCTCTCGGGCGGGCAGCGCCAGCGCGTAGCCGTAGCCCGGGCACTAGTCAACGACCCCAGTATCCTGCTGGCCGATGAGCCCACGGGAAACCTGGACAGCAAAACATCTTACGAGATCATGGATCTTTTTGACCAGCTGCACAGCAAGGGCAATACCATCGTGATGGTAACGCACGAGGAAGACATTGCCCTATACGCCCACCGGGTCATCCGGCTGCGCGACGGCCTGGTCGAATCCGACACCATTAATCCTAACCCTACCAAAGTAAGTCATTTGATACAGTAGCCTTTCCGCTGGGCTGGCGGGCCCATTCTTTGATACTCCCAAAAACTTCCGAACTTTACACGGAAGTTTTTTTGTATTTACTACGAAGTACCTTTTACTTCCCTCACGTTTCTGGCTTTTATGAAAATCAATTTCCCGGATATTATTCTTTTTGAAAACGACGATTTCTTGCTGGTAAGCAAGCCCCCGCACCTGGCTACCCTCGACGAACGTACCGCCGACCGGGGCGGTAGCCTGCTCCGCATCGCCAAGGAGTACCTCCCCGACGCGCAGGCGGCCCACCGCCTCGATAAAGAGACGTCCGGGGTACTGGCCTTTGCCAAGCACCCGGCCGCCTACCGGCACTTATCCATGCAGTTTGAGCACCGGGAGGTCACCAAACGGTACCACGCCGTCGCGCACGGCATCCACGACCTGGACAGTATTTCGGTGTACCTGCCCATTCTGCCGCTCAAAAACGGCACGGCCGTGAAGATTGACCGGGCGGCGGGAAAAATCGCCGAGACCATCTTTAATACCCTCAAAGTGTACCGGGGCTACACGCTCGTCGAATGTATCCCCGTCACGGGCCGCATGCACCAGATCCGCATCCACCTTTCGTGCCTGAAGGCCCCCATCGTAAACGACCCTCAATACGGCGGAGAGCCCATTTTTCTGTCGACCCTCAAACGAAAGTTTAACCTTAAAAAAGATACGGAAGAGCAGCCACTCATTCAGCGCGTGGCCTTGCACGCCCACTCGCTTTCCTTCTTTCTGATGGACGGTAGTCCCCTGCGGGTGGAAGCTCCCTACCCCAAGGACTTTGAGGTACTGGTGAAGCAGCTGGATAAATTTGGGAGATCATAATACTATGCCTTCCAATTAACAAGAGGAGGTAGCTCAGCGGGCTACCTCCTCTTTCGTATCTGCAATCTCGATTTTATGGTTCTACAGGCTAGATATTACTAGCAATGGCGATCAGCCCTAAAAGCGCTACCACACCACCAAAAATAGTACCCAATAATGCCATCGTCTTCGACGAAGCAGGAGCCTGCCCTTTGTTTACTTGGCCAAGCGTAATCAAACCAAGTACCAAACCGGCAATACCCAGCAGTAAGGCCAAGGCCCCACCGCTAAAAAGCAAGAGTAATAATCCCAGTCCTCCAAAAATAAGGGCCAATAGGGCTAACGTATTAGGTTGCTCCTTGGCTTGCTGTAGCTTTTCCGGAGAGGCGCTGGCTTTAGCTATTTTTTTCTCCATCTGTTTCGCAACCACGCGTTGCTTGAGCGACATTTTGGTAACCTGTTTGGTCGGCATGGGTGCTGCTTTTACGGCTTCGGCGGGAATTGCCGCCGCTTCCGGTTTAGCCTCCAGGTCCCCCATTTCCTCCTTCACTGAGGCCGTTAGGGAGGCTGGTTCTTCCATCGTACGGGCGGTCTCACTTTGCTCAATTACCCCTTGATTTTCTTTGTCGATCAGGGTTTTGCGAGACTCAAAACGTTCTGGTTGGTAAAAGCCCAGCGGGGGGTACGTCTTTTTTTGGCAAGACGCAAAAACCACGGTTAGCAGAAAAAGAAAAGTAAGCTTTCTCATGAAAGTAAACGGTTTTTTTAAGATGTTGATGAATAGTTTAACGGCCAAATATAAAGAAAGCGGCCTGAGTTAGGGAACTCAGGCCGCAAAAAAAATGCCCTATCAAAGCTGATTTTTATTTAATGCAACGCAATATGTAACCGAAAATTAACAAAAGTAGCACAGCCACCAAGACCGACCGGGCAACGGGAAAAATAGCCGAAAAGGTTTCCCCGACGCGTGGCAGCTACCCCAAAGATGTTGAGGTACTGGTGAAGCAGCTGGATAAGTTTGGGAAGTGATATAACGCAAAAGAGCGGTACTCTAAAAAAGTACCGCTCTTTTGGAATGGTGGGTTTTACTTAGAATTTAAAAGTAATCCCCGCTTGTAAAGTACCAAAGCCCGAACCTACTTCGGCAAAGGCACCAATGTTGGGTTGGAAGTAATAACGGCCACCAATATGCCCCAAAAACAGCACACCGCTACCCCAGCTACTTCCCGAGCCAATTCCACTATAATTCCAGGTAATGCTCCGGTAGCCCAGCCCTAAACCCGCATAAAGATCAATCCTTTCATCGCCTAGGTTCAGTAGCTCATTAAAGTGGTAGGAACCCCGTGCGCCAAACGTGAGCACTGAAAAGCGAGAACCAAAATAGTTACGTCCGGAGTAGCCAAAAAGGCCCCCTACGCTAATGGCATCGTGGATACCTACCTCAAACGAGCCGCCTAGCCCGATTCCACCTGCCCCATAGGTACCTAAGCCGATACCCGCGTTGAGTAGTTTATCCCCTTTTTCATATTGAGCAAAAGCAACTTGACCTGCTGACAACAAGGCCAGGGTCATAACGAATGTAAATAATACTTTTTTCATGATTAACAGAGTAGTTTCGTATAAATAACTGCCTGCAAAGTAATAGGTTTATTTTTTGCCTTCAAATAACCCTTTCGGTCGTACTTATTATTCGGTCACTCGCACCGCCTAATCATACGGGCTGGTTGAGTAAAACACCGAGCTCGCGCGCGTTACTCGCGCTCTACGACATCCAGGAGCTGGTTGTAGAGCTGGTGGCGGCGTTTCTGCTTTTGCTCCGTGGCGATGATCTCGGCTTTTTTATACCCTCCTACGTAGTAGCGTTGAAACCAGGGCATGATGGTAATGAAGGCATCGGGAAAGGTACTTCCGGTAGCCAGCAAACGCACTCCCCAGTAGAACAACCCCGAGGTGAGCAGCAGCGAGTTCAGACCGTTCTTGACGTCCCCGGCGTAGAACTGGCCCATCCCTGGCAAGAAGATACTCAAGCGGCGGGCCTTGCGCGGGTTAAACCTGGTGATGGCCTCGTTTCGGACAAACAGCGCCCTAACGGCCTCCCGGGCCGCGGAGTCGGGGGCCAGGGCTTGAAAGTACCCTTCGGAGGTTTCGTACTCTTCGAGGCTGAAGTACAAGATACCCAGGTAAAACTGACGCCGTTTCTCCTGGGCCTCCGGCAGGCTGTCCGGTAGGTTGAAGAGCTCAATTTGGGCGTAGCGGTAGTTCTGGGTGAGCAGATAGCAGGAGGCTTTCTGAAACAACAAATGGGCCTGGGTGCTATCGTCGGGCGTTACGTAGTAGGCCCGGTCGTAGAAGAGCGCCGCCTCGTCGAACTGTTCGGTGAAGTAGAGGCAGTCGGCGATTTTTCGGTAGCAAAGCGGACCGTAAGCTTCCTGCTCATCGAAGAAAAGTACCCTTCGGTAGGCCTCCACGGCCCGCGGGTAATCCGCGCGGACGAAGTGGGCCTCGGCGAGCTCGTAGGTTTGCCGGATCGTTTGGGCCGGGGCCGCTCCACCTACCCAAAACAGCAGCAGCAAAGTACCCAGCCAGTGGGTTGCTTTAATAGTAGCCATTGAATACATTTTTCACGGCCGTTCGGTAGTAGCCTACTTGCCGGTCGTTGTACTGCTTCGCCGACCGCACCGAGCCGTAAATATTCCCTACGTAAAAGCCAAACGAAATCCCGCCGTAAATCCAGCCCCGGGCACTACGGGTCCCGTTGGCCCGAAAGCCGCGGTAGGATTGCCAGGCGGTGGTACCCATAAAAAGCAGCGACACCAAGCCATCCTTCCAATCCCGCGTGTAGAAACGGCCACTGGCAGGTACCAGCGTAGACAGCGTTCCGGCTAGCCAGGGACTTTTGGTGCGCTGTTGTACGGCCTCCTCCAGCAGCTCCCGGTAGGGCATCACCAGTGGGTGCTCATTGGCCTCCAGGGGCTCGAGCAGGCGGAGGGCTTCTCCGTACTGATCACGCAGCGCCCGGGAGGTACTTAGCAGCAGCCGCTTGTCGAGCGAGCGCTCGGGGAGGCTTTTTTGCCAAAAATCTTCTGCCTGCTGAAATTGCTCCTGCTCGAGCAGAAACCGGCCGTACTCCCAGGCCGCTTTTTCCGGCATCGCCAACAGCCCCGGATAAAGTTGCCCCGCCCGGCGCATCCCTTGCTCGGGTTGGCCCGCCAAACGGTAGGCTCTCAATAAAAGTACGGGCAAGGTACTATCGGCCGGAGCCATAAAAAGCAAGCGTTCGAGTTCGGAGGTAGCCATTTGGTACTGCCCCGACCGCAGCAGGTGCCGGGCAAAGCGCTCCGAATGGCTATAATCGAACAGGTCCTGGCCCGCTCCCGCAAGGGGTAGCACCAGCAACCCAAGCAGTCCGCCGAGCCAAGACAAAAGGGTACTTGAGGAAGGAATAAAAGACCGGAAACGCATTAGGGATGATCAATCAGTAACTTGTTGCGCACGTCCATGGCGTACTTTTCGGGACTTAGGCCGTTGCAGCGCGTCAGGCGGTCCATGGTACGTACCCCACCCATGATTAATCCGTGCTGCTTTACGGCCAGGATACCGTACTCGGAGCAGGAGGGAGAAAAAGAGCATACGTTGCCGTCCTGGGAAGAAAAAACGGTTTTATAGGTTAGGAAGAGGCCCGAGAATAAAGCCTCCACCTCGTTTTTATTGCCTTTGGCTTCGTGGTAGTTTCGCTTTGGCTTGGTGGGCAGCACGTGGCGATGCCGGTCAATTTCGGGACGGCTTTGGGCCTTCACGCCGCTGCTTTTGTAGCTTGGTAAGCTGAGACAAAGGAACAGGATGACGGTAAACGGAATCTTCATCGGATTGATCGACCAAAAGGTTACTGTAGGTAGACTGCTGCAAATTACTTTTTCCGGGCTCCGTGGTAGAGTAGGTCATTTGCGTGACCTGCATGGGAAACTCCACGCCTTTTACGTTGACGTACTTGGTAAAAAACTGGCGGCTCAGGAGCTTCTCGTCCGGCCCGTAGATGGCCAGGGCCTCCAGCCGTTTGCCCACGTTGGACATAACCAGCTTGCCCAGGTACTTTTTGGTAGCGGGGTCAGAGGGTAGCCAGGTGGTAATGACCTTCGTACCGGATTTTTCTACCTTGGCTACTTTGTACAGGTCTACGGGTGTATTTTTCATCCCAAAATCCGAAAGACCCTGGGTGAGTGCCAGGTGAAAAACCGTAAATTCGGCCAGGATAAAGGCCGTTTGCACTTCCCTTAAATTGTCGGTCTGATCCAGGCGGTAAATCGTCGTGTCCTGGATCACCAGGGTTTCTTTTTGGGGAAAGGTAAGCTTATAAACAATCTTCTGGTACAGCTTATCGTAGTATACTTTACCCACCGTGAGCCGGTACTTCCCATCCGCCAGCTTTTCTTTAATAGATACGTCCGCCCGGATCCGGTAGTGCTGCTGGGCCTGACTTCCAGCTGAAAATCCCAGCAAAAGAAATAACAGGAGAACTCCCCCCCACGTACGCTTCATAAAGTACCTCCGATTAAAAAAAAGAAAAAGAGCGTTCAAGCCAAGGCGCAGGACTTGAACGCTCCCCTTAGAACCTATAAAGCTTATACGCCTCCTAGCCAGGCTACGTTGCCCAGGATAAGTCCATACAATACTACGTAGAACAGGATGATGATACCGGTTGAGATCAAACAACCCGTAAAGGCTTTTTTCACCTGATCGCGGTCGTTGTCCGTTAAAATATAGACGAGCAGCAAGCCTACCCAGCCCAGGCAAAATCCCCACCAGAAGGGCGGAATGTTCGCGGGCATTTCAGCCGTGGCCGCCATGACGGTGGCAATGGCATTGGTCTCGAGCTCCAGACCTTCTGTAAGCTGAGCCTGTTGGGCCTTCACCTCTTCCAGTGTAACTCCCTCATGGGTAGTGACGTGCTTTTCGAGCGCGTTAAGACGGCCAAACTCCGCCTGAATTTGTTGTTCATCGTAGCGAAGAACGTCTTCATTTTCCGCAAAGGCAACCGTACTAGCGGCAAAAAGGCAGGCAAAAAAGAATAGATACTTTTTCATACACTAAAAGGAACAGATGAGGGTTTTGAGTGATTTCGCCACAATATTACCACTATTTGAAAAAAATCAAAATCTTCAGTCTGTTTCACTGAGTAAGTGGTCATATTTTTTTATCAAGTAGCCTTTTTTAGTTGATAACCAATCCGTATAGGTTTACGATGGTTACCTAATTACCCTTTCTTCTTTCTACTAAAAAGCCGCCTCCCGGTTGGCTATTCAGGAGGCGGCTAACGATTAGGCAGGTTTTAATTATAGCCCGGATTCTGCGGCTTTAGGTTGGGGTTATTGAGCATTTCCTGAATACCCAGCGGGAACAGCAGGTGCTTCTCGGCCAACGGTACGTTGGTGTTCAGGTTAACGTGGCCCACGAAGTTATCGAAGCTCTTGGTCTTTTCGTTGAATACTTTCCGTAGTCGTACCATATCAAACCAGGTGATGCCTTCGTAGCAGAACTCATACCAGCGTTCACGCCAGACGGCCTCCCGGAAAGACGCCTGCGTGAAAGTACCCAGGGCGGGGGTAGTCAGCGTGGCCCGGTCGCGCACTTTTTTGTACGCATCGTAGGCGGCCTGGGTCGGGGCTCCCAGCTCGTTTTGGGCTTCGGCAAAAATGAGCAGTACCTCGGCGTAGCGAATCAGGGGTACGTTTAGGTTGTTGTTCCGGGTACCGGCTATGCCTTCCGAGCCGTTGGAGGTCTGGTTGAAGTGCTTGAATACGTAGGGAGCTCCCAGTTCGAAGCGTGCGCCGTTTCCGTTGGTAAAGTAGCTGGTATAAAACCATCCCTCTTGGTCTTTGGTACGCAGGTCGCCCGGTTCAAAGGAATCATAAAATGAACGCGTGGGCACCGAACTACCCGTTCCACCCGGACCGGAAAAGGTAACCGGCTTAAAGTTGGGATAGTAGTTATCCATGGGGTTACCAGCCACGACGGCGTTGTATTGGATCTGAAAAATGTGCTCTACGCGGTTTTTCAGGCTTTCCCGGTGTACGTCCTTGTAGGTAGGGAACAGGTTTATCACCGTAGGATTGGCATTGGCGTAGGTAATGACCTCCAGGGCTTTATCCGCCGACAATTTGTAGTGCGAAGCCCCTTTGCTAAGCGGAAAGCCCGCCATGGTGAGGTAGACTTTCGAGAGCAGCGACTTCACCGCCGCCAAATTAACCCGACCGCTTATATCCATCCAGGCGAGTCCGGCGGCTTCGGCGGCCTTCAAATCTTCCACAATGAAGTTGTAAATTTCTTCCTGAGAAGCACGAGCCGGGAAAAAATCTTCCGAAGAAGCCGTTTGGGGCGTCGTAATCAAAGGAGCATCGCCCCACAGCCGTACGATGTTAAAGTACCCCCAGGCGCGCAGAAAGCGGGCCTCTCCCAAAATCTTGTTTTTTTGCGCATCGGGCATGGGCGTGATGGGAGGTACTTTTTCGAGCACCAGGTTGGCGTTGGCAATCAACCGGTACAGGCCATTCCAGTAGTTGATGATATGCTGGGTATTGCCATCGTACGAAAGCGAGTACAGGTTATTGAGATCGGAGTTCTGAGCCGTTTCGGTGGTGGAAGTACCCGTGACAGCCTCCAGCATTTGCCAGTTGGAAGAAAAAATACCCGAACCGTCGCCGTAAAACCGCAAGTTAGAATAGGTAGCCGCGATGGCCGCTTCGGCGTGATCCGGAATGGTATAAAAGCTCCCCGGCGTCAAATTGGAAGGATCCTTTTCGTCCAGGAAGTCGGAGCAGCTGGTAGGTCCCAGCAGCAAAGCCGTGCCTAAAAGTACCTTAGCCAGGCCGTTGAATGTATATAGCTTCATAGGAATTTCTTTTAAAATAATGATCAAGAGCAAGACATTAAAAAGCGATCTGAAGTCCTCCCATGTAGATGGTAGGCTTGGGGTACCCGTGCCAGATCATCCCTTGTGAAAAAACGTTGCTGGCCTCGTTGCCGTTGGTAGGCGTAACTTCCGGATCGCCGTGAGGGTACTTGGTGAGCAAAAAGAAGTTCTGGGCCGAGAGGTACAATCTCAATTTGCTCAGTCTCATTTTGCTCGTCAGGTCAGAAGGGAAATTGTAGCCCAGCAACAGGTTACGACCCCGCAGGAAAGACCCGTCGAATACCCAGTGGGAGTCTACGTTGGTTACGTAGCCCGCCCGGGTTTCCCGGATTTGGGCCACCGGTGTATTTTGGTTTTCAGGAGTCCAGGCGTTCAGTACCGTTTTATAGCTGTTGGCAATGGCCTGGCGGTCTTCGCTGGGGTGCAGGGTCATGTCCAGAACGTCGTTTCCGTAGGTATACTGCAGATCCAGCGTCAGGTCGAAGTTCCCCAGGCGGAAGGTATTCATCACGGAGCCCCAGCCCTTAGGGCTACCGTTCCCGATGATGGTTCGGTCGGCATCCGTAATGGCTTTGTCGCCGTTCAGGTCGGCGTACTTGATGTCGCCGGGCAGCATGGTCAGGTTGTTGCGGTAGCTTCTAAACTGCGCGGCTTCATCGCGTTCGGCTTCGCTCCAGGTACCCAAGCGCACCAGCCCCCAGAATGCCCCTACCGGTTCGCCGATCCGGATGATGCTCGTCTGGTTGGTGAAGTTAGGCCCACCTACCCCGAAGATATCCGAAGGCGTGGCTAGCGAAAGTACCTTGTTTCTATTGAGCGAGATGTTGAAATTAGACGTCCAGGTGAAAGCTCCTCTTTCCACGTTTACGGTGTTCAGGGCCAGTTCCACTCCTTGGTTTTGCATCGAGCCGATGTTCTTCCGGATCACCGCATAGCCACTGGTACGGGGTACCGGGGCATCCAGGAGCATGTCAGTCGTTTTGCGGTAGTAGTAGTCGGCCTCTACCGAAACGCGTCCATTCAGGAAGCTCGCCTCAACGCCCACGTCGCTCTGGGCGGTTTTTTCCCAGCGCAGGTTGGGGTTGGCCAGGCGGTTGATTCCTGTCCCACTCACGCGGGTGTCGTTGTAGACCGTCGCGTAGGTAGAGCTGAGCAACGACAAAGAGGAGTAGGGCGGAATTTCGGAGTTACCCGTCACACCGTAGCTGGTACGCAGCTTGAGGTTCGACACTACCCGGTTACCCTGTAGGAAGGGTTCGTCGGATATTTTCCAGGCCAGGGCTGCCGACGGGAAGAAGGCAAACTTGTGGTTATCTCCAAACTTCGATGAGCCATCGGCCCGGCCGGTTACCGTGAACAGGTACTTATCTTTCAGGCTGTAGTTGACCCGCCCAAAGTAGGAGTTAAACGCAAAGCGGGACGCTCCGGAACCCACCGTCGGGTTGGTAGCCCCGGCACCCAGGTTGTCGAACCCGAAGTAGTCGGTGGCGAAGTTTTGCACAAATGCCCGCATGGTGGAGATGTTGGTTTCCTGCCACGAAATACCCGCCAGCGCATTGATGGAGTGAATCCCGCCAAAGTCTTTGGTGTAGGTCAGGTAGTTTTCCAACGACCAGAAGGTTTCTTTCCGGTTGGTTTTCTCGGCCGTACCAAACTGCGAAAGCGCCAGCGTGCGGGTACTCGACTGGTTGACCTCCTGCGTCAGGACGTTCACACCCAGTACCGTCCGCATTTCAAGCCCCGGAGCCAGGGTAAGGTTGGAATACAGGCTTCCCAGCGTCGTTTGGGTATCGATGATGTACTTACGTCCCATGAGGCGGTGTACCGAGCTCATGGTTCCTTCCGCCTGGGGGTAGTCCCGGTTGTTGGCAAAGGTACCGTCGGCGTAGCGTACGGGCAGGAAAGGGAAGTCTTCGACGATCTGGCGCGAAACGGCATCGTTGATGTCCGAGAGGTTTTCGCTCTGGTTGTTGTAGCTGAGCGTAGCCCCTATACGTAACCATTTTTTCACCTGGTCGTCGATGCTGAAACGGGTGGCATAGCGTTTCTGGTAGGTCGTTTTGATCAGCCCTTGCTCATCGCGGTAGTTGAGGGAAAGCGCATAGGTCGTTTTGCTGTTTCCGCCGCTGAATCCCAGCTGATGGTTTTGAGAAATGTTGTTTTGGGTAGCTTCCTTAAACCAGTCTGTGTCGTAGAGTGGATTGAGATTTGAATCAAAAATACCCGGAAACTTCGCGCTGTATTCGCGGCGACGAGCCACGGGATCCAGGTTGGAGTACTTGCCCGAAGCCCATCCCGCAGGGTCAAATTTAGCGATGTTGGCGTAGGCCAGGTCTTCGGTGGCCAGGTACTCCCGTGCGTTCAGCACCTGCGGTCTTTTAGGACCAATGGTCGGGATGCTCAGGTCCATGTTGTAGGTCACCTGGCCTTCACCGGCTTTCCCTTTTTTGGTCGTTACCAGAATAACCCCGTTGGCACCGCGTGCTCCGTAAATGGCCGTAGAAGAGGCATCTTTCAGTACCTCCACCGAAACAATGTCGTTGGGGTTGATGTAATCAATGGCCGAACTGTACTGGGCCTGATTACCCTGCGGCAGCATGACGCCGTCTACTACGTAAAGCGGGTTGTTGGAAGAGTTGATGGAGCTGAACCCCCGTATCCGTACGTTAGTTCTACCACCGGGACGGCCGGAGTTGGTATTGACCTGCACCCCCGGCAGTCGGCCCGCCATGGCCTGGTTAAGCGAAGGCGCTGCACGCTCGCGGAGTTCATTTTCCTTGATGGAGCCCACGGCACCGGTTAGGTCTGATTTCCGGGCCGTACCGTAGCCAATTACCACCACTTCACTCAGCGCCTTGACATCGGACTCGATGGCTACGTCAATGACCGTACGACTGCCAATTTGTATCTCCTGGCTTGTGTAACCCACAAAACTGAAAACCAATACGGCCGCGTTGTCGGCTACCGTAATCGTATAGTCTCCTCTTTCGTCGGTGGTAGTACCCTGGCTCGTTCCGCGTACAATCACGTTTACACCGGGTAAGCCCTCGCCGTTGGCTTTGTCGGTTACTTTTCCACGAATGGTTTTTTCCAGGTTCGCCGCGTTCCCCTTTAACCAGGGAGTAGTCAGCAGGCAAGCCAGGAAGAATAGTGAGAGCAATAGTTTAGCGCGTAGGCTCCGGTGTTCGGGCCTGACTTGTAAGGTAGAGTTTTGTTTCATCAGATAGCTTGATTGGTTGTTAAAGGTAGTAGTTGCCTGCTTTTCCCTATGGGTCTTGTAGGCCTTAAATGGTTGTTGTACAATTTATCTCATAGAGTACCTGGTTGGTTAAACATATTTTTTTATTTAAATAATTATATTACTTACATGGCACAATGAACTATGTGCTGGCGCAGGTAGCTTATTAAAGTGGGAAACTAGCTATTCAGTGAGTTGGCTAAATAATAAGATTGTATACTTGTTCATGGCTAAAAAGTATACTTAGGGGGAATCGTTAGCAATATTAGAGCAAATAATTGAAATATAATTACTCTTTAATTAAAAAAATTTATTAAATAATTGTTAGAAAATTGGTACCCAAACTCGTAACGGGTTAAAAAGCGAATTTATCCTGCGTTTAGAAATACCGCTGCTGCTTGATCAGGGGCGTTGGAACAGCTTGCTTTTAGTGGTAAAAATAAAACCCGGCCCCCATGCGATGCAGGGTGAGCCGGGTTTAGAGCCATTCGTTTTTGGGACTTTGTAGTCCGATACAGGGAATTGTTTATGCCTGCTTTGCCACCCAGGTACTTGCCAAAGCATACGCACTCGGGGGCGGTTCCTTCCTACGCTTCTGTTTCGTTAAGGCTGTCGGGAAAAATCCTCCCTGAGTTTCTCCTTAAATACCTTCCGAAATTTATCCAGTTTGGGAGCAATCACAAAGGCGCAGTACCCTTGTTCGGGGTTATTGGCAAAGTAGTGCTGGTGGTAGTCCTCCGCCACATAAAAGGTGTCGATGGGCGCAATCTCCGTTACGATCGGCCGGGCATAGGCCCCCGACTTGTCCAACGCCTCCTTTGCTTTTTCGGCTAAGTCCTTTTGGGCCTCATGATGATAAAAAATGACAGAGCGGTATTGGGTACCTACGTCGTTGCCCTGGCGATTCAGGGTGGTGGGGTCATGGCTACGGAAAAAGGCCTCCAGCAGCTCTGCATAGCTTATTTTAGCGGGGTCATAGCGAAGCTGTACGCACTCGGCGTGGCCGGTTGTGCCCTCGCAAACGGCCTTATAGGTTGGGTTAGGTACCTGCCCACCAGCGTAGCCAGATACTACCTGCAAGACGCCTTCCAGCGATTCAAAAACGGCCTCGGTACACCAGAAACAGCCCGTTCCAAAGGTAGCCGTCTCGATTCTATTTTCGTTTTCCATGCTTTTTCCTTTTGTGTTTGGGGTTGCGGAGAGACCAGTAGCATAAATAGTCCCGCTACTATGTCAACTTGGAGTCTCATCGTAGCAAACGGATCATTTGGCTTTCTTCCCGACCCAGGTAGAAAACGAAAACCGCCGAAGTAAAGTTTTTGCTGCGCCGCTTTCCTTTCTCCTTGTGCGTTCGGTTTGTACCTTTGCGCCGCACCGGTCCCCAAGCCATCCCAGTATGATTTATCTGTACGCCAAATCCCTGCATATTATTTTTGTCGTGAGCTGGTTTGCGGGCCTGTTTTACATGCCACGGCTGTTTGTGTACCATACCGAGGCCAACGACCGGCCCGAAGCGGAGCGAAGGGTACTTTTGGCGCAATTCACCAAAATGGAAGGCTTGCTTTTCCGGGCCATTATGGTACCTGCCCTGTGGCTTACGCTACTAACCGGAACTACCATGCTTTACCTCATGCCCGCCTGGCTGAGCCAGGGTTGGATGCAGCTCAAACTGACGTTTGTTCTGGGGTTGCTGGGGTACCACTTTTCTACCCGTAAGCTCCTGAACGAATTAAAAGCCCAGCGCTTTCGGTTCTCCTCCTTTCAACTACGGCTTTGGAACGAAGTTGCTACGGTCTTTCTATTTGCCATTGTGTTTCTGGTCGTGCTCAAAAACACTCTGGATTGGGTATGGGGGGTACTTGGGCTGCTGGCTTTTGCCGTTTTGTTGATGAGTGCGGTGCGGATCGTGAAGCGATTGCGAAGCAAATCGTAGCTTTATAAACCAAGCAGGTTCAGCACCCACGGTACTGAACCTGCTTGATTCTATTGTTGGATACAACGGGGTACTTAACGCTTCACGATTCTTACTACCTTGCGCGTGCTTCCCGTTTCCAAATGCAAAATATACACGCCCGCCGGGATATTAGAAGTGTCGAAATCGACCAGGGAAGCACCAGAAGCTACCTCCATCCGCTGTTGTCTGAACAGCTGACCACTGCCCGGCGTTAGGCTTTCTCCTCCCCGGTAGAGGCTTAACTTTAACTCCGTAGTTTGGGGAGTCGTTACACTGATATTCAAACGATCCACTACGGGATTAGGGTACACGTTTTCAATGCTAATCCGTCCTACCGAAGCCATCATTATCATAGGTGGCAAAAGTACCTCGTCAATCACGTGGATCAGCCCGTTGCTGGCTTCCACGTCCGCCAGTACTACGTTGCTGTTGTTGACCTTGATGAGATCGAAGTTGCCAAACACGGCTACCTCCACTTCCTCCCCCTGCAGAGTCGCCGCCCGCTGCCCGTTCCGCA
>NZ_JACHGF010000004.1:5196-22830 GCF_014202275.1 Rhabdobacter roseus | reverse complement strand
GTCAATCACGTGGATCAGCCCGTTGCTGGCTTCCACGTCCGCCAGTACCACGTTGCTGTTGTTGACCTTGATGAGATCGAAGTTGCCAAACACGGCTACCTCCACTTCCTCCCCCTGCAGAGTCGCCGCCCGCTGCCCGTTCCGCAGGCTCCGCGAACCCACCGAGCCCGCTACCACGTGGTACAGCAGAATGCTCCGCAGCTGGTCTTGCGGAATGTCGTCCAGGCTGTTCAGGTTCAGAGCCGCCAGCGCTTTGCCGAAGGCGGCGTTGGTGGGCGCAAACACCGTCAGGGGACCCTCCCCCTGCAGGGCTTCCACCAGACCGGCCTTCTGCACGGCCTGCACCAGGATGCTAAAATCGGGATTGCCCGCCGCTACTTCCACCAGGTTGGGCTTGGCCATCATCAGCATGGGTGGCAAAAGTACCTCGTCAATCACGTGGATCAGCCCGTTGCTGGCTTCCACATCCGCCAGTACTACGTTGCTATTGTTGACCTTGATGAGATCGAAGTTGCCAAACACGGCCACCTCCACTTCCTCCCCCTGCAGAGTCGCCGCCCGCTGCCCGTTCCGCAGGCTCCGCGAACCCACCGAGCCCGCCACCACGTGGTACAGCAGAATGCTCCGCAGCTGGTCTTGCGGAATGTCGTCCAGGCTGTTCAGGTTCAGAGCCGCCAGCGCTTTGCCGAAGGCGGCGTTGGTGGGCGCAAACACCGTCAGGGGACCCTCCCCCTGCAGGGCTTCCACCAGACCGGCCTTCTGCACGGCCTGCACCAGGATGCTAAAATCAGGATTGCCCGCCGCTACTTCCACCAGGTTGGGCTTGGCCATCATTAGCATGGGTGGCAAAAGTACCTCGTCAAGCACGTGGATCAGCCCGTTGCTGGCCTCTACGTCCGCCAGTACTACGTTGCTGTTGTTGACCTTGATCATCTCGAAGTTGCCAAACACGGTGATCTCCACTTCCTCCCCCTGCAAGGTCGCCGCCCGCTGCCCGTTCCGCAGGCTCCGCGAACCCACCGAGCCCGCTACCACGTGGTACAGCAGAATGCTCCGCAACTGGTCTTGCGGAATGTCGTCCAGGCTGTTCAGGTTCAGAGCCGCCAGCGCTTTGCCGAAGGCGGCGTTGGTGGGCGCAAACACCGTCAGGGGACCCTCCCCCTGCAAGGCTTCCACCAGACCGGCCTTCTGCACGGCCTGCACCAGAATGCTAAAATCGGGATTGCCCGCCGCTACTTCCACCAGGTTACCTTGGGCTCGAACCGTCAGGGAGCCAAGGCCCATACACAGGCATGACAAAAGAATAAACTTCCTTAGGATAAATGGTTTCATTGTAGACTGATTTTTAGTTGAATTATAGGTACTTAGAACTTAGGAATACACGCTCGTACAGGACTGTCTTTTGCGAACTTGCATTCTCCAACCTATTTTACTACTCGGATAATACAATCATTTAGCCCTGAAATCATATTGTTTAACTAAGGGTTCATTTTTTTGTTTATAGTTACATAAAAAAAATTAAACAAAAAAATACTAACTATTTCAACGACTGAGAATAATCTATTGGCTATCAAAGTATTATGCTTAAATATTTTTTTACCAGCCAAAGTCTAGTCTCCTAAAGGTACTTTTCCTAAGTACCCAGATCGCAGCTGTAAGTTCCCAAAAAGCGACTTAACGACACGGCTAAGACTACTCAAACTAACTGACAAGGGACTGATAAGTAACTAACTACGTACACAAAGGCTTCAAAAGAACGCTCTGTGCTCATGGAGCAGGGAAAGCCAGAGAAGGAGAAAGGCTCTTGAGATGATAAAATAAGTAATTGATAAGGAAGAAAGGAAAGGGGAGGTAAAGGTGGTGTAAGCGGTCAGGCAATGGTATTAATAGCAGATTATTTGAATTAAACCTAGGCGTTATGCTACCTTTTGTCTAACTTTTATTACACAAATGCCCAAAGTATTTCCAGAAAGCAGCCAATACGGCATAAAAAAAGGCCTTCGAGGTAGGTACCTCGAAGGCCTGGTGACGAAGGCGAGACTCGAACTCGCATGGCCAAAGCCACACGCCCCTGAAACGTGCGTGTCTACCAATTCCACCACTTCGCCGTTTTTCCCGTTGGGAGTGCAAATATACGCTAACTCTTTTTAATTACGCAAGCAGATTTTTTTCCTAAAGTCTACTTTTTACGCTTCGAGCCCCCTTTTTAGTTCGCCAAGACGTAAATGGCATCCAGGTTGCGGCCCTGGCCGTCGTAATCCAGCCCAAAGCCGACCACGAAGCGGTTCTGAATTTCAAAGCCTACGTACCGCAGCGTCACCGACTCCCGAATGGCTTCGGGTTTATAGAGGAGCGTGGCAATCTCAACCGACGACGCCTCCTGCTCCCACAGTTGCTGAACGAGTTGAGCCATGGTCAATCCCGTATCGACGATGTCCTCGACCACCACGACATCCCGGCCTGCCACCGGTTCCTGTAGGCCTAGTACCTGCTTCACGCGGCCCGTTGACTGGGTTTGGGCGTAGGAGGCCAGCCGAATGAACGATACTTCGCAGGGAATGGTAATATGCCGGATCAGATCTGCCGCAAACAGGAAGGCCCCGTTCAGGACCACCACCAGCAACGGCGTACGCCCGGCGTAATCGGTGTTGATCTTATCTGCCAGCTCCGCGATGCGTTGCGCCAGCTGCTCCTTTTCAATAAAAGGTGCAAAAACCTTGTCTTTTACAGTAACCATGTTTTCCTCAGAAGTGGCGCCTAAATTAACGGCTTAATTTGAAAAAGCGTCTTCCCGGTAAACGGAAATTTGGATTCCTGCGTTAGTAAGGACAGATTTTTTTGACAATACATAAATGAAGAAAAGCCTTCTGTACCGGCGGCCCGTCTGGCTCCTGCTGGTACTTATTCTGACGGAATCGCACGCCCAGCTGTACTCCTCAGCGGAGTTGGACAAGCAGTACGACTTGATCCTGCAGAACCCGAGTGTACAGATTGAAGCGACGGAGGCGATCAACCTGCTCTACAACTATAAGTTTGCCGAAGCCGACAAAGAATTTCGCTGGCTCAAGTACCGCTACCCTAACCACCCGATGCCGCACTTTCTGATGGGGCTGGCCGAGTGGTGGAAAATTGTACCGAATACCGAGAATACCTCCTACGACAACCGCCTGCTGGCGCACCTGGACTCCTGCATCGTGCTGGCCGAAAAGCTGTACGATCAAAAAGAAAATAAGGTTGAGCCTGCTTTTTTTCTGGCGGCGGCTTACGCCTTCAAAGGGCGGCTCTACTCCGAGCGGAAAATGTGGACCAAGGCTACTTTTGCGGGCAAGAACGCCCTCAAGTACCTCGATCGCAGCAAGGGCTCTAGTGACCTGAGTCCGGAGCTGCTCTTTGGCGATGGTATCTACAACTACTACGCCGAATGGATTCCGAAGGAGTACCCGCTGCTGAAGTCCATCCTGCTGTTTTTTCCCAAAGGCAACAAGCAGCTAGGTACCATGCAGCTCGAACAAGTATCCAACAATGCTTTCTATACCCGCGTGGAGGCCCGGTACTTTCTGCTCCAGATCTACAGCATGGAAAACGAGTACGGCAAAGCCTACGACATGGCCAAGTACATGTGGCAGACCTTCCCGGACAACCCCTACTTTGAAAGGTACTTCTGCCGCTCGGCTTTTGTGACCGGCCATCGGGTTGAGGCCGAGCAGGCCTCCCGCAACATCCTGGATAAGATCAACCGCGGACTACCCGGCTACGAAGGCGTAAGCGGCCGGAATGCCGCCTACGTGCTGGCCTACTACCACCACCTCTACTACCACGACCTGGACGCCGCGCGGGAATACTACCAGCAGGCCATTAATTTTTCGGTACAAACCAACTCCCTGAACGCGGGCTACTACGTATCGTCGCTGCTGGGGTTAGGGAAAATCGCGGAGGCTCAGAAAAACCGGGAGGAAGCCCAGCGCTACTATAAACTGGCGCTGGACAAGTCCGACCGCAAGTCGAGCCAGCACAGCGACGCCAAAAAGGCCCTGGATAACATGAAAAAGGCCCGGCGCGAAGATCGGCGCGGCGGCCGGAAATAAAGTACCCGTACTTATACAGAAAGAGCCTTGCTGCTTCAGCAAGGCTCTTTCTGTATAAGTACTTCACCCACGCCGGTTGGATCCGTCAGGGGATCGGCAGAATCTTACTTTCCTTGAAGGTAGACAGGATGACCATCGTCTGAGTACTGGCTACTTCTTCGATCTCGTTGATCTTTTCGAGCATGAGCCGCTGGTAGGTACTTATATCTTTTGAGATAACCTTCAGCAGGAAATCACCGGTGCCCGTAATGTGGTGGCATTCGATGATCTCAGCGATGGAGTTTACTTTTTCCACGAAAGATTCCGTGACGGCTTTTTTATGGCCCACCAACGAAATCTGAACGAAGGTCGTTACACCTAGTCCTACTTTTTCGGGGTCCAGCTGGGCGTGGTAGCTTTTGATGATACCGGCGTTTTCCAGCTTTTTTACCCGCTCTAAGGTAGGAGCCGGCGAGAGGCCTATTTCCTTGGAAAGCTGGGCGTTGGTAATTTTAGCGTTTGATTGCAGTATTTCAAGTACTTTGCGATCAATCTGATCGAGTTTCATGAGGGAAGACATCTCTCTACAACAAAGGTTAACGTTATGTCCAATTTTGATCGCCGCAAAGCTACTGAGTTTCCCGAAGATTCTTGCTACTTAATACTGATATTTTATTAATTTATAAAATTATCGTAGGTTAAAAGTACCTTTCACCTTTCAATATTAGGTTTTAAGGGCCGTAGGCCCAATCGACCTGGATGATCGGCTATCCCGGTAAGGCGCAGGTACCTATGCCCGCCAAGTACCCCCTTCCAGAAAATCAGACCGCATAGGTGGCTATTTTTTCCAGAAAGTCCTGGTACGTCCTCCGAATCCCTTCGTCCAGCTCCACCCGGTGCTTCCAGCCCAGCGCATGGAGCTTGGTCACGTCCATCAATTTGCGGGGCGTGCCGTCCGGTTTGTCGGTATTCCAATGTACCTCGCCCTCGTAGCCAACGACTCCGCGGATGAGCTCGGCCAGCGTGCGGATGGATACGTCGTCGCCCACCCCGATATTGACAAAGCCCGGCTCACTGTAGTGTTGCATCAGGTAGTAGCAGGCATCGGCCAGGTCGTCGGCGTGCATGAACTCCCGCCGGGGGGTACCTGTTCCCCACAGCTCTACGCGCGGCTTTCCTTCCACCCGCGCTTCGTGAAACTTCCGGATCATGGCCGGTAGTACGTGGGAGTTCGTCAGGTCGTAGTTGTCGTTAGGGCCGTAGAGATTGGTAGGCATCACCGAAATAAAATCGCAGCCGTACTGGCTCCGGTAGGCCTCGCAGAGCTTGATGCCCGCGATCTTGGCGATGGCGTAGGGTTCGTTGGTGGGCTCCAGGGTACCCGTCAGCAGGTAGTCTTCGCGCAGCGGCTGGGGGGCCATTTTGGGATAAATGCAGGATGAACCCAGAAAGAGCAGTTTTTTTACGCCCGTACGGTAGGCACTGTCGATCACGTTGTTCTGAATCTGCAGGTTGTCGTACAGGAATTCCGCCCGGTAGGTATTGTTAGCCACAATACCGCCTACTTTGGCCGCCGCCAGAAAAACGTAGTCGGGCCGTTCGGTGGCAAAAAAGTCCCGCACGGCCACCTGGTCGCGCAGGTCGAGCTCGGAGGATGTACGAAACACAAAACGGGAGAAGCCTTCGGCCAGTAGTTTGCGGTGAAGTGCCGAGCCCACCATGCCCCGGTGGCCGGCAATGTATATCGTTGCGTTTTTTTCCAAGGTAAAGCAAAAGTTTATTTCTTTGTAAATCAATAACCCAGGGTCATTTTCGTTACAAAAGTAATCATATTTGACCCGAAGAAAAATTCAAGTGTTTATGCATAGAGCCGTGATCGGGTGGTGTATGCTGGGGATGAGCCTGTCTCCCTGGGCCTGGGCCCAAACCGAAAAAGCCGGTAAAACGGCGACCAGCCGGGTTCGGCAGGCGCAGGCCCAAAGCGATACCTTACGCACCGCGCTACAAAAATCCACGGGGCTAAGCCTGGAAACGCCGGGCCTGGCTCCTAGTGCGTCCGTGGCCCTACCCGGTGGCAAGGGCAAAACAACGACGCTCTCTTCCCTGCTCGGCGAGACCCTGCCCGACCTGGGCCTCAAGGCCAAGTCGTTCAAAGATCAGAAGGCTGAGCGCCGCCGCAAAAGCCAGAAGGCCAAACTAGCCAAGGTACAGTACAACGGCATTCCCATGCAAAAAATGTCCGTTAAGTACGGCAGCGGCGACCGGGCCACGATCGAGGAATTTCACGTTTTGAAGGAGTACCAACCCATCGACGAGCGGGTACGCTCCCCCCAAACCCGCTGGTACGATCCCAAGAGCCGGAAGCTGAATTCGTCGGTTGTGAAGGACAAAAGCCGGTCCTTGCCCCTGCATGGCCCCTACAAGCGCTACGTGGCCGGGCACCTCATCGAGGAAGGCTACTACCACCAGGGGACTAAAGACGGACGCTGGGTGCGCTACGACGCCAACTACAATTTACTGGACAAAGCCCACTGGCAGCACGGCTTTCCGGCCGAATCGCGCGTGACTTATTACGACTCCGCCCATACTAAAATTAAGGAGGTCATTCCCATTCAGTTTGGAGTCGTGGAAGGCGAGTACCTGCAGTTTTACGACGGCGGGCAGCTCATGACCAACGGCAAGTACGAGCGCGGCGAAAAGGTAGGCCGCTGGATGGAATACTACCAGTTCCGCCGCCAGCGCAAAAAAGAAATACAGTACCCCAAAACCTGCTGGGACGACGAATTTGAGCCCTTCGTATTGCGCGAGTGGGACGACAAAGGCAAGCTCCTCTACGACTCCTCCAAAGACCCCCGAGCCTCGGCCGAAGAAGACGACACAAACTAAGTAGCGCTACGCCTCGTCAAAATCTTTCCTACCTTTGGCGCCCAGATAGGTACTTTGCGTCGACGTTCCGCTCATGGCTGATTTATCCCGTTTTGTTTTTACGCTCCGCCAGCAGCGTTGGCTGGCGGTATTGCTTTGCTTGCTCCCGCTGGGCTTATACGCCTGGACCTTCTCCAAAATTGCCCTCAATGTCAACTACGTAGCGTACGATGACATCACGATTCTGAGTGTCATCCCCGGCTTTGAGGAGGCCACTTGGGCCGAGCGCTGGCAGCGCCTCACGGACCCTTTCCCCGAGCACCGGCTGGTGTTTTCCCGGACGGTCGTGCTGCTGACCTACTACCTTAGCGGCCACGTCAATCTAGTAGGGCTCATGATCGTGGGCAATGTGTGCTGGGCGGGCTGCGCCTACTTTTTTTATCGCGTCTTTCAACGGCTAGGCCTGTCGCTCTGGTACTTTGTGCCGGTGATGTGGCTTTGGTTTAACATCCAGGCCTACGAGAATATCTTCTGGGGCGTGAGCTCCCTCTGCAATTTCGGCGTTTTATTCTTCGCCACGCTGTCCTTGTACAGCGCTACTCACCACCGATCCATCCTCCCCGCGCTGCTGGCGGCCACCGCCGCTACCTTTACCTACGGCAACGGCATTCTGGTGTTTGGGGTGCTGCTTTTGTTGCTTTGGCTTACGGGCCGTCGGCGCGATCTGCTGATCACGGTACTTACCGTAGTGCTCGTTGGGGTACTTTACTTTGCGGGTTTTCCGCAAAAAACCCCCAGCCTCCAGTTTTCGGATCTCCAGCAGGTGCAGGAGGGGCTGGCGGGTTTCTTTGGTTTCATTGGCTCCGTAGCCGCCTTGCCAGCCTACGCCGTGGATTCCTTTCTCTTTACCCTGGCCACAGCGGCAGGGGTCATACTCGTAGGTACCTTCCTCTTTTTATTCCGGCCCTACCTGCTCCCCCTTTTCCGCGCACTTGTGGGCCAGGAGCCGCTTCGGCTTTCGCGGTCGGGGCTCTTCGCGCTGGCGCTTTTTCTTTTTGTGGCCATCACCACGGCCGCCGTAGTCTACAAGCGCATCCCGCTGGGAGGTTTCGAATCCCTCTTCAAGGGGCGCTACCGCATGTATTCTACCCTGATCCTGATCGCCAGCTACCTGGGGGCTTTATCCTGGCTGGCTCCGGCCACTCGCCGGACCTGGGCCCTGGCGGGCCTACCCTTCGCCGTACTGCTCAACCTGACCCTGCTCTACGTCAACTTCGCCGGAGCCGTCAACAACCGCCGCCTGGCCGTGGTGCAGGAGTTCAATACCCGCTACAACGCCGACCTGATGGGGCTACGCATGTTCAACATGAGTCAGGAGTACTTTGAGCAAATCCGCGCCTACTACCAGTCCGACGACCCGCTGGCTGAAGGCTGGAACCCGCGGGCGGCCAGCGCGCAAGTACCCTGCCAGGGTACCTACTTCTTCGATACGCTCTCCCACTACCGGGGCAATCTGGTGACGCAGGCCATGCAGGATTTTTTTGAAGCCGAACAGGACTACACCGACGGTCCCTACGTCATTCTGAAATCCGACCAGCATGTGTACGCTTCCCCGCCCAACCAGTTTGCCGTCCCCCCCACCACCTTGCTGCGCCGCCTGAGGTACTTTGCGCGCGGGGTGCAGGCGTCTTTCTACGAAGAAAGCATCGCGCCGGGACACTACCAGCTCTACCTGCTGGTGCGGTACCAGGGCCGTAACCAAATCTACTGCACCAACCGGAGCTGGACGCAGCCCTAGCACCCGCCGGGGGCGCCCCGCCGAAGGTACCTACCTAGTAGCGCTCGTGCAAACGCGTCAGGATTCGCTCTACTTCCTTGCGGATGTCCGTGGCGGGCCGTACGAAGTTATTATGCATGAAGCTAAAATACAGGAGTCGGCCTTGGCGGGTGAGCAGGTACCCGCTCAGGCTGTAGTTGTTGCTCAATGAACCGCTCTTGGCGTACACAAAGGTACTTTCTTCTCCTTTGAACAGATTTTTCAACGTACCCGTTTTCCCTCCCTGCGCCAGGATGGCAAACAAGCGTTCCTGGGGTACTTTGGCGTAGATTTTATCCAGCAACGCCACGATGGAACGGGGCGTAAAGAGGTTGTAGCGCGAAAGCCCGGAGCCGTCGCGCCAGAGGGGGCGGTCGGGCAGGTCGGCCAGGTGCTGCTCGATGGCGTGCTCGATGGCCCGCGGCGTGTGGAGGGGAAGCTGGTTGGCCGAGGCGTAAAGGAGCATGAGCTGCTCGGCCAGCATGTTGTCGCTGACCTGCATCATGCGGGCGTAGAGCGAATCCGTGGGGATGCTGTATACCGTACGCCAGGGCGCTTTGGTTTCAAAATCTACTACTTCTACGGGTTTTCCCAAAGCCTCGCCCAGCAGCCAGGCCGTGAGGACGGGTGAGGTTCTGATGGGTACATCCTGCTCCAGACCCGCGGGCAGCGCATACAACGAATGCCGGAAAAGGTTGCGTTCGGCCTC
This sequence comes from Rhabdobacter roseus, assembly GCF_014202275.1. Taxonomy (GTDB): domain Bacteria; phylum Bacteroidota; class Bacteroidia; order Cytophagales; family Spirosomataceae; genus Rhabdobacter; species Rhabdobacter roseus. The sequence continues at coordinate 13,376 of NZ_JACHGF010000004.1, read as the reverse complement.
GCGCTCAATGCCACTTACGGCCGTGTCCGTGCGCAGGGAGTCGCCCCACAGCCGGGGCGAGGCGTAGAGCCGCCGGGTGGCGTCGCTGGTGAAGCGTACGATGTTTCCGTAGATCGGCAGCGGCGAGCGCTCGGGCTGGTAGTACTCGGTATAGTCGTCCCAGGACCAGCCCGGTCCGAAGCGTTTGTTTTCCGTATTCGCAGCGGTATAAAAGAGCTTCTCGGGACGCGCTTTCAGAAACTCAAGTACCCTACTCGGCGGCAGATCGGGGTGCAGCAGCGACGGGTCGCCCGTGCCCCGGAAAATCAGGCTGTCGCCCCGGAGCCAGTACTGCAGGCCGGGTACCGAATCCCGCAGCGCGCACAGGCCCGCGTAAAAGCTAAACAGCTTGGTATTGGAAGCGGGCGTAAAGTACCGGTCGCCCTGGTAGCTGACCCGTGTCTTTTGCTGGGCCGGATCGTAGATGACCAGCCCCAGGTGGTGCTGGCGCAGCACGTCCGACCGGCGGAGCTCCCGCTGTACCGAGCGAGACATGGAACAGCCCGTCAGGAGAGCGGCCGTCAGTAGGGAAACCAGAAAGCGCATGGAAGGATTTGTTAGAATTCTACGGTAAGATACGTACCGCCGCCTATTTCCCCAAGTACCCTACGGCCCGCCCTCCTTATGTCTAAGTATTTCTTGAATAATTCGCGTGATGGATGTGAACTAGCGGGGTACTTTGCCAGGGACTTCGCGTTGCAAACGCGAACTAGCACGAACTAGCGAGCCTACTATTTGTATCAGAATAAAAGAGGTACCTTAATAGGGGTACTTTAATAAAAGATTTGCGTTGCAAACGCGGACCAGCAAGGAATTCGCGTTACAAACGCGAACTAACAAGTCGAACTAATTAAGCTGGAAACGCCAACTAGCAAGGACGATTTCGCTACTTTGCGCGTTATTAACAAACCATCCCCCAAACGCACAAGTACCCCCTTCATGAACCAGCTGCAGGCGATCCTGAAACAATACTGGGGCCACGAGGCTTTTCGTCCGGTGCAGGAGGAGGCCATTCAGTCGGTACTGGATGGGCGCGATACGCTGGTGCTGCTCCCCACGGGCGGGGGCAAATCCGTTTGCTTCCAGGTACCTACGCTGGCTTCGGAGGGCGTATGCATCGTGGTGACGCCCCTGATTGCCCTTATGAAAGACCAGGTGGAGCAGCTGCGGCGGCGGAACATTCCGGCGGCGGCCATTCACGCCGGGCTCAACCGCCACGAGATCGACATCATACTCGACAACTGCATTCACGGCCACACGCGCTTTCTGTACGTGTCGCCGGAGCGCCTCCGGACCGACATCATGCAGGAGCGTACCAAGCAGATGAAGGTATGCCTGCTGGCCGTCGACGAAGCGCACTGTATTTCGTCCTGGGGCTACGATTTCCGGCCGGCCTACCTGCTCATCGCCGAGTTCCGAACCTTGCTTCCGGGTGTACCCGTCATGGCCCTCACCGCCACGGCTACCGCCGAAGTACAGGCCGACATCCTGGAAAAACTCGAGATGCAACGGCCCCGGGTATTCAAGCAGTCTTTTGCGCGCGCCAACCTCTCCTACTCCACCTTTCGGGAAGAAAGCAAAGAACGGAAGCTGTACCAGATTCTGAGCAAAGTACCCGGTACGGCCATCGTGTACGCCCGCACCCGCAAACGAACCCAGCAGGTGGCCGACTGGCTCAACACCCAGGGCCTACGGGCCGACTACTACCACGCCGGGCTGCCCCACCGCGACCGCTCCGACAAGCAGACCGCCTGGCTCCGCAACCAGGTACGGGTGATGGTGGCCACCAACGCCTTCGGCATGGGCATTGACAAACCCGACGTCCGGACGGTGGTGCACCTGGATCTGCCCAATACCCTCGAAGCCTACTACCAGGAAGCCGGACGGGCCGGACGCGACGGCCGTAAGGCCTACGCGGTGGCACTTTTTAACGCCAAGGACATCGAAGATTTACTTGGCAGCGTGGAGCGCAAGTACCCCCCCGTGGAGCTGGTGCGGCGGGTGTACCAGTCCCTGGCCAACTACTACAAAGTACCCGTGGGCGGGGGAGAACTCGCCAGCTTCGATCTCGACGTCCACGCCTTCACGGGTACCTTCGGCCTGCCGCTTTCCGAAACGCACTTTGCGCTCAAACTCCTGGAAAACGAAGGCTTTCTTCAACTCAGCGAAGAGTACTACGCGTCGGCGAAGCTTCATTTTCTGGTCGATAACCGGCAGCTGTACGACTTCCAGCTGCGCTATCCCGACTACGATGCCTTCGTGAAGCTCGTGCTGCGGATGTACGGGGGGGAGCTTTTTACGGAATACGTCAAGATCTCGGAGATTGAACTAGGCCAGACCTACTACGCCAGCACGAAGGAAGTACAGCAGCGGCTGCGGTTTTTGGAAGAGCGCAGCATCGTAGCCTACCAGCCCCAGCGCGACAAACCCCAGCTTACCTTCCTCACGCCCCGCTTCGACGCCGAGCAACTACCTCTGAATGTGTACGCCATTGGGCGCAAGAAGGAGCTGGACCAGCAAAAAGCGGAGGCGGTGATTCACTACGCACAGCACGAACGGCAGTGTCGCTCCCTGCTGCTGCTCCAGTACTTCAACGAGCACGACGGCCAGCCCTGCGGCCAGTGTGACGTCTGTCTCCGCCAGCGCAAAGCCAGCGCCGGTCACGAAGCCGGGCTTGACCTGAGCCAGCAAATCCTGGTACATTTGCACCAACACGGCTCCCTGGCTCCGCGCGCGCTCAGCCAGGCTTTTCAGCAAGTACCCGAAAAGCAAGTACTTACGGCCCTACGGCACTTACTAGAACGGGAAATTGTGCATTACGACGACCAGGGAAATCTTATTCTCAATCCTAACCACTCGCTATGAAGTACCTCCGCTGGCTTCTTTTGCTGGGTACCTGCGCGGGCCTTAGCCCGGTCCAGGCCCAGCAGGTACCTGGTTTGCAGTACAGCAACTACGGTGGCCTCTACCGGGCTACCTACAACCCCGCCATTCTGGGCGGGTCCCGCTACCGCTGGCAGATCAACCTCACGACCCTGGGAAGTACCATCAACAACCGCTACTTTATTTTCTTTGGTCGCAACGCGCTTTTGTATCCCCTCCTGGCCCCCCATTCCACCGACGAGCTCTACGGCCGTTCGCGTACCATGAGCTCCGTCACGCAGGGCGGGGCCGTCAACCTGGCCAGCGAAATCCGCTGGCCCTCGGTGCTGTTTTCGGTGGGTAAGGCGCACGGCTTCGCCTTCCAGCTGCGCAGCCGGGGCTTTGTGCAGGGCAGTAACATTCCCCGCGCGCTGCAAACCATGTACTTCAGAAGGCTGGACACCCCCGCCACGCCCACGGCCGACGAAGCCTGGGGGGATTTTGGGCTCATGCAGCAAAGCTTTTCGGAAGCCAGCTTTTCGTACGGGCTGCAACTCATCAACCTTCATGCCCATAAGCTTAAGGTAGGAGGTACTTTGAAGCGCGTATTTGGTGCCCGGCTGGGGTACCTGCAGGGCCGCGCCGACCGCTACGCGATCCGGCTCATTCCGGGTACCGAAGATGAAAAAGAATTGACCGTAGAGAACCTCGCCTACGAAAGTGGGTACAGCCACCCCAACCAGGCGCTGCGGCTGGGCGCGCTCTTCAACGCCCGTTCCTACGCCCAGGGTTGGGGCTACGACCTGGGGGCTTCCTACGAGCTGGGCTCCTACTGGAATCGGCTGCAGGAAGAGGACGACGCCCGGCCGGGGTACTTGATCCGGGTAGCGGCCTCCCTCACCGACGTCGGGAGTATCCGGTACCGCACCGCCCAGGGTACCGTGCAGGCGGGACAGCAGCAGCGCGTAACAATCCGGCAGGCGGAACTCGAGACGCTGGGGGACGAAGGCGCCGACGGCTTCGCCCGCCTTTTTCCGGTCCAGCAAGAAAGTACCCTGCTGGGCGACGCGGCTCTACCCGCGGCCCTGCACCTGGAAGTCGATGTCCAGCTCATTAAATCCTTTTTCCTGAACGTGGCCCAGACGCGCCCCTACCAAGCTCCGACTCACCAGGCCCCAGAAAGCGCACTCGCGCTGCGGCAGCCCAACTCCTTTACCGTGACGCCCCGCTTCGAGGACGAAGATTCCGATTTTGCTTTTCCCATTTCTTTTCTGGAAGGTAACGAACGGGTTTCGATTGGCTTTCTGGCGCACTTTGGCCCGCTGCACGTAGGGTTCAGTAACCTGAACGGCCTCCTGAGCCGCAAACCCGGCATGTTGCGCGCTACCTACGCCTACCTGGGGTTTTCGGCCTGGAAGTTCAAGGATAGGAAATAAAAAAGCCCCAATCCTGTTCCCTTTCCCCGGTTGGGAAAGGGAGGATGGAGGCTGCTTTACAAGCTTACTATGTATAAGGGGAGGTACTTTTGAAGTACCCCTAGGCTTTCTTAGCGTAGCACGCTTAGGCCATTACGGCACATTCTTCGGCGCATTCGCGGCAGGCGCGGGCGCATTCCTGGCAATGTTCGTGGTCGTGTTTTTCGCATTCGGCGGCGCAGGCATCACAGAGCTCGGCGCACATGGCGCATATTTTCGCGGAGTAGTCGGAATCGGTGGCGCAGAAACGGGCACACAGGTTACACAATTCGGCGCAGTCGAGGCAGGTCTGGATGCAATTCAGCATGGCTTCATCCGACATCTTGATGGATTCGGTGGCACAGTCGAGGCAGGCGGTGTAGCAAGCCAGGCAGGCTTCTACGCAAGATTTCATCTCTCTTCTCATGGTAGCAGGTTCTTTAAAAGGTCTAGTTGTAGAAGTACAGCCGGGGTACTTTAAAAAACCAAACCCACGTTTTGGCTGCCAAGTACCCTTTCCAAGCCGGAGGTACCTTCGCTTGGCTATAACTCCCTGTTTTTCACTGACCAGCGTTTTGAAAAGAGCCGATCAAAATCCCCTCAGACAGGTTGCTCATGCAGCGCATACCCCCGGGAAGTGGGGAATTCTTTGTACTTTCCGGGCCCCATTCCCCGGTCTTTTACCCAACAAAGATTGGGGAGATAGCGGCCTGTCCGGGCACAAAAAAAGGCTTGATGGATCATCAAGCCTAAAAAGAGGAGGATACACGCAGGGTACTTTCGCCGGGCTTACCAGAGCGCCACGGCGGCAGTAACCAGGTAAGAGATGGTATTGCCCACCAGCGACAGGAAAGTCGCGTCGGCGGGAAGATTTTCTTTCAGTTTGGACTCGGAGCTAAACAGCGACACCCACTTTTCCTGTAGCACCGTTCCTTCCAGGCACACGACCCGTACGATCCAGCCCGCCAGGTGTTGGGTAAAGGATACCGCCTTCACCTCGGGCTTCACCAGCGTCTCTTCGTGGCTCGAATCTGCCGAAACGGCCTTGGCTTTCAGGACCACCGTACGCGGCTGCACCACGACGGGGCTCGCCTTGAGGCTTTTGGCCGAAACGGCTTTTTTGGTTTTTAGCATCTTTTGTGCCGCTACCATATTATGTGAATAACCCGTGGCGTTCACTTGAAGGCTGACCAGCAGCATCAGGATGAGTACTTTCAAGGTTTTCATGGCTTTCATTGGTTTAGTTTCCGGTCTTCTTCTGCTTAATCACGTTACAAAGGTACTTGTTTTTAGGTATCTTGCAATACATAGTACCTTGTTTTTTCTTAAAATTTCTTAATGCCTTGTTTTACCTCATCCGCGCGGCGGCCGCCCCCCGCCCTTCCGTGCGACGGTCCGATCCTACTAGGAGAAGGGGGCTTGTTCTGTATTATTAACTAGGTACTTGGTTTTTTTAAAGGCTTTTTCTTTTTTGGCTAAAGATGCAAACGTGCGATCCGTTGCTCTATGGATGCAAAGGTGGCCCGATTAGTTGCACGGCTCAAGAAAAAAAAGATCAAACCGCCCAAGAAGAGGATGAAGCGTAGCGAATCCGCGACGAACTGCCCAGTAGCGCTAGCGGCTGAAAGCCAGGCGCTGGCCCTGAACGGCCTCGTCAAAGTGACCGGCCTCGTAGGCCAGGTGGCCCGACACCAGCGTGTGCGTGACGCAAGAACCGAAGGTGGTACCTTCAAAAGGCGACCACCCGCACTTGGACCACACGCTTTCGGGCGTTACGAGGGTTGCTTGGTCCAGATCCACCAACACCAGGTCGGCCCAGTACCCTTCGCGCACGTACCCCCGCTCGGCAATCTGAAAGCAATCGGCTACGGCGTGGCTCGTTTTGTCCACGATCCGCTCCAGCGAGATCCGCCCCTGCCGGTGAAACTCCAGCATGACGTTCAGCGAGTGCTGTACCAGCGGCAGCCCGGAGGGAGCCTGCCAGTAGGGCTGCGCCTTTTCGTCGGCGGTATGCGGGGCGTGGTCGGTTGCGATGACGTCGATGCGGTCCTCGAGCAGGGCCTGCAAGATTTTCTCTTTGTGATGCTCCGCCTTAATGGCCGGGTTGCACTTGATGCGGTTACCCAGCTGCCGGTAATCCTCGGCGTCGAACCAAAGGTGGTGCACGCAGGCTTCGGCCGTGATGCGCTTGGGCGAGCCGTCGGCCAGCCGGATTTGCCCGCCCTGGCGGTACCCTACCTCAAACAGCTCCGTTTCTTCGCCCGTCGAAATGTGCAGAATGTGCAGGCGGGTGTCGTGCCGACGGGCCAGCTCCCGGGCAAAGGTGGAGGATTTCACGCAGGCCTCCTCGTTGCGGATGAGCGCGTGGATGTCATAAGGTACCTGGTCGCCGTACTTTTCGCGGTAGTACTCCAGGCGCTGGCGCACCGTGGCCTCGTCCTCGCAGTGGGTCGCCACCAGGCAGGGGGCGTTGGCAAAGAGCCGCGCCAGCACGTCGGGGGCGTCCACCAGCATGTTGCCCGTCGAGGAGCCCATGAATATTTTGATGCCGCACACCCGTTGCGGGTCCGTGCGCATTACTTCTTCGTAGTTGTCGTTGGAAGCCCCCATGAAGAACGAGTAGTTGGCCAGCGAAGTGGCGGCCGCAATCTGGTACTTGTCTTCGAGCAGCGCCTGGGTGAGGGCGTTCGGGACGGTATTGGGCATTTCCATAAAGGACGTAACGCCCCCCGCCACCGCCGCGCGGGCCTCCGTGGCGATGGTGGCCTTGTGGGTCAGCCCCGGCTCCCGAAAATGGACCTGATCGTCGATCAAGCCCGGCAGCAGGTACTTCCCCGCGGCGTCCAGTACGCGATCAGCGGCCTGGTGCTGCAGGTCCGCGCCGATGCACGCGATGCGCCCGTTTTGGATAAGTACATCGACTTCCCGGATCGTTCCTTCGTTGACCAGGCGGGCGTTCAAAATCAGCAGGCTATTCATAAGGCAGGAGGAGCTTGGGTTGGGGGTACTTTCACGCCACAAAAGTAAGGGCCGGGTGGGATACCTGAAAGTACCAGGCGGGTGCACTATAAAGATTGTGGCTCTTTTTCTACAATTCCTTACCGTTACGTATAGGTATGCTTTTAGCAGAGGCTGTGGAATAGTAAACGGCATTCTCCGTTCATGCTAAGGGAAAAATGACCAAAAAAACTTTTCTAGAAATTATAAGTCGGTTTCGTATTTCCGAAATCAATTCCAAATTTCTAGAAATGCCCGCTTTTGCCCTCACGGCCGGGCGGGCCCCGCCCTCGCAACGCCTCTATATTTTGTTAGCCTGCGCAAGGCCAACACACATAAGCTAACAAACTAAAAGGTGGCTTTTGCGATGGCTGATCAAGCGTTGTTATAGCAGTAAAACGTTTCACTTAAACTACCCTTACGTATTATGAAAGTATTTGGAATTATACTGGCCATCGTGGGCATTGCGATGCTGGTTTTTAACGGCTTCAACTATACCCAAAAGGAAAAAGTCGTAGACATCGGACCACTGGAAGTCAACGCCGAAAAAGATAAGCAGGTCTCCTGGCCCACCTACGCCGGAGCCGTTGTGCTCATCGCGGGAATCGGCCTGGTGGTGCTGGATCGGAAAAAGCGGTAGAGCACCTCACCGCGCGGGAGGTGCCACGGTGGCTCCTTCGGCAGCCCCAACCCTCCGGGCGACGGACTATGCGTCCCAGACTACGCGTCCCGGACTACGCGTCCCGGACTACGCGTCCCGGACTACGCGTCCCGGACTACGCGTCCCGGACTACGCGTCCCGGACTACGCGTCCCGGACTACGCGTCA
>NZ_JACHGF010000004.1:0-5099 GCF_014202275.1 Rhabdobacter roseus | reverse complement strand
TCCCGGACTACGCGCCCCGGACTACGCGTCTCGGACTGCGCGTCTCGGACTGCGCGTCTCGGACTGCGCGTCTCGGACTGCGCGTCTCGGACTGCGCGTCTCGGCCCTCTCCCGCAGGAGAGGGCTTTTTTTCGCCGCTTTTTTTACCGTAGCTTTGTAATACTTCCCCCGGCCCCTTTCTCCCGCGGGAGAAAGGGGCCGGGGGAAAGAGGCAATTCCATGGGGGCTCGCGCTGGTCCGCTTACTTTTATACTATTGACCCATCTCTATGCTTAACTGGCTCTTTGGCAAGAAAAAAACCGCACTGGACCTTTCCCACATTACGACGGATCTGCATTCGCACCTGATTCCGGGGATCGACGATGGCGTGCAGACCCTGGACGAGTCGGTCGCCATGATCGAACGCTACCAGGAGTTGGGCTACCGCCGGGTCATTACCACGCCGCACGTCATTTGGGACTGCTACAAAAACACCCCGGAGATCATTCTCGAGGGACTGGAAGCCGTGCGCGCCGCCTGCCAGCAGGTTGGCTTATCGGTGGAGCTGGGTGCTGCTGCCGAGTACTTCATCGACGAGCATTTTGTGGAGATGCTCCAGGGCGGACAAAAGCTGCTGACCCTGCCCGGCAACCGCCTGCTGGTAGAGCTCCCCTATTCCACGCCCCTGCTCAATACCTCCGAAACCCTGTTTTCCATCCTGCAACACGGCTACCGCCCCGTGCTGGCCCACCCCGAGCGCTACACCTACTTCTACGCCGATCCGTCGATCTACCACAAGCTGGCCAACCAGGGCTGTGAACTGCAGGTCAACGCGCTGTCACTGACGGGCTACTACGGCGAGGGCATCCACAAAATGGCCGACTGGCTCCTGCGCGAAGGTCTCATTACTTTCCTGGGTACCGACGCTCACCGAATGCAGCACCTGGAGCTGCTGCGCAAGGCCCAGAAATCCCCCTGGCTGATGAAGTATCCGTTTATGAACAGTAGTTTGCCGACTTAGCCACTCTGTAACGCTTAGGAGTCCATAAAGCCCCTCTTTAAAGGTTGGATGGTGAGGCGTTGGCCAAATATATACCCCTCGGGATATACTAGTGTGAAATAAGGTTTCGTTTAGCTAGCTTAGCCCCTTTTGCTTGGGGGCACTGACACCACGTCCCGTAGCGTTAAGATAAAAGCGTGACTTTGTTGAATTTTAGGGCATACGCATCTACCAGGAAATTCAGCCAGCATTATAGAAAAAAGAGAAAATGGTACTTTTCCTTTTTTTATAGCATTTTTTTAGAATGATATATTGCATAAAAAAAAGAATTATGTACCTTGCGTACTAATATTTTGGTAGTATCCGCTACGTTTTGCCGTTAAGGCTTCTTCACACACACTTCCCGTTTCAGCTCACACACTACGTATTGAAAAAACACGGCCCGCGCCGGAAAGCCACTCGTTCGGACAAGAAGATCATGCCTTTGCTCATCTTCTTCTAATCCCTTGAACGCGAGTAGATGCCCTGCCTGGCGGTATCCTTTTTCATTAGTTTAAGATAAGTTGCCATACGTACTAGTATCCAAATCGTCCTCCATGAACATGAATCTGCGTTCTCTGACTCGCGTCAGTGCGTTTGCCACCGCGGTATTTTTTGCCGCTTTGGGAAGTATGACTTCCTGCGTATCGCCCAAAACGATTGTATATTTCCAAGGGGATACGCTTCGCTATTCCTCCGATTCCATCACCCAGCGGTACGTTCCGCTGATCCAGTCCAACGACCTACTTTCCATCATCGTAGGAAGCCTAAGCGCCGAAGCCAACGAAATTTTTAACGCCGCCAACATGGTTACCACCGCAACTACAACCTACGGTATCAACACCGCCGGAGCCGGGCGGCAGCCGGTGGGGTACCTGGTCGACAGCGACGGCAACATCGAGCTGCCCATGGTGGGCAAAGTGAAGGTAGTAGGCCTGATCACCCAGGTAGCGGCCGATACCATCCGCCAACGGCTGCTCACCTACCTGCGCGAGCCTACGGTGACGGTCCGGACGCTGAACTTCAAAGTATCGGTGGTGGGCGAGGTCAACCGCCCGGCCGTCTACGTGATCCCGGACGAGAAAATCGCCCTGCCCGAAGTGCTCAGCATGGCCGGTGACCTGACCATCTACGGCAAGCGGGACAACGTCCTGGTAATCCGGGAGGAAGATGGCCGCCGCCAGTACGCCCGCGTGGATCTCACCTCCCGGCAGATTTTCAACTCGCCTTACTACTACTTGCACAAAAACGACATCGTATACGTAGAGCCCGTGAAGGCTAAAATAGCCATGAGCGATAATACGCGGCAGTTGCTACCTTTTTATGTGAGCATTTTAACAGCAGTATCACTCATCTTGCTCAGAATAAATTTTTAAAACCATTGAGCGGCCTTTTAATTAACTTACTAATATTCAGCCCTATATGGCAGACCGTAACCACCCCCAACCCGTAGAATACGTTGAGGTCGAGGAACAGGAGTTTGATCTACAGGAGTACCTACGTCGTTACCTACGCTACTGGTACCTCTTTCCCCTTTTTGTGGTGCTCACCCTGGTCGTGGCCTTCTTTTACCTACAAATTACCCAACCTATCTACAGCTCCACCGCGACCCTGCTCATCAAGGATCAAAAGAAGGGACTGGGCGGGGGTCAGGCGGATATTCTCGAAGAACTCGCTCAATTCAGCGGCAACAAACTCGTGGAGAACGAAGTCGAGATCCTGACCTCCCAGACCCTCATGGGGCAGGTGGTCAAGGACCTGGGGCTGGAGGTAGCCTACCAAACCCGTGACGGCCTCCGTACCGTGGATCTCTACCGGCGCAGCCCCGTGCGGGTAGAACCGGAAATCATCACCGAGCTGGCCTACGAGGAGCCCCTGGTGATTCACCTCGTCGACAGCACCCACTTCCGGGTCAACGACGAGAGCGAGCCGCGCCGCTTTGGCCAGCGGCTGCGCAACGACTGGGGTGCCTTTACCGTCAAGCGCGGCGACGCGCAGGACCTTGCCTATACCGACGTCCAGGTGCACTTCCGCGACCCCAAGGCGCTTACCGAAGGCATGCTGGAACGTTTGACGGTACAGCAACCCAACGTCAAAAGCACCGTGCTCTCCCTCACCTTCGAGGACCCGTCCGTGCAGCGCGGCAAAGACGTGCTCAACAAGCTCCTGGACGTATACGTGCAGTCTTCGCTCAACGATAAAAACAGCGAAGCCAGCAACACCCTTAAGTTCATCGAAGACCGCCTTGGACTCATTACGGGGGAGCTCAGCGACGTGGAAAGGGGCGTGGAATCCTACAAACGCGAGCAGGGCCTCACCGACATCAGCGCCGAATCTCAGCTGTTCCTGGAAAACATTCAGCAAAACGACGCCAAGCTCAACGAGGTGAACACCCAGATCCAGGTGCTGGAAAGCGTCGACAACTACATTAAGAACGCCGGTGACGGGGCCGTGGCTCCGGCGACCTACATGATCAACGACCCCGTACTGGTATCCCTGCTCACGCGCTTCAACGAGCTGGAGCTCCAGCGCGAACGCTACGCCCGCACCACCACCGCCAACAACCCCCTGCTCGAAACCGTAACCACCCAGCTGGCCAATACCCGCCAGGCCATTCGCGAAAATGTGCAGAACCTCCGGCGGGGGCTAGACGTCACGCGCCAGAACCTGCAATCCATCAATACCCGCTTCTCGGCCGGACTGCGCAGCATTCCCCAAAAGGAGCGTGAGTACGTGGGCATCAAGCGGCAGCAGACCATCAAGGAAAACCTCTACCTCTACCTGCTTCAAAAGCGGGAGGAAACCGCCCTGGCCTACGCCTCCACCGTCACCGACAGCCGCCTCATCGACGCTCCCGTCTCCACCGTGCAGCCTGTCAAGCCCAAGCGCGCCCTCATCTGGCTGGGAGCGGGTGCCGCCGGGATCGTTATTCCCTTGCTGCTGATCAACGCGCTTTTTCTGCTCAATAACACCGTCCAGACCCGCGACGACGTGGAGAGTATGGCGCACGTTTCCGTACTGGGAGAAATTGGCCTCATGAAGTCCGCCAAAGAAAAGGGCGGGGAGGCCGTGATCAAAATGACCAGCCGCAGCGCCGTGGCGGAGCAGTTCCGGGCCCTACGTACCAACCTCCAGTACCTGGGCGACGGCCGTTGCCGCACCCTCATGTTCACCTCCTCCATCGGGGGCGAGGGCAAGAGCTTCGTCAGCATCAACCTGGCAGCTTCCCTGGCCTACTCCGACAAGCGGGTCGTGCTAGTGGGTATGGACCTGCGCAAGCCAACCCTGCACGAGCGGCTGGAAGTACCCAACGACCGGGGCGTCACCAACTACCTGATTGGCCAATCGTCCCTACGGGATCTGATCCAGACTACCCCCGTACACCCCAAGTTTGACGTCATCACCAGCGGTCCCATCCCGCCCAACCCCTCCGAGTTGTTGAGCAACGGTCGGCTGCCCCAGCTGCTGTCGGATTTGCGCCAGCACTACGACTACATCCTGATCGACTCCCCGCCCTACGGACTGGTGACTGACGCCGCCCTCATCAGCGAGCACGTGGACGCTACGCTCTACCTGGTGAGGTTTAACTATACCCTGCGCGACCACCTCAAGCGCATCGGTGAGCTCCACCGCTCCCGCCGCTTCGCCAACCTGAGCGTGGTATTCAACGGCGTCAACTACGGCGCAGGCTACGGCTATGGCTACGGCTACGGCGGGTATGGCTACGGTTACTACGCGGATGAGAAGGAAAGCAAGGCGCGTACGCTGGGGGAACGGATGAAGCGGATGGTGAGCTAGTACCTCACCCCTGCCCCTCTCCTGTTAGGAGAGGGGTGACATAGAGAATGCAAAACTAGGGCATTAGTAATTCTATCTAATAGAAGAGTTATCTATAGTAAAAACTTGCCTCTCCAGCGGGATCGGACCGTCGCACGGAGGGGTAGCGGTGAGGGAATCAATCGTCAACCTATAAAAAACAAAGCACCATGAAAATATCAGTAGTAGGGACGGGCTACGTAGGCCTGGTAACGGGCACCTGCTTTGCCGAGACGGGCAACCAGGTCACCTGCGTAGACATCGA
>NZ_JACHGF010000003.1:757454-977249 GCF_014202275.1 Rhabdobacter roseus | reverse complement strand
GCTACGACTTCCGGATCCTGCGCTCGGTGATGGCGGTGAACGACGACCAGAAGAAGCGGCTGCTGCCGGTGGTGGAGGAGTACTTCGGGGGCGAGTTGAAGGGCAAGACGATTGCGGTGTGGGGGCTGGCCTTTAAGCCCTACACGGACGACATCCGCGAGGCCCCGGCTTTGGAGAACATCCGGGCGCTGCTGGCGGCGGGGGTACAGGTGACGGCCTACGACCCCGAAGCTATGGAGCACGTGAAGGCGCAGCTGCCGCAGGTGACGTACTGCCACACGCCTTACGCGGCCCTGGACGAGGCCGACGCGCTGATGATCTTCACGGAGTGGCCGCAGTTTAGGACGCCGGATTTTGCGAAGATGGGCAAGTTGTTGAAGAACAAGGTGATCTTCGACGGGCGGAACCTCTACGAGCTGGATCAGATCAGGGAGCAGGGCTTTACTTACTTCTCCATCGGGCGCGAAGCGGTGCAGGTGAGCTAGGCCTCCTATTTTTAGAACACGAATTTTTCACTATTTGACCAAATAACGTATTCATGAAACGCGTACTTATCACGGGAGCGGCGGGCTTTCTGGGCTCACATCTGAGCGATCGATTTATCAAGGAGGGTTACCACGTCATCGGGATGGATAACCTCATCACCGGCGACATGCGTAACATCGAGCACTTGATGCCTGAGCCCCACTTCGAGTTTTACCACCACGACGTGACTAAGTTTGTGCATGTGCCGGGCGATCTGCACTACGTGCTACACTTTGCTTCCCCGGCCAGCCCCATCGACTACCTCAAAATTCCCATCCAAACGCTGAAAGTAGGGGCCATGGGTACGCACAACCTCCTGGGCCTGGCCCTGGCCAAAGGCGCGCGTTTCATGATTGCCTCCACCTCGGAGGTTTACGGTGACCCGCTGGTGCACCCACAAAACGAAGAATACTGGGGGCACGTGAATCCCATTGGCCCGCGGGGCTGCTACGACGAGGCCAAGCGGTACCAGGAAGCCATCACGATGGCCTACCACCGCTACCACAGCCTGGAGACGCGCATCGTCCGGATCTTTAATACTTACGGACCGCGTATGCGCCTCAACGACGGACGGGTACTTCCGGCTTTCATTGGGCAGGCGCTGCGGGGCGAAGACCTGACGATCTTTGGCGACGGCAGCCAGACGCGCTCTTTCTGTTACGTAGCCGACCTGGTGGAAGGTATTTACCGGCTGTTGTTAAGTGACTACGCGTATCCGGTCAACATCGGCAATCCGGGTGAGATTACTATCAAGGAGTTTGCCGAAGAGATCATCAAGCTGACGGGTACTTCGCAGAAAATTATTTATAAAGATCTGCCGCAGGATGATCCCAAGCAACGGCAGCCGGACATCACCCTGGCCCGGCAGATCTTGGGCTGGGAGCCGCAAGTAAGCCGCCAAGAAGGGTTGCAGATTACCTACGACTACTTCAAGGCCTTACCTCAGGATCGACTGTACGAAGAGTCGGGACACCGCGCTTTTGCTGATTTCAAAAAAGTATAAAACGAAGGTACTTTGCCCGATCTTTTCCAAAGCCCGGTCTCATCAGGATCGGGCTTTGCCAGTTAGTGGCCGGAAGCCGACAAGCAGGCGTAGAAGAGGATACGCACTATGGGGCAATTACTCAAAGTATCTGGCGTTAAAAAGCGCTGCCAGGTACTTTGAGGGGGCAGGAATGGAATTTTTACATCTTCTTCCTGTCGTGGATAGGTACTTAATAATAATAAACGTATCCTGCACGACAAGGATGATTAGCCACTGAAAATACAAAGCGAATAGTAAGAGAGTCTGAGCTTTGCTCAGCGATAGCCATGAAAAAAGAGCAGCGATTCCCGTTAGTAGACACTAGCGGGAATCGCTGCTTTATACAAGTACCCATAAGGGTTTTTATACTTCCATAATATCCTTTTCCTTCACCACAAAAATCTGCTCGATTTGGGCGATGGCGCTGTCGGTGAGTTTCTGAACGCGCTCTTCCCCAATCTTCACTTCGTCTTCCGAAACACCTTCTTTGGTCAATTTACGAATGGAGTTATTGGCATCCTGACGGATGTTCCGCACGTTCACTTTGGCCGTTTCGACTTCCTGCTTCACGCGCTTGACCAGCTCCCGACGGCGCTCTTCGGTGAGCGGTGGTACCGACAGCCGGATCAGTTCGCCGTCGTTCGAAGGGGACAACCCTACGTTACTGTTCCGGATGGCTTTTTCTATTTCCGGAATCATTTTGCGCTCAAAAGGCTTGATGGCGATCGTGCGGGCGTCGGGCGTATTGACGGTCGCTACATTTTGTAATGGCGACATGGAGCCGTAGTACTCTATTTGTATCCCCTCCAGCATTTGGGGAGAAGCCTTTCCGGCGCGAATTTTCGACAATTCAATGGTGAGGTGTTTCAGAGCTCCGTCCATCGTTTCCTTGGCGTCATCCAGATATAGTTCTATTTCTTCCATGTGGGTTTGGTTAGATTTTATATCAAAACATATTTCAATGTAAAAAACGACTTACCCTTCACTCGACACCAGTGTACCGGCGGAGCCACCCATGACGATGTCGTAGAGATTGCCGGATTTGTTCATGTCGAACACGATGATGGGTACGTTGTTTTCTTTGCAAAGGGCAAAGGCGGTCAAATCCATAATCTTTAAATTCTTGGACAGCGCTTCGTCAAAGGTGAGTGAATCGTACTTGGTGGCGGTAGGGTCTTTTTCGGGATCGGCCGTGTAGACGCCATCGACGCGGGTACCTTTCAGAACTACCTCCGCCTCCGACTCAATGGCCCGCAGGCTGGCGGTGGTGTCGGTGGTAAAGTAGGGGTTGCCGGTACCGGCTCCAAAAATAACGATCCGGCTCTTTTCGAGGTGGCGAATGGCCCGGCGGCGGATCAGCGGCTCGCATACCTGCTCCATCTTGATGGCCGACATCAGCCGGGTGTACATGCCGTGCTTTTCGAGCGAGCTTTGTACGGCCATGCCGTTGATGACCGTCGCCAACATGCCCATGTGGTCGCCCTGGACGCGGTCGATGCCGGATTTCTCGACGGAGGCACCGCGAAAGATATTACCTCCACCAATGACGATCGCGATTTGTACGCCCGCGTCGTATACCCGCCGGATCTCCTGCGCGTACTGATCGAGAATACTAAAATCAATGACCTGAGTTTTATCGCCGCCGTTGAGGGCTTCGCCGCTGAGTTTGAGTAAAATACGTTTGTATTTAGGACTGGGCATGATGAAGTTTTTGGAGTTGAATTCGTAAAAATAAGCGCAGGAGAGTCAGAATTACAAGTTATTTAGACAAACTCTATCAATACCTGATTTTTTTCGACGCTATCGCCGGGCTGTACATGGATGGTCTTCACTACGCTATCGGCGGGGGCTTTGATGGCGTTTTCCATTTTCATAGCCACCAGCACTAGCAGGGTGTCGCCTTTCTGTACGGGGTCACCGGGCTGCACCCGGATGGTTTGGATGAGGCCGGGCATGGGGGCCTTCACCTGATTTACCTTAGTGCCCGCGGCCTGGCTCATGCCCATGCTTTCGAGCAGGAGATCGAAGCGATCCTGCACGGAGGTAGTGTAGAGCTGGCCGTTGATGCGTAGCGTAAACTGCTTGGCCGCCGCGTCCGTTTCAAGTACCTCCACGGTAAAGGAGCGATCGTTCCAGATGACATGGTACCGGCGGTCGTCGAGCCGTACAACGTCCCCTCCAAAGGGCTCGTCGCCAATAAACCACTGTTTCTTCTCCTGCCGGATCTGTAGCGTATCGGATTCGTTTACGGTTACTTTTAGCATGGTCGTAGCTTTTCTTTTGGGTTTAGATGGCCTCTAAGGTAGGTACTTTGCGGGGTACTTCCAGCACAAAAGTACCTCGGTCATGGCTTGTGGTTTGGTTCCGGGGTACTGGGCGGGCGGCTTTTGGCTTTCCTATTGATAAGGTACACCCCCGCCAGGATCACGAAAGTACCTCCCCACTGCTGTGGCCCGATGGACTCCTGGTCGAGCAGCCCCCACGACAACGCCACGATGGGCATCAGGTAGGTCACGGAGGCCGCAAATACCGCACTGGATAGCTGAATGACACGATTAAAAATGACCGACATCAGTCCCGAAGCCAACACGCCCAAACTAAGCAAGGCCGAGGAAGGAACCAGGTTGGCGGGGTTGGACATTTTGGTAAAAAAACCCGTGTACAGCAACATGCCCAACGCCATAGGCCCCACGCCGGCAAAAATCCAGGCGGTAGAGATTAGTGGTGGGAGCTCCCGGAGGTACCTTGCCACGATGTTGATGTTGGTGCCGTAGCAAAGCGTAGCCGCAATGGCCAGAATGACGTAGGGATTAATTACCGAAAACGAAGTACCGTTGTGCGTCAGGATGAGCATCAGGGCTCCGCCCAGCGCCACCAGCAGCCCCACCACCTGCATGAGGCGGGAGCGCTGCCCAAAGAGCAGCACGCCGATCAGCATCGTGAACAGCGGACTCAGGGCGTTGAGGGTACCTACCAGCGCGCTGTTGAGGTGACTACCCGCCTCGGCGATCAGAAAAGCCGGTACTAAGTACCCCAGCAGCCCCGACAGGAAAAGGTACTTTAACAAAAACCGGGGGATGATTTTGTAGCTGCGGACCAGTACGGGAAAAAAGAAAACAAAAGCCAGGAAAACCCGGCCCGCGGCCACTTCGGTGACGCTGTAAGCCAGTAAACTTTTTTTGATAAGAATAAACGAACTACCCCACACCAAAGCCAGTAGTCCGAGCAGACCCCAGGCGATCAGGGGAATGGGGGCGTTGGAGCTGGTAATGGATTTGCTGCTCATGCCGTCACGAATTCGGCCTGGTGGTAGGCTTCAGAAATTTCGCTCAGGATGCCGTTTAACTCCTCGTGCGACAAGCTCTCCACCAACCGCATCCGGTAGGGTTTGAAGTGGTTGAGGCCCCGGAAGTAGTTGGTGTAGTGGCGGCGCATTTCCAGAATGCCGGTAATCTCGCCTTTCCAGCGCACCGAAAAATCCAGGTGCTTGCGGCAGGCTTCTACGCGCGCGGCCAGGGTAGGAGGGGTCAATAGCTCACCCGTGCGGAGGTAATGCTTCACTTCGTTAAAAATCCAGGGGTACCCAATGGACGCCCGACCAATCATGATGCCGTCCACGCCGTAGCGGTTTTTGTAGGCCAGGGCTTTCTGGGGGCTGTCGATGTCGCCGTTGCCGAAGATCGGAATCGTCGTGCGCGGATTTTCCTTGATCCGCCCGATGAGCGTCCAGTCGGCGGCGCCCTTGTACATCTGTACGCGCGTGCGGCCGTGTACGGTCAGGGCCTGAATGCCTATATCTTGCAGCCGCTCGGCCACTTCCAGAATATTCTTGGTGGTGTCGTCCCAGCCCAGGCGCGTCTTAACCGTCACGGGTAGGTGGGTGGCTTTCACCACGGCCTCGGTCATCCGAACCATCTTGGGGATGTCCTGCAATAGCGCGGCACCCGCCCCACGGCAGGCTACATTCTTAACCGGGCAGCCGTAGTTGATGTCGATCAGGTCGGGACTGGCCTGGGTAGCAATTTCCGTACAAGCGCGCATGGTTTCGATGTCGCTGCCGAAAAGCTGGATGCCTATGGGGCGCTCGTACTCAAAGATGTCGAGCTTCCGGACGCTCTTGGCGGCGTCGCGGATCAAGCCCTCCGACGAAATGAACTCCGTGTACATCAGGTCCGCGCCATTCTCCTTGCAGACGGCCCGGAAGGGCGGATCGCTCACGTCTTCCATGGGGGCCAGCAGCAACGGAAATTCCCCTAATTCAATATTCCCAATCTTGACCATGCTTGTACTTACACTTTACTGATTATCTTGCCCATCAAACACCCGGACGCAGTCCGATAGTTTCTTTATTTTATACAATCCCAACCAGAAAGATGTTCCTGAACAGGAATTTAGCCGTAAATTTACGGAATTATGGTAGAAATAACTCCAAGTACCTCACGTCCACGGGTACCTAACACCTGGCGAAGCCTGCTGGTCCTCGTCGGATTTATCCTGGTCGGCATGTCGGTCGGGAATTTACTGGCGGCTTTGCTCCTGATTGGGTACCTGTCTATGGACGGCGCGGTATCCATGGACATCATCGCGACGCTCTTGCAGGACCCCTCGCAGGTACCCAACGGCTGGTACGCGCTCATGCTCTTGCAGGCTACGGCCCATGTACTTACGTTTCTGGTACCTTCGCTGCTGTACTGGTACCTGATCGAGCGGCGGCGCTGGGCCGATTTTGACTTCCGTCCGGCCTCGTCGGCCACTACCTGGCTGATGGTATTCCTGCTGGTCGTGGCTTTCATGCCTTTCAATAGCCTCATGATCGAGTGGAACAACCAGATGAGCCTACCCGAAGGGCTACAGGGTGTGGAGCAATGGATGCGCGCCAAAGAAGATCAACTAGGCAAGCTCACCAAGCACCTGGTGCAGTTCGAGTCGGCCGGGCAGCTGTTGATCGCCATCGTCGTGATCGGGTTTATTCCTTCCGTCGGCGAAGAGGTACTTTTCCGGGGCGTGTTGCAGCGGAAACTAGCCGAAGAATGGGCCAGCGTGCACACGGCGATCTGGGTATCGGCCATCGTATTCAGCGCCATTCACGTGCAGTTTTACGGGTTTTTGCCCCGGATGCTGCTCGGTGCCATGTTTGGGTACCTGTACTACTGGTCGGGGCGGTTGTCGATCGCAATCTTTGCGCATTTTGTCAATAACGGCTTCACGGTATTCATGATGTACCTCTACCACCGGAAAGCCATCCCGATCGACATCGAAGATACCGAGACGGTGTCGCTGGTTACCGCGCTGCTCTCGTTGGGCATCACCGGAGCCTTGCTCTACGGAGTTTGGGTGCGCAAAAACCGTCCCCTGGAGAGCACAGAAAAAATACTTTGAGAAAATAATAGTAGCAAGTAGCCACAAGTGATCATTTTTGAACGTAATCTATACTAGAGTAGAATGGATAATTGGGAAAAGGTATTTGAAACGAGTCAGGTAGTGCGGGCCGAAATAGCCCGGTCGGTGCTGGAAGAAAACGGGATCAACGCCGTCATTCTGAATAAACAATCCAGCAGCTACGTTATTTTCGGGTTATGTGAGGTACATGTACCCGTAGAAGACGCCCAGGCCGCCAAACAGATCCTGACCCATGACGCCACGCTTAGAGAAACTGAATAACCTGCAGCAACGCGTTGTGGCGGCTATCGTGGGCGTGGGCATTATTGTGCTGGGGGTACTTTACAACGACCTGACCTTCATGCTGTTGTTTTGTACCATTAGTGCTCTTACGCAGCTGGAGTTTTACAAGCTGCTGGGCCTCGATGGCAACCAGCCCCTGACTCACTACGGTACCTTGTGCGGGATCGTGATGATCCTGCTGACGTATTTGATCGAAAAGGAAATTGTCGCTTTTGAAAATTACTTTCTGATCAGCCCTTTGCTTGCCATGATTTTTTTTATCAAGCTGTACAAAAAGAACGATCTGAAACCCTTTACCAACATTGGCTTTACGTTCCTGGGGATCATCTACGTCGCGCTACCTTTTTCGCTCATCATCGCCATGGCCATTCGTGGGGGTATTTACAACTACGAAATCGTAATGGGTAGTTTGTTGCTGCTGTGGGCTACCGACATCGGGGCGTACTTTGCCGGCACCAAATTTGGCCGGCGAAAACTGTTTGAGCGCGTTTCGCCCAAGAAATCCTGGGAGGGAGCCCTGGGTGGAGCGGCCTTTGCGGCCCTCGTAGCCTTTGTTCTGGGCTTTTACTTTCGTACCTTCGAACCCTGGAAATGGTACTGCATCGGGGCTATTATTGTGGTGGTAGGTACCTACGGCGACCTGGTGGAGTCTCTCTTTAAGCGCAGCATTGCCATTAAAGATTCGGGAAGTACCATACCGGGCCACGGCGGTTTCCTGGACCGGTTCGACGGCTTGTTGCTGTCGGCGCCGTTCATCGTAACTTTCATCAAGCTGTTTTCGTGATTGGCACAACTATTTATACTTAATCCGAAGCAATGCGCCGATCAGCCGGGCGTTTTGGTACTAGCAGGTACTTTCAGGTACCTCGCCCAAGTACCTTTTTGATCATTTGCTTTTTTGAACCTTGGCTGGCAGCCTAAAAAACAGCGAAGGTAAGTCCTTGACCCATTAGAAATTAGAAATAAAGATTTGCAGGAATGAAAAACATCATCATAGTATTTTTTGTCGTACTGGCCAGCTGGCTGAGCAGCCCCGACGCCGCGGCGCAGGGGCAGCAAAAAGCGATCATCTTTACGGGGGTCGTGGTGGCCGGAGGAAACTCCGAGCGGTTGCCCGGCGCTTATATTTTTATTCCCAAAGCGGGTAAAGGTACCCTGGCCGACCACGTCGGGTACTTTTCCATTCCGGTGTTTCCCGGTGATAGCATTGTGTACACCTACGTGGGGTACAAAACGCAGTACCACGTGATCCCGCGCAACTACAACGCCGAAACCTACTCGGCCATCATTGCCATGCGCGAAGACGTACAGATGCTGGCCGAAGTACGGGTGTACCCCTACGCTACCGAAGAGGAATTCAAGAAGGCCTTTTTGGAAATGCGACTCCCCGACCAGGCCGACCGCGACGCTCTGGCGCGCAGTACCGATCAGGACTACCTCACCCGGATGGCCGCTCAGGTACCTAACAACGCCCAGACCAACTACCGCTACACCATGGATCAGCTGCTCTTTGGGCGGGAGTCGGCGGCCAATAAAAGCTTTGTCACTACCTTTCCGTTCCTGAATCCTTTTGCCTGGAATAACTTCATCAAATCCGTGAAGAACGGCGACTTGAAAAAGAAGGAGTACCGGCAGGATCTGAACCAGACCCCACGCGAAAGCATGACGCGGCAGGACTTTATCAGGGAGCCCTAGTCCATCAACATCCTTCTATTTGCCAAAAGTACCTAGCTGTACGCTCAGGCCGTCAAAGGTAGCGTAGGTTTGCTGGCTTACCCATTCGCCCAGGTTGATGTACCGGCTGTTGTCGGTCACGCGCAGGTCCAGGGGTAGGTGCCGGTGGCCAAAAATGTAGTAGTCGTGGTGGAGCAGCTGCTCCATGGCCCGGCAGTACTGAAAAAGCCATTCGCGTTCTTCGCCCAAAAACTGTTCTTCTCCCTTTTTGATGTTCGTGATCCGGCTGCGTTTCGACCAGCCCGTCGCGATCCGGATGCCCAGGTCGGGGTGGAGCTGTCGAAACGACCAGCGTGCCAGGGGGTTCTCAAACACCCGTTTGAGCTGCTTGTAAAAGTGATCGCCCGGCCCGAGCCCGTCGCCGTGGCCCACCAGCAGCGCTTTTTCTTCGCCCGTAGGCAGGGTGACCTGGTACCTGACGGGCACCCGGTGTATGGTAGCCCCCAGCTCATCGGTGAAGTAGTCTGACATCCACATGTCGTGATTGCCGGTAAAAAACACCAACTGGATGCCATCGTCCGACAGCTC
The DNA here is from genome assembly GCF_014202275.1 of Rhabdobacter roseus. Taxonomy (GTDB): domain Bacteria; phylum Bacteroidota; class Bacteroidia; order Cytophagales; family Spirosomataceae; genus Rhabdobacter; species Rhabdobacter roseus. The sequence continues at coordinate 967,756 of NZ_JACHGF010000003.1, read as the reverse complement.
GGCCAGCTTGCCCAGGAGCCTGACGTACCCCTTGGGGACGGCGTGCTTGTATTCAAACCAAAAATCGAAGATATCGCCCACCAGGAAAATTAGTTGGGCATCCGCTTTTATGGAATCCAACCAGCTTACAATCAGCCTTTCGCGGGCCCGGCTACGCTCAGGATTGGGCGCGCCCAGGTGGAAGTCGGAAGAGAAATAGAGGCGTTGCCCGGGGAAGAGGGAAAGAAGTTCCGTAGGTATTGCTGGAGTCATGGGTATGCTTCAAAAGAGTGCGCAAGTTACGACGTTCGGTTGGATCTGTTACCAAACCCGACTACCGAATGATAGCCCAACTATTCAAGTTAGGGGTTGATCTGCGTAATCCGCTAAATGTTGGACATTCTTATAAAGGGATTGCGGTAATTTCGAACCTACAACATCTGCCTGTAGGCTATTGGCTCCCACACCAATGCACCAGGAGTTTATCCTTTCTATCAGCCGTGGATCTCGACCGGGAAATAGCCCAATTAGAAGTAAAGTTGCTGCGTTCGCAGATCAACTCACACTTCCTGTTCAACAACCTGAATGCCATCAACTACCACATTTTACGGAACGATTCGCAGAAGGCCTCGCGCTACCTGACGCTCTTTTCCCGGCTCATGCGCCGGATCATCACCGGCTCCCAGCGCGACTTCGTCAAGCTTGACGAGGAGGCCGAGACGATCCGCCTGTACGTAGAAATGGAGAGCCTGCGGTTTGATAAACCTTTTAAGTTTATGTACTTTGTGGATGATAGCGTGGCTCCCGAAGCCGTCTGGATCCCTTCGTTGCTGCTGCATACCTACGTAGAAAACGCCATCTGGCACGGGCTGGTACCCCAAACGGGCGAGGGAATGCTGCGACTGAGTGTAAACCGCCACCTGGGGAAGTACCACATTGTGCTGGAAGACAATGGCTTCGACCGAAAGCCGGGCGGAACCGGGCTGCCCAGCGCCCTCCGGGCCGACGAAGATGCCGGCCTGCTCATGGCTGAAGAAAGGCTCCGGCTCCTGAACCAAAAATACAAAACCGATATGCGCGTACACATCGATACCCCTTCTTACGGTCCTGAGGGCTCCCGCCCCACGAGGCAGGGTACGCGCATCGAACTATCCTTTAAACCCTTTATGCTATGATGAAAGCCATACTCGTCGATGATGAAAAGCACTGCACCGAAAGCCTCGATATTTTGCTGAAAGCCTACTGCCCGGCGGTGGAAGTAGTAGGCAAGTACAACCGCGCCGAGGAGGCCCTGGAGGCCATCGGGCGTAACTCGTTCGACGTACTTTTTCTGGACATCGAAATGCCCGTCTACAACGGCTTCGAGCTGCTCAACCGTGTGGCCAAGCAAAACTTCGACGTGGTATTCACGACCGCTTACGATCAGTTTGCCGTGAAGGCTTTCAAGTACAGCGCCTTCGACTACCTCCTGAAGCCCATCGACGCCGATGAGCTGGTGAAATGCGTGGAGAAATTGAGCGAGAAAAAATCCCAGTCCGATGTTCAGAGCCAGCTGAGTTTTCTGCGCAGCATCCTGGATCGGGACCGTTTTCAGCCCCAAAAAATCGCCCTGCCTACTACCGTGGGCGTGGAGTACGTCGAAATCGCGGACATCGTGCGCTGTGAGTCAGACAGCAACTACACGCGTATTTTCTTGAATAACCAAAACCCAATCCTGATCTGCCGTACGCTGAAGGAGGTAGAAGAGCTGCTGGAGAACTCTAATTTTGCCCGGATTCACCACTCGCACCTCATTAGCCTGGACCACCTCCGCAAGTACGTCCGCTCCGACGGCGGCTACGTAATCATGTCTGACGGCAGCGAGCTGACCGTATCGCGCAGCCGCAAGGACGTATTGAATAATTTGTTGAAAGTCCGGTCTTTTCGGAATTGACCAATTACTCAGTAGAAAGCCCCGACTACGCAATCAACGGGCAAAAAAATAACGCGATGGCTACCTTTACTGAATCTACTAACCAACGCATGATCATGAAGGTAGCAAGAATCAGTACATTGGTGGTCGGGCTAGCACTCCTGGCTTTAGCGGAGGCCGGGGCCCAAATCCGGATCAATAGCCCCGGCAAGGTAGCCGAGCGCCAGGCCGAAAACCGGGCCAATCGTAAAATTGATCAGACCATCGACAGGGGCTTTGACAAAGTAGAGGAAGGCATTGGGAACATCTTTAAAAAGAAAGATAAAACCGCCAAGGAAGAAAAAAACGACCAGAAAGGTACCTCTGCCGAAAGCTCCGAAGACAATACAGGCGGAGGATCATCCGAAGGCCGCGCGTCGGGAGGTACTTCTACGGGCGGGAAAGCCGTCGAACCCGCCAAGCCTACCCTAAAAGCGTACAGCAAGTTTGACTTCATGCCCGGCGAGAAAATTGTGGCCGCCGAGGATTTTGCCCAGGATGCCGTGGGGGATTTTCCGGCCAAGTGGAATACCAACGCTTCGGCCGAGGTAGTGACCATTGACGGCTACGACGGCAAGTGGCTGATGATTGGTAAAACCAGCAACGCCAGCTACATTCCGGAGTTTATCAACGCCCTGCCCGAAAACTTCACCCTGGAGTACGACCTGGTTTATAATAACTGGAACAAAGAATACGCCTACCAACGCCGCCTCCTCACGACCCTCCACGAGGTACAGGACGCCTCCCAGCAAATTAACCGCGATGCCGCCGGACGGGGAGCGACGTTCGCCTTTGACGGGAAAATGGGCAATGGAAGCGTAGAGCTGGTACAAACCAACAAAAGCGGAAACTATACCGACCTGCGCGGCATAAACGACTACCAGCCCATCAACCCCGATAACAACGGCAAGGTATTTCACGTAGCGCTGTGGCGTCAGAAAGGCCGTCTGCGGGTATACGTTGATGAAAATAAGGTGTTCGATTTCCCCCGGGCCTTCCCGACCGACATCCAGCTTTCGGCGGTACGTTTCCATGCCGATATATCCAACGACGAAGCGCAGGTTTTTATCTCCAACATCCGCCTGGCCGTGGGCGCGCCCGACACCCGCTCGAAGCTCATCACCGAGGGGAAATTCGTGACCACGGGCATTACCTTCGACGTGAACTCGGCCACCATCAAACCCGAATCCTTTGCGGTACTAAAAGACATCGCCGCCACGCTCACCGAAAATGCGTCGGTAAAGGTGAAAATCATTGGCCATACCGACTCGGATGGCGATGAGGCCAGCAACCTGGCGCTGTCAAAGAAACGGGCCGAGGCCGTAAAAGAAGCGCTGAATAAAGAGTTTGGCGTAGGCAGCGACCGCCTCCAAACCGACGGCAAGGGCGAAAGCGAACCCCTCACCCCCAACACCACGCCCGAAGCCAAAGCCAACAACCGCCGCGTTGAGTTTATAAAGCTTTGATATACTTGGCAGAGGGTAGTTTGCAGGGGGCCTGGGGCAGAGGGTACTTTTTTCCAAAAGTAGCATCGTAGACTCCCTTTCTCCGCGGGAGAAAGGGCCGGGGATAGAGGCAAGGGAATTGGGGCTTTTAGCATAGTTCTAAGTACTTTGCCCGCTCAACTACCCTACGCCCTCTGCCGCGCGGCGGACCGCCCCGAGCCCCACGCTATGGGCCTACTCCGCCAGCTGGTACCGGATCTCGACGCGGGTACCGGCTACCTCGCCCTGGGGCGTTACTACGTCGGCTACTTGGATGTGGATCTGGGCGGAAAAATTCCGGTTAAAAAGCTCTACGCGCTTGTGGGTGATCTGCATTCCGAATGACTTGTTGCGGCTGGCCGACTTGCTCTTCATTTCGCGGGCTTTCTCGCGGCCAATGCCGTTGTCTTCAATCAAAAACAAGCAGGCGTCTTCCTCTTCCACCAGCCGAATCGTAAGTACCTTTTCGGGCTTGGTACTGTGAAGCAAGCCGTGCCAAATGGCGTTTTCGACGAAAGGTTGCAGCAGCAGGGGCGGCACCACCAGGGCGTCGGTATCCATGTGCTCGGGTACCTCGAGCCGGTAGTCGAAGCTGTCGCCGAAGCGCCGGGCTTCAATCTCCAGGTACAGCCGGAGGGCTTCCAGCTCTTCACTCAGGCTGATGGTATTCTCGCGCGAGTTTTGAAGTACCATGCGCAGCAGTCGCGAAAACTTGCCGAGGTAGTCGCTGGCTTTATCGTTTTCGTTATTGAGCACAAAATACCGGATCGTGTTGAGGCTGTTGAAGATAAAATGCGGGTTCATCTGGGCGCGCAGGGCCTGCATCTCCATGTCGGCGAGCTGGAACTCAAACTCGGAGCGGAGGTTGGCTTCCTTCTGGGCCTGCAGTGCTTCCGACATCGCCATCACTTCCTTGGTACGTTCAGATAGTTTTTCCTGTAGCTCGGCGTTGGCCTGCTCGGTGATGTCCTGGTTCAAGTGGAGCTGCTGGATGTAGGCCTTTTGGTTTTCGGTGCGCTCCTGAGCGAGCAGCCGCACGTTGAAGCCCAGCGCAAACGAAAAGCACATGATCTCGGCCAGTACGCCAATCTGGAAGTAGTTGATGGGAGAAATCCCTTGTACCTTGAATACCATTAGACTACCGAGCGTAGCTAGAATCACGCCCGCAATAAAAAAGATATTCCCGGCCAGAAAGTAGGGTAGTACCGGCGAGCGATTCTTTTGAATGATGCGGGCCAGCATCACCAGATTAAAGAGCAGCAGCACCACACGATCCACGGTGAAGAGCCGGACGTCGAACTCCCGCCTCCAGACGAGCCCCACCGCTACCAGTACCCCCACGCCGTACAGAATCAGGCCTTTCCAAAAAACGTTCAGAAAAGACCACAGCGGTTTGTCGTACTCCTGAATGCGCAACAAGCCCATGCTAAACCGAATGTAAAGACCCATGTAAACCAGCTGGATGGGCTCGTTGATGAGCGTCCGGAGCGAAGGCGACAGGTAGTGGCCCAGCCAAAACACCGAGCCCGTTTTTAGCGAAAAATAAATGACCACGCCCCCCAGGTACAAGGCGTAATAGAGGTAGAGGCGGTCGGTGGTTTTGAGGTAAAGAAAAACCACAAACAGGAAAATGGAAAAAACGGCCCCCAGAATGAGTACGCTGGTATAAATACCCAGGTTGCCGGGTGAGTAGGAGTCCCAAAAATCTTTTTCGAGCCCACGCTGGGTAAGGAGCCGCACCTGGAGGTTGGGGGCGGGCTGGTAGTTGTTCCTGAATTTGAGTAACAAAGCGGCCCTGGTCCGGGCCGGGATGCTGAACGGCAGGAGCGAGTTGTTGTAGCGGTAAGCTACCTTCCAGTAAGGCTCCATATCACCCACGCGCTGGTGTTGCCAGGTACCTAGGGAGTCGTAAGCGATGTACACGTCCACCTGGTCGTTGCCAGCGGGTGGATAAAGTACCCAGCGCCCGGCCTGAGGAGAGTCGTTCCAGAGCTCTAGCCGCAGCCAGTAGAGGCTGTCGCGGGTGGTAGTAGGTACTTGGGTGAGAGGCTGAAAGGTACTTAGCGCCAGGGTGTCGGGCGGGTAGTTGGCCAGCGAGGTAGCCCGCCAGACTACGTGCGAGGTCAGTGACGTATCCGAAGGTACCCCCGAAAGACGAAGGGGAGAAGGACTCTGGGCCACAGCGGCCCCCGCAAGGCAAAGCAGTAGTAAAAAAAGAAGGGTACTTTTCATGCAAAGTCCAAAATCGGGACATGGGTCCGCGCGCGATTCAAATATACTAAGTACCCAAGTACCTTCCGAATACTCCTCCGTTTTTCGGGCTTATGTTTCAAAGTACCTCCCGACGGATCTCGGCAAACTAGCTGCCAGGTACCCTGGCCGTGCGTATACTCGTCCGTTCAGACTCCCCGGTCTGGGGCTTTAGTTTTGCTTCGGCTCTGCTGGGTCTTTGTTTAAGTAAAAATTGGCATAAAAATTGCTTAAAAATTCGCGGTAAGCCCACTTTGGGCAACTACTTTATTCTTACTTTCACGTAGTCAGAGCCTTAACTCCGGCCGAGATTTTCTTTGTTTTTTGGGGCAAAATGGCATGTTTTTTGCAAAGGAAAGCTATACTCAACGTTAGGTCGAAATAGCATCCTGCGAATAGGAACATGAATAAATTCAAGAAAGAGTGCACGAGGGTGCGTACCTTCGTGTGTTGTTTGTGCTTTATGTTGGCCACGATGCTGAACACAAAGGCACAAGAACATCTTTGCGGTATTCCCGAGCCCACCGACGCGGAGGTGGAAGCACGGGAACTCATGATCAAAGCCCTGAAAAAGAACAAGCGCGGGGCGCGCCTCAGCGCCACCGAGCCGGCCTACATTCCCGTGCGCTTTCATGTGCTACAAAGAAATAACGGGGCCGACGGCGCTACCCTGACGGAGCTGAACCAGGCGCTGGCCCGGGCCAACAGCAAGTACCTCGAGAGCGGCATTCAGTTTTACATGGCCGGAAGTACCCCCAACTACATTCCCAGCGATACCTACTATGACTTCGATTTTACCGAAGAAACGGCCCTGACGGCCTCCCACTACGTTTCCAGCGCCATCAATCTGTACGTGGTAGGTACCCTTACGTACTATTCTTCGTCGGTGGCGGGCTACGCGTACTACCCGGCCACCTCGGCCGTGAGCAACCGGATCTTCATGCGCCGCGACGCCCTGCTCGACGGTCGGACGCTCATTCATGAGCTGGGGCACTATTTCAATTTACTCCATACCTTTCATAACAACAGCAGCTCCAACCTGGCCCTGCGCGAGCTCGTTACCCGCGCGGCGGGGGCTAATTGTACTATAACGGGGGACCTCCTCTGCGACACCCCCGCCGATCCGTACGGTTTGGGTAATTCCAATACGCAAGGATGTACGTATACTGGTACCGTTACAGACGTGAATGGTCAGCTGTTTACGCCTTCGCTCACCAACATCATGTCGTACTACTTCTGTGGCAACGACTTTACGGCGGGCCAGCACGGCCGCATGGCCGACGGCCTGCTGCTGCGCCAGCTGCCTGCCAACCAGTACGTGCTCAACTACGCATCGGCCAACGCCCTGCCCTCCAACCTGGTAGCTACTTACGGGGGGCAGGGCGTACAGGTTACGTTTACCGATAACAGCTCCGACGAAAGTGGCTTCCAGATCGAGCGGGCTACGGCGCCGGGCGGGCCTTATCTGGCCCTTGCGGGCCTGGCTCCCAACGTGACGTCCTACCTCGACAACGCCATCGTGACCAATACGCTGTATTACTACCGGGTGCGGGCCTCCAATAGTATTCAGTACAGCGCCGTGGACACGGCCAACGTGCAGCAATTCTACTGCCAGCCTCTCTACGGCTCGCCCTGCTCGCCGGTCGTCATTGCCGACTTCATTATGTCGGGCGCGGGGATCAATAACCTCAACACGGGCTGCGGGGTAGCCAGCTACAGCAATTTTACGAATATCACCGGGCAGGTAGTGGCCGGGCAGAGCTATTCGTTTACGGCCCGGGCGGTGCCGGGTGGCGTGGGGACGTACTTTCCCCAGCAGCTTTCGATCTGGATTGATTTCAATAAGGACGGTATTTTTGAAACCAACGAGCGGGTGTTCCAGTCGTCGAGTGCCATGGCACCTACCCTCACGGGCACCATCACCATTCCGGCGGGAGCACAGGCCGGAAGTACCCGGATGCGGGTGCGTTCGGCGTACAATGTGGCCGCGAATGATCCGTGTAGTTCGCTGACGTTCGGTGAGGCCGAAGATTATACCCTGAACATCACGTCTTCGTCTCCCACCATCCAGACTACCACCCTCAGCGCCACGAACATCTGCCGGGGCGATGCCCTCCAGGTGGCTTTTACGCACACGGGTAGTTTTGGGGCCAACAGTACCTTTGCCGTGGAGCTGGCTCCGGTGGGTAGTAGTACCTACGTAGCGGTACCTACCAGCGGCACGGCCAGTCCGCTCACGGCTACTATCCCGGCGGGTACGGCGGCAGGTACCTACAAAGTACGGGTCGTGGCCAACGGCGTAGCAAGCCCCGAAAGTACCCAGCAGCTGGTGGTGAATGCGGTACCCGGCGCGCCCACGCTGGCGGCAAGTACCCTAAGCGTGTGCCCCGGCGAAGCGGCCATCCTGACGGCCAGCCAGTGCAGTGGTTTGGTGAGTTGGTCGCACGGGCCTACGGGGAGCTCGGTGGAAGTAAGCCCCAGCACGGCTACGACCTACACGGCCACCTGTACCGTGGGGGGCTGCGTGAGCGGAGCCTCCGCGGCTATTACGATTGGTATAAAGCCCTTGGTACAGGCCACGCTGAGCGGCGGAGGTACTTTTGCCCTCGGCGACAGCGCTACCCTGACGGTACTATGCACCACGGGTGCCTTGCCCTGGCAATTTACGCTGTCGGATAACACGCTGTATGCCAACCTCATGAGCCCCAGCGTACAGGTGAAGGTGGCTCCGCCCACAACGACGACCTATACGCTGCTCGCGGTGCAGGATGCCGCCTGCGGCCTGGGAACGGGCGGGGGCTCGGCCCAGGTGGAGGTACTGGCACCCAGCGCCGTGGCGTTGCAGCTCCGGGTGTTTCTGGAAGGCCCCTACCGCAGCAACACGGGCCTCATGATTACGGGCCTCAACCAACGGGGACTGCTACCGGGGCAAACGCCCGTCAATATTCACGCCACTCCCACGCCTCCCGGCCAGCCCTACGGCGGCTCGCCCTGGAGCTACTTCGGCCCCGAAACCCAAAGTACCTACGCCACTACGGTGGTAGACTGGGTGTTGGTGTCGCTGCGCGCCACCACCTCGGTACAAAGTACCCTGTACCGCACGGCGGCGCTGCTGCACAACAACGGTTGGATTACGTTCGTGGGGAGTGGCCCGGCCCTCGACCCCCAGCAGAGCTACTACGTGGTGGTAGAGCACCGCAACCACCTGGGGGTACTTTCACACCAGGCGGTACCGGTGCAGAACGGCACCCTCACCTACGACTTCACGGCGCAGGACACCTACACGGCTACGACGCCCGTTTCGATGGGGCAAAAGCAAATTGGCTCGATCTTTGCTATGTTAGCGGGGGATGGCGATAAAAGTTTGCCGAACCAAAATTTTGATATAAATGTGCGCGATCATAATCTTTGGTTCGGCGCAAACGGTATCTTTGATGTATACTTTGGCGTCGATTTCAACCTGGACGCCCAGGTGTCGGCTTCGGATAAGGCCGTTTGGAATACCAACAACGGCCGCTTTTCGCTGATCGGGCGGCAGTAGTGCGTGAGAAAACTATACTAACTCATATTTCTTGATTAAAAAGCGAATGAAGAAAGCGATACTCTTTACGGGCTCAAGTACCCTGTTCCGGCTGCTGCTGCTGGTTGTCCTGATGGCAGGTACCCGCGCCGTTTCGGCCCAGTCGTTCGACCTGCGCCTGCGCCAAACCTCGGCCAACTGCGCCACCCGGCAGGTGGTTTTTGCGCTGGACATTCGGGCTTCCAACGCCGGAAGTACCTTCTCGCTGGGCTCGTCCAATTTCCGGTTTCAGTACAATACCGCCGTTTTGTCCAATCCCACCCTTAGCGCGCAGAATAACTACGCCAGCGGGGCCTACGCCGCGCAGGGGCTGGTAGTACAGACCGGCGTCGTGACCGTGAACATCAACCACAACAACGGCTCGGTGATCAACACTCCCAACGTCACTACCGACTGGACCACCATGTCGCACCTTACCTTTGAGGTACCTGTGGTGTCAGACGGCTGTTACAGCCTTGCCTGGATCGCCGGCCCGGATGCCTTTGCGGGTACGGAGGTATTCCTGGTGACGGGCGCGGGAGGTACTTCCACCGACCCCGTGGCCGAAGGTACCATCACCAACGCCACCGGTTGCGCCTTTCCGCAGCCCACGGCTACCCTCAGCGGTACCCAGAGCATCGGCAGCGGCGACGCCGCCCTGCTGACCGTCAACTACACGGGCACAGGCCCCTGGAGCATCAAGCTCTCCGACGGAGGTACTTTTACGAGCAATAACAACACACAAACCCTGGGCGTATCGCCCACCGGCACCACCACCTACACCCTCACCGAGGTAGAAGACGCCTGCGGAGCAGGTACCGTGAGCGGAAGCGCCATCGTGACGGTACTGCCGCCCCCGGCCGAGTGCAAGCCCATTTGCATCCCCGTTACGCTCCGAATCATCAAGTAGTTTTTTCCAAAAGGTACTTTACACAAACACCTCAGGGGTACTTCCGCCTGAGGTGTTTGTGTTTAAAAAGCAAAAAGAAAACCTACTGCTCCGGCGTGGCTTCGCGCTCGGCCAGTACCTCCGAGAGCGGCCGCAGGTTGGCTGGAATGGCCTCCTCCTTGGCGCTGCCGTCGTAGGGGAACACGTCCAGGATGGGCGTCAGGTTCAGGTCGGTGGTTTCGTAGGGGATCAGCATGGTGCGCATGCTTTCGGTGATCCGCGCCAGCGCCTGGGCTATATCCTCGGCGTTGACGAGCATGTAGTTCACTACCTTTTTTTCTTTCCCGCTTTTTTCGTCCACCGAGTAGTACACCACCTTGGCCTTGAACCACTTCTCGCCGTCTTCGTAGGCAAAGAGATCCGCCAGGCGCATCCGCGTGATGCTGTTGACGGTGAAGTCGCTGGCACCCGTCACGATCTGCTCGTAGAGGCGCGCTTCGGCCTCGGTGTAGGAGAGGGCGTCTACGAGGTAGGCTTCGTTGGTGGTTTTGAGTTTTCCGGTTTCGTCTTCTTTTTGGAAACGTATTTTTCCTAAGTACCAGCTGGCCATGGGTCTTTTGTAATGGGTTGATAAAGATGATTCGCCTCTCGCTCGGTGCCCCGGCTGGGGAGCCACCTTGGAGACGCGCAAAGGTACCTTCCCGCCCGCCGCCGCGCAACCCGCCCGGTACATTCTTTCACAAAAAAAGTACCCCCCGCAGCGGGAGGTACCTGGTGATTTTGTTCATAGCTAAAATTGTTTCACCGCTTAGGAAGCGCGCGACTTACGTACTTTCTTCCCTCGGTTCTCGGCCCATTCTTCGGCTTTGGCCGTCGCAATGGCAATGGCTTTTCCTTCATCGTAGCCTTCGTCCAGCAGCGCGTTGGCGATGTCGACCGCCTTGTTGCGCACGGGAGCCATGAAATTCTTCAGCGAAGGCGGATAGTTTTGTTTGGTCCAGGGCATGGCTTGTGATAGGTTTGGTACTTATGGGTTTTGAGAAATAAGTATGCCAGCGAAGTGGGAATCGCTTTTGGTACATACAATGTCGGCGGAATCTTCCCGTTGTATAACCTGTTGTAGCATTTTATACTACCTTTTAATCATCCCATAGACCATGAAAAAATGGCTTACCGTGGCCGGATTGCTGGCCGTAATCGGCGTGTTCAGCCAGTGTAGCGTTAGCAAGCAAGTAAAAGAAGCCAAGGCCTTCGGCGACTGCAAGTACCGCATCACGACCGTGGACAGCATCTACCTGGCGGGTACCGACATCCGGGAGCTGCGCAACATCCGCAGCATCCGCGATTTTGACCCCACCAAGTACCCTCACTTGGGCCTGGCTTTCCTGCGCAAGAACATCCCGCTGGACCTGCGCGTGAACCTGGATATTACTAACCCCACCAAAACCCTGGCGGCCATCAACCAGCTGGAATACAAGGTACTGCTGGCCGACAGCGAGCTGTTCAGCGGCTTTCTGAACCGCCGCATTGAGGTGTACCCCGGCACGGGCAGCACGCGGGTACCCATCAACCTCAGCACCAACGCCTACGAGCTGCTCAACAACGACAAAACCCGCGACGAATTCCTAGCCATGGTGCAGGCGCTCTCGGGCAAGGCCGACATAAAGCCTACCAAGCTCACCATCAAGGTGAAGCCCACGCTGTCGCTGGGCGACAAGCAGGTCAACTACCCCGGCTACATTACGTTTCAGGAAGAAATCACCCGCGAGATGCTCCTGGGCGCAAGCGGGTACTAGAGCAGACAGGTACTTTTGGTACGAACAAAGCCGGGGCACACCAAGTACCCCGGCTTTGTTCGTTTTGGAAAAACCCCAAAGTACCTACGGATGGGTACTTTTGAGCTTTCCGGTGTAGGTTTTCTTAAAAAGCTCAAAGCGCGGAATCGACACGCCCCGCACGTAGGGGTTGTTGGGGTTATGGATGACGTAGTCCTGGTGGTAGCCTTCGGCCCGGTAGAAAGCCTCCAGCGGCTTAATCTCCGTCACGATGCGGTTCTTATACCGGCTCTGGTTCATGTCGGCAGTGACGCGCTCGGCAATTTGCTTTTCTTCGGGGGTACTATAAAACAAAATGGAGCGGTAGGACGAGCCGCGGTCGGGCCCCTGCTGGTTGGGCGTGGTGGGGTCGTGGGAGAGGTAAAACACCCGCACCAGCTCTTCGTAGCTCACCTGGGCGGGGTCGTAGTACACCAGCACGGTTTCGGCGTGGCCGGTGGTTTCGGTATTTACTTTGTCGTAGGTGGGGTCGGTGGTGGTACCGCCCGCGTAGCCCGACACCGCCGAGTCTACGCCCACCACGGCTTCAAAAATTTCCTCGACGCACCAGAAGCAGCCTTCGGCAAAGGCCGCCGTGGCTTTGGTAGCGGGAGCCGCCGAGGCCAGCTCCACGGCGCGTACGTCGCTGTTGTCTTTGGCCTGGTGGTTGTTTCCTTTCTGCGCGCCGCAGGCCAGCAGCAGCAGCAAGGTACTTGCCTGAATACTCAGGACGAATGGATTTTTCATAGAGAACGAGGTCTTTGCTTATGTTGGGATAAAACAAGCAAAGACCTCGTTCTGTTCAAGCGGGGCGCAGGCTACTTCAGTTGGTAGGCCATCACGCTTTTTTTGTAAAAAGTAGGTACGTACACGATCCGCTTGGCGGCGTCGTAGCCGATGTCGGCCGAGTTGACTTTATCCGCGCTGGTGTCCAGCAGGGTGGTGGTAGTGCCGTCGGCTTTTACGTGGTACACGTAGCCCGACCAGCACGAAACCAGGTACTCGCCCGGCGCAATCTCCTCGATCCCGTCGGTACTTTTATCCATGCCCTCGGCCAGGGTTGTCAGATTTTTGTTGGCATCGAGCTTGTACAGGCTGCCGCTGGCGGCAAAAAGTACCCCGTCGCTGACGGCCAATACCCCGTTGGGGTTGTCGGCACCTTCGTGGTAGGTACTTACCTGCCCGTCTTTGAGGAGGTGAATTTTACCGGCGCTTTTGTCGGTAAAGTACACGTTGCCCTGCCCGTCCACCGACACGTCATTGAGCGCCTGCGCTCCGGCTACGGGTATTTTTTTGGTAATTTTTCCGTTAGCGAGGTCAATCTGTACCAGCTCGGTGAGGTCGGTCACGTAGAGGTAGCCACCTCCCATGCCCATGCCTTTGGGCGCGCTCAGGCCCGTCACCCAGTCCAGGTCGATGATCTGGCCGTCCAGCCCTACCTTCGCGATCCCGCCCTGGTTGTCCTTGCCGTCGGGCTTGCCGTCGATCTGCGAAACGTAAAGTACCTGGCTTTGGCCATCAAACAGCACGGACTCGGGTACTTGCAGGGTGGAGTCGGTACTCCAGAGGAGCTCCAGGGTACTTTCGGCGGTGGCAGTAGTGTCTTGGTCGTTGTCGGCGGCGTTGTCCTGATTGGACGAGCCGCAGGCGGAAAAAATGGCCAGAGAAGCCAGTAAAGCAAGGTGTTTGTGGTTCATGCGTTTGGGTAGTTGGTGAAAAAAATAAAAGCAAGAGGGCAGACCGGCACAAGGTACCGCCCCGCTCCGTTAACCAAAAGTACCTCGGTGGGGTTTTCTAATGGTACATCGTGAAGAAGAGGGTACTTGCCGGTACCTTACGGTGAATGGTCTGCGCTACCCACGCGAACGGGCGCTCTGCAACCCTTGGCACATCGATGAACAGCCAACACGCTTTTTCCGCCAAAGTACCCCGTTTTTAAGTATATTTGGTATCTGTATTTTCTCAAAGTACCTCATCTACTTATGTTCCAAGTCATGCTTCGTAGCCTTTACTGCCTCTTTGCGCTGAGTCTTCTTTCGTTTTCGGTTTTTTCCCAACCGCTGGACGTCCTCATCAAGAACGGTAAGATCATCGACGGCACCGGCAACTCCTGGTTTTATGGCGATGTGGGCATCAAAGAGGGAAAAATTACGGCCATCGGGAAGCTGGGGTCGGTGGAGGCGCGGCGGGTGATCGACGCCGCGGGGCTCATCGTCGCGCCGGGGTTCATCGACGTACACGCGCACATCGAAGGGGCGGAAGCAAGTACCCCCACGGCCGACAACTTCATCTACGACGGCGTCACGACGGTCGTGACCGGCAACTGTGGCGGCTCCAACCTGGACCTGGGCGGGTACTTTGTTCGCATGGATTCGCTCCGCACGTCGATCAACATCGCCTCGCTCATTGGCCACAATACCGTACGCCGGGCCGTGATCGGCGAAGCCCGGCGCGACCCCTCGCCCGACGAGCAGCGCCGCATGGAGGAGCTGGTTGAAAAAGCCATGCAAGACGGCGCCGTGGGCCTTTCGACGGGCCTGATCTACGTACCCGGTACCTACTCCAAAACGCCCGAAGTACTGGGCCTGGCGCGGGCCGCGGCCCGGCACGGCGGGGTGTACGCCTCGCACATTCGCGACGAAGGCGACCGCGTGACGGAGGCCATCGAAGAAGCTATTTCCATAGGTCGGGAAGCTGGTATGCCCGTCGAGATTTCGCATTTCAAAGTAACCTACAAACCCAACTGGGGCCGCTCGGTGCAAACGGTGGCGCTCATCGAGCGGGCTCGTAACGAGGGCCTGGACGTGACTATCGACCAGTACCCTTACATCGCCAGTAGCACCAGCCTCGACACCACCGTACCTACCTGGGCCTTTGGCGGCGGGCGCGACTCGCTGCACGCGCGCCTGCACGACGCGGCCACGCGCCAGCGGATCAAGAAGGAAATGGTCGCTACGCTCAAAAAGAAGCAGTTCAAAAACTACGACTACGCCCTCGTGGCCCGCTACGCCCCCGATACAACCTACAACGGCAAGACGATCCACGAAATCAATAAGCTGAAGGGCCGCAAAGCCAAGCCGCTGGACGAAGCCGAAACCATCCTGGACATGATCGAGGCTACCAACCGTACGCAAATGGTGTTTTTTAGCATGGACGAAAAAGACCTGGTGCGGATCATGCAGTATCCCTTCAACATGGTGGCTTCCGATGCGGGCATTGCGCGCTTTGGCTCGGGTATGCCGCACCCACGCGCCTACGGTACCAACGCCCGCGTGCTGGGTCGCTACGTACGCGAGCAAAAGGTACTTCGGCTCGAAGAGGCCATCCGGCGCATGACTTCGCTGCCGGCGCAGAAGTTCAAACTGCACGACCGCGGCCTGCTGCGTCCCGGCCTGGCGGCCGACCTCGTGGTATTCGACGAAGCTACCGTCAACGATGTCGCCGAGTTTGCCAATCCCCACGCCTATTCGGTAGGGTTCAGCTACGTACTGGTAAACGGCGAACTTACCGTAGACCAGGGCAAGCACACGGGTGTGCGCAACGGACGAGCCTTGCGCAATACAGCGACAGAATAAGAATAAAACCTTCGGATCAGTTACCTTGCCGGGGTACTTGCAAAGGTACCTTATAAAGCCAACAGGGAGCCTCTCAGAGGCTCCCTGTTGCGTAAAGTAAAGCAGCTACTTTACGTGTTACTTTTTGGCGATGCGGTACAGGCGGCCTTGGTCGGTGACGGCGTACAGGGCACCGTCCTTGCCTTGGGTAATATCCCGGAACCGCTGCATTTCCTCTACGAGCAGCCGCTCTTCGCCCACCACGCGGTTGTTGTCCAGTACCAGCCGTACGATGTGCATCCCGCTCAGGGCTCCGATGAAGAGGTTGTTTTTCCATTCGGGGATCTGGTTCCCGCTATAGAAGGTCATGCCGCTGGGTGATACCGACGGGTCCCAATAGTAGACGGGCTGCTCCAGTTGGGCTTTTTCCTGGATGTTTTCACCCACTTTTTTGCCGCTGTATTCAATTCCGTACGTAATGGTAGGCCAGCCGTAGTTTTTCCCGGCCTCAATGCGGTTTAGCTCGTCGCCACCGCGGGGGCCAAACTCATTCTCCCAGAGGTCGCCCGTGACGGGGTGGAAGGCCAGCCCCTGAACGTTGCGGTGGCCGTAGGAGTAAAGCTCCGGACGCGCCCCTTGCTTGTTCGCAAACGGATTACCGGCGGCGGGCTTGCCGTCGGTCGTGATTCGGATCACCTTGCCCAGTCCCGAGTTCAGGTCCTGCGCCTGGGGCCGGGTAGAAAGGTCGGAACGCTCGCCGGTGCTGATAACGAGGTTGCCCTGGCGGTCGAAGAGGATACGTCCGCCGTAGTGCAGATTGCCCTTGTAGGCGGGCGTAGCGCGGTAAATCACCGTAGCACCTTCGATGCGCTTTTCGTCGGTCGAAAGTTTGCCTTTGGCTACGGCCGTCAGGTTACCGTCGGAGAGGGGTTCCGAAAATACCCAGTAGACCATCCGGTTTTGGCTGAATTTGGGGTCCAGCGTAATGCCCAGCAAACCACCCTGACCAGCATTATGCACCGCCGGGAGGCCCGTAATGGGTTCGCTTAGCTTGCCCTCCGGCGTCACGATGCGCAGGTGTCCGGCTTTTTCGGTCAGGATCAGGCGGCCGTCGGGCAGGCTCGTAATGCCCCAGGGCGATTTCAGCGACTCGGTCAGTACCTTGCCTTCGTAGCTGGTGGTTGTTTTTACGCCCGGTACGCGGGTTTGGCCCGCAAAGGCCGGCCGGTTTTCGGGCGAGTTGGGTTCTTTGGTCTCGACGGGCGGCAAACTACCCCCCGCTCGGGCGGCGGTACCGCTTTGAGCAAACGTAGTCGTACTGGTACTCACCGCTATAGCAGCGGCGATCGTAAGAATAGAAATAGGTTTTATCATGGTTGGGTTGATTTATGGCTATTGGTTACCAGCCACAAAGATAACAGCTTACGAACGTGATCTGTTACTCCTCGGACGCCGGAATAGCATTTTCCTTTGGAGTGGTTTGGGGCGGTTCTGCCTGCTAATCAATGGATGGTACCGGAGGCCGAATGTTAAGGCAGAGGCTAGGAACGTTTTGCGTGTATGAGAAGTAGGGGGTTAAAAGGTACTTCACTTTCCATTTTGTGCAGCCTTTTATTAAAAGCACTAAGATTGGTTTAGCACCGAAATCACTGTTTCTTATGCCCGCTGTTATAGAACGTTTTCATTGCCTTTTCCAAAAAATAGTACGCTGAAACCAATCAAAGTTAATACGTAACCAAAAATAAGGCGAAAAGGTAATGGAATGATATGCCACAAAATGAGATTGGCAATAAAAATTATAAGAATGCCTAGTTTGGCTTTTTTGAAGTAATTCAAACTTAAAACCAGTAAGCCTAGATTGAAAATCTTAGAACTTGGCCCAATTGTAATAAAGGGTTTCCAAATTGATGGAACATTTGAAATATGATTGGTGAATTCAGTTCGCAATTCTTGATTAGGAAAGCTCCACCAAATGAAATCCAACACACACATACCAATGGTACAAACAATCCCAACTAGGGTCAGCGGTATCCCAATTAAGCTAATATTATTTTTAGGAAAAGATACCGTTTGGGGAATCAGTAGAGTCACACCAATTAATAAAAACCAATGAGCAAAATCAATGGGCTCCTGGTTATATACAAAATCATTCCCCTTAGCCAATAGAACCTGACCTATTAGAAAGAGAGCGAGTCCAACTATAAAGAGTGTTTTGTTTGTTATATTAAGCTTTATAGCCACCATTTTAGTATCGTCTTTTTTGTTATCCAAATGTGCTACAACATCCGTATATACGAACATAAGTGGCGTATATTCATCCAAATATACCGATAATTAAAAATTTTTGGCTTAGAAAGGCAAAGTCTACTGACGCCATTGCTGGTGGTAAAAACCCCCACCGGACTGTTTAGCTCAGGCTAATCCGTGCTCGATCGCAAACCGCACGAGATCGGCCGGTTGCTTGATGCCTAGCTTGAGGTTGATATTGTTGCGGTGGGTTTTCACGGTAGCCACGCTCAGAAACAGTCTGTCGGCTATTTCCTCGTTGGTGAAGCTTTGCCCGATCAAGCCGATAATCTCGATTTCGCGCTTCGTGAGTTGAAACTGGCGTTGAAACGAATCGTCGGCGTGTTGGTTAGGGGCGGTACTTTTGGTTAGTTTAGGATCGTAGTACTTTTTTCCAGCCAGCACCGTCTCGATGGCGTTCAGTACCTCGTCCACGCCGGAATTTTTGAGGATGTAGCCAGGTACCCCCAGCCGACTGCAATCCTCGACAAACTTGCGGTCGCTGTACATGGTAAGCATGATAATCCGTAGGGTAGGGTGGTGGTCCCGTAGTTTTTCGGCTACTTCCAGCCCGTTGAGCTGAGGCATGTTGATGTCTAGTAGCAGCAGGTCGGGTTGCAGGGTATGGACGGCATGAAGGACGTCTTTCCCGCTAAATACCTGCCCGACAACCTCAAGGGTGTCCTCGACGGAAAGCATCATTTTCATTCCATCGTTAAACAGCTGATGGTCGTCGGCAATGAGTATTTTGGTCATTTTTACTAAAAGTTAAACGTTGAAAATGAGTTGATAAGCGTACCGGAAAGGGATAGCGTTTGTCATGCCCTACGTACCCTTCAGTACGGTATTTCCACCACCACGGTCACGCCCGCGGGGCTGTTGTCGATGTCCAAGGTACCGTTAAGGAACGCCACTTTGGAGTGTAGGTTGTTGTATTTTGGTGGCATGGGGCCGTTGTGTTCAGAAATAAGCCTTACGCCCTGCGTATCGAAAACCAGCTGCAGGGTGGCTTCCGAAGCCTGGGAATTACGGACGATCTCGTTGATCAACTCGGCGGCAATCCGAAAAATCTGCACCTCGGTGCTGGGAGCCAGGCGGCGTTCCTGCCCGGCCACGATGTACTGAAAGCGGATGTCGGTGCCAGCCTGCACCTTAGCCATCGTTTCGGCCAGCGATTGGGCCAGACCCAAGGCGGCGAAGTTCTTGGGCATCAGGTTGTGCGAAACTGTCCTCAAGTTTTCTACGGCCCTATCCAGCAGGTGGCGGACTTCCATCAGTAAGGGTTGCTTTTCGCGAACGTCTGGCTTGCGTAGTACGCTAGTTACGTAGCCGATGGCCGTAGAGAGCATAGCCCCCACGTCGTCGTACAGATCTTCGGCGATACGGCTTCGCTCCAGTTCGAGGGCTTCAATGATCCGGCTCGATTGAGCCTGTTCATTCTGATGCAGGGTCGTGAGCAGGCGTTCGTTTTGCTGGCGGTAGCGCCGAAAGCCGAAATAAAGTACCCCCAGTGAAAGCAAAACCAGATCTACCAAATAATTGACCAGGACCAATCCTTCGTTGGTGAAATTGAACAGAGCGCGGCCCGTGCGACTATAGCCCATATTCACAAAGAACAGGATCAGAACCACAAACTGGACCACGGTAATGCCCATGTAAAAAAGGATAATCGGCTCGCGTTGATGGATGCGTTCCCGCAAGCTGAGCATAGCCAGCGGAACCACCATGAATGAGAAAAACAAGGTAAGCAAGAGTAATAGCCGGAAATAAAAAACCGGAACGTATCGAAGAATGAGTAGCGAAATGGTCAGCACCAGGGCCGCCACGATGCTGTACTTAAAGATATTAATGTAAGGAAAAACGCGGCTGTTTTGGGCATTTTGACCTATGAATCGTTGCATGAAATGCACCTTTACCAGTACGATCAGCCAGGCCGAGATAGTTTGGGGGTACCAGTCGTTGATGATCGGGGTATCGGGCCATACATACTGAAAAAATAACCCCGACGCAGCCCCCAGATGGAAAGTACTCACTACGACAATCGACATGAACCAGCCGTAGATGGAGTCGGCGGTGGCCAGCCAAACCATGCCGTTTAGCAGCAGTATCAGTAGCGTCATACCCGCCAGTCCACCCCAGAGTAAATACCGATTGCGACCATGTTGCTCGAACCTATCGGGGCTCCAGAGCCGAATACCCGTACTAAGGACTTCGCCGTGTTTGGCTACCATCACAAAAACATCCGTAGGTTGCTGGTAGTCAGCTAGCACCGGAAATACCCATTGGTAGTGTGAAAACTGCCGTGAGGCGAAAGGCAGCGAGTCGCCGGTAAAGACTTGCTTAATCAGAGATTTTCCAACGAATTGGTAAAAATCAACCCGATTTAAACGTGGATTTTCTATTTCCAGATAGCGCAATTGCCGCGAACCCGGGGGCAGCCGTAGGTGCAGCCAATGGTGGGCGGTCGTGTAGTTACTCAGCAACCGATTGTCGGGCAACGGCACAAAGCCTCCCTGGTCGTACAACGCTTTGATTTGTAAAACAGACATCTGACCGGTCGAGTCCATGAAGGTTTCGACCCGCTGGCCCAGGAGGGCGTGAATGGGGAAAAGGGTAAGAAATATGAAGCAGATGTTTTTCAAGCCAGTGGGTTTGATTCAAAAGTAGGGTGACATATTCTTTCTTCCTATACAAACATGTTTGTATATTGATCTAGCCTTGTACACGTATCGTAGTACCTTCCTTGCCGGATACGAGCTGCACCGTGGCCCCGAGCGTTTGGGCGCGGGCGAAAAGATTTTTGAGGCCAATTCCTCCTTCGGACCCGGCCTGACTCGGATCAAATCCGCGCCCATTGTCTGATACCATCAGTTCCCAGCCTGCCGCCAATTGGCTCAGAACGACGCAGCCTTCGGTGGCTTGGGCGTGTTTGATCAGGTTGTTGGTCAATTCGTTGGCTATGCGGTACAGCTGCCGGGTCTGCGCGTCCGACAGGTCGGCCAGTGGGCCATCGGTATCGTGCCGGAACTGCAGACGAATGCTTCCCGTCTCGTTGCGTTGCTGCACCAGTTCGGCCAGGGCCACCGCCAACCCTTTTCGCAGGAGGTCGGGCGGCGGACTATCGCGCAGAATCTGGTCGAGACAGTCGTCGGTTTTGTCGATCAATTTCACGGCCTCCACCAGTAAGGGGGCAGATGCAAGGCCGGTGAGCAGGGAACGGGTCTGGTGTAACCGGCCGCCTACGTCGGATTGCAGTAGGTAGCCTACCTGTTGGCGCTCCGCTTCGAGCACGTCAATGATGGCCGCGTTGGTCTGTTGTTGGGCTTGGGCCAGACTGATTTTCAGCCGCCGCTGTTCGTCAAGCGACCTCCTGTACCTGTAGGCCAGGAGGTAGGTGAACACCACCAGGTCGATAAAAAAATTAACCATCACAATCAGGTACGCATCTACGAAGAAAACCCCGTCGACCCGGTATCGCATGAGGTTCTGGATAAAAATAAAAAGCTGGCCGATGATTTGTATCCCAAAGCCAACGGCGTACAGTCGCTTGACGGAATCCTGCGATCGCAATCCTACAAGCGTAATAAAAATAAAAAGGATAAATACCACATTGGCCAACAGCGTATGGGTCATCGTGACGAGCCGGTACGCGCCGGTGTAGGCCGTGAGAAGGCCGGTCAGCTGGCCAACCACCAACAGCAAAAGCGCCAAGCAAAAGGCGTATTTAAGTACCTGGCTTAACCGGAATACCCAGGGTGCGGCCGTACGCAGTTGTAGAAAATGCTGCTGGAACTGTAGCATGGCGGGAACGTAAAGCCAGAGCGCTTCGATGACTGCATCGGGATGGTTGAAGACAGGTAGTCCGGGCCAGACAAACTGAAACCCCAGGCCGGTGTCGGCGAGCTGCCGCAAGGTAAGCCCCAAGAGGTACAGTCCGAACCAGCCGTACACCCGATCGCGGGTTGTTATGAAGAACAAAAAGGCCAGGAAAATCACCAGACCGGCTACCCCGAAAAATAGCCCCCAAAGAAAATACTCGCGCTGCTCCTTGTCCTCAAAATCACTCGTTCGCCACAATGTAAGTTCCGTCGCCAGATTTTCGTAGCGCTTATCGAGACGGAGGTAATAGTCTGCTTGCTGGCCGACTTCCACATTAAGCAGGTAAACAAAACTTTTGGTAGGAGAGGGGCGCTGGACGAAGGGGAACCGGCTGCCGGTTTGTCCCAGGGAGCGAAGGCTATTGTTTTTCAAGACAAAGAGCTCGACTTGGTCGATTGCGTGGTTTCGGATTTCGAAGGAAAGTTCTACGGGTTCTTTACTCGCTTTTATACGTAAATGAAACCAGTGGATCGACTCGGTATAGCCGGTGTTGAAGCGCTTTTCCTGAACCCTCGTAAACCTGCCGACTTGCCTTGCCTCCCGCGCGGAGGCTAGCCCGGTTGTGTCCTCCCAGTGATAGATGGGCACCGGCTGGATGGCAATCTGCCTGATCGAACTTTGATGATAGGTCAATAAACCCAGCATCAGTAGTACCACCACCCCCAAAAGCAGAACTAGTTTGCGGATCATACCAGGGTAGGGTTAGGCAAGCTTACCAGGGCCGAATTTCCCGCCTCAAAGTTATCCAGAAGCAGCGTGGCTCCAACCAAGTCGGCTTTGGCGCGCAAATTTATTAAATCAGAATCCGTAAACGCCGAGGACTGACCGTTATCCTCCACAGACAGGCTTACCTCATCTTCATGAAACAGCAACTGTGCCGTTATTTCGGTAACCATCGTCTGTTGTTGGGCGATCCGAATCAGTTGCACGGCCATACTGAACAGCATCTGATCGCGCTGTTCGCCTAGCGTTCTGCCCTGTCCCAGTGACACGAACTGTACCGGGGCACCCCGTCGGCTTGCCTGGTGACAGGCTTCGGCCAGGGCACTGGCCAGGCCGCTCTGGGCCAACTGCCGGGGCAATAACTGGTGTGAAAGTGCCCGCAGTTCGTCGGCGGCTTCGTCCAGCAAGGTCTGAGCGCGTTGCAAACCCGAGATTCGGCTGACACGGTCGAAGCGGGATAGGTACCCCTTGGCCGTAGCCAGCAAGGGGCCAACGTCGTCGTGAAGATCCTGGGCGAGTCGGCGGCGTTCGTCTTGCAGCGAATGAATAACCTGCTGCTGGGCCTCCTGTTGGCTTTGGAGTAGGCCCAGCTCCAGTTGCTGGTTGCCGTGGAGTGTGTGCATGTAGCGGTAAGCCAAGCCGTACGTAAAAAAAACCAAGTCGGTGAGTAGCGTTCCGCCCAGCACCACGTAGGTTTCGACGTCGAAGGGTAAGGGCCAGCCCTGCGCCTGGCAGAAATTCATAACGGCCACCAGTCCGTAGCCCGTGAACTGCACCGCGAGGGCATAGCCATAGTAGCGCACCATTTTTTCTCCTTCTCCACGGGTTACTTTTTCGTACAGACTCAGGGCTGTCAACACGACAATCACCGGCACAAAATAGGAAGTGGCCAGCGACACAAATTGGTACATGTACTGCTTGTGCCCCGCTACATCGAACAGCGGCATCGCAATAGCCACCGCCAGGCAACCCACCACAAACCACTTAAAGGCATTGACCCAGCGATATACCCGGCTATGGCTACGATCCTGGTTGATGAAATACTGCATGAAAGTCGTCTGAGCCACCATGGCGGCCCATACGTAGAGGTAGACGGGCATGAAATCGTTTAGGTGGGGCGAATCGGGCCACAGGTATTGGAAACCCAGCCCGGCATCGCAAAAAAGATGCATCGTGATAAAATGCAGATACAGGTTGTACCAGAGGTAAATCCAGTCGCGTACGGCCAGTAGCATCACAAAGTTCAGCACCAGGATCAGGCACACAATGCCAATAAAAATACCCCACAGAAAATATTCGTTTCGGTCGGAAGCGAGGAACGCCTGGCGGGGCCAAAGCCGCACAAAAAACGACAGTGTAGCGTACGACTGATTGACGCGCAGAAAGTATTGCGACGTCTGCCCTGCGCGCAGCCGAATGGGAAACGCGTAATTATTATTGAGGTAGGGCCGCTCACGGAACCGGAAGTGGTCACCGGTTCGGCCCAGTAATCGGATCGTATCGTTACTGACTTCGTATAAGGTCAGGTCGTCGAGGTTGGCGTACTCGATTTCCAGCATCAGGCGGTTCCCGTCGGCGGAATTTTCGGACCCGGCGAGTTCAAAAAACAGCCAGTGGGCCTCTGTGGTAGAATAGCCGAAATCCTGCCGAACGGTCCGAGCAGGGGAAAGGTGGAACGCCCCGTTCTGTTGGCGGATGACGACCTGATGGATGTCAAGTCGGCCGGTAGGGTCAGTAAAACGATGCAGATGCCCCACTAGCGGTATTTCACCGGTAAGGGTACTGGGGATAATGATCGGGTTGCTTGAACCAGGTGAATGCGCACGAGCCGCTTGCACAGAAAATAGCAGAAACCATACAAGGCAGGCGCGTTTCATGCTGATTAGTAAGAGACAAGGAGGGTTGAAAGATCAAATGAACATGGTTTTTGGTAAAAATACAAACAAGGTTGTATGGATTCGCCCGTGTCCGACCCGCCAACTTTGTGTCATTCAAACGGAGTGGAATTCAGCTATTTAAAATCAATACTAAACTCTTTTAAATCATACCAGAATGAAAACGAAACAAACGGTAGGTATCATCGGGGCGGGGGTAAGTGGACTGGTTACGGCCAAAACCATGCGGGAGCACGGATTTTCGGTGGTGGTGTTCGAGCGCGAACAGGAACTCGGCGGCGTATGGGCCTCCACGAAGCGTTATCCCAACGTAACTACCCAAAACACCCGCGACACCTATACGTTCTCGGATTTTCCCATGCCCGCGCACTACCCCGAATGGCCCACCGGAGAGCAGGTGCAGGAGTACCTGACCAACTATGCCCGGCAATTCGGAATTTTGCCCGGTATCCGATTCGGTACTACCGTGGAGCGGGCCGAACCTATAGAAAACGGCACGGAAGGCTGGCTACTCCAAACCCGGCAGCATGACGAAATCACCGAAGTACTCGTGGATTTCCTGGTAGTGTGCAACGGCGTGTTTAACGAACCGAACAAGCCCAAGGTACCCGGCCGTGAACTATTTCAAGGAACGGTGCTGCACAGCACCGAGTTTCGGCAGCATCATCTCGACGCCGCCCGCCACCAACGGGTAGCTGTGGTGGGCTTTGCCAAATCGGCCCACGACATTCTATCGCAGGTAAGTAACGTATCCGAAAATTGCGTTTGCATTTACCGCGAGGCCAAGTGGAAAATGCCCCGTATTTTTCAAGGATTGAACTTCAAGTACCTGCTGCTGCATCGCTTCGGAGAGTCACTTTTTCCGTACCGTCATTTGTTAGGTATCCACAAGTTTCTGCACGGACCGCTGGGTAAACCGGTCACCGGCCTGTTGACGAAAGGACTGGGTAAGTTGGTGGCGGCCCAATTGAAATTACGCCAAAGCGGTCTGTTGCCCGACAAGCCCTTCGACAGCATTGCCAACTGCTCCATTGGCCTCACCTCCGACCATTTTTACGAACGGGCGGCCTCGGGCGACATTCGACTCGAAAAGGGTGAAATTGCCCACTTTGTTTCGGACGGCGTGGTACTTCATTCCGGTAAGAAAATCGAAGCCGATCAGGTGATCTTCGCCACGGGTTTCCGGCAAACAGTACCTTTCTTTAGTGAAGAACTTACCCGCCAAATCCGCAACCAGAAAGGCTGGTTCCAGCTCTACCGCAACGTCCTGCCCACCGATGTACCCAACCTGGCTTTCGTAGGCTACAATCCGTCGCTGTTTACGCCCTTTACCTCAGAGCTGGCGGCCCACTACTCGGCTCAGTATTTCAAAGGCCAACTGAACTTGCCCAATCCCGTGGCGATGAAAACAGAAATCGCCTTACACCAGGAATGGCTCATGCAACGCGCCCCGCGTAGCAATGCTTCAGGTACCTGCATCATTCCTTTTTCGTTCCATCACGCCGACGAACTGATGCGCGACATGGGTCTCAAAACCCGCCGCACCCGTAACCCCATTAAGGAGTTTATGGCGCCGTTTAACCCGGCTATTTATCAAGGTCTTACCGACGAATTACGCGCTTTGAACAAAACGGAAATGGGTGCAGAAAAATCATTAGTTTTGGAGGAAATATGAACCCTAAACTCTCAGCCGCTGGCCCCGCCTCACTGGGCCCGGCCCTCCTAAGACCCATGAATGCCCTGAGCCGTTTCATCGACCGGATTGCCACCTGGAAAATCCTGATCCCGTTGCTTGCCCTTTACATTAGTTTTCCGGCTTACTGGCTTAAAAATGCCGAGGCTACCATCAACCGTTTGGCGGGCAAACCCCTGGGGCCCATCGACCTGACGTTCGGATTTGACCCTGCCCGTACCCTGCGCATGGTAGCCGACTACGGCCCCGCCGCCCGAGCCTACTACACACTAATCGAACTGACCACCGATTTGGTTTATCCCATCGTGTATAGTCTATTGTGGGCAGTAGTCCTCACGCTGCTGTTCCGCGGCAAAGCCTATAAACCGTTTGGCTGGATAGCACTACTGCCGTTCATTAGCCTGCTTTTCGACTACCTCGAAAACGCCACCATCGTGGGTTTGTTGACTACGTATCCTAATCAGTCCGTGGCGTTGGCGGTACTATGCGAACTGTTTAAGCTGGCTAAGTGGCTCACCTTTGGAGGGGTGATAAGCCTTGTCCTGTACGGGTTGGTTCGGCTTATGGTGACTCAATGGCGAACGTCATCCCAAGGGTAGAGAACCGCCTGGTTTTCAGAAGCCGTATGACGCCTTAATTGTTGTTTTTACTAACAAAAGCTAAAGTTTTTTTACTACTTTACTGATTAACGGTAAGTACATGACGATCATGTCGGCTGAATGCCGACATGATCGTCATGTACATTGTTAGATAGCGTTTTTCTATTTAATGTTTCATTTAGATTTATTTGTTCCTCTTGTATCATTTTATCAAGTACAATTGGGTTGATTTCAGGTTTGTTGCGTTTTACATATATTTCTGAAACTGAATTGATGATAGTCTGACCTTCCTGTTCTCCAAAGACTTCCTTGTAAATTTCCAAAGACTCTTTATGTGTTAAGAAAAATAAATCTCTTAGTTCTTGATCCATAGTTGCGAAAATGTATACTTGTTTAGCATCTTTTTCACAATAGTATTGTGTACTCCAAAACGATAAATACGTCAGATCCCATGCAACGTTCTTACAGATGCGGTTTATCGATTCGTAATTTATCTCCTTCTTTCGAAAGGTTTTGGATTTGCCGCCTAATAACATAACAGCAAAATATGTTGTGTACTTACAGATCAGTATATTCTCAAAGACCCATTTATGGAATAATTCAAATCTCTTCACAATTTCGAGTTCGTCACTAAAGTACAATTGAGACAATTTTAGCATTTCTAAGTAATGCATCTTGAAATGATCGTCTTCAAGAAAGAATTCGAAATCTTTTCCTTTCTCAAGTTCTATTTTTGGAATTGTTTTGGTTTTGCCCATTGCAAGGTCAAACCAGTCCCTTGGAGAATATTGCTTATATATATGGAGAAAGATATTGTTTTCTTTACTTGCTTCTATGTTACCTCCATGATGGTGTGAATATTCAGTAAGTGCCAAACCTGAATTAAGTGCAATGTTATTAAACTCTGACCATGCTAAAAGACAACTAATTACTTTCAGACTGTGTGTATCTTTTAATTCTCCATTATTTACTAAAATCTAATTATTCGAACCAGAATATTACGATCTAAGATAACGATAAAATTTCTCCCTTCATATCCTGAAAAGTCAGGAATTCCGTCAGGAGATATTATGGGATGTAGAATTATCTTCTTATCAATTAGGAAGAGAGTTATACTCTTAAGTTCACTTTCTTTAATTTCGATAAGTTTCATATTTTAAGCCTCTTACATGTTATCTAACATCTGTATTTACGAACCATACATTCAAATATACCGATACTTGAGGAGACTTGCCTAGGCTAAAAACTCCCGCACAACCTTCTGCTGAGTGCAAACCAGCCCGTGTTTGATTGTAAACTGGGTCATAGTAGCAAAGCTAGAGCTCGTACCTAACCTGAATTCTACGGTCAGCTATTCGTCAAAGCAGTAGCCCCCCCCTTACTTCTCCAGCTTTTTCAACTCCGCCCGAAGGTAGTCTTGCGGGTACCAGCGGGCACCTACCAACACACCCTCCACGCTGCGCGACTGGCCAATGTCCTGTAAGGGGTTACCGCTGAGCAGCACCAGGTCGGCGGCCTGGCCCACGGCTACGGTACCGGCGCGGTCGGCCTGGCCGAGGTAGGTCGCCACGTTGACGGTACCCGTGCGCAGGGCCTGGTAAGGCGTCAGGCCGGCGTCGACAAGGTACTTGAGCTCGTGGTGGACCGAGAAACCGGGTACGTTAAAGACCTGCGGGCCGTCGGAGCCCAGCAACAGGCCCACGCCATGTTGCTGGCAGGCCTTGATGAGGTCGCGCCGGAACTGAATGTACTTCGAGATCCTGGCTGGGTCGTAGGCGGCCTGCGCCTGGAGGCTCTGCTTGCTCCTGATCCAGCTCATGCGCACGTCAGGCTTCATGTAGATCATCTCGGGGGCGCGGTCAAGTACCTCCGGTGACGTGGGCGAAAGCCAGCGCTCGGCCAGCGCCTGGGTAGGCACTACCCAGATGTTTTTTTCCTTGAGGGCCTGCATGAGTTTAGGTACCTGCGCGCGATCGGCCTTCTCGGCCACGTACATCCCAAAAAGCCCCGCCTCCTGCTCGGTGTACGACTGGATGTCGGGCACGAGACCTTCGATGAAGCCGTCGAGGTGGTCGATGGACGAGTAGCCCGCCTCAATGGCCCGCCACACGCCCACGCCAAACGACACGTGCCCCACAAACGGGATACCTACGTCGTGGGCGGTTTCGGCTACGGCGTTGAAGTTGCGGAGCGTCAGGCCGGGGTGCAGCTTCAGGTAGTCGTAACCCGCTTCTTTTTGGGCCCGCACGCGCGCCGCACCCTCCTCGGGCGACTTCACCGTTTGCCCGTTGAAGGACGGGCCGGTGGTGTAGAAGTGGGGGCCGGGTATTTCGCCGTTGCGGAGTTTTTGGCGGAGCTCCAGGTGGCGTGAGTGGCCCAGCATACCGCGGATCGTCGTGACGCCGTTGGCCAGAAAGAGCGTAAGTACCTCCTGCATGGGCTCCAGCTCATCGACGGGCGGCACGTGCGCGTGCATCTCGGCCAGGCCGGGGATGAGGTACTTGCCGTTGGCCTCCACCACCTGCGCGTTTTTACCGTACTTGGCCTTAGCGGCATCGGTAATGGCCGTGATCTTGCCGTTTTGCACCACGACGGTCTGGTTGCGAAGTACCCGCTCCTGGTCCATCGGGATCACATTGACCTGCCGGAACACCAGCTCGCGGTCCTGGAGGTCGGTCCAGTTTTGGGCCTGAACGGGCGAAAGCGGTAAAATAACTAGGAACAAGAAAAGCAGGAGCCGGTCCATAGGATTGAAAGGGTTAGGGTAGAGGTACTTATCCTAATAAGTCCGAAAGGTAATGAAATGTTTTTGACCAGACCAGGTACCCCAGCAGTAGGTACTTATTACAAGAAAAAAGCCCCGCGCCGGGGCGCAGAGCTTCGTAAAATACTACGGAAGGTG
Organism: Rhabdobacter roseus; assembly: GCF_014202275.1. GTDB lineage: Bacteria > Bacteroidota > Bacteroidia > Cytophagales > Spirosomataceae > Rhabdobacter > Rhabdobacter roseus. The sequence goes on along the minus strand of NZ_JACHGF010000003.1, from coordinate 938,299 downwards.
CCCTTAGATTTTCCCCACCATATCTTCAGGTTTTACCCATTCGTCGAACTCCTCGGGCGTGAGGTACCCCAGCGCCACGGCGGTTTCTTTGAGCGTGGAGCCGTTTTTGTGGGCCGTTTGGGCAATTTCGGCGGCTTTGTAGTAGCCGATCTTGGTATTGAGGGCCGTCACGAGCATGAGCGAGTTATTCACGTGCTTCTTGATGTTGTCGTGCAGCGGCTCAATGCCCACGGCGCACTTGTCATTGAACGACACGCAGACGTCGCCGATAAGCCGAGCTGAGTGCAGGAAGTTGTAGGCCATCAGCGGCTTGAAAACGTTCAGCTCGAAGTGGCCGTTGGAGCCGCCGATGCCGATGGCCACGTCGTTGCCCATCACCTGGGCGGCCACCATCGTCATGGCTTCGCACTGCGTGGGGTTCACCTTGCCGGGCATGATGGAGCTACCGGGTTCGTTGTCCGGGATGTAGATCTCGCCAATGCCTGAGCGGGGGCCCGACGACAGCATCCGGATGTCGTTACCGATCTTCATCAGGCTCACGGCCACGGTTTTCAACGCGCCGTGGGCTTCCACGATGGCGTCGTGCGCGGCCAGGGCTTCAAATTTATTTTCGGCCGTGATGAAAGGCAGGCCGGTGAGGTCAGCGATGTGCCGGGCTACGTTTTCGGCATAACCGTCGGGCGTGTTGATGCCCGTACCCACGGCCGTACCGCCCAGCGCCAGCTCCGAGAGGTGCGCCAGGGTGTTGTTGATGGCGCGCAGGCCGTGGTCGAGCTGCGACACGTAGCCCGAAAACTCCTGCCCCAGCGTGAGCGGCGTGGCGTCCATGAAGTGCGTACGGCCAATCTTCACCACCTCTTTGAAAGCTTCGGCCTTGGCTTTGAGCGTGTCCCGCAGCTTGGTGATGCCGGGGATCGTCACTTCTACCAGGATCTTGTAGGCCGCAATGTGCATGGCCGTGGGGTAGGTGTCGTTGGACGACTGCGACTTGTTCACGTCGTCGTTGGGGTGCAGGTACTTTTGTTTATCCCCCAAAGTACCCCCTTGTAGCACGTGGCCGCGGTACGCAATCACCTCGTTGCAGTTCATGTTGGACTGGGTACCCGAGCCGGTTTGCCACACCACGAGCGGAAACTGGTCGTCGAGCTTTCCTGCCAGAATCTCGTCGCACACGCGGCCAATCAGGTCGCTTTTCTCCGGCGCAAGTACCCCCGCTTCGTAGTTGGTAATGGCGGCGGCCTTTTTAAGGTAGGCAAAGGCTTTTATGATTTCCTTGGGCATCTTGTTGATGTCCTGCGCGATGGGGAAGTTCTGGATGGAGCGCTGCGTTTGGGCACCCCAGTAGACATCGGCCGGTACTTGCACCTCGCCCATGGTATCTTTTTCGATGCGGTATTCCATAGTATTGGGTAGTAAAAAGAGCGTGTAGTGAGAAACATTTCGAGCCGGTAAAATTAGGGCAGGCGCGGGAGTTTTAGTAGATTTTAGGGATAAATAGTTTCATTCAGGCCATAAAACCCGGTCGCGGCGAAGGTACCTTTGCCCCGGCGGGGAAGGTACTTCGAGAGGCTTCATTTCCCAAAGTCCGAAACCTTTCGCCCTATCCGGGCGTATGTACTTTGCGGCGGCTTCTTGGCCAGCCAGCTCCCTTCGTTTGCCCTATGCGTGTTTGGATTCGAATTTTTGCGGGTACTTTATTGGCCATGGGTACTTTATCCATGGTGTCGCTGCGGGCGCAGGTACCTGCCGATACCCTGACCCGCGCTCGCCCGCCGCTTCTGCGCGACAAGACCATCGTACCCCTGCCGGTGGTGTTTCGGCTGCCCGAAACGGGTTTTGGGGCCGGGGCGGTGGTGGCGGGCGCTTTTTCGTTTGCAAAAGATTCGCTCTGGGCCAAGCCCTCGCAGCTCTCGCTGGGCGTCACCTACACCCAAAACCGCCAGATCCTGGTTTTTCTACCCTTTTCGATTTTCCTTAAAAATAATCGTTACTACCTCTTCTCAGATACCGGCTGGTACCGCTACAACTACTTTTACTACGGCATCGGCGAGGCGCGGGTACCTCAGGAATACTTCGACGTCACCTACCCGCGGGTGCGCCTGCTGGCCGCCCGGCAGTTGGGCCCCAAAACCTACGCGGGCCTGCGCTACCAGTACGAAAGCTACCGCGTCACCCGAACCGACGCTGGCGGCGAGCTGGCCTCCGGGCGGGTGGTGGGGAGTAGCTTCAGCCGTACGTCCAGCCTGGGGCCTTCTTTGCTGCGCGACACCCGCGACACGGTTTTTTACCCCCGCACGGGCATGTTCGGCGAGTTATACGTACTCCCCACGGCCCGGCTGCTCGGGGCCGACCGCAACTTCGTGCGGCTCTACCTCGACGTCGCCAACTACCTCGCGCTGAGCCCGCGCTGGGTACTGGCTACCAACTACGTGGTGAGTACCGTAATGGGGCGGGAAGTACCTTTCAGTCAGCTTTCCTTTTTGGGTGGGCAAAAAAAAATGCGGGGGATCTACGAAGGATTTTTTCGGGATAAAAACGCCCTCCTGGGCCAGGCCGAACTGCGCTGGGAGCTCGGCTGGCGGCTGGGGCTGGTGGGCTTCGGGGCGGTGGGGTTTCTGGGTGACCAGGCGGAGGTACTTCGGCTGGCTCGGCCCAAGTTTACCTACGGGGGCGGCCTGCGGCTGAAGGTACAAAAGAAAAACCACCTCAACGTCCGTGCCGACTACGGGCTGTCGCCCTACGGAGGCGGGCAGCTGTACCTCACGCTCGGCGAAGCTTTTTAGGTACTTGCTGCGGCGCGGATTTTTATTTTTTGTTACCTTTGCCGTGTTCTTTGTAATACCCGTCAATCGGAATAGTGGTTTTCGCGGGTGGAATCTTGCTTCTACCTACCCGCAGAAATTAAAAAAGGAATCGTGTGAAAATCACGAGCAGACGTGCTACTGTAAGTACCCCGTTTTGGAAACAAAACACGTTTTTACCCTCGCGGCCCATTGTCCTGCCCGGCAGGATGAGAAGGGCGGTAAAAATGGGACGAGCCAGGAGACTTGCCCCTATTCTCAATGGCTGAGCCTTCACGACTAGGGCTGAGTCACGCATTGATTTTACAACGCCGTTTTTATGAAAGTACCCCCTTCTTCGCCTTGACCATCAGGCGGGAAGGTAGTTTAGGCCTATCGCCGCCGCCGGACGAGGGTACTTCGTGCACAAAAACGGTACGTACCGGGCAGGCTGTGCCTTTTGACTTCGGTGAGAAGGCCCGCTGGCTTCGGGACGGGTAGGGTGTTTCAGAGGCGTTTTTTCAAAAACCCTTTAAACACAACGTAGTATGCTTACGCACAACCTCGGCTACCCGCGCATCGGGAGCCAACGCGAGCTCAAAAAAGCCTGCGAACAGTACTGGGCCGGTACCATCGACCGGGAAGCCCTGCTCCGGACCGCCCGCCAGCTGCGCCACCGCCACTGGGAGCTCCAACGCGCCGCGGGCCTGGACCTGATCCCGGCCAACGATTTTTCGCTCTACGACCAGGTACTGGACACCGCCCTGCTGGTGGGAGCCATTCCAGCGCGCTACCACGCGCTCATCGACGGCAAGTCCAACGCCGAGCTCGATCTTTACTTTGCCATGGCACGGGGCATCCAGCGTGAAGGCGTGGACATCAAAGCCCTGGAAATGACCAAGTGGTTCGATACCAACTACCACTACCTGGTACCTGAGTTTACGAAAGATCAGACCTTTTACCGCTATTCCGATAAGCCCGTTCGGGAGTTTGAAGACGCTAGGCAGCTGGGCATCCCTACCAAACCCGTGCTGCTGGGACCGGTTTCGTTTTTATTGTTAGGTAAAGAAAAAGAAGCGGGCTTCCACCGCATCGAGCTCCTGGACAAGCTCCTTCCCGTGTACGTGGAGGTACTTTGCGAGCTGGCCCAGCGCGGGGCCGAGTGGGTGCAGCTCGACGAACCCTGCCTGGTGCTGGACCTCACCGCCGACGAGCAAAAAGCCTTCGGCCGGGCCTACGAGCGGCTGGCGCAGGAAGTACCCCGTCTACGGATCATCCTGGCTACGTACTTTGGTAGCTTGGGCGACAACTTACCCGTAGCCACGGCCCTGCCCGTGGAGGTACTTCACCTGGACCTGGTGCGCGCCCCCGCCCAACTACCCCAGCTCCTGGCCCACGAGGCTTTTACCAATTCGTACAAGGTACTTTCGCTGGGGGTAGTGGACGGCCGCAATATCTGGAAAAACGACTACGCCGCTTCCCTAAAACTCATCGACGAAGCCGTGGCCAAGCTGGGCCCCGACCGCGTGATGCTGGCACCGTCGTGCTCGCTGCTGCACTGCCCCAACGACCTGGACCTGGAACGAGACGAAGCCGTGCTGACGCCCGAAATCAAGAACTGGATGGCTTTTGCCAAGCAGAAACTCCACGAAATAGTAGATCTGCGGGAGCTGGCCATAGCCGAAAAACCGCTGGACGAATGCCCGGTTTTAGTGCAAAACCAGGCGGCCCTGGAAAGCCGTCAGCAGTCGGCGCTGATTCACAAGGCCCACGTAAAAGACCGGCTGCGCGAGGTACCTGCGGTGGATCTCCGCCGTCAAAGTACCTTCCCGATTCGGCAGCTGATCCAGGGCAAAAAGCTCCAGCTACCCCTTTTCCCCACCACGACCATCGGCTCCTTCCCGCAGACGGCCGAGGTACGTCAGCTGCGGGCGCGCTTCAAAAAGGGAGAGCTAACTACCCAGGAGTACGAAGCGCGCATCGAGCAGGAGGTATTTGACTCGATCCGCTGGCAGGCTGACCTGGGCATCGACGTGCTGGTGCACGGCGAATTTGAGCGCAACGACATGGTGGAGTACTTCGGCGAGCGTCTGTCGGGTTTTGTTTTTACCCAAAACGGCTGGGTGCAGAGCTACGGAAGCCGCTGCGTGAAGCCGCCCATCATCTACGGCGACGTAGAGCGCCCCGCGCCCATGACGGTCCGGTGGTCGGCCTTTGCGCAGGCGCAAACCGATAAGCCCCTGAAAGGCATGCTAACCGGCCCGGTGACGATCCTGCAGTGGTCGTTTGTGCGCAACGACCAGCCCCGGCAGGCTACAGCCTTCCAAATCGCCCTGGCCATTCGCGACGAGGTACTTGACCTGGAGCAGGCGGGCATTCGCCTCATTCAGGTAGACGAGCCCGCCCTGCGGGAAGGCCTGCCGCTGCGCCGTGCCGACCGCCCCAGGTACCTGCAGTGGGCCGTGGACGCCTTCCGGCTCAGTACTTCGGGCGTGCAGGACAGCACCCAGATCCACACCCACATGTGCTACGCGGAGTTCAACGACATCATCGACTCCATCACCGCCCTCGACGCCGACGTGATCACCATCGAAACGTCCCGCTCGCAGATGGAACTGCTGGAGGCTTTTGCCAACTACCAGTACCCCAACGAGATCGGCCCCGGTGTATACGACATCCACTCGCCCAGGGTACCTGGCGCGGAGGAAATGGTACAGCTGCTGGAAAAAGCGCTGGCGGTGATTCCGGCCCGTAACCTGTGGGTAAACCCCGACTGCGGCCTCAAAACCCGCGGCTGGCCCGAAACCGAGGCTGCCCTGCGGAACATGATCGCGGCCAGTAGGTACCTGCGAGAAAAAGTAGGCGCGGAGGTACTTTGATGCGTTACTTTGTACCCGGCCTGCCGCCGCTTGGTGGAGGTAGGTCGGGTAATTACTTTATTCTTTATTTGTAAAAAACGCATGACGACCGAAGAGCGAATGAAGCAGGCCGAGACCCGCGTATTCAAAACCGTATTTCCCAACAACACCAACCACTACGACACGCTGTTTGGCGGCACGGCCCTCTCCATGATGGACGAGGTCGCCTTCATCGCGGCCACGCGCTTTACGCGCCAGCGCTGCGTCACCGTCTCCTCTGACCGCATCGACTTCGCGCGGCCCATCCCGGCGGGTACCATCATCGAGCTGGTGGGGCAGGTCATCTCCGTGGGCAATACCAGCCTGAAAGTACGTACCGACATCTACGTGGAGCAGATGTACGAAGAAAAACGCGAAAAGGCCGTGAGTGGTACCTTTACCTTCGTGGCCATTGACGAGGATAAAAATCCGATACCCATTAACAAAAATGAATAACAACGGGTTGAGGTACCTATGTAAACGCTGGTTTCAAAGCCCAGCACGCCAATAAAAGCTCCTGCCTGCTCCCAAAAAGAAGATTTCCCTGGTCCTGCCAGGTATGAGGTGGTATTGGTATTATTTCAAAACCCTCCTTCTATCCCCCTTTTCCTAGAAGGATCGGACCGTCGGACCGTCGCACGGAAGGGCCGCCGCTACGAGGATGATATTGAGGCTGATAGTTATTACTAACCTCCCTTCTCCTGAAAAGAGAAGGGCCGGGGATGAGGTAGATAAGGTACTTTATTACACTAACTTTTTAAACATACATTGCCATGCTGAACTTACCTTCCAAAACACACTGTGATACTTTCGTAGGTATCCAACTGACCATGCCACTGCTGATCGGGATGGAGTTTTCCCGCAAGCCCACGCCCTCGCAGCAGGACGACTGGCAGTGCCTGGAACAACTCAAAGAAGAGCAGGGCTGGGTATTTAACCTCCAAACCGCCAAACCCTACCTGGAAGGCCGCATGAGCGCCGTCGTCATCACCGACGCGGCGCAGCAGATCACCTGGGTGAGCAAGGGTTTTACCCGCATGACGGGCTACGGATTCGACGAAGCCTACCACAAAAAGCCCAGTTTTTTGCAGGGCGAAAAGACCAGTCCGGAAATTCGGCAGGAAATACGGCAGCAGCTCAGCCGCCGAAACCCCTACGCGGGGACAATCATCAACTACCGGAAGTCGGGCCTACCGTACCTCTGCAACGTACACATCATCCCCTTGCTGAACCAGGCCAACCAGCTGGTCAATTTTATGGCTCTGGAAAAAGAAGCGACCTGGCTGGTGTAAGGTACTTGTCTATTTGCTATTATTGAGGTTGTAAAACGAGTCAAGTACTTAGCCCGAACTACCTATGGCTACGCCCGAATTCCTGATTACCCACGAGCCCGACCAGAAACGCTTCGTGATCCATACCGAAGCCGGAGACGCCTACCAGGAGTACCTCCTGGCCACGGGCCGGATCGTCATTGCCCACACCGAAGTACCCGAAGCCCTGGAGGGGCAGGGTATTGGCTCAGCTCTGGCCAAGAACGCCCTGGAGTATACGGAAGCCAACGACCTCAAGATCCTGCCGCTTTGTCCGTTTATGGCTACTTACATGCGCCGCCACCCGCAGTACCACCACCTGCTGGCGGCGGGCTTTTCGGTGTAGGTACTTTGGGCTTACGAGTCGGCGTTAGCCAAATTGCTTGGGCTTTTGCTTTAGGCTGGCCAGGAGCGCTATTTCGTCCCGTCTTTTTTGCCGGGTTTCGGGGCGCTTGGCCAGTATGAGCCATTGCAGGATGGCTTTCCGCGTAGACCGGCTCAGGCTCATAAAGTACTCCTGAGAGCCCGCCCGGGCCGCAAATGCTTTCTCCAGGTCTTCGGGTATGTTCAGCTCTTCTACCTCGTCCAGCGTTTCCCACGAGCCGTTTTGCTGGGCCGTTTCGATGCTGTCGTAGCCCGCCTGGGTCATGAGCCCGGCGTCGATCAGGCGCTGTACTTTGGCCTTGTTCACCTTCGACCACACACTCCTGGGTTTTCGTTTGCAGAAAAACTGCATGAAGGTTTCGTGGTCAATGGATTTCCGGGTACTGTCGATCCAGCCAAAGCACAGGGCTTCGTCTACCGCATCGCTGTACGCAATGCTCGGTACGTTTGCCTGCTTTTTGTAGTACACCAGCCACACCGACTGCTTGGTCTGGTGGTGCTCCTGTAGCCAGTCCCGCCAGTCTTGCTGGCAAGTAGGGCAAAATGTTTCCAGGTCGGGTTTTTGCATAAGGGTACTCTTGCTGGCTCGTGTTGTTCCAATAATTAAAAGTAGTTGCAAACAGCCTAAAAATTTCCTAAATATTACAATAAAAGTATAGCTTTTTTACCTGAGCTGTTTAATAAAGATAACAAGCCATACAGTTTGTTTGAAAAGATGGCTTTGCGGTAGCCATTTTCGCCAATCTGTACGGCTTGCCGGATAAGGTATTTCTACTTATGGCTCTGTATCTACTTTACAACGGTGGCTTCAAGTTCTACCGTTAAAGTGGCAAAAAGTCCTTTTACTTCCAGCAAAGTGGTAGCTTGCTGTATTCCGTGTTTCATAAGAAAAGGCACGTAAACATCCATACAAGTTGTGAAAAATTCATTGGTGTTTGTTGTATACACGTTCAGCCTTACAATATTGTTACACTCATAGCCAGACTCACCGATAAGCTGTTCCAAATTTGCGATTGTTTGAATAAGCTGACTTCGCATATCAGCCGAACTTGGAATGCCGTTAGCGTCAATGGCCACTTGTCCTGAGCAGTATAGGGTTCCTGCTACGTTTTTAACTTCAACGGCTTGTACTGAATTGGTGCTTTTGCCCCAAGCCCAAGGGTCAACTGTTTTCTTTTCCATTTTTTATTGTTTTAAAAGATACAATACAAAGATGGAATAGGGTAGTGACAGCCTTATGTCAGGGGTCAAAAATAATTAATGATATTTATCAAAATATTCTTGTAACGTCATTTTATGTTGTTCAAACTTCTCGGTAAGGATTTCCATTCTCGTTATTCGGTCTAAACGAAAATACCGAAACTCTTTACGCAAACGGCACCAGGCAATGAGCAGCCAATTTTCAGTGGTACTTACCAAGGCAAAAGGCTCAATAATTCTTTTGGAGGTTATGCTTTGTTCGTTCGTATAGTTGATTTTTAGTAAATAGAAGTTGGTTAAAGCAAACTGCAATTGAGAAAGAGTATTACTGTTTCGTTCCCTATTCAGGTTCTGCTCAAAACGCGTTCTGTCCGCAAGCAGATTGGCCTTGTCTTTTTCTGATGGACGAAGTACCGCCTTTATTTTGTCAATGGCCTCTATATAATCTTTAATAAAAGAGGCATCTTTGTTTTTCAATACCAATTGTTCGGCAAGGATCAAAGCATTTGCTTGGCTTTCCGAAAACATCACGGGTGGAATTTTGTATCCTTCCATTAAGGTGTAACCCTTTCCGTCTTCGGTAAGAATAGGAACGCCCGCTTGCTCTAAGGCTCGAATGTCGCGATAAATGGTTCTCACGCTTACCTGAAATTTATCTGCCAAGCTGGTCGCTGTCAATAGTCGTTTCGTTTGCAGCTGTGTTAGAATGGCCGTCAGTCTTGAAAGCCGCTTGGTATCGTTGCCATTCATGTTTTATTCCAAATCCAAGTCACTATGCTCATATTCATTTGTTCCTCTTTTTAAGTTCCAAAACTTTATATCTGAGATAGAGCAATAAAGTTGGTGAAAATTGAGTAATTTGCCTGTTTTTAATTATTAGTAGTGCCTTTCAAATTTCTTCACTAAGGATTTTTTGTTTCCATTTATCAATTATTTCTGCTCTATTGCCAAAATCAGACTCACTATCAAGTTCATCGAGAGCTTTATCTCTACCATTTATATGTGTTTCTATAATTCCGTTAATTTTGTTTGTGTTTCCTGCATTTATTTTCTTACTATTAATCTCTTTTTCTAATTTTTTTGCGAAATAATGAGAAATCTCATACTTCAATTGAAGATAGTCTAGTAATTGTTGCGATTTATACTGTGGATTAACCCACGATAAATCTCTTCTAATTCCTCCGTATGATTCAATTGTGGTGACTCCCGTCCAAACATTTGCTTTTTTTACAAAAACGCCAAATGTAAGTTCTATATGAGCTTTCAAATCGTTGTTTGCAACAGCTGACATTTTAAAATCAGACCAATCTAAACTTTTTTTAGACCTATAAGTAATCGTGTCTCCTTCTTGTGCCTTGGTCATTTCAGAAATAACCCTTTCCCATTTTGGGAGATTCTTTGCCTGACCATAAACAAGAACCGGGAAACAAAGTGCTAGAAAAATTAATGCGACTCTACTCATTTTTTAAACGTGATCTATTTTGTAAGTAAGTTGAATCTTAATAGTATTTTCGTATTATGTAGTTTGCACAGTCACTTGGATTGTCCATAGCGTTTTGGCACTTGGCGCAGTGGTGGATTTCGGATCGGCCCGCCGAAGCGGCACAAAATTGACAATACACCACAAAAGTTGATGCGAGGTAGAATGTTCAATTAACCACGTCACCCGCCATTGAGCCAAATGCCTGTTACCGCATAGTGCTTCTGGCAAGCTTTGGTCGGTGCGTTAGCTTGAAGAGTTTGCCTATAGTCTTGGGTCAACATCTTCACTTTCTAATGCTAATACTCCAAACACACTTTCATGTATTCGTCTTAAAGGTTCTTTTTTTACAAATCTTTCAAGCCCTTCAACCCCAAGTGCAAATTCTCTTAGTGCTAAAGATTGTTTTCTTGAAAGACCTCTGTTTTTAAGTCTGTCGATATTTTCGGGTGCATCATATTCAGGTCCGTAAATTATTCTCAAATATTCACTTCCTCGGCATTTTACGGCTGGTTGTAAAAGTCCGTCCGAACCATAAGCAATAAAATCATAAGGTTTAACAACCATACCTTCTCCACCTTTACTTGTCAGGTCAAGCCACCATTGAACTGCTTCGCCAAAACTTGATTGGTCTTTCAAGTCCACTATTTTGTAGGGTGTTGCTATAAAAAGTTTGGTGTCGCCTTGACAAATCTCCTCAATGTTTGTCATGTGCCATTCATGCGTTTTATTAACGTGTACTTGCCCTTCTGTAGCTAAAATATGAAAAGGGGCTAATTTATAATCATCAATACTTTCAACCGTCCAACAGTAATTTTGATAGGCCTTTACATACTTGCCTATAGCTTTATTCTTGGCGGCAAATTTTTCTAAAGATGGCAAAGCATCTTTAATTCCTCTGTCAAGTGCCATTTGTAATGCTTGCTCGACAACTGGTAACGCCCCACCTGCTGCTGAACCAACAGATGCATACTGGTCTTTTAATAATGCCTGTGCTTTTGCAGACCAAGGCATTAGCTCGGCATCTAAACATACCCAATCCGTATTGAACTTATCCCAAAAGTTGGTGTTTGTCAGGCACTGATTAACTCTTGCTATAAAGGCTTTCTCAATTTCCGGGTCATTAAAAAAGTTTCTACCTGTTCGTGTGTAGCAAACTCCAATGCCTTCATTTTCAACCCCAAAGCGTTTTATGGCGGTTGTTTCATCTTTACAGATTATTAAAACAGCTCTTGAACCCATGTGTTTTTCTTCACAAACAACCTTTTCTATCCCTCTTTTTTTATAGTAATTCAAAGCCTGTGCTGGGTGTTCCAAAAATTCAGGCAATTCACTTGTCGCACATGGAGACATGGTTGGGGGTAGATAAATCAACCATTTTGGATTTATTGCAAAACGGCTCATTACTTCTAAGGCTGCAATAGAATTTTCCTCCTTGATAGTTATATTGTTTCTTAGTCTCGTTTGAACGATACGTTTTCCCGTAACATCTTCAATGTTCAGTAAATCATCATATTCTTGTTGTGAACTAAGTTTATTTTCTGATTCGTTAAAGTCTAAAGGTCTTATTGGCTCACAATAGACTTGTTTAGCCTTAATAGAAACTAATTCTTCTTCAGGATAACGAAGCGCGGTTAATTTTCCGCCAAATACACAACCTGTATCAATATCAATGGTTTTGTTTAACCATTCTGCTTCGGGTACTGGCGTATGTCCATAAACTACTTTCGCTTTACCTCTATATTCCTTTGCCCAATTATGTCTGACAGGCAAGCCAAATTCATCAATTTCTCCTGTTGTTTCACCATACAGACAAAATGAACGAACCGCACCCGAACCACGACCTTGCATTTCTTCTTTTAATCCTGCATGTGCAACAACTAACTTTCCATTATCAAAAACATAGTGGCTAATCAGGCTGTATAGAAATTGCTCAACCGATTTCTTGAATTCGGAAGTTTTGTTTTCCAATTGCTGTACTGTAACTTCTAAACCATGTTTTAACTGAACTTGCTTCCCATTGAGGTACTTCTGTAATTTTAAATCGTGATTACCTGGCACACAATACGCAACACCCGTATTAACCATACTCATTACTAAGCGCAAGACACTTGGCGAATCAGGGCCTCTATCAACAAGGTCGCCAACAAAAATTGCTTTTCTGTTTTCAGGAGCAATTACCTCAAATCCAAAATTTGAATTATTGGCTTCGACTTGATTTATTTCATAACCAAGTTTTAATAGTAATTCTTTCAACTCGTCAAAACATCCGTGAACATCTCCAATAATGTCAAACGGACCTGTTTCGTCTTTTTTATCGTTGTAAAGTTTCTCTCTTTTGATGTCAAGAATTGCTTCAACTTCATCAATTGATTTCAGAACATAAATTTGTCTAAATCCTTCATGCTTCAAATTTCTGATTGATTTTTTCAGTTGTTGAGCTTGTTGACGAATCACATGACCGCCAAAATTTCGGTCGGGTCTGCTTAGATTTCGTTCTTCAGATACTTTTTCGGGCAAGTCCAATACAATTGCCACCGGCAAACAATGATAGGTTCTGGCTAAATCAATTAGTCCTTTTCTTGATTCCTTTTGAACGTTGGTTGCATCTACAACGGTCAATAAGCCATTTTTCAAGCGTTTGCCCGCTATGTAATACAAAACATCAAAAGCGTCATTGGTTGAAGCCTGACTATTTTCGTCATCTGAAACTAATGCTCTACATTCGTCAGACGATAATATTTCCGTTCGTTTGAATAGTCTCCTTGCAAAACTACTTTTTCCCGAACCTGAAACACCGATTAAAACAACTAATGAAAGTTCTGGTACTTTAATTTCCATATCTAAATATTGCCATTTGTGATGGAGCACCAATGTTTTCTTCTTCGCCACCTATTGGTAATGTCTCCACGCTGTAATTATAAGTTTTTCCTATTCTGTTTGCCCATTCTGCAAACTCGTTTCTTGTCCATTCAAAACGGTGGTCGTTATGCCTCATATTCTCAGCATCCAATTTTTCCCACATTACATTATACTCTTTGTTTGGAGTGGTCAGAATTATGGTTTTGGGTTTTGCAAATTCAAACAAAACTCTTTCAAACGATTTTAGTCTGTTTAAATCCAAATGTTCAATAACTTCTACTACCGCAGCGGCATCAAAACCGTCAAGTCGTTTGTCTCTATATGTTAATGAGCCTTGAAATAGGTTGATTCTTTCTTTTTGTTTAGGCGACATTTCGTCAAAGTGAAGTCTCTCTCTCGCTTTCAATAGTTCATTGTAGGAAACGTCCATTCCTGCAATTTCAATAAATTGCTTTTGCTTTAGTAGTTGTCTTATGAGCTTTCCTTCTCCACACCCTAAGTCTAAAACCCTTTCAGCTCCTGATTCAATAAGTTTTTCAGCCACTAATTTTATTCGTTTGTCATGGAGAGTTTCTTTCTTTTTCTCAGTCTCTGTCTTTTCAATTGGCTCTTCTATTGCATTTTCAATTTCATCTCCTTCGCTTAGTCGTTCAAGTGCTTGTCTTGATAATGAATTTAAATTAATCAAGTATCGCCTGATTATTTGCTCCCTTTCAGGATGGACTTTTAGCCAACCTTCCCCTTTTTGAAATAGTTTTTCAATTTCGTTTTCACTGACAAAATAGTGTTTGTCGTTATCCAAAGCTGGAATTAAAACATACAAGTGTGAAAGTAATTCCTTTGTGGTGATTGTATGTTCAAGATTTAAAGAGAAGTATTTACTCTCTCCCCATTCAGGAAACTCAGCATCTAATGTATGTCGCTTCAATTCCACTTTATAACCAAGCGGTTCAAAGAATTTTCTAATTAAAATTTCGCCACCTTTTGGAGCGGGAATTGATGCAATTGAAATTTCAAAAGGCAATTTTACATCAACCAGTTCCGGTTTGTCTTTGCACTTACCATTCATTGCAGATGAAAAAGCTTTTGAAAGAGCAACACTCAGAAATGATGAAGCAACATAGGGTCTGTCGTTTACATAGTGTCCAAGTGAAAAACCGTCTCCACCCAAATTTCTTGCACCTCGGACCATGTCGATAGGATCAATGTCGAGTAATAGACTGATAGTTGTTTTATCTTCTCCCTTTTCTGGATAAAACACATGAGCCTTTCCAACAGATAAATCAAAGGTCTGAAACTTGTCAGGATGTTTATGTAGCAAATAGCCTAAGTCGGTTGCTGGCTTATGAGTTGTCGTAATGTTTAAAATCATCTTATGTCTTTATGGTGCGTTGGCAAAAATTCAGGCTCTTTTGCTTGCGAAGCGATAGCCCGTGCGTTAGGGCAAGCAAATACGCCTGGATGTGCGGTTGGCATTTTATTTCTGTCGTTCATTTTGTTCACTGTCGTTGTCTTTTAGCATTGGCGGTAACGTTTCACAGGTTTAAGAATATTGCGGTATTACTTGCAGAATTTCTGTCGACCCGCACTAAAAATAGTAAAAAGCGATGAATAAATTAACAGCACATCGCCCCGCAATTTTTTAAACCTGTTGTTATGGGCAGTAGTTTTATAAATCATTAGTGGTTATAAATGTCAGTATAACAAGTCCAAAATGAAACGCCAATATTATTAGTGTCACTTTCGGTTTATTTTTCGCTCGGTCTATCAAAAGTCCATAAAAAGGATATTGAAGAATTCCTATAATTATAAAAGGTATTTCAAGTCGATGGAAAATAGAAAAGCTTATTAATCCAGTCGGAAAAAGTAATATTCCTGGAACATAAGTTCCGTGACCACCTCCCATTAATAAAAAGACACCAATTAAAAGAAATGGTGTCAATATGGAAAGTGTGGTAGTTGTCTTGTAATTACTTTTCATTAGTCAGGTCGATACTATTGCCCATAACATCTGTATATACGTAATAAACTTACCTAGTTTCGTGTATTTCCGCTATACTCGAACCATTTGCAATCGTTTGCAAACGACTACAACTGTTTTTAGTACGTTTGTAACTAGTAATTGACAAGAAAAAGTACCTATGCCCTTCGTACCCAAAGATACAATCCGCCCCGCAAAAAGCGTAGCCCTCAGGCATTTCCTTTCGGAGAAAAAAGCAAATTTTTCACCCAACAACAAAAATCCCCACCTCTTTTCAAAGGCGGGGTTTCACAAAGTACCTTAGGCGCTGGGTACCGGGTCGTGTTGTAGGCACCTTCCCGGCAAATGCGTTGGCCGGGAAGTACTTTGCCGGGGAAGGCTTGCCCACTCGCGCCCGACGGACGTAAGCTCGTCAGTTAAACGACTGCCGGAATTCCAGCGGACTTTGGCTCGTCTTGGCTTTGAACAACTTGCTGAAAGACTGCGAATGCTCAAAACCCAGCTCATAGGCTATTTCGCTCACGGATAGCTCCGTCGTGGACAGTTTTTCCTTGGCTTTATCAATCAGTTTTTCGTGGATGATTTGCTGCGTGGTCTGTCCGGTGAGTTGTTTGAGTAAACTACTGAGGTACTTGGGCGAAACGTTGAGTGCGTCGGCGATGTACTGAACCGAGGGCAGCCCGTTGGACAGCAGCGCTTCGTTGCCGAAATAATCCGCCAGGACATCTTCCAGACGCTCCACGAGTTTATGGCTGGTTATCTTGCGGGTGATGAACTGCCGCTCGTAAAACCGCTGGGAATACGTAAAGAGCAATTCCAGCTGGGCAATGATCACATCCTGACTGAATTTGTCGATGTTGGCGTGGTATTCCTCTTTGATATTGTCAATAATGCCGTTGATGAGCGTTTCTTCCTTGTCAGAGAGAAACAAAGCTTCGTGGGTAGCATAATCGAAGTATTCGTAGTGCTTTATTTTCCTGGCCAGGGAGGTATTCCACAAGAAATCGGGATGAATGAACAGCATCCAGCCTTCGAGGTTGGGGGCCATGCCGCCTGCTTCGCCACGTAACACCTGGCCGGGGGCAATGAAGGCCATCACCCCTTCGTCAAAATCAAATCTTTGCTGCCCGTAGTGTAGCTTGTCACATCCTCTTTTTAGCGTCACGGTATAAAAATCAAAAATGGCAGCGTTCATTCCCGTTTCTACCTTCAGGTTTTTGAGGTCGATGATACTGACGAGCGGGTGATACGGCTTGGGTAGGCCCGCCAAGCGATGCCCCTCGGTGATGGTTTTGATTCGGTAGGGTTTTATCGAGGCCATGCTACGTAGCTAGTTTGAGAATTTAAAAGGGTACTTTAACCAGATCAATACCAAGGGCAGAGCCAGAAACGGAATCTCGATGAAAGCCATTTTTACGTTCCCCGCTTTCAGGGACAACGCCATGATCAAAACAATGGTGACGGCATTCAGTAGATTACTGATAAAAAAGGTTTGCGGAACCAGGAGCATTAATCCAAGCAGGATTGAAAAAGCGCCAAAAATGGGCATGATGGTTTTGCTGATACCTAAGTCGGCCATCATTTTTGTTTGCTCCGCGTTGGCGGGTTGAAAGGAATCCCAGCCGTGCTTGAGGCTCAGGAAGGCCGAAATCAGCAGGAGTATGATGCTTATGATTTTCATTTCTTTCGTTTGGTAAGGTACAAAAAATTAATTTCCATACATGTAGGAAGCTCCCATTTTCCCGGACTGGGCAATGATGAAGCTGGGGGCCACCCGGCTCAGTACCCGCATCACCTTCGCCAGGCCAGGATAGATTTCGAGCTGATCGTTTTTCATACCCCTGATGGCGGCGTCTATGATTTTTTCCGGAGCCATGAGGACATTGCTGCTAAATCCGTCTTCATTTTTGAATTTATCATTCAAAGGGGTAGCGCTTCCCGGTGCGACCAGCTCCATCACCTGAATGTTGGTATGTTTCAGCTGTACGCGCAGTGCCTGCGTGTAGGAACGAAGTCCGGACTTACTGGCGCTATAAATGGGTGATATGGCAAAAGGCATCAGGGCAATGCCCGACGTGACATTGAGTATAGCCGCGTTTTTTTGTTTTTTCAGATGCGGCAAAAACTGCTGTACCATCCGGATGGGGCCCATCAGGTTGATCTCGATTTCGCGGGTTATGTCGGCCAGATCGTGCTCGTGGTGCAGGCTTATTTTTCGCATTTCACCGGCATTGTTGATGAGCATATTGAGGTCCGGAAAGGCATGGGTTACGCGCTCGAAGAGACTCGTGATATCCTCGGCCCGGCTGACGTCGCTCTGGATGGTATGTACCGCAGGTAGTTTGCGCTTAACCTCCTGCAATTTTTCGGCATTTCGGCCCGTGATGATGACCGTGTTTCCCAAATCAATCAATTTGGCCGCAAACTCGTAGCCGAACCCTCCCGTTCCGCCCGTTACTAAGATCGTGTTGTTTTGTAAGTTCATGTTTCTTTGATTTTGTATGCTGCAAAGTTCAGCCATAGCCCCCAAACGGATGTAGCCAAAAGGCGGCATGTTGTAGTAGAAAGGCAGGGGGGCTGGTTGACGTAGCGTTCTTTAGCCGATCGGCTACTGGGTAGAGGTACTTTCTGGTATTTTTTTCGGTAACCAGAAGCAAAAATCCTCGCCTCTTTTCAAAGGCGGGGATTCGCAGCGTACAGAAGTTTTCATAAAAGTACCCTACGCGCCGGGTACCGGGAGGCCGAGGGTGCCTTCTGGTTGCTGGTTTACCTATCACTCCATCTGACGGGCAAGTAGTCTAAAACCTTTCTGGGGCGGTTTTGGCACGGGGTGCTTTTACTGGTGAATTTCACCCGAGACGGCTTTTAATTGTCAAAGTAGTAGCCCCTTGCTTTTAGGATTCCGTCTTTTTTTAACTGAAATAGTTCATTAATATAGTTTCCCATTACTACAATTGCTTTGTTGCCCGTTATTTTATAATAGGGGCTAGGAAACCATCTATCTATGGCTTCTTTTTTAAATTCACTAATATCAACAGATACTTCCTCTTTGAACTTTACCCTTACAGGCTTTATAGAAGTATTTTCATTGTCAGGATGCTCATAATCGCTAGAAGAATAAGGCCCGGCCCATTTATTGCCTTTTGTTAGGTAGACATCCGAGTATTGGTACTTTTCGTGGTATAATTTTCCGCCTTGCTCAGAAACGTATAAAAGTACGTGTTTGTATTTTGAGAAAGCGGGGACGCCATAATGGTCGTAGGCTTCAAATTCTATGGTATCCTTTGGGTAGTTTCCGTGTATGTTTTTAATGATTTTATATTTTGCTTTAAATGCGCCATCCATTATTATGGTGCCTTTTTTGACATCAGGAGAAAACTCTTTCACCTCGACTTTTTCTCCAATGAACACGAAAAGAGTTGAGTTTTCTTTTTCTTGCGCATAGGAAGCGCTTGAAAAAAATAGAAGCAGTAGGAGTAGATATATTTTATTCATGAGTTAAATCGAATAGTTGAAAAAAAGTGTGTTGGATACGTAAATTGCGGCCCAACGCCATCTTCTAAAACATGAGTGATATGTAAACCGTGTTCTTTGATGTCTAAAGTTTTTTTTCATATCCTTTAACTTCTTTTTTTTGTCTTTTGAATTTGGGTTATTGATGAGGGATTAGATTTGTAAAGCACCTAACTGGATTTGGTTTGCCTTACGGGGGCTCGGTGAGCCTAGCTAATGCTCTGAAAGAATTTACGAATTAACTCACGGATCAATTAAAGCCTTTCGTGAAAAAATTTTAAGAAATATTCCTCATCGACTTCAATCTTCCAGATATAATATATAGATGTTTTTGCTGACGGAAAATCACCTTCGATATTATAAAACGTAAGATACTTTGAATTACAAAACTTGCATTTATTATATAGAAGAGAACTAATTGAGTAGGGATTTTTTTTATTTATCAGTAAACCAAATAACTTGCCATCTTCAAAATAATCAGGGTAAAGTTTGTTTTTGATTAACAAATCATTTAAAATAGACTCGGATTTAATATATTTTATTGTTGTACGAGATTTGTACTTGTGATGAATAATGTCTATCTTTTGAATACTATTACATTGAATACAATTAAATTCAAGTATGCCAAAATCAGGTGGATCTACTGGGATGTCTTGGCCAAAAGCTACATTAAATTTTTTTTCTAAAAAATTTAATGTAGCTTTTTTAACATTATCCACTATCCTTAATTTATTACCCATACCAAGTTTTGAGGGATACTTATGTATTGAATTTTGATTTTTGGATTACTTAGATATTAGATAACTCAAATAAGGCATTAGGAAGATTTACTTGTTTAGTCTTGCCCTCTTCCAAACCACAGAATTATTTCTCCAACTTCGAGCCGCACACTTTCGTTTAACTCTATTTCGATATACTCTAGTACATCTAATTTGTCATAAGGGAGCGCGCGCTTATTAAAAGCTTCGGGAGATGTGTTATTATAGATCCGAGAATTAACCCGTAAAGGCTTGTGAATTATCAAGTGCTTTTCTTTTACATTAAGTAGAGGAAAGCCATAAGATACTTTACAAGTTTATTTATTTGTCAATAAAATCAATTTTTGATTCTTTAACTTCTAGTAAGTAAAAGATAGCCACAAAAAGTACCTATGCCCTCCATACCCAAAGATACTATTCCCTCCGCAAAAAGCGTAGCCCTCCGGTATTTCCTTTCGGAGAAAAAAGTATAAGTGTCACCCAATGGCAAAAATCCCCGCCTCTTTCCAAAGGCGGGGGTTCGCAATCTACAGAAGTTTTCCTAAAAGTACCCTACGCACCGGACACCGAAAGGCCGAAGATGCCTTCCCGCTGTTGGGTTGCCCATCGCCCCATCTGGCGGGCTAGGAGGGTGAGCGGTTTTAGTTGGGGGTACTTTGGTGCGGGAGCCGTTTCGGGTTTCTTTTAGCTTTTCGTTACCAAGGGATCTCGCCGGTTTCAGGATTTGTTTCTTCGCTGAAAAACTGGCCGGTCGGTCCGTCCTGATCAATCAACGCATACTTTACGATCCGACTTCCGGCTACCGCTACCTCCCCACCTTGATGGAACGTAAAGTCGGTGCTGGTATAACCGGGACAAACGGCATTGACTTTGAAGGTAGTTCCCCGCAGTTCGTACGCTAGATGAACCGTATACATATTCAGGGCGGCCTTGGAAGAGCCATACACCGCGTATTTGGCGTAGTCGTAAGCGGGCCAGTTTGGATCGCTTTGATCGCTTTGCAAGGCGAGAGAACCTACGCTGGTACTTACGTTTACAATTCGGGGCTCGGGCGATTTTTGTAATAAATCCAGGAAGGCCTGCGTAACTCTGGCCACGCCAAATACATTGGTATTAAAGGTCGCTATAAACTGGTCGGAGCGGGCTTCGAGGGCGGTATACGGACTACCTCCGTTGATCCCCGCGTTGTTGATGAGTACATCCAGAGCGTCTATTCTTTTGCCCACTTCTTCACGAGCTATTTTTACGGAATGATCATCGGTTACGTCTAAGGCTATGACCTCTACCTGGTGCAAACCTTCGGATTTTAATTGGTCAACGGCCTTGATCCCTTTGGCTACATCCCGACTGCCGATGAATACGTAAAACCCGGCTTGCAATAGTTGCTTGGCCGTCTCGAAGCCAATGCCTTTGTTGGCTCCGGTAATGAGTGCTGATTTCATTTTTTCTTTGTATTAAAATTTAGGCTACAAAGATTATCCGAGCGAAAATGAAATCATTTATCATTTGGTAAAAAGGAACTTAACGGATATTTCTTCTTATTCTGCTCAGTGATTGTTGGGTAACGCCCAGGTAGGAAGCCACAAAAGCCAGCGGAATTCGATTGATCAGGGAAGGGTAGTTTTGCATAAATTCCAAGTAGCGTGTAGTGGCGTCTTGCGAAATGACGGGCCCTTTCCGGGATTTTTGGTACATGCATAATCGTACCATCTTGTTTTTGATGTTATCCCAGCCCACTATGATCCGGGAAAGTTCTTCCCAGTGTTGTCTGGAAAATACAATGAGTTTACAATTGGTGCACGCTTGTAAATATTCCGAAGAGGAAGTATTGGCTTCAAAATGTACATAATCAACCACCAGGCTATTTTCACTAATAAAGCAGCGGGTGATTTCCTCGCCCTGGTTGTTGTAGTAACAGCCGCGAATGACGCCTTCCACAATAAAACCCACTTGGGAGGGAATCCGGCCCGCTTCCGAAAAATACGCGTCTTTTGGCAAGTCTAAGGTACTCGCTTTGCTAAGTACAAGGTCAATTTGCTGCTGGTTGAGATTGCCAAATTGCAAGATGTAGTCGATGAGCTCTTTCATAGAGGCAAGGTACTGGAAGATCAATGCGGATGATTTACCATTTGGTAAAAAAAGTAGGAGGGTACTTTAACGCTCCCAAGTACTTTACTTTCGGAGGAAAGAGGGCAAACACGTTTTCCCAAGGCAAAAACCCCCGCCTCTTTTCAAAGGCGGGGATTCTTAAAACGCAGTATCGACAAAAAGTACCCTAGTGGCCCGGCACCAGGAAGTCAAGTACCCCTTCCTGGATCTTGATCCCTACTTTGGTAGCTTTTTCGAGCTTGATCACCTCGTCGTCTACGTGGGCGTCGGCGCCTTCCCATTCCAGGCAAATGCTTTTACCGGTAACTACCTCGCAGGGGAAGGGGTCGGTTTTGCCGTTGAGCCTACCTACCAGGTAGCTGGCAAAGGCGTCGCGCTGGCTTTCGGGGAGCAAGGCAATGTTGAGAATGCCGTCGCTGGGGTCGGCCTGCGGGGCCAGGTGCAGGTTAGGGCCCATCAGACGCGTGTTCATGACCTCCACGAGCAGGTAGTCGCCGGAGTGATCGGTGCCATCTACCTTCATGCGGCATTTTTTGGGCTTGTAGGTCAGGATGAGGTCGTGCAGGGTGAGCAGGGCCATCTTTATTTTTTCTTCCGGCAACATATCCTCCTTGCGCTCCATCTTGCGGAGGGTTTTCATGAGGCGCGGAAACAGGCCGTACCCGAAGCTTTCCAGAAAGAATTTCTGCTCATCTACGCCATCAAGCAACCCCACGTCTATTTTCCGGAAGGTACCCTGGGACCAGGAGGCTATTAATTTTTCAATATCCGTTCCGAGCTCTAACGTTTTGGCGATGTTGTTGGCGGTACCCAAGGGCAGCAACGCCAAAGGATATTTTTTATCTACCAGCGTTCGGCTTAGGTACTGAGCCGCTACTTTTCGTACTGTGCCGTCGCCACCGGCTACGATCAGGAAGTCAATATCTGGCTCAATCTTTTCCCAGCCTTTCTTTTTTGTAGATGAATATCTACACTCAAATCCCTGTGATTCGATGAGCGCAATGAGTTTTTTGCGGTCGTGTTCCTCGTCTCCGGCGCCCGGATTGTGGAAAAGCTTAGCCAATGCCATAGTTAGTGCCCTCTTTTAGACTATACGTTTCCGGGATGAATACTAGAAGTGTACCTAATAGCCCCTAAACTGGCATACGTTTTTGCGTATAGGGGAGGAGAATCAAATCAGAACAGAGCGTTATGAGGATTTTAGTAGCAAACGACGACGGAATATACAGCCCTGGGCTGGCCTCACTGGCCAAAGTAGCGACCCGCTTTGGGGAAGTACGCGTAGTAGCTCCGGACGTAGAGCAGTCATCCATGGGCCACGCCATCACGGCCTCCCGGCCCCTTTCTTATAGAAAATCACCCATTCCATTTGACGGCATCGACGCCTACCGCGTCAATGGTACCCCGGCCGACTGCGTGGCGCTGGGTACGCACCTCTGGAGCAAGACCGACGTGGTGCTGTCGGGGATCAACCTGGGCCTCAACTTGGGTAACTCCATGTGGCACTCAGGTACCTTAGCGGCCGCCAAGCAAGCCGTGCTGCTGGGCGTGAAAGGCATTGCCTTCAGTACCTCTACGGGTAAGATAGATCCCGACTTCGAGGCCCTGGAGCCCTTTGTAGAGCAGGCACTGGCGCTGCTGCTGGAAAACCCCGACCTGTGCCTGATCAACGTCAACTTACCGCCCAACCCGCAGGGGATTCGCTGGACGCGGCAGTCGGTACGGCTCTACGACGGCAAGATCGAGCCGGGCATTGACCCAATGGGCCGCAAGCACTACTGGTTTACGGTGTTTCCGCTGGAGCCCGCCGAAGAAGGGACCGACCGCTGGGCCGTCGAGAATGGCTATGTGTCAATTACACCGCTGCGCCTGGACCTGACCAACGAGAAGGAACTGGAGATTGCGCTTCAGGAACATCCCGTTGCGTAAAGTACCTACTCGGGTACTTGCTATACATTCACGAAAGGTACCTTAGCGGGTACCTTTTCCTATTTTCGGCAAAAGCTCCGCGGCCGGTACTTCAAGTACCTCGCCGGGCTGCATGGTACCCAGCAGTACCCCGCCGATGGCCCAGCGCACCAGCCGCAAGGTAGGAAAGCCCACGGCGGCGGTCATGCGGCGTACCTGGCGGTTTTTGCCTTCGTGCAGCGAAATGGCCACCCAGGAGGTAGGAATGGCCTTGCGCTCCCGAATGGGCGGGTTGCGCTCGGGCAGGGCGGGCTCTTCGATGGGCGTGGCGTGGGCGGGGAGCGTAAGGTACTTTTTGCCGTTGATCGAGATCGGCACGCCGGTGGCCAGTTGCTGGCAGGCTTCGGAGGTGATTTCTCCCTCTACTTGCACGTAGTAGGTGCGGTAATGCCGCTGCTTGGGGTCGAGAAGGCGGGTTTTGAGGTGGTTGTCGTTGGTCAGCAGCAGCAAGCCTTCGCTGTCGGCGTCCAGCCTGCCTACGGGGTACACATCCTTCGGGAAGTCAGCGTCCAGGTCGGCCAGAGTAGGGTGGTCGCCCTCGCGGCTAAACTGCGAAAGCATGCCGTAGGGCTTGTAGATGAGGTAGTAGCGCAGCGTAGGGGACATGGGCAAAGGGTTCGAGAGGGTATGGGGTTTGGGGCGGTCCACCGTGGCAGCGGCGCCTCCCGCGCGGCACAGGGTACTTGGTGGCAAAAGTACCCTGGATGCACGGCTTTTAAATTATCGTAAGCGATTGATGATTTTTTTCAAGTCTATTTCAAAACCGGGCAATACGGGCTCACCTGATAAGCGAATAGCCAGCGTATCGAATTGCTCCACCGACTGCTGGGGGCGATACACGGATACTTCTTGGTTGAAGCGATCAATCAACCAGCCCAGCTGACAACCGTTGGCTATATACTCTTCCATTTTGTCTCGGAGTGCGGGTAGTTCATCGGACTGGGAACGTACTTCGATGATAAAATCAGGGCAAACCGGCGCAAAGCGCTCTTTATCTTCCGGCGAAAGTACCTCCCATTTTTCTTTCCGTACCCACGACACATCGGGCGAGCGTACGGCCCCGTTGGGTAGCGTAAAACCCGTGGAGGAGTCAAATACCTCGCCGGGAAAGTCCTGGGCCAGGTTCCAGTTATAGAGTGAGCTAGCCAGGTGTAGGTTGAAACTACCTGTATTGGAGCCGGTTGGAGACATGACGATGATGTTGCCGTATTGATCGCGCTCAAGGTTGAGGGTATCATTCATTTGGCAGAATCGGAAGAATTCCTCCTCGTTCATGATGTCTCCCATTTTCAGAATGACCGGATTTTCCATTGCTACGCGCCTTTTGATACCTATATCGTAAAAATACAAATTGCCCCCCAGAATAAAAAGCATGGGGCGTAGGGCCGTTGGGCAGAGGGCATGGGGCATTGGGCAGAGGGTACTTTCCGAAAAGTACCTCATGCTTAAAAGCCTCAATTCCATTGTGGCAATTCCATTGCGGCCATCCCCAGCCCTTTCTCCCGCGGAGAAAGGGAGTTTTTGAAGGTACTTTTGAGAAAGTACCTTCAAAAAGCTCCGCCTACACCCTCTGCCTAAAGTACCCAATGCCCCAAGCCCTCTGCCCAATGCCCCAGGCCAAAAAGCGCCTTTCAGTCGGCCAGGTGCAGCCAGACGGGGCAGTGGTCGGAGTGGATGGCCTGGCCCAGGTGGCGGCAGGCGACGAGCCGCTCGCGCAGGTTGTCGGTGACCGACTGGTAGTCGATCCGCCAGCCCTTGTTGTTGGTGCGGGCCCCGGCGCGGTAGCTCCACCAGCTGTACTCGATGAGGTTGGGGTTGAGGTACCTGTAGGCGTCGGTAAAGCCGCTATCGAACCACTGCGTCATCCAGGCGCGTTCCTCGGGTAGGAAGCCCGTTGTATTTTTATTCCGGATCGGATCGTGAATGTCCAGGGGCGTGTGGGCAATGTTGTAGTCGCCGCAGACGATCAACTGCGGACGTTCCTGCCGAAGTACCCGTACGTACTCGCTGAAATCATCCAGAAACTGCATCTTCACCCCCTGCCGAGCCTCCCCGCTGGTACCCGACGGGAAGTAGCAGTTAAGTACCGTCAGGTCGCCGAAATCGGCCCGCAGAATCCGGCCTTCGCAGTCGTAGACCGACAGTCCGCAGCCGTCCACGACGCGGTCGGGTGCGAGGCGCGACAGGATGGCCACGCCGCTGTAGCCTTTCTTTTCGGCGGCGTGCCAGCCCAGCACCCGGTAGCCCAGCGCCTCGAAGCCCGACAGATCCACCTGGTCGGGCGTGGCTTTGACTTCCTGAAAACAGAGAATATCGTAGGGTTTGTCGGCGAGCCAATCGAGCAGCCCGTTTTTGAGGGCCGCCCGGATGCCGTTGACGTTGTAGGAAAGTACCTGCATGAAGTAAGAAAGGTCGTTGACAAAGTACCCTCCAGCGGTAGGTACTTGACCGTCGCCCGGAGGGTACTTTTTTGTTTTATTGAGAATGCCGCATGGAATACTGCACTAGGCGGTAGCTATTTCTTCTACCGTCGACGCTTTGGTTTTGTTATCTACAAAAAATACCACAAACAGCACCAGCACCACCGCCGCAATACCTGCCGGTACCATCCAGATACTCGTCCAATCTTTGACGCCGTCGACGGTATAAAGATCAGCCACTACACCCGCGACCCAGGAGCCAATGCCCATCCCGATGCCGTAGGTAGCGATGCTGATGAGTCCCTGCGCCGACGATTTGATCTTGGCCCCGGCTTTATTGTCGGTGTAGATTTGCCCCGTTACAAAGAAGAAATCGTAGCAAACCCCGTGCAGCACGATGGCCAGGTACAGCAGCCATTCGCTGGAAGCGGCGTCGCCGTAGCCAAAGCCAATGAACCGGGCAATCCAGGCCAGGAGTCCCACGATGAGCATCCATTTTACGCCCCAGCGGCTGTAAGCGAGCGGGATCAGCAGCATGAAAACTACCTCCGAAATCTGCCCGAGCGACATTTTATTTTCCACGTTGGTCATGCCCGAGTCGGTGAGCGAAGGGTTGGCCATGGCGTAGTAAAACGACAGCGGAATGCAGATCAGCACCGACGAAATAAAGAAGATGGTGAAGGAGCGATCTTTGAAAAGCTTGAAGGCATCCAGCCCCACGATGTCGGCGAAGGAGGTACTTCGCGCGGGTTTGGGGGGGGTATTGGGCAAAAAGAACGCAAAGACGCCCAGCACCAGCGCGGCGTACATAGCAATCTCGAAGATGGCCACGTTGTCGCCCAGGGCGTAGTAGCCCACGAGGTTGGTCACGGCGATCCAGGCGATGGTCCCCATGACCCGAATGGCGGGAAACTCCTTCTCCGAGCTCACCATTTGCTGCATGGCAATGGAGCTGGTGAGTGCCAGCGTAGGCGCAAAGGTGAGGCAGTAGGCCAGAATATACCAGAAAAAGGTGTCGACGTTGGTGGATTGGGTTAAAAGAAAAAGCATGGCGGCTCCGGCCAGGTTAAGTACCCCCAATACCTTCTGGGCGGCAAAGTACCGGTCGGCGATCATCCCCACGAAAAAAGGGGAGATGATCATGGCGATGGAAAAAGCCGCGTAGGCACTACCTACTTGCACGCCCGTGGCGCCCAGCTGGGTAAAAAGGTACTTGCTCATTTGGCCGTACCACGCTCCCCACACAAAAAATTGGAGGAACATCATGGCCATGAGCTGGAGGCGAACGCTGGTTTTCATAAAGCGGAAATCCGGAGGAGAGTTTAAGTGTAAATGGGTTACTTTTTATAGGTTATTGGCTAAGTACAATCCCAAGGTACTTGCCAAAGCAAGCTACTCATTTTTGGTTAAATAAATGCCATAGCGTGCTCAAATCGCGTGGTCGGCGGGGAGGTCGGTGCCACTCCATACCTTCCGGGAGGTCCAGTCGGTGGCAGCACCCGACCAGAAGGCGTGGCCCTCGGGCAAGCCCAGCGGCAAAAGTACCTCGGCGCAGAGGTACAAACTACCCGTCGAGATGTACGACTCGCCCAGGCCTGGCTGGTGGCCGTTCAGCCCGATGGTCAGCCAGCCGTTTTTGTCGAAGTTGGCCGGGCTCTCGGTCGTTTTTTTGATCACCGCCGTCAGGGCGCTGCGTACCTGGGCGGGACTGACGCCCTCGGGTAGTTTTTCGTGCAGGGCCATGTTGGCCAGGTGCTGAAACGCCCCGGCCCGGTACACGATGGAGCGCCCAATAACGGGGTAGGTACCGTCGGGCGCGATGAGCCGCTCCTGCACTGCCGCGTAGCGCACGGCGCGCTTGGTCACGTCTTCGTACATTTTCTGGTATACGCGCTCCTTGGGCACGATCTCGGTCAGGATGTCGTACAGGAACGGCTGGATCACGAAGCTGTTGTAGTAGTCCCAGTGGAAGTTGGCCCCGTCGCCGTAGATGCCGTCGCCCTTGTACCACTGCTCGTGCTGGCGGATGGCGTAGTCGAGCCGCATTTTGTCGTAGTCGTATCCGTACTTGGCAAAGAAAGCCTCCACCATACCGCTGAACAGCAGCCAGTTGCTGGGGCCAGGGCGGATGATCCGGCTGCTGAGCAAAGCCGCGGCGGTGTTTTTCTTGACCGATTCCGGCATACTCTCCCACAGCCGGGGTGCCCGTACGAGCCCGTGCGCCAGGAAGGCCGCGTCCACCAGCGGCTGGCCGCCTTCTTTAAAATTCATGAAATCGGCGGCCGCGGGATTGGTGGCGTTGTCGAGGGCTTGCCGGGCCCACTGGGTACATTGGACGTGTAGTTGCTGCTCAGTGGGGTCGGTGATGTCGCTGCGGTTGAGCCAGGGGCCAATGCCCGCCATCAGGCGGCCAAAAGCTTCCAGGTGCGATACCGACGCGCGGTTGGCGTTTTTTTTCTCCTCCACGGGCATGGTAGCCTTCAGGCGGTTGTTGGCCAGGTTTTCCAGCACGGGCCGGGCGAGTTTGTCCAGGTGGCTCACCCAGTATTGGCGGTCCGAAGGAGCCAGCGAGGGCGCAAAGCCCGCTAAGCCCAAAAAGGGAGTGGTACTTAGGGATTTGAGAAAAAATCGACGAAGCATGAAATAGTAGTTAAAGCGGTAACGAATTTATCCGGGCGCACCGGCAGTAGCTTGGGCGTTGGCGGAGCTTTGTATCTAAAAGCCCAAACTACCCCAAACCTAACGCTCAGGTACCTGAAAACCTAGGCCACCCGGAGCTTTCCTTCTTGCTAACTATCCGTATGGATCGCCGAACTTTCACCAAAAAAGCTATCCAGGCAGCCGCCCTGGCCGGACTGACCGCCACTTTGCCTGCGTTTGGCGCGGCCCCCAAACCCTACGTACGCCTGGGCGGACCGCTCTTTGAAAAGTACCAGAACCCCGACGAATGGGTGGCGGCGCTGCGGAAAGAAGGCTACCGGGCGGCCTACTGTCCGGTACCGGTAGGGACAGCGCCCGAGCTCATCAAGGCCTACGCGCAGGCCGCCCGCCAGGCCGGGATCGTGATCGCGGAGGTAGGAGCCTGGAGCAATCCCATCAGTCCGGACGCGAAAATGGCCGGTGAAGCCTTCAAAAAATGTGTGGATTCCCTGGCGCTGGCCGAGGCCATCGGGGCCAACTGCTGTGTCAACATCAGTGGCTCCAAAAACCCCCAACACTGGGCGGGGCCGCACAAGGATAATTTAACCGAAAGTACCTTTGACGAAATCGTGGAGGTGACGCGCAAGATCCTGGCCGAGGTGCAGCCTACCCGTACCTACTTTGCGCTGGAGCCCATGCCCTGGACCTACCCCGACTCGGCCGACTCCTACCTGCGGCTCGTCAAGGCCATCGACCACCCACGGTTTGGCGTCCACCTGGACCCCATGAACCTGATCGTGAGCCCGCGGAGCTTTTACGACAACGCGGCGCTGATCCGAGAGTGTTTCAAAAAGCTGGGGCCGCACATCCGGAGCTGCCACGGCAAGGACATTATCCTGAAAGAAGATACCTACACGCCGCAGCTTTTTGAGTGCCGCCCCGGCCTGGGTACCCTCGACTACACCGTGTTCCTGACCGAGCTCAGCCGCCTGCGCGACATCCCGCTCATGCTGGAGCACCTCAGCACCGCCGACGAATACCGCCAGGCGGCGGCCTACGTGCGCTCGGTAGGAGAGCAGGTGGGGGTGCAGGTGTAGGGGTACTTTTTCTCTTGCATTTAAAGTACCCCTACAACTACCCTTTACACTTTCGGAAGTACCCAGGGCTTGCGGTAGCTGGGCGTAATGAGGGCGTTGGCGGCTTTATTTTTTCCAAACGACTGCGTGGCTTCGTCCCAGTTCAGCTGCGAATTGGTACGTAGGGCGATGTTGCCCAGATGCGCGTAGAGCGCCACCAGCCGCCCGGTTTCGATGGGGCAGTTGGGTTCCTTCCGCTCCCGGATGCAATCCAGCCAGTTTCGTACGTGCTCGGCGTGGCTTTCCTTCCAGCCTTTGGCGGCCAGCTCCGGCGCTTTGAAAGTACCCTTGTCGGACTCTGGAAAAACCTCCCAGCTGTTGCGGTCGATCACCAGCGTGGCGTCGTTGCCCACAAACTCCAGCCCGTAGGAGCGACCGTAGGGACCCTTCTGCACGCCCGCGCTATGCTCCCAGTTGAGGGTAAAGTCGTCGAACTGGTACAGGACGCTTAGGGTGTCGAAGGTTTCGTGAGCCAGGTCCTGGTTTAGGAAGTTGCCACCCGCCGCCGTCACGGCGTGGGGGCCTTGCTTCACGTTTTTGGCCCAGAGGGCGATGTCGAGCAGGTGCGCGCCCCAGTCGGTCATGAGGCCACCACCGTAGTCCCAGAAGAGCCGCCAGGAGCCGTGAAAGCGCGTAGGGTTGAAGCTGCGCGCGGGCGCGGGGCCGAGCCATCGCTCAAAGTCCACGCCCGCGGGCACGGGCTGGTCGGGCGCGGCGGGCCGTCCGGCGGCGTAGTTGAAATTGGCCCAGCTACGTACCTTCCGCACCGGTCCCAGGCCGCCTGCCTGAATAAACTGCGTGAGTTTTTGCCAGTGCTCTCCGCTGCGCTGCTGCTGCCCTACCTGCACCACGCGGTTGTAGCGGCGGGCGGCTTTCACCATCAGGTTGCATTCACCGATGGAGTTGGCCAGGGGCTTTTCTACGTAGACGTCCTTCCCGGCCTCGCAGGCGTAGATCATGGGCAGGCAGTGCCAGTGGTCGGGGGTACCTACGATCACGGCGTCGATGTCTTTGTTTTCCAGTAGTTTCCGAAAATCGCCGTAACGCTGCGGTTTTTTGCCCTGCTTCTTCACCACGTCTTCGCTGCGGCGGTCGAGCACGCTTTCGTCGATGTCGCAGAGCGCGGCGCACTCCACATTGGGGTTATTGAGGGCGTGGCTCAAAATACCAAAACCCATGTTGTTGCAGCCGATCAGCGCTACCGTTATTTTTTCGTTGGCCGAGCGGCGTGCGACGCCCCGGCGGTCCATCGCGTAGGTACCTTCGGGAGCCAGCATCCAGGCCCCGGCGACCAGGGAGAGACGGGTACTTTGTTCAAGAAAAGTTCGGCGTTTCATGGGGTTTAGGGTAGTTTGGAAAAAGTTATTGTTCAAAAGAAATGGTTTTTAGCGAAATGACGTTGTTGGTGGGTTTGTCGGGCTTCATGACCACGAAATACACATCGTGCCGCCCGCTGGTAGGTACCTGTACGTCACCCGTCACTTTTCCGCCCGCGCTACCCGAAGCCGGGTAGGTCGTTCGGCTGATCACCGGCCCGGCGTAGGAGCCGATCCGCACCCAGATTTCGCCGCTTTTCTCGCCGGAGCTGTATTCGTAAGTAAATTTCCGAATGCCCGTCAGGTCGATGTTCTTCAGCAAAATGTAGGCCTTGTGGTCGCCGCCGCTCAGGCTGTTGCTCCAGCGCGGAAAACCCACGTGGGCGTCGGCGTAGACGGTAGGTACCTTGGCGCTGCGGAGGGTCACTACTTCGGTGGTGGTGAGCGGCCCCACGGCGGCGGTACCCTGGTCGGTGTAGGAGGCTACCAAGGTATACTGGCCCCGGGGTTCGTTTTCGCGGTGGTCGGTTAGCGGTAAGGTACCTTGCGCGGGCAGGGTCGTAAGCTGGCGCTGCGGCTCGGCCAGCGATAGGATGTACTTCACCATTTCGGCGGCATCCTGGCGCGAGAGCTGCGGGTGGGCGCTCATGACGTGCTCGGTACCCCAGTTGCCACCCCCGCCCCGGATAATCTTGTCCGAAAGCAGCTCCAGGGCGTTGGCTTGTCCTTTGTAGCGCTCGGCGACGGCCAGGAGCGAAGGCCCCACTGACTTTTGGTCTACCGTGTGGCAGGCTTTGCAGTCGCTGCCGGCCATGAGGGTACTTCCCAGCGAAGCCGTGAGCAGCAGCGTTTCGGGCTGGTGGCCCGTCGCCGGGGTAGGGGGCAGGGTACTTGGCTGCGGGTTATAGGTGTAGTACACCCGCAGTTTTTTCGGGTCCATCTTGCTTTCTTCTTGATCAGAAACCTTCACTTCGTAGGTAAAGGGTTTATTTTCCCAAAAGAAAGACTGGTTGCCGGGCGTCGTAATCGCTACGCGCGGGGGGGTATTGCCTACCTTCACCGTCAGCGTGTCGGTACCTACCTGGCCGCGCGGGTCGGTTACCTTGAGTACGGCCCGGTATACGCCCGGCTGGGTGTAGGTGTGGGCGGCAGTGGGGCGGGTGGAGCCCACGGTTTTTCCGTCAAAAAGCCACTGGTAGCTGAGCACGTCGTCATCGTCGGGGTCCAGGGAGCCGCGGCTGCTGAAAAGTACCCTCAGGGGCGCTGCGCCCGCTACTTCCCGGATGGTGCTGGAGGGGCGGTTTTCGGACGTCAGGTACACGCGCTTGCTGAGCTGGGCCGTCGCGGCGGAGTCCACCACGCTGGCTTTGGCGATGGGCGGGCGGTTGCCGGTATTGTACTCAATCTTGACCAGGCGCGCGTCTTCGTTGTCGGCCCCGTACACCGAGCCGTACTCCAGCATGTACATGACGCCGTCGGGACCAAAGGCCAGGTCGATGGGGCGGCGGAAGTCGCCGTTGGAGGTCATGAAAGGCTCGGCCCGCACGAAGTTCTCCTGCTCGTCGAAGCGCAGCGCCATCACCCAGTTGCGCATCCAGTCGAAGACAAACAGGGTACCATCGTAGTAGGCAGGAAATTTGGTGGGCGAAGACGATTTTTCGTTGAACGTATAAAATTCACCGGCCATGGCGCTGCGACCACCCTGGCCCAGCTCCGGAAAGTCCGGCGAGGCGGCGTAGGGGTACCACAGCATGGCGGGCATGGCCGGGGGTAGTTGGGTAAGGCCGGTGTTGTTGGGGGATCGGTTGACGGGAGCCCGTGGGTCAAAGGGCGCACCTGCGGTTTTGGTACTAAAATCCCACTTCACGTAGGGGTAGTTGTTGCCCACGAAGTACGGCCAGCCGAAGTTCCCGGCCTTTCGCGCCTGGTTGAACTCGTCGTAGCCGCGCGGGCCCTGCGGGCCGTCCTCCCCGGCGTCGGGGCCAATTTCGCCCCAGTACAGCACGGACGTCTTCGGGTTGACGGCGATCCGGTAGGGGTTGCGCAGGCCCATGGTGTAAATCTCCGGGCGGGTTTGGGGCGTACCGGGCGGAAACAGGTTACCCGCGGGAATGGTATAGGGAGCCGCCCCCGCGGTACCGTCCGGCTGGGGCCGAATCCGCAGGATCTTTCCCTTCAGGTCGTTGGTGTTGGCCGAGGAGCGCTGGGCGTCGAGGCTGAAGTACTCCGGGCCGGGCCGCTCGTCAAGGGGCGCGTAGCCGTCGGACGGAAACGGGCTGGAGCTGTCGCCGGTCGAGAGGTACAGGTTGCCGTCTTTGTCCCAGGCCAGCGAGCCGCCGTGGTGCGCGCCGCTGTTTTCTTGCACAGGTACCTGTAGCAAGATTTTCTCCGAGGCTACATCCAGCGTATTGTTGTCCAATACCACAAAGCGGGAGAGATTGAACAGAATGGGCTCGCGGTCGGTGGGCGGGGAGTAGTAGAGGTAGATGTAGTGATTTTGGCTAAACTTCGGGTCCAACGTGACGCCGATGAGCCCCGTGCCGCCCTTGGTGGCGACGTCGAAGCGGTGCACGAGCGCGTGCTGCCGGGTTTTGGGATCGTACACGTAGAGGTTGGCGGTACGGAGCTCGGTGAAAAAAACGCGGCCGTCGGCGGCCACGGCCAGCTCCATGGGCGTGTTCAGGTCATCGACGAGGATGGTTTTGACAAAACGGTTTTCTTCCGGCATGGCCACCGAGTACGCTTTCCGGTAGTCGAGGGGCTTGTCGCCGATGGCGTACCGAATGCCACCCAGGATGTGCTGTAAAAAAAGCGGTTCGTCGTAGCTCGTATCCATATGGCCGCCGCCGGTATAGAAAGCCCGTCCGCCGTCGAACTCGTGGTACCAGGCAATGGGGTGGTTGGCGCCGTTGGTGCCGTTGTCGTAGGTACTTTCGTCGAGGTAGGCCAGCACGTTGAGGCCGGGGTAGAACGTGCGGTAGCTGTACCACTCGTCGGTGCGTTCCCAGCGGTCGGGCAGGTGGGCGGTGGCGGGGTGGTTTTTGTTGGTAACATCCACGGCGGCTTTGCGTTCACTCGGATTGAGCGGATGGTTGGCAAAGTAGGCCCCCATGAGCTTGCCGTACCAGGGCCATTCGTACTCGGTATCGGCGGCGGAGTGAATGCCCACGTAGCCACCCCCGGCCTGGATGTACCTTTCAAAAGCCGCCTGCTGCTCGGCGTTGAGGACGTTGCCGGTGGTGCAGTTGAAGATCACCGCCTGGTACTGGCGCAGGCTGTCGTCGGTAAAGTAGGCGGCGTTCAGCGTGGTATCGACCCGGAACTGATGCTCCCGCCCCAGCTTCTGAATGGCCGCGATCCCAAACGGAATGGAGGAGTGCTTCCAGCCTTTGGTTTTGGAAAAAACCAATACCCGTGGGGGTACTTTTTCGGCGGCCGCCACGGCGGACGTTCGGGTGTTGAGGCAGGAATACAGGCCCGCCGTGGCGGCCAGTACTGCGAGCAGCAAGGTACCTAGGCGAAGGCCAGCGGTGGGAAAAGCCAGAAAGCGAGAAAGGGAAATGTGTTGCATGGGTAAGCCGACGGTTAGCGAAGGAGCTTGGTAGCGGAATATTTCAGAGATACCTACGAAAAAGGCTATTGACGGGCGGAGCTACTTAGGCATCCGTCAGTAAATTCACCGCAGCTCCGGGGGGTACCTTAGGTTTGTAGCCTGGATGTCAGCTTAGGTACTTGCCGCCGAAAAGGTAAGTACCTGCCGGAAGGGCGTAAAGCCCGTCAGGAATACCGTGGGTGCATCCATGGCGGGCAGCGCCCCGCGCAGGGCGGTGTTTTTGTGCAGGTGCAGGCCGGGGCCAAACTGGATGCGGTCGTTTTGGAAGGTATAGGTACCCGTACCTTTCTCCATAAACCAGGTGTTAGGAAGGCTTGCGTGGGGAGTGAGCCCCGCAAAGGTACCCCCCGGCCGGAAGATCAGCTCCAGCGCCACCGGCACGCGGTCGGTCCCTTCGGAGGAGATTTCTACCTCCATCCCGTGGTTTGTTTCCCGAATAAGTACCCTGGTTTCGAGGTGCTGTACCTCGCTTTGCGGACGGGCCGTCCGCGGCATTTTCTCCCAGTCGCCGTCCTGGGTAGGTAGTTGGCCCGCCGGGTAGGGTTGGTAGTAGGGACCTTCCAGCCGCTGGGTCAGCTCCCAGCTTTTTTCTTTTTGGACCAGGGTTTCGGTTTGAAATTGTCCTTTGCCAAAAAACGACGCCGCCAGTCGTAGCCCCTGAAGTACCGCCTGCCCGTGCATGAAGGTGAAAAAGACCGGATTGCGGGCAATGAGGGTACTATCCCACTGCTCCCGCCGGACGCGCACCAGACCCGAGTTGGGGAAGGTCTTCACGTAACTAACCGGCGGCGACTTCGCTGGCGGCAGCGGAGCCCACAGCGCTTCGTCGGCCAGGTAGTAGTCCAGGTGGCCGCGGAGCTTCTGGCCCGCCGTGCGCTCGATGAGCGCGCACATGGCCGCGTAGGTGCCGTTCTGGTCGCGCAGGGCCAGGTACCTATAGGGGTAGTAGTAGTTTTCCAACGTACCTACCACGGCCTTATCCTGCCGCCCGGAGGCATCCGTCACGATCTCGCCGTTGGGGTGCACGTAGTACAGCGTCATGTCCAGGTTTTGGCGCACGTAGTCCAGCAGCTCAGGCTTGTTGAGCCCCCGGGCGATGGTGATCAGGACGCGGTCGCTGAGGGAGGAGTAAATGAAGGTACTTTTCTCGTTGTACTGGCCGTCGGCGTCGATGTCGATGCGCTCCTGCAGCCACTGCTCGGCGCGGGCGCGGTAGCGTGGGTCGGGCCAGCGGGTGTGCAGCTGCGCCAGGGCCGCGGCCACCACCCAGCGGTGGTTGGGCGTATGAATGCCGCCCACGATGAGCGCCTCGCCGGCGCGGGTCAGGAACGTTTTGAGAGGCGCAAGTACCCGTTCGACGCCCGGCGTGCCCGATTGCTCCAGAAAACCGTAGGCCGTCACGAGCCGCTTCACCAGAAAAGCCGTGTCGGGTGGGGAATGGAAATTGGTAGACAGCAGGTCGATGGTACCATCGGCGTGTTGGGTTTTGACGAGGTACTCCGCCGCCAGCCGCACGTCCTCCCGCAGCCCCTCCGACCGAAAGTACCTCGACGACGGCGCAAAGAGCGCGCAAGAGCCCCACAGGATCAGCGCAAAGGTACTGTGCGGGTTCAGGATGTCGTGGCCGTCGCGCACGCCACCCAGGGTACCTGCTTCTTTGCTTTGCAGGGCGCGCAGGGCTACGAGGCCGTCGTCGTTGAGCTTCACCAGCTCCAGCAGCCAGGGCGGCATGGAGCGGCTCGGGCGGACAAAGCCCAGCGCGGGGGCTACGCAGAGGGCGGTTAGGGTACTTTGTACAAACGTTCGTCGGTCCATGGCCACAGCGGGAAGGAGAGTGTAGGAAGGGTACTTTAAAGGTACTTTGTGCAATAAAAGAAAAAGGACCGGGGGAGTTACTGGGTAACAGGGTTACTTTGTGGCAAAGGGCGTTGGGTGCGGGGCAATGGGCAGAGGGTATTGGGTCTTCTAACAACCCATTTCTGGACAGGGCAAAGTACCCTTAAATGCCTCTATCCCCAGCCCTTTCTCCCGCGGAGAAAGGGAGCTTTAGCGAGGTACTTTACACTCTATACTTTAAACTACCCCACGCCCCGCACCCTCTGCCCTACGCGGGCCGCCCTCTGCCAAAAAGTACCTTGGGGAAACAGCGGTAGAAAACACCAGTAGCGGCTTTTTGAAAGTAAAACGTAATTTGTCCATTCATGTCCATTCGATTTCTAAGGCGGGCCAGGTACCTGATTTTTTGGGGTACTTTGGGAATGGCCGTATCCGCCCGGGCGCAGGAGAAGCTACACGTTCTGGCCTTTGAAAGTACCCAACACCTGCGCGATTTCTTCCGATGGACGCCCCAAAGTACCCCGCTGGTGAGCGGGCACCGGGGCGGCATGGAGGTGGGCTTCCCCGAAAACTCCATCGCGGCTTTTGAAAATACGCTGAAACATACGCCCGCTTTTTTTGAAATTGACCCCCGGCTCACCAAAGACAGCGTGATTATTCTGATGCACGACGCGACCCTGGACCGTACCACTACGGGTACCGGTCGGGTCGCTGACTATACCTGGGAGGAGCTGAAGAAACTCAAGCTGAAAGATGCTCAGGGCCGCGTGACGGCGCACGGTATACCTACCCTGGCGGAGGTACTTGAGTGGGCGCGGGGCAAAACGGTGCTGAACTTTGACAAAAAGGATGTACCCCTGGCCATGACGGCGGCGATTATCCGGAAGTACCGTGCCGACGCCTACGTGATGCTGACGGTGCACACCGCCGAGCAGGCGCTCTACTACTACCGCGACAACCCCGAACGGATGTTTTCGGCTTTTGTCAAAACACCCCAGGCCCTGGCCGAGTACGAGCGGGCGGGGGTACCTTGGGACCATATGATTGCCTACATTGGGCCGGAGGTAACGCCCGCCAACCAGGAAATGTACCGGCTTCTGCACGCACGGGGCGTGCGGTGCATGATTTCGGCGGCCCCGACCTACGATAAACTAAAAACGAAAGAAGAGCGCGCCGCCGCCTACCGGTCCGTGATCCGCGACGGTGCCAGCGTGCTGGAGTCAGACCTGCCCATCGAAGCCGCCGAGGCCATCAAAGCCATGTCTAGAAAGTAGGGGTACTTGGTGGCAGAAGGTGCGGGGCGTTGGGCATGGGGTACTTTGTATCTATGGCATAAGGGGTACTTTGAAAGTATAAAAAGTACCTCGCAAGCTCCCTTTGTTCTGCGTAGTTTTGAAACTACGCAGGCGCGTCACGCGGTCTCCGACCGGAGAAAAGGCCTCTATCCCCCCGCCCTTTCTCCCGCGGAGAAAGGGAGCTTGGTGTGGTACTTTTAGCAAAAGTACCCTCTGCCCCATGCCCTCTGCCCCACGCCCCAAAGTACCTACGCCCGCGCCAGGATGATCAGCGCCAGGCCCGCTACGTAGGCGATGCCCATGAACCACAGGAAGCGGTTGGCCTTTTTGGGGGCGCCCTCGAACTCGGCCCAGGCAAATAACCCCCACAGTACCGACACGATGGTAGCGCCCTGGCTGAGGCCGTACGAAACGGCGTCGCCGGCTTCGGGCGAGCCCAGAAAGAGCGCGATCATCCCCACGCCCCAAAGTACCCCGCTGGCTAGGCCCACGGCGTGCTGGCGGGCGGGTACTTCTCCGTACTTGGTTTCATCGTCTTCGTCGGAGATCTTGAAGTGCCGTACCAGCCACTCGATGCCCGGATTGCTGATGAGAATCCCCAGGGCAAAAAACAAAAAGCCCGAGTAGGGCGTGAGCAGCCCCGCTTCGGGCGAGGCCAGCTCTTTGCTCATGGCACTGGAGACGATCACGAAAAAGAAACCCAGTGCCAGCCCACCCGACAGGGCGATCCAGACGCCCCGGTTTTTTCCCGAGCTGGATTCTTCGTCGTCCTCTTCTTCTTTTTCCTTGGCCCGGTAAGCCAGGGCACTCAATGCAATGGCCACCAGCACCACGCCACCACCCGCGGCCAGCAGGGGTAGGTTGCCGCTAGGCTCGGCGATATGGTTCACGACCAGCCCCAACGCCAGCGAAAGCCCCGTCCCCACGGGCATGGCAATGGACAGGCCGGCCTGGTTGATGCCCACGGTTAGGAGGGTGTTCCCCAGGTTAAAAATAATCCCGGCGGCCAGCGCCAGTAAGAGGTTGGTGATTTCGGCTTGCCGGATGTCTTCCAGCAAGGGACGGCCTTCGTCGCCCAAGGTACCTAGCGTAAAGGCCAGCATCAGCGCACTGCCCGCGATACCGTAGACGTAGTCGCGGTAAAAAATGTACAGCGGTGCGGACTGCGTCACCCATTTTTGGCCGTTGCCCCACGAGCCCCAGCACAGCATGGTGACCAAACAAAGAATAATGGCCCAGGTAGGTTCTTCAACAATAAACATAGCTTGGTATGGATTAGGTAGGTAGTTGAATTGTAGTAAAAAAGGTATAGAAAGGAACGGTAAGCATATCTTTCTGGACTGCGAAGCCACAAAATATCATTCCAGCAATGGGTAACTTACGCCGTTTTTTGCCTTTGTTATGGAAGTAAAAGTACCTTGTGGCCCCTATTGCGAATGACCTGCCCGCCTACTGATCTGAGAAAGTCAACGAACGAAAACCGCCGCTTCGACGCCATCGTCATCGGTACGGGCATCAGCGGAGGCTGGGCCGCTAAGGAGCTTACCGAAAAAGGCCTGCGCACGCTGGTACTGGAGCGGGGCCGCGACGTGAAGCACGTCACCGACTACCCCACGGCGCAGATGCAGCCCTGGGAATTTGAGCACCGGGGACAGCCTCCGCTGGCGATTCGTCAGCAAAATCCGATTGCCAGCAAGCACTACATTTTCAGGGAAGACGCCATGCACTTCGTGGTGAAGGACGCCCATCATCCCTACGTACAAGACAAACCATTCGATTGGATGCGCGGCTACCAGGTAGGGGGGCGGTCGTTGCTGTGGGCGCGCCAGACGCAGCGCTGGTCCGACTTCGACTTTGAAGGCCCGGCCCGCGATGGCTTTGCCGTGGACTGGCCCATTCGCTACGCCGACCTGGCCCCCTGGTACAGCTACGTGGAGAAATTTGCGGGGATTTCGGGGAATCGGGACGGCTTGCCCCAACTACCCGACGGGGAGTTCCTGCCCCCGCACGAAATGACCTGCGTGGAAAAGCACTTCAGCGAGCAAACGGCCCAACATTACCAGGGTACCCGGCCGGTCATTATTGGGCGGGCGGCGCACATCACCGATCCGCAGCCCATTCATACCCAGCAGGGCCGCGCCAAGTGTCAGCACCGGGTGATGTGTCAGCGGGGGTGCCCGTTTGGGGGGTACTTTAGCAGCAATGCGTCTACGCTGCCCTGGGCCGAACGTACCGGCAAGTTGACCCTACGCCCGCACGCGGTGGTGCATTCCATCATCTACGACGAGAAAAAAGGCCGCGCGACCGGGGTCCGGGTTGTCGATGCGCACACGAAGGAGATGAGCGAGTACTACGCCAAGATTATCTTTGTGAACGCCTCGGCCCTCAACTCCAATCTGATTTTGCTCAATTCTACCTCGCACCGCTTTCCAAACGGCCTGGGCAACGACAACGGGCTACTGGGGAAACACATCGCCTTTCACAACTACCGCGGGCGGGTGTCGGCGCAGTTTGACGGCTTTCATGACTACACCACCGACGGCCGTCGGCCCAACGGAGCCTACGTGCCGCGCTTTCGAAACGTTTTCCGACAGGAAACCGACTTCCTGCGGGGCTACGCGGCATCTTTTTCAACTTCAAAAATCGGAAACGCTACACCCGGCCTGGGTACTTCGCTCAAAGACAGTTTATTCCGGCCCGACCGCAGCGGCTGGAGTATCGGTATCCAGATGATGGGCGAAACCCTACCCAAGGAAAGTAGTACCGTGCGCCTGGACCCCACGCTCCGCGACGACTGGGGCATTCCGCAACTTCGCATGTCGGTAGACTTCGACGACAACGACCGGAAAATGGTGCAGGATTTCTACGAGCAGTTTAGCGAGATGCTTCATAAAGCGGGCTTTGTCAACATCCAAACCGCAGATACGCGCCGGAATCCCGGCAGCGAAAACCACGAAATGGGCGGGGTGCGCATGGGGCACGATCCCACGACCTCGCTGCTCAACCGCTGGAACCAGCTGCACGCCTGCCAGAACGTATTCGTGACCGACGGCGCCTGCATGACCTCCACCAGTACCCAAAATCCCTCGCTCACCTACATGGCCCTCACGGCCCGCGCCGCCGACTACGCCGTAAAAGAGTTAAAAAAAGGGAATTTGTAGGGAAAAGAGAATAGGATGGCTACGCAAATACCCGGCCTAAGTCGATGCTGAAATCGGGGAAAATGCGGGAGGCAAGCACGCCTTCGTCGGAGCGGGGGGCATTTTATGCATATACCCTTTGATCAACTCCAGGCGGTCCTGGAATCGCCACGTAAGGTAATCGGCGTAGCTATATTGTTTGGTTAAATCCAGATCTTCCAATCGCGTTACCATATCCCGAGGCTTTTTTCTTTTACAAAAAGAGTACATGCACAGGTAGTGTCGACCAAACCTGAGCTGGGCAAAGTACCTTGTTAGCAAGGCAGGTATACTTTTAGTAGTCCTTCCGCCATACAACTCTACTAAAAACATGGAAATCATCAAGAAGCAATACCACTGGGGGTACCTGACCATCGGCGTCACGGTGCTGATCACCCTGGCGCTTTGGCTGGGCTCGATGTGGTACTACGACGACTGGTACGACGACCCCTTCAAGTACGTAGCCAAGGTAGGTAGTATGCCCGCTACGCTCCTGATGTGCTGGGCGTTTTTACTATCGGCGCGGTTTCGGCCCGTCAACGCGCTCTTTGGCGGGCTGGATAAAGTGTACAAAGCGCACCGGCACGTGGGCGAAGTAGCCTCCGTACTTATTTTCCTACACCCCATCTTCCTGGCCATGCACCTGTTGCCCGACTGGGGTACCTTTGGCCGCTTTTTTTGGTTTTCGGAAGATTGGGTACGCAATACGGGGCTTATGGCCATCATACTGCTGGTGGGGCTGGTGGCGCTTTCGATCTGGACGCCGCTGAAGTACCACCACTGGAAGCAGACGCACCATTTCTTCGGGCTGGTGCTGGTCATCGTGGTGGTG
Source organism: Rhabdobacter roseus (assembly GCF_014202275.1). Lineage (GTDB taxonomy): Bacteria > Bacteroidota > Bacteroidia > Cytophagales > Spirosomataceae > Rhabdobacter > Rhabdobacter roseus. Next base: position 896,790 of record NZ_JACHGF010000003.1, on the reverse strand, counting down.
CACGGCATCATGGGCCAGGGCGAGATCATGCGCTTTCCGCTGCTACGTACGTGGTTCATTGCCTGGATTACCGTGGGGCTAGGGTGTTACGTCTACATCCGGGTACTTTACCATTCTCTGGGCCCTCGTTTTACGTACGAGGTAGCAGAGGTGCGCGAGGTAGACGACATGGCGGAGGTGTACCTGCGGCCCGTGGACCCGCAGCAACGCGTAGCGCAACGGCCGGGACAGTTTGTGTACATTTATTTCGATACCCCGGCGCTTCGCCCGGAACCTCATCCTTTTTCGGTTTCGTCTTCGCCCGAGGAAGAGCACCTGCGGCTGTCGGTCAAGGCCCTCGGAGACTGGACCTCCCGGCTCAATGAGCTACAACCCGGCGTGCGGGCCCAACTCTGGGGGCCTTACGGTGAGTTTGGGAATCATCTCTGGAAACGCCCCCAACCGGACGCCGTCCTCATTGCGGGTGGCATTGGCATTACGCCCTTTCTAAGTATGATCCGCGACGAGGCGTTTATGCAGCGGCGTCAGGGGAAAACATTCCTGATCTATAGCGTAGAAAAGCCCGGCGAAGCCAGCTACGAAGACGAAATCCGGAGCCTGGATCTGAAGGCAAAGGACATCGTGTACCTTCCGCACTGCTCAGACAAAGACGGCTTCCTGGATGCCGAAGTACTGGCCGAAAAAGTGGGTGAACTACCTTCGAAGTGCTTCTATATCTGCGGCCCAGGCCCTATGATGGATTCCTTGCAGAAAGAACTACTCGAGGCCGACGTACCGCTTCAGCATATCTTCAAGGAAGATTTTAACATCATTTAGCTTGTTAAAGTACCTGGCTATTGGCTAAAAATACGAAACACCCGCCCCGGAAACCGCGAGCGGGTGTTTGACACTATACACACACTAGGTACAAAGAAAGGTACCTCTGGGGAGAATTCAGAAAGGTTTAGACAAACTACCCGAATGCCTCGACGAAACCGAGGGTTACTTTGTGCGATTGACCTCTACCAACGATGTACCCTTAAGGCTAGTGGCACAGCTATTTTAGAGTAAGCACCAGGTAATAACCACCCAAACAAAACAGCAAGCGCTATGGCAACAGAAAATAAAGGGCATTCAGAACACGCCGTCAATTCCGTAACGGGCGTATTCCTGACCAATGAAGACGCGAATAAGGTATACGATACGCTACTGGCCAACGGATATTCGCAGGAGCAAATATCGGTGGTGATGTCGGAAGAAACGCAAAGTAAGAATTACCACATGGCCCCTCAGGACAACCAAAAAGATGAAACGGGCGAAACCCGCTCGGCAGAAACGGCTACCATGGGAGCGGCCATTGGCGGCACCACCGGAGCGGTGATAAGTGCCGTAGCAGCGCTGGGTACCAACCTGGTGTTACCGGGCATTGGACTGGCCCTGGCGGGGCCGGTACTGGCGGGTCTGGCGGGGGCCGCTGCGGGTGGCGTAGCGGGAGGTACCATTGGGAGTATCGTGGGGTCGGGTTTTCCTAAAGAAAACGAAGAGTACTACGAAACCAGCGTGAAAGAAGGCGCGGTCATTATCAGCGTACATCCCAGCAACGAAATGGATAAGGAGGCCATTATTTCGCTATTCAACCAGCACAACGGCCAAAAAATCTACGTTCGCGACGACCAAGCGGCTTAGTCTTTCTAAATAAGCCGGGAGTATTTTGAGCCGCCGGGAGTAGGCAGCACGTTTCGCGTTACACGCGGCTTGCTGCCTACTCCCGGCTTTCGTTTTGGGTTTCCATGTGGCCAAATTCACTGGTGTAAATCTTGAACAGCAGAATAAAATAGCTGATCAGGAGCGGGCCAAAAATAAATCCCCAAAAGCCAAACAGCTGCAAGCCCACAATCAAACCCAGAATGGTAGTAATGGGATGAACATCGCCGATCGTTTTTAGAAACGAAATACGCGCTACGTAGTCGATGTTGCCAATCACGACGGCCCCGTAAATGGCCAGGCCGATGCCCGCGCCGGTTTCGCCCGACGAGAACAGGTAGATCACCAACGGGATCCAGATCAGGGCGGTACCGACAATGGGGAAAAACGCGAAAATGCCGGTCAGGAAGCCAAACAGAACGAAGTCGTCCAGGCCGAAGATCCAGTAGCCGCCCATGGCTACCAATCCCTGGATGAGCGAGATCAGCGGAATTCCCAAAGCATTGGCTTTGACCATTTTATTAGTCTCGTCGGCCAGGATTGCAATGTTCTCTTTACGTAGCGCAATTTTAGTGCTCAATTTTTTCTCCAAAAACTCCCCGTTGGTGAGCATGTAGAAGGAAAGAAAAAGAATCATGAACAGATTGCCCAGCATGGTGGCCGAGCTGTTGAGCAGCGCCGGAATCAGGTTGGCTCCTACTTTCTGAATTTCCTGGATGCGCTCCTGGCTCAGCAGATCTTGTCCCGTCCAGGCCCTCAGCTGGGCAGAAATGGAGCGCAAGCCGTCCATCACGTCTTGGGGGTTGGTAAATAAGCCGCTGATTTTAGCAAACAGCAACTGCACCGCCAGGTAAATGGGCAGCACGACGCAAAGCAAAAAAGCCAGCATAAAAAGCAGGGCCGTCAGGCTTTTATTCCACGATTTTTTCTTGGTGAGGTAGCGGTACCAGTTGCGGCTCAGGATGTAGACGGTCACGGCCCCCAAAAAGCCGGGAAAAAAGACGTACAGCTCTCGCATGAGCAATACGGCCATCCCGACGACTAGCAACAGCAGCAGAACCTGCCGGATACGGTTATTAAAAGTAGGGCTCGTGTTGTTTGCAGGGCTCATGGGGTCAGTAAGGTTGGGAAAAGGGCTTGGTTTAAATCCACGGGGTACTAAGGCTACAAAAAAAGACTCCGGTTATTGAACCGAAGTCTTCTGTCGTTTCCCTCTTTCCTACGCTGGCATTATCCAGATCAGGTTTAAAGAGTATGTTCTCAGGTCTGCATGATCAGTTACCACCTCTTTCCGGAAACTTCTTGATCTAAGAAAGTATAAACAACTGTGCCAGAGCGTCGAGGTACCTCTACAACGTACCTAATGGCACTTTGTAGAATACACGTGCGTGAAAAATTAGCCGATCTGTCCTAATATATGCACATATGCATGGTTTGGCCGCGGCTTACCAGGCTGTGCCAGTGGCTAGGGGCGGGCTCCGTTCCGTACCTGGACAAAGTACCTACGTCCGGGCAAAGTAGGTCATTCTTTCCTCCGCTTCTTTCCCCGCCCGTGCCGTTTTTTATTTTGAATAATAGTATTATAAAAGCAAACAAAAGTAGCAGATCGCCGTAAAGTCAAAACTTAATTTTGGCATTAGTTAAACCGAGCGATTGTCATAACCTCATTAAAATTAATCTGTATGATGCAAAAAGCTATACACCGTCATTTTGGTTGGCAGCAGCCTATACTCCTGGCGGTACTACTCTTCAGTAGTATCATGGCCATGGCCCAGGGGGTGAAGCAGGTTACCGGCAAGGTCACCGATCCCAACAACGACCCGCTTCCGGGCGTGAACATTCAGTTGAAAGGAACTACTACCGGTGCCACCACGACCACCGAAGGTACCTATACGCTGAGCGTACCGGCCGAAGGCGGCAGCCTCATCTTTTCCTTTATTGGATACACGAGCCAGGAAATAGCCCTTGGCAATAGCTCGGTGATCAATGTGAGCATGAAGAGCGACGAAGCTGTGCTGAACGAAGTAGTGGTGGTGGGTTACGGAACGCAGTCACGCGAGACGGTCACGACCTCTATTTCCAAGCTCGATAACCAGGTGCTCGAAAACATTCCCTACGCCAACGCCGCCTCGGCGCTGCAGGGAGCCTTGCCAGGGGTACGGGTGCAAAGTACCTCGGGCCAGCCGGGCGCCGCGCCGCGCATTATCGTGCGCGGGGGTACTTCCATCAATAACCCCAACGGTGCCGCGCCTCTATACATTATTGACGGCATCATCCGGGCCAACATGAACGACATCAGTCCGGACGACATTGAGTCGTTGCAGGTACTTAAGGATGCCGCCTCGACGGCGATCTACGGAGCCCGGGGGTCCAACGGCGTTGTGATCATTACGACCCGCACCGGGAAATCGGGCAAAACCCGCGTTACTTATTCCTACGACTTGACTACTTCCGAGCCCGGTAAGCTCTACGAGCTGGCTTCGGCCCGCGACTACATCTACTACGCCCGGCTGGGTAATGAGCGCGCCGCCATCAAAAACCCGGCTACCTCCAACCGGCTGGGGCTGCCCATTGGCTACGGCACGGGCAACGACCTGACCCGCAATACGCCCTATACGACCCAATACCTGACGCCCCAAAACCAGCATAAACTCAACGAAGGCTGGGAAAGCATGCCCGACCCCATCGACCCCACCAAAACGATTATCTTTAAGGATACCGATTTTCAGCGGGCCATCTTCCAGACGGCGCTCTCGCACAACCACCACGTGGCGCTCACGGGCGGTACCGACAAAGCTACTTTCAACGCCGGGATAGGGTATCTCAACAGCGAGGGAACGGCCATCACGACGCGTTTCGACCGTCTTACTTTCAACCTGAACGGAGATCTGAAGGTACGCGATAATATCAGCGTTTTTGGGCGCACCATGTACACGCGCTCCACCAACAACCAGGTGTACGACCTGGCGCAGATCTTCTACCGCTCAGCCAGTACGCCGCCTACCGCCAAGTTTACGTTTGAAGACGGCTCGCTGGCCCCCGGCCAGAGCCGGAGCATGGGGAACCCGGTCTATCACCTCAATAACGACAAGCGAAATAACTCCAGCGAAAACCTGACGCTGTCGGTAGGAGGGCGCTGGGACATCCTGCCGGGCCTCTCCTTCGATCCGCAGGTATCCTTGTACAAAGTGACCAACGATGCTTATTCCTTTATTCCGGCCTATTGGAACGGCACCGCCAGCCAGGTCGTAACCCGGGCGGCTTCCTCGTCCTACAGCCGCATGATGCAATGGCAGGCGGATGCCGTTTTTTCGTATTTCAAGACCATTGCGCAGTCGCATAACCTGGACGTGAAAGCGGGTTTTTCCTACTTTGGTCGAGAGAACTACAGCCTGAGTGCCAGCGGCCAGGGAGCCGCTACCGACCTGATCCCCACTCTGAACGCTTCGCCACTGCCCGTAGCGGTGGGGGGAGCCATCAGCGACCAGCTCATTTTGGGGTACTTTACACGCGTTAACTACGATTACCAACAGAAGTACCTCTTCTCGCTGAACGCCCGTATTGACGGTGCTTCTAACTTAGGCGCCAACCACAAATGGGGCTTTTTTCCGGGCGTTTCTGTTGGGTGGAATATGCACCAGGAGGAGTTCTGGAAAGCCCTGCCAGATAACCTGCTGCGCGTAAAACTCCGGGGTAGCTACGGCGTCAACGGAAACATCAGCGGCCTGTCTGATTTTCAGGCGCAGGGCGAGTACGGCGTGGGCGATCGGTACCTGGGTACTTCGGCCATCCAGAATACCATCATCCCGAACCCCTCGCTCAAATGGGAACAGTCCAAGACGTTTGACGTGGGTGCCGATGTGGGCCTTTTCAACAGCCGGGTCAACGTCATGTTCGATTACTACCGGCGCGTCACGGAAAACCTCATTACTAGCTTGACGCTGCCCCCTTCTACGGGCTTCACCAGTATCTTTACCAACCTGGGTAGTTTGGAAAACAAAGGCGTTGAAATAGAAATAGGCGCGCAGCTCCTGCCCCCTACCTCCGATTTTCAGTGGAACCTATCTTTCAATGCTTCCAAAACAAGGCATAAAATCCTGACGCTACCCGCCAACGGAGCCGAAAACAATCGTGTAGGAGGCTTCAACCTCTGGAATGCCGCCCTGGGTACTTACAGCTGGCAGGGTGGCTTGCAGGAAGGCGGGCAGATCGGTGACCTCTTTGCCTGGAAGCAGATCGGTGTCTATGCCACCGACGAGGAAGCCCGCTCAGCTCCCAAAGACATGCTCATGACCACCTCCACCGGCGACTACACCAAGTACGGAGGGGATGCCATCTTTCTGGATGCGGACGGCAACGGGCTCATCGACGAAAGAGACCGCGTGTACATGGGGAATCCGTTCCCGGTCTGGACGGGCGGTATTTCTAATTCTGTAAGCTACAAAAACTTCAACTTGCTGCTTCGTATGGACTACACCACGGGCCACACGATTTATAACTACGCCCGGATCTTCATGGATGGCAACTGGCAGGGAGATGGTAACATGACGCAGGAAATGGTGGATAAATCCTGGAAACAGCAGGGCGACGTCGCTTCCCTACCGGCCTACGCCTGGGGAACGGGTAACTACAGCCTGTGGCGCGGCTCCGCCAACCACCAAACTACCACCAACTCCGAGTACTACGAAAAGGGCGACTTCCTGTGCGTGCGGGAGCTGACGCTCAGCTATACGGTACCTTCCGTGCTGCTGCAAAAGATCAAACTGAGCAACCTGCGGTTCAATGTGACGGGCAGCAACCTGTACTATTTTACGCAGTACAAAGGCCTCAACCCCGAAGAGGGCGGGCTCGACACAGGTCGCTACCCCATTCCGCGTAATATCACCTTTGGCGCTTCTGTTTCATTCTAATAAAAAATCAGAACCATGAAATTATCCCGTAAAATACTCTCCATCACGTTGCTGAGTGGGTTGCTGTTTTCCTCCTCCTGCTCAGATATGCTGGATGTGGAGCCTACGAGTATCATCTCCAATGCTTCCTTCTGGAAAACCGAAGACGACGCCAACGGTGCGCTGGCCGGTATGTACGTGAAGCTCCGGAACGAGGCGCAGCTCAACCTGTTTCAACTGGGCGAAGGCCGCAGTGAAACCATGGAATGGGGGCGGCTGGTAGGTACCCTGGACTACGACCGGCTGTACCTGAATACCCTCGACGCCACCTTTGCCGGTCCCAGCTGGATTGGCTTCTACTCGACTGTCAATGCCGCCAACCTCATCATCAAGTACGTACCGAACATCACCTTCCGGACGGAGGCGGCCAAAAACACCGTACTGGCGCAGGCTTATACCATGCGCGCTTACATGTACTTTGTAATGGTACGCTCCTGGGGCGATGTTCCCCTGCGCACCGAGCCGACCGAAGGCTATAGCGCCGAAACCACCAGCCTGGGCCGGGCACCCAAGGAGCAGGTGTTTCAACTCATCAAGGAAGATCTGGAGAAAGCGCTTCAGCTTTTTCCTTCCAATGCCTTCCACAACGGCCGCAATACCTGGTCAAAGGCCTCGGCCAACGCCCTCAAAGCCGACGTGTACCTCTGGACCGCCAAGCGCCTCAACGGCGGCCAGGCCGACTTTACCACGGCGCTGCAAGCTTGCAACGAAGTGCAAACCGCCGACGTAGAATTGCTGCCCAACTTTGCTAACGTATTTGCCTACACCAACAAGGCCAACAAGGAAATCCTGATGGCGGTGCGTTTCCAGCAGCTGGAGTCTAATAACAACTACTTCGAAAACATGTACATCCCGGCCTCCCTCGTACCTGCCACCACCGACCAGGCTACGAAGGATGTCATCGGGGTACCGGGCGGGAACATCGTCTGGACGCCTTCGCCCCTGGTACGAAATCAATTCACACCCGACGACCAGCGGCGCAATGCCTCCTTTCTGGAAATATACACCACCAACGCCAGCGGCCAACGCAGCTACTTCGGGTCCATTGCCGTGAAGGGCAAAGGCATGGTAGAAGGAGGCGTAAGGAACTTCAAGGACGACGTAGTACTCTACCGTTACGCCGACGTACTACTCCTGAAGGCCGAAGCCAAAAACGCCCTGGGGCAGGACCCCGCGCCCGAGATCAACCAGGTACGGCAGCGGGCCTACGGAGCCAATTTCGCCCAGCATACCTTTGTCAGTGGTACGAAGGCCCAAAACGATGAGGCCATCCTGAAAGAACGGTTGCTGGAGCTGGCCTTCGAAGGCAAACGCTGGTGGGATCTGGTGCGGTTTGGGAAAGCCTTTGAGCTGGTACCTTCCCTACAAAACCGTCAGGGGCAGGAACACCTGCTGCTATTCCCCATTTCCAGCTACATCCTGAGCCTGGAGCCGCAGGTACAGCAGAATCCTGGGTATAACTAACCTCACTTGGTTTCCGGAGGTACTTTCATAAGTACCTCCGGAAATAAAAAACGTGTCAGGTACTTAATGCTTGTATGAAAAAAGCAAGAAATACGAAAACGCGTCGGAGCTTTCTTAGAAGTACCCTACTGGGGGCGGCTTCGGTGCCGGTACTGACGAATGGGTCGTATGCGGCGGAGCCTGCTTCCGTTACGAGTACCCTGCGGCAGCGTTCCGTTGCGGCCAAGCACCGTAATCTTTTCAACGGCGACACCTGCGTGTTTTTTTATAATCCGGAGCTGTGGCAGCCCGAAGATTATTCCCTGAAGGTCGTTCGAAATTCCCGAACGGGAAAAATGAATACGCAGCCAACCGCCGAAGGAGGCCCTTTTTCGGCCAAAGCCATTCATCGGTACGTGGAAGTATTGGCTACCAACGGCATTGATACCTTTGTCATTAATGCCAATGCATCCCGGGCCTGGTACCCCAGCAAACGTATCCCCAGTATTCTGGACGGCTATCAGCGGGGTGACCGGGATTTTTTTCGGGGCCACGCCATCTGCCAGGGAATCACTGAGCCCGAAGCCGTGGAGGAGTTCCTCGATAGCTTTACGACGTTCATGAACCGCTACCAAGACTTGCTCGATGCGGGCGTAGACTGGCTGGCCGAAACGGCCAAGGCGTGTCGGCAGCGCGGGGTGTCGCCCTGGGTGAGTATTCGGATGAATGACTTGCACGGAAGCAACAACTTTGAAGGTAGTTTTTTTAATCTACCACTTCTCAAGCAAAAGGAGATGCGCCTGAGCCAGAGTGCCTACGGCCCGCACAACCCTTCCTACCGCGAAGGGCTCAACTACGAAAAACCCGAAGTACGGGCCCTCATGCTGGAGCAGATCCGGGAGGTCGTGGAAGACTACGATTTTGAAGGCCTGGAGCTCGACTGGTGGCGTCAGCCGCTCTGCTGCGAGCCTAACGCAAGCGCTGAGACCGTAGCCATGATGAGCGACTGGATTCGGGAAATCAAGGTACTTACCGAGCGGCAGGCCAAAAAGACCGGCCGGCCGTATCCGCTGGGAATGCGCATTCCGGGCCGCCTCAATACCCTCCAAAGCATCGGGCTGGACGTCGTGACGCTCTGCCGGGAAGGTACCCTGGACTTTATTTGTCCGTCGGGTTTTTGGTGCACAACCTGGGACATGCCGCACGATACGCTACGCCAGCAACTCGGCGACCGCGTGGCGATCTACGGGGTACTGGAGGATGGCGTTAACTCGCTGGCGACGTTTGATCCTACCCATAACCGCAGCCAAGCCATGCGGTATAGCTCGGCCAGCCGGGAAATCCTGCACGCCAACGCCGCCGGAAAGTTGGCCCTGGGAGCCGACGGCATCGAGTGGTTTAACTTCTACTGCACCGACCAGGGGCGCTATCCAGGCCTCCGCTCCGACTACGCGTCGTTGCAAAAAGTATACGATCGGGAGTACCTGCGGGGCAAACCCAAGCATTACTCGCTGGGCATTGGGGGGAAGTCGTTCAATCTGTTACCCTTTGAGCTACCCGCGCAGTTGCCCGTTCAGCTAGCGCCCATTTCCCACCATGCGTTTCGGGTGGCAATGGGCGCGGAGCCTTCGGACCGTACCCTTGAGCTGGTGGTGCAGGTGGTAGTAAAGGCCGACGAACCCGTAACGCACCTACCCGTTTCTTTCAATGGGAGTTGGCCCCAAATTCGGTACGAGCGCACCGACCGGCTCCTTTTTCCCTGCGGTGCGCTTACCCATCACACGCAGGAGCACGTGGGCTATAACGTCCGCTTTCCGGTGGAAGCCGTACAGGAGGGTTGGAACGAGATCGTGGTGGAAAATGGCGGCAAAGAGCCCGTCACCCTTGTGGCTTTGGAGCTGGCCATACGGCACCAGGCCCAATAAAAACCACGTACCCGCCCTCAGGGTACCTTGGCGGAAGTACGATGGAACAAGTAATGAATTTTAAGGTACCTTGACTTTATGAAAGCATCATGACTAAATACCATACTTGGCTGTGGGTACTTGCCCTACTCGTAGGCTCCACCTCTATCCGTGCCCAAAGTACCCCGGCGGGCGAGTCGGCCATTTCCGTCAAAAAGATCTGGGATCAGTCGCCGCACAGCGCTTTCACGGATCTGATTCGCTTCAATAACCACTTTTACTGCTCGTTTCGGGAGGGCATCAGCCACGTGGGCGGAAAGAACAGCGGGAAAGTCAGAATCCTGAAATCCAGAGACGGCGCGCAGTGGGAGAGCGTGGCGCTGCTGGAGATCGACGATCTGGACCTGCGCGACCCCAAACTGTCCGTAACGCCCCAGCGGCAGATCATGGTCATCATGGCGGGGGCCGTTTTTGAAAATGGCCTCAGCCAGCAGCTATTTCCGATGGTATCGTTTTCGGACCAAACCGGCATGAATTTCTCCCGGCCCGAAAAAGCGGTGATCGACCCGGCCGTACAGCCTACCCAGGATTGGATCTGGCGCGTCACCTGGCACAACGGCGTGGGCTACGGCATAGACTACCAACTGAAAGAAAACGCCCGCGACCGGAAGACGCTCGGCAAAAGGGCGTGGCTGGCCTATGTGCTGAAAACCACCGACGGCCGGTACTTTGAAAAAGTGGCGCAGCTGGACGTCGAAGATCTGCCCAACGAGGCTACGGTGCGGTTTGACAAAAAAGGCAAAATGTACGTGCTGGTGCGCCGCGAGGCGGGCGATCAACTGGGTGTGCTGGCCCAAAGTACCTTTCCCTACCAGGACTGGACCTACCATAAGCTCGGTCTGCGGTTGGGCGGACCCAATTTCCTATTCCTGAATGCCAAACAACTGGTGATGGGTACCCGGCTCTACGAAGCCAAAACGACCACGGGAATCCTGGTGACGGACCTCAACGGCGTGGTGAAGAAAACCCTCAAACTACCCAGCGAAGGCGATACGAGTTACCCCGGGATGGTACTTTACCAGAAAAAACTGTGGGTGTCGTACTATTCCGCGCACGAAGGCAAAGCCAACATTTACCTGGCTAAAATACCGCTTAAAGAGTTGAAAGTTAAATAAATGGAAGAGGTACTTAGCCGGATGGTTAAGGTACCCTTTTAAACCCTTTTTTCTATTCCTAAATCCTAACTTACTCATGTACAAGGCGCACAAAGTACCCTATTTTTTGTTTCTTTTCTTACTCCTGACGGTGGCCAGTCCGGTGCGGGCTCAGCAGGCTTTGCGGAAAATCAAGGATATGGTGATCTACCAGGATGACCGCTTTTATTCGTCTTTTCCGTCCATCATCAAGCGGCCCAACGGCGAGCTGCTGCTGGCCTTTCGGCGCGCGCCGGATCGTAAAGGATTTGGCGAAAAAGGTACCAGCCACGTAGATCCCAACAGCTACCTGGTGGCGGTGCGGTCTAAAAACGGCGAAACCTGGACCCAAGAGCCGGAGCTCATCTACGCCCACGCCTTTGGCGGCTCGCAGGACCCCTGCCTGCTGCAGCTCAAAAATGGCGATATTCTCTGCGCCAGCTACGGCTGGGCCTTCGTGCGGCCCGACGGCATGCCGAATCTGAAAAAACCGTACTTTGAAGCGGGCGGAGCCATCTTTCTGGGCGGGTACCTGGTGCGCTCCACCGACGGTGCCAAGACCTGGCAGGGGCCCATCTACCCGCCGCACATTGCCCCCGAAATCAACTACAGCGCGCTGGGGGAGCCCATTACGGCCTATAACCGCGGAGCCCTGTACGAAGGCAAAAGCGGACGTATCTACTGGGTAGTAGCCTCCAGCGATTCGAACAAGCCCAACAAAAAAACCTCCAACCACCTCATCGTCTCCGACGACAAGGGGCTCACCTGGAAGTACGAAAGCGTGGTGGCTATGGATGATAAAGCTTCCTTCAACGAAGCCTCCGTCTACGAAACGCCCAAGGGCGACATCGTGGCCTTTCTGCGCACGGCCGATATGGACGACCAGGCCTGCATAGCCCGCTCGACCGACGGGGGCAAAAGCTTCAAGTGGGAGAAAATGGGTTTTCAGGGCCACCCCATGCAGGCCCTGCGCCTGGCCGACAACCGGGTACTTTTGGTATACGGCTACCGCCACAAGCCCTACGGCATCCGGGCGCGGCTCCTCAACGCCGAGTGTGCCGACTTCGCCTCGGCTCCCGAGCTGGTCCTTCGCGAGGACGGCGGCACCACGGACATCGGGTACCCCTGGTCGGTGCAGCTAGACAAAAACCGGGTGCTGGTGACCTATTACTACAACCTGGACAACGGTCCCCGCCACATTGCGGGTACCATCCTGGAGGTAGGAAAGTGACCGGGCGTTTTTTATAAAATAAGTACCTTGTAACCAAAGCTTAAGCATGAGTATGGAAACCAGGAATAACGCAAAAGTCGATTTCGATCGGAATGGCTACGCTTTTCTGGCCGGTTTTTTATCGGCCGAAGAAACCGCCGAACTTCAGCAAAAACTGGAGGTGTTCATTCAAGACGTGGTACCTACCATGCCGCCCGAGCGCGCTTTCTACGAGGAGAAAAACAACCGGACTACGCTCAAGCAGCTCTTTCACCTCTCGGACTACGACCCCTACTTCGAGCAACTGTTGCGGGGTAGCAAGTTTGAAGAGCTGGCCGAAACGCTGCTGGGTGAGAAAATGGCGCGGGGAAATGTGGAGTACTTCAACAAGCCCGCGGGCGTAGGCAAGCCCACGCCGCCCCACCAGGACTGCTACTACTTCATGCTTACGCCGCCCCAGGCGCTTACCTTCTGGATACCCCTGGAAGACGTCGACCCGGAAAATGGGTGCCTGCGCTACGTGAAGGGCTCGCACCGGCTGGGTATGAGGCCGCACGGGCGCAACGCTACGCTGGGTTTTTCGCAAGCCATTACCGACTTCGGTACCCCCGAAGACCTCGCCCACGAGGTGGCCGTGCCCGCCAAGGTAGGTGACGTACTGGTGCACCACGGTATGACCATCCACCGCGCCGAGGCCAACCAGAGCCCCACGCGCTCGCGCCGGGTACTGGGGCTGGTGTACTTTGGAGAATCGGCGCGGGAAGATACTGCTGCCAAGGAGGCTTACCAGAAAAAGCTGCGGGAGGAGACACTCCTGATGGGGTAGTAGGAGCTCCCTTTTGTATGCGTATTTACTTTTTTCGATCTACCTGTTCGCTTTGAAAAAAAGTCTGTTGATTTTATTCTTGACCTTGTTGGAAAGTACCCTGCGGGCGCAGCCAGTGGCCTGGGATAGTATCTACCGGCCGGATATATACGGTCCGCAGGTGGAGCTGTTCAAGGCGCGGCCCCACTCCCGCAAAGACATCGTTTTCCTGGGCAATAGCCTTACCTTCTGGGCCGACTGGAGCGAGCTGCTGGGCAGCCGACGCTACAAGAACCGGGGGATTCCGGGCGACACTTCCTTTGGGGTACTGGCACGGCTCGACGAAGTGATCCGGGGGCGACCCACCAAAGTTTTTCTGTTGATTGGCATCAACGATCTGGCCCGGCGGATACCTGACAGCGTTATTGTACAAAACTACCGGCGGATCGTGCGGGCGCTGAAAGCAGGCACCCCTTCCACCCAGATTTACGTGCAGACGCTGCTGCCTACCAACGATGCATTTGGCAAGCTCAAGGGTCACTACCACCACGAGCCATCCATCAGGTACCTCAACGGAGCCCTGAAAGAAATAGCCCAGCAGGAGCAGGTCGGCTATATTGACCTCCACCCGCACTTTATAGACGAAGCCGGAAAACTGAAAAAAGAATACACCTGGGACGGTGTGCACCTGACCCTGGCGGGCTACACCCGCTGGGCCGACCTTTTATACCGTGGCAAGTACCTCAAGCGGCGGCGTTTAACCCTCTGAAAGAATGAATACAGATACCATAGCTCCAGTACTTGAATCAAAAGTTTCGGCCCGCGCCTGGCTGGTGGTGGCGCTGCTGTGCGTGGTGGGGTGCCTCAACTACCTCGACCGTATGATGATCACCACCATGCGCAGCTCCATCATGGACGCCATGCCCATGACCGACGCCCAGTTTGGGCTCCTCACCTCCGTTTTCTTGTGGGTCTACGGCCTGCTGAGCCCGTTTGCCGGTTTCCTGGCCGACCGCTTCAACCGCAGCCGGGTCATCATTGGGAGCCTGTTTGTGTGGTCGGCGGTGACCTGGCTCACGGCCTACGCCACCACCTTCGAGCAACTGCTCGCTACCCGCGCTCTGATGGGCATTAGCGAGGCCTGCTACATTCCGGCGGCGCTGGCGCTGATCGTCGACTACCACCGCGGCTCCACGCGTTCGCTGGCTACGGGTATCCACATCGCGGGCGTCATGGTAGGGCAGAGCCTGGGCTTCATCGGCGGCCTGCTGGCCGAGGAGCACGACTGGAGCTACGCCTTTAGTATTTTGGGGATCATCGGGGTGGTGTATTCGGGGGTACTTCTTTTCACGCTCAAAGACGCGCCCCAGGTACCTCGGCCGGAGGCGGAGCCCGCGCCACTGCAAAAGGTACGTTTTATCGACGGTCTCCGAAATTTGTTCAGTCGGGGCTCGTTCGTGCTGGCGCTGGTGTGCTGGGGGCTGCTGGGCGTGGTAAGCTGGATGATCGTGGGTTGGCTACCGACTTACTACAAAGAGCATTTTAACCTCTCCCAAACCCTGGCGGGCGTGTACGCCACGGGCTACTTCCACACGGCGGCGCTGATCGGAGTACTGGTAGGTGGCGCCCTGGCCGACTACTGGAGCCGCACCAACCCGCGCGCCCGGATTTTGCTTCCGGCCCTGGGGCTCTGCGTAGCTACCCCGGCCATTTTCCTGGCCAGCAGCACGGCGGTCCTCTACTTGGCCGTAGCGGGGTTTATGGTGTACGCCCTCACCCGTACCTTCACCGACGCCAACATGATGCCGATCCTGTGCATGGTGGCCGACCCGCGCTACCGTGCCACCGGCTACGGGGTACTTAACCTCTTCAGCTGCATCATCGGTGGGTTGGGGCTGTACGCGGGCGGGGTACTTCGCGACGCGCAAGTTGACCTCAGCCGCATGTTTCAGGTCGCCGCCGTACTTATGCTGGTGTGTGCGGTTATTTTATTTCGAATAAAACCCAAAATAGAAGATTTTTAAAGTACCCCGCTTGTATGACAAAAAGTACCTTACTCCTATTCCTAAGCCTTTTTTCTTTTAGCATGAATCAAAAAGAATTCCGTCCGGACCCGCAGTACCCTGCCTCCTACCGCGAAGCGGCCCTGCGGGAACTGCGGGAGGTACTTCAGCACCAGGAGGAGTGGGTGAAAGTACACGCGGCGGAGTACCTGCTGTGGGCGGGGTATCCCGAGGGCGTGCGGGCCGTCTACCTGCAGGAAGAAAAACGCTACGGTACCCAGTCGCCCTACCGCATCGGGATCTGGCGGGTACTGGCACAGGTGTCGGAAGAAGAAAAAAGTACCTGGACCGGACGCATTCAGCGGGCGTTCGGAGATCCCGACGGGCCGGACCGCATCCACGCGGCGGAGACGTTGGCCAAGCTCAAAGTCCCCCCCACGGCGGCCCCGGAAGTGACCCGCCGCGCGCTAGAAAGTGATAACCCGGCGCTGGCGCTCTACACCCGCTGGGCGGTGGCCCACGCCTCGCCCGAGGCCCTGGCCAGTACCCGCCAGTACCTGCTCGATGGGTTGGCGGCGGGCCCGCAGGAGGTACTTTTCAAGCGCCTGAGTGGTTATATTTTGCGCAACCTGGGCGACCTGACCCCGCCGCAGTGGCAGCAGCTGGCGCGGGTGGCCTTGGCCGAGCCCGCCACGTCCGACGCCCAGGTGTACCTGCTCAGCGCGGCCTACGTGCGGGTACCGGCGGGTGAGGAGGCGTCAGGTACCTACGCGCAGGTACGGGAGAAACTCCTAGGTACCCAGGATTCGCCCCAGAAGGCCGTCCGGAGCGAACTGGCGATGGCGCTGGCGGAAAAGGGTACTTTGGCTGACCTGCCGGTACTACTTTCTTTATTGACCAATAAAAATCCGTTGGGTACGGCGGAAGGTACCTGGACGGAAGAAGCGCTGCGAAAAAGCCCCGACAACGCCGATGTGCGCGCGGCGGCGGCCTACGCCATTCTGAAAATAGAGCAAAGGTACCCCTGAAAGTACCCCCAGACGCGTGAGGTACTTGCTGAAAGATAGTACCAGCATTCGGCAGAATAAGGTAAGACAGGAGCCGGGGCGTGGGGTACTTTTGGGACGGAATAGACGTGACTAAAAAAACGATTATAACTCTTTAGCAATGAATATGCGAGAAAGCCGGGTACTGACTAAGTGGAGGGCGGGCCAGACCGCCAGTTGTTTTAAAATCAACCTGGCCGACGCCCGTTCCGTGGAGATTGCGGCTCTGGCGGGTTTCGATTGCGTCTGGGTCGATCAGGAGCACATCGGGCAGGACTGGTCCATCCTGGCGTCCAGCGTGTGGGCCACCAAAGCCCACAACACCGACCTCATGGTGCGGGTACCCCGCGGCGCGTACAGCGACTACGTGAAACCCCTGGAGCTGGACGCGACGGGTCTTCTGGTACCGCACGTGATGAGCCTGGCGGAAGCCCGGAAAATCGTGGAGATGACGCGCTTTCACCCCCTGGGCAAGCGGCCCATCGACGGTGGCAACGCCGACGGCGCCTACACGGCCCTGGACTTTAGCGACTACCTGCGGCAGGCCAACGAGCGGCGCTTTGTGATGTTGCAAATTGAAGACAAGGAGCCGCTGGCGGAGCTGGAGGCCATCGCGGCCCTGGACGGCTACGACGCGCTGTTTTTCGGGCCGGGTGACTTCAGCCAGAGCATCGGCGCGCCCGGTGAGTGGAACCACCCCGAGCTGATCGCGGCCCGGAAGCGGGTGGCAGCGGTGGCGGCCCGGTTCGGCAAATTTGCCGCCACGGTGGGCGGGCCCGGCAACCTCGACGAACTGCGGGCCATGGGCTACCAGTTTGTGAGCCTGGGGGCCGACGTCGTGGGGCTGAAAAACTACTGCCAGGAGCTGGCGGGCGCTTTTCACAAATCGACCCAAAGTACCTCTTCTACATCGTACCTCGAAAGCTAAAAGTACCCATGCGTAAGCGACCTTTAGGAAATACGGGAATGGAGGTGTCGGAAGTGGCCTTCGGGGGGGTGGAGATCGGGATGCCCTACGGAATTGGGGTGGAAAGTACCTCCGACATGCTTTCGGAGGCGGAGGCCGTTGCGCTGCTGCGTGCCGCGCTCGATGCCGGGATCAATTTCTTCGACACGGCCCGGATGTATGGGATCAGCGAAAATCTCATGGGGAAGGCCTTTGCCGGTCGGCGAGCGGAGGTGGTGCTGGCGAGCAAGTGTTGGCATTTTCGAGATGCCTCCGGCCAACTCCCGCCCGACGGCCAACTGCAAGACTTTATTCACACGTCTCTGCACGAAAGCCTGACAGCGCTCCAAACCGACTACCTGGATGTATTCATGCTGCATCAGGCCGACCGCGAAATCCTGGAAAACGAAACCATCGCGGCGGTTTTTCAGGAATTGAAAAAAGCGGGTACCATCCGGGCCACGGGGGCTTCTACCTACACGGTAGCCGAAACGGAGCAAGCCCTGGACGCGGGTACCTGGGACGTGATTCAGCTGCCTTTCAACCTGCTGGACCAGCGCCAGGGGGTACTTTTTGCGCGGGCGCAGCGCCAGGACGTGGGGCTGGTGGTGCGGTCGGTACTACTGAAAGGGCTGCTGAGTGACCGGGGGCAAAACCTGCACCCGGCTTTGCAGCAGGTAGAAAAGCACATTGCGGATTACCAAGAATTACTGGACGCCGACTGCCCGGATCTGCCCACGCTGGCGACCAAGTTTGGGCTGTCGCAGCCGGAGGTGGCGGCGGTGCTGGTGGGGATCGACCGCCCGGAGTACCTGCGGCAGGCCCTGGCTACCGCCGACGGAAAGTACCTAGGTACTTTGCACCTGGAGCGGGCGCGGCAACAGGCCTACCCCGATCCGGCTTTTCTGAACCTGCCCCACTGGGACCGGATGGGGTGGTTGAAATAACCTCTTAAACAACAAACGGATGATCAACATAGGCATAGTAGGCATGAGTCCCGGTAATGCGCACCCGTATTCGTGGTCGGCGATTATCAATGGGTACTTCGACGCCGAGGAAATCAGACGCATCGGCTACCCGGCCGTAGCTACCTACCTGGAGGCCAACCGCGATACGCTGGGCCTGCCCCAGGCACGCGTGACCCACGTGTGGGCGCAGGAACCGGAAGTGGCCGAGAGCATTGCCCAAAGTACCCGCATTGACTACGTGGTGGAGCAACTCGAAGACCTGGTGGGGCAGGTCGATGCCGTCATCCTGGGGCGCGACGATCCCGAAAACCACGTGGCGATGGCCCGGCCGTTTCTGGAGGCGGGGGTACCTATCTTCGTGGATAAACCGCTGGCCATCACTAAGCCCGACCTGGCCTACTTTGCCGAGCAGGTGGCGCAGGGGAAATTCCTGATGTCGTGCTCCTCGATGCGCTACGCCAACGAGTGCCGCACGGCCAAAACGGAGCTGGCGGCACTGGGGAAAATCGAGCTGGTGACGGCCGTGGGGAAGAAGGACTGGAACAAGTACGGCGTACACCTGCTGGAAGCCATTTTTGCGCTGCTCGACGACCCCACGCCCGTGTCGGTACGGCACGTGGGCCAACCTACCAAAGACATCGTTCACCTGGAGTTGGCCGGTGGTGTGCAGGTGGTGGTGAGCCTTTTCATGGACATTGCCCCTACCTTTCAGCTCTCCGTGTTCGGGCAGCAGGGCTGGCGGCTGGTCGAGATCAAAAATTCTTACTCCATGTTCCGCGACAACATCATCGAATTCATCCGGTCGGTGGAGGAGGGGCAGTCGCGGTTGGATTTTCAGAAAACCAGTGCCATCATCCGGACGGTCATCGGTGCCAAAGAAAGCCTGGAGCAGGGCGGCGTGGTGGTCGATTTAACCCAAAGTACCCTATGAACGTAAAAGACCTACTGAGCCTGAAGGGCAAGATCATTGTCGTGACCGGCGGCTCGGGCAACTACGGCCGCTGCATGGTAGAAGGCCTGGCCGAGGCCGACGGTACCGTTATCACCACGTCGCGCAACCTGGCTACGGCCCAGCAAACCGCCGAGGAATTCCGGGCGCAGGGGCTGGACGTCCACGCCCTGCCGCTCGACCAGGGCGAGCCCGCCTCGGTACGGGCCTTCAAGGCAGCGCTGCAAAGTACCTTCGGGCGGCTGGACGTATTCGTGAATAACGCCGTGTCGCGGCCCATGAAAGGCTACCACGCACCGCTGGAGCAATTCGACGAATCCATGCGCGTAAACGCCACCGGCATGGTGGATCTGCTCCGCGAAATGACCGACCTCATCGTGCAGAGCGGCGGCGGGAGTGTGATCAACATCAGCTCCATGATGGGCATGTTCGGGCCCGACCTCTCCAACTACGAAGGTACTTCGATGGGCGATTTACCGCCGGACTACTTCTTTCACAACGCCGGGCTTATCAACCTGAACCGCTACATGGCCCAGATGCTGGCCGGGAAGAACGTCCGCTTCAACTGCATCAGTCCGGGGGGACTGTTCAATAACCAGCCGGAGGCTTTCCTACACAATTATTGCAAGAAAGTACCCCTGCGCCGCATGGCCAACCGCGACGACATCAAGGGGCTGGTGGTGCTGCTGGCGTCGGAAGCGGGGGCCTACATCAACGGTGAGAATATTCTAATGGATGGCGGCTTAAACGCTTGATGATGAAAAAGTTATTCATAGATACCTTTGGCTTACAGGGCAAGCACATCTGGGTGGTAGGCGGAGCCGGGTACCTGGGGCAGGCCACGGTGCGGCTGCTGGAAGCCGCCGGGGCCGAGGTACTTTGCGCCGACCTGGAAGACCGTGCCGCCGACTTCGTGGCGACGGCCGAGCTGGCACCCAACGTAACCCCCGCTACGCTGGACGTGCGCCAGGGTACTTTGGTGCAGCAGTTTGTGGCCGAGCACACGGAGCGTCGGGGCGTGCCGCACGGACTGGTCAACCTGGCGTTTGCCTCCACGGGCAAAACCTTGGAAGCGCTCACCGAGCAGGACTTCGACGAGGTCAATCACGGCGGCCTCACCAGTACTTTTATGCTGGCCCGGGCGGTGGGGCAGGCGATGGCGGCGCAAGGCCGGGGTAGTATCGTACTGTTTTCGAGCATGTACGGAGCCGTCTCGCCCGACCCGGCCGTGTACCACGCACCCATGCACAAAAACCCCATTGAGTACGGCGTAGGCAAGGCCGGGATCATCCAGATGACCCGCTACCTGGCCGTGCACTGGGGGCGGCAGGGCGTACGCTGCAACTGCATTTCGCCGGGGCCGTTTCCCAGTCCGGCGGTGCAGCAAAAGGAGCCCGACTTCGTGGCGCGCCTGGCGCAAAAAACGCCTCTGGGCCGCGTAGGGCAGTCGGCCGAAATCGCCGGAGCGGTGGCTTTTTTGCTGTCGGAGGCGAGTACCTACCTCACCGGCCAAAACCTGCCGGTAGACGGCGGCTGGACCAGCTGGTAAGGTACTTGGGGCGGATTTTTTGCGGATAGTGCCGGATTAAAAAATAGTATTACAAATCCAAACGATAGTAGCAGAAGGCGGTGGGAATGGAGGGTACTTTTGTTGGGTACGATGGGCGGTTGAATGGCGGTTTTTGGACCAAAGTACCTTTCGTGAAATGCTTCTCTACTGGGCTAAAAATGAATGTATAAAAGTACCTTATAATGCGTAATTAACACTATGAAAAAAATAGTTCATCCCGACCGCGACCCCGCCTTTGCCACCGGTGCCTACTCCGACGGCGTGCTGGTAGACGGCTTCCTGTTTGTGAGCGGGCAGGCTTCGGTCGACTTCAAAACGTCCGAGTTTGTGCTGGGTACCATCGAAGAAGAAACCACCCGTACCCTCGACAACATCAAGGCCATCGTGGAAGCGGCGGGGGCCAGCATGAGCCAGGTGGTGAAATGTACCGTGCACCTGGCCGACATCGCCGAGTTCGACCGCTACAATGTAGTGTACGCCACCTACTTTCCGGGCATCAAGCCCGCCCGCACCACGGTGCAGTCGGTGCTGGCCGAGGGCATAAAGGTAGAGATCGATTGCATCGTCAAACTAACGACTTAATTTTTTCTTAGGAAAATGAAGAAAGGAAATCCACACGAAATCAGCGTAGGCGTAGTGGGGCTGGGGCTGATGGGGAGCAGCATCGTGGTGGCGCTGCTGCTGGCGGGGCATCGGGTGGTAGCCATCGCTCCCCTTCCCGAAGATAAAAACCTCGGCCCCAAGCGTATCAACGAGTACCTGGCCCAATGCGCTCAGTCCGGGATGCTGGCGGCCGCACCCGCCAAGTACCTGGCGCAGCTAACGGTAACGGACGACTACGCCCAACTGGCCGACTGCCGCCTGGTGCTGGAGTGCGTCATCGAGAAGCTCGACGTGAAGAAATCCGTTTTTTCTAAAATAGCCACCTACCTAGCCACCGACGCCATCATTGGCAGCAATACGTCGGCCATTCCCATCAGCACGTTGCAGCAATACGTGCCGCAGCCCGAGCGTTTTCTGGGGATTCACTGGGCCGAACCGGCCTACCTCACGCGCTTTCTGGAAATTACCTGCGGCCAGCAAACCACCCCCGCCAACGCCGAGTGGGTGCTGGAGCTGGCTCACCACTGGGGCAAAGAGCCCACGCTGCTGCGCAAGGACGTGCGGGGCTTCATCACCAACCGCCTGATGTACGCCGTCTACCGCGAGATTTTTCATTTGATTGAAAACCAGAAGGCCACCCTGGAGGACGTCGATAAGGCCTTCCGCTATGATGCGGGCTCCTGGATGACCCTGATGGGGATCTTCCGCCGGATGGACTACCTGGGCCTGGCCGACTACGCCGAAATGCTCAAAACGGCCTTCCCGCAGCTCAGCACCACCGACCAGGTACCCGCGCTGATGCAGCGCATGGTCGACACCCACGCCCGCGGCGTGCAGAATGCCCGCGGACTGTACCCCTACACCGAGGAAGAGGCCCGGCAGTGGGAGGAGGCTTTTGCCCTATTCAACCAGGATATTTATCATTTGTCGTCCAAGTACCCCGTGCGTCCGCTGGGGCGTAACGCTTAACCTATGGAACCGAATCATCACTACGCGCAGTCCGCTGCCCTGCTCGAAAGAGCCAAAAAAGTACTGGCCGGGGGCGTTTCCTCCGAGTTCAGGAAGTATAACCACCCGCACGCTATTTTCTATACGCACGGCCAGGGTAGCCGGATCTACGACGTAGACGGCAACGAGTACCTGGACTTTACGTTGAGCCAGGGGCCGCTGATTTTGGGCCACTCGCATCCGCACGTGTTGCAGTCCATTAATGAGTACTCGGCGCAGGGGCAGCTTTTTGCCGGACAGCACCTGAAAGAAATTGAGCTGGCCGAAAAAATGAACGCGCTCATCCCGTCGGCCGAGCTGATGCGGTTTTGCCTGGATGGCTCCGAAGCCGTGCAGACGGCCCTACGGGTGGCGCGGGCCAAAACGGGCCGTCAGAAGTTTTTGCGCTTCGAAGGCCACTACCACGGCTGGCTCGACAACGTCTGCTGGGGCATTTCGACGCCCTCGGCCGACGCCTTGGGCAGTCGCGAGCAGCCCCAGGTCTACCCCTGGACCCAGGGCTTGCCCGAGCGCGTCACGGAGGAGTTTTTGATCCTTCCCTGGAACGACCTGGCGCTGGTCAGGAAGACCGTAGCCGAGCACCACCAGGAGCTGGCGGCCATCATCACCGAACCCATCATGTGCAACAACGGCTGCGTGCTACCCCGCGAGGGCTTCCTGCAAGGCCTCCGGGACATTTGCGACGAGTACGGCATCGCGCTCATTTTCGACGAAGTCATCACGGGTTTTCGGGTATCGCTCGGGGGCGCGCAGGGGTACTTTGGCATCACACCCGACCTCTCCATTTTTGCCAAAGCCTTTGCCAGTGGGTACCCCATCAGTGCCATTGTGGGTAAACGGGAATGGATGCAGCTCATCGAGGAAGCCAAGGTGATCCACGCCGGTACCATGAACTCTGGCAACGCCACCGTGGCCGCGGCGCTGGCGACCATCGAGGTACTGGAGCAGGAGCAACCCTACGAGCGCCTTTTCCGCTACGGACAAAAACTCATGGAGGGCCTGCGACAGGCCGCCGCCGAAACCGGCCAGAACCTGCGCGTCGAGGGCCTCGGCCCGATGTTCAACACGGCCTTTGCGGATACCGCTGCGACTACCTACGAGTACCGCGACACGCTCAGTTTCGACAAGGCCAAGCTCGGACGCTTTGTGGCGGGAATGCACGACGAGGGCGTGCGGGTGATTGGCCGGGGACTGTGGTACATCAGCGCCGCGCATACCGAAGCAGACATCGAACGGGCCATCAGCACGGCCCGGAAGGTACTTGAAAAAATGTAAGAAACCGATAACCGGAGTGTTAGATCTGGCTATCTAATTGAATTGAATCATGGTTGGCGCAATGCGGAGGAATAACCGGGAATACGAACGAGAGCCTATCCTGGTAGCAGGAACCGGAAAATTGGCTTGCAGCGTGGCTGTGTGCCTGGTGCAGGCCGGGCACGAGGTAACGCTGCTCACCGAGGCAGCGCCCGAAGCGCACCGGCTGTGTACCACGCACGTTGAAGACCTGCGCCGGGAAACCGCCGCCGAGCCCGTGCGTACGAAGCTACGCATCCTAAGTACCCTGGCGGAGGCGTCGGGTTTTGCCCTGGCCATAGCCCTGCCCGGCGAAAGCCTGGCCGCGAAGCAGGCGCTTCTGACTCGTCTGGAGGTACTTTTGACGCCGACGGCTACCCTGGCGCTGGCTACCGAAAGTACCCCCCTGCCTTTGCTGCAGCAGCAGGCCCGCTACCCGGCCCGGATCGTGGGTGCCAACTGGGTGGAGCCCGCGCATACCACCTGCTTTCTGGAGCTGGTCAGCAACGAGCGTACCGACCCGGAGCGGGTGAAGTACCTGTATGCTCTGGCCCAAACGGCCTGGAAAAAAGATCCCTACCACTTATCCCACGGCGAGGGGATACGCTACCGGCTGGTGAGTGCCCTGGTACGCGAAGCGTTTTATTTGGTGGAAAATGGGTACGCTTCCGTGGAGGACATCGACCGTGCCTGCCGCAACGACGCGGGCTACTACCTGCCCTTTGCCGGTAACTGCCGCTACATGGACCTGATGGGTACCTACGCCTACGGCATGGTAATGAAGGATCTCAATCGGGAGCTCGCCAACGACCAGACCGTCGCGCGCTTCTTTACCGAGGTACTTGCGCAGGGCGGACGGGGCATGGAAAACAACGCGGGTTTGTATACGTATCCCGAAGGCGAAGCAGCGGCCTGGGAAGAAACCTGCCGGACGTTCAGCTACCAGATCCAGCAACTCATGGAAAAGTACCCCTTTCACTACCAGGAAGCCGAAGTACCCCTGAACCCTTAGAAGGTGTTCGAGTTATTAATTTAATAGCGAAACGAAGGACTTTTGAGCGAAACGAGGTACTTTTTTCAGCGCGTAGCCGGAGGTTACGTGCTGAAAAAATAACGAAGGTGCAGCCAAAAAGACAAAGGTGCAGCTTAAAGAAACTAATTCGAACACCTTGTTAACCCACCGCATGAAAAAGCGATTGATCGTCGATGCACACCTGGACCTGGCTATGAACGCCCTGGAGTGGAACCGGGACCTGAGCCAGCCGCTATCCGAGATCCGGGCGCGCGAAATGCACATGAAAGACAAGCCCGACCGGGGCAAAGGTACCGTATGCCTGCCGGAGCTCCGGGCGGGGCGGATTGGTCTGGTGGTAGCTACGCAGCTGGCCCGCTACACGCCGCCCGGCAGTGCGCTGGCGGGCTGGAACTCGCCCCAGCAGGCCTGGGCCATGACGCAGGCGCAGCTCAGCTGGTACCGCGAAATGGAGGCCCTGGGCGACATGGTACAAATCACGGATCTGCCTGAGCTGGAGGCGCACCTGGCGCTGTGGGACGACGAAAGTACCCCCGACGCGGGCAAGCCCGTGGGCTACATCCTGAGCCTGGAAGGAGCCGACTCGCTGGTGGATGTGTCGTACCTGCACCGCGCCTACGACTACGGCCTGCGGGCCGTGGGGCTCTCACATTTCGGGCCGGGTCGCTACGCGCCAGGTACCCGCCTGGAGGGAAGCATCACGCCGCTGGGTCGGGAATTGCTGCGCGAA
This sequence comes from Rhabdobacter roseus, assembly GCF_014202275.1. Lineage (GTDB taxonomy): Bacteria > Bacteroidota > Bacteroidia > Cytophagales > Spirosomataceae > Rhabdobacter > Rhabdobacter roseus. The sequence continues at coordinate 871,454 of NZ_JACHGF010000003.1, read as the reverse complement.
ATGGGTGCCTTGAACCTGATCCTGGACGTAACGCACCTCACCGACGAGGGCTTCGAACAGGCGCTGGACAGCTACCAGGGCCCGGTTTGGGCCAGCCACCACAACGTGCGGGCCCTCGTGCCCAACCAGCGGCAGCTCACCGACGAGCAGATCAAACGGCTCATCGGGCGCGGGGCCGTCATCGGCGGCATGCTCGACTGCTGGGCCATGGATATTCGGTTTATCGATACCATTTCGGACCCCTGGCAGCTCAACATTCGACTCGAAAACCTGGTCGACCACTGGGATCATATTTGCCAACTGGCCGGGAACAGCCAGCACGTGGCTATCGGCAGCGACCTGGACGGCATCTTCGGTACCGAGCAGTCGCCCTGGGACCTAAACTCCATCGCCGATCTGCAAAAGTACGAGGCCATCCTGACCCGCCGGGGCTATACCGACCAGGACATCGACAATATTTTTCACGCCAATTGGCTGCGCTTCCTACGGCGGGCCTGGCGCTGAGAGGGTACCTGGTGCGGCCCTTTTATCCTATAACGACCCCTGAACCCCACTTCAACTCATGAGCAGTAACGATTCCTTCCGGGCCGGTGCGGCGAAGGTAGACATCACCCCGCCGCTGGGGACGATCATCAACGGCGACTTCGTGACGCACTACGCCCGTTACGTGCACGATCCGCTGTACGCCAAGGCGCTGGTGCTGCAAGACTCAAAAACTACCCTGGTGCTGGTGGTGGTGGATATTTGCGTCATGCCTCAGGATTTCCTGGACGACGTCAAAGCGCGCATCAGGGCGCGCACGGGTATTCCCGCCAGCCATATCCTGATTTCAAGTACCCATACCCACGCCGCCGGGTCGGTGGCCGACGTACACCTGGTGGGCGCGGACCTGGGCTACCGCCAGAAACTACCTCCGCTGCTGGTGGAGGCGGTGGTGCGGGCGCAGGAAAAGCTACGTCCCGCGCGCGTGGCGTTTGGGGCCGTAGAAGTACCTGAGCACGTGGTTTGCCGGCGCTACTTCATGAAGGAGGGCTACGCGCCCTTCAATCCCGTGACGGGCGGGACGGATGCCGTCAAAACCAACCCGCTGGGCGCGGAGGCCTACATCGACCGCCGCGCCGCCAGCCCCGATCCGCAGCTGGGCTTCCTGGCCGTGCAGGGTACCGACGGGCGCTGGATTAGCCTGCTGGCCAACTACTCGCTGCACTACGTGGGCGACTGGGAGAACGGCACCATTTCGGCGGATTATTTTGGTGAGTTTTCCCAACAAATACAACAAAAACTGGGAGCCGACGACGACTTCGTGGGCATGATGAGCAACGGCACCAGCGGCGACGTCAACATCTGGGACTTCGTGGACAATAGCCGCTACCCGACAGGGTACTTTGAAAAGAGTAAACGCATCGCGGCCGACCTCGTGGAGAAAGTAGCCGAAGCCTTACCGCAGTTGGATTGGCAAAGTACCCCCCAGCTGGCCGCGCTCACCGACAAAGTACCCCTGGCTACCCAGAAGCCTACGCCCGAAGAGCTGGCCGCCGCCCGGCAGGTCGTTGCCGATAGCCAGTACGAAGGCCTTACGCCCGACGAAGCGGGCCTGCGCAAAATCTACGCCCGTGAGCAGGTACTTTTGGGCGAATTCCCCGATACCACCTCCGGCCCCGTGCAGGTACTTCGCATCGGCGACGGGGTGATCGGCGGCTTGCCCGGTGAATTTTTTGCCGAAACGGGCCTGTGGCTGAAAGCAAGTACCCCCAGCCCGCACTACTTTACCATTGGCCTGGCCAACGGCAACCTGGGCTACGTACCTCCGGCCCACGAGCGTGAGCGCGGCGGCTACGAAACCTGGCGCTGCCGGATCAGCTACCTGGAGGCGGGGGCCGAAGAGAAAATGCGCGAAGTCCTGCTCCAATTGATCCAAACCCTATACACTGCATGAACGAACCCGCCGCCTGGTACCTGATCCAGAACCTGGACGAGCTCGACACGCCCGCGCTGGTGATCTACCCCGAGCGGGTACGGGAAAACATTGGTCGGCTAAAAAGCCAGATCGACGACCCCGCCCGCCTGCGCCCGCACGTCAAAACCAACAAGTCGGCCGACGCCACGCGGCTGCTCCTGGCGGAGGGGATTCAGCAATTTAAGTGCGCGACCATCGCCGAGGCCGAAATGCTGGCCCAAGCCGGTGCCGCCGACGTGCTGCTGGCCTACCAGCCCGTGGGCCCGAAGGTCGGTCGCTTTTTGGAACTGATCGCCAGGTACCCCCGCACGTACTTTGCCTGCCTGGTCGATCACCTACCGGCGGCCGAGCGGATTTCCGAGCAGGCTACTCTGCGTCAGCTTCGGGTACCGGTCTACGTAGATCTGAACGTAGGCATGAACCGCACGGGCATCCGGCCCGGTGCGGAAGCCGTGGCGCTGTACGAAGCCTGCGCGCAGCTACCGGGCGTAGAGCCGGTGGGCCTGCACGCCTACGACGGCCACATTCACGAATCGGACCTGGATGAGCGCCGACGGCGCTACGAAGCGGCTTTTGCGCCCGTGGATGCTATGCTGGGTACCTTAGGCCAAAAGGGGTACTTGCCGAAACTCGTGGCGGGCGGTACGCCTACTTTTCCGTTTTTGGCGGCGCGGGGTGATGCCGTGTGCAGTCCGGGTACTTTTCTGTATTGGGACAAAGGGTACCAGGATTTGTACCCCGAGCAGGATTTCCTGCCCGCGGCGCTGGTACTGGCACGGATCATTTCCCGGCCCAGCCCCCGTACCCTCTGCCTCGACCTGGGCTACAAGGCCGTAGCCTCCGAAAACCCGCTGGACCGCCGCGTCTTTTTCCTCAATGCGCCCGAACTTAGGATGTTGAGCCACAGCGAAGAGCACCTGGTGGTGGAGGCGCGTGAAGGCCACAGCTACCAGGTGGGGGAGGTACTTTACGGCCTGCCGATCCACATTTGTCCCACCTGCGCCGCCTACGAACGCGCCCTAACGGTGGAAAACGGCTGGGTGAATGGGCAGTGGGAAATCACCGCCCGCGACCGCCGCATCGGCGTGTAGCGGGCGCTAGATCGCCAGCGTTTTGCGGTAGATGGTGGGCGTCATGTTCTTGAATTTCTTGAACTGACGGTTAAAATTGGCCAGATTATTAAACCCGCATTCGTAGGCTACCTCCACCACGTGGCGGTCGTTTTCGGCCAGGAGCTTGCAGGCGTGCCCGATCCGGACGGTGTTGAGGTACTCCACAAACGTAACCCGGTACTGCTCCTTGAAAAAGTTACAAAAGGCCGTAACGCCCATGCTGGCCACGGAAGCGATTTCGGGCAGGCTGATGTCCTGGTCGAAGTTCTGCATGATGTACTCCGTCACTTTGCGGAAGCGGTCCGAGGACTCGTACTGAAAATTCTGCACAAACTTGGGGCTTGCCAGCAGGTCGTACTCCTGGGTATTGGCCATGATGTCGAAGATCGTCAGCAGCGTCGAGAGCCGCTGAAGGCCGTTCATCGGGGGCATTTGCTTGAGCAGGGTGTTGATCTTCCTGCGCGTGCGGCCTTTGAGGGCCATGCCCCGCTCCGACAGCCGAAGTACCTTCCGGAATTCCTCCATTTCCGGGACGGACAAAAAATCCTGGCCCAGGAAATTATCCAAAAAATGGACCACGATGGCGTCGGCGGGGTGGGTAGCCTGGCCGCTGCTGTACACGGCGTCGTTGACCCATACGTGGGGCAGCATGGAGCCCATAAAAACCAGGTCTTCCTCCTCAAAGTACCCAATGTGGTCGCCCACCATGCGTCGGCCGGTACTTTTGGTCACTAATACAAATTCATACTCGGGATGGTAGTGCCAGGGGCAGGGAAAAAACTTTCCGGTTTCCTGAAACACAATGAAAGATTTGTCAAAATCCTTCGGCAGGCGGTATTCAATGGCTTTCATGACGATTTTTTATAGGCGCAAAGAAATTACAATAAATTTCATGAACCATCCTACTTTGTGAAAAATAGTATCAGCATTGTGTGGGAAAGTATAGTTTGGTTGCGGAGCGCTCCCTGTGCGCAGCCGGACGATCCTGGGGGTAGTACCAGGTAAAAAAAGCCCGTAATAAGGGTACCTGGTAGCGCTCGAAGGCTACATGGTACCGCAGAAGCCGGTAGGTTGCTCAGCCTGAGAAGGTACTTGAGAAAATGAAAAGGCTTTACTCATCGTCATTAGCCTCTGAGGACTACTTCCGCAGCGTTCTACGCCCAGAAAAAGGGAAGGATTTTGCGCATTAAGACGCAACGAGGTTTGTCCCCCAACGATATGGTGGGGGACAAACCTCAGCAGAGGTACTTAAAAGCGTCGGCTTGACTTAGCTCCTGCTCTTAGAAAGTACGATTTTTTAATGGCTTTCTTCGCTTCGGAAATGGCTTCTTGGGAGGTACTTGCGGCCAGGTAGAGTTCGTAATCGGGATTTTGCAAAGGAACCGTCCGGGTGCTTACAGAGGAAGCGGGGTACTTTTTGGAACCACTTTCCTCCTGGTAGAGGGTAGTTTTAACCTGGTAGCCCATCCAGCTCCATTTCATTTTTACAAAAAATAATTTTTCCATGGCTTAGGTAAAAGATTAGGTAGGCATTAGGAGTTGCCTTGTAGTCAAGCAATAACGTGATTATACGTTTAGAAAGTATCTTGACTGGTGTATTGACCAAAAAGAAAGCTGACGTTAGGCATTTACAACAGCCCGTTTACGGGCCACCGGCGCGCGCTTACGGCGGCCCCACCAGATCAAAAAGCCTGTAACGGGCAGGCTCGCTACGACGAGGCTACAAAAAAAGGCCAGTATTTTGCCGGGTAGTCCCAGGATGGCTCCCACGTGAATGTCGTAGTTCATCCGAAGTACCTTGTCGGCCAGTTGAGCGTCTTTGAGCCTGCCGTAGATATGCTCCACGGGTAGTTCGGCCAGCGTATACTGGTCGAAGTAGCGGTAGTCGATTTGCCAGAAGGTACGGGCGTCAGCATTGGCGTTGGCGGCGATGGCAGCCGTATCGCTGTCAGGTACGTGGACTTCCAGGCGCTCGGCCCGGGGGTACTCGCGCTGCATGAGCAGCCACACCCGGTCGATGGCCGGTACCTGCTCCGAAGCGGCCTCGGAGCGGCTTTTGTCCGAAACGGGTTCCTGGTACAAAAGGGGTTTTTCACCGCCCAGGCTAGCGTGAAGGCCCTGCGCTACCCACTGAAACCCCCACACCAGGCCCGTCAGGGTGAGGATGACCGCGATCCAGGAAGCATAAAAGCCCAGGACGTTGTGCAGGTCGTAGTTTTTGCGCTTCCAATTCAGCGTAGGTTTCCAGCGGAGCCAAAAGCGCTGCTTGGCGGCCGCTTTGTTTTTGGGCCACCACAGCACGATGCCCGACACCAGCAGCACCGCAAACAGCAGCGTGGCGGAAGCCACCAGCGGCTGTCCGATCTGCGGCGGCAGCCACAGGTAGTAGTGGCCCATCAGCACGATCCGGAAAAAGTCGGCGTCCATGTCTTTTACCCTAAGTACCTCGCCGGTATAGGGATTCAGGTACACGCTGTAGTAATACGAAGGCTCAAAATGAAAAAAAATGACCTGCGCGGCCTTTCCCGGTTGTCCGTACTCCACGGCGTGCAGGTGCTTGTCGGGGAGTTGTTTTTCGGCAATGCCTTTGAGCACCGAGGGAGGCAGGTAGGCGGCCTGCTGCGGCTCTACAAATCGGTAGGGCTGGGTGAGGTCCTGGATCTCGGCCTGAAAGGCGTACAAGCAGCCGGTAATGGCGATGATAAACACCACCAGCCCGGTACTAAGCCCGAGCCAGAGGTGAATCTTTCCGATGATTTTTTTGAACGTCATATCAATCAAAAGCGGTAGCTGATGGAGAGGCGGGCGTTGCGTCCGGGCTCCGTTTGCCAGTAGTAGGTACTTCCGTAGGGAGCGCCCGAGTACAGGTACTCGTTGAGCAGGTTATTGACATTCAGCGTTACGCCAAAGGTGGGAGTCTGGTACGATAGTCCGCCGTCCAGCCGGAAGTAGTCGGGCAGGGCATTTTGGGAATTATCGAAGATGTACCAGGATGAGCGCCCGGCCTGGTACTGGTAGCCCAGCGAAAACTTCAGCCCCTTGAGGGTACTTTGCGGAAGGGTGTAGGAGATCCAGGCGTTGTGGATGTGCCGTGTTGCGCCAGGTACCTGGTTGCCCACCACCGACTCGTCGGAGTCTTTGGTGATCTGGGCGTCGGTGTAGGCATAGTTCAGGATCAGGTCCAGGTGGGGGAGTAGCTCGCCTTTGATGTCGGCTTCCACGCCTTCTACCTGCTGCTGGCCGGTCTGGCGGCTGAACACAAACTGCCCGGTGGTGGGGTCGGGATGTTGGGTGTCGGTGGTCAGCACGTTGTTTTTGATGATGCGGTAAGCGGCGAAGGTGGAGTTCCAGCGGCCCCCGAACCAGTTTCTTTTAAAGCCTACTTCCAGGTTGTTGCCCGTGATGGGGTCAAAGCTGCGGCCCTGCCAGTCTCGGCCGGGGTTGGACACAAACGCCTGGTCATACACGAAGTAGGCCGAGGTTTGTTTGTTGATGGAGTAGCTCAGTCCGGCGCGCGGCGTAAACTTGCTGTCGTCGGTAGAGGGATTGTACGGGTTCATGTCTTTATGGTGCGTAAAGCGTCCGGCCAGCGTGAGGCGGAGTTTGTTTTGGAACAAACCGATTTCGTCCTGCGCGTAAAAGGAACTGTAGCTGGTATTGTAGCGCACGCCCCGCTCGCGGATGTTCAGGCTGCGGTCCCAGACGGGAATATCCGCCGCCGCCACGGTACCATAGACCGGGTTGTAGATATTGAACGTACTGTCGCCCAGAGCCGCGCCCTGGTTCCAGTCGGCGTAGTAGTCTTTCTGGCTCATGTCGATGCCCCCCAGCAGGTTGTGGCTAATGCCGCCCGTCTGGGCACTACCGTTCAGGAAGATCTGCCCGGTTTTGGTCATGCCCAGCGCGTCCCAGATGCTGATGCCCCGTTGCATCGAGCGGTTATCTACCTGGGAGATTCCCCAGGGCCAAATACTCTGCCCCACCTGGTCGTAGTTGAAGTAGGCCATTTGGGCGGTGAGCTTCCATTTTTCGTTAAAGAAATGCTCAAAAATACCCAGGATGCTCTGGTCGTTGATGCGGCTGGGGGCCAGGTTGGCTTCGGCCGTGGTGAAGTTGCGGGGCAAATCCGCGTAGCCGCGGTTGGAGAAGGCGTAGTTGCTCCCGATGACGCTCATTTCCGAAAACTGGTAGGTATACTCCAGCGTCAGGGCGCTTTTCTCGTCGATGAGGTACTTGATCACGGGTACCACCGAATAGCGGTTGTTGTACTCAAAGTCGCGGTGCGATCCTTTGAGCTGGCCCATCAGGTTGAGGCGGTACAGCAGTTTTCCGCTTTTGGAAAGTTTGCCGTCCAGGTCCAGGGTGGTGCGGTAGGTATCAAAACTACCCAGCGAAAACGAAGCCTCGCCCTTTTCAATACCCGAAGGTTTCTTGGTCACGACGTTGTAGAAGCCACTCGGCTCGCCGTTGGCCAGCATAAAGCCCGCCGGACCCTTCACAAACTCGATGCGTTCCACCATGCTCATGTCTTCGGCCAGCGGCCCCCAGGGCATCTGCACATTCATGCCGTTGCGGAAAGCCGTGATCTGCGCGCCGCGCATGTAGATGAGCGCGTAGTTGTCCCAGTGCTCTACCTTCTGGGCCCCGCTCACGTTACGCTGAATCCCTTCGAGCATGTCAAAAACCTGCTGATCGGCGATGATCTGCCGCCCGATGACTTGGATGTTTTGCGGGGTTTCGAGAATGGGCGACATCAGCCGCAGCGATTTGGAGGTGTAGTCGGCCTTGTACTTGTTGGCGTTGGCAAACACGATCACTTCCTGCAGCTGCCGACTGTTTTCTTTCAGCGTAAAATGAATGGTTCGGATCTCGCCTTCGCGCAGGGCCACGGTTTCGCTTTGGGCTTGCAGGCCAATGAAGCTGGCCGTTAATACGTAGGTACCTTCCGGTAAGTTGGTAAAGCTGTAAGAGCCATCGGCTTGGGTCGTCGTCCCCTGCTGGGTACCTTCCAGCAGCACATTGACATATCCGGCGGGCTGGCCGTCTTTTGAAGTAATGATGCCTTTGATTTGCCCGGATTGTGCCAGCAAAAGGGTACTTGTAAAACATCCCAACAGGACGAGTAAAAAGCCTTTCATGTATACTTATTTATTTAGATTAATTAAAAATAATGGCGCAAATGTAGATGGGGATTTCCTACAAGTCAAGCATTATTTAGAAATAATATAAATAAGTTTTTTTGAAAGTACTTAGAAGGAGAAATCAAGTACCGTGACGGCCTAGATGGCAGCTGTGGTAGCAGGGGGGAGGTACCTACAAAAAAACCGTCCGGAAGTTACCTTCCGGACGGGCTGTTAAAGAATTGATACGAAAAGTACCCTACTTTTTTAGATTAGCCAAAAACTCTACCATGTCGCGGATCTCGCGTTTGGACATGATGTAGCCCATCGGTGGCATGCTCGAAGGCATGTTTTCGCGCTTGGCAATGCGAGCCTGCGGAATCTTCAGCGGCTCGGCCTCGGAGGTTTTCAGGATGAGTTCCTGCTCGGTTTCTTCGGCCAGGATGCCGTTGACGACCTGCCCGTCTTTGAGCGTGAGCGTTACCATGCCAAAGCCCGGTGCCAGCCGCGCGCTGGGCTCGATGAGCGCTTCCAGGAGTTTCTCGCGGCTCAGCACGTCGCCAATGTGGGTCAGCGACGGACCTACCTCGCCGCCCCGGCCACCAATGGCGTGGCAGCGCACGCACTGGCCGGTGGAGTTGGTATAAAAGTACCGGCTACCTATCTGACGGTTACCGCCAAAAAGTGCATCCTGAAACTCGGCCACACCCGAACCGCTGGGCTTCAGGGCCGAAAGCTTGGCTTTGAGCGCTTCGGAATGGGTAGAATCTACGGCCTCAGCCAGCTCCAGGTTCAGGCTGGGGGAGAGTTCTTTCTTGCCCATCCGGGCAATGAGCCCGTCCAGAATGCGCTCGGTTTTGGCGGCGGGCATGGTGCTAAGTACCCGTAGCATTTGTTGCTGTTCTTTCTCGGTACCTTTATCAAAAATGGTACTTACTACCTCCGACAGCGTTTGCTGCGACATGTTCAGCTCGCTCATCAGGCCCAGGGCTACCGTCCGTACATCCTCATTTTTGTCGTTCATGCCTTTCTTGATCACGGCGTCCATGTCGTTGTACTTGAGCTTGTGCAAAGCCGTAAGCATGGCGGACCGTACTTCCGGAGCCCAGTGCTCGTTCATGATTTTGAGCAGCGCCGGATTGTTGTTGGACATGCCGAGTTCTCCGAGCATTTGGGCCGTGGCAATCAGTACGTCCGACTGCGAATCCTGTAGCAAATCGTTCACGTGCGGTTGAATCTTCATGCGGGCCGAAGCCGGATTCCGCTCAATGACACCCCGGTAGCGGCCATCGACGCGGTCGAGTACCGACGGGTTGGCCCAGGTACCTAATGTAGCCAGCGCTTCGGACCGGATGGTTTTATCCACGTCCTGGCGCTTGGCGAAGGCAATCAGTATATCGAGTTGCTCAGGGTTGCCCACGCGCAGGCAGGCGTTGATGCCACGGCGCAGCAGCGGCTCGGACGTAAAGCGCTTTTCCTTGAGTACCGCAGCCAGGTCGGGCAGGGCGGCGGGAATGGACTCGTCGTCGTTGATGGCCCGGGCGGCTTCGGTTACGATGTACTCGTCCTGATCCTGCAAAAACAGGCGAATGTTTTCGTTACGCCACTGCCGCATCACTAGTACGCCCGCAATCCGGAGCGACCGGCTGGAGCTTTTGGCCAGCGCGGCGATGGGCTCCACCTGCTTGAGGCGGGTCAGGGCCATGACGCCCGCGTGGCGCAGGTACACGTCCTGGTCGCGGTTGGCCTCGATCATTTTCAGCAAAGGCGCTACGGCTTCTTTGTATCCCACGCGCCCCAGGGCCTGGGCCGCAAAGAACTGTACGCGCGGCTGCGCGCTGGTGAGCAAAGGGACCAGCTGCGGACCGGCCTCAGCCATGGCAGCGTCACCCAGTACCTTGGCGGTTTGGGCCACGATCTCCGCGTCGGCGTCTTTCAGCAGCGACAACAGCGTGCTTCCGTACGACTTATCCTGGCGCGCCAGTTGGCCCAGCCCCCAGATGCCGTGAATCCGCGCCAGCTGGTGGGTGGTTTGGTTGGTCGCCTGGGTCAGGACGGGAGCTCCCTTCGCGCCGCGGGCTACCAACTCAAACTGCGCCTTCTGCCGGATGCGCATGTCAGGGTTGGACAGTAGCGCCAGGAGTTGATCTTCCTTCTGAGCGGCGTAGTCGAGCTGCATGAGGCGCTTGGTTTCGGCGCGCAGGTCTTTGAAATCATTTTTCTCTTCGGTGACGTCCAGCTTCCACACGCGGCCGTAGTTTTTGGTACCCCAGCCGTTGATCCAGTCGGCTACGTAAAGCGCGCCGTCCGGACCGAACCGAATCCCCGTGGGTAGAATGCCGCTCACGACGTCGATTTCGCTGTCGAACTCAAAGGACGCACCCTTGGGCTTGAGGCCAAACGACCAGATGTGCGAGCGCGACGGATTTCCGACAAACTCGACGAGGAAGAACTTGTTTTTCCAGGCCGAGCCCAGCGCCGTACCGGGGTTGAACACCATACCCGTGGGGCCGTTGTGGAAGTTGCGGAGGGGCGGAATGATGTAGGCCGCCTGGCCTTCCCAACGGGGCGTGTAGAGCTTTTCGTCCATCCATACTTTGTAGCCGTTGTTGCGCGGGTCGGTGTACTTGCCGTACTGCCAGTTGGAGCGCCAGCCCGCGTCGGAGCCGTCCACAACGTGCACCAGCCGCTCGCTTTCGCCGGGGTGGTCGCCGTCGTTGTCGGAGCTGATGAGGTTCCCGTACTCGTCAAACACAAACTCGTGCGTGTTGCGCACGCCGTGTGCAAATACCTCAAAATCGCTACCGTCGGGATTGGAGCGGACAATCACACCCTCGTTGGGGTACTTGTGCTGTACGCCCTCGGCGGTGGTGATGTTGGCACCAATGTCGCCGATGCCCCAGTAGATCCGGCCGTCGGGCCCTTCCACGGCACCAGACATGCCGTGGCCGCTAAAGCCAATGTGGATGCCGTAGCCGTGGCTAATAGACGTTTTTTGGTCAAGTACCCCGTCGCCGTTGGTATCGCGCAGCCGCCACATGTCGGGGGCAATGCCCACAAACACATCCTTGGCGCGCACGAGCAGCGCCCCGGCTACGTCGGTCACTTCTTCGAAGAAATCGCTCAGGATGCGCATGGAGACGTCGGCCAGGCCGTCACCGTTGGTATCTTCCAGGCGCCACACTTCGTCCTTCTCCACGGCCAGGTCGCGCCAGTCGTGCACGCCGTCGCCGTTGAGGTCTTTGAGCCAGGTATTTTCGGCGCTCTTTTCCGGCGCAAAGGTACTTCGCAGGAAAGCCCGCCGGTCCTCCACGGTTTGAAGCGCAATGGAGGGCGTCATCCAGTTGCGGTGGCCGCGGATGTCAAACTCCGAGTTTTTCTGCCGGTTGGTACGGGTGAGGTACACCCGGCCCTGATCGTCGATGGACATCGCGATGGGGTCGGGGGCCAGGGAGTCAGAAGCCCACAGGTCCATTTTGAGGCCGTCGGCCAGTTTGGCGGCGGTATTTTCACGAATCTCTTTGGCGCGGGCCTGGGCCTGACTCGGATCTTCCCGCACCACCAGCGCGCCGCCCGACGAGCCCGTGGGGGCCATTTTCATACAGGATACAACAACCACCGCCATAAAAGCCATGAGCAGCAGGGGTGTTCGGTAAAAAGGTTTCGACATCATTTGATTGATTAGGATTGGGCTAAATTGAGTAGGTTGGCAGGGAAGGTGTCAAAAAGACACCGGGTCTATAGTAAATAGAGCACTAATTGTCTTTTTTATACTAAAAGAAAGAGAAATTCTTTGAGTGCCTAATTGGGTTTCAAAGCTTTTGCAGGAAACAAAGGATATGAAAGCAATTAGGAGGCTACTTAAACACATTGTGTTTTCCTGATTTTTTCGGATCATCAAAAAAGGCACGAAGTTTTTTGGCGACGGAGGGCAAGCCATCTTTGATCCACCTCTTTTTCAAAGCTAACTTATCAGCCATAACTACCTCATTATTTTCTAGTACTGCCAGCCGTGTAGGGATTTTCATACCATCATAAAGCACTAGGTATTTGAACATAGGGTGGTACGTATTAATATGCTCTAGGTTTTTTTGGTAAACGCCTTTGATCGTATTAGGAGCTACATAATGGCCACCTTCCAATACGCGTTGCCCGACTCTTGCTACGCAATCACTAATTTTATCCAGACATAGGTAGTTCAACTGAATTTGATAACCATTTTCTTCAAATAAATCCAGATAGTTCCAATAGTCAGGATGTGATAGGGGTGTTTCTAGTACAAAATGATTTTTTTGTTGAATCGCTATTTTCATTTGCTTAACCAATTCCTGTTCCATAAGCTGGGTTGCCTTTTGGTAAATCAGGTCGATGCGTACTCCCTGGCCTGCAAGCAGCACCTCGAACTCAGATCGCGTGAGATCTCTATCAAATGAAAGGATGCCTTCAAAATTCTCTGGAAGCATGGCCTGGATATGAGTGGATTTGCCAGCTCCGTTCGGGCCCGAGATTACCAGCAGCGTAGGGTTAGAATAATTCATGTTCTTTTCTGACACGCTCAGCATCAGAGGGTACTAATACCTGAATGAGTTTTGATTCGAATTTTGAGCCACTAACAAAAACGTGTTGAAGCTCGATGCGTCCATCCGGAAATTCACGATAAACCTGCCCTTCAGGAAGTTTATCGGAGAGAATTAAAAAGGGGAGATTCCTTTTAAAATTTCGGGCGCGCAATTCTTTAAGCGTTAATAAATACCGCTCTTTTTGTCCTTCTCCGTCGAAAACAACCTCTCTCATCACTTCCTGTTTTACTGCATTGCCAATTGGATAATCTAGTGTAAAAATACAACCTATTAAGGCCAAAACCAAAGTACCTACGTCACCAGCTTCTTGAGTTCGTTCAGCTTGAGCAGAGCCTCAATGGGGGAAAGCGTGTTGACATCCACCAGCGAAAGCTTCTCTTTCAGCTCTTCCAGGCGTGGGTCGGCGGGCTCGAAAATACTGAGCTGGAAGTTGTTCTTGGGCATCTCACGTACTTTTTTGGCCTGGCTTTCGGGTACATGGTCTTTCTCCAGGTGCTGCATGATTTCGCTGGCCCGCAGCACGATGGGCTGCGGCATACCGGCGATCTGGGCCACGTGAATCCCGAAGCTGTGCTCGCTGCCGCCGGGCTTGAGTTTCCGCAGGAAGATCACCTTGTTATCGACCTCCCGGACGGCCACGTTGAAATTCTTGATGCGCGGAAAATCCTCGGCCAGTTGGTTGAGCTCGTGGTAGTGCGTGGCGAAGAGCGTCTTGGCCCGCGACTGCGGGTGGTTGTGCAGGTACTCGGCAATGGCCCAGGCAATGGACACGCCGTCGTAGGTACTTGTGCCGCGCCCGATCTCATCCATCAGTACCAGGCTGCGGTCGCTGAGGTTGTTGAGGATGCTCGAGGTTTCGGTCATTTCCACCATGAAGGTACTTTCGCCCCGGCTGAGGTTGTCGCTGGCGCCCACGCGCGTGAAGATCTTGTCCACCAGCCCGATGGTGGCCTGCCGGGCGGGAATGTAGCAGCCCATTTGGGCCATGAGTACGATGAGCGCCGTTTGGCGGAGCAGGGCCGATTTCCCGGCCATGTTGGGCCCGGTGATGATGATGATCTGCTGCGTTTCGTCGTCCAGGTACAGGTCGTTGGGTACGTAGCTTTCGCCCAGGGGTAGTTGCTGCTCAATGACGGCGTGGCGGCCTTCCTTAATATCCAGCTCCTTGCCTTCGCTGATGGTGGGCTTCACGTAGTTATTTTTTCGGGCAATGGTCGCAAACGACGCCAGAACGTCCAGCACCGACACCACGCGGGCGTTTTGCTGGATGGCCCCCACGTACTCGGCGGCGGCCAGGATGAGGTCGTTGAAGATACGCTGCTCGATGGCGAAAATCTTATCCTCCGCGTTCAGGATTTTCTCCTCGTATTCTTTGAGCTCCGGCGTGATGTACCGCTCGGCGTTCACCAGGGTTTGCTTCCGGATCCAGTCCACGGGTACCTTGTTTTTGTGCGCGTTCGTCACTTCCAGGTAGTACCCAAATACTTTATTATAAGCAATCTTGAGCGAAGGAATGCCCGTTTGGGCCATTTCGCGGTTCTGGAGCTTCAGGAGGTAGTCTTTGCCTTCGTAAGCAATGCCGTGCAGCTCGTCGAGCTCGGGGTCCACGCCGCTTTTGATCATGTTACCCTGGTTGGTCACAATGGGCGCGTCGTCGCGGAGTTCGGCTTCGATTTTATCCAGCAGGTAGGCGCAGGTATTGAGCTGGTCGGCGTACTTCCGAAGTACCCCCAAGGTACCTGTAGGTACTTCGCTCGTTTCGCCAAGCTGAGCCGAAAGAAGCTCTTTGATGGGCGCGATCTGCCGGAGCGATTTTTTGAGCTGCCCCATTTCGCGCGGACTGATCCGCCGCACGGCTACCTTAGAAATGAGGCGCTCGAGGTCGCCGATCTGTTTGAGGTGCTGCGTAAGTACCTCGTGCAGTTCGTCGTGTTGCAGCAGCAGCTCCACCGTGTTGAGGCGCTCTTCGATGGGCTTTTTTTCTTTGAGGGGCAGCACCACCCACTTGCGCAGCAGGCGCGCACCCATGGGCGTGACGGTCTGGTCCAGGATCTGGATCAAAGGTACCCCGCCTTCCTGCTGCGGGTACACCAGCTCCAGGTTGCGCACCGTGAAGCGGTCGAGCCAAACGTACCGCTCCTCTTCCAGCCGCGTGATGCGGCTGATGTGGCCAATTTGCTTGTGTTCGGTTTCTTGCAAATAGTGCAAAATCACGCCCGCCGCGCAGATGCCCAGTGGCAGAATGTCGATGCCGAAGCCTTTGAGCGTAGCCGTACGGAAGTGCGTGGTGAGCTGCTCGTAGCCGAAGTCGTAGCCGAAGCACCAGTCTTCCAGCTGAAACGTATGGAATTTATCGCCGAAGAGCTGCGCAAACTCGGCTTTGTTTTTCTTGCAAAAAAGTACCTCCGAGGGCACAAAGCCCTGGAGCATTTTATCCACGTAGGCCGCGCTGCCCTGCGCCGCCAGGAATTCACCCGTCGAAATATCCAGAAACGCCAGCCCCAGCTGGTCGTCTTTGCCAAAATGTACCGCCGCCAGGTAGTTGTTGCGGCGCACGTCCAGCACGTTGTCGTTGAGCGACACGCCCGGCGTCACGAGCTCCGTCACGCCGCGCTTCACGATGCCTTTGGCCTGGGCGGGGTCTTCCAGCTGGTCACAAATGGCCACGCGCTCGCCCGCCCGCACGAGCTTGGGCAGGTAGGTATCCAGCGAGTGGTGCGGAAAACCCGCCAGCTCTTCCTGCGCCCCGCCGTTGTTGCGGCGCGTAAGTACGATGCCCAGAATGCGCGACGCCCGGATGGCGTCTTCGCCGAAGGTTTCGTAAAAATCACCCACCCGGAAGAGCAGGAGCGCGCCGGGGTACTTGGTTTTAATCTGGTTATACTGACGATTAAGGGGAGTTTCTTTCTGCGCTGCCTTTGCCAAAGAGGTACTTGATTTAGGAGGTATAAAAAAATGAGCTACCCGTTTTTTCAAAAATCAGGTAGCTACAAAATTAACCCTTCTTGTTGGTTTGGCAAGGTACCTTTTCAAATCATTGGATCACAAACCGAACGGTCCGGTGCGTACCGCCCGCCCGCAGCAGCAGCAGGTAGGTACCCGGCGCGCGCGGCAGCTGGACCAGGTAGCCCGAAGTACCCCCGGGCGGTTGGCTCTGGTAGATGGTCTGCCCGCGTAGGTCGGTTATGGTGATGGTGGCGTCGAGGCTCTCAAAGGGGTACTTGAGCCAGAAAGTACCCGCGTTGGGATTGGGATAAAGCAGCAGAAGTACCTCCTCCGGGAGCAAATCCGTGGCCGTGATCACGAACGGCTCGGACGCGCGCGCACCACAGGTACCTTGGGTGGTGGCTACGGTGTAAGTACCCGCCCCGGCGGGCCGGAGGCGCGGGCCCGTTTCGCCAGGAAGTACCTGTCCGTCGAGGTACCACTGGTTATTCGTAGCAGTGCTCGACTCCAGTACGTAGCCGGTGGTACCTTCCGGCACCAGCGCAATGGTGGGCCGCCCCGCCACCGCAACCGCCAGCGCGTTGCTGCTGGCCGCCGGACTGGCTGCACTCACGGTGAGCGTATAAGTGCCCCCTACAAGGTCCGCCGGTACCTGGAAGCGGAGCTGATGGCCTTCCTGCCAGGTACCGGCCAAGCGGTGCGCCGCCCCGCCCGCCGCGGGGCTCAAAAGTACCTCGTAGGTACTTGCGGGCGTAAAATCGCCGTAGGTCCAGAGCGCCAGCGTGGTGGTTTCTCCGGCGCAGAGGGTACTTTGCGTAGGCTGCGCCAGCAGCCGCGACTGGCCGTCGAGGAAGTACCTTTCGGCGGGGTCGGGGTGGGAGCGGAGGCGGAGTGAGTACCCCCACTGCATTCGTTCTGCCTGCTGCGGGGTGAAGCCCGTGCGGCAGCCCTGGTAGTACGACATCAGGTTGGTGACGTCGGGGCGGTACAGCTCGCGGAGCGGGTCCAGCACCGAAAAAAACGCCGACGAGCAGAGCTCCCTCGCCAGCAGCAAGTCCGACGGGAAAAGCAGCGAATGCGGGTCGGCGGGGGTATCGCAGAGCTGGTCGCCGGCGTAGGTGCAGTTGGCGGTGGGGCCGCGCGTCACGTACTCGCGCGTTTGCGGGTCCAGGTTGCCGGGCAGGCCGTGCTCGTGGGTATGCAACAGTCCGAAGTAGTGCCCCAACTCGTGCGGGATCACCTCCTGGATAATCTGGGCCACCGGATTGCCCCGCGCCACGGCCACAAAGACGCTGTTCCAGTGGCGGGTACTTTGGGTGGAGTCCAGGCTGGGCGGGTAGGCGTAGCCGTTGGCGTTGTCGGCGTTGCCCACCAGGTACAGGTTCAGGGCGTGGTGCACGTTGTGGGCGGCGGTTAGCGCCGCGTCGTCGCTCATGCGGAGGTTGAAGTACCGATCGCTCCGGATGTAGTTGACGTCTCCCAGCTGAAAAAACGACAGGCCCGTGGCCGCAAACTTTTCATTAAGTACCCTAAGTACCTCCGGGAGGTAGGTGGCGGCGCTGCCCTGGCCGTCGGCGGTCAGTACGTTGTGGATCTTGATGGCGACGCGGGTAGCGTGCGGCCGGGCGTTGGCGGGGGTACTTTGGCGGTAGTGTTGAAAGAGCTCCTGCGCCACCCGCCGCTGCGGCCCGGTAAGCGCCGGGCTGTGACACTCATCCGGTGGAAGTACCTGCCCCGCCAGGTACCCCGTGCTTGTGATTAGAATGCCCATCAGGAAAAGTACCCTCATCGTGCCTTATGGTGGTTGGTTCAAACCCCATATACGGATAAAGTACGGCTTGCGATGGAAAGGTACCTGAGAATACGGCCCAGCAGAGGGCGGGACAGCTAAGGCCGGTGGGGACACCGGCCAGGGTACCTTAGTCATAAAGCCGAAGCGGCGGGGCTTTGCTATTTTTTTTGCCCGCTTTTTACTACTTTCAGCCCCTTGCCGTTAAAGTACCTTCCCGACCAGCCTGCGCATGATCCAATCGCTATCCATAGATGCCTTTTTCCGGTTAGGTACCCGCGTTCCGCTGGCGGATGTCCGGACACCGGCGGAATTTGAGCAGGGCCACGTACCCGGCGCTTTTAACCTACCCTTGTTTAGCAACGACGAACGAGTACAGGTTGGAACTACCTACAAGCAAGTAGGGCGCGAGGAGGCTATCCTGCTGGGGTTTGACCTGACGGGCCCGAAGTGGTCGGGTTTTATCAAGCAGGCCTTGGCCCAGGTACCTGACAAAAAACTGGGCGTACACTGCTGGCGCGGCGGAATGCGGAGCGGGGCCATGGCCTGGGCGCTCGACCTGTACGGATTTGAGGTGTACCTCATCGAGGGCGGCTACAAAGAGTACCGGCGCTGGGTGCGCCAGCAACTGGCCGAAGCCTACCCGCTGTGGCTCCTGGGTGGCATGACCGGCTCGGGAAAAACCAAGCTCTTGCATGAGCTCAGGACCTTGGGCGAGCAGGTGATCGACCTGGAAGACCTCGCCCAGCACCAGGGCTCCTCCTACGGCTCCATGAACCGCCTGGTGCAGCCCAGCCAGGAGCAATTTGAGAACAACCTGGCCGAGCAGCTCGTGCGGCTGGACCGGCAGCGGCGAGTATGGGTGGAGGATGAAAGCCTGAGCATTGGAAGACTTTCCATTCCGCCCGCTTTCTGGGACCAAATGAAAAAAGCGACGCTGATCGAATTAAAGAGGGATGAGGCGCAACGCGTGCGTACGCTGGTTGAGGAGTACGGGGAGCTGGATAAAGATTTTTTGGTAGCCTGTACCGAGCGCATCCATAAACGGCTGGGGCCGCTACAAACCAAGCAGGCCCTGGCGGCTATTCGCGAAAACCGCATGGCTGATTTTATCCGGCTGGTGCTGGTCTATTACGACAAAACCTACCGCAATGGTCTCACCCGGCGCAAGGCCGATCAGGTACTTTCTCTGGAAATAAACAGCACGGATTGGGCGAGCAACGCCCACCAAATTTTAACTTTTGCCAATACCATTCCCATTATTGAACAACCTTAATCCTCAGCCATGGACACTACCATCCCGATTCAGCTCACCCACTACTCGCACGGCGCGGGCTGCGGGTGCAAGATCAGCCCCGCTATTTTGGATAAAATATTGCATAGCCCGTTGGCGATAACGACCGATCCGCGCCTGCTGGTAGGAAACGACAAGCGGGACGACGCGGCCGTGTTGGACCTGGGCAATGGCAGCGCGCTGATCTCGACCACCGATTTTTTTATGCCCATTGTGGATGATCCCTACGACTTTGGGCGCATCGCTTCGGCCAACGCCATTAGCGATGTGTACGCCATGGGCGGCAAACCCGTACTAGCCATCGCCATCCTGGGCTGGCCCATCGACAAACTACCCCCCGAAGTGGCTCAGAAGGTACTGGAAGGGGCGCGGGCGGTTTGCGCCGAGGCGGGCATCACCCTGGCCGGTGGCCACAGCATCGACTGCCCCGAGCCGGTTTTTGGCCTGGCGGTAAACGGCCTGGTGTCCATTCCGAACCTGAAACAAAACTCAACGGCTACGGCTGGTTGCCGGTTGTACCTGACCAAAGCCCTGGGCGTGGGGATTCTATCCACGGCTCAGAAAAAAGGAATATTACGGCCCGAGGACGCTGCCGTGGCTTTGAAGAGCATGGTTACGTTAAACAAACTGGGGGAGGTCTTTGGGGCCATGGAGGGCGTGAAGGCGATGACGGATGTGACGGGTTTTGGCCTGCTGGGCCACCTGGGCGAGATGTGCGAGGGCAGTGGCCTGGCGGCGGTGCTCGAATGGGAGAAAGTACCCGTCATGGCTTCGTTGCCCTACTACCTTGAGCAGCAGTGTTTTCCCGGCGGTACCAAGCGCAACCTCCACAGCTACGGCCATAAGGTAGGTGCCCTGACGGAGCAGCAGCGGTACATCCTCGCCGACCCCCAAACGAGCGGAGGTTTGCTGGTGGCGGTTTCGGAAGAAAGTACCCAGGATTTTGAAACCCAGCTTCGCGATCAGGGCTATTCGTTCCAGTCGTTTGGCGGGTTAAAAGTACCCGACGACGGGCCTTTGATCACCATGGCCTAAAGCCAGGAAACGGCGTTTGAAAAAAGCCAGAGGTAGTTTTATGATGACCAAAAAAGAACCGCTTCGCGGGCCCAGGCTCACGAAGCGGTTCTTTTTTGGTAGCAAGCCCGTACTTTACTTCTCCATCGGGTGCTCCCGGAGCAGCTGGTCGGGCGAATAAAAGTCCTTTTTGCTTTCGGTCGCGATCCGTACCTTTTTCACTTGCTCGGGCATGATGGCGGGTGCCTTGTTGCCGAAGGAATTCCGGACGTAGGTCAGTACGGCGGCTATTTCCTGGTCGTTGAGCAGGCCACCGAACGGCGTCATGGGTACTTGTCCGGCGTACTTGGTGCCGTTTACTTCCAGCGGTCCGAGCAGCCCTTTGAGAGCAACTTTGATCAGACGTTCCTCGTTGCCCGACACCCATTTGGTATTGGCAAGCGGCGGAAAGCCCGAAGCCGATAGCCCGGTGCCGTCGGCCTGGTGGCAGGTGGCACAGAAGCCTTCTTTGTTGTAAAGCGTTTTACCCAGCGTGAAGAGTTCCAGCTCTTTGCCCTTCAGGGTAGAAGTTACGGCGGCCTCTTTTTTCTTGCGCACGGGCTCGCCGTTGAGGTGCGCCACGGCGGTTTCGTGGGCATAAATCATCCATTCGTCCAGCGGTTTTTTGGCGGCTTCGGCCAAGATGGGCAGCCCTTTTTCCTTCCCGATCCAGGAGGCCGCCACGATGGCCGCCAGCCGTACCCGGCCGTGGTCGTCGCGGGCGGCCTGCATGAGCAGGTCGGCCTGGTCAGGTACCTGGTGGCCGGTGTAGCGCACTACCATCACGGCCGCCGCCCGGGCGCGGTAGTCCTGAGCCTTGAGGAGTTGGCGCAGGAGTTTTTGATCTACCTTGTTCAGGCCCCAGCTCACCCACAGGGCCTCCAGCAGGTGGTGCTCGTAGTTAGGATTTTTTTTGTCCAGCTTGGCTACCCAGGTGTTTAGCTTGGAAAGTACCTGGCTGACGTTGCGGCCCCGGAGCTCGCGGCGGGTGCGGTAACGAGTGCGGTACTCGGGTAGTTTGAGATTTTCCAAAAGTACCTCGATGCTGGCGCCGTCGATCTTGGCGGGCGTCACCAGCGGGCGCGCGGGGTAGGTGATGCGGTACACGCGGCCGTGCACGTGGTCGCGGAGGGGGTCGCGGGCGTTGTGCTGCATGTGCCCGATCAGGATGTTGTGCCAGTCGATGAAGTAGAGCGAGCCGTCGGGTGCAAACTCCATGTCGACGGGGCGGAAGTTCCGATCGTCACCCACGACGAGGTCCATCCGGTGCTTGCTCACGTAGCCGGTGCCGTCGTCCTTGAGGGTATGCTGCTTCATGCCCAGAAAGCCAATGGTGTTGTTGATGAGGAAGTCGCCCTGGAGTTCGTCGGGAAAATGCCGACTGGACACAAACTCCAGGCCGGAGGTAGGCCGCACCCGGTGGGCTTCTTCAATGAGCTGCGCCGACTTGTGCGTAGCCTCGCCGTAGCGGGGAAGTACCGTGCCGGGCATCATCCAGCGTACGTCGGGGCTGGAGGTTTCGGCAAAGAAAGGCTGGCCCCAGTCGTCGAAGGCGATGCCCCAGGGATTGGGGATGGAAAGCTGGGCCGTGCGCTCAAGTTTATGGAGCTGCGGGGCGTAGCGGTAAAAGCCGCCGTTGGTAGCGCGCACGGGCCCGTAGGCCGTCTCGACGTTGGTATGTAAAAAGACTCCCTCGCCCGAGTAGATCGCCCCGGAGGGATCTACCGTGAAGGCGCTGCTGTTGTGGTGGGTGTCGTGATCGTCGAAGCCACTCAGCAGGATTTCGCTCTTGTCGGCGTGGTCGTCGCCGTTGGTGTCCGTATAAAGCTTCAGGTTGGTACCCTGCGAGATATAAACACCTTCGGGCGCAATCTCAAAACCCAGCGGCAGGTGCAGGCCGTCCACAAAAACGGTTTGCTTGTCGGCTTTGCCGTCGCCGTTGGTATCTTCCAGAATAATGAGTTTATCGTTGGGCTTGGCATCGCCGGGGCGGTAGTGCGGGTAGCTCGGCATGGTAGCTACCCAGAGGCGCCCTTTGTTATCAAAGGACATCTGCACGGGATTGGCCAGATCCGGAAAATCTTCTTCCGAAGCAAACAGCTCGATCTTATAGCCGGGGGGGGCTTTCAGCTTGGCGAGCGCCGCCTGTCCGTAGAGGTACTCCGTGCTCCCGTTTTTTTCGGGATTGTAATTGGTCTTCACCGGCGGAAGCTGGGGGGTATTTTCGTCGGCGGAAGCCAGGTCCATTTTCTTGCCCTGCGAGGCGGCCAGCCAAATCGCGTTGTCGCGGATGGCGGTCAGCTCCCGGATTTTGTCTATTTCGGCGGGGTAGTTGTCGGGCCCGAAGGGGTTGTAGCGGCGGCCGTAGGCGTGGACGCCGTTCGGGATTTTGAAGTCGTTGTGCCACATCCAGTTTTTCTCCATGACCGCCTCCCGGATCAGTTTGCGTTTGGCCTCGGCTTTGGGCGCGGCCTTGCCAAAAATCTGGTCGGCTAGCAAAGTACCTAGCTTCTGGTAGCCCTCGTCGTTGAGCTGGAAGCCGTCGATGGTCAGCGGCTCCTTGCTGGCCGCGTACCACTTTTGAGAAGGCGCAAAGGCATCCACAAAAAGTACCTGATTTTGCTCGGCTACCTCCTTCATGGCTTTGGTGTACATCGCCAGGTTTTCGTTTTCCTTCTTCCCGTTGGGCAGGTCGTACTTGCCGGACAAATCCTGAAAGGCAATGGGCGACACCAGCGCCAGCTGCGGGGGGGTAGTTCCGTTGTAGGTTTGGCTCAGCGTGTATTTGACAAAAGCGTCGAGCTCGGCTTTGTAGTTTTCCAGGCCTGCCTGGCCCTGAAATGATTCGTTGTAGCCAAAGAAAGCAATGATGATGTCGGTCTGGAGGCGGGTGAGCCACTGGTCGGGGTTTTCGAAGTGCCCCTCGCTGCCCGAGGGCGTGGCGTACTCGGTCTGGAATTTTTCGGCTCCCGGAAAAGCCCAGGGCGAGTTGCGGCTGGCGTGGGGCCGGAAACCGGGCGTATCGCCGCCGTCGCACATGTTGCGGATGAACAGCAGGCTGTCGGGGTACCTTACCTGCATTTCGGTTTCAAAGTGGCCGTAGTTCATCATGCGCGAACCCAGGTTATTGCCAATCAGCGCGATACGAGCACCTTTTTTCAGTTTCAGGGTTTCGGATTGGCTAAACTGGAAAGCCGTGAACGCAACGATTGCCACACAAGCCACGATGAGCAATCCATGGATACTTTTTTTCATAGGGTTTAGTTTCATTATTTGGAGGGTCGAAATATACAAGGGTACCTGCACCCAACCATCCGGCTCTGTCGGGGCCTGGCGGCGGGGTACTTTTTAGGCTACATCATTCACTTTTTACTTTCGCAACTCATGTGAAAAAGAAGTACAACGGCCATCTGGTCAGTCCGAGTAAAACGGAAAGGCTTATTATAATACCTCGGATATTTAAGAGGGGCTATTTTCCTTCTATGTATCGAGCTTAAATAACTTGATTAATTTTTTATTTAAGAGATCTGTATCCCTTGCAGGTAAAGTACCTAGCCTACCAATTACCAGGTCATGATCAAGAGTGGCTATTTTGCTGAGTCGGACAAGAGAGGCTTTCTTTAACCCATTTTCAGGGTTTGGGTCAAGTTTTAAATCGTACTCTTCCTGCCACTTTACTTGAGAAGTGATGAAGGCCACTGTAATATCAGTGCTGGTAGTAACTAAAACCAGAGCAGGTCGTTTCTTTTGGCCCGTTAAGTCCGTAAAAGGAAATGGTATCAGTACAATATCCCCTTTTTTCACGTATACTTTTCTTTTAAGTCAGCCTCTGTATAGAGATCTTCCTCCTCTTCCAAAAATTGGAATGATTGAGACTTAGTAACCAATTGCTGAATCCCTTCCGTTAGAAGCCTATCTTCTAGCTTACTTACCAAAAATTCGGCGAAGTCGGATACTTCCTTTACATTTTGGTCAGGAAGCTTAGACAGATTATCTATGGTCTGTTGTATGAGCACGTGTCTGGACATCATGTTTTTCGCTTTAGTCTGATAATTAACGAATCCGTAACCTGTTTAGATGTTTTAAAAGGAATAGACATCAACAACTTAACAGACGTACTTTTAAAGCCCAAACCCGGACAAGGTACCTTCGCAAGCGCTTCCTTTTCGTAGCATAAAACGGTAGGTACTTGCCGGCGGATACGAAAAAGTACCTCAAGTACCCGCCAAAAAGTACCTGCCCAATGGTTACTTCACAATCCCTCGATAAGGTACCTGGATGTCAATTTTGCCCTTCCATTTTTTGGGGACGGGCTTGGCTAGCAGCCAGTGGATGGCGTTGACGGTGAGCCGCTGGAGGCCTTCTTCCTGAAAATCTTCGGGGTGGCCCAGGGTGGTAAAAAACACCTTCGCCCCGGCTTTGTTGGTCCAGGTCCAGGCTACGGGGTTCTCGATGGCGGCCTTGTCGGGGTTCACCGACTTGCCCATCAGCAGCAGCGTGGCGTCTGTAGGGGGGTAGTCGGGCCGGACGTGGTAGAGCCAGGAAGGTACGTGGAAAGCGGGCTTGACGCCCGTTAGGATGGGGTGTTTGGCGGCGTTGGCCATGACGCTGACGTCGGTGGTACTTTCGTGGCCGTAGTGCGTGTGGCCTGCTTTACCCCAGCCGGGAGGCGAACCAAAGGCGCGCTCACCGAAGGCGTTCCAGGCTTCGGAGGCGTGGCCCTTGGGGTAGTTGAAGGCGTGCGTGGACGTCCGGAAGCCCATGACGGGTTTGCCGGAGTTGAGGTACTCGTCGATGTACTGGAGCTGCTCGGGAGGAAGCTGCCGCCACCGCAGAAAAAAGATGGCGAGGTCGGCCTCGCGAAGTACCTCCAGGCCGGGAATATTGGTTTCGGCGTTCTGGTTGGGCGAAGAAGTGATTACGCGGGTACGGAAGCCGTAGTTTCGTTCCAGCTCGGCCGCAATGAGCGGGAGCGTTTGTTCGCCGCTGTACTCGTGGTCACCGGCCACGAAGACTACCAGCGGTTGTTTGTTCTTGGTTTGACCAAAACCCGTGGAAACACCTACCGCCAGCAGGCAAAGTACCAGGGAGAATTTTCGCGCAATGGCCGCTACAGGAATTCGGATCATAAGGGTAAAGGAGTAAAGAAAAAAACGAATACAAGCTATAAAGATAAGGCCGGGGTACCTTCAAAAACAACAGCAGACTTCCCGCCCTGTACTAATAAGGGGGAAAGTCTGCTTTTATAATGAATGAGCGGGGAGAAATGGCGCAATTCGCGCAAATATCCTTTTTTATAAAAAGAAGGCGGGTTGCCTGTGTACGCTTTTTTTTAGCCTTAAGGGTACTTTCAACTACTTTACTTAGAGGTACTTACCGGGGTCAGGTCCGCCAGGATGAGCTGGGCCAGGGCGAGGGCGTACTCGTCAATAGCAATGCTACCGATGTTGGCCTGGATGGCCACCACGACGGCCTCGGCGGGGAAATTGATCAGAAAACAGCGGGTACCTTTTACCGTACCGCTGTGGCCGTACCAGCTGCGCCCCCGCTGGTCTTGCCCCACAAACCACACCAATCCCTGCCACTGGGGTACCTGGGTAGGGTTGGAAGTACCCCGGAACGCTTTCTCGTACTTGTTGAAGTAGGGCGTCGTCATTTTTTTGAGGGTGGCGGGTTTGAGCAGGAGTCCGCGGTTGAGCGCCACGCCCAGCTTGACCATATCCTCGGCCGTAGAGATGATGCCACCCCCGGCGTACTTGTAGCTGACGTCTTCGTAGGGTGCGTTGATCAGTATCCCGTTGGCGGCCCGCACGTAGCCTTTGCCCCGGTGGGGCACGAGGCGCGCCGGTACGTCGAAACTGCTGGTGAGCATCCCCGCGGGTAGCCATACGTGCCGCTTCATGTACTCTTCAAAATCCAAACCGGATACTTTCTCTACGATGCCGTGCATGAGGTTGCAGGCGAAGGAAGAGTAGTGGTAGTAAGCACCCGGCTCGAAGAGCAGCGGGTCGTCGCGAAAGAGCGTCGTGGCTTCCTCGAAGGTGTCGTAGGGGCGCATGCGCTTGGTACCAAAGGCCTCGTTGTCCTGCGTGGCGTAGTGCCGGATGCCCGAGGTGTGCGTGAGCAGGTGCCGGATCGTGACGGGTTTCTGCTTCCGGGGCATGTAGGGCAGGTACTTCTGGATTTCGTCGTCCAGGCTCAGGAGTCCTTTTTCTTCCAGCTGCATGATGGCGACCACGGCTTCGGCCTTGGATACCGAGCCGATGTTGTGCACGGTTTTGCCCGTCTGCGGAATTAGGTTGTCCAGGTCGGCGTAGCCGATACCGTCCGAAAAAATGAGTTGACCGCCCACGGCTACCGCCGCCGATACGCCCGGCGCGCCGCTCTCGGCGGATACCCGTCGGAGAAAATCCCGGATGTAGGCCGGGTCGGTAACGGTTGCCTGCCCCTGGGCCCACAAAAACGCCAACGTACCCAGGCCGGTGAAAAGTACCTTTTTGAAAAAAGAAAAGCGCATGGAAGGGGTAGTTAGGGTTGTAAAATCCAGGTACGGTCGGCCACGGCTTTGATTTTTTCTTTGGAAAAATACACCGGGAAGTACTGATTCTTGGCCCAGAGCTCAAACAAGTCGCGGTAGTGCGGGTCGGCGGGGTCGGCCGATTGACCCGGACTGTTGATGCCCAGCGTTTTGTCCCAGTTTTCGGTATCGACCAGGATGCGGAAAGAGGCGCCGTGGGTTTGGTTGGGCGTATTGCCGGTGTTGTTGACGGTCTCGCCGTAGCCGCCCCGCGGGACCGGCCCCAGGTCGAGGTGCTGGCGGGTACCTTCGTCCACCCAGTCGCTGAAGGCGTGCTTGATGGTAATGTGCTTGTTGGCGGCCTGCCCGTAGGTCCAGCGGCTGCGGTCCTTCCCCAGGCGGCTGGCCAGGGCGGAGAGGGTACTTTGGAAAGTACTTTTAAGGAGCTCGTCGCGCTGGGCGAGGGGCTGGGTACCCAGGGAGGCCGGCGGGGTAATGACGTAGTCCAGAAGTACCTTGGTGGAAAGCGCGCGCAGGTGGGTGCGGGCGTTTTGGGGTACGACGCGCTCGTACAGGGCCCGCTTGAGCTGGTTTTCCCATTCGGCGTAGACGGTGGCCGCCCGCGCGTCGGGATGCAACTGGTAGTCCCAGCTGCGGAGCCAGTCCAGGGCCTCGCGCTCGGCGTCGGTTTGGGGTGCGACCTGCGCCAGCAGCATCGGTACCAGCGTGCGGGCGGGTACGGAGAGGTAGTCGGCCTGGAGGCGGGCAAAATCCTGGAGGTTGAGCCGCTGCCCCGCCGAAAGTACCTCCTCGATGCGTTGCGCCCGGTAGGGGCTCGACCACTCCCAGCCGATGGCGTTGCGGTGGGGGAAGTCGGCGGTGATCTGGTTGTTGTTGGCCGTAGCCCAGAAACCCTTGGCCGGGTTGGCTACGTGGGGGAGCTGCTTGATGGGCAGGTACCCCGCCCACTCAAAGCGCCCGTCGCCGGGTACCGGCACCAGCCCCGACCAGTTGGGACGCACCGGTGCCAGCCCCACCACCTGCCAGCCAATGTGGCCCCGGCGGTCGGCCCAGACCATGTTGAGGCCCGGCAGACGGCTGTAGGAGCAGGCCTCGCGAAATTCTTCCCAGCTTTTGGCCTGGTTCATGCGGAGGCTGGCCAGGTAGGGCGAGCAGCCTACTTCGCGCCAGCCCGCCCGTACGGCGTAGGCTTTGTGGTTTTGGGTATCTTCAAAAACCACCGGCCCGTGGCGGGTGTACTTCAGGGTCGCTACGTAGGGTACTTGTCCTTTTACCGGAATGGTGTCGGTGAGAGTTGTCATGCTTACCCATTTTCCCTGGTAGTGGTACTGCCCAGGATTGTCGGGGTTGGTGTCGTAGACGTACAGGTCTTCGTTGTCGGTACTATAGATGGTGATGCCCCAGGCGCCGTACTCGTTGTGCCCCACCGACACGCCCGGCAGGGTAGGCTCCCCGGCTCCGACGACGTTCCAGCCGGGGGCGTTGAGGTGTACCCAGTAGCGCAGCGAAGGGGTGGTTTGGGTGCGGTGGGGGTCGTTGGCCAGCATCGGGAAGCCACTTTGGGTATACTGGCCGCTCAGGACCCAGTTGTTGGAGCCCACGTACTCCTTTTCGGTGGCGTACCATTCCTGAAAATCAAAAACCTCCCCCGTCGATTTATCCTCTTTCCGAAACCGCACCGGACTGCGAAAGGCTGAGTAGAGTTCGAGAATATCCTGGAAGAGCGCCGCCCCCTCTACGCCCTTTTCCAGCGTCAGCTTGGGGTCCTTCTCCGGGGCGTAGGTAGGATGAAACCAGTTGAGCTCCCGCGTTTTTTCCTCACCCAGCAAATGCACCTGCCGGCCGATGTTGAGCTCGCTCGTCAGGTTGGAAATAAGTCCCTGGTGCCGACTAATCACGACGTCGGGCGTCCAGAAGCCGGGCAGCGTTTGCAGGAGCTTGAATTCCAGCGGGAGTCGGGCCGTGTCCTGGCGCATCTCCGCCACCCGGGCGTTGATGCCCGCCACGTAGGCCGTGATGATGCTCTTGCCCCGCGGGTGGTAGTGCGCCATTTCCTGCTCCCGGTTTTCCCGAAACATAAAAAGCCGGGTACCCAGGTCGCGTTTCAGCTCACCGGGGCCCAGCAGCTCGGCCACGGTACCGGTAGCCTGCCGCCGCCACAGCTCCAGCTGAAAAAGGCGGTCGGTGGCGGCTACGTACCCCTGGGCAAAAAACAAGTCGTGCTCGTTCTGGGCGTAGATGTGCGAAATACCCCACTGGTCGCGGATCACCTCCACGGGCTGTTTCAGCCCCTTCATCTGGAGGGTTTGTTGGGCGTGGGCCAGCGAAAGAGGAAGCAGCAGGGTACTTAGAAAGAGAACAAAAGGGCGGCGCATGGGTAGGAATGGTTAAGGCTACCGCGGAAAGTACCCGGCGGCGTTGAGTTCGTTTACGTTTTTAAAAGACTTATTGGGCTTGAGGTACTGGGCCAGAAAGGTATATACCTTTAGGCGAATTTCCTTGGCCCCGAAGTTGTCGATGCGGTCGAAGGTGTGGCCACCGGGTACGTCCTTGTAAATTTCGTATTCAAATTTTTTGCCGTCGGCCTTCAGGGCCTTGATCAGGTGCTCCACTTCCAGCACGTTGACGTCCTCGTCGATGGTGTTGGTATGCACCAGCAGGGGCGTTTTGAGTTTATGGGTATTCCAGGCCGGGGAGCGGCGGCGGTACTCGTTCACGTTTTCGTAGGCCGACTTGCCCATGTGGTAGTCGGCCGAGTACATGTCGCGGTAGCCCTGGGTTTTGTAGCCCATGCGGGCCACGAGGTCGCTTACGGGTACCCCGGCGTAGCCTACCTTGTAGTCGTCGGGATGATCGAAGAGGTTGAGCAGGGTAATCATGCCACCGTGGCTCCAGCCCAGAATGCCAACCCGGTCTTTGTCCACAAAATCGTAGTTTTTGAGCATGTAGTCGCGGCTGGCTTTGGTGTCTTCTACCTCCAGCCCGCCGTAGTCGATGAGGCGGTAAAAGCCCCCGCCGTAGCCCGTACTACCCCGGTACTCGGGGGCCACCACCACGTATTCCTGCGCAATCAGCTCCCGAATAATGTGCGCGTAGGCGGTATTGAAGTTGCTATGCACGCCGCCGTGGGGCAGCACCAGCAGGGGGTACTTTTTCTTGGGGTCGAGGTTGGAAGGAATAAACACGTAGGACGAAAAACGCACGGGATTTTTGGCTCCCTGCCCGGTGGGGTTGCGCACCACGGCGGGTGGCGGGCCCGTGATGATGACCTTATCCACGTAGGCTACGTCACCCAGTCGCTGGTGCCAGCGTACGTCGTCGACGGCTTTATCGAGGTTATCAAAGGTATGCCGCATGCCTTCCAGCTCCCGTTGGAGAGCGGCTACCTGTTCTTCCAGGGAGGGGGTTCGGGCGGAGCGTTCCTGGGCCAGGCTCAAAGTACCGGCGGCCAACGCCCACAGGAGGAGTATTGTTTTTTTCATTTTTTAGGAAAATTGGGATAAAGATTGGACAAAGCAATAGCAGGGCGTCGGCGACGCCGGGGTACAGAGCACATCAAAAAAGAAACCGGTACCTGGTGAGCCAGGTACCGGAGTAGGGTCGTTAGCGGGTACTGTACAGTTGGTTGAAAAGGAGCTTAAAGGTACCGTGCGCCTGGGCGCGGAAGGTGATCTCCGGCCCGTAGACCAGCAGCTTTCCGGAGCCCACCGTGGCCTCGAAGGCCGTGACGCCACCTTGCAGGTAGGCTTGTCCCCAGGCCCAGCCGCTGCGCAGGGGCTTGTCGTTGGGGAACCACATCAGGGGCTTCAAAGTACCCCGGGCGAGGGCGTCGGGTGCGAGCGTAAACACCGGACTGGCGTCGAAGTACACGTCGGTTTGGCCGTTCATGCCCCAAGTAGCGCGCTGCGACGAGTCGACGGCCACCCGCAAAATACTGCCCGGAATGTAGTACTTCTCGCCGGGGAGTGGGCGGTCTACGCCGCTGCGGGTCATTTCTACCAGCGCGTTACGGACCGGCAGGTTCAGGTGGTAGGCCAGGTTGGCACTGCTCCCGATGGTCAGGATGGTACCTCCGGCTTCCAGAAATTTCCGGAGCTCAGGAATGGATTTCTCCGCCGTGATGCTACCCAGCGTGGCGTGGTACTCAGCCGGAATTTCTTCCAGCTGGGGCGGACGCCGACCGTAGTAGCCACCCGACTCGGAAGGGCCGCTGGCAGCCGGGATGGCCCGCGTCACGAACACGATGGCGTCGTACTTCTTGCGCAGCTCACCGGCGTCGATGTCCTTGGCAAAAATAACGTCGAAGGGGAAGTGGTACTGCTCCATAATCCAACGTACCCAGCCTGAGGGCATGGAGCCGCCGTAGGTATCCCAGAGGGCGATCCGCCGGGGCGAGAGCTTCGTCAGGTCGGTGGCTGCGGGGCGTTTAGGGGCCGCCGTTACCGTGAGGCCGCGCTCCTGCGCTACTTTGTCCACGATGGTTTTGGCCTTGGCCGAAGCGGGCACGAAGAAGGTACCTTGGCCGCTTCCGGCGGCCGTGATGCGGTATACCTCCAGCCCGGCGGCCAGCAGGTCGTTGACGGCCAGGAAGGAATCGTTGGTGCGGGCACTGAGCTCGTAACCCGCCGTAGCCTTGGCAGGGCTGGCCGCCTTAGGTACCTGCAATTCGCCGTACGGTACCCGCTCGAAGGGGCCGGTGAAGTCCGTCAGGACGCGGTCAAACTGCACGCCCATCTGGTAGGCGAGCGTCCACCCGGCGGCGTCGTAGGGGCGCACGGGCGGACCGTCGGGGTACAGGAAGTCGTTGGGGTAGTCCTGCGGCTCGAACATATCCAGTACGTGCGGGCGGAAGGCCTGGTTGGTTTTGACGATATACGAGCCCGCCGGGTAGGTTTTGTTGTCTACGCTGAAGTCGGAGGTCGCTTTATGTACCAGGATACCGGTCTTGATGAGCGCATTTACAAACTTGACGGCCGTGGGAAAGTCGGCCTGGCTGGCCGGAAGGATATACCCGCGCGCGTCGCGCAGTGAAGGCTCTCTGAGCACGGCCTCGTAGTGGCTCAGCGCCGGAGCCGCGCTAGCCCGCCCCCCTGCCGGGCTGGCCTTCTTGATGGACTCCGTAATGGCGTCGATTCGGCTGGGGTAGGGCGTCCAGTAGTCTTTGCTGCCCCGCTCGATGGAGCTCTTGCCCATGTGGTAGATGTTGTACAATAACTCGTCGCGGTGGCGGGCGGCGTAGTTGAGCACGGCCCAGTTGAGCGAAAGCGAGTAGTCGATCGACTGCTGGAAGTACCACTTCTGGGGCGTGGCGGGGTTGGGCGTGTTGTTGTTGGGAATCAGGCGCTGCGGTACCAGCGGAATTTCCTCGGGCGTGGGGCTACCGATGATCTCGGTGAGCAGGCCGATCATGTTGTGGAAGTGCGTGGTCGTACGCAGGCCGCCGTTGTACCAGGTCGAGAAGGTGGAGCCCGTCAGGCGGGTAAAACCGGGCTTGTTCTCCACGTTGAGGCGGTTGTACATGGCCGCGCCCACGGCGTCGATGCCCGTCACCATCAGCGGATCGAAGACGTAGTTGAAGGGGTCGCGGTAGGGTGGCCCCGCCAGCACCGAGCCCGCCGGGCCGCGCTGGTGGTGGTTGTACATGATTTGCGGCAGCCATTCTACAAAAAGCTGACGCCCCATGTTCTGCGACTCCTTCATGTTCATGATGTAGAAATCGCGGTTGTTGTCGTGGCCAATGTACTTTTGGTACAGCTTAGGCAGGTGGTCGAGGCTGCGCTTTTCGGGTGTTTTTTCGCGCATGTACCAGTTGCTCACCAGCTCCTGGCCGTCGGGGTTGGCGTGCGTGAGCAGAATGATGACATTGTCCAGGATGTTCAGCGTTTCGGGGTCCTTCCGGCTAGCGAGCTGCCAGGCCGTTTCGATGAGCTGGTGGGTACCTACCGTCTCGGTGGCGTGCAGTCCCCCGTCGATCCATACTACGGCTTTTCCTTCCGCCGCCAGGGCTTTGGCCTCGGCGTCGGTCAGGCCTTCGGCCCGGGCCATTTTTTGGGAAATCTCCTGGTAGCGGGCCCGCTTTTTGAGGTTCTCGGGCGAAGACACAATGAACATGTACTGGTTACGGCCTTCCTCGGTCTGCCCGATCACGGTGAGCTCCATGCGGTCGGAGGCCGCGGCGAGCTTCTGGAAGTACGCTTCGGTTTGGGTGAAGGTAGCCAGGTGGTAGTTGTCGCCAATGGTGAAGCCAAAGTGTTCTTTGGGCGAAGGGAGCGTTTGGGCCCGGACGGTTGTGAACCCCAGCAGCAAAAAGAGTGTAAAGGTTTGTCTCAAAAAGCGCATCATGTACTGAAATGAGGAGAAAAAAAGAGTTATGGTTGGTAAAAAAAATACGTGTAAAACGAATTTTTCCACAAAATACGCGATCTATACCGCATCCGAAAGGCTGGAAAAGGTAAAATCCCGAATTTTTAGCGGAGGTACCATGCTGCCGCGCGTCCGTACGGGCTTCCCGATCGCCTCCAGGTTGTTGAGCATAATCACCGGACTTTCGTTGAAGCGGAAGTTCTTGACGGGGTACTTGATCTGCCCGTTTTCGATGTAAAAGGTACCATCGCGGGTGAGGCCCGTGTAGAGCAGCGTCTGCGGGTCGAGCCAGCGGGTGTACCAGAAGCGCGTGACGAGGATGCCCCGCTCGGTACTTTTGATGAGCTCGGCCAGGGAGGCATCGCCGCCGTCCATCCGAAAGCCGCTGGGCTGGGGTAGGGGCGCCAGGCCCTTCTGCGCGGCCCAGTAGCGCGAGCAGGATACATTTTTAACCACGCCCTTGTCGAACCAGACTACCTTCTGTTGCGGCAGGCCGTCGGAGCTGAAGGGCGAAGCGGGGATGTCAGGGTCTTGCGGGTCGGAGTAAATCGTGACCCGTTCGTCGAGCAGCTTTTCGCCCAGCCGGGTACCTCCGCCCTTTTTGCTCAGAAAGCTCCGGCCTTCGTCGGCGTTGCGGGCGTCCATGGCGCGCACCATAAACTGCACTAATTCTCCGGCGGCCATCGGTTCCAGAATGACCGTGTATTTGCCGGGTTCCATAGCCCGGGCGTTTTGGGAGGCCAGCGCTTTCTGAATGGCCACCTCCGTGGCGGCGCGGGTATTGAGCTGGGCTACGTCGTTGTAGTCGGCCGCGGCGTAGCCCGAGCCGGTGCCGTCGTCGGTCCGGATCGTCACCGAGAAATTGACCGAGGTACTGGGATAGTAGCCAAAGAGCCCCCGGCTGTTGCCGATGGCCTGGAACCCGGCGGAGTCTTCCTGGTAGCCTGCCGCCGACAGCTTCTTTTCGCGCGAAGGACGAATGCTCTCGACGGCCAACCGGGCCCGTTGCCGGGCCTCCAGGCGGGCGGTGGTGTCCAGGTACCCCTGGCTTTCTAGGTACTTTTGCGGGCCCAGCAGGGGAAGGTACTCGGGGTTGTCGGGGGCTAGGCGGGCTACTTCCTCCGCCCGGCGTACGGTTTTTTCGAGTGAGGCGTCGTCCAGCTCATTGACCGTAGCGGTACCGATTTTTTTACCAAAAATAGCCGTGACTGAGAGCGAAAGATTTTCGGTTTCGCCGCTCGTGGAGACGGTGTTGCGGGCAAAGCGGATGTTGCCCGTGCGGCTGCCGGTTAGCTCCACGCTCAGCTCGTCGGCCTGCGAGTACGAAAGTACTTTGTCGATGATTTTTTTGGCTTCGTCCGGGGTTAAGATCACCATCGTATGCTCAGATTTTTCGTCCTGTATTAATCACATTCACGCCATTAAAACGGGTGGTGGGGCAGCCGTGCGACACGGCGCTGGCCTGGCCGGGTTGCCCCTTGCCGTCGAAAAACGTACCAAAGAGCCGGTAGTCGTCCTGGTCGCAGATGCGGGCGCAGGAATTCCAGAACTCCTGGGTATTGGACTGGTAGGCCACGTCGTCGAGCATTCCCACGATCTCGCCGTTTTTGATCTCGTAAAAAAGCTGCCCGCTGAACTGGAAGTTGTAGCGCTGCTGGTCAATGGACGAGGAGCCCCGCCCCAGGATGTAGATCCCCTTCTCGACGTCCCGGATCATGTCGGTGATGCTGTACTTGTCGGGACTGGGCCGCAGCGATACGTTGGGCATCCGCTGAAATTGTACCGAGTCCCAGCTGTCGGCAAAGCTACAACCGTGCGAGGCCGTTTCGCCCAGAATATGGACCTGGTCGCGCGTGGCCTGGTAGTTGACCAGGATGCCGTCTTTGACCAAATTCCACTCCTTGCAAGGTACCCCTTCGTCGTCGAAGCCCACGGCGGCCATGGTGTGGGGCTGGGTTTTGTCGGCCACGAAGTTGACCATGTTGCTGCCGTACTGAAAGTTTTTGGAACGCCACTTGTCGAGGGTCGCAAAGCTGGTACCGGCCAGGTTGGCCTCGTAGCCCAGCACGCGGTCGAGCTCCAGCGGGTGGCCCACCGACTCGTGGATGGTCAGGCCCAGGTTGGAGGGGTCCAGGATCATGTCGTACTTGCCCGCCGGTACCGAGCGCGCCTTGAGTTTGTCTTTGGCTTGTTTGGCGGCCAGGATGGCGTCTTCGACCATGTCGTAGGAGTAGCGGTACACGGTAGGATACCCCATCACCGAGTGCTTTTCGGAAGCCAGGCCGTCGAGGTACTCGTAGCCCATGCCGATGGGCGCACTCAGGGCATCGCGCGACTTGAACCGCCCGGCGGCTTTGTCGATGGCCGTCACCGTGAAGGTAGGCCAGAGGCGGTGGATGTCTTGGTCGATGTAGGAGCCGTCGGAGGAGGCAAAGTACTTCTGTTCGTTGACGAAGAAGAGGTTGGAGGTGACGAAAGCGGCCCCGTTTTGCAGGGCACTATTATTTACTTTCATGAGCAGGTCGACCTTCTCTTTGACCGGAATTTCAAAGGCATTTTTTTGAATGGGCGTTTTCCAACTCACTACGCCCACGCCCTTCTGCGGGGCCAGTACTACGGGCTCGGTCTGGATCTCGGCGTTGGCCTTGGCAAGGGCCACGGCCCGTTCGGCGCAGCGGGCGATGCCTTCCTTCGTCACCTGGTTGGTGGCGGCAAAGCCCCAGGTACCATCGGCAATGACCCGAATCCCCACGCCGTACGACTCCGAGTTGACGATGTTTTCGACCTTGGTTTCGCGCGTGAAAAAGTACTGCCGCAGGTACCTGCCAATCCGTACGTCGGCGTAGGTGGCACCCCGGCTTTTGGCGGTGTTGAGGGCTACGTCGGCCAGGATTTTCTTGGCGGCGGGGTCGAGGCCGGGGTTCAGCAGCTCGGCGGCGGGTACCGGCTTCCCGGCAGCCCAGGTGTCGGGAAGCATCGCAGCTCCCAGGCCCACGCCCGACAGGCGCACAAAGTCTCTTCGGTTCATAGTTAGCTCTTTTTGGTAAGAAAGAATCAATACGCGAAGTACCTCTTTAGGTACCTTTGGTAGGGTACTTGGCGTTGATTAGTCGCCCGGATGATAGGTTTTCTCGGCGTTTCTCAGGACGTCTTTTTTATAGAATAAAATGTCTTTGTAAGTACCCTGAATGTAGCCCTCGACCTGGTCGGTAAAGTGGGGCGAGGCCGGGTCGGTGCTGGCACCGCCGGTCAGGATGGACTTGCCCCGTAGCTTTTTGCCAAAATCCACCACGGCCACGAAGGTGTTGCCCGTGGCTCCGTAGCGCCGGTGGGTACCGGGGGCAGGGCGGCTCACGTAGGCGTTGAGCGAGCCCATAAAGCCCGGCGTGGCGGGCAGCCCCCAGCTGGGTTTGTCGTCGCTAAACGGCTCGCCCTCGGCCGGGCGCTGGAAGCGGTTGAGTTGCCCCCAAGGTACCTGCCAGGTACCGAAGTTTTTCTCCAGCTCCGCCACGACCTGCGCCAGGGTCTCGACCTGTTTTTCGGGGGTTACAAAATCGACGGTTAGCTTCGCGCCGTTGGTAATGGAGTAGCGCTCCTCGTTGGTGTAGGGCTTTTGCAGGCGAGCCAGGTTGAGCGGGATCATCTTTTCGACCCAAAGCGTAGCCAGCGTGGTAGCTACCGAGCCGGTGTCGGTTTGGTAGTTCCAGGCGCGGAGAGTCTGGATGGGACCGGCCAGATGGGTGGAGGGCGACGGCAGGGCTGCGTAGGCGGCCAGCAGTGCGGGTACGTGGCGTTCGCCACCAGCCAGGTACTTATCGTGCGCGGCCGCAATGACGTCGTCGAGGGTGGCGTTCTGAAGTTGGGAAAGCACCCGGATGGCTCCGTCGGCCCGGGGCGTTTGCCCGTCGGGCAGCATGTAGGTAGGCTTGGTGCGGTACATGGTGGAGTCAAAGGTACCCGTGCCGTACAGAATGGTGGAGTTGCAGTTTTGGAGCCAGCCGTTGGCGGGGTTGAGGTAGTGCGGCAGGTCGTCGAGCGCGTAGGTACCTTTCCACTCGGTGGCGTCGGTGCTGCCATCCACGGCCCGTTTCCAGTCGAGTGCCGGATCTTTCTGCGGCACGAAGTTGCCGTGCCAGTAGCCAATGTTCCCGGCGCGGTCGGCGTAGATGACGTTACTGCCGGTCATGACGCGCGTATCCATCGAGGCCTTGAATTCCTTCAGGTTGCGGGCCTTCATTTTCTGCCAGTGCATGGCCAGCAGGTCGATGTTCGGGTCGTCGAGGGTTTTGAGCGTAATCCATTTTTTATCGTAGGCCGACACCACCGGGCCGTGGTGCGTGCGGTAGGTGGTGAAGGTTTTGCTAAGTAATTCGTTTCCTTTTTTGTATTGTAGCGTAATGCGGGTACTATCCACGGGGCGCAGGCTGCCGTTGTAACGGTAAAAGTACCGGCCATCCTGCTGCTCGACCTGCTCGGTGTAGAGGTCCTTGGCGTCGGAAAGTGACACCGGGTGCATCCAGCCGCAATATTCATTGAAGCCCTGGAAGATATTGAACTGCCCCAGAAAAGGCGCGCCGTAGGCGTTGAGGCCCTGCTTGCTCACGACCTGAATCTCGATGCGCCCGTAAAACTCCGAGTGCGGGTTGATGAGCAGCATGGCGTTTTTGCTTTGGGTGCGCGCGGGGCTCAGCGCCCAGCCGTTGGACCCGGCGGGCTCGCGCGGGTCTTCGGCCAGGTACCCTGGGCGGTAGGAGAGGGAGAGCCGGGCGTCTTTGCCGTAAAACTTCACAAATTCGTCTTCGTCGATGTTGCTGCCCGCCAGGGCCGGGACGTTGTTCATCAGGACCATCCAGGGCTGCACCCGCTGAATGAGCTTGGGCTTTTTCTCGGGATGGGAGATCATGTAAAAATTGATGCCATCGGCGTAGGCGTCGCACAGCTTTTGTAGCCAGCGCGGCGACTGCTCGTACAGGCCAATGGCCTTGCTGGAGTCGATGTACATGCGGGTCCAGAGGTCCTTGTAGAGCGCTGCTTCGCCTTCTACTTCGGCCTGGCGGCCCAGCCTGCTGATGAGGGTACTTTCTACTTTCTCGAAAAATTCCTCGCACTGCACGTACATCATCCCGAACACCGCGCCCGCGTCCGTTTTGGCGTACACGTGCGGTATCCCCCACTTGTCTTTCACAATAGTGACTTGCCGGGCCTGCTTTTTCAGCGCGCTGATTTCCTGGGACGAAAACGACTGCGCCTCGAGCCGAAAACAGAGCAAGGTGAGGCAAACGAGCGTAGAGAAGGTTTTCATTGTTTGTATAAAAATGAACGTTTGCTTGAGCATCCGTGAAACCAAAAAATGGAGCAAGAAAAGGTACCTTAAAGGTACTTTCAAAAATACGGGCTGGCCGAAAAGTACCCCCAGGTACCTCCCGGCCAGCCTGGGGTACTTTATTGGTAAATCGCTATTGAGTCGAACAGGCCCGGTACCGGGTTGGGGCTGTTGGCGTTGGAATTTAGCTCGTTTTGCGAATAAATAAAGCGCCAGGGCAACTGGCTGCCGTTGTTGGGCGCGAGCTTTACGCCCACGCTTTCCTTGCGGGTACGGCGCTCGTCGTTCCAGCCGGTATGCTGCCCGTAGAAAGTCACGTAGCGCTCTTCCAGGATTTCGCGCAGCAGGGCGTCGTTAGGCGTGATCCCGTCCTTATTCTCCATGCCCCCGGCGGCGAAGTCGGCGGCTTCGTAGGGCAGGTACTGGTAGGTGCCGGCCACTTTGTAGGTGGCGTGCAGGTACCCGCCGCCGTTCAGGAAGTTGCGGTAGGTGTTCAGGTACCCCAGCGCGGTCTCAAAGCCTTTGCCGGTGCGCAGGGCCGTTTCGGCCAGCGTGAGGATGTTCTCCTGGTAGGTCACGAGCGGGAAGCTGGCATCACGCGCAAAGAAGCCCCGCGCGGTAGCGGTGGTGGAGGTGTTGGGCTCGATGACGCCCGGTGCGTTCACGCCGTTTTCGAGGTAGTAAAACTTGAACCGCGCCGTTTCGTTGGTTTTGGCGTTGCCCCGGTAGCGGGCGTTGGCCGGGTTCAGAATGAAGGTATTGTAGGAATCCTCGCCGGTGATACTACCCGCCCGCACGTTGGTCAGGAAGCTGAAATTGGCGTTTTCGTTGTTGCTGGCCGTAGTACCGTGCGGCGAGTAGAGCGAATTGGCAAAGGTACTTACGCCGGAGCTGGCGGCGGTAAAGGCCGCGTCGTATTGCTTTATATCCATCAGTAGTCGGGCTTTGAGGGTGAAGGCCACCTGTTTCCACTTGGTGGCGTCACCGGCCAAATGGACGTCTTCGGCCCCTACGGTTCCTACGCCCGCGTCCAGGTCGGCGATGGCCTCGTCCAGGCGGGCGACGAGCTTGGGAATGAGCTCGGCCTGCGTCTCAAAACGCGGGTTGGGGTACTTTTCGCTTTGGCCCGCTTCTTCAAAAGGGATGTCGCCCCAGAGTTCCGTGGCCGTACCCAGCGCATTGACCTGGATAATCTTGGTGATCCCCGCCATTTTGCGGTTGCCGAGTTCCTCGGCTTTCTGAATGGTCAGGAGGGCATTTTTATTCACCCCCGTAAAGAAAATATTCCAGTCGTCGTCGAAGTTATTGGCCGTGATCTGGTAGAGGTACCAGGTACCTAGCTGCTGAAAAGTACCCTTGCCGTAGCCGGTCCAGACGATTGCCAGGCGGCTAGCCAGGCCTTCCTGCGCGGCCATGTTGGCGATTTGGGTACCCGTAAAGAGGTAACGGGCGGGGGCGTCGGTGGCGTTGTTGGGGTCGGTGTTGAGGCCGTCCACGATGCGCTCGCAGGCGCTCAGCGATAGGCTCAGCAGTAGCGCCAGGGCGGGCTTATATAGTTTTCTCATGGTAGATCAATTAGAAAATTAGTAGTTGATGCGCAGGCTGAAGACCAGCGACTTGGTATTGGGGTTGTTGAAATAATCCACGCCGCGGGCGTTGCCTACGCCCGACACGTTGCTATCGGGATCAATGCCGACGATCTTCGTCCACAGAAACGGGTTACGTCCCGTGATGGTGAAGTCGATGGACTGCAGCTTCGTTTTTTGGCGGAAGGTACTTGAGTTGAGGCTGTAGCCTAGTGAGATCTCCCGGACGCGGGTCCAGCTTCCGTCCCGCACAAACTGCTCGGCCAACTGCCCGGAGTGCCCGCCGATGGAGGTGTAGAACGACTGCTCCAGCAGCACGGGGCCCCCGCCGTAGTCGGCCACGTTGCCGCGCACGGTACTTCCCGCCGGAATGAGCTGACCGGCGTAGGTGTACATGTCCTGGCTGAGGGTTACCTCATGGCCCACGTCGCCGTAGGTACCGAAGTTGACCAGTACGCCGCGGGTACCTTCGTAGAAATCGCCGCCCTGGAGGGTCTCAAAGAGCAGGTTGAACGAAATATTCTTGTAGGCCAGGTTGGTACCAAAGCCGCTCCGCCAGCTGGGGTTGGGGTCGCCGATGATCTGCAGCTGGGTGTCCAGGATGGGGAAGCCCCGTTCGGTAAGTACCTTACTGCCGTCCGGGTTGCGCTTATACACGCCGCCGTAGAAAGACGAGAGCGGGTACCCTACGCTGGCTACGGTACTGAGTGCCCCACCCGTGAAGGTCACGATTTCGGTACCGCCCAGGTCGATAACCCGGTTGCGGTTGCGGCTCCAGTTGGCAAAGAGGTTCCAGCGCCAGTTGTTCTTTTGGAGAAGGTTGTAGTTCAAATCCAGCTCCATACCTTTGTTTTCCATGGTACCGGCGTTGGTGTACTTCTGGCTGAAACCCGTCGAGCCCGCCGCCGACACTTGCAGGAGCAGGTCCACGATCCGGTTTTGGTAGTAGGTAAAGCCCGCCGACAGTTTGTTGTTCAGCAGGCGCAGGTCGGTGCCGAGCTCCCATTCGGTTTTGCGCTCGGGCTTCAGGTAAGGGTCGCCCTGGGTGGTACTTTCTACGTAGGCACCGCCGTAGCCCGAGCCGGTGAGGTTGGTAGCCCAGCTGCCAAAGGAGGCTGTGACGTAGGGCGTGGTGTTGCGGTAGGCTTCGGGCTGGATACCCACGATGCCGTAGGAGGCCCGTAGTTTCCCAAACGACAACGCCGAGCCCGTAAAAACCGGCAGCTGGCTAAACTGCCAGGCTACGTCGGCCGAAGGGTAGTAGAAGGTCGACTTGGACTCGCTGCCAAAGGTAGAGCCGGCCTCGCCCGCCGCCGATAGATTGACGTACAGCTGGTCGTAGAAACCCAGGTTGAGCGTCGAGTAGAGCCGGGCCATGCGCCGGTGGGTTTCCCGGTTGTAGGGGTAGTTGTTGGCGTTAATGGAGTTGGTAAAATTCTGCGGGGCTTCTTCCAGAATGAAGTTGTTCATGATGCCCCCCAGGCTGTGGTAGGTCCGGTCGTTGACGTTGAAGCCGACGATCAGGGTACTTGTAACATTGGCCCCAAAATCTTTCATACCGCGTCCGATGATGTCCAGGTTGGTTTCGGTTTCCTTGATCATCTGCTGCTCGTACTGCCCCGCGCCGGAGTTCACCACCGACGACACGGGGTTATTCGTCACGCGGCGGTCGGTGTAGGTGTCGATCCCCCCGCGGGCCGTGAGGTTAAACCAGTTGACGGGGCTAAGTACCAGCTCCGAGCTCACAATAAAACGTTCCACTTCCGTGAGGTTGGTGAGCTCGTTGATGGTCCAGAGCGGATCGTTGTAGCTGGGATTGGCCGAGGCCCCCAGGTAGTTGCGGTAGGAGCGCTGGCGGTTGGTCACGGCCGAAGCCGTGGGCGAGGCGTAGTAGGAGCCGATCCAGTAGCGGCTGTCGAAGTCGGGGGCGGAGCGCAGCATCCCGAGGTAGAGCCCGCTGGTGTTGTCCCCTTTCTGAATCCGGTTCGACGACGTCCGGATGTAGTTGGCATTGGTAGAAGCCCGGACCAGGTCGTTGAACTGGCGCGTGGTGTTGAAACGTACCGAGCTGCGCTTGTAGTCGCTCTGGCCGTTGAAGATCCCCTTTTGGTCGAGGTTGCCCAGGCTCAGGTAGAAGTTTCCCTTGTCGTTGCCGCCACTCAGGCTCACGTTGTTGTCGAAGTAAGTACCCGTCCGAAACACGGCATCGCGGCGGGCGTCGTGGTATACTTCCTGCGAATTTTTGGTAAGGATGGGGTAAAACGTTTTGCCGTTGTAGGCTTCAAAGCGTGCCCCATTCATGTTGAGAGCATCTTCGGCCCCCGAGCGGTTAGCGATTTTGTCGCCCCAGGAGTACTGCGAGGTAGCGTTAAAAATGCCGTTGAAGCCCTGGCCGTAGCCATCCTGAAGCGGATGCAAAACGTTCACCTTGTCAAAGGAAACGGTCGAGGAATAGCTGATGTTCATTTTGCTGTCGTCCGCTCCTTTTTTGGTAGTAATCACAATCACCCCGTTGGCCGCGCGTGATCCCCACAGTCCCGCCGCCGAGGCGCCCTTAAGTACCTGCACCGAGGCGATGTCCTCGGGGTTGATGTCGTTGAGGCGCGACTGCTGGGCCACGCCGCTTCGGGCGTCGCCAATGGTGTTGTTGCTCATCGGGATGCCGTCGATGATGATCAGTGGCTGGTTGGAGCCCGTAATGGTACTTTGCCCGCGGATCTGGATGTTGGAGCCCGCGCCGGGGTCGCCCGTGGAGCGGGAGATCTGCACCCCGGCAGCCCGCCCGGACAGGCCGTTGATGACGCCCGTCTCGCCGGAGCGCACGATGTCGTCGGCCTTGATGGTGGAAGAAGTAGAGCCGAGCTTGTCTTTGTTTTCGCGGAAACCCAGGGCCGTCACAATCACCTCACTGAGCTGCTTGGTGTCGGTG
Organism: Rhabdobacter roseus; assembly: GCF_014202275.1. GTDB lineage: Bacteria > Bacteroidota > Bacteroidia > Cytophagales > Spirosomataceae > Rhabdobacter > Rhabdobacter roseus. The sequence continues at coordinate 828,864 of NZ_JACHGF010000003.1, read as the reverse complement.
GCGAGCTCTATGTTGATGGTGCTCTGGTCAAGTACCTGGATTTCCTGCGTATTGTAGCCAATGAACGAGAAGATCAGCACACTTTCGCGGTCGGGGACGGTGATGGCGTACTTCCCCTCGGCGTCGGTACTGGTACCTACCTGCGTTCCTTTCAGGATCACGTTGACGCCGGGCAGACCCGCGCCGTCTTCCTTGGCGGTTACTCTCCCCTTCACCACCAGCTCCGCGACCTCCGGTTTGGTAGTCCCTTCCTTCAAGCCCGTTTCGGGTGCCGGAGCGCTGCTTTTCTCCTTGATGATGTAGGTTTTCTCTACCTTTTCAAAGGTCAAATTTAGCGGCGGGAGAATTTCTTTCAGCCGAGCCTCGATGCCTTGGTTTCTTTCTACCGGTACTTCTATACGTTTTCCTTCCAGATTCTTTTTTTGGTAAGCAAAATGTACCTTATACTGTTTTTCCAAATCCTTCAAAAGATCAGTGAGGAGCTTCCGTTGCGGCTGCGCCGCGTGTTCGGAAGTAGTTTCGGTGCGTGTATTATGCCGAGCCCAAAGTTCCTGCCCGTGCGCGGCCGGATGCCACACCGCGACCAGGGAAAGCAGGAGCCAGGCCCCCCTTCTACGTAGTAGTGTTCTCATAAAATGTAAGTATTACGGTTAATGAATGCGTATGTTTACTCGTGCGGCTGCATCGTGAACTTCCCGTTTTTCCAAAGTACCTTTACATTCATGGTCTTGGCTAGTACATTCATAACCAGATGAATATTCTGCCGAGGTACTTTACCCGTAAATCGCTGTCGGGCCAGCGAGGGATTGGTAATATCAATTCGGACGGCGTAGTAATCTTCCATAATGCGGGCAATTTCGTCCAGGGGTACGTCATCAAACACAAAAAGATCGTTGAGCCAGGCCAGCCACAGGTCATCGTCGGCCGCTTGTATCCGTATGGTTTTTCGACGCGTTTCAAATTCGGCCCATTCGCCGGGTGTCATTTCCCAAGTTTGCTGCTGCTGGCGAAGTAAAATCTTCCCCTTTTGCAAAAAAACGGACGTCCGCTCGGGCCGCTGCACTACGTTGAAGGCCGTACCTAGTACCTCTACAGCCAGACCGCCCGGCGTACGGACCACAAACCGGCGCAGGCTGTCACTTTTTACTTCAAAAAAAGCCTCCCCTTGCAGGAGTTTCACGTCACGTTGTGCTCCGGTCCATTCGTTGGGATACTGCAAAGTGCTATTTCGGTTGAGCTGTACGAGGGTACCATCCACCAGTTTTATACTCTTTATTTCACGATCACCGGTACGAATTTGTACATAGTGTGCCGAAGAAAACCACGCGATTTGAAACGGAAAAGTAGAATATACTACTAGTCCAATCATCACCAAAACAGACACCGAAGCGGCTATTTTTAATTCTAATCGTGTACAGGTATTTAGTATTTTATAAAAGCGAGAACGGGTACTTGCCTGGGTTATTTCTTCATCCAGGTACTGGTCTACTACCTTATGTAATCTTCCTTGCTTTAAAAGCGAAAAAAAGACGGATAGCTCCTGATCAGTAGCCTGGTTTTGAATGTAGCGATCTACTAGCTTTTTTACATGTTTCGGATCGCCCATTCTTCTATTTTTCCTCTTACATTCCTAAAGACAGTTTATGCGGCAGGGTAGGGTACCTTGTATTTGGGCTAAAAGTATAAATAGTTTGAAAAATGATAGTATTCGGCAAAATAATACCCCAAAGTACCCCCTTATCAGGAAAAAACAGCGAAGCGAAATACCACGCTCAGGCAGAAGGAGATGGTTATCCCCAGCTCTCGTTCCATGGCTACTTTAAAGATCCGCATGGACTTTACCATGTGCTTCTTAATGCTGTGCGCCGACAGCCCCAGGATGCGGGCGGCTTCGCCGTAGGAAAGCCCCTGCTGCCGACACAGCTGAAAGACCTGGCGGCTTTGGGGCGGTAATGAAGCCAGATGGCTTTGGATAAATTTCTGGTATTCTGCGCTTTGTATTTGATCTTCGGCCTCGTTCCGTTGCTCGCTGATGTGTTTTACCAGCTGGGACAAGCTACGTTCCTCGGTACTTATCTTGTGTAGTAGGTTGAGGCTATGGTTCTTGCCCATAGTGAGTAGATAGTACTTGAAGGAGTGAATTTCTACTAGTTTGGATGGCTCCTCCCAAATCTTGATAAATACTTCCTGGCAGGTATCGTGGGCCAATTCTTCCGATTTCAGGATTTTAATCACAAATCGAAACAGAAGGGGCTTATAGTGTAGGTATAGTTCAGAAAACGCTTCTTGATCTCCCTCCGAAACCCGGATCAACCTCTCCTTTTCAGTAGCGAATGCCATATTGCAATGATCAAATTAAAGTGATACGCTATTAGAAATATATAGTATAAATACACTATAAGAACGCAATAGTAAAGTAGATAAAAGTAGGGGGTAGGTGTGGAGCTTATATAACTATGAAAATAGACTTTACAAGCTGGTTTTTCTAAAAAAGAGCTGGTGTGCAGACTAGTAATTAATAGTCCAATTGATTGAGTAACCAATTGGACTATTTTTGAGATTAGCTCTTAACAATTTTAAAAAATTAGCAACGCTAATACAAATTTTATGTAAAAGATGCAGCTTATTGTTAAATTAATAATAATGTAGGGGTAACATTGAATTTAAAAAAAGAGGGCGCTACTTTTAAAGTAAGGAGTTTGAGCGTCGGAAGGACTAATTTCAGCGGTTATCCTATTCTTCTGCCAGATTTTAGCTCCCGTCTATCGTATTGAATACCTAGCCCCGGCGTAGCAGGACTAGCCATTTTTCCTCCTTGTTATCCAGAGGCTACCAGTTAGGGACTTTTTACGTTAGGATTTTACACAAAGTCCTGAAGGCCGTACAAATTTTGGGACAGTGCTGCAAGTTGCCGAAACGGGCCGACCGATGGCTTGGTTTTGGAGGTATGAGGGGCCAGGTACTTACCGTCTTTGCGGCCAATCTCCGACACCTGCAACGCCCGAAGCAAGCCTCTACCGTTTGGGCCAGGCTGCCAAAACGGTAGAGGCTTGAATGCTGTTAGCTCCGGGTAGTTTTATTTTTTTAGCGTCTGATTTACCTTTCGTATCCCGGATTCTATCTAAGAAATTTTAGCTCCGATACTAATACGGTGGCTATCATAAGACCTAAATGGCCGAGCCAAACATGGAAACGACCGTTGCTGCCTTGCAATCCAGCGAGATTCAGGCCGACTCCGCCGATCAGAGAGACCATGAAAAATCAACCCCCTGGTGCCACAAGGGTAGAAGTTCTTGTATTTTAGGGTTATAAATGGGGTTTCTGTACCTACGAAAGCAGGAAAACACAGGCAAAAGATTTATCCTTAGGGAAAAAGAAAATTATGAAGATCAGGGATTATACTAGAGCTCACCCATAAGTCCTAGTACTTAAAGAGCGCTTTTGCTCTTTTTTCATTAATAACTAACCCAAGGCCGTTTTCTTTAGGAAGCATCATATTCCCCTCCTTGAATTCAATACCCTGATCAAAAATCGAACAAATAGTCGCGTATCGGTCGGCCTCAATGTACTCTACCATGGGGCCACAGTTAGGGATACTGGCCAGCAACTGCATGGTAGCCGCACTGCCCTGCATGGGTTTGGTATTGTGCGGTACCACCTGTTTATGGTGTAACCCGGCAATGTGGCAGATTTTAAGCCCTTCGGTAATACCGCCCGATTTTATGAAGTCGGTGTTGATCATATCGGGTTTCCCTTTTTCAATCAGGTCTTTCACCATCCAGCGGGTGTAGCATTTCTCACCCGCCATCACAGGAATCGTGAGTGCATCAACTACCGTGGCGAGGTCTTCGAGGTTTTCGTTGGGGCAGGGACTTTCGTAATACTTCATGCCCATATCCTGCAGGGCTTTGCCAATCTCAATGGCCCGGTAGCCTGTGTAGCCTTCGTTAGGGTCTAGGAAAAGATCCACGCTGTCGGGCAGTTCCTTACGCATGGCGGTATAGTATTTCAGGCTGGGATCATCTTTGGGATTGATGTTGTATTCCCGGATCTGTGCCCTGATCTTCACGGTTTTGAATCCTTTTTCGCCCAGTTTAACGGCTTGCTTCACGGCTTCATCCACCGGGATGGCTCCGCCTTTAATTCCGAACCCTGCGTAGGCTGGCACGCTGTCTCTGAACTTTCCCCCGATCATCTTGTAAACGGGCACGCCCAGCAGCTTGGCTTTCAGGTCCCACAGGGCGCAGTCAACGCCCGCAATGGCATAGGTCAGGATGCCTCCCGAGCCCAGATCCACATTTTTCCAGAACATGTTTTCCCAGAGTTGCTCGGTATCAAATGGGCTCTTTCCTACCACCTCGCGGGCCAACAGATCATTGATGATAGTCTGGACGGCCCGGATGCCGTTGGCACTGCTTTCGCCCCAGCCCACAGTGCCGTCAGTAGCTTCGATACGTACGTATACACCCCGGTCGTAGCCATCCTGAAACAGCAGGCCTTTTACATCTTTTATTTTAATATCGGCAGGCACTTCCCGCGGGCCAGGTTTAGTCAGTCCGGGAGCGGCCAGGGAGGCCATGCCAAACAGGCTGGCCTTCTTTAAAAAGTATCTTCGGTTGGTCATAGGTAGGTTAAAAAAGTAGAATCCTGGCGAACCACCGGCCCGCCAGGATTCTTGATTAGTAGGATGGGTTCTGGTCCAGGTTGGGGTTCAGGTCAAGCTCCCGGGCTGGTACGGGCCACAGAATACGATCGCGATTGGCTTCGGTCAGGTTTGGGACGGTTCCTACCGCCTTGTCCCAGCGAATAAGATCAAACCAGCGGTGAGGCTCAAAGGCCAGTTCCAGAAAGCGTTCATTCTCAATAGCTAGCTTTACTTCGGCCCGTGTGGAAGCGGTAGTTGGAAGCAACCCGGCACGCTCCCTGATTTGGTTCAGGTATGGAATCGCCTCGTTGGTTCTTCCCAGCTCATTAAGACACTCCGCGCGCAGCAGGATGATGTCCGCCAGCCGAAGGTATACGATATTGCTGGTCTGACTACCCCGGTTACTGGTGCCCGGTGGGGCTTGCTCGTATTTTCGGATGTAGACGTTGTTATTGAAAGTCCCCAGGCTGGCTGCTGCCCGCAAGTCGCCGGTACTTGCTGCAAACGCATTGATAATTTTTTGGTGAGGGCGCAGCCGGAAGCTGGACCCCGGAAACTGAACTGTATCATTGTCCAGATCGTGCCCTTCGGTGGACCGATTGGGGCGAAATGACATTTCAAAAATGGTTTCCGTAGTATTCTGCTTGCCTACGGCAAAGATATCAGCAAAGCTGGCTCCTGGAACCAGTCGGTACTGAGGATCTGCCATAATCTCCTCACATTTGGCCAGTGCCAGGGCGTAGTTAGGCTGGGGTTGCTGTAGGTACACTTTTGCCAGCCATGCCCTGGCCGACCCTTTAGCAGGCCGGGCCCGGTTGTTGTTGGTGTGCGTGGCCGGAAGCAACCTTTCGGCTTCCAGTAAATCCTTGGTAATCTGGGCGTAAACATCTACCACTTCGCTGCGTTTCAGATTGAAATCCTGAGCGGATGATTTGGAAGGTTCCAGCGGCATGGGTACTTTACCCCAGGTGCGGGTTAGTTGAAAAAAGGCCCACCCCCGCAGGAAATACGCTTCGCCAAGGATCCTGTCTTTCTGTATTGCCGGATCCGAAATATTCGGAACATTGACCAGCACATCGTTGGCCGAATGGATTGTCTGGTACAAGGCGATCCAGTGGTCGAGCACATTGCCATGAACCGACGTAGCCACAAATCCTTCGTGGCGGGTAAAGTTACCACCACTGTTGGCACGGGAGTCATCGGACAGCACCAGGGGTACGATGATAAAGTTCTGGGTCATGGAGTTCTGCATGAAATTGTAGGCACTCATAAGGCCCGCTTCGGCGTCCCCGGCAGTTTTCCAGAAATTTTCGGCCACAATGGAACTTGGCGGAGCTAGTTCCAGCAATTCGCCACAGGAAGATAGCATGAGTGCACTGCCTAGTAACAGCAGCTTGGCCTTATTACGGAATAGTGATTTCTTCATTTTTTTGCGTGTAAATGAGTGTAAAATTGAGTAGCAATGAAGTCGGGCTCCACCGCCAATGGAATTTTTACAATTAAAAACCAACATTTAGGCCAAACGTATAAACACGGGCCTGCGGCTGGGTCAGGTAATCGACCCCCAGCGACGGGATACGACCTCCGCCGGTGTTCTGGCTTTCTGGATCAAAACCGCTGTAATTCGTGATTGTAATCAGATTTTGTCCGCTGATATACAGCCGCAGATTGGTAAGTCCGATGCGCTGGATAAGAGGAGTGGGCAGGTTGTAGGCCAAAGTAATATTGCGGAACCTGAGAAAAGACCCATCTTCCAAGTACCGGCTCGAAACGTCGGTGGGGGACGCCCCGCTGACAGAAGATGATCCGTAGAGGGCTTTGGGTACGTCAGTTATGTCACCTTCTCTTTTCCACCGGCGAAGTACTTCGGTACTTTGATTCAGGTCTTCGATCATACCGGTAAGGGCGGCCCGGGTCATGTTGTAAATTTGATTTCCATAAGACCAGTTCATCACTACGCTTAGCTCCAGGCTATTGTAGCTAAAAACATTAGTCAGACCACCGATATGCTTTGGCAGGGCATTCCCGATGAGTAGCCGGTCATCGGCGCGCGAGATGAACCCATCTCCATTAACATCTAAAAAAGCAGCTTCACCCGCTCGTACTCCGCGTTCGTACAAATCCGTGATTCTATTTTCGGGGTCAGGGATACGGGGTACATCCGCGTCGGATGCATAGACACCCTGGTACAGATAGCCATAAAAATTACCAACGGATTGTCCGACGCGATAAATACTGTATGGCCCCTCCACCCCGTAGGCGTCCGGTAGTTTGAAGATAAAGTCGGAACCCAGTCGTCCGTTGTCGGGCAGGGAGGTAATGCGGTTGCGGTTGAAGGAAATATTAAAGTTGGTAGTCCACTTGAAGGCCCCCGCCAGGTTGATGGTATTGAGGGTAAACTCCAACCCCTTGTTTTCCATGGAGCCTATATTAGCGTTGCCGATTCCTCCAAATCCGGACGTCCAGGGTAGTTGCCGCTCAAATATCAGATCGTTGGTTCGTTTCAGATAAGCTTCGGCGGTAAACCCGATTCGGTTGTTTAAAATAGACAGATCCACTCCCAGATTCGTAGCTTCCGTTGACTCCCAGCCCAGCTCTGGGTTTGGAATATTGGCTTGTCCAATACCAGGATTCCCGTCGTAGTTACGCCCCGTTCCGTACAGTGCCAGGGAAGGGTAGTCGCCGCCCAGACCTTCCTGGTTGCCCGTAACACCATAGCCGACCCGCAATTTCAGGTCGTTAACAATGCGGCTACCCTTCAAAAAGGGCTCTTCCGAAATGCGCCAGCCTGCCGATAGGGCCGGAAAAACCCCATACCTTTTGTTGGCCCCAAACCGGCTGCTGCCATCGACTCGAAAACTGGCATCGGCCAGGTACTTGTCTTTGAAATTGTAGCTAGCCCGACCAAAGTACGAAAGCAGTGCCCATTCCGAAATTCGGTGCGTTGGAATGTAGGGGTCGGCAATAGCGATGGTCTTAATGATATCTGAACCAGCCGTCTGCCCGCCCGCCTGCAAGAAATTCGATTGGGATTTCTGATAACCTACACCTCCCAATAAAGATACCGCATGATCCCCGAATTGCTGTTGGTAGGTAAGGGTATTGTCAGAAACCCAGGTAAATTGGTCGCTATCGACAGCCAATGCCTCGGCGCGGCCGTTGCGGGAGAGAACAAAGCTGGGTACGTACCGTTCCTGTCGGTCGTCCAGGTTATCTATTCCCAGGGTAGTGCGAAATTTCAGGGTTTTAAGAATCAAAAACTCAGCATACAAATTGGAGATAACCCGCTTCTGATTGCTCTGTGCCAAAATTTCGTTGGCCAGCAGTACCGGATTTTCATTGTTGAGGGGGTCTACCGAGTAGGTGCCATCCGCGTTACGCACGGGCAGATTGGGGTTTCGAGTAAGGGCATTGGCCAGAATGGAAAATCCACTATAATCGTTAGCAACGCGGTTTTGCAGCGCATTGCTAAGCAGTGTACTGGTGCCAATTTTTAACCGATCAGTTGCCTGGTAATCAAGGTTTACCCGTACGTTGTAGCGTTGGTAATCCTGACCAATGATAGTGCCCTGTTGCTTGAAATAACCAAGGGATGCGAAGGTGCTGACGCGCTCGTTGCCCCCGGCTACCGACAAGTTATAATTGTTGATCGGGGCAGTCCGGAAAATTTCGTCCTGGTAGTTGGTGGTGGTTCCGGTAGGGGTTACTTCGCTAAACGGAAACTCAGTAAGCGGATTACGGCCCCGGTTAGTGAGCGACTCCCGGAGTAGTTCTACGTACTGGTCGCCGCTGAGCAAATCAAGTTTTTTGGTGACACTTTGTACGCCAGTATACGCATCAAAATTGAAACGAGCTTTTCCGGATTTGCCCCTTCTGGTTGTAATAAGGACAACACCGTTGCTGCCCCGAGCGCCATAAATGGCCGCTGCGGCTGCATCTTTCAAAATATCAATGCTCTCAATGTCATTAGGGTTGATGTCGGCCAGGGCAGATTGGCGCTGCCCCCCGGCATCAAGTACCGTACCTCCGAAGTTGTTGAGCGGTACCCCGTCCACTACATAGAGCGGTCGGGTTTCGCCGAGTAGAGAGGCCGTGCCCCGGATGCGGATAAATATCTCCCCGGCGGGGGTACCTGAATTCTGCACTACCTGCACGCCGGCGGCCTTACCCTGTAGCAGGGCATCGGGGCTGGTAACGGGTTGGTTTCTCAAATCTTTGGCTTTTAGGGAAGTAATGGCGCTGGTAACGTCGCGTTGCTGCTGGGTACCGTATCCTACCACTACCACTTCTTCCAGGGCTTTGGTGTCTACCAGGAGCGTAACGGTCAGCTGGGACTGGTTGCCTACAGGTACCTCCTGACTCAGGTACCCCACAAAGCTAAGCACCAGTATGGGCGAGCCCGTTTCTGGAAGTAGCAGGTCGAAACGCCCGTCAGCGTTGGTGGTGGTGCCGCGCTGGGTACCTTTTAGTACCACACTTACGCCCGGAAGAGCGGCGTTATTTTCGTCGGTCACGCGGCCAGTTACCGTGCGGTCAACGGGTTGGTTTACTTCCTGGGGAACAAGGCCAGTAGGTACGCCGGGTTGGGGCTTGCTCTTTCTTAATAAAATTCTATTTCCAATTACTTCATAGTCAACATCCATTGGTTTTAGTACTTCGTCCAGAACGGCAGAAAGCCTGCGATTTGTTGCATTAAGCGACACTTGCTGGCCGGATTTTATCTTAGTGCTGTACACAAATTTTACCTGAGCTTCCTTTTCAATCTGATGTAACACTTCTTTCAGTTCCAGCTTTTCTCCCCGAATTGAAATCGTCCGGTTCAGTACTTCCTGGCCGAGGGTGCTGTGTGCCACGGCCAGGCTGGTACAGAGGAAGATTAGCAGCACTTGTGAAAACGTAATTTTCATAACCTTCCACAATTTTTTGGGAATGGGTAATGGTTTTTTCATAGTTTTACTTGTTTTTTAATTGGTAAAAATTGAGAAACAGCACCCTCTCACAGATTGGCGTTTGTCGAGGGTATTCATTTGGAGCCGAACGTGTTTCCAGCACGTTCGGCTTTTTTTTACTGGCAACTGTCTCCGTTAATAAACACCACGGTGCCTCTTTTTTCGTAGGTGGCATCTACGGATTTACAGATCAGTTCAAGCTGGGTAAACATCGATAAGGCGTTCAGGTCGGCGGTGATGCGGCAGTCTTTTACCATAGGATTCGAAATCACAAATTCGATCCCGTACAGCCGGGTAAGTTCGGCCAGCACTTTTTCAAAGGAAGCCTCCCGAAAAACCAGCGCCGGTGTGGCATTTTTGCTGGGCAAGACCGCCACCGGCTCCTCTACAATGCCCGGCGTGATGTTGCGGGTGCTGGCATCGTACACAGCTCGTTGATTGGGCGTAATAATGAATCCATTCCGCTCACGCTGCTGATTTTTGCCCCGGGCGTATACCGATACTTTACCCGTACGAACCGATACCTCCGTGGTTTTGTCCTTTTCATTTTGCTGAATACGGAAACTCGTCCCGAGTACCTCCGTATCCAGCTCGCCGGTATGCACCACAAAAGGCTTGGTTACGTTGCGCTTCACATTGAAAAAAGCTTCGCCAGTGAGGTACACTTCCCGACGGGCCTGATTGAAGGTCTTTCCGTACACCAGGCTGCTATTTTGGGCCAGCAGAACGGTAGTACCATCGGGTAGCGCCACCTCCTGTTCGGTAGCATTGGTGTTTTTTACTTCGATTCCGGCATGTTCCCGCACCAGGGTAGCTACCAGCGATTCAGGATCGATTTCGGATGGGCTATAAAGCCAGGCAAAACCCAGTACCAGGCAAGCGGCAAGGCCCGACAGCCAGGCCATCCGAATTGTTCTACGGCTACTAGCTGGACGAATTCGAGTTTTAATTCCCTGCCAAATTCGCTTTTCGATACTTCCCTTCTGCGTATCGCTCAGCGACAACTCCACCTGATTGGCGGGGGTAGCGTACCATTCTGCCAGGAGTTGATCTTCCTGCTCGGTGGTTTGTCCTTCGAGGTAGCGTTTGAGTAGTTGGTTAAATTCCTGCTGTGTCATTTGATGAGCGCGATTGACTTCCTAGTTGTCGGTATGATATTCTTTCAAATTGTCTTTCAAGAACCGGAGCGACTTGGTGATGTGGTATTCGACGGCTTTTTCGCTGAGGTTGAGGCCCAGGGCAATTTCCCGTACGGACTGGTTTTCGAAGCGGCTACGTCGGAAAACTTCGGCACTTTTCTCAGGTAGTCGGTTCAGAACTTTTTCTACCGCCTCGGTTAGGTCGGCATAATTCACGATGGCGTCGGTACTGTGGTGCTGATGGATTTCCTGAAAAATGAGGTACTCCTGGTACTTTCGGTAGCTGATTTGAGATTTGATATAATCATAAACCTGATTCTTGATGGCAAAGGTCAGGTACATGCCCAGGTGCCGTATCTGCACCTCCGAACGACGGCTCCACAAGGTCAGGAATACCTCCTGCACCAGCTCCTCGGCTTCTTCCCGAATGCCGGTTTGGTGGTAAGCAAGGCTATACAACTTGTACCAATACCGCCGGTATATTTCTTCAAAGGCCGTCATTTTACCTTCCCGAAGAAACGCGAGCAACCGGTCGTCATCAAGTTGTTTAAGGACCATAGAGCTATGGGTGAAAGTACTAGGTACCCGTATAGTAGAAGATTGACGCGAAATCCCTAAATAATTTTAGAAAATAAATGAATATTTTTATTTGATTGGCCTAAAAGAGATCAAAAAGCACCGAGGCGAGAGGTAAACGAGTGCTTGTCAAGCCAAACTACCTTTTTATTTACGTCATCGTGCAGTAGGAGGCTGGATCAAGCCTACAAACGGGCACAGCCTGTACGGCCATGCTCGCGCAGGTACCTGGTGAAGAAAAGCCTGGCAGGGTGAGCATAGATAGTAGCTTGCCTTTGACAAGGGTAGGTACTTGGGGACGTTCCGCTAAAAAAAAGCGGATTGGCTACCGATAGCCAATCCGCCCGACTCAAAAAGTACCCCGGCCCGGGGTACTTTTTGAGGTACTTCATGAATAAATGTACTTAAACTACCAGCCGGGATTTTGCCGGATGTTGGTATTGGCGGCGATCACGTCCAGCGGAATCGGCCACAGGTAGTGCTTGTTTTCGTCAAAAATGGTGTTCTCGATGATGGACCCTTTGTAGGCATTAAGATAAGGAATGTTGCCGCGCGTAGGGTCGTTGGCGAAGGTCACCGTGGCTTGGGGGAAGCGCGCCCGGGCGGCCTCGTCCCAGCGGATACCCCAGGTGGGTTTTTCCAGCTTTTTGCCCTGCTTCCAGCGCCGCAGGTCGTCGTAGCGGAAGCCTTCCCCGAAGAGCTCGATCCGGCGCTCCCGGCGGATTTCTACCAGCAGGGGCGAAATGCCCTCGTTGGCGTAGCGAGGGTCCACGGGGACCTGGCTCAGGTTCAGGTGCGGCATCCCGACGCGGGTGCGCAGGCGGTTGATGGTTTTATCGAGGTCTTCCTGGGTGAGGGTACTTAGCTCGGCCTTCGCTTCGGCGTAGTTGAGCAGTACTTCGCCGTAGCGGGCCACGATGGCGGGCATGTAGCCGTTTTGGTCCAGGAGGTCCATGGCCCGGTTGAAGTGCTTGATGACGTGATAACCCGTTTCCGTAAGTTGGATCTCATTATTGCCTTGGCCGGGAAAAACCGGATACGGAAAGTTGACGTTGGTTTGCAGCTCGTAGGCCATGGCGTCGGCCGGGTGCAGGACCGTCTGCCGGAGGCGCGGGTCGCGGTTGACGAACACATCCTCAATTTTGGCATCACCGGCGTACAGCGGCGATAGCGAAATGGGGAGGCCGTCGGTGCACAGGTAATCTTCTACGGCATCGCGGGTAGCGCCGCCGAGGGCGCGGTTGTGGTAGCCTTGGGTACGGTTCTGTGATACGCCCGGGGCGTACTTACGCCAGTAAATTACCTCGGGGTTGTTGGTCAGGTCGATCAGGCGGTGAATGTGGTTGTAGTCGCGCGCGGGATTGCCAGTGCTGTGCAGGCGGTAGGGGCCGTTGTCAATGACCTCCTGGGCGGCCTTGGCCGCTTCCTGTAGCCACATTTCGGGATTGGTGCCGCCGTGGTACTTGCGCCAGGTACCTTCAAAAAGGCAGATTCTGGACTTTACCAGCAGGGCCATCCAGCGGTTCATGCGGCCGGGATTCTGGCCGTTGCCCCAGCTGTTGGGGAGGTTTTCAGTGGCGAAGTTCAAGTCGGCCAGCACGTGTTGCATGACCTCCTCGCGGGGTGAACGGTCTGCGAAGAGCTCGGGCGAATCTACGTTAAGCTCCTTATCAACCCAGGCTACATCGCCGAATTTGGATACTTTATCGGCATAAAACCACCCCCGGAACAGCCGCGCTTCGCCCGCGTAGCGGTTGATCACCGCGGCGGGTAAGCTGGCGCGCTGGTAGTTGGCCAGGCCAATGTTGATGGCCCGCAGGAAATTCCAACCCCGGTACCCGAAGAGTTGCCCGGAGGCCGACACGGGTACCTGATGCCGCTGCCCGCGTAGGAGCAGGTACTGCTGGTGCGAGGCCGTGCGGAAGGTCCCCGCCAGGTTGTCCGACCAGAAGTCCAGGTACAACGGGCTGTGCAGAATGGCTGAATTGCCCAGCATAATGGGTACCGCTCCGTCGTCGGAGGCCATGAAGTACAGGTTGTTGTTGTAGGCTTGCAGGTCCGTTTCGCTATTCCAAAAGGTTTCGTTACTGATACGGTCCAGCGGATAGCGCTGGAGGAATTCGTCATTGCAGCTACTGAGCAGCAGTACGAAGGGTAAAAGGATAGCCCATTTCGAGCGGATCTTTTTCATATATCTTGTCTTTTACGAAAGGTACTTAAAAGGTAAGGTTAACCCCGACGGTGTAGAGCCGCTGTAGGTAGTACTCCTGCGAGAGCGTGTAGATTTGCTCCGGGTCGAGGGGTTTTTGCATTTTGGTAAACTCCCAGAGGTTCATGCCCGACACGTAAAACTGCGCCCGGTTCAGTACTTTCAGTTTTTTGGTCAGGTGGTCGGGCAGCGTGTAGCTGAGGGTCACGTTTTTGAGCCGCACGTAGGACGCATTCTGCAGGTAGCGGGTTTGGGGTTCAAAGTTTCGCCGCGTATCCACGAGCCGGAAAGGGCGCACGCCGGGCCAGTAGGCGTCCCGGTTGGTTTCGCTCCAGCTGTCGGTGACCCACCACTCCTCTACGATGTCGGCCATCCAGGGCCAGAAGTTGGTGTGGTTGGAGCGGGGCGGGAAATAATCCCGGAAGAGTCCCTGGAAGAAGAGATTCAGCGACCAGTTTTTGTAGCTCAGGTCAGACGTGAACCCGAACGAGTAGCGGGCCGACGAATTGCCGATAATGAACTGGTCGCCCGGATCATCCAGGGTATTTTTGCCGCGGGTGATCACGCCATCGCCGTTGAGGTCGGCGTACTGAATGTCGCCGGGAAGCCAGGCACTGCCCAGCTGCGACTGGTTGGGCGCGGCTTTTACCTCATCCTGGGTCTGGAAGATACCCACCGTCTTGAAGCCCCAGATCTCCCCGATCCGCTTGCCTACGTAGTAGTCGTTGATGTTGCCCGTGGGGTTGTGGTACTTGGTGATGGTGGTGACGTTGTCGGCCAGCGCCAGGTTGAACCGGTACCGCCAGTCTTTGCCGATGGCATCGCGCCAGTTGAGGCTTAGCTCCCAGCCCTTGGTGCGGAGGTCGGCGGCGTTGGCGTCGGGAGCGTCAGCCCCCAGGATACTAGGGTACGACTGCGACATCAGCATATCTTTGGTATCCTTGGAATAGATGTCGGCCGTCAGGCCCAGCCGCTGATTGAGCATCGAGAGATCTAACCCCAGGTTGCGGGTCACGACGGTTTCCCAGGTGAGCTGGGAGCTGACCAGCCCGGCCGGAGATACGTAGGGGATCAGGCCGTCGGACATGATGAAGTTACGCTGCCCCATTCCCATGGTATTGATGTAGGCGTAGTAGTTGTCGCCCAGGAGCTGGTTGCCCAGGGTACCGTAGGAAGCCCGCACCATGAGGTTGTCGAGCCAGCGATTGCTGCCGCGCATAAACTTCTCGTTGGAGATGCGCCAGCCGGCCGAAAACGACGGGAAGAAGGCCATCCGGCTTTCTTTTGGGAAGCGGGAGCTGCCGTCGTAGCGTCCGTTGGCTTCCAGGAGGTACTTGTCCTGGAAGATGTAGTTGAGGCGGTAAAAAGCGCCCCGTAGGCTGATATGCGACTTACCTCCGTTGGTTTGCTGGGTACCGGTAGTCGAGCTCAGGTCGACGATGTTGGGCGTGGCGAGGTTGTTGGCCTGCGCCTGGATGAAGGAGTTGCGCCCCCACTCCTGGTTAAAGCCAACCATGGCCTTGAAGTAGTGGTTTTTGAGTTTGTCCAGGGTATATTCTCCGTAGGTATTAAAAACGTAGTATTGGTTGAAGCTCGAGCGGTTCCGGATCCAGTCGGCGGCACTAAACCCGTGCACAATCTGCATGTCCAGCAGGTTGTTATTAACCATGTTTACCTTGGAACGCACCTCCTGGTTCATTTGATTCAGGTATTGGTACGAAAAATCTCCCCGGATTCTCAGCCCAGGCAGGGGCGTCAGGGTCATGCCCTGCGTCAACCAGGTATCGAACCGGTTGTAGGTGTCGCGGCCGCCGTACTTGAAGTAGGGCAGCAGCCGGGCGTCCTGAAAGTACATGCCGATGTACTGCTCGTACTTGTCGCGGTCGCCGGGCTCCAGGTAGTAGGGAAGGTCGGGGAACTGTACCAGCCGGAAGGGGTCGGTGCGGACGAGCGTATTCAGGCTCACATCCCCGGCGTACACGTGCGGCTGGTCGTTTTTATCGGCGTTTACAATGATTTTTGGGTCCAGGCTGAGCCAGTCGTTTACTCGCAAGTCGGCCTTGAAAAGGACGTTGTAGCGCTGGTACCTGAGGTTATTGGGCTTGTCTTTAAAGTACCCATGCTTATCCAGGTACCCTACCGAAGCGTAGTAGGAGGCATTTTTAGTGCCGCCCGAAATGTTCATGTTGTAGCGGTGCTGGGGGGAGTTGCCGATCACCTCATCCTGCAAGTTCACGTAGCCGTAGTAAAAAAGCGAACCGTTGACCACGTCCCAGGCGTTTTCGGGCGTAGGGTTTTGGCTGTACTTGCGGGCCCCTTCTACGATTTCGTTCGAAAACCGGTTGGAGCCCCGGTTGAGCATGAAGGCGTCGTTCCAGATCGTGACGAGCCGGTAGGGGTCCGTTACGGGGTTGACGTGGAAAATGGGCTTGGTAATGGAAGTTTCGTAGCTGAGCTGTACGTTTACTTTGCCTTCTTTGGCGCGCTTGGTTTCGATCAGGATCACGCCAAAAGCGGCCCGCGCTCCGTACACGGCCGCCGCCGAGGCGTCCTTTAGTACGTTGACACTCGCAATGTCGTTGGGGTTGATGCGGTCTATGTTCATAGGTACCCCATCCACCAGGATCAGCGGCCCGCCGCCATTGATGGACTCAAAGCCCCGAATGTTGAAGGTGGTGCTGGCCGAAGGGTCCCCATTTCTAAAGCTAATGTTCAGGTTGGGGATAACCCCCTGCAAGCCCTGCCCCGCCGAGGCAATGGGGCGGTTTTCAAGTACCTCGGAGGTCACCATGCTCACCGACCCCGTCAGGTTGGCTTTTTTCTGGGTGCCGTAGCCTACCACCACTACCTCATCCAGCGATTTGTCCTCGGGCGTGAGCTGAACCGCCAGCACGGCTTGTCCGCCCACCACGATTTCCTTGGTCACGTAGCCCACAAAGCTGAATACCAGTACGGAGGTATTCTCAGGTACCTCGAGCTGAAACTTGCCCTCCACGTTGGTGGTAGTACCCCGCTGGGTACCTTTCACCACTACACTTACGCCGGGCAGGCCGTTGCCGGTTTCGTCCTGCACCGTACCCGACACCAGCTGCACCGGGGCCGCTGAACCGGAGGTACTTGCGCCGTCGAGCGGCGAGCCGGGTAGCGAAGAGGTAGGGCGCGGGCTGAGAACTACCTTACGGCCTACGAGCTCGTAGTGGATGTTGAGGGGCGTTAGGAGCTTGTCCAGGGCGGTTTCGAGCGTTACGTTGGCTAGCTGGAGCGATACCTTTTGGGAGGTCGCCACCACCTGCGAGCTGTACACAAACCGCACATCCGTGGCTTTTTCAATCTCCGTAAGTACCTTCTTGATTTCCCGGTTCTCGGCCTGTACCGTCAGGCGCCGGTTAAGGTACTCCTGGGCGTGTGTGTTGTGGGCGTACGATACGCCCACGAGCAGTAGCATGACTAAACTTTGTGTTAAAGAAAACCGCATAAGTAGTAGCCAGAATTGTCTGGTAGTCCGTTTTTTCATAGTTTTGATTTAGGGTTAAAAAGTTCTGGAATCGGAACAAGTACCCCCCCGGAAAGTACTTTGGCGAGTGGCTCCGGGCGGTAACCTATCGGCAGTGGCTTCGTCACTGCCGATTTTCTTTAGTTAGGGAGAATGGTTCATGGTAGTAGAGGTGAATGAATTAAAGGGTTTAGGATAGGATTATCTTCGTCAAATCAAGGACAGCCGGGCCCACTCACCACAAGCTGCCCGTCTACGATCTCGTAGCTTCCCGAGACGGTCTTACAGAGTATATCCATTTTTTCGTAGAGGCTCTCGTTGGAAAAAGTAGCCGTGATCCGGCAGCCTTCCAGGCTCTGGGCGTTAAACTGGATCGGGATGCCGTAGCTTCTTTCCAGCTCGCGCAGGATAGACGGCAGGGGTAGTTCATCATAAATGAAATCGACCTTTCGGGCTACCAGCAGTGCGGGCTTGGCCACCAGCGTCTTGGTCAGGCTCTGCTCAGTTTTTTCGTAGATCGCCGCCTGGTTGGCCGTCAGGATGAGCCCGTTAACGGCCCGCTCGTCCGGCTTAGGCTCGGGCCGGAGCGTATACACCGACACCCGCCCCGACTGCACCTGTACCGAAATGCGGTTGTCCTGCTCGTAGGCCGTTACCACAAAGCGGGTCCCAAGTACCTTCGTAACTACGTCGCCGGTGATTACCATGAAGGGCTGCGGGCGCGCCTGGATGGCAAAAGTACCCTGTCCCGAGAGGTACACCCGCCGGCTGGCGGCCGCGAAGTGTGCCGGGTACCGGAGCCTGCTTCCGGGACTAAGTACCACCAGCGAGCCGTCGTGAAGCTGAAGCTTCAGGGGCGTGGAGGTGTCGTTGATGGTTTCCGTCAGGGAGTCGCGCGGCATCAGGTTCGCCAGCCCGCCGTCGAGCTGCGGCCTGCGGTCTGGCTTCAGGTACCCTAGCAGGCCCAGCACCAGCAACAAACTGGCCGCTGCCACAAGCCCCAGCCCGTACGACCGCCAGAGCGGGCGAGTCGGAGCGTCGGCAGTAGGGGCAGGGGTACTTTGGTCCGCTTGCGACATGAATTTCTGTACTTCTTCCCGTATTTCTTTTTCGCTAAGCGTCTCGGCTCGTACGTGGGCAGCCCGGATGATTTGCTCGGCTTGTTTTAGTACGCCGGCTTGCTCCGGGTGCTGTTGAACGTAGGCCAGCCAGAACGTCTCCCGGGTACTTTCTCCCCGGACCCAGTCCCGAAAATCTTCGTCCAATACAAAGTCTTCTACCGTATAGGTATTGTAGCGTTTCATGCGTGAGTCGTCGTGCGGGCCCTTAGGGCGCTGCTTGGTTCATGATAGGTTGCGTTACACCAGGCCGGAAAACAGGAGGCTCAACAGAACCACTTGCCAGTGTTTGCGCAGGTTTCCCAGGGATTTCTGGAGTAGATTATACACCGACTGCCGCCCCAGCTGCATAACTTCCGCGATCTGCTCGAAGCTGAGGTTTTGGTAAAAACGCAGGTAGATCAGCTCCTTTTGGCGCTGAGGAAGGTAGTTCATGACTTGCTCCAACTTGCGGAGCTGGTATACCTCGTGCTCTTCCTCGATGAGCCGCAAGTCGGCCGCAAACTCTACCGAGAAGGCGTACTCGTCCGTAAGATTAGCCTGGTGCGTCACGTGCTTGCGGGAGAGCTCGCGCAGGATGCGCGCTTTGAGAACAGCCAGCAGGTAGGAGCGTACATTCTCAACGGTACCGATGGAATGGTGCTGCTTCCAGAGGTTCACAAACATCTCCTGGATGCAGTCTTTGACCAGCTCGCGCTCGGCGTGAAGGCGCATTCCCCAATGAAAGAGGTCGGGGTAGTAAGCCTGCATGATCCGGCCCAGGGCGTAGATATCCCCCGCCCGGTAGTCCTGCCATAGCTCACATGCTTCCTGCGCTGCTAGCCGTTTACTCATGGATAAAAAAAGATCTTTATTCCTAGGAGCATTTTTAGGAACAATCTTAACCTATCCTTTTTTATTTTTTTTCAAATAATAATACAAGAATGTGCCCGGATCAATGAGCTTCAGGGGTACTTATTGTAATAAGTGCCTGATTAATAATACATTAATCTATATTTATTAAATACTAAGAACTCTTTAAAAAAATATATATAAGCGCCCTGGCGGGGCTGAGTAGTAGGGATTTACTCCAAAAAGAAAACAAAATCTCGCCAGGTATCTACATCCGGAAAGCCAAGCGAGCCAGGACTGATCGCGACCCGGCGCGAGAAGGAAGCAGGGAAGGACGAGTCGTTTTGGTCGTTAGGTTTGGGCGGAAAAGTACCCTTTCCCTCCCGCCGGATGGCGTGCCCGCCGGGGTACTTTCCCCAATAGTTGTTGGCCAGTGACAGCCCCTGATCAGGGCGGGCTTCGTCAAACAGCACCAAAAAGGCGTACTGTTTGTGTGCTTCGAGGTAAGGACTGTGCGGGGCCAAAAGCTGGAAATGAAGGTACTCCTGCGGCTGTAACCCGGCTGGAATACGCCCGCCCGAAAACACCGCCAGGCTCCGGTAGGTTTCGCCGGTGAGGTAGTCGTCGGCGCGCGGGTCGTCGGTCCAATCCACCACCCGCCCGGAGGTAGTGCCGTTGTCGTGAATGACGGGGGTACCGGTTACCTCAAAAAGCTGGATGGACACGGGGGCTCCCAGGGCACCGGGCAGTACCGCTTTGTTTACCTTTAGGGTGATCCGCCGCAGGTAAAAGCCTTCCTCTCCTACCGTGAACGTTTGGCCCAGGTCCCGATCCCGCTCGTAGTAGCCCATCTGGCGCGGCGTACGGTCTCTTTCGTCCGGCTTTTCGGTTTTCAGCTTTTTGTTTTTCTTAAAACGAATGCTCGTAGCCCCACCCGCATCCCCCGCTGGCTGCCCGATCCGGACGGAGGTACCTGGCGGCGCGGTGGTGCTGCTGGTCACCGTGAGGGCATTGCTAATGATTTTTTGCGCCACACTCTCCGCGCCGCTGCTCAGTCCCAGCAGCAAGGTACATAGGCCGGTTTTGAGGTACTTGGTCAGCATAATTTTTCGGCTTTTTTCCAAATTCCTTCGTCGTATTCAAGCCCCAGGCCGGGCGTTTGCGGTATGGGCATGGTGCCGTCGGCCGCCAGCCGAATGGCGGGCGTGTACCAACTGGCCTGCCGGGCCGCAAACGCCACGGGGTACTCCTGCAGGCCGAAGAGGTTGGGGCATACGGCCGCTACCTGCCAAAAGGGCGCGATGAGCGGGTCGGCCTTGGGGCTGTGCGGGGCTACCGTTTTGCCCGCGAGCCGGGCTATTTCGGCTACCTGGAGGGTACGTAGTATGCCCCCGTTGTAGTACACGTCGGGCTGCAGAAGGTCGTAGACCGACGTTTGTGCCAGGCGCTGAAAACGGTACAGGCTGGTATCCTGCTCGCCACCGGCCAGGACGATCTTTTTGAGTGCTTTATTGACGGCCCGCATCCCTTCTTCATCTTCAAAATTGACCGCCTCCTCAAATATTTCGGCCCCGATGTCTTCCAGCATTTTACCGTAACGAATTCCGTCCTTTACGCTAAAGGATCCGTTGGCGTCGGCGTAAATGATTACTTTGTCGCCCAGGATTTTACGCGCCAGGCTCAGCATTTTCACGCTGCGGGCGTCGTCTTCGGGGGTATTTTTCAAGCGCCCGCCAATCTTAATTTTCACGCCGTTGGTGTGGGTTTGCTGCAAGGTATCGGCCAGTTGCTGCAAGATTTGCTCCACGGGGGCGTTGCGGTCGAGGCTGGAGAGGTACACGGGGTACGAAGTACGACGCGCCGTACCCAGCAGCTCATGAACGGGCTTCTGAGCTACTTTGCCCAGCAAATCCCAGACCGCGATTTCCACCGTGCCGATGCAGTTCCAGAGGGGCATCCCGGCGTACTTGTAGTTGCTGTCGAGGCTATAGGCATTCTGAACGAGCTGCGGCAGCTGGCGGGCGTCCTGCCCCACAAAATGCTTCATCACCAACCCCTGGAGCAGCGAGGTCAGGTTTTGCATACGGTCGTTGCACTGGGTAATGCCCCGCTGGCCCCGGTCGGAGGTCACAACGAGCAGGAGTTGCCCCTGGGTTTTGAATAGCTCCACCGACCGGATCAGCACGGGTTCGCGGAAGGTAGTGGTGAGGTCAGGCAGGGGCCATAGCGGGAGCTCCGTGGCTCGAGCTGCCTCGGCAGTGGCCTGGGTACCCAGGCCAGCTAAGAGAGGTAGACCGGCCAGGTGCCGTAGGAAATGTTTTCGACTCAGCATGGGTAGTTCAGGATTTTGTTGCTAAAAGGAGGGCAAAATCCTGTTTTTACTTACCCGATCAATCGTGCGCCGCAGCAGGTACTTTGCGGAGAAGGTACCTGATGCGGCTCTGGGCCAATCGTGACGGGTAGTAAGGGTACTTTTGTAACGATAAGTTGGGAAGTAAAAAAGCGAAGTACCTAGGCGTAGGCCAGGCTTTCCTCTTGCAGGCGGTCATGGAGCCCGATGACCCGCCGTACCACGTCTTGCTGCTCCTGGGGCGACAGCTGATGAACGGTGTGCACCACTCGGTTCATGATGGTAAATCCTTTTTCGTCGAGCAGGGGTTCACGTTGGGTCATGGCGGCCTGAATGGCTTCCCATTCGGGCCGTAGGGCCTCGGAAAAATAGATCGGATCGATGATCAGGAAGTAGGCAGCCTGCGAGAGCAGCGCCTTTTGCGCATCGTCAGGGTACCTGGCGAGCCCCGCTGCCAGTTTTGAAATTTCTACCAGGGCAAAAATGTTTGACTTTTTCACGTGGATGATAACTAGCGTTTGAAAAGAGGAGTATGATAAAGCAATAATAGCCCGTTTTTGCTCCGAATAGCAAGAATGGTATGTGAAATAGGCAATTCGGTATGTGAAGTAACCCATACTAACCTTGAAGTACCTCTAGTACCCAAACGCCGCCAAAACGGGCTACTGATTAGTTCTTAAATCAAGGTACTTGGCCGTAGGTACTTTCGGGCTTTGGTGGTATGTAGCTTCCCGGCTGTCGGGGTACTTTTTGTGGGCCTTCACCCTTGCAGGAGCCTTTTTTAGCCATTGCATGAAAGGGGAGTCAGGGAAAAAAGGAACGAATATCTTTTGAAGTGCCAGGTACTTTTGCTCCCCGTGCAGGGGTACTTGCCTGGTCTTTCTGGCGCGGGGTGCCCCACAAAGCCAGGTACCTATGTGAAGGGAGAAGTATAAAACAAAAAAAGGGAGGCCAGCAGCGGCCTCCCTTTCTCTTAAATTCCTGGTTCTTTAAAGATTCTTGGCTTTGAGCTGCTTCACGGCGTAGTCGACGCTGCGGGCGGCAAAGGCCATGTAGGTGATCGACGGGTTTTGGGTACTGGTGGAAGTCATGCTGGCGCCGTCGGTCACGAAGACGTTGGGTACGCTATGTACCTGGTTCCATTTGTTAAGTACCGACGTCTTAGGATCTTTACCCATGCGGGCTCCGCCCATCTCGTGGATGTCCAGCCCCGGGGCGCGCTTGTCGTCACTGGCGTGTATGTTGGTAAAGCCCGCCTTGGTGAACATCTCCGTAAGCTGCTCTATGTAATCTTTGATCATCTTCTCGTCGTTGTCGTCGTAGTCGACGGAGATCTTGAGCTGCGGAATGCCGTACGGATCAACCAGCGTGGGGTCCAGGGCTACGTAGTTGCTGGCTTTGGGTATTGTTTCGCCCATCATGTGGGAGCCCACGTGCCAGTTGCCAAGCTTGGGGTTGAGCAGGTTGTTTTTCAGCGATTCGCCCAGGCCGGCGCGGTCGGAATAGGAGCCCCGCGAGGCGCTAAAGCCCGCCGCGTAGCCGCGCAGGAAGTCGGTTTCCTGCTTATGCACGTTCCGGAAGCGCGGAATGTAGCTGCCGTTGGGGCGGCGGCCTTCGGTAGTAGTATCCAGGAAGCCTTCGTACTGGCCCGAGATCCGGGCGCGGTAGTTATGAAAAGCCACGTACTGCCCAAGTACCCCGCTGTCGTTGCCGAGGCCGTTCGGAAAGCGCGACGAGGTAGAGTTGAGCAAAATGAGGTTGGTATTGAGCGCGGCGGCATTGACAAAAATGATGTTGGCATAAAACTCCATCATTTGCTTGGTCGTGGCGTCGATAACGCGCACGCCCGTGGCCTTCTGCTTTTTCTCGTCGTAGATGATCGAATGCACCACCGACTGCGGCCGCAGCGTCATCTTGCCGGTTTTCATGGCCCACGGAATGGTGGAGGCATTGCTGCTAAAGTACCCTCCGAAGGGGCAGCCCCGCTCGCACATGGTGCGGTGCTGGCACTTGGCGCGGCCCTGGTCGTAGTGGATTTGCTGCGGGTCGGTGATGTGCGCAGCCCGGCCAATGATGATATGCCGATCCTGGTACTGCTTTGCGACCTGCTCTTTGAAGTACTTTTCCACGCAGGTCATTTCGTGCGGGGGCAAAAACTCGCCATCCGGGAGGGTATCCAGGCCGTCTTTATTGCCCGAAATCCCCGCAAACTTTTCCACGTAGCTGTACCAGGGAGCGATGTCGTCGTAGCCAATGGGCCACTCTACGGCAAAGCCATCCCGAGCCGGGCCTTCAAAGTCATACTTGCTCCAGCGCTGGGTTTGGCGGGCCCACAGCAGCGACTTGCCCCCTACCTGATAGCCCCGTATCCAGTCGAACGGTTTTTCCTGCACGTAAGGATGTTCCTTATCCTTGACAAAAAAATGCGCCGACGACTCCTTGAAGTTATAGCATTTGCTCACAATGGGGTTTTCCTTCACGACCTCCAGCGGCATACGCTCGCGGTGATCAAACTCCCAGGGGTTGAGGTTGGCGGTGGGGTAGTCTACGTTATGCTTTACGTCGCGGCCCCGCTCCAGCACCAGCGTTTTGAGGCCTTTTTCGCAAAGCTCCTTGGCCGCCCAGCCGCCGCTAATGCCCGAGCCGATCACGATGGCGTCGTAGGTACGGGCTTTCTGACTATCTATGTTGAAATAAGACATGGGTCAATGTTGAATAAAGGGTGAGGTTAGGCTTTAACGGGTACACAGCCATGAAAGCGACCGGGGATCATTTCGTACTTGGTCAGGTTTTTCATGACGTACTCGGAGCTCATATAGCCCTGGATCGTCAGCCCTTTCACCATCGAATAAAATCCTTTTTGGGTAGGGTCATCGCTGATCCCCATGCCTTCCAGCACGTGGATGCGCTGCGCCGGAGTACCGGCCGCAAAGTCTTTACCAAAGGTACTTTGACTAATCGTCTGTACCATCGCCAGGCCTTTGGTCAGGTTGTCCTGCGCTTGCTTTTCGTAGCAGTCGGTGAGCATGGTCTGGATGAACCGATCCACGCCCAGCTCTTGAGCACCCGGCGTATCGGTAGCGGGAAGGATGGTATCCACCACCGAGGCCAGCAAAGTACCTTCTTGGGAGGTCAGGAGGGTAGGCTGGGGCAGGTTGGTGGAGGTCCAGGCATTGGCCCAGGCGGGCAATGAAATCATTCCGCCCAGCCCGAGGGCCATGTTTTTGAGGGCTACACGTCTTTGCATGGGGTAGTTTGAAATAAATAGTAGGCTAACAATGGGTTACTCATGAGCTAAGGAAAGCTTTTGAAGCTGCAAGATACAGCTTGAGGTACTTTAAAGAAAAAGGCCGCCGCCCCATCCGAAAAAGTAAAAATTAAGGTATAGCCGAAAAAGGTACTTTGGGGATGCCTTTGAAACGAATAAGTACTTTTAAATCAGCTTTATGAACAAACGAAGCAAAGGGCTTTTCATTGCCGGAGCTTTCGCTGATATGCAAAAAAAAGATAAAATAGTATCACTTAATGGATACATAGGTAGTTCCGTCCGAAAAGAGTTCGTGGGCGTACTGCTGCGGGTCGTTGAGAATGTGGCGCCGGGATTCGTAGCCTACGCAAAAAGACTCCGAAAGCGTAATGACGCCCGAACCAATGTTGATGATTTTCCAGCTGCGCCCCGCCCGCTCCGCCGCGTGCGGCAGCTCAAAGTAGGCGTCGCCGCCCTTGTGGATGTACAGGTCCACGCTATCCGAAAGGGCGGTATCGCCGAAGGTAGTGGCAAACCGCCGCTGCACGGTGGCCATTTCCCGTTTGTGAATGACGCCGTCCGGATCAATGGTAAGCAGGGCGTCGTCGTGAGCGGCGGCGTACTGAATACCCGACACCTGGATGGGGTCGTGGGGCGCCGAGACCGTGAGCGCGTGAGCAATGACGGTAGTACCGATGCCCACCTGCCCGGAAAAGTAGTTTTTGAGCTCGCTGGGCGCGATGTAGATACCCCAGCCGTTCTTGATGATGGCTGCGTTAACGCCCCGAAAGGGCTCCAGGTGCAGGCCGTAAAAATTAGTGATCTCGGCGGGGTTGTTGGCCGTACTGCTGGTAAAAAGCCTCAGGTTGATCAGGTCGAAGGTGTCGGTGGTGTGGGTACGGCCGTTATTCCCAAACGACGCCGATAGCTTCAGCGTAGCCGCCTTCGCCAGACGGCCCCCGTCCCGAAAGCCCAGCGTATCGGGGTAGCCTCGGAGGTAGTTGAACTCCGAGGCCGACGTATGGACATCCGGGAAGGTCATACCGGCTTGGTAGTTGGCAAAGTTGTTCACGATCAGTCCCTGGTAGTTGGCGGTAGGCGTCGCCGCCAGGCCTACGGTGGTGGAGTCGGGATCTTCCAGGTCAAAGCGGGGCTCGTTGATGGCAATGTACGCACCGCGGGTGAGGAGCGTATCGTAGCGGGCCGTGACCAGCAGCATGTTTCGGTTGGGCGAGTCGTGCTGCTGCGAAATGGCTACCGCGCCGCGCCGCCAGATTTTGGCGGTATCGTTGGCGTTGAAGAGCGTCGTATCGGCGGTTTTCCAGTTGGTTTGCGCCCAGCAGGTACCAGCCTGCAAAAGCAGCAAAACGACCCAACTACCTGGTATAAAACGTTTCATAGGCTCTGGAAAGGGTTTGTTGACAAATAAGAATCGTTGAGTAAGGTACCTCTACGGGGGTACTTTCTCGGCCGTTGCGGCAAGGTACCTGTTTAGTAAAGTACCCGGCTGCTCAAAAATAACTACTAAAGCTGGCGGAAGGGTACTTGGCAGGAAGTAAAGAAAGGTAGTTTGGTGCCTTTGACGGTAGAGACGAAGGGCTCCGTTTGTTTAAGTTAGGAGAACGGCAAACCCACGAAGAATACGATTCTTGGCTAATTCAATTTAGCGCAGGGGTAGGTTAAGTTAGGTACTTAGTATGCGTTCGGATGCTTGCAGGACCGCCAATAATCAATGATGGTTTTGATGAGATTCTTGGTGTCCTGGTAGCTATCTTTTTTCTGAAAAAAGCCTTGTACCGTCATTTTGGTGTAGGCTTCGGTCACGTAGCGTTGCTCTACGGAAGTGGAATAGAAAATGAAGGGAATGCTTTTTTGCCGAAGCTCGTCGTCATGATCGATTTTCCTTTTGAATTCTATGCCGTTTTGTCCGGGTAGGTTGACGTCACTAAAAATGATCATGGGTTGATCAGCCGTAGTCTTGAGATAATGAAAGGCATCCGTACAATTTTCAAACCAAACCATCTCGTTCGGGATGGCCAACTCCTGTAAGATTTCTTCCAGCATGTCTTTGTCGTCGACATCATCCTCTACCACTACAATAGGTCCTGATTTCATACGGTGATGGGGTTTTTACGCTCAAAAACTATAACGCAGGAAAGAGCCTAAAGTTCATGTGCGACCCGTACCGGAGGATCGTGTCCGTGGGAAAAGTACATTTCCTGAACAACGGACCAGTTCGCCGGTTTATAGAGCGTAGTTACCTAACCAATCGTACTATTCATGAATTTCATTCTTCATTTACTGATCGACGCGACGGTCATTTTTGGCCTGGCTTACCTGCTGCCTCAGGTAGAGGTAAAAAGTTTCGGAACGGCCTTGCTGGTCGCGGTCTTGCTGGGGGTACTTAACTTTTTGATCGGCTGGCTCATTCGTTTTCCGCTCAACCTGGTTACGTTTTTTCTGCTGTCGGGCGTGGTCCGGCTGGTGGCCACGGCCCTGATCCTGAAGCTGATCGACAAAGTCATGTCGGGCTTATTGATCCGAGGGTTCTGGCCGGCATTGGTCATAGCGGCGGCCATTGCGCTGGCCGGGTACCTTATTGATTCCAAACAGGCTCCTTCGCAGGAAGTGGAGCGGCTGCCGGGCTATGAAACCTACCTGCCCGAAGTACGGCTAGCGCCGCTGGCGTAGCGGCAGGCGGCTGGGCTTACAGCAGCCCTGGCGCGAAGGGTACTTGGCGGCAAGGTACCTATGATCCGGGGACGGGCGTAGGTACCTTGCCGTTTTTAGGTACTTTACGGGCGAAGGGTACCAGCATTGGGCTAACCATTTGCGTAGCCAAAATAGCCGGATACGCCGGAAAATAAACCGCTTACTGAACAGGACTTGCCAAACGAGGCGGACTTATGTACTTTCGCAAATGATGTGGGAGTTGGAAGCCTTGGTAAGTTTTTTTTACCTTTATCCGGTTCTTTCAACATCCTAACCAACCACCTGCTATGGCTAAGAAAAAGCAACCCGATACCGGCAAAGAGGAAAACGAGAAACCACGCGTGCACAAGGAGTTGGACGGATTCGACATCCAGATCAATTCGTTTGGAGAAATTACGACGAGCTTCGACATGGACCGGATCAACGCGTTTCTGAATAAAAACGTAGACGATAAAAAACTCCGCGACCGCAACGACATCCCCGGCCGTAAAACCCGGAAGTCTAAGAAGAAAACCGACGAGGAGGAAGAAGAGTAGCTACGTGCAAAGTACCCTGCTTAAGTACCTTTCAAACCTTATTCCCTTCTAACATCTAAACCTGTTGCACAAACATGATTTCACACGAAATTGATTACAAGATCATTGGCGAAGACATTCAGATTGTGGAGATTGAACTGGACCCCAACGAGACCGTCATTGCCGAAGCCGGTGCCATGCTTTACATGGAAGACGGGATTCAGTTTGAAACCAAAATGGGCGACGGCTCCGAGGCCAATCAGAGTATTATGGGGAAAATCTTCCAGGCCGGTACCCGGGTACTTACCGGAGAGTCGCTCTTCATGACGCACTTTACCAACCGGGGCTACGGCAAGCGGAAGGTGGCATTTTCGGCGCCTTATCCGGGTACGGTGATGCCCATTGACCTAAGCAAAATTTACGGCAACGAGCTCATTGTCCAAAAGGACGGCTTCCTGTGCGCCGCTAAAGGAACCAGCATGAAGATCCACTTCAACCAGCGCATTGGCTCGGGTCTGTTTGGGGGGGAGGGTTTTATCTTGCAAAAACTACGTGGCGACGGCCTGGCCTTTGTGCACGCAGGCGGGGTGGTGATCGAGCGGCAGCTCAACAACGAAACCCTGCGCATCGACACGGGCTGCGTGGTGGCGTTTGAGCCTTCGCTTCAGTTTGACATCCAGCGGTCGGGTGGTCTGAAGTCGATGGTATTTGGCGGGGAGGGGATGTTCCTGGCCACGATGCGCGGTACGGGCCGCTGCTGGATCCAGTCGATGCCCATCTCGAAGCTGATCCAGCGGTTGTCGAGCTCCGGACCTAATACCAAAAAGGAAAGTGGCTCGGTGCTGGGCGGCCTGGGTAATTTGTTTGAAGACTAGCTTCCAGGTACTCTTTAAAAATACAATAAAACGGGGAGCGGCTTTTGGGCCGCTCCCCGTTCTGGTTTGGATATATGTAGTTTTCAAAAACCCATGTTTTGGGCCAGGTTGCGGTTGTTGTCGATCTCGCGCTGCGGAATGGGCAGCAGCAGGTTTCGTTCGCCGAAGGTCTTGTTGTAGATCGTCGTGTGGCCCACGAAGTCGTCCCAGTTTTTGGTGAGGTCGTTGCGTACCTTCCGCGTCCGGACCATATCAAACCAGATTTTGCTTTCAAAGGCCAGCTCAAAGTACCTTTCGGCCCAGACGGCCTTCTCAAATTCATCGACGTTGGTAGTGGTCACGGCGGGTAGCTGGGCCCGGCTGCGTACGCTGTTGAGGGCGGCGCGGGCCTGCGTACCGGGGCCGCCTTCGGCCCGGTTGGCGGCTTCGGCGTACATCAGTAGCACATCGGCGTAGCGGTAGATGGTGTAGTTGATATTGGCCTTGGCGTCGTTATCAATGGCTTGCTTGTCAAAGTACTTATAAATGTAATAGCCTCCCAGGAGCAGGGTGTCGCGGCGGGCGTCACCGGCGGGGTAGTCGGAAGGATGCCCTTTGTAGAAGGTGTAGTAAAACTGCTTCTCCTGGGCGCGCTTGTCGCCACTGGCGTAGCTTTCCACAAACTCCTTGCGCGGAATAAGCCCCCCGTACTCGTCGGAGTAGGCCGCGATGCCCCGCAGGGTAGGGAGCGTTACGGGCGTGAGGCCGTTGTTGCGGATGTCCTTCTCGTGCTGTACCTGAAAGATAAACTCGCCCTGGTTGCGGTTGGCGGGGTTAATCATGTCGGTGTATTCCGGGAAGAGCGTAAAGACGCCGCTGTCGATCAGCTCTTTGGAGCGCTTGGCCGACTCGGCGTAGTACTGGTTGCCGCCACGAACGGGGTACCCGGCGTAGGTTAGGTACACATCGGCCAGCAGCGACTTGATGAGGCCCATCGAAGTGCGTCCGCTGGTTTGACGCCAGGGCAAGGTCGATTTTTCGGCTTCCAGCAGGTCCGGGATAATGATTTCGTCGTAGATCTCTTTCACGGGCGAGCGGGGCGTTTGTACGGCCGAGAGCTCCGTAATGAGCTCGGTGATCTTGGGGACATCGCCAAACATCCGCACCAGCTGGAAGTAGTACAGTGCCCGCATGGTGCGGGCTTCGGCAATCATGGAAGCTTTGGTAGCGGCGTCCAGGGTAGCTATTTCGTTAATCTTCTGTATGGCCAGGTTGGCGCGGGCAATCCCCGAGTACATGCCCGACCACCAGTTGTCGATGTAGAAAGCGCGGGCGTCGTATTCAAGGTTATAAAACTTAAAGGCTTCGGTCTGGGAGTTGCCGTCGGCCTTGCCGGTCAGGAATTCGACCAGCGAGGCGTTGTTGCCGCCCCAGCCGCCGCCGCCGTTGTTGAAAGTACCCAGGTTGGAGTAGGAGCCATCCACAAAGGCCCGTGCTATCTCGGGGCTGGACACGGTGGACGACGTGGTGAGCGAGCCCGTCGGGTTTTCTTTCAGAAAATCATCGCAGGCCGTCAGGCCCACACCCAGCGCCAGGCAAGTATATACTACAAAGTTCTTTTTCATGCGTTTCGTACGGTTTTAGGAATTCTTTTTCCAAGCTTCCATTCAATGGCTTATCATCAAAAACTCACGTTGAGCCCGGCGTTGAAGGTACGCGGCCGGGGGTACTGGAAAAACTCCATGTTTTGGGTCAATTGGTTACCAAAGCCGGTGAGCGCTTCGGGGTCGTAGCCCGAGTACTTCGAGATCAGGAAGAAGTTCTGAGCACTCACGTACACCCGCAGGCGCTGGAAGTTCACCTTCCCAAGGGTACTGGGCAGCGTGTAACCCAGCATGATGTTCTGCCCCCGAATGAAGGAGCCATCCTCGGTCCACCAGTCGTCCATGTGGGTGTCGTAGCCCGCGTTGTAGTGGCGGATCTGGGCTATGTGCGTGTTCTGGTTTTCGGGCGTCCAGGCGTTGAGTACCGTGCGCGAGCTACTGGCAATGGCCTGCCGGTCTTCTACGGAGTGTTTGGTGGCGTTGACCGTATTGACGCCCATCACAAAGCGAATGTCAACCGAGAAGTCAAACTTGCCGAGCTGGATCGTGTTGCCGATGTTCATGGTCCACTTGGGGTAGGCGCGGCCAATGATGGTTTCGTCGGCGGCGTCGATGCGGCCATCTTCGTTCAGATCGGCCCACTTCAGGTCGCCGGGTAGGCGGTTGTAGCGGGCTGCCTGGTCAGCTTCGTCGGTACCCCAGGTACCCAGGCGGCGGTAGCCCCAGAACGAGCCAATGGGATACCCTACGCGCAGGATGTTGGTCTGGCCCAAAAACCAAGGGCCGGGAAAGATGTCGTCGTCGTTGACACCCAGTTTCAGAATCCGGTTTTGGTTGGTCGAGAAGGCCACGTTGGTGGTCCAGTTAAAATTGTTGGTAGCGATGTTGCGGGAGTTCAGGCCGAGCTCAAACCCTTTGTTTTCTACCGAGCCGATGTTCTGCGTCACGGAGCCCAGGCCCGTGGACCAGGGGATGGGGGCGTTCAGCAGCAGGTCTTTGGTGACTTTGTGGTAGTAATCTACGGTAAGTTCCAGGCGGTTGTTCCACAGGCCTATGTCCGCCCCGATGTCCAGTTGGTTGGTGTACTCCCAGCGCAGGTCGGGATTACCGAAGGACCCCCGCCAGATTCCCGTTTGGCGCTGGCCGTCCAGCAGTACGTCGCCCGTACTCAGGAATTGCTGCGACGCAAACTGCCCGATCTCCTGGTTCCCGGTTTTGCCGTAGCTGGCCCGGAGTCTGAGGTTGGTAATGAAAGTGCTGTTTTTCAAAAATTCCTCCTGACTGATGTTCCAGGCCACGGCCGCCGAGGGGAAAAAGGCGTACTTATTATTGACCCCAAACTTCGAGGAGCCGTCGTAGCGGCCCGTGACGGTGAAGAGGTACTTTTCGCGGAAAATGTAGTTGATCCGGGCAAAATACGAGTTGAGCGTCCACTGCCCGTCGCCCGAGGCGGGCTTGCGCAGGGTAGTTCCTACGCCCAGGTTGTGCCAGCCCCAGAAGTCGTCGATGAAGTTCTCGGCGGCGGCAAAGAAGTTTTCGTAGTACCTTTTCTGCCACGACAATCCCCCCAGCGCCGAGATGACGTGGTCGTTGCCCAGGGTTTTGTTGTAGTTGAGGTAATTCTCAAACTGCCAGTACTGCTCCGAGTTGGACCAGATGTCGGCCACGCCTTTCTGGTCGGCGGAGAGAGCGTTGAGGTCACGGCCCGAGTAGAAGTTGTTTTTCTCGTCTTTGAGCTCAAAGCTAAAGTTGGAGCGCAGCGACAGGGCGGGGTTGAAGGTAAGGACCGAGTATACCTGGCCCAGCGTCATGTTTTTGGTATTGCGGCGCTCGCGTTCTTCGGTCAGCCGGACGGGGTTTTCGCCGCCCTCCATGCCGGGCCAGTCTTTGTTGCGGCCCCAGCTGCCGTCGGGGTACTTGATGGGCAGGATGGGCAGCCCTTCCATCACCATGCGGGGCACGTTGAGTCCACCGGAGGCGTCGTCTACTTCCTGCTGGATGGAGCGGTTCAGGAACAAACTACCCCCCAGCTTCAGCCATTTGTTCACGTCGTTGTCCAGGGTGAGCTTGGCCGAGTACCGCTTGAAGTTGGAGTTGCGCATGAGTCCGCCCTGGTCGGTATAGCCCAGTGACATGCTGTAGGCCGTCCGCTCACTCCCCCCACGCACGCCCAGCTCGTGGTTTTGGGCCATCGCGGGCCGGTAGATCTCACGCTCCCAGTCGGTGTTGTAGAGCGGGCGTCCGTTGGCGTCGAAGAGGTTGGGGAAGTCGGCCGGGTTGTTACGCACGTACTTGCCGTCAGCAAAGCCCTGCGGATCGTACTTGGCGGCGTTGTCAAAGGCCGTGTTATAAACCGACATAAACTCTTCCGCGCTGAGGGTACCCAGGTACTTGGCGGGCGTGATGTACGAGCTCCAGGCGTCGTACGATACCTGCGTCTGGCCGGATTTGCCGCGCTTGGTCGTGATGATAATAACCCCGTTGGCCCCGCGTGCGCCGTAAATGGCCGTGGCGGAGGCATCTTTAAGTACCTCTACGGACTCGATGTCGTTGGGGTTGAGCAGGTTGGCATTGGTGACGCCGATGATCCCGTCTACCACGTAGAGCGGGTCGAGGCTGGAGTTGATGGAGCCGACGCCCCGAATCCGGATGCGGGGCTGGTAGCCCGGGGCCGACGAGTTCACGGATACGTCCACGCCTGGCAGCCGCCCTTGCAGCGCCTGGGCTACGTTGGTAGCCTGGCGGTCAAGTAGTTTATCGCCTTTGATGGCACTGACCGAGCCGGTGAGGTCGCTTTTGCGCACGGTGCCGTAGCCCACTACTACCATTTCTTCCAGGTTGCGGATGTCCTGCGCCAGCTCCACGGTAAGTTCGGTGCGGTTGCCGACGGGTACTTCGAGTTTCTCAAACCCCACAAAGCTAAATACCAGCACGGTGTTGGCGTCGGGTACTTCCAGCTCAAAGCGGCCTTCGGCGTTGGTAGTAGTCCCACGGCTGGTACCCCGCACCACCACACTCACGCCCGGCAGCGGAGAGCTACTGGCTCCATCCACGACCTGCCCCCGCACCAGGATGTCGGCCGGAGCTAACGGAAGCTGGCCGGTAGCCGGAGCGGGAAGCGAGGGCGTGGGCTTATCGGTGGGTTTTACTTTATAGAGCAAAATCTGCTGGTCGACGACCCGGTAGCCAATGTCGATGGGGCTGAGGAGCTGGTCAAGTACCTTCGACAAAGCCTCCGACTGGGCATTGACGCTCACTTTTACGTCGGACTTTACGACCCGGCTGCTGTAAATAAACTTCACATCCGTGGCTTTTTCCAGCTGCACGAGGGCGTCGCGCAGGCTTACCGACTGCACCTGCAGGGCCACCTTCTGGCTAAGTACCGATTGCCCCATCCCGTCGTTGGCATACACGACCAGCGTGCCCACCAGCGCCAACAGTAGTTGAACACAGCTTATTCGCATGATCTTGATTGGATCAAGGGTTGGTTTTTGTAAATACCTTTTCATACTTTTAGTTGCTTTATTTTGATTGAGAAATAATCCTCTTTTTACCGGCAAGTGAGAGAGGGTTCAGTAAAGCAGGTTTCGGAGTACTCCACGCGGGTACTCCGATTTTTTTTAGGGCGGTCTGAGGTAGTTGGAAAGCGTCATGAACAGGTCGATTGATGGTTTATAGGTTGATTGATTTCGTGGGGAGAGCCCGCCCCTTAGCAGCCTGGGCCCGAGAGCGTAATGAGGTTGTTTTCCAAGGTATAGGTGGCGTCGATGGAGTTGCAGAGTAAGTCCAGGATCATCGGCAGGCGCATCTGGGAGAAATCGGCCCGGATGTAGCAATCTTTCAGGGCTTTGTCGCTGAACTCAACCCGCACCCCAAACATCTTTTCCAGCGAAGCGGCCACGGTACCTACCGAGGTCCACTCAAAGTTGATCGAGACCGGCTCCCAGAGCTGGTAAGTGCCGGCCTGGCGGGCCGCAGGCTGGCGGTATTCCGTCAGCGTCTCCGACACCGGATCGAACCGCACCTGCTGCTTGGCCGAAAGAATAACCTTCTCCTTGGCACTGCGTACGGCCACGGTACCCGTCACTACCGACACCTCAAAGGGGCGCTCGTCCTGAAATGCCTGCACGTTGAAGCTCGTGCCAAGTACTTCGGTCGTCATGTTACCAGCCCGGATGATAAAAGGCTTCTGCGGGTTGGGCGTTACGTCAAAAAAAG
This sequence comes from Rhabdobacter roseus, assembly GCF_014202275.1. Lineage (GTDB taxonomy): Bacteria > Bacteroidota > Bacteroidia > Cytophagales > Spirosomataceae > Rhabdobacter > Rhabdobacter roseus. The sequence continues at coordinate 794,404 of NZ_JACHGF010000003.1, read as the reverse complement.
CTTCGCCCACCAGCGCTACTTCCCGCACCGACTGGCCGTAGTCGGGCGCATAGGTGAGGCGGGAGTGCGGATTGAGCCATACCTGGCTGCTATCGGGGAGCGTATACGTTCGGATGATATTCTGCTCGTTGGCCAGCACGATGCTCACCGCAGCGGGTACCGTGGCCAGGGGGGTACTTCCCTTATTGCCGGGCCAAAGTACCAGCACCGACACCAGCACCACCGACGCGGCCGCCAGCCACGTTAGGTTGGGGTACTTTACCCATAAGCGCGCCCGCCCCGGCGGGTACTTTTCCGTTTGCTGAATCTTGGCCCGAATCCGGCGGAAAAGGTACTTTCGGTACTTGCCGCTGAGCGTATCGGGGAAGTCCTGCTGCAGATCGGGCTGTTGCTCAAACGACCGGTACCAGGCCTCCACGAGGCGGGCCTCCGCTTCGGTGCAGGTACCGGCCAGGTACTGGTCCAGGAGTTCGGGGGTAATGTTTTTCCTCATGGCTAAAGTAGAAAAAAGGCAATTGTTTAGGGATAAATCACAAATTACCCCCATAAGACGCACAACTCGCCCGGAGACCTTAGTCCATTAAGAAAAAAATTTAAAAAGTACCCGGAGCCGAAACTAGCTGAGTAGCCAGAGGATGAGCAGGCAGGCGGCGGAGAAGCCGCGCAGGCGGTGGCGGAGGGTCGTGCGGGCTTTGAGCAAGTGGCTCTCGATGGTTTTAGGCGATACGTGCAGGTGCTCGGCTACCTCGGCGATGCTCATGCCATCTTCGTAGAGGGTGTAGGCCAGGCGGCACTTTTCGGGCAGGTCCAGGATGCTGCGCTCGTAGGCTTCTTTCAGCTCGAGGTACTTTACCTGCTCCTCGGCGTCGCTCTTGGCGCTGTTGAGTACGGGGAGCTCATTGGTGTCGAAGTAGTCCATCCGCTGGTTTTTACGGAGGTGAGAAATCACCAGGTTGCGGAGCGATGTGTGCAGGTACACCTCTAGGTTTTTTTGCAAATGAATGCTCTGGCGCTTCAACCAGAGCGCCACAAACAGCTCCTGTACCATTTCCTCGGCCTGCGGGCGGTCGTGCAGCCGCTTGTAGGCGGCGTTCAGCAGCCGGTAAAAGTAGCGCCGGTACACTTCCTCAAAAGCCCGGTTGTCGTCCTGGCTGATGAGCTGAAACAATGCTTCATCGCTTATCTTGGTATAGCTGGGCATGGGTGGTTCATTTAGCGATTTATTTCTTGACAAGCCTCAATCGACGCGCACAGACAGAAGAAGGTACCTTGGGCAGGTAGTACAGAAAATAGACCCGAAAAATAGAACTTTCAGCAGGAGGTATACCTTTCTAAGACACACCAAGGTCGGATTTCTACTACTGTTTTCCCAAAATATTATTCAGCGAGGGGGTACTTTCGGCGCGTTGCTTCCCAGAAACCAGCGCGGCAGGTAGGTACCTGGCCATCTTTGGGGCTGAAATAGCCGTATATTGGACCAAGGGTACTTTGCGTAGCCTTCTATTGTTTACATTCGTTTTTAGTTTAACCCCTAGAGCAATCCCGTCATGAACTACCTCCGTAAATTCCTTATTTGTATACTAACCGTTTTTTTGCTGGCCTGCGGTACGTCCGCTCCCACCTCCGACGCCGCCCCCGCCGACGTGAGCCATGCTGCCTGGGACAAGCTGCTCAAAAAGCACGTGAACGCCCAGGGGATGGTCAATTACAAGGGCTTCAAGCAAGACCGCGCCGAACTCAAAAAATACCTCGACCAACTCAGTAAAAACGCGCCCAACCCCAAAACCTGGAGCAAGGACGAGCAGCTGGCCTACTGGATCAACGCCTACAACGCCTACACGGTGGAGCTGATCCTGGAATACTACCCCCTGAAAAGCATCAAGGACATCGGCTCTTCGATCAAGATCCCGTTTGTGAATACGCCCTGGGACATCAAGTTTATCGAGATTGGCGGCAAAAAAATGGACCTCAACAACATCGAGCACGGGATCATCCGGAAGCAGTTCAACGAGCCCCGCATCCACTACGCGCTGGTGTGTGCGGCGCTCTCGTGCCCGCCCCTGCGCAACGAAGCCTTCCTGCCCGAGAAGCTGGACAAACAGCTCGACGACCAGGGCCGCGCTTTCCTCAACGACCCCACCAAAAACGTGGTGACCAAAGACAAAGCCAGCATCAGCAAGATCATGGATTGGTACGGCGGGGATTTCAAGAAAAAAATGCCCATCCGCGACTGGGTCAATCAGTACGCCAACACCAAGCTGAGCGAAGGCGGTTCGATTTCCTTCATGGACTACAACTGGACGCTCAACGAGCAAAAGTAGCAAGGTACTTTATAAAGGTACTTTGTATGCTGCGCTCCCGAAGCCTACGCCTTGCCGGTGTAGGCTTTGCGGTATTCGCGCGGGGTCTGGTTGGTTACTTTCTTAAAAAGCCGGTTGAAGTTCGACAGCGTGTCAAAGCCGCTTTCGTAGGCCGTTTGGGATACGCTCCAGCGGTCTTCCTGCAAAAGCTTGCAGGCGTGGCCGATCCGGATTTCGTTCACAAAGTCGGTGAAGGTTTTGTTGGCGCGGGTCTTGAAGTACCTACAGAAGGCGGCCTCGCTCATGCCCGCCAGCGACGCCACCTCCACCAGCCGTATTTCTTCCTTAAAATGCTGTAGCACGTAGGTATGTACCTTCTGCATCCGCTCCGTTTCGGACACTTTGTAGTTGTTCTCGTAGCCGTAGCTGGTAATAGGTACCCCTTCGGCGCTGTGAGCGAGCTCGTTGAGTAACGCCAGCAACCGGACGATCCGCTCGAAGCCGTCGGCCTGCGTGAGTCCCAGCAGCTCCGTCCGCACGCGTTGGCGCGCCTCGCCCCGAAACTCAATCCCCCGCTTCGACTCTTTCAGAAACTGATCGATGGCGTGCATTTCGGGAAGATTAAAAAAAGCTTTTCCCAAAAAATCTTCCTGAAAGTACAGTACGATCCCGTGGGTAGTGAGGTCGTGGTTGGGCTCGAAGTAATGGGCATCGCTGCGCCAAAGGTGCGGAATATCCGGCCCCAAAAACACCGTGTCGCCCGGCTCGAACGGTTGAATGGAGTCGCCGATGAGCCGGGTGCCGGTACCCTCCAGCACCGTAAAAAGCTGGTAGTGCGGATGAAAGTGCCAGTTAGGATCGAAGTGAGGCTCCCGCAGTTCCTGAATGGTAACGGAAAGTACCTGGCTTTCGATGTTTTTGAGCAAAGGAGCTTTCATTGGGTCAAAATTTGCCTGAAAAAATCATATGTACCCTAAGAAAGTAAAAATGTAGTCAGTTCCTACTATCATCAGGGAAGATTTATTTTCAGGAGGGGAGTTCGGGACGTGGGGTAGTTCGGAGCGTAGGGTAGGGTACTTTTGGGCAAAGTACCTCGCTAAGCGCCCTTTCTCCGCGGGAAACGGGAAAGAGGAATTGCCGCATAATCAAGAAGGTACTTTGTATTATTTCGGAAATACAAGTAATAAAATCTTCTGCCGCGCGGCGAACCGCTCCGTACCCACTACTCCCTGTTAAGTACCCTCTGCCAAACACCCTCTGCCCCAGGCCCTTCACCAATCTTTAACTTTATTTTGCTTTAAAAGTCAGCCATGATTTTATTAAATTGTCAAAATAAAGTCAGTACTAATCAAAAGCCGAAAAGTACTTAGTATTTTATTGCTGTAAAATTGTATTTTATTTTTAGCTCTTCTCTTAGCATGAAATTTGGCATGAACCTCCTGTTGTGGGGGAATCAGATCGACGAAACACTTTTCCCCACGCTGGAGCTGATCCGGGAGATCGGCTTCGATGGCGTGGAGGTACCTATCTTCAATACCGACCCGGAGCATTGGTTTAGCTGGCGTAAGAAGCTCGACGAGCTGGGGCTTCTGTGCGAAACCGATACCATTTGCGGCCCCGATACGCACCTCATCAGTCCCGACCCGGCCATGCGGCGCGCCACCATCCAGCACCTGAAGCGCTGCGTGGACTGCTCGCTGGTGCTGGGCGCTACCCGGCTCATGGGGCCATTTCACTCGGCGCTGGGTGTCTTTACGGGTGCTCCGGCTACTTCCGACGAGTGGAAGTGGGGCGTGGAGGGCATCCAGGAAGTGGCCGACTACGCCGAGTCGCTGGACATAACGCTGGGCCTGGAGTACCTCAACCGCTTCGAGCTGTACCTAACCAGCTGCGGCGAGGAGCTGATCCGCTTCGTCGACGACGTGAACCACCCGCACTGCAAGATCATGTTTGATACGTTTCACGCCAACATTGAGGAGAAAAACATCGGCGATTGCATCCGGCAGATGGGCGACCGCATCACGCACATTCAGCTTTCGGAAAACGACCGCTCCACGCCCGGCAAAGGCAACGTGGACTGGGAAGGCATCTTTGCGGCCATTCAGGATATTCAGTACGACGGCTGGCTGAGCATCGAGGCCTTCAGCCCCAAACTACCCGTGGCCAACATCTGGCGGAAAATGTTCGGCTCCGAGGAGCAGCTCATGCGCGAGGGGCTGGCGTTTATTCGGGAGGGAGTGAAGCAGCCGCTGGTTCTAAGTACTTGATCCGACCTGGCTTCTCCAGGTACTTTGCACAATTCTTAACTCGTTATATTTTTACAATTCTCCATGAAGAAAATGAATATTGCCATCGTAGGCTTGGGCTTCGGAGCCGAGTTTATTCCCATTTACCAGCGTCACCCCAACGCCAACATGTACGCCATCTGCCAGCGTACGGAGTCGAAGCTGAACGCCGTGGGCGACGAATTTGGGATAGACGTACGCTACACCGACTACGATGAGCTCCTGAAAGACCCCAACATCGACGCGGTGCACATCAACTCACCCATCCCGAACCACGCCGAGCAAACCCTCAAGGCCCTGCGGGCGGGCAAGCACGTAGCCTGTACGGTACCCATGGCTACCTCCGTGGAAGACTGCCTGGAGATCGTGAAGGTATGCAAAGAGACCGGCCTGAAGTACATGATGATGGAGACGGTGGTGTACGCCCGCGAATTTTTGTTTGTGAAGGAGCTCTACGAAAAAGGCGAACTGGGTAAAGTACAGTTTCTGAAAGCCAGCCACCAGCAAGACATGGACGGCTGGCCCGACTACTGGCCCGGTTTGCCGCCCATGCACTACGCTACCCACTGCGTGGGGCCGGTGGCGGGCTTGCTGAAGCTGGAGGCCGAGTACGTGTCGTGCTTTGGCTCGGGTACGATCCGCGAAGAGCTGGCCCAGATTCACAACTCGCCCTTTGCGGTGGAGTCGGCGCATATCAAGTTTAAAGACAGCGACTTGTCGGCCTACGTGTACCGCTCGTTGTTTGATACGGCGCGGCAGTACCGCGAGAGCTTTGAGGTGTACGGTAGCCAGAAGTCGTTTGAATGGCCGCTGATCGAGGGCGAAGACCCGGTAATCCATACCGCCAAAAAGCCCGAGCACGAGATTCCCGAGCGCGTTAAAACGCCCGACTACGCCCACCTGCTCCCGGAGGAGATCCGGCAGTTTACGGGCCACGGCGTGTATAACCTCGACGACAACGCCCACCTGTCTTTTGTACAGGGCGGTGGCCACGGCGGCTCGCACCCGCACCTGGCGCACGAGTTCCTGACGGCCCTGGTCGAAGACCGCGACCCGTTCCCGAACGCCTGGCAGTCGGCCAACTGGACGAGCGTGGGTATCCTGGCGCACGAGTCGGCGCTGGCGGGGGGGAAGCTGATCCAGGTACCTGATTTCAAGAATGCCTGATTTAAAGTACCTTTAGCAACCAATCAACCTGGATGGGTCCTGGAAAAACAGCGGGTAGTTGGTGAGCCAACTACCCGCCTTCCAGACACTTTTATATTAGACAAAAACAGAAAACGCAGTTTCCCCTCCTCGAAAGTACTAGGTAGAGCAAGTGGGCTTTCAGTACCGGACAAGCAGGGTACTTTTAGCCGCCCAGGTACCTTGCTCTGCATTAGGAAAAGGAGGCAGCTCCGGCGGTGAAGAAGGAGCCCAACAGCGTGAGGTACTTTTGAATTGAACGATAATTCCCTATAAACTATGAAAATCAAAATGCTGGCTTTTTTCCTCGGCTTGGGCCTTTTGGGCTGCGCCGTGCAACAAAGCACCAAAACTACCGCCCGGTCCGAAGCCGTAAAAGGACGGCGCCTGGAGGTACTTTTCCTGGGTGACAACGGCCATCACCGCCCCATCGAGCGCATTCCGTCCATCATGGCGGCGCTGGGAAGCAAGGGAATCAATTTTACTTATACCGATAAGCTGGAAGACCTCAACCCGCAGACGCTCGCCAAGTACGACGCCCTGCTGGTCTTTGCCAACTGGGATAGCATTGCGCCCCAGCAGGCCAACGCCCTGCTCGACTTCGTAGCAAGCGGCAAAGGCTTCCTGCCGATCCACTGCGCTTCGTACTGCTTCCGCAACAACGCCGAGGTGGTGAAGCTCATCGGGGGGCAGTTCTGGCGGCACACCTGGGATACGATCCAGCCCGTCTGGACGAAGCCCGACCACCCGGCTATTGCGGGCGTGAAGCCGTTCAAAACGCTGGACGAAACCTACCTGCACGCCAAGCTGCAACCGGATAACGTCGTCCTGACCGAGCGGCTCATCCAGCCCGACCAGGCCAAAGACCGCCCCGGTCAGGAGAAGGAGCCCTACACCTGGGTACGCACGCACGGCAAGGGACGGGTGTTTTATACCGCCTACGGCCACGACGAAAAAACCTGGTCGCAGCCCGAATTTCACAACCTGATCGAGAAGGGTATCTTGTGGGCCGTGAACGACGAAGCCCGCCAGGCCCACGCCGCCCTGAACCCGCAGCCCTTCGCCTACCGCGAAGCCAAACTACCTAACTACGAGCAGCGTCCCGGCCCGCAGCTGCAACAACTGCCGCTCTCGCCGGAGGAGTCGGTGAAGCACATCCAGGTACCTGTTGACTTCACGCTGGAAGTATTTGCACACGAGCCCGACGTGATGCACCCCATTGCGATGGCCTGGGACGAGCGCGGGCGTTTGTTTGTGCTCATTACCAAAGACTACCCCAACGAGCGCAAGGAGAACGGCGGCAGTGACTACATCCTGATCTGCGAAGATACCAACGGCGACGGCAAGGCCGATAAGTTCACCCGCTTTGCCGATGGGCTCAGTATCCCGACCGGGATGGTTTTTGCCAACGGCGGACTCATCGTGTCGCAGGCACCGCACATGCTCTTCCTGCAAGATACCGACGGTGATGACAAGGCCGACGTAAAGAAGGTTCTGTTTAGCGGCTTTGGTACCTTTGATACCCACGCGGGGCCTTCCAGCCTGCACTATGGCTTCGACAACTGGATCTACGGGGCCGTAGGGTACTCGGGTTTCAAGGGGAAATTTGGCGATAAAGATTCGCTCAATTTCGGTCAGGCGCTGTTCCGCTTCCGGCCCGACGGCTCCGACATGGAAATCATGACGCGTACCTCCAATAATACCTGGGGGCTGGGCTTCAACGAAGCGGGCGACCTGTTCGGCTCCACGGCCAACAATTCCCACGGCTGGTACATGGCCATTCCGAACCGGTACTTTGGCGAAAGCCGCGTCGACAACGGGGGGCGCAGCACCGATACCCACAAGGACATGAAACCCATTACGCCCAAGGTACGTCAGGTGGATGTATTCGGCGGTTTCACGGCGGCGGCGGGCCATAATTTCTACACGGCCCGGGCGTACCCTAAGAAGTACTGGAATACCGTGGCTTTCGTTTCGGAACCAACGGGCCATGTGTTGCACCAAAACGTGATGGTGAAAAAAGGAACCGACTACGAAGATGCCGAAGGCTTCAACCTCCTGGCCGGAGCCGACGAGTGGGTTTCGCCGGTGTTTGCCCAGGTAGGTCCCGACGGGGCCGTGTGGGTAGCCGACTGGTACAGCTTCATTATTCAGCACAACCCTACGCCCCGGGGCTTCGATAACGGCCGCGGCAACGCCTACGATACCGACCTCCGCGACTTCACCCACGGACGTTTGTACCGTGTGGCCTGGAAAGAGGCCCCGGCCTATACGCCCATTACGCTGAGCAAAGACCGCCCGGCGGAGTTGGTAGCGAACCTGAAAAACACCAACATGCTGTGGCGCTTGCACGCCCAGCGCCTGCTGGTAGAGCGCGGTCAAAAAGACGTAGTACCGCAGCTGATCGCACTGGTGCAGGATACTTCCGTGGATGAAATCGGTCTGAATACGGCCGCTATTCATGCTCTGTGGACGTTACACGGGCTGGGAGCCCTGGAAGGCCCGGCGCTGCAAGCCGCCACAGCCGCCCTGAAGCACCCGAGCAGCGACGTCCGTAAAACGGCCGTGCAGGTACTTCCCCGCACTCCGGCTACGGCACAGGCGCTCATGAGCGTAAACGCCCTGGAAGACAAAGAACCCCTGGTGGTACTTAACTCCCTGCTGGCCTTCACCGAAGTACCCCTGACGCCGACCATTGAAAAAGCAATTCTGACGCGCCTGGAGAAATCGACCGAGGCCGACGACCGCTGGATGCCCGACGTATTTGCCGTAGCCCTAAATGCCCACGGCGGGGTACTTCGCCAAAAGTACCTGACGCAACGCGTAGCCACGGCAGCTTCTGCGCAGAAAAGTACCTCGGCGGCCAAGAAAGAAATGGATCATAGCACCATGAACCACGGCAGCCAAGCCAAGGCTCCTGCCAAAGTGGTACAGGGCAAAGCCGAGCTGGCCATTACCAACGTAAGCATTGAGCCGGGCTCGCCCTACGTACGTGAGTACGCCCGGGTGGTGGTGGAAATCACCAACCAGGGCAGCGTAGCCGTACCGGCAGACGTAGTACCCCTCGTGACGGTTGATATCCGCGGAGGTGGTTTAAGCCTCAACTACGTGAGTCGTAATCTGAACAAAGGCATTGCGCCGGGCGAAACCATCAAGCTCACCGAAGGCAACAACGGTCCGTGGCGCAGTACCTTCGGCTTTGCGTCCGACCAGGCCGGAAAAGTGACCGTAACGGCGACCGTCGATGCCGACAACGTAGTACCCGAAGAAGATGAGGAGCGTAACAATACGATGCGCAAAACCTTTGACGTACGCCGCCTCGACCGCCTCTCTGACTTCGCCCTCGAGCGCGCGGTGCGCAGCTACGCTTCCTATGCCTCCGCCGACTCGGTGATGGCGATCCTGAAAACGGCTCAGTCGCTCGATGCCGACGGACGCCTGGCCATGGTGAAAGGGGTACTTGGCGGCTGGAACATGCGGCGCAAAGAAACAACCTCCGGCGAAAACCGCGCCCTGTTGGCCGTCCTGAAAAACGAAATACCCGGCGACCTGGCGGGCCGGATGGCCAGCTTCATGGAGTCGTTTGGAATCAAAGACGAAGCCTCCTCCGATCCCAACCTGCAGATCATCGTGATCAAGGCCGTGCGGGAAGAGATGAAATTTGACAAAACGGCCTTTACGGTGGTAGCGGGCCAGCCCGTGGAGATTGTATTCGAAAACCCCGACGCCATGCAGCACAACATCGTGGTGGGTAAGCCCAAGTCGCTGGAGGTTATCGGGGCGGCGGCCGACAAGATGATCACGGCCAAGGACGGTGCCGAGAAAAACTACGTACCGGCCATTCCGCAGGTACTGGCGGCTACTCCGCTCGTGAACCCGGATCAAACCTACCGCCTGCGCTTTACGGCTCCCGCCGAACCGGGTAGCTATCCGTACGTATGTACCTTTCCCGGCCACTGGCGCCTCATGAAGGGCATGATGACGGTGATCAAGGAGCAAGCCAGCAATACAACCAAGTAAAAAGTAGCGTTTGACTTTAACCAACAAGGGTACCTGGCGTAGGGCAGGTACCCTTGTTTTTTGGGGTGAAAGGGGTATAAGAAGGTACTTCTAACTTCTTATAAAATCAGCTACGGCGTAGAGCGGAAAGACGCGGATATTTTCGTAGGCGGCGTAATTCTCCAGGGAGAGCCGCAGACCAAAGGGTACTTTCTTTTCAGCCAAAAACAGAAAAAGGCTTTGCATGGTACCTTTCTTGCCTGACTTCACTTCGATGGGCAAAATCTGTTCATTTTTCTGGATGAGGCCAGTTTAGTAGTTCTTGGTCAATGGCTCGCGGGAGGTACATTTATGAAGGGCAATAGTTGCCTTTGTTTTACATTTTTACAAATCAATGATTTTTTATAAATCTTGGTAAAGCTTAAGAAAAGTACCATCTGTGAATAATGTACCTTCCATAGATATTATTTTGATGTCGATGGAAGGTACTATTTTTTCTAAGTTAGCTTGTAGCTTGAAAGTTGCGCTTGTTGGCCGCACAGCGATGGAATGCGCACCCCATCGCTACAGGGTAGAGGTCGAGTAGCCCGTAGAGTTATAAAGTTATAAATAGACCATACTTACGGTACTTCATTCACTGATTACGCGTTGAAAAAGCGCCTAGCGAGCGCGTTATGTTAATTTTTTTACAATACTAAAAAGACAACCCATACGCATGAAAAAACAGCTGCTACTGATTCTCCTGCTGGGTACTTTCCTGCGGGCGGAAGCCCAATCGCCGTCGGTAAGTATCCCGGTGCACGACCCGGTGCTGATCCGGCAAGACAGCCTGTACTACCTCTTCTGCACGGGGCGGGGCATCGGCGTGTGGTCCTCGCCCGACCTGAAGACCTGGAAGCGTGAGCCACCGGTATTTGAGGAGCCGCCCGCCTGGGCCGAACAAGCCGTGCCGGGCTTCCGCCGCAACCACATCTGGGCACCTGACATCAGCTACCACGCAGGTACCTACTATCTCTACTATTCCATTTCGGCTTTTGGAAAAAACACCTCCTGTATTGGCCTGGCTACCAACGTTACCCTGCACCCCACCGACCCCGCCTACCGCTGGACCGACCACGGCAAGGTACTTGAGTCCGTACCCGGCCGCGACCAGTGGAACGCCATCGACCCGAACCTGATCCGGGACGAAGCGGGCGCACCCTGGCTGGCTTTTGGGTCTTTTTGGGACGGCCTCAAACTCGTGAAACTGACCGAGGACGCCAAAGCCATTGCCCAGGAGCCGCAGCAATGGTACACCCTGGCCAGCCGACGGCGCGGGCTGGTACCCGACAGCCTGCCGAACAATAGCGCTATCGAAGCACCCTTTATTTTCAAAAAAGCCAACTACTACTACCTCTTTGCCTCGGTAGACTTCTGCTGCCGGGGCGAGAAAAGCGACTACAAGATGATCGTGGGGCGCTCCGAAAAGCTGATGGGCCCCTACCTGGACCGGCAGGGACGGGACCTAGCCAAGGGCGGTGGCACAATCCTGCTGGAAGGCGATACCCACTGGCATGGGGTGGGGCACAACGCTGTCGTGACGTTTGAGGGCCTGGACTACCTCGTTTTTCATGGCTACGATGCCCAGGATGGTGGCCGCTCCAAGCTCCGGATCGAAACGCTGGAGTGGGAGCAGGCCCAGTGGCCAAAAGTACAGGGGCGCTAGCCGACAGGCGGAGGAGAAAATTTTTAACGGACTGGTACAGAAATTGCTATGCCTTAGAGCATACTCCAGAGGATAGTAGTACGGTGCCCTAGAAAATAAATTGAGTGACTCTGGTCCCTAAACCAAGAATATTAGCGTTGAATTTCCTAGTTTCGTTGTTCTTAAATTTCCCCGCACTTTGCACACAATACATGAATGAGCTGGTAGCCTTTTTTTCTAAACTGACCGATACGTCCGATTGGCCGCCGCGCTGGCAGTGTGGTACCTGGTCAGATTTTCACGGATGGCTCTATATCATCTCCGACCTCACCATCTGGTTGGCTTACATGGCTATTCCGCTGCTGCTTATTCGCTTTCTGATCATCAAGCAAGGGGTACCTTTGAAGGGTGTTTTCTGGTTGTTCGGAGCTTTTATTTTGCTGTGCGGACTTACGCACCTCATCGACGCGCTCATCTTCTGGATACCCGTCTACCGCATCAGCGCGCTCGTTCGCTTCCTGACGGGCATCGTTTCCATTGGTACCGTACTGGCGCTCGTACGGTATTTCGACGATGCCGTGGGGCTGAAAACTTCTCAGGAGTACGAATACGAGCTTCAGTATCGTCAAAAGGCGGTGCAAGCCCTGGAAAGATCCAACGAAGAGCTTAAGCAATTTGCCTACGTGGCTTCCCATGACTTGCAGTCGCCCCTGAAAACCATCGAAAACTACCTGGGGCTCCTGGAAGGAAGACACGGTGGGCAACTGGACGAATCGGGCTTGAAAATACTGCACACTACCATTGGGGCCACTCATCGCATGCGCGACCTCATCCACGACTTACTGGATTACTCGCAGGTGGGGACCGATCAGGAACTGCTCGAGCTGGACCTGACGGAGGTACTGGCCGAAACCCTGGAGGAAATGAAGGGGGACATTGAAGCCAGCCAGGCGCAGGTTCGCTACGAAAAACTACCTAGCCTGCGGGTGTCACGGTCAGACATGAAGCGTCTTTTTCAAAACCTTATTTCCAACGGCATCAAGTACCACCGCGAGGGCACTCCGCCTAAGCTGACTATCACCGCTCAGGAAGAAAACGCCGAGTGGATTTTCTGCGTCAATGACAACGGAATTGGGATCGACCCGCAATACTTTGATAAAATATTCCAGGTTTTCCAGCGTTTACATAGTCGGGCCCAATACCCCGGAACGGGGGTAGGCCTGGCTACGTGCAAGAAAATAGTGCTGAGTCATAACGGAGCGATCTGGCTGACCAGCGAACCGGGAAAAGGAAGTGCTTTTTACTTCTCGATTCCTAAAAATCTAAAAACACTTCATGACTTCAAGGAACAAACTGAACTGTATACTGCTAGTTGATGATGATCCGGACGATAATTTTTTGCACGAATTAGTAATTAAAGAAAGCAGTGCCGAGGCCAAAGTAGTAGTGGCTGAAAACGGCGAGCACGCCTGGCAGTACCTATCGAATCCCCAACGCCCCGATTTCTGGAAGCCTTCGGTGATTTTTCTGGACATCAACATGCCCCGCATGAACGGATTTGAGTTTTTGGAACTCTTCAAAACCCTGCCCGAAAGTACCCGAGCAGCTACCAAAGTGGTAGTACTGACTACCTCCTCCCACCCGCAAGATCAGGAAAAGGTGAGCTCAATCTACCAGGAGGCTGAGTACCGCACCAAGCCCCTTACCAGCGAGATTCTGTTTGACGTGCTGGGCTCGGAGTCGCCCCGCTTTTCTGCTCGTTAAAGTACCCCCCTTTCTTTTCAGTCCTCCACCACCTCTACCGCATTGCCCAGGTGTATTTCTCCTTCGAGTACTACCCGCGCGGTGATGCCTCCGTGCTGGCGCATGGCGTTGTAGCCGCCCGGGCCAAGTACCTCTTCCATGCGGCTACAGGGGTGGCACTCGCCGGTGTATTCCAGCACAGCTTCCCCAATCCGAAACGTTTTGTCTTTTAGCGAAAGTAAATTGATCCCCCGTACCACGATGTTGCGGCGCACCAGCGCCGGGTCGATGGCGGCCTGGCCCAGGTACGAAGCGACGGCCCGCAGGTGCTCTTCCTGAATGAGCGTAACCTGCCGCTTGCTCTCGGGCTTGCCCCGGTAGCGGTCGCCGTCGAGGCCGGTGCCCACGCGGGCGTAGGTTTCGGTACGGGTCTGGACGGGCTGCCGCGAAGCGGGCCGTACGCCGATCCAGGTGACCTCACCCGGCTGGGCGTAGTGCTGCATGAGCTGGTGCAGGGGCGAGTCAGGAGGTAAGGTGGCCATAGGGTATTTTACAAGTTAGGCTAAGATAAAAATTTCTCTACTCAATAACCAGCCAGGTGTACCCTTCGGCGGGAATTTCTACGGGTACTTCAATTTCGTAGTTTCGGTTCAGGGTATATTCTTTGAAAGTACCCTCCTGCACCCGTACGCGGGCTTTGGTGCTGAGGCCAGTGTAGTAGAGGGGGAGTTTGATGGTGCGTATGATCTTCTCCCGGCGGGGGTTATACAGCATGGCGAGCCCTTTTTGGGGTAGCTCAGAACTTACGTGCAGGATACCGTCCCAGTCGCGGCCGTCGGGGCGGCGCAGGTGCAGCAGGTCGGCATTCAAGATCATGCGGTACTTTTTGTACCACTGCACTACCTCCTGTACGGTCCGTTTGGTGTCGTCGGTATCGTAAAGGCGCGGACCCCGGTAGCACGCCTGGATACCCGCTCCGTAGTACTGCATCATAAGCTGGCGGTAATCCTTGAGGTGCTCGTGCAGGGGCTCTAGCACGGCCTCGGGGCCGCCGCCCTGGTACTTGGTGAGGGGTACGAAGCCCCAGCCCATCGAGGGGGTTTTCTCCCAGGTACCGTCGTATATATTTTGCCGGTTGAGGATTTTCTGCTGCTCCCGCGAGAGCGAAAAGTTAACTTCCCGGTAGCCCAGGGCAATCTTGTGGGTGCCGTCCATGAAGTACCAGTCGGGGGCGTTGATGTACACGCCGCGCTCGTTGAGCCAGCGGTAGAAGCCTTTCTGCATCTCCATTTGGACCCACTGGGAGTCGGACAGGCCGCGGTGACCGGGGTGGGTGGTGGAGGCGCAGACGTCGCCGGGGTAGGGGCCGTCGTGCTCCAGGAGGTCAAAGCCGGTTTGGGAGATGAATATTTTTAGTTTTTCCAGGTAATCAATGCCCCAGCGGCTGGCCAGGCAGGGCGCGTGGCCGAAGAAAGCCCCCTTGTTGGGCAGGCCGGTTTTGGGGTCGATGACGTCGGTTTCGTCGTCGATGCGCCGACTGCTGAAGAGCGAGTACCCACCCAGCTTGATGCCCCGCTGGTGGGCGTAGTCGGCCAAGGCCTTGAATTTAGCCAGGTTCGCCGCGGAGGTATCTTCCATGTTGAGGCCGCTCCCAAAACTCAAGATCACCATTTCGTAGCCCGTCTCGACGCACTGGTCAATGGTACTTCGCACCGTAGCCGGGTCGGTGCTGATCAGGTGCATGAACATGGGGTTTTGGGTGGTCCAGGGGACTACTGTACGGTACATGCGGCGGCGGGCCAGGCCGTTGCGCTCGCGGTCATAAGAGTCGAGCAGGAGTTCTTGGGTACGGATGGAGCGAAGTACCTGGCCGGGGGGTACTTCGGCACTCATGCCAAAGCTGGGGTAGATTTCCAGCAGGCAGGGCGTATCGAAGTAGTAGTTGACCTGCGACGTGTAGCTGCTGTCGCGCTTCCAGTGGGTAGCCTGGTCGGAGAGCTCGTAGCGCATGGCGTTGTTGAAGGCGTAATTATTTTCAATATAGATCCGCTGCGGTTTTTTCATCTGCTCCGGGGTACCTACCACCGCCGACTCCTCCTCGGGTGTGGCCAGGATTTCGCTGACGACCTGCTCTACCCGAATGGCCTGCGGACGGTTGTTTTCCACGCTCACCCACTTGCAAAGTACCGGGATGTCGTCGTAGAGCTCGTAATGTACCTGTACCCGGATGCCGCGGAGCTCGGGCCGCTCCGACGCAAACACCAGCGTAAGTACCTGCCCGCCGGGCTGGTTTGGGTTCATGGTCCAGGTGGTGGGTTTCCAGGGGAAGTAGGGCCGCAGCGAGGCTACGGACAGATCGACCACCTGGAAGTCGGAAGTACTTGCGGTAAAACCCGCTACCCATTCCTCGCGCAGGTAGGCGTGCTCGGTCTGGCCGTAGAGTCCCCCGACGGCGTACGTTTGGCCGCCAATGGTCAGGCGGGCTTCGGGGCGCACCGAGCGCACCAACTGCTCGCCGGTGCTGAGGTTTTGGTAGTCGATGGTGGCGGCGTTGGGCGTGAGGCGAATCCGCCGTTTGATGAGCCCATTGGAAAGTACTACCTCTTTGCCGCCGCTACTTTGGTAGATACCCGCGGGGTACTTTTGGGTGCCGAGCAGCCAGTCGGCGGGTACTTTTTGCTGCGGGTAGGGCGGTAGCTTGGCCAGCGAGGAGGCCAGGCGCTGCGCCCCGCAGGTACTGCCCCACGTGAGCAGCAGGAGCGTAAAAAGGGAAAATTTCATGAAGAAGGGTCTTTTTGAATAAAACGCACGCCAAGTACCCGTGCGGAAAGGTACCTGAGCCGAAGACAGCTCCCCCCGGCTCAGGTACCTGGTACGGCTAGTACAGCTTCTGGTAGTACTCCGCGGCCATGCGGTCGGAGTCGAAGTACTCGCCCACGTCGTTCATGCTGGTAAGGACCATTTTTTTCCAAACGTCGGGCTTATCGTAGTAGGTAGGAAGTACCTCGTTTTCGAGCAGGTCGAAGAGATGATCCATGTCCTGCTTGTTGACGTCGGCCCCTTCGGCCACGGGCACGAGGAACGCGTTCTCGCCCGAGCGCGCAAACTCACAGATCCAGCCGTCGTAGGTGGAGCAGTTGAGCGAAGCGTTCATGGCGGCGGTCATGCCGCTGGTACCCGAGGCCTCACGGGTCACGATGGGCGTATTGAGCCACACGTCGGAGCCGTCTTTCAGGAGCTTGGAGAGGGCCAGCTCGTAGCCCGTCAGCACGGCCATGTTGGGGTGCAGGTAGCTGAGGTAGTGCAGGCGATTGAAGATCTGAATAGCCCCCTCGTCTTTGGGGTAGGGCTTACCGGCCCAGATGATCTGGATGGGGTACTTTTCGTTGCGCATGAGCCGCAGGAAGCGCTCTGCATCCCAGGTGAGCATGTCGGCGCGCTTGTAAGCCGCAAAGCGCCGGGCCCACACCAGGGTTAGTACGTTGGGGTCGAAGAGGCGGCCGGTTTGGTCGGCCACGGTCTTGAACAGCGTCGCTTTCAGCTCCTTTTTGCGGGTGGCGATGGCCTCCACGTCGCTTTCCTGGCGAGCCATTTCCAGGTACTTGTCGGCCCAGTAGTTTTTGTTTTGCGAATTGGTAATGTGCGTAATCTCGCAGATTTTATCGTAGCTCCCCCACATCTGGCGGGCCACTTCACCGTGGAGCTTGGACACGCCGTTGGCCTTGCGGCTCAGGCGCAGCGCGGCCAGCGAGTGGCTAAAGATACTATCCTTGATGCCGGTAATTTTCCGCACGGTGTCCAGCGGTACTCCCGCAAAAAAGCCCAGGCGGTCCAGAAACTGGATGTCGTGCTTTTCGTTGCCGGCTTCTTCGGGGGTGTGGGTCGTAAAGACCAGCCGTTTTTTTACCTCAGGTACTTTTTGGTACTTCTGGTACAGGTAAAAAGCCGCCGGGAGCGAGTGGGCTTCGTTGAGGTGGTACACCTTGGGCTCGTACTTGAGCTCGTCCAGCAGCCGCGCCCCGCCCGCGCCCAGCACAATGCACTGCGCTACCTTGACGGCGGCGTCGGCGTCGTAGAGGTGGTACGAAATGGCGCGCGCCTCGGCGTCATTGCCCTCGGTGTCGGTGGTCAGGAAAAACATCGGGGCGGTGTTGAACACCTCCGGGGCCAGGTAGTAGGCATGTACCCACACGTCCTTGCCCATGATATGGATCTGAAAGCGGATGGAGGTGTCGGTCAGGAAAAAGTACATTTTTTCCCGGAAGCTGGCTTTCATGCTGTTGTCGCGCTGGCGGCCCTGGTCGTAGTAGCCGTACTTCCACAACATCCCGATGCCGATGAGGTTCTGGTTGAGGGCGAAGGCGCTCTTCATGTGGGAGCCCGCTAAAAAGCCCAAGCCCCCAGAGTAGGTTTTGAGGGCTTGGTCGAGCGCAAACTCCATCGAGAAGTAGGCTACGGATTTCTTATATGTTGGGTTGGGTTTGAGCGGATGCTCGTAGGGTACTTTGAAGGTGTTTTTTACTTGATCCATGAGTAGCTGATTTGTCCGAGCTCTAAGCTACAAAAAATAATTGTACCTACTTTTTCACTCCGTGGCTATTTTCGTAGTGCCGCCGCAGCAAATCCTCACCGAAGTCGTTGGTCAGGTCGCGCACGACGGTATGAATGTGGTTGGCGTCGTTTTGGGTATTGTCAAACTCGATCAGAATCGTGGGGCCGTGGATGCGGTAGTAGTGGCCGCGGTCTTTGCCCATGAGGGGTTCGGTATCGCCCATCCAGGCAAAGTAGATTTTGTCCAGCCCGGCTTTCTCCAGCTGCGCCATCTGCTGGTTTTTCAGCGTGACGTGGTAGCGATCCAGGTATAGGCTGATGAGCTGATGAAAAAGCTGCTTTTGGGCGGCCGTCATGTCTTTCATGGCCAAGCCCTTTCCCTGCTCCAGGGTCACTTCCCGCTTGTTTTCGGAGGCAATCTCCCAGGGCGATTTATTGGACAAGATCACCACCTTCCGCTGGGCTTCGGTGAGGGTATTGAGTAGCTGAAAGCCCAAATCCTCCTCTTCGCCCAGTACCCGGCGGCCCTTCTGCGGCACGTCAATGAGCACGTGCCCCGGATTACTTCCCAGGAAACTCGGCGTGAAGGAAAGCTTCCCGTTGGCCGTGGTGTAGTGCAGCGAGATGTGGTGGCCTTCGATGCGCCAGCCCCAGGGTTCCTTTTTTGCCGGATCGCCAAAAACCAGGAAAGCGTAGTTTTCGGGATCGCGGCGGGTATCGTTGGGCGGGCGGCTCTCGAGTACCCTCAGCACGTTTTCCAGGTCGATGATGTCGGTGACGCGCTGGTAGCCCCGGTCGCTCAGTACCACTTCCACCATCCGCAGGGCGGCTTTGCGTTGCGGGGCGGTCATGCGTTTGAGGTTGAGCCCGGCCCGCTCGCGCGGTACGTAGTGCCAGTCGTAGCGGAGGGTATCGCTCAGCGGACGCATCACTTCGGCGCTCTGCTCGGCGCTGAGGGTTTTGAGGAAAGCCCGCACGGCCTGCGTCATCTGCTGGGTAAGGTCGTCAGGTGCGGCAGGTACCTCCGCCTTGGGTAGGTACTTTGTATGATTCAATCGGGGATTATCCAATCCGGGATTGCAAAAGGCGAGTGCGTAAAAGCCCAGCAGGAGCGAGGTACTTAGGATTTTCATAGTAAAAAGTAAGGTTTAAAAGTACCCCTTAAGGTACCTGGGCGGGTCGGCTTAGAGCGTGCGAATGCGGATGTTGCGGTACCAGGCTTCGTCGCCGTGGTCTTGCAGGGCTATTTTGCCTTTGGCATGGGGCGTGGCGTAGTCCCAGCTTTTGAACTTACTCTTGGCTACGTCGGCCTTCCAGGCGTCGGAGCCGTACTCGTAGGCTACCACTTTCACGCCGTTGAGCCAGTGCTCCACCTGGTTGTTTTTGACCAGGATGCGGCCTTTATTCCATTGGCCCACGGGCTTGGCCACCGCTTGGCTGGGGGCGTGCATGTCGTAGTTGGCCCCGGTTTTCTGCTTGTCGTTGATGGTTACCATTTTGCCACCGTCGTTAAAGGGTGGGTACCCTTCGTCGTCGATCACCTGGTACTCGGGGCCGGTGAAGTAGGGCGGCTTGCCGGGTACTTCCACCACCTTGTACATGACGCCGCTGTTGCTCTTGGCCGGTATTTTAAATTCAAATTCCATTTCAAAGTCCTCAAATTCCTGGTCTGTGACCAGGTCTCCGCTGCCGCCGTGGGTCATGAGCGAGCCGCCCATCACCATCCAGCCTTTTACGCCTTCTTTGCCGTAGTTGTGCCAGCCTTGGGTGGTTTTGCCGTCGAAGAGGTTCTGCCACTTGCCGGGTTTTTGGGCCCAGACAGATCCCGCCACCAGGCAACCGATCAATACTAAACATAGCTTTTTCATAGGGAGAATGCGTGATTGTATAAAGGTCATTGATTAGGGATCGGCGTTTTTTCTTTAATACAAAGTACCCTCCCATACCAATATACTTGCTCTGGCCCGTGAAGTACCTAGCGGTACCTGAATGCATCGCGTCTCGCCTTTCTTTGCCCGGCGAATAGGGAAGCGGGCCCCAAAAAGGTACTTTATAGCTCCCTCTATTGAGGATGAATTTCTACGTTCTCCTACACTTAGGTAGTTATAGTCCAATGGCACCGTCTTTTTAGGTACTTGGAAGTACTAAACCAGACAAACGATACAAAAAATATACAGTACTATGAAAAAGGTAGCAATTGTAACCGGAATATACGCTTTCATCACCATGGGTTGGCTGCTCGCCAGCTGCGACTCCAACCGCCGCGACGAAGGTGAGAAACTGGCCGAAACCGAAGAGCAGGCCCAGGCCCGCACCGAAGACGCTTACCAGCAACTGGCCGAAGCCGAAACCAAGTCGGATGTTGAAGATATTCGCGACGACCTGAAAAAGATGGACGAGAAGCTCACCAAGGAGCAGCAAAACTACTACCAACGGATGCAAAAGCAGCACCAGGATATTACCCGGCGGCTGGAAAAACTCAACGGGCAGATTGCCTCGGCAGATGCTACTAAGAAACAGCGGCTCACCACCAACCGCGACACGCTCATCCACGAAAAAGACCTGTTGGAAGCCAATATGCTCGAAATGCAAAAGCCTATGAATGACGACGAATGGCGTACCGTTGAGAGCAAACTCAAGCAACTCATCGCGGCCATTGACACGGAGCTGGAAAAGAATTTTGACTAGGCCGTAAAATAGCCTGGGTACCTAAACCCTGAAAGTAGGAAGGGGAGAAGCCAAGACTGGATTCTCCCCTTCTTTTTGTGCGTAAAGTACCTAGTCGACCGCTGTTTGCGTCGAAGGTACCTTGCTTTTAGGCCAGGCGCCGTACCATCAGGTTTTTGACGAGCTCGTAGAAAGAATGCGGTTGCATGGTGCGCCAGCCGTTAAGATGGAGCGTACCGCCAAAGTTGAGGTAGTAGTCGAGGTGGAAGCGTTTCCACTCCTGCTCGATGTGGTCGCGGAAGCAAACGGCCGCGATCCAGCCGTCCTCGACGTCCTCAAACCACTCGGCGTAGTACTCGTCGTCGGAGCCGTGGAAGTTGAGGACATTTTCCCCAACCAGAATAAACTGGTTGATGCCCGCCGCCACAAACTCGTCGATGACGTTCCGCTTGAGGTACATGATGTCGTTGTGCAGCGTGTCGTTCCACTCCCCAAAAAGCTCGATGACCACGAAGTGCTGGTCGTAGTCGGCAAAAAGTACCTTCACGTACAGCGTCTCGGAGCCGATCTCGTCCCAGAGCGGATGGATGTAGTACCCGTAGATGGTATTTTCGTAGGCATTGAGGTTATACTCACGCTGGTAAAAAGGCGACTGCTCGTCGTCGGCCGATTGGTAGTACTTCTCCCAGTTATAAAAAGGCTCTATTTCCTGCATGGTTCAGTCTGCTAGTCGTTGGCAATATACAACGGCAGCAGCACAAAAAATATTCCTGATGCCCCGAGCTGTGGCTAGGTTCAGAAGCATTATTTAGTCACAGACTTGCTTTTTATCCACCGACGGCCGTCGAACGGTTGCAAACGGACGGCAGCGAGAGCCATAAAAGCGTAATCCCATCGTTGTCTTGTTTTTGCAGGTCCATGATGACTGCTTTCATCGGTTTTTTTTAAGAAAGCCAAGAGAGATAAGGCTTGCTTCACCCCAGTCGCCCCACCAGCTCCGGCCGGGCGTCCTTTGCCTGAGGATTCATGGCCACGATGCTGTTGGTAAACTGCACCCGCACGGTGTCGCCCTCGAAGCGGCAGGTGACCGTGTCGTGGTGCGGGGACTCGATGTACTGCCAACGCATCACCAGGGTACTTTCGTCGTGCCAGGTAGCGCTGGCGGCGACCGGCGCGCTGGGAATGTTTTTTACCTTCGTCACTACGAGGTTGGGCGGCGTGCCGGGCATGGAGGTGATGCCTTGCTTCCATTGGCCCAGCCCGCAGCTTATGGGGTAGGTACCTTGTTCATCTTTTAGGGTAAAGGTACCTGCGTCTTTCCCAAACTGAAAAGAAACCGACTGCGCCTTCATGGCATTAGGCTCCAGACGGAAGGTACGGCCGGACACTTTAGCAGCCAGCGCGGGTA
The DNA here is from genome assembly GCF_014202275.1 of Rhabdobacter roseus. GTDB lineage: Bacteria > Bacteroidota > Bacteroidia > Cytophagales > Spirosomataceae > Rhabdobacter > Rhabdobacter roseus. The sequence continues at coordinate 772,582 of NZ_JACHGF010000003.1, read as the reverse complement.
CTTTGGAGGCAGGCAGCGGCGGGAGGTTCAGCGTGCCGAGTTTTTTCTTAAGGGTACTTGCGGCAGGTGCGTTGGCCGCGAGCGGCTGGGCTTGCATGGCCGGGAGCAGGTGCTCGTAGATGAGGTCAAGCTGGCCCTGCATACTGCTGGTTTCGCTGGTGATGGCAATGACGGCGTCCTGTTCGGGCAGCACAATGGTGTACTGGCCAAAGGCCCCGTCGCCGCGGTAGGCGTTGTGGCGGCAGCGCCAAAACTGGTAGCAGTACCCCTGTAGCCAGTCGCTGCGATCCTTGGCACCGGGGTTATCGGCGGGTACGGGCTGCTGAATCTTGAAGCTCGTGGCTTCTTCTACCCAGGCTTTGGGCAGGAGTTGCTTCCCGTTCCAGGTACCTTTTTGCAGGTACAATTGCCCAAACTTCGCCAGGTCTTCCGTCCGGACGCGCAGGCCCCAGCCGCCGGTATCGACGCCCTGTGGGTCGCGCTCCCAGTCCATGCCCTCGATGCCCAGCGGCTCGAAGAGCCGGGGCCTCAGGTACTCAAGCACTCGCTGGCCGGTCAGTTTCTGTACAATGGCCGACAGCATGTAGGTAGCGCCGCTGTTGTAGAGAAAGGTACTTCCGGGCGGGTACTTGATGGGCAGCGACAAAAACTTCCGCACCCAGTCGTCTTCCAGCCGGATGTCGGGCGTGGAGTCTTTCTCGTGGCCCACGGCCATGCTCAGCAGATCCCGCACGCGTAGCGCCGCCAGGTGTTCGCTTACCTCGCTAGGTAGTTTATCGGGGAAGAAAGAAATGACTTTATCCTCTACCGTGAGGCGACCTTCGTGCACGGCCAGCCCGATGGCCGTGGAGGTGAAGCTCTTGCTCATGGAGTACATGGTGTGCCGGAGCTCGGGGCGGTAGGGGGCCCACCAGCCTTCGGCCACTACCTGCCCGTGCCGTACAATCATAAGGCTGTGAAACTCATGCTTGCTCTGCGCCACGGCTTCCAGAAAGGCCGCGATCCCGGCCGACGAAACGCCCTGCGCCTCCGGAGAGGTACTTCGGGCTAGTGTTTGACCTGGGGGCTGCGCGAGCAGGTACTTGGGGAAGCCTAGAAACAGCCCGGCACCAGCCGTACTGGCACCGAGCTGCTTGATAAAAGTTCTACGACTGGACAGCATGACAGAGAAGGGTTAAACGGCACGAAGAGCAGGATAGGGAATGCAGCCCAAAGTACTATCTCAGGTACTTTGGGAGACTACTTGGCCGGCACGCCTTCGTAGCTTTGGCCTTGCACTTCTACCACCATGCGGCTCACTTTTTTCTGATCGTTACGCGTAAATTTGAAGGTAGCGCGCCCGTTGGCGTCAAAGGTATCGGCTTGGTTGGGTACGGGTACCAGCACGCCGCTGTATTCCCCGGCTTCGTAGTGAAGTTGTCCGCTTTTTTCGGTCAGGACAATGTGTTCGAAAGGTAAGCCATCCATTTTGTAGCGGGCTGCGTAGTCGGCAAAGCTGGCCATTTCTTTGGTTCCTTCAAAAGTACCTTCCGATACCTCCAAGCGCAGTTTGGCTACTTGGCCCGCGCCGTCTCGCACGAAGGTGACGGTGGCTTCGTTGGCCGTGAAGGTGTCGGTTTTGCCGCTTACTTCCGCAAAATCGCCCTCGTATTCGCCCGCCACGTAGTGCAGTTTACCGGCCTGCTGGCTCACCACTACCTGGCTAAAAGGTAGGTTGGAATCGTTCATTTTGAAAGTACCCACGTAGTCCTGCAAGTCGGCCGGAGCCGGTATGGTAGTGGTGTAAAGCGGAGCGGGGGTACTTGCGGTCAGTAGCACGGGAGCCGCCAGGAGCAGCGAGAGGATAATAGTTGTTTTTTTCATACGGTTGATGATTTTGAAAAATAGAGAAAAAACAGTACCCCGTAGCCAAGGTACTTTGCGCTACGAAATGTAAGCGTTTTTTTGGAATTTAAAGATGAAAAATTTGTGTTTTTAACAAAGAAATAAAACAGGCAGCCCGCAGAAAAACTTCCCACGGGCTGCCTGTTTATTGAGTCAACTGACAAAGTACCTTAGTACCCTACCGTAAAGCGGCTGCGGCTAAACTGCGGTTTTTCCAGTTCATCGGCCAGCGCTACGGACAGGTCTTCGGCGGAGATTTGGGACTGGCCCTGCTCGTCAAAAACGGGCTGCTCGGTACCAATACGGAACTGGCCCGTGCGGCCCGAAATACCGGGGTGCATCATAATGGCCGGGCTCAGGAAGGTCCAGTCGAGCTCTTGCTCCTGGCGGAGCTTGGCCAGGTAGTCGCGCGAAGAAGACGCCCCCGCCTTGTATTCTTCGGGGAAGTCGGGCGAGTCCACCAGCTGCAGGCCGGGCGCGATCTCCAGGCTACCGGCTCCACCTACCACCAGCAGGCGCTTCACGCCCGACCGCCGGGTTGCTTCCTGAATAGACTCCGAACCTTGCAGAAAATCCTGGTAGAGGTTGGGGTTGGTCCAGCCCGCGTTGAAGGTACTTACCACGGCGTCGTGGCCTTGCAGTACCTCGGCCGTGGCGTCCACGGCGTTTACGTCGCTTTCTTTTACGGTAAGATTCGGGTGCTGGGTTGTGATCTTGGTGGTGTCACGGGCAATGGCGGTCACCTGGTGGCCGCGTTCCAGGAGTTCGTTCAGGAGGCTGGTACCTACGTAGCCGGAGGCTCCTACTAGGGCAATTTTCATGGTTGCGTTTGGTTTAAGGTAGTTTATAAAATTGAAATAAAAAGTGTTACAGTTTTGGGTAAAAATTTAGCCGAATTTTTGAACAAAATCGGCCAGCGACCAGGTACCTAGTTGCTCGGCCAGCGCGCGATCGGCGTCGGCGTAGAGCTGGTCCAGGTGCTGGTTGATCTGCTGCCCCACGGGGCAATGGGGGTTAGGTGCATTCTTGCACAGGCCCAGCAAAGCGGGCGGCCGCACGAGCTCGTATACCTCCGAGAGCCGGATCTGCCGCGGCGCGCGCGCTAGGTAGGTACCTCCGTTTTTGCCTTCCTTGGTACTCACCAGCCCCGCCTGGCGCAGGTTGCTGATCTCCTTCCGCACCAGCACAGGATTGATGTTGATGCTCCGGGCCAGAAACTCAGACGAAAGTACCTCCGTTTCGGCCTTGGCGAGGAGCGTCAGGATGTGTACCGAAATAGCGAAACGTCCGTTGTTCATTACTGTAATAAATAAAATTACAGTACAAAGGTAAGTACCTATTTTAGTAATCCAAACAAAGGCTAAAAAAAAGAGCCTGCTCGGGCAAGCAGGCTCTGGGGCAAGGGGTACTTTGGAAAGGTACCTGCTAGGTACTTTTTAGGGACTACAACTCCCGAATCCAGACGTTCCGGAAGCTGGTAGGGTTGCCGTGGTCTTGCAGCTTGATGGGCCCACGGCCGTGCGGCGCTACGGTAGGGCGGCCTACGTAGGGCGTGGTACCGTGGATCTGCGTGTGATTCTGGATCAGCACGCCGTTGTGCAGCACCGTGATGTACGCCGGAATGGTCATCTGGCCGTCTTTGTTGAAGCGCGGCGCGGTATAGATTACGTCGTAGACCTGCCACTCACCGGGGCCCTTGGAGGCATTGACCAGTGGCATGGTTTGCTTATAAATCGAGCCCGCCTGGCCGTTGGAGTAGGTGCGGTTGTTGTAGCTGTCAAGTACCTGAAGCTCGTATACACCCTGCATGAAGATGCCGCTGTTGCCGCGTCCCTGGCCGGTTCCTTTCACTTCGGCGGGCGTCCGGAACTCAATGTGCAGCTGATAGTCTTCAAAATCCTGCTTGGTCTGGATGTCGCCCTTGCCGCCCACCACGGTCATGGCGCCGTCGGCTACGGTCCAGGGAGCGGCCGCGCTCCCGTCCTTGGAAGATACCCACTTGTCCAGATTCTGACCATCAAAAAGTACGATGGCATCCGAAGGGGCCGTCAGGCCCGAGGCAGCGGCGGTACTGGTACCCGGCGTTACGATGCGCGGCACGGGGTCCCACAGTTCGCTGGACTCGGGGGTCATTTTAGAAGGTTGCAGCTGAGCCTGAGCGGCCAGAGCGGAGAGAAGTACCGTGGCCAGTAATAAAGGGCGTTTCATACAGATTTGAAAGTTAAAATGATGGTAATCGGTAAGGGAAGGACAACGTGCTCATCCCGTTCGTTATCCCAAAAGTAATAGAAAAGCGGAATCTAATGTCCAAGTACCCTACAGAAGCATTTTTTACTACAGCCGCAAAAGAAAGCGGCACCGAAAAGCCAAAAGTACCCTGGGGCATACTCAAAAAAAATCGTATTTTTGGGGCCCCGATACGGCTAGGTAGTCTTCTGTCGGGTAGTGATCGTTTTCCAATTAACCTATTTTGAACAAAATATGCAATACAAAGCCAAAACCACGGTTTGGTGTCTGGTTTGCCTGGGGATGAGCTGGCTTTCGGCTTCCTTTGCCCGTGCCCAGTCCGTGTCGTTGACTGATTTGAGTGCTTTCCAAAAACCCCAGCAAAACTGGCGGATTGTGGGGAGCGTCACGGCGGATCTGACTAAAAAAGACGCCATGACGGCCAAAGCCGGTACCGGCGTACTGGCCAACCTGCCCGCCAAGCAAAAGTACGGGATGGAATACGACCTCTTTACGAAGCTAACCCACGGGGATGCCGACATAGAGCTGGACTTTATGATGGCCAAAGGCTCCAACTCGGGAATTTACCTGCAGGGGCGCTACGAAGTTCAACTCTTTGACAGCTGGGGCAAAGCAAACCCTAGTGTGCACGACGGCGGAGCCATCTACGAGCGCTGGAACGAAAGCAAACCCGAGGGTGAAAAAGGCTTTGAAGGTACCCCGCCCCGCATGAACGTAACGCGGGCACCGGGCCTGTGGCAGCACATCAAAATCTCGTTTCAGGCGCCCCGTTTCGACGGCACCGGCAACAAAATTGCCAATGCTAAGGTACTTCGCATTGAGCTCAACGGCGTAACAATCCACGAAAACGTGGAGCTGACCGGCCCCACGCGCGGCGCGATGGTAGACAACGAAGTACCCCTGGGGCCGCTCCGTTTTCAGGGTGACCACGGCCCGGTGGCCTTCCGGAACCTGGTGGTACGGAGCTACGACAAGCCCAAACCTACCTTCGTGGATCTTAAGTACGCATTTTCACAATCCAAGGTAAGCAAAGAAGAAGATTTGCCCCGCCTAAAGGTAGACCGCGAGGGCGAAGCCGCCATGATCAGCAGCTCGTTCAGTACCGTACCAAACGACTACGTGCTGCGGTTTACGGGTAAAATTAAGCTGGCCGAAGCGGGCAAGTACCGTTTCAACGGGCAGTTTGTGGGCGGAAACGGTCGCCTGAAAATCAACAACACGGAGGTACTTCCCTGGAGCTGGTGGCGGCGCTCGGTCGAGGTAGACTTGCCCGCGGGTGAGCTGCCATTCGAGCTGGTTTTTTCCAAGCAGGAAGCCGGAGCCCGCGCCTCGCTGGGGCTGACCATCGAAGGTACCGGCGTGCGCCTCACGCCGCTGCATGACGTCAGCTCGGCCTCGCTGTCGGACTTTTCCGACCCAATCTTGCTGGCTACGGCCTCGGAGCCTATCATTCACCGGAGCTTTATCAATTACAAAGGAAAAAAAGTACCCCACGGGGTATCGGTAGGGGAGCCCACGGGCATCAGCTACTCGGTAGATTTGGAGAATGGCAGCTTGTTCCGGGTATGGAAGGGAGGCTTCCTGGACGTAACGCCCATGTGGAACGACCGCGGCAACGGCACGAGCATGCCCCTGGGCAGCGTTATGGATCTTTCGGCGCAGTCGATGATCACCGCCGTGGCGGGAGCACAGGCCGCCAACTACCGCTTCCGGGGCTACGACCTGGACGCCGCCAACCGCCCTACGTTCCGCTACGAGTGGAACAACACGCTGTTTGAGGACGCCATTCGGCCCGACGGCGAAGGTACCTACCTCACGCGCACCATTCGGCCTGTAGCGGCCCAGGGCAAGCCCGCCGCTTTTACGGCTTCGCTGGTGGAAGGCACGAGCATCGAAACGAGCGCGGCCAATACCTACCTGGTGGATGGTACCTACTACATCCGGATCAACGAAGGTGGTAAGGCCACCGTGCAGAACAGCGCCGACGGCAAAAAAGCGTTGGTTATTACTACAAACGGCAATTTGTCGTACTCGCTGATATGGTAAAAAGTAAAAAGTTCTGACTCGCTTAACAGATATGATGAAGCATATAATCAAGAAAAGTACCCTGGGTACCCTGTTGGTGGCCGCGCTGGCTTCCGGCGTGCAGGCCCAGCGCGTAGCGGCCCTGCCCGCTACGGAGGAGAATTATTACAAAATGGCCACGCTACCCATTCCGGAGGGCGTGGTGCTGGAAGTAGGCGGGATGGTCTCGCTGCCGAATGGTACCCTGGCGGTTTCGACGCGGCGCGGGGACGTTTGGATGATCGAAAACCCTACCTCTGAAGGCAATCGCCCGCCCTACTACCGGAAGTTTGCGAGCGGCCTGCACGAAATCCTGGGCCTGGCCTACAAGGATGGCGCTTTGCTGATGGCCCAGCGGGGCGAGCTCACCCGGCTCATCGACCGCGACAAGGACGGCCGCGCCGACCGCTACGAGACGGTCTACGCCTGGCCCATCTCGGCGCACTACCACGAGTACTCCTACGGACCCATCCTGATGCCTGACGGCAGCATGATGGTGACGGGCAACGTAGCCTTTGGCGACGCCGAATGGTGGCTAGGCGAAAGCCGGGTACCTTGGCGCGGCTGGGCCATGCGCATCACGCCCGACGGAAAAATGGAACCCTGGGCTACGGGCATGCGCTCGCCTTGCGGCATCGGAATGGTCGACGGGGAGTTTTTCTATGGCGATAACCAGGGCGACTGGATGGGCTCCGGCTTCATCTCGCACGTGCAGAAGGGCGATTTCATGGGCCACCCCGCTGGTTTGCGTTGGGCCGATTTGCCCGAGTCGCCGGTGAAGGTACGTACGCAGGACATTTACTCCCGCGTAGATCCGCGCTCCAATCCGGTGGGTGGGCCGTACATCAAGCCCGAAAACCTGGAAGGCCGTGGTACGCCTTTCTACGAAGTAGCGCGCGAAGTACCCGGTGGCAAGACGCCCGCCGTATGGCTGCCCCACGGTATTTTGGGAATCTCTACTTCGGAGATTGTGAATATTCCTAATGACGAAAAATTTGGTCCCTTCGGCGGGCAGCTGCTGGTAGGGGATCAGGGCCAAAGCAAGATTGCGCGGGTATTTCTGGAAAAAGTAAAAGGCCAGTACCAGGGTGGAGCCATTATGTTCCGCGAGGGCTTCCAGTCGGGGGTACTTCGGATGACCTGGGGTAATGACGGCTCGCTCTTCGTAGGACAAACCAACCGCGGCTGGGGCTCTACCGGCCCGAATCCCTACGGCCTGCAACGGCTGGTCTTTACCGGAAAAACGCCCTTTGAAATAAAAACGGTGAAGGCCATGCCCGATGGCTTTGAGCTGGAGTTTACGCTGCCCGTGGATAAAAAAGCCGCCGAAGACGTCAATGCCTACGAAATCACGGGCTTTGTGTATAAGTACCACCCGGTGTACGGTAGTCCGGTAGTAGATGATAAAAACTGCGCCATTAAGGGCATTGCCGTTTCTGAAGACGGCAAGCGTGTGCGCCTGGTGGTAGACGGCCTGCGCGAGAAGTACATCCACGAGATCAAAGTACCCGGCCTGCTGGATACGCAGGGCTCGGCGCTGCTCCATAGCACGGCCTACTACACGCTCAATGCCATTCCGGACGGCGAAAAACTGGCCAACTACAAAGCCGTGAAAGCCAGCGCCAACGCCCACGCCGGACATACCATGGCCACGCCCACCACGACCTCGCCCGACGGAAAAGGAGCAGCCCCGGCCGCGACGACCAAGGTATCCGGTACCAAAATGGCCAAACGCACCACCACCATGCCCGCCGACTGGACCAACGGCCCCGACAGCGAGTTTGTGGTAGGTACCAAGCCCGGCTTGCAGTTTGACCAAACCGAGCTGACCGTAAAAGCCGGTAGCCGCGTGAAGGTAACCATGACCAACAACGACGACATGCCGCACAACTTCCTGGTGGTGCAGCAGGGTACCGCCAACGCCGCCGGAGAAGCGGCCATTAAGCTGGGCCTGAAAGGCAACGAGATGGGCTACGTACCCAACCTGCCGAGTATCCTGTACCACACGAAGCTCATCCCGCCCGGTGCCGAGGATACCATCTATTTCCTGGCCCCGACCAAACCCGGCAAGTACACCTACGTATGTACCTACCCCGGTCACTACCTCTCCATGCAGGGTACTTTGACGGTGGTAGAGTAGCGCTTCAGCCTGGGGCGGGCATAGGGTACTTTGCTTAAAAGTACCCTGCACGGGCGGCCCTGCGCATACATTTTAAAAACCAAGAGAGGAAATCCAGTGCGGATTTCCTCTCTTGAATTAGGGGGTACTTTCAAAAGAATCAAACGCCAAAAACGTCCTGCGTTGTGAGCTCAAAGCCGCTGAGGACGGACGATTGCAGCAGGTCGGATTCTTCGTGATACCCCATTTCAAAACAGAACAGCCATCTCTTGCGTTATTAAGGCCGTGCGGGTGCGGCGGGTGGTCAACGCATTATTTTCCCGGGCTTTACGTTAGTACTACGAATCCATCAGGTACTTTGATCTATGTCTTCTTTAAAAGAAACTACCTTCCTGCAGTCGGTCAAAGGTAAAGTATTGCTTGGTTTCCTGATCAGTTGCCTGGCGCTGGCCGCTTCCTGGGTGGTAAGTAAAGTGGCCTTTCGGGAAGTACTGCGCACGGTGGAGGACCTTTCTTCTCCCAACGACCGGCTGCGGCTCATCAATGAAGTATTTAAAGATATTCTGCAACTGGACCAGCTCCAGAAAGCACAGACCGTACCCGGAAAGTCGGGTAAGAATGCGTTCATGCGGCAGTCGGAGGCGCTACGGTTGAAGCTGGATACCCTGAGGTACCTGAGCGGTACCAGCTCTTTTCAGGCTAGCCGGATCGACTCGATGAAGGAAATCCTGAAAACCCGGGAAAATATTTTTGACAACTACCTGAAAGTACGGTCGGGTTTGGTAAGTAACAAGGTACTTTCGCAGCAGGTGGAGTCGCTTTCGGGGCTGATGAAAGCCAATGCTACCCGGACCGACAGTACCCTTATCAAAACGGAGAAAAGTACCACCACTACCACGATGTTTCGGGAGCCAATCGCGCCGCCCCAGGAAGAGGAAAAGAGAGGGATTCTGGGGCGCTGGTTTGGAAGTAAAAAGAGTCGAAAAGAAGAAGAAACTACCCCTGCCAACGCCCCTCATCGCTTAGTACAAAAACAGGAGGTGAAAGTAGAGGTAGATACGCTGGCGCTGGCCGAAAAAGATAGCATCATTCAGAAAGTTGGCAAGGCGATCCGGGACATTGAGACGGGGCAACGCCAACGTACCGAACGCTTTGTGAGCCGCGAGCAGGAGCTGGCCGCCGTGGGCGATGCGCTGATCGGGCAGCTGCTCACGATGATGCAGGAAGTAGAAAACGAGGTAGTGCGGCAAACCAACCTGGACAGCCGCGAGGCCCGGAGCCTGGTGAACCAAAGTGTGGGGCGCATCGAGCTCATCATGCTGGGTTTCTTTTTTCTGACGGCGCTCCTGGCCTACCTGATTTTCACAGACATTACCAAAAGCAACCGGTACCGCCGCGAGCTGGAACTAGCCAAGGAAGAAGCCGAGTACCACAGCCTGGCCAAGCAGCGGTTTTTGTCCAACATGAGCCACGAGATTCGAACGCCGCTGCAGTCCATCATTGGCTACACCGAGGTACTTAAAAGGCAAAAACAGCCGCGCCACGAAGACCTCGAAACCTTGCACCGCTCCTCGGAGCACCTGTTGCACCTGGTCAACGAGGTACTTGATTACAGCCGCATCATCTCCGACCAGTTTACCTTTGAGCAGCAGGACTTTCTTATCACCGACCTGCTGCACGAAGTGATGGATATTGTGCGGCCAGAAGCCCGCCGCAAAGGCTTGATGCTGACGCTGGAGCAGCCCTTCGAGCCAGGTACCTACCTGAAGGGGGATCCGTTTCGGTTGCGCCAAATCCTGCATAACCTGCTCAGCAATGCCGTGAAGTTCACCGAAGTGGGTGAGGTAAAAGTACGGGTAAGCCAGGAAGGTACCGATGCGCTGCAAGAGGTTAAATTTGAAGTATCTGATACGGGTATTGGCCTCACCGAAGCCCAGCAGCAGCGCATCTTCAATCAGTTTGAGCAAGCCGATGCCAGCATCGCGGGCCGTTTTGGCGGTACCGGGCTGGGACTGAGCATAGTGAAAGCGCTGGTGGAAGGGCAGGGAGGTACCATTGGCGTAGAAAGTACCTTTGGCGAGGGTACTACTTTTGCCGTTTGGCTCCCCCTGACTCCCGGCCAGACCCCCAATCCCTGTGCCGAGCAGCCCCAGGCGGTGCCTTCGGCTTTTGAGGGAAAAGTATGGCTCGTCGACGACGATCCTTTTATTTTGCAATGGTGCGCTACGGTCCTGAACGAATACGGGGTGGAGCACCGCTGCTTTGCGTCGCCCCAGGCCATGCTGGACGAACCCTGGGACGAGGAGATTACGGTGGTGTTTATGGACATGCGTATGCCCGGAATGAACGGGGTCGAGCTGTGCCAGCGCCTGCGCCAGCGGGCCGGGGCGGACGTCCGCTTCTTTGTAGTGACTGCCCAGGCCCTGCCCGAAGAGCGTGAAACGCTGCTAAAAGCGGGCTTTGACGGCTTGCTCATGAAGCCTTTCCGTACGCACGAGCTGCTGGCCCTGCTGGGGCAGACGACGGACCTTCCCGCCGAACCGAATGAACCCCCGCTGACCGAAAAAGTGGAGCTTGATCTATCGTACCTTCATGCCATGGCGATGGGCGACGAAGACCTCATCCGTGACACGCTCGCGCATTTTGCCAAGGATACCCGGGCCGACCTGGAACGACTAGGACAACTACCTACCCTCGACGGGCAAGCCGAAAGCATGGAGCTGATCCACCGCCTGGCCGGAAGGGTAGGGCAAGTAGGGGCTCGGCCCCTGGGTGCCCGGCTGCGGGCGCTGGAGGTAGCATTGCGCGCGCGTAGCCAGGAAGTAAGCGAGGCCGAATACACGGAGCTACTGCGGGAAGTAGAACGCCTCGTAAACCAGATCGAAGAGCAGGTACCTCACTCGATCTGATATTTCTCCATTTTGTAGTACAGCGTCTTGCGGTCGATGTTGAGAAGCTTGGCGGCTTTGCTTTTGTTGTAGCGTACTTCCTGCAAGGTCTTGATGATCATCTCCCGCTCGTGCGACTCCTGCATAGCTTTCAGGTCAAAATTGGTGTAGACCGGTGCCGCCGGTACAGCGGTTTGCAGGGTAGTCATCTCGTCGGGTAGGGCGTTTACGTCGGCTACTTCGCCTTTGGTGAGGAGCACCAGGCGTTTAATGACGTTGCTTAGCTCACGCAGGTTGCCGGGCCAGTCGTACTGCCGAAAAATGTCGTTGACTTCCTTGGGCAAGTCCTGGACGTTCCGTCCCAGCTCCTGGTTGGCGCGGTCCATGAAGTACTTCACAAAAATAGCCAGATCTTCCCCGCGTTCGCGCAGGGCCGGTACCTGAATCTTGAATTCGTTGAGCCGGTGGTATAAATCTTCCCGAAAATCCCCCTTGGCTACGCTGGTGAGCAGGTCGTCGTTGGTAGCGGCAATGATACGCACATTGACTTTCACGGGCTGGGTGCTTCCAATCGGGACGATGATCCGCTCCTGCAAGGCCCGCAGAAGCTTTATTTGCACGTCGTAGCCCAGGTTGCCTACTTCGTCCATGAAGAGGGTACCTCCGTCGGCGGCTTCAAATTGCCCGATTTTGTCCAGCAATGCGCCCGTAAAAGCGCCTTTTTTGTGCCCAAAAAGCTCACTGGCGGCCAGGTCTTTGGAGAGCGAGCCGCAGTCGATGGCTACAAAAGGTTGGTTGGCCCGCGGGCTGAGCCGATGGATCATGCGGGCTACGTGCTCTTTGCCCGTGCCGCTTTCGCCCTGAATGATCACCGAAAAATCGGTGGGCGCTACGAGCCGGACGTGCTCGTACAGCAAGCGCGAAACAGCGCTTTTTCCCTCAATAAAATCTTGCGTGGTGGACGGCCGCTGGGCAGGAGGCGTACTGGGCGGATTCTTTTTTTCGAGGGCTTCCCTTAACACCATCAACAGCTCCTCCGGATTGACGGGCTTCGTAATGTAGTCCAGTGCACCCTGACGCATGGCCTGCACGGCCGTACGAATATCGTGGAAGCTCGTCATGATGAGGGCCGGTGGGCGCTTGCCTTTTTCACGGAGCGTCGTCAGCAGATCGAGGGCGTTGCCATCCGGAAGCCGATAGTCGAGAAGGAGTACATCAAATTCTTTTCCGGCCTGAGCCGCCTCCTGAAAGGCCTCCAGCCCTTCTTTTATAGTAAAGCAGGGGCTAACCGTATGGCCGTGCTTGGTCAGGAAGCCACGTAGTAGCTGCGAAAAAGTAGTGTCGTCTTCTACAAGTAGGAGGTTTGCCATAGGAGTGCAAAGATATTAGGTATTTAGTAAACGAAAAAAGGCCAGAGAATTTCTCTGACCTTCTTCATTTATTGCTCGTTATAGAGCCACCTACCTATTCTACTTTATTTCCGTCTTGATCCAGCTTCGCTGTGGCGGTTTCTTCTCCTCTTTTCAGCTCTACTTCGTAGTGTTGGGCGTTGTTTTCACCCGTCACTAAGAAAGCCTGGCTTACTTCCCAACCGGTGTATGGGTCCGCAGACAGCGTTCTTTTTACAGCGTCGGGTAGGTCTTCTGGCTTAACGGCAACTTTTTCTTGATCCAGCTGTTGTACAGTCGCTACTTCGGTAGCAGGATTTATGGTGGTTGAAGCATCAACGGTGGCGAAGGCAGTTAATGCTAAGGCGATGGCTGAGATTACTAACTTTTTCATAATTAATTGTGATTATAAAGGTTGAAGTATGAAATAATTGAGTTGTATAGATTTACTACTTCATCCTATATAACTGTACCTACTTGATTTGTTGTTAATAATTAATTGTAAGTCAAGCAGTTAAAGTATTTCTCCAAAAATTTGTTAAGCTAATTTTTGGGGAAATAGGCAACACTTTGCAGAGAATTGCTTCGAAAACGGCAGCTGGCAAGGTTTTGATTTTATAAGTAACCTTTTGCCTGCAATTGGAACAGTTCGGCGTACTTCCCGTTGAGTACCAGGAGCTCTTCGTGCGAGCCGTACTCCAGGCGCTGGCCGTTTTCGAGGAATAAAATGCGGTCAGCCATGCGTACCGTAGAGAAGCGGTGCGAGATCAGCACGGCCATTTTGCCTTCGATCAAGCGGCTAAAGCGCTGGAATACCTCGTGCTCGGCGCGGGCATCCAGGGCGGAGGTCGGTTCGTCCAGTACCACCAGCTGCGCGTCGCGCATGTAGGCGCGGGCCAGCGCTACCTTCTGCCATTGCCCGCCCGAGAGCTCCTGCCCGTTCTGAAAGCGCTTGCCCAATACCTGCTGGTAGCGGGCGGGCAGGCGTTCTACTACCTCGTGGGCCAGGCTTTTCTGCGCCGACTCCGCTATAAGTACCTCATCGTCGCGGCGCTCGATGTCGCCCACGGCAATGTTGTCGGCCACGCTCATTTCGTAGCGGATGTAATCCTGAAAAATAATACCGATGCTGGCCCTCAGCTCGGCCAGGCTATACGCTTCCAGCGGCAGGCCGTCGAGCAGGATGCGCCCCTCGGTGGGTTCGTAGAGCCGGGCCAGCAGCTTCACGAGGGTTGTTTTGCCAGCCCCGTTTTCGCCCACCAGCGCCAGCTTTTCGTTGGGTTGTAGCGTAAATGAAAGGTTGCGCACGGCCCACACCTCGGTGTCGGGGTACCTGAAGCTCACGTTTTCAAACGTGATCCCCCGCCGGATGGGCCGGGGTACTTTGGCCCCCGCTGTGTTGGCTCGGATGGTAGGTTGTATTTCAAAAAAATCAAATAAGTCTTGTAAGTACAACGCGCTCTCGGCAATGCTCGAAAACCGGCCCATGATGCCCTGCAACATGCCGTGCATCCGCTGAAACGAGCCCGACAGGAACGTCATGGTACCTACCGTGATGAGACCCGCGAGCGTTTGCATGAGCACAAATACGTAGGCCCCGTAGTAAGCCAAAGTACCCAAGGCGGCCAGCAAGTACCCCCAGCCCGCCCGGCCGATGGCAATCTTACGGTTTTCGAGGTAGTACTTGTCCGAAATGGTTTTGAAGCGGTCGGTGAGGTAGTTTTCCAGGCCAAATACCTTGACCTCCTTGGCCGTTTCGGCGCTGGCCCCGATGTAGCGCAGGTAGTCGAGTTCGCGCCGCTCGGGCGTCCAGCTGCGGGTGAGGGAGTAGGTACGTTCGTTGAAGTGTGTTTCGCCCAGGAAGGACGGGATTACGGCCACGACCAGAATGAGGATCAGCCAGGGATTGAAGGCCACCAGCCCGGCCCCGAGTAGCCCCAGCGACAGGATGTCCTGCATCTGTGAAAGTACCTGCGAAAGTAGCACCGTACGGCTGGTGGTCTGGCGGCGGGCGCGTTCGAGTTTGTCGTAAAAGACGGGATTTTCAAATTGGTACAGGTCCAGCTGCGCCGCGTGGTGGACCAGGTCTACGGAGGTTTTATTGGCTACCAAATCACCCAGCAGGCTGTCGAACAGCCCGATGCAGCGGTTGAGCAGGTCAGAGACGATGGTGAGGCCCAGCTCCGCCGCGACGAGCGTCCAGAGGTACCTTTGCGCGCCGCCGGTTCCCGCCAGCCGGATGATCTCGTCGATGATCTCCTTGCCTATATACAGCATCGCCAGCGGAATCCCCGCTTTCAGAAGTCGGAAAAGGATGTTGCCCAGCGTGAGCGAAGGACTGGTAGCCCACACAAGCCGGAAAAAACGCGGGAGGTTTTGTAGGGCCGAGAAACGTTTACGGAGCGACTGGCTCGGAGGTACCTGAGTACCCAATGGATTTTTTCTCAAATAAAAAGCAGCGTGTTGGTTCTGCTACGTAACTAGGGAGAAGGGCCTAAAAGTTCGGCCAGCCCCCTGTGGCAGCTTGCTGCCACAGGT
>NZ_JACHGF010000003.1:0-757355 GCF_014202275.1 Rhabdobacter roseus | reverse complement strand
TACTTACAGGTACTTACAGGTACTTACAGGTACTTACAGGTACTTACAGGTACTTACAGGTACTTACAGGTACTTACAGGTACTTACAGGTACTTACAGGTACTTTACAAAGTACCCAGGGCGTGAAGTAGCGCTTCGATCTGCTCGGTGCTGGTAGCGGGGAAGTTGGCAATCCGAATCTGCGACGCTTTAAAATCACCGTACCCGCTTCCTACTACCAGGCCTTGGGCTTTCAGAGCCTGGATGACCTCCGCCGACGGCTGGGCCGTATTGGCTACCACGACTGTCTGCGAGCGGTGCCGGGCCTCCTGCACGAAGGGCGCGTAGGCGTCGTGCTGCTCCAAAAATTTGTACAGCAGTTTGGCCTTGTGCTCGGTCTCTTTCCGAATCGTATCCACGCCGACCCGGTTCATGTCTTCGGCTACTTTTCCCAGCGTATAAATCCCCATGACGTTGGGCGTCGACGGGGTTTCGTTGGTTTGGGCAAATTTCCACAGCGTAGGCAGGTCGTGGTGGGCACCGATGGTGAGGTTGTCGTACTTGCGCAGGCGCTGGGCTTTTTCCAGGCATTTTTCGCTCACAATCCACACGCCCAGGCCCGCGGGCAGGCCAAAGGCTTTTTGGACCGAAAAGAACGCCGTATCCACGAGCTTGAAGTCCAGGTCGGGGTAGGGCGCCGACGACACCATGTCCACGGCCACAAATTTACCGGGATGGCTGCGCTTGAGCTTATGGATGTCCGAGACGCGCATCTGCACGCCGCCGCTGGTTTCGTTGTGCGTGAGGGCAATCACCTCGGCGTAGTCGGGTACTTCCAGCTCGGTGGCGTCGAAGCCCTCACCGAGCGGTTTTTCTACCTTGTGGGCAAACTTGTGCAGCGCCTGGGCGTACTGATAAAACTTCTTGGAAAAAGATCCGTTGACCGCATGAAAGCTCTCGTGTTCCACGCAGTTGAGCAGGATGCGCTCCCAGGCTTCCGACGCCGACCCCAGAAAAAACACCTGGTGCGTGTCGGGGATGTTGAGCAAGGTACGGAGCTGCTCCACGGTGAAGCGGTGGAGGTCGCGGTAGGTTTGGCTGCGGTGCGAAACAGAACCCAGCTGCTGCTCCAGGAACGAGTGGACGTGCTGCGCAAAGGTAGGATACAGCGCGGCCGGACCGGGCGTGAAAAAGGTGTATTGCATAAAACCCCTAACGGGAAATCATAAAAAGTAGTAATGACAAAAAGCCGGATCAGGTACCTGGTTGATTGAAAACTAGTACAGCATCCGGAACCGGATGGTACCTTCGATGGCTTTCAATTCCTGCACAAACTCTTCCGAGTAGTTTTTAGCAATATCCACGATCACGTAGCCAATGTGCTCGTCGGTTTTGAGGTACTGGCCGGTGATGTTGATATTATAGTTGGCAAAAATACTGTTGAGCTTTGCCATAATCCCCGGCACGTTGTGGTGAATGTGCAGCAGCCGGTGCGAGGTACCTGGCTTGGGAAGCTGTACTTCGGGAAAATTGACGCTGCCGTAGGAGCTCCCGTTGTTGATGTACTCCAGCAGCTTGGCGGGTACGTAGTGGCCAATGTTCACCTGCGCTTCCTCGGTACTACCCCCGATGTGCGGCGTCAGGATCACGTTGGGCAGGCCTCTCAGCTCGCTTTCAAACGATTCATCGTTGGTTTTGGGCTCTTTCGGGAACACGTCCACGCCCGCTCCGGCTACGATGCCGCTTTCGATGGCCTCGCGCAGCGCCGGAATATCCACCACGTGGCCGCGGGCCAGGTTCATGAATATCACGCCCCTTTTCATGAGGTCAAATTCCCGCTTGCCAATCAGGTTGGTATTTTCCTTGCGGCCATCTACGTGCAGGCTTACCACGTCCGAAATCCGGAGGAGCTCTTCCAGGCTCTGTACCTTGCGGGCGTTGCCGATGGCAAGTTTATCCACCACGTCATAAAAATACACCTCCATCCCCAGCGCTTCGGCTACCACCGACAGCTGCGTGCCGATGTTGCCGTAGCCAACGAGCCCGAGTTTTTTACCACGTACCTCAAAACTACCCGTGGCGGATTTGTCCCAGTTGCCGACGTGCATCTGGTTGCTTTTGGGCACAATGTTCCGGATCAGCATGATCATCTCGCCCACGGCCAGCTCCACCACCGAGCGGGTGTTGCTGTAAGGCGCATTGAACACCACCACGCCGCGCCGGGCGGCCGTTTCGAGGTCAATCTGGTTGGTGCCGATGCAAAAGGCCCCGATGGCCATCAGGCGGTTGGCGCTCTCAAGTACCCGTTGGGTAATCTGGGTTTTGGAACGAATCCCGATGATCGAGACGTCCTTGATGCGCTCACAAAGTTCGTCTTCGTCGAGTGCGCCTTTCACAAATTCTACCTTGAAGCCTTCTATCTCAAAGGCCCGTACCGCGGCCGGGTGTACGTTTTCCAGCAAAAGTACCTTGATGCGACTCTTAGGATACGACTGGCTGCGGCTCAATTTATTATCGTACAGGAATTCATCCAGCGAAGCCGAGATATGGTCGGCTACCTGCGTGACGCGGGGCCGGGCAATGTTTTCGGTAAAAGCATAAAAACGGTTGGCCAGGCCCGCTTCGCGTAATTCGTAGTCGGTGTAGCCGTCGCCGATCACGTATACGTCGCCGGGGAGGCTGAGCGTGCGCAGCAGTTTTATTTTACCGCCGTCGGTAGACAGCACGTTGGTTTCGTCAATGCCGATGATGTGCCCCTGCTCGTCGAACCGGAACTCGTTGGCGTAGACGTGGTTGGGTAAAATACCTAGCTCAGTCACGATCGGGACGATGAATTCCTTAAAGCCACTCGATACAATAAAGATATGCTCGGCGTGGTCGGTCAGGAACGACTTATTGCGCTGAAACGAATCGGATATCTTGGTACGTAGAAATTCAACCAGCTGCTCAATGTGCGGACGCCCCGCCGACAGCAACTCGATGCGGCGGCGAAGCCCTTCGGCAAAGGACATCTCGCCGTTCATGCCTTTGTCGGTCAGGTCACGGATGTGTTGCACCACGGCATCACGCTCCGGATGACCGGCTAGCGCAATATGGGCCAGTTCGTCGAGCCCTTCCACCTTGGTGAAAGTACTGTCAAAATCGATAACGAAGTACGTGGGGGTAAGTGTTTGAGTCAGCATGCAGGAAAAGAAAAGCGAATGTCTGGTTTGGAACGGCCAGGTACCTTGCTCCGTGTAAAGCACACAAGTACCCGGATTCTTTGTGACAAAATTACAAATCGGAAAGGTACCTCACTAGAAATATTTTTTCTAAAAGACACAACTTGTTTTTGTCCAAAACAAAAGTAAAAATATTTAATGGAAGGAAGGGTGCTTTAAAAACTGGAGCGCCCGGGTTTCGGACCAGTAGGTGCCGTCGCGGGCGAGCCGAGCGGGGCGGAAGCCGCAGTGCCCACCGTGCAGCGTAAGCTCGAGCCACACGTTCGGCAGGTCGGCCATGAGGCTTTGGGGCAGGCTGTCGGCGGGTACGAGCGGGTCGTTGAGCGCATTAACAATGAGTGTAGGTACCTTGATGCCCTCCACAAAGTACTTGGCGCTGCACTGGGCGTAGTAGTGGTCGGCGCCGTCGAAACCGTGCAAAGCGGCGGTATAGATATGATCAAAATCGTAGAAAGACTTCACGCGGCGGTACTGCCGGAAGTCGATCTGGTCGGGGTAGTGCTTGCCTTTAAGCTCCACTTTGGGCCGTAAAGTACTCAGAAAGCGCCGCAGGTACACGCGGTTTTCGGCCCGTTCGATGGCCCGGCTACAGGCCAGGAGATCCATCGGTACACTGAAAACCACCACTTTCTCTACGGCCGGAGGCAGCAAACTACCCTGCTCGCCCACGTACTTGAGCGTAAGGTTGCCGCCCAGACTGAACCCCATGAGCTGAATGGACAAGTACCCCTTCTGGAGCGCGTGCTGCACCACCAGATCGAGGTCGTCGGTAGCACCGCTGTGGTAGAAGCGCAGCTGCTTGTTCATTTCGTCGCCGCAGCTGCGGTAGTTCCAGGCCAGGCAGTCGTAGCCCTGGCGCGTGAGCAGCCGCACCATGCCCAAAATGTACTGCCGGGTACTGTTGCCTTCCAGGCCGTGCGAGAGGATCACCAGCGGCGCGGGGCCGTTTCCCTGTGCAGTAGCGTAGGCCCAGTCCAGGTCGAGAAAGTCATCGTCGGGCGTCAGGATGCGCTCCCGGCGGTAGGGTACGTCGGTGATTTTACGAAAAAGCGCCGGGTAGATACTTTGGAAGTGACCGTTAGGGAGCCAAAAGGGCGGCTGGTGGTGATCGGTACGAAGCAGCGGCATTGAAGAATCAACAGAATGAGGTACTTGTGATTATTGTAAAGTACATGAAAAGTACCCGTTTCGTTCCCGGTTGTCGGCAGAAGCTCCTGCTTGGCGGCTTCCGTAGGATAGGAGCGCGCAGTAGGTACTTGCGGGAAAGCATTCAATTATTGATTTTTTTTAAAAATACGGGAAGAGTTCCAACCTCTGAACGGGTAAAAGGATCATACACAAGTATTACCAGTAGTTGACCATGAAAAAAGTACTTTTATTTTTAGTATTAATCAGCCTATTGCCCGGCTGTAAAAAAGACGAGCTGATGAGTGCCGATGAAATATCGCTGATTGGCAAGTGGAATTTAACCGAATTTTGCGTCAGCGCGGGGGCCGGACCCTGTGAAACCAAGTTTTCCACGGTAAGCTATGCGCAGACGGTTCAGTTTCAGAAAGACGGCTCCTTCATTCAGTCCGTACCCGAGCCCGGCAAATTCCAGACGCCCCTAATCAGTTCGGGACAGTACCGCCTCCTGAACCAGAGCCAGATCGAGCTGCAGTTCGACCAGGCTTCCAACCTAGAGTCCCGTACCGTCTGGACCTACGAGCTCGCGGGGAAGCGGCTGACGCTCTATCCGCTCTGTATCGAGGGTTGCTATTACACCTACGTAAAAACGAATTAGCGGGGCTAGTTCCGGCGCTTCCTTTCGGACTGCCGCATGGGCATGCCGTCGATGAGCCCGAAGAGCTCCTGGGTACTTACGGGTTCCGTTTTGCGCAGCTTGATCCCCGTATCCTTTCCAATCAAGAACACCCCAAAAGTACCCGGTTGGTACTGAAAACGGGCCTGAAGGTAGTTTCGATCGGGGGTACTTAGCGTATTTTCAAATAGCTCCACCAGTACCAGATCCCGCTCGTTCACGCCTGAACGGGCTTCGGTCCATATTTTTTTCTGCGCCAGGTACCTGGCGTCCGCCTCAGAAGGTGCGCAAAGTACCACCACCCGCTTTTTCCAGGCCAGCGCCGCTAGCTGCGCTTCCAGCTCCGGCGGCGCAGAAAGCGGTTGTAGCAAACTACCCACGAAAAGTACGGACCAGAGCCACATGGTTTAGTTCAGTTTTTGAGGTACTTACAAAAGATCCTCGCTGCGGTCTAGCAGCAAGATCGACGACTGGGGCACGATGACGTACTTTTCGTTGTCGTATTCCAGCTCAATGGCGTTGCGCTGGAGGTACAGCGCCAGGTCGCCTTCCTGCGCTTGCAGCGGCATGTACTTCACTTTTTCTTCGGTTTCTTTCCAGGGCTCGTCCTCGGCGGCCGTCGGAATGGGATAGCCCGGCCCTACTTTTACCACGTAGCCGCTCTGGATCTGTTCTTTTTCGGTTACCGTCGGCGGCAGGTACAGGCCGCTGGAGGTACGGTCACTAGGGTTTTTGGGCCGGATCAGGACCCGGTCGCCCACGATGATGAGGCGGCGTAAACGGTTATCGGAGGTTACTTCGTACATGGTATCAATGTCAATTGGGGGAAAATCGTTCGAAATTGCTTTTTCGTAAAAAAGGCTACGAAAAAATGATGCGAAGTACCCCCTTATGCCAAGATGGCAGGCTTAGAACTGGAAATAGATAAACTGGTTGGAGGTAAAAACGCCCAGAAAGTACGTCAGAAAAGCAATCAGGACCAGTAGCCCAAAGAACGTAGGGGTACTTTGGGTAGGAATTTTGAGGTAAAAATGCTCCTTGATTAACAAAAAAAGTATAAGTACCAGGCAGAACACAAACTCGGCAGTATTGAAGGGTATGCGCAAAGAGTCGCTCCAGGAAAGGGTGAAGATCCGTCCCAGAATCATGAACGCCTGCCCGACGGGCGCTTTGTCGTTTCGGAAAAAGACCCAGGTCAGCATTACCAGTCCGAAGGTAGCCAGGATGCTGAGGGTAGTGATCAGTAGGTTGTTAGGCAGCCGGATGGCTTTTTTTCGGAGCCACTTGTCGCGCAGGCCGCCCAGCACCGAGTACAGGCCGTGTAACCCGCCCCAGATCACGTAGTTCCAGCTGGCCCCGTGCCAGAGGCCGCTTACCAGAAACACCGTAAAAAGGTTGAGCTGGCGTCGGCCTTCGCCGCGGCGGTTGCCACCCAGTGGGATGTAGAGGTAGTCGCGAAACCAGGTGGAGAGCGAGATATGCCAGCGGCCCCAGAAGTCGGAAATGGAGCGGGCTTCGTAGGGGCGGTGGAAGTTTTCCATGAGCGTAAAGCCCATGACGCGCGCCGCGCCGATGGCGATGTCGGAGTAGCCCGAAAAGTCGCAGTAAATTTGGAAAGTAAAAAAGAAGGTAGCCACCAGCAGCGTGAGGCCATTGTGCTCGGTGGGGTTGTTGTAGGCGTAGTCTACCACCAGCGCCAGCCGGTCAGCAATGACTACTTTTTTAAAGAGCCCGAAGGCCATCTGCATGAGTCCTTCCTTGACCTGCTCGAAATCGTACTTGAAGTAGCTATGGTACTGAAAGAGCATGTTTTGCGGCCGCTCAATGGGCCCGGCCACCAGCTGCGGATAAAACATCACGTAGAGCGCGTAAATGCCAAAGTGCCGCTCGGCGGGCTGGTTGTGGCGGTACACCTCGATGGTGTAGCTCATGGCCTGAAACGTATGAAACGATAGCCCAATGGGCAGAATCACCTGTCCGGCGCCGTTGGTGAGCCACTCGGCTATGCGTGAGGGGATGAGCCCCCCCAGCGGCGGAATAAAGCCGCGCAAACCTACGGTAGTCAGGAGTTGATTGACGCTATCTTGCAAAAAATCATAGTACTTAAAAAAAGCCAGGATGCCGATGTTGGAGATCAGGCTAATAACCAGCAGCGCTTTTCGACGGCGCTGGTCGGACGCTTTTTCAATCCAGATACCGGCGAAGTAGTCGATCACGATGGTCCCGAACAGCACCAGCAGGTAGATCGGCTTGAAGACCATGTAAAAGTAGCAGCTCGCCGCCAGTAGCAACATCCACCGTCCCCGCCACGACAGGCTGAAGTACGCCAGCGTCACCACCGCAAAGAAAATCAGAAACTGAATGGAATTAAAAAGCATTGGCTTAGACGTACTCGCGGTTGACGATCTCTTCTTTTATGATGAACAAAGGACGATTTTTGGCCTGAAAGAAAATACGAAGTACGTACTCGCCGATGATACCCAGCGCTAGGAGCTGCACGCCACTGAACAAAATAATGACGAAGAGCAGCGCCGTAAAGCCTTCGATGACCCCTGTAATGAAAAAGCGTTTGATGAGAACCACGATCAGGTAGATCAACGCGACGGTAATGGCGGTGGCTCCGGAATAAGTCATGAATTTGATGGGAAATTCACTGAAATTGAAGATACCGTTGTAGGCCAGCCGCAGCAGCTGCTTAAAGGAATACTTGGACTCGCCCGCAATGCGCCCGTCGCGCTCGTATTCAAACCCGATTTGCTTAAAGCCAATCCAGGAGCGCATGCCCCGCAAGTACCTACTCTCTTCGGGCATTTTGATCAGGACATCGGCCACGCGGCGGCTAATGAGCGCAAAATCACCGCTATCCAGCGGAATATCGACGTAGGAGATGGATTGCAGGAGGCGGTAGAAGAGGTAGTAACCGGTGCGCTTGGCCATGTTTTCCTTGCGCTTGCGCCGCACGGCGTACACCACGTCGTTGCCTTCCTGGAAGAGCCGGTAAAAATCCGGCAGCAGCTCGGGCGGGTCTTGCAGGTCGCCGTCGATGATGAAGAGCGCCTCGGTACCCCGCGCGGCGGCAATGCCCGCCGAAAGCGCCAGCTGGTGGCCGTGGTTGCGGGAGAGAAACACCCCGTGGTAGCGGTCGTCTGTGAGGGCAAGCTGCCGAATCAGGTAGGCGGTATTGTCGCGGCTACCGTCGTCGATCAGCACTACCTCGATGGATAGCGGCAGGCGGTCCATGAGCGCGTTGAGCCTTTCGATCAGGTGCGGCAAGGATTCCGACTCGTTGTAGAGAGGGGCTACGATGGAGAGCTGGGGCGTTTTCAAAGAGGTGTGCAGTTTGTTGGTTTTAAGTGTTTAATTAGGTCGAGTGATTTCCAGACTACGTACAATCCCGCCTTGAGTACTTCCGTCCCGGATTTTGAAAAAGCCTACTTCGTAGGTACCTGGCGCAATGGCGGCGCGGGGTATTTCGATTTTCATGCCTTCTTCGTAGCGAATAAACGGATTCCGGCCCATGTATAAATTCTGATTCATTTTGAAGGGATAGAAGTTTTCCTGGTTTCGCAAGAAAACGTAGGTACCGTCGTCGTCCGCTAGAGACGTGTTCCAGCCCCGGGGCTCCTGGATCAGAATTATATCCTCAAGTACCTCCGTCTGAATGTCGTCCGGCTGCGCGTAGGGGGTACTTAGTTCTAGCATGGCGTTGAAATACCCGTCGAACTCCCTGGGGTAGGTGTAAATGCCGCGTTGGGTTACGTCCTTCATGAGGTCGTCGGTATACTGGGCGGCCTCTGATCCGGGTTGAAAGCCCAGCCCGAAGGCATGGTGCTCCTGGTTGTAGGCCGACACCAGCAGGTTTTTTCGGCGCTCAATAATACCTGGGAGGTAATGCAGCATGCTCATGGCCCAAATGCCCATACTCAGCACCAGTGCTGCTTGTACGCCTTTTTTCTGCCGGGTACCTGAGTAGGTACCATTGAGCCAGGCCAGGTAGCACGTAATCAGGAACAGCGCCGGGTAAATCTTATAATTACTCACCACCATTACCATAAACCCAAACCGGGGCCTAAGAAAGCCGATGATGGCGGCGTTAGCCAGCAGAAAAAACAACAGACCGAGGGTGAAATCCCGCAGTACGGGACGCTGCGCGCTGGAGGTACCTAGCTTGCTCAGCCAGCCGGGTACTTGGAGGTTTTTCCCGAAATTGTTCCTAATCCAGGGCAAAACCAGGCCCAGCAACCATGCAAGTACCCCCGTCATCAGGACGATCGCTACCAGAATGGGCACGGCCGTACGTACTTCGATCGACCGTTCGGGGGCAAAATCAAAGAGCCCGCCCAGGAAAGCAAAAAAGCCCAGAAACGACAGATGCGGGTGCTGCATAAAAAAAGAAATGCTTTCCTCATTGCCCTGGGTTTCCATGCCCCGAAAATAAAGTACCCCCGAAACCAGCGCGGTACCCACCCAGGCGGCCAGGTACCTGTATTGGGAACGCAGCAGCAGGATGGCCACGCCGCCCGTCCAGACGAAGAGGCCGCTGCTCATAGCAAAACTGGCACATACGGCCGCCAAGATAGCCCAGCCCAGGCGGTTGCGGGCCAGCAGGTACATGCTCAGGCACACAAAGAAAACCACCGGCTGATGCTGAAGCCCACAGATGGCCCACAGGAAAATCATGCTAGGCTGGAGCTGGAAAAGCAGGAACGCGGCGGGGATGAAGTACCAGGCGGGAAACGCGCTCTCTTGAAAAACCCGCCACAGGATCCAGAAAGTACCCATGGTAAAAAAGGCCCCCGCTACGTGCAGAAACGTAAAATTGAGGGATTGGGTAAAGGAAAAGTACCCTGCCGTG
Source organism: Rhabdobacter roseus (assembly GCF_014202275.1). Lineage (GTDB taxonomy): Bacteria > Bacteroidota > Bacteroidia > Cytophagales > Spirosomataceae > Rhabdobacter > Rhabdobacter roseus. The sequence goes on along the minus strand of NZ_JACHGF010000003.1, from coordinate 747,499 downwards.
AGTAGCTTAGCAAAGACCATCCGGTGTTCGTTATTGGCTTTGATCAAGAGCTGCCAATGTTGTCCGAGGCTCTCCGCAGCTAGCCATTGGCGAAGAAAATCTGGGAAGACCTCGAAGTCGTCGAACCAGGGCACATTTATGGAGTAGCGCAGCAGTACGTACCACCAGAAAATTAGTGGCAACGCCAGGGCTATTCCCGTAAGTAGTTTCCGGTAGGGCTTCATTCGGTCGTGGGCTTTTCGAGTAGGTGGATGGTTTGTTTGCCAAAGTACCCGGCGGTACATTTATTCCACCAGTGGCTTTCGCTTTTTTCAATATCGCCCACAAACAGCGACGGCGGGCGGTGCTGGATGGCGGGTAGGTACACTTCACTGGCTTCCGTTTGCTTGATAAGCGCGTAGCGGGCGTACATTTCACGGTCGAAGGCCGCCGCTCCGCCCCGCAGCCAGTCGGTGTAGAGCATGCGTACCTGCGGACTTCGGTAAAACGATAGCGCCACCAGCAACGCCAGCACCACGCATACCCCAACGTAGAGTAGGGGCGGGAAGGCAAAGGTTCTTTTTTGGGCTAAATAATGAAAAACTACCCCCACTAAATAAAACCATCCCACCAGAAAGAAGAAGTACACGCAGTTGATCACCCGGAGGGTAGGCTCGATGCCAATGCCGTAGTACGATGGAAACAACTGCGCCGAAAGTACCCCTACGTAGAGAAGCAGCACGTACAGCGGAGGTACCGCAAAGTACGTACGGGCCTGAGGAGCCATGCGCGAAAGTACCAGCAGCCATACCACCGAGAAGAGCAGCAACGGTGTCCGGGTGATCCACTCGATGCTTAGCACGATGAGTTTCCGGAACGAAGAAAGTGCCGAAGCCACCACGTTGCCGCTGAGGGGATTGCCACCCAGGCGGGCTTCGTTGCCGGGGGCCGAAAAGAAAAGGTAGCAGGAAAAAACCGCCACGACCACCATGCCGAGCATGAAGGCGTCCCAGCGCCGTTGGAAAAGTACCCGGTACCCGCACCAACCCGCCAGCAGCAGCATGATCACCAGCAGGTTGGTTTCGCTGCTACCGATGGTGGCAAACAGTAAAAAACCAGCGAACAGGGCCGTAAGCCAACGCATGAGGGACGTTTCGAGCCGGTACCAGCGCAGCACCACCACGATCCAGCAGAGGGTGAGTAGGGTAGGTACCGTGTAGGTGACGAAGGCGGCCATCCAGTAGTAGGCCTCGGCCACGCTGGGTATTTTGAGCAGGTACAAAAAGAAAATGACCCCGGCAAAGCCCGCGTGCGCCCAGCGCGAGAGCGTGGGCGTCAGCTGGCGCGCCAGCCAGTACAAAGCCCCGACGGTACCCGCGAGTAGTACGACAGGAAGTACCTTGAAGCCCTCGATCCAATGAAAAAGCAGGGGGTTGGAGTGGTTGAGCAGAATGCCAAAGTACCTACCCGTCCAGCCGGTGTAGTAGTAGTTCATGGCCTCCAGCCAGCCATATTTAAAAACCGTATCGATGTAACAGTAGTCGTCGACGGGCGAGGGATGGTTGTAGTAGGAAAGTGCCAGCAGTGGCAGCATGACGCTACCCAATAAGAGGAGGTTGATCCAGTTGCCGACGGCTCTGTATTTTCTGTAAAAATCAATCATGAATTACTTTTTCGATGATATAACGAGGGCGCGCCTTGACCTCTTCGTAGATCTTGCCAATGTACTCGCCGATGAGCCCCAGCGCCACCATGTTTGACCCGCTAAAAAACGTAACCGGCAGCAGGGTGGAGGTCCAGCCCGGTACGGTGTAGCCAAACAGATACGAAGTTAAAATGTAGGTAACGATGAGCAGGGCCACCAGAAAATTGATGAAACCAAAGTACAGTACCAGGCGCATCGGGAAAGTAGAAAACGAGGTGATGCCGTTCCAGGCAAAAAGTACCATTTTGTGCAAAGGGTACTTCGTCTCGCCGGCCAGGCGCTCAAGGCGTTTGTAAAAAACTTTTTCGCTCTGAAAACCGATCAGCGGCACCACTCCGCGCAGGAAGAGGTTTACTTCCCGAAAATTACCCAGCTCCTGAAGTACCCGGCGGTCCATGAGCCGGAAGTCGGCGTGGTTAAATACCACCGGTACGCCCATTTTCTGCATGACGCGGTAAAAGCCTTCGGCCGTAGCGCGCTTGAACCGGCTGTCGGAGCTCCGGTCGTTGCGAACGCCGTACACAATCCGGGCCCCCTCGCGGTGGCGCTCCAGCATGGCAGTGATGGCGTGGATGTCGTCCTGAAGGTCGGCGTCGATGGTAATGAAGCAGTCAAAATCATCGACGTGGTGCTCCAGCCCCGCCATGATGGCGCTCTGGTGGCCGAAGTTACGCGAGAGCTTCACTCCGATCACCACCGGGTCTTTTTGCCCGAGCTCTTCGATGATCTCCCAGGTACGGTCGCGGCTACCGTCGTTGACGAAGCATAGTTTACTGTCCGGAGCAATGAGCCCGCTGGCCATGATTCCGGTGTAGTACTCCCGCAGCGTGGCAAAGGTATGGTGCAGAATGGCTTCTTCGTTGTAGCAGGGAATAACCAGAAGTAAACGCGGAGGTTTCATGGACGCTGAATGGTGATAGTCGGGCAAAAATAATAGTATATACGGAATAGTAGCAGGCAAAAGTAGTAAATGGTCAACGAAGGTACCTCAGGATTGCCGCGATCCGCGCCGCCCGAGGCGGGTATTGGCCAGCGTGGGGTACGCCACTACGGCCAGCAGAATGACCAAAGTACCCAGGTAGAATCCGAAGGTCATGCGTTCTTTTTCCCCAAAAATAAGGAAGGCCAGCGCAATGCCGTAGACGGGCTCCAGGTTGATGGTGAGGTTGAGCATGAAGGCCGAGAACTGCTTCATGAGCTGGGTACCCATGGAGTAGGCGTACACCGTACACACCCAGGCCAGCACCAAAATCCAGAGCCAGTCCTGGGCGCGGGGCCAAAGGGGTACTTCGCCGCTCCAACCCAGGCCGTGAAACACCAACACAAACAGCAGCGAGCAGACACTCGCGCCGATCATCTCGTAAAAAGTAATGACGAAGGCATCGTACCTTTTGACCAGGTGGCTGTTGGCTACGGTAAAAAGGGCGGCCAGAAAAGCCGAAGCGATAGCCAGTAGCAACCCCAAGGCGTGGTCGAATTCAAACCGAAAGACAATGTAAAGCCCCACTACGGCCACCAAACCCAGGCCTACTTCCAGCGGACGCACCCGCTGCCGGTTGATGAGCGGCTCGACGACGCTCGTCCAGAGCGAAGTCGTGGACATGCCCGCCAGGCAAACCGAAGCCGTAGCTACCCGCGCTGAGGCAAAGAACAAAATCCAGTGGGTAGCCAAAAGCAGCCCAACCAGCAACATACGGACCAGGTCGCGACGCGGCACGTCGAACGACTGCTTCCGCACAAGTACCACCACCGCCAGGCCCACGGCCGCCAGCGCCGTGCGGTAAAAAACCAGCGCCACCGACGACACCGACACCAGTAGCCCCAGAATAGCCGTAAACCCCCAGATAAGTACCAAAAAGTGCAGCTGCACGTACGCGCGCAGCGGCGGCGTGGCGGGGCGGGTCATCGGGGCAGGGTTTTGAAAAGAACCAAACCTATGAAGGAGAAGATGATGTTGGGCAACCACACGGCCAGCAGGGTATTGATGTTCCCGGCTTCGGCTACGCCTTTAGATAGCAAAAAGAAAAGGATATAAATAAACGCCAGCACAAAACCTACGGCGATTTGCCAGCCCACGCCCCGACGGCTTTTCCGGGCCGACACGATCACGCCGATGGCCGTCAGGATCAGGATGGCGAAGGGCTGCGTGAAGCGCGTGTACTTCTCGATCAGGTACACTTCCAGGCCGTCGGCACCCCGGCTGCGGAGCCGCTCGATGTACTCGTTGAGCTCGGGCAGGGTGAAGGTTTGGAAGAGGTTGTAGTTGCTCTCAAAATCCTTGGGCGATAGATTGAGCGTGGTGTCGATCAAAGTACCGTAGCTGAGGCTTTCGCGGGGGCTGAGGCTGTCCAGGGTACGGATGCGGTAGTCGTGGATGGCCCACTTGTTTTTGTCGGGCTGCCACACGATCCGGTCGGCCGAGAGCTTGGCGCGGAGCGAATTGCCCTCGATGGTTTCGAGCGTAAATTTACTCCCCGTTTTGGTGGCTACGTTGTAGCTTTCGAGGTAGGCGTACACCTGCGGGGCAATCTTGATGTGGACATTCCGGCCGCTGAAATAAAATTCGTCCTTGACGTACGTTTGCTCGAAGCCGTTCCGAACCTTATTGGCCTTGGGCAAAATCCAGCCTACCATGATAAACGTAATAATACCCAGCACGGTAGCTCCCGCAAAGTAGGGGAGCAGGATGCGCCCGAAGCTGATGCCACTGCTCAGCATGGCCACGATTTCGGTCCGGGCGGCAATGCGGGAGGTAAAAAAAACCGTAGCAATAAAGACCATCAGCGGACTGATGTAGTTGATCCAGTAGGGAATCAGGTTCAGGTAGTAGTCTAGCAGGATGGCCCGCACGGGTGCTTTCTTGTCCAGGAAGTTATCGATCTTCTCGGTGTAGTCGATCATACAAATGATGAGTACGATCACAAAGGCCACAAAAAAGTAAGTGAGGAGGAAGTTCTTGATTAAGTACCGATCCAGGATTTTTAGTTTCATGGCAGCCTCAGAGGCGTTGAACGAGTAGGTTTTTGGATACTTCTTGACTTACAAACAACGTACGCTGACTGCTCAGTAGTACCACAATGGACTTATCGTAGTCATTTATTTCCCGAATTTCAAGCTCACAACCCAGCGTAAGCCCCGAGCGGTCGAGGTGTTGCAAGAAGGACGGCGTGTGCTCCAGCACGCCCATCATCAGTACTTTCCCGCCGGGGGGGACTTCGGAGAGCTTCAGGTAGTCGGGCTTGGGCATGTTGCCCTTGGCATCGGGAATGGGGTCGCCGTGGGGGTCAAACTGGGGATTGTCCAGAAACGAATCCAGCCGCTCCACCAGGCGGTCCGAGGGGATGTGCTCCAGCTCTTCGGCGATGTCATGTACCTCATCCCAGCCAAAGCCCAGCTTCTCCACCAGGAACACTTCCCACAGACGGTGTTTTCGAATTACTTTTAGTGCCACCTTTTCGCCTTCCGGCGTGAGGCGCACGCCCTGGTACTTTTTATAATGAATAAGCCCCTTCTCGGCCAGCTTCCTCAGCATGTCCGTCACGGAGGCCGCGCGGGTAGAGGTACTTTCGGCCAGGGCGTTGGTACTTACTTCCGCCCCCTCGCGACCCGACAGGCTGTGAATGATTTTCAGGTAGTTTTCTTCGGTGAACGAATTCTGCATGGAACGGCGATCAACAACAGGACAAGCGATGATGAAAGCAAAAATACAATTTACTTACGGGATTTAAAAAAATTTAGATTAACCTAAAAAAATATTTAAATATATAATTACATTTGCTTTCGACTTTTGAGGTACTTTTTTCTCGGGATAATATAAAGAATAAACTAGCTATGACTAACAAGGTACTTTCCCGTACCATTGCTGCCGACGCCGACCGATTTGCCGAGGTAGCCCGGCCTTCCCTGCCCGAAGTATATGCTACCATTCCGGTACCTGACGGGGCCAGCCGCTGGAAAAAAATGATGGCTTTTTTGGGGCCCGGCCTAATGGTAGCCGTGGGATACATGGACCCCGGCAACTGGGCCACCGACATCGAGGGCGGCTCGCGCTTTGGGTATCTGTTGCTGTCGGCGGTGCTGATTTCGAACCTGTTTGCGATCCTGCTGCAGCACCTGGCCCTGAAGCTGGGCATCGCCACCGGGCGCGACCTGGCCCAGGCCTGCCGCGATTACTACTCCCGGCCGGTGTCTTTTGCGCTGTGGGTACTTTGCGAAATCGCCATTGCAGCCACCGACCTGGCCGAGGTGATCGGTTCGGCCATTGCGCTGAACCTGCTCTTTGGCTTGCCGCTGTCGGTCGGGGTGGTACTTACGGCCTTCGACGTACTGTTGATCCTGTACTTTCAACACAAAGGTTTTCGGGTGCTGGAGAGCATCGTGGCCGGGCTCATGGTGATTATCCTCATGAGTTTTCTGTACGAAATCGTAGTGTCGCAGCCTTCGCTGGCGGGGATTCTGGGCGGACTGGTACCCCAGGCGCAGATCGTCACGGACTCCTCGGCCCTGTACCTGGCGATCGGCATCCTGGGCGCAACGGTGATGCCGCACAACCTCTACCTGCACTCGAGCATCGTGCAGACCCGCGCCTACCGGCGCGACGACGCGGGCAAGCGGAGCGCCATCCGCTACGCCACCCTAGATTCTACGTTGTTTCTGGGTATTGCTTTTTTTATCAATGCCGCCATCCTGATTCTCTCCGCCGCCGCTTTTCACGAGAGCGGGCGGCTGGAAGTAGCAAACATTACGGATGCTTACCACCTGCTGGACCCCGTGCTGGGCGTGAAGTTGGCCAGTATTTTGTTTGCTGTGGCGCTGCTGGCTTCGGGGCAAAACTCCACCCTGACGGGTACTTTGGCGGGGCAAATCGTCATGGAAGGCTTCCTGAACCTACGCCTCAAGCCCTGGATTCGGCGCCTCATTACCCGGCTGATCGCCATCGTGCCCGCCCTGATCGTGACCCTGCTGTACGGCGAGGCAGGTACCACCGAGCTGCTGATTCTCAGTCAGGTCATTCTCTCGTTGCAGCTAAGTTTTGCCGTCATTCCGTTGGTACTTTTTACCAGCGATCAGGGCAAAATGGGGCGTTTTGCCAATTCCCGGCCCCTGAAGGTACTTAGCTGGGCCATTGCCGGTATCATTGTGGTACTGAATGGGTACTTGCTGATAGATACCTTTTTTTGAACCGAAAAAAGTATCCTTAAATTTAATAGGGAGTACGGTAACATCTTTGCGGGCGGTTTCCTAACTTTCGCCGTTTTTTTAGGCTGAAAGTACATGGATACCCACAAACACATTGACAAGATTTCGGCGGCGGGCGCCCTGGTCGCCTTAGGTATCATCTACGGCGACATTGGTACTTCACCCTTGTACGTGATGCAGGCCATCATCGGAACCGAAGACATTACTCCCGAAATTGTATACGGCGCTTTATCCTGTATTTTCTGGACCCTCACGCTACAAACGACCGTCAAGTACGTGACGCTCATCCTGCGGGCCGACAACCGCGGGGAAGGAGGGATTTTCGCGCTCTACGCGCTGGTGCGTCGCCACGCCAAGTGGCTCACCGTACCGGCCATCATTGGCGGAAGTACCCTCCTGGCCGACGGCATCATTACGCCGCCCATTTCGGTTTCGTCGGCCATTGAAGGGCTCCGGATCATCTACCCTACCATCGAGACCATCCCCATCGTACTGGGGATCATCACGCTGCTGTTTTTGGTGCAGGCCTTTGGTACCAAGATCGTGGGCCGGGCGTTTGGTCCCATCATGCTCATTTGGTTCACGATGCTGGCCGTGCTGGGCGTGAGCCAGATCATCCTGCATCCGGAGGTATTTAAGTCCATCAACCCGTACTTTGCGTACCAGCTACTGGCAAAACATCCCGAGGGCTTTTGGCTGCTGGGAGCGGTATTTCTTTGTACAACGGGGGCGGAAGCGCTGTACTCAGACATGGGGCACTGCGGCCGAGGAAATATCCGCATCACCTGGGGGTTTGTCAAAGCGGCGCTGCTGCTCAACTACATGGGGCAGGGAGCCTGGCTGATCCTGCACAGCGGGGAGTCGCTCCACGGGCGCAAGCCTTTCTTCGAGCTTATGCCCGACTGGTGGCTGCTACCGGGCATCATGATCGCCACTTCCGCGGCTATCATTGCCAGCCAGGCCATGCTAACGGGTTCCTTTACGCTTATATCGGAGGCAATCCGCCTTAATTTCTGGCCTAAGGTACGGCTCATCTACCCCACCAACGAAAAAGGCCAGTTGTACGTACCCAGCATCAACTGGCTACTCTGGACGGGCTGCGTGGCCATTGTACTTTACTTCAAGGAGTCGTCCAACATGGAAGCCGCCTACGGGCTGGCCGTGAACATGACCATGATCATGACCACCTTCCTGATGTCGTACTACCTGTACGTACACCGGGTCAATATGTGGTGGGTCATTGGGTTTCTGGTGCTGTACCTGTCCATTGAATTCTCTTTCCTGGCCGCCAATCTGCTCAAGTTCATGCACGGAGGCTGGGTATCGTTGCTGCTGGCGATCCTGGTCACGAGCCTGATGGTGGTGTGGCTGCGGGCCTTTTACATCAAGCTGCGCCTTACCGAGTACGTGAAGCTAGACACCTACCTGCCCGCCCTGCGCGAGCTAAGCCGCGATATTAGTATTCCGAAGTACGCCACCCACCTGATTTTCATGACCAACGCCTCGCGGGTTAACGAAGTGGAAACCAAGGTGATGTACTCGATTTTTCAGAAGCGCCCCAAACGTGCCGATGTGTACTGGTTTGTGCATGTCGACACCACGGATGATCCCTACACCATGGAGTACAAGGTGAACGTGATTGAAGAAGACAACGTCATCAAAGTGACCTTCCGCCTGGGCTTCCGGGTCGAGCAGCGCATCAACCTCTTTTTCCGGCGGGTCATCGAAGACATGGTGAAGAACAAAGAGGTGGATATTACGAGCCGCTACGAATCGCTGAGCCGCCAGAACCGCACGGGCGACTTCCGCTTCGTCGTGCTGGAGCGCTTTCTTTCCTTCGAAAATGACCTGCCCGTCATGGAGCAGCTGGTGATGAAAGCGTACTTCTTCATCAAAGATTTTACCACACCCGAAGACAAGTGGTTTGGGCTGGACAGCAGTTCGGTAAAAGTGGAGAAAGTACCCCTGATCATTCGTCCGGTCGAAAACGTGAAGCTACGGCGGGTATACAGCTAGGTACCTGGAGGGGTAGTTTATAGAAATCGTTTTTGCATGAAAGGTCGTTTTTTGAGGTACCTGCCGGTCATTCTTTCCGTAACTATTGTGGGTGGAATAGCCTTGGCGTACGGCTTGTGGCCGGCGTTCCGAACCTTTGGACAAGAAGCCTGGGAGATCCTGACCAGTAACGAAGAAGCCCGCATTGCCGACTGGATCGGTGGGTTTGGCTTTTGGGCTCCGCTGTTACTGCTGGCCCTTTTCCTGGTGCAGATGCTGGCCTTTGTCATCCCGTCCTGGCTGCTGATCCTGGTGTGCATCCTGGCCTACGGCCCCTGGTGGGGAAGCGGGCTGGCCCTATTGGGTATTTTGTTCGCTTCTACAGTTGCTTATGTACTGGGCCACTCACTCAGCAAAGATGTACTGGTGAGGATGCTTGGTAAATCCAAAGAGAAAAAAATGGAGCAGTACCTCGACCACTACGGGCTGGGCCTGGTGGTGGTGGTGCGGTTGGCACCCTTTCTGTCCAACGACACCGTCAGTTTTGTGGCGGGCCTGGTGGCCATGTCCTACGTACGTTTTTTGCTGGCTACGGCCGTAGGCATCACCCCGCTGATTGCCCTGCTGGCGTACCTGGGCGAGAATACCGACCAGCTCAAGCGCGGGCTACTCTGGGCCAGCGTAGTGTGCCTGGTGGGGTTTGTAGGGTACATCTGGTGGGACCGGCGTCAGGGGGCCAAAAGCGAAGGATGAGGGGTACTTTCGGGGCGAATCCTGGTGGCCAGGTTGCGGAGCATGCCGTCGAAAACGAAAAAGTGAAAGGGAATTACCGCGTACCAGTACAATCTGCCCAGCAGTCCTTTGGGGCGAAACGTAGCCGTTTGGTGCAGTACGTTCTGCTCGTCGATCCTGAACTCCAGCCAGGCTTCGCCGGGTAGTTTCATCTCGGCAAAAAGCAGCAGCCTTTTTTGTTTTTTATCGGCCAAAAGTACCCGCCAAAAATCCAGAGAATCGCCCGCATTGATGTGGCGCGGCGAAGTTCTGCCGCGGCGCAATCCTACGCCTCCGGCCATTTTGTCCATCATACCGCGGATTTTCCACAGCCAATTGGCGTAGTACCAGCCGTGGGTACCTCCCAAGGCCCAGATGTTTTCCAGTACCTGCTCGGGCTCCTCGACCTGAATCTGACGCTCGTCTTTGAAGCAGCCGTGGGTAGGTACGGTGATGTAGTTCGACAGGCGCGTCCGGATGCGCCCGCTGACGAGGGAGTCTTTCCAACTGGAGATAATTTCGTTTTGCTCGATCTTTTCAAAGGCCGACCGGATGGCTTCTTCAAACGAAAGTAGCTTGATTCCCAGTACCCTGGCCAGCTCATTTTCTTTTCCAATTACCTCTACGGTCATGCTGTTGACCAAATTCACCGCCAAAGAATACGAGGTAGAAGTAACGAAGTAAAGCCAGTACGACGACAGCCGGGGCGTCATGACGGGCACGGTGATGATCCAGCGGCGAAGCTGGCGAAAGGCCGCCAGCCGGAGTAGCATTTGCTTGTACGAAAGTACCTCCGGGCCCACGATGTCAAAATGCCGCTGGTAGGTTTCCTCTACCAAAAGTACCTTGGCCAGGTACTCGATGACGTTTCGTACGGCAATGGGTTGTGAGCGGGTGTTAAGCCAACGCGGCGCGATCATCACGGGGAGTTTCTCCACCAGGTCACGCATGATTTCGAAGGAAGCGCTGCCCGAGCCCAGAATGATGCCCGCCCGCATGGCTGTGAAAGGGTAGCGTCCCTGGGCCAGAATATCCTCTACTTGCTTGCGGGACCGCAGGTGCTTGGAAAGCTGGCCGTCGTTGACGATGCCGCTCAGGTATACCACGTGCTTCACCGAAGTGCCCTCCATGTAGCCACAAAAATGACGAGCTGCTGTGGATTCCAGCTCGTCAAAGTGAGAGGAGGAGGAGGACATGGAATGGATTAAAAAGTAGGCCGCGTCAATATCTTTGGGAATAACCCGCAGGCTTTCTTCTTCCAGAAAATCTACCTCTACTACAGAAATCCGGGCGGACTCACCGTACTCGTAGCTAAACCGGCCGGCGTCCCGTACGCAGCAAACTACCTCGTGTCCCGCCTCAATGAGTACGGGCAGGAGACGCTTGCCGATGTAGCCGGTGGTACCGGTGAGTAGTATTTTCATGTAAGGATAGGACGCGCTGGTCTACCTCTCCTTAAACCACTATAAATAAATATTGTTTAACGAAACCTCTACACAGTTACTCAGCAGGTACCCTGCTAACCCGGCAGGAGCTACTTGTCTTCGTCCCAGAGGTCGGCCAGCAAGTAGGGCGAGCCTTCGCGTGCCCAGGTACTTCCGTCAATGAACCGCAGGTGGGCGTCCAGCATACTGATTTGCGCCATGTCGTCGGCGTCGAGCTCAAGGGTTGTGGCCTCAAAGTTTTGGCGCAAACGCTCGGGACTCACCGACTTCGGAATCACCGAAGTACCTCGCTGCAGCGCCCAGGCTATAAGTACCTGCGCGGGCGAAGCGGCGTGCTTCTCGGCAATGGAAGCGACGATCTCGTCTTTGAGCAGTACGGGTGCGTCGGCCTTGATCAGGTGCGGGGGGCGGTCGTTGGAGCCCAGCGGCGAGTAGGCCGTCAGGATGATGCCCTCCTGCTGGCAGAATTCGAGCAGCGGGGTTTGGGGTAGATAGGGGTGCGACTCCACCTGATTTGCCTCCGGTGCGATGCGGGCACTGGCGAGTAGTTGTTTTATTTTATAGATACTAAAGTTAGACAGACCAATGTGCCGCGTCAGGCCCTGGTCTACGCCCGCTTCCATTCCGGCCCAGGTTTCGGTCAGGGGTACTTCGTCCAGGCTCACAAATTCATCGAGGCTGGTGGGGAAGCCAATGCCGTCTTTCAGCGCCACCGGCCAGTGGATCAGGTACAGGTCCAGGTAGTTGAGCTGGAGGTCTTTTAACGTTTTTTCCAGGGCGGGTAGCACACTGGCCTGCCGATGGGCGCTGTTCCACAGCTTGGAAGTAATCCAGAGCTCCTCGCGCGTGCAGGTACCTTCAGCCAGGGCGTCGCGCAGGGCCTGGCCTATTTCGGCTTCGTTGCCGTAAATAGCCGCGCAGTCGATGTGGCGGTACCCGATCCGGAGCGCCTGCCGAACGGCCTCGTATACTTCGCCTTCTTTGGATTTCCAGGTACCCAGGCCGAGGGCGGGCATGGCGTCGCCGTTCTTAAATGATAATGTTTTCATGATTAGTAGGTTCGTTGTGGAAAGGGAGCAGATTCAGGGATTGTTTAGGTATGCATGATGAACCAAAGGTACTTTGCGGGACTGATCAGAACCGGAACCCCCAGGTACCTTGTTCGTAAAGGTCCCCAAATTAGTGGGACTGCACCGATCTTGCAAAAAATAGACCTTTATTCCCGGCAATTTACCGAATGGTTTTACCTTTGAAGGTACAAAGTAGGTACTTTGTTTTCGAAAAGAACATTCCGTTTCGTTAATCATACGCTGTATTCATGAAAATTCTTATTACCGGAGGAGCGGGCTTTGTGGGCTCGGCGCTGGCCATTGCCCTCAAACAAAACTACCCCCACTACCAGGTACTAGCCCTGGACAACCTAAAACGCCGGGGCTCGGAGCTGAACCTGAGCCGCCTGAAAGCGGCTGGCGTGGAGTTTACCCACGGCGACATCCGTAGCAAGGAAGACTTCGACGCCCTACCCGCCGTAGACGCCGTCATCGAGGCCTCGGCGGAGCCGTCGGTGCTGGCCGGGCTGGACGGTACCCCCGATTACCTCATCAACACCAACCTCTTCGGGACGGTCAATTGCCTCAACTACGCCCTCAAGCACAAAGCTAATTTCATCTTTCTCTCCACCAGCCGCGTGTACCCCATCAAGACCATCGAAACGCTGAATTTCGTGGAGGAAGCAACGCGCTTCGCCCTTTCCGACGAGCAGCCCGTACCGGGTGTATCGGCAAAGGGCATCGCTGAGAATTTTCCGCTGGACGGCGCCCGCTCGCTCTACGGTACTACCAAGCTGGCCTCAGAGCTTTTGATCCAGGAATACAACGAGTTTTACGGCCTGCGCACGGTCATTAACCGCTGCGGGGTACTTACGGGCCCCTGGCAGATGGGAAAGGTAGACCAGGGCGTGATGGTACTCTGGATCGCCAAGCACTACTTCCAGCAGCAGCTAGGGTACTTTGGCTACGGCGGTACCGGCAAGCAGATCCGGGATATGCTGCACGTGGCCGACCTCTACCGGCTCATCGACTGGCAGCTGCACCACCTGGACCAAGTCAACGGCGAGATCCTGAACGTAGGGGGTGGGCTGGAAAGCAGCGCCTCGCTCCAGGAGCTCACGCAGGTATGTCAGGAGGTGACCGGCCACACGATCCCGATCAAGGCCGTGGCCGAAACCCGCACGGCGGACATCCGGCTGTACGTAACCGACAACACTAAAGTAACCAACCTCACCGGCTGGAAACCCGAAATCGGCATCCGGCGGATCGTGGAGGACATCACGGCCTGGCTCGCCGAAAATGAAAAAGACCTGGCCCCGATTCTTAAATAAGGAAGCAAGCTGAATGATCTGTGGTACTGCTAGAGAGCGGTACCACAGCTATGGACTCTTTTATGTCAAATTGCTTTTTGTGAGGCACTTACGTTTTTTTTAACCTTCGTTTACCCTGGGCAGTGCATGCTCTTAATTTAAAGAACAATCTGATTTTAATCCGCTAAGGCTTTCTGTATCTCCCGTTCCAGTTCGTCAGAAAATCCTTCACTCAGGTACACCACTTTCCCGTATTTGTCAATCAGTATATAAAGGGGAATCGCGGACAGATGGTAGGCTTTCCTGGAATGCTCATTGCCCATAAGCATCGGGAAAGTGACCTTGCTTTTTTCCACACGTTTACGGGCTGTTTCCAGCTGATCGGCCTCATGCGTAATCCCGTAGACCTGAAGCCCCACTTCTTTATAACGATCATAAAGCTGCTGGACCTTCGGCATTGAGGCTATGCACGGAGCGCACCATACTTCCCAAAAATCCAGTAGGGTTACTTTTCCTTTCGCTAGAATGGGATATTTTTTTGTGTCTTCAAAAGAAGGTAGCTCCATTACCGGGGCCATGTTACCTTTTAACCGCAGTAGAGTATTCTCAGCCCGGATCGGGACGGCTTCCTGCAGGTAGTTCCTGAGGAACAGGGGTTCTGAAAAATCATACTGCTGCTCCTGGCTCGTTTTAAGTTCTAGAATCTGAAAGTTCAGATCTTGAACCTTCCCGAGCGTTTCCTGGTGCTGTTTCACCGAAATAGGCAACATCGTCTTTTTGTCAATCGTCACTAGCTTGTAACGCTTTATGACATCATGTTCCCTTAAATCAGGGTAGTTAAGGGTAAGAGAATAGCTATCTTGGTTCTCGGAAGCCGTAATTCCGACGGCACTGCTAGTATCCAGCTGGATCAGATCTTCTACGATCATCTGTCCGCCGGTAGTACTGAAAAAGAGGTTCGGAGAAGGGTTTGATATCATCCGGTAGGTTCTTTTGGAAGTGTCTGCTACATAGGCGACGCGCCCGTCGTAGACGGTTTGCTGGTCAAATCCATCTCTCTGCGCCCAGAACAAAAAGCCGATCGGTTTGTCGCCGCTGTCTTTTTCCAGTATGGCCCTTCCCGACATATTCCGTAAGTCCCCGGTTACCAGCGTATCTGTCCGGTTTAACCTATACGAAAATGATTTTAACTCAGCCTGACGGCTTTTTACTGCGGCAATAATGTCAAAAACATTCTGACCTTTGGCTAGATCATGAAGTACAAGACCAAAAAATGCAATTAGGAAAAATGCCCGTCTTTTCATCTGAAATAAGGTTTATGTCTTGGCAAAATAAATCCTATTCAAAAATGTTTCCTTTACGTTTAGTCCAGACAGACAGTTATTTCGACCTAAGCAGTTTTCGTGTTGTTTTGTCGAAATATTTGCCGGTTTTGTCGAAAATGAAGGGCTTTCCGGAAAGAAGGTCGCTAGGTTATCAAAACTCCTGATAAATTTCTTGAAATGAAGTTGTTTAAAAATATCCTGAAGCCAGAGATCAGACCTGTTGAAGTCGCGTTCTTCCTCATCTACTTTATACTTTTCCCTGTATTGAGCAGTTTGGAATACAATTTCAACGAACGGAATTCAACTGTACTTTTCTTCCGGGAAATTCCTGAACGGGTGCTTTACGGAGCACTCAACATCCTTCCGTTCTGGCTTTACTACAAGTTCCTTGTTGAGCGGTATCTTTTTTCAGGGAATCGGGTTTATTTCTCTCTGCTGCTGATCGGGTTCCTGATTTTATTGAACTACTACTATGTGCTCAATTACAGGTTGATCTCTCATATGCATTTTCTGCCGGAAAGCATCACCTCCCGCGCAGAAAGATGGTACAAAACGAATACCGTTATTCATTTTAGCGTCGTCTATATTTTACGGGAGTTGCTGGTCATCACCGCGTTAGCCTATTATATAAGAGCCGCTAGGCTGTCGAAACAGGTAGAGACGCTACGCCGGCAGCAACTTGAAATGGAGCTTGATTCTCTGAAAGCTCAGCTCCACCCGCATTTCTTTTTCAACACGCTGAACAATATTTACGGACTGGCCTTGCAAGGATCAGCTAAAACTGCCGACCTGGTTGCTAGGCATACCGGGATCATGCGATACATCCTCTACGATTCCGCCCGTCCCCATGTCGGTCTGGAGCAGGAGATAGATTTTATCCAAAACTATGTGAGCGTAGAATCTGTGCGGTTTTCTGAAAGAATTTCTATTTTATTTGACACGCAAGGGATTACAAACAAGGTCTGCATTGAGCCGCTCCTACTTTTACCATACATTGAAAATGCTTTCAAACATGGTATCCGAAATGAAATTGGCACCGGGTATGTACAAATCATCATTTGTCTTTTGGGAAATCAATTAGTTATGGAAATCAAAAACAGCAAACCAGCTATAGAGTTAACTGACGCCCGATCCGGCATTGGCCACACAAACGCCCAAAAAAGGTTGGCACTACTTTACCCACAAGCACATTGGGTTGAGATAATAGAGAATTCGGATCACTATGAAGTACACCTTAGCATTAATTTGAAGTCGCGATGATAACCTGTATTATTGTTGACGATGAACCTCTGGCAAGGCTGGTGCTGGAAAGCCACATTTCTAGGACACCGAAACTTCATCTTCTGGGAAAATATGCCAATGCCGTTGAAGCTTTTGAAGCAATTGCCAACACCTCACCGGATCTGATTTTTCTCGACATAAAAATGCCTGTTATAAGTGGAATAGATTTTATCAAAAGCTTAAAAAATCCACCGGCAGTCATCTTCACGACTGCTTTCCCGGAATACGGAGCCGATAGCTATGAGCTGGAGGCTGTTGATTACCTACTTAAACCGGTTACGTATGAAAGGCTTGCTAAGAGCATTTCGCGCTTTCAGAGGCTTCAGGACAAGAAGCCTGAAAGCACCTACTCCTATTTCAAGGTGAATGGAAAGTTGTTAAAAATTGAACATCAGGATATCTTGCTGGTCCAATCAATACGAGACTATTTACTTCTTAAAACCATCACCGGCAACTATATTACGCACATGACGATGAAAGCCGTTTGCGATTTGATGCCGCAGGGGCAGTTTTGTCGAGTCCATCGGTCGTATTTGGTTAACTTGTTACGTCTGACGGTGATAGGTAAAAATGAGGTATATATCGGTGAGATCCGTATTCCAATAGGTGGTCACTACAAAGGAAAGCTGCCTGAGCTGTCAGACTTGCAATGAAGAGGAGTATTCTATAGTGATTAAATCCTTCATTCTGACCGGGATCGTAGGGTAACGGCCCTATGCCAAACAAAGGGTACATGCTGGGGAGTTTTTTGCGCCTTATACCTCACTTACTTATTCTATCAAGTAGGGTATAATAAAATCAGGATAAATAATGATTTTCTTCACTACAGTTACTACGCGGCCTATTTGTACCCATACGTATATCAGTAGGCAGTTGTGTTCTGGGTTGAGATAGGGAGGTACGTGGCAAGATTCTTTTTCTTTAACCAGTCTTTCAATCTAAAAACTCAAACTAAACTTAGTAGCTATGAAACGCACCATTTTTTTTACGGCTCTGATGGCATCTGTTGTCTTCGGAACCATGGCACAGACAACGCCACAGGGCACACCAGCACAGACTACGCCACAAAGCACGCCGGGAACTACGGTACCACAGAACGCAGGCAACCGCACATCAACGACTCCCTACATGGGACAGGGTACCTACAATTCGATGGATATGAATAGAATTCCCCAAAACATTCAATCCAGCTTTGGTACTGATTATTCGGGCGTTACCGGTGCCACTTGGGAATACAATAATGATGTTTACAGGAGTTCGTTCACCCAGGACGGCAAAAACAGGTCGGTTCTCTACGGGCAGGATGGTCGGATGATCGAAACCCGGACCAGTACGAATACGAGCGATCTGCCGTCTTCCGTACAGAGTGCACTTAAGAAACAAAATGCAACCTCAGCCTACGAAATTCAGGTAGGAGACAATACGTACTATTCCACGCAGGTAGGTGGAAAAGAAATGTACTTTGATTCAAAAGGAAGCGCCGTGAAGATGCCGAAACGGTAGGAAGAAGTAAGCTTGAACTAACGGAGCCGGAGTGCGTACTCATGCTGCACCTGGCGACCAAAAATAAAGCGACCGTCCCTGATTAATCAGAGGCGGTCGCTTTGTTTCTTGTAGTTTCGTACTACGCTTTTCAAGTTATTCTTAAATAAGGCGTAGTCTGAGACGGCACGCAGCGTAGAGCAAGATTTCATTTTGGCTCTAAGTACCTAAAATACTACCTTTAAAGTCCAATAAACTTTATGATGCTATGAAGAAACTGATCGGTAGGCAGAGATCCTGAAAACCTAGGCTTCGATAAAAACAATGGTTGAAATTATCTTAACAATTTTAGGAGTTTGCTTGATAATCGCTGGAATCGAAAAAATTCGGGAGAATAATTATTTGAAGGTCTACGGTATAAAAGTGAGAGGGGTAGTTTACTCATTAAAGATGAGAGAGGAATTTTATTATCCTATTGTCAGGTTTCGGACAAGAGAGGATGTTTGGATAACAAAAGAATTAGGATCTGGCTCTAACCCAACTCGTTATCGTGAGGGTACTCATGTTGATTTAGTCTATGACCCCGAAAATCCCGAGCTGGTCGAATTAGATTCTTATTTTAACTTAGCAATAGTACCCATACTAGTTATTATAATCGGTATGGCGTTGGTCGTTTACGTCTTCTTGGCTTTATTCGATATAGTATAAAAAAGGGTTAATCGAAAAGACCTAAGCAGGGCTTGGTGCTAGCTGTGCTACTACTATTTAGAAGTACCACAGGCTATGCAAGGCATACAGCCAATCCAGGTACTTCAACCCATCGCCTCCCGCAACATCGCAATGCTCTTCCGGACGCCGGACTCGGCGGCCTCTTTGCCTTCAAATTCCAGGGAAATGTATCCCTGGTAGCCTGCTTCGCGCAGGATGCCAAATATTCGCTTGTAGTCGAGGTCGAGGGTGTACCACTCGCCGCCGCCGTAGTAGGTTTTGGCCTGTACGAAATTGGCGTGGGGCGCTACCATTTTTAGCTTGTCGTAGGGGTTTTCCAGGAAGTTACCGGTGTCGAGCAGCACGCCCATCCAGGGCGAGTCGATGGCCTTACGGATACGCAGCAGGCCTTCGGGCGTGGAGGTGAGGCCCCAGTGGTTTTCGAGCGCTAGCACCACGCCGCACTCGGCGGCTTTGGGCAGGCACTGCTCAATGCTGTCGATGCACCATTTGAAGCCGTCGTCTTCGGTGTAGCCTTCCAGCACGGACTCCACACCACGGTTGGCCATGAGGTCGTCGAACGATTGGATCGTGTTCCAGCGCCCGGAGTTGAGCCGGATACTCGGAATCCCCATTTTATAAGCCAGCTCAATGCAATTTTTGGTGTGCTCGATGTGCTTGCGGCGTTCGGCGGGATCGGCTTCCACAAAATCCTGATGGATCGAGAGGCTAATCAGGTCCACGCCGTTTAGGAAAGCGTGGCGCTTGAGCTTTTGCAGGTAGGCATTGTCCTCGCTTTCCATTTGCCGGTGCAGGATGTCCACGCCCTCCACGTCCAGCGCCGCGGCTTCGTCGATCACCTTCTCGATGGGTACTTTGGGCGTCCGGAAGTGCCAGTAGGAGTAGGTAGAGATACCCAGCTTGAAGGGCTTGGGAGCCGCCAGCGGCTGGCTGTACGCCAGGGAAGAGGTAGCTGCCGCCAGGCCTAGGGTACCTGCCAGCGATTTTTGCAGAAAACGACGACGTGCAAGCATAGGGATAAAGGGTTAATAAATTTTTTTAATAAGTACCAAGATGGTCTTTTTTTCTCGACTTACCTAGTACGGAAGCCGGAAAAGTAGCCAGTGCCGTCGTTTTTTTGTTATACTTACGAAAGCAACTACTTCATCCGACAGAAAAATGAAAATCATCGAGTGTCCGAGGGATGCCTGGCAGGGGTACCTGCCGTTTATCCCCACGGAAGAAAAGATCAAGTACCTAAGTACCCTTCTGCGGGTGGGCTTCGACACCATCGACCTGGGTAGTTTTGTGTCGCCGCGCGCCATGCCGCAGGTACGCGACACGGCGGAGGTACTTAGGGGCCTAGACCGGACGGGTACTTCGAGCCGCCTGCTGGCCATCGTAGCCAACGAGCGGGGCGCACAGGAGGCCTGCCAGTTCGACGCGCTGACCTACCTGGGGTACCCCTTTTCGATTTCGGAGACCTTTCAGCGGCGCAATACCAACGCCACCATCGAGGCGTCGGTGGGGCGGGTGGAAGCCATGCAGGTACTTTGCGAGCAGTACGGTAAGGAGCTGGTGATCTACATCTCGATGGGCTTCGGAAATCCCTACGGCGACCCCTGGG
Organism: Rhabdobacter roseus; assembly: GCF_014202275.1. Lineage (GTDB taxonomy): Bacteria > Bacteroidota > Bacteroidia > Cytophagales > Spirosomataceae > Rhabdobacter > Rhabdobacter roseus. The sequence goes on along the minus strand of NZ_JACHGF010000003.1, from coordinate 727,623 downwards.
CCCCGGAGGTGGCTTTGGAGTGGATCGAAAAACTGGCGGCGCTGGGCATCCGGACTTTCTCGCTGTCGGATACCGTGGGCGTGGCTACTCCGGAGACAATTACGGAGCTATTTACCGGACTATTAAGTACCCCGGAATCTAGGACGGCGCTGGAATTTGGGGCGCATTTCCATACTACCCCGCAGCACTGGCGCGAAAAGGTAGCGGCGGCCTACGCGGCCGGTTGCCGCCGGTTCGACGGCGCGCTGCTGGGCTACGGCGGCTGCCCCATGGCACAAGACGAGCTCGTGGGTAACATGCCTACCGAGAACCTCGTGGCTTTTGCCCAGGAAAAAGGCGAGGCGCTGGCGCTGGACGAGGTACTTTTGGCACAGGCCCGCCAGCAGTTTGCGGCCTTGGTACAGTGAGCTAATGGTTGAACCAAAGTACCTTGAGGGTAATGTGCTAAGGTACTTTTTGAAACATAAACAACGATGCGTTTTTATTCCAAAGAAGCGGTTCAAGCCTTTGAGCTAGGTAGATTAAAGTACCTCCAAACGGCTCTGAACGGGCACGTATTCACCATCACGCTGGCGCGGCCCGAAAAGCGCAACGCCTTCACACCCACCATGGCCGAGGAGATTGCGTTCGCGTTGGCCTATGCGCATTACACCCCAGCGGTACGTTGCGTGGTGCTGGCCGCCGAAGGACCGGTGTTCTGCGCCGGGGCCGACCTGAATGCCTTTCGGGATGCCGCGGCTGATTTGAAAAATCCGGATTTACCTCTTCCTCAGGTACCCATTACGCTCGGCGACGCGTTCATCGACTTACAGAAGCCGTGTATTGCACAGGTGGAGGGGCCGGTATTGGCGGGGGGATTTTTGCTGCTGGCGGGCTGCACCCTGGTGGTAAGTACCCCCGAGGCTACCTTTGGCCTGCCGGAAGTGAAGCGCGGGCTGTGGCCCATGCAGGTGATGGCGTCGCTGCTGCGCATTTTGCCACCGCGCCGGGTACTTGAGCTGTGCCTGACGGGGCGGTCGTTTTCGGCCCAGGAGGCCCTGGCGATGGGGCTAGTTACGGGCCTGTCGGCGCCGGACCAGATCGGGCAGGAGGTACAGACCCTGGCGAAGCAGATCAGCGAAAACGCCCCGCTGGCCATTCGGGTGGGTATGGAAACGTTCAACGCGCTCTTTGAAGTACCCCCCACCCAGCAGCACGCGTACCTGAAAGCCCAGCTCGACCGGCTGGTGCAGTCGGAAGATGCGCGGGAAGGCATCGCTGCTTTCCGCGAAAAGCGCCCTCCCCGCTGGGAGGGGAAGTAGGTACTTTACTGCTTCGGACGAATAATCTTCACCTGCTTGGGCGCACTGATGTCTGACTGCACGCGGCCGTCGGGGCGTTTGGTGTGTTTTACTTTCACGAGCCCGTGCGGGGTAGGGAAGGTACCTTCGGCAAAGGTGAGGTCGCCCAGGTGCGGCTCCACTTGGATCACCTTACAGCCCGGCTCCATCACCTTGATGCCCAGCACGTGCTCGGTGAGCCAGGGCGTCGGTCCGGAGGCCCAGCCGTGGGCCAGGCTATGCCGAAAACCCACGTAGCAGTAAGCACCGTAGTCGCCGTGAATATCCTTCTGTCCCGGCTGAGCGAGCCGGTCGATGCGCGAGGCATTGGGAAGCCAGTCGAGATTAAAATCTTCCCAGAAGGTAGTGGCACCGAGCTGGAGCATGGCTCCCCAGTACTCCCGGATGTTGTCGAGGGCACCCTGGTAATCACCGGCCTGGGCTTTGGCCTGTAGCATGTAGTAGCCGTAGAAAGTTGAAAAGTGGCGCGCGCCGTCTACCGCAAGTACCTCCCGGTTGGCCTGCTCGGCGGGCATCAGCCCTGCCAGTGCCAGCAGCGCCGCTGCCTGCTTGGAGTGGTTGGGGTTAGGAATGTACCTGCGCAGCCGACCGAGTGCTTCTTCGCAGGTACTTACCGCTGCTTTTTCGCCCAAAATACCCGCCAGCTCAGCTCCCGCTTGCAGCGCCAGCACCATCATGGCCTGCAGGCCCGCGTGAATGCCTTCCTTGTTTTCGCTGGAGGGCCAGTCCAGAAAGCGGCCGTCGAGCTTTTCGCGGTTTTGTTCATCGATTTTGGTACTTAGTAATTCCAGCAGCTTCACCAGGTACTCGCGCTGCTCGCGGAGGTACTTGAGGTCGCCGTGCTGCCGGTACCAGTCGCGGTGAATGATGATCCACCACATGGAGTAGGTACTGATGCCGTTCATCCACTGGGGCAGGGGCGTGATGTCGCGCGAGAGGTCGAGGCTTTTCGGAACAACGTCATTGTACCCAAAAACGGTATTGATGGTTGATACCTCCGGGTGCATGTCGCCTACCCACACGAGGCGGTCGCGCTTGATGCCGTCCCAGAGGTAGTCTTGCATGTTGAGGTGTACGGTATAGGCACCGGTTTCCCAGATTTGATTTAGGAGCGTATCGCTACTCCGGAAGGAGCCCAGGTAGGGAATATCGCGAAAGATAAAAATGGCGCGTACTTCCTTCAGCGCCAGCTCCACGTTGCTATCCACGACGTCGATGCGCACGAAGCGAAAACCCGTGTTGCCAATCTCGAGCTTTCCCAGCCAAGGTACCTGTACGATGAGGTCGCGCATGGCGTGGTCGTTGGTGGCGTTTTGGGTAGGCTCGATGTCCGACATGGCTTCGCTCACCGACTCCCCGAAGCGCAGCCGCACCGTAATTGGCTTGTTGCCGGGCCACATGCCCGTCACGATTTGCAGGCCACCGTGCAGCTCCTTGCCAAAGTCCAGCAGCAGGCCCGGTTTCTGGGTGTCGGTACTTTTGAGGCGGCAGAGGTCTTTGCCCGAGAGGTCGGCCTGGCCGTTGCCGGGCTTCAAAAGTACCTGCTCGTTCTGGATGGCGGCGTTGGGTGTTTTCCAGAGAATGCGGACCGGCGGCAGGTACCTTCGCGTTGTGGCTTCGGTCTGGGCCTGCGGTGCCCGGGTGGCTTCAAAGATGGGTGGGAGCTGGGCCAAAACGATGGTTTGGTTGAGGAACCCAATGATAAGCAAAATCCAGGTACTTGTTTTCATGCTGCGGTAAAAGGTCAGGGTAGTTGGGAGGTAGTGCGGGTTGAGTGCACCCTCGGAAAATAGGAATCCGCAGGAAGGCGCAAGTCGTTGATAAACAAGATTTATACATAACCATGGTAGACTGGCTGTACTAGTACGGGTATTTTTATGAATCACTTTCATGCGGTATCCTACTAGCATAGAGTACTTTACTTTTAAAAAGTACTTAATTTTAAGTACCTATTTTTTGAATCGTTGCCCTCGGGACGATGACATGCGTTACAAACGCAAGAGATCGGGGAGGATTCGCGTTGCAAACGCGAACCAGCGTCGAAAAAAAGCCCCCCTTCGGCTAGGAAAGGAGGCTTGAAATGTCTTGGATGATACAGGATAGAAGTAGCGATGATCTTAATTGACCTGGGTGATTTCTATCTCTTCCCCAAAGCGGTTGTGAAATTTAAATTCCACGACACCAAGGGAACTGTCCTGCATGAGCTTTACCCAGCTTTTGTATTTAAAGAACCACCGTACCTGCTCGGAGATGAATCCTTTGGTAAAGTACGCGTACAGAAACGGATGCAGGGCCACCGTAATTCCGCGCTCATTCTGCTTGGTAAGGATGTAGTCCAGGTTATTAAGAATAATATCCGATACCAGGATGCTGGCCTGAATGGTGCCGGTGCCACCGCAGGTAGGGCAGGTTTCGCGGGTAACGATGTTGAGCTCCGGCCGGACCCGCTGCCGGGTGATTTGCATCAGACCGAACTTAGAAAGCGGCAGGACGGTATACTTGGAGCGATCGTATTTCATCTCCTCCCGCATGATGTCGTGGATCTTCCGCTTGTTTTCGGCTTTCTTCATGTCGATGAAGTCCACCACGATGATACCCCCCATGTCGCGCAGGCGTAGCTGACGGGCAATTTCCTTGGCGGCTTCGATGTTGACACTGACGGCCGTGGCTTCCTGATCTTCCTCGGTGTTGGATTTGTTGCCGCTGTTGACGTCCACGACGTGCAGGGCTTCGGTATGCTCGATGATCAGGTACCCTCCGGCGGGCAGGCTTACCGATCGTCCAAACAGCGACTTGATCTGCTTTTCTAAACCGAATTGTTCAAAAAGCTTATTCTTGCCGTTATGAAACCGCAGGATATTTTCTTTGTCGGGCGCAATGGTACGGATGTACGTTTTGATGTCGTCGTATACCTCCTTGGAGTCTACGGTGATGCTATCGAAGGATTCGTTGAGCATATCCCGCAGGATCGAAGACGCCCGGTTCATTTCACCGATGATGCGGTCGCGGGGTTTGGCGTCGCGCAGGGCTTTGATGCCATTTTCCCACTTTTCAATGCAGGTTTGCAGGTCACGATCCAGCTCTTCCACATCTTTACCCTGCGCCACCGTACGGACGATCACGCCGAAGTTGGCGGGTTTGATGGAAGACATGAGCCGCTGGAGACGGGTACGCTCCTGCTTGTCGGTGATCTTTTTGGAAAGATTGACAGAATTGGAAAAAGGAACAAGTACGATATAACGGCCTGCGATGGAAATATCGCAGGAAAGGCGAGGCCCCTTGGTAGAAATGGGCTCTTTGACAATCTGCACCAGAATGGGCTGATTCTTGGAAAGTACCTTGTCGATTTTACCCAGTTTTTCAATTTCGGGTTCCATCTTGAAGTTTGCCAGCTTCCCGGAGTTGACGCGTTTGGCAACGGCGTCTTTCGTCAACTTGTTCAGGGAGTTGATGTTGGGTCCTAAATCGAGATAATGCAGGAAAGCATCCTTCTCGTAGCCCACATCCACAAAAGCGGCGTTAAGTCCCGTGACTAACTTCCGAACTGTACCGAGGTAGATATCGCCAACGGTAAAGTTCTGATCGGGTGCTTCGACGTGGTATTCAAGTAGACGTTTATTCTGCAAAAGGGCTATACGCTCCCCCTTTTGAGTAGAATTTATGATTAATTCGTTACTCAATGTATAACCAATTGATTGGTCTTTTAAAGTTGATAATTAGGCACGGCATTTCGAAGAGAAATGCGGAGGAGTAGGAAAAATACAAAGCGTGAGACCAGATCTCTGTACCTAACGGCAGCCCCCAGTCTCACGCTTGTCCTTACTTCTTCTTATGTCGGTTCTTTCTTAGACGCTTCTTTCTCTTGTGCGTTGAAATCTTATGTCTCTTTCTTTTCTTTCCGCAAGGCATAGCTTATAACGGTTAAATGTTAATGTGAAAAATTACTTGAATACCTTCTTCGGTGCTTAGGGCAAGCACCTGTTTACTTTGATCATTCATCGAGCCGCTGCTCCAACTCGCCAATGGCCTGCTGAATCACCGGATCTTTTTCTTTCTTTTTGACATCGGCCAGTACTTTACGAGCTTCGTCGTTACGTCCCAGCTCCACCAGGCACACGCCCAGGTAAAACTGCGCCTTCGTGTTGGAAGGGCTGTTGATCAGGATTTGCTGGAAGCGCTCCACCGCTTTGGTATACTGGTTAGAACGCATCGAGAGTATACCCAGATTAAATAACGCCAGCTCATTGGTAGGGTCGGCATCGAGTACTTCGCGGAGCAGCATGATTCCCTGCATGGGTGAGGCCGTGTTGACGTAGGTCATCGCCATGTTGGCTTTGGCTGCTAGTAGCTCGGGATTCAGGTCGAGCGCTTTTTGGTAAGACGCCCTGGTTTTTACGCCCAGCTGAGCGGCTTTGGTTTCTTCTACCGCAAACCCGTAGGCTTCGTAGTAGCGATCACCGGTCCGCAGCCAGTTCTCCACCGACGGGATAAGCAAGGCTGCTTGCTCAGCGTAGTAAGCGGCGCTGTCTAACCGTTGCAAACGGCTGTAGGCGTCGGATAGTTTTATGGCCGCCTCGGGGCGCTCCCCGGGCCCGGCCTGGGTGTAAGCCCCGCGCAATTCTTCAATTTGCCGGAGCTGCTCAGGCGCCAGAGGCTGAGCCGAGTGGTTGTCGGCCGGGGCCCCATCTCCTCTCGCGTCATTTTCTGGTGCCTGAGCTGTACTTTGTCCGGCATCCACATCCTGGTTTTTAGTATTGACTACCACCTTGGGTAAGCTGTACAGCGTACCCACTAACGTAACGGCCAATACGCAAACCAACACAATGGACCTCTTCATACTTTGCTTTTGTTAGTGCAAATAATCTCCTTCGGGTAGGAAGGGAAATTACTTTTCAACGACGGCTTTTAACTTGTCGCTCGTTTTTACTTGCTCAACGAAAATTTTGGCCGGCTTGAAGCTGGGCACAAAGTGCTCGTCGATGATCATGGAAGTACCCTGCGAGATGTTGCGAGCAACCTTGCGGGCACGTTTCTTGTTGATAAAACTACCGAAACCCCTTACGTAAAGATTTTCGCCATCAGCGAGTGAATCTTTAACCACGGTGAAGAATGTTTCCAGGGTCTGCTGAACATCAGCCTTTTCTACACCGGTTTTTTCAGAAATCTGAGCGATTACGTCTGCCTTAGTCACTGTGTTTACTAACTTTAAAATGAATATTACTCCGTTTGAAAAAAATTGTCTTTCCGTTTTTGGGAGTACAAAGGTAGCGTAATTTTACTAAAACTTAAAAGTATAGCCTTTTCATTTTTTTTATAATTCACTAAAAAACAGCGAGTAAAACTTACTAATGAGCTTGGAAGTAGAGATAACGCCGTCCGAATTTAGCGAAAGAATTATCCGCTGGTACCACCATCATCATCGCGACTTGCCCTGGCGGCATACCACCGATCCCTACCAGATATGGCTGTCGGAAGTCATCCTGCAGCAGACCCGCGTGGCGCAGGGGTTGCCGTACTACCTCCGGTTTGTGGCGGCCTATCCTACCGTAACCGACCTGGCCCAGGCCGACGAAAAAGACGTACTGAGGCTGTGGCAGGGGCTGGGCTACTACTCCCGCGCCCGCAACATGCACCAAACGGCCCGCCAGATCGTGGCGGAGCAGGGAGGTACTTTCCCAACTACCTACGCCGGGTTGCTCAAACTAAAAGGAATTGGTACCTACACGGCAGGAGCCGTAGCCTCTTTCGCTTTTAATGAAGCCGTCGCGGCCGTGGATGGAAACGTGTACCGGGTACTTGCCCGGATTTTTGGTATCCGGACGGACATACTAAGTACGGCAGCCAAGAAAGAATTTGCCGACCTGGCCCAGTACCTTATGCCTGCCGACGACGCAGCTACCTTCAACCAGGCCCTCATCGAATTCGGAGCCATTCAGTGCCAGCCCGTAGCACCCGACTGCCTGCTGTGCCCCTTCAATACGCTGTGCTACGCTTTTCAGCACGGGGCGCAGGCGCTGCTGCCCGTCAAGGCCAAGAAAGCTAAAGTACGCGACCGCTACCTGAACTACATCGTGCTTGAGCAGCGGGGAAAACTGGCCATGCGCGAACGCACCGGAAAGGACGTGTGGCAGGGAATGTACGATTTTTACCTCGTAGAAACAACCCAGGAGGTCGAACTACTCGACGACTTACTCCCTGACGCGTACCTCACTAGCTGGGCGCAAGCCGGAAAAGGACTACCTGTACGGGGGCCTTACGTACATTTGTTGTCGCACCAACGCCTGAAAACGCGTTTTTGGCGGTTTGAGCTGCCCGAGCAAACGAGTCTGCCACTGCCCGTCGGCATGGTCTTTTACGACGAAGAGGAGATTGAGCAACTACCCAAGCCCGTTTTGATCGATGCGTATGTGAAAGAATATTTTTTTTCTTAACTTTATAAAATAGTTCAAACGAGCAACGGCTCACGTAATACTACTTTTGACTAACTGATAAAATATGGCAGGAAGCGTTAATAAAGTGATCTTGATTGGAAACCTCGGTAGCGACCCGGAGGTAAGGTACCTGGAAGGCGGCTCGTCGGTGGCCCGCTTCAACATCGCTACGTCCGAATCCTATACCAACAAAAGCGGGGAGCGGGTCGAGCAAACCGAATGGCACCGGATCGAGCTTTGGGATCGACTGGCCCAGATTGCCGAAAAGTACCTCCGCAAAGGAAACTCCGTTTACATAGAAGGCCGCATCCGGACCGAAAACTGGACCGATAAGGAAGGGCAGCAGCGGTCGGGCGTGACGATCCGGGCCAGCAGCATGACCCTACTGGGGGGCAGCGGTGCCGGCTCCGGTGGAGGAGAGTCCTCCGCACCAGCGGCAGCGGCTCCCAGGGCTACTACCGGTAGTGCTCCGGCGGCACCGCGTACCCCCGACCCCGTACCGCCGACGATGGCCGCCGGGAGTGCCGATGACGACGATCTGCCCTTCTGAGCTTAGGTACTTTATACAAAGCCCCGCTGCGGCGGGGCTTGCTTCTTTTTGACAATAGCCCTATACTTGCTCCATCAGATTTTATAGCCCCAGTGGAAGAAATACCCGATAGTGACGATCCCCTATCCCGAACGTGCTTTCGCACCGTTTTTTACCGCAATGCCCCCCTTCCTGCTCTCGGGCTTGTCCCCGAGATGGTTCAGATACCTACCCCCGAGGTTGTTGCCGTAGCGGTACTTCTGCTTTTTTCTCTCTTTTTTTCGGCTGTTCGGGCGGCTTACGCGGCCATCCCAACCGTGGAGGTACCCTGGGAAAGAAAACCCAGCGCTGACTATATACCACTCGACCAGGCCCAAAGGCTTACCCTGTCGCTGGTTCAGCGCGTCTTTACCTTACTCGCCTTTTTGCTGGGGGCCCGGCTGTTTTGGACGCTGCTGGAAACGGCGGAGCTCCGTACCTACCCCTGGGTACCGGTGGCAGTACTGCTCTTTTGGCTTTGGCTGGATGCCCTGGTGCGCTTTTATGCGGGGCGCCACGCACTGCCCCTGGTGCAGCGGGTAGGGGCAGTGCTGGGGCCCGTCATGCGGCTGGCCAATCCCCTCAACCGCCGCCTGGCCGCGCTGGCTACCCGCTGGGGTGTACTCCTGCCCGAGGGAGCCGAAGCCGCCGCCGAACGCCTGGAGAAGCAGTCGGAAAGCGAGGAGGAGCGGGATTTGCTGCGCGGACTGGCTACTTTCGGACAAACCACCGCCCGCCAGGCCATGAAGCCACGGCTGAATATCACCGCCTTTGACATGGAGCTGGATTTTCACGAGCTCATGGATAAAATCAACAAGTCGGGCTACTCGCGGGTACCGGTATACCAGGAAACCCTCGACTCCGTAGAAGGTATCCTATACGTGAAAGATTTATTGCCGCACCTGCACCGCGACGAGCACTTTGCCTGGCAGAAGCTGATGCGCAAAGCTTACTTTATTCCCGAAAGTAAACGCCTCGACGACCTCATGCAGGAGTTTCAGAACCGGCGCGTACACATGGCCATCGTGGTGGATGAGTATGGCGGTACCAGCGGGCTCATTACCCTCGAAGACATCATTGAGGAGATATTCGGCGACATCAACGACGAGTACGACGAAGAAGAGGAAGTGAATTACAACCAGGTAGACGACAAAACCTTTGTTTTTGAAGGAAAGGTACTTATCAACGATTTTTGCCGTATCCTGGGTTTGGAGTCGGACTACTTCGAGGAAATCAGGGGGAGTAGCGAGTCGCTGGGCGGATTACTGCTTGAGCTCTTCTCGCGCCTGCCCCGCACGGGCGAGCAGGCTACCCACCGTGACCTGACTTTCAAGGTACAGTCGGCAGACAAAAAACGGATCAAAAAAGTACGGGTGCTGGTGAGCTAAGTAGCTCGCGAAAAAATAATATTGCAGCAACAACAAATTGTTTTCGGATCTGCAAACTTCTACGTAATTTTGCCCGGCAAATAACAATATGATTATTTGCCCATGAGCACAGACCCATCCAAAGTCCTTTACGAGGCGCTTACCTACGACGACGTACTACTTCTTCCTGCTTACTCGGAAATTCTCCCGCGCGACGCATCTACGATTACCCGTCTTACCCGCAACATTCAACTGAACATTCCGCTCGTTTCAGCGGCTATGGACACCGTGACTGAATACGAGCTGGCCATTGCGATGGCCCAGGAAGGGGGGATTGGCATTATCCACAAAAACATGACGCTGGAAGCACAGGCGGAGCAGGTACGGAAGGTCAAACGCTCAGAAAGCGGCATGATCCTGGACCCGATTACGCTCACCGAAGGAGCTACCCTCGGCGACGCGCACCAGATCATGCGGGAATTCAAAATAGGGGGGATTCCCGTGGTGGATAAACAAAGTCGGCTGATCGGTATCCTAACCAACCGCGACCTGCGCTTTCAGCGCGACATGGGGCGGCCCGTTACGGAGATCATGACGAAGCAAAACCTGATCACGGCTTCCGAAGGGCTCTCGCTCGATGACGCCGAGTACATTCTTCAGGAATATAAAATCGAAAAATTACCCATCGTGGATAACGAGTACCGGCTCACGGGACTCATTACCTACAAGGATATTCTCAAACGGAAATCACACCCCAATGCCTGTAAGGACGAGTACGGTCGCCTGCGGGTAGGTGCCGCCGTGGGCGTAACGGCCGACCTGCTCAAGCGGGTAGAGGCCCTGGTGAAAGCGGGGGTCGACGTCATCAGTCTGGATACGGCTCACGGGCATTCCAAAGGGGTACTTGATGCCGTCCGAACGATCAAAGAGGCCTTTCCGAAGCTGGACGTGATTGCCGGCAATATTGCCACGGGCGAAGCCGCCAAAGCGCTGGTAGCCGCCGGAGCCGATGCCGTGAAGGTAGGCGTAGGGCCGGGAAGTATCTGCACTACCCGGATCATCGCCGGGATCGGGGTACCGCAGCTGTCAGCCGTGATGGCCGCTGCTGAGGCCCTAAAAGGCACGGATGTACCCGTCATTGCCGACGGTGGCGTGCGCTTCTCCGGGGATGTAACCAAGGCCCTGGCCGGTGGGGCCAGCACCGTCATGATCGGCTCTATGCTGGCCGGGACCGACGAAGCACCGGGCGAAATTGTCATTTATGAAGGGCGTAAATTCAAAGCGTACCGGGGCATGGGCTCGGTGGAAGCGATGGAGGAGGGCTCCAAGGACCGGTACTTCCAGGATGCCGAAGACGACGTGAAGAAGCTGGTGCCGGAGGGAATCGTGGGGCGGGTACCTTTTAAGGGAAAAGTTTCCGAAATTCTGTACCAAATGGTAGGAGGCCTCAAAGCGGGCATGGGCTATTGCGGCGCGGGCGACATTTCGGCTCTCCAGAAAGCGCAGTTTGTGAAGATCACCACCGCGGGCGTGAAAGAAAGCCACCCGCACGACATCATGATCCAGAAGGAAGCTCCCAACTATTCCTCACGCTAGGGGTACTTTGGTGCTGTTTTTTGCAAACTTTCAGAAGGAGAACCGGAGAGTCCGATTCTCCTTCTGGCGTTTTCAGGTACCTAAAAATCCATTTCACACAATACTTTTGATAAGTTCATTTTCATTCGTATAACTTTGTGACAAACACAGTTACTACACCCTAAGCCCTTCTTTTATAGATAGTATGAAAAAACTTTTCAAAGTACTGGGTATCGTCCTGGCAGTGGTAGTCGTTGCCGTTGTCGGAATCGTAGGCTATATTTTTCTCTTTTTGCCCAACGTAGGTGACGCCCCCGACCTCAAAGTAGAATTGACGCCGGAGCGCGTCCAGCGTGGCGAGTACCTCGCCAACCACGTGATGGTTTGTATGGATTGTCACAGCCGTCGCGATTTCACGGCCTTTTCGGGCCCTTTGCGTCCCGAAACCTTTGGGGCGGGTGGTGAGAAGTTTGATCATAATGAGGGTTTTCCGGGTACGTTCTATTCGCGCAATATTACCCCCGCAGCCCTTAAAGACTGGACCGACGGGGAAATCTACCGGGCCGTAACTACTGGCGTGAGCCGCGACGGCCACGCGTTCTTTCCGGTGATGCCGTACCAGTATTATGCCAAAGCCGACCCCGAAGACATCAAGGACATCATTGCGTACCTGCGTACGTTGCAGCCCATTGACAACGAGGTACCTGCCTCCAAGCCTGATTTTCCCTTCAACGTCATCCTACGCACTATTCCGCAAAAGGCGGAGCCTAGCCAGCGCCCGGCCGTGACCGATCGGGTAGCGTACGGGAAGTACCTGGCCAACGTAGCGGCCTGCTACGAATGCCACACCAACAACGACGACAAAGGGCAGAAAATACCCGGTATGGACTGGGCGGGAGGCTGGGAAATGAGCCTGGGCGATGGCCGCATAATACGTACCTCTAACCTAACCCCGGACCCGGAAACGGGCCTTGGTGCCTGGACAGAAGAGGCCTTTGTAGCCCGCTTTAAAGCCTATGCCGACAGCTCCTATCGACCTCATGCCGTAAGTAACACAGAGTTCCAGACGATTATGCCCTGGATGATGTACGCGGGCATGAAGGAAGAAGACCTTAAGGCGATTTTTGCCTACCTCAGAACGGTACCACCCATCAAGAATAAGGTGGAGAAATTCTCGATCGAACCGGTCGCAGCGAAATAAAGTTGCTGTCAGCTTCTGTAAGTAAGACTAGGTACTTTGATTCATGCCAAAGTACCTAGTCTTACTATCCCCCAAAGCCCAACAATCCATAGTGGAGTACGTACAGCCCCGCCAGCCCCAGCCATAGCAGGTACCCTACCTGTAGTAGCGCGGCGGCACTTTCGTGCAGAAACCGAAAACCCAGGTAGAGTAAATACATCAGCGGAAAAAAAGACAAGCCCAGCATGGCGGTGGCTGGGCTGGCGTTTCGGAAAAACCACACGCCAGTCAGTACGAGCAGCAGCAGCCAGGTACCTTCTTCCAGCCGTTTGGCGAAGTACGTGCGATTGCTTTTTTTGAGCTTGCTTAAAAACCGAAGCACCGATACGCTTTTGACCACAAAACCCAGCAGTATGAGCAGCGTGGGCAGTAGCGCCAGCAGGAAGATAACGGGGCGCAGGTACCTGCTGCTCAGCGATGAAGAAGTACCCTCAGCCTCGGGTTGCCAGAAGGCCGAATACAAAGTACCTGCCTGCGCCAGGAAAGTACCCAGCGGCTCTGACGCCATCGCCGGATCAGGGATAAAGAAACGCCCTTCGATGTAGTAATTTTCGAGGTACTTGTAGGTACCTATGGTGAGGGCGATGAGCGCAAAGAGCAGCAGCCGAAAGAAAATTAGCTTGGCGGCGGCGTCTACTTTCCAAAGTACCAGTGCTACCACCACTACCAGCGGCAGGCCAAGTACCAGAAAAGTACCCTGCGTCAGGATGCCCAGCCCCAGTACTACCGCCAGGGCTATCTCGTGGGTTTGGGAGGGCTGGTGAATGTACTTTGAAAGCACCCAAAGCAACAAGATGCCCAAAAAGTACGTCAGGGCGGTGTTGGATACCGTCAGGGAGCCCAGCAGAAAGGAAGGCAGCACCGCCGCGAGCAGGAAGCTGCCGTTGCGCAGAAGTACCTCCGAAAGGAGCTGTTTGCTCAGCTGGTATAAAAAGTACAAACTACCCACGGAAAGTAGCAGCGAAAGTAGCTGCTGGGCCTTTTGGCTACCCGGCTCGTCGAAACGGGCAAAGAGGCTGGCCAGCAGGTAGTAGAGAGGGGGCTGCCCGGCGGCGGGCAGCTCGCTGGTGAGGGGAAGTCGTCCTTTTTCCAGTATAAATTGAATGACGTCGGTTTGGGCGGAGTCGCCCAGGGGTGGGAGGATAAGGTAGACCAATACCCTGAGCGCTATGCCCAACAGGAGCAGGTAAAGGAGCGCATCTTCTCTTTTAAAAAAAGTAACCAAGGGGGTTCAGTAAATAGAAGTTAACGAAAGGGTACTACAAGGAACGCTGAGGAGGGCAAAAGTAAGAATATTCTTGATAAAGTGCTGAATAGGTACCTTAGGAAGAAATTTCTTTCAGATACCTGCGCTTTTTGTCACTGAATACTTCCCGTTATCATGAAGACGAGCAGGTCTTTTTTCATATTTAGTTAGTAATATTGGGCAAAAAAACGCTTGATCCTTGATAATTGAAACGCGCGCCTACGCCCGTGCCGGGCTGTTGGGTAATCCTTCCGACGGTTTTTTTGGTAAAACCATTTCCATCTCGGTCCGAAATTTCGGTACTTCCATATCCCTATACGAGTCGCCCGAGCTGCACATCGAGCCCCAGCCGCAGGACGGAAGTACCTTTAAGAGCATCTACCACCTCCGTGACTCGGTGAGTATGCTGGGCTACAACGGCGGCATACCGCTCATCAAGGCAGGTATCAAGAAATTTGGCGAGTATTGCGAGGGCGCGGGCATCCGCCTGCCCAACCGCAACTTCACCGTGCGCTACCGCTCCACCATTCCGCGGCAGGTAGGTATGTCGGGCTCGAGTGCCATCGTGGTGGCGCTGATGCGCGCGCTGATGCAATTTTACAAAGTAGAGATTCCGCTTGAGCTATTGCCTCAGCTCGTCATGACCGCCGAGACCGAGGAGCTGGGCATCACGGCCGGCCTGCAAGACCGCGTGATCCAGTGTTACGAAGGATGCGTGTACATGGATTTTGACCAGGAGCTGATCGCACAGCGGGGCTACGGGCAGTACGACCGCCTTGATCCGGCGCTGCTGCCCAAGATTTACGTAGCGTATAACACCCAGCTGAGCAAGGTCTCGGGAAAGGTACATAGCGACGTGCGCGCCCGATTCGACCGCGGCGATGCCGACGTGATAAGTACCCTGGGGCAAATTGCCCAACTAGCCGCTGAGGCCAAAAAGGCTTTGCAGGAAGGCCGCCCCGACGACCTGCACGAGCTCATGAACGAGAACTTCAACCTGCGCACCAAGATCTATACCATTTCAGAAACCAACCAGCAGCTCATCCGGGCGGCGCGGGCCTGCGGCGCTTCGTCGAAATTTGCCGGCTCGGGCGGTACTATCATCGGTACCTACCGCGACGACGAAATGCTGAATCGTCTGTTTGTGGAATTGAAAAAATACAACGCCCGCGTCATCCGGCCCTTTATTGTTTAAGAGAAGAAAGCAAGAGGATACGAAATTTATCTTATTTGATTAACCCAATTGATTGACTACTACTCCCATGATTCGTAAAGCCGTAATACCCGCCGCCGGACTAGGTACCCGTTTTTTGCCCGCTACGAAGTCGATGCCGAAAGAAATGCTGCCCATCATCGACATCCCGACGATCCAGTACGTGGTGCAGGAGGCCGTAGATTCGGGAATTGAAGATATTCTGATTATTTCGGGAAAAGGAAAACGCGCCATTGAAGACCACTTCGACCGCAACATCGAGCTCGAATCGCGCCTGGAAGAGAAGGAAGACCGGCTGTGGTACAACGAAATGCGCCGCCTGGCCGACATGGCCAACGTGCACTTTGTGCGGCAGAAAGAAGCCAACGGCCTCGGTGACGCCATCTACTACGCGCGCCACCACGTGGGCAACGAGCCCTTTGCGGTACTCCTCGGTGATACCATTATGGACTCCGTCATTCCCGTGACCCAGCAGCTTATGGATACCTACGAGCAGTACGGCGGCTCGGTGATTGCGGTGGAGGAAGTACCCGCCGACAAGGTGAATCGCTACGGCATTGTGGGAGGTACTTCGCTCAGCGACATCATCATGGAGCTGACCACGCTGGTGGAAAAACCGGCCGTGGACTTGGCACCTTCCAACCTGGCCATTGCGGGGAGGTACATTCTCTCGCCCGAGATTTTCCAGGCCATCGAGCAAACGCCCAAGGGTAAAAACAACGAGATTCAGCTGACCGACTCGATGCTGCTGCTCCTGAAGCGCGAAAACATCTACTCGCACCTGATCGAAGGCAAGCGCCACGACATCGGTAACAAGCTCGACTTCCTGAAAACGACCGTGGAATTTGCGCTGAAACGTAAAGAATTTGCGGCTCCCTTCCGGAAATTCCTGGAGGAGATTCTGGCGGAATAAAAACGAACGAACCCAGAAAGGTACCTGACGATGGACTTGCTGCACGAGCTTACCGAAACCCGCCGCGAAACGCTGGGGTACTTTGCGTTGCCGGAGGAGGATCTGCAAAAGACCTACCAGCCCGGTAAGTGGAACGTGCGGCAGCTCCTGCACCACCTGGCCGACGCCGAGAGCGTGCTCTACGACCGTGTCCGGCGCGTCATTGCCGAGCCGAAGCAGGTGATCTGGGCGTTCGATCAGGATGGTTGGTGCCAGCAGCTCGACTACCTGACGTTTCCGCTGGAGATCAATAAAAATATTTACGCGTCGATTCGCGAGGCGGTGATTCAACTGGCCCAAACCCACTACGCCACCGCCTCCGACAAGACCTTCGTCCACAGCGAAACGGGCCTGCGTACCCTAAAAGACGAATTCGAAAAAATTACCTGGCACAACGCCCACCACCTCAGCCAGATCCGGCAGGCGTTGGGTTAGTTCGCGTTTGGGGTTAGTTCGCGTTTTCAACGCGAATTTTGCGTGAAACCGCGTTTGTAACGCGAATCCTTCCCTAATCGGCTATTACTTGAATACTGATGTTTTGGCTGGATGTGTACTTAGGATAATTTATCTGTTTTGAAAGTGCCTCGGCCGGATACTTTGCGTTGGAAACGCTTTGTTCGGGAAGTTTGCGTTGCAAACGCGAACCAGCCACCCGTTAATACATAAAGCCAAACAGCCATAAAGGTACCCTCTGGCCCGAACCCATCTCGATGTCATCGGCGGCGATGAGGTAGTTGGGCGTGTCTTTAACTTGAGCAGACGTTTTGCCTTTCCCCCCCACTTCAAGCACGAAATCCTGAACAAGAAAGTCCCCGCTTTTGGGGGCAAGTACCTCGGCCGCTATGTTCTGAAGCTGACTCAGCAAGAAGGTTTCCCTAAGATTTCCTACGTCGGGGTTCGCGCGTAAAGCGTATGCGAGGTTAGGATTCCCAAGATACACTTTATCGGGCTTTTGCAAGGTAGCCACCCCTTTACCCTCGGCGACGAGTGTATTGAGCAGGCGCGCGTCCCTTAGTTGGTATAAGTATTGGTACACACTGTCCCGACTGAGGTCAAGCTTTCGGGCCAGGGCCGAAACATTAGGTTTAAAGGGCACTGATTCTGCAATGACGCCTAGCAATTTCTTTACCTTGATCGCCGTTCCGGTGTTGTAAGAGGCTATATAGGCAAGATCGGTATCAACAATGGCGTTGATGATCTGTTCTAGCTTGGGAAGGTACTCGTCTTCCCCCTCAGCAATGATGGGCAGATAACCCTTTTGCAGGTACTTTTTGAAATGCGGCAAGGGCTGTACCTTTTCCAGTACGCTTTGGGAAAAGGCACGGTGCTGGGTTGCCACATCTTTCAAAGCAAGAACCTCGTAGCTAATCTCCTGAGTAAAAAGCAAGTATTCCCTAAAAGAAAGCCCTGCCAAAGAGTAACTAATGACGCGTCGGCTCAAATCGGCTTCACCCCGGTAAATATCCAGCGCCGAGGAGGCCGAGAAAACGACTTGCAGTTCGGGTAGTCCATCGTAGATATTTTTCAACTCCCTCGACCACCGGGGGTACTTGTGTACCTCATCAATAAAAAGTAACCTCCCTCCCTGCTTGTACCAATCCGTGGCAGTTTCCAGTAGCGTGTGGGTGTAAAACCACGTATGGTCAGCAGTAATATACAGGGCATGGGCAGGTAGTCCTAGGTCAAATTTCAGGTGCTGGAGCATGAGCGTTGTTTTGCCCGCCCCGCGGGGTCCCTTGATGGCGATCATACGCTGTTGCCAATTGATCTTTTGGTGAAGGTACCTCCGAAAAGTATTGGTTAATTGCCGTACAAGATTATCCTGAAATTCGATAAGAATATCCATAATTGTCGATTAGAAAAGACAAAAATACATTAAAAGTGTCGACTGAAAAAGACAAAATTTGGTTTTTGCCCTTTGGTGAATTGCATTTATAGGATCAAAGTTCGGGTCGGTTCGCATTTACAACGCGAATTCTTCTGCATCGCTCTGAAGGTAGTACAGGTTGTGGGGTACTTTCAACGGAGCATTTACCAACGAGAATAAGCCGTAAAACTTATTATAATGATTCTCTTTCAGCCTTTTAGAGATACAGCCGCCCTCCAGGGTGTCAACAATTTTAACCCGTAGGCGTTGTGTTACTACGACCTGACCCTATAAACTACCTCCGCCATGGAAGCAGACGTAACCATTGAAGTAAACGGCAAAAAACACATGCTCCGGGTAGACCCGGCCACGCCACTACTATACGTACTCCGAAACCAGCTGGAGCTCAATGGCCCCAAGTACGGCTGTGGCCTGGAGCAGTGCGGCTCCTGCATGGTCCTGATGGACGGCGTGGCCATGCCCAGTTGCCGGGTACCCGTGGAGTCGATGCAGGGCCGCGCCATCACCACCCTGGAAGGCCTTACTCGTGCCGATGGCGCGTTGCACCCGGTGCAGCAGGCCTTCGTAAACGAGCAAGCCGCGCAGTGTGGCTACTGCCTCAACGGTATGGTCATCTCGGCGGTGGCGCTGCTCCAAGCCAACAAAAAGCCCGATGAGGCGGCCATCCGGGAAGGCCTGCAGCGGGTACTTTGCCGATGCAGTGTGCAGCCGCGCGTGATCCGGGCCGTCCAGCGGGCAGCGGGGACGTTACAGTAAGTCGTTTTTTAACTGATTTTCCAGTATGAAAAGTACCCCTTTCAATCCCGAGCTATCCCGGCGAAAATTCATCAACAGCCTCGGTTGCCTTACCATTGGCTTTTCGCTCACAAGTACCCCCTGGGCATCGGCAGAGCCCCTGCTGGCGGAAGAAAAACTACCCGGCAGCTTGCAAAAGCATCCGCGCATCGACGCCTGGCTCGAAGTACTGGGCGACGGCCGCGTGCGGGTACTAACCGGGAAAATGGAGCTCGGTCAGGGGCTCCGCATCGCCATAGCGCAGGTAGCCGCCGAGGAGCTGGACCTGGAGGTGGAGCAAGTGGAGGTACATTTGGCCGAAACCGGCCGCACGCCCAACGAAGGCTACACCGCCGGGAGCGGCTCCATGGAAAACACCGCCATGTCGGTGCGCTACGCGGCGGCGGCGGCCCGGCAAGCGCTGCTCGAACTGGCCGCCAAGCAGTGGGACGTAAGCACTGACCGGCTCAGCATGGCGAGCGGACGGGTACTTTGGGACGCCAGCAAAGAGCCGCTTACTTTTGCTGAGCTCCTGAACGGAGCCCAGCTTGAACAGGAGGTAAAACTACCCGTCCGGCTCAAGGCGCGGTCGGAGTACCGCTACGTGGGCAAGCCCATTCTCCGAAAAGACATTGAGCAAATGGTGCGGGCGCAGCCCTTCTACGTGCAGGACCTGCGGTTTCCGGGCATGGTGCACGCGCGGGTGGTGCGGCCCCCGGCCTACGAAGCCAAGCTGCTGGAGTTTAACGAAAGTACCTTTCAGGCCAAAGTACCCGGACTGCTGAAAGTCGTGAAAAACGGTAGTTTTCTGGGCCTCATCACCACCGACGAGTACCAGGCCGTGCAGGGGCAGCTCTTGGCCAGGGAGCACGTGCGCTGGTCTACGCCCAAGCCACTGCCCCAGGGCCAGCCACTTATAAACTACCTCAAAAAACTACCCACCAGTAGCCGTACCGTCAAGGAAAAAGGTGCGGTGGAGGTGTTGGATAAACCTACTAAAAGTACCTGGAAGGCCGAGTACTTCAAACCTTACCAAATGCACGGCTCCATTGGGCCTTCGTGCTCGGTGGCGCTCTACGACGGCCAGGTACTTCACGTCTGGACGCACACGCAGGGCGTATTTCCGCTCCGGGACGCGCTCAGCAAAATGCTGGGCATGAAGCCTGAAAGCCTGCACGTAATCGGCGTGCCGGGTTCCGGCTGCTACGGGCACAACGGCGCCGACGACGTAGCCGCCGACGCGGCCCTGCTGGCGCTGGCCTACCCCAACAAGCCGGTGCGTCTGCAATGGTCGCGCGAGGAAGAGCATGCCTGGGAGCCCTACGGCAGCGCTATGTGGATGGCCGCTGAGGCCAACCTCGACGCCTCGGGGCGGATCACGCACTGGCGCTACGGGCTGTGGTCCGACAGCCACAGTACCCGGCCGGGTGGCAACGCGGGCAATCTGCTGGCGGCCAGGTACCTGGAGAAATCCTTCGAGCGGCCGTCGTCGGGCTACAGCGGCGGGGCCTACCGCAACTCAGAGCCTTACTACGCCATTCCGAACTTGAAAGTAGACTCCCATTTTTTCGAAGGGCCGCTGCGGGTGTCGGCACTGCGGAGTTTAGGAGCCTACGGCAATATTTTCGCCATTGAATCTTTCATGGACGAGCTGGCGCACCGGGCCCAAAAAGATCCCATCGAGTTTCGGCTCATGCACTCGGAAGACGAGCGGTCGATGGAGGTACTTAAAAAACTACAGGAGGTACTTCGACCCGAGAAGCTAAACGCCAACGAAGGCATTGGCGTGGCTTTTTCGCGCTATAAAAACGTGGCCAGCTACTGCGCCGTGGCGGCCAAAGTAGCCGTGGATAAAAAAACGGGTGACGTGCGGCTGCTCAAGATGTGGGCCGTCATCGACGCGGGCGAGGTCATTAATCCCGATGGCGTGAAGAACCAAACCGAAGGCGGCATGGTACAGGCCGCCAGCTGGACGCTCAAAGAAGAGGTACTTTTTGACAAACAGCACGTCAGCAGCCGCGATTGGTACTCGTACCCCATTTTCCGCTGCGGCGAAGTACCCGAGGTTGAGGTGGTGGTGATCGACCGGCCCAACGAGGAGCCACTCGGAGCAGGGGAGGCCGCCCAGGGACCCGCCGCCGCTGCCGTGGTCAACGCCATCTACCGGGCCTGCGGCAAGCGGGTGCGGCATTTGCCGGTAAAAGCGGCTTACCTGAAATAGCAGGGGGTACTTTGAAGCAGGGAGCAAAGGGCAGAGGGCATGGGGTACTTTGGGGAGAGGTACTTTGGAGCGAGAAAGTTGGTGCGGGGTACTTTTTATTCATGAATAAGGTATTTTCGTTTTACCGTAAGCAAGAAATTTTGTTTTCGTAGAATTAGGCTTAGTACAATCATGCACGTAGAGCAAATCTATACCGAGGGACTGGCGCAAGCCGCTTACTACATTGAAAGCCAGGGCGAAGTGGCAATCATCGACCCGCTGCGTGATGTTGAACCCTACCTACGGCGGGCCGCCGAGCGCCAGGCTACCATTAAGTACGTATTGCAAACCCACTTCCACGCCGATTTTGTGTCGGGGCACCTGGAACTGGCCTGGCAAACGGACGCTACCATTGTGTATGGCCCTACGGCCAAGCCCGCTTTCGATGCCTACGTGGCGCAGGATGGGGAGGAACTGTGGGTAGGTGCATGTACGCTCAAAGTACTGCATACGCCTGGCCACACGATGGAGTCAAGTACCTACCTGCTGCGCGACGAAGCAGGCCGTGACTACGCCTTGTTTACGGGCGATACGCTCTTCCTGGGCGACGTGGGGCGACCCGACCTGGCCGTCAAAACCGACTTGTCCGAAGAGGACTTGGCCCGGTACCTCTACGATAGTCTTCGCCACCAGATTCTGCCCCTGCCCGACGACCTCATCCTGTACCCCGGCCACGGCGCGGGCTCGGCTTGCGGTAAGAAAATGGACGACGCCAAGCAGGGTACTTTGGGCGAGCAAAAAAAGAAAAACTACGCCCTCCGCGCCGATATGAGTCGGGAGGAATTTGTTCAGGAAGTACTGGAAGGCCAGGAAGACCCACCCAGGTACTTTCCTTTTAACGCCGCCCTGAACCAATACGGCTACGAAAAGCTGGATGTAGTACTGGCGCGCGGCCTTCGGCCGCTGGACGTGGCTAGCTTCAAAAGTACCTGGGCCGCAGCCGCAGCGCTGGTGCTGGATACGCGCCCGCAGGCCCAGTTTGTGGCGGGCCACCTTCCGGGGAGCGTGTTCATCGGGCTGGACGGCCATTTTGAAACCTGGGTAGGTACCTTGCTCCCCGACCTCCGGCGGCGCATTCTGCTGGTAGCGGAGGCGGGCCGCGAGCAGGAGGCCGTGACGCGGCTAGCGCGGGTAGGGTACGACCAGCCCGCAGGGTACCTGGCGGGCGGGCTCGACGCCTGGCAGGTAGCCGGTGAAGCAGCCGAGCGCACGGAAGAAATTTCGGCGGAGCGCTTCGCGGAGCTTTTCGACGGCCCCAACCTGGATGTACTGGACGTGCGCAGTTCGCGCGAATACCAGGAAGCACACGTGCTGGGGGCGGCGCATTTTCCCCTCAATGCCCTATCTAAGAAAAGCCACTACCTCGACGCCAACGACCGCTACTACCTCTACTGCGGCAGCGGCTACCGCTCCCTCATGGCTACGTCTTTCCTGCAAGCTCAGGGCCTGGACGTGGTCAATATCCCCGGTGGCTACCAGGCCCTGAGCCAAACCAGCCTGGCTACGGAAGCCGGGAGCTAGGGTACTTTTTCCAAATCCAGTACAGCAGGTACTTGTGTCCCCAGGCAGGCATCGGGCTACCCGGATACATTTTACAAGATGGTGCATAGTTTTTGACGGCGCTTGCCTTTTAGGACCAGGTACCCTCAGCCTTAGGATAAGTAATCCTCCTCGTTTGCTAAAATATTTCCGGAGATTAGGAGTTATTTTTGTAAAATTGGGATCTAATCCGTTGAGTATTGCTGGTTTGGGGAGTTTATTGAAACGTCCATGTCTTTACAGGTAGGTGATTTTTTTGAAGGATCGTACCAGCTCCAGGAAGAGCTTGTGCCCGGTCGGAGGTGGTTATCGCTGGATTGGACCCTCGATCAGCCTGCCCCCGTCGTGATCGAGCTCATCCCGGCCCACTACGACGAAAACCTGCATTGGCACCCGGCGCAGGTACCTGGCCTGCGTAGGCTCGGGCAGTCGCGGGCGCTCGGTGCCAGGTACCTGGTATGGGAAGCAGACCAAAGCCGCGAAAGTACCCCTCTGCTGCTCGAACAGCTAACGCCCGACGAAAAACGGGCCATTTTCCAACTCATCGATACCCTGCCCGTTGCGGCTGGTGAGGCCATTTTGTCGGTCAATACGCCCGAATACTGGCGGCTGGGCCCCGATCGCCTGCTGCTTTTTTACCGCAAGCAGCTCAGCGTACGGGCCAACGCCGCCGAAAATGAAGAGATCAAGCGTTTCTGGAAAGAGACACTACCCGGCGACAAGCCCGTTGCCCTGCCAGAAGTACCTCAGGTAGAAGATGCGCCCGAGGTGCAGTCGGCCGAGACCACTGCCACCACCACTGCCGCTGAAACCAGCCCGGCTTCTCCTAAGTACTACGCCTACTTTGTGCTGGCCATTGGTACGCTGCTCGCCATTGCGGTGTGGTACACCAAGGAAAGCCAGGGCGCACCGGACCCCATCCACGTGCCCGTTTCGCCATCGCTGGCGGCCTTTGACCAAGCCCTGAACCGGGGTATTGCCGAAGAAAAGCGCGGGGAATTTCAGCGGGCTATGGAGTACTTTCGGATGGTGGCCCGGATGCCCTATTCGCCCGAGATCCGGGTAAAGGTAGATAGCCTGGCGCAGGTCTACGAAGCACGCGCCCAGGCCGACTGCGAGCGCTTCCGTGAAAGTAACAGCCCCAACCTGTACCATATCCCCGACCAGTACTACCAGTACGCCGCTTTGCTGGCCGAAACCACACCGAAACGATGCGAATAAAACGTCTACTTTACCTCTTTTTTGCGTTAACATTAGCCCAGAGCGCGCAGGCGCAGCTGTTTCAGAACCGAAACCTGTACGATGTATGGATTACGGCCGAATATAAACTGAATGCGGGGCGGTTTGAAGAAGCCCTGAAACTTTACGAAACGGCCCCCGAGGTACCGGAGTTTCGGAAACGACTCGCTACGGCCCGCGAACTACACGCCCTGTTTCAGCAGGCAGAGCGCCTGTATCGTAGCCAAAAATACGCCGAAGCCCTTGAGATATACAGCCAGTACCGTGCCGTGGACAAAGCGCTGGAAGTGGCAGTTTTTGAGCGCCGAATCCAGGCGTGTTTGCAGCAGATCGACAAGGTACTTAGCAAAAAACTAAGCGAAAGTACCCGCGTGGTGGCGGGGTTTGAGTGGGCCTACAAGGGCGAGCGGCAGCTTTCGGTGCTGGATACGGCGGGAGCTCTGCGGAGCTTTACCAAAGCCCGCCAACTGGGCGCTAGCCTCAACTCCACCCTGCGCGAGCAGTACCAGGAAGGGCTACGGGAAGTGCAGGCCATGCGGGATTGGGGCGCAGCCTACCGGCAGGCCCTGGAAACCCGCGACCCGGAGCGGATTGCGGCGCTCCTGAGAACCTACCGCCTGGTTTCGAAGTACATCATCGGCACGCTGGAGTACGAAATAAAGAGCCAGGAAGAAATACTATCAGGCGGAAATGCGCAGGACCCCGCCACGCGGCTTCAGCGGTACGCGGCGGAGTGTAGCAGCGAAAACCTCCTCAATTACATCCGAAACAACCAGGCGCAGCTGACGCGGGCCCACGACATGCTGGAGGTGCTCCGGGAGTACCGCCAGATCGAAGCGAATATTGCCGGCTTGAAAAAAGATCCGGAAAATGGGGCTTTTCTGGAAAGTGCCTACAACAGCCTGATCCATAAAGGAACCCAGGTACCTCAGGTAGGTACTTTCCTGCAACTTTGCGCCCAAAAAGAGTACTACCACTACCTAATGCAGGCAGCCCGGCAGCTGGAAAAAGAAGGGGACGAAAGTACCCAAAAAGACAAATACGAAGCCGCTACAAGGTACCTGGTGAACGCCCGCCAGCTCAACCTGCCGGAGTACTGGCTCGAAATTGACGAAATGCAACGCCGGATTTCCGACAAGCTGGGCTGCGAAAGCTCCTTGCAGGATTTTGAACGGGCCGTTGTGGACGTCCGGCAAAACTTAGTGAATTGCCGCATCCAGGAAGGCAAGCGCGGCTGGGACGAAGCCTGGGCCAAGCTAAGCGCCTGTGCGCCCAACGAGACGGGTTTGTGGCTCCGGCACCGCTCCTTGCGTGACTCGCTCTACTACCTGGCGCGCGCCGACAGCCTGTTTTCGGTACTATCTTCGCAGGCCAACCGGGAGCTACAGCTCAAGCAATGCAGCGAAGCCCGGCAGCTGTACCTGCGCATGAGTAGCCTGGCCGTCTGTGACGCGCCAGCCCGTGAGGTTTTAGTGGCCGACGGCCTGCGAGCGGTGGCTGAGTGCGAAAAAAGCATTTGCTACGCCGTGGCCAAAGACCAGGCTACCGCCGCCGCCGCTGCCAAAGAATGGCAGCAGGCCTACGACTACTACCAGCAGGCCCACGACTGCGCCAGTCCGGCGCAGCAGGAGATTATTCGGCAAATCATGGCTGATCTGGAATGCGACGCCTACCCCAGCCGCTGCTACAAAAATGTATTTTTTGTGCGCTTGGAGCCTACGCTGCGGGTGTCGCTCAACAAGCCCGCTTATACCGAAAACGACGTGAAGGAAACTACCGGCGCGGGTTACCATACCGCAGCGGGCCTGCAGTTGTCCTTCATTACCCATAAAAATCCCGTCGACTTTGTGGTAGGTGCTGATTTTTTTCGGACTCAGTACCAATCCTTAGGCACGGTGCAGGGCACGAGCTATGCTACCAATGAATTTGATATTTCCGGCTTGAATGTACACGCGGCCATCAAGCTGCACCGGCCCAATACCGCTCCCGAACGCCTCCGTCCGTACCTGAAGCTGGGGGTAGAAAGTATTTTTCCGTTGAGCTACCACCGCCAGGACTTCATCTCTGCACGCTCTACCAATGACCGCTCCCTGCTCAAAAAGCAATCGCTGGCCGCTCTGGGGGCCGCAGGAGTTGAAATCCAGCGCAAGAAGTTTGGCTTTTTTGCGGAAGTAGCCGGTACCTATAATTTTTCGGGTATTTACAACACCAACGCCATAAACGGCGCCAGTACCCAGAGCAGATCCGAAGCCTACTTCCGTACGCTGGGTGTACGTGTGGGCGTGCGGCTCTGGTAAGCCAAAGTACCCCTGCTTGTGATCCAATAGGATTATTGCCGGTTCCCCACCGAAAGCCCAAAGGTGATGCGGGTGTCATTCCGCTGGCGGCCCACTTCCACAATACTCTCGTACGAATTCTCGAAACTCGTTCGCAGCGTGACCCAGCGGTTGAGGGGTAGTTCCAGCGAGAGGAGCGTATTCCAGCGTAGGTTGGAGAAATCCGTAATGGAGGGTTGAAGAAATGTGATATGATTGATCCGGATTTTATCCTGCAAAAAAAGATGCTTCCCTTTGACCCGGAACGAATTCCGCTGGATCACCACCGAAGACCGCTCCCGGAAGTCGGTCGACTCGTGAATGATGGCGTTGGTGAGCGTGATGATATTCTTGTCGGTTTGCAGGAGCCGGTAGCCCACACCCGCCCCGGCCAGCTGCCGGAGCGCAATGCCGCGCAGGTTGCTGGTTTCGACGGTACCCAGGCCAAAAACGTAGGTTTTTCGTTTCTTGAATACATCAATAAACAAATCCAGGTAGGTATCGCGCTCGGCCAGTACGTTGTTTTGTTTGCCGTAGGTAAAGCGCGGATTGGTGGCCATGGAAATGACCGGTCCCGTGGCCAGGATTTCCGCCCGAAGTACCATCAGGCTGCGGTTGACGTTGCCGCGGGTAAAGTTGCCGTCGCCGATGAAGCGGTAGTTGAGCGTGTCTACCAGCACAAATCCTCTCAGAACCAGGCTGTCGGCGGGTTGGAGCAGCAGCGAGTCGGGGCGGGGTACTTGCGTCGTATCCGGGCTGGTTTCTTGCGCGTAAGCCGCTGAGGTACTTAGGGCTACGCCAAAAACCAGGAATAGGTACTTTGGAGAAAATCGAAGGTACTTTTTCATCTAGCATTAATTTTATTCTACGGGAGTTACAACTTCTTCAGAGAACCAAAGTTTGTCCTGATGAGTAGTTGTTTTAAAATTCACTTTCCCGAAATAAAACTATGCGAAGTACTCTTTATCTACCTACGTTTTTATAAAAAAAATGTCTAAAGGTACCTTTCCTGCCTCAAAATCCTACTTCAACCGTCAGTCCCGGAAGTACCTCTTCGCCGCTAATTTGGAGAGAAGTACCTTTTTTTATCTCGATGGAGCCATCGGCCCGGTACACGAAGACTTGTTTGTTTTCCCGGTCGATGAGCCAGCCCAGGCGGGCCCCGTTGGCACGGTAGGCTTCCATTTTGCGCTGAAGATCGGGCAGGGAATCACTAGCCGACCGTACCTCCACCACCAGGTCAGGACAGATGGGGGCAAACCGGCTCCGCTCGGTGTCGGTAAGGGCTTCCCACCTATCCTTGACGATCCAGGAAACATCCGGTGAGCGAACGGCGCTGTCGGGCAGCGTAAAACCGGCGGACGAATCGAAGACGTAGCCCAACCCGGTTTCGCGGTTCCAGAGGCCTAGCTGAAATCCTAATTCAAAATTGTAGTTGCCTGTATCTGATCCGGTTGGTGCCATAACGATAATATTGCCGTGCTTGTCTCGTTCCATCAAAAGCTGCGAATTGGCCTGGCATAGGTCAAAAAACATATCGTCCGTCATACCCGCTACCGAACGTATTTTTAGGGGTAGTTCCATATCCTGATTGCCTAATGATTTATGCAAAGTAACGAATTAATGGGACAAAACGTTTGAGAAAACAGGCCTCTCGACACGGGCTAAGACGAAAATTATAGAATGGAAGTTACTCTGCCAAGTACCCCAGCAACAGCCGGGCCAGCAAGCCCAGAAATACCAGCAGACCAAGCAGCCACCGGCGTTTGGGAGGAGACACAAAGCGCATAGAGCAGGGGCATTAAGGTACCTGAGCAAAGGTACTTTAAAGGTACTTTTACTCAAACCCGTTTTTCCACTTCTGCGCAATCTGGCGGGCCGTTTCGAGCATGGAAGGTACCCAGGCTTCGACGTTCCAGGCGGAGTGGCGCAACGAGGAGGCGGCTAGTAAATCGCGCGCTTCGGGGTAGCTTTTGGCGTTTTCCAGGATGTGGGAGAGCTCCCGCTGTTGCTGATGGAGCGAAAGATCTTCCAAAGGTAGGGTAGTGGGTAGGCCGGTCGGTAGTGGCCCGAAGTCGTTTGTTGCGGGCTGGGGTAGTTTGTCGTTCAGGCGCTTTACCAGGGTATCCATCCGGATGAAGTCCCGCTGAAAAGCCAGCCGACGCGCGTCGGTGTCGAGGGCGGTACCCAGTTGCTCCATCACCACGTACTTGAGGTTGGGGCACATGGGCAGGGTCGTTTCCAGAAGTGCGAAAACTGCCTCGGGTACGGCGTCGTCGTGGGTGTCGCGCCGGATGGGGTACTTGTCGTCGGTAGTAGCGGGCTCCCAGCTTCCGCCCGAAATATGAATTTCCCGTACGCGTTCCAGTGGGTACAGCCGGATCACCTCCTCAAAGTCCAGCCGGAAGTTGTGCAGCTGGCAGTAAAGATTATGCAGGTCAAGGATGATAAACCCGTTCACGGCCCCCACGAGTTTTTCCAGGAATTCGCCGTGTTTTTTAACCTCATCCAGCGAGTAGGCAAAGGCCAGGTTTTCGAGCCCGACCGGGCATTGGCCGGCCTCTTGAATCCTACGCAGCCGGTCGATGCCCAGCTTCAGGGTGGTGCTGGTGTAAGGTACCCCCAGCGGAGCTCCCTTATGAAAATCAGCTCCGGTCATGTACCCGAAGTGCTCCGTGATGTGGTCGAAGGGGTACCTGGCCGCCAGCGATCGAAGTTGCCGGAGCCATTGGTCCTGCTGCTTGGACCACTTTCCCGCAAACAGCGAAAAGTACACGCCGTGGCCGATCAGCCGGTCGTTTTCGGCAAAGGTACCGATGAGTTCTTCGAACCAGCCGGGCAGGGTAGGGTACTTGTAGAGCGCGTCAAAAGACCACTCCACCGCCTCTACCCGCTCCGCCTCAAAAAGCGGCAGTGCCGCCAGCAGGAGGTTGGGGTCGAGGTTGCAGGCGATGGAGGAAAGTACTTTAGGCATGTCCAGTGGAAATCAATTACCCCATGCCGCAGGCCGGGCAGGAAGCTAAGGTTTTTTCTTCTTTTTTCTTCCCGTTTTTCGGGCCAATGTCCTCACCCGTGCAGGCAGTGACTGATGCCACAATGACGGCGGCCGCCATGGCTTTCAGGACGGAAGCAGGTACTTTCATACAATACGAGGTTAGTTATTTTATGATTACAGCTAAGTGTAGGCCGGAGCGCGCCCGCCTGAACAGAAGAGTCCTTTTGGAGCGAGATGGTTGGAACGGTAACATTTTTTGAGGCGTGTATCCTGCTTTTAGCCATCGGAAAAGTACCTGCCTACCAGTAAAATGTGAATAAAGCGGGTAATTTCTCAACAAAGTGTTCCCCAGTAACACCCGGTATCCCGCTTTGAGTGCTTTTTTCGCCTATAGGTACCTCAACCCGCGCGTCTCTATACGTCAAAGTAGCGTATTAGATAAAGTTCAATTGTGTAAATTATTGATAATTAGCGGTTTATTAATTATGGCGATGTGCTTTACAGTTGCTATAGGTTACAAAGGCGTGCTTAAAGGCTCCCCAATGTACTGGAACTTCCGGTTTTAGGCACTTTTCTTTATGGGCAAAGTGTAGAAAAAAACCTACTAACTATGAAGCACCTTTTTATGAAGCATCTGTTGTATGCAGGTGGGTTGGCCTTACTGACTTTTCTGAACGGCCAAGCCCAGGTGTTGCCTGGAAACACTACCTCCGGTAGTCAGGATACTCTAAGCACTACGAGCAGCGATTCCGCCAAAACCATACAAGGCCGGATTATCGACGCTGCCAACCGACCCCTGCCCGGGGTATTCGTTTCTTCTAACGACAGTACCATCACGACCCGCACCGACAGCCTGGGTGAATTCCAGCTACCCTACGAAGCAGAAATCGATACGCTACGCCTTTCAAAACCGGGCTACAACGCGCGCAAAGTGGCTGTGCTCGGACGACTCATGATAACGACCTTTTTGACGGGCGGACCACCCGTGCCGCAGGCTGCTGCTACCGACAGCCTTACTGCTCTGGGCCAGGATACCGCCGCTACGAGCCAGGGAGCCGTGGTACAAGGTGACTCTGCGCAAGCAGCAGTAACCGGCACGGGTGCCCGGGGAGAAATACGAGGTAACGTAAGCGCCAAACAAGAAGGGCCGCTACCCGGCGTGAACGTGGTGATCAAAGGCTCGACCCGGGGTACCAATACCGACGCTCAGGGGAACTACGCCCTGGTACCGCTTAGCCCGACCGACACGCTGGTTTTCTCCCTAATTGGGTACCCGACCCGGGAAGTACCCCTTGCTAACCAGACCCAGATCAACCTGGTGTGGGAAGAAAATGCCGGACAGGTACTGAAAGAAGTGGTGGTGATCGGGTACGGTACCATGGACCGTAAAACCCTCACTAGTTCCGTCTCTTCTATTGGTAAAAGAGAGATTGAAAATGAACCCATGCCCAGCATTACCCAGGCCATCCAGGGTAAGGCGGGAGGCGTGCAGGTGACGCAGCGGGGCGGGAGCCCCGGCGGGGGGGTAAGCATTCGGGTGCGGGGTACTACCTCCATCAACGCCAGCTCCGAGCCTTTGTACGTGGTAGACGGAATCCCCGTCAACAGTACCACCAACTTCGTGGGCGGCAGCGACTACAACCTGGGCGGAGGTACCCAGGGGATCAACATCCTGGCGTCCATCAACCCATCTGACATCGAGTCGGTAGAAATACTCAAAGACGCTGCCGCTACGGCCATCTACGGGTCGCGGGCGGCCAATGGGGTGGTGCTGATTACGACGCGTCGCGGCGATGCCAACAACAGTACCATTAGTGTGAACGCCTACGCCGGAGTATCGGAAGTACCCCGTAACCGCCGGTATGACATGATGAACACGCAGGAGTACATTTCCTACATGCAGGATTACTACCGCTACGCCGGAACGCCCATCCCCGCCAGCGTAACCAGCACGGCCGCCGACGTCAACTGGCAGGACCAGATTTTCCGGACCGCGCCCATCCAGAACTACGAGCTCTCGGCCCGGGGCGGCTCTGACAAAACCCAGTACTTTGCCTCGGTAGGGTACTACAACCAGCAGGGTACCATCCTGAACTCGGGTTTCAGCCGGATTAGCTCCCGCATCAACCTCGACCACCAGCACAGCGACAAGCTGAAACTGACCGCCAACGTAAACCTAACGCGGGCCATCAACAACCGGATTCAGGAAGAAAACTCCAACCAGGGAGCGACCAAGAACGGAATCAGCTCCCCGCCCAATATTCCGGTGCGCAACCCCGACGGCTCCTGGGCTTTTGACCCCATCAATACCCGGCGCGAAAATCCGGTGGCCTTTCTGACGCTGGCTAAAAACGACGCTGAAACGTTCCGGATACTTGGTAATGTATCGGCCGAGTACTTCTTCACGCCGAGCCTGAGCTTCCGGAGCAACTGGGGCGCCGACATGAGCTATATCAATGAGGACTTTTTCATGCCGCCCCGCTTCATCCGAAACTTTGCCGCAACGGGTGGGCTGGGGTCCAGCCGGGTGTCGCGCGATCAGCTTTGGATCAACGAAAACATGCTCACCTTCGACAAGCAGCTAGAATCCCACCATTTTAACGTGCTGGGTGGGTTTTCTTTCCAGGAATCCAAATTTACCTTTACCGAAGCCCGTCGTAATAATTTTTCTTCTAATGACATCCCGGTCATCTCGGCAGGAGGTACCATTGCCGCCGCCAGCGCGGGAATCGAGGAATGGGCCATTGCTTCCTACTTCGGTCGGTTGAACTATAGTTTCAAGGACAAGTACCTCTTTACGGCCAACTACCGGATCGACGGCTCCTCTCGCTTTGGTAGCAACCGGCGGTACGGAAATTTCCCGTCGTTTGCGGCCGCCTGGCGGATTTCGCAGGAAGAATTCCTGATGCAGAGTAACCTCATCAGCAACCTCAAACTACGGGCCAGCTGGGGGATCACCGGAAACCAGTCCATTCCCAACTACGTAGCCCGCTCGGTGTACGGTGGTGGTGCCAATTACATTAATAATCCGGGCTTTGTGCCCGGAAATCTCGGCGATTCGAACCTGGGTTGGGAAACAACCCGCCAAACGGACATCGGGCTGGACCTGGGGCTTTTCAACGATCGCATTACCATCCTGGCCGACTACTACATTAAAAATACCTCCGACCTGCTCATCAACGTACAGATTCCGCGGACTTCCGGTTTCCAGACGGCCTTCAAAAACATCGGGGAAATCCAGAACCAGGGTTTTGAATTTGAACTGACTACCAACAACCTCGTTGGGGCCTTCCGGTGGACTACCTCGCTGAACATGACCTTTAATCGCAACAAGGTACTTTCCTTGCCCGAAGGCGACCTATTCGGCGGTACCGGCAACGTTAGCCTGGCCCGTGAAGGGCAGCCACTGGGGATTTTTTACGGCTGGGAAATGGTAGGAGTGAATCCGGAAACGGGCATGATCGACTTCGCAAAAAGGGATGGTACCGTAGGTGCCCCCACCGACCCGCTCGACCGCAAGATCATTGGCGATCCGAACCCGCTTTTCTTTGGGGGAATTACCAATAATTTCAACTACAAAGGATTCGATCTCAGCATCATGGGGCAGTTTGTGTACGGCAACGACGTATTCAACTACCAGCTGGCCGAAATCTCCGACGGCTTCAACGCCAGCAGCAACGGCCTGAGCGACTGGACCCGCCGTTGGCGCAACCCCGGCGACATTACCGATATGCCGCGCCCCACGCCGGGCTCGTTCGACAACGCCGCCATCTCTACCCGCTGGGTGCAGGACGGTTCCTTCTTCCGGTTCCGGAACGTAACGCTGGGTTATACGTTTCCCCAAAGCATGATGGAAAAAATTGGGGTGAAAAACCTACGCATCTACGGTACCATCCAGAACGCGCTGCTCTTCACCAAGTACCGAGGCTACGACCCGGAAGTGGCTACGCAGGCGGGTTCAAACCTGGGCCTGGTGTATGGATTCGACTACGGAAGCTACCCCCAGCCCCGGATTTTTACGGGCGGGATCAACCTTTCGTTTTAACCTAGAAGTACCTGAAGTTGCTATAAAAATCCCCGGAGTAGAAAGGGACCCATTCCATAAAAATAATTGAGACATCCGATGAAAACCAACATAAAGTACCTGTTTTGTATGCTGGCCGGTCTGAGCCTGTCGTCCTGCGACAACTACCTGGACAAAGTACCCATCGACCAGATCGGGGCCGAGCAATTTTTTAATAACGGCGTCAACGCCCAAAGTGCGGTCACGGGTGCCTACCGCACGCTGGAGTCGTCGTACTACTACGGGCAGGCGTTTATCCTCATTCCGGAGTTTGCGGCGGGGCACATCCGGCACTACCTCAGCTTTCCCGAATTTCTGGAGTACACCGAAAACCGCATCCGGGTAGACAATCCCTGGTCGTTGAATATCTGGACGGCCTCGTACACCACCATCAATGCCACCAACAATATCATTGAAAGGGTACCTGGCATTGAAACCGACATCACCGAGGAGCTCCGGCAACAGCTGATCGGCGAGGCGAAGTTTATCCGGGCGTTGGTGTATTTCAACCTCGTCAGAAGCTGGGGCGACGTACCGCTGGTACTTACTCCTACGCAATCGTCGGAAACGGCGGGGCTACGGGTGTCGCGGCAACCCGCGGCCAACGTGTACGCACAAGTCATAGCCGACCTCCAGGACGCCGCTACCAGCCTGCCGGAGGCATACAGTACCCCTGAGCAATCCAAGGGCCGGGCTACTTCCTGGGCGGCCAAAGCGCTGCTGGCCAAGGTGTACCTCTACCAGGAAGACTACGCGCAGGCCGCCCAACTGGCCGAGGAGGTCATCGAGTCTGGGCGCTTCTCGCTGGAAAGTGATTACTCCACTATTTGGGTGAATGAGAACAGCAACGAGGCCATTTTTGAGCTACAGTTCAACGAGCAGGCTACCAACGCCCTGGTGGGCGTAAGCAACCCGGTGGGGGCCACCCAGTTTTACGCCAGCGACCTGGCCTACCGCCTGTTTGAACCGACGGACCGACGCCGCAACTTTGCCATCAATACCGTGGTCGACAACGGCGACACGACTTTTTACATCGGCAAGTACCGGAACGTGAGCCCGCCCACGCAGAATGTTCCCGTGCTCCGGCTGGCGGAGCTGTACCTGATCCACGCCGAGGCCACGGCCCGCGCCGCTGGTAGCGTGAGTACGGCCGCCTACCAGTCCTACAAAGCCGTCCGCGACCGCGCGGGGCTCACTACTCCGGCGGTCGCTACCTTCACTACGGTAGCCCGTTTTGTGGAGGCCATTCAGCAGGAAAAACGGCTGGAGATGATCTTTGAGGCCGAAACCTGGTACGACTACGTACGCACTGGCTTGGCCCAGGAAGAGCTCATGCAGGTACCTAATGCCAACTTTTACCTGTTCCCCATTCCCCAGGGCGAGCGCGACCTTAACCCCAACCTGACCCAAAACGCGGGGTACTAAACAGAAATGAAAGAGAACGTGGGGGAGTGCAGGCACGCAGCGTAGTAGTAGGATAGAGCGATAGGAGCGTGCCGCCTCCCCCATTTAGTGGTATGTAAAGTAAGTTAGGGTATTTATTGCCTTATAACGTTGCCGGAATAGTCAGAAGCTTTGGAGCTGGAGACGTATTTCGGCAACGTTTTGTATATAGAGGAAGTAAGCAAGCTTCCTAACTTTCTAACTACAAGGGGGTCTTGTGCCATGGCGGTGTGCGAGTACTGATGCTTTTTATTAAATTGCCAACGGGTAGTATTTTACGCAGTATTAATTGACCCCACCCGTTATCCCACACAAATACACATGCTAACCAAGAAAACCCTCTCGGAGCGAGACATCTGTACCAAGTTCATTACTTCTGTGCTGGTAAAGGCGGGCTGGCAGGATATGTTTTTGGAAGAAGTATAGATACGTTGTTTAACTTCTATAAGCACTATGGCAAAACCACATCTACTCTACACCAAACCGACAGAAGCTCAGGGAACCTATAAACAGCCTGCCCGGAACCCAGGAAATCAGCCAGAAGATAAGCCAGAGCCTAATTATGGACCGATGCAGGATGACTTTAGAAAGTACCTCAGCGCTTTTCAGGCAGCTCGTATGCATCGGCATCAGGCTAGGTCGCTCCAGGTACCTGCGCATCTTGATTACATCCGAATCACTTTTTTTGATGTATTTGATAATGCCGGATTTGAAGCACGTTACCGGGACAAGTTTGGATTAGTGGCCGTGCAGGTAGATCACTTTGGCCGACGGGTTCTTTTTGCAATCCAGAGTGAGAGTAGGTTCCGTACTTTCTTGCATACGCTGCAAGCGTTTGTCGATACCATTTCGCCATGGGGAGATTTATCCAATCCAGATAGGGATATCCTCTTCATAAAAGAATTTGAGCTTTTGACCACGGTTGATATACTACCTAATATAGATGAGCCAAGCGATGTACTGTTAAGTCTGGTCGAAAAACAGCTAGAAATTAACACATCTTTTGTGGAAATTCAGCGTGCCCTTTTCTCTTACCTTGACAGCCAGTCTATAGATTATGAATCAATACCCGAAAACAACACCATACAGCTTTGGAACGTAGCGCTGGAGCAACTTCGTGAGCTGGCTGATAATTTTGACATTCTTTATTCTGTGTACCCTAATTCACTGGGTCTTGTTTCACCAGGGCGTTTTGGAACGGCTACCCGTAGCTTTGGTTTCACTGCTAATCTTCCCCCTGACAATGCACCTATCATTGGTGTCATAGATACCGGAATAAGCGACCAGACTCCATTAGCTGATTTGATCATCAATTCCCAAGAAAACGATCCTTATGACCTCACGGGTACTAATTCGCGAGTTGACAACTGGGACAAGACCTGGGGGCATGGAACGGGAGTAGCTGGCATTGCCGCTTTTGGTGAAAAGTTATATCCAGCCGCGCGTGGAGCGATTCAGGCTGATGCTTGGCTGCTTTCCATCAAAGTACTTGATGACCGTGTTTCACGCGTATCTGATAGAGCTATCAGGAAAGCCATCATGAGAGCATATCACGAACTAGGTGTGCGCATTTTTACTCTCACCATTTCAGAAAGAATTAAGAATGACAATGAGACAGTATCCGCATTGGCCTACATGCTAGATGTATTAGCATGTGAATGTGACTTAGATATTTTGATTTGTATTGCATCGGGTAACATGCGTCGCGAAATAATAGACTTGAATACGAACACTTGTCTGCCTTACCCAAATCATTTTATCCACGCCGATAATAATATTCATGTTCCAGCAGAAAGCATGAACAATCTGACGGTGGGGGCGACAGCAAATAATTTAAACCCGACTCTTCAAGTTGCTGGCCTTGCCAATGACGTTTCGTTCCCAGCCGTTTTTACTACAAAATGTCATGTGGATTTTGATACTTCGGGTCTTACTCAAAATCAGAGAAATAAACAATTTGGGAAGCCAGATATACTCTACTACGGTGGAGATCACGAAAGAAATGGAGAAAAGCAAGTGACAGGTATTTCGGTACTTACCCCTAAAATAGGTCAGTACTGGATGAAGGAAACAGGGACAAGCTATGCTACCCCCTTTGTCGCAAACTTGGCGGCTCGTATTCTATCAGCTTACCCAAAATTATCCATGCAAACGGTAAAGGCTCTAATTATAAATTCGGCCTCTCTACCTCGACTTGACAATACATTCGCTGCTCTCCCTAAATCTTTACTTAATCGGGTATTAGGTAAAGGAACTCCTGATGCTTCGAAATGCCTTTCCTCGACTGATCACCAAGTCACTATTATTTTGGAGGACTCTATAGTACCGGAACATATAGGCACATATACTTTAAAATTTCCCGGCTACCTTCAGAAGTCAGGTCGTGCAACGGGATTATTGGCATTTCACGCTACCTTATGCTTTAAGTTTAGGCCTATTCAGCATCGTCAAAGTACCTATTGCCCTGTTCATATAGCTTTCGGTATTTTTAAAAATAAACCGCTAGATGAAATAAATGGGAAGGGCATGGGGCCAATACGAGATGAAAAGACCAAAGAGGTAATTGAAAAAGGCTATAAATTGAGAGAACCGTGGTCGCAGGACCCTTACTACAGAGGTAAGCTCCTATGCAACACGCAAAAGGTTTCTTTTGTCGTAGGGAAGAAAGATATTCTCAATGAGGACTTTACTTTTAAAGTGGCCGTCAATTCGAAATTGAACAAGCTACTAACAGCAGCTCAGAAAGCAGCGTACGCCACCACTGTGGAGTTTTCATTGGTGATCCGGATCGAGGAGCGACCCTATAAAAATCAGTATATTGGTTCGCTCTACAATGGGTTAAAAGTAGAAAATGATCTACAGGTACTTACAACCCTGGATGCTGATCTGGAGGCAGAGGCTGAAAGCGAATTATAGTTTACAGCAGATGGTGGCGTTCCTGTGCGATGAGGTTGGCCCATATCTCCGTTTGAATGCGTTGTTGTGCTTTGACAAAAGGTGGTTTCTGAGCTAATAAACTACGTTTAATGGCTGTTAGTAGTGTCTTTTGAATAGAATAGTAGGACAAGCCAATGGAGTCTTTCATTATCCTTTTGGCTTTATTCGGATTATCGAAGGTAAAGGAAGAGTCTTTAAGTGTCTTGTCAATGAGCTCCTTAATCTGTGCCTCCGTTGGCAAGTCTAGCTGTACTGAAAGGTCAAAGCGGCGAAGTAAAGCATCGTCGATCATATCCTGCTGATTGGTAGCTGCAATAACAATACTACTTTGGGGCAAGTAGTCGAATAGTTGCAAAATCGTATTAACAACCCGCTTCATTTCGCCATGATCCTGGCTATAGTCCCTGACTTTCCCTAGGGTATCGAACTCATCCATGAAAATGATGCAGTCCTCAGTGGCAGCTCTTCGGAAGATCTTTGCCAAGTTCTTACTTGTCTCTCCGAGTTTGGAAGAAACAATAGCGCCCAGGTTAATAACAATCATCATTTTTTCTAGTTCGCCCGCGAGCACGTAAGCCGCCAAAGTCTTACCGCATCCGGAGGGTCCGTAGAAAAGTACCTTATTGGATATGGGCAGTTCGTATTTTTGGAGTATATCAAGCGAGCGGTGCTCCTGAACGAAGTAGTCCAGGTTCTCCCGTACTTCACTACTACATACAAGGTGGCTGAGCCGGTAGTCGGAAGTCAATTTTTCGAGGATAAAATCAGCTACCTCGCGATCTTCCTCTCTAATGGAATGCTTTGATGATCCGTGTCTTAGGATGCCTTTAGTCTCCTGCTGCCGGATGGCATCCTTCAGAATTGATTGCAATTGGAGGGCGAAATTGACTTTCCGGGACTGTTTAGAATGCTCAATCAGCTCATTTAAGGTAAACAGCAGCTTCTCCTGGTCATTTTCCAGACCATACTTGGCAATCTCTTTTATGTAATCAGCTTGCTGCATTGCCTTTTAATTAGAGCTTTGTATGCAAAAATATAACGGTACTAATTATAAAAGGTTAGTATCACGCGATAAGTAACTTCAAGAGTTGGTCATGAGAAGTACTTACAAATTTCATACTAAAAAAAGTGTTTCTTGGCATCTTTGAGATTAAAGTACCATTTTTTTATTAAAGCTGCTCTTAATTAGGCAGATATTTATTCTAAGGACGTAGAGCGGGCGCTGAAAGAATAGCGTAGCTACGGCCGAGAAGTAACCAGTACCCCACAACACCTTCCTTCGCCGTACCCCCCAACACTCACACCCGCAGCAAACCCCGGAACGCCCGCGCCCCGTAGTACGACTCCGCACCGTTGTGGTACACAAATACGTGGTCGAAGCGGCGGTCGCAGAAGAGCGCGCCGCCGAGTTTTCGGATGTCGTCCGGGGTTTTTATCCAGCTCGACGTTTTGGTGTCGAACTTCCCCAGCTGCTGCAAGGCCCGGTATTGTTCTTCCGTCAGCAGCTCCACGCCCATCTCCGCGGCCATACCCAGGGCGCTATTAGCCGGTTTATGTTCTTTCCTTGATTCCAGCGCCTGGTGGTCGTAGCAGATACTGCGGCGGCCCTTGGGGCTTTCCGGCGAGCAATCACAAAAAAGGTACTCGCTCGTCGCTTCGTCGTAGCCAATCACGTCCGGTTCGCCGCCGGTTTCTTCCATGTCGTCGAGTGTCCAGAGTTTTTCCGGGTTGGCTTCCAGCCGGGCCTGTACGTCGGCCCATTGGAGGCCCGGGTGGCGGTCCGTATTTTTCTCAAAACGGGCTTTCAAAACGCGGAGTAAATCCTCGCGCTGCTGCGCCGACAATTCCTTATTGGAGTTTGTGTTCATTGGGTCGTTTTTAGGACAGGATTACGGATGAATGATGCATCGAAACAACTTTTCGGTCGGCGGGCCTAAAGTACCACGACACCACCGTTAGCGCGAGCAGGAGCAGCGAGGGGGCTATTTCGGCCAGAGAGCTACCCGCCGCCAGGTGCGAAAATACCGCGCCCGACATGGCAAAGAAAAAGCCCGCGTAGGCCCACTCTTTCAGTACCGGAAACCGCGGGATGAGCACGGTTACCGCACCGAGGAGCTTCCAGGTACCTAGCAAAGGGATGAAGTAGGTAGGGTAGCCCAGCTTGGTAATGACCGCCACCTCCTCTTCCACGTGGAGGAGCTGCACCAGGCCGGTCGATACCATGCCCAGCGC
Source organism: Rhabdobacter roseus (assembly GCF_014202275.1). Classification (GTDB taxonomy): domain Bacteria; phylum Bacteroidota; class Bacteroidia; order Cytophagales; family Spirosomataceae; genus Rhabdobacter; species Rhabdobacter roseus. Next base: position 688,006 of record NZ_JACHGF010000003.1, on the reverse strand, counting down.
CAGCCAGGCGGTCGCAATCCAGTAGATGATTTTAGTCGTTCGCTTGTTCATAGGTACTTTAAATTAATGTACGGGACGCAAAACGGCTTGTAATTTGTTATGGGCCATGTTGAGGCCCTGCGCAAAGGGTAGTTGCAGCATCTGGTCGCGCAGGGCCACGGACCGGTACACGATCTGCATGGTGAGCAGGCTGGTGTCGTCAGTGCGTTTAGTAAATTCCAGAAACTCCAGCTGCACATCAAAAGGCGTGTTTTCCATCTCAAAGGTCCGGGTGATTTTCTGGTTTGGGACAAACTCATGAATTGTCCCGTTGGCCCGAAATACCACGTTTCCCTGGGCGTCGGAGGTCTCGAATTGGTACCCGCCGTGCGGCTTGTTATCCAGCTTAAGTACCTTGGTGCCCATCCACTGCTCCACGATCTCGGGCTCCACGTACACCCTGAAAAGCAGCTCTAGGGGTAGTTCAAATTCCCTCGTGATCGTCAGTTGCTGTTGGCCGTCTTCGGCCTGAATTTTCGTTTTGTGCGGCATAGGGTTTATGGTTTGGGTAGGTGGTTTTTCATGATGGCCTCCAGTTTGTCAAAGCGCTCGTCCCACATCGCGCGGAAAGGCTCCAGGAAGTCGGCGATTTCCCTCATTTTTTTAGCATTCAGGTGGTAGTACATTTCCCGGCCACTGGGTTCTTGTTTCAGCAGTTCGCACTCGGTGAGTATGTGCAGGTGCTTCGATACGGTGGGCCGGGCGGTATCAAAGTGGGCGGCGATGGCCCCAGCGGTCATGGCCTGGGAAGCCACCAGCAGCAGGATAGCCCTCCGGGTGGGGTCGGCTATGGCTTGGAATACGTCTCGTCTTAGGTTCATCGCGTAGCTATTTGACTACAAATATATATGTAGCTATTTAGCTACGCAATTTTTTAGAAAAAAAAGAATGAGAGGGGAAGTTGGTATTGGTGATCGTAGTGGTCAAGGTACTTTGAAACTTTATAAAAGCGGTACCTCAATTATTGGCACTAGGCTTTCGTAGCTTGTTTTAGGGATGAGTCATGCGAACATTGGTGATAGAAGAGGCTTTAAAACACAAAAAGGGCTCGAAAAAGCCCTTTTTGACGGTACCTGGTATTAGAAAAGTGACCCCGACGGGGTTCAGCTATTTACATCAGCTATGTATTAATAATCAACATTTTACATCTGTGAAATTATAGGATCCCTGAAACGCCCCTGAAACATACGCCATAGGTACTTTCTGAGCCCTGCAACTTTCCGTTTCTTCGTGGCCAGGTGGCGGTAAAATTGTGCTCACTTTTAACTCCAAAAGCACATGATTACTGTCATCAAAAAGTACATAGGTGGGCCTACGAGCAATGGTTATTCCTGCGATACCTACGAGGTCACCATTAAGGTCTTTGGCTGGGTGATCTTCCGGAGGGAGCACCAACGGCGATAGGCCAAAAACCTGACTCTGATATTAATTAGGGCTTAAAAAGGATTGATGCCAGGAAGATTTTCTCGTGGTAGTTGCCATCAGGACTATACCATATGCAGTTGTAGGCTTCGCCTTCTTGAAGGCCAAAATACTCAAATTGTACAGTCATCTTTGGTCCACCAGAAGATAGTTGTACTACGTCGCCGGGCTTGAATTTTTTTTGTGCTTCCATAGGGGTTTGATTACCGTTTTAGTTCTATTTTATTCTGCGGCCGCAACTGATCTACCCTTGCAGGCCGACCAGGTACGCGGAATATTGTTTGGTTCAATTTATTTCAAACATTCACTACTAACCTTCAGAAGTAGACTCTATGAATAGCTCAGACAATAACAATTATCTGCCAGGTAGGTACAACTACATAAAAGAACATCAGATCCATAATGAAGATATTCAGTCACTAATTGACAAGGTATACCATGATGAGAGAAATTTTATGTTGGAAGCATTTGATAGAGGAACGATTATGAAGGCAGGAGGGGCTGTATTTATTACCTGTTTGGTGGAAAGGATAGATGACGAATCTATGTAAAAATTAAAGTATTGTAATGAGAAGCAAGCTCATCATCTTTTTTCATAAAAATTTCTCCATCCTCAAATAAGACTTTATTTAATATTTTTCTAACTATGTCATCTGTGCTTTTAGATATTCTACACAGTTCATTATAATCAATATTCTTTTTTAAGGCTTGACCATGCATATATTTTGACCTAATATCGTACGCCTCTTTTATACGTTTGAAATTATTTAATTTAACATTTTTATCTCCACCTAAATATATCGTTGCTCTTTCAGAAACTTTGTGGGTAATTTCATGGTTTTCAGTAGTAAATAAACATTCTAATATTACTATGTAGAAAGATATTTTCATAGGTAGAAAAGAATGAGACCTGGCTAAGTGAAGGAATTTAAAAGCTCTCTCCACTCTATTATAAATATATTTGGCAAAATTTAAGTCAGATGGGTTTATAGATGGCGAACGTAATATTGGATCATCAAGATTTATATTATTACCATAATCCTTTTTTGATATAAATTCAGTAAGTCTTTTATGACTTGCAACTACTTTATTAAGTTCTGCAAGGCTAAATGCTACATCACAATATGTTCCATTACAATTACTAAAAAAATCTCTTCTACTATTTCTTGATATTTTACCATCTACATTTAACCAGCATTGTGTGCTACACACACTATTGTCCTTTATCAACCATAGCAAATTAATATATGCCGCAATAGCTTCATTAATTTTTAAGCAAAGCTTATTTGGGTCAATAATTTCAAAATATGTACATAATTCATCATAATTATACTCAACGGTAAGGATTGGGTTTTGTGCCATCGAAATCAGATCAATTCCACCAATTTGTTGTATAATGCTTGGCGTATTAATAAAATTACTTATTAGCCCCCCCCCATTTTTTCTTATAAATATATATGGATACCTACCATCTTTTAGGTCTATTTCTGTTTTGAAATAATTAAGTGTTGAATATGCAATAGCATTCATAGGGTGGATTTGTGTTTTTATAAGTACCCCCTATTTTTAGGGGTTTGCACTATTTCTTCTTTTTCTTATACTTAGCCGCTGTATCAGGCCTGAACCAGAACCAGCTAATCATTTTTGAGCTGAGAAATCTGCTTCTTTAATTCCTCGTTTTTTTCTTCTTCCCTTTTCAAAGCCTTTCGCTGAAGATCAATCAGCTCATCTTTCAAAATCGTGACGTAGTTTGAACTAGGCTCACTGACAATATTTTTCTCTCGATTTGAAAAAACTGGGTCTTCACCGCCTTCACCAAGCAAGAGCCAATTAGTATCCACTGAAAAAAGCCTAGCAATTTTTGCTAATGCTTCTCCAGGCAGACTGGTTAATCCCTTTTCAAATCGGTTGTATGTTGTTTGGGCTACCCCAATTCTTTTAGAGAACTGATTTTCACTTAGTTCTAAATATTCTCTAAGTCTCTTAACTCTCAGAAAGTCAGACATATACCCGATTTGACTAAAAAATTATTCAAATATGCTTGCTTTTTACCCAATCTTGCTAGATCTTTGGGCTGTACTTATTCCAATACGCAATGTACAATAAGGCAAACCAAGAAGCAAATACGGAAGTGCAAGCGGGCGGCTCGATAAAAGAGCGGCTGCTGAGCCGGTTTGAGCGGGCTCGGGAGGCAGTAGGCCCACATTGGCGCAAAGCCCTGGCCGAAGCAGATGCCTACTTTAACACCAAGGCGGGCTACGACACCATGATGGCCGTATCTGGAGCGGCATCTTCACCCCGCCAAGCCAACGTAGACCGCATCGAGCGCGTAACGCTGGCCCTGGAAAAACTAGCAGGGATTGAAAACGGGCCGGTGGTATGAGGTGGCGGTGGTTAAAACGAGCCTGGCATAGGTACCTGGGCTTTGATGAGCAAGAACTGACGCAAACGGAGGCCTTCACCAGGGCCTGGATGGAGCACTTACTTAATAATAAATACTTTATGAAACCACGCTCAATCATCGTCATCAGAATCCCTGAACGGGAACAACAAAGATGCCTTGACTACCTGGAGTCCAGCGCGCATGAGAGCAAGATTATAACGCCGCTCTGCCGCCAGATCAACCTCACGGAGGCGCTGTACCAGGTACTCACCGACCTGGTAGATGCGGGCTTCGAGCTGCTGGACGTAGAAGGCTACACCATCACGCGGTACGAGAAGGAAACAGGTGAGTGGAAGTACCCCTTTGCGGTACTGCTCAATCAGGAGCTCTCGGAGTTTGACCCCGCCCAGCTCCTGCCCGAAGAAAGGCAGGTACTGGAAGTGCTTCATGCCTCACTAGCCGCCAAGGGGCTGCTCCACCCCGACCTGCTGGAGCAAGCACCCAACTACCTGGAGCTATGCAGGCTGCTCAGGATGCCGTTCTTCCTGGTGGTGCAACCTGATAAACTGGCTCACTTCAGCACGCTCGACCTGCAAGCACTAGGCATCGGGCGGCCCTGGGAGCAGAGTCGGCTCATCCGGTTCGGGCCGGGGGTTATCTAGTCCAGTGGGGTGTCCAGGGGCGCTATTTTGAGTACCTGACTGCCGTCCGGTAGGGCTACTAGCTTGAAATGATAGCCTTCACTAGCCAGTAAAAAAACAGGATGGTCAGGCCTGAATAGTCCAGCAGCGATAAGCTTCTCGGCGGGTTTTTGAAACAAAAGCTCACCCACCGAATGCTCCAAAACGGCAAGCTCAGTGACGGGAGGAAAGACAGGTTTCGTAAATAAGTGGGGGTACAGCGCCTGGAGCTTCTGGGCTACTAAGGGATGATAATCAAAGTACTTGACCTGTTGCTTTTCACCGCGGCGAATCTGAATGAGGCCTCTGGCGTCGAGCTGATTGAGATAGTTCCAAAGTTCTCGTCCAAGTGGGGTTTTGAAATCTTCGCCTTTGAAGATAGCCGAGAGGGCGGCTTTGGGATTGCCTTTGGCTTCACAAATCGAAATGAGGCACTTTAACTCAGGGCCATCAGGGGGTAGAATCTCCCACAGTCTATTTCGGTAGGCAAATTCCAGGCGGGATGAAATGGCTTGGTTTGACATGGAGTACTTAAAGTTTTGATTGTAAATGAACGAAAAGTGGGCTTCACTCACAACAGCCCGGTAAAATCTGACAGGCCGCTATGAACACAAACACCTTCACCGTACTCCAGTCCCTACCCGAAGACCAGGTGGAGCTGATGCACCAGGTGGTAGATACCAACCGGGCGCTTTTTGAGCTACTGAACGGCAGCGTGTACCTCTCGGAAGAGCAGGCCGCGCAGCGCCTGGGCGTGAGCAAGAACACCTTCCGGAAGTGGGTGGATGCCGGGAAGTTTCGGCAGTTCAAAATCGAGGGCCGCAACCAGTACCGGGCCTCGTACCTGGACGAGGACTTCGAGAAGCACTTCCTGGTGCAGGCCTACCTGGAGCCCTCCGTGCGGCCCGCCCACCGCCCCGCCCGCCGTACCACCCGCCTAGCCGAACGCGCCTTATGATCATCGTTTTTTCACTATACACTACACTATACATGCTGCTGCTAAGCCTGGGCCGGTACGTTACCGCCCGGGCCGAGCGGCCACCCGAGCCGTAACCCATTTTTAACCCCGGAGCCGTGGCTCCATAAACATCTGAGCACGTATGAGTAAGCCAAGTAAGAGCGCCGTCCGGCTGGACGGCGTGCAGGTGGGGTACATCCCTGCCGCCCGCCTGAAAACTGCCCTGGTAGAGCTGGGGGCCACCGGTGGCTACCGGTGGGAGAACAACGTAATCGTAGCAACGCCTATGCTGAAGTACCGGAGTACCCTTGTGAGAATCTTGAACCGGCTGGTGGTATGAAACTCCTGAACAAACGAACCCTGCCGCAAGTATCGCGGAAAGAGCCGGAAGGTGCTCTCTTGTCGGTGAAGCCGACGGGGATGATTTCCCTCATTGGGGCTGCCAAGGAGCTCCTGGATGTATGCTCTGGAGACTGCGTATCGTTTGGGCAGGATGACGACGGGCAGCTGTTCATTTTTCCGAAGGCACCTGAGGGCTTTCTCCTTCGTGGCACCAGCTCGAAAAAATCGCTCATCTTCAGCCATGTGGTATTGGCGGATTATATCCTGAAGATGGTACCTGAGAAACTCAGAGGTACCGACGTGGCCTCATACAGGCTCATAATTGGGAAAGTAGCTACCAAGCACACTGTCGACGGAAAAAACTACAAGGGGTACCCGGTGATTACCAACTCGGCATTAGCCATGCCCAAGAAAGGAGGTGAGCAATGACAGAGCAAGAACGACTGGTTGAGCTGGGTGAGCGCTATTTGAAAGCCGCGATTGCTGTGTGGGAGAAGGACTACCAAAACCACCGCAAGCTTGGAGCATGGGTACATGAGCAGAGAGTAGAGCGAATCATTGCCGTGGCGCAGGTGATCGCGACGGCTGACCTGGCAGCAGCGCAGCGGGAGAGTGAAGTACCCCAAACTGTGATCGATGTGGAAGCTTTGACGAAAGGAGGTGAGGGACAATGACGCACGAACGCCTACACCTATTTTTTGAGGAGTACCCTGGGAGCCAGGAGCCGGAGGACTGGCATACGCAGCTGGCCGTGCGGGCCCAGCACATGACGCTGCACCGGTGGCGGATGGTACCCCAGCTCGACGGCATGACCAAGCCCGAGGAACAACGACTGGCCTTTTTCTACTTGGAGGGCGGCGAATGGCGCGTTTGGGTACGCGACGCCCAGGGCGAGCTCCAACTGACCGACTTCCGGGCCAAAAACCAGCTGGAAGCGCTCAATGAGGCCTACAAAATCCTAGGACAGTATGAACTACTATGAAGCCAGAAAAAGGAACGATCGGCCAGTCGAGGGCTTGGGCCGAAGACTTGTGCAAGCGCTTAGAGCAGCTTGCCAGGCCATTGGAGTACTGGGACCAGGTACTGGAGCTCTGGCGCACCGGAGCCGAAGAAGCCCGCAAACGCGACCAGCTGGAAAGGTACCAGAAGTATTGGCCGGAGGAGCGATTCATGATCCGAAACCGGCAGAAGGCGCTCAGCGCCTTCCTTGAAAGCAAGTTGTAAGAAAGTTCATGATTTGGTGTGGATTTAGTGCAGGGGGCCCCATGCCTTACGACCGCGCGGCGGTCCGCAGGGGCAGGAGTGGTGTGGAGTAGCTTATGGAAGCTCGCCGGCGCTGCATAGAATATTGAGGGGAGCAGCCCGGAGGCGCTGGTTCGAGGCCAGCCACCACTACAGGGTAGAGCAGAAGCCTACTAGAGTGCCCGAACCGCGCTGGGGTAACGCCCGGCGCGGGTAAGGGAAGGTACTTTCAAATAACCACTAAAAACCTACGAAAATGGCTACCTGGCATCTGGGCAAAATCGCCTACATGAAAGAAGACGAGACCGGCCGTCTGAAACAAATCCGGGAGGCGCACCTGATCGACGCCATGAGCTTCACGGAGGCCGAAGCGCGCCTGATCGAGCTCCTGACGGAAGAACTGGAGACGAGCTTTGAGGTGAAAACGCTGACGCCCTTCCCGCTCACGGACGTGTTTGGCCTGGATGATGATGTAGTAATGGGCGACGAGAACACCGTCTGGTACCAGGTCAAGGCCTCATACCAGACGGTAGACGAGCGCACCGGCAAAACGAAGCGTACGGCGAATAATTTTCTAGTATATGCTTCCAGCGTCCGCGATGCCTACGATGCCCTCAGCATGGCCCTGAGAGGTTTCCTGCTCCCTTACGAGATCGAGGCCATCCGGCGTACATCGATCCTAACCGTACGACCTTATGCTGCCACGAATTGAGATTTCGGAGGTAGTACGGCGGGCCTTCCAGGCCATCGATGCGCACAACCGCAGCTGCCCCACGCAGCCCGTGACCCGTACCACCCACACGCCCGACGGTGAGCCCGTGGTGCAGGTGGTACACCGGAGGGTAGGGCTGATCCCGGAGGCCATCAGCACCACGTACCACGCCCTGGTGACGGAGTACGTGCGGAGCTACAACCGCACGGCCTCCATTATGCCCGCCGGTGCCTACACCCAGGAGAGCCCGCCCAGCCTGCGCACCAACAACGTACGCCTGGCTCCCTACTGCCGCTGCACCGATAGGACGGTCAGGAACCACCTGAAGCGCCTGCGGGAGCTGGGGTTCATCCGGACGAAGTTTCACGGCACACGGCAGGATTTTGAGGTGTGGATAAGCCCAAAATTTTTGTTCGGGCCGGAGCCGGAAGCACCCGCCCGCCCGCTCGAAGCCGCCCCCCATGGCCTTTTTGAGGGGCAAAACCCGAAAGATTTTCCGCTTAAGAGTACTCACAGAGAGATAATAGAAAAAGGAGAAACTACGAAAGCGGATATGTTTGTGGGGCACGGAGAGAACAGTCAGGGACAGAGGGGTCGAGCAGAAACGCCCGCCCTACCCCTAGAAGCCCCGGTGGTTTCCGGACGGAGAGAAGATCAAGCTGGGGGGGGCGCGGCGCCGCGGCGGGCGGCGATGGCCCCGCAGCGGGCCGCGCAGGGGCCAATGCCGCAAAGCCCGAAGGGCCTGCCCCAAAAGCACCTCAAGATGCTGGTGGAGTTCTGGATCTACGCCTGGCGGGTGATCTACCCCGGCCGGGAGTTCAGCGCCCAGCAGCAGGAAAAAGCCCTGGCGGCGATCATGACCGGCGTGTACAACAACTTCACCGACCCCCTGACCGACGCCGAATGGCTTAACGTACAGGTATACCAGCTCGGCAAGCTCGACAAGGCCGGGCGCTACTACGAAAACCACCCCGACGCCTACCGACCCGATCCCTACGCCGTGCACAAGGCCGGGAAAGGGTACTTTGATCGGGAAAACCACCGCGGATTCATCGGCATTGAGGCCTGGGTGAAGAAAGACAAGATAGAGCTCAAGAAGCGCCGGGATGACTACGCCCACCAAAAGCGCTGCGACCGCCTGCTGGTAACCGCCCGGCGCGACTTCCTGAAGCTCCGCACCGGCCAGCCGCCGCGCAAAGAGGTAGCGGGCAAAACCGAGATAGGCCTGTACCTGTACTACGACGCCATTTTTGCGGGGCTGGGTACCCAGTACAAGGATCGGTTTAACCGGATGTACCAGGACCGCTACAGCACCGGATTCAAGCCCCCCAGCTTCCAGGCCGCGAAGCGCGCCCGGCGTGCGGCCGGTGAAGTAAGCCCGGCCACGATCGTGTACGTGGAAGACTACATGCAGGGCGACGGCGAAGGGTACTACAGCAGTTAATTTTTAAGCGTTTTTTATAACTAATTTTTTCATTTTTTATTCCAACCATCCATAAACATCTGAGCAACAATGCAAATGGAACCACAAACCCAATTTCTTTTTTTGCCTGTTTACCGACCTTCCTACCGATTCTTCCAGGCCGTCCTGGGGCTGATCTGGCTCATCGCCCTGGTGGTGGCCACGATCGTAACCCTGGCCGCTGCGCCTATAGTACTGGTGGGTGGAGCCGGGTACCTGGCCTTGCGCCGCCTGGTGCAGAAAGGGGGTGCTGCACAATGAAGCATCGTAGATTCGTAGGTCAGCAGACCTCCAACCGCAAGCCCCTCACCGAGGAGCAGAAGGCGAAGCAAAAAAGCATGGCCAGCTGCTACATGGTGGTGAAATTTCACGACGGGAACCAGTGGAGCAAGTGGAGTAACGAATGGGCCCAGCCCCGAATCCGGAACATCAATGACGCCATCAACGAAATGTTCCGGATCATGGAGCAGTACTTCAAGGGCCGGGTACATAGCGCGGCGATCTTCGACACCCGGATGACCAAGGACGCCCGGGCCGACAACAAGATCTACCAGTACGAAAATGGATGCTGGCAAATCGAAAAACCTTTTACCTGGTAAGCTATGCTACAGCAGCGCTTTGCAACCCCCGCCAAAAACCTGGAGCCCGCCAAACTGAAGCTGACCTACTACGAGGCCAACGCGGTGTTTCTGTACATCCAGGAGAAGGCCAGCAAGGTAGACGGGCCCAACGTGCACGACGAGCTCATCGTACTGGCGGAGTACTACCGCTCGGGCAAGCTGCTCAGCCAGGCGGTGCGCCACGAGCAGCGCAAGAAAGCCAGCCTGATGGTGTACACGATCCCGATCAGCATAGTACGCCTTCTCCACCGGCGCTGGCAACAGGAGCCGATCAGCATCCTGATGCAGGCCGCGCTGAGCGCCTTCGATTGGGTACTTACCCAGCGCGGCCTGAAGCCGGACCCGCGCGAACCCGAAATTTTCTCGTAACCACTTTCAAACCCCCAAAGTACCTATGCAAGATCCATTCAAAACCATCGTTGGCGCGGCTAAATCGCGCACTAGAGAAGATAGCCAGAAGGCCATCCAGGAGCACCTGGATTCAGGCGGAGATTACATCATGATTACACTGAAGCCAGCAACTTACGAGGGTATTCATGCGCTCGAATTGCACGTGCTATCAAGCTTGTGCAGGGAGCATACAGTCTTGTTGCTACAAGAAGCCGCCAAGTGCCACAAACACGCCCGGCCAGGTACGGATAACTAAGGAGCTATGGAAAAGTCCGATTACTACCATCGAATGTACTTCATTCAGATGCTATTGAAGTACTTCTGGGATGTGGGCAAGCTCCAGCAACTGCGGGCCAAACGGCTACCCTACATGGCCCCCCTGGAGGCCGCCCTGGCTGAGCGCCGATCTGGAGTACCTCCGAAGCCCAACATAGTGGAGATATGTAGTAGCAGGTCTTATGAGGAAAACCTACAGTACCTGCCGCTAACGAGCCTGGAAAATATCCACGAGCGATACACCACTGAGCTGAAATGCATCGACGAAGCCCTGAAGCAGCTGGAGCCTGAGCCTGCTTTCTTGCCGGGCGGCGTGTCGAAGGTAGTGTATGTAATCCCGGAGGTACTTTATGTCCCAGATCAGCCATGAAAAAGACCATCTTCTACGTCGATGAGCCGAAGTACCAGGAGCTGAGCAAGGTACTTTCATCCAGTGAGATTTCGCAGTACGAGCGTGTGAGAGGTACCGTGTTCTTACATTCCAAGGAGTACGTGGTACACAGCGCCATTAGTGAGCCTCCCCACCAGGGCTGGGCTCGTTTGTGGGGGCATGAGGTAGTGGAGCTGAGCCAATACGAAGGTACCTTAATGCCACTACGGCAGAAAGACCACCGCTGCGAAGTGGACTTTGGACGTCGGGAACGCGGCTACGCTGGCCAGATCGTGGACCACGGCAAGCGCCAGCTGGTGATGACTGGCCAGGAAATAGAGTTTCGGAGCTCCGGTACCGGACAGCAGATTAGCTTGTTTTGAAATAAAATTTGGTTAGGCGACCAGGTCCTTGCCATGGTAACAGAATTTACTACTGTCAAAATTTAAATTTTATGAGTAGAAGACAAACCTACTACAAGCACCCCGAAGCGGCGAGTGCCTTTAATGAGCTCATGATCGAGCTGAAGAAACAGGCACTGGGGCATACTACCGTTCCTCTCACCCTGGAGCAGATCGAGAAGGTAGAGCGGCTGGTGTTCCCGCTCCTGGAAGAGCGCCAGGATACCCCACCTGGTGCATATTACCACCGAAGATAATTCTGAATAGCAGCTGACCAGGCGCGCGGTTTTCGGAATATTATTTGGCAGTTCAGTTATAAGTTAATTTTCTTACATGAAGACGCATATCCTTAAAGTTGATAAAGACTTGTTTCCGGACCTGGAAACGGGGGTCAAGAATTTTGAGGTTCGGCTCAATGATCGTGACTTCAAAGTACATGATTACCTTATCCTGAAGGAGCACTGCCGGGAAACCGGGAAATTCACCGGAAACATAGCCCGGCGAATCGTCAGGTACATTCTGCCCGGTGGCCAGTACGGCATTGAGCCCGGCTACGTAGTGCTAGGCTTGCAGTAGCTTGCCCTAAACAGAAACGCCCCACCTGACGGCGGGGCGCTTTCCGGATACCAATGTTTCCATCGACATCTGAGCGGGAGTAAAAGTACTATTTTAACGGTGAATAATGAATGGAAGCAACGGAAAAAAATCAGGAGCTGGAAAGGGAAATCGCTGAGTACGAAAAATCCAGAGCGGAACTATGGGGGAATGTGAGTGAACTGGTGATTGCTATATGCCAGGTAAGCATAGGGTTGCAGATCAATGGCTTCCTGATCTACCAGCTTTGGAAGTGGATTATCGTGCCTACGTATGGGGTAGAGCCGATCACAGTAGGGCAGGGATTTGGGGTAGGGATATTTTTGGCACTTTTCCGAGGTGAGATTCCTAGCCTTAAGAAGGGGAACAAAAGAATAACGGTGGCTGAATACAGGCACAGGATACGATACTCCTTGCAAAAACTAGCGTTATTCTTACTTCTGGGCTGGCTTGCTTCACTTTTTGTGTGATCTCGTAGCTGATTTTGGTCACGAATCAAAATTTTTTACAGGTATTTTAGCGAACGTAGAAACTAAAATTAGGGAAAAATTGTACATTGGCGGATAACCTTCCTCCATTGCACAACTCAACGGAATTTCTACGGACAATCTCCCTCACCAGGGTGGCGGGCGCGTATATGCGGTACCGCTTGGGCGGGGGCCTGATGGCGCTAGGACTGGACGTCCCCACGGACCCGCTGGCGCAAGACCTCTGGGTGATGGTGCAGGCCCCGAAAGTACTGGTACAGTACGGTGCCCGCGACCTCATGACAACGAAGCTGGATGGCGACCTGCCGATCCAGGTAGACTACTACCACCATACCCGCCGCTACGGCCTCCTGAGCGACTTCGAGAGCATTGTATTTTCGCAGAAAGCGGAAGCACACCTGCGGGTAGACATCTACATCGAGCTGGCCCAGCTGGGGCTGCCGTCGCCGACCAAGGTGGTGGAAAAATGGAACGAGCTACTTAACTTAGGTGACCCGGACTGGGCGGAGCGTGTGGTACGGACCTACCGAAACCACAAGAAAGCTAGCTACCCGGTGCTGGGCGCTGAAACCGAGAAGACCACGACGCTATGATCTTAGAAAGCCTGAACCGGGGCGACGGCCAGAACGCGGCCGCGATCCCGCGGATAGAGCTGCTGCCCTGCCGGTACGTGACGCGCTGGCCCGGTAGCCGAAACGGCATCCTGAGCGGAACCATTGGCCTGGCCACGACGGCCCAGTGGGTGCGGCTGTACCTGACGGACCAAACGGCGGGCTTTCAGGAGTCGATGAAAAACACCGTGCAGGGGCGGCTGCATAGCTTCCGGGTGGAAGGCTTCTACCCCGGCGACTCCGAGGAGCTGCGGCGCTTCCTGGGCCTGACGGACTGGGAGCGCCTGCTGTGCCGGATCACCGACACCCAGGACCGGACGCGCGTGATAGGCTCCAGGGACAGCGGCCTGGAGCTGGACTACGATAGCGTGATCGAGGCGGAAATGGGCGGGCGTAGGGGCACGCGGATGGCCTTCGCGGGCGAGATGGCCATAGGGAGCGCGCTGTACTTCTGGTAGGTACCCTAGCAACTTTCCTTCACTATTTTTTGGCGAGTGCGTAATGTTGTAGCCGACATTAAGCACTCGCCTTTTTTTATGCTCAGGAATTATCAATTGTTGACGTCGTTGCTCCTCGAACCCTGGTTCGTGGATGCGGCCTATGCCGAAATGATGTTTCCCTGGGTGATGGAACTGCTGGAGGGTAAGCTTGAAAAACCTAAAACCAACGCTCAGGAGTATGAGAAACCTGTATGTTATTTTTTGGACGAGCAGCTTGCTGCTGTTGATCTGGCTACCGTGGGAGCGGGCGGATCTGGAACCGGACTGTTCGGAGGCGTACCTGCCGGTAGTACCGCTGTCGTACCGATTCGTGGAGCCATTACCAAGTACGACGGTATATGCAACCATGGCGTCGAGACGTACCTGCGCTGGGTGGAAGCAGCTGATAGCGCGCCCAACGTCAGCCAGGTGGCGCTACTCATCGACTCCCCCGGTGGCCAGGCTAACGCCAGCTTCATGCTGGCCGAGCGGATTGCCCGTATGCAGAAGCCTACTCTTGCGTACGTCGACGCCGGAATGGCGGCATCCGCGGCATACCTCATTGCCAGCGCGGCCGATCAGATCCACGTAAACACGCCGGTGGACCTGGTGGGGAGCATCGGGGCGATGATCACCCTGAGCGACTACGGTGCCCGGATCCAGGAGTCCAGCGCGAAGGTGTGGGAAATCTACAGCCGCCTGAGCTCCGAAAAGAACTTGGCCTACCGCCGCCTGCGGACCAACAACGATACCTCGCTGTACGAGGACATGCTGGACCAGGCGGCTGGAGAATTAATCACCAGCGTAAAAAAGTACCGGGGTGACCGACTGAATCTGTCGGCCGGGGACCCCTTCAAAGGCGCTACTTATAGCGCCGTGCAGGCGCTTAAGCTGGGCCTGATCGACGGCATAGGCCCCCTGAATGAAGCCCTCCTCTCTCTCGAAAAAATGCCGAAAGGCAAAAGTACCATTAGTAACACAACTCAACTTTCCAATCAAAACGAAGAAACAGATATGTCTCTTAGAAAGGCCTTAATGAGCTTCTTGACTAGCTATCAAGAAGAGTCACCCGAAGTAGAAGCCGAAGCGACTACGCCGGAAGCTGCTACTGGAACCCCTGCGCCTGCGGCAACCGCCGAAACCCCAGCCGAAACGCTGGAAGCCCGCCTGGCAGCCCTGGAAGCCAACGCTACTGAGCTGGCTACCCTGCGCCAGGAAAACGCCAACCTGACGGCCCGGCTGAAAGACAAGCCCGCCGCTGCGCCTACCGCGCCGGTGGTGGCCCAGGAAACGGTACCGGCTCCGGTGGAAGTACCGGCGGGTGTAACGGACTTTACCAGTGAGACGGACGAGCTGATAGCTGGCCTGAAAACCAAGTAGCCGGAAGTACCCCTGAATAGGCGGTTTTAACTATTAACACACACTTTTTTTCTAATTAATAATGGCACTTACAGACATTCAAGCCATTGCCGGGTACGCCGGTATGTACTACCAGAAGATCATCCGGGAGATCATGAACGGGCTCGACATTGCGAACGACCTGTACCTGATGCGCAACGTAACGGCTCCCCGCAACCTGTGGGGCTTCGACGCCGCCGAAGGGATGCGCCCTCTGGACTACACGGTGGAAGACACCAACAAGGGGAACGGTACCTTCAACTCGCGAAAACTCGAACCCGAGATCGCGATGAAGCTGCTGAAGATCTACCCCGAAGAGCTTCGGGACACGTTCATCAGCGAAGTGCTGAGCGAAAAAGCGGTAGACCTGCCCGCCAGCTTCGCGGCCTACTTCTGGGCCGAGCACGGCAAGAAAGTAGCCGCCGAGATCAACAACAACGCCTACATGGGCATCAGCGCGGCTGGGGTAGCGGCCTTCAACCCGGCTACGGTATACACCGCGGGCAACAAGGTACGCTACACCACCAGCGAGGGCAAAGAGTACTTCGAGGCCACGGCTACTACCCAGGCGGGTGAGACGCCGATCAGCCACCCTGGCAAGTGGAAGAACATCAACGCCAAGTGCCTGGCCAAGGGCTTAGGTACCCTGATCGCGGAAGAAATCACGGCTAACAAGCTGACGAACGTATCCAGCACAGGGGCGATCACGCAAGCCGATTCACTCGACCAGATCGACGGCGAAATGTGGGCAGACATTCCGGAGCTGGTGAAAAATGCACCGGGTGGGGTGACGTTCCTGATGTCGCACGCCAAGTACGACCTGCGCGTGGCCAAGCTTCGCTCGTTGAAAAATGCGGGGGGCTTCTACACCGAAGCGGATATCGATCGCTACAAAAACGAGATCATCGACTCGCACGGCCGGGGTAAGATCAAGCCGGTGAGCTGGCTGCACGGAAGCGGGCGGGTGATCTGGACGATCGACAAAAACCTGGTGATGGGTACCAACCAGCTACCTGGTGCGAACCCCTTCTCTCGCTTCATTGAGGGCCTTCAACACACGAAGACGATCATGAAGGTGATCACCTGCTACCAGATCCAGGATCTGCGGTACATGGGCGTGAACGACGTCGCTTAATCATTGTTCCCACTAGCCCCCGGCCGGCCACGGATCGGGGGCGCTATTGCTACAAAATCATGTCAAAAGAAACGAATAGATTCCTGACGAAGGAAGAGCTGGAGAAGCTCTCGAAAGAGGAGCTGGTGCAGCAGGTGCTGAAAGCGGACGAAGAGATCAGCACGAGCGAAGCCATCATCCAGGAGCTGAAGGCAGAGCTGGCCAAAGCGGCCGACGAGATCCTGACGGCCTCCGGAGTACCTACGGTGAAGGTAGGCAAGGATACCTACGAGGTGGTGATCCCGACCTTCCGGTACAAAGGTAACCAGTACACCGCGCTGGACGTGGTGAAGGACGACAAGCTGGCCGCTGAGCTGGTGAAGCGGGGATCGGGCGTACTGCTGAAGAAATCGAAGTAGGCCCTGCCAGGGAAAATTAGTCATTAACACTTAACGCTATACACACATGAGCGAATACGCAGGTATTATGCAGCCCCCTTTCGGGACGGGGCCCAACCTAATGCCCGGCCTGGCGCAGGTACTGTACTTCGCGTCGGTAAACGACATCGAGACCTTCGGGACTCCGGAAGCCAACCCAGCCAACGCTGTAGACAAGTACGTGATCAAGACGCCCCACGTGATGAAGGTCGGGAAGATGTTTCACAAAATGTACGTGAGCATTGAGAAGGGGCAACTCAAGTACGAAAAACTGGGCGGCCGGGACGCCACTGGCTTCAACGTGAACGCTACCAGCTATATGCCAGGTGACTCGCCGGAGCAAAACTACTTTGCCAACGAAGCCCAGGGCGACCGGTTCATCATCCTGGCGAAGCGCGCCGACGGGAAGCTGGCGCAGGTAGGTTTGGAGGATTTTCCGGCTACGATGCACGCCCTACACGACTCGGAAACCGTGACCGGCGACGGATCGGGCTACGGCGTGAACATCCAGGCGTACATGCCCTTCAAACTGCTGTACGACGCGGCAATCCCGCTGACTCCAGCCGCCGAAGAGTAACATGGCCAAGAAAAAGAAAGCCGCCGAGCCAACGCCTAAGCCCTACGAGATCGTGGGGCTTAGGAAATCCGACCGGATGCCGGTGGTGATCGATGGGCGCGAGGTAGACCTGGCCCGGATCACGCCAGAGCTGGAAGCCTGGCTCAGGGCGCGCAAGGACATTTGTCCTTACATACGATGGAATAATGGGTAGTTTTTTCATAGGTTAAAGAATGGGTTTGTACAAGAAAGGCCGGGAGCGTTGCACCTGGCCTTTCTTGTACCCCACGCACGCACATGATACAGGAAATAGAAGCCTGGCTGGCCGAGCCGGTGTACTGGACCGGCGTGGAGCTCTACCAGGCGCACGGCAGCAACGCCGTGCTAAAACGGCTCTTTGCGGGCTCCAGCGACGGCTACAACAAGCGCAAGCTTACCGAGGAGCTGGCCAGGATCCTGGACGAAGCCCGGGAGCGGGAAGCGGCCAAACCGGTGGTGGAAGAAACCGACGAGATCCGGACACTGAAGGCCCGCGGCGCTGCACTGATGGATGAGCGCAGCGCCCTGAAGGAGCGCGCGCGCACGCTGATCAGCCAGGGTACTACCCAGGGCGACGAGCTGAAGGAAATGGCGCACCGGCTGGCCTACGGCCTGCGCCAGGAGCTGGATGACGTGTACGGCCGGGTGAAGTTCTGGGAAACGCATGGGTACCTGCCCGAAACCTCCGAAGCGGCCGTGCAGAGCGTGGCCGACCTGGTGAAGCGCCGGAATACCCTGCGTACCTACCTGACGCCCAGCCGGGGCGGAACGCCGGAAAAAATACGGCTCTGGCAGGCTGAGCTATTCGAGAAAGAGGCACTAATCAAGAAATTGACAGAAAATGATACTAGCGAAACGCGATAGGGATCTGGACGTGCTGGTGAAGGCGGCGAACGAAAACGCCCTGGACAGCCTGGAGCCGCGCCTGAAGGAAAAGATGGAGCGCATCGAGCACATCAGCCAGCTTTACTTTTCGAAGGATTTCAAGTTCGAGTCGGAAGCGGAGTTGGCAAGGCGAGTTGCAAAAAAATACGGGATCACGGCCATGATGGCCCGCAAGGAAGTGGACCTGTGCAAGCAGCTGTACGTATACGCCAACCCGATAGACTGGAGATTTGAGCGGGCGCTGCTATTGCACTCCATCAAGGAGAACATTAATACCTGCCGGGCAATTGGCGACGAGAAAACGGTCCAAAGAGAGCACAAGAACCTCATTTCAATGCTGCCTGAAGACCCAGGCGACAATGGTGTTAGTATGGTCAATATTAACGTGATCAACTACAACCCGACGCTGGTGGGCGCGGTGGAGATCCCGGATCTGGACAAGAAGATCGAGTCGATGATTGCGAAGGACAAGCGGGAGCAGGAGAAGCTGTTTGAGGACCAATTTGACGCCTGGGAGGACGTGAAAGATGAGTAACGTAGTTGCCTCGTTGGACCTGGATGAGTTGCTGCTGAACGACCGGGAGGCCGCGCTGGCCATGGCCAACCTGAACTGGAATCCGGAAGATCTACCGGCCGACGTGCAGGTGACCCACATGCACTACAACAAGCCCCAGCTGCGGAGCATGATGGTAGGGGCCAACGTGGAGTACGCCGTTTGGGGCCGCGGTACCGGCAAGTCGGAAGGCTTGATTTCGCCCAGGACGAAGCGGAACGTGGAAGTGATGCCGCAGGGGCACGGCTGCTTTGTGGGCGCGACCTACCTGCAATTGCTGGAACGTACCCTGCCGCCGGTGGTGAAGGGCTGGGAAGCCATGGGCTGGAAGCGCGACCGGGACTTCTGGATCCGGAAGACACCGCCCAAAAGCCTGAACGTACCCCAGCCGATCGTGGGACCCTTGACGCCGGAGCACTGTATCTTTTTCCGGAACGGAGCCGTGGCCAGCCTGGTGAGCCAGGACCGGCCGGGCTCCGCCAACGGGAAAACGGTACACTGGATCGCCGGGGACGAAGCGAAATTTCTGGACAAGAAAGCGCTGGACAATGAGCTGCTGATGACCAACCGGGGCGATGATCAGTATTTCGGCGGTATTCCGGAATTTCACTCGATGCTATTCTGTACGGACATGCCGACCTGGAAGAGCGCCATGTGGATCCTGGAAATGGAAGATAAGATGAAGCCGGAGCGCGTGGAGCTGCTGAAGGGCATCCAGGTCGAGATCTTCAAGCTCTGGCAAAAGTACCTGGTGTACGAGGGGCGGAAGAAAGCGGCGATCTTTAACCAGATCCGGCAGTACCAGAAGTACTGGGATGAGATCCGGGCCAACACGACCTACTTCTCCGAAGCCAGTACCTGGGAGAACGTGGAAGGCTTTGGGCGCAAGAACATCCTGGCCATGAAGGAGCGCCTGCCGAAGTTCATCTACCGGACGGCCATCCTGAACATGCGCCCGGGTGCGGGGGAAGAAGACTTCTATCCGCACCTGAACGACCGGCACCTGTACGATGCCTACGATTATGGCCACTTGGATAAGCTGGAGTTTGGCACGACGGCCGACGATTGCCGGAAGGACGCGGATCTGGATCCGGGGCTACCCCTGCATACGGCCCTGGACTACGGAGCGCACATCAACAACGTGGCCACTGGCCAGCTGAAGGGCTTCCAGCGCTTCGACGTGATCAGCGGGATGGACGTGCTGCAACCCCAGCGCCTCAAAGACCTGGCCAAACGTTGGTGTGATTACTACGAACCCCACCGGCGCACGAACAACATCGTGTATTACTACTACGACCATACGGCGCTCCAGGGCAATGCCATCTCGGAGTTCAACTATGCCGATGAGTGGATCGCCTTGGTATCTAAGCGGGGCTGGAAGGTGAAGAAGATCTACCTGGGCAGGACCCCAGCACCGAAGAGCCGGTACGAGATGTGGGGCGATCTGCTCCAGGGCAAACATGCGAAGATACGGGCGGTTCGATTCAATCGCAACAATTGCAACTACCTGCTGGAGAGTATGCGTGGTGCCAAGGTGAAAGCCGGAACCAAGAACGGTGAGTACGAGAAGAACAAAGCAGATGAACGCAATCCGGAGCTCGACCAACGTACCACCACGCACTACTCGGATGCAGCTGACACCCTGCTCTGGGGCGTGACTACCAACCAGGTGCGCAAGCTCAGTGGGGTGGCAGTAGTAACGTCATCGTAGCCAGGCACAGGCCTCTTACCTATTGCACTATCTCAGACCTGGGATAGTGCAATTTTTGTATTAGCTCAATCATATATCGCCCCCCAGGCCCCTACTGCAATTGCAGTTGGCGACAGTGCACGGTGGGGTGTCGAGAGAGACAAAGTACCTTTTTTGGAAATTTGCCGGGGGCCAAATGGCTGCGAGTAAGTAAGTTGAGTTGTGCTAGTAGTGTAAAAAGGGCAGTTTATGCGTTGCAAATCTGTAACGCTGCAATTTTTCACTTCAGCGCCCACTTTTTTTCTTGTACCACGGTGAAGGATCCAGCGCTCTCCAGGAGCTTTTCCATCTTGTCCAGGCTGGGCCACTCGTCTTTGTCCAGGCGGTGCTTGTAGCTGCGGCGGCTGGCGCTGGTTAGGCTGGTTTTTTTCCAGAGATAGGGGTTATTCACCAGCTGACGGAAGGCTTCCTGTGTCGTCATTAAAAAATTCCTTACACTCATCAAATGTTATATAATCAATTTGAAGGCCTCCTGACTGGGCAGGTTGGTCCATTGGCTTCCATGCCTTTTGGCCCAGGGCGCGCTGAGCGCCTTCGATTAGGTACTTACGTTGGTCCATTGGCT
Source organism: Rhabdobacter roseus (assembly GCF_014202275.1). Taxonomy (GTDB): domain Bacteria; phylum Bacteroidota; class Bacteroidia; order Cytophagales; family Spirosomataceae; genus Rhabdobacter; species Rhabdobacter roseus. The sequence continues at coordinate 667,240 of NZ_JACHGF010000003.1, read as the reverse complement.
TCCATGCCATTTGACCCCAGCGATTAACGGGTCCATAATCAACCGGACCAAGAGCGGGTAAGATGCGCGAGTCGGATGGCGAAACGGCTGGAATTTGCTCGAAAAAGCGTTCCCAGAAATTCATAAAATCGGTTTCGCTGCCCGTTGCGTCATTTTCTGTCACCTGGGCTGATTCGGGATTGAGCGAGCTTGGAGATTGTTTTCGGGGGGCCATCAGAAGCTTTTGGTTTTGTGATTCAAACATTCCAAAAATTTGAGTTCTCCCAAATCTACGAAAAAAGAAGGTACCTGGCCAGCCTTGCAACTTTCCTTTCCTTCGCTTGCCGCTGGGTGTAGCTTGCACCCATGAATAAGCCGTACATCAAAGCCAAAGACATGCTGGAAGCCATGAGGGAGACGAAGGCCTCCGGCGAGGGCGTGCCGTTTGTGGTGGGCTTCCTGACGGCCGACCGGCGGCGGCGTACCGGTGGCCAGTACCGGGTCATGAAAGCCACGCTCAGCCAGGGCGGGAAGCGCTCCGGAAGTGTGGCACAGCGCGTGATCAACCTGGTACCCTTCGGCACCCATGATGTACAGCCGGTGCACTTCGACAATATCCTTTTCTTCAATGATCATCCTGTTTCATGAGCCAGATTGAATACCTCGTTGATAGTAATAGCCTGCTCGTGGCGCATTCTGCGGCGCATGGTGTGATGTTCACCAGCGGGCGACCGGCGGCGAACCCGACCATGCCCCGCACCGAGAATACGACCTACGGCTCGACGGACGAAGTGGAGTTTTGGGGAGAAGGGAACGACTTCCCGCAGCAGATCATCGACCAGTACTCGAAAAATACGCTGATCCCGCGGCTGCTGGGGGATCGTACTTCGGAGCTGATTGGCGGGGGGCTGGTGGCCATGCGCCGCGTGGGCGTCGATGAGCGCGGGAACGACGTATTCGAGTGGGTTGATGACCCCGAGATCACGGCTTTCCTGGACGATTTTCAGGTAAACCGCGCGCTGTACGAGCTGGCCAACGACCTGCTGTGGTTTTTCAACGCCTGGGTCGAACTCATCCCCAACGAGGACCGGACCAAAATAGTCGGTTTCGTGCATCAGGAGGCGGCTTTTTGCCGGTGGAGCAAGCAGAAAAAAGGCAAGTGCGAAAAGGTGCTGATCTCCGCGGATTGGCCCAATAACAGCCCGGATACGACGATTACACTACCGGCCATCGATCCCTACGCTTGGGGCTCGATTGACCAGGTACGGGCCGACACGAAAACCAACTACATCTACCCGATCAACATCCCTACGGCCGGGAAAGTCTTCTACCAATTACCTTTTCATGTCGCAATTATTTTATCAGGCTGGCTGGACATTGTGCAATCTGTACCGAGCCTTAAGAAGTACTTCATGAAAAATGGGATGTCGCTCAAGTACCACTTCGAGATCGACAACGAGTACTGGCCACAGTACTTCGGGGAAGCCGCCTGGGATGAAGCCAGCCCGGAGGAGCAGCTCAGCCTTAAGAAAAAATGGCTGGACGGGATGCTAAAGGCACTCACGGATATTGAGAAGGCCGGGAGCTCCATCATCACCGAAAAAATCTACGACATGCAGGGCATTAAGGGATACCGCAACCTGGTAACGATCACGCCCCTTAACGACCTCACCAAGGACGGCAAGTACCTGGCCGACGTGCTGGAAGGTAACGCCCAGATAGCCTACGCCCTGGGCGCGGATCCGACCGTTTTCGGCTTTGCCGGGGGCGAGAAAATGGGCGCTCGTAGCGGTGGATCTGACAAGCGCGAAGCCTACCTGATTGAAAAATTCCGTCTCCAGCCCATCCGGAAGTTCCTCCTGGAGCCCCTGGCCTGGATAGCCCGCTACAACGGCTGGGAGCAGCGCTACCCCGGCCTCAAAATACTGACTCGAGACTCTATTCTAACGACCACCGACACCGGCTACGGTGCCAAACAAACTGCCCAATGAAAATACTTTTCTGCTCGACCGAGGAGCTGCGCGAATTCGTGCCGGTAGGCGTGAACGTAACCTTCGAAAACCTAAAGCCCTCGCTGCTGGAAGCCGCGGAGTCGATCCTGATCCCGTACCTGAGTGAGGAGCTCTACGACCGGATCCTGACCAAGTACCAGGCGGCTAATACCGAAATGTCGGAGCCGGAGCAGGTACTGTTCCAGCGGATGCGCCTGGTGGTGGCGCGCTTTGGCCTGGCCATGTACGTGCCGGAGGGTGAAGTGAAGGTGACGGACTCGGGCATTAGCACGATCGGGAAAAGCGAGAACCTGACGGCGGCTTATGATCACCAGGTCCTGCGCCTGGTGGAGTCGCTTATCCAGAAAGGCTTCGACGCCCTGGAGCGCCTGCTTACCTGGCTGGAAGCTGCGCCGCAGCTGACGGCTTTCCCGGAATTCGCCAACTCGGAGCAGTACACGCGCTCGCTGCGCGGCCTGGTGCGGAAGGCGGGGCAGCTGTCGGACATCTACCCGATTGGCGGTAGCCGCATGACGTTTAACTCGCTGCTGCCGGAGCTGCTGAACGTGGAAGATGACCGGCTGAAGCCCCTCATTGGCCGCGACAAGTACGCTACCATCAAGGCTGCGGCTAACCTGGCCGACGAATACGACGACCTGCGCCGGGTAGCCTGCAAGGCAGTCGTATTCCAGGCGGTGGCGAACGTGATCCGGCTCCAGCAGGCGATCCAGCTGGACGCCGGTGGCCTGCGGGTGTATGGCACCACCATTTCGGGGACCAACAACACGAAGTTCTACAAGGTACCTTCGGAAAAGGACCGCCTGGCGGCCGCGGCCGAAGCCCAGGCCCGGGCAGACTTCTACTGGGACGAAGTAAGTACCCTGCTGGCCGAAATCAACAACCCAGGCGGCGGGCGCTTCGAGCCGGATTTTCTATCCATTGGCGGCTTAACGATGTTCTAAGATGAGAGAAATTAAGCTACTTATTGGCGAAAAAGAGCGCGTTTTTAGGGGGCCATCCTGCTACGCGGAAGTACCCGAAAAGATGCTCCTGCCCCTGCGAGGGTTGCTGAGCGCCGGGCAGCAGCAGGCGCATTACCGCCTGGCCATTCCGTGCCTGCTGTACGGGATCCCAGGCGATGTGATTTCGATTTTTTTCGACGAAAAAAAACGCCACCGGTACCAGGCCGAAGATGGCGAGCCCGCCACGCTGACCCTGCTTGGCGAAGAGCTGCTGAATACCTGCAACTGGGTGTATACCGAAGCGCCGCCCAGCTTCTGGATCCTGCAACGAATCACGGTGGATAAGCGGGTGCAATGGGCACCGGCCCACCAGCTGGCCAACCTGACGTTTGGCGAATTCATGCTGGCCGAAACCTACCTGAAGCGTGACCTGGCGAAGCTCTGCGCGCTGCTCTACCGGCCGGGGAAATCGATCTGGCCGTACAGCCGTCAGGATGCCCGCAGGCCCTTCGACGAGTCGCGGGTAGAGCCGGATGCCGTGCGCTTCCGGAAGCCGGAGTACCGCGCGCTGTGCGAGACTATTGCCTGGAACTACCAGGGCATGATCCCGCACCTGATGCAGGTCTTTCCGCACGTATTCCAGAAAAAAAAGCCGGACGACCTGGCGGTACCGGAAGCGCCGAACGCGACGCCCTGGCTGGATGCGGCGCTGTCGATGGCCAACGAGGACCCGAACCGCTTCCGGGCGCTGGAACACGAAAACCTGTACGTGGTGCTGAAAATGCTGGATAACCGGATCCGGCAGAATAAGGAACTGGAAGAAAAATACCGCAAGTAATGTACTCCGGAAACCTATACGAAACCTACTTCCGCGGGCTGGCCGAAAAACTGGCGGACCTGGGCCATACCGAGGCCAAGCCGCGCTTTTGGGTGAACCATGAGCTGGGCAGCCTGAGCGAGCTAAACGCCGCCCTGCGCTCCAATTTGCGGGTACCGGCGCTGGTACTCGAGGTAGAAGAGCTCGATACCGACGGCTCCGGTACCGGGCAAAAGGTTAGCCTGGTGGGCGGCTTCACGGTGCTGGACAAGGTGCAGTCTGCCAACGCACTGTCAGTCCGGGACGTGCGCCACAAAACCAAGACGATAGCCCGCAAGCTCGTCAACCGGATGAAGCGCGACAGCCGGGCCATGTACAACGAAGAAAGTACCCTGCTGCTGGCGAACGCCATCCAGCTGGGCAATATTAAGCAGTACCCCGCGCCGCTGATTTTGAATGAATTTACGGGCTGGTGCGTCGAATTTGAGTGGCTGGTACCGGACGATATTTCGTTTGGGATGGGCGATTTCGCCTAGCAACTTTCCTTCCTTTCGCCTGGTGATGCACCTACCTTCGATCCATTAACCTGAAAGGTAGTATGGCCATTACGATTGTCCGCGAACCGGACGAACTAAGCTTTTCCCTGAATAAGATCCTGTACGAGTTGCAATCGGACGCCCGGGTGGTGAATCCGGGCCAAACGGCCATCAACAACGTGATGGTACAGGGGCCGCTGGTGGCCGGTACCGTGATCGCGCTCCGCTGGAATGGCCTGGAGGTGCGGATGCAGGCCGTGACTACCGTCACCAACCAGGGCTTTGAGTTTCCGGCCGGGGATGGCTCGGCGGCTTACGTGCAGTCGATCGTGGAGTATTTCGCGGAAAACTACTACCTGTCGCGGGATTTCGAAGTGAGCTACCAGGCCATTGGCATCTACAACTACATCCGTTTTGGGGCGCGCCAGGTAGGCCGGGCGTACGAGTTCCTGTTGCAGGATCCCCCCGGCGCGCACCTGGTAACCATGCGCCAGGGCATAGAAAAAGTGGTGCGGACGAACTTCCGGATCCACGTAGAATGCTGGATGGAGAAGGTAGACGGGAGCGGCTTCGAGCAGATCCTGTCGGAAGCCCTGGACACCGACGAGTCGGGCGGGGCGCAGTGGAACCTGTCGGAGCTGCTGCATCCGCAGCTGGCTCCGGATCTGCCGGTCTGGGCGGGCATGAGTACCCAGACCAACACGAAATCAATCCGCCGGTACTACATCCGCTACGCCGAAGCCTGGGGTGATCCCTTCCAGATCGGCAAGATCCAGAGCGCGCAGCCCAAGCACGTCACCCTGGGCGGCACGCCCTACAAAGACGGCGCGGCCGCCACGGTACTGGAAAAAGTAAGCGGTGGCCAGCCCGATAAAGACTTCGCGCTCCGCTATGGGCCCGAAACCCGGACGGTGTTCCCGGATGAACCCCAGTACCTGACCTTCCTGAACGTACGGGACGACATCGACGCGCTGAGCGTACGCATCCGGGCGCAGGTAGTAGGCTCCGGCGAAACCGAGGTGAAGGTACTTTCGCACGGCGAATGCCCGCGCTACGGCAAGGTAACGGCCGCGGTGGGCTTCGCGCAGCTGAGCCTGCATACGCTGCTGACGACGCAAAACGTGAAGCAGTACACGGTACAGTTTTTCAGTGGCGCTACGGCGGTGAGCCGCAAGTATGCCTTCCTGCTGGACGTGTCGTACCGGCCGTACCGCCGGTACTTTGCCTTCCTGAACTCCCTGGGAGCCATGGACGTGGTGACGACCTGGGGCAAGCAGAGCTCAGAGCTCCAGCTGACCAAGCGTACCGCCGTACGCTTCCTGAGCCCGGATTACCTCCTGACCGACGGTACCTACAGCGACTGGAATATCTCCGGCCGGCAACGGTTCGACGCCGCCACCGGCTACCGTACCCGGCGCGAAATAATCGCCTTCCGGGACTTCTACCAGGCGCGCTACAAGTACCGGCTCACGGCCGGAAAAGCGCTGCCCATCAGCCTGGTGAACAGCAGCGTGAAGGAAGGCCAGGACGGCGACAACTACTTCGCGGCGCTCTTTGAATACACCTACCAGTACGAAGACGATACCTGGTCGGAAGACCGCGACGCCACGGAGGCCGAAGAGTACCTGCCGCCTCCGGGCTTTCAGGGCGTCACCGGCGACCCGATCCTGATCCAGGTACCGCCGCAGCAGGGTTTCAACGAGGACGGTTCCCCTCAGTTCGATAGCGAACCTACCGAGGGCAGCCCTAATATCGTGCGCTCGGGAGCCATATTCGAAGAGCTGAAAAAGAAGCAGGAGAAGCTACCCGCGGGCTCGCTGGGGCAGTACCTGCGCGGCAATGGCACCCTGGGTAGCCTGGCCGGGGACGTGATCCCTCTGATCGGGAACGAACTCCAGGTCTTCAAGGCCGACGAGCTGCCGGAGTGGATGAGCTCCGCCAACTTCGCCAAGAACCTGAGCAACATGCCCCTGGACTACCAGGTACCTTCGGGCTTCTACTTTTCGCCCAACGGCACCCTAGAGCAGGGTTGGCCCATCGAAGGGCGCGTGGTACTCCAGCGTACCCTGGGCGGTGCGGCCGGGGGCCGGATGGGTGCTGACCTGGTGCAGGCCGAAGGCGGCGGCGTGTACGCCCGCACCATTAACGAGGCGGGCGAAGACAGCCCTTGGGTGGAGCTGGGAGGCGAAGACTTGCGCCCCCCCCGCTTCCCTGACCAGCCAACCCTCTTTTTCACGACCGGACAGCCCTTCTCCCGAATCATCAACCTGGCCAATCAGCAGATTTCGCATCATACGAACGAAGAAATGTATATCAAGGCATTGATCAAGGGGCCCGCCTGGGCTGAAGCGGCTTTTGAGGCGCTTCAGGCAACCATTACCGGCACACCAACCGAAACCGGGCCGACTGAGCTCATCTTGCTCGTAACGGACCAGGACGGCCTCGAGCAGCACGTTATTTTCAGCGTCGACGTCACCGATAAGCCGGTCAGCCCGGAAGTGACGATCGCGGCGGAGCTCTACGACATGGCCACCGGCAGCCCGGTTTTCGTGGGTAACATCACGGCCGGGATAAGCCTGAAGTGGCTACCCAAATTCAACATTCTCTTCAAGGTCACGGGCCAGCACAACAAGGTTGGGCAGGCCATCGAGGGGCCGGAAGATACCTTTCAGTGGGGTATTCCCAATGGCGAAAACGCCGTACCTGGTGGTGCCATGGTAGGGAGCTCTCAGCACTGGATTTTCGGACCGGGCGGGCACTCCAACAGCCAGCCCCAGGGTGCCTACATAATTCAGCCCCGCGCCTACGTAGACGACCAGGTGGTGGCTCAGCCTTCCATTGCATTCACCCTGACGGACAACGCCGTCAACATTACGGCCCGGCTCTTCGATATGTCGGGTAGTACGCCCGTTGATAAGGGGCCCATTTCCAACGGAGCGGAATTCGACTGGCTCCCGAAGTTCAATATCCAGATGAAGTTGTCGGGAGGTACCTTCGACCAGGTGAGCTCCAAGCTTACCGGACCCAATGGAATAGACCAGTGGGGACCGGAGAATACCTTCGGCGATACGCACTGGGTATTTGGTCCGGGTAACCACTCCAACGGCCGCCTGCCTGGCGAATATGTATTCGAGCCGAAAGCCTTCAAAACGGGCGACGTCGTGGCTCAACCCTCGATCTCCTTTTCGCTCAAAACGGACCAGGTGCAGGCCTGCGGAATACGGCCGGTGATCCAGAGCATTGATTACGCCAACGCCACAGGCCTGGGCTTCACGCTTAGCCCCAGCAGTGCTACCCGGATCGACTGGGCCATCAAGCAGGGGAATAACATCATCCGGGAGGGTACCGAGCTGGTGCCTACCCAGGGCGGTGGTGTGGGGCTGAGCTTCGGCACGATCCAGCCAGGCAATTATATCCTGGACGTTAAGGGCAAGAGCTGTACGTCCATTGTATCGTCTGCTTCGTTCACGGTGGCGGCGGCTCCGCAAAGTGGCATCTACATTACGTCCGGATTCGGGGCCAATGCTATCGTGAAAGTACCCAGCGTACCCACGTCGGGCGGGGCCTACCCCTTGCCCGTCGATTGGGATGTATTTTGCGACTTCGGGGCCATCACGGCCAACCTGGCTACGGTGCAATTAGAAGAATTTCTGAATGGGCAGTGGGAGCCTTGCATGATTAGCATCCAATCCACCACGTACCAATACCCCGGAACGGTACAAGGAGAATACGGATTTTTCACCTCGTTCTTAGGGGGCGAATTAAATAACCGGACCATCCTCAATGGCCCCAATGCTCCCCGGAGCGTAGATCGGAGCTCAACCCGCTGGCGCGTAACCTTCAGGGCGTATCAGGGAGCTACATTGGTCACTACCAAGCAGGCCGACTTTTCGTTCGTGAGTATTCAGCCGCGGGTAGCCTCGCAAGGCCGCCCCGATGTACTTGACCTTACTATTACCGGTGCTCCGGGCGCGTGGTTGCTAACGGACAATAACACCTCACAGCCGCAGGGCGGAAAGGAGTGGTGGTACCGGATTGGCAACGAGTTCGTGAAGCAACAAAGCAGGCTTATTAACTACCCCTGGAACAGCAACAATCCGGGCAGCGTGATGAAAATGGGTGTGAACATCGGGGCGTCAGGTATCGGCGACGGTACCGAGGGCTCCGGGCCGGTCAACTTCCAGTTTTTCAACTATGCCGACGTAGGCGGAGTATCTGTATTCTTTTTCAATTAACCACCAGTAACCACCAGCATGAAAATGATCACGTATCTGTTTTGGGACTCGTTCAGAAACGAGCTCTTGGAAGTAGTCGAGTTGGATGCCAAGCTATCCATGGAGGCGCTTATGGCGAAAAGCGCTGAGCTCAACCAGAAGTATCATCTGCGGCCGGGGCGAGGGCTTTTGATCGAAAAACCCTTAAATCATCAGCAGGATGCCTAGTATATCTTTCGTAGAGCTTGTTCCGCCCGACTGGAATGCGCCACAAACGCAAGTTTCGGAGTGGGCCGACATAAGCCCCAATATTACGCTACCTGCCGGGCACGCGCACATCATGACGCCGAACCTAAGCAAGTGGTCGGTGGCGCACATCCTGCAAAAGGGCGTGACACACTGGGCTGAACGATGGATGCCCGAGAACGAACGGGCGGCGTTCCGCGCCGCTAACCCCGACAACGAGTACAACGATGTACCCCGGATACGGGAGTTGTTTCCCGAGGCGAATCCCAATGTGACAGATGGCCCCTGGTGGCCCAATGGTATCCCTAGTTACCAGCAAGCCGCCGACCGAGGATCCAGTATCTCCATTCGCCACGACGTGTGGGTCGGGGAAACGATGGAGGGCGAAGACTACGTACCCGAGACGTCGTCGATGTGGACGGGCTTTTATAGTACCCTTATGCCGCGATATGACGCCAGAAAGCTACAGACGGGCAGGCAGCACCTGGTGGCACACAACTACTTTGCGCGCTGGGGCAATGCCAACGACAATGCCTACAACATTACCTTGGGGGCGAGAGCGAACAAAAAAGCGCTCTATTCCACCGACCCGGCCAATATGCCCAATACGGTGTACAAGCCAGGTAACTCGCTTGGGCTTACGAACCTGATCGTCATGGACCTGTACATCAATCTTCGTGGTGTCGATCCCGTGGCCAGTTATATCTACGGGGCTATTCACCAGATGCACATGGCCGAGCGGCTCGGGAAATTTGCGGGGCTTTTCTGGTTCGACGTACACGAATGGTTGCCTGGTTATGCCCATAACGTCTACACGCCGGAAGGCCGCTTCGAGCGTAGCGACAAATGTCCGCTTGACCCTGCGATCCAAATGCTCATTCCCATCCTGGCCCATGAGTATGGCGTGATTTCGATTCAGTGGGGTTTTTGGGCTAGCAGCAGCGATGACAAAAAGCGAATAGGGGACATCTCCGAGTGGGCCCCTGGCAAGGATCGTTGGTATCCGGGCAACGGAACGTCAACCGCACCCTATCCGTACTACTCGGGCAGCCCCAACTACATCATGCCTTCCTATGCGGCCGATGTACCCCACTTCGGCCTGAGGGCCTGGGTTGAAACGGGCGGACAAACAGTAGGTGGTACAGATTACTACTGTGACTACCGGATTAACAACGGTACCTGGGTGAATAAGCAGGCTGACGGTAGCGACATCCTGAATGCCTACTACGATGGCACCTGGACGGTGAGAGCACGTATCAAGGACAACCTGATGAGCGTCCTGGTATTCAATGTGCGGAACGGTAACACGCCCAAAACAATTGAGTTTCGGCACCCTACCAATAACGGTATTACTTACACGGGAACAGTCTGCGGGTGTGGAGCACATATGGTCTTAATTAACTTGTAATGAAACAGCTTCTAATCCTACTTCTGATCTGCACGGCGCTGAGCTCCTGCCGATCCATCCAGCGCTCGCTGAGCCAGGCCGACAGCACGGCCGTCCGCAGTGAGCAGAGCGCCGAAAAATGGAACCGGGAAATCATCCGGGAGTACCAGCCGTACCCGGTGCGGCTGGACAGCCCCATCTACCACCCCCCGCAGATCCACGTGCTGGAAACGAAAGTACCTGGCCAGCCGGTGCTGATCCGGGAAGTGATCCGGGACCAGGGTGAGCGCAGCCAGGCGAAGCAGGAAGAGAAAACGGTGGCCACGGTGGAGCGGGCGGTGGAGAAAGACTACAGTACCCTGATCCAGATCGCGCTGGCGCTGTTCGCCCTTTTCCTACTGCTGCTGGGGGTGGGCTTCCTGATCGTGGTCTGGGCGCTGCTCATCCGGAAGCGCTAGCCTGGCACTGGCAACTTTCCTTCACAATCTGAGCACGGGGCGGCAACTTGCCGCCCTAATTATTTCTGCAATGACCTTCCTTGATTTCCTTATTGACAACTGGGATAGAATTTTCGGGCTTGGCGGCACGATTACCGGCCTGGTGGGTTGGATCTCGGAGCGAGGTAAGCGGATGCGCGATAACCGCAACCACGACGTAGCATTCTGGGAAAAAACCATTGAAGCCCAGAACGCGCACATCGAGCGCCAGAACGCCCGTATCGAGGCACTCGAGAACAAATACGAGCGCCGGATCAAGGAGCTGGAAACGCACAACCAGCAACTACAGGAGGAAGTGACTGAACTCTCTTCCCGCTTGGAAAAGTACGAATCGACGAAGCGTAAACCAATCCCCCAAAAAGCAACCACCTAACATGAATATACAGGATATTTTTCTGGATCCGGTGCAGGCTCCGGCCGCGCCGGTGCTACTCTCCAACCGCGACATCCGCCGGGCGCACAAGCGCCTTCAGCTGGCTTGGGAGCATCTTCTACGGGTATGGGCCCAACGGCACCCGGACGACCCGGTACCCTTCCTGAGCCAGGTATACCGCTCGGCGATCGAGCAACGGGCGTACTACGCCCAGGGGCGCGAAAGCCTGAGCGTAATTAATGAGCTCCGGGATAAAGCGGGACTAGCTCCTATTGATGCGGAAGAAGCCTGGCGTAAGGTAACAAACTCCCCCCCCGGCCGCTCCAAGCACGAGCGCACGCCTAGCGAGGCCATCGACGTGGCTTTCGTGAAAAAAGGCACTAAGCGCGACCTGGACTGGACGCCGCGGCTCTTCCTACAGGTCGCTAAGATCCTGCGCGAATTCGACCCCAAAATAACCTGGGGAGCGGATTGGAACCGCAACTGGAATACGAAAGACGAACGCTTCATCGACAGCCCTCACTTCGAAATCTAACCTCCTACTATGGCACTTACGAGTACCCCTAAGCTACCTGAAGCCAATTTTGAGCGGATCAAGTCCGACGACTGCCAGGTGGCGTATAATTTTTTTCGGGACGGCCAGGCCGACAACATTGCGGGCAACGTATACAAGCTGCGGTTTCGGGCCTCCGGCGTGCAAGCGCTGGAAAAAACCGGCGTGATCACCAACTCCCGCGTGGTTTTTGCCCTTACGGGGCCAGACAAAAGTACCCTCTCTGCCGGTGAGTATCAACTCACCCTGGTGCAGATCCTAGCCGGGGGCGTGGAGCGGACTCTTTGCCGGGGTACTTTGAGCTGGTACGTATCCAAGGGCGGGACTTTCGGGATGATAGACCCCCAGGATATTACGCTCAATTTCGTGACCGCCAGCCAGGAGCTCATTGCCACGCTTGGCATCGTAGACCTGGGCACGCTGGGCTCCACGGCCGCGGCCGCTCAGGCCGGTACCTACGCCCAGCAGGCCCTGGACGCGAAAGTCCTGGTAGAGCAGAAGATTACGGAGGCGAATACCCTGGCTGTCCAGGTTTCGCAGGATAAGGAAGTGGTGGCAGGTGATAAGGTGGCGACTCAGCAGGCAAAGAGCGAAACGCTGGCTATCTACCAGCAGGCACTGGCGGTAAGTACCCAGGCGCGCGTTTTCAAGGATGAGTACAACGCGGGCACCAATACGCCGAACCTAAGCACCATTACCAAGGCCGCGGGTGATTTCTATAAGGTTTCGGTACCGGGCACGACGACCATCACCGGCGGTAGCATTGCTGCCAAGGTCGGCGACGAATTCACCTGGAACGGAACCAAGTGGGTTCACACCCCCGCCAGCGATGACTCGTCTGGAAAAATTGCCTCCCTGGAAGAGCGCTTCCTGGCCTCCAAGAACCTGTTCAACCAGGCTACGCTGTCGGCCAGCGGGAATTTTATCCACGGAGGTACCGGCGTGGTGACGGCCGGGGCTTCGTACGCCTATTCGGATTACATTCCCGTCACGCCCGGCAACTACTACGGTAAGGGTGTCATTTTCCACCCTGGCGCTACTGGCGTGGGCGATGGGATGCGCCACGTGGCCTTCTACAACGCCAGCAAGGTGTTCGTTTCGGGGGGCTACGATGCCTGGACCAAGACGGTTATGGTGCCCGAAGGGGTAGCCTTTGTGCGCATTTCGATCACGGTTGGCAATGCGGATACCTTCCAGTTCGAGGCGGGCAATGCGGCCAGCAGCTACGTACCCTACAGCCAGAAAACGCTGGGAAGTACCTTGGTGCCTGCGGAAGCTGTGAAGCAGGACACGACTCACCGCCTGGTGACCGACGCAGAAAAGACAGCCTGGAGCGCCAAGCTGGGTGATGGCGACCTAATCCATGAGACAGTTCCGGCTTCGAAGAATCTTTTCGATCAGAGCGCCGCGACTATTGGTTTTTTTATTCACGGGGGCACCGGAACTGTAACATCCAATGCCCAATATGCTTATTCAGATTACCTTCCCGTAGCCCCAGGCAGCTACTACGGGAAAGGAGCTATCGTACAAGCAGGCTCTTCGGGGTTAGGCGATGGTATGCGCCACATAGCCTTCTACAATGCCAGTAAGGTATTCGTGGCGGGAGGTTATGATGCCTGGACCAAGGCGGTTACCATTCCGGCCGGGGTAGCTTTTGTGCGGATCTCGATCAGCGCCCTGAATCTGGATAGCTTCCAGTTCGAAGCGGGCAACGCGGCTACCGATTACGTACCGTTCTATCCGGAAAGAAACATTCTAACAAAAATCAAAACCTTTGAGCTGTCGCAGCCGCAGGCTACGCTACCCGACGCCGGGCGGCGGATCGGTCTGATGGACGTGGAGCGGGTACTGGTGATCGGGGACTCCTACTCGGAGAGCTACTCCACCCTGGTGGGCAAAAGCTACCTGGCCGTGCTGTCGATGTACTCGGACTGGAACGTGGAGAACTACGCCAAGTCCGGCGATGATTATGATTTCATCCTGACGCGGATTAAGAATAACGATCCTACCTACAAAGGTGTGGGCATTAAATCCTTTACGGGAGGCGGGTACGCCTTCCTGATCAGCTTCACCAACGATAACAATAAGGGCGTGATCAATAGCACCGATCAGCTCAACAACTACGTGGTGAACCTGAAAAAGGTAATGGCGGCCGTGAAAGCCCTGGGCTACCGTCCGGTGATTTGTACGGAGTACCACAACATCAACGGGGCCAACGGGGGCGCGCTGGTGCAGGCCGTGCTCAGCCAGGTGGCGGCTCAGGAGGGGGCTATCTTTGCGGATGTCTACGAGAAAACGCGCTACCTGCGGGGGAGTGACTACGCGCCGTTCTGGGAAGGGTCGCACCCCGGCCCTCGCACCTGCACGTTGTTTTGGGCTAATTTGTTGCCCTACCTAAAATCCCTTCCCAGACCCAAATGGGGTATCAAGATATACCGCAAGCGTGACGCGGTGGCCGTGGCCACGGTGGCTGATCTGCGGTACACAGACCCCGTGGAGCGGGCCAGGAAGTTCAAGGAGATCCTGGTTACCCAACGGGCCATTGCCACCGACAAGCAGAACTACTACGATGCCCTACCGACCTGGTATGCGTTGCCCACCGGGCGCATCCAGACCGTGGGCGAGTACCTGGACCTGATGCTGGGCAGCACGCTAGCCATGCCGGACTACGCCCTGCTTGAGTTCGTGATCAACGCCACGGCGGCGACTACAAAGAAGCTGCGGCTCTTTGTGGGTAGCACCACCGCTACGGTCTACCTGTTCAACCGGATCTTGAACCAGTGGGACGCCGTGGCCAACCAGGCAGGCTTTGTGACCCTGACCAATTTGCAGGACTACCTGGAGTATGACAAGGTATCGGTACTGCTGCACCAGGTGGGTGGGTTCAACTTAGCGGCTCCCTACCTGGAGTTTACGGGCGTGGAAGGCAAGGACTACTACGCCCGACCCCTGCCCCAGGAGCTGCGGACGTCGGAGCTGCTCACTACCCGCAATTTCAACGCAGGTACCACCGGCTGGACCGTGACCGGGGCGCTGGCACCCTTCGTGCCGACCGACGGGGCCCGGCCCACGGGGATTACCCAGGTGGTGCCCGTCAGCGCGGGCAACTACCCCTCGCAGACGGTTACCTTCTCCGCCGCCGCCTACAAACGGAAGGCGCAGCTGAAGGTGATTGCGCGCCGGAACCCGCCGATCTTCGACTACAACCAACCTTTTCCGGGTAGTGCGCCCATTACGCTGGACACCTACGACAACGCCAACGTGAGGCTGCATATCGTGAAGGGCACCAACAATGCCACCTTCCGGGAGCTGATTGGGTTGCACTGGACGGAGGCGGTTTTTGAGTTCGATTTGGCGGCCGGGGATACGACCTTCACCTTTTCCATAATGCGCGATGATGCTGATTATGAGCTGGCGGATGTGAGCTTGAAAATTGAATAGTATGCTAGAAATCCGCAACGAAGCCAACCTGCTCCTCGATCTCGACCCGGATACGGCCGTCGAAATCGAGTACAACAACTGGCTGCTGGGTAGTGGCGAGGAGCTGCCGGGTACCTTTAGTTATCCCGTGAGCTTTCCGTTGTCGGATAACAACAAGCGCTTCCTAGGGTACTCGTACCTGCCCGAAACCCGCCCGCGCGACGTGAAGGTGGCCGTGGCCCTGAACGGGATGCCGCTCAGCCGCTGCACGCTCAGCTACCGCGTCCAGCGCGACGGAGCCAGCGGGTACCTCAAGATCGACTCCGGCGAGCTGGCCAGCCGGGTGAAGGGCCGGTACCTGCACGAGGCGTTCACGGAGCGCTTCTGGCTGTGCAACAACGCCACGGACATCCGCGCGCGCATGAAGGCCATTGCCCAGGCCGCGCCGGGTACTTTCCCCGTTACGTTTTTTCCGGTCTACAGCCCGCTCTTTGCCCCGAAGCAAAGCGAAGCCCCCGACGTGCAGTTCTACTACTACAGCCAGTACCTGAACGCCTGGAATGGCCAGGATTTCGTCACCGACTTCACGACGGGCTCCGTGTTCGGCGTATATCCGCGCGGCTTTCACGTGGTGCCTTACCTGTACCTTACGTACGTCATTGAGCGCGTCTGTGCGCTGTTTGGGTACCGGGCGGTAGGTACCTTCCTGCAACACCCGGAGGTACGTACCTGGACGGTAGACAATACCCAGACCATCGACAGCGCCATCCGGACGCCGCCCCCCGGTGGGGTGCGGATCAACCTGGGCCTGCACGTGCCTTACTTGCCCATTACGGATTTTTTGAAAGCCCTGCGAGACGACCTGGGCGTGGGGATCTACTTCGACTCCGGTACCCTGGAAGCGCGCTTCGAGCTGCTGGATACCATCCAGCGCGCCCCCGCCCAGGACCTGTCTCCCTTCGTGCTGAAAGGCTACGACAACGAGATCCCCGACGAGAAGGGGTACTCGGTACTTTCGTACCAGGATAACCTGGACGAAATCTACAAGGACACCAACCCCGTCACAACGAAGATCAAGCAGGCGCAGAAAGAAGTGAAGTGCAGCATAGGTACCCTGGCCATGCAGCGCGTGCCCAACAGCGAGGGCAACAACGTAAACTGGTACGTGCCCAGCGCGCGCATGAAGGGCAATCTGAACTCGGGCATCTACCGCGGGCTGAGCGACTACTTCAGCACCGGCTACAAGCACAAGAATGAGTTTGGGCTGCGGCTCCTGAGCTACCGCGGCTTCCACCGCGCGGCCGACAACCAGCAGTACCCCCTGGGCACGAGCATAAGCCGGAATTATTTCCAGGAAAAAATAGGGGACTGGAGCCTGGATCCGGAGCAGAACGACAGCGTGTACCGCAAGCTCACGCTGCCGTACTATTTTTTCCAGGCCAACGCCCGGCAGATCCGGTACGAGCTGCTGCTGCCGCTCCGGCAGCTGCGGGCGCTCCGGATGTACGAGCCCCAGCTGATCCGGGGTGAAAACAGCGTGCTGACCAGGTACCTGGTGCAGCGCCTGAACGTATCGCTACCAGGTTGGCGGGGGCAGATCCCGGTCAAGGCTTCCTTGCTGGTACTGCTCCCTCCGGATGCGGTACCCAACCGGCCGAGCACGGAGGAATTCTACGTAGAGCTGCTACTGGAAAACTACGAGTACATCAACAGCGCGGCCGCGGACATTACCTACGCCGACGTGGTGATCCGGGTCTGGGCTGACGCGGGCAAGACGCTCCCCGCCAACCCGTCGAACCTGCCGGTGACCTACGAAGAAACGTCCGGGATCCTGTCGCCCTGGGGTGGATCTACCTCCATGGCCACCATCACGGCGCAGGTATCGGGCCACGAGTACCGCCGCCCGCGCGTGGCCATCCGCTACGAAGACCATACCGAGGATGCCAACGGGGACGTGATCACGACCCTGGACTACCTGCTGCTGCCGGGCGCGGGCTATGTGGCCTTGTAGATCAGTTCCCAAAACTTAATTTTGTTTTGGGAGCTGGTACCTGGTGCCGGTGCCAAATATAATTCCGCGGTAGCGGGCTTACCAGTCGTCCTTGCTGTCGGCGACGTGCTTCTGAATGGAAGAAAGTACCCCCTTGAAGTACGCGTCCAGGTAGTCGTACTCGTCGTTGGTGCTCTTGATCAGGTTCTCCTTCATCCGTTTGCCGCCGCCCGTCGCGTTATGGGCGTCGAGTACGGCCTGGCGGGTAGGCAGGGCGGCCGTCAGGCCCGCCTGCGGGGTCGAAACCGTGATGTTATTAATCGAGAGCCGGTACCGGCCGGGCTTGGCTTCTACCGTAAGTTGGTAGGTGTAGTTGCGGGGTACCACCGCCGCGGTGAGTCCGGACCCAACCGTAGTAACATGGCTGAGCGCGCCGTTGAGCACTACTTGCGACGTGTCGCGGTACTGGATGGTTTTCTGGTAATCCTTGAAGGCCTTGACGGCCCACTGGTTGGCCTTTTCCAGGATCTGGGCCTGGGTTAGTTTTTCAGCGGTAACTACTTCCTGGTAGGTGACCGGCTCCTGGGCCAACAGAGGGGCGCTGACCAGGATACATAGGCAGAAGAAAAGCTTTTTCATGTTTTGGATAAATAGGTGTAGTTGATTCGAAACCTTAAGTAAAGTACCTGCCTACGCCTATTTACCCCTGCATCTTTCCTTCACTATCCAGATCAGGCTGTGTATCTCGCAGCCTGATCATTTTTTTACTATGGCCATAACGAAAGGGGTACTCAGCCGCGCCAAGCGCTCCAAGGCGCTGGGCAGCACGGAGCGTGTGATTCCCGACCTCCCCAATAACCAACTACCGGAAATGGTGCTGGACCAGGTACTGGAAGGTACCATGCGCGATTTTGTGAAATTCTCTACGGAGAAATACCAAAAGAGCATTTGGCAGCTGGATGTCCGGCATGAGGGCGATCTGTACGAATCTTTCAAATCCCGGATCACGAAGGGTACCGGCAAGGTGACGGGCGAGATCCGGTTCAACTTCTACGGCCGCTTTGCGGACATGGGTGTAGGGCGGGGCATCACGCTCATTGAGCGCCAGACCGGCCGGGCGCTCACCGACGGCCGCAGCCCCGGCAGGATCACCCGCAGGCCGAAGCCCTGGTTTAGCCAGGTGTGGGGCCGCGAGCGCCACCGCCTGGCCGAAGTGGCCGCGCGCGACGTGGCCCGCGCCGTGCAGGAAAACCTGGCGCAGAATCTACCCTCCGGACAAATCCCCCTTGAATTCTAATTACCATGGGAAACACACCCCAAAAATCGGTCGTACAGCTCGTCATCGATGGCGAAGCGGGCAAGGCCTCCCTGAAGGAACTGGGTACCGCCCTTCAGCAGGTCCGGAAGGAGCTGCGCAACATGAAGCAGGCTGAAGGCCAGAGCGACGCCGACTTTGCCAAGGCCTACGCCAAAAAGGCGCAGGAGGTAGAAAAGGTAGGCGTGGCCTACCACCACGAGGCCGAGCGGATCAAGGAAGTGACGAGCGCCCAGAGCGCCCTGGCGAAGTCGACGGTACAGCTGATCGTGGACGGCAAAAAAGCCCAGGTGAGCATGAAGGACATGGAGAATGCCGCCAAGCAACTCACCAAAGAGCTCCATAACCTCAAGCAGGCAGAAGGCCAGAGCGACGCCGACTTCGCCAAGGCTTACGCCGAAAAAGCCCGGCAGGTGAAGACCGTCAACGAGGAGCTGCACAGCAGCAAAACCCGCGTGAACGACCTTACTGCGGCCGGGAAAAACTTGAAGGCAGGTTGGAAGGATGTCTTCGTGGGTTTCCTGGGTGGTACGGCCGTGACGTACCTGACGGATCAGCTCATGCAGCTGGGTAGCCTGGTGAAGGATAAGGTATACGCCGTGAGCGATTCGTTCGCCGACGTGGCCAAGGCCGCCGACATGTCAAAGCAGGAGGTAAAGGAGCTGAATAGTGAGCTGGGCAAGATCGACACCCGCACGCTGAACGAGGATCTGCGCAAAATGGCGGAGTCGGGCGGGCGCTTCGGCGTGGCCAAGGAAGAGATGCAGGGCTTTGTGGATAGCGCCGACAAGCTCAACGTGGCCCTGGGCGACCAGTTCGACAGCGTGGAAGACCTGAGCGAAAGCGTGCTAAAGATGCGGAATATCTTCTCCGATATAAAAAGCGACAATATCGGCGAAGACCTGCTGCACATCGGGAACGCCATGAACGTACTCGAGGCCTCCGGCGCGGCCAGTGGGAAAGGCCTGGCCGACTTCGGCAGCCGGATCGGTGGGGTGGCCATTCCGCTCGGATTCACGTCTGGCCAGGTACTGGGGCTTTCTGCCACGCTCGAAAACCTGAACGTGACGGCCGAGCGCGGATCCACCGCCGTGAACACCATCTTGCAAAAAATGCTCAACGACGTCGAGGGCTTTGCCAAGGTAGCCGGGATGTCGACGAAGGAGTTTGAACAGCTGCTGAATACCGATCTTTTTGGGGCTTTTGTGAAGGTGGCTCAGGGGGCGAAGACGAGCGGCGCCCAGGCTACCACGTTTGCCAAGATCCTCTCCGACCTGAAGCTGGAAGGCTCCGGGGCTAGTGAGGTGATGATGAAGATCGGCGCCAACGGTGAAATGCTGGCGGATCAGGTAGGGCTGGCCACGAAAGCGATCGGGGAGAGCAACAGCGTCCTGGGCGAATTCGAGAAAAAAAATAACAACGCGGCGGCGGTTATCGACAAGCTGAAGAAAAAAGCCGATAGCTTCCTGGAGTCGATTGCGTTGGTAGGAATGGCTCTGGTAGAATCCTTCGGGAAGGTTACGGGCATGATCTCCGGTACCGGCGAACAGCTGGAACAGCTGAGCGCGCAAATGGATAAGGTAGCCCGGGCCGAAAGCAAGCTACCCCCGTTGCTGAAGCGCTTCGACGAGCTGAAGGCCAAAACTACCCTAACGAAAGAAGAGCAGGAGGAACTTAATAAGGTCCTGGACGCCATCGCGGACCTGGTGCCCGCGGCCGTTACGGAGTTCGATGCCTACGGCCGGGCGCTGGACATTAATAAGGAAAAGGTAAGGCTGTATACCGAAGAGCAGAAAAAGCTGCTGGAGACCATGCGCCAGAGCCGGATCGAAACGCTGCGAACCGAAACGCAGATGCTGGGAGGCCGGGCCGCGCACCTGCAAAACGTGCTCAACCGGGGCTACGAGGATGTAGACCTGGGCATGGGGCAGCGGGGAAAGCGCAACCTAACCGACGCCGAGCGCCAGAGCATGCGGAACGAGCAAGCCCAGATCCAGGCACAGATCAAGGCCCAGCAGGGGGAGCTCCACGACCTGGAAATGGTAGACCGGCGCAAACGACGCGGCTATGAACTACCCTCAGAAAAGCCTACCTCCGGCAACAACAAGCAGCCGAAAGTACCGGGGGACGATACTACGTCAACCACCTACACACCAGGGAGCGGCGATGATGACGACGATAAGAAAGCCGACCAGCGCAGGCAACGCCAGCTGGATGCCCAGCGGCAGCTGGAGGCCGACCAGCTCGACGGTTTGGAACGGGAGCTCCAGATAGCCCGGAACAAGTACGCCAAGCTGCGCGACGAAGCGAAAGGGCATAGTGACGAGATCGCGAAGATCAACCAGATGGAGGCCGACGCCCTGGTGAACATCCGGCACAAGTACTACGAAAAAGCCGAAGAGCAGTACGACAAGCAGCAGGTCCATGCTCAGGAGAAAGCGGCTCAGGAGAAAGAAAAAAAAGCGAAGGAGGAGCAAGCCAAGCGCGATAAGGAGCTGGAAGAGCAGCAAAAAGCCGACGAAGCTCTGCTGAAGGCAGCCTACGGCGAAAAGACCACCGAAATAGGCAAGCAGGAGCTAAGCGGCGAGCTGCTGGGGCCGGACGCGCACCAGGCTAAGCTCGATGCCGAAGAAGGGTACCTGATTTCGCTCTTCCTGCTCCGGCAGGCCTACGGCGAGGACACCAGCGACCTGGAGCAGCAGATTGCCGAAAAAGACATTGAGCGCGCCAAAATGCGCCGGGATGCGGCTGTACAATTTGCGCAGGAAATGCAGGCGGCGGAGTTTGAGCTGGCCGACGCCAAGCGGGAAGCCCTGACGGAAGGCGTATCGACGCTGAAAGGGTTCTTCAAGGAGTCGAGCGCCATTCACAAGGGGCTTTTTGTGTTCGAGAAGGCCATGGCCATCTCGGATATCATCGTGAAGACCCAACGGGAGATCGCGGCCATCAAGCTGGCCTACGCGGCTATACCCGGCGGCCAGGCTATATCGACGCCCCTGGTGGTAGCGGCCAAGATACGCGCTGGTATTAGCATAGGTACCATTGCCGGGCAGACGATCCAGTCTTTCATGCCGGGCCGGGAGAAAGGTGGCTACACCGACATGGCCAGCCTGCACGTTTCGACCCAGCCCGCGGGCTACGTGAACCGGCCTACGCTCTTCGACCTGGGCGGCCGCAGCTACATCGCGGGCGAGAAGTACAAGCAGGAGTACGTCATCCCGAACGACATGCTCAAGGACCCCGTAATGGCGGCCACCGTGGCCCAGATGGAGCAGTGGCGGCTCAGCGGCACCAAGCCCAGCCAAGCCGTGGCCCAGGGCGCAGCCGGTACCGAAGGTGGTACCTCCACCGCCGCCCTCGAGAGCCTGATGATGATGCACATCGAAGAAACCCGCTCGCTCCGGATGGCCATGCTGTCGGGGGCTATCAGTACGCAGCTGAACTACCGGACGGTGGAAGAAACCCAGGCGTACCTGAATCATATCAGGCAGGAGACGGCGATGTAGTTTTTTTTTCAAAAAAAACGTTGATAGCGCTTGTTATGTAACATAACAAGCGCTATCTTTATGGAGTCAATTAAACATATCAGAAAGATGAATTTATTTCAACTCAAAATGCTGAGAGCCGCCCTTAGGCAGTCCCTGCGGGATCAGTCGGAGGTACTGACGGAGGAAGAAATTAACCAGATCCTGGACCAGATCAGTACCCTCACAAAACTGATCCAACGATTAGAAGAAAAGAAAGATTAAAAAATGGGGAGGGCTTCGGCCCTCCCCCCTAACCCAATCATTGCTTATGAAAACGAAAGAAGAATTAAGGACCGAAATCCTGAACCTGATGAGCCAGGCTGATAGTACCATTAAAGAGGCTCAGAAGTACCTGATCGCTCAGGGCGAAGTGGTAGACCTTACCGAATGGGTAACGATCAAAGAGTACTGCAAGCGCTTCGGCATCAAAAACACTGAGACGGTAAGTAACTGGATCAAGCGAGGCGTGATCCCGGCCGAAGATACAATGGTGATAGAAGACCTGAACAATATTCGCATGGTAAGAGCGAAAGAGTATCATGTTGGGGCCGCGAAAGCGACCTGATATGTTTAATTGACAAATAGTGTCAAACCCCCGCTGGCTTTGCTGGCGGGGGTTTTTTTATTTTATTGAAAAAAATATTTGCCATAGCTTGCATATATTAGTTATAGCATATACATTTGTACTGTTGATCGGTTGATCAACCCGGCTGGCGGGCCGGACCATAAACCTCAAATTTCTTACAATCATGTTAACCGTAACCACTTCCGCTTACAACCTTTCCCAAATCATGAACGATGCCTGGGCGCTCGTACGCCAGGCCGGCCAAACGCTCTCCGAAGCTCTTCGGGCCGTATGGGCCCAGGCCAAAGCGGCCGTAAAAAAACTGAACATTGACTTGTCAAAAATATCCGAGCTCAGTGTTACCGACTTGCTTTCGCTCCGCAAAGCCATCGATGCAGAAATTGGCTCACGCCCGGCCAGTGAAGATCCTGCTCCCGAAGTACCCAATACTCCTACTTACACCTTGAGCTGGGATAGTGGCGTGTGCGACACCCGTAAGCACGGTAAGCCATACATTGCCCGTATTGTGGGAATTGCGGATAATAAGCTGGATCGGGAATTTATTGGCCTGCCCATGAGCTATGGAAAAAAAGGCGCTGTACAGGTAGCAGGTACCTTTACGGCGAAGGAGGGAGAGATCCTGGAGGCCCGCGAGGGCGGCAGCTGGAAAAACGAGTACCGCTACTTCTATGTAGTAAGAAACGGCGAGCTCATCAATTTTGCGGATGCTACCGAGGCCTCCAAAAAAATGGATGTGATGAAGTATATGATGGGGGCAATTAGCCTTGAAGAACTAACGAAGTAACCAAAAAGCCCCGGGCGCTGGCGGGCGACCCGGGGCAAAAGTTGATCATAAACCTCTTAAATTTACAATCAATGGCAAAGATAGATAAAAAAACGAAGTACCTGGTGCTCGACACCGAAACCACCGGGGTTACGCCTGAAGACGAAGCGCTCTCGATCGCGATCGTCGACCAGGACGGCCAAGTAATCCTGGATACCTACATCCGCCCTGAACGCCATACCGAATGGCCCAAAGCGATGGAAACGAACGGCATTACCCCAGAATTCATTTTTCAAGGTACCTTCCCTACAATGGCAGACCTTACGCCGGTGTTGGAAGTTCTACTGCAAGGCCAAAGGGTAGTGATGTACGGAGCCGATTTCGATACGCGATTCTTACCCATTTCGTCCCTGGAAGGTAGTGAGGTAATCTGCTGCATGAATCGCTTTTCTGAGTATATGGGTGTACCAGATCCGAAGCGCCCAGGTGAATGGAAACGGCACAAGCTGATACTGGCAGCGGAGCACGTTAGGTACGAATGGATAGGTACCCCTCACGGAGCCCTGGCCGACGCCCTGGCCACGCTGGCCGTGTGGCGGTTCCTGGAGCTCAACGATACCGCCGACCCGGAGACGGTAGTAATCTAATGGCCTCCGAAAATAATAATCGCCCGTTCCTGGACTTCTACCAGGAACGGCTGATCGGCATGAAAACCGGTATCGTGAAGTCGATCCATGGGGACCTGCTTTCGCCGCGCTCCATTGGCTCCTACGAGACGATCTACAACCATGCTGTCAGGTTCATCGGTGACAAGGTGGTCTATCCGGACGAGATGGACGAAACCTGGTATGAAGGCTTCCGGGACTACTTAATATTTCTGGATCTCCGAAAAAACACCATTTCCAGTACGCTGGGTAAGCTGAAGACCTTTCAGCGGAAGCACTGCAAAGCCGAACGCATTTTCTTCCCGGCCGACGATTTCAAATTGAGCAATGAGCTCACGACCAAAGTATTCGTTGGTCCGGAGGAAATACACAAACTCCTCCAAAGCAGGTACAATTGGGGTCGAACCCGAATCCGGGATGCCTTCGTGCTGCAATGCCACTGCGGGCTACGCTTTTCGGACATGCGTCGGTTGCTGAAAGAACCCCGGCTCTATGTCATCCAGGTACAGGATCGGCTCTTTTTCCGAATAACAACCCAAAAAACGGACCAGGACGTGGTGATACCCATCTCGAAAATAATGCTGGAGATCCTGGAACGGCGCAACTGGGACTTTGGGGGAATGATGTCGATCCAGCTCTATAACCGGTTTATCAAGGAAATCTGTAAGCAGGCTGGGCTGACGACGGAGGTGGTGGAGCGCTACACGAAAGGAGGGAAAAAACACGCCGTGGTACGACCCAAGTACGAGCTGGTAAGCTCCCATACCGCCCGGCGTAGCTTCGCCACTAATGCGTTTCTGGCGGGTGTGCCCAGCATGAAAATTCGGAAAATCACGGGCCATACCACCGAGCAATCCTTCCAGACCTACATTCGGGCTGATAGTCTGGAGTCAGCCCTGTCATTGGTCGATCACCCGTTCTTCCAATAACTTGTATATATTTGCTCTAACTAACATTCCTGACATGACTGACGAGCAGAAATACAAGATCATCAAGGCGAAGCACAAGCTCATTGATAAGGATATAGCCGGGTGGTTTGGCTACTCGTCAGTACAGAGCTTCAACGCTACGCTCAATGGTAAGCGGAAAATTATTGCTGGTGTAGTGAAACTATACGAACATCTTTTTGGAACTATTGAATAAGAAAAATATGAAATTTCAACGCGTTAAAAAAATAATTACGAATCCTTGGGGACTGCGGGGCTTCATGGTGCTGGATCAGGACGGAGAGCAGATCCCTGAGCTCAACTGCGCCAACGAAAAAGTAGATAATCTTGATTTTTTCAAGAAGCGCTTGGAGGAATATTGGGCCGATGAAGATACCGAATGGATCGACGGCGGGAATTTACCCCTGCCCAAAAACCTCCTGAAATAACAGTTACTCCTTCTCCGGTACCCTGAAAACGACGTCCACCAGGTCGTCGTTTTCGGCTTTGGAGGCGGCGTTGATGTAGTTGATGGTGACGCTGGGGCTGGAGTGATCCAGGGCACCGGACACGGCATTGAGGTTCCCGCCCGACCTCCGGAGGGCAATGTCCGCGAAGCTATGCCGGGCCACGTGAGTACTGATCGAAGGGAGCCCTAGCCGGGCGGCTACCTTCTTCAGGTTGTTGTTCACGATCGAGATCTTGGCGTCGAGCACCTCCCGCCAGCGATCTTCGGTATAGTCCTTGGGCTTGTATTTTTTCAGAAATGGAAAAATATAGTCATCGGCTCCCCGCTTCATGGGCTGGTAGTGCTCCAGGATTTCCTGCGCCCGGGCTACTATTTTTTTCGATCGGGTTTTTTCCGTCTTCGATGCCCGGTACTCACAGCGGCCGTTCCGGATGTTGGTCCAGCGGAGCTGGAGCAGGTCGCTGGCCCGCATCCCTTGCAGGAAAAAAGCCAGCATGAAGAAATTCCGGGCGTGCAGCATGTTCCCGCTCAGGCCTTCCATGGTATCCAGCGCCAGGATCTGCTCCTCGTTCAGCTTGGCCCGCTTCGAAATCGCTTTCTTAAGCTTCACTACCCGCCAGGGGTTGTTGTCCGCGCGAAACATCCCGGCGTTCAGGGCCTCGTTGTAGATGGCCTTGATGGTTTTCATGTTGGCGTGTACGGTATTGGTGCTGTTGCCCAGGCTCCGAAGGTACTTTTGGTAGTCCAGGATGAAGTCGTAGGTAATGTCTTCGAAGTAGAGCGCCCGCTTGCTGCAATAGGTTTCGAGCTTATCGACGACGGAGGTCTGGGCCTTCCGGGTGGACGGGCTTTTCAGGCGCGCGATCCGGCGGTCGGCGAACTCGAAAAAATTTTCGGTAAGCGACACGCCCCGCAACTTTTTTTGCATGTCTCCGGACGAGATCCGGGTACTTCGTAGCTGGGCGCTCAGCTGGGTTTGCTCTATTTCGAGCATCTTCGATTTTAGCGCCGCATTTATCTGGGCAGCGTGGGGGTGGGACTTCCGGACTTGTTTTTTTTCCGGGTTCCACTGGTGGGGCAGTAAGGCGAAGCCCGTCGACACGCGCCGGAGCCGCCGGTTCTCCGTGATCCGGATCTGGATGTTGTGGGTACCATCCTTCCGTTTATAGTTATCTAGCTCGAGCTCAAATGTCATTTCCCCTGAAACATCCCTGAAACATTTTGTTGTATATCTTGCTATATTCTGATATGGATACAGCTCCGAAACGACCAAAAAGGGCCTCTACTAGCCCTTTTTGTAGCAATTTGTATCAACTGATGTCAATTTTGTGACCCCGACGGGAATCGAACCCATATCTAAAGTTTAGGAAACTTCTATTCTATCCGTTGAACTACGGGGTCGTGGTGAAGGTGGTGGAGAAAGTACCTGTCAAGGTACCTAATTATAAAAAAGACACCTTCCGGGGCCGAAGACCAACCGAAAGGTGTGCGAATTTCTACAATTTTCCTTTTTCTACCAAATCCCTACGCGTCCCAGTCGAGATCGGTGAGCTGGATGTTCTCCCAGTTGGGGTAGATCCGGAAGTGTTTGTCCTTCACAAGCTCGGCCAGATGGTCCCGCAGGTCGTTGAGGTTTTCCTTTTGCTCAGCCGAGATAAACACCACGTGGTCGGCTTTCTGGGCAATGTAGCTGCGTTTGAGCTGCTCGATGAGCGTTTCGGTGGGAAGTACGTCCACAGGCTGTGCGGGCTCCGTTTCTTCGTCCCACAGACCCGCCTCGGCGGCTTGCTGGTACAAATCTATTTTGTTAAATACCAAAATGACGGGCTTGTCGGCGGCCCCGATTTCCTGCAACGTGGTATTGACTACCTCGATGTGCTCCTCAAACGAAGGGTGCGAAATATCCACCACGTGCAGCAGGATGTCGGCCTCGCGCACCTCGTCGAGCGTGGATTTAAACGACTCAATGAGCGTAGTAGGTAGTTTACGAATAAACCCGACCGTGTCGGTAAGCAGGAACGGGATGTTCTCGACGGTCACCTTGCGCACGGTAGAGTCTACGGTGGCAAAGAGCTTATTTTCGGCAAAGACGTCCGCCTTGGCCAGGCGGCGCATCAGCGTGGATTTACCTACGTTGGTATAGCCCACCAGCGCTACGCGCACGAGCCGGTTGCGCTCCTTGCGGCGGGTAATGCTCTGCTTGTCGAATTTCTCGAGCTTGTCTTTCAGAAGGCTCATCCGATCCTGCACAATCCGGCGGTCGGTTTCGAGCTCTTTCTCCCCCGGTCCGCGCATCCCCACGCCCGCCTTGATGCGGCTCAAGTGCGTCCACATGCGGGTCAGGCGCGGGTACATGTACTGGTACTGCGCCAGCTCCACCTGGGTTTTGGCCTGGGCCGTTTGGGCGCGCATGGCAAAGATGTTCAGGATCAGGAGGCTACGATCCAGTACTTTTATTTCTTCCTCTTTAAAAGTACCTTCCAGATTCCGTACCTGCGAGGGCGAAAGGTCATCGTCAAAGATGATCATGTCCACGGGATTGTCCGTCACAAAGGCTTTTATATCCTCCAGCCGCCCTTTGCCTACGTAGGTTCGTAGGTCGGGGCATTCGAGTTTTTGGGTAAAAGTATGGAGCGTTTTTACACCCAGCGTACTGGCCAGAAAAGCCAGCTCGTCAAGGTACTCCTGCGTTTTTTCGGCGGTTTGCCGCTGGGTACTTACGGCCACCAGCACGGCAGTCTCCTGCTGCTTGGCGGTGGAATTCATTTTTGATTTATCGATCATGCGGTGTCGGAATCGGTACTAAAATTACAGGTACCTTGGGCAGGTGCCTGCTACCCGGAAAAGGGTAGATTTTTAACCGAAACAGGGGCGTAAAAGTTCAGGGGAAATTTTCGAAAAGGGAGTTCACATTGAATTTTTTTGAGAAAAAAAACGGAACCTTCGCAGAATATACGAGGAGTTTTTTAGTTTTGTCAAAATTTCTACGCCCATGTTTGTGCTCGCTCTGGCTTAATAAAGCCTCTCGGCCTTAAACGGCCTTCCCACGTTGGTCCCTGCTCCGTTACCCAAAACGTACCGGACCCGTCTTCCTTTTCTTTCTACGTAATTTCTCTTTTTTATCATGAAAAAGTGGCTTAAGCTGCTTCGTATGTCCTTGGATGGCTCGGAGCAAACCTATACCCAGGGCAGCATCAATCGCGCTATTTTTCTTCTTTCCGTTCCCATGATCCTGGAGATGGTCATGGAGTCGCTCTTTGCGGTGGTAGACGTCTTTTTTGTTTCCAAAGTCAGTACCGAAGCCGTAGCTACCGTAGGCCTCACCGAGTCGGTGATCACGCTGGTGTATTCCGTGGCCATAGGCCTTAGCACGGCTGCCACGGCGGTAGTAGCCCGGCGCGTGGGCGAGGGCAACCCCGAGGAGGCGGGGCGGGCCATTGGGCAGGTGATCCTAATTTCGCTGGCGATATCGCTGGTCATGGCGCTGGCAGGTACCTTGGGTGCCGGGCACGTGCTGCGCCTGATGGGCGCCGACCAGCGGGTGATCGAAGAAGGTACCACCTACGCCCGCATCCTATTTCTGAGTAGTCCGGTGATTGTGCTGCTGTACTCGCTGAGCGGGGCACTTCGGGGGGCCGGGGCGGCGTCGGCGGCGATGCGCTCACTCTGGATCGCCAACGGCCTGAACATCGTCCTGGACCCGCTTTTTATTTTTGGATTGAGCGTCTTTCCCGAAATGGGCGTCACGGGGGCGGCCGTGGCTACTACGCTGGGGCGCACCGTGGGCGTGGGCTACCAGCTCTACTACCTCTTTGCCAACAAGAAAGCCGTCACCATCCAGTGGCCCGACTTTAGGCCGGCCTGGGACGTGATCCGAAACATCATCAGCATCGGAGCGGGTGGTACGGGGCAGTTTTTGATTGCCTCGGCCAGCTGGATTTTCCTGACGCGCATCCTGGCGGAGTTTGGCAGCGACGTGGTGGCGGGCTACACCATTGCCATCCGGGTGATCATTTTCACGCTGCTACCCGCCTGGGGCATGGCCAACGCCGCCGCTACCCTGGTAGGCCAAAACCTGGGCGCCCAGCAGCCCGACCGCGCCGAGACCTCAGTATGGCGAGCAGCCCTCTACAACATGGTGTTCCTGGTTACGCTGGCGGTACTTTTCTTCACCATGGCCGAGACGATCATCGCCTGGTTCAGTCCGCTTCCGGCCGTAGTGGATACGGGGGTTATGGCCCTTAGGGTACTTTGCCTGGGGTACGGCTTCTACGCCTACGGCATGGTGGTGGTCCAGGCCATTAACGGTGCCGGTGATACGCGTACGCCGATCTACCTCAACCTGATTTGTTTCTGGCTGATCGAGATCCCCGTCGCTTACCTACTGGCATTGGTGCTGGAGTGGGGGCCCGTGGGGGTATTTGCGTCGGTACCCATTGGAGAATCCATTCTGGCCATTCTGGCCATCCTGGTTTTCCGGCGCGGCCGCTGGAAGCTGGTGAAGGTATAAAGTACCCCTTTTGTAAGCACCATAAATAAAAAATCGGCGGGGAACTTCCCCGCCGATTTCCATAAAAGAGCAATACGATGTCAATAAAGTGGAGTAAAAAAAGGTAGATGAGCCCCGGTGTTAGTAGCCGTCGTTCTGGTACATGCGCGCGGGGTCGAGCTTGTTTTCGTCGAACGGAATGGGGTAGTAGCGGTCTTTACGGGTGAAGTTGGCCAGGCGGGCGGTACCGTAGTCGGCCTGGTTTTTGGCCCGGAAGTAGCTCACCAACTCGTCGGTGTTGAAGAACCGGAGCAGGTCGTACCAGCGGTGGCGCTCAAAGGCCAGCTCCACCCGCCGCTCGTGCAAAATCGCCAGCTTCAGGCTGGGGTACTTGCTGCGGTAGGTTAGGTCGGTGATGGCCACGGCGTATTTGGGCAGCTGAGCGCGCTCCCGCACCATATCCAGGTACTCGATGGCCTTGGTTTCCTCGCCCAGGTACATGTGTACCTCGGCCAGCATCAGGATGACGTCGGCAAAACGGAGTAGAATCCAGTCGTTGCCGCCGAAGCCGTTGGTACCGGCCGCCGCGCTCACGTCCCGAAACTTGGTGATGAACCAATCTTTCACGGCGGGATCTTCGGCGTACTTCACCGAAAAGGTCTTGCGCAAATCGCCCGCTTCGTACTCCTTCACCAGATCCAGCGAAACCCGCGCGCCCACGCCCGTACCGGGTTTGAGGGAGTTGATGGTCTCGCCCTTGGCCTGCTGGTTGGCGGCAATGGATGAAGAGTAGTTGACGTCGCCCTGGCGGTTCACGATCTGAAAAATCACCTCCTGGTTGGTGGCCTTCTTGGCTACATCGAAGACATCGGCGTAGGGGATTTCCTTCAGGCTGCCGAAGGTACGCATCCCGTAGGCGGCGGTGAGGTAGTTTTTGGCTTCGTTGAGGTAGTTGGTGCGGTTGGCGGCATCGAGGGTGGTGGCCATGGTAAGGTACACCTGGCCCAGCAGGGCGTTCCCGGCGGTTTTAGACACCCGCCCCACGTTGGCACCGGTTTGGCGGTTGGGCAGCGGGCTGCTGGCTACCTCCTTCAGATCCGCCACGATTTGCTGGTACACCACCTCCTGTTTTTCGCGGAAGGTGTTGGCCGTTACTTCGTCGGCGGTACGGAGCTGGGTAGTTACCAGGGGTACATCGCCCCACTTGCGCACCAGGTGAAAGTAGATCAGCGCCCGGATGAATTTGGCCTCGGCGGCGTACTGCGCCTTGGTTTCGGGATTGCTAAACGGGATATTATCAATATTAGACAAAACGGCGTTGCAGCGCGTAATGGACTCGTACATAGCCAGCCAGTGGCTGCGCAGGTAGGTGTTGCTGGGCAGCAGCGAAAAATCGTTGAACTGGAAGGGCTCCCCGGCGTTGGACTGGTTGTCGTTGCGGCCGGCGTCGTCGGAGCGCTCGTCGGTAAAGAGGGCGCTGTTTTCGCCGATGGTGTTGGAGCTCCGTAGCGACTGATAAGCGCCATTCAGGGCGAGCAGTACGTCGTTTTCGGTTTTGAAAAACTGGGACGTCGAGATCGCGTTCGGATCGTACTGCTCCAGGAAGTCGCTGCTGCACGCGCTCAGCGCCAGCAGAGCTACCACGGAAACTACCTTTATCAATTTCGTTTTCATTTTTACTTTATATAAAGATCTTGAATACTTAGTCAGGTACTTATCAGAAAACCACTTTGGCTCCCAGATTGAAGCCGCGCACCAGTGGGTACTTGCCGTAGTCGACGCCGGGCGTGAGGTTCGCGCCGTTGTTGTAATCCACCTCGGGGTTGTAGCCCAGGTACTTGCTGAAGGTAAAGGCGTTGTCCACGCTGGCGTAGAGGCGCAGGTTGCTCAGGCCCAGGGCCCGCAGGCCGCCGGGCAGCGTATAGCCCAGCGTGAGGTTGGTGCAGCGGAAGAACGAACCATCTTGCAGGTAGAAAGTCGAGAGGCGGGTGCTGTTGCTTTGGGTACCTCCGCGGGCGGCGCGGTACACCCAGCCGTTGCCGGGCTCGGCTTCGGAGCGGTAGCGCTCGTTGACCTTGGAATACTGGTTGCCGGAGCCTTCCAGGTTGTAGATGTAGTAATCCTGTCCGTCAAGTACCTGGTTGCCGTAGGAGCCGTTGAAGGCGGCGCTGAAATCAAAGTTCTTGTAGCTCATGGTCAAAGACAGTCCGTAGGTAAACTTGGGGTGCGGGTTGCCGATCACGCGCTTGTCTTCGTCGTTGACAATACCGTCGCCGTTGACGTCCTCAAAGTACAGGTCACCGGGTTTGAGCGGATTGCTCGACGCCGCCGAGCGCGCCGGGCCTTTCAGCACGTAGCCCGCGGGGAAAGACTGCGTGGCGGCGTTGAAGTTTTCGTTGTCGAGGGCGATGTTGGCCAGATCCGACTCCCGCACCATGCCCATCACCTTGAAGCCGTAGAACATCCCGATGGGCTGGCCCGTCTGCGTGACGTGCGTTACGTAGGAGCGCTCCGCGCCGGTGGAGCGGATGGTACTGGCCCCACCCATGTCAAGTACCTTGTTGCGGTTGAGGCTGAAATTTCCGCTTAGGTTCAGGTTGAAGTCGCGCGAGGAAATCACCCGGCCGTCAAGTTGCAGGTCGAAGCCCTTGTTCTGCACCTTGGAGTCGCGCAGGTTAGTCAGCATGGTCGAAGCACCCGACACGGCCGAGATCGACTGGTTGAAAAGCAGGTTGAAGGAGTTACTGAGGTAGAAGTTAGAAATCACCTGCAAGCGGTCGTTGAAAAGACCCAGATCCAGGCCCACGTTGTACTGCGAGGTGGACTCCCAGCCCAGGTTCTGGTCCCGGAGGTTGCCCGACCACATGGCCGTAGCAATGGTGTTGGTTCCAAAAACGACCCCGCCGGGGTTGGCCATCACCTGCTCGTGGTTGTAGTTCCCGATGTTGTTATTGCCGCTCAAACCCCAGCTGGCGCGCAGCTTCATGGTCGAGGCTGTGCCGAGCAAACCAGCGTAGAAGGATTCATTGGAAATATTCCACCCCGCCGACACCGACGGAAAGTACCCCCAGCGGTTGAGCGGACCGAAGCGCGAGGAGCCGTCGGTCCGGAAGGAACCCGTGAGGAAGTAGCGGTTATCGTACTGGTACACGGCGCGCGCCAGGTAAGACAGCAGCGTGTGGGTCGATTTACCCGTACCCGAGTTCATGAAAAAGTGCGCCGGATCGGCCCCTTTGCCCGTAATTTCGGGAATGCGGTCGTTCTGGAACCCCTGCGCCGACACGCTGATGACGTCGCTGGTGGTTTGCTGGGCGGTGTAACCCGCCAGCAGGTCGGCGCTGTGCTTGCCCAGTTGTTTTCGGTAGTTCAAGGTAAACTCCGCCAGTTGGTCCTGCTGCGCGAGGGTCTGGGCCGTGGCGCGGGCGGCAGCAATGGCCTGGGGCGAACCGGGCGGGTTGGCCCCGCTGCTCAGGCTGGTGGGTAGGTAGTATTCGTACTTTTCGTT
This sequence comes from Rhabdobacter roseus, assembly GCF_014202275.1. Taxonomy (GTDB): domain Bacteria; phylum Bacteroidota; class Bacteroidia; order Cytophagales; family Spirosomataceae; genus Rhabdobacter; species Rhabdobacter roseus. The sequence goes on along the minus strand of NZ_JACHGF010000003.1, from coordinate 634,030 downwards.
GTAGGTCTGCATACCCAGGTTAACTTTCGCCGCCAGACCGGGCAGGATTTCGTAGGTAGCATGGCCGTTGTAAGTACCCCGCAGGCCTTTGCGCGTGATCTTCGTCTCGGTAGCCAGGGCTACGGGGTTTTCGATGCTCTGGAAGCCGTAAGCCGCCTGCTGCGAAGCCGCCTCGTACTTGGCCAAAGTACCGTCTTCGTTGTAGGCCCGGAAGAACGGCATGTACACCAGCGCGCCCAGGATGGGCCCCTGGTTGAAGCGGCCTTCCTGTACCTCGCGGTTGTCCGACGACGTAAGGGCCAGGTTCACGCCCACGCGCAGTTTCTTATTGATGTTGGCATCGACGTTGCCGCGGAAGTTGATGCGCCGCTGGCCCGTACTCAGGATAATCCCTTCCTGGTTCTGAAAACCGCCGCTCAGGGCGTAGCGTACGTCCTGGGTACCTCCCGAAAAAGCCAGGTTGTGCCGGTGTACGGGCGCATTGCGGTAGAGCGCATCCTGCCAGTCGGTGTCGTACTGGGGCTTGATCATCGTTTGGGTGGGGAAGTCGTAGAGGTAGGTCGGGATGCTTACCGCAGAGGCGTTGCCTACGTTGGCGATGCGGGTGGGGTTGTCGTGGGAGTACATGGCGTCGTTCCAGGGCTTACCGGCGTTCACGACCAGGTCGCGGTAGGTACCGTTGCGGGCGTCGATGACCAGCTGCGCAAATTCCTCGGCGTTCATCAGATCTACTTTTTTGCTGAGCTGATGTACCCCAAACATGTAGTCGTATTCCAGGCGGCCTTTGCCTTCTTTGCCACGCTTGGTCGTGATCAGCACCACGCCACCGGCCGCGCGCGAGCCGTAGATGGCCGCCGAGGCGGCGTCTTTCAGAATGTCGATGGACTCAATGTCGTTGGGGTTGATGAACACGTCGTTACCCGCCGGGTAGCCGTCGATCACGTACAGTGGATCGGAGCTGGCGTTGATGGAGCCCACACCCCGCACCCGGATCTTGGTCCCCACGTAGGGTGCGCCGCTCACCTGCGCGATCTGCACCCCGGCTACTTTTCCCACCAGGCTTTGGCCTACGGTCGGGGCGGTGAGGTTTAGTTCCTTGGCTTTCACGCTGGAAATGGCCCCCGTCAGGTCGCTTTTTCGCATGGTTTGGTACCCTACGGCCACCACCTCTTCGAGCATACTGACGTTTTCTTTGAGCTGCACGTTCAGGGTACTTTGGGTGGTCACGGAGATTTCCTGTGTGATGAACCCAATGAACGAAAACGTCAGTACGCTGCCCTCGGCCACTTCCAGCGCGTAGCGCCCGTTCTGGTCGGTGACGGTACCTTTGCGGGTATTTTTTTCGATGATACTCACACCCGGCAGGGGCTGGTTGCTCTCGTCGGTGACGGTACCCGTGATTTGGCGCAGCGTCTCAAAAGTACCCCTGGCGGTACCCAGGGCTTGCGTGGCGGCACCAAGTAGTACGACCAGGAGCGGTACCATCAGTGCCCGGATTTTGGTAAAATTACCTTTCATGGGAAGCGATTGATTAGTTGTATTTTTTGGATAATAAATAAAAGAGGAATGGAGGGTTCGTCTTCCGTTAAAGGGACGCCAAAGCGCCCGGAATTAACCAAGTAGTACCCTTCATACTTCTCGGGTTATTTTTGAAAATGAAACCTCAAAGGTACCTGAGTGGTATTAAGCAAAAAGTAACCAAATGTTAACGAACCATTATCAATGGGTAAAGGGGCGGGAAGGGGTACTTTTGAATGCCAGTAAAAGGGTTGTTTTGTTTTGGTACTTTACCAGGAGTGTTTAGTGAAGTGCACGTTGTTTCTTCGGGCCGATGATACGGCAATCCCTCGTTCTGAGGTACCTACCAGCGCGAAGCCCTCCAGTTCGTCGGTGGGGGCCAGGTCTACGATCTGGAGCACCACCGCCTGGCCCGTCTCGACGGACTTCGGAAAGTCCAGGTAGGTGAAGCGCCAGCGGCGGCCTTCGATCTGGTTCTGGATCAGCACCAGGATGTTCTTTTCGGGAATCCAATGAAGGTTTTGGACCCAGGCTCCGCAGCTGAATTTCTTGAAAAGTACCCCTTTTTCGCTCGTACGCTTGGCCTGGCGGAGTGCCTCCGGGTCGTAGAGCCGCACTTCGTTGGCGCGGTTGCCGTAGTCGGCCGTGGCGACGTAAGGCTTGCCCCGGTACTGCACGTATTCGGGCCGGGTACCCTGGATGCAGGCGTCGTCGTCGATGGTTTGCCGCAGGTTGCCGTCCAACGTACCCATTTTCAACAGCCCTTCCCAGTCTACGGCGTAAATCACCGCTTTCCACAGGGTACCTTCCGGGTTGAGCCGGATGCTGTTGCCGATGAAAGTAGGCTGGCCGGGGTGGTAGGCCAGGCCGGTGGGGTGGTTGATCACGTCCTGCCCGTCGATGGTGAGCTTGACCTCCCGCCGCGTGTAGGCCAGGCTGTCGCCCTGCGGGCGGTATTCCCGGATCATACCCACCTCGCGGTCGCCGTAGAGGTACACCCGCTTGTTGAGGTAGGCCACCCCCTGGCAGGCCCCGAGCGAGTCGATGGTGACCGAGCGCTGAAGCTGCACGGCGGGCACGAAGGTAGTAAGCGCCAGGGTACTTAGTGAAAGAAGCAGGACGGCGGTTGATTTGGCAAACATGGCGATGATGCGGGTAGTTTAGGGGTCCAGAGGCTCGAACGGATTACTGTGCAGGGCGCCCAGTACGGGGTAGTACTCGGTTTCGGTGTTGGAGAGGCGCTTGCCCGGCCGGTAGGGTAGGTGGAGTAGTTCCTTTTGGCAGCGTTCTTCGAACGTGGAGCTTGAAATATAAAAACTTTGCGACTTGGACGTAGAAATGAGGTAGGGCTTGTCGAACGGCAGGCCGTAGCGGTAGATCAGCCGGGCGCAGTTGCGAAGGTTGGTGGTGGTGTGTCGGGCGTGGGGTTCCATCAGGATGGCGCTCTCGGGTACTTTCATCGTTTCGACGAGGTACTTTTTCATTTCGTAGGCTTCGGAGTAGGGCGTCTGGTAGGGATGTACCCGCCCGCCCGACACCATGATGAAAGGCGCCATTCCCTCAAAGTACCTCAGCGCGGCCGTGCGGCAACGGAGCAAGCCAATGCCGCTCAGCGCTACCTGCGGCTCGCTGGGTCCGGAGCCCGGCACCAGAATGAGCGAGTAGGGGTACTTGTCCCAGGAGGTACTTTTCAGGCGGTCGTAGGCGGCTTTGTTTACCGTGGCCGTCATGGGCTCGAAGTCGGCGGCTTCGGAACGGTGGTTGATTTCCAGAAAACGCAGCGCGGCGTTGAGCGTGGGCTCGAAGAAGAGCGTCGCCTTTTGGCTTTCGTCGGCAATGGCTTCGGTGGCGGTATACACGAGGTCAAAGTACCGGCGGCCGCGCGGGAGGTAGCTGATGGAGTCGATGTTGGGGTAGTGGGGTTTTTGGCCTTCGGCGTACACGCCCAGGGCGTAGTTGAGGCCGCGGGCGTCTTGCTCCCAAGCCTTCACCAGCAGCTCGGCGGAAGGTACCTTGCCGAATAGAATGTACGTACCCGATGGCACCAGATGCTGCGCCACCAGCTTTCCCAGGGCGTTTTGGGGCTGGTAGAGCTGCTTGAGCCGATCGCTGACGCGGCTGATTTCCGCCTCGCTGAGTTTCATGCGCTCCGTGAAGCAGGTGTGCGTTTTTTCGCATTCGGTGAGGGAGCGGCTCAGTTGGGTTCGTTTCGCGCGGGCCATTTCGGCCAGCTCGGCGTCCTTTTCCAGCAGCCGTTTTACCTCATCCACCTGCTGAAAAAGCGTGAGCAGGTAGTAGTTTTTGGTTTGCACTACGGAGGTACCTTCTAGCAGCACGTAGCTGGGTACCTGGGCTGAGCTGGGGAGCGACCCCAGCAACAGGGCGGCTACCAGCCAGTAAAAAGGAAAGAATCGGGACACGGGGCAGTGGGTTGAGAATAACGACGCACAAAGTAACCGCTCTTGTATTAAGCCAGGATGAAGGGAATGTTACCGGGAAAAAAAATTGCTTTGTGTGACGTTCGTTACAAAAGTGTTGTTATGCTTCCCGTAGGTTTGTACCGAAGAAGTACCTTATTCTCTACTTATGAAGATTGAACAAATTTATACCGGATGCCTGGCGCAGGGTGCGTATTTCATTGAGTCGGCCGGAGAAGCGGCGGTGATCGACCCGCTGCGTGAAGTAACGCCCTACCTCAAACGCGCCGAAAAGGACGGGGCCACGATCAAGTACGTCTTTGAGACCCACTTCCACGCCGACTTCGTGTCGGGTCACCTGGACCTGGCCCAGAAAACCGGCGCGACCATCGTGTACGGCCCTAACGCCCAAACGGGTTTTGCGGCTCATATCGCGCACGACGGTGAGGAATTTCGGGTTGGTGAAGTCACGATCCGGGCACTGCATACGCCCGGCCATACCCTGGAAAGTACATGCTACTTGCTGCTGGACGAAAACGGCAAGCCGACGGCGCTCTTCAGCGGCGATACGCTCTTCATCGGCGACGTGGGCCGGCCCGACCTGGCCCAAAAGACCGACCTGACCATGAACGACCTGGCCGGGTACCTGTACGACTCGCTGCGCAATAAAATCATGACCTTGCCCGACGACCTGATCGTGTACCCGGCGCACGGCGCGGGCTCGGCCTGTGGCAAAAACATGAGTAAGGAAACCTCCGACACGCTGGGCAACCAGAAGAAATTCAACTACGCCCTGCGGGCCGGACTCACCAAGGAGGACTTCATCCGGGAAGTGACCGACGGCCTGCTGGCTCCGCCGAAGTACTTCCCGCAGAACGTCCGGCTCAACAAGGAAGGCTACGATAGTTTCGACGAGGTACTTGAGCGCGGAGCGCAGGCGCTGAGCCCGGAGGAATTTGAAGCGGGCGCCAACGAAACGGGCGCACTCGTGTTGGATACGCGCGCCGCGCGCGATTTTGCCCAGGGCTTCATTCCCAACTCCATCAATATTGGCATCGACGGGAGCTTTGCGCCCTGGGTAGGGGCGCTGGTACCTGACCTGGAGCAGCCGCTGCTGCTCGTTACGGAGCCGGGGCGCGAGGAGGAGGTGATTACGCGGTTGGCGCGCGTGGGCTACGACTTCACGCTGGGGTACCTGGCGGGTGGCTTCGAAGCCTGGCAGCAGGCGGGCAAGGAGGTCGATTCACTGCCGTCGATTTCGGCGTCGACGTTTGCCCAAAAGTACCAGACGGGCCTGGACGGCGTGGTCGTAGACGTGCGCAAGCCGGGTGAGTTTGAAGCCGAACACGTCGAGGGGGCGATAAACCTACCGCTCGATTTCATCAGTGAGCAGATGGCCGAATACTCCCGCAGGGGTACTTTGTACCTGCACTGCGCCGGTGGGTACCGCTCCATGATCGCCGCCTCCATTCTGAAAGCGCGCGGCTTTGAGCAAATCGTGGACGTGGCGGGTGGCTTTGGGGCTATTGCTCAAACCGAAGTACCCCGTACGAACTTTGTGTGCCCCACCACCCTTCAGAAAAGTTGAGTAAGTTGGATTAACAAACACCCATTGATCAAGCATGAATTTACTCGAACTGATCCGCGAGCCCTGGCCCTGGTACGTGGCCGGGCCGCTCATTGGCCTTACGGTGCCCGCGCTGTTGCTGCTGGGTAACAAATCCTTCGGGATTTCGTCGTCGCTGCGGCATATCTGCGCAGCTTGTTTCCCGGCCGATATTCCGTTCTTTACGTACAACTGGCGGAAGGAAGTCTGGAATCTGTTCTTCGTGCTGGGTATCCTGCTCGGCGGATTCATCGCTACGTACTTCCTGGCTAACCCCGCCGACCTGGTGGTAGCCGAAAGTACCCGCGCCGAATTATCGGCCTTGGGCATCCGTGATTTTTCGGGCCTTATGCCCGCCGATATTTTCACCGTGGAGAATATCTTCACTCCTACGGGGCTGATCTTCTTCGTGCTGGGGGGCTTTTTGGTGGGGTTTGGAACCCGCTACGCCGGGGGCTGTACTTCGGGCCACGCCATCATGGGGCTCTCCAACCTCCAGTGGCCGTCGCTGGTGGCCACGATTTGCTTCATGGTGGGCGGCTTTGTAGGTACCCATGTGCTGTTGCCGTGGCTGCTGAACCTCGCCCCCTAAATCCCCCTCTCCTTTTAGTAGAGGGGGACTTGCTTAGTTAGTGCGCTTTTTGGGACGGTCCTGAACTTCAACGCACGGTCCCTTCTCCTAAAAGTCCCCTTTCTTTCAGTAGAGGGGGACTTTTAAAAGTACCTATAAAATCTCTGAACGCTATGAATAAAATTGAAAAAGACCTGGAGCTAAACGCGACCCTGGCGGAAGAATTTGTTTGTGACGCTCCTAACGAGCAGGCGCAGCCGGAAGGACCGGTGGCGAACCTCAAGTACCTTCTCGTGGGGGTACTTTTCGGGATTGTGTTTGTTAAAGCCGAGATCATCTCCTGGTTTCGGATTCAGGAAATGTTTCGTCTGGATTCCTTCCACATGTACGGAGTCATTGGCTCGGCGGTGGCGGTAGGCATGCTCTCCATCTTTTTGATCAAGAAATTCAACATCAAAACCCTGAGCGGCGAGTCCGTTCATCTGACGCCCAAGACCTTCAACCGCGGACAAATCTACGGTGGGGTACTTTTCGGGCTGGGGTGGGCCATCACGGGGGCTTGTCCGGGTCCGCTCTTCGCCCAGATCGGCAGCGGGTACCTGGCCGTGGTCGTGACGCTGCTCAGCGCCATCCTGGGTACCTGGACCTACGGGTACCTTCGCCCCAAACTACCCCACTGAGTGGCAGAGGGTACTTTTAGCAAGGGGCAGAGGGCTCGGGGCATGGGGGTACTTTTGGGGAAAGTACATTACACTTTGCGTTGTTTCATTATTTAAGTGCGTGAAAGAGAGGGGCGATGAGTCCCTTGCCCTTCACGCAGGACTATGAGGTATTAATCGTTGACTGGCATTCAATGCTCAAAGTATTGTTGCACCAATGAGCGGTATTGCTCACCAATTGGGATTTCATGTTTTTCAATTTCTACGTCCTGCTTCGTATAGGCCGTGACTTTATGTACATGAACGATGTAGGATCGGTGAATACGGAGAAAACGATCGTCTAGCAATTTCTGAAAGGAAGAGATGCTGTATTTAATAGAGTGCTTTTCTTCGAGCGTATGAATGGTGATATAGTCTTTGAAGCTTTCAATAAACAAAATGGAGTCCAGTAATAATTTTACCTGTTTTCGGTTCTTTGGAATGAAAATATATTCTTTCTTATGTCCTCTGGGAAAATCAGGAAGTATGTCGGGTTGCTGACTCAGGAATTTTTCGGTGGCCTGAAACAAGCGCTCGAAGGTAATCGGTTTCAGTAGGTAATCTACGGCGTTCAAATTGAACCCGTCGAGCGCGTAGTCCCGGTACGCCGTAGTGAAAATAACGCTGGGTTTGTGATGCAGGTTCTTGAAAAAATCGGTCCCCTTCATCAAGGGCATTTCGATGTCTAAAAAAAGCAGATCCACGGGTGTCTGCTGTAAAACTTTTCTGGCTTCCAGGGCATTAGCACAAGTGTCTACGACTTCGAATTCCGCCAGCTTATTCAAATGGGTGGCAATCAACTCGCGGGCGAGTTCTTCGTCATCGACAATCAGGCAGGTGTAGGTCATGGTGTTTTCAGTTCTAGAGTAACCCTATAGGCATCCATCGCCTCGTCCAATTGCAGTTGATGCGCGTTGGGATATAACAGTTCCAGTTGCTTTCTGACATTGATCAGGCCAATTGCCGGTTTTGCTTCGCGATCCTGGGCTGCGTCGGCCGGGATGGTATTGTTGATAGAAAAGGCAATGGTGTTTTTATGCGCATGTAACTTGATGTCAATACGTGCCTGGTTGATCTCCTGGCTGACGCCATGCTTGAAGGCATTTTCTACAAAAGTCAATAGTAACAAAGGGGCGATCCGAACATCCTGTCCATAAGATGGATTAAATGTAATAGCAACCCGCTTTCCGTAGCGTATTTTCTCCAAGGTTAGGTAGTTTTCGATCAGCTCTACTTCCTTCCCCAGTGGTACGTAATCTTCGTTACACCGGTACAAGACATAGTCTAAGATATCCGATAATTTACTGATAACCTCGGGCGTTTTATCTGATTTTTTGACAGCCAGAGCATACACGTTATTCAGCGTATTGAATAGACAATGAGGATTTAGCTGGTGCTTCAAGGCAGTGAGTTCGGCCGTCTTTTTCTGCTCGTTGATTTCCGAAAGGCGCTGCTGGTCACGGTAAAACTGAAAGAGCAGCAGCAGAACGGTAGGTGAGAATAAAAAAATGGTTTTGCTGGCGGTGAGGGGAATATCGGTAATCCGTTCGAACATGGATTGGTAGCCAAATGCCTCAAAACGTGTTGCGTAGGATTGAGGGTAAGTGGGTTCAAAGTAGTAGTAATTGGCCGCGTGGTAGCCAGCCGCCGCAAAGCATAGTAGTACGATCAGCAAAATGGCAAAGACCAAAAAACGCTTTTTGTTCAGAAAATAGGGAATCAGTCCGTAGAGTGTGGTGTAGGCGACTCCGATTTGGAGCAACGTGATGAGGGACATGGCCCCCACCAGATGCGTAGCGTTGCTGTAAAACGCCTGGTTGGTCGTAATGAGGTGAAATAAATAGATCACCGCCCAGAAAACCAGGTTCCTGAGTAAAGGGGTGTCCCATCGATGGTATAAGCTTACTAGGTGGTTCATTGCGATGTAGCAAGGTAACGACAAATAAGACGGTACTAAACAAAAGTAGTCAATGGAACCATGCAAGGTGTCAGACAGGCCATTTGCGTGGATGAAAACCCTCTTTCCCCGCTCAAACCTCCGCTGGCTGCCCAAAGTGGCGATTGATCTACTTTTCGCTTGCGCGAAGACTTTCATGGGTTCTTTTGCGGTCGTACTGATTATTCGCCGTTTACACAAGTCCTATGACAAGCCGTCTGACCATCTTCCTCGCTGCCTGCCTCTTCGCTTGCAGCCTCTGTTCTAACGCCCAAACCATTACCTCCGTAAAGGGCTATGTTATCGATACGGGGGGAGAAGCCGTTTTGGGTAACGCGATCATCATCAATCCCCAAGATTCCAGCCTTATCAAGGGAACCTCTTTTCTGGAAGGCCACTTTGAACTCTCCGGGTTAAATCAGCAACAAGTACTTCTAAAAATTACTTCCCTTGGATTTCAGGATACCTACTTAACCCTTCTGTACGAAGACAGTACCCAGGTGGATGCAGGGAATATCGTACTGCGGGCGGCAGCCAACGCATTGAACGAAGTGGTCGTGATGGCCAAGGCACCCCTGGTACGGGGAAGAAGCGATGGATCGATTGAAATAAATATCGAAAACACCCCCCTTGCCACCAGTACGTCGGTTGATGAGATACTGAGCCGGTCTCCCGGTGTGGTGTACGATGCCGAGGGCCAGATCGGTATTTTCGGCAAGGGGGCCGCCATCCTTTTTATAAACGGAGTCCGGGTGTCGAACGACCAGCTGTCCACCCTTTCGCCCACCCAGGTGGTCAGGATCGAAATCATTAGCAATCCCGGCCCTCGCTACGACGCCCAGGGCCAGGCGGTCATCAACATCATTACCAGGCGTAATGAAAACGAGGGTGTTCAGGCTGTGCTTAAAAACTACTATTCGTACAGTACGTTTGCCGGGTATGATAACCGAACCAATACCGACCTCAGCTATACCAAGGGAGCCTGGTCGGTAAACGGCAATTATGGTTTGCAGGTAGGTAACGACCGTATGATATTAACAACGACCCGGGTCCGAAACGCGCCGCACGATCTTTTTAGCTCCGAGCTCACCACCGACTGGCGATACAAGTACGACAACTACTCCAACTATGGCCTGGGCCTTCAATACGACCGGAACCGAAACAGTTACTTATCTCTTCAGTACACCGGGGCTTACGAAAAACTGGGTGGCGACCAACTGAGCGCCAATACCATCATCGACCACGAAACCGGGCTTTACACGAGCACGTTGGCCTGGGATGAGTTGTCGTTGGACAACACCCTCAATGCCAACTACGTCTGGACTATCGATACGTTGGGGGCAAACCTGTTCGTTGGGGGGCAGTACGCGTCATACCGGCACGATTTCAACAACGACATCCGCCAGTCGGCAACCGTGGCAAATACGAAGAATACCACGTTAATCAACAACGTGGGAGAAGGCAACATCCGTATCCTGAGCATCCAGGCCGATTACACGAAGGCTTTAAAAAGGGGGGGCACCCTGGAAGCGGGCGGCAAGCTGGCTTACGTAAACAATTACTCGTTTACCACTTTCCTGAATATCGACAAAAACGGAACGGCAACAAAGGACGACCAGCTATCAAGCGATTTTGACTACACCGAGCGAGTACCTGCCGGATACGTTAATTTTCGGGGCCGCATCAGAAAAGGATGGGACTATAGCTTAGGCATGCGGGCAGAATGGACCAACTATACGTTGCTGACCCGTATGGAAGAGGAGGCCGCCCTCACCGATCGGTATGGTAATGTCTTTCCCAATGCTTCGCTGACCGCGAAATTTTCCGAGAGTGTGAACGCCTACTTTACCTATTCCTCCCGCATCAACCGCCCTTCCTACCAATCGCTCAACCCATTTGTTATTTATCAGGACAGCTTCACGTCCATTCAGGGGAACCCCAGCCTTCAACCCGCCCAAGTGCACGCTTTCGAGCTTGGTGCTGCCCTACATAGCTGGAGTATAAAAACCGGCTACAACCATACCCTGAATCTGATCAGCGGCGGTGCCTTTCAGGCGGAGGATGACCCGCGCGTGTATATTCTGCGACTCTCCAATATCCGTAAAGAAGATGCCTACTTTGCTTCGATCAGCAAAACGGTCAGCACAAGGTGGTGGAACTCGACCAACACGGCGAGCATGAGCTACAACAATGTCATCGACGATACGGGGATTTTTGCCAGAAGGGCTAACCAGCCTTACTATTACCTCTATTCTCAGAACCGCTTTAACGTAGGTAAATGGATCACGCTGTACGCAATGGCATGGTACCAAAGCGAAAAACAAGATGGCATTTATTTACGGGAAGCACAGTCTTCGGTGAATTTTAGCCTTGAGAAGAAGTTTCTCAAAGATGCATTAACCTGCAATCTTGAAGTCAACGATCTTTTTCACCAGGTACGGGCCGCCGGAGCGTACCGGCTAGGTACAACCGACATCCTGTACGGCAGAAAGTACAATACCCACTACGTTCGGTTTTCGATATCGTATCAGATGGGCCGATTGAAACAATCCGGCTACCGGAACAAAGATGTGGGTGCATCCGAGAAACAACGGGCGCAGTAAGGAAGAAAATTCCCTACTTCTCGTACAACAATATCGTCGCGTAATCCTTGATTTTATACTAACAAGCTACCGATGTAGTCAACGGCCGTTTCTCTCTGAGTGCCCCCTAAAGGTCTGGTATCCTGAATTCGGATACAATCCTCCCGAAAACGGTTAATCGGCACCCGCAGCGCTTCCCTACTTTTGCAGGGTCAACCAAAACAATTATCGTATGAAACAGGTAAAATTAGGGAGCCAGGGACTCGTGGTACCTGCACTTGGTCTGGGCTGCATGGGTATGACAGCGATGGCTCACATGGATATTTATGGGAAAGCGGACGAAGCGGAGGCTATTGCAACGATTCATCGCTCCCGCGAATTGGGGGGTAACTTTCTGGATACGGCGGATCTATACGGGCCCTTGATCAACGAACAATTGATCGCCAGAGCGATCAAAGGCCGACGGGACGACTACCTTATTGCCACCAAATTTGGTTGGGAAATTGATGATGCCGGTCAGATAACCTGGCAATTCCGAGCCGACAAGGCCTATGTCAGGAAAGCCGCCGAACGATCGTTAAAAAACTTGGGCACGGACTACATGGATCTGTATTATCTGCATCGCCTGGATCCGACAATCCCCATTGAAGAAACCGTGGAAGCGATGTCCGAGTTAGTCAAGGAAGGGAAGGTCCGTTACATTGGCTTGTCAGAAGTGTCTTCCGAGACAATCAGGCGGGCCCATGCGATCCATCCCCTTACGGCTGTCCAAACCGAATATTCGCTTTTCGAACGCAGCGCGGAAGAAGCCGGTATTTTGCAGACACTCGATGACCTAGGCATTGGCTTTGTGGCCTATTCACCCCTTGGCCGCGGCTTTATTACGGGCGAATTAAAAAGTCCGGACGATCTGGACGCCGCTGATTTCAGGCGTTCTATACCCCGCTTTCAGGGTGAGCAGTTTTATAAGAACCTGGAACTGCTTGCCGAGATTCAGACCATGGCGGTTAACAAGCAGGTCACCACGTCACAACTGGCCCTGGCCTGGGTGCTGGCGAAAGGCGTGGTGCCGATCCCCGGCACCAAACGTCGGAAATACCTGGAAGAAAACATCGGGGCTACCCAAATCCGGCTTACTGAGGAAGACTTGGCACGTCTGGAAGCGATTATCCCGCTAGGAACCCTGACGGGTGATCGGTATGATCAGGCGGGCATGCAAGCCATCGATCAGTAACCACGTATGCAGTCAGGGCTTAAATCCTGACTGCTATTTAGTTTCAATATATGAAAAAGTCATCACCTTATCTGATCCCTTCCATTTCGGAACAACACCGGATCCTTGGATTACCCAAACCGGTGCATCCCTTGATCAGCGTGTTCAATTTCGATGACATGGATCATACGCGAGCCGACACCCGCCCGCAAACGCTTGTGCTTGACCTGTTTTGCATCTCGCTCAAACGCAATGTAACGGGTAAAGTACGCTACGGACAGGGCTACTGTGATTTCGACGAAGGCGTCCTGTTTGGCACTGCACCCGGCCAAGTAACGAGCAATATTACCGACGACCACAAACCAAGCGGCTGGTGTGTGGTGTTTCATCCCGACTTCATCCGAGGGCACCCGCTCGGCCAGCGAATCAAGCAGTATGGGTTTTTCGACTATACCGTTCATGAGGCACTTCACTTGTCCGATCAGGAAGAAACGATGATGATTTCGGTGATGACGATGCTTCGTGATGAACTTAACGCCCGGATTGATCTGTATTCCGAAGCGGTGCTGATGGCTCATCTTGACCTGCTGTTGAGTTATGCCCAGCGATTTTACGGTCGGCAGTTTATGACCCGAAAGCCCATTAGCCATGATGTACTGATCCGGTTGGAAGCCGTCTTATCCGATTACTTTTCCCATGATAAGGCCCTAAGCAAGGGGTTACCTTCAGTCTCCTATCTGGCCGAAAAGCTGAATTACTCGGATAGCTATTTAAGCGACCTTCTGAAAACGTACACGGGTCAAAACACCCAGCAGCACATTCATCGCTACGTCATCGAAAAGGCCAAAGAACTCCTCACGCAAACGGATTTAACTATTAGTGAAATTGGCTTCCGACTGGGTTTTGATTTTCCCCAATCGTTCAGCCGGTTGTTCAAGAACAAGACCAAGCTGACTCCTTTACAATACCGACAATCGTTTAATTAAGCAATAAACAATACGATTGCCGCTGCCGCGGGCCCCTCGAAGGGAGCAGCCCCGCCGAGTCCTAACAAGCGGCACGGATCAGCTTCTTAGAATATTCTTGCTACAAAACCTCAAGGCCGATGGGGTTGCAGCCGGAAAGACAATGTTGCAGCTTAAAGAACTTCTTACTCTTTGATGGCCAATAAATAAAGCTGCTCATCGCCCAGGGTGAAGGCATCGCCTTCAAGGCTGCTGAAGGTTTCGAGGACGGTGAGCCCAGCCTGCTTGAGCATGGCCGTGAGCTCCGCCAGCGTGAACACGTACTGCCGAATGGTGCGGGTGGTTCGTTCGGCACCGCGCACGTAGGTGAGATGCGATTCGATGTAGCCCTCCAGCGGCAGGTACTCGTTCTGCGACAAGTACTGTATGTCCTCGCCCACGGGCATCCAGCTCCGCTCCTGAAAGTGCGGGAACACGCTTTCGGCCAGTTGCTGCGTGTGCGCCACGAAGCGCCCGCCCGGAGCCAGCGCCCGGCCGATCTGGTTCAGGAAAGCCTGCATCTCTTCCCGCGGAAAAAAGCTAAAGCTATTGCCCAGGCAGTAGGCCGCCGGGTAGGTACCTTCGGGCAGGGGCGTTTGCAGGAAGTCGCCCTGAAGTACCTCCAGGGGTAGTTGCTCGGCTTGGGCGGCCTGCCGTAGTTCTTCGCAGTATTCTTCCGATATATCCACGCAGCGGAGCAGGTACCCCAAGCGCGCCAGCGGCAAAGCGTGGCGCCCGTAGCCCGCCAGGACGTCAAGTACCCGGTCGGCGGGAGCCAGCTCCAGCACATCGACCAGGAAATCGACCTCCCAGTCGGTATGCTCTTCGTCCTGATTCTGCTTCCAGGCTTGCTGCGGAAGACCTTCAAAAAACGTATGGTACCAAGCCATAGTAAGTACGTAAAAAAGTAGGTAAAATTGTGGCTGCGAAGGTAGACCAAATTCTGCTCAGGTTGTAGAAAAGATTCCTTTCAATTCCCCGCATAGCGCTCATGAGCCCGGTTTGGCTCCACGGAATAGCTTTTTCAACGGAGGGTATTATTAAAACAACATTAGGAGTTGACTACCATGGAAAAGCTTAGAGAACAAAAAGAATACGAAGGCAACCCGATTGGTTTGTCCAAAGATACGGCCACTAAAATGGCTAAAGAACTGGATCGGCACCTGTCGTCGTTCATTACGCTGTATCAGCAGTACCACAAGCACCACTGGCTGGTAGAAGGCCCGCAGTTTCGGGACCTGCACCTCTTTTTTGAGGCCAACTACACGGAGGTACACGAGCAGTACGACAAAATCGCCGAGCGGCTAACCGTCATGGGCGTAGCGCCTACCTGCCACCCCGAAAACGTGTATAAGCTCTCCTACGTGGAGCACGAGCCGGAGGGTGTCTTCCGGATTCGGGAAAGCTTGCAGAATGACATGGAAGCGGAAAAGAAAATTGCCATTGAGCTGCGTAAGACCATCGGTCGGGCCTTTGAGCTAGGTGACTACGGTACCAAGGCCCTGCTGGAAGGGATCTTGTATAAAACCGAAGACCGTGCGCACCACATTGAGCACTTCCTGGGCGAAGACACCATTTTTGCCCCCGAACCCGGTCTGATCGAAACCTAGTACCTTACGAAAGATCCACACCGAACAAAAGGCCTGCCCCATTGCGTGGGCAGGCCTTTTGGTTTTTTGGAAAGCGTAAAGAAGTACTAAGCCTTGATTTGCTCGGCCAGCAGCGCGATGCCTTCCTGGAAGCTGTGCGGCTGGTAGCCAAGTACCCGGTAGGATTTATCCAGGATAAAGCCCGTCCGGGCGGGACGGCGGGCAGGCTGTGTGAAGGTACTTGAGTCGGCCTGGGCAATGAGGCTTTTATCCAACCCGAAGTAGTCGGCCGTCATTATGGCCATTTCGTAGGGTGTGAGCAGGTCCTTGCCCGAAATATTAAAGGTACCTTCGGCTTCCTGGTCGGCCAGCAGGAAGCAGCCCGTGGCCAGGTCTTCGGCCAGGGTAGGCGTGCGCCACTGGTCGGTTACTACCTTGATGGACTTGCCTTCTTCCAGCGATTTTTTTACCCATAGAATAATGTTGCTCCGGCTCATGTCGTGCGCGATGCCGTACACCAGCACCGTGCGGGCAATGGCCCAGCGGATGCCGGAATGCACCACGGCTTTTTCGGCGGCGTACTTGCTCCAGCCGTAAAAGCTCAGCGGGTTGGCCTCGGCATCTACGTCGTAGGGGCCCGCCGCACCGTCAAAGATAAAGTCCGTAGAAACGTGCACCAGAAAGCTGTTCGTCTTTTTACAGGCCTCTACCAGGTACTGCACGGCCGTGACGTTCTGAGCCCAGCAGGCGTCCTTCTCCGTCTCGCACTGGTCTACGTTGGTCATGGCGGCGGTGTGGATCACCACCTGCGGCTGGTACTTGTCCAGTACCTGGGCTACTTGCCCGGCGTCAGTGATGTCCAGCGGGGCGTACTCGTAGCCGTCGGTAAAGGGCAGGCGGTTGGCACCCCGGGCCGTGGCGATGGTCTGTATGTGCGGCTGGGTAATCAGCAACTCCACCAGCTTTTGGCCCAGCAGGCCGTTGGAACCGGTAACAAGAATTCGTTTTTTCTCCAAAACAAAGGGTACTTTACAGAATGATCGAACTAGGAGCCAGGAAGCGAAGCAAGTACCCCGCCTCCGAATCGCTTACAGGAAAGCGTAGTTGTATTTTTTGGTAATTTTCTTTTTACGTACCTGCTCCACTGATACTTGCATCGTAATGTCTTTTTCGGGGCGGTCGCGCGGGTCCTTAGGCTGAGCCGCAATTTTATCAATGACCTCAAGGCCGTCAATCACCTGTCCAAACACGGTGTAAGCCCCGTCCAGGTGCGGAGAGCCGCCCAGGTTTTGGTATACCTGTTGCTGGGCTTCGGTGGGTTTGCGGGTGGCGCGGGCCAGCTGCCGGGTCAGGTCGGCTCCCGTTAGCGGGCGGCCATCGACGAGGTAAAACTGGCAGCCGCTGGAGGCTTTCTCGGGGTTGTTGTCGCGGGCGGCGGCCAGGGCCCCCTTGCGGTGAAACAGCGCCGGGTGAAATTCAGCCGGAATTTTGTAACCCACATCGCCCCCACCGAGCATCGCGCCGGGCTGGGCATTGCGGGAATTGGGATCACCGCCCTGGATCATAAAATCTTCGATGATGCGGTGAAACAGCAGGCCGTCGTAAAACTTCTCCCGCGCCAGCTTCACAAAGTTGGCCTTGTGCTGGGGCGTTTGGTCAAAAAGTACCAGGCGCATGGTGCCGTAGTCGGTCTTGATGGTGACGAGGTAGTCTTTCTTGCTGGGTTTCTGTGCGTAGCTGGCGGTAGTGGTCAGTACACATAGCCCAAGGAGTAATTTTCGCAGCGTTTTTTTCATCGAATAGAAGCCAGAACGGTTTTGTCGGTAGGTTCAAAGGTTAGTTTCAGGCCGTGGTCTTTGCCGTCGGATACGTTGTCGAGCGTTAGGAGCACGGGGGCTTTTTTCCAGACAATGCGCCGGGGCGAATCTTCGAGCGGGGCGGTGTACCGCTCGCTGAAGTGCGCTTTGCTGGCGTTCCAAAGCTGCCGGGTGGCGGCGTCGCTGTTGAGGTACACGTCCACGGTGATTTTATTAATACGCTTATTTTGGGCGTAGAAGTACTGTACATCAATGGTTTCGAGCTGCTCGGTGTCCAGCGTAAAGCCCACGTGGTCAATGGTGTCCTCGAACATCTCAAAGCTTTCGCTTGCCTTCACCTTACTGACCCGATCGCCAAAGGAAATACCCCGGATCACGCCCTCGGAAGAGTTCCCCACGATCGTTTGGAGCAGTTCGGACTGGTTGCTGTTGAGGTCGGGCGCGGCGGGGTCAGACAGAACCACCGAGTCAGGGGTGGCGGTGGTTTCTTCTTCGGAAGAAGTGTTGGTGCGGCAGCCCGCCCAGGTACCTGCTACCACGATCATGACCACCCACATGCGCAGCACCGTAAAGTTGTTCATAAAGAAATGGGGATAAGTTGTTTGTGCAAAAGTATATATAACAGCTATTAAAATTCGAACGTTTACTCAGAATTCTCGGGCCAGGTTAAAAAAGAATCGGTGTTCGCCCAGTCCGTTGAGCGTATAGTTAAGCCGAAAAACCATGTTGTAGAAGGTTACAAAATCCAGGCCAGTACCGGCACCGTACAAAACGGTGTTACCGAGGCGGGTATTGCTGAATTCGGGGTAGTAGTTCCGGACGTACCCAGCGTCGGCGTAGGCGGTGAGGTAGGCCGCCAGCGGAATGGTATTAAACTGCCGGATGGGAATCCAATCAAACGTTTTCTGAACATTGAAGAGCCGGTATTTTACTTCGTTTTGCCAGAGCCCGTAGTGCTGGCCGTCGATGACGTACAGCTCGTAGCCCCGCACCAGGTCGGACCGGTAGCCCAGCCCGGAGGTTTGGAGGTAAGGCTGCCGCCGCGGGGCCGACAGGCGCATCCGTGCCCCGCTGCTGGCGTACCAGCGGCCACCCAGCGGAAAGAATTGCCGGTACCCTCCGTAGAGGTAGGCCTGGTTGAGGTCGTCGGAGGGGAGCAACCCCTGCTTGCTAGCCTGCACAAAATACTGGCGGCCGCGCAGGGGGTACTGCACGTTATCCCGGCGGTCGTAGCTGAAGCTATACGTAAGCTGGAAGTAGTTTTGTTGGTTCTGGGCCCGTAGCAGGTAGTTAGGATTCAACCGGCTGAGCGTGTCGGACAGCTGGGTAGAATTCCAGCGCAGGTCCAGGGAATGGAAAGTATAGAACTTGTTGCGGCGGATGAAGTTCACGTAGGTATAAAAGCGCTCCCGGTTGAGATTCTCGCTGTTGAAGTAGTCCAGTTTGTCGTTCCAGGTCCTGAATACCGTCGTTTTGTTGGTGGTGTAGGAAATCCCCGTCGAGACGCCGATCTTCATGGCCTTGTCGATGTAAGGAATGGAGTACGCAATTTCATACTTGGGAATAAAGCCAAACTCGGCCAGCACGCGCAGGCGGTCGGCCCGGCCCGTCACGTTGGCGTAGCTGATGTACAGGCCGTAGGTCGTTCGGCGTAAGTCGCGGTTGCGTTCGTACCACCACTCGTTGAAGTTTCGGTCGGCGATCTGAAACACCGGCATGGCCAGGAAGTACCAGCGTTCTTTTACGACGACCCGCACATTCAGGACGGCCGGATCGTCGTCGTCGGGGATAAGCTGCATGGCCGCCGTGATGAACAAATTGGTGTTGATGATCTTGCGGCGGTCTATCTCCAGGCGCTCGGGTAGTTGAAAAAGCCGGAGCGTATCACCCTCATGCAGCGCCATTTCGCGCAGCAGAATGTTGGTTCGGGTTTGGTAATTTCCTTCTATACTAATACTCCCGATGGTAATCAACCCGCTGCTGTCGGCAGGTATGGGTTCGGTCTGGGCAAGAACGGGCACGGCCAGCAGGAGCCACATCCCCAACCCACACAACCCAAGATAACGAAGCATACAATGGAACAATTCGTATAGTAGTTTCAGCCAGCCGTAAAAAAAATGTAAAGCCTCCCCAGATTACCCCAAGGTACCGGTAGCTACGTAAAAGTAGTTCAAGATTGTGTTTTTTCTACGGTAAGCGGGTAACAATTAAAAACATAATGCATACTTAACGCCAGGTACCTGCCGGGGAGTAGTACTCAGAAGCTACCTTTTTTTGAATCAGGCATATCCCTAACGAGACAATATACTCTTTCCTTTTATATTTCTGGCAATAATTGTAACCACTCGTCGCTATTGGAAGCCAGGTACCCCCCTGCATTCGGGCGGCAGGTACCTCGCCCCGGCTCTCTGGCTATATACGAGCAAAGGCCCCTCTAAGTTTAAATTGGCCAAGCAAACTACTTCTAGGCAATACGCAAGGTACCAAAGTAGGCTGGCCGGTGAAAAGCCGGTCGCTCTCCGCTCAGGGTAGATCGCCAGCCCAGGAAAGCGCAGTTGGTAGGGTCGCACTCCCAGCGTTTTGTTTCGGGCTGGTGCAGGAGGGTGATTCTGTAAAAGTTCAGCCGGTAGATAGAGGTACTTTGCGGTCCGATCAGGGACAGAGGTACCTCCAGTTCGCCCGACCAACTCCCGGCCTGCCGCGTCACGCGGTGCCGGATGCCCGCTTCGGCGTAGGGTACAAAGGCGAGATGGTCGGGCCGAAGGCCGTTCGGGTTGTCGATCCAGCCCACAAAGAGCGCGTTGTTGGGGTTGAGCTCCAGTTCGAGGTAGCGCGTGGGCGTAGCGGCCCCTTCGGCAATAAAAAGCTCGAAGACTTCCTGCCGCCACAGATCGGTATTGTGCTCGTGGTAGGTATTGGCCCCGTGGAAGGGGGCGTCGAGGCAGTCAAAGGCCAGCTGTAGGGTACTTGGCGTCAGGCGCAGCCGCACCTGCGTGCGGTGGGTGGCGGGCTGGCCGTCGGTAGCGTGGTAGAAGTACGGGCTGGGCAGGTGGTGCCACTGGCCCGGCTGGACGATAATCTCAGAGTCGGTCTGAAGCATGACGAAAGGACAAGAATAGCAAAGGTACCTGGAAGCGATGCGCTACCCGCTCGACCGCGCAGGTACTTCTGCACGAGCACGCGGGTAGCGCGTAGTCACGTCAATAAAGAAAGCGGCGGGAGAAAAGCTTCTACTTCCGGGTGATCGAATAGCCGAGCGTTACGAAGAAGATTTTTGACTCAATGCCGTCGTAGGGCTTCACGCCGTTGGTCTCGAAATCGGCGTTGAGGAAGTCGGTGACGTAGTACTGAAACTTAATGGTAAAGTTTTCTTTGGTCTGGAAACCCAGAAAGAGCGCCGGCATGAATTTGCTGCTGCGGTCGCTGAACCACTCGTTGAACTTGTCTTGTTTTTTGTTATCGATAAATAGCTTCTCCTTGTAGTTGATGGGCAGGGCCGCCTCGGCTCCGGCGTAAACGTAAAAGCCGTTGAGGTTACCTACCTTTATTCCCACGGGTACCCCCAGGGTGTACACCCGCTGCTTGAGCTTGACGCTTCCCTGCCGGGTGATCATCCCGATGTTGGTCAGGTTCAGGCCCACAAACGTACCAAAGTGCTCGGAAGCGTCGTAGTGGGCATTGGTGCCGATGTTAAAAAACAGCGTGTAGCGCGGAATAGAGCGCACGTTGTCGCCGTTTTGCTTCACGGAAGCGAAGGACAGAATCCCGCCGTTGCCGCCGTTGGTGAAGTACACCTTGCGGCTGTCGGCGGTACGCGAGTAGGTGGTACGGGTAGAATCAGCATCCTGAGCCAGGGATACGACCTGGACAATAAAAAGGACAATTACGGTGGCAATACTCTTTTTCATGACTACGAGATTGTTTAGGTACTTGGTACGTTGTTTTCTGCTGTGAAGATGCCAAACGAAGCAGATATGGTTGCGCGGGAGGGGCGTATTTTTTTTGCATTTTTTACAATCAGCTCATTCTCACGGATGGCTTTGTTAAAAAAGTATGGCTTGTCTCCGGCAAGCCGTAGGAAGTACCCATAAAAAAGCCGGAAGGCTTGCGCTCGTCAAGCTTCCCGGCGGTGGTGTGCATAGTGCGTCGGTCCTGGCAATGGGACGTCCGGCGTTACTCCAGTCCCTTTAATTTTTTCAGATCAATGTCGCTCAGGCTACCCTTGAGCTGATCCATCGTTACGTTGTATCCCTTTACGTTCACGATGAAGCGATCGCCCACCAGCACGTTCAGTTCACCTGATTTGTCTTCGGTGTTGTATTTCTCGAAAGCCTTGTGGCCGTCTATTTTAGTTGTTTTTTCGTAGCCGCGGGCGGTTTCCTTATCTACTTCGGCCAGTGCCCAGGCGGCCATGCCCATCATGGCCATGCCGCCGATCCCGCCCGTATCGAGCAGGTCAATATCGATGGTGGATTCGCCGTTGGCGTCGCTGTACTTTCCTTCGGCCTGCGAAAGGCTAAAACCCATCGCGCCGTTTTTCTCGCCGGAAGCTTCGGTGCGGGGCAATCCACCAGCTTCGGTAGGCAGAAATTCTTTCAATTTACGAAAATCAACGGGCTCCACGGGGCCGTTCTTCTGCATATCTTCGGCTTTCTCGGCCATTTTCTGAATGGCTTCAAAGGCGTTTTTCGGCTCTTCTTTTTCTTCTTCGGCCTGGCTCTTACCACCACAATTCCAGAACAGCAGCGATGACGCCACCAGACAGGGAATAACTAGTTGCTTTTTCATAAGGAAAGGAGAATTGATTGGGACAGGAATACGAAGCAAGTTACCAAGATCCGGCGGAAATAACGAACCCAACGATACGCCTTCTATTGAACGTATCGTTGGGTTGGGTAATTGGCTCGTTTAGCTTAGTAAATTACAGCCGGGATGGACTGGCGGGCTGGGCGGGTAAGCGGCGGGAGCGCCAGATAAAGTAGATACCCAGCAGCACCGCCGGAATACTAAGTACCTGCCCCATATTTAGGGCCAGGTTGTCTTCAAAGGCCACCTGATTTTCTTTCAGGAATTCGTAGAGAAACCGCAGCGTGAAAACCCAGACCAGGAAAATGCCCAGCAGGCTGCCCTGAGGGGTACTTTGCTTCTGGCGGTTCCAGACCCACAGCAGCAAAAAGAATAGAACCAGGCAGGAAATGGATTCGTAGAGCTGGGCTGGATGCCGGGGGATCTGCAGGTACTCGGTATTGCGCATAAACACAAACGCCCAAGGTACATCCGTGGGCCGTCCCACGATCTCGGAGTTCATGAGGTTGCCAAAGCGAATGAAGGTTCCGGCCAGCGCGACCAGGATCACGATGCGGTCAGTGACCCACAGAAACGACTGCCCCGTGGCCTTACGGCTGCGGGAGTAGAGCCAGAGGCCCGTCAGAATGCCGATGATGGCGCCGTGGCTGGCCAGCCCGGCGTAGGGGGGGAGGATTACTTCCAGCGGGCGCGAAAAAAGTACCTCAGGCTCGTAAAAGAGAAAGTGCCCCAGCCGCGCGCCAATTACCGTCGAAATAACCATGTACAGCGTAAGCGTATCAATATCTTCCAGCGGCTTGCTTTCTTTTTTGAAAATGTGAATCATGATTTGCTGACCAATCAAAAAAGCCGATGCGAACAGCAGACCGTACCAGCGTACGGTAAAAGGCCCCAGGCCGGCGATTTCGGGAATGGTGAAGAGGTCGGGGCTGGCATTCCAGATAATGTAGGAGATCATGCGGATGGGTTTGTAATAGAATGCTTGATTGAAGGGTATTTTTGTTGTTGCTTTGAGCAAAGTTAACAACTTTCGACCGATATGAAATTTTTGTTCATTGGGTTCGTGAAAATGTACCAGGCTGTGCTTTCGCCCTATTTCCCCAACGCCTGCCGCTACTCGCCCACCTGCTCGCAGTACATGATCGAGGCGATCCAAAAATACGGCGTCTGGAAGGGTACCCGTCTGGGCCTGCGGCGGCTGGGGCGGTGCCATCCCTGGGGCGGCAGCGGGTTTGACCCCGTGCCCTGAAGGTACCTAGCCCCCGATGGCGACCTTCCGCAATATGGAATCAATGATGGCCAGCGTCCGTACGCCGTCGGCTTCGGCCTCGTAGTTGAGCAGTATCCGGTGGTTCATGATGTCGGGGGCCAGCTCCTTGATGTCCTCCGGCAGTACGTAGTCGCGGCCTTCGAGGTAGGCCAGCGCCTTGGCGGCCCGGTTGAGGTAGATGGTAGCCCGGGGCGACACGCCAAACTGGATGTACCGGGCTTCGTCGCGGAGGTTATAGTCCAGCGGGCGGCGGGTCGCAAAAACCAGCTCGATGATGTACCTTTCCAGGGTTTCGGAAATATTGACCTGATTAACTTCGTTGCGAATCGCAAAAATATCTTCCTTGTTGAGAATGGGCTGCGCTTGGTAGTTGAAGTTGAGGTCGGCCATGCGCCGCATCACTTCCAGCTCCTGCTGCTTGTCAAGGTAGTCAATGTAGACCTTCATCATGAAGCGGTCGAGCTGCGCCTCGGGCAGCGGGTAGGTACCTTCCTGCTCCACGGGGTTTTGGGTAGCCAGCACCAGAAAGGGCCGATCGAGGGGGTAGGTACTATCGCCAATGGTCACCTGCTTCTCCTGCATGGCTTCCAGCAGTGCCGACTGCACTTTGGCCGGGGAGCGATTGACCTCGTCGGCCAGGATGATGTTGGCAAAAATGGGGCCCTTCTTTACCTCATAATCGCCAATTTTGGGCTTGTAAATCATGGTACCGATCAGGTCGGCAGGCAGGAGGTCAGGCGTGAACTGAATTCGATGGAAGTCCAGCTGAAGTACCCTGGCCATGACGTTGATCGTGAGGGTCTTGGCCAGGCCAGGTACCCCTTCCAGCAGCACGTGGCCGCCCGTAAAAAGACCAATGAGCAGCCGATTGAGGAGCTTTTCCTGCCCCACAATGATCTTGCTCATTTCGTCCAGTACTTCTTTTATCTTAGGTAAATACATGGTTTTTTATCTAACGGCCCGGATAAAACGATCCTTGCCGTGGATGTCGCGCAGGAGCTCCACGGGACCATAGCCTCGTTCCTGAAATACGTTTTGGGTTTCGGCTCCGAAGTGCTCGTTGATCTCTACGTAGCAGCGCCCGCCCGCTTTGAGGTGGTACTTCCCAAAGTCGGCAATGGCTTTGTAGAACAGCAGCGGGTCGTTGTCTTCCACAAATAGCGCCTCGTGTGGCTCGAAGCGCAGCACGTTGGGGCGCATGTGGTCGGCTTCTGCGTAGGTTACGTAGGGCGGATTACTCACCAGGCAGTCAAAAGCCTCGGGCGTGGTTTCGTCCGGGGTACTTGGCATGGGAAACGCGATGGAGAGCATATCCTGCTTGGCAAAATGCACGTCGGCCAGCAGCTGGCGGGCGTTTTCGCGGGCTACGGCCAGGGCTTCTTCCGAGACGTCCCAGGCGTGCACCGAGGCGTGCGGCAGAAAGCGGGCCAGCACAATGGCAATACACCCGCTCCCGGTACCTATGTCCAGAATGGTGGGCTTATCTTCCGGCTCGGCGTAGTCCCGCGTCACGAGCCGTACCAACTCCTCGGTTTCGGGGCGCGGAATGAGTACCGACGAAGATACCCGAAACGTGAGCCCGCAAAACTCCGTGGAGCCGATGATGTGCTGTATGGGTTCGTTGTGGTTGAGCCGCGCGATGATGCTTTCCCAGTCGGGCTGCACCAGCGAGTCGGGCAGGGGACGGTCTACCAGTACATCCACGTTGCGCAGGCGCAGGTAGTGTTCCAAAAGCATGAAGGCAATGGCTTGGGTTTCTTTGGGCGGATAGACGTTGATCCGGCTTGTAAGGTACTGGTATAACTGGCGCGCCGAGGACATTGGCTACTGGGTTTCGTTTCTGGTGCGGGAAAGTTAACAAATTTATGACAACTCCCGAACAAAGCCGGGCGGGGAAAAAGCTAAAGGGTACCTTTAGTAAGCTTAACTGATGGGCAAGTGAGTGCGCATGACCCGCATCAGATCGTCTAGTTTGAAGGGTTTTGTGATAAAATCGTTGAAATGGCAATCCATGATTTCGGGAGTACTTTGGGCAAAGGTATCGGCGGTAAAAGCCACCACCGGAACGTCCGCCAGCTCCAGGAAAGAGTTGCGGATGATGCGCGTGGCCGTGATACCATCCATCACGGGCATTTGGAGATCCATCAGGATGAGGTCGTACCGCTGCTGCCGCAGCGATTCAAGCGCCTCTTGCCCGTTGTTACAAATAGTAAATTCCGCACCCCATTTTTCCAGTAGTCTCTTGAGTAAGAGCTGGTTAGGTGGCATGTCTTCCGCTACAAGAATGGTATACCCTTTCAGTGAGAACGGCACGGCCGGGGCCGCGGCGGGCTGCAGCTGCTGGGTCTTTCCTTTTTTGAAATTCAGCCTTACCGTAAACAGCGAGCCTTTTCCCAATTCGCTTTTAGCGTTGATCGAGCCGTTCATGAGCTCGGTGAGTTTGCGGGTAATCGTCAGGCCCAGGCCGGTACCACCAAACGACTTGGTGGAATTGTTGGTGTGGGCCTGCGAAAAGCTGTCAAAAATGAGGTTAAGTTTATCCTTGGAAATACCAATCCCGGTGTCTTCTATTTCGATGCGCAGGTCCACGCTATCTTCGTATTCTTTTTCGACGCTAACACCCAGCCGAACGGTACCTTCCGGGGTAAATTTCAGGGCGTTTCCCAGCAGGTTCATCAGGATCTGGTTCAGGCGGTGGGTATCACCTACCAAGAGCAACGGCACATTTTCGTCCAGTTGGAAATGAAGATTGATCCCCTGTTCGCGGGCTTTAAATTCGAAGGTACTTTTAAGGTAGTTAAGCTTCTCGGCCAGATTGAACTCAAAACTTTCCAGGCTGAGCTTACCCGCCTCGATCTTGGAAAAATCCAGGATGTCGTTCAGGATCACCAGCAGGTTGTCGGCCGAGTACTTGATCATCTTAAGGTTTTCCAAATCCTGGCCCGCAAAACTACCCCGCAGAAGCAGGTCCGTGAAGCCAATGATGGCATTCATGGGAGTCCGGATTTCGTGGCTCATGGTGGATAGAAAATCCGACTTAATGCGGGCGGCCTCCTCGGCGGTTTTTTTGGCTTGGAGCAGTTCGCTCTCCACGCGCTTGCGGCTGGTGATGTCAATGGCCGTACCCAGCACCTGGTATACTTCCTCCCGGTGGTTGCGTTTAAAAGGTACTTCGCGCGTAATGACCCAGATCGTGGAGCCGTTTTTATGTTTCAATCGAAATTCCCGCTCCGTTACTTCGCCATCCTTCAGGTGATGCCGGATGTACTGGTAATGCCGACGGAAGAGGCGGTGATCCTGGTGGTCGATGATGCGGGCAAAGAGGCTTTTGTTGGTTTGGACGTCCTCAATGTCTTCGGCGTTGTAGCCGAGCATGTTCCAAATCTGGTTGTTGTCAAATATGTTGGTCCATTCTTCAATGTCGATCACGTAGATGATATTGGGAGAAAGCTGCGTGATTTTCTGAATGGTGGCCTCGGTTTCCTCCAGTTGCGACTGGGCCTTTTCGCGCTGCCTTTCTACTTCCAGTACCCTGGCGATCGAATGGAGCGTTTTGGCCATTTTCTCGCCACTAATCTCCGACTTAGGGAAGTAATCCAAGGCACCGGCCTTCATCATTTCTACCGCAATCCGCTCGTCTCCCTGGGAGGTCAGCACCGTAACGGGCAGCTGGGGTGCGATCTGCTTGATCTTTTTAAGAAGTTCAAGCCCATTGGTTTTGGGGAGCTGGTAGTCGATAAAGATGCAGTCTGGCTGCCAGGATTCCAGCACCGTCAGGGCTTCCTCGGCGTATTTGCATACGCGGATATCTTCCACCGTTGTTCCGGATTTATGGATTGCCCGTTTGAATTCCATGACGTCAATGTCATCGTCTTCCACCAAAAGTATACTCAACGGACTCATAGGGGTGATCGTACTAAAGGTAGTTGATGTAGGTCAGTGAGGAAATTCGCACAGGGTCCAGTAGCTGTTTAGCGTCGATACCGCGGCGATGAACCGGTCCAGCGACAAGGGCTTGAGAATGTAGCCGGCCACGTTCAGATTAAAGGCTTCCACTTTATCGCTGTCTTCGTTGGAGGTAGTCATCACAAATACCGAAAGTGAGCTCAGGTTAGCATCTTTACGGATTTCTTTCAAAAATTCAATGCCTCCCATTTTGGGCATATTCAGGTCCAGGAGTACAATTTTAGGCTTGGGCGCGTCAGGCAAATCATTGCGAAGTACCTCCAGGGCTTCCAAGCCGTTGTGGGCCACTACCAGCGGGTTCGATATGTTGTTTTTTTTGAATGCACGCTTCACATTCATGATATCAACTTCATCATCTTCAACTAGTAAGATTGTCATGGGGACGAGATTTGATGGAGACATTGGAACAGTCAAACTGGATTAGTTAATAGAATTAAAAGACAAAGAAAGAGTAGGAACGGGTTTACTACCTCACACGGTTTCTGTTTTTTCGCTTTTGGGCCAGCTAAAATAAAAGGTGGTACCTTCTCCCAGGGTAGATTCCAGCCGCAGATCGCCGCCCTTTTCGTCGATGATTTTCTTCACAATCGCCAGACCCACGCCGGTACTTTCCAGTTCATCGCGCGATTGGAGCGTCTGAAAGATTACAAAAATGCGCTGATGGAACTCGGGCTTAATGCCCGGACCGTTATCGCTCACATAGAACTCTACCACTTCTTCTTTTTCCGACCAGCCAATGGTGATCTCGATGCTTTCCTTGTCGTTGTATTTAATGCCGTTGGAAACCAAATTCTGCAACACCTGCACAAGCGTAATCTTCTCGGAGAAAATCTGTAGTTGTTGGGGGCCTTCCAACCGAAAGTGGATCGCCTGGCTGGTGTTGAAAATATCGCAGAGTTCATCCACGACATTTTTTACCAGGAAGTACTCTTTGTTGGTTTTAATACGGCCCGCCCTCGAGTAGGTCAGAATACCGTTGATGAGGTTTTCCATGCGGTGTACCCGTCCCCGCAGCAGCGTAAACTGCTCGCGGGTGTCGCCCTCCAGCAGGTGGCTGATGTCCTCCTCGATCCATTCGGAAAGGTTATTGATGGCGCGCAGGGGGGCTTTCAAATCGTGGCTAACCACGTAGGCAAACTGATCCAGCTCGGCGTTGATCCGTTCCAGATCCCGCATGTACAATTTTAGCTTTTTCTCGGCTTCGCGGCGTTCAGTGATGTCACGTATAAATGCCAGCACGTAGCCCTGGCCCTCCTCAGACTCGTGGTACTTGACGCTCGCCTCTACGGGGAAGGTACTTCCGTCTTCGCGCTTATGAATTCCCTCGATAATCATCTTGGAGCGGCTCTTGAGGTCTTGCACGTGCGCGCTCCAGGTACCTTCCTGCTCAAAAATTTTCTCGATGGTACTGATGTGCGTACCCGTAATTTCCTCGGGGGCTTTCCCGATCCGCCGCGCTGCTTCCTGGTTCACAAAGAGCAAGGTGCCTGATTCGTCAGATACCTGCACGGCTTCGCTGGATTCGTTGATCCACACCACCAGCTGGTTGATGCGTTCCTCCTGCTTTTTTCGGGCGCTTACGTCGTTTTCTACCGCGATGAAGCCGATGTGGTTGTTCTCTTCGTCAAATAGCGGTTCGATCAGTAACTCCACCCAGTACTCCTGACCGGCCTTGTTGTAATTGATCAGTTCGCCGTGAAAGAGCTCTTTGGCCCTGAGCTTCTGGCCAATTTCTTTACGTACCTCTGCGGACGTTTTGGGGCCTTGCAGGAAGGTACCCGGCATTTGACCCCGCGCTTCCTCAAAGGAGTATCCGGTGAGGCGGCTGAATGCTTCATTGACCCAGGTGATCTTGCCGTCGGCGTCCGCAATGACGATGGAGTTTTTGGTTTTCTTCACCACCAGCGCCAGCCGGTTGAGCTCGAGTCGGGCCAGGTAGGGCGCTGTGACGTCCGCCAAAGTACCTATAAAACCGGCCCGTCCGGCCTGCTCGGAAGTATGGCGTCGCAGCGACAGGTTGAGCCACTTGTCGGTGCCCCCGGCGGTAGGAAACAGAAAAAAATCTTTGGTCGATTCGCCTCGGAAAGAGAGCATGCAGGCTATTTTTTCGGCCGAGGAGGGCCCCAGCGAAAATTGAGTCAATTTTTTACCCAGGCTTTCAGCCACGGGGTAGCCGGTGATGGTTTCCCAGGCCTGATTGAGGTAGGTGATGATACCGGCCTCGTCCATTTGAATAAGTACCTCCGAGATACTCCCCACGACCTCCTCGAGGCGGCGCGAAGTGGTGGCGGCTTCTTCGGTTTTTTCCTGCGCAATCCGGGCCAGCTCCCGGTTGGTCTTAAATAGCTCGTTGGAGCTTTGCTCCAGGATATGTTCCACCCGGCCCAGGTCATCCTCAAACTCGGCATAGGCCTGATTGATCGAAGCCAGGAACTCGGTCATTTCCGGCCGCTCCGCTAGCTCGGGCGGTAGGAATTTTCGGATTTGGCGCTTTAAAAGCCGGTGATGAACGGTATCCGTATTATCAAGAGTAAGCATATTTAGGCTTCACTAAAGGTCGTTATGGTCATCGTCTGATTATGGAGCTCGCACACGGCGTTGCGGCCAAAGGGGGCCAACTCGCCGTAGGAATAAAAGCCGGTCAGTACCGGTCCCTTTAGCACCTCCGATACGCTCTCTACTTCTTCTTCTACCATTTGCTTAAGTACCAGCTTGCGTCCGACGCAGCTTACCAGCAGGGCAAATTCGGGGGAGGAACTGAGCCCCTCGGAAGAAGCTACGGCGGCCTCTTCGGCTCCGTTGATGAGGCGGTCGATGTTGGCTTTCATGAGCCGTACGAACGATCCTTCGGGAATATCACCGGCAAAGGTCAGGCTTTTTTCTTCTTCGTTAATGCCTAAGATGGTTCTGACTACCGGTACGCTGTTTTCCCGGTCTCTCATGCTGAGCGGAAAGAGCAGCCCCGAGGCGGGCAGCTCCTTGGCTTTTTCGCCCAGAAAAGATTTGTACAGATCCAGGGCGGGTTCCCCGTCAATTTCAAACAGTACGTTTTCCACCGACCGGGTCACGCGGCGATCCAGCCCGAAGCTGTCCCATCCTCCCCGGGAGCCGAAGCCAATGGTGAGGGCGTCGCCGTAGAAACCCAGGGCGGCTACGCTTTCGGCGGCTACCGTGCCATCTGGCTCAACAATAACTGTCTTGCTAAAATTGGGGCCGTCTCCCGCCAGTCCCCCGGTTACGGTTACTTCGGAAGCCAGCTGTTGGGTCATTCCCTTTACCAGATCCGTACCGTTTACTTTGAGGCCATCGGACACCACAAAAACGTGTCTTAGTCCTTCGGTTGGGAGCTGTGCTACCAGCGTACGGCCCGCTTCTACGCTGCTGTAACCAACGTCCTGGAGGGATACGGTGGCGACTTCCAGCCGGGTGGAGCTAAACTGAATACCCGTCACCACGGCCGAGCCATCCTTCACGGATTCGTTGGCTATTTCGCCCGCCGTGGAGCAGCCGCAGAGCCTGGCGGTAGGGTAGGCGGCTACTAGCTTCTGCGTGAGGGCTTCTTTTTCCAGTAACTCTCTATGGCCAAATACAAAGAGCAGATCGGGTATGAAATCGAAGGCAGGGAGGGGCGTTTCGTCCTGCGAATTGTCGCCCAACAAAGTGTCGCCCAGCGAGGTGTCGCCCAGCCAGACGAATTGATCAATTTTCATGATAGGGTAGGGGAGTAGTACAGCGTTAAAATTTGGTTACAATTTAATGAAATATATTTCAATAAAAATACGGTTACGTGCGGAAAATTGATAACAGTCTTTGATAACCGGCTGCAAGCTAATGGGCTGGATTTCCATTGGGCTTTAACGGTACAAAAATTAAGCCAATTTTTCCCGACGGGCCTACGTATATTTGACGCATGAATAGCGACCTGAAGTACCTTAAACGAGCTCTCCAGCTGGCAGCATACGGCCTGGGTCAGGTAAGCCCCAATCCGATGGTAGGCTGTGTGCTGGTACACGACGAAACCATTATTGGGGAAGGTTGGCACCAGCAGTACGGCGGACCGCACGCCGAAGTACAGGCCGTTCGGGACGCGATAGGCCGGGGAAACGAGCACCTGCTGGCCGGAGCCACCGCCTACGTGACGCTCGAACCTTGCTCTCACTACGGCAAAACGCCCCCCTGCGCCGATCTACTGGTGGAAAAGCGCCTCCAAAGGGTAGTTATTGGCCAGGGTGATCCAAATCCGCTGGTGGCGGGGCGAGGGGTAGCCCGGCTCCGAGCCGCCGGGATTGCGGTAGAAGAGGGATTGCTGGAGGAAGAGGGTGCGGAGCTAAACCGTCGCTTTTTTACTTTTTTTGGCCAAAAAAGACCCTACGTGATTTTGAAGTGGGCCGAGACCGCCGATGGTTACCTGGCCGGTGAGGATGGAAAGCCCCTGCCCATCAGTGGGGAACTTTCGGGAGTAGCGGTGCATCGGTGGCGCTCGGAGGAGGATGCCATTCTGGTAGGTACTACCACTGCGCGGGTAGACAACCCCCAACTCAACGTGCGCCGCTGGGCGGGTCGGAATCCCGTTCGGGTGGTGCTCGACCGCCGCGGTAGCCTCCCGCCCAGCTTGCACCTTTTTGATGGCCGCCAGCCCACGCTGGTACTTGGGTACCAGCGCAGCTCCGCCCTGGACAAAGTACCCGCCAGGTACCTGGACTCCACTCCGCACCCGATCGCATACGGACGTCTTGAGCCGGGCACGCACGAACACGAAATAGATCAGGTACTGCATCAGATGTACCTCCGTAACATCCAGTCGGTCCTGGTAGAAGGGGGCGCTACCATCCTAAATGCTTTCTTAGAACGAGGCCTTTGGGACGAAATCCGCCGCTGCCAAAGTACCCAGAAAAGGGGCGGAAGCATTCGGGCACCGTTGCCACAAGGTACCTTGCGCGCCCACGAGCAGGTGCAAGAAGATCTATGGACCTACTACCGTAAATCCGGAGCCTGACTCTGCCCGGCTACCCATACCTCCTGCACCCGCCAGTCGGCGCTAAGCGCCACCAGGTTGGCCTCGTAGCCGGGGCGCAGGTACCCCAGGCGGTGGTCGAGCTGTAGCTGCCGGGCCGGGTAGGCCGTAGCCATCCGGATGGCTTCCGCGGGTTCGATACCCACCTGCTCAACGCACTTTTTTACGGCC
The DNA here is from genome assembly GCF_014202275.1 of Rhabdobacter roseus. GTDB lineage: Bacteria > Bacteroidota > Bacteroidia > Cytophagales > Spirosomataceae > Rhabdobacter > Rhabdobacter roseus. The sequence continues at coordinate 601,852 of NZ_JACHGF010000003.1, read as the reverse complement.
TCCAGCAGCGTAATGGCCGATCCGGCCAGGCGACCTTCGTCGTTGACAAAGCGCTGCCCGTCGTAGTTAAGGGTAAAACCTTCCAGTTCCAGGCGTCCGCCCGTATAGTGGGCAAAGGTAGCATCCGAGATCAGGAACAGGCGCTCACCGAGTAGCTTCTTGGCAATACGAACCGAGGCGTAGTCGCAGTGGAAGCCATCCACAATGATGCTCGCGTGCACGTCCGGCCGGTCGAAGAGGGTACCTACCACGCCCGGCTCGCGGCCTTCGAAGGGCCGCATGGCGTTATAGAGGTGCGTAGCCAGGTGAAAGCCCTGGTCAAAGTACCGGTTGAGCTGCTCATAGGTGGCGTCGGTATGCCCGGCAGAAATGGCCCAGCCCGTTTTTTGGAGCCGCGCCAGCAGCGCGTCGTCGAAGCATTCCGGAGCGATGGTCATCACCTTGATCACGTCCTTCCCTTTCTCTGCCAACACATCCAGCTCCCGGTCCGAGGGCGGACGGACCATCGCCGGGCTATGGGCACCGCGCTTGCTCGGGTTGAGGTAGGGGCCCTCCACGTGCAGCCCCGCTACACCCGGCAGGCCTTGGTTCCAGTAGGTTTGGACGGCCTCGATGGCGCGCAGGATGCGTTCCAGCGAAGTAGAAAAGAGGGTAGGTACGATCGTCGTGGTGCCGTCCAGGAGGTGGGTCTGGTACATGTTGGCCAGCGAATCCACGGATAAGTCGCGCGTAAAAAAGCCAGTACTTCCTCCGTACAGCTGGAAGTCGACCAGGCCCGGGATCAGCCGTGCACCGGCCAGGTCTCGTACGGGAATTCCCGCCGGTAGCTCCTGGGGGTCAATCAAGGCTTTGATCAGTCCATTTTCCAGCCAGAGGGCTTTTGTCTCAAGTACCTCATCGCCCGTAAATAACGTAGCGTTGGTAAGAATCAACGATTCCATAAATCTTCGTCGTTATTCCAGATTTCCCAGGCTTTCTCGGCTTGTAAGTAAAGCATTTTCAGGCCGTTTTGGGTAATGGCCCCTTTTTCAGCCCCTTTCTTCAAAAAAAGCGTCTCCACCGGATTGTACACCAGGTCATAGAGGAAGTGCTGGTGCGTGAGCCGGTCGTACGGAAGGGGCGGGCATTCTTCGGTGTTGGGGTACATGCCCAGGGGAGTCGTATTGATGATCAGCCGGTAGGTATCTATTATCTCTTCGGTAATATCCTCATAGCGGAGGCTATCCTCACCCTCCTGGCGCGAGACAACCTTGTAGCTGGTTTTCATATCTTTGAGGGCTACCTTAACCGCCCGGGCGGCACCCCCGTTGCCCAGTACCAATGCCTTAAGGTTTTGCTGGGATTCGCCCCGCCGATCCAGCCATTCCTCCACCGACTGCCGGAATCCGTAGTAATCGGTGTTGTACCCTTTGGTGGTACCGTCAGCAAAAATCTTAATGGTATTGACCGCCCCAATGCGCCCGGCTGACGCCTCGTCCAGATCGTCCAGCAGCGGCACCACGGCTTGCTTGTGCGGAATCGTGACGTTAAGACCCCTTAGGTTGGGGGTTTTAGTAAGTAAATCGGGTAAGCTATCCACCGAGTTCATTTCAAACAAGTCATAGCGACTGTTGGAGATGCCTTCCTTGGCGAATTTTTCGGTAAAAAAACGCTTCGAGAAAGAGTGGGTCAGCGGGTAGCCTATGAGGCCGTACAGATTCATTGTGAAGGGGCTAGTGGTACAACGAAACCGCCGCTTAAATAGCATGGAGCGGTTTTTAAAAAGAACGAATAACGACAAAAATAAACCCAAAACCTTATCCCGAAATAGGATAAGGTTTTGGGCCGACGGACAAAAAACGTTTTTAAGCCGTTTTGGGGCTCAGAAAACGGGTCTTTACAAATTGCCAAATAATGGGTAGTATCGAGATGCCAATGATGATAAAGATGACAATCTCAAAATTGTTTTTGACAAAAGGTATGTTGCCAAAAAAGAATCCCAGCATGGTGAGCGAAGGTACCCACAGCAGGGCACCAATGATGCAGTACACAATGTACCTTGAGTAGTTCATGCTTCCGGCTCCGGCCACAAAGGGCGCTACCGTGCGTACAATTGGGATGAAACGGGCCATGATGACCGTTTTTCCGCCATGTTTGAGGTAGAAAGCCTCGGTTTGTTCCAGGTACTCGCGCTTAAAAAACAGGATGCGCTCTCGCTTCCGAATGGTGCGGCCCAGGTACTTGCCCACAAAGTAGTTGACGTTATCCCCGAGCAGCGCGGCTACAATCAATAGCACAATCACAAACCACACATTCAGGGCTCCGGTAGAAGCCGCCAGGGCTCCCGTGGCAAAAAGCAGCGAGTCACCGGGCAATAAAGGCATAAACACCAGACCGGTTTCGGTGAATACAATCAGGAAAAGAATCAGGTAGGTAAGGGTACCGTATTCCTCCACAATAGCAAACAGATGCTTATCCAAATGAAGAAAAAAGTCAAGAACCTGTGTGAGAAATTCCATGTGTTTTTAAGTTAGTTCAAACTATGAAAAGGGAATAGAAAGCAATTGAAATAAGAGTTGGGAGGCCAGGGGTGTGAACGACTATTTTTTTGGGGTCATTTTCCACTCCTGGATGGTATCTTGATCCAGAAAATGCGTAAAAGTATCCCCCCGCAATCCCAGCCGAATTGTTTCCAGCGGTATGAGCTCGTTAGGGGCAATATTGCCCAGGTTTACGTTGGCTCCCAGCAGCTTTACAAACCACACTTGCTGGGCTTTTTGAGGCGCTTCCCACAGTATTTTATCAAAGGGAATCTGCGTCAGAATCTCCTCGACCAACCCCTGGCGTACTTCGCCACTGGCCCGGAAGAGGCCCACGTTCCCGGCTTCCCGGGCTTCACCGATGACCTTCCAGGCCCCGGCATCCAGCTCCGACTGCATGAGCTGAATCCATTTGTAGGGCGGAATAATCTTTTCTTCATCCTTAGACCCTACCTCCGACAACACCGTAACCTGCTGAGCCAAAGTGCGTATGTATTCGCATTTTACATCCTGTGGCATATCCATCGACCCGTCGGAAACCTCCGCATACTGCAACCCGTAGCGGTCCAGCAGGCGGCGGTAGTCGTCGAACTGATTCCGTACCACAAAAGCTTCGAAAAGAGTACCTCCAAAATAAACCGGAATCTGAGCGCTCCGGTACACGGCCAGCTTCTCATCCAGATTGGGCGTCACGAACGAGGTAGCCCAGCCTAACTTAACAATATCGATGTAGGGGGTTGAAATGGAGAGCATGTCCTCTATTTCGCGCGGACTCAATCCCTTATCCATAACCATCGTAATTCCCTGCTCACGGGGCTTCGCGGTGCGGTCAGGTACTTGTGATAATGTAAAATTCATATATTGGGGCAATAATACAGCGTGTCAAAAAACGCCCAAAGGTAGCAATTACCTTTAATACGTAGCAATAAAATACAGGGATTCAACACTTTTTGACTCGTAATTCTATAATTATTCCTATTTTTAGGACCTCAAAAGTACCTTAGTATACGTTTGGCTAAATCTTAACTTGGCATGACTGACGCCGCCGGAATGAATCCTCGCCTGGAGTTTTTTCGTACCCAAATCGGGAACGACATGAGTACGAGTATCTCGCCCTTGGGCCGCTGGCTCAACGGCACGCTGCGCGAAGTAAGCTTTGGGGCTATGGTGGTGGACTTTACCATACGTGAAGACATGACCAACCCCATGGGCGTACTGCACGGGGGCGCAGCGTCGGCGATCATGGATGAGGTAGTGGGGGCGATGGTATTTGCGCTGGGCCGGGAGTTTGGCTATACCTCGGTCAATCTCAATTGTGACTTTCTGAATCCGGCCCGTCGGGGTGAGGAGATTACGGCGCGGGCCAGGGTAGTACGGGCCGGTCGCAATATTATTCACTGTGAGTGCGAAATCAGTAGTGCGGAAGGCCGGATCATTGCCAAGTGCGCTACCAACCTGGTCCAGACGGGTGTGCGGCTGGAAAACTAAGGGGAACCTGCCGGGGAATTTAGCTATCCAGGAGCCGGTTCTGGTAAAGAATCCGGACCATATCCGCCGCGTTTTTGGCCCCTAGTTTGCGCTGGGCTTTGTCTTTGTACTCGTTGACGGTATAATTGGTCAGGTTGAGCTTTTCGGCAATCTGTGTACTAGTGAACCCGTGGCTTACCAGCTTGGCGACTTGCTTCTCGCGCGGCGTCAAGAGCCCCACCAGGGCCTCTTCTTCGTCGGTTTCGCCTTTGACATTTATTTGCTTGGCTACCTCTTTTTGCAGGTAAATACGCCCAGCTCGTACTTCTTCGATCGCTTTCAGGAGTTCCTCCGAGGACGTGTTCTTAAGGAGGTAGCCCGAAGCGCCTTTCCGGAGCGCCAGGGTAGTTAACTGAAAGTCATTAAAGCTGGAAATAATAATGATTTGCGCCTTGCACAAGCTATCCTTGCGCAAATGTTCCAAAATGTTGATGCCGCCCATCTGCGGAGTTTCCATGCGCTGCTGCGGAATGTTCAGGTCCAGCAGGAGAATGTCTACTTCGTGTTTCTGAAGCATCCAAAGGGTTTCGTGCGCATTCTGACAAATTCCCACGAGCGTATATTGAGGCAGCTTTTTAAAAAGCTGACCCACGGCTTCTGCAAAAAGGGTGTGATCCTCGGCAATTAAAATACGTATTGGAAATTCATTCATGTAAGCGCGCTACTGAGATGGGATACCGGCAAAGAACAGCATGGTACTTTTAATGATAACGGATTTTAGGAAAAGAAAATTAAGAAATGGTGTGAATAGAAATAATGGTGTGAATAATTAACATTCTTGTACCTAAAAGCAGTTAGTGTGTGTATAGTTGCTAAGAGTACTAATGATGTGGACGTTACAACTAAAAAGCAAGTGTGGATGTATGATGGCACAAAGATGCAGGGTCTGGCTAAGTAGGTAGACCCCTATTTTTAGGGGGTAGGCAAAATATTTTTCAAATTTCTACAATAATAATATTACATCTGTTTGTTTTATAAACACTGTTTAGTATGTTTGTATTGTTAATTTAAGTAGCTCATGGGCGTCAACGAAAGAAAAGAAAGAGAACGGGAAGAGATGCGGGAGCTGATTTTGCAGGCGGCCCGAAAGGTATTTTTGACGAGAGGGTACGAAAAAACCAGCATCCGGACCATTGCGGACGCCATCGAGTACAGCCCGGCTACGATTTACCTGTACTACAAGGATAAAAACGAGCTGCTGTTTTCGCTGCACGAGGAGGCCTTCCGCAAAATGATGCAGGAGCTTTCGGTCGTAGTTAATATCACTGATCCCTTTGCCCGGCTGGTGGAGATGGGGCACCAGTACATTCACTATGCCCTTTCGAACCCCGAGTTTTACGACCTCATGTTCATCATGGAAGCGCCCATGGAAACCCTTGCTTGCCGTGATGAAATCTGGGAGGATGGCATGAAGTCCTTTGGCTTGCTCATGCGGGTGATTGAGGAATGCGTGGCGGCAGGGTACTTTAAAGCAAATACCGACGTAGAAAACACGGCACTTACCATTTGGAGCTACATGCACGGCCTGGTTACTATTTATCTCAAAAAACGCATGAATATGTTTGAGGATGGTCGGGAAATGGAGCGTATTCAGCAGTCGTTCATGCTCTTTATAAAAATGATAAAGGATTCCCTTTAATAGTACAAGTACCATGAAAAACCTGCTCAAAGCGGAAGAAGCCGCGCAGTGGCTGCTGTCCATTTTCCTGTTCAGTAGGCTGGAATACGCCTGGTGGGTGTACCCGGCGCTCATCCTGGTACCTGATTTCAGCATGGTAGGTTATGCTTTCAATTCCCGCCTGGGTGCGCTAACCTACAACTTTTTTCACCACAAGGCCCTGGGTATTGTGGTAGGTACTTTGGGCTTACTGTTGGGGCATCCGGCTTTGATGCTGAGCGGAATCATCCTGTTTGGGCACTCGGCCCTGGACCGGATGCTGGGCTACGGCCTCAAGTACCCCAGCGACTTTAAGCACACGCATCTGGGTAATGTAGGGAAATGAATTTTTTTTGCTTATTGTGTGAACACTGTTTATTATATGAACTATGATTAAAGCGACTAAACTTTTGCTGGTGGTACTGAGCCTGTCGGCCCAGGCCCAGGATTCGCCGATTCTGAACGCTTACGTGGAGGAAGGGCTGCGCAACAACCTTTCGCTCCGGCAAGAAAGCGGTGAAGTGGCTAAGGTAGCCGAAACACTCCGCCAGGCCAAGGCGCTGTTTTACCCGCGCGTCACTTTTGCTCCTACCTACTCGCTGGCCGCGGGAGGGCGACGCCTGCAGTTCCCGGTCGGTGACCTGCTCAATCCCGTCTACCGGACGCTCAATGAGCTCACGCAGGGGGGAGGTACCTTTCCGCAGGTAGAAAACGTAAACGAACTCCTGGCTCCCACTAATTTTCACGATACCAAGCTATCCATTCAATACACTCTTTACAATCCGGAAATCCAATACAACTACCTCATCACTAATAGCCTGCTCTCGGCGCAGGAGGCCCGCCAGCGGGTAGTTGAAAACGAGGTACGTTACGCCATTGAGGTAGGGTACTACCAGTACCTACAGAGCCTGGAGGCAGCCCGGATTACGGAAAGGAGCCAAGGTACCCTAGCCGAGCTGGTACGCCTGAACCGGAAGCTGGTGCAAAACAACGCCCAAACCCTGGACGCCGTATACGCCGCCGAGTACGAGCAAAGTACCCTCGAACAGCAGCGTGCTGAGGCGGCCAAAAACAGCGTAGTGGCCCGCGCGTACTTCAATTTCCTGCTCAATCGGGATTTAAACCAGGAGATCCGGGTAGATAGTACCCTTTTGCAGAGGGCCGAGCCGGAGCTACTTCCGACGGAGCACTGGTCTGGGCTGGCCGTGAGTAACCGATCGGAACTCAGGCAACTACAGCTCTCGGTGGTGGCTTCGGAGCAGACGATCCGCCTGCACGAGCTGGCCGCCAAGCGCCCTACGGTGTTTGTGGGAGGCAACGCGGGTTTTCAGGGTTTTGGCTACACCTTCAAAGGGCAGGAGTATGGCATCGCGCAGGTAGGGATGAGCTGGGATTTGTTTAAAGGATACGAACGTAAATCCAAGATTCAGCAGGCCCGCATCCAGACCGATTTACTCAAAACCAAGTACGAAGAATTAGAAAACCAGATCCGGCTGCAGGTGATCCAGGCCGAGCAGGACCTGCTGGCCAGCCGACAGTCGTGGCAAGCGGCTACCCAGGGCCTGACCAAGGCCGAGCAGTACTTCAAGATTGTGGATAGCCGCTACCGTAACGGCAACGCCCTGCTGATCGAATACTTAAAGGCCCAAAACGACGTGCAGACGGCCCGTCTGCGGCAGTCGCTAACCCGCTACGAGGTACTTATCAAGACGGCCACGCTCCACAAAACCAGTGCCTTGCCATGAAGAAAGTATTGATTATCAACGGTCACCCCGACGGTGAAAGCCTGGGAGCCGCCCTAGCGGCCGCTTACCGACGGGGCGCTAGCCAAACGAGTGCCGACATTAGAGAAATAACCCTGGCCGAGCTGGACTTTGATCCTAACCTGCGGCACGGCTATCGCCAGCGGACCGAGCTCGAGCCAGATCTGCTCCGGGCGCAGGAGAGCATCCGCTGGGCTGAGCACCTAGTGTGGGTGTACCCGGTGTGGTGGGGCGGCTTGCCCGCTCTACTGAAGGGCTTCCTGGACCGCACGTTTCTGCCCGGATTTGCCTTCAAACACCGTCCTGGCTCGCTATGGTGGGACAAGCTCCTGGTAGGCAAAACGGCGCGGATCATCAGCACGCTGGATCAGCCCGCTTGGTACTACTGGCTGGTCAACGGACGGCCTACCTACCACGCCATGAAAAAAATGACGTTGGAATTTTGCGGTATCAAACCCGTGCGCACTACCACCTTCGGCCCGGTGCGGCTCTCGAAAGAGCAGGTGCGGCTTTCGTGGCTGCGGCAGGTAGAAAAGCTAGGAAGAACCCTACGGTAGTACGGGGCTAACGCTACACACTATACACACTTTTTCTTTTTGTAGCCAATCGCTCCCTGTGCACGAGCAGGACGCTACCCGGCCAAGTACCTTTTTTTTTACAAATGATTGTTTTTAAAAAACTTAAATAGAGATGGTTATGAAAAGTGCCTGGATGATCAATACCCTGCTGGGCCTACTGCTGGTAGCCGCCTGCCAGCCCAGCAAAGCACCCAAAACGGAGGAGCCCGACGAGGCGGTGGTACCCGTCCGGACGGTGAAAGTAACCGAGGAAACCCGCACGGAGCCTATTGTGGTGGCGGGTACCGTGGCTTCGAAAGAAGAAGCCCGTCTGTCCTTTAAAGTAGGCGGAATGGTGGCGCGTGTGCTGGTGCGGGAAGGGCAGGCCGTGCGGCAGGGACAGCTGCTGGCTACGCTGGATATGACCGAAATCGACGCGCAGGTGAGCCAGGCGCAGTTTGCGGCCGATAAAGCCGGGCGTGACCTGAAACGGGTACAAAACATGCTGCGCGACACGGCCGCTACTCTAGAACAGATGCAAAACGCCAGCACGGGCTTCGACCTGGCGCAGCAGCAGTTGCGGATCGCGCAGTTCAACCAGGCACACGCCCGCATCGTCTCGCCCCTGAACGGCACCGTAACCCGTAAGCTCATGAACGAAGGCGAGCTGGCCGGAGCCGGGAGTCCGGTGCTGGTGGTGTCGTCGACGCAGCCCAACGACTGGGTCGTGCGGGTAGGCGTGTCGGATCGGGACTGGGCGCGGCTGCGCGTGGGCGACAAAGCCACCATCCGGCTGGACGCCTACCCCGAAAGTACCTTTCAGGGTACCGTCACGCAGCTGGCCCAAGCGGCCGATCCGACCAATAAACTGTACGAAGTAGAAGTACGTATAGCCCCCGCCGGAAACCGGCTGGCTACCGGGCTCTTTGCGCAGGTGGAGCTTCAGTCGTCGCGAAGCCGGAGCTACGTGGTAGTACCCGTGGAGGCGCTAGTGGAAGGTACTGGGCGTCAGGGTTTTGTATACGTCCATGATCAGGGCAAGGCCCGGAAAGTACCCGTCACGATTGGGTACCTGGACGGCCAACAAGTACTGCTGGAAGCGGGCCTGGAGGCCGGTAGCGAAGTGATCACGGCGGGGAGTGCCTTCCTGACCGAGGACGCCAAAATCAATCTGCGCTAGGCAGCGGGGGTACTTTCCTTTAAAAAATACCAAGAAACCATTACGATGAACCTTTCCGAATTTTCCGTCAAAAACTGGCAGTTTATGCTGGTGCTGTTTGTGGGCGTAGTGGCGCTGGGGCTCAACTCCCTGCTGAACATGCCCCGCGGCGAAGATCCCGAGTTCTTTGCGCCCACCTTTGCGGTGATCTACGTGTACCCCGGTACCGACGCCCTGGACATGGAAGAGCTGGTGGTAGATAAGGTAGAAGAGCGATTCAGCGCGCTGGACAACGTCAAAACCATCAAAACCAACATCGACGACGGCTTGGCGGTGGTACAGATCGAGTACGAATACCGCGAAGATCCCGACGAAAAGTACCAGGAAATCGTGCGGGAAGTAGGAGCACTACAAAGCCAACTACCCGCCGATATTTTCCGGACCGAGATCCGCCGCTTTTCGCCCACGGACGTCAACATTGTACAGTTGGCGCTGCTTTCGGAGACGGCTTCGGCCAAGGAGCTGGGCGATCAGGCCGAGCGCCTGCGCGAGGAGCTCTCGAAGGTGAAAAGCCTCAAAAGCGTAGCCGACTGGGGCTACCCGGCCAGTACGGTGCGGGTAGCGTTGCAGCTCGAAAAAATGGCGCAGGAAGGCATTGCCGTCAACCGCGTCCTGGGCGCTTTGCAGGCCGAAAATACCACCATTCCGGGGGGGAGCCTCCAGGCGGGTACCCGCCGCTTCAACGTCAAGACCTCCGGCGACTACCAGTCGCTGGCCGAGATCGGGAACACCATCGTGGCTACCAACGGCCAAAAGATCATCTACCTTAAAGACGTAGCCGAGGTGGGCTTCGATTACGCCGAAGAAACCCACATCACGCGCCTAAACGGCCACCGCTGCGTACTCGTAACGGCCGCACAAAAGGAAGGACAGAACATCGAGCAGGTAGGGGCGGCGCTCAGGCCGGTGGTGGAGCAATTTTCCCAAACCCTACCACCGCACATCGAGCTGGTGAAGAATTTCGACCAGGCCGAGAGCGTGAGCAAGCGGCTGGGCCGTTTTGCCAAAGACTTTGCCATTGCCATCTTCCTGGTGTCGCTCACGCTGTTGCCGCTGGGCTTTCGGGCGGCGCTGGTAGTGATGGTGTCCATCCCGCTGTCGCTGGCCATCGGGCTGGCGGCCATCGACTACCTGGGTTTTAGTATCAACCAGCTCAGTATTGTGGGGCTCATTGTAGCGCTGGGAATCCTGGTCGACGACTCCATCGTGGTGGTAGAGAACATCGAGCGCTGGATGCGCGACGGCTACGGGCGGCGCGAGGCGGCGGTGCGGGCTACGAAGCAAATCACCCTGGCCGTGATTGGTTGCACCATCACGCTGGTACTGGCCTTTTTGCCGCTTAATTTCCTGCCCGAGGCCTCGGGCGATTTCATCCGTAGCCTTCCCATGGCCGTCACCATGACCATCCTGGCTTCGATGGTGGTGTCGCTCACCATTGTACCTTTCCTCAGCAGCCGAATCTTGAAAGAAAGCCACAACCCCGAGGGCAATATCTTTCTTCGGGCGCTCAAAAAAGTCATCAGTGGCTCGTACAGTAAGCTATTGCACTGGTCGCTGCGCCACCCGCTACCCACGCTGCTGGTAGCGCTGGGGCTTTTTGTGGGTTCGCTGGGACTTACCAAGATCATCGGGTTTGGGCTTTTTCCTAAATCGGAGAAACCCATGTTCCGCATCACGCTGGAAACGCCCGAAGGTACCTCTTTGGAAGAAACCAACCGTCTGGCGCGCACCGTGGAGGCGGCCCTAAAAAAAACACCGGAGGTCAAGTACACCACCACCAACGTGGGCAAGGGCAATCCGCGGATTTACTACAACGTGATCCAGCGCTCGGAAGCCACCAACTACGCCGAGTTTTTTGTGCAGCTGCACGATGTACCCCCGGCCGAAAAGGAACGGATCATCGATCAGCTGCGGGGGGAGCTGGCGCAGGTACCCAACGCCCGCGTGGAGGTGAAGGACTTCGAGCAGGGGCCTGACACCGAAGCGCCCGTGGCCATTCGTATTTTCGGGGAAGACCTGGACACGCTCCGGCACGTAGCGGCCGAGGTAGAGCGGCTCGTGAGCAGCACGCCCGGTACGATTTACGTCAATAACCCCCTGGCCAACCGCAAGACCGACCTGCGCGTCAAGATCAACAAGGAGAAAGCGGGGTTGCTGGGGATTTCCATCGCCGACGTCAACCGGACCGTCCGCCTGGCCGTGGCGGGGCTCAACGTAGGTACCTTCAAAGATCAGGAAGGCGACGACTACCTGATCAACGTCACGCTACCCAAGGGCAAAGTGGCCGACCAGCAGGTACTTAACAGCGTGTATGTCAATACTCTCACCGGCGGCGCGGTACCTCTGCGGCAGATCGCCGAGCTGCAATTTGAAAGTACCACCAACCAGATCCGACACTACGACAAAGACCGCTACGTGACCATCACGGCCTACGTAAAAAATGGCTACCTGGTGGATAACGTATACGGCCAGGTACTTAAGAAGCTGGATCAATATACCTTCCCGGCGGCGTTTGGCTACCAGGCGGCCGGTGAGCTGGAAGCCCGCGACAAGTCGTTCGGTGGACTGGGTACCATCATCCTGATCACCGCCTTCGGGTTTCTGGGGGTACTTATTCTGGAATTTGGTACCTTCAAAAGTTCGCTCATCGTGCTGTCGGTGATTCCGCTGGGGATGATCGGCGCGTTCAGCGCGCTGTACCTGGTGGGGTACCCGTTGTCGTTCGTAGCCGTGATCGGGCTGATTGCGCTCATCGGGATCGAGGTCAAGAACTCCATCCTGCTCGTAGACTTTACCAACCAGCTCCGGGCCGAAGGGGTACCTTTGCTGGCGGCCATTCAGCAGGCGGGTGAGATCCGTTTCGTGCCGATCGTACTCACGTCACTGACGGCCATTGGCGGGCTCACGCCGCTGGCCATGGAGGGCAATCCGCTGTACTCGCCCCTGGCCTGGGTCCTGATCGGCGGGCTCATCAGCTCCACGCTGCTCTCCCGCATCGTGACGCCCGTGCTGTACAAGCTCTTGCCGCCCAAGGTAGAGCCGGTGCTAGTAGCCACTTCGGAAGAATCGCAGCTTGTGGAGGTGGAGTAGGGGCAAAGAGGTACTTTATTATTGGGGGAGAAAGCTTTTCTTTGCCCAAAAATAACCTGAAGCATTACGGCATGATTGAAATCACCGAAGCAGAGCTTTCGCAACTACCCCTGGTGCAGGACATCGCGCACCGCACCTGGCCCAGTACCTTCGGGCACATCCTGTCGGGCGAGCAAATCGCCTACATGCTCGACTGGATGTACAGCCCGTCTGCCCTGGAGCGGCAAGCGCAGGAAAAGGGGCACGTATTCCTGCTGGCGCGGGATACCGACACCGGCCAGTGGGTAGGGTATGCTTCCTACGAAGTACATTACCAGGCGCAGCCGCGCACCAAGCTGCACAAGATCTACCTCCTGCCCAACCAGCAGGGGAAAGGCGTGGGTCGGGCCTTGCTGGAGCACGTGGAAAAAGCCGCCCGCACCCACGGCGACCAGTACCTGGCCCTGAACGTGAACCGCCACAACCGGGCCGTGCAGTTCTACGAGCGCGTGGGCTTTAGGCAGGTGGGCCAGGAGACCATCGACATCGGACAGGGCTTCGTCATGGACGACTACGTGATGGAAAAAGCCCTGGAGTAGGTACCTGGAGGCATCACCCAAGTACCTGGCTAGGGTTTGGAAGTACGCAGATCCAGATTGTGAAAGAAGAAAAGCCGGACTACGTGATTATTCGTAAACTGGTTTCCGGCGGCGTGCTGCTGAAACAAATTCATGTAGCCAAGCTGTGCGTTGACCGACTTGGAAAACTGGTAGCCCAGCCCCACAAAAAGGCGGTTCTGATCGAAGTAGTTGTAGGTAATATTTTTGCCGGCGTTGATGTGAAGTTCGTCATTGAAGGCAAAAAACAGCGTACGGGGTTCGATGTAATCGCGGTTGAGCGGAACCATCAAGGTGAGCAAATACCGGAATTTCCAGTTGAACAGGTACCCATCCTGAAGTTCATCGTTCACGACCCGGCCGTTGAATCGCTGTTCCAGCCGTACCCACTGCTGGGTTTGCAGGCGCTTGCTGCGGCTCGTCCACAAAATCTGCTGCCAGGGCCGGTGCTCGGGGCGCACCGTCGTAAGGCCCGGCGCGGGATGGTGGGCTACGTACGCATAGCCCGCGGTGAAGCGCAGGTGGTCGTTGAAGTAGTAGGTTACCCCCGGGCGGACAATCTGCGTACTCCACCGATCCAGGAAATCGGTTCGGCGGGCGTGAAGATCGAGCCAAAAGCCCCAACGATCCGATAGGCGGGTCTGGTTAAAATAGCCCGTCCAGGCTTGCGTTTGGTCATGTACCTGCTTCTGCCCCCAGGCCGGGAGCGCTAAAATCAGTAAAAAGAAGACGCTTTTTTTCATGCTGTAAAGAGTTAGAACGTACAGTTATCGGCCTGAATAATAAAAAATGAAGCCCAGCAGAGCCGCGGCCAGAATGATCAGGGGCTCGCTGGCTTTTTTTACGGAAAGAAGTCCCCCAATGCTAGCCAGCGCCATCAGCACCGAAGGGACGTCCGAAAGAGATCGACTGGCAAGTACGAATACGGAGCCTACCAAAGCCCCGACTACCGCAGCCGTAATGCCTTCGACAAAAGCTTTGATGCTGGTATTGTGGGCTATTTTTCGGAAATAAGGGGCGGGTAGGACCGTACATACATAGCACGGAAAAAACACGCCCAGGGCCGCTACCAGGGCCCCCGGAAAGCCCGCTACTAAAAAACCAATAAAGGCTACCGTAATAACCACCGGACCAGGGGTGATCATGGCCACCGCCACGGCATCGAGAAATTGCTTTTCATTGAGCCAGCCGTGTTCATGGATCACGCCATGTTGTAAAAAAGGAATGATGGCCAGGCCGCTACCGAACACAAACGCCCCCGCCTTGACAAAGAAACGGCCCAGTTGCCAAAGGGTGTCGGGTTCATACTGCCAGAAGCCCGCCTGGAAAAGGAACACTACGGACATCGTTTTGCCCGAGCGCCGTAGCCAGGCGGGAGGAGCCTGAACGGCCATGTAAACCAGGCCCATCAGTATAAAAAGCCATACTACTTCCTGCTGGGTAATGACCGTAACGACCGCCATGATCAGGAAGAAAAGCCACAAAAGCCACCGGTCTTTCATGGCTTCGAGCCGGAGTGGGCTAATCGCCTTAGTCGTAAGCTTATAGGCACTAAGGGAGATGATGCCAATAACGGCCGCCCCCACGCCGTAAAAAACGGACTGCATCCAGGGCAAGCCCCCATAAAGGGTATAGGCCATACCCAGCAGCACGACCATGATGAAGGAAGGCAGCACAAACGCCAGGCCGGTTAGTGTAGCCCCCCAAACGCCATAGTGGACAAACCCCAGGTAGATGCCCAGCTGAGCGGCCAGGGGGCCGGGGGCGAGTTGGGCGAGCGTAAGGCCCTGCCGATACTCTTCTTCGCTAAGCCAGCGGCGGCGCTCCACCAGGTCGCGGTGCATGTAGCCTACCAGCGCTATGGGGCCACCAAAGCCTAAAGTACCCAGCCAGAGAAAGTAGCGCACCAGCTCGGCAAGCCGGTAAGTGGGTTGTAGCGGTAAAACGGGTGCTTCCATAGGGTGATGAGTAGTAGGTAGAAAATATCCACAATGGTAAGCAGGCCGATCTCCACAAGTATAGCATGAAATTTACCTCCTAGAACGGATTTTACTTTTTGGGTACATTTTTTCGGTATTCAGCCGGACTCTGGCCCGTATGCCGCTTAAAGACCCGGGTAAAATGGCTCTGGTCCGAAAAGCCCGTAAGGTAGGCAATCTCCGCGAGGGAATGGGAAGGGCTATTCAGCAGCTCCAGGGCTTTTTCGATCCTGAGTTTCCGGATGTATTCCCCAAACGAAAGGTTGTTGAAGTACTTGGAAAATTCACGCGAGAGGTAGGCGGGGTGAATATCGAGCCCTTCCGAAATCTCCTTGAGGCTCAGGCTCAGGTTGGTATCAATCTGATCCTGAATAATGGCTTTGAGCTCCTGAGCCCAGCTGGGTACCTTGGTCTTGGCCGACGGGGGCTTATGGAGGTAGTCATGAAATACCCGCAGGAAAAGCCGCTCGGTGGGGCTTTGGGTGTGGCGCTCGTGGGGTAGGTACCGGGCCCAGCTGTAGAGGGCGTCGTAGATGGGCATGGCCTTTTCCAGCAGCTCGTAGTCGTTGGGCGTATTGTAAGCCAGCCCGGCCGAAATGGCCCATAAACCCGCCGCCTGACTAGCCAGCGTATGGTCGTCGGTATCGGCCCCCCGGACGATGGGGGCCAGTAGATGCAGGGCCGGATCGTCCAGGGCGTATTTTTCCAGAAAATAATCAAAGGTACAGCGATCGTCGTAGTGCGTAAACTCCACTTCGGGCAGATCGAACGGCGTGGCACCAAGCGCCTGAGCCTGGGGAAGTACCTGGTCGTAAGGGACAAAAAAGAACTCCGCTTCCGGGTCAATGAAGCGCCTTATGAGCCACGGGCAGGCCAGCCGGTCTATTTTGGGGCGCTCTCGGGTAATCCATCTCATGGTAGGCAAGTAACTGGCTAGTGAAGGAAAGAAAGACGTTCACAAGGTAGACGCTCAGCTACCCCCTTTACTCGTACATCCGCTCCGGGTCGGCTTTGGCAAGTTCGTAATAGAACGTACCTAGTTTTTCGGTCAGGCCCTGAAAGTACCTGGCGCCCTTTTCGGCGGTGGCTTTCTTGGGGTTTCCGATGCCCGTGTCGGCCGATACCTGCGACCACCGGCGCTCGCTCCAGGCCCAGCCTTCCCGAAACGCCGCCACGCTAGGTACCTTGGCTGAGCCGTCACCGGCTTCGTCGAGCGGCAGCACCAGGTCGGGCCGCAGGTGGAGCATCAGGCTGGTTTCGAGCTCGTCGGCGTGGTCGCCTTTTTCTTCAAAGTACCGGGTGCGGTCCAGCACCGTGAACCAAAAGCACAGGCTGAGGTGCACCTGGGGGTACTTGACGCCGAGCTCACGCAGCAGGGGCTTAAAGTCGTTGCCGCCGTGGCTGTTGAGTACCAGCAGCTTCCGGATGCCCTGCCGCTGAAGTACCTCCACGAGGTTGTCCAGGATCAGCAGCTGGGTACTTGGGTACAGGTTCAGGTCCAGCAGGATGTCGGTTTGGCCGGTGTTGACGCCGAATGGTACCGTGGGCAGCACGATCACCCTCGCGCCTTTTTCCCAGGCAATCCGGGCCGACTCCGCCGCAATGTGGTCGGCCTCGATGACGTCCGTGGCGTAGGGCAGGTGGTAGTTGTGGGCTTCGGTAGCTCCCCAGGGCAGGATCGCCAGCTCGAAGGTGGCATCTTGCAGGGCTTTCCAGTTGGTTTCGGCTAAAATATACGGGCGCATAAGAGATCGTTTTTTTGCGTGGGGCAGAGGGGTAGGGGCGTAGGGTACCCTGCCTCTTTTTTGTTTCAGGGAACAAAGTAGTACTTTGGATAAATATAATGGTATCTTTTGTGCCTAAACGTTCTGTGTACTTTTGTAGCGTCAACGAAATCCTTCCATGAAATTCCTCCGAATCTTGCTAAAAATACTGGCTGGCCTGCTGGTACTTCTCCTCGTTTTGGTAGCCGCTACCGTCACCACCGTAGACCGCACGCCCTACCAGCAAATGCCCTACTACCGCGCCTGGAAGCAGATCATCGGTCAGGTACCTGGAGCCGATAGCGTGCCCAATGCAGGTACTTTGCGGGTAGGCTGGGCCAAGCGCAACATCACCCCCGCCGAGCCCACGCCCATGGCGGGCTACGGCAACCGCTGGGGCAAACCTTACGAGGCCGTGCACGACTCGGTGTACGTGCGGGCGCTGGTGCTGGACAACGGCGCTACCCGCGTGGCCCTCCTGGCGGCCGATCTGCTCATCGTGCCCCCTACGGTCACCGAGCGGCTGAGGGCCAAGCTGGCCGCCATCGAGATTCCCTTCGAGCAGGTGTACCTGGGCGCTACCCACAGCCACAACAGCGTGGGCGGCTGGGGCGATACCGTCACGGGGCGACTCTTTGCGGGTAAGTACAACGAAAACACCGTGGAGACCCTCGCCGAGGCCATGTTTCAGGCCATTCAGGAAGCCCGCAACCGGCTGGCTCCCGCCACGCTCACCTACCAGGAAGCCGTTGATTCCGTCGATATTCGCAACCGGCTGGTGGGCGAAGAAGGTACCATCGACCCCGAAATCCGGATGCTGCAGATCACCACCGCCACCGGGCGCAAGGCGTTGCTCTGCTCCTATGGCGCGCACTCGACCGTGCTGAGCCACCGCGACTTGCAGCTCTCGCGCGACTTCCCCGGCGCGCTGGTCGACTCGCTCGAACAAGGTACCCAGGACTTCGCGCTGTACTTGGCCGGGGCCGTGGGCAGCATGGGGCCCGTGGCCGAGGGAGCCAACAACTTTGAGCGCATCCAGAACCTGGCCGAAAACGTAGAGCAGGCCATTCTTTCGGCCGAAACCGTCAAAGTACCCCAGCCAAGTACCTTCCTGCGGGCCCTGACGATCCCGCTGCCGCTGCGTGAGCCTACGCCGCGCCTGAGCCCCACCTGGGCGCTGCGATCCTGGGTATTTCGCTGGGCTTTTGGAGATTATCCTACCTTTATCAAGGCCTTGCGTGTGGGCAACGTGCTGCTGGTGGGGGTACCTTGCGACTTCTCGGGTGAGCTCATGACGGAGCTGGACCGGTACGCCAAACAGAAAGGACTGGACCTGATCGTGACGAGCTTCAACGGCGGCTACGCGGGCTACATCACCGACGACCGGTACTTTGAGCGCGACCTCTACGAGACCGTCACCATGAGCTGGTACGGGCCCTACAACGGGGCGTACTTCCAGGAGGTGATCCGCGACGTCATCGACCGGATGCAGTAGGTACCTGGCGCGGGTGTCTTTTTTAGAAAAGGTACTTTAAATCCAATAATCCCGCGTCATCAGCCTATGCGACTCTCCCGTAGTGTATTTCGACCCCTAGCCCTCGGGCTGCTGCTAGGTACTTTGCTTCTGACCGATCTCCGGGCCCAAAAGCCCCTGCGGGTAGCCGTGGCGGGGATCAGCCACGGGCATATCGGTTGGATCTTTAATCGAAAAGACAAAAAAGACATCGAGCTCGTGGGGATTTACGAAACCAATCCCGAACTGCGGGCCGCCTTCATCAAGCGCTACGCCCTGGCTCCGGAGCTCTTTTACGATAATCTCGAAAAAATGCTCGACGCCGTAAAACCGGAGGCCGTGACGGCTTTCGGGCCCATTAGCGAGCACGTGCAGGTAGTGCGGGCCAGCGCCCCACGCAAGGTACATGTGATGGTAGAAAAGCCCCTGGCCACTACCCTGAAAGACGCCCGGGAAATAGCGACCCTGGCTCAAAAACACCGCATAAAGGTACTTACCAACTACGAAACCTCCTGGTACGCCAGCAACCAGTACGTGGCCGAGCTCGTAAACGCCGGGAAGCTGGGCGAAATCCGGAAAGTGATGGTGAACGACGGCCACCAGGGCCCGAAGGAAATCGGCGTGAGCAAGGAATTCCTGGCCTTCCTGACCGACCCGGTTCAAAACGGCGCGGGTGCCCTCTACGACTTTGGCTGCTATGGGGCCAACCTCATGACCTGGCTCATGCGGGGCGAGCGGCCGCAGTCGGTCACGGCCGTGACGCAGCAAAACAAGCCCGACATCTACGCCCGCGTGGACGACGAAGCCACGGTTATCCTGCAGTACCCGCGCGCGCAGTGTGTGATCCAGGCTTCGTGGAACTGGCCTTTTGGCCGTAAAGACATGGAAGTGTACGGTACCCAGGGCTACGCCGTGGCCGTAGATCGCCTCACGGTGCGGCAGCGCCTGCGGGAGAAGGAGCCCGAAGAAAAGCTGACGCTCACGCCGCGCCCGGCCCCGTTTGAAGATCCCTTTTCGGTACTGGCCGACGTGGTGCAGGGCCGACTGACGCTGGAGGCCAACGATCTCTACGAACTACCCATTAACATAACCGTAGTGGAAATCCTGGAAGCCGCCAAAGAGTCCGCCCGCACGGGCCGGAGCGTACCCTTGAAATAAGGCATAGCGAGTACATAAGACTATTTTTTGTACAACATGGGGAAAAAAGGCCCCGAAGGATTGGTCCGGATACGTATAGGGTAGGTGGCATACTTTTCATGCTTCCCAATCCCGATTATTCATTCAACTGTACCATCCTTATGCAAAAGAAAATTACCCTGTGCCTGCTTGGAGCCACATTGCTGCTCGGCGGCTGCGCGCGTCAGTACCCCGTGTTCAACCAAATGCCAACCCAAGGCTACCTCACGCAGGTGGAACGAGCCACGAAGGTAGATCAAGCCGCTCCCGTGCAAGAAAGTACCCTTGCTCCTGAACAAGAAAGTACCCCCGCCACCCGCATGACCATGCAGGAAAGCGAAGCGCCCGCCGTAGCGGTTCAGCCAGAGGCCGTTCAGCCGGAAGCTCAGCCCACCAAAGCGCCAGAGGTACTTTGGAAAAGTACCCCCAAACAACTCAACGAAGACCTTAGCCGCGCCCTGGCTACCACGCAGGGCCAGAAGCTGATGACCAACGCTACCATCGCCGACCAGATCCAGAAGGTACAAACCATGCTGGAAAAAGCGGATGCCAAGGCGGCTCAGCCCACCCAGGCGCAGATCAACAAAGCCAAGAAAATGGCCGATAAGTCCATCAAACAGCACATGGGCCCCGAAGCGGCCAAAGCGCTGAACCGCGACCTCCGCATCGGTCTGATCCTGATCGCGGTAGCCATTCTGCTTTCCTTGATTCCCGGCTTCTACTGGGTAGCCAGTATCGTGGGGGTAATCGGGGTGGTGTTTATCATCTTGGGGCTGGTGAATATGTAGTGTTTCACCGCCTTACGTATAGGCTTGGATCGCCGACTAGGTACCCCCTAGCCGGCGATCTTTCTTTTTAACCCACAAAAAAATAACCATGAATTACAGCCTTTCCCTCATGGGCCTGTGCCTTACCTTGCTGCTTATGAATAACTTACCCGCAGAGCCAGCCGCAAGTACCCTGGTGGTAGAAGTAACCAACCTGAAAAGAAGCGGAGGGGTACTTCGGGTAGGGGTGTATAAGCCCACGGCCCAATTTGCCTCCGAAACCGCCAAGCCGGACTTCTTCAAAGTAGTACCCATCCCGAAGCCGGGAGATCAGCAGGTACGTTTTGAGCTACCACCGGGCCGCTACGCCGTGGCCATTTACCACGACGTCAATAACAACGACAAGATGGATAAAAACATGGTAGGGTACCCCAAGGAGCCCTTTGGGTTTAGTAATAATTTCCGACCACGGGTGTCAGCTCCCAGCTTCAACGACTGCGCCTTCGAGGTAGGTACTTCCGAAAAAAACATTTCCATTAAGCTTATTGATTAACGAAAAGTACCCCCGAAGGTACCTTGTAACTGGGGTACTTTCGGGGGTACTTTGTTTGAACTACCGGGGCCTAAAGGTACCTCGTGAGCGTGGGCTACGAGGTACCTTTAGGGGGTACTTACTGGACTTTTTTGTGGCGGTCCAGTCGTTTGTCTTTTTTGAGAATCGCTTCTTCGGCTTTGCTGACGTCTTTCATCATCGTGAAGTGGTCCCGGATTTGCCCGTCGGAGCAGATCCATTTCATTTCCAGCCTGTTGCCCTCTACTTCCAGCATCACGGCTCCGCCTACTTCGTTGTTGGAGTAGTACATGGCATTGTGCGGGTAGCCGGGCTTGTGCCCTCCCAGCGCCCCCGCCGAGCCGCTCACCACGTACACCGTGCCCTGGTTGTTTTGTGATTTTTTTAAGTAGGGTGCTGAATTCTTGCTTTCGTCGTAGAGCGCGCTGGAGGTACTTAGTTCGTGCTTTTTCGAGTCAAAATCGGCCTCCATGCCGTAGTAGCCCTTCAGGAGGCGGGAGCGCTCGTAGACGTGGCTGTGGCCGCAGATGATCAGATCCACCCCCTGTTCTTCAAGTACTTTAATGAAATTCTCCCGAATACTGATCAGATCCTTTTCCGTATCCGAATTGTGCGAGCCCATGGTGTAGGGCGGGTGGTGCCAGTAGGCTACTACCCACTGGCTTTTGTTGGCGGCGAGGTCTTTTTTTACCCACTCCACCTGCTCGCCTTCGTTGTACATGTAAAGCCCTTTGAAATCAGGCCCGTACGAATCCAGCGACAGAAAATGAACGTTGCCGATGTCAAAGGAATAGTAGGACTGCGTACGGGAAGGTACCCCGCCGCACTCGCCTTGCGTGGGCATGGTGAAGTTCTGAAAGTAGGCCATTTTGTACTGGTCGGAGGCCGACGCCGAGGGGAAGTCGCGGTAGTCGTGGTTGCCGGGGCAGGGAAACAGCGGGTAGTTCTTCAGCAGGTTGTCTTTGTAGTTATTGAAAAACTTGGACTGGTACTCAGCATCCGTCCCGTCGGAGTAGGCGTTGTCGCCCATTAAAATCCAGGCATTCAGGGGCTTGTCGCCAATGGCCTTCACCACCTCATCCCGTACCTTTCGTTGGTTGATGGAGTTGTTGCCGCAGTCGCCAAAGCCCGCGATCCGGATCAGTTGCTCGCTGTCTTTTTCCGGCAGGGTGTAAAAGAAATTGGTTTCGTCGCCCTGGAGGGTGGTATCTGCCAGATTCCCTACCGTGTAGTAGTACTTGGTGTAGGGCTGGAGGCCGGTAAGCTTTACGATGTGTTCCGAAACCAGCGTGGAGTCGTCGGTTTGCCATTTTAACTCATCGCTACTGAGGCCATAGCGTACGCGGCTGCGGTCGTAGACGTTGGTACGCCAGCGTACCGTCATGCTGGTGGACGTGGCCATCTGCAGGTAAGGGCCACGGATCAGCTCGGCCTGAATGCCTTTGAGGTGCTTGCTGGTAGGTTTGGGCAGCGGCCTCGATTGGGAAACCGCCATCAAAGGCAGCAGAAGTAGCAGGAGGATTTTAAAGGGTGTTTGCATGAGTAATGGAATTAGTAATCAAGGGAATCGGTAAGTGAATCAATGAAAGCAATGAGGTGCTCTATTTCGGTGGCTGTGAGTCCCAAAGGCTGAGCGGGTAAAGTCTGGTCGGGCGTGGCGAGTCCCAGCCCGCGGCCGCCGCCCCGGTTGTAAAACTCCATGACGCTGTGGAGGGAAGCAAAAGCGCCATTGTGCATGTAGGGAGCCGTTTTGGCGGCATTCCGTACCGTAGGCGTTTTGAAGGCCCCTCGGTAGTAGCGCATCTGAAAAAGCGCGTAACGACCCGGATCGCGATCGGAGCGGGGGCGGTCGGGGTCATCGTTGGCGGGGGTACCCAGTACTTCCACCTCCGATACATCGTAGAGCGGAGGCAGCAGGGAGTTGAAGTAGGGAATAAAGTGGCAGGTACCGCATTGGGCTTTTCCCATAAAGAGATTGAAGCCGTTGATCTGGGCGTCGGTCAGGGCTTTTTCGTCGCCCCGGAGGTAGCGGTCAAAGGGCGAGTTCATGGGGGCCAGACTACCCAGGTAAGCGGCAATGGCCGCCGCGACTTCCTCTACGCCCCTTTCGGCCGGAGCTTTGTGGGGAAAGGCCGCCCGAAACAGCGGGCGATAGGCGTCCTGCTGCCTGATCCGGCCCGCAAGTACCTCGGCGCTGCTGCCCATTTCCAACGGATTGAAAAGTACCTCCTTGATCTGCTCTTCCAGACTGGCGGCTCGGCCTTCCCAAAACAGCAGGTGTTGCCGTCCGGCGTAGAGCAGGCTGGGGGTATTTCGTTTTAGCGTAGAGTCGGGATGGAGCGAGGGACTTTTAGTAAGGTTATCGCTAAAGTACTTGTCGGGCTGGTGGCAGCTGGCACAGCTGGTGGAGCCCGGGCCGGAAAGTACCTTGTCGGAGAAAAGCATTTTCCCCAACGAATCCAGCGCGCTAGGCGAATCGGAGCGGGTACCTGGCCCCAGGTTTTTGAAGGCATCGGGGCTGAAGAGATGCTCGGCCTGGTGGTTTAGGTGCTGGGTGGTGTTGAGGTCCAGGTTCAGGGCGCGGATGAGTTGGCCGAGCTTTTTCTGGAGCGGCAGCGCAAAGCGGGTAAAGTACCCCAGCCGGTCGAAGGTGTCGAAGTCTGGGTGGGCAGCCAGGTACTTCGTGGCTTCCAGGAGCAGCTCGTGCAGGGCGGGGCCATGGATAGGCTCTTGCCGGAGGTACGGTTGCAGGATTACATGCAGGGACTTGGTGGCCTCCGTAGCCTCCCTGACGCCGCTTTTGAGCAGGGGCGCGTCGTAGCCCGACAGCGACAAGGCCATGATGCGGATCAGCTCGATGCGCAGGCTTTCCAGGATCTGGGCGTCGGTGGCTTCAAACTGGTAGAGTAACGTTTTCAGGTCCCGGACCGAGCTGTGCAGCGCTTCGGCCTGCATGACCAGCTCCGGCTGGTTGGCCAGTACGTCCGCCTCATAAAGCAAGCTCTCGATTTGTTGCAGGCCCATGGGTTCTACCAGCTCCAGGGTAGGTTCTTCTACCTCAAAAACCGGCGCGGCATTGTACAGACGGGTTTCGCTACGAAAAAAATAGTCCGTAAAGAACTCGACTCGTTTAAAGCTCAGTCGGCATTCGGCCAGCTTCTTGCGCGCATATAAGACGGAAGTACGATCGGAATTCAGTATTCGTACGGCTTCTAGTAGTTCCTGGGTCGATTGGGTGAAAGTGGCGGTATTGGCTACAAAATAATCCACCGTAGGCTGCACCCCGATGGAGGGATCGTTCACCGCCCGGCTAGCCCGGAAAGAAATGAGCACAAAAGCCGGTACTACCAGAAATAGAAGCATTCTCTGTTTCATCAACCCGTTTCTATTTCCTATAGTACTACCCTTAAGAGCAAAAAGACCCCTTCCTTCAGGAAATTAACCGGGACTTACTCTTCGCGCTTAGGTACCTTTCGGTTGGTTTATTGATCGGCAATTGATATATTTAGGGACCGTAAATCCAAACTTATTGTATTCCTCCTAGCTCGTTAAGATCCTCCATGCCTACCTCTACCCGCCTGAAAATTGCCTGGCTTAGCCTTGGCTTATGCTGCTGTTTCAGAATAGCAATAGCGCAACATATCATTGAATCTCCCAGACCATTCGCACCAGAAGGAGGCGTGGTGGCTTCTAGCTACGGGGGATTTTTCTGGTATCCGGGGAACGGAAACGACGAGCCGGTAAAATTTCGCTTTTTTCTCCGGGACGTTACAAGTGGCGATACGCTCGTCAATGACGAGGAAAAAAATCTTTCGTACGGCATGTCGGGCCTCCTGGTAGGCCATACGTACGAATGGCGGGTAAAGGCCGTGAGCACCGTTGATACTTCTGAGTACACAAGCACGGGTGATAATAATCCTAACTTTATATTTACCTGTGTAGACCCACAGGCGAACGCTATCCAGATTCGCCCCCTCCCATCCACTAGTTTTTGTGCTTCCAATACACTTAAAGTACCTTTTCAATACACCGGATTTGACGCCAGTTCGGGGTTTTATGGTAATATAGGAAGCTCCTTGAAGCTAATGCTGTCTGATGAGCAGGGTAGTTTTGACCAGCCTTACCTTTTCTATTATTCGATAACTACTAATGATACGGTGGCGGTTACGTTGCCTAGCACGATCAAGCCAGGATCAGGGTATCGGGTAAGGATCATGGTGCAAACCTACAACGGTAGCTATAACCAATTCAAATCGGGCTTCACCTACTATAGCGAACCCTCCGAGCCTTTTGAAATTAAAGCGTTCAAGCCCTTTTCCATCGTAGATGCAGCGGGAAATACCAGGTATGGTGGGTTTTGTGCCGGAAAAAGTATACCCCTTAAAGTGAGCTTTGGAGAAGGTGTTGAGATACCCCAGGCTTCTTACCAATGGATGCGCAACGGAGCCGCTATTCCGGGTGCCACAAACGTTACGTATACGGCTACTGAGGAAGGTGCCTATACGGTAACGAGGCAGGTAGGTACCTGTGCCGCGCAAACGTCGTTGGATTATGTAACCTATAATTCCTTTGGTGTGGCAGCGTTCATTCAGAAGGATTTTACAGAACCCCTTTGCCAGGGCAATGAGGGGATACTGCGGGCTACCTACGTCACCAGCTCGGCTACCTACGCCTGGTATCGCAATGATACCTTATTGACGACGCCTGCCAACCAGCCTTATCTGGTAGCTACGAAGGGAGGTACCTACGGCATGACTGTTACGGATGCAGGTTGTGGCACGAGAACCACCACGACGACGGTGCTATTTTTGCCGGGGTTGCTATTTACCATCTCTGATTGGGGCTATACGCTTTGTAGCGCTCAGTACAACGGGCGGGTCCTTCTAAGGCAGGGTAATACCTATCCTGGCGGGGTATTTTTCCAAAATGCAAACTACCAATGGTTTCGTAATAATCAACCCATCGAAAAGGGTACCCAAAATCAACTCCTCACATTCAAAGGAGGAGACTATCACCTACGCGTTAAGCAGGGCCAGTGTGAGGGAATTAGCAATACCGTACACGTTGATAGTGGCGGAATGCCTAAGCCAATCTTGATTGCTCAGTTCAATCCTACATCTCGCCATATCGAGTTATGTCCGAACGAAAGTACCACGCTGTACGTTGAAAATCAATTTCTTCCGGCTGAGTACTATGTCTGGAAGAAAGAAGGACTCGTGGTAGCCGAGGGCTACCGGCTTTATGCTTACGAGGCCCAAGGCCCCGGTACGTATTCCGTAGGGGCTTATAGTAGTAGTATAGCCTACCAGCAAGGGTACTGCGGGGCCGAATCCGATCCGATTGTAGTGACTTATCGTAATCAAACCCAAGTTAGGATTATTCAAAGCGCCGAAGAGTGTTTTAAAGTTCGCGGAAAAACGCTTTTCTACCAGGCCCCCAACCAGGCGCCGCGTACCCGGCAGTGGTACCGCAACGGCGAGCTGATTCCCGGGGCTACGGAGACTACCTACGAAGTACCCCAGGCCGGTACCTATCACCTCCGCACCGAAAACCAGGCGGGCTGCGTGGGGCTTTCCGATTCGATAGTGGTGAGTGAGAATCAAAAATTTACCTTTCCGGGGAGAATCCTGGCGTACGGCGGAACGGATCGTTGTGCGGGCAATGGGGTACTTTTAGCCTTTGAGCAAAATATCCCGCCCTATGGGTACAGGTATACCTGGAAGCGAAACGGCCAGCCCATTCCCGGCGCGAACCAGTACCACCTGGAAGTATTTGAATCCGGTGATTACACCTTTATGGCCCGCTTTGATACCTGCTGGGCGGAGTCGGCACCCATTCCGGTGAGGATTGGGGAACCGGTCACGGCCACGCTCAGTGGCGATACGGTACTTTTTAGCGGGGTGGCCCGGCTTCCGGTTCAGCTGACGGGCCTGGGGCCGTTCACGATCCGTATGTCGGATGGAAGTACCTCGCTGGCGCAGGTTACTTCGTATACCCATTCGGTAGCTCCTGCCCAAACGACCACCTACACCCTGGCCCAGGTCAAAAACCCCTGCGGAACCGGGCTCACCTCCGGCTCGGCGACGGTCACCGTGGGTATTTACAGTGTACAAAGCGGCGATTGGCAAGATCCAGCTACCTGGTCGTGCGGGTGCGTGCCAACGGCGGAGGCCGAGGTAGAGATTCGGTCCGGACACGTCGTGAACCTCACCAATGGCACCGGCCGCGCCCGAAACCTCTGGTACGCCGGAGGTACCTTGGCCTTGGGCGGGGCGGGACAACTGGTGCTGAATCAGTAGGTGGGGTACTTTATTGCGCGAAATATGTTTTAAAGTACCTTTTAAAAATCCGTATTGGCTTCTTTCAGGTCCAGCTCCTTGATCCAGATGTTGCGGTAGAGTACGTCGTGGCCTTCGGCCTGGAGCTTGAGGCCGCCGGGCGTGTCGGTGATGCCCTTGCCGCCGTCGTTGCCCCCGTCGATCCCCGAGTTGGGGCCGCCCCAGACCTGGTTGATGGGCTGGTTTTCGTGTACTTTTTTACCGTTGAAGTACATCGTCACCATCGCTTTTTCGGTGCGCTGGCCGTTCTGAAAGCGCGCCGCCCGGAACACGATGTCGTAGGAATTCCACTTCCCAATCCCATGGTAGGCGTGGTAGGGCGAGGGCGATTCGTTGATGACGGCCCCCATGCCGTGCGAGGTGGTGTCGCCGTCGAGTACCTGGATTTCGTAGCGATTCTGCAGGTACACGCCGCTGTTGCCCCCTTCCTTCGTGATAAAAAACTCCACGTGCAGGCGGAAGTCGCGATAGGCCTGCTTGGTCACGATGTCGGCGGTACCGTACTTGCCACCCGCCGCCGTGGGGTCGTTGCTGTTGAGCACAGTTCCTTTGCCCGCTGGATCGCTGACGATGGTCCACTTGATGGGGGGCGTAGCCGCCAGGCGCGGGCCTTCCCAGTAGGTCCATTTCTGGTCGAGCATCCGGCGCGAGCCGTCAAAAAGTACCTCCGCGCCTTTGATCGGTTTGGTACCTACTCCTACCTGCGCCTGAACCAGACCAAAAGTAGCCAAAATGAATAAAGCCAGCAGGCCCACGGGACGTCGTTTTATGTTTTTCATACAGGATGTTTCTTCTTTTTTATAAGGATAAAGAAAAGTACCCCCCGGACCTACTCATGCGGGCAGCGTCAAGGGAGGTCGATGGGTACTCCTTGTTCCGGGAAAAGGAAGGTGAGGCCCAGGGTATTTTCCTGTCGGAGCTGCTCCCGAATCCGGGTCTCGTTACCTTCGGTGGGTTTCATGTGCGTAATGATGATGGGTACTTTCCGCAGGAGCTCGGGCGTCGTGAGGTGGGCCAGCGCTGCCATTTCGTGCAGGAGCCAGCGCGGAGTCAGGTGTCCGTAGAGGTGGCGGTCGGGCTGCTCGTTGGGGTAGGAGGCTTCGATAAAAATACCCTTCAGCTGGCCCGCCCGCACCAGCGGGGCCAGCGCCGCCCAGAGCTGGGCCAGCCGGTTGGATTGTTCCACGTCATCGGGGCCGGTGTCGCCCAGGTACAGGACGTAGTGGGTGTTGTGCCGTACCAAGAAAGCCGCGCTCTCGTAGCCGCTCCCGTGGCTCAGCGGGTAGGCCCGCACGAACATGGCGGTGCCTTCCACCGGCATTTCTTCCGACGCGGCTAGCGCCACGTAGCGGTACTTGCGCAGTACCGGCGGTTGACCGCTGTCGCCGAAGTTGGGCCAGCTTTGGCCGTTGAAGTAATGATCCCGAATTATTTCCAAACAACTGGGTAAAGCGTAGATGGCCTTGTTGGCATCGTCGGGCGCGTTGGAGATCATGCCCGCCAGGTGGTCGAGGTGGGCGTGGGAAATCAGGTACCCTTTGACCTGCTCCCGAAGTACCTGGTGCGCCGGGCCACTGAAAGTACCCCGCTCGACGGCCTTCTGTAGGCCGTGGTAGAGCGTCCCGGCGTCCAGGCAGAGGTAATCGCTACGCCCGGCGGGCGCCAGCAGGTAGGCCGAGAGGTTGCTTTCGTCGAGCCCGCCTTTGGTACCCAACGGTACTACCCGAAAGGTACCCTGCGCCCGGAGAGCCCAGGGGACCAGATGTAAAATGAATAAACAAGCCAGAAAGCGCATCGCGGAGGGTACTTTATACATACTTACCATAACGGCCCGGCTCAATTCTGGCCACAGGAGCAGCCTTCGTGCGTGTGGGCTTCCTGGTGCCAGTGGAAGCTCTGCCCGAAGCGCACGTTTTCCCAGTAAAACTTCGTACGGGGCTGGTTGGTATGGCCCGTTTCGTGCAGGGTTTCGGCGTCGTAGAGCCGCCCGTTCACCATCGTGTACCGGATGCTCTCCGTGTTTTTGATATCTTGCAAAGGGTTCTTGTCCAGCACCAGCAGGTCGGCCAGTTTGCCCGCTTCCAGCGAGCCCAGGTAGGTATCCAGTCCCAGCGACTGCGCCGGATTGAGCGTGGCGGCTCGAAGTACCTCGTGGGGACTCATGCCGCCCTGCGCCAGCATCCACATTTCCCAATGCGCCCCCAAGCCCTGGATCTGCCCGTGGGCGCCCATGTTCACTTTTACGCCCGCGTCGGTTAGTTTTTTGCAGCTTTGGGAGGTCAGGATGTGGCCGTTTTGGTACTCTTCTTCGGGCAGCATGGTGCGGTGGCGCGCGCGGCTGTCGATCACGGCGCGGGGCGTAAAGCGCAGCAGCCGCTCTTTCTCCCATACGTTGGTGTGCTGGTACCAGTAGTACTCGCCCGACACCGAGCCGAAGTTGACGATCAGCGTGGGTGTGTAGGCGGTTTTGGCCCTTTTCCAGAGCTCGATCACGTCCTGGTGCAGCGTGGCTACGGGGAGGTTGTGCTCGATGGTGGTGTGGCCGTCCAGGATCATGGTAATGTTATTGTAAAAAGAAGAACCGCCCTCGGGTACCACCATCACGCCCAGCTCCCGGGCCGCCTGGATGATCATCTGCCGCTGCTCGCGCCGGGGCTGGTTGTAGCTCTTGACCGAAAAAGCCCCGTAGGCCTGCGTCCGGCGAATGGCGCTGCGGGCGTCGTCGAGGGAGTTGATGACGGCCTTGGTACTGCTTTCTGCCCCATATAGGATGGTGCCCGTCGAGAACACCCGCGGGCCTACCATCTTCCCGGCCTTCACGAGCTCACTCTGGGCAAATACCAGCTCGGTGTTGGCCGAGGGGTCGTGCATGCTCGTGACGCCGTAGGCCAGGTTGGCGTAGTAGGGCCAGTGCTTCTGCGGCGTGAGGCCCTGCCGAAAATGGTTGGCGTGCGCGTGGGCGTCGATCAGTCCGGGCATTAGGGTCTTGCCGCGGCAGTCGATCACTTTGGCTCCGGCAGGTACCCTTACGCCCCGCCCCACGGCCACGATCCGGTTGCCTTCTACCACCAAAGTACCCCCCTGGATCACCTCGTTGCCCTTCATGGTAATAATGGTGGCGTTGGTGAAGGCCAACGTACCCGGCGGCTGGTCGGCAGGTACTGCCAGCGCCACGTCGAGGCCTTTTTCAGGTACCTGAAAAAGCGAATCGGGTTTATTGGCTACAAAGCCAAACCGATCTTCGAGCTTGATGCTGAAGTACTGGCTGCCTAGCGTGTAATGCAGCGTACGGCCATCGCCCGACCAGTGCAGGTTGGTACCGGCGTCTTTGGCAACGACTTTCAGCGGGAATTCGGACGTGCCACTGCCGATGTCCAGCGGCGCACCCGTTTGCGGGAAAGTACCTACGTACACTTTGTGCAAATCCACGAAGGCCACCCACTGGCCGTCGGGTGAGAGGCAAAACTGGCTGCCGTACTTGCTTTTCAGGTGCGTTTGCTCGTCGGAGCCGTCGGGAGTACAGCTTTCGTAGCTTTTGGAGAGGCCGCCGCCCGTTTGGTAGTAGATGCGGGTACCCTGGGCGTTGAAGCGCGGCAAAGTACCCTGGGCGCGCACGAAGGTTTGGGCTGCGCCGGGCTGCGCCGCCATGCGATACATGCCGGGTTGGGTGGTGTAGGCGTTGCCCAGGGTACCGTCGTCGCCTTCCTTCACAAATACAAGCTGCTGGCCGTCGGGCGAGAAGGCCGGTGTGCGGTAGATTCCCTTCGTGCTGGTGAGCTTTTGCGGGGTACTTCCGGGCCGCTGCCAGTCGAGCTTCCAGAGGGCTCCGGTTTGTTCGTCGTTCCAGCTGACGTAGGTGAGCCAGGTACCGTCTGGGGAAAAGGCCGCTTCCGATTCAAAGTCCAGTCCCTGCGTCAGGCGCTCGGGCGGGCCGTCGGGTAGTTTCTTTTTCCAAAGGTATCCCACCGCGTTGAACACCAGCCACTGGCCGTCGGGCGAGGTCACGGCTCCGCGTAGCGCATTCACTTTAAAGCGCTCGGGACTGATGTCCTGCTTAAAGCGCAGCGCGTCGTACACGCGTTGCTGCACCGGGGCCGTAAACGGAATCTCCACGCTCTGGTTGGGTACTTCGACCGACACTTTATGAATTTTTCCGTTGGCCCAAATCACCAGGTGGCGGTTGTCGGGCGTCCAGGCGAAGCCTGTGTACAGGCCGTAGATGCTCCAGGCCTCCTGCTGGTCTTTGGAAAGTTTGTCGTACAGGGGCCATTCTTCGCCGGTTTCGAGGTTGTGCAGGTACAGTACCGTCTGGGTACGCACGCGCCGCACGAAGGCCAGCATTTTGCCGTCACGCGAGAGCTGGGGCCGAAACGCGCCACCCATACCGCCGGTCACGGTTTCGGTGGTACCCTTCTGGCGATCCAGGCGCTTGATGACAAAAATCTGGTTGTTGGGGTCTTTATTGTACTGAAAATACCCGCCGGGGTACATGTCTTCGCTGTAGTAGACGTAGCGGCCGTCGGGCGACACGCAGGGCTCGTTCACGTCCTGCTGGTCGTTTTTGCGCTTGGTAAGCTGTAGCCCTTTGCCGCCGTGCAGGTGGTAGAGCCACATTTCGCCCGCGCCCAGTGAGCGCTGCGAGGTGAAGTGCTTGCGGGCCACGATGTACTGGCCGTCGGGCGTCCAGGTAGCGTTGTTGATGAGGCGGAAATCTTCCGTCGTGACGGGCCGGGCCTGGGAGCCGTCGCGGTGCATGACCCAGCTATTCTCGCCCCCCCCGGCATCGGACGTAAACAGGATTTGCGTTCCGTCGGGGCTGTAGCGGGGCTGCACCTCGAAGGCGTGGCCACCGCGCAGGAGCCGGGCCGGGCCTCCCTCGATGGGCAGGGTGTAGAGATCGCCCAGAAGATCAAAAACGATCTCCCGGCCGTCGGGCGAGACGTCCAGGCTCATCCAGGTACCTTCGGTGGTGCTGAAGGATACTTCCTGAAAAGTACCTTCCGGCTGGCTGACGTTCCACTTCTTTTTGTCCTGAGCGAGGGTACTTAGTATTCCAATACCCCAACAAAGCGCCGTCAATATCGTTATTTTCATGGATCAAGGTTTACGTGGCATAAAGGCCACTAAAAGTATCAAGGAAATGCAGCATTAACAAAGCGAGCGTTCAAATAACGATAGTCCGCCGGGTACCTACCGCAATGACGCGAAGGTACCCGGCCCGCCTGTGATACTTGTCAGCCGGACAGTTTTTTCGTTTTTATTTTTGAATCTAGGGGTGAACCTCTACATTTAGCCGTCGATACGACATAGCAACATGACCAGGTAAGATATATGGCAACCAAGGCTACCAGACCCATAGTAACGCTTACGGTAAATCCAGCCGTGGACAAAAGTACTACCGTGGAGCGGCTAGTACCCGATGATAAGCTCCGCTGCGCCAAGCCCCAGTTTGAGGCCGGTGGCGGCGGAATCAACGTAGCCCGGGCCATTCACCGGCTGGGCGGCAATCCTATCGCGCTCTTTACGGCCGGCGGGCCCACGGGCCAGCGCCTGCAAGCGCTTGTGAAGGCCGAAAAAGTAGAAACGCTGGTGGTAGAAACCAAAGAATGGACCCGCGAAAACCTCAACATCATCGAGACCACCACCGGCCTGCAGTACCGGTTCAGTATGCCAGGCTCGGCCCTGATGCCCACCGAAGTAGAGGCGATCATGGATACGCTTCAGGAAATGGACCCCGCTCCGTCGTTCATTGTAGCCAGTGGTAGTTTGTCGCCCGGTATGCCGCTCGATTTTTACTGTCAACTGGCCCGCATGGCCAAAGCGCGGGGTACCCGCTTCATCGTGGATACCTCGGGCGAAGCCCTGCGGCTGGCCTGCGGCGCGGGGGTATATTTACTCAAGCCCAACATTGCTGAGCTCAGTCAACTGGTGGGAGCCGATAAACTGGAGATGGACGAGGTCGACGACGCCGCGCGGGCGCTAATCATCCGGGGTAGTTGCGAGGTAGTGGTGGTATCGCTGGGCCCGATGGGGGCCATGCTTGTTACCAGCGACCAGGTGGAGCACATTCCGGCCCCGCCCGTAACGAAAAACAGCACCGTGGGTGCGGGCGACAGCATGGTAGCCGGGCTGGTCTGGACGCTCTCGCAGGGCAAATCCCTCCGCGAAGCGGTGCGCATGGGCGTAGCCTGCGGCTCGGCGGCTACCATGAGCGCGGGCAGTGAGCTCTTTAAAATGCAAGACGTGCAACGCCTCCAGGAGTGGCTTAACCGCTACGGCCAGCGCTACGCCGTGGCCATTAACTAGGGTACTTTGGGCCGCTAGTCCGCTTTCAAACAGGTACTTCCGGAGCGCTACGTACGCCCGGAGGTACTTTGTTCGTTGGGAGAAAGTACCTGGCAAAAGGTACCCCCCAAAAAACGCCTCCACTCCTTTTGCTGTAAGTACCTTTTGCCACTAGCCTGCGTGGGGTTGGGGCAGCGGCTGGTTTATGGTTTGTTGAAGGCTGAAATATCCCAGAGACTGGCTGAAATGGTCCAGGTACGTAAAAATAAAAATAGAGATATTTGTAGGTAAAATACGAATAAACCTCGTCGTACTGTAAACCCTGAAATACATGAATCTTAATTTGAAAGCCAAGCCGGAAAATACCTACGATGCCATCGTGGTAGGCTCGGGCATCAGTGGTGGTTGGGCGGCGATGGAGCTGACCAAAAAAGGGCAGAAGGTACTTTTGCTGGAGCGCGGACGGGATGTGCAGCACGTCACCGACTACCCCACGGCCATGAAAGCGCCCTGGGAGTTTGAGCACGGTGGCCGCCGGACCGACTACGATGATAAACACTATAGGATACAGGGCCGCAACTACAACGTCAACGAAACCAACCGGCACTTCTACGTCGACGAGGTCGATTACCCGTATATACAAACCAAAAACGAAGCCTTTGTGTGGGCGCGGGGGCACCAGGTAGGGGGGCGCTCGCTGATCTGGGGGCGGCAGTGCTACCGCTTCAGCGACCTCGACTTTGAAGCCAACGCCAAGGAGGGCGTAGGGGTGGACTGGCCCATCCGGTACAAAGACATCGCGCCCTGGTACAGCTACGCCGAGAAATTCGTGGGCATTACCGGCAGTAAAGAAGGACTTCCGCACCTGCCCGACGGCGAATTTCTGAAACCCATGGAGATGACCTGCCTGGAAAAGCACGTCAGCGCCGAAATCCGGAAAGTATACCCCGACCGCCGCATGATCATTGGCCGCACGGCCAACCTCACCGAGGCCAAAGTGGGCCGGGGTGTGTGCCAGTTTCGAAACATGTGCGACCGCGGCTGTCCGTTTGGGGGGTACTTTAGTACCAATTCGGCCACGCTGCCCGAAGCCCTGAAAACCGGTAACCTAACGCTGCGGCCGCACAGCATTGTGTTGAACGTGATTTATGACGAAAGTACCCAAAAAGCCAAGGGCGTGACGGTACTGGACGGCGAAACGGGCCAGACTTACGAATACTTTGCCCGGGTTATCTTCCTGAATGCCAGTACCATCAGTACTACGCTGATCATGCTTAATTCCATTTCTTCCCGTTTCCCCAATGGCCTGGGTAACGACTCCGGAGAGCTGGGCCATAACCTCATGACGCACCACAAAAACACCGTGGGAGGTACCTACGAAGGCTTCGCCGACCGCTACGTGTTCGGGCGCCGGGCCAACGGGATTTATATTGTACGCTTTCGCAACGTCACCGACCGCCACCCCGACTTCCTGCGGGGCTACAACTTCCAGGGGGGCGGCAGCAGGCCCCGCGCCAACGGCGGTGGCATGGAGCTCTTTGGGGCCGAACTAAAAGATCACCTGACGGCCCCGGCCGACTACTGGCAAATGGGCCTGACGTCTTTTGGCGAGCAATTGCCCGACCACAGCAACTTCGTCCGTATTAGCAAAGATGTAAAAGACAAGCAAGGAGCACCCGTGGCCGAGATCACCTTCGAGTGGAAAGAAAATGAGCTCAGGATGTCGAAAGACTCGGTGGAGCAGGGTATTGAGATGCTGGAAAAAGCCGGGCTCAAAAACGTACGAGGCAGCGACTCGGCCGTACCCAAATCCACCGTGCACGAAGTAGGTACCGCCCGCATGGGCCGAGACCCCAAAACGTCGATACTAAACGGCAACAACCAGGTCTGGGGCTGCAAGAACGTCTTCGTAACCGACGGGGCCAGCCTGGCGTCCTCTTCCTGCGTGAACCCCTCGCTGACCTACATGGCCCTCACGGCTAGGGCTTGTGACTTTGCCCTTCGGGAAATGAAGCGCAAAAACCTCTAGTACCCATTAGAGTATAAATAGAGACTTTTTTCTTTAGTTATACTAAAATCTAAAAGGTACTCGAATGAATGGGTTTCAACTGAGCAACCGATTGCATAACTTTGTAAAGTAAACTTATAAAGGTAGGTATGGCACGAACAAAGGTCACGATCCTGACTACCGGCCTGTTGATTACGGTCGTTTGCACCCTCAGTGCCTGGCAATGGTGGGGAGGAGGGGAGGTGGACTTCAATAGCCAGATACGCCCGATCTTAAACGCGAATTGCACGGGCTGCCACGGGGGCGTCAAAACGCAGGGAAACATCAGTTTGCTGTACCGCGAAAGCGCGCTGGCCAAGGGGAAGTCCGGTAAACCTTGTATTGTGCCTGGTTACCCGGAGCAGAGCGAGCTGATCGCCCGCATCAAGTCGCACGATCCCGACGACCGGATGCCGCTGAAAGCCCCGGCGCTATCGGAGGAGCAGATCGACCTGCTGGAGCGCTGGGTCAAAGAAGGTGCCGAATGGGAAACGCACTGGGCCTACGTTCCGCCACAGCCACAGAAAGTACCCTTCGTGCTTTCGCTCTGGCCCGAAAATGACCTGGACCACTTTATTTTTAAGAAACTCAAAGAGCAGGACCTCAGCCCTTCCCGCGAGGCCGATAAGGCTTCGTTGCTCCGGCGCGTCACGCTCGACCTCACGGGGCTGGCCCCCACACCCGCCGAGTACCAGGCCTTCCAAAATGATCACTCCGGCCAGGCCTACGAAAAAGTAGTGGATCGGCTGCTGGCCGCTCCGGCTTACGGCGAGCGCTGGGCCGCCATGTGGCTGGATCTGGCCCGCTACGGTGATTCGCAGGGCTACCAGAAAGACCGCCACCGCGACATTTGGCAGTACCGCGACTGGGTCATTGAGGCCTTCAACCAGGATATGCCCTTTGACCGCTTCACCATTGAGCAACTGGCCGGAGACCTGCTGCCTCAGCCCAGCGTGGACCAGCGCATCGCTACGGCTTTTCACCGCAATACCAACACCAACGACGAAGGAGGTACCGACGACGAGGAGTTTCGCGTTGTGGCGGTGATCGACCGCGTGAACACCACGATGGAAGTGTGGCAGGGAACTACCATGGCCTGCGTGCAGTGCCACAGCCACCCCTACGATCCTTTTCCGCACAAGGACTACTACCAGCTCATGGCGTTCTTCAATACCTCCGCCGATACCGATCATACCAGTGACCGCCCCACGCTGCGGGAGCTGTCGGGCATACAGCAGCGACGAAAGGAGGAACTGCTGGCTTTTCTAAGTACCCATAGCGACACAACGAGCCGGGAGTACCTGATGGCGCAGGAAAAGCTGAGCCAGATCCGCCCCTCCCGCACGCCCGTCATGGAAGAACTGCCCGCCGACAGTACCCGCCGCACGTACGTCTTTACGCGGGGCAACTGGATGGTCCATGGCAAGGAGGTATTTCCGCAAACGCCCAAAACGCTCTCGCAACTACCCAAAGACTTTCCTAAAAACAGGTTGGGACTGGCCCAATGGCTGGTAAGTACCCAAAATCCGCTGACGGCCCGGGTGATGGTTAATCGCTACTGGGAGCAGCTGTTTGGCCGGGGACTGGTAGAAACCCTGGAAGACTTGGGCACCCAGGGCGCCAAGCCCACGCACCCTGAGCTGCTGGACTGGCTGGCGCTGCGGTTTCAGAACGAGCACGGCTGGAGCGTGAAGCAACTGCTGCGGGAGATGGTGCTGTCGGCCACGTACCGGCAAGCTTCGGAGGTAAGTACCCCAGTGCTTGAGAAAGATCCCTACAACTTATACCTGGCGCGCGGGCCCCGCGTGCGGCTCACGGCGGAGCAGGTACGTGACCAGGCCCTGACGGCCTCATCCTTGCTGTCTGCCAAGATGTACGGCCCCAGCGTGATGCCCCCCCAGCCGGACGGCGTGTGGCAAGTGATCCGGAACGTAATGCGCTGGCGCACCGCTGAAAACGAAGACCGCTACCGCCGCGCGCTTTATACCTACTGGCGGAAGTCGAGCCCGTACCCCTCCTTCACCACCTTCGACGCCCCCAGCCGGGAGCTGTGCGTGTCGAGGCGGGTACGTACCAACACGCCCTTGCAAGCGCTCGTAACGCTCAACGATCCGGTGTACCTGGAAGCGGCCGAAGGCTTAGCCTGGCAAATGAAGCAGGAAAAAGGGTTTCATCCGCGGGAAAATATAAAAGCGGGCTATGAGCGCCTGATGGGCTACGCACCAAGCACCGAGCGCCTGGCCCTGCTGGAAAGCTACTACCAGCGCTCGATCCGGCACTACCGCCAGTCGCCCGCCGATGTACGGGAGTTTCTGGCGCTGGGGTACCCTAAAACGCCCCACCTGGCGGCGCTCAAGGCCACAGCTAACGTCATGCTGAACCTGGATGAGGTAGTGACCAAGCAATAATAGGGAAAGGTACTTTCCAAGGTACCTCCCGCTGGATTTTTTTTTGAAAGGATCGTACGAAGGTACCCTATGGAAAAGCTATTAAAGGAAGTAGAGAAGGCAGAGCGGGAGGCCACGACCCGCCGCTATTTTCTGCAACAGAGTATCGGCCACGTGGGTGCTATGGCGCTGGGTGGGATGCTAATGGGCTGCGATGCCTTTACGAAAAGTACCTCTACCGACTCCAAAGACAGCTTCCGGCTCAGCCACTTTGCGCCCAAGGCCAAGCGGGTCATCTTCCTGCACATGTCGGGAGCGCCCTCGCAACTTGAGCTCTTTGAAAACAAGCCCTTGCTCCGCGATCTGGACGGGAAGGATTGCCCGCAGTCGCTGCTGGAAGGCAAGCGCTTCGCTTTTATCGTAGGTACCCCCCAAATGCTGGGTCCCTACGCCGAGTTTGAGCAGTATGGGCAAACGGGTAGCTGGGTGTCGCACCACATGCCCTACTTCCAGAGCGCCGTAGACGAGGTGACCTTCCTGCGGGCCATGCACACCGATGAGTTCAACCACGCGCCCGCGCAGCTTTTTATGCATACGGGCGGGCCGCGCACGGGGCGGCCCAGCTTTGGCTCCTGGGTGACCTACGGCCTGGGTACCGAGAACGCCAATTTGCCGGGTTTTATCGTACTGGCTTCCGGCGACGCCATCCCCAGCGCGGGCAAGAGTATTTGGGGGAGTGGCTTTTTGCCCTCACAGTACCAGGGTGTACAATGCCGCTCGGAGGGTGATCCCGTCCTGTACATTGGTGATCCAAAAGGAATGCCGCGCGATTTGCGGAAAGCCGCCATCCAAACCATCAGCGAGATCAACCGGGTGCAGCACCAGGAAATGGGCGACCCTGAGATCCTGGCCCGGATCGAACAGTACGAATTGGCCTTCCGGATGCAAACTACCGTGCCGGAGGCGATGGACATTACGCGTGAGCCCGACTACATTCACCAGCTCTACGGTACTACGCCCGGCCAAAATTCGTACGCCAACAACTGCCTGCTGGCGCGTCGGCTGGCGGAGCGTGGCGTGCGTTTTATCCAACTCTACCACGCCGACTGGGACACGCACGGCAGCAGCCAGAACGAAGCCCTGGAGATAGGCTTCGTGAACCGTTGCCGCGAAACCGACCAGGCCACTACGGCGCTGCTCACCGACCTCAAGCAGCGCGGACTACTGGACGATACGCTGGTAGTATGGGGCGGAGAATTTGGCCGAACGCCCATGGCCGAGAACCGGGGCGGCAAAAAAGCCCCCTACCGCGGGCGCGACCACCACAAAGAGGCCTTCACCATGTGGATGGCGGGCGGCGGAGTGAAGCAAGGCTTTAGCTTTGGCGAAACCGACGAGATCGGGTATTACGGCGTGAAGGACCGCGTACACGTGCACGACCTCCAGGCCACCATTCTGCACCTCCTGGGTTTTGACCACGAAAAGCTCACCTACCCCTTTCAGGGTCGTAATTTTCGCCTCACGGATGTGCACGGAAAAGTAGTGAAACCGATTCTGGCGTAGGAGCCATTTTTTTCTTATCTTTTGAAGAAAAATGCAGTAAGCTACCCATGAACCCCTCTTCCTGTAAAAACTGTGACGCCCCCTTGGGCCAGCAAAGCGATTTTTGCTCTCATTGCGGACAGGCGGCCCATGTGCATCGGCTCGACATGCCCCATATTATGCACGAGGTTGTACACGCCGTGATTCACGCTGACAAAGGGATCTTTCACCTGATGAAGCTGATGGCGCTCCGGCCGGGAATCGTGGTAAAGGAGTACGTAGCAGGGAAGCGTAAAAAGTACTTCAACCCTTTCAACTTTCTGGTACTTTCGGTTGCCGTTTCGACCTTTGTGACCGGGTACTTTCACCTCATGGATATGGCTCCCGAAGCGCCAAACAAAGCTTCGGCCCTCATAAACAAGCACATCAACCTGATCTTTTTCGTGGCCGTGCCCGTTTCGGCGCTGTTTAGCTGGTTGCTTTTTCGCAAAAGCGGCTACAACTACGCCGAAAATCTGACGCTGCACGCCTTCCTGGGTGGTTTTCGGATTGTCTTTTTCCTTTTTCTGTTCACGCCCTTGATCGTGTTTTACCGCGAGTACTACTACCTAATGCTAGGGCTATACATGGCCATTTGGGTAGCCTTCAGCACCTGGGCCTTTTATCAGTTTTATGGCGGGAAGCTTTACGTAGTCACTTTAAAGAGCCTGCTCACGCTGTTTCTTACCCAAGTTACCATTACCCTTTTTATATCCCTGATGCTGTGGATTTATTTTATGTTTTTAACATGATTTTTAGTTCAATACAGGAGAAAACGGCTAAGCAATTCTTTACTAAAAAAACGAAGTACCTTTCTAATGGAAAAAAGCTCCCGCCGACAATTCACCAAGCTAGTAGCGGCTAGTGCCGCAGTACTTTCCTTTAAACCCTTTTATATCTTGAACGCTAAACCCAAAGCCGATGGCGAGATCATCGGGCACGGCTCGCACCGCTACCGTGTACAACAAAGCTGGGGCAAGCTCGATGCCTCGAAATTTCCGGTCAACAACTGCCACGAAATGGTGCAGGATAGCCAGGGCAGGCTCATCATGGTGGGCGACGAAGTAAAGAACAACATCCTGATTTACGACCGGTCCGGGAAGCTACTCGATAGCTGGGGGCACGATTTTCCCGGTGGGCACGGCCTCACCCTCTGGAACGCCAACGGCGAGGAATTTCTGTTTATCTGTGATCCTAACTTAGGAAAGGTATTCAAGACCGACCTGAAGGGTAAGGTACTTCTCACCATAGAGCACCCTTCTAAAGTAGGGGCATACGAAGAAAAGATGGCTTTCAAACCCACCGAAACGGCCATTGGGCCCGACGGCACCATCTACATTGCCGACGGCTACGGCTCGCAGTGGGTACTTCGTTACAGCATGAAAGGCGAGTACATCGATAAGTTTGGGGGCCCCGGTGACGCCGACCATCAATTTGCCACGGCGCACGGCGTGGCCATCGACACCCGCGACAAAGCCAACCCTACGGTACTGGTAACCTCCCGCGTGCATAATTCCTTCAAGCGTTTCACGCTGGATGGCAAGTACCTGTCCACGATTTTTCTACCCGGGGCTTTTGTGTGTCGGCCCGTGATCAAACAAGATACCTTGTACGCGGGCGTATGCTGGTCGCGGTTGCGCTACCTCAATCAAACCCCCAACTCCGGATTTGTGACCATCCTGGACAAAAACAATAAAGTAATTTCCAACCCCGGCGGCACCAAACCCGAGTACAAAAATGGTGAGCTTCAGTTGATGGTTCAGGAGAAGTCGCTCTTCATGCACTGCCACGATGTGTGCATAGACCAGGACGAGAACATCTACATCTGCCAGTGGAATGCCCAAAAAACCTACCCCGTAAAGCTGGAGCGAGTCTGAAAATTGAGGAAGATCTATGCTTGCTACCCGGTGCGTAACAGTACCGGGTATTTTTGTTGTATCCCTTGCTAACTAGCTGCGCTTCACCGACAAACTTTATGGTTGATTTCACGTATAAAATGGTTGATTTCGTGAATGTGGGTTATTATTATACTGTTTCAAGTCATAATTTCGTCACGGGTTCAAAAAATGTAACTGCTAAACGAAATTATGAAAAAAGATTCGACCGATGCCTGGTCATTGCGAAAATTGGACACCACAGTACTGGTGGCCAAGGCCGAACCTTTTACGTGTGAAGTGCTGGGTAGTTTGTTGAAGCGAGAAGGATTTGATGTAGTAGGGCGCGCATCCAAACTGGATGAACTCATCAGTAAAATCCAAACCAAGAAGCCGGAGTGTGTGATCACCGAAGTAGGGCTTATAGGAAAAGAAGCGAAACAGCTGGTGGATAGCCTGAACGAAATGAAGAAGCGGCCCAAAGTGGTGCTTTATGTGAACTCCCAAAATGCCGGCGACATTGCCAATGTACTGGAAGCGGATTTTAGCGCCTACCTACACTCCGAAGATGAGCTCGATGAATTGTACCTGTGCCTACAGTCCATGAGCCGGGAGCGTACCTATTATAGCTCTTGCTTCAAAGGGCTGATTCAAGAGCTGGGTATTACCGAAGCCGACTCAGAGACGCTGCAAATGCTCAAGTCTCTGACCAAGCGCGAGCGTCAGGTACTCTATTACATGACCCAGGGACTACCGGGCCAGGAAATAGCCGAAAAAATGAATATAAGCTACCGAACCCTGGCGACCCATAAACAGAACGTCACGCAGAAATTTTGCCTCGATAGTGGAAGGATGTTGCTAAGGCAGAGCTTGCTCATCAAACGCTTCTTGAAAGCCCCTCAGTAAGGGATAAGCTGGGAGCAAGCGCCCGGTTGGTTGTGAGGGCCGCTTTAAAGCTCTGCATACGCGCCCTGGGCATCAGGAGTTCTTTATCGGGTAAGACATCGCTATACAGAATGTACTTCCCTTTTTCCCAATAAGCGTAGCTGTCCAGGTAGTTAAGATTGATAATGTAGTTTCGATTGCCCCGGAAGAAGATCTTAGGATCCAATTCGTTTTCCAATACCGTCAAGGGTTTTGATACTCTGAAACGTCCATTTGCATGCTCAACGTTATGATCGTGCCCCGTAGTCTCAAAAAGGTAACATTCATCGACATTAAGCAGTGTTTCGCCGTTTGGCCCTCTTGCTTCAATGACCTTTAAATAACTATCCGATGAGGCCGGGGCACTTATATTTGAAATCTCGGCGTTCAGTTCTTCCAGCTTTTCCTGATGTACCCTGGAGCTCTGAACAAAATCGATAACCAGCGAAATGTTCAACAATAAGTACCCCAAAATCACTACAAAAGGGAGGTAAACAAAGTAAGCATCGATTTTATAGAGATAAGGTAGATAATCTCGCTCATAAATATCCAGCTGGTAGTTTGGAAATTGTCTAAGCAGAAATCGAGCATGGAGCGTGATAGGAATAAAAATATAGTAGGATATTAGGAAGAGAGGTAGAAAAGAAAATTCATAAAGAAGTAGATGCTTGATGTTAAGACGCACCTTCTTTATTTTAAAAATACGATGATAGACATTAATGAGGAGAAATAGAATATATAAGGTAATGATCTCAGGGGCATATACACCCAGAAACCAATTTACTAAATAAGGAAAAAATCCTCTATAAAATATAGTTCGGCCGGAAGGATTTACCGCCCAAATGATCATTTCAAACAGCGCCACGATAATAAACAAGGCAATGACCCCATTAAATGGCTTTTTCAGGAAAGATCGTTGTAGGACTAGCTCTCTCATGGCTTAACGGGGACAGGGTTACCAAGCTTGATAATGCTCCTGAATACGGACTTTTAGCAATTGAAATACGAAAATACGGATAAAACTAGTAAAAAATGACTACTAAATGAGCTGAATATAGAAAAAAACGCCGATTACCCAGCGTAGCCCGTCGAACTACCTTTGCAAATGAAAGTTGTGCATGATTTCTGCCACTAGTTCATTTGCAGGTATGCATGGCTTTTGAGAAAACTGTTCATTCACTCAAAAAGTCAAAAAAACATGAAAACGTTCGACATCAAAGCCAAAGGTTCGCTGACCAATTACATCCAGAACAACAAGATCAAGGCTAAGGGAGAAACCATCCTATTAGCAGCAAGCAAAGGAAAGGATGATTTTAATCCTATGAATTCTTGCTACGGTATCCAGATTGAGCTGCCATTTAGCAAAAAGTTGACCATAGCCTAGGGCGAAGCACTCACGATCATGACAGAGGCATTCAACCAATACCGCTATACAGTACGCGATTACGTGGAGGCGTTTGATCGCCTTGATCTTAGCCGCGAAGAAGGGTACTGCGTTAAGCTAGGCTTGTTTTCAGCTAACTTGACTAATTTTTTGCCCAAAATACCGGAGGCGAGGCATGAGTCGCTGTATGTCAATCTACAACGAAATCTGGCCCTCGAGACGTTTGATCGACAGATCATGTCTCTCAGTGATGTGTCAGCATTTGAAGGAAATATGTCGTTCATAGATGGCGAAGCTAAAAAACCGTTCATCTTTTGTACGTTTCATTTAGGTTCTTATAGGCTGATAGCCAACTTGTTGATACGAAAAGGGTATCATTTTTCTACCCTGGTGCGGCAAGGAGTTTATGAGCATCAGAAAGAAGAGTTTCAGAATTATTGCGAGGGCATGCACCAACGATTTG
The DNA here is from genome assembly GCF_014202275.1 of Rhabdobacter roseus. GTDB lineage: Bacteria > Bacteroidota > Bacteroidia > Cytophagales > Spirosomataceae > Rhabdobacter > Rhabdobacter roseus. Next base: position 557,872 of record NZ_JACHGF010000003.1, on the reverse strand, counting down.
GGACGCCCAGTACCGTAAACATCCTGAACGCGCAGGATCCCAGGGTTTTGATGAAAATCTTGCGCGAGTTAAAAGAAGGACGATCATTATTGGTGTACCTGGATGCCAGCACGGGCTCCGGAGAAGAAAATTGTGAAAGTATCGATTTTCTAGGCCAGCAAATTGAAGTGCGTAAAGGGATTCCGTATGTAAGCTACCTCTCAGGGGTGCCTATCCTGCCCATCGTGCAGTACCGTAAGGAAAACCTTCAAAACGTACTGCACGTTGGAAAGCCGATTGAGGCAAAACCCAACGAGACGAGGGAGGCCTTTTCAAAACGTTCGATTAGGGCTGTATACCAATCGTTTGAGAAGTACATAGCCCGGTATCCGGATCAGTGGGAAGGCTGGAATTACATTCATAATTCGCTGGTACTACCTCAGGAAAACGTCCGGAAAATCAGTTCTTACGCGAGATCGGTGAACCATACGTTCCATTTCAACCGAAACCGGTACCGGATTTTTGAGCTGGAAGATAACTATTTGTTGTTTGACCGCGCAGGCTACCAGACCTACGAAATTACGGCCGACCTGAAGGCCTACCTGATGGCGCCGGTGGTGAAAAACCCGAAGAAGATCCTCGGAGAAAATGTTTTCGGGGAACTACTCTCAAAGAGTATCTTGATTTAGATTTAATCAGAATTGATTATATAAAGGTTTTAGTGTGTGTATAGTGTTGCAAACATCCCGTCCTTTGGTCGGGATGTTTTGTTTTAAAATAAAGGTACTTTACACCAGGTACTTCAGGTACCTAAAACACCAGATTGTCGATCAGGCGCACAGGTCCCAGGTAAGCGGCCACACAAAGCGCCGTAGCACCTGGCTCCTGTTCCTCCGTTACGGGTTGGAGGGTTTGAGCGTGCACTATTTCGAAGTATTCCAAGTTGAAATTGGGAAAAGCCGCCAGGCGGTTGCGTAGGTGCGCTTTAACATCCTCCACCGAGTGGCCGTTCAAAAAGCTGTTTTTGGCCTGTTGAAGTACCTCGGAAAGAAGAGAAGCCTGCCCGCGTTGCTCCGGGCTCAGGCGACGGTTACGGGAAGACATCGCCAGTCCGTCTGCTTCGCGTAGGGTGGGGCAGCTAACGACCTCAATCGGGAAGGCCAGGTCCTGCACCAGACGCCTCACGACGGCTACCTGCTGCAGGTCTTTTTGTCCAAAGTAGGCGCGGTCGGGCTGTACGAGGTGAAACAGGCGCGCCACCACCAGGCCCACGCCGTTGAAATGGCCGGGGCGAAAGGTACCTTCCATCACCGTTTCGAGGGCACCAAAGCCCAGGCTAAGTACCGGAGGAGTGGGGTACATCTCGGCTGCGGAGGGAGCAAACACCACATCACAGCCCGCCGCTTCCAGCAGCGCCCGGTCGTTGTCGAGCGTGCGGGGGTACTTTTCGAGATCTTCCGGGTTGTTAAACTGAATGGGATTCACAAAAATGCTACAGACCGTCAGGTCATTGGCGCGCCGGGAGGCTTCAATCAGGGAAAGGTGCCCCTCGTGCAAAGCCCCCATCGTGGGCACAAAACCAATCGTTTTTCTTTCACGACGCGCTGCCGCTAAATAAACGCGCAGGTCTGATGAAACCTTGAAAAGCTGCATAAACTACCAGATAGGTTCAGAAGGTACTTGTGGAGAATGGCCACGACGGACCGATGTACAGAAAATAGAACTTGTTTTGGCAACAAAACAGCAGCAAGTGAAATTAGAAAGCATAGAATGGGCCAAACTGCGTGCAATATTACAATATGTTCGGATATATCATTGAATATCGGTTTTTTTTTGTATAATTTTGCAAATCTTTTTTTGTCACAAACAGCCTTTATTTTTATGGACAAACTACGCATTCTGTATGTAGCTAGTGAAATCAATCCCTTCCTCCAAACTACTGATGTTGCCGATTACGTAAGAAGACTCCCCCAGGCCATGCAAGAGCGCGGTGCCGAAATCAGAATCCTGGTACCCCGTTTTGGCCTCATTAACGAACGCAAAAACCGTCTCCATGAAGTTGTACGCCTTTCCGGAATCAATATTACCGTAGGCGAGGAAGAAAAACCATTGATCATCAAAGTCGCTTCCATCCCTAATGCCAAGCTCCAGGTTTATTTCATAGATAACGAAGACTATTTTCACCGCAAATCCGTTTTTTTTGATAAGCAAAATAACTTTTACGACGACAATGACGAGCGCGCCATCTTCTTCTGTAAAGGGGTGCTGGAAACGGTTAAAAAATTAGGCTGGGCCCCTGATATAGTGCACTGTAACGACTGGATGACCTCGCTCATTCCGATGTATCTCAAGACTACTTATCGGAATGATCCCATGTTTAAAGACACAAAAAGCGTATTTACTGTGTATAATAACGCATTCAGTTATAAATTTGACACCGATCTGCTGAATAAAGCCAAGGCCATGGACGTTAGTGACGAGGCACTGGCGCACCTACGCACGGCGGATTTTGAAGGATTTGTAAAACTAGGATGTGCCTATGCCGATGCGGTGGTGAAGGCGGACGAGAAATGCAGCGATAGCTTAAATCAAATTTTTAATGACTCTCCCAAACGCGTTGAACTTGCTGAAGAAGACGAAAATTTCTCGGAAGCGTACTACAATCTGTACACCGATCTGGTTAATTAGTAAATATACTGCCGTCGGGGCGGTCGTATTGGCCGCCCTGCTCGCGGCCTGTGACCCTCCCCAAGATATTGGCGTTGTTCCGCTTACTCCCGTAGGTACCTTCTATACCGATACGCTTACCATCCGTACTTCTACCGTTCTGGCCGACTCGGTGCATACCGGCAATCCCGACGTATTTTTGATGGGGAAGTACCAGGACCCCGTCTTAGGGAAAGTAACTGCTTCCAGCTTTACGTCCGTCCGGCTGGTAGGTGCCCAGGAAATCCAGGCCGGGGCCGTGTATGACTCCCTGGTGCTGCGCATGGGGTATTCGTATACCTACGGCGATACGTTGCCTGCTCAAAAAATGGCCGTGCATCGGCTTACGGAGGTACTTTCGCGCACCACCAGCTACTACAATAACAGCTCGGTAGGTTACGAAAGTACCCCCCTCGCTACCACTAGTTTCAATGCAAGGCCCGTTAGCAATAATATCTTACGGGTGAAGCTACCCAATACGCTGGGCACGGAGCTGATGACGCTCCTGGCAACGACCTCCAACCAAACTACCGAAACCCTGCAAAATGCACTAAAAGGGCTGGCCTTCATTCCGGATGCCTCCAATACGGCCGTGGTAGGGTTTCAGGGGGCTTCGGTTTGGGTAACGCTCTACTACCATAACTCCTCCACGGATACCACAGCCCGGTCGTTTTTCATCTTGACGAATTACAACTACGAAGCAACTAACCAGTCACCTCCCCGGACCGATCGGGCGGCGTTCAATCGCGTTACGGCTGACCGCACGGGTACCCCGCTGGAAGGCATTCGTCCGCTGACTCCTATTCCGGCGGCCATGACCAACGGCCTTACTTACGTCCACGACGCCCTGGGTATTCGAACAAAAATCGAGATTCCGTACCTGCACACGCTACGCCGAAACGGAGCTGCGGCTATTAATCGCGCCGAAATCAGAATCAAGCCCGACCAAAGTCTGGTGAAGCCAGGATTGGGATTACCCCTCAACCTGGTGCTGCTGGAGACAGACTCGACCAACCGCCAGTATAAAAGTAGCCTGGGCTACGAGCTCATCGTCAATACCGATGAAGCGGGTTACAGCGAGACCCCCGCCCCGCAGGTAGCTACATACTCTACCCGCTTCCAGAACTACAATTTTTCTATTACCACGCAGCTACAGGCCATCCTGACGGGTTACAAAAAACGTAATAGTTTCTTAGTAACACCCGTATATACGGGTAATCTGGGTGCCGACGGTACCCGTTTCGAATCTCAAATGAACAACAACGTGAGCCGTCTGGCCATAGGTACCCAGCCGGAAGACGTGAAGCTGATCGTTTTTTATACCGTGGCCCAGAACTAGGATATTACGTACCCGTGCAAAAACCGGCAGGAAGCGCTTCCTGCCGGTTTTTTTTATACGGTTTTGCATAGATAAATCAATTGGCTTTATTTGTACTTAACAAAGGCTAGTTATTAAAATTAATTAATAAGTCTATGTGTGGAATCGTTGCGTACATAGGTCATCAAGAGGCCTATCCATTACTGATTAAAGGCCTAAAAAGGCTCGAATACCGGGGCTACGACAGCGCGGGAGTCGCTTTGCTAAACGGCGACGGATTGAACATTTACAAGAAGAAAGGCAAAGTCTCTGACCTGGAAAGTGAAGTAGGAGGCCGGAAGCTAACCGCAACCATTGGGATTGGGCATACGCGCTGGGCTACCCACGGCGAGCCCAACGACGTCAATGCGCACCCGCACTATTCCAACGATCGGTCCCTGGCGATCATCCACAATGGCATCATTGAAAACTACGCTTCCATCAAAAAGCAGCTCCAGCAAAAAGGCCACGTGTTCCGGAGCGACACCGACTCGGAGGTGCTGATCCATTTCATCGAGGATATTCAGCAAGAAACGGGGCAGACCCTGGAAGAGGCCGTACGGCTGGCGTTGCAGGAGGTAGTAGGAGCGTACGCCATCGTGGTACTTTCCAAAGAGGAGCCCCGGCAGCTCATTGCCGCCCGCAAGGGGAGCCCGCTGGTGATAGGGATCGGAGAAGATGAGTACTTTTTTGCGTCCGATGCGTCGCCCATTATTGAATATACCAAAGACGTGGTCTACCTGGATGACTACGAAATGGCCGTGGTGAAAAATAACGAGCTCAGCATCAAAAACCTGGATAGCGTCCAGAAGGTACCTTACATCCATACCCTGGAGATGGAGCTGGAAGCCATTGAGAAAGGCGGCTACGAGCACTTCATGCTGAAAGAAATCTTTGAGCAGCCCCGCTCCATCGCCGACAGCATGAGGGGACGACTGAAAGCCGACGAAGCGCACCTGCAGCTGGGGGGCCTGCGCAACTACCTCGACAAGCTGGCTAGCGCCAACCGCATCGTGGTGGTGGCCTGCGGTACCTCCTGGCACGCCGGGCTGGTGGCCGAGTACCTGTTTGAAGAGCTGGCCCGGATTAACGTGGAAGTAGAGTACGCTTCGGAGTTTCGGTACCGCAATCCGGTCATCAACGAAAACGACCTGGTGATCGCCATCTCGCAGTCGGGCGAGACCGCCGATACCCTGGCGGCCATTGAGCTGGCCAAGTCCAAGGGCGCTACCATCTTTGGGATTTGTAACGTGGTGGGCTCGTCCATTGCGCGGGCTACGCACGCGGGAGCCTATACCCACGCCGGGCCGGAGATTGGCGTAGCCAGCACCAAAGCCTTCACGGCACAGGTCACGGTGCTCACGCTGATGGCCATCGCGGTGGCCTGGCGGCGGGGTACTTTGTCGGAAGAGCTCTACCGGCAGCTGCTCATCGAGCTGGAGACCATCCCCAGCAAGGTGGAAAGGGTACTTGCCAAAGCCGCGCCAATCCGGGAAATCGCCTCGATCTTTACCTACTCCCGCAACTTCATCTACCTGGGGCGGGGACTCAACTTCCCCGTAGCCCTGGAGGGCGCGCTTAAGCTGAAGGAGATTTCCTACATCCACGCCGAAGGGTACCCCGCCGCCGAGATGAAGCACGGCCCCATTGCCCTGATCGACGAAGACATGCCCGTAGTGTTTCTGGCCACCAAAGACAACTCCTACGATAAAATTGTTTCCAACATCATGGAGGTAAAAGCCCGCAAGGGGCGGGTGATTGCGATCGTCACCGAAGGCGATGCGTTGATTCCTGGCATGGTGGATTTTGTGATTGAAATACCCAACACGCACGATGTCCTTACGCCACTGCTGTCGGTGATTCCCTTACAGCTGCTCTCGTACTACATAGCCGTGTTGCGTGGCCGCAACGTAGACCAGCCCCGCAACCTGGCTAAGTCCGTAACGGTCGAGTAAAGGCAGAATATTCCGTTCGGGTTCGCCGCTGTTTTTTAAAATTCGTATATTGAGGTGATTTTTCACCCAAGCTTTAATCCTTTTGAAAACGCTTTCCCTGCGCGAACCCGGACGGTTCGAATTCATAGACACACCTTTTGCGCTTGACCTGACCGAGGGCGAGGCGCTGGTCAAAATAAAAAAAGTAGGCGTGTGCGGTACCGATCTGCACGCTTTTCGGGGTCGGCAGCCCTTCTTTAACTACCCCCGCGTGCTGGGCCACGAGCTGGCCGTGGAGGTGGTCGAGATCAAGGGAGATTCGTACGGCCTGAAAGTGGGCGACCGCTGCGCCGTGGAGCCCTACCTGGACTGCGGCCAGTGCCAGGCGTGTCGCCGCGGCCTCACCAACTGCTGCGAAAAACTCCAGGTACTTGGCGTACATACCGACGGCGGTCTGACCGAGTATCTCAAACTACCCACGGGTAAGCTGCACCCTTCCAACCGCCTCAAGGAGGAGCAGCTGGCGCTGGTGGAAACGCTCGCCATTGGGGGGCACGCCGTGGAGCGGGCGGCCGTGAGCTACGAGGACATCGTGCTGGTGATTGGGGCGGGGCCCATTGGGTTGTCGGTGATTGAATTTGTCAAGATCAGCGGCGCGCGCCTGCTGGTGACGGACCAAAATGCCGATCGGCTGCGATTCTGCCAGGAGAGAATGGGGGTACATGAGGTACTTGTGGCCGACGAAACCCTGACCACCCGCCTACAGGACCAGCTCGAGGGGTACTTACCCACGGTAGTTTTTGACGCTACGGGCAACCCGGCCTCCATGATGAAAGCCTTCGACTACTGCGCCCAGGGTGGGAAGCTCGTTTACGTGGGGCTTTTTCAGGGCGAGGTTAGCTTTCATGATCCGTCCTTTCACCGCAAAGAGCTCACCCTGCTGGCCAGCCGCAACGCTACCACGCATACCTTCCGGACCATCATCAATTACATCGAAAACGGGCGCATGGACACTACGCCCTGGATCACCCACCAGCTGGATTTCGATACATTGCCATGTACCTTTCCTTCGCTGCTGGACCCGGCCCAGGGGGTCATCAAAGCCCTGGTGAAAGTAGCCTAGCGCAGGAGCCGTAGCGTCAGGCCGTTGAGCAGCATGGTACCTACCGTAAGCAAACCGTAGGCCCAGCCCACGGGCATACCAGGTACCAGCCAGAACACCCCCACCAAAAAAGCCACAAAACCGTAGCCCGCCAGCATGAGCCCGTACAAAATGCGGGCGGAGGCCCCGGCACCCTGCTGGGCGTGGGTAAATACCGCCAGCGTGGAGGTCATGATGGGAAAGGGGGTCAGCAAGCCGCTCCAGGCCGGTCCTAGCCGCTCCGCCGCCTGCGTGAGCACCAACACAAAGCCAGTGGCTACGGCCATCCGGAGAGGAATGTCAAAACGCGGCTGCTTGATGATGGGGGGAATGTAGTCCGGCCTGGGAAAAAAATAGAGCGAGGCCGAAAGTACCCCCAGGTTGAGAAGCAGCGCCAGCGGAAGCGCCGGTGTGTGATGGAGCGATAGCAGAGCGACGGCAAAATAGGCCAGATAGCTGAGAAGTACCGTAGGCAACCAGGACATGCGGCTGGCCAGCGACGCGTACACAAAAGCAAAACATACCGTACCGATGGAGCCCATCAGCGCCGAAGGGATGGTCGAGGCGGCAAAAGAAGTACCTTGCTCCAGCGCCATAAAAAAGGAAATGGGCCCCGCTACCCACGGAAAGCCGCCCACCCAGCCACCAATGCCCGCTCCCCAGCGACGCACCGCCAGCGTCACGCCCGCAATCAGGGGCGGCATCAGAAGAATTTTAATCAAGAGGAGGTAAGACATGCTCGGCGCTAACACGGATAGAAACCGGCGACAAAGGTAGTATCATTTCGTGTTCAGGAAGAAAAAAGTTGCCGCTACCGTTTGCAACGGCGTTGCATAAAACGTATTTTTGCAACTATGTGACAAAAAGTACTTGTTCTTTTGGTGTCACTGGGGCTTTTTGTATGCGTGTTATCCAAATTTGTTTGCTCTTTTTACTAGGTACTTTGGCCGTCCGGGCGCAGGTACCTTCCTGCGACTGCTTTGTGAAAGGAGTCGTTCGCGACCAGCACACGGCGCAGCCCATTCCCGGGGCTCTGGTGCTGGTAGTAGGGCAAAACAAAGCCGTCACTTCCGACGAAAAAGGCCGCTATGAGCTTTCGGGGCTTTGCCCGGGGCACTACCAGCTGGAGTGCCGCATTGTGGGGTACCAGTCCATTCGGGAAGATATTGACCTTAGTGCGGGGCACGAGGAGAATTTTTCCCTGGCCGAAGAAGAAATTCACTTAAAAGACATTGAAATCACCGCTCACCGTACGGACGCTCCCTTGCTGATGCCGGTGGAGGTACTTTCCGGGAGTGACCTGGCCCAAACGCGCGGACAGTCCCTGGCCGAAAGCCTGAAAGGCCTCACGGGCGTCACGACGCTACAAACGGGGGCTTCCATCGCCAAGCCGGTTATCCACGGACTCCACAGCAACCGGGTGCTCATCATGAACAACGGCGTGCGGCAGGAGGGACAGCAGTGGGGCTCAGAACATGCCCCCGAAATTGACCCCTTCGTGGCTACCCGGCTCAGCGTGGTAAAAGGAGCGGCCGGAGTGCGCTACGGCTCCGATGCCGTGGGGGGCGTCATTCTGGTTGAGCCCGAGGAGCTTCCCATCGACAAGCCACTGAGCGGGGAGCTCAACCTGGTTGGATTTTCCAACGGCCGTCAGGGTATTACTTCAGGTACCTTACAGGGCGGTGTTAAGGGGTGGGCTGGCGTGGGCTGGCGGGCGCAGGGTACTTTGAAGCGAGGGGGGAATGTGCGTACGCCCAACTACTACCTGGATAACACGGGCATTCAGGAAAAAAACTTTTCGCTGGCGGCAGGCTATCGTCACCAGGGCTTTGGCGTCGATCTGTTCTACAGTCGCTTTGACACCCAGCTGGGCGTTTTTTCAGGCTCACACATTGGGAGTGTCACGGACCTGCTGAACGTCATCGAGCAGGGCGAGCCGCTGATTAAGTCGGGTTTCAGCTATGAAATTAACCGGCCGTTTCAGGATGTATCCCACAACCTGGGCAAGATGGAAGCGCACTACCATTTTCCCGACGGCAACCGGCTGCAGTGGGTATCTTCCTGGCAGTACAACCAGCGGGGCGAGTACGACCTGCACCGCCCGCGCAACGACTCCCTGGCGGCCCTCAACCGCCCCGAGCTTTCCTTTCGGCTTACTACCTTTACCAACGAGTTTCTCTGGGACCATAAGCCCTTGGCGCAGAAGTTTTCCGGTCAGATCGGGATCAGTAATTTGTACCAGTATAACCTCATGCAGGGCCGTCCGCTGATTCCCAATTTTGACCAATGGAGCCTGGGGGTATTTGCCATCGAGCGGCTGGTACACAACGGCTGGGAGCTGGAAGCAGGCCTGCGCTACGACTACCGCCACCTAACTACCTACCGCGTGGTCAACCGTCAAAAAATCACGGACGTATTTGCTTTCCGCAATGCGTCAGGTACCTTGGGGGCCGGGCGGGCGCTCGGCGATCACCTGTCGCTGCGGCTCAACCTGGGTACCGCCTGGCGCGCGCCCAACGTGAGTGAGCTCTTCAGCGACGGGGTGCATCACGGCGCGGCCGCCTACGAGCGGGGAGATGCCTCCCTGCGCCCCGAGCAGGCGTTCAACAGCATTGGGAGTATTCAGTACAGCCGCCCCAGCCTGACGGTAGAACTGGGAGCGTACTACAACTACCTCCGCCGGTACATTTACCTCAAGCCCCAGCCGGAGCCCATCCTGACCGTGCGCGGAGCCTTTCCTTTTTTCCAATATACCCAAACCGACGCCAGCTTTCGGGGTGTGGATGCTTCCCTGAACTGGAAACCTACCGCGCGCCTAGCCTGGATCAGTAAGCTGTCTTACCTGCGCGTCTATGACGAACGCAACAACGCCTACCTGGTGCAGATCCCCTCCAACCGCTGGGAGAATCAGCTCCGCTACGAAGTACCCCAGGCGGGTGGCTGGCAGCAGCTGTTTGTGTCCGTAGGAAACCTGTGGGTAGGCGAGCAGCGCCGGGTACCTGTCAACAGCGACTTTGCCCCGCCGCCCCCGGCCTATGCCCTCTGGAACGTGCAGCTGGGAGGTACTTTGCCCATGGGAGAAAAAAACGACCTGGAAGTGGGCTTGACGGTCCACAACGTTTTTGACACGGTCTACCGCGACTACCTCAATCGGTTCCGGTACTACGCCGATGAGATCGGGCGAAACATTTCGCTGCGGGTGAAGTGGAAATTTGGGGCCTGAAAAAGAGTGACTAAATAACTATATAACCAATTCAATAAACGGAGAAACCATGAAGATGAACCAAAAACTGAGCTGGGTACTTATGCTGGGTGCTACGGTACTTTTTAGCCAATGTAAAAACGCCGATAACCCCGAGCCGGAAGATCCCAATGAGCTCATTACGACGGTACGGCTGCATTTTACGCAGCAGGGTACTACTACGCCCGTTAGCTTTGCCTGGCGCGATCCGGACGGAGAAGGTGGGAACCCGCCCACGCAGTTTGATGCCATCACGCTGAAGGCCAACACCACCTACACCCTGGAGATTGAGCTGCTGGACGAAAGCAAAACGCCCATCGAGGAAATTACCCAAGAAATTGAAGAAAAGAAGGAAGAGCACTTGTTTGTGTTCACTACGAGCCCCACGGGTCTGCTCACCTATACCTACGGAGACCAGGATGCCCGGGGATTGCCCGTGGGCTTAACCGGCACCACCCGGACCGGAAACGCCGGCACGGGTACCTTTAAAGTACAGCTTCGGCACCAGGCCCCGGTTGGTGGCGTAGCGGTGAAAGATGGTACGCCCGGCCCCGGAAGCGACGACGTCAACCTGACTTTTAACCTCACGGTGCAGTAGCCACTCAGAGTTATAAAAAAGCCCGATCCGGCAGGTACTTTGGCCGTGATCGGGCTTTCTTTTTGGCTTAGGCCACGCACTCCGGGCAGCGCCCCTGAATCAGCAGGTTCAGCTCGTTGGCGCGGTAGCCGTCGGGTAGTTGTACGGCCGGAATGTGCACGTTCTCCAGGCAGTTGGTCTGCCCGCAGTTGGTGCATTTGAAGTGAATATGATCGTGGTGGTGATCGTGCTCCGTGCAGCGATCTTTGCAAAGTGCGTAGCGAACGCCTTCGTCGTCCAGTACTTTGTGGATAATGCCTTTCTCCAAAAAAGTTTTGAGCGTACGGTAAATCGTCACCCGGTCGAACTGATCGCCCAGCGCTCCTTCCAGATCACCGTGCGAAAGCGCCACCTCTTTGTTCAGAAAAGTACCCAGTACCTCCGTGCGGCAGGTAGTGGTACGAAGATTATGATCTTTTAAGGTATCTGCTACGAATTGTTCCATGTTGTTCAGGATCGAGCCTTTTGCCAGGTAAAGCTACTATTTTTACTTTAAAAAATATAAAGAGTAGCCAAGGGTTTGAATCATTTACCATGCAACAGTGTTGCAGATCATATAGTTTCCTAGTACCTTTGCCGAATCATTCCGTTAGTAGCTTATGATTACACATCATCCCCATAGACGCGCCGATTACCTGGGTATAGTAGGGTCAGTACTTTGCTTGGTGCACTGCCTGGTCACGCCCGCCCTGGCCGTTGGCTCTTCACTGCTCGTGGAGCACGAAGCCCACGTAGGCAGCATCCCGCTCGATTATCTTTTTATTCTGGTCAACGGCCTGGCCGTATACTACGCCACGCGCTCGCACGAGGCCAAATGGCTCAAGAATGTACTTTGGGCGGCTTACCTCCTTTTTTCGGTCTCCCTGGTTCTGGAAGAGCATGGCCGCGTTTTTGCCTGGCTGGGGTACCTGGGTTCCGGCCTGCTGGTACTTGGGCACGGCCTCAATCTGTACTTTTGCCGGTGGGCTCCGCGCCAGTGGTCGTCGCGCACTCCCATGAAAATATCCTAAGCAGGTACTTTGTTAAGGTACTTTAGCCGTACTTAAAGTCCCCCATTTCGACTCGGAATGGGGGACTTTTTTTATAAATAAGAGTCATAGTACTTCCCATGCAGCTTCCCAGAGGTGCTTTCTTGTCCCTGGATATCTAAGCCCGCCGACCCGACTCCTTTTTTCTGGTTGCTCGGGGCAAGTCCCGAAAGTCATGGAATGCGCTTGCTATAAGAAAAACTAAAATATTAGTTATATTGCGCCTGCATTTTGTAAAGCCAATCCCAGTCTGTTACCTATGAAATTAGCGCGAATCGCAGGGGTATTTTTAATCTGGGGCCTTAGCTCCCAAGTCTTTACCTCGTGTAGATACAGCCGCAGTATTCAAAAAGCTAATAAAATTCACCAGGGGTACATGAATCACTATTCAAATGCGGCTATCAATACCAGCATGGCGTTCTTCGGTGATTATACTTTTTCTTCAAGACTATCCCCTCGTTTTAAAGAGTACAAGCAGTCTACTTTTTGGCCCAGCCGAAGTACAAAACTATTTTATGCCAAAACCACCATATCACCCTTTATCCATTGCGTAGGGTACCTGCTGCCTACAAGTGATAAAGCATTGTATATCAAGCATGGTTTTTCTAGCCTCCATGAGCAGGTATTAAAAGGAGAATCCAGAAAGAAAGGTACCTATTCCCTGGAAGAGTTTATCATACTAAGGCCATCCCACGCCATTGGTTTAATAGCCTGGAGTGATCTTCGGGAAAATGCAGGCGATGTGGCCGATATAAACGTGCAATCCGACCTACTTATCGAGGAAATGTCCACGATAAGTAAGTCCGCCCAAAACTACGTGGAGTATTCCCTCAAAAATCCATTTGAAGTAGCAGAAAGAGTATTTAACGAAAAAGCAATGGGTAATTATCTAGCGCCGATCGATACTTTGCTCAAGCTGGAAGAATCCTATGTACAAGATGCGGATTACCAAGATGTTTATTTCCAAACCTTGGCTACCTACTATTCCTTTTTAGGTGATAGCAAGCTGGTTCAAAACATGCTTTCAAAAAGGGCAAATGATAGTACTGCCAGCTCGAACGTCATTCCGAATGCGCTTTTTCATTCTGTGGCTGGTATGGACACGCTGCTGTCCCTACTAGGAAAGCAAAAAGTGGCCATGCTGAACGAATCCCATTTTTTCCCGGCTCATCGTCAGCTCGTTTCGCTCCTTTTACCTGAACTGAGGCAACAGGGCTACCAATACCTGGCGCTCGAGGCCATCGGCGAAAGGGATAAAAAGCTAACTAAAAGAGGATTCCCGACGGCAGGCTCGGGCTTTTATACGCGGGAGTACCACATGGCCAATCTCATACGCTTAGCCCTGAACCTCGGTTATACCTTAGTCAGCTATGATACGCATAGCGGCAATAGAGAACAAAAGCAGGCGAGTGCCATTTATACCAGCACAATAAAAAAAGACCCAACGGCCAAAGTACTAGTGCTTGCGGGGCATTCTCATATCAACGAAACTTCAAGTGAAGGAAAGAAATGGATGGCGTCCTACTTTCGTACTATTTCCGGCATAAACCCACTCACCATTAATCAGGAGCGGTATTTTGGTTATAGGGTAGGTAACCAGCAAGATTCTTCGGAAGTACTACTCGTAACGCCCAAAAGACCCGCGCCGTTTGCAAACGACCTGTATCTGATCAATAATACTAAAACGGAAGAAATCATTCTTTCGGATAAAAACAGGTCCGAGATCAACATTAGCCTTGATGTGCCAAGTGATAGTGCTCTGGATTCCCGGCTGGTGAAAGTATATCTATTGAAAGAATACCAGCTGGTGAATGATCCATTGCCCTGTTTTGTAAAGTACGGCAATGAAAGGTTTTTGAAAATAAAAATTCAGGATGGCGAGTACGTTTTGGTCATAGAGACTAAAAATAGTTCGACGAGAAAAAAGCTTTCGGTGCTAAACGGATCTGGATCTGTGGAAGACTTTGAGACCCTCCAGAAATAGCCGGCCGTGGAGTATGCATTAGCAAAAATAACACGCTGATGAACTACTTTCCGGATGCATGGGTACATCCGGAAAGTAGTTTTTTTTAGCCACAAAGTACCCCTACGCGTGTTCCGATAGCCCGGTTTTGATCAACTCGGTATTGATAAAAACCCCCACTTTGTGTCCGGCCGCTACGGCCGCCCAAACGGCCCGCATGGGCGTGGTGTTATCCCCGGCGGCGTACACGCCGGGCACCGTGGTAGTGTGAAAATCGTCGATCTGGATGTACCCTTGCTCGGTGAGCTGGCAACCCAGCTGCGCGGGCAGGTCGCAGTGCTGCACGAAGGGTACATGGGCGTAGAGTGCCCGGAGGGCGCGGCTGCTTCCATCGCTCAAAAGTACCTTGCTGAGGTACCCATTTTCGTGGACGACGGACGTGACTTCCGGCTGCACGATGTCGATCCCGAGCGAATCCAGGTGTTGGGTTTGGTCGGCGGTGAGCTGCGACGGGCCGTTAGTAAACAGCGCCAGGTTATGCGACCAGTGGTGAATCAGCCGAACGTAGTCAAAGGCCTTTTCGCCGTTGGCAAGTACCCCCAGCGCCTCGTGGCTTACTTCGTAGCCGTGGCAGTAGGGGCAGTGCAGCACCGAAATCCCCCAGCAGTCGCTGAAGCCCTCGATGGCGGGCATCTGATCCCAGACGCCCGTGGTAAAGAGTACTTTCGGTGCCCGGAAAGTACCCCCTGACTCCGTTCTGACCCAAAAATCTTCCCCCTCTTTGCCCGCCTCAATGGCCTTGTCGTAGCGGAGCTGGACGCTGTCGTAGCGAAGTACCTGCTCGGTAGCCCGGGCCGTGATGGCGGCGGGTACTTCGCCGTCGTGGGTCAGGAAGTTGTGCGAGTGGGGTGTTTGGCGGTTGCAGGGTAGTTGGCTGTCTAGGACCAGTACCTTGCGCAGCGAGCGCCCCAGCGTCATGGCGGCCGCCAGCCCGGCGTAGCTACCGCCTACAATAATCACTTCAAAGTCTTGTTGATGAGCCATCGTGGTCGTGTCTATTTTATAATCCAAAAGAAGTACCCGAATGAGGTACCTGGCGAGGTACGTTGCAAAGGTAGCATAAATGCAACAATGTTGCATTTATGCTACCTACATTTTTTTATAAACACTGAAAACAATCAATCCAGCAAGAAGAGGAGAGACGGAAGGTGCCTTGGGGCTACTTGTCGTATTCTACCTCGTAGCGGCTGAGGTCGGGGCGGTCGCGGCGTTTGCGCTGGAGCTCGTAGTCGAAGATGGTTTTGCCCAGACTCTCCATGAACGGAAATCCCACGGTATCGTAATCGTACTTGTTGTCGTTCAGGATTTGATCTTCGTTGCAATAAATGACCGCCGATAGCAGAAACTCGATGCCTTTCTCAAAATCCACGATGTAGGCGTTGTCGAGCAGGTACCCGTAGGCGTCACCTACTTTGTTAAAAAGCCGGATGTGGCGGGGCATTCGTTTCTTGGTGTTGCCAAAGATCAAAAACTTGCAGTAGCTGTCGTGGTAGTCGTCGGAGTAGTGCTCGGGGTACTCGGTTTCCATCGGCAGCTGCGACATGTACCTATACAGAAAGGTGTAGTCGTCGGGGGTGAGCTGAAAGCGCTTTTGCGGAGCTATATGTTCCGGAAAGAAGATCGCCTTCAGCAGCTCGTGCTGATCTTCCAGGGCAAAGGCGTTTTTTTGGGTAAAATCAAAGGGTTCATGGACCAGCACCCCGTTTTTCAGGTACCCTTTGCCGCGCAGAATGGGCTCCGCGGGGGCGTAGTTTTTTTCGGAGTAGGCCATCGGCTGCTCATAGACCGGCTGCTCTTCTCCCAGAAACCGGACCGGATTGGTGTAGCGGTTGTTCTCGGCCGACATCGCCAGCTCCAGGCGGTGCAGGGCGCGGGTGTTGAGGTAGCCCTTGGCCTGCATGCTGTCGTTAAAGGCCTCCTGGCCAATGAATTCGTACAGGCGGTTGAAGGCATCGTTGTCGCTGGCGAGGAGTATTTTTTTGGCGTAATGGGCCACCGAAGGCAGGCCGTCGGGCGAGGTAGTATCCATGCGCACGGCCGTTTGCTCGGGCCGGGCGGCGTCGGTAAGCATGGGCGTGTACTTGTCGATGCCTAGCTTGTTGAGCTTTTCTAAAGCCAGCAGCACGGCGGGTAGTTTGATGGTACTGGCCGGATAAAAGTACCGGTTGGCGTCGACCCGGTAGCGGTAGGTCGTAAAGCGGGGTTCGTTTTTGCGGTTACGATCAATTTTGGTGTAGAGGATCTGGATATCGTACTGCGTAGGATTTTTGAGAAGAGCGCCAAAACGATCCGGATTGTGTTGTAATAATTTCTCGAGAAAAGCGTCGGTAGCGGGCTGGGCGGCAAGCCGCGAAAAAGGAAGCATACAAAGAAAAGCAAGCAGGTAGCTGAGTTGTAAAATAATTTTCATTGTAGGATTCGACTGGTGCATACAGAAATAATAACGAATTATAGCCCGACTATGTTAAAAGCGGCGGATTAAATACTTTACCTTGTAGTTTTACCCTTCGGTTGCTGGTAGTAACCAAAAGGTAGATAAATAATACTACCAAACCTACACATCTTTTTTTAGTAAAAATCCAGATTTGCTGCGTAAAATCAGCAGATCCTTAGTTAGAAACAAACAGAATGGACAAAAAAGAACTACGTAGCCGGGGCTGGTTCGGCAAATCGGGTAAAGACGGTTTTATTTACCGGGCCTGGATGAAAAACCAGGGTTTTCCGGCCGACGAATTTGAAGGTCGGCCCGTGATCGGGATTTGTAACACCTTTTCGGAGCTCACGCCTTGCAACGGGCACTTTCGTGAACTGGCCGAATCGGTGAAGCGGGGCGTGTGGGAAGCCGGGGGCTTTCCGCTGGAGTTTCCGGTGATGTCGCTGGGCGAAACGCTCATCAAGCCCACCGCCATGCTCTACCGCAACCTGGCGAGCATGGACGTGGAGGAATCCATCCGGGCCAACCCCATCGACGGGGTGGTGCTGCTTTGCGGCTGCGACAAAACAACCCCCTCGCTGGTGATGGGCGCCAGCAGCGTGGACATCCCCACCATTGTGGTATCCGGCGGGCCCATGCTCACGGGCAGGTACCGCGGAAAAACCATCGGTACCAGCGACGTGTGGCGGTTTAGCGAAGCCTACCGGCAGGGGCAGATTTCGCAGGATGAACTCACCACCGCCGAAGCCTGCATGTGCCGCAGCAGCGGCCACTGCGCCGTGATGGGTACCGCTTCTACCATGGCCTGTATGGTGGAGGCGCTGGGCCTGACGCTGCCCGAAAACGCGGCCATTCCGGCAGCGGACTCGCGCCGCAAGGTCATTGCGCACTTGTCGGGCCGCCGGATCGTGGACATGGTGAAAGAAGACCTGCGCCTCTCGCAGGTACTTACCCGCCAGGCTTTCGAAAACGCCATCATGCTCAACGCCGCCATCGGCGGCTCTACCAACTTCGTGATTCACCTGCTGGCCATTGCCGGCCGCATTGGGGTAGAGCTCAACCTGGACGACTTTGATCGGCTGTCGGCGCAAGTACCCCTGCTCGTCAACCTGCAGCCCTCCGGAGGGTACTTTATGGAAGACTTCTACTATGCGGGGGGCCTGCCGGTGGTGATCAAAGAAATGCTTTCCCGGATTCACGGAGACATCATCACGGTGAACGGCAAAACCGTGGCCGAAAACTGCGCCACGGCCGAGTGCTTTGACCCGGAAGTGATCGGTTCGCTGGAAAAACCCGTGAAGGAGCTCACAGGGCTGGTGGTGGTGAAAGGCAACCTGGCCGAAAACGGCGCGGTCCTGAAGCCCTCTGCTTCGCTCAAGCCCGAGCTCATGCAGCACCGCGGCCCGGCTATCGTTTTTGAGGACATCGACCACTACAAGGCCCGCCTCGACGACCCCAACCTGGAAATGGATGAGAACTCAGTGCTAGTGCTGAAAAACGTGGGGCCCAAAGGGTACCCTGGTATGCCCGAAGTAGGCAACATGTCGATTCCGAAGCGATTGCTGGAAAAAGGCGTGATGGACATGGTACGCATCTCCGACGGCCGCATGAGCGGTACGGGCTTCGGCACGGTGGTACTGCACGTATCGCCGGAGGCCGCCGTGGGAGGTACCTTCGCGCTGGTGCAGGACGGCGACATGATCGAGCTCGACGTGGAGAACCGCCGCCTGCACCTGGACGTATCCGACGAGGAGCTGGCCCGCCGCCGCGCCAACTGGCAGCCGCTGGATTTGGGCTACGACCGGGGCTACGTCAATCTGTACATCAAGCACGTCACGCAGTCGCACGAAGGGGCCGACATGGATTTCCTAATCGGGGGCTCGGGCGACGTCGTCACGCGGGATTCCCATTAAGGTACTTTATTTATCAATGATAAAAGCGTAGTCGTTGGGAAAGTACTTCACTCAAAGTACCCCCTCCCGGCGACTACGTTCTTGCTTAGCAACGCATGGATACGCATTTATTAAAAGATCAGGTCGCGATCGTGACGGGCGCGGGGCAGGGCATTGGCTACGAAATAGCCCGCCAGCTGGCTGCTAGGGGTACTTCGGTGGTATTGAATGACCTGGACGCCGCCCTGGTGGAAAGAGCCGCCGCGGAGATCCGGGCGCTGGGAGGTACCTGCGTGGCCGTACCCGGCGACTCGGCCCAGGAAAGTACCATTGAGCTGCTCGTACAAACCGCCGTAGGTACCTACGGACAGGTGACTATGGCCGTGGCCAACGCGGGCATTACGCTCTTTGGTGATTTTTTCGAGTATCCGGGCCAAGACCTGCGCCGGGTGCTGGAGGTCAATATCGTAGGTACTTTTCTGCTGGTACAAGCGGCGGCGAAGCAGATGCGCGCGCAGGGACGCGGCGGACGTATTTTGCTGATGTCGTCGGTGGTGGGGCACCAAGCACACCAGTACCTGGCGGCCTACGCCACCACCAAAGCGGGCCTGGAGATGCTAGCCAAGAACCTCGTCATTGAGCTATCACCGCACGGCATCACGATCAACGCCGTGGCTCCCGGGGCTACCCTCACCGAACGTACCCAGCAGGAAGATCCTACCTACGAGAAAACCTGGTCGGGCATTACGCCGCTGGGACGGCCCGCCACGCCCGCCGACATTGCCCACGCGGCGCTGTTTCTGCTTTCGCCGCAGGCGGGGCACATCACCGGCCAAAGCCTGGTCGTTGATGGTGGCTGGACGTCGGTAAGCCCACTGCCGGATCTGAGCAATATGGATTTGAAGTAAGTTAAAGTACCTTGTCTAGGTACCTTTAGGATTCCGGAGGAATCCCACGTGTATAGAATTTAGTCACAATCTAAATCTGATTCCAGCGGAATCACACCATCTACGTTGAGGTAGTTTTTAAAGAAGTACCTACTTCACTACCTCAAACCATCGGCTGCCCCGGCCGTTATTGGGGTTGTAGTTAGCCGAGGCGATTTTAAAGTCCCATTTCAGTTCCTGGTTGTACCAGATTTTGGTGCAGTAGCGGGAGCTTCCCTCATGAGTAATCTCACAGGTGATGGTATCGAAGTCGGCTTGGCCCCACTGGATTATGGTCGTACTGAGCGGGAGGTCGTCGTAGGGGAATAGCACGAGCATATACTCGTTTTTTTTTAGCTCATTCTCCTCAATACGAAAGCCCTTGGGAGCATTCAAGTGGGGGAAGTATACCTGTTGTTTTTCCCCCTCTTTGAGGTAGTACAGATTGATTCCCGAGGCACTAAATCTCCCCGTGGTCGGATGAAGCAAATCGGTGCCGCTCGAATCCCTAACGAGCAGGATCATGCTGGTGTCGATGTTCACAGGGCCAACTTTGATGCAGCCCGTTAATAGTAGGAGTAGTGTGGAGATAAGTACTTTCATTTTTTCTGGTGGGATTTAGTCAAATAATGGCTTAATCGACTTCCTGCGCAATCACCCGGCTATAAAAGATGCAACCACGCTGTGGTCGGAAGGCTTAAAAATCCTCGTCCTGGCCGAAAAGCTGCGATTCCAGATCCTCCATGCTCCCTTCCTGCGTAATGAACAGCTCACTGGGCTTGGTGGAGGCAATGGGGGTGACGGTCATGAAGTTGCGGTACTGTTCGTCGCTGACGATGCCCAGCTGCAGGGCTCGCTTAAGTACCATGGGGAAAGGTACCTTGAAAAAATCGGCGATGTCGGCCGCTAGAAACGCGGGGATTTTGGTAATGCCTTCGTAGAAAAAGCTCTGCACGTCTTTGGCCGGGAGGAGCGTCTCGAAAACCAGGTGCTCGGCGCGGGCGGCGAGCGCTTCGGCGCTGGAGTAGGAGGGGTACAGGCCCAGCGAAGCGGCCAGGAGGTAGGTTTGGTAGCAGCGCTCGTTGGCCTCGGAGCGGGCATTGATAAAGATCCAGCCCTTTTGCCGGTAAATGGCCGAGAAGCCCGTAAAGCTTGCTTCTACGTCGTGTAGCTGCGCAATTTTGATCGTCTCGGGGTAGGGTAGTTTGTGCCCCATGTGCCGCACAATCACCTGCGCCGAGGAGATGTCGGCTACTTCGCCCGCCGGTTCGAGCATCCAGCGGCCCTGCACCAGGCCTTCAAAGAGCTGCTCGGCGGCCTGCTGGCTGGGTACCTGGCCCAAGTGCAGCACGATCCGGTCGCCGCGGGACGAGAAATCAAGGGGTAGTTGGTTCTTAAGTTGCTTCTTGCCCATAGCCTCGAAGGTGTGAAAGTAAAAACGTATTCTTTTCGGCGAAAGTACCTTTAAGTCTTTGAATCTCAAAGATACACGCTTGGTGCAAATACTACCAACTCCTGGCCCTTATTTTCTCCAGCTCAGGGTATTGAGCAGCTGCATCATGTCTTTTTGCAGGTACTCGATCACCGGGGCCAGTGAGTCGTTTTTGGTGGCCGTTGGGAAATAAATGGCGCCCCGCAGAAAGTGGGTGGTGCTGTCGGTGGTATAAAACTGGAACGGACTGGGTACGTCGCCTTCCAGGCGGAAGAGCGTGGTGGTGCGGCCACTCTGCGACACCAGCGTTTGCGCCTGAATGGACGAGGCCCGAATGTGGTGCTTGCCCGAGAGCTTGTAGGCGTCGTCGATGTAGTCTTTCAGCCGCCGGGGGTCATTCTGGACGCGCTTGTAGGTGATCTGGATGTTGGCCTTGAAGCGGGGATAGTACACAAAAATCCAGTTTGGCTCGGCCAGAGCAAAGGTATCGGGCAGGATGGTCGCGTGCCTAGAATACTCAAACGAGTAGGGATAGGTAGCGGGCAGAGGCTGGTAAGCGGGCGCGGGCAGGGCAATGCGGTTATAGCCTTTTGGCTTGGGTACGTAGCTGGCTTCCGGGGAGCTACACGAAACGATTAAAAAACTAATGAGCGCTACTGAAAGAAACGAGACCGGCTGCATGGAGAAGGGGTACTTTACAGATTTTTTTATTTGCAAAACTAACGAAAAGGAACGGGGAATATTTTGAAAAGTATCCCGGCCACTCTGCCTCCACCAAGTACCTTCCTAAAAACAAAACTCCGAGAGGTAAGGTACCTTCGGAGTTTTGGGGTAAGGGTTGTTTACGAAAGGCTTACATCAGCTTCCAGTCGCCGCGGTACTTGCGTTTCACAAACTGGTTGGCTTCGTCGAAGTTAGTGACTTTCATGTTCTTGCCGTCCCACTTCATCTTCTTCCGGCCGGGGTAGGTAAAGCCCTTGCCGTCGGCGGTAGGTTGGCGCAGGCCGTAGCTCCGGATGGCCAGGTTGCCCATGATCACCGTTTCGGTCAGCGGACCGGAGTAGTCAAAGGTAGACGTGAGGGCTTTATGCTCGGCGCTGTTGAAGCCCGCCTTGCAGGCGTCGGTCCAGGCTACGTGGTGGCCGTACTCGGGCATAGGCGTGTACTTGGTGTTGAAGGAATTGGGCTCCATCTCCACTTTTTTGCCTCCTTTGAGGTACAGCTTGGGTACCCGTCCGTAGGTACCGCACATCATCACGCCCTTGTCGCCGATCATGAGCACGCCGTTGCTGCTGTCGTCGTCGCCAATGGGGTCGTCGGCCGGTACCAGGTCCGGGTGGAAAGGCCGCAGACCGCCGTCGTGCCATATCATTTTTACCTCGGCGTTGTTTTGCTTCGTGGCGGGGAATTTGAGCTCCACGCGCGAGGAAGGCGGGCAGCCTTCGGGAATAAACTCGGCCGTCCAGTCTTTGATGAATACTTGCCCTACGCTGCATTCTACCTCAGTAGGGTACCCCAGACCCAATACCCGGAAGGGCGAGTCGATGAGGTGGCAGCCCATGTCGCCCAGGGCGCCGGTACCGAAGTTCCACCAGCCGCGCCACTTGAAGGGGTGCCAGGCGGGGTTATAGTCCACCCAGTCGGCGGTACCTACCCACAGGTCCCAGTCCAGGGTGTCGGGTACGGGCTGCTTGCCGGTGGGCACCGGAATGCCCTGCGGCCACACGGGGCGGTTGGTCCACACCTGTACCTCTTTCACCGTGCCGATGAGCCCTTTCTTGAACCAGTCCACCATCTGCTGCTGGCCGGGGCTGGAGGCCCCCTGGTTGCCCATTTGGGTTACTACCTTGTACTTGCGGGCGGCTTCGGTAAGCATCCGGGCCTCGTAGATGTCGTGCGTGAGGGGTTTCTGTACGTACACGTGCTTGCCGAGCTGCATGGCGGCCATCGCGATCACGGCGTGCTGGTGGTCGGTGGTTGATACCGTCACGGCGTCGATGTCTTTGCCCATTTCGTCAAACATCCGGCGAAAGTCCTTGTATTTCTTGGCATTCGGGTGCTTCTCAAAGGTACCTTTGGCGTAGTTCCAGTCCACGTCGCAGAGGGCCACCATGTTTTCAGTGCCTTTGTTCCAGGCGTTATTGACGTCCGACGATCCTTTACCGGCTACGCCCACACCGGCAATGTTCAGCTTATCGCTGGGCGCCCGGTAGCCTTTTCCTAATACGTGCCGCGGCACAATAAAGAAACTTCCCACGGCCGCCGCCGCGCCTGCCTGGATAAAGTTTCGGCGTGATACACCGTTGGGTTCGTTTTGTTTACTCATTTTAGTCTGTTCTATTTTAGAATACTTACGAATCAGTAAATGCTATTTATTTAGGTAGCAAAGTAGGCGTTAGCTCAAAATTACTCATAGCGGGCGATAAATTACCCGACTTTTTACGGCCCGCCGCCGATCATTTCCTCAGATTCTTTTTAAGTACCCATACGGCTTCCTCCAGCTTCTTTTTGTAAGCCGTGAGCTGGCTGAACCCGGTGCGGTCCATAATGGACTCGTTCAGGTAGGTGTTTCCCATGCGCTTGCCCGTAAGAATATTCACAGGCCGACGCATGTACATTTTTTCAATGGGAAGATCTGACCAAAGCGGCGTGTAGTACAGGCAGTCGTTGAAGAAGTAGTGCGTGACCTGGCTGTGGCGGCTGCGGCCGGGCTGCAAAATGGGCTCACCGCCGTGAAAAAGATTCGCCGACCAGATGAGCGCCTGCCCTTTCTTGACTTTAAAGACCTGCTTTTGCTGTCCGGTGGCTTCCATGAGCGCCTGCACAAAATTCTCGTAGATCAGGTACTGGTTATACTCCAACACGTGGTCGGAGCCTTTGATCCCGATGGCCGCCATGTCATAAAAAGGTAGTTTGTGGCTGCCGGGGTAGTAGTGCAGTGGGCCGTTGTTTTCGTCGATGTCTTCCAGCGCTACCCACACGCCGCACATAAAACGCTCCGGCACGGAATAAAAATGGATGGCATCGCTGTGGGTCTTTTGCTGCGAACCAACGTGGAAATTGAGCGTTTGGAAGGGGAAGGGCTCGCGCCGGTACAGGATCCGGAGCATGTCCAGTACCTTGGGGCAAGCCGCTACTTCCCTGACCAGCGGCGTGATGGTCCAGGCGTCCTGCAGGCGCGGGCTTTCAAAGTGCGGTTGCAGGAGTTCCACGATTCGGTCAAAGGTACTTTCGGGAAGTTCGGTGTCGATGATCAGGTACCCTTGCTCGGCATAGTGCCTTACCTGTTGGCGGGTAGCTTCATCCAGAGTGGATTTTTCAAGCTCTTGCTCGAAAAAGGGGGAATCTACCCAGGGTAGATTGACGTGAAATGGGCTTGGTTGCATGGGCGAAAAAGTTAGGAATAGGAGTGGAAAGGGACTCAGGAGGGAAAGGTACTAAATAATTACAAGCATTAAAAAGTACTAAGAAAAGGAGCATTTCACCGGAGTGGCAGAAGTACCGGCATCGTACCTGCCACCCAAAGAACTACCTTGCTTTTTGTGATGTTTTGAATATTGAATGCGAAGGGTGTAACTTTGGCGGCTTATTCGCCAGGTACATCACCAGCTAGCACTAATTCGGAACAGAACCATGCAAATCACGTTGATGAAGTCGAAAATCCACCGGGTGAGGGTGACGCAGGCCGAGCTAAACTACGTAGGCAGCATCACCATCGACGAAGACCTGATGGACGCGGCGGGCCTCATTGAAAATGAGCAAGTACATATTGTTAATAATAACAACGGCGAACGGTTGATCACCTACGTCATCAAAGGGGAGCGCGGCTCGGGGATCATCTGCCTCAACGGCGCCGCGGCCCGCAAAGCCCAGGTGGGCGACATCGTCATCATCATTGCCTACGGTAGCCTGTCTACCGAGGAAGCCAGTACTTTCAAACCCAAGGTGGTCTTTCCCGACGACGACAACAGGCTCGTCATTGCGTAGCCAGCCTTCTTTCCTCCACCTCGTTCCTTCAGGTACCCTATGAAAAATTTTCTCCGATACACCATTTCGCTAGGTCTGGCGGGCGTGTTGCTGTGGTTTGTCTTTAAAGACATTGACCTGGCCGCCATGCTGAGCCGACTGGCGCAGGCCGACTGGCGGTGGATCGCGGTATCGTGTACCTTGCTCATGGGCGCGCACCTGGCGCGGGCCTGGCGCTGGCAGATGCTCCTCGAGCCGCTGGAGCACCGTCCGGGCCTGCTCGACGCCATGCTGGCGGTACTGACGGGGTACTTTGCCAACTACATCATCCCCCGCATGGGCGAGGTAACGCGCTGCGGTACGCTCTACCGGCTGGAGCGCATTCCCGTCAACCGGAGCTTCGGGACGGTCGTGGCCGAGCGCATCTTCGACGTGGGGGTACTGCTGCTGCTGATCGGGCTCAATTTCATCCTGGAGTTTGAGCGCCTGCGCGATTTTTTCCTGGGTTTTTTCGGAAACAAAGTACCCGCCGACCAAGCTGCCGCGGGTACTTCGGGCTGGGTACTTGGGCTACTGCTGGCGGCCGTAGCGGGGCTATTGATCGTTATTTTTATTTTTTTTAAGAAACGAAACTTCCGCGAGAAGGTACTTGCCAACGGTTTGGTACAGAAAATCATCACCTTCAGCAAAGGCATGCTCGACGGCCTCCTGAGCGTGCGGAAGCTCCGGCAGCCGGGGCTTTTTGCCCTAAGTACCCTGCTGATCTGGGTATGCTACTACCTGGTGTCGTATGTGCTTTTCTTCTGCATTCCCGAGACCGCCGACCTGGGTCCGTTGGCCGGCCTGACGGTACTCGTGATCGGGGCCATCGGCATGACGGCCCCCACGCAGGGCGGCATCGGGGCGTACCATTTGCTGGTCGGTAACGTGATGGTCCTGTACGGACTGACGCAGAAAGATGGCATTACGCTGGCTACGTTTATTCACGGTGCGCAGATGCTCTTCATGCTGGCCGTAGGAGCGCTGGCTTTTTTGGTGGTGCTCTTCCGAGATAAAAAAACGGTGGGCGAAGAGGTACCTTCCGCCCCCTAGATCAGTAGTATGAGGTAGGTACTGCCGTCTACAAGATCCCAGGTGCCTGGGCCCCATGCGGCAAGTACCGGCTAATTTACAACTTCCAAAACACTGCACGAAATGATTCCTACCGAGTCAAAAATTATGCGCCTCGACGAGGCCGCTGCAACCGTGGCCGACTGGCAACGGGCCGGACAAAAAGTAGTTTTTACCAATGGCTGCTTCGATATAGTACACCTGGGGCACATCGACTACCTCGAAAAAGCCCGCGCCCTGGGCGACCGCATGGTACTGGGCCTGAATACCGATGCCTCTGTGAGCCGCCTGAAGGGCCCGCTGCGGCCGGTGGTCAATGAGTACGCGCGGGCGCGCCTGATGGCGGCGCTTTCGTTCGTGGATGCTGTCATTTTGTTCGACGAGCCCACGCCTTTGCAGCTCATCGAGGCCGTAAAACCTGACATTTTGGTCAAGGGTGACGATTATTCCATCGAAACCATCGTTGGTGCAGATTTTGTAATAAACCGAGGAGGCGAGGTGAAAACAATAAGCCTGGTGGAAGGCTATTCGACCACAAAGCTGATCGAAAAGATCAAAGAAGGCTACATACAGAATAAAAGAAGGCTACATACAGAATAACTGAGAAAATTTTTTGAAGCTATTTTCGTATAATTACCTAGTAAATTCACCTCCCGTTAAGAAATTATTAATCGCTTAAACCAAAAGAACGATGGCAGGAGCATATTTGATAGGTATTATTGTCATGGCCGTGAGTATGTATGTGCAGTGGCGGCTGAAAAGAAAATTTGAGGAGTATTCGCAAGTTGGGTTGAGCATTGGGCTAAGTGGGAAAGAAATTGCCGAGAAGATGCTGCGCGAAAGTGGCATTTACGACGTACGGGTACTTTCGGTGGAAGGCCGACTGACGGACCACTACAACCCGCAGGACAAAACCGTAAACCTGAGCCCGGACGTATACCACGGACGTAGCGTAGCGGCGGCGGCGGTGGCCTCGCACGAGTGCGGCCACGCGGTGCAGCACGCCACGGCTTACAGCTGGTTGCAGCTGCGCTCCAAGATGGTCCCTTTCCTGACCATTTCGTCGCGCTACATGCAGTGGGTTATTTTGGCCGGTATCCTTATGATCAATACCAGCATAGTACCCCTGGCGATCGGGGTAGCCCTTTTTGCGGCCACTACGCTGTTTAGCTTCGTGACGCTGCCCGTCGAGTACGACGCTAGCAACCGCGCCCTGGCCTGGATCCAGCGAAACCGCGTGGTGAACGAGCGCGAGTACGTGATGGCCGGTGACGCCCTGAAGTGGGCGGCCCGTACCTACCTGGTAGCGGCCATTGGTTCACTGGCTACGCTGCTCTACTACGTGAGCATCCTGATGGGCCGCCGGGACTAAAAGTACCCCCGCAGATCTTCCTGAAAGTTATAATATTAAAAGGCGCAACTCATAACGGGTTGCGCCTTTTTGTTTGGCAAAAAATAGGAAGCCACAGGTACATCTTACCCATTTACCAGAAAGGTACTTTAAAAGTTTAACTCAGAAGTACCCCTTCCCAAATCCCCTTGGCCCCATGCCTCACTCCACCACGTGCCCCACAAACTGGGCGGTGTTGTCCAGGATGCGCCCGCCGCGCCGGAAGCCCAGCGCGCAGGGCTCGCCCGCGTAAAATACCCCCGCCTGGTACGAATGCCCGTCCGCGTCGGTTGGGAACTCGATGTACTCCTGGTAGATCCGCGCCTGATCGGCGTAGTCGCCGTCGGCGGTTTCGAGCGGTTCGCCGCCCTTTTCCAAAATACTGACATTCGCGCCTTCGCGGCCAAAAAGTACCTTGCTCACCGAGCGCTTGTGCGGCAGTACGTACCGCTCGGTCTGGAGCAGCAGCGGGTGGTAGGGGTACATATCCCAAAGTACCTTCAGGAGGTACTTCGACTGGAACAGCAGCGTGTAGGCCGGATTAAGTACCAGCACGCGGCGGCTCTGCACCAGCTGCGTCAGGAGCTGGGCCAGCTCAGGTTCGTCCCAACCGATGTACTCCCAGGGCACGAGCTTGAACCAGAAATCGAACCGGACAAAATTACCGCTCGTCGCGTCTTGCTTAAAAACGCCCTGCTCTGCCGAAAACTCTACTTCGTCCATGTACGCAAACTCCACGTCAAAGCCTGCTTCGCGCGCCGCTTCGGACAGGATGGCCACGTTGGTTTCGTCCTCGGGGCTGTCGCGCAGGGTGGTGAGCAGCAGGCTGGGCGTGAGGTCGTTGTTTACCTCGCGCAGGTACACAAACTGCCCCACCAGGGTTTCGTACAGCGTATTAAACTGCCGGGTATCGTCGAAGCCGTTGGCTTTCAGGTGCGCCCACTGTACAATGGCCGTCTCAGGCAGGCAGGTGGCCGTGTCGGCGTTGAACTCGATGAGCTTGATGGGCTGGCCGTTGAGCCCGCCCGCCAGGTCGAAGCGCCCGTAGAGGTGTACGTGGCGGTCGTCGTCCCAGGAGGTTTTGATGAGCTCCACCAGGTTATCCGGAATGC
This sequence comes from Rhabdobacter roseus, assembly GCF_014202275.1. Lineage (GTDB taxonomy): Bacteria > Bacteroidota > Bacteroidia > Cytophagales > Spirosomataceae > Rhabdobacter > Rhabdobacter roseus. The sequence continues at coordinate 529,564 of NZ_JACHGF010000003.1, read as the reverse complement.
CCAGCTCCCGGAACAGCTGCTGGTCAATGACGTACTGGCCCGCTTCTACATACATGTCGTAGAGCGTAGCGGCGGCTTCGTGGTAGGCCGTGGCTTCGTCTTCCTGCACCACCACGGCTTCCTGTACCAGGTAGGGTAGGGTGTCAGCGCCCAGCATCCAGTCCCAGCCCAACGAGCGCAGCGTGGCCTCGGGATGCCGGGGCAAAGATTGTAAGGATACCATAAGATAGGTTACTAAAAAAGGTAGATCGGTTCGGGACGAATGGCGCAGGTACCTACCCGCCGCTGCTGCTGGAGCGCTTGCCGAAGAAGCCGCTACGCCCGCCCGCCGGACGGCCGCTCACCACGCGGGTACTTCGGGAGGTATTGACGTCCTGCACGGCCCCCTGCGCCCGGTTGTAGGCATTGGGGTTGCTGTAAAAGCGGGAGCTTTCGCCCGCGCTTCGGTACGAATTGATGTAGCCGTGATTCATCGTGCGGCCCAGCAAGTACCCCATGCCACCGTACAGCAGTACGTTGGACAAGCCGCCGTGCCTGCCCACCGACGACTCGTCGGAACGGATGTCGCGGTCGATGAGGGCCTTGGCCGTGGTGGTACTTAGGGTATCTACGTGGCCGTCGAGGTAGGTGACGATCGCCGCCGATTGGTCGGCGGGTACACTTTGCTCGTCGGTGATTTTAAATTCGCCCGGTTCTACCTCTTTGATGTAGGAGCGAATTCCCTTGGAGTAGGTCGTTTCTTCGTAGCTGTGGGCCTCGTCTTCCGAACCGGAGCAACCCGGCAGGGCTATTCCGCTCGCCAGAATCGCTACGGCCAGCGTACCGCTGATGGTAATATCCTTGACCCGTCGGATAAACGAGCCCGTACGTAAAGGTGTCATACGTTATTGCGTTAATTGAAAAAAATGGCCAATCTCTTTTTTAAATTGGCGCTGTTGTACCAAAAATCCAAGGAAGACTCGTATTTATACTAACGAAACAAAGATAAGATTCTATTCGATACTGCCTTCTATTTTTCTGGTTAGACGGTCAGTCCCAGCGGGTCCGGCAAGAACTAGCCCGGATGAGCGGCGAACCGCTGCTGACCAGGTACCTTGCCAGGAAGTACCAAAAAAAGTGAGCCACAACCCCTTAACGGGCCGTAGCTCACTTTTGCTAGCACAACAACTTTTTAGTTTATGCCTGAGATTGGCGGCCTTTATGATGAATGCTCATGTTTGCATTTTTTGCAATACCGGATGTTCAGGATATGCCCCGTGATCAGACCCAGGCTGGCCAGGTAGCTTACTTCGTGCAGCCATTCGAAGTAGTCTTCCAGCAGTACCGAAGCGGTAAGTACCAGCAAGCTACTACCAATGAGCAGCAAGATTCTCCGATTGGTGCAGTGTCGGCTTGTTTCGTACAACGCATAGTAGCTGATGAGCAGAAACACGTAGGATACTTCGTGCCACCAACCGGCCGAAGAGGCCGCCAGCACCAGCAAGATGGGCGTCAGCAGGCAGTGTACCACGCAGAGGGAGGCACTGGCTATGCCCAGCAGGTCTGATTTGGTTTTAAAAAATGAGTGAGTAAGCATGAATTTCATAGTTTGGTAAGTACCCTGTGGATCAATGTCCTTCGCTGGATTCCATACCCACTACCGCCAGGCGGTAGGGCGTAGGCGATACTTTGATGCGGGAGGTAGTACCCAGGTTAGCGATTTCGACGGTCAGGAGCTCGCCGCTCTTAGGCTGGGTTACGTACAGGTACCTCGAGGTAGCCTCCAGCTGGGGCTTTTGTGTTTCTTCCTTGGTGGTGGCGGGCAGAATAGAGCCTTTCTTGACCAGCGTATTGGTTTTTAGATCAAAGATATGGACCTCCCCGCTGTGCAAAAGTACCACCAGGTGGTTGCCGGCCAGGTCCATTTTGCACTGCATGATGTCGGTGTTTTCGATGATAGGCGTCACCTGGTTGCCGGCGATGTCGATGAGGTAAGCTCCTTTGGCGGCAGTATAGCCCACAAACTTGTTGGCTCCGCTCGCCTCCAGGATGGTACCAAACCAGGCCGTTCCGAAGCCCGCAGGGTGATTGATGAGGCGCTGCGCTCCGCTGGACTCTACCACTAGAATTCCGCTGGCCGAGCCAAACACGGCTACGTTGCCGTTGGTGGCGTTGCCGTGGATACCCTGCGTTTGCACGGTAGAGGCATGAAGTACTTTGCCGGTGGCGTCGATGATTTTGACCCGCTCGGGCAAAGTACCCGCTACGGAGCCGTCTTTTTGCGTCACGGCGTAGTTGCCGTTGTTAAATTTGGCCATCGCGCCGTGGTGAGCAATCCCCCCCGCCGGAAGTACGCTTTTCAATTTTGCGCCCGCTACGTGAAAATCGGCTTCCTTGCCCAGGCTTAAGGAGCCGTCGCCATCGTTAAAGAGGATCACTTCGTCCCCTTTGCTTTTGAAGTGCGTGGGGCGGTTGCTTTCGCCGACCATAGCCGCCCACTTGGGGGTACCTTTCACATCCACGTGATCGCCGTGCCCTTCCAGTCCGGTATCAAAAAACTGAGTGTGGTTGTTGGCACCGTTGACCACTGCACCGAAACGGCCGGCCTGGGTGGTATACAGCGCCGACTTGGCAAACTGCGCTTCGAAGCTTTCGGTTGTTCCCGTGCGTGGATTCACCAGCATAAGCTGTTTCGTGTTTTCATCATTGACAAGTACCCGCACAAAGCGGTACTCCTGGCGGTCGTTGGGATCGACCTCGTGATCGTGGTCATGCTTGTCACAGGAAGCCAGGACCGACACAAACAAGGCGAGGATCGAGAGTTTTAATACATTCTTTTTCATACAAAAACGGAATAAGTTATATGCAACATGGTTGCAAATTTAGGGAAGTATTTTTTATATTTGCAACCATGTTGCGCAAAATACTATGAAAAAAAGGATAAAGTACCTGTACCTCAGCACTTCGATGAAGGTAGTCTTGACGGCCGCGCTCGTCATGGCGCAAGCCAGTTGTGCGAGCCATAAGGAGCCCAATGAGCTTTTACAAGAAGCCCACCGGTACCACGTAGAGGCCGTAACGACGCAGGCGGAGGTGGAGCAGCTGCTGGGTACTTTGCGAAGTACCGGCAGGGGAAGCGAAGCGGATAGCCTGGCGGGGGTACTTGAAGACTGGGAAGAAGGCCTGGTAGAGGTACCTGGCTTCGAGCATGAGCACCATCACGAAGGGCACGAAGGTCATCACCATGACCATAAACCAGCCCCCCAAATGACGGATGCTTCCCTGCTGGACTACCAGAAAAGTACCTTGCAGGCCATTCAGGAATTGAAAAAAGACGTAGAGGGACGACTGGCCGCACCCAACTGAAGCACCGGCCTGGGGTACTTTACTTGTTATTTTTCTGGTTCCAATAAATCACCAGGTTGTGGGTGCTGCGGCCCGCCGCAATGAGGTCCAGATCGCCGTCGCCGTCAAGGTCGGCGGCCTGGAGGTCTTCGCAGGCCATGGGTACTTTGTTATCCAGCGAGTACTCCTGCCACTGCTTGCCCTCGGCGTCGGCGCCCAGGTAGAGGCGCAGGCCCATTTGGCCGGCGTCGTTTCTTTCGCGCCAGCCCACTACTACCTGGTCGCGGCCCTGGCCCAGAAAGTCGCCACACACCAGGCCGTGGCCCTGCTTTAGCTGGTTGGTCAGGACGGTGCGGCTGTCTTTGGTATACACCACCAGCTGGGTGCCGTGCATGGGTTCAATGGTAGCCGTAAAGAGCTGGTTTGCGCCCAAGGTACCCGTCCGTACTTCGCCCACGCCCTGCCCGCCCGCAGGTACCAGCCAGTTGCCCGACGGGGCCCAGCCGTCCACGCCCTTCAGAAACACCTGCGCCCCTTGCTTGCCGCCTACGGCCAGGCCCAGAAAGCGGTTAGGTACTTCCATGGGCTGGAAGTTATGCGTGAGGTGCATCTGGGTATCCAGGAGCTGGTAGCCCCAGAGGCCCTGGCGGTTTTGGGGTACGTCAAAGGCTATGAGCTGCACACCCGCTCCTTCGCCGTTGGCGTTGCCTTGGCCGTGCAGCGGAAGTACCATGAGCTGGAAGTTATCGTCGGAGTCTTTCACCCAGTGCATGCGGTGGATCGTCACCTCGTGGTGCAGGCGTACCGGCTCCCAGGGCTGGGTGCGGTCTTCCGGCGCGTGCAGGTAAAATACCGCGCCCGACTGCTTCTCGTTGGTGGTTTCGGCGGGATTCCACTGGGCTCCCACGGCTACTTCTACCTTGCCGTCGCCGTCGATGTCGCGGGCGGCAATGCACACGTTGTCGCGCTCGGTGAGGTCTCGGGCAAGGACGTGCCGCACCCAGGTACCTTGGGCCTGGGCGGGATTTCGGTACCAGACAATCTCCTTCTGGTCGGCCAGCAGGATGTCTTTATGGCCGTCGCCGTCTACGTCACCAATGGCCAGCCCGTAGCCAATGCTCACCTTGGCGTCGATAACCTCGGCGCGGAAGCTGGGCGTTTGGGCGGTCAGGGATAGGGTGGAGAGTAAAAAAAGACCCCCGGACAAGTAGGTTGAGTAGCGCATGGTTTAGAAAGCAAAGTTTGGAACGCAAAAGTACCTTTATACCAAGAAAAGCCTGGGGCGTCGCTTTTCTAATGTACTCCTTGTTTGCTTACTGCCTGGTGCACCTGGCTCTTGTACTCGTCAGGGGGTACTTTGATGCTTTGATGGGGAGCCTATTTAGCTGGTACGGGAGCCGCCGCCGAGGTACCTTGCAGGGCCGCTTTGATGGCTTCTACCTCGGCGCGCAAGGTATCTATTTCGCGCACGTCGGCGGTGAGCTGCTGGTTTTCCCGCGTGAGTTTATTGACCTGGTTGAGCAGGAGCGGAATGAGCTCTTGGTAAGCTACCGTTTCTACTTCTCCTTTGCTGTTATAAACCACCAGGTGCGGGTACACCTTGGCTACCTCCTCGGCAATGAGGCCGTAGTGTTCCACATCCGCTTTACCCTTCAGGAAGTCGGGCCGGTAGTGGTACGCGACGGGCCGCAGGTCAACGAGTTTATCCGAAAAAGTACCCAGGTCCCGGATCTGGTGCTTATACCGCTGCGAGGAAGTAAGATAAGTGAGCTCGCCGGTTCCGAGGTCGTAGTTAACCGCCAGGGCCGTTTCGGCACCGCGCAGGGGCATAAATACCCCTCCGGTATGGGTACCCATGGTACCTATTTTCACAACGGCCCCGGCGGTATTAACCCCAGGGTTGCCGATGTGGATGCTGTTATTATCCGTGGTGATATTCTGTGCCGCAAAGCGACCGATGGCGATATTGTTACTACCAGAGCTATTATTGTATAAAGCGCGGTAGCCCAGAGCCGTGTTTTCGATGCCGCTGGTGTTGAGGCCCAGAGCATTTACACCAATGCCCGTATTATACACGCCGGAAGTGTTGTTGTAAAGGGTTTTAAAACCCAGGGCGGTGTTGCCGTGACCAATCGTGTTGGCGTACAAGGTCTTGGAGCCTACTGCCGTATTTTGCGTCGCTTCATAAGCAAGCGACGTCCCCTGCCCGTTGTTGTAGAGCGCCGAGTCACCCACGGCCACCAGGTTGCTCTGCGTACTATTGCTATGGAGCGAGTAGGCTCCCAGGGCGGTATTGGAGTTGCCGGTGCTGTTTTGGAGCAACGACTGGTAGCCGTGGGCCGTGTTTTGGCTGCCGGAGGCGTTTGCCAGCATGGCATACGAACCCGTGGCCGTGTTGTAGTAGCCGGAATTATTAAATAAAAGCGCCAAAGTACCTACGGCCGAATTCCCGTAGCCGTCCATGTTATTGCTCATGGCCTGAGCTCCCACGGCGGTGTTATCAAAGCCCGTGGTGTTGGTCGCCAGGGTGCCAGATCCATTCGCGGTATTAAAACTACCCGTTGTGTTGCCATAGAGCGCGGCGGCTCCCTGGGCCGTGTTGCCAATGCCACTGGTATTGGAGTAAAGTACCTCAAAGCCTTGTCCCGTATTTTGGTAGCCGAGGGTATTGGAAAAAAGCGCCTTGGAGCCTACGGCGGTGTTGCCGGTACCTTCCAGGTCCGAGGCCCCCTGCCCGTTGTTGAAGAGTGCCTGGTGGCCCACGGCCACCAGGTTGCTTTGACTATTGGTCAGAAAAAGCGCTGAGTTTCCTACGGCTACATTGGAGAGCCCCGAGGTGTTGCTAAACAAGGAATTGTGCCCATAAGCGGTATTGAAAAACCCGATGTTGTTGGAAAAGCCCGACTGGTGCCCCACAAACGTGTTTTGGTTGTCGGTCAAATCGTCGTTGGCTCCGGCTCGGTCCCCCACAAAAACCGACTCCCCCGTGTTCAGAATTTCGATTTGCCCCTTGTTGGTGAAGCGGGCGCGTAGGGTACCGTTGGTACGTACATCAAGCGCCTGGGCGTCCGTGGTCCCGATGAAGTTGAGGCCCGCCGAAGTACCGGCGTTGCCCGTGAGCCCCCAGGTACTTCCCGTAACGGCCGTCCAGGCGGTACCGTTGTAGTAGTAGAAGCCGGGCACGAAGTCGGTTTGGTAAATAAGCAGGCCCGTAGCCGGGCTGCCAATGGCGTTGCGCTGGCTTTGCGTCAGGCGGGGCACCAGCACCCCTTTGTCCGGGGCGTTTACATCCAGCATAGCCGAGGGATGCGGTTCTGAGCCCGTGGAGTTTACGCCCATTTGAGCCTGCGAGAAATGCGTAATCAGGAGGGTAGTCAACAATAAAACGTAGCGCACAGTCCTTTTCATAACGTTGATTTTAATTTTAAATAGTTAGCAGGGTAAAGCTAAATTGAAAAATTAAGGATGAATACCAGGGCGGCAACTATTTTTTTTACGTGATGCCAGCGTAAAGCGCAACTATTTTAAACCAACGCGGCTAAAAGGCGTTTTCAGATAGGTAGACTACCTTTACGTAGTATCTTTGTCAGCATCATTTTTTTGATACTAGGGGTAAGAAACCTGTAATGCCAATACGCCCAAAGAGGAAGGTACCTGCTTTCTTCCCGGCATCATTTCACTTTTTTACTACTTTAATCGTCAATACGAATTTTAGAAACCTTTGGGTTTATGAATGAAAAGAATACCGTTGGCCGTAGCTATACGTTCCTTCCGGCGGAAGGTGAAATGAGCGCGTTAATTCAAACGTTTAATTGGTCAGAAACGCCCCTGGGTGCGCTGGATAGCTGGCCCCAAAGCCTCCGCACTACGCTTAGTATTGTACTTTCGTCCCGTTTTCCGATGATGCTCTGGTGGGGGCCGGAGCTCATTCAGTTTTACAACGATGCCTTCCGGGAGATCTTGGGAAGTACCGGCAAGCACCCCAAAGCCCTGGGGCAGCGGGGTGAAATCTGCTGGCCTGAGACCTGGGCTACGGTGAAGCCGCTCATTGAGCAGGTATGGAGCGGAAAAGGAGCTACCTGGAGTGAAGACCATTTAATTCCCATCTACCGCAACGCCCATATTGAAGATGTGTACTGGACGTTTAGCCACAGCCCGGTCATCGACGAGCAAGGTACTGTAGGAGGTGTGCTCGTCGTGTGCCATGAGACAACCCATAAGGTACTTAACCTACAGAAAGCAGAAGAGAGCGAGGAGAGCATACGGTTTGCATTGAATGCCGCCGGCATAGGTACCTGGGACTTGGACACGATTCGGCGCACCGTGAGCTGGGACGAGCGCTGCCGGGATCTGTTCGGGGTCGGACAGGATGGGGATATTTTGTACGAAAACGTGATCCAGTGGATCCACGCCGATGATCAGGAGCGGGTAACCCGGGCCGTGGACCAGGCCCTTTCTCCGGAGTTGGACGGGAAATACGATATTGAGTTTCGTACGATTGGGGCCGGAGATGGCCGCCTCCGTTGGTTACGCTGTAAAGGCAATGCATACTTTAATGATCAAGGGATTGCTTATCGTTTTTCGGGTACGGCCCAGGACATCAGCCAGGAGGTAGCCCTGCGGGAAGAACAACAGCGGCTGCTGTTGCTGGTTGAGAACAGCACCGACTACATGGGTATTGCCAATGCCGAGGGCTACATTGTGTACATCAACCGAGCGGGACGCCGGTTGCTGGGGATACCCGTTGACCAGCCCCTGCCCGCGCTGACGGTACCTTCTTTTTATTCGGCTGCGCAAGCCGCTGCGATGCAGCAAGAGATACTTCCCCAATTAGAAATCGAGGGCCGCTGGTCGGGTACTATTCAGTTGCGGCACTTCACCACCCACGAAGAAATCCCCTGCCACGCCGAGTTCGTGATGATCTATGACCCCACCAACGGAAAGCCTCTGGGGCGGGGGGTGACCATCCGGGATCTACGGCCGGAACTGATGGCCCGCGAAAAGCTGGAAACGAGCGAAGAGCGTTTTCGGAGTTTTGTCCTAAGCTCGCCCACGCCGGTCGGGGTTTACATTGGCTGCGAAATGCGGGTTCAGATTGTCAACGACGCTATTCTGAAAGCCTGGGGAAAAGACGCTTCCGTAGTAGGCAAAACCTACCGGGAAGCCCTGCCGGAGCTCGAAGGGCAGCCTTTCTTTCAGCTATTGGACGACGTGTACCGCACGGGGGTATCTTACGAGGCTACCGAAGACCGCGTGGATCTGCGGCACGACGGCGAAATGCGTACTTTCTATTATAATTTTACCTACAAAGCCCTGCGCGATAGTAACGGCGAAATTTACGGCGTGATCAACACCGGAACGGACGTGACGGATTTGGTACGAGCCAAGCATAAATTAAAAGAAAGCGAAGAAAATCTGCGGGAAGCCGTGGATCTGGCCGAGCTGGGTACTTACGAAATAAACCTGAACACGGGGGTGGTACATCTCTCGCAGCGGGCGCGCGAATGGGCTGGCTTTGAACCGGACGAGCCCATTGCACTTCGGGATTTAACAAGCCTTTTTGTTGATCCCACCAAAATGAAGAGGGTACTTAAAGAGGTACTTCAGCTAGCGCCGGACACGACCACCGAAATTCACTACGAAATGATCAATTCCCAAACGGGCCAGGTAAGTACCTTCTACTCCCAGGCGCGGGTTGTGATCAGCGAGCAAAATGGGGCTTTGTGCCTGATGGGGGTCAGTAAGGATGTGACGGCCCAGAAAGAACTGGAACAGGAGCTCGAGAAACAGGTACGGGAACGGACGCGCGCCCTGGAGCAGGCCAACTACGACCTTCAGCGCAGCAACGAAAGCCTGGAGCGGTTTGCCTACGTAGCCAGCCACGACCTGCAGGAGCCGCTGCGCAAGATTGTGTCGTTTGGTGATATGCTCAAACGAAAGTACGCCGGGGAGCTTCGGGATGGGGTCGATTTGTTGGAGCGAATGCAAAATGCCGCCGGACGCATGTCCGTTCTTATCGACGACCTTCTGGTGTTTTCTCGCCTCACTACCCAGCGCCAGGCCTTTGTACAGGTACCTCTGGGCAGGGTAGTCCGAGAAGCCCTGCACGACCTGGAGCTGCGCGTGCAGGAGTCGCGGGCCAGTATTGAACTGGGCGAACTGCCTACCGTGCCGGGAAACGTAGGCCAGCTACGGCAACTCTTCCAGAATCTGCTCTCGAACGCGCTGAAATTTAAGCTCCCGGAAGTACCTCCGACGATACGAATCCACTCCCAGCGCATCCGGGCAGAAGAAGTACCTCAAGAGCTAAAAATTACGACTGATGCGGGTTATTTACATAAAATTGAAATAGCTGACAACGGCATTGGCTTCGACGAAAAGTACCTACAGCGTATCTTTCAGGTGTTTCAGCGGCTACACGGCAAAAGCCAGTACGTGGGTACGGGCATCGGGCTGGCCATTGTACAAAAAGTAGCCGAAAACCACGGCGGAGCCGTGACGGCCCGAAGCCAGCCGGGTCAGGGGGCTACCTTTGTGGTGTACCTGCCCGAATAAGTACCTCCGGGAGAAAAGCGCCAAGGTACTTTTTCTCCCGGAGCCAAAACGAGCTGCGACTACACGTCCCGCTCACTGATCTTGCCAGAGTGTTTATTTTTCAAAATGAGCTTGTTTCGGCCGTCGTGCGTCATTTCCTGTTTGATGAGGTAGTGGTCGTCGTCGTAGTCTACCAGGGTGGAGGGCTTGGTGAGGCCTTCCTGGCCCCGCCAGACGGGCAGCTGCACGGGCTCCCACTGCTTGCTGCGGGACGAGCGGTAGGCCGCGTCGATCACGGCGTTTACTACGTAGCCGTCGTAAAAGGTTTCGGCGGGCTCACGTCCCGCTTCGGCGGCGTTGAACATGTCGGTGAACATGTGGTTGTAACCCAGATCGTTGACTTCGTCGCCCACCGGGAATAGCCAGCCGGTGTTGCTTTCGGCCTTTTCGGCTACGTAATCCGCTCCCTTGCCGGAGGTATACATTTCCAGGCCCGTCCGCAGGAAATTGTTGATCCAAATAGTACCTTCGGTACCCATTACTTCGTCGCGGAGGTCCATGCCACCCCGGAACGTCCAGCTGGTTTCGAACTGTCCGATGGCTCCGTTTTCGTATTTCACCAGCGCAATGGCGTGGTCTTCGGCGTCGATGGGTTTCACCTGGGTGTCGGCCCAGCACATCACCTCCACGGGCTTGATGTCCTTGCCAATGAAGCCTCGCGCAATTTCAATGCAATGGCAGCCCAGGTCCAGGATACACCCGCCGCCCGCCTGCTCAATGTCCCAGAACCACTCACTGTGGGGGCCGGGATGCGCCTCGCGTGACTTGGCCCAGAGTATCCGGCCCAGCGCGCCATTTTTTACGCTTTCCAGCGCCTTCAGAAACTTCGGCGTGTAGCAGAGGTCTTCCAGGTACCCACCAAAAATCCCCGCCTCCTCCACGGCTTGCATCATGCGCAGGGCTTCTTCGGCGGTCCGGCCCAGCGGTTTGGTACATAGCACGGCCTTTTTGTGCTTCGCGCACAGCAGCACGGCTTCTTCGTGTACATTATTGGGCAGGGCTATACACACCATGGTGGTATCCGGGTGCGCAATCACCTCTTCCATGTTGGTGGACCAGAAGTCACAGCCGTAGTCGGTAGCGAATTTCCGGGCGCTGGCTTCGCGCCGGGCGTAGATGGCCGTAACGCGGTCGCGGCTGCGCTGCCCGTGAATGGACTCGGCGTAAAAGCGTCCGATAAAACCGGAGCCCAGCATTGCTATCTTTTGCATAGTGAGTACATTAGGTATAGTATTTCAGACCAAATAGGTACTTAATAAAGTAATTGACTACCTCCAAAAGAGCCGTAGGTGATCAATATAATGAAGCCGCTGCCTATTTATCCAAAAAGGCGCTGATCCAGCGAAAAACGGCCCGGCCCGGTAAGCAGCAGGGCGAGGTAAGGAATGAGAAAAACGAGGGGATGCTCCCGCTGGTCGAAGGGATCGTCGGCATGGATGACGAAAAAAGCAACGAGCATGGTAACGATGAGCGGGATTAGCACCAGGCGGGTACCTGCGCCCAGGATGAGCAACAGGGAGCAGCCCACTTCGGCCCCAATGGTAAGTACCAAAGACGCCTCTTCGCCCCAACCGAAGGGATCAGCAAAGCCCGTGTCGCCCGCCAGATAGCTTTCCAATTTGGCGTAGCCATAGCGTAGCATGAGCAGCGAAGTACCCAGCCGGAGTAGCAGTACCGCCCAGTCGGCCGGGAGTGGCAGAGGCAAGGGGCGTACTATTTTTTTGATCATTTTAGTAGCCATAAAAGTATTCAGGCCGGTAAAGTAAAAGAAATAAAAGTACTTTGCATAAGATGCAACAATATTGCATTTTTAGCTAAGCCTAAATTATATTTGTAGCATACTTAAAATTTTATTTACATTTGTCAAATAACTAACCCAAGCGCCCACGTTGGGTGGATAAAGCTGCAGAAAGAATATGCTATGAAACAGTACATTTTAGTGGTAGGATTGATCTTGCTGAGGGTAGTAGCAGTGGCCCAAACGGCCGAGCTCTCCGGCCGGGTTACCGCAGGCGAAGCAGGGTTGGCCTACGCGACCGTAGCGCTCAAAGGTACGTCATACGGTACTACCTCCGACTCCCTGGGTACTTTTCGGCTCCGGGCTATCCCGCCGGGCACCTACCGCCTGGTGGTCTCGATGATGGGTTACTCGTCGTACCAAAAGTCCGTAACGCTGGGGGCGTCGGCCTCGGTAGAGATACAGGCCGAGCTGCAGGAGCTGGCGGGTAGTTTGGAAGAAGTAGTGGTGACGGGTACCATGAAGGAAGTATCCAAGCTCGAAAGTGCGGTACCGGTGGATATTGTCACGCAGAAATTCCTCTATAAAAACACGGTCCCGAGTATTTTTGAGGGGCTTTCGTACGTCAACGGCATCCGGCCCCAGATCAACTGCAACGTTTGTAACACTGGCGACATCCACATCAACGGGCTCGAAGGGCCGTATACCATGGTACTTCTGGACGGCATGCCCATCGTGAGCGGACTTTCGACGGTGTACGGACTCATCGGAATTCCGAACAGCCTCATTGAGCGCGTTGAGATTGTAAAGGGACCGGCCTCGACGCTCTACGGCTCCGAGGCCGTGGGTGGGCTCATCAACATCATCACCAAAAGTACCACCAAAGCCCCTACCTTCTCGGCCGATGCCTTCAGCAGTAACTGGCGGGATTTCAACGCCGATCTGGGTTTTAAGTTTATGCTGGGCTCCAAAGTATCTTCGCTGACGGGCATCAACTACTTCAACTACCAGAACCCCATCGACCGCAACGGCGACGGCTTCACGGACCTAACCCTCCAGCACCGTATTTCGGTGTTTAACAAGTGGTCGGTGCAGCGGCCCTACAACCGGCAGGCGTCGCTGGCGCTGAGGTACTTCTACGAAGACCGCTGGGGCGGGCAGGTACACTGGACCCCCGCCGACCGGGGGGGCGATGAGGTGTACGGCGAAAGCATCTACACCGAGCGCTTCGAAGCCATAGGTACCTACCAGTTACCGATGAAGGAGAAAGTAACGCTGCAGTACTCGCTCAATACGCACCGACAAAATTCTTTTTACGGCGATCTGCCCTTCGAAGCCGATCAGCGGATCGCTTTTGGGCAGCTCCTCTGGGACAAACAGGTCGGGAAGCACAGCCTGCTGGCGGGTATTCCGCTGCGCTACACCTACTACAACGACAACACCCCCGCTACCACCAGCGCCCTGGATACCGACGAGCCCAGCCGGATTTTTTTGCCGGGGCTTTTTGTCCAGGACGAAATCACGCGGGGGCCGCACAAAGTACTGCTGGGTATGCGCTACGACTATAACTCCCGCCACGGGAGCATTTATACGCCCCGGCTAGCCTACAAGGTGGCCCTTAATACCACCGACGCCCTGCGGCTCAACGTAGGCCGCGGCTACCGGGTCGTTAACCTTTTCACCGAAGACCACGCCGCCCTTACCGGCGCGCGGGAGGTGGTGATCCGGGAAGCGCTCCGGCCCGAGCAAAGCTGGAATGCCAACCTGAATTTTGTAAAGAAAATCGTGCTGCCCAATGCTTTTGTGGGGCTGGACGCTTCGGTGTTTTATACGCGCTTCAGCAACCGCATCCTGCCCGACTACGACACCAACCCGAACCAGATTATCTACGACAACCTGCGCGGCTACGCCGAATCGAAGGGCATCAGCCTCAACCTGGACGTAAACCTCTACGCCCCGCTCAAACTCGTCGCGGGCGTAACGCTCATGGACAACGTGCAGGTAGACGAAGGCCAACGCATACGGCCCATCCTCACCGAGCGCTTCATGGGTACCTGGGCTATCACGTACGAGTTTCGGAAGGCCGGGATGGTACTTGACTATACCGGCAACGTGTACGGCCCCATGCGGTTGCCGCTGCTGAGTGAGGACGACCCGCGCGCGGAGTACTCACCGGTATGGTCACTGCAGAATATTCAGCTTACCAAAAACCTGGGTACGCGCTGGGAGCTGTACGGAGGCGTCAAAAACCTGCTCAACTTCCGTCCGCCCGCCAATTCCATCGCCCGGGCGTTTGATCCGTTCGACAAGAAGGTACTTTTTGATACCGAAGGAAATGTACTGGCTACGCCCGACAACCCCTCCCGCCTCACCTTTGACCCGAGCTATGTGTATGCGCCCAATCAGGGGATACGAGGCTTCCTGGGCGTGCGCTATACCTTGCCCTAAAATTGTACTATACCAAAAAAAAGTAGAATAGGTATGACTATTTTAAGTAGTTAAATAATTACAATATTGATTATCATTGACTTAAAATATTTTTGATTGTATATTTGTTGCGTCAACTAAAAAAACACCACCAATTATGGCATTGACAAAACAGTATCTCAAAAGCAAGCCTATTTGCAAAGTGACGTTTACCCTGCCGGCTGAGGCCGCCGCAGAGGCCACGAAGGTATCCTTGGTTGGAGACTTCAACGACTGGAATCCGGAAGATGCTGCCCCTCTTAAGAAGCAAAAAGACGGTTCATACAAGGCCACGCTCGAGCTCGAGCCCGGTAAAGAATACCAGTTCCGTTACATTCTGGACGGCGAGAAGTGGACCAATGACTGGGAAGCTGACAAGTATGTTCCTTCGGGCGTAGCGCTGGAAGACAACTCCGTAGTGGTGATCTAAACCCACCTCTATTTTGTACAAAACGGGCTGGTGGGAGCGCTTATTTTTCCCACCAGCCCGTTTTGTATTTTTCTAATAATGTGCAAGGTACTTGCTACACCGCGAAGCTGTCGCTTTCCACGTAGGCCTTGATGAGCGCGTTTTCGCCGTCTTTGCCGGGGCTGAAATTGCCGTGCTCCATGCCCATGATGAAGCTTTTGTTCTCTTTTTTGCTGCGGTCGTGGATGTACTTGAAGATATTCTTGTAGTTGATTTCCCCGGTAGTAGGCTCTTTCCGGCCGGGGTTGTCGCCGATCTGGAAGTAGGCGATTTCGCTCCAGGTCCAGTCAATGTGCGGGATGATGTGCCCTTCGTTTTTCTGCATGTGGTAAATATCAAACAGGATTTTGCAGGCCGGACTATTGACCCCCCGGCAGATCTCGTAGGTCTGGTCGGAAGTACGCAGGAATAGGTTCGGCGTGTCGCTCAGGGGCTCAAGTACCATCGTGAGTCCGTGCGGTTCCAGGATTTCGGCCCCCCGGCGCAGCGCGTCGATGACGTGCCCCGTCTGCACGCCAATGGGTAGGTTACGCTCGAAGTCACCGGGGACGACGGTCATCCACTTGGCATTGACGCGCTTCGCCACCTCAACGGCCCGCTTACAGCCGTTCAGGAAAATGTCGATGTATTCTTTCTTGCCCGCGGCGAGGGTGTTCTGGCTGTTGCCCCCTTTATCTACCACAAATACCCCCATTTCCATGCCCAGGCGCGTCATTTCTTTGGCGATCTTCTCCTGCACCTCCACGGGGCGGCCCATCATGCCGTTGTCTTCCAGAGCCATAAAGCCCATGTCGGCCATGAATTTGAGCTGGTCGACGAGGTCGTCGCCCGCGCTGTTCTTGAACATCCCGAAGTGGGGGGCGTATTTCAGTTTAAAGTTGTTTTTGCCGGAGGGGGCACTAGCCGCCGTCTCGCCCGCTGCTAAGGCCGCGCCCGCCAGGCCCAGGGAGGATTTTACGAAGATTCTACGATCCATGAGTAGTCAAGTGATTTTTTTATTTATGATAAGCAAAAGGGAAGCCGGGGGCGGATTTACTGTTTTTTCGGGGGTACTTTATAATTCCGGCTCCACGGGCTATTCCTCAGGTACCTTATCAGGTACCTTGGTTTTATGCCTCGGTGCGTGGGATGGGTTGACCTGCCAGCAGTAGGAACACGCTCAGCCGGTCGGCCAGGGATTCATCCGTGGCGTAGCCAACTTTCACGTGTTGCAATTCGGAACCCCGGTCCGTAAAGAATTTTTTCACGGCCATAAAGGCTTTTCTTTGCTCGCCGATGGTTTGGGGTTTGGCGGGGCCGTCGGTGAGCAGAATCAGGCTACTCTTCCAGTCCAGGGCGGGATGCGGCACGGCAGTGAGTTGCTCCGTGGCTTGTTTGAGAGCTTGCTCGCTCCGCTCCGGGCCCGCCCCCATTCCCTTGGCCAGGAGGAAGTACCGTCCTTTTTTGAGCATAAACAGTAAGTCCTGAAAATCAATCGAGACCGCGGGAGATAAAGGCTGGTAGATCTCCAACAGGAGTTCCAACCGGTCTGCGCAGGCGCGCAGGGTACTTTCGGCTGGTGGTGCCGATTCTGCCCCCGCCAGCGAGAGCTCACCCGCAGCCAGGAGCAAGCCGTTGAAGTAGGTAGGCAGGGTACTTTCGGGAGGTACTTGGGCCGTTACGGGTACCAGCAGAAAGGGTATTTCCCGTTGCTGCACCACCTGGGCAATCACAGGCAAGGTACCCTTGACGAGAGGCTCGGACAGATCGCCCACCAGGATCACCAGGGAGGTATCTTCGTCAAGGAGTTCTTCCAGGGATTCTTGCTGGAGGAGGGCGCTGAGCTGAAAGCCCGTTTCGTCCAACCCGTCGGCGGGCGGGAGGAGGACCAGAGCAATCCGGTGGTCCAGGCCGGGTGCTTTCGGCCTAGCGGGGGTCGTGTCGATGCCGATGAGGCTCACCTCCCGGGGGCTGCGTTCAGAGAGGTAGGTTAGGGTGCGAATCCCGGCTGCGCCCAGCCCCAGGATTGTCGTGCGTGGTTCCATGCCGATCGTATAGCGTGTAAAGGGTTCTATAAAGGGTTTTCCGCTACTACCCTGGAGGGTACTGGCCGAGCCGTTAAGGTACCTCGCTTCCTGTCCCTACTTCTCCGACGAATCCTCCGCAAATTCGGTATAACGGTCGGCTTCGGTGCGTATTTCTTTTCGGAAAGCATTGCGAATGCCTTCTACGGCGGCTGCTTTGATATCGCCTTCCAGCTGGCCGCTTTTTAGGAGGGTAAGTACCATATCTTCCCCTTCCCAGCTACCGCTCAGGAAACGAATGGCCTCGCGCCGTACTTTTCGAGACTGGTGGTCGCTGAGTACGACGTTGCTCAATATATTCAGGGACTCCCGGCTTCCTATCAGCTGTAGCGACGACAGCAGCGCAATCCGGCCGTCGTCGGGACCGGTATTTACTTTTTCCCACACAAAACCACTACCGGCTTGTTTCAGGAGCTGCCGGCCCGCGTCGCGCCCGATGGGCTCCGCGTACTTGGCCATGGCGAGCTGGAGCAGGCGCTGGTTTTCGGACTCGGGCGAGTACCGTACTACCAGGTCTATGTAGTCGGAGGTACCGTAGTTTTCGTCCAGGAGTTTTTGCAGGGCCGTCATGCCGCGCGGCGAATCCCGCACGTAGTCAGGGTCGAGGTGAAACAGCGCCATTTTGTGGGCCGCTACCTGCTGGGGCGAATCACCCTTGGCAATATCCAGCAGAGCCAGGGTTTTTTCGTAGCCACGGGGAATAAAATCAAAAGCCCGGAAGTACCGCGCCCGCTCGTTGAGGGCCACGGCGCTGTCGCCCGCCAGGGTGGCGAGCCAGGGAATGGCCTGCTTGGTACGGGAGCGCCAGATGATGTCTCGGCTGGCCGCCGTTGCGAGCGGATTGCCCTGGGTAGTAGCCAGCCAGGCCGGAAAAAGCCGCTCCCATTGATCAAAAGCGCCAATACCCAGCGCCTCCAGGTACCAGCGATCCTGGCCGTTGTACTTTTTGGCCAGGCTCACCCACACGTCTTCGGCTTCGTAGGTGTGGTTATGGTTGATGGCCAGGGCGCACTCACGGCGTACCTGCGGGTCGCGGTCGCTGACGAGCAGCTTGATGTACTCGATGGGGTCGCTGTTGCGCTGGCGGACGG
Source organism: Rhabdobacter roseus (assembly GCF_014202275.1). GTDB lineage: Bacteria > Bacteroidota > Bacteroidia > Cytophagales > Spirosomataceae > Rhabdobacter > Rhabdobacter roseus. The sequence goes on along the minus strand of NZ_JACHGF010000003.1, from coordinate 511,819 downwards.
TACGCAGGGCGGTGATCCGGAGGTTGGGGTTGATGGCCCTAAAGCAGGCTTCGTGGTGGCGGGTGCTGATGCCCTCGATGCGGTTAAGTACCCACAGGGCCCGGGCCCGCAGGCGCGGGTCGGCGTAGGCCGAGTGCAGGAGTTTGCCCAGCTCGGGCTCGGCCCGGCGGCCCATGGCTACGAGGGCGTTCCAGGCCATATACCGTACTGAGAGGTTGGGGTTCTGGAGGGCCAGCGTGGCTCCTTCGGGGGTGGTGTAGTCGTAGGTAGGGGTAGTGTAGGAGGTACCTGGAGGCGCCAGGCGGTAAATCCGCCCCCGGCGGAAGTCACCCGCCCGGTTTTCGCTCGCTACGGGGTCGTACCAGTCCGACACGATGAGGGAGCCATCGGGGGCTACGCAGACATCCGACGGACGAAACCAGTGGTCGCTGGTACCTTCCAGGATGTTCGTCATGGAGGCTTTGTAGCCCGCGCCGTCGTTTTCGACGGTATAAGCCCGAAGCGCGTTGGCCCCGGCGTCGCAGTGGAGGATTTGCCCCCAGTAGGTACGGGGTAATAAAGTACCTTCGTAGATGGCCATGCCCATCGGGGCTCCGTTGCCCGTCTGGAGGAGGTTAGGTACTACGCCGGGGTCGTTTTGGTGCCAGTGCCGCCGCCCGATCTCCTCTTCCAGGTTGGTGCGGTAGATGCGCCAGCTGGCGCCGGTCATTTCGTCCATGTACCCAAAATTCCCCCCTTCCATCACGTAGTTGATCCGCACGCCTTCGTTGCCTTCTTCGTCGCGGTCAGACTGCCACACGCTGCCGTAGCTGTCTACGGCTACTTCGAAGCCATTGCGAAAATTTTCGCCCAGGATCTCCACGTGGGTAAAGTCCGGCTCGCAGCGAAACACCAGGCCGTTGCGGTACTTCCGGAAGTCAATGGGGCGCTCGTATTTGTCGAGCAGGCGGCGGCCGCGGCCGTCGAGGAGCTGCTTGCCTTTGCTGCCGTAGCTGAAGTAAAATTTCCCGTCCGGCCCGAACACGAAGGCATGGATACCGTGGTCGTGCTGCTCGCCGCCCACGCCCCGAAACACAATCTCCTTGCGGTCGGCCTTGCCGTCGCCGTTGTCGTCGGTGAAGAGCCACACGTAGGGGCTCTGCGACACGAGGGCCTGGTTGCCCATGACCCAAATCCCCAGCGGCGCGTTCAGTTCTGGTCCCTGGTAGAAGGTCGTCGTTTTGTCGGCCTTGCCGTCGCCGTTGGTATCTTCTAGGATCAGGATGCGGTCACCCAGGGGGCTTTTTTGCGTACCATTGAGCGAAGGCCGGTAGTTATAAGCCTCCAGTACCCATACTCGCCCGCGGTGATCCACGTCGATGTTGATGGGGTTGGCCAGCAGCGGTTCGGACGCAAAAAGCGAGGCTTCGAGGCCCGCGGCGACGGTGAGACCCGTCAGGGCGTTTTCCGGAAAACGCTTTTCTTGCTCGGTGAGGCTGTCGTGTGGGGCGCTGCCGAAGGCTTGTTTGGAAAAAGTGGGCTGGGAAAAGACCGGCGAAACTACCCACAGGAGGGCTACTGCCAGGAAGAGGGAGCAAGGAAAAAACTTCATTCGTATCAACACATACCAGATTGGAGATGCGAAAATAAGAAGTTATTAAAGATTATGAAGGATAGATCCCAAAGATTTTATCACATTGGCCGGTACTTTCTCTTTTTTTATTCGGTGAGCCAAGGCCAGGTACGGGCGGGAAACTACCCGTGGCCTGGTCAATTGGGACGGCCCCGCTCCAAAACAAGAGCGACGGCACAAACTACCAGTATAAGGGTACTTTGGGGGTTATTTTGAGCCAGTGCAGATTCGGAGGAAGTAAATTATAAAATTTCAAGTATTTTTTTTAGGTCGTTTTGTCAACTCCACTTTCTTTATAGTATTTTTGTAGTATCATATAAATGTATGTTATTTGCGGTATATAGTTATAGCCTATTCTTATCTTCCCTCTGCTCACCAGCTAAAATAGCCGTATTGTCTGTCTAGACACAGAAAGAAATCTCCTTTACGGCTTGGCTGAGTAAGATTCTTTGCCACTACCCTTTACTATACAGAAAGCATAACCTACTTTTTTGTCATTTGGACAAAGTACCTTTGGATTAATTAGCCATTTTTATATTGATTAGGGATGAAATGAACGAGGAGATAGAACGATCAGTACCTAGTTCCCTGTTTCATGAGCCCTGTTTTGGCCGTGATTGAAGAGAAAGTACCCTGGTTGATCCTTTGCCGATGGGTACAAGTACCTTTTAAAAGGGAAAAATAGGAGTCCGATTAATTTCCACCGCCCCATTTTCAATGGCCAAAAAAGAAAAATCCCCCCCCTCAAAGCCCATTTCTGCCCTTTCGCTGGCTCCCGTACCTCTGGTTGCCGTTGGTGCTGCTGCCGGGGGCCTGGAAGCTTTCTCGGAACTACTGAAAGAGCTCCCACCAAGCACGGGGCTGGCTTTCGTGTACCTTCAGGCACATGTGGGCGGCATCGACACGGCCACCCTGCTTACTACGCTGGGGGCCGTCACCGCAAGGCCGGTTCAGGAAGCCCAGCCGGGTACTTTGCTTGCACCTGATCAAGTATACGTGTTAGCCTCAGGCCGGGAACTGGAAGTAAGCGACCAGGAATTTACGGCCGCCGAGAGCCTTGACGAGGTACCCGTTTCGATGCCCATCGACTCGTTTTTTTTCGCGTTGGCGGAGCGACAACGGGAGGGGATCATTGGGGTGCTTTTGTCGGGAGCCGGTACGGATGGTGCCCAGGGGTTAAAGGCCATCAAAGCCGCCGGGGGCATCACCTTCACACAAGATACAACCGCCCTGTACCAGGAAATGCCCAAAGCCGCCATCGGCGAAGGGGCGGTTGATAGGGTGCTTCCGCCACTGGAAATAGCCCGGGAGCTGGTGCGGTTGAGTAAGCGGCTCGAGGCGTTTCGGCTCGAAGAGGGAGTGGAGGTAGAGAATACCAGGGCCGAAGAGGATCTAAAAACCATCATTCAATTGCTGCGTCGGGTGCTGGGGGTGGATTTTAGCCATTACAAAATGACGACCATCCGTCGGCGAATCATCCGGCGGATGCTGCTCTACAAGCTGGAAACGCTCAAGGACTACGCGGAGTACCTCAGGCAGGACCCTACCGAGGCGCACGTACTTTATAATGACTTGCTGATAAACGTCACTAGCTTTTTCAGAGATCCAGAGACGATGGATCACGTAAAAAAAGTATTACTTCCGCAAATCATCAAAAGTAAGGCGGCCCGGGAGCCAATCCGGATTTGGGTACCGGCGTGCTCCACGGGCCAGGAGGCCTACTCCCTGGCTATGCTGTTGCTGGAAGCCCTGGGCGACCGGGCCGCTCATGTACCCATCCAGATCTTTGCTACTGATCTGAGCCAGTCCGTCATCAACAAAGCCCGCCAGGGGAGCTACTCCAGCAGTGAAATCGTAGGGGTATCGCCCCGGCGGTTGCAGCGTTTTTTTAGCAAGATTGACGATCAGTACCGGATCAGCAAATCCCTTCTTGACCTTTGCGTGTTTGCGCAGCACAACCTACTGAAAGATCCGCCCTTTTCCCGGCTGGATATGATCAGTTGCCGGAACCTGCTCATCTACCTGGACGATGTATTTCAGCAAAAAGCGTTTTCCATTTTTCACTACGCGCTAAATCCCAACGGGACCCTGTTGCTGGGCAATTCCGAATCCGTAGGAAATGCCGTGGCGCTTTTTTCGCAGGTCGATAAGGCCTATAAAGCGTATATCCGGAAGAATGACGTATCCAGTAAAGGAGCCTTCAATATCACTCCCCATGCGCGGGACGTAGCGCGTCCCAAACAGTTTGACTACCTGCGCCTGGCCTCGAAAGTGACGGAGCCGGTCAATGACCTGGACCGGTTGGTAGATGGGATACTGCTGAGCCAGTATGTACCCGCCAGCGTGGTGGTGGATCAGGATCTGGAGATTTTACAGTTCCGGGGTTCTACGGGACTTTACCTCGAGCCCTCGCCGGGAAAAGCCAGCCTGAACCTACTAAAAATGGCCCGTTCATCGCTGGTGTTTGAATTACGCAATACCATTCATAAAGCCCGGAAGACGGGAAAGCCGGTCCGAAAGGCGGGATTGGAAATTAAAGACCGAGACGCCACGACCCATCAGGTAGCCATCGAAGTGGTACCGCTTCGAAACCAAGGCGAGCAATTCCTGTACCTGGTCCTTTTTGAAGAAATGCCCCCGAGCTTCGTCAGCGATACCAAGTCGACTACCGTGGGCAACCGCCGGATCAAAGAGCTGGAAGAAGAACTGGCGGCGGTGCGGGAAGATATGCACTCGATCATCGAGGAGCAAGAAGCCAGCAACGAAGAGCTGCAGTCGGCTAACGAGGAGATCGTGAGCAGCAGCGAAGAGTTACAGAGTATCAACGAAGAGCTCGAGACCAGCAAGGAGGAGATCGAGTCTACCAACGAAGAATTACTGACGATCAACCAAGAGCTGCAGCAGCGCAACGACCAGCTTACGGAAGCCTACAGCTACGCGGAGGCTATTTTTGACACCATTCGGGAAGCTACCCTGATCCTGGACAAAGACCTGCGGATAAAGAGTGCTAACCGGGCGTTTTACCAAATGTACCGGGCCGATCGCTTGGAGATTGAAGGAAAGCTGATCTACGAAGTAGGCAATGGGCAGTGGAATATTCAGCGTCTGCGCGAACTCCTGGAAAATACCATTACGGACAATTCGCCGGTAACGGGCTTTGAGGTATCCCATACGTTCCCGTTTATTGGGGAAAAAGTAATGCGCCTCAATGCCCGGAAGGTGATATACCAGCACCGCCAGGAGGTTATTCTGCTGGCAATCGAAGACATCACCGAGCACCGGCTGGCCCAGCGCCTGCTGGAAGAACGGGAGGCCTGGTTCCGGACCATCGCCGACCACGCCCCCACCATGATTTGGGTGGCTAATGAGGAAGGACGCTACAACTACCTGAACCAAGCCTGGCTCAACTATACCGGCCGCACGCTGGAGGAGGAAATGGGCCACGGCTGGGCGCAGGGTATCCACCCCGACGACTGGCTGGGGTACTTATCCATCTACAACGCCAAATTTTTACTCCGGCAGCCGTTTCAGACCGAGTACCGCCTTCGCCGACACGATGGCGAGTACCGCTGGATGCTGGAAAATGCCAAGCCTACGTTTCTGCACGATGGTACCTTCAGCGGCTACATGGGTACCTGCGTCGATGTACAGCTCCAGAAAGAGCTCAACCAGGAGCTGGATCGGCGGGTGAGGGAGCGTACCGAAGAGCTCCACCAGGCTAACCGGGAGCTAAAGCACTCACACGATGAGGTAGCGCAGGTAGTCAGCCGCCTGCAAAGTGTGCTCAATGGGGTACCGGCCGCCATCACGCTCATGGAAGCGCTCTATGACTCCACTACCCGCGAGCCGGTGGACTTCAACACGGCAGTTTTCAACCAGTCAGCGCTTGAGTTATTAGGAAGAACCGCGGAGGACATCCAGGCCCGGACTATGTTGGAAGCGCATCCCGAAACGCGGGAATCCGGCGTTTTCGACATGTACATGGAGGTACTTAGGACGGGTGTGTCGGCCTACCGTGAGATAAACCTCAGACCGGTTGGGTCCGAGCAAGAACGTTGCTACGCCCTGTTTGTGACCCAACAGGTTAATGAAAATGGCGTGGTATCGACGCTGCTTGACATTACGGACCGCAAAGATGCCGAACAGCAAGTACAGCTAACGGCCGAAAACCTGCAGGCCGTACTGGACAGCTCGCCCGCGGCGATTGGTTATTTTAAGGCCATCCGGGACAAAGAAAAGCTTATAAAGGAATTTAGACTGATGGTCTGTAATGATAAGTTTGCCCGCCTCAAGGAGAAACCCGTATCGGAGCTGATCGGGAAAACGGCTACCCAACTGGCCAACAAACTATGGCAGGAGAAAACCTTTGAGAATGTACTTGGCGTCCTGGAAACGGGGCAGCCATTTTATGAAGAACGCCAACTCCAGAGTGAAGGGGAGGTGAAGTGGCTGGGACTATCGCTTACCCGGCACGACAGCGGCGTGGTACTTAACGGGCTGGACATTACTACCCTGAAAAAAGCGGAGATACAGCATGACCAGTGGCTGTTGGAATTGAAGCGCTCGGACAAAACCATGCAATCGCTGGAGCGTATGCGCCAGTACGTGCAGCACCGGGCCGAGCTTCTCCGGGCCGCTTCCCACGACTTGCGGGGGAGCTTTGGCGTGGTGGTGGTAGCGGCTTCACTGCTGGATATGCTCGATTCGGAAGAGGAGCGTACCCAAACCCTGACTACCCTGCAGCGTAGCGTGCGGCAAGTGACGCAGATGCTGAACCAGCTACTGGATCATTCGCGCCTGGAAGCCGGAGAAGAGGAACCGCAGCTAACCACTTTTGACGTAGCCAAAATACTCCGGGAACTAGGTGAGAACGTAACGCTGCTCGCCAACGAAAAGCACTTGAAGATGGTACTGGAAGGCCCGGAACATTTACTGATTCGTGGGGATGTGATAAAAATACACCGCATTGCGCAGAACCTGATTTTGAATGCCATTAAATATACTTCCCGTGGTAGTATTGAGGTGAGCTGGGGCCCTACGGAAGGTGTGATGGAAAAGGGAGCAGAAGTACCCACAACCAGCTCTTGGTTTCTGGTCGTCAAAGATTCCGGACCGGGTATGCCTGAGTTGGTGAAGAATAAGCTATTGGATAAACCGTATTCCACTCAAGAAACCGCTACGGATGAAGCCGAAGCAACATCCACGGCAAATCAAGCAGAGCTTGATACCCAAATAACTACGGGTGAGGGGATTGGGTTGTTTATTGTGAAACGGCTGTGCGATATGCTGGGCGCAAAAATGGAAATTGAAACCGAGGCAGAAAGGGGTACTTTGTTCCGTATTCACTTTCCGCGCCAATACGAAGAGGACTAGGCTAAGCTATTGGCACGCATTTAGTTCAGAAAAGAATCATTGGCAGGTATTCCTCCTTTCTGCGAAGTGACTTTGATCAATTCCAAAAACTAGTATGGCAACACGTGATATTGTCGTTATTGGGTCTTCCGCCGGGGGCGTCTACGCCCTAAAAGAGCTGGTTGCTTCCTTACCAAGTAGTTGCCAGGCTTCTATTTTTATTGTCCAGCATGTGGCCGCTCATGCACCAAGCTACCTACCTACGATCCTCAATAATGTCGGACCGCTCAAGGCAGTACACCCTCAGGACGGGGAGGCAATTCGGCCGGGTTGTATCTACATAGCTCCGCCCGATCACCACATGCTCATTGAGAATGACCATATTCTTATCAAAAGAGGCCCCAAGGAAAACCGGTTTCGTCCTTCCATCGATGCGCTGTTTCGCTCCGCGGCCTATACTTATGGTCCTCGTACCATCGGCATCGTGCTCACGGGGCTGCTCAACGACGGTACTTCGGGCATGTGGTCCGTAAAGCGCCTGGGTGGCCTAGGGATCATTCAGGAGCCAGAGGAGGCCATGTACCCTAGTATGCCCGAGAGTGTACTCGAATATGTGGACGTAGACTACATAGTTCCCATTTCCGAAATGGCCCCGCTGGTGTGTCGGCTGATCGAAGATACCTTAGAACTGGTAGATCCGGCTTCTTCTTCTATCGAAACGGATCGTATGAACCTCGAAATCCACACCGCCGCCCAGGCAAATGCCAGCATGGACATCCTGAAGATGGGGGAGCTCACCCCCCTTACTTGCCCGGATTGCAACGGTACTCTGGTAAGCATCAAAGAGGGAAAACTGATCCGCTACCGCTGCCATACGGGCCATGCCTTTACGGCCAGTGCGCTACTGGCCGAAGTATCCAAATCGGTGGAAGATAAGCTCTGGCAAAGCGTTCGAGGTTTGGAAGAAATGATGTTGCTGCTCGAGCAGGCCGGGAAGCAACTGGAAAAAGGCGGAAACGCCAAGGCGGCGAAGCTATTTAATGAAAAAGCCCAGCAGGCTAATGAGCGCGGTAAGCAGCTTCGGAAATTTATCTTTAGTCAAGAGCAACTAAGCGAAGAAAAGATCCGGGAAGAGTAAACGGGCAGCGGAGATAGTCTGAGGCAAGTTCCTGAAATGCTCAGAGATCCTTAGCTCAGCTTTGAAATATACCCCTACAAAAAGCGCCCCGCTACTGGACCAGTAGCGGGGCGCTTTTTGTGGGGGTATAGAAGATTATTTTTTCCGCTTGAGGCTACTCAAGTACTCTACCAGGCCGGTGAGTTCTTCGGTACTCATGGCCTCCTGTAAGCTGGCGGGCATCATGGACTCGTCGAGCTGCTTGATGGATTTCACCTGGGTCATTTTATATTCCTGGGTACTTCCGCCCGGAAACTTCATCAGCAGGTCGCTTTCAGTTTTGGAAGCAATGATCCCTACTACCTTCGAACCATCTTTCATTGTTACTTCGTGGCCCTCGTAGCCAAAGCTAATCCCGGCGCTGGGGTAGTAAATAGCCAGGTACTGTCCTTCCTTGGGTAGTTTGCTGCCAATCTCGGAGAGCTTGGGCCCGAAATCCATCCCGTCGCCCTCTACCTGATGGCACACGGCGCAGTACATCGAGAACACCACTTTTCCCTTGGCAATGTCGCCCTTGACGTTGAGTAGCTCTGGCATGGGCGGATGTTTCCGGGTGGAGGAAGTGGCGTCGGCGTCGAGGTACTTGGCGGCTTCGGTGCGTACGGCCCGGCGCCAGGCGTTGCTCACGCCCTGCACGGCAGCGTCTTTTAGGTCTTTATTAAACTTGTTCTCTTTCAAATAAGCCAGGATCTGGTCCTCGCCACTCTGGCTGCCCCCAATAGCCCGGGTGGCGTCGCGCCGTAGCGCCAGGGGGTACTTGCTGTCCAGGGCTACCTGCGTCAGCAGGGCCAGGGATTCCTTGCTACCCACGCCCCGGATGGAAGCCAGGGCGGCGCTGGCCTTGGCGGGGTCGGAGCCGTTGATGGCACTGCGGAGCAGGGCCTCCCCGCCGGGTTGTTTGAGCAGCAGGCGGCCCGCTTCGCGCCCGGTACCTTCGTAAGGTTTGGTCGTGGCAAGCTGTAGCAGGCGTTTGTTTTCGGTGGTAGGTTCGTAGCGGGTCACCAGCTCCATGTACTCGGGGCTATCGTAGGTGGCATCCAGCAGCTTTTGCAAAGAGGCCATCGCCACCGGCGACTGCTTCACGAAGGCTGGGTCGAGGTGGCGCAGCACCAGCTTGTTGATTTCGAGTTGATCAGCGGCCTTGCCTTTCATCATCTGGAGCAGGGCCGTGGATTTTTCTTTGCCGCCGGGGTTAAAATCAAACGCGCGGAAGTACCTCAGCCTACTTTTCAGATCCACCGAGGCGTCACTGGCCAGCGAAGCCAGCAGCGGCACCGACTCCTTTGTGCGGGCCCGCCACACGATATCCCGGCCCGCGGGGGTACCTGTGGGGGTGGAGCCAGCCGTTTTCAGCCAGGCTTTGAAGGCCTGGTCCCAGTTGTTGGCGGCCCCAATTCCGAGCGCTTCGAGGTACCAGCGGTCCTGGCCGTCGTACTGCTGCGCCAGCGAAGCCCATATACCCGCCGCCTCGGAGGTGGGTAGTTCGTGCAGCGCGAGGGCGCATTCGCGGCGTACGTGCGGGTCAGTGTCGTTGGCCAGGCGCTTCACGTACGCGATGGGGTTGTCGGTGAGTTGGCGGGCGGCCCGCAGGGCTGTAATGCGCAGGTCGGGGTTGGCGTCGCGGAAGGCGGCTTCGAGGTAACGGCTGTTGAAGCCCCCCATTTTGCTCAGTAGCCAGAGTGCCCGCGCCCGCATCCGTGGGTTGGCGTTTTGATCCTCAAAAAGTTTGGCAAGAGAAGGCTCCGCCGAAGTACCCATTTTCAGGAGGGCGTTCCAGGCCAGGTACCTTACCGAAAGGTTAGGGTTTTGCAGGGCTTCGACGGCCGCCTGCGGGGTATTTAGGCTCAGCGGGGGCGTTTTGTAAGATACGTTGGGCGGGGCTACCCGAAACACCCGCCCGCGCTCGAGGTCACCGGCCTGGTGGCCACCCACGCCCGGATCGTACCAGTCGGATACGAAAAGGGAGCCGTCCGGCGCTACGCACACATCCGACGGCCGGAACCACTGGTCGCGGGTACCTTCCAGCAGGTTATTGATGGTCGCGGTGTAGCCCGCACCTTTTTTCTGTACGGGGTAAGACCGCACCACGTTGGGGCCCGCGTCGCAGTGAATCATCTGGTCCCAGTAGGTACCGGGCAGCAGCCGACCTTCGTATACTACCATGCCTGTGGGCGAGCCCGCGCCGGTTTGGAGCAGGTTAGGTACCACGCCGGGGTCGTTGAGGTGCCAGTGTCGAAACGGAATCGAATCCTCCACGTTGGTGCGGCCCGCCCGCCAGCCCGCGCCCGTCATCTCGTCGGTGAAGCCGTAGTTGCCGTATTCCATCACGTAGTTGATCCGCACCGCCTTGTTGCCGTCGTCGTCGTTGTCCGACTGCCACATGGTACCGTAGCTATCTACGGCTACTTCGTAGTTATTCCGGAAGTTGTTGCCCAGTACTTCGATGTTTTTAAAATCCGGGTCGCAGCGGAACACCATGCCCTGCCGGTACTTTTTAAAATCAATGGCTTTGCCTTTTTTGTCCAGAATGGGTTTTCCCTGGCCGTCTAGGAGTTGGGTACCTTCGTTGCCAAAGTTGAAATACAGCTTGCCGTCGGGCCCGAACACAAAGGCGTGCATGCCGTGGTCGTGCTGCTCGCCTTTGATGCCCTGGAAAATAATTTCTTTTTTATCGGCCTTGTCGTCGCCGTCCTCGTCAGTAAAGAGCCACACGTAGGGGCTCTGCGACACGATGGCCTGGTTGCCCATTACCCAGATCCCCAGCGGCGCGTTGAGCTCGGGGCCCTGGTAAAAGACCGTCGTTTTGTCAGCCTTGCCGTCGCCGTTGGTATCTTCCAGGATCAGGATGCGGTCGCCCTGCTCGTGCGTAGGATTGCCCGTGATGGCCGGGCGGTAGTTGTACGCTTCGCACACCCACACCCGCCCGCGGTGGTCTACGTCGAGGTTGGTGGGGTTGGTCAGGGTAGGTTCGGAGGCAAAAAGCGTCGCTTCCAGGCCTTCGGCTACGGTGAGGCCCGCCACGGCGTACTGCGGTGAGCGCTTGTCGTCTTCCGACAGCTTGGCGTACAGGCTATCGAGGCCCGCGCTCCTAACGGTGCTGGGGTTGGTACGTTGGTAGGAAGCAACCAGGCCTACGGCCAGTACCCCGGCTACGGCCAACAGAGTAGATTTTGAGGGTTTCATACGTTTGGGTAATAAGGCCTACATAATTGTTTCAATGACAAGTATTGGCATTCCGTTTTAAAAGCAACTCATTCGCTTGTTTTACCATTTTATCCCAATTAATTTTGAGATTGATCTTCTCGTCGGCCCCCACTTTCACCCAACCAACTACCCATCTACATGAACCATTGGCATTTAAAAAATAAGAAGGTACTTGTTACCGGCGGTACCAAGGGCATCGGGGCGGCCTGTGCCCGGCTGATGGCCGAAGCGGGCGCCGAGGTACTGGTCATAGCGCGCGACGAAGCGGGCATTGCGCAGCTGGTCGCCGAGGCCCAGGAGCGGCAGCTTTCCATCACGGGCCGGGCGTTTGACCTGGCCGCAGAAGGCGCGGCGGCAGCCGTGGTGGAGTACCTACAAAGTACCTGGGGCGGGCTGGACGTGCTGGTGATCAACGCCGGGCGCAACATCCGGAAAGCCACCGTGGACTACAGCCCCAGCGAGTACGAGCAGATCATGCAGCTCAACCTCCACTCGGCTTTTGCCCTGAGCCAGGCGGCCTACCCGCTGCTGAAAGCCAGCCGTGGCTGCATCGTCAACGTAAGCTCCGTCTCGGGCCTGACGCACATCAGCAGCGGCTCCGTGTACGGCATGACCAAGGCGGCGCTGATCCAGCTCACGCGCAACCTGGCGGTGGAGTGGGGGAGCGACGGCATCCGGGTCAACGCCGTGGCACCCTGGTACATCAACACGCCCCTGGCCGCGCCGATATTGAATGATCCCGCCCGGCTGGAGAAAATCCTGGCCCGCACGCCCATGCAGCGCATCGGTACCCCCGAGGAGGTAGCGGCGGCGGTACTGTTTCTGAGCTTGCCTGCGGCCAGCTACATTACGGGCCAGTGCCTGGGCGTGGACGGTGGCTTTCTGGTCAATGGGTACTGATTGGAAAGGAATGTAGGGCGTGCCTCTTGGGGTAGAACTGGGGTACTTTAAGAAAGCAAGCAGGACAATATCGACACTTGGGAGACCTAAGAAGCATACTCTGAATTAGTTAAACACTGTCTTTAAGAAGAACTCCGCTTTTACTTAAAAATCGCTATTTCTTTTCAATAAAATCGAGCCGATACTTCCACGGGAGCTCTGCCAGGCTTGCTTTTATGCCATGAACAGATCCTAATAGAACATCGAAGCTAGGCGGATTTTCTTCATAGATCATCTCTTCGAGCATTCTCCCATAATCAGCAGCCCAAGCACCTACGACTTCCTCTGGCGGGGTTGGGTTCAACGTTTTGGGGTTATGAAGATTATAGTCTACCCCACCCATTTTGGAGAAGACATACCGGTGATACACTATTGTCTCATACAGGTCTTGATCATTCAGAGCTTTAGCTGCCTCGGATCTGCCTAAATGATGCACATCGTACAAATGGCGGCTCAATCGATTTACTCTCACCTTTTCGGCGGGTCGGTGAAATTCCTCATGAAGCAAAAATAGCTTTTCCAGGAATGTTCGCTCGGCATAGACTGTCGGTATGGTAATGAAGGGCGCTGCAAACTCTCTTCCCGCATATTCTTCATCTACCAGGGAGCCAAACGTACAATAGGCAAAGGGTTCTCTCAAAGAGCGGCATCCTATCTCAACCTGTACCCGAGCCTGCATATATCCCGGAGCGGATATGACGTTTGGGTAATAAATTTCGATGATCCTTGGATCTTGATCACTATCAGGAGATTCAACCACATTGAAATCAACCTGGAAGCCGCGCTCAGCAAACTTGCTTTGAAGTTGCTCAAAGAAAGGGCCACTTGAGTACTCTCCTGCCCTTTTTCTAAGAGCGGTCTTTTGTCTTTTGGAGAGCTCGCCGTCGTAGCCAAAGTAATTCCGGTCTATCGCAAGGTCAATGTCTTCAGAAAACCGATGGATGAGCTTCCAGGCTTTGCTTAAGGATGTACCTCCTTTGAAAACGAGGTGACTGGCCACCTTCATCTCAAAGATGATTGCGAGCGTTTCCGTTACCCACCAGTCTTTTTCAACCGCAAACGCAGGCATTCCGGTCTTGTTACTGATGTCCTCAAAAATGCTTCTTTTGTCTTCGGCCTTCAGGCCATGAAATTTACTGCGTGACATCTGGTAAAGCCTTACTCATTATTTTTTGAATCCATACTGGCGCAAGGCCAATATCATGTTTTAACGTCGCGATATCCTCCGTGCGTAGCTGCTCTATAATCTTTTCTTCTTCGTGGGCGCTCACCTGTCCATTCCCGAGCTCTTTTAAAGCCTGGATAGCAAGCCTGCTTACCTTCCCCTTTGCGAGAAGGTTTTTGGGGGCCACCTTTTTGAACTTGATACTCCTCTTGCCGACTTTGATCTCGCGCGGCGATCCATCGGTTAACAGTACGATCTTCATTGGAACCTGAGTACTTAACCCCAGCGCGTTTAAGGCGTAGCTTCCACTCGGAACAGTTCTTATCCTATCCCGCTTCGCAATGGCATCCGCTACCTCCTCGGCAGTCGGGAGCACAGTGCCGACAAGTTCACTTTCCTTAGGCCTTACATATATTCCATGCGCTACGCGAACAAGCATACGTTTATCTTCCAAGCGGGTGAGGGCTTTCCTGACTGCATCAGACGAGCCATAGGACGAAAAATCCTCCGGGAACACTAGCGTGCCCCTTGGTTTTGCCTTGATCGATCTTTCTATTTGCCTCTCAGTACTTAGCATCTATATACATTTAATGTATTTGTCACAAATTTAGGCAATATTTGTGACACTGACAGTATCAATATTTTTGACATTATTAGTGTCACAATTCTATTTCAATTTTCAAGCGGAAAGAGCACCTCACAAACCATTTTAAAATTAAACGTTTTTCGCTTTTTTTAATATGGCAAAAAGTAGGGGGTAGTTTACCTTCTAACTTAGCTTTGAATTAAATTGAAGAATGAAACGGAATAAAAACGGTATAGGATAAAACGAGTACTTTACGTAAGTGAGGTCCCACGCATCACCAAACCAAAAGACATTGATATTGACCAACTAAATAAACCAAATCATGAAAACAACCCTAACCTGCGTAGCACTACTCCTGGCCAGCCTGGGGGCCCACGCCCAGAAGGTAGTACCGCCCGCCATCCAGATCAAAACGGCCGTACTGGCGGCTCCCAGCGACAAGCGCGACGGCGCGCTGGTGTACGGCTACGGTACCGACGGGAAGTTTACGGTACTGCGCAAGGGTACCAACGACCTGGTGTGCCTGGCCGACAACCCCGCGCAGAAGGACATCAACGTATCCTGCTACCACCATACCCTGGAGCCCTTCATGGCGCGGGGACGGCAGCTGAAGCAGGAGGGGAAATCGGCCCAGGAAATCATAGAAATTCGCGAGAAGGAAGCCAAGGCGGGCACGCTGGCTATGCCCAAGGCACCCGCTTCGCTCTTTGTGTTTTCGGGTACTGACGACAACTACGACACCGCCACCGGCGAGCTGAAAGACGGGTACCTGCGCTACGTGGTGTACATCCCGTTGGCCACCGCCGAAAGTACCGGCCTGCCCCTCAAGCCCGAAGCGCCGGGTATGCCCTGGATCATGGACCCTGGTACGCACCGCGCCCACATCATGATCAACCCGCCTAAGAAATAGAGTAGTAGGGTACTTGGGGTACTTTTAATTTTTAATAAAGTACCCCAAGTACCTACGCCTCGTCGGTTTTGTCGACGACCTGGGCCGAGAAAGCCACGGGCTTTTCGGCGAAAAGTACCTTGGTGCGCGCCCAGGTACCCCGGAAGAGCTCCGACTGCCGGTACTGCTCCAGGGCCGCTTCCGACACCCAGTGGCTGTGCGTAACGAAGACGTGCGACTGCTGCATATCCTGCCAGAGCTCCAGGTAGGTACAGCCCGGCTGGGCGCGGATTTTCTGTTTGGATTCGTCAAAAATAGCCCGGAACGTAGGTACTTCGTCGGGCCGGAACGTCATGCGGACAAGGCGAATGAGCATGGGAAATCAGGTTGATTTGGGGAACGAAAAAAGCGTATTCTTTTTTTCGGGCCTCTACTTTTGTCAAATTTAATTCTAAAAAGGAGTGGTAAGAAGTACCTCACCTAGCCTTTTGTTGGGCAATAGCTCTTCCGGAACCAGCTTTATTGACATGAAAAAGAAAATATACATTCCGCTGCTTACCCTCACTATGCTTTACGCCCTGCCCAGCCTGGCCCAGCAGGAGGTACTTCCCCTCTGGCCCGCCGGCAAAGTACCCAATGCCCTCGCAAACTCTGCCGTCGTAGAAAAGTCCGAAACGACGGGCGGCATCATGCGCATCAGCGGTGTGACGGTACCTACCATGACGGCCTACCTGCCTCCCCAAGATAAAGCGACCGGCGCGGCCGTGCTTATTTGCCCCGGTGGGGGCTACGGCATCCTGGCCGCCGAGCACGAAGGCAGCGAACTGGCCGAATGGTTTAAGGCGCGGGGCGTGGCGGGTATTGTGCTCAAGTACCGGCTCCCCAACGCCCAGGCCATGACCAGGCAGCACGAAGTACCCCTCATGGACGCCATGCAGGCCATGAAGCTGATCCGGCAAAACGCTCAGAAGTGGAACCTGGACCCGAACAAGATCGGCGTGATGGGCTTCTCGGCGGGCGGGCACCTGGCGGCTACGCTCTCCACGCATTTCGACAAAGGCCCCAACGCTTCCGAAGAAGCCCGGCCCAACTTCGCCATTTTGCTGTACCCGGTGATCTCGTTTTCGCCCACGCTGGCGCACGGGGGTTCGCGCAAAAACCTGCTGGGAGCCGATGAGTCGGAGGAGCTCATCCGGTACTACTCCAACGAGCAGCACGTTAGTGAAAAAACCCCACCTACCTTGCTGGTACACGCCACCGACGACACCGGCGTGCCCGCCGAGAACAGCATTGAGTACTACCTGGCGCTCAAGAAAAACAAAGTACCCGTGGAGATGCACCTCTACCCGCGCGGCGGCCACGGCTTCTCCATGCGTACCGAGGGCAAAGGCTCCGTGGCCAACTGGCCGCTGGCCATGGAGGCCTGGCTGAAGGCGCTGGAGTACGTGAAATAAAAAAAGTACCCCGCCGGGAATGGACTTCCGGCGGGGTACTTGGTAGTAGGGAAATGAGGTACTTAGTTCATCGCTACCAGCGTGCGGGCGGGAGCTTCCACGATGCCCTGCGTCGAGAGGTTGATCTGCTTCACGATGCGCTCCTGGCCGTTGGTGATTTCAACCGTGTAGCGTCCGTCTTTGATTTCTGAGAAATCCAATCGCCGGGCGTACTTTTTCTGCTTTTTGGTGAGCAAGTCCTCGTGCAGTACCTGGCCCTGCTCGTTAAGCAGCCGTACCGTCAGCCGCTCGCCTTCCTGCTTCTCGATCAGCAAGTTCATCTTGAGCGTATTTTGTATGCGGTACATACCCACGCCGAAGGTTTCGCAGCGGTTGTTTTTGCATTCCTGGGTAGGTTTCACCGTTTCCGACTGGCCGGGCTTGGGCTGAAGCGTAGCCGCCGAAATCATTCCGCTCATCAGTACTCCGCAGGCAGCGGCCATCATGGTTTTCAATCCGTTTTTCATGGCTCTTGAAGGTTTTAAAAGTTTGAGTGTTTCTGGCTAATTACACTCCAATGATTCCTTCGGGGCCGGGTTCGTGACAGCGATTAGCATGAACGGCAAAAAAACGGGATGAGCGGTAAAAGTACCTAAAGTACCCCCGTTACTGCGACCACTCCGTAGGCGTACGGTCCCAGCGGTGCTTAACCAGTTCACGGGCCAGTTCCTCGCTCAGGCGCTGCCCGTCGCTCACGGCCGTGTTGGCGCGTACGTGGGGTAGTTTGCGCATGCCGGGGATGGTCGTGTGCACGTCGGGATTATTCAGGATGAAGCGCAGGGCCAGTTCGGGCATGGTCATGCCGTCGGGGACGAGCGGGCGGAGCGCCTCGGCGTGTTCTACGCTGCTGTGGAGGTTGGCGGGCACGAAGTAGGTCGAGCGCCAGTCGTCGGCGGGGAAGGTGGTTTCGTTGGTAAAAGTACCCGTCAAGGTACCTTCGTCGAAAGGTACCCGCGCAATGACGCCGATGTCCAGCTGGCGGCAGAGCGGAAAGAGGTTGTCTTCCGGGGCCTGGTCAAAAATATTGTAGATGACCTGCACGGCGTCGATGAGCCCGGTTTTCAACGTCTCGAGCGAATTATCCGGCTCCCAGCGGTTCACGCTGATGCCCCAGCGCTGTACTTTCCCCTGCTCGGTGAGCCGGGTGATGGCTTCCTTCCATTCGTCGCGCTGCGCCCAGTGGTCTTCCCAGACGTGAAACTGCATGAGGTGGATGGTCTCTACGTCCAGGTTTTTCAGACTCTTTTCGGTATACTCCACGATGTAGTCAGCGGGAAAAACGTCGTCCAGCGTAAATTCCCGGCGCGAGGGCCAGGTGCGGTTCTTGGGCGGAATTTTGGTGGCCGCGTACAGCTCTTTTTCCGGGTAGCGTTTCAGGAGTTTGCCCAGAATGGTCTCGCTCATGCCTTCGGCATAGCCCCAGGCGGTATCAAAAAAATTGCAACCCCGTTCTACGGCTTCATTCAATGCGTTATCTACTTCCTCCAGGTCGGAGCCGGTCCAGCCGGCCAGGCCCCACATGCCGTAGCCAATTTCGCTGACCAGCCAGCCGCTACGTCCAAATCGACGGTATTCCATAGGTTGTTGGGTTAGTTGTTTTTGTAATCAAGAACGTGAAAGTAATAATTTATAGCAATCATTTGAAAACATTGCCCCGATGAAAGCTTGTTTGTATTTTGGAGCCTATTTTGAAAACAAAGATCAGTGAGCACGAGAATTTGGATGAGCATGGGGCGGTTGTTGGGTATAGGTATGATTATGGGGCTGTTAGGATGGAGCCGGGTTGTTACTCCGGCCGAGCAATTGCTGGATTACTGTCGGCAGTTTAGAGCCATTCACGAAGCGATAGGTGCGCAGGCCATTTCACCCGACTCGGCCGAGCGGGCCTTTCAGGAAGTGATGGTAGGCCTGCGGCAGTCTTTCGGGAGCCGGAGCGACTCCTGCCGGGTGGGCAGCGAGGGGTACTTTGTGTTTCCGCTGCGCGGTCAGGTACCTCGCTACTCCATTGGCGGGCGGGGGCGCGGGTACAAGCCCAATGGCTTCGATCTGTTCGACAACGAAGTACGTGGCAGCCACCCCGCCCACGACCTGTTCATCCGCGACCGCAACCAGGACAACATCGACGATGTGATGTGCCAGCCCGTAGATGTCCTGGCTTTTACGAGCGGCATTGTGCTGGCGGTAGAAAACAACTGGCATCCCGAGAGCGAGCGCCGCGGTGGCAACTACGTCTGGATTTATGATCCCTGCCTGGACGGACTCTTTTACTACGCCCACAACAAATGCGTGGCCGTGGAGCCGGGCCAGTGGGTATGGGCGGGGGATAAAATTGCCGAAGTGGGCCGCACGGGCTTGAATGCCTTTCAGGAAAGATCACCCACGCACCTGCACTTTATGTTTTTACGCCTCACCCCCAACGCCCTGCCCGAGCCGGGCAATACCTACGACTGGCTGCTCAGCGCTTCGGTGAAAGAGTGGGAGTGGTGGGGGATCCAGGAGGAAGGTGAGGGAGAAGAAGAAAGCCCATGAGAAAATGGATTGCTGTTTACCTACTACTTTTAGGTACTTTGGGGGCGTCGGTGGGGCAGATCATGCTGGAAGACAGTACTGCCGAGGCTGTGCCGGAAAAGGTACCTCAGCTTACGCTGCGCGGCCACTACGGTACCCTCTTCGCGCATTCACAGGATGTACAAAATACCGCCGGGGCCCGTCCGGTGGGGCTGCACGCAGAGCTCGGGCAGCAATGGTACGGGGCCGAAACCTGGCGGCGCTTTGGGTGTTTTCCCCGGACGGGCCTGGCGCTGGCCTACTACCACTACGACAACCGCATTTTGGGCCAAGGCCTGACGGCCGCCTACTACCTGGAGCCGACCTTCCCGATTTCGCGACGACTGGTACTTGGTGCGCGCGGGGCCGCCGGAGTTTCGTGGCTTTCCAATCCGTATCATCCCGAGCGCAATCCGGCCAATATGTCGTACAGCACCGCACTGAGCGCGTACCTGGCGCTGGGACTAAGTACCTACTACCGTTTCCAGGAGCAGTGGGCCGTCACGCTGATGGTCGACTACCAGCACGTTTCGAATGGGGGCTTCAAGCAACCCAACAAAGGCATCAATTGGCCTACTATTGGGCTGGGGCTAGATTATACCCTGGAGCCGCTTCGGCTGGTACGTCCGCCGCGGGGGCAGAGAGCACAGGAATGGCGGGAGGCACCGCCCCGGCGCGACGTGTACCTGTTTGGCGGGGTGCGCAACGTGGCCTCGGGCGAAACCCGCCGCTACGTACTTGGCGGCGGCGGTGTGACTTACAGTAGGCAAGTGAGCAACATCAACAGTCTGACGGCGGGGGTGGAGGCCTATGGCGATTGGGCCCTGCGCGAGCAACTCGTCCGCGACTCGCTGACCGACCGGAGCCACGTGCGGGTCGGAGCCATGGTAGGGCACGAATTTCTGCTGGGAAAAATCATTTTCAGCCAACAACTAGGTGTCTATGTATTTAAGCAGGTACCTTACTACTCCCGACTCTACCACCGCTGGGGATTGCTCTACCGGATCAACCGCTCGCTGTCGGCGGGGGTGAATCTGAAAGCCCACAGCCATGTGGCCAACTTCTGGGACCTGCGCCTGGTGACGCATTGGTAGTTCAGCAAGAAAGCCCGACCAACCGGCCGGGCTTTCTTACTATTTAAGCAAAAAGGTACTTTTAAACGACCTCCACCTTCACGCGGAGCGTAAATTCATCCATCTCGATTTCGGCGGCCTGGCCGTTGAGGTCGGCTACGAGGTCGAGGCTCACGGCCTGTACTTCCTGGCAGATGTAGTCCTGGTTGGTCAGTACGGCCTCGGCCAGGAGGTTGTCGTTGTTTTGGAGCGTAATCTGAATCTTGTCGCTCACGCTGAAGCCGCTGTCTTTCCGCAGGTTCTGGATGCGGTTCACGAAGTCGCGGGCGATACCCTCCTTGCGGAGCTCGTCGGTGATGGTGACGTCCAGCGCCACGGTGAGCCCGCCCTCGCTGGCCACCAGCCAGCCGGGTACATCTTCCGCGATGATTTCCACATCCTGCGGAGTGATCCAAATGCCGTCTTGGCCGGTGGGTAGTTTAAATTCCCCGGTACTTTCGAGCGCTTTGATGTCGGTTTCGGTCATGGTCGAAATCGCGGCGGCTACTTCCTTCATCCGCGGGCCGAATTTGGGACCCAGGGCTTTGAAGTTCGGCTTAATTTTCTTCTTTAAAATACCGCTGTCGTCGTCCACAAACTCGACGGTTTTCAGGTTCACCTCCGTAAGGATGATCGGAACGACCTGCTCGATGTGGCGGCGCGTTTTTTCGCTCAATACCGGAATAAGTACCTTCGAGAGCGGCTGGCGTACCTTGATCTTGTGGCCTTTGCGCAGCGAATGCACCAGCGAACTAATGTTCTGCGCCAGCTGCATGGCTTCCTCCAGATCCGAGTCGATCATGGCATATTCTTCAACCGGCCAGTTGGTCAGGTGAACCGACGCCGCCAAAGTACCTTCAGGCGCTTCGTCCGGGCTGGTCAAGTTGCGGTAGAGCCAGTCGGCAAAGAACGGCGCGATGGGCGACATCAGCTGCGACACCGTCACCAGGCAGTGGTGCAGGGTTTGGTAGGCGGCGCGTTTGTCGTCGGTAAGTACCTTCTCACCGGCTACGGTGCTGGGCGTCCAGAAGCGGCGGCGGTTGAGGCGCACGTACCAGTTGGAGAGGTGGTCGCAGACAAAGTCCGTCACCAGGCGTCCGGCCTTGGTGGGGTTGTAGTCGTCGAACTGCTCGCCTACCTCTTTGATGAGCGTATTGAGCCGCGACAAGATCCAGCGGTCGAGCTCGGTGAGGTGCTCGGTAGGTACTTTCTCGGCGGC
Organism: Rhabdobacter roseus; assembly: GCF_014202275.1. Taxonomy (GTDB): domain Bacteria; phylum Bacteroidota; class Bacteroidia; order Cytophagales; family Spirosomataceae; genus Rhabdobacter; species Rhabdobacter roseus. The sequence goes on along the minus strand of NZ_JACHGF010000003.1, from coordinate 490,524 downwards.
GGCGTAGCCGTCCAGGTTGGCGTAGAGCGCAAAGAAGTTGTAGGTATTGAACAACGTACCAAAAAACTTCCGCTGGGCTTCGGGAATCCCTTCCAGGTTGAACTTGAGGTTGTCCCAGGGCTCGGCGTTGGTGATCATGTACCAGCGCGTGGCGTCGGGGCCGTACTTAGCCAGCGTCTCGAAGGGGTCGATGGCGTTGCCCAGGCGTTTGGACATCTTGTTGCCGTTTTTGTCCAGCACCAGACCCGTCGAAACGACGTTCTTGAAGGCCACCGAGTCGAACAACATCCCGGCGATGGCATGCAGGGTAAAGAACCAGCCGCGGGTTTGGTCTACGCCCTCCGAAATGAAGTCGGCGGGGTAGCTTTCGTTAAAAATATCCTGGTTTTCAAACGGGTAGTGCCACTGCGCGTAGGGCATCGCTCCTGAGTCGAACCACACGTCGATGAGGTCGGGCTCGCGGTACATGGGTTGGCCCGTGGCCGACACCAGCACGATGCGGTCAACGTAGGGGCGGTGCAGGTCGAAGGAAGCCTCATCCCCCAACCCCTTCTCCCGCGGAGAAGGGGCTTTCTTTTCTTCTTTGGAGCCTATGGGCTCTAAAGAAGAAGTATTCTCTTCGACCGCTTTTTTAATTTGAACAATGACCTGATCAAGATTATCCAGTACTTCTTCGTTTGAAAAACGGATGACTTGGTAACCAAGCGCTTCTAGATATTCAGTTCGGACCTGGTCATATTCTTTATAATCGGGCAAGGAGTGAATTTCACCGTCCACCTCTACCACGAGCCGGGCCGGGATGCTGACAAAATCAGCGATAAATTCGCCGATAGCGTGTTGGCGGCGGAACTTAATCCCCAGCTTGCTATTTCGAACTACCTCCCAAAGTACCCCCTCGGCTTCCGTTTGATTTTTACGGTTTTCCCGGGCGAAATCTTTTAAAGCGTTAAACCACTTTTTCTTATCCGCCGAAAAAACATATTGCTCCACACTCCCCTCTCCGCCGGAAGTACTCGTTTCCAAACTACCCCCCTCTCCGCCGGAGAGGGGCCGGGGGTGAGGCTTAAGAGGATTCTCCTCCATCAACCCCGCCTCCATAGCCTTCTCGATCTCCTGCGAGAGTTCCTCCAGGGAGCCAATGCAAATTTCTTCGCCCGCTTCGCTGCGCCAGATCGGCAGCGGGGTACCCCAGTAGCGGCTGCGGCTGAGGTTCCAGTCTACCAGGTTTTCGAGCCAGTTGCCAAAGCGGCCCGTACCCGTGCTGGCGGGCTGCCAGTTGATGGTTTTGTTGAGCGCCACGAGTTTGTCCTTCACGGCTGTGGTACGGATAAACCAGCTGTCGAGCGGGTAGTAGAGCACGGGCTTGTCGGTGCGCCAGCAGTGGGGATAGGTGTGCTCGTACTTCTCCACCCGGAACGCCTTGCCTTCCTCCTTGAGCTTGATGGCGATCAGCACGTCCGTGGGCCGGAAGTCCGGGTCGGCCTGCTCTTCGGCGGTGTAGTATTCGGGTTTCACGAAGCGTCCGCCAAACTCTCCGATTTCCTGCACGAAGCGCCCCCGCCGGTCTACTATAGGTACTTCCTTGCCCGTTTCGTCGCGCACCATGATGGCCGGAATGCCATTGGCCTGCGCGACCCGGAAGTCGTCGGCTCCGAAGGTAGGGGAAGTATGTACCACGCCGGTACCGTCTTCGGTGGTCACAAAATCACCCAGAATAACCCGGAACGCGGGCTGCTCGGGTGTGACGTACGGCAGGAGCTGCTCGTACTCGACGCCCGCCAGTTCCTGGCCTTTGCATTCCTTCACGATGGTCCACGGAAGTACCTTTTTATCGCTGGTTTCGTAATTCTCAAAATCGCCGTCGCGGCCTTTTTCCGAGAAGTACTTTCCTACCAGATCCTTGGCCAGCACGACCTGCACGGGCTCGTGGGTGTAGGGGTTAAACGTCTTCACCACCACGTAGCTAATGTGCGCCCCCACCGTCAGGGCCGAGTTGGCCGGAAGGGTCCAAGGCGTGGTGGTCCAGGCCAGGATGTGTACCTGCGGCAGCGGCAGGTTTTCAAAGACCGAATAGGTACCTGGGTTTTTCACCCGGAACATCGCCACGATGGTCGTATCCTTCACGTCGCGGTAGGTACCTGGCATGTTGAGCTCGTGCGAGGATAGCCCCGTACCCGCCGCCGGAGAGTAGGGCTGAATGGTATAGCCCTTGTAGAGCAACCCCTTGTCGTAGAGCTTTTTGAGTAGGTTCCACAGGCTCTCGATGTACTTGTTTTCGTAGGTAATGTAGGGGTCTTCTAGGTCCACCCAGTAGCCCATTTTTTCGGTCAGGTCGTTCCACTGGTCGGTAAATTTCATCACCGTAGCGCGGCAGCGGGCGTTGTACTCTTCCACGCTAATGGTTTTCCCGATGTCCTCCTTGGTAATGCCTAGCTCCTTCTCCACCTGGAGCTCCACGGGTAGCCCGTGCGTATCCCAACCGCCTTTACGCTTTACCTGAAAGCCCTGCAAAGTTTTATAGCGGCAAAAAATATCTTTGATGGTACGCGCCATCACGTGGTGGATACCCGGCGTACCGTTGGCCGAGGGCGGCCCTTCGTAAAAAGTAAAAGTAGGTGCTCCTTCGCGCGTATCGACGGAGGCCTCGAAGATCTGGTTTTCTTTCCAAAAACGAAGTACCTCATCGGCGACCTGCGCGTAGTTGAGGTTTTTATATTCTTGATAGCTCACGATGTAGTCTAAAATTTGCGTCTTACTTCCAAACGGAGGGCAAATTTAAGGATTTTTTGGGGGAATCGGAGCAGGTACTTGGGGGTGGTGGGGGAAGTACCCTATTTCTTCTGATACACCCGCACGTAGTCAATCTCGAAGCGCGACGGAAACGTGGTACCCACCGGCTCCCCACCGTTGTCGCCGCCGATGGCCAGGTTCAGAATCAGGTAGTGCGGCTGGCGGAACGGGTTCAGGCGCGGCTCGGCTTCGTTGTAAGTTTCTTCCAGATCCACGGCGTTGAGTAGTTCGTCGTCTACGTACAGCTGGATACTCTGTGCATCCCAGTCCATGCGCCAGACGTGAAATTTCTGGGCCCAGTCGGGGTCGTCGAAGGTACTTATGGGCTTTTTGGAGTCGTCCCACTTGGCCTTGTAGCGTTCCTTGGTACCCCAGGCAGCATTGGCCAGGAGCATGCCGCGGTAGTACTCCATGATGTCGATCTCGCCGTTGCTGGGCCATTCGCCCTTTACGCCCAGCGTCCAGAAAGCCGGCCAGATCCCCGGCTGCGTATCGATTTTGCCGCGCATTTCGAAGCGTCCGTACTGCCACTGGTGCAGGCCGCGCGTGAGCAGGCTGGCCGCCGTGTACTCGATGTGCTCGCGGTTTTCCCGCCACTGGGTACTTCCGGCTTTGTAGTTGGGGTTGGAGCGTTTTTCGCGCCGCCCTTCGATGATCAGCAGGCCGTCTTTGCACACCGCATTTTCGGGCTGGTACCATTGCAGCTCGTTATTCCGGACAAAACCCTTTTCAAAGTTCCAGTTTTGGGCGTTAGGTGGCCCGTCTTCGTTGAATTCATCGGCCCATACCAGCTGCCACTGCTGCGCTGGGGCGGGTATGCAGGTACCTAGCAGGAATACACTATGGAGCAGCAAAAGGCTAGCCGTTTTCATACACAAGGGGTACATTGGTTTTATTTTTTTAGCGAAAAAAAGGGCCGAGAGACCGGGTACTTAGGCAGGTATTGCCAGGACAAATTTGATTAAAAGTAGAAACTTTTTTGAAGAAATGAGGAGGTACTTGCCAAACCAACCCAAGCCAAAGTACCTGCCCTGGCAAGTGCCCCCGGCGTCGGGGTACTTTTTTAGCTTGGTTCAAAGCGCAAGAAGTACCTTGTGATGTCGGGACGAAACAATAAATCCATAATTTGGGCCTAAAATCAATCAGCCACACTAGTACCACGATCCGTTCGATCTTCTTTTCTTAGGCATGAAAAATACATTTTTAGGAGTAAGTCAGCGCGTGCTGAGCGTGGCGGCCAAGGCCGGTTTGGATGGTTTTTTGCTGGCGCTGCTGGGCATGATTGGCCTGGCGTACCTGTGGCCCTATCCCGGCACCGAGCAGAGCCCCGTGCCCCTGGCCGACATCGCTACCTACGGCGTCTCGCTGATCTTCTTTTTTTACGGACTGCGGTTAAGTCCCGAAAAACTCCGCGCCGGGCTCAGCAACTGGCGCCTGCACACGCTGGTACACCTGGCTACCTTCGTGCTGTTTCCGGTACTGGTGCTGCTGATCCGGCCCTTTTTTCGCGGCGCGGACAATGAGGTACTTTGGTTGGGGATTTTCTTCCTGGCGGCGCTACCTTCCACGGTCTCGTCGTCGGTCGTGATGGTGTCGATGGCGGGGGGCAACATTCCGGCGGCGATTTTCAACGCGAGTATTTCGAGCCTGCTGGGTGTATTCATCACGCCGGTCTGGATGGGGCTGGTGCTGGATAAGTCCTCGACTTCCTTTGAACTGGGCCCGGTGATCATTAAGCTAACGATACAGGTACTGGTGCCGGTGTTCCTGGGTATACTGCTGCACCGCCGCTGGGGTACTTGGGCCGAAAGACACAAGCATACATTACGCGCTTTTGACCAAACCACTATACTGTTGATCATCTACACGTCGTTTTGTGAGTCGTTCGATGAAGGGTTGTTTGCCTCCTTCAGCTGGGGGCACTTGGGGACGTTGGCCGTGGGCATGGTGGTCCTTTTTTACCTCATTTACGGCCTCATGATCCTGGGTAGCCGCTGGCTGGGTTTCCGTCGGGAAGACCGGATCACGGCCGTATTTTGTGGGTCCAAGAAATCCATGGTGCAGGGAGCCGTCATGGCCAAGGTACTTTTTGGCGGCTCGGCCGAGGCGGGCATCATCCTGCTGCCCATCATGCTCTACCACGCCTTGCAGCTCATCATGGCCAGTATGCTGGCGCAGCGCATGGCTCGGGAAACCGCCCGGCGGCTGGCTTCTGAAAGTACCCGTTGAATGTTGTCTGGCTCAGGTTTGTTGGGTACAAGTACCCTTTTCCTTTATTTTTGAAACTCATGCGTATCGTTCGATTAATTCTTCAGCTCGCCATTTTTGTATTACTCATTCTGGGGGCCATTACCCTCTGGGAAAGCTTCCGGACGGGTAGCTGGCTGCCGGGCTGGCTGGGCGGAGAAAACAAAACCGAAACCCTGCACACGGTGGTGCTGGAGGAAATTACGGCGCTGGGTAAACTGGAGCTGGTGCGCTACAACTTCAAGGACGTGGTAGAGCAGGAGGTGGTGAAGCAATGGCTGCCCAACGCCAAGGCGGTACTCATTGTGCAGGGCGAGGCCATTGGCTGCGTGGATCTGACCCAGATGAGGCTAGCCGACATCACGTCCGAATCGCAAATGCTGGTGGTACACCTGCCCGAGCCGGAGCTCTGCGTATTCAAGATCGACCACGAGCGCTCCAAAGTATATAACACCGAGTACGCTTTTCTGGAGGAAGCCCAGCTGGTGCAGGAAGGGTACCGGCAGGCCGAGCGGCAGATCCGGCAGTCGGCGCTGGAGATGGGGATTTTGGAACAAACCGAAGAGAACGCCCGCAAAATGCTTACGCCGATGCTGGAGAAGATTTCGGGGCGCAAGGTACTGGTGAAGTTCCCGATGACAGCCCGCTTGCCGAAGCTACGCTAAAAGTACCCCCGCGGGTAGTCCTTTGCGGGCGGTTTTGCGTATTGGATTGGAGATTTTGGCGGTTATCGCTATCTTGGAAGCCATTCCCAACGACCCCTCTTTTCAGTACCATGACCTACCCTGGATTTCTTTCTTCCGACGAACTGGCCCAACGAGTAGACGACGGCACCATCGAGACGGTGATCGTGGGCTTTACCGATCACTACGGCCGCCTGATGGGCAAGCGCATGGATGCCGAGTACTACCTCGACACGGTGCGGAAGTCGGGTACCCACGGCTGCGACTACCTCCTGACCACCGACATGGAAATGGAGCCCGTGCCGGGCTACCAGTACGCCAACTGGGAACGCGGCTACGGGGATTTTCATTTAGTCCCCGACCCCACGAGCCTGCGCGTAGCCGACTGGCTCGACAAAACGGCCCTGGTACTTTGTGACGTGCACGACGAGAAAACCCACGGGCTGGTGTCGGTAGCGCCGCGCTCCTTGCTGAAAAAACAGGTGGAGGCGGCCCAAACAATGGGGCTGGACTGCTCGGCGGCTTCGGAGCTGGAGTACTACCTCTTTGAAAACAGCTACCGCCAGGCCCACCAGCAGCAGTACCAGGACCTGACGCCCGTAGGCTACTACCTCGAAGACTACCATATCCTGCAAGGTACCCGCACTGAGAAGTTTACGGCGGCGGTGCGGCGGCACCTGAAGCGCTCGGGCATAGCCGTCGAGAACTCCAAGGGCGAGTGGGGGCTAGGGCAGCACGAGCTCAACGTGCGCTACGCCGAGGTACTTCGCATGGCCGACAACCACGTGGTGTACAAGCAGTGCCTCAAAGAAGTAGCCGACGCCATGGGGCTGTCGCTGACGTTTATGGCCAAGTATGCCACCGACCAGGCGGGCTCCAGCAGTCACCTGCACATCAGCCTCTGGAAAGACGGCCAGAATGCCTTCGTGGAGGATCAGGCGTTCGGGCCGGTGAAGGGCTCCGACGTGTTTCGGTGGTTTTTGGGCGGCTGGATTGCGCACGTACCCGACGTCATGCCGTTTTACGCGCCTACCGTCAACTCCTACAAGCGCTTCGTGGACGGCTCCTGGGCGCCTACCCGGCTGGCCTGGAGCTACGACAACCGCACGGCGGGTTTCCGGGTGGTGGGCCACGGGCCGAGCCTGCGTATCGAGTGCCGTATCCCCGGTGCCGACTGCAATCCGTACCTGGCCTTTGCGGCCTCGCTGGCCTCGGGGCTGGACGGCATCAAAAACCGCATCGAGCCGCCCGCCTGCTTCGAAGGCGATATTTACGCGGCGGCGCACCTGCCCCGGGTACCTTACACGCTGTCGGAGGCGGTGGCGCTTTTCGAGCGCAGCGAATTTGCCAAAAGTACCTTCGGACCCGAAGTCGTGGAGCACTACACGCATTACTTCCACACCGAACAAAAAATGTACAATACCTCCGTGACCGACTGGGAGCGGAAGCGGTACTTTGAGCGCATTTGATTTTCTTTAGGGCAGTAGTTGCCAGCTATTGGAAACGACTCGAATAAGCAATGACTGAAGAAGAAATATTAAGTACGCTTGATAATTCAAATGACGGATATTATTGTTCATTTGTTGAACTTGGCCATGTATATTCATACCTCATTGACTCAAGACTCAATGTTTTTCGTGACGACAACCACCGTTGGGCACTTGCCATTGAGAGACTAGGGTATAACCCGAGAGCAGGAGCTATTACTCTTGATATCAATTATTACGGAAACTGTTTGACAAATTTAGAATTCTACAACGGACGCCCAACAAGTTATTATAGTATACAACCAAATGATGCCGACAACTTCAACCAAACAATTGATGATGAAAGCCTAAAGTCAGATGCGAAAATTTGGTTAGTTCGTGGACAGGAGGTTTATTTAAGCCACAACAAACAAGATTACGTAGACGCCGGAATTAAATTGAAAGAATATGAACAAAATGAAATAAGAGTTGAAGAAGTTGGAAGGTTTGTTGTTTCTCAAAATCGAGATTTATTTCGTGCAACGGACAATGAATTACACAAGTCTATTCCGGCCGACTTAAAAAAAATATTAGTACTTGACGAGTGGTTTCATAAAGACTTTAAATTGCAATTTTCATCCGCAATAACAGACGATCATTTGCGTCAAACATACGAATTAAATAGACGCTTCACAGAGCTTAGCGAAATGAATTTTGAGAATTTTGCAAAATTATTTCGACTTCAAGAAGTACTAGAAGATGACTGGAATAGAGATATTTGGGAAAATAACAGACCAAGCTCTTATGAAACCTGGAAAATGCTTGCTAAAGTTATAGTGGCAGATGACTCCAATCAATATAAGCCTACCTTGGAACCAAATACGCATTGGATAAATTGGCCCGAATCGGGAAGTATGTAATGGGTAAATAAGTGAAAGAACTGTAGATAATAAATAAAAATGTAATTTGGCGAAAGCGGTGGTTTAATAGCAGTTGTGTAGGTAGACAAACAGATATGCTTCGAATGAATATTTAGGAGAAAGTGCTACAACTTAGCCAAGCCCCAAACCTTTATAATATATAGTGATTAACCCTTTTTATATCAATCAACTTCGAATACCCAACCTCTATGCGTTTAGAAAATAAAGTCGCCCTCATTACGGGGGGTGGAAACGGGATCGGCCGGGAAACGGCCTTGTTATTTGCCCAAGAAGGTGCTCAGGTCGTGGTGACGGACGTCAACGACGAAGCGGGTCAGGAAACGGTGAGCCTCATTACGGCGGCGGGCGGCACGGCCAGGTACTTCCGGGCCGACGTATCCAAAGCCGCCGACTGCGAGGCCATGGTCGCCTTTGCCGAGGAGCAGTACGGCAAGCTGAACGTACTTTTCAACAACGCGGGCATCATGCACAGCGACGACGACAACGCCATGACCACCGAGGAGGCCGTCTGGGACCTGACCATGAACATCAACGCCAAGGGCGTATTTCTGGGCTGTAAGTACGGCATTCCGGCGCTGCGCCGGGCGGGCGGCGGTTCCATCATCAATACGGCTTCCTTCGTGGCCATTTTGGGTGCGGCCACGCCGCAGGTAGCCTATACGGCCAGCAAAGGGGCCGTGCTGGCCCTCACCCGGGAGCTGGCTACCATCCACGCCCGCGAGAATATCCGCGTGAACGCACTCTGCCCCGGCCCGCTGCGGACCGAGCTACTGATGAAATTCCTGAATACCGAAGAAAAAAAGCAACGCCGCCTGGTGCATATCCCGATGGGTCGCTTCGGCGAAGCCAAAGAGATGGCCTACGCGGCGCTGTACCTGGCCTCGGACGAGTCGTCCTACACCACCGGGGCGGATTTCCTCGTTGACGGCGGGATCACCTCGGCCTACGTCACGCCGCTTTGATTCGCGCCGGGAGGTACTTTGAGGCCGTTTTTTTCTTGATCACTACCGGCATGGAGGTACTTGGCACGAATGATCTTTTTGGTGCCAAGTACCCTGAATGATGTACCTTACCGTACACGTTAGATTTTATTACATCAAACCAAATGAACGTACCAGAATTCTTATACCATTACTACGAACTTGCAAATGGTCCATTCCGAAATATCACTGAACATGGATATGAAAAAGCGGTAAAGATCCAAAATCAACTCGTAGAAGGTTTTAACAGTAAAAGGCCTGGTAATTATATTGAATTAAGATTTTCGCTGGAGACGAGAATCAAAGAACAGTTTATCCTGAAAGGGGGAAAGCCAACCAGGAATGATCCTTTCTACTTTACCTTAGGAGCCTGTGAATGGGCAAAATCATGGTACGTAAATCCTGGTGTTATAAAAATACCCGTAAAGGACTTTAATCCTGACCATGTAAGTTTTACGTATCCAGATAGCATGGTGTCCTTTCAGTTTTATGATGAACCTAAACTTGAAGTGTACAGGAAGGCTTGTAACGGACAAATCTTTCTACTCCAGGAAGTACCTGAGCTGATTAGTGAGTACGGACAGCCCTCCGAAGAGAAATGTCAAGCCGAGGAAAGATTCAAATATGACAAGTACATAGAGGTCCAGGTTTGGGACGATCGCGTAATAAAAAAATACATAAACAAAGCCTAACCGTGGATATGACTTATGGTGGGCCAAGTGGTAAATTCAAACGGTGGGCTTTTAAGTAAGTTTGTAGCAAGCCGAAACGAAATTGCTCCAAAAACCGCCCCAAGTCTTATACGCAAAACCTTCTTCTTCCCGTGAGTATTCAAAAAACCATCAGCCCCATCGACGGCTCCGTATACGTAGAGCGCCCCCTCGCTACGGGCAATGAAATAGAAAAGGTACTGGCTAAGGCCGAAAAAGCCCAGCAGCACTGGCGACAAACGAGCCTGGCCGAGCGCGCCGCCGTATGCCAGAAAGCAGTGGAGTACTTCCTGCTCCACGCCGACGCCATCGGGGAGGAGCTGACCTGGCAGATGGGGCGGCCCATTCGGTACACGCCCAACGAAATCCGGCGGGGCTTTCAGGAGCGGGCGCAGTACATGATTTCCGTGGCCGAAGAGGCCCTGGCCAACGTGCAGGTACCGGAGCTGCCGGGTTTTCGCCGGTTCATCAAGCGCGATCCGCTGGGCGTTGTCTTCGTGATAGCGCCCTGGAACTACCCCTACCTGACCTCCGTCAACTCGGTGATACCGGCCATCATGGCGGGCAATGCCGTGGTCCTTAAGCATGCCCAGCAAACGCCCCTCTGCGCCGAGCGCTACGCGGCGGCTTTTGCCTACGCCGGGCTGCCCGAGGGCGTATTTCAGTACCTGCACCTGAGCCACGGGCAGGTAGCGCAGGTCATTACCGACCCGCGCATGGCGTACGTGGCCTTCACGGGCTCGGTGGAGGGCGGTAAGGCGGTGCAGCGGGCTATCAACCAGCGCTTTATCGTAGGAGGCTTGGAACTGGGCGGTAAAGATCCGGCCTACGTACGGGCCGATGCCAACCTGGCCGACGCCATCGAAAACCTCGTCGACGGTTCTTTCTTCAACTCGGGGCAGTCGTGCTGCGGTATCGAGCGGATTTACGTACACAGCTCCGTGTACGAGCCCTTTGTGGAGGGCTTCGTCGCCTTGACCAAAACCTACCAACTGGGCAACCCGCTGGAGGCAGGTACTACGCTGGGGCCGATGGTACGCGCTTCGGCGGCGGCCTTTGCCCAGCAGCAAATCGATGAGGCCCTGCGGCAGGGCGCGCGGGCGCTGGTGGACCCCGCGCTCTTTGCGGCGCACGCGCCAGGTACCCCCTACATGGCCCCGCAGGTACTCGTGGACGTACACCACGGCATGGCCGTCATGGCCGAGGAAAGCTTTGCGCCGGTGGTGGGGATCATGGCCGTGCCAAACGACGAAGAGGCGATCCGGCTCATGAACGACAGCCACTACGGCCTGACGGCCTCCATCTGGACCAGCGACCTGGAGGCGGCCCTTTCGGTGGGTGAGAGGGTCGAGACGGGTACCTGGTTTATGAACCGCTGCGACTACCTGGACCCGGCCCTGGCCTGGACGGGCGTCAAGGATTCGGGCCGGGGCTGCACGCTCTCCCGGGTAGGCTACGAGTCATTAACCAGACCGAAATCATTTCATCTCAAACTTTAAAGTACCTGGTCGGCCTTTGATCAAGTACCTAAAAACCAGGCACAAGTACCTATGAAAATCGGACTGCTGGAATGCGATCACGTGCGGGAGGAGTTTCGCCACATCGCGGGCGACTACCGTGACATGTTCCCGGCGCTTTTTCGGGAAGTAGCTCCGTATTGGACGTTTACGTTTTTCGATGTGTGTAACGACGCGTTTCCCGCCTCCGTCCACGACTGCGACGCCTATATCTGTACCGGCTCGAAGTACTCCGTCTACGACGACGAGCCCTGGATTCACCGCCTCCAGGAGTTTGTTCGTCAGCTTTATAACAGCCAGAAGCCCTACGTAGGCGTGTGTTTTGGGCACCAGCTGCTGGCCGAGGCCCTGGGCGGAAAGGTGCAGAAAGCCGAAACGGGCTGGTGCGTGGGGGTACATGGCTTTGAGTTGGTACAGCCGGAAGCCTGGATGCAGCCCGCGCTACCGGCCTTCAATAGCCTCATGATGTGCCAGGATCAGGTACTTGCGCTACCGCCCGAGGGTACTTTGCTGGCCCGCACGCCCAGCTGCGCCGTCGGGATGTTCCGGGTAGGTACTTTTATGCTGGGCATCCAGGCGCATCCGGAGTTTACGAAGGAATACGACGAAGCCCTGATCCGGGCGCGGGTGGACCGGATAGGTACCTTGGGCGTGGAGGCGGGGCTGCAAAGCCTGGCGCTGGCGACCGACCAGCTCGTTTTTGCCGAATGGATCGTTCGTTTTGTGGAAGCCGCCCAGGGTAGTTTAGGGGGTACTTCCCCAGCAGCCCCGCGCGATTTAGGCTTTTCACCAAACCATATTCCTGGCTAGAGCGTTGAGAAGTTTTCATACCTGCTTACTTTTGCGGTAGAATCGTGCTTTTTACTATACACCCATGGCTACTCCCGTTGCTTCGTCGTTTCGTCAACAAATCCTGACGCCCTTGCAGGCTCGCCAGAAGATCCGGCGCATCGCCTTTGAAATCTACGAACAAAATTTTGAAGAGTCTGGCGTGGTGATAGCCGGAATCGTGGGCGAAGGCTACGCGTTTGCCCAGCGCCTGGTGGAGGAGCTACGGGAAATATCCCCCCTAAAAACAACCCTCATTGAAGTACGTTTTGACAAATCGCTCGCGTACCAAAGCCCCATTGCGTTTGGGGGCGAAGACGTAGCCCTGGACGGGCAGGTGGTGGTGGTGGTGGACGACGTGCTCAACACGGGCCGCACGCTGGCCTTTGCGCTGCAACCCTTTCTGAAAGTACCCATCAAAAAGCTACAGGTGGCCGTCATCGTGGACCGCAACCACCGCTGCTTTCCCGTATCGGCCGACTACGTGGGCTACTCTTTAAGTACCACCTTCAACGAGCACGTAAAAGTAGTCCTCAGCGATCCGGAGCAGGAAGGCGTGTATTTGCAGTAGCTACCAAAGTACCTTTCTCGGGTCCACTTTGCCTCCGTTTATTCCAGCAGGGCCAAGACGTCCTCGCGCGAGAGCGCTTTTATGAAGCCGTCCTCGTTGGAGATCAGGTCGTCGGCGAGCTGGCGTTTGGTACGTTGCAGGGCCAGTATTTTTTCTTCTACCGAATTTTTGGTAATGAATTTATAGGTAAAAACCGTCTTGTCCTGACCGATCCGGTGGGCGCGGTCGATGGCCTGGGCTTCGATGGCGGGGTTCCACCAGGGGTCCAGGATAAAGACGTAGTCGGCGGCCGTGAGATTGAGGCCCAGGCCCCCGGCTTTGAGCGAAATCAGGAAGAGCTTAAGGGACTCGTCGTTCTGGAAGTACTCTACCTGCGCCTGCCGGTCTTTAGTAGAGCCGTCGAGGTAGGCGTAAGGTACCTGCTGCTGGTCGAGGTACTTTCGGAACAAGTCGAGGTGACGAATGTACTGGCTAAAAATCAGGATCTTGTGGTTTTCACCCACGGCGGTTTCGAGCTTTCGAAGTACATCCTCAAACTTACCCGAATCGCCCTCGTAGCCCGGATCGACCATGCGGGGGTGATTGGCCAGCTGCCGCAGCTTGGTCAGGCCCTGAAGCACCACCATCTGCGAGCGCGCCATGCCTTCCTCGTCGATGCTCTTCAGAATGAGGTTTCGGTAGTACGACTTCGCCTCTTCGTACTGCTTTTCCTGTTCCGGGCTCATTTCGGAGTAATGAATGCTCTCGATCTTCGCGGGCAGGTCGGTGGCGACCTGCGACTTGTGCCGCCGCAAAATAAAGGGCTTAATGAGGTTGTAGAGCCGCTGCATCCGCTCCTCGTCGTTGCGCTTCTCGATGGGTACCTGGTACTGGTCCCGGAAAAACTTCTGGCTGCCCAGTAGGCCGGGATTGATGAAAGTCATCTGCGACCACAGGTCCAGGGTGCTGTTTTCCAGCGGTGTACCCGTCAGGATGAGCCGGTGGGCGGAGTTGAGCTGTTTTACGGCCTTAGTGATGTTGGAAGAAGGATTCTTGATGGCCTGCGACTCGTCCAGAATCACGTAGTGAAAGCGGTAGGTTTTCAGTAAGTCAATATCCAGCCTCACAATCCCGTAGGAAGTCAGGATGAGGTCGTAGTTTTCAAATTGCTCCGTATTTTTATCGCGGTAGGTACCCGTATACATGCATATCCGTAGCTCGGGGGTGAAGCGCTGCGCTTCCAGCGCCCAGTTGTAAAGCAGGGAGGTGGGCATCACCAGCAGCGACGGCTGGGTACTTCCGGCTTCCTTCTGCGACTGCAGGAAAGCCAGCGTTTGCACGGTTTTTCCCAGCCCCATGTCGTCGGCCAGGCAGCCGCCGAAGCGGTACTGATTCAGGAAGCGCAGCCAGTCGTAGCCCGCCTTTTGGTAGGGGCGCAGCAGGCCCTGAAACCGCTCCGGGGGCGCGTACTCCTCGATGCGCTGAAAATCCCGCAAGTTTTCGAGCCGTCGGCTCATGACCGTGGCCGCGAGGCTTTCTTTTTGGAGCTCCTGCACCAGCATGAGGTGGTGTTTGCAGAGCCGCAGGCTATCGAGCTGGGGGTCATGCTCGGCAAAGGCAAACAGCTCGGAGTACTTCGTAAACCACCACTCGGGGATTACCGCCACCTCGCCGTTCGGCAGGAGGAATTCCCGTTTTTGGTGCAAAATGTACTGCCGCAGCTTAATGAAGGGGATCTCGTACTCACCAAACCGCACCCGCGCCTGGATGTCGAACCAATCGTGGCCTTCGGTAATGGACACGTCCAGGGACGAGTACCCCAAAAAGTAGCGCTTGGCATCGCTGGCGTTCTGCTGCACCTGGATGCCGTGCTCGGCCAGTTGAGGAGCCATGCGCTGGATCCAGCCAAAGGCCCGGTTGCGGGGCATTACCACCCGGCCTTTGCGCAGGTCGAGCTCCCATTCTTTCAGCTGGTTGATCCGCTGGCGTTCGGCCCGCAGGTCCCGCCGGATTTTATGAAAAATATAATCTTCGTCGCGTTTCTCGAGGCTCACGTTGGAGTCGTGGGCGAAGCTGTCGAAGTGAAACGAAAACGAACCGTACTGAAACGACAGGTCAATCGCCAGGTCGCTTTCTTCGTCCTGCTCGCTTTCTTCGGGGGGGGCATCTTCGTCCAGGCCAAACAAAACCGGCGCCGAGGAAACTTTGGAGTTGAGTTCGGTCAGGGTTAGAATAGGCCTGGGTAGTTGCGATTCGTTTCGGATTTCGATGCCCCGTCCCTTCACGTCGTAGGAGGCAATGAGCGGCAGCACGAATTTACGGTAATACTGATCCTCCACCTTCCGCGGAATCACGATGAAGCGCTTGTTGAGAAAGGGGCGGAGTTTTTTGCCGTCAACTTTACCTTCAAAGTGGTACAGCTGATCCTTCACGACCAGCCAGGCGGGTTCGTCACAAATGATGATGCCGTCGTTATACTGAAAGTCAAGCTTTTGTCCGGCGTGCTTGAGCGTCGGGTAGTAGTGGGTATTTTCTTCGTTCCGAACCAAGTGAAACCGTACTTGGGCCTTTTCGGGCTGCCAGTAGATCTGCTTCCAGGTAGGGTTGCCGTCGTTGCCCATCACGAAGATTTCCTTGCCTTTCAGGTTGTCCAGAATTTGCGCTTTGATTCCTTCCAGGTACCCCGCGATGGCTTCCTGAAGTACTTTGTCGCCCTTTTGCGCGTCATACACTTTAAAAAAGAAATCAACGGGAGACAGCTTACGGGTATTGAATTTGCGCAGGATGACGTCCTGCTGGATTTCGTCGATGAGCCGTACGAGCTCGAAGTCAGCCTCGTCGAGGCCCGCCGCAAACTCATTGACATTTTTATACGAAATATTTTGGATCTGCAAGGTAAGGTCACCCCGGCTGTCGAGTTGTACTACAAAGGATTCAAAGAGGTAGCCCAGAAATTCGTGTTCCAATAAGGAATAAATAATTCGAAAAGGCGCAGAAGTAGATACCTTCATAGACAGGCACGGTGATGGTCAATTGCAGCTACGGTAACGTTTCGTAGTGCAAGGGTTTAGGAATAAGGATCTAACGAAAAATAAAGAGTACTTTCTTGAGGGGGCGCATTCGTTTCCAAAAAAACGATACCAAATATAAGGGCCGGTACGTCAAAAACCAACAAAACATCCATACGACTTTACTTTTTACGTTTCAGGCCATGCTTTTGCTTCCTGCCTCGCCGCGCGGCCAGGTACTTCATCGGTTTAGGTACCCGGCCGGCCCTGCTGCCGAGGCTGGGAAGAGGAGGAAGGCGTGGGTACAGGGGCCTTTCGTGTGGGTAAAAATTTGGTTTCTGGCGGTTATTCTACGTACGAAGGTACTTGGCGCAATTCAGGCGGTCAAAGTACCAATTATTGCTAGGTGAATTAGTTTATAAAGTACCTTGTAGGGTTTCCCTTCTTTTGATTCAAGGAGTCTACTTTACGCTTCAGAAGGGTTTACAAACGAACTCACATACCACTAACTTTTGTGGCCGCGTAGCGGTCGGATGTTTATAGAAAAGAAGACGTAGGGAGGGAACCCGCGTGCCGTCAGGTACGCAACCAGCGTTGGGCTTGCGTACCTAACGGCACGCCGACGGATTTGGGGGGGCTTTTAGCTATAAACATCGCGTGCCTACGGCACTGATTCGGCTCAAGCTTTTTGGTGAGGGATTTAGCTCTTGAAGCTTTTCCGCCGTGAGTGTACAGGGAACAAGGATCACAGCTTTAAGAAAAATAGTTACAGACTCATTCACTCACCAAGTAAACCTTTATTGGCATGATTTGTAAATGGATGATAATCAGTTTGTTGGTGTCTACTTTGTCCTGGCATCAAGAGGTTTCTGGCTGTTGGTTTGATTTCTAGTTCGCTGCTAAGCAGCTATTCAAAAGAAGCGTTATGACTAGTTTTCGGCGAGAACGAATGCTCTAATGGAAGGGGTTAGTGTAACGTAGTAAGGTCTTCTTTCTTAAAGAAAGTATTCTCTAGAGAACAGTAGCCGGACGATTTGATTCTATGATATGTGGAAGTAGAATAATATTTAACTCGGACAACGAGACTAGGCTATTGATAATGTATTGAATAAGTGCCATAGGTGCGCTATATTTATAGCCAAGATTCCCGCATTAATCCCGCCTTGTGCTTTTAGGTACTTATTAATGAGTGAATAGGAGCGTAAAGTATCCTACTAGCTTTCTCTTCAATAAAATGAAGGAGTTTTGTCAACTACCGGACTGACTTTATAGGCTAATTTACGGAGCAATAGCTAGTGGGATGATCCATCCATAAGCCTATTTTTCTTTCTACTGACCCGGCGGACCGGAAATGTTCGACCGCTACGCGTCCAAATAAGATCATAGTTTTTGTATTACTTAATCTTTTCTTGATGAAAATATACCTTAAAGGTCTTATTAAAAAACTCAAACACCGACCATTAGAATTTGAATTGAAGGACGCAAAAGTGCTGACCAAAGCCCTTCGACAAAAGCTTCTGCCTGATACAATCATTCGGGAAACGGCCATTCAGATTTTAGATTTATCGGAGAGAGGTATTTTTCGCTCAACAGCTGCTGATGGCGGATTAGGCTTTTTCAACAAAATTAGCCGGGCCAAACGACAGGATCTATTTTGGGATAGAATGCAAAAGGATTTTAGGAAAGAGAAAAGCAATATTGTGGTCGTCGCGGAAGGGGACTCATGGTTTGAACACCCCTTTTTGCAAGACATCGTTGACCATATCAATCGTAATGAAGACATCGCCGTTTACAGCCTAGCCTCTGCTGCCGATTGGCTCGATAATATGCTCTTTCAGGGCGAGTATATTGATATGCTGTCGGTTATTAAACCCGATGTCTTTTTGGTCAGCGCGGGTGGGAACGACCTGCTGGGCGACAAAAAAATTGGAATTATGTGCCGGGGCATTGTACAGGGTATCACTGAAACAAATGTGCAGAACTGCCCCAACTACATCTATACCCAAACTATTCCTGAGCGTTTCAAACAAGGCTTAATAGATCTTGAGAAAGAAGGCAGGCAAGCAGAAGCCGATGCCATCAGGGCGGGCGTCAAACACCTGACCAAAGAATTTTTTGGCTTTCTCAATATCATGCAGTGGCAGTACGATTACCTCTTTGCGTGCCTTCGTGCTAAATATGAAATAATGCCCATTTTTACGCAGAGCTACGACTATGCCATTCCGCAAATACTGATTAAAAGGCCTTTCGAACTAGCATACTGGTACCAACGGCCACTTAATGAAATACTTCAAAGTGGCAAATGGATTGAAACCGCCATGCGCAATGCGGAGTTTTATGAACCCGAAAAGATGCACAGTTCTATTAAAGCGATGCTGTACCTGTTCAAGCACATGGTTATAGAAACGGCCGCATCGTATAAATACGTCTATCATATCGACAGCCAGGGGCTAACCAAACCCAATGAATGGTTTGATGAAATCCATATCAAGAGCCACAAGTTTTTGCAGGTTGGGCAAGCATACGCCAACGCCATGCGTAAGGCGGTAGCTTTGCGAAATGAACTTAAAAAAGGCAGTACCATTACCGAAGAAATACCGCGCGTCTATAGGTCAATGGATACAACCGAACAACCCTCCTTTGAACAAGCCTACAGGGCCTTTAGAAGCGAAAAAAGCCCGTCAAACTGGCGCTTTATCGGGCTGAAATTACTGGCTTTTGGCCTTGTCTTCGGCATTTTGTATTGGTTTTCGCAACCTGTTGCCTGCAAACTTGCCACCCTTGTGATTGGACTCTGGATTTTAATAAAATTATATGGCTTTTTGAGAGCAGTGGTCCTGAGCTATGTCTTTTCTAAAAAGCGAGAGTAAATCAAGTCAACTGTTAATTAGTTGCCCACTACTTAGCGCAATTCAGGCGGTCAAAGTACCAATTCGCCGGGCTTCTCGGGGGGTTGGTACGGAGGGTACTTGGATGTCCCTGGGGTGGAGGGTACTTTTGTGTCAGCCAGACGGCCCAGCTGCCCGGCGCTAAGTACCTTTTTATTTTCACCCAAACTATTTTACTAAGCCATGAAAAATGTACGCTTTACCCTGCTACTGCTGTGGGCCGCCACCGCGCTGCTGAGCTCTTGCAAGAAAGAAAAAGACCCCGCCCCCGACCTGGCTACCCGGGTAGCCAGTACCTACGTTTTCTCGGAGCTCTTCTACGACGGCCGCACCATCCCGGCCAAAGATACCGATCTGAAGGGCAGTGTCCGGATCACCCGAAAAACGGAAACGACCGTCGACATCCAGCTCGACATCCGGCAGAAATCCACGAATGACGACTTCATGGCGTACGACGTAGAGGGAGTAATCTTGACCGAAAACGGAAGCGAGGTCTTTTTGGCTTACGAAGGCGAGCAGTTTGCCAAGATAAAAGGCGATGCTATCACGGTGACGGGCGAGGATAGCGCCGGGGAGCGCTTTGCCATCATCGCCAAACGATGAAGATGGCCAACCACCGGAATTCCTACCCGAGATAGGAAGGAGTAAAAAAACACCGACAGCAAAGCAACGGCTAGGAGCATTCAGGGCCGTTGCTTTTTTTATGGATAAAATAGCCGTGAGAAGGTCGTTGAAGGTAAGCACGCAGGCTGTTTTCCCTTTTTTGTAAAGGTACCCTGGTCGGTTAAACCGTACACCTCTTTTCGTTTTTTTTGGCCGCCAAGTCCCCCCCCGCGGCGAAACAGAAGGCTGCCAGGGCGAAGTTGTGATTAATTTTGCCGAAAGGCTATTACCCTAAATAAATAACGGCGTTTTGCTGATTACCTAAAATTTTATGGAAATTATTTGCCGAATAGTTGTGCCTTTAATAAATGTCGTTTACTTTTACGTGTACGTTAACGTTAAACTCAATGCGCGTTTATCTCCTAACTTCAACTAGGTAGTTTGTCCATGAAAAGTACCTCCCTTGACCGCCGAGCCTTCCTGCAACGTACCGCCCTGGGTACCCTGGCATTGGGTACCTATTCCATCTCTTCGCTGGCCGGGGCGGAGCAGGGTAAGCGCATTGGTATCATTGGCCTTGATACCTCGCATAGCGTGGCTTTTACCAAGGTACTTAACGCGGCTGACGCCAAGCCGGAGTACCGGGGCTACCGGGTAGTAGCGGCCTACCCGCACGGCAGCCACGACATCGAGACGAGCGTAAAGCGCATCCCCGGCTACGTGGAAGAAGTGAAAAAGCGGAACGTCGAAATTGTGGAGTCGATCGAGGTACTTTTGACAAAAGTGGACGTCGTACTGCTCGAAACCAACGACGGGCGGCGGCACCTGGAGCAGGCCCGGCAGGTACTCCAAGCCGGCAAGCGCGTCTTTATCGACAAACCTATCGCCGCCTCCCTGGCCGACGCCATGGCCCTCTTTAACCTGGCGGCCCAGCACAAAATCCCCGTCTTCTCGGCCTCGTCGCTGCGGTACATCCAGGGCCTGGACCAGGTGAATAAAAAAGAGGTAGTGGGAGCCGATACGTTCAGTCCGGCTACGCTCGAAAAAACGCACCCGGATTTGTTTTGGTACGGCGTACACGGCGTTGAAATGCTTTTTGCGGCGATGGGTACCGGCTGCCGGGAGGTAGTGCGGGTACATACGGAAGGCACGGACGTGGTGGTAGGTACCTGGGCCGACGGCCGGGTGGGTACTTTCCGAGGTACCCGCACGGGCAAAAATGGCTACGGAGGTACCGTCTACACCGAAGGGGGCGCGGTGGTGCTGGGGCCGTACGGCGGCTACGAGCCGTTGCTCAGGGAAATCATTGGGTACTTTGAAACGGGCGTGTCGCCGGTCGCGGCGACGGAAACGCTGGAAATTTTTGCTTTCATGGAAGCGGCCGACGAAAGCAAGCGCCGAGGAGGAAAGACCGTGAGTATCGAAAGTGTGCTGGGAAAAGCAAAAACCGCCGGTTAGCGCCACCTTTTATTTGCGTTCGTAACGTGTACGTACACGTTACGTTTTTATACCAATTACTTGACCAATTAACCTAGTACTACTATCGACTACTTCTATGCAAAACTCCCGATGTCCAAGATTCTTTGCCCTTTTGCTGGCAACGCTAATGTTCCTGAGGTGCAGCACGGCCTTCGCCCAGGAAGCACGAGAAATAACGGGGAGCGTTCTGGACGCTCAAAGTAAAGAGGCCATTCCCGGCACCAACATCCTGATTAAGGGTACATTGACGGGTACCTCCACCGACAAGGACGGCGCGTTCAGGCTTTCCGCCCGGCCCGAGGATATTCTGGTGTTTTCCTTCGTAGGCTACGAAACCTACGAGGAAGCCGTGGGGAACCGAAGTACCCTGCAGGTGAGCCTGAAGCCCGGCGACGCCAACCTCAACGAAGTGGTGGTAGTTGGGTACGGGTCGGTACGGAAAACCGACCTGACCGGCTCGGTGGGGCAGGTGAGGGTAGATGAGCTCGTGAAAGCGCCTGTCACTTCCTTCTCTGACGCCCTGGCCGGGCGCGTAGCGGGCGTGCAGGTATCGGCCAACGACGGCCAGCCGGGCTCGGCCCCCAACATCATCATTCGGGGCGCTAACTCGCTCACGCAGAATAATTCGCCCCTGTACGTCATCGACGGCTTCCCGGTCGAGAACCCCAATGCGGCGGCCATCAATCCGGAAGAAATTGAATCCATGAACATCCTGAAGGATGCCTCCGCCACGGCCATTTACGGCTCCCGGGCGGCCAACGGCGTGATCGTGATCGAGACCAAGCGTGGCAAGAGCGGGCGGCCCGTCGTGACGCTGAATACCTCCTACGGATTTCAGGAGGTACGTAAAACCATTGACATGATGAATCCCTACGAATTCATCAAGTACCAGTACGAGCGCCGTCCCGAGATCACCGCCGAAAGGTACTTTACCGAAGGGCGCACCCTGGAGACGTACCGCAACGAGCCCGCCGTAGACTGGCAGGACCAGGTACTTCGGCGCGGCGGCATGACCATCAACAACCTGGCCATCCGGGGCGGTACTGACAAAACGCAGTACTCGCTTTCGGGCTCGGTGGTGGACCAGCAGGGCGTGGTGATCAATACCAACTACGGCCGGTACCAGGGCCGCTTCACGCTGGACCAGACCATCAACGATAAAGTAAAAACGGGCGTGACCGTCAATTACAGCAAGCTCAATACTTTCGGCCAGCCCGTGGCGTCCAATCCGGGCTCTTCCTCCATCTCCACCTACCTGTGGTTTCGGGTGTGGGCGTACCGGCCTTTGTCGGGCAGTGAGTTTGATCTGGTGGATGAAATCGCCGACCCGGCCAACATCACCGCCTCCGACGTGCGCCTGAACCCCCTGGTAACCGTCCAGAATGATTATACCAAAGACGTGTCGACGGATTTTTCGGCCAACGGGTACCTGAGCTATGCCATCACCGATGCCCTCACGCTCCGGCTCACCGGTATTACCAATAGCCGCATCAACCGCGCCGACCGCTACTACAACAGCAACACGCCCCAGGGCAGCCCCCTCAACCCCAACAACGTGCGCGGCGTCAATGGCTCGGTGAGCTACGGCGAGATCAACGTGTGGTCCAGCGAAAATACCCTGACCTACCACAAGGAGCTCAACGCGCAAAACACCTTAAACGTAGTAGGCGGCTTTTCGTTGCAAAGTACCAAAACCGAAGGCTATGGCTTTGCCGCGCAGAACCTACCCAACGAGGGGCTCATCATGAACGGCCTGGACGAAGGGGTACCTTACTCGGGCACAGCCTACTCAAGTGCCAACACGCTGGCATCGTTTTTCGGTCGGGCCAATTTTAACCACCAGTCCAAGTACCTGCTCACGGTGACCTTCCGCGGCGACGGCTCCTCCAAGTTTGCGCCCCAGAACCGCTGGGGGTACTTTCCGTCGGCAGCCGTGGCCTGGAACATGTCCAACGAGGATTTCCTGAAATCAAGTACCCTTATATCCAACTCCAAACTGCGCTTCAGCTACGGCGTAACGGGCAACAACCGCGTGGGTGACTTCGACTGGACGGAGCGGCTCAGCCAAACCATCAACGGCTATTCCTATAACAACGGCACACCTACCTCGGCCATCAACCCCGCCAACATGGCCAACCAAAACCTGCGCTGGGAGAAAACGGCTCAGATGGACCTGGGCTACGACCTGGGGCTGTTCCGGAACCGCGTGGAGCTGACGGTGGATTTGTACCAAAAAATAACCAACGACTTGCTGCTGCGGGCCGACCTACCCACGAGCTCGGGTTTTTCGTCGGCTTTTAAAAACATTGGTAAACTAAAAAACGAGGGAATTGAGCTGAGTCTGTTCACGGTCAATATGGCCAAAAAGGATTTTAGCTGGCGGAGCAATTTCAACATCAGCTTCAACAAAAACCAGATCCTGGAGCTGACCGAGGGCCAGCAGCTCCTGCAAAATTCCGTTTCGTTTGAATCCCAATTTTCTGCGCCGCTGTATGTCTCCGCCATCGGCCAGCCCGCCGGGATGTTTTACGGCTACGTGTTTGACGGCGTGTACCAGTACGAGGATTTCCTCAATCCGGCCCCCGGCGTGTACGTACTTCGCAACGAGCTACCCACCAACGGCAACGCCCGGACGGCCATCCAGCCCGGCGACATCAAGTACCAGGATACCAACGGCGACGGCGTTGTGAACAGCCTGGACATGATTGTGATTGGCCGCGGACAGCCTATTCATACGGGTGGTTTTTCCAACAGTTTTACCTACAAAGGATTTAGCCTGGATGCTTTCTTTCAGTGGTCCTACGGCAACCAGATCTACAACGCCAACCGCCTGACCTTCGAAGGCAACAGCAACGGCCGCCACGAGATGAACCAGTTTGCCAGCTACGTGAACCGCTGGTCGCCCGAAAACCAAACCAACGCCAACTACCGGGCGGGCGGACAGGGCCCCATCGGGTACCATTCGTCGCGGGTACTTGAGGACGGGTCGTACCTGCGGCTCAAAACCCTGGCGCTGAGCTACAGCATTCCGCAGCGGATCGTGAGTAAGCTTTCGATTGCCAATCTCAGCCTGACGATGTCTGCCCAAAACCTGCTGACCTGGACCAGGTACTCCGGCATGGACCCCGAGGTATCGGCCCGCAACTCGGTGCTAACGCCGGGCTTCGATTTCTCGGCCTACCCGCAGGCGCGTACCGTGCTGTTTGGCCTCAACGCCACTTTTTAGGAAGACAACCATTCACCGAGCAACAACAATGAAAAAGATACTCTTGATACTGACCGTACTCTTCACCCTGAGTTCCTGTGAGGATTTTCTGGAAACAACCCCGACGGACTTCCTGGCTCCGGCCAACTACTATAACACCGAAGCGGAGCTGGAAGCCGCCCTGGCGGGTGTTTACAACATCCTGAGCCACAATAATCTTTATCGGGGCGGGATCGTGTACCTCAACGGCTTCGAAGGCGACGAGTCGTACATCAACCGCGCAACGCTGATCAACTACCCCTTCACCTACGACTACACCGCCACCAACAGTACCATCGAAGGCTACTGGAACGGCTGCTACAGCGGCATTGCGCGCGCCAATTTGTTGCTGAAGAACATCGACAACAACGCGTCCATCCGGCAGGAAATCAGGGACCGGGTGCGCGGGCAAGCGCTTTTCTTGCGGGGGTATTACCACTTCTTGCTAGTGCAAAGCTTTGGAGGAGTACCGCTCCTGCTGGAGCCTACGGCCTCGGTGGAGGCGGTAGACGTAGCCCGGTCTTCGGCTAAGGAAGTGTACGACGCAGTGCTCCGGGACATGGAGCAGGCCGAGGCGCTGGTGGCGCCCATCAGTACCTACGGGCATGGCAGTCGGGTGAGTAAGTCGGCGGTGCGGGGCCTACTGGCGCGGGTGTGCCTGCACATGGCAGGCCAGCCGGTGCGGGACGAAAGCAAGTACGAAGACGCGCGAAAATGGGCCAAAATGGTGATCGATGACGCCACGGCGGGTCACCAGCTCAACCCCAGCTATGCCGATATTTTCATCAAAATTGCCCGCGATGAGTACGACATCAGGGAGAGTATCTGGGAAGCGGAGTTTTGGGGTAACGGCGCCGACGCCTATTCCATGTCCGGCAACAACGCCCGGATCAACGCCCCGGCCTCTTCCAACCCCAATACGGGTACCTCGGTGGCCTACCTGAACGTAACCGGCAAGCTGTACGACGCCTTCGAAAATGGTGACCTGCGCAAGCCTTGGAGTATTCCTAATTTTAGATATAATACCACCGGTGAGCGCGGAGCCAAAACCTTCGTGGATCCCCCCACCCGCGCGGGGGTGTACCTGATCAATACCGGCAAGTACCGCCGCGAGTACGAAACGCTTTTGCCCCAGAATGCCAATACCAGCCCTCAGAACTGGCCGATCCTGCGCTTTGCCGACGTACTCCTGATGTACGCCGAGGCGGTGAATCACCTCAACGGGCCTACCGCCGAAGCCGTAGAGGCCGTGAATCTGGTGCGGCGCCGGGCGTGGTCGAAGGGCATCAAGGAGGTGACCATCACCAACGGCGGGAGCGGCTATACTTCGGCCCCGACGGTGACCTTTAGCGGCACGGGCGGAGCCGTGGCCACGGCTACGGTAGAGGGCGGCCGCGTGACGGGCCTGGTGTTTGCGCCGGATGCCGTCATTGGGGCCAAAACGGGTAGTTATACTTCCGCGCCCACGATTACCCTGAGTGGTGGGGGTGGCAGTGGAGCCACGGCTACCGCTACTGTGTATACTCCCACCGACGCCGACGTACCCGCTTCGGCTACGGCTTCCAAGGGTAGTTTTCTGTGGTTTTTGCAGGAGGAACGCCTGCGGGAGCTCAATACCGAAGGGCTGCGCCGACACGACTTGATCCGCTGGGGCATTTTTGTGCAGGCGCTGCACGAAGTGGCCGATAGGATTGCGCAGGATGTGGGAAATCCCAGCTACCTGCAGCGGTTTCGGGACGTGACGGAGCGCCATGTCATCTGGCCCATTCCCACCCGCGAGCTAACCCTCAACCGGGCCATGACGCAAAATGAAGGCTGGAACTAAGTATAAATCAGATTTAAACGAATTTTAGATATGAAACGCATACTCTGTTGCCTAGTAGGGGCCGCTTTGGGGTTGGCCTCCTGCCAAAATGAATTAGACGTAAACGGCGGCACGCCGGACTTCGAGGTACCTGCGGTTACCGGTACCTTACAAGCCGGGCGGCCGGTCACGTTTCAGTTTGCGGGTGATGCCGGGCTGATCTCGTTCTATTCGGGAGAGCCGCTGAAACAATACGAAAAGAAGGAAGGCCGGACCGAGAAAGCCACGGGAGGTACCCTGACGTTTACGTCGGCGGTCACCGGAGGTACCCAGGCCAATCAGCTGTCTGTACTGGCTTCGTCGGATTTCAACGGAAACTACGCCGATCCGGCCAGCGTTCAAGCCGCCAGCTGGACCGACATCACGTCGCGATTCACCCTGGGTACCTCGGCTTCGTTTACCAGCTCCACGGCCAAAAGCATTTCGGATTTGATGGTACCTGGGAAGCCCCTTTACGTAGCTTTTAAGTATACTACCAAACCGCAGGCCGACCACGGGGCCGCCCGCACCTGGATGATTCAGGGCCTGACGCTGCAAAGTACCACGGCCATCGGTACTGTGACGGCGGCCGATATGTTCACGGCGGGGCTGCGGCTGGTAGGTACTTCGGCGGCGCGCTCGTCGGCCACCACGGCCCGCGTGACCTTTCTGGCTAACGAAAACAGCACGGGCAGCGACCCGGCCTCGGAGATCTGGGCCATCAGTGCGCCCCTCCCCTGGGAGAACGTAACCCTGGGCCCCGACCGCCCCGTGGGCATCAAGGGCAATACCGGCGCGCGGCTGGAAAGCTACACCTATACCTACACCCGACCCGGTACCTATAAAGCCACCTTCGTGGCCCAGAATGCCAACATTGACCAACGAAAAGAAGTGGTGAAACACGTAGACATTACCATTACCGAATAAAACCCATGATCCTTTTTGCCGCATGAAAAGTACCCTGAAGAATCACGTCTCCCGTCGGGAGTTTATCAAACGAAATGCCCTGGCGGGTCTGGGAACCGTCGTGGCCTCGGGCTTGTCCGCTCCGGTACTGGCCAAAGCGCTGGAAACGACCCCGCAGCCCGCGTTGCTGGGTGGGCCGTCGGCCTGGAGCGAACTACAGTGGCCGAAATGGCCGCAGTGGAACCCCGAAACGGACGAAAAACGCCTGCTGGAGGTCGTTCGGAGTGGGGTGTGGTCGCGCGCCAACGTCGTGACGGAGTTTGAAAAGGAATGGGCCAGTGCCGTAGGTACCCAGCGCTGCCTGGCGGTAGTGAACGGCACCAATGCCCTGGTGACCGCCCTATCTCAGCTCCACATTCAGGCGGGCGACGAGGTACTGGTGCCGCCCTACACGTTTATTGCTACCGTCACGGCGGTACTTTCCAACGGCGCGTTGCCGGTGTTTGTGGACGTCGATCCGGAGACTTTTCAGATGGACCCCAAAAAGATCGAAGCCAAAATTACCTCCCGCACCAAAGCCATTGTGCCGGTACACATCCTGGGGCTCCCCTGCGACATGGACCCGATCCTGGCCATTGCCAAAAAACACAACCTGGTGGTGATCGAAGACGCCTGCCAGGCGCATTTGGCCGAATACAAAAAGCAGAAAGTAGGCAGCCTTGGCCACGCGGGCTGCTTTAGTTTTCAGAATTCCAAGAACCTGGCCATCGGCGAAGGTGGCGCGGTGGTGAGCAACGACGACGCTTTCATGGACCGCTGCTTTTCCTATACCAACTTTGGCAACCCCTACGGTACCGCCGTGGGTGCGGTAGGAGCCGGGAGTGTGATGCAGGGCACCAAGCTGCGCTTCACGGAGTACCAGGCGGCCATCGGCCTGGCGCAGCTCAAACGCCTGGACGCCCAGACGACCACCCGCCACGAAAACGCGGAATACCTCAAGTCCATGATCAAGGATATTCCGGGTATAGTGCCGTACCGGCTCTACGACAACGTCACCCGGGGGGCGTTCCACCTCTTTCCGTTTCGGTACAAGGCGGATGGTTTCAAGGGGTTGTCACGCGATGGGTTTCTGAAAGCGCTGCGCGCCGAAGGGGTACCTTGCTCCAGCGGCTACACCGTGCTGAACACCCAGCCTTTCCTGCAAGATACCTTCGCGACCAAGGCCTATCAGGCGGTTTATCCCAAAGAGTTATTGGATATAAAAAAGTACAACGAGCGCAACCACTGCCCCCAAAACAACCAGCTGTGCCGCGAAGCCGTGTGGTTTACGCAAAACATGCTGCTGGGTAGCCGCTCGGACATGGAAGCCATCGCTTCGGCTATAGTGAAAATACACAAAAACGCGGAGCAGCTTAAAAGTACCAGCCAGAAATGAGAAAACGAGCTACGTTTTTAGCGCTCAGTTTGGCGCTGCTTTGGGTACTTGTAGGTACCTGTCCGGCCGAGGCTCAGGTACCTGGGGGTTGGAAGGCGGGCGTAGCGCGGGCCGTCATTACGCCCAAAGAATCCCTTTGGATGGCGGGCTTTGCCGTGCGTAGCCGCCCCTCGGAGGGGGTACTTCACGACCTGTGGGCCAAGGTACTGGTGCTGGAAGATGCCACCGGCCAGCGGGCCGTGCTAGTCACGACCGACCTGCTGGGCTTTCCCAAGGGCGTCTCGGACACGATCCGGGCGCGGTTGCAGGCGCGTTTTGCGTTGACGAAGGCACAGGTGATTCTGAACTCATCGCATACGCACTCGGGACCCGTGCTGGAAAATGCCCTCTCGGACATCTACCCGCTGGACGACGAGCAGCGCCGCCGCATCAGCCGCTACTCCCGCCTGCTGGAAGACCAGCTTGTGGCGCTGGTAGGGCAGGCGCTGCGTACCCTGGAGCCCGTAACCCTCCACGCCGAAAGCGGCGTGACGCGGTTTCAGGTAAACCGGCGCAACAACAATGCCGCTACCCTGGCGCGGGTGCCGGAGCTACGAGGCCCCAACGACTACGCCGTGCCGGTATTGAAGGTACTTGGTGCCAAAGGCGAGCTGAAGGCCGTGGCCTTTGGCTACGCCTGCCACCCCGTGGTGCTGGACCTCTACCAGTGGTCGGGCGACTACGTGGGTTTTGCCCAGCTGGAGCTTGAAAAGGCGCATCCGGGTACCTTGGCGATGTTTTTTCAGGGAGCCGCCGGAGACCAGAATCCATTGCCCCGCCACACCGTGCCCCTGGCGCGGCAGTACGGCCGCGAACTGGCCGCCGCCGTGGAGCGCGTGCTGGAAGACCCCATGCGGCCGCTAGCGCCCACGTTGGCGATGGCGTATTCGGAGGTAGACCTGGCGCTGGCTAAGGCTCCCACCGAGGAAGAACTGACCCAGCTGGCTAGCTCCACCTCGGTGGAGTACTACAAGCGCTGGGCCAACCGGATGCGGACGAACCTCAAAAAAGGAGAGACTTTCCAAACAAACTACCCTTACCCGATCCAGGTATGGCGGCTGGGCGACCAACCCCTGGTGAGCCTGGGGGGCGAAGTGGTGGTGGAGTACGCGATCAAGATCAAGCAACTGTTGGGTCCAGGTACCTTTGTGATGGCCTACTCCAACGACGTGATGGGGTACATTCCTTCGGCCACCGTGTTGCAGGAAGGAGGCTACGAAGGGGCTACGTCCCAGATGGTGTACGGACTACCCGCGCCCTGGCAGGCGTCCATCGAGGCAACCATTTTAGCTGAAATTGTGAAAGTAGCGCAAAAGGCCGGAGTACCTACCCATTAACCCACCCGATTACACCATGAATACAGAGAAATCGTCGTCCTTCCTCACGCGCCGGGGCTTTTTAGCCAGCACCAGTCTAATGCTGGCCGGAGCTACCTTCAAACTACCCTTTGAAAAGCGGGAAGGAACTCAGGCTGAACCCATCATCGACATTCACCAGCATACCGACTACATGGGCCGGACCCACGAGCAGCTGATCGCGCACCAGCAGGCCATGGGCGTCACCACTACCTTTTTGCTGCCCGCTGGTACTCCCGCCTTTGGTTTTTCTACGCACAAAGGAATTTCCAACGGCTTACAGGCCAAGTGCAGTGGCAACGAAGCCTGCTACGGCCTGGCCCAAAAGTACCCCGGGCAGTTCACCTTTGGCGCAAACGAAGTACCTGATTTGCCGGAGGCCGTGCAGGAAATTGAAAAGTACCTCAAGCTGGGAGCGCCCATTATCGGTGAGTCCAAGTTTGGCCTCGAGTGCGATGCGCCCGAAATGCAGCGGATCTACGAGCTAGCCCAAACCTACCGGGTACCCGTGCTGATGCACTGGCAGTACACCATGTACAACTACGATTTCTACCGCTTTCATACCATGCTGGAAAAGTACCCCCAGGTGAATTTTATCGGGCACGCCCAAACCTGGTGGGCCAACATTGACAAAAACCATCAGGACCAAAACGTACTGTATCCCAAAGCCAAGGTAACGGCCGGGGGCCTGACCGACCGCCTGCTCAGCAAGTACCCCAACCTGTACGGTGATATGTCGGCCGGGTCGGGCCTGAACGCCCTGCTGCGCGATGAGGAGCACGCGCGGGGCTTCCTGGAGCGCCACCAGGACAAGCTCCTGTACGGGAGTGATTGCCTGGATGCGTTCGGGCACGGACCCAACTGCCAGGGAGCCCAAACCATCGCGGCGATTCGTAGACTCGCGCCCACGAAGGCCATTGAAAGAAAAATTCTGTACGAGAACGCGAAAAAGTTATTCCGGCTCTGATTACCCCATTTTGTTTAAAGTACCCAACCTGTTTTTAAAAGATGATACAATCCCAACCATACGAAGTAGATACGCAGGAAGTACCTGCCAAACAAGCCTTGGTTGCTACGCCTTACTATTCGGGTTTTGCATTAGCCCACGACACCTACAACGCCATCACGGCCGCCAGTGATGGGAAAATCTACTACGTACTGTGCTCGGAGTCGCACCAGATCGGCGGGCAAATGCACGTGTACGATCCGCTGACGGACCAAACCACCTTCCTGGCCGACCTGACGGAAATTTGCGGCGAAAAAGACCTGAAAGCCATCCCGCAGGGCAAAAGCCACGTTCGGTTTTATGAGCACAACGGCAAGCTGTACTTTGGCACGCACGTGGGCTACTACCAGATGATCGACGGCATGGAGCGCCTGCCCGAAAACGCCCCCGACGGCTACCAGCTGTACCCTGGCGGGCATATTGTTTCGTACGACCTCGCCACGGGCGAGTTTGACGACCTGGCCCTGGTGCCGGAAGGGGAGGGGCTCCTGACCATGACCCTTGATCGGGAACGGGAGCATATTTACGCCCTCACCTGGCCGCTAGGGTACTTTCTGGACTATAATCTGGCTACGGGTGAGCTGAAAAACCTGGGCCTGACCTGCGGCCGCGGCGAGGCCGGCGAAGTAGGGGAGGATTACCGCGTCATTTGCCGCTCTCTATTTGTGGACCCCCGCGACGGCCTGGTGTACCTGTCGACGGGCGAGGGGGATATTCTTTCGTACGGTCCGGGTAGCCCGAGCCTGGAAAAAGTACCCGAACTGGACCTACGGCTCGACTACTTCGGCAAGTACGACCCCACGCGGCCCGGCAGCATGGGCTACAACTGGCGCAAGATATTCTGGTATGCGCCCGAGCAGGTAGCCTACGGGGTACATGGCAACTCGGGGTACCTGTTCCGTTTCGACCCGCGTGCCCGCAAAATCGAAATCGTGGAGCGCCTTGCTTCGGAGCCTTCCCAAAAGAGCGGCATGTTTGATCAGTTCAGCTACGGGTACCTGGGCTTCCAGCCGGGGCCCGACGGCCAGACCATCTACTACCTCACCGGCGGGCCCATCTACATTGACGGAAAGCGTGTAAAGGGAGCCGAGGAAATTGCCAAAGGCGCCGCCAAAGGGCTGGAAAACCTGCATTTGGTCACCTACCATATTCCGTCAGGTACCTACCAGGACCACGGCCCCATCTTCTACCCCGATGGCTCCCGGCCTACCTACGTCAACTCCGTGACGGTGGGAGCCGATGGGGCGGTTTATACCCTGGCCCGGTTCGATCACGACGGCAAGGAGATTCAGGATTTGGTAAAAATCCCCAACCCTTTTGCGCAGCCCTAACCCCAAGTACCTATACCCATTTTAGCCCTTGTTGTATTTATGCATCGCCTCGTTGTTTCGCTTTTTGTACTAAGTACCCTACTGGCTTCGTCCTGCTCCGAGAAGCGGTACCACGGCCCCCTGACGCCCGAAGAAGCGTTGGAAAGCTTTGATTTGGACCCCGATTTTACGGTGGAGCTTTTTGCTGCGGAGCCCCTGGTCACGAACCCCGTGGAGATGGTTTTCGACGCGGAGGGGAATATCTTCGTGATCGAAATGCCCGACTACCCCTACAAGCCAGCCGAAGGCCAGGGAACCGGGCGCATCCGGCGACTGATCGATACCGACGGCGACGGGCGCATCGACCAGTCCACGATCTTTGCGGATAGCCTTTCGGAAGGTACGAGCATTTTGCCCTACCAGGGCGGGTTGCTGGTTACGGCGGCACCGGATATCTTCTTCATGAAAGATACTACCGGCGATTTCCGGGCCGACGTCAAGGAGGTACTTTTCACGGGTTTTTTCAAAGACAACTCCGAGGTCCAGATTACTAACCTGCGCTACGGCATCGACAACTGGATCTACGCGTCCAACCACGGGCAGGCCGGGGAGATTACCTACCGGCGTCAGCCAGGTACCCCGGCGCTGTCGGTCAAAGGCGGTGATTTTCGCTTCCGGCTCGACCGCGACCAGTTTGAGGTAGAAACGGGCCCGGCGCAGTTTGGGCAAGCGCTCAACGACTGGAACCACCGCTTCGTGACCCAAAACACCCTGTACCTGCAGCAGGCCGTGATTCCGTGGCGCTACCTGCACCGGCACAACCACCTGCCTTCTACCAAAGGCGTGAAGAACATCGGCGATCCGGCGGGTATTATGTACCAGCGTACCCCGCCGCCCTACTGGCGGGCCGAACGTACCCGCCGCCGGCAGGAGCAGTACGCCGAGCAGGGCCTGGACCGGAAAGAGTACGCCGACGGCCATTTCACCGGGGCGTCGGGAGGTACCCATTACGGCGGGCACACCTTTCCGGAGGGTTTTTACGGCAATATCTTCGTCGGCGACGTGGCCGGTAGTCTGGTGCACCGGGCCGTGCTGAGCCTGGCCGACGACAGCGTGTACTACCACAGCCAACGCGCCGCTTCCGACCAGAACCGGGAATTCATGGCCTCGAACGATCCCTGGTTTCGGCCCGTGAATTTCAGCGTGGGTCCCGACGGGTACTTGTACGTACTCGATATGTACCTGCAGCACATCGAGACGCCGGTCTCCATTCCCGATGATCTGAAAGAGGACATGGATTTTGATTACGGCAAGCAGCACGGGCGTATTTACCGCATCAAGCCTAAGAATCCTAAAGCCCAGGACAAACTAACGGCGGACTTATCCAAACAAGTACCTGCTGACTACATAGCGCTGCTGGCACACCCGAGCCAGTGGTGGCGGCTGCAGGCCCAGCGTCTGTTGCTGGAGCGGCGGGACCGCTCCGTGGTACCTGCCGTGGCGGAGCTATTCCGTACCCACGCTGATCCCCGCGTAAGGCTGCACGCACTCTACACGCTGGAAGGCCTGGGTACTTTGTCGGCGGAGCTGGTGAAGCAAGCCCTCGACGATCCGCATCCCGGCCTGCGGGAGCACGCGATTATCCTGGCCGAACGCTTTCCCGACTGCCTGCCCGCCTTGCTGAAAAAAGCCGACGACCCTTCCGCGCGGGTAGTTTTGCAGGCGGCTTTGAGCCTGGGCGAGTTTCCGGCCCGGCAGGTACTTCCTGCCCTGGCCGCCATCGCGGAAAAGCGGGGCGATGATCCCTGGTTTCGGATGGCGCTGCTGAGCTCGGAAGCGGGCTCGTCGCCGGAAATGCTGCAGCGGCTCGTGGAGCGGGGTACTTTCTTTCAAGAAGAAGTACCGGGCCGGAAAAAATTCGTGGAGGACTTGGCCTACGTCGTCAGCTCCCGGAATCGCGAAGGCGAGCTGGCCCGCCTGATGGCCTTGCTGCCCGCTTCCGACGGGCAGAATTCCTGGCAGCTGGCGGCTTTGCAAGGCCTGGGCAACTACCAGAAAAAATCCGACTCCAAAACCCCGCCTGACCCTCGGCTGAAGCGCTCGCTCCTGGCGCTACAGGCCCACGCCAGTCCGCCCGTGCAAGAAGCCATCCGGGAGATCGTTCAGTCCTGGGAGTAAGTACCTTTACTGATTTAATATGTCGAAGAATACCATTTTTTCAAGACGTCTTTTTTTGATCCGTTCGCTGGGAGCAAGTACCTCCCTGACGGCCGCCGCTCTGCTGGCCAGTAGCTGCCAGAAGAAAGAAGCCTCGCAGGAAGCCACCTCCCAAGTACCCCTGGACCCGTGCGAAGATTTCTCGGGCCTTACCGAAAAAGACCTGGCCGCCCGTAAGCAACTGGGGTACGTCGAATCCTCGCCCATTGCCGACTCGCGCTGCGGCAATTGCCAACTGTGGCTGCCGCCCCAAAACGGCAAGGCCTGTGGTACTTGCCAGCTCTTCAAAGGCCCCGTGTACACCACGGCCTACTGCACCTACTGGGCCCCGCAACATTCCGACAGTTAGCAAGCATCGCTCGTTCAACAATACATAGTTAAGGTGGATAAACAGAAAGTACCCTGGCGCTACCGGGGTACTTTTTTGGTCGTTTTATTTGTAGGTACTTTATGATCAGAAGTAGTCTTTGTAGCTTCGCTGAAACAAGAACGTTTGCTTGAAGTTTCGAAAGCCAGGAGGTACTTTACAAACATTTTTGAATAGAAATTTACCAAAATTTACTTACCCAAAAAAGTACATAAACATGCGAAGCAAGAAAATGCGTCTGGGGTTGATGAGCACACTGCTGGTACCGGCGCTGGCGATGGTAGCACCCTCCGGG
This sequence comes from Rhabdobacter roseus, assembly GCF_014202275.1. Classification (GTDB taxonomy): domain Bacteria; phylum Bacteroidota; class Bacteroidia; order Cytophagales; family Spirosomataceae; genus Rhabdobacter; species Rhabdobacter roseus. The sequence continues at coordinate 455,817 of NZ_JACHGF010000003.1, read as the reverse complement.
ACGGGCCCCGGCAAATGGATCACGCTCTTCGACGGCAAAACGACCCAGGGCTGGCACAGCTACAACCAGCCCACGGCCACGGGCTGGCGGGTAGAAGAAGGTACCCTTACGCCCGACGGTACGGGCGGTGATCTGGTTACGGATCGGGAGTTTGAAAACTTTGAGCTGGAGTTTGAATTTAAGATCCCGACCGGTAGCAACAGCGGCGTGCTGTACAAAGTACTGGAACAGCCCGAGATCAAGCGCACCGTTTTTTCCGCCCCCGAGTACCAGATCATCGACGACACGGGCTACGCCTGGCGCGACGCCCAGGGAAACCCCCGGCAGGTAGATGCCAACGGGCAGCCGCTGAAACTGAAACCTACCCAGCTAACGGGGGCCAACTACGACCTGCACCCGCCCACGGATGCTACGGCCGCCAAGCCCGCCGGTACCTGGAACAAAGGCCGGATCGTGGTGCAAAACAACCAGGTGCAGCACTACCTCAACGGCAAAAAAGTGGTAGACTATACCTACGGAAACGACGCCTGGCAGGCCCAGGTGGCCCAGAGTAAGTTTGCGGAATGGCCCTACGCCACGCCCCGCGCCAAGGGAAAAATAGCGCTGCAAAACCATAACGTACACGAGCCGGTATGGTACCGGCGCATCCGCATCCGGGAGCTCTGACGCTAGTTTTTGTAGAAGCTGTAGTTCTCTTTGGTGATGATGTCGATGGGCATGAAGCAGATTTTCTCTACGGGGGCCGAAAAAGCCAGGTGCTGGTACAGCGCCATGACGCCCTTGTAGGCCTGCTCCATCGGTTTTTGGCAAATCAAAAAATCAATCTGGCCTTTGTCAAGGTAGTCGAGGTTTTCTTGCAGAAAGTCGTAGCCAATCAGCAGTGCCTTTCGGTTAGCTTTGGCCAGGAACTGGGCCACGATGGACACCCGCGAGTTGGTAACAAAAACGACCCTGATGTCGTCGTGCTTTTCAAATTGGGCCGCCAGGTACTTTTCAACGGATAGCGGATCGGTTTGGGTAATGTCCACCTTCAGGATCGTATCGGCCGCCCGACGGTCTTTGAAGTAGGCCCGAAAACCCTCCTCCTTTTTCAGGAGGTGGTGGTGGTCGTCGATCTCTTTGGAAATATTCACAATAAGTACCTTCTCCTCGGGTCGGGTAAGGTAGCTGATCAGGTGAGCGCTCAGGTACCCGCTGTGGTAGAGGTTGGGGCCAATGTAGCTCAGGCTGTCCTGGTTGGGCAGGTCCGAGTCGATGAGCACGTAGGGGATTTTTAGTTTTTTGCAGGTACTTGTAAAACGTACCGACTCCTCCATGAAGGAGGGCGCCAGCAAAATGCCGTCGGGCTTACTAGCCAGTATCACCTCAGTTTGCGCCACAAAGGAGTCGATGGAGTTCTGGTCGTAGAAGTACTTATCCACGATGATGCCGAGCTGACTAATCTCCGCAGCGGCCTGTTCAATGCCCTGCAGGGGCGCGTCCCAAAAGCTCGTTTCGTCGGAGCCCTGCGGAATGAGCGTCGCCAGCCGGAAGGTTTTGCGGGAGGCCAGGCGCTTGGCCAGCAGGTTGGGCTGGTAGTTGAGCTCCCGAATGATCTGATTGATTTTTTCTTTCGTCTCCTCGGATACCCCTTTTCGGTTGTGCAGTACCCGGTCTACCGTCCCGATGGACACCTTGGCCCGGCGGGCAATTTCTTTGACACCAATCAGCTCAATCTCTTCCTTTTTTTTCATGCTTGTCATCTACCGCTTTTCGGGTTTTGGGCCTACGAGGATACAAAGATCTTTACCAAAGCGGTATACTAGCCTCAAGAGGGGGATTTTTTGTGGGGGAAGGTACCTGGCGATGGGAACCTCACCTGCTAAGGAATGCATGAGGTGCTATTTTGTAAAATGACAATATAAGCCGATTTGTTGCATGGTTCTATAAAAGTTGATTATAATCTTAATCCACTTTCTTGACATGTCTTTCAATGACTTATAAGTGTTAATCAAGTATAAATTTAACTTGTTATAAGTATAATTTTTAAACCCAATTAATATAGTTGTCCTGACTAACTAGTAGCCGTGCAACAAAGCTATACTAGGCTATTCTTCTGATATTTTCCTTTTAATATCCTTAATTAAATTGTAATAAACTAAATCTTGCTCAGGATCAGTCATTGAATTAAGAGGGTTGTCAGGAGTATTTGGCTTTACAGTTTGATACTTTCCCAAAGGAGTATCTTCGAAATGACACTTTTGAGCAACAACTATTAAAAATCTTGTTCCTTTTTCTGCCGCGGCATCTAATAGAGCAGGTAATTCTATTTTTTGAATAAATTCAGAGGCCATAAAGCTCCTTGATACAATAATAATTGCAATACTGGCCTTATTCAATTTTTCTTTAATGGTCACAAGGAAATCGTCCCCCGAATGCAACTTGTCATCTACCCAATAAGAAATGTCTAGCCCTGTTTGCCGTATTCCCTCTATAGAAGAAACTATTTCATTTTTATATTTTTCTTCATTATGGCTATAGTATATAAATATATTGTCTTTTTTCTCAGTATCATTTTTGATAACTGCTATTGGTGTTTGCTCAACTTTCATAGAAGATAATAATTTAAATAACCTATAAGAATTGCCCTTTTCTCTTTGAAGTAATTCAAAATATTTTTCATACTGAGCGTCAGCTTCAAAACTAGCGTTAAAGCAATAAATTCTTTTTAGTCTTTGAAGATCTTGACCAATTTGCTGAATAGGTATTGATTTTAGCTTCAAGTTATTTATGTATAGAGTGTCCAAGTTTGAAAGACCTAGAATTGGGTCAGGGAAAGACTCTATTGGATTATTAGATAAATTTAAAATCCGTAATTTATTCAATAATGCGATTTCTATTGGTAAATTTTCAATCAAGTTGCCAGAGCAGAAAAGCTTTTCAAGTTTTGATAACCTGCCAATCTGTTTTGGTATTTTTTTTATTTTATTTTTGCTGATGATTAGAGTTTTAAGCTTTTGAAGTTCAAAAAATTTTGAACGTAAATCTGAGATTTTATTATGAGATACATCGAGTAATATTAAATTACTTAGCTTAGAAAGCTCAGTTGGTAATAATTCAATATTATTATTACTCAAATTTAGCTTCCTGAGATTTTTGAATTTAAAAACCTCTGAAGGAACCTCAGTAAGACATTGGCCAGAATAGTCTAACCTTGTAGTAAGATATATATTACCCATAAAAAATGAAATTGTAAATCTAAGATTTATTTCTTAATATTGCAATTCTTGCGGAGGACAAGTTTCAATAGTTATGTAAAGAGCTAGATCGTACTTAATGTATGATATAAATAAGCTCTCTAAGTAACTTAAGATAACGACTGAGGGCATAAAAGAGTACAATGAAGTGGTAAGTTACAAGGACGTAACTAAGAGTCTGCGGATTCTTCATTTCAGGGTTCTCTTTGAATGAACTCATGTAGCTACGGCAACCTCACTACAAAAAATTTTTCCTCCAAGCCGATTCGTTCACTTGGAGGTTTTTTTTGTACAAAATGCTGAGGAAGTTGCCTGGCTTATAGGCTAATCACTCTCAAATCTACTATAATTGAATTTGCGACAATCAAGAAATTTAGTGGCTTAACTGTTTACTATCGGTTGAAAATTAAATTGGTATATTATTTTAGACTCGTGATCATCAAAATTAACTTTTGAAGGAATATGCGTAGTAAATTTTCTGCCGAATCCTATATTCTAATGTTGAAATGAGTTTTAGAAGAAATAACATACCCACACATAGGGTAAAGTATGATAAATCCAAAATATAGTTAAAGGGAGAATGCGCTTTTAATACTCATCCTTTTTAAATGCCTATATCCTTAGGGCAAGATGCCCGACTGCATCGAGCAAGGGATGTACTCGATCCAACGAGTTACATTAAGCAGGTTGGGAAGAAAAACCTACAGGCTGCCAAAATACGGTTACGCGGCTTATGTCTACTTTTTGCCTAGCCTTTGCCAAGTCATAGTTTTCCTGTACCGTCAGCCAAAATTCCGCAGAGGTGTTGGGAAATGCCGCACCCAGGCGGATAGCCATTTCGGGCGTGACGCTCTGTTTACCATTGATAATGGCAGATAAAGTTTTGCGAGTAGTACCTAAACCTTCAGCTACTTCCGCAACAGTTAATTTTTTGCCTGTTTCTTCAAAGATGCCTTCGAGTGTCTCACGAATGAGTGCGCCGGGATGAGCGGGGTCAAATAATGCCATGATTTTTTCGTCTTTTCTTAGTGATAGTCTGTATAATCCACATCACAGGGTTTTCTTATAAAACCACTTGTTGGGTCATAAATTGAATTAGTGCATTGAAATTATCGGCAAATTTATCGATTTGAGCGGCCATGTTCTTCGGCTTCATTCGCTTCAATAAGTTGACTGTCAGTGTCCTCAAACTGCTCATTATCTTACTGACAGGCTGGCTCTTAGTTTTCAGGTCATCCTCGGCCAGAGTCACGTCCCGGTAGTGGTGCGTCACTTCGAGGAGCCAATGTCGGCGGATGGCGTCGAAGAGCTCCTCAGCCTCTTTCTGATCAGCAGGACGGGCGTTGCTGACGTAGTACTGCGTCTGCTGGCTTATGGGTTTACCTTCTAGACTATTACGAGTACGGGTAACGGCGACGCAGGTTCCCATGCCGACCTTGCGCCAGCGGGCGGCCAACGCGTTGGCTGGTAGACTGTGGCAGGCGTAGCTACGCTGGTCAATGCGTCCGTGGCCGCGTTGCGGCTCGTCGATTCGCTCATAGGCTGCCTTGCTCGTCAGGCATTTGCATAGGCAGTACCTGTACAGGTGTGCTTGGTTTGACTTGAGGCCGATCAGGTATACGCCCTTCGAGCCATCAATGGCTTTGGTTGCCTTCGGCGTCAGGTGAAGGGCATCCAGGGTGATCTTCTGACTGCACAACCCGCTGTCATTCAGCAGTCGAAGCACGGCTGGCCGCTCGCTTTCCTTGGTGCCGTTGAAATAGGTTTGGCCCACAATCTGCCCCGAGTCGTGTGCTTGGGCCGAGACGCACGCCTCACCCCGCTGGTGGCCCGACTGAATGCTGCCCCTGAGCTCCTTGCCGTCGAAAGTGAACCAGCGCTTGGCCTCCTCGCTAAGAATCAGGCCGAACCAGGCGTAGAGCACCTGCGCGAAGACCTCGCCGTCGACCTTAGCCAACAGCAGCGGCAGTTGGGCGCGTGAAATCGCACTCTCCGGCCAAGTCTGGGTGGCTGAGCAAAGTGCGTCGAAACGATTGACCATGTGACGCCGGGTGGCCGGAGCCATGCAAACGGGAAAGGTTACCGTCTTTGCCGCAGCATAGAGCCAGAGTCAAGCCTGTGAGTACGAAGGCCATATCGTGAATTTTACCCCGGTTGTCTCGCCTGTCAAGGGCACGGGTGTTTTGAAGCAATTGAAAAAAAGAGGTAGCTTTACCTTGGCAAGGAGCAGTAGTCATGATTTTGTAGTCTGGTAACCACAAAGGTATGACTTACTAATCCTTGCCAATTTTTATAAGAAAGCCCTGATCCACATCATAAGCATTTTCGCCTTCAAAGCGGAAAATAATGCGATAATTACAGACACCTTGACCGCATAAAAACCCTGCCGATCGCCTGATAATGGGTGAAAGTTATAGCTGGGCTAGTTCATCATCTGCACCGATGTTGCGGCATTAAGGCGTGTCAAAATCAACTTAATACGTTCAACATGCTTCTGCTGTAACTTGGAGCGGTCGCCCTTGGTAGCATATAATTCCAAGCCTTTGTGCCGATAATTTATAATCATAACACAAATGTAACCTGAAACGTGTCAAGTGTCAACGGGGTATTTTAGAATATGTTAAAAAGTCGATGCACTTTCTAAATATATATTCTTCATTAAAAAATTATTGCAGATCTTCTTCGAAAGGGGTATTATTTTAATTGCAGCAATAAGATATTGTACCAAAAAAAAGGAGCTGCGATTTAAATCACAGCTCCTTCATAATCAGTACCGGGGACGGGGGTCGAACCCGTACGAGCGTTTCGGCTCACAGGATTTTAAGTCCTGCGTGTCTACCAATTCCACCACCCCGGCAGCCTGGCAGCGGGCGGGAAAGTACCCACCCCTTATCCAAAAGAAAAGCACCGTTTCCGGTGCTTGCCTTTGTGGAGCAGAAGACGAGGTTCGAACTCGCGACCTCAACCTTGGCAAGGTTGCGCTCTACCAGCTGAGCTACTTCTGCGTGTATCATTATCGTGTAATGATGGGGCAAAGGTATGCTTTGCCAGGATTGAGCGCAAGTGTTACGCCTAAATTATTTTTTGAAAAAAGGTGCCTCTGAAAGTAAATAATTGGGAATCAGAAGAAGTCCAGACAGAGAATTCCGAAAAAAAAGTTGAGCCCCAGGCCCGCCAGGAGGTTCATGCGCATGGTGTGGCGGAAATTGGCCTGGCGGGCGTCGCGAGTAGTTAGCACCCACCAGTACCCAAAGTACCCCAGCACGGGGCCCATGCACAGCAGCAGGGGGATCAGGCTGCTCGCCGAGCCGTAGGTAAGAAAGTAGTACAAAAAGCCCCCGAACGAAAGGCTGAAAAATACGGCGGCGTTCAGGAAAGTACCCTGAATACCCGCCAGGCGGCTAAAGGTGAGGTCGCCGCGGCGGGCGTCTTCGTCGTGCTGGTAGATCTGCGTGAGCGGGTACACAGCCCAGAGGTTGGAGGTGCAAATGAGCGCGGGTACCAGGTACTTGGCCCGGAATAGCTCCGCCAGGGGTACTTCGCTGACGGCCTCCACCGTGGCCAGGTACGTAAAAGCGCCCTGAAAAAAGCCCACCACCAGCCAGCTCAGGATGGGGTACTTTTTGAGCCGAATGGCCGGGTGGCTGTAGGCTTTGGAAATGGTGCCGTAAATAATCAGATAAGCCACAAAAGTACCCCCCAGGCCCAGCCACAGGGCCAGCGCCACGGCGGCAATGTCCAGCGCCCAGGCGGTGTAGAGCAGCTCGCGGCTCACGGGGGGCGGGGTTTCGAGCAGGCCGATGCTGCCTTCGTCCTTGTCGTAGTAGCTGTTGTAGGCGTTGCTAGCCGGGTACAGCAAGAGGTGGATCAGCCAGAATACCCACCAGGCTTTGGCGGCGTTGGGCTGGGGAGCCTGGCTCAGCGCAAAAAGGTAGACGGGCAGCAAAAAGAGCGAAAACGGAATTCGCAGGTGCAGCAGGACGCTTCGGAGCATGGGCTAGCGCTTTTTCTTTTTAGACTGGCCGAAAAGCCACGGCAGGTACTCCGGCTCGGCGAAGGCGTTGTCCCAGCTGTTGTGGTTCACGCCGGGGTACTCGGTGTACTTCACGCGGGCCTTTTTTTGCTGCAAGGTACGGTACATGCGGCGCGACTCTGCTACGCCCACCACCTGGTCGGCGTCGCCGTGAAAGATCCAGAACGGCAGGCGCTGGACGTAGCGGTCGCAGTAGGTGGTGTCGCCGCCGCCGCAGATGGGCGCGGCCGCCGCAAACAGCTTGGGCTGGCGCGAAATAGCCTCAAAAGTACCCATGCCGCCCATCGAAAGGCCGGTGATGTAGAGGCGGTTTTTATCCACCGCTTCTTTTTTGCTCAATTCCTTTACCAGCGCCAGGGCGGCCTCCAGCGGCCAGGTCATGGGCCGGGCGGCGTAGTCGAAGTCCAGCGTGATGGGGGCGGTACTTCGGTCAATCTTCACCGACGACCAGTAGCTCTCCGGCGGGCACTGGGGCGCTACCACGATGGCCGGAAAGTCGGCTTGCTGCGCCACAAAAAGTTTGGCACCGTGTGCGAGCTGCTTCTCGTTGTCGGTGCCGCGCTCGCCGCCGCCGTGCAAAAGCAAAACGAGGGGGTACTTTTGGGAGCGGTCGTAGTTGGCTGGGTACAGAATGCGGTAGGGGAGCGTTTGCCCGTTGGCGTGTGAGTACTCGCGCTTCTCGAAGGCCTCCAGCGACTGCCCGCACAGGGGCCTGGTCAGGAGGCTTAGGACGACGAGCAGGCCGCCGACAAATCGGAATAAAAGCATGGGATGTGCGTGTTTAGAAGCATCCATAAAAAACAACTCACCGTACATACGGTTTTATTGGCACTGTATTTTAGTGGCTTTTCAACGTAAAGTACCAAAGTAACGACTTTTCATCCTAACTACCCGAAGCGCGTGAGCGAAACTACTCAGCACCCGGCCTACATCACTTCCGTGGGCACGGCGGTTCCGGCCCATTCATTGGATCAAATGCGCATTGCTGAGTTTATGAGCCGAGCGCTACAACTGGACGCCGACGGGGATCGACGCCTGCGGGCGCTGTACCGAAGTACCCGCATCCGGCAGCGCCACTCCGTCCTGCCCGACTACGGCGCGGAGCCGGGCCACTATACGTTTTATCCCAACACGCCCGATCTGGAGCCTTTCCCAACCGTGCGCCAGCGGATGCAGCAATACCAGCAACTAGCCGTGCCCCTGGCCGAGGCCGCCATTCGGGATTGCTTGCGCCAAAGTACCCTGCCGCTGTCGGACATCACGCACCTCATCACGGTGAGCTGCACGGGCATGTACGCGCCTGGCCCCGACATCGAGCTCATCCAGCGGCTGGGACTCCCTACCTCCACGCACCGGCTGGCCATCAACTTTATGGGCTGCTACGGGGCTTTCAACGGCCTTAAGGCCGCTACCGCGCTGGTGCAGGCCAATCCCGCCGCCAAAGTACTTATGGTGTGTACGGAGCTGTGTACCCTGCATTTTCAGAAAAAAAACGAGGAAGATCACCTGCTGGCTAACGCCCTCTTTGCCGACGGCGCGGCGGCCGTGTTGCTGGAGGGTACTTCGCGCTCGGCGGCGCTGGAAGTGGCGGCCTTTGCCTGCGAGCTGCTGCCCGAAGGCCGGGACGACATGGCCTGGCACATCAGTGACTTTGGGTTTGAGATGAAACTCACCTCCCGCGTGCCGACCATTTTGCGTACCGGCCTGCCCGCCGTGCTGGACCGCCTCGTGGCACTAAAAGGCCTCCGGCGCGAAGACGTGGGCCTGTACGCCATCCATCCCGGCGGGCGGCGCATTCTGGAGGTCGTCGAAGAGGTACTTGGGCTGTCGCCGGAGGCCAACGCCGCCGCCTACGAGGTACTTCGCGACTACGGCAACATGTCGTCGGTGACGATTCTTTTTGTCTTGAAAAAGCTCTGGGAGCAAAACCGGTCGCGGCCAGGTACCTGGCTGTTTGCCAGTGCCTTTGGGCCGGGGCTTACCGCCGAGACGGCCCTGCTTCGGCTGGTGTAGGTACCTGGGCCGGGTCGCCTGGGTACCTTGGGTCAAGCGGCGGTAAAGTACCCCCTCAAACAGAATATTCTCCTTCCGACATATTTTATTTTTTCCGTACGTGTAAAATGAGAACTTTGTGCTCGTTTAGCAGTGCAGATTAGCGTTTACATATTATTCAATAAAGAACTTTTCTCCCGTTCATGTTTTCAAACGAAGTACTATTTTTCGTCGGCTTCCTGGTCGCCATCGGCTTCATGCTCATGCTCGATCTGGGGGTTTTCAGTCGTAAAGACCACGTCGTAAAATTCGGCGAAGCCGCCGCCTGGACCGTCGCCTGGATCGCCCTGGCGCTGGTTTTTTACGTCATCATCAACACCCACGGCGACCTCATCCACGGCATCGAAAACTACGCCGACCTGGAGGCCGTCAAGAACAAATACGCCCCGCACCTGCGGCTCATTCCGGGCAATTTTGCCGAGAGTCTCGACATCTACCGGCGCAACATGTCGCTGGAGTTCATCACCGGGTACTTGCTCGAATATGCACTTTCGGTGGATAATATCTTCGTGATTATCTTGATATTCAGCTCTTTCTCCGTGCGCGAGAAGTACTTCAAGAAGGTACTTTTCTGGGGCGTACTGGGAGCCATCCTGATGCGCTTCGTCTTCATCTTTGCTGGCTCGGCCCTCATCCAGCGCTTCGAGTGGATCATCTACCTGTTCGGGCTGCTGCTGGTGTACCAGGGTGGGAAAATCTTCTTCCAGGGCGAGGAAGACGAGAAAATCGAACCCGCCAAGCACCCGGTGGTTCGCTTTGCGTCCAAGTACCTGCCGGTGTACCCGCGCTACGTCCGGGAGCATTTTTTCATCGTCAAAAAGGGCAAGCGCATGGTCACGCCGCTCTTTGTGGTGGTGCTCATCATCGAGTTTACGGATTTGATCTTTGCCGTCGATTCGGTACCGGCGGTTTTTTCTGTCACCAAAGATCCGTACGTCGTTTTCTTTTCCAACATCTTCGCCATCATGGGGTTACGGTCCATGTTCTTTTTCCTGAGCAACGTCATGGGGCTGTTCCGCTTCCTGAAGTACGGCCTGGGTGTGTTGCTGGTATTTATTGGCGGAAAAATGCTGGCGCACTCTTATCTTGAGGATGTCGGCTTCAAGACCGTTTATTCACTGTACGTCATTCTGGGGATTTTGGCGGTGAGTATTCTGGCTTCGTTGATTTTTCCCGAAAAAAACAAGGAGGTGGAGCCGCTGATTACTAATAAGGAGCCCGAGGACGGCGTTTAGAAGCTGTTTGATTCATGCTATGGTCTCAAAAAGTTGCTTTTGGCCTCATGCGGCGGTCTTAAAATCCTCATGTAGCGCTGCTACACTCCGGTTTTAAGATCTTGCCTGAAACCAAAAGCCTTCTTTTTGAACCTCATATTATAACGCAAACATCTTCTTAGTTACCGATGAATCGGATCCTGAAGACGTACCTCAAGCGGCTCACCAACCTGAGCAGCCGCAACAAGTCCCTGCTGCTGACGCGGCTGCCCGCCGAGCAGTTTCTGGACCTGCACGAAACGGATTTCCTGCTGGGGAAGTCGTCGTTTGAGGTACTTCGGCAGCTGATTCAGCGCAAGGCGCGCCTGCCGCTCTGCGACGTCCAGGACCCGCGCTTCGACCGCGTCAACGAGCTGAGCCGCCGGTTGCGAAAAATCGCCCGTACCGAGCGCTTCATCGAAGAAGAGCGCGGCTCGCGCGACTTGTACGTAGGGTACCCGCTGGTGCGGGGGATGCTGGCCGACGGCTCGGTGATCCGGGCTCCGTTGCTGTTCTTTCCCGTCACGCTCCGGCAAGACCGCGAGCAGTGGTGCCTCTTCGTTCGTGACGACACCAGCGTGGCCCTCAACCGCAGTTTTGGCCTGGCCTACGCCTACTTCAACGAGACAACTATTCCGGACGAAATCCTGGAAAAAACCTTCGACGAAGCCCCCACCGACGCCCTGGAGTTCCGGACCTACCTGTACGAATGGCTGAAAGAAACGCCCTTCCGGCTCAACTTCAACCAGGCTTTATTCGAAGATAAACTGCAAGCCTTCGAGGTACTTTCGAGTGGTATTTTGCAGGTGACGGAGCGCACCGGCGAACTGAAGCTCTACCCCGAGGCCGTGCTGGGGATTTTCCCGCAGGCGGGCTCCTACCTCGTGCCCGACTACAACCACCTGCTCGAAGCCGCCGAAGCGGGTACGTTGGCCCTGCCGCTGCTCCCGTCGGAAGGGGCCGAAGCAGGTACCTTAGAAGTACCTTCCCAGGTACCTGTGGCCCCGCCGGGGGTACTTCGCGAAGAGCACATCCTGACGCCCTTCCCGGCCGATGTGTCGCAGGAGGGCGTGATCCGGGCCGTGAAGCAGGGGGCGTCGGTGGTGGTGCAGGGGCCGCCGGGTACGGGTAAGTCGCAGCTGATCTGCAACCTCATGGCCGACATGGCCGCGCAGGGCAAGAGGGTACTTTTGGTGTGCCAAAAACGCGCCGCCCTGGACGTGGTGTATCAACGCCTGCAAACGCTGGGACTGGGACCATTTGCGGCCTTGATCCACGATTTTCAGAACGACCGCGCCGGGCTCTACCGGCAGCTGGCCACGCAGGTGGAGCAGGTTGATGCCTACCGGCAGCAAAATTACAGCCTGGACGCCGTGGTGCTGGAGCGGGAGTTTACGCAGGAAAGTCGGCAGATCGACCGCCTCGTGGCCGAGCTGGACGACTTCCGCCGGGCGCTCTTCGACGAAACGGACTGCGGGCTGTCGGTGAAGGAGCTCTACCTCACCAGCAACCCCAGCCAGCCGCACCTGGACCTGCAAGGTACCTACCGGGCCTTTCCGCTGCGCGAGGGGCACGACTTTAGGCAGCGGCTGGGTACCTACGCGTCGTACGCCCTGCGGCTCACGGCGGCGCACCCCTGGCAAGCGCGCCGCAGCTTTGCGGCCTACAGTCTGGCCGACCTGCGCACGCTAGGGCAGGTACTTACCGCCTGGCCTGCGTTGATAAAAAGCCAAAAAGAGCAATTTGAAACCACCACCCAAGTACCCTTTGACGCTCCACTCACGGCCAACCGCCCCGAGAGCCGCGAGCGCCTGACGGATCTGCTGGCTTTGCTGACCGACGAAAGTACCTTCCGGCTTTTTCAAAAGTACCTGTCGGCCCCGACGCAGGCCGCCGAGCGGCTGGCGTTTGTGCGGCAGGTAGGCGAGGCCCTGGCCGGAAACCTGGCCGAAGGCGGGTTGGAAGGTACCTTGGCGGCTTCGGAGCTGGGTACTTTTCGGGGCTGGCTGGCCAAAGCCCTCGACGCCAAAGCCGCCTGGGCTACCGGCAAATGGTGGGATTTGTTCGGAGAAAATAGCGCGGCCGTGAAGCAAACTGCCCACCGAAACCGCCTAAGTACCCAGCTGCCCGACCTGCAACGCCTCGACGTAAAACTCCGCAACCGGCTGGAGCTGGAAAGCTGGCTGCAAAACCCACTGTTGGGCTTTGAGCCGGGGTACTTGGATGCCACGGCCGATTTTGCCGAGAGGTACCTGCACTTTTTCCAAACCAGCGAAAAAGCCGCCGACGCCGCCCTGCGGGCCGACTGGGCACCCTGGCGCGCGGTATGGGGTACCTTGGCGCTAGGGGCTACAGGTTTGGCGGAATTGAAAGAAAAACTCACGGCACTGCTGCGCTGGCTCGACGCCTGGGAGGAGCCGCTGGGTACTTTAAGTACCTACCTGCTGCCCGAGCAGCTGCACCAACTCTTTGCCGAGCCGGATGCCTACGCGGCCCGACTGCACGACGCCCTGCGCGAAGAGTTTGATTCACTGGTAGAAATGGACCGGCTCTGGGAACAGATGAATGCTACCGAGCAAGCCGTGATCCGACAACTGCTGGACGCAGGTACCTTACCGGAAAATCCGCTGGCAGAAGACGTACTTAGGCTTTTTGACAACAGCCTGCGGCTGGCCTGGATTGAGCATATTGAAGAAAAGTACCCCGTATTACGGGCGGTATCGTCGCTCCGGATGCAGCAGTGGGAGGAAGCCTTGCAAACGAGCATCGGGCGGAAGCAGGCCCTGAGCCGGGATATTGCGCTCATGAAGCTCCGCGAGGCCATGTACCAAAACGTAGAGACCAACCGCCTCGGCCACCGCGTTACTTACCGCGAAGTACTGCACCAGGTTACGAAAAAGCGCAAGATTTGGCCCGTACGGAAGCTGCTGCACGAGCACGCCGAAGAGGTATTTCGGCTGGTACCTTGCTGGATGGCCTCGCCCGAAGCGGTGTCGGCGCTGTTCCCGATGGAGCCGGGGCTTTTTGACCTGGTGATTTTCGACGAAGCCTCGCAGTGCTACGCCGAGTACGGCCTGCCCGCGGCCTACCGGGCCCGGCAGGTGGTGATTACCGGCGACAGCAAACAACTACCCCCGAGCGATCTGTACCGGGTGCGGTTTGAGGAGGTACCTGAGGAAGAAAGTACCGTGGCGCTGGAGGTAGACTCGCTGCTGGGCCTGGCGGCGCAGTCGCTGGAACCTTTTCAGCTCACGGGCCACTACCGCAGCCGCTCGCTGGATCTGATTGATTTTTCCAACCACCATTTTTACAAAAGTACCCTCCGCCTGCTGCCCGACTTCCGGCACGTCAACGACGCCGAGCCGGGCATCAGGTACCTTCACGTGGCGGGCCTTTGGGAGCAAAATACCAACCGGGCGGAGGCCGAGCGGGTGGTGGAGCTGGTACGGGAGCTAAGTACCCAGGCGCTGAGCGTGGGCGTGGTGACGTTCAACTTTCCCCAGCAGCAGTTGATCCAGGAGCTCCTGGAAGGTACCTCCACGACGGCGCCGGATCTTTTTGTAAAAAACATCGAAAACGTGCAGGGCGACGAGCGCGACGTCATTATTTTCTCAATAGGCTACGCGCCGGATGCCCAGGGACGGCTGGTGATGCAGTTTGGAACCCTGAATACCGCCGGGGGCGAAAACCGCCTCAACGTGGCCGTGACCCGCGCCCGCGAGCGGATCTATGTGGTCACGAGCCTGTGGCCCGCCCAGCTCCAAACCGACCACACCGCCAACGAAGGCCCCAAGGTACTTAAAGCCTACCTGCAGTACGCCCTGGACGTGTCGGAAGGGCGGTACCGTGCCCAGCCCGCTGCTACCCGTACCTACCGCACCGACTGGCTGCTGAAGGCCCGCCTGGCTAGCCAGCACCCCGATTACCACCAGGAACTACCCTTCGCCGACCTCACCGTCCGGTCCGAAAGTACTTACGAAGGCCTCATCCTGACCGACGACGACCTCTACCACCAAAGTACCTCGCCCAAGGAGCCCCACGCCTACCTGCCCCTCTTGCTCCGGCAAAAGCACTGGCCCTTCCGGCGCGTATACAGCCGGGAGTACTGGCGGGGGCAGGCTGGGCAGGGGGCATAGGGTTGGGGGCATGGGGTGTGGTATTTTAGAAAAAAAAAGTACCTCAAAGTACCTCCTAAAAAAGGTACTTTGAGGTACTTAATGGGTGGGAGGAGCGGCTCGCGAGGGGTACTTTATCAGTAAACTAGAAACTATCCTCTGCCCCAAGCCCTCTGCTAAAATTATAGCTCGCGGATGCGGATGTTGCGGAACCACACTTTGTCGCCGTGGTCTTGCAGGGCAATGTGGCCTTTGTCGAAGGCCGCGAAGCCATCCCAGCCTTTGAATTTACTCTTGGCCACCATGGCGTCCCATTCGGGGCCTTTGGTGGGGAAGTCAACCACCTTCTTGCCATTGAGCCAGCTTTCGCCTTTTCCTTTCTTGATCACCAGCCGCATTTTGTTCCACTGTCCGGCGGGTTTTACCACGGTGAGGTCGTTGGGCGGCAGCAGGTCATAGAGCGAGCCGGCCTTGTGGTTTCCGTCGGCACCCTTGAAGGAATCCGGGTGCTTGGCGTCGTCGAGGACCTGAATCTCCGGTCCGGTAGAGTAGGGGCAGCAGTACTTTTGGCCTTCCTGCACGTGGTACATCACGCCGCTGTTGCCGCCCTCGCTGATCTTCCATTCCAGTTCCAGCTCAAAATCACCGTACTGGCCTTCGGTCAGCAGGTCGCCACCGCCCTTTTCGGCCAGGACCATCGCGCCGTCTTCCACCTTCCATTTGGTGATCTCGCCGCCCTTCCATTTCTTCCAGCCGTTCAACGTTTTGCCGTCAAAGAGCTTCACCCATTTGCCTTTTTTATTGATTTCCGAATCGGGCTGTACAAAAGCGGCCAACGCCAGGGTGAGCAGCAGAGCTACGCTCCAGGTAATTGATTTCATAGGTTTTGGTTAAAACAAGTTTGGTACTAGTGAATACTTCATAAAGCAGCGAAGGTACTATACTTCACCATACGAAGGAAGAAAAGATTTATTTTATGAGAGGGGAGAAGCGGAAATGAATACCAGAGCAGTACCGGGTAGACGGGCTGCGAAAAGGGGTACTTTGCTTTCCGATTATAGCGGGCCTGCGTACCTTTGGGGCGTCAGCATTTTTTACTTTAATCCACCTTTTCACGCATGGCTTCCCTATTCTCCAAGATTGTAGCGGGCGAGATCCCCGCCCATAAAATTGCCGAGACCGACCAGTACCTGGCTTTTCTGGACGTATTTCCCGTCGCGCCGGGCCACACGCTGGTAATCCCCAAGCAGGAAATCGACTACCTCTTTGACATGGACGAAGCACTGTACACCGGTCTGATGCAGTTTGCGCGGCAGCTGGCCCCGGCTCTTCAGCGGGCCGTGCCCTGCCAGCGGATCGGCGTCAGCGTCATTGGCCTGGAAGTACCCCACGCCCACGTGCATCTGATTCCGCTCAACAGCATGGCCGACATGGATTTTTCAAAGAAACTCAAGCTCTCTGCGGACGAACTGGCCGATACCGCCGCTCGCATCCGGGCTGAGCTTTAAGTAGGATTTCCCGCGTAAAGTACTTGCCGGGGGGTACTTTACTGTCCCAGCAGCCCGTCTTTGCGCAGCCCCAGCCGTACCCCATAAGAGACCGGATACAAATCGCCGACGTCGGCGGCCAGGGAGCCGAATACCGTCGCGCCGCCACCCAGCCAGTTGACTTTGGATTGCAGGTTCAGGATGCCGGAGAATTGATATACCTCAGGAGGGTCAAAAGCTAGATCATATGTACCTCCGTTGCTGGAATAGGAAAGCTTGGTACTCCATTCTATTTTTTGTAGCAAAGTACCCCTCACCCCCAAATGAAATACCCACACGCGGTTATTGCTCGTAAAGGCATCGCCGTAGTTGGGCCAGCGCCAGCGGGTATCGGAAGTAGGAGGGATAAAGGGGGTACCAATGCCACGGTCAAGGTACGACCAGCCGTCGCGCACCTGAGCGTTATTGAAGTAGTTGTCCCGTCCGCGTTTTTTATCCTTAGTAATAATAAAGTCGGCACCACCCTGGCTTTTGGTGTAGAGGCCTTCAAAGACAATTTCCCGGATTGAAAAGGCTGCTCCAAAATTATTCTTACGCCTGATTCGAAGGCCATTCAGGCCATCAGCGATATTGGTTAAGTAATAAAGAGATCCGTCTTCATACAAGCTTTGACGGTACAAAAACCAGTTGGCATCATAGCCATCTATTTCAATGGCTAAGTCCACCGAACCCAGGTGGTTACCCACCCGGTTTTCCTGGTCGAAGTCACTGGCGGTGCTATCCAGCCGCCCTCTGGATAGTGCAGCTGTAATCACGCGAACGTAGTTATTCAATCCTTTTGGCATTTGCTCATTTCCGTCGGTTAGGTAGGGCGATCTGCCCCCCCATTGTACCTGATGGTTTAATCCTCCGTATAGTTTCAGCTTCCCGGTGGGCTTACCTAAGCGTATGTAGAGGGCTTTTTGATGAAGCTTAAGTTCGCTGGTAACCGGCCTGTTGTTTTCAAACCAGCCGTCGGCGTAGAAGCCTTTGAAAGCCACCCATTGACGGGTAAAAGGTACGGGGGTGAAGCGAGTTACGCCAACTTGAACACGCGGGAGGGGCAGAGCGTTGCCCGACCATGAATAGGAGCCCGTACTTAACGTCGAGTCAGCAAGTCCTACCCACTGTTTTCGGCGCCCTACATACAGTTCCCAAGGGCCATACTGCACCGAGCCGTACGCCTGGGGGAGCAATAGATGAGAATTAGGGTTAAGATTCCCTACTACTTCTAAGCCACCTCCGGCCGTCCAGCTGTGCTTAGAGGACGCATTTCCGGAAATCCGCCATTGTTGTTCCCATCCTACCCGAGCCTGTAGAGTCGAGCCCTGTTTCGGAACTATTCCAAACTGGTTGGTATGAAGCCAGAAGGGTACCCAGGAATCGGTAGCCAGGAAGGTAGAGAGCTCGGCCCAGGAACGCAGGCTATCAGGATGGGGTGAATGGGATTCAGGCTGAGCCTTTACGAAGGGCGTTTCAGAAAATAAAAGGAAACACAGCAAGATAACACATTTATTCATTAATGGGGTAGTTCAGAATATCTCTTACCAGATGCTTAGAATGACTCAGCCAAATGTAAGATTAATCATTTATTTGTAAACCATCCAGATTTTTTAATTCCCAATTGAATAGCGGTTGACGGCCTGTACAGACTGCCAACGTCAGAGGCTAAGCTGATATTTCCTTCTAAAGATCCTAATCGGGAAGTATTAAACGGAAAAGTGAGACGTAGCAACGACGAAAATTGGTTGGTTTGGGGTGGGAAAGGTCTACCGTAGGTACCCAGATTCTGTGAATAAGACAATTTTAGCACGTAGCTTATCCAGGAGATTCCCCCCGAAATACCCAGGTGCCACAGCCTAACGCGGGTATTATTGGAGAAATTCAAGGTACCTGAGTCGGGAAGCCCGTCCTGAGTCTGGGACGTAGGGGGAATAAAAGGGGTACCTATGGTATTGCCTTTGTATACCCAGCCGTAGTACTGGGCGTGATTGAAGTAGTTGTCCTGCCCCCGTGGGCCACCGTCCAGAGAAAAACTGGATCCGCCCTGGCTGACGGTGTGGAGGTATTCCAGCAAAATATTTTTTACAAAGAAACCCGGCTTTTCCGCCTGGGAAGTCCAGGCCAGGCCGTGAAGGCCATCTACAATGTTGGCCAGGTAAAAGAGCGAGCCGTCGTCATACACGCTTTGCCTATACAAGCGGAGGGTACCCTGGCGGAGCCGAATATCCATGCCTATATCCAGCGAGCCAAGGTGGTTGCCAATCCGGTTTCCGCGGTCAATGGCATCGTACTTGTCGGGATCTACAAAGCCAAAGGTAGGAATACGCTTACCAGTGATCACATACCAATAGTCGATCCAGTCCTGAGGTAGTTCGTCACGTACCGTGTACTGGTTTCGGATCAGTACTTTGCCGCCCCACTGCACGTTATGGTTCCCCCCTCCGTATAGCCTTACGGGCCAGGTTGGTTTCCCTATCCGAACATAGAGCGTTTTTTGGTGTAGGTAATGATTCTTTACCACCGGGTTGGCATCAAACCAGCCGTGGGCCAGAAAGCCTTTAAACGAAATCAGCCCTTTAAAGAGAGGCACGTATTCTGGAAAGCCGATCTGAACTCGGGGCATTGGTACCGCATTGCCCGATTCGATGTAGGAGCCACTGGTTAGCGTAGAATCGCCCACCCATCCCACTAGTTGCCTTTGACGCCCCCCCCAAAGCTCTATCTTCCAGGCCTGCATTTTTACGTAGGCTTCCGGTACAACCAGTTGCTGTCGTTGGCCCAGCAATGCATTGGCATCGACGCCGTACCCCCAGCTCCCGAATTTGGTGGGGTAGTTTGCCTGGATTTTTCCACCCAGAAGGGCGGCAGGGGAATGGAGCGGCACGACGCCAAACTGATTGGTGCGTAGCCAGAAAGGGGTTTGGGAAGTAGTAGCCAGCACGGTTCCTGCGGAAACAGAATACAGTAGCTCCGGCAACGCAGCGCTGTCCGATCTGATTTCCTGAGCTTGGCCCTTTTGGAAGAAAAGTAGAAATATACAGCCAGCCCTGAAAAAAAGAAATCGGGTCATGTAATGAATGGTCGTTGAATGGTAGCTTGGCTATGGCAGCCTGACTCCCCTGGCCCGGCTATGCCAGCCGATAGCTATCTTCCTTTTCCTTGCACCATAACCCGGACCGTCTGGGCAATCAGCCAGAGGTCTGTCTGAAGGCTGGGGTTCTCCAGGTAGGCCAAGTCATACTGTAAGCGTTTTACGGAGGTAGTAGGATTATCGGCATAGCCCACCTCGATTTGCCCGATGGACGTAATTCCCGGCCGCACGGTCAAAATTTTGCGGAAGTCGTTCGGGGCCGCCAGCATGAGCATATCGACATCGTACCGTACCAATGGGCGCGGACCTACAATGGACATATCACCCCGAATAACATTATAGAACTGCGGGATTTCATCCAAACGGGTTTTGCGTAAAAAACGGCCGATCGGCGTAATACGAGGATCATCGTCGCCCTGCGAATGCTGCTGGGCTAGTTTATCGGCGTTGTTGTACATGCTCCTAAACTTATAAATCCGAAAAGGCTTTCCCCACCGCCCCGAGCGTTCCTGCACAAAAAGTACCGGGCCCGAAGAAGTAACCTTAACCAAAAAAGCAATGAACAGGAAAATGGGGAATCCAATTAGAAGCGTCAGTGAGGAAAAGGTTACGTCAAAAATTCGTTTGGCTACCTCCTGCTGAACGTTCGAAAAAGGCTTGGTAGAAAGTTGAATAACGGGCAGGTAATCGTGGTATTCAATGGAAGCCTTGTTGGTCAAGAATCCCCGGAAATCCATCACCAGCTTTACCTGAACGTGATTTCGCTCCGATAGCTCAATGATGGATTTTAATCTTTTGTTTTCTATGTAAGGTTGGCAGCAGTATACAAAGTCAATATGATTCTGCTGAATAAAAGATTCTAGCTGTTCGTAGCTACCTCGCGTTCCTACTGCTAGCGAATTGCCCTCACGCTCGCCAAAGTACCCGCAAAATTCGTATCCCAATTCGGGGTGATTTTCATAAAAGGCCGTTACCGACTGCGATAAATCCCCGTAGCCGACCACAATAAACTTACGGGTATTATACCCTCTGGCCCGGTACAGTTTCAGGAAGACCAACGCTCCGAACCGCCAAATGATACCCAGCAAGTAAAAGAAGCAGTAGGCCATCAGGAGCTGCCCGCGCGAATAGTAGTACCCCTGCACCATAACCCAGAACAAAGCGATGATACTGGCGTGCAAGAAGGTGATTTCGGTAAGCTTGGTAAGTAGATTATCTGCGTTAAACGTAACCCGAGAGTAGCGGTAGGGCTTAAGGATCAGCAATAAAAACAGCCATACCAAGTTGAAAACCAGCGCCAGTGTTACGTACTCATGAGCCGGTACTTCGGGGGTCCTGAATCGAATGAGGTAGGCAAGAAAGAAAGCAATATTCAGCAGTAAGGAGTCAACCAAAAGCTGAAAAGGCAGGAATAGTTCTGAGTAACGATACCGCATCCTTATAGCTAGTTGAATTATTTAAAAGATGAGCTAATTCTGTAACGTTGGCACAAGATAAAGTAAAAAGCCTACATAGTTGTTTGAAACTGACCTTAATTTAATTCAAAATTTACTAAAAGGTCAATAACGGCACTCCCTGGGTCAAGAACTTCTTCATACTCAAAAAAGTAACTTTATTATTCCATTAAAGGCTACATAGGTGTGAAGTACAATCTCTTAAGTTAAAGTTTCAAGTTAATGTAGCCAAAAGAGACTTCTCAAAATTTTCTAATATTTCATTTTTGTCGAGCTTTTTTTGAGCGTAGGTTAGTGCGTTTCTTTTTCGCGTTTCCTGGGTTTCGGACAAGGCCGTTTTAATGGCATTGCTGAGCGCTTCCCCATTCTCCGGCTCCACGACCAGAGCCAGGGCGTGGTCGTGGATGGTGCGGTAAAGCGTCGTACCTTCTTCGGCAGCTACAATCGCCAGCCCACCGGCGGCTAGAATCCCCGTTAATTTCGAAGGGAGTACCAGATCGGCCGCGGCCCGCTTCTGAGGTACCAGGTGAACGTCCCCCAGGGCCAGCAGCTCGGCCAGCCGCTCGTAAGGCAGCAGCGTCTTGAAGTACACATTGGTAAGACCTTCCTTTTGGGTCGCTTCTAGGAGGGCCCGTTTGGCTACTCCTTCACCACACAGTATAAACTTCCAATTGCTATGCATTTGAAGCCGGGCCGCCGCCTCCAAAACAACCTCCAGTCCTTGCTTTTCACCCATATTTCCCGAATACAGAATCACTCGATCTTCGGCTTCCAGCCCCCATTCTCTTCGGAGCATTTCTGTTTCGTGACGCGCTAAAGGTTTGATAAAACTTGTATCCACCCAGTTTTCCAACATTAGGTAGCGCTCTTCGGCCACTCCTTTATAAAACAGCTGCTCTTTCATCCCCTCGCTAATACTCGCTACCCTATAGGCTTTTCTTAGCAAAAATCGCTCCGCTTTTTTTAACAGAGCGATCAAAAATGTATTTTTCAACAGCCCCAACTGAATGGCGGCGTCTAGCTGTAAATCCTGAAAATGATACACGAAACGCGTGCGTCGCAAACAACTGTACAGGTAGGGGTACCAGCCAATAAACAGGGAAGGACAAACGGCCATCACTACGTCATAGCGGGGCCTAAAAAAGAGACGTACCCAAAGAAAAGCCGAAAAAAAGATAAAGGAAAGGTCGCTGAGTATTCTGGTTTTGCCCGTAATATTTTTAGGTACATACATGGGGCAGCGGTACACGGTGAGGTTTCCATCTCGTTCCGTACGCCATCGCTGGCCTTGGTAGTCGGGATGAACCCTCCATTCAGGATAGTAAGGATTCGTAGTGATGACATCCACCTTATGCCCACGGCGCGCCAGCCAGACTGCTAACTCCCCGTTGTACTTCCCAATGCCGGTCTTCTCAGGAGAAAAATTATAGCTGTAAAGTAAAAAGCGCACACGTTTTCAATTTTATTTGTAGAGCTCATTTCCAGGGAAAATAGCTAAGTCATTTGGAAGTGCCTGAGCAGGCTTATGAAATAAGCTCTTTTTTATACAGCATATCCATCTGCACAATTTGTTCTTTATCCGTTTGGAGGGAACCCACCGGTCCCACCAGCCTGAAACCCAGTCCCCTTACGAAGTCGTGCATTTCCTCAAATAGTGGCTCTCCTTCGTACATACTCACAAAGGAAGCTTCAAAAAGTAAATAATCTACACGCTTGATGAATTCCGAAGCACCCTTAAGGACTTCTTTTTCATAACCCTGTACATCCAGCTTGAGAAGAATGGGGCCGTCCAGACTCATGTTCCATTCTTGTACTACATCATCCAGGCGTTTGATAGGTACCTTGATCAGGGTCGTTTCAGCCGTTATTGGAATCTCATTTTTTTGAAAATCAGAAACCGGTAAGGCCGAACTGGCGTGAGAGTGAGCATTCTGGTAAAAATTGATTTCTCCATTGGTGCTGCCTAAGCCATACTGAAAAGCTTGTATTTGAGGGATTTTTCGAATATTCTTTTCCAGACGAGTAAAAGTTTCAGGAACGGGCTCAAAAGAAAAGACCCGGGCATTAGGAAAGAAACGAGTAGCCGCAAAAGCAAATTGACCTTTATTGGCACCTACGTCAACAATCGTTGAAAATGAAGATGATAATGCAAATAGCTTGTGGGTTATAAGAAAGGATGAAACAGAAGCTAGTGAATTTGATAAATAGAATATCCCGCCGGTTGGATTGAATAAGATCTTAGTTAAATTAAATAAACGGATTATAGAATTAAAATTCATAATTAAATATATATTATTCAATATTAGAAGAAATTTCTTTATAAAGATTTGAAATAGAGATTTCCCAGGAGATATTTTTGGAGAAATCTATTAAAGTATTTAAGATTTTACTTTTAGAATTCTTGTATTTAATATTATTTATATGGCGAACCCATTCATTAGGTAAATTAGAGTTTAAACAATAGGGAGGGAGAGGTTCATCAAGTGCTTGTATAGTTTCTGTACTTAAATAAGGGATTCCATTTGAAATACTCTTTGTTTGCTTTAATTTTGCACCGGTAGAGTATTGAAAGGGGAGAATAGAAAAGTCAGAGGCTTGTAATAATCTATTTAACTCTTCATCACTAACATTAGGATATAAGTGCCAATCAAAAGTTTGGCATAGAGAAATAATTTTATTATTTGGGTTGCTACCAACAATGGTAATTTTTAATTTTTTTCCAAATTCACTTTGTAAAGTCGGAAAAAAACGCTTGCTAAACCATAATAATGCATCAAGATTCATTTTTACATTTAGTGAACCAATAAAAATAAGTTTTACAATTTGATCACTATTGTCAGTGGTGCTACATAATTGCTCTTGCTCAGTTCCAATTCTAATTAAATGGCTTGTATGTGAAGGAAAGTAAGATAAATAGCTATTTCTATCAGTTGTTGAAACATGTAATAAAGTAAATTTATTTATATTGGATGTAAGGAATTTAATAATCCATTGCCAAGATAACTTTGAAATTCTTTTTAATAAGAAATTATTAGTTGAAGAATAAATATCTCTGAACCACTTAACTTCGTCGTTGTGTGTAATTATATAAAGTTTATCTTTATTTAAATTAAGATTATGATTTAATACGATCTCAGCGGTGATTATATAACTGATGAAAATAAAATCATAATCATAATTATTTAGGATGTTTTTTAACTCTTTAGTAAAATTAATGGTAATAAATTTTTCTTTTAAATAATGGCTTTTAAAAAATAAAGTCCTTATAGATGCATAATGCCTACTTCTGATAGAATTATTAAATAGATTAATAAGCTTTTTTTGCTTTTCGGTAAAGCGGTAAACTTCTTTTTCTGAAATTAAATCAACACATTCAACATTAGCACTTATGTGTACAGATAGCTTATCAATAAGTATATCTGCCCCATTTCTACAAGGGTATCTAAGATGTGGAGCTATAATTAGTATTTTATTTCTTTTTGAATCCATTAAAATTACTTTCTAAAACAAGCTAAAATAATAAAAGTAAAGCACCAGTAACGAGGCGTTTCAAACGTACCAAGGGTCTGGCTTAATAAGAACCAAAGAAAAAAAAACAAAACTACATCGCTTTTTGAATTTGATTTAATATATCTATGTAAAATATAAAGAAATAACATTGCGCCAATAATACCTAAGTACGCAAATATTCTAGCAAAAGCGTTTGCACCTTCAGTAAAGTCCAAATTTACATCATTTGATGTAACTCCTTGACCATAGATTAAGCTTATAAATTTCTCTCTGCCTCCAAACCCTATACCGAATAATGGATAATTTTTAAAAATAAATGGAATTAAAATAAAATATGGAAAATAAATTCTTGCATATACACTTGTACCCTCAGATGCAATTTCGTTAAATATCCTATTTATAATTTTTGCGTATATATCATAAAAAAATGGAATCTGGAATAGGATTAGTAATAGTATTGGTAGAAAAAATAATATTAAAGATAAGTGTAAGATTTTACCTTTGGTATTTCTAACCCAAATGCCTAGCCAACTTACTAAAGAAAAAAAACCAATTGGGCTTCCAGATAAAGTTATAAATATGAGGCAAGCGAAAAGGATATATAATAATGTGCGCTTATTGTCTTCTAGAAGAGAAAGAGAAGTAGAAAAAACATAAAAACCAACAGCAACTAGTGAGGGTTCAGATGTGAATAGAATTGGTCTTATAAAACCAGAAATATTTAAATCTCTAAAGTCATAATTAGAATTATTTCCATACCTAGTACCAGAGTAAACAAAATACTTATAAGCCAAAGTTAATGGCCTGATGATCCCAATCCTTTCGAGAGTACAACCAATTAAAATGCTAAAAAGTGAAATCCATAATATTTTTTTTAATTTAGGCTTGGGAATGAGCTCTATATACTTTTTTACACAGATGCCCATTAATATTGCTACTAAGAATTGTATGGCTTTAAAAAGAGAACTTATAGGCCCATAAAGATAAATTTTATTAATTATTAGAGAAAAAGATATTAATAACGCAAATGAAATAAAAAGTATAATATCGTCTAATTCAAAAGTATTCTTTATAAATATAAATATTAAAGGAAGAATCAAAAGTGTTGTAAAACTGGGAATCCATTTTCCATTGGGTAAAATCAGGGGGACGTCAGAGTAAATGCTAAAAAAGATAATAAATATTAGAATATAGCTACTTGAAGTTGGACTTAATTTCAAATACAACTTTTTTTTGCTTTTATTATAAAGTAACGTCTCTAGCATCTCATAATTATTATGTAAACCATAAGTTATTGTTTAAATTATATTTAAGGCTATTACTTCGATAGCCTATAATTTTGCCAGGCACACCTCCCATAATGCACATACTTGGAACATCCTTAGTAACTACACAATTAGAAGCGATAATAGCGCCTTTACCTATACGTACTCCTGGTAATATAGTAACACGCGTTGACACCCAAACATAATCCTCAATGATTATATTACCTCCTTTTACAGAATGAAGGTCATCGTTTGGATCATGTTCTAACGTCCACATATTCACTTCTTGAGAAATATCGACGTTATCTCCAATAATTATTTCCCCGCCACGACTATCCATTAAAACCCTATAATTAATTACACAATTTTCACCAAGTGATATTCGTCTATTTTTTCCTTTAAAATACACCCCCATTGAAATATAGCAATTTTTTCCAATAAATTTAAAGAGGAAAGACTTTAGTATGAAATGTCTAATAAAATGAAACGGGATATACATCAAATAAAAATTTAACATATATCTTGCAAAACCTGAAAAAACAATTTTCATAAAATTCCAAATCTATAATGTAATAAATCCCATTATATTCTCAATATGAATTTAATCATTTAATATTTGATCAGTAAATTTTTTTATAGTGTGATCATTCACATATGTTTCCCTTCCTAGCTTATTGATACTTAGATTATTATTAAATAAAAGTGATAATTTGATAATTATATCATTATAATCGTTTGGATCAGCGCTATAACCTAATCCATATTTTTTAACTATATCTGCTGTTAATCCTGTACTTGAAACTAAAACTGGTTTATTATAGTAAGCTGCATGACCTAATACACTACTTGAATAATAAAATTTTTTATAGGGCATAAGTACAACATCTATTTGTTCAAAGATAGTTTTAATTTCATTTTCGTCAATATACCTATCATCAATTACTATTTGAGTATTTTCAATTGCATTAAAATTGCCCTTAATGGCGCTTAAAATTTTACTTTTATATTTACTTGAATTCCATTTACCAACAATTAGTAATGTAAAAGTTGGATTAGACTTTATTAATTCGAAATATGTTCTTAAAATGGTTTCAAGGTTCTTGATTTTAGATATAACACCAAATACTAGAAGGATTTTCTGTTCCTGACTTATGCTATATCTGTTTTTTAAATCATAGTATAATTGATTTTTAGGGATATAAATGGGGTCAGGAAGATAGGTAAATTTAGAGCAATGATTTAAAATGTTGAGTTCATTAGCAGATTCAACATCGTTTAAAACCCAAATCCTTTTAATTACATCATTTCTTAACATCCAATTAAAAATTAGATGTTTTTTAATATAATAAAAATTACTAAGGACTTTGCCAAAATACTTACTTCGCCGGAGGTATGGTTTGAAATATATTCCTTTAACTTCTACATTTCTTAACCAATATTTTAATCCTAATGCAATTTGATAATAATCTAAAACTAAAAATATTACAGTATTAATACCAAATTTATGAGTAAAATGGTTGATGTACTTTATCTCGTAAAACGTTTTTAATAATAAACTACGGTTAATTAATTTAGAATCGCTTTTATTTATATAACTTATATTTATATTGTTAATTCCATCAATAGTACTTAGTTTGGGATACATGTCTTTATTTAATAAAAGATAATACTGAATATTTTCATTAGTATTATCTTTTGCAGAATTTATTAAATGGTTTATGTACTCCCAATGATGTCCTACGTCATTTGATGAATCGAAAATTAGTACTTTTTTAATCATTTTTGAATTATATTCTTAATATTTTCTTTCTATCCTTTCAAACTATTTATTACTTCTAAAAATGATTCTCGATATGTTTCAAGAGAATAATTACTTTTAGCATAGTCGAATCCATTTTTTTGAATATTTAGCCGTAATGCACTGTTGTCTATAACTAACTTAATTGCTTCTTGTAATTCATATTCTCCTCCTCGATATAATATCCCTGTAACATAATTATTTATAATTTCAGAATTCCCGGCTGAATTGTAAGCGACCACTGGTATATAATTTAACATACTTTCGATAGATACCCTTCCCATTGCTTCATTTTCTGAACATACTAAACTAATAGCGGTATCATGAAAAACTGTTGAGATATTATTTTTAAAGCCACAAAATTCGATATAGGCGCTTAAATTATTTTCTTTTATAAATTCAATTAATTCTAAATAATATTCTTTATCTCCGATCCCCCCTATTATCCTTAAATTAATATTTTCACCATTATTTATTAATAATTTAGCGGCTTTAATAGCTACTAGCTGGTTTTTTGCAGGATGGATTAGCCCGATTATTGCTATATTATATGGCTTGTGCGTATGACTGCTTATGCAATCCAATTCTTTATTAGATTTATAATTTATTTCAATCCCATTATATATTACTTTGCATTTCGTCTTTAGTTTATTAAGTAGCACTTTATGTTTATAAAGTGCTTTTGATACACAAATTATGTACTCAGATTTATTAGAGAAATATTTGAAAAATCTATTGCCAAAATTATAAGTGAATCCATAATCAATATCGCCAAATTCTCTAAAATGCCATACATGCGGTCTATTTGTTATTAAAGATGTGAAAGCACCAATCAGTATAATAGAAGAATTTGAATGAATAATTTTTATATTATTTCTTATAACTAGTATATATATATAAGGGAGTAAAGCAATATTAATTAGTAATTTTACTACACTTTTGATTATTGTTAAATTGCCTTTTTTTTCATAAATATCTAAATTATAAGGTATTACATAGCACTTTACATTCATTTCTCTAAGAATTTCTATAAATTCACCTTCTTCTCTACACACTACATACCACTCTATATCACTTGTAGTAGTCTTAATTAATGATAAAAGAGACTTATTGGCGCCATACATCAATCCATAATGGCTAAATGATAATATTTTTCTCTTAGTCACTATTTATTTTATTGCTTTAATATATAATGATACAAAATCATCATTTCTATGTGGAAATTCTGGGAACCTATCGTTGAATATCTTTTCATTTACTTTAACGACATCTCTAAAATTTGACTTAATGAGCACCCATTTTAGCAATTCAAAATCAAATAAATTTTTATGCTCACCGTTTTGATGAAATAAGTCATTTATGATTTGCTGAGTAGGTAATTCACCGATGCTAAAATCTGGGTATCTTTTTAATCTATCAGCCAATAAATCTTGCCCTTTATTTTTTAAATATTCATTACAGATCTTTTCCATATCGGGGCAAGAGAGCCATAATTCCCCATTTACCTCTAATGTTCTATTTATTTCTTTTAAAAGCGGAAGTAGTTCATTCTCTATATACAAATGCTCAATAACATGCTGGGAGACTGCCACTGAAAAAATTTCATTTGGAAATGGAAGAACACCACAAGCCAAATCAACTATTAAATCAGAGTCTGTCAAATCAACATTTAGCCAACCATTAATTTTATTGTTTCCACATCCGAAATGAAGTTTTTTGCTCTGTATCTTTGATTTTTTAAAATATTTATATAATCTAGCTCTTATCCGTAAAAGCTCAAAAATTATTTGTTTTTTACTTTGTCTGGAAATTAGATTCATTTTTGGCATATAGAGCTAGTTTACTTTTAATATATATTAAAATGATGACCAGATTGATGAATAGAGAAATTGCCAAAATTTATAAAGGATATGTTGTATTTCTTAGTCCAATTCTTTATAGCTATTTGCTCTCCTTTTCTATTAGTGTCATCCAAAAACACAGATTTAGTATTGTCTAATAGTTCATAAAATTCATAAAGAGTTTTCTCTCTTGAGTTTTCTTTACCTTTACTATGAGCAATAGGGCCATCAATTATTAAACAATCAATTAAACCAATTGATTGTTTAATAATATTTATTTTTTGTAAATCATACCAATAATAATTTTCACTTTTTTTTATAGGTATATGCATTACATTGCAGTATTCAATTAAATTTTCTTCAATTAAACAATTATTAATATAATTAGCCCAGTCTTCATTTTCTTCTATTGATGTAAATTGTGCTTTAATAGAATTTGTTTGCAAAAGCTTTGCAATAATAATTGTCGAAATACCAGAACCTAGCTCAACTATATTTCTTCTTGTATTTATTATTATATCGTTTAGAACTAGATTTAGATGTACTGGACTAAGAGCTGATGATGTATATGGATATACTTTATTTAAGCTATTTGATAATTTCGAAATTTTTTGATAGGCCAATGACTCTTGTGCAATATTAATATCTAAACCTAAAATTTTTTTTAATAAACTATCTCTTTTACTTTTAATAATATTTTTCATAATCATATTTATAGCTTATTTTTATTTGATAATTTTTCTTTTATTAGTAAATATGCAAACGGTTTAAATGTTAATGATAGCAAAATCCATGTGGAAATTCCTATGACTATTTTTAGTGTCATACTTATTGGATGCTGAAAATTCCATATATCTATTAAATGGCCTATGATTAATACTGGAAAAGCGATTAATAGAGCAGGGTAATTTACTAGTACAACTTCAGATATTAAAATGCCTAGGTACTTTTTTACGTAAATAGAGAAGACGAAAAAGTTTATAAAATTTGATATAATAATCGATATTGATATTGATATTATATCTCCTTGGATTGAGCCAATTAGTATTCCTGTTAAGGTTATAAATTTGGTAAGGAGCATTGTTTTTAAATTTAAATCTGCTCTCCCAATAGATTTAAATAAGGTACTTGGGATAATCGTTATTTCAAATAATGAAGCAATGCAAAATATATGTACTAGTGGTATAGCAGCGTTCCATTTATCACCTACTAGTATTGGGATTAGATCACTAGAAATTATATATAAGATAAATATCAACGGGAACCCAAAATAACTCAAAGCTCCTGAGATATCAATATACATTTTGTTAAGCTTTTTAGTGTCATTTTTTATACTAGACATAGTTGGAAACAGTACCTGCACTAATTGGCTCTTAATCATTATGCTCGGTAACATAAGAAAATTGTAAGCGAATGAGTACAGACCTAACCCATATAAGCCTATAAATCTAGCGATTATTATATCATCTATTTTTCTTGACCAATATCCAATTGTGTCAGCCAATGTTTGATTTATGCTGTATTTTCCACTTTTTTTAAGTTCTATCCAACTGAATTCTAGTTTTATTTTCCAGGAAACGCTTAATGAATATATTGTTGTATTTATAATTTGAAATAATAATAATTTGGATAAAATTGCCCAAATTCCATATCCAACGCTTAATTGATAAAAGGCAACTATTAATGATATTAAATTAGATGTTAAATTTATTATTGATATTTTTTGAAAGTTGTAGCTTTTATTAAGTTTTACTAGTGGAATTGTCCTAAGAGGGAGGAAGAGGAAGCAGATTGTGCAATAATTTATTAACTTTTCTAATACAGGCTCTCCAAAGTATATTGATAAATGTTTTGATGTTGCCAAAAAGAAAAGTACAAAAAGTAGGCTAACAAATAAATTAGAAAAAAAAATTGTAGAATATAAAAGTTCACATACCCTTCTTTCTTGTATTAGATATGAAACAAAACCTGAATTTATAAAGATCTCTGAAAATCCAATTATAATAATTATAATTGATATTAATCCATACTCGTTAGGTGTTATAGATCTACTTGCATATATTAGAAAACCTATATTAAATGCTTGGTTAAGTATTGAGCTTATAGTAACCCAACCTATATTTTTTATTGATCTATAAATTTCCAAATTTTCTTTTTAATTAATTGAGGCAATATATGTTCAATATATTGCCTCAATTAATTATTTAATTTTTAGAAGAACTTTCTAGAACTTTGACCCTACTCATTAAATCTCTATTCTCTTGATTTATTTTCTCATTTTGTTTTGATATTTCAATTAAATGTAATGTTAGTTCTTCAATCTTTTGTAAAAGGATTGCATCCATTTTAGCCAAATCTATTCCTGTTTCAGTGACTTCTTTTGCAGAAGGAACCCCAGGCAAATGTTTATTTTTCTTAATATATTGTTCTACCTTGTTTAGTGGCAGTAAGTTGTAGTCTTTATTAAATACAAAGTCAGACCAGTCACTTGTATTTTTAATAGCTACTTTTACTTTTTCTGTTAAAATTCCATCTGATACGAATAATTTATAACCCTTTGGAGTATTATTGATACTATTACCAATAATAACATTTCCTGAATTGGTGTTAAAAATATCATTTTTTTGATAGATCCAATTCTCTTTAACATCTTCTGTTACTGCTTCTCTTGCATTAGATGTTGAAGCTCTCACAATACGTCCATCAGCATCAGTATATAAATTATATAATGTGCCTGATGCGACTGGAATATTTGCAAAATTTATTCGTATTGTACCACCGCTTATATGTAATTTTTCCAAAGGGGTGTTTATTCCAATGCCAACTTTTGCACTAGGATCTCCAAGTACTATACAGCTTGAACAGTTTACCGTTGAAAAGGCCCCAATAGCTGTTGCCCTTGTTAAGTTATTAGTTCCAAAATTAGCACCATTGCCAATAGCGGTATTTTCATTACCTATTGTATTTATAATTCCACTACCATTTCCTAAAAAGACATTGCGTATCCCAGTTGTATTATTTAAACCTGTATTTGCTCCAAAGAAGGTATTTCCAGATCCTATATTATGATACCCGGCAAATGTGCCAAAAAAGGAATTGCCTGTTCCTTCAGAGGTAGTATAACCAGCATTGGCTCCAAGAAATACATTATCTGCTGCTGTGTTAATGCTATAACCAGCAGATGTTCCTATAACAATATTTCTAGTCCCCTTTGCACTTAAAAAAGGCACATTATTTATCCTTAACCCACTTCCCGTAGATAAATTAATATCGCCGTTCACATGGAGGCGTTGCAGGGGGGTTGCGGTACCGATACCCACGTTGCCCAGGAGGTAGTTGATGTTTGAGCCGGCAGTATTCCACTGGCTGGGGGCACCACTTTGGTCGGGGGCCAGAAAGAGTAGGCCGTTGGCGTCTACACTCAGCACTTTGCCGTTGGAAGGAGCGGTGGCGGTACCGCTGTTGAGGTTGGAAAGCTTCACGCCGTTGTTTCCAATGGTGAGGGGCTGGCCGCTGGGGGTGGTGATTTGGTTTTGGGCCTGGCTGCTAAGACCGGCCAGAAGAAGCATGGCGAGGATCGTAGAGTTCTTTTTCATACTGTAGCAGTTCTAATTAGATGGTTGGTAAATGATTGGTTAATGGATATGGCCTTCATAAGGTGTCGCCTCTATTTCCTAAACATGGGATGAGAGTAAGGCTCTAAAGGCCTTGTTTGCTTGGCTAGGCTGTCCCGCCCACATGTTCAGGTAAGAGGAGTTTCCCCGAAGGGTCTTAAAATTGATTAAAGATATAAATATGTTTTAAAGATAGAAAAATATAATTACCAAACGGTACCCGAAAGTTCGAAAAGATAGCCCATACCTTAAAGCTGAACCAGGGATTTTTCTAGCCCAAAATCCGCCGGTGTACCTTTTCGGCCACAAATAAAAGATACAGGAGGGTCAGAAACCCGCCGAGCAGAGCGTAGCCCAGGGCGTAAAGTACCCGGCGGGGCTTGCTCTTCCAGTTGGGTACCATGGGGGCCTCCAGTACTTTGAGGATGGGGGTATCTTCCTGGGCCTGCAGCCGGGAGGCTTCCAGCTGCCGGGATAGCTCTCCGTAAAGCGTTTGGGCCTGGAGGTAGTCGTTCTGGAGGCGCTGCTCTTCAATGCGGGCTACGTTGGTGTAGGCGTTGACGTTGCGGTCGCGGTAGGTATTGAGGGCCACCTCAGCACGCTGGTACTTGCCTTTGGCCTCGGCTACCTGCCGCCGGAGGAAGGACAGCTTTTCGTTTTCGCGAGCGGTGCGGTAGTCGGCCACAAAGTCTTTGAGGTAGCTCACGGCCAGGTTGGTGCAGGCGGCGGCCAGGACGGGGTCGGGCATTTCGGCCCGGACGTTCAACACGCCCGACATTTTTTCCATGGAGGCCGTCAGGCGGGAGGCCACGTCTTTCATCACCCGCTCCTGCGCCTTGGTCATAGTGATGAGGGAGTCGCTCTGGGCCACCTGCGTGGGACTGAGGGGCTCGGCTTCTTCGTCAAGGTACTGGGTGAGCACGATCATTTGCCCATTCTGGAGTTGGAAGGGCGTGGACATAATCTTGAGCAAAAAGGATTTGCTGCCGATGATGTCGGGGTAGAGGTCGGGGCGGATGGCCTCCGAATTGTTTTTGAGGGATAGTCCGGCCAGGCTGGCCAGGTCGCTTAGGCCACCGCCGCCCAGGCCGGAGCTGTATTCGGGCAGGATGCGGGCCGTGGCTTCGTACTCAATGGGAGCCAGGTGGGACAGGCCGTACCCGGCAGCTCCCGACAAAAAGCCCGCTACCAATAGCTTGAGCCAGTGCCTTTTGAAAAAAGCGGCGATGTCGGCCAGACTGATTTCAATCACTTCCTCGGCTTGGGGTTGGGGTGCTTGCATGGGAAAGGGATCGATTAAAAGAGTCGGATAAGGGTAATGACCAAAGTACCTAGCAGCGACAGGATGGCGACGCGCTCGCCGGGCGTGGTTTCCCGCCCGACGCGAATGGGCTTAGCCGGAACGTTGACGGTGGTGCCGGGCACAACTTCGGGGCGGTTGTGGAAGAACAGGAAGCGCTTGGTGCGGTCCAGACGGCCGTTGGCGTAGGAAACAAAGACCTTGCTTTTGCGGGCGTTGTCGGTGTAGCCCCCGGCCTGCGCGATGTAGTCTTTAAAGCGGAAGGCGGGGTCGTAGTTGACAATGGAGGGGTTCAGAACCTCCCCGATGATCCGGACGGTTTCGACGATGCGCGGGATGATGAGCGAGTCGCCGTCCTGCACCAGTACGTTGGAGGGCAGGGCCGGGTTTTGTAGGATGGAGGCCATGTCCAGGCCCACCAGCTCCCGGTTGAGGCGTTGAGGAGGCTCCGGAGCTGTTTCCGGATCACCATCGGCCTGAGTAGCCCTCCGGAGGAGTTCATTCTGGTTTAGCTTTTCCAGGAAGCGGTTTCCCATCAGATCGGTATTGGGTACTTTTCGGGTCAGGCGGGCCCCCGAGAGGTAGGCGGCGCTTTTGAGCCCGCCCGCCCGCCGAATGAGGTCGGTGATGCGCTCGGTGTTGTTGTCGATGGTATACCGGCCCGGAAAGCGCACTTCACCCTCCACCACGACGGTTTTCTGGGCTTCGTACCGGGGAGATTTTCGAATAAAAACAAGGTCAAACGGCTGGAGCACGAAGCGCTGCCGGCGGTCGGCCATGGCGAGATCGTCCTGCACGTCAAAGGTAAAGATGCGGGTGTTTTGGGAGGGCATCAGCCCGACGGTATCTTCCTTGACCCGGCGGGACACCTCGACGCGGTAGGGCACGCCCCCTTCGGTATAGCCCCCGGCCAGGTAGATCAGGTCAGAGACCGTCATGCCTTCGGAATACAGGAATTGGCCGCCCTTGTTCACGGCTCCGGCAATGGAGACGGAGTAGGCTTCGCGCAGCTCCTGCACGGACTTGATGACCAGGGAGTCTTGGCGCTGTAGGGGGATGTCTTCGGTCTCGCCCCGCATCAGCTTGCCCAGGTCAAAGGCCAGGATGCTGGGCTCCATGTTGGGCTGGAAGCGGTGCAGCAGCGCGCGGTTGAGAAAGGCCTCCTCGCGCAGGCCCTCGGCTTTGGCTAGCAGCTGCCGGACGGTAGACGTACCGGGCTCGAGGGCGTAGTCGCCGGGGCGGTACACGGCTCCCCGAACGGCCACGACGTTTTCGTAGCGATCCAGGATTTTGCCTATTTCGTAGCGGTCGCCGTTTTGCGGAACGAAGGTCGTTGTTTCGTTGGCGGCGATTTGCCCCATCCGCCATTCTTTGGGGGTATTGCGGCGGTACCGGACGGAAGCCGTGTAGGCCTCACTGGTGTAGCCACCGGCGTAGTGTAGCAGATCGCCGAAGGTATCGCCGGGGTGGGCCTCAAAAATACCCGGCCGCTTTACTTCGCCCAGGAGCTCCACCCGTGCCTGGTAGGGGTAGATCATGATGATGTCCTGGTCCTGTAGGCTGATGTTGTCTTTTAGATCGGCGTTGACCAGAAACTTGTACAGGTCGAGCTTGCTGACGACGTTGTTGTTCCGGATTACTTCAATGCGGCGGAAGGAGCCGTTTTCGGTGGGGCCGCCGGAAAGGTACAGCACGTTGAAAGCGGAGGCAAGCGACGAAACCGTATATGTACCCGGACGCATGACGTCGCCGGTGACGATGACCTTGATGCTGCGGACGTCGCCCAGGGTGATGTTGGCGTAGGTACCTCCGCCGGGGCGGTTGAGGGACGAAAAGGCCTGCCGGAGCCGGGCCACGATGCGCTCGGAGGCCTGCTCGATGGTGAGACCATTGACGTAGACGGGAGCCAGGTTGAGCATTTTGACGGTCCCTTCGGGGCTTACTTTGAGCCGGTAGTTATCAACGGCGTTGCCGTAAATATCCACGATGAGCTCATCGTCCGGCCCCAGGATGTAGTTTCGGGGCGTCGCCATGCGGAGGTTAGGCTCGAAGGTCAGCGAAGCGTTGGCGAAAAAGGAAGCCCCAAAGATACGCATACGCCGGGCTTGCAATGAGTCGTAGAGCGTGTCGGCCCGGGTGGGCAAGTCCTGGTAGCCCAGGGAACGGCCCGTCGAAACCGTGTCGCGCCGGAAGGTACCCCGGCCCGAACCGTCCTGTTCTTCCGTGAGGCGCCTCCGTAGCTTGGCGATGTCGTCCAGGGTGAAGCCCTGGGCCATGGCGGCCTGCTCAATCTGCATGTCTGACATTCCACTGGCTTTGGCTTTCTGGTAGTACTGCAGCAGTTGACTATTGGAAAGCTGGGAGGGGTTGGGTAGGTTTTGGGCTACCGCCAGCCCGCTGCCCGCCAGGAGCAAAAATACCCCCATCATCATGGAATGGAATCGCATCTTAAGATTTTTTCTAAGGTTCATGGTTGGTTTACGCCTCGGCCCTGTTCACTCATCCTTTTACCGCTAAACGAATCGAAAGTTCCTCCAACTGCTGGTCGGCCAGGGAAGAAGGCGAGTCGATCATGACGTCACGTCCGGAGTTATTTTTGGGGAAGGCAATAAAGTCACGGATGGAATCGACACCGCCGAAGAGCGAGCAGAGACGGTCGAACCCAAAGGCGATCCCGGCGTGCGGAGGCGCACCGAACTCGAAGGCGTTGAGCAGGAAGCCAAACTGCGCCTGCGCTTCTTCGGGCGTGAAGCCCAGTGTCTCGAACATTTTTTGCTGCAACTCCCGCTGGAAAATCCGCACGGAGCCACCGCCTACCTCCACGCCGTTGATGACCAGGTCGTAGGCGTTGGCCCGGACGCTTCCCAAATCCTGGTCCAGGAGCGGGACGTCTTCCGGCTTGGGGCTGGTGAACGGGTGGTGCATGGCAAACCAACGGCCCTGGCCGGGATTGTGCTCGTCTTCGCCGTACTCCAGCAGCGGGAAATCCACCACCCAAAGTACCCGGTAGTCGTCCGGTTTGCGAAGGCCGAGCCGGGTACCCATTTCCAGGCGGAGCTCGTTGAGCTGCTTGCGGGCTTTGTCGGTAGGGCCGGAGATCAGGAGCATCAGGTCGCCGGGTTGGGCGTCCATGGCGCTGGCCCAGGCGCGGAGTTCTTCCTCGCCGTAGAATTTATCCACCGACGACTTGAGGGTGCCGTCGGCGTTGTAGCGGACGTAGATCAGTCCTTTGGCTCCGATCTGCGGGCGCTTCACCCAGTCGGTGAGCTCGTCGAGCTGCTTGCGGGTGTAGTCGGCGCAGCCTTTGGCGCAGATACCCACCACCAGTTCCGCACTGTCAAACACCCCGAAGTTTTGGCCCGTGGTGAGGTCCCGGTCCTGGCCTTTGAGCTCCACAAATTCCATCCCAAAGCGGATGTCGGGCTTGTCGGAACCGTAG
Organism: Rhabdobacter roseus; assembly: GCF_014202275.1. Classification (GTDB taxonomy): domain Bacteria; phylum Bacteroidota; class Bacteroidia; order Cytophagales; family Spirosomataceae; genus Rhabdobacter; species Rhabdobacter roseus. The sequence continues at coordinate 418,287 of NZ_JACHGF010000003.1, read as the reverse complement.
CGCTTCATGGCGTCGGCGTAGGTCATGCGGGGTACTTCGGGTAGTTCCAGGTTTTTTACTTTTTGGAATAGGTGCCGGATCAGCCCCTCAAAGGTATTGAGTACGTCTTCCTGCGTCACGAACGACATCTCGCAGTCGATCTGGGTGAATTCTGGCTGGCGGTCGGCGCGCAGGTCTTCGTCGCGGAAACACTTTACGATCTGGTAGTAGCGGTCGAAGCCCGACACCATCAGCAGCTGCTTGAACGTTTGGGGCGACTGCGGCAGGGCGTAAAATTCACCAGGATTCATGCGGCTGGGTACCACAAAATCGCGGGCTCCTTCGGGCGTGGATTTGATCAAAACGGGCGTTTCTACTTCAATGAAATGCAGCTCGTCGAGGTAGGCGCGGGTGTGGCGGGCCACCTGGTGGCGCAGCTCCAGGTTGCGCCGCACGGCGTTACGGCGCAGGTCCAGGTAGCGGTACTTCATCCGGATGTCGTCGCCGCCGTCGGTATCGTCTTCGATGAGGAAGGGGGGGAGTTTGGCCGGATTGAGTACCGTCAGCTCCGAAACCCGAATCTCCACCTCGCCGGTGGGTAGTTTATCATTTTTAGCTAATCGCTCAATCACTTGTCCCTTAGCCGCTACCACAAACTCGCGGCCCAGCGTGCGGGTACTTTCCAGCAAGGCGGCGCTGGATTTGCCTTCCTCAAACAAGAGTTGGGTGATACCGTAGCGGTCGCGTAGGTCGAGCCAGATCATGCCTCCCTTGTCGCGAACGCGCTGGACCCATCCGCATAGGGTAACTTCTTGGTTTACATGCTCTAATCGTAGTTCGCCGCAGGTATGTGTTCGTAACATAAAATGGAATTAATGCAATAATGTAAGGGGCTGTTTATGAGTTACGGGCCAAAAGTACGTATTTTTACAAATCTAACGAGCCTGTCAAGCCATGAAATGCTATTCTATTCGTATATGGTTCACCCGTAGCTTCCTGCTGGCGCTGAGCCTGGCAACGGTGGCCTGCTGGGAGAAAGCACCCAACCCAGGGGGCGGTCTTTCCGATGATTTTGAAACAACGCCCCTGCGGGCACCCATCGAGCCGGGCATCATCGACGAAGCCTCCGGGCTGGCCGACAGCCGCACGCTGCCGGGGTACCTCTGGACGCACGAAGACGCGGGCGAACCCTCCCGGCTGTACTTGCTTCGCCACGACGGAAAGGAGATCCGGAGCTACGAACCCGAGGGCATTCATAACCGCGACTGGGAAGATATCGAGGTAGGGATCGGCCCGCAGGAGGGCGTGAGCTACATCTACCTGGGCGACATTGGCAACAACGACGCCAATCCGGCCACGACGATTCACTACATCCACCGCATCCCGGAGCCGACCAGCCTGGAAGGTACCCTGCGCGGCATCGCGACCATCACCTACCAGTATCCCGATGGTCCGCACGATGCCGAAACGCTGCTTTTTGACCCGCAGACCAAAGATCTTTTTGTGGTATCCAAAGAGCTGGATAAGGCCATACTGTACCGGCTTCCGTACCCGCAGCCACTGGACGGCGTCATGACGGCCGAGCGCGTGGGGCAGGTACCTTCGGTGATCCTGGCTACCGGCGGGAATATATCTACGGACGGGACCGAAATCCTGATCCGGACTTATACCAACATGTACTATTGGCGGCGCGGGGAGGGGGAATCCATCGGGCAGGTACTTAGCCGGGCAGCCCGCAAGTCGTTGCCGTTTGAGCTGGAGCCGCAGGGCGAGGCCGTCTGCTTCGACCGCGAGAGCAAGGGGTACTTTACCCTCAGCGAACGCCGCACCGCCGCCAGCGTAAGCCTCAACTACTACCGCCGGAAGTAGCGCTTCATTTCGGAACGAACACCGGCCTGGCTTTTTCGGGTAAAGTACCTATTTTGTGACCAAGAAATTAAACGTAAAGTACCCTTCAACCCACAACCTATGTTCCGAAATCTACTTACGCTGGTCGGTCTGGTACTGTCGGTAGCGGCCTTGGCGCAGTCCGCATCCGACGAGGCCTACATCCGCGAACACTACATCAAAGCCGAGTACGACATCCCGGTGCGCGACGGCGTGAAACTCCATACTATAGTGTACGCGCCCAAGGATGCTTCGGCCACGAAAAAGTACCCCTTCCTGATGCAGCGGACGTGCTACAGCGTGGCCCCCTACGGGCCCGACAAGTACCCCCCTCGCCTGGGGCCGAGCCCGCACCTGATGCGCGACCAGTACATTTTTGTGTACCAGGACGTACGCGGCAGGTACCTCAGTGAAGGTACCTGGACCAACATGACGCCGCACCTCCCGAACAAAAAAGCTAAGACGGACGTCGACGAAGCCTCCGACACCTACGATACCATCGAGTGGTTGCTCAAGAATGTACCTCATCACAACGGCCGCGTGGGGCAATGGGGTATTTCGTACCCCGGTTTCTACACCACGGCGAGCTCGCTCAGCGGGCATCCGGCGCTGAAAGCCGCCTCGCCGCAGGCGCCCATCGCCGATTTTTTCTTCGACGATTTTCACCACAACGGTGCCTACACCCAGGGGTACTACCTCACGTTTCCGGTGTTTGGGGTTCAGGCTCCTAAACCCACGACCGAGTCTTGGTTTAACGAGGGTTTTATTAATGCCAAACCCGACGGCTACACCTTTAACCTGAACCTGGGGCCGCTCAAGAACTTTGATCAGTACTATAAGGATAATTTCTTCTGGCAAGAAATGGTGGCGCACCCCAACAAGGATGCGTTCTGGCAAAAGCGCGACATCCTGCCGCACCTCAAAAACCTAAAACCCGCCTACATGACGGTAGGGGGCTGGTTTGACGCCGAAGATTTGTACGGTCCTCTTAATACCTACAAAACCATTGAGAAGAATAACCCCAACGCCTACAACACGCTGGTGATGGGGCCCTTTGGCCACGGCCGCTGGAGCCGCGAAACGGGCCCTACGCTGCACAACGACATCTACTTCGGCGACAGCGTCGCTACCTTTTACCAAACCAACATCGAGCGGATTTTCTTCGAGCATTTCCTGAAAGGAGCGGGCGACGGCAAAACCGGCCTGCCCGAAGCCTACCTGTTTGACACGGGTAAAAAAGCGTGGCGTACCTTTGATCAGTGGCCCACTACCCGCGCCCGCAAGCGCACGCTTTATTTCCAGCCGGGCGGAAAGTTGGGCTTTGAAGTACCCCAAGGTACCTCTTCGTACAGCGAGTACGTGAGCGATCCGCTCAAACCCGTACCTTATACCGAAGACTATACCCAAATGACGGGCTTCACGCCCTTTGCGTACATGTCGGAAGATCAGCGCTTTGCGGCCACGCGCCCCGACGTGCTGGTGTTTCAGACGGAGGTACTTACCGAAGACCTCACGCTGGGCGGCGAGCTGACGGCCCAGCTCAAAATCAGTACCAGCGGTACCGACGCGGATTTTTTCGTGAAGCTCATCGACGTGTACCCCGACGACGAGAAAAACCACGCCTACCTCACCGACAAGGAAGTTGTACTGGCCGGGTACCAACAGATGGTGCGCTCGGAGATCATGCGGGCGCGGTTTCGGAAGAGTTTTGAGAAGCCCGAGCCGCTGAAAGCCAACGAGCTGACGGACGTGACCTTCCGGCTTCAGGACGTGCTGCACACCTTTAAGAAGGGCCACCGCCTGATGGTGCAGGTACAAAGTACCGCCTTCCCGCTCTTCGACCGCAACCCGCAAAAGTACGTCGAGAATATATACAAAGCCGAGGCTTCCGATTTTATCAAGGCTACCCAGCGCGTGTACCACCAGGCGGGTGCCGCCAGCGGGCTGACGGTGGAGGTACTTGAGTAAACCTCAGGGGGTACTTTTAAGGTACTTTGACAGAAGGTACTTGGCCGCAGGTAAAAAAGAATTAACGTTCTCTTTACGTAGAGCCAGGTACCTGAATTACTTTTTTGCGTACATTTAAAACGCATCAAATCCTCCATCCAAGTACCTTTGAAAAAGAACCTAAGTACTTTGGGGCCAACGCTGCTGGGAGCGGTAGCGGCCTTCTGTACCTACACCAGCATGTACGGCTTCCGGAAGGGCATCACGGCCGTCAAGTTTGAAGGCCTGGATTTCCTGGGGGTCGATTACAAGATCTGGCTCATTACGGCGCAGGTACTTGGGTACGCGGTTTCGAAAGGCATTGGCGTGAAGGTCGTTTCCGAAATGCAGCCCCACCAGCGGCCCTGGTTCGTGCTGGGGCTGGTGGCCTTTGCCGAGCTGGCGTTGCTGGGTTTTGCCGTCATTCCCGCTCCTTATAATATTCTTTGTCTGTTTCTGAACGGCCTGCCGCTGGGCATGGTGTACGGCACGGTGCTGGGCTTTCTGGAAGGCCGTCGCCAAACCGAAGTACTGGTAGCGGCCCTGACGGCCTCGTTTATTTTTGCGTCGGGGCTGGTCAAAACCCTGGCGCTGCTGCTGATGCAGCAGGGCGTTCCGGAGCTGTGGGCTCCCTTCCTGACGGGCCTGCTGTTTGTGGTACCCCTGGTGCTTTCGGTCTACGGCTTGGCCAAACTACCCCCACCCACGATCGAGGATAAAATAGCCCGCACCGAGCGCTTGCCCATGAACCGCGCCGAGCGGCAGCAGTTTCTGGGTACTTTCCCCACGGGCTTAGCCCTGCTCATTCTTTCGTACGTGCTGCTGTCGGCCTTCCGGGACTTTCGCGACAATTTTGCCCCCGAGATCCTGAGTAGCGTAGCGGTGGGAAATCCGGCGCTCTTCGCCCAGACCGAGACGCTCATCGCGCTGGTGATCCTGCTGCTGATGGCCGGGCTCCGCTGGGTACCTGATAACTTCCGCGCCTTCACGCTCATCAACGGGCTCATGCTGGCGGGCGGCGCGCTGGTAGGCCTAAGTACCTGGTTTTTTCAGCTGGGGGTACTTTCGGCCGGGGCCTGGTTTATGCTCACGGGCCTAGGGATGTACATGGCCTACGTACCCTGCAACGGCCTGTACTTCGAGCGGCTGGTGGCGTCGTTTCGCTACGTGAGCACGGTGGGCTTCATCGTGACCCTGGCCGACTGGTACGGGTACCTGGGTAGCGTGGCGGTATTGCTCTACAAAAACTTCGGTCAGGCTACCATCAGCTTTCAGCAATTTTTTGTGTACGGTTGCTACGTACTCAGCGCCGCGTACCTGCTGCTCACGGTGTTTTCGTACGGGTACTTTAGGGGAAAGTACAAGGCGGCAGCTCCGGTGGTGGTGTATTAAAAAGGAGTTTTAGCCAAGATGGATACAAAATCCCTCGATTAGCTCATTGACCCGATCCGGCTTCTCGTGATGCAGCCAGTGCGTGGCGTCTTCGATCAGGACCAGCTTTCCCTGGCGACATTTTTCCAAACTCTGCTGTGCCATCTCAGTTCCTAAAAACGTATCGCGAGTACCCCAAAGAATCAGCGTGGGTAGGTCAATGGGAGCATGGGTAGGTAGTTTGTTCAGCCGGAAGGCGCGGTACCAGTTGATCATCGACCGCAGCGCCCGCGGCTGTCGCCAGGCGTTTTTGTAGGCCGCCAGATCCTCCGCCGTGAAAGTACGGGCGCGGGCCGTTTTGCGTAGGCTCCGTTCCAGCAATGCGTAGTCAAAAGCGGCGCAAATTAGTTCGGGAAGAAAAGGTACCTGAAAAAAAGCCGCGTACCAGCTCTTTTTTCTTTGTTTCGGATTGTGCCGGAGGTTTTTTTTCATGACCTGCAAATGGGGCATGTTCAGGATCACCAAGCCCTTTAGCAGCGACGGATGCTGCTGCGCCAGCGCCCAGGCCACGCCGCCGCCCCAGTCGTGGCCCACCAAAATCACCTGCCTATCCGTCAGGCTCCGGATCAGGGCTACTATGTCTTCTACCAGCGTCGCGAGCGTATAGGCTTTTATCCCGGCAGGCTTGCTGCTGAGGTAGTAGCCCCGCTGGTCGGGCACGACGACCTGGTAGCCTTGTTCGGCGAAATACACCGCCTGTTTTTTCCAGGCGTAGCTAAACTCCGGAAAGCCATGCAGAAACAGCAGGATCTTCTCCGGTTTTGGTGCCCCAAGGTGGCCTACGTGCAGTTGAATGCCGTTCAGCGCGTGGTATTGGTAGTTAAAATCCATAGAAAACCTTGGGATAACGGGTACTTTCAATCAGCCGGGCCGATGGGTTAATGGCTACTGATTTCCATGAAAACTCATTTCTTTTGGCTTTGTTTTTTTTGCTTATCAGGTAAAAAGGTATTTTGGGGTAAAAATGCGGTTAAGAAAGGGTGTTTTTCCCGTAGCAAAGCTAGTATGAATGTGCGTAATTTTACTTTTTCTCTCATATAACTAACTCCATAACTACTTATGCTATTAGCTACACTTAATCAGAAAAAAAAATTAGGCCTTACTCTATTAGGGAGTATCATTACTAAAGAAGATTTTTTATCCTTCAGGAATAATTTTGAGGTTCTAATGACCAAACACGGTTATCAAGAAGATAATCGGGTACTTTACTTTGATAAGTCGGTTTTTGTTGATCTTAACCTATACCGGTACAAAAAGTGCGTATTTTTCTATATAGTTGATAGTGAGTCAAAAGGATACAAAAATTTACGGCCTACCTTAGCGGGTGTAGATGAAAAAAACAGAATTGTAACGAGTATTTATCTAGCGTCAGCTATACCTAAGAAAAATGAAATAATCTACCAAAGTGCATTAAGGGAAGGCCAAGAATTTTACAGTCAACGGTTGAAAACGGTAGAACACCCCTATGATCCTACTAAGGATAAAGGGGTAGCTCATGACAAAGCTACTATAAATGAATGGGTGAGCACATTAAAAGGAAATCAGGTAAATGTATATTTCGGGATAGATAAGAAAAATTACACGGGAAATGGATTTCAAACAATAATGCTTTTGGATAGTGCTTTACTTGAAAATGACGAATTATTAGAAGATAAATATGCTTATGATCATGGCTCTCAGTGTTGTGCTACTGATTCGTAATTAAAAAAGTAATGTTTCAGCTTTTTCAATATTTCTACGTAGCGATCCTTACTTTATGCCTGGGAACGGCGCTCTACCATTGGAAGCAACTAGACGCCACTTATAGATGGTTGAAGTACCTAGTGGCTATTACCTGGCTGGTGGAGGCCTGGGGTTTTTACCATCTGTGGCACCTTAAAAAAGTGGCTCACGGCATATTTCACGGCTTTACGCCGATCGAGTATGCACTGCTGGCACTGTATTTTGCGGCTACCATCCGCAATGGCCGGGTTAAGCAACTTATTTACGTTTCTATTCTGCTGCACGTAGTTTTGAGTGTTCTCAACACCATTTTTTTTCAACCCATTCAGGGAGTAAATTCCAACAGTTTTTTGCTAATGGCTTTCTTTCTGGTAGCCTGGGCTTTATTTTACTTTTATGAAATGTATTTGCTCGATGAACCCTGGACGGTCTACCGCAACCCCGACTTTTGGGTAGCGACGGGCGTCCTGTTTTTCTACGGCGGGAGTTTCTTCGTCATGGGATTGATCGAGCTCGTCCGGCGCTACGACCTGGAGCTGGCACGGCAACTGTACATCATTAACCTCATCTTAAACATGGCTTACTATAGTCTTTTGATCGTTGGTTTCAAGCTGAAGATAGGTACTTTACTGCGTGGATAAGCCTCTCACCGCCAGTCCGCTACCTTGGCTTCGGCATAGCCCAGGCTGGAGGTCATGCCCTTGCCGCCAATGCCGGTGATGATGTGCAGGTGGGGGGCGAGGTCATGCTCGTAGATTTCGTCGGGGTGCTGGGCGTAGTACCCCGCCCAGCTACGGGCGATGCCCCGCACCGGAAACTGCACGATCCGTTCGGCCTCGGCCAGCATCAGCTCATTGAGGGGCTCTTTAAGATCAAAGCCCAGGTCGTCGGTTTGGGTGGCGCTGGCGTACTCGTGGGAGTCGCCGATGATCACCGAGCCATCCAGTGCCTGCTTGAACAGGATATGGACACCCCATTTTTTGAGCTCTTCGTAGTGCGCGGGGGTACTTAGGCTGGCAAAGGACGGGCACTCCTCAAAGGATTCGTACCGCCGGAGCGTGAGTCCCGTCAGGACGTTGCCCTGCATGTGTAGCTGCGGCAGCGGAGCCGTTTGGAGCATTTGTAGTTTGCTGACCACCAGCCCACTCTGGGCAAATACCTCTGGGAACAGCAGGCGAAATTCGCTGCCGCTACATACCATCACGCGGCCCGCCTCAAAACGCTCGCGCCGGGCAGTAAGTACCTCCACGTGGTCGGCGTAGGGCTGGCAGTCGAGCACGGCCGTGTGCGAGAGGTACTTGACGCCGTGCTGCTGCTGGGCGTACTCGATGAGCCGGTGCACCAGGCGGTCGGGCTCCACGCTGACGTCGTCTGGGAAAAAGATACCGCCCCTTACGTAGGGTACTTTCAGAAAAGGGTACTTGGCGAGCGTCTCGGTCGCCGACAAAAGGACGCAAGGGTAGTCTTTGGCCCGAAAGAGCTCCGCCGCCTCCTGCGCCAGCTGCCACTCGGCGGCGTCTGACGCCACATACACCGAGCCGTGGGGGCGCACCGAAATATCATACTGCGCCTGGATGGCCTTGTACTGCTGCACGCCGCGCCGCCCGTACTCAAACCAGCGCCCGGCCAGGCCGGAGGGCACAACCTGCCCAAAGTTGCGTACGGTAGCGCTTACGGGGCGGTTGTCTTTTTCCAGCAAAAGTACCTTCAGCCCCCGGCGGGCGGCTTGCAGCGCGTGGGAGGTACCTAAGATACCGGCACCTACCACAATCAGATCGAACGATTTCATCGGGTTGCGTTGATTTCCTGAATAAGAGGAATAAGGTCAAAGAGCGAATCCAGCAACCGGTCGGGCTGATGGGGAGCCAGCTGATCGGCGCGGTGGGTACCGTTGATGACGGCCACGCTCAGGCGGCAGCCCGCCGCCCGGCCCGACTGGATGTCGGAAGGCGTATCGCCCACGTTGATGACCTGCGCCGGGTCGGGGACACCGAGTACCTGCATGGCCTTCTGGATCATGAACGGGTGCGGGCGTCCCTTTTCCACTTCGTCGCTGGTGACGGAGGCCTGGATGCGCGAGGAGGTACTTCCTACGCGCTGCTCATTGAGGCCGTTGAGCCAGCCGAGGCGTTGCAGAATGATGTCGGCCACTTTGCGGTAAAAACCCGTGGTGAGGGCAATGGCGATGCCCTGTTCGTGCAGAAAATCAAACAGTTCCGGGCAGCCTTCGGTGGGGGTAATGGAGTGGGTGAGGTAGTGGTTTTCAAGTACCTCCGTAAATACTTTATAGGATTTATCGACCCGCATTTGCCACTCGGGGTGCGTGGTACTTCCCAGCGTTTCTTCCCAGAGGGTCTGGAAAACGGAGTACTTGTGCAGGCCCTGCATGGCCAGGATGCGGTCGTCACTAACCACCAGTCCCGTTTTTCGGGCAGCTTCGGCAAAGCAGGCTTCTACTTCGTGCTGGTCGGTGACGGTGGTACCGGCCATATCAAGCGTAACGAGTCGTATCATCGGTAGTTGGTTTGGGTTTACGAATAAAGTACTTTACTCAGGTACCTGAAGTTGACGGAGCGTATAGGTACCCAGCAGCGGGTAGTGGTCGGAATAAGGTACCTGGCGCAGCGTTTGGAAATCGGTCAGCGTAAGGTGCGCCGGGTCGTAGTACTGGTGGTCGATCCGGATGAAGTAAGGGAGTTGGTTAAAAGTAAAACCAAAGCCCCGCCCCCGCTGCTCGAAGGCGTTGGTAAGCTGGCGGCGTACCCGGCCGTAGGAGTAGCTGTAGGCGGTTTCGTTGAAATCACCACAGACCAGCAGCGGGTAGGGCGACTCCCGAATCCAGGCTTCCAGCAAATCGACCTGGTCGGCCCGCTCCACGAAGCCCGTCCGGATCCGACTCAAAGTACCCCTGGTTTCGCGCTTCACGCCCCGGTACTCTTTCTGGTTGGCCAGCTTATCCAGCTTCAGAGTCATGGAGTAAAGGTGGACGTCGATGAGCCGGATGGTATCCTGCCGCCAACGAATATCCACCTGAATCAACCCGTTTTGGTCGCCAAAGAGGGTATCGCGCTTGGCTATAATGGGGTACTTGGAGAAAACCGCCAGGCCCGTGACGGTCGTGGGGGTACTTTCCAGGGGGTACTTGGGAAAAGCCGTGTAGCGGTAGCCCGCGTTCCGGAGCTGCTCAACGACGTCGAAGGGCGGCCGCTTGGGAATATTGTAGAATTCCTGAAAACACATGACATCCGCCCCGGACCGGGCCAGCCATTGCTGGAGCTGCTCGGGGGTACTTTTATCGGTGCCCTGGTAAAAATTTTGAGAACCAAAATGGTACACATTATAGCTAAGTACCTTAAGCGAAGGCGGCGCCAGGGAAAGCGTGTCGGCTTGTTCGGAAGAAGGTACCTGGAAGGTTCGGGCCCAAAAAGGGTAGCTCAAAGCCAGCAGAAAGGCGGGGAGCAGGGCGCGCCGGAGATCCACCACCGCCCAGAAAAACAGCGCCCCAAGATGCGCAGCCAGCACCAGCGGGAAGGAGATCATCAGGAAACCCGCCAGCCAGTGCGAAGTAGGTACCCAGTAGCACAAAGCATAGACGACCAACGTATAAAAGGCAAAGAGCACGTAAAAGAAATAGAGAGTACCAGTGAGCCAGCGCATACAGAAAAACGGGTTTCGGCACCAAAAATAAGGGAAGCAATTGAATATGTCAGGCAAGTGGCCTGGGTTTGTACATATTGTAAAATAATGTTATATTTGCGGCATATTTCGGTTTAATTGAATGATCGAGGGGATTAAAATCCCCTTTTTTATTGCGGTACAAGGATTCATGACATTACAAGAGCAAATAGAAGTTCTACTAGAACCCCACCTGGAGGAAGGAAGGTACTTTTTGGTCTCGCTGAGTCTGCCTGCTTCCAAGATAAACCAAAAGGTGAAGATCCTGCTGGACAGCGACGAGGGGATTACCATCGAAGAGTGTGCCCGCATCAGCCGACGGTTGGCCGCCGAGCTGGAAGAAAAGGAAATTTTTCAGGAAGCCTATACCCTGGAAGTATCTTCGCCGGGCCTGGATCAGCCGTTGTACCTGCCTCGCCAGTTTAAGAAAAATGTGGGCCGGGAGCTGAAAGTGATCCTGAGCACGGGCGAGACGTTGGTAGGCAAGCTGGAGGAAGTAAAGGAAGACAGCATCGTACTCCAGCTTCCTCCTCCCAAGAAGAAAGCAAAAGTACCGGCGGACGAAATAAACCTGCGGCCCGAAATAGAGCGGAAAAACATCGCCAAAGCCGTGGTGCAGGTATCGTTTAAGGAGTAGTGGTAAAAAGCCTGTTGTAACAAGCAGCGAGATTATTTTATAACTTAGTATCAGCAAATATCCTAAAAACAAGCAATGGATAGCGGAATATTAATCGAGTCATTTGCAGAGTTTGCCCGCTCGAAAAGCATTGATCGTCCGACGATGATCAGCGTTTTGGAAGAAGTGTTTCGTACAATGATCCGTAAAAAATACGGCACCGACGACAACTTTGACGTAATCATCAACCCCGAGAACGGGGACCTGGAAATGTGGCGCACCCGCGAAATCGTGGACGACGAGTCGGAGGACATCTGGGACTATGACAAAATCCCCCTTTCGGAGGCCCGGAAGATCCAGACGGACTTTGAGGTAGGGGAAGAAGTAGCCGAAGAGGTAAAGCTCGTTGATTTTGGCCGCCGCCTCGTTCAGACCGCCCGCCAGACGCTGATCCAGAAGATCAAAGATCTGGAGAAGGAGATGATGTACGAAAAATACAAGGATCAGGTAGGGGAGTTGATTACGGGAGAAGTGTACCAGACGCTTCGGAACGAACTGATCGTGGTTGATAGCGAAGGAAACGAGCTGTCGCTGCCGCGCACGGAGCAAATATCCAAGGATCGGTTCCGGAAGGGAGATTCCCTGAAGGCCGTCATTCATAAAGTAGAAATGCTGAACGGTACGCCCAAGATCACGCTGTCGCGGACCTCGCCGGTGTTTCTTGAGCGCTTGTTTGAAATTGAAATCCCTGAGATATACGACGGCCTCATTTCGGTACGCCGGATTGTGCGGGAGCCGGGCGATCGCGCCAAGGTAGCCGTGGAGTCGTACGACGACCGCATCGACCCGGTGGGAGCCTGCGTGGGAATGAAAGGCTCGCGTATCCATACGATTGTACGGGAGCTGGGCAACGAGAATATCGACGTAATCAACTACACCGATAACCTCGAACTGCTCATCAGCCGCGCCCTGAGCCCGGCCAAGGTGAGCTCCATGCAAATCGACCGGGAGACCAAGCGGGTATCCGTTTTCCTGCGCCCCGATCAGGTTTCGCTGGCCATCGGAAAAGGCGGACAGAACATCAAGCTGGCCGGGCGACTGGTAGGCATGGAGATCGACGTATTCCGGGATGTGGAAGAGCTCGGCGATGAGGACGTGGATCTGTCAGAATTCACGGACGAGATCGACGAGTGGATGATTCAGGAACTGCGTAAAATAGGATTGGATACCGCTAAAAGCGTGCTGGCCCTTAGCCGGGACGAACTGGTACGGCGTACCGATCTGGAAGAAAATACGGTGGAAGAAATCATGGATGTACTTCGGAAAGAATTTGAGTAAAGTGATTTAAAGCTTAGCTTCGTATCCTCGGATTGCATTATTAGTAGCCATCGAAAGAACTGCGGCAAACCAGCCTACCAGGTAGGCTCCCAAAAACCGCAGGGAACTATTTTATATATATTTGATTACCCTTAAGAGAAAACTTTGTTACTAATTGCTACGTATGGCAGAAGATAAAATGATGCGCCTGAGCCAAGTGGCACGGATCCTGAATGTAGGTATTTCTACCATTGTGGATCATCTGTCTGCCAAAGGGTTCAAGGTGGAAACCAATCCGAATACTAAAATTAACGCTGCGCAAATTGAATTCCTGGCGAAGGATTTCAGGTCAGACGAGCTACAGTCGGAACTGAAGCCTCGGAAACCTGTAGAGGAAGTCGTTGTAGAAAAGAAGGAAGAAAAGCTCAGAAGTGAATTCGACGAAATACTGTACTTTAGAACTCCACCCCCCAAATCGACTGAAAAAGCGGACGAAGAACAACCCGCCGAAAAGCCGGTGTCTTCCAGCGAATCCAGACTACCGGGTATTAAGGTAGTGGGTAAGATTGATCTTCGCAGCGGAAAACCGATAGTCCCTACTTCTACTGAAGTGGAAGCTCCACCGGTGGAGGCTGCTCCCAAGGAGGTACCTGCTAAGGACGTGCCTGCCGAAGTAAAGGAGGAAGTGCCGGTGGCCGCGAAGTCGACCGAAAAAGAAATAGTAAAAGAGGAACCCGTAAAGTCTTCGAAGGCAGAAGAAGTACCCGCGCCGGTAGTACCCCCCGTAGCCGAACAACGTCCGGAACCCCCGGTACCGGCTCCTGCTAGCGAAGAAGCACCTACTGCTGCAAAAGAAGAAGTACCTGTTCCGGAGAAAGCAGCCGACCGCTCGCCGCAAGTAGAGGTATCCGTGGAGGCGAAAGCGCCGGAAGTACCTTCGGTTGCCAAAGAAACCCCCGGCAAGGCTGACGAAGCTACTGAGCCTGCCAAAGAACAAAAGGAACAACCAGCTCCGGTAAGCGCCAGCCCTCAGGTACCTCAGCCGCAGGAAGCAGCTGCTCCGGAAAAACCAGCCGCAGAACAACCAGCCGACGGCCTTATTGAAGCGAAAGGAGAACAACTACGGGGCCTGCGGGTCGTGGGTAAAATTGAACTACCTTCGGATCGTAACCGGAAGAAAGACCCCGTGGCTTCCAGCAGTGATGCGAATGCCGACAAGAAACGCCGCCGCAAACGGAAGCGGATTCGTGAGGGAGGAACGGAAGTAAAAGCGGATGCTGCGGCAACACCGGGAGCCACGACCACACCCAAGCCCAAGGAAACGGGAACGGGAACAGGTACTCCGGCCGCTAAGCCCGCTCCGGCCGCTGGCACGGCCGCCAACAAAGATAAAGCAGCCCCCCGCGGAGGTCGTCGCCGGGATCGGCGCGACGAGGTATCGGAGAAGGAAGTATCCGACAATATTAAAGCCACGATGGCGCGCATGGGGGGAGGAACTACCCGTGGCGGCGCGCGAGGAAGAGGTCGCCGCCGTGATCGCTCCGATCAGGATGATTACAACGCGGGCCACGAAGAAGGAAAAGTACTGCGCGTCACCGAGTTTATTTCGGCGAACGATCTGTCCTCTTTCATGGAGGTAACGGTGCAGGAAGTAATCTCGGTCTGCCTGAACATGGGTATGTTCGTTTCGATCAACCAACGCCTGGATGCCGAAGCCATCACTTTCATTGCCGATGAGTTTGGCTATACGGTGGAGTTTATCTCGGCCGAAGAAGAAGTACAAAACGAGGTCGTTGAAGAAGTCGATGATCCCAATGATCTCATTGAGCGGGCACCCATTGTGACCATCATGGGGCACGTCGATCACGGTAAAACGTCCCTCCTGGATTATATCCGCGAGGCCAACGTAGCCAGCGGTGAAGCGGGGGGCATTACCCAGCACATTGGGGCCTATAGCGTCAAAACCAAAACTGGAAAGCTGGTTACCTTCCTGGATACCCCTGGTCACGAAGCCTTTACGGCCATGCGGGCGCGGGGAGCCAAAGTAACAGACGTCGTTATTATTGTCATTGCGGCGGACGACAGTGTCATGCCCCAAACCCGCGAGGCGATCAACCACGCCCAGGTAGCCGGGGTACCTATAGTATTTGCTTTTAGTAAAGTAGATAAGGCCGGGGCCAATACCGAAAAAATTCGCGAAGAACTGGCCAACATGAACCTCCTGGTAGAAGACTGGGGTGGCAAGTACCAGGCTCAGGAAATTTCTTCCAAGAGTGGACTGGGGATCGACGATCTGCTGGAAAAAGTGCTGCTGGAAGCCGAACTGCTGGAACTGAAAGCCAATCCGTCCCGACGCGCCTCCGGAACGGTGGTAGAAGCCATGCTCGACAAAGGCCGCGGCTACGTAACGACCATCCTGGTACAAAACGGAACCCTGAAAATGGGCGATGTGGTACTGGCCGGGGCAAACTTTGGCCGCGTAAAAGCCATGACCGACTACCGGGGCAAGCGCCTCAAAACGGCGGGGCCTTCTACGCCGGTTCAGTTGCTGGGCTTGAGTGGAGCACCGCAAGCGGGGGATAAATTCAACGTAATGGAGAACGAGCGGGACGCCCGTGACATCGCCAACAAACGGGAGCAGATTCTGCGCGAGCAAAACATGCGTACCCGCAAGCACATTACCCTCGAGGAGATCGGACGCCGGAAGGCGATCGGTAGCTTCAAAGAGCTGAACCTGATCGTAAAAGGAGACGTAGACGGCTCGGTAGAAGCTTTGTCGGATTCGCTCCTGCAACTATCTACGGGTGAGATTCAGGTGAATATCATTCACAAAGCGGTAGGGCAAATATCAGAGTCAGACGTCAACCTGGCCATTGCTTCCGACGCCATCATTGTAGGGTTCCAGGTACGTCCGTCGCCCAATGCCAAACGGATGGCTGAGCAGGATCAGATTGAGATCCGGCATTACTCGGTCATCTATCGGGCCATTGAGGAAATCAAAGACGCCATGACGGGTATGCTGGCACCGACGGTGGAGGAATTCGTTACGGGTAATATTGAGATCCGTGAAGTGTTCAAGATCAGCCGCATAGGTACCATTGCGGGCTGTTACGTAACGGATGGTTTTGTGAAGCGTAACAACAAAATACGGATTATCCGCGACGGTATCGTGATTCACATGGGTGAGATAGACTCGCTGAAGCGTTTCAAAGATGATGTGAATGAAGTGAGGTCAGGCTACGAATGCGGTCTGAACATCAAAAACTTCAACGAGATCGAAGTAGGCGATATCATTGAAAGCTACGAGTTGCGCGAAGTGAAGCGTACCCTATAAGCTAAGCAACGTGCTGTTGCGTATTTGGCGGGCTCCCTGAATAAGGGAACCCGCTTTTTTTGAATAGATGCTACGAAAGGTAGGGCTTTTTCGGTCGGTGGTAGGCAAGCGTAGGGGGGCTACTTCCTCTTCGTAAAAGTACTTTGGGAAGAGAATCCGGCTTGGAGGCTGGGAGAGCATGGTCAAGGAATGATTCTTTTAGAATCGCTCTTCAAGAATTTAACAAACGGAGCAAATACCATGAACACGGAAGAAAAAGATAAAGAGAACACGGAAGAAACGATGGCGCAGTACGTAGAGGAGGATAACACCCCAAAAACGGCCACCTACGCACCCGATGAGCAACGGCCGGACCATACGGTAGAAGGTACCCAGCCGGGCGATCAGGCGCTCGAAAAAGGGCAACCTCATAAAGGATACAGTACGGATCCCGCCCAAGGTAAATGGGATGCGTCGCTCCCCTTGGCCGACGAAGACATGGATCGCCCCGGACAAGGGGCCGCGGAGGGAGAGGATTTGAAGGAAAGCTACGAAAAAGCGGAGCAGACGAAGCAAGCCCAAAGCGGGAGGGAATAGGAGCAACGTATAGCCGTAACACACATAGAAAACTTCAAACACGATGAAAAAGGAAAGAATAAACGACGAAGAAAATCAGCAGCTGGAACAGGACGAAATAGTGCAAACGCACTCTAACCTGGGGCTTATGGACATCAAGCCCGGCGAAAGTACCTTTCCAACGGGTACTAAAAACCACTCTGACATGTACGACCACGCGCTGGGTGAACCCTTGGATGACGAAGAAGATGAAGAGTCCATGGACGAGCTGTTGGACGACTTGGATGAGGACGACGATTTGGAGGGGGACACTCTCGACGAAGAAAGCTACGACGATCAGCCTGAACGATTGTAAGGTACTTTAAGGTACTAGATATAGAAAGTAAAAAGACCGCCTGATGGCGGTCTTTTTTTATGTTTGGAGCAAGCACCGCGCAGGTGAATAATTATTGATCATATAAGTAAAAATTATTTACTTATATGATAGAAATATTATAATTATATTTTATATTTGTGATAAGGATATGAGGCCAAGAGCGGGCAGGGATGAGCCTCTCAGCGGTGGCCCTACTTTACCAAAATACAAATTCCAACCAGCAGAAAAGATGAAAGCAGACGAATCAACGAATCAAAACGAAGAGGCTTCCCTTCGTCCCTACCAGTTGGTGAAAGTGGACGAAGAAACGGGAGAGAACGCGGTGATGAACAAGTACCTGTACTTTGAGGGCAGACCCCGTGAGTATCGTTTTAACGGACAGAGTGGACAGTTTAATTTGTACGGAGATCGTATCCTGACGGATGAAAAGGGGCGTACGCTGATGGCTTTTTCGTTTCAGCCCATTGCTTACCGCATTTTTGAAGACACGCTTTTTGGGCGGACTGTCCGTGAACTTTGGGCGGAGATCTTTTTCATTGATAACGAGAATTGTGTGTCGTCCATCATGTTCAATAACACCTCCGTAAGCGAGCTGTACCGCATGATGGAGCCAATCCTCTACGAGCGGCAGACGCTCTGTGATGTGCTGGTGACGGTGCGCCCCGAGAAGGTTTTCAGTAAGTCGGACCCTACGCGTTCTTGGTTCATAGCCCGTTTTTCTTACGAAACGGCCCTCGTAGAGAAGGTACGTGAAATGCGCGAATTTACCCGTGACTGTCGCATATACCGGAGCGAAACGTTGACCAGCAGCGCTCAGCATAAGCTGATTTCCCGCTCCTATTACAACGCCATCGAATCCCTGGAAGACTACTCACTAGGTACTTCTAACTCCGCCAAGGCGGCTTAAAAGATAAGGCTATGATCGCTTTAAGAGGAACAAATGTAGTTTACCTGGTGCATCCTGATACCGTGGAACTGGTAGAAGTAGAGGCACAGCAAACGCGTCTGGTAACATCTTACCAGACGATCATCGTAGACACGGACGAGAATTTGGATGCCCTTTCGCTGCTCTGTGGAGCGGAGGATTTGCAGGAAGTACTGCGTGAGCCAGCACTGCCCGCTTACCCCAGGCTACACGACCTTCCCTTTTGATGACTTAGAGGGAAAAGCGAGAAGGGCCGGATTCGCGGTGGATCACTTCCCGCAGAATCATAATTTGTTGTTTGAGAAGTTGAATGGTGTCCTCGCGATCGCCGAGCTGTTTTTCCAGCATGTGGGCGCGCTCCCGCAACACGAGGGCTTCGGTCGATGGACCGGACTGCTCGGAGGTAGTGATGGACACCTTACTTCCATCGGGGTTCTGGCTAACGATATGCGTTTGGGTCGTTTTAAAAGGTTCGCCTTTTCCGCGCAGGAGCCAGTCTCCGTTAAGATCTTCGAAACGGGTAAGGATACTGACCAGGGTTTCGTAGCTGGGCTTGGTTTTACGACGAAGAATCGTGTACAGCTTGGCGGGCTTGTCAAACCCAAGTTCTTTGCTGAGCGCATAGGCGGTAAGTCCCTTTTGCTGCATGATGTGCTCCAGACATTCGTGAATGTCGTTGACTTTTGGTGTGGGGGTAGGGGTAGTTTGGTGCATGATGGAAGTGAGTTGGTTATTTTTTTCAAAAGTAGGAAAACGTTGTTTATTAACACAAGCTTATTGCTAAAAATAATTTAACTATGAACGATCTAAATTATAAAACAAATATTGAACAAGGTGAAATATGTAAGCCTTTGAAGTGGCGACCGGAAGATTTGTTGCTACACTGGCTGCAACCTATGTCCTGGGAAGATATGCTGGCTGATACCGATGAGCGGGCCCTGGAAGCGTACCGGGCCATCGAGCTCAGCCTACGGCTACGGGATGCTTTTGAAGCCCCTAAGCTGCGCGAGGTACTTCACAAGCTAGGCCCGGAGACCACGCAGAAGCTATTGGCGTACGCCTGGTTACGCTACGAGCATAAGTGGGGATATCGCCCCTCCTCAGCCTGGGTACTTCGTCAGCAAACTCAAAACCTACTTGACAACTACCCCTGCGAAAGTATCAAGGACATTATTTACGCCCTCAAGCGAGCTGATGGATATACTACCAGTCCGCAACAGCTTATGACGGCGTATTTAGAATGGAAAAGTATTAAATTAGAGGAATGGCACCGGAGCTTTTCGTATACCCCCGATTCGTTGCCCGCGTGGATGGCCGAGCATTGCCCCCCTCACTGGCGGGTGAATGAAAACCCAAACCAAGGAAAAAAGTATGAAAACAACGATGGTCAGGCCGCCTGAAGAAAAAACAAAAAATACCAAAGACAAAAAAGAAGCCTCTTGGCATAAATGGAGTAGACAAGCTATTGCTTACGTAAGCCCTGATGTATGGGGGACAGACTGGTCGGAGCGCTACTATGCGGACCGCACAATCGAGGACTTGCGCCGTTTGCCGCCCCGGGTACTTCTGGACACGCCAACGCTGGACTACCTGGTGCGTGATCCGGCCCGTTTATCGCACAATGCGCTGCTCATCTTGAATGATTCCGATACCGAATGCCTGGTGAGTCCCGCATCCTGGTGGGAGTGGGCCGAAAAAGTCAGAATGGGCCAGTACGCACTGCAAGGTGACTTTGGTACTTTTCTCACTAAGCTGACCAAGTACTTCGAGCTGGTGGGAAGCCCCATTACGCCCCAAACCATGAATGAGTTTACCCAGCTACAGGCAGTTAATCAAACCATTGCCGTTCCCCTTCACGGAAACGGAAAGATGACTCAACACCAGCTCAACGGCGAAAACACCTACGATCTGTGGTTAGCCGCCCACGCGCTGGCGCTGAATGTACCTTTGCTCACGCCGGATCTTCGGTTTGGGGCTTTCAAAAAGGCAGGGCTTAAAACCCTTTGGTAGTTATAACTCAGCGGATACCGGTAGCCAGCCCAAAGTACCATCCTGGGTACGTACCAATTCGTAAGAGTCGTGGTAGCCAAGTACCTCTACGGTTTCGCTGGTAGCCACCAAGCGCAGCTCGCCGGTACTTCCTGGTTCCGGTATTAATGCCTGAGTCGCGTTTAATTTTCGTTTCGTTACCTGCCGGGCAATCGGCTGAAAAGCAGGATTGGCCAGGTACCCTAAAGTACCGTCGGGCAGCTGAATCCGGTACCCCTTGGCTACTTGCCCTATGACCCGGGCTACGGCGTACTTTTCCAGCGGGCGGATCTCGCCCTTGCGGCTGGTGAAATGATAGAGTACATCCTTCCGGTTTAGGCGGATCGTGTCCCCCAGCCACTGAGTACCGGAAGGTAGCTGGGGTAGTTTTTCCTCCCGGTTATTAATGTACACGAGCGGGTCAGTAGCACCCGACCAACCCGCGTAAATACCAAAATGAAGATGAGGGGCTGTGGTAATGGCATTGCCCGTATTGCCTACGGTGCCTAGCGTGTCTCCCGTCTTCACGCGTTGGCCTACCGACACCAGCTGCGAATCCAGGTGGGCATAGTACAGAGAAATATTAAGACCCGACGGGGATAAAGAAATGACGTTACCACCGAGCCGATTAGTGCCTACGTTGGTAATGAATCCGTTAGCGGCGGCTACCACCGGGGTACCTCTACTGGCACGAATATCTACACCCTCGTGTCGTCTGCCTCCGCCATCCCGGGCGGCACCCCAAAAGCTGATGATGTCGCCCGCACTGCGGCCCGCCACGGGGAATTCCAGTAGGGGAGTAGTGGTGAGCTGAATTGTTACCACAGCCTGGTTAAAAAGTGCCGTTTGGAGCCTTAGTAGTAACTTTTCTTCTTTCTCACCTCCGTACGTAATACTCGTTTCGCCCTTAGCCAGGTAGCTTACCCGCTCGGTTTTACCCAGGGCATTCACTCTAAATAAATCCGCAAATACTTGCAGCGACGTGTCGGTACTTTCCGGATCTGCCGATACGGATAGCCGCCGACCCGCCGGAAGTGTAAAGACATACGACTGCGCCATGACGGAATCCCCAAAGTAGCTGCGTTCCCGAAACGGAATTGGGATGGTGAGTGAATCAGCCAGTACCCGCTCTCCTGCGCGGAGCCAGGCCTGGCCGGCAGGCGTCTTATCCAGTTTGGCGCGACGCAGATCACGTTCGTAGATTTCACGAGGTGTGGTAGGAAACCACTGCGTAACGGGAGGAATATTACACCCGTGCAAAGCCAGGGCTACGGTCACTACCAGCCATAGAGATACTTTTTTTTTCATTTTCTACTTCATCCAATCGTTTTCAAGTAGGCTGGAACAATACCATGCCAATCCGTACCAAGGTTGGCTAAACACCAAATCCGGCGTTATGAAAGGGTAGTCTGGAAGTAAGCAAGGCCTTCTT
Organism: Rhabdobacter roseus; assembly: GCF_014202275.1. GTDB lineage: Bacteria > Bacteroidota > Bacteroidia > Cytophagales > Spirosomataceae > Rhabdobacter > Rhabdobacter roseus. The sequence goes on along the minus strand of NZ_JACHGF010000003.1, from coordinate 397,024 downwards.
ACGCTCACGCGTCGCTCACCTCCGGAATGCTCCAGCTCCCTTGCTTATTCGCCCAAGTTAGGCGGCCCGACGACGGCCTGCGTTCTGCTCGTGAAGAGCCAGGCCCGCCCGGACTGCCGCTTCAAAATCCGCCCGTTTCATGTGGCTACGGCGCATCAGCGCCAAGCAGTCGGGTGTAATGTACCCCCAGCGAGCCACTTCACTTTTAATATAAAGCCCCAGGGCTTGCGCTCCTTTCATAGCTATTTCAGGTAGGTCAGTTTGCGAAAGTAGTAAGGGATAAAATTATAATATTTATTTATTATAATCGCTCTTTTTGTAATAAATATTAAACATAAAAGTAGTATATTTGATTCAAGAAGTAAACAACTATTATATATTCCTATGAGCACAAATATCGTTCGGCAGGCCAAAGCAGGCATACCCGCGGAGGTAGAGCTGGAGCGGGCACTAAGGCCCCTCTCGTTTGATGATTTTACGGGCCAGGAAAAGGTAATTGAGAACATGAAGGTATTTGTAAGGGCAGCACGGCAACGGGCCGAGCCGCTGGACCACGTGCTACTCTACGGCCCGCCGGGCCTGGGTAAGACCACCCTTTCCAACATTCTGGCCAACGAAATGGGCGCGGGCCTCAAGACCACCACCGGCCCCGTACTGGACAAACCCAGCGAGCTGGCAGGTATCCTCACCAACCTTCAGGCGGGAGATGTTTTATTCATTGACGAAATTCACCGGCTCAATCCGGTCGTGGAGGAGTACCTGTATTCGGCCATGGAAGATTACAAAATAGATATTCTACTGGACAGCGGCCCTAACGCCCGGACGGTACAGATAGGCCTGAGCCCGTTTACCCTTATTGGGGCCACTACACGCGCGGGACTACTCACCTCGCCCCTCCGGGCTCGGTTTGGGATCAATGCCCGTTTGGAGCATTACTCGCCCGAGCTGCTGACCAAAATCATTTGCCGGTCAGCCGGTTTGCTGGGTAGTCCCATTGAGTCCGAGGGAGCGGTAGAGCTGGCCGGGCGCAGCCGGGGTACCCCTCGCATTGCCAACAATCTCCTGCGTCGTACCCGTGACTTTGCGCAGGTACTTGGCGACGGTACCATCACCGCTGACATCGTACGGCGTACCCTGCGGGCGTTGGAAGTAGACGAAGGCGGGCTCGACGACATGGATAACCGCATCTTGCTGGCTATTATCGAGAAGTTCAAAGGTGGCCCCGTGGGGCTAAGTACCATTGCGACGGCCATTGGCGACGAAGCCGAAACCATTGAGGAGGTTTATGAGCCTTATTTGATTCAGGAAGGATTTCTCAAGCGTACGCCCCGGGGACGCGAAGCAACCCAAAAAGCCTATGAGCATTTAGGCCTTTCATTGCCTCACCAACAACAGATGGGTCAGGCCGCCTAGAGAAGGATAAGAGAAAACCTTTCTTCTTGGAAAAGTCTAGTTTTCGCCGGGTAAATTCTTTGCCTTCAGAATGAAGCAGGAAGGCTATAATTTTATTCTATATTTATATTATAATTGTGGTGCATAATCGAATGATTTATAGTATATTTATGTTATAATTTCATAGCACCGAAAGCGTAAATAAAGCGATGGAAAAAGTACACGATACAACGAAGCAAGAGGAGCAGGAGCTCTGGCGAAAATCCATTCCCGCTCAGGTATTTCTCAATCACTTTTTTGGCATTCACAGGCATATCGCCCACCAACAGGCTCAGCATTCGATAGCGGATCTAGGCACTTTCAAGTCTTTTGCTCCGGAGTTGTCCCAAGAGCAAAAGGAACAGGCCAAAAAGATGTTGATTCAATGCTGGAACACGGAATACGCTCTTCGTACTACGGCGGCCAATGGCGATGAGTCGTACCTCAAGAATGCCCTGCACTGGACATTCCCGCAGGCTTACTACTGCTTGCTTTTTGGAGCCAAGGCTTTTTTAGCCGCCCAGGGAGCTACGGTAATGAGTGAGAATGCCGTGCGGCTCCGGCTGGCGCGTCTTGTTACGAGCGGTTGGTACCCACTACCGGTTAGTTTTGCGGCCTTTGGCAGCCCGGGTCATTATAGTTACCGGGCATTACCGGAAGGATACCGAACGCCTAATCTGGAGCTTGTTGACAGCCCTAAAGAATCACAAGCCCAGGTAGGGCAGTTTTTGCGGACTACTCGTACGCTTCAGGTTCGGGCTTTAAGGCGGCGCCTCCAGGATAACCCGGCTACGGCTCAGATCAATAAACAAACGGGACAGCCGCTGGCTAAGTTTAGCCGAAAGCACTGGGACGTTGTGGCGCGTGCTTTGGGAGCTACTACCTTTTTCGACTTGTTCTCCCGGCTGAAGATTTCAGCCAATCACCGGGAAATCGGGCGCTTCGTAGAAGCGGAGATTGATGTAAGGTTGTTTCACCGGTCTTTGCTGGAGACGGTGGTATACCTGAATACCATTCATGAAGCTTACGTAGCCAAAGCATTGGGGAAAAACGCCTATCAGTTTTTCCTGGACCAGCTGCCGGGGTACCTGCGCAAGGGCTTTGTGCAGAAGCGTTTTGAGGAAGAGATTAGGCCCTTGCTGACCGAAGTAAGGTCTATCGATTCTTCCCTGCAATGGGCAAGCTAGTATACGAAAGAGCTAGATGGAGCGTTTAGAAAATCCCTTGTTGTATAATTAAATTAAGAATTCACATACTTAAGAACGATTGAAAATTGAAGAAAATGGAAGAAAAAAAAGTGTTTTTCCGTAGCCAGGGTGGAGGACAATATTTTAAGCGAGAGGGAAACTCCGTAAAAATTATTTGTCTTTATGAATTTAATCCATCCATTGAGCGGACAAAATTCAACGTGGCGTTAATAGATGCACTGCATTGCGAGCCTTGCGATGCCCATGACTTTGCTAAGGCCGAGCAAGAAGTAGCACGCCTGCTGGATTTGCCCGTAGAGCCGTGGCCTCAGCGCGCCTAGCATACACAGGTACCTTCCTCCTTATAAATAGATACGGCCCGGTTATTCCGGGCTTTTTTTATGGTAGTACTTTTCTTTGAAAGCGAGCTTCTGCTGCTGATACTCCGGGTGGGCCCTGGCTTGATCCCAGTACTTTTTGAATACCTGGGCCGCGCGGGCTTTCTCATTGGTGGTGGCATCCTCGGCCTGAGGAAGGATGGCGTTTGCCTTGTTTTTACTTCCGGCTGAGTAAGGGTAAGGCTGGTCTTTGGTAGCGCCCAGGGTACCTTTAGCGTACTTGCGCCCTTGCGGATGATTGGCATAGCGACGGGCACGTGTGAAGCCCATCTGTAGGTACTTGCGGGCCATGTCAGCTCCCACAAAGTCATGGTGAAGGAGGTACTTTTCAAACAATTCATAAATGGTCTCCGCCGAATGACGAGCCTCTGCTTCGGTACGAAAACGCCAGTGAGGCAGCAACTCAGATTTATAAGGTTCTACTAAAAGTACTCCTTGTTCACCTACGCCAATCCGATAAAGATGCGGATGCTTTCTGAAGTCAGTATGTTCAAAATCAATTGTATAGTCAAAAGAGTTAGGCATACTTTTAATAATCTGCTAATTATTGGCTTGTTGACTGTTGTTATAATAATTATGCCAGCCATCTATGGAGTTATAATGTAGAAAACTTTGCCCCGTATTTGGTGAAAACTCTGCCTCATTTACTTAGGTACTTTTACCCACAAGAAGCAGAACAGCGGGAAGCGTAATAGCAAAATTTTGTATTATAATTATACTTTTATTTTAATTCTGAAAAAAGCTGGATTTTACATCAATCTGGTACAATTCTTTGGAAAGAGGCCTACACACCCTAGAAGCTTACATACTCCATGTAGCTATCTTACTCAACGCAACTTTTTTACAACAAGGCACAATGGACAAAACAAACCTAAAGGAGTTTGTTCGAAGTACAGCCGTACTTTGGAACGAACATAAGAAGCGAGAGGCCTTGTACATTGAGGCAATGAAGAAGGATGGTCTTGGCACGCTAAGACGAGTTTGCAATCAGGGCCATTTTAGCGCCTTGCTGTTTCAAAAAGAGATTCAGTGGATATACGATTATTTCAAGTGTAACTTAACCGACTGCGACCTGCGCGACGGCTTTGGTCTTCTGAACGAGAACAAAGGCATGCTGGGGCAGGTAGAAGATAAAACTGTAGTAGCTAATGTCTTGAAAGATACGGAGTTTGCAACCTTACGTAAGTACCAGAAAATGTTGAAAACCGTGGATGCAGACAGCGAAGCGGCCCGTATCTTGCGGGAGCACATGGAACGAATCGTAGACCTCTACGAAAGACTTACCAAAGAGACTACCACACCCTTGCTTCCGACTTGGTCACAGCCCGTACAAAAAGTAGCGTACTAGTGCGTACATCCCTTTACCTTCATACATAATCCATACTAATCTACGTATCGGAGAAGCTGACTGATCTTTTGATAAGCTGCTTCTCCGATTTTTTATGCCCTGTTGGTATTTGCTGCTAGCTGGCTTGTTCAAGGGGTAGTTTGAAGCTGCTTAAAAGTGCTTTGACACGCTGCTCGGTGGGACTGAGGGGCGAATCTTCCTGGGTGGATCTGGATACGAAATGAGCTAGTTTATCTTGCTCGAAAGCGTGCACCACCGCCGGATGCACGTAGTACTTTCGGCAAACGGCGCGGGTATTTCCCAAATGTAGGGCCACCGCGTCCAGGCAAGCGTTTATCTTCCGGTTAAACTCACGTTGGGTTTGGCAAACCGCTTGGGTACTTAGGTACTCAAAAGCCGTGACCGTCCCCATCCAGGTTCGGAAATCCTTGGCCGAAAAATTTCCTCCGGTATGCGTCTGGATGTATTCATTGACGTGCCGGGCACTGATAGTGCATCGTTTTCCGTCGTCGTTGAGGTACTGAAAGAGTCGGCGGCCGGGCATGTCTTTGTACGCTTTGACCAGCCGCGCCAGCGTACGGTCGCGCAGGGTTATATCGTGTTTGATCCCTTTTTTGCCCACAAAAAGAAAACGAAGCTTATTACCTTGAACGTCGGCCTGGCGCGCATCGAGGGTTGTGATGCCCGAGGAGCCGTGCTTTACCTTGTAGCGCAAATTGCCCACCCGAATACAGGTTTTTTCCATGAGCTTTACGACCAGCGCCACGGCCTTAGAGAGTGTGGGGTGGCGTTGGCGCAGGTCCTTCTCAACCTGGGCTCTAAGCTGCGGCAAAGCGTTGGCAAACGATAGCAAACGGTAGTACTTGGTATGGTTACGGATCTGATTCCAGTGGGCGTGGTAACGGTACTGTTTCCGATCGGCCTCGTCTAAGCCGGTAGCTTGCAAGTGGCTAAGAGGGTCTTGGCTTATCCATACCTCGCGCCAGGCGGGGGGCAGAGCCAATGCCTTGATACGCTTCAGCGTTTCGGGATCGGTGCAACGCTGGCCTTTTTCATCCAGGTAGTAAAAACCCTTTCCGGCTTTACGTCGCCGTAGGCCGGGAGCGTTCCCGCTTCGCAGGTAGTTGAGTCCGGCAGCCGCGGCCGTCAGTACAGGATTGCTGGATAACTTTTTAATTCCTTTCACAGGCAAAGCCCGAAAATCAGGGGTGGTACCCGTAGGAGGGACTATAGACATAGCAATGGTGGCTAAAAGTGAGGTAATAGTAGCCAACAACAAGCTGTAAAAGCCGTGCCCACCTCGATATAGAGCCTCAAAGGATCGGCCCTGCGGAGCCTACTACCACCCCCTGAGGAATTTTACGCACACACTTCCCTAACTGACCTGCCTAGGTACCTTTGTTTCCTGCTAGAAGCGTATAAAAATCAGAAGGTAGCAAAAACCGTTTCGGCCACCTGGCGGGGAGACATGTCGTGGGTTTCGTTTGGGGCAAGGTAGTAGTTGTAAGGTACCTTCAGAAGCTTGAGCTTCGCCACCAGGTACTCGCCGTGCTTGTCGGAAAAAAGCTCGTCTCTATTTCCAAAAAGCAGGAAGGTACGCGGTGACCGAAAATTGGCGAGGTACAGAGGACTTGCTTTGATAAACTTATCCGTTTGCTGTTCGTACGTAGCTCCTACCAGGGTTTGTACGTTTCGCCAGAGGCTGTTGTCCATCAGCCGTTGCATGGATAGCTCCGTGGGAGCGGAGATACCTATCACCGTGCCGATGTTCCGGCCCTCGTCAATGCCGTATGCGTAGGTAAGGGCCAGGTGTCCACCCGCACTTACTCCGGCGATGCGGTAGTTTTTTGTGCGGATCTGGTACTTGTCCGCATGAGCGTTCAGGTACTCCACGCTAGCCTGGATGTCGGACAGCTGGGCAGACAACAGGCTCACCGAATCAGCCACCAGCCGGTAGTTTACGTTAACGATGGTTAGGTTCTTTCGGGCTTTTTTTAGTTGATCTACCGTAGGCGACAGAAAGAATTTATCCCCGGTGGTCCAGCCGCCGCCGTGCAAAAGAATGACTACTTCGGATGGATTCCCGGTGGCAGAAGTAGGGTAGTAAATATCCAGCTTCATGACGGAATCTTTGGTAAAGGCAATATCCTTAACTTCCGTGTAGCCCACGATGGAGTCATGGAGGTAGCTCCGTTGCGGACTGATGGAATCCATGAACTTACAACTCGTGCTAGCGGTAGCTAGCAGGATAAAAGCGAATAATCGGGTGAAATCACGTAGCAGTACAGCTTTGCGGCTCATGTAAGTCGGGCTTTTGTTTCTACTATTTTACTAACCATGTACGGATGGTACTCCCTATATGGATGTACGCATCCGAAAAAAAACGTGCGTTGTGATTGGATAGTATAGCGTCAAAATATTCTTCTGACTCCTTTCACTGGCCACAAAGCTAGCCAGAACCCCTAAATATAGGATGCGTAAGCCCCCGGCATTTCTTAAACGGTACAGGTGCGGGTTATAACTTGAGGGTACTTTATTCTTTAAGTCACTCAACGTGAGCTTATATCTTAATAAAAATACGCTTTTTGTACATCCGGTACAAGATATACCATTGAACGAACAACACGACGCCTCCGCTGATCAACGTTTTATAACCCTCTCCTACTAACGTATCATAAGTAGGGCTAATGTGGGTACGGAACGACTCGTCGATAAATCCAACGACCGTATGGGCCAATACGTAAGCCGCAATGGAGTTGGTACCTATCACTAGTAACGGGAAAAACCATTTTTGGTTTTGGCGTAGGTCTACCAGGTAATAAAAAGCGGCCAGAAATAAAAAGCTCATTCCGCCGCTAAATAGCGTCCATCCAGGCGTCCATATCCTCTTAACAATGGGAGCGAGGCCAATCCAGCTAAGTACCAGCGCTACGGCCACCAGGGCGGCACCCACTCCCAAAAAACGGCGAAGCACGAAGCCCGACGAGGTAGAGTTCCGCAGCCACTGCCCCGCCAAAAGGCCCAGGATCATGGTACCTAGCGTAGGAATGAAGCTAAGCGTAACGTACCCGCCCCGGTTGTGCAGAAAGGGGCTTTCGCGCGGGAAGAGGTTGAGAAACCAACGGTCAAAGGCCCAGGCGGGGTTGGTATTTTTGTTCCAATGGGCCGCGAAGCCCTGGAGGTGATGCGGCCAGTCGGCGGCTACGCCCGCCTGTTCCCAGTCGAAGCCGGGACCCGGCAGGGGGTATAGCGCAAACAGCAGCCAGTAGCCCACCAGCAAAACCGCCAGCGAAATCCACTGCGTACGCTCGGAGCGCATGCCCAGCGCAAATACGAAAGGGTACCCTAAGCCAATTTGGGTCAGGGTATCCTCAAAGGTAAAGTTGGTTAGCGGGCGGTACATGGATCGTAGAAATATCCCCAGCAGAATCAGGATCAGCGACCGCCGGATGGTATGGTACCACAAGGTACCTTGGCTGTCGCCCTTGTCCAGGCGGCTGGCCAGGGAGTAGGGGAGGGCCACGCCTACCAAGAAGGTGAAAGAAGGTTGGATCAGGTCGTGCAGGGAGCAGCCGATCCAGGGTACGTGACTTTGGTGATGGTGCAGAAACTCCCAGAAAGCATTGCCAGGATGAGCCTGAGCTACGTGGCCAAACTCGAGTACTTCGGCCATCATCAGAAACATAACAAACCCTCGGTAGGCATCAATGGAGCCGATGCGCTGGGAAGGAAGCGAAGTATTTTTCAAGGGGGTAGAAGGGAAGCTAAGTGGGAGATAAGTTGCCAGAGAGTATACGCCCAAACAAGTAAAAGCGACTAGGGTAGGTAAGCAAAAAGCCTCCTCTGATCACAACAAAGGAGGCTTTTTACCAATGACTAATCGTTAGGTACCTATTTACACGTTCATTTTCTTGAGCTCATTCACCGCGTGGTCTGCCGCACGGGCCGTCATAGCCATGTACGTGAGCGAAGGATTAACGCAGGAAGCGGACGTCATGAAGGAACCGTCCGTTACGTACACGTTTTCGGCCCCCCACACCTGGTTATGCTTGTTCAAGACCGAGTTTTGCGCACTGGTACCCATGCGGGCCGTACCCATTTCGTGAATACCGATGCCGGGGTTTTTAGACTCGTCGTTGTACGGATTGACATTCTTAAAACCGGCGGCCTCCAGCATTTCGGCAGCATCGTTCATCATGTCAATCCGCATTTTCTTTTCGTTGTCGCCGTAGGCGGCATCAAATACCACCAGCGGCAGACCCCAGCGATCCGTTTTGTCCGGGCTGAGCGTCATGCGATTTTTTTCGTCAGGGATCATCTCCCCAAAGCCGCCCAGGCTCATGCGCCAGCCGCCGGGCTTGGAGATTTCCTCCTTAAAGGCCGCCCCAAAGCCTTCCATTCCGTTGCCACGCCCCCAGCTGTCGCGGCTAGCGCCGCCCTGGTAGCCAAAGCCCCGGATGTAGTCGCGCTTGTCGTTGCCCCAGTTGCGGTAGCGAGGTACGTAAATACCGTTGGCGCGGCGGCCAAAGTAGTACTTGTCTTCAAAGCCGTCATAGGCACCCGAAGCGCCTACCGCCAGGTGGTGGTCCATGATGTTCCGTCCCAGCTGGTCGCTTTCGTTGCCCATGCCGTTGGGAAAACGCTTCGACTTAGAGTTCATCAGAATGGACGTAGAGGCAATGGCCGAAGCATTCAAGAAAATAATCTTGGCAAAGAACTCGCGCGTTTCGAGGGTATTTTGGTCTACTACCCGCACGCCCGTGGCTTTATTGGCGGTGTCGTCAAAGATGACCTCCGAAACGATGGAGTCGGTCAGGAGCGTCAGGTTACCCGTTTTTTGCGCGGCGGGTAGGGTAGCAGCCTGGGTGCTGAAGTACCCGCCGTAGGGGCAGCCTCTCATACACATGTTGCGAAACTGACAGGCGGCTCTTCCCAGCTCCGTATGGATGGCCTGGGGCTGGGTAAGGTGCGCAGCCCGCCCCATGATCAGGTGCCGTCCGGCAAATTTCTTTTCAATTTCTCCCTTGGCATGTTTTTCCAGGCAGTTCATCTGCATGGGAGGCAGAAATTGGCCGTCTGGCAGTACGTCGAGGCCGTCTCGGGTACCACTAACCCCCACAAATTTCTCTACGTAGTCGTACCAGGGTGCAATGTCCTTGTAACGGATCGGCCAGTCGGTAGCGATGCCGTCCTTGGCGTTGGCCTCAAAATCGGCTTCGTTGAGCCGGTAGCTCTGGCGGCCCCACATTAGCGAGCGCCCCCCTACGTGGTAGCCCCGAATCCAGTCGAAGCCTCGTATTTCCTCGTAGGGATTTTCCTTATCATTCTCAAACATGTGGCGGTGCTCCTCGTTGGCGGTGTAGCCCGTCCGAACGTTCGCCCAGTATTCTTCGCGGGCCATGGTACTTACGCGTCCCCGGTGTTCAAACTCCCAGGGGGCCGTCATGGCCGTTTTGTAGTCGGTTACGTGCTTAATATCGCGGCCCCGCTCCAGCATAAGTACCTTCAGGCCTTTTTCGGTAAGCTCCTTGGCCGCCCAGCCGCCGCTAATTCCGGATCCTACCACAATGGCGTCGTACGTAGCCTGCTTTTTCGCTTTTATATTTAAATTCATCGGTGATTTTTTGTTTACAGTGAATAGAGTCCGGGTTTTTTAAAGCCTGCTAATTACATAGCCCAGGCTTTTTGCCCTGGTTTGAGGTCTATGCAGCCATCGTAGCGGGTAGGTACGGGTACGTACTCCAGGGCTTGGGTAGCTCCCACCTCCGACGTAAAGTACCCCAGCAGGGTGAGCTCTTTCATGAGGCGGAAGAAAGGTACCCCCGGCTCCTCAAACGTCTGCCCCGCTTCCTGGGCTTTTTTCCGGTCTTCCCCGATTTTCGCCAGTTCATCCTTCGAGGCTTTTTCCAGATCACTCAGGATCTTGGTTTGTTCCTCGGGCGTAGCTTTCATGAATTTTTTGTCGTCAAGCGCACTCAAACCATCTTTAAAACTTTTCTGATCCTTGGTATAATAGCAGTCCGTCAGCATCTTTTCGATAAATTCCCCCACTTTGGCTTCCTTGGCACCCGGGGTATCGGTTTTGGGAATAATGATTTCGGCTACTTCCGAAACCAGCGTTTGCTGATCGGTCGAAAGGGCAAATTTGGCCGCTTTCGAGGTTTCATCGGCAGTCTTGCAGCCATCCAGCAGCACAATCATGGTAGGGGCGGAGAGCGTTCCTCCCATCAGCAGCGCTACGCGGGCAAGAGCATCACGTCTTTTCATCTATAAATTGATTAAATGGTTAACAATGCAGAGTGTAAAAATACATTTGATTAGTGCAAAACGTAAATTATTGGCATTTTTTTTTGAAAATCGGATGTACTACTTGCGTAGAGTATGCCCGCCAGGGGTACTTATTAGGACGGAATAGCGGGAATGCAGGCGCTACTGGGGAAGCGTGAATCAAATCGCGACAACCGCTGTTTCAAAAACGTAAATACTAACCTGAATTATTTTATGGATACCCCATCAAATCAACCCGTCATTACCATTGATATTGTATCGGACGTGGTGTGCCCCTGGTGTTACGTCGGAAAGAAGCGCCTGGAAGCCGCTCTAGCTACCCTGCAAGCCGATGATTCGACCGTACGCATCAACTGGCACCCCTACCAGCTCGACCCGACGATCCCCGAAGCGGGCTACGACCGCCAGACCTACTTCCTGAATAAATTTGGAAGCGAAGAGCGCATCCAGCAGATGTTCGATCACCTGACCGGCGTGGGGGAGGAAGTAGGCATTGATTTCCGGCTCAACGCCATTCCCAAAGCCATCAATACGTTTCCCCTGCACAAGCTGCTCCAGGTAGCGGGGCGGGAGGGCTTTCAGCCCGAAGCCGAAGAAAAGCTCTTTGCCGCCTACTTCACCCAGGCTCTGGACCTGACTCAGGTACCTGTATTGGCCGAGCTATTTGCTCCCTACGGCTGGTCCGAAGAAAAAATCAAGGACATACTGGCCGATGACGCCCTGGCTTACGAAGTACGGCAGGAAATCACGCACTTCCAAAGCAAGGGCATCAGCGGGGTACCTTTCTTTATCATCAACAACAAGTACGGACTCTCGGGAGCGCAGCCGTCTGAAGTATTCGTGGAGGCACTCACCACCGTCCGCGAAGAAATGCTAACCGCCCTGGCGGGGGCTAGTTGCGGGCCCGAAGGTTGTTGACCAAGCGTTGCGTAGCCGCACGGGTAGTAGGGGCCTGACGCCAGGCCTCTGCGTTTTGGGGCGGGGTACTTTCCCAAGTACCTTCCGCCCGAGGGAATGCGGGGTACTTTTGGCAGGTAAATTTGAAAAACTTTTGGTAGGGGATCAAAATTTTAGGCTAAATTGCCAGGCATAAAATCAATTTTCCGGGCTACGCAGGTACTTTTAAGTACCCGTAGTAGTTGTAAATCTACTTAGCAAAGTACCTATGGTCAAAATAATCATCATTGATGATGAAAAGAACATTCGGGATGCCCTCCGTGACATCCTGGAATACGAGGGTTATGAAGTAGATGAAGCCAAAGACGGCGATGAGGGGCTCGATAAAATCAAAAAAAATGAGTACAGCGTAGCACTCTGTGACATCAGTATGCCCAAGATGAGCGGCCTCGAGCTGCTACTGAAGGTGGGTGATGCCGAGCGAAGTACCCAGTTTATCATGATTTCGGCCTACGGCAACGTCGAGAATGCCGTAGAAGCGACCAAACGGGGTGCCTTTGATTTTATTACCAAGCCGCCGGACCTCAACCGGCTGCTGGTGAGCGTTCGGAATGCCATCGAAAAATACAAGTTGGTGGCCGAAACCCACGAACTCAAGAAGCGCATCTATAAAATCAACGAAATCGTGGGGGACTCCGACGCCATCCGGCGGGTGAAGGAATCCATCGAGCGCGTGGCACCTACCGAAGCCCGGGTACTCGTAACGGGCCCCAATGGCTCGGGGAAGGAGCTGGTAGCGAAGCAAATACACGAAAAAAGCCCGCGGGCGCATATGCCGCTCATTGAGGTGAACTGCGCCGCCATCCCGAGCGAGCTCATCGAGAGCGAGCTCTTTGGCCACGAGAAGGGCTCCTTCACGTCGGCCATCAAACAGCGGATCGGGAAGTTCGAGCAGGCCAACGGAGGTACCATCTTCCTGGATGAAATCGGGGACATGAGCCTTTCGGCGCAAGCCAAGGTACTTCGGGCTTTGCAGGAAAACAAGATTACGCGCGTGGGTGGCGAGAAGGAAATCAAGGTAAACGTGCGGGTGATTGCCGCCACCAACAAAGACCTGCGCAAGGAGATTCAGGACGGCAACTTCCGGGAAGATTTATTTCACCGGCTTAGCGTCATACTGATTCACGTACCGCCCCTGGCCGAGCGCGCCAAGGACATCCCCATGCTGGCCGAAAAATTCCTGTACGACATTGCCGAAGAATACGGCAGCAGCTCCAAGCGGATCCTGCCGGAGGCGATGGAGTACTTGCAAACGCTCCGCTGGACGGGCAACGTACGCGAGCTGCGGAACGTCATCGAGCGGCTGGTGATTCTGTGCGGGGACACTATCACGCTGGCCGACGTGAAACTTTACGCGACTATAGGTACCTAGCCGCCACCAACAAGGGTACTTGGCAGGGAAGGCGGGAGCTGGGTACTTTGGAACTTACAGCGCCATCAGGTTACAGCCGCGGACGTCGGAGTTGTCGAACCGCCCCAGTACGTAAAACGTCTCGGGTTCGGGACCGAAGCGGCCCAGGTCCTGGGTTTCGATAAAACTACACGAATCCAGGTTGGCCAGGTCCACGACGTTGATGCCACCCGTTTGAAAGTACCCTCCCCAGGGCGCTACCGAAAAAGGATCGTTGGTGTCGCGCAGCAGGATGCGCATGGTACTTCCGGGCCGAAAAACACCCTCGCCAGCCGAGTACCCCTGAGAGAGCAGCTCGGTCATGCCGTATTCCGAATGGATCGAAGGTACCCCCAGCCGCGCCCGCAGGATCGCGTGTACTTCTTCGCGCAGCAACTCCTGCCGGCGTCCTTTCATTCCCCCCGTCTCCATCACGATGAGCCGGGGGAGGTCGGTCAGAAAAGAAAAATCGGGGCCGCGCTCCGCCCAGTCGAGCAGCGCAAACGTAACGCCCAGTACCAGCACCGGATGGCCGTCGGCTCGCCGGGCCAGTACTTCCAGCTGCCGGGTTAGCGCCCGGCTGTCGTGCAGGTAAAATCCGGAGTAGGGCGAGTGGGTTTTGTCAATAAAATGACGCACCATATACACTAGCGACGAGTTGTTTCGTTCAAGGTAAGAAGGTAGTAGTGCTAGCAAATGCATACCATCCAAGGCACCGTACTGCTCTTCGAATATACGTTCGGAGATGGACTGATAGAGGAGAGGATCGTAGAGCGTATGGCGACTAGTGGTGTAGCCGGTGGTACCGCTACTTTCAAAAACGACCGCTGATGCGGGCGGCTGGCCGGTTCTGATAATGTGATGTTTGAAGAATTGAATGGGAAAGAAGGGAACTTCCGCCAGCCGCCGCAAGCGGTCGGGCTGAACCCGAAGGTGAGCCAGGTACCTTTGATAAATGGGATTGTAGTGGGCCTGGTACCTGAATACGCGCATGGCTACCTCCTCGAAGTTAGAGGTCGTCACGTGCTCAATGTCGTGCCGGAGTGCCTGGCGCAGGGAAGGATCGGGGAATTTCAAGCCGGGTAGTTTCGTAAAAAACAAACCATTTTATGAGCGGTCCGTTTTATATTTGTTCGTGCAAATATAAAGTAAACCCAGATTTGATGCATCAGACTTCATCCCTACTCTTTACAAAACGTTCTACTGTTCTATTTCATTGAAGAAGCCTACGACTATGCGTCCTATCATCTACCTGTTTGTCTGTTGTAGCCTGCTCCTGGTGAGCTGTGTGGATGTACCTAATTTCGACGACACGCCCCGCATTGCCTTTAATAATATTGATAAGTTTGAGGTTTTCGATTCCTTTAGCCAAACCAACTCGGATTCGGTCGTAATTACGATTGACTTTGAGGATGGCGATGGCGACCTGGGGTTATCACCGGCGGAGCGAAGCGATACCAACCTGATCAATGCCATCTACCGCGACTGGGGCAACTACGAGTACACCACCCTGCGCCTGGTCAATGGCCGCTTTGAGGAGCTGCCCTCTTCTGTCTCGGGTAAGCTGTTTTTTCCGGTGTTGAAGCGGGACGGTAAGGCGGGGCCTATCAAGGGCAAGCTTGATTTTTCGGTGATTTATTTTCAGGATCGCTTCACCAGGCCTGCTACCGTTAAGTACCGGGTACGCATTCGGGACCGAGCCCTGCGGGTAAGCAACGTCATCGAAACGGATACCATTACCGTTTCATTGGCTCAGTAGCTTCGTCGGGGGTACTTATTTTGGAGGCGCTGGGGTACTTTGCATGATAATCCGGAAAGTAGTACCCTTGCCGGGCTCCGAACTTTTCACAAATAGCTTGCCGGCGTGGTAGTTTTCGATAATCCGCTTGGCCAGCGTTAGTCCCAGTCCCCAGCCCCTTTTTTTAGTACTGAAGCCCGGATTAAATACTTTCTGCAAGTTGGCCTTGCTGATGCCCTTGCCCGTATCGCTGATGTCAATCACAATTTCCCCCTGCTGCTTGGGTACCAGCGATATTCGGATTTCACCGACACCGGCCATGGCATCAACGGCATTTTTGCACACGTTTTCGATCACCCACTCAAACAGATTGCGGTTCAGCAGTACTTTATGCCCTTCGGGAAGCTGGTTGTCAATGAAGAAATGTACCTTGGTGGATACCCGTTTCCGGAGGTACGTTATAAATTCAGTAATGATGGCCGCCACGTCCTCGTCTTTCAGCGTGGGTACGGAGCCAATGTTCGAGAAGCGGGTCGTAATCATTTCGAGCCGTTGTACATCCTTCTCGAGTTCGTCGGCAATGGAGGGATCAAAGTCGGGATCGGCCCGGAAGTACTCAATCCAGGCCATCAGCGACGACAGCGGCGTCCCCAGCTGGTGAGCGGTTTCTTTGGCCAAGCCCACCCACACCCGGTTTTGTTCGGCCCGGCGGGCGGCGCTAAACGAAAGATAAGCCAGGAAGCCAATGATAAAAATACCCGAGAGCTGGATGTAAGGGTAGTAGCGGAGCTGGGTAAGGAGAAAAGAATTGCTGTAATAAATGTAGCCCACCCGTCCCTCGCCCATTTCGACCGGGATGGGTTCGTGCTCCTTTTTCATTTGGCTCAGCTGCTCGTTCAGGATGCGCTCCTTGGTTTCGGGACTGGCGTTTTCGGGAAAAGAAATATTGATCTTGTCGGCAGGCATGTTGTTGTCATCCACGTAGATAGCCGGTATCTCGTAAAAAGAGTTGGCCTCCCGGATGATCTGCATGATGCCCGTCAGGTCTTCGTTAAAATCGCTCGTAAGTGCGTAGCGCAGGCCTTCGGCGTAGAGTTTCATTTGCCGAATCTCGCGCTCTTCCAGTTTAGAGACCAGGTCGTTAGTATAAAACAACGACCCAATGCTTATTAAAAAGAGGTTGAAGCCAATGATGAATTTGTACAGGTTTTTTTGCCCGTACGTATCCAGAACCGAGCGCCGCAGGCGCAGGCTGTTGAGTAGTACCTCGGGGCGCAGCGTAAAGCGGGGCTTCTTTTCTCGGGGCACCGTACTCATAAGCTCGGAATGTACATAGTGAAGGTAGGAAAGTACAAAGTTAGTATTTAACGAAAAATAGTAAAAAAACGTTATGCTACCAGGGATGAATCATAGCGAGCAAGCTCAGCAAAAAAACTGACCTGCGTCATAAACTGCCTTGGGCAGAAAGGAGAACTTAGCAGAAATAATAGCGAAGTAATTTATACTATTTCTAAATAAACGCTTCGCTTCCAGGGGATGTTTCATAATGTGGTGATTGTACCCTAATTTTGTCATTAGAATCTAGTATAAAGTGATGCAAAACCAGTTTAAAGCCGTAAGCCTATCCTACAAAATTGCTCCCCTGTCGGTAAGGGAGCAAATTGCACTTAATGAAGAAGGAGCGAAAGCGCTTATGCTGCGTATCAGGGAGTTCTTCGAAGTGTCGGATCTGCTGGTGGTGTCGACCTGCAACCGCACTGAACTATACTATACCGCTTCGGAGGACCTTTCGCCAGAGCTCATCAAGCTACTTCTCATTCAGAAAGGCATTACGGATACCGAGCCCTACCTGCCTTACTTTGAGCAGTATGTACAGGGCGACGAAGCCATCCGCCACCTATTCGAGGTAGCCACCGGGCTCCACTCGCAGGTAGTAGGTGATATGCAAATCCCGAACCAAATCAAGCACGCCTACCAGTGGTCGGCAGACCTCAACATGGCCGGTCCGTTTTTGCACCGGTTGATGCACACCATCTTTTTTGCCAACAAGCGCGTAGCCCAGGAAACGTCTTTCCGCGACGGGGCGGCTTCGGTCTCTTACGCCGCCGTGGAGTTGGTAGAAGCCCTGACGGTAAACCCTAAGGTACTTGTGTTGGGCCTGGGCGAAATAGGCATGGATGTGTGTAAAAACCTGGCGGATCGGGACGGAGCGGATATTACGCTCGTAAACCGTACCCGCTCCAAGGCCGACGAACTAGCCACTACTTACGGTTTTAAAGTAGCTGATCTGGAAGACATCGACCTGGAAATCATGCGGGCCGACGTTATTATTTCCTCGATCACGCGCGATGAGCCCTTCTTTACCAAAGAAAAAATGGTTCAGCTGGGCGGCCTTACCTTCAAGTACCTCATCGACCTCTCGGTGCCGCGCAGCGTGGCTCCGGACGTGGAAGAAGTACCCGGCGTGGTACTTTACAACATCGATACCATCCGTAGCAAAGCCGACGAAGCCTTGACCAAAAGGATTTCGGCCATACCTTACGTAAAATCAATCATTGAAGAAGCTGTACTGGATTTTAACGATTGGTCGAAAGAAATGGTGGTGTCGCCCACCATCCAGAAGCTAAAAGGCGCACTCGAGCAGATTCGTCAGGAAGAAATGGCGCGCTACATGAAGAACATGACCGAAGAAGAAGCCGCCAAGATAGACCGGATTACGTCGAGCATGATGCAGAAAATCATCAAGCTGCCGGTACTACAGCTCAAGGCTGCCTGCAAGCGCGGTGAAGCCGAAACCCTGATCGACGTCCTGAACGACCTCTTTAACCTGGAGAACCAACCCCAGCCGAGCTCAGCGCGCTAAAGGTACTTTGCATTCCGTCCTAAGGAATTTTTCGTAAATCCTCCTATATCCCAAATCCTGCCAGCACTGGCAGGATTTTTGGTTTCCGGGCAGGTACTTAGAAACAGGTACCTAAACGCAGGTACCTTCACCAAACCTAGCGGCCCAGCCCAAGCTCCTGGTAGGAAATAAGGATGATGGCCACCACGGCCAGCAACAGGCCTAGTCGGTTGAGTAGATGGAGCTTTTCGCGAAATAGCACCCAGGCCGTAAACGACGAGACCAGCATGGTAAGAATGTTATAAATGGGAAAAACAAAGGCCGCGCTATTGCTAAAAGTACCCAGGGCTTTGAGCAGAAAATAAAGTGAAAGAAAGTTAGGAACGCCCAGGATCAGCCCTCCTACCACGCTGCGAGCCAGGAGTTTTTCGCCCCGGAAAGCAATACGAAAAGCCAGCAGCAAAGTACCTATTCCGGCGGCCCCCAGGCAAGCCACGATCATGAAGAGCGTCATCTGATCCGGCCGGTAGTAGGTCATGCTCAGGTAGTTAATGAGCGTATTGTTGGTGCCGGTACCCAAAAAGGTAAAAAAAGGCAGGAGCCACACCCAGGAAGTGTTGGCCAGATTACCCCCTGAGGTACTTTCCGGGGTAGTTTTAGGAGCTTTTTGGATGGCACCCAGGGCCAGGGCTACCAGCGCCACTAGCAAGCCGAGGTAGTTCCAGCCTGTAAAGAGCTTGTTGGTATTTTGAAAGACAAAGAGGCCAAACAAAACGGGTATGACCAACGACATATTGCCCGCCAGCGACGTAGCCGTAACGCTCACTTTCTGGGTAGTGTGGCCAATCAGCACAAAAACCAGGATGAACATGGCCCCGAGTGCCACCGTAAGCAGTGTGGCGCTAGAGCCGGGTTGAATTTCTTTGAACTGCCCCAGATCCGGGCTCAGCAGCAGACCAGTACCTACGCAAGCGTAGTAGTTAAACACAATGGCGTGGAAAGAATGGACCTGAAAGCGTGGGTACGCCCGCATGATGAGGTAGAGCGCAACCGTAAACAAAACCGCGAGAAGGAAGTAGAGCATCGACGTACTGTAGACTGTCCAGCGTGAAAATAAAAACTGGACGAAAGGTACGCAGGTTCGGGCATAGAAGCTATGGAAAGTACCCAATTGGTGGCTAGTTGGATATTCCCATAGCTTGTTTGGTACCGATCGCTAGTGTACAACGGCGGGTGCTTCCACTTTTTCTTCCGGAACTGGCTCCTTGGGTATCCGGGGCGGTTTGGCCTTGATAATGAGCCGGAGCGATTGGTCGTAGGTCATGTAGTTCCACACCCAGTTGATAAAAATAAGCAGGCGGTTCTTGACCCCGACGATCGAAATCAGGTGGACAAACATCCAGGTGAGCCAGGCCAGGAAGCCCTGAAACTTCAGGAAGGGTAGGTCTACTACGGCCCGGTTCCGACCCACCGTAGCCATGGAACCCAGGTCTTTGTACGTAAAAGGTTCGGGTTTCTTGCCGTCCAGTACGCGCTTGATGTTCTTGCTCAATAGCTTCGCTTGCTGCATAGCGGGCTGTGCCAGCTGCGGGTGACCGTTGGGGTACTTTTCTTCTACCATCATGGCTACGTCGCCCAGGGCAAAGATGGTGTCATAGCCTTCCACGCGGTTGTAGCGGTCTACTTTAATCCGCCCTCCTCGTCCAAGTACCTCCGGATTGATACCTTCCAGCGGGCTTGCCTTTACCCCGGCGGCCCACACCAGGTTGTGCGTCCGTATTTTTAGTCCCTGCTTGGTTTTGATGCAGGTACCGTCAAACTCGGTTACGACCTGGCCCGTCATTACTTTTACACCCAGGTCTTCCAGGTACCTGCGCGACTTCTCCGAAGATTCGTCAGACATGGCGGCCAGGAGTTGATCCATCCCTTCGAGCAGATACACCTGCATGTTCTCAAAATTGAGCTCCGGATAGTCTTTGGGCAGAATGAATTTTTTCATCTCGGCCAAAGTACCTGCCAGCTCCACGCCCGTAGGGCCACCTCCCACAACGACGACGTTGAGTAGGGCGGTACGTTCTTCATCGGAATTAATAGTCAGGGCATCTTCGAAATTTTGCAGAATCCGATTTCTTAGTGCTAGAGCTTCCGAGACCGATTTCATGGGCAGGGCTCGCGCCTCGATCTCCTTCATCCCGAAGTAGTTGGTATCGGCTCCGGTCGCAATGGCCAGGTAGTCGTAGTGGATTTCGCCCAGGTCCGTGACCACTACCTGGCGGCTGGGGATTACCCTCTTCACGTCCGTTACGCGGATGTGTACGTTTTTCCTCGACTGAAAAGCCTTCCGCAGCGGAAACGAAATAGAGCTGGGCTCCAGGCCCGCCATAGCTACTTGATAGAAGAGCGGCTGGAACTGGTGGTAGTTATCCTTATTGAGCAAAACGATCTGTAAATCATCACGTTTGGCCAACTGGCGGGCTAAAGTCAGACCAGCAAAACCGGCTCCGACGATGACGAGTCTTTTGTGTGGAGAATCTGGTATGTTAGGAGTCATGGCTGCTAGGAAAAATAAGTGATTTATAACTAAAGTAAGTTAAAAGCTTTGTGCCAATGGCCAGTAGAATAAGGGTAATGACGACCAAGGTACTTATACAACAATTTTCAGATACAAGGTAGTTCTCGTTTCTTAAAGCCCAGAAAAACTTGTAATTTAATCGTTCAATGCTATATTTGTGTTAATTGAGTGGTTCGCTAAAGGAAAAGTACCTCCGTGACTAAAGCCTTTTTAACACATATAAGCTCTTTTGGGATTGTCCTGATCCTGCTGGTTTTTACCTCTTCTTTATTTCCCCGTCTTTCTAAAAATAGAACTTTTCCCACAAAAACTTGTGAAATAAGCCAAGCTGGTATACGTTCCAAGCAAGTAAAAGCGTATTCGGTATTTGTTAAAAAAGTGCATAAAATAGTGCCAGGCAGTAAGCTATCGGCGGCTCCATCCGCTCCGAAGGAATTTGAGGCCGACGACGATTACAGCGACTACGGCTACGAAGACAGCTACGAGTACTTTATTGCCGCGCTACCCGCTGTCTGGCGCCCGAGGTCTTTACACAAAGACCGATACAATCTCGTCTTTAGGCGCTATTCTACCCATTTAACCAGCCTCTCTCCCCCGCCCCAGTTTGTTTAGTCCCAAGCGGGATACAAGCCTTTTTTTGCCCTTGCTGCCGTAGGTAGGTCCCGCCTGGATAGGTCCGGCCTGGAAGGTCCGGCCTGGGCGTAATCGCTCTATCCATTGGGCCGTCTGTGGGCGCAGGAACCGACCACCGGCAGTGATTACTAACTCATTTTGAATCAAGAGACTAAACAATATAAGTAAATCGCTTATGAAAGGGATTGCTGGATTGAAGCTATTCGTAGCTAGCCTGCTGGTGGTGGGATGCACCGCTAGCAGCAAAGAAAAGGAAACAGAAACGGAAGCCGTAAAGCGCGTACCTGTGGTGCGGTTGACCAACCAAAAGACAGACTTGCGGCGCGAGTACGTGGGCGATATTAACGCCATCCGAAACGTAGAAATTTATGCCCGGCTGAAAGGGTACCTGGAAGAAGTGTACGTCGACGAGGGAAAGCCGGTGCGCAAAGGGCAGGTACTTTTCCGGATCAACGACGAAGAGTACGCCGCCGAACTGGCCAAAGCGAAGGCTAACCTGCAAAGTGCCATTGCCGAAGCCAAAGCCGCCGAGCTGGAAGTGAACCGGGTCAAGGTACTTGTGGAGAAAAAGGTGATTTCTAACACCGAACTGGAAGTAGCTAAGGCGCGGCTGCTGGCCCAGAATGCACGCATCGAGGAGGCCCGCTCGGCACAAGACAACGCCTCGCTTCGCCTGTCGCACACCCGGATCAGGGCCCCCTTCGACGGAATCGTGAACCGGATTCCGTACAAAGCCGGTAGCCTCATCGACGAAGGTACTTTGCTGACGTCGGTGTCGGATACCAAGTCGGTGTACGTGTACTTTGAAGTATCGGAAAAAGAGTACCTGGAATTTGTGAAGTCTAAAGAGGGCGGCCAGCAAAACCGGGCGGTACATCTCAAACTGGCCGATGGGACCGATTTTCGCTATGCGGGAAAAATTGAAACGATGGAGGGCGAGTTTGACGAAAGTACGGGCTCCATTGCCTTTCGGGCCAGTTTTCCCAATCCCGATAAGCTCTTGAAGCACGGCTCTTCCGGCATGGTGCGGCTTACCAATACGCTCGATAACGCGCTGCTGGTACCTCAGAAAGCTACCTTTGAGATCCAGGACAAAAGTTACGTATACGTAGTCGATGGCAAAAACCAGATCCGGACGCGGAGCTTTGTGCCGAAGTCCCGCTTTGCCAACTACTACGTGGTGGAGTCGGGCCTCAAGCCCGGTGAAACGATCGTGTACGAAGGCATTCAGACCCTACGCGACGGGGCCACGATTAGTCCCCAACCGATCTCGATGGATAGCCTCAAAGTACCTCAGGAAGAGGTGCGGCTGACGGCCAAGTGACGCAGCGGGGCGCTCGGCAGGTACCTGCGTGGGCCGCTACTGCTTCCGAATTGATAGTTTGGTTTTTCACCTCATCGAGCTTTCCATGTTTCATTTATTCATACGGCGACCCGTGCTGTCGCTGGTTATTTCCTTGTTTATTACTTTACTGGGGTTGCTGGCGTTGTTGGGGCTCCCCATCACGCAGTTTCCTGACATCGTTCCGCCCTCGGTGGTGGTTACGGCCAAGTATACCGGAGCCAACGCCGAAGTATGCGCCAAAGCGGTGGCCACGCCTCTGGAGCGGGCCATCAACGGGGTACCCGGCATGACGTACATGTCGTCGGTATCCAGCAACAACGGAACTACCCTCATTCAGATTTTTTTCAACGTCGGTACCGACCCCGACCTGGCGGCTGTCAACGTGCAAAACCGCGTCCAGACGGTCATTGATGAGCTCCCCGAGGAAGTCATCAAGGCCGGGGTTACGACGGAGAAAGAAGTAAACAGTATGCTCATGTACCTGGACATCATGAGCACCGATGAGGAAGTAGGGGAGAAGTTTGTATACAATTTTGCGGATATCAACGTCCTGGCCGAGCTCAAGCGCATCGACGGCGTGGGCTTTGCCGAAATCATGGGCAACCGCGACTACTCCATGCGCGTGTGGCTGAAGCCCGACCGCATGGCCAGCTACAAAGTAGCCGCCGAGGAGGTCGTGGAGGCCATTCGGGCGCAAAATGTCGAGGCCGCGCCGGGGAAGTCGGGTGTGAGCTCCGGCAAATCCTCGCCCGAGCTCCAGTATGTGCTGCGCTACACTGGAAAGCTGTTTGAGCCGAAGCAGTACGAAGAAATCGTGATCCGGGCCAACGCCGACGGCTCCATGCTCAAGCTCAAAGACGTGGCTGAGATCGAGTTTGGTTCGCTGGATTACAGCATGGCCTCCAAGTCGGACGGGCGGCCCTCGGCCTCGATCATGCTGAAGCAACGCCCCGGTTCCAACGCCCGGGAGGTGATCGAGAACGTTAAAAAACGCGTGGCGGAGCTGAAGGAAACCTCTTTTCCGCCCGGCATGACCTACACGGTTTCGTACGACGTATCCCGCTTTCTCGACGCCTCGATCCACGAGGTAGTTCGTACGCTCATTGAGGCGTTCATCCTGGTGTTCATCATCGTGTTCCTGTTTTTGCAGGATTTTCGCTCTACGCTCATTCCGGCGCTGGCCGTGCCCGTGGCGCTCATAGGTACCTTTGCCTTCATGCAGGTACTTGGGTTTTCAATCAACTTGCTCACGCTGTTTGCGCTGGTACTGGCCATCGGGATCGTGGTGGACAACGCCATCGTGGTGGTAGAAGCCGTACACGCCAAAATGGCCGAACGGCACCTCTCAGCCCGTGAAGCGACCTTTGCCGCCATGGACGAAATCAGCGGGGCGGTGGTAGCCATTACGCTGGTGATGTCGGCGGTATTTATTCCGGTAGCCTTCATGTCGGGGCCCGTCGGGATTTTCTACCGCCAATTTTCGCTGACACTCGCTATCTCGATCATCATTTCGGGGATCAATGCCCTCACGCTTACGCCCGCTTTGTGCGCCATTTTGCTAAAAAATACCCACGTCGAAACGAAAAAAAATACGCCGGTGCAGCGGTTTTTCAACGGCTTTAACCGCGGATACGAGGCCCTGGCTGGTAAGTACCGTACTTTGATCGGGGCCATAGCGGGGCGCCGGGTCATTACCGTAGGTCTACTGGTGGCGTTTTGTGTAGGTACCTGGGGGCTTAGCGCCATCTTGCCTTCGGGCTTCATTCCTACCGAAGATCAGGGGGTACTTTACGTGAACGTAACCACGCCCGTGGGCGCTACCGTGGAGCGCACGGAGGTTGTTTTGGATAAAATACAGCAGGCTACCAAGGAAATCGAGGCGGTAGAGTCGGTAACTACCCTGGCCGGATACAGCCTCATGACCGAAGCCGCCGGGGCTTCCTACGGGATGGGTATGATCAACCTCAAGCCCTGGGATGAACGCACCGTTTCGGTGCAGGACATCATCGCGCTCATGGAAGAACGCACCAAGGACATCACCGACGCCGACATTCAGTATTTCCCGCCCCCGACGGTACCTGGCTTCGGAAATTCCAGCGGTTTTGAGCTCCGCCTGCTGGACAAAACCGGGCGGGGCGATTTGCAGGAAACGGCTCGTGTTACCAACGAGTTTGTGGAAGCCCTGCGCACTACCCCCGAGATCGGGAGCGCCTTTACGAGCTTCGACGCCAGCTTCCCGCAGTACCTCATTCACGTTGATACCGACATGGCCGCCAAAAAGGGCGTGACCGTCGACAACGCCATGAGTACCTTACAAACACTCATCGGTAGTTTTTATGCTTCCAATTTTATTCGGTTTGGGCAAATGTATAAAGTGATGGTGCAGGCCGCACCCCATTACCGCGCCAGCCCCGAGGACATTGCGCAGCTGTACGTTAAAAACGACCGGGGCGAAATGGTACCCTTCTCGACCTTCATCCGGCTGGAGCGGGTCTACGGGCCGGAGCAGCTCACGCGTTACAACATGTTCACGTCGGCCATGATCAACGGCGACGCCGCGCCCGGCTTCAGCAGTGGCGACGCCATCAAGGCCGTAGAGCGCGTAGCCCAGGAAAAACTACCCAAAGGGTACAGCTTCGACTGGTCCGGCATGACGCGCGAGGAAATCCTGTCGGGCAACCAGGCCATCTACATCTTCCTGATCTGTCTGGTATTTGTGTACCTGCTGCTGGCGGCGCAGTACGAGAGTTTTCTGCTGCCGCTGCCGGTGCTGTTGTCGCTCCCGACGGGTATTTTCGGGGCTTTTCTGGCACTCAAGCTGCTGGGGTTGGAGAATAACATCTACGCGCAGGTATCGCTGGTGATGCTGATCGGGCTACTGGGAAAAAACGCCATCCTGATCGTGGAGTTTGCCATCTTGCGGCAAAAAGAGGGGCGTACGGTACTTCAGGCGGCTATTGACGGCGCTGGGGAGCGGTTGCGTCCCATCCTCATGACCTCCTTTGCCTTCATTGCGGGGCTCATCCCGCTTTGTGTCGCCAGCGGGGCCGGAGCTCTTGGCAACCGCTCCATCGGTACGGCGGCGGCGGGTGGTATGCTCATCGGGACTATTTTCGGGGTGATCCTGATTCCGGGGCTGTATGTACTTTTTGCTGGTTTAATTGAGAAAGGTACTTCTCAGAGTTCGCCTGAGCTTCGGGAAGAAACCCCCACTACTGTTGAAAGCTATTGAATCCCCTCACGTATGCGAATCACTTATTTTAAATCCATCTTTCTGGGGCTTGGGGTACTTTTAACCCTCAACGGCTGCAAGCTCCTCAAGCCCGTTGAACCTCCCACGGCCGTGCAGGCCCCACCCAGCTACCTGGCTTCCCGTGACTCGGCGAGTATCGGTACCATCCGCTGGCGGGAATTTTTCGCCGATCCTTTTCTGATTAGCCTCGTGGATACAGCTCTTCAAAACAACCTGGATCTACGGATTGCCCTGCAGCGGATCGAAGCGGCCCGGACGGACGTATGGTTGCGGCGGGCTGCCATGCTACCTGTAGTAGGGGCCGAAGTATCCGGCGGCGTACGCCGCTACGGCGACTACACCATGGACGGTGTCGGGAATTATGACACTAACTTCTCTGACCGCATCGACGAAAACCGCCGTATCCCCAACCCCGTGCCCGACTACTTCGTAGGCCTGCGCAGTGCCTGGGAGGTAGATCTATGGGGCAAGCTCCGAAACCAGCGCGAGGCGGCCTACGCGCGTTTTCTGGCGACCGAAAAAGGACGGCAGCTGGTACTTACGCAACTCATTGCGGAGGTAGCTACCCGGTACTACGAGCTGCTGGCGCTGGATAACGAGCTGGACATTCTGCGAAAAAACGGTCAGCTGCAGCAATCGGCCGTCGAGACCATCGTCATCCAGAAGCAGGGAGGGCGCGCCAATGAGCTGGCTGTACGGCAGTTTCGGGCGCAGCTGCTCAATACCCAGGGGCTGGAAGTACAGAAAAACCAGGAAATTATCGAGATCGAAAACCAGCTGAACCTACTACTGGGACGGTTTCCGCAGTCCATCCGGCGGGGTGAGCCCATTCGGCAGCAGGTACTTCCCGCTGATGTGAAGGCCGGAATTCCTTCGGCCTCGCTGCGCCGCCGCCCGGATGTGCAGCAGGCGGAGCTGGAGCTGCTGGCTACACGCTCCGATCTGCAAGCCGCGCGGGTGGCGTTTCTGCCCTCGCTGACCATCACGGCGCATTCGGGTTTCAACGCTTTCAAGAGTGCTTTGCTGTTTTCGCCGGGATCGGCGGCCTACGGCTTGCTGGCGGGGCTGTCGGCACCGCTCATCAACCGCCGTGCGCTCAAGGCAAGCCAGCGCCGGGCCGAGACCACCAGCCTGGAAGCGCTTTATAACTATAATAAAACCCTGCTGACGGGTTACCAGGAAGTAGTGACCAACCTCCGTAAGCTGGAAAACCTGGAACAGATTGAAGCCTTCAAGGAGCAGGAGGTAGAGGAGCTACGGCAGGCCGTAGCGGTATCCAACGACCTGTTTTTGGCGGGCTACGCTACCTACCTGGAGATCATTACTGCTCAAAAGACGGTGCTGGAAGCCGAGCTGGAGCTGACCCGCATTCAAAAAGAACAATTCGTGACGCTGATTACGCTCTACCGCTCTCTGGGCGGAGGCTGGGAGTAAGGTACCCTGAGCCCGCGACAAAGCTCCCTTGGGTAGTTTCGTTGCGGGCTCAAAGTACCTTTTGGGTACTTTCAGGATACCATTTCTTTGCTGCTTTCCACAATGCGCTCGTAGTAGCGCTCGTAGGCGGGCAGGATTTTGGTAATGTCAAACTCCTGCGCGCGCGCCAGGGCGTTGGCTTTGAAAGTAGGTAGATTTTCGTCCTGCAAAATATAGATGGCCTTGCTCACCATGTCGTCTACATCGCCTACGTCGCTCATGAAGCCCGTCACGCCCTGGATGTTCAGTTCGGGAAGTCCGCCGGCATTGGTAGTAATGAGGGGTACTTCGCAGGCCAGCGCCTCGAGCGCCGCCAGGCCAAAGCTCTCATTTTCGGACGGCATCATGAACAGATCAGCTACCGAAAGTACCTCTTCGATGGCGTCTAGTTTGCCCAGGAAACGGACATCCTGCGCCATGTCCAGTTTACGGCAAATCCGCTCAATGTGTACCCGCTCGGGGCCGTCGCCTACTAGCAGCAGCTTGCTGGGGATCTGCTGACGCAGCTGATGAAACACCATGACGACGTCGTCGATGCGCTTTACCTTCCGGAAGTTGGAGGTATGCACAATCAACTTTTCGTTGTTGGGGCAAATGGCCAGTTTAAAATGATCTTTCTTTTGTTTCTTAAACCGCTCCAGGTCGATGAAGTTGGGGATCACCTCAATGTCTTTGGTAACCTTAAAATGGCGGTACGTATCCTCTTTCAGAAAGTCCGACACGGCCGTGATGCCATCCGACTGGTTGATGCTAAACGTCACGACGGGCTCGTAGGAAGAATCTTTGCCCACCAGGGTAATGTCGGTACCGTGCAGGGTCGTGATGACGGGAATGTGGATACCCTGGGCGGCCAGAATCTGCTTGGCCAGGTAGGCCGACGAAGCGTGCGGGATGGCGTAATGTACGTGCAGCAGATCGAGCTTGGCTGATTGGACTACGTGCACCATTTCGCTCGAAAGCGCCGACTCGTACGGAGGGTGCTGAAACAGCGGATAGGCCGGGATATTTACTTCGTGGTAGTAGACGTTCTCATTAAAAAAATCGAGGCGTTGGGGTTGGGAATACGTAATGAAGTGTACCTGATGGCCTACTTTGGCGAGGCCTTTGCCCAGTTCGGTGGCTACTACGCCACTCCCCCCGAATGTCGGGTAGCATACAATGCCGATTCTCATAATGTTATGTCGATAAGTACCTTCCAAATCCAAAAATCTCCGGAAGTGGCGAACTAGTTTGATTGGTTTTGGATTAGTAACACAAAAAGGTCTCGGTTTTATTCCAAACTACCGATAAAGATTTTGTTAGGAGGGACAGAATGCCTAAACTTGCCTTCTAAACGTAGCTTAGTTCGGAAAAGAAGTTCACATCTCCTCATGAGCGTATCCGCCCGCCGAAGATTAACTTCTCGCGATTATTTCCTGGGCTTTTTTCGGCTCATCCGGGTACGTAATCTGTTTATTCTCGTTCTTACCCAGTACCTTACGCGTATTTTTCTCATTGGCCCGCGCGAAGACTGGCCGGCCATCATCCGTGATCCGGCCTTGGCCTTGCTGGCGCTCTCCACGGCCCTGATTGCCGCCGCGGGCTACATCATCAATGATTATTTTGACGTCAAAATAGACATCGTAAACAAGCCCGAGCGGGTGGTGGTAGGCAGGTACCTGAAGCGCCGCGTGGCCATGGGAGCGCACCAGGTACTGAATGTACTGGGGGTGCTGATTGGGCTCCTGGTGAGCCGCTGGGTATTTCTGGTCAATGTACTGTCGGTCACGATGCTCTGGTTTTACTCGGCCCAGTTCAAACGTTTACCGCTGATCGGCAACCTGGTGGTATCGCTGCTGACGGGCCTGTCGCTGGTGGTACTTACGGTCCATTACCCGGCCAACCGCCACCTGGTCCTGATCTACGCCACTTTCTCCTTTTTTATATCCCTGATCCGGGAAGTCATCAAAGACATGGAGGATGTGCGGGGCGACGAAGCCCACGGCTGCCGTACACTGCCCATCGTGTGGGGGCTCCGGCGTACCAAGCTTTTTTTGTACAGCCTCATCGCCGTCTTCATTCCCAGCCTGTTCCTGATGGCCTACTCGCTGCAGAACCCTCTGCTGGGCTGGCTGTTTTTTGCCCTGCTGGTACCCATCGGCTGGATGGTCTACCGCCTGGTCAAGGCTGATACGCGTCGTGACTTTGCGCAGCTCAGTAGCTGGTGCAAGCTGATCATGCTCCTGGGGCTAACTACTATGCTCTGGGCTTAGCTGGCTTAGTGAAAGCCTACGTTTACTAAGTCAGCTTTCCTGCTAAGGTACTTGTTTGCTATCTTCCCCTTCCAATCATTTAACTTACCCCAAGAACTATGAAAAAAATAGCTACCTTATTTACTGCCCTGTTTTTTGCCGCTTCTTTTCAGAGCAAAGCCCAAAGTTGCATGGGTGTGCCGATGAAAGAAGGATCGGGCTACGAGATGATTTCCTACGACGGAAAAGGGAAAGCGAGCGGTACCATCACGTACAAGATCACGAAGGTATCCTCGGAAGGAGGCCTGACGCTCGTGGAAATGAACATGCAGTCGATGGATAAGAAAGGGAAAGAACAGATGACCAATACCTACAAATTGCGCTGTGATGGTAACCAGATGATGCTGGACGCCAGCTCGATGCTGGGCGAGGAACAACAAAAGATGTTTCAGAATTTTGAAATGAAAATGACTTCCAACGACATCGTGTATCCAGGTAAGCTCACGGCGGGCCAAACCCTGAAAGATGCCTCCATGCACGGTGAGGGGAGTTCCGGGCCGTTGGCGATGACGTTTGACATGGATATCAAGAACCGCAAGGTGGAAGCACAGGAAAAAGTGACCGTACCGGCAGGTACCTTCGACGCCCATAAAATAACCTCTGACATGACCGTAAAAAGTAAAATGGGCATTGGCATGACGCTCGACTTCCAATCGGTATCGTACCGGGCACCGGGGGTACTTTGGGACGTAAAAACCGAAAGCTACCGAAAAGGGAAACTGGTGGGCTACACCGAGCTCAGCAAGATTTTCTAGGCAGGTACCTTGCTCGCAGAAAAACAAAAAAGCCGCTCCGAAACTTCAGAGCGGCTTTTTGAATTCCTAAACCTTTTACATAAGCTTTTTAATGTTAGTATATCTTCTCAGGCTCCGTGTAGCCTGGCTTGTTCTGGAACCAATCTACGTATTGGGTGCCGTTGCTGCCGGCCCACTTGCCGAAGTTGCTGTAAGCGTCCATGATGGACTCCTTCTCGGCGGGGTACTTAAACTGCACCGGGATTTCAATTACCCAGGGTAGGTTGTTGGCCGTTTTGTAGTAGCGTCCGGAGCCAGGCTTGGAAGTATCGTTCAGGGTACCTAGCAGTGCTTTGTCGGCCTTGTCGGTAGGAGCGAAGTTGGGAAGGTGTACTTCGACTTCACGTTTTCCGTTGGTGAAAATAAAGGGGTTGATTTTGGATTGGGCTACTTTGCTTTGGTCCAGCGGAGACGTAAAGTTGATCACGATTTCGTTGGTCGTAGAAGTACCCGCGCCGTTGGCTTTGATGGTGTTGAACATTGAGCCACCTACCCGTTTGATCAAAGGCTCCGGTGTGTCGTAGGCAATGATTACCGCTTTGCTTTGGCCTGCTTCTGTTTTGTTGGCGTTCAGGCTGATACCCCCTTTGGTTAGGCTGCTACCGGTCACCTTGGCAATTTCGGCACTCGTTACGTCGTCCAGCTGGAACCCGAAACCGTTGTCGTAGGAAGCTCCGATGGCCTTCACGATGTAGGTATTCTTAATGTCTACTACTTTGTTGCTGGCGTTAAGTACTTTCGTGATCCGGAAGTATACGATCAGGTCATTGAAGTCATAGTCACCACGGGCAGGCCACAAATCTTCGAAGCCGTAGGTAGCCCAGGTGCTAGCCGTAGGGTAATAAGAGTTAAAAGCGCGGGTCGGGTCGGTGGGGTAGTCATCCTGGTCGTCGGGTACGCCGTCTTTATCGGTGTCCTTGGTAGTAGGCTGGCCTACTCCCTGTGGGTTACAGGCCGACGTAGGGATGTAGTTGTTACAGTTAAAGAAGGCGTTCCATTCGGGCTTGCTGTTGGTGTAGTTGGCGGCACACACGTTCAGGTTGCCGCTGAAAGGCGTGCCTGAGTTGATGTAGTTGAAAGTACCTGTTACCACTACCGTCGACTTGCTGGCACCGGTACCTTCGATGGTACCATCGATCCCGATGTTCTTGGTGTTGAGCTGCGCACCGTTCACGTTCGTGAGTTTTACCCCACTGTTTATTTTGGTTTCGCCACCTACCCCTACGTAAGCGTTGTTGGTGAAGGGGCCGCCGTTGTTGACGATGAAGTTCTGGTTGATCACCAACTTACAGTTATTCACATTCGTAGAGTTGCTGTTGGCCTGGTAGGTACCTTTCACCAGAATGTAGTTGTTGTTGACCATGTTGCGGCCGTTGTTCATGTTATTACCAACCGCTATTTCGCCGTTGTTGGTGAACGTAAAGCTGCCGTTGCTGTTGATGTCCAGGTCGTTATTGACCGTCATTTTGCCGTTGTTTTCGAAATTACAGGCAAAGGCTACGCCGCTGGTGAAACTCAGGTTGGTGGAGTAGTTGTAAATCCGGGCTCCGGAGGCGTTCATGTTCAGGCTGGAGATGCTCACGTTAGAACCTTCCAGGAAGTACACTTCGCAGCTGTTGTTATTGAGGTTAATCCCCAGGTTAGTGGCCGAGCCGCACACCCGAAGTACCCCGCCGTTCATGTTGATGTTACCGCTGTAAGTACCTTTAAGGCCAATCACCTCGCCGGGGTTGATGTTGAGGCTACCGCTGTAGTTTTCATACACTTTAGTAAGGCCCGTGTTGCAATCAAGGCCGGAGTTGGCTTGCTCCCGCAGGGAAACCACCGGGGTAGTTTTCTTAAAATCGGCCGAAACGTAGGCGGAGGTTGCTATTTTTTTTACCTCAGAAGCACCGTACGAATTTATTTTTTCTACGTAGATTTCCGTCAAAGGTGCCGGAACCCGGAACTCAAGCTTGAGGTTTTGGCTGGCATCGGTAAAGCCGGACATAATGAGGTTACCAACGGTAGGAAAGTCGTCGTAGATGTTGATACGAAACTTTTCGCTGGCAAAAGCCGGGTTGCTTACCTTCACATTCAACTGAATGTCGGTCGTAGACTTGAAGTTGAAGCTATCGTCTACTTTCAGATTTTCAATGGAGGTAGGATCGGTCTCGGGGGTAACATTATTGGGCAAACATCCGGCCATCGACGCCAAGAGGCCAACTACCAGAAGAGATTTAGTAAAGCGAATCATGTTGTTGTAAAAGTTTACTATTGGGTGAGGTATTGTTTTTAGCTAGGTTAGGATCGTTTGCGCCGGACGTCCCTTTGATCTACGTTACAAATGTATCCCCTAGTTATTCAGGCCGTGATAAAATTTCGGTAAACGGCGAGTTTGCTCCGGAAAAAGGAAAGAAAGACTCGTTTTTTGGAATTGGTTACTTACTGAAGTTGCCACCATCGGGTACAGCAGGAAAGAGGGCGGTCAAAGGCGGTACTGTTGGGCTTTACGAGACAAAAAACGTAGTTTTACGGCCCGTAACGACCTTTTCTCTGCTTTATGAAACGAATTGCCATTTTTGCGTCCGGTTCCGGTTCCAACGCCGAAAAGATAGCCCAGTACTTTGCCCCAAAGCCCGGCGTTGAGGTGTCGCTCATCCTGACCAATAACCCACAAGCGGGCGTGATTCAGCGAGCCCGTAGCCTGCACATACCCGTGGTCGTTTTCGACCGTAAGGCCTTCTACGATACCGATCGCATTGTGCAACTACTTCAAAATCAAAAAATTGATCTACTAGTGCTGGCGGGCTTCATGATGCTCGTTCCCGAAGCGCTGGTAGCGGCTTTCCCCAATCGCATGCTTAATATTCATCCGGCCCTGCTGCCCCAGTACGGCGGAAAAGGCATGTACGGCCACTATGTACACGAAGCCGTGGTGGCAGCCGGCGAGCGGCAGTCGGGCATTACGATTCACTTTGTCAACGAGCGCTACGACGAAGGGCAGGTCGTTTTTCAAAGTACCTGTCCGGTAGAGCCTGGCGATACACCCGCGGACGTAGCTCGTAAAGTACAGGTACTTGAGCACGAGCACTACCCCCGGGTGGTAGAAGAAGTACTGGCGGATCTCTACTAGGTACCTAGGCAAGAAATAAAGCGCCCCGCGTGCGGCTTTTAGGCCATTCTTCCTTTTTAAGCACCATTCCTCCCAGCTTCGTGAAACTCATCCAACTATTTTTCGTTATATTCGTGAATGTGTAATGGCTACTTGTCGTGTGACTATTAATCGCGTAATTGTTTGACCTCATGAAAATCCTATTTAACGTTTTTCTTATATTTTTGCTTCTAACGGCTTTTGTACCCCCTTTTCGCCGGTTTTTATTCCACTTGCTGGTGGGGCGTCAGCTGGTTAAGGAGCAGAAAAAATACAACCGCGCCCAGCAGAAACCCTCGGGACGCAATGGCATCCACGTGGATCACGTACCCCCGCAGGCCAACGAAACCCGCTTCAAAGGTGGGGAGTACGTGGACTACGAAGAAGTGAAAGACTAGCCCAAGCCTGCCTTTGGCTAAGTAAGGATGAAAACAGTAAGGATTATTAAACGTTTAGGATTAATTTTGCTATTAATGTAAAATTTCCTTCGTGTTTACTAGCCACACTGTCTATTATTTTCATGAAATCCTTACAGTTTACCCTCCTTATAGCGGTAGCAATCGCTTTTCTTTATTACCTGAATCGTTACGCGCCGCGGCCTTCTCCCGGTTTTGAGGCCTTTACAGGCCTGATTGTGTACTTGGTCGCCATCCTGCTGCTACTTTGGCTGCTGGGAATTACCTATAATTCCGTTTGGACTTCTGCTACCTATAAAAAGTACCCCTTGTTTCGGCTGGGGCTCTGGCTGTTTGTGCTGGGGTACTTCTACGCCTGGTCCATCGGACGGGCTATTTATCCCATCTATACCTTCACTAAAGGCAGTGGCCTGAGCCGGGTTTATACCAACGACAATCAGCTGGGCCATCGTACCAAACCCAATTCGGCCGGTGAAAGCTACGTACGTGGGGAGTCTTATCCCGTAGTTCACGACGAGCAGGGGTGCCGCATTCCGGCGGGGTATCAGCACAACTACCGGCGTCCGCTCGTGCTCTTTCTGGGATGCTCGTTTACGTACGGAGATTGCTGCGCCGCCGACAGCACCTTTTCTCACTTTGTGTCGCAGGGACTGGGGGGCGATTACCTCAATGCCGGTGCTAACAGCTACGGGCTGAGCCAGATGCTGGTGCGCGCGCAGGAACTTATCCCAAAATACAAGCCCAATTACGTGGTGGTGGAGCACGCCTTTTGGCTGGCTCAGCGCTCCATGCGCTACTACCAGGACTACCTGGGGGGCAAGTTTCCCATCCCCTATATAAGTACCGAAGGCCTGCGCCCGCCCGTATTTACGCCCCGGGGGCTCGATGTACCCATACGGCAGTTTGAAGACAGCCCGCAGAGCATGCTGGACTACCTCCATTTCTACGCCACGCTGGCACCCAGTTTTGTGTACCAGGATTATAACGAACTGCTAACGGGCGCGCGAGCTTTGCTGGGCCAGATACCTCCGCCGGAGCCCGACGAGGCCAAGGCCAATAACTACGTCTATGAGGAACTGTCGCGGCTGAGCCAGGCCCACGGGGCTACGATGGTTGTGTGGACCATTGGCGGAAGTACCGAGACGGTACCCCTGCCCACATCCGTACAAAAGCTGGGGATACCCGTAGTGCAATCCAATGAGGCGCTTATTAAAAAGTATGATATAAGGAGTAGTGACGAGTACTACCGACACTATGCCCACTGGCAGGTGAGCCCGCAGGGCGACTCCACCCTGGTAGACCACCACCCCAACGTGGAGGCGCACCGCATCATTGCCGACGAAATGCTGACGACCCTTCGCAGCCTGGCGCAAACTAGCCAGGATACCGCTGCACCACAAATAACCTCAGCCCAGGACTTGAAAGCGGCGAAAGCTACCCGCAAGCCTACTCTCTGAGCGGTTGGTTAGGAAGTAGGCCTAGCCTCTTCGTTGTTATAGTTTTTGATCTGCTCTAAAAGGTCCATGGCCTTCATCACCGGCGTCCATTCTTTTCCTTCAAAGATCAACCGAAACCATTTTTGATTCCGGTTTTCGTACTTGATGTGGAAAAAAAGCCAGAGAGCCAGGTACGTACATGAAACCGTAGCTAGGGCCTGGATGAAGTAAAAGGTACTATTTCCTTCCTGAAACATCCCTTTATTTAAATAAAACGTGGTCCAGACGGGTAGCTGAAGAAAAAGTAGACGCGTAACCCAAAGCGTGGATGTGGTCAGCTGGGCGATTCTTTTTTGGGTCGTCACGATCGGATCTGTGATGGTGACCCGCTGGATGAGCAGGGATTGATAAAGGTATACGCCTAGGGCTAGTTTGGTCAGTAATACCTGAATACCGGCTGAAATCAGAAAAAAGAGATTGGCTGCCGGAAATATGTTGATCAAGATGATATCTACGAAGGCCACCCACAGCACGCCCACTGCCAGGGTAAAAAGCTTCAAAGGCTTCATGGAGGCTAGCAGCGACTGAACCTTGATTTGGGTCATATCTTCGGCGTTTTTCTGATGAAGTACCAGGGCTTGTTCCAGTTTTTGGTCGTACGATTTCCAAAGGGCTAAAATTTCTTTGTCTTCCATGTTGGCTAGGTTTTTAAGGTTGAAAATTTTTGTTTCAATCGGGATTTGATGCGCCCTACTTTGGTGGCTACGTTGGTTTCGGAGAGACCCATGATCTCCGCTATTTCTTTGTGGCTCTTTTCTTCGAGATAGAGTAACATCAGCGCTTTGTCCAGCTCTTTTAGCTCGGAAATAAATTGCTGTAAAAGACCTAGGTGTTCTTCTACTTCGTCGGGGGTACTTGCTTCCTGAACGTGCAATAGCTCGACCGACAGCGCATCAGAAAGGTTTCTTCGGCGGTTTTCTTTCCGATAAAAAGAAATGGCTACATTCAGCGCAATGCGATAGATCCAGGTCGAATATTTATACTGATCGGTGTAGCGATCAAAGGACTTCCACAGCTGGCCAATCATTTCCTGGACAAGGTCTTGCCGGTCTTCACGATCCGGACAATAGGAGTTCGCTATTTTATACAGCATCCGTTTGTGGGATTCCAGAACGGCGAGAAATAGATCCGATTTGTCAGCTGCATTCATGGTATTTGCTCTTCCAGATAGTCATCAAAAGGTACTTTTATTTCGTAATTATTCGCGCGGAGGACGAATAAATCACAGCGTAGAAAATAAAAATAGTAAAGCCGCCACTTTGTGCTACCAACAAGCAACTTTACTCCCACCAGGCAGGCTGCCAACGGGCAGAAGGTAGTTCCGTGAAGAATTTCTTACAGGTACCTGCTCACGGAGCTCCTCAAAGTACCCGGTGAGCAAGCGTATAGACCCCACAGTAGGGTTGGGTTTGGTAGAAAATTGGCCAACTATTTCCTCGGCGGCGGTGTAAAGTACCCTGGAACGCTTTTAAAATAGCATATCACCTTAAAAGCAATTCTGTCCAACTTAATATGAAAGAAAAATTGGCTACGCCGGTACGCTGGCTCTTGCTTGTCGTGGGCATTCCGGTGGGTTTATACCTCGGAAAATCCTTTCTGATTCCCCTGGCCATCGGGATGATCCTGGCCATGATGCTGAACCCCGTGCTGGACTGGCTACTCCGGAAAAAAGTAGGAGAGGGCTGGGCCATCACGGCCTGTACGCTGCTGGTTGTTCTATTTTTTGTTTTTCTGGGCGGTCTACTGGCTTTTCAGGTGGGAGCGGTAGCCGAAGATTGGCCCCAAATGCAGCAAAAGGCTAACGAGATGCTGGATCAGCTTCAGGGGTACATTCAAGAGCAGTTTGGGCTTTCGCCCCAAAAACAAATCGAAGAAGCCAAGAAACTACTCACTACGATGGGCAGCGGAGGCGGTGCGATATTGGGGGCGCTGGTGTCGGGCGTGACGGGGTTTCTGCTCATGATTGTGTACGTGGTGCTACTGCTTTCGCAACGGGAGCGCATCAAAGGGGCCATTCTGAAGGCGGTACCCAAAGCGGAGCAACCGCGGGCTCATAAAGCCCTGAAAGAAATCCGGGAGACGGCCGGAGGGTACCTGTGGGGAATCCTGAAAGTGATTTCGATTCTGGCGGCCATGTATGCCGTAGGCTTTCTGATCGGTGGCGTAAAATACGCCGTCCTGATTGCCCTCATCACGGCCCTGTTTGCCATTATTCCGTACCTGGGCAACATCATTGGGGGTAGTTTGGCGTGCCTGCTGGCGCTGGTATCGGGTGATAGCTCGAGCGTGCTGGTAGTACTGGGCGTGATGACCGTGGCGCAGGTGGTGGAGAGCTACTTTCTGGAGCCGTTGATTGTAGGCAGACAAGTAGGTCTGAACCCCTTTATCACCATTGCCTGCGTGGTGGGCTTCAGCGCTTTGTGGGGTCCGGTTGGGGCTATCATTGCCATTCCGCTTACGAGTATTCTACAGATTTCGTTCAAGTACCTTCCGGGTACGGAGCCGCTGGCGTACCTGATGGGTAAAGAAGAAGAATAGCCCGCAGCAAGGTACTTGGCCACGGGCCGGAAGCTACAAAAAGAGTTTTTGATAAAAGGCCAGTCCTTCGCTGGCGAGTTCGTCGGCGCTGTTGGCCAGCGGCCGCCAGATGCAGGCCGCGCGGGCCAGCTCTTTGGATGGCTGCCCAAAGGTTTCGATGACGATTGCGCCTTCGTACCCAATCTCATGCAGGGCTTCTTGGATACCCGTCCATTCCAGGTGGCCCGTGCCGGGCGTACCCCGATCGCTCTCGTTGCCTTGTACGTGGCAAAGGAGGTCTTTGCCAATTTGGCGGATAGCGGCCGGTATGTCTTTTTCTTCGATGTTGGCATGAAACGTGTCCAGCACGATTTTCAGGTTAGGGCTCGCCACTTCGCCCACGATCGAAAGTGCCTGATCTACGGTATTGATCATGTCGGTTTCAAAACGATTCAACGGCTCCAGACCCACCACCACGCCCAGGTCGACGGCCATTTTCCCAATTTCCTGCAGGATTTCTACGCACCAGGCGCGCTCTTGTTTTTTCTGCTCGTCCGAAACCAGACGGGTTTTTCCCACGGCGGAGTACACCGGCCCGCCAAAAATGGGACTACCTACGTCGGCCGCAATCCGGATGCAATCCATGATGTATTCTTTGCCTAGCTGACGGTAGAAAGGCTCCACGCTGGAAATGTCGCGCTCGGTACCAAAAGCTCCGCTGATGGTTATTTTTAAGTCCAGGTCGCGGGCTACGGTTTTTACCACTTCCCAGTCAATGATACGGGTGTCTTCTACGGCTATTTCCAGGATGTCGTAGCCCATATTTTTGACTTTGGTAAGCAAGTCAATCTGTTGGGTAGAAAAAGGAGAAGCCCAAATAAAGGTACTGGCGCCGAAAAGCATAGGAAAGTACGGGGGATAATGGATGGAGTAAGTAGTACCCATAGCCACGAGTATACACGATAGCTACGGGTACCTGAGATCCGGTTTTATGGCTAGCACTTACTCGTCAAAAGTAGGTACGTTGATACGCTGGCCGCCGTTCATGGCCGACTCGTGGGCACAGATGCCCGCGCAGGTGTAGTTGGCGGCCAGCGCCGCGTCTACGGCCGAGTCCCGGCCTTCGAGAATGGCAGCCACAAACTCTTGCACCAGGTGGGGGTGTGAGCCGCCGTGCCCGGCCCCCTGCAAAAAGGATACGTGGTTGGGATCGTCGATTTTTTCGCGCTTGGTAAAGTGCTTGATGGGTTCGATCAGCCGCTCGTCGGTATCGGGCACGTCAATGCGCTCGGCGTCTTCTCCGCCCGTAAAAAGCACGTGGCTTTCATCCTGAAGCTGCTCCCACTCAAAGGATAACTTGGTGCCGTACACGTCGTAGCTCTCGCGGTACTGACGCACCACATCAAACAGCGAGCGCGTAGCCTCCGCAACAACGTCCGAGTTTTTGAGGGTGAAGGTGGCGGTTTCGACGGCAAACGGTGACCCATAGCGGCTGGCGAGGTCGTCAGACAGCCGACCCGAGCCGTGGCATACTACCGTTTCGGCCTTGGTGTTGTTGATGCGCAGGAGGGGCGAAATGGCGTGCGTGCCGTTGAGCATGGGCGGGTACCCTTTCCAGTATTCGTCCCAGCCTTCCATGCTCATATCCTGGATGTGCGAGCCCCGTACAAACTGAATGCGGCCTAATTGGCCGGTTTCGGCCAGCGCTAGGCCGTACAGAAACTCTCGGGTGTAAAGCGCCGTCTCCATCATCATGTATACCTTGCCTGAGCGGCGCTTGGCTTCTACGATGGCGGTGCAGTCTTCTACAGTCATGGCCATCGGAATGGTGCAAGCCGTGTGCTTATTGGCGTTCAGCGAGGCCAGGGTCAT
This sequence comes from Rhabdobacter roseus, assembly GCF_014202275.1. Classification (GTDB taxonomy): domain Bacteria; phylum Bacteroidota; class Bacteroidia; order Cytophagales; family Spirosomataceae; genus Rhabdobacter; species Rhabdobacter roseus. The sequence continues at coordinate 357,650 of NZ_JACHGF010000003.1, read as the reverse complement.
TCGGGCGTGCTCCGGCACGGGCGTCACGATATGGATGGCGTCTACGTCGTCGCGCTGGGGTACGTCTTCAAAATGTTCAAAAACCAGGTTGGGGTCGAGGTTAAATTTGGCCGTCAGTTCGTCACGGGTTTTTTGGCTGCGGGTACAGATACCCACCGCCTTAATGTTGGGGTGACTCTGGTAAATGGGGATAAATTCTTTTCCAAAGCCCATGCCTACAATAACGACGGTAATTTGTTGCTGACTCATAAATGTAATGGGTTGTTTTTAAAGGTATTGAATAAATAAAATAAAGCTTCCGGGCGTAAAAGGTACTTGTCTACCGTTTGGCAGCCCATTTTACGGCATTGCGCAAAATAACTCGGTAAGGCTCGATGGTATGCGAGGCCGCATCGTGGCCCAGAGCGAAGCCGACAATCCGGCCCTTGGGGTACTTTACCACAAACAAACTCGGGAATACTTTGTCCGAATCGGCGGCTTTCGCCGTAGCCAGTACCTCAATGGGGGTACCGGCGGCATCGGGCAGGTAGTAGTACAGCTCATCATCGAGGTTAAAAGTAGCAGGTACCCCTTTGGTGATGGGGTGCTTAGTGTTCGTGATGGTTACGTCGAAGGGGCCGTACTTGTTGTGCCCCTTCGAGCCACCGCCGACGAGCTTCTGGTTGTACTCTGGCCAGTCGGCCCAGTTGTACCACAGGGCCGGGTGCGCCAGCACCAGGCCTTTGCCGGCGTCCACAAAAGCAAAGATGGCTTTACGCGTGGCCTCGTCTTTAATGGGTTGGTTGTTAGACAGGTATAGTACATCAATACCAGGTAGTTTGGCAAGAATCGTGCTGGGGTCATCGGTGTATTCTACCGTTGCGAGGCCGTCTTTCTGAAGCGTCTGGACGTCCTCCTGCTTGTACCAGCGGTCAAAGTCGTGGGAAGAGCCACCCCCTACCAAAAGTACCCGAATGGGTTTTTTCTGGCTGGAAGCCAGGGAGCCGCTTTTCGCGCCAGCCAGGCTCGTTAGTATCAGGAAAGAAAAAGCCAGACAGATGTTCAAAAGAGGATATTTCATGGAAAAACAACAGGATTTAGGATTGATTGGATGAATAAATAAAAATGGGTTTTTATTTCGTAACCCGCAGGATGCCATTCATGCCGCGCCAGTGGCCGGGGAAGGTACATACGTAGGGGTAGTCGCCCGGGGCCGAGGGAGCCGTGAATTCCAGGGTGATGGTCTCCCCTGTATTGACCAGCCGACTGGCATGAAGTACCTCCGGAATCTGGGGCACGTACTGCTTCTCCGCCGCCTTGGGGTCGGTCAGCATCTCGTCGGCGGCTTTACCTACCTTTTGTAAAGTACCTGGTTTGATGATGAGCAGGTTGTGCTGCATTCCGTCGGGGTTTTCCAGGTTAATCACCATTTTTTGTCCGGCCTTGGCGGTAAGTACCTTTTTGTCGTACTGGAGCATGTCGGGCACTACTTTTAGGTCAATCACCAGGGCGTTGGAAGCAGCCTTGCCGGTAGCCGCGCGGGCCGGTACTTCGGGCGGCGTTGCTACCATAGTTGTGGTTCGGTTCAGCTCGAGGACGGCATTCTGAAAATTACCCACAAACCCGAATCGTCCGGCGTAGGTACCTAGTTTATCGTCGCCTTCCACGTCCTCGCCCGTGCGGAGGGTATTGGCCAGCGGAGCCATGAACAGCCCGTGGGCTTTTCCCTGCGCGGCGCGTTTGCCGTCTATTTCGAGGATCATGGTCCCATCTCGGGATAAGTGGGCTACCAGGTCAAATTTGTCGGGGAGTGGCTGGCTGGTTGCCGCCTGGCTCACCATGCCGTGCTGTTTTACCGTCATGACCACTTTCCCGTCCTGGATGTAGAGCGCGTAGCCGCCCTCCTGGCCACCCTGCCCAGCCATAAATCCTTGCAGCGCGCGGTCGGCGGCTTTGGTGATCGTGGCCCGAAGGGTTATTTCCTTGCCGGTCACATCCGGGGGGAATAGCATCGCGTTGCGGCGGCCCAGGGGATATACTTCTTTCTGTAGGGCGCTCAAAATCTGCTCGTTGAATTCCGACTTGCGGTCGTATTTCGTAGCCGCCGCCAAAAAGCCGCGCTCGTGGGTAATCGCGGCCGCTAAAAGTGCTTTGGACAGCCACTTGTCGTTGGCATTTTGTTCTTCCAGTGAAGCCAGAAAAACGGCTTCCCCCATTTTTTCGGACGGGGGTAGTTCCACGAGCGCTACCATAGCCGCCAGGCGGGTATTGAGGTTAGGGTCCTGCATTAATTTTTTGATCGAATCAAAGCTCTGCTCATTTTTGGGAAGTACCTGAGCGGCGGCTTTTCTGACGCCCGCGGCCGGGTGGGAGAGGGCCTGAGAAGCTACCGCCAGCGCTTCGGGCTGGGAGCCATCTAGCAGCCCCAGGCCGTGCAGGGTCCAGAGCGCGTGCACCGCCGGACTGTTCAGCCCGATTTCATCCACCTGTTGGTTGTTCACAATACGGTACAGCTCAGGAGCTACCGAACGATTTTTTGCTTCTACCAAAAGCCGCTGGGCCGTCATGCGCCAAAACATGTTGTCGTTTTTCAGGGCGGCTACCAAGCCGGGCAAATCGTCTTTGGAGAGCTTAAGGGCGGGCTTCTTGGCGGCATTTTTATAAACAACCCGGTACACCCGGCCGTGGCCGATGTCGCGCAGGGGGCTGCTGAAGGCGTTGCCCTGGCCGTGCGGCTGCTCGATGAAGGGCAGGATAAATTCCGCGGGCGACTGGGCCGGTACGAAAACATTGTGCTGGATGATGAAATTGTACCAATCGGCAATCCAGACGGCCCCGTCGGGCCCCACCTGGGCCTGCACCGGGCCAAACCATTCGTCGGAGCTGGCCAGCAAATTCCAGCCGTCTTTTTCCTTAAAACCGGCCCCGTCGGGCTCAATGATGGCGTTATGTACCAAGCGCATGGTGGGCTCGTTGATAAACGCAATGCGGTTCCAGTATTCTTTGGGGAAATCGCGGGCGGTGTAAAAGTGGTGCCCGGCGGCGGCGGTAAAGCCGCCCACTACATCTACCTGGCGCAGGTTGGGCGTGAGGGCGTGGGCGTCGTAGTGGCCGTCGATTTTCTGGATTGACTGTACGGAGGGGTCGGTGCCGGGGATGGTTCGTTGCAGGTACCTGGCGGGCATGGAATAGTACGCGCTGTGGGTGTTGTTGGCCGTCGAAAGAAACACGTTGTTGTCTTCCGAAAAGCCCAGGCCCCAGGTATTGTTGCTGCTGTTGCCCAGGTAGTTGAAGTCGGTGCCGTCGGGCTTGAAGTGGTACACTCCCTGCGGAAACCGGTAGTTCTTGCCCTCGATGGTACCATTAAAGCCGGAGTACCCATTCACGCCCCAGATTTTGTTGTCGAAGCCGTATACCAGGTTGGAGGGACCGGCGTGGGTATCGTTTTTACCCCAGCCGGTCATGAGTACCTGCCGAACGTCGGCCACATCGTCGCCGTTGGTATCTTTCATAAACACAAAGTCGGGGGCCATCGAGACGATGATCCCGCCGTTGGCAAAGACCAGACTGGTCGGTATGTTAAGGCTATCGGCAAAGACCGTGAATTTGTCGGCCCGGCCGTCGCCGTCGGTATCTTCGCAGATTTTGATGCGATCGTTGGAGGCTCCGTCGGTTTCTTTGAAGGTATTGGGGTAATCTACGGACTCGACCACCCACAAGCGGCCCCGCTCGTCCCAGGCCATGGCAATGGGGTTGGTGATGTCCGGCTCGGCGGCGAATAATTGTAGGTCAAAGTCGGCCAGCACCTGCGTGAGCTTGTTGGACTCGGCGGGAGCAAGAGCTTCCTGCATTTTAGAAACCACGTGCCGTTTGGTGTACTGAGCCATGGTGTCGACCTTGTAAATGCTGACGTCGGGAATTTGCAGCGCCGCGATGTGCTCCTGTACCTGCGGGCCGAGGGCCCAAAGTACCCCGTTCCGGACCAGGTCCAGAAAGCCACCGTTGGTCCAGGTTTGGTCCTCGTGGCCGTAGGCGGTATAAAACACGCGGCCTTTGCCCTGGGTCCGCACCCAGGTGTAGGGCTCGCGCACATTGCCTTCCACACGCTCGCCCAATATGATGTTGTCGGGGTTGAGGTTTTTATGTACGTAGGTTTCATCCCAGGTTTCAAAAGGGGCAATGCCTTTCATTACCGGATGATCAGCCACCCGGATGGTATTCTTGAAACGGCCCGTTTTGTGGGAGGCAAATTGCCCGCCGATGGTTTTGAGGTACCATTCCGAATTCAGGAAGCAACCCGCCGCCGAGTGCAGCGGAATGAGCCCCTTCCCGTCTTGTTCCACAAAATCCTTGAGGGCACGCTCTTGCTCGGGCGTAATCACTTCGTGGTTGGCATAAATAATTAATCCGTCGTACTTGCCCAGGTTTTGGGGGTTCAGGTCGTTCGGGTCGGTGGTGTAGGTGAGGTTCACGCCGCTCTGGAAAAGCTTAATGGCCAGCCAGGGCGCGTACTTGCCCGAGTCGTGGTGCTTGCTGTTGTGCCCCAGGAAAAGTACCTCGGCCCGGCGGCCCTCCGCTCGCGTAGGGCTGAATGATTTACCGGATGAATTCATTTTGTTCGGCGCACAGCCCAGGACCAGGCAGCCCGTAAGCAAGGCAAAAAGGTACTTCTTCATTCGTTGCTTCATAGAGATCAAAAGGCAGGGTATAGGTTGAATGTTAGCTACTTGCTTGACGAAAAGAATCGAGCTTTTAGGGGCTACTTGCTTTCGCCAAGAAATAGAAGCTACCTCTAAAAGGGAACGGAGCGTTAAGATTACTTACCGGGCTGCACAAAGTATTTGAACCCTTGGAGTAGCCACGCGCCGAAACGGAGGTTTCTGGTGCGCTGGCTCCGGAAGCCTGGCAAGTACCTTGGGTACTTCTTCCTGGCGACCGAGCGCGGTACCAACAGGTACTTTCAGCCACGCGGTAAACTACTATTTTGGAACCCTGGGCCGAATCCATACTTGTCAAGTCAATCATTTGCCTTATTTTGCGTTTTTAAATCAACATAGCATTCAAAAGCAATTCTCGGAATGAAGAAATTTTTTCTGGCGGTACTGTCGGTTAGTTGGGCTCTGACCCTCGCCGCTCAGCCGGACCGGTGGCAGCAGCGGGCCAAGTACGAAATGAACATCGACTTCGATGTCACGACCCATCGGTACACGGGTACCCAAAAGCTGGTTTATACCAACAACTCCCCCGATACCCTCACCAAGGTTTTCTACCATTTGTACCTGAATGCCTTTCAGCCCGGCAGCCAGATGGACGTACGCTCGCGGACCATCAAAGACCCTGACGCCCGGGTAATGGACCGGATCGTGAAGCTCTCGGAAACCGAAATAGGCTACCAGCGCGTAAAAAGCCTGAAGATGGACGGCCGCGATGTGCGCTACGAAGTACAGGGTACCATCCTGGAAGTGACGCTACCTACGCCCATCCTGCCCAAAACGCAGCATACGTTTGACATGGAGTTTGAGGCGCAGGTACCCCTGCAGATCCGCCGCACGGGCCGCCACAACAAGGAGGGCATTGACTACTCCATGGCCCAGTGGTACCCCAAAATGAGCGAGTACGACTACGAAGGCTGGCATGCCAATCCGTACATTGCGCGCGAGTTTTACGGTATCTGGGGCGACTTCGACGTCAAGCTCACCCTGGACGCCTCGTACGTGGTGGCAGCAACCGGGTACTTGCAAAATCCCGATCAGATCGGGCACGGCTACTCCAAGAAAGCCGTAACCCACAAGAAAGGCCAAAAACTCACCTGGCACTTCGTAGCCCCCGAGGTACATGACTTCGTGTGGGCGGCCGATCCGGACTACCAGCACGACGTGGTGAAGGTAGACGACAACCTGGATCTGCACTTTTTTTACAAAAACGACACCATCAACCATTGGAAAGAAATGGAGCCACTGGCCGTGCGTTGCTTCAAAATCATGAACGAGCGCTTTGGCAGGTACCCTTACAAGCAGTACTCCGTGATTCAGGGCGGCGATGGCGGCATGGAGTATCCCATGGCTACGCTCATTACGGGCCGGGGTACTTTGGGCGCGCTAGTGAGCGTAACGGTGCACGAGTCGATCCACAGCTGGTTTCAGATGCTGCTGGGAACCAACGAGTCGAAGTACGCCTGGATGGACGAAGGCTTCACGACCTACGCCCAAAACGAGGTGATGGCGCAGCTCTTTTCGTCGCGCCTCAACCCGCATCGCAACGCCTACGCCTCCTACCGCAGCCTGGTGGAGTCAGGCCTGGAAGAACCCCTCACCACGCACTCGGACCACTACCACACCAACCGCGCCTACAGCGTGGGCGCTTACTCCAAAGGCGGCGTTTTTCTGCACCAACTGAGCTACATCGTTGGGCAGGAAACCTTCGACCGGGGCATGAAGAGGTACTTTAATGAGTGGAAATTCAAGCATCCCAACCCCAATGATTTTAAGCGGATCATGGAGAAAGAGTCGGGCCTGGAGCTGGACTGGTACCTGGAAGATTGGGTAGGTACCACCAAGACCATCGACTACGGCATCAAGGAAGTAGCGGCCGTGGGCAACAAGACCACCGTTGTGCTGGAGCGGATCGGAAAAATGCCCATGCCGCTGGATGTCGTGGTAAGCTATAAGGACGGAACCCAGGAAAATAGGTATATTCCGCTCGAAATGATGCGGGGCGAAAAAAAGCCGGAGAAAACTTACGCCAACACGATCCTGATGACCGACTGGGCCTGGACCTACCCCGAGTACGGATTTACCATAGACCGGCCCCTGGCGGACATCCAGCGTATTGCGATCGACCCGAGCCTCCGCCTGGCAGATATGGACCTGAGCAACAACGTGTACCCATCGCTGCCCAGCGATACCCCGCGCCTACAGGGCGAAAAGAAGTAGAATAAGGTACCTTGTCGGCTTCTTAACTTAATCTCTAGAAAAATAACACGATGAAAAAGATGAATGTAGTAAGGAGTTGGGCCGTTGCTTTGCTGGCGGTAGTAGGGCTAGTGGCCTGCACGGCCGATAACCTGGTAGGTACCTGGGAAGTAACAGCCTACGAAATGAACCACCCCGGCCAGCAGGGAGTGCGGGTAGAGCATATTGGTACCATTACCTTTCACAAAGACCAGAACGGCGAGAAGGAGATCCAGTATTCGGTGCTGGAACGTACCTTCGCCGACAGTGCGTCCTTTACCTGGACCAAACAGGAGGGGTACGTCACCTTACTAGGGCCGGATTCAGAGTTTACCAAAACCTGGATCGTGGTGGAAGACAAGCGCAACAGCCAGATCTGGCGCTCTACCGATGGCTCCAATACCGTGCAGCTGTTGGAACTCAAAAAGAAGTAGGGTACTTTAAAAATAGAGCAGTAAGGCTGGATTTTTTCGGAAATCCAGCCTTTATCGTAGGTACTTGCCGGATAGGTACTTAGCCACCCGATTCTTGTGCTTGTCGCGAATCGATCAGGAGCTGTCGAACTGCCTCAAAATCAATCTTTTGGGGCGAGGAATACCGGATGCAACCCTTGCCCAGACTTGCCCCCCGCAGCGCCTCTCGGTGGGTATCCAGGACTTCTTTCTGAAGAATATACAGCGAAATGTAGTTTTTCTGGCTATTGAAGGCCACTTCGGCCAGGCCGTTGCGGAGGTAGGTCGGCATGCCGTATAGCATGGTTTCCTGGTAGCCCACGAGCGTTTCGAGGCAAAGCGCGCGCAGCCGGGCCAGCGCCTCGGCTCGCTCGGCAGGTACTTCCAGCAGGTAGGTGTCTACGTCAGGCGCTTGTGATTGCATGGCGTCGCTAGGGTTTGTAGTGTTCAATGATTTCCGCCACACGGCTGGGCTGTTGCGTGCCAATGAGCAGGGTACTTCCTTTTTTGTTTTTGATCCACACCCCTTGGTTGCCGCTAGTATTGTAGACCGTTCCGTACTTCAGCGAAAACCGGATGCCGTAGCCCACAAAGTTGTAGGTGATTATCTCCGCTGAGTCGATGTCGTTCCAGGGGATTAGCTTCTTGACAAAGGGAAAATAGCGCACGAAAATCCCCTCGGCGGTAAAATGGGTGTAGAGCCGCATGAAATAGCATAGCAGGATGACGCCCGCTACGATGAGGAAAGAAAATACCAATCCAACTGAATTCAGGGGCCGATCGCCCCATACCTGACTTGTAAAGTCCCAAAGCCAGATCCCTGCTATGCCCAGTAAGATGGCCCAGAGCCACCACTGGTGCAATCGTTGTTCTTCCCGAAATTCTTTCATAACTCCTTCGCCGTCCGGGTTTCTTATTGATTAATTCTCTTCCGAAAACGCCTTCGTGTTCTTTTTGGTTTGGTGGAGGCGGTAGTTAAAGGTCAGGTTCACTTGCCGTAGGCGCCCCTGGGAGTTGGTTTCGGTGAAAAAATTAGGTCCTTCGGTGATGGACCGGAAGCGGCGCGAATTGAATACGTCCAGTACGCTCAGCGTCAGCGTGGCGTTGTTGCGCAGTACGTCGCGGCTGGCGGCCAGGTCCAGCGTGGCGATGGCCTTGCGCTTGCCCTGGGGCGTAAGCTGGGGGGCTTCGTAGTTGCCGCGGAGCTGCACATCGGTGGTTTTCAGGAGGGTGAGGCGGGAGGTAGCGCGGGCCAGCCAGCTGTAGGTATCGCTCTGGAGCTGGGTGTCGAGGTTGCCGCCGTCGATGATGGCCCGGAAGAAGTTCAGGCTGCCGTCCATTTTCCACCAGGAGTAGAGCGAGTAAGAGCTCGTGAATTCTGCCCCAAAAGAATTTTCCGTGGCCAGGTTTTGGGGGAGGGTGGTGGCGAAGCCCTGCTCATCGACCTGCCGTATCCGCAGGATTTTCCCCGTGGTGTGCCGGTAGTAAATCGACGAGCTCAGCGAACCTTTATCGACGTACTTGATGTGCCCGATCTCGAAGGCGTCCGTAAACTCGGGGTTCAGGTCGGGATTGCCGCTGAAGAAGTTCCGGTTGTCGCTGAAGGTCATGAAGGGGCTCAGGTCGTTGTACTGGGGCCTACGTACCCGGCGGCTGTAGCTGAGCTGCATGGCGTTTTGCTGGGGTAGGTCGTAGGTGATGTGGGCACTCGGAAACAGGTTGACGTAGTTGCGGGGATTCACCTCGTTGGTTTGCCGCAGGGTGGTGGTTACGTCGGTGAGCTCGGTACGTAGGCCCAACTGGTAGGATATTTTGCCCGTTTTGTTGCCCACAATGCCGTACAGCGCGTGAATGTTTTCGTTGTAAATGAAGTAGTTGGTCAGGCCGGGGAGGGGACGCCAGCCGCCCGCTTCGGTTTGCTCAACCACGGTAAAGTCATTGACCATGTTGCGGAAACTGCTGCGCAGGCCGGCCTCAAACTTACCTTCCTTGCCGAAGGGCTGAATGTAGTCGAGCTGGAACAGCAGCTGCCTTTCGGTTTCGTCGTTCAGCGAGCGCTGCAGCAGGTTAGGTACCTCCGAGGGCTTGCCGTCGGGCCGCAGGGTTTGCTGGGCAAAGTACTGGTCCGACTTCTCCCAGTTGTCGAGGTACCTTACGTCCGCCGTGAGCTCGTGGCCTTTGCGTTTAAAGGATTTTTTGTACGAAAGTACGTACTCCGAGTTGGGTTCGGTTTCGGTTTCGTCCTGGGTGCGGTTCGTGATGCTCTGGAGGTTGTTGAGGCTGGATACGTAGTCGAGGTACCTGAAGGATGAAAACCGCTTTCCTTTGCTAATCCGCCAGGTGTAGGCGCCCGTGAGCACGCTCGTGGGGGAGAAAAAATAATCCAACCCGGCGCGGGCGCTGTTGTTCATGCCCTTGAGGTTGTGCGTCGAGTTTTGCTGGGTAAGGAAGGTACTGTCGTTGCGGTAGAGCTCCTGGTAGAGCGCGTTGCGGCCGGGTGTATTCCGGACGGTGGCCGTATAGTTTACGAAGAAGTTGAGGTTCTTGCGGCGGTAGTTTACGTTGGCCGCCGCGCCCAGGTTTTTGGGGTACCCTCCAATTAAATCAAAGGAGCCGTTGAAGCCTTCTTTGCGCTCTTTTTTTAGTACAATATTAATAATGCCCCCCATGCCTTCGGCTTCGTAGCGCGCCGAGGGGTTGGTGATGATCTCCACCCGCTCAATCATACTGGCCTGCAGCTGTTGTAGCCCCGCGCCACCCTTGAGGCTCACCAGGCCCGACGGCCGCCCGTCGATCAGGATGCGCACGCTGTTGCTGCCCCGTAGGCTCAGGTTTCCTTCCACGTCTACGGCTACCGAAGGTACGTTGTTCAGGATGTCGATGGCGGTCCCTCCGGCGTTGGCCAGGTCTTTACCTACGTTGAATATTTTTTTGTCGAGCGAGAGCTCCATCGAACTTTTTTCAGCCTGCACCACCACCTCGTCCAGCGTGCGCGAGGAAGTGATAAGCTTCAAAGTACCCAGGTGGAGGGGAGCCGTAGCGGCCGCCAGCCGAACGTCCGACACGTACAGCGGCAGGTACCCGATGAACTCCGCCAGTACGTAGTAGGTGCCCGGCGCGGTTTCGATCATGAAAGTACCCGTTTCGTCGGTCAGGGAGCCGGTCACGAAGGTACTGTCGGCCTGGCGAAAGAGCCGCACGCTGGCGTAGGCCAGTGACTCATTATTTTGGGTATCAAGCAGTTTTCCCGTCAGCTGATGCCTTCCGCCACTCTGGGCGTAGAGGGAGGTACCTGTGCCCAGCAACAAAATGCAACATAGCCCCATAAACGAAGCAAAGGATGGCAATGAACGGTACATGGAAGGCGTAAAGGTGTTGGCAGGTAAGCTCATGTAAGGGGTTAGATCAATTCAATTAGTAACTCTATACAAACCTGCTAAGGTACCTTTTATACTCAAACCAACGGGAATACGCGCTCTATTTTTCTGAACAAATGCTAAAAAAAAGCTCCTGCCTCTCCGGGGCGCTGAGCCGTGAGGAGAAGCAGGAGCCAAAGTACCCCGCGTGCGGCAGGTACTTGGTTACGGGTGCGAAATCCGGTAGATCACCCCGTTGGTATCGTCTGATACCAGCAGCGAGCCGTCGGCATGTACCGCCACGCCCACCAGCCGGGCAAAGTGCGCACGGTTGTTATTGACCAGAAAGCCCGTCAGGAAGTCTTCGAAGCGGGTAGGTTGGCCGTTTTCAAAGTGGACCCGCACTACCTTGTAGCCCACGGGCGTGCTGCGGTTCCAGGAGCCGCGCATGGCCACAAAGGCATCGTTCTGGTAGTCGGACGGAAAGCGCGTACCCTGATAAAATACCATTTGCATGGGGGCGGCGTGGGCCTGGTAGCCCAGCGACGGCAGGGTAGTTTTCTGGAGGTACTGCTGGTAGGTCGTGTCTCCCGGGGGTCGGTTGCTGGGGTTGTAACGGCCGTCGTCGTAGATGTAGGGCCAGCCATAGTCGGCGTTCTGCAGGATTTTGTTCAGCTCCTCCTTCTGCTCGTTGTCACCCAGCCAGTCTATGCCGTGGTCCATGCCCCAAAACTCGTTGGTCTGCGGATGCCAGCCAAAGCCGACGGTATTACGCAGCCCCTTGGCAAAAACACGCCGGTTGGAGCCGTCTGGATTGGCTTGCAGCATGGTGGCGTGCTCGGGGTTGGGTTCGGGGCAGGAGTTGCAGGTACTGCCAATAGACAGGTACATCTTATTATCTGGCCCGAACGCCAGCGTGCGGTTGGGGTGCTGGCCGCCGTCGGGCAGGTCGTCCAGGAGCATTTGCGGCTGGCCCAGGGAGCCGTCGCCGTTGATAGTAGCTCGGTACAGCTCCTTAACGGATACAATGTACAGCTGGTTGTCGTGAATGGCCAGCCCGTGGGCTTGCTCAATGGTAGCTACGACGCGCTTGCTGTCCGACACGCCGTCGGCGTTGGTATCTTGCAGCAGTGTCACGGTTCCGGCGTCGCGGTCAGAGAAATAGACGTGCCCGGCGCTGCTTACCGCCAGGATACGCGGCTTGCCGAGCTGCTCCGCAAATTTATTCACCTGAAAGCCCGCCGGTACCCTCAGTTGCCGCACGTTTTCGTCACTGGCGGGAGCCAAGGCTGGTTTGAATACATACCCGGCGATTTGGCTGGAGGTAGGATCGTCGTTAGTTTCGGGAATGAACGAATCCCAGAAGTCGCTATCCTTACAGCCCACTACCACACCCGCTAGCGCCGCTACGAGCATCGTTGATTTAACCCATGTCTTCATTGTTTTTAGTAGTTTTAGTTGACGTGTTGAATAGGATTATTAATTGGTACTTGAATACAGTTGTAAAAAAGGGTTGGGTAAGACTCACGATCATTGGCAAGGTACTTCGCGAGAGGCCCGAAAAAAATATACTCTTGGCAGCAGCCATAAGACTGAACTAAAACGATGCCAGGTGGAGAAAAGCAGCAGGTTGGCGATTAACAGCAACAAGGCGTGCACAGGGTGGCATTGAAAAAAATCCCCAACGGGGATTTCCTCAAAGTACTTTTTGGGGCCTGATACCAGGAGTGAACCGCTCTTTATTCTCTATAAAGAGCTTATTACTTCCAAAAGAAAGCCCAGAGCCTTTTGGGATAGTGCAAAGCTGTGGGCTAATAAGTGGGGTGGGGCAAAGGGTGGTATGGCTTTTATAACAGTAAGTGAAGTTTACATTACTAGCAACGAGAATTGAGCGGAGGATCATTAGAGACCGGAAAATTCTCACAACAAACTAAACTATGGACACTTCAGTCGCAGATCTAAAACAAAAGGTCGATCATTTCAATCCAGAACACAAAGAAGGGAAAGTGGCCAAGGCCATTGAAGAGCAAACCTCCAAGATACCCTCAGATACCTTTCTGTGGGCCGCACTGGGCGCCATGGGCGTATCGCTGACGCTGAAACTTCTCCGGAAAGACGAAGAGGCGTTGTTTGTGGGCCAATGGCCCGCTCCTTTTCTGCTCCTGGGTATTTATAACAAGCTGGTGAAGCAGGAAGGCCACGACTCAAAAAGCTAATTGCCGGTAGCTGTACGTAAGTACTGATACCCCAAAAGAGGAAGCGTAAGCCTCCTCTTTTTTTTGTGCCCAAGTACCTACAAAGTACCCCTACCGCCAGGCCAGTGAGCGGGTCTTGCCGTGCTCGGCCAAGTTGCCTGCGAAGGCATGGAGCGTGAGGTCCACCCCCTGTTTTCCAAACTTCGCCGTGAGCCAGCCCACGGGCTGGTCGTCGGCAAAGTTGTAGCCCACGGCCGGCTGGTTGATCAGGTGCAGGCCGTCCAGGGTGTCGTAGTGGTAGCGGTGCGAATGCCCGTAAAAGAGTGCTTTCACTTTTTGGTGGGGCTTGATGATCTCCAGCAGCCGCTCCACGTCCAGCAGGGAGCTGTCGTCGTCGGTGAGGGTGTGGTGCACAAAAAGCACCGTCGGCTTGGCGTCGGAGCTACGCAGGAACGTATCCAGCCAGGTACGTTGGCCCTTGCCCAGCAGGCCGGGCGTTTTGTTCACGTACAGTAGCGAATCCAGCAAAATAAAGCGCGTAGCGGGCTGCTCTACCACCAGCACGTGCCGGTCTTTGACGGCCTGAAGCTCCTGGCTGGGCGGAAACGCCTGGTGAAAATGGGCGCGGTCGTCGTGGTTGCCGAGGGTCATGTACACGGGTTTCTTGTCGGCAATGGGGGCCAGCAGGCGGGCTACCTGGGCGTAGTCGCCCGCTTCGCCGGTGAGTCGGGCTACGTCGCCGTTGATGAGCACGGCGTCGGGCTGGGCGGCCAGTACCTGCGGCACTGCTTTCTGGAGATTTTGGTGCGGAAAAAAGCCCCGGTACTGGTTCTGGGGATCTTCCGCAATGTGAATATCCGAGAGCAGCGCCCAGCGGGTTTCGTCGGCGCTTTGGGCCTGTACCCACGAAGTGCCCAGGCCGTAGGCCGTAAGTACCCCGGCGGCCTGGGCGGTGGTTTTGAGGAAGGAGCGGCGGTTTTGGGTATGGTAAAGTCCGGGCATAGCGAAGGTTGGTTTTGAGGGGTACTTTGGAAGAGTAAGTATAGAAAATGTTTCGTTGAGAAAGTACCTTCCGGATAAAAAATAACAGTTACGTAACGAACTTCCGGTTTCTATTTCGCCTCATTAAGATCTAATCGCCTGCTCAACCGGGCCGTGTGTGATCCCACTGGGGGCAGGGTACTTTGGAATGAGGTTATGGTCTATATACGTTCAACTGGGATTTGAAGACAACAGCGACATTCCTACCGAACCCCAAAACCCCGCTGGCATCAAGGTACTTTGGGGATCTTTTTTTTCACTAGAAACTGTATGCTTGTTGTTGTAAACTTGGTACTATGTAAATTATAATTTACATTTGGTGCTGTATACTTAACATCCTTATTCTGATGAAAACAAATAGCCAATCATTGATCTCCTGGTTCAGAGGAAGCTTTTACGTGGGTATGGTCTTTACCCTATTTGCCTTGGGAGCCTTGGTTTTTGAGATAATCAAGCATGGAAACTGGTTTGTTGAAAGCCTAGTCGGCCATTTGGCCCTGGGTTTGTTGTTCCTTTATTTTTCGGGAAAGCCCATGATCGACGAACGGATTCGGTACCTGAAGTTCAAAGCACTCACGCTTGGATTCGTCATTACCTGCCTGGCGGGGTCTATCATAAATTACCTAGTAACGTACCCCGATGGAAATCAAGAAAAGGCCGTATCATCCTATTGGTTTGCCTTGGTTTGTCTGCTTATTGCCTTTATCAGTTTTGGGGTTCTTAAGTCCAGAGAATGAAAAATCTTATTAAAGTGGAACGGGCCAGAAATGACTTGTCGCAAGCGGCCTTAGCAGAAAAAGTGAATGTGACCCGACAAACGATCCATGCCATTGAAAACGGGCGATTTGTGCCTTCAACGGCCTTGTCACTAAAAATCGCCTCGGTACTTAAGATCAAGGTGGACGATCTTTTTGAACTGGAAGAATCTGACTGGAACTGAGTTATTTCAGTATCCAGGGCAATGACGGGTACTTATGCAAGTACCCGAAACCACAAAGTGGAGTGATTGGCAACACGAATTATAAGATGGATAAGTCAGGGTTAAGGTACCCTGAAGGGTACGTTGCCTCACCGCCATCCTTCGCTACGGACGCTTCACGCCCATCACGATGCCCGTAGCCCATACCTGGCGGGTGAGCCACAGGTCGGGGCGCTGGTCCAGCGCGCGGAGGAGCCGGGTGGCCTTTTCGGCGTGGCCTTCGGGCCAGTTGGGCTGAGGCAGCATGTCGTCGATGAGGTACAGGCCACCGGGTTTGAGCATCGCCAGGGCTTCGTCCAATAGCAGGTACTTGCCGTGCCAGGTATCGGCAAAAATATAGTCGAAACGCTCGTGAAGATTCTCTTCAAACCACGCGCCGCCGTCGGCCTCGATCAGCGTGAGGCGCGGGTCGTGGCCCAGGTAGGTACGGGCGATGGCCAGGTACTCGGGAGCATTATCCACCGAAGTAAGGGTAGCGGCGGCATCCATGCCGTCCAAAATCCAGGACGTAGACAGACCTGTGCCGGTACCTAGCTCAAGCAAGCGACCACCCGGCTTGGTAGCGGCCAGCGTGCGCAGCAGCGAACCGGTGAGGGCGTCGGACGCCATACTGAAGTCGGCTTGCCGGGTAGCTTCTTCGATGAGGGCATAAGCGGCAGGAAAGCGGGCGATTTCGGTGTTCATGAAAAAGAGAAAATTAGAGAAGAGAAGAGTACCAGGTACCCAGGGCTGCTAAGGGGTACTTGGGCTGTATGAAAGGTACCTTCGTCATACGATTGGTTAAAGCAGGGGTAGGTAAATGTAAAAAGTCGCCCCACTACCTTCCTCGCTTTGGGCCAGGATGTAGCCGTGGTGATTCTCGACAATTTTCTTACAAAGAGCCAGGCCGATCCCCGTACCGGCGTAGGTTTGTTTGTCGTGCAGGCGCTGAAAAATGGTAAAGATTTGGTCGGCGTATTGCGCATCGAACCCGATGCCGTTGTCCCGAAACACCAGCTCGAGGTACTTGTCGTCCGGCTGCGCGTCCGTGGGAATGCGGATCTGAGCGGCGGAAAGAAAACGGGCCGTAATACGAATGAAAGGCTCTTTTTGCGAAAATTTAAGCGCATTGCCAATCAGGTTTGAAAAGAGCTGGTTGAGTTGCAACGGAATTCCCTTCACCACGGGCAGCGGGTCGCTCTGGATCACCGCTCTTTTTTCCAGAATTTGTAATTCAAAGTTATCCCGAATGTTTTCAAGTACCTGATTCAGATCGGTATACTCGAAGCTTTGGCCATTCATGGAAAGGCGGCTGTAGTTCAGTACGGAGCGGATCAACTCCTCCATGCGGCGGGCCGAGTCGTTGATCTTGGGGAGGTACTTCATGGCCGTGCCGCTGTGGGTGACGTTCTGCTGAATAATATCCGCGAAAGTCTGAATTTTGCGAAGCGGTTCCTGCAAGTCGTGCGAAGCGATGTACGCGAATTGTTCCAGCTCGTGGTTTGATTTTTTGAGAAGGATGTTAATTTCTTTCAGCTCGCGCGTTCTTTCTTCCACCATTTTTTCGAGCCGGTCCGACTGCATTTTTTGCTCGTTGATGTCCATCGCCGTACCGTGCATCCGGATGGGTACCTGATTGGCATCGAAGACGATCTTGCCGTTCAACCTCACCCAGTGGCTGGTGTGGTCGGGCCAGAGGATGCGGGCTTCGTACAGCAGCATTCCCGTTTTGAGGGCTTCTTCGTGGGCTTTGGTTCGTGCTGCCTGATCATCGGGATGAACCCGGTTGCGAAAATCGTTGCGGTTGAGCGGCTGGGTAGGGTCCATACCAAAGATGCGGGCAAAGCGGTCTGAATAGATGAGCTCGTCCGTAATCATGTTCAGGTCGTAGGTACCCATTTCGGCGGCTTCGATGGCCAGCTTTTGCCGGGCTTCGCTCTCTTCTACCTCTTTTTTGGCTTTCACCAGATCCGTTACTTCGTTGGAAACCGCCATGATGGCTGTCACATTCCCGGCATCGTCGTACAGAGGTTCCAGCGCAAAGCTGACAAAAACTTCCTCGGTCTTCTTACGGCGGGACAAGTGGAGATTGTACTCCGAGCCAAAAAAACGCTGGCCGGTAGTAAATACTTTTTTCAGAATAGCTTCTACGCCCTGTTCTTTCAATTCCGGAAGTACCTCGAAAAGGGGCTTGTTCATGACCTGGTAGGCCGATTGCCCCCAGAACTCCAGCAGCTTGTTATTGGCTACCTCAATGATAAAATCGGCCCCGCGGTAGATGCCCATCGCTACCGGGGCCTGCATGATCAGGGTCCGGATTAGCTGGTCATTTTCTACTATATTTTTGGGTTTTTCTTCAAGGGTTTTCAGCCTACCCAGCGCCGCCGCGATGGGTCTGGCGGCCATATCCAAAAAGAGCCGGTATTCTTCATCCAACGCCAGCCGGGGGTTTATACCGGCAATCAGGCAACCCAGCGCTTGCGGCTGGTCCGGCACCAGCAGGGGAAGCAGCAAGGCTCGGCTGGGCACCGGGCCCGGCGGAAGTACCGTCAGCTCCGGCGGAAGGTCGAAAAGAAGGGATTTTCCATTCATCCCAAAAACCTCGGAGAGGGGCCAGGTACCTGAGTCGCTCCGCAGCGGGATCGTTTCGGGCAGAGCCGCGTGGTTTTTATCGGCAAAGCCACTGTGCGCCAGAAGCCGCGCTGGGGACACGGGGTCCGGCTGGCTGTACAAAATCAGAAAGGGGAAATCCTGGGGATTTTTGGAAAGCACGTCCATCAACCGGGCCCCAACGGCTTCGGCCGTAGGTAGCATCGAAGCGTCAACCCGGGCCACAGCGGCCAACGTACCAAACCGACGCTGACTAAGTACCTGACGGGTGGTTTCGTGGAAAGTACAGTAAACGCCTCCGGTACGGGTGCCGTCGTCGACGGGAATAGGGCTGAACGAAAGCGTGAAGTAGCACTCCTCCGGAAAGCCCTGGCGGTTCAGAAGTACCGGCTGCGCGGTGATAGATGCGGGGATTCCGGTGTCGCGTACCCGCTCCATGCCGGGGCTCAGTTGCTCCCAGAGTGCGGGCTGGGTACCTATTACCGACTGGCAGGCGTCATTATAAAATAAGATCAGGTCCGTACCCCAGGCCAGCGCCATGGGTTGGTCCGAGCCTAGCATCCGGGCCAGGGCAGTTTTCAGGCTTTGCGGCCAGTGAGCGGGTTCTCCTAGTGGGGTGGAAGCCCAGTCGTACGCGTGGGGTACGAAGCTCGTTTCCCAACCATCCTGAAGGAAAAACTCTCTAGTCATGACGGGCCTGACAGCTACTAATTCTGAAATAGTTTAGACAAAGTACTGGTAAGCGCCCCGATGGTAGAGGGTTTCACGATAAAGTCGGCGGCGCCTAATTGCCTTGTTTGGGCAATGGCGCTGGGGTCGGCGGAGGTCGAGTACATGTATATAGGGATATGCTTCAGGCGGTCTATCTTTTTTATTTCTTCCAGGCACTGCACACCCTTCATGCGGGGCATGTTCATGTCAATAAAAATAAAATGCGGGATAAAGGCCTGATCCAGATTGAGCTTTTCCAGCGCCTGGACGCCGTCGTTGGCACATTCACAGGTGACGGCGTTGTAGGCATCCTGCAAGGCCATGGAAAAAATTTCCTGGTCGTCTAAGTCATCATCTATGAGAAAGCAGCGGATAGGTAGTTCCATAGCAAACAAAGCAAATAGGAATTTGGGTTTGCGAAATTGGGCAGCAAAATCGTAAAAAAATCAATACTCACAACGGAGTTCCGACTGTTCCAATCGGCACGGTGTACAAAATACTCAAAAAGCCTTTTGTGGAACACTGCATCCACAAACGAGCTATCAAATATACTACTCTTCTTGATATGTAGATAAGTACCCGACTGAAATAGCAGAAAGCGTGTACTTATCTATAACGATTTTAAGTACCCGCCCCAGCCGGTACCGGCCGAAAGAACCTCACTGGGCTCGCCAGAAGGGCTGTTCTATTGCATTTGGTGCTTGTGCAAGGCCGAGTCCGGTTTGTTGGTGATGATAAATTGCCGTACCTCTCCTTTTTCCCAGGCGTTGGCGGCAGGGTCGGGCTTGGGCATGGGTATGTCCGCCCGGTTCTGCCGGGTTTCTTCGGTCGATACCTTGAAACGCGCGTCGCGCTCCTGGACCAGGTGGGGGTGAATTTGCCCGTCTTTGGTGAAGCCCATCATGATCATCGGTGAGCCGATCGGCAGGTTGCGCTCCTGGTCGGTGTGCCAGGTATGGATGGTCTTTCCGTAGGTAGTTACGAGTTTTTCCATAAGCTCATGCTCGGCTACTTTGGGAATGCCCGGCGCAATCAGCAGGCCGGATTTGACCTCGTAGGCGTGGCTGTGCCAGAGTTTTTTTTCTTCGGCGGATAATTGGTCAAACATCCTTTTGGTCACGATGTACTCAATGCCCATGATCTTGGCGTCGTCGCCGTTGCCGTCCAGGATCAGCGCCTGGTACACGTCTTCGTTGAGCTGCATTACGTAGTGGTGGGCTTCCATTTGGGCGTTGGGGTTGCCGTTGTAGAAATGAAAGCCGTCCAGGTAGGTGTTGAATTTTTTCAACGGCGACTTATCCTGCATCAGGTCCGCACCTGTACTCAAGAGTTTATCCTTAGCGGTTTTTTCGTCGCCGGGTGCTTCTACGTTCGACGACGTATTACTCCCCCCGCAGCCCGCCAGCACAAGAGCGATCCCGACATAGCCGATCAGTACGTGTATCGTTTTCATAAAAGTACCTGTTTCGTTTATTTAGGTTGTATAAAATTGATGCCTAACAAAAACAAAACGCGTCGGGTACTTCGGGAAGGCCTGCCAGCAGAACCCGCCCAACGGCAAAAAGGTACTTATTTCTACCGAATGTTCAGGGTAGTACCAATGCGGAAGCCAAGCCCCTGATAACCCACGCCAGCCTGCGTGCCGGGCCGGAAGTTGGCCACGCCTTCGATCCGGAAGAGCCGCAGCAGTCCGTCGATTCCGTAGACTACTTCCGTGTAGGCACCTACCGGCTGGGGCGTAAACAGCGCGTGCGTTTGCAGCGTTTCTTTCAGGCCCAGCAGCCGCAGCGCCGGGATGCGGGTAATCAGAAAACGCTGCGACGACCATACCACGTGCAGCTGGGCAAAACGCTTGGCGGTACTGTATTGGTAGTAGGGCAGCATCCGGAACTGGGTGGTAGGATTGCCGGTCAGGAAAAAGAACTCATTGCCCATGAAGTGGCGGTAGTCCGGAAAGTAGAGCGAGCGGGCGCGAAGGAAAGCCCCCGCATTCAGGGCGTAGGAAAGCTCACTCCGCGGACCGAGGTTTTGGTTGTAAGTACCTCCAAGCTGGAGGAAATCGTAGTCGACGGGGTTGAGTCCAACGGGAATGCCCTTGCGGTAGTTGAACTGAAACGTCGGGCCGCTGGCGGAGCGGTAGTAGCGTTTTTGGCCGTTGCGGATCACGTACCGCTGCCAGGGGCGCAGGTTGGCCGTGAGCTCGATCGTCAGGGCGTTGTGGTTGGGAAAGCCCGTGTTAGGTACCTCTAGGGTAGCGGGGCGGTTGGGCGTGAAGGCGCGGTTTTGCCAGTCTATATAGGGACGCGGATTTTCCAGGTTGCTGAGCTCGCTGCGGTAGGCGTATTCTAAGCTGCCCGTCAGGCTCAGCACGTCGCCGAGGTACCGGTAGGTATAGTCGGTACGGAGGAATTGCTTCTGGTAGATCTTCATGAAATTCTGCTCGAAAAAGAGCGTCGTGAGGCTGTTCAGGCCCGGCGGGATGGGGTTGTTCGGATTGAACTGGTACACGTACTCGCCGCCTTCCAGCTGCCAGAGCCACTTGCGCGTAGCGAGCTGCGTGCGCAAGGTACCACTCAGCCGCTCGCGCCCGAAGGCGTACCTCCCCAGGGGCCGCAGGCTGAAGCGGTGGTCTTTGCCCCAGCGCTTGGTCCAGTCCAGGGCCAGGTCGAAGGCGTAACCCTCCACGGTATTGTAGACCAGCGATTGCAGCGGACTTTCGTAGGACAGGGTACTTCGGGTACCTAGCTTGTAGCCGTGCCCCGTGAGCAGGTGCAGCGGCTTGAAGCGCGTGGAGTCCTGCCGGATGCTGTCTTTGCGGGCTTGCTCCTGCCGAAGTACCTTCACGCTGTCCTGGAGCTGGTAGCTTTTTACCTCCAGCTGCGTGAGTGGTACGGGGCGGAGGGTTTCCCAGTAGGTACTATCGCGCTTATGCGCCAGCGAGTCTACCGAAATGGAGTCGTTGCGTAGTACCCGCACGTCTTCGCCCTGCTCCTTGCGCTCCTTTTTCTGGTCTTTTTCGTATTCCTTAATCAGCTTGCGAAAATTCTTCGTGGAAAACTCCTTCTGCTCTTCGATCATTTTTTCGAGCTCGGCCTTGCGGCTGGGGGCGGCCTTTTCGGGCTCTTTTTTATGGTCGTTAATTACGATGTCTTCCCGGAGGTTGGGGTCCACGTCGAGCTTAAGGTAGTTCATGGATACCACGTACTTAAACTCCCCCGCAAAGCCCAGGTACCCGCCCTTGATCCTGAACTGCTGGTTGATGGGCAGCCACACGTTCTGGATGGGATTGAACAGCTGCTTCACCTCCACGTCGAGCCCGCGGGAGGTGGTTTGGAGGTCGAAGCTGTGGATGGCCCAGCGGTCTTCCAGGATGTAGATACTCCCCCGAAACACGCCCTCGCCGTAGGCGCGCGGAATCACCCGGATCTTGTTCACGATCTCGCCCCGATCCTCAAAAAAACCTTCGTACTCAAACTTGTAGTAGGCAAAAGCCTTGGGCGAGAGCGGCGTGATGGTACCGGCTACCTCCGGGCTGTAGAAGCTCGCGAGTATGTACTCGTTGGGCGTAGGGGTACTGTTGTCGAGGCTGTTGCGGGTGGAGACGATCTTCTGGTTGTAGGTATTGGGCCGCCGGTAGCTGATGTCGGCCACGCTTTCGTTCAGGAAGGCTTTGCCCTGCTGTACACCCTCTTTTTTTAGTCGGTTTTCGAGTAAAAACGGAATTTTGGTGGGCAGGGCCGTGCTGCGCGTGTAGGCGCGGGCCGAGTAACTGCGGATCTGGAGCTGGTGAAAACGGGCCTTGGCCACGGCGCGCCGCATGACGCTGTAGGCCGGGTCTTCCTTGCCCTTCCCCACCTGGAGTTGAGCCAGGTTGAGGGCTTGTTCTTGCAGGGTAATATTCAGGTCACTAAAATCACCGCTGATCGTCACGGCCCGCGTTTCCGTTTTGAAACCCAGGTACTGAAACACGACTTCGTACTTGCCTGGTGCCAGGTTCAGCTCGTACTGCCCCTCGGCGTTGGCGAGGGTACCCGTGCTGGTCCCTTGCACCACGATGCCCGCGTAGGGGAGGGGTTCGTTTTGGGTAGTGGTAATGCGCCCCCGAATACCCTGGGCGTGGAGAGCGATGGAGCAGACACTTAAAAACAGGTACAGGGCGTAGCGCATGAAAAGCCAAACAATGGGTACTAATAACGTAAATATACCTAAAAAACGATGCGCGGGTGCGTACTGAATCGGGTACCTGGAAAAGAAACAAGGAGGCGGGTCCCTCTTGACCGTATATTTTGTGGCTCAATAAAAGTAGACCGGCCGCGTTTAACTCTTTTTGCCTCTGGGTAGGAAGCCCAACGGTATACCGTACCTATTCAATCATTCAATTTTTCGTATCATTTATCTATCTACCTATGGAAAGTAAACCTTCCCGCCGTACGGCCCTGAAAAATATGCTGGGTACTGCCGCCGCCGTCGCGGCTCCTTTTTCCCTGACGGATGCGTTGGCCGCCTCGGAGGCTGCGTTGGGGCCCAAGCTGAAAGGCAAGATCAATCACTCGGTATGCCGCTGGTGCTACGGGAAGATTCCGCTGGAAGACCTTTGCCGCGAGGCCAAGGCCATCGGCTTACAATCCATCGAGCTACAGGGCCCCAACGAGTGGCCTACCCTCAAGAAGTACGGACTCTACTGCGCGCTGCCCCAGGGAGCCGGGATGGGGATCGAAAAAGGCTTCAACAACCCGACCCTGCACGATGAGCTGGTAGCCAGCTACGAAGCAATTTTTCCCAAGCTCGTGGAAGCGGGCTATAATACCGTGATCTGCTTCTCGGGCAACCGCAACGGCATGTCTGACGAGCAAGGACTGGAAAATAGCGCCAAAGGCCTGAAACGCCTCATGGCCTCGGCCGAAAAACACAAAGTGACCATGATCATGGAACTGCTCAACAGCAAGGTCAACCACAAAGACTACATGTGCGACCACACGGCCTGGGGCGTGGCACTGTGCGAGCGGGTCGGTTCGGAGCGCTTCAAGCTGCTCTACGATATTTACCACATGCAGATCATGGAAGGCGACGTGATCGCGACCATCAAGAAGTACCACCCCTACATTGGTCACTACCATACGGGAGGCGTGCCGGGCCGCAACGAGATCGACGACACCCAGGAGCTGTACTACCCGGCCATCATGAAGGCCATCGTCGAGACGGGCTACAAAGGGTACGTAGGGCAGGAGTTTATTCCCAAACGCCCCGATGCCATCGCGTCGCTGCGCCAGGGCGTTGAAATATGTGACATCGCGTAGCCGCGGCGCGGGGGTACTTAGCCTAGTCTACAGTACAAAGGCCGAGTGAGCAGCGGGAAGTACTACACGACCCTTTGCTCACTCGGCCTCGCTTTTTTTAGAACACGCTACTTCGTTAATGATTTGTTAACCGGCTTATTCTCTTAAAGATGGTATTTTTGGGTCGAATTGGCGTAGTATGCTGTAATCAATCTATTTCAAGGCACATCTAAATCCTCCCGAAAACAATGGACTCAAGAAGAGAATTTCTGAAAAAAGCGGCGCTGCTGGCGAGCGGGGCGGGGCTGCTCCAGGCACTGCCGGCTTCTATCCAGAAGGCGATGGCCATTAATCCCCCGGCGGGAAGTACCTTTCTGGACGCCGAGCACATCGTGGTGCTGATGCAGGAAAACCGCTCCTTCGACCACTGCTACGGTACGTTGCGGGGCGTGCGGGGCTTCAACGATCCCCGCACCATCACCCTGCCCAGCGGCAACCCCGTGTGGCTGCAGACCAACGCCGAAGGACAAACCTACGCGCCTTTTCGCTTAAACATAAAGGATACCAAGGCCACCTGGATGAGCGCCCTGCCGCACTCCTGGGAAAACCAGGTGGACGCCCGCAACGACGGCCGCTACGACAAATGGCTGGACGTGAAGAAGTCGGGCAATAAAGAGTACGCCCCCCTGCCCCTCACGCTGGGCTACTACAACCGCGAAGACCTGCCCTTTTACTACGCCCTGGCTGATGCCTTCACGGTGTGCGACCAGAACTTCTGCTCCTCCCTGACGGGTACTACGCCCAACCGCCTGTACCTCTGGTCGGGGACCATCCGCGACAAACCTTCGATCACCGCCAAGGCCAACGTCCGGAACGAAGACGTCACCTACCGCCGCGAAGCCAGCTGGACTACCTTTCCCGAGCGCCTGGAGGATAATAATATTTCGTGGCGCATTTACCAAAATGAGCTAAGCCTGCCCATGGGCTTCACGGGCGAGGAGGAAGAGTGGCTGGCCAATTTTACCGACAACCCCATCGAGTGGTTTTCGCAGTACCAGGTGCGTTATTCCAAAGGGTACAATAGGTACCTGAAGCAGCAGGCGGCCCAACTACCCCAGGAAATTCTGCTGCTCGAAGCCAAGCTGAAAAACCTGACGGGGCCGGAAGCCGAAGCGGTCCAAAAAGAGCTGAATACCAAGCGGGTACTTTTAACCACCGCCCAAAGCGAGCTGGAAAAATGGAACGAGCAGCGCTTTGCGAAGCTGAGCCAGCGCGAGAAAAACCTGCACGAAAAAGCTTTCACGACCAACATCGGCGACCCGCACTACCACGAGGTCGAGACCGTCACCTACCGCGACGGCGCCACCGAGCGCGAAATGAAAGTACCCAAGGGTGATATTCTGTACCAGTTTCGGGAAGATGTCAATAACGGCAAGCTTCCGACGATCTCGTGGGTGGTGGCCCCGGAAAACTTCTCCGACCACCCCGGCGCACCCTGGTACGGTGCCTGGTACATTTCGGAGGTCATGGATATTCTCACCAAAGATCCCGAGGTATGGAAGAAAACCATTTTTATCGTGGCCTACGACGAAAATGACGGGTACTTTGACCACGTGCCGCCCTTCGTGGCCCCTCACCCCGACCGCCCCGACACGGGGGCCGTTACGGCGGGGATCGACCCCAGCGTGGAGCACGTTACGATGGAGCAGGAGCTGAAGCGCGAAAGCGCCAACGCCCAGAAACAAGCCCGAACGGGAACCATCGGGCTGGGCTACCGGGTACCTTTGCTCATCGCCTCGCCCTGGAGCCGGGGTGGGTACGTCAACTCGGAGGTCTTTGACCATACGTCCGTTCTGCAGTTCATGGAGATTTTCCTGAGCCACAAAACGGGCAAAAAAATCGAGGAGCCCAACATCAGCGCCTGGCGACGTACGGTCTGCGGCGACTTGACGTCGGTCTTCCGGCCCTACCAGGGCGAAAAAATCGAGCTGCCCGCTTTTCCCGAAAAGGAAACTTTTTTGGAAGGGGTGCATAAGGCGAAGTTCAAAGAACTACCCTCGGGCTTCAAGCAGCTTACGCCCGCCGAGATCGAGCAGATCCGGCAAAACCCCACCGCGCTGGGGGTACTTCCCCGGCAGGAGAAAGGTACCCGTCCGTCCTGCGCGCTGCCCTACGAGCTCTACGCTGACGGCCGCCTGGGTCCCGACAAAAAAACGTTTTCCATCCAGTTGGCCGCGGCCCATGCGGTGTTTGGGAAAAAAGCGGCGGGCTCGCCCTTCCACGTCTACGCGCCCGGCCAGTACCAGGGCCAGATGGTGAAGGCCTGGTCGTATGCGGTGGAAGCCGGACAGCAACTGACAGGTACCTGGCCCCTGGCCGACTTTGACGCGGGCAAGTACCACCTGCAAGTGTACGGACCCAACGGTTTTTTCCGGGAATTCAAAGGGCAAAGTACCGATCCGGCCCTGGAGGTAGCTTGTGCCTACGAAGCTGCCAAAGGCAAGAAAGGTACCTTGAGCGGCAACGTGGAGCTGAAGCTGAAAAATACCGAAGGCCAGCGCGCACTCTCCTTGGAGCTGCTCGACCATATGACTAAAAAAACGCTGTCTATCAAAGTACTCGCTGGGAAGACTACCACCGTACCGCTGGAAGCCAGTAAGCAGTTTGGCTGGTACGATTTCTCCCTGAAGGTACCCGGAGCCGAAGGCTACCAGCGCCGCTGGGCCGGCCGGGTAGAGACGGGTCAGGAAAGCCAGAGCGATCCGGTCATGGGTGGGCTTATCAGTTAATAAAACTACATGAAGTACCCCGGCTCGTGAGAGTGCTTACGAGCCGGGGTACTTCATCCAGAAAATCAAGGTGCCGTATTTTTTAGCTTTTCTATTTGCTGGATAGTAAGCCCCGTTGTCTCAGCAATGATGTCGGCATCTATTCCCATTTTAATCAAATTCTTGGCTACTTTCTCTATTGCTTCAAGTCTTCCTTTCTCAATTCCCTCTAAAACACCTTCTTCCCGAGCGGTATCCAACGAGTTTTTCAAATCGCGGTAGTACTTCAAGCTGTCCTCGTAGGAGCGGATTTGATCCGGGGTGAATTCTTCGCCGAATAATTCCTTAAATCGCTGCAGCAATCCGTCCGTAGTCAGTAAAAGGCCGGTGCCATTAATGTAGCGCTCTACGAATTCTGCCATGGGTTGCTGTTTTATACCCAAAGATACTGGTTTTTACCCCACATGAGTCATGGGTTAGTACAGATTTCTAGCCGCTATTCCACCTTACTCTCGGCGGCGAATAGCTCCTGCGGCAGCTGCCCAGCACTATCCCCATCCACGAAGAGCGTGGCGTTCGGGTGTTTGCGCAGGATCGTCGAAGGGTACTTTTCGGAGATGTCGTCCAGCAGCGTGTGGCCAATGGCGGCGGCTTTGTGGGTACCTGGTACCATGCAGTAGAGGTAGGTACCTTGCGTCAGGGCCGGTACGGTGAGCGTGAGGGCGTGCGTAGGTACCTGCGCCAGGCTTTCAAAGCAGCCGTCGTGTACCTGCTGCTGGCGGCTAGCTTCGTCCAGCGCTACTTGCTTTACCAGTACTTCGTCCTGAAAGTCCGCCACGTGCGGGTCATTGAAAGCAATGTGGCAGTTTTCGCCAATGCCCATGCACACCAGGTCGGTGGGGTACTGCCGCAGCAACGCCGCGTACCGTTCGCACTCGGCTTGCGGATCGGGTGCGTTGCCGTCGAGGTAATGCACGGCCCGCAGAGGTACTTTGTCAAACAACTTCACCCGCAGAAAATTCCCGAAGTTTTGGGGTGCGTCGGCGGGCAGGCCGATGTACTCGTCCATGTGGAAGGCGGTTACGCGGTTCCAGGGTAGGCTTGTGTCGGCGGCCAGCGCGTCCAGGAATTCATTCTGCGAAGGGGCCGACGCAAAGATGATGTTCAGGGTACTTTTTTTATCCAAAAGTTGGCGGATCTTTTCGGCGACCAACCGGGCGGCCTGGCGACCAAGCTGGGCGCGGGAGTCAAAAATCTGAACGTTCAGCTTGTCTACAATTACTTCTCTCATCGGATTGAAATTAGAACAAAAAAATATAGGTTTTTTACGTTAAAAGCGCGTGAAGTACCCTAGCGTTGGGTACCCCCGGAAGGGGTACTTTCGAATACTATTTTGCCCCGCACCAGGGTACTTTGAATGTTGATCTCTGCATCAAAAATAACCACGTCGGCATCCTTCCCGACGGTCAGGGAGCCTTTCTGTTTTTCCACCCCCATGATCCGCGCGGGCGTGGCGGTCAGCATCTCGACGGCCTCCGGCAGGGGTACTTCGGCGAGCTGAATCATGCTGCGAATGAGCTGGTTGGCGGTGGCCACGCTCCCGGCAAAGGCGGTGCGGTCGGGTAGTTTGGCTACGCCGTCTTCCACAATGACTTTCAGGCCATTCTTGAGCGAGCCCAGGGTACTTTCGCCGGGCGGCATTCCGGCGGCCCGCATGGCGTCGGTGATGAGGGCAATGCGGCTGGGGCCTTTGATTTTATAGACCAGCTTCAGCAGCGGCGCGGGCAGGTGGATGCCATCGGCGATGATTTCCACGTCCATGCCGTCGATCAAAAAGGCACTCTCCACGGCTCCGGCGTAGCGGTAGGCGTGGCGGCGCGTCACGCCCAGCATGCCTGAGTACAGGTGCGTAGCCAGGTTGTAGCCGTTTTCGTAGGCCTCAAGTACCTCCTCGTACACGGCCTCGGTATGGGCCAGGGCGGCCACAATGCCCCGTTCCCGGAGGCACCGCCCAAACTCCAGCGCGCCCTCAAGCTCGGGTGCGGCGCTCCAGCGCGCTATGGACGCCGACCGGGCAAGTACCTCCAGGTACTCGGCCGGGTCGGGGTTGCGGATGTAGCGCGGGTCTTGGGCACCGCGCTGGCTCATGGCGAAGTAGGGGCCTTCCAGGTGCATGCCCAGAAACTGCGCGCCCCGGTGGTTGTGGCGGTGCGCCTGCTCGTAGAGCTCCAGCGTGTGCAGCAGGTCCTTTTTTTCGCTGGTAAGCGTCGTCGGTACCAGGGCGGTAGTGCCGTAGCGGGCGTGGGTTTCGGCAATGGCCAGGAAAGCTTCCTCGGTACCATCCATGAAGTCGTGGCCGCCGCCGCCGTGCACGTGGATGTCAATAAAGCCGGGGGCCACGAAGTACCCCTTCGCGTCGATCTCGAGCGCATCGCTCACGTCCAGGTCTGTTTCGCTTACCGCCACTATTTTCCCGTTTTCGATCAGCAGTGTGCCGTTCGGGATGCGGCGGTAGGGCGTGAGCAGGGTGCCGTTGTGTATTTTAATTTTCATAGTAAGGTCAATCAAACGTGGGTTTTCTTAGCCAAAAAGGAGTACCCACGAAGTAGCGAGTACCTTGGGCGTAACGCCGCGGCTCGTCAAACCTGGGCCAGGCCCGGAACCGGTACGGGGTAGTTTCCGGAGGCATCGGGCATCACGGGCGGATTGGCGTCCCAGGCGAAGCGCTCGGGCAGGATACTGATCTCCGAGTTCAACGCCTTTTCCCACTCAATGACTTGCCCCGAGTGCCCCGCCATGCGGCCCATGATGCTGGCCAGGGTACTTTTGGCGCCCCATTCGGTATCGTTGATGGGCTGGCGGGAGCGGATACTTTCAAACAGCTTGTCATGCTCAATCTGGTAGGGATTCAGGGTACTTCGGGTATCTTTTTTCCAGATAAAATTCCCCTTGTGATCTTTGAGGCCGGTGTGGAAATCACCCGTTCCTTTACTACCCAAAAACTGCACCCCGCGCTTGCCCGAGGTGCCGTCCACGTGGCGTACCTGGCTGTGCAGCAGGCTACCGTCGGCGTATTCGTATTCGGTATAAAAGTGGTCGAAGATATCGCCGTGCTCGGGGCCTTTCAGGGCCGAGCGTCCGCCCACGCCCTGGGCCTTGACGGGGTACCCCTTCTTGACCCAATTCACGATGTCGTCGTGGTGGATTTGCAGGCCCGCCGGGGAGCCCGCCCACAGCCAGTTGAAATGCCGCCAGTTGCGCATTTGGTATTCCATCTCGGTTTGGCCGGGCTGACGCGCCACGAGCTTCACCCGCCCGATGAGGTAGTAACTATTGGCCGAAATCAGATCCCCGATGGCCCCTTCCTGCAAGAGCCGGACAAACTCCTGGTTCTGCGGATCGTAGCGGTACTGGAGGCCGACTACCACGGATAAGTTTTTCTTTTTGGCCACTTCGCCCGTGGCCAGAATCCGCCGGATGCCGGGGCCGTCCGAGGCCAGCGGTTTTTCCATAAATACGTGCTTATTGGCCGCCACGGCCGCCTCGAAGTGGTCGGGGCGGAAAGGAGCGGGCGTGGCCAGCAGCACCACGTCGGCCAGTTTTATGGCTTCCTGGTAGGCGTCGAACCCCACGAATTTATGTTTTTCCGGGACGTCGATCTGGTCCTGCAGCTTGGGCTGTTTGGTTAAATGAAAGTAGGCTTCGTCGAGCTGGTCGCGGAAGGCATCGGCCATCGCCACCAGCTTCACCTTTTTGGAGGTACTTAGGGCCTGTGCGGCGGCCCCCGCGCCACGTCCCCCGCAGCCGATCAGGGCTACTTTAAGTACCTCATCCTGCGAGTGGGTGGTGCCCAGGCCCGAGGAGGAAGGGCTGATCATGAACCCGCCTAAGGCCACGGAAGAGCTTTTCAGGAATTCTCGTCTGGAGGTGGAAAGTACCTCCGGGTTGGTGGAATGTTGGTTCATAATGGGTACTTGGGTTTTGAGAAAATACACTATAAAGTAAGGGGGTTGTCACGACTAGGTGGCCTTCCAGGTTTTGATCCGGTGGCCAATGAAGGCATAAAAAACCAGGTACAGGTAGCAGGGGAAAAGTACCCAGTAGGCCGTCCGGACGTCGTAGAGGTCGGCGAAGTGGCCGTAGAAAAGCGGCAGAATGGCGTTGCCACACAGCCCCATGATCAGCAGCGACGCGCCCAGCTTGGTGAAGCGCCCCAGCCCGTCCAGGGCCAGCGGCCAAATGCCCGCCCACACCAGCGAATTGGCCAGACCCAACAGTACCACAAACCAGATGGAGAGATCGGCCCGATGCCCCAGGAACTGCACCGTACCGCTGGCAAAAATAATGAGGAGCGTAAACAAAGTACCCAGCAAGGTACATACCCGCAGGGCGTTGGCCTGGCTGATGAACCGCGGAATGGTGGCAATGCCGATCAGGTACCCGCAGATGGTCACGAAGAGCGTGTAGGAGGGAAATACCTTGGCTTCGAGCAGGCTGATGCCCATCGAGTTGGCGTAACCAATGATGGTGTCGATGGCGATGACCTGGGTACCTACGTGCAGGAAAATCGCCACCGCGCCCAGGATCAGGTGCGGAAACTGGAAAATGCTGCTTTTGCCGGCGTTGGCCGAAGCTACTTCGGGGCTTTCGTGCTCGGTGTTGATTTCGGGCAGCGGCGAGCGGTAAACCAGGTACCCCAGCACCAGCAGGAAAGTACCTACCGTGGCGTAGGGCGGGATCACCCGCCGGATGAGCTCGTCCAGGGCGGCGCTGCGCGCGGTGTCGGTCATGGTACCTAGCTGCGCAAAGAGGTCGGTGTCGGTGGGGCGCAGAATCACGGCCGCAAACACGATGGGCGAGAGGATTCCGGCGGCTTTATTACAAATACCCATGATGCTGATCCGCTGCGCGGCGCGCTCCTTAGGCCCCAAGATGGTGATGTACGGGTTGGCGGCGGTTTGCAAAATGGCCAGCCCGATGCCGATGGTGAAGAGCCCCATCAGGAAGATCTCGTAGGTGCGGGTGAGGGCGGCCGGTACGAAAATAAAAGCGCCCAGCGCCATGGCCCAGAAACCCACCATCATGCCTTTTTTGAATCCGACGCTCTTCAGCAAATACGAAGCCGGTACCGACATGACGAAGTAGGCGATGTAAAACGCAAAGGCCACCAGGTACGACTGGAAGCTGGTCAGTTCGCAGGCGATCTTGAAGTAGGGGATCAGGATGGCGTTGACCCAGGACACAAAGCCGAAAATAAAAAATAACAGCCCGATGATGAGGATAGAAATGGTCGTATCGCTCTTGCTGAGGCTGCCGACTTCGATCGTGGCGGAGGTATTTGTTTTCATAGAGACACGAGGCATGAGGTACCCGATCCGCTACCCAGGGTAGTTCGGGTGGTTAAAAGATGAGGAAGAGGTCAGGAGCCGGAAAAACCGAATTGTACGGCTCCTTTCTTAAGTTAAGTGCAGGAACGGGAAGTACCTTATACGGTAGGCTCCCAGCCTTTCTGGTACTCGCGCTTCCAGAGT
Source organism: Rhabdobacter roseus (assembly GCF_014202275.1). Classification (GTDB taxonomy): domain Bacteria; phylum Bacteroidota; class Bacteroidia; order Cytophagales; family Spirosomataceae; genus Rhabdobacter; species Rhabdobacter roseus. Next base: position 325,823 of record NZ_JACHGF010000003.1, on the reverse strand, counting down.
TTCTCGGCCTCCTTATTATTTTTAATATGTCCGTTTTTGGGGTCGATGTCGAGCATGCCGCCGCTGCGGAAGGCGATGTTCCCCAGCTGGCAGAGCAGGGTACTTTGGTGCCCACTTACGATGTCAGAATTCAGCGCCGTGCCTTTTTTGATGGCGTCGAAAAAATTCTGAATGTGGATGGCATCCAGCGCCTGCGACGGATTCATGCGGTCGCGCGGGTCGATGGTAAGGTCGTTCTTGACGTCTTTGACCAGCTTATTCTCCAGATCAAAAACCTTGTAGGCGTTGCCCGGCAAGATTTGCAGTGAGCCTTTTTCGCCGTAAAAAACCACCCCCACGCTCTCGCCCTCGATGGTGCGGCCGTTGCAGCTGCGGCCCTCCCAGCTCATGCCGGTGTTGTTGGCAAACTCCAGGTTGATCACCTGGGTGTCGGGCGTTTCCCAGTCGTCCTTATAGTGGTAGCGCCCGCCCGAGGAAGTTACTTTGGTAGGGTACTCCACGCCAAGGCCCCAGCGCATGAGGTCCAGCATGTGGGTGCCGTTGTTGAGGGCCTCGCCGGTGCCCCAGTTCCAGAACCAGTGCCAGTTGTAGTGCACCACATTGTCTTTGTAAGCCTGGCGCGGCGCGGGCCCTTGCCACAGCTCGTAGTCGAGCCAGGAGGGCACGGCGGCGGCTTTGCCGGTACCGATCGAGGCGCGGTTGTTGGTGTACCAGCCCTTGGCAAAGTAGGGCCGACCGATGGACCCGTTCCGGACCTCCTGCACGCCCGCCGCCACGTTAGGCCACGACCGGCGCTGGTTGCCCATCTGGATCACGTTCTTGTACTTTTTAGCAGCGGCTACCAACAGTTCGCCTTCGTGGGGGTTGTGGCTGCACGGCTTTTCCAGGTACACGTGCTTGCCTGCCTTCGACGCCAACAGCGCCGCCGGGGCGTGCCAGTGGTCCGGGGCGGCTACTACCAGTGCGTCCAGGTCTTTGTCTTCGAGGGCCTTCCGGAAATCCGGCTGGTTTTTGGGCTTCGACTTCTGGTTTTCTTCCACCTTCGCCACGCACTTCTCGGCGGCGCGCGAGTCTACGTCCGAGATGCTCACCACCTGGCAGTTGGGCTGCAACGAAAAGTTACTGGCCAGCGCCAGGCCGCGGCTGTTGACGCCCATCACGCCCACCCGTACTTTTTCGTTGGCCCCCAGGATGTTGGCGTAGCTTTTGGGGCTGAATCCGGGCAGGATACCGCCCAAGGAGAGGGCCGCTGAACCTACTACGGTTTTTTTGATAAAATCCCGGCGGGAGTTAGGAGAAGAATTGGTTTGGTTGTCCATAGTTCGAGTGGGGTTTCCCATTTATAACCGTTTGATTCTGATGTTTCTGTAATAAACCTGGTCGCCGTGGTCGGTGAGCATGATGTGGCCGCGGTCGGCCAGGGCGTAGTCGGGGTAGTCTTTGAATTTGGTGGCTGCTACTTTCTTCTTAAACTCCTCGGTACCCCGCGTGTAGGCGGTGATTTTTACGCCGTTGAGCCAGTGTTCGGCCTGTTTGCCCCGCACCACAAGCCGGGCTTTGTTCCACTGCCCGGCGGGTTTTAGCTTTTTGCCCTGGGGCGCATACAACAGGTAGGCCGCGCCGGTGGAGGAAGTACCGCTGGGGTCGGGCTTGATCTCCGGGTGGTTGTAGTCGTCGATGATCTGGTACTCGATGCCCATCGGCGAGTCCTTGTTGGTTTTGGCGTTACGAATCGAGCTCACCTGGTACTTGATTCCGCTGTTGGCGGCTTCCGTGAGGTTAAATTCCCACTCCAGCTCAAAATTATCGTACTGCTGGCGCGTTAGGATATCCCCTCCCCGCTGGCCTTTTTTCATGACCAAAGTACCCTTTTCAACCAGCCAGGCTTCCGAAGGTGCGCTCTCGTCCGTGGCTTTTCGCCATTGATCCAAATTTTTTCCGTCAAAAAGTACCTCCCATTTTTCGGCGGCGGGAGCAAGGTACCCCCGGGAAGGCGATGCGTCGGCGGGAAGTACCCGACTGGTACCCGGAAAGACAACGGGCCAGAGCGCCAGCACAAAACTTAAAACAACAGCGTAAGCAGGCATGAGCATACAGATTTTGAGGGACAGGGTTAGGTCATTTTGAACCGACAATAAAGAAATAAGGCAAAACCGGGTACGTACCCGAAATTTACAAAATTAGTTTGGAATACAAAACTATTGCCTTGCTACCAGCGAAAATTCCTCCGTGAGGACGAAATATTGATACTACCTAAAGTACCCTACAGCGGGCTATTTACTCAGGGTACTTGTTTTCCGGATTCGGGCCGGAATTTATCTTACCGAAAAAGAGCATCCGGGTTTTATGGATTACGGGACTGGATTTTAAGATCGGTGTCAAAGCGCGTGTAGTGGTGGTAGTCGCCGCTCATCCACAGCACATGCACCTGGTTGGCGGGAGCGTGGGCTACCACGTAGGGCCGCACGTTGTTTTTGGTGGAGCCTGAGGTGAGGGCTACGCGGTGCCAGGCCTTCTTCTTTTTCTTCTCCCAGCGCTCGATCTCGAAAGTACCCTCTACTGGCCGCGAAAGGTATACCTGGCGTACGTCAGCCGGGTTCAGCACCAGTCCGCCCGAGTAGTGCGGCTCCCGGGTTTGGCCGCTGGCGGGGGTGATGGGCATCCAGCCCCCGGCTTGGGCAAGTTCTTCATCGACCCACTTCCGGCCGTTCCAGCGGGCGTAGTGGTAGCGGTGGTCGGTTTCGGACGGGAAGCGGTTGTAGACCACCACGGGGCGGTTTTTTGCGTCGAGCGCTACGTCCCAAATCCAGGCGCGCTGGCCGGTCGTGGTAGCGTCGTAGACCTTATTGATGTTTCCGTGCTGTAGCGGTAGCTCCTCCCAGGTACCTATCCGCTCGCCGTTGGTTTGGTGAAAAGTACCTTTTTGGTAGTAGGCGTGGTACACCGAGTTGGTCTCCTCCCGGGAAGGGTGGCCGTCGGTAAAGATAAAATCAATGCGGTCCTGGTGGTTGGAGGTGACTTTGAGGTAGGGGCGGTGGGCGTTGCTCAGGCCCCGGCTGTCGATGAGGGGGCGTTCGTCGGCCCAGGTACTTCCGCCGTCGTTGCTGTACGAAAAGGAAGGACGCCAGTCGCTTCCGCGCCAGAACAGGTAGATGCGGTTGTTTTCTTTTTCCAATAGCACCGGGTGCGAGTAAGAAACCCGGTTGCCGAAGGGAAGTACCCGCTCGTCGTCCCAGGCGCTGATGTCGCCCGGTTTTTTACTTTTTCGCAGGAAGAATTTTCCGTTGTGTTCGGTATAAAAAGCCAGCAGGTGGCCGTCGGGCAGGATGAGGATAGACGGAACGTTGTGGTCGTCGATCTGGAGCTGCTCGTGCAGCACGCAGGTAGTTGTTTGGCCGGAGGCGGTGGTGCGGGCGCTGATGAGCACGTCGCCGCGGCTATTGATGTAGCCAAAGTACAGGGTACCCTGGTGGTACACGGCCCGCGGGTCAGAAAACCAGCACCAGGCGGCGTCGGTGGCGGCGGTTTCGGTGGTAGCCGGTCCTTGGGCCCAGGCTATTGGGCTAGTACCCACGGCGGTCAGGACCAAAGAGGACCAAACGAGGAGCCAGTTTAAAGATGCGTTTTTGAAAACAGGATGATGCATTGCGCAGGGGTCAATCGTATAAAGGAAACAAAGGTACCTATACCCGCTCGTCTTCCAGCTCTAGGCTTCAGTTTTTAGGTAGCATGGGAAAAAAGCGCCGGATCTCCTCGTCGCTGAGCTTACGGCCGTACTCACAGATTTCAAACGACTCCACGTGCGTCACCTTAGCGGCCTGGCTGGGGCCGTACCATTTTTCGAGCGACTTCCGCGCCTCGGCCGAGATCCGGCCTTCCGGGGTGCGGCGGGCCTTCAGCCATTTTTTTCGTTCCTCGGCACCAGCCGGTACCGACGTGTCGCGTTCGGTCCAGGGAAGCCATTCGTATACCTGCGACACGTGCGCGTCCAGCAACGCTACTTTTTTATCCACCACGGGACTGATGTCGATCACGACGTCGGGCCGGAACGGATTGGGGCGTTGAAAACCATCTTCCAGGTAGAGGAAAAGCGGATTTTTCTCCAGTGGCGGTACACTACTCAGGATGTTCGGCACAATGACCAGGTAAGCCGCGTCCTGCACCAGAATCCCCGTGTAGCGGTGGTCGGGGTGGTAGGTATTGGTGCGGTGCGAAATCACCACATCGGCCTTCCATTCCCGAATGCGGCGGATTACCTCCAGCCGGTTTTCCAGCGTCGGGAACAACTCCCCGTCGTGGTTGTCCATGACCTCGTATTCCACCCCGATGCGGCGTCCGGCTTCTTTGGCTTCCAGGGAGCGCCGCCTGGCCAATTCACCGCCGCCCATCTGCTGGTGACCTTTATCGCCGTTGGTCAACGACACAAACTTGACGGCGTGCCCTCCGGCGGCGTACAAAGCAGCTACACCACCTACCCCAAAGTCGCAGTCGTCGGGGTGGGCTCCGAACACGATTACCCGGAGCTTGGGGTCCTGGGCGTGCAGTAGGAAAGGCCCCAGGCACAGGAATAGTAAACCAAGTAGTACTTTTTTCATATGGCGGGTTTAGGAATCCACTCAAAAATGCAAATCTGTACGGCCAAATCCCTGGCAGGGTTGATACTGAAGATTTATTTTTGGGTACGTACCCGAAAGATAGAAATATCTACTAGGATAATGCACATTGCGAGAAATTATTTTGTAAACTAGGTTACAAGTAAAATTTTATAACTCCAAAAACCAGCTTTTCAAATGGTGAACCTCCAAGGGCTATCCAGCACGTGGTGCCCTTTGGTCTAAGGCCGGGGAAAGCCGCAAAGTACCCCCTCAGCCTCTGGGGAACATCGCCAGGTAGTGGGGAGAGGGCTCAAGTACCCCTCCGCTGCGGCGATAGTATTCTTCATCGAGCGCAAAGGTACCCTGGTTCATCCGTGTCCAGGGCGCGTCGGGGGCGGGATGGTAAGTTTGCATGTGGGGCCAGTTCAGGTAGTTCATGTCCCCGTTGGTTTCCAGCAGGCCCATGCCCAACTCCGGAAAGGGAGCCAGGCGGGCGGCCACGTTTTTGTTCCAATCCACCAGGATGGGGTTGGCGGTGAGGTCGGCGCAGAGGCAAGGTACCTGGCGTTCGTGGGCCACCTGCGCTATCTCGAGCGTGCGGCTCAGCGTTTTGGCAATGCCTTTCAAAACCAGCGCGCCGTAGCCCTGCTCGAGGCGTTGCCGTGCCGTGTCGGCATCATGAACACTCTCGTCCGCCGCAATCCGCACGCCCAGATCCGCCACGTTTTCGTGGTACTGCTCCGGGAAGGGTTCTTCAACGAACAGGATCTGCTCCGCCGCGCCGATTTTTCGGGCGTGATCCAGGTACCTGGCCAGCGTTTCCTTTTGCTCGTAGCGCCCGTTGGCGTCCAGCGTATACCACACCTTGCCCTGTGCGGTTTGGGGCGTACTGCACGTGCCGAGGACCGCGTGGATGTCGGTGAGCCGGGCCAGGTCTTTTTCCAGCATTTCCGACTGGCTACCCGGCTGTCCGGTCTTGATTTTAAATACAAAGTACCCCTGCTCCACGGCCTGCCGCAGTTCGGCGACGGGCATGCCGTAGGGTACCTGAAACAGCACCGCTACGTTTGCGTTGCGGTGAGCCAGGGTGGGCCGGTAGCTTTCCGGGAGCATGTCCTCGAAGCGACGGAGGCCATGCTCCGCGGCATAAAGCAGCCAGGCGGCGTTATCAATGCTTACCAGAGCATTTAGAATAAAATTCTCGTGCAGATCGGGTTTGCCCGTCAGTGTAATCGCCTCGGCCCGAAGTGCCGGGAATAGGGTACTTTGAAGGTCCAGCGGCGTGTGGAAAGGAATCTGCCTGACCAGCCGGAGGGCTTTCTCGGTGAGGGCGTACATGAGGGCGTTCCCGCCCGCCTCGGAGTAGGAGGCAAACAGCTCCGCATCGCCGTAGAGTACGCTTTGGGTAGCGAGGCCAATCTGGTGGTGGGAGGTGGTACTGAGCTGGCTTACCGTTTGCCAGAGCTCGGTGAGGTACCCCCCTTTGAAACCAAAGGGCCGGATGAGCTTTTCGCGTTCGAAGTTTGACTGGGTACCTATGACCCGAATCGGCCTGGTAGCTGGATGCATAGCGAGGTACTTTGTTAAGCCCTATTCCGGGCAGGTGCTTACAGCTGAGATAGGGTGGCGGGCATGCCTTGTTGTTGCCAGGCGTGCACAAAGGCATCGTCAACGAGCTGCGGGTAGGCCGCCGTGACGCGGTCGATCTCCTCGTGCTGGCCGGGCGAAAGTTTTTCCTCCGGGTTTAGGGTCCAGGTTCCGGCCAGGATACCTTGCCGCCGAAGTACCTCGTGAATGCCCGGAATGCAGCCATGAAAGGCGTGGCCCGGATCAAAAATAGCGGCGTTCATGTCGGTGACCTGGATGTTGCGGCTCAGCAGCTCGGGTGCGTTGGCGTAGCCGCTGTCCACGCAGGCTTTTACTTCGGCCAGGAGGGCCACGGCTTGCTGGGTCCAGACGGCCCAATGACCCAGCAAGCCCCCCACAAACCGTTTTTCAACCAGCGCGCCGTCTAGCTCAAAGCGATAGGGCGTGAGCAAATCGGCCACAATGTTGTCGTCGTTTCCCGTGTAAAGAGCCACGCCGTGGGTGCGGTCCGAGCCGCAGAGAGCCCGCACTACGTCCAGGGTTTGGTAACGGTTAAAGGCCGCTACCTTCACCGCCTGCACGTTGGGGATGTTCATGAACTGCTTCCAGAAATCGTAGCTAAAGGCGCGTCCGCCAATGGCCGTTTGGAGGTAAAAACCAAAGACCGGGATGATGTCCGAAATCGTCCGGACGTGCTCAATGACTTCTTTTTCCGAAAGAGTATCCAGGCCTGCCATGCTGACCAGGCCCAGGTCGTATCCGTACTTGACCGCCAACGTGGCTTCCCGACGAGCCTGCGCGGTGGAGCCGCAGACCCCCGCTACCTTGATAAAGGGGCGGGTGAGCTGGGCCTGGGCAATCTCCTCGGTGGCCAGCCTATAGACCGATTCCAGCAGGTTTATTTCCGGGTTTCGGATTTCAAATTGCGTGGTATGAACGCCCACGGCCACGCCCCCGGCTCCGCTCGCCAGGTAGTAGCGGGTCAGGGCCCGCTGGCGGGCTTCATCCAGGCCGAGCTGCTCGGTCAGGGCCAGCGGGTGCGCCGGTATGACAGTACCTTGGTGCAGTAATTCCTTTACGGCGGGGTTCAGAGCGGGGGTAGTCATGGCTTAGTAATTTCCTTTTCTTTCCTGAAAATGAGTTGGTTTATTAATGGTCTCACCGCCTTTAAGCAGCCAGTCGGCCGTGATCTGGATCATCTGCTTGAGGGTGGTACGGGGGTAGCCAAAGAGCCGGAACGACTCGGCGGCGTTGCTGAGCAGCGCCGTGGGCTGCTCTTCGTGAATAAACGTAGGTACTTGCTGGAAGTGGGCACCAAACTCGTGCGCGAGCCAGCGTAGGGAAACCGTTTCGGGACCGGTAATATTCAGGATTTTGGACGGAGCCTCGCAGTGCAGCAGCGAGCGCAGCGCCATTTCGTTGGCATCGCCCTGCCAGATGACGTTCACGTGGCCGGTGCTAAGGTCGATGGGTTGTCCCGCCAGCACGGCCTTGGCTACTTCCAGCAACACGCCGTAGCGAAAGTCAATGGCGTAGTTGAGGCGGTAAATCAGCAGGGGCGTACCGTAGACGGAAGAAAAATGCTGGAAGATGCGTTCGCGGCCCAGGCAAGACTGTCCGTACTCGCCCACCGGCTCGGCCCGGTGGGCCTCGGTAGCACCGCCCGAAAGTACCGAAGTGTACGGGTACACATTGCCCGTAGAATACACCACAATGCGGGAATCCCGGTACTTTTCGGCGACGCGGCCCGGCAGGTAGGTATTCATGGCCCAGGTGTAGGGTTCGCGGTTGGTGGTGCCAAATTTAGTACCGGCCAGGTACAACACATTTTTTACGAGAGGCAGCGCCTGGAGTTGTGCGTCGTCCAGGATATCGGCCACGATGGTCTCGATGCCCTCTTCGTTGAGCTGCTGGGCCAGACCCGGCTCGCCAAAGCGGGATACACCGATGACGCGCTTCGGTACCCCCGCCTGGCCCAGCGCCTGGCGGGCTAGCCGGGCTATGCTCGGACCAATTTTCCCCCCGGCTCCCAGTATCAGCAGATCGCCGTCGAGTGAGGCCAGTTCGGCCACCAGGGTATCCGAAGGTTTCAGTAAATCATGCATTTGGTCATTCATTTCCCAACAGTACGAGGTTAAAAAAATAGATTTTTGGCATTAGCCAGGGCCAGAATAATGAGCAGCGCCAGGCCCGCAAAGGCCAGTACGTTTTGCCAAAGGGTATTGACGAGCTCTTTCATCCGAATAAGGTCATTGGCAACCCGTATGAGCGCCACACCAATGAAAGGGACGATCAGGATGGTGATGCTCTGGGCAAATACAATGAGCTCCAGGGGTAGTTTGCCGAAGACGACGGCGATGGCCGCTCCCAGGATCATGACCAGCGCAATCAGCAGGCGAACCGGCCCGGAATGCAGCTGGCTGTTATAACCCAGGGCGTCGCCCAGCAACGAGCCTCCGATGGTGGCGTTCCCGATGAGGGAGGAAAAGGAGGCCCCAAATAAGCCGTACATAAACAGCGCTTTGGCCTGCGGACCCAGCAGGGGTTCGAGGGCTTTGGCCATATCCGTGGCGCTTTTTACCTCGATGGATTGTGGATTCAAAACGGCCGCCGCGCTGATGAGCACCATGCTCCCGATGAGCCCCAAAATCACGATGCCAGAGGTACTTTCCCGGTGGGCTTGCTTGCGCTGCTGGGCCTTCCAGCCCCTTTCCTGTACCAGGTACGACTGGTAGAAAGCCCCCACAACGGAAAACGTAGAAGCTACCAACGCAATGATCAACAGCTCCGAACCGGTAGGAACGATGGGGGAGAGGCCGGATAAAATACCCGTCAGGCTCGGGCGCGCCATCACTACCGTGCCCAGGAAGGCCACCAGCATCAGGCCCACCAGCAGCATCATTACTTTTTCCAGTACTTTATAAAAAGAGCGAAAAAACAGCAGCCCGATGCCAACGAGTGTCATGCCGATGATCCAGGGTATGGACGAAGTACCATACAGCTCGCTAAAAGCCAGTCCCACGCCGATGGTGTTACCGGCCTGAAAAGACGAAACGACCAAAAATACGCCGACACCCAGTAGGGTAGCTACCGGGTGTCCCCATTTTTCCCGGATGATGGTCAGCAGGCTGGCTTCGTTGGCCAGGCCGATCCGGGCGGCCATGCGCGTAAAAACGATCATGAATACCGTGGCAACCACGCTTACCCACAGCAATTGGTACCCGTAGAGCGAGCCGATTTTGGAGGCCAGCGTGAGGCTGCCCGGCCCAAAAACCAGCGCTGCCGTGATAATTCCCGGCCCCAGCGAAGCCAGCCATGAGCGTATTGCCTGATTCATACCCGATGCGTTTGCGGTTGAGATGGGCGAAAGCTACCCATTTTTTTTGAACCCAATACCTAAGTATCAGAACTTGGTATAAGGAATTGTCTAACGATTATATATATACGTAATCGGTTTATGAGCCCTCTTGCTACCACCAAGCCCGGCGGACTCTTACGCCTTACGGGCTTTTTCCAGGACACTCGCCAGCGTCACGGCGGCCCCGCCCCGGCGCTTGCTTTCGTCGGCGGCCTCCATGAACGCAAAAATCTCGATCGTTTCTTCGGGAGCCACGGGTACTTGGCCCGTCTCGAAGTACTTGATGATTTCGAGCAGCAGCGGCTGGTAGCCGTTGTAAGGGCCCAAGGTAGTATTTCCGTCCTGGGTATACACCGTGCCGCCGTAGTTGTGCTTGCCCGTCCGGGTACCCCGGAAAGTACCTACGCGGCCGTCGGCCCAGGTACCTACCACGATGTCGGTACCCTCGTTATGAACCCGCACTACGCTCTGGCAGCCGCGGCCCATCACCGTAAACAGCGTTTCGACGCCGTGCACGCCGTACCAGAAGAAATCCGGGTGTGTTTTTTCCAGCACGGCCGGGCTGTAGGTGTCGGCACCCACCACTTTGCTTTTGTCCAGCCCTTCCACGCCTTTGATGTAGCGCAGCGACGAGGCCGAGAAAAGGGGTACTTTGTATTTTTTGGAAGCTTCAAAAATTTTGAGGGTGTCGGACAGCGAGGCCGCAATGGGTTTGTCGATAAACACCCGCTTTCCGGCTTTAAGTACCTCCGTGGCTTGCTCCAGGTGCAGCCGCCCGTCGTTGGTTTCCAGCAGTACTACGTCTACTTTTTTGAGCAAATCCTGAATGGAATTTACGATTTCCACGTCCAGTTTTTTGACCTCTTCGATGTAGCCCGGAATCCGCTTGGTACTGGTTTCGATGTCCCGACTGCCGTAGGGGTAGGCGGCTACCACTTTATAGCCCAGCAACTCGCCGCTGGCGTCGGCGGCGTTAAGTACCTTGGTGAAGGCGGTACTGTGCGACGTATCCAGCCCGATGATGCCCACGCGCTTGCCGGGAGCAGGAGCGGCCAGGCCGGGTAGTTGGCCGGCCAGGCTAAGGCCCAGGCCGCTGAGGGCGGTTGTTTTCAAAAAGCGGCGGCGGTTATAGGAAGTATCCATGCGGGAGCTTGGTATAGGGAAAAGTAAGGGTTTGGAATAGCCGTTGATGTTAGAAACGGGTACGTACCCGAAAAGTAGGAAACTTTTGTTATTCTGCCTAATAAACCCCATTTATTTTTGAAAAAAGAGGTACTTAACGATGAAGAAAGAGATCAAAAGTACCAACGGAAGTAGATTCTGCGGGTACATTTGAAAAAGAGTAACCGAAGTACCTAGCGGCTCAGTTTCGGTAAAACTCGTGGTTCTCTTCGGTGATAATATCGATGGGCATGAAATGTACCTTGTCGATGCTGGCCGAAAATACCAGCGACTGGTATAGCGCCATGATACCCCGGTAGCCCTGCTCTTCGGGTTGGTGGCAAATCAGGAAATCAATGGTGCCCTGGCGAAGATGGGCTACGTTTTCGGGCAGAAAATCATAGCCAATCAGCAGCAGGTGCTGGCGGTTGGTCGCTTCCAGGAAGGTGGCTACCGTCGATACGCGGGAGTTGGTCACGAAGAGCGCCGCGAGGTCCGGGTGGGTAGCCAGCACGACCGCCAGCCCCGCCGCCACCGATGCGTAGTCGGTCTGGCCGATGTCCACGCGCAGGATCTCTTTTTCGGGCTGATGCTCCCGAAAAAATGCCCGGAAGCCTTCTTCGATGGGCAGGTAGTTGTAGTTAGCTACTTCCTTGGAAATATTCACCACCCCTACCTTGCCCGGCCGGGCCAGCCCGAAGGTAAGCAGGCGCGCGCCCAGGTACCCACTCTGGTAGAGCGGCGGCCCAATGTAGCAGAGGTTGGCCTGGTGGGGCAGGGTGGAGTCAATGTACACAAAGGGGATGTTGTTTTTCTGGCAATCCTGGCTGAACTGTGTCGCTTCCTCCAAAAAAGAAGGTGCTAAAAGTACCCCGTCTACGCCCGCAGCCAGAATCCGCTTTCCCTGCTCGGCAAACGAATGCTTATCGCTCAGGTCAAAGTGATACGGGCTGATCTGCACGCCGTACTGCTTGATTTCGCTCTCGGCCCGTTGAATGCCCTTGAGCGGGGCCGCCCAGAAATCCGTTTCCTGGGACTGGGGAATCAAAATGGCCAGGTGGAGGGTTTTGCGGGAAGCCAGCCGACTCGCCAGGATATTGGGCTGGTAGTTGAGCTCCTCGATGATCGCCATGATCTTGGTACGGGTCTTCTTCGATACGCCCGTCCGGTTGTGAATGACGCGATCGACCGTGGCAATGGATACATTGGCTCGGCGGGCAATCTCCTTTACGCCCATGTATTCGGTAGGTTTCTCCATAGTAGATGAGGTAGTTGAAAATAGCACTCAGGTACCTATGCTCCCGAGCGGGTAGTAGGGACCGTTTTTTTGGACGTATGCTTGCTAACTAAATTGGATTCGTACAAAAGGCGAATTAAAGCAAACGAAAATAATAGGGATATACAAATTGAAGGCTAAAATCAAGTAGTTTTTAGCTTCCGGGTCCTTGTCGTAGCGTAGTACGGATGTACTTTTTATTCCTAATCTCCCCATGAATCGTAGGAGTTTTATCGAACGCATTTCGACGGGTGGAGGCCTGCTGGTGGCCTCGTCCCTGCTGCCGAGCCTGGCAGCCCAGCCACCCGCCCGGGAGCTAACCGCCGACCTGGTGGTGGCCGGGGGTGGGTTAGGGGGCTGCGCCGCCGCGCTGGCCGCCCTGGAAAACAACCTGACGGTGATCCTGACCGAAGAAACCGACTGGCTGGGCGGACAACTCTCGCAACAGGGGGTCCCGCCCGACGAACACCGCTGGATCGAAACGCACGGGGCCACGCAGCGCTACCGCAACTTCCGGACGGCCATTCGCAACTACTACCGCCAGCACTACCCCCTTACCGACGAAGCCAAAACGCGTCCTTACCTGAATCCGGGCGACGGCTCCGTGTCGCGGCTCTGCCATGAACCGCGCGTGGCGGTGGCGGTGCTGACGGCCCTGCTGGCCCCTTACCTAAGTACCCGCAAGCTGACGCTGCTGCTGGAGCACAAGGTAGTAAGTGCCGACCGGACGGGCGACCGGGTGCGTTTCCTGAAAGCGAAGGATCTCCGTACCGGCCACGAGCGGGTACTTTCGGCCCCCTATTTTGTCGATGCCACCGAAACGGGCGAGCTGCTGCCACTCACCAAGACGGAGTTTGTAACGGGTACCGAATCCCAAAAAGAAACCAACGAACTGCACGCCCCCGAGCAGGCCGATCCCGCCAGCCACCAGGCCTTTACGGTTTGCTTTGCGATGGACTACCTCAAAGGCCAGAACCACGTCATCGACAAGCCGCACGAGTATGAATTCTGGCGTACTTTTTCGCCCCAAATGAAGCAGCCGTGGTCGGGCAGGCTGCTGGACCTACGCTATTCCAGCCCTTCTACGCTGGCTCCCAAAGCGCTGGGGTTTCATCCCGAAGGCCACCCCACGGGCCAGGACCTCAACCTCTGGAACTACCGCCGGATCATCCATAAGGCGAACTTTCGGGAAGGTACCTACCCCGGCGACGTGACGGTGGTCAATTGGCCCCAAAACGATTACTTTTTGGGAAATCTCGTAGAAGTAAAGGAGAAGGAATTCAAAAAACACCTGGACCGCGCCAAGCAGCTGAGCCTGTCGCTGCTGTATTGGCTACAGACCGAAGTACCCCGGCCCGACGGCGGCCAGGGCTGGCCCGGCCTGCGGCTACGCGGCGACGTGATGGGTACCGAAGATGGCCTGGCCAAGTACCCCTACGTGCGGGAGTCGCGCCGGATCAAAGCGTTGTTCACGATCCGGGAGGAGCACGTCGGGGCCGAAAACCGGGCGCTCATCACCGGCCAGAAAGCCGGCAATACCGCCGCCGACTTCCCCGACAGCGTCGGGATTGGGTACTACCACATCGACCTGCACCCCAGCAGCGGCGGCCACAACTACCTCGATTTCGGCTCCCTGCCGTTCCAGATCCCCCTGGGGGCGCTCATTCCCCGGCGCGTCGAAAACCTGCTGCCCGCCAACAAGAACATCGGCACTACGCACATCACCAACGGCTGCTACCGCCTGCACCCGGTAGAGTGGAGCATCGGCGAGGCCGTGGGGCTGCTGGTGGCGCAGGCTCTGAAGCAGCGGCAGATTCCCCGCGCCATTTACGAAAATAAAGACCAGCTCAACGCTTTTCAGGAGGTAGTGCGGGCGCAGGGCATCGAAACCCACTGGCCTCAGACGTAGGTACTTTGCGTAGCGGAAAGTACCTAGCCGCCCGCGTGGAGGTACCTGCCTGATTCTCCGAAGAAGAAACTACCGCTTGTCCACCGGCGCGCTGATGGCCCCCAGGTACCTACCCATCCAGTAAGGCAGCAGAAAGGTGTCGCCGGGGCTGAGGGTACTTTGGCCGTTGGCGGGGCGGTCGAGCTTGAAGAGGTTGCGGTTGTGCTTGAGCTCGGGACGCTCGTCGGGCGGAAGTACCTCCCTGAGCGTTTGTCCGCGGAAGTTGGCGGGTACTTTCTCGACGTCCTGCCGGTGGCTGTTCATAACTTGCCACTCAATCATATCCAGGGGAAATTCCCGCAGGTGCCAGACGGTCTCGGGTAGGTCAAATTCCCGCGCGCCCGTCATGGCGTAGCAGAGGTTCCAGAGACCGTTTTTCTCGGGGCGCTCCAGGTCCCAGTGCTCCCGGATGGCCGCCAGGTACTTTTGCTTCAGCTCGGGCGTAAACGCGTAGGGGTACAGGCACCAGTAGGCCAGGAAGTACATTTCGTCGTCGGAGTGGTTCCATTCCGCCGAGAGCTCCTTAGCATGAGCATCGGCGGTAGCGGGAGCCGGGCCGAGCTGGGTCATGGGGCGCAGCAGGTTTTCGAGGTACCCGTGCTTGTCCATGAGCTCGTAGGCTTTTTCTTTGTAAATCTCTTTTTTGGTAAAATGGTACGCCGCCTGCAAGAACCCAATCATATTGGAGGCATACAACTTGCGGTCGCCCACGTTGGTCGGGAAGCCATTGACGTACTCGGGGTTCCAGCGGCCCCAAAGGGTCGGTTTGCCGTCGAAGTCGATGAGGTACCAGTCGTTTTCGATGATGGTACTCATGAGTTCGTCCATGAGCGCAATGGCCTTTTGCCTGGGCTCACCGTCTAGGTGCTCGGCGATGAGCGTAAGCGCGAACATCTGGCCCACGGTCTGGTCGCTGCTGGTGGTGCCGCGCCAGTCCCAGGCGGGGTCGGCAGCGGCCGTCCAGCCGTGGGCGTAGGTACCATCCCACTGGGTGGGTTTGGTTTTGAAGTACCCCCGGCGCTCAAAACCCCGCGCAAAGTACCCCTTCATGCCCGTAATGGCAAAAAGCCGCTGCATGGCCTCGAACGACTCCAGGCAATTTTCCAGCGCCTCGGCCTCGCCCGTGACCTTGTAGCGAAAGAGCTGGCTCGCCAGGTACATGGACGTCCAGAGGTTGTCGCTATCGCGCTGGCCCATTTCCAGGGTACTTAGGTCGCCGTTTTTGAGGGTCGAAACGTCGCAATTGAAGCCGTAGCGAATGTGCCGCTGGCGCACCTGCTTTTCGTAGCGCAGGGCCTTCTGGTGGAGCGTCATTTCCTCAAAATGAATTTCCCCCAATCCTTTTTTAGTTAGAATAAGTAGGTTCCGGCCCTCGCCCTCGGCGATCTGCAGCACCTGGTTGTCGGGCGTCCAGCGCTCGCCGTAGTAGTAGTTGTACTGGCCGTCGGGCCGGAGCATAAAAGTACCCTGGCTGGACCCAAACCACCAGTGGCCGTGCGCGTAGGCAACGGTCGTGAGGTCGGGGCAGGGTAGTTTGGTGTTCAAAGTACCCTGCGGCTTAAAGTCGGCGGCACCAAGTACCTGGTAGCCCTTGGAAGTACCGGCGTAGATTTTCGAGTCAGCCACGTCGAAGCACGTAAGCGCGGCGTTTTGGTAAACGGTTCGTAGCTTTTTGTCGGCTAACGAAAGAGACGAAACTACCCCTTGGCTCAGCAGTAGGTACCGGTGGTGGGTGGCGTCGTACTTGAGGTCGCTTAGCGGCGGCTGGGGTACTTTTCCTTCCCAAAGTACCTGCTCGCCGCGGATGGCCCGCAGGGTACTTCCGTCGGAAACGAGAAAGGTGAAGTCGGGCCCGGCGGACAGGAAGCATGCCTGGGGTAGTTGATGCTGGATATAAAGTTTGCCCGCCCAGGCGTTGCTGAAAACGGTTTGATCGTCGAGATACACCAGCTGTTTTTGGTACAAGCCGAGGGCCGTCACGTTTTTGTCGGCGGTGGGTAGGTAGGCGCGGTCGGGCTGGAGCGAGCCGGGGTACTGAAACTGCCCGCCCTGCGGCCGCAGCAACCCCCGAGACGAAAGTACCTGTACCACCCCGTTGCGGTCGGCTTGGACCTGCCGGAGCTGCACGGTGCTGTCCGGCAGGTAGTACTTTACGCTAAAATCCTGCGCGTAGGGTACATCCCGGTAGGGCGCTGGCTGCGCGTGCAGAGCCGCCAGCGCGCCCAGGGACAAAAGGCTTAGGAACAGGTACTTCATGGTCAGTATCGTTTAGCTGATGCTCGCCCGGATTTGTAACTGCTGCTCGCCCGGATTTGTAATCAGGGCTTCATCTCCTAGCGTTTCAAACGCTATTCAGACACAACCCCTGATTACAAATCCGGGTTAGCGATTCACCGGCGCGCTGATCACGCCCAGGTACCTTCCGGCCCAGTAGGGCAGCAGCCAGATGTCGCCCGCGCTGAGCTCGGACGTGCCGCCGCGCCCGTTCTGGTCAATGGTGAAGCGCGTACGGTTGTGCCGGATCACGGGTAGTTCGTCGGGGGGGAGGATTTCCTTGGTCGTTTGCTTGTAAAAATTCGGCTCCAGCTGCTCGATGTCCCGGCGGTGGCTGTTTTGCATGCCCCATTCAATGAGGTCCAGTGGGTACTCCTGCAGGTACCATACGGCTTCGTTGAGGTCGAAGTTCGACACGCCCGTGATGGCCGTCAGGATGTTCCAGAGGCCGTCTTTTTCGGGACGCTCAAATTCCCAGTGGTCCAAGATGGCTTTCTTAAATTGGGTCTTGAGCGTGTCGTTGAATGCATAGCGGTACAGCCCCCAGTAGCCCATGTAGTACATTTCGTCGTCGGAGTGGTTCCAGCCGTCCGACATCTTCTTGGCGTGCTCGTCGGCGTCGGCGGGGGCCCGGCCGATGAGCTTCATGGGCCGCATGAGGTTCTCGAAGTACCCATGCTGTTTCATGAGTTCGAAGGCCTTCTGTTTGTATTTTTCTTTTTTGGTAAAATGGTAGGCCGTCTGGAGCATGGCCACAATGTTGGACGAATTGAGCTTGCGGTCGCCCACGTTGGTCGGGAAGCCGTTGACGTAGTCGGGATGCCAGCGGCCCCAAAGGGTCGGCTTACCGTCCCAGTCTACGAGGTACATGTCGTTTTTGACGATATGGCTCATGAGTGTGTCCAGCAGCGCCACGGAGCGGGCCTTGAGGTCTTTGTCATCAATGAGCTCGGCCATGGCCCCGAAGGCAAACACGTGCCCGATGGCCTCGTCGCTGCTGGTGGTCGACTTCCAGTCCCACTCGGGGTCGTCGGCGCGGCGCCAGGGTTTGTCGTCGTCTTTGTACCCGCGCCGCTCGAAGGAGCGCGACGGAAAGCCCGGCACGCCGTTGATGGTGTAGAGGCGCTCCATGGCCTCCAGCGACTCGCGGCAGTTTTGCAGGGCTTCGGGGTCTTTGGTGGCTGCGTAGCGGAATATCTCCCCGCCCAGGTACATGGTGGTCCAGAGGCCGTCGTTGTCGGAGTCGCGCAGGGAGCCGGTGGCCAGGTCGCCGTTTTTCATGCGGCCCAGCGTACCGTTGAAGCCGTGCCGGATGTGGCGGCTACGTACCTGCTTGTCGAAGAAAACGGCCTTGTCGTGCAGCGTCATTTTTTCAAAGACCAATTTGCCCAGTCCTTTATCCGTCAGGATCAGCACGGAGCCGTCGGGACCCCCACTGATGTGCACCACGCGGTCGGAGGGCAGCCAGCGCTCCGAGGCGTAGTAGTCGAATTTACCATCGGAGCGACGCTTAAAAGCACCGCGCGTGGAGCCAAACCAGAGCTGGTTGTCGAGCACGGCGAGGGTCGTGAGCTCGGGCCAGGGTAGTTTTTGATTCAAAGTACCCTGCGGCTTCCCGGTTTTGGCGTCCAGCTCCAGGTAACCGCCGGAAGTACCCAGCACGAGCCGCCCGCCGAAGAACTCAAAGCAGGTGAAATTCGTACCGCTGTGTACCTTTTGGAGTTTCTTTTCTTTTCCCGAAAACGAATACACCGACTGCCCCGTCAGTACCCAGAAAGTACCCGTGGTGGCGTCGGCTTTGAGGTCCAGGATCGGCTCGTTGGGCAGGTTTTGTTCCCAGGCCACGGCGTTGTTTTCCAGGTACTGGAGCTTGGATTTATTAGCGATTAAAAAATTGAAATCTTTCCCTCCGGCCAGCAGCCGGGCGTCGGGCAGGGTGTGCTTGGTGTACAGGTTGCCCGCCCAGGCGTTGCTGAACACGGCCTTGTCGTCGAGGTACACAAACTGCCCCTGGTAGAGGGTCAGGCCCGCTACTTTTTTGTCCGCCGTGGGTCGGTACGAAATGTCCTCGCGCAGGGTACCTGGGTACAGAAATGCCCCCGCGTGGGGTGCCCGCAGTCCGGCTCCGGAAAGTACCTTCACCACGCCGTTGCGGTCGGTATGTACCAGGCGGTATCCGGCCGTTTCGTCGGCGTAGTACTTCACGCTGTGCTCCTGCACAAAGGGTACATCCCGGTGCACGGGTTGTTTGGTTTTCTGTGCCCAGACGGGTTGTAAGCAAAGGGTTATTCCAATAAAAAGAAAAAAAGATTTCATGCGTCAATTCAATTATTTAAAAACATATACTCGCTGAAACTGGCTCAACTGGCTCGCCCTGATTTGTAATCAGGGCGTCATCTCCTGGCGTTTCAAACGCGATTCAGACCCAACACCCGATTACAAATTCGGGCGTCGCCACGCCGGGGTTAGCGATTCACCGGCGCGCTGATCACGCCCAGGTACCTGCCCAGCCAGTAGGGCAGCAGCCAGATGTCGCCCGCGCTGTGCTCAGAAGTACCGTTTCGGCCCACGCGGTCGAGCTGGAACATATTGCCGTTGTGGCGCTGGATGGGCCGCTCGTCGGGCGGAAGTACCTCCTTGATGGTTTGTCGGCGGAAGTTGGGCTCCATCTTCTCAATGTCCTTGCGGTGGCTATTCTGGATGTCCCAGTCGATGAGGTCCAGTGGGTGTTCTTTGAGGTACCAGGCGGCTTCGTTGAGGTCGAAGTCGGGCGTGCCGGTGAGGGCCGTAAAAATATTCCAGGCTCCTTCTTTTTCGGGCCGCTCGGCCTGCCAGTGGTCAATGATCGCCTCCTTAAAGTGGGTTTTGAGGGTGTCGTTGAAGGCGTAGCGGTAGAGGCCCCAGTAGCCCACGAAGTACATCTCGTCGTCGGAGTGGTTCCAGCCGTCCGACATGTGCTTGGCGTGCTCGTCGGCGTCTTCGGGTGCTTTCCCGATTACGCTCATGGGCCGCATGAGGTTCTCGAAGTACCCGTGTTTATTCATCAGTTCAAAGGCTTTTTCCTTGTAAATTTCTTTTTTGGTAAAATGGTAGGCCGTCTGGAGCATCGCCACGATGTTGGACGAATTGAGCTTGCGGTCGCCCACGTTGATGGGGAATCCGTTGACGTACTCGGGGTTCCAGCGGCCCCACTGGGTAGGCTTGCCGTCGTAGTCAATGAGGTACCAGTTATTTTTCACGATATGGCCCATGAGGGTGTCAATGAGCGCCACCGAGCGGCGGCGCATGTCCTCATCGTCGATGAGCTCGGCCATGGCTCCGAAGGCAAACACGTGCCCAATGACCTCGTCACTGCTGGTGGTAGCCTTCCAGTCCCACTCGGGATCGGGGGCGTGCTGCCAGCGCTCGGGATCGAAGAGCTGGTCGATGTACCCGCGCCGCTCGAAGGAGCGCGACGGAAAGCCCGGTACGCCATTGACGGTGTAGAGGCGCTCTATGGCGTCCAGCGACTCGCGGCAATTTTGCAGGGCCTGGGGATCTTTGGTAGCCGCGTAGCGGAATATCTCCCCCCCCAGGTACATGGCCGTCCAGAGGCCGTCGTTGTCGGAGTCGGCCAGGTAGCCGGTGGCGATATTGCCTTTTTGCATGTCGTCCAGCGAGGCGTTGAAGCCGTTGCGGATGTGGCGGCTCCGTACCTGCTCGTCGAAGAAAACGGCCTTGTCGTGCAGCGTCATTTGTTTGAAGCAAATTTGCCCCAAACCCGCCTTCGTCAGGATCAGGACCGAGTTCGCCGGGCCTTCGGCGATATGCACCACGGCGTTGGAAGGCAGCCAGCGCTCGCCGTTGTAGTAGTCAAACTGGCCGTCGGCGCGGAGTGCAAAGGCACCTCGCGAGGTACCAAACCACACCTTATCGCCGATGGCCTTTAGGGCCGTGATTTCGGTCCAGGGTAGTTTTTGCTGCTTTTCGCCCAGCTGTTTTTTCTCGCTAAGACCGTATTCCAGGTAGCCGTCCGAGGTACCTATAAGTACCTTTTGGTCGGTGAGATCAAAGGCCGTAAAGTCCGCGCCGTCCAGTACCTTGGTCAGCTGCGGGCTTGGCACCGAAAGCGTCGATAACGATTTTTTGCCCAGCACCCAAAACTGATTGGCCGCCGCCTGGTACCGGATGCTCACCACTTCGTCGCCCGGTAGGGTACCTTTCCAGAGAGTTTTAGAATCCTGCACCAGGTGCAGCGCCTGCCCGTCGGAGAGCAGGAAGGTGAAGCTGGCCCCGGCGGCAAAGAGGCGGGCGGTGGGCAGCCCGTGCCGGGAGTAGAGCGCCCCGGCCCAGGCGTTGCTCAGCACGGCTTTATTGTCCAGGTATACAAACTGCTGCTCCAGGCTGGTCATGGCGGCTAGCTTTTTGTCTTTGAGGGGGCGGTAAGTGTTGTCGGGCAGGAGCTCGCCGTGGTACAAAAAATGCCCGTTGTAAGGCTGCATCAAGCCGTTACTGGAAAGTACCTTGATGTTGCCGTTGCGGTCGGCGTAGGCTTCCAGCAGGGTGGTGTTGGCCTGGGGTAGGTAGTACTTGACGCTGTAATCTTGCCAGAAAGGTTGGTCTTCGTAGACGGGTTGGCTGCCCGGCTGGTTGGCGGAATTTTTGCTGCACCCAAAAAAAGCCAACAGGAAGCAACTCAAGGCTAAATAAGAAAATAATCGCATGGTTAGTAGGTACTTACGTTAACTAAGTATAAAGGTGTCTATTGAATTAATTTAGGATTGACGACTACGTACTTGATCGACTTCCGGGCTTTCTCGCGGTGGGCCGAGTAAGTCATATGCAGCAGGCCGTCGGGCGTCTGGATCAGCGAGGGGTAGGAGTAGCCGCCCTGGTCGCGCGGGTGATCTTCTACCCGGATTTTCCACTTCCAGGTACTTCCTTCGTCGTCGGAGAGGTAGAGGCTCAGGCGGTAGCGGCCGTCGTCGATGTCGTTGCCCAGAAAAGCCCAGCGGCCATCCCGCAGTACCAGCAGCTCCACGCTGGCCGTGTTGGGGATGTCGGTCTTGACGCTGGCCGTCCAGCTTTGGCCGCCGTCGGCTGACTCGCTGCGGTGTACGCGAGTAGGCTCGTCGCCGCTGTCGCGCAGGTAAGCCACCAGGGTGCCGTTTTTCTGGCGGGCCAGGGCGGGCTGAATCGGCCCGCGCCCCACCAGCGGCAGGCTGGGCCGCCAGGTAGCGCCGTGGTCGTCGGAGAGGGCCATCATCGACAGGTTGTAGCCGTCGGAGTAGAGCGGCAGCACGATGCGACCGTTTTCTAAAAGCTGGGGTTTGATGCGGGTCATCCAGCCAATGCTTCGCTTGGGTACATCCTTAGCCGCGGCGATGAGCAGGTCGTCGTACTTAGGCGCGTAGCCCGCCCAACCGGCGGTGTTTTCGGGTAGCTCTTTGAAGCGCTTCGCGATTTCGTCGGCAAAGCGGTCGTCGGGTTTGAGCAGGATGTTGTCCTGCCAGTTCCAGACGGGCGCGCCGCTTTGGGTGTAGTTGGTAGAGGTTTTAAACCGCAGGATCGACTGCTCCCACAGGTTGGCCTGCACGGCAATCCAGACCAGGAACAAAGTACCCTGGCTATTGAGAAAAAGCACCGGATTGCAGTCCGGAATATTCGGTGTATCGGCCAACAGAAAGGGCGCGCTCCAGGCCTTAGCACCCTTCCGGAGCCGGGCACCCATGATCTGGACGTCGTCGGCGGTACGCTCGCCGCTTCCCTCAAACCAGGCCACCAGGAAGTCGCCGTT
Source organism: Rhabdobacter roseus (assembly GCF_014202275.1). Lineage (GTDB taxonomy): Bacteria > Bacteroidota > Bacteroidia > Cytophagales > Spirosomataceae > Rhabdobacter > Rhabdobacter roseus. Next base: position 303,848 of record NZ_JACHGF010000003.1, on the reverse strand, counting down.
GGGCAGGGCTACCAGGCTGCTTCCGTGCACGTGCTGCGCCTGCTCGGGAAAGATGAGCTCCGCCCGCACGACGGCCGGGTGCTGGGCCTGAGCCCGCTGGCCGGGTAAGGTACCTAGCAGGAGTACAAAAAACGCGACGAGCGCCAGGGGTACTTTCATTCGAAAAATCATGATTAAAAAAAATTATTTTACCTGCTTCCGTCGCTCCATCAGTTCTTTGAAGGTAGTGAGTACAATGCCCTCGGCCTGTACGTAGGCTTTCAGGTCGGGGTCGAGCATGGAGAGCATGTCGGCGTAGCGCGAGCCGCCCGAGGCGCTGATGTGCTGGAAGGCGTCGGTGATATCGCTGCTGTGCACAATGAACATGGCCACACCGGGCTGCATGGTTTGTAGTACTTTCTTGAATTGCTCGGCCTTGTATTTGCCCCAGGCTTCGGGCGTGACGGAGGTACCTTCGGGCTTCCAGTCGCCGCTGATGGTGTGGAGGTCGTCCAGAACGGGCAGCCCCGCTTTCCAGATCATCTCGCCCACGGCTTTGGATTTTTTAATAATATCCGGCTGGGGCAGCGGGGTACCTTCCTGCCATTTGCCTTCAGCTTTCAGTTTTTTGATCAGAGGCTGGTTGAGGCATTCGGCCAGGAGCTTGTTGTTGCCGCCCGGAAACATCACCGGAATGCCGTACTCTACCCCCACCTTGATGTAGCGCTCCAGGAAGGGCTGGTGCGCAAAGAGGGTACCCATGTGCGAGTCGAGGTGGGTAGGGCGAAGGCCCATGCGTAGCGCGCGCTCCACCTGCGCCCGAATCTCGGCCTCCACGTGGTCCGGATTGGCGTTTTTGACCACCTGCTCCACCGAATGCCACATGCAGCCCTCGTCGTCGACGAGGCTGTGGCTATGCATAAAGCCCGACAGCGGCGGCCAGCGGTACTGCTTCCACTCGGAGGTGAGCGTCAGGTGCAGGCCCGCGTCGATAAACGGGCGGCCTGGCGTTTTGTTGTTTTCCAGGACGTACTTGGTAAAAGCGCCCGCCCAGGGGCAGGGCATCATGATGCTGCACGAGGTAGCCAGCCCGCCCTCGATGGACTTGATGGTACCCTGGTTGGAGGAGTAGGACATCCCGGCGTCGTCGACGTGGAAGATGACCACCTTCGTGCCCTTCGGCCAGCCGAGCTTCTCGGCGTAGGTTTGGGCCTGCGCGTAGCCCAGGCTGAGCAGCGCGAGGGTAGTTAAAAGTACCTTTTTCATGGTTTTTATTTTGTTGAAGTACGTATTGAATAAAAAGACAACCTTCGTTTGTTTCTGCTTATGCGTTTTCGGGTACTTTTCGAAATGCGCTACTGAATCATGCCCAGGTACCGGCCCATCCAGTAGGGTAGTTGCCAGAATACCGGCTCGCGTTCCCGGCTGGGGTCGCCCCCGGCGGCCGTCCAGGGGTTTTTGTCCCAGCGCACGGTCATCCGGATGCTGGGTGGCTGGAGCCGGTCTACCTGCAGGTCTTCGAGCACGGGCCTCCGCACGATCCGGACGTCCTCGCGGCGGGTGTGGTCGATGGGCCAGTCGATAAGGTCCAGCGGGGTATCTTTCAGGAAGGCGATGGAGTTGGGTAGTTCGGCCTTCTGACCCCGGCAGTAGTTGTAAATAAAATTGATGAGCGGGTTGTGGTCGCCGCGGCGGCGCGCAAACCAGTCGTCCAGGTGTTTTTGGTAAAAAGCCAGTCGCTCGGGATCGGTCTCGCCCTTGATCAGCAGCGGGTACACGTAGGCCTGCAACATCACGTCGAAGTAGATAAACCAGGCCGGGTTTTGCTGGGGTACCTGGGCCATGTGGTCGAGGTACTTTTCTTGTTCGATGAGTCGCAGGTACTCTCGTTGGTACTTTTCGTCTTGGGTGAGGTAGTGCGCCAGCTTCAGAAAGGCCAGCAGCTCCATGGCGTTTTGGTGGCGGTCGGGAGCCCATTCGGGGTCACGGTTGAGCTGCTCGGGCGACCACACTCCCCAGCGGGTAGGGTGGCCGTCGACGTCGGTCAGGTTGTAGTTGTGGGCCATGAGGTGGTCCACGATGCGGGCCACGTGCTGCCGCACGGCGGTTTTTTCGGCTTCGTCGGCCGCGAGCTCGTAGTAGAAAAAGTACCCGAACATATGTCCGCACATTTCGTCGCTGCTGGTGTCGCCCTTCCAGAGCCACTGCCCGTCTTTGGACTTCCGCCAGCGCGTCTCGACGGGCTTGAAGCGCGGCTCCTTCACCAGCTCGTCGGCGCGTTGCTGAGGGCTGAAAGTCCGGTTGCCGTCGTGCAGCTCGGTCCAGTGGGTGGGCACGATGGTCCGGGCAAAGAAGCCGTCGGTACCTGTTACTTCCTGGAGTAATTTCAGAAAGCCAAAGGCCTTGCGGGCGTTTTCCCTGGCTTCGGGCGACTTCGTGACGGCGTAGCGAAAGGCCTCCATGGCCAGGTAGTTGCCCGTGTACTCGCCGTCGTTATCGTCGTCTTCGGGTACCCAGGTAGTGGTGTCGCCGGGGGTGGTGAGGCGGCACTGACCCGCGATCCAGGGCGCGCGGATGTGCCGCCTCAGAAGTACCTCCTGGAAGTAGTCGTTTTTCTGCGCCAGCGTCATTTGTTGGCGCTTGATGGCACTCACACCCCGGGCCGTAGCCACCCAGGCGTTGCCCTGGGCGTCGAAAGCGATGTCGTGGACGTGGTCGTGGAGCAGCCAGCGGCGGCTAAAGAGCAGCGAGGGGGTACTTTGGGCCGAATCGTAGCGCACCACCCCAGCCTCGGTACCTACCCAGAGCGTGCCGTGGGGCGCGCGCCGTACGCGGGTGACGTAGGCCGTGGGCAAGCCCTGCTCCGTGGTGAGGGTACCTGCTTTTTTTTGATTTTGTAAAATCGAAACCCCACCCAGCCCCCCGGCCCAGAGCCGCTGCCGGTCGTCGAGCGCGATGCCTTTGACGTAGGCGCTCAGCAAGGCTGTGGTATCCCGAAACAGGGTAGTTTCGGCCTCCGTGACGTGGTACAGCCCTACGTCTGACGCCACCCAAAGGCCACCGTGCTGGTCCGAAAGGGCGTCGCGGATGGAGCGGGCCATGGCGTAGTTTTTCTTCGTGAAAGTATCCCCATCGGCCGAAAACCAGACCCCGTGCGGGCCCAGCGCGTAGGTACCTTCCGGCGCTACGCAGAGGGTGGAGATCGGGGCCAGCGGTCCGTCGATTTTCTCCAAAGTACCCCGGTGGTACTTGTACAAGCCATCCCAGGTACCCAGCCACACGTTGTCCTGCGCATCTACCGCCACCACGTAAGCGGGGCCAGGAGTGGCCCGGCCGCCCTCTTGAAAGGGCGAACTCCAGGTACTTTCGGTTTCTTTTTTGACAAAAATCCCCGCCGCCGTGGCGATCCAGACCTGGCCCTGTCGGTCCACGGCGATGCTGCGCACGTCGTTGGCTTCGGGGGTACTTCCTACGGGATACGCCTCGTGGTACTCCTGCCAAAAGGGTACGTCCTGGTAGGTACTTTCGGCTACCTCCTGTTCCGGCGGGGTACTTTGGCAGGCCAGCACGAGTCCGCCCACCAGCGCCCACAGAGCGGCCCGGAGGGTACTTTTCGCCAAGAGCATAGCCTTATACATTCTCATTTTTAAATAAAGCACGTACTAAACATCTTACTTAGAAAGCGAATACGGAAGGGCGTCGGCCCCTATGCCCCACGACTTGTTGGGCTCGGGGCCCATCACAAACACCAGCTCTCCGCCCGCTACCAGCTCCGACTGCTCGATCCAGCAGCGGTTAAAAGGCTTGCCGTTGAGCGTAGCCGACTGGATGTAGCGGTGCTGCGGGCGGTTGTTTTTGGCAATCACTTTAAATTTCTTCCCCTGGGCTACGGCTACCTCGGCCTCGTCGAAGAGCGGGCTCCCGATGGCGTAGGAGGTACTTCCGGGCGTGACGGGGTAGATCCCCAGGCTGCTGAGTACGTACCAGGACGAGAGCGAGCCCATGTCGTCGTTGCCGCACAGGCCACCGGGACCCGTGCGGTAGAGGCGTTCCATGACCTCCCGCGCCCAGTACTGGGTTTTCCAGGGGGCACCCGCGTAGTTGTAGAGGTAGGTTACGTGGTGCGAGGGCTGGTTGCCGTGTACGTATTGGCCCAAAGTACCTACCACGCCCACGTACTTGGGTGGTGTAATGGAAGCGCTCATGGTAAAAAAAGCATCCAGTCGCTGCGTAAAGGCTTCTTTGCCGCCCAGGAGCTTGACGAGCCCGACGGGATCATGCTGTACCGACCACAGGTACTGCCAGGCGTTCGACTCGGTATAGTGACGGTTGGGGCGGCGGCCCACCAGCAGCGGATCGAAGTAGCGGTAGTAGGAATGTTCCCCAGCCTTCACGATCTCCTGCTCGTGCTGGCCCAGCTCGGGTAGCCAGGAGCCGTCCCGCTTACGGGGACGCATAAACGACGTGCTGGCGTCGAAGAGGTTACGGTAGTTGAGCGCGCGCTGGAAGAAGAGTGCCGCGTCGTCTTTTTTGCCCAGTGCCTGGGCCAGCTGCCCAATGCACCAGTCGTTGTAGGCCAGCTCAAGGGTGTTCGGTACCGACTCCGTCACCACGTCGCAGGGGGCGTAGCCCAGCTTGAGGTAGTCGGTCAGGCCCGAGCGGCCCGCCGAGGTCGGGAGCGGAGGCTTAGGTACTTCTAGCGCCTTGCGGCGCATGGCCTGGTAGAGCGCTTCGGCGTCCCAGTCGCGGTAGCCTTTCAGGTAGGCGTCCACGATCACGGGTACCAGGTGATCGCCCACCATGCCCTGGCCAAACTCGTTGCGGAAGTGCTGCGCGGGCAGCCAGCCGTATTCCTTGGTTTTATTCGCAATGGATTTTACAATATCGTTGACGCGCTCGGGGGCCATGAGCGTCAGCAGCGGGTACTCGGTACGGTAGGTGTCCCAGCACGAAAACGACGGATAAAAATCGTGACCGGCGGCCGTATGTACCTTTTTGTCCATGCCCAGGTACTGCCCGTCCACGTCTTGCCCAATGTATTGCGACAGCAGGCTGCGGTAGAGCGCCGTATAGAAAATCTGCTTCTTGGCCTCGGAGGTACTTTGCACGCTGATGCGCCGGAGCTCCTGGTTCCAGGTTTGGCGGGCCTGGGTTTTGGTTTTGTCAAAATCCCAGTGGGGTAGTTCGGCGGCCAGGTTCTTACGCGCGCCGTCCAGGCTCACGTGCGAGATCCCTACTTTCACCAAAATCTGCTCGTCTTTTCGGGTCGCGTAGCTCACAAAAGCCCCCACGTTCAGGCCCGTTTCTTCGTTTTTGTACGGCCAGGAACCCTCGCCCGACTCGGGCGTTTGGTAGTCGGAGTCCCAGGTGCCGTAGTAGTCGAAGGGGCGGCTAAACTGCGCCACGAAGTAAACCATCACGCCGTTGGCGTCCTTGTAGCCTTCTACGGTGGAGTCGTTGGGTACTTTCACGAGCGAGAAACCGCTGGTACTTTCGCCCCCGATCTCGTGGCCGATGTCCAGCAAGATGGTAGCCTTACGGGCTTTAGGAAAGGTATAGCGGTGCATGCCTACCCGCCGGGTGGCGGTGAGCTCGGCCCGGATGTTGTAGTCTTTCAGGCGCACGGCGTAGTAGCCCGGCGTGGCCGTTTCTTCGTCCTTATCGTAGCGCGAGCGGTAACCCGCGTCGGGGTTTTCTTTGGTGCCGGGCGTGAGTTTAATTTTATCGCCCACGGTGGGCATCACCAAAATATCCCCGCCCGAATTCATCCCCACGCCGCTAAAGTGCGTGTGGCTAAAACCAATGAGGGAGCTGTCGGCGTATTTGTAGCCCGCGCTGTAGTTCCAGCCCTGGGTACCGTGGTCGGGGCTGAGCTGCACCATGCCGAAGGGCAACGTAGCGCCGGGAAACGTATGGCCGTAAAAATCGGTGCCCAGGAAAGGATCGACGTAGTCGACGGGCTCTTGGGGGGGCGAGGGTACTTTATAAGAGGAAAAAAGTCCGGCTACGGCCAGGGCCAAGGGTACGGCCAGGAAATAGGTACTTGGTTTATAAGAGAAAAAGCGGGTCATACGGTAAGCCAGAAATTGATAAAGCCAGGGTAGCACTGCACGTACCCTGATCCCCCTAGTATACTGATTTTGGCGTATTCAGGGCTACTGAAACGCCCGGAAATTTGCGTGGGCTCCCAGCGAGGTACCTGCCGTAGTACTTTTCCCGTTTGGTCTCGTAGGGAATATATATTTATGGGTTAGCATAAAATAGCCACTAGGCCTCATTCGTAATGTATACCCAGGATTACTTCATCAAAAATGTACGATCATCCCCTTTCTTATGTTTAGTCAGCGTGTTTGTTTTCTCAATGCTTTCAGCCGGGTACTTTTGGTAAGCCTGTTGCTGGGTACTTTCGTGGCTCAAGGCAAAGTACCTCCCAAGGAGTTTTTGAATGTACCCTACGGCGATGCGCCCGGCAAAGCCAACCTGCTGGACATCTACCTGCCCGAAGGCCACTCCCCGGCTACCAAAATGGTACTTTACATTCACGGCGGCTCGTGGAGCCGGGGTAGTAAGGAGCAGTTTCCCCAGGCGTTTATTGCCTTATTACGGCAGAATAACTACGCCGTCGCGACCATGAACTACCGCCTGGTGCGCGAAGGTACCAACCAGTTTCCGAGCCAGCTCGACGACGTCAAAAAAGCCATTGCCTTCCTTAGTGGGCAGGCCGGTACCTATGGCTACAGTGGCCAGGAACTGGCTCTGATCGGCGCGAGCGCCGGAGCGCACCTGGCGCTGCTGTACGCCTACGGGCACGATCCGGAGCGGCACGTCAAGACCGTCGTGGACTTGTTTGGACCCACCGACCTGGCCGACCTGCTGGAGAAAAAGGGCGACGGCACGGGCAATAACTCCACGGCCCGTTTTCTGGGCGAGTTTAACCCCAAAGCCAAAATAGTACGGGACGCCAGCCCCATCAACCACCTCAGTAAAAAGACGGCCGTGCCGACCATCCTGTTCCACGGCGAGAGCGATGAGTTGGTACCCGTGGAGCAATCAAAGGTACTTTACGATAAGCTGACGGCCCTGGGCGTGCCGACCCAGCTGGAGCTCTACCCCAACGAGCGGCACGAGCTCAGCCCGCGCTCCCTGCCCGACGTAGCCATGAAGATGATCGGCTGGCTCGTTAAAATGTACCCACCCGCCTAGGCAGCCCCACCTAAGCGGCCCCGCTTAGGCAGCCCCACCTAGGCGGCCCCGCTAGGTATTTTTTGGTCGATGATTTTATTGCCCAGTAGAATAATGCCAATGCTGGTCAGGAACATGAGGAGGCTGTAAATGGCCGAGGGTACCGACATGGCGGCGTTTTGAAGTAGGGTAGAGGCAATGGCGATTCCCAGCGTACCATTCTGAATACCCGACTCGATGGCGATCGTCAGGCTCTGCTTGGTACTTAGCTGGCCCAGGCGGGCCGTGCCGTAGCCTACGCCCATCGTGAGGAGGTTAAGGAGGAGGGTCGCCGGGCCGGCCAGCCGAAAAAATTCGCCCAGATTTTCTTTTTCCTTCGCCAGCGCCGCGCCGATGATCAAAAACAGAAAGACCGCCGACAGGATGCGCACAGGACGTTCCAGCCGGGCCGCAAAGGCCGGGAAGCGGCTGCGGATGCCCATCCCGAGGGCCACCGGAATGATGGTGATGATGATGACGGACACGATGGTCTTGAAAATAGGAAGTACCTGCTCTTGCCCGTCGGGGATGAAATGCAGGATGGCCAGATTGACCAGAAACGGAATGGTAAAAACCGCAATGGCGCTGGACACCACCGTGAGCGTAATGGAAAGCGCCGTGTCGCCCCGGGAAAGATGCGCGATGAGGTTGGAAGTAGGCCCGCCCGGGCAAGCCGCCAGAATAATGATACCCACCGCCAGCTCGTTGGAAAGCCCAAAGGCCAGCACAATGAGCCAGGCGATGATGGGCAACAGCACGATTTGATTCAGAATGCCGAGCGCTACGGCTTTGGGGTATAACACAATACGTTTGAAATCGGCGGTAACCAGCGACAGCCCCATGCCCAGCATGATCAGGGCCAGGGCCAGGGGAAGAAACAATTCGGTCAATACGTTGGATTGCATGGAAGCGAGGAGAATTTTGAGCCTGAGTAAAATTTGAATGTCATCAGTAGTACGTATGGGGCAAAAATAGTACTATTAATTATATATATATTTCTGTGGGTACTTTGGTAGGTTAACAAAATATGGCCTCTGCTTTACCTGAGCGTTAATTCTGACAAGGCGTGCGCAGAATGAGGATTGTTTTGCGTAATCTGCGCAATAGTATGTTTGCATACCTTGTATATTTAGCTGAAAATTAAGCCTGTACTATATTAGCAGGGTACTTATGAGGACTATCGGGCGGCTTTGCGGCTCTTTTAGACCTACAAAAGAGAGCTCGCCGAACGTGCGAATTTTGCCTAAGTAGTAACCCCGGGTTGAATCGGTTACAACAGATTTTGGGTAGGGCGTGGGTTCTGGGAATTTTACCATTTGTTTTATAGACCACAGGCGGCTTTACCCTAAAGTACCTACTAGCAAGTAGCCGGAAAGAGGGCAGAACAAGGGGCGCTTTCGCAGCCAATTGATATGACTTCCACCCAGGCTTAGATGCCAGGTAAAGCAAAGTACCCACTGATCTTTCGATTGGTAAAAAGGGAGGAAAAAGATAGGAGGCAAACGCGTTTTTTCTGCCAATAAAATAAGAAATAACGGATCCGTAATCTGAGCCTGGAAAGGGGTGATTCGGGATTTGAAAAAGGAAAGAGGGGAAGCCGCTTTGGTTCTTCTTCCTTTAGAAGTAGAGCGTGTCAGGGAGTAACAAGAGGAGCTTCGTCCTGGGATAAGATAAGGTACTTGTTACAAGTGTCTTAAAGAAAGAAAAAGGGGACAACAGGGAAGGTCAAGGTTGGCAATAGACCAGCCAAAGCAATAATTTTAACTTAGTTACTTTTGATTGTTAATCGGGTACTTTCAATTGAATTATCTTCTCTTTTAAATCTTCTAAATTTATAAAAACGTAATCAATTACTAACAGTAAAATAAACCCTAGCTTGCCTTATGAAAATAGTATTATTTAATTATTATTTTATAGTTTATGTATAGCACTCACACAAAGACCTTTATCTAAAAACCCAAGCGCATGAAACAAAATTCTACTCAACATCAGGCAGCCCGCTGTCTGATGACGCTGGCCTTCGTCTCAGGGCTGTGTTTATTTAAGGCCGAGGCAAGTAGTTCTACTTATAGTACAACTACTTCCAGCGTAAAATCCGGGCCGTCGGCTACCGTGGTCAGTACGGTCAACGACGACCGCAGAATAACGGGGAAAATCACGTCCAGCACCGACGGCACGCCCATGCCGGGGGTGAACGTCATCCTGAAGGGTACGCAGATCGGAACTACCTCCGACGCCTCCGGAAACTACACCCTGACGGTGAGCACGGCCAATCCGGTACTGGTATTTTCGTACATCGGCTACGAGACTCAGGAAATAGCCGTAGGAAACCAGTCGATCATCAACATGGCGCTGGTTGAAAGTGTAGAAACCCTCCAGGAAGCCGTTGTGACGGCCCTCGGCATCAAGCGTGAGGAGAAGTCGCTGGGGTACTCGGTAGGAAAAGTAGACGGCAAGGAACTGAACCGCGTGGTGCAGGAAAACGTCCTGAACGGCATGGCCGGTAAAGTAGCGGGCGTCACGATCAGCTCCACCGGGGGCACGGGCTCGTCCGTGAGCATGGTGATCCGGGGCGCTACCTCGCTGAGCAGCGACAACCAGCCCCTGTTTGTGGTGGATGGGGTACCTATCGCCAACACGCTCAACAACGTGAGCCAGGTAGGAAATGACAACCGCGCCGACTTCGGAAACGCCATCTCGAACCTCAACCCTGACGACATCGAGAATATTTCCATTCTGAAAGGTCCCAGTGCCGCGGCATTATATGGTTCGCGCGCGGGTAATGGCGTGGTCCTGATCACGACCAAGAGCGGTGCCAAGGCCAAAAAGATGACGGTAAATGTGAATTCCAACACGGTTTTTGACCGACCTTTTAAATTCCTGAAGTGGCAGACGCGGTTTGGTTCGGGTCAGTTTTCGGCCATTCCGCCCGCCGTGAGTGGCAATCCGCTCACCAATCCCTTCGGGAAGCTAATCGAAGAAAACGTGGGTGCCACCTACGGGGCTGAGCTGGATAGAGGCTACGAAGAGGTGCAGTGGAACAGCCCGTTGGGTCCCGACGGCAAGCCTGTTCGGATGCCGCTGGTGTCGCACCCCGACAACGTTAGGAATTTTGTGCAGACGGGCATCACTACCACCAACGGCGTATCGATAGCCAACAGCACCGAGCAGGTAAACTACCGGCTATCGTACTCCAACATGCAGCATACGGGGATCATCCCTAACTCGGATTTGTTCCGAAACTCTCTGAACCTGAATACCTCGGTAAAGGTGAGCGACAAAGTACGCGTGAGCAGCAACATTGACCTCAGCCGCTCGAACTCCAACAACCGGCCCGCCGGTAACCGCGGGGCTAACCCCCTGGAGTGGGCTTACAACGTTTCGCCGCACATCAATATTCTGGATCTGAAAGACTACTGGATTCCCGGCCAGGAAGGATTGCAGCAACGATCGCAGTTCAGAGGCGTTTACAACAACCCTTACTTCCTGGCAAACGAGGTGAATAACGGCTTCAACCGCGACCGGGTGTTTGGGAACGTTCGGGCCGACTGGCAGATCACGCCGGCCTTTAGCCTGATGGGACGCTACGCCCTGGATACCTACAACGAGCGCCGCGAAATGAAGATCGCCAACAGCTACACCAACGATCCGCGCGGAGCCTACGGCATTATCAACATTGGTAATTTTGAAAGCAACGCCGATTTCCTAGGTACCTACCAAAAGGATTTCAACGATTTTAGTATTTCGCTCTCGGCCGGTGGAAACGCCCGCTACCAAAAAGGAACGAACGTAGTAAACGCGACCCGAGGTGGAACGGGACTTATCGTTCCGGGGGTGTATACCATCCAGAACATTGCCCCGGCCAACCTGGACTACAACAGCTCCTGGTTCCAGCGGGCCATTTACAGTGCGTACGGACTGGCCAACATCGGCTTCAAGGACATGATCTTCCTGGACGTAACCGCCCGCAACGACTGGTCAAGTACCTTGCCCGCTGCCAACCGCTCCTACTTCTATCCTTCGGCCTCGCTGAGCGTGGTGCTGAACGAAATGATCCCGATGACCAACTACGTGAGTCTGTTTAAACTCCGCGGAGGCATAGCGCAGGTAGGTAACGACGCCAACCCGTACATGCTGCTGGGTACCTTGGGCAACGCCGGAGCCTGGGATGGCGTACCTCGTCTGACGACGCCCGGTACCTTGCTGATCTCCGACCTCAAGCCCGAGATCGTTACTTCGTACGAAGCCGGTCTGGACCTGAACCTGTTCAACAACCGTTTGCGCTTTGCAGGTACCTACTACATGGTAGAGAACCGCAACCAGATCCTGAGCGCCAAGCTGCCGCCTTCGTCGGGCTATACGTCCAAGAATATCAACGCCGGACTATTGGTGAGCAAAGGGCTTGAATTCTCGCTGGGAGGTACCCCGCTGCAACGCAACAACTGGCGGTGGGACATCAATACCAACCTGACCCGCAACCGGACCACCATCAAGGAGCTTTCGGACGACCTGCCCTACTACACCCTCTGGACCGACGCCAAAGGTGGAGCCTGGACCTACGTGGGTGAGGAGATCGGCGACATCTACGACGCCCAGATCATAACCGTGACCGACAGAGAGTCGCCCTACTTTGGCTACCCAATCCTGGATCAAACCGGTAAGTGGCAGTCGATCGACGCCATCAATACCCGCAACAAGATCGGGAACTTCAACCCTAAATTTATCATGGGCATGCAAACGACGCTGTCCTACAAAGGATTCAGCCTGGGCATGTCTTTTGACTGGCGCAACGGGGGCGACTTCGTGTCGCAGACCTACCGTTACGGCGAAGAAAACGGCCGGTCACAGCTATTCCTGGATAAGCTCATCAACCCGAACGGCCTGGAAGGTCAAGCCCTGCGCGACTACCTGGTGGCCAACCAGGAGGAGTTGATCAAGATCAACGGCAATTACTTCCCGCTGGTGGGTGGCCCCACGCCGGAAGATGGCGGGTACCCCTTCAAGTACGGCCCCTACACGCTGCCCCACGGTGGGGTATTCATCCCCGGCGTAATCGCGACCGGCTACGACGCCAACGGCAACCCGACGGGCTTCAAAGAAAACCTGGGCGGACCCGGAACAACCATCCTTCCCTTTGCGGGTAGTACGGCCTGGTCGTTTACGCGGGCTTTCCTCTACGATGCTTCTTACCTGAAGCTCCGCGAGATCTCGTTTGGCTACGATTTGCCCCAGGGCCTGGTGAAGAAATTAGGGATGCAAAACGCCAGCGTAGCCGTATACAGCCGGAACATCATTCTCTGGACCGCCGCCAAAATCAACATCGACCCCGAAACGGCCTTCCAGCTGGAGTCGGGCGTGCAGGGTGGAGGTACCCAGTTTAAGCAAGGAATTGAACGTTACAACGTTAATCCCTGGGTTATCCCCATCGGTTTCAAAGTTGGGTTAACATTTTAAGGCTTTTTAACTACCAAACAAGATGAAAATTAGCACGTATAAATTTCTGGCCTGCCTGGTCGTCCTCTCCTGCACGGTACTCTCCTGCAAGGATCTGACCGAGCTGAACGAGAATCCCAACGGAGTGAACCCGGAAACGGCCAATCCCAACCTGGTACTTTCTACGGTACTTACCGAAACCGGCAAAGCCTTCGTGAACCTGGGCTACCAGGACATTGCGGGCGTGATGCAACATACCCAGAAAGACGGCTGGGTAGGCGGCCACAACGAATACGACTGGGGCGGCAGCCAAAGCTGGGCGGGCTACTACGACATCCTGCGCAACAACCAGTACGTCTACGACCGGGCCGTGGAGCTGAACTTTGAATTGCACCAGGGTATTTCGCTGGTGATGAAATCCATGGTATTTGGCCTCATCACCGACCTCTGGGGCGATGCCCCCTATACCAGCGCTCTGAAAGGGGCTGAAGGGGGCACAGCCAATACCTTCCCCGCCTTCGACTCCCAGGAGACGATCTACATGGGGATTCTGGCGGATCTGGAAAAAGCCAATACGCTGCTTTCCAAAAATGCCGCCGAATACACCGGCGCCGTGGGTACGGCTGATGTGTACTACGCAGGCAATCCGATGAAATGGAGAAGACTGGCTAACTCGCTGATGCTACGCTACTACATGCGTATCTCGAGCAAGAAACCCGCCGAAGCCAAAGCGGGTATCGAAAAAATCATGGCCAATGCCGCGCAGTACCCCATCATCACGGCCATCGCCGACGACGCCGCCATGCCTTTTGCTGGTAACAGCAACGAGGATTCCTGGCCCGCCAATACAGTCTACGATGCCGGTGCCAGCAACTACCGTCGCCTCAAAATGGCCGCTACGCTCGTGGATAAATTACTGGCTTTCAAAGACCCCCGGATTACGGTTTGGGCCAATAAAGTACAGATCCCGCTGGTGGTAGACGCCTCGCTGCCAGCAGGCACCGACCGAATCGAAGGTGGGAAAAGGTACCTTTCGCCTGATAAAGTAGCGGGCCGAGACGTAAATACCCATCCCGAGTACGTGGGCTTGCCCACGGCGATCATCGGCGGGCCTACCTACAACCTGAGCCCGACGGCCGAGCAGGCCGCCAATAATCCGCACGTGTCGTGGCTGAACGACATCTACCGGCAAGCCAAAGGGCCTTTGCTAAGAGCCCGGCTGATGTCGGCGGCGGAGGTACGGTTTATCCTGGCCGAAGCAGCGCTGAAAGGCTGGGCCGTGGGCGACGCCAAAACGCACTACGAGGCGGGAGTAAAGGCCTCACTGGATACCTGGGGCGTGGGTGGTGGCTATGCTACCTACATTGCAAACCCAGGGGTAGCTTATGAAGGTACCTTGAAGCAAATCATTGAGCAAAAATGGATTGCCAGCTGGACCGCCGCTACCGAGGCCTGGTTTGACTACCGTCGTACGGGCTATCCGGAGCTAAAGGCGGGCCCTCAGGCCAAGCGGCCGGTACTACCCGTCCGGTTTTATTACATGCTGGATGAGCGGAACCTGAACCGGGATAACGTCGATGCTGCCCTCAACCGCATCCAAACGACCACCTACTCCGAGGCCGACGGCAAGAACAGCCCCTGGTCCAAGCCGTGGGTACTTCAAGGCACCACCAAGCCTTGGTAGTTAGCCTTGTTTTTCAGTCCATTTAAAGCCGAAGGGCGGAACGCGTTCCGCCCTTCTTACTATAACCCTTATGAAAAAAAACCTCCTCGTCTTCCTGCTTTTGCTCAGTGTGGCAGGTACTTCTTCCTACGCCCAAACCTTCCGGGCCGGAGCTGCTTTGCGGGTCATTACCCCCAATCCGTTGCTGCCGGTTTCGGGCGGTATAGGTACCCCTAAGGCGGCCCAGGAAAAAAAGGGCGACCTCTTTGTGCGGGCGCTGGTGCTCGAAAACGGCGGTAACCGGGTAGCCATTGTGGGCATCGACAACCTGGGCTGGCCGTCGGCGCTGGGCAACCGCTCGCGGGCTTTGATCAAGGGCATCGCGCCGGAAAACATCCTGATCGGGGCCACCCACACCCACAGCGGACCCGACGCCTACGGCTTTCCGGACCAAACGGGCAAGTCCCTGGCCGACCTCAATTACCTCGACTGGTGCGTAAAGCAGGTAGCTGAAGCCGTCAACGAGGCCGTGGCGAAGCTAGAACCGGCTTCGCTCAAAGTAGCTATGGGCGAGGCCAAGGGCAAGATTGCCTACAACTACTACGCGCCCGAGCTCTACGACCCGCGCTGCGGGGTACTTCAGGCCCTGGCCACCAGCGGCAGCCGGAAAGGACAGACCATCGCCACGCTGGTGAACTACGCCGTGCATCCGGAGGTGATCGGAGCCGGGCGGGGGATCCTGAGCCCCGATTTGTGCGGGCCGCTCTACGACCGCATCGAGAAGCAGGTAGGGGGGATGGCGCTCTTCATGAACGGCGCGCAGGGCGGTATGGTGACCGCCGACACTCGGCGGGAAGCCGGTACCGAAGCCAACACCTGGGAAGAATGCATCCGGATCGGGGAGCTCCTGGCCGACGAAGCCCTGCGCCTCGTAAAAGACGCGGAGGTACTTCCCAACCCCGCGGTGTACTGCACGGCCCGCAAGATTGAGTTCCCGATCGAGTCCGACATCATGAAGTACATCCTGAAAAACTCGCCCCTCAAGTACGACATGACCACCACCGACCGGGCCGTGACGCAGCTCAATCTGCTCAACATTGGCCCGGCCCAGATCCTGACCATTCCGGGCGAGGCCCTGCCCAACATTGGCTACTACGTGAAGCGCCACATGCCTACCAAGTACCCCTTTCTGTTTGGGCTCACCAACGACGCCTTCGGCTACATGCTCACCAAGGTAGATTACAACAGCTTTAAGCGCTACGACTACGTGAGCCGTACCAGCCTGGGCGAAATGACGGGCGAACTATACATGGAGCAGGCGCTGAAGCTCGTCAAGGAAAGTCCCAAGCCGGAGGAAGCTGCCCTGACTAAAAAATAGGGACTTTATCCGTGAAGTATAAATCCAAACCATTCACCAATCCAATTCACTAAAAACCAGCAATGCTAATGAAAAGTAAAGTGCTAAGTATCGTTGTGCTCTGTACAACTTGTTTCTTTTTTACCCTACTGACCAGCCACGCCCAGTCGTCAGTCACGCCCGAAACGGCCTTGAAAAGCTACCTTGACAACGGCGACAAAACCTACCGCTGGGAGCTGAAAGACTCCTTCACGGCCGACGGCGTGACGGGCTACAACCTGCTGCTGACCTCCCAGAAGTGGCGCGAGCACACCTGGCGCCACCAGCTGACAATCTTCGTGCCCAGCGAAAACAAGCACGACGGCGCGTTGCTGTTTATTACCGGCGGCTCCAACAAAGACGAGCAACCCAACTGGAGCAAGAGCGACAAGCTGTGGCCGAGCCTGGCGGCGATGGCCTCCAAAAACAAGGCGATCGTGGCCCTGCTCAAGCAAACGCCCAACCAGCCGCTGTACGGCGATCTGACCGAAGACGCGCTGATCTCCTACACGCTGCACCAGTTTAAGCAGGACGGCGATTACACCTGGCCGTTGCTCTTCCCGATGGTGAAGAGTGCCGTGAAGGCCATGGACGCCGTGCAGGAGTTTGCGCAGCAAAAGCTACAGCACAAGGTAAACGGCTTTGTGATTTCGGGTGCCTCCAAGCGCGGCTGGACCACCTGGCTCTCCGGGGCCATCGACGACAAGCGCGTGAAGGCCATCGGCCCCATGGTGATTGACATCCTGAACATGCCCACCAACCTGGAGTACCAGCTCACGACCTACGGCGAGTACAGCGAGCAGATCAACGACTACGTGCAGCTGGGCATTCCGCAGAGCGCCAAAACCGCCCAGGGGCAGGCCATCAATACCATGATCGACCCGTACGCCTACCGCGCCAAGCTCACCATGCCCAAGCTGATCTTCATTGGTACCAATGACGAGTACTGGACCGTCGACGCCATCAAGCACTACTTCGACGACATCCCCGGCCAGAACATGATCCACTACGTACCCAACGCTGGCCACGACCTGGGCGGGGGCAAGCAGGCGCTGGAAGCCCTGAGTGCTTTCTTTGGTACGACCTTGCAAAACCAAAAGTACCCCGTAAGTACCTGGAAGGCCACCTCCACCAAAAAAGGCGTGCAGCTGACCATCAACCCCGAAGCCAAGGATTTGGTGGAGGCCACGATCTGGTCGGCCAACTCAACGGACCGGGATTTCCGCAACGAAAACTGGACCGCCAAACCGGTGGTGGTAAAAAACAGCGCGAAGATCGTCGTGGACGATACCTTCCCGGCCAGCGGCTACCGGGCCTTTTACGTAGATTTGAAATACAAAGACCCCAACGGAGGCGAGTACACCGTAAGTACCCAAACCTTCGTGACCGACCGCAAAGAGGTATTTCTGCGTAAGTAGGTCTCCTTTCTTTTTCGCATTCCCGCCCAGACGGCACCGGACTTAGCCCGGTGCCGTCTGGGCGTTTTAGGATGTCACCAGTTGTACGGTATTATGTAAATGTTAATTATGAAAAAAAGAAAAATACGAGTAGCCTTTTCCAGATAGGTGGCAGTATGATAGGTGGTTAACCATTTAAGACGAAGCTATGGCGCGCTCGCGGGCTGAATATTTACTCAACAAGCTTATTGACAATAGGCTGTCACGCCGCGAGCTTGACGAATTGCTGGACAACATGGGCCAGGACGAAATGAATGAGGAATACTCCCACGTACTTGAGAACTATTTCAACCAACTGCTGAGTGAGCAAGAAAATGAAGAGGTACCTGAGCCCAAAAAAGAGGACAGCCCCGAAGGGCCAAACCCACAGGAGCGAAACCGAACGACCAAGTTTTCGCTAAGGTACCCTCGGCGGGGTTGGGGTACCTGGCTATCCCAGCTCAAAGTACCTTCGTTCCTGGTGGCTTGGTCTTGGTAAAAAAACACAGCCCTGCGAGCATGAAGTACCTACCGCTAACCTCCGCTTCGTACCCGCTCAGGCTTTTTCCATTTTAATAAAAACAAACGCTAACCACCCCAGACCCATAAAGTACCCATGCACAGAGATTGACTTAACATAAAGAACCATGAAAACCCCCGGTAATACCTCCTAGATGACCAATGAAGAATACAAATGCTAACTCAAACACAAATGAAAAGATCACTACCTTAATTATGATGTACACTATGAAATCAAACCCATTTTTCCGACAAACGTTAAAGCGCCTGTTGGCTTTTTCGTTGGCCGCGGGGGTATGCTCTACTTCGGTGTGGGCAAGTACCCCCTTCACGAGCGAACTGGATAAAAAACGGACCGACGCGGAAAAGAAAGCGTCGGCGGAGACGAGCCAGGTAGCCCGGGTTGTTACCGGGAGAGTCACTTCGGCGGCCGACGGCGGTGGTATGCCGGGTGTCAACGTAGTAGTAAAAGGTACCCAGACGGGTACTTCCACGGATGCTTCGGGTAATTTTTCCATTGATGCGCCCAGTGCCACCACGGTGCTGGTGTTTTCCTACATTGGTTACCAGTCGCAGGAAATCACCGTAGGTACCCAGAGCGTCATTAATATTTCGCTGGAAGAAAGCGCCGAAACCCTCCAGGAGGCGGTAGTAACGGCCTTGGGAATTAGCAGAGATAAAAAATCACTGGGCTATTCCATTGGTCAGGTCAACGGTAAAGACCTCGTAAATGTACCCCAGGAAAACGTCATGAACGCCCTTTCGGGACGCGTAGCGGGGGTGCAGATCAATCAGACTTCCGGCGTGGGGTCTTCGGTGAGCGTGATCATCCGGGGCGCTACCTCACTGAGCAGCGACAACCAGCCCTTGTTCGTCATTGACGGGGTACCGGTAGCCAATGCGCTGAACAACCTTCGTCAGATGGGTGACCGGAATAACGTAGACTACGGAAACGCCATCTCGGACATCAACCCCGACGACGTGGAGTCGATCTCGGTACTGAAAGGCCCCAGCGCGGCGGCACTCTACGGCTCACGGGCCGGTAACGGGGTGATCCTGATCACGACCAAAAAAGGGGTAAAAGGCCGGGGTATGGGCTTGTCGTTTTCTACGAGCAACGTATTTGAGATGCCCTACCGGTACCTCGACTTTCACTACAAGTACGGCAGCGGTAGCCGCACCTCACGGCTCGACGAAACCTCGGCCTACTGGGCGGGCCCCGAGCTGAACGTGGGCAATACGGCCGTACAGTGGAATAGCCCGGTAGATGCCAACGGTAACAAGATCGCGACGGAGCTGCGTGCCTACCCCGACAACATGAAGAACTTCCTGCAAACGGGAATTACCTCTACCAACAACCTGGCCATTTCGGGCTCGAGCGATAAAGGTACCTACCGCTTGTCTTACAACCTGATGAAAAACCAGGGACTCATCCCGAACTCCGACCTGAGCCGGAATAGCTTGTCTTTGGCTACGACCTACGACATCCGTAGCAACGTCAAAGTAAGCTCCAACCTGAACTTCATCCGGTCTAACTCGGACAACCGTCCCTCAACGGCCAATCGCGGAGCCAACCCCTTGGAGGCAGTGTACATCTGGCCGCACGTGAACGTTCAGGATTTGCAGGATTACTGGCTGCCGGGCCAGGAAGGGATTCAGCAACGTCGTCCCGCTACCAACGGCGACAACCCCTACTTCCTGGCCTATGGCATCAACAACGGATTTAATCGGGACCGGGCTTTCGGAAACATCAAAGTAGACTGGCAGATTACGCCGGAGCTCTCGGCTTACGTACGCGGAATGCACGATATATTCATCGAAAAGCGCGAAACCAAAATTCCCTGGAGCTACTCGCGCGCTCAGTTTGGGGGGTACTTTCTACAAGACATTACCCGCCAGGAAAGCAATGCCGACTTCCTGTTAACCTACAAGAAAAAAGTAGGTGACTTTGACGTGAGCATATCCGGTGGAGGTAACTACATGCAGCAGTCGTACCAAGATGCGTTCATTGGGAGTGGCAGCGGCGGTCTGACGATCCCCGGCATCTACCGGGTAAGCAACATTGCCCGCGCTGGTGAAGGGGGAACCAACCTGCAAGTAAGCAACTACGCCGACCGCAAGGGTATCTACAGCCTCTTGGGAAATGCTTCGATCGGCTTCAAAGATATGCTCTATCTGGACCTAACCGCCCGGAACGACTGGTCAAGTACCCTGCCTATCAACAACCGCTCCTACTTCTATCCGTCGGCTTCACTAAGCTGGTTGGCTAACTACACCTTTAATTTACCTCAGGAAATATCGCTCCTGAAAGTAAGGGCCGGTTGGGCGCAGGTAGGTAATGACACGAGTCCATACCAACTGAACCCTATCCTGGGCACGGGTAGCTGGGGAAGCCTTATTACTACGAGCCTACCCGGTACTTTGCTGAACCCGCAGCTATTGCCCGAGATCGCTACGTCTACCGAGTTAGGCATTGACCTGAATCTCTTTGATAACCGCCTGCGTTTTGAAGGTACGTACTACTACGTAGAAAATCAGAACCAGATTCTGGACATCACCACGCCCGCTTCTTCGGGATATAACAGCAAGAAGATCAACGCCGGTTTGCTCGCGAGCCGCGGCTGGGAACTGGTGCTGGGTACCAGCCCTGTCCGGGATCGTAACGGCTGGAACGTAGACGTAAACGTGAACTTCACGCGCAACCGCACCACGATTAAGGCATTGGCGGATGGCATGGATTTCTACCAACTGTGGGATGACAACAACGGCGGGGCCTTTACCCGCGTAGGCGAAGAGATCGGAAATATTTACAGCCGGGGCTTTGCATACGTGAAAGATCCGGCCTCTCCTTACTACCGCTGGCCCATTCTTTCGGCAGCTGGGTCATGGATTGCCGCCAACGACCGCGATGACCGCGTGAAGGTAGGTAACTTCAATCCTCGCTTCCTAATGGGTGCCCAAACGTCCGTTTCGTACAAGCGCTTTACCCTGAACGCCAGCTTCGACTGGCGGTTTGGCGGGCAGTTCCAGTCTTACACCTACCGCTACGGTGGCTCCGACTGGAAGTCGCAGCTGCAGATCGACAAGATGACCCCCGGCGGGCTGTACACGCAGGATCAACTGGTGGCTTTGCTCAAATCCGATCCCGAAAAATACATCATTCCTCAGAATGGTAACTTCCCCCGGGTAGGTGGGTATACCCAGGCTACGGGTGGTATTGGTTTCGATTCCAACGGAGATGGTATCCTTGAATACGACGGCGTGTTCATCCCGGGCGTGATTCAAATGCCCGATGGTAGTTTTGTAGAGCACCTGGGAGGAGCTGGCACGATGGTTCGCCCTGCTTCCAACCAGTTCGCCTGGAGCTTCAACCAACAGGTTACCTTCGACGCCTCGTTCCTGAAGCTGAGAGAAATATCATTTGGCTACGATCTGCCCAACTTTGCGGGTATTCGTAACGCCAACATCTCTGTATTCAGCCGGAACATTGTTCTGTGGACCGCGGCCAAAATTGGTATCGATCCTGAGCGGGCCTTCCAAGCTGACGGCGGACGCTTCCGGCAGGGTATCGAACTCCAGAACGTAATGCCCTGGACGGTTCCCGTTGGATTTAAATTGAATTTCTCTTTATAAGACACTGAAAAAATTATAATCTTATAAAAAATGAACCTACTTAAATTAGCAACCAAGACGATTTTCGCGGGCGTGCTGCTGATAGCTACTTCCTGTGGCGATCACCTGACCGAGCTCAACGAAAATCCCAATGGGATAGACCCTGCGTCGGCCAATCCCAACCAACTCATGCCAACTGTCATGACCGAAGCCGCCAAAGAATACCTGGGCCTGGGCTACGGTGATGTGGGAGGTACCATGCAGCATACCCAGAAAGATGGCTGGTTTACGGGCCACAATAGCTACGACTGGTCCCCGCGCGACTGGAACGGCTGGTACGGCATGCAGCGCAATAATAATTTTCTGCAAAAGCGAGCCAAGGAGCTAGGTTTCAAATTCCACGAAGGAGTAGCCCTCACCATGAAGGCCTTTATCTTCGGAACCGTAACGGACCTGTGGGGAGATGCACCCTACACCACGGCCGTTCGCGGAGGAGAGTCGAATGAGTTCCTGACGCCTACTTTTGATAGCCAGGAGGTGATCTATAGCGGAATCATCGAGGATCTGAAGGCTGCCTCGGCCCTCTTTGCGACGGGCGACAAAACCGGCGTGATCAACAACTACGATGTATACTACGCCGGTGACCCGGCCAAGTGGCAGAAATTTGCCAACTCCCTGTTGCTCCGGTACTACATGCGTATTTCCGCTAAGAAGCCGGATGTAGCGAAGGCGGGTATCGAGAGCATCTATAGCTCCGGGATCTACATCAAAACGGCGGCCGAAGATGCGGTTATGAACTACATTGGGGCTAACAGTGCCAACTCCTGGCCCGAAACCGTTGCTTTTGACCTGACCGAATCCAACTGGAGAAGGATCAAACCCGCTAAAACGCTATTGGACAAACTGGTACCCAGCAAAGACCCTCGGCTTACCGTATGGTTTTCGACGGTGCACGTACAATGGGTAGCAGATCCTACGCTCACCGTGGCCATCGACGATTTCATTCGTAAAGATGGGGTTGTTCAAAACGGAGTAAAATTCCTGACGGACACCCAGTTTCGGGCTCAGAAGGCGCTGGGGCACAAGTTTACCCGCCACTTCAATCCTAACCTGATCCCGGCTACGCTGCGGCTGGACACCAGCGAGTACGTAGGCTTGCCCGCGGGCTTGCTCGATCCTTCGGAGTACAACTACAACCCGACGCCGGGACAAACGGTCGAGAACCAGCACGTTTCGCAGCTTTCTAATGTATACCGCAACAGCAGCGGAGGCATTCTGAAAGCTCGTCTGGCATCGGCCGCCGAGGCTTCGTTTATCCTGGCCGAGGCCGCCCTGAAGGGTTGGTCGGTTGGAAATGGGCAGGCGCACTACTACGCCGGTATCAAAAACTCTCTGGATGCCTGGGGAGTAGGTGGCCAGTACGACGCCTTCATCAAGCAGGAAGCGGTAGCCTACAAAGGTACTTTGGCGCAAGTGATGGAGCAAAAGTGGATTGCCAGCTGGACGGCCGCTACGGAAGCGTGGTTTGACTACCGCCGTACGGGGCTGCCTGCCCTTACGGCCGGACCCGCCTCTCCCCAGCCGGTGTTGCCAGTGCGCTTTATCTACGGCGACAACGAGCAGAATTTTAACAACAACAATTACAAAAGCGCCGTGAGCGCCCTCCAGGATACTCCTTACTCGGTACTACGCGGCAAGAACAGCCAGTGGTCGAAGCCCTGGATTGTACAAGGTACCAACAAACCTTGGTAATGGATAGATAAATAGATTGATTAGGTTAGTTTATTTAGAGACGGGGGCGATGTCTACCCGTCTCTAAATTTTTTAAAACCGTTGATCATTAATTATTTGACTGAAATTAAGGTCGTTATAGTATATTTTAAAAGTAGATGGACCTAGTAAAAGAAAGGATGAATAAAAATCAAAAAATGGGGAAAGGGTACTTTGCGCTCGTGGCGCTGGGCTTACTGTACTTAACAGCCTGCCAAACCCCCTCTGCCCCCTCGGGAAGTACCGTCAAAGACGTCATGGACGCCGTCGTGACACGGCTCTACGAATCCCTCACGCCCGCGCAGCTCGATACGATCAGCCAGGCGTACCTGCTCGCTACCCTGACCGCCGAGGAGAAAAAAGTACTGGCCACCCGCTACTGGACCTTCGAGGTAGACCAGCCCGTAACGGTGTCGCTCATGCGGCATGTAGACCAAAAGGTAGTACCGTTCTGGCTGCCCGAAAGCGGTTTTCAGAAAACCGACATGGTCGTTCGGAATGAAGAGTACACCTACGAAGTTTGGCAAAAGAATTTTGAAAAAGGAAGCGTGAAGCTGGGGATCAACGGCTTCGACAAGCACCGCCCGGTGTACTTCATCACGGTGGGGCCCCAAAGTACCTCGGGTGGCGCGGTGAAGATCTCCGGTATTTTTCCCGAAAACCAGCACCTGGATACCATGCGGCTGGGCGCCTTTACCTACCACGATTGGGACGAGCTCGTGCTCACCGAAGTACCCGAGCCGCTGGTGGGGCATACGCTCTTTACGACCATCCGGGGCCGCGCCCGCGAAGCGCACGTAGTAGGTGCCTTCCGCGAAACCAAGTACCCCTCCTCCGCCCGACCCGACCAGGTGCTCCTCAGCTGGAGCGACGACCCGGCCCGTACCGTGGCCGTGCAGTGGCGTACCCACCCTTCCGTGGCCGATGGCGAGGTACTTTACTGGCTCGAAGGTACCTCCGACACCCTACGTACGTCGGCGGCGGTGTACAAAATGGAAGACCGCCTCCTGCGCAACGACCGCTACGTACACCGCTTTACGGCCCAGCTCAAAAACCTGACGCCCGGCACGACCTACCACTACCGCGTAGGAAGCAAACAAGGCGAGTGGTCGGAAACGGCCTCTTTCAAAACGGCTGCTCAGGGTACTTCGGAGCCGTTTTCGTTCATCTGGTTTGGCGATACGCACAAGTCGCCCGTGTGGGGTGCTATGGCCCAGAAAGCCTTCCAGCGCCATCCCGAAACGGCCTTCTTCTCTATTGTGGGCGACCTGGTGAGTACCGGTCTGAACCGCGACGAGTGGGACGAGCTTTTTCAGTACTCGGGCGAGGTGTTCTGGTCCCGGCCGCTGATGCCCATTCCGGGCAACCACGACAGCCAGGACGGCCTCGGTGCCTGGATGTACCGCGAACAATTCAGCCTGCCTACCAACGGCCCCGAGCAGGTACCTGCGGAAATGACCTACGCCTTTACCTATCAAAACGCTCTCTACCTGATGATGGACGTGACGCAGCCCATCGCGGCCCAAACGGCCTGGATGGAAAAACAGCTGCGCGACTCGAAGGCCCAGTGGAAGTTTGTGATGCTGCACTTTCCGCCCTACAACTTCGTGGAGCCTTACGACGAGATCGTGGCCGAGTGGGGTACTTTGTTCGACAAGTACCACGTCGACATGGTCATGAGTGGGCACATGCACTACTACCTACGTACCAAGCCCATGCACGCCCAAAAGGCCGTGGCCTCGCCCGCGCAGGGTACCATTTACACTATGTCAATTAGTATCGAAGGCAAGCAGGATACCTGGCCCGCCGAAGAGTACGCCCTGGTAAGGTACCCCGACGGCCCGCTCTACCAGCACCTCCGGATCACGGGCAACAAGCTCGAATACCGCTGCCTGGACCCCGAAGGAAACGTAAAAGATCAACTGACGATTGTGAAGTAGTAAGAAGGTAGTTGGTTATTTTTGCCGCATCGCCGGTACCTGGGCATAGGTACCGGCGGTTTTTTAATGATTAATCTCTTTCCAACAGCTTGTACAGTTACAAAACCAGCACTATCCTTGCTCAGAGCTTATCCAGAATATACCGTTTTACCCAAGCAGGTACTTGATCGGTTTTTAATTCCAAAGAAGAACTTTCTGCTACTTCAGCTATCCAAACTTTGGAATCGCCGGAATTATCAAAAATGTACGCCCTATTGCTCAGCCGGATGGCATCAAGTAACAAGTCTAGTGAGCGGTAATACCGCTCTATTACTTTTTCTTCGGGTACGGCATGGCCTCCCATGCGCACTCGGTGTCGTATGCGGCTAAGATTAATCAATGGGTCTTCCGTTGCAACATAATACAGGTAGGTCCGAAAGCCACAAGCGCGTGCCTGAGCTAGTGTGCGTAGCTTATCAGGAGAAGACATTACTGATTCAAACGTAAAGCTTTGTTTAAGGAGGATGAATTGTTGTCGAAGAAAGTCTGTCAAAATAGCACTTAGATAAGCATTAAAGCTCACGTCGCCAAAGTTGATAAGGTTACCTTCAACCAGTGTTATGTTATCAATGAGATGTGCTTCCTCCGTACGATTAAGCAAAGGATGTTTTTCAAAAAAAGAAATTATCTCTTCCCGAGTGATCGTCAGATTCAGCTCACGTAGATCATAAAATCCTCGATTCTGTACTTCTTTTTCAATTTCATCAGGATTGAGATAGTAGCCTAGTAAATTAGGGGGAATGACCGACTTTATCGTACTTTTTCCCGAACCATTGGGGCCGGCAAATAGTCGTAATCGTCGGACGCTCATTAGGAGGAAATCGTAAATTGACGTTTTTGAACGAACGAAGGAGCGGTAATGTCTTTAACAAACTTCCGGTTACCGTCAGGAAATACCTCCCAGAGTTTACCTTCGTGAGCAACCACAACAGAATCACCCGAAGCGAGCGTGTGCCAAAAGGCTTGCCGGGTAGCTTGCTCAGCCAGTTCAGGAATCTGTTCTTCTACGTACTGCATTGCTCTTTCCTGTAGTTCCATACTAATGCCCTTCTAAATATTTTAGTCGATCTTCAATGGCTTATATGTCAAATATACACGATTAGTGCCTAATATCACACCAACTATATGGTAAAATAGAAGAGCTATTTTACATAAAGGGAAGCAGTGGTACTTGGATAAACAGCGTTTTTTTAACACGTGCAACGTTCCCGTATGGGAATAGTAATAGCATCACGTTCCCCTACACCCCAAATCCAGGTACTTTCACCCCTTTTATTTTTAGCTCTCGCGGCGGAGCGGTTACTTTGAAACAAACAACAAGCCCATGCGTTTCAAAGTTGCTATTCGTCGTCCCTCTTTTTGGCAGCAATGGCTGCTCCACGCGCTGGCCGTGTGGGTGGTACTTACCCTCAACGACGCCCTCACGTACGGGTACGAAGTACAAAAAAACGGCCCATATATTTTTAACGAAGACGGTAGCCCCTACACGCCGTGGGAGCGTTTCGTCAACCACAACTACTACCAGGTAGTTTGGCTGGTGGTGCTGGTGGGTACTTTTCTGGTGGAGGCCAACTACCACGTGGTTTTCCGGCGGCGGCCGCTGCGCTACTTTGTGGGCAGTGCGTTGCTGACGGGCGTAGCGTTTCAGGTACTGCTGGTTTGGTTCAACCACTGGAAGTTGGGGCTGCAGCCCGGGGGTACTTTGGGGCCTTTCGTGGTTTTGGCCGTGTATAGCGGCGCCTATGCGTTACTGCGGGATGCGGTTCAGCGGCGCATTCAGGAAGCCGAGCAGCGGATGCACCGGTCGGAGGCCGAGCTCCGGGCGTTGAAGGAGCAGGTAAATCCGCACTTTTTCTTCAATACTCTCAACAGCATTTACGGCACGGCCCTCTATGAGCAAGCCGGGCGTACGGCCGAGAGCATCGAGCAATTGGCTAGCCTGATGCGCTACACCCTGCGGGAGGCGCAGCAAGACTACGTGCCGCTGGCCGAGGAGCTAAAATTCACGGAAGACTACCTGCGTTTGCAGCGTCTCCGCCTACCCGAGCGGGACGCGATCCGGGTCGACACGCAACTGCACTCCGACGGAAAGCCAGCCCTGATAGCACCTTTGCTCCTGATTCCATTCATTGAAAATGCCTTTAAGTACGGCATCAGCATGGACCAGCCGTGCTTCGTGTCGCTCCGCTTAGTGATTGAAAACGGGCAACTCGATTTTCTACTGGAAAACAGCGTACTGCCTAGCCGGGCTGGGCAAAAAGGGCAGGGGACGGGCCTGCTCCACACGCAGAAGCGCCTGGAACTACTTTATCCTGGTAGGTACCAGCTGACCCTGACCGAAGACGCCGAACACTACCGGGTAGCCTTACGTATGCAGCTTCAAGAATCTTAACTAATCTATACTTATGCGACTATTACTTCTTGGGATCGCGCTTGGCGCGGTTACCGTAGCGCGCGCGCAGATGACGCTTTCGGGACAGGTACTTTCGAGCCCGCCGGGTACTTTTTTGGTAGTAAATGTACCCTACGACTGCTGGTACTATCCGGCCAATTCCGTGGAAATCAAAACCGACGCGCAGGGGCAATTTTCACTGGAAGTACCCGTGACGAAACCCCAGACCATTTTTCTGGATTATGCCGGTACCCGGCTGCACCTATACGCCGAGCCGGGGCGGTCGCTTTCCGTTCGGCTCAATGCACAAGATTCGTTGAAAACGACCGATTTTGGGGGTACTTTGGGGCAAGAAAATGAGCTGCGCCGCCGCCTGGGGCTCACTTTCTCCCGGCTTGAACCACAAACCTGGACCGATACCCTCACGGCCCCCGACGAAATCCTGGCCACCATCCAACAGAACCAGCGGGCAGCCCTGGGCCAACTTGAAAGTACCTCAAGTACCCTGTCAGGTACCTTCCGCCGCATTACGGCGGCGGAGATTCGCTTCTTTGCCACCAGCAAGCTCTGGGATTTGATCTGGAAAAATGGCGTCTGGGCCGGCCGCAACCTATCCCGGCACGGGCAGGAAGCCTGGCGGGGTACTTTGGTAGAAGCGCATCGGGGCCTGGACTTGTCGGATACGCTGGCGCTGGAGAGCTACCACTACCAAACGACCCTGGCCTACTACCCGCGCTACCTGGAGTACCAGGCGGCCACCCGGGAGGAGTTCCGGCAACTAGCCGAAACCATTTTTAAGAAACCCTTTGCGGAAGTAAACCAGGACGTACGGCAAAAAGGCCGACGCTACTGGGAGTACACGGCCCTGCACTACGGCCTGCGCGGGCGCGCGCTGGAAAGCGCCCTGGCCGCCTTCCTGGTGCACGGTATCTACCAGGGGGACTTGGAGTACTTGCAGGAAGCCTACGACGATTTCACCCGGCGCTTTCCCCACAGTAGCTACCGGGCTGAAGTAGAAACCCACATGAAGCCCTACCTGGCTAGCGTCGCCCAAGCCCAGCAGGATATGCCCGGTATTTCGTTTGTACCGGAATCGCCGCAGGTACCTTCGCTGGACTCGATCCTGGCGCGCCACCGGGGGCGGGTCGTTTATATTGACCTGTGGGGTACCTGGTGCGGGCCGTGCCGAGCCGAATTTGCCCACAATCCGAAGCTAAAAGAGCGCTTTCAGGGCCAACCCGTCGACTTTGTGTACGTGGCCGTAGAGCACAGCCCGCAGCCCGAAAAACGCTGGCGCGAGACCATCGCTTTCTACCAGCTTACGGGCGAGCACCTCCTGGCCGGGAAGGAGCTGGAAAAGTACCTGCGCGAAATGTACGCCCCCACGGGTACTTTCCAGTTTCCATCCTATATCTTAGTGGATAAAAACGGCCGCATCGTGACGATCCAGGCGCGGCGTCCGTCCGACCAAGAAGCATTATACCAGCAAATCGAGCAGCTACTGTGAGTGAAGGTACCCTTCGGAAAATCCGTTGCGTGGCCGTCGACGACGAGCCCATTGGCCTGAGCGTGATCGCCGCGCACGCGGCCAAGGTACCTTACCTGGACCTGCAAGGTACCTTCACCAGCGCCACCGAAGCCCTGGCTTACCTGCAGCGCCACCCGCTGGATTTGGTTTTCCTGGATATCGAAATGCCTGACCTCTCGGGGCTGGAAGTGGCGCGACTAATAGGTACCCAGGCGCGCATTATTTTCACCACCGCGTATCCCCACTACGCCGTCGAGGGTTTTGAGCTGGCCGCGACCGACTACCTGCTCAAGCCCATTGGCCTCAGCCGTTTTTTGCAGGCCTGCGGGCGGGTATCGGAGCAGCTGGAGGCCGCGGGCAGGTACCTTTTTGTGAAAGATGGCTACGACTGGGTGCGGGTGGACCTGGCGGCGCTGCGGTACCTGAAAGCCGACGACAACTACCTGACTTTTTACGAAACCCACCAAACTACCCTGACCCGCATGACCCTCACCGAAGCCTTGCAGCGGCTTCCGGCGGAGCGGTTTGTACGGGTGCATAAGTCGTACGTGGTTTCGCTGGATTTTGTAGAAAAAATTGAGCGGCACCAGCTCACCGTGGCCGGGGTGAAAGTACCCTGGTCGGCTACCTACCGCGAGGAGTTGCTGCGGCGGATTGGCTGAGGTAGAAATAGTAGTGAGAAGTTCATTAATATAGCAATCTAACGCTTAATTTAGGGCTGTCTTCTCTAAAACCAAAAAAGCCCTCATGCCCAAACTACCCCTTCTTCTCGGCCTCGCCCTGGTGATCAGCGCGTACCTGGTCTCACCCGCCGTCGCCCAAAGCTATACCTCCCCAACGCTGGTGGTGGAGAAGCTCAAAAATAACGTGTACCGGCACACTACCTTCCTCCAAACCGAGAGCTTTGGCAAGGTACCTTGCAACGGCATGGTGGTGGTGGATAAAAAGGAGGCGATTGTCTTCGACACCCCCGGCCAGGACTCCACCTCGGCCGAGCTGCTCGACTGGATCAAAAGTACCCTGGGCTGTAGGGTGGTGGCGGTCATTCCCACCCATTTTCACGCCGACTGCCTGGGCGGCCTGGCTGAATTTCACCGGCGCGGCATTCCTTCCTACGCTGGCCACGCCACCATCCGGGCCGCCGCCGCGGAAAAGTACGTCGTGCCTCAGCGCGGCTTTGATAACGTGCTGGAGCTTAAAGTAGGGAGGAAGAAAGTGATCCTGGAGTTTCCCGGTGAAGGCCACACCCGCGACAACACCATTGGGTACTTTCCCAGCGAAAAAGTACTATTCGGCGGCTGCCTGATCAAAGAGGTTGACGCCAGCAAAGGCTACCTGGGCGACGCCAACGTAGCCGCCTGGCCCGCCACCGTAGCCAAACTAAAAGCCAAGTACCCCGACGTGCAGGTGGTTATCCCCGGCCACGGCCAGCCCGGTGGCACCGCCCTGCTCGACTACACCATCCAGCTCTTTGAGCCTAAGTGAGGTACTTTGGGCTTTTAACCAGGGTACTAAAACCGGTAGGCTAACAGGGCGTAGAAGCGCTGGACGGGCGAGCTCAGGTTGGTAAAGGCTGACATGCCGTTGCTGGCTTCGTAGCGCACCTCCAGCGCGTACCGCTTCACGCCTGCGCCCAGTCCCAGTAGCAGCCCTTGCTCGTAGGCGCGCACCTCCGCCAGCGCTTGGCCCTCGGTAACCTGCCCCTGCTCGGAGTAGAAGAACGCCTCCCGGCGGCGCTGGTTGGTCTGCGTCAGGGCTAGCCCGTTGGACAAGCCCACGTTCAGAAACAAATGCATCGACTGGAGCGGAATGTGGTAGCGCAGCAGGTGGTTGAGCTTGAGGTAGTCGTAGCCCAAGGTCACGTCCGAGAGGGCGTAATCGTTGGCGTTGGTGTACTCTTCGTAATGGCTTTTTACCTGGAAGCTCGTATAGAGCAGCTCGTTGCGGATCGAGAAGCGGCGTTTGGGCAGCAGCACGTCCAGGGAGAGCCCTCCCGTCAGCTGGGTGGAGCGGGGAAGATTCACGTTGGTCAGGTAAGGGTGATTGGAGCCCCTAAAACTAACCTTGGTAGACGACCCGCCTAGCAGCAAGCCCATCTGTACCCGCACGCGCTCACCGCGTTGCAGCAGGGCGGGGGCTTCGGTGGTGCATTGGGCGTAGTAGGTAGTCAGAAGCTTTGTCAGCGCCTTTGGGGAGTACGGCAGGGCCGGAATCTGGCGCTGGACGGCGGGGCAGTCGGGCAGGTAGTTTTGCAGCTGTTGCTTGAAGCGATCCTGCGTGATGGCCGTCTCCTGACCCTCCCGGCTGGCCAGGTAGCGGTAGTTGGTCAGCAGCTGGTACTGTCCGTCCAAATGAATGTAGAAGTGCTCCTTGTCGCTCTGATCCCGCAGGGAGTAGAGGCTTTTGGGGCCACTAACCAGCACCCGCAGGAAGACGGTCTGCTCCTGTAGGGTAGGGGTGGGCGAGCGGGAGAGCTCGCTGGTTTTGGTGGGGCTGACGTCCACGGGGACCGTAGCGCTAAGGTAGTGCTCGTCTTGTACCCCAAAGCCGGTGAGCTCCGAGGTGCCTAAGGTCTTAAAGGGCCCCTGGAGCGAAGTGGCGAAGGAAATGGTTAGTGGATTTTTGGCACGGGGGGACTCGGCCAGGTAGCCTCTTATCGTGTCTTGGCCGGACTGGATAATGTAGCCGGGTAGGGGGGACTGCTGGGCCAGTAGATTTGGTAGAATAAACAAAAGTAGCAATCCTTTCCAAAGTAAAATTCGCAGCATAATAAAGAGATGTGGTAGGTAATATGAAATCAAAAAAGTACTGAATGCACAAAAAGAAAAAAGCCAGACAGCTTAATTAATACTTTAGATTGAAAAGTGGCACTTTAAAAGTAGTGCCACTTTTTTGTCATACGATTAGTTGTAGGTTAAAATGTTAGTGTGACAAAAATATGTAGAATGTTCTCTTATTGGTTAATTATTTGAAATTTATTTTTGAATAATGGGTTGTTATCAAAATAAATATACAGATAGTTACTATTTATTCAAAATAATATTTTTAGTTAATTTAAATCATGAGGCATAGTAAAAGAAGCAAATAAGTAACTACATGACCATAATCGACACCTAGTTAAACTAGCATAGAAGTAGTATTGAACCACACAAATTCAAGAGAAGCCCCCCGACGCAAGGAGGAGAAAAAAAAGAGTGAAGCCGCAGGTGCCTGACTTTAATATTTGGCTTCGATCCTGTATTAGTAATAAAATACAGACCCTCCAAACCCTATGAAAAAAGATTGAATGAAAGCGAGAACAGCGCACTATTCACTGGTTAAGGGCAGGCTCGTCAGGGGCCACGTAGGCGCTGTTTCCGGAGGCGGTGATGGCCGGAGCCATGCTCCACTCAACGGCAGGTAGGTACTTTGGGCAAGCCCTTCGTGCCGACACGCGCGCGTACTGAATGCTAGCACAAGCTAACAACTTCCGCGTTTTTCGGAGAAGGGTTACCCGGCTAAAAAAAGTACCCGGAGGTACTTTGTCTGCCTGAGGTAGGGGGCTCCTTTATGAAAAATAAATAGTGTCGCTGAAGCGAAGGAATTTTGTTAGTTCTAATTGCTTCTGTGAGCAGGAATGCTTAACTACGCTCTTTATTTGTAATTCGTAAACCCTTAAAATAAAAACATGACAAAAGTATTGACTACCCCCATCGGGCAGTCGCCTCTAGGTACCCCGCCGCTACACCGGCTGAGTGCGGGCCTATTGCGGTGGACGGGGGTATTGCTGGTCAGTACGGTGTGGGTCAGCGCCGGGCTGTTTGGTTTGTATATTCTGGCCTTTTACGCCGCCGCCCTTTACGAGGGCAACATGGACCGCTGGAACCAGGTACTGCCGCGGCTGTACGAGCAAAATTCCGCGGCGGCGACGAGCGGCATCGGCCTGCACTTTGCCATGGGTGGCATTATTCTCATTCTGGGTAGTTTGCAGCTCATCGAGTGCGTTCGGCAGCGTTTTCCGGCTTTGCACCGCTGGGTGGGGCGGCTCTACGTGGTGTCGGCGGTGCTGGCGGCGGTAGGCGGTTTGGTGTTCATTGCCCTGAAAGGTACCATCGGCGGGCTGGTCATGAACGTGGGCTTTTCGCTCTACGGCCTCCTGATGCTCATCGCGGGCGTAGAAACCTACCGACACGCGGTGGCCCGGCGGCTGGATCGGCACCGGGCGTGGGCACTGCGGCTGTACGCGCTGGCCATCGGGTCCTGGCTCTACCGCATGGACTACGGCTTCTGGATCATGCTCACCGACGGGCTGGGACATACCAAGGGTTTCTCCGGGCCGTTCGATCACATCATGGCGTTTTTCTTCTACCTGCCCAACCTCCTGGTGGCTGAGCTCTTCATCCGGGCGCGCAGCTACCAGGCCCCGCCCGCGCTGAGGCTGCTGGCTTCGGTGGTGCTGCTGGGAGCTACGGGCTTTCTGCTCGTAGGTACCTACTATTTTACGCTATACTACTGGGGGCCAGCCATCCTGAGCTGGCTATCGATGGCCTGATCATAAAATTAAACTGGATTTCAACCCCCAAAGTACCTCCGCTCGACGCTGGAGCGGAGGTACTTTGGGGTACTTTACTTACTCAAAACGTTTATTGGCGTGCGGCAGCTCAGCGTGCGAGTGGATCAGGATAAAAGCCAGCAGCGCCAGGAAAGCCACCACGGCCAGAAAGCCCAGTAGCCACTTGCGAGGGGGTACTTCGCGGGGCACGAAGGGCGCTTGTACCTTCCCGATCAGCAAGGCAATCACGATAAAATTCACTACGTAGAGGTACTGCTCGATGCGGTAGGTACTGATCACCGCGCCCGTGATGAGCAGACTGAACGCCGTGTAGAGCCCAAAATGCCCCAGAAACAGCGTCCGGATGTCGGCCTCGCCGTAGCGCAGCGCGTCCGTTTTGGGGGAGAGGTAGTACTTATTGAACCAAATGGCCGCCAGCAGGAGCAGCAGCAGCAACGACAACCCCTGTACCGCCGACACCAGGGCGAGGTTGTCGGTAATGGCCGAGTAGATCTTCGTGACCCGCTCGGTGCCGAAGGATTGCTCCCACACGATGAACGGAATCAGGAGCACGAGCAGCAGCAGTGGCACGAGCACCCCGGCCTTGGTTTCGGGCTCGTCGGACTGCTCCCAGCGTGCGGTGTAGGTACCGTAGGCCATGCCCGCACCGCCGAAGAAGCCCAGCGAGTACTCCATCACGTTCCAGAAGTTGAACTTGATCTCGGCGACGTTGCCCAGTACCTGCAGGAAATTTCCGAACGCAAAGCCAAAGCCTCCGCCCAGGCCCGCAAACACGGCCACGCGCAGCGCCGCGTAGTGCTGCTGGCGTACCAGGTACCAGGTCAGCGCCAACGCCACGCCCAGGCAGACGGCCCACACCTCGGAGCGCGGGGGCGTCATGAGCCAGCCAAACTCTTCGATGAGAAAAAAGTAGAACAGGATACCACCGACGGTCATCTCGACGATCAGCTGCGGCCAGGGTACTTTGGTTTGGCGGGTGCTGGTGAGCGAAAGACCGAACAGCGCGCCGCCCACGTAGCCGTAGAGGCCGCCGATCACGAACAGCATCAGCAGGCCGTAGTAGACATTGACGAACTCGATGCCCCGGCCGTAGCCCACCACCACGCCGTAGCTCATGATGCCGCCCAGGCCCCAGCCCAGCGAGCCCGCCAGCGTAGCCCGGAAGGCCTTGTTGTACCAGTCGGGACGCTTGGCCAGCAGCAGCACGCTCAGCGAGCCCACGGCCCCCGCCCAGGCAGCGCCGTACTCGTGCCCGAACTGCCCGCGGATGGCCCAGGCCGTACCCAGCGACATCCCCGCCAGGATCAGGCTGTACCAAAAGGATTTGTTTTTCATAGAATAAAGGTAGGGTTAGGAAAAGAGAGGTAGTTTTAAAAGGAAAGGGTACTTTGCCTTAGTTTGGAAATAGTACGGAGAAAGGATAGTAGTGGACTATCGCCCCAAATATTTATACGCCGACGAATAGCCTAAAAGCAGCCCAAAGAAGTACTTTAAGGGAAAAATTGCCCTTATTTTTGGGGCTGAAGGATGGCTCCCCATGGCCCAACAACCTACCTGAATGCAATTGACGGATTTACTCATGAACGAAGGCTTGGCCCAGCACGGAGGCCCCAAAACCGTGACCAGTACCTTTTCCTGGCCCCTCTACGACGACACCGAAGTAGAGGCCGTGGCCGCCGTAGTACGCAGCGGTGCCTGGGGCAACCCCGACTGTGCGGGCCTGGTGGCGCAGTTTGAACAAGAATTTGCGGCCTACTGCGGCAGCAAGTACGCCGTATCGTGCGTCAACGGCTCGGTGTCGCTGCGGCTGGCGCTCATTGCCTGCGGCGTCAAGCCCGGCGACGAGGTCATCGTACCTCCCTATACGTTTATTGCCACCGCTTCCACGGTGGTTGAGGCCAATTGCGTACCCGTGTTTGTGGACATCGACCCCGATACGTATAACCTCGACCCCCGCGCCATCGAGGCGGCCATCACCGAGCGCACGCGGGCCATCATTCCCGTGCACTTTGGGGGCCAGGCCTGCGACATGGACGCTATCTTGGACATCGCCCGGCGGCATAACCTCCGCGTGATCGAAGACGCGGCCCACGCCCACGGTGCCGAGTACAAAGGAAAAAAACTAGGTACCTGGGGCAACGTAGGTAGTTTTAGTTTTCAGTCGTCCAAAAACCTCACGGCCGGCGAGGGCGGAATCGTCGTGACGGACGACGACGAGCTCTACGCCCTCATGAACTCCCTGCGCAACGTGGGCCGGATCGAGGGTGGGCAGTGGTACGACCACTACAACCCCGGCTGCAACTACCGCATTACCCAAATGCAGGCCGTACTGCTGTCGGCCCAGCTCCAGCGTCTGGAAGAGCAGACCCTCCGGCGCGACGAAAACGGCAGGTACCTCAACGAGTTGCTGACGCCCATCGACGGCATTACGCCGCTCACGCGCGGCCACGGCGAAACGCTCCACTGCTACCATCTGTACATTTTTAAGTACGATAAAAGCCATTTTAATGGCCTCCCCAAAAACGAGTTTGTGGAGCGGCTCGCCGCCGAGGGAGTACCTTGCTTTAGGGGCTACCCGCATCCGCTCTACCGGCAGCCGCTTTTCCAGCAAAAGAATTTTATGTGCTACGCCCTGCCCGAGTCCGTGGACTACAGCCAGGTACTTTGCCCCGTGGCCGAGCGGGCCTGCGCCGAGGAGGCCGTATGGATCTTGCAGCACGCCATGCTAGGTACCCGGCAGGACATGGAAGCCTTTGCGGAGGCCATCCGGAAAGTGCAGCGGCTGAGCTAGTTATTATTTTGTTATAGTCCCTTTTGTTTGTTCCAAAAAGTGTATCAAGTGTGAATCCCATTCGAGTAAAAGTACCCTTTCGCGTTTTATTTTTTGTCGTAAGTACCCTGTGGCTGTACGGCTGCGGCTCGTCCGTGCGCGTGGAGGAGCGCGTGCTGTCCGAAAACTGGCAGATCGCCTCCTCGAAGGAGGTAGGTACCGATGCCGCCGCGCTCTCGGCCCAGCTCGTAAACCCCGATAAATGGGTGAAAGCCCAGGTACCTACTACCGTGCTGGGCGCGCTGGTAGACGCGGGCGTGTACAAAGATCCTTTTTACGGGAAAAACCTGGAGAGCATCCCCCGCGAGCCTTTTGAAAGTACCTGGTGGTTCCGCACGACCTTTGACGTGGCGAGCCTCAATACCGAAAAAGAACAGCTCCGCCTGCTGGTGGATGGCGTCAACTACCGCGCCAATTTCTGGGTCAACGGTACGCAGGTGTCGTCGCAGGATACGCTGTTTGGGGCCTTTCGCCAGTTTGAAATTGATATTACGGAGGTGGCCAAGTCGGGTGAGAATACGTTGCTGGTGGAGGTATTTCCGCCGCAGGTGCGCGACTTCTACATGGGCTTCGTAGACTGGGCCCCCACGCCCCCCGACCACTACATGGGCATCTACCGCGAAGTACGCCTCAAGCGTACCGGCAAGGTCTCCATCGACGCACCCTTCGTCGCACCGGACCTCGATCCGGCCGATTTGACCAAAGCCACCCTGACCGTCAGCACCGAAGTAACCAACCACAGCGACGAACCCCGCACTGTAACCGTGCAGGGAAGCATCGAAACGATCCAGCTGGAGCAGGAAGTGACGTTACAGCCGGGCGAGAAGCGGGAGGTCCGTTTTACGCCCGACAAGTACCCCCAGCTCCAGGTCAAGAACCCGCGCCTGTGGTGGCCCAACGGCCTGGGAAATCCCGAATTGTATAAACTAACCCTGGACCTGAAGGAAAAAGGTACTTCGCTGGACCAGCAACAGACGCGCTTCGGCATCCGGAAGATTGAAAGCTACCTGAACGACAAGGGCGTGCGCGGCTACAAAGTGAACGGCCGGGAGGTACTTTTGAAAAGCGGCGGATGGGTGGACGACCTTTTTCTGCGCTACATGCCCGAAAAAGACGCCGCGCAGATCCGGTACGTGAAGGAAATGAACATGAACTCGCTGCGCTTTGAGGGCGTCTGGGGCAACAACCACCACATCTACGACCTCTGCGACGAAAACGGCATCCTGCTTATGGTGGGCTGGAGCTGTCAGTGGGAGTGGCCCGACTACCTCGGCATGGAGCTGAACATCAAGCCCGGCGACGAAAACCTGCCCATCAACGAAGGCGTGGACCTGTACGCCGTGAAGCTCACGCCCGAGGAAGAAACGCTGCTGTCGGACTACTTCCGCGACCAGGTGAAATGGCTGCGCAACCACCCCAGCATCTTTACCTGGGCCGGGGGCAGCGACGCCATGCCCAAGCCCAGCCTCGAGAAAAGGTACCTGGCTACGCTGGAGCGCTACGATTCCACGCGGCCTTTTCTGGTATCGGCGGGCGAGTTTACCAGCGAGCTCACGGGGCCTTCGGGCATGAAGATGAACGGCCCCTACGAGTACGTGCCGCCGGTGTATTGGTATGAGGATAAAAAGCTGGGCGGCGCCTTCGGGTTCAATTCCGAAACGGGTCCCGGCCCGCAGGTACCTCCGGTGGAAAGCATCAAAAAGATGATCCCCGAGGCCGACCTCTGGCCCGCCGACAACGCCACCTGGAACTACCACTCGGGCCGCAAGGATTTCAGTACCCTGGGCGTGTACCTGAAGGCACTGAACGCCCGCTACGGTGCACCGAAAAACCTCGACGACCTGGCCCTGAAAGCCCAGCTGATGAACTACGAGGCCATGCGGCCCATGTTTGAGGCGTTTGTGATCAACCGGCCCACAGCTACGGGCGTGGTGCAGTGGATGCTCAACTCGCCCTGGCCGGAGTTTTACTGGCAGCTCTACGACTACTACCTCATGCCTACGGGCGCCTACTACGGTACCAAAAAAGCCGGGCAGCCCATTACGCTCATCTATGACTACCACAGCCACAGCGTCCACGTCAGCAACGACACGCGGGGTACGGCCCGCTCGCTGAAAGCCGAGCTGCGCCTGCTGGATCAAAATTCCAAGCTGGTTTTTTCCAAAAGTGAAGTACTGGATTTGACCGAAAACAGTACCCGCAAATGGCTGGACCTGCCCGCGCTGGCGGGTGATAAGTCGGTTTACTTTCTGGATGTGAAACTGACCAAAAACTCGGGTGAGCGGGTGTCTGAGAATTTTTACTGGCTGTCGTCCCGTCCCGACCAGCTCGACTGGAAGCAGTACTTCTGGTTTTATACACCCCAAAAACAATTCGCCGATTTCTCAGCCCTGAATGCCTTGCCCAAGGTAAAGCTGCGTGC
This sequence comes from Rhabdobacter roseus, assembly GCF_014202275.1. Lineage (GTDB taxonomy): Bacteria > Bacteroidota > Bacteroidia > Cytophagales > Spirosomataceae > Rhabdobacter > Rhabdobacter roseus. Next base: position 265,116 of record NZ_JACHGF010000003.1, on the reverse strand, counting down.
TAAAAAAAGCGTGAGCAAAAGCGAAAAAGAATACGAGGTCGTGGTTACGCTCACCAACCCGTCCGACCGGCTGGCGTTTTTTGTGGAGTTGGAGCTGGCCCAAGGTACCTCGGGCCCGGCGATTCTGCCCGTGTTTTGGTCGGACAACTACGTGTCGCTGCTGCCCGGCGAAACCAAAACCGTGACGGTGCGCTGCTACCAGCAAGATGCTGACAACAAGGAGCCCAGTGTCCGGATCAAGGGGTATAATCTGGAAAATCCGACGACCCTTTAAGTACCCAACGACATGACAAACGCTTTTTTTAGGCTAATAAGAAAACGAGTACTCACGCTGGGAATGCTGCTGGGGTTGCTGCTGCCAGGTACCCTGTGGGCGCAGCCGCAGGAGCTCAAAGGCGCGGCCGTGCTGGTAGCGCCCTCGGTACCCGCGCCCATGCGCGAAACGGCCCCCAAGGTACTTCGGGAGGAAATCGCCCGGCGCACCGGACAGACGCTCCCCCTGGCGACGAGCTGGCCCAAGGGGGCGGTCATCGTGCTGGCGCTGGCGTCCGATCGGGAGGTACTGGGCGTACCCGTGCCGGTGGCTCGGGAGGAGCAGACCGTTACGCTGATCAAAGAGGAGGGGTACCGGGTAGTTAGTGAGCCCTACGGCAAAAGTACCCGCATCTGGGTGCTGGGCGTAGATGCGCGCGGGGTACTTTTCGGGACGGGCTGGCTGCTGCGGCATTTGCACATGACGCGCGCTCAATTCCAGCTCGACCAACCCGTAGACGTAGCCAGCGCCCCGGCCTACCCCATCCGGGGCCATCAGCTGGGGTACCGCAACACCGCCAACTCCTACGACGCCTGGACCGTGGCGCAGTACGAGCAGTACATCCGGGAGCTGGCCATTTTTGGGACCAACGCCATCGAAAACATTCCGCTCAACGACGACGACCCCAGCGTACACCTGAAGCTCCGGCCCGCCGAGATGAACATCAAGATGAGCGAAATCTGCCGGGCCTACGACCTCGACTACTGGGTATGGACGCCCGTGACCATCGACCTGGTCGACGCCGACAAGCGGGCCGAAGAGCTGAAAATTCACGAAAAATTTTACCGCGAAACCCCCAAGCTCGACCATATTTTTGTGCCGGGCGGCGATCCGGGCCATAACCACCCGCGCGAGGTACTTCCGTTTCTGAAAGACCTGCACGCTAGTTTAATAAAGTACCACCCCAAGGCCAAGATCTGGCTTTCGTTACAGGGCTTCAACGTGGAGCAGGTCGATTATTTCTATAGGTACCTGACAATCTTCGAACCCACTTGGCTACAGGGCGTGGTATCGGGGCCAAGCAGTCCGCCCATGTCCGACACGCGCTACCGCCTGCCCATCCGCTACCAACACCGCCAGTATCCTGATATCACCCACACGGTGCGCTGCGAGTTCCCGATGGAGAAGTGGGACCAGGCCTACGCCCTCACGCTGGGGCGCGAGCCGGTGAATCCAAGACCCTACGGTTTTGCCCAAATCCACGCCACCTGGGCACCCTACACCGACGGCTTCGTGTCGTACTCCGACGGCTGCCACGACGACCTCAACAAGGTACTTTGGAACCTGCGGGGCTGGAATCCCGAGCAGGACGTACGCGAGATTTTGCAAGAATACAGCGGATTTTTCTTCGGAAAAGAAGCGGCCTCCGCCGCCGCCGACGGCATTGCCGCCCTGGAGCAAAACTGGAAGGGGCCGCTGGCCGAGAACGGCGGCGTGGAAAGTACCCTGTTTTTCTGGAAAAATCTGGAGTCTAAGTACCCTGCGCTCAAAACCAACTGGCGCTGGCAAATGCTGCTGCTCCGGGCCTACTACGACGCCTACACGCGCCGCCGGCTCATCTACGAGCAGGAGCTCGAAAAACAGGCCAACGCCGTGCTGGCGCGGGTGGATCGCCTCGGGGCCGAACCGGCCATGAACACCGCGCTGGCGCTGGTGGAGAAGGCCGACAAATTCAACGTAGCGCCCGACCTACGGGAGAAGATCGAGGTACTTTGCGAGGAACTGTTCCAGTCCATTGGTCTGCAAACCAGCGTGCCCAAGCACCACGCCCGGGGCTACGAGCGCGGCTGCGTACTCGACTTCGTAGACTACCCCCTCAACAACCGCTGGTGGCTGGCCGACGAATTCGCCAAAATAAAGGCCCTGCCTACCGCCGAGGAGCAGCGCACCAGTCTGCACCAGCTTAGTACCTGGGAGAATCCGGGGCCGGGTAGCTACTACGACGACGTGTCGAACGTGAGCAAAGGGACGCGCGTCAGTACTACCTCCAACGACGCCACCGACGTGGCCTGGTGGAACAACGGCTTCAGCCGCGCGCGGCTTTCGTCGCAGCTTTTCCAGAAAAGTCCGGTGCTGCACTACGACAACCTGCAGCCCGGCGCGCGGTATAAAATCCGGGTGGTAGGCTACGGCGAGGCCCTGCTGCGGGTAGATGGTCATCGGCTGTCGCCGGTGGTGTACAACCGCGAGGCCGATGCCGTGAAGGAATGGATCGTGCCGTTGTCGCTCACGCAGGATGGCCGGATCACAGTGACCTTCGACGGGCCGGAGGAATCGCACCTCAACTGGCGGGAGCAGTCGCGGATCTCGGACGTGTGGTTGCTGAGGCAGTAGTGATGAAAACGCTTTATCCCGTGCGGGGTATCATCACGGTGCTTAACACACCCTTCGATGCCCACGGGCGGATAGCCGAGGATGATCTGCGGCAAAACGTGCGCCTGGCATTGCGGGCGGGTGTGGCGGGTTTTCTGGTACCGGCCCTGGCTTCGGAGGTGTACAGCCTCCGCGTCGAGGAGCGGCTGCAGATGGTGGCCGCGGTGCGGGAAGAAGTAGGAGGGCGGGTACCCGTGTTTGCCGGAGCGGGCGAGACGACCCCGGCGCGCCGTTTACAAATGGTGCAACACTACCGGGAGCTGGGCTGCCAAGAGGTACTTTTACAAATTCCGTTTACGAACGAAGCCGAATTCAAAAAGGAATTTTACCAATTGGCCGCCAAAGGCCCCGAGGTACTGATGCTGCAGGACTGGGACGCCAGCGGCTACGGCCTGCCCGAGGCACTCGTTCTGGAGCTTTTTCACGACGTAGAAAATTTTCGTTGTTTGAAAGTAGAAACCGTACCGGCGGGCGTGAAGTACAGTCGGCTGGGTACCTTGACCGAAGGACAACTGCACCTGAGCGGCGGCTGGGCCGTGACGCAGATGATCGAGGGACTGCGGCGGGGCGTCCATGCGTTCATGCCCACGGGTATGCACCGGATTTACACGGCCCTCTACCAGTATTTCCAAGCGGGACAATTCGAAAAAGCCGAAGCGCTTTTCCACCAGCTCCTGCCCGTGCTGGCCTTCTCCAACCAGCACCTCGACATCTCCCTGCATTTCTTCAAGCGCCTCTTGCACCGCCAGGGCGTGTACCGTACGTCACTGGTGCGGGCTCCCACGCTGCCCTTCGATACCTTCCATGAGCAATTGGCCGACGGACTTATCGAGCGAGTAATCCGGCTGGAGCGGGAGCTGGAAGGTACCTTGGAGGTACTTTAGTATTTTGTATAACGTTGTAGTGTGACCCCGCTGGGGTCATAGTTGTATTGATGCCCTACTATTCTATAAACATGTGACCCCTCCGGGGTCTGGACGGTGCTAGTTGATTCGCAAGAATCCGGAGGGGTCGAACGTAAGCGCACTATCGTACAAAGTACCCTTCCTCGAATAGTTACCCCACAACTTGCCGCCGCTTTAAGTACCTTTACACCGCCCATTGACCCCAAGGTACCCGTAAGAAGCTATGCTCGATTTCCGTTTACACGTTTTTTATACCGTCGCCAAGCGGCTTAGCTTTACCAAAGCCGCCGCCGAGCTGTTCATCACGCAGCCCGCCGTTACCAAGCACATCCATGAATTAGAGCAGCAGTTTGGGGTGGCGCTCTTTGAACGCCGCGGCAAGCAGATCAGCCTCACACCCGCGGGAGAATTGGCGCTGCACCACGCCGAGCTGATCCAGGCCAACTACCGGCAGCTCGAGTATGACCTCAACCAGCTCAAGGGCCTGCAAGCCGGGGCGCTGCGCCTGGGCGCGAGCTCCACGGTGGCGCAGTACGTGCTGCCACCGGTACTGGCTCGCTTCCACGAGAGGTACCCCGACATCGCCATTTCGCTCATCAGTGGCAATACGGAGCAGATCGAGCAGGCGCTGCTGCACAACGACATCGACATGGGGCTGGTGGAAGGCCGTACCCACGGGCAGGAGATCCGGTACACGCCCTTCGTGCAGGACGAAATCGTGCTCGTGACGCACCGGGAGCACCCGCTGGCCCAGCAGGACGAAATCACGCTGGAGGTACTTCGCACGCTCCCCCTGGTGCTGCGGGAGCGGGGCTCAGGTACCTTGGAGATCATCGAGCACGCCCTGCGGCAGGCAGGTCTTAAACTAACTGATTTGTCCATTGCCATGTACCTGGGGAGTACCGAGAGCATCAAATCCTACCTCTTTCACGCGCGCAGCGTGGCGTTTATTTCCATTTATGCCATCGAAAACGAGCTGCGCGCAGGTACCTTGCGGATTCTGGACGTCCAGGATCTGACCATCCGGCGCACGCTTTATTCGGTTCAGAAGCAGGGCGACAGCGACGCGCTGACCGAAACCTTCCTGCGTTTTGCCCGGCGGCACTATAACCAAACCTAATGGTGCATAACCAATAGTAATTGGCCTGGGGTACTTCCGTGCCGTACTTTTGTAGTAATCCAAGGCCCGCCGAGGGTACTTGGGTACTTTTAAGTATAGCAACTTTATATACTAACCAGATTTATGATTACGACCGATATATGCATCATTGGGGCCGGTCCCGTGGGACTGTTTGCCGTCTTTGAAGCCGGATTATTGAAAATGCGCTGCCACCTCATCGACGCCCTGCCGCAGGTGGGCGGGCAGCTGTCCGAAATTTACCCGCAAAAACCCATCTATGACATCCCTGGTTTTCCCGACGTGAAGGCCCAGGAGCTGGTGGATAACCTCATGGCGCAGGCTGCACCCTTCCATCCAACCTTTACGCTGGGGGAACGGGTGGAAGCCCTGGACCGGCAGGAGGATGAATCGCTGATCGTCCGGACCAACGAAGGTACCCAGGTGCACTGCCAGGTGGTGGTGATCGCGGGTGGTTTGGGCTGCTTCGAGCCGCGCAAGCCGGAGATCGAAGGCCTGGCCGACTTTGAAGGAAAAGGCGTAGGGTACATGGTGCGCAATCCCGAGCTGCTGCGCGACCAGCGCGTGGTACTGGCCGGGGGCGGCGACTCGGCCCTGGACTGGACCATCTACCTGGCCAACATCGCCAAGGAGGTAACGCTGGTACACCGCAGCGATTCGTTCCGGGGTGCGCCCGACTCGGCCGAGAAGGTATTTGAGTTGGCCAAAAACAACAAGATCAATCTGTTGCTCAATGCGTCCATCAGCAGCGTGAGCGGGAATGGTCGGCTCAAGGAACTGACCGTGGTAGGGAAGGACAAAAGCCGGATTCAGGTACCTACCGACCACTTCATTGCGCTCTTTGGCCTCACGCCCAAACTGGGGCCCATCGCCGACTGGAACCTGGCCATCGACAAGTCGGCCATTAGCGTCAATACCTTCGATTACAGTACCAACGTGGAGCGAATCTACGCCATCGGCGACATCAATACGTATCCGGGCAAGCTGAAGCTGATCCTGTGTGGTTTTCACGAAGCGGCGCTGATGTGCCAGAGCGCGTTCAAGTACGTGTATCCGCAGCAAAAGCTGAGCTTTAAGTACACGACCGTCAACGGGGTACACGCTTTTTAAGGTACCTGTTTTTTCAAGAAAGACTAAATTCTCCTATTCATGATCAACTTTGTTGTAGAAGACCGGGACGGCACGCGCCAGCCCGTAGAAGTACCCGAAGGCATTGGCCTCAACCTCATGGAGGTACTTAAGGCCTCCGAGTACAACATCCAGGCTACCTGCGGCGGCATGGCACTCTGCGCTACCTGCCACGTGCAGGTGCTGGAAGGGCTGGACAGCTTGCCGCCCACCAACGACGCCGAGCTGGATATTCTCGATACGCTGCCCAGCGCGGGCTTCGACAGCCGCCTGGCCTGCCAGCTCCGCGTGGACGAAACGCTGGAAGGGGCGCTCTTCTGTATCCGGGGCGAAGCGGGGTAGGGTACCTCTGGCACTGTTTCAAACAGTGCCAGAGGCGGGCGTATATATGCCAAAAGTTGTAGTTAAAGTACCCTAGGACAGAATAAAGTTTTTGTAGCACAATAGCCTATTGGAAGCGTAGGGGAGTACTTATGAAGAAGAACCAAAGCGTTCCTTACTCCCTAAACTCCTTATGGCATCCATTCCTTCTTCCATAGAGGTACCTGACAGCAGCAGGACCACCACCACCCACAAAAAAGCCCTGTCGGTACTGACGACCCTCTTCTTCATGTGGGGGCTCATTGCCGTCATGAACGACATCCTGATTCCCTACCTCAAGAAAATGTTCGAGCTTTCGCGGGCGGGCTCCATGATGGTACAGATGGCCTTCTTTACGGCCTACTTCACCGGTTCGTTGCTGTACTTCCTCATCTCCTCGCGCCGCGGCGACCCGATCGAAAAAATAGGCTACAAGAACGGCATGTTGCTGGGGCTGTTTACGGCGGCCTTCGGCTGCCTGCTTTTTTACCCGGCGGCGGAGCTTAAGCTCTACGGCTTTTTCCTGGTGGCGCTGTTTATCCTGGCGCTGGGGCTGGCGCTGCTACAGATCGCCGCCAATCCGTACGTGGCCATCATCGGTCCGCCCGCCACGGCTTCCAGTCGGCTCAACCTGGCGCAGGGCGTCAATTCCCTGGGAACTACCCTGGGGCCCATCGTGGGGGGGTACTTTATCTTCCATTTTTTTGCTACCTGGGGCGAGCCCCTGCTCAACCGGGCGGGCGAAATCATCCGGACCGACACCGGCATGCCCATGACGGTCGCCGCCGTGCAGCTGCCCTACATTGCCTTTGCGGTCCTTTTCCTGATCCTGGCGGCGCTCGTCAAATTCACCGAGCTACCAACCTTTGCGCAGACGGGAAAAATCGAGAAAGGAGCCGGGGCGCTGCGGCACCGCCACCTGGTGCTGGGGATGGCGGCGATCTTTTTTTACGTAGGTGCGGAGGTGAGCATCGGTAGTTTGCTAATCAACTACATCCACGAGCTCGTGGGGATTCCCGAAACCCAGGCCAAGTCGTACCTGGCGTTTTACTGGGGCGGCCTGATGATCGGGCGATTCTTGGGCGCTTACACGCTCAGCGACAGCCAGCTGAAAGTAAGCCCCTGGCTGGTGATGGCGGGTATTTCGCTGCTCACGCTGCTGGTGATTTATACCGCCGTAGCGCTGGAAAGCGGCTTCTCCTTTCCGGTGAGCCAGGTACTTCCCTTCCTGTTTTTTATCGCGCTCAACCTGGTCGCGTTCCGCCTGGGCCGGAACAATCCGGCCAAAACGCTGTACATTTTTTCCCTGATCGTGATGGGGCTCATCGTGGCGGCTATGCTCCTGGATGGCTACGCCGCGCTCTGGACGGTCATCAGCATCGGACTGTTTATTTCCATCATGTGGTCGAATATTTTCACCCTGGCCATCGCCGACCTGGGCAAAGACACCGCGCAGGGTTCTTCGCTGCTCATGATGTCGGTGCTGGGCGGAGCACTGGTGCCGCTGCTGCAAGGCTACGTGGCCGACCTCGTCGGAGGGTACCACTACTCGTTTTTTGTGCCGCTGCTGTGCTACGTATACCTCTTTTACTACGGGCTCAAGGGCCATAAGGTGGTTCGGTAACTGTATTCATTTTTGAGCGTAATCATGCGTTTGACAAGTACCCTTTTTCGTGCTTTCCTGCTAAGTACCCTGGGCGTGGGTAGTTGTTTCGCCCAAACCGGCAGCCCCGCCGAGCCGGTGCGCTACGTGGGTGGTGAGAGCGTGGACCCCAGCGTACACGAAGGCCGCCTGCGGTACGCCATGGGCGTAGAAAGCCGCCAGACGGTGCGCGCCAACCGCACCAAGCCGGAGCTGTCCGACGGCCACGGCTGGACCTACAACCACGCTTCCAACCTCTGCTACTGGAACGATACCTTCTACCAGCAGTACCTCAGCAACCCGGTCGACGAGCACATCGCGCCGGGTCAAACGCTGCTCACCACGTCCAAGGATGGCCGTACCTGGGCCCAGCCGCAGGTGGTTTTTCCGCCCTACCAGCCGCCCGCGGGCGTGAAGATCCCCACGGGCTCGACGGGCTACATGATGCACCAGCGCATGGGATTTTACGTCGCGCCGGACGGGCGCCTGCTGGTGCTGGCCTTTTATGGCCATACGGAAGATCCCTTTGCGGAGGGCGGCATTGGGCGCGTGGTGCGCGAAGCCTACCGCGATGGTACCTTCGGGCCCATTTATTTTATTCGGTACAATACCCTTCCTACTACGGACGGGGTACTTTGGAACGAGACGAATACCAGTTTTCCCTTTTACAAAAAAGCCCCCGACGCGGGTTTTGTACAAGCCTGCGAAGCCCTCTTGGCCAACAAGCTCATGACCCAGCAGTGGTGGGACGAAGACCAGGGCCTGGACGGGTTCTTTAACCTGACCAACGCCAAGAGTGCGCTCTCGTACTACCACCGCAAGGACGGCCAGGTGGTGGCGCTCTGGAAACGCTCGTTTGTGGCGCTCTCGCCCGACGAAGGCGCTACCTATTCCGAGCCCGTGAAGGTACCTACACTGGTTATGGCCGGGGGAAAAATGTGGGGCCAGCGCACCGACGACGGCCGCTTTGCCATCAGCTACAATCCCATCGACATTGACGAATACCGCTACCCGCTGGTGGTGGTGACGGGCGACGACGGCATTCTTTACGATAACATGCTGCTTGTTCAGGGCGAAGTACCTCCCCGGCGCTTCTACGGCCGCTGGAAGGACTTCGGTCCCTGCTACGTACGTGGTATCGTGGAAGGCAACGGCAACCCGCCCGGCCACGATATGTGGCTGACCTACAGCATGAACAAAGAAGATATGTGGGTGAGCCGGGTACCTACGCCCATCAGGTACGAGGTGAAAGGAAAGGTGTCGGACTCGTTTGACAAACTGGACCTCAACGGCCCCGTGCCCGACTGGAACATCTACGCGCCCCAATGGGCTCCCGTGGCGGTGGTGAGCTCCCCCGGCAAGCCCGGAAAATCCCTGGAACTTACCGACCGCGACCCCTACGACTACGCCCGCGCTATCCGGGTGTTTGAGGAAGGAAGCCGCGTGGAGGTGAAGCTGAGCGTGTACGCCGCCCAGACTACCGGCGGGCTGCTGGAAATTGACCTCACCGACCGCTACGGCAACCGTCCCGTGCGGCTGCGCTTCGACGCCCAGGGCCAGATCGTGGCCACCGATGGCAGTACCGAAAAGGTACTTCAAGCCTATACCTCCAACCGCTGGTATGCCCTCACGCTCCGGGCCAACGCCTCGCTGCGCGGCTCCTACGATCTGCTGATCGACGGCAAAGAGGTACTTAAAGGCGCGGCGCTGGCCGAGGCCGTCAAGTCGGTGGAGCGGCTGTCGGTCCGGACGGGTACTTACCGCGATTTGCCCAACCGCCGTACCCCCAACGAAACGCCCGAGCCCCCGCTGCCCGGTGCCGATGAGCCGGTCGCGGCGTCGGTCTTTTACGTAGATGACGTCCAATGCAAAGCTTCCAAGTGATACTCTTTATTCCTGATGATGAATTCTAAAAGTACCCCCGTGTTTTCTTTTTTTAGACAAAGTACCTGCGTAAGTACCTGGCTGATTATTCTTTTTTTGGGAATGGCTAATGGCCTTTCGGCCCAGTCGCTGGATTTGTCGCGGGCGCAAATTTATACGCCGATTAAAGATAAAAAAGTACTCCGGCGCAGCGTGGAGGTACTTCGGGAAGAAGTACAGAAGCGTACGGGTACCTTGCTGCCGCTGGCCACCAAAGTACCTACCGACGGCCGCCCGCTGATGTACCTGACGCTACAAAAAGAAGTACCTAACCTACCCGCCAAGTACCGCCAGCTACTGGGCCAGGTACCTACCCTGGCCGCCGAGGGTTTTTCGCTGGTGGCCGACCCGGCCTCCAACGCCGTGCTGCTGGTGGCCGCCGACGCCCGGGGGGTACTTTACGGCGTGGGGCAATTGCTGCGAAAACTGGAGCTGCGCCCCGGGCAGGTACTTTTGCCCCAACCGCTCCGGGTCACGACCAGCCCCAAGTACCCCATCCGGGGGCATCAGCTAGGCTACCGACCCAAAACCAACTCGTACGACGCCTTCACGGTGGCGCAGTTTGACCAGTACATCCGCGATCTGGCGCTGTTTGGGGCCAACAGCATCGAGATCCTGCCGCCGCGTACGGACGACGACTTCAGCAGTCGGCACATGAAACTACCCGCCATCAAGATGATCGCCGAGCAGTCGCGGATTTGTGACGAATACGGCCTGGACGTGTGGATGTGGTACCCGAATATGAACCCCACCTACGAGCATCCCGACTCTATTCAAAAAGAATTGAAAGAGCGCCACGAGGTATTCAAGGCCGTGCCCCGGCTCGACCACGTGTTTGTGCCCGGCGGCGATCCCGGCGACCTGGAGCCGGACGTCCTCTTCGGTTGGCTGCACCAGATGGCGGAGGTACTTCACCAGTACCATCCCCAGGCCAAGATCTGGGTGTCGCCGCAGGTATTCCGGCCCAACCAGGCCTGGTTCGACGCCTTTTTTAAGCACATCAACGCCGGGTACCCCTGGCTGGGCGGCGTGGTGTTTGGGCCGTGGGTAAAAATGCCCGTAACGGAAATCCGGAAGGTACTTAAGCCCGGCATCCCGATCCGGATGTACCCCGACATCACCCACAGCCTCAGCTCGCAGTTCCCGGTGCCGCACTGGGACCTGGCCTACGCCATGACGTTGGGGCGCGAGTGCGTGAACCCGCGGCCTTACGACGAAAAGATGATCCACAACGCCCTGGACGAGTATGCCTCGGGCAGCATCAGCTACTCGGAAGGTACCAACGACGACCTCAATAAGTTTGTGTGGAGCGATCAGGACTGGGACCCCAACCGCGACGTCATGGAAACCCTCCGCGACTACGGCCGGTTGTTCATCGGTCCCGACGTGGCCGAGGCCGTGGCGCAGGGCATGGTGGCGCAGGAGCGGAACCTGCGCGGTCCGCTGCTGCCCAACGAGGGGGTACTTCGTACGCTCACCCAGTGGCAGGCCATCGAGAAGCAGGCCGCCCAGCAGGTACCCACCAACTTCCGCCTCCAGATGGGCCTGCTGCGCGCCTACTACGATGCCTACGTGTACCGGCGGCTGATCTACGAAACCGAGCTGGAGCAGCAGGCGCGCGAGTACCTGCGCCAGGCGGGTACGCTGGGTACCCAGGTAGCAATGGAAAAAGCCCGAACTACCTTTGAGAAAGCCACCAAGTACCCCGTTGCGCCAGACTACCGCCAGAAATGCCTGGAGCTGGGCGAGCTGCTTTACCAGAGCATCGGCGCGCAACTGACCATCGAGCCCCACGGGGCGATGTCAGGCCGGGGTAATTTCCTGGACAACATCGACCTCCCGCTCAACGACGTACTCTGGGTCATGGACCAGCTCAGCGAAGTGGCCAAACTACCCTCCGAGGCAGAACGCCTCCGCGGCATCCACGCTCTGCTGCACCGCACCGATCCGGGGCCGGGGGGCTTCTACGATAATTTCGGCGCACCTGAGAGCTGGTATCGCGTGGTGTCGGACCGAAGCTACGAGGACGATCCGGGTAGTTTGCTTTCGCCGCGGGTGAGCTTCGGCGTGGGGCTCATTGGCGAGGAGTGGGTACACGAAGTGCGGGCCACGGGCTTCGACGGCAAGGCCACGCCCCGCGCCTGGATGCACCAGGTCAATACGCTCTACGACACGCCCCTGAAGATCCGCTACGACGGCCTGGACCCCACGGCTTCGTACAAAATCCGGGTGGCGCACACGGGGCGTTTTCGTTCCAAAATAAAACTCACCACCGACGACGGCTCCCTGATCCACGATTTCATCCAGACGGGCCGCCAGCCTTTTTACGAGTTCAAAGTACCCCAGGCCGCCAACGCTGACGGGCAGATTATTTTCCAATGGACCTGCGGCGAGGGCGAGCGCGGCGCGCAGGTAGCGGAACTCTGGTTGATTCGGGAGTAGGGAAGGTAGTAGCCAAAAGCTTTTAGCTAATCCAAGGGCTTCCATTTTCCTTTTGTAAAAAAAACGTTGCCAAATTTTGGAGAGTAGAACACGTAATAAAAAGACCCGACTTGCCGGTATAGCGTGGGCTTTTCTTCCATTATGTGATGTGCCGAACCAGTGCCGTAGGCACTAGATGTTTATAGCTAAAATGACCACCCAATCTACCTTCGTACCGTCAGGTACGTAACCCACCGCTGGTTGCGTACCTGACGGCACGCGGGTTCCCTGCCTAGGTCCTCTTTTCTATAAACATTCGACCGCTACGCGGCCATAAAGGCGTGCTTGTAAACGCTTCTGAATCCTAAAGAAAAACCCTACAAAAGGTACTTTGTGAACCTATTCACCAAGCAATAAAGAGAGCCATTTTTTAAATACAAAAATGAAGAAACACTACCTACTGACCTTGTTGCTACTTTTTAAGGTACCTGCGGCCTGGGCGCAGCCGAAGGCGACGGGTACCGTGTATCACGATCTGAACAAAAACAACCGGCGCGACGCGGGCGAGCCGCCGCTGGCGGGCGTTTGCGTTTCCAACGGGCGCGAGGTAGTGACCACCGACCGGGCCGGAAAGTGGGTACTTCCCGCCGGGGACGACGTTGGTTTTTTTGTGATCAAACCGGCGGGCTACGCGCCGCCCACCAACGCCCAGCAGCTTCCGCAGCACTACTACCTGCACAAGCCGCAGGGCTCGCCCGCGCTGGCCGTGCGGGGCGTAGACCCGACGGGCCCGCTGCCCGCCTCGATTGATTTTCCTTTGTGGAAACAAGACGAGCCAGGTACCTTCTCGGTGCTGCTCTTCGGGGACCCGCAGGCGCGGGGTATCCGGGAGGTGAACTTCGTCACGCGCGACGTCGTGGAGCAATGCGTAGGTACCTCCGCGCGGCTGGGCATCACGCTGGGCGACATCGTGGCCGATGATCCGAACCTGTTTCAGGAAATCAACGAGAGCATCGCCCAGATCGGCATCCCCTGGTACAACGTCTTCGGCAACCACGACTTCAACCGCGGCGCTACCCACGACCGCTTCTCGGACGAAACCTTCGAGCGCTTTTACGGCCCCAGTACCTACGCTTTCGAGTACGGGCAGGTGGTTTTTATTACGTTAAAGAATATTTATTTCAACGCCGACGGCAAGTACAAGGGCCACTTCACGGACGAGCAGCTCGCTTTTGTCAAAAACTACCTCGCGCAGGTACCTACCCACAAGCGGGTGGTGCTGCTCATGCACGCGCCCGTGATTAGCTGCGACAACCGGGCGGAGCTGTTCCGCTTGCTCGAAAAAAGACCGCATACGCTCTCCATCGCCGGGCACACCCACGAGATGGCGCACGTCTTTGTGGATCAGAAATACGGCTGGAACGACGCTACGCCCCACCACCATTTTATCAACGCCACGGTATGCGGAAGTTGGTGGTGCGGCACGACCGATGAGCTGGGCATTCCGCACGCTACCATGAACGACGGCGCGCCCAACGGCTACTCGGTCCTTTCGTTCGAAGGGAACGAGTACTCACTGCGCTTCCAGGCCGCCCGCCGCCCGGCCAGCTACCAGATGAATCTTTACCTCCCCGACGACCTGCCGCGGGCCGAGCTGGATACCACCGCCCTGGTGGTGAATGTCTTTGCGGGCTCGGAGCGCTCGGTGGTAGAGATGAAGGTACGCGGGCTCACCGACTGGGTACCTTTGACCTACACGCCCATGCGCGATCCGGGCATTGCGGCCCTGCAACCACTCAATAAGTACCTGAGCCAGAAGGTAGATGGCGTGGGGCTGGACACCGTTTTTGGTTGGGAAATGGACAAGCCCTCGGTGGCCTACCACATCTGGAAAGGCGCACTGCCGGCCACGCTGCCCGTAGGTACCCACACAGTGGAAGTCCGGACGCGCGATATGTTCGGGCAGGAGTACCAGGCCCACCGGATTTTTCGGGTCAGACCGTAAAGTACCTTCTGTTTTATTACGGGGAAAGATCTAATTATCGTAGTATTGCGTTAAGAATTTACTCTTTTCCAAAACTACCCCCTTCGGTACCTGTGCGCCATGTCGGTGAAAGTCAAAAATAAGCTGAGCCACGAGGAGCTTTTCCGGATCAAGCCCATGAAGCCGGTGATCAAAACCACAAGCCCGCACGGCCACAAAGACTACCTCGAAATCATTTTTCTGGAAGAGGGCGCGGGCTACCACCAGATCGACTTCAACCGCTACGAGGTCCGGCCCCAGAGCCTGTACCTCATCCTGCCCGGCCAGGTACATTGCTGGGAACTTACGCAGGTACCTAAGGGCGTGGTGCTGATGGTCCATAAAGATTTTTTGTTGGAAAGTACCCTCTACGACCCGCTCTTTACGCACTTTCCCTGCGCCTACCAGGGCTACTACGCTACCGACTCCCTGCGGGAAGAGTTGGCACAGGTACTGGAGCGCATCACCAACGAGTACGAGCAGCAACGCCCGCACCACCAGGCCGTGATCCAGTCGTATCTCCAGATTTTGTTTACGTTACTGAAGCGCCTGGAGGGAGAGCCTTCCACCACGGCTACGCCGGGGGTGATCAAATCGTTTTTTCAATTAGTAGAAGAGCACTTCAAAACCCGCCGGGAAGTGGCCGAATACGCCGCGCTGCTGCACATCACCCCCAAAACCCTCAGTGCCACCTGCAAAAAGTACCTGGGCCAAACCGCCGGGGAGATCATCGCCGGGCGGCTCACGCAGGAGGCCAAGAAGCTCCTGTTGTACTCCGAATTCAGCCTCACCGAAATTGCCTACGAGCTCCAGTTTTCGGACCCCTCGCACTTCAACAAATTTTTCGTAAGGCAAACGGGCGTGACGCCCCTGCAGTACCGCAAAGGCATTTCGTAGATCTACCACAGATTTTCCGTTTTGTACCAAAAGGCGGGGCCGGGAGCCGGTACTTTTGTACCCATTCCTAAACAACCCACGTAGGGTACCTGGAGCGCCACAGGCGGTGAAGCAGGTACCTGAGTTTTGTCATGAAACGTTTTTACAGTACCTGTTTTCTCCTCGTTTTCTCCCTGGCTACTGCCTACGCCCAAACCAGTGCCGTGCTGGGGCGCATCGCGGACGCCAGTACCCGCCAACCCCTCGAATACGCCAGCGTAACGCTGCACCTGGCCGCCGACTCCGCGCTGGTGGAAGGCACCGTCACCAACGCCGAGGGGTACTTTGAAATCTTGAAACTAAAACCGGGCAGCTACTACCTCCAGACCTTTTTTATGGGCTACAAAACCCACCGGCAGCCGCTCCGGCTCGACAGAGGCCAGCGGCTGGACCTGGGTACCCTGGCCATGGCCGTTGACGCCAAAGTACTGGACGCCGTGAACGTGACGGGCCAGCGCGCGGCCGTGACCACCCAGCTCGACCGGCAAATCTACCGGGCCGACCAGTTTCAGTCGGCCGTGGGCGGTACCGCCGTGGATGTGCTGCGCAACATGCCCTCGGTGACGGTCAACGCCGAAGGCGAAGTGAGCCTGCGCGGATCGAGTGGCTTTTTGGTGCTGCTCAACGGCAAGCCCATCCAGTCGGACCTGGTGGCGCTGCTGAACCAGCTCCCGGCCAACGCCATCGAGAACATCGAGATCATCACTACGCCCTCGGCCCGCTACGACCCCGACGGCAAGGGGGGTATCATTAACATCACGACCCGAAAGGGAGCCAGCGACGGCTTTTCGGTCCTGGCCAACGCCCAACTAGGCTTGCCCAGCGTGCAGGATTTCGACAACGCCGAAAAACCCCAGCGCTACGGCGCTGACCTGACGCTCAACTACCGCCGAGACAAGTGGGATATATCGGTGGGGGGAAACTACCTCCGCAACGACATCGCCGGGCGGCGCGAGGGCGACGTACGTACCACCATCGGCAACCGCCTCACGCGCTTTCCTTCGGTGGGGGAGCGGAGCTTCGATAGGTACAACCATTCGGCGCGGGCGTCGGTGGCCTACGAGCCTTCTAAAACAGATGCCTTCAGCGCGGGCTTTTACTACGGGCACCGCACCGAATACCGCCTCGCCGACATCCTGTATAACAATACCACGCAGGACCTGACCACGGGCCAGACCATTGGGCAGATTACGTACTTCAATTCCAATTTGGTCAAAAAACGGGGGGAATTCTATTCAGGTACCTTCGACTACACCCATACCTTTGCCAACAAGGCTACGCTCATGGCCTCGGCGCTCTACGAGTACGACTACCTGGATGGCTACACCAAAAACCGCAACCTGGACGAGCGGGATTTTCGGGATACGCTGCAGTACACGCTCACGACCACCGCGCGCCCGCTGCGGGGCTACCGCGCCGCCCTCGACTACAGCCTGCCGCTGGGTACCCGTAAGCTGGAGCTGGGGTACCAGTACCGCAACCAGCAGGACGACGGTACTTTTGTGTACCTGGAAAAAGAAGGGAATTTTACGCCGCTGGTGCTGTTTCCGGAGTTTACGGGGAGTATCAATGTCGACAACCAGATCCACTCCCTGTACAGCCAGTACTCGGGCCGGACCCGCCGACTGGAGTACCTGGCCGGCCTGCGGTTTGAGTACGCCACCCGTGACGTACGCGTTGGCCCAGGTACCCAGACCTTCGACCTACGGTTGACCAACCTTTTCCCTTCGGTGAATCTGCTCTATACCTTCGACGACCACCTGAAGGGCAAGGCGGGCTACAGCCGCCGGGTGCAGCGGACCAATAACTTTGCGCTGAATCCGCTGCCCGAGCGCGAGCACTCCGAAACCCTGGAGCAGGGCGACCCCAACCTGCTGCCCGAGTTTGTGGGCCTCTCGGAGCTGGGGCTGATCCGGACGTTTGACAAGGGGTCCTGGTTTGCGACGCTCTACCACCAGCAGATCACCAACGTCATCAACCGCGTGAACAGCGTCTACGCCGACACCATCCTGAACCGGATCTTCACCAACGCCGGTACCGCCCGCCGCTGGGGCCTTGAGCTGGGCCTGGACGTGGAGCCCGTCAAAGGCTGGAAGCTGTACCTGGGCGGCAACCTGTACGACTACCGGATTCGGGGCCAGCTGTTTGAAAATACCGTGGTATTCAACAACAACAGCCTGGTGTACTCGCTCAACGGCAACAGCAGCGTACAGCTTTCGCCCACCCTCACGTGGCAGACCAACCTCAACTACCTCTCCCGGCGCATTACCGCCCAGGGGGAAGATTCCCGCTTTGTGATACCTAATACTTCGTTGAAAAAAACGTTTTTGAAAGGTAGGTTGGCCACCACGCTCCAGTGGCAGAACATGAGCCTCGGGTTGCTCAAAAGCAACGAGCAGCGGATCACGACCTCCGGCCTGGATTTTTTCACCACCACCAACTACATCCTGGAAAAAGACATTTTCATGCTCAACGTGAGCTACAGCCTCAACCAGCTCAGCAAACGCTCCAAACTACCTACCAATGAGTTTGGCGAGAAGGAATTCTGAGCGCTGGCGGCTTCGCAAAGAGGCGGTACTTGCCTGCTAAGGGTACTTTAGTCTTCTACTTTTTCCAACTCCTTACCGCAGTGGCTACAGTAGTTGGCACTCATGTGCATTTCTTGTCCGCAGTGGGGGCAAGGCCGGATTTTGGTGTCGTGCTTGAGGGCAGTTCGGGAGAGCTCTACCGTCACGATGCCCGTAGGTACTGCAATGATGGCGTAGCCGATGATCATCACGATGGTCGAGAAAAATTGCCCCAGGGTAGTTTGGGGGGTGAGGTCGCCGTAGCCCACGGTCGTGATCGTCACCACGGCCCAGTAAATACTGGTAGGAATGCTGGTAAACCCATGCTCTTCGCCTTCGGTAACGTACATGATGGTACCGATGATCAACACCAGGCTCACGATGGTCGACATGAAGATGATGATCTTCTGGGCGCTGGCTATCAGGGCGGTTTCGAGCATTTCGGCGTGGTGCACAAAATTGCTGAGCTTCAGGATTCGGAACACCCGCAGCAGCCGCAGCGTACGGATGGTAATGAGGTAGTGCCCGCTCACAAAAAACAGAAAGTAGGTAGGCAGGATGGAAATAAGATCAATGATGCCGTAAAAACTGATGAGGTAGCGCAGGGGCTTGGGGTGGGAGTAGATACGCAGCAAATATTCGATCGTAAAAATGGCGGTGAAGAAGATCTCCAGCGATAAGAAAAAGGAGCCGAAGCGGTCGCGAAGGCTGGGGACACTCTCGAGGCAAACGGACAGAATGCTGATCAGGATCAAGACCAGCAGGATGATGTCGAAGCGCCGACCCGAGCGGGTATCGGTACCAAAAATAACGGTGAATAATTTTTTGCGTACAGAAACGGGAGCTACGGTCATGGGTTAGGCAGGAGGTAAGTAAAAGCGTAAAGTACCTGGGGCGGCGTGGTACCTACCTAAAGCTAGGCATGAGGGTCTTTTAATATATCCTTGATGTAAATTTCCTTCACCAGTGTCATCACTACCACCAGGGCGGGCGTGGCGATGATCGTGCCGGGAATGCCCAGCAGCACGCCTCCCAACAGGGCCACCAGCATCAGTAACACCGGCGGCACGGCAATGGTTTTTTGTTGCACGAGCGGTACCACCAGGTAGCTCTCGATGTTTTGCACCACCAGGTATACCAGCCCCACGTAAAGTACCAAGCTGGGATCGTAAGAAAAAGCCACCAGAATACCCGGAATAGCTCCCAGGAACGGGCCAATGAAGGGGACAAAATCAAAGATGAAAATAATAACGCCCAGGATCAAGGCCAGGGGTACCCCCAGGATTTCCAGGCCGATCCAGGTAAGTACTCCCACGCTGAGCATGGCGATAAACTGGCCCAACAGCCAGCCTTCCAGCTTGGTGATCACCTGGCAGATCACCTCAAAGCCCCGTTTACGGGACGAAATCGGGAAGAGTTTGAGGAGCCCATTGACGTATAACCTGGGGTTGAGCGCCAAAAAAAGACCGCCCACGATGATTACCACGGTATGCGTAATGGCCCCCAAAACACCGCCCACGATGCCCGTTAGCTGGCTAAAGCTGCCGCTGCCTTGGAGGGCCTGGATATTTTCGAGCACAATGCGGCCCAGGCGACTTTCGTTGAGGGTACTTTCTACCTTCTGAAGCGCCTCGGGGATTTGTTCGGTTAGGCTGGCAAACTCACTGGAAATGGTAGGGGCCGCGTAGATAAAGAAGGCGACCAGCAGCCCGATCAGCAGGACGGTGGCCAGCCCCACGGCCCATTGGGTGGGGATCTGCGGGATGCGTTTTCGCAGGAGCCGGGCCATGGCGCGCAGAATCACGGCAAACAAAATACAGCCAAAGCCCAGCATGAGGATGGGGCGGCTGGCCCACAAAAAAATCATCAGCAATACAAACAGGATTACAATGCCCGTGGCCGTGGCTATTTTTTGGGCAAAGCTCCGGTGGGTAGGGGCCGGATTTGGGGTGGCTGTGGGCAAGGTTTCGGGCCGGACAGCTACTTTGGGGGCTGCTTCGGCAGGTACTTGGTTGGGCTTTGATGAGGCAACGTTTTCAAGGGTACGGAGTAAATTAGCAAACATGCTTGGGCTTGTATAGTAGTAGTAAAGAAATAAGCAGGTGAAGTAGCAGGAAAGGTACTTTGGGAGGTACTTGTTTGCTTTAACTTCGTTTGTATACGTACGTAAAGGCGAAATACAATGCCGCCTCTGGTAGCCGCTCCCATGTACCCGCCCGCGTAAGTACTGCTACCTAAAGAATCGTGCCGGATGATTAGAAAAAGGTGCCCAATAGACTCCGCAGCGCGGTCGGCTGCGGAGTCTATTGGGTCTGGGTACTTGAAAAGAGCTGATTTCGCCCTTAACCTGGTGTCTCTCCATGCTAAAACTTCAAGGGTACTTTTTTGCCCGTTCGGGCGGCTTCGTAGGTAGCCAGCAATATCTTGACGTCCCGCAGGCCCATCTCGCCAGGTACCCTGGTTTTTTTCTTGTTGATAATACAGTCGGCGAAATCGTCCATTTGGCGGGCCTGCTGGCTGACGTTTTTCAGCCCCATGTCGCCCTGGCTGGTTTTTCCCTTGATGCCCGAGTAGGGGTAGGCGGGGTCGAGCTCGTACCAACCTTTTTGGGCCTCCACGCGCAGCTTGTTCATGTCTTCGGCGTAGCTGGTGCGGCAGTGGGCCACGGCTCCGCTGGGAAATTGCAGCTGCCAGTCCATCGACTGCTCCACCTCTTTGAAGCGTTCCATGTCCGTTTTTTTGCCCTCCTGGGCCGTCACCGAAACGGGTAGTTCGCCGGTACTGTACAGGGCCGCCTGCACGCAGTAAATCCCTACGTCCATGAGCGGCCCGCCGCCCGCCAGCCGTTTTTCCAGCCGCCATACGTTCGGGTCAATGTCCATCCCGTCGTCGGCAATGACTTTTTTAATGGGCCCATAAGTTTTCTTTTTGGCAAACTCCATGAAGCTCAGATGGTGCGGCTCGAAGTGCAGCCGGTAGCCAATGGACAGCATCCGGTTGGCCTCCCGACAGGCCTTGATCATTTCTTCGCCTTCCTTCACGGTTACGGCCATGGGTTTTTCACAAATTACGTGCTTGCCCGCTTTGGCCGCCCGGATGGTATACTCGGCGTGCATGGAGTTGGGAAGTACCACGTACACAATGTCGATGTCGGGGTTGTTCTTAATCTCGTCAAAATTTTCGTAGTTGTATACGTTTTGGTCGGGGATGGAGTAGCGCTGCTTCCATTTATCCGCTTTCTCGCGGGTACCCGTCACGATGCCCGCCAGGCGGCAGCGCTGGGTTTCCTTGAGCGCCGGGGCCAACTCTTCGGCGCTGTATTTGCCCAAACCTACCAAGGCTACGCCCAGCTTTTTGCCGTCCTGGCGGCGAAGGTCCGTCTCCGATCCGGGCAGGGTTAAGGCATGCTCGGCGGCGACCTCATCCAGCGAAAGCAAACTGAGGCCCGGTAGCAAGAGGGCAGCCTGGCCCATATGGTGCAGAAATTGGCGTCTTTGGTACGTATCCATAGTTCATTTCCCGTTTTACGTTTGTGATGAAAAAGGGAAAGTCGCTTAAAAAACAGTGCCAATGAAGACTCGGATTAGCTGCAGAACTGGAGAAAAAGGGATGGAGGTACCTGAAAACTAACCTCCGAGCCAGCGCGAAGCTTCCACAAAAAAAGACGACTCGTGCGAGTCGTCTTTTGGTAAGAAAGGTTGGAATAGGTACTTCGCGCTTATACGACCAACCGGTTGATGCAATTCAGATCTTCGAAAGCGGCCTTCAGGCGCGCTACCATGCTTTCTTCGCCTTTGCGCAGCCATACGCGCGGGTCGTAGTATTTTTTGTTGGGCGAGTCGGGGCCTTCAGGGTTGCCGAGCTGCGTTTGCAGGTAGGCCTCCTTGGCTTGGTAGTACTTAAGCAGTCCTTCCCAGGTAGACCACTGCATGTCGGTATCGATGTTCATTTTGATGGCTCCGTACTCGATGGCCTCCCGGATTTCCTCGCGCGAGGAGCCCGAGCCTCCGTGGAACACGAAGTTGACCGGGAGCGGATCGGTGCCGAATTTCTCCTGGATGTACTGCTGCGAATTGTGCAGGATCTTCGGCTCCAGCTTCACGTTGCCGGGCTTGTATACGCCGTGTACGTTGCCAAAAGCGGCCGCCACGGTGAAATTAGGCGAGATTTTAGAAAGCTGCTCGTAAGCGTAAGCCACCTCTTCGGGTTGGGTATAAAGCTTGGAGCTGTCAATGTCGGTGTTGTCCACGCCGTCTTCTTCACCGCCGGTTACACCCAATTCGATCTCCAGCGTCATGCCCATTTTGGCCATGCGCTCGAAGTACTTGCACGAAATCTCGATGTTTTCCTCCAGCGATTCCTCCGAAAGATCCAGCATGTGCGAGCTGTACAGCGGAATGCCGTGCTCCTCGTAGTACTTCTCACCGGCTTCCAGCAGTCCGTCGATCCAGGGCAGGAGCTTTTTGGCGCAGTGGTCGGTGTGCAAAATCACCGGTACACCGTACAGCGCGGCCATCTGGTGTACGTGCATGGCTCCCGAAATACCCCCCGCGATGGCCGCTTTCTGGCCGTCGTTGGAAAGGCTTTTGCCGGCGTAGAAGCTGGCACCTCCGTTAGAAAACTGAACAATAACGGGGCTATTGACCGCGCGGGCGGTTTCTAATACGGCGTTGACGGAGTTGGTACCTACCACGTTGACGGCGGGTAAGGCGTAGTTATTTTCGTTGGCGTGCCGGAAGATTTCACTGACTCCCTCGCCGGTAACTACCCCGGGCTTAAAGCGGATCATGGTTTCGCTCATGGTAAAAAAAAGATTATTTCAAGAAATTATTTATTATAAAATCTGGCCCAGGGCCAAACGTTGACTTTCCCCGGCAAGTTAGGTATTTTAGCTGAAAATGGGGGAAATACGGCGGCGATATTAGCGGCATCGGCCTGGAAGTACCTAGTTTGCGGCAATCTGCCTATCTTTGAGACCAAAGAAGGCCGTTCGTCTTCTCGTTATTTTGTCTATACCGATGAGTCCCAAACTTATAAAAACGTTGCTACTGGCTAGTGCCATTGGTTTTCTGGTACTTTGGATCCTTGAGTTCCGCCGCACCAGCCTGGCCGAAAGCTACTGGCTGCTGCTGCTCTGCCTGATATTCCTGCTGTCTTTTCAGTACTACCGCCTCAAAGTACCTCTGCTGCCGGGCTCGGGCCACAAACCCACCTCCCCGGCTGCGCCCAGAAAAAACCCACCACCCAAACGTACCCGCCGCAAATGATCTTTCAAGCCTTGGTTGCTTCTTTTTTTCTTTTTGTACTGGCGGGCTATTACGGAGCCGTGCGGGCTGTGCTGGTGGATGGTACGTTGCCCGGAGGCTTGCGGGCCCTGCCCGAAGAAGTAGAGGCCATGGAGCGGGTACTTTACTGGCGTCGCATCCTGCGCATGGCCCGGCTGCTGGTGCTGGCGCTGGGCTGCTACGCGCTGGTGTGGGCGGGGTACCCCTTTCTGCGGGGCTCCGTGGCGGTGGGCGAGGTAGTAGCGCTGGCGGCTTTGTTTGCCGTAGCCGCCCTGGCCTGGGGCTCGCTGTACCTTTCCTGGCTTAGCCTGGGCCGCCGCTACCCGGCGCTGGTGGATCTGCAACGGTTTCCGGTGCGCCTGGCCGAGTGGCTGCTCACCCCGCTCTACTGGCTCATGGAGCCCTTACTCATGAAGAAACATGCCGGAGCCAGTACCATTCGGGAAGAGACGGAGTCGGCCGATGATCCCGACTTTGAGGATCACAGCATTGAGGAGCGGATGTTTATCAACGCCCTGGATTTCAAAGATGTGCGCATCCGCGACTGCATGATTCCCCGTACCGAGATTTCGGCCGTCAGCCTGGATGACACCATCGAAGACCTCCGCCAGGCCTTCATCAGCAGCGGGCATTCCAAGATCGTGGTCTACCGCGACTCCGTCGATGAGGTAGTAGGCTACTGCCACTCGCTGGCCTTGTTTCGCAAACCCAAGGAGATAAGCGCCATCGTGACGCCCATCCTGATCGTACCCGAAGCCATGCCCGCCTCCGACCTCATGCTGCGCTTCCTGGAGGAGCGCAAGAGCCTGGCGCTGGTCGTGGATGAGTTTGGAGGTACTTCGGGCCTGGTGAGTGTGGAGGACGTGGTGGAGCAGATTTTTGGTGAAATCCAGGACGAATACGACTCCACCGAAGACTGGACCGAACGCCAGCTCGACGAACATACCTACCTGCTGAGTGCCCGCCACGAAATAGACTACCTCAACGATAAGTACGAGTGGAATCTACCCGAAGGCGACTACGACACCCTGGCGGGCCTGCTCATTCATACGCACGAAGATTTACCCAAGGTCAATGAGGTGATTCAGGTACCTCCCTACGTATTCAAAGTGATTTCGATGCAGGATACCCGCATTGAGCTGGTGCGGCTTTCGATCATGGAAAAAGAAAATGATGCCTAAAGTACCCCCGCAGAGGTACTTTTTGGCGCTGAACGCGTACTTGTATCACCAGGTATTTTCCCGAACAGAACAGATACGGGGCCGGGAAGTACCCCACGGGGCAGGGTAGCAGGTACCCTTTGCCGTCTTTACGCTTAACAAAACTACCCAAAGCATTTACCATCATAATTAGCTGAATCGTTTCTAGAAAGTTCATGGCAAGTATTTTGAAAATTCATCCCGACGACAACGCCATCGTAGCGCTTCGGGATCTTAAGAAGGATGAAACCGTGCGCCTGGACGGTCAGGAGTTCACGTTGCAGGACGACGTCGCGGCCAAGCACAAATTTGCCGAGCACGACCTGGCTCCCGGCGACTCCGTGTACATGTACGGGGTACTGGTGGGGAAGGCCCAAAGCGCCATTCCGAAGGGCGGACTGCTGCACGTTTTTAACCTCAAGCACGCCACCAACTCGTTTGCGGTAGGTACCCGAAAAACCGACTGGCAAAAGCCCGACGTGAGCCGGTGGCAGGGACGTACCTTTCGGGGCTACCACCGCGCCGACGGCAGTGTGGGCACGGCCAACTACTGGGTGGTGGTACCCATGGTGTTTTGTGAAAACCGGAACGTCGAAGTACTGCGCGACGCGCTCGTCAATACCCTGGGCTACAGCAAGCGCGACCCGTACCTGCGCAAAGCCGAGCACCTGCTGTCGCTGATCCGGCAGGGGACAAGCGGACATGACCTGGCGGTAGCTACCCTGCCCGAGCTGGGCGTAGAAACCCTCGCCAGCCGGGTATTCCCCAACGTAGACGGCATCAAGTTCCTGACCCATGCGGGTGGCTGCGGCGGTACCCGCCAGGACGCCCAGGCGCTGTGCGGACTGCTGGCCGGGTACATTACCCACCCCAACGTGGCCGGGGCTACGGTGCTGAGCCTGGGCTGCCAGAACGCGCAGGTGAGTATGCTGCGCGAGGAAATCGAGAAACGCGTACCGGGCTTCGACCGGCCGCTGTTCATTCTGGAGCAACAGGCGCTGGGTACCGAGGAAGCCCTCATGGACGAAGCCCTCAGGAAAACCCTGGCCGGGCTGGCCGCGGCCAATGAGCTCACGCGCCAGCCCGCGCCGCTGAGCCAGCTCTGCCTGGGGCTGGAGTGCGGCGGCTCCGACGGTTTCTCGGGGATTTCGGCCAACCCTACGCTGGGGTACGTCTCCGACGTGCTGGTGACGCTGGGAGCGAAAGTGATTCTCTCCGAATTTCCCGAGCTCTGCGGCGTGGAGCAGGAGCTGTCCGACCGCTGCGTGGACGAAGCTACGGCGCAGCGCTTCTCGGAGCTCATGACGACCTACAACGCCCGCGCGCTGGCTGTGGGTTCGGGTTTTGACATGAACCCCTCGCCCGGCAACATCAAGGACGGCCTCATCACCGACGCCATCAAGTCGGCCGGGGCGGCCAAAAAGGGAGGTACTTCGCCGGTGGTAGACGTACTCGACTACCCCGAAAAAGCCACTAAGCCCGGCCTGACGCTGCTCTGCACCCCCGGCAACGACGTGGAGTCGACCACCGCCGAGGTAGCCGCCGGAGCCAACGTGGTGCTGTTCACCACGGGACTGGGTACCCCCACGGGCAACCCCATCGCGCCGGTCCTGAAAGTATCCAGCAACACGATCCTGAGCCAGAAAATGCCCGACATCATCGACATCAACACGGGCACGATCATTGAAGGTACCCAGACCATCGAGCAGGCGGGCGACGCCATGCTCGAGCACCTGATCGCCGTGGCAAGCGGCGAGGTAGAAGCGCTGGCCGTCAAGAATGGTCAGGACGACTTCATCCCCTGGAAGCGCGGCGTGTCGTTGTAGTACTTCGGGCGCTGAGGGGTACTTTCAAAGTACCTCCCGAGTCCAT
The DNA here is from genome assembly GCF_014202275.1 of Rhabdobacter roseus. Taxonomy (GTDB): domain Bacteria; phylum Bacteroidota; class Bacteroidia; order Cytophagales; family Spirosomataceae; genus Rhabdobacter; species Rhabdobacter roseus. The sequence continues at coordinate 239,031 of NZ_JACHGF010000003.1, read as the reverse complement.
TTGATTTTCATTTTTGGAAAACCCAAAGTACCCCGCTGGAAGTACCCGGTGGGGTACTTTGCTGTAAAAGGTACCTTCCACCTGCCCGCGGCCAGAATAGTACTTTTGCGCTTATTGCACAAAAAGTACTATTTTCACCCGTTCTAAAAAGTACCTAACCACCCGCAACCATGTCCGAAGCCCATTCGCTCGAAGACGTAAAAAAAGACGGCGACGAATCTTCCAAGTACCACGTACCCAACCTGGAGCGAGCGCTGCAATTGATGGAGCTGTTGGCGCAGCATCCGGCGGGCCTGGGCATTACCGAAATCAGCAACCTGCTCCAGATCCCTAAGAACAGTACGTTCCGGATCGCTACTACGCTGCTGAATTTTGGGTACCTGGCCCGCGACGAAAGCTCCAAGGCCTTCACGCTTTCCGGCAAGCTCCTGTCGCTGGGCTACGCCGCCGTGAGTGATCAAAACCTGGTGGAAAAATCGCTGGATGTGATGCGGAGCCTGCGCGATACCCTGCGCGAAACCGTGCTGATCGGGGTGATTCTGAACGACGAGGGCATTGTGCTGGATCAGGTACCGGGCCTGCATTCGTTCAAATTCTGGGTCGACGTAGGTACCCGCTTTCCCATGCATACCGCCGTGCCCAGCAAAGCCATGCTGGCCTTCCTGCCGCAGGACATCCAAAAGAAGATTTGTGAAAAAATGGACTTCAAGCGTTACACGGACCATACCATCACCAACCTGAGTGATTTCTATGAGGCGCTCCAAACGATCAAAGAGAAAGGGTATGCCGTCGATTTTGGCGAAGAAGTTGATGCCATGCACTGCGTGGGCGCGCCCGTCTTCGACCGGAATGGGTACCCCGTGGCTGCCATCTGGATCACCGGTCCGGCCGACCGCCTGCCTGCCAGTTCCTTTGAAGCCATCGGGCATACCATTCAAGAGCACGCCCGCCGCATTTCGCAGCGCCTGGGGTACTACACCACCTGAGCCCCAGGGGTACTTGGTAGGTACCTTGGTTTAAAAGCGATTTTTCTTAAAAAAGCGAATGCAACGCCGGTCGTTGCATTCGCTTTTTTTATGCTTTCCCGAGCAGTAATAAGTGCTGCAAGTACCCTTGAGAATCTTCTCTGCCTTATAATGTGCTAGATTTTGTAAAAAAAATGTAATAAATCTAGGGTCTGAAAAATTTACGTTCTATATTTGAAATACTAAACCAAATATAGAACAATGAAAAAAGCCGCTACTTTAGCAAAATGCACGGTACTGCTGGCCTGGCTGCTCGGATTATCGGGTGGGCAGGCCGCGGCCAGGGCAAGAGAGCAAGTACCTTTTCAGCTGGTGCAGGGAAAGGTGACGGACGCGGGCACCAACACGCCGCTGCCGGGCGTAAACGTACTGGTAAAAGGTACCCTGACGGGGACGACCACCGATGCCGATGGCAACTACCAGCTTACGGTTACGGAGCCGGGGGCCATCTTAGTCTTTAGTTTTTTGGGATACGAGAAGCAGGAAATCCCCGTGGGTAATCAAACCACCCTGAACGTAAGGCTGGCCGAAGACCAGAAAACGCTGGAAGAAGTCGTGGTGGTGGGCTACGGCGTACAGCGCAAGTCGGACCTGACGGGCGCGGTGGCCAGCATAAGCAGCGAGGAAATTACGCAGCTACCGGTGGCTACGTTGCAGGAAGGCTTGCAGGGTAGGGTACCCGGCGTCCAGGTTTCGCAGACGAGCGGCGCGCCGGGGGCCAATCCCCGCGTACGGATCAGAGGTAGTAACTCGATCCAGTACGGCAACGACCCGCTGTACGTCATCGATGGCTTTCCGATCAACAGCGGCTCGGGTACCGGCAACATCGGGGCGGGCAATGCCTTCGGTAATAACCAGGGTACCAGTCCGCTGGCTTTTATCAACCCCAACGACATCGAGTCGATCACCGTACTGAAGGATGCCTCAGCCACGGCCATTTACGGGGCGCGCGGGGCCAACGGCGTCGTGATCGTGACCACCAAGAAAGGCAAAGCGGGCCAAACGCAGATTAACTACGATACTTACGTGGGCGTGCAGCAAATCTCCAAAAAGCTGGACCTGCTCAACGCCCCCGATTGGGCCGAGCTCGACCGCCTGTTCTGGGCGCGCTTCCGCAACGGCAGCCTGCTGAGCCGCGCCTACACGCCCGAGCAGATTGCCGCCATGGATGCGGGTACCGACTGGCAGGATGCCATTTTCCGGACGGCCCCCATCCAGAGCCACAACCTGTCGCTGAGCGGCGGTAGCGAAAAAACGCGCTTTTCGATTTCGGGCAACTACTTCGATCAGCAGGGAATCATCATCAATTCCCGCTTTCGGAAAGGTACCGCGGGGATCAATCTGGAGCACGACGCCAACGACCGCTTCAAGGTAGGGACGAGCCTCATTGCGAGCTTCATCGAAGACGACGCCGTGCCCCACAGCACCACCGGCCACGACCAGGGCGGTATCCTCTACGCGGCCATGCACATGGTACCTACGCTACCCGTCCGGCAGCCCGACGGCTCGTATTCTTCCCAGGAGAAGCTCTTCAACACCACGGGTATTTTCGCCAGTCCCCAAACCCAGAACCCGGTCGAGACGGCCGAGCGGATGAAGAACAATAAAACCAACAGCCGGGTACTTGGCAACCTTTTTGCGCAGTACCGGATCGGGGAGAGCCTGGTGGCGAAGGTGAGCCTGGGGGCCGATATTTCGCACGTACGGCTCAATGCCTACATTCCCTCCGACTTCGTTATATCGCGGGGCGTGGGCGGCACCGGTCGCGTGGCGGTCAACCAGGTTTTTAACTGGGTCAATGAAAATACCCTCACCTACCACAAAACCTTGGCCGAGCGCCATACCTTCAACGCCCTGGCGGGCTTCAGCGTGCAGCGCGAACGCACGTCGAGCGTGACGGCCATCAGCCAGAATTTCTTTACCGACATCCTAGGCTACGAAAACCTGGGGCTGGGTAGTTCGCCGCAGTTTCCGGCTTCGGACGCCTTCCGCTGGTCGCTGGTTTCGTTTTTGGGGCGGGTCAACTACGACTACGCCGGCAAGTACCTCTTCACGGCCTCGGCCCGCTACGACGGCTCCAGCCGCTTTGGGCAAAACAACCGCTACGGCTTCTTCCCGTCGGCCGCCGTAGCCTGGCGCGTGAGCCAGGAAAAATTCCTGCGCGAAAACCGCTGGCTGAGCGATTTGAAAGTACGAACCAGCTACGGCCGTACGGGTAATCAGGAAATTCCGCTCTACCAAAACGTACAGACCTTTGGGCTGGGAAGTCCGTATGCCTTTGGCAACAACTTCGTGACGACGATCGTGCCCGGGGCGCTGGTCAACGAAAACATGAAGTGGGAAAGTACCGACCAGTGGGACGCGGGCGTAGACCTGGGCCTGTTCAACAACCGGCTGAGCCTCGTAGCCGACTACTACTACAAAGTCACGCGTGACCTGCTCTTCAACGTGGCCATTCCGCGGCAGGGCGGGTACACCTCTTCCCTGATGAACATCGGGAGCGTGCGCAACAAAGGGTTGGAGCTGGGGCTCAATGCCATCATCGCCGACCAGGCCCTGAAGTGGAATCTGGCCGCCAATATTTCCTTTAACCGTAACAAGGTACTTAAGCTGGCCGACGCCGACCGCTTTTTTGGGTCCACCATCAGCAGCTACCTCATTCAGCGCAACGGCGGCGCGGGGACCGTCATCATGGAGGGACAGCCCATCGGGGTATTTTGGGGGAATATTTTTGACGGCCTCTGGCAAACCCAGGAGGAATTTAGAGCCGGGCACATGGCCAACAACAGCAACGTGGGCCCCGGTTTTGAAAACTACCGTGACGTTGACGGAAACGGCGTTTTTCAGGAAGGCTTAGACGAAACCGTGGTGGGTAATCCGCATCCCAAGTACGAATTTGGGATCAACAATACGCTTTCCTTCAAGGGTTTTGACCTGAGTATTTTTGTCAACGGTACCCAGGGCAATGACGTGCTGAACCTGAACCTGATCGACCTCACGACGCAGATCAACGGCAAGAACGGCCTGGCCATTTACAAAGAAGCCTGGGACGGCCCCGGAACCAGCAACCGCATCGCCAAGATCGACCGCCCCGACGGCCGGGAGGGTACTTTCCCCAACCGGGTGAGCTCCAACTACATCGAAGACGGCTCGTTCGTTCGGCTTCGCAACCTCACGCTGGGGTACAATGTACCCCTGGCACCCGGCGCATTCCTGAAAAGAGCGCGGGTGTACGCCGCCGCCGAAAACCTCCTGACGCTGACCAAGTACTCGGGCTACAACCCGGAAGTAAGCTCCATGGGGAATAACAACACCGTGTTCGGCGTCGATATGAACGCCTATCCGCTGGCCAAAACGTACCGGCTGGGCGTACAAATCGGTTTTTAGTACTTGATCACGCAAACAAGTTAATCATGAAAAGATTCCTGTATAAATCCGCCCTCGTGCTGAGCGCCCTGGTAGGTACCTGGGGCTGCGAGCAGTTCTTGGACGAAAAACCCTTGTCGCAGATCAGCGGTGATAATTTCTTCCGTACTCCCGCCGACGCCGTGGCGGGGGTGAACGCCGTGTACTCGGCTATGACGGGCTACTACAACAGCAACGGCTGGTACTTTGGGGACGTATCGACCGAAATCGCCAACCGCGGGGAGCTAACCGGCGGCCTGGACGCCATGCAGTACTCCCCGGCCGACCCCGTCTTTCGGGATTTCTGGACGGTCATGTACCGGGGCATCAACTACGCCAACGTGGCCCTGGCCGCGATTCCGGCCATTGCGATGGACGAAACCCTCAAAGCCAGGTACCTGGGCGAGGTACGTTTCCTGAGGGCCTTATTTTACTTCAACCTGGTGCAGGGCTTCGGGGATGTACCCTTGATCACCGAGCCAACCCTCGACGACGCCAACAACCGACTACCCCGCGCTGAGAGCGGAGCCATTTACAGCCTCATCGAGGAAGATTTACGGGCCGCCGAAGGGGTACTTCCCGCTACCTACGCCAATGCGGAGCTGGGCCGGGCTACGCAGGGGGGCGCCCGGGCGCTGCTGGCCAAGGTCTACCTGACGCGGCAAAACTGGCCGGGCGCGCGCGACAAAGCCCAGGAAGTGATGCAGTCGAACCGGTATAGCTTATTTCCTGATTTTAGGAATGTATTTCGGATACAAAACGAAAACGGCCGCGAGCACATTTTCTCGGTTCAGTTTAAGTCGGGCAATGCGCGGGGTGGGGGCAGCGCGTTCACGTCGCAGTTTGCCTCGCGAAATCCCAATATTCTCCTCAACGGAGCCATTGCCGGTACGGCCATTGCCGCCCAGCGGTCTTTTTACAATGCCTTCCCCGACCACTACCGCAAGCACATCACGATGGTCGACTCCTTTCCGAGCCCGCATTACCCCGAGATCACCGCCCGCGGCAAGGCCCAGGCCGGACCGGCCCCGATGAAGTACTGGGATCCTACCTTTGGGCAGGCGCAGGGCGGCGACGCCAACTGGATCGTACTTCGCTACGCCGATGTACTGCTGCTATTTGCCGAAGCCGAAAACGAGCTCAACGGTCCCACGGCGGCGGCTTACGAGGCGGTGAATCTGGTCCGTAAGCGCGCTCGCGATGCCAACGCCAACGGGACCGACGAACCGGCCGAGCTGGCGGCTCTGCCCAACCTGGCGGGCCTTACCCAGGCGCAATTCCGGGAGGCGGTGTGGGAAGAACGGCGTATGGAGCTGGCTTTTGAGGGGCACCACCGCTGGGATTTGCTCCGGACGGGCCGGTTTGTGCAAGTACTGCAAAGTAGCGGGAAACCGGCGGAGCCGCTGCACCGACTGTTCCCGATTCCGTTGCTGGAAACCCAGGCCAATCCGAACCTGACGCAAAACCCCGGTTATAATTAATAAACGAGAGTAAGGTGGGTAGAGCCTCATTGATAAGAAAAAGGATGGGTAGTTATAAACTAATAACCAGGTACTTGCTTTGGGTACTTTTAGTGGGTACGTATCAGGTAGAAGCACAACCCTCCAAGGTACCTCGGCCCAATGTCATTTTTATCCTGGCCGATGACATGGGCTGGGGCGACGCCGGTTGCTACGGGAACCGGCGCTTCAAAACGCCCGCGATCGACCGCCTGGCGCGCGAAGGGCGGCTGTTTACGGAGTTTTACGTCAACGGCTCGGTATGCTCGCCCAGCCGGGCGGCCTTCCTGACGGGGCGCTACCCGGCGCGCGACAGTATCCACGGTCATTTGGCTACGCCCGAGGCCAACCAGCAACGCGGCATGGCCAACTACCTGAATCCGTCCTTGCCGACGCTCCCCGGATTGCTGCGGCAGGCGGGCTACGCTACGGCGCAAATCGGGAAGTGGCACCTGGGGCACAGCCCGGACGCGCCCCTGCCCGGTAGCTACGGCAACGAGTATTTCATCACCAACACCAGTCGCGATACCGCCGACTTCGACCTTTGGGCACCGGCCAATCGCCCCCGGGCTACGGGAATGGTCGTAGACGAAGCGCTGGGTTTTATTGAAAAACACCACCCAGCCCGGCCTTTCTACGTAAACATGTGGCTGGTCGATCCGCACGCCGTGCTGGCTCCTTCGGAGGAGCAGCTCCGGGAATTTGAGAACGGGGCCTCCGCCAAACCCTACGCCCGCAAGCACTACCAGGCCGAGATTCCTTTCTACGGCGCGCCGCAGGTGTACTTTGCCGCCATGACCGAGATGGACCGGCAGATCGGTCGGCTGATCGACCGCCTGGTACAGCTGGGGGTATATGAGAATACCATCCTTATTTTTTCCAGTGATAATGGTCCTGAGGACATGGCGGTAGAAAACGCCGCGCACAGCGCGGCGGGCAGTAACGGCCCCTTTCGGGGGCGGAAGCGCAGCCTGTACGAAGGCGGTATTCGGGTACCTTTTATTGTAAAATGGAGCGGCAAAGTACCCGCAGGTACCATCGACTCCACCACCGTAGTCAGCGGCGTGGATCTGTTGCCCTCGGTGCTGCGCCTCTGCGGGGTTTCTCAGCCAAGTACCCTCGCCATCGACGGGGAGGACCTGTCGGCGGCCTGGCTTGGCAAACCCACGCCGCGCCGACGGCCCCTGTGCTGGGAGTGGCGTTACGCTATTCCGGGCCACGTGCTCGACCGCAGCCCGCAGCTGGCCATCCGGGATCAGGACTGGAAGTTGCTCATGAATCCCGACCGCAGCCGGGTGGAACTGTATCATCTCCGGCAAGACCCCTCCGAGCTACGTAACCGGGCGGCCGAAGAGCCCAAAGTAACCCAACGACTGATGAAGTACCTCCTGGACTGGCACAAAACGCTTCCGGCCGGGCCCGTCGATGCTTCGGTGGGTAAAAATGATTACCCCTGGCCGGGACGTAAATAGTACCTATTTAATTATTTGTTATATTACTTAATTCGCTGAATGAAAAAACTAGAAAAGGCCGTAGCGATTGTTACGGGAGGTTCCGAGGGATTTGGAAAAGGAATAGCGCAGGCGCTGCTGGCGGAAGGATGTACCGTATGGATCACGGCGCGTCGGGCCGAAAAACTCTTCGACGTAGCCGAGGAAATCGGTGCCAAAGCCTTGGTAGCTGACGCCACCAGCCCCGCCGACTGGGACCGGGTGTTTGCTACGGTGCTGGCCGAATCGGGCCGCCTGGACATCCTGGTCAATAACGCGGGGGGCGGGATCGCCATTAGCCCCATCAGCGAGCAGTCCGACGAGGACATTGTGCAGAGCATTCAGGTCAACCTGGTGGCGGCGATTTTGGGAAGTAAGCGGGCGGCCAAGGTGATGCAGGCGCAGCGCAGCGGTACTATTATTTCGGTGTCGTCGGTTTGTGCGGTCCAGGCTTGGGAAGGCTGGGGGATCTACGCGGCGGCCAAAGCTGGGCTGAACCAATTTTCGAAGTCGCTGTACGTCGAGCTGCGCCCCCACCACGTGCGGGCTACCGTGCTGGTACCTTCCTGGGGCGCCACGGGCTTTCAGGAGAGCTCCCATATTCCTTCTTTTGAAGAAAGTATCGCCGCCCAGGCCATTAGTCCGCAGGACATGGGGCGGGTCGTGGTAGATATTTGTACGCTCCCGGCGCACCTGGTGGTGCCCGAGCTTACGTTATTACCCCTTATTCAGGAAATTGTTCCTTACTAATTCCTATTGAATGTATGAGTGAAGCAGCCAATACGTACGAGGTCGTGGTGGTAGGTGCGGGTAGTGGCGGCATCGGGGCGGCCCTGGCGGCGGGTAGGCTGGGGCTTAGGGTACTTTTGCTGGAAAAAGCGCCGCGCCTGGGGGGCAACGCCGCCCTGGGTGGCGTATCGGTGTGGGAGATGGGGGTGGGCGGTACGGGTATTCCTTTTACTATTTATAAAAGGCTCAAGCAACTACCCGAGGCCGTGGGGATCTACGAGTTCAGTGAGCACTGCGCCTGGCCGGATGCCTCGGGCCGAAGTACCTTTCCGGCGGGGGCCTGGCTCACGATCAACCCCGCGCTAACCTACCTGGACACGCTGCGGCGGCACGGGGCGGAGTCGCTGGCGGCCGACGAAGCCTTTGTGCGGCGGCATTGGCACGGGGTACCTTTCGAGCCCGCGGCCTATCAGCAGGTAGTGGAAACCCTGCTGGCCGAACTACCTACCGTGGAGGTTCGTACGGGGGTTTCCTTTACGAGCGCCACGGAGCGCGGCGGCCGGGTGGAGGCGCTGCGGCTCTCCGACGGCACCGAAGCGCGGGCCAGGTACTTCATCGATGCCACCGAAAGCGGTTTTTTGTGCCAGGCCGTAGGGGCTCAGACGCTCTACGGGCAGGAGCCCCGCAGCCGGTTCGACGAGCCCAGTGCCCCCGAAGTACCTACGCCGAAGGTCAACGGCGTGTCGCTGATATTTAGGATTGCGCCCCGCTCTTTGGCCGCCGTAGATCCGCTACCGGCGGGGATCCCGGCCGACTGCTGGTGGAGCGAGTGCTTTCCGCTCACGAGCTTTGTGCAGTACCCCAACGGCGATTTTAACGTCAATATGCTCCCTACCATGGACGGGGGTACTTTCCGGACCTGGGACCCCGATACCGTGCGGGAAGAGTGCCGCCGCCGGACGCTGGCCCATTGGCACTACCTGCAAAGTACCTTTCCGCGGTTTCAGCGCTACACGCGCATCGCCGAGGCCGAGGCACTGGGTGTACGGGAATCGACCCGGATCTTGGGCGAGTACGTCCTGACCGAGCACGACGTGCGGGCGGGGCTTTCGGGGCAAGCGCATCCGGACCTCATCACACTGGTAGATCACCCCATGGACACGCACGGCAACTCCACGGGCCGGGCGGGCTGCGTGGAGCTAGCCGAGCCCTACGGGGTACCTTTCCGCTGCCTGATTCCGCGGGGCTTTCAGAATCTGCTCATCGCCTCCCGGGGCGCGAGCCTGAGCTCCCTGGCGGCGTCGAGCTGTCGGCTTTCCCGAACCATGATGCAACTGGGCCAGGCGGCCGGGACGGCCGTTTTTGTGGCGCTTGAGGCGGGGCTAAGTACCTGGGATGAGCTAGACTACCAGGTACTTAGAGCCCAACTGGAAGCGCAGCACGTCCAGCTGCACCACCCGCTCAAAGCCGAATTGCTTCAGTACCTGGCCGAGGAAAATGAAGGTACTTAGCCCTTTTCTTATTTACCCATGAACTACCTCACTCCTTTAGATTATACGGTCATTGCGCTCTACATCCTGGCCCTGGCGGGCTTAGGTATTTGGGTAAGCCGAAAAAAAGAAGCGCAGCAGGATCTGTTTCTGGCCGGGCGCAGCCTGGGCTGGAAGACCATCGGGCTATCCATTTTTGGTACTAACATCAGCCCCATGGCCATGATCAGCAACTGCGGCCTGGCCTTTGCCTACGGCATGGTGGCCAGCAACTTCGAGTGGCTGGCGTGGGTATTCATCTTGCTGCTGGCGATGTTTTTCTTGCCCTACTACGCCGGTTTGCGCATCACCACCATGCCGGAGTTCATTCGGCACCGGTTTGGCGAGCGCAGCCGGAACGTCCTGTCCTGGATCATCTTTATCCAGATCAGCATCGGGGCCGGGTCGGTCCTTTTTGCGGGTTCGCTGCTCGTGAGCCAGATCACGGGCTGGCCCATCACGGGCTGTATCGTGCTGGTGGCGCTGCTGGCGGTCAGCTTTACGGTCATGGGCGGGCTCAAGGCCGTGGCACTCACCGACTCCTTTCAGTCGCTGCTGATGATTGGGGCCTGTGGTATCCTTACGGTGGTGGGTTTTCGAGAGGTAGGCGGGTGGGGTGCGTTGTGGAGCCAGGTACCCGCCAGCCACTGGCATTTGTTTCGGCCCGCTTCCGACGCCTCCTATCCCTGGTACGCCATCGTGCTGGGGTACCCCGTCATGGGCGTGTGGTACTGGTGCGCCAACCAGACCATCGTTCAGAATGCGCTGGGGGGGAAGAACCTGCGCGAGGGCCAGCGGGGGGTACTTTTTGCCAGCTACCTGAAGGTACTTATCCCGGTTATTTTTCTGCTGCCGGGCATTTTGTGCGCGGCCCTGCACCCCGACCTGAAGCACCCCGACGAAGCCTTCATGACGATGGTAGTCAACTACCTGCCGCACGGGCTCATCGGGCTGGTGATTTCGGCCCTGGTGGCGGCCCTGATCAGTACCATTACGTCCATGTTCAACTCGGGCAGCACCGTTTTTACCCTGGATATTTACAAAAAACACGTCAATCCCGACCTATCGCCCGAGCAATCGGTACGCGTGGGGCGCTGGAGCATGGGCGGTTTGTGCGCGCTGGCCATGCTCATTGCCTTTGGGCAGAGCGCCATCGTGGGGTTGAGTTTGTTTGAAATTGTCAACTCGATTTTTTCCTTTCTGGCGCCCTCCCTCACGGTGGTGTTTCTCACGGGGGTATTCTGGAAAAGAGCGACGGGCCAAGCGGCCTTTTATACCCTGGCGCTGGGCAACATCCCCTCGCTGCTGATCGGGCTGGGGTACCTGTCGCACTATCCTTCCCGGGCATTTTATCCGCATTTTCTGCTGATCTCCTTTTTCTTGTTCATTGCGCTGCTGCTGTTTATGATCGTCGTGTCGCTGCTCACGGCTCCGGCACCGGAAGAGGCGGGCTTTCCCACCTTGCCCCAGGCCTACCAGAGGGCTGGCTATACGCCCTCCGAAAGCAAGGACGTATGGCTGGGCTGGGCGCTGCTGGCGCTGGTCATGATCTCGCTTTACGTGTATTTCAATTAAGACTTTTTTTGACTCGCTAAACCCCAAGTACCCCCATGAACTTCCTTCAAGTACCCATCCTTGGGCTCGTATTGATCTTGCAAAGTACCCTGAGTCCGGCCCAGAAAACCTGGTACGTATCGCCTCAGGGCAAAGACAGCCAGACCGGACTAAGTACCCAGCGGCCCTTTCGTACGCTCGAGAAAGCGCTGGATGCGCTTCGCCGGGAGAAAAAACAACCCACGGCCGAGTACCGGATCATCCTGCGCGGAGGTACCTATGCCGTCTCTGAACCCATCCGGGTCGATAGTAGGCTTGGGTTGGGCCCGCAAAACAAGCTCACGATCAGCGCGCAGGCCGACGAGGCCGTGGTACTTTCGGGCAACCGTACGGTGCAGGGAACGTGGCAGTCGGTCGAGCCGGGCCTTTGGAAAGTACCCGTCAAGGGGTACTTTAACCAGCTCTTTATTGACGGAAAAAGGGCAATCCGCGCCCGCTTTCCCAACGAAGGTACCTGGCTGGAACCCGATACCGTACAGGTAGACCAACACCGGCTGGTCTTTACGGGCAAGCTGCCGTCGGACTTAGCGAAGGTGGCGGGAGCGGAGCTGCACATCACGGGTTTTTGGCACTACGTGCGGCAAAAAATTGCCCGCTTCGACATCCCTTCCCAGACCGTACTTACCGCCGATTACCCCGGCCCGGAAGCCAGCTCGCGGAAAATCGAGAACATCGACCGTGCGCACTTTGAAAACGCCCTGCTCTTTGCCGACATCGAAAACGAGTGGTTTCTCGATTCGCTACGCCAAGAGCTGTACCTGGTATCGAAAACGAATCCGGCTTCGAAAACGATTGAGTACCCGGTAGCGTCCACGTTGCTGGTGCTGGAAGGGCAGGAGGACGCGCCTCTACAGCGTATTACCCTCCAGGGAATCCGCTTTACGGGTACCGACTGGGCACTGACGCCCATCGGCCGCAAAGGCATTCAGGCGGGCTACTGGGGTACTACCCGCGAAAGCCCGGTGTACGCGCCCGTGGCGGCGCTGATGCTGCGCTGGGTCGAACACAGCCAGATCCGAGGCTGCCGCTTCGAGGGGTTGGGCGAAGGCGCTGTGACGCTGGGGGTAGGTAGTTCGTACAACCTGATTGAGAAAAATAGCTTCGAGGATGTGGGAGCCAACGTGATTCAGGTAGGCTACCGCGAGTCCTTTGTGGGCGATGGGCACCCGCTGCACAAGGATTTTGCGAACCCGCGCGAGGTAAGCCACCACAACGTGATTCGGAACAACCACCTGCGCAATTTTGCCACCACCGACCAGGGCTCCGTGGGAATCTGGATCGGGTACGCGCACCATAACGAGGTACTTCACAACCTCCTGGAAGATTTCCCCTACTCCGGCATGAGCATCGGCTGGCGCTGGGATACGCTGCAGACCAACTGCCACCACAACCTCATAGCCTGGAACGAGGTCCGCGACGGCATGAAGTACCTCAGCGATGGAGCCGGTATCTACCTGGTGGGCAACCAGCCCGGTACCCGCGTCCTGGACAACTGGATTCATAACATCGGCGGTGGGTACACCATCAACGCGGGCATTTACGTAGACGAAGGCGGGGCCAACATCGAGCTGGCTCGCAACTACTTCCAGAACCTGACCAACCCCCGGGAGGCGTATCCCATCAAGCTCCACAAGATTATTTCGTCTACCATGCGTATTCACGGAAATGGGGGTGAGCAAACCGAGCAGCAGATCATCAAGTCCAACCAGGTAAACCGCTATGCCTGGCACATCAACGTGCCGTTGGGGGCTCCCGCCCATCCCGAAAAGTACGGGCCTCAGTAGGGTCGGCCCGGCTTTTTACGTCTACCTAAGTACCTGCCGTCCCGAAGTACCCCGGCTGCAATGGCTAGTCGGGGTACCTTCATGGCCTGCCGACAGGCTTTTTTAACTTTTTTTGGGTTAAATAAGAAAAAAAGAATTTTTACTGTAAGTACTATGCGGAAAGGTACTTGTCCTAGCCTAAGGAGAAAATAAAAATATTATCAGAATAAATTTACCCTATCATAGGCATGGTACAGGCTTCTTCCTTTTATCGAAAAACGGACGAAACATTCCTTCACAAAACGGATATGGGCGCAGAGAAGCCGAAGCTGGCCGACGACGACGAGCTATTCATAAGACGTACCCTGGAGGAAGATCCCGAGCGGGGCGTGGAGCTGTTGTATAAGCGTTACTACCAGCCGCTATGTACCCATGCCGTCAAGTTTGTGGGCTCCCGTGAGATAGCCGAAGACCTGGTGTCGGACGTTTTTTACCAGTTTTATTCCAAAAATATCTTCCAGCAAATCACCACTTCCTACCGCGCCTACCTGTTCAAAACCATTCGGAACAAAGGCTACAACTACATTCGGTGGGAGCTGAGCCGGAATGCCCCTTTGGACGAAAACTACGAGTCGCCCATTCCGGAGGCGCAGCAGCCCGACGCCATCACGCAGTACGACGAGCTCTACCAGGACGTCGAGAAGGCGATCAATACCCTGCCGATTCAGCGGCGGCGGATCTACCTGCTTTTCCATTTTGAAGGTAAAGCGTTGAAAGAAATTGCGCAGGAACTACAGATTTCGGTGCGCACGGTGGAGGTACAGGTATACCGGGCCCGAAAGGCCATTCGGCAGTTGATTCAAGATAAATGGCTCCTTTCGGCACTGCTGGCTTTACTGCTACTACATTAAAAATAAGTACCTGCCGTGTAAGTGCCCGAATCGGGTTACTTGTCTTTTTCAAAACTACACCTTGCATCATGGATTTTTCTATCACTAAGGAGCTCATATTCGACTACTTCAACGGCAATGCGTCGGCTTTGCAAAAGAAGATGATCGACGAATGGGCTAAAAAGCCGGAAAACGAAGAGCTGTTCTACGCTTACCTGGTAGAATGGGAGCTCAGCCGCCCGCAGTATACCGTGGACGTCGCCGCGGGCATCGACCGCTACCGCCAGTACGTGGCCACCCGTAGCAGCGAAGTACCCCTTGAGGTACCTGCCACACCAATCGACGAGCCACGGCCCCTATTTCGCCAGCTGATGTTCTGGTACGCGGCGGCTTCGGTGGCGGTGCTCCTGCTGGCCGGCTGGCTGTTTCGATCCGAGATTACCTACCAAACCTACGCCACCGCCCCCGGAGAGATCCAGGCCTGGGTACTTCCGGATGGGAGTAAAGTGACGCTCAACGCCAACTCCTCGCTGCGGGTACCTCGCTTTGGTTTTGGCCAGCGAAGCCGGGAGGTACTGCTGAATGGCGAAGCTGAATTTTCGGTAGTTCATAAGCCCAATGATCAAAAATTTGTGGTCAAAACCGGCAATCGGCTGGACGTAGTGGTACTGGGTACGGAGTTTACGGTGTATACCCGCGCCCGCCGCACGCAGGTGGTGCTCAACCGGGGAAAGGTAGAGCTACAATCGCAACCTATGTCCAACAGCCCGGCTAAAGAACCCTTGATCATGCTGCCGGGTGACCTGGTCACGGTGGATGAAGGGGGCGTAATGCAACGAAAAAAAGTAGATGAGCCCAAACAATACGCCGCCTGGACCGAACACCGCTACGTGTTTGACGGAACCAAATTGAGCGAAGTAGCCAGGCTCCTCAGCGAAAACTACGGCCTGAGCGTCGAGATCACCGATCCGAAAATAGCCGACTGGACGGTATCGGGTTCGTTCAAAGCTGTGGATGCCAACGAACTCCTGAACTCCATCTCCCAGGTACTTGGAATTCAGTACTCGCGCCAGAAAAACAAAGTGATTTTTTCGCCTAATCCTTCCTAAACTCTTTAATGCAGCCTATTCCAAAACCCTTCGCCTACTATTCCTGAACAACCCCTTAATGAAAACCTTTAACACACGTGTACATGAAACACTTTAACTTATTAGCAGCTAAGTATCTAGTAGGGCTGGTAATACTTTCTACCCAATTTTCGGTTTGTCCGGCCCAGACGCTCGCTTTTCATCAGCAACCGACGACGCCCGCCAACCGGGCCACGGTAGTACAGCTAGCCGAGATGCTGCGGGAACTGAAGTCCCGCTACGGTGTAGATATTCTTTTTGCCGACCACGTGGTTCGAAACCTGGCCGTGCCAGCCAATACCGTCACCTGGGCCAACAGCTTGGAAAGTAACCTCACCAAGCTATTGCCTCCGCTGGGGCTGCAGTTTTCGCGGCAGAAGGGAGGCTCGTACGTCATTTTGCCCGCCCAGGCACCGGCCTTAGTACCTAAAGCGGAACCAACGCCGGTCCGTACGCCCGAAACCAGCGCGCTTGAGTCCCATCCTTCCTTTCGCGACGAGCGGTCCGGGAGCGGGGCCATTCAGGCTCCCATAGTAGAAACGACCATCCGGGGTACCGTTACCGCCGAGGACGGCAACGAGCCGCTGCCGGGCGTGAGTATATTGCTAAAAGGTACTTCGCGCGGAACTACCACGGACGGGGAAGGGCGCTACGAAATAGCGGTCCCGGATGCCAACGCCGTGTTGGTGTTCAGTTTTATTGGGTACCTCAATCAGGAAGTAACGGTGGGCAATCGCACTTCTATCGCTATCCAGCTCAAGCCCGATACCAAGGCCCTGGAAGAAGTGGTGGTAGTGGGCTACGGTACCCAGCGTAAAGCCTCGCTGACGGCCGCCGTGACGCAGATTACCTCCCGCGACATTCAGAACCAGGTGGTCAACAACCCGCTCAACGCCATGGCCGGACAAATGGCTGGGGTATCCATAGCGCAAGGTACTGGTAAGCCTGGTGCCAACCCCGTGGTGCGGATTCGGGGCACGGGTTCCATTAGCGCGAGCAACGCGCCACTCTACGTGGTAGACGGAGTACCTCTGCAAAGCGGCGACGACATCAGCCTCCTCAACCCCAACGACATCGAATCCATCGACGTACTCAAAGATGCAGCTTCGGCGGCCATCTACGGCTCGCGCGGCGGAAATGGTGTTGTGATCATTACGACCAAAAAAGGGAAAGCCGGACAAGCCAAGATTGACTTCAACTTTTACACGGGCGTGCAGAAAGTTTCGAAGAAGGTTGATATCATGAACCGCGATGAGCACATCGATTTTATAAAAGAAGTGCGCTACACGCAATGGGTCGTGAATAGCGGCATGGACCCCAACGTACCCAACGGCCAGCGGATTTTGCCCAACGGTACTTCGCTCAACTACCCGGCTTCGTATGATAATCCCTCCACGGTACCTGACACCGACTGGCAGGATGAAATCTTCCAGGCGGCACCCATTTCCAACTACCAGCTTTCGGCCCAGGGCGGTACCGACAAAGTACGGTACTTTGTGTCGGGTAACTACTTTTCGCAAGACGGGATCGTGCGGTCTACCGACTTCAAACGTTTTGCGGGACGGCTGAATCTGGAAGCAAATCTGACCTCCAAATTTAAAATAGGGATTAACCTTTCACCTTCTTATGCCAAAGAAAACCGGCTGAATACCGACGGCCACTGGGCCCAGGACGACGGCGGGATCATCTCGACGGCCCTGATCATGCCACCAACCGTACAGGCTCGCTACGAAAATGGTTTGTACGGGCAAATTGCCGGGGAGCAGGATTTTATTCAGAATGGCTACGCCGGGGCGATCTTTACTCCTTTGCAAAAAATGGACGATCCCAATTTCATCAATCTGGAGCAGCGCTCCCGGATGTTGGGTAACACCTACGCGGAGCTAGAGCTGGTTAAAGGCCTGGTGGTTCGTAGCAGCCTGGGCCTGGACTACCGCAACTACTGGACCGACTACTACCGGCCCTCTACGGTGGGCGTTACCACCGCCCTAACGGTACCGGTGCTCACACCCGGCAACCCGAACCCGAACCTGACCAACATTGCCTCGAACCATACCGAATTCCGGAATATCAACTATAGCTGGGAAAACACCGCCACCTACAATCGTACCTTCAACGAAGACCACGCGTTGACGCTGCTGGCGGGTTATTCTGTACAGAAAAATACCGACGAGTCGCAGACGCTCACGGGGCAGTCGGGGCAGTTCTCCAACGACCTGGTGACCAACGTGCGCGGCGCTTCCATCATCAACGGTAACTACAACCAGGAAGAGTGGTCATTGCTGAGCTACTTTGGCCGGGTCAACTACGCCTTTCGCAATAAGTACCTACTCTCGGCGGCCCTGCGGCGCGACGGCTCGAGCCGCTTTGCTTCCAACAACAAGTGGGCGCTGTTCCCTTCGGCCTCCGTGGGCTGGCGGATTTCGGAGGAGTCTTTCCTCAAATCGAACCGCCTCATTTCCGACCTGAAGATCCGGGCCAGCTACGGCGTAACGGGTAACTTCAATATCGGTAACTACCGCTGGCGGGCCCTGCTGACGAGCAGTAACTACAACTTTGGCGCGGGGGAAGGCAGCATTGCCAACGGCTACGCTTTATCTAATTTTCTCAACCCGGACCTGACCTGGGAAACCAACAACCAAACCGACATCGGGCTGGACGTAGGCATATTGCAAAACCGCGTGAGCCTCTCGCTGGACCTCTACCGCCGGGTGACGGACGGCCTGCTGTACACGCTGCCCATTCCGGCCGTATCGGGCTTTACGACGACCTACGGCAACCTGGGCACCATCGAAAACAAGGGGATTGAGCTGGAGATTCATACCGTCAATGCCAACAAAGCCTTCCGTTGGACCACCGACTTCAACTTCTCGCTCAACCGCAACGTGGTGCTTAAGTTAGGAGCCAATGACGAGCCGATCGTGTCCACCTACGAAGCCACGGCCGTACAGGTGACGGAGGTAGGTAAGCCCTTTGCGCAGTTCTTTGGCTATAAGACCGACGGCATTTTCCTAACCCAGGCCGATGCCGACGCCAATCCGGGCATGAAGCTCAATCCGGCCGCCCGCGCGGGGGATGTACGCTTTGTGGATACCAACGGCGACGGCGTCATTACGCCCGAAGACCGCGTCCCGCTGGGCAATCCTACGCCTGACTTCATCTACGGGATGACCAACCGCTTCTCCTACAAGAATTTCGACCTGGACATCCAGCTGCAGGGCGTACAAGGCGGCAAGATTCTGTTCAATCAGGCGCGCTTTAGTGGGTTGGGTAGCATTCAATTCAACAACCTGTCGCGCCTGAACGACCGCTGGCGTTCCGAAGAGGATCCGGGTGATGGCTTCCCTCGCTGGGGCTTTTTAAATCAGGGTGAAGCCTTGCCGAGCCTGTACTTGCAAGATGGTACCTACCTGCGGGTGCGTAACGTCACGTTGGGCTATAACCTACCCTCGGCGGTGGCTCAGAAAGTGCGGCTGAGCAACGTCCGGCTGTACGCCACGGGCCAAAACCTGTTTACCTTCACCAAGTACCTGGGCTACAACCCTGAAGTGAACATCCACGGGGAGAACGTGACGCGGCCGGGTATCGACTATGGCGTGTATCCGCTGGCCCGCAGCATCATTTTTGGTATCAACATCGGAATTTAATCAGGGTTATACCCCTATACTCGATATGAAAAAAATCTTTTTATCCATCGTACTGCTGGGCAGCCTGGTGGGTTGTAGCGATAGTTTTCTGGACCTGCGCCCCATTACCAGCCCTTCTTCCGACAACTACTACCTAACGCCCCAGGATTTCCTGACGGCCGTCAACGCCGCCTACGGAGGCTTGCGCAACGCCGGTTTGGCCAACTCTGACTATCGGTTTGGCGATATGACCACGGACGTGACTTTTTCCAACGGGGCCAACTGCCTGGGTGGAGACTGTGACTTCGATAACTTTAACCTGTTTGCGACCGGCACAGCTGCCGCAAACCAGATCAACAACCGCTGGAGTAGCGCCTACCGGGGCATTGCCCGCACCAACATCATCCTGGACCGCATCGACGCCATCACAATGGATGCTACGCTAAAAAACCGCTACAAGGGTGAAGCGTTGTTTCTGCGCGCCTACTACTACTACACCCTGGTGACGACCTTCGGGGATGTGCCGCTGGTGATCAATGAGGTAGCGAGCGTGGAGGATTCGTACCAGTACGGTCGGGAGTCGGCCGCGAAGGTATTTGCCCAAATCGAGCAGGATCTAAAAACGGCAGCGGGCTACCTGCCCGCTACCTACGCCAACGCCGAGAAAGGCCGCGCCACCAGCGGAGCGGCCAATGGCATGTTAGGCCGCGTGCTGCTGTTCCAACGGAAATTTGCCGAGGCGCTGCCGGTGCTCAAAACCGTCATCGACAGCAAGACGTTTAGCCTGCTGCCCAACTACGCCAATGTCTTTGCTGCCAACAACGGCAACAACGCCGAAATCCTTTTCTCGGTGCAGTACGCCAAGGGCGGTATTGGGCAGGGTAATAACTTCACGACCAGCTTCATTCCCCAGGGATCGGGCAACGTGATTCAGCTCGGTGGGGGGGCGGGGGCCAACCAGCCTACCAACGACATCGTGGCGGCTTACGAAGCGGGTGATACCCGCAAGGCGGCTTCCCTGGCGACGAGCTACACGCTCAACGGGCGGGAAATTCAATACAACTACATCCGCAAGTTCATCGACCCGGCCATGACAGCCGTGAACGAGTCGGGGACCGACTGGCCCGTGCTGCGCTACGCCGACATCCTGCTGATGTACGCCGAGTGCCTCAACGAAACGGGCCAGACGGCCGAGGCACTGCCGTACATCAACCAGGTACGGGCGCGGGCCGGGCTGCCGCCGCTAGCGGCTATGGCACAGGCCGAGTTGCGGCTGGCCCTTGAGCACGAGCGGATGGTCGAGTTTGCCTTTGAGGGGCTGCGCTTTTACGACCTGGTACGGACCAACCGACTGGTGCCCGTGATGAACGAGTACTTCCGAAAAAATAATCTTTTGTTGGACGGAAAACTCATCCAGATCACCGAAAACAACCGACTCTTCCCGATCCCACAGATCGAGATCGACGCCAACCCGACCCGGATCACGCAGAATCCGGGGTACCTATAAAGTAAAGCGATTAAAAACAGAATAAACAATGATGGCAAGGTTTCCGCGAAGTAGGAAATCTTGCCATCATTGTTCTACAAAGTACCTCCCTTTTTTTTAGAGGGAGGTACTTTGTGCTGCTTGAAGCAAGGAGTTTATTCTCACATAAATTCAGGACTAATTCCTTATTTATATGAAGCTAGTAACGACGGCGATAATTGGTTTCTTTTGTTGGGTACTTGTCCTTATTTCCTCCGGTTATAAGTACCTGCTAGCAGCAGAAAAACGGCCAAAATTAAACGTACTTTTTATTTCCGTGGATGACCTCCGTCCGGAGCTTGGGTGCTATGGCAATACCCAGATCAAATCACCGCATATTGATCAACTGGCCCACAATGGTTTGACCTTCAATAAAGCCTATTGCCAGTTAGCCATTTGTAATCCCAGCCGGGCTAGTGTACTTACGGGGCTTCGCCCGGATTCTACTAAAGTGTTTGATCTGGAAACGCATTTTAGAGAGAAGGTACCTAACGTTGTGACTTTGCCGCAGTACTTCAAGCAGCAGGGGTACTTTACGGCCAGTTTTAGCAAAGTATTTCATTTAAGAGACGAGCCCTCCTGGAGCGAACCGGAATGGAAAGCGCCTGCAAAACCCTTCAACGGATACGCCCTTCCGGCTAACGTTGAACTCAATAAACAAAACGGGGAGCTTTTTAAAAATAAAGTAAAGAATAGCAAAAAGTACGGGCCACCTACCGAAAGGGCTGATGTACCCGACGAGGCTTTTGTAGACGGTGCAACGGCCCAAAAAGCCATCGAAACGCTGCGCCGGGTGAAAGACCAGCCGTTCTTTCTGGCGGTGGGTTTTTACCGGCCGCACCTGCCATTCATTGCGCCCCAGAAGTACTGGGATTTATATGACCCAGCGAAAATTCAGGTACCTGAGTCGTTTTTGCCCGCCGAGGTACCTCGTGAAACCAGGGATATGATTAACTTGGGATTTGGCGAGCTACGTACCTACCACAACATGCCCGACACGGGCAAAGTGACCAAGGAGCAGGCCAAGGAGCTGATCCACGGCTACTACGCGTCGGTGAGCTACGTGGATGCGCAGGTGGGTAAAGTCCTGGAGGAGCTCAAGCGCCTGGGGTTGGAGAAAAATACCGTAGTAGTACTTTGGGGCGATCACGGCTGGAAGCTCGGAGACTACGGAGCCTGGAGCAAACGCTCCACCATGGAAGTAGACGCCCGCGTGCCGCTGATTATGCGCATGCCGGGTATGAAAGCCAAAGGCAAGCAAAGCCACTCCCTGGTAGAATTAGTGGATCTGTATCCTTCGCTCTGCGAGGCGGCTGGCCTGCCGCTGCCGACGCACGTTCAGGGGAAAAGCTTTACAAAAATGCTGAATAACCCATCGCTGAAAACGAAAGCGGCGGCCATTACCCAGCACGACTGGCCGAAGCATTTGATGGCCTATTCGATGCGGACGGACCGCTACCGGTACACGCGCTGGCAGCAACGGAAAGCGCCCTATGAGGTAGTGCAGGTAGAACTTTACGACCACCAGCATGATCCGGGTGAGAAACGGAACGTGGCGGCGTCGGCAAACTATGCCGAGGTTTTAAAAAAGGTGGAGTTACAGTATCAAAAAGGGCAAAAAGCGGGATTTTACTTTTAAAGGTAAACTAGGTTTGTGCTATAAAGTGAGTAGCCGTTTTAAGAAACCATACTGAATTTATATAGTTGTGTTTTCCTAAAATCAGTCAAAGCCAAGTACCTGCTATGCGCTAAAAGATGAGCAAGATTTGTCTGAAAAAGCTACAAAATAAAATTGAATTATTATGCTCAAAATTAACACCAGATTGACCACCTTTTATAGGGAAGTAAGGTACTTGTTAATAAATACTTAGTATGCGTTTTAATCCTCGAAGAAATACCCAGTCCAGTGTGTTCGCGTCGCTTTTTGTTCTTTGTTTGTTAGGTACCTGCGCAAGTACCTTAGGCCAGTCAGACGTTCGGGTTCGAGAGGATACGATTTATATCCAGTCGGCCGGTCTGCGCCGGGTGCTGGTGTTGCACCCACAGGGGCTGGAGCTGGCCGGGGTATACTGGAAGGATACCCGTTGGAGCGAGCCGGGCTCCCAGGAGTTTTCGCTTTCTTTTTATGCGGCCCAACCCAACGCCGAACCGCAGGGGATTGATGAGCAGACCGCCCAGGCCATTACCCAGCAGGCCGCCGAGCGCAACCGTACCGACGTACTGGACATCCAGGGCCGGGTGGGCTTTCAGGCGCAGGGTACGGACTGGCTGCCGCTCGCCAAGATCAGCTCTGGGCAGTGGAGCCCTGCCTTTGCCAAGGCTACCTATACGATCCATACGCCACGCCCGGAAACGACCCAACTCATCGTGCGGGCCCAGTCGACGGAGGAAGGTCCCCTCTCCGGCGTGACCCTGGAGCTCTTTTACGAAGTAAGCCAGGGCTACCCCGCCCTACGCAAGTGGATTCGGGTGTATAACGGGAGCCAACGCTGGCTCAAGATCGACCAGCTTCGGCTCGATGACCTGGCCTTGTCAAATTCCCTGAGCCGACTCACCGAGCTGACGCCCTCCGAGCGGGGGGCGGTCAGCAGCCTGCGGAGCTACGAGCGCGCCGACCAAACCCAGGGCGTGATTGTAGGCAGTGAGATCCCCTCGGCCCTGCGTACCACCACCGCCCGGGGCGGGCAGGGGTATACCGAAGAGTTCTTCGAGTGGGTCCTGGGCCCCACCGAAAGCTTCACCTCCGAGCCTGTTTTTCTCTACGGATACCAGGGGCCGGTTATACCCACGGTTTCCCGGCCTTCCACGCCGCTGGACCGCACGGTAGAAAAAGCCTTTCAGCAGTACCTGCACGGGGTAGTAGGCGTGCGTCGGCCCCAGGTAGAGGACCACGTACCGCTCTGGTGCAGCTGGTCGAATTTCGGGCCTTTGATTTCGGAAGCGGCGCTGCGGGAAATGGCCCAGGCGCTGCCGCGTTCGGGCTTCAAGGGCTTACTGGTGGATGCGGGCTGGAGCCAGAGCGATACCGCCACCCACTGGGCGGCCACCACCACGCAGGCCGATCCGGGAAAGTTTTCTGATTTTGCGGGGATGTGTCAGCAGATCGTCTCGCAGGGCATGACACTGGGCTTGTGGGTTTCGACCTACAAAGATCCGAACCTGGCGAAGGATTTTATGCTTTTCCCACGGGGCTACATTCTCCCGCAAGTCAAGCGCGAGAACGGACTGGCGATGAGCTTCACGAGCCGTTGGCGCTACCACTACGCGCAGGATATGCTGTACCTGCACGATCGCTACGGGGTAAACTATTTTAAGCAGGACCTGACCAACATCCGTTTTGGGGACATTGCGCGCGGCCATGAGAGCCGCTCGCAGAAAGAATCGCTGCTGCGGGGACTGCGGGGCTTACTAGAAGCGCAGGATCAGGTACATGCTTCGGCACCGGGGGTAAAGCTAGAGCTGACGCACGAGATCTACTGGGGTACGCCGGGCGTGCCCTGCGATCTGGCCGCGCTCAAGCACGGCGATTTTTATCATATTCCTCCCAACGACTATTCGGGCGTAGGGCACTGGAAGCGGCGGTATACTCCCAACTGGCCTTACCGACCCGATAGCCTACAAAACAAGCTGCTGGAAGGCTGCTGGAACGCCCGCCAGCGCTTGTATGCCCACCGGGGGTTGCCACTGGCGGCCATTGAGTACTACGGAGCCGCGACGGTCAATGTACGCGGAAGCCTCACACCGCAGGTTCAGCGGCGTCAGGTTTGCAGCTGGTTGCTAGGGGCTCCCAGTGTATTTGCGGGGGATGTGGCCTCGCTGACGCCGGAGAACGAACAGGTTTACCGCGAGACTTTTAGTCTGCTGGGTAAGCTGCAGCAGCAATACGGCATCTACGGGTACTTCCAGTTCAGTGGGGTACCTGAGCCGACCGACACGGACTGGCACTGGTGGGGGAAGCTCAACGAGCAGGGAAGCGGCGTAGTGGTGGTGGTGCGGGGAAGCGGAGGAGAGACCCGTCGAAAGATCAACGTACCGTGGGTAGAGCCCGAAGGCAGGTATCGGGTACGAAGCCACTTCAAATCGCGGGAGTGGGGTACTTACCGGGGCAAAGACCTCATTGAGGGTAAGCTGGAACTAGCGCTGGAGACCATGGATCAGGAGATTCTGGAAATAAGCCGAATGACTGCCCGAGGGCGTAAGTAAGCCAAGAAGTCGTTTTTAACGAAAGAGAAAGCCGTACGTTTTAACTACCTTTTAGCATGAAAATACTACCATTCCTGCTCCTTATCCTGGTCAGTGCGGGCTTCTGGTTCGAGCCACCGTTACCTCCCAAGCGGCCCAATATTCTGCTGGTTATCAGCGACGATCAGTCCTTTGCCCATACTTCCATCAGTGGCTGCTCTTTCGTGCGCACGCCCCACTTCGACCGCGTGGCCCGCGAGGGTACTTTGTTCACCAACGCCTACGTTACCTCCCCCGGCTGCAGCCCCTCCCGCGCCAGCCTGTTGACGGGCCGCTACCCCTGGCAGATCGCCGAGGCCGGTACCCACGCCAGCTCGTTTCCGCAGGCGTACGTGGTTTTCCCCGACCGGCTGGAAGCGGCGGGCTACCGCGTGGGCTTTACCGGCAAAGGCTGGGGGCCCGGCGACTGGCGGGTGAGTGGCCGTAGCCGCAACCCGGCGGGCGAAGCTTATCAAAAGAAAACGATGGCCAAGGCCTTCGAAGGCGTTTCGACCTGCGACTACGCCGCCAACTTTGCCGACTTCTACGCCCAGAAAGCGCCCGGTCAGCCTTTTTACTTCTGGCTGGGCACGCAGGAGCCGCACCGGCCCTTCGAGCGGGATGCTTACCAGCGGGTAGGTAAGGACTTGGCCCAAGCCCAGGTACCTGGTTTTTTGCCGGAAGACTCAGTGGTCCAGGGCGACTTGCTCGACTACGCCGTGGAGGTAGAATACCTGGATGAGCAGCTAGGCAAAGTACTGGCCTTTCTGGAAGAAAAAAAGGAACTCGACAACACGATCATCGTCGTCACCAGCGACAACGGCATGGCCTTTCCGGCGGCCAAAGCCAACTGCTTCGAGTACGGCGTACACGTCCCGCTGGCGATTCGCTGGGGGCAGCAAGGGGTAGCCAGGCAAGTGGTAAAGCAGCCCGTGAGCCTAGTGGACCTGACGCCCACCTTCCTGGAAGTGGCGGGGGTACCCACCCAGGGGCTGGGGTTATCGGGCCGGAGCTTGCTGCCGACGCTTCGCGGAAAAAAGCGGGCCGAGGCGCGGCCGGTGTACTTTGGTCGCGAGCGGCATTCGTCGGCCCGTTACCAGAACCACGGCTATCCGCAGCGGGGTGTCCGGGAGGGTAAGTACCTGTATATCCATAACTTTCGGCCCGAGCGCTGGCCCGCGGGCGACCCCCAGGGCTACGATGCGCAGGGGCAGTTGGTAGACTCCTACGCCGACATCGACGCCTGCCCCACGCTGGACCAACTGCTGGCGCACCGCCACACTGCCCCCTACGACGACTACCTGCGACTAGCCACGGCCCAACGGCCAGCCGAAGAACTTTATGATCTGGAAAAAGATCCCTACTGCCGCCGCAACCTGGCGGCGGAGGCGGGCTTTGAGCAGCCGCGGCGACGGCTGCAAAGGCAGCTATTCAGCTACCTGCGGTCCACGCAAGATGCGCGGGTGGTAGGGCCGGACCCGGAGGTATTCGAAACCTACCCGCGCTTGCAGGGGCCCATCCGAAAGTTTCCAGAATCAAACAAAAAGGACTGAATAGCAACGTGCTAAAAAGTATTTTGAGAAGTTATATGCTTGTCAAATAAAGAATAAAACTGCGGCAAGTTTAACCCTTATTAGGAACCCTCAGCCAAGTGCGTTCGCGACGCTTTCTGATATTTTAGAAACCTTCAAATCAGCGGTGGGCAAAAAAAGAGGGGTAGGTTGTAAGTAAAAAGTAGGGGTGAATTGATCTACTAGTAGCTGGTTGTCTATGGGTAAGAAGGTACTTGGAGTCACAGCATTACTTCAAACGGCTTCCAAGGCTTTACTAGGGTGTTGACCTTTTGCCAGAGTCTTTACAGAAAATAATGGCCGGGAATGCAAAAGGACCCAGGAAAGGCTTTTGAATCCTAGTCCAATTCAGTTCGTAAATAATTCAAGTCCCTAAGTAACTACATAACGCTTGAGCCGAGCTTGTTACCCTTGGTAGAGTGCTATCAAAAAAATGATGCAATTTAACCCTTATAAAAGTACCCATTCGTTTGCCACGCTTTTTATTATTTGTCTTTTAGGTACCTGTATAGGTACCTTCGGGCAGGTAGCGGCGACAAATCGTAGCCACCGCAACTACCTCTACCAGGAGTACCAGCGGCAAAGCCAAACGACCCCCGTGCTGGACGTAGAAGGCTGGCGAAAAACCAAAAAGGAATCAGTAAAGCAAAAGCTGGCGGCTTTGTCGCCGGAAGTACGGGCGAAGCTGGTGAGTCAGGCGCAGGAAGCGCTGGGCAAGGAGTGGAACGTCTTGCCCATGACGAGCTTTCTGGAGTTTACCGAAAACGGCAACCGCAGCAACTACGAGGGGCAAGTATGGCAGCGCCGCCGGAAGCTGATCAACCTGGTGCTGGGCGAGCTGGTGGAGCAGCAAGGTACCTACCTGCCCGAAATCGCCAACGGCCTGTGGCTGACGCTGGAAGAAAGTACCTGGTCGTTTCCGGCTTTTCTGTACATCCAGAAAGAGGGGTACGGCCTGCCCGATCCTACCGAGCCAATCATTGACTTAACAACCGCCGAAACCGCCGCGACGGTGGCTTGGGCGTACTTTCTGCTGCAAGAGGAGCTCACGAAGGTATCGCCCATCCTGCCCAAAAAGGTACTTCACGAGCTTGATCGGCGCATCTTTACACCCTACCTGGAGCGCGACGATTTTTGGTGGATGGGCTTCTCGGGCCGCCGGGTCAACAACTGGAACGTCTGGATCAACTCCAACGTGTTGGTGACGACCGTACTGGCACTGAACGACGAAACCCGGCGCCGCCCGCTCATTGAAAAGAATATTAAAAGTACCGACTTCTTCCTTAACGACTACCCCGAAGACGGCGGCTGCGACGAAGGTCCCACCTACTGGGCGGTGGCCGGTGGTGCGCTGGGTCAGTACATGGAGCTGCTCACGGCAGTTTCGGATCAGCGGCTGGATTTCTCGAAGAACGAGCTCATTCACCGGATTGGGTCCTACATTTATAAAATGCACGTAGATAGCAACCGCGTGGTCAACTTTGCCGACGCCGGGCCTTTCCACGTACCCGATCCGGCGCGGGTATATGCTTATGGGCGGCTGTTTAACGATGAGAAGCTCAAGCAATTTGCGGCCTATTGTCGCAGCATTACACCCGGTTTGAGCAACGGCTACCTGAACCGAGAAATGACTTCCTTTTTTAATAATCTCCAGGTAGAAAGTGAACTGCGGGCGCTGGAGCCCAAGGCACCGCTGAGGCAGGAAAGCTGGCTACCCGATTTACAGGTACTGGCGCTACGGCAACAAGAGGGTAGTGCTAAGGGCTTGTTTCTGGGAGCCAAAGGCGGGCACAACGGCGAGAGCCACAACCACAACGACGTGGGCAACTTCGTGCTCTACCTCGACGGTGACCCCGTCGTGATTGACCTGGGCCCGGCTACTTACCGCCGAGAAACCTTCACCGACGAACGCTGGAACATTTGGAATTTTCAGTCGATCTGGCACAACTGCCCCTTGATCAACGGCGTGCCGCAAAAGAACGGCCGCAAATTTGCCGCCAAAGAAACGACCTACACCCGCAAGAACGGCCGGATGCATTTCTCGATGGATCTGGCGGGTACTTATCCGGAGGAGGCGCAGGTGAACCGCTGGAAACGGGAATTTATTTTTGATCCCAAACGCGGGTCCGTTGCCTTGGAGGAAGAGTATATACTTCAGGAGTGGAAGCAACCCGTTGATTTAAATTTTATTACGGCTCAACCTACCCAGGTAGTGAAGGAGGGGGTGGTCAGGCTCGTGAGCCAAAACAGCACCAAGGTACTTTTCCTGCACTACGACCCCAAGGTATTTTCGGTACAAAGCGAGACCAAGGTACTTGACGATACGCTGCTCAGCAAAGCCTGGGGCGAGCAGGTGTACCGGCTGACGCTACGGACCAAACAAAAAAACCTGAAGGGAAAACACAGCCTGGTGTTCAAAGCAAATGAACAATGATCGGGGATAACGTACGTTGAGGTACTAACCCGCTACGAATCAAGGTATTTTAAAAAAGCGCAGAGGTATGAAAAGGAAATTAACGGGATGGGGTACTTTTTTGGGATTGGCGATCGTGATTGCGGCGTCCTGCTTTCAGAAGAAAGGGGCACTTCAAAAAACGAAAGTACCCGAGACGGTCAGCTACAATTTTCACGTGCGTCCCATACTGTCGGACAAGTGCTTTGCCTGCCACGGGCCCGATGCCAACAAGCGCGAAGCGGGCCTGCGCCTGGACGAAGCCACCGCCGCCTACGCGCCGCTGAAAGAAACCAAGGGGGCCTTTGCACTGGTACCAGGCAAGCCCGAAGCGTCGGAAGTCTACAAGCGCATTACCTCCACCGACCCCGCCTACCAAATGCCCACGCCGGAGTCGCACCTGGGGCTGCTCAACGAGCAGGAGGTCGCGGTGGTAAAAAAGTGGATCGAGCAGGGAGCCAAGTACGAAAAACACTGGGCTTTTGAAGTACCTAAAAAAGCCCCACTCCCCGAGCTATCTAATCCCGCCTGGGCGAAGAACGAAATCGATTACTTCATTGGGGCCAAGCTCGACGAGCAGGGCCTGGAGCCGAACGAAGAAGCCAGCCGGGAGCATTTGCTCAAACGCGTGGCCCTGGATCTGACGGGGCTGCCGCCCAGCCTGGACCTGATGGATCGCTTCCTGGCCGATCAAAGCGAAAAAGCCTACGAAAAAGTGGTGGACGAACTCCTGAAAAGTCCGGCCTACGGCGAGAAAATGGCCGTTCATTGGCTGGACGTAGCCCGCTACGCCGACTCCTACGGCTACCAGGACGATAACATCCGGACGCAGTGGCCCTGGCGCGACTGGGTCATTCATGCCTTCAACCGCAACCTACCCTACGACCAGTTCCTGACCTGGCAAATGGCCGGTGACCTGCTGCCGGAGGGTGACGGCTCGTCGCGAACGGAAAAAATGTTAGCTACGGGTTTTTTCCGTAACCACAAGTACACCGAGGAGGGGGGCGTGATTCCGGAGGAGTACCGCGTTGAGTACACCCTGGACAAAACCAAAACCTACAGCAAGGGTATTCTGGGCCTGACGGTAGAATGTGCGCAGTGCCACGACCACAAGTACGACCCCGTGTCGCAGGAAGATTACTACCGGCTGTATGCTTTCTTCAACAACACCACTGAGAAAGGCTACGAGGGCGACGTAGGTACTTCCAAACCCGCCAAAACGCCCGTTTTGAAAATCTCGGATGAGGAGGCAAAAACCCTGCTGCGCTTCATCAACAAGAAAGACACCAGCGACCTGTTCGTGTCGGTGATGGAGGAGCGCGATACGTTGCGCAAAACCTACATCCTGGACCGCGGCGTGTACGACGCGCCCTCCCGCGAAGTGAGCGCCGCCCCGCTACCAGCCGTGATGCCCTTCGATACCACCAAGTACCCCCGCAACCGCCTGGGCCTGGCTACCTGGACTACCAGTCGCGAGAATCCGCTCACGGCGCGGGTATTTGTTAATCAATTGTGGCAGGAATTTTTTGGAAAAGGGCTGGTCAAATCCAGTGGTGATTTCGGGATGCAAGGCGATCTGCCTTCACACCCGGAGCTGCTCGACTGGCTGGCCGTCGACTTCATGGAGCACGGCTGGGACATGAAGCGACTCGTGAAGCAGGTCGTGCTGTCGGCCACCTACCGGCAGTCTGCGCGCATCGATCCGGGTAAACTGGCCGCCGACCCGGAGAATACCTACCTGGCGCGTGGCCCGCGCTACCGTTTGCCCGCCGAGTTTGTGCGGGATCTGGTGCTGTCGAGCAGCGGGCTGCTGGTACCTACCATCGGTGGGCCGAGCGTGAAGCCCTACCAGCCCAAGGGCTTGTGGGAGTCGGCTACGTCGGGCCGGGGAGAACTTAAAGCCTACAAGCAAGACCACCAGGAAAGCCTTTACCGCCGGGGGATGTATACCTTCATTAAGCTGACCGTGCCGCCGCCGTCGATGATCATCTTCGACGCCAGCAACCGCGACCAGTGCGAAGTGAAGCGCCTGCCCACCAACACGCCCCTACAGGCCTTGGTCATGATGAACGACCCCACCGTACTGGAGGCCTCGCGGGTACTGGCCCAGCAGCTCATGACGGAGGCGTCGTTGTCGGAGCAAGACAAAATCCGGCAGGCTTTCCGCCGGATCGTGTGCCGTAGCCCGACCGAGCGCGAGCTCACCATCCTGGAAGACTATTTCAAGGAGCAACGCGAGCTATTCCGGCAGAAGAAGCTGAACGCGCAGCAAATCCTGAGCGTGGGGGAGTACCCGTCCGCCCAGGTACCTGACCAAAACGCGCTGGCCGCGCTGATGCAGGTCGTGACTACCCTTTACAACATGGAAGAAACCATCACTAAATCGTAACCGATATGGAAAAGCCGATTTTTGATTATGGTCTGAATCAAAACCGCCGCCGGTTTTTATCCAAGCTCAGTCTGGGTTTGGGCAGTGTGGCGCTGGGTTCTTTGCTGGTACCTGATCTTTTTAAAGGAATGGGCAGCGAGGACGATGAAGCCGAATTCATGCGCGGCGTGGCGCATTTTGCCCCCCGGGCCAAGCGGGTTATCTACTTGTTTCAGAACGGCGCGCCTTCGCAGCTGGACCTCTTTGATTACAAGCCCATGCTGAATAAAATGCACGGCGAAGACCTGCCTGCTTCCATTCGGGACGGGCAGCGGCTTACGGGTATGACCTCCAACCAGGCCCGTTTTCCGCTGGCGGGTTCTATCTTTAATTTCAAACAGTACGGCCAGTCGGGTGCCTGGTTTAGTGAGCTTTTGCCGCACACGGCCCGGGTGGTCGATGACCTCTGCGTGGTCAAATCGTTGCATACCGAGGCCATCAACCACGACCCGGCCCTGACTTTTTTCCAAACCGGCGCGCAGGTGGGCAACCGCCCCAGCATGGGTGCCTGGCTGAGCTACGGCTTGGGCAGCGAAAACAAAAACCTACCAGCCTACTGCGTGCTGCTGTCGCGCGGCAAGGGCAACGGCCAGGGAGTGTATTCCAAGCTCTGGACCAACGGGTTTCTGGACTCGGTACACCAGGGCGTGCAGTTTAGCAGCGGCGAAAACCCGGTGCTGTACCTCAATGACCCCGACGGTCTCGACCGGACCGAGCGGCGCAAGATGCTGGACAAGCTGGCCGAGCTCAACCAAAGTACCTACGAGGAATTCGGCGACCCGGAGATTACGGCCAAAATCCAGCAGTACGAAATGGCCTACCGGATGCAAACCGCCGTGCCCGAAGTAACGGACACCAGCCGCGAGCCCGAAAGTACCGTGAAGATGTACGGGGCCGACTGCCTCAATCCGGGTACTTTCGCCGCCAACTGCCTGCTGGCGCGCAAGCTGTCCGAAAAAGGCGTTCGCTTCGTGCAGCTCTACCACCAGGGCTGGGACGGCCACGGCAACCTACCCGCCGAAATCCGCGGCCAGTGCCAGGACGTAGACCAGGCTTCGGCGGCGCTTATCACCGACTTGAAGCAGCGCGGCCTGCTCGACGAAACGCTGGTGATCTGGGGCGGGGAGTTTGGCCGAACCAACTACTGCCAGGGTGCCCTCACCCGCGAAAACTACGGCCGTGATCACCACCCGCGCTGCTTTACGGTCTGGATGGCGGGCGGAGGCGTCAAACCCGGAACCGTTTACGGCGAAACCGACGACTTTGGCTACAACATCACGCGGAATCCGGTCCACGTCAACGACTTTCACGCCACGATCCTGCACTTGCTGGGCCTGGATCACGAGCGCCTGACCTTCAAGCACCAGGGCCGTCGCTACCGCCTCACCGACGTAGCCGGAAAGGTAGTTCACGATATCATTGCCTGATTTTAGCGTAGTTACGTAAAAACCCTCATGCCTCGTTTTCGAAGTTTCGTTTATAACAGTACCTTTTTCCTGAACGGCCTACTGCTGTTTCTGCTCGTGATGGAGAGCCGGTTGGTCATTCCGGCCTGGTTGCAGGTGGCCGGGCGTATGCACCCGCTGCTGCTTCATTTCCCGATCGTGGTGCTGGTACTGTACGCCGGGTGGATACTCGTGGGCCCCCGCCAGGACCAGGAGCCTTTTTACCGGCAACTGGCCGACCAGCTCCTGCTCCTGGGCGCTTTCACCGCTGCCCTTACGGCCCTGGTGGGCTTGCTATTGGCGCAGGAAGAAGGCTACGAAGCCAGCGCGTTATTTTGGCACAAATGGACCGGGGCCGGTACTTCTTTCCTGAGCCTGACGGCCTACCATTTTCGAAATCACTTTCGCTCGCAGCGGGTACCGGCCCGGCTGGCTTCCGCTGGGCTGGTGGGGCTACTGCTGTATACGGGGCACCTCGGGGGCAACATTACCCACGGAGCCGATTTTGTGCTTGCGCCGCTTCGGTCTGGCTCAGAGCCGTCGGTGGCGCTGGCCGATGCCGTCGTTTTTACGCACCTGGTGCAGCCCGTGCTGGAAGAAAAATGCATTTCGTGCCACAGTACCCAAAAAGCCAAGGGCGAGCTCGTGATGGAAACGGCGGAGCTCCTGACCCAAGGCGGCAAAAACGGGGTACTTTGGGATACCACCCAGGCCGATCTGGGGTTGCTGCTCCGGCGGGTCCATTTGCCGCTGGACGATAAGAAACACATGCCGCCCAAGGGCAAAGTGCAGCTCACCGAGGCGGAAGTGCTGATGCTGGAAAGTTGGATTCGGCGGGGGGCGAGTTTTACCATGAAAGTGCATGAACTACCCACTACCGACCCGCTCTATGCCTACGCCGCCGCCCGGCTGCAAGGTACCTCCGGCACGTCCTACGACTTTCCGGTAGCCGACGAAAGTACCCTCCGGGAGCTCACCTCCAACTACCGTGTCATTACGCCCCTCTTTGCGGGTTCGCCCGCGTTGGTGGTCAATTTTTACAATCCGGCGGGTTTTTCGGCCCAGGACATCACGGCTCTGAAGCCCATTCGGGAGCAGGTGGTGGCGATGGACCTAAGTACCATGCCGCTGAAAGACGAAGACGTCAAAAGCCTGGCGCAGTTTCCCAACCTGGAGCGGCTGATCCTGAACTTTACGCCCATCACGGGAAGTACCCTCACGGAATTGAAAAAAGTACCCCGGCTCAAAACGCTCTCGCTCACGGGCACCAAAGTCACGGCGGCGCAGCTGCGGCCGCTAAGTACCTTTCCGGCGCTACGGACGGTCTACGCCGCCGATACCGACATACCGCCGACGGAATTTGACCAACTCAAAAAACAGCTGACGAGCCTTCACTGGGAGAGCGGCTTTAGGAGCGACACGGTGCGGCTGAAGCTCACGCCGCCGGTCATCGAAAACGAGGAGCAGATCATCAGCGGTCCGGTGCCGCTGCGCCTGAAGCACGCCATCCGGGGCACGGTGATTCGCTACACCACCGACGGCTCCGAGCCCGACAGCGTGTCGTCGCCGGTGTACAAGCCGGGCATTACCATTGCCAAAAATACCCAGCTAAAAGCGCGGGTATTTAAGGAGGGTTGGTACGGCAGCGACCAGGCCGAGTACTTCTTTTTTCAGTCGGCGCTCAGGCCGCAGCGTCTGCAGCTGATCACCAAACCCGACCCGCAGTACCCGGCGCAGGGAAGCGCCACCCTGATGGACAGCGTCAAGAGCGAAGCTTCCTATAAAAGTGGTCAATGGCTGGGCTACCTCAACGAACCCATGGTGCTGGGGCTGCATTTTGAAAAACCCACGGCGGTCAGCAGCATTACCCTAAGTACCCTGCGGCAGGTCAGCAATTCCATTTTTCCGCCCGAGCAAATTGAGGTGTGGGGTGGCCCTAACGAAAAGCAACTGAAGGTACTGGGTACTTTGCAGCCTACCATGCCCACGCTCGAAACCCGGAGCGTGCGGGGGCTGGCTTTTGAGTGCAAGTTTGACCCCACCACGGTTCAGTATATTAAAGTCGTAGCCAAGCCCGTGGGCAAACTACCCCCCTGGCATTCGCGCCGGGGCGAGCGGGCCTGGGTGTTCGTGGACGAGTTGTTTGTCAATTGATTTTTAGCCTAAACTAAGGAAAGGATTTTTAATGGTACCTGAAAAAACAAAGTACCTTCTCACCCTTGCTGTGTTACTCCTGATCCGGCTCGCGGGGCCGCCCGTGGGGGCGCAGTCGGTGCCGGAGCGAAACATCGTGTACGGCGAGTACCAGCAGAAAAGTACCTCGGGCGATATCTTTGACGTAGGTACCTGGCGCGAACAAAAGCGCACGTCCCTTATAAAAAACATTGCCCAACTACCCGACAGCGTCAAGCAGATCCTGCTGGGCCGGGCCGACGAAGCCCTGCAACGCGAATGGCCGGTGCTGACGCTTTCCAAGTACCTGCTCTACACCCAAACCGGCGACCGCAACCAGTACGAAAGCCGGTACTTTGGCCGGCGTAATAAGCTCACGCTGCTGGTGATCGGGGAGTTGGTGGAGCGTAAAGGGAGGTACTTGCCCGAGATCGCCGACGGCCTCTGGCTCATGCTGGAAGAAACCTCCTGGGCGGTGCCCGCTACCCTGAACCTGCTCCAGCAGGGCGGCGGTCTCGCTCACAACGAGCCCGTGATTGACCTCTTTGTGAGCGAGACCGCCGCCCTGCTGGCCTGGACGCGCCTGCTGCTGCCCGAGGAGCTCTCCGGCGTGTCGCCCCTGCTGCTGAGCCGCCTCGACGACGAGCTGCAAAGCCGCGTCATTACGCCCTACATCGAGCGCGACGACTTCTGGTGGATGGGCTTTGTGAAACGGCAGCGGCCCAACAACTGGAACGTATTCTGCAACAAAAATACGTTGATCACGACGCTGATCGTGGAAAACGACGCCGAGCGGCAACGGAAGGTACTGGACAAAAGTATGCGAACCATTGATTTGTTCATCAACCACTACCCCGAAGACGGCGGCTGCGACGAAGGGCCGGGCTACTGGTCGATGGCGGGCGGCGGCCTGGGCGATTACCTCACCATCCTGACGGAGGTGTCGAACCGAAGGCTTGATTTCTCTAAAAACGAGCTCCTGCATCACATCGGTACCTACATCCACAAAATGCAGATCGACGGCCGCCGGTTTGTCAACTTTGCTGACGCCACGCCCTTTATTGCCCCCGATCCGGCCAAGATCTACCACTACGGCCAGCTTTTCAACGACGAGCAGCTGCTCCAGTTTGCGGCCTACTGCTACCCGCTGTCCAACCTCTGGCGGGCGGGCTTTGCCAGCCGCGAAACCATGAATTCCTTCGTGGATAACGTAGAAGCCGAGGCGGCGCTGCGGCAGATCCGGCCCCACGCCCCGCTGCTACCGCAAAACTGGCTACCCGACCTGCAGGTACTTTCGCTGCGCCAGCGGGCGGGCGACGCCAAAAGTCTTTTTGTGGGGGCCAAAGGCGGGCACAACGGCGAGAGCCACAACCACAACGACGTGGGCAACTTCGTGCTGTACCTGGACGGCCAGCCGTTCCTGATCGACCTGGGCCCAAGTACCTACCGCAAGGAAACCTTCAACAACGACCGTTGGAAAATCTGGAACTTCCAGTCGGCCTGGCACAACTGCCCCACCATCAACGGCGTACCGCAGAAAAACGGGCGCAACTTTGCCGCCAGGGGTACTTCATTTAGCACGAAAAAGAATCAGCAGGTACTTTCCCTGGACCTGGCCGGAGCCTACCCGCCCGAAGCGGAGGTAGCGCGCTGGCAGCGGGAGCTGGTCTTCAAACCCACCGAAGGTACCTTGGCGCTGAACGAAGCGTACGAGCTCAAAGCCTGGAAGGAGCCGTTCCAAATCCATTTCATGACCGCCCAGCCCGCGCAGGCGGTCAAAGCAGGGGTACTTCGGCTGGTGGCTGAGGGTACCCAGCGGACCATTCTGTTCAAATACGACCCGGCGGCCTTTGAGCTGGTTCAGGAAGAAAAAGCGGTGGAAGACGGCCTGCTGGCCCGCAGCTGGGGCGAGAAAGTGTATCGCACCACGATGCGCGCCAAAGGGAAAGCCCTGAAAGGAAAGCACAGCTTTGTGTTTAGCATAGCGGAGTGAGCAACCTCGGGAGATAGAGACAAAGTAGGTAAGGGTGATTTTTGAAGAGGGAGTCTATACCGTTAAGTAAAACAACTCCAGTCGGTTCTCTTATCGCTACCTAACCTTTTAACTGAAAATAGTATGTCCAAAAAACAACTTTTCCCGGCCCTGCTTTTCCTTTTCTACGCGTATTCGTCGTTCGGAAAAATCACCCTGCCCGCCCTCGTCGGCGACCACATGGTATTGCAGCAGCAGTCGGAAGTGGCGCTGTGGGGCAAGGCCAAAGCAAGTACCCCCGTCACCGTCATTACCTCCTGGAACAACCAAAAGTACAGCGTCAAATCGACGCCCGAAGGTACCTGGAAAGTACTCGTCAAAACGCCCGCCGCGGGCGGTCCCTACGAAATAAGCCTCAGCGACGGCGAGAAACGCACCCTGACCGACATCCTCATCGGTGAAGTGTGGGTGTGCTCTGGGCAGTCGAACATGAGCATGCCCATGAAGGGTTTTAAAAACCAACCCATCAAAAACTCCAACACCCAGCTGCTGGAAGCCAACAATCCGCAGCTGCGGCTCTTTACGGTAGCCCGAAACGCCATTCGTACGCCGCAGGATACCTGCCGGGGGCAGTGGGAGGTATCTACCGCCGCCAGCGCGCAGAATTTCAGCGCCCTGGGCTACCAGTACGCGCGGCTACTGCAGCAAAGTTTGCAGGTACCCGTCGGGATGATTCATACCTCCTGGGGCGGCACGCCCATCGAAGCCTGGATGAGCGTAGGGAGTTTAGGTACTTTTCCGGAGGTGAAAATCATTCCGGCCAGCGACACCTCGGCCATCAAACCCAGCAACCCGGGCGTACTCTACAACGGCATGATTCAGCCGCTGCTCCACTACGGCATCCGGGGCTTTATTTGGTACCAGGGCGAGGCCAACTGCGCCGGGTACGCCCAGTATACCGACAAGATGGCGGCCATGATCAAAGACTGGCGCGCCCGCTGGGGGCGGGGCGAACTACCCTTTTATTTCGTGCAGCTGGCTCCCTATACCTACCCCAACGGGCGACACCTGTCGGCCTACCTACGCGAAGCGCAGCTGAAAGCCATGCGCACCATTCCGCAGACGGGCATGGCCGTGAGCCTGGACGTGGGCGAAGAAAGGCTGATCCATCCGGCCGACAAATCGGTGCTGAGCCAGCGCCTGGCCTACTGGGCCCTGACGCAAACCTACGGCTGGAAAGGGCTGGCGTTTTCGGGGCCCGCCTACCGTGACATGCGCGTACAGGGCGACCGCATTCAGCTGCTGTTCGACTACGCCGAAAACGGCCTTACATCCTTCGGAAAGCCCTTCTCTGCCTTTGAAATAGCGGGGGCCGACCGCGTGTTTTATCCCGCCGAAGCCACCGTCAACGCCGACGGGATCATGGTCAAGAGCGATAAAGTACCCCAGCCGGTGGCGGTTCGGTACGCCTTCAAAGACTGGGTCGTGGGGGATTTGTACAACGTAGAAGGCCTGCCCGCTTCCTCCTTCCGTACCGATAGCTGGGAGGAGTAACAAGAGATTCGATTAGCTTCTTTTTATAAACCATGGTATTTTCCCGGAGAGATTTTATCAAAGTAAGTACGGCGGTAGCGGGGGCGGGCATACTTGGGGGAGCCGTCCGGCCCGCCTCCGGAAAAGCGCCGTCGTTGCCTCGTACGGGACTCAACGGCATGAGGATACTGGCCTCCGGACAGCGATTCACCGTAGCAGATCAGCCTTCCGTGTATTACCATTCAACGGGGGTAGTTTCTACGCCCGAAGGACTGCTGTGCGTATACCGTAGCTCCGACCACCACCTGGCGTCCTGGAGCAATGTATGCGCGGCGCGATCGAGGGATGGGGGGCGTACCTGGGAAGATCACCGTATTTTGGCAACGTCTTCTTTTGAGCAGGATGCGGCCAATTGGGTATCGCCCCAGTTGAGTAAACTACCTGATGGCCGACTGGTCATCATTGTCGATCAGGGAAAGAAAAAGACCCCTTTCGACTGGCCTATGCTTAGCAACTGGCAAAAGCCCGACCGTGGCATGAGCAACTGGCTCCTCGAAAGCACGGATCACGGAAAGAGCTGGCAGCCGCTTCGGTGTATTGATCAGGTAGGAGGGGAGCCGTCTTACATTACCGCACTTTCCAACGGCACACTACTCTATACCCGTACGGATTCTGCCGAGACCACGCTCAAGAAGAATCCGGCGCTGCCTTGGGGAACTACTTACTACCGGAGTACCCTCGTCTTTTCTGACGACGGAGGCCGTTCCTGGAAACGAACCGTCCGCCTCTTTGATGACCCTTTTATCGGTGATTGCGAGGTGGGCGTGGTAGAGTTTGCTCCGGGCAAGCTGCTGGCGCTATCGCGCGTGGGGGATGGGGGCTCGGCTTTTGGACAACCCAGCCGGATGGTTTTCAGTGAAGACTTCGGCAAAACCTGGGGCAAACCCCTGCTTGCGCCCTGTTATGCGCAGCGTCCGTGCCTGGGTACTTTGAGGCACAAAGCCCACACGACGGACGCTGTTTTCGCTACCTTTCGAAATTCCTCGCACGCCACGCCAGGTACCTTGGCCTGGACTTTTGACCCCACGAGTACCTTTGCCTATGAACCCAATAACTTCATTTGGCGCGAAGAAAACTGCCTCTTGAAAACCGATGGGTTGCACATCCGAACGGGCGAGGGGACCGATCAGGGCGTGGAGTACCAACTCTACCCCATGGAGGATGACGACTCGGCCTGTGAAATGGAGGTGACCCTGGCTGTAAAAGAGGCCGATACGCACGGCTGTAATCTGAGCGTGGGAGCCTGGATTCGATTTGAGCCCAGGCGTGTTTCCTTAGCCGATCGGCCTGAACTAGGTTTTGATTGGGATACGACCGAGTTTCATACCTACCGGATCATCAATGAAAACCAACGCATCCGGGTTTTTGTCAATGGGCAGTTAAAACTGGATGAGCCTTTGGAAGGGCTATTTACGCGTTATGTCCGTTTTGGAAACCGGCGGGGCGCCACGCCTAACCCGGATTTAGCCCAACGATTTCCGGAGAATGGGTACTTTAGAAACCGCTCCCACAGCATTTGGAAAACCGCTCGAGTGCACGTTCGTAACCGGAGGGACCATGCGGTTCGGTGGAGCTGGGAAGCTCGCTCGGGTAAGTACCCCGATCAATTTCGCCGGGATAACTTCATCATGCTGGAAAAAAACGCCAGCTACATAGCCAGCGATAGCGGCTACAGTGGCTGGGCTCAGGCCGACGAGGGTACTTTGGTCATCTCGGATTACACCTGCGGCGAAGAAGGATTAAAAAAGCCCTTGGTACGCGCTTACCGTCTGCCGATAGCTGCAATTTAAGCCCAAGATTCTTACTAATTTTTCATGGAATGAAAGTACAATTTTCAAAAGAGTTGCTCCGCAGAAATAGCCTGCCCAAGGCCATTGGAAGCTACCTTCTGCTGGTTCCCGTGCTGATGCTCGGGGCGTGGCAAATGAAAGAACCCCGCTCCGCCGAGCCCCGGCGGCCCAACATCGTGATCGTGCTGACGGACCAGTGGCGGGCGCAGGACGTAGGCTACGCGGGCAACCGGCAGGTACGTACCCCGCAGCTGGACTCGCTGGCGGCGGAGTCGGTCAATTTCCGCCTGGCGGTTTCCAATTTGTCGGTTTGTGCGCCCGCGCGGGCGTCGCTGCTCACGGGGCAGTACCCGCTGCGGCACGGCGTCTTTTACAACGACCGCCCCCTGCCTACCGAGGCCATCACGCTGGGCGACGTGTGCAAGGCAGCGGGCTACCAAACGGGCTACATCGGCAAGTGGCACCTCAACGGCAGCCTGGACAGTACTTTCCACGAAAGCCGCAACAGTCCCATTCCGGCGGAGCGGCGGCAGGGGTTTGATTTCTGGAAGGTCTTCGAATGTACCCACGACTACAACCGCTCGCCCTACTTCAACGAGGCTAACGTGCGGTTTTTGTGGAAGGGCTACGACGCCTTCGACCAAACCAAAACGGCCGTGGAGTACATTGAGCAGAACGCCGCCAACCCGTTTTTGCTGGTGGTGTCCTACGGCCCGCCGCACGATCCCTACC
Organism: Rhabdobacter roseus; assembly: GCF_014202275.1. Taxonomy (GTDB): domain Bacteria; phylum Bacteroidota; class Bacteroidia; order Cytophagales; family Spirosomataceae; genus Rhabdobacter; species Rhabdobacter roseus. The sequence goes on along the minus strand of NZ_JACHGF010000003.1, from coordinate 198,433 downwards.
AAACCGCTCCCAAAGAGTACCGCCAGCTCTACGCCGACGTGGAGATTGCGCTGCGCCCCAACGTACCCGACTCGCTGCGGGTAGAAGCCCAGCGGGCCCTGAAAGGGTACTACGCCCACATGACTGCCCTCGACCGCTGCGTGGGTGAGCTACAGGCGGCCCTGCGCAAGACGGGCGTGGAAGACAACACCATCTTCGTCTTCACCTCCGACCACGGCGACATGATCTATTCGCAGGGCGAAATCAACAAACAAAAACCCTGGGACGAGTCCATCAGGATTCCGTTTTTGCTCAAGTACCCCCGGGCGCTGGGCCGGGAAGCACGTACGCTTGAGGCACCTTTCGGCGTACCCGACATCATGCCCACGCTGCTGTCGTTGGCGAAGGTAGAGGTACCTGCCTCCGTCGAAGGAAAAGACTTTGTGCCGTATGTATCCGGGAAAAAGAAATTCAAACCCCTGGAAGGAGCCCTGCTGCTGTGCCCGGTGCCTTTCCACCAGTGGAACTATGCGGCGGGTGGCAAAGAGTACCGGGGCCTGCGCACCACCCGCTACACCTACGTGCGCGATCGGCAGGGCCCCTGGTTGCTCTACGATAATGAAAAAGATCCCTACCAGCAGCGTAACCTTTGTGATCAGCCCAGTACCCTGAAAACCCAGCGGGCTTTGGATAAAGAGTTACAAAAAATGCTGCGCGCCACCAACGACGATTTTCAGCCGGGCGAAGTGTATTTGCAGCGCTGGGGGTACCCCTGGCATCCCAAAGATCGGCCTTACTGATGAGCCGGTGTCCAGCAGGAATGGAATTTCTTTTCTTACCAAAAAAAACACGGAATGCAGTTCATAAAGTACCTTTTTGCAAGTACCCTGTTGCTCCTTTTGGCCCTGACGGCTACCCACGCTCAGCCTTCCGCAAACGATCGCCCCTGGCGGGCGCAGTGGATCATGGCCAACCAAAACCAGAATGCCACCAGTACCTGGCAGTGCTTCCGTAAAGACGTGAAGCTGACCGCCAAGCCCGCGCAGGCTACGGCCCGGATCGCCGCCGACACCAAGTACTGGCTCTGGGTGAACGGCACGCTGGTGGTTTTTGAAGGCGGGCTCAAGCGCGGCCCCACGCCCCAGGACACCTATTACGATGAGGTAGATCTGGCCCCTTACCTGCAAGCCGGGGACAACACCCTGGCGGTGCTGACCTGGTACTTTGGCAAGGAGGGCTTCTCGCACAAGAGCAGCGGCAGTGCGGGTTTTTTGTTTGAATGCCTTACGCCGGAACTACCCATCCTCAGCGACCGCAGATGGAAAGCCCGGGTCCATCCGGCCTATGAGCTAGCCCCGTCGCCGCTGCCCAACTTCCGCCTGGCCGAGTCGCACCTGCGCTTCGATGCCCGCCAGGATCTGGGTACCTGGCAGGTACCGGGCGCGCCCACGCCGGGGTTTGGGGCGGCGCAGGAACTGGGACGCCCGCCCACGGCCCCCTGGAATCGGCTGGTGCGGCGGCCCATGCCGTTCTGGAAAGACTCTGGCCTGAAGGAGTACGTCAGTACCCGGCGGGTGCCCGGCCCGACGGCCGACACGCTGGTGTGCGACCTGCCCGCCAATATTCATATCACGCCCTACCTGGACGTGGAAGCTCCCGGCGGGGTACTTGTCACCCTCCTGACCGACAACTACCTCGGCGGTGGAACCGTGAACCTGCGGGCCGAGTACGTAACCCGCGCCGGGCGGCAGCAGTACGAGAGCTACGGCTGGCTCAACGGCCACAAGGTACTTTACGTAGTACCCAAAAACGTCACCGTACACGGCGTCAAGTACCGCGAGACGGGCTACGACACCGACTTCGCCGGTAGCTTTACAAGCAGCGATCCGTTTTTGAATAAGCTTTGGGAAAAATCCCGGCGGACGCTCTACGTCACCATGCGCGATACCTACATGGACTGCCCCGACCGCGAGCGGGCCCAGTGGTGGGGCGACGAAGTCAACGAATCCGGGGAGGCGTTTTACGCGCTTTGCCCTAAGAGTCACGCCCTGCACAAAAAGGGTATGTACGAGCTTATCGGCTGGCAACGGGCCGATAGCTCGCTGTTTTCGCCCATTCCGGCGGGCAACTGGTCCAAAGAACTACCCGGCCAGATGCTCAGCAGCGTGGGCTACTACGGCTTCTGGAACTACTACCTTCATACCGGCGACCGCCAGCCGATGGCCGATCTGTACGAGGGCGTAAAAAAGTACCTGCACCTGTGGCCGGCCAATGCCGACGGCACGGTGGCCTTCCGTCAGGGCGACTGGACCTGGGGCGACTGGGGCGAGAACATTGACCGGAGGGTACTTTTCAATACGTTGTACCAATTGGCCCTCAAGGGAGCCCGAAACATGGCGCTGCTGCTGGACAAATCCGCCGACGCGGACGCCTACCAAAAGCGCATGGCCGAAATCAAGCAGGCCTTTAACAAACAGTATTGGAACGGCACCGCCTACCGCCACCCCGACTATAAAGGCGAAACCGACGACCGCTGCCAGGCGCTGGCCGTGGTGGCGGGCCTGGCCGACGAAGACAAGTACCCGGCCCTTTTCAAGGTACTTCAGCAGGAAGAACACGCCAGTCCGTACATGGAAAAGTACGTGCTGGAGGCGCTGTTCCTGATGCGCCAGGAAACCTACGCCCTGCAACGCATGCAGAAACGCTTCGGCTACATGGTCAATCATCCCGACTACACCACGCTCTTTGAGGGCTGGGGCATCGGGGCCGAAGGCTACGGCGGCGGCACCGTCAACCACGCCTGGAGCGGGGGCGGACTTACCATTTTGTCACAGTACCTGTGCGGGATTGCGCCCCTGGAGCCGGGCTACGGTACCTTTCAGGTGATGCCCCAGCCGGGGCCCGTCGCGCGAGCCAGTCAGACGGTGGCGTCGGTGAAAGGAACCATCAAAAGTACCTTTGTGAACCAGGCCCGGAAATTCACGCTGGACGTGGAAGTACCTACCGGCACGACGGCCCTGGTAGGTATTCCGGATCACGGGTTTTCGGAGATTCGGTTGAATAAAAAAGTGGTATGGCGCCAAGGAAAGTACCTCAAAAGAACCTCCGTCCCAGCGGCGGCTTCGGCGGCTCAACACCACGTGGCCTTTGAGGTACCTGGCGGGAACTGGACGTTTGAAGCTTCGAAGTAAGAAGGGGTACCTGGGACTTTCAGAGGTACTTTGGCGGTCTGGCTGGACCAGGTTTTTTCTTTTTTTGGTATAAAAAACGCGTTAACGCATTTTCCATGAATACAACTTCCGATGCTTCCGACCCGCAGCGGGTAAAAAGACGTGACTTCCTGAAAACGACCGGACTGCTGGCTACGGGCCTTTTCAGCTACCGGCTCCCGGTGGTGGCCGGGCCGTTCCGGCCGGAAGACTGGCGGGTGGATCAGGTGCCGGTGGATAAAAAGCTGGACCCGGCCTGGGTGAAATCCCTGTACGAGCGCGGGGCCGTCACGACTTACTACAAGAGCAAAAACGAGCTACAGTTTATAGGCATGCCCGTCGGCGGTATTCATACCGGCACGGTGTACCTCGGCGGCGACGGGCGGCTGTGGCTCTGGGATATTTTTAACCAAAATCAGGAGGGGATTAATCCCAAAGAAATCTACCTCGGACAACAAAAAGTACGCTCGCGCGACGGGTCGGCCTACGTGGAGCCCGCCCGCGACATTCGTCCGTTGGAGCAGGGTTTTGCCATCCGGCTCGACTACGACGGAAAATCCGTCGTTCGGCAGTTTCGGGCCGATGACTGGGCCGAGATTGCCTTTGAAGCGACTTACCCCATCGCCACTCTCCACTATACCGACCCGGCGCTGCCGGTGGCGGTGCGGCTGGAGGCGTACTCGCCCTTCATTCCGCTCGATGAAGCCAATTCCGGCCTACCGGCTACGATTTTTTCTTTTTCCGTAACCAATACTTCCGAGAGTACCGTGCAGGTGACGCTGCTGGGCTGGCTCGAAAACAAGGCCGCGCTGTACTCGGGCCAGGAAGCGACCCACCAGCGGATCAACGCTGCCTACGAAGCACGGGGCTTCCGGGCCGTGGTGGAAGAAGCTCGTACCCAGGCGGGTACTTCGGAGGCGCTGACCCAGCAGCCGGACTACGGCAACTTCTGCCTGGCTTTTTTGGGGCGTAAGGCGGAGGTACTTACCGACCTGGCGCTGCCCGTCACGGCCGACTCCTTCACGGCCAAGGCTACAGCCCCCACGGTACGCAACCTCTCCGAAGCCGCCGTGGGGGCCGTCCGGACGAGCTACCGGCTCCGGCCGGGCCAGCAGGCCGACACGCAGGCCGTGCTGAGCTGGTACTTTCCCAACCTTTCGTTCAAGCCAATCAAGGACACCGGCCGGTTTTATGCCAATGATTTTGGCTCCGCCCGCGAAGTAGCCCAGTATATTCAGCAACATTTTAAAAAACTGGCCGGCCTGAGCCACCGCTGGAAACAAACCTGGTACGACGACACTACGTTGCCGTGGTGGTTTCAGGAGCGTACGTTTGTGAATCTTTCTACCCTGGCTACGACCACCTGCCACCGCCTGGCGTCGGGGCGGTTTTACGCCTGGGAGGGCGTAGGCTGCTGCCCCGGTACCTGCACGCACGTGTGGCAGTACGCCCAGGGGGTAGGCAGGATTTTTCCGGCGCTCGAGCGCGACACCCGCGAACGGGTGGATCTGGGGGTGGGCTTTACGGAAAGCGACGGGAAAATAGCCTTCCGGGCCGAGGCCGATAAACGGCCCGCCGTGGATGGGCAGGCGGGAACCATCCTGCGGATCTACCGTGAGCACCAGATGTCGGCCGACGACCAGTTTTTGCGGCGCAATTGGGATAAAGTAAAAAAAGCCCTGGAGTACCTCATCCAGCTCGACCGCAACCAGGACGGTATGCAGGATACGCCCCTGGAAAACACCCTGGATGCGGTCTGGGACGGCGAAATAGCCTGGATCGTGGGCTTGTGCATCGCGGCTGTGCGCGCCGGACAGGCCATGGGGGAAGATTTGGGCGACGCGGCCTTTGCCGAGCGCTGCCGCAGCTACGTCGAGAAGGGCCGCCGCAACATGGAAACGCACCTCTTCAACGGCGAGTATTTCATCCACCGGCCCGACCCCGAGAAAGGCCGGAAAAGGCTGGGATCCTACAATACCTCCCACATTGACCAGGTATACGGGCAGAGCTGGGCCTTTCAGGTAGGGCTGGGGCGCATCCTGGACCAGGAAAAAACCGTGTCGGCGCTACGGTCACTTTGGAAGTACAATTTTACGCCCGACGTAGGCCCCTACATTAGCGAGCACAAGGGCGGGCGGCCCTACGCCCTGGCTGGTGACGGCGGCATGATCATGAACACCAATCCCAAAAACGAAGCCCGGCCCTACGGCGAGGATGTAACCTGGCAGCTGGGGTACTTTCACGAGTGCATGAGCGGCTTTGAACACCAGGTAGCCTCCCACCTGATGGCCGAAGGCTTGCTGGACGAAGCGCTGGTACTGACCCGCTCCATCCACGACCGCTACCACGCGGCCAAGCGTAATCCCTTCAACGAGATTGAGTGCAGCGACCACTACGCCCGCGCCCTGGCCAGTTACGGTACTTTCCTGATGGCCTGTGGCTTTGCGTACCACGGCCCCAAGGGCGAAATGGCCTTTGCGCCCCGCTGGTCGGCGGCCGACTTCCGCGCGCCCTTTACGGCTGCTACGGGCTGGGGTAGCTACGCGCAAGCGAAAACGACCGCCGGGCAAACCCACACCCTGGAAGTTCGCTACGGCACGTTGAGCTTACGTACGCTGCGTCTGGAACTACTCGACGACCGCCCGGTCACGGTGGCTACGACCCGGCGGGGCCGGAAGAAGGTACCCGTTCAGGTACAGCAGGAAGGTACCTCCGTGCGTTTGCATTGGCCAGAAGGCCTGGTCCTTCAAACCAATCAGGTACTTACAATCACCCTTTAAACGTGACAGAACATGCAAGCCAAACTAGGAAAAATGGTAGAGCTGCACCTGACCGTGCAGAACGCGCAGGGCGAAGTACTTTTCTCCACCCAGGGCTTTGCGCCCGAACGGATCGTGCTGGGCGCAGGTACGCTGCTTCCCGCCCTGGAAGCCAGCCTCATCGGCCGGTCGGAGGGTGACGAAGTGGAGGTAGCCCTAACGCCCGATCAAGTACCTCATGACGAAGCCTCCGCGGCCCAACGCTCCCCTTGGGAACAACTCCTGGCGCAAACACTCCACTGTCAGCTTAGGCTCCATAGCGTCCGGTCGGCTACGTCGCAAGAGCTGCTGGCGGGCATGGCGCTGGACGGGTTCACACCGGATGATGCCTGCATACCCGGCAGCGGTTGTTGCTAGAAAAGTGGAAAAGGAACGACTCAAGGAGACAAAAAACCACCCAGCAGCACGAGGTACTTTACCTTTTCGCGCAGGATACGAAGTACCTTGCTGATGTGAAATTCTACGGTTTTTTCGGTGATCTGGAGCAGCTCGGCGGTCTCGCGGTTGGTGAGGCCGCTGCGGCTGAGCTCAAACGCCTGTCGGCTTTTTTCGGGTAGGGTACTTAGTTCCCGCTCGTAGAGGGCCTGGAGTTCCTGGTGCTGAATCCAATCCTGAACCGGGTTAGCCGAGTGCGCCAGCAGCGACTGGGCCGGGAGGTCGTCGAGTGAGACGGCTTTGGGGGCCATCTTTTTGCGTAGGCTGGAAATGATCCGGTTGCGCAGGGAAGTAAAAAGGTACACCGGTACTTCTTTTTCGATCACGATGGCCTGTCGGTGGGTCCAGAAGTACACAAACAAATCCTGCACGATGTCCTCGGCGGCGGTTCGCTCGCCCAGTTTCCGATACGCTAACGCGTAGAGCTTGGCGGCATAGCGCCGGTGTAGCTCCGCAAAAGCCAGGGCGTCCTCTTCGGCGCTGATTCTTTGCCACAAGGCTTTATCGTCGGTATCCTGGAATCGTGTGTTCATGCGCAAATAAAAGCAGCGGTTACCCTTATATTACTACTTTTTCAAAAAAAAGGTATGACCGCTAGGGTAGTGAGCGGGGCCTGCGTCTTATTCCTGCAAGCTTGAACTAACGGAATCTTCATATTATCATTCGGATGAAAAAAGGACCTATCTCTTACGAACTGCTGACGCGTTATCTGGACGGGACATGTACGCCCGAAGAAAGGAGCATCGTAGAGGAGTGGTACCTTCAGTGGGAGGCGGGCACTGACCCCGCCGAGGAAAGTACCTTTGACCAGCCCGCGCACCTGGCCAAGATCAAGGCCGCTTTGGAAAATCAACGGACCGATGCCGCGTCAACCATCGAAAGGCCTCTCGGGTCAGAGACGAAACGTAGATGGCTGGGGCTTCGCCAAATCGCCGCGGCCGTGGTACTTCTGGTGGGCGTACTGGGTGGGTACCGCTACTGGCTGCACCAGCAGCAAAGTACCCCTCCGGCCGAGCAGGTAAGCGGAACGATTCGGGTGGAAAATAACCTGAAAAAAGTGCTGCGTCATAGCCTACCGGATGGGAGCAACGTGTGGTTGCAGCCGGGAGCTGGTATTGAGTACGCACGGGTACCTACGCCCGATGCCCGGGAGATTATCCTCGAAGGCGAAGCGTTCTTTGACGTGACGCCCGACCCTTCCCGTCCGTTTCGGGTACGGAGCGGCTCGGTGCTGACCACCGTACTGGGGACGAGTTTCAACGTGCAGGCCAACGCCCAAACCCAACAGTACGAGGTGTCGGTCGTGACGGGGAAGGTGTCGGTATCGGCGCCTGATGGCCTGGGTAGTAGCCGTTCGGTGCAGTTGCTGCCGCGGGAGCAGGCGCGGTTTGATGCCAGTAGCGGCCAGCTGACCCAGCTCAAGGTACCTGATCACTTAGAAAAAACTGCTTCCTGGCAGCCGGTGTCGCTGCGCTTTGAAGATGCTACCCTGGAAGAAGTAGTGCGGAAATTAGAAAAGCAATTTGGCTTACGGATTGTCCTGAACAACCCGCAGCTGGCGCACTGCCGGATCAAGGCCACGTTTGATCAGCAGCGCTTACCCGAAATCCTGGAAATGGCCACCCAGATGGTGGAGGCGTCTTACGAAATGGAAGGCGAAGTCATCACCTTCTACGGAGCCGGGTGCCCGGAGTAAGTAGGTTGCTGATCCAGAAATATACCTGAAAAACCCTTAACCCCTTTGCCTATGCCAAAAACACACGCGCGCCCAGAAACAGCCTTCTAAAAAAATCAGGAGTGATTGCGGCACTCCTGATCGGATCGGAAGCCACGCTATAAGTACATCACCTGGCGGTGATGCAGGGCTTCTTTTATCAAAACTTACTAAACCCAAAGCTATGCAATTCTTTGTAAAGAACAAGAAATCGTATTGGTACATTTTTATGCGATTATCCTTCCAGCAGATTCTCTTGATCGGTTTTATCACCGCCGTCGCTTACTCCCGGGAAAGCGAGGGGCAGGATATTCTCCACCAACGAATCTCTATTCAGGTGGCTCAGGTACCCCTTGAGCAAGCCCTAAGTACCCTAGAGAGTAAGGCCAAGGTACGGTTTGCGTACAGCCGAAGCCTGATTCCGGTGAAGGAGCCGGTTCAGATCGTGGCCGAAAACGAACCGTTGGCTTCGGTGCTGGACCGGTTGCTGAAGCCGCTGAGTATCGACTACCAGGTGGTCAACGGGCAAATCATGCTGAAGCGTCGCAAAACGGCCTTTCTAAACGAGCCGTCCGTTGCCCCGAAAGAGGTACTTCAAGCGCCCGAAGATATTTCCGTGACCGGCCGGGTGCTGGACGCCACGAGCCAGGAAGGCCTACCGGGTGTCAATATTCTGGTGAAAGGGACCAGTCGGGGTACTACCACCAACACCGATGGTAGTTTCCGGATCGAGGTACCTACGGGCGAGGCCGTGCTGGTCTTTAGCTTTGTGGGGTACCAGCCCCAGGAAGTAAGAGTAGGCGGCCAAACTACCCTGCAGGTACGCCTGGCACCCGATACCAAAGCGCTGGAAGAGGTGGTGGTCGTTGGGTACGGAACGCAGTCCAAACGAAACGTGACGGGCTCGGTGGCTAAAGTCGATATGAAACGAACCGAAACCCTGCCCAACACCAACGTAACGCAGGCCCTGCGGGGTACCGTAGCCGGAGTGCAGTTTACGGATAATGGTCGTCCCGGCCAGGGGGGGAGCATTCACATCCGCGGGCTACGCTCCATCACGGCCAGCAACGATCCGCTCATCGTGGTAGATGGCGTGTTTTTTAACGGAAATCTGGCGGACATTAGCCCCAACGACATCGAGTCGGTGGAGGTACTTAAGGACGCCAGCGCTTCGGCCATCTACGGTTCGCGGGCGGCCAACGGCGTGATCCTGGTCACGACCAAACAGGGCCAAACCGAAAAACCCACGATCCGCTTCAATACCTTCTACGGCGTTCAGAACTTCTCGCACAAGATTCAGCTCCTGACGCCCGAACGTTACGTGCAGAAATTCCTCGATTTTCGTACCCAAAACGGCCAGACGGCCGATCCGACTCAGATACCCAGCTACCTTCAGGATCTGGAGGTCGAGAACTACCGCGCCGGACGTACGATTGATCCCTGGGACGAAATTTCGCAACGGGCCTCGATCCAATCCTACGAGCTGAGCATCGGGGCTAAGTCGGGCCGCTCGACCTACTACCTCTCGGCGGGCTACACCGACGAGCGGGGGCTGATCTACGGCGATAAAGCCAAGCGCATCACGCTGCGCTCCAACGTCGACTCCAAAGTAACCTCCTGGCTGAACGTAGGGATTACCTCGCAGTTTAGCCAGCGCGACCTGAGCGGCATTGAAGCCAATACGTCTACGGCGGGGCAGCTAAGCCCCTTTGCCACGCTCTACTTCGATGAAGCCCGGACGAACCCGATTCCTTATCCGCAAACCGACAACCTGGTGTTGCATCCCTTGTTCGACGCCATGAACAACCAGAATGAAGAAATCTACAACAACCTGTTTGCCAACGTATACGCCATCGTAGAACTACCCCTCAAGGGCCTGCGGTACCGCATGAACTACTCGCCGAATTTTCGCTGGGCCCACCGCTACAATTTTGTGCCGGTCTACCAGCAAAACGGGCTCAACCGGCTGGGCAGCGGGAGCAAGTACAACGAGGAGAATTTTGACTGGGTGCTGGAAAACATCCTGACCTACGACACCCGCCTGGGCGACAACCACCACCTGGACGTAACACTTCTCTACGGAGCCAACGCCTTCAGCTTCAACTCTACCCAGGCGGCGGGGAGCAATTTTTTCAACGATGTACTTAACTGGAACAACCTCGCCTTGGCCCAGGTCCAAACCTCGCAGTCCAACGCCTACCGGCAAGCGGGGGTATCGTCGATGGCCCGGCTCAACTACCGGTTCATGGAGCGCTACCTGCTCACGCTCACGGCCCGCCGGGACGGTACGTCGGTGTTTGGCCGTAACAATAAGTACGGCGTTTTCCCCTCGGCGGCGCTGGCCTGGATTGCCTCCGACGAAGCCTTTCTCCAGAACGTTTCCTGGCTGGATCTGCTCAAAATGCGGGTTTCCTACGGCCTAGTGGGCAACCAGGCCGTTTCACCCTACTCGTCGCTGAGCCAGATGAATACCACGCGCTACGTCTACGGCGACGGTGGCCACACCACCACGGGGATTTTCCCGTCGACGATGGCCAACGCCAATCTCCAATGGGAAAAAACCACCGCCGCCAACCTGGCCCTGGATTTCAGTACCTTCCAGGGTAGGGTAGGAGGTACCGTAGAAGTATATAACCTCGATACGCGCGATCTGTTGCTGGACCGCGCCCTGCCCGCCATGACGGGATTTCCTACCATCCGGACCAACGTAGGGGCTACCAATAACAAGGGCCTGGAAATCACGCTCAATACCGCCAATGTGAAACAGGCGCGCTTTAGCTGGAACAGCGACTTCGTCTTTTCGACCAACCGCAACCGGATCGTGAGCCTCTACGGAAACGATGCCAACAACGACGGCATCGAAGACGACGACCTGGGCAACCGCTGGTTCATCGGGCAGCCGCTGGGTGCGCTCTACGATTTTGTGCAGGATGGCATCTACCAGGAGGGCGACGAGCTCCCGGCGGGCTACCAGCCTGGCTTTGTGCGGCTGCGAGACCTCAACGGCGACGGGGTCGTTCGGGCGGCCGAAGACCGGACCATCATCGGGCAAAGCCAGCCCAAGTACCGCTGGGGCGTGACCAATACCTTCAATTACGGCGGGTTTTCGCTGTCGGTATTTGTGAATTCGCTGCTGGGCTGGATGCGTAACAACAGCTTTTTCCTGGACCCTTCCAAAAACTTCACCGGGCGGTCTATCAACCTGGCCGACGTAGGCTGGTGGACCGCCGAGAACCGGTCCAACGTGCGCCCGTCGCTGGTGTACAGCAACCCGCTCAACCACGGTTTTTACGAGAGCCGGGATTTTGTCCGGATTCAGGACGTGTCTTTGGCTTATACCTTCAAAAGCGAATTGCTAAGCCGATACCAGCTGGCCTCGGCGCGGGTGTACGTCAGCAGCAAAAACCTGGCTACGTTTACCAACTGGACCGGCTGGGACCCCGAGAGTGGGTATGCTTCGGAAGTGAGTGGCTCCTCAGACCGGGTGGGCTTTCCCACGCTCCGTTCTTTTGTGGTGGGAGTAAATCTCAGTTTTTAGTACGACCAAACCGACATGAACATGAAATCAATCCTGCATAAACTAATTGGCTGCGTGGCTATTTTGCTGCTCACGACGGCCTGCCAAGATACCTTTTTGGAAGAAACCCCGCTGGCCTTTCTGAGCCCGGAAGGGGCGTTGGTCAACAAAGCCGGCTTTGAAAGCGCCATCGCGGCTATTCACCAGGCCGCCCGCGACGAATTCAACAGCGCCAATGCCACGGGAGGCTTTAACCTCCAGCTGGGAACCGACGTGGCCACGACTGGCGACGAAACCATCCAGGCTTTCAAGAACTACGAGGCCACCGTAACGCCCAACTCCGGGCTGGCCGGTTCGGCCTGGAACTGGGCCTACCGAACCATGCTGGTGCGGGCCAATGCCGTGATCGACTACGCCCAGCGACCCGCCGCGGTGTGGGCCAACGAAGCCGAAAAAAATGCGATCATCGCCGAAGCCCGTTTTTTCCGGGCCTATACTTACAACGGCCTGGCCAATACCTACGGCGGGGTACCTATTGTGGACCGGATCTACGAAGAGCCCAAGCTGGATTTTGTTCGGGCGTCCCGGCAGGAGGTCTACGACTTTGCCCGGCAGGATCTGGAGTTTGCGGCCCAGTGGCTGCCCGAAACGACCACGCAGCCGGGGCGCATCGTGAAGGCGGCCGCCCAGCACCTACTGGCCGAGGTGTACATCAGCCTGGGCGAGTACGACAAAGCCATCGCCAGTGCTTCGGCGGTGATTGGGTCTGGCCAGTTTAACCTGATGACCACCCGCTTTGGCACCCAAGCTACTCAGCCGGGCGATGTCTACGCCGATTTGTTCAAAGACGGCAACCAAAACCGCAGCGCGGGCAACCGTGAGACGATCTGGGCGCTCCAGTTTGAGTTTCAGGCGCCCGGCGGCTTGGCGGGCCCCAATGCCAACGTGGGTAACATCGACTTACGCGGCTGGGGTTCTTTTTACGCCTCGGCGCGCGCCCCTAACGGCTCCGTAGCCATGGTCGTGGCCGACAGCCTGGGGCGCGGGGTAGGCTGGGTGCGGGGTACCAACTACCTTTTTTACGACCTCTGGCAAGACGATTCTAAGGATATGCGCAACTCGCCCTACAACATTCGCCGGGTGTGGTACTACAATTCACCCACGTCGCCTTTCTTCAGGCAGCCCGTCACCTACTACCCCGGCCTGGATACCATGCAGCACGTGGGGCCGATGCTCCGGAAAGTGGAGGGCGGCGCGCAGCTAGGCGTCAACAACGGACAAACCATCAAAGACAAATACATGATGCGCCTGGCCGAGACCTACCTGCTACGGGCCGAAGCCTACGTACGCAAAGGCGATAACGTCAAAGCCGCCGAGGACATCAACGTAGTGCGGGCGCGCGCTAAAGCCAAACCCGCTACACCGGACCAACTATCGCTGGACTACATCCTGGACGAGCGCGCCCGGGAGCTGACCACCGAAGAGCAGCGCCGCCGTACCCTGACCCGCTTCGGGATGCTGGTGGAGCGCGTGCGCAAGTACAACCACCGCAGTAGTTCGAGCATTCAGGAGAAGCACGAGTTTTTGCCCATTCCGCAGTCAGCCATCGACGCCAACATCGGCGCGAAGCTGGAGCAGAATCCGGGGTATTGAGATTCGTCATTAAAAAAAAATAATGGACCGCGGGCGTAGGTAGTTCTTGCCGTTTGAGAAGTCTGGTAAAGAATGAACCTGGCCAATTTGATACAAATGAATACCATGACACGTCGGGAATTTGTCCATACATCGTTGCTGGGAGGTACTTTGCTGGCCGTGCCGGGGTACTTGTCGGGCGCTTCGCTGGCGGAGAAAGCCGCGGCGGGCGGGTACCTGGCGCAGGTCAAGCCGGGGGTACTGGCCTGGCTGGAGTCGGTGCGCTGGCCCGCCGAGGGCTACGGGCGCTGGAAGTACAACGCCCACATGCTGCGCGACTACGGCCTGACCTCCTCGGCCCAGGCCCTCTCGATCCTGGACCTACTGGGCGAGCTAAGTACCCTGAGTCCTACCCAAAAGCAGCAGGCCATTCAGTTTTTTCAGCAGGCCCAGGACCCCACCGACGGCTACATCAAGGACCCGCTGGTGCAGCCTGCCGACCGGGTACTTGAGGCCCACAGTTGGGAGCACATCTGGGTACACATGAACGGGACGGGCGTCAAGGCACTGCGGCTGCTGGGTACCACGCCGCTGCGCCTGCAGAGCAAGCCTCCCTTCGTGGACCTGGGTAAGGTCGATCCGGCGGAGTGGATCCTGGGCCTGAACTGGTCGGGCCCCTGGCTGGTGGGCGAGCACGTGACGCGGGCCGTGCGCTGGTACTGGGATCAGCTTCCCGCTGAGCAGCAGCGGACGGACCATCCGGTCTTCGAGCGGCTGTTTGCCGCCTACGAGCAGCAGATCATCGATCCGGCCACGGGCATGCCCACGCGGCGGGGGAAAAACGTCGATGCCGTCAACGCCATGGCCGGGGCCTTCAAGGTGTACTTTTCCTACCTGCTCACGGGGCGGCCCATTCCGTACCCGGAGCGGGCGCTGGACTTTGTGCTGGCGCTGCAACGGCCCGATGGCTCCTTTGGTACCGAGAACCTGCACGGTCAGATGACCATCAATTGGGACGCCATGTGGGTACTTCGGGAGGTGAACGCGCAGCTGGCGGGTAGCCACCGCCGGGTCGACCTGGCCGCTACGGGGGCGCGCATGGCGGACTTTTTGCTCAAGCGCCACCGCAAGCCCGACGGCGGCTTTTCGTTTACGGAAGCGCACTGTTTGCACATCCACAATTCAATACGGGTGTCCCAGCAGCTTCCCGAGAGCGACACGGTGGGCACGGATATGAGCCTGATGTGCCTGCAATACGCCGATGAATGGAAAGCCTGATCCAGGTACTTAGGTACCTACGAAGCGCAGGTGTATGCTTCCTGCTGATTTTGGGAGGTGCCTTGGCGGCCCAGCCGCTGCCCGAGCGGGGAAAGCTACTCTTCCGCGATACCTTCCAGGCGGGCCTCGGCCACTGGGTGGTGGAAGCCGAGCCCCGGCCCAATACCACCATCAAGACCCAGCAAAAGCAGCTGGTGCTGGACGTAGCGGGTGGGGCTACCGTGTGGCTGAAGCGAAAGTGGACGGGAGATCTGCTGATCGAGTATAAACGTCAGGTGGTGATGGCGGGCGGTCCCAACGACCGCCTGTCGGACCTGAACCAGTTTTGGATGGCCACCGACCCGCGCAACCCGAATCTGTTCACGCGCCGGGGGCCTTTTGCGGACTACGATTCCCTGTCGCTGTACTACGTGGGGTTTGGGGGAAATGAGAATACGACGACGCGCTTTCGGAAGTACCTGGGCACGGGCGAGCGCGTGATTCACCATTCGCTCAGCGAGCCCAGGTACCTGCTGAAACCCAACCACTGGTACACGATCACCATCACGGTGGTGGGGGGTACCACCGCTTTTTACGTGGATGGCAAGGAATTCTTTTCCTACCAGGACCCCGAGCCGCTGCGGGAGGGGTACTTTGGACTCAGAATCTTTGATTCCCACCAGCGGGTCTCCGATGTCCGGGTCTACGAAATCAAGAAGTAAAAGAAGCCACGCAAAGGAGGAGTCGTTTGATTCGTGAAAGACGCGAAAAAATAATAAACCTGCATGAAATTCTTCAACGTATTTTTAGTAAGTGTTTCTTTAATAGGTACTTTAACGAGTACAAGTACCCCGCTGCCCGCTACGTTAGGTACTACTATCTCCGCCACCAGCCGCTTCACGTTTACGACCGCCCTCGGCCTGGAACCGGGCGTGACCCGCCGCGATCCCAGCGACGTGATCAAGGTTGGAAGTACCTACTACGTCTGGTACACCAAGGTGTTGGAAAGTCAGGAAGGGTACCCGTCGGGCTATCCGGGGGCGATCGCCTGGGCTACTTCCCCCGACGGTCACCAGTGGACCGAGCAGGGCGTGGGCCTGACCAGCGGGAAGGGCCGGGCCTGGGACAGCCACGGGGTATTTACGCCCAATATCCTGGTGGCCGACGGCACGTACTACCTCTTTTACACGGCCGTGCCCGAACCCTTTGACGTACCCTATACCAAGGGCGTCACGCCCACGGCTATTGGGGTGGCCGTAGCCAGCCGACCTGAGGGGCCCTGGAAGAAATTTGGAGGAAATCCCATCCTGAAACCCGAGGCTCACGAGCCCGACTACTTCGACAGCTTCCGGGTGGACGACGCCAGTCTACTGGTGCGGGACGGCAAGTACTGGTTATACTACAAGGGCCGTGGCCAGAACAAAACCACCGCCCAAACCCAAATGGGCGTGGCCATTGCGGAAAAACCCACGGGACCCTACGTGAAGCAGAAGCAGTACGGCGGCCTTCACGCGGGCCACGAAGTAATGGTATGGCCCGAAAACGGCGGCGTGGCGTCGATGGCCACTGCTTCGGGGCCGCGCGCCATCTACTTTGCGCCGGACGGAATCCATTTTGCGCTGCGCGAAAAACTAGAGGAACATCCCGTGGGACCAGGCTTATACCGCTCCGACCATTTTCAGAACGATACCTCCCTGCAACCGCCCTACTGGGACATCAGTCACCGCGTCGTGGTGGACAAGGAGAAGGGTTTTTCGCCACTTTTCTTGCAGCGCTTCGAGTACCAATCCGGAAGGTAGTTCAAGGTACTTTCTATTTTTTAACGGGCTACAAAACCGAGCGAAGCCAAGCCGATAGGGCTTCGCCGGGGGAGCCATTTTTTGTACAAATCATGAAAAAAATCGTATGGATACTACCCACGCTGTGGGTGCTGGCTTGTCGGCCTTCGACCCCGATCCAAACCGGGGAGGAGCGTGACGCGCAAACCCGCTTGTGGGACCGTGAGCAACCGCTGTCCGTCGTCGCGCGGGCGTGTACGCTGCAAAGTACCCTCAGCGCCACGAATCCGCAGCCGGTGGGCATGTCGGAGTCGGAAGGTACCCCCAATCTGAGCAATCCCAAGATGACGGTTTCGCTCTGGGGGCCTTCTGACCAGCTTACGCTGAGCATCAACAAGAACGACGTCTGGGACCGGCGCAAGGGTTGGGAAAAAACCGTGACCCTGGACGAGCTCAAGGCGGGGTACTTTGCGCCCATCAATGCCAAAAACCCTGATCCGCTGGGCTTCAGTACGGCTTGTTATCCTACCCCGGAAGGTACCTGGGTAGATCCCTACGCGGCCTGGCGGGTGTACCCCTTTCCGTGCATCAAGCCCGTGGGGCAGGTGACGGTGCTGGCCGGTGATTTTGCGGATATGCCCTCGCCAGCGGCCACGACCCGTCTGCACAACGGACTCACGGAAGTGGCGCTACGGCAGGGCCAGGCGCAGGGTACCTTGAGGTACCTGGTCATGATGGAGGAAAATGTAATCGCGGTGCAGGGTACTTTTCAAAATTTGCAAAAAGAACTAAAACTACGGTTGGCCCGCCACCGCGACACCTACGACCCGGACGACCTGCCCGCGCTGAGGGGCCGCCGCTACCGGAACTACGACGTGCGGGCCGATTCGGCCTGGAACCAGCGCCTCGAAGCCCCCGAAAGTGGTACTGACGGGACGTTCTTTTGGATCAAACAGAAAATGCCCGCCGAAAAAACCTATCCCCAGGGCTTCGAGTACCTGCTGGTGGGGCTGATAGACGGCGCGGAATATACCGTAGAAACCATCGAAGACGGCACCGACATCCGGACCCTGCCCCGGTCGGACGGTCAACTGGCCAACTACGTCAAGGAGCGGGCGGCTCGGGGAGCCGCCGCCGTAGCAACCTTCAAGAAACAAAAAGACCAGGACTTTACAGCCTATACCACCGTCGTGACCACCAACGACGCGAAGGATCTGCTGGCGGAGGCCAAGCGGCGGCTACGGGCCGCCCAAAAGCAGGGGATGCCGGGCTTGATCCAGACCAACGAAGCCTGGTACACCGCGCTTTACAATAAAAGGGAGCAGGGACGCCTCTTCACGGGCCAGGTCGAAGATGTCAAACGGGCTATGCCCGGCCTTTTCTACAGCTGGATCTACGACCACTCCCTCACCAGTCCTGACCCAACCCGCCACGAGGCGCAGGCCAAGGGGTACTCGGTGCTGGAAGAAGACGCCCCCAACTGGCACAGCCTGCCCTGTTACAACGAGCTTTTCATGTCTACGCCTTTGTCGGTGGCTAACCGTAGCGAACTGTTGAGCTACTACGTGAAGTTGATCGGTCATTGGCACGAGGTAGCCCGCAAAAACGCGCGGGAGGTGTTTGGCCTGCCGGGGCTGTACGTGGGTCACGGGTACCTACCACCCATCAAGCCCGACGAATACCCGCATTCGCACGTGGTCTATGAGCTCTCGATGGACATGCCCGCGCAGCTGATCAAGTACCTCTGGGACGTCTGGGAGTACGAAGGCGACACCCGGCTCCTGCGGGAGCAAGTCTATCCGGTCCTGAAAGACCTGGCGGTTTTTTACGCGGCTTTCGTGAAGCTGGAGGCCGACGGGTACTACCACATCGAGCCCACCATTCCGCAGGAGCGGTGGGTGTTCAACTACCGGTTCAAGTACAACCGCGACGCTACCACCTCCATCGCCCTGTTTCGCTGGGCGTTTCGAAGAGCGGCGGAAGCCGCGGCCCTGCTGGACGTAGACGAAGCCGAGCGGACGCACTGGCTGGAATTGAGTGAAAAGCTTCCTCCTTATCCTCAAACAACTACCCCGGACGGGCCCATCTGGATACCCGTGGCGGGCGACCCGCTGCAAGAAGATCTTAGCATCGGCTGCCTGGCCAAAATCAGCGGCATGATGGCCCCCGTGACCTTGACCAACGAAGTAAACCTCGACTCCGACCCGGCCGACCTGGCCATCGCCCTGCGCTCGGCGCGCTTTCATGACCCGGTGGTGTGGGACAAGTACTTCGTTTTTCACCTGCTGGGTCAGGCCAAAGACCGGCTCTATCGCTATGTAGGTACCACGGGTCGCTGGCAAAACCAGTCGATGCTGGCGTCGATGAAAAAAAGCGAGGAAGGCTACCACATCCTGGATACCCCCGAGGCGCAGGTCAACGCCTGCTGGCTGGAGCCCGAGCGGCTGCTCAACTCCCGCAGCGGCCGGATGCACCTTTTTCCCTGCGTCGCCGACGATCTTACGATCAGTTTCAGGCAGCTACTGGCCAGCGGCGGCTTTGAGGTGTCGGCCGAGCGGCAAAAGGGGGACGTGACGTTCCTGGAAATAAAAGCCCGGCAAAGTACCCCCTGCCGGGTCGCGAATCCCTGGCCGGGCCAAAAGGTGATGGTGGTAAATACCAAAACGGGTGAGCAGATAAGCCCGAGCTACGATACGCACCGGCTACCCGGCTTTTCGTTTGCCGCTCGGGCGGGCGCTACCTATTCGATTCGGCGCGCGGACGAAGCGGCGAAGTAGGGCTAAGTACCTGCCCGTAGTGTATAAACCCGCTAATGGGTAAATTTTAAAATCAAGCCTAGATGCCCGTTTTACCCCAAAGAATTCGATTGTATGCCCGGCTAGGTACCTGGATGGGTTTCTTGGTCCTTGTTGGTCCGCTGGTGTGCCTTGGTCAGCGGCCTCAGAAGTCCGTTTCGTCCTTCGAGCGTGCCCAACTACATGGGTTAACCTACCCCAAGCCCGCCGTTAATTTTTTTGAAGGCGCCGTACTGGGCAATGGGGGCATGGGCGTCGTCGTAACGACCCGCCCCGACGCCGTGGTGCTCCGGTTTGGGCACAACAATGTGTGGGATATCCGGGTGGCCGAAGCCAATCAAGAAAAGTTAGGTACCTTTCAGGAGATTTTTGACCGGGTTTCCCAAATCCCCGATACGCTACCTTCATTAACTCAAGATCCCTGGTTTAAGTCGTACGCTACGATGGCGCGCGAGAATTACGCCAAGCCGTACCCGCGACCCTTTCCCTGTGGCTCGGTACTGCTGGGCTTCGATCGCCGGGAGGTAGAGCTGCTGGGGCACACGTTGTCGGTGCAGGATGGGCTGTGCGAGGTCCAGTTTCTGTTTAAGGAAGAAAAAGAGTCAGCCACCCTACAGCTTTTCGTAGACCGCACCCGCGACCGCCTCTGGATGCGGGTGATAGACGCCAAGGACCAGCCATTGACTAAAAAACTGTTCAATCGGCTACGCGTATTGCCTGATCCTTCTACTCCAAAAGAATTCCCCCGCTACCAGGTACAGACCGACACAGCCGCCGGGGTACTTTCTTTTCAGCAAACCCTGCCTTATCAAGTACCTGAGCAGTACGATCCGCAGCGGGGCCACCCGCGTGACCGCGCCTTTGCCCTGACAGTCCGGGTCAATTCGACGCTGGGTACCAAAGCGCGCCCGAATTGGGAAGGGCGCTGGCAACCGATGGGCCGTTTGGAGAATACTCTTGAAGCGGAAGGAAACCTGGTAGGTTACGTGGATTTGCGGGAAGGACTGGCCGCTGAGCTGGCAACGACAGGTACCTGGCCTGACGCACCGCCCAGCCACGATCAATACCAAAGTACCTACCAGCAAAACCGACGGCACTGGCAAGACTACTGGGCGCGTTCGGGCGTACAGTTATCGGATTCGTTTCTGGAACAAATCTGGTACCGCAATCTCTACTTCATGCACTGCGCCGTGCGCGAGGGCGTCACTTGTCCGGGTTTGTTTGCCAATTGGTCCTACCAAGACATAGGTACCTCCTGGCACGGCGACTACCACTTCAACTACAACACCCAGCAGCCGTTTTGGGTCACGTTTTCGAGCAATCACCTGGAACAGAATCTACCCTACGTGGAGCTGGTCAACAACCTGCTGCCTGTCTGTCAGCAGTGGGCCAAAGAATACTACGGCCTGCGGGGAGCCTACTTTTTTCACAGCGCTTATCCCGTTGACATGACGACGAATCCCTACCCCGTACCCACCTGGGGATGGGAGATCAGCGAAACGCCCTGGACCGTGCAGAGCCTGTGGTGGCATTACCGCTATTCCATGGACACGACCTTTCTGCAGGAGCGCGCCTACATACCCATGCAGCAGGCGGTTCGGTTTTTGGTCGACTACATGAAGCGTCCCGAAGCCTCCGGCCCTCCCCGCTGGAACGACGACGCTTACCACATTTTCCCGACGGTACCGCCCGAGCTCTACGGCCTGCGTCCCGGTTTTGCCTACAACTACGACTGCCTGGCTGACCTCACCCTCACCAAGTACCTCTTTCAGGCGTTTCGGGAAGCCACCCGGGTCCTTGGGACGGAGGGGCAAGAACGGGCGCTGTTGCGGGACGTCGAAACCATTTTGACTCATTTCCCAAAGTACCCCACGGCCCGCACGAAAACAGGAAAGGAGGTATTCGTTTCGGTACCGGGCGAGCATCCCGACATGGTCTATAACGTACCCGTACCGCTCATGACGTCCTTTCCCGGCGATGAGCACGGGCTGCACTCTGCGCCCGATACCCTGGCTTTGCTGCGCAATACACTTCACCACAGTGCCATCGAGGGTGCCAACGACCTGGTCTTTCATTCCCTGCAAGCCGCCCGCCTGGGAGCGCTGGACCTGGAAGCCTTTAAGCGGCACGTGGCCTACTGCCTACTCCCCAATGGTACCGCCACCGACCGGACCCTCCAGGTAGGCGGACGCCTGCACGACGAGACTGCCTTTGACTTTCACGATAAAATGGGAATCTGGTTCGAGAATTTTGCTTTGCCCGCCGTCATCAACGAGTGTATGTTGCAAAGCTATACCGATACGCTACGCCTCTTTCCCAACTGGCCCGACCAGGGAATCGCCCAGTTTGCCACGCTGCGCACCATGGGAGCCTTTTTGGTAAGCGCCGAAAAACGGGACGGGCGAATCACTTTTTTTGAGGTTTTCAGTGAAAAGGGGGGCTTGCTCAAGGTCTACACGCCGTGGCCGACTGGTGCCCGCCTGCACCGGGGACGTAAAGTAGAGCGAGTTTCGGGCCGGGTACTGATGATCGAAACCGAGCCGGGCGAAACGCTTCGCTTTACTCCCCTTAAAAAATAGCGGCGACTAAACGCAGCAAACCCAAGGTACCTTATTATAGATCCGTAAGTTAGTTCGTAAACTCTTCCGGATTGATTGTAAATGAGCCCCTTTGAATTCAGAGGAGGGAAACACTATATGGTACTTTACAAACCTAGTAATCCCTCAATAACTCGTGAATTGAGCTGTAATGATTCGGACGCTTCGAAAGCTCAGAGCTAGTAGACACTATACACGCGAATTCACGCTTTAATATTAGTTCTTGCCTTCCTACTACTAAGGCTTCGTCTAGTATTAGAGAAAAGTCCCCACCTATAAAAAAAATCAGAGGGGTGTAATGTTCTTTTCATTTAGCCACTAACTAAGGAAAAGAACAGAAAGATGAAGAAATTACGCTTACTTATCGTGTTGATTCCTTGCCTTACGCAAGCGCAGGACATCACAGGAAAATGGAATGGAATACTTAACGTGCAGGGAATGGAGCTCAGGATGTTATTTCATATCTCCCGAGAAGATTCAACGTAGGCAGGAACCCTGACTTTGCCTGAGGGCAAGAAAAAATTTCCTGCGACTATTTTGCTCACCGGATCCGGGCCTCAGACCAGGGATGAAGAATTTATGACCCATAAGCCGTTCCTGGTACTGGCCGATCACTTGACAAAAAACGGCGTAGCTGTCCTTCGTTATGATGACCGGGGCTTTGCTCAATCAACCGGAAACCATGGGAGAGCTATTTCCGCCAATTTCGCCAATGATGGGAGAGCCGCCATCGCCTATCTCAAAACAAGGAAGGAGATTGACAAAAGCCGCATTGGGCTGGTCGGACACAGCGAGGGAGGATTGATCCCTCCTCTGGTGGCTGCCGATACCGAAGTAGCATTCATGGTACTGCTAGCGGCACCTGGTGTTCCCGGCAGTGAGATAACGCTTAAACAGGCAGAAAGAATATCTGAATGATGTGATACCAACTAATAAAAGTATCCTTCTGGGAATGGATAAAGAAGAATTCATTGTCATGCATATTTCGCAATTCAGAAAACCCTGGATAAAATACTTCTTTAGGTATGATCCCGTAATTTCATTGAAGCGTGTAAAATGCCCCGTGCTTGCACTCAATGGAGCAAAAGATGTGCAGGTAGCACCGGAAAACTTGGTAGTCATCGAGAAAGCCATCAGACAAGCCGGTAACGACAAGGTAACGATCAAAGAATTTTCGAACATGAATCATTTATTCCAAACCTGTAAAACGGGGGCCATGGACGAATACGCTACCATCGAGCAAACAATCGGTCCCTTCGTGCTTGGGGAAATTTCTAGCTGGGTAATAAAGCCAACAAAGTGAGTACAGATTTTTATCAGACATCGATTTTGCCCTTTGCTGCCATCATTATCAAGATCTGCAGAGCCTATACCCATTCGCAGGAAGATTTTGAGGATTACTACCAGGAAGTTTGCCTACAAATCTGGAGGAGCAAGGATAATTTTCGCGAGCAATGCAATTGGTCCACGTGGGTTTACCGCATTTCGCTGAATGTGTGCCTGACGCTGCTCAAAAAAAAGAAAAATAATGGAAAAACGTATTTCACTTCGGATGTTTTACCCGATGTGCTAACCATTGAAAACAGAGCCTTTGAAGACGAGCATCTGAACCAGTTGTACGTTGCCATCAGGCTGTTATCAGAAGTTGACAGGGCCTTGATTCTGCTCTATCTGGAAGAAAAGTCTTACCAGGAAATGGCCGACATCCTTGATACCAATGCGAATAATATAGCTGTCCGTGTGAGCAGAATTAAAGAACGTTTAAAAAAAATACTTCATGGAAAAATCAATTGAAGCCATTTGGAAAGAAGGCTTTCTGAATGAAAAGAGCTTGGGTGCCCCAAAAATTAATGATTTGTACAACCAAAAATCGAAGCACCTCGTTGACAAAGTGCAAAGGATGTTCAGGATCAACTTGCTTATTATTATCATTTCGGCCTTTTTCTTCCCCATTGTATATTATTTCCTGGATGCTCTTTGGGAAGGGCTTGCTGCCTCTGTACTGCTCCTTCTTACGGCCTGGTACAACAAGCGACAAATGAATAGCGTCAAAACCTTGGATCAGGGAACAACCAGTCTTGATTATCTCAGGTCGTTGGACCGATGGCTTAAAGATGTTCTTTTGAGAAGTGAGAAAATACTACGTTTTTCTTATCCGCTCTATTTTCTAATTGCCATGAGCACTATATGGTCTGCATGGAATAAGGAAGGGCTAACCATGAAAATACATCAAAAACTCCCAAACTTGCTGTTTGTTGGTAATACTCCCTTGTTTGCTCTAATCATTGGGGGAGTAACAACACTCTTGGTGTTCTATTTTTCAGATAAAATCTGCCAATGGGAAGTACGTTTGATGTATGGACGTGTATTTGACAAATTGGAGGCAACAATTGCCGAGATGGAAAAGCTGAAACAGGAAGTATAAAACTGCCTCAGCGTTAGTACGAAACCAGTGAACGCTACTCGTTGAGATTTTTTAGCGTTGCCAAATTTAAAGCGATAGAGTAGTAACCAATCCAATATTCAGTTAATCAATTACTTAAAAATCACGATCATGGAAATTCGTTGCATCGACAATAAAACATTTGAACTCTTGGATAGTTCAGGGAATCTAGGGTATATTATCTATGATGGTTTGCTTTCCTCTAAAGCCACTATTTTAGTAGGGGAGGACAATTATAAAATTATACCCCTAGGGATTTTAAGCACATCTATTTCGGTGACTAAAAATGGTGCGGAGATTTCAACTTTGGAAATGAATTGGAAGGGAAATATCACAATTTTATTTGAAAATGGGCAAAAATTTATAGTGAAAGCCACCGGCTCTTTCCGGGATAAGTTTGTGCTTGAAGACGAAGATCAGCAACAGATACTGCTATTAAATCCGGATTTTAATTGGATCACCTTTAATTATAACTATAGCGTTTTATACGATAATAAATCACAGGATCTATTATTGATTTTGCTGGCAACTTACGCTGCTAATTATTACACCGCTGCCATGGCCTCAGTATTGTAAAAATGCATGAAAATAGGCCAGGCTTATAACGTTTTATTTTTATTCGCATAGAAGGGAAAGCCAACAGGTATTTTACCAAGCTACTTCACGTATTAATAAATATACACCAGCTCGTCGCCGTGCGTATCGCTTTTGAGGTAGCGACTATAGGAGGCGATGAGCTGTTCGTCGCCGCTTAGCTTCACGCTCGACCGCCGCACGGCGATGTCGCACTTCAGGTACTCGGTTTTGTAGCGGGTACTTTTGCCGGTTTTTTCGATTTCCTGAATGCAGAGCTGCGCGGCGGTACTGCCCATCTCAAAGCCCTTGGGATTCAGGCCCGTCACGGGTGGGTCCAGGAGGGTGTGCATGGGGTCGCTGCCAAAGGTCGCCAGACCGAGCTCCTGCGGAATCGAAATACCCGCCCGGCGCGCTTCCACTACCACAGCCGTAGCGATGGGGTCGCTGCCCGCAAAAATGGCGTCGGGGCGGGGGCTCAGTTTCATGAGTTTCTGAAAACCCAGGCGGCCGTCCTGGTACCCAAACCCCACCGAAAGTACCAGCTCCGGTTGGTCCGGGAGGCCGTACTGTTGCAGGGCTTTTTGATACCCTGCCAGCCGGTCCTTGCAGGCTTTCAGGTAGTTGGGGCCGGTGAGGTGGGCAATGTGCCGGAAGCCCGCTTTGATCAGATTTTCGGTCAGGGCAAAACCCAGCGCTTCGTCCTCAAAAAGAACCCGGTGCCCCGCTACGTTTTCAGGGGCCCGGTCAAAAAACACGCAGGGGGTACCTTGCTGCTTGAGGTGCCGGAAGTGATCCGTTTTCTGCGTTTGCTCCGAGAGGCAGACCAGCATCCCGTCTACCAGATTCGACAACGCGTAGACCTGCACCAATTCCCGCTGGTAGTTTTCGCCCGATTTACAAACCATTACCTGGTACCCTTTCTGAAACGCCACTTCCTCGATGCCGTTCAGGACCGACGCGTAAAACGAGGATTGGATTTCGGGCAGCACCAGGCCGATCATTTTCGTCCGGCGCTCCCGGAGGTTCTGAGCCATGGTGTTGGGCTGGTAGTTCAGCTTCTTGGCCATTGCTTTAACCGCCTCTATGGTTTCCTGGCGGATGTCCGGGTGGCCCCGGAGCGCCCGGGACACGGTGGAGGCGGAAATAGATAGCTTTTCGGCAATGTCATAAATCGTTACACTGGTGCGCCGATTTCGGGCTAGACGGGGCATAAAGAATCTGGAGTAGGGGTAGCCATTCAATTTTTCAAAGCTACTTAAATTTATTTTTAACCGCAACCGATAACGCAATCGCTTGCATAATTTTGTTTATTTTTTTATAAGAAATGTTATATTAGTATTGCCCCTATAAACTA
The DNA here is from genome assembly GCF_014202275.1 of Rhabdobacter roseus. Classification (GTDB taxonomy): domain Bacteria; phylum Bacteroidota; class Bacteroidia; order Cytophagales; family Spirosomataceae; genus Rhabdobacter; species Rhabdobacter roseus. The sequence goes on along the minus strand of NZ_JACHGF010000003.1, from coordinate 172,328 downwards.
TTCCTATACCCACTTTAACGACTACTGTATGTTGCATTTTTTAATTAAAATTCCCGGCAAGTACCTGCTATTGCTGGGGCTTTTCGTGTCGTCGGCTTACGCCCAAACGCCGGGCAATCTGACCATCAGTGGCATCGTGACGGGCCGGGCAGACGGCCAGCCGCTGGCCGGGGCTACGGTAGTAGTGGGCTCCACCACCCAAGGTACTACCACCGACGCTAACGGCCGCTATACCCTCTCGGCTCCCGCCGAAGGTACCCTGACGGTGAGTTTTATTGGTTACCTGGCCCAAAACGTACCGATCAACCGGCGTACCGAAATTAACGTGGCTCTGGCGGCCGATCCCAATGAGCTTTCGGAAGTAGTAGTAGTAGGGTATGGTACCCAGCGCCGCCGCGACCTGACCGGCTCCATCGTGTCAGTATCGGCGGAGGCTATCAAAGAGATGCCCATTACGTCGGCCGAGCAGGCCCTGCAAGGGCGGCTGTCGGGCGTACAGGTGATTCAGGGCAACTCCTCACCGGGCGGCTCGTTGAGCATCCGGGTACGCGGCGGTAACTCGGTACGCGGAGGCAGCGAGCCTTTGTACGTTATCGACGGTTTCCCGGTGTACAACAACATTGGGACCAACGACGGCCAAAGCCAGCCGATCAATCCCATGTCGGCCATCAATCCCAACGACATTACCTCCATCGAGGTACTTAAGGATGCCTCGGCTACGGCCATTTACGGCTCGCGCGGGGCCAACGGCGTGGTGATCATTACCACCCGGCGCGGGCAGGTAGGCGCGGGGCGCGTTGAGTTTGAGGCCTACTACGGCCAGCAGACCGTACGGCGCAAAATCCCGATGCTGAACGCCCAGGAGTACATGGAGCTCACCAACGAGCGGGCCCGCAACATTGGCGGCAATGTACCTTATCCCGATTTTAGCCGCTGGACGGCCGACACCGACTGGCAGGACGCCATTTTTCGTCCGGCCCCGATCAGCAACTACACCCTGACTTTTTCGGGCGGCTCGGAAAGCAGCCGGTACAGCATCTCGGGCAACTGGTTCGACCAGCAGGGCATTGTGGAGGGGTCAAGCTTTCAGCGGGGCTCGGTGCGGCTCAACCTGGACAACCAGCTCAGTTCTAAATTGAGCCTCAGTACCAACATTACAGCCTCGCGCGCCATGACCGACCAGGCCCGCACCAGCATCAACTTCACCAACGGAATTGTGTACAGTGCGCTGGTAGCACCGCCCGTGGCGCCCATCACCAACCCCGACGGGAGTTACTTCAACATCGGCACCGTACCCACGGCCGACCCCGCCTGGAACAACCCGGTGGTGCTGGCCGAGGGCTTCTCAAACGGATTGGTCGCGAACCGGTTTTTGGGAAATACCAACCTGACCTATTCCATCCTGCCCGACCTAACGTTCAGCGTGCGGCTGGGGCTGGACTACACCGTGAACCGCCGCGATAGGTACCTGTCGCGGCTGCTGCCCGGTTCTACCGGCAACGCCACCATCACGGGGAGCGATAACTCCACCTACCTGAACGAAAATATTCTTTCCTACCGCAAACAATTTAACAACCACAGCCTGAACGCCGTGGGCGGTTTTACCTGGCAGGAGACGATGGCTAGTTCTTTCTCGGCCAATTCGCAAAATTTTGCCCTGGATATTTTCGGTACCGACAACCTGGGCGCGGGAAGTACCCTGGGAGCCCCGACTTCCAGCCGCAGCCTCAACACGCTGCTTTCGTGGCTGGGACGTGTCAACTACGTATTCAACGACAAGTACCTGCTCACCGTTTCGGCCCGGGCCGATGGCTCCTCGCGCTTCGGCACGGGCAACAAGTGGGGCTTCTTCCCGTCGGCCGCGCTGGCCTGGCGCTTGTCGGAGGAGGCGTTCCTGAAGCAGGTAGACTGGCTGAGCGAACTAAAAGTACGCACCAGCGTGGGCGTGACGGGCAACCAGGAAATCGGGAACTACAACTCACTGGCGCGGTTGGGTTCCGTAGCGGCTATTTTTGGGGCCAATCAAGGGCGTGTCATTGGCTACGCTCAAACTTCCATGCCCAACGCCAACCTGAAGTGGGAAACCACGGCGCAGTACGACGCCGGGCTGGACATCGGCCTCTGGAGCGGCCGTGTCAACGTGAATCTGGACTACTACGTAAAAAACACCACCGACCTGCTCACCTCCGTGCCCGTTGCGATTTCCTCGGGCTATGCCAGCATCCTGTTCAATTCCGGCTCCATTCGCAACCAGGGCTTTGAGGTAGCCGTGGACGCCACGGTACTCAACAAAGAGCGGCTGCGCTGGAATATGGGCGTCAATTTCTCGACCAACAAAAACGAGGTAGTGAGCGTGGCCGTGGAAGGCGGACAATTCTTTGCGCCTAACATCTCCTCGCCCGTAGATCTACCCGTAAACGTCGTGCGGGAAGGAGAGCCACTGGCGGCTTTTTACGGCTACGTATCGGACGGCCTGTGGGAAACCAACCAGGCGGCGGGGAGCATCATGCCCAACGCCAAGGCGGGCGACCTGCGCTACAAGGATTTGAACGGCGACGGCGTAATCAATACTGCCGACCGCACCATCCTGGGTAAGCCCAATCCGGACTTTATCTACGGCATTACGTCCCAGCTCACCTTCGGTCCCTTTGACCTGAATGTGCTCTTGCAGGGGCTGGAAGGCGCCACGGTTTTCAACGCCAACAAGTACAGCATCGGCGATGCCTTTGCCCGGAACGCCAACCAACTGGCCGAAGTAAAAGACCGCTGGACGCCCGAAAACCCCAACCTGAACGCCAAGTACCCCCGGCTTTCCAACGTAAATCCGCTCGTGTCGGATCGGTTCTTTGAGGATGCGTCCTACTTCCGGCTGCGCAACATTCAGCTGGGCTACACCCTACCGACCTCGATCAAGTGGTTCCGCTCGGCCCGGGTGTACGTGAGCGGACAAAACCTCCTCACCTGGACCAGCTACACAGGCTACGATCCCGAGGTGGATTCGGTGGGCGGCGGCGATCTGCGCCAAGGCGTCGACGTAGGCGCCTACCCTTCGGCCAAGACGATCACGTTTGGGGTTAAATTCGGTTTTTAATTTCTTTAAATTCAGCTTACTATGAACTTGCTAACGCATCTACATACCCGGAAGTCCTGGCTCACCCTGTCGCTTTCCGTGGGCCTGCTTACCAGCTGTAACGAGCCGCTCCAGGAAGAGGTATTCAGCTTTATTTCAACGGTCAATTTTTATAAAACCGCCGCCGATGCCGACGCGGCCGTCATTGCCGCCTACGAGCCCTTTGTTTCGGACAACTACTACCGGCGTAATTTGTACAACGTGTGCCTGCTGGCCGACGACCAGGTTACGATCGGTCGGAACCCGCAGTTTCAGGAGATGGATAACTTCAACATGGCCGCCGACCACCCCTTCACCACCAACCTCTGGGTGCAGATGTACCGGGGCATCAACCGTGCCAATACGGGCATCAAGCGCATTCCGGGGATCGACATGGATGCCACCCGGCGGGCGTCGTTGATGGGGGAGTGTTACTTCATCCGGGCCTACAACTACTTCAACCTCGTGCGGCTCTTCGGCGGAGTACCTTTTACTACCGACGAGATCGAAACCGTAGACCAAACCAACAGCCCCAAGGCCAGCAAAGAAGTTATTTACGAGCAGATCATCGCCGACCTGCTGCAAGCCGAAAGTACCCTGCCCACGAGCCGTACGGGCATTGAAGTAGGGCGCGTGACCAAGAGCGCGGCCCAGACGCTCCTGGCCGACGTGTACCTGACCCTGGAGCGCTGGCCGGAAGCCGCCAGCAAGGCCAAGGCGGTGATGGATGTGGGCAACCACCAACTACTTACAGACTTTACGCGGGTTTTTGCCGTAAACAACGAGAACAACGCCGAAATTATCTTCTCGATCCAGTTTGATGGCAACACCATCGGCAACTGGCTGGCGTCGTTTGCCCACGCGGGAGGTACTACCAACCCCAACTGCGCCAACGGCGTACAGGTGTGGTCGGTGGAGGAGAAGTCGGACATGTGGCTGAACTGGGACGAAAACGACAAGCGGCGGGCCTTTACGGTCTACGATCGCTTCGTCAACAAAGCCGGACAAACCATCAACGTGTATAACACGGAGCGCCCCTTCCCGGCTTTTGGCAAGTACAACGCCCCCAACGAAGTGAACGAGTCGAGCTGTCCGCTCAACCCCATCGTGTACCGCTACGCCGACGTGCTGCTCATCTACGCCGAGGCGGCTTCGCAGGCGGCGGGCGCTCCCACGGCTGAGGCCTACGCGGCCATCAATCAGGTACGTCGGCGGGGCTACGGGCTGCCGCTCGGCACCGTATCGGCGCAGGATCTACCCGCCGGACTAAGCCGGGAGGCCTTCCGGTCGGCCGTACTCCGGGAGCGGAGCCTGGAGTTTGTGATCGAAAACCGCCGGTTGTTCGACCTGATGCGGACGGGACAGTTTCCGGCCATTCTGAAAACCCAGGGCAAGAATATCAACGAGCGGGCCACCCTGTTCCCCATTCCGCTGGCCGAAATCAACGCCAACACTTCCCTGACCCAGGCCGACCAAAATCCGGGGTATTGAGGAGGGAGAAGCAGCCGGGGGTACCTGATGGGACAAGCCAGCCAAGTACCTGGTGGCCTAAGCGGCTGCACGACTGGCCGGCCTACCCAAAGCCCCAGGTACGTTTGGCTCAAAAGAAGGTACCTGGGGTAGTTTTAAAATCAGCGGTCGGATACTGACAGCGAGTTGACAAGGTTGAAATGATAAACATAAAGCCCCCTAGTGCACTGGTGTTCCTGCTGATTATGGGTAGTTATTTTACTGCTTATGGTCAGCTGGATGGGCCAAGAACCCCTTATTTTGCGGAAGGTACTCGTGTGGTTGGGTTAAATAAAGGGTACTTTAATAATCGGCCCCTCTACGGCTCTAAGGCCGGTACCTTTGTTCTGGCGGGGGATAAACCTTTGATTCGGCTTGTATCAAGTCCATACCTATGCGGTACTTTTATGGCCGGGTTTGCCCGAGACGGAAAATCCAAATTATTGATTGATTTCAAGAAGTCGAAATCTAGTTATAGTGGCAATAGGATCGAGTGGATCTTAGAAGACCCGGCGTTTCCCAATTTGGTACTCACACTTGCCGTAGTACCTATGGACTCTTTAACGGGCTGCGCTATTCGCCTTTCGGTCAATCAGGCCCAAGCATCCGATAAGCTCTTTTGGGCCTACGGAGGAATTAGCTATAAAAGCAAGAAAAATAGGGGCAAGGAAGTAGATAGGAACTTGGCCTGGGAGCTTGATATAATGGGGTATCCGGAGCTTTCAAAATGGAATTTTAGCGCCGAAGAATGTAAAAATAACAGCATTGAAATAGAGGAGAAACGGCTTTTTATAAGATCAACCGTTGGGGGTAAATCCAGCGATGTATTCGTGGCGGGCCAATTTCCTAAGGAGTCAGAGGTACTGGTAAAAGAGGCCGATGTCATTCGTGATTTTACTACCTGGGATGATCTGACGGAAGCTAAAGTACCCCTGGCGGTGGGTGAGATTGATTTAAAAAAGGAAGCGCTGGATTTTTACTGGGCTTTTGAAGTACTTACCAACCCCACCGGCATTCCGTCCGAAGTGTCAGCCCGTGCCCTGTGGGATACCTCCTGCCGAAACGCGACCAGGATCACCGAGCAGGTAGCGGTTGCTACGCCGGACCACCACCTCAATGCGTTGGCCCCCTTGTCGAATACGGTGATCAGCAGCCTGTTTAAAGATTCGGTTTATTTGCACGGAGCCATGTTGTGGAACGAACCCTATCCTGGCTGGCGGACCGTCTACGGTGGGATTATGTACGGTTGGCACGAGCGGGTATTACAGCAAGCGCACTACTACCTCCCTTATCAGATACAGCAATCGGACAAGACCCGGCCCGCCGCCGACGAAACCAAGCTTTTGACCAAACAAAGTAATCAATCGAGGTTATACGGAGTGGGATACATTGCTCGGAACCAGGATATTCATAATTTTCAACCGCTCTTTTTTGATCAGCTCATCAGCGCCTGGAGGGCCACGGGGGACACCGCCCTGCAGCGCATCCTAAGTCCAGCGCTAACGCTTCACCTGCAATGGCAAACGGAATGCTTTGACCCGGATGGCGACGGATTGTACGAAAGCTACGTCAATACCTGGCCCACCGACTCGCAGTGGTACAACGGAGGCGGAACCGCCGAAGAAACGTCCTTTGCGTACCGGGGGCACCTGGCGGCGCGGGATATGGCGCGGCAACGCAACGACCAACCCGCCGTTGATTTTCACAACGCCGTACTGGACAAAATACGGACGAGCTTTTTCAGGAACCTTTGGCTCCCGTCAAAGGGCCATTCCGGATCGTACAAGGAGCAGGGAGGCTACCAAAGGGTACATGTAGACCCCTGGCTGTACAGTATATTCCTGCCGGTCGACGTAGGGCTGGTGGATTCGGTGCAGGCCATTTCGTCGCTGTATTATACCAAATACGCCTTGCAGAACGACCCCATGCCCTTAGGGGGGCGGCAGGTGTGGACCTCCAACTGGGTGCCGGGTATTTGGTCCATTCGGGAAAGGTACCCCGGCGACAACTACCATTTGGCGCTCGCCTACTTTCAAGCCGGCCTGGGTGACGAAGGATACGAGGTTTTTAAAGGTACCTACCTGGAAACCGCCTACAATGGAGCCGTTCCCGGCAACCTGGGCGCTGGCAGCGGAACGGATTTCGGCGACTGCGCGCACATGTTCGTCAGGACGTTGGTGGAGGGGCTGTTTGGCTACCGGCCGGACTACCCCAACGGCGTGGTCAAGATAGCGCCTACTTTTCCGGTAGCCTGGGATAGCGCAGCCATTCAGGTACCTGACTACGCCCTGGATTACAAAAGGAGCGATCGCGAAAGCCGGTATTATATCTCCTTGAAAAAAGCCGCCACGTTGAGCTTGTTTCTTCCGGCTGATTTTGAGCATATAACTGCAGTGTTTGTGAATGACAAAAAGGTAGATTGGCAGCTTCGCCCAGGTATTGGCCGTTCAATGATCCATGTAAAGTCGGAGATAACAACAACGGCGAAGATCGTCATCGTAGGAAAAGGGAAACGGGTTTACCATCAGGAAGAAAAAATCCATAAGAAGGTAGGCGAGAAGCTAAGATTAAAAATCAAGCAGGGCGAAATCGTTTCTGTCGCTGATGCGGAGCAAATTCTTCAACATGTAACGTACAAGAAAAACGTACTTGAAGCCAGGGTAGGACAAAATACCGGCAACCACTCCCTAAGCGTATACGTGAAAAACGGGCAGCATCCCCAACTACGCATTTACCGCCTCAAGATCACCGACCCGGAAGGAGAGCAAAAAGAGCACGACAAGTCCCTTAAGGAAGTACCTTTAAACGCATCCTGGGATTGTATAAATATCAAAAATGATCTCAACGCGGATGTTCGGACTATTTATCAACAAAAGTACCTTTCTCCCCGGCCCAATACGGTGTCTGTCCGGATTGGAACGGATGGCTACTCCCCCTGGACTTTTTTGTATTGGGGAAGCAAAGCTCCTGCCATCAAATTGGATTCAGCTAATTTACAGGCAACAGGAAAAAATACAACCTTACTGACCAAGCAAGGAGTCCCATTTCAATGGATGGGATTAGAAAAAAATATTGCCTTTGCTTCTTTATGGGACAACTGGCCAAACGATGTTACCTTTTCAGTCAATAAAAAAGGCAAAGCGGCGTATTTTCTTGTTTGCGGATCGACTAACCCTATGCAGTGTGCCATTGCCAATGCGGTTATTTATTTGAACTACGCCGACGGCTCCCGCGACTCGCTGTCACTCGTTCCCCCACATAACTACTGGAATCTTTCCCCCATTACCTCGTTGGCTCGGGCTCCGGGACAGATGGCCAGGAGTGACTACTTGGCCGAAGTAGATGCATTTTGTGTACCCAGGCCCCTGCCCGAAACGGTGCAGTTAGGCCAGAATTGCCGGGCCATGTTACTCAATAGAAGGCTTAAAAAAGGGGTTGAGTTACAATCGGTTGAGCTCAAGGCTTTGTCGCAGGAAGTGGTGGTCGGTCTGATGGGTATCACGATTTTGCAGACCGATTGAGGTACCTTGGGTCCTCTGTTTGAAAAAAAATAAAAGTACAAATTGCCAAAATAGAATCGTGTTCAAACGTCTCATGATCCACGTTCATGTTAGAATTAGAAGGTAAAATAGCGCTCGTAACGGGCTCGGCCCGGGGTATTGGCAAAGGGATCGCCCTTACGCTGGCCGAAAAAGGGGCGGATATTATTCTCAATGATAAAAAACCCAACCTGGAAGGCGACGTAGTAGCCGCGCGCATTGCCGAAATGGGCCGCCGGGTCACCCTCATCCAGGCCGACGTGAGTGTAGAGGAGGAGGTCAGGGCGATGTTTCAGCAAATCAAGACCGACTTCGGGCGGCTGGATATTTTGGTCAATAACGCGGGTACCTCGCAGGCCAAAACCATCTTCGAGGCCAGCACCGACGACTGGAACTACCTCCTCAGTACCAACCTCACCAGCTGTTTCCTTTGTGCCAAAGAGGCCATGGAGCTCATGTCGGGCCAGCGGTCGGGCCGTATTGTCAACATCAGCTCGGTGGTAGGGGAGCAGGGAGCGCTGTTTGGCCACGTCCACTACGCCGCCACCAAGAGCGGCATGTTGGGCTTTACCAAAACCCTGGCCCGCACGGCCGCCCCGCTGGGTATTACGGTCAACGCCATTGCGCCGGGCATCATCGAAACCGAACTGCTGCTGAAAACCCACGGCCCCGAGGGTATCGAGAAGCTGAGCGAGTCGGTGCCGCTGGGGCTAGGTACCCCCCGGCAAATCGGCCTGGCCGTGGCGTTTCTGTGCGGCGAGGGCGGCAACTACATCACGGGTACCACCCTCGACATCAACGGCGGGATGTACATGCGCTAGCCTATGAAAGATACTTGGTATAAATGGGAACTACTGTTTTGGCTCTGGCTGGCTTTTTTCTTCAACCAGGCCGACCGCCAGATCTTCAACGTCGTGCTGCCCCTCATCAAGGCCGACTTGCAACTGACCGACGCGCAGCTGGGCCTGGTGGCGTCGCTCTTCGTGCTGGTGATTGGTCTCTGCATTCCGGTGGCGGGCGTCGTGGGCGATCGCTTCAACCGCAAGACGATCCTGTGCGTGAGCCTGCTGGTATGGAGCGCGGCTACCTTCGTCACCGGAATAAGTACCCTGCTGTGGCACCTGATCTTCCTCCGAAGTATCGCGGTAGGTGGGGGAGAAGCCTTTTACGCGCCCGCCGCCAACGCCCTCCTGGGCGACCACCACACCAAAAGCCGGGCCGTGGCGCTGTCCATTCACCAGACTGCCCTGTACGCGGGCGTGGTACTGAGCGGCTGGCTGGGTGCCTGGCTCGGCGAGCGCTACGGCTGGAAAACTACTTTCTACGTCTTTGGTGGTGTAGGCGTGGGGCTGGCGGGGCTGCTGATGCTACGCCTGCGCAGCGCACCCGCCCGTGCTACAGGTACCTTGGAGGTACCCGACTGGCGGGCGGGCATCCGGGCGTTTGCCGCCGAGCCCCGCGCCTGGCTGCTGACGGCCGCCTTTGCGGGCATGGTGCTGGTCAACGTAGGGTACCTTACCTGGATGCCCACTTTTCTGCACGAGCAGTTTCGCCTGTCGCTGACCCAGGCGGGCTTTCATTCCATGTTTTACCACCACCTCTTCGCGTTCTTTGGGGTGCTTTTGGGTGGCCTGGGCTCCGACCGGCTGGCGCGCCGTAGCGCCCGGGGACGGCTGGTCCTTCAGGCGTGCGCCCTGCTGCTGGGGGTACCTTTCATCTGGTACATGGGCCAAAGTACCTCCCTGACGGGTACCTACGTGGCGCTGGCCGCCTTTGGCTTCTGCCGGGGCGTGTACGACGCCAACATTTACGCTACGCTCTTCGATGTGGTAGCACCCGCCTATCGGGCTACCTCGTCGGGGCTCATGGCCATGGCGGCTTTTCTGGTGGGCTCCTTGTCGCCGTATTTGCTGGGCGTCATGAAACCTACCTGGGGGCTGTCGGGCGGGTTGTCGAGCCTGAGTGTGGCCTACCTGGTGGCGGGTATTTGCGTAGCCATTACCTGGTTTATTTCTTCTTCCAAAAAAGCAACGACGTTCGTATGATCATCAAAAAAATAGAAACCTACATCTGCCACGCCTACCGCACCAACTGGGTTTTTGTGCGGGTCATGACAGACGTGGACGGCCTCTACGGCGTGGGCGAAGCGACCCTTGAATACAAAGAACTGACAGTGGCGCAGGCCTGCCAGGAGCTGGAGCGCCTCCTGGTGGGGAAAGATCCACGCAACATCGAGGCCCTCTGGCACCAAGTGTACCGCGACGCCTACTGGCGCGGTGGGCCGGTACTCATGAGCGCGCTTTCGGCCGTGGAAATGGCGCTGTGGGATATTTTGGGCAAAGAGCTGAACGTACCCGTGTACCAGCTGCTGGGCGGCAAAGTGCGCGACCAAGTACCCTGCTACGCCAATGGGTGGTTTGCCCCGGCCCGCACGCCCGACGAATTTGCCGAAAAGGCCGCGCAGGCCATCCAGCAGGGTTTCAAGGCCCTCAAGTGGGACCCCTTCGGCTCGGCCTACCTCACCATCGACCAGGGTACTTTGCGGCAGGCGCTCGACTGCGTGGCGGCGGTGCGGGAGGCCACCAGGGGCAAGGCGGATCTGATCATCGAAGGCCACGGGCGGTTCGACGTACCCACGGCCGTCCGGATCGGGCAGGCGCTGGGTACGTTTGATATTCTTTGGTTTGAAGAACCCCTGCCCCCGCAAAACCTCGAAGGCCTGGCCGAAGTGAAGCGGCGGGTGCCGGTACCCATTTCGGCGGGCGAGCGGCTCTACAACCGCTGGGAGTTCCGGTCGCTGTTCGAGCTCAAAGCCGCCGACTACATCCAGCCGGACGTCTCGCACGCCGGGGGTATCAGCGAGCTGCGCAAAATCGCCGCCTGGGCCGAAGCCTACCACATTCCTATTTGTCCGCACAACCCCAGCGGCCCGGTGGCCAACGCCGCCACGCTGCAACTGGCCGCCTGCACGCCCAACTTTTACCTGCTCGAAACCATGAGCAGCGACGTACCCTGGCGCGCCGAAATCAGCACGGAGCAGGTACGTTTCGAGCAGGGCGAGATGGTCATACCCGACCGCCCCGGTCTGGGCATCGATCTCAACCTGGAAGCCCTGAAAAAGTACCCCTACGAGCCCCGCGAGCTGCGCCACTACCAGGGTACCCTCACCGACATCCGCCCCGCCAACGCCCAATCCTATTTTCAAAACTGAGTATTGTAAAGTACCTTAAGCAATAGGTACTTTACCTAAACCTTTTACCACGATGACTAATCCACTGCGCGCTTTTTTTACGCCCTCTCCACTACCTGTTCGTTACTGCCTGCTAGGGGTACTTTGGGCCCTGGGGGGTACTTTGAACGCCCAGCCCTACCAACTCAAGAGCGCAGAAGGTACCTTGGAAATCAGCGCGCAGGGTACCTTTACGCTCCGTCCCGGCCAGGCGGGCCTGCCTACGCTGACTTCCGTCAACAAAGACTGGTGGCTGGTGCAGCTGTGGTTGCCGGATCACCGTGGCTTCGCGGGGCAGACCGTCAACGTGAAGGCTGGAGCGCAGACGCCGCAGTTTCAAGCGCGCGACAACGGCCTGCGGATTTCGTACCCGGAACTCAGGCAGGGAAACCAGGTCTATCAAGTAGCGCTCACGCTGGACATCGCCGTGGTCGACGACGCCTTCCAGATCAGCGGCAGCATCAACAATCAGGAGAAAAGCTGGGTGGTACGGACCGTGCAACTACCCGACTGGGAAAGTACCCCCACGGAAGCCGACTCCCTAACGCTCTACTGGCCCGTGGGCCTGGGCCAGCGCTTCACCGACCTCTCTACCCTGGGCAGCCGCTCCTTCAACTACCCCAGCGGCTCGGGTACCATGCCTTGGTTTACGCTGACCAATCGCCGGGGCGGACTATACGTAGCCAGCCACGACCCCCAGCGCGGGGCCAAGCGCCTCAGCGCGACCTACAACCAGGACAAAAAGGCGTTTTCGTTTTCCGTGCAGCAGCATCCCTTTTGTGCGGGCGGTCAGGAAGTACCCCTCACGCCGGTGGTGATCCGTCCCTACGCGGGCGAGTGGTACCAGGCGGCCCGCCTTTACCGGAGCTGGTTCGATCAGCACCTCCAGCCTGTGCCCATTCCCGAATGGGTGCGCGGCAACTCCGGCTGGCTGCTCGCCATTTTGAAGCAACAAAACGGCGACGTGATGTGGGACTACAACAGCCTCGGCCAACTGGCCGACGTCGCCGACGCCTGGAACCTGGACGTGCTCGGCCTCTTCGGCTGGGCCCACGGCGGCCACGACTACCTCTATCCCGACTACTTCCCCGACCCGCTCATGGGAGGTACTTCGGCGCTCAAAAAGGGCATTCAGGACGCCAAGAACAAGGGCAAGCGCGTGGTACTTTACGCCAACGGGCAGCTCATCGACACCGGCACGGAGTACTACCGCTACAACGGCAACGAGGTCATCATGGTCAACGAGCAGCGCCTGCCGTACACCTCGGCCATCCGCAAATTCCACAGCGCCACGCCGGTTACCTTTGTGCTGGCTTGCAACGCCAGCGTCGGCTGGCGCAAGCGCATGTTGGAGCTGGCCGAGCAGGCCAACGCCCTGGGGGCCGACGGTATTCTGTACGACCAGCTGGGCGTGCAGGGGCCCATCCAGTGCTTCGATACCACCCACCTGCACCAGACCCCGGCCACGGCCTACACCACCGGCCGTTACGAGCTGCTCAAGGACATAGCCGACCACATGCGCGCCAAAAACCCGGACTTTGTCATCATGTCGGAGGGCTTCTTCGACGGCCTGCGCGAGAGCATCGCCTACCACCACGGCTGGGGCGAAGGCTACAATTTCAGCAATCCATTCACGGCCGAAACCGAAGATACCACCGACCTCACGACCCTGATGAAGCGGCGCGTGACCTACCCGGAGCTTTTCCGCTACACCTTTCCGGAGGTAGTTGCTACCCAGCGCCACGCCACGCCCATGCAAAACCGCCTCAACGCCAACTACGCGGCGCTCTACGGCCTGCGCCACGAGCTCGAAAGCCGCTACCGGGCCGACGTACAGTACCTCCTGCACGACTCCCTCCCCGGCCCCGCCGCCTACGCCGATCCCGCCTACTACACCCCCGACGTACCCATGATGCAAAGTACCCCGCCCACCGTGGCCCGCAGCTACATGCAGCTGTTGCTGGCCTTTCAGCGGCGCTTTGCCCGTATGGTGTGGGAAGGTACCTTCATCGACACCGAGGGCATCACCGTATCCACCGACGCCGTGCTGGCCAAAGGCTACCGCCACGGCGACCAGGTGGGCGTCATGCTCTGGAACTTCACCGAAAAGCCGCAGTCCGTGCAGGTAACCGTGCAAGGCCTGAAAGCCCAGGAAGCCCACGAGCCCGAAGCCGGTAACGTACGGCCCGACCAGCTCATGCCGCCACAGTCGGTCAGGCTGGTGTTGTTTGGGAAGTAGATTGGGGAGATGAGGTACTTAGGGTAAGGAATGAGAGAGCACATTAAGGGTAAAGATACCTAAACAGCCAGCTTGGGAGAGTTTTATTGATAAGGGAAAGGGAATAGGTTTGTAAAGTACCCTGGTGCATTTCTCTTGTTTAAGCTGATGGAGTCTTGCCTGCGCAAGAGTTTACAAGCTAACTCACTAATCAATAGTAAATGTACGCGTATTTATGTATTGTTGCAAAAAAGCGGCAACACAAAATGCGCTATGCTTTTTTTTCGGGCTATAAAGACCATAGATTGCAAATATAATATTAATAGTTGATACATAAGTTTTATATGCGAACGGATATAAAATATGGAAAGGTTTACAGGGGACGAAAAATTTGACTTGATCCCTAAAATACGCATATATTTATGAAATGATATATAAACGAGGATGATACTTTAATCATTAAATCTATAAAAAATAATAAATGAAACTATTTAAAATATTTTTAGCCTCACCAGGCGATACAGAACCTGAAAGACTGGCGGCAGAAGCAGCCGTTGATGAAATTAATAAATCAATAGGTTCAAGGGATAATTTCAGACTTGAATTGTTAAAATGGGAGAGTGATACATATCCGTCTGTTGGAGAGGACGGACAAGATGTGATCAATAGACAAATTGGAAATGATTACCAAATTTTCATTGGTATAATGTGGAAAAAGTTTGGTTCGCCAACAAGAAGAAGCGGTTCTGGAACAGAAGAGGAGTTTCGACTAGCTTATACTAAATACACAAAGGAAGGCGATATTCAAATAATGTTCTATTTTAATTCATCACCTATTCCACAAGACTCAGATTTAATACAAGCTCAAAAAGTTAAAGACTTTAGAAGAGAAATAGAAGGATTAGGGGCGTACCATAAGACATTTGATTCAACAAGTGATTTTGAAAAGAAACTTAGAATGGATTTAGTGCGCTATGTTAAAGATGCGCTAAGAGAAGAAAATAAGATAATTGAATTAGTGCCTGATGCGAAAAAAAATAATCTACATGTAATACCTGAAATAAAGGATAGTTTCAAAGAGTTTTTAAATAGTTTTGAAGCAATATTTGCTCATAGTAAAGTAGATAAATTGCAACTAGAAGATATTTATATTCCACCCGACCTTAAAGACTTGAATAATGGAAAGAAGTCTACAATATCTAAGATTGAAAATCTAGATGATTTGACAAGTGCTATTGACGTAGAAGGGATAAAGTTTGTATTTGTTGGACATGATTTAGCGGGTAAGTCTGCAAATTGTAAATATCTATTTCAAAAATATTTTGAACTCGGACTTTACCCAGTTCTAATAAATGGGACAGACTTTGGCTCTAATATACGCCATGAAGTAATACAAAATATTATAAATAATAAAATATCGGAACAGTATGAAACATCTTTTCAGCTTTCAGAAATTGATATTACAAGAGTTATAATCATCATTGACGATTTTCATAAATCAACTAAAGGAAAAAACAAATACTGGCCTGTATTAATGAATAATTTAGAGAAGGTTTATAGCAATATTATTATTACAGGTAATGCATTGATGATTATTGAGAATTTAAATAAACAAGACCCTTTCAAAAATTTTAAACTTTATGCCATTCTAGAATTTGGGCCTAAGTTTCGATACGATTTGGTTAATAAATGGAATACGATTGGGGTTGAATCGCGCTTTCAAGATCATAATGAGATTCTTAGAAAAAATGATGCTTGTATTTCTTATATAAAATCTATTATTGGGAAGAATTATGTTCCATCCTATCCCTTTTACTTGCTTTCTATATTACAAGCGCTTGAGAGTGGGAATATTCAAAACCCTAATTACTCGATACACGGTTTTTATTATGAAGTCTTAATAAACGAATGTTTCAACAAAGCAATTAAAGACAGAAAAGAAATTAGTCTTTATTATAACTACTTAACGCAATTTTGTTTCTTTCTATTTGAGCAAGGCGTAAAAGATGTTTCTCTTGATGAGTTTGATGCGTTTCATAAAATGTATTGTGAAAAGCATGATTTGGTGTATCGTAAAGATGTAATTCTTGAAACATTTGATGCTGCTAAATTGCTCTATGTAAATAGTCGTGTTTATATTAACGAGAAATACGTTTACTACTTTTTTGTGGCAAAATATATTGCTAATGAAATTGCTAACAAGAGAGAAATAAAGGAACTTGTGACAAAAATGTGCTTACGTTTGTTTCGAGATGAATATGCGAGTATCATAATGTTTGTAACACATCTTTCAAAAGATAACTTTATAATTAGTGAGCTAATTAAAATTGCAAATTCATTACTGCCTGAAGCAGATGTGGCGCAATTGCAAGACGAAATAAAAGAAATTAACGAGTTAGTGGAGAAAATACCTCAACAGGTTTTGGAAATTGTGAATGTTGATAAACAGAGGAGTGCAGACCTTCAAGAGCAGGAAGAAAATGAAAGACTTGAAATGGAACTTGACGAAGAAGAGACAGATTATGATAGCTTTTCACTAGAGGATGATATTTCAACCATAGATTTTCTTGCAAAAATTACAGGAGCATTAAAGACAATTGATATCTTAGGGCAAGTCGCCAAGAAACATTGAGGAGAATTAGATGGAGAGCAAAAACTAAATTTAGTTGTTACTACTTATAATGTTGGATTAAAAACATTGGATTTTTATTTGCAATTACTTCAAAAAAATTCTAGAGATATTGTTGAGCATATAAGCCAGCTAATCAGGGAGAAACACTTTAGAGATAGGAATAGTTTAGAAAAAGGAGTTGAAGAAGCCTCAAAGAGTTTTGTGTTCAGGCTCTGTTTTATGACATCATTTGGCATAACGAAAAGAATTTCAAATGCAATTGGGTACGACAAATTAAAAAATAGTTTTGATAAAGCACTTGAAGCACAGCCATACAATTCGGTGAAATTAATCGATCTAGCAATTAAGCTAAGTTATTCAAATATAGTTTCACATATCGATATTATTGAAAAATATAAGGATGATATGGAGAAAAATAAATTGAGCGTTGTTGTACTACAAAATCTCGTAATAGACTATATGTATATGTTCGATGTAGACTATAAAACAAGAAGTAGAATATGTAGTAAGTTAGGCATTAGCGTCCAAGAACAGCGTAAAATAGATCATATTTCAACAATTAAAAGAAAAAAGTAGATAGGAATTAATGAAGATATAAATGTTATTTGTAGTTAAAGGTTTGGTTAATAATTTTACTCTACTGGCTATATATTGAAATGTTCTAGTTGAATAAATCTAAAATACACCATAACTTATTTTAAGTGAAGAGCTAATGGTTATTTGCTAAGAGTGATTTGTGGAAATAGGCAAGTTTTTAAGTAGGGAATGATGAGATATTTTCAAAATACTTATGATAAGTGTCTGAAAATGAGCCTTTTTTACAGATCTACAACCAAATAATCTGCCATTTTTAATCTGACTCATTATTGTTCAATATTTAAAAATGAAAAGACTACTCCACCTTGGATTTATTTTACTTCTTTCTTGCCATAGCCAAACGGAAACCCAGACGGGAGTTGAAAAAGAACAGCCGATAGCGGAGGCTGAAAAGACGGAACAGGAAAATTATCAGGTAGCCTGGGAAGGGAAGATCAACGAAAAGACAGCGGTTTTTCTTCATTATCAAATCCAAGATGAAGTGGTGGTGGGTGAGCTAACCTATGTAGATACAAAAGAAAAAGTACCCATTAGAATCATTGGCACGACGGACGAAGGCGGAGATTTTAGACTTATGGAGTTTGATAAAACGGGGAATATAACCGGAATACTAACCGGTACGTCCAGCGGCGAAGTATTTACGGGTCATTGGTTTTCGCCAAAAACCAGGAAAGAATGGACTTTGACCATGAGCAAGGTCGATACGCTGATACGAGCCGAACGAATAGAAACGAGCGTAGAGAATATCACCGGCGCCTACCATTATCAATACACCGAAGCCGGTCGCCAGGGCGATTTGGACATTGCACAAGTGAGCCCAGGTCACATGTCGTTCGGTATTTTTTCGGTAACGGAAGACCCCGCGCGCAATATGGCGCAAATAGAAACGGATACGGTCAGAGCGGCCACCGATTTTATTTACAAAGTACCCGAAAGCGATGACTGTGCATTTAGAATTCGATTTTTTAAAGAATTTGCCTTTGTAAACTACACAAAAGGCTACTGCGAAGGCATGTTTGGACACAATGCCACCATCGATGGGGTGTTTTATAAAGTGAAGTAAATGAAGGTACTTTTTCCCTAAACCCACTTTATTGAATGAATAGAAGGCATTTTTTTAAAACAACGGGTACCTTGTCGATGGCCAGCCTGGCGCTGCCGGGTTTGCTAGGTACTTTGCTGAAAGAGGAGAAAGCATTCCGCCATATTGTATTCATCATCGGCGACGACCACTCCACCGACGTGCTGGGCTGCTACGGGAATCCGCGCATCCGCACGCCCCACCTCGACGAAATGGCCCGGCGGGGGGTACGCTTCACGCACGCGTTTGCCAACTCGCCCGTGTGTACGCCCTCGCGGCAGTCGTTCCTGACCGGCAAACTACCCCACGCCACGGGCGTTACGCTGCTGCAAACGCCCTTTCCCGAAGAGCAAACGACCCTGGCCGACCACCTCAAGCCGCTGGGTTTCACGAGCGCCGTCATCGGGAAAAATCATTTTAATAATAAATTAAACCACGGCTTCGACCACAGGATCGAAGGCCGCGAGTACCTGGCCCACCGCCAGGCGCACCCGCCGCGCAAAATCCCCGACGAGCTGCGTACCAAAGGTACCTGGCGGCCTTTCAAGGATCCGGCGCGGATCTGGCTCAACGCCGACGCGCTGCCCGCGCCCTACTACGATGCCGACGCCGAGGGTACTTTCTACGCCAACCAGGCGGTGGAGTTTATTCAAAAACACCGCGACGGGCGCTTTTGCCTGTGGCTGGGCTTTAAAGAGCCGCACTCGCCCTTTGACTTCCCCATCGAGTACACGGGCCAGTACAAGCCCGAAGACATGGTGCTGCCGCAGGGGAGTCCCGAGGACGACCGCTGGATTCCGCTGGTATTCAAAGACCTGACCGACGACGAGAAGCGGGGCATCATTGCGGCCTACTACACCTCCGTCACCTACCTCGACAAAAACGTGGGCCTGGTGCTGAACGCCCTGCGCGAGCAGCAGCTGGAGCAGGACACCATCGTGGTGTACATCGGCGACCACGGGTACCTGCTCAACGACCACAAGCGCTTCGAGAAGCACACCATGTGGGAGCCCGCCGTGAAAGCCCCGCTGCTGATCCAGACGGGCGGGCGGCTGGGCGCCAACCGCACCAGTGACGCCCTGGTGGAGTTTATCGACCTGGTACCTACCCTGACCGAAGCCGTGGGGGTGAAGTCCATCGAGGGCGTGCAGGGCAAGAGTCTGGTACCGCTCCTGAAGCAGGCGGAAAAACGGGCTGGTGAAAAACACCAACCCGGCAAGGAACACCGGGAGTACGTTTTCTCCGAATTCCTGGTGGATAATAAAGTGATGCTGCGCAGCCGCGACTGGAAGTACGTATTCACCAGCGGCAAAAGCGACCTGGGCCAAGGCTACGAAACCGGCCACGGCGCGCCGGGCATCACGCACTGGCTCTACGACCTGAAAAACGACCCCCACGAAACCCGCAACCTGGCTCCCTCGGGCCGCCACGACCGCCTGATCCAGACCATGCAGCGCGAGCTGATCGCCCGCTTCCGCGCCACCCACCCCTACCAGCACCAGGTACCTAAAAACCTACCGTTGGTGGAGCAGCTGGTGCGGTTCTGCGAGCCGGTGGAGGAAATGGGGAAGTAGGGGAGAGCACCAGGCCCTGGTACTTTTGAGGGTACCTATCTTTGGTAAGGTACCGGCAGATTTGAGCGAAATGTACTTCTGTAGAAAATTTTGTTACCAACCACCCTGACCCGACCGCCGAGTGGCTTGCGAATGTATAAAGTAACGCGAGCGAGGCGATACGTAATCATGAATGCATGAAGTGCCGTAGGCACGCGATATTTATAGCCAAGGTACCTCAAGACTCCGGCCGCGTGCCTTTGGGTACGCAACAAGTGGTAGTGACGTACCCAAAAGCACGCGAGGTACTTTTATCAACCACAGCCTAGCGCCCGGCGGCCCGGTACCCCGGCGGCCGGAAACATTCAACCGATAAGCGCAGCGGTTTCATTAAAAAACCAGCCCGCTAACCAAGTATGCTTCCGGCTTTGCTCCCCTTTATGGGTAGTCAATCGTTTCTTTTCCTTTTTTATGAAATCCTTTTTCCTGTACCTCTCTTGGCTGTGGCTAGGCCTGGCCGCCAGTGCCTTTTCCCAGCAACTCTACGTAGCCCCCACGGGCAGCGACCAAAACCCCGGCACGGCCGAAAGACCCCTGGCCACGCTGCAAGGCGCGCGCGACAAGGCCCGCCAGCTACGCCGGGCGTCGGCTCCGGCGCGGCCCATTGAGGTGGTGGTGCGGGCCGGTACCTACTGGATGGCCGAGCCGCTGCGGCTCACTACCGAAGACTCGGGTACCGAGGCCAGTCCGCTGGTGTTTCGGGGTGAGGGGAGTGAGGCCCCCGTCTTCTACGGAGGGATGTCCATAGGTACTTTTGAGAAAATCTCGGATAGCCTCTGGAAGGCCGACGTACCCGAGGTGCGCCGCTACGGCTGGCGCTTTGAGCAGCTCTACGTCAACGGCCAGCGCGCTACCCGCGCCCAAACGGAGGGTTTCTTTCAGCCCCGGCGCGTCACCGAGACCGTCCTGGATTCCGCCCGCATCTACCGGGCCGACCTGGCCGTGCAGCGCATTGCCCTACCGCCGGAAAGTACCCGCTGGCTGGCGGGGCTGTCGCCCGCGGAACTGCACGACGTGGTCATTACCTTTTACCACAATTGGGACAATACCCGCAAGTACATCGCGGGCTTTAGTGCCGCCGATACGGCCCTGTACGTGGTGGGTGAGGGCATGAAGCCCTGGAACAAGATCAACGCCAAGTCGCTCTTTGTGTTTGAAAACCTCAAAGCCGCCCTGGATGCGCCCGGCGAGTGGTACCTGGAGCGCTCAGGTACCCTCTACTACCGGCCCCGTCCCGGCGAGCGCCCCGACCAAATGACTGCCCTGGCTCCCCTGAACGAAAAATTTGTGATCATTGCGGGCGACGAAAAAACCGGAAAACGGGTGCAGCACCTGCGGTTCGAGAACCTGTCGTTCCAGGTAGCCAGCTACCAGATGCCCGCCACCGGCGTAGACCCTACCCAGGCAGCGGCCCCCATCGAAGCGGCCATTCAGCTGGATTTCGCCGACCACGTGTCGTTTGTGAACTGCGAAGTAGCCCACACGGGCGGGAGTGGGATCTGGTTTCGGCGGGCCTGCGCCAACGGCCGCGTGGAGCGCTGCTACCTGCACGACCTCGGAGCCAGTGGCGTCAAGATTGGTGAAACGACGCTACGACCCAAGGCCGACGAAATTTCGCACCACATCGCGGTGGACAACAACATCGTGCGGTCGGGGGGGCACGTGTTTCCCTGCGCGGTGGCGCTCATTATTTTTCACGGCCACGATAACGAGCTTACCCACAACGAGGTGGCCGACTTCCGCTATTCGGGCGTGTCGGTGGGTTGGATCTGGGGCTACAAGCATTCGCCGTCCAAGCGCAACCGCGTGGCTTACAACCACATCCATCATCTGGGCTGGGGGGTACTTAGCGACATGGGCGGGGTGTATACGCTGGGGCCGTCGGAAGGTACCGTCGTGAACAACAACGTGATCCACCACGTGTACTCGTTCGACTACGGCGGCTGGGGCCTCTACACCGACGAAGGCTCTACGGGCGTGGTGATGGAGAACAACCTGGTGTACCAGTGCAAAAATTCGGGCTTTCACCAGCACTACGGCAAGGAGAACCTCATCCGCAACAACATCTTTGCCAACAACCTCCGGGCGCAGCTCCAGGCCACGCGGGTGGAGGAGCACCAGTCGTTTGCCTTCACCAACAACATCGTCTACTACGGCTCAGGTACCTTGCTGCTCAACAAGTGGTACCAGATCAACCTCGCCTCCGACCAGAACCTCTACTGGGACACGCGCCCCGGCGCCCAGGTACTTTTCAACAAGCAAACCCTGGCCGAGTGGCAGGCCGCGGGCAAGGACAAGAATTCCGTCGTGGCCGATCCGGGTTTTGCCAATCCCGCGGCCTTTGATTTTACCATCAAAAACCCCAAGGTACTTCGCAAGATCAACTTCAAGCCCTTCGATTACCAGCAGGCGGGGGTGTACGGCTCCGACGCCTGGAAAAAGAAAGCCGCGTTTGACCCGGCCCTGGCGACGGCCTTTGACCGCATCGTGCAGCAACGGGAATCGAGCGGAAAGTAAAGCAAACGCTCGCCTCGATTTGCAATCGGGGCGGACTCCTCTAGCGTTTTTAACGCCACTATTAAGGTAATTTAACGAAATAAGTCCCTCAGCCTCATGCAAAAACTCCTCCTCTTCCTCCTGCTCAGCTACGGGTACCTGAGTGCCCAGGACTTTTCCCGCGCGCAGGAATACCAGCCGCGGGCGGGGCTGCCGAATTTTTTCCAGAAGCTGCGCCAAGGCGATTCCGTCCGGATTGCCTACTTGGGCGGAAGCATCACCGAGGCGGGCGGGGGCTGGCGGGAGCAGTCGCTGGCGAAGCTACGAGCGGCCTACCCGCAGGCCAAGCTCACCCACCGCAACGCGGGCGTGGGCGGCACAGGCTCCAACCTGGGCGTGTTCCGGCTCCGCGACGAGGTACTTGGCTTCCGTCCCGACCTGGTGTTTGTGGAGTTTGCGGTCAATGACCACGGCCTCGCGCCCGAGGCCATCGAGCGGGCGGTGGAGGGCATCGTGCGGCAAACCTGGCGGGCGCTGCCGCGGGCGGATATTTGCCTGGTGTATACGGTCAATGTCCACGGGCGGGAAGAGCTGGCGCAGGGTACTTTCTCGCGGGCCATCCAGGCCATGGAGCGCGTGGCGCGGCATTACCAGGTACCTTCCATCCACCTGGGCATGGAGGTACTTGCCAGAGAAAAAGCCGGGACGCTCGTTTTTCAGGCTCCCAAGGGGCAGCATCCGGCGGGCAAAATCACCTTTACCGAAGACGGTACCCACCCGCTGCCCGAAGGCCACGCCATCTACGCCGAGGTAGTGGCCAGGTACCTGGCGGCCATGCCGGGACTGGGCCGGACCGGGAAGCACAAACTACCCCCGCCGCTCCGCGCCGATCACTGGGAGCAGGCCCAGTGGGCCGACGCAGCGCGGGCCCAGCGCACCGGTACCTGGACCGACGTAGCCACCGCCACCGACTCGCTCACCAAAACCCTGAGCCACCGCGTGGCGCATTTCCTGCGCACGGACGATCCGGCGGCCACGCTCACCGTTCGGTTTCGGGGTACTATCCTGGGCCTCTACGATGTGCTGGGCCCGACGGCGGGGCATGTACAAATACAAATCGACGACCAGCCACCGCGGCTGATCCCGCGCTTCGACAAGTACTGTACCTACTACCGTATGAACTTCTTCGTGCTCGATTCGCTGCCGGAGGGGGTACATACCGTTACGTTTTCAAGGGCTCCTGAGCCCCCCGACAAAGCCGTCATCCTGGCCGAGCGCGGGTCGGTCGTGGACGATCCGGCCCGCTACCAAAGTACCTACTTCATGCCCGCCCGGCTGCTGCTGGTAGGTACCTGGCTGGATTGAGCTGACTTGCCCGGAAGGGTTTAGCAATAAGTCACTTAACCCATCTGTGAATAACGGTGACAAATCGATATTTTTGTACGGTTTGCCTATACGTTTACACCAGAAGGAGCTTTCTTTTCTATTTAAATCCCTGTATCTTTGTCATCGGTTTTCATTAATCTAGCGGTGTTTTTCGTAGTCTATTCCAACCGGGTAGCCGGGGAGAATCTATTTATATGGATATTGACCACCCCTTACTGCTACAAAGTATTCGTGAAGCAATACTGTTGCTGGATGCCGACGGGTATATTTCCTATGCCAATCAAGCTACCATGACCCTTACGGGTTTTACCGCTCCGGAGCTGCTAAATCAACATTTTTCTCTCTTGTACCCCGACCGACAGGATGTCCTCAAAAGGGAGTATGAATTGAGTCAAGCTCAGAAAAAAGGGACGTTTATAGACCAGAGTTGGAAGATCAAAAAGGATGGCACCCTCTTCTGGGGCGAGCTAAGCTTATGGCCGGTGTACGATGCCCGCCAATTGCTGGCCGGTTTCAGTATTTTGCTACGGGATAATTCGGAGAAAAAGAAAAGAGAGCTTGAGGCTCAGGAGCGAGAAATGCGTTATCGTCTACTGGTAGAAGGGATGAAGGATTACGCCATTTTTTTGCTTGATCCGCAGGGTCGCATCATGACCTGGAATGAAGGCGGGCAGCGCCTTAAAGGGTATAGCGCTCCGGAGATCATCGGAAAAAATTTTTCCGTTTTTTACCAATCTTCCGAACTTGAAAAGCGGCAGCCCGAAAGAGAATTAAAACACGCTCAGGAGACGGGAAAGTACGAGGGAGAAGGCTGGCGGGTGAAAAAAAACGGCTCGGTTTTCTGGGCGCACCAGCTAATCACGGCTCTCTACAACGAGCAGAATCAGCTGATTGGCTTTTCAAAAGTGACCCGCGATCTAACCGAATACAAAGAGAGAGAAGAAATTTTGCGCCAAAGTGAAGAACGTTACCGCCTGCTGGTAGAGCAGGTGACGGACTACGCGATCTTCATGCTGGACGAAAAAGGCAAAATCATCAGCTGGAACGAAGGCGCCCGGCGAATCAAAGGATATAGCGCCGAGGAGATCATCGGCAAGTACTTTTCTATTTTTTATCCCGAAGAAGATATTCAGGCGGGCAAACCACCAACCGAACTAAGGATTGCGAGTACCGAGGGCAAATACGAAGAAGAAGGATGGAGGATTCGCCGCGATGGAAGCCGTTTTTGGGCCACGGTGGTGATCACCGCCGTGTACAACACCCAGCAAGTACTCATTGGGTTCTCGAAAGTAACCCGCGACCTGACGGAACGCAAAGCAGGCGAGAAAGCTCTGCGCGACAGCCACGATCGCTACCGCCGCCTGACCCGCGAACTGGAGGGGATCACCACCGAGCTATCGTTTAAAAACCAGGAGTTGGAACAATTTACCTCCATTGTTTCCCATGATCTGCAGGAGCCCGTTCGAACCATTAAAAGCTTTTTGACGCTCATTGAACGGAAATTGGACGCTACGGCAGATGAGGCCTTATGGGGTTACATCCAGAAGGCCTTGCTTACCGCGAACCGGATGCGGGAATTGATTCAGTATCTGTTGCACTATACGCAGCTGGGTAAAGAGGAGCTAGCCATCCAAACCGTTTCCTTCCAGGAGCTGGTCCAACAGGCCATGCAAAACCTAAAAACGGCTTTGGAGTCCAGCGGGGCGGAAATTAGCGTAGAAACGGAAGTGGACGTGCTCACCGGAGATCCGGTGCAACTGGTGCAGTTAATACAGAACCTACTGAGCAACGCGCTGAAGTTTATGGACACCCAGCCGCCGCGGATTCATATTGGCTGTACCCAAACGGAGGGGCAGATTCAAGTTGCCATAAAAGACAATGGCATTGGTATTGCCCAGGAAAATCTGACCAAAATCTTTGAAATTTTCCGACGGCTGCATACCAAACAAAAATACGAGGGTACAGGAATTGGATTGGCCATTTGCAAGAAGATTGTCGACCGACATGGCGGACGCATTTGGCCTGAATCCGAACCCGGCCAGGGTACCACCTTTTATTTTACACTTCCTGCACGAAGTACTTTGAACCAAGTAACCTTATGAAAAAGTACAAAATCATTCTGGTAGAAAATGACGAAGACGAGCGGTTCTTCATGAAAGAAGGGTTTCACGAGGCGGGCTTGTTTGATATCCTGGCGGAGGCGGAGAATGGGGATGAACTCCTGGCGTGGCTGACGCACCCTGAACGTACTTTACCCGACGTGATTTTATCAGATCTGAATATGCCCGGTAAGAACGGCTACGATATTCTGGCATTCATGAAGGCCAATCCGATCTACGCGTCTATCCCGATTATCATTACTTCTACGTCCTCGACCCCGGCGTTTAGGGAGCAATGCCTGGCTTTGGGAGCGACCGATTATATGACCAAACCGGACACCTTTGTTGAGTATGCTCCTTTTGCCCGGACCTTGTACCGGCGGATCGAGGAGAAAAAAGGAGTATGATTGTTTAAATTACGTTTCCGCCGCGCTGAGCCCTCGGCATTGCGATACGTTATGTCAGGGCCGGGCAGACTTAAACGAGTTACTTCTTCGTCTATCTTTCGATGATTCAATAGAATAGTCCCCGCAGGGGTACTACCTTCTACCACCAGTCCGGAAAGCCAGAAGTACCCCTGCTGAAGGTCATTGGCGGGGAGCATAACTAACCCGGCGACATCAACGTGTACCTGGAATCCTGGGCGTTTTTCAAACGACAGTTTCCATAACCGGCCGTTTCAACGCGTTTCTTTTTTTCTGAAAATACATTGGCTGCCACCGCATTTCTATTGTCGTTGCGGTGGCCTTCGCTGGTAGCGGAAGACGAACCTGCGCCTTGAGGTACTTCGCCAAGCGAGCTGGTAGCGTTTGGAAAAAACGGTTTAACCGAAAAGAATGACAATTAAAGAATGCAAAGCGGCAACTGACGCGGAGGTAGGTGTTGGGTTTTGAAAAGGTACTGCATTTTTGCTGATAACCTACGACCCCAAGGCCGAGCGGCATAGACGTGGAAGTAGGCCCAAGATGTCTGATTAGTCACGTTTAGAATCCGTGCACCGCCCATGAAAGTACCCCGTTCCAGTACTGCACACATGATCAACCTGGTACTTTATACGTGCGTCGTATTCGCCAATTGTGTGCGTCCGCAGGTAAAGCAGCCCAACGGCCAGCCTCTGGACGACAACTACCAAGTCCGCTCCACGCCCGCGTTGGTGGAGCGGGGCAGGTACCTCACCCAGCACGTAGCCGCCTGCGTCGACTGCCACTCCCAGCGCGACTGGTCCCGGCTCGCCGGGCCGATCATCCCCGGCTCGTGGGGTGGCGGCGGGCAGGAGTACGGCAAAAACTACGGCCTTCCCGGCCGGGTATACGGCCGCAACATCACCCCCTACGCGCTAAAGGGCTGGTCGGATAAGGAGTTGCTGGTGGCCATTACGGCGGGCGTGGGGAAAACGGGCAAGCCGTTGTTTCCGCTCATGCCCTACGCCAACTACCACCGCATCAGACAGTCCGATGCCGAGGCAATCATCGTGTACCTGCGTACCTTGCCTCCCGTAGCCCAGGAGGTACCTCCCAGCCGCGTGCCCCTTCCCCTGCGGCTGGGTTTGCGGTTGCTCCCTCACCGGGCGACTCTCGCACCCGATTCGGGCGCCACCTCCGGCCTGGCCTACGGCAGGTACCTGACCCAGCTGGCGGGCTGCGCCGACTGCCACACCAACCGCACGGCCGGTAAGCTCCTGAAAAAGGCTCCTTTTGCGGGCGGAATGTCCATTTCTCTGGCCGCCATGACGAAGGAAGGGGGTACTTTGCGCTCCGCCAACATCACGCCCGATTCCAGCGCGGGCCTCGGTAGCTGGAGCCGCCAGGCGTTCGTGGCGCGTTTCAAGGCCTATGATTCCGCCGTATTCGTGCCACCCGCCGCGCCCGAAGGGTTCAATACCGTGATGCCCTGGACGCTCTACGCGGGCATGACCGAATCGGACCTGGGGGCCATCTACGAGTACCTTCGCACGGTAAAGCCGGTTAAGAAGCCCGTGGTTGTGTATAGTCCGAACCGTAAGAATCAACCGGGAAAAGGGGCAGAATAAAAAAAAACGTATTGCTGCGGGCCCGGTAACTAGTGAAAGCGCGAATTCAGACCGTATATTGCGGGCTTAACCTCAACATGCATGTTTGAGTCGATCATAGACTATCTGGAAAGCATTCATCCGGTTCAGGCGGCGCTCTATGCCACCTTATTCACCTGGTTCCTGACGGCGCTGGGCTCCTCGCTGGTTTTTCTTTTCAAAAACATGAGCCGCGCCGCCCTGGACGGCATGCTGGGCTTTACGGGCGGGGTGATGGTGGCGGCCAGCTTCTGGAGCCTGCTGGCTCCGGCCATTGCCATGAGCAGCGGCGAGGGTTTTGTCAAGGTACTTCCGTCGGTCGTTGGTTTTTTGGCGGGTTCGCTATTTCTCTTTGGCCTGGATAAGGTACTTCCGCACGTACACATCAATTTCAAGGAAGCCGAAGGCATCAAATCGCCCTGGCAAAGGACCACCCTGCTGGTGCTGGCCATCACGCTGCACAACATTCCGGAGGGGCTGGCGGTAGGGGTGTTATTTGGCGGGGTAGCGGCCGGCGTGCCCGAGGCCAGCATTGCGGGGGCTACCATTTTAGCCATTGGCATCGGGCTGCAAAACTTCCCGGAAGGGATCGCCGTTTCTATGCCTTTGCGACGAATGGGCATGAGCCGGAGCCGGAGCTTTCTGTACGGGCAAGCCTCGGCCCTGGTAGAGCCCATTGCCGGCGTGGTGGGGGCACTGGCGGTTTCCTTCTTTACGCCGGTACTGCCCTACGCCCTGGCCTTTGCCGCGGGGGCCATGCTCTTCGTGGTGGTGGAAGAAGTGATCCCCGAAACCCAGCAGGATCGAAACACGGACATCGCCAGCCTGGGTTTTATGGGCGGATTTGTGGTCATGATGAGCCTGGACGTAGCCTTGGGCTAGAAGCCCGAAATACCATTTCTCCACCGCTACATAAATCTTTTTAAAAGTGTATTTGCAAATTAAAAAGGAAATATTATCTTGCCCCCTTTAATGGTGTGGATATATGTCAAACAGCCTGGTCGCGGATGTGACCAGGCTGTTTTTTTGGGTGTAGAGTTATGTAGGAAAGCGCAATTAAGTAAACAGCTGTTGCAAAAATAAGGTACGGCTAAACGTAGGTATACCCCTATTTTTAGGGGGTAGTGAAAAAAAACCGCTAACCGGTAAAAGTTAGCGGATGATCTTCTGGAAGTTTTGTAACGTTACGTTGTATTTGGAATACTCCGAGCTTATGACGGAAGCCGGAAGGAAGGGTCACGCCCTGAAACTAAATTTAATACGCGCCGTTTACTTTTGATCTCCCAAGGCTACGTTGCGCTTGTTTTCAGGAGGCGAGGTAGCGTGCCGGATTTTTTTGCCTGGCAATAAAACCGACGGCTTTTTGGTAAGGTAATTGCAGTAGGTTTTTGCGTAGTTACTTCGGTAGCTATTAAATGATAGTGTGTGTATAGTAATGTTAAACCCTACTGGGCTTCCGGTAGGGTTTCTCGTTTTTGAGCTTTTGGGATCGGGGCTTCCTTTTGAAATAAAAAAAACTTTTTCTGTAACCTTCTCCGTTGTCCCCGGTTTTCACGTCAAAATCCTCAAAAACCCCATCGTATTCGCTTGGACTCACTCATGGACAATGCCCTGATGCTCAAAGTCAGAGAGGGCGACCTGGACAAAATGGGCTTGCTCTTCGAGCGATACCACCGCGAGCTGTTCGGCTTCCTGTACCACATGAGTGGCCAGCCCGATGGGAGTGAAGACATGGTGCAGACGGTGTTTTACCGGATGCTCAAGTACCGGCATACCTTTACGGGCGAGGGTTCGTTTCGTGCCTGGATGTACCACCTGGCCCGCAATGTACTGGCCGACTTCAGACAGAAGCACAAACGAAGCGCGCAGCAGTACGACCTGGCCAACTACGCCGAAAAAATTGCGGGAGGACTGGCGGCCGACGAAGCCCTGCATAAAGAGCAGGAACTAGCCGCCCTGCGGGAAGCACTCGCCAGCCTAAGCCCCGACTACCGCGAAGTACTGGTACTTAGCCGGTTTCAGGAGCTGAAATACGAAGAAATAGCCCGCGTGCTGGGTACCACCGAAGGGGCCGTGAAAGTACGGGTACACCGGGCCATGCAGGAGTTGAAAAAGTTTTTTTTTAGTATTGAACAGTAACCCCAACGACATGAACTGCGAGAATGTGAAGGAACAACTGCCCGAATGGCTGAACGAACAGCTCCCGGCCGCCGAAAGGGCCGTGCTGGACGATCACCTGGCCGGGTGCCCGGACTGTCGGCAGGAACTGAACGCCACGCGCCAGCTGTGGCAACGGCTGGAGAACATCCCAACTCCGGAGATGCGCCCCGAAGTACGGACGCAGTTTTATGCCATGCTGGGTACGTTCAAAGCGGAAGAAACGGCGCGTCAGCGTAGCCGCTGGACGGCCCTGGTCCACCGGCTGCTACCCTGGTGGAAGCCCCAGGCGGCCCTGCGCCTGGCGTACAGCCTGCTGCTGGTAGCGGTAGGAGTAGCCGCGGGCTACGGGTTGCAGTATTGGCAAATGCCTCCGCTGGCCTACAAGCAGCAGATCGACACGCTCTCGGCCCAGGTCGTGGAGATGCGCCAGATGATGATGCTCTCCCTGCTGGAAAACCCCTCGGCCACGGAGCGGCTACGGGCGGTGAGCTTTACCAAAGACATTACCGACGTAGACGGGCGCATCATCGACGCCCTGCTCACCACCCTGAACAACGACCCGAACGTGAACGTGCGCCTGGTGACGCTGGAAGCGCTGGTTGAGCTGGCCGGCGACGCCCGGGTGCGCGAAGGGCTGGTCCAGGCGCTGACGCGGCAGGAGTCGCCCCTGGTGCAGGTGGCCCTGGCGGATGTCATGGTGCAGTTGCAGGAGCGGAAGTCCATCAAGCCCCTGCGGCAACTGCTGCGGCGCGAAGATACCAACGACCTGGTGAAGGCCAAACTGGCGCAAACGATCCGGGAGCTATCCTGACCTTACCTACCCATCTAACCCCCAACTACTTGCCATGAAAAAACAATTATGGGCCCTCCTCGGGGGGCTGGTACTTGGCTGTACCCATTCAGAAGCACAAAATCAGAAATTCAGCGAGCGCGTCAGGCAGGAATTTACCCTGGTCGGTACCGCCGGGGCCAGTACGCTGGTGATCTACAACATCAACGGGTTCATCCGGGTGGAGGGTACTTCGGGCAGTACCGTTTCGCTGGAAGCACACAAACAACTCACCGCCAAAGACCAGCTGGGGCTGGATAAGGGTAAGCAGGAGTTCAAGCTGGGCTTTGAGCAACGGGGCGACACGATCTTTGCCTACCTGGCCGAACCCTACGACTCGCGGCCTTCCCGCGAGCGCCGGGACTGGGGCCGCGATAAGCTCGAATATGATTTTACCGTCGATTTTACGGTCAAAGTACCCCGCGCCATGAACCTGAACGTCTCGACGATCAACCGGGGCGACGTCACGGTGAAGGATGTATCGGGGAGTTTGCGGGTGCGCAATATCAATGGGGCCATTGGACTCACCAATGCCTCCGGCCTGACCGACGCACACACCATCAACGGCAACCTGGAAGCTACCTACGCCAGTACCCCCGCCGACGCGTCGGCGTATTACACCCTCAACGGCGACATCAAGGTGAGCTACCCCGCCAGCCTTTCGGCCGACCTCCAGTTCAAGAGTTTCCAGGGCGAATTTTACACCGACTTCCCTCAGGCCGAAACTTTGCCCGCTCAGGTAGTTAAAAACAAGGAAAAGCGGGGCGATAAAACGGTATACAAACTCAACAAAACGACCGCCGTGCGCATCGGGAACGGCGGCAAAACGCTCCGTTTCGAGACCTTCAACGGCAACGTATACATCAAAAAACAATCCTGAAATTTTTAGTTAGCCAAAACCTGTAAACAAGACGTACCATGAAAAGCATAAGTACCCTGATCCTCCTCCTGCTCCTGTCCGGAGTAACGCCGCTCGTTGCCCAGCAAGAAGTGAAAGAACAATTGACCGTCCCCCTGTCGGATCCCGGCAAGCCCGGTACCCTGGAAGTAGGCCTGGTGAATGGCTCCATTCAGGTGCAGGGATACAACGGCAAGGAGGTCATGATTGAGGCGGTGGCTGGTGCCGAAACCAATAAAGAAAAGAATAAACCGGCCAATGAACCGGCCGGTGGCATGAGGCGCATTACCCCCAACGCGGGCCTGGACTTGTCGGCTGAGGAAAAAGGAAACCGGGTTAAGATTGAGTCCAACAGCTTTACGAGACCGGTGCATTTGACCATCAAAGTACCTCAACGGTTTTCGCTGAAGCTCAGCACGGTCAATGGGGGTACTTTGAGCGTCGAAAACGTAAGCGGGGATTTTGAACTCAATAACGTCAACGGGCCCATCGAGCTCACCAACGTGGGCGGCTCGGCGGTGGCCAATACCATCAACGGGCCCATCAAGGCCGTCTTCCGCGAGCTGAACAGCACCGCCCCGATGGCTTTTTCTACGCTCAATGGCCCCATCGACGTCACCTTTCCGGCTACGGCCAAAGCCAGCGTAAAAATGAAGTCGGACCGGGGTGACATCTTCAGTGATTTTGACATGACGATCGACAAAAGCCAGCCCCAGGCCACCCGCACCAGCCAGTCGGGCATGTACCGCGTAGCCGTAGAAAGCTGGGTGAACGGGAAGATCAACGGCGGCGGGCCGGAGATCATGATGAAAAGCATGCAGGGCAATATCTACGTGCGGAAAGCGAGCCGTTAGCGGTCATTGTAAAACGACACCAAACAAGTTTGCAAGACTGACAAATATTCTGCACACAGAATTTAAACCAAACAGGTAAAATATTATCAAATAAATATAAGCAAATGACAACAAACAGTTTGAAATACTTTTTTAATATTCATCTTACCTTGTATCTAATTTTTGGAATTAGCTTAACTGGTATAGGTCAGAAACAAGATGTGCCAAGAATAGAAACCTGCGATTGTAATTTTAAATTGGACCCTAATTATTTAGCAATTGCTCCTCCTTCTCTAAAATCAGACACTATATTTCAGAACAACATAGATAAAGGCTTTAAAACCGAATGTGGTTATTTAATAGTCCCTGAAAACAGAAAAAAGACAAATTCAAAAACCGTCAAACTTCCATTTGTTATCGTAAAAAGTAAAAATTCAAATAAAAAGACAGACCCTGTTTTTTTTACAGCAGGAGGGCCAGGAATTAGTTCTCTTGGTTGGGCAAATGGGATTACGAAAAGTACACTTATTCTAGATAGGGATTGTATTGCTTTTGAGCAACGGGGGACTAAATATGCTATACCTTATTTAAGAAGGTTTGACTTGGATATTGCAATGAGAGAGTCATATAGAAAAAATTTACCCAAAGACAGTATGGCAATTGTTGGGGTAAAACAATATAAAAAAAGTTTGGAAAAGGCTGGTATAGACCTTTCAGGATATAATACAGATGAAACCGTTTCTGATATTCATGATTTATTGGACATTTTAAAGATTGACTCTGTCAATCTTTTTGGTGGTTCTTACAGTGGTGGTTTGATGCTTGCTGTTTTACAAAAGGATGCTTCTAAAATACGGTCGTTGGTTTTAGATTCTCCCCTTCCTACATTTGTAGCTATTGATGAAGACGAGCCTGCAAATTTTCTCCAAGCCTTAAATGTTATTTTCAAACGGGTAGAGAATGATTCAATTAACAAAGAGTTGTATGGAAATTTGAAAGAAAATTTCAACCAGTATTTTACATCAATTATTGACAAAAAGTTTTATATAAAGTATGTTGAAAAAGGAACAACAGACACCTTGAATATTGAGTATACAAAAAATGAAATATTGGATTTTATTGTAAGTGAACTTTCGAACCCCCAAATTCCATTTATCATCACAGAAATTATCAAAGGGAACCATAGCCTTTATGCAAGAAAAAAAATTGATAATATTTTCAATAAGAATCCTGCACCAGATGGGATGAGAATATCAGTATATTGTGCAGACCAGGCTAATTATAATAATGAAGATGTAATTAGTCAATTTCATACGTTGTATCCTTATATGAAAAACTATCATATAAATGATGTTTATAAATCTATTTGTGATTGTTGGAAAGTGCCACCTGTGAGTCCAAAAACAAAACAACCATTCTATTCTGACAAGCCAGTGTTAATAGGTGATGGCGAAATGGACCAAGCTTGTAACCCGATTTATATGTCAATGATAAAGCATTATATGCCTAATGCCCAGCCATTTCTATTTAAAAATCGTTTTCACATGGTTGGAGGTAAAGATTTCTATGAAATGACACAACAATTTATTGACAATCCATATAGAAAGGTTGAAACAAAAAATAAAGACATCCTAGCTTATTGACAAAAATTAAATGTATGAAATACCCAATAAGAACAACGAACCGCTAACATCGTATTGGCAATAGTGGGGCTGACAGTTGTAAATTCAACATTTATAATTCTATTAGGCATTTGTGCAAATGATGGGCTGACGTTTTTCAAATGCCCCACCACCGCCAATACGTAACCGCTAGAAGTACCTGGGCAACCAGCCCCGGATGCCACCCGGATTTATTAGCCATGAAAAGTACCCCCGCTGGTGGGCAGGTACCTGGGTTTGCCGCCGGGGTACTGGTCCGCCGCCGGGGGTACTTCAATTCGCGGGGAGGGGTGAACAATCGGCGGCAGCGATTCGTCAGTTGGCGCAAGAGGAGCTTGAAGTGGGGCGGGACGGCGGCTTAAGTTTGTGGCGAAACTAGCCATGAATGTCCGCTCCGGCGGCACTAAACCAATCTCCCCATGAAAACGATTTTTCGCCTTTTACCCCTGCTCTTCCTGGGCCTGCTGGCCTGCCACCAACCCGGCCCCAACGTAGAACCTAGCCCCGGTACCGGCGGTGGTACCCCCACCGAAGTAGGTAAGCCCATCGGGGCCGTCACCACCAAAATCATCGGCGCGGCCGGCGGGTACCTCAGCACCCCCGACGGCAAACTGACACTCACCTTCCCGGCGGGTGCTCTGACCACCGACACGCCCGTTACGATACAGCCCGTCGAGAACAAGGCCATCAACGGCCTGGGCATTGGCTACGAGTTTGGCCCCGACGGGACCAAATTTGCCAAGCCCGTGACGTTCACCTACCATTACGAAGCCAACGAGCTGTTGGGTACCACCCCGCAGGCCATGGCGTTGGCGTCGCAGAATGCGCAGGGGATCTGGGTGATGGAGCGCTTCGTGAAAGTAGACCCCGCTACCCGTACCATCACCGGTAAGCTCGATCACTTCAGCTGGTGGTCCATCATCACCCTCTTTCACATGACACCCGAAGCGGGAGTCGTGGGGCCGGGCCAAAGCCTCAAGCTGCGAGTCACGCAGGCGGCTGAGCTCCCGGATATGCTCACGAGCACGAACGTCGATGACCTGCCGCTGTTGGCCGAACTTTCGGTAAAGGCCACCAAAAACGCGCTGATCAAGGAAATCAGCCTGAATGGCAATAGTAAGTGGTCGGACCTGCTCAACCCAGCCAACCCCAACGGATATCTGGGCTACGATGCCAGCGGCAAAGAGGCGGTGATCGAGTACTTTGCCCCTGCTAGAATACCAGAGCAAAATCCGGTAGCGGTGAGCGTAACGCTAGCGTTGCCCAGCAAGGCGCAGTTTATGCTCGTCAGTAACATCAGCGTGATGCGGGAAAATAGCTTTACTGTTAAAGGAACTACCTTTGATGACGTGTAGGCCACGGCGATCTTCTCGGGCGGACAATTTGTGCTGTCGATGATTGACCTGGCCAAACCCGCCGAAATGGGGAATCTGTACGCACGGGTTCATCTGACGGGTGAAGGCACGGCGGCTTTTGTGGCGGGCGAAACCGGCGTGGCGGCGGGAATGAAAGGCGGAAAGGTACAGGGCAAATCGAACTTTACAATTTGCGGAAATCCCCAAACGGAATCGGGCAGCGTGACTATTTCCAAGCTATACAAGCAGGACGGAAAAACCGTCGTGGAAGGTACCCTGCAAGGGTCGGTGGTAGAAGAACACGCCACCGACCCCAAAGATTGTAACGTCGTAACTACCCACGAAACCTTTTCGGTCAGTGCGCGGTTCAAAGTCGCCATATCTCAGTAAAGGTACCTGGAGCGGTTTTAAAGTACCAGCACCGGGATCACAAAAACCAGCTCGCCCCACATCCGAAAGCGCTCGTTATGGATGATTTTCTCGGGGTTGCGAAGCATCCAGAGGTGAGCCAGCGACATCACCAGCAGCATCACGGCCAGCCGCTGCACGTAGCGGTAGTCGGTAAGCAGGCAGACGGTGAGGCAGCAGAGCCCCGCCAGCAGTGTGATGCCGTTCAGGATCGACACCGTGCGCTTGCGTTGCAGCCAGCGGGCCAGGTTGTAGACCTCGCGGTAGCGTAGCGACTCGAAGTGCGAGAAAAGCAGCAGGCTTTGGAGCGTAATGATGAAAAACAAAGTACCCAACACCACGCTTTCCCAGCTCAGTTCGTCGCCCAGAAACCAGGTACTTCCCCACACCCCCGCCGCGTAAATGAACGACGTGAGCGGCTCCTTGAGCGCCTGCCGGTGGCTCTTCACGGGCAGGCGCGACACCAGCCAAAGATACAGCGCCACGAGCGCCACCATCCCGGCCCCAAACGCCCATAGCTCCCTGGGAATGAGCCACGACAGGCAGGCCGCCAGCAAAAGTACCCCCAGCAGCGCCTTGCCGATCTGCGACTCGTACGTACGGCTAAACGTGTGCCGCGGCGTGACGGGCTGGCCGGGGCGGCGGTTGTCCAGCAGGCGGTCCAGGGAGTAGATACCAAAGACGACCAGCGCCAGCACCAGCGTCACCCAGCCGTGGGTAGGCGTACGGCCGTTGGGCAGGTGGTTGGCGGCCAGGTGGCACACCACGGCCCCAGCCACGACGTCGAGGCTGAGCCAGTGGAGATGGATGGGGTGGAAACGGTAGGTAGTTTCGGGGGGCACGGTATACAGTACAGGGGGTAGTTGACTAAAATTTGGGTACAGAGGTACTTTGGAAAAAAAGGTACTTTAAGGGGTACTTGGCACGAGGGGTACTTGGCCCTGCTCCGCTACGGTCACGGTGTCGCCCTCGGCCAGGCGGCCCAGCGTTTGCGGCAGCAGGTTTTGTCCAAACAGAATCTTGTTCTGCTGCTTGCGGTAGGTCGCCAGGGTACGCAGCGGCTCGGGGCCGGTGGCAGCCGTGTCGGGGTCGATGGTGGTGAGTACGCAGCGGGCGCAGGGCTTCACACCCTGGAAAAGTACCTCTCCCACGGTAAATGTCCGCCACTGATCTTCGGCGTAGGGCAAGGTACCCGTCACCACCAGGTTGGGCCGGAAGCGCTTCATGCTCAGCGGCTCCGGCAGGCGCGCGTTGAGGTCGTCGAGGGAGGCCTGGCTGATCAACAGGCAGGGGTACCCGTCGGCAAAACTCACCACCTCTTGCGCCTGGGCGTAGCGCGGATCGACGAGCCGCCGGGTACTTTCGGGCATCAGCACCAGCCGCACGGCCCGCCCCAGCTTGTCGCTCAGCCAGCGGTCGGCCTCGGGGCTGACGGCGACAGCGGGTACTTCGTCGTCCCAGATCGTCACGCGGAGCGGCGTGGGGGTACTTGGCTCGAAAGGTACCTGGAGCACATCCTCCGGGGCGTGGCGGTGCCAAAGGCGCAGGCCGTCGGCATCCAGGCCCACGTCCAGCAGGGCCATCTCATGTACCTTTCGCTGGGTGATGAACCGACCGTTCTCGTCGACGATCATCCAGCGGCGGTCGTGCTGGAGGCCGCGCTGCTGCACCGTTGCTTCGGGCAGCCTGATTCCGCCGAGCGATTTGACGGGGTAAATCCATATTTCGGAAAGCGTATACATACGGGGGTAGGTACTTGAGTGGTAGGTACTTGGGGTTGTTTTAAAATCCGTTTCAAAACACCATCCGGGCCAGCGGGCTCACGGTTTGGTCGGTAAAGTCGCTCTGGAGGTACTTGTAGTGGGCGGCCATCGCGATCATGGCGGCGTTATCGGTGCAGTACTCAAAGCGCGGAATGTGCACCGTCCAGCCCAGTTTGTCGCCCGTGTCTTGCAAGGCTTTCCGCAGGCCCGAATTGGCCGACACGCCGCCCGCAATGGCGATCTCCCGAATGCCGGTTTGCTGGGCCGCTTTGCGCACTTTTCTTAGTAAAATATGAATCAGCGAATGCTGAATGCTGGCGCAGATGTCGTCGCGCTGTTCCTCCACAAAGGCGGGATTTTCCTTCGTTTTTTTCTGCAAAAAGTACATAAAGGACGTCTTAATGCCGCTAAAGGAGTAGTTCAGGTCGGGGATTTCGGGCAGGGGAAACTCAAACGCCAGCGGGTTGCCCGCCTGCGCGTAGCGGTCGATGAGCGGCCCGCCGGGGTAGGGCAGGCCCATCAGCTTGGCGGTTTTGTCGAAGGCTTCGCCCACGGCGTCGTCGAGGGTTTGGCCGATGATCTCCATGTCGAGGTAGTCGCGCACGAGCACAATTTGCGTATGGCCACCGCTGACGGTAAGGCACAAAAAGGGGAACTGGGGCCGGGGGGCTTCGATGAAGTGCGCCAGCACGTGGGCCTGCATGTGATTGACCTCAATGAGCGGCACGTCCAGCCCCAGGGCCAGCGACTTGGCGAAGGAAGTACCCACCAGCAGCGCCCCCAGCAGGCCGGGGCCGCGCGTAAAAGCGATGGCTTGCAGGTCTTTTTTTGCTACCTTTGCGTCGTTAAGGGCCTCGGCCACCACGGGTACAATGTGCTGCTGGTGCGCCCGGGAGGCCAGCTCAGGTACTACGCCGCCGTAGAGCCGGTGGATAAGCTGGGTAGCCACAACATTGGAGCGGACTTGGCCGTTAGATACCACAGCGGCGGAGGTTTCATCACAAGACGATTCGATAGCTAAAATAGTCATACAGATCGGAAAAATTTACGCAAATTTACGTATTTTAAGGCAATATGGGAGGGAGAATCCTCCCCGAAGCGCTACATGGTCAACTATCTGAGAGCGATTGGGAATGGTTTAATGGTATTGATGATCTTCCTGCTGCTTACGCTGGGGATCGTCACCATTGCGTTTCAGTTTCCGTCGGTCCAGACCTGGCTTGTCCATAAAGTGACCCTGAAAGTATCCAAAGCGGTTGGGTACCCGATTGAGATACAAAAGATTAGCATAAAATGGTTTGATGTAGTGTCGTTGCAGGGCGTGTCCATCAAAGATACGCAGCAGCGGCAGATGATTGACGTGGGGCGCATCGACGTTAACCTGAACGTGTGGAATATTCTGGAGAATTCGTCGCGCGAAATCCGGCTGGACGAAGTGACGCTCTACCAGCCCGACGTGCGCCTGATCAAAAACCCCCAAACGGGCGACCTGAACATGGATGAGTTCATTGCCCGCATCCAGCAGCTCACGCAGGGCGATACCACCAACTCCATCCCCGACCAGAACATTCCCTTCAAAATCAGCAGAGCCTCGCTGGTAGAAGGTACCTTTCACTACGACGATCCGCGCGAGCCCCGCATCCGCGACGCCACGGTATTTGACTACAACCACTTTCAGCTCAACAAGATCGCCGCCAACCTGGAAGACTTCCTGCTGCTGGGGGATACCATCCGCTTTCAGGCCCAGAAGCTCACGACTATCGACCAGCAGACGGCCCTGAAGGTACACCGCCTGGACACGCGCTTTCTGTACTGCGTCAAGAAAATCGAACTGGCCGAACTGAGCGCCCAGATCGGGCAGTCGTTCATTGGCAACTACGTGAGCTTCAACTACGACCGGCCATCGGCCCTGGGTGAATTCAACAGCCAGGTGCGGATGAAAGGCCGCGTAGCCAACAGCCGGGTACATTCCGCGGACCTGGGCCTTTTTGCGCCTTACCTGCTCACGCTCAACGAGACCTGGCGCATCAGCGGCGATTTCGACGGCATCGTGCACGACTTCCGGGTGGCTCGCACGCGGCTTTCGTTTGGTGAAAACAGCCTGCTGGTGGGCGATTTTGGGTTTCGGGGCCTGCCCGATACGGATAAAATGGTCATGGATTTTCGGCTGGACCCTTCGCAGGTTCAGACCACCGACCTGGTGCAGTACTATCCCGAAACCGACCTGCATGAGACTTTTCAGAAATTCGGGCTCGTAAAAATGGCGGGTACTTTTCAGGGCGATACCCGGGATTTTACGCTCGCCAGCAAGGTAAGTACCGACATCGGGGACGTCACAACCGACCTGGTGTTTCGCATCCGGGATTCGCCCAACTCCACCTACAAAGGCCAGCTCCGCACCACCGATTTTGACCTGGGTGTGTTGCTGGATGACCCCGAAACCTGGCAAAAAATTGATTTTTCCGGAAAAGTGGACGGCCGCGGCTTCGATCTGACGTCGGCCTCGACCAACCTCATCGCTACCGTAAGCCGCGTGGGTTTTAACCGCTACGACTACCGGAACATTGCCCTGCGGGGAAACCTCCAGAAAGCCTACTTCAACGGGCAGGTCAGTAGCCTGGACAGCAACCTCATCGTGAATCTGGACGGAGAATTTGATCTGTCGGGAGCGAATAATTTCTTTGATGTACAGGGAATCATCGAACGGGCCAACCTGGACGTGCTGGGTTTTGCCAAAGAGCCGCTGTCGCTGCGTACCCAGCTCGATGTGCAGCTGGCGGGCAACACCGTCGACGAGCTGGTAGGGCGGGCCCAATTTCTGAATACCTACCTCCTGACGGCCAAAAACAAACGGAATCTGGTGATGGATACGCTACAGTTGACGTCGGTCCAGGAGGGAGAGCAACGGACCATCCAGCTCGCCAGCGAATTCCTGACGGCGCGGGCCAAGGGGAATTTTGTGCTGACCGAAGCCGTGGCGGATCTAAACCAACTGATGACCGAGTACCAGCTCTATTTTTTTGGCAACGTAGCCGACCGCACCCAGTACTACGCCCAGAAGGCCAGCCCGCCGGTGAAGGAGCGCTACGAGATCAATTATGCCGTCGATGCCCGAAACCTGCAGCAATTCCTGGCTTTCCTCTACCCGGAGGGATACCTCTCGCCCGGAACACACCTGGAAGGTACTTTCCGGATGGACAATACGGCCCTGCTGACGCTCAACGCCAAGGCTGACACGCTGCGGATAGGTACCAACGAGTTTGTGACCGCCGAGCTGGACATCACTACCTCCAAGTTTGTGAATAGCTCGGAGGTACTTGCCTCGGCCCTGATTACGTCCAGCCGGCAGCAGATCAGCGTCCTGGCTCCCACCGAGCGCCTGGAGGTAGAGGCCGTCTGGGACGAAGACCACATCAACTTCAACAGCGCGCTGCGCCAGGTCAATAGTACCAACCGCGCCCGGCTCAACGGCGACATTCGCTTCCTGGATACCGGCCTGGCCATTCGCCTGCAAAACTCCCGGCTCAACCTGCTGGACGAAATGTGGCAGGTCAACCCCAACAACCTGATTTCGATCAACGGTCCACTGGTGAATTTCAACAACCTGACGCTGCAAAGTGCCAACCAGCGGCTGTCGCTGAACGGCAGCGTTTCCAAAGATTCTACCCAAAACCTGCTCTTTGAGGCTCGCAACTTCCGGCTCGCTACGCTCAATCCGGTGCTGGATACCAAGCTCGGCGGGATTCTGGACGGTGCCGTGAAGCTCAGTGACGATCTGCATTATGCCGAGTTGAGCGCTAATTTTAGCGTAGAAGGCCTGAGCTACGGCAAGTACGAGCTGGGGAACTTTGAAGGTACGGGGGAGTGGGATCAGCTCACGGAACAGTACTACGTTGACGCCCACCTGGACAAAAACCTCCGGCGCGCTTTTTCACTTTCGGGCTATTACAACCCGAAGCGCAAAGAAAATGCCCTGAACCTGAAAGCGATTTTTAACAATACCGACCTGAAGGTACTTGAGCCGTTTAGCGAAGGCCTGCTCTCGGACGTGAGCGGGCAGGCGCAGGGCACGGTGCTGGTGAAGGGTACTTTGGAGAATCCCATTTTGAGCGGAGAAGTGGCCGTGCAGCGCGGACGCATGAAGTTTGACTACCTGCAGTCGGTCTTTACGTTTAATGACAAAGTGTACTTCAGTGAGAGCGAAATTACGGCCAAAAACATGCTGCTCACCGACCAGGACGGCAATACCGCCACGCTGCGGGGAGGTGTGTACCACGATAGCTTCCGGTACTTTACGCTGGGATTTAACGCCGATCTTCGCAATTTTAAAATCTTGAATACCACCGATAAAGACAACGACCTGTTCTACGGCACGGCTTACGTCACGGGGCAGGTAGGGGTATCGGGGCCGATCGACAACCTGAGCATCGAGGCGAGCGTCACCAGCAACCGGGGTACCCGCATCTACATCCCGCTGGACGGCGCTACCGAGGTAGCTACCCAGGACTACATCCAGTTTGTGAGCCAGCTCCCCAAGGAAGACAGTACCCGGCTGGCGGGCGACCCGCCCAAGACCAACGGCGAGTACGGCGACATCAAAATGGATTTTAACTTCAACATTACCCCCGACGCCTACTGCGAAATCCAGCTGGACCGCCAGGCAGGTGACATCATCAAGGCCTATGGCAGCGGGCGGCTCAACATGAAGATCGACACCAAAGGGGCTTTTACCATGGCCGGTACCTACGAGATCGTGCGCGGCGACTACACCTTTACTTTCCAGAATGCCCTCAACAAAAAGTTTGATATAAAACCCGCCAGCCGTATTACCTGGTCGGGGGATCCCTACCAGGCCTTGCTGGACGTGAAAGCGGGCTACACGCAGCTCACGTCACTGGATGGCGGGGTACTTCCCATCAGTACCACGTCCGGCTCGGGCAATTTGCTCTCGCGCCGGTACCCCGTGGAGGTGATCATCTCCCTGACCGACCGCCTCATGACG
This sequence comes from Rhabdobacter roseus, assembly GCF_014202275.1. Lineage (GTDB taxonomy): Bacteria > Bacteroidota > Bacteroidia > Cytophagales > Spirosomataceae > Rhabdobacter > Rhabdobacter roseus. The sequence continues at coordinate 129,864 of NZ_JACHGF010000003.1, read as the reverse complement.
CCCCAGATTGGCTACGAGCTGGTGGTGAAGGAATATCCGGCCTCGGCGGAGTACCGCAGCGCCGTGGCGGCCTTTGAAAACCGCCTGCGCAGCGACGAGCAGGAGCTAAGCCGCCAGGTGAGTAGTCTTATTTTATTCAACCAGCTACTAAGCCCGCAGGAGGTATTTCTGGCCCAGCCCAACCAGAGCCAGCTCTTCATTGGGAGTAGCATCAGCGAGCTGGTCTCCAACCAGATCAGCCGCTGGGCTTCCGCCCTGAACGAAAACCTGGAAGTAGGCGTGGCGGGCCTTTCGCTGGATCAAAATGCGCTCACCAACCTACAGCTGCGGTTTTCGTACCGTTTCCTGAACGACCGCTTCCGGATCACGCGCGACGGCCGCTTTACCTACGGCCCTAACCAGTACGACGCCACCAGCCTGCTGGGCGAATGGACGCTCGAATACTGGCTCACCCAGGGGGGGAGCGTACGCCTGAAAGCCTACAATCGCAACGTCCAGAACGCGCTGCTGCTGAGCAATACCCTCACCACGGGCGGGGTGAGTATGCAGTTTACGCACAGCTTCAACCGCCTGAGGGTACTTCCCCGGTCTGGTGTAGAAGTACCTTCCGCGCCGGACTCCGTAGAGGTAGACTCCGCCGCTTCCACCAGCAAGTTTAGCTTGCGTCAGGAGAAGAAAGTACCTGAAAATAAGTAAGAAGCTGGTTAAATAAAAGTACCTGGCGCGGAGCTACTGGCCCCGGTACTGCACCGCCAGGCCGCGCATGGTGTAGCCTTCAGAGGTAGCTGAGGTGTAGTACTTGTACTGCACGTTGATGAGCGCATCCGCGCCCAGCTTCTGGGCTTTCAGCACCAGCTGGGCCGTCAGCAACTGCTTTCCTTCGGCGTCGTTGCCCCGGTAGAGCATTCGGCTGCTGTTTTTTTGCTGCCGCTCGTTCAGGGCTTCGTCGCGGGTTATTTCTACCCATTGCAGCTCCGAAAAAGGGCGATCCGGCGCTTGGTTTTCGTAAAAAAGGTCGATGGGATAAGCCGGTCCCGACCGCAGCGGAATGGCTGGACGAAAACATCCCAGCGCTATTCCCAGCGTTCCCAAAAGCAGCAGCTTACCCAAAATCTTCTTCGTAACCATAAACGTCTTTCTCCTTTTTTCGTTAGAATACTTATAAAACGGATTTTGAACTCTTTAATTCCTTCTAGTCATGAGCAAAAAATCACCTCAGGTACTTGTCGGCCTTTTGCTGGCCGCCCTGGTAGGCTTGTCTTTTTCTTTTGTACCCGCCAACAACCCCGACGCCGTGGTAGGTACCTGGCTCACGGGCTCCAAGAAAGGCCACGTGCAAATTTACAAACAAGGCGGACAGTATTTTGGAAAAATTATCTGGCTGAAAGAACCCAACGACCCGAAGACCGGTGCCCCCAAGCTGGATGCCAACAACCCTGACGCCAATAAACGCAAGCAGCCGCTACAGGGGCTGGTAAATTTGCGGGACTTCACGCACGCGGGCGGCAATACCTGGGACAACGGCAAAATCTATGACCCCGAAAACGGCAAAGAGTACAGCTGCAAAATGACCCTGCGCGACAACAACACCCTGGACGTGCGCGGCTACGTGGGGATTTCGCTCCTGGGCCGGACCGATACCTGGCAGCGGGTGAAGTAGCAGGGGTACTTGCCCGGCCCGCAAGTACCCAAAGTACCCTTTTTTTAGCTAAAAGTTGTGTTAATAATTTTTAACTAAACCATTCGTCACTTATTGGTTGGGGAAGAGGTACTTTCCTTTTACCTTTCCCGGTAGATTTTCGCTAACCCATTTCTATTAAGCCAAATGCATAAACCATTATTTAAATCAGCACTCTGCCTGGTACTTGCGGGTAGTTGGGCGGTCACGGTGGCCTTGGCCCAGGACCTGCCCAAAGGGATGAAAAAAATTACCTCCGTGGAAGGCATTACCGAGTACCAAATGGACAACGGCCTGAAGGTACTTATGTTTCCTGACCCCTCTAAGCCTACGGCTACCGTCAACGTGACCTACCTGGTGGGCTCGCGGCACGAGGGCTACGGCGAAACGGGCATGGCCCACCTCCTGGAGCACATGGTGTTTAAAGGTACCCCCCGGCACCCCAACATCCCGCAGGAGCTCACCGAGCACGGTACCCGCCCGAACGGAACCACCTGGTACGACCGTACCAACTACTTCGAAACCTTCTCGGCGACGGAAGAAAACCTCAAGTGGGCCCTGGACCTGGAGGCCGACCGCATGGTGAATTCCTTCATTGCTAAGAAAGACCTGGAAAGTGAGTTCAGCGTGGTACGCAATGAGTTCGAGTCCGGCGAGAACGACCCCTTCCGGGTACTGATGGAGCGCGTGGTTTCGGGGGCTTTCCTGTGGCACAACTACGGCAAGTCCACCATCGGGAACCGCTCCGACATCGAGAATGTACCCATCGAGAATTTGCAGGCTTTTTACCGCAAGTACTACCAGCCCGACAACGCCGTGCTGACGGTATCGGGCAAGATCGACGAAGCCAAAACGCTGACGCTGATCAGTGAGTACTTTGGCAAAATACCCAAGCCTACCCGCGTGCTGCCCGTGTCGTACACCGTGGAGCCCACCCAGGACGGCGAGCGCTACGTGGAAGTGAAGCGCGTAGGTGACGTGCAGATGGTGTCTTGCGTGTACCACATCATGCCCGGCTCCCACGCCGACTACCCCGCCATGGACGTACTGGTAGAAATGCTGACGGCCGAGCCGTACGGAAAGCTGTACAAAAACCTGATAGATACCAAAAAGGCGTCGTCGCAGTTTGGGTTTAGCTTTGCGCTGCACGACCCCGGTATGGTGTTGTTTGGGGCGGATGTACTTAAGGAAAAATCGCTGGACGAAGCCCGGCAGGCCTTTCTGGCCACGCTCGACTCCGCCGCCCGCGTGAAACCCTCGGCCGAGGACGTAGAACGCGCCAAAGCCACCATCCTGAAAAACTGGGATTTGCAGTTTCGCAGCTCCGAGCGCGTGGGCCTGGGCATCAGTGAGTTCATTGCCACGGGCGACTGGCGGCTGGCGTTCCTGTTTCGCGACAACGTTCGTAAAGTGACGGCCGACGACGTATTTCGCGTAGCGGAGCAGTACTTCAAACCCTCCAACCGCACGGTAGGTACCTTTGTGCCTACGCCCAACCCCGAACGCGCCGAGATACCCGCCGCCCCCAACGTGCAGGAGCTCGTGAAGGACTACAAGGGAGAAGCGCTCATGGCGCAGGGGGAAGCCTTCGACCCGGCCCCGGCCAACATCGACAGCCGCACGACCCGCATCGAAAAGCCCAACAGCATGGAAGTAGCCCTGCTGCCCAAGCAGACGCGCGGCAACGTGGTAGCCGCCCGCCTCACGCTGCGGCTGGGCGACGAAAAAAGCCTCATGAATAAGGCCACCATCGCCAGCCTGACCGGCAGTATGCTCGACAAAGGGACCAAGAACAAATCCCGCCAGCAGATCAAGGATGAGCTGGACCGGCTGAAAGCCCGCGTGAGCTTCTTTGGGGGCAATAACCAGGCCGGTGCCGTGGTAGAGACCACCAAGGAAAACCTGCCCGAGGTACTTAAGCTCGTGGCCGAGGTACTTAAAGAGCCCGTTTTTGACGCCAACGAATTTGAGAAACTCAAGCAGGAGCAACTAGCCCAGATCGAGGCGCAGCGCAGCGAGCCCCAGGCCATTGCCGTCACGGAGTACCGCCGGGCAGTGTCGCCCTACGCCAAGGGAGACATCCGGTACGTACCTACCTTTGACGAAGAGGTGGCCGACATCAAAGCCGCCACGCTGGAGCAAGTGAAGCAATTCTACAAAGATTTTTACGGAGCCAGCAGCGCGTCCATCGCCGTGGTGGGTGATTTTGACAAAGAACCAATTCAGAAAATCATTACCGACGAGTTTGGTACCTGGAAAAATCCCACGCCCTTCAAGCGCATCGCGTCGCCCTACCAGGCCGTCAAGGCGCAGAACAAGTCCATTGAAACGCCCGACAAAGCCAACGCCATGTTTGTGGCCGGCATGAACATGCCGCTGCAAGATACCGACCCCGACTACCCGGCGCTGGTACTGGCCAACTACATGCTGGGCGGCGGCTTCCTGAACTCGCGCCTGGCTACGCGCATCCGGCAAAAAGACGGCCTCAGCTACGGCGTAGGCTCGCAACTGAGCGCCAGCTCGCTGGACAAGAGCGGTACTTTCTTCTCGTACGCCATCTACGCCCCGCAAAACGCCGAGAAGCTGGAAGCCGCTTATAAGGAAGAGATCGAGCGGGCGGTGAAGGAAGGCTTCACGGCCGAGGAAATCAAAGCGGCCAAGTCGGGCTATTTGCAGTCGCGGCAGGTGAGCCGGGCGCAGGATGCCGCGCTGGCGGCCACGCTCAACAACAACCTTTACCTGGACCGCACCATGCAGTGGGACGCCGACTTTGAAAAGAAAGTTGAAAGCCTGACCCCGGCGCAGGTTAAAGCCGCCATGGCCAAGCACCTCGACTACTCCAAGCTGACGATCATCAAAGCGGGTGATTTTGAAAAGGCGAAGAAGAACGCCCCCGCCGACGGCGCTCCCGCCTCGATGGGCGGTAGCCCGAAGGAGTAGAAGTACTTTTAAGGAGTAGAAGTACTTTTATTGAGAACCCTAAATACTCAGCCGCCACCGGATTTTCGGTGGCGGCTTTTTTTGTTGGTGTTTTTTACCAACAAATCTTGCCAAACTACCCCCCTCTTTCCCTTCCGCCACAAAAAATAAAAAGGGTACTTTGATTGATCTACTAATAATTTAGTTATATTCGTAGGTACTTACCAATGGCAGCAAACCTAAATGAAAAAGCTACTGACCCTGGGGCTGATCTTATACGTGGGGGTGGCCTGGGCCCAGCCTCAGGTTTTGACTACGGACGAAGCCCAAAAAACGGGATTACTCGAAAAAATAAAAGAAAAGTACCCCCACGCGCAGGTACCCGAGGGCCTCACGCCAAATCTTATTTCGGATAAGCTCAAAGCCTTCTTACCCACTAATCCGAAGCCGGGATTTTCCATTTTTCTACAGGTACTTATCAGTGCGGAGGGCAAGCCCGACTACGTCTTTTTTAACGTAAATTCTCCCGCCGCGATGAAGGATTCCGTCACGAAGATGATCCTGGATTCACTTCCCGGTCGGTTGGCCACCTGGCGGATTAATAACCCCGCCAAACAGGCTTTCCAGGCGATGGAGGGTTTTGGGATAGGGAAAGTACCCGAGCCCCGTCAGCTACGCACCGGCGATAGTACCCTCGTGACGCTGAACGACGCCCGTACGTACCAGGACACGCTGCGCGTCAAGCGACTGCTGCTGAATCAGCTGGAGCTCAGCCAGGTACCTTACGAGCTCGTATACCGTTTCCCCAACCTCGAAGAGCTGGACCTGCACGGCAACGAGCTCACCGACCTCCGGCTGGACCTGGCGCGCCTGCCCCGGCTCCGGCAGCTGGACCTGCGCGGCAACCAACTCGGGAAAGGTACTTTAGCATTGACCAAAAATAGCTCGCTCCGCATCCTGAACGTGCAGGCCAACGGCCTGGTCGATGTGCCCCAAGCGGCCCGGGCCTGTAAGGGGCTGACGAGCCTGTGGCTGGGCCGCAATGCGCTCACCGGGTTGTCGAGCCGTAGTTTCAGGAAATTAAAAAAGCTAGAAGACCTCAACCTGTACCAGACCAAACTAAGTACCCTGCCCCCGGGCGTCAGGAAGCTGCGCCGCCTGGAGGTACTTGATCTGTACTACAACGAGTTCACGGAGCTACCCGCGGCGGTCACGCGGCTGCGGCGGTTGACGCATTTGGCCGTGGCCAACAACCAGCTCACCGAGCTACCGCCCCGGATCGATCGCCTGCAGCGGCTGCACACCATCTACGTGCACCACAACCGCCTAAGTACCCTGCCGAGCCGCCTGGCGGGCCTGAACCAGCTCACGCTGCTGGATATTGGCTACAATTGGTTTACGAATTTTCCGCCCGAAATCACTGCGTTGCGGGGTTTGAAGGAACTGGATTTGTCGGGCAATAATTTTCAGGAATTTCCGCAGCCCTTGCTCCGAATTACTCAGCTGGAAAAGCTCTACCTGCGCGGCAATCCTTTTTTAAAGGAGAACGCCGAGCAGCAGTATGGGGTACTTTTCAACCAAATAAAGGCCCACGCCACGGAGGTATTTTACTAAGCCCGTAAACCTACTTGTATGACAGCGTCTACCCCCTTTTTCCGGCTGCTCCTTGCGGCGTATATGGTACTGGCAAGTACCCTCGTTGAAGCCCAGCCGGTGGTACTTCCGCTGGAACGTTCGCTGGCTCTGACGGTATCGAAAGAGGGTAACGAAAGGCAGTACGTGCCCATTGCGGCGCACGTAGCGGTGTATGATAGCCTAAAGCAGGGTAGTAGGGTACCTGATTTACCAACCGCGCTCCGGGATTCGCTCCGGCGGCGGTTGATTGGGGCGTCGAAGGAAGCGCTGTCGGAGATGCAGGGTGAGTTTGTGGTCAGTGCGCAGCTGTTTTTTGACGAACAGGGGCAGCTATCGCATTTCTTTTACAGCCTCAAGCCTTTTTTCTTACAACGCTTCGACGACCTTTTTCGTGAAAAACTACCCGCGCTGCTGGACCGGGAGTCGCTGCGGGTACCGCCGGGCGGGCGCGCCCGGCTCAGCATGACCTACTACGTCCGCAACTACCTCCGCGCCCGCTCCGGCGGCGACACTACCCGCATGACGCCGGAAAAAGCCCTGGCCATCCGCGACTCGGCTGCCGTTAAGATACTTGTGTTTTCGGGGTTGGGACTGGAAAAGGTACCTGAGGTAGTTTATCGCTTTCCGAACCTGGAAGAGCTGCACCTGCAGTACAATGAATTGAGCGAAGTAGCACTGGACCTGCGCCGCCTGCCCCGGCTCCAGAAGCTGGACCTGACCGGCAACCAGCTCACGGAAGAAGGACTGACGCTGACGCGCAACAAGTCGCTGCGGATCTTGAATATCCAGCGCAATGCCTTTACCAATGTACCCGTCGCGGCCCAGCATTCGCGGCGGCTGGTGAGCCTCTGGATAGGCCACAACGTACCGCATTCGTTGGGGAAGAACAGCTTCCGGGGCTTACGAAAGCTCGAAGACCTAAACCTCTACAACGCCGGCCTGCTGGAGATACCTACCTCGATCCGGAAGCTGCGCCGCCTGAAAACCCTCGACCTGTACTACAACGAGCTGACGCAACTACCCCCGGCGCTGGCGCGGCTGCGCCACATGGAGCAGTTGGCGATCTCGCACAACCGGCTGGAAACCCTGCCGGAGGCACTGGGCAAGTTGCAGAAATTGGAGAAGCTCTACGCCCACCACAACGCCCTAAGTACCCTGCCCACGGCGCTGACGAAGCTCGGAAAAATACAAATGCTGGACATCGGTTATAATCGATTTGAGGTACTTCCCGAAGTTGTTGCTCAGCTGCACAGCCTGCACGAGCTGGATATTTCCTACAACCGTTTTTCAGAAATCCCCTCCGCCTTACCGGGCCTAAAAACGCTAAAGGTACTTCACTTGCGCGGAAATCCGTTTATTCGGGAAAAGCCCGTTGCCCTTTATGCCCCGCTGATTAGCCAGATGCAGGCCCAGGCTACGGAGGTGTACTATTAGCAAGTAGCAGGGTTTCTTATTTTATAGAATAAATTAAAATTATTACATTTATTTACCAATTACGAATTAACTCTCCCTTCTAGGAACTCGCTCCGGCGGCAGCGGCGTTTAGGGCCATATACGTACCTGTAAAGTACCCGTTGTCATGGCCGCTATTACCACGCCCAACCTGACCCCGCCGCGCCTCAAGCTGGTGCTGAACCTGCTGTCGGTCTATACGTTGTGGGGGTCTACCTACCTCTTTATCCACTTCATGACCGAGCACATGCCGCCGCTCTACATGGCGGGTTGTCGGCTGCTCACGGCGGGGCTCATCCTGTATCCCTACGCCCGGCTCACCGGCCACGCACGCCCTACCAAGCAGGAGTGGCTATCGGCGGGGCTGGTGGGGGTACTTTTGCTGGCCATCGCCAACGGCGGCATGACCGTGGCCATCCAGTACGTGCCGACGGGCATTGCGGCCCTGCTGTCGGGGATGCTCCCTTTGTTTATTATGGTACTCAACTGGCTTACTTTCAGCAAGGTGAAGCCCTCCAAGCTCGCCCTGTCGGGGCTGCTGGTGGGGCTGGTAGGCATCGGGTTGTTGGTGAAGCCGGGGGGCTTTCAAAGTACCTCGTCGGAGAGCTGGCTGGGGATTGGCATCATCATGCTGTGCAACTTGTCGTGGGCTACGGGTACTTTGCTGTCGGGACGGCTCAAGCTGCCCAATCAGCTCGTTTCGAGCGCGGTACAGATGCTCGTGGGCGGCGGAATGCTGCTGCTGGTGAGCCTGGTGGTGGAGCCCGTAAACCTGGCCAGCATCAGCTACGCACCCACGAAGGCCATCGCGTCGTTGATCTACCTGGTTATTTTTGGTTCCATCATTGGTTTTACTTCGTTTGCCTGGCTGGCGCGCAACGCGCCCCCGCAGCTGGTATCTACCTACGCCTACGTCAACCCCGTGGTAGCCATGCTGTTGGGCTGGGCCTTCGCCGGGGAGGTACTTCCGGGGCAGTCGCTGGTGGCGGGGCTTATCATTTTGTCGGGCGTGGTGCTGATCTCCCTGGGGCGTAAACGTTGATTATTACGGAACAATAAGCCCGTGCCGGATGGCGTACATGGCCAGCCCGACGCGGCTTTTTACGGCCAGTTTCTCAAAGAGCGCTTCCCGGTAGCCGTCGATGGTGCGGCTGCTCAGGCACATGCGGTCGGCAATTTCCTTGTAGGTAAGCTCGGTGCAGGCCCAAACCAAAAACTCCGACTCGCGCTCACTCAGCCGCGGGCTGGCTGGCTGAGGTACCTCCGGCTGCGACAGCGAGTTGGAAAGTACTTCGGCCACCATTTCGGAGTAGTAAAATCCTTTTTTATACATGCTGAGCAGGGCCTCCTGCAACTCGCTGATCTCGGCGTCTTTGAGCACGTAGCCGCGCGCGCCGTTCCGGATCATCTTCAGAATATTCTCTTCGTCGTTGTACATCGACAGCGCCAGAATCCGGACGGTGGGGTAGTGCTGGCGCAGCCAGGCGGCGGTATCGTAGCCGTTCATGCGGGGCATGTTAATGTCCAGCAGCACCACGTCGGGAAGTACCTCCGGCCGGAGTAGCTGCGTAAGCTCCTCGCCATGATCGGCTTCCAGCACCACCTGGCATTCGGCAAAGCTATTGATCACCTCCACCAGCCCGCGCCGGAGCAGGCGGTGGTCGTCTACGAGGGCCACAGAAATTTTCTTCATGTTTCGAGAGAGTTAGGAATGGGTACTTGCAATAGCACCGAAGTACCCCCGCCGGGCTGGGTAGAAAACTGCGCCTGAGCCCCGATGAGTGCCGCACGGGCTTTGATATGGTGCAGGCCCGAGCCGCGTTCGTAGCTGCGGTTGGCGTCTACTTGGGCCAGGTCGAAACCCTGGCCGTTGTCGGCCAGGCTGAGCGTAAAGAGCTCGTCCGTGTAGCTGAGTGCTACCGTCAACTGGGTAGCGTGGGCGTGCTTGAGGCAATTGTTGATGAGCTCCTGCACAATCCGGAACACGATGACCTGGTGCTGCGGTGAAAGCCGGTACTCCTTGCCCCGAATCACCAGAAACGTCCGGAGATCAGCAGCGGTGCGTTCCAGGATATCCAGCTCAAAGCGGATCGCTTCCGGTAGCCTCGTGTGCAGTATGTAGTCGGCGTTGAGGGTTTTGGACAAATCGCGCAGGTCGTTGATGGCCTTGCCTACCAGGCCTTTGGTGACGAGTATGCGTTCGGTGTTGGCGTTGGGTGGGCCAATCGTGAGCGCATTAAGATTCATTTTAGCCAACGAAAGTACCTGCCCTACGTTGTCGTGGATTTCCTGGGCAATGTGCTGGAGGGTTTGCTCCTGGATCTCGATCTGGCTTTGCAGGAGTTCGCGCTGGTACGCTTCGGTCATGCGGAGTAGCTCTCGTTTTTGGCGGTGGTGGCGACGCTGGTGCAGGAAGAAGAACGTCATCAAAAACGCCAGGATCAGCAGCATGAGCAGGGTACCTGCGGCTACAATAAGGGCGATTTCTTCGCTCGTACCTTGCATATAAATCCAACGGTGAACATACTGTACAGCACGATATTAAGAATATGGTTGATCACATACAAGCGCGAGGCCAGCTCCAGGTTGGATTGGGCCAGTTGTTGAATCAGCGCCATCAGAAAAAAGGTGCCTGCGTAGTAAAAAAGTACCCCCGTGCAGATCCAGATGTGCGGGTCGCGCCAGATTTCCCCGTACAGGGTTTCGTTTTGGTACGATTCATAAAAGTAGCTGGCAGCCCAAAAAGCCAGCAAAATAGCCAGCAGCATAAAGCTGTACGAATTGTTGGGGCGCAGCGACAACAGGACCCCGATGTTGACGATACAGAATAGCACGTACCCTACCACCGAAACCAAGACGGCTTTTCTCAGGCGTTCTTTTCGTAGCGTGTGGTAGAAGTACGCGCCCATGAAGATATACTCCAGGGGCGCGTAGATCTGAAAGAGCAGCAGGTTGTTGCGCTTCAGGGAGAGCATGTGATACAACCCGATCATTTCGACTACCCAGGCCAGGCAAAGCGCGATGATCAGAAACCGGAAGGGCCCCCGCAGGTACTTATGGTAGTACAAACCCACGCCCATACTCAGCGTAAGTACTGTCAGGTAAGTGTAGAGGAAATAGTAAAACATAGTAAGGGGTACTTTTCTGAGAGGCGTCGCAGGGTCGTTGGTTTACTGGGGCGGGCAGCACATGGTCCCGAACTCGATGAGGACCTGGCTGGCCAGGGCTTCGTAGCCGGGTACTTCCGGGCAATAGGCCGGAGTTTCGAAGAGGCCGGGCGAAAGTACCAGGTTGGTGCGTTCGCCGTCAAAGACCAGGTGCACCGCCACGTAGTCCGGGCTTTCTTTTAGGAGCGCCCCGATGGTGGCGGGTTGGTGCGCGTAGCCCTGGTATTCGTTACGGAAGCGCGGATCGGCGGACAGCGCCTGATTCCGAGCCTGAAAGTACCCCTGACCCGCCCACAGCTCAGCTTCTTGAATGGGAACGTTGGGCACCGGCGCAATGGCACCCAGATAGAGCGGCGTCAGGATTTGGTCGCCGGTATCTTTTCCGCACAAGACCAGGTTCAGCCCCGCGAAATGCTCTTGTTCAGATCGACACAAAAACTGAAACACCACCCGACCCGCCTCGGGCTTGGGGTGTTGAGCGAGCGTACCCAGGATCTGCGCGAGCAGGGTTGTTTCAAAGTAAACTACCTTGGGGTCGCTATCGAGCGGTACGCTGGAGTTGGTGGCATTTTGCTGGTTTCGAAGGTCGTACAAGCGCGACCATTTGCAAAAAGCCCAGGTAGGAAGGCTTTGGTTAGAGAGAAGTAGATCAGGCATAGGGGAGGAAGGTAGGTGGTGTCAGGAAAGCTAAAAATCAGCCTGAAAGATAATCAAGAAAGTACCACCTTGTTAGAGCCACGGACGGAGGTGCTAAAAAGAGAATTGGAGGTAAAGTGTTTATTAGTAAGGATATAGCTTAAATAGGGTACGCTTTGATTGCAAAAATACGGGAAAAATACCCGCTCGGTAGCGGGAAAAAGACGACTTAAAACCGAGAAAAAGGCCGTTGATTTTCAGGAGACTAGCGGACACCTTTGTAAAAGTCTTTCCGGCCCATATCCACCCCCCTCTTCATTATCCTACCCTTATCTCTATGAACATGCTCGTTCGCATCAATCGAAACCACGCCCTACATCCCGCGCAGGTTGTCCTGCTGGAAGGGCGCTCCAACTACACCCTCATTCACTTCGTGGGGGGACGGCAGGTACTTAGTTCGTATAGTCTGAAGGTATACGAGCAGGCCCTCGCGGATGCGGGCTTTTTGCGGGCACACAAGTCGTACCTGATTAATCCGCTATGCATCAGGGATTTATCCAGGCACGTGGGCGGGCTTCGCCTCTTGCTGAGCAATGGCATGCAAATTGAGATCGCCCGCCGCCGTTTTGGCTTAGTCCGAAATTTCCTAATGAGGGCAGCCGCTTAGGAAGGTACCTACACCCGGGCCCAGCGCGTTGCGGCGGCTCCGGCCAGCAGCAGCAGCGCCACTACCCCAAAGCCGTAGGGTAGGCCGTAGGCTTCGGCAATGAAACCGATGGCCGGGGGGCCCGCCATGAATCCAATAAAACTAAAGGTAGCAAAGGTAGCCAGGCCCGCCGCGGGTGGTATACCCGGCTGCCGCATGGAGATGGCATACAGCATAGGGGCGCCCAGCGAGCAGCCCAGGCCCAGGACCAGAAAACCCAGCAGGGCAGTAAAAGGGTAGGGCAGTAAAATGGTCAGCAGCAAACCCACGGCGCCTAGGGTTCCGCCCAAAAAAAGGAGTTTTTTTTCCCCGTAGCGCGGAATAATGGTGTCGCCCACGAAGCGCCCCAGCGTCATGCTAAAAGAGAAGAAGCCAAAACCCAACGCCGACACCGAGGCAGTGGTGTGGGCGATCTCGCGCAGGTAAATGGCGCTCCAGTCGAAGGAAAGCCCTTCGGCCATCGACACCGTGAGGCCGATAAAGATCAGGATGAGGAGTGCTTTGGTAGGTTTGACAAACGAAGTACCCTGCGCGCCTTTAACTTCCGGGATGTCTCTTAAAATAGGCTGTAGAAATAGCGTAAAAACGACCAGCAACAGGGCTATGATAAGCATGTGTAGGGGCGCGCTCAGCTCTACCAGGATAAATAGACCCGCCAGAGCGCTTCCCAGCATACCGCCCAGGCTCCACATGCCGTGGCAAGCCGACATAATCCGTACGCCCTCGTGACGCTCTACGTTGGTCGCGCAGGTATTCATAGCTACGTTGAGCATGGCGGCGCAGGCGCCCATTATGCCCAGGCCGACGCCTAGTACGTAGCCGTTGGGCGCGTTAATGGGGATGAGTACACTCAGAAAGAAGCCTATCGCACTCCACAGGCATACCCGCGCCGAGCCAAAGCGCCGAATCACTTCGCCCGTAAAGGGATTAGCCAAAATGGAACCAATCGGCATAATGAACAGGGCCATTCCCAGCTGAGCGTCGTTGAGGCCCAGGTTGTACTTAATATAGGGAATGCGCGAGACCCAGCTCCCAAACAGCAGGCTATCGGTCGCAAAGACTAATCCCACTGCCCGAGCCCGCGGATTGTAAAAAAATGAGTTGATGGATCGAAATACGGACAGGGTACTCACGAATCGGCGACGGTTAATAATCTACTTTTGTGGGCACAAAGGTAGTAGACTTTGGAGAATCTTTGAAAAGGTACTTTATAAATATTCTTAGAAAGCGGTTTTCTAGGCTTTCGCTTTCTTTTGGTTTGGCCAAAAGGTGACATACAGAAAGGAACGACGCGACAAAGGAACCTATTGGTTTTGAATGGGTGTTACCTGCACGGATATTTCATTTTGCCTTTTTAACTATACGGAACCGAGTAGCCTGTTCGTTTCCAAATATCAACTCCTTACTACAAGTACCCGCGGATCTGGGTAATTTTTTTTAGTTGAACCACAAAAAGAATCGCTGATGAGAAATGCTTTGATGGTAGTGGTAATGGCCACAGTGATACTAATTGCCTCCTTTGGATTCAGGAAAATAGGCACATCGCCTTTTGTACAAAATCAAGCCTTAACCGATACGCTTCATATTCACGATACGCTTTCTTTACAAGTACCCGAGTGGAAGGTACTTTACGATTCGCTCCAACTGGCTACCCTGGGCCTCTCGGACGAGACCTTTCGGTACGCCTGGTACGGCTTCCAGAACATGAAGCTGCAAAAACCCATCATGGCCATTGCCGATTTCAGCCAGTCTTCCCGCAACAAGCGCCTGTATGTGATCGACGCCGTGAACAAAAAACTGATTCTGAACACCTACGTGGCCCACGGTCGCAATTCGGGTCAGGAGTTTGCCCAGAAATTCTCCAACGAAAACTCTTCTTATCAATCCAGCCTGGGTTTTTACCGTACCCTAAGTACCTACCAAGGCAAGCACGGCCTGTCGTTGCGCCTGGAGGGGCAGGAAAAAGGTGTGAACGACCGCGCGCTGGAGCGGGCTATTGTGATGCACGGGGCCGACTACGTCAGCGAAAATTTTATCCGAAACACGGGCCGCCTCGGCCGAAGCCTGGGCTGCCCGGCCGTATCTATGGCTGAGCACGAACGTCTGATCAAACTACTGACCGGCGGAGCGGGCCTGTTCCTGTATTATCCTGATGCCACCTACCTGCGGGCTTCCCAGTTATTGGCGGGCCTGGTTAATACTCAAAACACGGCTTTGTAAGGATCTCCATATAACATCAATTGGCCAAACTCGTTGACGTCGGAGGCCAGGTGAAAGATAAAGACCGGGATGTTTTTCTCGAGTTTATACGTTTTTGGCGGATGATCTTCGTCGGGATCTTGCAAGAAATCATTTTCCAAGATCTTTTTACCAGCCAGGTAGTTAGCCAGCTCTACGGGCTTCTGAACGCGTACGCAGCCGTGGCTACGCCAGCGCTTGCCGCTATTAAACAGGTAGCGCGCGTTGGTGTCGTGCAGGTAGATGGCCAGCGGGTTCTTTATATCTATTTTTAATAAGCCCAGCGAGTTGTCTTCGCCCGTATCTTGCCGAAACCGGTAGGGGAAATTCTCTTCCGACAGCTCCTCCCAATTGACGCTATAAGGATCTATGCGTTCGCCTTTGGCATCGATCACTTCTATGTTATTACTTCCCAGGTAAGCCATGTTTTGCTTCACGCGGGGCAGCATTTCCTTAGTCGCAATACTTTTTGGTACATTCCAGTAAGGGTAGGTAATGATCTGGGTCGCGTAGGTGTCTATTTGGGGCGTAGGAGTGGTGTTTTTACCGACAATCGTACGCATCCGTATTTCTTCCCGACCCGTGGAGTCCATCCCTATCAGGTACGCGCCCTGGGTGTTTACCAGGATCATGCGCTCGGCTCCCTGGGCCTGGCGGTGGATCCAGCGGTAGGCATTCAGTGTTTCTCCTAAATGCAGCAGACTATCCATTTGATTGCGGGCCACGAAACCAATATGTAGGTTTTTGATGGTCTGATAAGTAGGGAAAGGAGGCTCTACCAGCGCCACTACTTTTTCTATGGCTTCGCCTTCAATGAGCGCCCAGCCCGCCTGCCGCAACCGGACCGAATCCGCCGGCTTTACTTTTTCTAAATGTTTCAGGTTGCTGGGCTGGTGGCCAAAGCCAATCTCTTCCAGCAGCTTAAGTACGGGGGCTTCTCCTTCTTTAACGTCAACCTTGCCTACCCCAATTTTCCGACTATACTCCAGAAGCTGCTCGTAGTAGGGTTTCTCCTGGAGCTGTTTTACTAATTCTGCGTCTGTCTTTTCAACTTCTTTCTGTCTACAGGCCTGTGTTCCCAACAGCAGTATCAATACTACCAGGAAAGCGTATCTTGAAATCAAGGTCATCTATGAAATAGGTTGTTTCTGAGATGTTATGTATTAAATTATTATGCTAGGTACTAGCCAGAAGAATTTTTGCCGAATAAGGGGTTGATTCACTTACGGCTAAGGCCTAAAGGCCTATTTTAGTGTGCAGGCAAAAAGCAATAGTGGCTTTTCTGGGGAACAATATACACAAAATTAACGCATCAAAGCTTCCAATTATAAATATTAGGTGACCATCGAAGATTTCCCTGACGGTCCAGGTCTACCAGCAGGTACATCATAAAGACGGGAAAAGGGCGGTTTAGCGCTAGCGAAGTGGGTTTAGCATCAAGCTGGCATTTCGTCAAAAAATCATCATTCATCCGGTTTTCTCCGAGCATTAGGTTGGCCAGTTCAATGGGTTTTTGGAGGCGAATGCAGCCGTGGCTGAGCCAGCGCGCTTCGCGGCCAAAAAGGCTCCGGGCATTGGTGTCGTGGAGGTAGATGGCGTAAGGACTTTGCAAATCAAATTTGATCAGGCCCAGCGCATTATCACAGCCCGTAGACTGGCGGAGGCGGTAGGGGAAATGCTGGGCGTTGAGTTCCGCCCAGGCTACAGTAGCGGGGTCCACCGGCTGGCCGTCGGCTCCCAGTACCTGGAGGTTCTGGCTTTCCAGGTAGTGGGTACTTCTCTTGATCTTGGGTAGCATTTCGCGCACAGCGATGCTTTGGGGCACGTGCCAGTAGGGGTAGGTGATGATCTGTGAGCAATACGTAGCAAAAGAAGGAGTCTGATGGGTTTTAGTGCCTACAATGACCCGCATCCGGAGTACTTCGCCCGTATCGTGCAGCACCACCAGCTCCGTCGCCGGAATCGAAACAACCGCGTAGGGCTGGCCATCGGTGAAGCGGCTCATCCAGCGGTAGGCATTCAAGGTTTCGCGCAAGGCGGCAAGGCTATCGGGCTGGCCCGTCTGGCGTAGGCGCTGGTAGTGGCGCAGCAGCTGGCGGTAATGGGCCGATGGGGGCTGAGGTACTGCTTCCGCCAGGGGAGGCGCAAAGGTAAGTAGTTGCTGGTGCGCCGTCCGTAGGGTTAGCGTATCAAGATGTTCCTCCAGGCCCAGGTACCTAAGGTACTTCGGTGGGTGGCCGTACCGGATCTCACGCAGCAGCGCGCGGATCGAATCGGCTCCGGCAGGTACCTGAAAGGTACTCGTATCCACGCCCACCGAATCGGCGAAGGCCAGGAGTCGGGTCCGGAGAGTCGGACCGTTAGCAGGGGTACTTGGCGCGTCCTCGACAGACCCGCCAAGGTCGGCTCGTTCGGCTTGGCGGCAGGAAACCCAGGGCGCGACCAAGACTAGTAGACTCACTAAAAAACCAACGTTGAACATAGCGTCGGCAAGGTACTTCAAAAGGTACTTTCAGGTTATGACCATCATCATACATTCCACCAATAGGTGAACTTAAGCACGATGGCGCGGTTCTTGACCCGGAAATTTTCGGGTAGGTAGTTGTCGGTATACACAATAAAAAGATCCGACGCGGGCTTGTAGCGCCACTGTAGGCGGGTATTCAGGTTGACGTTCTCGGCCTGGTTGTTGTACTGCAAGAAGGTCGTCAAAAACAGGTTGTTGCGGAAGGTGACGTCTACCCTAGGGCCCACCAGCCAAAACTCCGTGCGGTGCCAGGGGGCAGGCAGGCTGATGTTGTTGTAGTTGCTACTGAGCGTGACGGCTACGTAGGGCTGGAAGCGGTAGCCCAGCTCGGTACGTAGGTTGGTACGGTTGCCGTTTTCGTAGTAACCGCCAAACCGGCCCGCCAGGGCGTAGGTAAAGCTCCGCTGCGGCCCCGAAATAAATTCGAAGCCCGTGGATTTCCAGCGGTGCTCGGTACCGGCGGCCAGCCTTTGGCCGCCAAAATTGGTGGGGTCGAAGGGCAATAGCAGCCGCACGTAGTCGCTGGCTACCCACACGGCCGCCGAAGCCCGGCTGATAAAATTAAGGGTGTAACTCAGGTAAAGCTCGTTGTCGCTCAGGCGGCGCTGCTTGTCCCAGTAGGTGGTAGCTACCAGGCGCGGACCGTGGCTGATGAAAGTGGGCGATTTGACAAAGAATAGGTACCCTACACTGGGGTTTATCTTGTAGTAGCCGTTCCGGACGGCATTGGGAACGTAGCCCACCTCGGCGTTGTAGTTGGCCCCGACGTACTCGTGCTGCCACCGCCACGACAGGTTGGCTTTGGTAAAGGTGAGGTCAGCGGCCTGGGCGAAGTCGTCGCCCGAACGATTACTTTCGTTCGGACTAAATGATTTGAGCAGGAGTACTTTGCCCGTCCAGAGGTTATTGGCCGAGGCCAGGTTAAATTCTCCCGCCAGGTTGCGGTTGAAGCGGTTGAAGGCGGCATTGGTCTCCGGGGAGTACCTTAGCGCCTCCTTGTTCACCATCATGAAGCGCAGGTTGGAGCGGGCAAATACCTTTCGTTGCAGCGCCACTACCGCAAAGTTATGGCTGGGCAGGCTATCCTGGGCGGCGGTTTGCACGTCCAGCAGCCCGATCCGCCAGTTTTTATCCAGCTTGCCGCTCAGTCGGGTACCAAACTGAATAGGTACCCCCAGCCCGATCCGGCGCGAAAAGAACGGACGGAGGGTACTGTAGCCGAAGTTGGCAAAGAGGTCGGCATTTTCGAGAAAGAACTGCCGTCGCTCGGGGAAAAAAAGCTCGAAGCGATCCAGGTTGGTTTGCTGTACGTCCACGTCTACCTGTGAGAAATCCGGATTGACCGTAAGATCCAGGTTAAGGGAAGGCGTGATCCCAATCTTGACGTCACCACCTACGTCCACGGCGCGCCGGGAAGAAATCTCCTGGCGGAAGTCGCGGGTGAGGCGGGTGGCTACGTAGGGAATCACCGAAATGTTAGGGCCCGGATTGGGCGGCGGCTGATCCCACACCAGCACGCCCGTGTAAGCCAGCGACGCGCTCGGAAACTGCCGGGGTACCGGTGCCCAGGCGGACTTCTCGGAAATGGCCAGGTCGAGCCGACTGAAGTTGATGCCCCAGCGGGTGATTCCCGGCTTGTACCGAATGCTTTTAAAAGGAATCGCTGCTTCCCACACCCACTTCTCGTCGTCGTTCTTCGTAGCCGTACGCCAGCGGTTGTCCCAGCTGAGGTCCACGGTACCTCCGTCTACCTGTTGCCCGTCCCAGGGCGCACCCACGGCGTTGGACCCAAACGAGAAGCCGTTGGTGCGGTCGTCGAAGGTATCCATGAACAGCAGAAAATTGTCATTCTTACCAAAATTGAAATCCCGCCGTAGCGACTCCACGATGAGGGTACCTGGTATGGGCTTGTAGTTGACTACCAGAATGTAAAGATTTTGCTTGTCGTACGTCATGCGCACGTCGGTGCGGGCGCGGGCGTAGCTGGTATCCATGGGCTGGATCATGAAGAAATCCGAAGCTACCTCCGTGGTGAGCCAGGCGTCGTCGTTGCCGATGCCGTCAATTTTTAGGGCCGCCGTAGCCGGACGGATGTGGTATTGGTAATTTTCGTTGGGTTTTTGGCTCCAGCCAGGCGTGGCCAGCCAGGTAGCCAGCAAAAGTGCAACAAAGTAAGGTTTCAACACAGGTTGGTAGAGTAAGGATCGAAAGGCAAAGCTAGCTGGGGATACATTCTACTGCAAGCGCTGAGGGTAGTTTAGAGTTCAAAGTACCCTCAGCTTGCTTAGGCCGCAATGGGATGGAGGCCATTATAAAGCCTCTATCCCCGGCCCTTTCTCCGCGAGAGAAAGAGAGCTTGGACGGGTACTTTCCAAAAGTACCCTACGCCCACGGCCCTACACCCATTGCCTTTATTCCCGAAACCACTTCACATCGGCGTAGAAGGTGCCAAAAGGAATCAGCGAAGCCACAAACGCCAGAAAAGCCTTCCGCCACGACCAGCCCAGCTCAATCGTTACCTGGATGACCAGCAGCACGTAGGCGACAAACAGCAGCCCGTGGGCCATACCCACCACCCGCACGGCCTCGGGTTGTCCGGCCAGGTACTTGAGCGGCATGGCAATACCCAGCAAAACCAGGTAGGATATACCCTCCAGAAAACCCACAATGCGCAAACGCCCCAGGGAGGATTTTAGTAAAGCAATCATTTGAAAAAGTTGTTTTAAAAGTACCTAAGATAAGAAGGATATTGAACCGCTTCTAAAACACAAAGGTACCTAACGGAGGCGTTCTCCGGACGTGATAATGCATAAAGTTTTGGGAAGTACCTCTACCTGAACCGCACTCCGCTCGGTGCTGCGGTTGAAGCAGCTACGGGTTGTATCGCGGGTTTCGGCGTAGTAGCGCCCCGGTGCAGCGGGGGTGAATGTTAAGCCAGTACCCAAAAGATTTCCGTCCGTAGGGGCATCGTACCAATCAACCGTTTGATTTTCACCTACGAATGCACTCAGGGGCGGCGTGGGGTCTTCGGAGCAAAGTACCTGGCTGGCTACCAGGGGTGGAAGAAGAGGGGCAGGCTCCACAACCGGCACCAGGTACTCAAGACGAGCCGTATCCTGAGCCGAGACAGCCTCGATAAGCACCAGCTCACCGGCGGCGAGGCCTTTTAGCGTGTAGTTACGACTTCCGTTGGACACGAGCGTTCCGGCGCTGGCCGTAACCTGCCCCGCGCTTTGAAATTCTACGTCAATACCAAGATTACCGTCTACGCAGCTAAGGTAAACGCGGGAGATGATGATAGTAGGTGTTTCGGAGTACGCAACTACTCCTACGAGGTTAAGTACTGCCAACAGCAGAACTTTTCCAAAAGAACCTGGCTTCACTAGAATGTGTGTGTATAGTGTTAAAAACAATCGAGCTACAAATCTAAGTAGCATTCGATCCAATATCTTCACCAAATAGTAAGGAAACTAACTAGTGATCTCAGTTACCCGATGCACCAATGAATAGCAGTAGTTAGTATAGTAATTGCGCTAGGAATACTAGCAGAATGTTTGGCGGACGTGAGATTTTGGCAAAACTGCTTTCTCTAAGGAGAAAACAATGTGTTTATAACGTCGAGTGGTAGGCCATTCTTTCAAATGGTAAACAAATGTAAGATACTTTTTTTTATCTGAAAAGATAATTTCGACTATTTTAACAAATATTCTTATAAAAAATCCTTATCTGGTGTGCCATTACCGGTTTTCTAATAGTAATGGAAAGTTGTATCTGTAAGATAGTCAGTAGGTTGAGGCTGGGGAGGCTGTTTTGAATCAGTTTATGTAGATAGGACAAGGCCGGACAGGCTGCACAATGACATCCCCGCTATTTCTTACTGATAATGCTCATAAAGGCTCCGGGCAGGAGCCAACACCTTTGCAGGATGAATTGTTAACTTACTGTATCAAGAACTGATCAATCCCTGGCCGGGCAACGGGTCGGCCTTCGATCCAGCCCATTCGTTTAGACCATTTGTAACTACCCATGCAAAATTTCGTTAGTGCCGAAGAAGCCGTAAGCCAGATCAAAAGCAACGACAATGTCTTCATCCACGCTGCCGCCGCTACACCCACGCCCCTCATTGAAGCGCTGGCCGCTCGTAAGGACGAGCTGCGTAACGTCCAGACCATCCACCTGCACATGGAGGGCCCCATGCCCATCGCGGAGCCGGATTGCCAGGACGCCTTTCATCCCAACGCGCTATTTATCGGAGCCAATCTGCGCCAAGCCGTGGCGGAAGGCCGCGCCAGCTACATTCCTATTTTTCTGAGCGAAGCCCCAAACCTGTTTCGGCGGGGAATCTGGCCGCTCAACGTGGCCCTGGTGCAGGTATCGCCGCCCGACCGCCACGGGTACTGCTCCCTGGGCGTGTCGGTGGATGTGGCCAAGGCCGCCGTCGAAACCGCCAAAACGGTTGTGGCGCTGGTGAACCCCATGATGCCCCGCACCCACGGCGACGGGCAGGTACACGTGAGCCGGTTTAGTGCCATGTACTACGAAGAACGCCCCCTGCACGGCCACGCGCCCAAGGAACCCAGCGCGATCGAGATGGCCATTGGGCGGCACGTAGCCGACCTCGTGGAAGACGGCGCTACGCTCCAGGTAGGCATCGGGGGGATTCCCAACGCCACGCTGCGCTGCCTCACCCAGCACAAAGACCTGGGCCTTCACACGGAGATGTTTTCCGATGGCGTGATCGAACTCGTAAAGTCGGGGGTAATTAACGGCGCCCGCAAGAAAAAACACGCGGGCAAGCTGGTATCCAGCTTCCTGATGGGCAGCCAGGCGCTCTACGACTTCGTCGATGACAACCCGATGGTATCCATGCTGGAGGCCTGCTACACCAACGACACCGCCGTGATCCGGAAAAACCCCAAGGTGACGGCCATCAACAGCGCCATCGAGATTGACCTGACCGGCCAGGTCGGGGCCGACTCCATTGGCTCGCGGTTGTATTCGGGCGTGGGCGGGCAGATGGATTTTATCCGGGGCGCTTCGCTTTCGGAAGGAGGCAAGGCCATCATTGCGTTGCCGTCCGTGACTACCCGGGGCGAATCCAAGATCGTGTCCATGATGAAACCCGGCGCTGGGGTGGTGACTACCCGCGCGCACGTTAACTACGTGGTGACGGAGTACGGGGCCGCCAGCCTGTACGGCCGCAACCTCACCCAGCGTGCCCGCGCCCTGATCGACATCGCGCACCCCGACCACCGCGAAGAGCTGGAGCGCGCCGCCTGGGAGCGCTTCGGGAAAGGGTGATGAATTTGTAGGTTTATAAAGTACCTTGTAGGGTTTGCTTTACGATTCAGAAGCGTTTGCAATTAATTTACGGATCCCTACCTATAAGTGGCCGCGTAGCGGTCTAAGGTGTATAGAAAAGATCTTAGGGAGGGAGTCGGTGTGCCGTAGGTACGCAACCCCACCGCTCGTTACGTACCTAACGGCACGTGGGCGGATTTGGGTGGGCTCTTAGCTATAAACATCGCGGGCCTACGGCCCTGATTCGGCAGGCTTTTTGATGGGTAAATAAGAAACGCGGCCGTGTATTCAACGATCCATCAGGGTACCCTATTCAACACGACCACGCGCACAGGAGCCGCAGGATAAAATTTTCTTTTAGAAATGAAAAGGAAAATGCCAGGGATTTACGCTTTTACTAGGACAAAGGATATATTTGATACGCAGCCGTAGGTACTTTTAGTTGTCGGCTACTAGTTACAAAGGGGTTAAGGGTGGTTGTGATCGTTTGTAAATGATTGTAGCGGATATACACGATCCTAGGTTCGTATATACAGATGTTGTATGGCATTGATAGAAAAAATAAATAAATGACAGCTAAAGAAATAATAGAATTAATATTTAGCAACACTCTCTTTATAGCTTTTTTTACTTTGATTAGCGGGTTTTTCTTAAATCACTTTCTGGTGGAATGGAAAAAAAAGAAAGTGTTTTATATTATTAATGCTATAATACTTTTACTTTATTCCATCTATTTCATCAACGGCAGAATTTATCATTCCGAATATGGAGGCGCTTTAGTTTGGGAATTGTATTTTTATTTTATTGTCCTTTTTCACTTCGTAGTACTTCTAATATTTGCAATAGTTAAAAGTTATACGCTAAAAACAAAGTTACCAGACCTCGACCAGAAGTCGGAGCAGAAGTTGATGAAGAAGAATTGACGTTGCGTTTGAGCAGGAATTGGCGCAAAATGCATTCAAAGCGTCGGACGGACTTGATTGCATTTTCGGGCTACTTTTCTGAAATCAGGCTAAAAACAGAAAAAGAAATGCGCGTGGCAACCTGTAAAGAACAACGCCATACAACACTGTATAAGCGGCATCTCGGCCGACGGCCTTCGTCGCCGCTTATACTAACCGTTAGCGGTCATACAAAATCGATAATATAAATGACAGAAATCAAAATAATTTTCCGTTTTAACATTTCCGAAATTGTGTTTCCGCCAATTGAACAATTGCTTGTGTCAGATAAGGAAATAAATATTGTTTCGGGAAATAAAATAAGAAATGATTTTTTGAAGAGTGAAAGTGAAATTGCTTTGAAGATAAATAGCTTTATTAATGATGGCAAAATAATCCCAAAAGAATATTGGTGCCCGTTTTGGACTGCATTAATTAAAGAGCAAAGAATCAATATTTTTACAGCTTTTTTTGGTGAATTAGATCAATTTATAGAATTTGAAAAATGTATTGAAATAAAAAAATATAACTTGTCTGAAGTTATTTACCTTAAAGTAAATGACTTGACTGAATTATCAGAGCTAGCGAAAAAGAAACATAGTAAAATATATGACCGAACGGATATTATCAAAAAGCGGGTTCAAGACTATCAGAAAATAAAGGAAGAAATTATTGAATATGCTAAAACAAAATATAAAATAACTGAAATGGATTTTTTTGAAACAGAAATTTTAGTTTAAAGGTACGAACCGCTAACAGCAGCTTGGCAAAAGGCGGGCAGACATGCTTCGTAGAAAATTTGTGCTAAAATCCCGCCCTTTGCCAAGCCTAAAACGTTAGTCGCAATTCACTCAGAATAGTTTAGTGCATGGAGAATAACTGGAGACAAAAATCAATTTAAAACTCACTGCTAAGCGTAGTCTCCGACTACGTTTGTGCGTCGTCGGTCTCAGACCGAGGGCAGTCTACGCCATCCCGTCCTTCAGTCGGAGACCGCGTGACACCAGGACGTAGTCGGAGACTACGCCCAACGAGTGAGACTCCTCTTTGCTCGATAGCCGCTAAAAAACCATTCCTTAGGTAGTTGTAGTAGTTCCAAACGATTCTAAATGGCTATGGTTATAGCGGATATACACGAAACTAGTTTCGTGTATACAAATGTTGGCAGTAATTAGGCAGACTGGTGGACAGAAATTTATATAATGACACACATAGTCGACAATGACAGGCAGTAAAATGAACCTAGTAAGGCGAATTCTAATGGTAATTTTTACATTATTAATACTGGCGGACCTATTCATATGGATGATGGCAATTGCTTCAGGACATAATCTTCCTCAAGGGACACACACAAACTTTTTGGCAGCGGCTTTGATTATATCAATACTGACATTTCTTGCCTACAAATACATGAGATGAAGGGCTTTTATTTAGATAATGGTTAATTCAACCTAAAAAATAACTGGATAAATCGAGCTCACGACAGACAATGGTTGAAGGTTAACTACTGCCAACACAATATAAAATCAATGGCTGGTATTCTGGAGTAGCAAAGTTTACCGCCTTTTATTATCTTAAGTTTTGGCCGAAGCAGCAGCGCTGTTAACCCAGCCACTGCTTTTATACGCGGCCGTTGTAGATAATTAGATAAGAAGGTATAAATCAATATTTAAAATATGACACGAGATGAATTCTTAGAAAATTTAGAGCATGTGGAAGAATTTGGAGTGTATCAAACTAGCCTATATTCTAAACTCTTTAGCCGAATTGTTAAAATTTGGATTTATTCTGAAAAGGATGATAAAGAAAATGATATTACAGAATTAGAAGTTAAACGATTAAATGGATTCTTAAAGCTAGATATTTCAATAGAAGAAAAAATAAAAACTGAAATTTGGGACCACTTCAATGTATGCGTTTCTAATATTGATTATGGTTTTGTTCCTCAAGTTTTAGTTGATAATTATGGCGGCAATACTGAATTGGCAAATAGGGAATACTTTCAATGTTTAGACTCAAATGATTCATTTAAAAAAGCAGAATTGGATTATGTTTTCTTTTCTGACGTTTCAAACAAAGAGGATATTATATTCCAGCTTATATTTAAAGTGCCTTGGGAAAATGAACATGGCCTAACAATGACATTGATAAATGGAAGAATTGAATTCATTGATTAAATAAAAACAACTACCTACAACACTATGCTATAATCTAAGGCCGTTGTCTAGGCGACGAATACTTTTCTGCTTTTCACTACCTTTATCTCGGGCGAATAGCGAACTAGCTTTAAACAGGCCATAGGTGATAACTCAATCGTTAGCGGCAAGCGAGCGAGAGCTAAAAACGAGCATAGTAATGATTTAATTTTGAATAATTGATAAAATGGGATATAAATCAGTTTGCCTAGATTGTAAAATAGCATTTAGCCAAGGAACAGATTTTACGAAATTCAAGTACGATAAAGTTTGTCCTCATTGCGGAAAAGCTATGGCATTTTTGTCCGAGAAATTTAAACCACCTCAAAAATCGGATGACAAAAAATGGGAAGTAGTAAAATTTTTTGTTGAAAATGGATTTGACTATTCCACAAAAATAGGAGGAGACGTCTCTATTAGTTACGACGAAACCTTTAAAGAAGCAAAGGAAATAGTTCGAAAATACAAAGAAATAAAAATACGGGATGCGCTGCGGACAAATAACAAGAAATGAGAATAGCCAGCCACGAACGGGGTTTGGTAATTAGATCGTACTTTCACATAAAGTACCCCTACCGGCTGTTGCGTTCCAGCGAGTCGAAGTCGGGCATGCCCGAGCGTTCTTCTTTTTTACGAATGCCGAAATTGTACCGCAGGCTGAGCCCCACCCGGCGGGTGTCGTTGATGCGCGCCCCGCTGGCCGAAACCGACCCCTGGTTGAGCGTGAACTCATACTTATTGGTAAAAAACAAATCGGTGACGCTTAGGCTCGCCAGGAGTTTTTTATTCAGGAGCTGGCGGTTGAGGTTCAGGTTGAGGTTGCCAAAATTGCTGAGCTCGTAGAATTGCAGCTGCCCCTTCATGCGGTAAAACCCGTTGAGGCTGAGCGTGGTGAGCGGGTCGATTTTGAGCTGGTGAAAGGTGAAGAACGACATACTACCCCGCTGAAACTCCAGCGGCCGCTCTTCGTAGACGCCCCGGTAGTCGTTGTAGTTGTACTGCATGCCCACCACAAAGAAGTACTTTCGGCCGGGCGGAATGGCCCCCAGCAGCCGGAAGTAGGTCTCCGAGTTCCGCCCCAGGTTGTCGTAGGAGCGGTAGGCTAGGGCGGGATTTTGCGGGTCCTGGTAGAGTACGTTGGTGAAAATATCCTGCGTATAGTTACGACCGACGGCAAAAATGGGCCGTTCTTCCACGCTGATGTTTACTTCGAAATTTTGCGTGAACTGGGGCCGCAGTGCCGGGTTGCCCGTTTCGTAGAGGTACTGATCCACGAAGCGCGCGAACGGATTGAGGTACTCGTAGGCCGGGCGCGTGATGGAGCGCCGCGCCACGAGGTAGCTACGCATCTCCCAACCCGCTATTTTGCCAATGCTCCGGCTCAGGAAGAGGTAGGGGAAGAGGTCGGTGCGGTTGATGCGGAAGGAGGTATCCGCCGGAATGCGCTGCCGCCCGTGCATGATGGTGTTTTCGAGCCGGGTACCTACTTTCAGGATGAAGGCCCCGAAGGTTTTGGAGCCCTGCACGTAGGCCGCGTTGATGTTGTCGCGGTAGGTAAAGGTGTTGGTGCGGAAATCGTCCACTTCCAGCTGGTCGCCCTGCTGCACGAAGTAGTTAGTGCCGCTCTGAAAACCCTGAAAGGTACTTTTGAGCCCCGTTTCGAGCGTAATTTGCTTCGGTAGTTTGTAGCGCAGATCTACCTGTCCGGCCCAGACGTGGCGGCGGTTGGTCCAGTGCCCGTTGCCCGCCAGCTCCGAAACCTGGGGGAGTTCAAAAAGCGTCTGGTAAGCCTGGGTACCTTTGTTTTCAAAGTACCCGTACGAAAAATCGGTGGTGAGCTCCGAGCCCGCTTCGTTGATCTTGTACTTGGTGGTTACGCCCTGGCTCATCGAAAACACGTTGGAGCGGTTCTGGAGGTAGTTGGTGTTGTCGCTCAGCAAGGTACCTCCGCTGGCCGCGCGGATGACACTCTCGTTCACCGAGGCCGAGTTGTTGAGGTTGTAGTTGATCCGGCTGTCGTAGTTGACCTCCCACTTGGGCGAAAATTCGTACCCAAACCCAAAACCCGCGTAGGCGACGTCGGACGGGAAAGTGGTAAAGGCTTGCTGCGCAATGCGGTTGCCGTTGGGCAGCAGGCGCTGGGTTTCTACTTTTTCGTAGCTGTTGCGGTGGGTGTAGTTGAGGTTGAGGTAGGAGTGGCGGCGGCCCTCGTGGTTGGTGAGGTTGACGCCCAGCATCTGGTTGCCGTAGCGGCCCTGGTGCAGGGCGGCGTTGACCGAGCCCGTCAGGCCTATTTTTACGCCCTTCTTAAGGACTACGTTCACCACGCCGCCGCTGCCACTGGCGTCGTACTTGGCCGAGGGCGTCCGCAGAATTTCTATGTGTGAGATGCTGTTGGGCGGCAGGCTTTTCAGCATGGAGGCAATGTCGGCGGTACTCATGCGCTGCTCGCGGCCGTTGATGTAAATGGTGGCCGGGGTGGTGCTGCTCAGGTACACGTTGCCGTCGGGGTCCACGAAGAGGCCCGGCGTTTTTTCCAGGAGCTCCAGCGTGCTGGTACTGGTACTCACGAGTGGCTCCGGGTCCAGGATCATCTTGTCGTCTTCCTGCCGCAGCAGGGGCCGCGCCGCCGTGACCCGCACTTCCTGTAGCTGCTGGTTTTCTTCGTTTAGGATAAAGGTAAAGGTACTTTTGGCGGTCGTGACGGTGAAGGTTTGCCGGAGCGTGCGGTACCCTACGGAGCTCGCCACCAGCCGGTACGGCTTGCCCGCCGTCAGCGAAAGCGTGAGGGTACCCAGGGTGTCGGTGAGGCCGTACTGCACCACGGTGGTGTCGGGTACCTGCATCACCTGAACGGTAGCGGCAATGACGGGTAACTTGGAAGGCTCGGTGAGTTTGAGGTGGACGGGTACCTGCTGCGCCAGCAGGCGAAAAGTACCTAAGAAAAAAAGAGCGAAGAGGGTGATTTTTTGCATGAAAACGGAAAACCTAAAAACAACTACACAAAGTACCTACACGCAAGCCTGAAGTACCTGGCAATAGTGATGAACGGTCGATGCGTACTTGAGAATGGTAGGGGGCCGGTCAGGATAACGTTGGGAAGGGCTTTTTGGGGGTACTTGGGAGAAATTTCTTTGGGTACCTTGCCACGAATTCCGCCGCCCGAAAGTAATGATTAGGCGCTCGTTTCGTTTCTATTAATTGAAGATGAACAATACCATAAAGAACCCACATGAAAAATAATCGGAATAGCTGGCTGCTCTTGCTGTTGCTTGGGCTGGCCGGTTGCAGCTCCTCTAAAGTAGTACCGTATGAGTCGAAGTGGAATGCGCCTTTTTCCTACGTAGACGAGGTCAAGCCCGACCGCCAGGACCAGCGCTCGCGGCTGCAATACGGCATCATCAACGACGATCAGTACCTGTATATCACCCTCAAAGCCCGCGACCCGCAAACGGTCCAGCAGATCATCACCAACGGCCTGCGGTTATCGTTCAGCCCGGCGGGCAAGCGCGGCGGCGCTACCTCGCTGCTGTTTCCGGTGGTAACCCGGGACGACAAAAAAGCCCTGCGCCGCATGGACGTAGACCTGCCCAATAGCCTGGGTATGGCCCGAATGCTGGAAGCCTTCAACAAGGAGGCAATCTGGAAAGATCAGCGCGGCGAGCGCTTCATCAACCTCGTCAACGGCAGCACGGGCATCCGCTCGCACATTGCCCTGGCCGACGGCGAGCTTACCGAACAAATCTCCATTCCTTTCGCCATGCTGGGCTTCAACCCGCAGCAGGTAGCTAGCCTGGATATGGGCATTAAGGTAGAAGGTACTTCGTCGCAGGGGGGCGGTATTTCGCCCCGCGTGAGCATTGGCATGGGTGGCATGGGTATGGGGGGCATGGGCATGGGCGGCGGCGGTGTCGGAGTAGGCGTGGGGGGCGGCGGTCGCAACAATCCCAACGACCGGGCCGTGGACATACGCCTTCAGGTACGGCTGGCCCGCAGCGATTTTGGCGGATAAATAAGATGCTTATCTTTGGGAATTCCTTATCCCTTAAAGAAAAGCATGAAAAAAGTACTTTTTGCGGCCTTGATCGGGTGGCTGTCGCTACCGGTTCAGGCCCAGTCACTTCGCATCGAAGTAGAAGCGGGGCCGCACGCCCGGCGGCAAACGCCCGTGTACGTAACGTTGCCCGAGGGGCAGTCTACGGATTACGATTATTACCTGCAATCCAGCCAAACCAAAAAGAGGGTAGAGGCCCAGCTTCTGGATCCCGCTACCCTCTTTTTTGTGCTGGACTCCCTTCCCGCCCAAAGCCGGGCTACCTTTACGCTCAAATCGGAACGGTTAAAAAAGAATCCTAAATCCAAGGTACTTTTGGATGAGCAGGCGGAGGGTATCCGGGTGAGCGTAGGTACCAAGCCGGTCTTTTTTTACCAAACGAAAGAAGCCCTTCCCCCCGCTGGCAAGCCCGACTACTACAAGCGCAGCGGCTTTATTCATCCGCTCTATAGCCCCGCTCAGCAGGTACTTACCGACGATTTCCCCGTGGGACATACGCACCACCACGCGCTTTTTTCGGCCTGGGTCAATACGACCTACAAAGACAGCCTGGTGGACTTCTGGAACCAGCACCTGCGCAAAGGTACCGTGGAGCACGTACAGGTACTGGATTTCTTCCACGGTACATTGGTGTCGCGGTTCAAGACGCAGTTGCGGTCGGTCAGTACGGCCTTCGGGGAGGTACTTCGCGAAAACTGGACGGTGACGGTCTATCCCTTCAGCGACTACTTCCTCTTCGACATTGCCACCGAACAAACCAACACCAGCCGCGATACGCTGTTTTTGAACAAATACACCTACGGCGGCATGGCGTTTCGGGGTAGCCGCGAGTGGAACCGCACCGACAGCGCCCACTTCACCAACCGCTGGCAGATCCTCACCGACCTCGGCCACGATAACCAAACGGCCAACCACACCCACGCCCGCTGGGTGGATGCCACGGGTACGGTGGCGGGGAGCCTGGCGGGACTCACGGTCTTTGGCTTCCCCGACAACTACCGCTATCCGCAGGCCATCCGCGTCCACCCCGACATGCCCTACTGGTGCTACGCGCCCATCGTCGACGGCGCTTTTTACATCCCGCCCGGAGGTACCTACCAGGCCCGCTACCGCTACTACGTCCACAACGGCGCGCCTAACTTGGACCAGATCCGCCGGATAGCGCAAGATGTGGTAGAACCCGTGACGGTGCGGGTACTTGAATAGGTAGGTACTTTGAAAAGTAAAAGGTACTTTCAAAGTACCTAGTAGTTGGAAGAGGTACTTGGGCTCGCTTTGGTGAAAATGTATCGGAAATTTAATTTTTTAAAAAACGATCTATCAGTACGTGGGTTAGGTACTTTATTGATTGGTGAGTAATTCTGCAACTATTTTTCTTAAAGACGTGACATTTGTGCCTGTATACTCACGCCCGGCGGGAAAGCTTTATGAACGAATTCACCCATCCATCATCATGAGCCGACTCAGTGCCGTAGGCACGCGATGTTTATAGCTAAAAGTACCCCCCATGTCCGCCCGCGTGCCGCTAGGTACGCAACCCCACCACTGGTTGCGTACCTAGCGGCACGCGAATTCCCTTCCTATAGTTCTCTTCTACATACATTCAACCGCTACGCGGCCACGAAGGCGCGTTATTGTTCCGTAAGTTAGTTTGTATGTACTTTTGATTCGTAACGCAGGGCAATACTACCAGGCACTTTATAAACCTATTCACTTATCAATAAAACAATTTTTTAGTTGAAATTCAGTTGTGAAAGTACCTGCTTCTCAGCAAGTGAAGTGGTACTTTTAAAGTACTTCCCAAGTCTGTTCTTTCAACCCCTAACCAACTACTTGCTATGACGATCCAATCCACCACCTTTCTCCGGGTCCGGCTACCGTTATTGCTGGCCTTAGCGTTGCTTTTGAGTACGCGTGTCTTTGCCCAACAGACGCCGACCGCTACCCCCAACCAACGTACGGAGCAAGAAAATGCCGAATTAAAAGTTCCGCAAAAAGAGCCGGTTTTGAAAGTATCCATGCTCAACCTCAAACAGCTGGTGGCGAAACGCCCCGAAAAACCGGCCAGAATTACTTCCGAAGGGTATAAAGTATACTACCTGGACGCCTCGGAAATACCCGTGACGATTCAGGAAGTACCGATTCAAAAGGAGAATATAAGGTACCTTCACAAGGAAAACTAGAGCCCAACGAAGAAAGCAGGCGTCATTCGGTCGGTAGATATTCAAAAATCACCGCTGGGATGCCGCTTTTTCGTAGGTCAAAAAGAAGTGCGTTCGTGCGGCGGCCGCGCTAGCCTTGTTATTTGTACTTAGCAGAAATGACATAGGGGAGGCCCTATGGCAGAAAGGTACTTGGCAGAGTATGGAAAGACCGAGGTACTTGCCAATCAGAGGCCGATTCCCGCGGAATTGCACGTTTATAGAAACCGACGCACGCCAATCATCCCCTCGACCCCAGCGGGGTCGCACCGTTCCGGCTTCCTTTCGTTTTGCTCTTTCAAAATGAACAAACAATAGCGACCTCCGCGCGTTAATGTACAAGGGTACTTGCCAGGTACCCTGTCTACCTTCCTTCGCTCGCTATTTATATTCCCTTTTCCTGCCTGATTTTATGATGGAAGAAAACGAAGCCCCGCAACTGACGGAGGACGAAAAGAAACTCTTTGAAGACCTTATGCCGGAAGACCTGGACGAAATCCTGGATACGGGCGTGAACCGTCGGCATTTTTTGAAACTCCTTACCCTGACGGGCGGCGGGCTGCTAGCCTACCAGGCCGCTGCGGCGGAGCAGGTACTGACGCGTCCGCTCAGCCTACCGCCGGAAGCGCTGCCCCCAAGTACCCTGGAAAACGCCGTAGATCTGTCACTCCGGATCAACGGTACCAGCCAGAAACTCACGGTCGATTCCCGCATGACACTCCTGGATACCCTGCGCGAGCGCCTGGGCCTGACCGGCTCCAAAAAAGGCTGCGACCACGGCCAGTGCGGCGCTTGCACGGTGCTGGTAGATGGCCGCCGGGTGTTGTCATGCCTCACGCTGGCCGCCAGCTGCGAAGGCCAGTCGGTAAAAACGATCGAAGGCATAGCGCAGGGAAATACGCTGCACCCCATGCAGCAGGCTTTTCTCAAACACGACGGTTTCCAGTGTGGGTTCTGCACGCCGGGGCAAATCTGCTCGGCGGTGGCCGTGCTGGACGAAGCCCAAAAGGGCGAAGCGAGCTACGTGACCGGGCCGGTACGTCTGAAAGCGGGCGCGAAGCCTAGCCCGGTCCGGCTCTCGGAGGAAGAGATCCGGGAGCGGATGTCGGGCAATTTGTGCCGCTGCGGGGCGTACCCCAACATCGTGGCAGCCATCCGGGAGGTACAGAGCGGCAAGCCCGTGGAGCAAACGTGGAATTTCGTCGGATAATAGTTTCCTAAAAGTACCCTATGAGACCCTTTCAATATACCCGCGCCCAAGACGTACCCACGGCCCTGAAACGCCGGGAGGCCAACCCCAACGCACAGTTTCTGGCGGGAGGTACCAACCTCCTGGACTTGATGAAGGAAGACGTGGAGCGACCGGATGAACTGATCGACATTTCCCGACTGAGCCTCAGCCAGATCAAAACCATCGCGAGCGGACCCAATGCCGGTGGTGTTTCCATCGGCGGGCTGGGCAAAAACACCGATGCGGCCAACCACCCGTTGGTGCGGCAAAACTACCCGCTGCTCAGCCAGGCCATTCTGGCCGGGGCGTCGGGGCAACTCCGAAACATGGCTACCAACGGCGGCAACCTGCTGCAACGTACCCGTTGCCCGTACTTCTACGACGTATCCATGCCCTGCAACAAGCGCGCGCCCGGCACGGGCTGCGGCGCGCTGGAGGGCATCAACCGGATGCACGCCATCTTTGGGTGGTCGGAGCAGTGCGTGGCGGTGTACCCGTCCGACATGGCCGTGGCCCTGGCGGCGCTCGATGCGGTGGTGAAGGTGCAGGGCGCCGAAGGGCCGGAACGCGCCATTCCGTTCGCGGATTTTCACCGCTTGCCCGAAAGTACCCCCGAAAAAGACACCAATCTGAACGCGGGCGAACTCATCACGGCCCTGGAACTACCCAAAAACCAATTCGCGGCGCACTCATACTACCTCAAAGTACGCGACCGCGCCTCGTATGCCTTTGCGCTGGTGTCGGTGGCGGTTGGGTTGGAATTGAACAAAAACCGCATCACCCGCGCCCGGATCGCGCTGGGCGGAGTAGCGCACAAGCCCTGGCGGGCGTACCGCGCCGAGGAGCTGCTCGTAGGGAAGGAGGCTACCGAGGTACATTTTGTGGCGGCCGCCGCCGCCGAAATGGCCGAGGCCAAACCGTTGGCTCACAACGGGTTCAAGGTGGAACTGGGGCGGCGGAGCATCGTCCGGGCGCTGCACATGGCTCTGAACGAAGGGAAGTCCTGATTTTTAGCAAAGTACCTTTTTATGGAAGATAAAAAACAACTCGTCGGGACGCCCGTCAGCCGGGTAGACGGCATCCTGAAAGTGACCGGCAAAGCCGATTATTCGACGGACCACCCCGTGAAGGATGCCGCGCACGCGGTTATTTTTAAAAGTACCATTGCTGCGGGAAGCATCAAACGGATCGACACGGCGGCGGCGGAAAAAGCACCCGGAGTACTGGCGGTGATTACGCACGAAAATATGCCCAAGCTCAACACCAGGGGCGGGATCCGGGGGGGAGCCATGTTGCAAGGGCCGGAGGTGACCTTCTACGGACAACACATCGGGCTCGTCGTGGCCGAGACCTTTGAACAGGCGCGCCACGCCGCGCACCTGGTGAAGGTAGAATATGACCCAAAAAACGCCCGCGTAGATTTTGAGAAACTGGCTAGCGAAGCCAAGGTACCTAAAGACAAAAAGGACGAGAAGCGCGGCGATGTGAAAGCGGCGCTGGCCGACGCTACCCACAAAGTGGAAGAGGTGTACGCTACGCCCATCGAGCACCACCACGCCCTGGAGCCCCACGCCACCATTGCCGAATGGCAGGGAGAAAACGTCATTCTGTACAACAGCGCCCAGATCGTTAACGGTGCCCAGAACGCCGCCGCCTCGACGCTCGGCCTCAAGCCCGAGCAGGTACGGATCGTTTCGCCCTACCTGGGCGGGGGCTTTGGCTCCAAGGGCGGGCAGTGGGCCAATCTGGTACTGACGGCGGTGGCCGCGAAAATGGTAAAACGGCCCGTGAAGCTGGCCCTGACCCGCCAGCAGATGTTCAATTCGGTGGGGTTGCGGCAGCGGAATTTTCAGAAACTAAGCCTGGCTGCCACGCCCGACGGCCAACTAACCGCCCTGGCCCACGAAACGACCACCCACGCCGCCATGCAGGACGAGTTTGTGGAGCCCTGCGGCGATTGCTCGAAGCTCATGTACGAAGTACCTAACTCGCTCATCAGCTACCGGGTAGTACCCATGCACCTCATTCTGCCTACCTACACCCGAGGACCGGGCAAATCAACCGGAAGCTTTGCGCTGGAATCGGCCGTGGACGAGCTGGCCTACAAACTCAACATGGACCCCATTGAGCTTCGGATCAAAAATGAGCCGGAGCGGGACCCTTCCAACGGCAAACCGTGGTCTTCCCGCACTACCGTACAATGCCTGCGGGAGGGAGCCAAAGCCTTTGGCTGGGAAAAGCGCCAGGCCAAGCCCGGGGAAAACCGGCAGGGAAACTACCTGGTGGGCTACGGCGTGGCCTGCGGTACTTACCCGGCCAACCAACGACCCAGCTCGGCGCTGGTGAAGCTCCACCGGGCAGGCAACGACGTGACGGCCACCGTGGAGCTGGCTGCGGCCGACCTCGGTACAGGTACCTACACCATCCTGGCCCAAACGGCGGCGGATGCGCTGGGGGTACCTTTGAACAAAATAACCGTCCGGATTGGCGATTCGGACTTTCCTTCCGCCGCCGGTTCGGTGGGCTCCGTGGGGGCGACCAGCTACGCCAATTCCGTGCAAGATGCCTGCGTGAAGCTGACCGATGAACTCATGGCAAAGTCGGGGAAGCAGTTTTTTGTTCGCCCCACAGCCGCGCAGCTTATGGTTTCTGAGAAAATCAACGATCACCAAACCCGGGTAGATTCCAAAGCGTCCGAAAAGGCGGAGGAATACTCTTCGCATAGCTTCAATGCCAACTTCGCCGAAGTCTGGGTAGATACCTCCACCGGCACCGTGCGCGTGGCGCGTTTTCTGGCGGCCACCGGAGCGGGCAAAATCCTCAATCCCAAAACGGCCCGTTCGCAGATTTTGGGCGGCGTGACCTGGGGCATCGGCATGGCCCTCACCGAGGAGTCGATCGTTGATCCCCGCTGGGGCAACTTCGTGACCCGTTCATTGGCCGAGTACCACGTGCCCGTCAACCTGGACATTGGGCAGCTGGAGGTACTTTTTATTCGCGAAGAAGATACCATTTCCAATAAGTTGGGCGTAAAAGGAATCGGTGAAGTGGGCATTGTAGGCGTGGCGGGAGCCGTGGCCAACGCCGTTTTCAACGCCACGGGCAAGCGCGTGCGGGAGCTACCTATCACGCCCGACAAGCTGCTTTAGGGTACTTTTGCCCCAGTAATGCTCTTTATCCAAGTACCTACTTAGTCCGATCCTGAATGAAGGTAGCGTAAAAGCGAATCATTTCTTTGAAAGTACCTACACTAATCCGCTCGTTGGTACCGTGCGGGCGCTTTAGGTCTTCTTCGTCGAGCTGGTAAGGCGTAAAGCGGTACACGTTTTCGCTGAGGTGGCGGTAGTAGCGGGCGTCGGTGGCACCCAGCACCAGGTAGGGCGTCACGACCACGCCAGGATAGCAGCTCTGGATGCTGCGCTGAAGTACCCGAAACGGCTCCGCCTCGGGCGGTGATACCGGCGAGGGCTCCGCGTCAAACTCAGCCAGCGACCGTACGCTGATGTCGGGGTTGTCGATGACGCGCTTCACGTGCTCGATCACGCCCTGCACCGAATCACCGGGCAAAATCCGGAAATTCACGATGGCCGTGGCGTCGATGGGCAGCACGTTGTCCTTGATGCCGGCATTCAGCATGGTAGGGGCAATGGTGGTGTGCGTACTGGCGGCGCCGGAGTTGGTACCGCTGAGCGCCCGGACCAGCACCGGCGCGAGTAGCCAGCGGTTGGCAATGGCCAGCTTCTGACCGAACGACATCTCAGGGCCGAGGTAGTTGAGCATTTCGCCGACGGTACCTCCCAGCGACGATTTAAAGGGTGAGCGCTGGAGGTTGTCCAGCGCCGTAGCCAGCATTCCGATGCTCGTCTTGCGCGGCGGCATGGATGAGTGTCCGCCTTCGCCCTGGGCGCGTAGCTCCAGGCTGGTGTAGCCTTTCTCGGCCACGCCAATGAGCGCCACGGGGGCTTTGAGGCCCGCCACGCCGTCGGTCTTGATGGTACCGCCTTCGTCCATGACCATATCCAGTTTAATACCCCGCTGCTGCAAGGTACTGGCGATGGTCTGCGCGCCCAGCTTTCCGCCGATCTCCTCGTCGTGCCCGAAGGCCAGGTACACGGTACGTGCGGGCTGGTAACCCCGCTGCAGCAGGTACTCTACGGCTTCCAGCAGGCCAATGACGGTACTTTTGTCATCCAAAGTACCCCTGCCGTACACGAAGCCGTCTTCCACCAGTCCGGCGAAGGGAGGCTTCTTCCACATGCGCTCGGTCCCTTGGATCACGGGCACCACATCGTAATGGCCCATCAGGAGCATGGGCGGCAGGGCCGGATTGGTCCCTGGCCATTGATACAGCAGCGCCAGGTCGTTGATGCGCTCGCGCTTCAGCTGCGCGTGCAGGCGCGGGTAGGTACTTTCCAGGAAGGCGATGAAGGCTTCAAACTGCGTGGTGTCGGTCAGGGCGGCGTCCTGGTACGATACCGTCCGGAACTGGATGGACCGGCTCAGGTGCTGAATGGCCGAGTCGCCCACGGGCACGGGTGCGGCCGGCGGTATATCGGTGAGCTGGCGTGAGGGGAAGCGGTAGGTATTCCAAAGAAGTACCACTACCAGGGCTAGAAAAGCGACCAGGAGGATTCGGAGAAATAGACGCATACGGCGGAGCGGGGTTAGACCAAAGCAAGATACGAGACATTTTTTATTTCTGCGAAAGCACGCTGGTAGAAGTACCTTTGTGCCTTCTTTTATCCTAAAAAAATAGCCTAAAACTACCCATGCGCATTGATCATATGGCCTTGTATACGTTTC
Organism: Rhabdobacter roseus; assembly: GCF_014202275.1. Taxonomy (GTDB): domain Bacteria; phylum Bacteroidota; class Bacteroidia; order Cytophagales; family Spirosomataceae; genus Rhabdobacter; species Rhabdobacter roseus. Next base: position 92,180 of record NZ_JACHGF010000003.1, on the reverse strand, counting down.
AGTTAGAAGCAATGCGGGCGTTTTACATAAAGTACTTTGGGGCCACCTCCAACGAGAAGTACCTCAATCCCCGCAAAGGTTTTGCCTCCTATTTTCTGAGTTTTGGCCAAGAAGGTACCCCCGGCGGCGGGGCTCGTCTCGAAATCATGCAAAAGGAGCAAGTACCTGCTCACGGTTTGGGGGCCGGGGCCGAATACATCGGCCTGACGCACCTGGCGCTGGCGGTAGGTACCCGGCCGGAGGTAGACGCGCTGACCGAGCGGCTGCGGGCGGATGGCTATCCGGTGGTAGGGGAGCCCCGCACCACGGGCGACGGCTACTACGAAAGCGTAGTGCTGGACCCGGACGGCAATCGCCTGGAGCTGGTGGCGGAATAAGAGTACTTTGCCCTGAAAAAACCTGCCAAAGGTACTTGCAGGAAACGGCAGTGAATAATGTGACGGGTCAAACACACCGCTCCTTTTTAGCGGAGTAAGGAAGGCACTAATAAAAACAACCTGATTTAATAAGGGTAAGTTTTTCCTTTTACTTGATAACCTAGCGCCACTACTACCAGTAGCAAAGCGACGAAGCCCAAAGCCACCGCCAGAGAAAAATGGTGGGCAATAAAACCTAGTAAAGCCGGGCCCGCTAGTAAACCCGTATAGCCCATGGTTGTAATGGCCGGTATACTCACGGTGGGGGCAATACCAGGCAATCGGCCAGCTGCGCTGAAAAATACGGGCACAATGCTGGCGGCTCCCAGGCCCAGAAGTAAAAAACCCAGTAAAGTTCCGAATACCCAAGGACTCAAAACCGCGGCGACCAAACCAACCGCACCCAACAAACTACCACCCACTACAACCGTTCTGCCGTTCAATCGTACCACTAGTTTGTCCCCGACCAGCCGCATGGTTGCCATAGCAACCGAAAAGGCCGCATAGCCCGATCCTGCAAGCTCAGCGTCTATCCCTTTGCCGTCCCGTAAAAAGATAGCACTCCAGTCAAGAATGGCCCCTTCAGCTAAAAAAACAGCGAAGCACATCAACCCTAAGAATAGTACACTACTGTTCCACCAAGTGAAAGGCTGCTTGCCTTCCGTTAGCTTCTTTTCAACAGTAGCGAATTGAGCCATAACCCGTTGCTCAACATCAACGGGAAATAATTGCCTGAATTGCGTTATGGTAATGATGACCATCAGCAAAGCAATACTACCAATAGCATAGACAGGATTGAGCCCAAGCTTAATCAGAAAGCCTAATCCCAATGAACCGAACAAGCCTCCTACGCTAAAAAGCCCATGTAAGGATGACATGATTGGTTTCCCAGACAGATTTTGTACTTGTAGGCCGTGGGCATTCATGGCTACGTCAATTGCTCCGATGGCTGAGCCGAATACAAAAAGGGTTATGGCCATAGCCGTTGTCGAAGAAAGGAGCAACAGCAGCGGTAGGGTAAGGGCCATCACCAGCGCAGCCCAAGCCATTACAACACGGCTCCCGAAACGGCTCACCAGCCAACCAGAGGTTGGCATCATGAGCATGGCCCCAGCTCCCAGTAGCAGCAATAACATCCCCAAGCTGGCATCATTCAAGGCTAATCGATCCTTCGCAAGAGGAACCATTGGTGCCCAGCTAGCCATGCCAAGACCGCAAACAAAGAATATCAACTGAGTAGCTAAACGAGCCCTTAGCACTTCTGCAGTTGATGTTGCTAAGTTTGCATTCATTGCTGAAGCAGGTCGTTTTTATTAAGATGTAAATGAGCAACAAAATGATTCTAATACACACCCATAACCATTTTTTTAAGCACTTTTATACCTGCTGTGGTTTTAGTTTTGGGGCTTTCCGGGTAGGTACTTGGCCCTCTCTGTCTTCCTTATCGCGCATTTTGAGGAAGTCGCGGAAGCGGCGGAAGGCGGCCAGGGCAAAACCAATCACCAGTACGAAAGTACCTAGCCAAAGTACGTTAATGAAGGGCTTCTCGATGGCCTTCATCACGATGAAGTCGCGCTGGGTAGTATTGACCGCAAAGGTAAACTGCCCCGTTTTAGGATCAATTTCTCTAAACTGAATACGCAGCCCCAGGGCATCGTTGACCTCCGCCTTGCGGCCAATGGCGCGGTCGCGGATAATGAACGAGGGCGTCACCACAAACTCCTGCTCCTTATCCAGTATCCGAATCACGGCCTTCACGGCGGCGTCGTTGGCACCCAGCGTAACGCCATCGACCTGCTCGGTGCGTACTACGTTGTCCAGAATGGCTACGTAATCGTTGATAAAAAAGGTATCCTGCATGGCTACCGTGAACTCTTCGGTAGCGCTCCACTGGGTTTCGGCGGTGGGGTTGGTCACCATCGACACGTAGGTGTACAAATCCCGGTCTACCTTGCGCTGAATATCCGGCGAGGAGACGATACCGCCCATGCTGGGGTTGATCTGTACGCGGGGATAAAGCGTGAATACTTTACCCGAAGGCTCGCGGTACTCGATCTGGTAGTAGAAATTTTCGGGGCGAATCTCCAGGGTATCCCCTTTTTGGTAGTACGTTTTATCCTGCACCGTGATGTCGCGCTGGGCTACGGCCCGGTAGTCGCCCTCGATGATGTCGACCCAGCTTTTAGGAATGTACTCGGGTACCTTCAGGGGCTCGATGCGGACATCGCGCCATGTGAGCATGTAGTTGCCCATGCGCTCGGGTCTGTTGAGCCAGAGCGTCAGGTTTTCCTTGTTTTCCTTGTTGTCATTGGCCGTAAATTCCTCCGCGCGGGAGATCATCAGCCCCGAGTTGTTGAGCGAAACCACCCGCGTGTAGCCCGACGAAAACAGAATACCGATGAGCATAAGCGCCACGCCGATGTGCGTTACGGCCCCGCCCGACACGCGGTAGTTGCCCCGGATGATTCCGAACAGAATGGTGCCGTTGGCCACCACGGCAAAAATGGCCGCCGTGAGCAGGAGAATGTACGAGAGGGTTTTGATTTGGCTCACCGTGATAATGACCGCACTGATAATGAGGGTAATCATCAAAGGCGTGTAGAGCGTGTGGAGCTTGTCCTTGCCGGTGCGTTTCCACCAGAAGTACTGCCCCACGCCCGTCAGGATGGTGATGATCAGGAAGAACCACAGCTGAAACTTGTTGAAGTGGGCGATCTGATCCACGGGCAGGGCCAGATTTAGCACTACCCCAAAGGCTTCGGCGATGCTGTTGTAGACCGGGATGGAGGTCGTGGCCAGGATCTGAAAGCCGGAAAGGCAAAGTACCGTGGCGCCGATAAAAATCCAGAACTCGCGCGAGTAGCTCGAGACCTCTTCCTCATCGGAAGGAAGGGTTTTCCAGCGGTAGATCAGCAGCCCTACCGAAAGTACCAGGAACGTGAGCAGGTAAATGAGGAGTTGTCCCGAGAGCCCCAGATCCGTGAAGGAGTGGACGGAAGCCGTTCCCAAAATCCCGCTGCGGGTCATGAAGGTGGAGTACAGGATCAAGACGAAAGTAGCAATGGCCAGGATGAACGACGTTTTGAGCGCCGTGGCGTTTTTACGGCCAATGATCATGGTATGGATGGCCGCCACCAGAATGAGCCAGGGTACAAAAGAGGTGTTCTCGACGGGGTCCCAGTTCCAGTAGCCGCCGAAGTTCAGGGTTTCGTAGGCCCAGTAACCGCCCATCAAAATCCCAACGCCCAGGATCAGGGCCGACACCAGCGACCAGGGCAGGGCCGGACGAATCCATTCCTGCGATTTTTTGAGCCACAGCCCCGCCATCGCAAACGAGAAAGGAATGAGCGTGGAGGCAAAACCCAGGAACAGCGTCGGCGGGTGAATCACCATCCAGTAATTCTGCAAAAGGGCATTTAAGCCTTGTCCGTCTTTGGGGATAAAGTCAGGATTGCTTTTCCAGACGGGCAGGTTGGGCATGGATTCGCGCAGCAGCAGGAAGGGCGTCGAACCAATCTTGAGGTCAATACCGGGAATAACGACCCCCAGTACCATCGACATCAGGAAGGCTTGTACCAACGCAAAAATCGCCATCACCGGAGCTTCCCAAAAGCGATTGGTTTTGATCAGAATGAGGCCCAGGATGACATTCCAGAAAATCCAGAGCAGAAAACTACCCTCCTGATTTTGCCAGAAGCTGGAAATCAGGTACTCCGTAGAAAGCGCCAGGGAAGTATTGGCCCAGGCGTAGTGGTACTCAAAGTAGTGGTTGCCAATGATCCAGTACAGGCAAAATACCACGGCCAGGACCGCGCCCGCGTGCACAAAGAAAGTACCCCGCGCAAAGCGCCGCCAGGCCACTTGGTCGCTGGGGGACGTAGACGGAATAACCGCTTTGAAGTACCCAAACGTGGCCACGAGCGCCGTTACGAAGGCTAGGATGACAAATAAATGACCTATGTTACCAATAGCCGTATGGATCATAATGCAGCAGTTTTGGACTCGATGACTTCGAGCTTATCATTTTCGTACTTGGAGGGACATTTCATGAGGATTTTCTCGGCCGCAAAGTGGTCGTTTTCCATGCGCCCGATCACCACCACCTGTTCTGACTTGTCAAAGTCCTGCGGTTTGGCACTTTTATAAACTACCCGTTGGGCTTTGTTATTATTGTCTACCAGCGTAAACGCAAAGTAGTTGGGATCTACTTCGGGGCGGTATTCCATTTCCAGGATCTGACCCTGGGCGTCTTTCCGCAGGGTACCTACTACGTGAATACTTTTGGTGTCGCCGTCAGCGGCCATGGCCTGAGCCTTCCCGAAGTCCACGTAGGTACTGGCATCACCGGCGGTAGACACGATGATGCCAATCGCTACGGCTATGATGAGGAGTCCGAATATTTGAATTTTTTTCATGTCAGCTTATTTGATATTTAATTCCTTTTCCATTTTACCAATCCGCGATTCCAGCCGCAGCATGTTGGCCACGATGCCCAGAAAAACCACGGCCACCACGGCCACTACTACCCATATTTTCCCGTCGGCGCGCAGGCGATCCGCCATTTCTACGGACTCACCCGGGGCTTGGGCCATTAGCTTAGCGCCGGTGGCCAGCAGCATAAGTACTAACAAAGAGCATTTTTTGAGGGTATTCATGTCGATTTTACTTCCTAACAATAATTGGTATTAAAACGTTAATTCACAGCAAAAAAATCAGCGGGGCGCATTCAGAAGGCGGTCCTGCTGCGCGCGCTGAATAATCTTCAGCCGTACCCGGAGCTCGGCCAGCCAAAGTCCCAGGAGTATCCAGCCGATGACGGCCGGGTAAAAAACCATCCTCAACTGGCTATCCAGGTCAAAGGAGGCAAAAGTACTGTTGCCGCCACTGCCGGGGTGTAGCGAGTCGGTGAGGCGGGGTAGTATGTAAATCAAAGGTACAAACACCGCAAAGGCAAAAATATTGTATACCGACGCGATGCGGGCCCGGCGTTGCTCGTCGTCAAAAGAGCCCCGCAGCAGGAAGTAGGCCAGGTACATCAGAATCCCCACGGCGGCTCCGTTCAGCTTCGGGTCGTTGGGCCACGGGTCGCCCCAGGTAAAGTTGGCCCAAACCGAGCCCGTGAGGCAGCCCAAAATGCCGTAAAACAGGCCCGACCGCGCGAGCTCACTGGCAATGTCGTCGCTTTGGGGCTTGCCGTCGCGCAGGTACTTGAGGGAAAAAAGCATGGAAGCCAGCAAAAGGGTAGTCATCGCCAGCCACAACGCCACGTGAAAGTAGGTGTTCCGGACGGTTTCGTTGACAATGGCCAGGCGGGGTACTGGCCCCACAAAACCCATGATCACCACGTACAGCAGGAGTAGGATGCACAGGATTTTCCACCATTTTTTTCTCATTGCATTCGGTTTAAAGCGTATCTTTTTTCTCTTTTAGAAAGCCCTGACTAGCTTCGCCACAGGTACGGAAACAGTAAATAGCTGAGGGTTATGACAATGGCGTCCAGGGCCAGTAGGGTGCGGATCTCATCCATGCTCACGTCCCAATCGAGGCCGTCGAGGGCATTTTTGGACAGATTGATGGTCATCAGGAGCATCGGCAGCAGGATTGGGAAGCTCAGGACGGCCATCAGCGTGGCGTTGTTTTCGGCCTTGGAGGCGATACCCGCCACCAGCGTCAGGACCGACGCAAAACCCACCGCAGCCAGCAAAATGCTGATCAGGTACAGGCCAAGATCACCCACCGGATTGCCCATCACGAGCGCATAAAAACCAAAGCCCGTCAGCGACAGGACCACCATGAGCAGGCCGTTGTAAATGATCTTGGAAAGAATGATCGACTGCGGGCTGCACAGGCTGTAGTAGTAGATCAGGCGGCCGTAGCGCTCCTGCGAGAAACTCTTGGCGATGGCATTGACCGCCGTAAACAGCAGGATGATCCAAAACAGCGTATTCCAGACGATGGGCGTCAGCTGGTTATTTTTCAGGGCAAAACTCAGATAACACACGAACACCGTGCTGACCATGTACAGCAGCATCCCGCTGAGGGCGTATCGTTGCCGCCATTCCAGGGTTATTTCTTTCCAGAGGAGTGCTTTTAGTTCGCCCAAGAGTTTACTGCTGAAAGTGGAAAAGTACGCTGCGTTGCCGACAAAGCTACCTGACTAAAGTACCCCGCGTGGGGTCCGTAGCCCGGCAAACCCAACCGCGCGGCCAGCGAAATGCAACGCGATACGGAAGCCCGGCCGGAGCCCGGAAGGGACCTTACACCAAGCCCTTCTTAGCCAAGTACTACGCCCGTACTTATTGGTGCCACAAAAGTACGGCATAAAGCAATAGGGTAGTGGCATGGCGGTCAGGTTTTTCTACGACTTTCATCATCCGGGTCCAAATTCCCTTTGGGGGTCATTTGATTATGTCGGCTTCTTGGGCTTACTTTGTACTTCTTTATATTGAATCTAAATAAACTTCCGATGGCGAGCCGCAGCGTAGCAAATTTGGAAAAAGGCGAACGGGCCGTGATCAAGGCTTTTCGGGACCGGGCTATGTCGCTCAAGCTCCTGGAGATGGGCTGTGTGCCCGGCACCGAAGTACGGCTGGATGCGGTGGCTCCGTTCGGGGACCCTATTTGTATCAACATCGGTGGCTGGTACTGCCTGGCGCTTCGCCGCGACGAAGCGGCTAGTATTGAGGTAGAGTAGGGCCGACGTTTAGGAAGTGAACCCTCTTTTGAGAAACCATTGAAACAAAAAAAAAATAGAATTGCGCTGGTGGGAAACCCCAACGCCGGGAAATCGTCCCTTTTTAACCAGCTCACGGGCCTGCGCCAGAAAACCGGGAATTTTCCGGGGGTGACGGTGGAGAAAAAATCGGGTACCTTTCGGCTAACTACCCCCGACCAAGGAGCGGTGCAGGAAGTGCTGCTCATCGACTTTCCGGGTATTTACAGCATCTACCCCAAGTCGGCCGACGAGCAGGTGGTCATGAACGTACTGGCCAATCCCAGCCATCCCGACTACCCCGACGCCGTCATTGTGGTGGCGGATGCTTCCAATTTGCAACGAAACTTGCTGCTCTTTACCGAGATCGCGGATCTGGGCCTACCCACCGTACTGGCGCTGAACATGCTGGACATCGCCAGGAGCATGAACCAGGAGGTGAACGCGGTGCCGCTGGCGATGCAGCTGGGGGTACCTGTGGTGAAAATCAACGCGCGCACGGGAGAGGGGCTGGCCCATCTCCGCCAGGCGGTGCAGCAGCTCCTCGATCACGAAAAAGCGGCCCTGCCGTATTTCTTCGACCCCAGCGAAACCCAGGCGGCGCTCATTGAGGAGGTGAAGGAATCTTACCAACTCACGAACAACTACCTGGCGCTGCAGTACGTCTGCCAGCACGACAGCTTCGCCTTCCTGGACCAGCCGCGCCGCGCTCGGCTGGATGCCTTCATTGATAAGCACGGCTTTGACCAAACGGACTTCCTGGCCCGCGAAACCATCACGCGCTACGAGCGGCTGAAGCCCATCGTCGAGAAGGCCGTGAAGGTAGATGGTTTCGGCGCGCAGCCCCGCTGGACCCAGCGGCTCGACCGCGTCCTGCTGCACCCGGTTTGGGGGTACCTGAGCTTTATGCTGATCCTGCTCGTGATTTTTCAGGCGGTATTTGCCTGGGCGCAGTACCCCATGGACTGGATCGACGCGGGCACGGCCAGCCTCATTGGCTGGACCAAGGAAGCCCTGCCCGCCGGGGTACTTAACGAACTCCTCACCGATGGCCTCATGGCCGGCATTGGCGGCGTCATTATTTTTATCCCCCAGATCGCCTTCCTGTTTGCGCTGGTGGCTTTGCTGGAAGAGTCGGGCTACATGGCCCGGGTGATGGTGATCATGGACCGTATGATGCGTCGGCTGGGCCTGAACGGCCGCAGCGTGGTACCGCTTATTTCGGGCGTAGCCTGCGCCGTGCCGGCCATCATGACTACCCGTAGCATTACCAACTCCTACGAGCGCCTGCTCACCATTTTGGTAACGCCCCTCATGAGCTGCTCGGCGCGGCTACCCATTTATACCATCCTGATCGCCCTGGTGGTGCCGGAGCAAACGGTGCTGGGGGTACTTAACTTGCAGGGACTGGTACTTTTTGCGCTGTACTTTCTGGGGCTCGCGGCGGCGCTGGGCTCGGCCTGGTTGCTTTCTTTTTTTATTAAGCGAAAAGAAACCAGCTACTTCATGCTCGAAATGCCGACCTACAAACTACCCCGCTGGAGCCACGTGGGCATTACCGTCTACGACAGTGTTCGTTCGTTTGTGGTAGAAGCCGGGCGCATCATCGTGGCTATTTCCATTGTGTTGTGGGTACTGGCCTCTTATGGGCCCGGCGACCGCATGGAAGCCGCCGAGGAAAGCGTGCGAGCCCGCATGGCGCAGGAAGCTCCCGATGTACAGGAAGCGGCCGTGTCGTCGGTGCGGTTGGAATACTCCTACGCCGGGCATTTTGGGCGTTTTATTGAGCCCGCCATCAGGCCGCTGGGCTACGACTGGAAAATCGGAATTGCGCTCATCAGTTCGTTTGCGGCGCGGGAAGTGTTTGTGGGTACCATGGCGACGATTTACAGCATCGGTGGGGATGCCAGCGAGGACGCCATGACGGTAAAAGAAAGGCTACGAGCCGAACGAAATCCGCGGACGGGCGGACCCATGTATACCCCGGCCGTTTCGTACTCGTTGTTGGTGTTTTATGTATTTGCCATGATGTGCATGAGTACTTTGGCCATAGTATACCGCGAAACGCGGGGCTGGAAATGGCCGCTCATTCAGCTGGTATACATGATGGCCCTGGCCTACGGAGCGGCCTTCGCCGTGTACCAGCTCATGAGCTAGTACGCGGAGCTACCAAAGTACCCCTTTGGAAATCATGGGATAAATAAAACGAAAAATGATGTAGGCAAAAATCAGCAGAGAGAGTCCGCCCAGCAGGGTAGATTGATCCAATGCAAAACGGCCACTTTTTTTGGAGGGAGTCAACCCTTCCCAATTGCGTTGAACTACTTTCATGGTCTTATGTAAATAGGCTTATATAGATGTGTAAGGCGTGAATAAGGATACTACAAATCTCGTTCCTTAAGTCGTAGCATTGCTGCGTAATATCCCCCGTTTTCAAAAAACAAGTAGTACTACGTATACAAATCAGCTACGATAAAAGGAGTAGAAAGGATGCAGGAGGGTTGGAAAGGGAGCAAAATAAATTTTCTTAAAAAGGTACCCCTGGCTCGGGTTGGGTAGGTTTTTCAACAACATTAACGGAACTACCTTTTCACCATCCCAGATTTTCCACAACATCCGAAGCGATGAGGGCCGTTTGGGTACGTTGTTCAGCGGCGCGGTCACCCGCTGCACCGTGTTGGTACACACCGAGTTGGGCGGCTTGCTCGGCGGGGTACTTCTGCGCCAGCAGAGCCGTAAGAACGCCCGTGAGTACGTCGCCGGTACCTCCCGTGGCCATGCCGGCGTTGCCCGTCGCGTTGAAGTGCACCGTTCCGTCCGGAAATACCACCGCCGTATGCCCGCCTTTCAGGCAAAGTACCACCTGGTACTTGCGCGCGAAGCGGCGCGCCAGCGCCAGCCGCTCGTAGTCATGGGCCGCATCACCAGCCAGCCGCTGAAACTCCTTGGGATGGGGCGTCAGGATGGTACCTTGGGGTAGTTTTTGGAGCAAAGCCGGATTCTCGGCCAGTAAATTCAGCGCGTCGGCGTCCAGCACCAGGGGTACTTGGGCCTGGGCGATGAGCGCCTCAAGTACCCGGAGCGTTTGCGGATCTTTGCCCAGGCCGGGCCCCATGCCCACCACCGAATACGGCTCCAGCGCGGGTAGGGCAGTAATAATTTCTTCGTGGGGATCTACCTGCGTCATGGCTTCGGGCATATAGGTTTGCACAATACTGTAGCCGCAGCGAGGTACATGGGCCGTGAGCAGTCCCACGCCGCTGCGCAGGCAAGCGCTACCCGCCAGCAGCGCCGCGCCCATTTTGCCGTAGCTGCCCGCAATCAGCAGCGCGTGCCCAAAAGTACCCTTGTGCGAGAACTTGAGCCGCGGACGAATGAGCGCCCGTGCCACCGCCGCGTCGGTGAAGTAGTAAGGGGTACTTTCCTGCTCGATAAAATCGGCGGATAGCCCGATGTCCACGACCTGCCAGTCGCCAATGAACCGGTTGTTCTGCGGCAGCATGAAGGCCAGCTTCGGCAGCTGAAAGGTGACGGTATAGTCGGGCTGCACAATCACGTCTTCGGGGCCGTTGGGCTGGTCGGCGTACAGGCCGCTGGCGATGTCCACCGAAAGTACCGTAGCTTCGCTTTGGTTGATGGCCCGGATTACGGCCGCCAGCAAGCCCTCCACGGGTCGCGACAAGCCGGAACCCAGCAGGGCGTCAATCAGGATGGTACCGGGTGCGGGGGCCGGGAGCTCGTCTTGTTTTTTGATGAAATGGAGTGGCGCTCCTTGCGGCATTCGTTCCAGGTTGGCGCGAAAATCGTCCGAGGCCTGCTCGGTGTAGTCCACTACGTACACCTGCACCAGGTACTCTTTGTGGTGAAGTAGCCGGGCAATGGCCAGGCCGTCGCCGCCGTTGTTGCCTTTTCCGCAGAAGATCCGTACGGTTTGTTGATGGTCGAAGCGGGCGCAGTACCAGCACACAAACGCCTTGGCCGCGCGTTCCATCAGGTCTAGGGAAGTAATGGGTTCGTGGGCTATGGTGTGGGCGTCCAGCGCGCGTATTTGGGAAACGTTGAAAATCTTCATAAAAGAGCCTATGCGCCATAAAGTAGAAGGTAAGCGAAGGTACCTAAAAAATGCTGCCAAACCCACGGAGGTACCTACTAGGTACTTGAAAGAAGTACTTAAGGTACCCTCAAAGGCTCGTTTTTCTTTTCTTTATCTGATAAAAATGCCGGGAATTCTTTTAGGTAAAAAAGGAAAACCTTACCTTTGCACTCATTTTTCGCGAAGGCTGTTTTGAATGAAGGGGCGCCACCCCGTCCGCTGGAGGCAGACCGACGTACCTACTAACATCTTTTTTATTTACAAATACCCATGAGCGAATTAATTAAACTCGTTGAGGCTACGGTAGAAAACCGTAGGGCCGAGTACCCTAATTTCAAGGCGGGCGACACGATCAATGTGCACGTTAAAATCAGAGAAGGAAACAAAGAGCGTATTCAGCAGTTCCAGGGAACGGTGATCCAGCGCCGCAACGCCGGTAGCGTGGGCGAAACCTTCACGGTACGTAAAATCTCCAACGGCATTGGTGTAGAGCGGATCTTCCCGATTCTTTCCCCCAGCCTGGCCAAGATTGAGCTACTACGTCGCGGTAAAGTACGCCGCGCGCGCCTGTTCTTCCTACGCGGACGCCAGGGCAAAGCGGCTCGTATCAAGGAACTGAAAACGGCGAAATAACGAATCGTTTTCGATCTCCTCATAAAAAAGCCCCGCAAGCGATTCTTTCCTTGCGGGGTTTTGTTTGGAAAAAAGCGGGGCTTTTCAAAGTACCTTATATTGAAGGTACCCGGCCGCTCAATTTGGAATTGCAATTTTAAAGTACCTTGATTTCCCTGCCTAACCATGACGATCCCCTTTTATAAGTACCAGGGCACCGGCAACGACTTTATCCTGATCGACGACCGGGCCGCTACCTTTGCGGCTACGACCGAGCAAATAGCCCGGCTCTGCCACCGCCGCTTCGGCATCGGGGCCGACGGCCTCATCCTGCTCCGGAACGAGCCGGGCTACGATTTTCGGATGGTGTACTTCAACGCCGACGGCCGCGAAGGCAGCATGTGTGGCAACGGAGGCCGCTGTACGGTGCAGTTTGCCCACGACCTGGGGCTTTTCACCAGCCGTACGTCGTTTCTGGCCGTAGACGGTCCGCACGAAGCCACGGCCAGCTACGACCTCATCAGCCTGCAGATGGGCCCCGTACATGGCCTCGAGCAGCACGATACCTACGACTTCCTGAACACCGGCTCGCCGCACTACGTAGCCTACGTGGACGACGTGGCGCAGACGGAAGTGGTGGCCATTGGCCGGGCGGTACGCTACGGCGACGTGTACGGCCCGCTGGGTGGCACCAACGTCAACTTTGTGCAGGTACTTAACGAAAACCACCTGAAGGTACGTACCTACGAGCGCGGCGTTGAAGACGAAACCTACTCCTGCGGCACGGGCGTGACGGCCTGCGCGCTGTCGGCCCGGGCGCATTTTGGCTGGGAAGGCCCGGTGCTGATCGAGACCGTGGGGGGTACTTTGCAGGTTACTTTCCGGGAAACCGCGCCGCGGCAGTTTGAGGATATTTACCTCATTGGCCCCGCCCTGCGGGTTTTTGAGGGGACGGTGGAACTGTAACGTCTTCTGAACAAGGTGCCTGTCCATACAACAAAGCCGCCGTATCAGGTTATGAATACGGCGGCTTTGCTATTGGTAAAAGAAGTACCTCGGCGGGGTTACTCGGCTTCCAGAATTCCCCCTTTGAGGTGATAAATCGTTTTTTCGGACCACTCGGGTACGCGGCAGTAGTCCATGGCGGCTACTTTGCTGCGCGTGCCGTTGGTACAGATCACCAGAACGGCGTCATAAGGCTCCAGCAGGGGCCGCTGTTCCCGGATATGGGCGAGGGGAACGTTAATTCCCCCCAGGTTAAATTCCTCAAACTCCCAGGGTTCGCGTACGTCCACCACCAAGGTACCTGGTTGCTCGCGCAGCGCCTTAAACGCCGGAAGCGAAATATCAACGTACTCTCTGCGGGCCACGACGACGGAAATTGTTTTGCTTTCTGGGCGCCGCCTTGGCCTCCGGGGCTCCGCCCACGGGCGCGGCCGACTTGTCCGGATAAGGGTGGTCGTGCACCACGGGTATCTGCCGGGCAATCAGCTTGTGGATGTCCTTGAGGTAGGCGCGCTCTTCGGCGTCACAGAACGAAAACGCGGTGCCGTTGGCACCGGCCCGGCCAGTGCGGCCAATGCGGTGCACGTAGGTTTCGGGGATGTTCGGGATCTCGAAGTTGATCACGTGCGTGAGGTCGTCCACGTCGATGCCGCGGGCGGCAATGTCGGTGGCAACCAGGATGCGGGTTTTGCGGTTTTTAAAATTGTTGAGCGCGTTCTGACGGGCGTTCTGGGATTTGTTTCCGTGGATAGCTTCCGCCCGGATATCGGCCTTTTGAAGTACCTTCACTACCTTGTCGGCTCCGTGCTTGGTGCGGGTAAAAACCAGCGCCGTTTCGATGGAGTGGTCTTCGAGGATGTGAATCAACAGCGCGTTTTTATCCGATTTATCCACAAAATACACCGACTGCTGAATGGTATCGGCGGTGGAGGATACGGGCGTTACTTCTACTTTGGAAGGGTTGGTCAGGATGGTATCGGCCAGCTTCACGATCACGTCCGGCATGGTGGCCGAAAAGAACAACGACTGCCGACGGCTGGGGATCTCCTTAAGTACCCGCTTTACGTCGTGTACAAAGCCCATATCTAACATGCGGTCGGCTTCGTCCAGTACAAAAATTTCGAGTTGTTTCAGGTTGATGAAACCTTGCCCCATGAGGTCGAGGAGCCGGCCGGGCGTGGCAATCAGGATATCCACGCCGCGCGCCAGGGCGTCGGTTTGGGGCTTCTGGCCCACGCCGCCAAAAACCACAGTGTGGGTCAGGTGGGTATGCCGCCCGTACGCGGCAAAGCTCTCGCCAATCTGGATCGCGAGCTCGCGGGTGGGCGTCAGGATCAAGGATTTGATCGCCTTACGGCCGCGCTCGGCCTGGGGCCGGTTGTACAGCAATTGCAGGATCGGGATGGCGAAAGCGGCGGTTTTGCCGGTACCCGTTTGGGCGCAACCTAACAAATCGCGCCCGGTAAGAACGATCGGGATAGCTTGGGCCTGAATGGGAGTAGGAGTAGTGTAGCCTTCGGTTTTCAGTGCTTTCTGAATCGGCTCAATGAGGTTTAATTCTTGGAATGTCATGAGTAACTTATAAAAAGGCTTTCCGTAGTAGTTAGTGAGCAGAAAGCCTTACAAAATCGAGGGGCCCAATGCAGGCCGTGGTAATAACGCGTAATTGCCGCCAAACGTTCGTCGGGCCGGATTTAAGCCTTACTTTCTTCGTAAACGGAACACCGGGTACCTCAAGTACTCCTTCTCGGCATGGGGGGAATGCTCGTAAATATACTGTAACTGCGCCTCGGCACTCTTGGCAAAAGCGGCGTCGGTTTTTTTCTTCTCGGCCAGGGCCTGCCGTAGCTCGGGCGACTTGCTGAGCAGCTCCGCGGCCAGGTCTTCAAAAACGTAGGCCGAAAAACCTTCCTTGGCCTGTAAGATGGAATCAAAGAAATTCCACTTAAAAAACGAATCAACACCCTGCGGCTCCAGCGTCTCGATGAGGTACCTATTGGTCCACTGGTTGGCCGGAATGTACCAGTCGCCCCGCCGGAAGGGTACTTTTTGGCGCTCGGTGCGGAGCGTCACGCTGGTGTGCCAGTAGTGGCCTTCGTAGGGCCGGGCGGCGGTTTTGTAATCGGCGATGTAGTAGGTCTCCACGTCGAGCAGGGTATCCTGGGGCAGGGGCGTCATCTGGACCTGATTCAGTTGCAACAGCTCAATGACGTGGTGCCAGCCCTGCGGAATGACGTAGGCCTCGGGCCTTTCTACCACCTCCAGGGGTAGGTACTTGTCGTAAAAAGGGATCATTTTGGTGAAGGGTTTCGCGCGGTTATAGTGCAGGCGCGGGAGGCCGCTTACCTGACTGGGCAAGTACTCCGCTTCGTAGCCCTTGAATTCAAGCTCGCTGTGTTTGCTTTTATCCACCTGCCAGCTGACGGCAAAGGTACCTTGGGACTTTACGGCTTCTTTGGTTTCCTGCCGGATCTTCAACAGGTACTTGCGGTGCAACGCCAGGGCTTTCAAAGTACCCTGTAGGTAGGCGTAGGTAGCCTGCACCCGTTGCGGGTAGGGCTTCAGCATGTGAGTTTCGGTCATGACGCCGATGGTGTGAAACAGCGCCGCGTAGCCCGTAGAGTAGCGCGGCCAGTCCGGAAACTGCACAAAACCCTTGTCGGGCGTGTCGCCCCAGGCATTTACGTAGGGCGTGGCTTCGTAGCCGGCCTCCTTCATATGCTGGTACAAAAACGGCAGCAAGGTACCCTGGTGAAAAGCCCCGAGCGGCCCGCCGAGCTTGTCTTGCTGGGCGTAGTCGAGCGTCATGACGTACTGGTAGTCGGCGCCGTTGCTCACGTGGGTATCCACAAAAAGATCCGGATCGAGCTCGTGAAAGAGCGCGGCGAAGCTACGGGCGTTGCGGGTATCGGCCTTGATGAAGTCGCGGTTGAGGTCGTAGTGGCGGGCGTTGCCCCGAAAGCCGTACTCTTCGGGACCGTTTTGGTTGGTACGGGTGGTGGCGTTGCGGTTGAGAGCCCCACCGATGTTGTAAAAAGGAATGATAGCCACCACCACGCTATCCAACTCCGGGAAGCGCTCCGGGTGCAGGGCCATGTCGCGCAGCAGAAGCTGCGACGCGTCCACGCCGTCGGGCTCGCCGGGATGGATAGCGTTGTTGATGAGGTAGATGGCCTTGCCCTGACTTTTCAAAGTACCTATGTCAAACGTCCGGTTTTTGGAATAAAGTACCAGGTGGAGCGGGTACCCGCTGTCAGTGGGGCCTTTGGCCGTGAGCTGGATCTGCGGGAAATCCTGGGCCAGCCGGGCGTAGAACGCCATCGCCTCCGCGTAAGTGGGGGTTTGGGTACCCTGGCTTTTTTCAAAACGGGTTTCGTACTGGCCGAAAGCCAAAGTACCTATGCCGAGCAATAAAAAGAGGAGGAAAGACCGATGCATAGCGCCAGATAAAACGAATGTAGGCTCAAGGTACGTCGATTCGTCTTGTTGGCCAAAAAAATAGGGTGGGGAAGGCGGTGGAAATTCAGCCCAAGTACCTACCGTACCAAGAGCTTCACCACGTAGTTTTCTTTTTGAGTGTGGGTCGTTTTGGGATCGGAGTAAAAATCAGACACGGCTAGCTCGATCGGGCCGACCTGCCGAATGTACCGATCCTGTGCTTTCTTTTTACCCTCCCAACTCCAGGGTAAACGCTGCCCATCTTGACCCGACTCAATGGAAGCCGGAAGTATTATAACGTCTGAATTTACAACTAAAGATACATCGATTGATTGGTACATTCTACCTGTGTTGTCTTGTGCAAAAACACCTTCCGAGAACTTTACATGAACATCCTCGAACTTGATGGTATAAAGTGTATCATGGAGCGTGATAGAGATTTCCTGCCCGTACCGTAGCGTAATCACAGAGGGGTCTATATCGGGTGCTTTTCGGCAGGAGAAAAGGAGCAGGGGCATGAATAAAAAACCGAGTACGAAGGTACCTGGGCGTTTAAGGTTGGTGAGGTGTGCCATGATATTGATTTTTGATTCATCATCAAACAGACCTGGGTACTTGCTAAAAGGTTGGAACGGAGGAGAAAAATAAGAAATTATTTGTGGCTTGAAATCAGGATGTCTTCCATATCCTGTTGCGTCCAGTGGTTACGATCCCAGGCGGCATCGGCCAAGCCGGAAAGACGTTCCGCAAAGTATTGGCCTATCAGCTCTTTAATATTTACCAAATCTTCCTCACTGACGTCACGCGCGTAGAGTTGTAGCAGTTCTTGCTGAAGGTTGGTGAAAGGTGTTTTAAGGATCGACGGCATAATCTATTATCTATTTCTTCATCAACAAAAATAGTAAATAAAAGGAGCTTTATCCAGTATGCCAACCAGATTATCGTCGTCCTAATTAAGCGTTTACTACTCCATGTTAGGTACTTTCGATAGTAGCATTGGCCAAGCCAAAGTACCCTACCATTTTTCCAACAGATACAGGTACGGCTCGATGAGGTGGTGTACGAATACGTTTTCTTCGGAGTCGGGGAAAAGCTGGTAGTAGGCGTCGTCGGCCAGGAGCGTGATGGAAGTACCCGTCCGGACGTAGTCGCTGGTTTTGGCGTAGGCCGGTACTTCAAATTCGGGCAGGCTTTTCTTAATAAACTGCGACGCCATGCGGCCGAGGTACTTCTCGTAGTTGCGCTGGGCGCGCTCGCTGGGTTTGCGAAGCTGTTTGTACGCCCGCTTCATGACCAGTCGCGCCGGAAATTTTTGCTTCCGGATGATCTGGTCGGCGTTGGTGAAGGGATTGGTTTTATTAAAATCGCTAATCGTCTGGACCGAGAACGGCGTTTCGGGTACCCAATCGGCGGAGTTGACCACGTTGAAGGCCCAGTCGCCGCGGGTAGTGTACTCAAACTCGTGGGCGTAGTAGAGGTTGCCGGGCTTGGGGCCCGCGCTGCAGTAGGTTTTGAAGCGGATGTCCTGGGGCAAAGTACCCTGCTCCTGTAGGGAGTAGAGGTGAGAAGTGAGCAGGAACGTCAGCGCGCCGCCCTGGCTGTGGCCCATCAGCAGAAAATCCTTAATGCCCGCGCGGTAGCAGGAGTCGATCTTGGGCAGAATATCCTGCGCCAGAAAGGCCATGCCGACGGTCCAGCCTATGTGTACGGCGGCCTTGGGGTTTTTGGCTAGCTGGTACTTGAAGGTATAGCGGTTGGTGAGTTTGAGCTCACCCTGGGCGGGAATCATGGCCGCGTAGAAATTTTCGAGCCAGCTCACGGAGTTAATGGTCGTACCACGCACGTTGACGACGGCCAAAGGTACCTTGGTACTTTTCCAGAGGTCCCAGCGGTTGTCGAGCCCCACGACGGGCGAGCGGTAAACCGTCTGAAACGAAGTGGGGTCGGGGATTTGGGTCGTTACGCCTTCGTAGTGTTTGACGTACATCCGCATCAGCTCGGTGTACTCTTGCCTGTCAAAGCCGGGCTTCAGCACGTGCGTCTGAGCCAAGGTACCTTCTACCGCCAAAGCCAGCGTAGCAATCCATACAAGTAGTGACCGTTTCATAGTATATCAGGAGGTTGAGAACTACCTATTTGTGGCTAACAATGCAAAGTAGAGGGAATTTGTTAGAACTAATTGGCCATTTACTAAAAGGGCTGATCGGTGAAAGTACCTTATCTGCCTAAGGATCTGCTTTGGACGTCATTTTTGAAAATGGTATCTTTGAAAAAACAACTCTGGATCATGCAAGCGATAACCATTCATTCTGATAAAGATCAGTATATCATTAATATTGACAAAAAACGGTTCGACCAGGACACGCTACTAAAAATGATGGAATGGCTGAGGCTGGAAGAGCTGGCGATGAAAATGAATACCAACGAAAGCATCCTTGACATTAGTGAAGAAATAAAGTCAGACTGGTGGGAGCGAAATAAGGAGCGCTTCGAAGGGACGTTTTTTTGATGTGTCAGAATTATTCTGATTCTAAGACTTTTACTAAAAGTACCCCATCCAAGGACCTCTCCGAAGCCTTCACGGCTCCCAGTTAAAGTACCTACTACGACGTGAATTAGGGACAAAAGCCCATGTCGCCCCTTCGCGGTTTTCCTACCATTCGACTAGCTGATTCTCTATCTTACTACTCGTCCTTCGAATTTCTTTTCGCCACGAAGTAGTGGCAGGATGATAGCCAACGAAGAAATTAAATGTTCTAAAACCCGGGAAAGGGGATACCGCAAAAGAAAAGCCTTATTCCCAACTAGAAAAAAAGACCCGCCGGTTGGGGCGGGTCTGTGAGCTCTGGGTGAAGCAAGAAGGTACTTTACTGCACCGACAAAATCTTAAACTCTGTCCGGCGGTTGAGCTGGTGCTCGGCTTCGGAGCAAGGTACCCCGTTGGCGCATTTGTTGAGTAGCTCGCTCTCGCCGTAGCCCTTGGCCACCAGCCGCATGGGGCTGATACCCCGCCGTACGATGTAGTCGTAGGCGGCGCGGGCGCGGCGCTCGGAGAGTTTGGCGTTGTAGTCGTCGCTGGCGCGGCTGTCGGTATGAGAACGCAGCTCGACGGTGAGCTCAGGGTACTTGTTCAGGAGGGCTACCACGCGGTTGAGTTCCTTGGCCGCATCCGACCGGATCGAGAACTTATCCAGGTCGTAGTAAATGTTATTGAGCTGGTACACGTCCCCTTCGCCGTAAATCCCGATGTTGTTTTCTACTACCCCCGGTTTCTTCTTGGTTTTTAGCTGGTTCTGGTCCTTGGCGTAGCGGTCTTTCTCGGCCGTGATGGTGTAGTTGGCGTTGGGGGCTACGTCAAACTCGTAGCTGCCGTCGGGGCCCGTGGTGGCGGTTTTCTGCGCGTTCGTTTTCTCGTCGCGCAGGGTTACTTTCACGCCGTCGGCGGGTTTCTGATCCACTTCGCGGCGGATGGTCCCTTTCACAATGGTGGTATTCTCGCTACGTTCCAGGTAGATAGACAGCCCCACTTCCGGATTGGATGATTGCGAGAGCGTCGAAAAGCGCAGGCTGTTGGCGGCGTAGCCTTCCTTGATGGCCCGGAACTCATACTCCGAAACCACGTCCAGACAGGTACGGATGCTACCGTCCAGCCCGGTTTGTTGCAGCGCTTGGTTAACCCCGCTCTTTACAATACGCACGTCGGCGGCTTCGATGGGTTCCTTGGTTTTGGCGTCGTAGACGTAAATATTGAGCTGCTTGCAGAGCCGCCGGAAGCTGTAGATATTATCGTCGTACGAGCCCCGCTTGCGGTTGGAGCTCAGGTACCCGGAGGTACGGTTGGCGTCGGTAATGAAGCCGAAGTCGTCGCGCTCGGAGTTGATGGGTGCGCCCAGGTTTTGTACACCCCGGACGGGAATGTCGTCTTTGAGCTCGGCCATAAATACGTCCAGGCCGCCCAGTCCTTCGTGCCCGTCGGACGAAAAGTACAAGGTACCGCTGGCGTCCACGTAGGGGAACATCTCGTTGCCTTCGGTGTTGATCTCGCGGCCCATGTTCACGGGGGTACCCCACTTGCCGTTGCGGTACTCTACCACGTAGAGGTCGGTGCCGCCGTAGCCGCCGGGCATGTCCGACACAAAGTACAGCTTGGTGTCGTCGGGAGCGAGCGCCGGGTGGCCGCAAGAGTAGTCTTTGTTATTGAACGGCAGCTCCTGTACGTTGCCCCACTTGCCGTCGGGCTTCTGGTCGGCGTAGTATAATTTCAATTTTCGTATTCCCTGATCACTTTTTCCTGACTTTCCCTTGTCGTCGTTATTTCGGGTAAAAATAATTCGCTTTTGGTCTTTGAAAAACGTCATGGGTCCCTCGTGGTACTTGGTGTTGAGGGTACGGCTAAACTGCTCGGTTTTGCTCAGGGGTCTGTCGCTGGGAAGGTCTTCGGGTTTTAGGGTACTTTCGCCGCCGCCCAGCGCAGCCTCCGCCCCAAGCGGGCTACGCAGCTCGGTGGTGTCGGGGTGAAAGTACAGGTCCAGGAAGGGGGTCTGGTTCCAGTTGAATACCCGCTTCACGGGCCCCTTTTCGTCGCGGGCCGACACAAACACCAATCCTTTCTGGTAGTACATAGGGCTGAAATCGGCCTGTCGGGAGTTGATCGGCAGGTAGTCGAGCCGGTAGGAGGAGGAGTCGCGGTAGAAGCGGTTGAGGTCCATGTAGGATACCGTGAAGCGGCGCCCGCGCAGGTCTTCGGCCTGCATTTCGCCGTACTTGGCGTACATTTTCTGCGACTCGCGGTACTTGCGGTTGGAGGCCAGCGCCTGCGCGTAGAAGAGGTAGGCTTCGCTGGGGGCGTCCGTAAAAGTCTTTACCAATTCCTCGTAAACCCGCTCGGCGTTGCGGGAATCCTGTAGCCGCCGGTAGCTGTAACCTAGCTTGGTGAGGGCGTCGCGGGTTTCGAGAGGATCTTTGCGCTTTTCAATACGCAGAAATTCTTCGTACAACCTCACCGCACTGGTGTAGCTCATGTCATCAAACTGTTTGTTGGCAGCCCGGAGACGCGCGCTTTGGGCCATGGTTCCTAGCGAAAATAGTAGCATGGACACCGCCAGCAGCAGGGTATGTCGGCAGATTTTCATAGATAAAGGTCGTTTCAATAGGATAGTGTTGTCGATTACAAGTAGCAGCGAAGCAAATAAAATGCCAATTTTAAATTTTCCTCAAAAATAGGACAGAAAGCGCTGCCGTGCAACCGCCACGAAGGGCAAAGTACCTAGGCATGAACGGAAATGGAAAGGATGGCCCGGCTGTGGGGCGTGACCCGGAAGCGGTGGTCGGTGCGGAGGCCAAGTACCCAGGCAATACGGCCGGTAGCGTCCAGCAGTACCTTTATCTTTTCTTTTTCGGGCAGGGGTACTTTGGCATTGATGAGTAGATCACTGACTTTTTTTCGCTTCCCGGCCATCCCGAAAGGCTCGAAGGAATCACCCGTTTGCCAAGGTCTTATTTTTAGAGGAAACACGAGCGCGTCGGCGTCGAAGAAAGCCGTGGTGGGGGCAGCACCGGAATGAAAAAAAGCCGTGGCTGGCAAAGTGCGGAGCTGAACGCGCCCCCAAGGAGTACTTAAGGTACCTTCAGGTTGCTCCAGAACCACTTCGGTGGCCGGTGGCGGCTCGGTGCGAGGTACTACGATGAGCTCAGTGCGGTCTTTGGTCAAAACGTGCGTCGGAGACACAAACCGCTTGCCCGACTGGCCGCTCAGCGCCGCCGCGATCCATAGCGCCTGCTGGTACGTAAATCCGTAGGGCTCAAGGAGCCAGGCCAGGCGGTAGGCGGGCTCAGAGTTACTTTCCAGCATGGCGATCGAAATGTACGTGGTACTTTGCTGGTGTCGCAGGGCTTGCGCTTGCCACGGGCGCAGGTACTCGGCCAGCAGGGCGTCTGCGGCCGCCAGGCGGGAGGTAGTGAGCCGGTGGGTACTTTCCAGCGACGGGTTGATTTGCTTTAAAATGGGAATTACTTCCTGCCGGATGAGGTTCCGTCGGTAGTAGGTCGAGGCGTTGGAGCTGTCTTCGCGCCAGGGTAATTGACGCGCCCTGGCGTAGTCCAGAATCTGCTCTTTGGAGGCAAAAAGCAGCGGACGAATCAGCGGACCTTTCTGCACGGCGATGCCCCGAAATCCCGCCAGGCCGGTGCCCCGCGAGAGGTTGAGCAGGGCCGTTTCCAGGTTGTCGTTGGCGTGGTGGGCGGTGGCCAGGTAGTCGTAGGCGTGCTGCTGCCGTACCTCCTCAAACCAGGCGTAACGCAGCTCGCGGGCGGCCATCTGGATGGATATACGCTCGGCGTCGGCCTTCTGCTGGGTAGCAAACTGCGTGCCGTGGAAAGGTACCTTGAGCCGTTCGGCCAGCTGCCGTACCAACTGCTCATCGCCGTCCGACTCGGCTCCGCGCAACCCGAAGTTGCCGTGGGCAATCCCGAAACGAAAGCCCGCTTGCTGAAACAGGTCCACCAGTACCACCGAATCCACCCCGCCACTCACCGCCAGGAGGGTTTTGGTCCCCGACAGCGGCAGTTGGTTTTCGTTAATAAAGGTTAAAAAAGCATCCAGCATACCCGGCTGCAACATTATTGCTGTATTTTTGCGTAAGAGTCATTAACGTAGATCAAAGGTAGTGAGAAACCGCCGTTGCATGAAGCACGAAAAAATATTCGCCCTGGCAGGCAACCTTTTTAAACGATGGGGAATCATTAAGGTCAAAGAGGCCATGAAGGTTCTGACGTTCTTTGTTTTCTTGTTTGCTTCGTCCATCGCCTGGGCCCAGCGCCCCGCGGCCCCGACCGAAAAAGTGGAGCTACTACCCGGCTCTGACAGCCTGGTGATTTTTAACGAAAACGGCCTGGAAATTCGGCGCGTGGTGAACAACGTCCGGTTTCGGCATCAGGGCTCGATCCTGTACTGTGACCTGGCCATCCATAACGTAAGTACCAACCTCATCGAGGCCTACGGCAACGTGAAAATCGTGCAGGGCGATACCATCACCGTGACGGGCGACACGCTGTTTTACTACGGCAATACGCGCCTGGCCATTATGTCGGGCCGGAGGGCCGTCCTCAAAGACAGCAAAAGTACCCTTACGTCCCGCCGCCTCGAATACGACATGGCCGGTGGGATAGCCAGGTACCCCTTTCCCGGCCGCACGGTAGATAAGGAAAATGTCCTGACCAGTAAAGAAGGAATTTACGACACGCGCACGAAGATCTTTACCTACTACCGGGACGTAAAGCTGGTCAACCAAAAGTACACACTGACCACCGACACGCTGGTGTACAACTCCTTAACGAAGTGGTCATACTTCAACGGAGCCACTAAAATTGTGAATAAGGATGGTACCATCGTAGCCAAGCGAGGCCGGTATAATACCGAGACGAGTGAGTCGATTTTTGATAACCGTACCAGCGTCGAGAATGAATCCTATACCCTTACGGGCGACTCGCTCTCCTACGATGGTCAGCGGGGATTTGCGAGGGGCGACGTGGAGATTCTTGATAAAAAAGACAACACGCTCCTGACGGGTGACGTGGGCTTGTACCGAAAAGAGGAGGGGTTTTCCAAGGTATACGGCCACGCCGTGGTGCGCAGCATCGTAACCGAAGATACGCTGTTTATTCGGGCGGATACCTTGTACCGCTTTGAGAACCAGCTGGACAGTACCCAGCGCCTGATCGGAAATAAGAATGTTTATATTTTTAAATCCGATTTTCAGGGTAAGTGTGACTCCATTGTGTACAATACGCAGGACTCCACGGTGCTGTTTTTTCGGAATCCTATTTTATGGAGTGATAACAACCAGATGCAGGCCGATACGATCAGCGCTTTTCTGGTGAATAATAAGCTGAATCGGATGCTGTTGAGGAGCAATTCGTTCGTGATCTCCGAAGACACGCTGGTGAGGCAGCACAACCAGGTAAAGGGCCGTACCATCAACGCGTTGTTTGATACCACGAGTAGTTTGCGGCAGGTACTGGTGGACGGAAACGGGCAAAGTGCGTATTACGCCATCGGCGACGACCTGAATCTGATCGGGCTCAACCGGGTGGAATGCGCCAAAATGAACCTGCAGTTTTTGCAGAACCGCGTCAAGCGCATTGCGTTCATTGGACGGCCCGAGGGGAAACTAATTCCGCCCCAGTTCATTACCTCCGCCCAGCGACAGCTGGAAGGGTTTAACTGGCGGGTGACTGAAAAGCCGACCCGCGCCCAGGTCACCTGGCAGGAGGAAGTACCTCCGCCGGAGCCCAAAGAGAAGAAGGAAGCAAGCAAAGAAACGGCCAAAGCCCGACTTGCGCCGAGTCAAATCATTAGGTAATTGCAAAACCTTCTTCTGTCTCAGGAGTTTATTTTTGTAAGTACTTTACATTTCAGTAGTACCTGGCATAAAATTTATAGTATATATTACCAGTAATAAAAATTTATTGCCGTTTATACAATAAATTTTGATAGTCCAATTTTTTCTGTATATTTTTGTGAATCTTAATAGTTGGGGATTTCCTGCCGGGAAAAAAGACCAATTTCTACTAACCAATGCCATGAAGAGAATTATACTTTGTACATATATTCTTTTAACCGCCTGCTTAGCAGTAGCTCAGGCACAAACGACGGCCACCAGTCGCAGTCGTTTGAACATTGCTTACCAAAAACAGCCCGTGGGCTTTGATCGCCCGTCGCTGGTGCGCCAACCTTCGGTACTTGAGTACAAGCCACTTTCGCTACAAAAGCCCCAGGCACTTACCAGCTACTACCGCTCGTTGCTGTTTGCCAGCGCGTCAACGGCACCCCAGCCAACGGTACGTGAAGTGTCGTCGGCGTTAGCCACGGTAGATGCCCGTGAGCGTCGCAGTCCGGGGTTTGAAGAAAAAGCGCAGGGGCACATCGAAGAGCACCTTTATTCCAGCGAGCGTATCACAGTATCCAACATTTACCCCAACCCGGCCAGTGAGTATGCCGAGGTAGATTATACCCTTAATGCGTCGGTGCGGGATGCCAAGATTATATTTTATAATGTGCTGGGTTCTTCGGTTGCCGAGTATGCTTTGGATCGGACGGACCGTAAATTACGGGTCAATACCCGCGAAATGCCTTCCGGAATTTATTTTTACCAACTCGCCGTAGAAGGCAAAAAAGTAGCTACCAAAAAGATGCTTGTTCGCCATCAGCAATAGATTCCTACTTCATACTTTACAAGCTACGCATTCGTTATGGATGGAGTAGCTTTTTTAT
Organism: Rhabdobacter roseus; assembly: GCF_014202275.1. GTDB lineage: Bacteria > Bacteroidota > Bacteroidia > Cytophagales > Spirosomataceae > Rhabdobacter > Rhabdobacter roseus. The sequence continues at coordinate 66,633 of NZ_JACHGF010000003.1, read as the reverse complement.
TATCTTTGCAGCCCTATGCATAAAAACATTCTTTTTCGCTATCTCCCCATGCTGGTGGCGGTACTGCTCCTTTCTTCGTGCGGTAAGTTTGCCAAGTTGCAGAAAACCGGCACCGACGAGCAAAAGTACGAGGCGGCCCTTAACTATTACAAAAAGGGCGATTTTTACCGGGCCGGGATACTTTTCGAAGAGTTAATTCCCCTGCTGAAAGGAGGAACCGAGTCGGAGATGGCGCAGTTTTACTACGCTTACACCCAGTACCAACAGGGGCAGTACAACATGAGCCAGTATCTGTTCAAGAAGTTCTACGATACCTACGCTCGTAGCGACTACGCCCACGAGGCCCTGTACATGCAGGCCTATTCGCTCTACAAGGACTCTGCCCCGCATAGCCTGGACCAGGCCAGCACCATGACGGCCATTTCGGCCATGCAGGATTTTATCAATACCTACCCGGAGAGTCCCTTTCGGGAAGAGTGTACGCGCTACATCATGGAGCTGCGCAACAAGCTGGAGCTGAAAGCCTACGAAAAAACCAAGCTGTACTACAAGATCAGTGACTTTAACCTGGGCTCACTCAAATCGGCCGTCATATCCATTGGGAACTTCCAGACGGATTTCCCTGATTCGAAGTACAACGAAGAGTTGGCTTACCTAAGGGTAGACGCCCAGTACAATTTATCCAAAAGTAGCCTGCCACAGAAACAAAAAGAAAGGTACCAGGATGTACTTAAGTACTACCAGGCCTTTGTCGATAAGTACCCCGAGAGCAAATTTGGGCGTGATGCCGAAAGGCTCTACGACGACAGCCAGAAAGAATTGACGCGCATTGCGGAGCTGGAAAAGACCCGTCAGGAGCTGAGAGAAAAGCAGGGCGATCCGGCTACGAAGCCTACCAAAATAACTACCTCTGCGGCCTCGTCGTCGTTGAAGTAAGCAGTGCCTCCTTTTGAAATATACGATATAGATAGTAGTAACCACTAAATAAACTATGGCAACGAATCCATCAATTGTAACCCGTGACACGGATAAAATAGCGGCCGTAACGGGCAATCTCTACGAATCAGTAGCGGTAATATCCAAAAGAGCCCGGCAGATTTCGAGCAAGATGAAGGAAGAACTCAACAACAAGCTGGCGGAGTTTGCGTCGGGGGTAGACAACCTGGAAGAGGTCTTTGAAAACCGCGAGCAAATCGAGATTTCCAAATTTTACGAGCGCATGCCCAAAGCCGGAAGTACCGCCATCGACGAGTTTATGGAGGGCAAAACGTACTTCAGCTACCGCGAGACGGAAGAGGATATTTAAGCGCTTTGCGTCAACCAACCAATTCTAGCCGTACGAACCCAGTCAGCGTTTGTACGGCTACTTTTATAGTAAGGGGGGAGCTAGGCAGCGTACAGACTGGGTTGGGCCGGATAGCTTACTGCCAATTTTGAGCGTACTCTAAACCAGCTAGTCCATTGTACCTACGAGGAAAAAAAATAATAGTGGGCGTAACGGGCAGCATTGCTGCCTATAAATCGGCGTTTCTGGTGCGGCTTCTGATCAAAGAAGGCGCTGACGTACAGGTGTTGATGACCGAAGCTGCCCGTACCTTTATTACACCGCTGACGCTGGGTACTTTGTCCAAACGCCCGGTGCTGTACCACTACGCCAATCCTGAAACCGGTACCTGGAACAACCACGTGGAGCTGGGGCTCTGGGCAGACGCGCTGGTCATAGCGCCAGCTACGGCCCATACGCTGGCCAAATGCGCGCAGGGCCTGAGTGACGACCTGCTTTCGGCGGTGTACCTTTCGGCCCGCTGTCCCGTTTTTTTGGCTCCCGCCATGGACCTGGATATGTACCAGCATCCGGCAGTGCGCCGAAATCTGGCGAGCCTGGCTTCTGACGGCCATACGGTGCTGCCCGCTGGCCACGGCGAGCTAGCCAGCGGCCTGGTGGGTGACGGCCGCATGGCCGAGCCGGAGGCGATCGTGGGGGTACTTCACCAGCATTTTGCGCGGCGTCCGGTAGCGGTGGGTAAGCGCGTGCTCATTACGGCCGGGCCTACCCAGGAAGCCATTGACCCGGTAAGGTACCTGAGTAACCACTCGACGGGAAAAATGGGCTACGCCCTGGCGCAGGCCTTTGCCTACGCCGGTGCGCAGGTTACGCTCGTCAGCGGTCCTACCGCCCTGGCCGTACCCGATCCCGCGATTCGGCTCGTCAAGGTGAAGTCGGCCCGGGAGATGTTTGAGGCGGTGGAAGGGTACTTTCCTGAAACGGACCTGGCTCTGCTATCCGCCGCCGTTGCTGACTATAGCCCGGCGCAGGTGGCCGACAAAAAAATCAAGAAAAAAGAAGATACCCTGAGCCTGCCGCTGCTGAAAACGGTGGATATTGCGGCTACCCTGGGAGCCCGCAAGCGAGCGCATCAGCTCCTGCTGGGCTTTGCCCTGGAAACCGACCATGAGCTCCCCAACGCCATGAGGAAGTTGCAGGAAAAAAACCTGGACTACATCGTCTTGAATTCACTGAATGATATTGGCGCGGGCTTTGCGCACGATACCAACAAAATTACCGTTATTGAGAAAGACGAGCGAATTCGGCATTTTGAGCTTAAATCAAAGCAGGAAGCCGCCCAGGATATTCTGGAAATCATAGTACAAAGGTGGAGTGAAGTATGAAAAAACAAGCTACGTGGTGGGTACTTCTGGGGCTCAGCCTTTTTGGGCCGGTACTGCGGGCCCAGGAACTGAACTGTACGGTAAGTCTTAACTACGACCAGCTGGTAGCCCAGCAGAAAACCGACGCTCAGTCCATGAGCCAGCTGAATACCTACATTCAGGAATTCATGAACACGACCCGTTTTACCAACGACCAGTTTGCCAACGAAGAGCGGGTGAAGGTGAAGCTCAACATCAACCTGGTGAGCTCAGGTACTCAGGGTAGTTTCCAGGCCAATGCCCAGCTGATCGTGACGCGGCCCGTTTTTAACTCCACCTATGAGTCTATATTGTTTACCTACGTAGACCGCAACTTTGCTTTTACGTACCTTCCCAACAACCCCATGTTCTTTAACGAGAACAACTACACAGACGAACTACCCTTTACGCTGGCTTTTTACGCCTACGTTGCCCTGGCGCTCGACTACGATTCGTTTAGCAAACAGGGCGGAAGTAACTACATGCAGCGCGCCTTTAACCTCGCAACGCTGGCTCGGAATGCCTCTCCGAATGTGAAGGCCTGGGACTCGAAAGGCGACAACCGCAACCGGTACTGGCTGATCGAAAACCTCATGAGCCAGCAATTTATTCCCTTCCGCGAAGGCCTGTATAACTACCACCGCCTGGGGCTGGACACCGCCACCGAAACCCCCGGACAGGCCCGCCAGCACGCGCTGGAGATGCTCTTGACGCTCCGGCAGGTAGCCCAGCTTCGGCCGGGCTCTATCATGATCAACTCGTTCTTTGATGCCAAGTCGGAGGAGTTGTATAGCGTTCTGCGCGAAGCCAGCCCGGAAGAACGGCAGCAGGCCTACACGCTGCTCTCGGCGCTGGACCCGGCCAAAACCCAACTTTACCAAAAACTGATTCAGTAAAGGTACTTTGCGCAAGTACCCTGAAAGTACCTTGGCGCCTGCTTCTATGGGAAAACGCTTAACCCGACTCTTTGCTCCTGACCTGGCCCTGCGGCTACCTAAACTCAACGGGTACGTACTCCACGTGGTACTTTACAGCGGTCATACGCACCTGGGAGAGCTCGTTTCCTGCGCCGAGGGCAGCCTTAGCCTCCGCGATGCCCGCGACCACCGGCATACCATTCCTCTGGCCGACATCGACACCATTATCTACGACCAAAGAAGTACCTTTTAGGCTTACTAATTCTTTCCTGTTTTCTGAAGGCCCGCCTGGCCCAAAATGTTAGAATTGTTAGCTAACTTCGCAAGGGAAAAGCGTTCGTCCTGCCGGGCCCCGAGCGAGTTTTTTATTTTCTAAATGGAGTGGTTTTTTCGGAGGGGAAAGATTGTTTTTAGTCCCTCTGTCCTGTACTCAATGACACTTCTTTCATGCTTGCAAATCTATTGATTAAGAATTACGCTCTGATTGAGCACCTGGAATTGTCACCCGACCCGCACCTGAACATCATTACGGGTGAAACGGGCGCGGGCAAGTCCATCATGCTGGGTGCGATTGGTTTGTTGCTCGGAAACCGCGCCGACACCAAATCGCTGTATGACCCCAGCCAAAAATGCATCATTGAAGGTACCTACGACGTCTCAGGCTACGCCGTAGAGCACCTCTTTGAGGAAGAAGAATTGGATTTTTCCCAGCACTGCATCATTCGGCGCGAAATCAGTCCCGCCGGCAAATCCCGGGCTTTCGTGAACGATACCCCCGTAAACCTGGAAACGTTGCGGCGCGTCACCAACCAGCTCATGGACATCCACTCCCAGCACGACTCCATTTTGCTGGGCAACAACGAATTTCAACTGCAGGTAGTGGATACCTACGCCACCAACGACGCTTTGCTAAAAAAGTACCGTACCGACTACCGCGCCCACCGGCAGGCCCGCGAGGCCTACGACCAGCTGAAGGCCCAGGCCGACCGTATGCGGAAGGAATTTGACTACAATAACTTTCTATACCAGGAGCTGGCCAACGCCAACCTACAGGCCGAAGAGCAGGAGCTGCTCGAGCGGGAGCTCACCCTGCTCGAAAATGCGGTGGAGATCAAGGAACGGCTCCAACTGGCCTATGAGTACCTGGAAAACCCCGAGCAGTCGGTACTGGAGCTACTCAAAGCGGCCATTGGAAGCCTCAACCAAGCCAGCAGACTGTTTGATGAATATACGGTGCTGCGGGAGCGGGCGCAGAGTAGCCTGATCGAACTGCGCGACCTGGCCGACGAGATAAGTACCTCCAGCAGCCAGGTTGAAGTAGACGACGAACGCAGCGTGATCGTTCGCGACCGGCTGGACCTGATTTATCAATTACAACAAAAACATCAGGCACGGAGCGTGGCGGAGTTGGTGGCCTTGCAGGAGGAGCTGGAAGCCAAGGTGAGCAAGGTACTTACCCTGGACGATGAACTGGTAAAAGCCCAAACTGCTGCCGACAAAGCCCAGGAACGCATGCTCCAGAGCGCTCGGAAGCTCTCGGCTTCCCGCAAGGCAGTTACCAAGTCCATTCAGCAGGAGATTTGCCGCTGGTTGGTAGAGCTCGGAATGCCCAACGCCAGCCTGTCCATCGAGGTGGCCGAAGTAGCGCCCACGGTCGATGGCGTCGATTTTATTTCGTTTCTCTTTAGTGCCAATAAGGGCATTCGTCCGCAAGAGCTGCGCAACGTGGCGTCGGGCGGGGAGTTTTCGCGGCTCATGATGGTGATCAAGTACATCCTGGCCGATAAACGCAAACTACCTACCATTGTTTTTGATGAGATTGATACGGGCGTTTCGGGCGAAATAGCCATCAAAATGGGGGATATGATGCACCACATGGCCCACAATCACCAGATTATTGCCATCACGCACCTGCACCAGATTGCCGCGCAGGGGGAGGCGCACTACTTTGTGTACAAAGACCACTCCGCCGCCCGGACCGTCAGCCGCATTAAAAAGCTGACGCTGGAAGAGCGGGTGATGGAGATTGCCCAGATGATCGGGGGGCGTCGCCCGTCGGAAACCGTAATCCACAACGCCCGCGAAATCCTGACCCAAACCGCCAGCCGCAGTACGGAGAAGAGCCAGCCGAAATTGTTTTGAATATCTTGGTTAAAAAAAGGGGTACTTTCGAGAAAGCAAGAAGGTACTTCCTGGGCACCTAGGGTACTTTCGAAGGTGGTATTCTGTAGCCTCCGCTGAGGAGATAGTTGGCTGTATCACCGGATTTCGGAGAAATCCCACGTTTATAGAAAAGCCGACACGCGATCAGGAGGCTGATTCCAGAGGAATCACACTAAGGATGTAGTCTGAATTTTACGTCCAATTATGCTTTGGTTCGTTGATTTTCAATTTATGATTAACCCATTAGGTACCCTGTTGATTATTTCCCAAGAGTAATCCTCGTCGGTAATCGTTATCAATACAAGCTTTATAGTAAGCAGGATTATGGTACTTTCTAAAACCAGAGATTTTGGTTCTTAAAAGTTCACTTTGAACGGCACTTTTCCGTAAGTTCACCACTAGTGAGTCTAGCTCATCAGCCGAGTGAATGGCGAAATTAACCCATAAAGCCACCTGGGTACCTTGGCTATAAAAATAGCTATCTTCGGTTTCAGCAACGGGATAATCTTCTATGATTTCTTTAAATTCCAGAGGCATAATCAACCCAATGTTTCCTTTCTGCCCGGGGCGAATGACATATCTTTGCCCGATGGAGACAGGCATTATTAGGTCTTTCCTGATCGTCATTGCGATTTTATTGGAGGTAGGAGGAATATCCAGCTCAACTAGCATGTCGCCCACCAAACCAAAGTAGGCGTCCACCATTTTTCTATCGTATTTCAGAGCTACCATAGCATTGTAGAGCTTCACTTCGTCGTCCGTAGTTATACGGCGTTCGATAGCGTTATTTTCTTGCGGCGAGTTTTCTTTTTGATAAACTGGATTGAGCATAGGAATAGGAACAATGAACGGAAAATAGGTTTAGTTTTATACTCTGCTGATGAGGTACTTACAAAGGGTACTTCTCCATATTTTTGCGCACTACGGGCTAATCGCTTACTTTTGGCCCCGGAAAGTAATTGTTGAGTAATCCAACTTCATGAAACTAGTAGAAAATAAAGTAGCCCTCGTTACGGGGGCTTCGCGCGGGATTGGCCGCGCCATTGCCCTGCGGTTTGCGCAGGAGGGGGCTCACGTGGCCTTTACGTACCTTTCCAGCGTTGAAAAAGGCGAGGCACTGGTGGCCGAGCTGGAGCAGTACGGGATCAAGGCCAAAGGGTACCGCTCCGACGCCTCCGATTTCCAGGCCGCCGACGCCCTGGTAAGCCAGGTAGTAGCAGACTTCGGTACGCTGGACGTGCTCATCAATAACGCGGGGATCACCAAAGACGGCCTGCTGATGCGCATGAGCGAAGAGCAGTGGGATACGGTCATTACCGTAAACCTAAAATCGGTTTTCAACCTGACGAAGGCGGCCATCAAAACCATGATGCGCGCCAAAACCGGATCGATCATCAACCTGACCTCCGTGGTAGGAATCCGGGGCAATGCCGGGCAAGCCAACTACGCGGCTTCCAAGTCGGGGATCATTGGCTTCACCAAGTCGGTAGCACTGGAGCTGGGCTCCCGCAACATCCGCTCCAACGCCGTAGCACCGGGCTTCATTGAAACCGAAATGACCGACGCCCTCGAAGCAAAAGCCCTGGACGAGTGGAAGCAGTCGATCCCGATGAAGCGGGGCGGTCAGCCCGAAGAGGTAGCCGATGCCTGTATTTTTCTGGCGTCGGATTTGTCGCGCTACATTACCGGGCAGGTACTTCAGGTAGACGGCGGCATGCTTACCTAGGCCGTAGGATTGGTCGACATGTTGCTTCATTCTGGGCGAATACGGTGGTTTTTGGGACGGAAATTTACGGTCCTGAAAACCACCGGTAGGGTTTTATGCGTTATGGTTGTATCTTGTCGGAGCCATTCCTAACCAAACCCGACTTTTCCGAGACCTACGCCTCATCCATGCGATCCGAACTTTTCTTTCAATCTTCCCCCTGGTTTATTGTACTCTGCCTATTGGCCGGTGCGGCCTACGCGTATTTTTTGTACCAGCCGCACCCCTCGTGGAGTAAAAGACTCAATATTTTTTTAGCCTCGCTGCGCGGGATTTTAGTGGCTTTGATCTGTTTTTTACTGCTGAGCCCCTTGCTCAGAACCACCGAAACCAACGTCGACAAGGCCAAGATTGTCCTGGCCATTGACAACTCGCAATCGATGGCACAGCCGGGACAAGAGGCGCTCGGCGCGCTGGAAGAACTTCGTCGGCAGCTCACGGCCAATGGCTACGAGGTAAGTACCCAAACCCTGGACAGCCGCCAGGAACTGGAAGCGACGGACTCCGTAAAATTTGACCAGAAGGTTACCAATCTCTCGGGACTGCTCAATACGGTACGCAGCAATTTTGAGGGGCGTAACCTCACGGACGTCGTACTGGTGTCAGACGGGATCGTGAACCAGGGGATCTCACCTACCTACGGCAACTACCCTTTCCGGATTCATACCGTAGCGGTGGGAGACACCGTGGCCAAGCGCGATCTGCAGCTCCGGGCGGTGACCGCCAACCGGGTAGCCTACATGGGCAATGAGTTCCCGGTGATGGTGGACGTTACGGCGACGGGCCTGGCGGGCCGAAGTACCACGCTCTCGCTCCGGCAGGGTGGGCGCGTGATCGCCACCCAAAACGTGGTCATCAACCGCAACGACTTCTTTGGCTCCTATACCTTTACTACTTCCTCTAGCCAGAAAGGGGTACAACATTATACCGTAGAAACGGCGAACGTTTCGGGTGAACATTCGGCCCGCAACAACCGCCGCGAGGTATACATTGACGTGATCGACGGCCGGGAAAAAATTCTGCTGCTGGCCCTGGCCCCGCATCCTGACGTGAAAGCGCTGCGGAGTATCATTGAACAAAATGAAAACTACGAACTGGATGTTCGTTCCCTGTCGGCTTCCACTAACCTAAACGAGGTACTTGAGAAGTCCTACGACCTGATCATTTTTCACCAACTACCCGATGTGTCCGGGGCCGGAAACGAGCTCGTGCGCCGATTGCTACAAAAGAATACCCCCGCCTTTTTTATTCTCGGTAACCAGTCAGCAGCGGCCTCGGCCAGCGCCCAGAGCCGGGGCCTGCAGATTGCGGCCAATCCAGGGCAATTTGATAAAGTGACGGGACGCTTTAACGCCTCTTTCCAATTACTGAACCTCGACGCCGAACGGCTGTCGCTCCTGGAGCGGCTGCCGCCGCTGTCGGTACCGTTTGGGGAGTACCGCCTGGCTCCCGGTAGCGAGGTAGTGCTGTACCAGCGGGTAGGTAGCGTAGCCACCACGAAGCCGTTGTTGGTACTGAATACCTCCGGTGAGCGCAAGATTGCCTTGCTGGCAGGGGAGGGGCTCTGGCAGTGGCGGCAGGAAGAATACGCCCTTACCGAAAAGCAGGATGTGGTGGATGAGCTGTTCCGAAAAGTCATTCAACTTATTTCGGTCAAAGAAGACAAGCGCAAGTTCCGGGTGTACCCCATCAACAACGAGTTTGATGCCGGCGAACGGGTCGTTTTCCAGACGGAGATTTACAACGACATCTACGAAAAAATTTACGGCCAGGAGGTACGTCTGGATATTACCGACGAAAAAGGAAAAACCCTCACCTACAACTACACCCACACCGCCGACAACCCGCGGTTTGAAATAAGCGGCCTGAATGAGGGCGTTTACCGCTACCGCGCCAGTACCTCGCTACGCGGCGGGCAGGAGCAGGTTAGTGGTCAATTTGTGGTACGTGATGTGGACCTGGAAGCGCTGAATACAACGGCCGATTTTGGACTATTACGGGAATTGGCCAGCCGGAGCGGAGGGCAGTTTTTACAGCCGAATACCCTGGGTAGTTTGGCGCAGCTCATGACTACCTCGCGCCCTCCCGACCGCCTTGACAGCTCCGAAGAGATGGTGGAGCTCATTCATTTGAAATGGCTGTTTTTCCTGTTGGTGTTGCTGGCAGCGACGGAGTGGGGGCTGCGTAAATACAGCGGGAGCTACTAAGCCATGGTGGGCGTTAAAACGGCGAGCAGGCTAATTCTGATGGGTGGAATACTCCTGGCCCAGGTTGGCAAGGCGACCTCCTGGCCCGCTGACTCTACGGAGCCCACCCGGCCTAACTACCGCCAGCTGCACGGGCTGTTTGCGGTACAAACGGTATTGTATACAGGTACCCTATACGGGCTGAGTAAGTCGTGGTACAAGAACCCGGCAACGCGTTTTTCGGTAGCAGATGATGCCCACGAGTGGAAACAATTGGACAAGTTGGGGCATCTTTACACCGCTTATCAGATTTCCCTACTCACTGCGGAGTTATATAAATTAACGGGTATCAGCAAAAAGCAGGCTATTTTTTACGGAGCGCTGTCGGGTTTTTTCTTCATGACCCCCATTGAAATTCTCGATGGCTTTGCCCCGGATTACGGATTTTCGCCCAGCGACATGGTAGCCAATGTACTAGGTCCGACGCTATTTATGGGGCAGTACGCACTTTGGGACGAGATTCGCATCCATCCCAAATTTTCTTTTCACCACACGCCACTGGCCGCCGAACGCCCTGAGTTGCTGGGAAGTAGCTGGTCGGAGCGCTGGCTGAAAGATTACAACGGACAGACCTACTGGTTTTCGGCGAGTCCCCGCTCGTTTGCGCCCGGGTCCAAGTGGCCCGGCTGGCTGTGCTTCTCGCTGGGCTACGGCATTCACGACATGGTGGCCGCCGAGGTAGGCAAAAGTACCGAGTTGGGGTTTGTACCCTACCGCCAGTACTACCTTTCGCTAGACGTGGATTTCACTAAGATCAAATCCCGGCGTAAATTTGTGCGCACGCTGGGGTTGTTACTGAATACCTTGAAAGTACCCGCCCCGGCGCTGGAAGTAAGTAAGCACGGCCTGAGATTCAGACCTTTGTATTTTTAGTAGCGAATCTTTCGCGCTTAACTTTTATTAAATTATGAACATTGGGGATAAAGTAAGGCTGGTACACGGACGCGAAGAGGGAATTATTTCCCGATTCCTGCCGGGGAATCAGGTTGAGATAGAGATTGAAGACGGCTTTCGGATCCCGGCCATGCGGCACGAAGTAGTGCTGGTGTCGCCGATGGAAGGGCAGCGAATGAAGAAGGCCGAAGAAAAGGATAAGATAGTGCCTCGCTCGGGGGCGGCACCCCGGCCCGCGGGTTCTTTTGCCGAAAAAGGAATCTACCTGGTATTTGTGCCCATCAACGACCGCGAGCTCACGGTACACCTGGTTAATAATACCGACTGGCTGCTTCCTTTTGTGGCTGCTAGCGATCACGAAGGTACCCATCAGGGCCTGGTGGGGGGTACTTTGAACGCCCGAAGCTCCCAGAAAATCAGCGACTTGCTCATCAAGGATTTTGAGCAATGGCCTACCTTCGACTTCCAGGTACTTCACTTCCGGCCAGGTACTTTCACCGCCAGGGCCCCTTTCCTAAAACGGATCAAGTGCCGGGCGCAGTCGTTCTACAAAAAGAAAAGCCAGGCACCGGTACTGCTCAAGGAAGCCTATGTGTATCAGCTGGATGAGGACGGCGAAGTGGCCGCCCCGGCGGGAAACATTTCGCCCCAGGAGCTCCGCGAGCGGATGCTTTCTCCCGAGCCGCTCAAAGTACCCCCGAGCCGCCCGGTAACTGCCCCTACTACGGTGGACCTCCACATTGAAAAATTACTCCCCGAGTACGCCAAGCTCCCCAAAGAAGAGATACTCACCATTCAACTGAAAACGTTTGAACAGCAGCTCGAGCAGGCCATCGCGGGCGGGGCGGACGAAATGACCTTTATTCACGGAGTAGGCAATGGCGTGCTCCGCTCAGAACTGCACCGCCGCCTGGGGCAACACCAACATGTACAGTACTATCAAGACGCTCAAAAAGAGAAATTTGGCTACGGAGCAACCCTCGTTAAAATTAAGTAAGCGCCGATGGTGCCTGCTGGCGCTGTGCGGACTCTTGCTGCTGGGTCAATGTACCCCCAAAAAGACTTCCCAGCCTTCGGCTCCGGCCGAAAAATACCTCTATTCGGATATGCAGATTCAGAACGAAAAGTACTTGTCGACCTTCAATGTACCCGTTGAGATGCCCATTGCGGAGTTGGAGAAGCAGATTAACGCTCAGCTGAAAGGGCTTATCTACGAGGATAATAGCTACGAAGACGACGGCCAGGACAACCTGAAAGCCAAAATTTGGAAGCTCAGTGACATCAAAGTTCAGGCGTTGGATTCTACGTTCTTGTTTGAGGTACCTTTGAAAATATGGGTCAGTGCCGGGTATAAAATCAGCCCGATGGGATTTACCATGTCGGGCTATAAAGATACCGAATTTGCCGTTCGGCTGCGGTTTATTTCCAAAGTAAGCGTTTCGCCGGACTGGCGCATGCTCACCACGACCCATGTAGACAGCTACGATTGGATCAGCGAGCCTTCCATCAAGGTCTCGGGCTTCAATATTCCCATCAAAGGGATGGTCAGCCGATTGCTGAACCGAAACTCGGATAAAATCACCCAGGCCATTGATGAGCAAGTCGGTAAGGCCATTGAGCTGCGTAAATACGTGCAGCAAGCCTGGGACCTGGCGCACAACCCGGTGCTGATGTCAGAGGAGTACAATACCTGGCTGGTGGTACTTCCCAACCAGATACTCATGACGCCACTGCTGGCGCGCAGCGGGGTACTTCGTACGTCCATTGGCATCAAAGGCTACACCCAAACGATTACGTCGAGCGTGAAGCCGCTCCTCAAGACCGACCCGCTACCTCCCTTGCGGGTAGTAGAAAAAATCCCCGCCGAATTCAAGGTAGGGCTGATCAGCCTGATCAGCTACGCGGAAGCCGCTCGTTTGGCGGAAGCCAATTTTGTGGGCAAACAGTTTGCCTTTATGGATGGCCGTTATGCAGTGGAAGTGACGAGCATCGCGTTGTTTGGCCAAAATGAAAAGTTAGTCATTAAGGCCGGGCTCAAAGGCAGCCTTAATGGGTTTATCTACCTGAAAGGTACCCCCACTTACGATCCCGACACGAAGATGCTCTCCTTGCATGACCTTGACTACGACCTGGATACCCGAAATGTAATCTTTAAAACGGCCAATTGGCTCTTGCAGGGGAAGTTTGCCCGAATGATGGAAAAGCAAATGGTATTTCCGCTGGGAGAACAGATGGAAGAAGCCAAAAAGGGCATTCAGCAAACGCTCAGCCGACGCAAACTGGCGGATGGCGTTGAGCTCAGGGGAACGCTGAATGAGGTACTTCCCGACAAAGTATACCTCACGCCCGAACACATTTATGCCGTGGTATTTGCCACCGGGAAAGTCAATATACGGATCGAAGGGTTGCTCTGAGCGCACCAAAAAAAAGTACCCTAAATGGGTAAAAAGCCTGTGTTTTTTTATTTTTTATGCTAAATTACCTACCAATCAAAGCAAAGTATTTGTTAGCTTTGTAGCCAAACCGAAATAGAGTAAGTCGTTCTATCGCTCCGGCAGAGGCCGGAGAGGAAAGTCCGGACAGCGCAGAGCACCGTACTTCCTAACGGGAAGGCAGCGGATTGGTGACGATAAGCTGACAGCCAGTGCCACAGAAAAAATACCGCCTGGCATGATATTTTGTGCCGGGTAAGGGTGAAAAGGTGGTGTAAGAGACCACCGTTCCGGCGGTGACGCCGGAAGCGAGGTAAACCTTACGGGCTGAAAGACCAAGTAAGTACTGAGTTTGGGGCGGCTCGTTCCAGTTTTTACTTCTAATCGTTGTAAAACCTCAGTACGGGTAGGTCGTTAGAGGCTCCGGGTGACCGGAGTCCTAGACAAATGATAGAAATTCCGGCCCTTTGCAAAAAGGACTGGAATACAGAATCCGGCTTACAGGCTTATTTTTATTTCGGTATTTTTAATTTTAAGTTGTTAGTAAAGTTTGAACTATTGAACCACATAACTGGTGTTTCCTCATGAAGAAAAAGAACCTTTACGTTGCCTTGATTTGCCTTTCTCTTATTGCAACGGACGCTCTGGCCCAGAATCGTTCCTACGAAGGTCCCAATAAGATGAATACTTGGTCCATTACCGGCTACGGAGGACTAACCCGCTTTTTTGGAGATTTGAGTCAATATGACTTCAAACGAGGCGAGAGAGAAAATGTCACGGGAGGGTTTGGTCTTTCTATCAACAAACAGCTAACGCCACTCTTTGGGATACAGCTTACCGGCTGGAACGGTAACCTCACCGGCTCCAAGCGCGGCGTCGAAGGGATGAATCCTGAGACGCGTGTGGTGACCAGCTATGACGTATACTTCAACAGTCCTTCGTTCATCCAGGCTACCCTCGACGGTACGGTCAACCTAAACCGCCTTTTATTTGGTTTCAATAAGCTACGCCGCTGGAAGTTTGATGCGCACGCCGGTTTTGGGGTGATGTACTTTCACAGCAAGCTCTACGACCTGAATACGGGCGCGTTTCTGTTTGAGACCAATACCGAAGGAAGCTCCAAAACTGCCGGTACCTGGGAGCGCAACGGATCGGTCTATACCCGCGAATGGGTTGTTCCGGTGGGTTTAGCCATTCACTACGAATTATCCCCTCGCTTTGATATAGGCGTAGATTTTGCGATCAACCACGTTAATACCGAAAAAATAGACCTTACCGTTGGGGGCGTAACCGACTACGCTTCACAGTCGGGAATCTGGGGCTTCCACAAAGGCGATTCCAAGCAGGATAAATGGGGCTACGGCGCCATTGCCCTTACGTACAAGCTGGGTAAAAATGCCGTGATGTCGAAAGACGGAAAGTACGATGCCTCTTCGGGCCGTTACCACCTGCGTTGGGCCGATCCTAACGCCCTGATCCCGCCGCCATACAACCCTACCATGGATGACGCCGATTCCATTGCAAAGGCCAACATGCCCAAGCCCGTTGATCCGCGCCTGTACACGGATTCTGACGGAGACGGGGTTGCCGATCTGTTTGACAAGGAGCCCAACACGCCCGCTGGCAGCGTGGTATCCGGTGGTGGGGTAGCCATGGATCTGGAAAAGTACATCTCCGATGCCATCCGGAACAACTTGCCCAAAGACGAATGTGAGGCCCTGTTCTCCAATATTGAATTTGATACCGACAAATCAGTGATTCGCCCTACTTCTCAAACGACCCTTAACCAGGTAGTTGAGTTGTTGAATATGCGTCCCAACTGCCGCATTGTATTGGTAGGTAATGCGGATGCCCGCGCCTCCGACCGCTACAACATGGCCCTTTCGAAACGCCGGGTCGAAGCGGCCAAGCGGTACCTGATTCGGGCGGGCTTGGCGGATCCCAGCCGTATCATTGTGGAGCACTTTGGTGAGTTTCGCCCCATTGCTCCCAACACCACCGTGGAAGGGCTCCAGGCTAACCGTCGGGTAGAAATCAAAATCCTGCCGATGAATTCGCTTCGTTCCAACTACCCGGCTGGTTTCAGACCTTAATGCAAAGTACCCCGGTACCAGTCTAAATAGATATATAAAAAACGGGAGGGCAGTCATGCTCTCCCGTTTTTTTATGAAGTATGCTTCACAGAATAAAGAAAATAACGTACATTTGCACCCTGTTTAACCCGAAGGACGAGTTCCTTCATTTAAAACAAACATAATGGCAGTAAAAATTAGATTAGCGCGTCGTGGACGCAAAAAACTAGCGATGTATGACATCGTAGTAGCCGATGCCAGAGCACCACGAGATGGTCGTTTCATCGAGAAAATCGGTACTTTTGATCCCAATAGCAATCCTTCAACCGTAGTTTTGCAGTCTGAGAAAGCCGTAGATTGGTTATTGAAAGGCGCACAGCCCACGGATACCGCTCGCTCCATATTGCACCACGAAGGCGTATTGCTTCGTAAGCATTTGCAGGTAGGCGTTATTAAAGGGGCTATCACGCAGGATGTGGCAGATGCCCGTTTTGAGGAGTGGAAGCAAGCGAAGGAAGGTAAAGTAACATCGAGCACGGATGCTTTGACGCAGAAGAAAGAGGCCGAGAAACAAGCCAAGCTGGATGCTGAGCGTAAATCGAACCAGGCCCGTGCCGAGGCAATTATCAAGAAGAACACCCCTCCGGCTGACGAAGCACCTGAAGCACCCGCTGAAGAGGCTGAAGATACGGCTTCTGCCGAAGGAGAAGCAACGGAGGAAGAAACCCCTGCGGCTGAGTAATACTTCTTCAAGGGTACTTAATAAAATAGGGGTCTGCCGGTTAGCCGTACAGACCCCTATTTTTTACAAATCAATTCTCCAAATCAATCAATCGATCTAATATTGACACACGATAGCTGCTATTTGTTGGGATATATCGTACGTACCCACGGCACCAAAGGCGAGTTGACCATACATCTGGATGTAGACTATCCCGAGGAGTACGAAGAAATGGACTCCGTTTTTGTGGAGATCAAAGGGGAGCTGGTGCCGTACTTCGTGGAGCGCATCAACCTCCAGAAACAAAGCAAAGCCATTGTGCAGTTTGAGGATATCAACACCATCGAGAAGGCACAGGCGCTCGTAGGTACTGCCTTGTATATGCCGTTGGATACCCTGGAGGCACTGGAAGAAGGCCAATTTTATTACCACGAAATCCAGGGGTACCGGGTAGTGGACCAGCAACTGGGCGAGCTCGGTACGGTAAAGGATGTATACGCCCAAAACGCCCAGGACCTGATTGCCATGGAATACCAGGGCGTAGAGGTACTTATTCCCACGGTGAATGAAATTGTACTTCGGGCCGATCGGCTCAACCGGCAGCTGCTGGTGAACCTTCCCGAAGGCTTGCTGGAGGTGTACCTGGACCCCAACGCGGAAGCAGAACCAGAGGAAGACGATGCGGATTGACATCATTAGCTGCGTACCCAAGCTGCTGGATAGCTTCTTTGGCCACTCGATCCTGAAGAGAGCGCAGGACAAACAGCACGTAGAAGTATATGTACACGATCTGCGCGACTACGCCACCACCAAACACCGCACCGTAGACGACTACGCTTTTGGCGGCGGGGCTGGCATGGTACTTCAGATCGAACCCATTGCCCGCTGCCTGCGTACTTTACAGGCCGAGCGCTCCTACGACGAAGTAATCTACCTCACTCCCGACGGGGCGCTTCTTCAGCAACGAACCGTCAATACCCTCTCCTTAGCCCAAAATCTCATTTTGCTCTGCGGCCATTACAAAGGCGTAGACCAGCGCGTGCGTGATTTATTCATTACCAAAGAAATCAGCATTGGCGACTACGTACTTTCGGGAGGCGAATTGGCCGCGGCCGTTCTGGCCGACGCCATCATTCGGCTGGTACCCGGCGTACTAAACGACGAAACCTCAGCCCTAACGGATTCTTTTCAGGATGATCTGCTGGCTCCTCCCGTCTATACACGTCCCTTTGTGTTTGAAGGACACGAAGTACCTGCCGTGTTGCTGTCCGGCCACGAGGCCAACATCGAAGAATGGAGGCATGAACAATCGCTAAAGCGCACCGCCGAAAGGCGCCCGGATCTGCTGAAGTAGGGGTAGTTATTGACCAAAAAATAAATCGTTATTGGTAATGTGACTTTTATTGCTTTACTTCGAACATATTTTTTGAAGAAGGCATGAAATTTCTTTAGGCGCGAAGGCGTCTAAAAAATGGCATGTTCTTTGCAGCATTTACATAGTGCCTCCCATCGAGAAGCTTTTTGAAGCCCTTCGGGAGGTTTTTGCAAGAGAGAAGTACCTATTGATTTTTAGCTTAACTATTCCAAAAGTTTATTTTTTAAACGAATAATTCAATTGGAATAGTAGGAGCAACAAGCGTGCCAAAATAGAGTAACACACACACTATACTAACATGAGAATAAACTTTACCTCTCTGAGGTTAGCTATGGCGTTGGCTGTAGCTAGCGTCACTCCTGCTTTTTCCCAAAATCCTACGGCCGCCGCTACTGGCTATGGGGTAGTAGTCCAAAACAATTTAACGCTCAAATCCGGAGAGATCGACGGTGGCTCAGCCGCCGGAGGGAATCTGATTTTGGAGGGAACTACCAACGTTACGGGTAATACCTATAACAATGCGGGTAGTAGGCCCACCACCAACTCGGGCAATAACTTCTTGGCGCTGACCATCCAGGGCAAGGTTACCTACACGAGCGGAGGTGGTGTGAACGTGAACGGCAACGGCTGGGTGAAGCTGTGCGATCAAACGGGCTCCTATTTCTTTTCCGTAAATGGATCCAATACCCGTATTACGGGCCAAAGCGGAAATAGCAATGCCGACCCCAAGGTCAATATCAACACCGGGCAGGCTACTAATACCCTTCAGCAGTGTAGCGTTTTTAATTTTACCACCGCGTTTACGGCCTTCAATGCCACTTCCACCACGCTGGGAGGCTGCGCCAATAACGTTACGCCTGCTTTTGATCAGGGAAGCAGCACGCCCAAGTTGACGCTCCAGTCCAACACGACCAACGTATGGAACCTGGCCATGAGCGGCCAGAACCTGGGTGGGTACACCAATGTTACATTCAATAATGCCCCCACCAGTACCCGACCGCTGGTAATCACGGTTTCTACGGCCGGTGCCATTACCTGGAACACCTGGTCTATGGCCGGCATAGGAGACGCCGAAGGCGCTTTCATTATATATAACTTCCCCAACGCGACCTCCCTCACCATGACGGGCGGTAATACCATCAAAGGTACCGTATTGGCACCCAAGGCCGATATTATTAAGAATACCAGTGGCAATATAGACGGGCAGGTAATTGGGAAGTCGTTGGTCATGAATGGAGGTGAAATTCACTACCGTCCTTTCAACGCCAGCACGACCTGCTCTACACCGACGGTTTGCCCATGTACCTCCCCAAATTTAGTTACCAATGGCTCATTTGGCAGCGGTACTACCGGCTGGGTGTTACCGGGCTCGGGTTCCAACAGCACCTTCACGGGCCAATACGCTTACAACAACGGTCCTTCTTTGGTAATCAATAATAGCGACGCCTCAGGTACCTACGAAGTATACCAGGATATAACCGGCGTTACGGTTGGAAAAGAATACAAGATCAACATGCGTGCTTCTACGCACACACCGTATACATCCAGTAATGGCAAAGATCATTATGTAGCCTACGAGTTTTATAATTCCAGTAATGTTAGAATTGGGAACCGGGTGCAGCAGCGCGTTACGCAGAGCGTTTTCTCTTCCAATCCTACCTATGGGTTATACTCCTTTGAGGCCACGGCACCGGCTGGAGCGGTAAAACTCAGGATTGTGGGCTCGGCGAAAAATGATGCCCTGAAACTGGATGAGGTAGTCGTTACCACTTGCGTTACGCCTCCGACGGTTACGGTCACGAACAATGGCCCACTTTCCTGTACCAAATCCAGCGTTACCATTACGGCTACGCCTACCCCGTCTTCGGGCGTTACGTACAGCTGGACGGTACCCAGTGGTGTGACCAATCCGGGTAACGTAGCTTCCTTCTCCACTACTAAAGTAGGTACTTATACCGTAGTCGTAACGGTTCCCGGCACCGGGGCCAGCTGTACGGCTACCGCCACCACCGAGGTAACAGAAAACAAAACGCCGCCAACGGTTACGGTGACCAACAACGGTCCGCTGACGTGTACCAAGACGAGCGTGACGATCTCAGCCACGCCCGCCACGGGAGCCAGCTACGTCTGGACCGTACCGCCGGGTGTAACCAACCCCGGCAACGTGGCTTCTTTCAGCGCCAGCGTGGTAGGTACCTACTCGGTGGTGGTGACCAGCACCGCCAACGGTTGCTCGGCCAACGGAAGTACCTCCGTAATAGAAAACAAAACGCCGCCAACGGTTACGGTGACCAACAACGGCCCGTTGAGCTGCGCCAAGACGAGTGTGACGATCTCAGCCACGCCTGCCACGGGAGCCAGCTACGTCTGGACGGTGCCGCAGGGTGTGACCAATCCCGGCAACGTGGCCAGCTTCAGCGCCAGCGTGGTAGGTACCTACTCGGTAGTCGTGACCAGCACCGCCAACGGCTGCTCGGCCAACGGAAGTACCTCCGTCACCGGCAGCACAACACCACCGACGGTGGCGGTGACCAACAACGGTCCGCTGACGTGTACCAAGACGAGCGTGACCATCTCGGCCACACCCGCCACGGGAGCCAGCTACGTCTGGACGGTACCGCAGGGGGTGACCAATCCCGGTAACGTAGCTTCTTTCAGCGCCAGCGTAGCCGGTACTTATTCGGTGGTGGTGACCAGTACCGCCAACGGCTGCTCGGCCAACGGCAGCACCTCCGTCACCGGCAGCACCGCTGCCCCGACGGTTTCCTTAAATACCATTACCCTCACCTGTGCTTCGCCGAGCCAAACCTTGACGGCTACGCCAGGCAACCTGAATGGCGGCACAGCCAGCTACGTCTGGACAGTACCGCAAGGTGTGACCAACCCCGGCAACGTAGCCAGCTTCGCCGTAACGGTAGCGGGTGCATATAGTGTTGAAGTGACCAACTCGGCCAATGGCTGTAAGGCGTCGGCATCCAAGGAAGTAACAGAAAACAAAACGCCACCGACGGTTACGGTGACCAACAACGGTCCGTTGAGCTGCGCCAAGACGAGCGTAACGATTTCGGCCACGCCTGCCACGGGAGCCAGCTACGTCTGGACGGTACCGCAGGGGGTAACTAATCCCGGCAACGTAGCCAGCTTCAGCGCCAGCGTGGCCGGTACCTACTCGGTGGTGGTGACCAGTACCGCCAACGGTTGCTCGGCCACCGGAAGTACCTCCGTCACCGGCAGCACAACACCCCCAACGGTCACGGTAACCAACAACGGTCCGCTGACGTGCGCCAAGACGAGCGTGACGATTTCAGCCACGCCCGCCACGGGAGCCAGCTACGTCTGGACGGTGCCGCAGGGCGTGACCAATCCGGGCAACGTAGCTTCTTTCAGCGCTAGCGTGGCGGGTACCTACTCGGTGGTAGTGACCAGCACGGCCAACGGTTGCACCGCCAACGGCAGTACCACCGTCACCGGCAGCACCGCCACGCCCACGGTATCCTTGAACACCATCACATTGACCTGCGCCAGCCCCAGCCAAACGCTGACGGCTACGGCAGGTAACCTGAGTGGCGGCACGGCCAGCTACGTCTGGACGGTACCGCAGGGTGTGACCAACCCCGGCAACGTAGCCAGCTTTACGGTAACGGTAGCGGGAAATTATTCAGTCGAAGTGACCAACTCGGCCAACGGTTGTAAGGCGTCGGCTTCCAAAGAAGTAACAGAAAACAAAACGCCACCGACGGTCACGGTGACCAACAATGGCCCGCTGACGTGTACCAAGACGAGCGTGACGATCTCAGCCACACCTGCCACGGGAGCCAGCTACGTCTGGACGGTGCCGCAGGGCGTGACCAATCCGGGCAACGTAGCTTCTTTCAGCGCCAGCGTGGCGGGTACCTACTCGGTAGTGGTGACCAGCACGGCCAACGGCTGCACCGCCAACGGCAGTACCACCGTCACCGGCAGCACCGCTGCCCCAACGGTATCCTTAAATACAATTAGCCTCACTTGCGCCAGCCCCAGCCAGACCTTGACGGCCACGGCAGGTAACCTGAGTGGCGGCACGGCCAGCTACGTCTGGACGGTGCCACAGGGTGTGACCAACCCGGGCAACGTAGCCAGCTTTGCGGTAACGGTAGCAGGTACTTATAGTGTGGAGGTGACCAACTCGGCCAACGGCTGTAAGGCTTCGGCTTCCAAAGAAGTAACGGCTAACAAAACGCCGCCGACGGTATCCTTGAACACCATCACATTGACCTGCGCCAGCCCCAGCCAGACCTTGACGGCCACGCCAGGCAACCTGAATGGCGGCACGGCCAGCTACGTCTGGACAGTGCCACAGGGTGTGACCAACCCGGGCAACGTCGCCAGCTTTGCGGTGACGGTAGCAGGTACTTATAGTGTAGAAGTGACCAACTCAGCCAACGGTTGTAAGGCATCGGCTTCCAAAGAAGTGACGGGCAGCACCGCTGCCCCGACGGTATCCTTGAATACGATCAGCCTCACTTGCGCCAGCCCCAGCCAGACCTTGACGGCCACGGCTGGCAACCTGGGTGGTGGCACGGCCAGCTACGTCTGGACGGTGCCACAGGGTGTGACCAACCCCGGCAACGTAACCAGCTTTGCGGTAACGGTAGCAGGAAATTATTCAGTCGAAGTGACCAACTCGGCCAACGGCTGTAAGGCGTCGGCATCCAAGGAAGTAACAGAAAACAAAACACCACCGACGGTGGCGGTGACCAACAACGGTCCGCTGACGTGTACCAAGACGAGTGTGACGATTTCGGCCACACCCGCCACGGGAGCCAGCTACGTCTGGACGGTGCCGCAGGGTGTGACCAATCCCGGCAACGTGGCTTCTTTCAGCGCCAGCGTAGCCGGTACTTATTCGGTAGTGGTAACCAGCACCGCCAACGGTTGCACCGCCAACGGCAGCACCTCCGTCACCGGCAGCACAACACCACCGACGGTGGCGGTGACCAACAACGGTCCGCTGACGTGCGCCAAGACGAGCGTAACGATTTCGGCCACACCCGCCACGGGAGCCAGCTACGTCTGGACGGTACCACAGGGGGTGACCAACCCCGGCAACGTGGCCAGCTTCAGCGCCAGCGTAGCCGGTACCTACTCGGTAGTCGTGACCAGCACCGCCAACGGCTGCTCGGCCAACGGCAGCACCTCCGTCACCGGCAGCACCGCTGCCCCGACGGTATCCTTAAATACGATCAGCCTGACCTGCGCCAGCCCGAGCCAAACCTTGACGGCTACGCCAGGCAACCTGGGTGGTGGCACGGCCAGCTACGTGTGGACGGTGCCACAGGGTGTGACCAACCCCGGCAACGTAGCCAGCTTCGCCGTAACGGTAGCAGGTACGTATAGTGTAGAAGTGACCAACTCGGCCAACGGTTGTAAGGCGTCAGCTTCCAAGGAAGTAACAGAAAACAAAACGCCTCCAACGGTGGCGGTGACCAACAACGGTCCGCTGACGTGCGCCAAGACGAGCGTGACCATCTCGGCCACACCCGCCACGGGAGCCAGCTACGTCTGGACGGTACCGCCGGGCGTGACCAATCCCGGCAACGTGGCTTCTTTCAGCGCCAGCGTAGCCGGTACTTATTCGGTAGTGGTAACCAGCACCGCCAACGGTTGCTCGGCCAACGGCAGCACCTCCGTGACGGGCAGCACCAGTACGCCAACAGTTTCACTAAATACGATCACGCTGACCTGCGCCAGCCCGAGCCAAACGCTGACGGCCACGGTAGGTGGTTTGGACGGCGGCACGGCCAGCTACGTGTGGACGGTACCACAGGGTGTGACCAACCCCGGCAACGTAGCCAGCTTTGCCGTGACGGTAGCAGGTACTTATAGTGTGGAGGTGACCAACTCGGCCAACGGTTGTAAGGCCTCGGCTTCTAAACTGGTAGAGGAAAACAAAACACCACCGACGGTTTCCTTAAATACCATTACCCTGACCTGCGCCAGCCCCAGCCAGACCTTGACGGCTACGCCAGGCAACCTGAATGGCGGCACAGCCAGCTACGTCTGGACGGTACCGGGTGGTGTGACCAACCCCGGCAACGTAGCCAGCTTTGCGGTAACGGTAGCGGGTACCTATAGTGTAGAAGTGACTAACTCGGCCAACGGTTGTAAGGCGACGGCTTCCAAAGAAGTAACAGAAAACAAAACACCAACGACGGTATCCTTAAATACGATCACGCTGACCTGCGCCAGCCCGAGCCAAACGCTGACGGCCACGGTAGGTGGTTTGGACGGCGGCACGGCCAGCTACGTCTGGACGGTGCCACAGGGTGTGACCAACCCCGGCAACGTAGCCAGCTTCGCCGTAACGGTAGCAGGAAATTATTCAGTCGAAGTGACCAACTCGGCCAACGGTTGTAAAGCTTCGGCTTCCAAAGAAGTGACGGGCAGCACCGCTGCCCCGACGGTATCTTTAAATACCATTACCCTGACCTGCGCCAGCCCCAGCCAGACCTTGACGGCCTCGGCGGGCAACCTGGGCGGCGGCACGGCCAGCTACGTCTGGACAGTACCGGGTGGTGTGACCAACCCCGGCAATGTGGCGAGCTTTGCGGTAACGGTAGCAGGTACCTATAGTGTAGAAGTGACCAACTCGGCCAACGGTTGTAAAGCGTCGGCTTCCAAAGAAGTGACGGGCAGCACCACGACCCCGACGGTATCTTTAAATACCATTACCCTCACCTGCGCCAGCCCTAGCCAAACGCTGACGGCCTCGGTCAATAACCTGGGCGGTGGCACGGCCAGCTACGTCTGGACGGTACCGGGTGGTGTGACCAACCCCGGCAACGTAGCCAGCTTTGCGGTAACGGTAGCAGGAAATTATAGTGTGGAGGTGACCAACTCGGCCAACGGTTGTAAGGCTTCGGCATCCAAGGAAGTAACAGAAAACAAAACGCCTCCGACGGTGGCGGTGACCAACAACGGTCCGCTGACGTGCGCCAAGACGAGCGTGACGATCTCGGCCACGCCTGCCACGGGAGCCAGCTACGTCTGGACGGTACCCGATGGCGTAACCAACCCCGGCAACGTGGCTTCTTTCAGCGCCAGCGTGGTAGGTACCTACTCGGTGGTGGTGACCAGCACCGGCAACGGCTGCTCGGCCAACGGTAGCACCTCCGTCACCGGCAGCACGACGCCTCCAGTGGTGACAGTCACCAACGACGGCCCGCTGACTTGTACCAAAACGAGCGTGACGATTTCGGCCACGCCCGCCACGGGTGCCAGCTACGTCTGGACGGTACCGCAAGGAGTGACCAACCCCGGCAACGTGGCCAGCTTCAGCGCCAGCGTGGTAGGTACCTACTCGGTGGTCGTGACCAGCACCGGCAATGGCTGCTCGGCCAACGGAAGTACTTCCGTCACCGGTAGCACCGCCACGCCCACGGTATCCTTGAATCCGATCACTTTGACCTGCGCCAGTCCAAGCCAAACGCTGACGGCCTCGGTGGAGAACCTGGGTGGCGGTACGGCCAGCTACGTCTGGACGGTACCGGGTGGTGTGACCAACCCGGGCAACGTGGCCAGCTTTGCCGTAACGGTAGCAGGAAATTATTCAGTCGAAGTGACCAACTCGGCCAACGGCTGTAAGGCTTCGGCTTCCAAAGAAGTGACGGGCAGCACCGCCACGCCCACGGTTTCCTTGAATCCGATCACTTTGACCTGCGCCAGCCCGAGCCAAACGCTGACGGCCTCGGTCAATAACCTGGGCGGTGGCACGGCCAGCTACGTCTGGACGGTGCCACAGGGTGTGACCAACCCCGGCAACGTAGCCAGCTTTACGGTAACGGTAGCAGGAAATTATTCAGTCGAAGTGACCAACTCGGTCAACGGCTGTAAGGCGTCGGCTTCCAAAGAAGTGACGCAAGATAAGGCGGCTCCGACGGTAGCGGTGAATGGAGGCGTGCTGACTTGCATAGCCACTTCCCTTACCCTCACGCCAACGACCAACCCAGCCAACGGACTGACCTACCTGTGGAGCGGCCCCGGCGTGCCAGCCAATACCACTACGCCTACCTACGTAGCCAATGCCGTAGGTACTTACACCGTTACGGTGACGAATCCGGCCAATGGCTGTACGGCCTCCGACACGGCCATTGTTTCTGAAAACAAGACAGCGCCTCAGGTGACGGCGACCGGTGGACGGATTACCTGCTCAACCTCCAGTGTGAAATTCTCCGTAACCCTTGTGCCCGCCGGAGCTGGTTACAGCTACGCCTGGTCGGGGCCCAATGCTTACGTATCGACGGAAAAAGAACCTTCGGTAGGCGAAGCAGGGATTTACACCCTGGTAGTCACCAACCTGGCCAACGGCTGTACGGCTTCGGATACGGCAGAGGTGAAGAAGGATACGGACCTGCCCGGTGCGACGGCCATTGGCGATACGATTACGTGCGAGCAGACGACGGTAACCCTAAAAGGTTCTTCGCAGGCCTCGGGAGTAACCTACGCCTGGACGGGCCCCAATAGCTTTACCTCGAATTTGCAAAACCCCACGGTGTCTACACCGGGAGTTTACACGCTAACCGTAAGCAAGGCCGGTAGCGATTGCCAGTCGATGGCCACCGCCGAGGTGAGTATCGATACTCTTAAACCAGCCGTGAGTCTCAATACCATCAAGCTGACTTGCGCCAACCCCAGCCAAACGCTGACGGCCACGGTAGGTAGCCTGAACGGCGGCACGGCCAGCTACGTCTGGACGGTACCGCAGGGCGTAACCAACCCGGGCAACGTAGCCAGCTTCACGGTGACGGTAGCAGGTACCTATAGTGTAGAGGTGACCAACCTGACCAGCGGTTGTAAGAAGTCTGCTTCAACGATGGTCACGGAAGATAAAGAGGTACCTACGGTGACGGTAATTAATGACGGCCCGCTGACCTGCACCAAAACGAGCGTGACGATTTCGGCCACGCCCGTCACGGGTGCCAGCTACGTCTGGACGGTACCGCAAGGAGTGACCAACCCCGGCAACGTGGCCAGCTTCAGCGCCAGTGTGGTAGGTACCTATTCGGTGGTCGTGACCAGCACCGGCAATGGCTGCTCGGCCACCGGCAGTACCTCCGTGACGGAAAACGGAACGTTGCCTACGGTTACCCTAAATGCAATTGAACTTACCTGTACTACCACTAGCCAGACTTTAACGGCCACGGTAGAAAACCTGGGCGGCGGCACGGCCAGCTACGTCTGGACGGTACCAGGTGGCGTAACCAACCCCGGCAACGTGGCTAGCTTCACGGTGACGGTAGGAGGTACTTACTCGGTAGAGGTGACCAACTCCGCCACGGGCTGTAAAGCGTCGGCTACTACGAAAGTAGAGGAAGACAAAACGCCGCCAGTGGTTACGGTAACCAACAACGGTCCGCTGAGCTGCGCCAAGACGAGCGTAACGATTTCGGCCACGCCTGCCACGGGAGCCAGCTACGTCTGGACGGTACCCGATGGCGTAACCAATCCCGGCAACGTGGCCAGCTTCAGCGCCAGTGTCGTAGGTACCTACTCGGTGGTAGTGACCAGCACCGCCAACGGCTGCTCAGCCAACGGAAGTACTTCCGTCACCGGCAGCACGACGCCTCCAGTGGTGACAGTCACCAACGACGGCCCGCTGACTTGTACCAAAACGAGCGTGACGATTTCGGCCACGCCCGTCACGGGAGCCAGCTACGTCTGGACGGTACCGCAAGGAGTGACCAACCCCGGCAACGTGGCCAGCTTCAGCGCCAGCATGGCAGGTACCTATTCGGTGGTCGTGACCAGCACCGGCAATGGCTGCTCGGCCACCGGCAGTACCTCCGTGACGGAAAACGGAACGTTGCCTACGGTTACCCTAAATGCAATTGAACTTACCTGTACTACCACCAGCCAGACTTTAACGGCCACGGTAGAAAACCTGGGCGGCGGCACGGCCAGCTACGTCTGGACGGTACCAGGTGGCGTAACCAACCCCGGCAACGTGGCTAGCTTCACGGTGACAGTAGGAGGTACTTATAGTGTAGAGGTGACCAACTCAGCTACGGGCTGTAAAGCGTCGGCTTCTACAATGGTAGAGGAAGACAAAACACCACCGACGGTTTCTCTCAACGCCATCACGCTTACCTGTATCGACCCCAGCCAAACGCTGACGGCCACGGTAGGTACTTTGAACGGAGGTACTGCCAGCTACGTGTGGACGGTACCGCAGGGCGTAACTAACCCCGGCAACGTAGCCAGCTTCACGGTAACTACCCCAGGTACCTACTCCGTAGTAGTTACGAACTCCGCTAATGGTTGTGAAAAGTCAGGTACCTCCGTCGTTCTCGAAGACAAAGCGGTACCTGTGGTGGTAGCCAAGGGCGGCGCGCTGACCTGCACTACGTCGAGCATCAAGCTGACGGCGACGGTCACTCCCGACAACAACCAGTATACCTACAGCTGGTCAGGACCTAATGCCTTTGTATCAACGGAGAAAGAGCCCGTTGTGAGCGAAGCAGGTACCTACACCCTGACGGTGACGAATCCTGCCAGCGGCTGTACGGCTTCCGATACGGCCTTGGTAACTAAAGACAACGAACTCCCCGGCGCTACGGCCGTGGGTGATACCCTCACCTGCGCGCAAATCACGGTGACCCTGAAAGGCTCTTCGCAGGCCGAAGGCGTAACCTACACCTGGACGGGGCCTGGTAGCTTTACGTCGAATTTGCAAAATCCGCAGGTATCCGTACCTGGTACTTACACACTGACGGTCACCAAGCCCGGAAGTAGCTGCCAGTCGGAGGCCACCGCCGAAGTAAGCATCGACACGCTGACACCACAGGTAGTCATCAACGGAGGAGTACTTAACTGCGAGCAAACGACCGTGACGCTCACGCCAACCACTACCCCAGCGCAAGGCTTGACCTACCTCTGGAGCGGTCCCGGTGTACCAGCCAACACCACCACACCTACCTACGTAGCCACGTTAGCCGGTACTTACACGGTGACGGTCACGAACCCGGCCAACGGCTGTACGTCTTCTGACACGGCAGTAGTAACGGGCGACAAAGAAGTACCTTCGGTGGTAGCTACTGTAGAGAACGACGGGCTGCTGACCTGTGACGCTTCTTCGCTCACGATCACCGCCGTAGGTACCCCCACCGGCGTGACCTACGCCTGGACCGGTCCGGAAAGCTTCACGGCCAGTACTGCCGAAATTGAAGTGGCCCAAGCAGGTACCTACATCGTGACGGTGACGAGTGCCACCAACGGCTGTACGGCTTCGGACACGGTGGTGGTGACGCAAGATAACGGCAAGCCTACCGTCGTAGTAGATGGAGGAATGCTCAACTGCGAGCAAACGACCATCACGCTTACGCCAGCAACTACCCCAGCGCAAGGCTTGACCTACCTCTGGAGCGGTCCCGGTGTACCAGCCAACACCACCACACCTACCTACGTAGCCACGGTAGCCGGTACTTACACGGTGACGGTGACCAACCCCGCCAACGGTTGTACGGCCTCCGACACGGCTATTGTTAGTGGCGACAAAGAAGTACCTTCGGTGGTAGCTACCGTAGAGAACGACGGGCTGCTGACCTGCGATGCTTCTTCGCTCACGATCACCGCCGTAGGTACCCCCACCGGCGTAACCTACGCCTGGACCGGTCCGGAAAGCTTCACGGCCAGTACCGCCGAAATTGAAGTAACCCAAGCAGGTACCTACATCGTGACGGTGACGAGTGCCACCAACGGTTGTACGGCTTCGGACACGGTAGTAGTGACGCAGGATAACGGCAAGCCTACCGTAGTAGTAGATGGGGGAATGCTCAGCTGCGCTCAAACGACCGTGACGCTCACGCCAACAACTACCCCGGCGCAAGGTTTGACCTACCTGTGGAGCGGTCCCGGCGTACCGGCCAACACCACCACGCCTACCTACGTGGCTACCGAGCCAGGTACCTACACCGTGACGGTGACCAACCCCGCCAACGGTTGTACGGCCTCCGACACGGCGCGAGTGATCTTTGATGAAAACGCCGCCAAGCCCGAGGCCGGGGCGGATATACCCGTGGTTTGTGTGGGTATCCAGCCCGCAACGACCGCTACGCTCAACGCCCAGCCGTTTGCCGGAGCCACCTGGATTCAGGTAGGAAATTCACCTTCGGTAATCACCATTGCCGATGCCAATGATCCTAAAACGACCATCAGCGGCCTTACGGTAGGTACCTATACGCTGGTATGGCAAGCGGGCGACTGCGCCGATACCGTGCAGGTACTGGTGCCCGACTGTAGTCTGGAGTGTGTCAAGCCCGATGCGGGTGCCGACCAAACGGTTTGCGCTCCGGCTACTACCTTTAAACTACCCAACGCCGGCGAAAACCAGGAGTGGGTCGTTGGGGATGGTCCGTCCGTAGCCACGATCAACGCCACCACGGGGCAGGTTAGTGGCCTCACGGAAAGCGGTATCTATGCGTTCATCTTGCGTGACATGACCATCGGAGGTACCTGTGCCGACACGGTGTTTATCTTCCGCGGTACCAACAGCGCACCCGACAACCAAAGTACCTGCAACGACACGCTGACGCTGGTGGCCACCGCCGGAGGTACCTGGACGGCCGCCTCGGGCAACCCAGCCGCCGCCGCCATCACCGCCGCAGGGGTAGTAACGGGCATGACCGAAGTAGGCGTGTACAAATTCATCCTTTCCAACGGTACCTGTACGGATACCGTGGCGGTAGAGCGACTGGATTGTACCAAAGAATACGACCTGGCGCTGGATAAATCCATCAGCACCAAAGTAGCCGCTCAGGGCGATACCATCACCTACACCATTCGGGTGTGGAACGAAGGCGAAGCTACCACCCACGGCATCGAAGTGACCGACACCCTCAACGCCGGTGTGCAGTACCTCTCGTACCTGGCCAGCGTAGGTACCTACACGGCGGGCACGGGCATCTGGAAATTCGATAGCCTGGAAGTAGGCGATACCGTGTCGCTGCAAATCAAGGTGCGGGTTATTGCGCAGGGTGTGTGGTTCAATACCGCCGAGATTACCAAGATGACTGAGAAAGACCGCGACAGCACCCCCGACAACGGCGCTGAGGGCGAAGACGACATCGACCGCGAGTGCTTCACGGTGCCGGTGGAGCTCTGCCTGGGCCAAAAGTACCAGGCGTCAGTAGATGCCAGGTACACCGACGTAGTGTGGTTTAAGGACAACGTACAGATCGCCACGGGCAACAGTTACATCATCAGCGAAACCGGCCAGTACACCTTCACGGCGGCTGGTACACAGTGCCCGGCGCAAGGCTGCTGCCCCATCATCGTAGCGGTGACCGAGTGCTGCCCGGCCGAAGTGTGCGTACCGGTTACGATCAAGAAAACCCGCTCCGCCCGGAAATAAAAAATACCTTTTGCATAAGAATTGAAAACCCCGCCTCGTAGGAAGCGGGGTTTTCTTGTTAACGGGAAATATGTTTTAGTAGAAGCAAACGCGGGTCATAAAGATACGGCTTCATGCCCTTAGCCCTATGCCCCTTGCTACTTAAAAGTCGAGGTGGCAGTTGATCCACTCGTCGTCGAAGCGGGTACCGTACTTTCTATAAAAGCCGTGGGCGGAGGTATTCCAATCCAGTACCTGCCACATCATGCCGGTGCAGCCGGTGTCGCGGGCGGCCTGTACGGTGGCGTCGAAGAGCAGCTTTCCGATGCCGTTGCCCCGCATACTTTCCGTCACGATGATGTCTTCCATGTAGAGGCGCTTGCCTTTCCAGGTCGAGTAGCGGAAGTAGTACAGCGAAATCCCCACGATTTTCCCGTCGGCTTCGGCCACAAAAAAATCAAATAGTTTTTCTTCGTAATCCCGATTCAGTCGGTCCAGCGTATTCGTCACCTGGTCAAGTGCTTTTTCATAAATGGCCAGTTCCTTCACAAGTTCAAAGAGGGCCGGGGTGTCTTCCGGCGTTCCGGGGCGGGTTGTCAGGGTCATAGTGTAATGATAATAAAGAGTCGATCAGGGTTCAGAGTAGTGTATTTCTATAGAAAGTACCTGAATACCCGGATACTACTACTACTGCGTGAATTTGTTGGCCGTTTTTTGGGGTACTTTCACTGGTACTTTACATACTGGTCCCACTTTTCAAGTACCTGCTGGAAATCCTCCGGCAGTGGGCTCTCAAACTGCATCCACTCTTTGGTACGCGGGTGCACAAAGCCCAGCGAGCGGGCGTGCAGCGCCTGCCGGGGCATGAGCCGGAAGCAATTTTCGACGAAGGCCTTGTAGCTGCCGCTGGTGGTACCGCGCAAGATGCGGTGGCCGCCGTAGGTGGTATCATGAAAAAGCGGGTGCCCCAGGTACTGCATGTGCGCCCGGATCTGGTGCGTGCGGCCGGTTTCGAGCTTACACTTGATGAGCGATACGTAACGCAGCGGCAGCAGTACCTCGTAGTGCGTCACGGCCTGCTTGCCCTGGCTGCCGTCGGGAAAGACAGCCATCACGCGCCGGTCTTTGGCGCTGCGGCCAATGTGCCCCGTGATGGTACCCTTCTCGGCCTTAGGTACCCCCCACACCAGTGCGTAGTAGGTACGCTCAATGCTGTGGTCGAAGAACTGCCGGGCCAGGTGCGTCATGGCGTATTCGGTTTTGGCAACTACCAGCAGCCCGGAGGTATCCTTGTCGATGCGGTGCACCAGGCCGGGCCGGATCTCGCCGTTGCGCGCGGTAGGAAGTTGCTGAAAATGGTACACCAGCCCGTTCACGAGCGTGCCGCTCCAGTTGCCGTAAGCCGGGTGTACCACCATGCCCGGCGGCTTGTTGATGATGAGCAGTTCGTCGTCTTCGTAGCGAATATCCAGCGGCAGGTTTTCGGGAAGTACCTGGGTGTCGCGCGGGGGCTCGGGCAGCGAGAGCGTAAGCACGTCGAAGGGCTTTATTTTGTAGCTGGCCTTGGTGGGTTTGTCGTTGACCCGGATGGCCTCCGCGTCGATGCCGTTCTGGATTTTGGTGCGCGTGGCGTTGGGCACGTGCGTGCTCAGGTACTTGTCGAGCCGCATCGGTCCCTGCCCTTTATCCACCACCAACCGGTAGTGCTCGTACAGATCTTCCTCGTCTTCAATGGGGTCTAACTCTTCCTGGGTCATGCGCTGAATGAAATGGTAAAAAACCCATAGCTTCTATGGGTAAGTAGTGTACTTTTGGCAAAAATACCAAAAAATACGTGGACTTACCGTTTTGCCCCAAGCCCAGCCCGTTGCAGGCCGTGTCCGACGCCGTTACGGAGCGGGCGGGCGTTCAGCTGTTCGTGAAGCGCGACGACCTGCTTCACCCCACGGTTTCGGGCAACAAATGGAGGAAACTCAAGTACCTCCTGCAAAGCCTCGATCCGGCGGACTCGCCGCGGCTGCTCACGTTTGGCGGAGCCCACTCCAACCATCTCTATGCCCTGGCTGCCGCCGGTGCGGCGCTACAAGTACCTACCGTGGGTATTGTACGCGGAGAAGAGTACGCCCACCCCGCGCGCGAGACAAGTACCCTTCGTTTTTGCCGCGAACAGGGCATGGAGCTGCATTTTGTGAGCCGCGAGCACTACCGCCAACGCCACGACCCGGCCTACCTGCAGCAGCTTCAAAGTACCTTCCGGGCCACGCTGGTAGTACCCGAAGGAGGTACTACATCGCTGGCGTTGCCGGGCGTACGGGAGCTGGTGCAGGAAACGGAAGCGCAGCTGGGCTATCGGCCCATCTACTACGCGGTAGCTGCCGGCACGGGCGGCACGGCGGCGGGCATCCTATCGGCCGGAGCGCAGGTACTGGCTTTTTCCGCGTTGAAGGGAGGTCATTTTTTGGAAAAAGAAATAGAAGAGCTTCTTCCGCCGGAAACGTGCGTAGGTACCTTGCAGCTTTTTACGGAGTACCACCAGGGCGGCTACGGGCGTCATAGTCCGCAGCTCCTCGCATTCATCCAAAAGTTTGAGCAGGAGCACGGCATTCTGCTCGAGCAGGTCTATACCGGCAAGCTCTTTTTTGGCCTGTACGACCTCCTTCAAAAAGGGTACTTTCCCGCCGGAAGTACCCTGGTGGCGGTGCATACGGGCGGGCTGCAGGGGCGCTTGCCGGGCTTGTAAAGGTACTTGGGCTCAAGTACTTCGCGGGCCGTTTTGCCAGGTACTTGGCCCAAGTACCCCTGCAAAAAAGCAGGTACCTTAGCTGGCCTGAAACACTTCCCGAATGTACTTTTTGTGGCCGGCGATCCAGAGGATGTCCCCGGCCTGAATAACCTCCGACGACTCCGGGTTGAGAATACGGTGTCCTTCGCGCTCCAGACCTACCACCAGCCCGTTGGTGAGCTCCCGGATCTGGCTTTCCCGGATGTTTTTCCCCACGAACGAATGCCCGCCGCGGATCTCGATGTGTTCCAGCGCTATGGGCGACTCTTCTCCCAGGTACTTGTTGCCCTCACTGACGCGGCGTTGCTCTACCAGGTCTTTGAAGCGCTGCAGCTGGGAGTCGGTGCCGATGACCTCGATGCGGTCGCTGGGAAAGAGGCGGTCGGTGGGTTTGGGGAGCAGAATTCGTTTGCTGCCGCGTTCGATCAACACCACGTTGATGCCGTACTTTTCGCGTAGTTTGAGCTCCTGCAACGATTGTCCAATCAGGGGCGAGTCGGCGCTGATCTGGAAAAAAGCTAAGTGGGCGTCCCAGGGGGGCAGCGTAAGGGTAGACTGCGATTGCTCCCGGGCGTTCAGGTTTTCGATAAAGCGCGTTTCGATGCGGTTGTAGAATCGCTGTAATTTTTGGTAAAATAGCGCAAAGGAAGGAATAATGATAAGCGCGGCGATGACCAGGGCCATCTTTACGGTAAAGAAAGTGCTGAGTAAAATACTAACGAAAACCACCGCCAGCGTAACCCGCAAAAGCTCCAGAAGCAAGAGAGGGCCGCGGTTGAACTTCCGGTCGATCCAAAGGGCCTTGTAGGAGCTGCGGTGCGACCGCTTGAATACCAACGCCCACAGGAACGGGGCCATAGCCAGGAGCGCCATCGCACTCGTAAGTACCCCTCCCAGCAGGGGGTCGGGCATTCTTCGCTGCACCAGCGGAAGCAGCGCTCTTGACGCCAGTAACAGCAGCGCGATGATTACCACGGAGTTCAGCACAATCACCTGCAGGTAGTCTTTCAGGACGTCGTTCCAGTGGCTATGAGTGCGTATGGTTTGGGTGGTGTTGCTGTATCGGTTCAGGAAATTGTACCACTTGGTGGGCATGCGTTCTTTGATCCATTCGTAGAGCGGCACGGCGGCCTTGATGCAGTAGGGCGTGGTGAAGGTGGTGATCACCGATACGCCCACGGCAATGGGGTAGAGGAAGTCGCTGGTGACGCGCAGCGCAATGCCCAAGTTGGCGATGATGAACGAAAATTCCCCGATTTGTGACAAGCTCAGGCCCGCCTGGATGGACGAGCGGAGCGGCTGGCCCGCAATGAGGGAGCCCACGCTGGCAAAGAGCGTTTTGCCCACAATCACCACCACCACCAGGATCAGCAGCGGTACGGCGTACTGGACCATCAGGCTCGGGACGATGAGCATCCCCACCGACACAAAGAAGATGGCTCCAAACAGATCCTTGACGGGCTTGAGCAGGTGCTCGATTTTTTCGGCCTGGGTAGTTTCGGCCAGAATGGACCCCATGATAAACGCCCCCAATGCCGCCGAAAAGCCCGCCTGGGTGGCGATGGTGACCATCAAAAAACAAAGCGCGATGGACGTAATCATAACGGTCTCGTCGTTCATGTAGCGCCGAAAAGACTTGATGAACGAAGGAAAAATGAAGATGCCGCCCAGAAACCACAGGATCAGGAAAAAGACGAGCTTCGCCACCGAAGCCAGCATCTCGATGCCCTCAAACTGCTGGCTCACTGCCAGGGTAGAAAGCAGGACCATCAAAAGTACCGCCACCAGGTCCTCAATGACCAGAATGCCCATCACCACGCTCGCAAACTGCTGGCTCTTGACGCCCAGCTCTTCAAAAGCCCGGATGATGATCGTGGTGGAAGAAATGGAGATAATCCCGCCCAGAAAGAGGCTGTCCAGGTGGCTCCAGCCCATGAGCTGCCCCGCCGTATAGCCGCTCAGCAGCATGAAAGATACCTCGAATAACCCGCTGATGGCGGCGGTACTCCCTACTTTAACGAGCTTCTTGAAGCTGAACTCCAGCCCCAGGTTGAAGAGCAGAAAGATAACGCCTATTTCGGCCCAGATCTGGATGGATTCGGTCTCGACGACGGAGGGAAAAAGCGGAAAGTTGGGCCCCACCAGCAAGCCGGCCAGCAAGTACCCGAGTACCAGAGGTTGTTTTAAGCGCTTAAAAAGAATGGTCGTTATACCGGCGGCTCCCAGGATCAGGGCCAGGTCAACGATCAGATGGGGAATGTGGTTCATGCGGTATTATTGCGTCAGAATCTACAATAATACTAAAATTTGGGTGATTTTGGGCCCGAAAAATAGATAAGCAACAGTCAGAACGGATAAGTATTTAGCCGCCCAAGTACCCCTGCCCGCCAGGGAAGTACCTTTGACGCGGAGCACCCAGGTACTGGTTACTACTAAAAAGATCGGTTGGAAAATCGAGCCGGGTGGCTACTGCAACACGCTGGCCTGGTCCAGGATGTAGTTGAGCTCGTCGATGTTGGTGGCGTTGAGCCGCAAAGTACCCTGGATCGTAGCTACCTGGTCTACCTTGAAGCGGTGCGGCTTGCTGAGCTTAACCTGTGCGATGGATTCGGGCCCGGACCCGCCGCAAAAGAAGCACATGGCCATGGGCTGCTGCGAGATTACCAACATTTCGCCGTCGGCCGTCATCGGGATCATGTACCCCCGCAGGATCACCTTTTTGCCTTCCAGGTTTTTGACCGCCGGGCCGAAGGTAGGGTAGAGGAAGTACATGCCTATGTCGTCGTTCCATTTCTTCTTAAAACGGACGTCGGTCAGGTCTTTCCAGGTAATTAGCAGCGGCTCAGCCAGACGTGGCTCGGCCGGGCCGCGCTCGGCCAGACGTGGCTCAAAGGTACCCGGACGAGCGGAGACAAACGCCAGT
This sequence comes from Rhabdobacter roseus, assembly GCF_014202275.1. GTDB lineage: Bacteria > Bacteroidota > Bacteroidia > Cytophagales > Spirosomataceae > Rhabdobacter > Rhabdobacter roseus. The sequence continues at coordinate 30,289 of NZ_JACHGF010000003.1, read as the reverse complement.
GACATCACGGCTAGACTCGCCAGAACAAAAGGACGGAGGTACTTCATAGCAACTATTTTGTGCAACAACGATGCAAAATAAAAAGTTATTTTACCATTTGCAATGAAGTTGCATAAAGTACCTTGGTAAAGGAGCGTAAAAAAAGAAATCCTCCGCCGGAGCAGAGGATTTCTTTACAAAAAAGTATGCGTGCCAAACTAGCCTACGCTACCTTCCAGGCTGATTTCGAGGAGCTTCTGGGCTTCTACCGCAAACTCCATCGGCAGCTGGTTAAGTACCTCCTTGGCGTAGCCGTTCACGATGAGCGCCACGGCTTGTTCGCTGGGAATACCGCGCTGGTTGCAGTAGAACAGGATATCCTCGCCGATTTTGGAGGTAGTGGCCTCGTGTTCGACGGTGGCTGAGGGGTTGTTTACTTCAATGTAGGGAAACGTGTGCGCCCCGCACTTATCGCCCAGCAGCAGCGAGTCACACTGGGAGAAATTACGGGCGTTTTCGGACCGCTTGAATACCTGCACCAGGCCCCGGTAGGAGTTATGGCTCTTGCCCGCCGAAATGCCTTTGGACACAATCCGGCTCTTGGTATTCTTCCCGATATGGATCATCTTGGTACCCGTGTCGGCCTGTTGCATGTTGTTGGTCACGGCCACCGAGTAAAACTCACCGATGGAGTGATCGCCCTTCAGGATTACCGAGGGGTACTTCCAGGTGATGGCCGAGCCGGTTTCAACCTGCGTCCAGGATATTTTGGAATGAGCACCGTCGCAGATGCCGCGCTTGGTTACGAAGTTATAGATACCACCCTTGCCGTTGGCGTCGCCAGGGTACCAGTTTTGTACGGTAGAGTACTTTACTTCGGCCCGCTCGTGCGTAAAAATCTCCACCACGGCGGCGTGAAGCTGGTTTTCGTCCCGCATGGGGGCGGTACAGCCTTCCAGGTAGCTTACGTAGCTGCCTTCGTCGGCCACGATGAGCGTCCGCTCAAACTGACCCGTCCCGGCGGCGTTGATCCGGAAGTAGGTCGAGAGCTCCATCGGGCAGCGTACTCCTTTGGGAATGTACACAAACGAACCGTCCGAAAAAACGGCCGAATTCAGGGCGGCGTAGAAATTGTCCCGGGGTGGTACTACCGAGCCCAGGTACTTCTTTACCAGCTCCGGATGCTCCCGGATGGCCTCGCTGATGGAACTGAAAATGATTCCTTTTTCTTTGAGCGATCCCTTGAAGGTTGTGAAGACCGACTCGGAGTCCATGACGGCGTCGACGGCCACACCCGACAGGCGTTTTTGCTCGTCCAGCGAAATCCCCAGCCGCTCAAAGGTATTGCGCAGCTCGGGATCGACGTCGTCCAGGCTTTCTACTTTTTTCTTTTTCTTCGGGGCCGAATAGTACTTAATGGCCTGGAAGTCAATCTTGGGGTACGAGACATTCGGCCAGGTAGGCTCCGTGGTTTTGATCCAGGCCCGGTACGCCTTCAGGCGCCATTCCAGCATCCATTCGGGTTCTTCCTTTTTGGCTGAGATGAATCGCACTATATCTTCACTCAGACCGGGAGGGGCTTCGTCCGCCTCAATGTCCGTAATGAAGCCATATTTATATTCCGAACTGGTGATTTCTTCTAATAATTCTGCTTCTTTACTCATAATCTTGTAGGTCAGCTACTTTGTACGTACTCATAACACCCCGAAAGGTTTCTGAGTTTAATCGTGACCCCAAAAATATACAAAAAATCCGAATAGTTAAGCTACAAGTACCGAGCAAAGCCAGGACAGCTTTAAAAGTACTTCCCGGGGATCAGGTAGTTCTTTACGTAGTCTTCGATGCCTTCCTCCAGCGTATGGAAGGGCTTCGTGTACCCTACGGAGCGCAGCTTGCCCATGGCGGCCTGCGTAAAGTACTGGTACTTATCCCGAATATCGGCGGGGGTATCCACAAACGAGATGTCTGGTTCTACGTCCATGGCCCGGAAGGTATTCGTCACCAGATCCAAGAAGGTGCGCGCCTGGCCGCTGCCGAGGTTATAGATGCCGGCGTCTTGGCGGTGGTGCATAAAAAACAGGCAGACGTCGATGAGGTCTTTGACGTAAATAAAATCCCGCATTTGCTCGCCATCCTTGAAGTCGGGGTTGTGGGAGCGGAAAAGCTTCATCTGGCCGGTCTTTTGGATCTGGTGGTAGGCGTGGAAAATCACCGACGCCATCCGGCCTTTGTGGTACTCGTTGGGGCCGTATACGTTAAAGAATTTCAACCCTACCCAGAAGAAAGGCTTCTTCTCTTGCTCCAGCGCCCAAATGTCGAAATCGTTTTTGGAGTCGCCGTAGGGGTTGAGCGGTTTTAGCTGCGCAATTTTGGACTCATCGTCGTCGTAGCCTTGTTCGCCCAGCCCGTAAGTAGCCGCCGAGGAAGCGTATACGAGCGGGATCTGGTACTCGATGCACTTGTTCCAGATGTCTTTGGAATACTGAATATTTAATTTTTCAAAAATTTCACGGTCAAACTCCGTGGTGTCGGTGCGGGCACCAATGTGGAAGATAAACTCCACGTCGGCGTGATTTTGGTCCAGCCAGGTGAAAAATTCGCTGCGCTCTACGCGCTCCTGAATGGTTTTCCCGGTGAGATTATCCAGCTTCTGGAGCTGGGCGAAGTCGTCCACGGCAATGAGATGCGTGAAGCCTTCCTGGTTGAGTTGACTAATAAGACAGCTGCCAATGAACCCGGCAGCACCCGTAACAATGATCATAATCGTAGGCGTTTCGTGCTTGTGGTAGGTAGACCCTGCCTGGCTCTGAATAGTTCGAAAGACAGGATTTAAAAAAAGTAAAGGTAAAATAAATACCCGGATGCAGCCCCGATGGACTACCTATGAAAGTAGGATTTTTTTTAGCCAAAGTGCCGAATAGCTACCAAACTACCAAGACAAGCTGTAATTTTGTAGCAGAATTATTCAGAAAATAGTATGATTTACGTAACCAGGAAAGAACATTTCAACGCGGCGCACCGGCTCTACAACCCTAACTGGTCGGAGGAGAGAAATCAGGAGGTGTTCGGACCCTGCGCCAATATAAACTACCACGGCCACAACTTCGAGATTTTGGTTACGGTAAAGGGGGTGCCCGATCCCGAAACAGGCTTTGTGATTGATTTAAAGGTACTTGGTGATATTATCAAGCGCGAGCTGATCGACAAGGTAGATCACAAAAACCTAAACCTGGACGTGGATTTTATGCAGGGCAAGATGGCCTCCTGCGAGATCTTCGTCCTGGAAATATGGAAGCTCCTGGCCCCCGCCATCGGGACGGCGGCTCCGAACGCCCAGCTGCACTACATCAAGCTGATCGAAACACCCAAAAACTTTGTGGAGTTTTACGGATAATAGCTACGTTTGTGCCTTCACTCCCTCCTATGCCTGCTGCTAACCCTACCCGCTCCGTATTCTTTTTTGGTGTAATCGTGCTGGGAATCGTGTTGCTGTACGTTGGGTACATCAACCACTACGCCCTAAACATCCCCATCTCGGACGACTACGACCTGGTGCGGGTGAAGTACACGTTGCTGACGCAGGAGCTGTCGGGCTGGGAGCAGCTCAAGTTACTGCTGGAGCCCGAAAACGACCACCGTATTTTGTTCCCGCGCCTGGTGGCGTTGGGTTTTTACGCCTGGGAGGGATTTATCAACTACCGCACGCTGATCTTCTTTGTCAATGCCTGCCTGCTGGGCCTGCTGCTGGTGTGGGGGCTGAGCTTTCGGCGGCAGGGGCTTTCGCACTGGTACCTGTTGCCCGTGCTGCTGTGGTACCTGAACCCCTTTCTGTACGACGTCACGCTGTGGGGCATCAACGGGATGCAGCACACCATGCTCAACCTGCTGGTTTTTAGTTCGCTCTACGTACTTTCCTATTTTCAAAAAAAAGGTACCTTGCTGGTGGGGTTGGTGCTGGCCCTGATGGCTACCTTCACCAACGGCAACGGTTTTCTGGTGTTTCCGGCGGGGTTGGCTATGCTCCTGGTCGCCCGCGAATGGGGCAAAAGTGCGGTCTGGAGCGCGGGGATGCTGGTGGCGCTCGGGGGGTACTTTTTCAATTACAAAGCCGGACAAGCCACGCAGGTAGATTTCACGGCCGAATTTATCCGAAACGTCGCCATCAGCTTTGGGGCCCTTTCGGCGGGCTGGGTGGAGGCGTTTGGGGCCGATCCGGGTACCTTGATCTGGCTTTCATTCGGCCTGGGGTACCTCACTCTGCTTCTCATCGTGCTGGGCCTGGCCTTGCTGCTTTTTCCCGTCACTACCTTTTCGGCCCGGAGCGGTCCGTATTTTTGGGTGGGCGTCCTGGTTTTTTCGGCGCTTACGATCGGCATCATTGCCGTGTCCCGCGGGGGGCGCGATCTGTTTTCGGTCTTTACGAGTCGCTACAGCCTGTATCCCATTCACTTATTGACGCTTGTCTACGTCATTGTGCTGGCGGTTGTGCGCCGGGGCCCACAGCGCGTTATTTTTGTAGGAGCGCTCCTTTTCGGGCTGCTCTTTGTAGCTGAGAGCTACTTTCAGTACGCCAAAGGCCGCGACGTGCGCTACCGGAATCTGGTGGCGGATCATTTCAACTGGCGGCAGCATCGTCGGCTGGTGACGCACTTCCGCAGCGACCTGGCTGATTTCTTCACGCTGGACGCCTACCAGCGGGGGATCTACCGGATGTCGGACTTCCCGCTCGTCGGGGCGGAGCGGGCCATGCGCGCGCGCTGGAGTTCAACGATCCACGAAGTGCCCCTGGCCCTAACTACCCAGACCGACTCGATCCGTTTCTTTGGTACTCCGCAACAGATCACGCAATTCACGCTGGACAACACCACCCTGCCGGACCAAAACCGCGGGTACTACCTGGTGCTCAAATCCCACAGCGGGGCTACCTACCTGCTGCCTACCTGGCCCACGCCGGGGGGGCGGAAGCGCTTTTTTACGGCCGGGGAAGTGTACAAGCCGGGCTTTACCGTAACGTCTTACACCGAGAATTTCCGGCCGGGTACCTACCGCATCGGGTTGCTGACGGGCCAGCCCGGAAAGTACCAGGTCCAAAGTACCTCCTACGCGTTGCAAGTGGATTCGACGAGCGCTTCCCTGCGTATACAACCCCTGTCCCCATGAACTACTACCTCATTGCCGGCGAGCGCTCGGGCGATCTGCACGGCGCCAACCTCATTAAAGGCATTCGGGCCAGCGACCCGGCCGCCCGTTTCCGGGGCTGGGGCGGGGACTTGATGGTCGCCGAAGGCATGGAGCTGGTGACGCACTACCAGGACACGGCTTTCATGGGTTTTTGGGAGGTAGCTAAAAATATTGGTACCATCCGGGGGCTCCTGAAAAAATGCAAAAAAGACGTGCTGGCTACGCAGCCCGACGCCCTCATCCTGATCGACTATCCAGGGTTCAATTTACGCATGGCGGCCTTTGCCAAAAAACAAGGCCTCCGGGTTTTTTATTATATATCACCCAAGGTATGGGCCTGGAATCAGCGGCGGGCGCTGGCTATCAAAGCCACCGTAGACCGCATGTTCGTGATCTTTCCCTTTGAGGTCGATTTTTACCAAAAATACAATTATGCGGTAGACTACGTGGGTAATCCGCTGATGGACGCCGTGGCTTCCTTTGCGCCCAGCCCTACCTTTCGGGCCGACCAGACCTTGCCCGACCAACCCATCGTGGCGCTGTTGCCCGGTAGTCGGCAGCAGGAGGTGGTGAATATGCTCGATGCCATGCTCAGCGTGCAACCCTACTTCCCCAACCACCTGTTTGTGATCGCGGCGGTACGCAATCTCCCGGCAACGCTCTACGAAAAGTACCAGCAAATCCCCAACGTAAGGCTGGTCTTTGAAGCCACTTACGACCTGCTGTCGCTGGCGGAGGCGGCCCTCGTTACCTCGGGTACCGCTACCCTGGAAACTGCCCTTTTCAACGTACCGGAGGTCGTTTGCTACCGCACCAGCGGGCTATCCTATGCCGTAGCCAAGCGATTGATCCGGGTACCTTACATCTCGCTGGTCAATCTGATCATGGAGCGGGAGGTAGTAAAGGAGCTGATCCAGGATGAGCTAAGTACCCCTAGGCTGGTGGAGGAGCTGCGGGCCATTTTGCCCGGAGGTACCCAAAGAGCCGCGCAGCTTAAAAATTACGCGCTGCTGCACGAGCGCGTGGGTGGGGCGGGTGCTTCCGAACGCGCGGGCCGCCTGATGGTAAGCTATTTGCAATAGCTTACTTTACGATCTTACCTATATGTACCTATGAGAACCTACGAAGATACCGTGAGCCGGGAACTAAGGCAGTGGCAGATTAAAATGCAAAAGCCGCCGTCGCTGGGAAACAAGGTAGCTAAAAACGTCCAGACCCGGCTCAATCGGCTGATACCCGACAAGGTACATCAGGCCGTTACGGCCACCATCAAACAAATGACCCGGGCCGTGCTGTTTGGCTCGGAATTCACCACCCGTAAAAAGGAGCAATACCGGAGCCTGGCGATGCGCGAGGCGGTGGTAAAAGAGCGGATAAATTTCTACAAAAAAACGGGAGCCGTGGAGGGGGGCGTGACGGGGGCCGGGGGCTTTTGGCTGGCGATGGCCGATTTTCCCATCCTGTTGGGAATAAAAATGAAAATGCTTTTTGAAATTGCTTCGCACTACGGCCACGACGTCGAAGACTACCGCGAGCGGTTGTACATTTTGCACATATTTCAGCTGGCTTTTTCGAGCCAGGAGCGCCGGAAGGAAGTATACCAGCAAATGGTTGGCTGGGACAAGAAATGTGCCGAGTTGCCTCCCGATATTGACCAGTTTGACTGGTACCAGTTTCAGCAGGAGTACCGCGACTACATCGACCTGGCCAAAATGGCCCAGCTGCTGCCCGGCGTGGGAGCTGCGGTGGGGCTGGTGGTTAATTACCGGCTCATTCAGCGGCTGGGCGAAACCGCCATGTACGCCTACCGGATGCGCCTCGCCGACCGCGCCTTGCTACCCGCTACACCCTCCCTGCCTGAGCACTAGCGTAGCAGAGGTACCTGCTTGGCTGCTAGCTTGCCTTTAGAGGGTTCTTTTGTTTACCGTAAAGGTAAGCGAAGTACTTCCCGCCTGGCCCTGGCCCGTCATGCCCTGCACCACCACCCGGTAGGTACCGGGCTGGTCGGAGGTGTAAAAATCCAGCTTGTGCTTGCCCGTGGCGTCTGTCACTACCGTCGGTGCCCAGTACAGCAGATTTCGGAAGTCGGCCATCCTGCTGGCCTGATTCGCTTTGAGGTCATAGCGCGGTGCGTAAAATTCACGCTGGGCCTGTACGCCCTCGTAGCTCATAACCAGCGCGTGGGGGTTGAGCGGAAAGCCCGCCAGATCTCCTTTGTAGGTAAAATAGCTCACCACGCCCTGAAAAGTAGTAGACCCCAGGATGTACTGGGTGTCCATCACTTCCATTTTTTTTACTTTGAGCGGATCAAAAGCAATGATTTGGTTGGTATTGAAAACCGGCACGCCATCCAGCAAAACAAGAGGATCTCCCTCAAAAAAGCCCTTTCGTTCTTTGTCGATGATGCGGTAGTGAAACTTACCCTGCCGCCTCCGTACCGACACTTCGGGTACGTACTCCCGCATTACCTCTTCCATGGTGGGAAAGCGCGTGTAGTCGTCCAGAAAGTACTTCCGGTTGGGGATGCCGTAAAAAGCCAGGCTATCGAGCGCCGGCTCGGTAGTCAGTTGAGACGGGGCAGGGGAGTAGGCGTTGGTAGTTTGCATGTGAATGCTGCGGTTCAACAGCGGGTCTTTCAACCCTTTGTCAAACGAAAAAGCGGGTAACGGCCGGGCCGACACTTTGTCCGAGAAAGGGGAAAGTATCTCCATCCGGTAGACGCTGTCCAGTCCCGTATTGGTTTGTAGAATGATTTCTTTGGGGCCGTACACGTTTTTTAGCTCAAAACGAATGTTGCCCTGCGGATCGGTCCGCGAGACGAAGAGTTGGGCCCGACGGGCGGGATAGGAGAGGTAGGTGTCGATGTACCCAATGGGGGTACCACTCTGGATCGCCGACAGCCGTCCCTGAACAAAATGGCCGCCAAACTCCGGCAAAAATTCGGGGGCGTCGGACTGACCCGCCAGTACTTCGTCCCATCGAAAACGGCTCCACCCGTGGGTCAGCATCAGGTTGTCCAGGGCCGTAGTAGCCGTAGCGTCGGTATGAGTGAGGTAGTAATCCGGCGACTCCACGGTACCCTTCAGGTCCGACGTGAGCCAGAGGTAGTTTTCGATGGTAGGTAGCTCTTCGGTAGAAAGCGAATCCAGCAGGTACACCGCTACCGATAGGTCCGCCGCGGCGGGAGCCTGGGTACCTACCTGGGTGGTGAGCTCAATGGGTACCTTTTCCCGGTTTTGGTAGGCCTTCTTGGGTATTTTCGCTTCCAGCCGCAGCGCTGAGGCCGGGCGCTGGCAGTACAGGCGCTCCGCAACGGGCTGCTGGTTGAAGTTGAAGAGCGTCAGGTGCGTGATGCCGTCGCTCAGGGAATCCTTCGGGACCAGGAATTCGGCCCGTCCCGCCCGAAGGTTTTGCGCCTGGGTATAACGCGGAACCGACCGCGTGTGCGCCAGCAGGTACAGCTGCGGAGGGGTACCTTCGGGCATTCTGGCCGTGACGATCACTTTAAGCGCGCTGGGAGAGGCGTCAAGTACCTGGATGCCGTAGCCCTGCTCCCGGATGGCGGGCAGGCGGTGGGTGGAGGTGCGACCCAGGCTGTCGGTGAGCAGGACGTGGTAGTCGTTGCCGTCGGTGGGCGTAAAGGTAAAAGAACCAATGCCAAAGGTAAGTGGGCTGAAGCGGAGCAGCGTGTCGTTGTGCTGGTTGCGCAGGGTACCCTGGAAGCCTAGCCCCGCTCCGTTGGGCGCAAGAGCCCTGAAGCCCACCCGGCCTTCTACATTCCGGACCAGCTGCCCCCCTTCGGGAAAGAACTGCAGATCGTAGGGCTGGGCCTGAACCACCGGCGGCGGTGGCTCGAAGCTCCGGAAGGGATTCAGGATGGTGACGGTCGTTTGAAAATAAAAATCCGGGCTGAAATTCTTCATCCAGTTGGTGTAGCTACGCACCGTATAGTGGCCACTCGCCAGGGTAGCGGGCAGGATCAGCGCGCCGTTGCCGCGGCCTTCGTGCAGGGCTATTTTTGTTTGCAGTACCGGGTTTTGATCTTTATCCAGAACATCCAGGTAGGCAATCTGGCTGGCGTCCAGAAAATGATGCCGGGTACCTTCCACGTAGTACATCTTAAACCACATGGTTTCGCCGATGAGGTAGGTAGGGCGGTCCAGGTGGACAAAAATCTTTTCCTGAAAGGCCTGATCCCGGTATTTTTTTAGCTGCCGGAGGGGTACTTCCAAGGTACCTGGCTGAGCTTGCACCAGCTCCGCTCCCGCCAGCAGCGCGAGCAGGGATAGCAGAGAAGAAAAACGGAAATTAAAGTACTTCATGGGCTAGGGGCCTTTGGTCAAAATAAAAACGACGTTCTGGTGGCAGGTACTTTCCTACGGCCAGTAGCTGGGCTTGGTGGTAGTTCCGCCCCGGGTCCGGCAGTCGGCGCAGCTGACTGTACCAATCAGATAGTCCGGGAAAATGGCATTTTCACCAAAGTACTCCGAAATAATCATTTCCTGGGTTTCAAGTACTTTAAAGCGATCAAGCGTGTCAATGATCGGGCAAAAACCCATCCGCCCCATCCGGGGCGCGATGAGTAGCCGCTTTTCCTGGGAGGCCGAAGCGCTGAAAAAACCAAAGGCCAGTTCCTGCGGATCGGTAATACACTTGATGTTGCCGGTGATTTGCGAAGGCAACGGATCGAATAAACTACCCGTTTGCTCGGTCGTTTTGGCCAGGCTGATCCAGTATTGGAAGCCTTCCTGCGTGAGTGCATACTGCTTAAGCAGGATGCTGTACCTGCTGCGAAGCTTGCCCGTGGAGGCCGACACAAAGGTAATGGGGTGTTGGCGTAGCACGTCTTGACTGAGCTTCACGGTAGTACCTACCAGGATCGTGGCGGGCTTGGTTGAGCTCCAGCAGGTGTTGATGTTTTCTCTTCGGTCCACCACCGCGCCGTCTTGTATTTCATAGGCCGAGTAGAGCGGCATGCTGTACTCCCAGGTTTCTTCAAACTTCCAGCGGTAGAAGCGGGTGTTGCTCTGCGGGTCCTGGGTATTGACGTAAAACTGAATACCATCCCGAGCCTCGTCTACTTTATAGGTAATGCTGTCGATAGGAGGTGTTTTTTTAATGGGTACGTAGTCGGAGTAGTATTCGTAGCCTCCCGACGTCCGGATGTACAACCGAAATTGTTCGGCTTCCTGAAACGACTGCGGAGGGAGCATGTACCTGCCTCCACCTACCTGCGCAAACGGAAAGGTACTTCCCCGATCGCCCTGTACGCGTACCTGCGCGCCGTTTTCCTGGGTGGGCTGGTCGGTGTCCAGGATGTTTTGGGTGCGGCTGAGCCGAATCCAGCTCGTGTCGGAGCCAACGTCCAGAAAGCCGTCTACCACCAGGTACTGCCGGGCCGAGGTGATCTCGGGGGGCGAAAAGGGATCGATGCAGCTTTCCAGGAAAAAAAAGATTCCTACTAATCCTAACAGGGAGAAACGATACTTCATACAAATTTCCATTCTGGACCTCAATCGGGACCCTTTAAAATCTAAAATTATACGTAACGGTGGGGATCGGCTGGCCAAAGATCGAGAGCTTGTAGCCGTTGATGAGCCCGTTGTTGGTCTGGAAATAAACCGACGACGGGTTCCGGCGCCCCAGCAGGTTGTACACCGCCAGCGTCCAGGAGCTGTGGGCCAGTTTCCGGATCTTATGATTCCCTTCAATGTTCATCGAGATGTCGGTCCGGACGTAGTCCGGGATGCGGTATTGGTTGCGCTCGGCGTAGTAAATGCGCGTAGAGCCTTCGATGACGTACTTCCCAATGGGCGGCGTGTAGGGCCGACCGGTACTGTAGGTGAAGTTGAGCGAGAAGCTAAACCGGTGGCTGAACCGGTAGTTGCTGATCATCGTGAAGTCGTGCGGCTTGTCGTAGTTGCTGGGGTACCAGGCACCCTGGTTGGGTACGTCGGAGGCGGCCAGGTCGGTGGCGCGCAGCAGCGAGCGCGAGTAGGTATAGCTCACCCAGCCGTTGAGCTTGCCGGTGAGTTTTTTCAGCATAAGCTCCACGCCATAGGCTTTCCCGACGGTATTGATCACGGCGGTTTCGACGCGGGGATTCAGGATCAGCGAGTCGCCGCCTTTAAAGTCCAGGAAGTTCTGGATGTTTTTGTAGTAGCCCTCTACCGAGAGTTCTATCTTGTTATTTCGCAGGTTTTTATAAAGGCCCACGGCGAGCTGGTCGCCCTGCTGCGGCTTGATGTTGTTGTCGCTCAGTTTCCAGATGTCGGTCGGAGACACGATCATCGTATTGGAGAGCAGGTGAATGTACTGCCGCATGGTATTATAGCTCACCTTCAGGGAGGTGTTGTCACGCAGGGTATAGCGTGCCGAAAGGCGGTATTCGGGTCCGCCGTAGCGTTTGATCACATCGCCGCGCTCGTACCGCTGGCTGCCTTCGGCGTAAATGGTTTCAACGGGGAAGCCGGGCAGGTAGGTGTTGACCGTCCGTGGGCCCAGGTAGTGAAAGAGCGAAAAACGAATGCCCGCCGTGATCGAGAGCCGGGTACTTACCTCAAAGCGGTCTTCAAGGTAAATGGCACTTTCCTGGGCCTGCTCCGCTTCCAGAATATCCGGCACTACCAACGACTCGCTGCCTTTGGGGGTGAAAGAGCCGGGAGTGAGCCTATACCGCAGCGTGGAGGCACCAAACTCCAGGGTGTGGTTGGGGTGCAGAAAATAGGTAAAGTCCGCCTTGACGTTGGACTGGTTGATGCCGAAGGCGAGGTCAAACGCCGCCGTGGGTGTAGCCTGGCTGCCGATGGCGTACTCGTAGTTGCTGTGTGAGGCGGTAAAAACGCTGTAGAGCTTGTCGTTGAAAGTGTGCTTCCATTTGAGCGAAGCGAGCTGATTCTGATAAGTATAGAGGGTGTCGCCAACGAGCCGGAACTGGTCACTGCTCAGGTACCCGGTGGCGTAGATGCTATTCTTCTGGTTGATTTCGTGGCTCAGGTGGAGGTTGACGTCATAAAACGAAGCGGAGCCATTGTTGAAAGAAGCGTTGTCGAGCCGCTTAAGTACCCAGTTGGAATAGGTGGAGCGTCCGCCCAGCAGAAACGAGGTTTTGTCCTTGATAATGGGCCCTTCTAAGGTAAAACGCCCGGTGATAAGCCCCACGCCACCCGAGGCCACGAATTTCTTCTTGTTGCCGTCGCGGCTGTTGATTTCCAGTACCGACGACAGCCTACCCCCAAACCGGGCGGGGATGGTACTTTTGTACAGCTCTACGTCCTTGATGAGGTCCGGGTTAAAGGCCGAAAAGAACCCAAACAGGTGGGACGGATTATACACCACGGCGTCGTTGAACGAAATGAGGTTTTGGTCCGTCGAACCGCCGCGGACGTTCAGACCTACGCTACTTTCGCCCACGGTTTTTACGCCGGGGAGGGTCAGGATGGTCCGCAGCAGGTCGGTTTCGCCAAACACCGTAGGTACCTGTTTCAGCGTTTTAATGTTCAGCTTTACCTGACCCATCTGGTTGCCCGCCACGTTGTCGTCTACCCCGGCTTTAACGGACACCTCTTTCAGCGCTACCACACTCTCCAGCAGTTCGATGTCCAGGGTACCGGTAGAATAAAGCACGATCTGCCGACGGCTCTCGCGCATGCCCACGCTCTTGATGCGCAAGGTATGCCGCCCTCGGGGCAGGGTGAGGGAGTAGTAGCCCAAGGCGTCGGTGGTGGTACCGATGTAGGGTTTTTCGATGAATAAGGCCGCGCCGATCACCGGTTCGCCCGTGTTGGCGTCCCGCACGTAGCCCGACAGCACCGAGTTGCCCGGCGTGATCCGCACCCGCTTGATCCCGATTTCAAACAGCTTACTTTCGGCCGTGGCCAGCAGCTGCTCCTGCAGGTCGCTGGTGGGGGAGGCGTAAGCTATGGCCTCGGTAGTATCTGCCTGGCTACGGGCGTCGAAGAGGTTGGGGGCTAGCTGCGTAATGATGGCCTGGCCTTTGGTCACGTAGACACGCCGCTGGTCGTCGATGGCGTAGGTAAATTCGGTATCCCTAAACACCTGGTCCAGGATGGCCCTCAGCGAGAGGCCCGTGGCCTGGAGCGTGACCTGCAGGCTGTCGAGCTGGGAGGCGTCGTAGTAGAAGTAGTAGTCGGTTTTGGCTTCGATCTGCTGCACAAACTGCGGAAAGCTCACGTTGGGAAAGGAGGCGTCCAGGGTGGGGGTACTTTGGCCGAACGCGCCGCCGCCCGACAAGAAGAAAGACAGCCATACGCAAACGGCGATTCGTAAAAATAGCTTCATGGGCGGACAAGTTGGTCGTAGTAAGCGGTCATTTTCACCAGGGCATTTTCACGGTCCTGGCGGTAATTGATCTTTTGCTGGCGAAGGTACCTTTTTAGCGGTTTCTTTTGGTCCGCCAGCAGGTTAAGGAAGGCTTTTTTGCTGTGAATAACCCGGAAAGTACCCCCCTGTTGCAGGTAGTAGGTATTTTTGGCGTTAAACTCCACCACTACCACCATGTTGTCGATCCGTTCCTGCCGGTCTTTGATTCGGCGTGCCCATACCTTGGTTTCGCCATCGTACAGCAAGTCGTGAAAGCCCGTTCGAATTCCTACGTTTTGCTCGGCCTGCAGCCACACAAAGGTGTGATCGAGCATTCGGAAGTACTTGACCCGGTCGCGGTTGAGCTGCACGTTGCCGTAGCCTCGGATGTGCTTGATCACCACCTGATCTTTCAGAATGTCATATACCATCGGGATCGACTCGTGCAGCAGGCCATCGTAATGCACGGTACCTTCTTCCCAGTTTTCGGTTTCGAAGAAAGGGTGCGTTTTGGCCCGCTTGTCGTAAAAGAAGTACCGGCTGCCGTTGTAGAGGTGTTGCGATTCGGCGGTCGCTTTCCGGTAAAGCGAAAGTGCCTCCTGATAGCCAGGCGCGGTGCTGTCCTGTGAGGAACGAACAACAACCTGACCCTGTACCCAGGACGACGTCCAGAGCCAGGCAATAACGCAAAGGTAATGCATGCGCATATAACGTGTGGTTTAGGCTTTATGCCCTTCGGGACGGACCAAGTACCGCCCGTCCCCAAAGCGTTCACAATCTACGGACAAAAAAGCAATTTCCCCAGCCTAAGTACTTTAACAGGGCTACTAAAGTATACTTATGTAACCGGTAATGGTATTTTGGGGTAACAAGTACCCTGAACGTTCTTCGTACCTATACGCCGTATATAGGCTGTTTGTGGCGCAACGCGAAAAAAGAAAACTACCCCTTCGTAAAGCTATAATCCTATCATGCCTTCGGCATTTTTGTACGAAAGCCCTGTGTTGATCAGTGAGTAAGCCTGTAACTATTTTTCTTAGAGAGGTGATATTTATGCTTGTACACTCATGCGGCGGGAAAGCGTTATGAAGAATTCACCCATCCATACTCATGAGCCGAATCAGTGCCGTTAAGTACGCAACGAGCGGTGAGGCTCAGGTACCCAACGGCACGCGGATTCACTACCTAAGTTCTCTTCTACATACATTCGATCGCTACGCGGCCACGAAGGCGCGTTAGTGATCCGTAAATTAGTTTGTACACGCTTTTGAATCGTAAAGTAAACTCCTCGAAGTAAAAGCAGGAAAACCCTACAAGGTACTTTACATTCCTAATCGCTCATCAATTGGGAATGTAAAGTACCTCTATTATTTCGCCATTTGTTTCAGGTAGCTTTCGTAATCGGAATAGGGTTCGTCTTTTCGGCTGTTTGGTTTTAAGTAGAGCAGGCCGTTTCGATTATCCAGGATGACATTAAAGTGGTTTAATACCTGATTTCCGAACAGGGTAGTCCGTCCCTGAGGATTGGAGGGATCGGCGGCATTGGTAACGATGTCTTTGAATTCCACTCCGGCAATGGTGGCATCCAGCCGAATGATTTTTCTTCCGTTTAGGATTTGCAATTCTTTCAGGTTAGCCCAGTTACTACCCTGGCTCGTGAAGTCTTCGCCAAGGAGCATGGTTCCGTCACGGCCGGTGTCGAACAGAAACCAGAAAGCGTATTTCTTTCCATTTTGAACAAAATCAGCCTTGAACTTGGGTCGGTCTTGTTCATAAAATACGGCTTGCTTTTTATACTCTTTCGCGTAGGCAGGCAATTGATCGTGCACGGTCAGGAGCTTTTTATCATAATCAATTTCAATGATTTTGTTGCGAAAAAGCCCATTGCCAATAATCAAATCCTCGTGGGGTTTCATGTTTCCTACTTCAATGAGTGGTACCCCGCTCCAGCTGAAATCGCCCAGCGTTAATGTATTGCCCGAGCTAACCCTGGCCTCGTTTACGCCCTGGGTATTATCGACCATGGCCTTTCCGTCAAAGGTTAACGCCAATTTTTCGGAAGCTGATCTATTAACGCAGGATGCCCCCGCACCGAGATCAAATTGTATAGTTACATTTTTTTGGCCATTAAGGTACCCTTGAAAGTATATTCTCGAACCAATTAAAGTAAAGGGAATGCTTTGAGGGTAGGTTTTATTCAGCTGCATGGATACGGGCGTCGGCGCTTCCCTGGCTACAATCCGAACGAGGCAGCTGTCGGTTTCACGGAGCAGCACGATCAAATCGTAGATTTGGCCGTACTTCGTTTTAAAGCTGATTTTGTCCTGATCCGTCTGGAGCGTTACCTTACTACCTTTTAATGGAATATTTACGTAGTAGATGTCCGGTTTCAGACCGGGCTCGAGCGTCCAGTTTACTTTGACCTGGTCTCCATCCAGGATGAAAGCATTTTCCTGGGTCGCTTTAATGACGGGAAGTTTCTTTTGGGCGAAAAGGGGCGAGCTTAGGCCAAATAGCATAAGAAGGATTACCCGTAAAAGGGTATACGTCGGAAGTAAAGGGGTTTTTGTCTTACACATGGGGCTCATTTTAGAAAGCGATAAGCAGGTATTTACTGGCTCCTGCTAGTTACCCCAAAGGAAGGGTACATTCCGGTAGCGGAAAGTGCCAGGTAGCCGCCAAAGTACCGTCACCGACCCGCCAATGACCCGCCAAAAATTACAATAGGCTAAATTTTAGGGAGATGCGTAAAGTGTTGTTCTTCGCGATTTCGGCGGCATTCCGAAGAACGACGAAGCCGTTTAAAAGTACCCAGACTATAGGTACTAATAAAGTGAATTTGCTTTGTATGGCAAACCAGTCGTTCAACATCATGATGAGCAGCAAAAGTAAGAGGGCAACGAGCGTCCACAGGATTTGAATCGTGACGATCTGCCGGGTAGTGGGTGTGAACTGATTCTTCCAAAACATCAGCAGGAGCGGAGCCGCGATATTGAGGGGCGGAATAACAATAAAGGGGAGGGGAGACAGATTGATTACTTTCAACCAGGTACTCTCATCCCGTACACTTTTCTCTTTCTCGTCGAGCAAGTCGGCTTCGCTTACGCCCAGTCCTTTGGCCAACGCCTTCAGCGTATACCCTTTGGGGGCAGTGCCTGCTTCGATGCGTTGAATGGTCCGTACCGAAACCCCCGATTTTTCGCACAACTCCTCTTGGGTTATATTTAGTTGTTGTCTGAGGGCTAGTAATTTGGACATGGAAATTTTGTTGATAGTTTCAAAATTTGTCCCCGGAACTTGCATTTTCTGATAGTATTTTCGCCAGCCATTCAGTTCCTATGGCCTCAAGGTACCTTGTCCATAGACGCTGTAAGAGGTTCGCTACCAGAGATTGCCCCAACTTGATTAAATCCTCCAATCGCTGACGGAGGTACCCTAAAAGCGGCCGCTAGGATTCTGGTTGATTTTTCTACTCAGCCTTGTTGGTAGGCATGTTGTCCCTGGTGTTTTTTTGCACGGAGATAGCCCCAAAAAGGCCTAGTAAAAAGGCAAAAGCATAGAACCCTTTTTCGCTGGGTAATAAGGTGGCGTTCCAAAGCCCCACGGTTAGTAAAAGAATGGATAATAGGGTAGCAAACCAACAAATTCCGTAGTACATATCCGTAACCGGTACCCCTTCCAGTCGGTCCCGAACACTTTTTTGAAGAGATACAACGGAAAAAAGGCCAAACATGAGAACCGTAAAGTAATACCCTTTTTCGTTTAATACCATTTCCGATCTCCAAAGCCCTACTAAATAACCCACCATGCCTACCCCTAAGGCAATCCAGGAGGCGGCTACGAATGCATTTGATGTTTTTTGTACCATTTTATAGCTTAATTATTTGTTATTGATCGGTGCGTCTTTACCCGTGCTTAATAAGCACCGGTTTGACCACACGTTAAGGATAAAGGAGGTACATAAACTTGAAAAAAGCCAAGTATGCTCACTCATGGGATAAAAGTAGCGTTTTGTTGCTGACTACAAAAACCGTATGCAAAATGGCTTACAATTCCCAGGTTTTTTAGCAACGTAGATCGTGGCTAAGCGTAGGTCACTCAGCTGGCTCATCCCCTGCGCGATGGGCTAATCCCACGGATGCTGGCTCGAAATAGCTATTTTTCCCGCTCCCGTACATAGAAGGCTGATTCCCATCAACAGGTATATCGCTAGCAGCTCCAACGCCCAGCCCCCGGAGTCATTGAGCTTAAAAATAGAGGTACTTTGGGCCAGAACAATCGCCGTAAGACAATTGATGGCAAAAACCAATCCGGCTAAACGCGTCCGGAAGCCTACGATGATCAGGATCGGAGCCACTACCTCTCCTGCATAAACGCCGTACGCCAGGAAGGCGGGCAGCCCTTTTTCCACGAGAAGGCTTTCGATGAAACCAACTCCGGTTTGTACTTTACTAATTCCGTAAAACAACATGGGAAATCCAACGGCGATTCGGCTGATAAACATGCCTGAGTCAATGCTTTTTTTCATGGCTATTCAATGGTTAAAAGTGATACTTGATAAAAAGTCCGGCGTTTTGTAAGGTTTTTGTATTGTTGTTAAATTGATCCAGGTTAAGGGCAAAGCCATAGCTGGCTTTTTGCTGTTTCAAGCCCAACCGGACAAACTGCAGCCCGCGTTGATAGCCCTGCCTATGGACATTGGCAATGGCCAATAGATTGAAATACAGCTGAAGGGTTTGCGTCAGGTACGGCGAATAATCAAAGGATACCGCTTGCTCCAGCGTGAAGCCTCGCTGGTAGGTAGTACCCAGGGAGTAAGCAAACCAGTAGGTAGGTTTGACGACCCGGTATTGGGCCGAGGCAGTCAGAAAAGAGCCCGGGTTTTTGATTCCCACGGCGGCGTTTAGAGCAATCTTTTGGGAAATAGAAAAGGATACGGTGTTTCGGATGAAAAAGATGTTGTTTTTATCTTCCTGGTACTCCGTGTCCAGGAGGGTAAGGTTATTGATCCTGATTTTATCGTTGAATGAGTAGCTAATGGTATGCAAATACGTAAAGGAGCGGTGCCCGAGGTTCAGGTCGGGTACGTAGGTTACTGGTTGGGCGGTAAGTTTGAAAGTGACACCCCAAAAAAGTGCAAGCGTCATGTACCTGGCCTTCATTTTATTGCTTATCTAAATGACAGCGCAAACCTAGGCAGGGCCGAAAAGCTAAAAATTAAGGTACCTTAAGAAATGTCTGTAACGTGCTTTTTTCGCAGGAAACTTAAGAATTCCGGGGTTATACCCAGGTAGGAAGCAAGGACGTATTGGGGGAAGCGTTGCTCCATGGTTCGGTGGTCAGAAATCAAAGCCCTGTACCGGGAGTAGGCATCAACGCTCAGGTGCTCGATGGTCCGCTCTTGCAGGGCCACGTAGGCACTTTGTATTTTCAAGCGGAAAAAATCCGATAGGGCAGGTACTTCTTTGTAGAGGGTCTCTAGGTTATTTTTACTGATTTGGATCAGGGTAGTTTGCTCGTTGGCCTGGATAAACATCCGGGAAGGTTTCCCACTCAGGTAACTATACAAGTCATTGATCCACCAGTTTTCAAGGCCTAGCTGCAACGTATGTTCCTGGCTTTTCTCATCGAGGTAGTATACGCGCATACTTCCCTGGGCGATGTACCGCATGTGCCAGGATACCTGACCGGGCTGGAGCAGGTACTCTTTTCGTTTTATCTTTTTTAGTTCGAGTTTAGAAGTAATCAACTCCACCTCGCTACCATCCAGGGGGACCACCTCCCTGAAATGCGCTACCAGTTGTGAAATGATTCTATCCGTATCCATTTAAAGGGTCGTGTTCTGGAAATGTTTAGAAGCTTGATCTGTTGTTGGTAAGCTTCCCAAACCTCATGGGGGGGCACCGACATGCATGAGAAAGAGGTTTTAAGCCGAACCAAAACGCTATGGATATTGGTGGATTTCTATTTTGGGTTCTTTGTTAAATAAGAAATTAGAATTTTATAAAATTCTGCTGGCTGATCTTCCCACATGATATGGCCACATTTTTCAATAACCCTTATTTCGCTATTCTTAAGACATTCTTTTTGCAGGAAGAAGGTCGACTCCCCTTGATCATCTTGCCGTCCATACAAAATGAGAGCCGGTGTTTTTAACTTTTTCAAAGCGGCCGTAATGTCCCATTGGGTTTCCATTACCTCTTTGTCGATGTAGGGAATCGGCTGGAAGTTGAAGCCATAAAAAAGCTCCTCGAAGTTTTTGGCAGCTTTAGTCCGATCATAATACATAGACCGAGCATGGATTGCCATAAAATGCTTGAAAGCTACCACTTCTTTGGCCAGCGGATCTGCCTTTTTTAAGGAGTCTAATTCCGCATCAGTCTTCTGAGTAAATATCTTTTGAAGTACTTGCATGGAATCGAGTTCCGCACCGGAACGACGAACGTGCTGATTGTCAAAGAGTACGTTCCAAAGCTGGTAAGAAGGTGGAGCAGAACCTAACAGTGCCAGGTTGGATACAGCGTGTGGGTAAAGCGCAGCGTAATTCATGGCAAGCAGGCCCCCCCAGGAGATTCCCAGAAGCGTTATTTGCTGGTCACCTCGTGTACGGCGTAACAATTCAATGTCATTCAGATAACTCGCTATGTTGATGGTTTTTTCATTAATAGCAACATGGCGGGACTTCCCGGCACCCCGTTGATGAAGCAGCACACAGGTGAAAACGGCTTTTAAACTATCCATTAGTTCATAGGCTGGATGTTCGGGAGGGGCGCCAGGACCACCGGTCAAGATGTATAAGGCCGGGCCGGTGCCTTGCTCTTCATAAAAAAGCTGAATGCCGGCATTCGTAAAACTTTTTACGGATTGTCCATAGCAGCAGTTTATTGCCAGCAGCAAGATAAGCCCTGTTCTTTCGATACAGAAATAGCACTTCTTAGGGATATCGACAACGGGTTCACGCATGTGCATAGGCGGGTTTTCCCCGTGCTACTTTTCTCTGTCAGAAGAATACGCTCAGAGTGCTGTTCTACTACTTGAAGCGTCTCATGGATGGTACAGACATGCCATAGAAAGAACGGCACTTCGCTTTTGGCGGATGAAGATAAAAAAAAATAGTTGATGATATCACTAACTACGATACAAAGATTTATTCTCTAACACGGTATGTAAAATAAATTCCCGTTCAAACGATTTGCACAACGGGTCCGGTATTGGGGTAGCGGCGGACCCTTCGCGTACATCGGTTGGGCATTGAACCTGCTGATCCGTCAAGGTATCTAAGGTTTGCGAGCTCGTCTTTTATTCGGTCTTGCCTTTGAGCGTGGCATAAATGGCCATCGCGTGGCCATGGCCCAGCTCAAATTCTTCTTTCAGCCAATCCGTTACCTGAGTCGCTTTTACGGCCAGCGCCCCGTTTTGCAGAAACCCTTTTTCTTCGGCTATTTTTTTGAAATCCTCGGGGGATTTTCCGGTTTTCTTTTGGATGTTGTCGATATAGGCTTGAAAAGACATACGAATATGATTTTTAGATGGCATTGAATCACGTAGGGTAGCTTATCGGCTGAGAGCAAAACTACCAATAATTTCCCTTAAGTACCCCTTTGGCATGTGATCAAAAAGAAGGGGTAGTTTTCCGTCACTTCCGTGACCTCCAACAGTCCGGCCTCGCCAAACTCTTCCTGGATGGAGGCGCGGTCGTAAAAAAAACAGCTGAACGCCCCCGAACATCTCGAACCGATCCGGGCTGAGGTAGGTACCCTGGCCGTAGGTAGGGGCGGCTTTCGATAGGACCGTAAAAACCATGTAGCCTTGCTCCGTCAGCTGGTGGTAGCAGTCCCGGATCAGCTTCTCACGCTCGGGGCGGTCCAGCAAATGGATGAGGGCGTAGCAGAAGATGCCATCGTAACGATTATGATCAAAGGGCATGTCCGTCACCGAGCCGTGGTAGATCGCCATAGCCGGGCCGTACTGCTTCCGGGCTATCTCGATGGCCGTTTGGGATATTTCGATGCCGGTCACGGCCATGCCGCTATCCCGGAAGACCTGCGCGTTGCGTCCGTAGCCGATACCCGGAATCAGTACCTGCCTGACGCCCCGCTCAGCAAAGAAATCCCGGACCAGCACCGCCGACCGCGCGGGCTCAAAGCCCCACATGGCCTGCTTTTCGCTAAAGCTGGATTCCCAAAATTCTGGTGTTTGTGGGTTGTTGGTTATGAGGGGGGATGGATAATATAGCTAGCGTTTTAGCGCTTGTCGCAGTGGCGGATTTCGGATCAGCCCGCCTAAGCGGCAAAAATCTGGCAATATACCACAAAAGTTGATGGGAGGTAGAATCTTCAAGGAAGCACTTCACCCGCCTTTGAACCAAATGCCTATTAGCCGTTCGTTGTTTTTACTTCCCTAGAAGGACTTCATATTCTATGGGTATTTTTACTCCCTTAAACCGATTTGTCAGTCCGTAAAATAGTACAATGGTCAAAATTAGTCCAAAAATCAAAATTGCTTTTGATTGCTGTTTTGGTGTAAGGTTTAGAAAGCCCGCCTTTCTTTTCTTGTTATGAATTGCAGCAATATGTCCAAAAAAAGAAAAGATGGCAAGACCGTAATAGGGGATAAAAAACATGTTTAAAGGAAACGAATTAAGCCCTGCAACACCAAAATAAAAATTCGTATCAAGGTTTAATAAAAGCCGTCCTACTAAAACAGCACTCAAATGAATTATAAAAAATAGTGCTAAATAAAATCCGGTCCAAATGTGCATTTTTTCAAAAAATGTCTTTGCTGATTTTCTGTTCACCTTAAAAAGTGTAAACCCTGAATAAATTTGTATTGATATAGTCAAAAATAAAATTGTCTCAACGCAAATGTTGCGATAAAAATGTCGTAAAATTATCATTATTTCAATGTGTTTGCCTGCACCTATAATGCTGAAACAATGATTGAATAAATGAAGCCCAACAAAAATAGTTATAGCCAGTCCTGAAATGTAATGTATTTTTTTTAGGGTCATACTTCTTTTTGGAATATTTACCGTTAGTGCATTGATTTCTCTTTTCTTTAAAAGTTATTCTCAGCTTTTTGCAACAATTTTTAGTTCAGTATATTTTCAATCAATACTACAAAATTAGATAAGCCATAGTACATAAAACGTTAACTTAAGTCAAGAAATAAGTTTTTTTAAAACTATTTCTTCTAGAATTCTTATCCTAATTCAGATTGATGATATTGTATTTTTTAGATATGGGAAGCACGTTATCGAAACGACGTTCCCCTTTATTCAGAAAGCTGTTCGGCAATAGCTTGGATGCGCTGTTGAGCTTCTTGCAGAGTCTGGAATATCCTGTTTTTCAGCCGCCTTCGAACTTCTCGGTAGAATCGTTCGACGGGGTGGTCGGCCGCCGCCGTTGAGCCGCTGCGGGCAGGTTGCTGGAAGCCTGACAAAGTCCAGCCGCGTGGCCTGGTCGTCGCGCAGAATCTGCCGCAAGAGGCTAATCTGCTGACTGGTGAGCTTTCCGAATCCCCGCCTGGAGGGCTTTGTTATTAGTCCGTCGAAGCCCTTTTGACCATAGCTCTGCCACAGCCGGTGAGCATGGCGCTCACATAAGTCCATGGCTGCCCCAGCGGTAGCCTGAGATTTGCAATCGTCTGTTTTGAGTAGGCGCAGAAGCCGGGCTCGATCACGATCTAGGGCACTGCCTCGCTTCTTTTCAACTTTCGCTTTTCAATGATTGATCACGGTTTTGGGATTTCTTATCTTAAGTCAATGAATAGAACTTTTTTGAAAAAGTACCTTTGCAAAAATAATTTACACTCTTTATGAAGAATATTTTTAAAGGTACCAAAAGCGTAATATTTCTTACGATACTCATTTTGTCGTCTTGTTCGACTCCGAATAAGGTCGCCTGCCCTTCTTTTGACTCAGGAAAAGGCTTAAAAAACAAGAGGTATAAGAGTGGAATTAAAACTTTTAACGTTCGTAAAGTATTTTCTTTAAAAAAAGGACATAATTATAAACGAGAAAAAATGTCCAACCTAAATTTTATTGATGACCAATCTTCTGATTTGCCCACGGAAGAATTTAATTCATTTGCATCTAGTGAGGAAATTAATTCACACGATTTAGGCCACTCTAATTTTGATTTAATTGAGCAAAATCAACATCAGGAGCATAAAGTTGCAAATTCAAATAAGTTATATTTAAAAAAACAAATAAAGCCTATAAATGCAACTTCTAGTCCGCATATAAAAAAGGTTTTTGAAAAAAAGAACACATTCAACAAAAATCAAGATACTAGTATTTATGAAAAATCAAAACGAAAGGAGGCTATCATCAAAGGTGGAGCCATTATTTTAATGGCTCTTTTAGCGGGTATTTCTATTCCCGCATTGGGAACAACTACTGCGAGTGTAGGTTTGGTAGCTATTTTACTGCTTGATGTGCTTATTTCGATAGGTATTATTAGGTACTATAGAAAAGAGAAACCCAATCTTGCAAAAACAACTGGATTCTTGCGAATACTTTATTCCGCAATATTTGGGATTGGTATTGGTTATCATATAGTAGGGAATGTGGGTTTGTTTAATAAATTTTGGTCATTAGGACTTATTGCCTTTGGGTTTCATCTTATAGCCTTAGGGATACTTTTTAATAATGAAGGTGGTAAAAAATGGGTAAATTACACTATAAAATCATTGTTAATTATTGCTGGTATTGG
The DNA here is from genome assembly GCF_014202275.1 of Rhabdobacter roseus. GTDB lineage: Bacteria > Bacteroidota > Bacteroidia > Cytophagales > Spirosomataceae > Rhabdobacter > Rhabdobacter roseus. The sequence continues at coordinate 6,092 of NZ_JACHGF010000003.1, read as the reverse complement.
CTATACTTTACTTAATGTTGGACTGCTATTTACTGCTAATCCTGTTGCCTTCACAGCTTTAATACAGCCTATATTTACAGTGCCTCAAATAGTAGGAGAAGTACTGTTTGCCTTATGGATGATTATTAAAGGAGGGAAAAGTGAAAATATATAGTTAAATAGGCGTATTAATTAAATATTTGCCAGGGCTTTTATTTATTAATAAAATGTCAACTAATACGATGAAGGCAGTTGTATGTGAAGGATACGGTGGTGTTGAAGTATTGCGTATTGCAACGCTGGATAGCCTATTACAAAAGTAACTGAACTACTTATACGGATTAGTGCTACTGCAGTAAACTCAGGTGATGTAGCTGTTAGAACATTAAAAGGAAATCTTTTTCAGAAAACAATCATGAAGCTTATATTCGGATGGGGTAAGCCGAGAAATCCAATATTAGGCACAGTTTACGCTGGTATTGTAGAACAGATAGGAAGCGATGTGAAGAATTTTAAGAAGGATAATTATAACTCATGTATTGATAGGATATATACATTAAATGAAATCGTTGAAGCTCATCGCTACGTGGATACAGGCAAAAAAAAGGGAATGTTGTCGTGAAAATCAATTCTTAATTTATGGACGTTTTTAAAATACGTTTTCTTATTCGACTTAAAGACTCAGGTGTCATCCCCAGATAACTGGCAATAAAATACTGAGGTACTCGTTGTAAAAGTTCGGGCCTTTCGTTTATTAGATTCAAATAACGTTGTTCAGGAGACGAAGTAATAAATTTTGCAAGTGTACTTTGGGTTTTACCAAAATCAGCCTCAATCATTTTACGAGTTATATCAGCTAAAATAGGAAACTTAATAAATAATTCTTTGTCTTTTTCAGGATTTCCAATTAGCAAAACAGAGTCTTCAATACAAGTGAGATAACTTTCTGATTTTTGTTGTTCAATTTGATTAGAATAGTAATTTACGGCTTGATTTTCGGTATAAATCCCTATTGTTTTTTCGGTACCATCTTGAATAATATACTGTCTTAAACAACCTTTTAAAACAAAGTAGCACAAGTTACATGCCTGTCCTTCTTTTACTAGATTGTTGTTTTTCTTAATTTCAACAACAGTCATCAATCCAGCTAATTCTTGAACTTGATTTTCATTCAGTTCGTTGAATTTTGATAAAAATTGAATTAATTTTTCATTCATTGTTTTTTGCTTGCTATGATTTTAGATTTATGACTTATTTTTTTTGCCTGTGATGATATTCTCACCAATAATGAATGCCGAGTTTACGATCCAAATATTGGACCAAATTATAAATTTAGCTTAATGATCCGTAACGTTTTATAGCGGGGGGGCTTCATACACTTGCCGGAGAAAACACCAGCAAGGGCTTAACATTTTTGTGGGTTGTTGGAATTTATTTGGGGAGTGCGTTATTGAACGCATGGGCTGCGTACGTTTTAGCCTGTCGGCGTCTATTTATTAAACTTTATTAACTCACTATTATAATCAATAGTCACTTTAAAATAGTGTAAAAAAGAACCTCCAATTGCCCCTTTTACGACTTTATCCATACTTCCAATCATTCCTTTTGACCAAGCCTCATCCGGTCTTTTGGCAAACCATACAGGTCCTGCCGTTAAGTTTCCTACTTTCACTTCAGGTACTTCAATCAGGTCTGACCCTGTGAGTTCACCCTTTTCAATGATTCTCCAGTCGGGATGTCGGCGGTGCCACTCGTTGAAAACACTTGTTGCTATAAAGGAGCCTGCTGTCACCTCCACATCGACCCCTAATTTATTTTTACCATGTTCACTTAGCAAAAACATGGCTCCTGTGTCAAATAGAAAGTCCAGTACTTTACCATCAATTTCCAATTTCATGCTTGGATGACCAAACTTTTTATTTCCAGTTCTGTCTTTTTTAAAACGGATCACTTGTACGTTCTGGTCACTTTGATCTTTCCTGATGGACGTATTGACATACATTCTCCCCGTTAGGTAATCGAAGGTCCACGAATGATTGATAAAAAAAAACTGCCCTAGGAATACCTGATAGTTAACTAACCTTGCTAAGAACAAACTCTCCCGCGTGTCATCAGGTGCTTCCAAAAAAGGGGTATCTATATGTGACTTGAAATAGCTGGCAATCTGTGGATAGGGTATATCGCTGTTAGTGTATATTTCTTTTGCCAGAATATATTTCGTCGTATCGCCTTCTATATCTAAGACCTTAACCTTTGATGCCAGACCAAGTTCTGCCACGGCTGAACGGTAAATTGCTGTATAACCGCCACCTGTGTCACAATATCCTAAGATAGTATCGCCCTTAATGGTAGGTATTTTAAGAAAAAATCGTCCCTCTATCAGTTGAGCAGGAAGGGAAATGGGCTTAATTATTCGCTCAGGCATTGTTTGTGCATACCCTTCGACAGTAATCACTATGAGTAGAATATAGATAATTTTCATAATAATTTTTTTTGCCCATGTTGATATTCTCACCAGCAACGAATGCCGATTTTTCGATCCAAATATTTAACCAAATTTTTAATTATAATTTAATGATCCGTAACGTTTTATAGCGGGGATTTTTGCTTCATACACTTGCCGGCCAAGCGCAAAATTACAGATATTTTCCCTCAAGTACCCTTTTGGCATGTGATCAAAAAGAACGGGTAGTTTTCCGTCACTTCCGTGACCTCCAACAGTCCGGCCCCGCCAAACTCTTCCTGGATGGAGGCGCGGTCGTAAAAAAACAGCTGAACGCCGCCAAACATTTCATACCGGTCTGGACTGAGGTAGGTACCCTGGCCGTAGGTGGGTGCGGCTTTGGATAGGACCGTAAAAACCATGTAGCCTTGCTCCGAGAGCTGGTGGTAGCAGTCCCGGATCAGCTTCTCGCGCTCGGGGCGGTCCAGCAGATGGATGAGGGCGTAGCAGAAGATACCGTCGTAACGATTATGATCAAAGGGCATGTCCGTCACCGAGCCGTGGTAGATCGTCAGGGCCGGGCCGTACTGTTTCCGGGCTAGGTCAATGGCCGTTTGGGAGATTTCGATGCCCGTGACTTCCATGCCGCTATCCCGGAAGACCTGCGCGTTGCGTCCGTAGCCGATACCCGGAATCAGTACCTGCCTGACGCCCCGCTCGACAAAGAAATCCCGGACCAGCACTGCCGACCGTGCGGGCTCAAAGCCCCACATGGCCTGCTTTTCGCTAAAGCTGGATTCCCAAAATTCTGGTTTTTGTGGGTTGATGGTCATGGTGGGGAGGGTTGTATGCAGCTAACGGATTTATTGATGCGTGAATTAGGTGGTCAAGTATCTACTGGTTTCCTACTTTCCCCGAAGAAAACAAGACTTTCGCGGCACTTGGGTCATTATAGGGAAACTCATGGATATAGAAAGTGCTTTATGCGGAATTTCAAGATTCCGGAGGAATCTCACGTATATAGCCAAGATTCGAGCCAAACCTTCCTCTGATTCCAGCGGAATCACACGATTTTTCGGCGCTTACGACCACGCTGTGGACTATCTGCCAGGTTACTTTGCTTTTAAATATCTGTAAACGTGTAAATCCGTTACCACCGTGGCCTCTGGCGTTATCGGTTGAGCCTTTACAAATCAATTCACAGACCTATAAGCTTGGCGATGTAGTGGATTTTCAGAATAAAAACAGGGCCGCCCAAGGGTTCAGAAAAATTCTTGTTGTTGAATCTTGCGCCGCTGGGGCGGGACGTAAATGATTCATAGAACCACTTCGGCCGCCACAATGCTAAAACGATGTTGGGTTCAGCATTTTTGAAATCAAAACAATTAATAATATTACTAGTATAAACAAAATTCCCATAACCACATAGGTCACAACGGTCAATAATACTCTTTTTATAGGTTTAAGTGAGTCGAAAAATTGATAATATGTCCAAAATGTCAAACAAATCCCTAAAAGGAATTTTATAACGTCTATTATTCCGTTCAGTTCTTTGTCTTTAATAAAATATGCAAAGGGTAGTATGATTAAAAAAGCTACCGTTCTTTGCCCGGCAACGAATGAATTGAGAATGAGATGCTGAAAGAAATTATTTTTTGTTTTATAAAAACAAAGATAAGAAGAGAACGAAATAATGGGGATAATAATCAAAGTTGAGTAAGCATAATGATTTGCCATCCATTGAATAATTTCTCCCAACAAACCGAGGTTAGTGTTCGATTCTGTGGTAGAAGCATAGTTCATTCCTTTTAAAAAGTCGTCAAGAAAGCTCGTTTTGTGCGATACTTTTGTCAATAAAGCATATATAGTCGATAGTATAAATATGTAAGCAAAAGGCTTAAAATGTTTAACCCTCTTTCCATCCAGATATTCTCTAATGGTATGCCCTGGCCTCCGAAATAATTCTTTTGAAGTATAAAGTATCCCTTTGTCGATATGGAATATGCCGTGTTGTATTTCGTGTAAAATGCTTGTAAAATTAATCTCATGAGTATTGGCAGTTTGTCCACAATTGTTGCAATAATTACCTTGAAAAGTATAATTACAATTCTTACAGGTTGTTGTCATAGTAAGCTGTTTGTCTTTTTTTGACCTTAGGTTGAGGACATTAGAGATTTGGCTATTGGCTTTTAAATATACGAAGTTTTGCGGACGCCAAGCAATAGTACTTTTTGTGTTTTATGTAACTTTTCGAAGAAAGAATAGCGCTTTGTGGGCTTGCTTGCTGGATTTACTTCTCCCGTTTATGAATTCTTTCTTAGGATGAGCTATTCCATTCGGGGCCCTGATTGGTGTAGAAGCCTTTGTGGGTGAGAAGACCAATAACGGATGCGGCGCTTATGAGCTAAGCACTTGATCTGTTTTAAGAAGAAGGGATTTTAATTATTTGTGAGGTTCAATAAGGACAAAAAAAAGGCATGTCCGTCACTGAGCCGTGGTAGATCGTCAGGGCTGTACCATACTGCTTCCGGGCTATCTCAATGGCCGTTTGGGAGATTTCGATGCCGGTCACGGCCATGCCGCTGTCCAGGAAAGGCTGCGCATTTCGGCCGTAGCCAATACCCGGAATCAGTACCTGCCGGACGTCCTGCTCAACAAAGAAATCCCGGACCAGCACCGCTGACCGCGCGGGCTCAAAGCCCCACATGGCCTGCTTTTCGCTAAAGCTGGATTCCCAAAATTCTGGTTTTTGTGGGTTGTTGGGCATAGGGGGATTAGTTGAACGGATAAGCGCTTTAAGAATGGCGGGTATTCAATGTTCTGAAGCCTCACTTTTGCTCTGCCGCTGATTATTGTTTTGTTGTTGAAAAATAGCACTTCTGCCCGACTTTTTTAAAGCGACTGTTAGTGGCAGTTGGTCGTAAGTTAAATCTTGATTTTTCCATTTGTCCACCATTCAATAAACATTTTTAAATTAGGTGCAATCCAGGTTCTGCTATCTTCTTCGTGGTTCCAAACAAAAATATCATTCTTTTCAAATCTGCCATTCAGTGTCACGAAACCAAATAAGTCTCCATTGCCAGCGTCAGAAAAGAACAACAGTTGTTCAAAAGACATGTACAACTCCTTAAAGTCTGGAAGGGTGCGGTATTTCTTATTTGTTTCTATCACCCGCTCAATAGTCCAAATAAGTTCGCCGATCTTTTCACCGTTTATAGTTTGGATTATCCCATTTGTCTGTCGGTATAACTCTTCCAGTTCTTTCGGCAATTCGTCAAGACCAAACTGACGTTTTACATAGAAAATTAAATTAGCCGGTGCAGGCGGATTGAAACTAAAACCGTTCGTTTCGTCCTGCATTTCTATTCCTTTCGTTACATACTCCTTCCAGTCCATTTCTAAGGTCTCTTTGTATTGCCCATAACGTTCTGCGGCTTTGCGTTCAAGCGGGTTTCGGAGCACAAAGTTTCAATTAATCACTAAAGTTCATTAGAAGCACTAAGCTCCAAGTTTGCACGTCAGCCCGCCTGACGCAAAACCGCTGTGCCTGTTGCACAACTCTTGTATCAAGATAGTTTTTTTCTGCCTGGAGTGTCAGTATTTGTTAAATATTTTTTTTAAACAGTTGATTTTCATTTGTTTAAGTGACTAAAAATCACTAAGTTTAATA
>NZ_JACHGF010000002.1:1017355-1189294 GCF_014202275.1 Rhabdobacter roseus | reverse complement strand
ATTACCAAGAAAGCACTGTGATAGTAGATTATTCAAAGAATATTAACTTGTACCAATTTGTAGAATCCGACTCCAAGAAATAGGGGGTTAGACCATATTTATGTCGTTATTAACGAACAGAATCTCTGCTCTTTTTAACCTCTCAAATATCAACTCTCCGTCTTGTTGTCCTATTCTTATGAAATCCATGTGTTCTCTTGTCTCGGTAAAATGACGCCCAACACATAAATATGAGAAAATAATGTCGTACTTTTTGTATTTATTAGCACTTTATGTTTATTCTATTAGATTTTGCAAGTCGTACTTTTCTGTTATTGACACAAATCATTCATCTGATCGGTGACCTCCGCTATCGTCAGTTTACCAACCGCGCGGCGACCGCTGGTGATGAATAATCAAGCAAGTCTCTGACTTGCCAAGCAGGCACTATCCCACGGTTTCAAACGGAAGACAGCGAATTTTTTACGCATATCCCAAATTACCCCCTCACTTAAACATCTTTCCCAGCTGCCGGTACCCTTCCTCATTGGGGTGGAGGCCGTCGGAAAAGAGGGATTCGTCGAGGCTGCCGTCGGGTTTGAGCAGTACCTTTCCGGCGTCGAGGTACTTCACGCCCGTTTGCTGGGCTAGTTGGGCCAGCTTTGTATTCAGCTCCCGTACGCGTTTTTCTTCCTGGCGGCGGGGGTAGATGCCCACCATCGTAAGGGTACTGGTGGGCTGCCGCTGCCGGATGCCCTCGATCAGGAGCCGCCAGCCCGCCAGGATTTCCTCGTCGGAGTTGAGGTGCAGGTTGTTGGTGCCAATCATGACGTAGATCTGCCGGGCCGCGTAGCCGTCGAGCTCGCCGTGGTAGACGCGCCAAAGTACGTTCTCGAGGCGGTCCCAGCCGTAGCCCAGGTTGCGCACGCCCGTGCGGCCAAAGGTACTTTCAAAGGAGTCGGCACCCCGGCGCGTGTGCGCCCGCGGCTCGCCACCCCAGAAGTGCGTGATGGAGTTGCCGATGAGTACCACCTGCGGCGGGTCCTGCTGGTTGAGGGTTAGGATCTGGCGGTGGCGCTCCTCCCAGTCGTAGCGGGCCAGCTCGCGCAGCTGCGGACGAGGCTGGGTGGTAGAAAAGGTACCAATGGGCTCGTGCAGGATGTCGCGCAGGTACTTTTCGTAGCCTTCGGCGTAGCGCATCATGCCCAGGTCGTTGGGGTGGGTGCCGTCTACCATGGTTTCGATGTCCTGCCCAAAGGCCACCTTCGGGATCAGGTACAGGCCCTGGACGCCCTCGGCCCGCAGCTGCGCGAAGGCCGCCTGAAGTACCTTGTTGGCGTTCACGGAGAGCCGTCGGCTGGTTGCATTGAGGGCTTCGTCGGTGTAGCCCGCGTGTTCGGCCAGGACAATGGGCGTAGTCGGGCGTTTTTGCCGTAGGTACCTGACCGTTTCCAGTACTCGATTATGTACCTTTTGGGGGAAAGTATCGGCCATGGGCGTTAGGTTGGGCAGGCAATCCAGCACGTACGCCTTTGTCTCAATTTCGCCGAGCAACGTATACACTTCCTTCTCCAGCCGCCCGTTGCCCGAAAAGCCCAGGTTGATGAGCGGGTGGTCCAGCTTACGACCCAGAATGGCCGTCCAGGCCAGGCCCGGCCGCGAGGCGCAGGCCCCCTGCATGATAGACGTACCGTAGACCACGACGGGCTGGTCGGGCCTTACGGGCAAGGGCGTAAAGAGGGTACTTTCGGGGGTACCTATTTCGAGCCACTTAACGCCGTTGTAGAGGGGTAGGTACAGCCGGTACTCGCGGCCAAGTGGGTGGTAGGTGTCGGTGGGTTCGAGGTTGCGGAAGGTGTACTCGATGGTGTCGGCAAAGGCGTACTTACCCGCGCACCAGCGCCAGTCGCCGTCGCTGGAAATGGCGTACAGATCCAGGCCGCTCACGCCCGTGGCGGGCATGTGGGGCAGCCCCTGGCGGCTCGTGGTAGTGACGTACCGTACCTTGATCTGGCTGGCGTTGGACCGAAACCGGAGCATCAGTCCGGCGCTTTGGGTGGATAAATCCCAGACGGGCTTACGTACCTCAGCCTCGGCGCGGGCGGGCAGGCGGTCGAAGTAGGCTTTGACTTCCTGCGGCCAGGCTTGCCCCTCCAGTACGGGAAAGGTACTTTGGACAGGATTCCACCAGCGGAGCGTATCCTGGGCGGGAGCTACGAAAGGGGATAGGCTAAGAACGAGGAGGGTAAAGGTACTTTGAATCCAATTTTTCATACTATAAAACGCGCGCAAAAGGTACTTTGTAAAAGGCGGAACAGGGGTACTTTATACCAATTTTTTCAGCGAAAGAATACAGCCCAAATGCAGCCCCTCGTGTACGTTGTTGAAGAGCATGGCGTCTTCGATGGACTCCAGCTGCGCCCCATAGCTGACCGTGTAGGGCTGAAACGTACCGAAGCAGCCTTTCTGATAATCCTGCTCGGCCACGCCGATAAGCTCCATGAGCTGGCTTTTCAGGGCCGCAATTTCGTCGGTCGAGGCGGTTTGTTCCGGGCGGGTACCCCGGCGGTAGCGGTCTACCCAGTCTTTGCTCACCAGTAGCTCCAGGCCCGACAAGCGGTAGAAGATTACCTGCTGCGTCACGACCAGGTGGCCTACGTTCCAGATGATGTTGTTGTTGAAGCCCGCCGGGGTAAGGTTGAGCTGCTCGTCGCTGAGTGTTTCGATGGCGCGCAGGATGTTGGTCCGGGTGGCGCGTAGGAGTTCAAATGGCTTGGTCATGAGGTACGGTAAGTAGGAAGGTGGGGTAAAGAAGTAAAGATGGGAAAGATCTGCTGGGATGCCAAGCGCCCAAGTACCTAGCCCGATTATTTTTTGCGTGCGGCAATCCTAGCCCAGGCTTTCGGCGTAAGTGGAGCTGTGTAGATCGATCACACGCCAGCTTACTTTTATTCAAAAACTAAACGAGAATCAACCAAGATGAAAATGTTCAAACTAATGGTGTCGTGCCTGGCTCTGCTCAGCCTGACCCCGGCCATAGCGCAGGAAAAAACCGTCATGGTGGGCGGAGCGGCCATGTACCCCTCGAAAAATATCGTCGAGAATGCTGTCAACTCCAAAGACCACACCACGCTGGTAGCGGCGGTGAAGGCGGGAGAACTGGTGGAGACTCTCTCGGGAGCGGGCCCGTTCACGGTATTTGCACCCACCAATAAAGCCTTTGACAAACTACCCGCCGGAACGGTGGAAACCCTCGTGAAGCCCGAAAACAAAGGTACTTTGCAGGGAATCCTGACCTACCACGTAGTGCCGGGCCGCCTCAGCGCGGATGATTTGATGAAAAAAATCAAAGCCGACGGCGGCCAAACGACCCTCACTACCGCCGCCGGAAGTACCTTGACGGCCTCCATGAAGGGCAAAAAGGTGGTGATCATGGATGCCAACGGAGGTACTTCAACGGTGACCACCGCCGATGTGTTCCAGTCTAATGGAGTGATTCACGTGGTGGATGGGGTACTTTTACCCAAATGAGGTCGTTGACCTTTTGCTGGTAAATAGAAGAACGAAGGCAGGCTATCGGAACGGTGGCCTGCCTTCGTTGGTAGGTACTTAGAAGCGGTTTGAGTTAGTTTCTTCAAGCTGCAACTTTGTCTTTTCGGCTGCAACATCAGTACTTTTTCAACCCGTAGCTTCCAGCTACGCGTCGAAAAAGTGCCTCATTTCGCTCGAAAATCCTTCGTTTCGCCATTGAATTAATAACTCAAACCGCTTCTTGGCGGTTTGTTGGTTTTGAAGTAGTAGAATACCTATATTCCTGGGTTTTTATTTTTGAAAATGACTTAATTCCGAAAGCCTATGAAACCAACCCGCCGAACGTTTATTAAGGGAATCGCGGCCGGCTCGGCTTTACTCGCTACCGAGAGTATCGCCCGTCCGTTTTCGATTATCCCGAACCTCGCCCGCCAAAGCCCCAACGACAAGATCCGCATCGCGACCATCGGGATGGGTATCCAGGGGCACTACGATACCAAAGCCGCCCTGCGCTCCACACCCGGCACCGAGCTGGTTGCCGTGGCCGACCTCTACGACGGCCGCCTCAAGCAGGCCAGGGAAGTGTTTGGGAAAAACCTCTTTGCCAGCCGCGACTACCGCGAAGTACTGGCCCGCCCCGACGTGGACGCCGTGCTGATCGTGACCTCCGACCACTGGCACGACCACATCACCAAAGACGCCCTCAAGGCGGGCAAACACGTGTACTGTGAAAAACCGATGGTACATCGCATCGACGAAGGACTGTCGGTGATCGACGCCTGGAAAAAATCCGGTAAAACCATGCAGGTAGGTAGCCAGCGCATCAGCTCGGCCTCGTTCAAGGAAGCCAAGCGCTTGCTGGAAGCCGGGGAAATCGGGGAGATCAACTACATCGAATCCAACAACGACCGCTTTAACGCCATCGGGGCCTGGAACTACTCCATCCCGCCGGATGCCTCGCCCTCGACCGTGGACTTTGACCGCTTCCTGGGCGATGCCCCCAAGGTACCTTTCGACGCCAAGCGGTTTTTTCGCTGGCGCAACTACCGCGACTACGGCACGGGCGTAGCCGGTGATTTGTTCGTGCACCTGATCACGGGCGCGCACTTCGTGACCAGCTCTCTGGGGCCGGAGCGGATCTTTTCGTCGGGCGGGCTCAGCTACTGGAAAGACGGCCGCGACGTACCCGACGTGCTGGTGTCGGTGCTGGAGTACCCCAAAACCAGTACCCACGCCAACTTCCAGATGGTACTTCGGGTCAATTTTGCCAACGCGGGCTCCATCACCAACAACACCCGGATCATCGGCACCGAGGGGCAGATTGAATTTACGGAAAACAACCTGCTGCTCACCAAGCGCAAACTACCCATCGCACCCGGCTACGGCAACTACGACAGTTTCTTTACGTTTCCCGAAGAGGTACAGAAGGAATTTGTGAAGCAGTACGACGTGCAGTACCCCCCCGATACCCGCAAGGCCGCGCCCGTGAAGGAAGTACGCTTCGAAGCACCCAAAGAGGACGACGCCCACGCCAACCACTTCAAGGATTTCTTCGAGAATATTCAGAAGGGGAGCGTAGGTACCATCGAAGACCCGGTGTTTGGCTTCCGGGCGGCGGCACCGGTACTGGCCTGTAACGAGAGCTACTTCGACAAAAAAGTAGTGTACTGGGACCCCGTGGCCATGAAGAAGAAAAAGAAATAAAAGTACCCCGCTCGGCACGAGCGGGGTACTTTTGATAAGCCCATAAAACAACGAAGGCCCCACATGGATGGGGCCTTCGCTTCAATCAGTGTATGATAAGTCTCGTTTATGCAAGCTTAACATTCACGGCATTAAGGCCTTTACGGCCTTCCTGTAGATCAAAGGTAACTTCGTCGTTCTCACGGACCTCATCTACAAGCCCTGAAATGTGTACGAAATAATCCTGTCCTGTTTTTGCATCCTTAATGAATCCGTAACCTTTTGAGTCATTAAAGAATTTTACTGTTCCTTCGTTCATGATATTTTATTATATATAATTTTTACAAATGTAGTAGATTAATATTGGTTTGCAATCTTTTTTGAGAAAAAGCTTCGAATGGGATAAAATAAAAAGCAGTGAACAGGAGAAGCAAACTAGCTTGCCGTCCGGGGCCGAACCCCCTGCATCAAAGAGTTATTGTATTCCTTTTCTTAGTTTACTGGCTTTCTTATACCTTTGCATTTTAGAAAGCCCATCCATGAACGAACAAATTCTTATCCTCGATTTTGGCTCGCAATATACCCAGTTAATTGCCCGACGTGTACGCGAGCTGGATGTTTACTGCGAAATCCATCCTTATAATCACATCCCCGAACTGACGCCCGACATCAAAGGGGTAATCCTATCCGGTAGTCCCTGCTCGGTGCGCGACCTGGAAGCGCCCCGGATCGACCTGGATCTCTTCCGCAAGCAGGTACCCGTGCTGGGTGTTTGCTACGGTGCCCAGCTGATGGCCCAGCTCCTGGGGGGCGATGTACTTCCCTCGGCCCACCGCGAGTACGGCCGCGCCCGGCTCGATGTAGTAGATGCCGACTCCTCCTTGCTGGCGGGCCTATCGGACGCATCGCAGGTGTGGATGTCACATGGCGATACTATAGGACGCATTCCGGACAATTTCAAGATCATCGCCTCTACGGAGTCAGTAGAGATCGCCGCTTTCAAGATTGCCGACGAGCTCACCTACGGCATTCAGTTTCACCCGGAAGTAACGCACTCCACCGAAGGCAAAAAGCTCCTGCATAACTTTGTGGTTGATATTTGCGGCTGCAAACAAACCTGGACGTCGGAGTCGTTTGCGGACATGACCATCCAGAGCCTCCGCCTGAAACTCGGTAACGACCGCGTCGTGATGGCGCTTTCGGGCGGGGTTGACTCCACCGTAGCTGCCACGCTGGTGCACCGGGCTATCGGCGACAACCTGTTCTGCATCTTTGTGGACAACGGGGTACTTCGCAAGGACGAATTCGAGCAGGTACTTCACTCCTACGAAGACATGGGCCTGAATATCAAAGGCGTTGACGCCAAGGCGCAGTTTTACGCCGCTCTGGCGGGGCTGTCGGAGCCAGAAGCCAAGCGAAAAGCCATTGGACGTACCTTCATTGAAGTGTTCGACCAGGAAGCGCACCTGATTCAGGACGTCAAGTGGCTGGGCCAGGGTACCATCTACCCGGACGTCATTGAGTCGGTGTCGGTCAAAGGGCCATCGGCCACCATCAAGTCCCACCACAATGTGGGCGGTTTGCCTGACTTCATGAAGCTGCGCATCGTGGAGCCGCTAAATACCTTATTCAAAGACGAAGTACGGGCCGTAGGGCGTACGCTGGGCGTTCCGGCCCATATTCTGAGTCGGCATCCGTTTCCGGGGCCGGGCCTGGCTATTCGTATTTTGGGGGAAGTGACGCCCGAGAAGGTGGCGATTTTGCAGGAGGTGGACGCGCTGTTTATCAACGGCCTGAAAAAGCGCGGCCTCTACGACGAGGTGTGGCAGGCGGGTACCATGCTGCTGCCCATCCAGAGCGTAGGCGTGATGGGCGACGAACGTACCTATGAGCAGGTGGTGGCGCTGCGGGCAGTTACGTCCGTAGACGGCATGACGGCCGACTGGGCCCACCTGCCGTACGACTTTCTGGCCGAGGTGTCCAACGACATCATCAACCGGGTGAAGGGCGTCAACCGCGTGGTGTACGATATTTCTTCCAAACCACCGGCAACCATCGAGTGGGAATAAAAAAAGAAGAGCGGATTCTGATGAACCCGCTCTTCTTTTTTTGACTTTGTTTTCGGCGCTAACTTCGTATCCGTCCGCTGATGAGGCTAATGACGAAAAGTACCAGGAACACAAAGAACAAGATCTTGGCTATTCCAGCCGCTCCGGCGGCGATACCACCAAATCCGAGAATACCGGCGATGATGGCGACTACGAGAAATATTACGGTCCATCTAAGCATGACTAATGTTCGTTTAGGAGTGAAACAATCGTATTATGCTTAAAGTATTTTAAAAGGTTGTGCCAGCCAACCAACCCTATTCTACGTACTATTTAAGCGTGTTTTCTCCTCAGAAGCGCATCAAAACGAAACAATAGGGGGTGAAAAATCCCCGATCTATGGTGCTTTTCTTGCTATTTTGGATACGAAGTACCTTATTTTGATTCCTGATCGCCTTATAAAGTACCTCCGTAGAAATGAGAAAAAGGGTACAAATAGCCGTCTGTACGGTTCTGAGCCTGTTCGCGGGCAGTGTAGCTTGGGCGCAAGGTAGCCCAACGACTACCACCCGGCTGACGCTAAATGCAGTAGACGAGCTGTCGGGTCAGGAGCTTGTCGCTGATTTTGAAGCCTACCTTCACAAAGCCGGCCAGCGCTACCAAGGTACCAGCCAGCCGGGAAGTACTCCTTTTTCCTTTTTAATAATAGAGTCGGATACGGTAACCATTCATACCAGCAGCGCCGGGTACTTTAGTATGGAGGAAATCGTGCTGGTACTTTGCGATACCTGCGGGTTTTATGCCTACACGGCTCGGCTGGAAAAGCAAGTCGATTCGGTATACAGTGAACTAAAGGTGCACGACGTCATTCAGTTGGATAAAATTTACTTTGATCAGAGCAGCTACTACCTACGCCCGGAGTCCCGGGAGGAACTTGAAAAAGTATACCGAACCCTGCGCGACCATCCCCGACTCAAGGTAGAGGTAGCGGGCCATACCGACAACGTGGGCGACGCGCGGCTGAACTTACTCTTGTCCGAGAATCGCGCTCGCGTCATTTATTATGATTTACTCAGAAAAAACATCGCCCCCGATCGGCTGCGGTTTCGGGGTTATGGACATACGAAGCCCCGCGCTCCTAACGACAGCGAGGAAAATAAAGCCAAAAACCGCCGGGTAGAGCTGGTGATTCTGGAAAACTGAAACCCAAAGCGAGGTACTTTTCATACCAGATTCTTTCTTTTGCCGTTTTGTCTACCGGTGCAGGTATTGTTTTTGGAAGAGGGAGAAGCACTATACACAATTAGCCATCACAACCATGCATTCATCCGTAGCAAAGTACCTTTTTGCCCTGGGCTTCTTCCTTTTGGTGGGCTCGGCGCAGGCGCAACGTTTCATCGGGATCGCCACGCAGTCCAACGCCGGCCTGCATTCTGTCTACCAGAACCCGGCCACGCTGGCCGACAGCCGCTACGCCTTTCGCTTTCACGTGGCTACCGCCGGGCTTCATCTGGATAATAACTACGTCCGCTACGCGGCTCCTTTTTCCATGATTGATCTGCTGCGGGGCAATAACCCCCGTAGCCTCGACCCTTACGACCTGGAGGAAATCCGGGATGGCAAACCCAAAAATGGTACCCTGAGCGCCGAGATACGCGGACCGGCCGTGGCGTTTCGACTGGGAGAGAAGACACAGGTTGCCCTCATGACCCGCGTGCGGAGTGGTTTTCAGATCACTAACGCTTCCGAACGGCTCCTCACGGTAGCGCGGCTGGGCCTTGCCAATGCCGAAAGTTACCAGGATCTGGGCTTTTTGGCGCTCTACGCTACCCAGACCGACAATGCCTTCAACGCCGTGACGCAGGCGTACTCGGAATGGGCGCTAGCGCTGGGCCAGGTACTTTCCGAAAGCGAGACGCACCGGCTCAAGGGCGGCGTAACCGTCAAGCGCCTCTTTGGCAACGCCGGGGGCTACGTCCAGAACCGAAGCCTCAACTACCAGCTTATTCCCGATCCGGAATCTCCCAACGGCGTGATGCTCCAGGTGGACCGCTTCGACGCAGACATGGGTTACACACAGGTGAATAACCGTTCTTTCCTTTCGCCCAAATGGCTTTTCGGACAAAATACCGTGGGGCAAGGCTGGGGCCTGGACCTGGGCCTTACCTACGAATGGCTGGCTCAGGATGGGGAGACGCCCGTGCTCCAGCTGGGGGCCTCGCTGACGGACCTGGGCAGAATCCGCTACGAAGGCTCCGCCGTAAGCGACTATACCATCCAGACAGGCGGGCAGCAAATGACCCAGGCTACCTGGGAAGGCTACACCACCCCGCAGGAAGGCGAAAGTACCCTGAGTGCCGTGGGCCGGATGCTGGAGCAGGAGTTTGGCCTGAACGAGACCAACCGCCAAAGCCAATTCACCATTGCTACGCCCAGAGCGCTTAATCTTAGCGCTGACCTGCGCCTGGCGGGAAATTTTTACGTCAATACGACTCTGGTGCAGGGATTCAAGCAGGCGCAGGCACCCGCCTGGCGGCAAACGTCGCTCTGGGCCGTGGCGCCCCGCTACGAGAGCCAGAAGCTGGGCGTAGTACTGCCCATCATACAGCAAAACGGAGCCTGGGCGGTAGGTACCTCGCTGCGGCTGGGGCCGGTGGTACTGGGCTCGGATAACCTGTTGGGGGTATTTGCCCGCAACGGCCGGATCAAAGCGCAGGGCGTAGACATCTACGCCGGGCTCAGCTTTGGCGTACGGGCTCGGTAAAGGTACTTTCGTCAAAGGGCTATGGCAAAAACTATTTTCCCGTACACGTTGCCCCTCCTGATCAGCGCCGTATTCGTAACCACGGCCGCCAGCGGCTGGATTGTGCTTACGCCACTCGTCATTTTTTTGCTCGGAAAAGCCACTCCCGCGGCTGGCGAATTCTCCGTACGGGAGGTGGTGGAAGCGTACGATTTCTTTCACCACAGCCGGGCCATGGCCCGTTTTAAAACCCTGAACGGAATCTTCTTCGTGGGGCTCAACGGCTGGTCGTTTTATTTCCTGGCTACCCACGCGCTGGCGGGCGGGTACTTGATCCTTTATATATATAGCCTGATTTTGCTCAATAGCAACTTCGCCATTTCGCTCGCCCACGACCTCATGCACTCGCCACGCCGGCCCGACCGCTGGCTGGCTACCGTTTTGCTGCTTCAAAATGGCTTTTTCTACCTCGAATCGGATCATCTCTACATTCACCACCGCCACGTCGGCACGGCCCAGGACCCCGCTTCGCCGCTGCTGGGGGAGTCGGTTTATAGGTACCTGCGCCGGTCGCTAGGGGCGCGAGCGCGTCTGATTTTTACCGATGGCGGGGTATTTCCGGCCCCAAAAAGTACCCGCATTGTGCGGCAAAATGTGGTTCGGTTAATGGCCTGCCTGGGGTACCTGGCGCTGGCTTTTTGGGCCGGGGCACGGGTAGGTACCTGGGTTGTTTTTCAGTTCCTGTTCGTGGTATTGATCTACGAATCCATTACCTACATCCAGCACTACGGGTTGCGGCGGAATCGCCTGGCGGCGGGCGGCTACGAGCCGGTGCAGTACCACCACGCCTGGAACAGCTTCTTCCGGCTCAACAACTACCTTTATTTCATGATGCCCGTACACTCCATCCATCACGTAGCGCGCCCCCAGCTGGCGCAGATTACCCACTTTGCCGGGCACCGCATGCCGCTCCCCTTTGCCCAAATGATGCTGACCGCTTACTGGCCGGCCCGTTGGTTTGCCCTCATGAACGAGCGGGTACTTCGATCGGGGCAGGCGGTCGATGAGCCAACTCCTGTTTTGTGACAAAGTGCAAAGCCGAGCCACGACCTATTGCCTCCTGGGCTTAACGCTTCTGTACCTGGGTACGGGTAGTTGCCTGGCTCAGTCCAGCTGGGAAGTACTTAAGCAGGTAGGTAAGCTGGCCACCCGCGCTTCGGAGCGCAACACTACTCGCCTTCCCGTGCTGGGAATGGAGGTAAATTGGCTCCGCGCCACCAGCGGCGAAAAACTCTGGCAGCGGGCTCACGGGCTGCCCAACCTGGGGCTTTCACTCGCCATCCGGAACGTGGGCAATCCCGCGCTGTACGGCTACGATGCCTCGCTGGTGCCTTTTCTGGAGTTCAACCTGCTGCGCCGCCCGCACACGGCAGTGCATGTACGGCACGGCACGGGCCTGGGGTACGTTACGCGGCGGCACGAGCCGAGCCGGAACCCCGACAACCAACTCCTAAGTACCCACCTCAATGCAGCTTCTTTTCTGAAAGTAGGCCTCGAAGCCCGGCTCGGGAAGTACCTACTGGCCGAGGGTGGTCTGGATCTCAGGCACTTGTCTAACGGAAATCTTTTTTTACCCAACCTGGGCCTCAATACCCTGGGCCTGTACGCGGGCTTGCAGTGGGCATCCGCTCCTGCTGCCCCTTCCCGGCCAGGTACCCTGGACCGCCGCCGAAGCCGGTGGGGGTGGAGCCCGAGCTTGGCGCTGGGCGTATCCCAGCAGAGAAAGGCCGGGCCGCACCAGTTCGACTGGCAGCTAAGTACCCTGGCGGTTTTTCAGCACGATTTGCGTTTTCGGGCCCTGGGCGGGGCGGAGGCACTTTTCCGGCAGGGGCAGCTGCGGCAGGTAGGTATCTTGCTGGGCGAAGAGGTACTTTTTGGGCGGCTGGGCGTAAGGTACCTGCTGGGCGGCTCCGTCTACAATGCCTTTGATACTGGTTTTCTGTACGAAAAAGTGGGCGTTGCCTACTACCCATTTCGGTTTAACAGCGAAGTACCCCAAGGCATGTACGTAGGTACTTCCATCAAAGCCTACGGGTTTCGGGCTTCCTTTGTTGAAGTCAGTGCGGGCTTTGTTTTTTGATCCGCCGGGGCCAGTCGCGGTTAGACGGGATGGGGCGGAGCCAGTAGCGGGCTCCCACCGCAAACGTAATGAAATCCGGAAAGCCAGGAATGGCGTTCAGCGTGAGGTCCACGTTAGGCGTAATTCGGTAGTCGTACTCCACTTCTCCGCCGTACCACACAAAGGCTTTTTGCCAGCGATCGGTACTGATCAGGTACTTGTTTTCCTGCCGGTATTCCGGAAAGCGGTGCCAGGTTTCCCGGTACACGAAGGTAGGTCCAAAGCCCAGCTCGAGGTAGTGGCGGTCGCCGTTGAGCAGATTGAGCCGAAACCCCAGGTGCGTGTGCCCCGCAAAGAGCTTGGCGCAGTCGGAGTACATGCCCTGCGCTATCTTTATCGAAATCCTTTTGCGATACAGGTAGTGCTGGTAGGAGCCAATAAAGCCCCAGTTGGCCACCAGCACGGCGCGGCTATCCAGCCGGTGGGGCATCAAAAAAGCCATCTCGCTGCCGTTGGGGTGTACCGTCCCGAACACAAACCGCAGCCCGACGTTCCCCTGAGCCCAGGAGCGGAACCCCATACCAAGTACCAGCATAAACAAAGAGCAATAAAAAAGGCGGCTTCGAAGGTACATAGGGCTACTTTTTGTCCTGGTGACGTGCGGCTAAGGGATTCATTTTCTCGAACCACAGCTTCGGAGCCAGCGCCAGGGCCACCATCACGAAGTACAGGTACGGGAGGCGGGGGCCCATCAGGTTTCGCGCTTTGCGCGCCGTAGGCAGGTGGTGCACCGAGTGGATGGGCAGCAGAAAAAGAATGTAATTGGTGTACTTGTAATAGCAGTTCCAGGCGTGTTCCAGCCGGATGGGCTCGCGCTTTCCGTTGGGTTCTATTTTTCGTTGCAAGCCATAGTGTTGGATGTAGTTGATGAGCTCATATAGTACATAGGATACGAACCCCTGCCCCACAAAAAAACCAAGGACCGCCAGTGGGCGCTGGGCGAAGAGCCAGATGCCCGCGTAGATCGTCAGCAGCGACAGCGCCATCACTACGTTGGCGAGTTTAATCTGGAAACGCATTTTGCGCGGAAGCGGGTAGGACGAAAAATAGCTGCACTTAAGCCGGAACCAGGCCGCTTTCCTGAAGTAAGTATAAAAGCTGTCGCCGAGCTTGGCCGTGGTTTCGTCCTCGCGCAGGCCGATCATCCGGTGGTGGCCGAAGAGGTGGTCGTTGGTGAAGTGGGGAATCCCAGCCACCAACAGCAGCAGACTAGCCAGGGACTGCTCCAGGTGCGTGTGCGAATGCAGCAGGTCGTGCGCTAGCGTTACCACGAAGCAACCCGTAAGTACCCCCACCGACACCGTGAAGCCCACCAGGTGCCAGGAACTGAGCCTTCCGCTATCGACGACGTACAGGTAAACCCCAAACACGCCCAGCAGGATAATGGCATTCAGGATTTTGACGAACCGCGCGCGGGTACTTTTGTAAAAGAAGTGAAGTTCAGCCCGGATTTCTTCGTTGGTGAACTCACCCCAAGCCCCGTTGAGTACGTTGGCCAGGAGCAGAATGAGGAAAAAATAGTAATAGTCCCAGTACCACGTCAGGTACAGGAACGTCAGAGAGAGCATGGAGGGAATGAGGTACTTGACACACTTCGCCATAGATGTTGCTGGGCTAGCTTCTACGCCTGGCCGCGCAAAGGCAACTACCAGGGGTAACAAGAGCAGCTATAAAAAACGTGCCAGGGGTACTTTTGGAAGAATTAATTTGATTTTATAAAGTACCCTTTGCGTACCTAAGTACCTCGGGCATAAAATAGGAAGTTTATAAATCCAATAACAAATGTGCGAGGCCAAAATACACGCCGTAACCGATCAGGTCATTGGCCGTGGTAATAAAAGGACCGGAAGCAACCGCCGGATTGATGCCCAGCTTGTCCAGCAGCAGCGGGGTAACGGTACCCATAAAGGAAGCCAGAAAAATAACCGAAATCAGCGCGGACGACACCACCACGGCCAGCTGCACTTCGTTGCCAATGAGGAGGTTGAAGCCAAAGACAATGCTGCTGATGATCAGTCCGTTGATGAAAGCCACCGCAAACATCCGCAGCAGCCGCTGCCAAACGCCCGCGTCCAGGCCCGACTTGTCGGCCAGGCTCTGCAAAATGATGGAGGAGGTCTGGATGCCCACGTTGCCGCCCGTGGAGCCGATGATGGGGATAAAGGCCGCCATCGCGGGTACGATGATCAGATCGTCTTCAAAAAAACTGATGAATTTGGCCGCCAAAATGCCCCCCATCATGCCCACCAGCAACCAGGGTAGGCGGGCGCGGGTTTGTTCCCAGACGGTATCGTCTTCTTCCACGTCGCCCGTGATCCCGGCCATCGCCAGCGTATCGGAGCTGGCCTGCTCGGTGATGACATCCACGATGTCGTCAATGGTGATGCGCCCCAGCAGCCGTCCCTGCACGTTCACGACGGGTAGCGCGTCCAGGTCATAGCGCTGCATGAGCTCGGCCACTTCCTCGGCGGGGCGGTAGGTTTCTACGTAGTGCATGTCCGAGTCGTAGAGGCTCTCAATCTTGGTATTTTTGTGCGCCAGAACAATTTTTTTCAAAGACAGCAGCCCCAGCAACCGGTCGTGATCATCGACTACGTACACCGCGTAGACCTTCTCCACGTCTTCGGCTTGCTTGCGTAGCTCCTCGATGCACTGGTTTACGGTCCAGTTGACGTTCGCCTTCACGAGCTCTTTCTGCATCAAACCCCCGGCCACGTCCTCGTCGTAGTGCAACAGATCCAGGATAAACCGTGCCTGTTCGCGGTCTTCCAGCAGCGCAATGACCTCCTCCCGCACGCGGATAGGCTGCTCGTTGAGCAAATCCACGGCGTCATCGGAGTCCAGGATATTCACGTAACGGGAAATTTCCTCCGAGGTAAATTCTTTCAGAAAGTCGCGCCGTTCGTTGGGGTCCAGATCGGCCAGGATCTTGGCGCCCAGTTTGGTGTCGAGCTGGTTGACGACGAAGCGGGCCTGTTCTGTCTCCAATTCGTAGAGGATACTCGTAATATCCTCCGGAAAAAGTTCTTTCAGCTCGGTACGGATGGCAGGCGCATTTTCCTGTTGTACCAGCTCCTTGATATGCTCGACAAATTCTTTGGTTAGCTCAAACGTCATGATCAGCGCACAGTTAGTCGGTCTTTGGGGGCGGAGCCGTTTTTTTATTCAAAAAAACGGGCATCCGGGCGACCCGTCGGACGAATGGGGTATCTAGGGGCAAAGGTACGGATTGTGAGTTAATCCAGAACGGGCCGGGCCGAGGCAATCAGGTTCGTGAGAATCACAAAGTCGGCTACGCCCAGTTGTTCGGCCCGTTTGTCCAGCAGCGCGTGCTCAGGTACTTCACCCAGGGGCTTGAGGGCGTTGCGGAGCGTTTTGCGGCGCTGGTTGAAAGCCGTTTTGACCACCCTAAAAAAAAGCGGCTCCTCGCAGGCTAGCTGTGAAGTACCGTTGCGCCGCAGCCGGATGATCCCAGACTGTACCTTGGGCGGCGGGTCGAAAGCCCCCGGAGGTACCGTAAACAGGTAGTCGATGTCGTAGTAGGCCTGCAACAGCACGCTCAAGATGCCGTATTCCTTGCTGCCGGGCGGTGAGGCGATGCGGCGGGCTACCTCCTTTTGCAGCATACAAACTACCTCGGGTACCTGGGCGCGAAGCTCAAGTACCCTGAAAAAGATCTGGGAGGAAATGTTGTACGGAAAATTACCAATGATGGCAAAGGGCGACTCAAGTACCTCGGCCACTGGCCAGCGCAAAAAATCGGCCTCGATGATGCGGGGCGCCAGCGCGGGGTAGTGCGTCTGGAGGTAGGCCACGGACTCGGTGTCAATCTCAATAACGTAGGTAGTGAAGTCCGGCTTTTCGAGCAGGTACTGGGTAAGTACCCCCATGCCGGGACCAATTTCAAGTACCTGCCCGTACTGGCGGTGGCCCGTCAGGCTGTCCACAATGCGCTCGGCCGAGCGGAGGTCCCGCAGGAAGTGCTGCCCCAGGTGCTTTTTTGCGCGTACTTTCAAAAGTTTTCTCTTCGTTTGGTAATCGTAAAACAAAGGCTAAAATTACGGCTAAATTCGTAGATTTATCCATTGGAAGCTGTCTGAGTTAGTTTCTTTAAGCTGCAACGTTGTCTTTTCGGCTACAACCTCGTTACTTTTCCGTTCCGTAGCTACGGCTACGGTCGAGGGCGCCCCCCGTCCAAAAAGTACCTCGTTTCGCTCGAAAAGCCTTCGTTTCGCCATTAAATGAATAACTCAAACCGCTTCTTAAAGAATTAGAAAGCGTCCGTTGCGCTGATTTCGCTACCTACCTATGGAAACCATCCCTTCGCTGCCCCAGTGGCAGCTGATTCATACTTCTCTCGACTCGCTGAACCTCATCGGCCTCACACTGGACCCGGCGCTGAGGGTGCGGGCCGTAAGCCCCTTCATGCTGCGCAAAACGGGCTGGACCGCCGAAGACGTAGTAGGCAAAAGCCTGGTAGAAACGCTCGTGCCGACCGACGAGCAGGAAGAGGTACAGGATACTTTAGAAGAGGGGATTCGGGGGAGAATAAAACTTGAGCGCCGGGAAATGCCGCTGTTGGCCAAGGATGGCTCCGTCCGGACGCTTTCCATCAATACCGTTTTGATGCAGCGCGAGGACGACGGCACCCTGAGCTCCCTCACGCTGGTGGGCGAGGACATCACGCGCCGCCTGCGCATGGAAACGGCCCTTTCCAAATCCAACTCCCAGCTTCAGGACCTTGTCGATAACACCAGTGACCTTATTCAGCTCATTACGCTGGAAGGGAAATTTATCTTTGTGAACCGGGCCTGGCGCGAAGTACTTGGCTACGGGCTGGAGGAGATTGCGTCCATGACGATCTCGGACATCCTGGACCCGCAGTTCAAGGAAAGTACCTTTGCCCAGCTCGAACGCATCCAGGCCGGGCAGCCCATGCCCGACTTTGAGACAGTGTTCCTGAGCCGCGCGGGACGGCGGATCTTCCTGACGGGGAGCGTCAATTGCCGGTTTGACCAGAGCAAGCCCACGGCCTTCCGGTGTATCCTGCACGATTTTACGGAAAAAATCCGGGCCGAAAAGGCGCAGAGCTTGTATTACAGCATTGCCAACTGGACCATCAGTACCCAAAACCTCGACGATCTGTACCACAACATCCACCAGGAGCTGGGCAAGATCATCGACGTCAAGAATTTTTTCATTGCCCTCTACGACCAGAACAAAAGCTACCTGTACTTTCCGTACTACGTGGATGAGTACTTTCAGGGCAACCTTCGCTTTACCAAGCGCCGCCTGGGCAACGGCCTTACCGAGTACGCCATTGCCTCCAACCGCCCGTTGTTCTTGTACGAAAAAGACATTGAAGAGCTGGCCCAAACCAACAGCCTGTACCTCTACGGCGAAACGCCCAAAGTACTCCTGTGCGTACCGCTGCGCATCGGCGACCGCGTGACGGGGATCATCGGGGTGAAGTCGTACGATAACTCCAAGACATTCGACGCCCGTGACCTGGAGCTGCTCGAATTTATCTCCGGCCAGGTGGCGTTGGCCATTGCCCGGAAGCAGAACGAGGAAGAGCTCAGCAAGTACGCCGCCCGGCTGAACGCGATCTTCGACAGCAGCTCCCACCTGATCTGGTCGGTCAACAAGAGTTTGCAGCTGACTTCCTTCAACCGCAACTACTCAGACCTCATCCAGATGCAGCTCAAAACGCCCCCGGCGCTGTACGTAAGTACCGAAAAGCTGGGCTGGCGTATGATGGATTCGCAGAACCGCCGCCTGCTCGAAAACCGGTACCGACAGGCTTTCCGGGGCGAAGCGCAGTACTTCGAGATCAAGATCGACACGCGGGAAGGTATTGAAATGTGGCTGGAGTTTTACCTGAACCCCATCCTGCTCACCGGTGGCGTCATCGAGGAGGTGTCGGGCATTGCGCGCGACATTACCCGCCGTAAACAGGCCGAAATAGCGCTGCGGCAAAGTGAGGAGGTATTTAGGGGTATCTTCGAAAACCTCCAGGATATTTACTGCCGCGTAGACCGCCAGGGCCGGATCACGATGATCAGCCCGTCGGTATTCAAGCGTACCGGCTATACGCCCAGTGAAGTACTGGGCCGGCCGGTCACGGACTTTCTCTTCGACCGAGCGCGCATCCACGCGGCGCTGATCCGGCTGCGCCGGGACAAAAGCCTGCGGAACTTTGAGGTAAGTATGCGCATCAAAGACGGTAGTGAGCGGCAGTTTATGTTCAACATGCTGATGTTTACCGACGAAAAGGGCAAGCCCATGGAAGTGGCCGTGCTGGCCCGCGACATTACGGAGCTCAAGCACAACGAGCAGGAGCTGCTCAAAGCCAAAGAGCAGGCTGAGCGCTCCCTCAAAGTAAAGGAGGGCTTCCTGGCCAACATGAGCCACGAGATCCGGACACCCATGAACGGCGTGATCGGGATGATCGACCTGATGTTTAATACCCAGCTCAACGACGAGCAGCGCGACTACGTCCTGACGATCAAGCGCTCCTCCGAGACGCTCCTGCACATCCTGAACGACATCCTGGATTTGTCCAAGATTGAGGCGGGCAAGATGGTACTGCACGAGGCCCCGCTTTCGCTGCGGGAGCTCCTCGAGAAGCTGGTGTCGCTCTTTGCCCAAACCGCCCGCAACAAAGGCAATACGCTGACTTACCACCTGGCCGACGACCTGCCCCGCTACATCGTAGCCGACCAGACGCGACTCCTGCAGATTCTCTCCAACCTCACCTCCAACGCCCTGAAGTTTACCGAAAATGGCTCCGTGCACCTGGAGGTATCCCTGCTCAACAAGCGCGGGCCTTTCCGCATGATCAAAGTAGACGTACACGACTCCGGGATCGGGATTTCAGAAGAGGATCAGGAAATGCTCTTTACGTCCTTTACCCAGGTCGATAACTCCTCGCGGAAGTCGTTCAGCGGCACGGGTTTAGGCTTGTCTATTTCCAAACAGCTAGGTCGGCTCATGAACGGCGACATTGGGGTAGAATCGCGCGTGGGCCAGGGAAGTACCTTTTGGTTTACCTTCGAAACCCAGGAAACGACCACGCCGCCGCCTTCCATGAGCGAGCAGGAGGAAGACTCCCTCATTGCCAATACCTTCACTACCTACCATCCCTGCATATTACTGGTGGATGACAATGCCGTGAACCGCAAGGTCGCCAGCGAAATCCTGAAAAAGGCCGGATGTGAAGTAACCGTAGCCAAGAGTGGATTTGAGGCCCTGGAAAAAGTAGAAGAGGTACTTGGGTCCGACGAGCGGCAAAACTACGACATCATCTTTATGGATATACAAATGCCCGACATGGACGGCGTCGAAACCACGGCGGAGCTCCGTCGGCGGTTCGGAGAGCAGCTGCCGCCCATCGTGGCCATGACGGCCTACTCCATGAAGGAAGACCGCGACCGGTTTATCAGCCAGGGTATGGATGACTACGTGGCCAAGCCCATCCGGGCGCAGCACCTCATCGCCAAGGTGAAGGAGATCCTGGCTACTACTTACGAGCAGCATCAGGTGCCTCAGGTACCCTCGCCGCAGGTACCTGAAAGTACCTCGCCCGTGCTGGATCGGGACATTGTGGACCAGCTGAAAGGCATCGGTGGCGCGGAGCTGGTGCGGTCGGTGTACGAAGACTTCGTGACCGAGTCGGACGAACTAATCCGGGAAGCGCTGGAGGCCTTTGCCAACAACGACATCGCCACCGTGAAGAGTCACCTGCACACGCTCAAGGGCAGTGCCGGTACGGTGGGCGTGATGCAGGTGGCGGACATTGCCCGCGAAGCGGAAGGCCGCCTAAAACACAACGACACCAGCACCCTGGCCGAGGCCCTGCCGCAGTTGGAAGCGGCCTATGCTATTTTTCTGGAAATCTACCCGCAAAAGCTGGACGCCTGGCTGTAAGTACCAAAGTACCCCCGCTTCAGTGGGCTTTGCCGAAGTTTTTTTCACCGGCCTCGATAGGTACCTTGAGGTGATTCTCGGCGGGTGGGATGGGGCAGCTGTAGTTGTCGCTATACGCGCAGTAGGGATTGTAGGCTTTGTTGAAGTCGAGCGTGAGGCGATTTTCGTGAATGTCGCCGGTGCGAAAATCCAGGTACCTTCCACCGCCGTACGAATCCTTTCCGTTGGTAGGATCTTTGAAAGGAATAAAAAGGTAGTCGCGGTACTGGAGGTTGGTGCGCAGGTTCAGGCTCTGGTATACGGCCAGGCGGCAGCGCTCGCCCCGGAGCTCGAAAAGTACCTCGCCGTACTGGACGTAAGGCTGTTTTTGCCCGCTATAGGTAGGCATGTCGAAGGGTTCGCTTTCGGGCGTCCGGACAAAAGTACCTTCCAGCCGGTAGGTTTCGTCCGGTTCGTAGAAGCGCAGGTACTTCAGATCCTTCTTTTTAAGGGGCGAGCTGGCCGAAGCAAGGAATTCTTGCCGGTACGTCTCTCGGTGTGAGCGGATTTGCTGCCCAAAATCCTGAGCTGGACAGGTACCTGTGAGCGCCAGCAGGAGGAAGCCCAAAGAAGAGACAAAGAGTAAGATTCTCATTTTTTTAGTGATTTTCGAGGTACTGGCGGTACTTATTTGCGTTCTTGATCGAAATATACCTAAATTCACCTGGCAAAAATAACCTTTTAACCCGACCAAGGCCCCTATGTCCTATACGAAACACGTATTGATAGCCGAAGACAGCTCGGTCATTCAGAACTTAGCTCGTAAAATCCTCGAGTTCCAGAATTACGAAATTACGGCCGTAAAGAACGGAGAACAAGTACTTCAACTGCTCGAAAAAGAAGACTTTGATATTATTCTGCTTGACATCAACATGCCCGTCATGGATGGCATGGAGTGTGCCCGGAGCATCAGAGCCCTCAGTGATCCTAAGAAGGCCCAGACGCCCATCGTGGCCATTACCGGAAACGCCAAAAACTACTCGGACGAAGATTTCAAGGAAGCAGGCTTCACGGATGCACTCATGAAACCCCTCAACTTTGATCGCCTGGTGGAAGTGGTGGCAAAACTGACGGAATAGCGTCCATGAATGTTACTTTTTTAGGAACCGGCACGTCGCAGGGGGTACCCGTTATCGCCTGCGACTGTGCCGTTTGCCGCTCGCTCGACTACCGCAACAAGCGCCTGCGGTCGTCGGTCTGGGTGGAAGTGAACGGCAAGTCGTTTGTGATTGACACCGGCCCCGATTTTCGCCAGCAAATGCTGCGGGCGCGGGTTCGGCAGCTGGACGCCGTCCTTTTTACCCACCAGCACAAAGACCACACCGCCGGGCTGGACGACGTGCGGGCTTTTAATTTCCTACAGCAAAAAGACATGCCGCTTTTCGGACGGCAGGAGGTACTTAACCAGGTACGTACTGAATTTGCCTACGCTTTTGCCGAAAAACGCTACCCCGGCATTCCCCGCCTCCAGCTGCACACCATCGACAACCAACCTTTCCTGATCGAAGGGGTACTTTTTACGCCTATCGAAGTGATGCACCACCAGCTACCCGTTTTTGGCTTTCGGGTGGGCGATTTTACCTACATCACCGACGCCAACTACATCACCGAGCAGGAGCTAAAAAAAATTGAAGGTACCCGCGTGCTGGTCCTGAATGCCCTGCAACGGGAGGCGCACATCTCGCATTTTACCCTGGCCCAGGCGGCCGAGCTGGCCGACCGGCTCAACGCCCCCATGACTTACCTCACCCACATGAGCCATAAAATTGGTCTGCACGGTGCCGTAGAGGCCGAGCTGCCGCCCAACGTCCGGCTGGCTTACGACGGGCTCCGCATCGAGCTGTAAGGTACCTCCAGGTACCTTCCTAGGTACTTTCTCTCCCCAGGATGCAAGTGGTACACTTTTTTGCCTATCTCCGCAAAAATCTCGTCAACCATGAAAAGTACCCTTTTGTCCCTTTTAGCCTTGCTTAGTTTCCTGGCCGTTACCTCGTGCAGTCCCCGCATAAAGGTACTTCAGGCTGAGAAATCCGAAGACTTCCGCCTCTCAGACTACCCCACGTTTGGATTTTACGAAATTGAAGCCTCGGGCGATACCACACCGGGCCGATTCCTGCGCAACGTGGGGGCCATCAAGCTGGCCATCATCCGGGAGCTGGAAGGCCGGGGCCTGACGCAGTCCAACGATCCGGCGCTGAGGGTGAACATCGGGATTGTGGTCAATGAAGAAATCCAAACCCGCCAGACCGACTTCCGTACCGACGGCATCCCGCGTTACATGGGGCAACGGCGGTACTCGTGGCGAAGCCAGGAGGTAGAAGTGGGCCGCTACCGCGAAGGTACCCTCTCGCTGGAGCTGGTCGATGCCCGGCAAAACCACATGGTGTGGCACGGTGCCGCCGAAGGCAGTATTCCCAGCAACGAACGGCGGCGGGAGGCGGTCATCGATCAGGCCGTGCATGAACTTCTGAAAGAGGTGCGGTGACGGGCGCGGGCAATTTCCTACCTTTGCTCTCCAATCAATGACCTTTCTTCGTGCATCAGAATCATTACTTCCTGCGCCAGCTGGCCCCCCGCCTCCACGAGGCCATCGGGGGCAAACGCTTCATGGAGGCCTTCAGCCAGGATAAGGACGAAATCATCCTGGTATTTGCCGAAGCGCGCGGGAAGATCAATTTTTACAAACCGTTCTTCCTCAAAGCCACCCTCCGGGCCGACTTTGCCTGCCTTTGTTTCCCCGATCAGTTTGAGCGCGCCCGGCGCAACAGCGTGGACCTCTTTACTGACCTCTACGACCAGGCCGTGACGCAGGTACTTGCTTACGAAAACGAACGCGCGCTGGGCATCGGGCTCGAAAGTGGCGAGACGCTGGTTTTTAAGCTCTTCGGGAATCGCTCCAACATCGTTCATTTTGATACCACCGGACGTACCGTCAACCTTTTCAATAATAAATTACTGGGCGATCAATACCTTCGGATCGAGGAGTTGTCACGGCCGTTGGACCAAACTTATGAGGCCTACCTGCGCGCCAACGGGCGGCACGAAGCGCTGTTTCCTACTTTTGGGAAATTAGTTAATACGTACCTTCGGGAAAAGCTGGCTGATCAATCCGACGCTGCCGAGCGCTGGGCCATTATCCAGGACGTAGTGCAGACGCTCGAACAGCCCGCCACCTACTACCTGTCCATGATCGACTACCAGCCGGTACTTTCGCTGCTGCCGCTGGGGGAGATCCGGGAGCCGTTTACGGACCCGATGGAGGCCGTTACGCGCTTCTACTACGCCTACGCGCGGCTGGGCAACCTGGAAAAGGAAAAGGGGGAGGTACTTCGGCTGCTTCGCAAGCGCATCCAGCAAACCGAAAACTACCTGGAGAATAACCTGCGCAAGCTGATGGAACTGGAAGAGGGTGGTCGCAACGAGCAGATGGGACACATCCTGATGGCCAACCTGCACCAGGTACCCGAGCGGGCCGAGCGCGTGGAGCTCTACGATTTTTACCGCGACCAGCCCATCCTGATTAAGCTAAAAAAAGAACTCTCGCCCCAAAAAAATGCGGAGATGTACTACCGCAAAGCCAAAAACGAGAAGATTGAAGTAGAAAAAATGGAGGAGGGCATCGGCATGCGGGAGCAGGAGCTAAACGTACTCCGGGCGCACGTAGCGGCCATTGAGGGCATCGGACAGTTGCGGGAGCTACGGGCGTATATCAAAAAAAATGCGCTGAAACAAAGTAGCGTGGTGGTGGATCAGGGGGAATTGTTCCGCAAAGTGGATTACCTGGGGTACACCATTCTGGTAGGCCGCAACGCCCGCAACAACGACCTCCTCACGCGCCAGTATGCCTACAAAGAAGACCTCTGGCTGCACGCCCGTGACGTGTCCGGCTCGCACGTGGTGATCAAGTACCAGGCCGGCAAGAAGTTCCCGTCTCCGGTGGTGGAGCGGGCCGCCCAAATGGCCGCCTGGTACTCCAAGCGCCGCACGGACAGCCTGTGCCCGGTGATCGTAACGCCTAAGAAATTTGTGCGAAAGCCCAAAGGACTACCCGAGGGGGCCGTTGTGGTGGATAAGGAAGAGGTGGTGCTGGTGGAGCCGAAAGGAGAATAAAAATTTGAAAAACAAGCAAAGTACCTGCCGTGGCTGAAAAGTACCTCATCGTGATAGCGGGCCCCACGGCCGTGGGCAAAACGAGCCTGTGCCTGCGACTGGCCCAGGAGCTCCGTACCGACATTATTTCCGCCGACTCGCGGCAGTTTTTCCGGGAGCTCAACATCGGTACGGCCAAGCCTACGCCCGCCGAGCTGGCCCAGGTACCCCATCATTTCATCAATACGCATTCCGTGGCCGAGGCCTACAGCGCCGGTGACTTTGAGCGCGACGCCCTGGCATTACTTGATCAGCTCTTTGTCGAGAAAGACGTGGTACTTTTGACGGGCGGTTCGGGCCTGTACATCAAGGCGGTGTGTGAAGGGCTCGATGACCTGCCCCAGCCGCTGCCAGGCCTGCGCGAGGAGCTAACTCACCGCCTGCGCGAAGAAGGGCTGGAGGAACTGCAAGCCGAGG
Source organism: Rhabdobacter roseus (assembly GCF_014202275.1). Classification (GTDB taxonomy): domain Bacteria; phylum Bacteroidota; class Bacteroidia; order Cytophagales; family Spirosomataceae; genus Rhabdobacter; species Rhabdobacter roseus. The sequence continues at coordinate 1,164,597 of NZ_JACHGF010000002.1, read as the reverse complement.
TACATCGGCTCGATCCGGATTTTGCGGCCACGGCTGAGGTACATAATCCGCAGCGGGTGGTGCGGGCGCTAGAGGTATTTTACACCACGGGGCGGCCACTTTCTTCGTTTCAGGAAAACAAAAAAACGGCGCGGCCATTCCGGACGGTACTGGTAGCGCTGGAGCGCGAGCGGCCGGAGCTCTACGGGCGGATCGAGCAGCGGATGGATGCCATGCTGGCCGAGGGGCTGGTGGAGGAAGTACGCGGCCTGACGGCTTACCGCCAGCAGCACGCCCTGCAAACGGTGGGTTACAAAGAAGTATTTGGGTACCTGGACGGCGACTACGACTACCACGAAATGACGCGGCTCCTCAAGCAAAACTCCCGCCGCTACGCCAAGCGGCAGCTCACCTGGTTTAGGCACCAGGGTAGTTTCCGGTGGTTTGGGGCCGACGACTACGCCGGGGTACTTGGCTACATTCGGGAAAGTACCTTGGGGTACTTTGACCTATACTAAAGCCTTCCAAGGTACCTTATGAAAAGTACCTTGGAAGGCTTGAATAATAACTAACAAACGTTATGCTTCGTCTTCCAGCTCCCGGTAGGCCAGGATGCCGCCAAGTACATTCCGTACGTTCGTGAAGCCGTTGGCTTGCAGGTACTTCTGAGCATTGCCGCTGCGGGCCCCCGAGCGGCAATGGATCACTATCTCTTCGTCTTTCAGAGATTCCAGCTCGTCGAGGTGGTCGGGTAGGTCGCCCAGGGGAATGAGCCGTGCGCCCAGGTTGTCGGCTTCGTACTCGTGCTCTTCCCGCACGTCGATGAAGACAAAATCTTCGCCGTTGTCGAGGCGCTCTTTTAATTCTTGTACCGTAATATCCATTGCGTATGTACTTTAAAAGGAAATGAAATCGGGCTTTATCCTAACTAAACACAAAAATAGGTTTTCAGCGCTAAAAGTTCGTTTAGGGCCAATTCTATTTCACAAGTACCCATTTCTGCGTAACGGTACGCCGACCGTCCGAGAGCCGCAGTAGGTACATGCCCGCCGGGAGGTTGTCGAGGTACGCTTCGCGAATGCCGGGAGTAGTTCTGAGGTTACGAAGCAAGGTACCTTTCAGCGAATACACGTCAATCTGCCGGATCTGGTCGTTGTCCCAGCGCAGGTACCCGTCCGACGGATTGGGATACACCTGCACCTCAAGCGGTAGGGTAGGTTCCGGGCCCGTCACCACCTCGCTGGCCCGGCCACCCACGTAGGGGCGAATCATGACGGCACCTTGCAGCTCGGTATTACCCACCCACTCCTGCGAGAGATTGGTGAAAAGCTGCGAAGTACCCAGCGTAGAATTTCGGTCGAAACCCACCACCAGCGCGCCTTCCCCGATTTGCAGCCAGCCTACGTAAAACGTGTCCGTCACGGCCACGCCTTGCGTAAAAGGATAGTCGATGAACTCGTTGCGGCGCGTACCGTACCGGATCGGCACCGACTGCTGGTGCAGTACCCGGTCGGGGTGGCCGTTGGCGTTGCTGTACACCTGGATGGTCACATTCTGGCCGGTAAGATCAGTGCGAAAAGGGACCAGGGCCATCCGGACGCCGCCCAGCGTATCGGGTTCATTTCCAATGAAGCGCACCAGGGTACGTCCCAGCCGCTGGTTCATGCGCACGCCGTACTCGGCCGAGCCGTCGTCGTAGGCGTAGTAGTCGGAGAGCTCCGTGTAGGCGCTGATGGTATCGTTGCGGCGGAGGTTGACGGTCGGTAGGGAAGGGTTTTGGTCGTCGGTGGTCAGTAGGTCAAAGGTGTACTTTAACCGAAGGCTCGAAGTACCTGCCGGAACGTTGAGCGGACCAACCCGGGCGGCCTTGGACTGGGTTTCGCCCGCTCCGATAAATACCGAAAGCGGATCTTCGTAGCGCTGAAGTACCTGCCCCGTTTGCGCGTTCTGAATGCTGAACGAGAAGGAGGTAAAATTGAAGGTATTGAACAAATTATTGATGTCGGTCCGGACGGAGTCGGCCATTTCCGCCTGGGGTTGCAGGCGGTACTGTTTTAGCGGCAGGGCCGTGTAGCGCCTAAACAGCGGCGAGAGCGGCTGCCGCACGGCTACGTCTTTGATGAAGCGGTCTTGGGCCGAGCGGCCCTTATTAAGGTAGAGGTAGTCGAGGTGCCAGGTATCGAAAGAGCCCGACTGCCGGCCGTACGACCGGAACCGAAAGCGGAAGTTGGCGTGTAGGTAGGCCGCTTCGCGGATGGGTACGAAGGTTTGCTGAAAAAGCGAGTCAAACTCGGCCCCGCCCTGGCGCCACACCGTGATCCACGTCCCGGCCTGATTCAGGAATTCGAGCCGGAAGGTATCGGCCCCGTCGGGTAGTTCGCCCAGGCCTCGGGCCTGCCAGTAAAAGCTCAGGTACACCGAGTCGGCGGCCGTTAACCCACCCAGGTTGATGGGCTGCGAAGTAAGCGTATCGGTGTCGCCCTGGGCGAGTTCACTCCCCAGGTTGTAAGGGGTACCTTGGGCGTTCAGTCCGTCGAAAGTAGCGATGTTGATGGAAGGGTGGGTCGTGGTAAGGGTGTTATTGATGTACACCCCACTGCCCGGCTCCCAAAGGCTGGCGTCGGGGCGAAGCGGGGAGGTAGAAAAATCGTCGAAAAAGGGAAGCGTCAGCGCCTTCGTACGAGCTGCCTGAACCGGGCCGGTTGGAGGCGGCAAGGTACCTAGCGGCACCAGCTCGAGCTGCGCCTGAGCACTGGCTATTGAGCCCAGGTAGGCCAGCGCCAAGACGAACCCTACCAGTACTTTTTTCCTCAAAAAACTAAAACTGTTGAGATTCATCATTCGCGTCGGGCTCTTCGTTCGGGCGCACTACCCACAGGTCAATTACGTCACCAATCCGGGTTTTATTGCCTGCTTCGGGATTTTGTCGTACCACCGTACCAGGCTCCTTGCCTTCCTCGTCGACAATGATCACCTGCCCCGTTTTGAGCCCCGCCCCGTCGATCTGGAATTTGGCCTCATCGAGCGGCATTCCGATCAGGCTGGGGGCGCTGAAGGTCGTATTGCCCAGGCCATTGCCTACTTCCAGGTCAATCTTGGAGCCTTTGGCGATTGGCTGGCCGGGCAAAATTTCTTTGCCGTTGTACAGCTGCTTCAGGACCGAGTTCTGGGCCAGGTCAGGCACGTAGCGTAAGGTACCTATTTCGAGGCCCATGCTTTTCATGAGCATTTGGGCGCTGCGGTAAGTCAGGTCGGTGAGTTTGGGCATTTTGATCAGCGGCGCCGTGCGCGAAACGACCCCGATGTATATTTTTCGTCCCTGCTTCACCTTGGAGTTGGGCTGCGGGTTTTGCGAAATGACCGTCAGGGGGGGAATGTTGGCCACGAAGGTGCAGTCAATGACCTCGTACTGCAGGTCGCGGCTGTCGAGGAAGTCGTCCAGTTCTTCCGCGTTCATTTTGCGCAGGTCAGGTACCGTAATGGACTCCCCGTGGTTGGTGGTGAAGGGGAGGTAGACAAAGAAAAAGCCAAGGAACAGGAGGGTGATCAGCGCGAGGATGATGCCAATATGAATGAATAGGTCCTTGCGGGACTTGGTACTTATTTGAGCCATGGGCTTACGGTAAACTTTTCGTTTCTGAACGGTAAAAATAGCGCGAATATTTCACCCCGCCAACATCTTCTTGTCAGTAGCCTTTCAGAATCCGTTGGATGTATTTGCCCAAAATATCAAATTCAAGATTGACGCGATCACCCGCCCGGAGCTGATGAAAGTTGGTGTGCTCGTGGGTGTAGGGGATAATCGCGACCCGAAAGGCGTCGGGCTGGGAGTTAAAAACCGTCAGGCTCACACCGTTGATGCAGATCGAGCCCTTTTCTACGGTGATGTTGCCCAGGCTGGAATCGTAGCTGAAGTCATACAGCCAACTGCCGTCCACCTCCTGCACCTGGCTGCAGGTACCTACCTGATCCACGTGTCCCTGCACAATGTGCCCGTCGAAGCGCCCGCTGGCGGGCATACAGCGCTCCAGATTTACCAGGCTGCCGGTCTGGAGCTGGCCAAGGTTGGTTTTTTGCAGGGTTTCGTCCACGGCCGTAACGGTGTAGGTGTCGCCTTCGATGGCCGTCACCGTGAGGCAAACGCCGTTGTGGCTCACGCTCTGATCTACCTTCAGCTCCGGGGCCAGGCTAGAGCGTAGCGTAAACGTAATATTGGTCCCTTCGGCGGTGCGGCCCACGACCGTCGCCAGATTTTCGATAATGCCCGTAAACATAAATTCAGGAGAAGAATAAAGAGGTCTTGAAAAAAACGAATGATCGTACCCAACAGGTACTTGCCAGGTACCTGTTTCTAGCACTGCCCCAAAGTACGGGCTAAATGGGGAAACCAGAAAATTTGGGCGAGGCAACTCCCGTTTTCGTACGCGGACCCAAGCGGTATAAGGTACTTTGGCGAACGGTATTTTAAGGCTATGTTAAATTATGGCGCTGTCCCTTATTCCTGCTTGCTAGCTGGTTATGCTTTATTTATCTTCACCGCTGAATACCTCACCTACCGTATTAGCTATGACTATTTCCACACTATTCAACCTAATGGCCCTGCTCCGCTCCACTTCCCCGGAAATCGCTCACCCCTTCCTGGGGAAGTATCTTTTTTTAACTTGTTCCTAAAGTACCCTTCGTCGTGCTTGCCGCCGGTATTTCTATTTTTTATGTATCCAAACCAAACGATTCAATCCCATGAAAAAGCCCTGCACCTTGTTCATTCTTTGCTTCCTGATTTCCCTCACTACCTACGCCCAGACCGACCAAGGTACCTGGCTGGTGGGGTTGTCGGGGAATGGCTCATTCCAAAAAGACGGACTCAATCGCCTTTCTCAAGTTCAGTTGGCTCCGCAGCTGGGGTACTTTGTGGCCCGTAACCTGGCCCTGGGAGCGCAGCTTTCGCTCGACCAGCGAGAGAGTCGCTACAGGGGAAATACCACGTTAAAAAGCCATGCGACAAGTGCCTACGGCCAGGCGCGCTACTACATCGGCAACGCAAAACTTAAGCCTTACGCCACGATCCTGGCGGGGTACGGCTGGAACCGGGGCCACGGACTGGATGGAACCGGCGACTTGGTACGCTTCCGGGGCGATGATGGGTGGCAGGCCGCCGCCGGGGCGGGACTGGCCTACTTTGTGGGGCCTCAGATAGCCCTGGAAGCCGAGGCGCACTACCGTTTCCTGAACCACGGTAGGTTCGACCGCGACCGCTCCGCCACGACCCTTCGCCTAGGGATTGCCCTCTACTGGTAGTACGCAGTACGAAACGCGATTGATCCGGGACACTTACTTAGCTTTTTAGGCTTTTGCTTGTTCGGGAAAGCGGAACATCGGATTTTTGCCAAAAAATGCAACGATTCGCATGTTTAAAAATAAAATAATTCGGTGGAGTACGGTGGCGATGCTCATAGCGATACTCGCCTACTTTTTTGTTGAGACGTTCTCATCCGATACCAAGACGGACGGAAAGAAAGCCGAGCAGACGCTCTCGCCCGAGGAATACGCCCGGCAGCTCCGGCGCGATCGGGAAGAGAAAGACGAACTGTTTCACCATTCCAACGATTCGCCCATTACGGATAAAGGTACCTTCAAGGGCCTGAGCTACTTTGAGCCCGATCTGAGCTACCGCGTTCGGGCCGCGCTGGTACCCTACACGGCGGAGGACAAGGAACTGAAAATTACCTACACCGACGGCACCGTCGAGACCTTCGAGCGGCTATTCTACGCCGATTTCTTCCTTGATAATGAGCCACAACGCCTTCTTTTGCTCAAAAATGAGGGAACCGTTTCGGTATTTTTCCGCGATGCTACCAGCGGCTCCGAGACCTACGGCGGCGGGCGCTACCTGGATTTTACGACCGCCGAGGTAGGTAGTGATTCGCTGGTGCTGGATTTCAACGAAGCCTACAATCCCTACTGCGCGTACAATCCGTCCTTTGCGTGCCCACTTCCCCCGGCTGAAAACACCCTGCGGGTAGCGATTCGGGCGGGTGAAAAATATCAAGCAGAAAAATAGTACTTTTGGGGCTTGATTCGAGTTTTTGAAAAACAAAGTTCCTGAATTTTATTGAAGACTTACCCGCATGAAGATTTCCTATAAGTGGCTTAATGATTTGATTGAACTCACCGAAACGCCCGACGAACTGGGACGCTGGCTTACCGCCACGGGCCTGGAAGTGGAAGGAATTGAAGAAGTAGAAACGGTGAAGGGTGGACTACGCGGTGTAGTGGTAGGGGAGGTACTTAGCTGCGAGCCTCATCCCGACGCCGACCGCCTGCGGCTCACTACCGTAGACGTGGGGCAAGAAGCGCCGCTTTCGATCGTGTGCGGGGCACCCAACGTAGCCGCGGGCCAAAAAGTACTGGTGGCCACGCTAGGTACCACGCTGTACCCTACCGGCAGCGAGCAGCCGCTGGTGATGAAGAAAGCCAAGATCCGGGGGGCGCTGTCGGAGGGGATGATCTGCGCCGAAGACGAGCTAGGGCTAGGTACTTCGCACGCGGGTATTCTGGTATTGAACACCAACTTGCCGAACGGAACGCCCGCCGCCGAGTACCTGGGGATGTCTTCCGACTATACTATTGAAATTGGACTGACCCCCAACCGCGCCGATGCGGCCTCGCACTACGGCGTAGCCCGTGACCTCAAAGCCGTGCTGGGCAAACGCATTCAACTACCCGCCGTGGCTACTTTCCGGGTGGATAATCACCAACTACCCATCGAGATACGGGTGGATAATACCGAGGCCTGCCCCCGTTACGCGGGCGTAACCCTCACGGGCCTGCGGGTAGAAGACTCACCCGCCTGGCTGAAAGCCCGTCTGACGGCCATCGGCGTCCGGCCGGTCAACAACGTGGTAGATGCCACCAACTACGTATGCCACGAGTTGGGCCAGCCCTTGCACGCCTTCGATGCGAGCCAGGTCAAGGGCAACCAGGTGGTGGTGAAGACGCTGCCGGAAGGTACTTTGTTTACGACCCTCGACGGCCAGGAGCGCAAGCTGCTGGCTACGGATCTCATGATCTGCAACGCCGAAGAACCCATGTGCCTTGCGGGCGTGTTTGGGGGCGCGAAGTCGGGCGTGACGGAAGCTACGACGGCCATTTTTCTGGAATCGGCCTACTTCTCGCCCGCCTGGGTGCGGCGTACGGCCCAACACCACGGCCTCAAGACCGACGCTTCTTTCCGCTTCGAGCGCGGCACGGACCCGAACCTGCCGCTCTACGCGCTCCAGCGCGCAGCGCTGCTCATTCAGGAAGTGGCCGGAGGGCAAGTCTCGTCCGAGGTACTTGATGTGTATCCCAGTCCCATCGCTGATTTCCAAGTACCCGTCAAGTACCGAAACGTAGATCGCCTCATCGGGAAGGTACTTGATCGGGCCTTAATCCAGCGTATTCTGGAGAGCCTGGACATTCGGGTCGAAGCCGTACACGAAGGCGGCTTTACGGCCGTAGTACCTCCCTACCGAGTAGACGTGCAGCGCGAAGCCGACGTGGTGGAAGAAATCCTGCGCATTTATGGTTTTGATAACCTGGAGCTATCCGAAGCCCTCAGCTCGGACTACATCTCCGACTTCCCCGTCAACGATCCCGACAAGCTCCGGCTCCGCGCCACGGAGTTGCTGGCGGCCAACGGCTTTCAGGAAATTATTACCAATTCTCTCACCAAGCCCATTGCGCAGGAGACACTTCGTGAGAGCCTGCTCGGAGAAGAAGTACGGATATTGAACTACCTGAGCGAAGAGCTGTCGGTGATGCGCCAGACGATGCTGCTTTCGGGCCTTGAAACCGTAGCCTACAACCTCAACCGCAAGCAGCGCGACCTGAAGCTCTTCGAATTTGGCAAAACCTACCATAAAGTAAATGGAAAGTACGTAGAGAAAAACCACCTGAGTCTGCTGATCACCGGCCACGTGCGGCCCGAAACCTGGATCGAGAAAGCCCGCGAGGTACAGTTTCATGACCTGGCGAGTTCCGTAACGCAGCTATTGGCGGCCCTGCGGGTAAAAAGTACCGAAACTACCGAAGCCGACCGCTCGCTCTTTCAGTACGGGCTCACGCACACGCTCAATCGGAAGCCGCTGGTGAGCCTGGGGCTGGTCGATCCGCAGCTGGCCCGCCTGGCTGAGGTGAAGGTGCCCGTCTTCTACGCCGACTTCGACTGGGATTACCTCCTAAAACAATACAGCGCCGTAGTGGAGTACCGCGAGGTACCTCGCTTCCCCGAAGTACGGCGGGATTTGTCGCTGGTACTGGAAAAAACGGTTAGCTTTGAGCAACTCCGCCAACTTGCTGAGCGCACCGAAAAGCAGCTACTCCGTAAAGTAAATGCCTTCGACGTGTACGAAGGAGAAAATTTATTGGGCAAAAAGGCCTACGCGTTAAGTTTTACTTTGCAGGACGACCAGCAGACGCTCACCGACAAGGTCATTGACAAAACCATGCAGCGCCTGATGGCCGCTTTTGAGCGAGAACTAGGGGCCGTAATCCGCAAATAACGTTATTCCGCATCGCATGGAAACTACCCTCCCGAAAGGAATTGCTAAAAAACTGGCGACACTAGAAGACAAGATGCAGATGCTCATCTTTGCCAGGCAACAGCTTAAGTGGTCCATTTCGGAGCTTCAGCGCGAAAATGCCGAATTACGAAGTACTACTGCTTTGTTAAAGGAAGAGTTGAAGGAAACCAAGAAAAAATACAGTTCTTTGCAAAAAGACTTTAATAAATCCCAAAATTTCGCTAAGATTGTCACTAACAAGCTGACACCAACAGGCGGATTGTCCGAACTGAAAGAATCGGTTGAGCGATATATTCAAGAGATAGATAAGTGCATAGAAATGCTCGAAGAAACCTTATGACAGGTAACGATAGATCAAAACCGGACGCAACAGTTTTTATCAAGTTGCTGGACAGGGGCTTCCGATTGAGCGTCCCTGCCGATCATGAAACATACTACCGGGATGGTTATGAGGTATTCATGAAACGAGTAGCAATTCATAAAAAAGAAGGAGGCCACTACGATGACCTCGAAGCGATAGCGCTTACTTCGATCGAGTGTTTAGTCGCTTTGCAAAAAGCCCAGGAACAACTGGAAAGCCTAATCGCAGCCCTGGAAGAACGGGTGGATCACATGGATTCGTCGGTTACGCGGGCACTCGGTAAATAAATCTATCTCTCTCATTACTCAGTCTTTTGTATAGCAGCAGTTCGGCAGTGTAGACCTGAATAGGTTCAGCGGTTTTAAACCCAACTATTCGTAAACAGGAGCAACATGCCAGACTTTTTAGTTTTATTAATATCAGACCTTCTGGCTTTGGGGGTCGGTATTCTTGCCGGGAAGTACATTTTCCGGCAATCCTTCAAGCAGAAGGAGCAGGAAGCCCAGGAACGGGCGGCGGAGCTGATCCGAAATGCCGAGCTGTCGGCCGAGAACATCAAGAAAGACCGCATTCTGGAAGCTAAAGAGAAGTACCTGCGTTTAAAAACGGAATTTGAAGAGGACGCCAACAAAAAGCGGAATATCCTTCAGACCAACGAGCAGAAACTCAAGCAACGAGAGCAGCATCTTTCGCAGATGATGGAGCAAAACAAGCGCCGGGAAACCGAGCTTGAGCAGCTTAAAACCAACTTGGCCCAGCAGACCGAGGTAGCGGTAAAGCGCCGGGAAGAAGCCGAAAAGATGCTCCAGCAGCAAGTAGCGCAGCTGGAAAAAATCGCCAACCTGACCGCCGACCAGGCCCGTGACCAACTGGTAGATGCTTTAAAAGCCGAGGCCGACTCCAAAGCGGGCTCTTACGTGAAAAGCGCCATGGAAGAAGCACGACTGACGGCCACCAAAGAGGCTAAGAAGATCGTGATTGAGACCATCCAACGTACCGCGGCCGAACACGCCATCGAAAACTGCGTGTCGGTTTTCAACATCGAAAACGACGACATCAAAGGGAAAATCATTGGCCGCGAAGGGCGCAACATCCGAGCCCTGGAAGCGGCTACGGGCGTCGAAATCATTGTGGATGATACGCCCGAAGCCATCGTTATTTCCGGTTTCGACCCGGTTCGTCGCGAGATAGCCCGTCTTTCGCTGCACCGCCTGGTGCAGGATGGGCGTATTCACCCGGCCCGCATTGAAGAGGTAGTGGCCAAAACCCGCAAAAACATCGAAGACGAAATCGTGGAAATTGGTGAACGTACCGTCATCGATCTGGGGGTACACGGGTTGCACCCTGAGCTGGTGAAGATGATCGGTCGGATGCGCTTCCGGTCTTCCTACGGGCAGAATCTCCTGCAACACTCCCGCGAAGTAGCCAAGCTTTGTGCTACCATGGCTGCCGAGCTGGGGCTTAACGCCAAACTGGCCAAACGCGCCGGCCTACTGCACGATATTGGTAAAGTATGGCCGGAGGAGTCGGACCTGCCGCACGCTATTCTGGGCATGGAACTGGCCAAAAAATACAAGGAAAATCCGGAAGTTTGCAACGCCATCGGAGCTCACCACGACGAAATCGAGATGACCAGTATTCTCTCGCCGATTATCCAGGTGTGTGATGCCATCTCCGGCTCCCGTCCGGGCGCACGGCGCGAAATGATGGAGTCGTACATCCAGCGTTTGCGCGACCTCGAAAACATGGCTACTTCGTTTGATGGCGTGGAAAAGTGCTATGCCATTCAGGCGGGGCGCGAGCTCCGGGTTATCGTAGATGCTGAGAACGTCACCGACGAAAAAGCGGGCATGTTATCGTTCGAAATTTCCCAGAAGATTGAAAAAGAAATGCAATATCCAGGACAGATCAAGATCACGGTGATTCGTGAGATGAGGGCTGTAGCCTATGCCCGATAGCATTGGTGGTATTACAAGTACTATGGCCTGCCGTAGTAGGCAGGCCATTTTTATAGTAAGGGAGTTGAAGGGAGGGACAGCAAAGCCAGGCGATTGGCGGCTTCGTGCTACTAGCAAACCTACACACATGTGCGCCCTGATTTGTTAAAACCAATGCCATTGGAATCCAGAGTAGTTCTTATCACCGGTGCTTCTTCGGGAATAGGCCGGAGCGCTGCCACATACTTAGCAGAGAAAGGGTATAGAGTATTTGGAGCCAGTCGGAGTCGGCCGTCGGGTCAGTATAGCTTTGAGTGGGTCGCTATGGATGTGACGGACGAAACGTCGGTTCGGCAAGCGATGTCCAGCGTTTGGGAAAAAGCCCAGCGCCTGGATGTAGTGGTCAACAACGCCGGGCTGGGCATCGTTGGTCCGCTGGAAGAAACGCCGGATACCTTGATCGAAAGGGTACTTCAGACTAACTTTTTAGGGGTACTTCGGGTATGTCGACAGGCATTGCCCTACCTGCGCCACCACGAAGGAGGGATGATTATCAACGTGAGCTCTATTGCCGGAGCGATGGGCTTACCCTACCGTGGGATCTACAGTGCCAGCAAGGCCGCCGTAAAAGTGCTGACGGAGGCGCTGAGTATGGAATTGAAGGCACAAAACATACGCGTTTGCAGTGTACTGCCCGGTGATATCGCCACGCCCATCAACACGAACCGGCTGGTGGTGCCCCTGGTACCTAACTCCGTGTACCAAACTACCTTCGAGCGCATTCAGAGCCAAATTAACCACGAAGTAGCCAATGCCTCGGACCCCATTATTGTAGCCAAGCTGATTGCTCGAATTATGGAAAAGCCCCGCCCAAGACTGCATTATACCGTGGGGCCCTTTCTGCAGAAATTTTCCGTTTGGCTCAAAGTTTTTCTTCCCGACCGTCTCTTCGAATACATTCTTATGAAGTTTTATAAGGTCTAAGAAGGTATTTGAAGTATTAATATGATAGCGAAACGAGGCATTTTTTTAGCGCATAGCCGGAGGCTACGGGCTGAAAAAGTGCCGAAGTTGCAGCCGGAAAGACAAAGTTGCAGCTCAAAGAAACTAATTCAAACGCCTTCTAAAACCATTTTGGATAAGCACTTGTTAGTGCATTGGAAACTACCCGCTACTTGACTACCATTTCATGAACTATACCCAATTAAGTACCCAACAACGATTACAATTAGCTACGCTTGGTGAATTAAAAGCCGCAGGCTATCGCCCTCGCTCCATCAAACAGGAACTACGCGATAACCTGATTGAGAAAATAAGACGCAAGGAGGAGGTTTTTCCGGGAATCTGGGGCTATGAAGATACCGTAATCCCGGACGTAGAGCGCGCCATCCTCTCCATGCATAATCTTAACTTGCTGGGATTAAGGGGGCAGGCCAAAACGCGGATCGCCCGGATGATGGTAAACCTGCTCGATGAGTACATACCCACGCTCGTGGGGACTGACCTGAACGATGATCCTCTTCAGCCCCTCTCGCGCCACGCCAAAGATATCATTGCTGAGCACGGGGATGCGACGCCCATCGCCTGGCTGCACCGCGACGATCGCTATACCGAGAAGCTGGCTACGCCCGACGTGTCAGTCGCTGACTTGATCGGCGACGTGGACCCTATCAAAGCCGCTACCCTCAAGCTTCCCTATTCCGACGAGCGCGTGATCCATTTCGGGCTGATTCCCCGTTCGCATCGCGGTATTTTTGTTATTAACGAACTGCCTGATTTACAAGCACGTATTCAGGTAGCTCTCTTTAATATCCTGCAAGAAGGTGATATTCAGATCCGGGGCTTTAAGCTTCGTTTGCCCCTGGATATTCAGTTCATCTTTACGGCTAACCCAGAAGATTATACGAATCGAGGTAGTATTGTGACGCCCCTCAAAGACCGGATCGACAGCCAGATCGTGACCCACTACCCCAAAACGCTGGAAACCGGACTGAAAATTACCGGCCAGGAGGCCCACATCAAAACCGAGCAAAAAGGAATGGTGAAGGTCAATGACCTGGCCAAGGTACTTATTGAGCAAGTGGCCATTGAGGCGCGCGCTAGTGAATACGTAGATGCTAAAAGTGGCGTTTCGGCGCGGATGACCATTTCGGCCTACGAGAGTTTGGTGAGTGCCGCCGAACGACGCGCCTTGCTAAACGGCGAGAAGTCTACCTACGTGCGGGTATCAGACCTGTACGGCGTGGTACCGGCCATCTGCGGGAAAGTGGAGCTCGTGTACGAAGGCGAGGTGGAAGGACCCGTCATCGTGGCACAAAACTTGATTGCCAAGGCCATTCGGACTCAATTCCTCAATTTCTTTCCCGACCCGGAAAAAGCCAAAAAAGGAAAGCGCAACTTTTTTGCCAAAATTGTGGAGTGGTTTGGCAGTGGCAACGAGATCGACCTGTTCAGCGACATGACAGACCGTGAGTACCAGGCACGCCTCAAGACCATCGAAGGACTGGATGATTTTGTGGATGAATTTACCTCCCGCCTGAGCCGGGAAGAAAAGCTCTTCATGATGGAGTTTGCCCTCCACGGAATGGCCGAGTATTCGCTCATTGGCAAGCAGTCGCTGGATCAGGGCATGCATTTCAAAGACCTCGTAAGCAGTATGTTTTCGGGTCCGGGGGGCGACGACGAAGACTTTGATTTTGAGGATGACGAGGATGATGATACCAACTTGTTCTAGTTTATAAACGGAAAGGGATCCTGAACAGGATCCCTTTCTTACTTTAAAAACTAAACTTCGACTTATTCGGGCGAGCCTTCGTCTACTACGTTAGGCTCACTGGTGTCTACCAGCACGTCGGCATCTACGCCCACTTTCGCCCGGATTTTGTTTTCCAGCTCTTCCATCAGCTCAGGGTTGTCTTTGATGAGTGCCTTCACGGCATCCCGTCCCTGCCCCAAACGATTTCCGTCGTAGCTGAACCAGGAACCGGATTTCTTGATAATATCCAGCTCCACGGCCAGGTCAATGACCTCTCCGGCTTTGGAAATACCTTCGCCGTACATGATGTCAAACTCAATGACTTTGAAAGGCGGCGCCAGCTTGTTTTTGACTACTTTCACGCGGGTGCGGTTCCCCAGAATGTTGTCGGCGCTTTCTTTGATTTGGCCCACGCGGCGAATGTCCAACCGAATGGAAGCGTAGTACTTCAGCGCGTTACCACCGGTCGTGGTTTCGGGATTTCCGAACATCACCCCGATCTTCTCCCGCAGCTGGTTGATGAATATACAGCAACAACCGGTTTTGTTAATGACCCCGGTCAGCTTACGCAGCGCCTGCGACATCAAGCGGGCCTGTAATCCCATTTTACTGTCTCCCATTTCACCTTCTAGCTCGGCGCGGGGTACCAGAGCGGCCACGGAGTCAATCACGATGATGTCAATCGCGCCGCTGCTAATGAGGTGTTCGGTGATTTCGAGGGCCTGCTCGCCGCTGTCGGGCTGCGAGATCAGCAAGTTTTTGGTGTCGATCCCCAGCTTCTCGGCGTAGGAGCGGTCAAAAGCGTGCTCGGCATCCACAATGGCGGCCAGGCCACCTTTTTTCTGGGCTTCGGCGATGCAGTGCATGGCCAGGGTAGTTTTACCGGACGACTCGGGGCCGTATACCTCAACGACCCGCCCGCGCGGAACGCCCCCGATGCCCAGCGCCAGATCCAGGCCCAACGAGCCCGTAGAGATGACCGGGATGTCAAGTACCTTGCTGTCGCTGAGGCGCATGACGGTCCCCTTGCCGTAGGTTTTATCGAGTTTCTCCAGGGTAGTTTGCAGCGCTTTTAACTTGCTGTCTTTATCAACGGTCTGTGCCATAAAGGGATGATAATTGGTTGATTAGTGCATAAAAAAGGCGGTTACGGATGCTGCCAAAACCGCCTGGTGCTATTATAATATAAGAATGTAAATCTAGCGCAATTTATCCAAGAAAACAAATATATCCGGCGATGAATTCTTGCCTTAGTAGGTACTTTTTTTGGGTTTGATTGACGCTATTTTTTCTTGATCCGTAAGCACGGAAAATGCTTCGGGTACATGGGCCGTCAGGTACCTTCCGCGCTAAAAAGGTACTTCATTTTTGAAAACTGACCTAGCTCATCCTTTGCTGAAAGTACCCAAGGTACCTTTGTCAAAAAAGTACTCCTAATTGTTATATCCTAAGAATCGCTATGGTCATTTTTCTGTTCTTTGTAGCTCACTGGTACCTTTCGCTTTTGATGCAAACCTTTTTTCTCCACCGTTACGCGGCCCACAAGATGTTCACCATGAGTCCAGGCTGGGAGAAGTTCTTCTATACCCTGACTTGGATTTTTCAAGGCTCCTCGTTTTTAAGTCCCTACGCCTACGGTGTGATGCACCGGCTCCACCACGCCCACGCCGACACGGAGGATGATCCCCACTCGCCCAGCTTTTCCAGCAATCTTTTTGATATGATGTGGAAAACCAAAAACTATTACAACAAAATAGTCCACCGCACGGATAGCATCGAGGCCCGTTTTAAAAAAGGGGTACCTCACTGGGAATTTATGGAGCGCCTGGGCGACAGCTGGATGTCGCGCCTGGGCTGGGGGGTACTTTATACCCTGATCTATATTCAGTTTGCCACGGCCTGGTGGATGTTCCTGTTGCTGCCCATTCACTACCTCATGGGGCCGGTCCACGGGGTAATCATCAACTGGTACGCGCACAAGTACGGCTACGTGAATTTCAAAGTAAACGACACCGCCCGCAACCTGATGCCGTTCGACTTCCTGATGATGGGGGAGTCTTATCACAACAACCACCACAAGTTTGGCGGTAGAGCCAATTTTGGCATCAAATGGCACGAGTTTGATCCAACTTATCCACTCATTTTGCTCCTGAACGCCCTGCACGTGATCAAGCTCAAACCCAACAACGACCTCAACTACATGTAAAGGTGCCTGACGCAGGTACAGTACGCAGGCAGGCCCGGTTTTTTACAAAGCCGGGTTTGTTGTTTTTTGGGTAGTTCGCATTTCAAATGCCATCTTTGGGAAAAATTGATTCTAGATGGTTAAGAAAGTCCTGCTCTTCCTATTTTTGTTCCTACTTTTAGTGGGGTTATACTACCGGGAGCTTGTCAGCTATGGCTGGATGCAGGCAAAAGGGCAGGTATCCATCCTGATGAAGGTGGAGGACGTCGGAAAGGTACTGGCCGATCCCGCCTTTCCGGATTCCCTCAAAGCGCGCATCCGACTGATCGAAGAAATCAAGCGCTTCGGGGTAGATTCCCTGGGCCTGACGCCCTCCGAAAACTATACTACTTTCTATGACCAGCAGGGGAAACCCATCCTGTGGGTGATCACCGCCTCGGAGCGCTACCGGATCAAGGCGCGGGAGTGGAGTTTTCCCATCATCGGTAGTTTTCCCTACAAAGGTTTTTTTGACTCTACCCGCGCGGCCCGCGAAGAAGCCGCCCTCCTGGAGGAAGGCTGGGATACGGACATCGGGGAGGTCTCGGCCTGGTCGACGCTGGGGTACCTGAAAGACCCCATCCTGTCGAGTATGCTGGCGCGGTCGGAAGGCAGCCTGGCCAACCTGATCCTGCACGAGCTCACGCACGGAACGCTCTTTGTGAAAAGCGACCTGGAACTCAATGAGAACCTGGCCAGCTTTGTGGGCGATGTGGGCGCTGTACGCTTCCTGAACCAAAAGTACGGACCCGACTCGCCCCAGTTGAAGCGCTATGAGTTTTCTAAAGTTTATAACGACGCCTACGCGCAGCACGTACTACGCGGGGCCAACCGCCTGGATAGTTTGTACAATACGTTTCCCAACCGGGAGCCCGACGCGCAGAAGGATTCCCTCAAGTTCCAGCTCATTCGGCAGATAGTCCAGGACGCCGATACACTACTGGGCGGTAAGCTTACGTTGACTAAGAAGAAAAAGGACGGCGAAACTATTTTGCCCAATAACGCGTATTTTATTAGCTACCAAACCTATAAATCCAAGCAGAATAGCTTCCGGCAAGAGTTTGAAAATAAGTTTGGGGGAGATTTTAAAAACTACCTAGACTACCTGAAAAAGAAATATCCTTCGTTGTGAACAAACGAATAGCGCCATGAAATGTCTTCCTAAAGCGAAAATTTTCAGCCCTGGGCTGGCCCTGGTTTTCTTGCTTTTCGCTTTCACACCCGCCGACAACTACCGGTACATTCCCAATACGAGTTTCGGCGCGGGTGAGCGGATGGAGTACCGGGTGCACTACGGCTTCATCAATGCCGCCGAAGCCCGCGTAGAAGTCAACAAATCCATTTCGTACATCAATAGCCGTCCCTGCTACCGGGTCAATGTGTCGGGCCGGACGGTCGGGGCTTTTGATCTGGTGTCCCGCGTGCGCGACCAGTGGCGGTCGTACATCGATACTTCGGCCATTTTGCCGCACATGTTTTACCGGGAAATCAAAGAAAATAACTACCGCAAGGAAGAGACGGTGGTGTTCAACCACAAAAACAACACCGCGCAGGCTAGCGAAAAGGACGAGAAAAAATCCTTCAAGGTACCTGACAACGTACACGACATCATCAGTGGCTACTATTTTCTCCGGACCGTTAATTTCAATCGGGTGAGTGAGGGAGAAATCGTGGAGGTACCTACGTTTTTCGATGGAGAGGTATACAAGCTACGAGTGCGCTACGGGGGCAGGGACGTAGTTAAGACCAAGTTTGGTAAAATAAAGGTCTTGAAGCTAACGCCCCAAATCCCGGACAATAAATTTTTCAAAGGCGAAAATGCGCTGCGGATCTGGGTGTCGGACGATGATAACAAAGTACCCATCAAAGTACAGGTAGATCTGGTGATCGGGGCCCTGGAGATGGACATGAAGTCGTACCGGGGCCTTCGCACCGACCTCGTGTGGCTCTAGGTACTTCGGCGCACGCGCCACTCCTGAAGTACCCGCAGCGGAAAGGGCAGGGCGTTTCGCCGGAGGCTGTAAAAAGGTACCTGCTCCGCCCCGAAGCTCCGGTAAAACTGGGCAATGGAGTCGATGTCCGGGCTTTCAAAATCAAAAAAACGTTTCGTCGCGGCTTTTTCCTCAAAGTACCGGTCCAGCAGGTAGGTACGGGCATTCCCTTGGCGACCCGTGGCATCGGCGGCGTTGAAGAGGTAGGTACTTTGGTTTCCTTCTTCTACTACCATAATGCCCCCGTGGTACGTTCCGGCGCGCCGGGCGTAGCTCACCCGCACGCAGTTTTTTTTCTGAAGTACCCCGTAAAGTTGGCGTAAAGTACCGTAGGCGGCCTCGCTCACACCTCCGGCTACGCCGGGGGCGTGGTACGTTCTGAACCACCCAATGAGCGGCTCCACCGTGGTGTCTTCCACCCGTTCCCAGGTGTACTTTTGGGCTCGTTTGAGGTTTTTTCGGCGGTCTTCGTGGTAGTACTTCTGCTTCAGATCCAGGTAGGTTTCCTTAAGGTTGAGCCAGTACGTGTGGTGCAGGCGGAAGGAATAATTGGGTAGTTGGGACCGGTGCTGGTGCAGCAGGGGCGTATGAGCCGGATGAAAAGCGTAGCTGGAAATGTACGAAAAGGAACGGCCCAGCGCCGCCAGGAACGCAGAAAGCATCTCGGGCGTGAGGGGTACTTGCGAGAACGGCCCCAGGTACTGACAGAAAAAAGGCTGCTGCACCACGCGCAGGCCCCACTTTCGACGCAGCGGAAGGGGCATGACTACCTGGTAGTCATCGGCCGAAGGCCAGGCCAGTGCCATCCAGTCCGGCGCTACTACGTCCAGGTACCAGGCGTAGCCGTACACCACCCGTTGCGCCGAAAGCGCAATGGCCCGGTCCCAGCGGGCATCGTCGATCTGGGAGCGGCTGAGCAAAACGGGTGAGGGCATGGCAGCGAGAAAAAAGGCAGAAAGTGCAGCCGCGAAGTACCTACTTGAAGTAGCTCCGCAATTTCTGAACGGTTTCCTCCACATCCGGATCGCTCGTCATGAGGTCGTTGATGCTTTGGATGGAATGAATCACGGTACTGTGGTCGCGGCCGCCAAAGTGGTAGCCAATGGACTTGAGGGGTAGGTCGGTATAATCTTTGGCCAGGTACATGGCCAGCTGCCGCGGATAGACGTCCTCCTTTTTGCGGCTTTTGCTTTTCAGGTTGGCAATATTGATCTCGAAGTAGTCGGCCACGATCTCCTGGATGGTATCAATGGTTACTTCCTTCTCCTCGTCCATTACAATGTTTTTAAGGGTATTCTTGGCCAGCTCCACGTCGATCTCGCGGCGGGTGAGGGACGCCTGCGCCATGAGCGAGATAATCACCCCTTCCAGCTCCCGCACGTTGGTATTGACGCTATGCGCCACGTATTCAATCACATCGTACTCGATGTTGATGCCTTCTGACTGGAGTTTTTTCTGAATAATGGCGATCCGCGTTTCAAAGTCGGGCGTTTGCAAGTCGGCGGTAAGTCCCCACTTAAAGCGCGACAGCAGGCGGTCCTGCAGGCCCTGTAACTCGCGCGGCGGGCGGTCACTGGTCATGATGATCTGCTTGCCGAGCTGGTGCAGGTGGTTGAAGATGTGGAAGAAGGTGTCCTGCGTTTTTTCTTTTCCCGACAAGAACTGCACGTCGTCGATCACCAGCACATCTACCTTCATGTAGAAGTCCGTGAAGTCAGAAAGTTTGTTGTTCTTGATGGAATTGATAAACTGGTTGGTGAATTTCTCAGACGACACGTAGGTCACCATTTTGTCGTCGTAGTGGTTCCGGATGTAGTTCCCGATGGCCTGCACCAGGTGGGTTTTGCCCAATCCTACGCCTCCGTACACCATCAATGGGTTAAAGGAGGTGAGCCCCGGCCGCTGCGCCACCGCGAAGCCCGCCGAGCGCGCCAGGCGGTTGCAATCGCCCTCGATGAAGTTATCGAAGGAGTAGTTTCCGTTGAGGTACGTATCAAGCTGAAGCGAATCCTGATCTTTTACGTGGTTATTGGCGGCCAGCCGCGGGTCGGTCTGAAAATTGTCTGGGCGCGATGAAGCCGGCGTTTTCACCGTAGGGACGTTCATGGTCAGGGGCTGGTGCTTTTCATTGCCCGTATCCACAATGATGGAGTACTCCAGCATACCATCCCGGCCGATGGAATAGTCCAGCGCTTTTCGGAGCAAATGCACGTAGTTATCTTCCAGCCACTCGTAAAAAAACTGACTAGGTACCTGAATGGTAAGTACTTTGCCCTGGATACGGAGCGGACGGATGGGCTCGAACCATGTCTTATAGCTTTGCACAGGAATGCTTTCCTGCACAATGCGAAGGCATTTATCCCAGACTACGTCAACTTCCCTAGGGGCGGTAACTCGTTCCAATGTAAAATTCAGGTGATCAGGTGTCATTTTTTTTCGGGAGGGCAAAGATAGAAAAATACATATTGCTGCGTAAATAAAATTGCCACCTTACTAAACGGGAAGTTGAATTTAACACCAAGTAGCGGCGAAATCAAGCCGCAGAATAAAACTAGTAGAATAATGCAAGGCCGTCCAAGGGTGGATTGATTGCAATGGGGAATCCAATTAAAAAAATGTAATCGCAAATTCGTAGCTTTGTTTGGGAAGCGTCCACGCTTCGATTCACTTCAATCAACTCTACTATGCCGCAGCGTTTGTTCCCGGATTTTTCTGCTATGACCAAAGAAAGCTGGCAGCAACAAGTCCGGACTGATCTCAAAGGTACTTCGTACGAGTCTCTTCAACAGGTAGTTGGCGGCGGCGCGGCGCTGGAGCCCTACTACACCGCCGCTGAGCTGGACGAGCCACGGGCCCGGGAGGTGAGGGCCGCGCAGCGAAGCCAGCCCGGTTGGCTCAACCAACCCCTGGTTCGTTTTACCACCAGCCCGGACACCAACTGGCAACTCCTCGAGGCCCTGGACCGCGGGGCCGATGCGCTCTGGCTCGACCTGGGCACTACGTCCTTGCTGGCAACTGAAGTACCCAAAACACTCCATAAAATCAGGCTTACGGACGTTCCGATTATTTTTGAAACGTCCGGGATTTTGCCGGCCGATCTGGTAACCGAACTGACGCGCAACGCGCCTTACTACCTCAAAGGCGGCATCGCTGCCGACCCCCTGGCGCAGTGGATGCAGCGGGGTACTTCGTACGAGCTGTGCCTGGCCTCCGTGGGTGAAGCCATGACGGCTACCAAAGCCATGCGGGAGTTCCGGACCTGCGCCGTGGGGAGTCAGGTGTTTCACAACGCCGGTGCCGATCCGGTGCAGGAGCTGGCCTTCACGCTGGCACTTGCTACTGCCTACCTCGATGCCCTTACCGAGGCCGGCGTGCCGCCGCTGCTGGCCGTAAACCGGTTGTTCTTTTCTATTTCCGTAGGTACTTCTTATTTGACCGAGATCGCGAAGCTGCGGGCGCTAAGGTACCTCTACCGGCGCATTAGCCGGGCGTATCAACTACCCGACGCGCTATGCCGTACGCATGTCCACGCCCGTACGTCCACGCTGTACGAAACGACCTCCCTGCCGCCCAACAACCTGCTGCGCGCAACGTCGGAAGCCATGAGTGCCGTTGTGGGCGGATGCGACGCGCTGAGCGTCCGGCCTTTCGACAGCACCCTGGGCGAGCCGACGGCGTTTTCGTCGCGGTTGGCGCGTAATGTTTCTTTGGTGTTGAAAGAAGAAGGGTACCTGGGCTTTGTGGCGGACCCGGCGGCGGGCTCGTACTACCTGGAAACCCTCACGCTGCAACTCGCCGACGCGGCCTGGGCGTTGTTTCTGGACGTGGAAGAACGAGGAGGCTTGATTAAAGCTTTTGAGCAAAATTTTATTCAGGATAAAATCCAAAAAGCCTGGGAAGAAAAACAAGCGGCCTATGCCCAGGGACGGGTGCTGGTAGGGGTCAATAAGTATCAGGCCGAAGAGCCGGGGGGTACTTACCAACAGGTACCTTCCTCCGAAAAGAATACAAGTAGCGAGGTACTTCCGTTTGATCTATTACCAGACCGACGGCTGGAAACCTACCTTCTTAACCAGGATTAGCCGTAAGCACCGTACACCTATGAAACCCAATTTTTTTGATACAAGCCTTTATCAGTTCGCGGAAGCGCCAGAAGTACCTTCCGGCGCGGTACCCAAACCGGCACTAACGGCGGAGGGAATCAAAGTAAAGCCGCGCTACACGCCGGAAGATACCCAGGACGCCGAGCACCTGAACTTTGGGGCCGGCCAACCGCCCTTTTTGCGCGGGCCCTACGCCACCATGTACCTGCAGCGCCCCTGGACCATCCGGCAGTACGCCGGGTACTCTACGGCCGAGGAGTCCAACGCCTTCTACCGCCGCAACCTGGCCGCCGGACAAAAGGGCCTTTCGGTGGCCTTTGACCTGGCTACGCACCGGGGCTACGATTCGGATCATCCGCGGGTGGTGGGTGATGTAGGCAAGGCGGGCGTGGCCATCGACTCCGTGGAGGACATGAAAATTCTCTTTGACCAAATCCCGCTGGACGAGATGTCCGTGTCGATGACTATGAACGGGGCCGTGCTTCCGGTGCTGGCGTTTTATATCGTAGCTGCCGAGGAGCAGGGGGTACTTCCGGAAAAATTAACGGGTACCATTCAGAACGACATTCTGAAGGAATTCATGGTGCGCAATACCTACATCTACCCGCCCGCGCCCTCCATGCGCATTGTGGGCGATATTTTTGCGTACACGTCGCGGATGATGCCCAAGTTCAACTCCATCAGCATCAGCGGGTACCACATGCACGAAGCGGGCGCGCCCGCGCACCTGGAGCTGGCCTATACCCTGGCCGACGGCCTGGAGTACATCCGTACGGGCCTCCAGGCGGGCATGTCCATTGACGCTTTTGCGCCCCGGCTTTCGTTCTTCTGGGGCATTGGGATGAACCATTTTATGGAAATTGCGAAGCTGCGGGCGGGGCGTTTGCTGTGGGCGAAGATTGTGCAGTCGTTTAACCCGCAAAGTACCAAGTCGCTGGCGCTGCGTACCCACTGCCAAACCAGCGGCTACAGTCTCACCGAGCAAGACCCCTACAACAACGTGACCCGTACTTGCGTGGAGGCGATGGCCGCCGTGCTGGGCCACACGCAGTCGCTGCACACCAACTCGCTCGACGAAGCCATTGCCCTGCCTACTGACTTTTCGGCCCGTATTGCCCGCAATACCCAGCTTTTCCTGCAGCACGAAACCGACATCGTCCGGGCCGTGGACCCCTGGGGCGGCTCGTACTATGTAGAGTACCTTACCCACGAGCTGGTGCAGAAAGCCTGGGCGCTAATCGAGGAGGTAGAGCAGCTGGGCGGCATGACGAAGGCCATCGAAACGGGCCTGCCCAAGATGCGGATCGAAGAGGCCGCCGCCCGCAAGCAGGCGCGCATCGACTCGGGCAAGGACGTGATCGTGGGCGTAAACAAGTACCGGACCGACGAGCCCGAAACCATCGAGATTCGGGACATCGACAACCAGGCCGTGCGGTTGGCGCAGATCAAGCGCCTGGAGGAAGTAAAAGCCGGGCGCAATACGGAGCGCGTGCAGGCCACGCTAGCTCGCCTTACCGAAGCTTGCACCCAGGCTGGCGGTACCGACATGCCCAGCAACCTCCTGGCCCTGGCCGTAGAGGCTGCCCGTGAGCGTGCTACCCTGGGGGAAATTTCGGATGCGATGGAAAAAATATTTGGACGCTACAAAGCCGTGATACGATCTATTTCAGGAATTTATAAAGCCGAAGTGTCCGATGACGAGAACTTCCGGCAGGCCCAAGCCATGGCCGATCAGTTTGCGGAGCTGGAAGGTCGCCGTCCGCGGATCATGGTGGCCAAGATGGGCCAGGATGGCCACGACCGGGGCGCTAAGGTAATCGCCACGAGCTTTGCGGACCTGGGGTTCGACGTAGACGTCGGTCCGCTTTTCCAGACGCCCGAGGAGGTAGCCCGTCAGGCCGCCGAGAACGACGTGCACGTGGTAGGTGCCTCCAGCCTGGCCGCCGGGCACAAAACCTTGGTACCGCAGCTCATCGAGGAGCTGAAAAAGCTGGGCCGGGAGGATATAATGGTCATTGCGGGGGGCGTCATTCCCGCCCAGGACTACCCCTACCTGTACGAAGCGGGCGTGAAGGGTATCTTCGGCCCCGGTACCATCATTTCGGTGGCCGCCCAAAAAATTCTCCAGGAACTGATGGCGGAGTAGGTACCTTTGGCTGGGAAATGGAATTTATGTTATTTTAGAATGACGCTCTCCCTGATTTGCCGCTCGTCCTGATTTGTAATCAGGACGCTGTCATGTAGCGTTTTAAACGCGAGTTAGAGCCAGCACTCGATTACAAATTGGGGTTGACTTTTTTGTAGCTAACCCTCCGCTTCCGTCCTAAAAAAATTCAACTCTTTTTGATAAGCTTCGATGTGCTGCTGTTGGGTACTTTCTTCCCAGCCAAGTACCTGCGCCATGAGCGCTACGACCGTGGGTAGGCAGTGCAGCGTGGCTTGCCAGTCGGTGATCTCCAGCCGGAGGCGGCGGGCCAGCACGTCGCGGGGCACGACGGCCATTTCGTGCTGGGTAGCGTAAAGTACCTCCGCTTTGAGGTAAGGGTACCTGGGCACCAGCCGCTCGGCCAGTACCGGGTTGGCTACGGTGAGCCCGGCCACTCGCTCGGCCCGAGAGCCGTACTTGAGAACCAGGTGTTGGCACACGTCGGGCGGGAGCTGGTAGGTACTTTGGAGGGTTTGCCAATGGTCGTACGAGTACCCTTCGCCTCCGGCCAGGGTATGGTCGGCGGTGCGGCAGGGGTGGGGGTGGCCCAGGAGCTGGTCGGCGGCGTCGAGGGTATCCTTGGCCATGAGGCGGTAGGTGGTCCACTTGCCGCCCAGCAGGCTCAGCAGGCCGGAAACTTCGTCGTGTTCTACCTCGTGGTCGCGGGTGAGGCGCTTGGTAGCCTTGCGGGGATCGGCCGCCAGCAAAGGGCGTAAACCGCCAAAGCCCGCCTTCACCTGCCTGGGATCCAGTTTTTGGGCTAAAAAAGGTTGCAAAGTACTTAGCAAAAAATCCACCTCTTTTTTCTCCAGCACCGGCTCCTTTTCGAGCTGGGTATACTCCGTATCCGTAGTGCCGAGCAGCAGTTCCCCCTCAAACGGAATGGCGAACACCACGCGCCCGTCGCTCGTTTTCGGAATCAGCATGGCGTCCTGGCTGCCAAGTACCTCTCGGGGCAGCACCACGTGTACCCCCTTGCTGGGGCGAATCCGCGGTGGAAGCTGCGGGTTGGCTTGAAGTCTAATAAAGTCTGAATAAGGACCCGTGCAATTGATGAACAGGCGCGCCCGCAGGGGGAAGGTACCCGCACCGAGCTGATCTTCCACCAGGGCGGCTTGTAGTTTGCCCGACGAATCTTTCTCAAAAGCGCAGACCGAGAGGTAGTTGGCCACAGCTACGCCCGCCTCCGCCGCCGACTGCACCAGCGCCAGGCAGTAGCGGGCGTCGTCGAGCTGTCCGTCGTGGTAGAGCACGGCGCTGTGGAGGGTACTTGGGTTGAGGGTAGGCATTCGGCGAAGTACCTCTTTTTTGTTGAGCCACCGACTGACGGGAAGCGAATCCTGCTGCGCAAACCAGTCGTACAGCCGCAGGCCGATGCTGAAGTACAAGCCCTCCAGCCAGGAGCCAACCGGGGTGAGCAAGGCCAGCGGACGGGCCAGGTGAGGCGCGTTTTTCAACACAATATGCCGCTCCTGCAAACCGTGCCGTACCTGCGTGAGTTGGGCAAAATCCAGGTTTTTGAAGGCCTGATCCAGGTACCTTACGCCGCCGTGAATAAGCTTGGTAGAGCGGGAAGATGTTTCGGAGGCGAAATCTTTTTTATCAATTAGGGCTACCCGGTAGCCCCGCAGGGCGGCGTCGAGCGCACAGCCAGCCCCGCTGGCCCCGGCTCCAATAATACAAATGTCAAAGGTTTCCTCTTGTAAGCGTCGTAAATTGGGGGAGCGGTTCATGCGGAAGGGGGTAGGGCCATGCAAAACTACCAGCTTTTGGCCGCTAATGAAAGCATTAAAGTACTTACGCTACCAAAATTTGCGAAGCGAGGGAAAGGTACCTGTAGCCTCCTTTACATAGGAATACCCGGGCAGAAGGGTTGCCGAGTACCTACTTATTAAAATTTTTATAACCTGCGGGCAGGCTCAAAAAATGGGTCAGATTTTCCCGGTACTTTTCCTCGTTGAGTTGGTAGAAGTAGGCCCCTTTTTTCGAGTTTGCCTTGTCCTTTTCTTTCAGGCGGATCAGCAGATCCGTAGCCAGGATCATGCGCCGGAAGTTACCCTTGTCGAGCTCGGTTTCGTAGATGGCGTCGTACAGATTGCGGAGCTGGGTAAGCGTAAACCGTTCCGGAAGTAGCTCGAAGCCAATGGGATGCAGCGCCGCTTTGTACCGCAGGCGTTCCTTGGCCTGCTGCACCATTTGGGTATGGTCGAAAATCAGCTCGGGGATATCCGACACCGGAAACCAGTGCGCTTCGTAGTCGTCGGTGATTTGGTGCTGGTAGTTATGGATGTTGATGAGGGCAAAGTACGTCACCGAGATGGTACGCTCCACGGGGTCACGCTGGGTGTTGCTATAAACCTTCAGCTCTTCTAAGTACACGTCGTGCATGCCCGTGAGCCGGTGCAAAATTCGCTGCGCGGCCTGGTCTAAGTTTTCGTGTAGCTTCAGTAGCCCGCCCATCAGCGCCCATTTTCCCTTCTCGGGCTCGATGTGCCTTTTGACGAGCAGGAGCTGCAATCCAATTTCTTCGTCGTAGCCAAAGACGATGCAGTCGATGGCTACCAGGATTCGGTCGCCGTGGGTGTAGTGGGAAGGGGTCGTTTCGCTAGGTACCGTTTCGGGTTGTGGCTGGCTCATGCGTTTGTGGATCAGGGTAGGCTTTCGGAAACCAAAACGGGCCTCCTTACCCTTATAAAGTCAATCAGGTGGCGGGATTAACCATCTTGAAAGGATAATTAACGCATTTTAATAAAAAAAGTACCAAAAGGTACCTTAGCAAGCACCTTTTGCATGAACGCCATGCCCTCAGGCGGGCTTCACGATGGTATTTTCGTCCAGGTACTTGCCTTGCTCACAGGCCGAGAGGTTGGCCAGGGTGATCTGGGCAATTTGGGTAAGCGCTTCTTCGGTGAAAAATCCCTGGTGCGAGGTAATGAGCACGTTCGGGAAAGTGAGCAGGCGCATCAGCAAATCGTCGTGGATGATGGAGTCGGATAGGTCCTGAAAGAAAAAATCGGCTTCCTGCTCGTAGACGTCGATGCCCAGGTACCCTACGCGCTGGTCTTTTAGTGCCTTCACCACGGCGTGCGTGTCAATGAGGGCACCCCGGCTGGTATTGATGAGCATCATACCCGGCTTAAGCTTTTGGAGCGCTGCTTCGTCAATGAAATGGTGGGTTTCGGGCGTGAGCGGGCAGTGAAGCGAGAGAATGTCCGACTGCGCCAAAAGCGTATCTTTTTCCACGTAGGCAATCCCCCGGCTTTCCAAAGCCGCGTTCGGGTACGGATCATACGCCAGGACCCGGCAGCCAAATCCCTGCAGAATGCCAGCAAATACTTCCCCGATTTTCCCGGTACCTACTACACCTACGGTTTTTCCGTACAGATCGAAACCTTCCAGGCGCTCCAGCGAGAAATTCCCCTCCCGTACCCGGTTGTAGGCTTTGTGGGTTTTGCGGTTCAGGGTCAGGATGAGGGCCACGGCGTGCTCGGCTACCGCGTGGGGCGAGTAGGCCGGTACCCGTACTACCCCGATTCCGAGCCGCTTGGCGGCGTCCAGGTCTACGTTGTTGTAGCCCGCACAGCGCAGGGCAATGAGCCGGATGCCGCTTTTGGCCAGCGCTTCCAGGATGGGTTGATCCAGGACATCGTTTACAAAAACGCAGACGGCGTCGTGATCTGAGGCCAGGGCCACGGAACGATGGTCGAGTTTGTTCTCAAAGTACGTGAATGAATGCCCGTTGTTGAAGCGATCAAAAAAAGTGCGGTCGTACGACTTGGTACTAAAAAAAGCTACTTGCATGGCATTAACAGAATTGTGAGTGGTATTTGTAGGATGTTCCTAAGCGGGAGCTAGTATAGGCAGAGATTGAACGGATAGCAACGTTCAGAGCCCAAACATGACGAAAAGCATTCCTTGGAGGTACCTTACTGACCAATGTCAGGGTGACCGGTCGGTGGTTAAGGACTTCAAAAAGTAGCTACTACTTTCAAAAGCCTACCGTTGGCACAGTATTATAACCTATTAAGAAGTTCTATTGTTATAAACGTATAGCGATTGCTCAATCAAAAACGAACTTAAACCAAACTACAAGATGGGATTGTTTTCATTTCTTAAAGGAGCCGGTGAAAAAATATTGACCAAAGACCAACCCGCCGCTACCCCCGAAAAAGCAGCCGAAGCGGAGCCCTTACGCGCGAGCGTGCTGCTCAACCACGTGAAGAAGCTCGGCCTGCCTTACCATAACCTTACGGTGAAAACGTCGGGAGATACCGTGGTGCTGGAAGGGGAGGTAGAAAAGCAGGAAGACTCCGAGAAAATTACGCTGGCCGTAGGTAACGTGGATGGCGTAGCCGTGGTTGATAACCGCATGAAGGTCCGGGAAACGAAGCCGGAGGCCAGGTACCATACGGTGGAGAAGGGTGATACTCTCTCAAAAATTGCCAAAGAATACTACGGAGACATGATGAAGTACCCCACCATTTTTGAAGCCAACAAACCCATGCTCTCGGACCCCGATAAGATTTACCCCGGCCAGGTGCTTCGAATCCCGAATTTGGTGACGAACTAGGCAGGTACCTTCCTGAGGTACTTTCATACCTTAAAACAAACGCCCCGGCTGGTGAAGTCGGGGCGTTTGTATGGTATCTGGTCGCTCAAAAATCACCGGATGTTTTTGCGGCGGTTGCGCTGAAAGTCTTCCAGCACAAAGCCTCCTAGTCCCTGTAAATTGCTGTAGTAGGCCCGGCCGTTGTTTACCTGCGTGAAGTTCTGTACGAATTGCTTCAAATAAGGATCCGTGGCAATCATGAAGGTAGTGACGGGGATGTCCAAACGGCGGCACTGGGCGGCCAGCGTGAGGGTTTTGCTAATGATCTTGCGGTCCAGCCCGAAGCTATTCTTGTAGTACCGTATCCCTTCTTTCAGGCAGGTAGGCTTGCCGTCGGTAATCATGAAAATCTGCTTGTTGCGGTTTTTGCGCCGCCGCAGCAGGTCCATCGCCAGCTCCAGGCCCGCCACGGTGTTGGTATGGTAGGGGCCTACCTCCAGGTAGGGGAGGTCTTTTAGCTGGATCTGCCAGGCGTCGTTGCCAAAGACAATAATATCCAGAGAATCCTTTGGGTACTTGGTACGAATCAACTCCGCGAGGGCCAGCGCTACTTTTTTGGCGGGTGTAATGCGGTCCTCGCCGTACAGAATCATGGAGTGGCTGATGTCGATCATCACCACGGTGGCCGTGGTGATCTTCTGCTCTTTTTCGACCACCTCCAGGTCATTTTCCATTAACTGAAAATCACCGATGCCGTGATTGACCTGGGCGTTCTTGATGGACTCGGTCATGGAGATTTGTTCCAGCGTGTCGCCAAACTGGTAGGCCCGCACGTCGCTGCTGAGCTCATCACCGGCACCGAGGTGGGGCGAGTGGTGGTTCCCGCCGGACTTGGAGCGTTTCAGCTTCCCGAAGATCTCCTCCAGGGCGCTCCGGCGAATACTCTGCTCGCTTTTGGGCGTCATGACCACGCGGCCCTCTTCGTTTTCTTCGGTCAGGTACCCCTTCTTCTTCATGTCTTCGAAGAAGTCGCCGATACCGTACTGGTCGCTGGTAAGATTATACTGCCGATCGAGCTCGCTGAGCCACGACATTGCCTGCGACACGTCGCCAGAAGTCATGAGCAGCAGCTGCTGGAAAATGGAAAACAGCTGATCGAACTTACTGTTGCCTCCCTGCTCTTGGGGAATGTATTTGAAAAAACGGTGTCCGCGCATAAGTACCTGAGATAATCAGAAATAACAACGTTAATTTAGGCAGGATAGTTTACAAAAAAAGCCTCGCCGGACAGCTTGAGTCGGCAAGGCCTTGGGGTACTTTTAGGTACTTTTCCCGAAAATCAAATCATCCTCAGGCTTTCTCGCCGCAGAATTCTTCAAAAGCCATCAGGAGGTGCTGGGCGATCATTTCGGCCGAGCGGCCTTCGATGTGGTGGCGCTCGATGAAATGGACCAGTTCGTCATCCCGGAAAATAGCAATGGCGGGCGACGACGGCGGATAGGGAAGCGTATACTCGCGCATTTTGGCGACGGCTTCGTGATCTACCCCGGCAAAAACCGTAACCAGGTTGTCGGGTTTGGCTTCGCTACGAGCCAGGGCCGCTTTGACACCCGGACGGCACGCACCCGCCGCACAGCCACAGACGGAATTGATGACCACCAGGGTAGAGCCCTGTGCATCTTTGAAAAAGCTATCCACTTCGTCGGCGGTTAGCAACTCCTGAAATCCCACACTGGTCAGGTCGGCCTTCATGGGTGCTACTAATTGGGGGGGATACATAGTATTGAAAGTTTATGGTTTTAAATGAAATATCTGCGTTTGGCCGGGCTTCTACATGAAGCCCAGTTCAAGTTTTGCTTCTTCCGACATCATTTCGGTGGAGTAAGGGGGATCAAAGGTAAGCTCCAGGCTCACGTCGTTGACGCCTTCTACCTCCCGTATCCGCTGTTCTACTTCTCCGGGCAAGGTACCTGCCGAGGGGCAGGAAGGAGAGGTGAGGGTCATCGAAACGTAAACGTTGTTGACGGGAAATATTTTCAGGTCGTAGATCAGGCCCAGCTCGTACACATCAACGGGAATTTCCGGATCGTACACGCTCTTAATCGCTTTCACTACTTCCTCTTTTAATTCAGCTTCGGTCATTTCTATTGTCGAAAAAAGGTGATTCTGTGGGTCCACTACCGGCTAGTCAACGGCCTGGTAAGCAATGGCGTAATGTTTCATTTGCTTCACCATCGAGGCCAGCCCGTTGGAGCGGGTCTGAGCCAGGTGCTGGTGCAGACCGATGCGCTCGAGAAAGTACAGGTCGGCCTTAGCAATGGCCTCGGGCGTATGGCCCGAAAGTACCTTGACCAGCATACTTACCAGGCCGCGTACAATAATCGCGTCGCTATCGGCGGCAAAGTGCAGCTTGTCGCCCTCCAGGTAGGTATGCAGCCACACCCGTGACTGGCAGCCTTTGATAATGTTCTCTTCGGTTTTGTATTGTTCTTCGAGCGGGGGTAGTTGCTTGCCGAGATCAATGATGTACTCGTACTTGCTTTCCCAATCATCAAACAACTCAAAATCGGAGATAAGTTCATCCTGTATTTCGTTGATGCTCATATTCTTTCCAACTTCGGTAACTACTGATTCGTGAGGTAGTTGAAAGGATAGCTTCCCGCCATTTTGAGGGCCACTGCTGATCCTGCTAGAGCCTAGCCCAGCATTTTCTTTACTTTGTGCAGGCCCCGCACCAGGCTGTCTACTTCCTCCATTGTGTTGTAAACGGAAAAAGAGGCCCGGGAGGTTCCGGGAATACCAAAACGTTGCATCATAGGCTGGGTACAGTGGTGGCCGGTCCGGATGGCAATGCCCTGCTGGTCGAGCAGTACCCCGATGTCCTGGTGATGAATACCCTCCATGACGAAGGAAAGTACCCCAATTTTTTCCTTGGCGCGCCCAATGATGCGCAGCCCCTCGATAGCCTCCAGCGCGTCGGTAGCGTACCGCAGCAGTTGGTGTTCGTGCTCGGCTATGGCCTCTTTCCCCAGCTCATCTACGTAGTCCAGAGCGGTGCGGGCGGCTACTACATCGGCAATGTTGGGCGTGCCGGCTTCGAACTTATAGGGAAGCTCGTTATAGGTTGTTTTTTCAAACGTAACTTCTTTGATCATCTCGCCGCCCCCGCGGTAAGGAGGCATGGCGTCGAGGAGTTCTTTTTTGCCATAGAGTACCCCCATGCCCGTGGGGCCGTAGAGTTTATGAAGCGAAAACACGTAGAAATCGCAGTCGAGCGCCTGCACGTCAATGCTGAGGTGGGAACTGGCCTGCGCGCCGTCGAGCAGTACCTTGGCTCCCACGGCGTGGGCTTTCTCCACAATCTGAGCAACCGGATTGATAGTACCCAGAGCGTTGGAAACGTGCACCACCGACACAAACTTGGTACGTTCGCTGAGTAGTTTCTCGTACTCCTCCATGCGTAGCTCACCCTCTTCGCTGATGGGTATCACCTTCAGAATGCACCCCTTTTCTTCGCAAAGCATTTGCCAGGGTACAATGTTGGAGTGGTGCTCCATGGTACTGATGATGATCTCGTCGCCCGCTTTCAGGAAGGCCCGGCCGTAAGCCTGGGCTACCAGGTTGATGCCGTCAGTGGAGCCGTACGTAAAGATGATTTCCTCGGACAACCGGGCGTTCAGAAAAGCCTGGATGCGCCGCCGGGAGGCTTCAAAGGCCGAGGTCGCTTTCTCGGCCAGGTGGTGAATACCCCGGTGAATGTTGGCATTATAATGCTCATAGTAGCCCGTTAGGGCATCAAGTACCTGCCGGGGCTTCTGGGTAGTGGCGGCGTTGTCCAGGTACACGAGCGGCTTTCCGTTGATGGTCTCGTTGAGAATGGGAAAGTCCCGCCGGATTTTAGCTATATCTAATTGTTGGGTCACGGTTGTCATTGAATCAGGGGCTTGCAGCCATTAAATGCTTCCTTACATCACTTTTCCATGCTGGCCCGAGGGGTAGGTACTTTCTAAACTACCTACTTGCTAAGCGAAGCTACCTTACTTGGCGGCCAGCTTGTCGGTGATCACGCCCGTCAGGTACTCCCGAATGGCGTCAATCTTGATCTGGCTCACGACATCTTCGCAGAAGGCAGCCATCAGCAGCGTGAGGGCTTCGGGCTTGGAAATACCCCGCGAGCGCATGTAAAAGAGTGCTTCCTCGTCGAGCTGGCCGGTGGTAGTACCGTGCGAGCACTTCACGTCATCGGCAAAAATTTCCAGCTGAGGCTTGGTGTTCATGGTCGCCTCGGTGGAAAGTACCACGTTCTTACACGACTGAAACGCGTTGGTTTTCTGGGCGTCGGGGCGCACATAGATCTTCCCGTTAAACACGCCGGTGGCCCGCTCCCGAAGTACCCCTTTGTACAGCTCGTTGCTGTTGGAGTTGGGCTTCATGTGATCGGCTACGGTATGGTTGTCGATGTGTTGCTTACCGTCGGGAAGGTACAGGCCGTACATGTACACTTCGCAATGCTCGCCGTTGATCTCGATGTTGAGGTTATTCCGGATAAAAGCCCCGTTGAGCGATACCGTAGCGGCATAAAAATTGGCCCGGTCGAGTACCTGCACTTGGGTAGTACCTACGTGATAGGCCTGCTCGGTTTCGTTTTGTACTTTGTAATACTCCACGTAGGCATCTTCGGCGACGTGGATTTCGGTGACGATGTTGGTGAGCGAGTAGGCCTCACCCAGGGTACGAAACGACTCGGCGAGTTTCACCTGGGCACCCCGGCCAATGGCCACGATGTTGTGCGGGTTGCTCCCTACGTTTTGGGTACGGGCGTCGGAAATAAAGCGGAGAATGATGGGTTGCTCCACTACTTTTCCCGCGGGTACCTGGATAAAGACACCGTCGTGAGCAAAGGCCGTGTTCAGGGCCGTAAAAGGATCAGCCTGGTAGCGGGCCAGTTGTCCAAAGTACTTGGTCACGAGCTCCGGCTGCTGCTTGGCGGCCTCCGTCAGGGGCAAAATACTCAGCTGCTCAGGGGGCGACACGATGGTCGACAGGCTGGCTTCGTAGCGGCCGTTGATAAAATACAGGATATTGCCCGCCAAATTCGGAATCTCCAGGGAATTGATGAGCTCGGCAGTTACGGCGTGCTCGCCACTAAACTGGTAGGATTTCCCGACAAGTTCGCGCACGTTGCTGTATTTCCACTCTTCGTTTCTCGGTGAAGGAAAGCCCGTCTCCTCAAAGTGGAGCAGGGCCGCGCGCTTCAGCTGGTGAAAGGTACTTTGCGCTTCTCCGTTCAGGGTTGCTTCCCGGGAGTAGAAATCGGCAACGAGCTTGGTTTTTAAATCTATGGTTTCGGTACTCATTTCGTAGTTGACATTAGGTACTTTAAAGA
Source organism: Rhabdobacter roseus (assembly GCF_014202275.1). GTDB lineage: Bacteria > Bacteroidota > Bacteroidia > Cytophagales > Spirosomataceae > Rhabdobacter > Rhabdobacter roseus. Next base: position 1,130,542 of record NZ_JACHGF010000002.1, on the reverse strand, counting down.
AAACCGGGACCTGCCTTTCAGGCAAAAGCCACCAGCGGCAAACCGTTTAGGCGTGTTGGGCTTCTACCTCCGCCTTAATCCAGTCGTACCCTTTTTCTTCCAGTTCAAGCGCCAGTTCTTTGGGGCCGGATTTTACAATGCGTCCCTTATAAAGTACATGCACGTAGTCGGGTACGATGTAGTCCAGCAGACGCTGGTAGTGCGTTACCACGATGGTCGCGCGTTCGGCTGAGCGCAGGGCGTTCACGCCCTCAGCCACGATGCGCAGCGCGTCGATGTCAAGGCCGGAGTCCGTCTCGTCCAGAATGGCCAACCGGGGTTCAAGGACCGCCATCTGAAAGATCTCGTTACGCTTTTTTTCTCCACCCGAAAAACCTTCGTTCAGCGAGCGTTTTAGTAGCGAGTCATTCATGCTGACCAGGGCGGCTTTCTGACGAACCAGCTTCAGAAACTGAGCTGCATCCAGTGGATTTTCACCTTTGTATTTACGAATTTCGTTGACGGCCGTTTTTAGAAAATTAATGGTTGTGACGCCCGGAATCTCTACGGGGTACTGAAAGGCCAGAAAGATACCTTCGGCGGCGCGCTCTTCGGCGGCCATTTCCAGGAGGCTCTTACCCTGGTAGTCCACGTATCCTCCCGTCACTTCGTATTCTTCGCGCCCGGCCAGGACGGACGCCAGGGTACTTTTGCCGGAGCCGTTCGGACCCATGATGGCATGTATTTCGCCTGCTTTTACTTCCAGGTTAATTCCATTTAATATTTCTTTGCCTTCAATAGAGGCACGCAAATCATTGATTTTGAGCATAACTGGTTTACGCAATTAATGAATAGTAGACTTGTGCAAAAGTAGTAAGCTTTGGTGGTTTAATAAAATTACGTGTGGGGTGTTTATAAACCACTCATTTACGGTAACATAACCCCGTTAGAGCCGTGCTTGTTCCTTTTCGTTGGCTTTTCTTGCAGGATGAAGACCACGGCCTGTACCGTAGCCTGTGAACTTGGATCTTTTTAATTCAAAATAAGCTTTCTATTTTGCAATCCTTAATTTTATGGATGACCTATACCAATGATCAATACAAGTACCCTTTTGGAAAACATTCAGGTAGATTCGGAAGTAGGCCGGTTGCGACGCCTCCTGATTCACAGCCCGGACCGGGGCCTAGGAAAGGTGGTACCTTCCAAAGCCCAGGATTGGCTCTTTGAGGACATCGTACACCTGGCTACCATGCGGCGAGAAGAATACGATTACTACGTGAAGCTGCTCCTGTACTTCCTGGACCCGGATAAGATCAAAGGACGTGTGAAGGCCATCGATGCCGATTTGTCCCGTTCCTTTTACAAACCAGGTACCCCTGAGTATTTTAATTCAGACCGGGTGATCGACGTCCAGACGCTACTTGCTGAAATTCTAGAGCAGGCCGTTATCCGCACCAAGCTGACGGCGGCTATCTGTGGCATTGAGCGGTGTTCGTACCACATCCAGGCCGAGCTGGGTACCTATGATCCGGCTGAGCTGGCCAAAATTTTCTTGTCGGGTTCGCTGCCCGACGAGCGGATGCTCTTTGCGCCGCTGCCCAATTTGATCTTCACGCGCGACATCGGCATCGTAATCAACGACCACATTCTGCTCAACAAACCCGCCAAGTCGGCCCGGACGCGCGAGTCGCTGCTGGCGCAGTATGTCTTTTTTCACCACCCGATCTTTGCCAACTACCAGGACAAGATCATCGAAATTCCTGACAATGAGCACCACTTTTTGCTTCCCGACGACGAAAAACACAGCGATTACAACCGCACCACGCTCGAAGGAGGGGATGTGATGATGGTGGCGCCCCGGCATTTGCTGATCGGGTGCAGCGAACGCACCACACTCTACGCCGCGCAGCAGGTGATGAAGGTCCTTTTTGAGCGGGCTGTGGTGGATACCATTACGATCATCAAAATCCCAAAAAAGCGCGACTACATGCACATCGATACGCTGTTTACGCAGGTGAAAAAAAACATGTGGGTACTGCTCAGTTCGCTGGGGCGGCAGGGAGACGAAGCCAAAAAACGCGACCTGCTGCACTTTTTTGCGCCCCAGGCCTTCGACCATGACTTGCGGATCATGCAATTTAAGAAAGGCCAGGAGCACAAGCCCGTCGACATCGAAAACCTGGAAGACCTCCTCACGGATATTAGCCGCAAGGACCTGGGCAGTACCGAGCCGGTGCAGTTTATTTATTCGGGCAACAAAGAATTTCCGTTTGGCGATCGGGAACAATGGACCGACTCCTGCAACCTGCTAGCGCTTCAAGACGGCGTGGTGATAGGCTACGACCGCAACGACAAAACCCTGGAGGCGTTTCGTAACGCGGGATTTAGGGTAGTGAAAGCCGTTGATCTACTGGAACAGTTCGAGCAGGGGGTACTTGCGCCCGATACCCTCACCGATACGTTTATCATGCTACCCTCGGCGGAGCTATCGCGTGCGCGCGGTGGTTCACACTGTATGAGTATGCCTATTCTGCGGGAGGCAGTTTTGTAGAATAGATAGGTACTTCTGTGTGTCCATGGGCTTGCAAACGGACCAATTCGGTCGTAACTTCGCCCATACAGAACTCTCTTTATCTCTTTACCGCTATGCGTTCCATTCGTACCTCGGCCCAGCTACAACCCCAGTCTACCTCAAGAATTTTGATGGTACGGCCGGTACACTTTGCTTTCAATGAGCAAACTGCCACGAGCAACGAATTTCAGGACGCTGCTTTTGCCCGGGCGCATGAATCTACGGCGCAGGAGCAGGCCCGGGAGGAGTTTGATCACCTGGTAAGCCAGCTGGACTCACACGGGGTGGAGCTTTATGTCTTCGACGATACACCCACACCCCATACGCCCGACTCCATTTTTCCTAACAACTGGGTATCCTTTCACCAAAGTGGTAAGATCGTGCTCTATCCCATGATGGCCCCCAACCGCCGCGATGAGCGCCGCCTGGATATTATCGACGAGCTTCGAAAGACTTTCCACGTCGAGGAAATCATCGATTTAACGTACTTTGAGCAGCAGGAGAAGTACCTGGAAGGTACCGGCAGCATGGTACTGGACCGCCGCTACAAAATTGCCTACGCCTGCCTTTCACCCCGCACGCATCCTGAGGTACTTGATGCGTTTGCGGAGGCAACGGGCTATGAGATTGTGCGCTTCGAGGCCACGGACGAAAACGGCCAGGCTATTTACCATACCAATGTACTGATGTGCGTGGGGGATATTTTTGCGGCGGTGTGCCTGGAAGCCATTCGGAATCCCGACGAGCGGCATCTGGTCCGTTCGGTCCTGGAAGAGACGGGCAAGTACATTGTAGAGTTGACAATGGAGCAGGTGCGCCAGATGGCAGGCAACATGCTGATGGTGCGAAACAAGAAAGGCGAGAAGCTACTCGTGATGTCTACTCAGGCCTACGAATCCTTAACTCCCCAGCAACGCGATGCCCTGGACGATTACGCGGAGCTTTTCCACGCGGATCTGTCGATGATCGAGGGTAACGGTGGAGGCTCTGCTCGCTGTATGCTGGCCGAAATTCACCTACCTCCCAAGTAAGCTCAAGTAAGCTTAGGTACTTTACAGATAGGTACTTGAAAGTACTTCGATCCAGGGCCTCTGCCGCTGGATCTTTTTTTTGTGGAAAATTATTCCCATAGGCTTACTGACACTAATCCGGCAGGGGTCTATATTGCCCTAACTACTTTACTGGGTAGCTATTCTTCGTGAAGGCGTTCCTGTTGTTTAAATGGCTGTCAAATAAATAATTAGTAAATTAGTAAGGCGCTTTTTGGGCTTACCGGACTACCTCTGCTTCCCTGGATAAGGGTGGACTTAGAGATGGCAAAGATTTTTCAAAGTACCCTTATCAATAAGCCAATATACAAGCCATGGAAAATAGCGTTGAAAAGGCACAAGATGCCCTGGAAAATTTAATCAAGCTGCACTACGACCGGATTCAGGGCTACGAGCACGCTCTGGAAGACACCAAAGATGCGGATTTAAAGGCGCTTTTTAGCCACAATGCCGACCAAAGCCGGCAATTTCGGGCTGAGCTAAGTGCCGAAATGGATAAGTATGGCGGAGAAGTACCTAAAGACAATAAATTTTTGGGTGATATTCATAAAGCCTGGATGGACTTCAAAGCCGCCATTACCAATAAAGATAGAGAGTCGGTTCTGAGCTCATGTGAATTTGGAGAGCAGACCATCCTGGGCGCGTATGACGACGTCCTGAAGTATGACGAGGATGACGTCCAGATCCCGACTTCACTCCGTACTTTATTACAAAACCAGCATACCGTCATCAAGTCGGCCTACAGCCAGATCTCCCTGTTACATGCCCAGGCTGATTAATAATTTGAATACATAGCGTACACGATAAGGGGTAGTCCGAGGGGCTATCCCTTACTTAGTATTTAACCTCAATAAACATCCATTTATACGTTTTATGCAACAATTAGAAGAAGATTCTACCCAAGAAAAAGTAGCCGGTATGGGTGCTATCTGCCATTCCGAAGGTGTTTGTTTTAGAGTATGGGCCCCTCATGCCGAATCGGTTTCGGTAGTAGGTACTTTTAACGACTGGAATGATTCAGCCGATGTACTCACCCGGGAAGAAAACGGACATTGGGCCGGAAATAGCGAGAAAGCCAAAGCCGGTGACGAGTATAAGTACTTCTTGAAGACTCCCTTTGGCGATTTTTATAGAAATGATCCCTACGCGCTTAAAGTGACCAGCTCAATAGGTAATGGAGTGATTTATGACCACGCTTCTTTTGACTGGGAAAACCGGGAATTCAACATGCCCTCCTGGAATGAACTGGTGATTTACGAAATGCACATAGGTACCTTCAACGTAAAAGAAGAAGGCAAGCCGGGGAATTTTTACACCGCTATGGAGCGGCTTCCTTATTTGCAAGAGCTCGGCATCAATGCGGTAGAAATCATGCCCGCCTTTGAATTTCCGGGAGGTTTGTCCTGGGGCTATAATCCTTCGCATCCCTTCGCAATCGAGTCAGACTACGGCGGACCCGAGGCCTTCAAGGAATTCATCAAGACCGCCCACGACCTGGGCATAGCCGTAATCCTGGACGTAGTGTACAATCACTTTGGCCCCTCGGATCTGGATCTGTGGCAGTTTGACGGCTGGCAGGAAAACGAAGGGGGAGGCATTTACTTTTATAATGATTGGCGCTCCGAAACTCCCTGGGGTAATACCCGACCCGATTATGGCCGCGGCGAAGTACGGCAGTACATTCATGACAACGCCATCATGTGGCTAGAAGAATACCGCGTCGACGGTCTTCGGATGGACATGGTTCCTTACATTCGAAACGTCAAGGCCGATGGTAATCCGGGGAATGATATCGAAGAAGGCCTCAGCCTGATTCAGTGGATCAATGGGGAGATCAAAAGCAAGTACCCCCATAAAATCACCATTGCCGAGGATATGCATTCGCTAAATTCCATCACGAACTCGGTGGAAAGTGGAGGGCTGGGCTATGGCTCCCAGTGGGATGCCCAGTTTGTGCATCCCGTTCGGGAAACCATCATTGCGCAGCACGACGAAGACCGCGACATGGAGGTGGTAGTGAAAGCCATTACCCACCGGTACAATAATGACGTTTTTGAGCGCATTATCTATACCGAGTCTCACGACGAAGTAGCCAACGGGCAGGCGCGGGTAGCGGAAGAAATTGCCAATGGTGACGTGAATAACTGGTACTCTAAGAAAAGGGCAGCCTTAGGAGTAGCGCTTGTGTTAACCGCTCCGGGTATCCCGATGCTTTTCCAGGGACAAACGCTCCTGGAAGATAAGTGGTTTTCGGATACCGATCCGCTGGATTGGTCGCGGCTCGAAATGTTCGCTGGTTTTGCCAATCTGCACCGCGACCTGATTCACCTACGGCGCAACCAGACAGGTACCTCCAACGGACTTACCGGGCAGCATGTGCAGATCATCCGGACTGACAATGAGAAAAAAGTACTGGCCATGCACCGCTGGAAAGACGGAGGACCCGGTGACAGCGTGGTAGTGGTTTTTAACTTCTCAGCTCAGGTTTATGATGCTTACACCATAGGTTTTCCGTCGGGAGGGCACTGGAAGGCCCGCTTTAACAGCGATTGGCGAGGCTATGACGAAGAATTTTCGGATCAGGAAGTCTTCGACCAAGAAATGCAGGATGAAGCCTGTGACGACTTGCCTCAGTCAGCTACGCTCAAGCTGGCACCCTACTCGGTAGTAATTTACTCGCAGGATAAGTAACTTAAGATTTGGCAAGATTATTTTTGCGAAGCCTACGAACCAATTGCACTTAAAGTACCTCATCATGGCGAATTTAAATAAAGATATAAGGGACATACTCGAAAACTTAATTAAGCTAAATGCGGATCGGATTGAGGGATATACCCGAGCTCAGGAAGATACCGAAAACCCGGAGCTGAAAAGGTTATTCTCTTTTTATTCCGATCAGAGCCATCATTTCAAAGCGGAACTTAACAGCGAAATGATCAACTACGGAGGCTTAATTCCGCCGGAGAATACCTTTTTGGGGCAAATCCATAAGGTATGGCTAGACTTAAAAGCTTCAATGACTAGCCCAAATACCGGGTCGATTCTTGACTCCTGTGAATTTGGTGAAAATGCCATTATTCAGGAATACGACAAGCTCCTGACTTCCGAAGAAGTAATACTACCCATTGAGCTCAGACACGTGATAGCCCGTCAGCAGCAAGATATTAAGGTTGCCTGCGAGCGAATACACTCCTTAAGACAAGTAGAAAAAATCAACTGAATAGCTTGAAGTAGAGCAGCGGGAGGAATAAAGCGTTAATCAACGCTTTATTCCTCCCGCTGCTTATTTACTTCTCTTACTAATGTAGTCTGTGGGGATTGCGGGGCTACAAAGTACCCTACCGAGTGCTATTGGTGAGGTTTTCCAGATGAATGCTGTCGGCTTTCTCCTTAGGTAGGTCGCCCACGATGGTATCTGATGGTACGGTTCCAGGGGTGACATAAATTTGCCGTACGGTATTTTTACGGTTACCCTGGAAATAAAAAACAGCTAGGACAACAACGACCAAAAGAATAATGGCTCCTCCAAGTACGTAGGTGGAGGTCTTCGAAAATAAGTCTTTCATTGCACTTAATTATTGAATTGTGTTTCGTAGTACATTCTTTCTTTACCCGATACGCTAGTGAACTGGTAAAGAAGGTAGTGTAAGCTAGTTAATGGTGTCTCTCTTTATTCTATTAATGCTATTCTGCACGTCCGTCTTGAAGCTCGTCCAGCCCTCCTCGGTTTTGCTTTGAAGGCTTTTTAGCTTGGTATTGAGTTCGCCGCGCTCTTCTCGAAGCTCTTTTTTTCGCGCCTGCCAGCGTTCCTTTTCTTTGGCAGTAGCCGTGCTTATCTTACCGTCGATATCTTCCATTTTACGGTCCAGATCATCAATCGCTTTGTTGATCTTAATCTTCATCTCAGCTTTTTCTTCCTGCCAGTTGCTTTGGAGATTCTTCGTACTGGCGTTTAGGTCTTCTTTGGCCTCTTGAAATCCCTCCTGAGCCTCTTCTTCAGTTTGGGCTAAGGTATCATCGGTTTTATCGCGTTGATTGTCCGTACATCCGGTCCAGGTGATGAGCCCAAAAGAGAGGAGTAGGATGGTAGCCAATGGATTCTTTTTCATACGTAAGAGAAGTTTATAGGAATATACGTTTATTGATAACCCAAAGTAACAACTACTAAAAGTTAGCCCTGTACGAGGCTATACTAAAAAAAAATACCAGAAGAATTCAGAAAAGCATTTAACCAGGGGCCACGCTAAATGCGGCTCTCTGCAGAGATGGACAGTAAGACTACCAAGCTAGCCGCCCCGTACCATTCTGAGCGACCAAACATGGGGAGAAGCTAGGCAAGATGAGGAATAATGTACTCAGCGGTACGATGCTGGATTTAGCACTATTTAGCTAGATAGCCGTGGCCTGGGAATTTAGCTAATATAGAAAGAAAAGCAAACCAGCCAGTATGAACTCTTCTCCGCCACTCTCCAATTTGCTACGCTTGGCCGCAGCGATGATCATCATAACCCTGAGCGTTTACTGGATGATTTTTCTGAGAGGCTTACTGGTACCTATTCTTATATCGGTTCTTCTATCCATTCTGGTGTCGCCCATCACTATTCAATTAGAAGAGAAGGGACTATCCAAAATCGCTTCCATTATCCTTACCATAGTTCTTTTTCTGGGGCTGATTGCCGGTATCATCTATTTTGCTACCATGCAGATTTCTGATATGTTGGACGTCTGGCCGGATCTCAAAAGAAAAGGTACTCTGTGGTTTACCCAGCTCCAAAACTGGGCCTACCGACTTTTTGGCCTGAGGCCGCAAAGTCAGATAACCAAGCTGCAAGAAATGTCTATGGCCTTTCTAAGCGGAGGGGGATCGGCCGCTCTACTCAAGACTACAAGTACCCTCGCTGACGTTATTCTCATTCCGTTATATATGTTCTTCATGCTCTATTACCGCAGCTTCTTTTGTGAATTTGTATATAAGGTAATGGCAAAATCGGAGAAGCAGCGGGTAAATACGGTACTTTTTCGAATCTGTGATGTCGTTCACAACTACCTATCAGGTTTATTTATCGTAATGGTTATAGTAGGGTCACTCAATACAATAAGCCTGTTGATCTTGGATATCAATTATGCCGTGTTCTTTGGCTTTTTTGCGGCGCTGCTGCTACTTATTCCTTATATAGGTGTGTTAATCGGCTCTTTGCTACCTATTTTGATGGCCTTTATTACTAAAGATTCTCCCATGTACGGAGTAGGCGTAGCGGGAGCTTTCCTCTTTATCCAGTTTCTGGAAGGTAATTTTATTACCCCTTACATTGTAGGTTCAAAGATTAGCATCAACCCGTTGGTGGCCATCATTGGGCTTTTGCTCGGGGGCGTGATATGGGGAATCGCGGGCATGATGCTATCGCTGCCGATGATTGCCATTCTTAAGGTAGTTTTTGATCATTCCGAAAGCTTAAAACCTTTCGGCTATTTGATTGGTGAGCCTGTTCGGGAAGAATCGCGTAGGGTAGTAGAAGAACATACAGCCGAGAATCCCGAATTGATTACCGACGAGGTAGCGGATTCGGTTAAAGAAGCTATCTGAGTCCTGGGAAGTGTATTTTTATTCGGCCTCCAGAATTTTTTTAATTTCTGTGAAGCTTATAGGTTTGTCCAGGAAGTGATCAGCACCTCTACGAATGGCCTCTTCCCTCAGATTGGTCATGGCACTCATCATAATGATGTGAGGATTGCTCTCAAATGCCTTGATGGATTCAATATTATCCAGCCCCTTACCATCCGGTAGATTATTGTCCAATAGTACCCAGTTAGGTTTAATTTCTTCTATAAAGGCTAGCCCATCGGCTAGGGTAGTCGCGATCTTTATACTATTGGATGAGGAGTCCTGGATTTGACGCTGTAAAAATTTACGCATCAAAATGCCTAGGTCAACCTCGTCTTCAATAATGACTATTTTCATACATTTTACAAGGTAAAAAGTAAATCACGGTTAGGAGGGTATTGAGCGCTGATTTACCATTCATTTAGTATAAAATTTTACGACCAGTGGTTTCCTCAGTGTATGCATGAGGCGTCTGAATAAGACAGTTGGATAAGTAAAACAAGGCTACTACATGCTACTAAATGGAAATACAGCGGCTTTTGGGATTATTAGAAAAAAACTATACAATAACTTTTAAATAATCTTGCCAGAAACAGATTGCTCTCCCCAGACTTCACTGGCTCGGAAGTCGGTACTACTTTCCCCAGTATGTAGAAGGGAGTTCACGAAAAAGGGTAGGGGTGCCATTGTATACCGAGCAGCCCCCCTATGGAACGGGGTTTATACACTTACGTTAGAAAGGTAAATCCAATAGTTTAACTTCAAAAAGGAAAAGACATGATTAACGGTAAAGTATTTTGGGGCATTGTTACAGCTGCGGCAGCAGGAGCAGTTATAGGACTTTTGGTAGCACCAGAGGACGGTAAAAAAATGCGTAAGAAAATAAAGAAATCTGCCAATGACTGGGCGACAGACATGATCGATGCTCTTGAAAAAGGCAAAGGTAAAGTACTTGACGCAGCGGAGCAAGTGAAAATCAAAGGAGAAAAATACAAAGATGAGGCGCTGGCTTCGACCGAGGATGCTATTGACACCGCCCAAACGGCAGTCAACAAAGCTAAATAGTAGTGTAGTATAGCTGTTCTTATCATTATGCTACTGGACGATATAAGCCCCTGTAAATGAAGAGGCTCATCGTTCAGTAGTTATAAGTTTACAGCCAAACCTCTTTTCATTATCTATCTAAACTTTTACAAAAGCGATGTTATTTGACGATGCAAAGACCAAGGCAGAAGAAACGCTTAACCACGCGGTTGGGTATGCGGAAGCCCGCTGGAACCTGATAGCCCTTAAGCTGTCAGATCGAACTGCCCGAGCCGCTACAGCCTTTGTAGTTGGAATTGTATTGGGAGTCCTGGCTATCTTCTTCCTGTTATTTATCAGCGTCTCAATCGCTCTGGCACTTGGAGGTCTACTAAATAATGTAGCAGTAGGATTTCTTATTGTGGCGCTATTGTACGCGCTCATTGGGATCATCATATTTAGCAATCGCATGAAATTGCTATTCTTCCCGATCATGAATTACCTTTTAGCAACTTTTTACAAAGATGATGACGATAAAATCAGTGGATGATCTTCGAGCTCAACAAGCACAGGCTCACAATGATTTGCAAATAGCGAAGTCAAGATTAACGCTTGATAAGGAAGCCTGGCTGGATGAGGCTAAGCCAATCAGACGTATTACGTACTTACTTGGAAATGTGTTCACGAACCGTTATCAGGGAATGGTAGGTAAAAGCGTCCAGGTTGGCGTCAACGCTCTTTTAGGCAAGACCATTCTTCGTCGATTACCCATCCCCCTCAATTTTCTGGTCCCCCATTTGGTTCAGAATACCATACTAAACTATACTCATCGCCACGGAGATGAGTGGTTGTTGACCGGCCTGAGATGGTTGAAAGAGGTTACGGAGGATGATGAACCCACGGAAGATGTAGAGCGATTGGCGCTTCCGGCAGCCGTTTACACTGATGCCAGTGAAGCAGGAGTTGCTGTACCTATCGAAAGCCCTAGTTCAGGAGTAGACGTGTATGGCACCGATCAATTAGGAAGGAGTTAGGGCAGTATTGAGCCAAAAGTCACTGATTTTTAGAATCACATCTTTAAGATGCTCGTAGCTGGTAGGCTTTACTACGTAGCTGTTGGCACCGAGCCTATACGACGAATCTACGTCATCTGGGGCTTTGGAGGTACTAAAAATAATGATAGGTATAGAGCGAAGTCTACTATCAGCCTTGAGCACTTTTAGTACATCTCGGCCATCCCGCTTGGGCATATTAAGATCCAGTAAAATGAACGAAGGAGCTACTTCGTTCATTTTATTTTTGAGGTGGGTCAATAGCTGCTCTCCGTCTTCGAAAAAAAGTACATTGTAGGGTATGTTGTTGTCTTCGAAAGCCGCCTGGACCAAAAATCGGTCGTCCGCATCATCATCAGCCATGAGTATGCTGTGGTCAATCATATACCGCTTCTAATTAAAGATTGGTTGCAGAGGCAAATATAAGCAAAACTTGGCCCCTTTTCCTTCTTTTCCTTCCGCTATTAAATATCCATTGTGATTCGATACTACCCGGCGGCAAATAGCCAGGCCGATTCCCGTACCCTCGTATTGGTCCCTACCGTGTAATCTTTGAAAGATAACAAATATCTTGTCAGCATATTCCGGACTGAAGCCTATCCCATTGTCGATGAATTCGATGAGGTGAAACTGGAGCTCCCGATGGGAGGGGTTAACAGTAGGTATGTCCGTTCCATGCGCAAGGCGGTAATTTATAGCAATTTCTGGGAATTGCCCGTCTTTAGAGTACTTAATGGAATTGGAAATCAGGTTCTGAAACAGCTGTACCATCTGCATAGGGTAAGCTGCTACCGTAGGCAAGTCCTGGCTCTTGATTTTGACCTCTTTTTCTTTAATGGTTTCGGATAAATTGTTTTTTACTTCCAGTAGGATAGTGTTAAGGTTGGTCAGCTTGGGGCTGTAATTCGTTCGGACAATCCTAGAAAAAGACAACAAGTTGTCAATAAGTAGCTGCATTCTTTTGGCAGAAACGTCAATCTTCTCCAGCATATACCGTACTTCCTGGGGAAGGCTTGGAGCGTGCTGGGATACAATGCGGTCAGAAAAGGAACGGATTTTTCGCAGGGGCTCTTGTAAGTCATGAGAGGCTACGTAGGCAAACTGTTCCAGTTCTTCATTCGAGCGGTTTAAGTTCTGTATCTTGTTTTCTAACTCTAATCGGTACATCTTGTTGCGCCGGAGCTCCCGGTCGAGCAAGATAAAGGAAGAAGAGAGGAAAAGAAGCGCAACAACCATGATAACCCAATTAAACCGGTATACCTGCTGCTCGTAATTGTCGCGGCTTTTGATCCGATTTTCCATTAGCAGTATTTCTACCGAAGTCATGTCATGAAGCGTCTGGTTGATTCGGTTAAGTTGCTTGGTATCTACCCGTAGCGACAACAGTTGTGAAGCTTGGTCGATGGGCAACGCATGAGTTACAAGGGAGTCGACAGTGCGGGAAAATGCCCTTAGCTCACCCCTCAAGGTTTGAGCTCGTTTGTTTTGAGCAAGGTTATCATCTACCAGGCTGTCGAGCAGATCAGTAAAAACCGGGAGAATTTTTAACTGCTGACGGGCTTCATTTTTACTGTCTTCGCCCCCTAGCAAGAGGTAGTTCTTAAGATGGTAGTCGGTAATAAATACAGAAGAGGCAATCTTCTGGATGGTAATTTGTACTTCCTGTGTGTGATCGACCCGACCGGCATAGTATACGAGTTCACGGTTGATGGTATGATAACTGTACGATAAAGCTACAATGAGGGCAATGGAAATGCCAAACAGAAAGCGTATGGCCCAAGTAAGCTGTAGTTCACTTAATGTTCTGTCTAGTAAGCGTAAAGAAGAAAGTTTCATCAAAAATTTGTGAATTTGACGGTATGTATGTATTTGCTCAATATGTGGAAACTATTGCGCACTCAATTTGATTAATAGGATAGTAGCTGCCGTTGGGCTGTAGGCACAAAAAATAGTAGCAAAAAATCTTCTTTTTTTAAGGGTCTGTAAGATAGTACCAAAGCAAATCAAAGATAAAAAAATAATAGTAATTCCTTCCTTAAGGCAAAGGTGGAACCAATATTTTACCCACTACCCAAAATTGTTTTAGTATATGCAGAGACAAGCCCAAGTTCAACGTCAAACGTTGAAATACTCTCCCTTACAAATACAAATGCTTAACCTTCTCCACCTAACAACCCTGGAGTTGGAAAATAGAATCAAAGAGGAGATGGAAGAGAACCCCGTGCTGGAGGAAGGTAAAGAGGAAGCAAGTACGGAGGAAGTGACCGAAGACTTTGCAGACCCGGGTGATACCATCGGTGCCAACGGAGAAGAAACCCCAGAAGTACAAGACTACTACGATTGGGATGAGTTCAGAGACGACGACATTCCGGATTATAAAACGTACTCCAACAACTTTTCGGCCGATGATGATCTCTATTCCAGGCCTATGGTGGAGACAATCTCGTTTCGGGATGAGCTTAAGGAACAAATTCATTTTCTTCAACTGAACGACCGGCAGCAGCTTATAGCTGATTTCGTGTTAGACTCCCTGGATGAGGATGGCTTTTTAAGGAGGGATTGCGAAGTCATTGCGGACGATATCTCCTTTGCTAACAGCATGTTCATTGACATGGAGGAAGTAGAGTCCATGCTAAGGGTTATTCAACAGCTTGACCCACCCGGGATTGCCTCCCGGGATCTCAGAGAATGCTTACTGATTCAGCTGGACCGTCTGCCTACCAAAGATGAAACTTGGAAGCTGGCTTACAGGATTGTTTCTGACACCTTTGAAGAACTCGGAGCCCGAAATTACGAAAAAATCATGCGTGTGCTCGAGATTGAGGAGCAGGACCTTAAAAAGGCAATCCATACCATTACCTCGCTCAATCCTAAACCTGCTTCGGGGTTACGAAACGATACCCCAACCAATGACAACATTAAACCCGACTTCTTGCTTCGCTATACGGATGACGGTGAAATTGAAGTACAACTTGCCTGGGGTAACAGTCCTGCCTTGCGAATGAGTAAGCTATTTACCCAAATGGCGGAGCAAAAAAACGATAAGGCGACCAATCAGTTTCTACGTAATAAGATCAACTCCGCCCGCTGGTTTATAGATGCCATCAAGCAGCGGGAAAATACGATGCTGAGTACCCTGCGGGCCATCGTGAAGCTTCAATTCGATTACTTTCAGACCGGCGACATAAAAAAGTTGCAACCCATGATCCTGAAGGATGTAGCCGAAATTATTGATATGGATATTTCGACGGTCTCCCGTGTAACGACCAACAAGTATGTCCAGACACCATTTGGCATCGTTTTATTAAAAGACCTATTTACCGAAGGGGTGGCTACGGAAGACGGAACAGAAGTTTCGAACCGGGCTATTCAGGAAGCTATACGCGAAATTGTGGAATCCGAAGATAAGCGCCATCCCTTTAACGACCAACAAATTACAGACATGCTGGCCGAGAAAGGATACAACGTGGCGAGAAGAACAGTTGCCAAGTACCGGGATCAACTAAGTATCCCTACGGCAAGGCTTCGAGTTACCATTTAGTAGTTTACTCCCTACTCTATTCTTGTACCTAGTTAACCATTATGAAAAAAATACTTGTTGTTGACGATGAGGCAGATATTTGCATGCTTCTCAAGCGCTTCTTATCAAAAAATGATTTCCTGGTAGAAACCGCCCAAACCGGAAAGAAAGGGCTACAAATGGTTGACGACTTTAAGCCTGACCTGGTCATGACTGACTTTCGTCTAGGGGACATTACCGGATCTGAGCTCCTTGTGAACATCAAGTCCAAGCTACCTAACGTCCCTGTCCTCATCATTACGGGCTACTCAGACATCAAAATTGCCGTTAACGTGATGAAACAGGGCGCGTATGATTACATTACCAAGCCCCTTTTTCCGGATGAAATTCTGGTAACGGTAAAAAAAGCCCTGAAAGATGCCGAAGAAGGAGGAGACGAAGTAGAGCCCGAGTTATCCGGTGTTGAATCAGAAAGTACCTTTAAAAGAAAAGACAGCAGCAACGGAAAGTCGCCCGTACAGCTGAAGTCAGGATATATTATCGGAAGAAGTAAGATCGCCGATGAATTGTATCGGCAGATCGACTTGGTAGCTCCTACCAACTTCAGCGTTATTATTTATGGCGAAAGCGGATCTGGGAAAGAGGCCATTGCGCACGAGATTCACAGCCGTTCTACCCGGAAGAATAAACCATTTGTGGCGATGGACTGCGGAGCGATCTCTAAAGAACTAGCTGGAAGTGAGCTGTTTGGCCACGAAAAGGGTTCGTTTACAGGGGCTTTGCAAACCAAAATCGGGCACTTCGAAATGGCCAACGGAGGTACTTTGTTTCTGGATGAAGTTTCGAACCTTTCGTACGAAATTCAGATGGCCCTGTTGCGGGTAGTACAGGAGCGAAAAATGCGGCGCATCGGTGGCAATAAAGAGATAGACCTGGATGTAAGAATCATTGTGGCCAGCAACGAGCGGTTGATGGAGGCCGCCCATAAGGGCAAGTTCAGAGAAGATCTCTATTATCGTTTCAATGAGTTCACGATTGAGGTACCTGCGCTCCGGGAGCGGAAAGAAGACCTGCTGCTTTTTACGGAGTACTTTTTGCAAAATACCAACGCAGAGCTTAATAAATCCGTGAAGGGTTTCTCGGATCAGGTCATTGAGGACTTTATGAATTACGAATGGCCCGGAAATTTAAGAGAGTTAAAGAATGTCATCAAGCGTGCTACACTGCTGAGTGATGGCGAGTATATAGAAGAAAAATCATTGCCTTTTGAAATAGCTAACTATCAGAAAATAAAAGACTTAGAGGGTGATTTTGTTCCCCTGAAAATAGAAGAGGAAATACGTGAAGTAGACACCAAGCCTAGCCTGAAAACGGTTGCTAACGAAGCCGAATATGACATGATCATGCAGGTGCTTCGCCAGGTCAATTTCAATAAAAGTAAAGCGGCCCGACTACTTAATATTGACCGTAAAACACTCTATAACAAAATGAAACAATTTGACCTCCAATAAAAAAAGAAGTTTGATTTTCAAAAGCGAGTACCAAAATGACGGATTTGAAAAAGATATTCCACTCATTCGGCATAAATGACTTATTGAATGCCTCTACGAGCGGATTGGTTCTTTTTAAAAAAGAAAAGAACCTGGATGAGCAAAGGGAGCGTATTGTGTGTACGGTAGATAACAAATCTGCGCGTACCCTAACGGGTTATGGGTCGTTGAGTGGAATGGAATGGTCAAAATTTGTTGGAGAAGGGAATGAGGTACCTGGCCCAGTGCATGATACAGATACAGAAGTTTTTTTTAAGCGGTCCCATACCTGGTGCCGGATTAGTAATGTAGCCGTTGACGAGAATCATTTTTTGTGTACGCTGACGGATATTTCCCAAAGAAAGCAATTAGAAAGTAAAAATAAATTTGATTTTAGACTGCTGCGGGAAGCTGAGAAAACCATGCGCTTTGGCAGCTGGACCTGGGACCCCGAAACGGGTGAGATCGGATGGTCTGATGGCGTATACTACATGCTTGGCTACGATGTGGACAGTTTTCAAGGGGCTATTACTTACCAATTACTAAAAAGCCACCTGCACCCAGACGACCTAGAGATCGTACCTAACACTGTTACGGAGGTACTGGAGCAATCCACCTATACGTTTGAGGCCAGAATCATTACAGCCGAGAAGGAAGAGCGCTACGTAATGGTACGAGGTCAAAAGGTACTGGACGAGACGAAAGGCAGAGCCATCTACATGGGTAATATCTTTGACATCACTTCGCTCAAATTAATTCAAAACGAACTGGAAGGTAAAGTACTTGATCTGAATAAATCCAACGCTGATTTAGAACAATTTGCCTACGTAGCTTCCCACGATTTGCAGGAACCCCTTCGCAAAATCGTCTCCTTTGGCGAGCGGCTCGACAGCCGGAGCCGGGGAGCACTTAACGAAGAGCAGGCACTTTACCTAGACCGAATCCTGAACGCCACCAGGCGTATGCAAGAGATGATCGACAACCTCCTGGAGTTTTCGCGCGTGGCCCGCACCAAGGATGGTTTTGTTCGTACAGACCTCAATACCATTCTCAAGAGTGTAATCAGCGACCTGGAGGTTACCATTCAACAAAAGAATGCGGTGGTAAAAATGGGAGATCTGCCGGAGATAGACGCCATTCCTTCTCAGATGTCTCAGCTATTTATGAATCTGCTCTCCAACTCGCTGAAATTTACTAGACGTGAAGTAAGGCCAATCATTACTATTAAGGCAGAAGCACTCAAACCCAATGAGGTTGGTGAGCAACAAGGTACCCTGCTCGGCAAATCGTACATCCGTATTCTTATTGAAGATAACGGGATTGGCTTTCAAAACGATCAGTCAAGCCGTATTTTTACTTTGTTTCAAAGACTAAGAGGACGCTCTGAATTTGAAGGAGCGGGCATTGGGCTTTCAGTTTGCAAAAAAGTAATCGAGAATCATCAAGGATCCATCGAAGCGTATGGTATACCGGAAGAAGGTGCCACCTTTACAATCCTTTTGCCCACTTCTCAATCATAATGTACCCCCATGCAGGATAAGCCCATTAGCGTATTGCTAGTCGATGATGATGAAGACGACTATTTATTAACGAGTGCTTGTTTCAAGGATTTGTATCAATGGAATTTCCAGCTTACCTGGTGCCCTACCTACCAGGAAGCCGTAGAATGCCTGCGTACATGCCGACACGATCTTTACGTATTTGATTTTTTATTGGGTGATCGGACGGGCATTGACTTGCTAGCCGAAGCACTAAAGAATGAGTGCGAAGAGCCCATCATTCTTCTGACGGGCCGGGGAGACGAAAAGGTAGCCGTGGAAGCGCTCCGACTGGGTGCGGCCGATTACTTGATCAAGAGCGAGTTGGAACCAACTTCTCTGGAAAGAAGTATCCGGTATTCGCTCGAAAGAACCAAGGTACTTAAAGCCCTTCGCCAAAGTGAGCGGCGCTACAAGCGCATTTTTGAAGAGTCCATGGATATGCTCTTTATTAGTGATCTGTCCGGCAAAATCCTGGATTTTAATCAAGCTGCCTTGCAACTAACCGATTACAAGGCAAGCGATTTGAAGTCGAAAACCATTTTGGAACTTCTGGATGGCCCGGACGTACCTTCGGTCTGGAACTACATTCAGGAAGGAAATAATTTACAGGACCGCGAGGTAAGGCTAATTACCAAAGAGGGTGAAAAAAAGTACTGTATTTTTTCCGCATCTGTGGAGTCAGACATGGACAGCAAGTACATCCAAGGACGCCTCCATGACATTACCTCCCGCATGCAGTCCGAGCGCGAACGCCTGTTTTCAGAACGGCTGGCCGTTACGAGCCGGTTGGTTCGGATGCTGGCTCACGAAATACGGAATCCGTTGACGAACGTAAATCTTTCCGCCGAACAGCTGGAGTCGGAACTGGAAGATGAAGATCAAAAATTTTATACGCAGATTATCAAGCGAAATTGCAGTCGGATCAATGATCTTATTACGCAGCTTCTACAGTCATCGCGTCCCACGGAAATAACGCTGATTCCACAATCGCTTAACCAGCTCCTGGATGAAGTACTGGCGGCTTCCAATGACCGTATCCAATTAAAAAGAATAAAAGTATCGCGGGAGTATGAAAACGACGATCTGGTGATTCCTCTGGATAGTACCACGCTGCAAATTGCTTTTATCAACCTGATCACCAATGCTATTGAAGCCATGGAAGAAGGCAAAGGTATCTTGAGGGTAATTACGCGCAAGTATGACCAGGATATCCAGGTACTGATCGTGGACAACGGATCGGGCATTAGCGAAGAAAATATGCGTAAAGTGTTTGAACCTTACTTTACCGGTAAAAAAACCGGTATGGGCATTGGATTGGCCACTACGCTCAACATTGTACAGTCGCACAAAGGCCGCGTGGATGTACAGTCTGAGGAAGGAACAGGTACTATCTTTACCGTGAGCTTCTCCATAAAGGAACCCGTTTTGGAAGTGTAAACAGCGGACTGTAAAGTACTTGTGGTAAAGTAAATAAACAGTTGAGCAATTCAATCCCCAATTTTTACACGGCCTCACCTTAAAATTACGCTCAGGAATCCGGGTATGGTTTTAGTCTTCATAAGTGCATGACATTAACGTAGACTAAACGATATATCCCATGGAACTCATCATATTCCTTATACTTTCACTGTCGGCGGGTGTTTTGGCCGCCTATTGGGTAGAGACAGTACCTAAAAAGAGAAGACAACGGTCTGGAAATTTATCAAGTGCATCGCTTGATTTTACATACTTTAAGAAAAAAGCCCGGCAAATTCAGTGGTGAAAGCCAGTTTGGTTTTTTGAAAAGCAGCTGGCAAGTCTGTTCACAGCAACTTTAACGTTACATAAATAGCACTATATCCAAAGCGATCGAACGTTGTTTCAGTACAACGCTCGATCGCTTTTTGCTTTCAAAGTACCCCAAAATAAGCTAGATAGAACCAAAATTGCCGGAAAATAAAGCTAAAGAGAAGAATGTAGGTTAATATTGTATGATTACTCCTGAATATCGGTAAAGGGATTGGTAGGCGGGTAAACTACATTTGTCCTACAATCAGCAATTAGCTCTTATCACGTATGAATATATCCTGGCAAGGGGTGTTTCCCGCCCTCACTACCAAATTTACCGCAGAAGGTACCCTCGACCACGCTGCTTTCAAACATAACCTACAGGCCCAACTCGAAGCCGGCGTCGACGGCATTATCCTGGGTGGCTCCCTGGGCGAGGCAAGTACCCTGACGGTCGTTGAAAAAGAGGAGCTTGTAGAACGAGCCGTCAATCTGCTGGAAGGCAAAGTACCTGTGGTGCTTAATATTGCCGAAGGCTCCACGCGAGAAGCCGTCCGGATCGCGGAGCATGCGGCCGAGCTGGGCGCAAGCGGACTCATGCTGTTGCCCCCCATGCGCTACAAAGCCGATGATCGCGAAACGGCCGAATATTTTAAGACCATCGCCCGGTCGACGGAGCTTCCGATCATGATTTACAACAATCCGATTGATTATAAAATAGAAGTGACCCTAGACATGTTTGAGGAGCTACTTCAGTTTGAAAACATCCAGGCCGTGAAGGAGTCGACCCGGGACGTATCCAACGTAACCCGCCTTCGTAACCGCTTCGGCGACCGCATCAAGATACTTTGTGGCGTGGATACCCTGGCGGTGGAGGAACTGGTCATGGGCGCCGATGGCTGGGTAGCCGGCCTGGTATGCGCCTTTCCGCGCGAAACGGTGGCGATCTATCGCCTAGTCAAGGCGGGCCGCCTCGACGAAGCCCGGACGCTCTTCCGTTGGTTTTTGCCCCTGCTGGAGCTGGACCTACACCCCAAGCTGGTGCAGTACATCAAGCTGGCGGAGGTACATACCGGCCTGGGTACCGAACACGTGCGAGCTCCGCGCTTGCCGTTGGTAGGAGCCGAGCGGGAGCGAGTTGAGCAAATCATCACCGATGCCCTTGCCGTTCGACCCCAACTTCCAGACTACCTGGCGCTTTGAACCGATGAACGATCAGCATTTTTTCTGCATCGATGCCCATACCTGTGGTAACCCGGTACGGGTCGTGACCGGCGGGAGCATTCCGCGGCTCGAAGGAAGTACCATGAGCGAAAAACGGCTGCACTTCCTGCGCGAGTACGACTGGATTCGGCGGGGGCTCATGTTCGAACCACGTGGCCACGACATGATGTCGGGGAGTATTTTGTATCCACCCTCTGACCCGGCCAATGACGTGGGTATCCTGTTTATAGAAACGTCCGGCTGCCTGCCTATGTGTGGGCACGGTACCATCGGTACCGTTACGGTGGCCATTGAACAGGGCTTGGTAGTCCCCAAAACACCGGGGGTACTTCGGCTGGAAGTACCCGCCGGGCTGGTGAAGGCTGAGTATATACAAGAGGGGAAAAAAGTCAAATCCGTTAAGATTACCAACATCAAATCGTACCTGGCGGCGGAGGGAATTGTGGTAGAATGCCCCGACCTAGGTACTTTGACGGTTGATGTAGCCTACGGTGGAAACTACTACGCCATCGTAGACCCCCAGCCTAACTTTGCGGGCTTACAACATTTTAAGGCCGAGCAGCTCGTGGCCTGGGCGCGCGTGGTGCGGGAGCGGATCAACGCCAGCCATACGTTCGTACATCCCGAGAATCCAACCATCCAGGGCCTAAGCCACGTACTTTGGACGGGCGACACCCTGGACCCTGCCTCGACGGCCCGCAACGCCGTTTTCTACGGCGATAAAGCCATCGATCGCTCGCCCTGCGGTACGGGTACTTCAGCCCGCATGGCCCAGTGGCACGCCCAGGGTAAGCTAAAGCCCGGTGATGCCTTTATTCATGAAAGCATCATTGGCTCCAAGTTTATCGGGCGTATTGAAGACGTAACCGAGCTGGCCGGTCGGGAGGCCATTGTGCCGAGTATCGAAGGCTGGGCCATCATTCACGGCTACAACCATATCATCTTCGACGAAGCTGACCCTTACGTACACGGTTTTCAGGTACTTTAAGGCTGCTAAGTACCTACCCAAGAAGTACCTGCCCTCGGAGCAGGTACTTCTTTTTGTTTGCAAGAAATCCTTTGGGTTAAAAGTACCCTTTATCCGAAAGGTACCTAACCCCCTCTGCTGAAACCTACTTCAGGTCTTTGAGCGAGTAGCGGTTGTGTCGGTGAAAAAAGCCGTAAATGATCGGGAAGACGAGCAGCGTCAATACGGTGGCGGTGATCAAACCACCAATCACGACCGTGGCGAGTGGTTTTTGGGTTTCGGAGCCAATACCGGTAGACATGGCCGCGGGGAGCAGCCCGATGGCTGCCATGAGGGCGGTCATGACCACGGGCCGAACGCGCGATTTTACACCTTCCCGGATGGCCTCGTCCAGGCTCAGGCGGTTCGAGAGGTTTTTGTTAAAGACCGAAATCAAGATGACGCCATTCTGAACGCAAATCCCAAACAAGGCAATGAAGCCTACCCCCGCCGAGATTCCGAAGTTCATACCCGTGACGTGCAGCGCCAGAATACCCCCGATGAGCGCGAAGGGTACATTGATCAGGACCAGGCCGGCATCTTTGGCGTTGCCAAAGGTGATAAACAGCAGAATAAAAATGGCAATGAGGCTGATGGGAACTACCTGGCCGAGCCGCTTCGTAGCCCGCACCTGGTTTTCGAACTCGCCGGTCCAGGTCACCGAGTACCCCTTCGGAAGCTGATCCACCACGGATCTTACCCGCTCCTGAGCCTCGGCGATGGTACTTCCCAGATCGCGCTCCCGGACCGAGAACTTCACACCAATGAAGCGTTTGTTGTTATCGCGGTACACAAAGGCCGGGCCCGTTACTTTCTGAATACTGGAAATTTCTTTGAGGGGTATTTTACTGCCCGTGAGGGTAGGTACCATGAGGCGCTGGATGTCTTCCTCGCTGCGCCGGTACTGCTCCTGGTACCGCAGCCGAATCTCAAATTTACGTTCTCCTTCGTACAGAATAGAGGCCGTTTTGCCTCCAATGGCCATTTCGATCACCGCTTGGGCGTCGGCCGTCGATACGCCGTAGAGCGCCATTTTTTGTTCATCAAAAAGCACGCTCATCTCGGGTTGGCCGATGTTGCGTAGTATGCCCACGTCCTTGACGCCGGGCACGGCTTTGATGGCCTCAATCACTTCGTCCGCTTTCTCGTTAAGAACCTCCAGATCGTCGCCAAATATTTTCACGGCGTTGCTGGCGTTCATTCCCGCCACGGCCTCGGCCACGTTGTCGATGATGGGCTGGGAGTAGTTGTAGTTGATCCCCTGAAACTGCCGCAGCTGGGTGTCCATTTCCTCAATGAGTTCGTCGGTCGTGATGGCGCGGGTCCATTCATTCTGGGGCTTGAGGTTCACCTGCATCTGCACGTAGTAAAAGCCCGAGGGATCAGTACCGTCGTTGGAGCGGCCGGTTTGGGAAAGTACCCCGTTGACTTCGGGAAATTCGGCCAGCTTGGCACGAAGTACCTTCACCATCTTGACGGTTTCGTTCAGGGAGCTGCTCATGGGTAGTTTGGCCTCTACCCAAAGCGCCCCTTCGTTTAGTTGCGGCAGAAACTCCGTTCCGAGCAGCGTTGACGAAAACAAAGTACCCCCCAGAAACAGGAACGCCGCCAGTATGCTCGTCTTTTTACGCCGGTAGCACCACTCGAAGCCCCGGATCACGATGCGGTCGAAGAAGTTGACCAGCGGATTGTTTTTCTCACGTACGTTTTTTCGAAGTAAAATGGAGCAAAGTACCGGCACGAGCGTCAGCGTGTAGAGCAGCGCACCCAGCAACGCAAACCCCAGCGTGTAAGCCAGCGGGCTGAACATCTTGCCTTCCACTTTTTGAAAACTAAAAATAGGAATGAGGGCCGTAATGATAATGAGCTTGGAGAAAAACACGGCTTTGCCCAGCTCTCCGCCCGTTTTCTTGATAATCCCCATTTTGGCGAGTTTATTAAACCGGGCCATGCCTACTTTATGCGCCAGGTGATCCAACGACACAAAAATACCCTCGACCATGACCACGGCACCGTCGATGATGATGCCAAAATCGACCGCACCCATTGAGAGTAGATTGGCCGACATACCTTTGAGTCTCAGGCACAAAAAAGCAAACAGCAGCGCCAGCGGAATGATGATGGAGACGATGAGGGTAGTGCGCCAGTCGGCCATGAACAGAAATACGATCACGGTCACGAACAGGATACCCTCCAGGAGGTTGTGGAGTACTGTGCGGGTACAATAGCTGATGAGCGTATCGCGGTCGTAGAAAGTCACCATCTTGACGTCCGGCGGAAGTACCTTGGTATTTAGCTCCTCGATTTTTTCCTTTACGCGGGCCAGTACCTCGCTGGGGTTTTCGCCCTTACGCTGCACCACGATCCCCTCCACCACGTCGTCGTTGTCGTTCAGACCTACCTGGCCTACCCGGGGCTGGTTGGACTCGCGCACGTCGGCTACGTTCTTGACCAGCACGGGGTAGTCTTTGACGTACTCCACAATGATGTTTTCAATGTCCTGAATAGAATTAAGCAAGCCAATGCCTCGCACCACGTAAGCCTGGCCGTTGCGCTCAATGACGTCGCCGCCCACGTTGATGTTGCTGCGCGTCACGGCCTGGTAGACATCCAGGGGCGTGATGTCGTATTTAGCCAGTTGGGTGGGATTCACCTGCACTTCGTATATTTTCTCCCGGCCGCCAAAGGCCACCACATCGGCCACGCCGGGTACGCTCCGTAGCTGCCGGTCGATGACCCAGTTATGAATCGTAAGGAGCTCGCGGCTGTCCCGGTCCTTACTTTCGAGGGTAAAACGGAAGATTTCGCCCGTGGGGCCGTAGGGCGGCTGCACGTCCGGCTCCACGTCGTCGGGCAGCGATACCGTCCGGAGCTGGTTGTTGACCTGTTGCCGGGCAAAGAAATCGTCGACGTCGTCATCAAAAATAATTTTGATGATCGACAAGCCAAACATCGTGATGCTACGGACGTTGGTCTTGCGCTGGACGGAGTTCATGGCGACCTCGATGGGTACCGTCACGAAGCGCTCTATTTCCTCCGCGCTGCGGCCGTTCCACTCAGTCACGATAATGATCTGGGTATTGGTTACGTCCGGAAATGCCTCCAGGGGGGTATTCAGGTAGCTAACTACCCCTGACACCACCAGGATGCCCGTCATGAAGAAAATAAAAAAGCGGTTTTTGAGCGAGAAGCCCACAATACCTCTAACAAACCGATTCATGTAGCTAGTCGTTCAGCGCGTCGTAGATTAGCAGTTGGTTTTTAGAAATGACCTTCTCGCCCTCCTGTAGCCCTGCCTGGATGTAGGCGCGGTCGGCCAGGGTCCGAAATACCTCCACGGCACGGGTTTCGATGTCGGTGCGGCTCCGGAACACCATCACCCAGTACTTGCTTCGGTCAAAAATCACGGCTTCGGCGGGGATGGAGGCCATTTGTTCTTTTTCTTCAAAATTCAGGAAGACCGTCGCGTGCATTTCGGGTTTGAGTTTATAACCCGAATTTTTGAGCCGGATACGTACGCGTAGCGCTTTGGTGTCGGGGTCGAGCACGTTATAAATTTTGTCAACTACCCCCTCGAAGCGCTCGTCGGGGTAGCTGATGGTCTGGATGCTGGCTTTCATGCCCAGGTGTATACGCGGAATATCGCTCTCGTTTACGTTGGCAATGGCCCAGACGTCGGCGATCTGCCCGACGGTAAAGAGGCTTTCGGCGTTGTCGGAACGCAGCTGCATGTCTCGGTTGACGTTCTTTTGCAGAATGAATCCGTCAATGGGTGACTTCACGACGTAGTTGGAGCTTTTGCCGAGGCCGTAGATCCGGAAAATTTCGTTGACGCGTTCTAGCTCAGCCTGGGCCCGGTCTACCTCCCGACGGGCGGCTATGACGTCGCGCTCCGGCGAGAGCTTGCTCTCAAAGAGATCTTCGGCGGTTTTCAGGCCCTTTTGGGCTACCAGCAGGTCCGACTGCGCCTGAATCATCTGGCGCTCGAAGTCGGCCACTTCCCCCGACCGGATAACGGCCAGAATCTGACCTTTGCGTACAAAATCACCCAGCTCTACGTTTACTTCCTCCACGTGCCCACCCACCAGCGGAAATACCTTGATGACCTGATTTTCGTCGGGAATGACCTTACCTACCAGCACCAGCTCATTCCGGATCGGCTCAGTACGTACGTCGTCGAGCACGATCCGTTGCATCATGGTGTCTGATAGCATAAAGGCCGTAGCCTGGTCCAGCTCATCGTGGTGTTCGCGGCAGGAAAGCAGCGTGAGCGTGGGTAGCCATACGATCAGCAGTACTTTGAGGGGTAGGTACTTTTTCATAATTATTTGAAGAGTTCTTCAGCTACGGCATAATTCAATTCCTCGTAAACACGAATGCGATCGGCCTGAAGGCGGTTGAACTGCTTGATACTCTCGTTGTAGGTTTCGATAAAATCAATGAATTCAAGTAAGGTGATGTTGCCTTTCTGGAAATTGTCATAAATCCCCCGGCTGAGTAGCTCAAACTGCGCCGCAAAGCTGCCTTCTACGCTTTCAAATACCTTGTCGGCCTCCTGTACCTTCCGAAGCGCGGTTTCGACCTCGTTGAGGATGGATGCTTTGTGTGCGTTCTCCAGGGTTTTCTGGTACGTGATCATGCTTCGGGCCGCCCGAATGGCCCCCTGGTTACGGTTCAGAATGGGAAGGTCGGTTGAGAGACTGAGACCCAGGTAGTTGTTGATGTAGCTCCCGGCCTGGTCGTAGGTAGCACCCAGCCGCAGGTCCGGTACGGCCAGGGCTTTTTGTAACGAATAATTAAGCTCGGCCTGGCGGGCCAGCGACTCAGCAATGCGGAGGTCCGCGCGGCTAAGCAGGGCTTTTTCCTGGAGACTTTGGCTCGTATAAGTACCCAGTCGGTAACGCCTTAGCTGGGCGGAGTCGATCCGAGGCGAAATAGGTACCTCTACCTGCAGGATATTCCGGAGCTCGCGCTGGTTATCCAGAAGCTCATATTGAATAGTGGTGCGGTCGTTGGTGATCTGGAAGAGTAGCGCTTTCAGGCGAAGTACCTCTTTGAGCGCTACGTTGTTGCGGTTGTATTCTTTTTCAAAAGCGGCCACCGTCGCTTGCAAGGTGGCCATTTGGGCGTCGAAAAGCTGAATGGTATGACTGAGGAAATACGTTTCGAAAAAGCGCTCCCTCAGTTCAAATTTAAGCGCCCGGATCAGTTCGAAAAATTCGTACTCGGTCATGCGCGTCGACTCAGCAGCCAGAGCGACACGCTTATTTCGTTTGCTGGCCGTATAGACCAGCTGCTGCACGCTAATAATCTTCTGCCCCTGCTGGCCTACGTCTAGCACTTTGCCTCGGGTACCGTTATAGGCACTGATTTCGACAAATAGGTTAGGATTTTCCCAGAGCCGGTCCTGTAGCTCAAAGGCCCGCGAGGCCTCAATACGGTACCTTTCGGCCAGAATAGCCAGGTTATTTTGTATAAATAGGCTATCCGCCTGCGCCAGGCTAATCCGGAGCGTATCCTGGGCCGATAAAGAAAAAGAAACAAAAACGAATAAAGCTACGCTAAGCAACCGCATGTGTACAAATTTGGCTTGCAAAGATGTACGCGGGGCATTACACGAAGCTTAGAATAGACTTAGAAAAAAATTAAAATGCTAAACGTGCCTAAAAACGGCTGAAAAGGTACTTCCCTGGCCTTTTTGGCTGGTGACGTTCAGGGTACCTTCGTGGATTTCTACGATGCGTTGACAAATGGAAAGGCCGATGCCATAACCCGAAAAAAGGGTGGCATTGGAGGCTCTATAAAATGGCGCAAAGATGTGGGGTAGTTCTTCCAAGGCAATACCAATCCCCTGGTCAGTTACCTGAACGCTACAAAATTCCTCGTCCGCATCGATCCGGACGTAGGCCGTATGGTTTGGGGAGTATTTGCAAGCATTGTCCATGAGATTGAGAAAAACCCGCTTTAAAAGTTCTTCGTTGCCCATCATGATCGTGTACGTTTCGTCTTCGGGGATTTTATCGAACTCGATTTGTACCTGGTAGTCGGTAGGGTGAGTAGCCAGCAATTCATCTTTGGCCGCAAAAACCAGGTCGTCGATGCGTACCCGCTGGGTGGTCATCTGAGCAATATTCTCAAACGAGCGAGCCAGGAACAGCAGGCTGTTGGTGATGTTGATGAGGCGATCCGTATCGGAAGTCAGGTTCTGAAAGATTTCGTTCAGTTCCGGGTCGCTCTCAACATACTGTTGGCCCAGCTGTACTTCCAGCTTCAGGGCGGCCAAAGGCGTACGCAGCTCGTGGGAGGCGTGCGAAACAAAGCTTCGTTGCTGTTCAAAAGCCTGCTGGAGCCGCAGAAGTACATGGTTGAAATTAATAGCCAACTGGGCAATTTCGTCACGCCGGTTTCCTTCGTCCAGGCGTTGCTGGAGGTTTCGGGCCGTAATGGTAGAAACTTGCTCGTTGATCAAAGCGATGGGTTTCAGGGCGTGGCCGGCAAAGTAAATACCTAGTGCTACCGTCAGGCCAATGCCTACTACCAAACCCCAGGAGAGCGTACTACGAAGGTTCCGCAGCTTACTCTGACCAAATTTGTCGTAGGCCGAAGCCAGTACCACCAGGGGCTCACGGCCCTCTTCGTAGAGTAAGCCCACTACTTCATTAGTACCTTCGGTTATTTCCAGCTCTTTCTTTTGCCGTATTTCCTCAAGAAGGCTAGGGCGAAAAGTAATTTGCTTATCGTCGACACTGGAGTAGATGAGTTCATTTTGCTGATTAAAGACAAGTACCTTTTCGTCGATGAGGGCCGTAAGAGTATTTTGATCAATAATTTTGAGGAGATTCTTATCAACCTCTTTCACCTTCACCAGCAAGCGGCAGGTAGTACGCGCTTTATTTTGCAGCCGATCATAGAATTCTTCCTGACGGTAGTTGGCCGAAATAGTATAGACTACTACCGAAAAAATGATGAGTATGGAGGCTACGATCAGCGAAAATTGCAGCGCAATCCAGTTTTTTATCTTCATAACCTACCCGGTTACCCTTCCTTGATCACGTAACCCAGGCCGGGGCGCGTATGAATTAATTTCGTGTCGAAATCTTTATCTACTTTACGACGAAGGTAATTGATGTACACCTCCACCACGTTGGTGCCGGGGTCAAACCGAAGGTTCCAGACGTGCTCGGCCAGGTCCATTTTCGACATCACGTGCCCCCGGTTGCGGAGGAGGTACTCCAGCAGGGCAAATTCACGGGCAGTGAGCTCAATGGAGCGCCCTCCCCGAGTCACTTCTTTGGTATCCGTATTTAGTTCGAGATCCGCCAGGCGGAGCACCGTATGTTTCCGGGGGGGATTATGCAGCTCGGCCCTCCTAAGCGCGGCGGCGATGCGGGCCAGCAGCTCGCGCAGGTCAAAGGGCTTCACCAGGTAGTCGTCAGCGCCCTTGCCCAGCCCTTGTACTTTATCCTCAATCTCCCCGTAGGCCGTGAGCATGATGATGGGTAGGGTAGGGCGAAGCGCTCGCACTTGCTCACACACCTCGTAGCCTTTCAGGCCGGGCAGGTTGATGTCCAGCAGCATAAGATCAAAGTACTTGGTAATGGCCGATTGCTTGCCCGTAATGCCGTCGTAGGCTATCTCGGCTTCGTATCCTTCGCCGGTAAGGCTTCGATAAATCGTTTGTGCAATGCGCCGGTCATCTTCGACAATCAGGATTTTCTTCACCAGTTGGTCGCTTTGATTTTCGTAAAAATAGTAAACTTCCTCACTCCATTTGAGTAGTATGGATAGAAATAAGTATTACCCTGATTCGGGGAGGGTACTTCATCTTCTATCAACAGATTGCCTATATTTGTATTGAGCATCTACGTTCTATGGCACAGTATTATCGTTTCGACAAAGAGAAGTCTTCGCGGAAGCCCGGCATTACGCCGTTAAAAGAGGCTATTAGTCAGATGCTTGATGCGTACCATCTGAAAAATAGTTTTGATGAAACCTACCTCACGGCCCACTGGAGTACCATCATGGGCCAGCCCATTGCCTCCCGAACTACCAAAGTGTACGTAAAGGATCAAATCCTTTTTCTACAAATTGAGTCGGCTCCGCTGCGGGACGAATTGGTACGGGCCAAGCACAAAATCATCGAGCTCATCAACCGCGAAGTAAAACCGGGCCTGATTCGGGATGTCGTGTTTATTTAGGAAGGTACCTGCCTACGCCTTCGTTTTATGGATTCTTATTTTCAATCAATGATGCCACCCCAAAAAGGTACTTTTCTTAAACAACTACCCTCTTTTCTACAACCCGGCGACACCGTAGGCGTGCTGGCTCCCGCCAGTCGGCTCGATTACGAAGAGGTACTTCCGGGCCTGAGAGTACTTAGGGAGCAGTGGCAGCTCCAGGTACAGGAAGGTACAACCCTCCGGCTAGCGCACCACCAGTTTGCGGGTACTGACGAAGAGCGCTTCCAGGACCTGCAGGCCATGCTCGACGACCCCTCCATCAAAGCCATTCTGGCGGCCCGGGGTGGCTATGGCTGTTCGCGGCTGCTGGATCGCCTCGATTTTACGGAGTTCCGCAAAAATCCCAAATGGGTCGTCGGATTTAGCGATTTGACCGCCCTTATGGCCCATCTGCACGGTATGGGTTTTGCCAGCCTCCATGCCTCCATGGTGAAGCTCTTTACCAAAGCAGGCGGTGAGCTAGCGCTGGAGTCGCTGCGTAAAATGCTCTTTGGCGAGCAAGTGGCCTATGAGGTAAGTACCCATCCGTTCAATCGCCTCGGAAGCGCCGAGGCCGAGCTGGTAGGTGGGAACTTGTGTCTGCTGGCGCACCTGGTGGGTTCAGCGTCGGATTTGGACACCGCCGGAAAGGTACTTTTCTTGGAAGACGTAGGGGAGTACTACTACAACCTGGATCGGATGCTCATTCAGTTGCAACGCGCCGGAAAGCTAAGGTACCTGGCGGGATTAGTAGTAGGGCAATTTACCGAAATGAGGGATAATCGGGACCCTACTTTCGGCCAGGATGCCTACGAGATTATTCAACAGCATGTGTCGGCGTATAGCTACCCGGTATGCTACAATTTCCCCGTGGGCCACGTGGCCGACAACCGCGCGCTCGGCGTTGGGATGCCGGTGCAGCTAAAAGTAGGAGAGTCAAACGTAACGCTTTCCTTTCCATTACCCCAAAGTACCTAAGCTAAAAAAGACCATATGAAATCATTTTCCAATAAGGTAGTCTGGATCACGGGTGCCTCGTCCGGCATCGGAGAGGCCCTGGCCTTGGAATTTGCTCGGGAAGGAGCCAGGCTGGTGTTATCGGCCCGGCGGCGCGAGGAGCTCGAGCGCGTCAAGCAGAGCGTCGGCCTGCCCGAGGACCAGGTACTGGTACTACCGATGGACGTCACCCAGTTTGACCAGGCCGAAGTCCACGCGGCGCGGGTGGTAGGGTACTTTGGACGGATCGACCTGATCGTGCACAATGCGGGCATCAGCCAGCGGTCGTACGTGCGCGATACCGACTTTGAAGTATATCGGCGCCTCATGGACGTGGATTTTTTCAGCACGGTGGCCCTCACGCAGGCGGTACTTCCCTCCATGCTCAAGCAGCAAAGCGGCCATTTTGTGGTCATTAGTAGCGTGGCGGGTAAGGTAGGTACGCCCATGCGGTCCGGCTACAATGCGGCCAAGCACGCCCTGCACGGCTTTTATGACTCGCTCCGGGCCGAGACGCACGACGACCACATCCGGGTGACGGTGGTTTGTCCGGGGTACATCAAAACCAATGTGTCGGTGAATGCTCTAAATGCCCAGGGAGAGCAGTACGGGAAGAAAGATGCGAACCAGGAAAAAGGCATGTCGGCGCAGGAGTGCGCCCGGCAAATCGTAGAGGCCGTCAAAAAGGATAAAAAAGAAGTATACATCGGGGGCTTGAAAGAAACGGCCGCCATCTACCTCCGTCGTTTCTTTCCGTCGCTCCTCTTTACGGCCGTACGGAAAAATGCGCCGGAATAAGCCCATTCAAAAGAAAGTACCTCTTTGCGGCTAACAGAGGGATTCTGATTAAAGTACCTCATACAAAAAAGAAGCTGGCCCATATGAGCCAGCTTCTTTTTTGTATGATCTATATCCGGATCAGTATCCTGGATTCTGCTGGCCGGCCAGCGTAGGATTAACCGAAATTTCCGAAGCCGGAATAGGCCATAAGAACCGGAAATCACTGTACGGAATAGTAGGCAACGCAGGCGTCAAAACTGGACGATTTACCAGGTCATAGCGGGCGTTGGTTAGCTGTGATACCTCTATCTTAGCCGGAATTCCGTTCGTAGAGTAGTTGGGGTCTAGCACCAGGCGGTGAATATCACCCCACCGACGGCCTTCGGCCGTGAATTCAATGCGGCGCTCGTTCAGGATAGCCAGTACAAGATCAGCCGGGGCGGTAGTGAACCGAGCTTCGGCAGGTACCGACCGGTTGCGTACGGCGTTGAGCAACAGAAACGCCTGTGCGCTGTTTCCTTGGCGAGCATATGCTTCGGCGGCGTTTAGAATCACCTCCGCATACCGTACAACAGGAGCCCAGTCAGCAAACACACCGTAACTGCGGTACTTTCGGGTATAGTAGAATGCAAAACTACCCGTAGTCTGTCCTACCTGAAGGCGTTCTCTCCGCAAGTCGCCATTCACCCAGAAACTAGCGTTGTACAGATTAGGACTAGTAGCAATTAGATCGCGAGCGCCCAAACTAGATGGGCCGAACATGTTGGCCAAGGCACCGTTTACCCCACCATTGGAGTTCGCGCTGTTGGCAATCGAGAAGATTGATTCTCGGTTGTTGGTATAGTTCACAAAGGGCGTTTCGGGGGCCGCTTCCAGCGTATAGTTACCAATGGGACTGGTGAAAGTACCCGTTGAGGCATTGGTACCCAATTTGGTGCCCTCGGCAATGACTCCGGCCCAATCCTGCATATGGAGTTTCACGCGGGTTTTCAGGGCAATAGCCGCACCTGAGGTAGCTCGGGCGATCCCATTGGTGCGCGTAGCGGGTAAGTTTTGCTCGGCAAAGTCGAGATCGGCCAGCAGTTTGGCGTAAGCTTCGGCTACGGTACCCCGGCCCTGCGCCAAGCCTTCTTCTACTGCAACAGAAGACGTGATCGGTCTCTCGCGGTAGGGTACTCCCGGACTAGCGCCGTTGTTATCAGCAAAAGGACGAGCGAAGTGGATCAACAACTCGTGGTGCGATAGCGCCCGTAGGAATCTTCCTTCTCCTTCGTACTGAGCAGCAACTTGGGCAGAAATGAGCCCGGTTTCACCGGCGCGCCGTACGCCATCAATCAGGATGTTGGACTGGTTGATGAGCGCATAAAGCTGCTCCCAATGGTTCTTGTTGTTGGCAGAGGCTACCGTATACAAGGCGCGGTAGGTAATGTCATAGAACGCCTGTAGGTTCACCATGTCTTCACCCCGCATTTCGCCTTGCTGGATGGCGGCCGCTCCAAAGGGGTACCCGCGTCCCGCGCCTCCTTCGTAAAAGCCTACGGCTGCCGCCTGGTATACCCCGTTGGCTACCAGCTCAATACTAGCCGGGCTGGTAAAGGCCGTCGTTTCGGAAAGAGCAGCTAACGGATCCAGCTCCGTAAAATTATCGCAAGAAGAAATGGCTACGAAGGTACCCAGCAGAGTTATCTTGGCAACTTTTCCTATATTCATTTTTTTTATAAGTATATTTTTCATAGAGCGAAGTCAATTAAAAACCTAAATTAAGTCCAACCGTGTACACGCGGGGAATGGGGTTAGTACGGTTATCTAGTCCGGGCTGCTGGTTAGTTGTTACGCTGCTGTTCAACTCAGGATCAAGACCCGTGTACTTCGTGATGACAAACGCATTTTGAATTTGTGCGTACACCCGGAACGAGTTAGACTTGATGCGGTTGCGCAAATTTGATGGTAGAGTATATCCCAAACCAATGTTCTGAGCCCTTAGGAAACTGCCATTTTCCAGGAATCGGCTGTTGGTATGGCCGGTTTGGTTCACGTTTGCGTCAGACAGAAATGCCAGTCTGGGTACATCCGTAACCTGTCCTTCGCCCGTCCAGCGATTCAGTAGCTCACGTCCTCCATTTCCAAACACCTGGTTGACCAACTGTTCCTGGCGCGTCACGTTATACACTTTATTACCACCAGAGTAGGTGAAGAAGACGTTCAGATCAAAATTATTGTACGTGAAGGTGTTATTAAATCCACCAAACCAGGTTGGGTTAGAGCGGCCCAGGATACGCTTGTCAGCAAAAGTGAGCGCAGGGGCGTTTACATTAGTAACGGCTGGGTTTGCGGGATCATACACCGCGAAGGTCGTAGCGCCTACCCGTTGCTGCACCAGGCTTCCGTCGGCTTTCTCAAAAATAGGGTTACCATTGGCTGGGTTTACGCCGTGGTACTGGTAGCCAAAGAAGGAGCCGATGGGTTCGCCCTCACGGGTCACGTGGTAGGCGCTGTTAATGTCATTAACCAGTCGTAATACTTCGTTTTTAATGAATGTTACGTTAAAATTGCTTCTCCAGGCAAATCCACCCGCCTGGATGTTGGTGCTAGTCAACGAGAATTCCCAGCCTTTGTTGTACATCGCACCCACGTTTTGGGCAATCTGGTTGGCAGGAATACCCAAAGAAGGAGGGGTAGGTGCCTGCAGAATCAGGTTGTCAATGTCGTTCTTGAAGTACTCCGCCGTGAAGCTGATGCGGTTCGATAGCAGTGATAGGTCCAAACCGAAGTTGGTTTTATTACTGGTTTCGAAGCTGAGGTTGCTATTACCCACCTGGTTGAAGCGGAGGCCGCTCCAATCGCCGTATTGAGCGGCCGCAAAAATACCAGCATAGGGGTAGTTTCCGATCTCTACGTTCCCTACTTTGGCCCATCCACCGCGTAGTTTCAGCTCGCTAATGAATTCTAAGCCACTCGCACCTTTAAAGAAATCTTCTTCCGAAATCCGCCATCCTACAGACACCCCGGGTAGTAGGGCCGACTGATTGCCGTGAGGCAGCGAAGAAATTTTGTCGTTCCGAACGGTGGCTGTCAGCAGGTACCGATCTTTGAGGGAGTAGTTGGCCCGCGCGAATACCGAGGAGAAGGCGCGTTCCGAGGCCGTACCGCCGACGAACTGGTTGGTCAGTGAACCACTGATGATGTTTTCATTTTCCCCAAAGTAGATGCTGGATAAGTTGGTCCCGTGCGCAAGGAACCATCTGGTCCGGGTTTTTTGATGCTCCAGACCCACCACTACGCCCAGGTTACTTTCACCAAGGGTTTTGTTGTAGCTGAGGGTATTCTGCCAGTTGTAGCGGAACGAAGGCAGGTTATACTGTTGGATACGCCCGTTTACGCCACGTCCGTCACCGTGTCCTGGGTGCGTAAACATGTAATCTTCTCCGTTCAGGTAATTGATACCAATCATAGATCGTACATGCAAGCCTTCCAATACCTCTAAATCTATAAACGTATTCCCGGTTAGGTTAAGGCTTTGATTTTTGTAGATGTTGTTCTCTAGTATAAAGCCCTGGTTGGTGTAGTTTCCGAAGATGGCTCGGGTATTGGCACCGGGCCCGAGGCTACCTAAGTCAGAGCTCAGGTTGTACGATCCATCGGGCCATTTTACGGGTACGTTCGGGAAGGCATAGATAGCCCCGGCTACGTTACCAGACAGCGCGTTGGTACCCGTGTTAAGACCTGTGTTAGTCGTATGTGACACGGCCATATTCATACCAAACGTGAGCTTATCGTTGAAAGCTTTTTGGTCGAGCTTAGACCGGAACGTAAACCGACGCTGGTTATTGGCGTTGATGTTCCCTTCCATGTCGGTAAAGCCCAGCGAAAAGTAGTAGTTGGTCTGAGCCGTTGCACCACTGAACGACAGGGCGTGGTTGTGCTGAAAGCCATTGCGTAGAATCACGCGTTGCCAGTCGGTATCGTAGGCTTCACCGGTTTCGGGATTCAAGGTAGGAAATGCGGCAGCGGGCAAACTGGGGTTGGCATTGGCCAGTTTTTCGTTGGTGATGGCGATAAACTCGTCCGCATTCATCAAATCGAAATATTTAGAAGGTTGCGAAACAGCCATCCAGCCATCGTAGGTCAGGCGGGGAGCGCCTAGTTTACCTCGTTTGGTGGTAATAAGAATCACCCCATTAGCCGCCCGGGAACCGTAAATAGCCGTGGCTGATCCGTCTTTCAGTACCTCAACGCTCTCAATGTCATTTGGGTTAATGTCGCCAAGGGGGTTGTTGGTCGTATTTCCGCCCTGATCACCAGAGATGTAGGGCAGTCCATCTACCACGTAGAGTGGGTCAGAACTGTTGGAGATGGAGTTGGTACCCCGAATCCGAATCCGGGCGGGTTGCCCCAACATTCCGCTGGGAACGGAAGCTTGTACCCCCGCTACTTGTCCTTGCAGGAACTTATCGAAGCTGGGAATGGCCATATCCTTGATGCCTTCTCCTTTGATGGTACCTACCGAGCCGGTTACATCGCGGCGCTGCTGCGTACCATAACCCACTACCACTACCTCGCTCAGTGCTTTTATGTCCGAGCGGAGCTCAACATTAATCACACTGCGGTTGCCGATGGCTACCTCTTCGGGGAGGAGGCCTACAAAGCTAAAAACCAGGGTGTTGGCTCCCGTTGGAACATTGATCCGGTAGTTTCCTTCGGTGTCGGAGGTACTTCCTACCGAAGTACCCTTTACCAGAATACTGACACCCGGAATGCTGGAACCGTCGTCGGTAGAGGTGACTCTACCGGAAATCACTCTGTCCTGTGCCAGCGCAAGCCCAGCCCAAAACAAGGTCATAAACGTGAATAAATACTTCTTCATACGATTAATGTTTGGTTAGATTGTTAATGCAATAATAATAAATGGGTAACGATAAATAGTAAAACAGCGATACAGCTAAAATTAATGTAACCTTTATTTACATAGGCATTTTGTATTTAAGTAATTGATTAGTAATGAATTGTTTGTTGATTTTATCATGGTACTTTATGAACTATGGATATGATTTTTTTAAAGTTATTTGCTTAGGCAATAAGTATTTCAACATATAGCTTCTTTCCCTGGTCTTTTCCTATCTATAGCTACTTGCTAGAAAATCCTCCTTGAAGTGAGCTCATTAGGCAGGCAAGAGGTCTATAGCTTGTCTTGGAATCAGCGCCATTTGTAACCATGTATTGCCCCTACCAAAGCAGCCGTAGCCTAGCATTGGGTTGAGTAGGCTAGGGAACTTTGCCTTCTCTGGCCAACACCAAGATTACATTGGTGTTCCTCAAATACAGGGGGGCTGTCCTTCCACGGCATATACTAATATAAAGTGCCTGAAATCCAGCACAACTAGCGAGGGATTTTAAGCCT
This sequence comes from Rhabdobacter roseus, assembly GCF_014202275.1. GTDB lineage: Bacteria > Bacteroidota > Bacteroidia > Cytophagales > Spirosomataceae > Rhabdobacter > Rhabdobacter roseus. The sequence continues at coordinate 1,093,285 of NZ_JACHGF010000002.1, read as the reverse complement.
TAAATAAATGGCTTTTGCCTGCTAGTAAAACCGGGTCATCGGGTTGCCTAGGGAAATAATCCGCAGGCCGAGGAAGGACAATTAAGGGGAGTATGCTAGCAAAAGTAGAAAAAAAACGATTTAATGAAAGTACCCTCATCCAAATTATTTATGAATTTTAAAATGTTACCAAAGATACATAACTCTTTGAGAGTCTGCAAGTTTCTAACTGGATTCTAATGATATGCAGAAAGTACCCGTTTGTTACTCTAAAGTGTACTTACTGAAAATTGGGTTAAAGGCTATAACCTTTAACTATTTTAATTGTTTCTATTCCCGAAAGGCTCATATGCCGAATTAAATTTTGGTAAATGAGCTAAGTACTTGGTGGGTACATAATGCATAGTTATCTTTGTAATTATTAGTGAACTATTTATCAACAAAAGTCTACTTGTATGAAGAAGTTTTTATCAAGTGTCCTGATGGCGGTGCTGCTCAGTAGTACACTAGCATTGGCCCAGGAGCGAACAGTGACGGGAAGAGTGACGGCAGAAGATGGCTCTGTACTTCCGGGCGTAAACATAGCCCTGAAAGGAACCACTCGGGGTACCTCTACCAGCGGAGAGGGTACTTACAGTTTACAGGTACCTACGGGAGGTACCTTGGTGTTTAGTTTTATTGGTTTTGTTTCTCAGGAAATAGCCGTTGGAAATCAGACGGAGATCAACGTAACGTTGGCCAATGATATAAATCAGCTGCAAGAGGTCGTGGTGACGGCCCTGGGGATCAGGCGCGAAGAGAAATCCATCGGCTATGCCGCCCAGACCATCCAGGGAACCGAACTCAGTGAAGTCCGGGAAACCAACGTGGCCAATTCCCTGACCGGAAAGTTGGCTGGAGTACAGGTAGGCACCAACTCGGGTGCCATGGGCGGATCGGTGAAGGTGACGGTGCGCGGAGTAAGCTCCATTACGGGCAATAACAACGCCCTGTTTGTGGTGGACGGAATGCCTTTTGATAATTCCAATACCAATACCACCAACCAGCAACGCGGTGGCGGTGGCTATGACTATGGTAACACCATTCAGGATCTTAATCCGAATGACATCGAGACGGTGACAGTACTTAAGGGTGCTGCGGCAACGGCCCTCTGGGGGAGCCGGGGAGCGAATGGAGTCATTATGATTACGACCAAGCGAGGTTCTTCCCGGAAGGGGGTCGGCGTGAACTATACCTTGGGAGCTACCATGGAGCGGGTATCCGTACTGCCCAAGTTTCAGAACCGCTACGGCGGAGGCTATGACTTTACCCGCCTCTACTACGACGAAAACCCGGAGGCTTTTCCCGACGGACGCCAAGGGTACTATACCGACGACGATGGCCGCAGCTACGACCTGATCCCGGACTACGGCACGGACGAATCGTGGGGCCCCGAGCTACTGGGGCAAATGTACCGCCCCTACTGGAGCTGGGACCGCGAGCGGGGCAACCCCGAATTCGGTACGCTGAGCGCCTGGTCGCCGCAGCCCAACAACGTCCGGAATTTCTTCGAAACCGGTACTACCCTGACCAACTCGATTTCCTTCGATGGCGGAAACGACAACGGTACCTTTCGATTTTCGTACTCCAACCTGGATCAAAAGTTTATTTTACCAAACTCTTCCTACAAGCGGCATAACTTCGGCTTTAACGGTACGTATAATCTGAGCGAGAAACTGTCCGTTTCTACCAATGCCAACTACGTGTCCAACCAGGCCGTGGGGCGTCCGGGTACGGGCTACTCGGGCCTGAACGTAACGCAGGCGTTTTACCAGTGGGGCCAACGCCAGTGGGATATGGACAAAATGAAAGATTACCAACTACCCGACGGTACCCAACTCACCTGGAACCGGAACAGCTGGGATGATCCTACCCCTAAGTACACGGATAATCCCTACTGGACTCGGTACAAAAACTACCAGAACGACAGCCGGGACCGCATGTACGGAAACGTGATGACCGCCTATAAATTCAACGAGCACTGGAGCGCCGACGTGAAGTTCATGACCGACTTCTACTCCGAAAGGCAGGAGGAGCGGACGGCCATCGGCTCGCAGGATATTCCGGGCTACGCTTTGTATAAGCTGAACCATAACGAAAATAACTTCCAAGGGTTAATTCACTACGACAACTACTTCTCGGATAATTTCTCGCTGAACGCTTACGTAGGAGGTAACATCATGCGCCGCATCCGAAGTACCTCCGGAGGAGCTACCGTAGACGGACTCAGCTCCGACGTATACAACCTGAACGCATCGATCGCTCGCCCCACGGTCTATGATGCCAAGTCTGAGAAGCAGATTAATTCTGTATTTGCCAACGCCTCTTTGGGCTTTGCCAACCAGCTGTACCTGGACCTGACGGCTCGTAATGACTGGTCTTCTACGCTACCAGCCGGTAACAACTCCTACTTCTACCCGTCGGCTTCGCTGTCGTGGGTATTTACGGAGTCTTTGGTCAATGTTTCTTGGTTGTCCTTCGGGAAACTAAGGGCAGCGCTGGCTTCGGTGGGTAATGATACTGATCCTTATAATACGCTGCTTTCCTACGAGCTTCGTCAGCCTTTCGGCTCGGACTCGCGCGTGTCGGTACCCAACTCCCTGCCCAATCAGAATCTGATGCCGGAGATTACCAACGAGTTTGAAATAGGTACCGAGCTCCGGTTCTTTGGTAACAGGCTAGGGCTAAATGCATCTTATTATAATCGACAAACCAAGAACCAGATCATTGCCCTGTCGCAATCAGCTACTACGGGCTATACCAACCGCTTCACGAACGCCGGGCTGGTCGAAAATAAAGGGGTTGAGCTAAGCCTAAATGCTACCGCTATTCAGGCTAATAACTTCAGTTGGAACATCAACGTCAACTGGGCCCGTAACCGCAACAAGGTCGTGAAGCTTACCGACGAGCAGAAGATTTATGTGCTGGTGAACGCGCCATTTGCGGTGCAATTACAGGCTCGTGAGGGAGAATCGTACGGTTCGATTGTCGGATATAACTTCGTATACGATGATAATGGAAATAAAATCGTCGACGCCGACGGAGCCTACCTAAGATCCAACGAGCAGGAAGTGATCGGCTCGGTACTGCCGGACTTCGTAGGGGGGGTGACCAATACCTTCCGGTATAAAAACCTCTCGCTTTCGGCCCTGATCGACTTCCAGAAGGGGGGTAGTTTCTTCTCCACGACCCAGATGTTCGGAAGGATGTCGGGGATTCTGGAAGAAACGGCCGCTAACAACGTACGGGAAGACGGGATGATAGCCCCCGGCGTCACGGCCGAAGGCGCTCCCAATACCGTGGCTCTGGACCCAATCGAATACTATTATTCCAACGGAGGCTACGTGATTAACGCCGCCGATGTGGTCGATGCCAGCTACATCTACCTACGTGAAGTTAGGATTGGCTACGCGCTGCCCGCCAAATGGTTTGGAGGTAAGATCATTCAAAACGCCAACCTGGCGATTTCGGGCCGGAACCTCCTGTTGCTCAAATCCAACTCGAAGCACATCGATCCCTCCAACATCACCAGCTCCATTACCAACATCCAGGGTATAGAGGGCTCGGCGCTGCCTTCGGTGCGTTCAGTAGGCTTCACATTGTCTTTTGGGTTGTAAGCGCAGCCTAGTACGTGTGGTAAGAATAAAGAGTTGTAAAGCTTAACTAGTTACAAAAAATGAAACTAAAAAATTGTTTATACCTGGGTTCACTTTTGTTCATGGCCTCCTGCAACGATTTGCAAGAGATGAACATGAACCCCAACCAGCCCACGGCGGCGGAGTCGGGTCAGTTTTTTACGACGGCCCAATACAATTTTTCCAACCAGATTTGGGATGATTGGAACAACGGTCGCATGGGCATGTACTACGCCCAATACTGGTCGTCGACTTACTACTCGGACGAAAGCCGGTACCTGATTCGAGAAGGTACCAACCAAACCACTTGGAATGCCCTGTATGCGGACGTACTTCGGGAACTCAGCGAATCGCAGGAAATCGAACGCGAAAGGCAGGTACTTGGCTATGAAAACCGGGTCGCGATTGCGGAAGTCATGAAGACCATGGTCTTTCATTATATATCGGATATCTACGGCGGCCCCATTCCTTACACTGAAGCGCTCAACAACGAGATCATTACTCCACGTTATGAGTCCGGGCCGGAAGTGTACGAGCGGCTGCTGGCTACCCTGGATCAGCAGGTAGGTATTCTTAACGCCTCCGATCCCGGGTTTCTGGCCGGCGATATCATCTACGGTGGTAATGTTGAAAACTGGAAAAAGTTTGCGAACTCCCTGCGGATGCGGATTGCCCTGCGAATGATCGACGTCAAACCAACGGAAGCAGCGGCGGCCATTGCTAAGTCGCTGGACCCGGCCAATGGCGGGGTCATCTCTTCCAACGCCGAAAGCGCTTTGTTCAGGTACCTGGCGGGAGCTCCTAACAACAACCCCCTGAACGAGGCCTTCAAAACTCGGATAGATTTTGCCGTAAGCGCCACGCTCGTTGACTACCTCAACAAGTACGAAGACCCGCGCCTGGCGGTGTACGCAGAGCCCGTTCGGGGTACCAATACGTACGTAGGGGAAATCTACGGCCTGCGGCAGGGCGACGCCCAGCAGTCCAACGGTGACCCAACCCGCGTGAGCCTGCCCTCGGCTAATTTCTCCATTGCCGCCACGGCCCCGGCCGTTTGGCTGGACTATGCCGAGGTGGAGTTCATGCTGGCGGAGATCGAAGCCCGCAACCTGGGGCTTAATACGGGCGGGACCGCCAAGGAGCACTACGAAAACGGCATCCGGGCTTCCTTTGCGTATACCGGCCTAAGTACTGCCGCCGCCAACGCGTATATCGAGAATGTACCCTACGTACCCGTCCGTTGGAAAGACGCCATCGGCAGCCAGAAGTGGATCGCCATGTACATGCAGGGCATTCAGGGCTGGCTGGAGCGTTTGCGACTGGATTTCAAAGATCCCTACACGGGGGAGGAAATTTTTGTAGCACCCGCTGGAGGTTCGCTGGACCAAGCCGTGACGACGGTACCTTACCGGATGAGCTACCCTGTTACGGAAGCTTCGCTGAACGGCACCAACTATGCCGCTGCCGTCCAGATGCTGGGAGGCAACAACAGCAAAGGGGCTAAGCAATGGTGGGACGTGAACTAAGCCAGGTACCTTAATTTATTCAGAAGGTACTTTATTTACATTTATTCGGCGAATAACACAAGGGAAGGTCTTCTTACTCAGGTAGGAAGACCTCTCTTTTTATGCGAATGTATCTCCCATTTAGGTACTTTACTGCGAAATGTTTTAATAACAGGGGGCATTTCAAAATTTAATTCTGCAAAATGAGTACAATCCGTTGCTATGGATAAACTGAATGTTATCTTTGCAACTATTAGTAAATCATTAAATAACAATTAGTGATTCATTTTTAACATAACCTAATCGTATGAAGAACTTTTTACCTGCAATCCTGGCGGGTTTGTTGCTGCTTAGCATGCATTCCTATGCCCAGGAAATCGCCGTTTCGGGCAAGGTTTCGGCAGAAGATGGCTCGGTACTTCCGGGCGTAAATGTTTCGCTTAAGGGAACGACCCGCGGGGTCAGTACCAATAGCGAAGGGGAATACCGTATTACGGCTCCTACCGGATCTACGCTAGTTTTCAGTTTCATTGGCTTCAACAGTCAGGAAATCGCCGTAGGTACCCAGAGTATCATCAATGTAGTGCTGGTCAATGACGTAGCCCAGCTTCAGGAGGTAGTCGTTACGGGGGCCTATGGTAACCAACGCTCTTCCCGCGCTACCACCTATAGTGCGCAGGTCGTTGCTGATGAGCAGTTGAACACCATCCGCCAACCCAACCTCAACAACTCGTTGGCCGGTAAGGTAGCGGGTATTCAGGTACGTAGCCAGTCGGCCGCCGCTCTGGGCAGGCAGACGGAAGTACGTCTGCGGGGAGCCTCAGGGCTAGGTACCGGCACCGGTGCGTTGTACGTCGTAGACGGTACCATTCTGCCTAACGCCGATGACATCAACCTTGATGACGTCGAGAGCGTATCGGTACTTCAGGGACCAGCCGCTTCGGCGCAGTTTGGTTCTCAAGGAGCCAACGGGGCCATCGTCATTACGCTCAAAAGAGGAAAGAAAACCGCCGGTATGGGCTTGACCCTTAACCTGGGAGCTCAGTTTGAGAATGTATACATCATGCCCAACTACCAGAATTCTTATTCCGGTGGTGCGAACGGCGATTTGACGAAGTATACCTGGAAAGCGGGCGACCCGGAAGAGTGGAAGGCGCTGGAAGGCAAGTACTACCCTGACTACAACGACGACGCAAGCTGGGGCCCCCGTATGGTAGGGCAGGAGTACATTCCCTGGTATGCCTGGTATGGTGGCCACAGCCGTTCGTACCAAACTGCCACGCTGGACCCTCAGCCCGACAATGGCCGCGATTTCTACAATACGGGCGTGGTACTTAACAACTCCGTGAGCTTCAACACCGCTACCGAGAGGCTTACGTTCAAGGCCAGCTATGCCAATCAGGATATCAAAGGGCTCATCCCTAATTCTGGTTTGAAGAAAAACATTTTTGGTATTAAGACGACCTATGAGCTGAACAAGCACCTTGAGTTTTCGGCCAATATCAACTACGTGAATTGGAGCCTGAAAGGCGAAATCGACGATGCCTACTCCAACCAATCCACGGGTGCCTTCAGCCAATGGTTCCACCGTAACCTCGACATGGGAATCATGAAGGAGCTTCGGGGTCTCACCACGCCGGACGGTATCTTTGCCAGCTGGAACCACGCCAGCCCCGCGACTTACGATCCTTCTAATCCTCGCAACTTCTACGCCGGGAACTACTGGTACAACCCGTACACCTACTACGACCTGATCGACATGGTACAAACCCGCGATCGTTTGTTTGGTGACGTGGCCTTTACGTACCGAGTTAACAGTGATCTCAGTTTGAAAGCCACCTACCGGAAGCAGCAAAATACCACCTGGGCCGAAACCAAGTACAGCAGCCGCCTGAACGAAAGTGGTTTGCAAACGACTGGAAATAACGCACGGGCCAGGGGCTTTTATTCTACCGGCAATAGCTATTCCAACCGGCAGAACCTGGAATTTATGGCCAACTACAACAAAACCATCCAAGACTTCAGCATCAATGGTTTTGTGGGAGCGGACTTCTTCCAGTGGGTTTCCAAGTCAAATTCAGCCAATACCAATCAAGGCCTGAGTGTACCGGATCTTTTCACCCTGGCTAACTCCGTGAATGACCCCACTATTGCTAACGGCCGGGCCGAGGAGAAATACCGGGCTGTGTTTGGTAATGCCTCCATTGGATACCGAGACTTTATCTACTTAGAAGGTACCCTTCGTAAGGACTGGTACTCGACTTTACCTCCCAATAACAACGCGGTACTTTCCAAGTCTATCGGAGCCTCGTTTATCTTCGGTGATCTGATAGCCAAAGATTCCCGCTGGTTTAGCTTTGGTAAACTTCGGGCTTCCTGGGGAGAAATTCCGCAGGCACTGGGTACCACGGCCGAGACCTTCGGAGCCTACCGTTACCCTGGCTTTGCGTACGGAGTGGGTCAGTTCAAGTGGGGCAACAACTACCTCATGAGCACGCCCGACCAGCTCGTTGATCCCGAAATCCGCGGTTCGGTCGTTTCTCAGCGCGAAATAGGCGTTGACCTGCGCTTCCTGTCTAACAAGATCGGATTCTCCGCTACCTACTTTGACGGTACCGCCGAAGGCTTCCCCTTCTCACTGAGTATCAACGGAGCCAGCGGATTTACTTCGTTACTTACCAACGTAGGTACCATCACCAAAAAAGGAATTGAACTTAAGGTGGACGTAACGCCCATCGACATACCCAACTTCCGCTGGAACTTGCTAGGTACCTACTCTAACCTGCTCGAAAACGACGTGATCGAGATCAGCAAGAAGTACGGGATCTCCCGCACGACCAACCTGGGTGGTGTATGGGGAAGCACGGTACCTTATATGGTACACATTGAAGGCCAGCGCTGGGGCCAGTTGTATGGCAACGGGATCAAGCGGATCAACGGACAGCCCGTCCTGAACTCCAGCGGATTCTACGTAAATGACCCCGATGTTAACTTTGGTAGCGTATTGCCTCAGGTTACGGGCGGTGTTCAAAATACCTTTAACTTCCTGAAGGACTTTACTTTGAACGTCAACATTGACTACCAGTTTGGGGGTAAATTTGCCTCTCTTTCCAACATGTGGGGATCTTACAGCGGCCTTACCGCCCGGACGGCTACCGTGAATGACAAAGGCAATTCAATCCGTGACGCCGTAGCTGATGGCGGCGGTATCCACGTATCGGGTGTCAACGAAGCCGGTGAAGCCGTAGACTACTACGTGGAGGCGCAGGACTACTACCATAACCTGTACAACAATAAGGTATTTGATGAATTCATCTATGACCTTACCTTCGTTAAGCTACGCGAGCTTGCGTTGGGGTATAACCTTCCCGTAAAATCGTGGGGGCTTTCCAAGTACTTCCAAACGGCAACCCTTTCGTTTGTAGCGCGTAACCCGGTGTTGATCTACGCCAAGACCAGGGATTTCGATCCATCGGAAGTAAGTGCTGTCTATGGCGAAACGGGCCAGCTGCCTGGTACCAGAGGGTACGGATTTAACCTGCGAATTGGATTCTGATCCTTTCATCCCCATTACTTTACTCATTAAGAAATTCAAGATGAAAAATAAAATATTATCAGCTACGCTTTCTGGCCTCCTGCTTGTGGGGGTCTCGGGCTGCTCAGACTTTTCTGATTTTGGTGATACCAACCTAAATCCGGCGGCTACCACCAATCCTAACATTGGGGCTCTGCTTACCAACGTAGAAGCGGGTATCGCTGGTTATGCTACGCAAACCCGGGGTGGTCTCTACGCCCAGTACTTCTCCGAAACGCAGTACACCGACGTCTCTTTGTACAGCATTCCGCAGGTGGCCTTCGTGGGCGAGTATACAGGTAGCCTGTACGACCTGGAGAATATCATCATACAGGATCAGAGCCGGAATATGAGCGCCATTGCCAAGATCCTGAAGCAGTATATCTTCTGGACCATCACCGACCGTTGGGGCGATGTACCTTACAGCGAAGCGCTGAAAGGCGTTGAATTCCCGACGCCAAAGTATGACCGCCAGGAGGAGATCTACAAGGGTATTATCCAGGGCTTGAAAGAAGCCGTGACCGAATTTGATAATTCGCCCATTACCGGCGATGTCATTTTTGGGGGTAACATCGATCTCTGGAAACGTACGGCCAACTCCATCCGTTTGCTGGCCGCCATACAGCTTTCCAAAAAATTCCCCAGCCCCACGGGCTACGCCGCGACGGAATTCAAGGCCGCACTCAACGATCCGGCTGGGTACATCACCACCAACGCGCAGAACTTTGCGGTTTCTTACCCCGGAGGAAACTTCAACAGCAACTGGTGGAACCTCTACAATGGCCGGAAGGACTTCGCCGAAAGCGAGACCATGACGACCCTGCTGGGTTCCCTGGCCGACACCCGCCAAAGTGTATTTGGCGGTGCGACGGAGCTCGAAGGACAGCCTAACTCCAACGCCACTTCTAACATAGGAATGCCCTACGGCTTGCGCCGGGCTAGTGCCGAAGCTTTTACGGCCGACAACCCTACCTGGGCCCGGATTTTGCGGGGTGACAAGAGAACCAACAACGGAACGGTTCACATCATCACGGCCTCTCAGGTGGCTCTGGCCCGCGCCGAAGCGGCCGATTACGGCTGGACCACCGAGAACCTGCAAACCGTGTACCGTCAGGGTATCACGCTCTCCTTTGAGCAGTGGGGGCTGAGTGCACCGGCTAACTCTTACTTTACGCAAAACAACGTAGCCTTGGCCGCTGCCGCAGGTACTGGCGCTAACATCCGGAATATTTCCGTACAGCGGTTCATTGCGACTTATCCTAACGGACTTCAGGGCTGGAACATCTGGCGCAAAACCGGGTTCCCCGTGCTCACGCCCGCTCCCGATGCCACCAATACTTCCAAGCAAATTCCCCGCCGGTACGTGTACGACCCCAATACGGAGTACTCCAGCAACAAGGCCAGCGTAGAAGCGGCCGCGGCCCTTATTCCCGGCGGCGATACGCAGGACTCACGCGTATGGTGGGATCAATAAGCGCAGGTGTGAACAGAATTCTAAAAAAGCTTAATCATAGAACGAACATGAGATATAACATTCTAGTAAGGTACCTTTTAGCGTTTCTCGCTTTCTCGGCCTTTTTTACCTCTTGTATCAAGGATGACGTGACTCCGCTGGGGGACAAAGGACAATCCATGGTGAAATTTTTTGAAGGGACGGAAAATCAACTATTTTTTAGCCCCTTTACCAACATGAAAACCATTGACCTTTTTAGCGTACGGCGAGATGTCAATTCTAATGCTACGTTGAGAACGGCTACGGCGGTGAAATTGACGGCTGCTCCGGGACTTCTGGCTGATTTTAACGAAGAAAACGATGAGACTTTCGAGTGGCTACCCGACTCCTTGTATACGTTGGTTTCTAATTCGACGATCCAAAAAACGTCAGATGGCTACATGTTGAACTTTGGTTCTGGTGATTTCGCCAAGGAGCTGTCGATTCAGCTTAACGGAGCCAAGTGGGACATTTCGCACAAGTACGCCGTAGCCTACACCATTACGGATGCTTCAGGGCTGCCCATTAAATCGGGAGGAGAGTCGATTCTGGCGTTCATTAGCGTGAAGAACAAGTATGACGGTGTTTATGCGGTGACGGGTACCATGCAAGACTTTGCAAATCCGGCTTTGGTAACGGTTAATAATGATCCTGCGGGTAGCGGCCTGGTGATGGAATATACCCTCCAGACGGCCAGCCCTACCAAATGCCTGGTGGTGGACAATGTGATTGTGGGCGGCGTGGCGACTCCTATCTGGACCGGAACGGGCTATAGCTACTTTGGAAGCTTTGGTCTAGTGATTGAATTTGATCCCGTGACGGACAAGGTAGTGGCTGTGACCAACTACTTCGGCCAGCCCGCTGGCAACACCCGCTCGGCCCAGCTGGATCCCTCGGGCGTGAATGCGTACGACCCAAGTACCAAGACCATCCAGCTCAAGTACTGGATGATCCAGCCCAGTGTCATAGCGGCAGCTCCCCACATCCGTACCGCTTGGGACGAAGAGTGGAAGTTTGTGAGAGAAAGGTAGTAGCCAGAAGCACTTTTTGATTGCTACTATTTACCAAAAAAGGTTGCTGAACTGAATTCAGCAACCTTTTTTGCTGACAAACAAAGTAGACTTAGGCCTTCCCAAACTTCTATCTTCATAAAATTGTTTAACCAATTATTATAGTCAACCTAACCTCCTTTTAATTATTTCATGACTACAATTACCAAAAGGGTAATCACGGGATTAATTCTTCTATTTATTCTCGGACTGGTGTTTTATCCCAGATTGAAAGAATATTTTCAGAAAGCGCCCACCACGGGTGCGCCTGCTGCCGGAGTGCGGCCCGGTGGGGGCAAGGCCATTGTTTCGGTGATGGTGGTAGAGCCAGCCCGGCTGGACGAAGTAGTCAAAACAACCGGCACGGTACTGGCCAACGAAGAAGTGGAAATACGGAGTGAAGTGTCCGGCAAAATTACCCAACTATCCCTACGCGAGGGCCAGAACGTGCAAAAAGGGACTATCCTCTTAAAAATCAATGACGATGATTTGCAGGCACAGCTTAAAAAGTTGGAGTACAGCAAAAAACTGGCAGAGGATAATGAGTTCCGGCAGCGGCGTTTGCTGGAAAAAGAAGCCATCAGTCAACGGGAATACGACATTAGCCTTACTTCGGTGAAAACCATCGAAGCCGACATTGAAAATATTACGGCGCTCCTGGCCAAAACTACCATTCGGGCTCCCTTTGCGGGGCGCATTGGGCTCAGGTACGTGAGCGAAGGAAGCTACATAACTCCAAGTACCCGCGTAACCATGCTCACGAGCGTCAATCCGGCCAAGGTAGAGTTTTCCATTCCGGCGAAGTACGCCGATAACATCCGGGTCAATAGCCGTATTATTTACCAAACCGAAAGCTCCGAAAGTACCCACAACGGGACGGTCTACGCCATTGATCCGCAAATTGACCCCCAAACCCGTACGCTGCAGGTGCGGGCGCTGAGCCCGAACCCCAAAGGCGAATTGATACCCGGATCTTTTGCCCGCATCGAGCTGATCATCGGCTCCAAGGGGATGGCTATTTCGGTACCTACGGAGGCCGTTATTCCGGAGCAAAATGGGCACAAGGTATTTGTGGTACGCAACGGAAAAGCGCAGCCTCAGGTGGTTGAAGTAGGTGTGCGGGGAGAAAGTACGGTGGAAATCAGCCGCGGGCTCAATGCCGGAGATACGCTGATTACGACGGGAATTCTACAGGTAAAACCCGAAGGAGCGGTAGAAATTCGGGAGGTTATCAATCGCCCGCTGGCCCGGGTGGAAGCTCAGCTCTAAAGAAATTTATTCTCCGAGCATTCGTTAGAATCTTTTACGCTTAAATTTTAAAGGTACATGGCAAGTTTGTCAGATGTAAGCATCAAGCGTCCCGTACTGGCGATCGTTATGTCGCTGGTCGTTATGCTGTTCGGGGCGATTGGTTTTCTATACCTGGGGGTTCGGGAGTTTCCCAGCGTAGACCCTCCGGTGGTGACCGTCACGACGGTATATACGGGAGCAAACGCCGAAATTGTGGAATCCCAGATCACGGAGCCCCTCGAAGAATCCATCAACGGGATCGCGGGCATCCGGACGCTCTCTTCTTCCAGCCGGGATGGTCGGAGTAGCATTACGGTGGAGTTTGAGCTGGGAGTAGATATGGAAGCCGCGGCCAACGACGTTCGCGACCGCGTATCCAGCGCCCAGCGGGTACTTCCACCGGACGTGGATCCGCCCATTGTGGCCAAGGCCGACGCCGATGCCTCGCCGATTTGGTTTGTTAACGTGCGGAGCGAGCAACGTACCTTGCTGGACCTCAACGACATCGTGACGCGCCAGCTTAAGGAAAAATTCCAGACCGTCCCCGGCGTGAGTAGCGTGCAGATCTGGGGTGAGAAAAAGTACTCCATGCGTTTGCGGATTGACCCAGCCCGCATGGCCGCCTACCGGCTTACTTCCCTCGACATCGCCTCGGCCCTCAACCGCCAAAATGTAGAACTACCCTCGGGAAGCATCGAAGGTGCCAATACGGAGCTGACCGTTAGGACGCTGGGACGGCTGCACACAACCGATGATTTTGACAACATGATCATCTACGAGGAAGGCAACCGGATTGTGCGCTTTAAAGACGTGGGCTACGCCGAGCTGGCTCCGGAAAACGAACGTACTCTACTGAAGCGCGATGGCGTGCCGATGGTGGCCGTGGCCGTGATTCCGCAGCCGGGTGCCAACCACATTGCCATCGTAGACGCTTTGAACGAGCGACTGGCCGTGATTTCCCGCGATTTGCCCAGCGATATTACGGTGGAATTGGGTACGGATTATACCAAATTCGTGCGGTCCTCCATCCAGGAGGTGGAAGAGACCATCTTCATCGCTTTCATGCTGGTAGCGCTCATTATCTTTATTTTTCTGCGCGACTGGCGCTCAACGCTTATTCCACTCACGGCCATTCCTATTTCCCTGATAGGTACTTTCTTCATGATGTACCTTTTTGGCTTTACGATCAATGTATTGACACTCTTGGGTATTGTACTGGCCATCGGGCTCGTCGTGGACGACGCCATTGTGGTACTTGAAAATATTTATGTCAAAATCGAGGAGGGAATGCCTCCCATGCAGGCCGCTTTTACGGGTTCAAAGGAGATTTACTTTGCGGTTATTTCTACTACCGTAACCCTCACGGCCGTTTTTCTGCCCGTTATTTTTCTGGAAGGAATCACCGGACGGCTGTTTCGGGAGTTTGGCATCGTCGTGGCCGGGGCCGTCATTATTTCCTCCTTCGTTTCCCTGACATTGACGCCCATGCTCAGCTCGCGAATCCTTAAGAACCGCCAGAAAAAGCCGTGGCTGTACCGTAAAACGGAACCCTTCTTCACCTGGCTGGTAGAAGGCTACGAAAGTACCCTGCGGAGCTTCATGTACCACCGCTGGCTGGCTTGGGTCATGGTGATTGTGTTCGGGGGGATTACCTACTACCTGGGTACCGGCAACCGAATCCCCTCGGAGCTGGCTCCCCTCGAAGACCGAAGCAACTTCCGGATCAACAGCGTGGCGCAGGAGGGAGCTACCTTTGAGTACATGCAGAAGTACATCGACGAGCTGGGTAGTTTTATTTACAACGAGCTCGACTCAACCGAGCGCGCCGGGATTGTCACCATTACATCGCCCGGCTTTGGCTCTTCTTCTACCAACTCGGGCTTTACGCGCATCGTGTTGTCTCCTCCCGCCCAGCGTAGCCGCAGCCAGCAGGAGATCGTCGATGATCTTACGCCCAAGATCAAGCAGTTTTCGGGAGCTCGTTCTTTCTTTACCCAAGACCAGACCATCAACGCCGGGGGAGGGCGGGGCCAGCCCATTCAGTACGTTATTCAGGCGCAGAATTTTGAAAAATTAAAGGAATTCCTGCCCAAGGTACTTGAAAGAGCGCAGGCCAGCGCCAAGCTGGAAGGGGTTGATGCCAACCTCAAATTTACCAAACCCGAGATTCGGGTGGAGATTGACCGCGAAAAAGCGCAGAGCCTGGGCGTATCCATTCAGGACGTAGGGCAAACGCTCCAGCTGGGGCTGAGCGGTCGGCGATTTGGGTACTTTATCATGGATGGAAAGCAGTATCAGGTCATTGGACAAATTGACCGCAAGGAGCGAAACGACCTGCTGGACCTGCGCTCGCTGTACGTAAAGAGCAAAAACGGAGAGCTGGTGCAACTGGATAATCTCGTGAAGCTTACCGAGCAAAGTTCACCGCCGCAGCTACTGCGTTTCAATCGCTACATCTCCGCGACCATCTCGGCTAACATGGCCAAGGGCGTTACGCTGGGCGACGGCATTGAAGAAATGGAGCGGATCGGAAAAGAGGTATTGGATGATACCTTCACCACGACGCTGGACGGTAACTCGCGCGAGTTCCGGGAAAGCTCCAACAGCCTCCTGTTCGCCTTCCTGCTTTCGCTCATTCTGATTTTTCTGGTACTGGCCGCTCAGTTTGAGAGTTTTATCGATCCCGTCATTATTCTGCTTACGGTGCCTTTGGCTGTCTGCGGCGCCATGCTATCGCTCTGGGACTTCAGCCAAACCATGAATATATTCAGCCAGATCGGCATCATCGTATTAGTCGGGTTGGTGACTAAAAACGGCATTCTGATCGTTGAGTTTGCCAACCAACGCAAGGAAGAAGGCCTGTCTAAAGCCGAAGCCGTGGTAGACGCGGCGGTATCGCGGTTCCGGCCCATTCTGATGACAAGCCTCTGTACCATTCTGGGTATTCTGCCCATTGCGCTGGCGCTGGGAGCCGGGGCCGAAAGCCGGGTTTCGATGGGAATCGTGGTGGTAGGAGGGATGTTATTTTCTACCATCCTGACGCTCTACGTCATTCCGGCGGTATATTCGTACCTATCGCGCGACTACAAAGGGCGTCCTGAAGAGCCTACCTTTAAGCCGGAGCTGGAAGCGGTGGAGTAAAAAACGCCGACCGCATGAATGGCTAACAAAGTACCCTTGAGCGGCAGGTAAACTACCTGCCGCTTTTTTTGGGCATGGGTGAATCAACTTATTGAAATAATCTATTTATATTGCTGAATTATGATAAACCCTAAACAGCGAATTATGGCACTAAGTAAAGAGTTTGATCAGCAGGGGAACTTCCTTTTCAAGTACCGCAGTGTACTTCCGGTACTTGTGCTGGGCGTGGGCCTAGGCGTATATGCTTTTGTGATATGGGAGGAAACCAAAGCGCGTAACCCTAGTTTTGCCGCCAATGGCTACGAGTTTTTTTGCCTGGGAGTGGGCTTACTGGGCCTATTGGTGCGTATTCTGACGGTTGGATTTACTCCCAAGAACACGTCCGGTCGGAATACACACGGCCAGCTGGCCGACGAGTTGAATACCTCGGGTATGTATTCCATCGTACGCCATCCTCTGTACCTGGGAAATTTCTTTATGTGGCTGGGCGTAGCGATGCTCACCCAGGATGGCTGGTTTATCACGGCCTTTAGTTTGGCCTATTGGCTCTACTACGAACGAATCATGTACGCGGAGGAGCAGTACATTGCCAAAAAATTTGGGGATGATTTCAAAAAATGGGCGGCTCAAACGCCCGCGATCGTCCCGTTTCCCAGCCAGTGGCGCAACCCCAATCTTTGTTTTAGTGTGCGGAAGGTACTTCGGCAGGAGAAGAATGGGTTTGCGGCTCTTTTTTTACTCTTCTTCGTTTTCGATACCGTAGGTGAATTTATTACGTACGGCGACGTTTCCTTTCGCAACGAGCACTGGCTGGTGATGGGGGGAGTGAGCGGGCTGATCTACCTGGTGCTGAAACTAATCAAGAATTATACCGATCTCCTGAACGAAGAAGGCCGGTAGTTTTCAGCCTTAGCCGAAGCGCCGCGGATTGAAAGGGGTCACATCCATGCTGGTAGGGGTACCTGTCAGCAGCTCCGATATTAGCTTGCCCGTACCAGCCCCCAGGCTGATGCCCATCATGCCGTGTCCCGTAGCCAGGGTCAGGTTCTTGAAGCCTTCCACGCGCCCAAGGTAGGGGAGGCCGTCGGGCGAACAGGGTCTGAGGCCCCGCCACACTTCCTCGGGAGCGGGCGCAGCTACGGGTAGGTCCGGGTAGTACCGGTTGATGGACTGCACAATGCCCCGCACACGGTTCATATTGACCGACAGGTCTGTGCCTACTACCTCTAAGGTACCGGCAAAGCGCAGGTCGGCACTCATGGGAGTAGCCGTGGCGCGGGCTTCTAGCATGATGGCCGGTACCGTGACGTTCTGAGGTACTTTTCTTTGCGTGAAGCTGTATCCTTTTCCTCCCTGCAAGGGCAGGGTAATGCCCAGTTTCTCGGTCATGACCGGCGACCAGGCCCCCAGGGCTACTACTACCTCGTCGAAAGCGTAGGAGCCGCCGTCGGTAACGACGCTCTCGATCTTGCCATGGCTCACCCCAAAATCCCGGACCGCCTGACCCGATAAAATGGTAACTCCCTGCCGACGGAGGTAGGTCAGCAACTCCTGGATCAGTTTGGCAGGGTTGATGTGCGCGTCACCGGGGTAGTACAGGGCTCCTTCCACGGTTACGCGTAGCTCGGGCTCCAGGGCCTGTACTTCTGCTTCGGACAGCAGGTGGGTCTCGATCCCCGCGCGGTTGGCCAGGGCCGCTTCCTGCGTGAGTTCATGCCGGGCTTCGGCTTCTTTAAAGAGCATGAACAGGCCTTTTTCCTGCCACCCAAAGTCCAGCTCGCCCTGCATGGCCATTTCCTGGAAGAGCTGCTTGCTCAGTAAACTGATGTCACGCAGAATGGGTACGGCCCGCTGTACGTGGGCTTCGGTGGAATGTTTCCAGAATAAGTACCCCCATTTCAGCAGGCCGAGGTTGAGCCGTGGCTTGACGTAAAAAGGACTCGATGCGCTTAGCATCCAGCGCAAGCCCTTGGAGATCATACCGGGTTGCGCCAGAGGTACTATGTGGCTCGGGACAATCATGCCCGCGTTGCCGAAAGAACAGCCGTCTTCAAAAGTACCCCGCTCAATAACCGTGACCTCACAACCGGCCTTGTGCAGGTAGTAGGCCGAAAAAAGTCCACTGATGCCACCACCTACGATGCCCACGTGCTTCATGACGAATAAGACTATTTTTGTATCAAAAGACTTTCCTAAAACGAAGGGGTGAAGGTATGGCTAAATTTTTGCTCTCCAAGGAAAATCTTACGGAAAGTACCTGGAAAAGTCCCACCACCGATACGGGACCCCATGATAAAAATAGGGGCAGGTTTGGTTTTGTAACGATCCAACTGTAATATTGCAGCATCAAGTCAATTGCTTCACGTATCACAGCGGTTGATTTATAAAGAAGAGGCTAGAGAATGGGCTCAGCGAACCTCTGGCAACCTACCCCAAGCGCAACCGGGGCAAGGTGCTAACTCCCACCTAATTCATTAGGGAATATAAACTCAAACGCGCATGAAAAGTCGATCCTTACGTACACTAGGTGAGGGGGAAAGTACCCCCTTAAGCTTCATTCTCTCATTCCGGTCGTCGGCGACCCCGGACGGGTGTTGTATGCGTTGCTGATCAGGACAGGACTCGTTCTGCTAGGTACCTGTGCACTCCGCGATCCGGAACTTTCGTATTTATTTCCTACACTAAACCATCTCTAAACCACCAATGTCACAGCCAGATTATCGCTTCGAAACGCTCCAGCTACACGCGGGCCAGGAAATAGACGCTACCACCAACTCGCGGGCGGTACCTATTTACCAAACTACCTCCTACACGTTCAATAGCTCCGAGCACGGAGCCAACCTCTTTGCTTTGAAGGAGTTCGGTAATATCTATACGCGCATCATGAACCCTACCACCGACGTGTTTGAAAAACGCGTGGCGGCCCTGGAAGGGGGCGTGGCGGCGCTCGCGGTGGCTTCGGGCCACGCGGCTCAGTTTTTGGCCATCAACAACATCACCACCGTAGGCGATAACTTCGTAACTACCTCGTTCCTCTACGGGGGTAGTTTCAATCAGTTCAAAAATCAATTTAAAAATATCGGCGTCGAGGCGCGCTTTGCCAATGGCGACGACGTGTCGAGCTTTGAAAAACTCATCGACGACAAAACCAAGGCAATCTACCTCGAAACCATCGGCAACCCGAGTTACAGCGTTCCTGACTTTGAAGCCTTTGCGCAGCTAGCCAAGAAGTACGACTTACCCATTATCGTAGACAATACTTTTGGGGCGGGCGGTGCCATTTGCCAGCCCATTAAGTGGGGTGCTCACGTCATTGTGGAGTCTGCTACGAAGTGGATCGGCGGGCACGGCACTACCATGGGCGGCGTGATCGTAGACGCCGGTACCTTTGACTGGGGCAACGGCAAGTACCCCCAGTTCACGGACCCCTCGCCCAGCTACCACGGGCTGGTATTCAATGATGTTTTTGGAAAGAACGGTCCCTTCGGCAATATCCAGTACATCATCCGGGCGCGGGTAGAAGGCCTGCGCGACTGGGGCCCTTCGCAAAGTCCGTTCAACTCATTTTTGCTGTTGCAAGGCCTGGAAACCCTTACGCTGCGCGTGGAGCGCGCCTGCGAAAATGCCCTCAAGCTGGCGCAGTGGTTGCAGGAAAATCCCGCGGTAGAGTACGTAAACTACCCCGGTCTGGACGGCAATAAGTACCAGGCGCTGGCCAGCAAGTACCTCACCCGCGGCGCGGGCTCGGTGCTTTCCTTCAAGCTGAAAGCGGGCAAAGAGGCCGCCGACCAGTTTGTGAACGCGCTGAAACTGACGAGCCACCTGGCGAACGTGGGCGACTCCAAGACGCTGATCATTCACCCGGCCAGCACCACGCACTCGCAGCTTTCGGATACGGGCCTCGAGGCGGCTGGTGTAGCGCCGGGGCAGCTGCGGGTATCGACCGGTATTGAGCATATCGACGATATCAAAGCGGATTTTGAACAAGCTTTTGCTCAGTTGTAGCAGGTACCTGCCGAAACGCAGGTGAGAGTCTGTTTTTGCTATACATAAAAAACCTGATAATAGCTTCCCGGTTGGCTACCAAGCGGTCCGGCCGGGAAGCCACATTTTAGTGCTCTGGTACGTATGCAACCCGACAAAAAGATTTTTAAGTACTCTTATACGTACAACCTGGAATTAGGCCGTGAGTTGCCCGGTTTTGAGCTGTCTTACATGACCTTAGGTACCCGCAGCCCCGCCGATGATAACATCATTTGGGTGTGCCATGCCCTCACCGGCAGCGCCAATGCGGCCGAATGGTGGGATGGGCTCGTGGGGCCGGGCAAGCATTTTGATCCCGCGCGGCACTACATCATTTGCGTCAATGTACTGGGCTCGGCCTACGGCTCCACTGGTCCGCTGTCGGTCAACGCCCAGACCCGGCAGCCGTACTACCACGACTTCCCGGTAATAACCGTGCGGGACATCGTAGGAGCGATGGACCTGCTGCGGCAGGAGCTCGAAATCAAGAAGATCCGTGTGGGCATCGGAGGGTCGTTGGGTGGCCAGCAGGCGCTGGAATGGGCCATCCAGGTACCTGAGCTGTTCGAGGAGCTGATTCTGATCGCTTCCAACGCCGTTCATTCGTCCTGGGGCGTGGCGTTCAACGAATCGCAGCGCATGGCCATCCAGGCGGATGGTACCTGGCAGGACAAGCATCCGGAGGCGGGCCTGCAAGGGATGAAGGCGGCGCGCTCGGTGGCCTTGCTTTCCTACCGCAACTACGACACCTACAATTTCACCCAGGCCCGCGACAACCCCGACCAAACCGACGATTTCCGGGCGTCGTCGTACCAGCAGTACCAGGGCGACAAATTTGTGAAACGCTTCAACGCCTTTTCGTACTACACGCTTACCAAAGTGATGGATTCGCACAACGTAGGTCGCAATCGCGGTGGGATTGTGCACGCCCTGGGCTTGGTAAAAGCCCACACGCTGGTGGTAGGAATCAAGTCTGATATGCTGTTTCCGGTGGTGGAGCAGCAGTTGTTGGCGCGCCACATTCCGGATGCCGTCTACCGGGAAATCGACTCACTCTACGGCCACGATGGCTTTTTGATCGAATACAAGCAGCTTACGCAAGTGATCAAGGCCTGGCAGGAGAGCCGCGGACAGCTGGAGCTCTTATCGGTAGACTAAAGGGGTACTTGCTGGGTGCCTTTTGCTCAAAGTACCTTTCAGGTAGGGGTACTTTAGGCGGGCAAGGGTACTTTATGACGGTACTTGATAAAAGCAGAGGAAGAAGTACTTTGGTCGAACGAGGCCGGGAAGGTACTTCTTTCTCTTTTAGTTGGTATTCAAATAAGCCCGTTATAAAAGAATTACTTTTACGTTTTCAAAATCTTCCGTTAAAGTACCTTCCGCCAAAGTACCTAGTGATGGGTTTCGGCTTCTTCGTGGATTTCTTCTCCACAGTGCGGGCATTTCATCTTTTTTTGTTCTCCTTTTTTTCGTTGATTGATCTGGTCCAGAAAACCCGAGGCAAAAATGCCGGTAGGGAGGCTGAAAAGGGCAATTCCCATGACGGCGATGAGCCCGCCAAAGATTTTGCCCAGGTTAGTGATCGGGTACACGTCGCCGTAGCCCACGGTGGTCATCGTCACGATGCCCCACCAAATGGAGGCCGGAATGCTGGGAAAAAGCTCCGGCTGGACGGGATTTTCGAGGTAATAAATGATGCTGGAAGCGATCAGTACCGCAAAAAGAACAAACGTAAAGCTGAGTACCAGCTCCTCCTTGGTGTACTCGATGGCTTTCCTGATCATATTCAGAGCCTGGGAATAGCGACTAAACCGAATGAGACGGATCAGCCGCAGAATACGTAAGATCCGGATCAGGCCGAAACCGGCGGTAAAAAAAGAAAGGTAGAAAGGTACTATGGCCAGTAAGTCAATCAGGGACCAGGCCGAGAAAACGAACTTGATCCGTCCCCGGATCGGATGACGGTAGCGGGCGTCTTCCACGCAGGACCACAGCCGGAGCAGGTACTCCAGGCTGAATACCGATACCGAAAACACCTCGAAGGCATAGAAAAATTCTTCCGCGTGGGGGTAGGCCTGTATACTGGGTACCGAGTAGAGGATAATGGCGAGCGAATTAAGAAAAATGAGCCCGAAAATAAACAGGTTCACATCCAGCGCGTAGGGATGATTTTTGGTCCGGCTGATGGTAAGGGCCTGGTGTATTTTTTTGCGTAAGGTACTTTGCATGAGTCTTCAATTTGTTAAAAAAAGAGTTTGAAGGTGCCTGTAAAGCGGCTGCCCTACCGCCCATACAGGGTTTCCCCGCCAATGACCGTCCGAAGTACCCGTACCGCCCGGAGTTCGTTCTCGGGGATTTTCATAATGTCTTTTTCCAGCATCACAAAATCGGCCAGCTTGCCGACTTCAATGCTTCCGCGTTTTTTCTCCTCAAAGTTGGCATAGGCCGCCCAGATCGTCATGGCGCGCAGGGCGTCGGGGCGGCTTACGGCGTTCTCTTTTTGAAAACCGCCCGGTGGGTACCCTTTGGCATCTACCCGGGCCACGGCCGCGTGAAAGCCGAAGAGCGGATTGATGTCTTCTACCGGAAAGTCACTCCCGAACGCGATCAAACCATTTTGTTGCAGCAGGTCTTTGAAAGCATAGGCCGTCCGGACGCGCTCAGGGCCCAGCCGCTCCCCGGCCCAGTACATGTCGGAGGTGGTGTGGGTAGGCTGTACCGACGGGATGACGTTGAAGGTACCAAATTTGGGTACATCGTCGGGGGCCACTACCTGGGCGTGCTCGATGCGCCAGCGGCGCTCGTTAGCGCCTCCGAGGTACTTGCCGTAGAGGTCCAGCACCAGCCGGTTGGCCGAGTCGCCGATGCAGTGGGTATTGGCCTGAAAGGTACTTTTGGCAATCCGCGAGATAAAATCGTCGAGCTCAGCGGGGCTCGCCAGCAAAAAGCCGCTGGTGGGGGAATCGGCGTAGGGTGCGAGCAGGCAAGCGCCGCGCGAGCCCAGCGCGCCGTCGGCGTAGATCTTGAACGAAGCGACCGTGAGCCGGTCGCTTTGGTAGGTACCTTTGGGCAGGTAGTAGTCCAGGTTGGTAGGGCTCACGCTGATCATGGCGTAGTCGCGTATCTTCAAAGTACCCTCGCGGTGCATCTGGTCAATGAGCTCGATGTCGGGCCGGTCGATGCCGGCGTCGGATACACTGGTAAGGCCCACGGCCAGGCAGGCCTTTTCGGCGGCTTGCAGCATTTCTTTCTTCTCTTCAACCGTAGGGCGGGGAATCACCAGGCGCACAAACTGCATGGCGTTGTCGATCAGGATACCCGTGGGCTGGCCATTTCGTAGTTCTACCAGGCCGCCGTCCGTTCGGGTACTGGCGCTGATCCGGGCCAGGCGCAGGGCTTTGGAGTTGGCCAGGGCGGCGTGGCCGTCGATGCGGGTAATAAAAACCGGTACATCCGGAAAGGCTTCGTCGAGCCGTCTGTTGTCCGGAAATTGCTTCGTGGGCCAATCGTTCTGGTCCCAGCCCCGGCCAATGAGCCAGGCCTGGTCGGGATTTTGCTGCCGAAAGGCTTTTAGTTTTTCAATAATCTCTTCGTAAGACGAAGTACCTACCAGGTTTGCGACGTCCAGCATTTGTCCCAGGCCCAAAAAGTGGCTGTGGGGGTCGTAGAAACCGGGATAAATGGCGTTGCCCTGGGCATCCACTACCGAATCGGCTTCGTACTCTCTGAGAATATCTGCCGAGGTACCCACCGCCAGAAACTGCCCGTCTTTAACGGCAAAGGCTTCGTGAATGGTAAAAGAAGAGTCAACGGTGTAGACTTGCGCGTGGTGGACGATGAGGTCAACGGAGGTACGTACCCGACAACCGGAAACAAATACAATAATATTTAGGAATAGTAGCCGTAAAATGTTGTACATACACGCAAGTAGGTTGTAGATTTGAGATTGTTTTATAAAATAATCAAGTCAGCCAGGTACTTAGGATTTGAAAGATAAAATAATTGTATAAACCCGCAAAACTGAATAAACATTTGAAACCCCTTTTTATCTGTTGCTATGCTATTTAGAAGGATTTGTGTATCGCTCGTGTTAGCGCTGGTTACGCTGACGAGCGGAAAGGCTCAGGAGAAGCTCACGTTAGAGAAAGCCATTGCGGTGGCCCTCGAAAACAACTACTCCATACGTATTGCGCAGAGGAGGGTAGAGATGGCCATCAACGACAACACGCTGGGGAATGCGGGTTTTCTGCCGAGTTTAGCCGGGATTGCCCAGAAGAACTTTTCGTCCAGCCACCTGCGGCAGGAGTTCTTCAATGAGTTGCAGCCGCCGCTGGACCGCCGGGGCGTTAACAACAACAACTCCTCGTCCGGGGGCTCGCTGGTATGGACCATCTTCGACGGCCTGGGCATGTTCGTGGCGGCCGATCGGCTGCGGCAGCTGGAAGAAGCGGGGCGGTCCAACGCGAAGGTCACCATTGAGAACACCGTAGCCCAGATTAGCTCCGTGTACTACCAGATCGTGCGGGAGTACCAGCGGGTACGCGCTTTGCAAAATGCGCTCGGCATTTCCAAAGACCGGCTGGAGCTACTCAAGGCCAACTACGAAGTAGGTGCGGGCTCCAAGGTAGATTACATCAACGCCCAGGTAGATTATAACAGCGATACAGCCGCGCTTATCGCTCAGGTACAGGTATTTCGCAACGCCAAAATAGACTTGAATACGCTCCTGGCCCGCAACCCGTCGGAAGACTACATGGTGCCGGATACCATTATCTTCCGGCGTGACTTCGTCATTGACGACCTGCGCCAGTCCATGCTGAGCCAGAACCCCAACTTGGTACTGGCGGCCCAACAACGCCGCCTGGCCGAACTGGACGTAAAAGCACTGACGGCCCAGATGTATCCTCAGGTGGATCTGCTGGGGGGCTTCAACTACAACACCACCAACAACCAGGCCGGCTTTGGGATACGAAACGCCCGCAACGACGTGTGGAGCTACGGCGCGCGGGTGTCGGTGAATATTTTTGATGGCTTCAACCAGCGCCGCCGTATCCAGAACGCCCGGATCAACGCGCTCATCAACGAAGATCAGGAGTCCGATTTGCGGACGCAGCTGCTGGCGGCTTTACAGCAGAGCTATTCCAACTACCAGAACAGCCTGCAACTCGTAGACCTGGAAGAGCAAAATTTCAAGATCGCCAGCCAAAACGTGGACATTGCGTTTGAGCGCTACCGGGTCGGAAATTCAACGCCCTATGAGTTTCGGGAAGTCCAGCGCAATACCATCGCCGCCGAAACGCGGCTGATCGAAGCCCAGTACAACGCCAAGCTGGCCGAGATCGAGCTGACCAGGCTCAGTAGCACCATCCTGCAAGAGCGGCCCCGCCAGTAAACAAAAGTACCCTGAGCCAAGAAAACTTTTTGACTCAGGGTACTTGACCTATTTATGTACAAAGACTTGGGTACTTAGCCGCGCCGCGACCGGAACGGCCGACGGCGATCTACCAGCGAACGGAGCTTTTGGTGCTGCTCGGGCGTGAGTACGCTCAGCTTTTCTTCCTGCTTTTCTTCCCGAAGTCGACGCTGCTCGGCGCGTTTAGAGCCTTTCTTGGCCGCTACTCTTTTTATTTTCCGGTCGTACTTCCGGTCGATCTGCTTCATTTGCCGTACCTGCCGGGTGGACAAATTCAGCTCGCCCGCGTAGCGATCCAGGTTGTTGGCCAGGCGGGTGTCGTCGCGTTGTTCGTTACGCCGGTCATCGCGTTGTTCATTGCGCCGGTCGTCGCGTTGGGTTGTAGACGTGGTGGACGTAGCACAACCGGTAAATAGCAGCCCCAGGGCCACCATCAGCATCATCATTTTCTTCATGGCTTTTTACAATTGGTTTCTAACTGGTAGTTTTGACACCTCACAAGCCTTAAAGTTTAATGCCAACCAGCCCAACTACTAAGTTACTACGCCCGGAAATCAGGCTAGAGCGTAGATTCGATAGGTGGTACTTTTACATTTGAGCATTCACGACCAGCTTGCAGGATGTAAAAAGAACTTCAAACCTTGACCCCTTAGTATTGATGAAACGCACTATTTCTGCGGCTTTTCTAGGCCTTGTAATTTGGGGCTGTCAGCCAGCTACTTCCGATAACACCACGGCGGAGAACACCGCCACTGCGGTTGCCGAAAAATCCAATTCGGCTTCCTCCGAGGCGGACGGACAATGCCTGTTTGAGTACCAGACCCGGCTGGACCAGCTACTCACCAAGGATGAAATAGCCCAACACTTCCCGGAGGATTTGTCCAAAGCTACCTATAAGTACGAAACAAAGTACGCGCCCGTAAATTACCAGCAAGCGATCTACACTTGGCCCAGCGAGCGAATCCGCAAGCTAAAAATAGGCGACCGTACGATGGAGGTACCTTCCCACAACCGGCTGGGTGTGGGGGATATATCCCAGTACAAGCCCGATCAAAACGCACTAAACATTTTTAAGTCTTCGTACCGGACCCTCACCGAAGAAGAAAAAGTGAAAGCGCGAGAAGCCATGCAGGAAGGCCTCGAAAAACACACCAAAGACGACGGGAAGAAATTATCAGATACGGAAAAGAAAGCGGGCAATACCCTGGGAGGCAGCCTGACCGATATGGCCCAATTTGATTCTTTCGAAGGCATAGGCGATGCCGCCGCTTGGGATGCTATGGATCGTGCCTTGATCGTCCTGAAGGGCCGAACCGTCTTCCGGATCTATGCCGATGTAAGTGCCGACCCGCAAGAAAACAAAGCCCTGGCCAAAAAACTAGCCGAGGTAGTTTTGGCCAAATGCAAGTAAGACCACCGATGCAATGTGCCGAAAGTACCCCTATTAAGCGCGGGTACCTAGCGTATCCTGGGGCGATTGGCCAAACTGCTTTTTAAAACATCGACTAAAATAGGCCGGATCGTTGAACCCCACCTGGTAGGCTACTTCCGAGACGTTGTATTGCTGGCTCGAAAGTAATTGCCGGGCTCTTTGCAGGCGTAGGTACCTAATAAACTCAACACCCGAAAAATCAGTAATGCTCTTGAGCTTGCGATACAGCTGCATCCGGCTCAGGTTGAGGGCTTCTTCTAATTTTTCTACGTCGAAGTGCGGGTCGTCCAGGTGATGCTCCACCACATCCGTTACTTTTTTCACAAACTGTTCGTCGGCGGGCAGAAGGTGAACCTCCGCTGGTTGCAGTAGAAAATGTCGACTAAATTTTTCCCGAAGAACTTTCCGGTTCTGAATTAGATTTTTGATTTTCAGTTCCAGTAATTCCAGGTTGAAGGGCTTCGAGATAAAATCGTCCATGCCGGTTTCCAGGGCCTGAAGCTGGCTTTGCCGGGCCGAGCGGGAAGTAAGCAAAATGAACGGAATGTGGTTGGTGGTTTCGTCGGTGCGAAGCGCCTGATAAAGCTCCACACCGTCCATTTCGTCCATGAGCCAGTCGGAAATGATCAGGTCGGGGAGGTGTTTTTTTGCCATTGCGAAACCCTCCCGGCCGTTAGCGGCCGCAAAAACATGGTAGTGCTGCGTCAGGGTTTCCAAAAGGTACTGCCTCAACTCTTCGTTGTCCTCCACCACCAGTACCGAAGGCAGCGACTTCGCGGGCGACTTTTCGAGGTAGTCGGAGGTCGGCAGCATGGGCAGGCGATTGACCGAAGCCCGGCTTGCAAGGGGGAGACTTTCGGACAGCCACTCCGGCGGAAAAGCTTCCGAACAGATGGGAAGTACCACGGTAAAGGTAGTGCCAGCCTGTAGGTGACTTTCTACCCGGATCGTACCGCCGAGCCGCTCTACCAGCTCGCGGGTGAGGGCCAAGCCGATGCCGCTCCCTAGTTTCTTTGGTTTATTTTCTCCGTTGATCTGATAAAAACGATCGAAAATGTGTGCTTGGTGCTCCTCCGCCATACCCATGCCACTATCCTCTACTTTAAGCGTGACAGTCTCTGGGGCCTGTATAGTCAGCGTGACCCGAATCTCCCCTTGATCGGGGGTGAATTTAAAGGCGTTGGAGAGTAAATTGTACACAATCTTTTCGAGCATATCCACGTCAAAGTACCCTTCGTACGCGTCAAAATTAGCTTTGAAAAGCACCTGAATACCCTTGGTTTCGGCCCATTCTTCAAATGATTGCACAATCCGCTCCACAAACCCCACCAGCTCATGCGGCGCTATGTCGGGCGTCAGGCTACCGCTTTCCAGCTTGGCTAGGTCGAGTAGCTGGTTGATCAGGCGCAGGAGCCGGTTGGCGTTGCGGTACATCAGCCGGGCCTGGTGCGCCAGGCGTTCGTCGAGGGTGGTGTTGGCCAGAAGTTTTTCCAGCGGGGTGATAATGAGCGTCAGCGGGGTTCGAAACTCGTGGGATATATTGGTAAAAAAGCCGGTTTTAGCTTCGTCCAGGGCTCTGATGTTATCCGCTTCAATCTGCCGAATCCGAATGTCGGCTTTCAGGCGCTCGCGCGTAAGGAGCGTTTGGCGCAATGCCAGTAAAATTCCCACAAAAAGGCTAAGATAAAGCAAGTAGGCCCACCAGGTTTTGTACCAGGGCGGAAGCACTTCCACGCGTACTACCAACGGTGTACTCCAGGCGTCATTCCCCACTGACGCCTTTACCTGAAAACGGTACTGGCCGTGGTCCAGGTTGGTGTAGGTGGCCGAGCGGGTCGTCCCTACGTAGTTCCAATCAGTATCAAAGCCTTCGAGCAGGTAGGCATAGTGGATATTTTTGTTTTTCTGAAAAGCCAGCCCCGCCCACTCTAGCGTCACCACCGACTGGGAAGGATGCAACGTGATCGGCGGACTGGTGGCCAGGTCGGTACGGAATGGTGCCTGGGGGTCACGAGCGGAGACGGGCCGGTTGAAGAGCTTCAGGCTGGTCAGATACACGGGGGGAGCCGGGCGGAGACGCGTGAGTTCTTCGGGCCGGAACCGCGTCAACCCACGCATACTGCCAAAAAGTAACGCTCCGTCGGGAGCTTTGGCGCAGGCGTCGGAGATAAACTCAGGGCCCAGAATCCCGTCACTTTCCAAAAAATTCTGGATGCTTTTTGTCTTAGGATCAAGGCAGGAAAGCCCCCCATTGGTACTTATCCATAGTCTTCCCGCTTTGTCGTCAATAAGGCTGGCTATGTTATTACTGGGTAGTCCTTCGCGGGTGGTATAGTGCGCAAATTGCTTTTGAGCGGGTTGATACAGACCAATGCCCCCGTTGCTGGTACCTACCCACAGGCGCCGTTGGGAATCCTCAAAAAGCGTAGAAATGGCGTTGTCGGGAAGTGATTGGGGCTTGTGAGCCTTATGGACAAAATGAAGTACCTTACCGCTTTTCAGATTCCAGCACAGAAGGCCGGAGGAATAGGTGCCCAGCCACAGATTTCCGTACGAATCTTCGAGCAGGGAGACAAACCCCATCGCCCGCACCGCCGGGGGGATAAAACGAAGATCTACCTCCGTCAAAGTACCTTTCTTTTCATCCAGCCTGAACAGCTGGTTCTCTTGGGTACTTAACCAAATGGTTCCGTCGCGCGCGGGGGCGAAGGTCCGGATTGACTTACTGCGGCCCAGCTCTTTTTCAAAGTGCCGGAAGGTACCCAAGGCAGGGTCAAAGAGATCAAAGCCCGCGTTCCAGGTACTTATTAGGATTCGATTACCAGGCGTACGGAGCAGGCAGTTGATGTCGTTGTCGGCGATGGCCGAATTCTGAACCGTAAAGTGCCGCAAACTACCCTGCGGGCTGAGGTAGGTCAGCCCTTTTATGGAGCCCAGCCAGGTACCTCCGGCGGAGTCTGTACACACCGCTGCTACTTTGGGAGCAAGCAGGCTTAGCGGATTGTGGGGTTTGTATTCAAAGGTGGAGATTAGCTCGGGCTGGGCGTAGGCTACATTCACGCCCCCTTCCCAGGTACCTACCCATACATTGCCGTCTTGGTCGCAGAGCATTTTCTTGGTAGCATGCGTGGAAAGGGTACTTTCGGTAGCTTCGCCCGGCAGCAGGTGTTGCCGTTGGGAAATTTCACCCTTGGGGCAGAAGTAAATACCGTAGTCGGTGCATACCCAGAGGTTGGCGTGCCGGTCTTCGGCCAGGTGCATGATCATGTTGTTTTTCTCATAAACGGCCGGGTCATACAGCCAGCGCTCAAACCGCCGGTTGGGATAATCGAACTGAAAGAGGCCGTTGCCGTTGGTACCTACCCAGAGCCGCCCCCGCTGGTCCTGGTAGATGGCGTTGATGACATTGTGCTGATGGGCGGCCTGAGAAGCAGGGGGTAGTGCAAAAAGCTGATGCTGCCGGGTAACCGGGTCTAGAAGCATCAGGTGCCCATCCAGCCCAAACCAAAGGCGATTTTGCGGATCGCGAAATACGGCATTGATGCGGGGGGCGGTTAGCTCGGGCTTGAAGGCTCGTAGCTCCTGGTGCGGGCTTAATACATATAATCCCGACTCGGAGGTACCTATCCAAAGGTTACCCAGCGCATCTTCCTGAAAGCAGCGAATGGTGGCTTTGGCCAATTCCTCACCGACCGGCTGCCGATCAAAGGTTTCGCCGTCGGGCCGCAGGCGGTTTAGTCCCTGATTACGGGTACCTATCCACAAGGTACCATGGCTATCTTCATAAAGGGCAGACAGGTTGTTGCCCGAAAGGCTCGTGCGCTGCTGCGGCTGGCTACGAAAAACCCGGAAGGTATAGCCGTCGTAGCGGCAGAGCCCGTCGGTGGTGGCAAACCACATAAATCCTTTTTGATCCTGCAAGAGATCAAACACCGAGCTCTGCGACAAGCCGTCGGACGTAGTTAGGTGCTCAAAGGAAATCTGCGCGCGGACTCCTATGCTTACCATGCCTAAAAGTACCATCCCATACCACCCTTTCATATCGTGCGTACTTTAGTCTCCTTCCTTCCTAAGACAGGCTAGGACAGAGTTTCCTTATTTAAATAACAGCTTTGCTTGAAATTATTCTATCGTACGACGTAAAAGTAGAAAAGTATGCAAGCAAATCTCCCTTTAGGTTGGGCAAAGTTTATACTAGTCTTGGTAGGCTTGTCGCTTTTATGGACTGGCGAAAGCTATGCTCAGGACCGAACCATTCGCGGCCTCGTCACCGACCTCCGCGAAAATACCCCGCTGCCCGGGGCTACCGTTACTCTGGCCGGTACCACCCAAGGTACCTCTACCAACGCGGAGGGGCGTTTTACGCTGGGAGGCGTGGGCGCTACGGGGCGGCTGGTTATTTCGTTTGTGGGGTACCAGCCACGGGAAATCGAACTGACCAACGCCTCCGACTATACCATTGCCCTTTCGCCCGACGAAAAAGTACTAAGCGAGGTAGTGGTGATTGGCTACGGCTCGCGGGAGCGAAAAGACCTTACGGGCGCTATCTCGACGGTGTCGGCCGATGAAATCAGCAAAAGTGTAGCGCAGGCTCCCGAGCTGGCCATGCAGGGCCGGATGCCGGGCGTTTTTGTTTCTACTCCGGGAGGAAGCGCTTTTGCCCGGCCTCAGGTCCGTATTCGGGGGGTAAGTACCTTCGGAAACGCCGAGCCGCTCTATGTGGTAGACGGGATTCCTCTCACCGAGTATGGGGCCGGTACCGATGGCTCCAGTGGCTCGGTCGTGGCTGACATCCGGGGGCCGGTCAATGTACTTTCCATGATCAATCCCAACGACATCGAGTCCATCTCGGTACTGAAAGACGCTTCAGCGGCGGCCATTTATGGCGTACGGGCCGCCAATGGCGTAGTTCTGATCACGACCAAAAAAGGGGCTCGGGGCGCCCCGAAGGTAGATATTTCGGTTTCTCATAGCATTCAAAACGTAGCGAAGCGATTTGACTTGCTGACAGTTCCGCAGTTTACGAGCTTGTACCAGGAGGCTTATGCCAACAATGTCAACGAAGCCGCCAACCTACCCGCCGAGTTCAGCCCGGCCAATCCACGCTACCTCGGAAATAGAGAAACGGTAGACTGGCAGACGCCGCTCATCAACCGGAACGCGGCCAATACCGATTACAGCCTGCGCATTTCGGGCGGCAATGAGGCCACCCGCTACTACGTCTCCGGCGGATATACCAGCACGGCGGGTGCGCTCATTGGCGATCAGCTCAAACGCTACTCGATGGCGACCAACGTGGATACCAAAATTTCCAAGCTATTTTCGGCGGGTGTAACCTACCGGCTCACGTATTCCGAAGCCGAAGCCAACACCCCCAACGACCTGCGGTACGCCGCCGAAACATCACCCTGGCAGCCCATCTACGACCCCAATGGTCCTTACGGCTACGCTCCTTCCATATCAGCCACTTTTGCGCCCAACCCCGCGCTGGGGCAGGTGATCGAGAACTTCGTGCGCCCCCAGTACCTGGAATCTATTCCGCCTTTTGTGTTCGACGGGCCCGTAAACCTACTCTGGGGACCCGAAACCAACGCCAACGGGTTCGGAGCCAGGCAAACGTTCGATCGGAGATTTTACCTGCTACGAAACATGGGAAGCGCGTCTTTTCAGGTAGAACCCCTGGCCGGCCTGAAGGTGAAAGGTACCCTAAGCGTAGACTGGCTCTACAACCGCCGGAACGACTGGAGCGCTTTTGACGGGTACTTGTTTTCGCAAACACCCGGTAACCCTTACGCTCTGGGCAACGGTACCTCCAAAGGCTCTTACGGCGAACGCCACGCCCGCAACGCCAACATCGTCAAGGAGTTTAGCGTAAACTACACCAAGGTATTCGGCGAGCACCACCTCGACCTGCTCTTCAACGCCATGGACCAGTGCTACACCTACGACTTCGTATCGGCTTCGTCCACGCAAATTCAGTTTAGCCAACCCGAATTCCGAAACGTCAACAGCGTTATTCCGTATTCCAACGGTGGCTCGCTGCGGGATATTAACGCGCTGCAAGGGTACTTGGGGCGTCTCAGCTATCATTACAACAACAAGTACTACCTCGACGCCACCGTTCGGCGCGATGGGGCCTCCCGCTTTGCGCCCGCTTACCGCTGGGGTACTTTCCCGGCGGTATCGGCGGCCTGGCGGCTCAGTGCGGAACCGTTTATGAAATCACTGACGGCCATTAGTGACCTTAAGATCCGTACTGGCTGGGGACAGCTCGGAAATCAGGAAACCCGTTCCTTTGCGTTCCTGTCCCTAGTTGCCAACTCGCCCGACTACGCCTTGGGCTCCGGCAATGGCAACGGCGTCGGCAACCTCATCAACGGCGTCGCGCTGTTGGATTTTCCCGTCGAGGACCTGTCGTGGGAGGTCGGCGAGACGTTCAGTCTGGGGATCGATGGCGCTTTTTTTAACAACCGGCTGACGGCCACCGTGGAGTACTACAACCGCCTGACGAGCGGTATTTTGCAAGCCGCTAACCTGCCCGCCAGCGTAGGGAACCAAAACCAGCCTATCCTGAACATTGCCTCCGTTCGGAACAAAGGCTTTGAGCTGCAACTGGGGTACCTGGGCAAAATCGGCAATGTCTTCCAGTACAACCTCTCGGCCAACCTCACCACCGTTGACAACCGGGTAGAAAAAACTTTTCAGGATCAGCCCTTTGGAGGCGAGTTTGGGCGCATCGAAGTAGGGCAGCCTATGAACTACCTCTGGGGCTATAAAGTAGGGGGCGTTTTTCAGAACCAGGCCGAGATCGACACCTGGCGGGCGCAGTACTCAGACGGCAATAATAACAATAATTTCCAGCCCGGCGATATGTACTTTCAGGATGTCTACGGCGATCCTGCCGAGGCGGGACAACCACGCTCCGAGGAGCCCGACGGCGTGGTCAACTCCAACGACCGCACACTGCTGGGGCGCACTATTCCGGGCTACTACTACGGCGTCAGCCTGGGAGCAAATTACAGAGGCTTTGATTTGTCGGTTTTCTTCCAGGGTGTCGGCGACGTGTACCGCTACAATTCGGCGCGGGCTTCGGGGGAGAACATGTCTAGCACGGGCTCCAACCAATGGACCACGACCCTGGACCGCTGGACATCCCAGAACCCCTCCGCCACCATGCCGCGCGCGGTGCGGGCCGATCCGGCTGGCAACAACCGCTTCTCGGATCGCTTTGTGGAGAGCGCCGCGTTCCTGCGGCTCAAAAATGTGCAGTTGGGGTACTCGCTCCCGGCTTCGCTCACGCGCTCGGTGGGCTTTATCAACGGACTGAGGCTGTACGTAGGAGGTACTAACCTGTTTGTGCTTACGCCCTGGACCGGTCTCGATCCCGAGGATGCCGATCGCGGCGGGGCGCTGATTCCGCCGGTTCGGTCAGTGACCGTGGGCCTTTCGGCTACTTTCTGACCCTGAATTTCAATTTTTGAAAATATTTTTCCCGTACTCCATGAAAAAACGTACCATTACCCTAGCTGCTCTGGTCCTGTCGATGCTGCTTTTTTACGCAAGCTGCAACGAAAAGCGCCTGGATTTGCAGCCGCTCACGCCTACTGAAGCGTCTTTTTTTACGGAAGAAGACGATTTCAACCGGGCCGTACTAGGTACCTACGCCAAGCTTACCGACTACTACTGGTACGCAGGCGGTAGCTGGCTGCACGGTTTCTGGCTACTGCCCGGCGACGACATCACCACTTCGGGCACCGTGCCGTTCGAAATCTTCGGTACCCTGCAACCGGCCAACGGTACCATCAACACGTTTTACCGGGTAAGTTACCAACTGATCAACCGTGCCAATACCGTCCTTCAAAAGCTGGAGCAGGAAAGTGGCGTGATCAGTAGCTCCGAGCGCAAGAATAGGTTTCGGGGTGAGGTACTTTTTCTGCGTGGCTATGCCAATTTTCTGCTTTGGAATTACTTTGGCACTTCACCGCTGATCACGAAACGCATTCAGTCGGCCGAGGAAATTACCCAGCCTAGCTCCAGCGGCACGGCCCTGCTCGACCAGGCCATTGCCGATTTTACGGAGGCCGCTGCCACCCTGCCTACCACCTGGGATGGCAGTAACCGGGGCCGCGTCACGCGCAACTCCGCCAACGGTATGCTAGGCAAAGCGCTGGTTTTTAGGGCTTCCGTAACCGGCAATACTGCCGATTATACAGCGGCAATCATGGCCTTTAACGCCCTGTCGGGCCTGAGCCTGATGCCGAATTTCCGGAGCAACTTTGACGTACGCGAAGAAAACAACGCGGAGTCGCTCTTTGAATACCAGGCTTCCCAGCCGGGCGGCGGTGACAACCCCTGGTTGCCCAACGACTTCGAAGCCAATGGCGTAGGCTCTACCTCCACCTACTGGGGTTTTTACGAAAACCATTATACCCTGTTTGGAGGAGCCCCGTTCTTAGCTACCCAGAAGCTGGTAGATGCCTTCGAGCCCGGCGATCCACGACGGCTCATCACCCTGGACCCGGCCACCAAGGTATTCAACAAGTACTGGAATACCGGCGACCAGAAGTCACAGTCGGACGTGGCCTCGGTCAATAATCCGCGCATTCTGCGTTACGCCGATGTACTCCTGCTCAAAGCCGAGGCTCTGGTGGAGTCGGGTGGATCAACGACGGAGGCCATCGGGCTCGTTAACCAGATCCGGACGCGCGCCCGTACGATGGTAGCCGGGGGTACCGCCCCGGCCAATTTCAGTACCGCCGAAACCAGCCGCACCCAGATTATGGAGTGGATTCGGGCCGAGCGGTTGCGTGAGCTGGCGGGTGAAGAGGGCATTCGCTGGCTGGACCTACGCCGCTGGCACCTGGGCGGAAAAATTAACCTGGCGGGCTGGGACTGGAGCTCCGTACGGAACGACATTTCGTTTGACCCGGCCCGCCACACGCTCTACCCGATCCCAACCGGCGAAACGGACCTCAACCCTAACGTAAGCCAAAACGCAGGGTACTAGGGTACTTTACCCAGCTGTTTTTAGAATTCCCTGCTCCTTGCGGCGGGGAATTCTTGTTCCTGGACAAGCCATGAATACGCTGCCCGTGAAAAGAGCGGCTGAAGGCGCGCTTTGTGAGATTTGTCCAGGTTTTTGCAAAATTCGTCCAAGTCATTCCCAAGGATAACGGGTACTTTCGTACAGCCCATTTCAGCCATGACCGTGCCCAAAGCCTTTGCTGAGTTTGCCACTAAAATCCGGTTGTACTCTCGTAAGCTGCCTACCTACAAAAGCTATATTTACGAAGCCCTCCTGATGGTTTTGCTCCTGGTAATGATGGTACTGGCTATGGTTTGGCTGTGAGTGAGCGTGGTGCGAACGTCCTAACCTTGCCTTACTTATGTACACTACGACCCGTTTTCCCATTTCCTACTTACAGATCGACGAAAAGGCCAAAACCCCTAAATTTTTACAGATCGTCAACAGTGTGGTGGCGGGCATTGAGCGGGGCCTCTTGAAGCCCGGCGACCGCCTGCCTTCTATTAACGAAACGAGCGAGGAGTACCTGCTGGCCCGAGCTACGGTGGAAAAAGCCTACGGTATTTTGCAAAAACAAGGCCACGTCACGGCTTGCTACCGTAAGGGGTTTTTTGTGATGGGTAAAAAAGCCTACCGTCGTATTCTGCTGCTGGTAAGCCACGTGAGCGAGAGCAACCGGATGCTTTATAACGAACTGGCCGGGCGGCTGGACCGGCGCGATAAGCTCGACTTGTTTCAGTACCACTACCACGCCGAGACATTCTGCGAAATACTGGAAAACCAGCTGGGTAACTACAACTACTACGTGGTGATGCCCCATCACCTGGGCGAGAACGCCGAAGTACAGAAACTCCTCAAAAAAATTCCGGCCGGGAAGCTGGTGCTCCTGGACGCACATGCTTCGGTCATAGCAGGTGGTGGCTCGAGTATCAATTGCCTGGACGGAGATGAGCTCCTGGTGACTCTCCTTCAGCAGGAGCACTTATTCAAGAAATACGATGGTCTGTCGCTCGTGACCTCCGACCACGAGTACGTAGATGCCACCTGGTACCAGGTTCTAAATCATTTCTGCCGCATACGGGGTATTCGCTACCAGGTGCTGGATGGCTTTGAGCAAGAGGAAATCCAAAAACGGAAAGCCTACCTGGTATTTGACGATACCGATTTGCCTGTCATTATCAAGCAGGTTCATGGAAAGCAGTGGGAGCTGGGCCGTCAGGTGGGGGTACTTTCTTTTCAGGAGCAAGGCTACAAAGAGCTGCTGGCCGGTGGCATTTCCGTCATTGGTACCAACCGGGCGCGTCTGGGCGAGGCTTTCGAGAAAATCCTGACCACGAAGAAGCGCCAGTCCATCAAAGTACCCCTACAGTTTTTACAAAGGACTTCGTTGTAACAAAACCCTCGGTACGTATGAAACTAACCGCCTTACTTGCTGGTATGTTGCTGTTGTTGATGGCGTCTTATCGCTATTTGCAGCAGGAACCTACGCTGTTTCGGCAGCTACCAGCCTCCCAAACGGGCCTGTGGTTCAATAACCGCATCACCGAATCCGACTCACTAAACGCCCTCACCTACGAGTACCTCTACAACGGCGGTGGCGTAGGCATAGGCGACTTCGACAACGACGGCCTGCCCGA
Organism: Rhabdobacter roseus; assembly: GCF_014202275.1. Taxonomy (GTDB): domain Bacteria; phylum Bacteroidota; class Bacteroidia; order Cytophagales; family Spirosomataceae; genus Rhabdobacter; species Rhabdobacter roseus. The sequence goes on along the minus strand of NZ_JACHGF010000002.1, from coordinate 1,056,051 downwards.
CGTCTTTTTTTCGGGCAATCAGGTCAGCAGTCGGCTGTACTTAAACAAAGGTACCTTGCGCTTCGAAGACATCACCGAAGCGGCTGGCGTAGGTACCCAGGGCTGGTGTACGGGCGTTTCGGTGGTGGATATCAACCAGGACGGCTGGCTGGATATTTACGTGAACGTGGCCGGGCCCGGCGAGGACTCTACCCAGCGCGCCAACTTACTCTTTATTAATCAGGGAAAAAATGCCGCCGGGCAACTTCACTTTAAAGAACAAGCGTCGGCCTACGGCCTGGCCGACCTGGGCTACAGTACCCAAACGGCCTTTTTGGACTACGACCACGACGACGACCTGGACGCTTACGTATTGACCAACGCCCTCGACCGCCACAACCGCAACGCCATCCGGCCCAAACGCATCCGGGGCGAAGCCGCTTCCACGGATCGTCTCTACCGCAACCAAGGGCTGGGAGCCGACGGTCATCCGGTTTTTAAAAACGTGTCGGCCGAGGCGGGTATTCTCATGGAAGGCTACGGGCTGGGCCTGTGCGTGAGTGATCTCAACCAGGACGGCTGGGAAGATATTTACTGCGCCAACGACTTCCTGTCCAACGACCTGGTCTGGATCAACAACCAGGACGGTACCTTCACCAACCAGGCCGCCAAGTACCTCAAGCACCAAACCTACAACGCCATGGGCGTGGACATTGCCGACATGGACAACGACGCCCGCCCGGATATAATGGTAGTAGACATGCTGCCCAATACCAACGAGCGCCAGAAAATGATGCTGCCCGGCTCCAACCACACGCGCTTTGGGATGGACCTGAAAAATGGCTACCAGCCCCAGTACATGCGCAATACGCTGCAACGTAATACCGGCGAAGGTACCTTTGTGGAGATTTCCCAGCTGGCGGGCGTAGACAAAACCGACTGGAGCTGGGCTCCACTTTGGGCCGACTTCGACAACGATGGCCACCGCGACCTGTTCATTACCAACGGCTACCGCCGCGACATCACCAACCTCGACTTCGTGGCCTACCTGGCTACGCTGGGCGAAGGAGGTTTTGGCGAAGCCCAGGTACATCAGCAGAACGCCCTGCGCCAGCTGAGGACGCTACCTGAGGTGAAACTACCTAATTTTTGCTACCGCAATACCGGCGAGCCGATCTTCGAGGATCGATCGGCCGCCTGGGGTTTTACGGCACCCAGCTTTTCCAATGGCGTGGCCTACGCCGATTTCGATAACGACGGAGATCTGGATTTGGTCATTAATAATATTGACGAAGAGGCTTTTTTCTACGAAAATACCCTGAACCAGGCCAAGGCCCCAACGAATCATTGGCTTCGTGTGGCTGTCCAGCCGCAGCCGGAGGTACCTAGCCCGGTGGGTACCAAGGTGTATCTGTACGTCAATGGGAAGCCGCAATACGCCGAGCTGAGCCCGGTGCGCGGTTTTGTGTCGTCGGTGGAGCCAGTACTGCACTTTGGGCTGGGGCCGGAGCCGCGGGTAGATTCGGTGGTGGTTGTTTGGACTAACCAAAAGTACCAGGTACTTCGAAACGTGGCGGCTGATCAGGTACTTCGCCTTGCCTACCAGCCGCAAGGTACCTGGCAGGAAGTACCTGGCTCGCGGCTGGGTACTTTGGGGTACTTTACTGAGCTCAGTTCCGCCCAAACGGGCATTGACTACCAGCACCTCGAGAACGAATTCAACGATTTTAACCGCACTCCGCTACTTCCGCACAAGCATTCCCAGTTTGGCCCGGCGCTGGCCGTGGGCGATGTCAACGGCGACGGACTGCCGGATTTTTACGTCGGGGCGGACGCGGGCCGGGCGGGGGTACTTTACCTGCAACAGCCCCAAGGTACCTTCCTGCCTCGTAAAGTACCCAAGGTACTTGGCTGCGAAGCAGTAGCGGCGGTGTTTTTCGACGTGGACGGCGATCAGGACCTGGATCTGTACGTAGTCAGCGGCGGGAGCCAGGCTGAGGGCTCCTCGGAAATGTACCAGGATCAACTTTACCTGAACGACGGAAAAGGATATTTCTCGACGGGCAAACTACCCCCCATCACCAGCAGTGGCTCCTGCGTAGTCGTGGCCGATATTGACGCTGATGGCGACCTGGATCTTTTTCGCGGAGGAAGGCTTGAGCCCGGCAAGTACCCCTTGCCGGGGCGGAGCTTTCTTTTGCTCAATGAAGGAGGTGCTTTGGTGGATGCCACGGAAAGAATGGCCCCCGAGCTCCAAAACATAGGCCTGGTGAGCACCGCCGCCTGGGCCGACTTCGACGGCGACGGGTACCCTGAACTGGCCCTGGCGGGCGAGTGGATGCCCATTCAGCTTTTTAAAAATGAGCGGGGAAAACACCTGCGCTTAACGCCCCAAAGTACCCTGCCAAACTCCGCGGGCTGGTGGAATGTCCTGGCCATCGAAGACTGGGACGGCGACGGCGATCTGGACCTGATGGTGGGCAACCTGGGCCTCAACACCAAGTACCGCGCCAGTGCCAAGTACCCCTTGGAGATCTTTGCCGCCGATTTTGACCAAAACGGGAAAGTCGATCCGGTGATGACGCAGTATATTCAGGGCCGCCGGGTACTCATTCCCCCGCGCGACCTACTGGCGCTCCAGATGCCCTCCGTCAAGAAGCGTTTTCCCAGCTATGCTTCCTACGCCCAGGCTACCTTTGACGAATCCTTTACCCAGGAAGAAATCAACGGGGCGCACCACCTGGCGTGTCAGGAGCTCCGAAGCATGTACTACGAAAATACCGGCCAAGGTACCTTTAGGGCGGTACCGTTGCCGCTGGAAGTACAGCAGTCGCCGGTGTTTGACATCCTGCCGGGCGACTTCAACCACGACGGGTACCTGGATGCCCTGCTGGTGGGAAACTTCTACGGCAGCGAAACCATCGGGGGCTGGTACGATGCCTCCAGGGGTACTTTACTGCTCGGCGACGGAAAGGGTGGCTTCACTCCGGCCCAAGCCAGCGGTATTAAAGCCGACCAGGACGCGCGCTACGTCCGGCGGCTGGATGCGAGCCGGATGCTGGTAGCCAATAACGGGGGTACTTTGCAATGTTTTTCGTTGAAAGTACCCGTAAAGTACCTCCCGCAGTAAGTCCCATGTAGGGTAAGTACCCTCCAACGAAGCTACCGGCTAAGTACCTGCTTACCCGCTTTGAGCGGCACGGACTGCCCCTTCCAGACAAAAGCACCCGTGAGCGTGGGGGGCAGCGTGATTTCGGCCTTTAGCTTTCCGTTGGCTTCGCGGGTGTAGCTCACCTCAATAGTGCCAGCCGGGTGGGGTACCTTGCCCGAAGCCTGCTGCAAAGTACCCAGCGCGGGCTCGATCCGGACGCTCCCGAAGCCAGCGCTACCGGGCTTGATGCCACAGACGGTCGCCAGCAGGTCGTAGTTGGGGCTGGCGCTCCAGGCGTGGCAGTCGGAGCGGGTAGGGTCTTCCATTTCGGCGAAGGTAGTCAGGCCCATGCCCAGCATGTTTTTCCAGGGCTGGAGGTGGTCCAGGTAGGTATCGGCCATGCCTACTTTTTCCAGGGCCCGATTGGTATAAAAATCAAAGTAAATAGTCGTTTTGGTCAGGCTCTGGTCGGCCAGCAGTTTTTTCATCAGGGCCGCTTGCTGGGCCTGGGGCACGGTGTTGGTCAGGATGGCAAAAAGATTGGCGTGCTGGCTGAAGAATTTCTTCTCGGGCGTGTCGGCGAGCAGGCCGCGTCCCGCGTCCCAGCAGAGGGCGTAAGTGGCTTTTTTTAATTTGGCCGACTGCTCCAGGTACTTCTGGGCATCGTGGGGGTAGCCCAGCGCTTTGGCCAGCTCGGCGGCGTAGTTGAGGGCGTAGGCGTACTGGAGCGTAATATTGGCCGACTGTTCATCTTTGCCAATGGGCTGCTTCTCTTTGCCGTGAAACGAGCGGTGATCCACAAAATTCCACCAGGGTAGGTTGGCCAACATCCCGTTTTTATCCACGTAGCGCTCGTACCAGCTCAGGATGCTCTGCACGCCGGGGTACAGCGAGCGTACGAAGGGCAGGTCGTCGCGGTACATGGAGTAGTCGTGGATCATGGCGATGTGGAAGAGCGAGTAGGGCGGAATAAGCTGCTGCAGCGCGTGCGGGTACCTACTGGCCGTGAGCCCCTCCGGAATGCGCGACTCGTCGAAATGCATGAGCGACTGCCGCACGAGGCGGTCGTCGCCCGAGACGTAGAGCGAAATCAGCGCCTGAATGCGCGTGTCGCCAATGTACTGCAGCTGCTCCCAGTAGGGGCAGTCTACGTAGGTTTCGATGGCACAAAGCCGGGCCGTGCGCCAGCCCACGTTCCAGATCTGGCTCAGGACCGGATCGTTGCTCTGGAAACTACCTTTTTCTTCAAAAGGGTAGCCCGTGAACATACCGTACAGGTCGTGGATCACGAGCGGCTCGTCCTGCGTCTCGATGTCCAGCTGCAGGTAGCGGTAGGTCCGAAACCACAGCGGCCGGAACTGCCGCCGCGCGCCGCCGTCGGGCCGGAAGATGTCGTAGTGGCCCGTGATCTCCTTGCCCTCAATCTCGTCGCGGTGGCCTTTTTTCCAATCCTTGTCGTAGAGGGCTTCCTGGTAGGTAAGCTTCACTTCCGCGCCTTTTCCTTTACTCACGAGCAAGTGCGGGTAGGCGTTGGTGAGGTAGGTTTGGTCCAGCAGCAAGGTACCTTTGGTGCGGGCGGGGATGGTGAGGTCCTTCGTACCGGCCAGAAAACCGGTGTCCAGGTTCCCGAGCGTCGTGCGGGCTATTTTAGGAATCCGGACGGGGTACTCTTCCATGGCCGGAATGGGCCGAGGTACCAGCCCCCACTGGCTGTCCATGCTCAGGCCGTAGGGCGCACCCGGCCCAAAGATGCGGGCTTTTTGCCACGGGCTATCGTCAAAATCAGCATTTTGCCAGCCCCAGGGGTACTTGCCGGCGTCGACCATCTCGCCCGGTCCTACCACGTAGTAGCCCCGGAACGCAATGGGCCCGAAGGGAATGGGCGTGTAGGCCTGGTTTTGGGTCACGAGCCAGCTGTCGTTGGAGTTGATGACTTGTTCGGCCTCGCCGTTGCCCTGCATGATAAAACCCGTGTGGTGGGAGATTTGAGCCAGGGGCGCGTCTTTGGCAAAATTCCACACCTCGGCGGCGATGACGTTGCGCCCGGCTACCAGGTGAGGCGCCAGGTCGATGGTTTCGTAGCGCCAGTGGGCCTTGTCGCCCCGCGCCGGGCCCTTGGCTACTTCCTGGCCATTGACGTAGAGCCGGTAGCGGTTGTCGGCGGATACGTGTACCACGAAGGTACCCGGCTTGGTATCGAACGTAAGGGTTTTGCGGAAATGGTACACGCCAAAGGCCGTGGGGTCGGTGGTGGGGTGGCCAATCCAGCGCGACTTCCAGCCGTTGCGCAGCAGGGCCGGGTTGGTACCTTCGGCGGCTTTATAAAAAGGCGAAAACTCCCGCATGGGCGTTTGGGCGGTGGCGGTCAAGGCGAAAAAAAAGGTCAGTACTAGAAAGAATCGTGTCATACTAAAACGAGCAAGGGTGAGTCAGGGTACTTTCTAAAGAGAAATCTTAGCAATCAAAAAGGCCCAAAGTACCCTTCATTTATTCAAAGGAGTATCCTGGCCTGTCCTAAAAGGGTACTTTTTAGGTTGAGTAAAATTGGTTCAGCTATAAGAGTTTTCTGGTGGCTAAACTACTTATGCCGCCAAGGTACTTTTAGGTACCTGTATGCCGCTACTACCGGATGGGAAAGTCTGAAAAAATTTGCTGCTAAAAAGGGGAAAGGCCAACCGCTGGGTAGCGTGGCCTTTCCCCAACGAGCTTCATTAAGGATGCGATCTTCTTGGTAGCTTCATTCTCAACCTACGGAAGCGAGGAAATGGAATATGTACTCTGCCTGATCCATTTAGTAGCCGGGGTTGTTTTCCTGAATGTTGCTGTTGCGGTCAATCTCCGTCTGCGGCAGCGGGAAGACCAAATGCTTGTTGACGTCAAACTGCACCGGAGAGGCCAGGTTGGTACTGAAGCCGGATAGGCCCCCGGTCCAGCCCGCCAGGTTGAGGCTTCCGCCTTTATGCCAGCGGACCAGGTCCCACCAGCGGTGGCCTTCACCGGCCAGCTCCACGTAGCGTTCGTTCATGATCCATTGCATGATGGTGGTAGCGTTTGTTTCGCCCGCCGGATACGGGGGCAGGGAGGTACTTTCTGCCAATCCCGCCTCGATGCCCCACGTCCGGGCCCGCTGCCGGACGTCGTTCACGTGCTGGATGGCGACGGCGGCCTGGCCGGTTTTAAGGGCGGCCTCGGCGGCAATGAGCTTCAAGTCGGCGTAGCGCAGGATACGCTCGTTATTGACCGATCCGCCGTGAAAGCCAGATAGCTGGTTGGTACCATTTGGCTTGTTGTACTTTTGAAAAATACGCCCCTGAAAACCATCGGTAGCGGATAAGAAAACCTTAATTCTGGGATCATCCCCGTGCTGCGTGCGCAGTTTCTCCGTAATGAGAAATTTGGTGGAAGAAGCATCGTTGAAATCGCCTCGGCCCCCAAATTCCATCATGAATCCTCTGTAAACACTCATGTTTTCCACGCCCCGCCAGGCTCCGTCGTTGGCCAGGTTGAGGTTGTTGTTGGTACTACTGGGCACGGCCGCCTGCACTTCAAACAGGGATTCGGCATTGTTTTCAGTAGAAGCCCGAAAATTATCGAGGTAGTCGGGCACCAGTTGTGCCGTAATGGTCTGAAAAACGGCCAGGGCTTCCGTAAAATCAGCCGTATTTCCGGTATGATTTCCCCGAAAAACCAACGCTTTGGCCAGTAGTCCCCGGGCGGCGTTTTTGGTAATCCGGCCCCGGTAAATGGGTTCCCAGGATTCGGGTAAAACCGGAATCGCCGCCTTGGTGTCCAGAATTACCTGAGAAATAATATCCAGCGCCGGACTTTTGGGGGTGTTGGTTTCTTCGGGAGTTTGCAGGCGCTTGATAACCAACGGAACCGACCCGAAAATATTAAACAGTTTGAAGTAGGCATAGCCACGTAGAAACAACGCTTCTCCTTCCATACGGGCAATCTCCTCGACGCCTTCGGGAAAGCCGGAATAATCCACCGTGCGGGTTTTTTCGATCGCCACATTGGCCCGGGCAATCAACTTATAGCAGGACGTAAATTGGGAGCGCAGTTGGGCGTTGTTGGGGTTTAGGGTGCCGTCGAACAATTCCACGGAGGTACGTATGCCCAAGGACTCGGTCAGGTCATCTCCCGGTAGCAGCCAGGTGGAAGCTACCCAGCCGTTATAACCGGTGGCGGCAAAATGGTAGTCGTCATATAGAGTTGCGTACACGCTGGTGAGTTGAGACCGGAACTCAACGACGTTGGAAAAATAGCTCACCTCGGTGGGGCTGAGCGTAGGCTCGTCTACTAGGGTAGGGTCGCAACTACATAAAAGGAGGCAAAGCAAGAACCCCGCATTTTTTAGTATATGTTTCATGAGAATCGTTTTATGGGGAAAATTTAAAATCTAACATTCAAGCCCACACTGAAGGTGCGCGGCAGGGGAAAGGAGCCATTGACAGGGTCGATGCCGGTCCAGCGAAACAGGTAGAGGTTGTTTTCTCCGCCCACATAAAACCGCAGCGACCGAACCACGTTGTTGATTTTGGACAGGGCCATCGTCGGAACGGTATAGCCAAGCTGCCAGTTGTTGAGTCGGAAAAAAGCCGCACTTTCTACCCAGCGGTCCGAGATACGGTTGTTTCCGGCGGGATCGCCAAAAACAGCTCTGGGCATGCCGCTCTGCCGGTTTTCCGGAGTCCAGCGGTCAAGCGTCGTGGCCATGTAGTTGGGGCCACCCCCCGACATCGCTTCCATGCTACGGCGTTCGAAGTTGATCTTCTGCACGTCGCCTTCTCCGTAAAAGCTGGTAGAAATATCGAATCCTTTCCAGGCCAGGCTCAGGTTAAACCCGTACGTATAGCCGGGAATGGTGTTCCCAATTTCGGTGCGGTCATTTTCGTTAATCCGGCCATCCGGCGTTTTGCTGTAAAAACGTTCCGTTTCGGTGGGGTTGCCGTGGATGTCCTGAAAATACATATCGCCCGGTTCGACGAAATTGATATTTCCTACGTTGCTATCCGGCGTATTGGCAAAGTGCGCATCGATTTCGTCCTGGGATTGGAAGATACCTCCCACCTTGTACCCCCAAATCACCCCCACCGAGCGGCCTTCCTCAATGCGGGCAATATCGGCCGGGTTTCTTTCCAACAAGCCAGCAATAAACAGCGGCTGTCCTTGGTACAGCTTGGTTACCCGGTTTCGTACAAAACTGATATTGCCCGAAATATTATAGGAAAAATCGCGGATGTTATTTGAATAGCCTACCAAGACATCCAGCCCCTTATTCTCCATCTCCCCAATGTTGAACAAAGGGTTGTTGGTTCCTACCGAAAGGGGAAGATCCACGGTTTGAAGAATGCCACTCGTCACCCGGTTGTACCATTCCAGGGTTACGTTCATTTTGTTTTTCAGCAGGTAAGCATCCAGCCCCAGGTAGGTAGTGGTGGACACTTCCCACGACAAGGCCGGGTTGGGAAAGTCATTGACCATGGCCCCCAGGCTGATGTTGCCAATGGCATTGCCGGCCCCCGAGCCCCAGCGGTAGGAGGTCAGCCCTGTATTAACCCTAGAAAGAAAGGCGTAGCGACCCACGGCGGCCTGATCATTCCCGGCCTGTCCCCAACCACCCCGTATTTTTAGATCGTCCACAAAGGGGAGGTTAAAAAAGGATTCGTTACTGATGCGCCAGGCACCCGCTATAGAATAAAAATTGCCCCACCGATACGCTTTATCAAATCCGTTGCTGGCGTCCCGCCGGTACGAAAAGTCCAGGTAGTATTTGGAGTCATAGTTGTAGCTTGCCCGTCCAACCAAACCAAACCAGAAACGCATGGAACGACCGTAGATGGAACTGTTGTTGGCCAGGTCGTTACCGTAGCCCGTATTTTTAGGGTCTTCGGTCAGGTAGGTCAGGTTTTCCGAACTAAGATTGACAAATTCCCGACTATGGCGCTGATCCTGCACGGCAGCCGTAAGATCCAGGTTATGTTTGTTGGCAAACGTGCGGGTATAGGAAGTCGTGAAATCAGACTGGAAATTGAAGGTATTGTTGATCCGGTGCTCCATCCGTCCCAGGCTATTCGGCGCATTCGGGCTTTCGGTTCTCGGGTCGCGCCCATCGATTCTGAAAACGTTGGAAATACTAAAGGCCGCCAGGCTAAACCGATCCTGCTTGGAATAGTCCAGATTCAGGCTTCCCCGGAACTTTAAACCTGCCAAGGGGCTGACTTCCACGTAAAACTGTCCAAGGCTCCGGTTGATGTCAAAACTACCGTGATTTAAATCGCTGAGCGCTAACGCATTACTCTTGGAGCCTTGTCCATAAATTCTGATTCCTTGCCAGGCGTTGCCAAATCGATACGGGTCCAGCACCGGCGCGTAACCGTAGCGGTTGTTGGCATCGTAAAGGGGCTGCCAGGGAGGAGCAGTTGCGACCGTCAGGATGTCTCCACCATAGTCCGTTGACAACTGACTGGTGTACTTGTAGTTTACCCCTACTTTTAACCAGTCGGTCACTTTTACATTCAAATTAATAGCCCCGGTATAGCGTCTGAAATTATTGCGGTTCACCAATCCTTCTTGTTCCATCAATCCGGCCGAGATGTAGTAGTCTACCCGGTCATTGGCTCCCGACACTTTTACATCGTAGGTTTGGTTAGGGGCATTGCGGTTCACGAGCGCATCCTGCCAGTTGTAGGTGGGGCTATTGCCCAGGAAGTAAGGGCTTTCGGGATCAAACTGTGGGCTGAAGCTCGTCAGGCGCACGGCGTCGTTGGGTTCTTGCCTTCCGTACAGGTTTCTTTCCACCGACACATCCGGATTGGTGGAATTGGTAAACATTTCACGAGTGAGATCAACGAATTGCGGCGTATTCAGCATGGAGTAGGTAGGCGTATTTTTTATGCCCAACCGGGTACTGAATTCAACCGATGGCGCGCCCCGTTTCCCTTTTTTGGTAGTAATCAATACCACGCCGTTGGCGGCCCGGCTCCCGTACACCGCGGCGGCGGAGGCATCCTTCAAGACCGAGATGGATTCAATGTCGTTGGGATTGATGAGGTTGAACAGGTTGGGTGGGGTATTCAGTCCACCGCCGCTGATTTCGTCTTCATTGCCGGCGCGGGGAGGCTCCAGAATCTGCCCGTCTACTACGTAGAGGGGTTGTGAATCGCCATTCCAGGTACCAATGCCCCTTACAAATATTTGCGGAGCGTCATTGGGGTTCCCGCTGGTATTGATGACCCTCACGCCGGTCGCATTCCCCTGTAGGGCAAACTGCGGCGAAGCCGTACCGATCTTTTCAATGGCTTCTGCCGTCACGGTGGAAACCGAGCCGGTCAGGTCCTTTCTTCTCCGTTCGCCAAAGCCGACTACCACTACTTCTTCCAGAGCCCTTTCGTCTACCGCCAGCTTTATTTCCAGCTTTGTTTTATTGCCCACGGGTACCTCTTGGCTCATGTACCCTACAAATGAAAAGACTAAAACGGTCCTTTCATCAGGTACTTCGAGCTGGAAATTCCCGTCGCTGTCTGTAGTGGTACCCTGGGGAGTGCCTTGGATGATAATATTCACCCCCGGCAAAGCGCCTCCTTTTTCATCGCTAACCCGTCCGGTTATACGAATGGGTAGGTACGAAGGAATTTGGATAACCGGCGAATTCGGGCGCCGCAGCTCCGGAGAGACGTGAAACTGCGACCGGGCTTCCTGGGGGATGGGTTGTAGTGTGCCCGACTCTTCTTTTTCGCCCGCCGGTAGTGACGCCGGACCTTTGATGACAATCCGGTTTTCGATTACCTGGTAGGATAACCCAAAGGGCTGTAGCAAGCGGGGCAGAACGGTCCGCAGCGACTGCTTATTGACTTTTAAGCTGGTGGTTTTTTTCTCCATCGGTTCCGCCCCGACAAACACAAATTGCACGCGGGTTTGCTGGGCAATATGGTGTAAAGCCTCGCTGAGCGTGGCGTTGGTGAACTGCACCGACACGGGTGTGTCCAGCAGCTGTTGTCCGTAGGAATCCCGGGCGATCGACATGGAAGTCACGGAGCACACGATGGCAAAAAGAAAAGCGCTGTACTTCATCGCTGATTGGACATAATAAAGCACCCTACCGATTTTGGTAAGCGTTTTTTTCATAGTTTTGAAATGTTAAAGGTTAATCTGTATGCTCACCGAGCTGGCCCTTTGGTTCCAAGCTTCAGACCAGTCCGGTAAAACGTTTCATCTTTGACTTTACCCGGCTCCACGGCCGGGTATTCTTTTTCGGTTGGTTCTAGGGTATTGCCATTGTTTGGTAGTTTAAGGTGATTGGATTGGTGGCTGACAGGCAACGGGGCTTGTCAGGTAATAGGCTCCCTTTCCCGTTTCTTTCACCCGGCCGTTGACCGAGCTCAGAAGGGTTTTCAGGATATTTTCGACGGGTTCGTCCTCGTAAAAGTCCGCGTGGATGATGGGGCAGTTCTCCAGGTGCTGATCATACTGAATCCGAACGTTGTGGCTACGTTGTAAAATCGCCGTTACCTCCGAAAACGTGGTGTTCCTGAATTGAAACAAGCCATCCTTCCAGGCGGACAACCCCGAAGCAAATACCTTTTCGTTCCGATTCAACCTACGGCCTTGTTTGTTAAATACCGCCTGCTGGTCCGGAACCAATAGAAGCTCCGATCGGGTATCGGGCGCGGCCACCTTCACCCGGCCGCTGACCACGGCTACCGAAAGGGTTTTGTCCTCCTGATAAGCCCGGATATTAAAGCTGGTACCCAGCACCGTAGTTTCTAAATCACCGGAACGGATGATGAACGGGCGGGCGGCGTCTTTGGTCACCTCAAAGAAAGCCTCTCCCTCCAGGCTTACCTGCCGTCGGTCGGGGGCGAAGGAATCAGGGTAGTGTAGTTTACTGGCGGCGTTGAGCCAAACCACCGTGCCATCTTCCAGCTGTACCTTCTTTCGCTCGCCGGGGCGGGTCACTAGCTCAGTGAATTCTTCCCGGACTAGATGACCTTGCCGCAGGTAGAGCCATACTACCAGGCCAGCCACCAGCGCCAGCCAGATGGCGGCCTGGGCCGGACGAGACCATTCAATCCGCATCGGCGCCCGACGCGTTGGCACCCGATGCGTTGATCCCCTGCGTACAGAATCTTTTTCGTGCAGCATTCCGGCTAAGGTACCGTGGAGTTCCGCTACGGTATCATTCGTGACTTTCCCGATGGGTACCTCCTTTTCAAACTCCCTCCTGATCAGTTCCCGCACATCCTGCTCGTGTTCACTACGAGCAAAATAGTCCATCACCTGCTGGGTTTCTTCCGGGGTGCATGTTCCGGCCAGGTATTTCGCAAAAAGCGTATGTAGGGTGCTTCTATTCTTGTCCACAACCTTCCTAGTTTAGGGGTTATTACGGATCGAAACCAATCCGTTTTCTTACCTACTACGCCTAAGGGTGGACGACCATCTGCTCCCGAAATGACTTTTTTTATTTTTTTTTGAAAGTGCTGCTGATAGATGGGGGCGAGGAGATACTAAAGCAGAAAAGGTACCCTGGATGCGAAAGCATTAAGAAGCCAAGGACGAGCTATAAATCAGAAGCTGGGAAAAAGGAGAAATTCAAGGAGAGCCTAAAGCCAAAAGTACACCAGCCAGCTCAGGACGATGTCTGAATACCGGGCCAGGTAACCTTTTATAAATCGGTTTGCTTTCACAATATGGTCGTTGATGGTGGCCGTAGAGATTCCCAGTAAGGCGGCGATTTCCTCGTAGCTTTTTCCCTCCATTTTGCAGAGGAGGTATACCTTTTGGCGCACCGGGGGTAGTTGTTGAATAGCCCTTTCCAGGTGCTGAATGCTGTCGCGGTACTGCAAATCGCTTTCGGGATCGGTATGAAAGGGTACTGAGTTGGACAGGAAATGGTCCGCCATGCGTTTTTCGCGGGCTATTTTCCGGAAGTAATCGTAAACTCTATTTTCCGCGATTCGATACAGGTAGGCTCCAAAGGGTCGGTCCGGATCGATCCGGTCGCGGTGTTCCCAGATTTTCAGGAAAACCTCCTGCAATATTTCCCGGGCTTCTTCCTCGGATTTGACCATGCGAAGCAGGTGGGCGTGCAGGCGGGGACCATAGCGGTAGTATAGGGCGGTAAACGAAGCGGTCTCGCCCCGGACCAGGTCTTCCAGCCATTGTCTTTCGTCTTCTTTGAAACGATTTGCTCCCATTTTCGATAGCCCCTTGGTTATCCGGTAAACAAACTTACGGAATTTCACTATTATTTTCTAAATTAATCCAAAAATGACCGCCAGGATATAGCCAACGTGCTGCTCTGCGGGTTTGGTCTGTTAATTCCCTCACAGGTACTTTTCGTCTTGTTTTCTGGAGAAATCATGGCTTCGGTTGAAGGGGAGGTCGAGCTTAGGAAAGTACCCTGAGCAATGGCCCGCCCGCGGGTCACGGGAGTATATAGACTAGCGCTTGAGAGGCCGCTCTAGTTTTTAACGTAGCATGAAAAAAAATCTAAAGTACCTGCTGATCGTCGCCCTGGGGATGGCGCTGCTGAGCTACGGCTTGTTCTTTTGGCCGGTTTGGGGAATACCTTTTCAGGCCCAGCGCCACGGTAGGCCCCCGTTGACGCCCGCCTGGGCGCTGGAATGCTGGCTCTGGGAAGACGACCACAACACGGCGGGCTACGTGGATACGCTGCTGGCGGGCTACGCCGAACACGACATTCCCGTCCGGACCATCCTGCTCGACAGCCCCTGGAGCCTGCGCTACAATGATTTTGAGGTAGATACCAGCCGCTACCCCGACCCGGCGCGATGGTTTGGTACCTTGCAGCAACAAGGCTACCGCGTGGTACTTTGGATGACCTCGATGGTCAACAGCCACAGCAAAGACACTTTCCTGGCCGAGTCTGAAGATTGGTACGAGCAAGCCCGCCGCCGGGGGTACTTGACCGGCCAAGGTACCCAAATAAAGTGGTGGAAAGGTCGGGGCGGATTCATAGACTACACCAACCCGGCGGCCCTGAGATGGTGGACCAGCCTGCAACGCCAGGTGCTTGATTACGGCATCGACGGCTGGAAGCTCGACGGCACGGCTACGCTGTTCCGGCAGCAGCTCGGACCGGTGCCGCTCTTTTACCAAAAAACTTACGGAGGCTGGCTCACCACCCGCCAGTACATGGACCTCTACTACCGCCAGGAATACGCCAACGGCCTGAAGCGCAATCCCGAGTTTGTGACCCTGGCGCGCGCCATCGACCGCGGCTATCACCCCGAAGGCTTTGCGCCCATCGACGCCTCGCCCGTAAACTGGGTGGGCGACCAGGTGCATCACTGGAAAAGTAAGGAGTTGGTAGGTACTTCCCAAGGTACCCAAAAAGACATTGCCCTGGACGGTATTCAAGGTTTCGAGTCGGCCATTGACAACATTCTCAAAAGCGCCCGCCTGGGCTACAACATCGTCGGCTCCGACGTGGCGGGCTTTTCCGGGGCCACCATTCCGCCGAGGCTCTACATCCGCTGGGCGCAATTTTCGGCCTTTTGTGGGCTCTTCCTCAATGGCGGGCACGGTGAGCGGGCGCTCTGGAAGCGCAGCGCCGAGGAGCTTTCCATCATTCGTCAATTTTCCTGGTTGCATACGGAGCTGGTACCTTACATGTACAGCTACGTGGTTTCGGCCCACCGCGGCGGGCCCGTGCTGCAAAGGCCCGTGGCGGGTACGTACCACTACCTCTTCGGCGATCATCTCCTGGTGGCACCCATCTACCAGGACGACTCCACCCGCCAGGTACAGCTGCCCGAAGGTACCTGGCGCTACTGGTTTGACGACCGCGAGGTACATCAGGGGCCCGTTACGTTTACCAAAGATTTTCCGCTGGACGAATTCCCCGTTTACGTGCGCGAAGGGGCCATCGTGCCTTTACACGTAGAAAGAAACTACACGCGCCTCGGCGACGAAAACTCGGCCAACTACCTCACCTGGGTACTTTACCCCGACCGCCCAGGTACCTTTACCGTCTACGATCCGCACGATCAGGTACCTACCACGCTGGCGGTGACAACAAACCCGAAAGGGTACTTCGTGCAGCTGAGTGGTAAAAAAAACCCGCACATCCTGCGCATTCACGCGCCCCGTCCACCCCGGCGAGTCGAGCGCGACGGGCAGGTACTTCGCGCTTCGGCAGACTACCAATACGACGCCCACCGCCAGAAACTCATCATCCGCACCGACCACCACGACCAGCCAGGTACCTACCGCATCGAGCCCTAAGCACAGGATAGCCCATTTGGCCGGATTTGCGTATCTTGCTCCGGTCATTGATACGGCTGTTTATGCGCGTTTTGTTTTTTGTCCTTTTCCTCAACCTGGGTACTTTGGGTACCTTGGCCTGCACCTCCCAGCCCGCGCGTACCGAGCAAGCGTCGCGCCTACCAAGTACCTCGCCCGACACCGCCGCGCCGCGGGCCGTGGTGCAGATCCACGAAATAGCCAAACAAACCCAGGAAGACATCGAGCTCATCCTGGGCAAAGTAGGTAGTCTGGAAGCCAGTGCTGACGGTTTTGCGGGCTGCCTCACCTGCCAAAAGTACACCTACCAGCAAGGTACCGTCGAGATCGTATACATCAACGACGCCGCCGACTGGATTCGGGTCCGGCCGCCCGCGCCGAGGCTCGTCGCCGACGCCCTGGCGGTACTGGGCTTGCCGGAGCGCGCTCCCGATTTCTCCGAAAAAACCACGAAGCGCTGGGAAAACCACGAAGGCCTCCGCCAGATTACCGTCCACCACCAGCCCGACGGTACCATCACCGAAATCATCGTGAAAGCCATTACGCCCTGACTTTTCCAAAAGAAAGAAAAGGTACCTTATGCCAACGCCGCAAGTACCTTTCTCATAGAAAGTACCTCTACGGATTTCGAGGGAATTTAACGCTTATAGAAAAGAGCCACAAATACCCAATCTGACCGCACCTCGCCAAAAAAGGAAATGAGGGCGTGCTCCTCCGGGTCGGGCTGACCTGCGGTCGCAACTTTCGCACTCTCGTGCTCGCTTGTATTACAAGTCCTCACTTCGTTCCGGGCTTTTTATTCCTATCCCTCACGCAATTCGGTTTGATGTAGTTTGATCAAAAAAAACGCCCCGCTCCTGGAAAACCAGGGCGGGGCGGCTCTTACAAAAGTACCTTGTACAAGTTGGGCTACGCTACTCCTTCGGGTCCAGAATCTTCTCGATCCGGACGAGGGCGTCTTGCAGGTGGTACTTTGTCAGCGTGTCTTTGGCGGTTGGTAAGGCTTTGCGGATGTCGGTCTGCAACAGACCCAGCTCGCCCCGCACCACCGACCGGATGTCCGACTGGCTCATCTTCACCGGCACGTAGCCGAGGAAGCCCCGTGCGCTGGCGGGTACCGAGGCGGGCTCTTTGGTCATGAGGTACTCCAGGCGGTCGAGGTAGGTACGCTGCAGGTTGCGGCGGTAGGTGTCAGGTACCTGGCCGTTTTTTAGCTCGGTCCAGATGCCCGTGCGCAGGTCGCCCATCAGTTCCAGCAGCGAGTAGGCCTGGCCGCTGTGCAGCGTTTCGTGTTCGATGAGCCGCGCCATCCGCCCCGGCTCCAGCAGGTTGTTGAGTACCCGCTCCTGCGCCGTCCGGATGCGCTCCACCATGCCCACGCCCTCAAAGCGGTTGACCAGCTCGGGCTGGATCATCCAGGTCGGCGTTTTGAAAGCCTGGTTGTTAATAAACTGCACGGCTCGCTTTTGCTTGGCCTTTTCTACCGGCGTGTATACGGCACCCTCCTGGTCGTAGGTTTTGTAAGTTTCGTAGATCCCGCCCACGTTGCTGGCCACGTGGCCCATGTAGCGGCTCCACTGCCCAAGTACCTGGCCGTACATTTCTTCCAGGTTGTCGTAGGGCTTGCCTTCTTCTTTGGTCCAGTTTACGAGCTCCGGCACCAGGCGCTTGAGGTTTTGGATGCCGTATTCGCTGGCCTTCATGGCGTCGTCGCCCAGGTCTTCGGTTTGCGAGCGCGGGTCGGTAGGGTTGGCGGTTTGGCGGCCGTAGCGGTAAATGGGGTCGTGGGCGTGCTTCATGATCATGTCATTCAGCGCCTTACGCTCATCCTCTGGTTTCTGCACGCCGGGCAGGGCGCGGTAGCCCCACTCAATGGCGTACTTGTCGTACAGACCAATGTTCGGCATCAGCGACACGCCCTTGTCATCGGGTTGGGCCACGTAGTTGAAGCGGGCGTAGTCCATGATGGATGGCGCTACGCTGTACTTTTGCGTAAAGGTAGCCGAGCGTAGCGAATCAACGGGGTAGGCGGCGCTGGAGCCCATGTTGTGCGGCAGACCCAGCGTGTGCCCTACCTCGTGCGAAGACACAAACCGGATCAGCCGCCCCATCACTTCGTCCTTGAACTTCGGCGTGCGGGCGTCGGGGTTGATGGTGGCCGTTTGGATAAAAAACCAGTTCCGGATCAGGTTCATGACGTTGTGGTACCAGCCAATATCACTCTCCAGGATTTCGCCCGAGCGCGGGTCGTGCACGTTGGGGCCGTAGGCGTTCTGGATGTCGGAGGCAAAGTACCTCACCACCGAGTAGCGGGCGTCCTCGGGGCTAAACTCGGGATCTTCTTCTTTGGTAGGAGGGTACTTACAAAGGATCGCATTTTTGAAACCCGCCTGCTCAAAAGCCGCCTGCCAGTCTTCCACGCCCTGCTTGATGTAGGGCCGCCACTTTTCGGGCGTGGCCGGGTCGATGTAGTACACGATGGGCTTCACGGGTTCCACCAGTTCGCCGCGGGCGTAGGCGGCGGGGTCTTTGGGTTCCAGCCGCCAGCGCACAATGTACTCGCGCTTGTCGGCCTTCTGCTCGTCGAGGCCGTAGTCGTTCTGCCGCACCGAAAAGTACCCCACGCGCTGGTCCTTCAGGCGGGGCGTCATGGGTTTTTTGGGCAAGAGTACCATGGAGTGGTTCATTTCCAGCGAGATGGAGCCCGTCTCGGAGGTAGAAGGGGGCTCGGTGGCGTTGTAAGTGAGCACGTGCCGGGCTTCGATGTTGAGCGGGTAGCTTCGGATCGAGTCCAGGTAGCTGCGCTTGGTATCCAGGGCCGTTACTTTGTACTGCGTACGGCGGCGCTGCTCCAGGCCCAGCAGCTTCACGTCAGTCGTGAACAGTTCGCCTACTTCGATCACCGTGCCGGTGCTGTCAGTTTTAGCCGCTTTTACTTCAAAGGCTGCCACGACGGGCTCGAAGTTGGAGTTTTTTACGGCCTGGTAAATGGGCAGCTCCTCGCTGGCTACGTTGCGGTACGACACCAGCCGCAGCAGTACTTTTTTGTCCTTGAGCTCCCACCGCACCACCGAGGTATTGAGCTCCTCACCGCCGTAGCCGATGTTCTCGGCGGTTTTGGCAATGCGCGACACCAGCAACATATCGCGTCCCAACAACGAATCGGGGATTTCGTAAAAGTAGGAGTCATCTACTTTGTGTACTTTAAAAAGCCCCTCGTCGGTCTTGGCTTTGCTCGTAATCACCTCCTTGTAGGCTTTGGGCGAGGTACTTTTGGCGGCTGGGGTAGCCGGTTTGGCGGCTTCGGCCGCGGAGGATTCCTTTTTTTTCTTTTTCTGCGCCAGGGCTTCGGTACCCAAGGTACCCAGTAAGCCCAGAACCAGCAACATAGAGAATGGTTTGTACATGCAGCGTTGATTAAGTGAGTAAAAAGTAAAAATAGTATTTATTCGACAAGAAGAAATCACTATTTTTCACCGGCAATCAAGAAATTCTGTTTTATAAGCCAGAAATTAACAGCCATCCGGTCGGTAAGGTGGTTAATACGTAGGGGAGGCCCGGAGCCAAGCGCGCGGCCGACCCCGTAACGACGGAATCCATGTTGTCAAAACCCAAACCCCATGGTAGAAAAAAAACTAAAAACGGCGCTCCTGGTGGGAGCCACCGGGCTAATCGGACAGCAGGTACTTGAGCTTTTGCTGCAGTCGCCGCACTACACCCAGGTGAAGGTACTGGTACGGCGGCCGCTCGGTATACCACCGCACAAGAAGCTCGAAGAAATAGTGTACAATTTTGACGCGCCCAACGCCGACCTGGTCGAGGGCGACGACGTGTTTTGTTGCCTGGGTACGACCATGAAAAAGGCGGGCTCCAAGGAGGCTTTTCGTCGAGTAGACCAGGAGTACCCGGTGCAGGTAGGTACCTTTGCCCGGCAAAAAGGCGCGCAAAAGTACCTGATCGTGACGGCCATGGGTGCCGACGCGGAGGCTTCTCTTTTTTACAATCGGGTGAAAGGAGAGGTGGAAGAAGAGCTGATGGCACTGGGGTACCCAACGCTGCACGTGCTGCGGCCTTCGCTGCTGCTGGGTAAACGAAAAGAAACCCGGCTGGGTGAAAAAGTAGGAGAGGGGCTGGCCAAAGTGTTTGGGCCGTTGCTGCTGGGCCCGCTGCGCAAGTACCGCGCCATCGACTCCGCCAAAGTGGCCCGGGCCATGGTGGAGCTGGCCCAGAAAAAGGAAACGGGCGTTTTTATTCACCTGTCCGACAGCCTCCAAAAGTACTGAGGGTACTTTATTTTCATAAAGCGTATGGATTATTCCCTGGTTTTCCGGACCGCCACCCCGGCCGACGAAGAGGTACTTTACCAGATGCTCTGCCTCCTCGAAAACGAGACCCTGGACCGGCCGGGCTTTGCTCAGGTACTTCGCCGGAACCTCGCCAATGCCGACATCAGGTACCTTGTGGCAGAAGCCGCGGGCCAGCCGGTGGGTATGGCCAGTTGCCACGTGCAGCCCGTGTTGCACCACGCCGCGCTGGTGGCCGAGATCCAGGAAATGTACGTTGACCCGGCGCTGCGCTCGCGCGGTATTGGCAAGCAGCTGGTGGAGGCGCTGGCAGCCTTTGCCCATAGCCGGGGGGCTACCAGCCTGGAAGTTACCTCCAACCAGTTGCGGTTGGATACGCACCGCTTTTACGAGCGGGAAGGCTTTGCTAAAACCCACTACAAATTGGTGCGAAAGAAGCTCTGAACGGGGTACTTTGGGAGGTACTTTGCCCACAAAAAAACGCACGGCTGAACCAGCCGCACGTTTCTCAAACTACCCTAAACCTTCAACTAAACTATGCTCTTTAATATCTTTCTAATAGCCCGAGCGGGGACCGTACCGGCGGTTGGCCAGGTGGTCGTTGGAGCGCCGCCCGTCGTGTGTTTCGCGGCGAACATTGACTACCAACCGCTCCAGGGAATTCACCAGCTCTTGCGACTCGCGGGGCGAAAGGCCACCCCGGCTGCGGTACTGGCGCTCTCTTTGCTGAATCCGCTCGTACTCACCCATGAACCGGTTGGCTTCCCGGCGCGTCAGGGCTCTGCTCTGGACGCCGTACGAGATGCGGTCACGGGCTTCTCTTTTTAACTCATTAATCTGGTAGCTTTGCCGGCGCTCATAGTCGCGGCTGGAATAAGGGCTACGCTTCATTTGGGCAAAGGCTCCCGTCACGGTGAGAGCCATCATGGCTAATAGAATGAGTGATTTTTTCATGGCTCCTTTTTTTGGGTTTCGGTGGTTAGAGGAGCGCCGGGGGCCTGGGTTTAAATCCCTATATGTTAATGATTGTTAATGCCTGGCTCGGGCGAGCCGGGGCGCCGGAAGGTACCGGAGGAAGATTGCTGAATTTAAATAAATGTTACTGACGATAAGGTACTTATCGCTTGCTATTTGCTTTCTCTCCACTACGAACGAAGTAGGTAGGTACCTGGCGAGATGGGCGCAAAGTACCTACAAGTCGGCTTGCTGGCCAGGAAGGACAATCCGAAACACGGTACCTTTCCCCAATTCCGATTCTACGAGCAGCAGCCCCTGGTGGTTTTGGACAATCTTCCGGCACAGCGCCAGGCCAATGCCCGAGCCGGGATATACCTGGCGGGTATGGAGCCGCTTAAATACTTCAAAGATTTGCTGGCTGTACTGGGAGTCGAAGCCGATACCGTTGTCGCTAAACGTAATCTCGTAGTACGATCGGTCGGTTTGGGCTAGTTTGTATTGCTGCAAATCTTGCGGGCTGAGGAGCCGGGCACGGATGGAAATGTACGGTTTGACGTCTTTCTGAATGAATTTCAGGGAATTACTCAACAGGTTGTAGAAGAGCTGGTTCATTTGCAGGGGAATGGCTTCCAGCGTAGGTAGTTCTTCTATATTCAATTGGGCTTGTTTTTCTTCAATGGCCAGTTCAAAATCAGTAATTACATTCTTGAGGATCTGGCTAAGGTTTGTCGATACCGTTTGTGTTTCGGACTTCAGCAGCCGGGAGTATTCCAGCAGCCCCTGAATCAATAACGTCATGCGCTCCGACGAGTTGATTACTTTGGAAAGCTTATTTTTTACTTCGTCGGGCAAGGTAGGCAAGTCGTAGAGCAGGTTGGAGAAGATACGTATTTTGCGCAGCGGCTCCTGGAGGTCATGTGAGGCCACGTAGGCGTACTGCTCCAGTTCCTGGTTGGACTGTTGCAGCGAGATGTTGAGTTTGCGGAGTTCTTCGGTGCGTTCGGCTACGCGCTTTTCCAGCTCGGCCTCCACCTGTTTCTGGTTATGAATATCGGTGGCGGTACCTACCCACATGGTGATCGTACCTTGCTCGTCGCGCAGGGGAAGCGCGCTGTTCAGGTGCCAGCGGTATTCTCCATCGGCGCGGCGGTAGCGGTTTTCTACCAAAAAAAGATCCCCCGATGCCAGGGATTTCTGGTACATGGCCAGGGTGTGAGGCAGGTCGTCGGGGTGGACTACCGCCTGCCAGCCCCAGGCTTTGGTTTCTTCAAACGTGAGGCCGGTGTAGGAGTACCAGCGCTGATTGTAAAAATCAACTTCTCCCTCCGGCGTACTGGTCCAGGTCATTTGGGCAATGGCCTCCATTAGTAGCTTGAAGCGATGTTCGCTTTCCAAAAGGTCTTTCCGGGCCTGGATTTGCTGGGTTACCTCGGTAGCCACGACCATGATTCCGCTCACGGTTCCATCGGCTTCGCGCACGGGGGCATAGACATAATTGAAGTACCCATCTTCCATCTGGCCATTTCGGTACAGACGCGCCATCGTTTCGTAGCCAAAGTGGGAGGCCCCTGTGTGGTAGACGCCTTCCAGGAGTTCTACGAAGCCCTGCCCGAGGATCTCGGGCAGGGCTTCCCGGATGGGCAGGCCTATGATGTCGACGGTCTTGCCCCAGACCTCCAGGATCAGCTGATTGGCCGACTCCACCACCAGATCCTTGCCACGCAGGAGCCCGATGGCCATCGGTGCCTGCTCAATCATGGCGCGGAAGTTCTTCTCGCTTTTCTCCAGCTCCTGCTGGCTGGCAATGTCCGGGCGCAAATCCCGCATGATGGCACCCACCGCGATGGGCTGGCCCGTCAGGCTGTCGTCGATCCGGAGGCAGTTGTTAAAGACGGGGATTCGTTCGCCGGATTGGCGGTGCCGTACCACCATCCGGCCCGACCAGCGCCCCGTACGCAGGGTTGTTGGAAGTACATTTTCTTCTACGAAGGCGTGATCTTCCGGCGTATGCAGCTCCGAAATGGGGGTCGTAAGTACCTGCTCTTTATCTTCAAAACCCAGCAAGTCCATGCCGGATCGGTTGAGGTAGGAGTTGCGGCCGTCGAGCTCCAGGATCGACATCAGATCCACGCTGTTTTCTACCAGTACCAGGAGCTTTCGCTGCTCCTCACGAAGCTGGATTTCGTCCGTAATATCCTGAATAATTGAAAAAAAACTATCCGGCTCTCCTTCAACTCCTCGAATGAGCGTAACGTTGAGGCTTACCCATATTACCTTTCCATCCTTGCGGATGTAGCGTTTATTAAATTGGCAGGAAGACGCCTTACCTTCCCGCAGCGTATCCAGGATTTCCCGGTTCCGGACGATATCGTCGGGGTGGGTGATGGTCTCGTAGTTTTCGTTGTAAAGTTCTTCCTGCGTGAAGCCCGTGATCGTAAAAAGGGCTTTATTGACCAGAATGATTTTGCCCGACAATGCCGAAATGGCAATGCCCATGGCGGCGTTATCAAAAGCCGTCTGAAACCGCCGCTCGATGTTCCGGAGCGCTTCGTCTTTTCTTTTTTCCTCACTAATATCCCGCACGGTGCCGGTAAAATGGTCGGCGACGCCCTGTTCATTAAAATAGACGCTGCCGTTGAGCCGTATCCACTTGGTCTTTTTATCGAGCGGACCAATGTGTCGGTAGTCGATGATGGCCGGGGTACTTTGGCGGGGCCGGAAGGTACTTCTCAGCGCCCGCAAAATCAGCGGCGCGTCGTCCGGATGAATACAGCTGAGTACTTCGTCCAGAGGTACTTCCGGGCTGGGCCAGTTGAAGATTTTCTGACAATGAGCGTCCAGGATTACCCGGTTTTCGAGCGGGAATACACTCCACGCGCCCATGCCGGCGGCCTGCAAGGCCAGCTGGGTACGGAGTTCACTTTCGGCGCGTTCCTTGCGCAGCTCCACCAGCTCGGTCACGTCCATCATGGAGCCCACCATCCGCACCGGCTGCTGATTTTCCTGAATGGTATAGCCACGGTCCAGGATATAAGCGTACGTACCATCCGCCCGGCGGAAGCGGTAGTGCTCCGACCAATTGGTGCTGCCCTGCTCAATGACGGCGTGAATGCTGCAAAGTACCCGTTCCTGGTCTTCGGGGTGGATACGATCGGTCCAGGACTCAGGGCCAGTCCCAATGTCCTCGGGCCGATAGCCAAACATGGTACCAAAGCCTTCGTTCCACCATACCTGATTGGTCAGTAAATTCCAGTCCCAGATGGAATCGTGGGTAGCTTTGGCGAGCAGTTTAAACCGCTCGTTGGCCGTAGCCGGGTCTTGTATAGAGTAGGGCATTCGTAATGCTGGCTGAGAATAGGCACAAGTAACAAAAATAATGATTTTTAATTCACGGATGAAAGGTACTTTTTGAGTCTTTTCGTGCCAGGCGAAGAAAAGCCACCGAGCTTCGCCCCAAGGGGAGTTTCGGGCTTTGGGCATAGGGCAGGGGAAGCTGCCTAAATAAGCAGCCAAGGGCGGGATTTCGGAAAAAGACAGGAGATGATCAGGCCCTGTCGCCGTGGCCTTCTGCGGCGTCAAGTACCTCCTGGATGGCTTCCTGAGCCAGCTTCACTACTTCTTCGGGCTTAAGTCCTTTGGGCTCAATGGGCGTGAGCACCGTCCAGGAGAGGCTCGAGAAGGCGGTCAGGGGGAACAGGCCTTTGGGATTGAAACGGCCGGTACCTTGGATGGCTACGGGTACCACCAGCGCATCGGGGGCTTTTTTGAGCAGGGTCGCAATCCCTCCGGCGGCAAAAGGGCGCATGGTACCGCTGGCCGTACGGGTACCTTCCGGGAAGATCACGGTGGAGTAGTTGTGCTCCTGGATGAGCTTGCCCAGGCGGGCTATTTCCATAATGGCCTGCTTGCCGTCTTTGCGGTTGATGAGGGCCGCGCCGCTCTTGCGCAGGTTGTACGAAATACTCGGAATGCCCCGGGCGAGTTCGATTTTAGAAACAAAAATGGGGTGGTACTTTCGCAAGTAATAAATCAGGGGCGGAATGTCGAAGGTACTTTGGTGGTTGGGCGTGAAGATCAGGGGACGGTCCGTGGGGAGCTCGGTACGGAAGCGGAAGCTGATGCGTGCGCCCGTCATGTACCAGCCTACGGTCAGGAAGTAGTTGAACTGATCCACCGAGCGGCGGTGGGCTTTTTTGCCAAAAAAATTGAAAGCAATGACTTGATAGACATGAAAGAGAAGCAGCAACAAACCAAAGTAAAGCATATAGAGGCTACTCAGAAAGTAGTCAAGCATTCTTTTCATGCGGAGTCCAGTTTTTTGCAAAAATACAAGAAAAGCCGTTCGATTGCGAAATGATATATATTTTGCGTATCTTATTTCCCGAATCCCGTTCTTTGTAAAAATTACGGATTATTTATTTTACATAGGTTACTATATGCAAACGGAACTATCGGCACTTAGATTAGAAGTGATGCAGTTTATAGGCAAGAGACTGGATTCGCTCATTGAGGAATACCTCAGGCCCGTTGAGGAATACTGGCAACCCGCCGACATGCTGCCGGATTTCTCGCAGGAGAATTTTGTGCAGGAGGTAAAACTACTGCAGGAAAGCTGCCGTGACCTACCCTACGACTACATGGCGGTCCTGATTGGGGACACCATCACCGAAGAAGCTCTGCCTACCTACGAGTCGTGGCTCATGGATGTGGTGGGGGTTGATCAGGTAGGAGAGCCGGAGTCGGGCTGGGTGAAGTGGGTACGCAGCTGGACCGCCGAAGAAAACCGCCACGGCGACCTGCTCAACAAGTACCTGTACCTTTCGGGCCGCGTGAACATGCGCGAGATGGAGGTCTCGACCCAGTACCTGATTTCCGACGGCTTCGACATCGGTACCGGGCGCGACCCCTACCGCAACTTCGTGTACACCTCGTTTCAGGAGCTGGCCACCAACGTGTCGCACCGGCGCACGGCCACGCTGGCCAAGAAGTACGGCAACCCGCATTTATCCAAAATTTGCGGCGTCATTGCGTCCGACGAAATGCGCCACGCCAAGGCCTACAAGACTTTTGTGAGCCGCATTTTTGAGGTAGATCCCTCCGAGATGATGCTGGCCCTGGAAGATATGATGAAGAAGAAAATTGTGATGCCAGCGCACTTCCTGCGCGAAACGGGTGTGAAAATGGGTGCTACCTTCTCTCACTTTTCCGACGCCGCTCAGCGCCTGGGCGTGTACACCACCAACGACTACATCGACATCCTGGACTCGCTGCTGCTCGAATGGAACATCGGCGACGTCCGTGACCTGAGCGAAGGCGCCGAGCGCGCCCGCGACTACCTCATGGCGCTCCCGGCACGGCTCCGGCGCATCGCCGACCGCACCAAGGTACCTGAGCTGGAGTACGCCTTTAGCTGGATTCGCTAAAGGTACTTTTTGGGTTAGCCGAAAAAACGAAAACTACCTCCCCGCCAAGGGAGGTAGTTTTTTTGTTGAAGGTAGCTTTACAAAAAAATTAAATCTGGACGGTGATGCCCAGGCGCTCGCACCAGCTTTCCCAACGCGCAAACAAACCGTCGAACTGGATGCGCTCGGCGTCGGTGAGGTCAGGGGTGTGGGTGCGGCTCAACCGCTGGAAGGGCAGGCCACGGCGCTGCAGGAAGTACTTGGCCCCGACGGGATACGCCAGGTGAATGAGGGCGTTGGTGTCGGTAAGTTCCTGCTGGAGCCATTCGACGTCCTCCTGGCGCTCGGGCAGGTCGTAGTTTTCGCAGAGCCAGGTAAGTACCTCCGGGAAGGAGTTACCGGCAATGGCCGAGAGTCCGTCGGCCCCCATCCGGAGCGAGGCCAGGGCGTTGGGCAGGTGGGCGTCAAAGAAGCGAAACGAAGTACCTTTGATGACGTCTAGCTTTTGCTTCACGTCCTCCACCGAGCAAGACGTATCCTTGTGGTAGTGCAGGCGGCCAGTGGGTAGGAGCTGCGCCAAAATAGCGGGCGACAGCAGCCGCTTGTAAGGCAGCGGACATTCGTAAAAGCCCAGCGGAATGTTGCCCGTGCGCGCGAGCAGCTCCTCCATGCGGGCCAGAAATACCTCGTCGCTCTCGTGGGCCTGGGCCATCTGGCTCGTGATCACCACCACGGCCTCCACGCCGGTGTCGTAGATCCGCTTACAAAAGTCGGCCTGCTGGGCTACAGTACCTTCAAAAGTACCCGTCGCCACGACGGGGATCTGGCCGTTGACGCGCTCCACCACGCGGGCCGTGTGGGCGAGGCGTTCTTCGTTGTTGAGAAAGTACATCTCGGTGGAGAGGCAATTGGCAAAGAGGCCCATCACGCCCGCATCGAGGAAGAAATCTACGAAGGCATCCAGGGTGTAGTAGTCAATGGTGCCGTTTGTCTTCCGGGGTAAAACCATGACCGGAATCAGTCCTTTTTTTGGGGTACTCATAGCGAAATACGATCTGTTTCTTAATAGGTTATGACGAGAATGAATTAGCTAGGTAGTTTGCGAAACCGGCTCACAAGTAAGCCCACCAGGAAAATACTCAAGGTACCTACCACGATGGTCATGTTGACGTGCAGCGGGTTGCGGAGGAACTCCAGGTGGGCGGGTAAAAGCTTGGAGAACGTGAGCCAGATGATGATCAGAATGCCCACAATGACCGCGATGAAAGCAGCCTGGTTGTTGGCCCTTCGGGAAGCCATGCCCAGTACGAACAGCCCCAGCATACCCCCGGCAAAAATCCCCGATAGCTCCCACCACACATCCAGGATACTCCTTACACCAATCATGGAAATGCCCGCGATGGTACCCAGCAGGCCCGCCCCGCCCGTAGCCAGGTAAAGTACCCTCAGCGAGCGTTCGGGCGTAGCGGCGCGGTTGAAGTACCTTTGGTAAAGGTCCACCAGAAACACCGTAGCGGCGCTGTTGAGGTTGGAGCTGATGGTACTCATGGCTGCCGACAAAATAGCCGCCACGAGCAGGCCCGTAAGCCCCACCGGAATGTTGGTTACGATAAAGTGCGGCATGATCTTGTCGCCCAGGTCGGCGGCGGTGAGGCTGGCGGCCTCCTGGCTCAGCCGGGCTGCATCCGTGACACCAGGCAACCGCTCGCTGGCCACGCGCATCCGTACCACGTCGAGCCAGTCGGGGTGTACCTGGGCGTACACGTACAGGCAGGTACCTATGATAAAAAAGAGCAGCGAAACCGGCACGTACACCTTCACGCTCAGCCACAAAGAGCGGTGCGCTTCCCGCTCACTGCTGGCGGTGTGGTAGCGCTGCACGTAGTTTTGGTCAATCCCGAAGTTATTCAAATTAATAAATAGCCCGTAGAGCAGGATGGTCCAGAAGGTAGCCGAGGTGAAGTCGGGAGCCCAGCTGCCGAGGCTGAATTTGTCATCCTGCATACCTGCTTCCACGACGGTACTTACCCCGCCCGGAATGCCTATCAGCACCAGCACCAGTACCAGCAGCGCCCCAAAGATGAGCAGGATACTCTGCATTACGTCCGTCCAGATCACCGCCTCGATGCCCCCCAGTACGGTGTAAAACGTGACGCACACGCCCGTCACGAGCATGATGGTAGCCATGTCGTAGCCCGTCAGGGCCTGCAGGCTCAGCGCAATACCGAAGAAAATGGAGCCCGTGCGGGCCATTTGGGTTAATAAAAAACAAGCCACGGCGTAGGTACGGGCCCAGGCCCCGAAGCGGTGCTCCAGGTGCTCGTAGGCCGACACGCCCCCGATGCGGCGGTAAAAAGGCACAAAGTACCGGGCGGCGATCCAGGCCGCCAGCGGCAGCGACAGGCTGAATACGTAGGAGTTCCAGTTGCTGCCGAAGGCTTTGCCCGGCACACCCAGGAAGGTATTGCTACTCAGAAAAGTACCAAACAGAGAAAGCCCGATGGCCCAGCCGGGGATCTGTCCCGAGGCCTTGGTGAAGGAGTCGGCGGTCTTTCCTTTGCGGGCAAAATAAACGCCCACCCCCATCATGGCAAGCAGGTAGAGCCCGATGATGGCGATGTCGAGCAGGGGTAAATGATTCATTCAACGAGGTAAGGTTAGCACGGAGGTATGGTGGCGGAGCGGGAGCAGGGTCCCTTTCCTCCTGTATTACTCCAATGTTACCGCAAAGGGCTCCTTCCTTTCCTGTATTTTTTTAGAAAAGCACTTCCAGGGTACCTCGCAAGGTACTTTTAGAATCGGCTTCTGTCTCTAGTTCGCGGGGGTACTTGGCGTTGCTGGGCGCTGACCGCGCCAAGTACCCTAGCTTGCTTTTATTCATTTGCGTTTAACCTCATAAAACCGCCAGGACGTTTGGTAGTGGGGCGGAAGTACCTGGTTGGTCAGGATGGCGCGGAGGTACTCGATGGGCAGGGCGTTTTCGTGCATGACGGCGTCGTGAAACTGCTTGTAGGTCATCTTACCGCTGTCAACGAGCTCTTTTTTGAGGGCGTACAGTTGCAGGCCGCCCGTGAGGTAGGCGAGCTGGTAGAGCTGCCCGTAGCCGCCCGCAAAAGAGCGGCGTACTTCCCCCTCGGCGTTGGCGCGCTCGTGGCCCACCCGGTCGACCAGGAAGTCGATGCACTGCTGGGGCGTCCAACGGCCCAGGTGGTAGTTGAGCGAAAAGAGAATCCGGGCGCAGCGGTGCGAGCGCCAGAAGAGCATCCCGATGCGGTCTTCGGGCGACTGCGGAAAGCCCAGGTCCCAGAGCAGCAGCTCCCAGTAGAGCGCCCAGCCTTCGGTCCAGAAGGGCGTGCGGAAATCGCGGTAGGTTTTGTAGCGGTTGTTCATGAAAAACTGCAAATGATGCCCCGCAATGAGCTCGTGGTGTACCGTGGCGCGCGAAAAGTGCGGATTGTTACCGCGCATACTCATGAGCTTGTCGTCGTGGGCCATGCCCTGGGTAGGGTAGGAGATGCTAAGTACCTCGCCGCCGGTAAAAAACGGGTTGACGAGCTGCCGCTTGGGTGTCATCATGATCATTCGCCAGGTTTCTTCGGCGATCGGAGGAATGGTGATCAAGTCGTGTTTTTTCAGAAACTCCATGGATTCGTTGTACAGCCCCATGATCATCTCGGGTTGTTTCCCGGCGGGTACGTAGGTATTTTTCACCTTCTCCATGGCCTGCCGCCAGTTGTCGCCGAAGCCCATCTCGCGCGAGGCCTTTAGGAGCTCGCGGTCGCACCAGGCAAACTCCTGGTTGGCCAGGTCGATGAGCTCTTCGGGTGTGTAGGGAATCATTTCGTACTGCAGTTGCCGGATGAGCTCCTCGCGCCCCACGGGACGGCCCACAATGCCGCTGGGGTCTTTTTGGCCCGACGGACCGGCCTCAATTTTTTTATTCAACAAGGTACCTAGCGAAGCCAGCAGGCTGTCGGTGTGGTGGTAGGGGGTAGGTACCCACCACGAAAAGGCGGGGTCGTATTCGTTATAAAATTCGTATACGCTTTTCAAGGCTTTGCGTAGGCCTTCCGTGGTACCTACGGCCCGAAAGCCGAGGTTGGCTTCCAGCCCCTTTTCCTGAGCGAGTTTTTCCCTGAGCTGGATCAACTGCTGGTTGATGTCGTTGAGCGTCTGGGCCACTTCGGGAGCGTTGAGGGTGGTGCCGCGCCGCCGTTGTTTTTCGATTTCGTAGATTTTATCCGCAAAGGGAAACCAGGGTTGCAGCTTCGCCATTTCCTGCTCCTCGACGGTCAGCTGC
Organism: Rhabdobacter roseus; assembly: GCF_014202275.1. GTDB lineage: Bacteria > Bacteroidota > Bacteroidia > Cytophagales > Spirosomataceae > Rhabdobacter > Rhabdobacter roseus. The sequence continues at coordinate 1,025,688 of NZ_JACHGF010000002.1, read as the reverse complement.
CGCAGGGCGTCCTGGAGGTCGCGCTTCAGGAGCAGGTAGTCCACCCGGCTCCCAACGTTCATGCGGTTGTAGTCCAAGGTACCTAGCCGGGCCAGGTAGTCGTTGTGAAGTACCCGAAAACGCTCCCGGGCCTCGGGCGAGTTGTCCACGAAGTAGAAGCGCCGCAGGTTGCCGCGGTCGGCTTTGTAGTGCGTTAGTAGATCGTTGACGTCGCTGGTCTGGAGGTAGAGGTCGGTGGGTACCTGGGCCCCCAGGGAGAGCGGAAGCAGGCATAAGCTGCCCAAAAGGTACCTTAGGAACGAGCGAAGAGGGTGCATGAGGAGGCGTTTGGTTTAGGGTATGACGGAGCGATTGCGGGCGGGTGGTGAAGTACCCAGCAAGCTTTTGACGAAGAAATCGCGCTTCTTGCGGCGGCCATAGGTACCTCCGTCGCTGTGGCCCATGCCCGGTACCACCAGCAGCTCGAAATCTTTGTTGGCCTTAATGAGCTCGTCGGCCACGCGGTAGGTCGACTCGGGCGGCACGTTAGTGTCGGCTTCGCCCACGATCAGCAGCAGGTCGCCGCGGAGCTTGTGCGCGTGCGTCACGTTCGACTGCGCCTCGTAATGCGGGCCCACCGGGTACCCCATCCATTGCTCGTTCCACCACTGCTTGTCCACGCGGTTGTCGTGGCAGCCGCAAGCCGACACGGCGGCGTCGTAAAAAGACGGATGAAAGAGCAGCGCCCCGAGGGCGTTTTGCCCCCCGGCCGAGGTACCGTAAATGCCGACGCGCGTCGTGTCTACGTAGGGGTACTTGGCGGCCAGGGCCTTCATCCAGGCAATGCGGTCGGGAAAGCCCGCGTCGGCCAGGTTTTGCCAGCATACGTCGTGAAAAGCCTTGGAGCGGTTGGCGGTACCCATGCCGTCGATTTGTACCAAGATAAAACCCAACTCGGCCATGCTCTGCATTTCGCCGTAGTACCGGAAGTTCTTGGGTACGTGGGCATCGTGCGGCCCCGCGTAGATGTACTCAATGACCGGATAGCGCTTCTTTGGATCGAACCGGCTGGGGCGGTACACGATGCCCCAGATGTCGGTCTGGCCGTCGCGGCCTTTGGCGGTGAAAATGGTCGGTAGCGGCAGGTCCAGCGCCAGGTAGTCGGTGGCGTCGGCTTTTTCCAGGATTTGCAGCAATGTACCATCTGCTGTGCGCCGCAGCTCCGTCACCGGCGGACTGTCCACGCGCGAGTAGGTGTCGAGGTAGTAGGTGCGGTCGGGCGAGAAGGTGAGCTGGTGGGTACCGTTAGCCTGCGTGAGGCGCACCAATCCTTTCCCGTCAAAGCCAATGCGGTAGTAATGCACGTGGTACGGATCCTCGCCGGGATTCATGCCACTGGCCCGAAACCACACTTCCCGTTTTTTGGTATCCACGCTATCGACCTCCCGCACCACCCATTCGCCCTGGGTGATGGCGTTGGTGATCTGGCCCGTCGCTTCGTTGACCAGGTACAAGTGCCGCCAGCCGCTCCGTTCCGACGACCAGATGATCTCACGGGTGGCGGGCAGGTAGTGGGTATAAAGGCGACGTTCGTAGAGAAAGGTTTCGGTTTTTTCGTCGATGACGTCGCGCGCAGTAGCCGTATGGGCGTCCACCTCGATGATGCGGAAACGCTGGTGACCGCGGTCTACCTTTTCGTAGGTAAAGTACCTCCCTCCTTCGCGCCAACGGAGCTGCGGCGGCCCGAAGAAATCAATGACGTCCACAGGTACCTTGCGTACGGTGGTGTCGGTGAGGTTGAAAACGTAGGGCTCGTAGCTCGTGAACTCGTCGCCGGGCTGAGCGTAGCCGCGGGTACGTACCTCCCCGCGGGTGGTGTACGGCAGCGACGTGAGAATATAGCTCACCTCCCGCTCCGGCTGCGGGTTGATGCGGTAGCCTACCAGGTACTTTCCATCCGGCGACCAGCTCAGCTCGCCGTAGGGTTTCTGGTCGTTGCCGTCGCGGGTGAGCTGGTGGTACTTCTTGGGGTCTTTGGCCGAACCAATAAAGACGTTGCCATGCCGGACAAATACTTTTTGCTGCCGGTCGGGCGAGAGGCTGTCGGGGCGGGGGTGCCACCAGCGGCTGCGCGGGCGGGTCCAGCCTACTTCCTGAGGTACCTCAAAACCCGGCTTGGGTACTTTCTCCAGCGCATAGCGGGTGGTGTCGGTGCGGTACCAGCGGCCGTCCTTTTCCAGGTACAGGCTATCGTTTTTCGGATCAAAGTAGAGGTCGGTAATGGCCAGTCGGTTGGCGGGGGTACTTTGACCCGTGGCCTGCGTCAGCGCCACGGCGAGCTTCTGGGCGTCGAAGGGCCGGATTTTTCGCTCCCGGCGACTATCGTAGTACCAGTACTCCGCCAGGCTGTCGCGCAGCACGTTGCGGTACCAGAACGACCGTCCGTCGGGCTGCCAGTGCGGCTCCACGCTCATGTTGTACACGGTACCTTTGGTGAGTGAATCCAGTCGCGCCATGCGCTGGTAAGCGGCGGACACTTCCTGGGCGGTAGGCTGGTAAGGGGGGAGCGGTTTTTTCTGGGCTTGCGCCGCAAAGCTGCCCAGCAGGAGCAGCCCAAGGAGGTAGTGGTAGTTCATAGGCAGGTAGTGTAAAGGAGGCCGGGCCGGGCATTGGCCCTAAAATGCGGCAAAGTACCTTTTCCGGCTAGGTAAAAGTACCTCTCCGAGCGAATATATTCTTCGTCGCTTTTAACGCCTTCTTGACCGATTTTGACTAGTCCGCGCCGTGCAGTGGAGCTGGCGGGTGAATATTGGTGAAGAGGGTATTTCTTATTCTAGGTACTTTTAAAGCAAATTGAGGCGTTTCATCAATTCCTTTTTACGGTCTTGAGGTATTTGGATAGGCTTCTTTTCGTAACCTTGTAAGTAAAGATAGTTTGCGTCCAGACTCACTACATAGAATAGATTAATCATGAAGGTACGAGAGAGACGAAAGAAAAAGTCGTCGGAGAGCTTTTCTTCAAGTACCTACTTCTTCATTGCATTAAAAACGCTAGTCAGATTCAATTCCAGAATCCCAGTCGGAGACTACGCTGGGCGGCACTCCGCTTAGCGGGGGGAATCTTTCCCGCCCCGGATTACATTGAGGCGCCTCATTAGCTCTTTCTTATTGTCCTGGGGAATCGACAGCGACTCTTTTTCACAGCCTTTTAGGTACACATAGTGAGTGTCCAGTTTTTCTACGTGCTGGAGGTTGATCAGGTAGGAGCGCGACAGGCGGAAAAAGTAGGCGTCGGGTAGGTAGGATTCCAGGTAGGACAGCCCCAGCGAGAGGGTAAGCCGGTCACTTTTATCCATCAGGTACAGATCCGAGCAAACGCCATCCGCTTCCAAATAGACGATATCCTGTTTATACACTTTTTCGAAGCCTTTCTTGGTTCGTAAAAACACCCTATCGGGTAGGGGGTGATCCTGCGGGAGATGGGTGGTGTGCCTGAAATTGTGCCAGGCCAGCTCCACTTGTAGCAGGAGCGTATCGGTGGTGTAGGGCTTGGGCAGGTAGGCGGCGGGCAAGATCTCCTTGGCCCGCCGAAACAAAAGACGGTCGTCGTATTGTGTCAGGAAGATAACCGGCATCCGGTAGAGTTGCAAAAGCTCCTGGGCAGTAGAAATGCCATCCAGCGGCGAGCCCCGTAGCTCGATGTCCACGAGCACGAGTTCGGGCGGATTACTCGTCGCGAGCGCCACGGCTTCCTGGGAGGTACGGGCAATGCCGGTAATGAGGTACCCGGCTTCTTGCAGAGTTTCTTTCAAATCCGTCGCCGTAAGGGCTTCGTCTTCTACGATGAGTATCTTTGGTAGGTTCATGGTGTACTCATGGGAAAGTCAAGGTGAAAGATTAGTCCGGTGGACCGGGCCGTTGTCGTGGTGTTTACCATATTTTTGTCGGCTCCGTTCGCTTCTTCCCCGGCAAAACCAAAGGTAGCCAGTAATTGCTCCGCCTGCATCTTAATGAGTTGCATGCCGAACGAGCCGCCCGAAGCGGGCTCTAAAGCCGACAAGCGGATGGGTTTGGCTAGTCCCGGTCCGTTATCGACGACTGTCACATGAAGCCGGTTATTTTTGACCTGGCAGCTGATGCGTAGTTCGGGGCAGTCGTGGTTGGGGAAGGCATACTTGCAGGCATTGGTGATCAGTTCGGTCAGGATTAGGCCCAGGGAGATGGCCTGATCGGCCCCGAGGCGAACCTGCTCCAGGTGGAAGGACGTCTGGCAATAGGAATAGCCACAGCTTCTAAGCACCGACGTGGCCAGTTCGGTAACAAACGCATCGAGATCTACTTCGGACACGCCCTGGCCATCGTACAGTTGCCTCTGCAGCAGCGCGATGGACTGTACCCGGAGCTGGCTTTCGGTGACGGCTTTTTTGGCCGAGCCGTCCGACAGCCGTCGCGACTGCATGTTGAGCAGGCTGGCTACCATCTGCAGGTGGTTTTTGATGCGGTGGCTCTGCTCCTTTACCAACTGGGCGTTCACCTGGCTGATGCGTTGGTTCTTGCGGTTGAGCCGGAAGTAGATAAAGCTTATGACCAGAGTCAGGGCAAAGAGCAGGAACAGCGTGATGATAAACCAGCGTTGCAGGTGTTGGTTTTGAGTACTTAGCTCCAGCTCCCGGGTTCGTGTTTCCAGGGCGGCTTCTTTCTTTTGGGTTTCAAACTCCGTGTTCAGTCGGCTGATGAGGTTGTCGCGTTGAATAGCCCCAATAATATCCTTTCTAGTCTGAAGTCTTATCATTCGCTCGTAAGCCTCCTGCCATTGCATTGTTTCTACGTAATAGCCTAAGAATGCTTGGTCGAGGGCCTGTGCCATATCGTATTCGGCCGGAAAACGAGGCATTAATTGCTCGGTTTCTTGCAGGGCCTGCCAGGCACGGCCAAATTGTTTTTGCTGGATGTCGGCCGTAGACAAGGCGATTAGGGTATAGGCATAGCTGGTTTCTTTTTGCTTAGTCCGGAATACAGCCAGCGCTTTCATCAGGTACGGAATGGCCTCTGTAGAACGCTGAAACGAGAGCAAATTGCCTAGTTTAAGCCAGACATCGGCCATGCCAAGGGTATCCTTAAGCTTGTAAGCTAGCCTTTCTGTTTTTCGGTAGTAAGTCAGAGAACGGTTGTAGTCGGGCTGACCTGTACTATCGCTCGTCAGCTCCGAAAGCTGGCCCAATACACCATAGGCTTTATGTAACCCTTCCTCGGAGCCAATATGGAGAAGAACCTGCTCGGCGTGCAAAGCGTGTTGCCAGGCTTTTGGCTTATTACCCCTTCGGCTTTCATTTTCAGCTAGCCGGAGGTAGAGCCTTCCCACCTCAAAGGAGTCGCCACGAGGTTCCAGAATGCGAAGCGATTGTAGAAAATAGCGCTGCGAGGTGGGAAAGTCACCAGCTATAGCATAGGCTTTGCCATAAAGATAGTAAGCTTCGGCTAGCTGCGTCGAGTCATTTTCGGTTCGTGCTCGTTGTTCGGCTTCCTGAGCCTTCTGTAATCGCTCGGGGCTTGAGGAGGGAGTGGTCGCAGGTTGTGCCTGGCCAAAAAGATACCCCGGTAAAGCGAGGAGAAGGAAGAAAAAGTACCTAGTGGAAAGGATTGAAGGGAGCATGGACCGAAAGATAGTTAGCGTGTATAAGATGAGGAAACCCTCCCGCTGCCGCTGCTGTACCTACTCACCAAATGTAGTAAATAAAGCGGCCCAGGCCAGTGGCTTCACAAGGAAAAATCGGGCCTTCAAAAGATTTTTTCCGAGATTCGGAAAGAAGTGATTGTGTGGTGGTTGGCTTTTTGGGTAATTGTTGTCGTTTTTGTCGCCTTCACCAACAAATAAAACATACGCTTTCAGACTAATTCATGCCTGCTAACAACCAAAAATCCTGACCAACCGCGGCTGCCTATGCATCTACTTTACCTCCAGTTCTTTACGGCTACGATTCTGTGGTGGAAAAACGCCAGCTACCTGATAAGTACAAACAGCTTATTGTAGACAGTGTGCGCTTTTTGGTGGAAGATCAGCGGGTCAAAAAAGTCGTGGAGCAAAAGCTCACCTACCTTCACAACAACCCCTTGCAGGCAGCCCGGAACTTGGCCTCACATCCAGGGGGGACTGGTATTCGTCGTACCGATTCTACCATAGCCAACACGATGACTTTGGTTTTCTAACCCACTGTATGGAGGATTACTGACAGAGCTGGTAATAAACCGGTCGTCGGTGCGACCAAAGGCGCCCATATATACGTTTTATTCTAATCTTTTATGTCGGATGAAGCAAGTAGGAGCAGGCTGCTTTTGGCGGCCATTCTTCTGGCAGGCTAGGCCTGTGAGAAGCCCGTACCGGAAACTCCGGCGGAACCAGACTGATAGGGTCGTTGGTGAAAACACCAACAAAGGCTTAAATGCAGGCGATAAATTTTTGTAACCTTATGTAATCACATCAAATTAAATTGCTGTTAGTATCTCACACTTGACCTACTTTGCCATACCCTATTAAATCAATCCAATCATGAAAAGACTTCTTCTATTCATTTTCTTTCTCACAGTATTTTCTTTAAACTCTTGTAAGGACAAATCCAAGGTTGAGAATCCTGCACCAGAAGAGAGAGAGACAATCTTTGACAAACTAAATCACTGGGAGTTGAAGTCGGGTCAAACCAAGGCGGGAATGGTCATCCAGGACTTCTCCGAGAATGAAATAGTGATGGCCTATGGGAGAAAGGCGACAGATGGGAGCTTAATTACGGTTGACAGCATATTCCTCCACAATAGGACACTGAAGGCTTCTTTTTGCATTAAGATTAACAGCAAAGGTTTGGTTACCGATCTAATAGCGCGCTCGGAAGGGGCGCTACGAAAGCTTTCGTTTTCTGACTATAACCTAACAAGTGGGACTTTAGCAGTAGAAGCAGTTGACATGTTGACAAATCAGTCTGCGGGCCCGAAGCAGACAGTGAAGATTTCTGACGACATGCTACTGTTAATAAAGACGTTGAGTCAGAATGGCACTTCGAATGGCAGGATTTCTAGTTTAAGATGTACTTGGAAGGAGGTCGTAGCATGGGTAAAATTTACTGTTTGTATAGCATCAACTATAACGTTGTTCGCAACGATCTGTTCCTTGGAGTTCCTTGTGCCTCTCTTAGGAGCCGCTCTCGGCCCAGTTTGTACGATTGTAGCAACTGCAACGATAATCCTGGTCTGCTCTGAGAACGCAGACCAGATTGTTGAAACTATTTATAATTGCGATAGAGATCCGAATGAGCCAGTACCTCCACTTCCTCTTCCTCCATTACCTTTTTGCCTACAAATTGCTGCTGACGCTGAAAATTTCGACGAATGGGATGCCGAGTGCAAGGACAACCCTGACGACGAAGAGGATCCTGCGGAAAGCTGGGGCGATCCACATCTGATAACTTTTGATGGATTGAAGTACGATTTCCAAGCATGGGGAGAATTTGTGGCAGCAAAATCATTGACCGATAACTTTGAAGTGCAGGTACGATATATAGGATCAAATGGTGGCGTATTCTCATTTAACAATGGTATTGCGATTCAAACCGGAGGTGACGTGATCTCAAATACAAATGCTGGACTTTTTATCAATGGAACTCGACAGAACTCGAATTTTACCACCATCTCCCTACAAGGTGGGGGAACAATTTCTTACGAAGATAGTCGGTACGGAAGGGGAGTCAAAGTTGTTAGTAAGTGGGGTGATATTGTACGAATGCATGGGAATCATCCAAGGATAACACTGAATAAAAGCAGAAAAGGTAAAATAGTGGGATTGTTTGGCAATTATGACGGTAATCCAAAGAACGACCTTTTACTCAAAGACAACAAAATAATTGACATCTCTGACCTCAAGGAAGATAACTTTTCGCTACGGTTACCATTTGAAAGAATATACCCCGTGCTTCCTGAGGCATGGCGTGTGACTCAAAGCTCTTCATTATTCCATTATCAGGCAGGAGAATCCACGGCCATCTACACGGTTCTAGACTATCCTAAATCGATTCCGACATTTACCACTGAGCGACGAGAATGGGCCAGGAAAGCATGTATGGACGGTGGTGTAACCAAGGAGCCTTATCTTAGCGCGTGTATATTTGACGTTGCAGTTACTGGAAGCCTTGATTGGATTGAGGAATCTTTAACGACCCAAAACCAGTCACAGAGAACTAATCTGCTGCAACTGAATACCGACGGAGCTCCATCCAACGACGAGCCAGTCGGGGCGGTAGCTCTGATGGTAAATCCTGACAAGAACTGCAGCACCTCCACGCCGGGCAGTACCATCGGCGCGACTCAGA
>NZ_JACHGF010000002.1:956016-1017259 GCF_014202275.1 Rhabdobacter roseus | reverse complement strand
CTGACGGGGCTGACGGCCGGAGAGGTGTACTTTGTGCGGGTCTATGCGGCCCATTCCTGGAACGGTGTGATTACCCGCATTAGCTTCAATGTCTGCGTTACCACTCCCTCGGCGCTGCCTCCCAACGACGAGCCAGTCGGGGCGGTAGCTCTGATGGTAAATCCTGACAAGAACTGCAGCACCTCCACGCCGGGCAGTACCATCGGCGCGACTCAGAGCAGCAAAGCGGCCTGCCAAGCTGGCCGCAACGACGACGATGTGTGGTACAAGTTTACGGCCACCCAGGCTTCGCATATCGTGCGGCTGCTGAATATCACCGGTGTTTATGGAGAAACGGGCAGCCCCTACCGCCATATCGAAGTTTTCAAGAGTGCGTCCGGTCAGCCCGACGAGCGCATTGCCTGTACAGGTTTGGGTGACACGGAAGCTTTGCTGACGGGGCTGACGGCCGGAGAGGTGTACTTTGTGCGGGTCTATGCGGCCCATTCCTGGAACGGTGTGATTACCCGCATTAGCTTCAATGTCTGCGTCCTAACTCCATAACTCCTTCTGCCAATAAGGATGAGCTAGGTTTAGGGTATTAACGTTCACTATAAAAGTCGGGAGCTACGCATTGTGTAGCTCCCGAAAAAATAGCTTGCGAGTCAAACATAATGCGGCTTTGATGCCTCGTTTGGGGTAGTTTCCAAAACTACATCACTGCGTTAGTCGTTCAGAGAGCGACTAATGCAACAGTTCAATAGCTACGTGGCGGCTAGAAATACCAGCAATCATTCTTCTAGGTATCCCCGCTGAGCGTAGCCTCCGACTACGTTTGTGCGTCTTTGGTCTCCGACCGAAGAGAGTACTCCACTCCCCCCGAACGTAGCGAAGCGTCGCCCAGTTGCAAACTAGGTCCTATTAGGGAGCTTTTTCAGGCTGCCTCGGTGCCCTCACCCCACCTTCCCATAAAAATCCCGCTGAAAAGCCCGGGGCGATTGGCCAACGCACTTTTTAAAGACGCGGTTGAAGTGGGTCACGTTCTCGAAGCCCGTCTGGTAGGCTACCTCGGCGAAGCTGGCAAACTGGCCCGATAGAATGAGCTTGCAGGCCTCGCTGATGCGCATTTCGTTCAGGAAGCTCACAAAGGTTTTGTCGGTATGTTTCTTGAAGTACCGGCAAAAGGCCTGGGGCGTCAGGTTGGCTACTTCCGCAATGGCCGCCAGCGAGACCGGCTGCTGGTAATGCGCTACCAGGTACTGAAAAATGCGGTCCATGCGGGTACCTTCGGTGTCGGTGATGGTAGGGCCGGACGTAGGCGGCGAAAGTACCTGCCAGGCGGGTAGTTGCGCCAGCCGGTGAAGCAGCTGGATAAAGGCTGCCACGCGCGGCCCTTCCTGTCGGTGCTGTACTTCTATCATCGCTTCCGTCACGGCCGGTACCTGCTCGGTGGGTACCTGCTGGCTGGGCGTTTGGTCGGACACCCATTTTTTGAGGAGCGTCAGTTCCGGGAGCTGGAGCAGCGTATGGGCCAGGTAGGTGGGGTTGAAAAAGAACGAGAGCGCCCGAACCCCCAGGGTAGAGTCGGCGGCAAAGTAGGGCGCATCGCTCTTGAACAGGTGCGGCTGGTTGGCCCCGATCAGGTACACGTCGCCGGGCTGGAAGCGCTGCGTGTGGCTACCCGTAATGAGAATACCCGTGCCCTCCTGCACCCAAGTGAGCTGGAGCTCGGGGTGGCGATGCAGGTGGTTGTAGAAGTGCGGTAGCTGGTCTTCCTGCACCATCACGGTGGTTTCCTTGGCAACGGGAATCGTAAAGGGGATGATCTTCATAGCGGAGTTACCCAAAAAGGCCGATAAGGAGCGTCGGGAGGGTAATATACAAAAGAAACAGGACTCAACGAGTCCTGTTTCTTGCATTCGTGTGTGTATAGGTAAAATAGGGAGGGTTTATCGTCTTACTACCCCGCCCGGTCCTTGCGGACGGTTGGTGAAGGTGATCCGGCGCGAGAGGTTTTCCAGGTCCTTGATCAGGTTGCGGGTTTCGCGGCTGGTCAATTTGCCGTTGGACAAGTACTGACGCTCGCGCTGCTCGATGCGCTGGTATTCGTTGAGGAGGCGCACGGCTTCGGTGGTATTGAGGATGTCTCTTTCCAGGCCGCGGGCTATCTTGGTGCGTACCTCCTGGTCGAGCTGTTGGATCTGAGCGATGGCCTGACGCTCATTGGCCGTCATCCGGTTCGAGTTCATGGTGACGCGTTGGGCGAATACATTCAGGCTTCCAACTACGATCAGGGCGAAGAGCATTAGGGTCTTTTTCATGGCTAATAAATGTTTGTTGGTTTTCGGTGGTTAGAGGTACTTTCCCACCGGGTAGTTTAACGGGGAGGTTGTTAACGTATGTTAATGGCTGTGAATCGAACATTAGCCTAAGCCACGTTTTAGGACACTTAACCCTGCAAATCTGCAATTAAATTGCAGATTTGCAGGGTTAAGTGTGGGTTTTGCGGTGAAAACCTTATTTTTGTTTTGCATGTAGGTATGATATTATATGGATTTAGAACGAATAGTGTCTTCAACTTTTTTGAGATATATCGAAGCGTTTCCATGCGTAGCACTTTTAGGACCCCGGCAGGTTGGCAAAACTACCTTGGCTAGAATGTTAAAAAAGCAGATACCCAAGGAGACCATTTACCTGGATTTGGAATCGGACGAGGACTTAGAGAAGTTAAAACAAGCGGAGCAGTATTTTGATCAAAGGGTGGACAAACTACTTATTATCGATGAAATTCAGCGAAGTCCTGCTTTAATTCGATTACTAAGATCAGTTATTGATAAGAGCCGCCACAATGGAAGGTTCATTATTTTAGGCTCGGCTTCGCCTGAACTTCTTACTCAAAGTGCCGAATCACTGGCAGGTCGAATTGCTTACCTTGAGTTGCATCCTCTGGTGTTTCAGGAAATTAAGCCTACGTATCACTTCGATGATTTATGGCTCAAAGGAGGCTTTCCTACCAGCTTTTTGCAGGCTGATTTAATGCTGAGCTTTGAGATGCGAATACAGTTTATCCATACCTACTTAGAACGAGAACTACCTATTTTGGGCTTATCTGCCTCGCCTATTATTCTGCGAAACTTGATCAGAATGGTGGCTCATAGCCAAGGTCAAATTGTCAATTATACAGAGTTATCCAACTCATTAGGAGTGGAAATCAATACCGTAAAGCGCTATTTGGATTATTTTGAGAACGCCTTCTTAATACGCAGACTTCCCCCTTTTTTTACAAATTCAAAGAAAAGATTGGTTAAATCACCTAAAATATTCATTCGTGATACGGGTATCCTTCATACGCTTTTCAATCTTGAAACTCGGGAAGATTTAGATGGCTTCAACGGCAAAGGGAACTCTTGGGAAAGCTTTGTAATTCAGCAGGTAATGGCTCAGCTTCGACCTAATGTTTCCGCCTATTTTTACCGGACGCAGGATGGTTCGGAGCTTGATATGGTATTGGTGCGAGGGGTCGAACCGGTCCTGGGACTGGAAATCAAGTACTCAAATGCGCCCAAGATCAGTAAAGGAACTACGCTTGCTTCGCAGGATTTGGGCCATATCCCGATCTTAGTGGTAACTCATTCTGTGTCCGAAGATTACGATTATAATACTTTAGTAAGAATCACAAGTTTCGAGCGGCTTTTTGATTATCTAATTACTTATCGACTGATCTGAATAAAGGATACTTAAGCACCTCGAAAGTATCAAAGAGGACTTTTTAAATTTTGAATCTCAAAGATACCTACCGCGTCACGGGCGTGAGCGGAAGGGGCCGCACGGTATAGCCCTTTTTACGCAGCAGAGAAATGAGGCCCGTTTGGTACCAGAGGTGCGCGCAACCTACCATGATCAAACAACTTTTCTCCGACAGGGTACTTTCAATTTTGGGCATCCAGGCTTTGTTGCGCACCTTGAGCGAGGGGTGCATGGCATCGACAGAGTCGGGCTGGTTGAGTTTGTAGTCGATGGCAAGCTGCTGGTAGCGTTCGGCGTCCTGCTGCTGTTCTTCCGGAGGCGTGTTGTAGATATTCCAGCCGGGCAAGTGGCTGTTTTTAATGCGGGCTAAGGTCTGATCGACGGACTGGCGAGCGGCCTCCACGTCAACAAATTCGTGGATGCGCCCCGGTGCCGCCTGGGGCTCCTCCAGGGCGTCGGCGGGTTTTCCCGTGGCCGTAAAAAGCGTGAACAGGTCCAGATCCATGTACTTGGTGATGCCGTTTGCTCCGGGGGTACTTTGCACCGCCGTGAACAAAATGGCGCTGTTGAGCTCGCCCACGGTCATGGCGGCGGCATCGGGGTTGTTAACAATCCCTTCCCCAACCTGAGCGATAAAAAAGGAGTCGATGGTACTGAATTGGCGCGGCGTCAGGATAGCCAGCGCTTTCAGCGGTGGGCTTGCCGGGGTACTTGGTGCGGAGCTCGTGCTGAACCCTTCACTGAGCATGAATTCGGTGCGGTCAAGTACCTCCCTGATTTCGGAAAAACGGTAAAGCCACGCTCCTTCCAGCAAATGGTACGTACCCAGCAGGTACGAGGGTTTGGAGGTACCTGGGCCCGTCACTTCCCACAACACGGTCCGGGGCATGTCGTCGGCGTTAGTCGCGGACTGGGCGTACACACCCAGGGGGAAACTAAACAGCAGGAGCAGGAGGTACTTCGTCATGGCTTTAAAAGTACCTACCACTACCCAAACTACTTGTTGTCGAAAGGGAGATTAAAACCAAAGTACCCTCCGTTTCGCGCTTTTTTGGCGGAGCAGGTAGGGTACTTGGGCTTTGGTTTAAAAGGTACTTTGAGGTGCCTGGTAAGCACTACTTCTTGCCGGTGGCGCTTTTGATGGCGGCGGTTTCGGCGGGGTCGATGGGGCTACCGTCGGCTTTCAGGATTTCGTGAAACCACACCGACGGCTCTCGGCCGTTGACGTACGGGTTCTGCCAGCTGTCCCAGGGGAGGTAAGTTTGGGATTTGCCGGCCACGAAGCCCCAGTTGATCATGCCCACGTTATACTTCTTGGCCACGGGCAGGTGCGTCTGGAACTTGCTGTTGGCACCCCGCGCCATGAATTCGGTGCAGATCATCGGCCGGTTTTGGGTTTTTAATTCCTTGATTACCCGCTCAAACGACTCCACGTCGGAGTAGTGGTGGAAAGTCAGGATGTCAGAGTGCTCAAACTGTATTTTCTCCATGGCGCTCCAGTTCTTAGGATTACTCATGTTGCGGTCTTTACTAAAAATCCAAACGCCCGACGTAAGCGGCTGCGTAGGGTTGACCGACCGCGCCCAGCGGAATACCTCGGGCAGCAGGCGGGTCACGATATCCTTTTTGCGCTCGGGCTCCTGCTTCAGGTGGTTGCGGCCGTAGCTGTTGTCGTTGGTGTTGTCGGGTTCGTTCCAGACGTCCCACAGCAGGATGCGCGGGTCGTTTTTAAAGGCTCCCACCACGCCTTTTACGTAGGCTTCCAGGCGCGGATACTGCGACACGTCCGTCAGCGCCTCGGCACCGGGACTTTGCAGCCAGCCCGAGTTATGAATGCCCGGCTGCGGCGCGCGCTGGGTACCTGGCTTGGGGAAGGGGTCCCAGCAGGAGTCGAAAAGGACCAGCATGGGGCGGATTTTGTGTTTGGCACAAATCCCCAGAAACTGATCCAGCCGCTTCTTGAAGCCCTCGGGGTCTTCCCAGAGCAGGTCGTGGAGGTACACGCGGGCGGTATTGATGCCCAGCGCCTCGGCCCAGCCCAGCTCTTTGTCGATGGCGGCGGGGTCGAAGCTATCGGCCTGGAACATTTCCAGCTGGTTGATGGCGCTGGCCGGGTTGTAGTTGGGCCCGAAGAGCCAGGGTTGTTTCTGGTACCAGGCGTCGGCTTTGGCCTGCGTCCAGCGCTCGGGCGTTTTGGGCTGGGCCAGCGCGTACAAGGTACTTGTGAGGAATAGCAGAGAGAAAAGGAGTTTTTTCATGTGGTTTGGTAAAAGATAAATCAGGAACGAAGCAAAGGTACTTGAAAGCGGTTTACTCCACGGTATTTTCAATTTTCAAATACATCTCGATATGAAGAAAAGAGCTCTAGCGAGGTACTGGCAGGGGTTTTCGGGACAAAGGCGAGCCGAAATCGGGCGTGCCGTCGGTGCGCCAGCCAAACGGCTGGGCGTGCGGGGCGCGCTTGCGGCCACAGCCGTCGCCCGCGCTCGGGTTGGCATGGTACAGGATCCAGTCCTGGCCCGAGGGCGTCCGGAAAAAGGAGTTGTGGCCCGGCCCGTAAATGCCCAGCTCAGGTACCTGCCTGAACACCGGCTCGGGGTGCTTGCGCCAGGAGCCGGGATCGAGCAGGTTGGCGGTGGCGTCGGCCTGCAGGTACCCCAGCGCGTAGTGGTCGGTCCAGCAGCCACTGGCCGAGAAGACAATGAACAGCTTCTGACTCGTGGGCGACTGCCGCAAAAGCTGCGGACCCTCGTTGACGACGGGCAGGCCGTTGCCGGAGCCGCGTTTTTCCCAGTCGTGGGTAGGCGTGGCGATCCGGACGCGGTCGCCCTGCATGGTCCAGGGGTTTTCCAGGCGCGCGATGTAAATATCCTGGCTCACGTTTTGGTACCCTTCCCAGCCCGACCAGACGGCGTACAGCTGCTGGTTGTGCTCAAACACCGAGAGGTCAATGGCCCAGTGGTCGCCGGGGTCGGCGAGTTTTCCCTTCACGGTCCAGGTACCTTGTAGCGGGTCGGGCGAGGGGTTCTCCAGTACCCAGATCCGGTGGTTTTCGTTGCGGCCGTCGTCGGCGGCTACGTAGATGTACCATTTGTTTTGGAGAAAATGCAGCTCCGGGGCCCAGATTTCCTTGGCGTACGCACCCGTATCCGGCGGCGTCCAGACCACCCGGTGCTCGGCCGAGGCCAGCTCCACGGGCTGGCGGGTTTTCCAGAGGCGCAGGTCGCGGCCGGTGGTGTGGGTGTAGTAGTACCAGCCGTCGTGGTAGATCATCCAGGGGTCGGCCCCGCTGGGTAGCAGTGGGTTGGTAAAGGTCTGGCTTTGGGCCGCGGAACTACTGACCAGGTACCCGGCCAGCAGCACAAGTACCTTCAGGTACCTGTGTGAGAATAGTTGGTTTATCATCAAATAAAAGGCGATGCTTGTTTTTCTACACGATATTTTTTCTAAAAAGTACCTTACTCCGGTAGACCACTTTTGCGTCCAGACCAAAGGCATTGCAAGTACCTATTTCTCTAAAAGCGCATCAGAGCCATTTACAACCCTTACTCAGCAATTCTTTTTTTAATGATTGAATTAACAAGGAATACAGAGAGATCCAAAAGACATGGTTTTTTACCGCTTTTGCTGCTCTAAAATAGTAATATGTATCACGCGATGGGCTTACTATGGATTGTTTTTGTGTTGGTGGTGGGGGCATTGTTTTGTACCTCTACTTGCGAGGAAAGAATAAAGCAGATAAAGACGTGTAGTCGTCAAGGTACTTTACCCACCCAAGGTACCTGCGCCCAGTTCCGGCGGCTTGGCAGGTACCTTGGGTTGGTCATTTCTTAACCATATCGTCCATGAGCCGCGCTATTTCTTCGGAGGATGCGCCGGGCCGGAACTTCACGTACGCGTGTTGCTTGTTGGCTTGGGGGCCAGGTACCCAGCGGTTGCTGCCGTCGTCATTGACGTGGCAGTACCCCTGAGTCTCGGTAGCAAAGTACCTTTCTGATTCCTCCATCAGCAATAAAACCGCCACCTGGTCCCAGCTGGCTCGGCCCGCAAAGTTGTTGTACAGCTCGTAGGCCCGGTACACGGGGCTGGCGGGCGACAGCCGTTTTTTGAGGTGCTCGCCGCCCGTCACGATTGGCTGACCTACCTCCCAGCCCGCAAACACCACGGGTTTTTCCCATACTTGCAGGCAGTACACCGTCGAGAGCGGATCGGGCCGGTAGAAGTTGGCCTCTTTTCCTTCGGGAAAGTACCCGCCCATGCACAGCCAGCGGGCTACTTTTTTACGGACCAGTTCCTGGCCGTTGAGCGGCGAGTACCCATCGCCCTTTGATTGCAGCAGGTTTTGCAGGCTGGTGAGGTGACCCACCGTCACGATCACCACCGACGCATCCGGGCTTTCGCTGAGGAGCTTCCGGTACAGCCCGGTGGCGTCCGGGGCGGCTTCGTGCGTGGCTAGGGTATGCGGAAATTCTTCGGTGAGCTGGCGGGTGTAGCGCGAGTGGTTTTTGAGGACAGGCTGGTTTTTCAGAAAGCCAACGGGGAGTTCGGGGCGGCCCAAATGCGTGTTGATTACGTCCACGCAGGTGGCGGCGTAGGGGTCGTCGCTGGTCACGATCACGCCCAGGAGCTGGATTTTTTGCCGGTCGGCCAGGGTGTGGAGCATGGCCAGCGCTTCCACGTCGTCCACGTCAGAGTCGATGTCGGTGTCCAGGATTACGCGGTACTGAGCCTGGCTGGGCGCGGAGGTAAGCAAGCAGAAGAAAAAGGCGGCGAGGTAAAGCTTCATGGAGTTCAGGAAAAGTTTGGTACAAAGTAATGGCTTCCTTTTAGGATACCCGACATATTTCCCGGAAAAAATGAAAGGTACTTTATTTTGCCCAAAACGCGCCGACGGCTCCGCGGGGGGAGCGAAAAAGTGGTACTTTGGAAGCCATCTGCTGCTATCTTTACGTCCGCATGGATGCATAAAAAACGTTAATCTGACAAAAATCATGACCTGGACTTTGCAGCAAGCCACCACCCCTGACCACTACCGGGCGGCGGTGGAGCTATTTAAAGAATACGCGGCCTCGCTGGACTTTGGTTTGGACTTCCAGAATTTTGATGACGAGCTGGAAATCTTACCGACGATGTACGGCCCGCCCACCGGCCGCTTGTACCTGGTGGCGCTGGAAGATACCTACGTGGGCTGCGTGGGGCTACGCCGCATCGAGAACGAATATACCTGCGAAATCAAGCGCATGTACCTACGCCCGGACCACCGCGGCCTGGGGATAGGAAAAGCCCTGCTGACCAAAACGCTGGAGGTAGCCCGCCAGATGGGCTACAAAACCATCAAGCTGGACACCATCGGCTACAAAATGCCCTCGGCCGTGGGGCTGTACCAAGCGATGGGGTTCCGGGAAACGGCCCCCTACAACTACAATCCGTACGAGGGGGTACTTTACTTTGAAAAAGAGCTGGAACCAGGGCCCCAAACGTAGCAAATGAGCAAAAAAGCCTACCTTTGGGGCGTAGCAAGTACCTCGTCACGCACGTAAAGTACCTATGAATTCAAGGCGTATTTATTGGAACTTCCAGAATGTCAAGAACCGGCTCGTCAGGAATTTCCATACTTTTTTTGAGGGCTTAACTTTCTATACCGGCCTTTTCGTGTTCCTGATCGTCATGTACGATTTGGGCTTTCCCCACATTATCAAGTACCTTTTCTTTGCTAGCTGCTACCTTTTTTACCTGGTTAGTTTCACCATCACCGTAACGCTCCGCACCGTTCGGTTTCCGCCCCCTGAGCGAAATCAAAGGCTTTTTCAGTGGTTTTTGATCACGCTGCTGGCGGTTTTTTGCTACTACAAATACAGCGTGATGCGGTACAGCCCGGACTTCAACTCCGTGAGCTACTACGGTAGTTTATTTCTGTGCTTCGTGCTGATCGTCCTGGATTCGTCGCGCAAAATCCTGACGGTCTACACCCGGCAGTTCAACCCGGCCCTGGCTTTTGTGCTTAGTTTTATGTTGCTGGCTTTGGTGGGCTGCGGGCTGCTGCTGCTGCCACGCTCCACCATCAACGGCATTTCCTTCACCGACGCGCTCTTCACCTCCGTAAGCGCCGTTTGCGTGACGGGCCTGGCTACGCTGGATACGGCCTCGGAGTTTACCCGGCTGGGCAAGTTTTTTATCATGCTGCTCATTCAGCTGGGAGGGCTGGGGGTACTTTCCTTCACGAGTTTTTTTGGGTACTTATACAAAGGCGGGCTTTCCCTCGAAAACCAGCTTTTCCTGAAAGATTTCGTAACGGCCGAGCGCGTCAGCGATACCTTCAAGTCGCTCATGCAAATCATCCTGATCACGCTGGGCGTTGAGCTCCTGGGCGCGATCTTTATCTACTACACGGTGGATTTGGGTACTTTTGCCAATGCCGGTCAGCGTTTTCGTTTCTCGGTATTTCACGCCGTATCGGCTTTTTGTAACGCCGGTTTTTCCACCATGCCCGACGGGCTTTTCAACTCGCACCTCACCCACGACTACGACTTCCAGCTGGTAATCTGTGTTCTGGCCATTGTGGGGGGCATTGGGTTTCCCATCATTGCCGATTTTTCCCATTCGCTCAAGCACTACGGGGCCGAGCTCTACCAAAGGCTGCGTTTTGGAAAACCCATCCGCTTCTTGTCGCGGACGGTCAGCATCAATACCTCGCTGGTGCTGACCATGACGGGCATCCTGCTGGCCAGCGGCATGGTCGTCTTTTTTATTACCGAGTACTACGGTGTGCTGTACGATCACGAAACCTGGGACGGCAAGTTGACCACCGCTTTCTTTGCCTCCATGACACCCCGAACGGCGGGTTTCAACACCTTCGACCTGTCCCTGATGCAGCCCGCCACGGTGCTGGTGTACCTGCTCTTTATGTGGATTGGTGCCTCGCCGGGCTCTACGGGCGGGGGTATCAAAACCACCACCTTTGCGGTAGCCATGCTCAACATCATCAGCCTGGCGCAGGGTCAGGACCGGGTGGAGTTTCGGCGGCGGCAGATCCCGGCCGAATCCATCCGGCGGGCTTTTTCGACCATGATCCTGTCGCTGCTGGTCATTGGCCCCGCCATCCTGATCATCACCGTACTTGAGCCCGGTGCCAAGCTAATCCACGTAGCGTTCGAGTGCTTTTCGGCGTTTAGTACCACGGGGCTTTCGCTGGGTATTACGCCGCAGCTTTCGGATGCCGCCAAAATCGTGCTGGTGTTCATCATGTTTATTGGCCGGGTGGGTACTTTCACGCTCTTCGTGGCCTTCATCCGGCGCGTCCGGGCCACCAATTACAAGTACCCCAAAGAGAATATTTTTATAAACTGATTTCGATATGAAATTTTTCGTGGTAGGTCTGGGCAATTTTGGCGCTACGCTGTCGGTGCAGCTGACGGGCATGGGCCATGAGGTCATTGGGGCCGACATCAATATGAATAAAATTGAAGCCCTCAAAGACCGGATCACGCATACGGTTTGCATGGACTGTACGGACATCAACAACCTCAATACCATTCCCCTGCGGGAAATGGACGTGGTGGTGGTGGCCATCGGCGAAGATTTTGCCGCGTCGGTGCTGGTAACGGCCCTTATGAAGCAAATGAAGGTAAAAAAGCTCCTGGGCCGCGCCTTCGACGACCTGCACCGCACCGTAATCGAGGCCCTGGGCGTGGACGAGCTACTGCTGCCCGAGCAAGACTCGGCCGAGAAAGTAGCCAAGCGGCTTACTATTCCGCAACTGGTCAATTCCTACGAAATCTGCGACCAGTCGGCCATGATGGAGCTCCGCATTCCGCAGCAGTTTTACTACCAACGGCTGTCCGAAACCGGCCTGACGCGCTCGGCCTCGCTGAAAGTGGTGGCCTACGTGCACGTGGATGACAAAAAGAATTTGCTGGGCTACTCGCGCAAGGTAAAGAAGCTGGAACTGAACGTAGCGCCCGACAAAGAACTTCAGCCCGGCGACCACCTCATCCTGATCGGCAACGTGAAAGAACTACAGCGTATCATTGCCAAGTAGGTACTTTGGGGCCATAAAGGTACCTGCCGGTTAGTCCTGGTCGCGCTGGCTGAAGTACTCGTTGATGTCTTTAAATCCATCCTTAAGCCTGCGCTCGTGCGCACTGATGCCCGCCTGCTCGAAGAGCTCCAGAAAAACCGTGCTGGCCGATCGACCGGCGGCGTCGTTGTCGAACCAGAAGCACACCTCGAAGCGCCGAAAACGCTTGGCCCACTCTTTCTTGAACATCGTGACGCTCCCCAGGCTCACCGCAGGCAGGCCCTGCTGGACCAGCGTCATGCAGTCGAAAGCCCCTTCGGTGAGGTACACCACGCGGCCCGTGCGTACCCGCGCCAGCATGTCGACGTTGAAAAGCGTGATCGGTACCCCACTCAGAAACTGGTACCGGGCCGATTTGATCTTGGCGTCGGCCTCGGGAGCACCGATGATCCGGCCCTGCAGGTACGCGAGCTTCCCGTTTTCGTAGTAGGGAATGATGAGGCAGTGCTTGTAAAAAATCAGGTTTTCCTTGTCGTTGTAAAGGCCGCATTCGCGCAGGTCGGAGAGCGCGTAGCGCGAGCGCAGGTAGGTGTTGGCCAGGTGATAATCTTTTATCACAAAAATCCCAAACTGCCGTAAGGTTGCGTCCGAGAAGCCGCGCTGGTGCAGGTACCCCAGGGCGCGCGCCGACAGCTCGTTGTCGGGCTGGGCTTCGCAGTGGGCCTTGAAGGCCTCGTAGATTTCAGAATGCAGCGGCTGGTAGGCGTACTCCTTGGTGTCGGGCAGGGTGTCAGCCGGGATTTCGGTACGGGGAGCCGGATTGCGTACCGGCGGGGGCGTGCGCCGCACGTAGCCAGGTACGTAGTGGTAGGCTAGCTCATGCATGGCCTGCTTGTACTCCTGGTTTGTGAAGCCTGCGTAAAAATGAATCACGTCGCCACGGCGTCCGCAGCCGAAGCAGTAGTAGGTGTTGGTTTGGGGATAAAGTACCAGCGAAGCCGTTTTTTCTTCGTGAAACGGACAACTGATCTTCCGGTGAATATGCAGCGCCAGACCCAGGTCACGCACCACCCGCACAATATCGACTTTCCGGACTTCTTCGAGAATATTCATGAAAGCCAGGGGCTTGGTAAAGGGTACTTTACGGGACACAAAGGTACTTGAACGATTAGAAAATCGCTGCCGGGCACTTTATTAAAAAACAACAAATTTTACCCAAAGTACCTGCTGCAGTCAGCACTTTTGTACTTCAAAAGTAGGTACTTTGAGGGTACTTGTATGGATGCGTAGAAAAAACGACATACTGCTCAAAGGGGCGTTTGAACAAACCTTCCCCGACTTGCTCCGTTTCTTTTTCAAAGAAGCCGATGCGCTTTTTGATCTGGAGCGAGGCTTTGAATTCATGGATAAAGAGCTGCGCGAGCTATTCCCCGAGCTGGAAAAGCGGGGCGGCACCCGCTTTGTGGACCTACTGGTAAAGACCTGGCTCCGCAACGGACAAGCCGAATGGATATTGGTACACGTCGAAATTGAGGGCGGCGATACGCCGACTTTTCCCAAAAGGATGTTCAGGTACTACTACCGCCTCTTGGACCGCTTTGAGGTGGAAGTAGCGGCCATTGCGGTATTTACGGGAGCCAAAAGCCAACAGCGCCCCGCCCACTACCACACCGATTTTCTGGGCACCAGCGTTAGCTATCGGTACAATGCCTACCACATTTTTGACCATACCGAACAAGAACTGCTGGCCATGAATAATCCGTTTGCGTTGGTAGTGCTGGCGGCGCAAAAAGCCCAACTCATGGGCAAAGTACCCGACGAAGAGCTCAGCGAGCAGCGGCTAACCATCGTGCGGGCGCTGCCGGCTAGTAAGCGCTACGACAAAGAACAAATCAGCCATTTTATTTCGTTTCTGGGGGCATTTGTACACGTAAAAAATCCCGAAGTAAACAGTAAATTTGAAAAAGAGATAGAACGACTAACCGGAATCAAAAACGCCATGGGAATCATCGAAGCCATAAAAAAAGCCGAGCGGGAGGAAGGCATGGAGCAAAAAAGCTACGAGGTGGTCAGGAATCTACTTTTAGCCCAAAAATTTACGGTTGCCGAAATAGCCAACTTCGCCAGTGTTTCCGTTCCCTTTGTAAAAAAAGTGGAGAAAGAGTTAAAGCAAAAGTAGCCCTATGAAAAGTACCCTTACGCGGCGGCACTTCCTGGCGGGAGCCGCCCTCTTGCCTTCTCTCGCTTCGGGAGGTACTTTCGCACAGGGTACTTTACGGCCGCGCCGCGCGGGCCGTATCAAGCTGAGCTGCAACCTCTACTCCTTCAATGATCCACTTCGGAAGGGCGAAATGAGCCTGGACCAGGTACTTGAGCTGTGCTCGGAGCTGGGCTTTGACGCCGTGGACCCCACGGGCTACTACTTTCCCGGCTACCCCGAAGTACCCCCCGACAAGTACCTGTTTGAATTCAAGAAAAAGGCGCACCTGCTGGGGCTGGATATTAGCGGTACGGGCGTCCGGAATGATTTTACCCTGGCCGATGCCGCCCAGCGTAGCGCGGACGTAGCCCTGGTGAAAAAGTGGGTAGCCGTAGCCGCCAAACTGGGCGCACCGGTGCTGCGGGTTTTTGCGGGCAAAGAGCTGGCTGAAGGGCGGTCGCGCGCGCAGGCCAACGATTTCGTGGTGGAAGCGCTTCGTCTTTGCGCGGCCTACGGCCAGCAGCAGGGCGTCATGATTGTGCTGCAAAACCACAACGAGTTTCTTAAAACCACCGACGAGGTACTTCACATCCTCCAGCGCGTCGACTCCGACTGGCTGGGGCTCAACCTCGACATCGGGAGCTTACGCCAGGGCGATCCCTACGCCGAAATAGCCCGCCTGGCCCCCTACGCCTACACCTGGCAGCTCAAAGAAAACGTGTACCGCCAGGGCGTCGAAGAAAAAACCGACGTGGCTAAAATCATCCAAATTGCGCGCGAAGCGGGCTACCGGGGGTACTTGCCCATCGAAACCCTGCGCGGCGACCCGCGCGTGCAAGTACCTCGTTTCCTGGCCGAAGTGCAAGCCGCCCTGGGTACCTGAGCCCGGTACTTCGCGGCAATGAAAACATAAGTACCTTGGGGTAGGTTGAATGAAAGAAACGAACTATAAAAACTACTCTAAAAGTACCCCCATGACAACCCAGCAAATTGTACTGGCGAGCCGCCCCCAGGGCCTGCCTACTTCCGATACCTTTCGTTTTGAAGAAATGGAACTACCTCCACTGAGCGACGGCGAGGTACTTGTAGAGCCGCTTTACTGGTCGGTAGATCCTTACATGCGCGGGCGCATGAATGACGCCAAGTCCTACACGCCGCCCTTCAAGGTGGATGCGCCCATCGTGGGTGGGGTAGTGGCGAAAGTTATGGAATCTAAAAGCGAAAAGTACCCTGTAGGTACCCCCGTGCTGGGTATGCTGCCCTGGGCCCAAAAAGCCGTGGCGAAGGCGAGTACCCTACAGAAAATCGATACCGACGCTGCCCCCGCCAGCTACTACCTGGGCATTTTGGGTATGCCCGGCCTGACGGCCTACTTTGGCCTGCTGGACATCGGTCAGCCGCAGGCGGGCGAGACGGTAGTGGTGTCCGGAGCGGCGGGCGCCGTGGGCATGGTGGTGGGGCAAATCGCGAAGCTGAAAGGCTGCCGGGTCGTGGGCCTGGCCGGGTCGGATGAGAAGGCCAAGGTACTTACCGAGGAGCTGGGCTACGACGAGGTGATCAATTACAAAACGACCCAGAACCTGCGCGCGGACCTCAAGAAAGCCTGTCCGGACGGTGTAGATGTGTACTTCGACAACGTAGGTGGCGAAATCACCGATGCTGTCATTACGCTCATCAATCACCAAGCCCGGCTCGTCATCTGCGGGCAGATTTCTCTCTATAACGATACGCAACCGACCCAGGGTCCGCGCTTTTTGCCCAAAATCCTGACGACCAGTTCGCTCATCAAAGGCTTCATCGTGCGGGATTTTGAGGACGAAAACCCGCGCGCCATTCAAGAACTAACTACCTGGGTAAAAGAAGGAAAATTGCACTTTAAGGAAACCATCGTGGAAGGCTTTGACCAACTACCCCATGCTTTCCTGGGGCTTTTCTCGGGCAAGAATCAGGGAAAAATGCTGGTGAAGGCGTAGAGGAGGTTGCCTGAATGATCCTGAGACAGGTATAAAAATGAGTTAGCTTCGTAAAAAATCGCGCAGATGAATCTGTTGAATTCCTTTGAAGGTACTTCCCGCAGAAAATTCATCCATCGTGACGACGTATTTAGGGTAGTGATCGGGAATGGCGGCCAGGTTGCCGAATTCGCGTTGAATGGTACTTTCATCCGCTAAAATATAAGCGACCTGGATGTATACCCGTTCTCCGTTTTTTTCGGCCATAAAATCAATTTCCTGATTCCCCGATCTCCCCACAAATACCCGGTACCCTTTCCTGAGTAAGTGCAAGTACACGGTGTTTTCCATGAGCTTGCCGATGTCAGCCCGGTAGTTGAAGCTGCGGATGCAGTTTCGCAGGCCCAGGTCTTCGAAATAGTATTTTTCCCCGCTTTCAAAGATTTTCATACCCTGAATATCCGCCCGCGAAACCTTATGAATAAAAAACGCATTGGTGAGGGCTTTCAGGTAGTTGATGACCGATTGGGTAGGTATATCGATGCGTTGCGACTTGAGGTACTTGCTAATATTTTGGGCGGAAAATAGGCTCCCCGTGTTATCGGCCAGGTACATGACCAGGTTTTCTAGCAGCGCCACGTTTCGGATGCCCTCCCGGCTTACGACGTCTTTCAGTAAAATGGAGGCGTAGACATTTTTCAGGTACTCAAAAACGATGGTCGGTTCCAGCCCAATATGATGCTGGTAGGGCATTCCGCCCAGGGTCAGGTAGAGCCGTAGGCTCTCGTTGTTGTTCTCTACTTGATTGAATTCCAGGAATTCAGTATAGCTTAAGCCGTGTATGGAAAATTCCATGTAGCGCCCGGCCAGGAGCGTGGCTAGCTCACCTGAAAGCATCGTGGCATTGCTGCCGGTACAGTAGATATCGCACTTGCGTTGATTGAGCAAGCTCCGCAGGCAACGCTCAAAGGCGTTGATTTCCTGCACCTCGTCTATGAATAGGTAGTTTTGTTTAGTCGGAGCCAGGTTTTGAATAACGTACTCATGCAGTTGCTGATGGTCCGTTAGGAACGTAAAATCTTCCAGTTCTTTATCAATATAAATAATATGCGCCTCCGGATCAAGGGTAGTTATCTCCTTCATGAGCAACTTCAGCATATAACTTTTGCCCACGCGCCGCTGCCCGGTCAGGATTTTGATCACCGCCTTGTTCATGAAGGGCCTGATTTTATCCAGGTATTGGGGTCTTTTGATGATTTTTTCTTCCATCGTACTTGAAGATTTTAGCAAAAATAGAAAAACCTTCCAACATATTGGAAGGTTTTTTTGAAAGTACCCTACCCCAAGTACCCCTAAAGTACCTCCAGCGCTTGCTCCAGGTCGCGAATGAGGTAGTCGGCGTCTTCGAGGCCGATGTAGAGCCGCGCCAGGCGGTGGCGTTCCACGGCGGGATCGAAGTCGGCCGGGTCCATACCGCCCGCCTGCGGCAGGATCAGCGACTCGTGCCCACCCCACGACACCGCCACCAGAAAACAGTGCAACGCGAAGGTAAACCGCTCGATCTGAGCGTGGCTGTCGGCTTTTAACAAAATCGTCAATAAGCCGCCCGCGCCGTTCATTTGCTGACGGGCCAGTTCGCGCTGCGGGAAGTCTTCGTCGAACGGGTAAAGTACCCTTTCGATTTTGGGATGCTGCTTGAGGTACTTGACGACCTGCCGGGTGGTTTGCGAAACGCGCTCGAGGCGCATGGGGAGCGTGCGCAGGCCGCGCAGCAGCAGCCAGGCGTCGAAGGGCGGGATATGGGAGCCGGTATTGAGCAGTTGCTCGTCGAAGATTTTTTTGAGCAGGGCCTTGGGTCCCGTAAGTACCCCCGCCAGGGTGTCGGAGTGGCCGCCGATGTACTTTGTGGCCGACTGCAGGCTGAGGTCAATGCCCAGCGCGTGGGGCTTTTGGTAGAGCGGCGTGCAGTAGCTGTTGTCGATGATGGTGAGGATGCCCCGCGCCCGGGCCAACTCCGCCACCGCCGCCAGATCTTGTAGCTCGTAGGTGAGCGTGTTGGGCGATTCGAGGTAGATGATGCGTGTTTCGGGCCGCAGGGCTTTTTCAATGTTTTCTACCAAAGTACCATCCACGTAGGTGGTAAGTACCCCGAAGCGCGGCAGCACGTTGTCGAAGAGCCGGGCCGCCCAGATGTAGGGCCGCTGCACCGATACGATGTGGTCGCCGGAGCGGACGTTGGCCATGACCGCACAGTAGATGGCCGACGCGCCGCTGTTGAACACCAGCGCGTCTTCGGCCCCGTCGAGGGCGGCGAGTTTTCGGCGAAGTATATCTACCGTAGGGTTGATGCCGCGGCTATACACGTAGGTGGACATCTCGTCGCGGTAGGCCGAGCGCAGGTCGGCAAAAGAGTTGAAGGCGAAGTTGCTGGTTTGGATGATGGGCGGCACTACGGCGTTGAAGTACTGGCTGCGGTCTTCGCCCAGCTCGTTCAGAATGTAAGAAATATCCATAGAAGTAGGTAGTTGATACTAAAAACAGCCCGGTGGGCGGCGGTAAGCTACCAAGGAAATTTGGAATAATGAAAGAGTACCTACTCGGGTATTTCCAGCGCCTTCTCTTTACCAAAATTTTGTAGATCTTCTTCCGAAATAATACCCGCCCTGACGGAGTGCACAATGGCTTCGCGGCTGTGTTTGAAGTAGCAGGTTTCTACGCCCATCGCGGCGATGTTGGCCAGTACGGACTCGACGGCTGATTTTTTCTGCTTGGGGGTTTGGCGAATGTACACGGCCCGGATGTTGCGGGGGAAGTACTTGCAGATATTTTCGTAGATGTAAGGGTCGCGCTGCGAGTCGTCGCCCAGCAGGATAAACTGCAGCTGCGGGTAAAACTCAATGATATGCTGGATGTTGCGCTCCTTGTGTTCGTGCGTGCCGCCGCCCGTCATCAGGAAATCGCCCAGGCTATTTTTGATCTTTTTGAGTTTAAGTACCGCTTTGGGCAGGCCGTTGGCCTTGGTAAAGCGCAGGATGTAATCGTAGAGATTCCACTCGCTGCTGGACACGAAAAAGAACGTATTGGCCGGAGACTCGTTGGTAGCGGGGCGGTCGGTGCGGCCCGCCAGGCTGAGCAGCTGGTAGTGCTTCACCACATCGTCGAACGGCTCCCGGGCTTCTACATTTTTGGCCAGCAAAACGTAGAGTTTTTTCAACAGATGACGGCTGTACGAAATCAAAAACGTATCGTCAATATCAGAAATAATGGAATAGGCGCCCTCGTAAGGTACCAGCAGCTCGCCCTGGCGCGTGAGCGGCGGGTAGCCCAGCGCTTCGTCGTCCAGGGTGACGGTGTAGGTATGCCAACCGCTCTTAAGGGGGGTACTTAGGGCCAGGGTGATCCGGAAGTACCCGTCTGACAGGGTGCGGGTGGCTACTTCCAGGTCCCCGAACCGAAAAACGATGCGGGCGTTGGAGATGGTTTTGATCGTAAACAACCGAAGGATGGAACGAATGTGCCGGTACCCCCGGCGCTCGTAGAGATCATCGGCCGAGGGGTACTTGCGAAAAGCATGGCCCTGGACCACTAATTCCTGATTATTGGCGTAACTTCGGTATAGTTTTAATTCCACAGAATGATTCATAAACAAGGTGTAATCATTTAAGATCACTAAACTAAACAAAATACATGCCATTGCAGCAGGTACTTCTGGTTGTCAACCCCATATCGGGCACCACGAACAAAGATGAAATTATTGAAAAAGTAGCCCAGAAGACCCAGGTACTTGGTATGGAGATGAGCCTTTACCTCACTACCGGAGAGAAGGATCAGGAGGCCATACGCCAGCGCCTGGAGGCGCTGAATCCTGCGCGCGTGCTGGTGGTGGGAGGAGACGGTACCATCACCCTGGTAGCCGAACTGCTTCAGAACCAGGACATCATACTGGGTATCATACCTGCGGGCTCGGCCAACGGCCTGGCGACGAGCTTCGAGCTACCCGCCGGGCTGGACGAAACCCTGGACGTGGCCCTGGGCCCGCACGTGGGCTGCATCGACGGGGTACGGATCAACGGGAAGATAAGCCTGCACCTGAGCGACCTGGGCCTGAATGCGCTGCTGGTCAAGAACTACGAAGAAGGAGAAATGCGCGGAAAGCTCGGCTACGCGAAAGAGGTCGTGAAGACCTTGTCGGAGCACGAAATATTCCGGGTGCGGATCACGACACCCGAGCAAACGCTGGAGACGGAGGCCGTGATCGTGATCATCGCCAACGCCCAAAAGTACGGTACCGGCGTGAACGTTAATCCGCTCGGCAATATCTGCGACGGGCGTTTTGAGCTGGTCATCGCCAAGCGCATCGACGTCATTGAGCTCGCCAAGCTACTCACTGGCAACTTCGACTTCGACCCGGACGTAGTGACGATGCTCTCGGTGGTGGAGGCGGACATTGAAATCCTGAGTGGCACCATCGGCTTCCAGATCGACGGCGAGTACCTGGGCGAAGTACCGCGCATCCGGGCAGACATCGTGCCGGGGGTACTTCAGGTAGCCGTACCCGAAAACTACTACCAAACCAACCAACTCCCCGCCTTTACGCCCAAGTACCCTAACCTGGCTTAGGTACTTTCGGGTAGGACTAGCCGGTAGGATTTAGCGCAAATAAACCCGCCAAGTACCTGCATTTTCGGGTACTTGGCGGGCTTAAGGTACTTAGGCTAAAAGGGGTACTTTTATTCAACGTGCCAGGCTACCTCTTTCCAGGGTACCTGCTGTGGCAGGGCGTTCGATTTGGAAGCCAGGGCCGCTACCCGGCCCGCGGCCTGGCCCATGGCGACGGCATTGCCCGTAACCCGGTAGCTGGAGTGCGCGATAAAATCACCGCTGATGCAGCGCCCGGCCATCATGAGCCCGTCGACGTCCTTAGCAATGAGTGCCCGGATCGGGATGTCGTAGGGCTGCATTTTGACGCCCCGGTTGTAGCTTTGCTTGGTCTCGTCCTCTTTTTTTACCGAATGCACATCGATCCCAAACGTGACGCGGCAAACGGCGTCTTCGTGCCGGATACCCTTCTGGATGTCGGCCATCGTGACGGTATACAGGCCCTTGATCCGGCGGCTTTCCCGCACCCCGATCTGCTCGCCGGTCGCTACTATTTTCAGGTCTTTCCAGGCCCCGCCCAGCGAGCGCAGCGCGTTCACAATTTTGTGCAGCTCCATGCGGCCGTTGAGGGTAGCCTCGGTAACCTGCCGGGCGTCGGTACCTTTGAAGCCGTAGGCGTGGTGGGTCATGAGCATGAACAAGTCGTCGCGAATGGGGTAGAGGCCCGGACGCGTGTAGGAGGGGGATACGCCGCCGCGCACAATCTCACTTTCCAGGCGTTTCTTGGAAGGTGAGCCCGTTTTGCTGTCGGTTTCGTCGCGTACAAACTCCTGAATCTCTTTGTACTGTACGCCCGTCACCAGGCACAGCAGGCTCATGGGCTGGCCCTGGCCGGAGCTGTCGCCGTAGTCGTACTGGCAGCCCGCGCGCGCGGCCAGGTCGCCGTCGCCGGTGCAGTCGATAAACACGTTGCCCTTCCAGGCTTCGCGGCCCGATTTCGATTCCGTAACTACGTAGCTGAGCTTTCGTTGCTCCTTCATGGCTGCCACAACCCGCGTAAAGTACAGGATATCCACCTTGGCTTTGGCGCAAAGCTCTTCCAGGAGCAGCTTCATGTCTTCGGCGTCGAAGGCAAAGGTACTTCCCGAGGGTACCGTGGCGGCGGTGGGTTTCTTTTGCAGCTCCTGCATGATTTCCTGCATCAGGCCCGGCTTATTTTTATTATCCAAAATCCAGGTCAGGTACCCGGCCGTCCAGACGCCGCCCAGGCAGCCGTGGGTTTCGATGAGCAGCGTGCGCGCACCGCTCCGACCGGCTTCAATGGCCGCCGCTATCCCCGCGGGCCCGGCTCCCGCCACGATGACGTCGTAGGTACCTGCCACGGGAATATCGCGGGCGGCCTCCCGCACTTGATCTACTTTTAGGGTACCTGGGTGCGTAGGAGGTACCCAGGGAGCGGAAAGCAAAAGCCCGAGCCCGCCCGATTTTTGAAGAAAATGTCTGCGTTTCATACGTAATGATGGTTAGTAGCCGGGGTTTTGTTGCAAATTTTTATTGACGTCCAGTTCGCGCTGGGGCAGGGGGTACAGGTTATGGGTAGGTACTTGCACCGTTACACCCAGGGGAGCCATTACTTCCTGGAGCTTGTTCAGCCGGATGAGGTCGTAGCGGCGATGCCCCTCAAACGCCAGCTCCCAGCCGCGCTCCCGCAAAATAGCCTCGCGAAACTGCTGCTGCGACAGCGTAGCCGCTAGCTCAGGTACCTTGGCCCGGCGACGTACCTGGTTGATGGCTTCGAGGGCTTCGGGCGTGGGGCCGTTATGGACCTCGTTCAGCGCTTCGGCCAGGATCAGAAGTACCTCCGAGTAGCGGATCAGCGGCCAGTTGGTATCCGTATTGCTGGGCGTAATAAAGTTGAGATTGAAGAATTTCCAAACGTGCGGCTCGAAGGTTTGGGTACTTCCGTCGCTGAAGGTGAACGAAGTTTTTATACTGATGTCACGGCGGACATCTCCGGGCTCAAAGGAATTATAAAACGACCTTTTGACAAAAGCCCCGCTACCGCCCGTAATGGGCGCACGCCCGCCCCTTACGCCAAAGGTTTCGTTAAAGCCACTACCTCGCACGCCCGCTTTGTACTGGATGGAGAAAATATGTTCGGGTCCATTTTCGCGTTCCGAAGGCCAGATGTCGGCGTAGTTAGGGACCAGGCTGTAGTTGAGCGTGGTGACCGTTCGGGCGGTTTCGGCGGCTTTGGGGTAGTTTTGGCTAAATAAATACGCGCGAGCCAAGAGCGCCAGCGCGGCGCCCCGGGTGGCCCGGCCGGTTTCGACGCTGGCGTAGGTAAGGGGTAGTTGCGGATGCGCTTCCTCCAAATCCTGAATGATTTGGCGATAAACCTCCAGCGCCGGACTGCGCGTCGCATTTTGCTGGTCCAGCCCCTTGGTTTCCTGTAAAATCAGGGGTACATCGCCGAAGGCCTTCACCAGGTCGAAGTAGTTGAGGGCGCGTAAAAATTTGGCCTCGCCCACCAACCGACTGCGCCGTTCGGCGTTCATGTCGATCATCGGGATGCGCTCAATAGCCGTATTGGCCCGGTTGATGGCCACGTACCGAGTTTGCCAAAGCGTGGCAAAATGGGGGTTGGCACTGCTGAAGGTAAACGTTTGCAGCTCCAAGTTTTCGGTACGGGGTGCGGCTCCTTCGTTGAGTAGGTCCGAAGCCAAATCCCCCAGGTTCCAGGTAGGACTCAATGAACTATAGATCGCATTGACGGCCGCTACGGCGTCGGCTTCGGTACGGTAAAAATTGAGCGGCGAGAGAAAGTCCTGCGGGTCTTCCTGCAAAAAGTCGCAGGAGCTGACCAGCCACATGAGCAAGCTGAGGTAGGCTAATCGCATTTTCATATCGTATCTGTTTAGAAGGTACTAGAGTTTTGTATGGGAGCTTCATAGGCCCAGATTAACGCCCACCATAAAGGTTTTGGCGCGTGGGTAGGCTCCGTAGTCGATCCCCTGGTTGATGGAGTTTTGGCCGTGGGTATTTACCTCCGGGTCGTAGCCGGTGTAGCTGGTCAGGGTGAAGAGGTTTTGTCCGCTCAGGTACACGCGCAGACTACGTAGCCAAGGTAGGTTCAGCTTCTCGGAAGGGAGGTTGTAGCCCAGTACTACGTTACGCAGCCGCAGGAAGGAGCCGTCTTCAATGGCCCGGGTACTTATAAATTGCTCCTGACCGCGCTGGTCGGCTTTGGGCATGTAGGCGTCGGGGTTGCTGGGGCTCCAACGATCGAGGGCGCGGATGTGGTTGTTGTGGGTACCCCGCATGGATTCGAGCTCGTAGACCCGGTAGAGGTTCAGCACGTCGTTGCCGTACACCCCCTGAATGAAGACGTTCAGGTCAAAGTTTTTGTAGGAAAAATTATTGTTGAAGCCGTAGATAAACTTAGGCTGGGCGTTCCCGATGATGGTCCGGTCGTCGGGGGTGATGGCTCCGTCCTGGTTGACGTCCCGGAAGCGAATATCGCCCAGTTGCATGTAGCGGTGCCGGGGGGCGTTGTCCAGGTCGCTTTGGGTACGGAACAGGCCGTCGCTGATGTAGCCAAAAAAGGAGTTGACCGGATGGCCCCGCCGGATGATGATCCCGCTACCGGGCGAGTAGAAACTAGAACCCGCCGGAGGCCCCAGGATTTCGTCTACGTCGCCCAGGTCAAGTACCTTGTTGCGATTTTGGGAATAGTTCAGGTCAACAGTCCACTTAAATTCTCCCGTAAAAATATCCCCTCCCAGCGCGAGCTCGTAGCCCCGGTTTTCGGTGCTGCCGATGTTTTGGTAGGAAGTACTGAAGCCGGTGCTCCAGGGAATTTGTACCTCAAAGAGCAGATCGTTGGTTTTCTTGTGGTAGTAGTCGGCCGTGAGGCGGAGCCGTCCTTTGAAAAAGGCCATGTCCGTCCCGATGTCAAATTGCCCCGTGCGCTCCCATTTCAGATCCGGGTTAGGAATGCGGTTAGGCGCAAAGCCAATGGCCAGGTTGTCGCCCAGGATGGTCGAAGTACTTGAAAGCGAAGCCTGCGAGCGGTAGAGCGGAATTTCCTGGTAGCCGGTTATGCCGTAGCTGGCGCGGAGTTTCAGATCATCAAATACCCCCAGTTCCTGGATAAAACGCTCCTCGGCCAAGCGCCAGGCCACCGCCCCCGACGGGAAGACGCCCCACTTGTTGTTGGCTCCGAAACGCGAGGAGCCGTCGGCCCGAACCGATACCGTAAACAGGTACTTGTTGTTGAAGATGTAGTTGAGCCGGGCCAGGTATGACTGCAACGACCATGTATATGCCCCCGACGCAGCGGGTTGCAGGACAGAGGCGGCGGCCAGGTCGTTGTGGCCCAGGATGTCATTGACAAAGCCCTGACCTCGAGCCTGTACGCTTTCCGCCGTTTCCTGCTGCATGGTATAGCCCGCCACGGCGTTGAAATCATGCCGGCCTACCTTTTTGACGTAGCTTAACGTATTTTCGTTCAGCCAGTTGATCGAGGCACTGGTATTGATGTCGGCGATGCCGTTGGGGAAGTACCCCCGGTAGGTCGTGCGGGGTACGTACAGGTTGTGCTTGCTGTATTGCAGGTCGGTGCCGAGGGATACCCGGGCCGAGAGGCCGGGTAGCAATTCGTAGCGGGCATAAAAGTTGCCCAGCATACGTCCGGTATTGATGGTATTGGTGGTTTCGCGGGCCAGGGAAAGGGCGTTGTCGCGCCGGAGGCCGGGCCCGATCTGTTGCCAATCGACGAAGTAGTTGCCATCCTGGTCGTAAATGGGTATGTAGGGGCCCGCCGTCAGGGCCGTGTGCACTACCCCCTGGCTACCCGTGCCGGGGCTGTTGACCAGCACGGCGTTGTTGCGGATGTAGCTGATCTGGAGGTTATTGCCAATGGTGAGCCGCCGGTTGATCTTACTTTCCAGGTTAAACCGGGTCGAGAAGCGCTTGAAGTTGGAATTCGTAATGATCCCGTCCTGATTGAAGTAGTTGCCGGTGATCGTGAATTTGGTACTCTCGTTCCCTTTTAGGAAAGACACCTGGTAGTTGGAGATGGGGGCGGGCCGAAAAATGGCATCCTGCCAGTCGGTATCGGTGGTTACGGCCTCGGGGTTGGGAAAGGGCTTGGCCAGGTTCCGAAAACTAAAGGCTTCATTGGCCAGCTCCACAAACTGCGCCGTGTTCAGGACCGGAATCTTGTAGATCAAGTGCTGAATACCCGTATAGTACTCTACGTTAAACTGCGACTGCCCCGTTTTGGCTTGTTTGGTAGTGATGATCACCACGCCATTCGCCCCGCGCGACCCGTAAATGGCCGTTGCCGAAGCATCCTTCAAAACTTCCATCGACTCGATGTCGTTGGGGTTGAGTGACTTAATGGCCGTTACCGGGAAGCCATCCACCACATACAGGGGCTCGTTGCTGTTGTTGATGGAGGTACCTCCCCGAATCCGGATCGAAACCGTACCGCCCGGCGCGGCGTCGGTTTGGGTGACCTGTACGCCGGCCGCCCGGCCCTGTAAACCCTGGTCGAGGGTCGTCATGGGCATCTTGCGGAGCTCGTCCGCCGAAATGGAAGATACCGCGCCCGTTAGGTCACTTTTCTTGACGGTACCGTAGCCCACCACCACTACCTCCGAAAGCGCCTTGGTATCGCTTTGCAACACCACGTCCAGGGTACTTTGGGTACTTACGGCAACCTCCTGGCTCTCGTAGCCTACGTAGCTGAACACGAGCAAAGTACCTTGGTCGGGAATGCTGAGTCGGTACCTGCCTTCGGCGTCGGAGGCGGTACCCTGGGTGGTACCTTTGATCAGAATACTCACGCCTGGCAAAGGCTGGTTGTCGTCGGCCGAGCGTACCTGGCCCGTCAGAACCCGATCCGGA
Source organism: Rhabdobacter roseus (assembly GCF_014202275.1). Classification (GTDB taxonomy): domain Bacteria; phylum Bacteroidota; class Bacteroidia; order Cytophagales; family Spirosomataceae; genus Rhabdobacter; species Rhabdobacter roseus. The sequence continues at coordinate 990,852 of NZ_JACHGF010000002.1, read as the reverse complement.
AGGGCTAAAAGTACCGGGCGTGGCTCGGGAAGTACGTACGAAGACCGCTGCGGCAGGCGCGAAAGGATAATCTGCTTGCCGTTGACGGCATAAGTTACCTGCAAGGGCTTAAGTACCCGGTCCAGAACGGCATGGAGGGGCTCGTCTTTGGCCGTGACCGATAGTTTTGTGCTGGGTTCAAAGGTGTACGAATTGTATAAAAACTTAAAACCCGTGTGCTTGCGCAGTTGATCCAGCGCCCGCTCCACGGGCCAGTCCGTAAACTCGACGCTCACTTTCTGGTTGAGGAGCTCCTGCCCCCGTACGTCCGACGACCACGCGACGGTGGCACACAGCCAGGCCAGGCAAAATTGGAATAACGATACCCTCATGATGGCGAAGAGTATGGGTAATTTTTTTTTCATACCTTTGATTGTTTTTGTGAATTTGTTGAACGCAAAGCCCAAAGACCATCTATCCCCGCTGCGGGGGTAGTTTGCCATAAGCTCCGTTGGGAGCTTACGAAGCTAGCCGTGGTACCAGCACGGTTAGCTTTTTTTATGGCCCTGGTTGAAAGCAAGGGTTGATTTGGAGATTAGAGCATAGGCGTTTGAAGGGTTTTAGTGAATTTATTTTTGGTTAAAAAATAGGTTTAGGAATAGTCAGAAAACGCTCAACGGCAACCCTTGGAGGAAATAACGATCCGCCCATCTACCTCCTGGTAGGTGGCATTGATCCCCTGGCAAATCAGCTTTATCTTGTCGTATAGAGGCTCGTCGGCCAAAGAAGCCGTCAGGGCGCAGTCGCGCAGGAGCTCTTCGTCGTACACAAACTCCACCCCGTAGGCTTGCTCCAGCCGCCCGATGATCTCGACGACGGGGGTACTTCTGAACTCAAAATCCTCTTCCCGGATCGAAGCGGTTACTTTCTGCGGCTGCTTGACCAGCGAGCGGCGGAAAATCCCCTCGCTGGGCGAGTAGTCTACCTGCTGGTTGGGCGTCAAGATGAGGCCCTGCATGACGGTACTTTGGTGCTGGGTATTTTTTTCAAAATCTTGTTGGGCAAATACCGAAACCTTGCCCGTAAGTACCACCACCCGCACCGACGGCGTACTGGCCGAGGGACTAATCCGGAAACTCGTGCCCAGCACCCGCGTGACCAGGCCGTTGGCATAGACCATGAAAGGCCGCGTGGGCTGCCGCTTTACCTCAAAGTAAGCTTCGCCGCTGAGGCGTACTACGCGCTCGTCCAGGCCGTTCTCGGCGTAGCTGAGTTCACTCCCGGCCGACATCGTCACCCGGCTGCCGTCGGGTAAAAGTACCTGCCTGGCGGCTGAACCGGAATTAACGAGTCGCGTTTCCTTTTCGGTGGCGGTAGCGCGAGTGTTGTTTTCGGGAAGCGTTGTTTCGCGGGTAGTCCAGAATAGCCAGCTGGCCAGTCCGCCCAGCAACAGCCAAGCGGCGGCCACCCGTCCCCAAAGTACCCGGCGGCTCGGCCGAAAGGGTACTTCGTGCGCCCCGATGCGCTCGCGGGTTCGTTGGATGTCTTCCCGGATTACGTCTTCCGAAAGATCCAGGAAGGGCTTTTCGCGCAGCAGCAACAGAAGTTGCCGCGCCTCCCGCACCAGCACTTCCCGGTCGGGGTTTTGCGTCACCCAGGCGCTCCAGAAGCGCTGATCCTCGTCGGTATGGTCTTTGACCCAGCGCTGGAACGATTCGTCCAGGGCGAGCTCCTCGGGGGTGTAGTCTCGGTAGCGTTTCATCTCTGCGGTTGGCTTGTCTAAGAGTTGCAGAGCGAAACCGGATCTACTGGTTCGTTATGAAAAAAACGTGAAAAAAGATAAGGGAACGGAGCTAGGCACCTAGCTCCCGGCGGGTTAAGTAGCTGCCAATCAGCAAAAGTACCCCCCATAGGCCGCGTAATTTCCGGAGCGTTTCGTGCAGCAAATTATAGACCGACTGCCGATTGAGGGCCATGATCTCGGCAATCTCGTCGTGGGTGAGGTCCTGGAAAAAGCGCAGGTGAATGATTTCCCGCTGGCGGGGAGGCAGGCTATTGAGAAGCGTTTCGAGCTTCTGCGCTCGCAGACGTACCTCTTCGGTGTTGATGAGATCGTGCTCGATGGTTAATTCGCTCACAAAGGCTTCGCCTTCGGGCCAGTCGGCGGAGAGGTTTACGGTTTTTTGTTGCCTTCTTTCGTAGAGCAGGCGGTTGCGGAGGGCCTTTATGAGGTAAAAATGCACGGAACGGACTTGTTTGAGTAACGCCCGCCGCGCCCAAATATCCAGGAAGATCTCCTGAATGCTATCGCGTACCCGATCTTCGTCGGCCCAGATCCGAACTCCGTACCGAAACAGCGTCCGGTAGTAGCGGCCCATGATCTGCTCAAAGGCATCCTCGTCGCCTTCGCACAGAAGGCGCCAGAGGGTGAGGTCGTCCGTTTGGGAGGCAATCATGGCGGAAAGGTACCTATTTTTGAAAGAATGGTACTAAAAAAAGACAGGTCGGCAAATTATTTACCTGGCTCCCCTGTACAATAACGAGCAGAAAGTACCTGGCTCCCCCGAAACCATGAAATAAACTACCCTCCATTTTTCGTTTTGAAGGACAAGTATTGACCTTCTAGCGATGAAATACAAAGCCCTTTTTCAACTCAATACCGCCGCACCGACCAGTGGGAAAACCGCGTTGCGGCAGATAAATAATGCCCTGGATGCGCTTCAACCCGAGGTACTTATTCAGCTCGTGGTACACGGAGAAGGGCTGGCCTGGGTACTTCGGGACGATACGCCCTTTGCCAGCCAGCTACTGGAATTATACCATAAAGGTGTGAAGATCGTGGTTTGCCAAAATTCGTTGGCCTCCCGGCAGATCACCGACGAGGAGGTACTTCCCTTTGTGCAAGTGGTACCGTCGGCGGTGGCGTACCTTATTCAGCACCAGCAGGAAGGCTGGAGCTACCTGAAGGTATAAAAAAATCCCGCTGAGGTAGTCCCAGCGGGATTTTTAGTATAAAGTACCTTTCGGCTATGCTTCCAGCTCGTAGGCTACTTCGGGTTCGGCTTTGCGCTTTTTGCGACCGGCCAGGCGATCCTTGATTTTATCGACCACGTAGTAGGCACTGGGTACTAGCAGTAGCGTCAGGATCAGAGAACTGGTGAGGCCGCCGATGATGACCCAGGCCATGCCGTTTTTCACCTCGGCGCCGTCGCCCGAGGCCAGCGCGATGGGCAGCATCCCCGCCACCATGGCGATGGTCGTCATCAGGATGGGCCGGAGGCGCTCCTTGCCGGCTTCTACCAGCGCTTCGGTGAGGGCCAGCCCTTCTTCCTTGAGCTGGTTGGTGAAGTCCACGATCAGGATGGCGTTTTTGGCCACGAGCCCCAGCAGCATGATCATCCCCACAATAGAGAAAATGGTGAGGCTTTCCATCGTAAGTGCCAGCGCCAGCAACGCACCCACCAGGGCAACGGGGATGGAGAAAAGGACCACGAACGGGTAGACCACACTTTCGTAGAGCGCCACCATGATGAGGTAGATCAGCAAGATCCCCAACACCAGGGCTTGGCCCAGGCTACCGAAGGCGTCGGACTGCTGCTCGAGCTGCCCCAGGTAGGCTACGCTTACGCCTTCGGGTAGTTGCACGCTTTGCATCTTGGCCTTGATGTCGTTCCCGACGGAGCCCGTGGGACGGCCCACTACCTGCGCGTTGACACTGATGGACGAAAGCCGGTCGATGCGTTGCAGCACGCTCTCACCCATGGTTTCGGCCACCGAAGCAAATTGCGAAAGTTCGAAAGATTGACCTTTATTACTCACAAACGTAAGCCGACGGATGTCGTTGACGTTGGAGCGGTCAAACTGGTCGAGGCTGATCATGATGTCGTACTCGTTGCCGTTTTGCTTGAACTTCGTGCGGTCGTCGCCCCGGAAGGCGGTTTGTAGGGCTATTCCTACTTCGGAGGCATTGATGCCCAGGTCGGCCATTTTCTGGCGGTCCAGGTTCACGGCTACTTCCGGCTTGGGATCATCTACGGAGTACTCTACGTTTTGGGTACCGGGTACCGTCACAACCAGGTCTTTTACCTGCGCGGCTACCTGCCGGATGGTAGGTAGGTCGGTACCTTTGATGGCGATCTGGATGGGAGCCTGGTTGGCGTTACCGGTAATGGACGTAGGGGCCACCGTTACTTTTACGCCCGGTATTTGCAGGATTTCTTTTTGAATTTCTACCCCAAATTCTTCCGCCGAAAACGAACGCTCTTTTTTATCTACTAACTGCACCGTGAGGTCGGCCAGGTTGCTGTTGGAGGTAGTACCCAGCCCCGTGCTGCTGTAGCCGATGTTGGAAAATACCTTCGTTACTTCGGGTTTGTTTAATAGTAGTTTTTCTACCTGCTGCGCCACCCGGTTGGTTTGGTACACCGAGGCCGTGGGGGCGAGTTCCAGCTGCACGTTGAGCTCACCGCGGTCGCTCTGCTGCATGAAGGCCGCACCGATAAAGCCCGCCGGTACCAGCGCGATGGACCCCACAATGAGCAGGAACGAAGCGATAAAAATGTACCGCTTGTGGCCCAGTATCCAGCGCAGAATCTGCCCGTAGGCTTCTTTGAGCTCGTCCAGGAAGTTTTCAAAGCCGAGGTTCAACCGGCCCCAGAGGGTACTTTTACTCAGGATTTCCACTTTGCCAAAGCGCGAAGCCAGGAGCGGCGTCAGCGTAAAGGACACGAGCAAGCTCATCAGGGTAGAGAATACCACCACGAGGGAGAATTCCCGCAGAATGTTTCCGATCAGCCCCGAGGTAAGCGCCAGCGGTACGAACACCACCACGTCTACCAGGGTAATGGCCAGGGCCGTAAAGCCAATCTCGTTCCGTCCTTCCAGGGCGGCGTCGCGCCGATTCTTGCCCATTTCCAGGTGGCGGTTGATGTTCTCAAGGACCACGATGGAGTCGTCCACCAGAATACCGACTACCAGCGAGAGCGCCATGAGCGTCATGAGGTTGAGCGAGAAACCCGCCACGTACATGAGCAGGAAGGTCGGGATCATGGACGAGGGCAGCGCTACCAATACAAACAGTGAGCTCCGGAAGCTGTGCAGAAAAAGCAGCATCACCACGGACACGATCATGACGGCCAGGCCCAGGTCAAATACCACCGCGTCGGCGGAGGCCAGGGTATAGATCGACTGGTCGGAGGCAATGTTAAATTTCAGGTCGGAAGCGGCGTACTGCTTTTCCAGGACCGTGAGGCGCTCGCGGGTGAGCTTGCTCACGTCCACGGCGTTGGCGTCCGACTGCTTCTGGATCTGAAGACCCACCGAAGGTACCCCGTTGATGTGGTTGATGGCCGTCACGTCGGCCGTGCCGTCTACCACTTCGGCCACGTCTTTGAGCAGGATCTGCCCGCCGTTGGCCGACTGCGCCACAATCAAATTCCGGAGGTTCTCGACGGAGTTGACGTTGGCGTCGAACCGGATCGAAAGCTGGTCTTCCTGGGTTTTGATTTGCCCGGCGGGGTAGGACTTGCTGGCGTTATTAATGGCCATCGCTACCTGCCCGATGGACAGGTGGTAGCCCCGGAGTTTTTCCTGATTGACGTTTACTTTAATCTCGCGCTCCGAGCCTCCGATGATCGTTACCTGACCCACACCCGCTACGTTGGAGAGCTGAGGCTTGAGCTTGTCGTCGAGGAGATCGTACAGTTCCACGGGCGAGAGGTTGGCCGTAACGCCCATCCGGAGAACGGGGATTTCGTCCGTTGAGAATTTATTGATGACGGGCCGATCGGCGTCGTCGGGCAGGAGCGAGAGGATCTGTTCGATTTTCCGTTGGGCATCTTGCTGGGCCAAATCTACCTTAATTCCCTGCTTGAGCTGGATAATGACCGACGACACCCCTTCCTGTGAGGTAGACGTTACTTTGTCCAGGCCTTCGATGCCTGAAACGGCGTCTTCGATGCGCTTGGTGACGTTGGTTTCTACTTCGTCGGCCGAGGCCCCGCGGTAGCTCGTCATGACACTTACTACGTTGGCTTCAAACTTGGGTAGTAGGTTATACGAGAGTTGATTATAGCCGATCAGACCGAACAGGATCAGCACCGTAAACACCACCAGAATGAACAGCGGTCTTTTAATGGCTATTTCCGTTATTGACATGATTCCTTGATTTATTCGATGAATAATGAGTTAGTTGGCAGCCTGTACCCGCGCGCCGTCGGTCAGGTTGATCTGGCCACTGGTAACGACTTGCTCGTTGGCGTTCAAGCCGCTAAGTACCTCGATCGACTCCCCAATGGTGCGGCCTACCTGAATTTTGCGCTGTTTTGCCAGTCCCTCTTCCACTACGTATACGTACGGATTCTGAAGGCTTTCGACCAGCGCGCTACGGGGTACCAGCAAGGCCCGCTGGCTGGAAGTGTTGTTAAAGGCCACCGTCACGAAGGTACCTGCCTTCAGGCCGCTGCTGTTCTGGATCGTGATCTCGACGGGGTAGGTGTGCTGCTCGTCGCCTCGGGGCGCAATGTAGCTGATCACGCCGTCGAACTTTTTATCCGGAAAAATGTCGGTACTTACCCGCACGTGCTGGCCTTCTTTGAGCTGGTAGGCATCGGCTTCGTTCACGATCACCTGCACTTTCAGCCGCGATACGTCCAGCACCGTACCCAGTACCGTACCGGGGTTTACGTACTCACCGTTTTCGATGCTTTTCTTCACGATGCGCCCGCTGATGGGAGAAAGTACCGCGGCGTCCTGGATTTGCTTTTTGATTTGCTCGGCCTGGTTCATGGCATTCTCATAGTTGTACTTCGTGTCGGTAAGTTGCAGCTCGGTGGCGGCGTTACCGGCGTAGAGCGTCGAGTAGCGATCCACGTCTTTTTTCAGCTTGCTGATGTTGAGCTGCGTCGCTTCCAGCGAAAGCTCTTTGAGCTTGGAGTCGATCTGCACGAGCCGCGCGCCCTGCTTCACGTAGCTACCCAGCTCGAAGTGAACGGCGTCGACCTGTCCCTGCGTCGTAGCCATGATGTTGGCCTCGCGGTAGGGGATCAGGTTCCCGGTGCGTACCAACGGCTGGTTTACTTCACCTTCGGTAGCGGCGGCCACCGTCACCGGTATGGCCCGGTTCGTTTCGGTAGGAAGTACGTTTTTCTCGTCAATTTTTTCTTTGTTGGCCACCAGCCGAAACCCGATCAGGGAAACAATGAGCAACAGGGCCGCTATGGTGATTACTTTCTTTTTCATGAGATTAATGCAAGTAGCTTTTCGAGCTGGGTTAGTTGGAAAGTTGAGCGAAATAGTCAGTAAGGGTACCGTTGGACTGCTCCAGATCCAGGCGCGCCTGGTAGTAGTTGAGCAACGAATTGATGTAGTTGGTCTGGGCTTCCTTGTACGAATTCTCGGCATTCAGCAGGTCGGCCAGCGACAAGGTACCTTCGCGGTACTGGAGCGTATTCACGTCAAATACCTCTTTCGCCAACTCTACGTTGCGTTCGTCGTTTCCGATGTTGGCCAGCGCCCGTTGCAACTGTACTTCGGCGTTGCTATTCTGTAAAGCGTAGCCCTGGAGCGTCAGGTTGAGCTGGTCTTCCTGGGTACGGAGGTTCAGCACCGACTGCTTCCACTGCGCATCCCGGCGGAAGCCGTCAAAGATCGGGATTGAGAGTTTTACACCTACCGTACCGTAGTCAAACCAGTTCTTCCACGATTGTCCCAGCTCGTTGCCCAGGGCCAGAGCACCGTACCGGCCGTACACCGACAGCTTGGGCAGGTACCCGGCCTTGATCCGGTCCCGCTCAATGCCGTAGAGCTCCAGGTTTGTACGTTGAATCTTGTAGTCGGTCAGGTTGTTATAGTCAAATTGTCCCATGGCCGCCGTGGCGAGTTCCTTTTTCAGCACCAGCGAGTCGGATACCTCAATGGCGCGCTCGATAGGGTAGCCCATCTGGTACTTGAGCCGGTTTTTGGCCAGGTTGAGGTTACTCTCGGCCAGCGTCAGCTGCGACTGCGCGTTGTTGATGCTCACCTGCGTACGATCCACGTCTACTTTTTTAATGACGCCGTTGTCAAATTGCAGCTTCAGGATGTCGAGCAGGCGCTGCGTACGGTCGAGATTATCCTGGAGCAGACTGATCTGCTGCGCCGAAATAAGTACCTGGTAGTAGTTGGAAGAAATCTCGTAGATGATACTTTCCTTCGTTTTCACGGTATTCAGCAGCGATTTTTCCGTGTTGGGCCGGTTGGCCTTCAGGCCCGTCAGCAGCGCCTGGTCGTACACCACCTGATCTACCTGCGCCGATACGTTGGACTGGTACTGGGTACCCAGCGTCACCACGGTAGGGTCGGGGCCAAAAATACCGGCCGGCAGTACCGTGGATTGCAGCTTGAGGTTGTTGTCTACCGAGGCCGATCCGTTGGCCTGAGGCAGGTACCCCGACAGCGCCTCCCGGGCTTGCTGGTGGGCTATTTCTTCCTGATTCTTCGCGATCCGGACGTTCAGGTTGTTCTTTAAGCCAAACTCGATGCAGGCCTTGAGGCTCCAGGGGGTCGTTTGAGCGGTGACCGAAAACGGGAGCGTGAGTAGCGCGGCTCCCAGAATCAAAATACTTTTTTTCATACGGGCTAAGCAAAAAGGGTACTTTCTAAATTTTGCACTTGTTTTATATTAAGTTGTTTTAATTAACGATGATATATCAACTATATGGATAAAAATTAATCGTTGACGATGGTCAACAGCTTGTCGAGTACTTTGGAAATGAGCTCGCTCTCCTGCTCCGTGAGCTGGCTTTTGAGGCGGGCGTCAAATTCCTGTACACACTCAATGGCTTTTTCGCAGGCAAAGCGACCGCTCGTGGTCAGCGACACGATGTTACGGCGCTTGTCGTGCGGGTCGTCTTCGATGTGTAAAAAACCACCTTTACGCATCGTCTGGATCGAGCGCTGCACGCCCGCTTTGTCCTTTTGGAGTAAATTGGCGATCTCCTGCTGCGACAGCGGCTCTTGTATAAAGTGGATCGTCATCAGGATGGGCATCTGCTCGGCCACGATGGGCAGGCCCACTTTGGTGAGCTCCAGGTTCACCTGCTTGAAAATTTGACGCGTCACGGCTGCCATCTTAAAGGGAATTGAGTTCTTGACTTCTGCTCTTAAAGTTATCTCTGGTTTCATCGAGGTCTTGGCGTAACGATTACGGGTACAAAGGTACATAAAGGTTGATATGTCAACCAAATATTATTTCTACTTTTTTTCAACGGAAAAGTATCTTTGTGAAAAAGCCCTCACCCAAGCATGGAAAAGTCCACCAAACTATACTACGACACCAACGAAGTAGCCGAGATGCTGGGCTGCGAAGCCTCGGCGCTGCGGTTCTGGGAGAAGAAGTTTCCGCAGCTGTGCCCCAAGCGCGACTCCCGCAACCGCCGCCGCTACACCGAGGCCGACATCGAGGTGGTCCGGAAGATCCTGTACCAAAAAGAAGAGCAGGGCCGCACCATCAAAGGAGCCCGCCAGCAGCTCAACCGCCGCGAAACCGCCCAGAACCTCATCCACCGCCTGACGCGCGTCCGGGAGTTTCTGGTCGAGATTCGGGATCATTTGTAGAAGTACCTTTCTGGGCAGGGGAGGTCTGGATGGCTTTTCTAAGGATTAAAAAAGAGGTGAGAGCTTCAGGAATATTATGGGGCGTAAAATAATACGGATAGTAGCAAAGAAATACCTCGCACTTTTAACTAGTGTGAAAGAAGTTTGCATATGGCTCTACAGATAAATACTGTATAAAAAGTGCAAACTACTACTTATAAAGTTTAAATAAATACAAAAAATATTGCCAAGGCGTCAGTAAAACTTACGTATATTTAGAAGTTGTAGATATTTCAAACAGACAGAAATCAAAAAAATGAAAATAGAACAAATTAAAATTGAAGGGCTCTTTGGTGAGCTCAACTACAACATTAAAATTGATGATAACAGACTAATTTTAGTTGCGGAAAATGGCTCAGGTAAAACGACTATAGTAAATATTATATACTATTTTTTATCCAGACAATGGACTAAATTATTACGTTATAGATTTGAAAAAATTAGTGCCCAAATAGATGGGCAACCATATACTCTAAATCGAAAGGAAATCGACATCCTTTCTAGTGATAAATTTAAAAGGATTTTTAAGCGTTATCCAGCTTCTGTTGTAAATCGAATAAATGATTTCATTTTATCAGGAGATATAACAGATTTCTATAGAAACCCAATGAAATTAGAGCTGTGGGCAGACCGTGTCAATTTGCCAATGTCAATTGTTTATGAAGTGATGAATGTATTAAATCGTGAACAACTCACTCTTTTCGAGCAAATAATACCAGAAAAAGAGAAAGGATTTTCAAATTTAGTAGATTGTCAAATACTTTATTTGCCAACATTTAGAAGGATTGAGCAGGATTTAAAAGCAATTTTTCCCGATCTTGAATCAGATATTGATAAGTATAAAAGACGTAAAAGAGGAATAAGATCAAATGAGGATTCAGGGTATGTTGAATTAGTTGAATTTGGAATGGAAGATGTTGAAGATAAGATTAGGTTTAAACTAAATCAACTAAGGGAAAATTTGTCAAACAAAATTAAGAATAATCTGACAGGCGGTTATTTGAGGGATGTTATAAATAGAACTTATCTCAATATAAGTTATAACCAGATTCAGGCATTCAATGAGAAAGCCCTTTCGTCAATTTTGGACAGAATTGATGAAACAGTTCTTTCGAAAAATGAGAAATCACGATTGATTCAATTTGTAAATGAAATTAATACACAAGGAACGATTGATAAAGATGAAACAAAAATTATCGCCTATTTTATCTATAGGCTCTCTACAATTTATAATGAGCTAAAAGAAGAAGAGAAGGATGTAGAGAGTTTTATAGAAATATGCAATGAATATTCAGGAAACAAGAAATTTATTTACGACAATATTAACTTCAATATTACAATTAAGCCAATTAAAAATGGTAAAGTGATCAACAAAGAAACTATTGAGTTGAAAGATCTCTCAAGTGGAGAAAAGCAAATCGTGTCATTATTTAGTCACTTATTCTTATCGCAACAAAAAAACTTCTATTTAATAATTGATGAACCTGAATTATCGTTATCAGTCCCATGGCAAAAGAAATTTATTGTTGATGTAATTAAGAACCCTTACTGTAAAGGATTGCTATCAGTTACGCATTCGCCATTTATTTTTGACGAAAATGAGTTAGATAAATATGCCCATGGTCTAACAGAATTTAGCTTCGAGAAATGAATTTACTGGATTATCTAAGAAAAGCAGCGAAATCAGAGACGACTGTTTACATCACCTTCCTTCAGCAATATAGCAAAAACGACAATTCTATTCATGTTTTCCATGAAGGAAAAGATGATCCTTCATTTTATGGAAATATGATTCAAAACAAAGTAAAAAAGACACAGAAGATATTCTACTACCAAGCTAAGAATAAAGACAAAGTTTATGAAAATTATCAAAAAATAAATTGGACTTCCTACTCCAAAAAGCGTATTTTGTTCTTTATAGATAAGGATTTTGCAGACATACTTGAAAGATCATATCCTGTTGACACTAACATTTTTGTAACAAATTATTATTCTATTGAAAACTACTTAGTTGATAAACATCTATTTAGCCGTTCTCTGAGAGATCTGATAGGTTTAGATAATGATAAGGTTAATAATGCAATTACGAAGCAATTTCAAATCGGATTAAGAACTTTTTATGAAGCATCTTTGATATTAACTGCATATATTATTTACCACAGAGAGAGAAAAAATGCATTGAATCTCCGAGATGTAACAATTGGAGATGTTTTCGATATTAATAGTACTTTTATAGTAACTAAAAAACCAAGAGTGCTTTCTGTACTTGATAGAAAAACAGGTGTAACAACAGTGTCAATATATAAAGAAATTAGAGAAATAATTGCGTCCTTGAGGAAGATCAAAAATCCCAAAAAATATACAAGAGGAAAATTCGAGTTGGCATATCTAGTAAGTTGTATTAACAAATCACCAGATATAATTAATATTGACAAAAAGAAAGGTGAAAAAAAATACAGATGTTGTGTTCAATTGTCGCTTAGTAATGCAATTCAAATATTAGCCCCAAGAATTAGACAGCCTAAGGATGTTAAAGAGTTTATTAGTAAGGCAACAAAATGAGAATAATGGTCGCTAATATGGGTTTTGTGCCAGGTTATTTACGAATAAACTAGAAGCTAAGAATTGCTTAAAACTTTAGTGGTAAGTTGAATATTTGAGCTTCGAAGCCTGCCACAAATGCTAAGCTCCGAAACATTATTGAAGAATGAATAAGTACATAATGTACCTTAAAAGGGTTTTAAAAACGTAATCATGGTCTTTGAAGCATTTAGACATGAAAAAAATAATTCTCCTACTCATAGCCAGTTTAGGTACAATCCCCGTAAGCCAGCCACTGGACGCCTCCCAGCTTCGCAAGCACGTGAAGTACCAGGCTGCTGACGAGCGGGAAGGGCGTGACACGGTCACGAGGGGGGAAATCAAAACAACCCACGAAGTGAAAATCGTGGGGCAGATGAAAGACGTCATGTGGAAAGGGCAGCTTCAGGGGACTATACACCTGGATACGATCGCCAACAAAACCCATTTGTACGGACTCGGGCCGGTGGAGTACCTGACGGGCGAGATTTTAATTCTTGACGGTCAATCGTATAAGTCGACGGTCGTTTCGGAGACGGCTATGCGCGTTGAAAAAACGTACGACCTCAAAGCTCCCTTTTTTGGCTACGCTACCATCACCCAATGGAGCAAGCAAGCGTTGCCAGACTACGTACAGACCATCCCGCAGCTTGATCAATACCTGGACCAGCAGACTAATAATTCGCCGCACCCCTACCTATTCAAACTTTCGGGTACCATCGAGGAAGCGACCATTCATATTGTAAATTTGCCCAAAGGCTCAAAAGTGAGCTCACCCGCCGAAGCCCATCAAGGCCAGCAAAACTACGGCCTCACGAATGAACAGGCAGACATTGTGGGCTTCTTCTCGACGGAGCATAAAGCCATTTTTACGCACCACGACACCTATGTACATATGCACCTGATCACCAAAGACCGACAAAAAATGGGTCATCTGGACGAGGTACGGTTTAAGAAAGGAGGCACGAAACTTTATCTGCCGACAGAGTGAGTAGAAAACAAGGATAAAACTTAGGCCCTGCGTCAGAAGGGATGATGCGTCAATGGAAGCTTTGTGTTTCTATGCAGTTTGTTATATATGTATGCATACTCCATACCTTAAATATAATCTAACACCGAGACTATAAATATCACCACCAATTTAAAACAATTGAAAGGATGAGTAAGATGTTGAGGCATGAGTTGCAGTCCTATTTCGATAAAGTTTATCCGTACTCTAAAATTAATACAGAGTATACACTTGGTGGGCAAGTCCATATCAGATTCGAGCTTGGTGAAGGTAAAAGCAATGGAACTATTGAGCGAGTAGAGCAGTCAACAGAAAGAGCATTGACAATTTTCAATGATACCTTCAACGATCCATTCAATGAAATTTTTGTTTTGATATATGATGATCCAGCTGAGAATTTTTTTAGCAACGCTTCAAGTGAGTATTTGTATAAACAATTCCCGGCGGAAGCCTTTGAAAAATTCTACAATCAATTTGAAATAGTGAATACTCGTTTTTTTGAGACGGATGAAAATGGGAATGAGGTTGTGAAGAAAGATAATGTCAAAATTATTATAGGACAGCTTCCTGTTAAAAATATAAACGCAAAAAATATTCTTAATGGAATTGCAAACCTTGAAATGGGTTTTTGCCCAGGTGTAGATCAGATGATTTTCTTTTTTGACCCACTAACAGATAGAGCATTTCAAATGTATGACGACCGGGGTTGCTTTGTTTGGAGCAATAAAGCTGATAATATCCGTGATATTTACGTAAAGCGAAACGATTGGATTGTAGAATGCCACAGGCCTGAAATTGACGGATATTTTAGATAATAGCCTGATGCTGAAATGTATACATATTAACAATGAACTTATCTTTTAGAATAAAGAGCGATATTGACCTTGTATTTGATTATTTGACGGATATGGAAAAATTCGTTTCCGTTCACCCTGTTATTTCCCGGATTGATCGTGTGCAAAATGGTAAGTACCTGGTTTACGAGACTTTGAAATTGGGCTTTATCCCATTTTCGTTTACTTATCTAGTAACAATTGAAAAAAGCCAGTTTGATAAAACGGTTATTATTCGCGCCACTGTGTTCAAGGTAACGAACATCGAAATGAAGTTTGTTTTAAAAGCGGATGGCGATTATACACGTATTGATGAAGAAATTCAGTTCAGATCACCTTTGCCCGTTGTATTTATGATGCAACGTGTTTTTAAAAAGCAACATAGCCAACTCTTTAAAAATATGGAACAAATGAGCTATCAAGTTTAAATCACCTTAAAATTAATCCGTAGATAAATTAGACATGAAAAAAATAATTCTCTTACTACTAATAACAAGCACAATACTCGTAAGCCAGGCACAGCAACTGGACGCCGCTCGTTTGCGCAAGCACGTGGAGTACCTGGCTTCCGACGAGCTGGAAGGGCGCGGGAAGGCCACGATGGGGGAAATCAAAGCGGCCAACCAAAGCTCATAACCGTTAGAGATACTAGCTAATAAATTAGGTCTGGCAAACGAGTTGAGATTATAAAGTACCATTTAAAGATTAAAATGGACAAGCGCTTTACGGAAATAATTCAACTCATTAGACAATCTCGGATAAATGCATTCAGAACCGTTAATGCTGAACTTATAAACTTATATTGGAATATTGGCGAGTATATCACTAATAAAATAGAGCAATCGGAATGGGGTGACTCTGTGGTCACAGAATTGGCTAAGTACATTCAAACTGCTGAACCGGGAATGAAAGGGTTCTCCGATAAAAATATCTGGAGGATGAAACAATTTTTTGAAACGTATAAGGATTTTCCAAAACTCTCAACCCTGTTGAGAGAAATTAGCTGGTCTCACAATTTGGCTATTTTTTCAAGATGTAAAAAGGTAGAAGAAGACGGGTTGCATCTTGCGGGAACTTGATTGATGAATTAGTGCTAGCCTTTCTCCAACAATGGTCTCGGAGTATAAAATGCAGCTTCCGGATAAGAAAATTTTACAGCAGAAATTGAACGAACTGTTTGATAATGAGAATGTCGAGAAATGAAAATCCTCTTGCTGACAGTGATTTCTTACTTTATATTAAAATCAATCCGTAGATACGTTAGACATGAAAAAAATAATTTTCTTACTACTAATAACAAGCACAATACCCCTAAGCCAGGCGCAGCAACTGGACGCCGCTCGTTTGCGCAAGCACGTGGAGTACCTGGCTTCCGACGAGCTGGAAGGGCGCGGGACGGCCACGATGGGGGAAATCAAAGCGGCCAACTACCTGGCCGAGCAGTTCAGGCTGGCGGGCCTGCAACCCCGGGGCGACAAGGGTACTTTCTTCCAGCCCTTTGGCCTCACCATTCCGTTTGAGGGCGTACCGCACCAGGTAACGGCCCGCAACGTGGCGGGGTACCTGGACAACGGCGCGGCCAAGACCATCGTCATCGGGGCGCACTACGACCACCTGGGCCGGGGGTACCAGTCGGGCTCGCTGAGTCCCAACAGCAAAAACGTGATCCACAACGGGGCCGACGACAACGCTTCGGGCGCGGCGGCGCTCATTGAGCTGGCCAAGTACCTGCACGAAAACGGCGTTAAGGAGCGGCACAATTTCCTGTTCATTGGTTTTTCGGGCGAGGAGCTGGGGCTGCTGGGATCGAAGTACTTTGTCGAAAACCCCACCGTGTCGCTGGACGATGTGGCCCTGATGGTGAACATGGACATGATCGGGCGGCTGGGTGACGAAAAAGGCCTGACCATCGGTGGCTGGGGTACTAGCCCGTGGTGGGGGCGGATTATCCCCGGCGTAGCCAGCCAGCAGGGGATCAAGTACGGCGTGGATTCGTCGGGCGTGGGGCCGTCGGACCACACTTCGTTTTACATGAAAGGCGTACCGGTGCTGTTCCTGTTCACCGGTGCCCACAGCGACTACCACAAACCCTCCGACGACGCCGACAAGCTGAACTACGAAGGCGAGGTGAAGGTACTTAAGCTCCTGCTGGGGGTACTTAGCGAGGTACAGAAAGAAACCGGCGAGCCCAACTTCACCACGGCGGGCAACCCGCACGCGCAGTCTACCCAGAGCTCGTTTAAAGTCACGCTGGGCGTCATGCCCGACTACAGCTATAATGGCAAAGGGCT
Organism: Rhabdobacter roseus; assembly: GCF_014202275.1. Taxonomy (GTDB): domain Bacteria; phylum Bacteroidota; class Bacteroidia; order Cytophagales; family Spirosomataceae; genus Rhabdobacter; species Rhabdobacter roseus. The sequence goes on along the minus strand of NZ_JACHGF010000002.1, from coordinate 974,527 downwards.
GCGCATCGACGGCGTCACGGAGGGTCGTCCGGCGCATAAAGCAGGCCTCAAAGCCGCCGATGTGCTGATCCGGATGGGCAAGTACCCCGTCAACGACATTCAGGATTACATGAAAGCCCTCAACGAGTTTGAGAAAGGCCAAACGACCGACGTGGAGGTACTTCGCGGCGCGGAGAAAAAAGTAATGAACGTGACCTTCTGAGGTGGGCAGGTACCTTTAGAGTACCTTTTGAAAGTACCTTTCCAGGTACCTAGCCGTCGCGCCGCCGGAGCATCCGCAGGTACAGCTCTTCCACTTTCTGGCGGGCCCAGGGCGTTTTGCGCAGAAACTTCAGGCTGGACTTGACGCTGGGGTCTTCCTGAAAGCACTTGATATTGACGTAGTACCCCATTTGCTCCCAGCCGTAGTAGTCCAGCAGTTCGTTCAGGATGGATTCCAGCGTTTTACCGTGCAGGGGGTTGTTGGGTTGGGTCATGACGGGGGCAAAGGGTAGTTTGTTTTATCAAAACGCAAAGATGCGACAAAGTACCTTGCGGGCGGTAAAGGTACCTGGCAAATTCTTGATGAAGGCCCCCACCACCTACTTCCACGTGCGTTTGAGTACGTAACGAGCGTAAGTGGCTTAAGTACCTGTATTTTTTAAAAAATTAACTACCCTACAAAGTATGTCTCAAAGTACCTTACCCGAAGTATGGCTGCGCGGGCCGATCCCGAACATTCCGGCGCTGCTCCAACCCGCCGCCCACGCGCTGCTGCAATCGCGGGAGGAAGTAGAACGTATCATGGCCCACTTCCCCGCCGCCCGGCTGTGGGAGCGCCCGGCGGGCGTGGCGTCGGTGGGTTTTCACCTCAAGCACCTCACGGGGGTACTGGACCGGATCTTCACCTACGCCCGGGGCGAGGTACTTTCCGAGGCCCAACTGGCTTATTTGAAAGAAGAAGGAGTCGGTAGCGAAAGTCCCGAGGAGCTGGTGCAACGCTTCAGCGCCCAGGTAGATACCGCCCTGCGCCAGCTCGAAAGTACCCCGCCCGCTACGCTCACCGAAGCGCGGGAGGTGGGCCGGGCCAAACTACCCTCCACGGTGATCGGCCTGTTATTCCACGCGGCGGAGCACTCCCAGCGGCACGTGGGCCAGCTGTGGGTGACGGTGCAGGTGGTGGTGATATAGCAGAGGGCATGGGGTACTTTGGCATAGGGCAGTGGGCAGAGGGGTACTTTGGAAAGGGGCATAGGGCAATGGGCAGAGGGATACTTTGGAAAGGGGCAGAGGGGTACTTTGTGGTAGAGGGTATGGGGCGGTGGGTTAAGGGTACTTTTCCTGAAAGTACCTTAATGTCCTGCAAAGCTCCCTTTCTCCGCGGGGGAAAGGGCCGGGGATAGGGGCACTTTTACGAAGGAGCCAAATGCTCCCGCCGCAGGGCATTGACGAGTAAGTGAGCGCGGCGCGTGGGCTCGGGCAGACGGTAGCCGCCGTGGCAGCGCAGCGTGAGGTCGAGGGCGCCGGGGAGGTCGATGAGGTAGCCGGGCGAAATAAAAACCGGATTGACTTTATCCTTGGTACGGAGCGCGGCCCCTACCGTTGCGGAACGGTGGATCATAGGCTCCCAACTACCCCTCGTGGGGGCGGGCTCCTCGAAGCGGCCCGCCAGCACTGACTTGCCGCAGCCGAAGGTGGGGCGGTGGAGCCACAGCCCCATGTGCGCGGCAATACCCATGCGGCGCGGGTGCGCTATGCCGTGGCCGTCGAACATCACCACGTCGGGTTCAATTTTGAGCTGCTCCCAAGCCGCCAGCAGGGCCGGGCCTTCCCGAAACGTCAGTAGCCCCGGCACGTACGGAAAAGTAGCCGTACTTACTACGCCCACTTCTTCGATGGTTTCGAGGGTATCCAGCCGCAGTACCACGATGCCCGCGTAAACCGTTTCTTCAAATTTATTAAAAGAAATATCGCAGCCCGCAATGGTGGTGGCGGGTTGGGTAAGCGGCTGAATCTGGATCAGCTCCCGCAGTTCCTGCTGCAACGCCACGGCTTCGGCGGGCGACATGTCCCAGGGATGGAGTGTATGGTGCGTAGCCATGCGTAGAGGTACTTTAAATGAGGTACTTTATCGGTGCCGGGTAACGCCCACCTGCTCGCACCAGGCCAGCACGGGGCAGGTGGAGCAGCGCGGCAAAGTACCCGTACAAATATGCTTGCCAAAGGGCATCAGCAGGCGGTTGATCTCGATCCACTGCGCCTGGGGTACTTTCTCTTCCAATTGCTTCAGGGTTTTTTCGGGCGTGGTCGTTTGCACGTAGCCCCAGCGGTTCACGACCCGGTGTACGTGTACATCCACGCTGATGGCCGGTAGGCCCGTAGCCACGCCCAGAGCCAGGTTGGCGCATTTGGGCCCCACGCCCTTCAGCGCGGTGAGTTTGTCGTAATCGTGCGGTAATGTACCGGCGTAGTCTTCGACGCTCGCTTGGGCAATTCCTAAAATGGTGTAGGCTTTTTGGCCGGGGTAGGTACTTGGCTCCAGCAGCTCGGTGAGCTGCTCGGGCGAGAGCCGAAGTACCTCCTGCGGGCTACGGGCTACGCCAAACAGCCGCAGCGAAACCGGAATGGTCGTTTCGTCGAGGGTGCGAATGGATACAATGCAGGAAATCAATTGCTCAAAAAGCGACGTATAGCCACGCTCGGCCAGCTCAAACATGGCCGCTTTGGGGTAGGGGCTTATGGCTTTTTCGACGCGTGAAAGTACCTCGGTGAGGTCGAAGTCGGGTTTCATAAGGGGTACTTTGAAAGCAGAGCCGGGAGCCTTTCAAAAAAAGCTCCCGGCTCTAAAGCGGTATGAATTAGGCCCAAAGCCGTTTGCGTTGCGCATACAGTAAAATCCCCAGGGCCACTACCCCCGCTACGCCAGCCAACCGCATGGGTAGTACGCCACTGCTCGTTTTCTCCTTGGCCGGTACCGATACCACTCCGCTGCCATTCACAATGGCCGGGCGGTGGATGTAGCGGCCCTGGTTAGGTACGGCCAGCTCTTTGAAGTGCGTCGAAAGCTCTTCCAGCTTTTGCTGCATGGCCTCGCCACTCATGGGGCGGCCGTGGCCCGTGGCTACGATCTCGGGCTTGAGTTCGGCCAGCTTTTGCACCGACTGCTCCGCCGCCTGCCAGTCGTAAGTAAAGTAGGTAGGAGGGCCGGTAAGGCATTCCGTTTGAAACATCACGGCAATGGCCGACTCTTGTTTGGTAGTGACCAAAGCATCGCCCGCAATAAGTACCTTATCGTTTTGCCGCCACAGGCTCACGTGTCCTGGTGCGTGGCCGGGCGTATGGATGCACTTCCAGCCCGACAAGCCCGGTATTTTGCCGGTTTGGGGTATTTCCTGCACCCGGTCTTTGAGATTAAGGGGCTTGTTGGGGTAAAGATCCGCCATCCAGGCCATCATGCCGCCGCCTACGGTGGGGTCGGCCGGTGGGTAGGCCGACTTGCCCGTCAGGTACGGCATTTCCATTTTGTGAGCGTATACGGGTACGTCCCAAAACTCAGCCAGCTCTTTTAGCGCTCCTACGTGGTCAAAGTGCCCGTGGGTAAGGACGATAGCCGTCGGGCGGCTGTCTTCTCCGAAGAGCTTTCGGGCCATTTTTTTTATCTTGGAAACCGACGTTTTAAGGCCTGCATCCACCAGTACCCATTGGTTGTCGTGCTGATTTTGGATCATATACACGTTGACAAAAATGTCTTTTAATCCCCAAACGCCCTCTGCTACCTGGAAGTAGGCTTCTTTTTTCAATGCCAGTGTCTGCTCCATGAGTTTCCCTTTTGATGAAGTGAATAAATTGAAATATACCTGCCTGAACCGCAAAAAAGTATGCCATGCAGAAATGCTAGGTACCTTACACTTTTCCTTTGTAATCCCAGTGATCCTTCAAAATGCCACCCTCGGCTGACTTACGAAGTACCCGGGTGAAGCGATGCCCCCGGATATCGCCCGTTGCGGTGGCCTGACCCAGAAAAAGCAGGATTGGGTTTCCGTCCTCGTCGGTTTTCATGACGCCGTCGTACCGCTCAAAGCTAAACGCAATCCGGTCCAGAGGGGCGTATTTTTTGCTCAGGTGTTTGAGCAGCTTTTCTCCTATTTTCATGGCGTATTCTATTTTAAAGTAAAAAAACAGCGCCCTGGTGGAGGAGGCGCTGTTTTTAGCAAGTTATAAAATGGTGCCACGAAGGCCATAGGGTACTTTGGGGCTATTTACCCGCAACCGATTTTCGAAAGTACTTCACACTTTCGGCTACTTCCGGGGCGCTGTTTTCCCAGTGGTACTCGTACTCGGCCGAGATGGGGCCTTTGAACTTCTGCCGCTTTAGCTCGGCGATTACTTCGTCTACCTTGCTGTCGCCGTTGCCCCAGATCACGTCGTGGTGGCGGCCTTCGGGGGTGTCTTTTTTCACATCTTTGAAGTGCATACCCAGTACCTGTCCCTCTAATTTTTTCAGGCACTCCACCGGGTCAAGACCCGAACGTACCCAGTGGCCTATGTCGGCGCAGGCACCGAGGTACTTGCTCTTGGCGGTGTACTTCAGCACGGTATCGGGGCTCCAGTAGCGCGAGGGCTTGGGGTGGTTGTGCAGGGCCACGTTGATCTTGTACTTCTCGGCCAGCGGAATGATGTACGCAAACTGCTCCGGGCTCGGCTCAGAGTTGATGTTCGGGATGCCCATGTCCTTGGCAAACTCAAAGAGCTGTTCCCATTCGGCCTGGGTTTTGGGACTCACTACCCCAAAGGCGCTGAGTGTCAGCTTGCGGTCTTTCAGGAGTTTCTTCACGGCCTGGCGTTTGGCGGCGTCCATCGTAAACTCCATCTTCCCCTCAACGCCCCCGCCGATGGTCTGGCCGGGGTAGGCTTCCACGTACTTAAGGCCGCAGCTATCAATCTTGCGCAGCGCTTCGTCAAACGGAAACAGCCGAAATGTATAGGACTGAGCGCCCAGTTTCCAGCCCAGTTTTTCTTCGGGGTTCTTTTGGGCAGTGGCCCAGTGCTGGCTCAGAACAAGGCCCAGAAACAGCAGGGGAGTAAGTACTTTTTTCATTGAGTAGGCAAAAGAAAATTAAGTGAACAAATTGTACTAATAAGAAGCCGGGCGGGCTTTTCTACCCGCCGGTTTGGGGGGAGCAAAGGAAAGAAAAAAAACGGTCTCGACCGTTTTCAGGACGGCCGCCACGTAGCCTGCTGCACCGACGAAGCCCGCACCGTCAGCGTGGTTTTGAGGCACTGAATTTCGTTTGTGATCTCCTGCTCAGGGTTTTGGATCAGCGAAAGCAGCAGCTCGGTGGCGAGTTGCCCCATCTCGAAGGCGGGCTGGGTCACGGCCGTGAGGGGCGGGTCCAGGAGGTCGGCCACGGCAATGTTGGTAAAGCCCACCAGGGCGATGTCCTCCGGAATCCGAAGCTTTTGGCGGCGCAGGTACGACATGCAGCCGGTCGTGATGCGGTCGCTGGCCGTAAAGATGGCGTCGGGTGGGGCGGGTAGGTCCAGGAGCTGCTGCACGGCCGTTTCGATTTCGTCGGTCACCATGCCACCGTGCTCGCAGTACTTGATATAGTTTTCCTGAAAAGGTACCCCAAATTTTTCCAAGGCTTGCTGGTACCCGCCCAGCCGCTCCTTGGTAATGGAGAGCCAGGACGGGCTTGTAACGTGGGCGATTTTGCGGCAGCCCATTTCCAGCAAATGCTCGGTAGCCTGGTAACTACCCAGAAAATTGTCGGCGATAATTTTGAAGGTGCGGATGTTTTTGGGGATTCGGTCAAAAAACACAACGGGTAGGCCACGCTCGACCAGCTCCTCGAAGTGGCGGGTGTCGGTAGTCAGGCTGGACAGCGACACCAGCAGGCCGTCCACCCGGCGCGACACCAGGTGCTGGGTATTAATGACTTCCTTCTCGTACGACTCGTGGCTTTGGAAAATCACCACGTGGTAGCCGTACTCGGCCGCCACGGCCTCGATGCCGTTGATGGTTTGGGAGAAAAAATTATTGGCAATTTCCGGTACGATCACCCCGATGGACTTGCTGCGGCTCTCTTTGAGGCTAAGCGCGATGGGGTTGGGACTGTAGTGCATCTTCTCGGCGTAGTCCAGAATGAGCTTCTTGGTAGCCGGGTTGATCTCGTAGCTGTCGCGCAGCGCCCGCGAAACCGTCGAAGTCGACATGTTGAGGGCCCGGGCAATATCTTTGATGGTCGTGGTTTTCAAGGCTATGTTATTGTTAAAGTACAATTTTGTAAGAAGTGTTTCTTCCCCGTTCATTGATAGCTGCTCTCTGAATAAATGAGGTACTTGCTAAAATTATTCCTTCTGTGTCTTTAAATATTCCTTTTTGGCAACGTTCCCGATAACGATTGCATAAAAATACACAAGAAAATAGTTGATATTTCTAATTATGGCTCTTAAACTTAATAGCTGAGTGAGCAGGTACCCCAAAGTGCTTTTTGTAAAGTAAACTGGGAAAAAGATAAATAAATACCCGGCAGTCGCCGCAGAGTAGGTCACGATCCTTTATAAAAAGCACAGTATGCATGGAAACTACGCAAGTTCGAGTAGAGAGTGGCCGCACGGAGGTAGTCAGGATGAGCAACGGAGAGTTACGAAAAAATTTTCTCGTAGAAGACCTGTTTGCCCAAGACCAGATTAAATGGGTGTATTCGCACTACGACCGCATGATGATCGGCGGAGCGGCACCCGGTACCGCGCCCCTGGATTTAGAAACCCAACCGGTGCTTCGCACGCCCTACTTTCTTGAGAGACGAGAAATGGGGGTAGTTAACCTGGGCGGAAAAGGAATTGTGGAGGTAGAAGGGGAAGATTTTGGGCTGGAAAAGCTCGGCGGCATGTACCTGGGCCGGGGTACCCGGCGGGTGCAGTTTCGGAGCGAGTCAGCCAGCGACCCGGCGCTTTTTTACCTGCTGTCGGCCCCCGCCCACCAGGCGTACCCTACCGTATGTCTGACGCAGGCCGAAGCCGGACCGATGACGATCGGGCACCCGCTCACTGCCAACCAACGCACCATCTACAAGTACATTCACCCGGAGGGCGTCCAAAGTTGCCAGCTGGTGATGGGCGTTACGGTGCTGTCGGCCGGGAGCGTCTGGAACACCATGCCCACCCACGTGCACGACCGCCGCATGGAGGTGTACTGCTACTTCGACCTGCCGGAGCACCAGCGCGTGCTGCACCTCATGGGCGAGCCCCACGAAACCCGCCACCTCTGGCTTACCAACCACCAGGCGGTTATTTCGCCACCCTGGTCGGTGCATACGGGCTGTGGTACTTCGCACTACTCCTTTGTGTGGGGCATGGCCGGCGAAAACCAGGATTATACCGACCAAGACCCGATTGACCTCAGCAGCCTCCGCTAAGCCCGGAGGATTTTGTGTATTTATTCCACTTTCTACCCAATAGACCTTTTACCTTATGAAAAAACTTTTCCTGATGCTGTTACTGGGCTGGATCATGCTGCCCTCCGTAAACGCGCAGCAAACCCGAACCCTGCGGGGAACCATCACCGATGCGGCCTCGGGCGAGGCATTGCCGGGAGTTTCCCTGATTGTACAAGGTACCCAGACGGGTACCTCCACCGACGCCAGCGGCGCGTATAGCCTCAGCCTCCCCGCCGGAGCCACCACGCTGGTGGTGAGTTACGTCGGCTACGTGAGCCAAACGCTGGAAATAGGTACCCAAAGTACCCTGAACCTAAGCCTGGAAGCCGACACCAAGGCCCTGGAAGAAGTAGTAGTAGTGGGCTACGGTACCGTGAAGAAAACGGACCTGACGGGCTCGGTCGCGACGCTGGACCCTGCCCAGATTACCAAGCGGGGCGCGCTAAATCCCATGGAGGCCGTGCAGGGCCAGGTAGCCGGGGTGGATATTTCTAACTCCACGGGCCGGGCCGGCGCGGGTTTCCGCATCCAGATCCGCGGGCAGCAGTCGCTCAGCGGAGGGAATCCGCTCTACGTAGTAGACGGCGTAATCACCGGCGGGATCGACTTCCTGAATCCGCAGGACATCGAGCGCATCGATATCTTGAAAGACGCTTCATCGACGGCCATTTACGGGTCGCGGGGGGCGTACGGGGTAGTGCTCGTCACCACCAAGCAGGGCTCTTCGGTGAAGCAGAAAGCCGTGGTGTCGTACGATGGCTACGTGGGCGTGCGCCAGGCCGCCCGGATGCCCGACTTCATGGACGGCGACACCTGGTGGAACTTCCGGCAGGATGCCTACATTACGCCCGCGCTCCTGCAAAACCAATCGTACAACCAGAACATCGGGAACAACACCAACAGCGATGAGCTGCGCCGCCGCGTGGCCGAAAAAGACTACACCTTCTGGCCCGATCTGTTTATCCAGAATGGCTCCCAGGTCAACCACTGGATTACGGCCTCGGGCATGAGCAACAAAATGGGCTACACCTTTGGGGCGGGGTACCAGCACGAAAAGGGGAACATTGTACACGAAGAGTACAAACGCTATAACTTCAAGGCCAGCATCAACCACGCCCTCAACGAGCGCTGGACCGCCGGTACCACCTTCAACCTCTCGGTAGTAGATCAGGAGATGGGTAGTAACAACGCCATGCTGAATGCCTTCCGGATGCCCCCGCTGCTCAAACCCACCGGTACGGCCACGGGCGAGCTCATCATCCAACCGGGCAAGGACTTGCCCTACATTGACATGACGAGCTCGGTAAATCCGCTCTTTGAGATGGAAAATTCGCTGAACGACACCCGTACCTACTACGCCATCGGAAATGTGTTTCTGCAGTACGCCCCCGTGGAGGGCCTGAGCTTCAAAACAACCTTCGCGCCGCGCTTCAAGTACGAGAAAAACGGACAGATGCAAGGTACCAACACCGAGGGGCGGATCAACCTCCTTCCGGCGGCCAGCATCAGCAACACGGAGTCATTTTCCTACGTCTGGGACAACCAGGTGACTTTTAACAAGAGCATCAAAGAGCACAACTTTAACGTGATGGGGCTGTACTCGCTGAACCTCTTCCGCGACGAAACCAACGGGCTGTCGGCCATTGACCTGCCGTTCAACTCCGGCTACCATAACCTGGGTACTGCGCCCCCCGACAAGCAACGCTCCACGAGCTACTTCCAGCAGTCGACCATCATGTCGTACGCGCTGCGGGCCAACTACGGCTGGCGCGACAAGTACCTGCTCACGGTCTCGACCCGCTGGGACGGCGCTTCCGTGCTGGCCGAAGGCCACAAGTGGGCTACCTTCCCCTCGGCGGCGCTGGCCTGGCGGATTTCCGAAGAGGAGTTTATGTCGGGCGTGCGCTTCGTCAATTCCCTCAAACTGCGTCTGAGCTACGGGGTCACGGGCAACAACACCGGCGTGAGGCCCTATGACACGCAGATTCGGGCCAACACCAATACCTTGTACGACTTCGGAGGTACCATTGCGGGCGGTACCGCGCCGAGCGGCGTAGTGAACCGCCGCCTGACCTGGGAAAAAACCAACGAGGTGAACGCGGGCCTGGACTACGACCTCTTCAAGGGGCGCGTGTCGGGTACCATCGACTACTACGACAAGGTGACGAACGGCATTCTGCTCAACCGCAACCTGCCGCTCGAAACGGGCTGGGGCTCTCTGGCCGACAACATTGGTAAAGTACGCAACGCCGGAGTAGAATTTTCCCTGACAACCCTCAACGTAAGTACCCCCAACTTTACCTGGCAAACGTCGCTCAACTTCTCCCGCAACCGCAACGAGATCCTTTCCTTAGTGGATAAAAACGACGACGTAGGAAACAAATGGTTTATCGGCCAGCCGGTACGCGTCAACTACACCTACGTATTTGATGGTATTTGGCAGGAAAACCAGCGCGAACTGGCTACTACCTTCGGGCAACTACCCGGCCAGGTGCGGGTGCGCGACATCAACAACGACGGGAAGATCACGCCCCTCGACCGGCAAATCATCGGCAACCCGTTCCCCGACTGGACCGGCGGGCTTTCCACCACCCTGACTTTCTGGAATTTTGATTTTTCGGCCTCCCTTTTTGCCCGCCAGGGCGTGCAGGTATTTAGTCCTTTCCACGAAGAATTCCTGCACCTGGGCGACCGCGGCCGGGCCAAGCTGAACGTTGAGTGGTACATGGCCGAAAACAACGTGACGCCGACCCGCTACTCCAACCAGTACCCGCAGCCCAACAACATGGGGAATTTTTGGCGGGGTACCGAGGGGGTAGGCTCCTACCAGGACGCCAGCTTCGTGAAGATAAAAAACCTCACGCTGGGCTACACCTTTCCGACGGGTATGTTGGAAAAAGTCCGGATCAGCAGCTTGCGCCTCTACTCCAACGTCCTGAACCCCTTCGTCTTTTCGAAATTCACCGGTTTTGATCCCGAATGGGCCGACGCCAGCTATGCCAACGGGGGCGTCAGCTTTGTGACGTATCAATTTGGGGTTAACGTCAAATTCTAACCATTCGCCACTAGAACTTATGAAAAAGATATTGATCGCCGGGCTACTGCTGCTGAGCCTGACCAACTGCAAAGACTACCTCACGGAGGTAAATAAGTCGGAGATTCTGGCCGACGAATACTACCGCACCGCCACCGGCTACGAGAACCTGGTGAACAGCGCCTACTCGAGCCTGCGGGGCATTTACAAAGCGCCCTGGGTATTTATGGCCGGTACCGACATGTACGTGGAGGGGCGGGGTGCCCAACCCGAGGGCATCAGCGAATACCGCAACCTGGCCGCCAACGACGGCAACGTCACGACCTTTTACTCGGATACCTACCGGGCCATTCAGCGGTGCAACGCCGCCATCCATTACAACAGCCTCACGGAGTCTACGGCCACGCTGCCCGCCCGCCTGGGCGAGATGAAGTTTCTGCGGGCCTACTACTACTTCCTGCTGGTGCAACAGTTTGGGGGCGTTAGCATCGTGGATGAGCTCATCGACTCGCCGGTACTTTCGTTTAGCCGGAATAGTGCCGAAGAAGTGTACAGCTTCGTTATCGCCGAAATGCGCGAAGCCCTGAACCTGGTACCCGAAGCCTCAGGTACGCCGTTTGGGCGGGTAAACAAGCGGGCCGTGCAGCACTACTTGGCCAAGGTACATCTCACGCGGGGCTACGAAACCTTCGCGGCCAACGACGATTTTGCGCAGGCCGCCTCCCTGGCCGACGCCGCCATCAACGGGCAGGGGCTCACGCTGTCGTTTGAGGAGGTGTTCTGGCCGGGCAACGAGCGCAACAACGAGATCCTGTTTTCGATCCAGTACGACCGGGTTTCGATGAATAACCTTCAGAACGACGGCAGCAACCAGAACTACTACTTTGGGCCCTACATGGGCGGCGAAGGAAACCTGTACGGGTACCCCAACCGCTCGTACAACCTGAACCCTACCATGTACCTCTTTGACCTATATACCCAGCAGGATGCGCGATTCGAAGGTACTTTCATGCTGACCTACTACGAGCGCTACTACGACTACTACGACAAGCGCAACGACCGCGCCAACCTAAACGTGAAGTACTTCTACGCACCCCGCTGGGTAGATCCCGAAGCCTGGCGCGCGCAAGACCCGGTCCGCCGCTCGGCTACGATCATTCATCCTTACTCGACCAAATGGGAAGCCATGCCCGGTGGCCTTGACAACGCTACGCCCGCCATCCGGAAGTTCGACGACCCCACGTCGCTGTTTTCCAGCGGGGGAAGTAGCTCGCGCGATGTATTCCTGGCCCGGCTGGCCGAGACCTACCTCGTGGCCGCCGAGGCGTACCTGAAGCTAAACCAGCCCGCCACCGCCGCCGAGCGGATCAACGTGGTACGACGCCGAGCGGATAAATCAGGTACCGGGGCGATGCAGATTACCGCCGCCGACGTGACGATCGACTACATTCTGGACGAGCGCGCCCGCGAACTGGCCGGTGAGTACCACCGCTGGTTTGACCTCAAGCGCACGGGGAAGCTCGTGGAGCGCACGCGGCTGCACAACCGTCCGATTCGGGAAAAGTACTTCAACAACGGCATCAATCCTTTTGAGGGAACGGGAGGTACTTTGAAAATTCTTCGTCCTATTCCGCAAAACGCCCTGGATCTGAACCAGAACGAATCGTTTACCCAAAATCCGGGGTATTGAAAGATACCTTGTCTACAATATGGGTAGATCCTGTAAGCTAACCTTCCTTTTTAAGGAGACGTTACTTTTCTTTTAATCAGCAGAGAGTGACCCGCGCAGGGTAGAGGGTACTTCGTAGAATTTATGTATGAAAATTCGCTATTTTCAATTAATCAACCGGTATTGTGTGCGAGCCCCGTTTGGGGTTCGCTTTATTTCCAATTGTCTACGATTCTTTTCCTTCAATGGGTAAAATGGAGGAGAAGAATTATTCATTTCAAGGTACTGTATGAAAAAGCGCATTTTACTGCTGCTGGTGTGGAGCCTGGCCTTTGGGCCACCACCCGCGAAAGTGCAGATTTTCCTGATCGGCGATTCAACGCTGGCTCCCAAACTACCTACCGACGCCCCCGAAACGGGCTGGGGCATGAGGCTGCCGGACTACCTCGACGAGCAGCAGGTACTAGTACGCAACCACGCCGTCAACGGCCGCAGCACCAAAAGCTTCCTGACCGAAGGCCGCTGGGCCAAGGTACTGGCCGAGCTCCGGCCCGGCGACTGGGTATTTATTCAGTTTGGGCATAATGATGCCAAAGACGCCGACACCAGCCGCTACGCCGCGCCCCGTACCGACTACGCCCGCAACCTGGCGCGCTTCGTGCGCGAGACACGCGAGCGGGGCGGAAACCCGGTGCTGCTCACGCCCGTAATGCGCCGCCGCTTCGACGAGCAGGGGAAATTCTTCGATACCCACGGCGACTATCCAGCCGCGGTGAAAGCCGTGGCGAGCGAGCTTAAAGTACCCCTCATTGACCTGCACGCCCGCAGCCGCACGCTGCTGGAGCAGGAAGGGGCGGAGGCATCCAAGGCGCTCTTTCTGCACCTGGAGGGGGGCTACTACCCCAAGTACCCCCAAGGTACTACCGACGATACGCATTTTTCGGCCTATGGGGCCAGCCGGATGGCCCAGCTGGTGGTGGGTGAAGTGCAAGCGCTAGGCCTGGAGCTGACCAAGTACCTCAAACCCTTTGGCCATACCGGCAAGTACCTGCACGAACTACCCACTACGCAGCTCCCGGCGTTTCGGCGGGACACCTTTCGGGTGGAGGCCTACGGTGCCCGCGGCGACGGCCTGGCGCTCAATACCGCGGCGATCAACCGGGCCATCGAGGCTTGCCACGAAAAAGGCGGTGGTACGGTGCTGGTACCCGCGGGCTTGTGGCTCACGGGGCCGCTGGTGCTGAAGAGTAACGTCAACTTGCACGTAGCGAAGGGCGCGCTGCTTCAATTCAGCGACCGGTTTGAGCATTTTCCCCTCGTAAAAACCAGCTGGGAGGGCCAGGAGGCCTACCGCGCGCAACCGCCGATCAGTGCTACGGACGCGGAGAACCTGGCCATTACGGGCGAGGGGATCATCGACGGGGCCGGGCAGGCGTGGCGGCCCGTCAAAAAAGAAAAGCTGACCGACGCCCAGTGGCGGAAGCTCGTGGCTTCGGGCGGGGTACTTGATGCCGCCGGGCGGATATGGTACCCCAACGAGCAGGCCCTGAAGGGGGCCAGCACCGCGGGCGTAGGCAACGTGGCCGCGGGCTATACCGCCGAAAAAGCCGAAGCCTTCAAGGCCTTTTTGCGGCCCAACATGGTACAGCTGACGCGTTGCCGACGGCTGCTGCTGGAAGGGGTTACGTTGCAAAACTCACCCGCCTGGAACCTCCACCCGCTGCTTTGCGAGCACATTACGCTCCGAAACCTGACGGTGAAGAATCCCTGGTACGCCCAGAACGGCGACGGCCTGGACCTCGAGTCGTGCCGGTACGGGCTGGTGGAGCACTGTACCTTTGACGTGGGCGACGACGGCATTTGTATCAAGTCCGGGCGCGACGAAGAGGGACGCCGCCGTGGGGTACCTACCGAAAACATCGTGGTGCAGCACTGTACGGTTTTTCACGGCCACGGCGGGTTTGTCATTGGTAGTGAAATGTCGGGCGGGGTGAAAAACCTGTACGTAGCCCACTGCAATTTTCTGGGTACGGACGTGGGCCTGCGCTTCAAAACCACCCGCGGGCGCGGCGGTATTGTTGAAAATATTTACGTATCGGACATCAACATGACCAATATTCCCGGCGAGGCGATCCTGTTCGACATGTACTACATGGCCCGCGACCCCGTGCCGCTGCACGGGCAGGCCGACGCCCCACCCGCCGCCGTGGCCAAGGCCGTGGACGAAGGTACCCCGCAGTTTCGGAATTTCACGATCCGGAACGTCCGTGCACAGGGCGCTGAAACGGGTATTCTGATCCGCGGCCTACCCGAAATGGCCATCCGGAATATCACCATCGAAGATGCCGTGATTCAGAGCAAAAAAGGATTGGTGTGCATAGAAGGCGAAGACATTCGCTTGAAAAACGTAACCCTGCTCACCCAGGACGGCACGGTGATGCAGCTTGAAAATAGCCGCCGGGTGGTTTTGGACCAGATTCAGTACGCGCCGCAGCGCAAGTTGCTTCTGAAAGTAAGCGGAGAGCATTCGGCGGGCATTCAGCTGCTGCGCACCGATACGTCTCAGGTGCAGCAGGGAATCGAGTTGGGTAAAAACGTGCGTGACCAAAGTATCGTGGGGAGGGAGTAAAAAGTAACCACAGCTATCTTTATAAGGGGTAGTTGTAATTATTCCACCCAATTCTTAAACCTTTGAAAGACATGAGCTTGTGTAAAGTACCCCCTTGGTGGCTGGGCATGGCCCTAAGCACCTGGTTGTCGGTCGGTGTGCAGGCGCAGTCGGCCTGGTCGGAGCGCATGGTGGAGTCGGTGATGCGCTGGCACCCCGACTCGATCGTGGTAGGCGGCAAAAAAACGGCCCTCTGGAACTACGAGCAGGGCTTCGTGCTGAAAGGGATCGAGCGCGTCTGGACGCGCACCGGCCACGGTAGGTACTTTGAGTACCTTCGCCAAAATACCGACCGCTTCCTGGATAAAGAAGGAAATATACGTACCTACAAGCGCTCGGATTACAACCTGGACCACGTTGCCTCGGGCCGTACGTTGCTTACGCTCTACCAGAAAAGCCTGCCCGACCGCACACGCTACCGCCAAGCCGCCGACCGGCTCTGGGCGCAGCTGGGGCAGCAACCCCGCACCCCCGAAGGCGGCTATTGGCACAAGCAAAGGTACCCCCACCAGATGTGGCTGGACGGCCTCTTCATGGCGGAGCCCTTTGCGGCGGAGTACAGCGCGCTGTTTGGGCATCCGGAGCATTTTCAGGACATCGCCCGGCAGTTTGCGTTGATCGAAGCGCGGGCCGTTGACGAAAAAACGGGGCTGATTTACCATGCCTTCGATGCCAGCCGTAAGGAACCCTGGGCCGACCCGAAGACGGGCCGCTCGGGGCAGTTTTGGGGGCGAGCCGTGGGCTGGTACGCCATGGCGCTCGTCGACGTGCTGGACTACTTTCCGGCCGATCATCCGGAGCGCAAAACGCTGATTGGGTACCTGCAGCGGTTGGCGCCGGTGCTGCTGCGGTACCAGGACGCGTCGTCGGGGCTTTGGTACCAGATCCTCGATCAGGCCGGGCGCGAGGGCAACTACCCCGAGGCCTCGGCGTCCTGCATGTTTGTGTACGCGCTGGCCAAAGGTACCCGCCTGGGGTACCTGCCCGCTACCTACGCGGCGGCCGCCCGCAAAGGCTACGAGGGCGTTTTGTCGAGCTTTGTCAAAGAAGAAACCGACGGTACTTTGAGCCTGCACCAGACGGTCAGCGTGGGTGGGCTGGGCGGCAGCCCCTACCGCGACGGTAGCTACGAGTACTACCTCAGCGAGCCGCTACGTACCAACGATCTCAAAGGCGTGGGGGCGTTTATTTTTGCCAGTCTCGAAATGGAAATCGCCGCCGGGAGCCGAGTGGGGGAGGGCAAAAGCGTCCTGCTTGATACCTACTTCAACCGCGAGTTTCGCCCAGGTACCTCGGGCCAGCCCGAGCCCTACCACTATACCTGGGACGACCAGCAGCACTCGGGCTTCTGGCTGTGGGGGACGATCTTCCGCGACCTGGGTGCGCAAACGCGCTCCTTGCCCGAGGTACCTACGGCGGGTACCTTGGCCGGGGCCGACGTGTACATCATCGTGGACCCCGACACGCCCCGCGAAACGGCCCAGCCCAACTACCTCGAAGCCACGCACCGGGCGGCGATCCGAACCTGGGTGGAGCGGGGCGGCGTGCTGGTGCTGATGGCCAATGACACCGCCAATTGCGAAATCCCGCGGTTCAACCAACTCGCCGGACTTTTTGGCATACGCTTTACCGACAAAAACCGGAATAGGGTGCAGGGGAGCCAGTTTGAGCAGGGCCGGATCGACATCCCCGCGGGTACCCTCATTTTTGGGCAGACGCGCGCCGTCTACATCAAGGAGCTGGCTCCGCTGGCGCTGGCGGCCCCGGCTGAGGCGCTCGTGACCGACCAGGGCGATGTCATCCTGGCCCGTGCGAAATACGGAAAAGGTACCGTGTTGGCTGTAGGCGACCCCTGGCTGTACAACGAGTACGTCGACGGACGGAAAATCCCGCCGCATTTTCAGAATTTCCGGGCGGCGCAGGAGCTGTCGGCCTGGCTGCTGGCGCAGGTACCTGCGCGGTAAAGTACCTTGGCGAAAGTATGGAGGTACCTTATTGGCTTTTTACAAAAAAACGACCCGCCGACCTGCTCAGCCAAGTACCTTTTGGTAAAAAAACGCTGGAATACTTTTGGTACAATAAAAACCAAAGCCGCGCCCGGTGAAGGTGCACAGGCTTTTTTGACATTTAAAAATCCACTTTCATCAACGCGATCATCATGAAAAATCAGCAAGAAGAAGAATCGCCAGAAAAGAAACCCATCCAGGGTTTTGACAAAACGGATCGCTCGTTTGATAATTTCGACGAAGAAATTCCGGACGAAGGCGAGCAGCAGGATACCACCGGCCGCAACTTCCAGCGCGCCGACGACGAGGAAGACCCCAAAGCACACGGCGAAGCGTAGGTACCTTGCCAGCCCGAAAGTACCTTGGGCCAGATCGGCCCGCGAAGGTTGCCCCGTTCAGGAGGGCAACCTTTTCTTTTGCTGGCGAAGCCAAGGCGAAGAATCCCTAAAATTAATTGGGTGATCAAAGCGGTATACGCTAGTTTTGGAATCCGGACGAGCGGCAGTAGTACCTGAGCTCATTCTGAAAGTACCTATCTTCGTATATTAGATCATTCACTTAGCAAATTCTTTCTGTATGTCAATTCCTCCAAATCCTGTACGCGTGTTGGTGGTGGGTTGTGGCAATATGGGTGCTTCGCACGCCCAGGCCTACCAGCTGCTCGATGGCTTCGAAATCTGCGGCATCGTGTCTACGGGTAAGAGTAAAGAAGTGCTCAACGAGCGCCTGGGCGGAGGTTATCCGTTATTTTCGAACTACGCCGAAGCCCTGGCCGCTACCCAGCCCGACGCCGTTTGTATCTCGACCTACCCCGACACCCACGAGGCGTTTGCCCTCATGGCGCTGGAACAGGGCTGCCACGTATTTATTGAAAAACCCCTGGCCGACACCGTCGAAGGTGCCAAGCGCGTGGCCGAAGCCGCCCGCCGGGCCGGTAAAAAAGTCGTGGTGGGGTACATTCTGCGCCACCACCCGTCGTGGGAGCGCTTTGTGGAGCTGGCGCAGGAAATGGGCAAACCCCTGGTGATGCGCATGAACCTGAACCAGCAGAGCCACGGCTACATGTGGACCGTCCACCGCAACCTCATGAAAAGCCTGAGCCCGATCGTCGACTGCGGCGTACACTACATCGACGTCATGTGCCAGATGACCCGCTCCAAGCCCGTGCAGGTGAGCGCCATCGGTGCCCGGCTCACCGACGAAATCCCCGCCGATAACTACAACTACGGCCAGCTGCAGATCCGGTTTGAGGACGGCTCGGTGGGTTGGTACGAGGCGGGTTGGGGCCCCATGATGAGCGAAACGGCCTTTTTTGTGAAGGACGTGATCGGTCCCAAGGGCTGCGTGTCGATCGTGGCCAAGGAGGCGGGTGCTACCGGCAAGTCCGACAACGTGGATGCGCACACCAAAACCGAGTCGCTGCGGGTACATTACGCCAACCTCACGAAGGACGATCAGTTTGAGAAGCCCGACGAGTGGATCAACCTTACCGACGAGCCCGACCACCAGGAGCTCTGCAACCGCGAGCAAAGGTACTTTCTCAAAGCCATTCAGGAAGACCTCGACCTCACCGACCACCTCCAGGACGCCGTCAACAGTCTACAAATTGCCTTCGCCTGCGACGAATCCGTACGTACCGGCCAGGTGGTACTTTTGGATTAATCCTTTTTTCAAGTGCTCTTTTACTTTCCCGACTCAGCATGAGTCGGGAAA
>NZ_JACHGF010000002.1:0-955919 GCF_014202275.1 Rhabdobacter roseus | reverse complement strand
TAAGTACCTTGAAAGTACCTTGAAAGTACCTTGAAAGTACCTTGAAAGTACCTTGAAAGTACCTTGAAAGTACCTTGAAAGTACCTTGAAAGTACCTTGAAAGTACCTCCCATAATTTATTCCCGGATAGCCAGCTTTGTTTTTTTAGGATATGAAAATACCTGTGCTCTGTATAATCGGTTGGTTCATTGCCTTTTCGACCTCGGCGCAGGTGACGCAGACCTTGCGTGGCCGGGTGGTGGACAAGGAGTCGAAGTACCCCCTGGCGGGCGCTACGGTAGTGGTGGGCGAGCAGACAACCTTCGGCACCCAAACCGACCCCGACGGCCAGTACCGGCTTCCGCAGGTACCCGTGGGCCGGTACCGGGTGCGCATTACATTAGTGGGGTACAAGGAGGTACTTTTGAACAACATCATCCTGGACGCGGGCCGCGAGACCATCCTGGACGTAGACCTGGAAGAGCGCGTAACGGACCTGAGCGAAGTGAGCGTGCGGGCGCGGCGCAGCGGCGAGGCTGCCAACGAGATGGCCGTGGTGTCGGCGCGGCAGTTTTCGGTGGAGGAAACCGACCGCTACGCCGGGAGCCGGGGCGAGCCCGCCCGCATGGCCTCCAACTTCGCGGGCGTGCAGGGCGCCGACGACTCCCGCAACGACATCGTGATCCGGGGCAACTCGCCCGCCGGGGTGCTTTGGCGGCTGGAAGGCGTGACGATCCCGAATCCCAATCACTTCGCCATTGCGGGTACTTCTGGCGGGCCGGTGAGTATCATCAACAACAAGTACCTGGCCAACTCCGACTTTTTTACGGGGGCTTTCCCGGCCGAGTTTGCCAACTCCATCGCCGGGGCTTTTGATCTGAAGCTGCGCAATGGGAATAATCAGAAGCACGAGTTCATGGCGCAGTTTGGGTTTCTGGGCACCGAGGCCATGGCCGAGGGGCCGCTTTCCCGCCAATCGGGGGCGTCGTACCTGGCCAGCGTTCGCTACGCCAACCTCTGGCTGTTTAGCCGGGCGGGCATCGACATCGGTACGCAGGCGGTACCGACCTACCTGGACGGTTTTTTTCGGTTGAATTTCCCCACCAAAAACGGCGGGAGCCTGTCGCTCTGGGGCGTGGGGGGCAGCAGTACCATCGACATCCTGATCAGCGAACAGCAGGCCGACGACCGCAATATTTTTGGTTCCAACGACCGCGACCAGTACTACACCTCGCACATGGCCGCCACGGGGGCTACCTACCAGCAGCCGCTGAGTCAAAGTACCTATTTCCGGGCCACGCTGGCCTACACCACCAACATCCAGGACGCCAACCACGACTACCTTTTCTTGCGTAAAGACACCCAGGGCCGCCCCGTGGTGGAGAATGAGCGCTACGTGGTGGAGGCCAAGGTACCTATTCTGGACTACCAGTTCAATGAAGATAAAATAAGTCTAGCCACCTCGCTGAACCATAAGTTTGGTCCCCGCTCCACGCTGAAAGTAGGCCTCAACGCCGACCTGGTACATTTCCGGGCCTTTGACAGCACCCGTACCTTCATCGACGCGGCCAGCACCCAGCTGGGCCCCTGGCGGCAGCGCTGGGACGCCAACCAAGCTTTTGTGCAGCTACAGCCCTACGCCCAGTGGAAGTACTTCCTGACCGACCGCCTTACGCTAAACGTGGGCCTCAGTAGCTTCCTAAGTACCCTGAACAAAAACAGCTTCTCGCCCGTAGAGCCGCGCGGCGGGCTTATCTACGACCTACCCAACCGCCAGAAGCTCACTTTCGCCACGGGCCTGCACAGCCAGGCCATGCCTACCTACCTGTACTTTTACCACCACCCGTACATTACCCCCGCCAACCGCACCGAAGGGACCAGCGCCCAGGCGGGTCTCATCAAAAGCTGGCACTGGGTCACGGGCTATAGCCGACTGCTGGGCCAAAACATGCGCCTGCTGCTGGAAGCCTACTACCAGCGGCTGTTTGACGTGCCCGTGGAGGCGCGGGCGGGTAGTTCGTTCTCGATCCTGAACTCGGGTTCGGCTTTTTCGCGGGTTTTTCCCGACCGCCTGGTCAACGAGGGCGTTGGGCGCAACTACGGCCTGGAGCTCACGCTGGAGAAGTTTTTCAGCCAGGGGTACTCGTTTCTGGTCACGACCTCCGTCTTTGACTCCAAGTACCGGGCCACCGACGGCCTGTGGCGCAACACCGACTTCAACGGCCGCTACGCGTTCAATGCGCTGCTGTCCAAAGAGTTTGTGGTCCGGCAGCGCTCCCGCTTCAACGTGGGGGCCAAGTTTACGGCCATCGGCGGGCGTTGGTACGGCCCCGTAGACGAGGTAGCCTCGCGGCAGCAGCAGGAGATTATTTACCAAGACGCCGGACGCAACACGCAGCAGTTTGCGCCCTACCGCCGCTTCGACCTCAAGACCGAGTACAAGATTAACCGCGCGGGGCTCACGCACACCATCGCCGTGGATTTTGTGAACGTACTGGGGATTCAAAACCAGCTCTCGCTCAGCTACGCGCCGCAGCCCGACGGTACCTTCATCAAGCAGGAGTACCAGTTGGGGTTCTTGCCGGTGTTCTACTACCGGGTGGATTTTTGATACTGAATTTCTTTCCCAACCGTATGCGAAATTTTTGTATATTAGAGTGACTTTTATTTTCTTTTTTTAAAATTCAGACACATATAGTCTTTTTTAAAAAGAGTCATTCACCTAAGAATAACCGGTTTGAGCGGGATACTTGAGGTAATGAAGTAATCACCCAGGTAAGGAGTAGATGCATGTATTTAACCATTGAAAATATACTTTTAGTAGGCTCAGTGTTGCTATTGATTAGCATCATCGCGGGCAAAACTTCCTATCGGTTTGGCGTCCCGACGCTACTTCTATTTTTAGCCATCGGCATGCTGGCGGGCTCCGACGGGCTGGGCGGTATTCACTTCGACAACCCCCAAATGGCCCAGTTCATTGGCATTGTCTCGCTGAATTTTATTCTGTTTTCGGGCGGCCTGGATACCGACTGGAACGTCGTGAAGCCCGTTTACGCCCAAGGGCTGGTACTTTCTACACTGGGCGTATTTTTGACCGCCCTCACCCTGGGTACTTTTGTTTGGTACATTACGGACTTTACGCTGTACGAGAGCCTGCTGTTAGGGGCCATCGTCTCGTCTACGGACGCCGCGGCCGTTTTTTCCATCCTGCGTTCCAAAAGCCTGGCCCTCAAAGCCAACCTGCGCCCAACCCTGGAGCTGGAAAGCGGCAGTAACGACCCGATGGCCTACGTGCTCACCATTGCTTTTTTGGGTTTGGTGGTCAACCCGGAGCAGTCGGTTTATTCGCTTATTCCGTTGTTTTTTCGGCAGATGCTCCTGGGCGCGTTGGGCGGTTTTCTGTTTGGCAAGCTGAGCAAGTACATCATCAACCGCATCAAGCTCGACTTCGAGGGGCTGTATCCGGTGCTGGTCATTGCCCTCATGTTCATTACCTTTTCGGCTACCGACTTCGTGGGCGGCAACGGCTTCCTGGCCGTATACATCTGTGCGGTGTACCTGGGCAACCAGGATTTGATCCACAAAAAAACCATCCTGCGCATGTACGACGGCCTGGCCTGGCTCATGCAGATCGTGCTCTTCCTGACCCTCGGCCTGCTGGTGTACCCCACGCGCATCGTACCCTTAATTGGCCTGGGGCTGTTGATAGCCATGTTCCTGATTGTCGTGGCCCGGCCCGTGAGTGTGTTCGTGAGTTTATTGTTTTTCAAAATGAAAGCCAGGCGCCGCTGGTACATTTCCTGGGTGGGGTTGCGGGGCGCGGTGCCCATTGTGTTTGCTACCTATCCGCTGCTGGCGGGCATCGAAAAAGCCGACATGATTTTCAACCTGGTCTTTTTCATCTCCCTGACCTCCATTGTCATTCAGGGTACCACCCTGAGTACCGTGGCCCAGTGGCTACACGTGGCCTTGCCCGAAAAAGCCAAACCCAAAGTACCCACCGAAGTTTCCCTGGCCGACCACCCACGGACCTTCATGCGGGAGATCGTTATCACTCCCGACAGCCTGGCGGTGGGTAAAAAAATCGTGGATTTGGGCTTTCCAAAAACGGCCATCATCGCCATGATTAAACGCGGCGAAAAGTACATTACCCCCAGTGGGGCCACGGAGCTGGAGGCTCAGGACATCCTCATTGTCCTTTCGGATACGCAGGCCGGGATCAATAAAGTGTACGAAACCCTGCAAATACGGGACTTAATTCCTTGAACAACCGCATGCCTCACATCGATAGCGGACAAACGGCTATGACGGACTTATGGCTTCAATGGCACCTCGCGGCGAGCATTTAGGTTTTATTTAGTGGCTTTTTGTGACCAACACCAACCTGATCGGCCTGATTCTTGTGGTGATTAACTTTATAGCCTATGCCAAAGCCTTTTACGGAAAGAAAATAGTCAAAGAATAACCGGGTGTTTAGCCAGGTATTGGTCATTTTTAATCTAAAAAAGAAGACAAGAAGCAATACCAGGGTACTTTGAGGCTAAAAGGGGGAAAACTACGTATGTTTTGTTGGAGGATAAATCGGAACTTTGCGTTTTGAAGTACCCTCTTCACACGGAGCCGAATTTCATGATCAAAAACCTTTACTTTCTTTTTTTGGGTAGTTTGTGGGTATTGGCCGGGTCGGTTCGGGCGCAGCCAGGTACCCAGCCTCCCTCCAATTTTGTGGGCGTGCGGCTGGGGGTACTTTCATCTACCTACCACAGCCCCGGTATGCCTACCTTGGCTTTTCCGGCTCCTCCCAACTGGAAATGGCAGGCCGGACTGCTCTTCGACCTGTTTATTCATCGCCACTATAACGCCCGCCTGGAGCTGGCCTACGTCAACAAAGGTGCCGATATTACCTTCAAAAACGACCTGGCGCAGGTGCGCTCGGTGAGTCGCCTAAGGTACCTTCAGGCCAACCTGATGCCGCTGATCCTGAAGCCGGGCTTCCCGAAGCTGAATCCTTACCTGGGGGTAGGGGGGTACTTTTCGTCGCTGCTCCGGGGCGACTGGAAATACGGGACACCGGGCGGTACGTTGCAGCCCGACCCCGTCACGGCCGAGATGCTTCGCAATAACGTGGACTACGGCTTGGCGCTGAGCGTGGGCCTGTACATTCGTCACTTCCCCGTTTTGGAGCTGCGCGGAGAATGGGGCCTGGCGGACTTGATGCCGCCGCACGGACTCAAAAATAAATCGACCGCCCTACTGATAACCTTCTGAGGCTATGAAACAACCCATTCTGACGCGATGGCTGGTGATGCTAGGGGTACTTGCCTGGCTGGTAAGCTGTAAACCCGAAGCAGACTTCCGGCCGTTGGATACGTTTTTTCACTACCAGCGCATCACCGAAATAGCCATCGACACCACCGTGCAGAAGGACTTTATTGCCGGCATAGACCGCATTGACGTGCCCTTGGCACTCCTGTACGCCAAAGATGCCGACGGCAACCGGATTGACCTGCCCGACCACCTGGTGCAGTACCTGTGGGAAGAAGTACCCCTGCCCGACAACCACTTTCGCTTCACGGAGCGAGGTACCTACGCCATCCGGGCGAAGTTCGGGCAGGTACTTAGTGCGCCGGTAACATTTCGGGTACACGGCCACCAGGACATCAAGCTGCGGCTGAGCGTGGATTATCAACGGGCCGGGCAGCCTTACCACGGAACCTACGTGGCCGACAGCCTCACCACGGCGCGTTTCTCCATCGGGGCGTGGATTGGTAATAAGCCCATCCAGGACCGCTCGGGGGCGCGGTTGTATGTGAACGACTCGCCGCTGCCCGACACGCTCTTTACGACGCGGCATCCAGGACTTTACACTTTCAAAGTACGCTGGCAGAGCATCGAGAGCAACGCCATTGTGCTCGATGCCCGCTCGCCGGTGAAGCGCCTGGTCATTGACCTCGGCCTGGACGCGCGCTACTTTTACGCCGACGGCAAAACCCGGCTGACCGTCGAGCTCACGGCGCTGGATGAGAACGATCGCCCCATGCGCCCTACCCCCGACCTCACGCTGACGCAAAACGGGGTCAACATCCCGTCCGGTAGCGTTTTAAGTACCCAGGAAGTCAGGGCGTTTACGTTCAGGGCCACGGGCTACGGACTCACTAACCAGCAGGTGACGATCAACTCCGTGCGGGACGAAACCTTCCGGGTGGTGCGTCTACCGGTTATTTTTCACGTCAATACCAGCGCTTATCCGGCTTTTACGGAGAAAAAGGTCGCGGACATGCTGGCGCAGGTGACCCAAATCTACCGCGGGCAGTACGGCGTTGAGCGCCCCCGGGCCTTCAACAGCGCCGATGCCTACGTGGAATTTTACGCCGCCGAAACCGACCCCGCGGGCCGCCCGCTCCCGCAGAAAGGCATCGATGCCGTACCCCTGCCGCAGCGAAAATATACCTACTACAAGTCTGAAGATATGAAGGTACTTACCGACGAAGCCTGGAAGTACTACTGGAATCCCGACTACTACCTCAACGTATGGGTGACCCAGATTGAGGAGGGCTTCAGCTTTGCGTATTTCCCGGCCTGGTCTACCAACCTGGAAGGTACCTCTTCGTATACCAAGCCCGAGCAGCCTAATTACACTTTCGGTACTTTTTTCAACTACGACCATACGGCGGGGGTACTGGCGCACGAGTTGGGCCATAACCTGGCGCTGGATCACGTATTTAGCGGCGCGGGCTACGAACTGAATGGTTGCAGCGCCACCGACCCCGACGAATGCGACGACACGCCCTACTACGACCGCACCGCCTACCAGGCCAGCATGGGTAGCAACCCTTACCAACGCACCGCCTGCGACGGAACGCATTTTATTAGCTCCAACGTGATGGACTACTTCCACACCTACGAGAACTCCTTCACCCGCGACCAGCGACGGCGTATGCGCCACACGCTCGACAAAGCCTACTGGCTACCTACCCGTTTTAACAACCCCAACGCACCCAATGGCCGGGCCGGGCTGCGCGTTCCGAACGGCTATATCCAAAAGCCGAGCCAGACGGTAAACATGAAGCGTGCTATTTAAAAGTACCTCAAAAAAAGCGGTCAGGTACCTTGGAAGGTACCTGACCGCGCACTAGTCCAGGATACGGCGGCTCAGTGGCCGTATTTTTCCTTGTATTTTTCGTAAAGGCGTTTGTGCTTGTCGTCGAGGTTCACGTCGGCACCTTTGACGTACGCCTTTTCGATCACGTTGCTTCGCATGTCGAGCAGGTCACCGCGCGCTACCACCAGGGTAGCGTGTTTGCCTTTTTCCAAAGTACCTACCTGCTGCGCCACGCCCATGATTTCGGCGGGGTTGCGGGTGACTAGTTGCAGGGCTTCGTCGGGCGTAAGATCTCCAAAGCCCGCCGCCGTGCCGCCCTGAAAGGCCAGGTTGCGGGTACGCCACCAGCCGCTGCCGTAGCTGAGGGCCACTTTTACGCCCGCTTTGTGCAGGCGCGCGGGGAGCTCGTAGGGTAGGTACACGTCGTCGTCGGGGCGGCTGGGCAGGCGGTGCAGCTCTTCCAGTACCACGGGTACCTGGTTCTCTTTGAGGAAGCCCGTTATTTTGTGCGACTCGTCACCGCCCATGATTACCACCTTTTGCACGCCCATTTCCTTGGCAAATTGCACGGCCTCGATGATGTCCTTGGCGTAGTCGGCGCGTACGTAGAGGTTGGCCGCGCCGCTGAACAGATTTTTCATGGAAGCCAGACGCAGGTTTACGGGAGCCGGATCGGCGATCTCGGCGTAGGCTTTGGCGTCGGCGAAGTAGGCACGCAGGCTTTGGATCACCTCGGCGCGTTTTTCGTTTTTCTTAATAGAAAACGTAAAATCCTCGGGGTTGAACGAACGCGCCAGGTAGGGGGGCCAGCTGAGCCACACGCCATCGTCCTTTTTGAGCACGGCATCTTCCCAGTTCCAGCCGTCGCCGTAGAATACCGACGACTGCCCCGACACCAACCCACCTTGCGGCACGGCCTGCGACACCAGAATACCCGTATTGCGCAGGGTAGGGATAATTTCCGAGTCAGTATTGTAGGCAATGAGCGCCCGCACGTGGGGATTGATTTCACCTACCTCCTGGAAGTCGAGCGTGGCGCGGACGGAGGCGATCTCCTGCAAACCCACGGTAGTACCCATCGACACCAGGCTGGGGAAGATGTGCTTGCCTGTGAGGTTAAGTACCTCGGTGGCGGTGCGGTCGAAGGTTGTGCTGGCGTTGCCGATGGCGGTGATGATCCCTTTGTCAAAAACCAGCGTGCCGTTTTCGATCACCTGCCCGTTGCCCACGTGGATAGTCGCGCCCGTCAGGGCAATGGGCCTGGACTGCGGCTTGGCCGGGGCGGGGTTCTGGGCTCGCAGTGCCAGCGGCAGCAGGAGCCCGAAGAATATGACTATTTTTTTCATGAATTTTTTCTTTACAAATGAGTCCTTATTTACCGTGCTCGTGCTCGCTGTGCTCGCCCAGAACGTCTTCGCAGTGCCACATCCGCGGGCGGCGCATGTCGGGGCGTTGGGTAGGAGCCCCGCTGGACTTAGCCTCCAGGGTTTTTTGAATGAGCCGCGCTTTTTCCTGCGCTAATTTGGCCTGCTTGGATTCGTCGGCTTTGAAGTCGAAGTAGATGGTACCTTCGATCAGGGTGTAGTCGGGGCGGGCGTAAATCGACAGCGGGTGGTTGTTCCAAAGTACCAGGTCAGCGTCTTTGCCGGTTTTGATGCTACCCATGCGCTGGTCGAGGTGCATGAGCTTGGCGGGGTTGAGGGTCACCATTTTCCAGGCGTCCTCTTCGGAAATCCCCCCGAAAGCCACCGCTTTGGCGGCCTCCTGGTTGAGGCGGCGCGCCATCTCGGCGTCGTCGGAGTTGATCGCCACCACCACGCCTTCGCGGGCCATCAGGGCGGCGTTGTACGGAATGGCCTCTTTTACCTCCATTTTGTAAGCCCACCAGTCAGAAAAAGTAGAACCACCGATGCCGCGTTCCGCCATTTTATCGGCCAGCTTATAGCCTTCCAGGATGTGCGTGAAGGTATTGACTTTAAACTTGAGCGAATCCGCTACGTGCATGAGCATGTTAATCTCCGACTGTACGTAGGAGTGGCAGGTAATGAAGCGCTCGTTGTTGAGGATTTCGGCCAGGGCTTCCAGCTCGAGGTCGCGACGGGGAGCCAGGCGGGAGGCTTTGTTGCGGGCCCCGTTGTAGTCTTTCCAGGCTTTATCGTATTCGCGGGCGCGGATGAAGTGGTCCATGTAGATTTGCTCCACGCCCATACGGGTTTGTGGGAAACGTACCCGGGCTACGTCGCCCCAGTTGGACTGCTTCACGTTTTCACCCAGTGCAAACTTGATGTACTTGGCCTCGGGGAGCCACATTTCGCTGGGCATGGCGCCCCACTTTAGCTTGATGACCGCGCTCTGCCCACCGATGGAATTGGCCGAACCGTGGAGTAGTTGGGAGGTGGTAACGCCCCCGGCCAGCTGCCGGTAGATGTTGATGTCTTCGGAGTTGATGGCGTCGCTCATGCGTACCTCGGCGGTGCTGGATTGCGAGCCCTCGTTGACGGCAAAGAGCGCGATGTGCGAATGCTCGTCGATGATACCGCTGGTGAGGTGCTTGCCGGTGGCGTCGATGGTGCGGGCCCCGGCGGGAGCCGAGAGGCTTTTCCCAATCCGGGCTATTTTGCCATTTTGCACCAGCACGTCGGTACCTTGTACAACGCCTTCCTGCTCGTTGGTCCAGACGGTGGCGTTTTTAAACAAAATCGTTTCGGCTTTGGGGCGCTCCTCGTTGCCCAGCCCCACAAAGGGGTACAGGAGTTTTCCGATTTCCTTGGGCTTGCGTACGGTGGTATCCGTCGGGGCGGCCGGGGTCTGGTAGGGCTCGGTGAGCGTGGCGCTCCAGGCCAGGGGCATGCCGTCGGGCAGGGAGCCTTCGCCGCCGAGTTCGCGGGCCGAGAGCCAGCCCGTCAGGCGCACGGTGCCGGGCTTTTTGCTATCGGGCTGGTAGGTGATGGTCAGGAGCTGGTTGGCTACGCTCACCTTGGGCGTTACCTTCAGCGAATCACTCAGCACGAGCTGGTACTCGGGCTTGGTAGGGGTGCCGGTGATCCGGAGCTGACCGCTGGCCTGGCCGCCGTAGGCGAGGTTGTAAGTACCCCGCAGGTCGGGCGTATGGCGGTCGGTGATGATGTAAGGTTTGCCTTTGATCCAGTTTTCGTAGATGATGTTGTCGTTGGCAAAAAGCTCATCGGACGTAATCAGGAAGTTGGCCAGCATGCCTTTTTTCAAACTACCCACCAGGTTTTCCGCTTTGATCAATCGGGCCGGAGCCGTGGTGAGGGCTTCTAGGGCTTTTTCTTTGGACAAGCCAAACTCCACGGCTGTGCGGAGGCGTGTCCAGAAATTGGCCGTATTGGGCAGTCCGGAAGTAGTGAGGGCAAAGGGAATGCCCGCCTGCGCTACGGCCGCCGGATTGCCCGGAGCCATTTCCCAGTGTTTCAGTTCGGCCAGGGTTACGGCCTCGGCGTCCCAGGGGTCCGTCACGTCGAAGGCCTCGGGGAAGGTCAGCGGTACCAGCAGGGAAGCGCCGGAGGCCTTGATGTCGTCGATGCGCTGATACTCGTCGCCGCCGCTTTTGATGATGTACTGAATGCCAAATTCATCGCCCACCTTGTCGGCACGCAGGATGCCTAGCTTGTCGCTTACCTCAAAAAAAGCGGGCAAGTTTTTGATTTGATTAAAATAGCTCAGCGATAGGTTCGTTTCCTGGTCTTTACCTCCTTTGGCGTACCAGTCGGCGTCGTAGTAGGTTTGGCGCAGCAGAGCCACGCTGCCCATGATGGAGTTGGGGTAGTTTTGGGTAGAACTACCTTTATTAAATGAAAAATGGGCCGAAACTCCGGCGCGCAGCAGTACGTCGTTGGCTACTTCGTCGGCCAGCGTCACGAGTGCCCCCGTGCCCCGCACAATGCCGTCGTGCGGGTGGGTGAGTACCGTACCGAAACCCAGTTTCCGGAGTTCGGCGGCCTTTTTGGCGTCTACGGTAAAGAGGGCCGTGGCTTCATTTTCGGGTTGGATGGCCTGGTTCCAGCCGTAGGCCCCTTTCTTGGCCGACTCTAGCTGTTGGGGTTGTCGGCCGCCTCCACGGCGTTCACTCTTTATTTCGGGCATGCCATAATTGGAGTCAAGCTCGAGCAGCGAGGGGTAGATGTACTTGCCCTGCAGGTCGGTCACGACCGTACCGCCGGGTACTTTCACATTGGTACCTACCTCTTTGATGAGTCCGTTTTCAATCAGCAAGGTACCTTTCTGAATGGTCGTTTTGGGATCTACCACGATGGTGGCGTTTGTGAACGCGTAGCGTCCCGGCCGCTCGTCGTAGGCCCCGTTGCGCGGGAACGTTTGCTGGGCGTAGCTGAGCGTACCAAAGGCCAGCCACGCTACCAACGTCCATACCGTTTTTTTCATGAATGGTAAAATTTGAAGCGATAGATTAATTAGTAAGGTAATTATTGCCATAAACATACAAATATTTTGCAGTTGTTGGGTAGTATTGGGCAAAATAGACGCTCTGGTGGCCTTTTTCGAAATTGACTTTGGGAATAAAACAGGCTTTTGATAAAGTACCTCCCGGAATAGTTATAGACCCCGAATGGGGTGAGGGGTACTTAAAAACCGAGTAAAGCGTCGATTACTACTGCAAGGAAACTAGCCTTAGACCAACCCGCCGGAAAAGATCGGGGGAATTTGAAACAAAGTACCCGCGTGGCCAGTAGTGAGGTGGGTACTTTTCGATGAAGTACCTACCTCACTACTTTCAACAAACCAACAACCAAGTACCTCATGGCTACGATGATTCATTTAAAAGGGCAGAATTACGCATTTAATATTGAGCGGGTCGATTACTTCATTCGGTCAGAAGAACAGGTTTCCGAAGAAGAAAATGCGCCTCTTAAGTACCTGATTACTTTTTATTCCAATGCCGAGAAGGTCGGGATTTGGGAGTATGACCTGGAAGGTACCCGCGACGCGCACTTCGTGGAACTCATCCAAACGACCTACGACCCCCGAAACCAAGAAGGACTCTCGGGCGAGCATTTGTCGGAAATGCTGCATTGAGGAAAGGGTAGTTGGTCCAGGCCGCTGGGTACCCTTGGAAGTACCTTAGCTGGTGGCGCGTTTGAAACGCGCTTTTCGAGAGGTTCGCGTTTCAAACGCGAACTAGCAACCCAGCGGCTCCTACGGGGTTCTGACCTCCACCACGGGTACCCGGAAAGTACCCCGCCGGAAGCGGGCCGTTTTTCCGTCGGTACTATCCGTCAGGCTGAGCTGAAATTGACCTTCCAGGGTACGGGTAGCGGCCTCGTAGCGCGTGACCCGTACCCAGCCAGAGGGGGTACTTTGGGGACGATACTGCTTGTGTAAGCCACCACTACACCCAATGAGCGCAAAGCTAACTGTGGAGATCGTAGGGAAGTTGCACATTTTCAGCTTGGAGAGACGGTGCTTTCCCTTACGCAACGGGATGCCTTGCATAAAGATACGCTGCGCAGGTGCGCATTCAACGGACGCATACTTATCGCTCCGACCCTGGTAGCCCGCGTAGGGAAAGTCAGACTTGACGTGCAGGTCAAAGCGCTCCTGGCGGCAGTACTTATCGGTGCCTTTAGGTACCTTGACGGCCTCGCCCATACCGTACCAGGCCGTGTCGGCGAGCGTACTGCTCACGGTATAGGTAGGATGTGCGTGACGAAGAGGACGAGAACACGCCCAGGTACCTACCAGGAACAGCAGCAGCCAGCCAGGATTTTTCATAATAATGTAAAGGTTTAAAAACGGGTCAAATATAATCTTCTCTTTGATTATTAACTAATAATTTAGGTGTAATTTAGTCAAGGTACCTTCGAGTGAAATAAGATTTAGGAATGAGTTATGAGTTTGCCCAAAGAAAACGGGATGAGCGCAAGCCCATCCCGTTTCCTTTTAAAAGTCAGGTAGTTCACACACTACTTGTTGGCCGTCACCCGCCAGATCGTATTGCCCTCGTCGTCGGCCACGAGCAGGGAGCCGTCGCTGAGAGTGGTTACACCCACCGGACGGCCGTACACATCGCCCTTTTCGGCGTCGGCAATGAAGCCCGTCAGGAAGTCCTCGTGCTTGGCCGTGGGTTTGCCGTTGCTGAAGGGTACGTACACCACCTTGTAGCCCGAAAACGTGGAGCGGTTCCAGGAGCCGTGCTGGCCAATGAAAGCGCCGTTCTGGTACTTGGCCGGGAAGCCTTTTTTATCGTAAAACGCCAGCCCAAGCGAAGCCGTGTGGTTGCCCAGGGGTACTTCCGGCATGATGGATTTTTGCACCAGCTCGGGGGCCTGGCCCTTCAGGCGTGGGTCTTCGATGGAGCCAAAGTAGGAGTAAGGCCAGCCGTAAAAGCCACCCTGCTGGACGCTCGTGAGGTAGTCGGGCACGAGGTCGTCGCCGAGTTTGTCGCGCTCGTTGACGGCCGTCCAAAGTACGTTGCTACCGGGAGCCCAGTCCATGCCCACGGGGTTGCGAAGGCCGCTGGCGTAGATTTCCTCCCCGCTGCCGTCCGGATTGATCCGTAGAATATTGGCCCGGCGTTTTTCTTCGTCCATGCCGTGCTCGGCCACGTTGCTGGCCGAGCCCACCGAAATATAAATCTTGGAACCATCGGCACTAGCCAGCAAGTTGCGGGTCCAGTGGTTGTTATAGCCACCGGCGGGCAGGTCCAGGATTTTTTCGCCTTCGCCGGTAATTTTGGTTTGGCCGGGTTTGTAGGGGTACCTGAGCACGCCGTCGGTATTGGCCACGTAGAAGTACCCATTCAGGACCAGCATGCCCAGGGGCTGATTGAGTTTTTCCAGAAATACTTCCTGTAGTTCGGGTTTGCCGTCCTTGTTGCTATCGCGCAGAATCGTGATGCGGTCGGCGCTGTTGTTGCGGTCGGCCTCGGCGATCAGGATGTCGCCGTTGGGGGTCTCGTAAATCCAGCGGGGGTGTTTGAGATCACCGGCGTACTTCGTTACCGTAAAGCCCTGGGGAGCGGTGGGAGTTTTGCCATCGGGCCAGCCTATAGTGTTGTTGCGGTTCGTCACCGACTCCGTTTCGTAGGGAGCGGGTAGTTCCATCGGCCCTACGGCCGTTTGCACCGTGCTGGGCCCTTCCTGCCGGGCGGCTTCTTTTTCCTCCTTGCTTTGTTTATCCTTGCCGCAGCCCGAAAGAAGCGTGACCAGAACAAGGCAACAGGCCAGTGTACTTTGTTTTTTCATCTTTAGGTAGTTTATTGAAAATTAGTTTTTAAGTACATAAAATCACCCAAAACGGCCTAAAAGAATAGTGCCATAAACCCATGAGCAAGCACCCGGAAGCGAATAACCAGGCGGCTACTTGCCGCTTAAAGTAGCCTAATCACCTTCACGAAGCGTCGCTTGTAGCCCACGGTGAGCGGCGTTATGGTCACGGCCATTTCCCGGCCCGAAGTAGCGTGGATGAACGAAAGCTCGCCGTCCTGGTTCTCGACCACCATCCCGATGTGTCCCACCCGGCGCACCGCCGACACGGTACCCGTAAATAGGATGAGATCACCGGGGCGGGCTTGCTGACGAGGTACTTCCCGGCCCAGCCGCGCGAAGGCCGCCGACGAGCGGGGTACTTCCATGCCGAAGTGATTGAAAACGTAGGCGATAAAACCCGAGCAATCGAAGCCCTTTTTGGGGTCGCAGGTAGCGAAGCGGTAGGGTACGCCCCGCAGCGTTTTGGCAAAGGCTACGACCTCCTCGGGCGAAGGCCGACCGGGTGCTGGCCGCGCGCTGGCCGCGAGGCTATCGGCCTTTGCCAGGGAATCGGCGGTGGTACTTTCCGGCTCATTGGAGTGCTGACAGCCCCAGAAAGTGCAGAGCGCCAGGCCGATCACGAAACTACGTATGGTTGGGCAATGGATCATAAGGTTCCAAGTACCCAAAAAAGTCTTGCCAACCCCTGCCGCCGCCACCGCGCTAGTACCCCTCAGTGGTGAAAACTTTGGCTGATAAACTCCAGTGCCGCGGGTAGGCCAGAGCGCCAGTAGCTCCAGGTATGCCCGCCGTCCCGGACCCGGTACTCGTGCGGGATATTGCGGTCACGCATGAGCGTGTGCAGGGTGGCGTTGCCTTTGTACAGGAAGTCGTCATCGCCGCAGTCGAGGTAGTAGCGAACGGCCGTCTTCTGCGCCTCGGGAAGGTTTTGCATCAGGTACAGAATACTGTTTTGGTTCCAGAAATCCGTGATGCGGTGGGCGTTGGCAGGTACTTCGCCCAGGGCGGTGCGGTAGCGTCGCAAAAACTCGTCGTGGGGCAGGGCGTTAATTTCCTCGTCGGTCCGGACGGCGGCGCTCATCGCGGCACAGGCTGAAAACAGCTCCGGGTGGTGCAGGGCGTACAGCAGCGAGCCAAAGCCACCCATCGACAGCCCCGCCAGCGCGCGGTACTGCTTCTCGGGGCGGCAGCGGTAGTTTTTTTCGATGTAGGGAATCAATTCTTGGATAAAATAATCCTCATACTGGTAGGTGCCCGCCGCGCTGTTGAGGTAGTAGGTCCGCTCGGCGTCGGGCATCACCACGATCATCGGCGCGACGCGCCCGGCCCGGATGCCTTCGTCCACGAGGCGCTGCATTTCGCCAAACTGCACCCAACCCGTGTGGTCGTCGCCCCCGCCGTGCAGCAGGTACAGCACGGGGTACTTGCGGGTAGACGTTGCGTAGCCCGGCGGCAGGTACAGCGCTAGCTTCATGTCTTTTTTCAGGAGGGTACTTTTGACCACTACTTCTTCATGTACCTGGCTTTCTTGCGCCCGAGCGCCCAAACTACCCGCCAGCAAGAGAAGCAGGAGGTACTTCAGGTGCGTGCCATTGAATATTTTTGGCCGGGAGGCAGTAGTTTTTAGATACATGGCTTTTATTAAGGATGGAAGGTCAACCTACGAATCAGGTACCTTGAAAAGTGATTTCGTTGTACTCTTTACTAATCATCAATCTATGAAAAAATGTACCCAGGTACTTTGTTTGCTGCTGGCGCTCCTGCCGCTGGCGGTCCGGAGCCAGTCCAACGGCTGGATTTCCCTCTTCAACGGGAAGTCGCTTGAGGGCTGGCAGGTAGGCGAAAACGCCTCCTCCTTTAGCGTCGAGAACGGTACGATCAAGGTAGCCGGGCCGCGTGCGCACCTGTTTTACGTGGGGCCGGTGGGTGAGCATTCGTTCAAAAACTTTGAGTTCAAAGCGCAGGTGATGACCACGCCCGGCTCCAACTCCGGCATTTATTTTCATACCCAATACCAGCCCGACGGCTGGCCCTCGTACGGCTACGAGGTGCAGGTCAATAACTCTCACACCGACTGGCGGCGCACGGGAAGCCTCTACGCCGTCGACGACGTGAAAGAGGTGTACGTCAAAGACAACGAATGGTACACCGAGCACATCATTGTGCGGGGCAAGCACGTGACGATCAAGATCAACGACAAAACCGTGGTGGACTTCACCGAGCCCGACGCGGTAGGAAGCTCCGATGCCAAGCGGAAAATCAGCCGGGGTACTTTTGCGCTTCAGGGTCACGACCCCAAGAGTGTCGTCTACTTCAAGGATATTTACGTAAAGCCGCTGGCCGACTAAAAAGTACCTCCCCGGAGGTACTTTGAAAGAATAAATCTGCCGGGCGGGAGGTACGTGAGGTCTATTTTGGGGTACTTTTTGTGGAAAGTACCTTTACCCTTCATTCTATTTTTTTTACCCAACATGCAAAAAAGAATTCGTGCTTACTACGGCATCGCGGCGCTGGCCGGACTGAGTACCCTACTGGCATTTCACCAAAGTACCGATGACGACCGCAAGGCCGCCGAAGCCGCCGCTATCAAAGTACCTACGGGCTTCACCACCACCGTGGTAGCCGAGGGCCTGGCGGGGGCGCGCCACCTGGCCGTAACGCCCAACGGCGACCTGTACGTGAAGCTGGCCAAACTCAAAGACGGCAAGGGCATCGTGCGCCTGCGCGACACCAACGGCGACGGCCAGCCCGACGAGCAGCTGGCCTTTGGCAACTACGAAGGCACGGGCATCTACCTGCGCGATGGGTACCTGTACACGTCGTCCAACAGCGAGGTGTTTCGGTATAAGCTCAACGAAAAAGGCGAAATAAGTACCCCCGACCAGCCCGAGCGCATTGTGCACGGCCTCGTGCTGCGCGACCGCGACAAGTCCAAGTCCATTGCCCTGGACCAACAGGGGTACCTGTACGTCAACGTGGGCTCCTACAGCGACGCCTGCCGCGAGGCCGGTACCGGCAAGGGCATCATGCCCTGCCCGCTGCTGGACTCTACGGCGGCCATCTGGCGTTTCCGCGCCGACCGCCCCAACCAGACCTACGCCGACGGCCTACGCTACGCCAAGGGCCTGAAAAATACCGTGGGCCTGGACTGGAACACCAAGACCAACTCGCTCTTCGTGATGAACCACGGCCGGGGACAGTTTCATGACTTTTACCCGCAGTACTACACGCCCCAGCAGAGCGCCCAGCTGCCCTCAGAGGTGATGTACGAGCTCCACGAAGGTGCCGACGCGGGCTGGCCGTACGTGTACTACGACCACCTTCAGAAAAAGAAAATCCTGGCCCCTGAATACGGCGGCGACGGCAAGAAAACGGGCGGCAAAGGTACCCTGGACCCCGTGGCGGCCTTCCCGGCACACTTCGGGCCCAATGGGCTGCTGTTTTACACCGGCCGAATGTTTCCGAAAAAGTACCAGGACGGCGCTTTCATTGCCTTCCACGGCCAGAACACCGAAATGAAAAAGGGGTACTTTGTGGCCTTTGTGCCCTTCAAAAACGGCAAGCCCTCGGGCAAGTGGGAAGTATTTGCGGATAACTTCGCCGGCATCGACCTGGCCAATCCGAGTGGCCCCGTGCAGCACCGCCCCTGCGGCCTGGCGCAAGGTACCGACGGCGCGCTCTACGTATCCGATGACCTGAACGGCACGGTGTACCGCATTGCCTACGGAGTAAAATAATCATCCTTTTTGAAGGTACCTGGCTGATAGCTCGCCAGGTAATTTGGGTAGTTGTTCGTTGAGGCTCGGGCTGATGACGGACAACTACCCTTTCTTTTTTGCTCTGAAATACAAACTACTTCCGGTGCGGGTACTTTTTGAGAGCCAAGTACCTGCGCGTTTTCTTTGCACGCGGTTCGCGGTCTTTGGCCTAGCTGTAGCAGCCGGACGTGTGGGAAGTACCCCCTTCGCCTGGAAAGAGGACAAATCAACTTAGATGACCTCGCTGCCTAAAAAAAATGTATTGTAAATCCAATAAACTATTGCCATTGCTCTCATGAGCGATCTCTTGGACTACGTGTTGTAACTCATAACTACTTAAAAATCTTGAAATTAAATGTCGATTAAAATTGGCATTATTCTTGTAGAGTATTAAAAAGATATTGAAAAACGTATATATGGTTGCGTTCATTTTTTTTGTATTTTACCCTTACCGACTACTCCCATTTAGTATACGGTAAATTTGGGAGGGAGAAACAAAATGTTGTCGTGCAATTTATTTTAAAAAGTACTGAAAATGAGATGGATAGTATTCTGGTACCTGGTTTTTTTGTTCGGTTAATAGCTAATAGTAAGCTGTTATTTTAAAAAAAAATATATAGGGTTGATGGGGGTAATTTTTAAATGATTAGTTTTGTATTACACGCACTATATACATTCGAATAAAAGTCTTACTTACCACTTTCCATGCGCTCTCGTTGGGAGCTATGGAAAGTCCCCCGGGTAGGCGACTTTATTCACTCCGGAATAAATCACACACACTACTAAGTCTTCAAAAATAAGCGATCTGAAAGCTCTGTTGCGAGTTTTCGTAGCTCGAATACGTTCATCGTTACAAGATAGTTATTTAGATGTATGAATGAAATACGCTTCAAGTAAACCCTTGATGTGGAGATAAGTACTGTGCTTCAGTAGCTTCTCCGGTACATTCAAAGGGCTGATGGGCAAGATGGCGTATGTTTTTTGCCAAGGATAGTCAGCGTTAAAGCGGTGACTGAATTGGACGGGAAAGCTATGTCTTTTAAGGGCTTGCCTTAGTCCATTGCCTCATGGGTAATACTTGAAACGGTTGGATTGTGCCTGGTAATGAATGCTAAAACTTTAAAAAAGTCTATAAGAACTTAATCTTAGATAATAAATATACCTACTTCCCACAAAAGCTCAATGTTATGAAAAAACATGCACTACTTATTTGCTGCTTGCTGGTCGTTTCTACTTCCGGTTTTGCCCAGTTTTCTCTCCCCTTCTTCAAGAATGAATTCAAGGAAAAGTTTGAAAATGAAAGAGAAAAGAACATTTTGTTGAGCGAAGATAACCACAGCCTAACGGATAGCCTGCGGATTATTTCCAACAGCAACCGCCAGCTTAAGGCCACCATTTCGCAGCTGGAACTTAATAATAAAAAGCTGACGGATCGGCTCGATAATCACGCCCGGGAGAATAAGCGGCTCTACGCGCAGGTAGTTCAGCTAAAGAAAGATACCAGCATGCTGAACCTCCAGCTTCGGGACATTTCGTATCAATTAGCGGCGGTGGAACTGGAAGGGAAGCAGCGGAGTGCTCGGCTCGAAAAGCAAATCTACGTATTGAAAGATTCGCTCCAGATCAATAGCACGCTGTACCAGCACAGCCACCAGGAGCTGACAAAGATCCAGTCGCTGGTGAGTATGATCAAAATCGGGGACATGGAATTTAACATCCCGTCCGATCAGTTTATTAAAACGCTGCATTCGGCCATCCTGACGGGCAACAGCAAAGTGGTGCTGCGGACGGACTACAACGGAAAAGCGGTGCTGCTCTACAATACGCACCTAAGCAAAAAACGCTTTATTGGGCACCGTCAGGTACCTTACCGACTGGAAGCGTACCTTTCCTATTTCCCCCATCCTTACTACTCAACCGACAAAACCATCCTGGCTATCCGGACGCGCACGTTCTTTACGCATAAAGACTCCGAAGAAGAAGTGAAGGATTTTGGTGATAAGGAGTTGTTGAAAACCCGGTTTTACGAAGAGCTGGAGCGCATCAATTATTCGTACCAAACGCCTGCTTCGGCCCCTACTTTATTAACGAAGTCCGAAGGTTTGAAGGAATAAAAGTACCCCACTCAGAAAGTACCCCTGCGCACCCACACACGGACTCACTGAGAGGAGGGTCCGTGTGTGGGTATGATTCCAGCCCGAAATGTACTACCGCAGGCGGCGGGTGCCACTAAGGGTAGTGCCCGGATTTCGCGTCCTAGTTGGTGAAGCATACTTTTACCCGAAGGAAACGACCATGATTACGAGAAGAAATTTTTTGGGCGGCGCCACGGGCGCGTTAGCCCTGGCTACCCTCAAGTCCGACTTAGCCGAGGCCGCCCCGGCGCCCGCCGAGGAGCTGTTTCAACTAGGTGCGGCTGGCTATAGCTTTGTGCATTTCAAGCTGGACCAGGCGCTGGAAATGATGAAGAAGGTGGACTTGCACTACCTGGCCATCAAAGATTTTCATTTGCCCTACAACAGCAGCGCCGAGCAGATTGCCGCCTTTCACCAGAAGCTAAAAGAGCACGGCGTAACGGGCTACTGCGTGGGACCCATTTACATGAAAACCACCGAAGAGATCGACAACGGCTTTGACTACGCCCGGCGGGTAGGAGTGAAGCTGATCGTGGGTATTCCTAATCCGGAGCTGCTGCCGTACGTGGACAAAAAGGTGAAAGAGTACGACATGCGCTACGCCATCCATAACCACGGCCCCGAAGACAAGCTCTACCCCACGGCGGAGGTTATTTATGAGCAGGTGAAAAACCTGGATCCGCGGCTGGGGATTTGTTTCGACATGGGCCACAACAAGCGAGCAGGCAAAGACTCGGTGGCGGATGTGGAAAAGTACGCAAAGCGGATTTTTGACATTCATCTTAAAAACGTTACCGCCGCCACCAAAGACGGAAAAACCTGCGAGCTGGGCCGGGGCGTGATCGAGATCCCGGCTTTTGTGAAGGCATTGCGGAAAGCGAAGTACACGGGCTGTTGTAGTTTAGAATACGAGAAAGACATGAAGGAACCGCTGGCCGGGATTGCCGAGTCAGTGGGGTACTTCCGGGGCGTTGTGGAGTCCACGGCGCGTCGGACCTAGCGGGTACTTGGTTGTTTTTTTTGACGTATAGTGTTCATTATTAGAGAGTTTTAATAATTGTGGCGGTCATTAATGTAGAAGGGATTACGCAACCACAGGAAAAATTTCGCCTTTTGGCAACAGAATGATCGTGGAAAACGGGCTAGACCGGAAGGGCATGTGTTTTTTTGGTGATCTGATCATACGAGAATGGAAAGGTAGGTAAGGTACCTGCCTTGTGTAGAACCAAATGATCAGATTGCTATGAAAACGATGAAGAGAAACTTTTTCGCCCTGCTACTTTCTTTGGCGGTAACTCCGCTGGTAGCGCAGAATTACACCGTGACGTCTAACCGGGATCAGCAAGCGGCTTTTAAAGAGTACAAAACGTACGCTTGGGCCAAGCAAGCAAATTCGGACAAGGTGTTGGATTATTCTGGTAAGGATGCCAAATTGAAAAAACACCTTAAAGCCGCCATTAAGCACGAAATGACCGCGCTCGGTTATCAGGAAAGCAGCGCGAATCCTGATATCTTGATCAACTACCGGGTTTTTGAAGAGCCCATTGAAGTAGAAGGCCACGAAAACTACTTCCGCGATGCCAACTACTGGGGTGATGGCGAGATCAAGGCCGGTACGGTAGGGGTACTTCCCCTGAACGAAATGGCTACTGGTAGCACCACCGGTACTACCGGAGCCAACGAAACCCAAAAGTACACTTTTGAAGATGGTACTTTGCTGATCCAGATGGTGGACGCCAAGCGGGGAGAGGTAGTTTGGCAAGGATACGCCAGTGGCATCACAAAAGATGGTCACTTCGATAAAACGGAGAAAAACGTAGTGAAAGCGGTAAGCATGATCTACGGAGATTATGGCAGCATGATCAGCGGATTGTAATAGCCCGCCGTACTAGTCATTTCCAAAAAGAGCCCCCCGTCGCCCGGCGACGGGGGGCTCTTTTTGTTAAAGTGATCCAGTAAATGTGGGCTCCCAGAAAAGGAAAATCACCTTCGCACTCACTTTCCCAGATTTTCATAAAGCTCCTGACGGCTTTTTACATCCATTTTTTACGTAAACGATTACGCAATTAAAGGCAATTGAATAAAGGTAGAACGCCTAGGATACCTGCATTTATAACCTATGCACCAGCTTACTGAAATTTAATTACGCTTTGAGAATAAAAAATCTAATGAATGAAGGATCAGAGAATTAAAGCTACCTACCTTATTGAAACCTCCTTTGACCTGGCAACGGCGGCAGCCATCATGGCCGGGGAGCAATCCTGTGGTACTTTCGTTAGGGTTCCGGGGGAAACGGATGAGTTGAGGGAGCGTTTTTCCGCCAAAGTAGACGCCATTCAGGAAATAGCTCAGGTGGTAGCTCCTACACTGGCCGGGGCCAAAATGAAAGCGGGCGTTCCTGTACGCCGGGCGCTGGTAATGCTTTCGTGGCCTTTCCATAACGTAGGGGCCAACTTGCCCAACCTGATGGCTACCGTGGCCGGCAACCTCTACGAACTGGCTCCTTTCTCCGGCCTCAAGCTGCTCGATGTCGACGTTCCGGATGCCTTTGCTCAAAAGTACCCTGGGCCCCAATTCGGCATTGCAGGAACCAGAAAACTGACCCAGGTCTATGATAGACCTATCATCGGTACCATTATCAAGCCCAGTGTGGGACTTACCCCCGAAGCGACGGCGGCTCAGGTGAAAACCCTGATTGAAGCCGGTTTGGATTTTATTAAAGATGATGAATTAATGGGGGATTCTCCCCATTCGCCCTTTGAAGAAAGGGTAAGGCTGAGCATGGAGGTAATCAATACCTATGCCAACAAAACGGGCAAAAAGCCCATGTTTGCCTTCAATGTAAGCGGCGATGTAGATGACATGCTGCGGAGGCACGATTATGTGTTGGCGCAAGGAGGTACCTGCATCATGGCCAGCATCAACCAGGTCGGACTTTCTGGCGTGGCCAAGCTTCGGCAGCATAGCCAGCTTCCCATCCACGGGCACCGCAACTTCTGGGGCGCTCTGAGCCGAAGCGAGGTCTTAGGGCTGGAGTTCACGGCGTATCAGAAGATCTGGCGCCTGGCCGGTATAGATCACCTGCACACCAACGGCATCAGAAACAAATTTTGTGAATCGGATGAATCAGTAATCAGGTCGGTCAAAGCTTGCCTGGAGTCCCTGCTCGGCGGGTACTACATCATGCCGGTGATTTCATCCGGCCAGTGGGCGGGTCAGGCCGTTGATACCTACAAGGCCATCGAAAGTACCGATGTGATGTATGTCTGTGGCGGGGGAATTGTGGCCCATCCGGACGGTATAGCGGCTGGCGTGCGGAGTGTACGGCAAGCCTGGGAGGCGGCTATCCAGGGGATTTCTTTAACGGACTACGGAAAAACGCACGCTGAACTGCAAAAAGCCTTGGAATATTATGAATGAGCTAGAAGATCGGCACGATGTATTTCTGAGCTATTATGGCGATGATTTTACCGGATCAACGGACGTAATGGAAGCCTTGACCCTCAATGGACTGCCAACCGCCCTCTTCCTGCATCCACCGACTGTGGATGAAATTGAACATTTTAAATTGAAGAACAACCGTTTTCCGGTCGGTACCCAAATTCAGGCCTTTGGGGTAGCCGGTACGAGCCGGTCCTTGTCACCCGCGCAAATGAATGCTGAATTGCCGCCTATTTTCCAGGAAATCAGTCGGATTAGCAGCCGTTTCTTCCACTATAAAGTATGTTCGACCTTTGATTCATCTCCCGAAATAGGAAGCATTGGGCACGCCATAGACTTAGCGTGTCGCTATTTTCCTTCTTCGTTTATTCCGTTGGTAGTTGGGGCACCGAACCTAAACCGTTTTTGTGCGTTTGGCAACCTGTTTGCCCGAGTAGGCTCCACCACCTATCGGCTCGACAGGCACCCCACAATGTCCAGACATCCCATAACGCCCATGCAGGAAAGTGATCTGCGGCTGCATCTAAGTAAACAGACGCCAAGAAAGGTCCATATGCTGGATGTGCTAAGCCTGGAGGAGGGAGATGACCAGATCGAAAAACTCATACAGCAGGCCAAGGAGGACCCCTCCGCTCCGTTCTTATTGATGGATGTTATCAACCAGGACCACCTAAAGAAGATCGGCGAAATAATACTTCGGCATTCTCAAACAAAAAATCAGCTGCTTGTGGGTTCATCGGGAATAGAAGCCGCCTTAACCGCTTGCCTTCAGAAAAAAAACAGCCTTACCAAGTATGACGTATCGGTGTCGGTAGCTCAGGCTTCCAAGATGATTGTGATGGCGGGGAGTTGCTCTCCCACTACCCAAAAACAAATAGAATACGCACTCAAGGCTGGCTTTGCAGGCATACGCATTAACAGCCAAAAACTGGTTGATCCGGCAGGGCGGGAGCCGGAAATACAAAGGGTAGTAGCTCTGGCCAACCAGCTCCTGCGCCAAAAGAACGTACTACTTTATACCGCCCTGGGACCAGACGATCCGGCCATTGCCGACACCCGGGCCAAATTAGAGGTACTTTCAGACCGGGGTGCCCTTCCAGCCGATTTTCTGGCCAAGATACAGGGTAAAATGCTTCTTCAGATTCTGGAAGAACACCATGAGGCCAGAGTGATCGTGGCAGGCGGCGACACGTCAGGCTACGTAGCTGAAGCCCTGGAAATTTATGCCCTTGAGGTACTCATACCCGTAGCGCCCGGCGCTCCGCTTTGCATGGCTCATTCAAAAAATACAAAGTTCGATGGGCTTGAAATCGCCCTGAAAGGCGGCCAATGCGGCCAGGAGGATTATTTTGAATCGGTTTATTGGGGAACCACCCAAAAAGATAGGGCCGATCCGGTTTCCGTCACCAAAGCATAAAACCATCCATATTTATCAAATTCATGTATGAAAAAAGTAAGTCTAGTAGGAGCTGGCGGGAAAATGGGCTGCCGCATTACCGACAACCTGAAGAACTCAGAATATGATGTTTCGTACCTCGAGATCAGCCCGCAAGGCATTGAGCGGTTGAAAGCCCGCGGGGTAGCGGTAAGCCAGGCCGAGGAGGCTATTCCCCAGGCCGACTTTGTTATTCTAGCTGT
Source organism: Rhabdobacter roseus (assembly GCF_014202275.1). Taxonomy (GTDB): domain Bacteria; phylum Bacteroidota; class Bacteroidia; order Cytophagales; family Spirosomataceae; genus Rhabdobacter; species Rhabdobacter roseus. The sequence goes on along the minus strand of NZ_JACHGF010000002.1, from coordinate 930,619 downwards.
ACCGGATATTTATATCAAAGAGGTGGCCCGCGAAATAGTACCTCAGATGAAGCGCGGGGCTATGGCGCTATGCCTGGACCCGGCGGCACCCCTGGCGGGAGCCCTGCCCGAGCGGGACGACATCCGTTATTTTGCCAGCCACCCGGCTCATCCTTCAATATTCAACTACGAACCAACCAAGGAGGCTCATTTTGACTATTTTGGGGGTATTACCGCCAAGCAGGCCATCGTTTGTGCGCTGATCCAGGGCGAGGAAGAAGATTACCAGGCCGGTGAGCAACTGGCTCAGAAAATGTACGCGCCGGTTTTCCGTTCCCACCGGATCACCATCAAACAGATGGGACTATTAGAGCCCGCTCTGTCGGAAACCTTTACGGCTACCTGCCTTTTGATGCTGAAGGAAGGACTGGATGAGGTAGTTAGGCAGGGTATCCCCCGAGAAGCCGCCCGGGACTTTTTGCTAGGGCATATCAACATTCTGGCTGCCGTTATTTTTGAAGAGATTCCCGGCGTGTTTTCTGATGCCTGCTATAAAGCCATTGAATACGGACGACCAAAAATTTTTAGGGATGATTGGCAGAAAATCTTTGAACCCGAATCGGTAAAAGAACAGATCCAGGCCATCACCTAGTGCTTCAAAGCTACAAGGCTAGAAGTTAATCGCTCTTTCCATCCTCTACTATGATACCGGCCCAGCTGATGCCAAAAGAAATCATTTATTATGGTGAAGCAAAACCATTGCCCGAGCAGATCTTCCTGCAAGCGGGGCCTTGGCAGATGGTGTATGAAAACGGGGCGATACGGTATATCAAACAGGGTGACGCAGAAGTACTACGCATGGTGTATGCCGCGGTTCGGGATCAGAATTGGGGTACCGTTGAGCCGGAAATAAAAAAGCAGTACATTGAGGGCGATGGCACTAGCTTCAGCATTCGTATAGCCGTAGAATACAAGCACGAAGACATCCATTTTGTAGCTGATTATCAATTTACCGGATCTGCGACCGGCGTGCTCCGTTTTGAGATGCACGGAAAATGTATGACTTCCTTTAAAAAGAACCGAATAGGTTTTTGCGTCTTACATCCCATCCACGAATGTGCCGGGCACCCATGTATAGTTACGGAAGCCAACGGGAAAGTAATCGCCACGCAGTTTCCCGAAGCTATTAGCCCGGACCAGCCTTTTAAGAACCTGGGCTCAATCCAGTGGAATCTGCCCAACAATAACACCGCTAGGTTAACTTTTAAGGGTGATTTATTTGAAACCGAAGATCAGCGAAACTGGACCGATGCCTCCTTTAAAACCTACTGTACTCCGTTGTCCCTTCCTTTCCCGGCGGCGATGCACGCAGGAGAGGAAGTGCATCAAGAAGTGGAGTTAACACTACTCAGGGACGAGGAGGTACCTGAAAGTACCCCCGATCCTAAGCCGCTCCTCTTTACGGTGGAGGATCATTTCGCACAACTCCCCAGGATTGGAGTAGGTAGATCCACCGAAGTTCAGGAGTTGTCGGTAAGAGACGTAGCGCTGATAAAAAAAATCGGCTTTCACCATTACCGCGCTGATATTGAATTTTACAAAGCCGGATGGCAGGATCTGCTGATTACCGTTTGTAAAGAAGCAAAAGTACTTGGCCTGCCTTTGGAGCTGGCTTTGCACGTCACTGAAACGGAGTATGCCAAGGAGATAAAAAACCTCTGTACGTACCTGACCGGGGCCGGGGTGTCAGTCTATTCGTTCCTTTTATTTCAGGAAAATCAAAAAGCCACTCCCGCTAACCTTATAGAGGTACTTTCCGCTTTTATACGTAGCTATTTTCCGTCGGCAAAAATAGGAGGAGGTACCAATGCCTACTTTGCCGAGCTGAATCGACACGCACCACCGGCGGCTAAGCTGGACTTCCTGACGTATAGCCTCAATCCCCAGGTTCATGCCTTCGACAATCTTTCTCTGGTCGAAACGCTGGAAGCCCAGGGCGACACCGTAGAATCTGCCCGTAGACTTGCACCGGGAAAGGCCATTCATGTTTCCCCGGTGACGTTGAAGCCCCGATTCAACCCCAATGCCACCGCTATAGAAACAGAGGAAGTACGTGCTGAATCAGGCGTGGATACCAGGCAAATGTCTCTTTTTGGCGCTGGCTGGACTTTGGGGAGTATAAAATACTTAGCGGAGGCGGGGACACAAAGTACTACCTACTACGAAACCGTGGGACAGAAAGGCTTGCTGCTGCCTCAGGGCAGTTTTCCGCCAGGCTCATTTCCGGCGGCTCCGGGCTTTATTTTTCCTATGTTTGCTGTGTTTCAATTTATACTGGAGGAGCCTTTTGCCAAAGTAATCCGTAGCAAGAGTAGCCATCCCCTGGTATTTGATGGGATAGCTCTTAAAAGGAACAAGGGCCTGCGGCTCATTTTATCAAACCTTACCGTTCATCCGCAGGAGGTAAGCATGAGCCTTCCACAGGGTACTTTCCAAATACGCTATTTGGATGAAAGCCTTTTAAAGAATTATCATTGGCTGGAAGCATTCACCAGCTCCGCCTTACAAAAGGAAGCAATGAGTACTGCCACCACAGTTGTAATACCTCCTTATGGACTGGTATTCATCGATATAAATGAACCGGGCTCCACCAGCACAAGGTTTTAAAAATTGTAATTTTTGAAGGTATTTATTTACATTTAAAACAAAAAAGTACCTACATGCACAAGAAAGTTACAATAAAGGATTTAGCCAGCCAATTAAATCTCACGCCCGCCACCATTTCCAGGGCCTTGAATGATTCGTATGAGATTGGTCAAGTTACTAAGGAAAGAGTATGGGCGCTGGCTAAAGAACTTAATTATCAACCTGACCGGATCGCGAGTAGTCTGAGGAGCAAGCGAACCAAGCTAGTAGGTGTTATCCTACCTGATATTTCCTACTTTTTTAATTCATCCGCACTGAAAGGAATCGAAGAAGTACTAATTCCCCAAGGGTACCGGGTGATCATCTTTCAGACGGGCGAAAGTCTGGCCAGAGAGATGGACAATGTAAAAGACCTGGCTGCTATCCACGTTGATGGTATCATAGCCTCCCTTTCCACCGAAACAAAAGATTTGAATCACTTTCATGAAAACCTACCCTCCGATACCTCCTTGGTTTTCATCGATAGAGCTCCTGCCGAACCACAATATTTAAAAGTTACTATCGATAATGAAAAAGCGGCCTACACGGCGGTACTTCATCTGTTAATGGAAGGTAAGAAAAAGATAGTCTGGCTGGCAGGTCCTGCCGGCCTTAAGATTGCTGAAATACGTTATCAAGGCTATTGTGCTGCTCATAAGGTAGCCGGTATACCCATTGACCCTGACTTAGTGGTGAGGTGCGACTTCAGCAAGGGGTCAGCCTATGCGGCCATCCATCAAGTAGTAAAGGAAAGAGAAGGGGTAGACGCGATCTTTTGCATTAATGACCGCCTGGCAATTGAAGCCTTGGCGGCCGTAAATGATCATGATAAAAAAGTACCCGAAGATATCGCTCTTATGGGATTTAATAACGAAACTTTCTCCAGCTTTCTTCAGCCACCACTTACCACCGTTTCCCAACCGGCCCTTGAGATGGGGATCGAAGCAGCTACTCAACTATTAAAATTAATGCAGCGTAAGAAAACGATTATCAAGGAATACGTTTTTGAAACCGAACTTATTGAACGAGGCAGTACGATTCTTTCCAAATCCCGCCAATCGGTTAGCGAGGTATGTGTATTGTAAGCGTTGCTATAAAATTTAATGGGAAGAAATACTAAAAACGCTCTTTAGTTACTGCGAATGCCAGGGGTTTACGCTATTTGCCGTTAAACATAACTACAATCAGTATTACTATAAAATTACACTTTTGATGCGTAAAAATGCCTTATTCTACCTCTGTCTAATCTATTACTTAGTGGCGGCGCTTCTAGTTCCCGGGTTCTTTTCGGCGAATAATTCCTGGAGTCTTATTTTTAATTTGCTGCCATTGCTGATTGCCGCTATCGGACAGATGTACGTGATTCTAACGGGTGGTATCGATTTATCGGCCACAGCCATTATGGCTACCAGTAGTGTAGTTGGCGGATATATTATGAGTTCAGATTATGGACTCAATATACCGCTTTCCCCCTTGGTGCTGGTAGTAGGCGTAGCCGCCATGCTGGCAATAGGCATGTTGATCGGTTTGATCAACGGACTTTCGGTCTCGATTCTTGGCATGCCTGCTTTCATGGTGACCCTGGCCACCATGATTTTTTTTAATGGCTTGGCGGTATGGATCACAGGATCACAAAACATTTACAACCTACCCGAAGCGTTCAATAACCTATTTTATACCTCCGTGCTATGGCTACCCATTCCCATTTGGATTGGTGCTATTGTACTACTATTGGGCTTTTTCATTCTCAATAAAACGGTATTAGGCCAGTGGATCTATGCCGTGGGTATGAATGGTAAAACCGCTCGGGTTTCCGGGATTCATGTGGGCGCTACTACGGTATTTGCCTATGTCTTCAGTGGTTTCTGTGTGTCCATGGCGGCCATTTTATATACATCCAGACTAGAGACCGCCTCTCCGGTGATGGGACAAAATATATTACTTGACATCATAGGGGCGGTGATAATTGGTGGTAGTAGCCTGTATGGCGGCAAAGGTAAAATTCATATGACAACACTGGGAGCAGTCTTCATCATCTTATTGGATAACAGCCTTAATCTTATGGGGTTGTCCTATTTTATGATCATGATTATCAAAGGAGCGGTGATTGTATCGGCCGTACTGCTCAATGAATGGAAGCAAAAATCTACTGTATAAGCCTATGTTTTTAGAAATACAACGAGTCACAAAAAATTTTGGAGATGTTAGCGTTCTGAAAGATATCAACCTTGCGTTGAAGAAAGGTACCATCTTGGGCTTAGTTGGTGAAAATGGAGCCGGTAAATCAACGCTTATGAATATCCTCGGGGGAATTCACCAACCCAGCAGTGGGAAAATTATTTTTGAGGATAAAAGTTTCACTCCCACGTCTCCATCGGATTCCCTTAGGGCGGGTATTTCGCTTGTACATCAGGAGCTAAACCTTTTTTATAATCTTTCGATTAATGAGAACCTCCATATCACAGGTTTCCCGCATAAGAAAGTAGGGGGCCTTTCTATTCTGGACCAAAAAACTGCAAGAATAAAGACCGAAAGGCTGCTGAGCGCGGTAGGGCTTGATATAGACCCAACGGCGATAGTAGGAGACCTTTCAAGTGCCCAAAAACAATTGGTAGAAATAGCCAAAGCCCTCAGTACTTCGCCCCGCCTCATCATCTTTGATGAACCAAAAACATCGCTAACAAAATATGAGGCAGATAACCTATTCCGATTGATACAAGAGCTGAAATCCCAACAGACCACTATTATTTATATATCTCATAATCTTGATGATGTTATTCAGCTGGGGGATCAAATTTCTGTACTAAGAGATGGTGTACTGGTAAATACGTACAACCGCGAAGATAAAATTGGCACCAGCCAACTCATCAATGATATGATTGGAAGAGAGCTCAACCACTTTTATCCAATCCGAAACACGAAGCCTGAAGAAGAAACTATTTTTCAGACCAATGGGATCTATGCCAAAGGCTTGCTGAATGATATAACCTTTGAGTTAAAGAAAAAGGAAGTTTTAGGACTATACGGCCTGGTTGGGGCGGGCAGATCAGAGATGGTCCGAGCCCTATACGGGCTGGATGCTCTGGATGGTGGCAGCATTAGTTGGAAGAACGAAGAAGTACTTCATCCTACTCCTGCTAACTGGGTCAGGAAAAAAGTGGCCCTTTTGACCGAAGATAGGGGTGAAGACGGACTCCTGCCGGATGATACCATGGAGAAGAATATTGCTTTGGCCTCGCTGCCCACTTATTCCAAAAACCCTGGTAGCATCGTCAACTGGCGCGAATTGAAAAAAAACATCCTGAAAACAGTACAAGCTACCAAAATAAAGTACCATTCCCTTACTGACCAAAGCGTCAAGCTACTTAGTGGCGGCAATCAACAAAAGGTGATATTATCGAAGTGGTTACTTACAGAACCGGAATTACTCATCATCGATGAACCTACAAGAGGAATTGATATCGGAGCCAAATATGACATCTATGACCTGATCAATAAGCTGGTGGAAAACGGCATGAGTGTGCTAATGGTCTCATCTGAAATTGAAGAGCTCATTGGTATGTGCGACAGAATACTAGTCATGAAACAGGGTACCATTTCAAACGAGTTTAAAAAGCAAGATTTTAATCGATCGGCAATCCTGGAAGCTGCTCTACACACCTCGGAGTAGGTAAAGAATCGACTAAGCCAAACAAAAAATTATAAGCTCAAATAGGTATGAAGAATATCCATCAATACATTACCATTATTATGTTGCTGGTCATAACCGCAGCTTTCTCGCTTATCACGCCACAGTTTTTTTCCTTTCAGAATTTTACTAATATTCTTATTCAAGGTTCGTCATTAGCCATTGTTGCCACCGGGATGACCTTCGTTATTATAACCAGAGGAATTGACCTTTCGGTAGGATCAACCATGTTTCTTGCTGGGGTAATCTCGGGAAAGATGGTGGTGGCCGACACCAACCTTTGGCTAGCCTGCCTGCTAATTCTGCTAATCGGTATTTTGTTTGGGTATATCAACGCATCTTTGATTTATCGTTTCAAAGTCGTTCCGTTCATTGTAACCCTGGCTACTTTTTACATGGGTAGGGGGCTCGGGTTGTTCATCTCCGAAACCCGAGCGGTTAATTTACCGGACGTTTTTCTCTCCATTGGTACCTCCCGTATTCTGGGGATACCGTTTCCCATTGCTATTTTGTTTTTTGTCGTGCTAATCGCCCATCTAGTGCTTACCCAAACGGCGTACGGCACCCGAGTGTATGCCGTAGGAAATAGTGTAGAAAAAGCCAGGAAAGCAGGCCTTCCTATTAGGCAAGTGGTACTATCTGCCTATATCATTTGCGGCTTTTTAGCGGCCTTGGGGGGCTTTGTAGCCATTGCCCAGCTCGGGGCCATTTCTCCGTCATTTGGCATGAATAGTGAGCTTATGGCCATTTCAGCCGTTGTTTTGGGGGGCACCAGCTTGTATGGCGGTCAAGGCAATGTATTCCCGGGAACACTGGTGGGCGCTTTAACCATCCAGACGCTGCAAAATGGGCTTGTTATGATCAATGCCAACCCTTACGTGTACCCCATCGTCACGGGCCTAGTGATATTCACCATCGTATTGATGGATAGTTTAAAGCATAGAAAAAACACCAGATCACTTCAAACCTTCCCCTGATGAAAACTAAAAACGTACTTTCATCCATGATACTGCTCTTCGTTTTGCTACTAAACAGCTGCGTTAGCAAAAAGAAGGAAGGAATTACCATTGGAATATCTTTTGAAACGCTACAGACAGAGTATTGGGTAGCCAGCATGGAAGCATTAAAAAAGGAATGTGCTGAAAAAAATATAAACGTAATAGAAGCAGTTGCCAATGGCGATGCGAACCGCCAGTTTGAACAGGTTAATAATTTCATTGCCAAAGGCGTCGATGGAATTATTGTGGCTCCCAAAGATGCCTACACGGTGATTCCCATCATTAAAGCAGCTAACCGGGCCAACATTCCCATAGGCATATACAACCGTATGCCCGCCAAGAACTCAGGGCAATTTGTTACGGTAGTAGCCGATAACTATGAGATCACCAAACGGACCGTACAGCATTTGTGTGAGCTAGCCAAGGGTACCAATCAAAAGTACAAAGCCATGATTCTTATTGGCGATTTGGGTGATATTAATGCCGTAGAAAGGAGAAGAGGTTTTAACGATGCCATTGCTGCCTATTCGGATATCATCGAATTAGTAGCAGAGGTACCTACCGAGTGGAATCAGGAAAAAGCACTGGCCGGTGCCATCAACTCACTTCAGGCCCATCACGATATAAATTTTATATTTACCTCTTCTGATTTTCTTTTTCCATCACTGATATCTGCTCTGAAGAATACCGGGAAATACCATAAAATAGGTCACCCTAAACATGTCTTACTTGCAGGTTTCGATGGGGATGCAACCGCTTTTAACCTTTTGTCAAAGGGGTACCTGGATGCGGATGGCGTTCAGGATTTAAGGTTAGAGTGTAAGGAGCTTATTCATGCTATAGTATCCAGGGATAGCCTTACTAAACCAAAAGTTATCTCAGATCCTGGCTTTGTTATCCATCAAAAAAACTTAGCGGAGACAGTGAATAGAATGTGGGGGGCTAATTTGCCGTAATCTGTTCACGAGAGTATTTCGGGCCCATCCCTGATCCCTATTTTTATGTGCGTAGTATCTCTTGAATAATACGCACAAGTTGCTATTTCCCGACCCAAAAGCCGATGCTTTTGCCGCGAAAAAGAATAAGGACAACGAAGAAAAAGAAAACCTCCAAAGTGTTAGCTTTGGAGGTGGACTAAAAGGCAATACCAGTACGTTCATTCGGTCAACCTGACGCAGAAAGTATCCTTATACTTTTTTGTATCACCACCAAGTACCTTAGGCCGGATACTCATGCGGCAGGGGCATATTGATGCGCTCGTTCCAGGGTAAGCCGTGCCGGATCAGCATTTCCATGAAGGGGTCCGGATTGAGCTCTTCGCAATTATACACACCTTGTTTCATCCAGTCGGGGTTGGTGAGCATCAGCATGGCGCCGATCATGGCCGGTACGCCGGTGGTGTAGCTCACGGCCTGCGCCCGTACTTCGCGCCAGCACTCGGCATGGTCGCAGTTGTTCCAGACGTAATACGTCTTCTCTTCGCCGTCTTTGAGGCCCTTCACCTGCACGCCGATGGACGTTTGTCCCTGGTAGTTTTCGCCCAGCGTATCGGGCGCGGGTAGTACGGCTTTCAGGAACTCCAGCGGCACGATGTCTATTCCCTTGAACTTGATGGGCTCGATGCTGGTCATGCCTACGTTTTGCAGCACGTTGAGGTGCGTGATATACTGCTGCCCGAAGGTCATCCAGAAGCGGGCGCGCTTGAGGGTCGGGAAGTTTTTCACCAGCGACTCCAGCTCCTCGTGGTAGAGCACGTAGCTTTCGCGCTCGCCAATGCCGGGGTAGTCGATGGGCTTGTGGATGGACATGGCCGGGATTTCTACCCAGGCCCCGTTTTCCCAGTAGCGGCCCGGCTGCGTGATCTCCCGGATGTTGATCTCTGGATTGAAGTTGGTCGCAAAGGCTTTGCCGTGGTCGCCGGCGTTGCAGTCCACGATGTCGAGGTAGTGCAGCTCATCAAAGTGGTGCTTGGCGGCGTAGGCCGTAAATACCTGCGTCACACCCGGATCAAAACCACAACCCAGCAGCGCCATCAGTCCCGCTTCCTTAAATCGCTCCTGGTAGGCCCACTGCCAGCTGTACTCAAACTTGGCTACGTCTTTGGGCTCGTAGTTGGCGGTGTCGAGGTAGTGTACGCCCGTTTCGAGGCAGGCGTCCATGATGGTCAGGTCCTGGTAGGGTAGGGCCACGTTGATCACCATCACGGGCTGAAACTGCTTGATGAGCATCACCGTCTCGGCCACGATGTCGGCATCTACCTGGGCGGTTTGTATCGTTACGCCGTGCATCTGTTGGATTTCGGCAGCAATCTTGTCACATTTCGCTTTGGTTCGGCTCGCCAGCATGATTTCGGTAAAGACGTCGCTGTTAAGCGCGCACTTGTGCGCCACCACGCTTCCTACGCCACCGGCTCCGATAATGAGTACTTTGGACATATTACGTTTCGTTGTTTTTTTGTAAATGGTAAAAAAATATTTTCGAGAAAAGTACAGCTGGATAGGTAGCAAAAACAGTACGGACTACTACCTATGCAGGGGTGCTGCATCCCAGTCGTTTACCAACGCGGAGTCGAAACAACCGTGCCTACCCGACTAGCAGGCAGCAAAGATAGAAGAGCAAACCCGTTTTTGTTTAGTATATTGACAATTTACACCACTACTTCACGTATGGATATTCTTCTACTCATTCTTGGCGCGGGCTGCTTGCTGGTAGGCCTGGCCGGAGCGGTACTTCCCCTGCCCGGTCCGCCGCTCAGTTATGGTGGGCTGCTGTTGCTGCACATCAGTCGCTTTGCCGAGTTCACCACGGCTACTTTGGTTACACTCGGGATCGTCACGGCCTTGATTACCGTGCTCGACTACTACATACCCATCTGGGGTACCAAGAAGTTTGGCGGGACGCGCTACGGTAGCATTGGGGCCGTGGTAGGCTTAGTTGTCGGCTTTTTGTTCATTCCGGCCATCGGAATATTCCTGGGTACTTTCCTGGGGGCGTTGGTGGGGGAGCTCATTGGCGGGGCTAGTAGTAAAAATGCCATTCGCTCGGCAGTAGGCTCGTTCATGGGGTTTCTTACGGGCATTTTTATCAAGGTATTCCTCTGCCTGGTGATGCTGGGCTTCGCTGTCGTGGCGCTCTGGAGGTACTTTGCGTAGCGTTCGGTAAAAAGTTCTTGCTTGTTTTAAAAGTTTAGTTGAAATTAGTAATGCATGAAAGTGTTGAAAATTAAATTTTTAGTAGTTGACTACCCAAGAAGCTGTAAGTGAATAGTACTCCGTATAGATATTTTTCTAAACAGTGGTTTTGAATTAGAAATGGCTATGAAAAAAATAGTTTGTTTTACTAGCTTTTTGGGCTTCTTCTTTTGTCTTGTCAGCTGCGAAAAACAGCAATTGGCCCCCAATCCAAATAAAATTTCTCTTGAATACCAAGGGTTGCTCATTGATTTTGGAGATATCAAAATAGAAGACTCCGATTTGGAGTTAGATGGTGGGATAGGTCCGAGAGCGTTTGGTACAAGCAACATGGAGGATATTAATGGCTTTAACTACTACATACTGTTGGATTACAGAAAAGATAGCCTTGGCAAATACTTTTTTCACAAGATCAATTTTGGAATAAATGAGAAGAGAGGGGCCAGGCTTTACCATAATAAGGTTTACTATGCGAGCCTTACAGATGGGTACAACAATACTAATTTTAGTCATACCATCTCTGCGAATGGATTAAAAGCGCAGGGAAGTTTTTCTGGTACTTTACAGTCCATTGCGGAAGGAAATATTGAAGTCAAAAATGGTTCTTTTGATCTGGATTTTAATACGATCCGGGATTATTGAAGAATCATTTTTGTGTTTTCAAGGTCAATACGTGCTGTGTATATATTGTGGAGGTACTTTGCTTAGGCCGGATTCGATCCAAACACGTGCTGCCAAATGACCCCATATACCTCGGGTGCTTCCAGGGTACTTTGGGGTAAAGGTTCATCCGTAATACAAACGGGGTAGTACTCGGGCGGCACGCCGGGGCTGCCGTGGGAGCCCTTGACGAGCGTAGCATCCAGCGGAATTACGTCCATAAGGTACCTGAAGCCCAGAAGCTTTCTTCCCAGCTTGTAGCCCGCCCGCAGCTTAATCAACGGATTGTTCGGGTCCATGAACATCTCCACGGGGTCGTAGCCTGGTTTGCGGTGGATGTCCACCAGGCGGGCGTAGTCGGGGGCCTGGGCGTCGTCGAGCCAGTAGTAGTACGTAAACCAGCTGTCGGCCTCGGCCACCGCCACCAGGTCACCGGAGCGCTCGTGGTCGAGGTGATAAGCCTTTTGTTCTTCCTGATCAAGTACCTGCGCGATTCCCGGCGTGGCCAGCAGGCGTTTTTTGACCTGGGCAAGTACCCCCGGATCGTTGACGTAAACGTGCGCGATCTGGTGGTCGGCGGTGGCGAAGGCGCGCGACGCCCCGGCGTCCAGGAGTTCGTACCAGCGCTCGGTCCGGACGGCGATGAGGCCCTCTTCGCGCAGGATGCGGTTGATATGTACCGGACGGCTCACGGGATTGATGCCGTACTCCGACAGCAGAATAATACGCGCTCCCTGGGTTTCGTAATGTTGTACCAATTCTTCCACCAGCCCGTCAATTTCTCCCAGCTCGGTACTTATTTTGGAAAAATCCGGCCCGGACTTTTGCAGGCAATAGTCCAGGTGGGGTAGGTAAATGAGCGTCAGCGTAGGGTCGTGCTTTTTGTCTACCCAAATAGAGGCGTCGGCGATCCACTTCGAGGACTTGAGGTTGGCATTGGGCCCCCAGAAGTTGAAGAGCGGAAAAGTACCTAAATCTTTTTGGAGCTCGTCGCGCAGGCTGGCCGGGTGGGTGTAGCAGTCGGGAGCCTTCACGCCGTCGGCGTGGTACTGCGGCCGGGGCGTGGCGGAGTAGTCGGCGGTGGAGTACATGTTATACCACCAGAACATCTTCGAGCAGGTGAAGGCCGGGTCTTGCCGCCGGGCCGCTTCCCAGATTTTCTCGGCTTGCACCAGCTTGTTCGATTGCTTCCAGAACTTCACTTCGGCGTCTTCGCGGTCGTACCAGCCGTTGCCCACGATGCCGTGCCCGGCGGGCCAGCGGCCCGTTACGTAGCAGCTCTGGGCGGTGGTCGTGACGGCCGGCAAGACGGGCTTGATGGGCGTGAGGTACCTGGTTTGGAGGTACTTTTTCAAAAAAGGAGTATGCTCCCCGATCAGGTTGGCGCTCAGGCCCACTACGTCGATGACGACCGTCTTTTGCATGATTGAAAAAAATCGCTGTAAAGTACCTCTGCACCGAAGGAAAAGGTACTTTGAATTTTATACTAATAAAAACTACCCCTGAAGTACCTCTTTGACCCACTCCAGCTCCCGCACAATGGACTCGGCGATGGGTTTTTGGATGTCGGCGGGAAGTACCCCCCAGGTGTAGGTTTCTACTTCGAGGTGGTGCGTAAAAGGTACCTGCTTTTGGATGGCCAGCGTTTTGAGGATTTCATCCTGCGTCGAATCCAGCGTCCCGTAGGTACCCATAAACAGCGGTACGTGAAAATGCACGCGCCATTCCTGCGCGCTGCCTTCGGTCCAGGCGGCGAGTGCTTCGGGCAGGTCGGGGTACTTTTGCAAGGTACCTTGCGGTTGGCGCGCCACGACCTGGTGCAGGTACACGGGCTCGTCAAATGCCCGGATGGCCGCTATTTTTTGCTCGGCGTCCTGCTCCAGGCCCAGCTTCACCGCCGAGCTGATCTGGATTTTACCCACCTTGATGCCCACCGTATCCAGGCGGTCAAGTACCTCGGCGGGCTCCTCGTAGGCCACCGCTACGTGGCACACGTCGAAGCAAAGCCGGATGTGGTCCAGCAGGGCCTCCTTGGCCCCGAGGGCGGTCATGCCGTACTTTTCCTGGAGGTAAGGTACCCCCACGGGCAGCAGGTAGTCGCGGTACCAGCTCACAAACTCCACCGAGTTTTCCAACAGTCCGTCGGGTTCGGGCTCGATGTCCAGGTGCAGCAGCTGGCCCGTCGCCTGCCGGATCTCGATCAGTTTTTCGGCCACGTACAGAATATTCTGCGTGGCGGTTTGGATGGCGTTTTCGGTCGTTTCTTCGCCTTCCCACCAGAAGCGGTACGACAACGGCGAGGTCGATACGCCGCCGTCGAGGCCCTCGGGCAGGAGCTGCGCCAGGATCGTGAACAGCCGGAGCGTGTACTCGGTGCGGTCGGCGGTGGTCCAGTCGGGCGCGTGTACCTGGTCTTTGACGCGGGTATTGTGGAAGCCCCCGTAGGGAAAGCCGTTCATGGTAAAGACGTACAGGTCGTTCTCGGCCAGCCAGGTTTTAAACTCCGCCAGGCGCGCGGGCTCGCTCAGCTCCAGAGAAGCGTCGTTGGCCAGGCGCAGCCCCAGGGCAAAGGGTTGGTCGGGGGCCAACTGAGTCCGGATGGTAGGTAGGTTTTCTTTCAGCGTCTGAAAGTGCGCGTCCCATTGCTCGCCGGGATGTATATTGCTGCAGTATGTCAGGTGTCCGTGGGGAGTTTTCATGTAGGTTGATTCAGTGGGTTAGGTAAGGGGATTATCGCTATTAGATCTTGTAAATCAAATTTGTGAGAAGTACATATTACATCAGACTAGACTGTACATTCCTTACTTTAATTCTCATCGATCTATTTTCTTTATAAACGCTTTTACTCTCGGGATTTCAGAACCGTCAGTCATGTCCAATATTACTATTTCTTTGATAATGACTTCTTCGGAATAGGCTGCAAATAAAGAAAACCAGATTCCCTCTTCAAAGTCAAGGTGCCAGGTTGTGATAATTGTGTGCTGGGGTAAGTAGGGACTATTAATATCTACCGCTATGAAAGAGATTTCTTCGTCAATTAGGTCGTGTATTTGCTTACTTTGCTTGCCAATTGTGCAAATATATACGACATCTTTACTTATAACCTTTCTAATTACTTCATCAATATATCTTCTTGGCTTATCATTTACAATTAGGACACAAAGCCAATTTTTTAAGGGAATTTGATCGAACCAGTTCTTTTCTGTACTGTATTCGATAATCGTTATTTTTCGGTCGTTAATATGATCTACCAACTTCGGATGAGCAATAGCAAGTTACACAAATTCAAAAGTACGTCTTAAATCCCCTCAACTCGCAAAGCTAGGATACAGCGCCTGTAGGTAATCCACCGCGCTGGCGATGACGTCCGTATCCATGTGATGTACCTCAACACCTTTCCCGATTCGTTCCAGCAGCATAATGGTCAGTTGACCGCCCAGGTGCTCCCGGAACTCCTGCAAACCGTTTCGGAGGTTTAGCTTGTCGTTTTCAGAGAGCTTGGGGTGGTAGAGCTCAAAACCGAGCGTATGGAAAACCGTGAGGATGCGCTCCAGCTCCGCAGCGGGCAGTAGGCCACTTTGGGTAGAGTACACACTGTCGAGGGCGATACCGATGGCGACCGCCTCGCCGTGCCGGATGCTGAAGTCAGTGAGGTACTCCAGCTTGTGGGCGGCCCAATGGCCAAAGTCCAGCGGACGGGACGAGCCAAACTCGAAAGGGTCGCCGCTGCGGATGTGCTCGGTATGCATTTCGGCGCAGCGGTGGATGAGGTACTCCATCGGGGCGCTGTCGCGGCGGGCCAGGGCTTCAGCGTTGGCTTCGATCCAGGCAAAAAAGGTTCTGTCTTTGATGAGCGCTACCTTGATGGCTTCCGAAATACCGGCTCGCCAGTCGCGGTCGTCGAGGCTTTCCAGAAACGTGAGGTCGTTAAATACCGCCACGGGGGGCGCAAAAGTACCCAGGAAGTTTTTTTTGCCGTGGTAGTTGATGCCGTTTTTGACGCCCACGCCCGAGTCGTTTTGTGAAAGGACCGTCGTCGGAATGCGGATGTGCTTCACGCCCCGGTGCGACACCGCCGCCGCATAGCCCACCAGATCGAGCATGGCCCCACCGCCTATGGCAATCACAAACGAGTGGCGGTCGATGCCGTGCTCGTCGACGGCCCGTACCAGTTGGTCAAAAAGCGCCGGATCATTTTTGGCTTGTTCGCCGCCGGGTACCAGCAGGATGTCGGGTACCAGATGCACGTGGCTGGAGAAAGTCGAAAAGTAGGACGTGATGGCATCCGGTAGCTCGGGGTAGTGCGGAAGCAGACCCGCGTCTACCACCACCAGCGCCTTCCGCCGGAAGCCGGGTTCGTGGAGTGCTTCAAAAAAGCTACGCAGCAGCGGGTTGGACTCCTCGAAAAGATTCCGGGTAAAATATATAGAGTAGCTATAAGCTACCTGAAAATGTTGTTGGATGGTTTGCATAAAAAAAGGTAACACTAGGTTACGGCAAAAATTCGAGCTAAAAGAATGGACAAAGGTAGTAACAAAACCACCACTAGGGTAAGGTACCCGTAGCCAAACACCATGCACCAGGCCGCGTTCATGACGATCAGCGCTAGTACTCCGGCCTTGACGGCCTTCCCGATCTGCGGGCCAACGGGGTTTTGGACGGCCCGCCACAGCGGACGCCCCACCAGGATGGCATGTGCCAGAATGAGCGGTAGCGCCAGCAGGAGGTTCCCTTTTTGAAAAGATACGACTAGCTGCACCAGGTGTACCAGCCCGTATAGTACCCAGGCGAAGTAAAGCGTGCGCCGCTTTCCGCCGTGTACCTCGTCCTGGCTGATGAGCGTAATGGCCCCGATGTACACGATAGGTACCAGCGCCAGCCAGCCCCAGCGCCCCAGCGACTCGGGTACGGCGCTCATGCCGAGCAGCAGATTCCCACCCCGGCAGGTACCCATCACCACGGGCCCAAGTACCCTATGGTGCTTGGCAAAGCGATCGTAAAGGACCGCCAGCAGAGCGACGGCTAGCGCCAGCCCGGCGCTCAGGGGACTATGCAGGCTTGCCGCCAGCACACCTACCAGCAGCAGCGACCACCCCAGCAGCGCGGCTGAGCGCCGAGGTACCTGGCCGCTCGGGATGGGGCGCTCGGGCCGCTCGATGGCGTCCAGCTCGGCGTCGAAGACGTCGTTGAGCACTACGCCGCCGCCGTAAAGCCCCAGGGTAGCCAGCAGGAGCCAGTAGGGGGTACTTTGGGCAAACAGAAATCCGGCAATGGCCATCCCGGCCAGGATGTCGGCTACGGCCGTGACCAGGTTAGCGGGCCGGGTGAGTTGTAAATACGGTTTCAGGCTAGCCACGTTAGTTAATCACAAGGGAATCTTTGGCCACGCGGGGTTGCTGGCCACCCCGCAGGATGGTGTTGCCGTTGAACTTCTGACTTTGGTCTACTGCCAGTCCGTTTTCAAAATCGGCGACGTCGATCTGGCCGCTCTTGCCAAAGGCGTCAATGGCGTTTTGGTAGGTCACGAGCCGGATGGCTTCGTCCGGGATGCCGCGCATTTTCATCAGGGCGGCGGTTTTGGGCAGTGCCAGCGGATCGGAGATGCCCCAGTCGGCGGCGCAGTTGATCATGATGCGTTCGGGGCCGTACTTTTCAAGTACCTTGACCATCCGTTCGTTGCCCATCTTGGTAAACGGATAAATCGTAAAGGCCGCGTAAAAGCCCTGATCCAGCACGCTCTGCACGGTTTCTTCGTTGTTGTGGTCAATGATTACCCACGACGGGTCCAGGCCGTGCTCCAGCGCGATGGCCATGCTACGCTCCGTGCCCTGTTTCTTGTCGCGGTGGGGCGTATGTACCTGCACGGGTAGTTGGGCGGCCTTGGCCAGCTCTAGCTGGGCGCGGTAGTATTTCTCCTCGGCGGGCGTTTGATCATCAAACCCGATTTCGCCTACGCCTACTACGCCTTCTTTGTACAAAAACAACGGTAAGATCTCCATCACCTGCTCGGCCAGGGGCTCGTTGTTGGCCTCGCGGGAATTGAGCCCGATGGTACAGTAATGCTTGATCCCAAACTGCGACGAGCGGAAGCGCTCCCAACCCACCAGACTGCTGAAGTAATCTTTAAAGGTAGCCAGTCCGGTGCGGGGCTGGCCCAGCCAGAAGGCGGGCTCGATGAGCGCCACAATCCCGGCGTCGTACATGGCCTGGTAGTCGTCGGTGGTGCGGGAGGTCATGTGGACGTGCGGATCAAAAAAGCGCATGCCCCGGATCGCCTCGCGGTAGTCGTCCCAGGCCAGGTCGCGGTGCGTCATGACCTCGCCACTGTCCTCAAAGTGCGAGGGGTACTTTTCTACGGTATTATGGTTTTGACACATAGGTATTTAAATCGTTAAATTCCAGGTCGGCCCAGCTGAGTTTTTTGTGCTGCACCGATTTTTCGAGCTCCGGGTACTTAGCCAGCAGCGCGTGCGCCGGAGGGTACTCAGCCTGGAAGCAAGTCAGCGCCGCCGCTTCGCGGTCGTGCTGCGATCCGGAATTAAAAAGGTACTTTATATCTTCTAAAAGAGCTTCATCTAAAAATTTACTGACCAACCGCCAAACCTCAGGGGCTACGCTCCGTCCGGCGGCCCAGCGCTCGTGAGCAAAGTCAGACAGCGTCCGGGCCAGCTTTTCGTTGGCGCGCTCGTCGAGGCCCACGATGAGGTGGATGGGCTTGTCGTTGAAAATCGTTTTCAGGACCAGCTGGTTCCAGGCCAGGTCGGTGAAGTACCTGGCGGGGTAGGGGTTTTGTAGGGCCAGCGCATCAAAAACTACCCCCATGTTGGAGCGCACCGCCTCCGTAGCCCGAAAAAGCCATTGCTCCGGGTAGGCCAGCAGCGGCAGGGCCGAGTATAGCGCCACCAGCTCGTTCATTTCGGCGGTATCGAAAAGCGTTTCCAGGTGCCGAACGTAGGCCTCGCGGTCGGTAGTGTCGAGGCACGTAAGCAGCCATACCCGGCTCAGCCGCACCAGGCTCCAGCCCATTACCGAAAAGCCCGGTAGCTGCTGCGCCAGCTCCAGCGCGTGGGAGACGTCGGGCTGTACGATCTGCTTGGAAAGGTAGCGCGGCGCGGCCACGAAAGCCGTCATGAGCTCCATAGGGCGGGTAGCGTCCTTTTCCTGAAGCCATTCCTTTTCGGCCACCGTCAGGTTTTGTTCAAGTATTTCCCAGAGAATAGCGTTCATAGTAGCATGCAATGTCAACGTGGCAAGGGGTACTTCGCCACCAAGTACCTACTAGGTACTTATCAAAAAAAACGGAAGTGTTGGTGACGTTAAGTACTAACGAATCTACCGCTAAGTCCGTTTCTCTTGATCTTACTTTCGTTGGTTATTTTCCGTTCTTTATTCCTTTTTTGCGTAGAGATCTACTTTGCTTAGCCTACGGTAATTTGTTCAAATACCTGCGCAGGCGGGTAGGTATAATTCCCTTCTCCTAGCCGGAGAAGGGTTAGGGCGGACGCCGGAGGAGCGCCTCCCGCGCGGATGAGGTTGGTATTCAGGAATGAGCTCAGGCATTCATAAGCTCTTCGATCTCCTCGGCTTCGATGGGAATGTGCTCCATGAGATCCTTGTTGCCGTCGGCGGTAATCAGGATGTCGTTTTCCAGCCGGATTCCCAGGCCTTCTTCCCGAATGTAAATCCCCGGCTCGCAGGTAAATACCATGCCCGCTTCGAAGCGCCGGTACTTGTTGCCAACGTCATGCACGTCCAGCCCCAGAAAGTGCGAAGTACCGTGCGGGAAGTACTTGCGGTAGGCGGGCCAGTCGGGGTCCTGCTTGGCGATGTCCTCTTTGGTGATCAGCCCCAGGCCAAGTAGTTCGCTTTCCATCACTTTACCTACTTCCACGTGGTATTCGTCCCACAGGTTCCCTACCACGAGCATGCTTTTAGCGGCTTTGAATACGCGAAGTACCGCATCGTAGACGGCACGCTGACGCGGCGTAAAGCGGCCGTTGACGGGGATGGAGCGCGTCAGGTCGGCGTTGTAGTTGGCGTACTCGGCGGCTACGTCCAGCAAAAGTACCTGTCCGTCCTGACATAGCTGATTGTTCTGGATGTAGTGCAGTACGCAGGCGTTGGCCCCGGAGGCGATAATAGGCTGGTAGGCAAAGCCCCGCGAGCGGCCCCGGACAAACTCGTGCAGCAGCTCGGCTTCGATTTCGTATTCGGCGACGCCCGGCTTCACGAACTTCAATAAACGCAGAAAACCCGTCCGGGTGATGTCGCAGGCCTGCATGAGCAGCGCCAGCTCCTGCGGCTGCTTGATGGCCCGTAGGTAGTGCATGAGCGGGGCCAGGCGCTGGAGCTGGTGCAGGGGGTACTTTTCTTTAAACTCCCGAACGTAACGGGCCTCGCGGGTTTGGACCAACGACTCGTTGCGGGTGTGCTCGTTGGTGTTGAGGTACACGTGTTCGGCTTCGAAGACGATGTTCCGAAAAACCGCCTCGAATTGGTGCGTCCAGAAAATAGCCTGGATGCCGGAGGTACTTCGGGCCTGCTCTTTGGTAAGCTTCTCGCCCTCCCAGATGGCGATCTGCTCGTTGGTCTCACGCAGGAAAAGTACCTCGCGGATTTTTTCGTCGGGGTGTTCGGGGAAGAGCAGCAGGATGGTTTCTTCCTGGTCTACGCCGGAGAGATAAAACAGATCGGTATTTTGCCGGAAGCCCATGGTGCCGTCGGCGTTGGTAGGTAAAATATCGTTGGCGTGCAAAATTACCAGCGATTTGGGCTTGAGCATACCGGACAGGCGTCGACGGTTTTCAACGAAAAGGGATGAGTCTATTGGTAAGTAGCGCATAGAAAGTAGGGGTATGATAGATACTTTTTGCCAGAAAATAAAGTTATTGCATAGCGTATCTATTTCGGTAGAGGCACCAAAATTACAAACTTAGCAAAGACTAATCGTTTTTCGTGTTCATGAAAGCATTTCTGCTCGGTGTTTTACTAAGCACCTCATTGGCTGTATCCGCCCAAACCAAGTACTGGATCTACCTCAAAGACAAAGATTCTGGGGCCCAACCCGCTATTTCCGAAGTTACTATACAAAATCGACTGCAGCAGGGGCTAGTCGCTTTCGACGAAACGGACCTGCCCCTGAAGCACGAGTACCTGCGCGGCCTGGCGGCGCAGGGAGCTCATCCCATGCTGCAATCCAAGTGGCTGAACGCGGTGTCGGCCTTTCTGACTGCCGAACGGGCCGAGGCGCTGCGCCGTCTCGACTTCGTCACCGACGTAGTACCCATGAACTCCGATTTCTTCATTGCCCGGCAGCAGCCCGTGGAGCGCGCCATGCTGGCTCCCGTCATGGCCCAGGTACAGTCGCAGGCTTTTTTACAATCCAACTTCACGGCGCAGGGCGTCACGGTGGGGATCATTGACGCGGGCTTTTACGGCGCCGATTCCTCCAACGCTCTGCGGCACATTTTTGCCAGCAACCGCGTATTGGGCATTCGTGACTACGTAAAACCTTTTCAGGCTGGCGAGATGCTGTATAAAGTAGCCGAGTCGTTTTCGGACGTGCACGGCACCGAAGTGATGGCCGCCGTGGCCGGCCTGGACCCCGTGGACCAGATCCAATACGGCATGGCCATGAACGCCAAGTTTTACCTGGCCCGTACCGACTACTCCCTGCGCGAGTGGCGCGGCGAGGAAGACAACTGGATTGCGGCCATGGAGTGGATGGATAGCCTGGGCGTGCGGCTGATTAATACGTCGCTGGGCTACGCCAAGGGTTTTTCTGACCCCAAAGAAAACTACGAGCCCGCGCAAATGGACGGCAAAACGAGCGCCATCAGCCGGGCCGCCCAGATGGCCGCCGATAAAAAAGGCATCATGCTGATTGTTTCGGCCGGTAATGAGGGTGACGACAAAAGCTGGCGCATCCTGTCTACGCCCGCCGATGCCAAGGGGGTACTTGCCGTGGGCGCTACCAACCAGCGCCTCTGGAACCGCATCAGCTACAGCAGCATCGGGCCGGAGTTTTTGCCTTACATCAAGCCCAACGTTTCGTGTTTCTCATTGTATGGTACTTCGCTTTCGGCGCCCGTCATTACGGGCTTTGCGGCTTGCCTGCTCCAGGCCAACCCCAAGTTGACCAACAAGGAACTCATGGAAATAATTGAGAAATCGGCGCACCTGTACCCCTACGGCAACAACTACGTAGGCTACGGCGTACCGATGGCCTCGCGGGCCCTGGCGCTGGTCAAAGCACCCTACTTGCCCGACAACGGTAAACTGGTCAAAGCCAGCGGGAAATCGGTAGAAATAGCCGTGGACACGCCCGAGGCCCTGGTGGCGATTTACCGCAAGAAAAACAAGAAGGACGTCATAGCCCAGCAAACGGCCAAAGTCCAGAACGGTAAAGTGACCCTCAAGCGCCAGGCGGGTGAGCAGTACACCACCATCGACCTCAAAGAGTACGCCGTGGAGGTAGTTTGGGAGTAGCGTGAGGTACCTGATTTGGATTAAAAAACGAATGTGTAGTACCTACCGGCGGCGGGCGTAGGCAATGGAAATTTTTGCCCGTACCTTTACGGTATGAAAGAACTAAAGGCCGTTATTTTTGACATGGATGGCGTGATCTGTCACACCAATCCGTACCATTCCCAAGCGTTCCGGGCGTTTTTTGCCCTGCGCGACTTATCGCCTACCGACGAAGAATTTGCCCGGCACATGTTTGGCAAGAGCAACAGCTACATCCTGAAGCATTTCTTGCAGCGGGAGGTAGTTGGGGAGGAGTTCTTACGATTGGAAGAAGAAAAAGAGGGGCTGTTCCGGAAAATCTACGAGCCGCATGTGGAGCCCATTCCCGGCCTGCTGGAGCTCGTGGACGACTTCAAAGCGCACCAAGTACGCCTGGGCGTAGCCACGTCCGCCCCCCGCGCCAACCTGGACCTCATCCTGAGTAAACTACCCCTGCGCGATAAAATGGGCTCGATCCTGGCCAGCGAAAACGTGACGCACCACAAGCCCGACCCCGAGGTGTACCTGAGCTCGGCGGCCAACCTGGGCGTGGAGCCGTCGCAGTGTGTGGTGTTTGAAGATTCGTACTCGGGCGTGTCGGCGGCGCTCAACGCGGGCATGAAGGTGGTGGGGGTACTTACCACGCATACACCCGCCGAACTACCCCCCTGCGACCTGTACGTAGAAAACTACCTGGAGCTAAACTACGCCCGCCTCGCGGCTCTGTTTTGACGAAAGTACCTTGGAAGGTACCTTCGCACGGGTACAAAAAAGCGGCGGACTCCCTACCTGAGTCCGCCGCTTTTTTGTGATTTTACTTTCCCTAAACGAGACTTTATTTATCATGAATAAGCGGGAAGGTACCTTGCGAAGTACCTTTTGCCCTGTTTACGCTAGGTTTTCAGCCACCATTTCTCAAAAACCGGGTACTTGTGTAACCCCAAAGTACCTTATTCGCATTTTATAAAACGGCGAATAGTGTAAAATTTCCCGGAAATTATACCTTTACCCCGTTCAATCAACCTTCACAAATGCACTCTTAAAATCTATGTTGAAGTTTTCCTTCAAAGCCTGGCAAGTATCTCTGGTACTTTGGCTGCTGGCGCTGAGCCCAGCTACGCGGGCGCAACAACTACCGGCGGGCCCGCAGGTACTTACCTTCTACTCCGACGTCGACGACACCGAGCAGCCCTACGGCTTGTACCTGCCCAAAAATTACAACCCCAAGAAAAAGTACCCCTTGGTGGTGATGCTCCACGGTGCGGGCTCCAACCACCGGCTGGCGTTGAAGCGGGTTTTTGGCAAAACGAACCTTCCCGGCGAAACTGACGTGGAGACCAGCCGGTACTTTCCCGCCTGGCGCGACGTCGACTACATCGTGGCCTCGGCCTACGCGCGGGGTACCATGGGCTACCAGGGCATTGCCGAGAAAGACGTGCTGGACATGGTGGCCGACGTGAAGCGCCGTTTCTCGGTAGACGAAGACCGTACCTACCTCACGGGCCTCTCGATGGGCGGTGGTGGTACGATGTGGATCGGCCTGAGCTACCCGGATATGTGGGCGGCCATTGCGCCGGTATGTCCGGCTCCGCCGCAGGGTACTTTGCCGCGGGTACCTAACGCCCTGCACGTTCCGATGCACTTTTTCCAGGGCGACGCCGACCCCGCCGTGAAGGTAGACTCGACCCGGCAGTGGGTGCAGCGCCTCAAAGACGCGGGCACGAATGTCACCTACGTGGAGTACCCCGGCGTGGGCCACGATAGCTGGGAAAATGCCTACAAGGATGGCTTCATCTTCGACTGGTTCTCGCAATTCCGTCGCAACCCGCACCCTGACCGCGTTCGGTTTGCGAGTACGCAGTACCGCCACGGCAAGGCCTACTGGGTCGTGCTGGATGAATTTACGCCGGGCCGCACCGCCTCCATCGAGGCCAGCTTCACGGCGGCTAACCGCATCGAGGTACAGGCCAAGGACCTGAGTGCCTTCACGCTGAACCTGGCCGGGCACCCTAAGTTCAAGGCCGGGAAACCGCTGGAGGTGGTGGTTAACGGGCAGTCGGTACGTACCCAGACGCAAGGTACCTTGAGCCTGAGCGAGCGCGGAGGTACCTGGGCTGAGGGCAAACCCGCCGTAGGTACCCTTTCCAAAAAAGCCGGTACCGAGGGGCCGCTGAGCGAGGCCCTGGCCAGTCGGCACGTATACGTGTACGGTACGGGGGGCAACCCTACGCCCGAGGAGCTCAACCGCCGCCGGAGCGTGGCGGGGCAGGCCGCGGAGTGGTCGGGCTACCGGGGTGAGTTTTTGGGCCGGGTGATGGTGTTTCCGCGCCTGTTGAGCGACCAGGAAGTACGCCCCAGCGACCTCGAAAGCGCCAACCTCATCCTGTTTGGAACCAAAGAAACCAACAGCCTCATCGGGCGTTTCGCCGACCAACTACCCCTTGAGCTAAGTACCTCGGCCACGGACTACGGCCTGGCCTACGTATTCCCCCACGGCAGCCGCTACGTGCTCATCAACTCCGGCCTGCCCTGGTGGACCGAGCCTGCCTCCCCCGGCGGGGCGGGCTACCGCTTTGCCACCGGGCCGGTCAATTCCATTGGTCGGTTTGGGGATTTTATTCTGTTCAAAGGTAACTACGCCAACGTGGTGGCCGAAGGGCGCTTCGACCAAAACTGGAAGCTCGCCGAGGCCGATGCCCAAAAGCTTAAGGCCTCTGGTGCAGTAACGGTGATAAAATAAAAAAATAGCTAATGTTTTGTTAATCATATATATATATATATATATTAGCAGGCACATAGCTATGTTTTTCTATTTTTTCCACTTAACCATTTAACTGTATGAAAAGAGTAATCGCTTTAGCTTTGTTTGGGATCAATGCGCTTTTGCCTGTCTCTGTACAATCCCAAATGAACGAACATTGTGCTTGTACTATCAGGCCAGGAGGTACTTGCCCTTATATAAGAGTAAGTTACCAAGTGCCCAATGGTCAAACTTGTTGCTATATGTATGCTACTCCTGGAGTTCCTATTCAAATGGGACTGTACGATTGTAATAATACTTACATGGGAAATGTGATGTATATAGATGAATCCCTTTTGGAGCAATGCAATGTAGGTTGTACAGCTTAGTATATTTTATATCCAACACAAAAAACTGATAAGATCATGTTAAAATCAACAAATTTATTAATAATTACTGCAAGCTTGTTAATCATTTCTTGTAGTGGAGAAAAAGCGGTAATAGAATCCCCTGTTGTTTCTAAAACTCAATTAGTACTTAAGACTGAAAATGAGAGGGGAAATTTACGAATGGTACCGTACAACCATAATATGCATGGTGTATCGCTTAACGTGGACAATCATGAACAGATTATGCGTACTATGTATCAAGCTAAGCTTTTTGTAGCCGAGAATAATTTACACCCAAATAGTACTCATGAAAAAGGAGGAATTGGGCCTCTTTCCTGGCAAGAACAGGACAACCTTGCGCGCTCATTTTTGGCAAAATATGATCAAGATCCTTATGCATTCTTTTACCGTCAAGAGGTCGCCCAAAAAATGATTACCCATACGGATCTCCTGGCTGATCCATCCGAAGGAGCGATAGCTACGCTGGAATTTTATGTCAACCTCATGGTTGATGAAGGCATGTACTCACCAGGTTTGTATTTCTATACGTTGACTCGTCTTAAAAATCACTGGCCTAAAAGTCGTGTGAAAGAGACTGTAAAAAAGGTTTTGAGTGAAAGTGAAAAGTATGCTACTAAAGACAAGGCAACGGCTTTTGAATATGAAAAGCATGCGGGTACGGATAAATTGAGTGCGGAAATGGTAGTTTATTTTGAGGAAGTAAACCGGCTCAACCAGCTTTACGCCCAGCGGCTGCAGCGCTTGTAGCCAAAAAAAGTACTTTATAAAAAATGCCGATGCTCAGCATCGGCATTTTTTATTAAGATATTAACTTCACGATTCTCAGGGATGGTACTTCTAAAAAAGTTAAAAGCTACGGAATGCCTCGCCAACATTTTTTGGTCATAGCGTCGTCGAATCTGTCACGCGGGCGTCGAAGACACTGGTGATAACCTGCCCGTTCCGCTTGATTTGGAGGAAAATCCGATACTGGCCCTCTTTGGGAAAGGCGTACGGAAACGAGATGCGGTGGCCATGCTCCATGCCCGTGTGGGTACTTGCGGTGGCGGTGGTCATGCCCATTTGCTGCATGAGGTACTTTTCGCGCTCAGCGGCGGGCATTGTTTTGAGCGAAGCCAGGTACCTGTCGATGCTGTCGCGAAAGACAGCGGGCACGGGCCGCTTGTAGGTACGGGCGGTGTCGGCGATGCGCCCCGTGAGGGACTGCTCGGCGGCCATGACGTAGGTACCCGTGGGGTGCAGGTGGATGTACACCGAGCCGTCGGACCGCACAATGGCGGCGTGGCCGGGCATGCCCAGGTAGGGTTCCAACGTAGCCGGTTTGCCATCAGGATCAAATACTTCGAAGCTCAGCTGGTAGGGCTTGCCCGCCTCGAAGGCGCGCCCGGCGGTACCTTCCCACACCACGTAGGAGCCGTCGGTGAGCTGGGTGCGGGTACCGGGTAGTCCGCAGATCACCACGTTCTCGTCCAGGGGTACTTTTTTGGCGTTATTCAGCGGAGCGGTTACTACGTAGGTGTCTTCGTCGTCGGTTTTTTTGAGCGCAAGTACCTCCGCACGCGGCAGGGCCGGAATCTCAACGGTGTCCATGATGGTTTCGGCGAAGCCTGAGTATTGTACTACATCGGCGTAGACGAGGTACTTCCCGGCGGGTAGTTTGGGCAGGTAGGCCTGGAAAGTGGTACTGTCGCGGCGCTCGGGGTGCAGGTGCGCAAAGGCATCCAGGCCGGGTACCCGCACCAGGAAGAGGTGCATGAGCTTGCCGTGGTCGGGCACGAGGTAGCTGAGCATGTTGCCCCGCCGTTGGTTTTTCCAATTGGTGGTGTCCACCTGCAGGCTAAATACCCGCTGGCCGTCTTCGATGGCTACCTGAGTTTTGGCTTTTAGGGGTTTATAAATCCACTGCCGGTAGTCGGCGGCCCAGCTGTCCCACCAGCTGCTGCCGGTATAAAGTACCACACCACAAACCACCGTGGCAATGCCCATGTTGATCCAGCGTTTGCGCTTCTGTTGGGGCGTCAAATGCTGGCCGGGCCGCAGCAGGCCGTCGCTCACGCTGGCCCCGATCACCGTGACGAGCAGAAGTACCAGCAGCAGCCCCAGCAGCCCCAGCCCGATCCCCAGCTCCACGGGCATGTCGCGCTCGGCGGTCGAGACGGCCACGATGGGAATCACGAGCTCGCCTTTGCCTTTGTCGCCGTCTATTACTACCTGCACACTGGACGAGCCCCATTCCATGAGCCACACGATGCCGTCAAACTGGCCGAGCTGTCCGGCTACGGCGGGAATGTCGTCGTACGTAGGTGCCCCTTCATCGCCCGAGCGGAAGTAGATAGGCCGGGCCTGTACCTGGTTGGCGCCGCCGTTTTCCACAAAAACCGTCACTTTAGCCGTGCCCGGTATCACGTCCGGCGGCTGTACGTTCACAAGTACCCGATAGGGCCCGGCCTGCCCTTGCAAAAGTACCCCCGAACTACCCACGTGGGCGAAGGTGGGGAACGTAGCCAGGAGGATAAGTAGTAAGCTGAAAATCTTTTTCATCGTTGAATTTTGTTCATCCAGGTACCCCAAGCCAACCCGATGCGCGTAGAAAGAATGCTGAGCGGGAGCGCAATGCCGAGCCCTTTCAGCAGCTCAGGGGTACTTTGGAGTTCCCAGGGACCAAATTGGTAGCGGTATTCCCAGTCGGGCGAATTGCCAAAGTACCAGTAGTGGCTCCCAAAAAACCAGTTGCGCGCCAGCGGTGATTCCAGCAAAAACGCGCCGAAGTACCATTGTACTACAAAGTAAATTACCAGAAACGCGGTACCCAGCAGCAACGAAAGTGGCCAGGCTTTCCAGTGGGGGTACTTGTGCAGGAGCGTGTCCAATACCAGCGACGGTACGATGAGCAGCAGCGGGAACTTAAAACCCTGGTAATGGTCGAAGTGGTGGAGGATGGGCCCCAGCTTGGGCTCCGCCGGAAAGAGCGGGATGATCCAGAGCGTGAGCAGCAGTATGGCCGAGTATACGGCCGACACGGTGGTGATGGTCCAGCGGCCGGGTACGGCGCGGCCAAAGGCTACCAACAAAAACGGAAATGCTACGGCCGAAATCTGGTAGAAGCTGGCCGTATGGGAGTCGCGCTTGTCGATCTCCTCCGAAAGCAGCGTAAACCACATCGTGAGCAGGAAGCCCGCCGACAGCGCAAAAAGCCAGAAAAGTACCTGGTGGCGGCTTTGCTGCTGCGCAGAGGTACCCGTTTGGGAGTACTTATTTTGATTTTTAAGGGCTAATACACTCACGATGGCCCCAAACTGCACCCCGATAATCCCCAGCGCCAGCACGGTATGGGGCGGCGAAAGAATGGTGACGTCCAGGCCGTAGGTACCGTGCCACCAGTCGTCGAAGGGTGCGGAGGTAAGCATGGCCAGCGCGCCCCAAATGCAAAAGAGCGCGCCCAGTGAGCTATAAAAGAACCCCCAGATCTTGACGCTTCGCTCTTTTTCGGCCAGGGAGCCCACAAAGGTAGTTCGAAGTACCTCGTAGCCCGAGAAGATGCCCGATACGACGGCCCCCACGTAGATGATGAGGTGAGGCGGCGAAAATAGCCCGTCGCGCCCGATGCTGATGTGCCAGCAGATGTCCCAGATGAGGCCCGTAATGACGCAAAACGAAGAGAAAACCACTGCGTAAACGTAGGTGGGAATACCCAGGCCCAAGTCGGTTTGGCGGGCGGGCGGCTGGGTAGTTAAAGGGGGATGTAAAGTGCTGGCCATACGGGCTAAATATAGGTTTGGGATCGGGCTATTTCGAGTAGGACAACCACACGGGAGCCTACCCCTACGTACCGCTAGTAAAGGTACGTAAAGTGTCAAAAAATATACTAGTCGAGCAAGTAGGTATTTTTCTGAATCAGAACGGTCGCATGGCTTTCACAAACCGGCTTTTAAAGTAGGTCGAGTAGAGGTTGTCTTCGCGTACGCCGCGGGAAGTGGAGGCGTGAATAAAAATGATTTCCTGCTGTCCGCGCACGTCCGTGACAATACCCGCGTGCGATACGTACCCTTCCTTGCCGGCTTCGGGCACGAAGAAAAGCCAGTCGCCGGGTTTGATGTCGCTCACCTCAGGTACTTCGCGGCCAAATTCCGACTGTTGCCACGAGATCCGGGGTACCTGCATACCCGCCTCGGTGTACACGGAGCAGATCAGCCCCGAGCAGTCGATACCCTGCTTGTCGTTGCCCCCGGAGCGGTAGGGGGTACCCGTGTAGCTGCGCGCGATGTCAATCACTTGCCGCACCGCCGGGGCGGCGTTGGCGGTGGTGCTACGGCTGGGGTAGGTTGTTCTGGCGTTCGGGGTGGGTTTGCGCGCGGGGGCAGAGGCAGTAGGGCGTCGGTTGGTGGTACTCCGGTTGGAGGAGGCACCCCGGCTTGCCGAAGCGGGCGGCTTGCGCGCTAAGGTACCCGAAGCCGCAGGCCGACGCGAAAGGGTACCTGACGATTTGCGGGAGGTTGAAGAGGTACTGGTATTGGATTTACGGAGGGTTTCACAAGCGAAAAAAAGGACGGAAAGCAAAAGTAGGGAGCAGACGGATACGCGACTTTTCATGGACACAGAAAAAAGTTTTGTTTCAAAAGTAACGAAACAAGCTCGAAAATGGTAGCCAGCCGGGCATAAAAAAAGGCCGCTCCTGCGTAGGAGCGGCTTCGTTCATGTGTATAGTGTGAAGTAAGGTACTTATGAAAAATTTCTACCGGGCTTTGCTATAATACTTCATAGCTCCGGGAATCTGGCGGTTCAGGTCCCGAATCCGGGTGTCGTCCGAGGGGTGGGTAGAAAGAAACTCCGGTGGTTTTTGGCCTTTTGATTGCTGTTGCATGCGCGTCCAAAAAGCTACCGCCTCCTCGGGATTGTAGCCCGCTTTGGCCATGAAAATAAGGCCCAGCTTATCGGCTTCCGACTCCTGGTTGCGGCTGTTGGGAAGCAAGTACCCTACCTGTGCAGCGGCCGGAGCGGCCAGCCCGTACAGACCATTGTAGATCGACTGCGTTTGCTGGGGCTTATTAGAAAGCGCCACGCCCAGACCTACCTGCCCGGCCGTAAGTACCCCCTGCGACAGCAGCCCCTGGCTCATGCGCTCGGCTCCGTGGCTGGCAATGGCGTGGGCAATTTCGTGGCCCATGACCACGGCAATGCCTTCGTCGTTCTGGCAAATGGGCAGAATTCCCGTGTAAAAAACGACCTTCCCGCCGGGCATACAGAACGCGTTCATCTGTGGGTTGTCCACCACGTTGTACTCCCACTGAAAGCCCTCTATAAGCTGGCTGTAGTTGTTTTCGGCCAGGTAAGATTCGACGGCTTTCTGAATGTTGAGGCCCACCCGCCGTACCGATTGGATGGACGCTCCGGAGCGAACAACTTTATTGGTATCCAGAAACTCTCTGTAGCTCTTGAAGCTCATCGGCAAAATCTCCTTGCTGCTAACAAGCATGAGCTGGTTGCGGTTGGAAAGGGGTACTTTTTGACAGGAAGCCACAAACAGCAGCGACGCCAGGGCGGCTATAACTATTCTTTTCATTTTCTTGAACAATATTGTGAGTGAATCCGTGAATGAGCGCCGCCTGGTAGTTCTGTATATCCTACTTAAAGGCGGGCTTCGGCTAAAAAATCAGTCAATTTGTATGCCACTGTGCCCAATCGTCATTAGTTTTGTCCAAACCTAGGGGTAAAGGCCAAGGTTGTTAAAACGTATAGTTGTATTTCGAACGTCGATTCGTACCAAAATGAAAATCATTTGCGTTGGCCGTAACTACGCCGAACACATTCAGGAACTTAATAACGAGCGTCCTGACGCCCCAGTCATATTCATGAAGCCCGACACGGCCCTGCTGCGGCCCGGTGAGGATTTCTACTACCCGGAGTTTTCTGAGGACATACACCACGAGGTGGAGGTCGTGGTAAAGATCAGTAAAATGGGAAAATACATTGAGGAAAAATTTGCCCATAAGTACTACGACGAAGTCGGAATTGGGATCGACTTTACGGCGCGGGACGTGCAGGCAAAGCTGAAAGCCAAAGGCTTGCCCTGGGAGCTGGCGAAGGCGTTTAACGGCTCGGCTCCCGTTTCGAATTTTGTAGCCAAGGCGGACTTCCCGGATCTGCAAAATCTGAATTTTAGCTTGCAGGTCAACGGCGAAACCCGGCAGGAAGGCAATACATCCATGATGCTGTACCCAATCGACTACCTCATTTCGTTTGTTTCCCAGTACTTTACGCTGAAAGTCGGGGATCTGATTTTTACAGGTACCCCCAAAGGCGTAGCCGCCGTGCAGGCTGGAGATCACCTGACGGCCAGCATCGAGGGTAAACCCATGCTGGAACTGGACGTGAAGTAGGAAAGTGAGTAGTGGCTCGTAAGCGAAATCCAATTAATGCGTTATATCCCCGTCTGCGCCCGCCGGATCGTTCCGGCGCTGGTTTTAATTCTTTGTTTGGTTCGGGCGGAGGCCCAAAAGCAAACGTTTCCGAAGGGAGATTATCCCAAGGGGTACTTTCTGTTTCCGATCCGGCCGGGCCTGGCCAACTCCCTGGCGGGGGTACTGGGCGACCTGCGCACCAACCACTACCACGGCGGGCTGGACATCCGTACCCAGCAGCGGGAAGGGCTGCCCGTATACGCCGCCGCCGACGGCTACGTGTACAAAGTCGCCGTGCAGGGTACCGGCTACGGCAATGTCATTTTTCTACGCCACCCCAACGGCCTCACCACCGTGTACGGCCACCTCAAAACGTTCAGTGACTCGCTGGCGGCCTACGTCCGTGCCGAGCAGTACCAGAAGCAGTCGTTCTACGTCGATTTGTACCCGGCACCGGGCCAGCTTACCTTTAAGAAAGGAGACGTGATCGCGCTCTCGGGCAACACAGGCGGCTCGGCCGGGCCGCACCTGCACTTTGAAATCCGCGACAGCCGCGACAACTACCTCAACCCGCTGTATTTTGGATTTAGCGAAATAAAGGATCAAACGGCTCCGGGCTTCGTAAACCTGGCCCTGCGGCCCATGTCGCTGGAAAGTAGAGTCAATGGGCAGTTTGAACGGCAGGTCTTCAAGCCCGTGCGGCAGAGCGACGGCAGCTACCGCATCAGCCAGCCCGTTCGGGCCACGGGCGAAGTGGGGCTAGAGCTCCAGGCCTACGACTTCATGACGGGTACCGGCTTTCGGTACGGGTTGCATTGCATTGAAGTAACCCTGGACGGCAAAGAGGTGTTTTCGTTCAACATGGAGCAGTTTCCCAGTAGCATCACCCGCGACTACAACAACCTCATCGACTACCGCACCGAGCAGGAAACCGGCAGTCGCTTTTATCGCTGCTACAATCCCGTGGGCAACGTTTTTGATTTGTTTCATACCGACGAGTACCGCGGCAAGCTGCAAATCAACGATACCCTGCGCCACGAGGTGCGGGTGAAGATTTTCGACAGCTTCGAAAATTCGTCCACCCTGTACTTTACCATTCGGGGCGAAACCGAAGTACCGGCTACAAGTACCCCCGAAACCGCGGAAACGAATCCCGACTGGGTAGTAGCCCAAGGCGAGCAAAATGTCTTAAAAGTAACGGCCCAAAAGTACCTGAGCGCGGAGCCCTTCGCTACTTTCTTTACCGATCGTCGCCGGGTGCAGGCTTCCCCGGCCTATTACCACCAGGGAGCGGCCATATTCCTGGCTGACCTGCGGCAGTACCTGCCCGACTCGGTGCAGGTAGGTAACAAAGTACAGCCGCTGCACTACCAGGCCCGCATTGCCGCCGGGCAGGCGGCTACCTACCAGTCTGACCGCTGGACGATCCGCTTTGATTCCACCAGCCTCTTCGATACTCTCTACCTGGTCCTCCGCCAAAACTATAACGCCCTCACGATCAACGATCCCTTTACGGCGCTGCGTCACTTCGTGCAGGTAACCTACCAGCCCGAGGGTACCTTTGCCAACAAAGCCCGCACGGCCGTGTACCGCTACAACAAGGGCGGTTATAACTTCCTGGGAGGTACCTGGGACGGCGACCGCATCACGTTCCGTACGCGCGAGCTAGGTACTTTCATCGTGCAAACGGACACTCTGCCACCCCGCATTCAACTGCTCGAGCACAGCAAAAACCGCATTAGGGCTTATATCCGCGATGACATGTCCGGAATCGACTCCTTCAAAGCCCTTGTGAATGACGAATGGGTACTGATGAATTATGAATACAAACAGCGCTACCTCTGGTCGGAAAAGCGGGACGAAAACGCGCCGTTTGAAGGTGAATTAACGCTCGAAGTCACGGATAAGGCCGGAAATAGTACTATCTTGCGGGTTCCAATCAAGGATGTGGTAGCAAAACCCCCAACCCGAAAAAAACGATAACACGCATGGCACTTCAAGTTGGTGATCTGGCTCCGGCCTTCGAAGTACCCGATCAGGACGGGAACGTCGTAAAGCTGTCTGATTTTAAGGGCAAAAAGCTGGTGATGTACTTTTATCCCAAAGATGATACTCCCGGCTGCACCGCCCAGGCCTGTAACCTGCGCGACAACTACCACACGCTGCTGGAGCAGGGCTATGCCGTGCTGGGCGTGAGTGTGGATAGCGAAAAATCCCACCAGAAGTTTATCAAAAAATATGAACTGCCCTTTCCGCTCCTGGCCGACACCGACCACCGTCTGGTAGAAGCCTACGGCGTGTGGGTGGAAAAAAACATGTACGGCCGCACCTACATGGGCATCGCCCGCACGACTTTCGTCATCGATGAAGCGGGTGTTATCGAGCAAATTATTCAGAAAGTAGATACCAAAAATCACGTCGAACAATTTTTGACTACCTAGCTTTTCGCAAACCAGTAGCTGGTTTGAAGCACCTTAATTCTTTACTTAACCACCGGCCCCGGTGAAGCTGCCGAGGCCCAACACCTTTCAACATTATGGAAATTGATCAACTGGAAAAAATAGCCTCACAGGTACGTCGCGACATCGTACGCATGGTACACGGTTGCCAGTCGGGCCACCCCGGCGGTTCTTTGGGTTGCACGGATCTGCTGGTAGCGCTTTACTTCCACCAAATGACGCTCAATGAGCAAGACGAGGAAGCCGTGTTTGACATGGACGGCGCCGGCGAGGATCTTTTCTTTTTATCCAACGGCCACATTTCGCCCGTATGGTACAGCGTATTGGCCCGTAAGGGGTACTTTCCCGTTTCGGAGATGGCTACCTTCCGTAAGCTCGACTCCCGCCTGCAGGGCCATCCTACTACCCACGAAGGCCTGCCCGGTATCCGCATCGCGTCGGGCTCGCTGGGCCAGGGGATGTCGGTAGCGCTGGGCGCGGCCCTGGCCAAACGCCTCAACGACGACGACCACAAGGTATATTGCCTCATGGGCGACGGCGAGCAGCAGGAGGGACAGGTTTGGGAAGCGGCTACTTTTGCTCCCCACCACAAGGTAGATAACCTCATTGCCTTCATTGACCTAAACGGCCAGCAGATCGACGGCCCCACCGTGAAAGTCATGGACAACCGCGACCTGCGCGCCAAGTACGAGGCCTTCGGCTGGGAGGTGATGGACATTGAGCAGGGCAACGACATGGCGGCCGTGGTGAAAGGCCTGGCCGAAGCCAAGGGCAAATCGGGCCACGGCAAGCCGGTGATGGTACTTTTGCACACGGGCATGGGCTACGGCGTCGACTTCATGATGGGCAGCCACAAGTGGCACGGCGTAGCGCCCAACGACGAGCAACTCGCCGCCGCTTTGGACCAACTGGAAGAATCCCTAGGCGATTATTGAGCCATAATATAAACCTGACGGCGCTTGCAGACTAAGCCCGTCAGGTTGTTTGCTTCGTATGAAGATCCAAAAACTCCATATCAAAAATTTCAAATCCCTCGTCGACCTCGAAATCGTCGAGCCCAACCCCTTTACGGTTTTCGTTGGGGCTAATGCGTCGGGGAAATCGAATATTTTTGAGGCGTTGGAGTTTAATGCCTTTTTGCCAATTTCGTATAAAGCTGAGCCCTTTGAGCAATTTTATAGGATATTCGGTAGTAAAGAGGATCTACTATCCAGGGGATACTCTCATGCTGAAATCGAAATCACCCTAACACTTGATCCAGTTGGCTCTTTTATTGCCTCATATAATTTTGAAAATAAATTAACTGTAGGAGCAAGGTTGGGTAAAGATCATGACTTACATAATGTAGCGCATAGTAATATTAATAATTTTTGGATTAAAAACTTTTCAAGAATTTTTATTGGTAATAAGAAAGAGTTAAAGTTACATTATAAAGATGATATCGGCTTATCATTAGATGGTTCTAACCTCGAAAAGGTACTTAAGCGCCTTTTACAAGATGAGACGAAACGGGAGGAAATCGTAGAGTACCTGCGGCTCCTGATTCCGGAGTTTGAACACATCGAGATTCATTCGGATAATATCGGCGGTACCGATACACTTTTGCTGTACGAAAAAGGATCGAATAAACCCTTCAGCCGGAATTTGATCTCCGATGGTACTTATAACATTCTCTGCTTGCTAACGGTCGTATTGCAGTCCGACGAGCCGCAGTTTTTATGCATCGAGGAGCCCGAAAACGGCCTTACGCCCTACGTCATCGAAACCTTCGTGGAGCTATTTCGGGCTAAGTGCGAAGAGCAAGGGCATTATATCTGGCTCAACACACATTCGCAAACCTTGGTGCGGCAGCTCAAAGAAGAAGAGTTGATCTTGGTGAGCAAGCAAAACGGAGCCACCCAGATTAAGCAACTCAGGAAGGGAGATTTTTACGGATTACGCGCCGACGAAGCCTGGCTTACGAATGCGCTTGGGGCGGGGCTTCCATGGTAAAGGTAGGGTTTATATGTGAAGGTAAGACGGAGCGAAAAATAGTCGAATCTGAAAAGTTCCAGCAGCTCCTTCGCCGTTTGGGAATCGAATGTGTAAAGCCGGTTATTGACATCAAAGGGAGTGGTAATTTGCTGCCCGAGAACTTGAAAGAATCGTTGGCATTATTAGAGGCCAATGATGCCGAGAAGGTACTTCTTCTTACCGATCTGGATGAAGATGCCTGCATCACCGTCACCAAAGAGCGGATTACTAGCGCCGAAAACCGGGTGATTGTCGTAGCCGTCAGGAAAATTGAGGCTTGGTTTTTAGCGGATAGTACTACGTTAAGTACTTTGCTAAAAGAAGCGTTTGATTTTGATAAACCCGAGGCAGAAGAAGTACCTTTCCAGACGTTGAAAAGCATTTTTATAGAAAAACAAAATCGAGGCATTGGCGTAAAGGATATTTTCGCGGCGCGAATGTTGAAATACGGCTTCTCCATCGACAGGCCGCCCGCCATCCCAATTGCCCTAGTGCGGCTTATTTTTTAAAGAAATTAAAACAAATTGCAATCAACTAGTTTAGATTTAGAAAAATAACGATCCTAATGAAAAAATACACCTTCACCGAAAAGAAAGATACGCGTTCCGGCTTTGGCGCGGGCATGCAGGTATTGGGCCAGCAAAACCCCAACGTGGTGGCGCTATGCGCCGACCTGGTAGGCTCCCTGAAACTGGACGCTTTTATAAAAGAAAATCCCGAGCGGTTTTTCCAGTGTGGGATCTCCGAGGCCAACATGATTGGCCTGTCGGCGGGCTTGACCATCGGCGGCAAAATTCCCTTCGCCACCACCTTTGCCAACTTTGCCACGGGCCGCGTCTACGACCAGATCCGGCAAAGTGTGGCTTATTCGGGCAAAAACGTGAAGATCTGCGCCTCACACGCGGGCCTTACGCTGGGCGAGGACGGGGCCACGCACCAGATCCTGGAAGACATTGGCATGATGAAAATGCTACCAGGCATGACCGTCATAAATCCGTGCGATTATAACCAGACCAAGGCCGCTACCATCGCCATCGCCGACTACGAAGGGCCGGTGTACCTGCGTTTTGGTCGGCCGGTAATCCCTATTTTCACGGACCCTGACCAAAAATTTGAGATCGGAAAGGCGTGGATGGTCAACGAAGGTACCGATGTGAGTATTTTTGCGACGGGTCACCTGGTGTGGGAGGCCATCCAGGCCGGTGAGCAGCTGGAAGCCGAAGGCATCAGCGCCGAAATCATTAACATACATACCATCAAGCCCCTGGACGAGGAGGCAATTCTGAAATCCGTAGCCAAAACGGGCTGCGTAGTGACGGCCGAAGAGCACAACCGCCTCGGCGGCCTGGGCGACAGCGTAGCGCAGGTACTGGTCAAAAAACACCTGGCCCCGCAGGAGTACGTAGCCGTCGACGATAGCTTTGGTGAAAGCGGTACTCCCGCCCAACTGATGGAAAAATACGGGCTGTCGGCCAAGGATATAGTAGCCGCCGCGAAACGGGCGATCGAACGAAAAAAATAAAACCAGTCTGTGAAGAGTAGCAGTTCAAGGTACCTGGAGGAAGGTACTTTGCCCAGGTACCTTGGGCTGCATCTACTCAAAACCACTATTCACCAGCCCTATTGCTAGCTAGCTTAGCCTGCGAAGAATGTCCGACGAAGAGTTACTAGAATTATATAGTAATCCCGAGACGCGTCGTAACGCGTTCAATCAACTGGTGCGAAAGTACCAGCAGAAGGTGTATTGGCTGGTCCGGAAGATGGTCATCGACCACGACGACGCCGATGATATTACCCAGGAAGTATTCATCAAGGCCTGGAAAGCCCTGGAACGCTTTCGGGGTGATTCTCAGTTTTATACCTGGCTGTACCGCATCGCCACCAACGAGTCCATCAATTTTTTGAACAAAAAGCGTCGTCGTTTTTTTGTCCCCATTCATGACATCGAGGAGGAACTGGGAGACAAGCTGGCGTCGGACCCATTGGTGAGCGGGGACGATATTCAGCTAAAATTGCAAAAAGCCATTCTGAAACTGCCCGATAAGCAGCGGCTGGTTTTTAACCTGAAGTACTTTGAGGAGATGTCGTACGAGGACATGGCCGAGGTGACGGGTACGTCCGTAGGAGCGCTGAAAGCTTCCTATCATTTTGCTTCTAAAAAAATTGAAGATTATTTAAATGGTACCGATTAAACTTTTGACGGTGGGGTGGGTCTTACTCCAAGCTAATGCATAAAAAGTTAATACCATGAATAACAATCGTATACGGCTCGAAGATTTAAAGCGGGAGGTACCTTTCGAGGTCCCCGAAGGGTACTTTGAGCGTTTACCATCGATCGTCCAATCCCGCATCCCCGCTACACCAGAAAAAAATCCGGTTTTCAACTGGTCATGGCAACGGTCTTTCATCACGGCTGCCGCCATGAGCGTGATCGCCCTTTTGGTGTGGTTTACGTATCCTGAGCGGCAGGAAGCCATCGGGATGGAGCCACTCAGCGGCATCAGTGACGGGGCCATCATCGAGTACCTCGAGGAGCAGAATATCAGCTACTTCGATCTCAGTGAGCACCAGGTTGTCCAGGAAGCTTTTGCTACGGACTCTACGCTACTGTATTACCTCGATGGCCTGGATGACGACTTTATTCGGCAACAACTCATAGAGACCCTTCCCCTTACGGAAACCATCTAAATTTTAGTACGCGAAATGAACACGTCTCAAAAAAGCCCTATGTACCCCAAGCGCCTCCTATGGATGGTACTGATGGCGCTAACTTTTTCGATCACCGACGGCTGGGCGCAACGGCGTTCGAGCGAAGAGATGCAACGCATCCAGGACGCCCGAACGGCCATCATCACCAACCGGCTGGCCATGACTCCCGAGCAATCGACCGAGTTTTGGCCCGTTTATAACGAATATTCCCAAAAGCGGCGCGAGATCCACCGATCGCAACGCAAAATCATCAGCGAGAAAAAAGCGGCCGGGACTACCGACGAGCAGGTACTTTCTAACCTGAAAGAGGTACAGGAGCTGAAACAAAAGGAGCTGGATCTGGAAAAGGAATACCAGTCGCGCTTTCTGAAAGTACTGTCGGCCAGTCAAGTAGCGGAGCTATACAAAGCCGAGCGAACCTTCAACGAGATGCTCCTGCAACGGCTGAAGCAACGCGGCGGCAATCCTAATAGCCCTTAGCGCAAAGTACCTATTACCCATTCATGTCCCCCCGGTGCTGACAGGCCAGTCAATTTACCGGGGGGATTTTTGTTTTGCATGTCTTTTTTTAGGTACTTCCAGGAGTACTGATTTTTCTTTACATAGGCCAAAACAAGTACCTTCGCCTAAACGACCCGCCTGAATAAGCGTGTGGGCCGGTGTTGCCTTGATTCTATATCCTTGACTACGCATGAGTACACCTATCTATACCCCTAGGCATCCCGTACGAATCGTGACGGCCGGGAGTCTTTTCGACGGCCACGATGCCGCTATCAACCTCATGCGCCGACTCATGCAGGCCACCGGAGCGGAGGTGATCCACCTGGGGCACAACCGCTCGGTACAGGAAATCGTCGAGACGGCCATTCAGGAAGACGTGCAGGGCATTGCCATCACGAGCTACCAGGGCGGGCATCTGGAATTTTTCAAGTACCTCTACGACTTGCTGCAGCAAAAAGGCGGCGGGCATATCAAAATCTTTGGCGGTGGCGGCGGGACCATCCTCCCAACGGAAATCGAAGAACTGCACGCCTACGGCATTACGCGCCTCTACTCGCCCGACGACGGCCGAGCCTTGGGCTTGCAAGGCATGATCAACGACCTGGTGGCGCGCTGTGATTTTTCGCTGGAAGCGCTGCCTTTTAAAGTACCTGCCGAGCTGCACCCGCCGGATGCGTCCACACTGGCGCGGCTGATTACCTACGCCGAGTTGGGGGTAGCCAGGGAGCTGCCGGTGGCAAAAACCGTGGCGCCGGTGCTGGGCATCACGGGTACGGGTGGAGCGGGGAAATCGTCGCTGGTGGATGAGCTGGTGCGCCGTTTCGTGCTCGATTTTACGGACAAAACCGTGGCCATCGTGTCGGTAGATCCTACGCGGCGGCGCTCGGGCGGGGCGCTGCTCGGCGACCGCATCCGGATGAACGCGCTGCATCCCGGGTTTCACGGTGGGCGTGTCTTCATGCGGTCTATGGCCACGCGCGGGGGCAACCGCAGCCTCAGCCGCCACGTAGCCGATGCCCTGGGGGTACTTCAGGCGGCCCGTTTTGATTTGATCATTCTGGAATCGTCGGGCATTGGGCAGTCCGACTCGGAAATCACCGACTACGCCAACCTGTGTATGTACGTGATGACGGCCGAGTACGGCGCGGGTACCCAGTTGGAAAAGATCGATATGTTGGACTACGCCGACCTGATCGCCATCAACAAATTTGATAAACAAGGCTCACTGGATGCCCTGCGCGACGTGCGCAAGCAGTACCGCCGCAACCATAATTTGTGGGAAACGCCTGACGACGAACTACCCGTGCTGGGTACGGTGGCGTCGCAATTTAACGATCCCGGCCTCAACCAGCTCTACGCGCTACTCACGCGGCAACTAGCCCGGCACGCGCAAAACGACGCCTGGCTGGCCGGGAAATGGGCCGACGAAGTACCATCCTTGCCAAGTACCCCCACCCACCGCGCGGGGACGATCCCGCCCGAGCGCGTCAGGTACCTGGCCGACATCGTGGACTCCGCCCGCCGCTACGGACAGTGGGTAGAGGAGCAGGCCGCGCTGGCTACGCAGCTTTACCAGCTGGAAGGTACCCTCAGGTACCTGCGGGAGCAATCCGCCGAAGGTACCTTGGTGGATGACCTCAGCCAGCGGACGGCTCAGCTCCGGAGCCAGCTCCAGCCCGACTGCCAACGCGCCCTGGACGAGTGGCCCGCCACCCAAGAGCGCTACTGCCACGCTACCTACCGCTACACCGTGCGCGACCGGACCATCGAGCTGCCGCTGTATAGCGAGTCGCTTTCGCACCTGCAGGTACCTAAAATAGCCCTGCCCCGCTACCGCGACTGGGGCGACATACTGCGGTGGTTGCTGACAGAGAACGTCCCCGGGGCGTTTCCGTACACGGCGGGAGTATTTCCCCTAAAAAGAAAAGAAGAAGACCCCACGCGCATGTTTGCGGGCGAAGGCGGCCCCGAACGTACCAACCGGCGCTTTCACTACCTCTCCCAGGGTATGCCCGCCAAGCGGCTTTCCACGGCCTTCGACTCGGTGACACTCTACGGCGAAGATCCCGACCGGCGGCCGGATATTTACGGGAAAGTAGGCAACTCCGGCGTGAGCATCTGTACCCTCGATGACGTCAAGAAATTGTACAGTGGTTTTAATCTCTGCGACCCGGCTACTTCGGTATCCATGACCATCAACGGCCCCGCGCCCATGGTACTTGGTTTTTTCCTGAATGCGGCCATCGACCAGCAGTGTGAGCTCTACATCAACCGGCAGGGTGGGGTCGAGAAGGGCTGGGCCGAAGGCTGGCTGAAACCCTTTGAAGTACCTACCTGGGCGCGCTACCAGGGTACTTTGCCCGCCGGGCACGACGGCCTGGGACTCCTGCTCCTGGGTACCACCGGCGACCAGGTACTTGCGCCCGAGGTGTACCAACAGCTGAAAGCCGACACCCTGCGGCAGGTGCGGGGTACTGTGCAGGCCGATATTCTCAAAGAAGACCAGGCTCAGAATACCTGCATATTCTCCACGGACTTTGCCCTGTGCATGATGGGCGATATTCAGGCGTACTTTATCCAAAACCAGGTTCGGAATTTCTACTCCGTGTCGGTGTCGGGCTATCATATTGCCGAGGCCGGGGCCAATCCCATCTCACAGCTGGCTTTTACGCTCTCCAACGGCTTCACGCTGGTGGAATACTACCTGGCGCGCGGCATGAAGATCGACGACTTCGCGCCCAACCTCTCCTTCTTTTTCTCCAACGGCATGGACCCCGAGTACGCCGTGCTGGGGCGCGTGGCGCGACGGATCTGGGCCAAGGCCATGAAGTATACCTATCACGCCAACGAGCGCAGCCAAAAGCTCAAGTACCACATCCAGACCTCGGGCCGGAGCCTGCACGCGCAGGAAATTGCCTTCAACGACATCCGAACCACCCTGCAAGCCCTGCTGGCGATTTATGACAATTGCAACTCCCTGCATACCAACGCCTACGACGAGGCCATCACGACGCCCACCGAGGAGAGCGTGCGCCGGGCCATGGCCATTCAGCTCATCATCAACCAGGAGTTTGGGCTGGCCCGCAACGAAAACCCGCAGCAGGGATCCTTTATCATCGAGGAGCTCACCGACCTGGTAGAAGAGGCCGTGTACCAGGAATTCCTGAGTCTCAACGAGCGGGGTGGGGTACTTGGGGCCATGGAACGCATGTACCAGCGCGGCAAGATTCAAGACGAGTCCCACTACTACGAAACCCGCAAGCACTCAGGTAGTTTGCCGATCGTGGGCGTCAACACCTTCCTGGACCCGCAGGGCTCACCCACGCGCTTGCCGTCGGCGGTGATCCGGGCTACGGAAGCCGAGAAGACCTACGCCGTCGAAGCTCGACAGGCCTTTCAGCACGCCCAACCGGCGCAGGCAGCGCAGGCCCTGGGCGAGGTACAAAAGGTAGCGAGCCGTAGCGATGGCAACGTCTTTGCGGCCCTTATGGAAGCTACCAAAGTATGTACGCTCGGGCAGCTGTCGACGGCGCTGTATGGGGTAGGGGGGCAGTACCGGCGGAATATGTAGTGACGGCTAGCCCCAATTTGTAATTGGGGTTAGTTCTGACTTGCGTTTGAAACGCTAAATGACAGCGCCCCGATTGAAAATCGGGGCGAGCAGCGGAGACTATAATTTTGACAATACTATGGCCAGCTTTCAAGTTCTTCGATAAAGGAAACGATAAGTAGACTACTTACAGCAAAAGGAGTAGATAAAAAATGATTAGACGTAACCAGCTTTTATATTTCTTAATTTCATTTCTAATATCCTGTTCACCGGATAAAAAATCTGAAATTAGATATTTTCCAGATGGCAGTGTTGAATTGGAGACCATACATATCAATGATTCTACAGGCCTTTTCTTGGCGTACTACCCAAGCGGTGCAAGAAAAGATTCAATGACGCTAGTTAATGGAAAATTATATGGCCGTCTGAAAAGATATTTCCCGAACGGCAAGCTAATGGAGGATTGTTATTGGGAGAACGATAAGAAAACCGGCCCTTGTAACACGTATTTTTTAAGTGGAAATTTAGAAAGCGTGGCCACATTTGATGATAGCGTCAAAGTGGGAAATGCATACGTGTACTATGATATTCCAGGCAAAAAACTTCGATTTGCCGGAAACTATGCTAAGGTAAACGGAAAGGAATGGGTGAATTATACTACTTTATATGATAGTCTTGGCGCTATAGAAAAAGCATCTGTTCAAATTCGAGATATTAAAGGCAGAAAAACAGTTTCAATCAAAGATTCACTTAAACTGACGTTTGATTTTGATCACCTAGAATTCCCTCTCCTAAGGATATTTATTGGCGATTATAATAAAGACTATGATCTGCCAAAAAGTGGTAGAAATAAAGTTTACGATGGAAAAGATAACAGTATCGTTGTCTACATAGTGCCCACTCAACTTGGTAAACAGACCGCAAAAGGGTATGTGCAAAACTACAAAGTCGTGGAAAAATTCAAGGATGGTACTTACAAAACTTATGGTAAAGAAATCTACTGGAGTTATGACTACGAAGTCGTAAACTACTGAGGATTAGACAAGGCTTACTGAGACGGAGTATTGGTTTACACCTTCATTAAAGCAACCAAAAGAATTTCTTTTTCCACAAATCCCCCCCCCAATTCACTCAGATTTTTATCCTATTAATCCCAGTACCTCGCAAAAAAAACCGGCTGAGGGTTTGAGTCTCAGCCGGATCAAGGGTACTTGGTGTATGGGGCTTAGTGCCCGCCTACGGCGTTCACGTCCCGGATACCAATGGTTTCGATCTTGATGTTTTTGAGCGGTGCCGTGTGAAGCTTGAAGTTCTGGATGATTTCCAGCACGTCATAGTCGATGTCGACCGACTTGGA
Organism: Rhabdobacter roseus; assembly: GCF_014202275.1. Taxonomy (GTDB): domain Bacteria; phylum Bacteroidota; class Bacteroidia; order Cytophagales; family Spirosomataceae; genus Rhabdobacter; species Rhabdobacter roseus. Next base: position 886,775 of record NZ_JACHGF010000002.1, on the reverse strand, counting down.
GCCATCAATGATCACCGTCGAGTTTTCGGGCAGCTCTTCCAGCGTTAGGCCGATGCTCCCTTTGTTGAGGAACGTCACCTCTTCCGACAAGATAAGCCGGATCACCTCGCCATCTTTGTATTCCTCCTTTTTGTAGTGGTGCGAATGACGGTAGTTCTTACGAAGAATGTAGTAAACCGCCACAACCATCCCAATGGCAATGCCTTTGAGGAGGTCGGTCATGAGGATGGCAATCACCGTCACCACAAAGGGGACGAACTGATCCCAGCCCAACCGGTACATGCCTTGGTAAAGTGAGAACTTCGAGAGCTTATACCCTACCAGCAGCAGAATGGCCGCCAGCGATGCCAGCGGGATTAGGTTCAGAAACGTAGGAATGACGATGGCCGAAAGCAGCAGGATGACACCGTGCGTGATGGCAGAGAGCTTCGTACGCCCGCCCGATTCTACGTTGGCCGAGCTACGGACTATCACCTGCGTGATGGGCAAACCACCTACCAGCCCCGATACCATATTGCCAACGCCCTGGGCCATGAGTTCACGGTTGGTGGGCGTACTGCGCTTGTAGGGATCCAGCTTGTCGGTAGCCTCTACCGACAGCAGCGTTTCGAGACTGGCCACAATCGCCAGGGTAATGGCTACCACGTACACGTTAGGATTGGTGATAGCCGAGAAATCAGGGGTCTTGAAGAAGCTCAGGAACTCCTGTGGGCTTGAAGCAATGGGGAGCTGCACCAGGTGCTCACCTCCCATAGCCCACTCGGGCCGAACTACCTGAAAGAGTACATTGAGCAGAATCCCGATCATGACCACAAAGAGCGCACCCGGTAAAAAACGAAACAGCTGAATTTGCTTCATAAAGGGCCGATCGAAGAGCAGCAACAGCCCCAGCGAAACGAGCGAGATGATGATGGCCCCTGTGCTGCTGTACTTGACGGAGTAGTAAAGCTCCGTAAAAGTGTTGTGGCCGTCGGTTTGTAAAAAGGCTTCGTCGCCGATGAAGTCCTTGTCGTACCCAAAGGCGTGGGGTATTTCCTTCAGAATGAGTGTGATCCCGATGGCGGCGAGCATGCCTTTGATGACCGACGACGGGAAGTAGTACCCGATGATACCAGCCTTCAGCAAGCCGGCTACGATTTGAATGACCCCGGCCAGCACCACGGCCAGCAGAAAAGCCTCGAAGCTCTGCAGGGTGTCGATGGCGGTGAGTACAATGATGACAAGCCCGGCCGCCGGACCCGCTACCCCCAGGGCTGACCCGCTCAGTGCCCCTACTACGATGCCTCCCACTACGCCCGCAATAATGCCGGAGAAGAGGAGGTCGGAGCGCCCCGTTGATGCCAAAGCGATCCCTAAACAGAGTGGTAGTGCCACCAGGTACACAACCAAGCCCGCGGGGAAATCATATTTTATATTGGCAAAGAAACTCTTTTTGCTAGTTGACATCGTCTTTCTAAAAGATGGGGTGTGCTTTACTTTAAACTAAATCAGTGGTGAATTGATACACTTTGTCATCAATCTGGCTGGTGCGTTCAACCATGACGTTCAGGTCTTTCAGAATGCCGTTGGCTATGTCATACACGAGCCCATGTACCTGTATGTTTTTACCCTGCGCCCAGGCATTTTGGACAATCGAGGTTTTGGCAAGATCTTGTACCTGCTCCTGCACGTTCAGTTCTACAAAGCGGTTGCTGCGTTCTTTGAGGTCTTCAATGGCATTCAATTCATCTTTGTGCAGGCGGTATACGTCTTTGATGTGCCGCAGCCAGTTATCAATCAAGCCTACCTGCTGGTTGCCCATGGCCGTAATGACGCCCCCGCAGCCGTAGTGACCACACACGATGATGTGTTTCACGCCAAGTACGTTTACCGAGTAATCAAGTACGCTGAGCATGCTCATATCCGTATGAATCACCATGTTGGCGATGTTGCGGTGCACGAAAATGTCACCCGGTACGGTACCCGTGATTTCGTTGGCAGGTACACGGCTATCGGAGCAGCCAATCCACAGAAAGTTGGGGTGCTGACCTTTGGCCAGAGTCTGGAAAAACTCCGGGCGGTTTTTGTTGGTTTCGTCTACCCACCGCTTGTTGTTATCGAATAATTCTGAATAAGAGATTGCCATGATTTGTATAAAATTAAGAGTTTAAAGATAAAAAATACGGAAATAGTACCGTTGCCAGGAAGGCAGTTCTGGCAGCGCGGAGCCCGCTTGTGACGAAAGATTAGCTCAGTACGAATCTAATAAGGCCCATTGCACTCTTCGAATGCCCTATTAAGGACAAAGCGTTTTTAATACCAGAATAACAAAAAATTATGTACAGAAAAAAGCTAGACTAGCTCTGGAGGAGGAGAAAACCGAATGAGCGCGATGACTAGTAGCGCCTTGGCTTTGAAAGGATAACTAATGCGTTGCCGCAAGAAAAGAGCACTTTGATGTACCGTAAGCTTAAAATAGGCCGAGTCCTCATCGAAATAGTCTGTCTCGGCTTTCTCTTTTTCACAATCACACATAGTACAAAGTACCGTCACTTCATCCGGAGCAAAGTAGGTACGTATCACATCGGTGGTTTTTCCGATGAAATAAAGCAACACTAAGCCGATGAAGAGTTTCTTGAGCAAGGTGGAAAAGGGGTTATGGTTGGATGTAGGTAATATACGCTAAAATTCTCAGAATAGTATTGGGAGCTAAAAATTAGACTATATGTTACCGGAATAGTACTATGTATGCACAAAAAAAGCGTGCTTTTTACCTTTAGATAGGAATGACAGGCCGGATTGGTTTAAGTAGCAAGCCCGGCCTGTCTATTCAGGGTTTGTAGCTTTTTTCGTGTCTTTCCAGCCAGCGACCTACGTAAAAGGCCGAGCCCAGCAGGAGTACATAAAACACGAGAGCAACTATGTTCATCATCATAATCGTATCTATTTTCGAGTGAAGAACTGCTACAAAAATACGCAGGGATTTGTTTCTTACCGCAGAATCAGAGGAAATAATTACAAAACTCCCTTGGTAGACGGCAGTACATCCAGCGCTTTCATATCGCGGCTCACGGCCATTTTGATGGCTTTGGCAAAGGCTTTAAAGATAGATTCGATCTTATGGTGCTCGTTCTGCCCCTCTACTTTGATGTTCAGGTTGGAGAGCGAGGTATCCGAAAACGACTTGAAAAAATGATAAAACATTTCGGTCGGCATTTCGCCGATTTTCTCCCGACGGAACTCCGCGTCCCACACCAGCCAGGGGCGGCCCGAAAAGTCGATGGCTACCTGCGCCAGGGCTTCGTCCATGGGTAGTAGAAAGCCGTAGCGACTGATGCCGCGCTTGTCGCCCAGGGCCTGGCGGTAGGCTTCGCCCAGGGCCAGGGCCGTATCCTCGATGGTATGGTGCTCGTCGATGTGCAGGTCGCCGTTGACACGAATGGTCAGGTCCGCCCCCGAATGGCGGGCGAGCTGGTCGAGCATGTGGTCAAAAAAGCCCAGGCCAGTCTGGATGTCAGAGCGGCCGCTGCCGTCCAGGTTGAGGTCAATGGTGATCTCGGTTTCTTTGGTGTTACGCTCCACGTGCGCCGTGCGGGAGGGTAGTTTCAGGTGCTCATAAATGGCGCCCCAATCGGAGCTAATGAGCGAAACTACCCCGTTCAGGGCGTCTGTGAGGCCTTCGGTAGGTACTTTGGGCGCAAAGAGAATAGCCTTGCTGCCCAGGTTCAGCGCCAGCTGCACGTCGGTGAGCCGGTCGCCGATAACGTAACTGTTGGCTAGGTCGTACTCCTCCGAAAAGTACTCCTTCAGCATGGCCGTCCCGGGCTTGCGGGTAGGGGCGTTGTCGTGGGGAAAGGAGCGGTCGATGTGTACGGCGGCGAAGGTGACGGCCTCGCCTTCGAGGGTGCGCATCATCTTGTTCTGCGCGGGCCAGAAGGTTTCTTCCGGAAACGAAGAGGTACCTAGCCCGTCTTGGTTGGTCACCATCACTAGCTCGTAGTCGGTTTCCTCGGCGATTCGGCGGAGGTTTGAAATGGCACCGGGGAGAAATTCCAGTTTTTCGAGTGAATCGACCTGGAAGTCGGTCGGGGGCTCGACGATGATCGTGCCGTCGCGGTCGATGAATAGTACTTTTTTCATGCAGGGTAGTCTGGTCAGGGAGAGGCGGCTTCGCCCCTCGGGCTACAAAGTTGGGGAATCGTGCGGGAAAAGCGAAGGGGGCGCGGGAGGAAAAATCGATATTGGGGAAGAATAAAATCACGCTAAACGGGTGACTGTCGCTCCATCTAGCTATTTGCTACTTAGATAACCACGATGGGAAAGTACCCCGGACCGGTTCATGATCAAAGGTACTTTCCAAATGTTAAGTTGACGGAGCCGTAGTAAGCTCGCTTTTTTTCTTTCCGAATACATCACGATGAATGCGGTACATGAGCACCACGGTGATCACGATCGTGACTACTACCAGGTACCCTACGGTGTCGTAATGCACCAGCTTGCCGGTAGTGGTTTCGGACACGATGAGCCCGGCCACGGCGGCGGCTACCCCTCCCGACACCTGTTGCACTGACGAGTTGACGCCCATGAAAGCGCCCCGGTCCTGCGGGGCGGGTACGGCCGTAATAAGGGCCGAGGAGGCAATCATGCGGGAGGTGATGCCCACAAACAGCACGGCATTGATGGCAATAACCAACCAGAGCGGCGTGAGGCCCAGGTTACAATAGATCAGTACCATGACGCCGGAAATGGCCGAGCCAATGACGAAGGTTTGGATTTTTCCGAGCTTATCGCTCAGCTTGCCAATGATTGGGCTGGTAATCATGGTGATAAGCCCCGTACACATGTAGAGCAGCGGTAGCTGGTGGAGGTCGATACCCAGGTTATGCACACTGAAGGCACTCCCGAACGGCATGAGCATGAAGCCCCCGGTGGCGAGGAGGGTAGTAGCCATAAATGCCCGCAGGTACCTGGCCTGAGAGACCGTCTTGAACAAATGCTGGAAGGCGTTCTGACGGGTCTGCAGGGCCAGGTGCATGTCAATGGGGCGGAGATAAAAAACAATAGCCAGGCCAATGAGGAGGCTTAGGCCCACGATCATCAAAAAGGGTGCGTGCCAGCCCAGCTCGTTGGCCAGGTACAGTCCGATGGGGATGCCCAGGACCTGGCTGCTGGCAAAGGCCATTTGCACAAAACCCATCACCCGCCCCCGTACCTGCACGGGGAAGAGGTCAGTAATGATGGCAAAGCTGATGGAGCTGATGACGCCCCCAAAAATGCCGGTGAAGATGCGGGCGGCCATGAGTGAGGGGTAGTCGGGAGCCAGGCCGCAAAAGAAGGTACCCAGCACAAAGCCCGCGTAGAAGAAAAGCAGTAGCTTTTTGCGGTCGAACTTGTCGGCAAAACCCGCCGCCAGCAGACCCGACGCGCCCGCACTAAACGCATAAGCCGATACCACCAGCCCAAACTGGGAGGTGGTGATCTGGAGCTCCTGCATGAGGATGGCCCCCAGGGGCGAAAGTACCATGAAGTCCAGCACAATGGTAAATTGCAGCAGGGCCAAAATCGCGACCACGAATTTCTCGTAGCGCGTGAAGGTAGGTTGGGATGTGGTCGCCATGCGGATCTGAGTGATGAAAATGGGTAGTTTGTGATGCAGTGTATAGGTAAAGAAACTAGGGCTTCAGGGCTTTCAGGACCAGCGCCAGGGCCTGGTTGAGCTTGGCTTCGTCCAGCACAAAATCGCCCCGACCGGGCATCCCGGCTTTGGACATGTGGAACTTCACGAGCTGGTACATGGGCGCAAAGGCCATGGACCAGTAGATTTCGATGGGCAAGGGTACTAGTTCCTGGCGCTGGATGGCATTGCTAACAAACCGCCGCATGGCTTCGTGAAAGCGCGGATCCATGCGGGCCCGGACTTTTTCGTGCAGGGGCGAGTACTTGATCTGTTCCAGAAAATGCATGCTCAGGGGATTTTCCAGGCAGTACTTGGCGCGGTTGAGCCACTGTACCTTCAAGCCCTCGTCGAAGTGCATGTCGGGGTCAAAACCGGCCAGAGTAGCCTCCGTCATCTTTTGATTTTCTTCTTCGCACAGCTGTAAAATCAAATCCTCCCGGTCCTGGTAGTAGATGTAAATCGTGGCCGCCGATACGCCCGCGGCTTTGGCGAGCTTGTGCATGCTCAGGCCGTCAAACCCTTCTTTCACGATGAGTTCCAGGGCTTTTTGCCGCACGGCCAGTTCTTTATTTTCGTTGCGGGGTCTCATAATGGCTACAAATATAAATGAACGTTTGTTTATTTATGGTGGCCGCGCAAATTATTTTTTTAAAAAAAGAAACATGAGGTACCTGGGTACCTTGGAGTGAAGGTACCTGCCAGGGAAACGTAGCTAATTTTTTACCAACCGTTGCCCGACAACCGTTGCCCGCAATAGGAGCGCTTAAGGTACCCTAAGCCCTTACCCCCTTGCCCACAGCTTCAGTCTTTTTTCAGGGTAGTTTGGATGTCGATGGTGCTGTGCAGCGTTTTGTGGACGGGGCATTTGTTGGCAATTTCCAGCAGCCGCGCGCGTTGGTCGTCGTCCAGGTCACCGATCAGCTCGATCACGCGGTGAAACTGGTCGATCTTGCCCGACACACTGGCGTCTTCGCAGGCCAGGCAGTCTTCGGCGTGTACCTTGTGGTAGTCCAGGTGTACGTATACCTCCTGCAAGTCCCACTTTTTATGGTCGGCGTACATGCGGAGCGTGATGGCCGTGCAGGCTCCCAGGCCCGCCGAAACCAGCTCGTAGGGGGTAGGGCCGAAGTTGTTGCCGCCCAGTTTTTCGGGTTCATCGGCCACCAGCTGGTGCGGACCGGCCTGAATCTGCGTGGTGTAGCCATCGTCGGTGATGTGGGCTACCACCTGGGAGTCGGAGGCGGGGCGCTGGTCTTTTTTCAGATCCAGGTACCTTTTGGCCCAGCTACTGAGCACGTCGCCCACGTAGTGGGAGTCGGCCTGTCGGGAAAGCAGGTGATCGGCGCCGTCGAGTGAAAGGAAGCTCTTGGGGTGAAAAGCGGCTTGGTAGAGCTGGGCGGCGTTGTCGATGTTCACGATTTTGTCCTGGGGCGAATGGGCAATGAGCAGCGGTTTGCGCAGGTCACGCACCAGGGCCAGTAAGTCCCGGCTCCGCAGGTCTTCCACAAACTGCTGCTTGATGGTAAAGGGCCGTCCGTCGATCCGGACCTCGGCGTATCCTTTTTTCTCGATAACCGGCAGGTCGTCGGCGAAGAGCTTTTTGACGTGCGTCAGGCTAGCCGGAGCCCCGATGGTCGCGATGGCTTTTACAGATTCCATCATAGCGCCCGCTACCAGCGCGGCCGCACCGCCCAGCGAGTGCCCCACCAGCAGCGAGGGGGCCTGGTAGTGCTGGGCCATAAAAGTACCTACCGCCACGAGGTCTTCGATGTTGTTGGAAAAAGACGTTTCGGCAAAGTCGCCGGCACTTTCGCCGAGGCCCGTAAAATCGAAGCGAACTACCCCAAAGCCCTGGTTGGTAAGCGCCAGGCTGATGTTGCGCACGGCGGCCAGGTCCTTGCTGCACGTAAAGCAGTGGGCAAAAAGCGCGAAATGGTGCGGCTGGCGGTTGGCAGGTAGTTCCAGGCGGGCGGCCAGGGGCTCACCGGCTTGGTTTTCTATGTGGAGGCGTAGGCTTTTCATAAAAAAAAGTTGAGTTGAAAGTAAAAGAAGAAAGCAACAAGCACCACTGAGGTGGCTGCCAATTAGCCCCTCGGATGGACGTTGGACTACCACGTGCAGCTTTTCCCGTTGGTGTCGCTTGGCATTCAACGAATCAAAAGTACCTTACTTGACTGATTCTTTTTCAAGTATACAGAAACAAAGTACCTTGTGCTGGAATATCAGTCGGGTTTCTCCACCGGCTCCAAGGTACCTTCCGGCACGATAAAACTCGCCACGATTTTTTTGTTGTAGCCTTTCCAGCCCCCCCGAAAGTCGCGGCCCGCAACGGCCATGTAAGCAGCCATGGCGGGCGAATTAAGTACCTCCACGAGCGCTTTCATGTCACCAGGGTACTTGATGAAGTAGCCCGAGTACAGGGTGCAGTCGGGGTTGGGGTAGTGAATAAAGTTAGGTGTTTTGTTCATGTGCGAAAAAACGATTTTTTCGCCAAAGGCACTATCCAGGCTCTGCGCACGGCCAAAGGCGTACCAGGCCACGGCGTTGGGGCGACCGTTGTCGCGGCGCTCAAGTACCTTCCGGACGCTCCGCAGGTACTTGTAGGCGCAAGGGTAGCTGGCCCGAAGTACCTCTTCGGGGATAATCTCATGCGTTCCGGCGGAGTTGGTACGGTAAGGAAAAAGAATGTACTCCCGGATGGGATCAAGGGTACTTTTCAGCCGGGACGCTTTCACGACCGGGCGTAAGATGGCTTTTTCTAACCGCAGACGCTGCCCTTTTCTCGTGGTGGCCATTACCGTGGCGGATTCCCCCAAAGTACCTTCCGGATGCTCCACCGTCAAAAGATATACGGCGTCGGAAAGGGTAGTAAGCCCCACCGAAATCTGGCAGAGATCGCCCAGCCGGGTACCTTGGGTAGGTTGGGGAGAAAGTACCGACAGGTGCCACCGGTCAGCCCCGCTGAGCTCGGCAAAGGGTACTTCACGGGCCAGGTACCTGTACGCTTCATCACCGAGCTCGTAGCGAAAGTGCGTGCGGCTTTCCGTCCCGAACACACTGATGGCGGCGTAGGTACCCGCGTTGGTAAATACCCGCATCGCGCCGAAGTTGGTGATAAGCCGGAGGTTCTTCTTGTCGAGGAAGTACTGCCGGAGGGGCCGGGCGGTTTCGGAGGTAAAATACGAGTTCGGCGTGATGAACCCGCAGGTACCTCCGGGGCACAACAGCCGCGAAGCCAACTCAAAAAAGGCCAGGTAGGCGTCCGTAGAGCCCGTTCCGCAGAAGGTATAGTGTTGCTGGAGGTAGGCGCGTTGTCGCATCGGCAGGTGCTGGATCCGAATGTAGGGTGGATTTCCCACGATCAGGTCAAAGCGCAAGGTACTTTTGTGTTGGCGAAGGGCGTCGCGCTGGTGCAGGTTCCAGTCGATGCGCAGGCCCAGCGGGGCCACGAGCTCGTCGAGCTGAGCGCGGCAAAGTGACAGGGCCACCGGGTCGATGTCCCAGCCGTGTACCGTGAGCAGGTGTTGGGGTAGTTGGGGCGGCGGCGAATAGCGGATGATCCGCTGCACGACGGCCACCAGAAAGCGCCCGTCGCCGCAGGCGGGATCAAGTACCTTTTTGCCCAGAAAAGCGGTACCCGTAAGGCCCACTTCATCCAGGATTTTATCCACAAGACGCGCCGGGGTATAGATCTGCCCGAGCAGTTTCTTGCGCTCGTAGTTGCGCACTAAAGAAGCCATACAAGGGTCGTTGAGGTATCTATTTTATCAATGGATTCATCGCTTCTGGTAAAAACGAGCTTTACCGATGTGACGAATCAGCCTGCTATATAGCTATTTTGGTGCCAAAAATAAATCAATACTACCATCCAAACGGTATAAATCGAGGCCCTCACCCCAATAGTTTTTTACTATTTCCCTGGTTTCCAGGCCGAATTTTTCGTAAAACGGATAAACGAGTTGAGAGGTGCGAACCGAAATGGTTTTGATCCCTTCCAGCTCTCGGATGCGCTGAATCCTGAACTGCATCAAGGCACGGCCCAGTCCCCGGCCCTGGTACTGGGGGTGTATGATGTCCCAGGAAAGCTTCGCCGTACGGCCGTCCTCGGCCAGGTTGATGCCCCCGCACCCCCGTACCTGCTGGTCTTGCTCCACCAGGTAGTAGTACTCCATTTCATGATTGAGGTAGTTCACCAGGTCTGCTTCTTCGTGGGGCGCAAAGTACCTGGGCGTATTAAGCCGGAGTAGCGCCAGGATGTTTTCCAGGTCAGCCTCTTGGTAGACGCGTATGTTTATCATTGTTCGTCCAGGGTCGAAAGGATTTTTATACCACTTCTTTTCATTAATTCGCTGGCGTTGAAATCGGTGCAAATACCTTCCGTAAGCGCGTAGTTAAAAATGATTTCCCCTTCCCGTATCTCGCTGTTGAAACTGAAGTTTTCTACCGTCTGGTGGTTTTCGGCTAGTTTGGCCAGCTCTAAATCGTGCGTCGAGATCATGCCGAAGGCGTTGAGTTCACTGAGCTGTTTGATCAACGAAACGCCGCCTTTGTAGCGATCTTGCGAGTTAGTACCTTTAAACATTTCATCCAACAAAAAGAAGATCGCCTCGCCGCTTTCGATTAATTTCAGGAGCTGCTCGATTCGTTTCAATTCCGCGTAAAAAGAAGAAATACCTTCTTCCAGGTTATCCTGCGTTCTCATGCTGGTGAAAATCTTCATGTGCGACACCCGTCCGGCTTTGGCGCAGCAGGGGGCGCCCATCAGGGCCAGCACCAGGTTGACGCCCACGGTTCTCAAAAAGGTACTTTTACCCGCCATGTTGGAGCCCGTGATCATCATGATTTCCCCGCGGTTTTCCAGGCTGAAATCATTACACGCTCTTTTTTCGGCGCTGATCAAAGGATGCCCCAGGCTTTCGAAATGAATGCTGTAAGGTTCTTCCTTTATTTCGGGAAACGTAAAAGAGGGATTGGAATAGGCAAAGCCCGCCAGACTACTTAATACTTCGAATTCGCTCACGGACGACGCCCACGTACGGAGGTGATCCCCGTTTTTGTATTTCCATTTTTCCGTCTGAAGAATCCAGTGAATGTCAAGCAGCCATAGCGTATTAAAGATGGAATACATCGTGTTTCGGCCAATTTCTTTTTTGGTACCTCTAAGTTGAAATACCTCCAGTATATTCTTGAGTTTTTTTATTTCGCTTACGGCCGAATAGTGCTGCTGGCTAAACGTGGATTGAAGCCGTTGGAGGACTTCCGAATCGAAGGACTCGCCTTCAATCCGGGCGATAAGCGCCTGGTAGCCACCCACGGTTTTGACATTGTGTTGGGTACTTTCGATAATTTCCTCGGCAATGGTACTCACTTTTTTTAGTACCCTCGAATTGATGAATAGCAGTAGCACCAGGGGTAGGCTGCTAACCAGCCAATCGGACGTAAATACGTGCCTTAAAAAATACAAAGCCGCCGCCGTCGATACGACAGCCAGCAGAATACTGACGGCCAGGTACCTGGTTTGATGTGGTAAAAGCAGCACCGGTTTTTCAATCCAGGCCAGCAGTTTATCGTAGTCGCTCTTGGCGTTCTTGAAGGGCAGGCCCGAGGCCTGAAAGTCCTGCCGCCAGCCTAGCTTGGGAGTGAGCTCTTGAACGGCTTTCTGTCTTTCAAGAATGACGGACTTAGGCGCGGGCTCAGCCAGCCAGCTCGCCAGCAGTGCCTGCCCCGACTCGGTCGTGGCGCGGTTGATCAATTGAAATAAAGAATGAGCACCAAAAATATCCAGGTCGGAGACATAAGCATGGCTGCGGCTGCTGAAAGTTTGTCCCGTTGGGAAACCCGAAAGTTTATTTTCTAGTCTTACGAGTTCCTGTTCGTTTATTTCTTTTAAAAAAGTGGTATGTTGTTTTAAAGACGTAACCTGGTTGTAGCGTTTGATTAATAAAGCAAAGCCCACGAAGCAGAGCGGAACCACGAGTAAAAGCAATGGCAAAACCCTGGCATTGGCTACTATAATGATCGCCGTTGCCGAAATAATAAAAGCCAGCAGCCGAAGGGTGGACAGCCGGTTAGACGCCTGAGCTAGCTTTGAAAGAGTGGCTTCGTACTCTTGCAGGTTATTTTTGTAAATAGTCATTCGTTGGTTTTTAGGATCTGATTTTAAGAATGCGTTTTCTGGAATTCTATTTTATTTGCGTTTTTGCTCAAAAAGCCAATCGAGCAAGCCCGGCGTCTGTTCTGCTTTCCACCAAATATCGTGCTCCAGGTCCGGATACTCCGTGTAGCGAGGGGTACTTCCGTTTTTTTTGAGGGCCGCAATCATATCCCGCGATCCGCCCACGGGTACGTTTCGATCCTTGGCCCCGTGAAACGCCCATACGGACACGTCGGCCGCGTGGTGAGCCAAGGCAGGATCGCCACTGCCGCAAACCGGAACGGCCGCGGCAAATAAACCCGGATGGTTCGTGATGAAGTGCCACGAACCGTACCCACCCCTGGACACGCCCGTCACGTAGCGCCGCTTTTCGTCGATGCTGAAATCCTGGCTGAGCGCCCGGATGGCTTCAATGGCCAGCGCATCGACGGAGGGGGTATTCCGAACACCGCCCCAACCCGTAAAGGGCGGACACCGGGGAACAAACAGAAAAGCGGGGTACTTTTTTCGGTTTTCTTCCCGCATCAACCACTGTGCCGGGGGGCAGGCGTCTACTTGCCGGATGTTGTCTTCGCGGCAGGAATAGGGGAGGCACACCACCAGCGGGTACTTCTTTTTAGGGTCGTAATCGAGCGGTTTCAGGAGGCGGTACATCATCGTTTCGCCCTGGGGACTCCGGTAGGTTCGGGCCTCAAAGGGCTGCGCGAGCTGCCGGGCCCGGCCGGAAATATGGGTATGCTCGTAGGCTTGAAGAGCCACCTGCATACCCAGGTACAAGGTAAAGCCCAGCGCCAGGAAGGTCGAGAAACCCAATAAGACTTCCAGCCATTCGGAGCGGCGGGGACCGGCCGTTACCTGGAGCGGCTGCCTGTCTTCTCTTCTAAAATGGAAAACCCAGAGTAGCAGTCCTAGGCTGCCCGTCCAGGATGTGTAGCGGTGAAGGTTTTCCAGGTACCCTTTGAGCTGCACGTCGGTGGTATTGACCAATACGACGAGCGTCGACAGCAGAATAAGCCCCAGCAGGCTCCATAGGATGCCCGACCATCGGAGCAGAGGATGCTTGCCCGGCTTGGAAAAAACGAGGCTCAGGGCATAAAGGGTGTCGGCGCTGAGCGCAAAGAAAACGGCAGGCAGAAAGTAGGGTTCCCATTCGCGGTACATGAGTAGGAGCCGGTAGCTAACGAGAAACTGGGCTAGAAAGGCCAAAGCTGCGATGATGCCTGCGGCGAACGAAAGCCAGTAGCGGTGGTAGTGAAGGTACTTTAAAACGACCAGCCAGCCGCCCAGCGTGACCAGGTGGCCCACCAAAAACCAGCTCGAAAAGGAATGAAGCACAAAGACGTCTGTCCGGAGCAAAACAAAGAGAAGGCCGTTGCTCAGACTGAATAACACGGCGAGCGCCAGAAAAAAAATGGCGTATGTATAAAAGTTTTTGGGCATCGCGAACGGAGGAATGAGGATATGAACAGGTACCTACTCACAAAATGGGCCTGGCTCTACTCTAAGGCACCCATTTGCTTCAGGATCGTCTTGGTGATTTCCTTGCGGCAGCGGGTAAAAGCCGGGTTGGGCGTGCTGCGGTCTTTGATGAGGCGGGTCGCGAAGAAATAAACGTTGTCTGCGCGCTCAAGGTACCCCACCCACCAGCCGGTATCTTTGCCGCCGTCGCGGGTCCAGCCGGTTTTAGCCCGGAGGGTATAGGTGGCGGTTTGCTCTTCGATCATGAGCTCTTTTAGTACTTTAAAGGTAGTTTTGGAAAATGGAAGCGTTTCTTCGTACACAGCCCGCAGGATCTCGATCTGGTTCACGGGCGAAATGGCAAAAGAGCCGAAGTTCCAGAAGTCGGGGTCGTCGATGGACACGTCGGCGTTGCCGTAGTGGGCGCGGGTGAGGTAGTCGCGGTAGCGCTCTTTGCCGATTCTCTTGGCAAACTCCACGTACACCCAGCCCGCCGATACCTGGAAGGCCTCCTTCATGCTCATGTCGTGGTAGATGTCGGGCCGGTAGCCGTACTTGGTGGTGTCGGTATGGCCGGGCCATTTCACAAGCTCATGTTCGTTGGCGACAGTACCCGTTTCGAGGGCAATCAGGGTATGGATAATTTTGAACGTAGAGGCAGGAAGCGTAGGTACCTGGCTATCGTGGATGTCGCTGGCGATCCATTTTTTGGCTTTGTAGTCGTAAAGAGTAATGCTCCCCTGGATATTACAATCTTCGAAGGGTTGGCTGAGGGGTACTTGCGCCAGGAGCGAGCTACCAGAGAGAAGGAGCAACAGGAGAAAAGCTACTTTCACGGCTAATTTATATTTTAGGTTTTGTTTTAAATGGTTTTGGCGCGTTGGAAACGCGCTTTTCGGGTAAGTTCGCGTTACAAACGCGAACTAGCGGGTATTGCCAACGCGAACCAGCCAACCAACCCATTTCAGGCCATGACGGCCAGCATGTCAAAAATAGGCTGGCCCAGCGCCTGGTTGCCCGTTAGGGTTACGTATTTTTCGGCGTCGGCTCGTCTGATCCCTTTGGTGAAAATCCGCCAGGCCACGGTACCTTCGATACTCACCCGACACGCGGGTGGAAGGGTACTTTCAAGTACCAGGGTCCATCGTTGACCATCATGATACAAAAACCAATCGCCGCCGCCTTGGCCTTGCACGTGGAAGTGAATCAACGCACCTTCCTGACCGGGTACCTCGCGGTAATGGTGCGGTAAGGCCCGCATCGAGGTGTCCAGGTAAGGGAAGTAGTACTCACGGGCGTAAAGTACCCCTTCCTGCCCCACGGCCAGCCGGATTTGCTGCTGATGATGCCACTTTTCGGTGTATTCACGCGCCAGGTGAAACCAATTTTCGGATTCCTGCTCGCCCGCCCAGGCTACCGAGAAAGTCGCCGGGTCGAATGGATTCAGGGTTTTGAGGTAGTCGTAGTAAGGTTTGCCGGTACTTTCCAGGAGCTCGGTGAGGACGGGCGGACTAAGGCGCTTCAGAGCAAGTACCCACTCGGCGTTGAGGCGGTTGAGGTAGCTGACCAGGTCCTGGTACGAGTGAATGGGGTCGGGAGCTTGGCCGTAGTAGTTGTCCCGCAGCATCGACAACGCACGCAGGTTGCCGTCGAGCAAGTGAGCGGCTATGTCCTTGACGGTCCAGCGGGAAGCCACGGTTGGTTTTTCCCAATCCGAGGCCGAGAGGGAGCGGAGGAGCTCAATCAATTTTTGATCCAGCCGGGGGAAAAGAGGGAGGGTTTGGATAGGAATGGGTAGTTTCATGCGGGGAGGGTTAGGTACTTAGGAGTTTGTAAAGTACTTTTTGGCGCGTTGGAAACGCGCTTTTCGGGGAGTTCGCGTTGCAAACGCGAACTATCGGGGACGAACGCGAACGATCAGGAGTTAAAACAACCGGCTCCAGGCAAAACGAATCAGCAGCAGCGCCCCCACAAACCCGACCAGCAGGTACACAAACGGCACGTAGGTAAAGGCATAAAAATGGACTTTATCGACAAACCACATCACGCCCATGAGCGCCGCGATGAGCGTCAGGAAGCCCGACAACTTGCCAAAGCCCGGAATCAGCCGAAAGGGAATTTTGCGCTTGATGAGCAGGAGCGTAAGTACCATCGAAACCACCGGCACGAGCTGCAAAAGCAGGTTGGCCTCCCACACGCTTTGCCGCTCGAAGAGGAACAGGTACAGGTTGAGCGTGACGGCGAAGATCCCCGGAATGCAAACGGCGTACACCAGCACGGCGTATACGTACCCCCACTTGACAACCTCGCGGCTGCCGTGGGCTGCTTCGCCGAGGGCCCAAGCCAGCAACGGAAACAATATAAATAACAGCAGGATGGGCCAGGGCGAAGTAGAGGTGTATTGGAAAAGCTCGCGGAGCGTCATGGACAGAATTGTTTTTATAAAGGGCCAATTTAGCAAAAAACGGGATTGACGCGGGTACTTGCGCGCCAATCCCGCTTGGGTAGGTACTTTCAAGTACCTTGTTTACAGACTCAGCAGGAAGCCGATGGTAAAGTTGGCGTCCCAGTCGAAGACAAACTGCTCGCAGCCGGTGGCCTCGGCGATGGCCTTGTAGATGTTCACGCCGGCTTTGGACTTGGCGTTTTCGAGCTGGTAGGCGTCGGGGGCTTTCAGCACGGTGTAGCGCTCCTTACCCTGACGCACTTCTTTCGCCATCTCGAAAGGTACCCCGCCGATGATGAAACACGTTTTGCGTTGTGAAGCCGGAATCTGTTTGGCCTTGGCGGCTACTTCGTTATAAACCGTTTTGTCGTCCGGTCCGGCCTGGAAGTACTTGGCACCGTAGGTTTCTACGGACTTAATCTTACTACCGTCCAGCCAGGAAATTTTCGTATTGCCGGAGCCGATGTCGGTCACAAAAGCGCGGCTGGTGTACTCTTCGGGAAGTACCGAGCGCAGGCCCAGCTGCCCTTCCTGCTCGGGCGTTACCTGGTTCACCACGTAGCCCAGCGACTTGAGCGCCCGGCTGATCTTCTGGGTTACGTCGGCTTTGGCGGCTCCGGAGCTTACCACAAAGTGGATCTCTTTGCCACTTACGCCGAAGTCGAGCATACTACCGATGTACCTTTTCAGGCCCATGCGTACGTCGTCGTCAGTAGCCATGTTTTCCAATACCAGGCTGTTCCCAAACTCCGCCTTCTCGAGCTTCCAGCGTTTCTGGTTGTCGATGCGCACAATGAAGGAGTTGAAGCCGCTGGCTCCCAGCTCCACCACGCCCTTGAGGGTACCGTTGACGGGTGCGGGGGCCGTATAGTTGAAGCTACCACTCCGGGTATCGGTAGCCTGGTTGTCCGGCGCGGAGGTACTTTCCGATCCGTCCGCTTCCGATCTTTCCGCCACGGAGGTTTCGGCGGTAGTAGAGCTATTTTGGGCGGTGGTGGCTATTTTTTCGAGGGCTTGTTCGCCGCCCAGGTACTTATAGCCCGCAAATAAGGCGCCGAGGATCAGGACCGTAATGAGCAGCCGTCCGGCTACGGTTAATCGTTTCATGGGTACTTTAGTTTACAGGTTAACTACGTTCAAACATTTCAGGACAAGGGTGTGGCCCTAGGGTACTTATTCCAGCAGTCCGCGGTAGCTCGAATCCTTGGGCGGATTGAGGGGGCGGGCAGCAGGCTGGGCCGCGGGGGCATCGAGCTGGATGAGCTTGAACTCGCCCTTGTTGTAAGCTTCGAGCAGGGCCTGGCCTTTGTCCGACAGAATGCCGTTCTGTACGTCTACGGCGTTGATGAAGTCCATGGAAAGGTCCATGGCGCGTTTCATTTCGCCCAGTTTCCGGCTCATGTCGTCCTGGATGTACTCCATCGACTCGTCGAAGTAAAACTTCTTGTCGGGATTGCCCTTAAAGATACTGATGGCCGTGCGCAGGGCGTTTGAGCTCTCCTTCACGATCTGGTACTCCGCCTCCTTGAGCTTCACCTTGATCTCGGTCTCCTTGATGATGTAGTCGGCGCTTTTGTTCACCTTTTCCATGAATTCAAGTACCGTGCGGATGTTACGCTGCAGGGGCAGCAGCTTTTCGTTCATTTCCTGCAGGCCCGCGCCTTCGATGGTTGCCAACGAGGCCGTTTCGCGCATACCGGGGCGGTCAGCGAGCTGGCTGGCCTTGTTGGCTTCGGCAAACTTCTGCTTGATCATCTCGTTGTTTTCGGTGATCTTCTTGTTGAGCTTCACGAGCTGCCCGGCCAGTTGGTTGATCTGTCCCTGCATTTTCTCGCGCTTCTCTTTCAGATCACTGATGTAGATCTTCATGATGGCGATGGGATCCAGCTTGATGATGATGCCCGTGATTTTGCGCATCAGCGTTTTGAATAAAAAGAACGCAGCAGTACGTACGTCGCGGCTGGTCAGCAAAAAGATCACCACCGCCAGCACCGCGAGCAGCCCGCCCAGGTACAGGGTATTTTTGGTTACCTCAATGAGAAAAAGCGCGATGACGTTCCAGTAGTAGAGGCCCACTGCGCCCAGGGCACCTATAAAAAGCAACGAAGTAATGCCTTCGGGTTTGGTCCAATAAGAACTCTTGCCGTCGTCCTGGGAGCCGCCTAGTTGGGAGAAGTCCTGTGTTGCCATGGTTGGGTAGGTACGTTTAGTTTAGGTACTTTTTGATTTTATCGTTGTCCGAATGGATCTGCTGCACGAAGCTTTGATGCGCCAGCTCGTAACCGTCGCGGTTTTCGTGAATCCGGGCGCTCTGGGCTTCCACCTCACCGGAAATCTGCCCGATCCGCTCGTTATTGGCGTTGATTTTGGCCTGCAAAGCGGTGATCTGCTCGGCAAAGGCTTTGTTATCCTGCTGCAATTTTTTGAGCTCGTCGTTCAAACTACCCACCCGCTCAGCCAGGGCCCGTTCCACGTCTTTCAGGAAGGCGGCGCGGTCTTTGTCCAGCACGGTCAGGTACTGGCCGGCGGTGGTGGTAAGTACCGCCAGGTCCGTCAGCCCACCCATCGCCTTGAAGCTCGCCCAGGCGGCCTGGAACTGCTTTTCCTCGCTCAGCCCCAGCCCTTGCATGCTTTGGAGCGCCTGCTTGAACTCAAAGTAGTCCGGGCCGGGGAGGTTGGCTTTCGCCAGGAGCTCCACAAAGTGATCCACAAACTTGCGGTCGATGTCGCGGGTACCGGCGGTGTCGCGCACGGTAGCAGGCGCGGGCGCAGCTACCGGCGAGGGCGGGGGAGTAGCCACCGGCTGCTCGGAGGCTTCCTTCACAAAAAAGCCCCAGATCTTACCCCCAATGCTTTTTTCAGATTCGGCCATAGGTCCTATACGTCGGTTAGGGTTGGTTGAGGTAGTCGGTTGGCGGGGTTATTCACTTCATTCTCCCAGCCAGGTACCTTTTTAAGGGCCGTTGCGGTGACTGGGGAAATTCACTTGCCGTGGACTACAGGTCAATATTAGCGAACCGACGGGGATTTTCCATTCGGGAGTTTACAAACGGTTCTGGGCGGGGATGGTACCGCCGAAAAGACGGATGAATTTTTGCCAAAAAGCGGCGCAACTCCGCTGCCGAAGTCGCGCCGCTAGGCTACAAGTCCGCTTTGGGGGCGGATCGTTAAGAATAAGCTACGGTCGGTACTTCCTGGTAGGCCCACTGCCGATGTGCCGGTACAAAGCCCAGGAAAGATACCCAAAGTACCTCGGACCAGGTACCTGATTTTGATCAGTACCCGGCCCGTGCTATGCTATTTTACGAGCAATGAGGTACCTTTGCTTTACGCCTGATCAATTTGGAAGGTACTTCTTCTCCCGAAGGTACCTTCGAATTCCTGTCATTGTATACTAAACGCTTTACCCATGCTTAAACTAGGATTTGTAAGCGCCATCCTGGCCGATTTTAGCTTTGAACACGTCATCAGTTTTGCGTCCAACCACGGTTTCGACTGCGTGGAGGTGATGTGCTGGCCCAGCGACAACGCCGACAACCGGCGCTACGCGGGCGTGACCCACCTCGACGTCTCCGGGCTTACCGACAAGCGCGTAGCTGACCTAAAGCATACCCTGCGCGAAGCCCGGATATTCATTTCGGCTCTGGGCTACTACCCCAACCCGCTGGACCCGGACGCTACCAAAGCGGCGTTTTATGTGGAGCACATCAAGGAGGTGATCCGGGGCGCGGCCCGGCTGAGGGTACCTGTAGTCAATACCTTCGTGGGCCGGGATCCTTCCCGCAGCATAGCCGACAATCTGAAGGTTTTTGCCGACGTGTGGCCCGGTATCGTCAAAGTAGCCGAGGAGCACCACGTGAAGATCGGGATCGAAAACTGCCCCATGTTTTTTACCGACGACGAATGGCCCGGTGGCAAAAACCTGGCCATCAGTCCCGCCGTATGGGACCGTATGTTTGAGATCATCCCTAGCCCACTCTTTGGGCTTAACTACGACCCCTCGCACCTGATCTGGCAAATGATGGACGAGGTGAAGCCCATTTATCAGTACCGAAACCGCCTGCACCACATTCATTTGAAAGACGCGAAGCTCTACCGCGACAAGCTTGACCGCGTCGGGATCATGGCCAATCCATTGGAGTACCACTCGCCCAAACTACCCGGACTGGGCGACGTCAACTGGCGGGCTTTCTTCGCCGCCCTGACCGACGTGCGCTACCGCGGGCCGGTGGTGATTGAGGTGGAAGACAAAGCCTACGAGGGTGACGTCAACGACGTAAAAAGTGCCATTCTGACCAGCCGTAACTACCTGCGGCAATTTCTGGCCTACGATTAAATAAGAAAGTCCGGCGGGGAAATTTCCCCGCCGGACTTTCTTATTACTAGCTACTTACTATCTTTAGTCAATGGTAGCTTCCTGAACCGTAGTGGTCGTTGTATCCTTTACCACCCGGCTTTGGGCTACCTGGCTGTCGTTACCAGAAACGCTTCCCGTACGGGTAGGCGTCTTGTAATGACGAGGTGAACTGAGCGGGTTCGTTTGAACGCCTTTCTCAACTCCAGCGCTAGGTACTACCAGCGTAGAAGGACGGCTTGCGTACTTCGGTGCGTGTTTTACGCGGCTTCTTTCCCGGGCGGCCGTTACTTTTTCTACGGTACCTATGTTGGAAACTTCGATACTATACGTTTCACCCTCCATTTGCTTGGCTTTTTTCGCTTTGTTTGGGTGCTTATAGTTATTTACTGATACGCCGGGATCTACCTTTACGGAAGTCTGAGCGTTCGCATTAGCAGTTACAAAAAGAAATAAGGCTGCAATAGCTATGAGATATGTTGAGCGTTTCATGATATTTATAGAATTATTGTAGTAATTAATAGACTGTAATAAAGCCCATGCTCTATTAACTGTAAATATAAAACAACTGTTCCAAATCCGTATTTTTCCTTAAAAGAGACGATATGTTCTGTTTGTGGGGATAAAATGTCATAAATGCAGAATATTTGACTGATTTGTTGATTTTTTTACCTAAAATCTGACAAAAAGTAACTTTTTATGAACGCCATGCTTTAAAAATGAATCTACTTAGCCCAAAAAAATAAATTTGACCTCATGATAAAAAAAATAGCGTATAGTTATTTTATACTATGTCAATTGACTATCTGGGGGCTTTTCTCTGGCTGTACCACCACTTCCAAGGCCAACCGGTTTCAGTTCAAGGGAGAAAAAATAAAAGGAGTTTCGCTGGTAGCTCCGCGCGAACCGCTGGCCGATAGTACCTACCTTCCCGTCAAGAACGTAAAGGCTGAGTGGGTGTCCATCATGCCGTACGGATTCATTGAGCCCGGTAAGCCTCATTTTCACTACGGAAAAAATAAGGAATGGAAGTGGTGGGGCGAAACGCCTCAAGGGGCCGCTGAGAGCATACGAATGGCGCACGCCCACGGCCTGAAGGTGATGTTGAAGCCGCATATCTGGATCGGGCGGGGTACTTTTACCGGTCACTTTGAGCTCACTACGGAAGCCGACTGGGTTATATTTGAAAAAGAGTACGCCGAGTACCTGCTGGACTTTGCCCGCGTGGCCGACTCCACCGAGGTGGAAATCTACTGCATCGCCACCGAGATGCAACGCTTTGTGGCCCGGCGGCCGGCCTTTTGGCAGCGCATCATTCCGGAGATCAGAGCCATCTACCACGGAAAGCTCACCTACGCCGAAAACTGGGACGCCTACCAGGAGGTACCTTTCTGGCACGAGCTGGACTTCATTGGCGTGGACGCCTACTTTCCGCTATCGGAGCAACGATCGCCCTCAGGGCAGGCTTTGAAAAAAGGCTGGCAAAAGCCCCTTAGGGCGTTGGAGGCCTACGCCGCACACCAGCAAAAGCCCATATTGTTTACGGAGTTTGGGTACCTCAGTACCGACTACGCCGCACGCCGACCCTGGGAAACGGACCGCTCCCAGCCAGCAAACGAAGACTTACAGGCGCAGGCTTACCGGGTATTTTTTGACGAAGTATGGCGGCAAGATTGGATGGCCGGGGGATTTGTATGGAAATGGTTTCCTGAGCTCGCCCGCGGTCAAAAGGCCCGCGATCCGTACTCGCCCCAGCACAAACCGGCCGAGCAGGTACTTCGCGAACACTTCGGGAAGTAGGTGAGGTACCTTGGCAGGTACCTACTTTAGCAAATCATGGACGGTAGTACGGATGCCGCCGCAGATTTTATCGGTAGGCAGGTCGTTGGCATCGGTCCCGAACGGATCTTCGATTTCCTCGGCAATTACTTCCAAACTAGCCAAAATGTAGAACACAAATACCACGAAGGGAATTACCAGGTAGTGTAGGCTGAACACGTACCCAATGGGCAGCGTGATGCAGTAGAGAAATACGAATTTTTTCAAAAAGGAGCTGTACGAAAAAGGAATGGGCGTATTCTTGATGCGCTCGCAGGCCCCGCTGATGTTGGTAAAAGCCGCCAGTTCGTAGTTGATGAGCAGCATGTGCTCGGGCAAAAGTACCCCTTGCTTCTGTAGCTCGATCGCCCTGGCAAACAGGGTTGACGCCACCTGGTTAGGTACGTGCTCCTGCACCACCACGTCTTCCAGCCCAAAGGCCGGGGCGTTCTGAAATTCCTGGGGGCTGAAAGTACCCCGGAGGTGGTTTTTGAGCGCAAAGGCAAAGTTGGGAATCATAATCCGAAAGAAGGCCCGTGCTTCGATTTGCTCCGGTCCCAGCAGCCCGTTGATTTTAAGCGCCAGGTTACGGCTGCAGTTGACCAAACTACCCCATTGCTTGCGGCCTTCCCACCAGCGGTCGTAGGCGGTATTGGTACGAAACACCAGCAGCATCGAGATCACAAAACCCAGGAGCGAGTGCATCAGGGACACGTTTTTCAGGTCGGTGTCCTGGCCAATCTTCCAGACGTCAATGATCAGGAAAGCCAGAATGGTGGAGTAGGCGGCGATCGTGAGCAGGAGCGGCCCGAGCTTCCGGACGGTATCCGCTTTGTGAAAAAAGAAAATGAACCGAAACCACTCCTTCGGATTGTATTCTATCATGGTACTTTGACGTAGTCGATCAGTTTAAAAAACTCCTTAAAACAGCGGGCCGTCAGTTGCGCGTCTTCCAGCGCGTTATGGGTTTCGTCCTCCCGCTCAAAGCCAAAGAAACCCGATACCGCCCCCAGGCTCAGCGAACGCGGCACGGAGCGGCCGTTCTTCTCCAGTATTTTAAAAAAGAGGTAGGAAACCGTATGTAGATCAAGCATTTTGTTGGAGAAAGGCCACTTCATTTTTTCGTGGCGGTACGCAAACCGCAGGAAGTTAATGTCGTAGATGACGCTCTGCCCGCAGATGATCACGTCCGACAGGCGGGTACTTGATCCGCCTTTACTCCGTATCCACTTCTCAAACTCCGGAATGACTTCGTAGATCATCGGGGCGTCTTCGAGGTCAGCCAGCGAAAGGCCGTGTACTTCTTCGGATTTGACCGAGAAGGCTTCTTCGTTTTCGGGGTAGACATTCTGTAAGTACGTACCCAGCGAAACCCACTGATCGTTAAAGAGTTCGGCACCGATCTGGATGATTTCGTTCCAGCCAGGCTCGGGGCCGGTCATTTCTATATCAAGTACCAGAAACGGCATCGTATGAATTTCTTTGTTTAGTATTGCGTTAAATTTCCGACAAAGTAAGACATCCCAACGCATTCTTCATTAACCAACGAGTAGAAAAAAATGGCCCTTGATTACGCCCAGGTACCTTCTCCCTGCTTTGTGCTGGACGAACAACTACTTCGGAACAACCTCCGCCTGATTGATCAGGTACAACAGGACGCTGGCTGTCAGATCATTCTGGCGCTGAAAGGGTTTTCCATGTACAGTGCTTTCCCGATCGTGAAGGAGTATCTGAAGGGCGCTACGGCCAGCTCGCTGAATGAAATCAAGCTGGTCAATGATTTTCTGGGCTACCGCGCGCATACCTACATTCCGGCTTACCTGGACCGCGAGTTCGACGAGGTACTTGAGCGCAGCAGCCACGTGACCTTTAACTCCCTGAGCCAGTGGGAACGCTTCCAAGCCCGCGTGGCCGACTTCAATGCCAAGCACCCCGAGCGGCGCGTATCGTGCGGGATTCGGGTCAATCCGCAGTACTCCGAAGTTGCCACCGACATGTACAACCCCTGCGTACCCGGCTCGCGCCTGGGCGTGACGCGCAACCAGTTGCCCGACCAACTACCCGCAGGCCTGGAAGGGATTCACTTTCATACGCTTTGCGAAAACGACTCGCACACGCTGCAACGTACCCTGGAGGCGCTGGAGGCCCGGTTTGGGGATTTGCTACACCAGGCCAAGTGGCTCAACATGGGCGGCGGCCACCTCATGACCCGCGAAGGCTACGATACCGGCCTGCTGGTGGAGCTCGTACGGGCCATCCGCGAAAAGTACCAGCTGGACGTGATCCTGGAGCCGGGCTCGGCCATTGCCTGGCGCACGGGTGTGCTCGTAAGTACCGTCCTGGACGTGCTTGATAGCCAGGGTATCCAGGTGGCGATCCTGGATACGTCTTTTGCGGCCCACATGCCCGACACCCTCGAAATGCCCTACAAACCTTATATTCAGGGTGCGTACCACGAACCCCTGGCGGGTAAGCCCACCTACCGCCTGGGCGGCATGACCTGCCTGGCCGGTGACTTCATGGGCGACTACTCCTTCGACGCACCGCTGCAAGTGGGCGACCGCCTCGTGTTTGAAGACATGATTCACTACACTATGGTGAAAACCACTACCTTCAACGGCGTGAACCTGCCTTCCATTGGCATAGCCCAGGCCGACGGTACCTTCCGGCTGGTACGCAGCTACGGCTACGAAAGTTTTAAGGATCGCCTGTCGTAGGAGGTACTTTATTTTTTGAGCCTTCGGCCTGGTGAGTCCAGGTACCCGAAGGGAAAAATTCTTCTTAAAAAAAGCGCCCTGAGGCCGGTAAGAGGTACTTTGGGCTGGCTGCTACCTGATCTGGAGGGCTAACCGGCTGGCTACGGTAGCCTTAGGTACCTTACATTTGACAGGGCGAAAAACTTTTAGTACCCAAACCCGTAAACTCTCCTGGATTTGCTGTACTTTTGTATCCCGTAATCATAGTAAAATAGCAACGTCTTATGGCTTCTACAGGGCAAAAGACCGCTAAGTACATTTTCGTTACGGGCGGCGTCACTTCATCACTAGGCAAGGGGATTATTGCCTCCTCATTAGCCAAATTACTCCAATCCAGAGGCCTTTCGGTCACGATCCAGAAATTCGACCCGTACATCAACGTCGATCCGGGTACGCTGAATCCCTACGAGCACGGCGAATGCTACGTAACGGATGATGGCGCGGAAACGGATCTGGATCTGGGTCACTACGAACGTTTCCTGAACGTGCGCACCTCTCAGGCCAACAACGTCACCACCGGCCGTATCTACTACGACGTGATCATGCGCGAACGCCGGGGGGATTTTTTGGGAAAAACGGTACAAGTCATCCCGCACATCACCGACGAAATCAAGAAACGCATGTTGCTCCTGGGCGAAACCGGGGAATACGACATCGTCATTACGGAGATCGGCGGCTGCGTGGGCGACATCGAATCGCTGCCCTTCATCGAGGCGGTGCGCCAAATTAAGTTTGAATTGGGCGAGAACGACACCCTGATCATTCACCTGACCCTCATTCCGTACCTGGCCTCGGCCGGTGAGCTCAAGACCAAGCCCACGCAGCACTCCGTTCGGATGCTTCAGGAGGCCGGTGTGCAGCCGGATATTCTGGTATGCCGCACGGAGCACCCACTACCCCCCGACATTCGGCGGAAAGTTGCCCTTTTTTGCAACGTACAGGTGAACTCCGTGATCGAGGCCATGGACGCCGAAACCATCTACGACGTGCCGGTGCTGATGCGCAAAGAACGCCTGGACCAACGGGCCTTGTACATGCTGGATATTTACAACGACCAGGATGTGGAGCTGGATGCCTGGCAAGCCTTTGTGTCCAAGCTCAAAAACCCTACCGAGTCGGTCCGGATTGGGCTGGTAGGTAAGTACGTGGAGCTGCACGATGCCTACAAGTCCATCGTGGAGTCGTTTATTCACGCCGGTGCCGAAAACGAGTGCAAGGTCAATATTGAGTGGATTCACTCGGAATCGCTTACGCCGGAAAACGCCGTCGATAAGTTGGCCGAGCTGGACGGGGTACTGGTAGCGCCGGGTTTTGGCGAGCGGGGCATCGAGGGCAAGATTGCGGCCATCCGCTACGTCCGCGAAAACGGCATTCCGTTCTTTGGGATCTGTCTGGGCATGCAAATGGCCGTGATTGAGTACGCCCGCAACGTATTGGGCCTGGAAGGGGCGCACTCCTACGAAATGGACCAGTCAACCCCCCATCCGGTGATTCACCTCATGCAGGACCAAAAGGACGTAACCAACAAAGGAGGTACCATGCGGCTGGGAGCCTACGCCTGCAAGGTGAAGAAGGATACCCTGGCGCACAAAATCTACGGCCGGACCAACATCAGCGAGCGTCACCGCCACCGCTACGAGTTTAACAACCAGTACCTCAAGACCTTTGAAGAAGGTGGGATGCTGGCCACGGGGATCAATCCGCAGAACAACCTGGTGGAAATGGTGGAAATTCCCGCCCACCCGTACTTCATCGGGGTCCAATTTCACCCCGAGCTGAAAAGTACGGTCATGAACCCGCATCCGTTATTCGTGCAGTTTGTAAAGTCGGTACTGAAATATTCCCTACAAAAAAGAGCCGTGATGCACTGAAGGGAAGGAATCATCGGTCCTAAAAAATGCCAATCCCGAAAATCTTCACTACCTTTGCCGTCCCAAATCGGATGGAGCCCTTGCCCGGTTGGAACGGCATCAGGCGGCACACCTGGCCCTTTTTTTAAACGATCGACGGTGCAACGAGCCGGTACTTTAACAATCCGAAGCAACGGGAAAAATTTTATCAATAGTAAGTAACGAATGGACAGAAATCAGGTAATAGGCTTAGTACTTATTTTACTAATGCTGATAGGCTATCAACTACTGGTTCCTCAACCCGAGGAACCCCAGCCTATCGCCCAGGAACAAACAACCACGTCTCCCTCCGCATCAGCCCCCACGGATACCCTCCCGCCCCAACTGGATTCAACGGAAGTGAGAGCACGCTACGGTACCTTTGCCGCCGCCGCCCAGGGACAACCCCAGGACGTAGTGATCGAAACCAGCGACGTACGCGTCGTTTTTTCCAACAAAGGAGGCGTTATTAAAGAGGTATTGTTGAAAAAATACAAAACCTACGATCAAAAACCGCTCTACCTTATTTCCGAAGAGCACAACCGGTTTCGCCTGAATCTGCCCACGCAAACGGGCAGTGTCGATCTGACGGACCTGTACTTTACCACCAGCGCCGAGAACCGCACGCTGTCGGAGCAGGACTCGGCGGTGATCACCTACCGGATGGCGCTGGCCGGAAACCAGTTTGTGGAGCAAACGTACGTGGTACGGGGTTCGGGCTACGAAATTGACTACAACCTCCGCTCCGGCGGGATTGGCCAGGCCAACCAGGCCCTGCGCTTCGGCTGGACCAACAACCTGCTCCAACTCGAAAACGACCTGAACGAAAACCGGAAATCGGCCGACATCGCCTACTTTACCGATGAGGTGAGCACCGTAGGCAAAGGAAGCCCCGAAAGCAGTGCGACCGACAAAGCCGATGCCTCGGTACGCTGGTTTACGCTTAAACACAAGTACTTCATCTCGGGCCTGATCGCGAAGTCGCAGCCGCTGGAGAACGTCGAAATGAAAGCGGACGTGAACACCGCCGATAGCTCGGTCGTAAAAACGCTGAACGTGGAGGCGTCCATTCCGGTGGCGGCTCTGCAGCAGGGCAAAGCCAATTTCAGTTTTTACATCGGTCCTAATGACTACCAGGTACTTCGGAAGGTCAACGCCGAGGATTTTGACCGGAACGTGGACCTGGGCTACGCTTTCCTGAAGCCCATCAACAAGTACTTTCTGGTGCCGCTGTTCAGCTTCCTCGAAAGATTCATCTCCAACTACGGGCTACTGATCATCTGCCTGGTGCTGATCGTCAAGACGATCCTGATGCCACTAACCTACAAGTCGTACGTGAGCATGGCCAAGATGCGTCTGCTGGCCCCGGAGCTGGAAGAGTTGAAAAAGAAGAATCCGGACGACCTGGCCAAGCAGCAGCAGGATCAAATGAAGCTGTACCAGCAGGTAGGCGTAAGCCCGCTGAGCGGCTGTGTGCCGGTGCTGGCTACCATGCCGATTTTGTTCTCGCTCTTCTTCCTGTTCCCGAACCTGATCGAGCTGCGGCAGCAATCGTTCCTCTGGGCACACGATTTATCCACCTACGATTCGTTCATCAACCTGCCTTTCAGGATTCCGTTTTACGGCAGCCACGTGAGCTTGTTTACGGTTCTGATGACGGCCTCGAGCATTGTGTACGCCTACTACAACAACCAGATGACCCCCACGCAACCGGGGCCGGTGAACATGAAGTTCCTGAGCTACGTGATGCCGCTGATGTTTATGTTCGTACTGAACTCCTTCCCGGCGGGTCTGACGTTCTACTATTTTGTGTCCAACATCGTGACCATCGGGCAGCAGCTGCTGATCCGGCGCTTGGTGGATGAAGACAAAATTAAACGGATCCTGGACGAAAACCGGCTCAAAAACGCCAAGGGCGAGAAGAAGCAGTCGAAGTTTCAGAAGTACCTGGAAAAATCGCTGCAGGCAGCCGAGGAAGCCAAAAAGAAGCAAGCCGAGCTAGAAAAGCGCCCCGGCAAAAAGAAATGAGTATGATTAAGTAGGTATTGATCGTTCTGAAAGGGTAGTGTGGCTGTTCAAGTACACTACCCTTTATTTTTAGAAGGTGTTTGAGTTATTAATTGAACGAAGCGGTTGCAGCCGAAAAGACAAAGTGGCAGATCCAAGAAACTAATTCAAATGCCTTCTTAAAGAACCTACGGGTTCATATTGTAGTTTAAAGAAAGTACCTCCTGGGTTGCTATCCACGTACTATTTATACCAGAGACGGAAGGTGGTTTTTCGTCCCTAACTTTATCTCTATGAAACGAATACTCTTGCTCCTGATCTTGTACGGAACAAGTACCTCCTACGCGCAGCTTACGGGGCAAAACGATCGCAAGTACCACGAGGCCGTGGGGCTTTACAACCAAGGGCGCTACGAGCAGGCCATGGAACGACTCCGGCCGCTCACCAGCAGCCGCAGCGATGAAGCCATTGTGCCGTATGCACACTACTACTACGCCCTGGCCGCTCATAAGCTGAATAAGTACCAGGAAAGCAACCTCATGCTCCGCCAGCTGCTGAGCCGGTATGGTACCTGGGAGCGGAAAGACGAAGCCTACTACCTGCTGGGAGCCAACAGCCTGTCTTTGGGCCAGCTCAACGAAGGGCTGGATTACCTTAAGGTCATTGGGGATGCTAACTTGGGCAAGGATGTACAAGGGCTGAAGCAGTTTCACCTGGCGCAGGTAAAGGATCTGCCCCGGCTGAAGGTACTTCAAAAAGAATTTCCGTCGGATCGGGTCGTGGCCGAAGCGCTGGTGAGCCTGATCCAGAAGGTATCAACCGACAAGGCCGATCTGGAGTTGTCGGACCGGCTCACCAACCGGTTCAACATAGACCAGGCCCAAAGTACCCAACCCGCCGATCGTTCCTCCGTCAAAAGCGAGCCTAAAGCGTCCAATAAGTGGGAGAAAGGGTACTTTAACGTATCGGTGCTGCTGCCATTCCGGCTGGAGGAATTCCACACCGCCAAGCGTACCCGTTCCAACCAGTACGCCTACGACTTTTACGAAGGCATGCAGCTGGCGCGCCAACAGCTCAAAAACGAAGGCGTGCTGATAAACCTCTACGCCTACGACATCAGCAACGAAGAAGACCGGATGCTGAACCTGCTGAACAACGCTCTTTTCCGGCAGTCGGATCTGATCATGGGCCCTCTTTACCCCAAAACCTACGCCCTCACGGCGCAGTTTTCGGCCGAAAATAACGTTCTGATGGTGAACCCCCTGGCCACGGATGGTACCTTGCTGGAGGGAAGCCCGTACGCCTACCTGGCGCATCCGTCTATTTCGTACCAAATGCAGCAGGCCGCTCAGCTGGCCCGAAGCCTCACGCCCCGCCTGGCGGCGGCCATCTACTACGGAAGTACCCCCAAAGACTCGGCCATGGCCAATGCCTACGAGCGGGAAGTACTGAGTAAGGGAGGCAAGGTACTTCAGAAAGTCATGATCGGAAGCCAGCCCGAGGCCATCAACACCAAAATGTCTTTTTTCCAGAATGAAAAACCCACCCACCTGCTGCTGGCTTCTACGGATGCCCGGGCGGGGGCGGCGTTCATGTCGGTGCTGGACGGGCGGGAGCTCGACAACGTACCGGTGATTGCCACCGCGAGTAGCTTTGACTTCCAGCGCTCCCGGCCCCACAGCTACGGGAATCGCCTGCATTTGATCGAGACCGACTACGTCGATATATCCAAGGAAAGCATTCGGCGCTTTCAGAAGCAGTACTTTGAAGCCACCAACACCTTGCCGTCGGTGTATTCCTACCAGGGTTACGACCAGTTGCTGTTTTTTGGCCGTATGGTGGCCAAGTACAAGGACAAGCTGCCCGACGGACTCGGCATTCGCCGCTACGACGAAGACTACCTGCTTTCGGGTTTTGACTTCACCAAGGCGCGCGAAAATCAAATTACGCCTATTCTTAAATACAACGATGCGCGTTGGGTGCCCATCCGGTAGTACGTTCGGCTGCCCGGCCACTTCATAGAAGTACCTTATAAATTGAGTCAATCCATCATGGATCATACGATCAGTCAACAATTATTTGCCAAGGCCCAACAGGTCATTCCCGGCGGGGTTAATTCGCCCGTACGGGCTTTTCGGGCCGTAGGAGGTACCCCCGTTTTTATTAAATCTGCCAAAGGTGCGTACGTGTACGACGAAGACGGCAACCGGTACCTGGAACTCATCAACTCCTGGGGCCCCATGATTTTGGGCCACGCGCACGAGCTGATCGAAAAGGCCGTTTCGGACGCCATCCGGCAATCGTTTTCGTTTGGTGCGCCCACGCGCAAGGAGGTTGAAATGGCCGAGCTGATCGTGAGCATGGTACCTTCGGTAGAGAAGGTACGGATGGTTAACTCCGGCACCGAAGCCACCATGTCGGCCATTCGGCTGGCGCGGGGCTACACGGGACGCGACAAATTCATCAAGTTCGAAGGCAACTACCACGGCCACGGCGACAGCTTCCTGATTGCGGCCGGTAGCGGCGCGGCTACCTTTGGCACGCCCGACAGCCCCGGCGTGACGCGGGGCGTGGCCAACGACACCCTCACGGCCCCCTACAACGACCTGGCGGCGGTACAAAAGCTGGTGGAGGCCAATCCCGGCCAGATCGCGGCCATCATCCTGGAGCCCGTCGTGGGCAACATGGGCTGCGTGCTGCCCGTGGAAGGTTTTTTGCAAGGCCTGCGCGCGCTTTGTGACAAAGAAGGAATTGTGCTGATCTTTGACGAAGTCATGACCGGCTTCCGGCTGGCCCGCGGCGGCGCGCAGGAGCGCTTCGGCGTTACGCCCGACATGACTACCCTCGGCAAAATCATCGGTGGCGGAATGCCCGTAGGAGCCTACGGGGGCCGCCGGGACATCATGGACTACGTGTCGCCGGTAGGGCCGGTGTACCAGGCAGGTACTTTGTCGGGCAATCCTATCGCCATGTCGGCGGGCCTGGCCATGCTCAAGTACCTCAACGAGACGCCGGAAGTATACCGCCAGCTGGACGTCATTGGCAGCAAGCTGATCAATGGTTTTAAAGCATCCCTGAGCAAGCTCGGCCTCAGCTACACCATCAACCAGGTGGGGTCCATGTACACGCTCTTCTTTACCGAACAGGCCGTGACGGATTTTCCTTCGGCCAAAACCTCCAATCTGCCGTTGTTTGGGAGGTACTTTCACGCCATGCTGGAGCGGGGCGTGTACCTGGGGCCGTCGCAGTTTGAAAGTATGTTTTTGTCTACCGCCCTGGAAGCTCCGCATATTGATAAAATCATCAAAGCCAACGAAGAATCCTTGAAGGAAATCCTGGCGTAGGGGTACCTGGCTCAAACCATTTAGCCCCAACTCAACGCGCTCCAACCGGGTACCTGGCGGAGCTTTCTCTCTGTACCTATGCGCTACTATTCCATCATTATTCCCGTTTACAACCGGCCCGATGAGCTGGACGAACTCCTGGGCAGCCTAACGCGCCAAACCTACCGGGATTTTGAGGTCTTGGTGATCGAAGACGGCTCCAGCCGTACCTCTCAGGACGTAGTGCAAAAGTACCTCAGCCAGCTTACAATCAGGTACTTTGTGATCGAGAACCGCGGGCAGGGCTTCGCCCGAAACTACGGCTTTGCCCAAGCCCGCGGCGAGTACTTCGTGGTGTTTGATTCGGATACGCTCATTCCGCCCCATTACCTGGCCAGCGTCGATAGCCACCTGAACCAAAACTACCTCGATGCCTACGGCGGTCCCGATGCGGCCGACAAAAACTTCTCCTCTTTACAAAAAGCCATCAGCTACGCCATGACGTCCGTCTTCACGACGGGCGGTATCCGGGGCAAAAAAAACAACGCGGGCGGAGCCTTCCAGCCGCGGAGCTTCAACCTGGGCCTGTCGCGGCGGGTATTTGAGGACACGGGCGGCTTTGCCAAGCGCGACATGGGCGAAGACATCGAGTTCGGGATTCGGCTCCGGGGGCGCGGCTACCGCCTGGGCCTCATTCCCGACGCCTACGTTTTTCACAAGCGGCGGGGTACTTTCCAAGATTTCTTTCGGCAGGTCTATTCCTTTGGCCGCACCCGTTTCGGGCTACACGAGCTCCACCCGGAGGCCGGGCTCATCAAGCCGGTACACGCTTTCCCGTCGGTATTTGTGGTGTTTTGCCTGCTGATCCCGTTTTGGGCGCTGGTGAGCGAGGTACTTTTCGGGCTGTCGGCCTACGCGCTGTTGCTCTTCATGGCGTTGATCCTGGTGGACGCCACGGCCAAGGAGCAAAGCCTCAAAGTAGGTTTTTTGAGCGTAGCGGCGGCCTTTGTACAGCTTTTCGGCTATGGACTGGGTTTTATTCAGGAAGGTACCCGCTGGCTCGCCCGAAAGCGGCAACGCGTTTAACTACCTCCGCGTTAAGGGATTTTTTCCAACTCATAGGTAACGTAGTGGTCAATGAGCGTATGCAGCTGGGCAGCGTAGCGCTCCGTTAGCCGGGCGTACTGCTCAATCTCCCTCAACTCACCGGGCGTTGTTTCGGGCGCGGCCATGGCTTTGAGCGAAAGTACCTTGAGGCGGATGCACGCGCGGTTGAAGAGGTAGTACTTAAAAAGAATAAGGTCCTCAGGTGCCGAGAACACCGGGAAATAATCGACGTAGGTATCCAGAAAGAGTTTCCGGAGCTCCGGCTGCTGGTACCGGTCCAGGTCCATGCAGAGGAAGGCGATGTCGTTCAGGACGTCGATCTGGCGGAAGGCGTCGTTGAACTCGAGGCAATCGAACACCACGGGTTCGTCTTCGTAGTAAAAAATATTGCCCGCGTGCAAATCTCCGTGGCCGTCGCGGTAGTAGCCCTGCTCCAGCCGCCGCTCCATCTGCCCTGAAAAATGATCCAACACCCAGTGCGCCAGCTCCATCCACTCACCCACCGAGCGCTGCCAATAGGCGTGGATGTTGGAGCCGAGCCAGGCGCTGATTTCTTCCAGCTCCCGGAGGTCGGCCTTCATGCGTTCCATCTTCGATTTGTGCTGCACCACCTCGGCGTTTTCGTGAAATACCGCCAGCTGCACGGCCAGCTTCCGGATGAAATCCGGCGTGACGGTACCCTCTGCGAGCCGCCGACTGAGGAGCCGGTTGTTGTCGAGGGTTTTCATCACCACGGCGTAGTCGAGGCAGGTACCTTCGTCGCTTAGTTGTACGGTACCCTCCCGGCTCACCACCGGCGTCACGGCCAGGTACACCTCGGGCGCCAGGCGCTGGTTGAGCCGGAGCTCGCGGCGGCAGAGCTCGTGGCGGGTTTCGAGGTCGGTAAAGTCCAGGAAATCGAACCGCACGGGCTTCTTGATTTTGTAGGTCAGGGTAGGGGTAAGTAGCACCCAGGAAATGTGCGTTTCGTGAAGTACCACGGGCTGCTGGGTTTCCTGTTCGAGCCACGCTTGTAGCTGTTGGATGTGGGTACTTTCCATAACGGTGGGGTAGTTGATAGTTTGTTAAAAAGTGTAAAGTAACTTTTATTCCATTTCTAAATAAATGTCAACCTCGGGGGTATTCCTAATTCTTCTCTTTTCTTTTTTAATGAAGATGCCGTCAAGGGGCCAAATATTGTATTGCTTTCTTTTTCGATTATCCAATATTGAGAAGTAGTAGTTTTTTTTATAGCCTCTTCACAAAGACTATAGGTAGGTAAGTTATGCCTACTGCCATACTTTTTACTAAGGCAGGAATCTACACATTCACATATTTCACTAATAGGTTTTTGACCTACAATAATGTAATTGCTGTCGTATTCAATCTTGTTTTTATCGACAAATGATTGGATAACAATAGAGCCCTTTCCAAGAAGAACCGAATCAATCTTTCCAGAATTACGCACATATTTAACTTGCACTCCCTTTTTGATTTGTTCTTCTTCGGAGTCGCTAGCGTATATAGTTTTTCCTTTGTCAAGTACTATGAAGTATTCTAAGGCACTTTCATAGTCTAATCTATACCCATCATAGTTGCCCCAATTTGTTTCACAGGAAAATGGAATCACGATGATTAATAGTAAGGCTACTTTTTTCATCATTTAACTCCAAAACGGAAAGATAGATGTTCTTGTTCTCTTCAATAAATTATACTCAAGGTAACTTGCGGATCATTATTTATCCAAATCCTGAGCTTTCACGCGGATGATTTTACCGTCTTTTGCAAAGACAGGTACCTGTACTTCTTTGCAATTAACTTTTCCTGATTTTTGAAGATAACTCCAAGCCAAGCAGTACCTTATTTATGATTTCGTCATTTTCATGGAAAAAGTATGTTGGTACTTTTTCCATAGAAGTTACTCTCTTCTCGCCACTAATTCAAAGTACCTCACCCAAGTACCCCTCCACCAGCTCCTCCGGCGTAGCGTGGTCGGTGTAAAGGACCTCGTGCGGCTCGGTAGGCGGTTCCCATTCCTTTTTTAGCAAAAGGTACACCGCCCAGGTGGCCTCGCTGTCGGGCCGGGGTACCTGGAGCCGCTGCCGGGTAGTGGCTTCACTCGCCCGGATTTCGATGAGCCGGTAAGGTACCTCCTGCGCCTTGGCCAGGTTGAGAAAAAGCGCGCGCCGGGCCTGCCGGTGAAAGGTGGCGTCGGCCACCACGTCGCGGCCTTCGGAAAGTACCTGGGCCGTGCGGCGGAGCATCTCGGCGTAAACGGCCTCCTTGTCGGCGTCCTGGTAGGTACCTCGCCGGGCCAGCTCGGCCCGGATGGCGTCGCTGCTCAGGTGTACGCCGTCCAGCGCCGCGGCCAGCGCCCGCGCAAAGGAGGTCTTGCCGGAGGCCGGTAGACCCATCACCAGAAACAGACGACCCGTACGTTGCATTCAGCGAAGATAGGTAGTTTCCGGCTTGCGAAAAAATGAGGTAAGTCAGTGGCAGGTACCTTTTCGCCAAGGTACTTTAAGGGTATTTACGAAGGTACCTTAAGCGCGGGCTTTCTGGCAGAAGTAAACGATCTCGTTGGTGGGTAGGGCGTAGCGGCGTACTTCCTCGGCGGGTAGTTCGTCCAGCACGAAGCGGTCTTCCGTTACCACAAAGCCGCCTTTCTCGAGCTCCTGGGCGTAGTCGCGGCCGAAGAGCCGCAGGTGGTCGCTTTGCAGGAAGTGTTTTTCGCGCTCGCGCGGGTCGGTGATGGTGGGGTCTTCGTAGGTCGTGGCCATACCAAGGTCCTGGGGGGACTGGATGATGGCCCAGCCGCCGGGCTTAAGGACCCGGTGCAGCTCGCTCATGGCCTTCACGTAGTCGTCGACGTGCTCCATCACATGGTTGCAGAAGGCCACATCGAAGGTATTGGCCGCGAAGGGAATTTCGTGAATATCCATCTTCACCTTTGCCAGCGGCGACTCGATGTCGGCCGTGATGTAGTCCAGGTTTTTCATGGCCTCGAAGCGGTCGATGAAGCAGTACTCGGGCGCTACGTGCAGTACTTTCAAATCATCCCGAAAGAAGTTAGTTTTACGCTTCAGATACAGGTACATGAGGCGGTGGCGCTCCAGGGCCAGGCAGTTTGGGCAAAGGGCGTTGTCGCGGCCCTGGCGGCCGTAGGGGAGGAATTGGCGGTAGCGATGGTCACACACGGGGCACTCTACTTGGTTGCCCCGGTAAAATAGCCCGAGGAAGCGAGCCACCCAGTGACCGATGAGTTGGAGGTAGCGGCGGGGTACATACCGGATGACGAGGCTAATGATGGACTTCATGCGCTGATGGGGAGTAGGTAGCACCCGGCGAAGTAGGGATTCTTCGCAAACTATTGGCCACGTATATACGTTAAATTAAAGTAAAATTGCTATATTTTGGACTACCAAGTACTACTGACACCGCTATGAACATACCCCCTGCTGCTGCTCAGCCTCCCGGCAAAAAACTTATAAAAAAAATGTCGACCCGTACCAAGTGGCTTCTGCTGGCACCGGCCAGCCTGATGCTGATCGGCTACGGACTGTGTGTATTCAGTGAGGCCGGGCATCTGAAGCATACCGGGCAGCCTACCGTAGAGTGGGTACTGCTGGGTACCTACAGCCTGGTACTCATCAACGCGGGCATTGCCCTGTTTGGGCAGGCCGTTCGGTACCGAATCCTGATGGACGTGCGGCGCGAAACCCGGCGGAGCCTGCGACAAATGGAAAAGCGAATCGAAAACCGCAAGCCGCGCCGCAAAGACGCTAAAAAGTGAAAAGCCCTACC
Organism: Rhabdobacter roseus; assembly: GCF_014202275.1. Classification (GTDB taxonomy): domain Bacteria; phylum Bacteroidota; class Bacteroidia; order Cytophagales; family Spirosomataceae; genus Rhabdobacter; species Rhabdobacter roseus. Next base: position 850,024 of record NZ_JACHGF010000002.1, on the reverse strand, counting down.
AAAACGAATTGACAGGGCCTTTTGCTACGTGCGTCGTGGAAGAGGTACCTTTCGGTATTCCATACGGGGCGTTCCACGCGGGGCAATTATTTCTTGTTCGCCGCGAATTCTGCCTTGATCGCTTCTACGTCAACGTTTTTAATATCGGGCTTGCGAAGCAAATCCTTGATGCGTGCCACGCGGTTGTTGGCTTTAGTCTTATTTCTACGTCCCTTGCGTTTCAGTTCCGTTACTGCCATTGTATTACTTGTTTTGTTATAGAGCCGCAAAAGTAGCGCTTATTTACTAAAAAAGTAAGCGCTAGGCAGAAAAATTGAGCCAGCTGCCCTAACTTTGCGCCAGTCCCCAGCCCGGTCGGTACGAAAAACCCTCGGAATTTTACGTTGATAATGATCCAGACGTCCAATTCGTGAGCAGGTACCTTACCGGTAGCGGCTATGTACCAGCGATTATTCCCTTTCATGAGTAAACCTTCACTTGCCCGCGGAACGCGCGACTTCGGCCCGGAACAAATGGTGAAACGAACGTTCATCTTTGACACCATCCGGCGTACGTTTCAGCGCTTTGGCTTTCAACCCCTGGAAACCCCGGCCATCGAGAATCTTTCGGTGCTGATGGGAAAATACGGGGAGGAGGGCGACCAGCTTTTGTTTAAAATACTGAACTCGGGTGATTACGCGGCCAAGCTGACCGAAGCCGACTGGCAGCAGGACGCGCGCCAGTTTACCACCAAAATTTCCGAAAAAGGCCTCCGCTACGACCTGACGGTACCCTTTGCCCGCTACGTGGTCATGAACCGGGGTACTTTATCAATGCCCTTCAAGCGCTACCAGTTGCAGCCCGTTTGGCGGGCCGACCGCCCCCAAAAAGGCCGCTACCGGGAATTTTACCAGTGCGACGCCGACGTGGTAGGTACCTCCTCGCTGCTCTGCGAAGCCGAGATCGTGATGATGCTGCACGGCATTCTGCGGGAGTTGGGCCTGACGGATTTTACCGTGAAAATCAATAACCGCAAAATCCTAACCGGCATCGCCGAGGTGATCGGGGCGCAGGGGCAGGAGGGTACTTTGTGCGTGGCGATTGATAAATTGGATAAAATCGGAAAAGAGAAAGTACTGGCTGAGCTCATCGAGCGGGGCTTTTCGCCGGAAAGCTGCGCCGGGCTGGAGCCACTTTTTGCGCTGGCTAGCGAGCAGGCTCCTTTTGCCGAGCTGCGCAGCTGGCTGGCTACTTCGGACGTAGCGCTGAAAGGCATCGACGAGCTGGAAGAAGTGTGGCAACTGGTGGAAGGCTTCGGGCTCGAAAACCCGCAAATGCAGTTTGACGTCACGCTGGCGCGGGGACTTTCGTACTATACCGGCGCTATTTTTGAAGTAAAAGTCAACAACGTGCAGATCGGTAGCATCAGCGGCGGCGGGCGCTACGACAACCTGACGGGTACTTTTGGCGTGCCGGGGCTGTCGGGCGTGGGCATTTCGCTGGGCGTGGACCGGATCTACGACGTGCTGGAAGAGCTGAGTCTGTTCCCTGACGACCAGGCCATCACGACGCGCGTCATGCTGAGCCACTTTGACGCCGCCGCGGCCCGTTACGGTCTGAAGGTACTTCACCAGCTGCGCCAGGCCGGCCTCAACGCCGAAATGTACCCCGACGCCGTGAAGCTGAAAAAACAGCTCGACTACGCCGACCGCAAGCGGATTCCGTACGTGGTGCTCATTGGCTCGGAAGAAATGCAGTCGGGGAAGCTGACCCTGAAAAACATGCAGACGGGCGAACAAAAATCGCTGACAAGCGAAGAAATCATCGCCGAATTAAAGCGGTAACAATTGACCTTAACGAAAGGTACTTATACCAATTCAAAGTACCCCCGGAACGAAGTACCTCAGTGAACAATATGGATAACATACTACGGATAGCCGTACAAAAATCAGGGCGACTCAGTGAAGATTCGCTCAAATTGATCAAAGAATGCGGGATACGGTTCGACAACGGAGCCGGAAAGCTCAAAACCGCCGCCACCAATTTCCCGGCCGAATTCCTCTTCCTGCGCGACGACGACATTCCCGGCTACGTGGAAGACGGCGTGGCGCACCTGGGCATAGTGGGTGAAAACGTAGCCGTTGAGACCAACCGGGCCGTCGATACCGTGCACCGGTTGGGCTTTTCGAAGTGCCGTTTGTCCATCGGTATCCTGCGTGGCACCGAGTATACGGGCGTGCATGATCTGGCCGGAAAAAGCATTGCAACTTCGTACCCCCGGCTGCTGGGCCAGTACCTGGCCGACGCCGGTGTGTCGGCCCAGATCCACGAGATCAGCGGTTCGGTAGAGATTGCCCCCAGCATTGGCCTGGCCGACGCCGTTTGTGACATCGTGAGCTCTGGAAGTACCCTGTTGAGCAACGGCCTCAAAGAAGTAGAAGTTATTTTCCGCTCCGAGGCCGTCATGATTGCCCACCAGCGCCTCACGCCCGCCCAGCAGGAGTTGCTGGATCAGCTGCTGTTCCGCATCAATTCGGTTCAGGCCGCCAAAAACAACAAGTACATCCTGCTCAATTGTCCCACTTCGGCCGTGGAGGAAATCTCAAAGTACCTGCCCGGTATGCGCTCCCCCACGGTGATGCCGCTGGCGACGGAGGGCTGGTGTTCGGTGCATTCGGTGATCAAGGAAAATGATTTTTGGGAAAATATTGAGAAAATCCGGCAGGCGGGCGCCGAGGGTATTCTGGTGATTCCGATCGAGAAAATGATTATGTGATGATGAAAATGATAGCTTTTCCCGACCGCAGCCAGTGGCCAGCGCTACTGGCCCGGCCGCTCCAGGATTCCGCCGAGATTGAAAAAAAGGTACAACCCATCTTGCAGCAAGTACGGGAGCGGGGCGACGCGGCCATTCGCGAGCTGGCGCGGCAATTCGACCACCTGGAGCTGACCGAGCTGGCCTTTCCGGACGAGGCCTTCGAGCAAGCCGAAGCGCAGCTGGAGCCGTCGCTGAAGGAGGCCATTCGCCAGGCGTACCACAACATCCGTACGTTTCACGAGGCGCAGCACCAGGCCGTTGAGAAAATCGAAACCATGCCGGGCGTGACCTGCTGGCGGCGCAGCGTAGGCATTGAGAAGGTAGGAATCTACATTCCCGGCGGTACGGCCCCGCTGTTCAGTACGGTACTTATGTTGGGGGTACCGGCGCAGCTAGCGGGTTGTAAAGATGTGGTACTTTGTACCCCCAGCGACCACCCGGCCATTTTGTTTGCGGCCCGGTTGGTGGGCATTACGCGGGCCTTCCGCATCGGCGGAGCGCAGGCCATTGCGGCCCTGGCCTACGGCACGGAGTCGGTACCGAAGGTGTACAAAATCTTTGGCCCCGGCAACCAGTACGTGACTGCCGCCAAAATGCTGATCAGCAAAGAAGGCATCGCCATCGACATGCCCGCGGGACCGTCGGAGGTGGCCGTTCTGGCCGACGACTCGGCCGTGCCTGCCTTTGTAGCCGCCGACTTGCTGTCCCAGGCCGAGCACGGCGCCGATAGCCAGGTACTTTTGGTATCGACGAGTAAAAAACTGCTGACGGCCGTAAACCTGGCCCTGATGACGCAGCTGGAAGAACTACCCCGCCGCGACCTGGCCCGACAGGCCATCGAAAACAGCCGGGCCATCTTGCTGGACAACCAGGACGACGCCATTGAACTGCTGAACCAGTACGCCGCCGAGCACTTGATTCTGAGCGTAGAAAACGCCGAGGCCGTGTCGGAGCGCATCACCAACGCGGGCTCCATTTTCCTGGGTAACTACACGCCCGAATCCTGCGGCGACTACGCTTCGGGTACCAACCACACGCTACCCACCAACGGCTTTGCGCGGGCCTACAGCGGCGTGTCGCTGGATAGCTTCGTCAAGAAAATTACGGTACAACACATCACCGAAGCCGGGCTCAGGAACCTGGGCCCTACCGTAGAAGCGATGGCGGAGGCCGAGCAGCTGCAAGCCCACAAGCGGGCCGTGAGCATTCGCCTGCACGCTCTGGCCGAAAACTAGCCCTAAAGTACCTCCGAGCAGGGGTACTTTGCCTACGAAGTACTTTCTTTCAGGGGGAAAAGGTACTTTTGTTTGCCCGACAAAAACTACCCCAATACCTTGCAGTAACGACCATTGATCATGAATACTACCTTTGAGCTGGCGCGGGTGATCCGGCCGCACATCCTGACCCTCACGCCCTACTCCTCGGCGCGGGACGAATATACCGGTAAAGTAGGCGTTTTTCTGGACGCCAACGAAAATCCGCTTGGCTCGGCCGCGGCGGGGGCTTACAACCGCTACCCCGATCCCTACCAGAGTGCCATCAAAGAAAAGCTGGCCCCGATCAAGGGCGTGCGGCCGGAGCAGATCTTCCTGGGCAACGGCAGCGACGAGGCCATTGACCTGCTGGTGCGGGCGGCTTGCGTGCCGGGCCACGACCGCCTCCTGATCATGCCACCTACCTACGGCATGTACGAAGTGAGCGCGGCGATCAACGACGTGGCGATCACCAAAGTACCCCTCACGCCCGATTTCCACATCGATACGCCCGCGGTACTGGCTGCCCTCACGCCCGAAACGAAGATCGTCTGGGTGTGTTCGCCCAATAATCCGTCGGGCAATCTGGTGCAGCGTGAAGCCATCCAAACCCTGCTGGAAAACTTCGCCGGCCTGGTGGTGGTGGATGAAGCCTACATTGATTTTACCGACACCGAATCCTGGACCCGGCAGCTGGATCAGTACCCCAACCTGGTGGTCCTACAAACCTTCTCCAAAGCCTGGGGACTGGCGGGCTTGCGGCTGGGCATGGGCTTTGCCTCGGCGGAACTGATCCGGATTTTGAACAAAATCAAACCGCCCTACAATATCAGCGGCCCCACGCAGGAGCTACTGCTGGCGGCACTGGACGGCGAAGCGGCCAAAAATGCGATGGTACAGGAAATTCTGCACGAGCGGGAAGTACTTCGTACCACGTTGGAAGGTTTGTCGTTAGTAAAGGAAGTCCATCCGTCCGACGCCAATTTTCTGCTGGTACGCTTTGAAGACGCCCCGGCGGTGATGGAGTACCTGCTTGGGGAAAAAATCATTGTGCGGGATCGGTCAAAAGTGGTACTTTGCGACGGCTGCCTGCGCATCACGGTGGGTACTTCGGATGAGAACCAGACGTTGGTTGAAGCCTTGAAAAAAATTCAGCAAAATTCCGTAATTGCGTAGTGGTAAGGCGCGCTTCTATTGTCCCAAGAAAACGAGCCATTTCGCTACAACCCCGAAAACGTATGAAAAAATTAGGACTTACTTTTCTTTGTGTTCTTTGTGTAAGCCTGGCCCAGGCGCAGTACGACAACTGGGCGGTGGGCTTCAAACTGGGCGAACCTACCGGCATTAATCTCCGGAAGTACTTCAATAGCATCAACGCCATTGACGTCACGGTAGGTACCTACGGCGGTATTCTGAGCAATCAGCGCGACTACCGGCAGGGCGAATACCGCAACGTGGGCGTGTCCTTTCAGATACACTACCTGTGGCACCACCCGCTCTTCAACGCCGAGCTGGTGCAGTTTTACTACGGCTTCGGGCCGCAGATAAACAGCCGCCGCTACTACCCCGACGGCCTGCGCAGCCAAACGCCCAACTACCAGAGCAATATCTCCCTGGGCGGTTCCGGGCTGGGCGGGCTGGAGTACTACCTGCCCGACGGCCGCTTGTCGATCTTCCTGGAGGGCGGGCTTTACGCCGAGCTGCTGCCCCGGCTGCTGTACACCAGTCCGAACGTGTCGGCGGGGATTCGGCTGAACCTCTAAGGTCACAGGTACTTTTTACTTTACTTAAAATCAAAACGCTTGACGGAGCAGGTTTCGACCTGCTTTTTGTATTTTTGAAAAAATGCCTCCATCAAAAATGAAAGTCCTCCTCTCCGCCGGAGAGGAGGGTTGGGAGGTGAGGCAATTAACCAAATCCATCCGTGTTTAAAATATACAGCTCCTCGGCGGGCTCGGGCAAGACCTACACCCTCACGAAGGAGTACCTCAAGCTGGCGCTTCATTCCAACGCCGACACCTACTTTCGGCACATCCTGGCCGTAACGTTTACCAACGCCGCCGCCAACGAAATGAAGGAGCGGATCATGCGGATGCTGCGGTTGTTTACCACGGAAGCAGGCCGCCAGGAGCCCATGTTTCGGGACGTCGTGACGGAGCTCTACGAAGAAACCCGCACCGACGACGCCCTCTATGAAGAAGTGAGCCAGCTCATTGCGGCGCGGGCGGAGCTCGTTTTTCAGAAGCTCCTGCACCGCTACTCCGACTTCGCCGTGATGACCATCGACAAGTTTACGCAGCGCCTCGTGAGTAGTTTTACCGACGAGCTGGGGATCCCGTTCGGCTTCGAAACCCAGGTAGACAGCGACCTGCTGGCTTCGGCGGTAGACCGCCTGCTGGCGCGCATCGGGCAGGAAGGGGAAGAGGTGCTGACGCGCATCGTGGAGACTTACTACCTCGAGAGCGTGCAGGATGGCAAAAGCTGGGGCGCGCTGCCGCACCAGATCCGGGCCGCCGCCGGGGACCTGCTCAACGAGCAAAGCTACCTGGCCATGGTAAAAGTGGCCGACCTCCGCATGGCCGACTGGGTGGCGATCCGCAACCAGCTTAAGCAGTCGCTCCGGGCCATCGAAGACGACACCTACTGCAAAGTACTGGCCCGCGAGGCCATCGCGCTCATCGAGCAGGCGGGGCTCACGGCGGCTGACTTCGCCGGGGGCTCCAAGGGAATTGCGGGCCACTTTGAAAAATTTGATGACGAAAAAGAAAAGAAAAAGGATGGCTGGTGGAGCGTAGAGGCCACGGCTACTATTCTCAAAACCATCAACGAAGGTACCTGGTATGGAGGAAAAGCCAACGCCGCCACCAAAACCAAGGTAGACGCCGTGCGGGCGAAGCTGGAAGAGCTTTACGAATGCATCGAGTCGCACCAGGTGGTGCACCGGGAAAGGTACGTTCTCTTCAAGCAGCTCGAAAAACACCTCTACAACCTGTCGCTGTTGGGCGAAATCCGGACTGAGTTTGATTTGTTGCTCCGGCAAAACAACCAGGTACATATCTCGGATTTCAACCGGCGTGTGCTCGAGATCGTGGCGCGCGAGCCGGTCCCTTTTATCTTTGAGCGCCTGGGCGAAAAGTACCACCACATCCTGGTGGACGAGTTTCAGGATACGTCCAAACTACAGTTTGCCAATCTGCTGCCCCTGCTCGATAATGCCCTGGCGGCCGGGTACTTCAACCTCATCGTGGGCGACGCCAAGCAGTCGATCTACCGCTTCCGCGGCGGCGACATGGACCTGATCCTGCACCTCTCGCAAGACAAAGCCCTGGCGCTGGGGCCACTGCTGGACGTAGGTACCTCCGCCCACAGCTCGTTTACGCAGGAGCGGCTGCTGGGCATCGACCGCTTCCTCACCACCGACCACCTGCGTACCAACCGCCGCAGCTTCCGCGAAATCACCGAGTTCAACAACCAGTTTTTTGCCTTTGTGGCCCGGCAACTTACCAACGAGCATCCAATGGTTGGTGCCATTTTCGACGAGCATTTTCAGCAGGAAATTCCGCCCCAGGTACCTACGGGCGGGCACGTGCAGCTGGAGTTTCTGGAAATGAATACCGACGAAAACGAAGCGCCCGAAGGTACTTTGGCCGTGGATGCCATCACGCGCCGCGCCCTGGAGCTCATCGAAGAATTGCGCGCCAGCGGCTACCACTGGCGCGACATCGCCATTTTGTGCCGCAAGAAAAACGAGGCCCGTACCCTGGCCAACGCCCTGCGCGAAAAAGGGTACCCGCTCATTTCGGAAGACTCGCTCTCGCTGGCCTATGCGCGCTCGGTAAGCCTGCTGGTGGCTTTTATGAAGGTACTTCACACCTCGGATAACCGCCTGGCCCGCTACGAGGCGGCCTACCTGTTTCACCAGGTGGTGCTGGAGCAGGTACCTACGGCGGCGCAGCACGAGGCCATCCGGAGCATGTGCGCCGAGAAAGGCCTGGGTACTTTTGTGAGGTACTTTGGGGAGCTGGGTGTGGAGCTAAACGCGTTTCGGCTGCGGCAGCTGAGCGTGTACGAGCTTTGTGAGCAGCTCATTACGTCATTTCGGCTATTCGAACACCAGACCGAAAACGCCTACCTGTTTCGGTTCCTGGACGTAGTACTGGACTTCGGAACCCGGCGCAGCAACCACCTTGGCGACTTCCTTACCTACTGGGAGTCGGCCAAGGACAAGCTTTCGATCACCATCCCGGCCAACGCCGACGCTCTCCGCATCACGACCATCCACCGCTCCAAGGGGCTGGAGTACCCAGTCGTGATCGTGCCTTACGCCCACTGGAGCTTTACGCCCAACCCGCAGCTGGACCGTCTCTGGGTGGATCTGGAAGCCATAAAGAACCAGGAACTGGCCCTGGCCGAAACCACCGAAGAGGGCGAGGTACTTACCCGTCGGATGCTCAGCTCGGTCGTTTCGGTGGTGTCGGACTTAGACAAAACGGGGTTGAAAACGCAGTACCAGGACGAGAAAACCCGCACGCTGGTTGAGAACCTCAACCTGCTCTACGTGGCCTTCACGCGGCCCATCCAGCGCATGTACCTGCTGGCCCGGCAGGAAAAAGACTGGAATAAGTACGGGGCACCTTCCAAGGTAAGCCGCTGGCTCTACGACTACCTGGGCCATCCCGACGCCGAGCCGGGCTGGCAGGAGGGGCAGTCGTGCTACGTGCTGTCGCCGGGAAGCGGGCCGTTGCGCCACGCCCACCGCGACGGCGAAGCCATACCCCACCGCCTGAGTACCCTCATCAGCACCGACCGCACCAAGTCGCTGCGGCTGCGCCGCCTGGCCGAGCGGATTTTCGACGTAGATACTTTTGAAAAAAAGAAAGATCATTTGCAAAAAGTACGGCACGCGTTGTCGTTGTTGCCCTCGGCGGCCGAACTACCCACGACCCTGCGCAAGCTGACCACTGAAGGAATCGTGGAAAAACACGAGGCCCGAACCGTGCAGCACACCCTGGAAAAGGTACTGGCCCTGGACAAACTGCGGCCCTTCTTCGACCCGCAAAATCAGGTGGTACTTCAGCGCGAGCTGCTGCTGCCCGGCGGCAAAATGCTCCGCGCCGACCGCACCGCCACCCTGCCCGACGGCAGCGTGTTGCTGGCGCTCTTCGTGGCCGGTAGTGGCAACGACGACGCCCGTCGGCAGCTGCGCCGCCTGGTGCAGGCCTACCGTGACATGGGGGCCGCAACGGTGCGCGGGTACCTGGTACTTTTGGAAACGGGGCAGCTGGAGTGGGTGGAGTAACGAAGTCAGCTGGGTACTTGATTCGGCGTCAGGCACCTAGCGGGGCGGGGTACTTTCGGGTTTGTAAATGGGGTTTGGTGGACGTAGCTTTGTAGCTCTTGTTTTGAAATTTGATGACCACCAAGTACCCCCACGCATGAATTTTACGCTCATTGCCCGCGAAGCCAACGTTTCGGAAAAGCAGGTTAGAAACACCATACAACTACTGGACGAAGGCGCTACGGTACCTTTTCTGTCGCGTTACCGCAAGGAAGCCACCGGTGGCCTCGACGAAGTACAAATCGGCAACATCAAAGATACGTATCAGAAGCAGCAGGAGGTAGAAAAGCGCCGCGAGGCCATCCTGAAAAGCATTGACGAGCAGGGCAAGCTCACGCCCTCGCTGCGCCAGCAGATTGAGAGCGTTTTTACGCTCACCGAACTGGAAGATATTTACCTGCCCTACAAGCAAAAGCGCAAAACCCGCGCCACGATGGCCATCGAGAAGGGCCTGGAGCCGCTGGCGCAGGTACTTTTCAAAGGAGGCGAGGCCGATCCCGAGCGCAAGGCGCGGGCGTTTGTCAACGCGCAGGTACCTTCGGTGGAGGATGCCCTGCAAGGCGCCCGCGACATCATGGCCGAGTGGATCAACGAAAACGCCGAAGCCCGCAACCGCCTGCGAGTACTTTTTGGACGGAGCGCGGTCATTACGTCCAAAGTAAAAAAGAAAAAGGAGGACGAAGGGGCCAAGTACCGCGATTACTTCGATTTCTCGGAGCCGCTGGCGCGCATTCCGTCGCATCGGCTGCTGGCCCTGCGGCGGGGCGAGGAGGAGGGCATCCTGAGCGTGGATATATCGCCCGACGAAGAGCAGGCCCTAAGTACCCTCTCGCGGCAGTTTGTGCGCGGGCTACCCGGCAGCAAGGAGCAGATTGAGCTGGCTACCAAAGACAGCTACAAGCGGCTGCTAAAACCCAGCCTGGAAACGGAGTTTGCCAAGCTCTCCAAAGAAAAAGCGGACCAATCCGCCATCTGGATTTTTGCCGAAAACCTCCGGCAGCTGCTCCTGGCCTCGCCGCTGGGCCAAAAAAGGGTACTTGCCATCGACCCCGGCTACCGCACCGGCTGCAAAATGACCGCCCTGGACGCGCAAGGCACCTTGCTGGCCGACACCGTGATTTATCCCTTTGACAAGCCCGCCGAGGCGCAGGCCACGCTGCGTCAGTGGCTCGACAAGTACCAGGTCGAGGCCATCGCGGTGGGCAACGGCACGGCGGGCCGCGAAACGGAGGACTTTGTGCGGAAGCAGCTGGGTACTTTGGGCCGGGAGGAAGCGATTGGCTTGTTTCTGGTGAGCGAGCAGGGCGCGTCGATTTATTCGGCCTCGGAGGTGGCGCGGGAGGAGTTTCCGCAGAAGGACGTCACCGTGCGCGGCGCAATCTCCATCGGTCGTCGCCTCATGGACCCGCTGGCCGAGCTTGTGAAGATCGACCCGAAGTCCATTGGCGTGGGGCAGTACCAGCACGACGTAGACCAGTCGGCGCTTAAAAGTACCCTCGACACCGTGGTGGAAAGCTGTGTAAACCAGGTGGGCGTGAACCTCAACACCGCCAGCAAGCATTTGCTACGGTACGTGTCGGGCCTGGGCCCGGCCCTGGCGCAAAACATTGTGGACTACCGCGCCCAAAACGGCGCTTTTAACTCCCGCAAGCAGCTTATGAAAGTACCTCGGCTGGGTGCTAAAGCGTTTGAGCAGGCGGCGGGTTTTTTACGCATCGATCAGGCCAAGAATCCGCTGGATAATAGCGCCGTACACCCCGAGCGCTACGAACTGGTGGAGCGCATGGCGCAGGACGTAGGTACTTCGGTGCAACAGCTCATGCAAAAGCCCGAGCTGCGCAAGCAGGTAGTCCTGAGCAAGTACGTCTCGGACACCGTGGGCCTCCCGACACTGCACGACATCATGGCCGAGCTCGAAAAGCCCGCCCGTGACCCGCGTGCGCCCATGCAAGTCTTCGCCTTTGACCGCAGCGTGCGGAGCGTCGATGACCTCCGTGAGGGCATGGTACTGCCGGGCATCGTCACCAACATCACAGCTTTTGGCGCTTTTGTGGACGTGGGGGTAAAGCAGGATGGCCTCGTACACGTATCGCAATTGGCCAACCACTTTGTCAAAGACCCCAACGAGGTGGTGAAGCTCCGGCAGACGGTCACGGTGAAGGTACTTGAGGTAGATCAGGCCCGCAAACGCGTGGCGCTGACGATGAAGTTGTGAGGGTAGTCGCAGACTGGGATTATTTTTAACCACCGGTTGCAAACCGGCGGTAGCGGGGTAGTTATATGATACTGATGATAAACGTAAAACCAAATTGGATGCCGTGGCCAGCAGAAATCCTGCTCGCCACGGTGCTTGGCCTGAGGGTTCTGGCATGCGACGCCCAGGCTCCCCAAATCTACAGCATCCCTTTGGGAGGCAATACCTGGGTTTCCCCGGCATTCGAAACCAGGGTAAATGCCGACGGACTATCGCAATGGGATAATGCGTCCAGTTTGGTTACGACCTACTTCCACCTGGAGAAGCCCGCCAAAATTCAATTGGCACTGGTGGCCGCCGTACCGGTAGGAAGCAGTGAAATTGAGCTTGAGCTGGGATCCGTGAAGCAACGGATCCAACTTGACCAGCCGGGATTTTCCTCAATCCCTGTTGGGGAGTTTAATATCAGGGCCGGAGGTTACCAGAAAATCACGATCCGGGGTATCTCCAGGACCGGTGCCAGCTTTGGGAACCTGAAAAGTATAGACATTCAGCTCTCCGACGCCGATAATCCCGTACATTTTGTCAAAAACAACGAAGGGAATTTCTTTTACTGGGGGCGCCGTGGGCCGTCGGTTCATCTTAACTACCCTTTCGCCGATGACATCGACGCCGAATGGTTTTACAACGAAATAACGGTGCCGGAAGGACAGGACGTGATCGGTTCCTACTATATGGCCAACGGATTCGCTCAGGGCTATTTCGGAATACAGGTCAACTCCGACACCGAACGCCGGGTGTTGTTTTCGGTCTGGAGCCCGTTTGAGACCGACAACCCGAAAGAGATACCTGCGGACCAGCGTATAGTCATGCTCAAAAAAGGGGAAGATGTATATACCGGCGAGTTTGGCAATGAGGGATCGGGGGGACAGAGCTTCCTCCGCTTCAACTGGAAAGCCGGTAATACCTACCGCTTTCTGCTGCGGGGCAAGCCGAACGGCGACAGCACCACTACTTTTACAGCCTACTTTTTTGCGCCGGAACTCGATACCTGGTGGCTCATAGCTAGCTTTAAACGCCCTAAAACACATTCTTGGTTAAGGCGGACGCATTCATTCCTCGAAAATTTTATCCCGGCTACGGGCAACCTTTCCCGGTCGGTTTTATTCGGTAATCAGTGGATCAGGGACTCTCAGGGTACTTGGGCCGAGCTGACCAAAGCAAGGTTCACCGCCGATAATACGGCCCGCACCGGCTACCGGCTCGATTATGCCGGGGGGCTTCAGGGAAATTATTTCTTTCTGAAAAACTGCGGATTTTTCAATGAGCATACAAAAATCAGCGAAATGTTCGAACGCCCGACCTTATCCACTCCCCCCGCCATCCCCTTTAGTGAGCTTCCGTAATGGCTACCGCTGAAAGCTACCGCCGGTTTGTAACCGGTGGTAGAAAATAATCATAGTCTGCGACTCTTTTTGACCTTCGTTTTAAAATGAAGGTCAAAAGGAGATTTGCGTTTAAAACTTCAATTCAATGACCTGCGCCGATGACAAACTGACGGTAGCTGGAGACCAGACGCGTAAGCGCGTGGCGCTGACGATGAAGTTGTGAGGTAGTCACAGACTGGGATTATTTTTAACCACCGGCGAACGTCCGGTGCGCTGTAGCGACTCGGTTGCAAACCGGCGGTAGCGGAGATTGGTGAGCAGCTACTGTTGATTTGCCATCGGAGGGTCAAAGCTGACCGAGGGGCGGTCACACGTTTATAGAATTCCCCGCCCCGCACTACTCCCGGCCGACCACAGCGTGGTCGCACAAAAGGAGCACGAAAGGTACCTTCCTAATCATTCAAACGACTCCGTAGGCCGATAAAAGTACCGGATGGTATCTTTTTCGTGGGTGTAATCACCGCGAATGAGGTTGCTGATTTCGATTTGGTTGGGGCCCGCTTGCTTGCTGGGGCCGGTGACGATCAGCCGAAAGCCGTAGTCGATAAAAGTACGGGTGTCTCTGCCGGAATAAATGTACTCATCCCGCGTATTTCGATTTCGATCGAAAAAACCATTATCTAAAAAACCTACCTCCTGTTCGAGGGAGTCATTGAGGTAAAAGCGGTAGTGAAAAGGGTGTCCGCTTCTGATCGCCAGCTTACGCGATTGGCCAAATTCTTCCGCGGTCAGTACTTGGTCGCCTATCTTCACGCGTTCCAGTTGCCAATACGTATCTGCCAGATGAAAGAGCGGGCCCATCATTCTGGGCTCTGGGCAGCTGATGAGGAGTACGGTCAGGAGCACTAGTACACCTCTTGATAGTTGCTTCATAGGTATAAATAGGTTCGGTTGGATATAGAGGTCAAAAGGTAAGTAACTTTTTTATATTTACAAGAAGCTAAAAAAGGTTTTTATTGGCAACTACGGCCCAGCCTACTTGACCCGAGTGAAGTACCTTCTCAAAGTACCCCTGGCATAACTTTTTGAACGAACCCTGGCGTGCTAATTACCTCAAGCCAATTTCTTCAAATCATGACCAAGTACCTTTACCTCTTTCTACTCGTCTTCTGTTTCTTACCGGGTCAGGCCCAACGCACCGATACGTTGCGGGCCGTGCCGCTCAAGCAGGTCAAAACCCGGCCCGGCTTTTGGCACACGCGCCTGGAGGTGGCCCGCACCGCCACGATCCCCCACGCTTTTCATCAGTGTGAGGAAACAGGCCGCATCCATAACTTCGCGGTGGCGGGCAAGCTGGCGGAGGGTACTTTTCAAGGTACCCGCTTCGACGACTCCGACGTATTCAAGGTGGTGGAAGGGGCGGCCTATTCGCTCCAAAACCACTACGACCCCGCCCTGGACCGCTACCTCGATAGCCTCATCACGCTCTTTGCTGCCGCCCAGCAACCCAACGGGTACTTGTACACCATCCGGACCATCTACGGCGACAGCACCGGTCTGAAAGACTGGATTGCGGGGCCGCACCCGTATTCGTTCGAGAACGGAAGCCACGAACTCTACAACGTGGGTCACCTCTACGAAGCCGCCGTGGCGCACTACGAGGCTACTGGCAAGCGCTCGCTGCTGGAGGTGGCGATCAAAAATGCCAACCACCTCATCGAGACCATTGGACCGAAGCCCGGCCAGCTGGTGGTAGTGCCGGGCCACGAAGAAATCGAGATCGGCCTGGTGAAGCTTTACCAAGTTACGGGCCAACCCAAGTACCTGGAGTTGGCGAAATTTTTTGTAGACATGCGTGGCCGCTCTGACAAGCGGCCGCTCTTCCTGGATGCCCACCAGCTCGGACCTACCTACTTCCAGGATCAGGTACCCGTGGCGCAGCAGACCGAAGCCCAGGGCCACGCCGTGCGGGCGCAGTACCTTTACGCCGCCCTGGCGGATCTGGCTTTGCTCCAAAACGACACCTCCTACCGGCGGGTGGCGGAGCAAATCTGGCAGGATGCGGCCACGCGCAAGCAGTACATCACGGGCGGGGTAGGGGCCCGGGCCGACGGCGAGGCCTTTGACGACGCCTACCTGCTGCCCAACGACAGCGCCTACGCCGAAACCTGTGCCGCCATTGCGAACATGCTCTGGAGCCACCGCATGTACCTGCTGAGCGGTGAAACCAAGTACCTCGACGTGTTCGAGCGGGTACTTTACAACGCCTTTCTGGGCGGGATGTCGCTGGAGGGGACGAAGTTTTTCTACGTCAATCCGATGTCGTCCAATGGCGTCAACGACCGGGGCATGGGCGTAGCGGCGGCGCGCTGGCCGTGGTATTCCTGCGCTTGTTGCCCCTCCAACGTCACGCGTTTTTTGCCTTCCTTGCCGGGGTACCTGTACGCTACCCGAGGGCTGGAGCTGCGGGTGAATCACTTCGTAGCCAGTGAGGTAGAAGTACCCCTGGGCCCCACGACGGTGAAACTCACCCAGGAAACCAACTACCCCTGGGAGGGGACCATCAAACTCACCGTAGCGCCGGAAAAAACGGCGGAATTTCCCCTATTGCTGAGGGTACCAGCCTGGGCTACGGCGCAGCCGGTGCCGGGCGATCTGTACCGAAATCTACAGGAACCGGAATTGGCGATTGACCTAAAAATAAACGGCAAGAAAGTACCGGCCCGGCCCGAACAGGGGTACTTGAGAATAAACCGCAAATGGAAAGCGGGCGACGTGGTGACGCTGCAACTGGCCATGCCCGTCCGGAAAATGGTCGCGCACGAGCAAGTACGGGCTAACGTAGGTAAAGTAGCCATTGAGCGGGGACCCGTGGTGTACTGCGCCGAAGGAGCCGACAACGGAGGCCGGGCGCTGAGCCTTTCGGTACGTGCTGACCAAACGTTTACACCTACCTACCGCAGTGAGCTGCTCGAGGGCGTAACGGTGCTGCAAGCCACCGGACCCACGCCCCTGACGCTGATTCCCTACTACGCCTGGAGCAACCGCGGCCCCAGCGAAATGGCCGTTTGGTTTAATCTTCAGAAATAGGGCCAGTAAAGTGGCAGAGGGCAGTGGGTTTGGGGCAGAGGGTACTTGTGCTGTTTTAGTGACAGGGGTACTTTAGTGCCGCCGTTATTTTTTCTTAGACAAATCCTGGTAGTAAAGGTTGCGGGCTTCGACGCGCATGCCGGGGTTGTGGCACTGAATCGCGAATTTTCCCTCCGGGTATTCATCGTCCTGGTGCGTCATCACCAGCTGGTCCTTGATCCAGATCTGGAGGGTGTTGCCCACGGCCCGTACCCGCATCGGAAACCACTCGTCGTCCTTCGTGAGCAGGGCCGAGGCCTGGCCCGTGGGCTTGCCGGGCTTCCAGAGCCAGCCCGTGTGGGCGTCTTGGGTGTGGCAAATCTGCGCTTCGTAACCCTGAGGAAAGCCGTTGGGGTTGTCGGCGGGCTCGTTGGCCCGCACGTACAGGCCGCTGTTGGCACTCTTGCCCTGGCTACTGATCCGAAATTCCCCCTTCACTTCCAGGTCTTTCAGCACCGGGGCGGCGTACAGGTGGCCGCGGCCGTCTTCGCCCACCAGTACCCCGTTGCGCACGCTCCAACGGGCGTCGCCGCGGCTGGTCCAGCCCGTGAGGTCTTTGCCGTTAAACAACGAAATCCACTTTGGCTTGGCGGTCCAGGAACCGAAGCTCACGAGCACGCAAAGCAACAGGAGGTTTTTGAGGGTACATTTCATGGGAGTAGGAAGAGTCAGTTATACGATAAAATTTTCGACGGAATTGGAAAGTACCTCGTCGCCCACGGCCTGGCGGATCAGGCTGAGGTCGTGGCTGAGGCGCTGGGTGAAGAGGGCCACGTCGAAGCTATGTACCACGATGTTGGCCCCCTCTTTGATCCATTGGACCTGGCGCTCGGGCTCCAGCGAGAAGTGAATTCCCACCGAAAGGCCCTTTTGGCGACACGTGCGGATGATGGTCCGGACGGCGCGTTCAAACTCCGGGTGGTCGTACTGCTCGGGCAACCCCATGCTCACCGATAAATCATGCGGACCAATGAACACGGCATCCAGGCCCGCTACCGACAATAGCTCGTCGAGGCGTTCGAGGGCGGGGACGCTTTCGATGTTGGCGATGCAGAGCGTGTCGCCGTTGTAGTGGGCAAGGTACTTTTGCAGGTCGGCGGGTACTGGCTCCGCTCCCGACAGGTACTTAGCCAGGATTTCTCCCTTCAAAGGGCGGTACTTGGTAGCACCCACCAGCTCCCGAATCTGCTCCACGGACTCCAGGTAGGGAGCCACAATGCCACCCGCGCCGCCGTCAATGGCCTGGCAGGCCAGGAAAGGGTCGGGGCTGGGAATGCGGACGATGGGCACGATGCCGTAGGCGCGGAAAAGCTGGCACAGGGTGGCTAGCTCGGGGCGACCCAGCGGAATGTGCTCCGTGTCCAGAAATACAAAATCGACCCCTACGCGCCTAAGCGCAGCGGGCCACATTGGGGCGTTGGAGGTGATACAGGTACCGTATACGTTTTGTCCGTTGGCCAGTTTTTGGCGCAGGCTCAACGCGCTAGCTAGATTCATAAACGTGTAAAAAGGCAGGTACTCCCAGGTACCTTGGTCAATTGCTTCTTCTTTTTATTATATTACTCACCAAAAGACGGGATAGACTACTGCGGAAGCGCGTATTTTTGTGAAAAGAAGGTACTTTTGAGTAAAGGCCGGGCTATGGCTCGGAGGTACTTTGGCTGGACTGCTCGTCGCAGACGAGAGGTACCTGGGGGTTCGCGTTGCAAACGCGAACCAACCTATTTTGTAAATTGCAAACTAACCGATTCTACAAAAGCAAACCAGCACGCTTCCTGTCCCAGTAACGTGAATCTTAGCCAAAGCCCTGCAAAGTACCTTATAAAAGCAATCCTGAAAAAAGATGATTTACATTACCCAACTGATCTACCTGAAAGAAGGCCAGGAAGAGGCTTTCGAGCAATTTGAAGCCGTGGCGATTCCGGCCATTGCGCGCTACAACGGGCGCTTGCTGTTCCGGTTGCGGCCCGAGGAAAGTACCTTTATTGAAAGTACCCTGGAGCAGCCTTACGAAATTCACATGGTGGAGTTTGCAGCGGAAGCGGATTTTCAAAACTTCATGCTTGACGAAGAACGGAAGCAGTTTTTGCACTTAAAAGAGCAGTCGATCCGGGCGGCGGTATTGATCAAAGGAACGAAGCTTTGACAGGTGGGGTACTTGGCCGCTACCTGTTGCTGCACGTGGCTCGTCTCAGACGAGGGGTACTTGGGGTTCGCGTTGCAAACGCGAACCAGCTTCCAGCGGCGGTATTGATCAATGGAATGAAGCTTTGACGGGCCAGGTACTTGGCCACTACCTGTTGCTGCATGTGGCTCGTCTCAGACGAGGGGTACTTGGGGTTCGCGTTGCAAACGCGAACCAGCTTCCAGCGGCGGTATTGATCAAAGGAACGAAGCTTTGACGGGTGGGTACTTGCCGGTACTTGTTAGCTGCATTAATTTATGGCTCGTGAGGGGTACTTGGGGTTCGCATTGCAAACGCGAACCAGCTCCATTTGCGTTGCAAACGCGAACTAGCTTAGTCAAACGCAGGCCAGTCCGGCTCGCTGCCTATTTCTTTTTCCGTTTTTTCTTCTTGCCAAGTTCGAAGGCTTCTACTTCCTTCATCAGAGATTTGAGGTCGTAGGTTTGGTCTTGCGAAAAGTCGATGGTGGCGTGGTACTCTCCCTTCGGAATTTCGAGCACGTTGATGGGCTTGGTGAGGTAGGTTTCAATTTCGGCCAGCAGCGCCTTTTCTTCCTCACTACAAAACGACACCGCCAGGCCCTTTTGGGTACCTCGGCCCGTGCGCCCCACCCGGTGCACGTAGTTTTCGGGCTGCTCGGGCAGGTCGTAGTTGATGACATAGTCCACCTGGGCAATGTCGATGCCGCGGGCGCTGACGTCGGTCGCCACAAGTACCTTCACCTCACCCTTTCGGAAGGCGTCGAGTACCTTGAGGCGGTCGGCCTGCTCTTTATCGCCGTGGAGCGTTTGGCTGCTGATTTCCATGCGTTCCAGCGCTTTGTGCACGCGCTCGGCCCGTACTTTGGTCCGGACAAAAACGAGGATCTTGCTGTCGGGATTTTCCTGAATGACGCGTTCCAGAAAAAAACGTTTGTCGTCCATCTCAACAAAGGCCACCGAGTGGGTGATGTTTTTAGCTACCGGATCTTCGGGGGCAATTTGGATACGGATGGCGTTGTGAACTAGTGAATAGGCCAGCTTTTTGATACGGTCGTCGATGGTAGCCGAGAAGAAGAGCGTTTGGCGGCGGCGGGGTAGGTGCTTCTGAATATCGCGGATGTCCTTGATAAAGCCCAGGTCCAGCATGTGATCGGCTTCGTCGAGAATTAGTACCTCCACGCGCTGGAGCTGGATATGCCCCTGGCTCACGAGGTCAAACAGCCGACCAGGGGTCGTGACCAAAATATCGACGCCTTTTTCCAGTTTGGCGATCTGCGGGGCCTGCTCCACGCCCCCAAAGACGCAGAGCGTTCGGACGCGCGTCCGCCGGGCTATTTTCTCGAATACCTCCGTGATTTGCAAGGCCAGCTCGCGGGTAGGTACCATCACCAGGCATTTGATGCCCTCAGGGCGGGTAGACAGCCGACGCTCGTGCAGCAGATGGACCACCGGAATGGCAAAAGCGGCCGTTTTGCCGGTACCCGTCTGGGCGATGGCCAGCACGTCTTCGCCCTTCAGGATGGGCGGGATCGACTTGTACTGGATGTCCGTGGGGCGTTTAAATCCCAGCTGGGCTAAATTTTCTTTGATCTCGGGCGCGAGTCGGTAATCCTCAAACTTCATGGCAAGGTCAGCTACTTTTCGAACAAAGATACACTACCCGGCCGGGGTTTCCGCGGCTTTGTGAGTTTAGGGCGTTCGGATGGGCTGGTAACGGGCTCGGATGAGCATGAAAATGCCAAAACTCACCATGCCCACCGCCACCACGGCCAGCATCCAGGACCCGTAGGTGGCTTTCATAAAGCCAAAGGCCGACGACAGACTACCGGCGTCACCCGCCCGGGACGTAAGCGCCGCGTGGACGATCAGGTACCCCACCACCAGCCACACCACGCCCTGCGCTCCGTAGCCTACCAGGCCGGTGTTGAGCAGTACCCGTTTGGCTTCGCGTTCCAGCTTGGTTTCGTTGATGAATTTCCGGTACTTGCCCGAGGCGGCGAAGTAAAGCTGGTAGAGTCCAATTGCGATGGTACCCAGGCCCACGGCTCCTACCAGCCACTGGCCTAGGGTGTTTTCAACTATTTTCTGGAGTAGGTTCTGGCTCTCCTCGCCGTTCGGACCGCTCCGGATCTTGAGGGCCGCCCGCAGGGCGAAGTAGCTAAGTACCCCGTATACACCGCCCGTAAACAGAAAGCCCGCCCGAACCGCTAACCCTTGCAGGCCGTTACCCAGCCGCTCGCTATCCAAGAAACCCTCGACGAGCCGCCAGACGGCATAGCACAGCAGCCCTATCCCGACCAGACCCAGAAAAAAAGGCCCGAAGTAGGTGCGCATGCCCAGCCATTCGAGTGTATCTACCTTGCCGTTCTCGCCGCTATGGCCGGGCTCAAAAGCCGCCGCGAACGTAAGGCCACCCAGCAGCAGGTACACCACACCGTTGGCGACCAGCCCGAGGCGGGCGGCGTGGGCTACCCATTTTTTTTGAGGAGAAGGAATGGATAAATTCAGGTTTAGGGGTAGCATGGGCCGGGACGGAGTAAGTAGTCTATAAATTTGTTTTAGTGTACTATTAAAGATAAATAATTTAAAATTAGGTAGTTAAGTATCCTAATAGGTGCCTAGAGCTCATACTGCCGGAGGCGATGTTGCAGGATCGCCACTTCATGCTGCAAGCGCTCCACCCGGTTGAGGAGATGCATGATCGCCTCAATCCCTTCGGTATTGATTTCGAGCTCACGATGGAGCCGCACGATGCGCTCCAGCTGGGGTAAGGCTTCATGCGGAATAAAAGCGCTTCCTTCTTCCTGAACGACTTCGATGAGTCCGATTTCGTGCACAGAGCTCACAAAAGCACGCTCTACGTTATAGTAAGCGCAGAATTCTTCGATGGCGATAAGTTGGTCTGCTCGGGTGTCCATGATGCTTCGGTTCTACAACTTGGATAATTCGGTAAATAGCTCTTTTTGCTTTTCGGTAAGATTCGTCGGAATCCTGAGCTCGTAGGTAACGTATAAATCACCAAACTGGCCTTCCTGTTTATAAATAGGAAATCCTTTTCCCTTCAGGCGTATTCTGGTTCCGTTTTGTGTTTCGGGCTTCACGGGTAGTTTCACCTTGCCATCCAGGGTTTCCAGGGTAAGATCGCCCCCCAGTACTGCCGTGTACAAATCCAGCTCCAGGGTAGTGTACAGGTCGTTGCCCACGCGGCGGAAGCGGGGATGCTCGTTGATCAGGAAGGTCAGGTACAAATCTCCGTGGGGGCCGCCGTTGAGGCCCTCGCCGCCGTAGCCCGCGATCTTGATGGTTTGGCCGTTTTCGATGCCCGCCGGAATCGTGATCCGGATGTTCTTGCCATTGACGGTGAGGGTACGTGGGTGAGTACGGTAAGCGTCGAGTAAGTCCAGCCGGAGCTCGGCGTTGAAATCCTGCCCCCGGTACTTGACGGATCGGCCGCGAGGGCCGTTGCTCCCGAAGCCACTACCAAACATAGATTCGAAGAAATCCGAAAAGTCGCCCCCGCCCGAGTACCCGCCGCCCCAGTCGGTACTTTGGCTTCGGGACTGGCGGGCCTTTTCAAATTCCTCAGCGTGCTGCCAGTCTTTACCGTACTGGTCGTATTTTTTGCGTTTTTCCGGGTCGCTGAGTACCTCGTTGGCTTCGTTGATTTCTTTAAATTTCTGTTCGGCCTCTTTGTCGTTGGGGTTCAGATCGGGGTGGTACTTTCGGGCCAGCTTGCGGTAGGCCTTTTTGATGTCGGCCTCCGAGGCCTTTTTGTCCAGGCCAAGTATCTGGTAATAATCAATGTAAGGCATGAGTCGAGGTACTTTGAAAACAGGGTCGGCGATGAATTCTGATGTTGCAAGTTACAACCTGGAAGTACCTAAAAAAAGAGTGCCGGTCTTCCGCTTTTCTTGCTGCTTAGGAAAGCGTGCAGGAAAAGAAAAAGACCGGCTTGAGTGTATAGTGAATTAGGTGTTACAAAATATAAAACTCCTTGGATTCGTAGGCCGTAGGTACCTGGCTGTCCTGGAGCATTTGCCGCAGGTCGCGCTCGATATTCCGTGAGATCGAAAGTACCGGTGTGTCGGTCGGTTTATTCTCGAAAGGATCCTGCAAATGAATGGCCATTTTCTCGATCAGGAAGAAGCTGGCGGCAATCACGACCAGTACCGGCACCATGATAAAGCCAAACCATTCGACCAGGCCAAAGGGCAGCAGGATGATAAACAGGTTCAGGGCCAGGTGAGTGTACAGGCTATAGGTCGACGGAAATACCGTGTTCTTGATCCGTTCGCACTTCCCCATGGAGTCGGTGAGGCGGGTCAGGGTACGGTCCAGCTCAATTTGCTGAAAGTTATTTACCCATCCTTCCCGCAGGGCCAGGTTGATGTCCTTGGCGTGCAGGTCCAGCAGCGCTACGTGCGAATTATTATAGCGCTTCAGGTAGGTGAGTTCTTCCTCGGAAAGAAACTTACTGATCGTCGGAATCGGGTCTTTTTCCCGCAGCTCAAGCCCCAGCGCGTAGCACCAGGCCATTTGGCGTTTGATGAATTTCTCCCGGAACCCTTCTACTTCCTGGCTATTGTACTGGTCATTGACTAGCGAAAGTACCTGGCGCGCCAGCGTACGGGAGTCGTTCACGATGGCTCCCCAGATGATCCGGGCTTCCCACCAGCGGTCGTAGGCCTGGTTGGAACGAAAGGCCAGCAGCAACGACAGGATGGTACCTAGCACCGTAGGTACCGTCATCGGGATCGAGATATTCGTAATATGGAAATTCTGATAAATGATTTCAATCACGATCCCGTACAGCGTCACGACCACGATCTCGTATTTTATCTTCCCAAATACGTATTTGAAGGGAATATTCTTTTTTAACAACATATTCGGGGGTAGTTAGTATTAACTCGATTTTTCTGCGTTCTCATAGGAGTGGCTTTCACTATTCGTGAAGTACTCGTTGGTTTCCAGAAGCGCGTCGACGTTTAATAGCTCGTACCCCGTTTTGTGAAGGATGGACGGAATGTCTACGCTGGTTTTGGAAAGAGCTTGTACACCGAGCTCCTCCGAGTAAGCGATCTGGGAAGTTTGGTAAGCATCCAGGTGGCTTTTTAGCAGGCTCAGCGTATTGCCGTAGATGAATTCCATCTGGATGTCATGGACGCGGTACTCAAACATCGCCTTCAGCTCTTGGCAGCCTTCCCGGAAGTCGGCTCCGATTAGTTCGCTTTCCTTTTTGCGGTAGGTCGAAAACAGCAGATCCTGAATGTCGGACGGAAGGCGGAACATATGGATGAATACCAATCGGCATTTTTCGTCGGACGAACGAACCGCGGCTTCGGCAATACTGAGCGAATTTGTAGTAAAATCAGCTGGAATGATGATGGTTTTCATGCGTATATCTGTTATGTTTGAATTTTAAACTATTTCTTATGCAAGATTACGCAGGAAGGATTAGGCTCAGATAAGAGTAGGATTATAATCAGATGAGAGAAATATTATAATGCGCTAAGCGGAATATTAAAACCGGATTAGAAGAAGAGTCAAAATCAACTTTGTCGAGGCTATATAAGAAGGGGTACTTGCTTGTATTTGGGTTAATACAAGGCATAAAAGGCCACAGCAGGCCACAGAAAGCGGCCCGGCGAGCGGATGCTCCTGGGTACCTGAAGCGATAAAGTACCTACGAATTGATTCTAAGGGAAGCTATTGGCGCAGCACGTACCCCATGCCATATACCGTATGGATGAGCTTGGGCATGAAGTCGTTATCAACCTTTTTGCGCAAGTAGTTGATGTATACGTCCACTACGTTGGTGCCCAGGTTGAAGTTAATATCCCACACATTCTCCAAAATTTCCAGGCGGGTCAGTACCTTGCTCTGGTTCACCAGCAAAAACTCGAGCAGCCGAAACTCCGTCGCGGTGAGGTTGAGCGTTACTTCGTCGCGCTTAACACTCTTAGAATTCCGGTCGAGCTCCAGATTGGCCACCCGCAGCTTGGTGTCTTCGGTACTTTTATCTTTGGAGCGCCGGGTGATGGTCCGGATGCGCGCTTCGAGCTCGGCCAGTTTAAAAGGCTTGGTGAGGTAGTCATCGGCCCCGGAGTCGAGGCCAGTTACGATGTTCTCGGTGGTAGAAAGCGCCGTGAGCATCAAAATGGGCGTGTGGGTATTTTGTTTTCGAAAATTCCGGCACACTTCCATGCCATTCATTTTGGGAAGCATCAGGTCCAGAATGACTACATCAAAATCAAACCCTAAGGCCATTTCCAGGCCTAATTTGCCATCCATGGCGACACTGATTTCATAGCCCGAAACGCTTAATCCGCGCTGGATGATGGAAACTACGTTGGGTTCGTCTTCAATTAAGAGTAATTTCATTCTGCAATGCTGTTAGGGTATATGGTACTACAACCCGCTAAATGTTTCGGTTGTTCAATCTATTCGTCACCAACATGTATCCAATGGATACATATTTATGAGCCGGGCTGTCATTTTTTTTGCTCAATACTATTCATAAATCTCCATTATTCAAACCGCCGCAATAGGCCGGGTACTTGTTTTTATAGCCCGGAGGTTTTCCTGCCCTGGGACGCCCAAACCAGGGTACTTTGGGCAAATCTTTCTTAATTTAACGGGCACAGTGAGCTATTTGGCCGCGTAGTAGTCGAATGTTTGTGGCTATAAATCATGGCGTTATACCGCGTGTCGATGGCACTGATTCAACTCATGATCACTCATCTCATAGCCCGCGTCAATGTACTCAAAGTACCCTTCAAAGTACCTGTAGTGCTTCGTCGGACGGCAGGTGGGGTACTACCCGCTGGATGGTGGACCGGAGCAGATCAATCAGGTGCATTTTTACCTGCTCGCGATTGACTACCAGGCCTACTTCCCGCGCCGGTACCGGGGCCTGAAAGCTACGGATGAATTTTTTTCGATCTTCTGACAAATCCAGCATGGCCAGCTCCGGGATGATGGTGACCCCACCGCTGCGCTCCACCATCCGGATCAACGTTTCGATGCTGCCGGAGCGGTACTGAAAGCTATTACCCGACGGGCTGTTCTTGCTTAGCTCGCACAGGCTCTGGATCTGGGTGCGGAAACAGTGGCCTTCTTCGAGCAGCCAGAGTTCGTTGGGGTCTATCTCGGTGGGCAGAATGTACTGCTTGTCAAAAAGCGCCGTGGCTTCCGAGACAAAAGCAAAGAAGCGCTCCCGGTAAAGGGGGATTTCTCGCAGGGTAGCTTCGTCGGCGGCCGAGGCCACAATGCCTACGTCAAGGTTTCCCATTTTTAGTTCGCGTATAATCCGCTCCGTGATCATCTCAGATACCCGCAGGCGAATGGCAGGGTGCTCCTGGATAAAAGACTGCACAAAAGCCGGGAGCAGGTAGGAAGCAATGGTAGGAATGACCCCAATGTGCAGCTCGCCCGACAGGTCGCCGTTGTACTGTTTGGCCATTTCCTCGAGCCGACGGGCTTCCCGCAAAAGTACCCGCGCCTGGTCAATCAGCTGCCGCCCGATGGCCGTCGGGACGATGGGCTGCTTGGTGCGGTCAAAAATCTTGACGTTTAACTCTTCTTCCAGCTTTTTGATCATCATAGACAACGTGGGCTGGGTCACGAAGCAGTGCTCCGCCGCTTGCACAAAATGCCGGTGCTGATCCAGGGCCACGATGTATTCCAGCTGCTGAATGTTCATGGAAGGGGTACTTTTTTTAGGTTTCTTGGCTGCACACGACTACTGTGGTTATAGGCTATGTCTATACAAAGGTACTTACTATTAATGATAGCAATAGCTTTTTTGGTCCACAGGTGCTGCGTGTAGGTAAGTATGAATACAAAAAGAGGCGTGCTGACGTGCACACCTCTTTCGTTTTTTTGGATCCTATGGGCGCGGTCAAACTACCTCGTCCTTAGTCGCCCGCTGTTGCGGTCATAGGTACCTAGCGGGAAGCTCACGCCCAGGTTGATACCCCAGTTGTTGTTCATGATGGTGGTGGCATCCGTACGGGTAATGTCCAGCAACCCTAAGCCGTAGCGTACGTCCAGATTAAGCCAGATTTTATTCTGCATCTGGTAGTTGAGCCCCGCACCCGCCGCCAGGCCTAAGTCAAAAGTCCGGTAGTTTCGGTTGTTGCTGTCGCCGTTGATGTTGTTGCCGTCTTTGTCTTTGGCATTGAGCAGGAAGTTAGCCGTGGGCCCCAGAAATATCTTAGGACGCAGGGAGCTCCCCAGCCGACCAAAGTAAAAAGTAGCAAAGAGAGGTACTTGTAGGTAGTTGAGATTGACCTGGTTGGTCTTGTTATTGATGTGTGCGCCCATTTGCGTGTAGAGTAGCTGGCCGGTAAAACCAAAGCCGCTTTGGGAGCTATAATTGTAAAAGCCACCGACGGTCAGGCCGGGCTTCCAGTCGGTATTGGCTACGTCGCCGCGCAGGTTGGCGATCGAAACGCCCACCATGGGGCCAATGGATACATTTTCCTGGGCCATTACTTGAAAAGTACCCAGCAGAGCGACAAGTATAAAGAGCGGTTTTTTCATAAAAAAAATCAGATAGGTAAAGTGTAAAATAATGAAGGTACTGGCTGCGAAAAAAGGTAATTAGGCATCGCGGATGGAGGTAAGGAGCTTGATGCCCGAAGAGAAAAAGATAAGTCCCAAAATTCCGACCACGAGTAGCGTTTTGAAACTGTTCGGCTGGCTGTCGAGGATTTGTACGGCGGTATATACC
Organism: Rhabdobacter roseus; assembly: GCF_014202275.1. Classification (GTDB taxonomy): domain Bacteria; phylum Bacteroidota; class Bacteroidia; order Cytophagales; family Spirosomataceae; genus Rhabdobacter; species Rhabdobacter roseus. The sequence goes on along the minus strand of NZ_JACHGF010000002.1, from coordinate 823,025 downwards.
AGCCCTCCAATCCCCAAAATGGTCAGCAGAATGGCGAATAGCTTTTTGGTATCCATAGTGATAAATAATTATTTCATACAGGCTCCTCAATTTGCATTCCAAGGGAGTAACCTAAGTTAACAAAAAGAGTAATGGCTTGGTAATCAACGGTGGGGTAGGATGCAGACTAAAACGCAAGTTGGATAATGAGGGATTGTGGGGCGAAAATTACCCAGCGTAGTTTTGTCAAAAAGAAACAAAAATCCCTTCTCACGAAAGCAAGAAGGGATTTGGCCCTCAGGAAAGGTACCTGGGATAGGAAAAAAAGGTACTTTTAAAATAGACTTGATGCTTTGGCCAGCGCGCGATCCAGTCCGCTGGCGTCGGTACCTCCAGCGGTAGCAAAGAAGGGCTGCCCGCCGCCGCCGCCCCGGATTTCCTTGGCCAGCTCCTTTACAATCTGGCCCGCGTGCAGGCCTTTTTCTTTCACTAACTCTTCGGCGATGTACACGGCCAGCTGGGGTTTTCCCTGGATGTCGGTGGCAAGTACCGCTATGAGGTTGTCTACCTGCGGGCGCAGCGCGTAGGCGAGCTGTTTCAGGGCGTCAGCCGTGGGTACTTCTACTTTTTCTATGATCAGGTTCGCTCCATTGACGGTTTGCACCCGACCCATGAGCTGCGTTTTGAGCTGCTGTATTTTTTCATTTTCAAGTACCTCGATGCGTTTTTGCAGGGCCGTGCGCTCTTCCAGCAGGCTTTCTACGGCTTTCACCACATCTTTAGGAGCTTTGAGCAAATCCCGGAGCCGCAGGAGCGTTTCTTCCTGCTGGCGCATCAGCGCCAGGGCTTTCTCACCGGTGATGGCCTCTACCCGGCGTACACCGGCCGATACCGAGCCTTCCGAGATGAATTTGAACAGCCCGATTTCGCCGGTGGCGGGTACGTGGGTACCTCCGCACAGTTCCAGCGAAAAGGCGGGATCAAAAACAATGACCCGCACAAAGTCCCCGTACTTCTCGCCGAAGGTAGCCGTAGCGCCCAGCTCCAGCGCCTGCTGGATGGGTACGTTGCGGCGTTCGTCGAGCGGGATATTTTCGCGTATTTTTTCGTTCACCCGGTCTTCGATGTGCCGAAGCTCTTCGTCGGTCACTTTGGCGAAGTGCGAGAAGTCGAAGCGAAGTACCTCGTCGTTGAGGAAAGATCCCTTTTGCCCCACGTGGCTGCCTAATACCTCGCGCATGGCCGACAGCATCAGGTGCGTGGCCGTGTGGTTGGCCATGATTTTTTCGCGGCGGTCGGTATTAATGCGCGCCAATATTACCTCCGCCTGCGTCAGGGCTTCGTCCAGGTTTTTATCGTGCGAGATGTGCACAAACAGGTCGTTTTCCTTCTTGGTATCCACAATCTTTACCTCCTGCGGCTGGCCGTTCACGGTCCACTCTAGGGTACCGGTGTCACCTACCTGTCCGCCCATTTCGGCGTAGAAGGGCGTACGATCCAGTACGATGTGGTACTCTTCACCGGTTTTGGTTTTCACCTTCCGGTACTTCACGATCTGGCTGTGGGTTTCGGGCATGTCGTAGCCTAAAAACTCCACGCCGTCGCTTTCGCGTAGCTCTACCCAGTCGGTGGCTTCCTTGGCGGCATCCTGCCGGGAGCGGGCTTTTTGTTCGGCCAGGGCTTTCTGAAAACCTTCTTCGTCGATCTGGAAACCCTTTTCGCGGGCAATGAGCGCGGTGAGGTCGACGGGGAAGCCGAAGGTATCGCTGAGCTCGAACACCTCGTCCCCGGCAATGGTATCCTGCTGGGTTTCGGTCAGGTGTGCCGTGATCACATCCAGCCGCTTCAGGCCCGACTCCAGCGTGCGCAGGAAGCTACGCTCTTCCTCCAGAATCACCCTGGACACAAAGTCTTCCTGGGCTTTCAGTTCGGAGAAAACGTCCTTGAACTGCTCGGCCAGGGTAGGTACCAGCTGGTGGAGAAAAGGCTCCGTAAAGCCCAGGTACGAGTACCCGTAGCGTACGGCCCGGCGCAAAATACGGCGGATCACGTAGCCTGCTTTGACGTTGGAGGGTAATTGGCCGTCGGTAATGGCAAACGACACCGCCCGCAGGTGGTCAGCAATAACGCGCATGGCGATGTCGGCCAGGCGGGCAAAAGGGCCCTCGTCGCTGCCGTAGGTTTTACCCGATAATGTCTCGATCACCTGAATGGTGTTCTGGAACACGTCGGTATCGTAGTTGGACATCTTGCCCTGAATGGCCATGCACAGGCGCTCGAAGCCCATGCCGGTATCCACGTGTCGGGCGGGCAACGGGATGAGCGAGCCGTCGGCCTTGCGCTCAAACTGCATGAAGACCAGGTTCCAGATCTCCACGACCTGCGGGTGATCGTTATTGACCAGCGACTTCCCCGGTACTTGATCCACGTCAGCCTGCGGGCGCAGGTCCACGTGAATTTCCGAGCAGGGCCCGCAGGGGCCTGTATCCCCCATTTCCCAAAAATTATCCTTTTTATTCCCCAAAATAATGCGTTCTTCGCCCACAATGGGTTTCCACAAATCCCAGGCTTCCTGGTCGAAAGGTACCCCGTCTTTGGCGTCACCCTCAAACACCGACACGTACAGCCGGTCCTTGGGTAGTTGGTACACGTCCGTGAGCAGTTCCCAGGCCCAGGTAATGGCTTCTTTCTTGAAATAATCACCAAACGACCAGTTTCCCAGCATCTCGAACATGGTGTGGTGGTAGGTGTCGAAGCCCACATCTTCCAGATCATTGTGCTTGCCCGACACCCGCAGGCATTTTTGCGTGTCGGCAATGCGCCGGGCGGGTGGGGTACCATTGCCCAGGAAGTAGTCTTTGAACTGCGCCATGCCGGAGTTATTAAACATCAGCGTGGGGTCATTCTTGGCCACTAACGGGGCGGAAGGTACTATCAAATGCTCCTTACTTTGGAAGAAATCCAAAAAAGCCTGTCGAATTTGGTGAGAGGTCATTGATCGCTTGGTTGGGAATACGGCTACTGAAAATTCCCGCAAAGTTAATGAAAAAATGAACGCTGGCGGCGTGTGTTCCCCTTCTAAAAGGTACTTTGTCTCCCGGCCTGGTACGGTACTTTTAGAAAAAAAATATAAAGCGGCCAGCCGACGGAGCAGTAGCAGGAACGAGGAGGGAGTGCTGGCCGCTTTATATTTTTTGCTTCTTATTATTACAGGTACTTGTTCGCTTTAATCTCCAACTACCCAATAGCTTATGTGGATCGTATTTGCTCTTTTGGCCGCCGTATCGGCTGGTGCGGCTGTGGTACTTTCCAAGGCTGGGGTGAAAAATATGAACTCGACCCTGGCGTTTGCGCTACAATCCATTTTGATTCTACTCATTTCCTGGACGGCGGTACTATGGCAAAAAGAGGCTTCTCAGATTGCCAGCATCGACAAAAAGACCTGGTTTTTTCTCCTGGGGGCGGGTGTTGCCACTACGCTTTCATCCCTTTTTTCCTTTCGGGCCCTCAAGCTGGGTGATGCCTCGCTGGTGAGCTCGCTGGAAAGGCTGTCGCTGGTTTTTGCCGTTGCGTTCGCCATATTTTTTCTCAAAGAGCGCCTCAACTGGCAGGTCATCGTCGGTATTTTGCTGATGATCGGCGGCGCGCTCCTGATCGGCTTCTCCCGCCAATCGACCAACTAATCCTTTATTTTAACGTAAATAATGCGCTGATTGGCCAAGTAGCGGTCAAATGCTTGTAGATACAAGTTATGGATGGATACCGCGTGGCTACGGCACTTAGTCAAGGCAGGGTCATTCAGCCAAGCTCACCAGTCACGTTTATTTAGAAATTATCCTCACTAAAGTACCTCGGGCAGGTACCTGCCTAAGGCTGCTTCATCTGTTTCAGCCAATAGTCCAGCAGCTCGGCGTCGGAGGTACCGTAGGGTTCACCCAGGCGTCGGGCGCGCTCGGAGTAGTAGGTATCCATTTGTTTCTGGACTTTTTGAAGTACCTCGTCGGGCTCCGGGTAGGTACTTTGGTCATAGGTAGCCACCCAGTCGTCGCAGGCTTGGCGCAGGCGTCGGAGGTGTTTGAGGTACTTGGGGTCGGCGGCCAGGTTACGGAGTTCGTAGGGGTCGTTTTGGAGGTCGTACAGCTCCTCGGCGGGGCGTTTCTCGGCCATAAAGAGCTGCTGTTCGGGCGTGAGTTTACCGGCTTTTTGTAGTTCAAAAAGCAGCGGGTACACCGGGTACTCGTAGCGCTTGTACTGGTTGGGCTGCATGTAGGGGCGCTCGGGGTAGTAGTTCCGGAGGTACTTGTAGCGGGTTTCGCGCACGCCCCGGATGCGGTCTACGGTTTCGTCCTTGCGGTCGGTGGCCAGTACCAGCTGGCGGCGTTTGAAGCGCCGGTCAAAAATGTCTTTGCCCATGAGGTGGGCCGGTACGGGCAAGCCCGCCAGCGCCAGGGAGGTGGCGGGGAGATCGGTTGTGGCGATGAGTTCGGAGCGCACCGAGCCCGCCCGGCGCTGGTCCGGAAAGCGCACTACCAGCGGGATATGCGTGCCGCCTTCGTAGAGAAACTGCTTGTCGCGCACGTGCGGCCGACCGTGGTCGCCGAAGAAAATGATGATGGTATTGTCCAGAATACCCTCCTTTTCCAACCGCTCAAGTACCTCACCCACCTGCTGGTCCATGCGCTGCACCGACTCCAGGTACATGGCCCAGTCCCACTGGGCCAGCGGGTGCTCGGGGTAGTAGGGTGGGAGCTTCAGGTTGGCATACGGGATGGGCCGGGCCGGGTCGTGCTGAAAAGCGCGGTGCGGCTGAAAGATCTGAACCTGGGCAAAAAACGGCTGACCGGGCTGGCGGCCGCTCCAATCGGAACCGTCGAAGAAGTTTTCTCCGGCAAAATTAAAATCTGTTTTGCCCGGCTTTTTGAGGGCCGCGCGGGCGTCGCCGTTACAGACGTAGTAACCCGCTTCGCGAAAGTACTCCGTGATGGGCCGCACCGGCGCGGGCAGCGGCTGGCGGTCGACGGTGCGGTGGTGCTGGCTCCCGATTACCTGGGGGTACATGCCAGTCATGAACGCCGAGCGGCTGGGCGAGCACACGGGAGCCACGGCCTGGGCATTGGTAAAGCGCACGCCCTCGCGGGCCAGGCGGTCAACGTGCGGCGTGGCTACGTACGGGTCGCCGTAGCAACTAAGCTCCACGCCCAGGTCGTCAGAAACGATCCAGACAATATTGGGACGCGTCGTTGACTGGCTCCGCGCCGAGGTACTTAGAAAGGTGATTGGGATGAAAAGACACGCCAGGTACTTAAGGTACTTTTGGGGCAAAACCATGCTTACTTGAATTTTGGATTGATGAATTCCCACTCCCGGATGTGGGTAGGCTGGTGTTCGCGCTGTACGATGGCCTCAAAGCGGGCGGCCAGCTCGGGATGCTGCGCTGCCAGGTTGCGGCTTTCGGAAATATCCTGCGAGAGATCGTAAATTTCCCAAGGTACCTGCCGGTTGGTGCGCAGGTCGCGTTTGACGCCCTTCCAATTGCCCATCCGGACGGCCACCTGCCCGCCCCGCTCGGGGTACTCAAAGTATAGGTACTCGTGCGGTTGCTGCCGGGAGGCTTTTCCCAGTAAGGTAGGTAAAAACGAGATGCCGTCGGTTTCGGGCGGGCGCACGCCCAGCAGCTCGCAGAAGGTAGCCATGACGTCGTACTGCGCCGAAATGTGATCCGTGACCCGCCCGGAGGGAATCTTGCCCGGCCAGCGCGCCAGCATGGGCATCCGGATTCCCCCCTCGTAGACGTCCATTTTCAGGCCGCGCAACGGGCCTACGCTTTCGAAGTAGGCGTAGTCGGTGCCGCCCATGGAGGTGGTACCGTTGTCGCTCGAAAAAATCACCAACGTATTCTCGTCGATCCCCTGCGCCTTGAGCTGCGCCAGGAGCTCGCCAATTTTTTTATCCATATAGGTAATCATGGCGGCGTAGGTAGCGCGGGGGTACCTTGTTGCGGCGTAGGATTTTTCGCCGTAGTAGGGTTGCTCGGGAAATTGCCCCAGGTACTCCTGGATGGCCGCCGGGGGCGCTTGCAGCGACACGTGCGGAGCCGTGAAGGTGAGGTACAGGAAGAACGGCTGGGTACCTTTGGGTTTGCTCTCGGCAATGAAGCGCTGGGCTTTTTCGGCCATTTTATCCAGGGCGTAGTCCTGGCCTTGCCGGTAGTAGGCAAAGGCCTCGTCTTCGGGAATATTTTTAGGGAAAGGCCGGTGTACGTCGAAGACCGGGTTGCGGAGCGTATCCCAGCGGTCGTTTTCCCAGAGGTGCGTAGGGTAGTGATTGTGCGCCTGTTTTTGGTCCAGGTACCCGTAAAAGTACCCAAAGCCCTGGCGGTTGGGGTTGCCGGTGGTATTGTGCATACCCAGTCCCCACTTCCCGATGCAGGCCGTGCGGTACCCGGCTTGCTGCATCAGGTGACCCAGCGTGAAGGCGTTGGCGTGCAGGGGCATCTGGCCCGCTTCCAGGGAGTCGGCGGCCCCGCCGAGCTCGTAGTTGCCCCGGATGTAGGAGTGGCCGCTGTGCTTGCCCGTGAGCAGCTGACAGCGCGAAGGCGCACAGACCGGCGTACTGGCGTAGTGTTGGGTAAACCGCATCCCTTCCCGGGCCAGTTGGTCGAGGTGGGGTGTCCGGATTTTGGTTTGTCCGTAACTACCCAGTTCGGCGTAGCCGAGGTCATCGACGAAGATGTATATAATGTTGGGTTGGGTACTTTTTTGCGCCCAGAGCGGGAGAGCGGTAAGGAGAAGGAGGAAGCAGGAAACGAACTTGTTCATAGGTACTTTGAAATAATAAAAAAAGGGCTGTTTCAAAAGGGGAAACCCAATGGCCAACTTTTTGAAACAGCCCTTCCGTCAGACATGCCTATTTTCCGTAGCCGGGGTTCTGAGCCAGCACCGGATTGTTCTGAATGGCCACCGACGGAATCGGCCAGAGGTAGTCACGCGAGGCGTTAAACACCCGCGAGTCGATGACCTGGTTGCGGTGGTTGTACAGGTTGGTATTCATCACGTTCTCGGCGATTTTCCAGCGACGGATGTCGTGGTAGTACAGCGACTCCCCGGCCAGCTCGATGCGCCGCTCGTGGCGGATCACCTGCCGCAGTTGCTCCTTGGAAAGCCCTTCGGCCACCGGGGGCATTTTGGCGCGGGTTCTTATTTTGTTGAGGGCTTCGTACACCGAGGCGTCCGGGCCGCTAGCTTCGTTCTTGGCTTCGGCGTACATCAGCAACACGTCGGCGTAGCGAATGTACATAAAATTCAGCTCCGATTTGCCGCTGGTGAGAAGTTCGACCGGTTTGACGTCGTCTTTATAAACGGAGTACTTTTTCTGGGAAAAACCCGTCTGGACGAAGGTCGTCGCGGTCACGGGCGCACCGGCAAACTGGCTGCCGGGTGTTATGATGGTTGCCTTCAGGCGCGGATCGCGGTTTTCGTAGGGCTTGGCCGGGTCGTAGAGGGGCGACTCCGTAATGGATTTTCCGTCGGTCATGAGGTAGGCGTTGACCAGATCGGGCAGGGGAACCGAATTTTCGTACAACTGAAAATTGATGTCGTAGCTATTGCCCACCTCCGGAAATTTGAATTGCACGTCAAAAACGACCTCCGCATTCCCTTCGTTTTCCAGGTAAAAAAGACCGCGGTAGTCGGGGAAAAGCTGGTGGGTACCCTGGTCCATCACGGCCTTGGCGGCTTCGGCGGCGGCGGCCCACTGCTGGTGGTAGAGAAGTACCCGGGCTTTTAGGGCCAGGGCGGCACCTTTGGTGGCCCGGCCTTTGTTGGCTCCTGTGAACGAAAGGGGGAGCGAAGCCGCGGCTTCGTCCAGGTCTTTCAGGATCTGCGTACGTATTTCGTCGGCGCTGTTGCGTGGGTAGGTACCTTGCTCCAGCAGGGGTCTATCCAAAATCAAAGGTACCCCGCCGTAAAGGTTCAGCAGATCGAAGTAAAACAGAGCCCGCAGAAACAGCGCCTCGCCCCGAATCCGTTTTTTCAGGGCTTCGTCCATCGGAATGGGCCCCAGGTTGGCCAGCAGGTTGTTGGCCCGGCCAATGCCCCGGTAGTTGGAGCCCCAGCGGTTGTTGATCACGCTGGAATTGTTGGCGTCGTGGTTGCCCTTGGCAATGATGTTGAAGCCTTTGGTATTGCCGTAGTTGTAGGCATTGGGCGACAGCGCTTCGAGCAAAAAGGGTGAGTCCGAGCCGTAGAGAAAGTCGTCGGTGAGGGCGCGGTAGGTACCGTTGAGACCGGCCAGCGCGTGCTCCTCGTTTTGCCAGAAATTCTGCTCGGTGTAGCGGTCGGTAGGCTTTAGGTCCAGGTAGGATTCCTGGCAGCTGCTGAGCCCGGCGAGTCCGGCTAGGAGAAGTGAAAGGTATCTTTTCATGGGATGAGTCAGGGTTAAAAAGTAATACTGAGGCCCGCCGTGTAGGTTTTGGCCGAGGGGTACTCAAACAGCGTACCGTACAGCTTCCCGCGCTCGGGATCGGTCAGGGTGTAGTCCGAGAACGTCAGCACGTTCTGTCCGTTGACGTAAACCCGCGCCCGGCTGATGCCCACGCGCTGGGTGAGGGCCGTGGGCAGGGTGTAGCCCAGCTGGATGTTTTTGAGCCGGAGGTACGAAATATCCTGCAGCCAGAAGGTCGAGTTCTGGAAGTTTTGCGGGTACCCGGTAGCCGTGGTGAGGCGCGGCAGGCGGGCGTTGGGGTTCTCGGGCGTCCAGGAGTCGGTGAGCCACTCGCGGGTCACGCCCGCGCCGTTGTTGTAGGGCTGGGCGTAGTTGTGCGTTACGTAGGTATCGACGTTGGCAATGCCGTTGAAGAGCGTCGAAAAATCGAAGCCTTTGTAGTTGGCTCCCAGCGTGAAGCTGTAGGTATACTCCGGAAACGAGCGGCCCGTGATCACGCGGTCGTTGTTGTCGATGATGCCGTTGCCGTCCACGTCGCGGTACTTGATGTCGCCGGGCTTGGTGGCGTTGTTCTGGAAGGCGTGTGCTTTGATTTCTTCCTCGTTTTGGAAAATACCCTCGGCCTCCAGCAGGTAGTACGAGCGGATGGGGGACCCCTCCTGTGTAATGGTGTTGCTGCCGTAAAGTACCTGTCCGCCCAGATTGGTTACCTCGTTGCGGTTGTAAGCTACGTTGAAGCCTGCGTTGTACTCAAACTCCTTTCCTAGCTTGCTGCGGTGAGTGATCGTGAGCTCGATCCCCCGGTTGCGCACGTCGCCGACGTTCTGAACAGGACCGTCGAGTTTCCCGATCTGGTCCGGGATGGTGACTCCCTGCAAAATGCCCGAAGTGAGCTTTTCGTACCACTCCAGCTCCAGGTTGAGCTTGTTGGAAAACAGCCCGGCGTCCAGCCCCAGGTTGGTGATGGTGGTCGTTTCCCAGGAAATGTTCGGGTCGCTGAAGGAGTTCACGGCTGCCCCGGCGGCAATCTGGTTGTTAAAGGTATAGTCTAAGCCTCGGCCAATGGACACGGCATTGACAAAGCTGAAGGCGGAAATTTCCTGGTTGCCCAGGCGGCCCCAGGAGGCGCGGAGCTTCAGGTTGGATACGGCGGCTACGTTTTTAAGGAATTCTTCCTCGCTGAGCCGCCAGCCCGCCGACACCGAAGGGAAGAAGCCCCAGCGGTTGCCCGCCGCGAAGCGCGAGGAGCCGTCGTTGCGGAAGTTGAACTCCAGGAGGTACTTTTCGAGGTAGTTGTAGTTCAAGCGCCCAAAGTACGACAGCAGCCGGTTGCGCCCCGAACCACCATTGACCTGCGGGTTCAGCGAACCCGCGTTCAGTTCAGTCAGTTCGTTGCCAAAGTACCCTTCGCGGTAAGCGTTGAAGTTGGAATTGTAGAACGACTCTGCACTATAGCCCAGCAAGCCGCCTAGCTGGTGAGCGCCCAGCTGCTTCTGGTAGTTCAGCGTATGAAACATCGTCAGGTTCATTTCGCCGTTTTGGGCGCGGTAGGCGCTGCGCGGCATGCCGTTGAAGTCGATGGGCGTCGTAACGCCGCTCTTGGGCTCGAACTTGGTTACGAGCGGGACGAAGCGCGACTGGATGCCGTTGAAGTAGTTGATGGCCACATTCACTTTGTAGGTCAGATCGAACGGCAGGCGGTACTCGGCAAACAGGTTGGCGAGCATGCGCATGGTCGCGTTGTTGTTAGAACCTTCCGTAGCCAGGGCGATGGGGTTGCGGAAGAGGTTGTGGCCCGGCGTACGTACCCAGGTGTCGGCGTAGCGGCCGTCGCTCATGAGAGTAGGCTGCGTGGGTAGTACCCGGTAGATCTGGTTCATGAGGTAGTCGTTGCCGATCACGCTCTCGTTACGGTCCCAGTAGGTACCCGAGAGGTTCAGACCCATTTTGAGGCGTTTGGAAACTTCCGAGGTAATGGACGAACCGATCGAGTACTTGCGGGCGTCGGAGCCCATCAGGATGCCCTGCTGGTTGAGGTACCCGGCCGAGATCGAGAAGGTAGTGCGGTCGCTGCCGCCCGAGAACCGGAGGTTGTGCTCCTGCATGGGCGCACGGCTGAAAAGTACGTCGAACCAGTTGGTGTTGGGATATACCTCGGGATTGTTGGGGTTGTTACGAAACTCGTCGATCGTGGCCTGCGAGTACTCGGGTTGTTTGCCTTCATTGGCCAGGGCGCGGTTTTTGCCCTCCATGTACTCCACGGAGTTGAATACGGCGTCGGGCAGGTAGGTGACCCGCTGAAAACCCACGTAGTTGTTGTAATCTACCTTGAGCTTCCCCTTCTGACCCGACTTGGTTTTGATCAGGATCACGCCGTTGGCGGCGCGGTTGCCATAAATGGCCGCCGAAGCGGCGTCTTTCAGGACCGAAATGCTCTCAATGTCGTTGGGGTTGATGTCGCGCAGGCTGTACGCAATCCCGTCTACCAGGACCAGCGGGTCGTTGCTGCCCAAGGTACCTAAGCCCCGAATCCGGATGTTGGCCCCGTCGGCACCGGGCTGGGCGGTGGGCTGGTTGACGTACACGCCCAGTATCCCTTGCAGGGCTTGCTCCGAGTTCGTCAGGGGGCGGTTGGCCAGGAATTTCTCATCGACGGTCGCCACCGAGCCCGTCACGTTGACTTTCTTTTGGGTACCGTAACCCACCACCACCACTTCGCTCAGCGCTTTCACGTCCGGCCGGAGCTGTACGGTGAGGCTGGAGCGGCCGATGAGGGGTACTTCCAGCGTCTCGAAGCCGATGGAGGAGAACACCAGCGTACCGTTGGCATCGGGCAGGGTAAGCGAAAAAGCGCCATCGGCGTTGGTAGTGGTACCTTGGGTACCTCCTTTCAGCAGCACACTCACGCCGGGTATACCCACGCCCTTGTCATCGTTCACCACGCCATTGACGGCCACATCCAGGGCGCGCAGGGTACTTTCGGGACGTGGTTCGACCGAGCTCTGGGAGCTGGGGGTAGGTAGTACGGGTACTTTTTTCGCTTCTTTCCGAACGGGCAGGATGGCGTACACGCCGTCGTCCACTTTTTTATACTTGAGGCCCAGGTCTCGTAGCACGAGGTCGAGGGCTCGCTCTACTTTGGGTTGTTTGGGCAGCGGATAGGCCAGGTACTTGCCGCTGATCTGCGACTCTTCGTACATGATATTGACCTGGTAGGTAGTTCCCAGCTCGGTCAGGATGGTTTTCAGCGAGCGGGTACCTTTCTGCGGAGAGGACGACACTTCCTGCGAAGAAGCCATAATCGCCTGCCCAAAGGTACTTTGTGCACTCAAAAGTACCCCGGCGGCCAGCCCCAGCGCGCGGATCTGGGGAAGTAGATTGGTAGATTTTTTTTGCATGGGTTTAGTTAAGATAGTAAAGTATAAAAAAAGTTAAGGGTTAGGACGAATTTCAAGCGAGTGATCCGGGTTTTCCACCAGGTGGGCGTTGAGGAGCGTGGCGACGGTGGCAAGAAGTACCCGGTAATCCTGGCTGGGCACCGTACCACTCAGCCGCCGGTTGGCCAGCGTGGTGTCGGGCAGTAGTACCCGCAGGCCGTAGGTATCTTCCACCCGTTGCAGGATTTCCCGCACCGGGGTACTTTCAAAGACCAACTGGTAGTTACGCCAGGAAGAGTAGTGGTCGGCCTGGACGGTTTGGCGGGTAAGCTGGCGGGTTTTTCGGTTGAGGGCAATCAGATCGTTCGGCTTCATATCCAGCGCTTCGTGTGCGGGTACCTTCACCCGCGTTTGGCCCGTGTTCAATACCACTTGGGTACCTTCATCGCGACTGGCGACGTTGAACGAAGTTCCTACTACCTCCACGGCCAGGTCGGTGGTTTCGACCACAAAGGTTTGCTGCGGGCCGAGGTGCTGTACCTCAAAAAAGGCTTCGCCTTCCAGCTGTACTTTTCGTTCCTGACCCGGCTTCCAGGCCGTCAGGCGCAGGGTACTGTTGGCGTTGAGGGTCGCTACGGAGCCGTCGGGTAGTTCCACGCGCCGTACTTCGCCGTAGGCCGTTTGGTAGGCGAGCTCCGTGGGCCGAAGCAGCAGCAGCCACGCCACCAGGCCCAGTACCACCAGAACCATGGCGGCGGCCACCCAGGTGCGGTACATAGGTACCTGGCGGGTACTTTGCCACCACGCGGCTTCGGCCGGGAGCTGCGCTATTTCGGACTGAATGCGAGCAAGGTACGCCTGCACGGCTGCCTCGGACAGCGGTTTTTCCTTTACCCGCAGCTGTAGGACCAGGTAGCGGGCCTGTGCCAGCTCCACTGCCCGTTCCGGGTATAGCGTCAGCCAGCTCTGCCAAAAAGCCTCGTTTTCCTGGAAAAGTACCCATTGCCGAAAGGTTTCGTCAAAAACAAAATCTTCTGCCCGGTAGGACGTATAGTCGCTCATATGGTAGGTCGTAAAAGTAGCCTTGTACACCTATGGGGGAGTAAGGCGCGTTTTATACTTACCCGAATTGAAAATTTTCTGGAAATAATGACAGAACTAGGCGTAAGTCTCTTTCTCGCACAGGGATAGCAGCAGGGGGAGTAAGGGAAGCAATAGGTGCTGACGTAGGGTTTTGATGGCCTGGTAAAGCAGGTTCCGCACCGACTGGGTGTTCACGTTCATGATGGTGGAGATTTCCTCGAAGTCCAGGTTCTGGAAATAGCGCAAGTAAACTACCTCCCGCTGCCGGGGGCTCAGGCTCTCGATGAGCTGGTTGAGCCGCTGAAGCTGCGCCTGGGTTGTTTCTTCGTCGATGCCTTTATCCAGAGCCGAGTTTTCGATCTCCAGCTCGTAGGCATCGAAGGGAAGCCTTTCAGTGAGCCTATACATGGGCTTTTGACGGGTACTGATGATCTTCCGGCGCAAGGCCTTGAGCAGGTACGGCTTCACGTGCTCGGTAGCGCTGAGGGTACTTCGGTTGCGCCACAGGTCCACACAGAGGTCCTGGATGCAGTCCTTTACAAAATCCTCGTCGTCAGAAAATTTGCTGCCGTAATGATAAAGTACCCGGTAATGACGGGCAATGAGGGTATCAAAAGCCGAACCATCGCCTTCTCTGAAAAGATTCCACAAGTAGCTCTCATCCATGGGTGTCGGTAGGCGGCGGTATTCAGATGTTCCAATGAAGAGGCAAAGGTATAAACAGGAGGCATGATTTGTACTAAAACTTTATTTTTTGGGGATTTTGCGAGCTAGCCGGAGCCGCGGGCAGGTACTTTGGAGAGGAAAGAAAAACGCATAGTTAATTTTAACTATTTTTGCGCCTTCGGTAGCTACGAGTAGAATTTCCTATGGCATGAGAAATCAATTTAGAAAACGCATCAGACTGGCCCGTTACGTCATTTATAAAGAAACCCTGATTGATTACAGAGAGCAGATCTGGACCTTCATCGGCTCCTTCCTGGGGTTGAGTTTGATCGGCGTTTTGAATACGGACATCCTCTCACCCAATGACAATCTGTTTCTGATCGGTTCTTTCGGGGCCACGGCGGTATTGCTCTACGGGATTATCAACAGTCCCCTGGCGCAGCCCCGCAACCTCGTGGGCGGACACGTACTCAGCGCGCTGGTGGGGGTTACGGTCTGTCACCTCATGCCGGATCTGGTGTGGCTGGCGTCGGCACTGTCGGTATCATTATCCATCGTACTGATGCAAATTACCAAGACGCTGCACCCGCCCGGCGGCGCTACGGCGCTGATTGCCAGCATCGGCTCCGAGAAGATTCGGGCGCTGGGGTACTGGTACGTGCTGAGTCCGGTGCTGTCGGGGGTACTTATTTTGCTGTTGGTGGCGCTGGTCTGCAACAATCTCTCTCCCCAGCGTAGCTATCCGAAAAACAAAAATTGGTATAAATTCTGGCAGCGAAAGTACCGGTAAGTGCTAGTTCCCGTTTGCAAGGGAGGTTCATTCGCGTTTGCAACGCGAATGCCCGAGCCAAAGCGTTTGTAACGCGAAAAACCAAAAGTACCTACGTATCTGAGGTACCTTATGATCCCCGAAGCTACGCGCATTGCAAATGCGCGCTACTACCCACTCGCGTTGCAAACGCGAACAAACCAAAAACGCGCACAACCCCGCACGCCAAGAGGCAGCAACCAAGGCGGGTACCAGCTACATTATCTAAAAACCATTTGGCTAGTCCGGAAGCCGTTGGCCTAGAAAGACCTGACAGAATTACTTGATTGGCGTATTTTTGTGTATAATCACGAACCAAGCTACATGCTATGAAAGCGAAACTGAGCCGCGAGGGGCTGCTGGTCCTACTCGTAGGGGGTACTCCCGTTCTGGTCTTTCTGGAGTTGACCGGCTTCGGCTGGATTGCCGCCCTGGTGCGACAACCCTCTGACCTGGCCGTGCTGGCGGGAGTACTGGCGCTGGCGCTGTTTGGCCTGGGGAATTATTTATTAGTCAAACTGATCGTAAATCAATTTAAACGAACCTCCTCATGAAAAAACTGTATCTTTATTTATTGCTGGTTCCGGTCTTCATTATTGGGGCCGTGTCGAGCTGTACCCGCATTGACGCCGGCCACGAAGGGGTACTTGTGAAGCTTTACGGTACCGACAAAGGCGTACAGGATGTGTCGCTGGTGACGGGGCGCGTATGGTATAATCCGTTCACGGAGGAAGTCTTTGAGTTTCCGACTTTCGTGCAGACGGTCGACTACCCTAACTTCACCGTAAACGCCAAGGATGGCTCGGTATTCACCGTCGATCCTACCATTTCGTTTCGGGTCATCGCGGGGGAGAGTCCCCGGATTTTTGCCAAGTACCGCAAGGACATCGGACAAATCACCCAAACGACCCTGTTCAACTACACCCGCGATGCCTTTCGGATTCAGTTCAACCAGTACAGTACCGACAGCATCATTTCCAATCGGCAGTCGTTTGAAGACAAGGTGCAAAAGGCCCTGGGCGAATCGCTGCAACGGGAGGGGTTCCAGCTGGAGCAAATGACCAGCGGCTTGCAGTACCCCGAGGTGATTGTACAGGCCGTTAACCTGAAGAACCAGGCCGTGCAGCAGGCCATGCAGGTAGAAAACGAACTGAAAGTGGCCGAAGCCCAGGCCCGCAAAAAAATTGTGGAAGCCGAAGCCGAAGCCCGCGCCAACGAGCTACGCCAGCGCACGCTCACGCCACTGCTCATCCAGCAGCAGTTCATCGAGAAGTGGGACGGCAAAACCCCCCTCTACGGCAATTCACCCATCTTTTTTAAGAATGTGAATTGAAATTCATTGCGGCCTGTGTGGAGACACAGGCCGCTTAGTTCTGATACCGATTAATGAATGCTTTCTACGGTGAAGTACTTCATAAGAAATTCTTTCTTGATCTAACGGTCTCTGATAGCCTCCGGATTAAATTCAAAACACGGGTTAAACACATTTAGATAGATGCATGGTGTGGGAAAGATAGTTGTCATCCTATCCTGCCCTTTTGCGCTATCTCTTCACAATCATCGGCCCCAAGGAGCACTGACAGCAGCGCAATGACTAAGCTATCCAGGCAGGGAATAGCTACGTTTTCGCAGCGCGCCTACGGGTAAAGAATCTTTCGTACCTGCTCGATGGCAATCCTGTTTTTCCAGGTGTCCAGGTTTTGAAGGACGATGATGGTTTTTCCCCTATCCAAATGCCGGTCGAAGTAGTGGATATAGCCGGCCCAGCTGCCGGAGTGACTGACCAGTTTCCCATATTGCTCATCTTGTTTCAACATCCATCCGAAGCCGTAGCCCGTTTCTCGGCCATCCTGGGTTTTCAGCCCATTGAAGAGCTGCTCTTTGTCCTGAAGGCCAATCAGTTGATCGGTATACAGGGCTTGGTCCCATTTGAGCAGGTCGCGGGCCGTCGAGCTCACCCCGCGGTCTCCCACCATACCATCGAGGAAGTACGTAAAGAACTCCTTGCCGTAGCTGTCCGGCGTCACTTTGTTGCCCAGACTATCCAAAAGGTACCCCAGGGCATAATCCTCTACCTCCTGTGGTTTGAATCTGCTTTGGTAAACCAACGTATGAGTCATGCCTAAAGGCTTGAAAATGGCCTGGTCGAGAAAGTCAGCGTACGTTTGGCCGGACACCCGCTCAATGATGCTCCCCAGCAGCACATAGCCCGTATTGCTGTAGTTAAATTTTTCGTTGGGCTGAAAAAGCACCCCGGGTTGCACCTGGGCAAATGCTTTAATCACATCCTCATTGGTAGCAAACTTGCTTTTATCCCAATGAGCAATGAAGTAATCTGTGTAATTGGGTAAGCCGCTGGTGTGATGAAGCAAATGGCGAAGGGTAATTTTATCATAGTGGGCAAGTTCTGGCAGGTACTTAGCCATGGGGTCGTCATAGGCTAGCTTGCCCTGCTTTTGTAGAAGTACAATAGCCAGGGCGGTGAATTGTTTGGACAGCGAGGCCAGCTCAAATGCGGACTTGGGATTCAGCATTCGATCGGACTGCTCATCAGCCTTGCCGTAGCTTTTCTCAAAAATGGGGACTCCCTTTTCGGCAATGAGCACATTGCCATTGAAATTTTTCTGGCGATGCAGCTGAGAGAACAGGCTGTCGAGTAGGGCGGACTTGCTTTGAGCCGGAGCCGGGGTGACCAGATACACGCTCAGCCAGCACAGCAGCAGTAATTTCTTCATGGTACAAATAAGGAATGGGTAAGTGAAAACTATTGCACCAAATATATTATATATAATTAAATAATATATAAGATTTAATACAGTTTGCGTCCGTAATGAAATAGGGGATAATGGTACTCGTGAGTAGTTGACTCTTATAATCAAGCGCAGTTCGCCTAGGCATCCGATTAAACATTACAACACAAGAAAATCGAATATGAAAAATATAATATTTTATGGTATTATTTATATATACGTATACTATAGCAAGCGGACTAAGCCAAGTACCTACCTCCATCAACACGGTCAACGCGCACACGAAGCGCTTGGAGGCTAAGCTGGGAGCTCCGGAACGCACCCGGCGTTGGTACTAAATTAATTCGCGTTAATGAGGGGAGACAGAAGGCTTTACATCATGATTTTTCTCCTACCCTTTGGAACATCGGGCTGGATTTTCGCTATATTTACACGAGTACTAGGATCTAACGCTTTAGGTAGCCACACCATGAAACGCTCCGTCAAGTACCTCGCTTGGATTTTCCTCTTGGCCTGCGTTGTGGGCTGTCAGTATCCGCTGCTTGACCTTTTGCCCAGCGAAAAGCCGCGCCTTATGTCCATTCGTCTCCCCGGCGTTCCGAAGGAGAATATTTCGATTGATCAGAAGAAGAACCTGATTCGGGCAAAGGTACCCGAGCGGCTACCGGCGGTAGCGCCGTTGGATCAGCACCACAATGCCTATGTCTTGGGGAATGGCCTTGTAGGCATGATCAATTGGGCTACCCTGTTTACCGAAGACTCGCTGCATTACCGGCAAATCGAACTCAAGGAGATAGGGCCTTCAACCCAAACCCAACCTCCGAAGGTAGCCGTAACCTATCAGGTCGAGTTCATTCCGCAAGGGCCCTTGCAAATCGACGCGGAGCGGCTTGCGTCCATGTCGCCCAGCGAGGTAGGCTCCTGGGTACTAACAATTCCCTTCAAAAACCTGTACGCCAACGCACTGCCGGTCCAGACTCGTTTTACCAACCGCGAAACGAAGGAGGTTTCGGTATACAACACGGCCTCACCCAACCTGATTGACGACGGAAATCCGTATGTACGGATGCTGAGCCGCTCCTGGGGATCGAGTGATGATCAGTTGAATTTGCTGATCGTAAACATCCTTACTTTCGGGGCCAAGGTAACTCCCGGTACCTACGATATCGAATTTGTGACCCAAGACGGTAGCGTATTGGCGGTACCTCGGCCCATCACCTTTCCGCTAAACATAGTGCGCTTAAACGGCTGGGAAGTGGAGGAGGTACCTCGTCTGCGTCCGGGCGAAACCTACGTCCTGACTGGTCGGAACCTGTTCGCAAATGATATTTCGATCACCGTGCTCGACACGAACGATCAGGTGGTGGAGGTACCTGAGGTGGAATTTGACCCTTACGGTACCGAAATAGACTTAAAGCTCCCCCCAACGATCCCGCCGGGACACTACGTAATCCGAATCGTCAGTAACGCCACGAGAGCCAACTATTGCCGCCAAATCCAGGTAACTTCCCGGCCCCTTGCTCCTCTGGAAATCAGCCGTGTAAGCCCCGCTTCTCTCGACTGCTCAATCCGGGAACCACTGGTGCTGAAACGGACCGTTTTCACTCAACTGTTGGTCGGCGGAACGGCCGCGCGCGTCCGACTGAAGCTGGTCGCCGTGCAGGACTCTACCCGGGTACATTTTGTCCGTACCGATCCGCCCCGGCTTTCGGAAGATCAAACGACCTTCACGCTGCGTACCCTGATCGACATCCCGGCGGGCAGGTACTACGGGGCGGTGCAGGCGGTGGACGACTTCGGCAATATGACCCAGGAAGGTCCGCTCTACTGGCGCGTGTTGGAGGTACGCTGAAAGCATAAAAAGACGATGTTTTTCATTGTTTTGTAATAAGGATGTAGTTATATTTATCCACCCAATTCTACCATTCTACACCCATGAAGACAAACCCTATGAGGTACGTACTGGTTGCTCTGCTGGCGCTGGCAGGCTGCAACCCCGAGGAAGCCGTTGTTTTGTATCCTCCACTCAGCCCAGAGCCAATACAAAAATCCTACGCACCCGATTCGGTGCTCAAGTACCTACCCCAGCTGGGAGACGTTAACCAGGTTCGACAGTATCCATTTGGGGCCACGGGAAAACCAGCCACTTCCTTGCGGCTGATGGAATTTACGGAGAACAATGGTTCTATATCCTACAAAACTGTTTTTCAATACGACCCAACCGGGCGCTTGTCCCAATGGACTTGTTATAACCAAGATGGTTTTATTTGGTCTCGGCAAACCTACCGCTATGACGAAGGAGGAAAGGTGGAGGTTAAGACGGATTTTAATAAGGACGTTCCGAGAGTGAGTTATGGTATACAAATAACGACCAATGACCTTCTGCCGGTTTATACCTCCTTGTTTGAACCCGTAGCCAACCATTCGTCTCGCGTTATGAGGACTGAGGTGGTGGAGGAAATGCCATTAAGAATACTACAACCAGGTACTACTCTATCCCGTCTCAGCTTTGGAACGGACGGACGGCTGGCTCGGCAGGATGTGTTGTACCGACACGGAGTAGATGAGACCATAACGTCGTCGAGCATCTTCAAATGGAATGAAAAAGGGAATACCGATTTTATCCATAATGTATCCTTTAACAACTCAAACGTATCCTATTACACCTACGACGATAAGCCCAACCCTTTTCGGATTTCGGGGGACATCACGCTCTTTAAGAACTTGCTTCCCAGCGGATGGGCCGGGATTTCGAGTGCAAACAATGTCGTGAGTATGGAGGTTGTTTCAATAGCTGGCGTACATGAAAAGCTCGACTATCGGTACGAATACCGGCCCGATGGCTACCCAACTACCATGAAAGTGTATCGGAATGGCGAATTGATAAGTACCCGAACGTTCAAATACAATGAGTAATACAAAAAAATGCCCCGGCCTGCGCTAGGGCAATGCACAAGCACACACCTTCTCCCCACCCACTTTGCTTCCTGAGTATGAGTACCATTAGGTAGTCCGAAAAATACAGACCCCGTTTCGGGTAAATTCTCAATTAGCCCCGGTAGCTTTCGAGGCGGTTGTATTTCGAATGAATAAAAGGCCGTCAAAGTCAATCCCGGCAACGATTGGTAAAGGCTTCGGCTCCTGCCAATTTGAGTAAATATTCGTAATGGAATTCTTGGTGTTTAGTAGGGGATTGGGGACGGCATGAAAATCAACAAAAAAGGCCTCAAAGTTCGCTTTACTAAATAAGGCCGAAAACGTACTATCGGTACCTACAAAATCATGACTTTCAAACTGGCCGTGGTTTAGCACGCTCACGCTTCCCGAGTAGGTATCTAAGCCAATGGCGTAATACTGCTCTCCAAAGTGTTTTTTGAGGTAGAACCCCATGGCTTTGTATTGAGCCATGGTGGTGTCTTTAGCCAGATGCAGGTTTTGTGACCAAAGAATGCTTTTAGGAGTGCCCTGCTCATGGGCTCTGATAAAATTCGAGGCCATTTTTTCGTCCCGCGTGAACGGGTCGCTCCAGAATTCTTCGTCGTCGAAGCCGATCATTTTTACCTTATCGTTTGGTGATCGCGATTCATTGAATGACTTCAGCCACCGGCAAAGCTTGTAAATCTCATCGGCATTATACAACCCCATGATTTTGAGTAGGCTCTTCAAATTTCCATTACCGGTTTGGAGGTATTGGTTGATGGGTTCAATATACGAAGCTGGAGATTCCAAGGCGATGAGCCGGTACTGGTCCTGGCTGACCAGGTATTGTATGATTCGTCGCTTTTGGTAATAGAACTCCTGGGTACCGTGAGAAGCTTCACCCAAGCCCAGTATGGTTTTGCCTTTTAGCGTGCTTGATAAAAAGCGAAGATCCTGGTCCGTCGAAGTTGAGTCTGACTGTAATTCGTGTGCACGCTTATTAATCCAATCAACCGACTCCGTTTGGGCATGTACCTGGCAAGGTAGAATTACTAAATAGACTACGGCAATCCTACTCCAGAGAATTTTCAAAGAATGCATACGTTGGTGAGTTTTTATATTTATCTGCTCAAATATATTCTAAATAATAGAATATACAAGTAATTTTTATATAAAAGCAAAAATATAAAAGTACCCTTTTATTTTCAGTCCCGCAGCATGTCCTCATAGGAAGCAAGGTACTTAAAGTACCCTAGCAGTGGGTAGGAAGCAGCATTAGGTAGCGCAAAAAGTACCTAGCTCATACTGGCTAGGTACTTTATCGTTACCCAATAAGTCTGTGGGGACACAGCCTCTGGTAGTACTCTTTCAACAAAAACCGGATGCTATTGCTTTCTGACCGTGCCTACGCCATACCGTTTTACCTGACGCATTTTAAGTTGATTGTCGACAATCTCTACTTTTTTTAGATCCATGAAATTACCCTCGGCGTCGTAGAAGCCAATCATGCAGGCCAGGTCGTCTTCGTGTTTTTGTACGTCCACTTTGGGCTGGTGGCCGAAGTTGGGAATATCGACGCTGTCCTTGACATCCAGCATTTTGTAGGTTACATCCACCCGGTAGCGGAAGCGCAGCGGCGTTTCGTACAGCTTCACCGTGAATTCGAAGTTATTCAGCTCGTCGGGAACGGGCGTGGTGTAGGTGGCTACGGGCTTGGGGTTGACATGGGTGCGCTCCTGCGGAATGGTGTCGTTCACCACAATTCGTTTTTCCGGGGTATCCTTGTTCTTTTGGGTGCGGTTACAGCCGGCCACCAAAGCCAGCAAGAAAAGTAAAACGGGTATTCTCATACGTGGGAAAGAATGGGTGGTTGAAAAATGAGTATGGTTAATGAAGGGGGAAATTAGTGATTTTTTCGTCTTACCATTACGGGCCCCATCGGAATGTTTTTTGCGTTATTGGTAAAAAATCACGGGGTTATCATCTACTTTACCTGTAAGCCTGCTACCAGCCAAGTTATTAACCATTTCTAAACCAACTCCCTTTAAAGTACTTTTCACGATGAAACATACGCTCTTTCTATTCTTCTTTCTAACCGGTGCATGGGTAGCCCGGGGGCAAAATACAGGCCCGCTTGAAAAGGTAGTGATCACATCCCAAAAGGGGAAAACCCAGGTAAGTACCCAAGCCAACGGAGAATTACTCGTCAATGTACCCCCCAAAGAGGCAGCTAAATTTAAAGCCGCTGGTTTGGTGCGGTATAGTGACTTCGGGGCCAGGGGCGATGGCAAGACCGACGACATGGACGCCATTGCGGCGACCCATGCCTTTGCCAACCAGCAAGGCCTACCGGTGAAGGCGGACGATGGGGCTACCTACTACGTGAGTGGAAAAGAGCGTACCGCGATCATCCGGACCGATACGGATTTTGGCAAAGCGTCCTTCATCCTTGATGATACGGAAGTACAAAATCGCAATGCGTCGGTTTTCCTGGTCAGTTCCAGTTTGCAACCATTCAAACTCGAAACGATCAAGTCTCTTAAGCGAAACCAGGAGAAAATAGACGCCTCGTTGCCCGGCCCTTGCCTGATTACGGTCACCAATTCCCACGTTAAGCATTACATTCGGTTTGGGCTAAACCAAAACAACGGATCGTCGCAGACGGACATTTTTGTAGTGGACAAAAACGGCAAGGTAGATATGAACGCTCCGATCATCTGGGACTTTGACCAGATCACGGAGATCACGGCACTTCCTATCGACGAAAAGCCGCTGAAAATCACCGGTGGACGTTTTACCACGAAGGCCAACCAAGCCGAATCAAAGTACACCTACTATAGCCGTAATATTGCCATCCGGAGGTCCCACGTGGAGGTAGACGGGCTCGAACACCGCGTTACGGGCGAAGGCGAGCAGGGAGCACCCTATGGCGGCTTCCTTCATATTGGTGATTGCGCTTATGTTACGGTTAAAAACACGATCCTGACCGGCCACAAGACCTACAGCACCATTGGCGCAGCGGGTAAGCCCGTCTCGATGGGCTCCTACGACCTTTCGGTCAACCGGGCGCTCAACGTATCTTTCCTGAACTGCAGCCAGACCAACGACATCGACGACAACAAATACTGGGGAATCCTGGGCTCTAACTTCAGCAAGAATTTGCTGTATGATCATTGTACTTTTTCCCGCTTTGACGCCCACCAGGGGGTAGCCAATGCCACCATTCGTAACTCGACGCTGGGGCACATGGGAATCAATGCCATTGGCAGCGGACTCTTACTGGTGGAAAATTCCACCATCCGCGGCCGGAGCATCGTCAACCTGCGCTCCGACTACGGCAGCACCTGGCAGGGAGACGTAGTGATCCGCGACTGTGTCTTTGTACCCGCGGGCGGTAAACCCACCAACGCGGCCCTGATCAGTGGCTCGTACTCCGGCCAGCACGATTTTGGCTACACCTGCTACATGCCGGAAAAGATCACGATTGAGAATCTACGTATCGACGACTCCCAACATCCGGAAACTTACCAGGGACCGGCTATTTTCACCAATTTCAACCCGGAACTGACCGACGACTCCTACCAGGAGAAGTTTCCCTACGTAAAAACCAGGGTCGTGACGCTTAAAAATGTGACTACTGCCAGCGGCAAGTCCCTGCGGGTGAGTGATAATCCGTACATGTTTAAGGATGTGAAGATTAAGGCGGAGTGATGTAAAGAAAGTACGTTTTTTTCCCAGAAATCAAAAATGCCGCTTGAATTGCTTCAAGCGGCATTTTGTGGAGACGGAGGTTCTTGAACCTATCATATCATTAATAATCACACTATATCAAATTTACACATTTAAAGGCTGTTATAGTAATTTGGCGTAAAAGTAAATAAGATAAGATAAATTTAAAAATCACATAAAGTGTGTGTAGATTTGTGTGTAGGTCTAATATTTACACACAGTGGAGCAGTCTATATTCGAGATAAAAAGAAGCATATCCTTCTTTCTGGAGAAGCGGAAAGACAAAGACGGGCAACTGATCAGGACCAATGTGCCCATTCGTATGGCCATCAGCTTCAATGGGAGGCGGGTAATGCTCAATGCCGGTTATCGGGTTGATGCCTCCAAATGGAACGAGGATAAACAGCGGGTAATCCCAAACACCACCCACCCCAAGCAGGTCACTGCCTCAGCCATCAATACCAGACTGAACAATCTGGAAAGCGGGGTTGATCATTTTTTCAAAACCTGTGAAGTGAAACGGACAGTACCCACTCTGGCCGATGTAAGGCAGGTAGTGGATCAAATCTCCAAACAGAAGCAGTTTAAGAAAGAAAACTTCTTCACTGTCTTTGATGAGTTTGTCAAAAGCGTAGGCCGGGAAAATGATTGGGTGAGCGACACCTATATCAAATTTTCAGTGATCAAGAACCATCTTCAAGAGTTTGACAAGGCCATTTCCTTTGAGGGATTTACCGTAGACCGGATGCTAGATTACGTGACCTACCTGAGGACCAAACGCAACATGCGAAATACCACCATCGTCAAAAGCCTGTCTTTCGTCAAATGGTTTCTCCGCTGGGCCATAAAGAATGGGTACCCCGTCAGCCAGACTACCCTTGACTTCAATCCCAAGTTGAAGGGTACCGATGGGAAAATCAAAAAGGTCGTGTTTCTGACCGTGGAGGAACTCACCCACCTTTACAACTTTCCCATCCCCGAATCAAAGGGGTATCTGGACCGGGTACGGGATGTTTTCATTTTCTGCTGCTTTACGGGCCTCCGCTATTCGGATGCTTATAACCTCAGGAAGGCTGATGATAAGGGCTCCTACATTGAATTTGTAGCCCAGAAAACCAGCGAGTCACTCAAGGTGGAAACCAACAAGTATTCCCGGGCCATCCTGGATAAATACCGTGAAGTTCCTTTAAAGGATGGGAAGGCCCTTCCCGTCATCACCAACCAGAAAATGAACGAGTACCTGAAAGAGCTGGGAGAGTTGGCCAAACTGGACACGCCCGAAACCTTGGTCTACTTCAAGGGCAACGAGCGGATAGAGGAAGTACACCCTAAATACGCCCTGCTGTCCACCCATTGCGGCCGAAAGACTTTTATCACCAACCTGCTTTATCTGGGAGTCAGTGACCACGTGATCAGGAAGTGGACTGGCCACCGTGACCATAAAAGCTTTGACGTTTATCATACCATTGTAGATGAGATCAAGGCGCGCGAAATGTCAAAATTTAATGAAATATAATATGTGAATTTCTTTGAGTAAATTAAAATGTCATTATATTTGCACTGAGACGAGATAAAAGCGGTTTGACCTCTACGATACTTTGGGGATCTTACAACTGAGTGTAGTATTTGAGGTTTACAACGAATTTGTCTTGTTGAATCATCTAATAATACCGTTTCTGTCATTGGCTTTCTAAACTGTACCTTTCCACGCATTAGGAACTGGGTAGCAAGCGCCAACAGAAAAAGGGATGAAAGATGTACTAAACGCCAGCGTGGGGGCTGTATACGTACATCTATATCTCTATGTCAACTTCCCTAATTTCAGCGGAGACCCCTATTTCTCAGCTCACGGTTGGTGAGCTTGTCCAAGTCCTTTCTTTGCATTTACCTAGCCATGATCTGAAACAGCCTCAAGTTTTGGAAAAAAAGTATGTCTATGGTATTGCAGGCTTAGCCCGGTTAATTGGCTGCTCTCATCCAACCGCCCACCGTCTCAAATCTTCGGGCAAAATTCCATATTCCCAAATCGGAAGAAAGATTGTTTTCGAGGAATCAGCGGTTTTATCTGCGTTAAACAAAAAAGGCAAAAGGTAAGTCGATGGATGCTATTGCATGCCTTTGTGGGCTAGCCTTAGAGGCTAGACGCAAGAAATATCCATCGCTACCCCTGCACGCCCTTCCCAAGCCCAGGTACTCCGACCGAACTACCAATGAGCTCACCAAGGCAATACGGATCAGCGTGGAAGGGAGGGTTATCAATCGCCGAAAGACAGTTGTCGACGTCATCGGTCGAAGCCGAACTATTGGGAGCGTCCAACGTATACGCTCCTCCGCACAAGTAGGAAGCGCAGACATCGCAGCTACGATCAACGGCCGTTCCGTGAAGATCGAAGTTAAGAAAGGCTCAGATCGCCAACGTAAAGCCCAGCGCGAATACCAGCGCCAGGTTGAGGCGGCCGGAGGGGTTTACTTACTCGTTTCGAGCTTTCAGCAATTCTACGACTGGTATCAACACTTCACCAAACAACCGGTACCATGAAGGAAGCGTACTACTTTTCCCACGACAGTAACGCCCGTCATGATCCGAAGATAACGGCCATGCGAAGCGTCTATGGATCAGAGGGATACGGCTGGTATTGGATGCTCATCGAGATGATGCGTGAATCGGAAAACTACAAGCTGGATCTGCAAGCGAAATACGCCCGGAATGCCTATGCTGTGCAACTGCAATGCGATTGCAATGCGTTCGCATCTTTTCTGCATGACTGCATCGAAGAATTCGGACTTTTTGCCTCCGATGGTACCAGCTTTTGGTCGGAATCTTTGCTCCGCCGGATGAGAGAGCGGGAAGAAAAGTCCCAAAAGGCCCGAGAATCCGCCAATGCCCGATGGCAAAAAGACCGTAAAAATGCGAACGCATCGAATAACCATGCGAACGCAGCAAAAAGTGATGCTCTAAAGGAAATAAAAGGAAAAGAAAGAAAAGAAAATATAAATAATACATCGTTCGATGATTTTTGGGCGGCGTACGGCAAGAAAAACGACCGCAAGAAGTGCGAGGAGGTTTGGGCAAAAATTCCGGACAAAGACAAGCCTCTCATCCTGGCTGCCATTCCCAGCTACGTTCAAAATACCCCTGATCCGCAGTACCGCAAAAATCCTTTGACTTACCTGCGCGGAAAGTGTTGGCTCGATGAAGGTCCAACCCCCGTTTCTTTACCACCCACCACCTCCGCCCCCCGAATCACCGTGCTATGAGCAAAAATCATGAAATACCCGCCCCCTGGACTCAGCCCGGCTACCAGGGTAGGCTAGGGACTACGCCGAAGCTGACGGCCTCCCCCCAGGCACATATTGACCCCGAGTCTTTGGCGGAAACGACTTTTCAGCTTCTCATCGAGGGGAGCATTGATGAATCTCAGGCCCAAAAAATGATCCGAAGCTATGAAGACCGCCCATAAAGCTACCTCATCGGATTCCCTGGCCAAATTCGTCGATGTCTACCAGGAGCGTCTGCTGGTCACGGCCCTAGCCCATCATCCGGCAATGATCGCCCCGGTTCAGAAGCTACTGCCCGGAACGGAGGTCTTCCAGGATGAGGCAGCCCGCATTTGCTACGAGTGCATTAGTGAGCTTCACCGTGAAGGAGAGATCATTCGGCCTCATGCGGTCTTGACCCGAGTACGGGCCCGGGGAAGGTTTGAAACATTGAAGGCCGCCAAGCTCTCGCTAGCCTTTGACGAAATGGCCCCCAATAAGCCCGTAGAGATCATTGATTGCGCTGAAGGTATACTTTCCTTATTTCGCAGATATAATGCCTCAGAATTCAATTTAGACCTCAACAAGCAGCTATCTAATGAAGCTTCCGATACCGAACTGATCGATACTTGCCAGAATATCCTCAAAGTACTTACACTTTCGGGTCTGGGTAAACTGGAAAAATCCAGCAAAGAAGCCGCCATGGAAGCGCTGGGCAAGGTCAACAAGAGCATGGCGGCCCGGAAGACAGGAAAGGCCGTCGGCGTGCCCTCCGGTAGCTCCAAGCTGGATAGGTATACCGGAGGTTGGCAGGAAGACCAGCTGATCATCCTGGCCGGTCGTCCCGGATCCGGAAAGACCAGCTGCGCGCTGGATTTTGCCCTGGCCGCGGCCGGGGCCGGGCATCCCGTCGGTTTCTTCTCGATGGAAATGCCTGCCGCCCAGCTCATGGTCCGCCTGGCGGCCAACCTAACGGGCATTGAATACCGGCGCATCCGCAACGGAGAGGTCGACTTGGAGGATTACAAGCGCATAGAGAATGCCCTGGCTGAGCTGGCCAAACTACCGCTCTACTTCTTCGACGATACCGCGGTCAAAGACGTATACCGTCTGGAAGCCATCGCCAGCGAGTGGAGGAGGATTCACAAGGTCGAGCTTATCATCATCGACTACATCCAGTACCTGGAGATCAGAGGGCACACGAAGGGCTACGACCGGGTCACGGAGGTCACCAAGGCGGTCAAGACCATGCAGCGGAACCTGAAAATTCCGGTCATCGCCCTGGCTCAGCTCAGCCGGGCTACCGAAGGGCGTTCCGACCCCAGACCCAAGGATTCGGACCTGAAAGAGTCCGGCCAATTGGAGCAAGACGCCTCGCTGATCATTGGCCTTTTCAATCCGGAGTACTACGCACGGAAAAACATCACGCTCTACGATGAGCAGTACGGGGAAGAAAACAAGGTGCCCTTCAAGCAGGGAACCTACTGCCTGTACCTGCTGAAAAACCGGGATGGGGATGTCGTTCGGGTAGACCGCTTCGCTCACCTTGCCACCGGCCGATTCAGTGATCAATTTCCTGGTTTTCAGCCCCTGGAGACTAATCCCAATTACTCTACGCCCATGTCGAGTGAGGGTAACCTGACTCTGGAGAAAGTTGAGGATGCACCTTTTTGACCCATTCATTCCCAAACCGACATACTACGCATATGAAACTTGACCGTGAACAAAAAATAGCCCTTTTGGAGCTGGCCCGTGAGGGCCAGTACGACCCCAGCAAGCACCGCAGTTTAGCCGAGATTTTCAAGGGTCAGGCAGACGGGAGTCATTATGACCTGGACCGCCTGTCATCCGTCGAACGGGAGCTGCTGCAATCCCTGATTTTGAAGGCACAAGGTGAGAGCCCGGGCGAGCCGTATACAGGAATGCTCAACGCCGCAGAGGAGGCAGCCGAAGCCTCGTTGAGAAGTAACAACGCCTCATTTTTATTGTAAATAACAGAGAAACAACAATGCCATTTCAACCCACACAGAGCGGGAACCCTAAAGGTAGACCTCGGGGCTCAAGCAACAAAGCCTCATCTGATCTTCGAAAGGCAGTCCTGGAGCTTCTCGATAACAATTGGGACAGTATCCAGACCGACCTAAAAAGAGTGACGGCACGTGACCGCCTCAACTTCATCGAAAAGCTGCTGGGCTACGCTCTCCCAAAACTGCAATCGGTTGAGGTATCTGCCGAGCTCACTTCCCGGATTGAAGGGCTTTCAGACGACCAGCTGAATAGATTGATAGACAAAATTCTAAACGAAGAAGCCTCATGAAAAAAGGACCGGCTTACATCACCATTCTCCCAGGCAGTTCCGCCCATAAACTGCTCATTCAACGGGCGGTAAAAACAAAAGACAAAGCCGCTTTAAGCGCCCTTAAAGGTCGGTTGAATCTTCCCATACACTATGTTCAGAATTGGTTTTTCTACTGCATGATGGGGCAGCAAGGTGCGGTGGTTATATTCTCAGCTTCTACGCGGCGAGACATGCAAAAGCACCTGGCCTCTACGGGTCACAAAGTGTCATCCCTGCATCCGGTACCGGCGGAGGACCCATACGAGGATATCATCAATTCAGTCGAAAAGGTAGAGATATGAATCCGAGATCCCTGGGTATGCTCATGTACCACCAAGCGGTCAGCAGCAATTGTAGGCTCGAAATCTACGTCTCTATACTGCACAAGCACCAGCTGATGCAACGGGAAGAGATTCAGAAGTTTATGAATAGAATCCCTCATGTAGAGCTTCAGATGTACTTTCTAAGAAAGACAGGCTTTTGGGGGAGAATTCATAGCGCCTCTTTCAAACCGAATTAATAGTACCCATTTAACTATACACGCACTATGAATAATGCCGGACCTCTGGATTTTGATGCGGTCATCCGCAATACCGACTTTAAGCGCTCGATCGACGAGATGGAGCGCCGGATCATGGGTTTTTCGGGTAAGATCGAAAAGGAAACCCGCGGCATCGACGAGACGTTCAAGCGCCTGGGGCAGGCCGCCGCCGGGTACTTTGCCTTCGATAGCCTGAAAGGGCTTGCAAGCTCCATCGTCCAGATCAGGGGTGAGTTCCAGCAGTTGGAAATTGCCTTTGGCACGATGCTCGGAAGCAAGGCCAAAGCGGATTCGTTAATGGCCGATGTGGTAAAATTGGCCGCCACTACGCCCTTCGACTTGCAGGGGGTGGCTTCTGGTGCTAAACAGCTACTGGCCTATGGGGCAGCCTCGGAGGACGTTACCAAAACCCTTACCCGATTAGGGGATATTGCGTCAGGGTTATCTATTCCGTTGAATGACATTGTGTACCTGTATGGTACTACCATGACGCAAGGCAGGCTTTACACGCAGGACCTTAATCAATTCACCGGTCGCGGGATACCGATGATTCGCGAGCTTGCCAAGCAGTTTGGGGTAGCAGAAAGCGAGGTTAAAAAACTGGTGGAGACGGGCAAAGTAGGCTTTCCCGAGGTACAAAAGGTGATTGAGAGCCTGACGAACGACGGCGGCATGTTTGCCGGCCTGATGGAGGCCCAATCCAAGTCGCTAACCGGGCTTGTAAGCAATTTAGGGGACGCTTGGCAAAGGGCGCTTAATGACATTGGTCAATCTCAAGAGGGCCTTATAGCCGATTCGCTGAGAACCACGATTTCGGTGGTTGAAAACTATCAGAGCGTACTCGACATCTTAAAGGTTATCGTAGCCGCTTATGGTACCTACAAGGCCGCCACGATTGCAATCGCGACCGCCCAACGCCTGGTTGCCGCCAGCTCTTCTGCTACTTTATTCCTGGAGATGGCCAGGGGGCTTGGAACCGTCACCACCGCCACCTATGCCCAGGCTGTTGCGATTGGCATTCAGACCAGGGCTCAGGCAGCCCTCAATGCCGTTACCGCAGCTAACCCTTATGTAGCGGCCGCCACGGCCATCATTGCGCTATCAGTAGCCGTATGGGTGCTGCACGACAGTACCACCGCGCAGGAGAAGGCACAGGAGCGCCTTAATAAGGCCGAGGAGGAAAGCAAGAGACTCCGTGACGATCTTACCTCCCAGACCAGCCAGCTTGTTGCAACCATCCGGAGTGAAACCGCTACGCAGTACGCCCAGATCGAAGCCTACGAAAAACTGCAAAAGTTATATCCGGGAATATTGGGTAGCATGACCCTGCAACAGTTCCAGCTGCTGAAAACGGAAGAGGCGCAGCGTAGGCTTAATGCCGCCATGGACCAGATGGGTATTGACCGGGTTAAGCAAAACTACGACGAAGCCCGTAAAAAGGTGGAGGAGCTTGAGAAGCGGATCAATGCCCTACTTTCGACGCCGGGGGGTGATGAAGCCAGCACGGCTATTGCCGTTAAGGCCACTCGTAAGGAACTGGAGGTTGCCCGTATCGAGGCCGAAAAGCTGGGAGAGGCAGTAGAAGCAAATGTAAAAAGGGAGTGGGAGGCCAACACCTCTGTAGAGGATAAGAAAAAGCATTATGAGGACTTGCTCAAAAGCCTGAAAGAGCAGCGTGCCAATGTCGAGAAAAGCCTAAACACCATGAAGCAACTCGGCGGCGCGGCTCAGGGGATACAACCTATACTGGCTCAGCTTTCGCTCGACACGCTGAATGCGCAGATTGACCAAGCCCAGAAGGGGTTGAAGGGGCTATTGGGCACAGCTTCAGTGGTAGATGGCGGGAATAAGGCTTATTGGGAGAAACAGAAGTCTGAGGCTCAACAAAAACTGAATGACTTAGGTGCCGGGAAAGAAGGGAGTGCTGACTGGAAGCAACTCAAAAAAGAAATCCAGGAGGCCGAGAAACAAATCGACAAGTACGACACCAAGGTCAAAAAAGTAGCTGAGAAGGACAAGCCTCAGCCGCTGGGCTCTGTGGCTTACTGGGAGCAAACGGTTCGTAAGATTGATGAGGCCATCAGCAAACTGAAACCCAGCCAAAAACAGGAACTTTCGCGCCAACAGGCCCTGCTCGAACAGGCTCAGGTTAAGCTAGGGGAGGCCAAACTAGCCCAGACCCCGATGGGTACCTTGGAGTACTGGGAGCAGGTGATCAAAAACGCCGATGAGGTACTTAAAAAGACCTCGTTGACGGACACGGACACCCTGGGCCGACAGATGGCTATCAAGCGCAACGCCGAAAAGCAGGCTGAAGATCTGCGCAAGGCGACGGCCGTACGTAGTTTTGAGGAGGAACTGGACGAAAAGCGTCGTAAGTACGAAGAGTACCAGCGCTGGGTTGAATTCGTTGGGCAGGATAGCGCCGACAAGCAGTACGCCACGCTGCTCAAATCCGGGCGCACGTACATGGACTACCTGACGGCTGAAATCCAGAAACTGGAAGCCCTCAGGGATTCGCCGATTGGTCTTACGCCTGGGGAATCCAAAAACCTGGTGGCCCTGAACATGCAGCGCGACGAGGCCTCCGGCCGTAAGACCGTCATCCAGGCCTTCACCGAGGACTTGGAGCGCGCCCAGCTCGAAGCCCAGAACCTGACCGAGTACCTGGCCTACCTGAAACAAGCCCAGGAAAGCCTGAATGCCTCCGCGCCCACGGCCGACGTATTGCAGCAGCGGCAACTGGTAGCCGAGCGCATGATCGAAACCGAGAAGGCCCGTAAAGCCCAGCTTCGGACCTTCCTGACTGAGGTAGTCGGCTCAGAAGCCAAGCATACGGAGATCACCAAGTACTACGAGGACCTACGCCAGCAACTGGCCAGGGATACAGCCGATAAGAACAGCGAAGTTTATACCAATGCCCTGCAAGACATCGGCGACGCTGAGAAGCGGGAGCACGACGAGCAGAAGATTCGGCTGTACGAGCTCTCGGCGGAGTACCGGGCTTTGGCGCGTACGGTGGAAGACAGCGCGGGACAAAGCCTGCGCGCCCGAATCAGCGGGCAGGAGGCCATCATCCAGGATCTGTCCAAGCGCGGGCTGGGTAATACCGACCGGTACCGGGAAGAGGTATATAAACTCATCGACCTGAATCGGGAGCTACGGGCCAGTAGCGCCGAGGCTTGGGGTACGATTAGCGGCATCTTCGGCGAATTGGGCCAATCGTTGAGCGGCATAAACGAGCAGTTTGGGGCTGTCGGGCGCTCGTTGACAACGCTTGGTTCCCAGATGGGGCAACTCGGCACCCTGCTAAACAAGGACTCCAAGGTGAGCCTTAACCAGTATGCGGCCGTCGGCGAAGCTATGATTGAGATGGCGGAACTGGCGTTATCGGCTGCCCAGCGCAGGAAGGATGCCGAACAACAGCACTACGAATCAGCAATCCGCTATCAGCACGAGCTCAATCTACTGGTTAATGAGCAGATTGGGATGCAAGCCGAGCTGAATGAGAGCATTTTTTTTAAAGACTATACAGGACGGCTCAAAAGCGGCATGGCCCAGTTGGCCGATGCCCAGCAAAAGTACCAAGAATCAATCGCCGCGCTTTCCGGGGGTAAGGCTGTGACCGGTATGAAAAACCAGCTTGATCCTGATGCGATCCTAAAGGGAGGATTGAAATTTGGACCGGTCGGGGCGATTTGGGGGGCTATTACTGGTATGAAGAAAGTTGAGGTTTTTGGCGGGTTACTGGAAACCTACCCTAAACTCATATCTGAAACCGGAGAGTTTAATAAAGAATTGGCTCAGGTCCTTATCAATACCAACCAAGTCGATGAAACAACCAAAAAGATTCTACAAAGCGCCATTGATTGGGCCGATAAGGTCGATGAGGCAAACAAAAAAATGAATGATGTCATTTCGGATCTGGCCGGAGGATTGGGCAGTTCTTTGACAGATGCACTGGTGAACTCCTTTCGGGAAGGTACCGACGCGGCCCTGGCCTTTGGGGATACGGTCGGCGGCGTGCTGGAAAAGATTTTAGAGCAATTGATTTTTTCGCAAGTGCTAGGCCCCTACCTGGATCAACTGAAGGCCGATATGACTGCCAGCATGGCAGAAGGAGGGGATGGTAGTTGGATTGATGATTTTGGGCGCTTTGTCGCCGGTTCGGCGGAGGCCACCAAAATGGCCTTTCAGGCCATGGATGACGCCCAGAAGATTGGCGCTCAATACGGAATAGATCTTTGGAAGAAAACGGGCGCAGGGGCGGACGCGGCCGGAAAGGGTATGTCCGGAGCTATTAAGGGTGTAACCGAAGAAACGGCTTCGCTGCTGGCGGGCCAGATTAACTCCATCCGGATCAACCAGGCGGAGGCCCTTCAGGTGAACCGGGGGGCACTGGTGCAGTTGACGATGATTTCAAGCCATACGGCGCATTTGATGAGCATGTCCAGAGATCTTTCGAGCTTATTGGATGAGTTCAGAAAAGACACGCTGCGGGCCAAGGGGCTGGGGGGTGGGTAAAAACCTGATTACAGCTTTCAGCTTGTTCACTTTAATCCGCGCTCCCAAGCATTGGAGTGCCGTTCAATTCACTTACAAACCTAACAAAGATGCTCAATTTAAATCTAATCAAAGAACTTCGTGACGACGCCTCCCTTATGGAGTTGTTTTACACGGCCCAGCTACTCAATGTGCCAGGGGAGCCGGTTGAGGAGGATCTGGCCGGCCTTTACCTGACAGCCGCCAAGCGAAAGGGGCAGGCAGTCGCACTGTACCAAAACCTACGGGGTCTCCACCAAAAGCTATCTGACTTTGCGGCCGGAAAATTTGGGCCCTACTTCAATGCGCACTGTAAGTATTCAGGGGCAGAATCCTTTGACCCTTATCATGAGCTTAGGATCAGCATGAACTGCGAGGTAGTCGACGATCTTCCTGAGCACATCGAGCAGTACGCCGAACTTGTTGCCTTTGCCGAGCAAACGAGCCTTCGGAGTAAGATGATGATTGATTCAGTCCGGCACCTGGCCCCCAATTTTCGTTTTCAGTACCGCGCTACCAACGAAGAGGGGAATCCGATCATCGTCTTTGAAGACCATTGGACTGAAGACCAAAAAAACAAAAAGGAGGTAGAGCAAGATTTACACAACATCGAAGTGGAGCACTGCCTTGACAAGTACAATGCCTGGTACCAGGCCATGATGACGGCCCTTGATGAAGTGAGGCCGTTTGCCCAGATGCTGTCCTGGCTCAAATAAGCCCGGGAACAAAGCAAATAAGTTTGGCACAATAACAACAAACCGTAATGAGCAAGCAGACCGAAAATAAACCCCTTACCGACAAACAGAAGCGATTCTGCGACGAATACGTCCTTGATTTCAATGCTACCCAAGCCGCCATCCGGGCCGGATACAGCGAGAAATCAGCCCGGGAAATCGCCTGCCGGTTGTTGACAAATGTTGACGTGCAGAAACGCATCGAAGAGCGCAAAGCCGCGCTTGATGCACAGCTGGAAAACAAATACCTCATCTCGAAAGCGCGGCTACTGGACCAGTACGCCTATTCCGGCTTTTCAGACCTCAGGGGCTTTTTTAATGCCGACGGCACCATGAAGCCCATCACAGAGCTGAGCGATGAGCAGGCGGCGTGCCTGGCCTCTATCGAAGTGCATGAGCAATTTACCTACGTCGATGGCCAGAAGGCACCCAATGGGGTGATCAAAAAGATCAAGGTTTGGGACAAACTCCGGGCGCTTGAAGGCATTCGCAAAATCATGGGCTACGACGCGCCGGTAAAGCAGGAAGTGACCGGAGCTGATGGCAAGCCTATTGCAGTGAGCCCCGCCATCGACTACTCCAAACTATCCGATGAGGTACTTTTGCAGATCATCAATGCCCGAAAGTCCGATGGATAAGGGCTACCCAAGAAAGAGCTTGCTGACTGATCGCGTTTCAAGCGGAGGTAGTGAAGGCCTGGGGGCGCTTACCTGAGTAAATGTACAGGTCTGTACATTTACTCAGGTAAGTTACTCTGCCGCTTTTTTGTGATTCAGGATCACATAATAAAAGTACAACGCCTTATCATAAAATTTCAATCCATTTCAAGCATGGTCATTACCCCACAAAACCAATCCGCCGTCGCTCATTGGCGCAAGATGCGCGACTTATTTTGCCAGCATGTGTACTTGGTCGAGAACCCGAATGATGATGTATGGTTTGACTACCTCAATAACATCGATCGCTTTGCCTTCCACTACACCCGGCGCATTGTCATACCTGACCGGCCGACCGAAGCCTTCTTCCACGATTTCCGTATGGTAGCCCGCCATGAGCTATTCGAAGAGGCTACCTTTTGGGCGCTGCTCACCCGGATCGAAGCGTACCTGCTGGAACATGAGCTATATGAGGCCCTAGCCCTGAATCAGCGGTTTAAACCGGTTTTTAGCAAGATTCTGGAACGTGATCGTCAACCAGGCTTGGTTCAATAAATTATTCCTTCTTTTTAAGCGCCTCGCTGCATTTCCGTTTTCTACCTGGCCGCGGGCAGATTTTGCATAAATAATTCGCCATTTACAATCCGCTCACAGGTTTTTTCAAAAAATTTGGCTGAGGAAAGGGGCTACAATAAGACCAGAGACCATTCAAAGTCAATACCCCTATTTTTAGGGGGTTGACAATTATTCGCCAAATCACTACCATTGGAGGTTAATTGACCCTGACCCTCTTATCTGCAATGGACTTTAAAGACCAGGTGCGCAAGCTCAGTGAGCGTGTGGCGCGGCGCAAAGACAATATTCAAACGACGAAAGAAGGGCTGGAGGGCTTCTTCATCGTCCGCTCCTTCCTCCGTCCGAAGATTTCCGCTCACCGGATCACGTTCCGGGATACTCTCTCCTGCTTTGTCATCTTCCTAGACGACAACAACCGCCGCCCGGTTGCAGGCTTTATTTTAACAGCCAGACCAAAAAGTATTTAAGTGCCTTTGATCAGAAGGAAACGAAAACGGCGATCAAGTCTTTGAATAACATCTACGGGTTTGTAGTGAAATTTGGAGGCTTCGGTTGCTCCTAATACAGAATTAAAGGTTAAGTAATATGGCAAGTCATACAAAAATTTTAGTAACAACAACTTCTACTATCGACGGAGTAAAAATCAAGAAGCACATAAAGCCTGTATCTGCTCACATAGTAGCAGGTACAAATCTATTTACTGAATTCTTAGGTGACTGGGCAGACGTATTTGGGGGACGCTCAAAGGCTTATCAAGACCAATTATCATCATTATATAATGAAGCGATTGAAAAACTAAAAATGGCGGCCTATCAATTAGGGGCAAATTGTATTATTGGTTTGAGCGTAGATATGGATGAGATTTCCGGGAAGAATAAATCTATGTTTATGATTACAGCAATTGGCACAGCCGTAATTATTGAAGCCAACTCGCCTGAAAATGAAGCAATAATTAAAACTGATACAATAATTGAAAATGTTGGAGTAGATAAGATTAACGCTTTAAGAAATAAGAATCTAATTATTGAGGGAGCTAGCCAGGGAGAGTTAATTCTTGATGATAAAATTTGGAACTTCATTATCTCAAATCAGATTGAAGAAGTCTCCCTGTTCTTAATTAAAAAATACACCGAAGCTGTTATAGATGAATCTATGCATCCAGAGGTATCATCAAAGTTCTACAAACAACTTGTAATATATTTTGATTCTTTACCAGATGATTCAAAGTTCAATTTATTATATGGGGCGATTGAAGCAGAAAAAAATGAACGTGTCATTTTAAAACTGTCTGAAATAATCAAAGAGTTAAATTTATTTAATTACGAAGGTATACTTCGATTGTTTAATAATAGTGCTTTTAATATTAAGAAACGAGGTCTTCGTATTTCCACTTATGATAAAACATTTTTCAATAAAAATGACAAGGAAGATCTTCAGAAAATATCTGCAAAAATTGGTGAAGTATTCATTGAGCGAGGC
This sequence comes from Rhabdobacter roseus, assembly GCF_014202275.1. Taxonomy (GTDB): domain Bacteria; phylum Bacteroidota; class Bacteroidia; order Cytophagales; family Spirosomataceae; genus Rhabdobacter; species Rhabdobacter roseus. The sequence goes on along the minus strand of NZ_JACHGF010000002.1, from coordinate 785,148 downwards.
ATCCGTACATTAAAAAAACAATTATTATCTTCCAAGGAAAAAGAAGTTTGGACTTGCGAGTGTGGGAAAACAAATGACTTGGATAGCCATTGTAGTGGCTGTGAGTTAGATATTTACGGCTTTTATAGGCATGAAATAAAGCCTTTAAATGCAAAAAAATACATAGAGCAAAAGATAGAATTGATTTCTCAATACGTAGGTTAGTACAACATTGTTAATATTCTACTTAAAGAATGGTTTTACAATTACTTTCCAAAGACGGGGTCTTGAAATTGCGAACGTCAAGATGTTGAACATACATTCGCTTGAATAAAAAAATAATTAAATTGAACGCCTAATTGATTAACCTATGAAAAAAATATTATTTCTCTTACTCATTGTATCAAATAGTTTATTTGCCCAAAATGCCAAAGTAGAAGCCGAAGCCATTAAAACAAAAATGGACGCCTTTACCTCTAAAACCGGGTCTATAATACGATTTATTGATTACAAGCTCCCAGAACTAAAGACCCAATATTCAGCCCCCGAAACCCGTATAAGAAGGGTGAACGCTGGCAATACAACATCTTACTTTTACCAAATAAAAAAAACTACTAAATATGGCGAAGTGACGGCCTCAATAGAATATAGTGATTTATTGGAAATAATAAAGGCTGTTAATATTCAAAAGGCTGAATTTGATAAGGATGTTTCCGGCAGTCATGATTATCTTGAAAATAGATTTATTACTATAGATGGCTTTCAAGTGGGTTATTATGTAGACAAAGGAAAAGGGGCATGGTATCTTACATTAGAAAAGTATGGTACCGATAAAACATTATTTATAAATGACTCAGAAATTATAATGCAGGCATTTAACGAAGCCAAACTTAAGATTGAAGAGCTTAAAAAACAATAGATAGACAAAAAGCCAAGACCTTTAAGCCCGACCGCAGATCCCGCCGCCAGACTAGAATTGACTTCTGAAACTACGGATCGACCCAGTAGCCCGGATGCTTGAATTTTGCGCAATTATGCGCAAAACTTGATAGTCAACAACTTACGTGCATGATACTCCTAAACGGTCTTTATCGTGGAGGCCCGGAAGAACAGTCAATCTACAAGCGGGAGTTTAATCCGTGTGGGGATTGTTTACTTCCGGCGCTAGCAGGCTTATTCGCGAGATACTGATTATCAGTTTTTTACCAAAAATGGCAAAAACCCCAAAGGGGGCGGACCAACCAAAGATTACCAGCCTTCAGCAAACACCCGTTGCCTTTCATTGCGAGCCTAAATCAGCCTGCTTGCTTCCTCTGCACTCTACCACCGGCCGTTTGTCGGCCGTGATGCATCTTCTCATTCTGAGTTTACACCGGAGGTACCGTACCACTTCCGCACAAAAAAATATTTTTCTTCTTTTTTAAAGTTTTTTATACCTCACTATGATATATAAAAACAGAGCGCTTTTAAATCTCCTTCTTTTATCCGTACAATCTATAATCAATTCCACTTTCATTTTTACCTAAAATGAAGTGTATCATCATGATACATATTCTACTAATTGCCTCATCACAAGGCGGTTTGCTTTATTTTTTTTCTCTAAGCAACTAATTATGTTTGTCTCGCAATTACGTCAATCAGCTTTATTAATCGTAGTTAATCTACAGATTTATTTATGTCGATTCCTAAAGAAATCACTCAGCTAATAACGCGATTTAGACCGAAGTATATAAAAATAATAAGGCTCCGATTTCAAATCCGACCCTTTATAAAGACTTCAACCAAACCTCATAAATCCCATGAATTATCTCCAGACTTATCAACGAATGACATTCCGTTTCGTCCTTCGTCACAATCGCCAAAAGGCAGATGGCAAAGTTCCAATTCTTTGCACTATTCGTTCTGCTGGCACCGTCCATCCAATTACCACGGACGTTTGCGTGTATCCTAGCGATTGGGCCCAAAAGGAGCAATGTATCCGGGGTAAGGATCGGCAGGCTGCCGAAGATAATGAAAAGCTCCGGCGGTTAAAGGATACGCTAATCCGAATCAAGGACCAGTACATCGAATCTAGGGGTACCCATCCCACCCCGTCGGACATTGTTCGGATCTGGAAAGGCCACGACGAGCTACACATTACACTCGATGCCGTCATAGCCGAATTTCTCAAAGACCTTCGCCTGCGCAAAAGGTCTAAGGGGACGCTTGCCCGCTATGAGCGTAGCCTTGGTTTCATGAGAGAGTACCTGAAAGAGAACCGGCGGCTTCGTCAAATCTCATCGGCCCATTTTAAGGGCTTCTTTGGGTACCTGCGGGAACAGAAAGGCCATTCCAATGACTACTCCAATAAAATCATAGGTGTATGTAAGGGTCTCTTCATCTACGCTCGGAGGATGGAATATATTGAAAAGAATCCTTTGGGTTTTATTCGACTGGAATGGGAGAAGGGGTTGGATACTACCCATTTGACCATAGATGAGCTTAAACTGATTTCTGAATACGATTGGAACAACAGCCGATTACAACGAGTTGCGGAGGCCTTTTTATTCATGTGCTATACCGGCTTGAACATTTCTGACTATCTGAATCTGAAAACCTCAGACATTGAGTTGATCAGAGTGCCACTCTCTGAGAGAGGTTTTTACGAACAGGAGATGATTATCCAGGTTAGAGAAAAAGCAACTTTGGAGGCAAGGGGTAAGGGTGGCATGACCTCCCGCGTTCCCTTGCATGAGGAAGCCAAACGGCTGATTGAAAAATACGGTTCCGTCGAAAACCTGCCCCGGATCTCCAAGCAAAAAATGAATGAATACCTGAAGGTTATACAGGAAAAGACGGGCATTCAGAAGCATTTTACTAATCGGCTGGCCCGAAAGACCTTTGCCGATATACATTTAAATGTTTATCGCATGAGCCGAGAGGCCGTTGCCTCGATGGTAGGTCACGTGGATACCAAACAGATCAATCATTATTGCTCGATTCGGGAGGAAAGGATTTTAGCGGAATGGAAGAACCGGCCCCAGGCAAATGTTGAAATCTCAACATCTACTCAAAAGGAGCCTGCCCGCCCTGAGCAGGAAATCATGAGAGGCGTATTCCGGATCCAACGGGGTACCGGGACCTGAAACGTAGCATATGATGTGTGACAATAGAACGCTTACCTAAAATCTATTTCAAGTATGATGCTCAGTTCAATAAAACCTTATTTCTACGTTCGACCCTCTAAGGTACCCGGCAAACGTGGTATCTTCTACGTCCGGGTCAAAGTCAACGGCCGCCAGCTACCGGTTTCAGTCAAGGCCCTGGAAATGTTCCCTGACGAGTTCGACTCAAAAACCCAGATGCCTACCGAGAAGTGTACGCTGTACTTCGAGACTCTTGATTTTATGCTGCGCATCCGCAAGGAGATTAGCCGCGTCCTGAGCGAGTATGAAGAGCAAGAGCATATATTTACAACCAGGGATCTGGAACATGCGGTAGTCGAGGTATTTTCCCGCGTCGGCAAGAAAAAGCAGGATGGCCCCCTACCCAAAACGTACTTGGAGGTTTTTGAAGGCTTCATCAAGGATCAGGAACACCTGGTTGGGAAAACCATATCCAGCGGTACCTATAAATTAAGGAAGCGCTACATGACCTGCGTTGGCCTCAGCCTGAAAGAGCTAGGACATTACAAAAAGCCAATCCGTAATTTCACCGCCAACGATATTTCAAGCATTCAGACCTACCTGCTCCGCAGCTATGAGCCCGGTTACGTCGGCCGGTTGATGAATGTGGTCAGTATGGTTTTTACCTATGCCCAGGAAAAGGATGAAGTGAAAGACAACCCTTGCAAAAAGGTTAAGGGTATCAAGATTGATAAAGCCCCCAATATGGTCTGGCTGGAAGAAGAGGAGCTGGAAAGGCTTCGAAACCTGGACCTGTTTGGCGAAATCAATGACTACCGGAATGCCTTTGTCTTCTGCTGCTATACCGGGCTTTCAATCGGGGATTATATGCTACTCAACTCCAAAACCCGCGATTATCAAATCAGGATGGCAGAAAGTCCGAAGGACATTCAGCCTGCGGAATTAGTACAGATGCGCTCGGGCCTATTCCTCATTGGCAAACGGCGTAAAACCGGCACCCTATACCGGGTACCCATGCAGCAGCCCGCCCTGGATATAATCGAAGCGTACGGTGGCATTGAGAAGCTTCCTTTCAATCTACCCAGGATGGGTACCATGCTCAATACGTTGATGGTGATGAGCGGAATCCGCAAGAAAATCCGCTTCCATACGGCTCGAAAGACCATGGCCAACCTGCTCCTCAACGTCAAGATGATCAATCCGATTTATGCGGTGGAGATCATGGGATGGAGGAAGATCGAGGAGGCAAAGGCCTACATTGTCGTGAACAGTGATGCCCTGGCCAAGCAGATGCAGCTGGCCTAGCCACCAACACGAAAGTACCCTAGCACTTCCTAATATTTAATAATCAACGCCATCCGTTCGATGAGCGATCAGGATCTTATTGTCTAATTTTTCACCTTTTTACCATTCATTTTATGAAAACCAACCAACCTCACGAAGAACAACAAAACCAGGCTGAGCAGCCGATGAAGACACCCGCAGCCAACCAACAGGAAGAGGTAGGCGGAGGAACGCCTACCGCCGATCTTTACGATCAGCTCAATGAATTGCTTTCCCGCTGGCCCGAGTTCCGGATCGGTGAAATGACCACCGAGACCCTGGCCGACATCAAAGAGGGGGGCGGTATTGGTAGCTGTATCGTCAAGTACATGAAGGTAGTCGAGGAAGATCTGGCCGAAGAGAACCTTCCGAAGAAGAAGTTGCTGGACAAAGCGGCCGGTTTGGCGGTGGATGGTATTAAAGAGTACCTTGTCGCAATCCATGAGCTACTTGCCCACCCTCATCTTGAAAGGGCGGAAATCTTAGATGGAAGGGCTCTGCCAGGTACCCACATTTTAGCGGTTGAAGAAGAGCCCGAGGAGCAGGAAGAGGTAATTGCTGAACCCACCGCGGAAGAGCTGGCCATGGAGCGGCTGCGGAAATACGAGAAACTCACCAAGGCGTTTTTCGATGCACATGATGATTATGAATTTTTTGAGCAAAGTCTTTGGAATATGCTTGAAGATGCCGTTGCCGCCGAGGGTGATGCATCTGAAAAAGCCAACTACCTGTTCATGTACCGCCGGTTGATTGGACACGCGAAGGAACTGGAAAGATTACACCTAGGCCGTTGATTGAGCTAAGAGCCTACGGTAGCCATAAACGGCCGCCGTAGGCTCTTTTTAATTTTCCGGGTTTTGCCGGGAAAATACTTAAGCCCTCTCAAAGGGTCGCGCTTGAAACGGTACCCTTTGAGGTCAAGCAGGTTTAAGGTCTGAATTTCCCTGCTTTTTCAGGAAAATTTGAAAAAGCTCAAACCTTGAAGTCAAGCAGGCTTCAGGCCAGGGGCGTAGTGCTACGATCAGGATTGCCTGAAACGCTTGGTAATCAGGCGGACTGAAAAAGGAGTCTGATTAGAGCCCAGGATCCGCGGGCTTGTCGCTCCGACCGGGCTGAGTTATGGTAGAAGATTGCTTCCACGACCCTCGGCCGGTTGCTTGAATTTTTATCATTTTGGATAAAAACCCCTTCTGAGGCCCGGATTGGGTTTTCCCGCAGACTTGCAGAAAATTAAGAAGCTTACTTTCGGCCCGGCAATAAGCTCAGATTTGAAATCAGACCTTAACCGTACCTGAATCTGGCACAACGTAAAATGAAGGTAAACCGAGACTCGTATGATTCGATCAGCCTGAACTACGGAATAAATCCGCCTTTCACCAATCAGTCCTCCAAAGCAAGTCCGGAAGGCTCCGATGGTCCTTTTTCAAAAGGTAAGGGAAAAGTCAACGCCAGTTTATTTCCCTTTGCCTCGGCTTCCTCCAAGAGCCTAAATACGGCCGCTTCCCCCTGTATTATCATACCACAAAACAAGGTGCCTGCATACTGAGACGCTTCGGTACCGGGACCGGCCTGGAGGCCCAGCTGTCGGTATTTCTCGAATAGCTCTTTACCGGTCAACATGAGTACATTTCAAGAATGCGTTTCGGTCATTATTTAAAGCCTCAATTTACCAATTCTCTGCAACCAGCCGTGGAAAAATAAGAAATGGGTTAAGGTGATAGGGTACTTTTAAATCTGAGGTATCAAAATGAAAAAGCACCGAGTCGAATCGCTCAGTGCTTTTTTGTGTGCAAAAATGTGTGCAAACCCTGTAAGTAATTGATTTGCAGCCTTTACTGTGGAGACGGAGGGATTCGAACCCTCGTCCAGATCAGGGAAACCCTGCGCCTTCTACATGTTTATCCGTGATTCGGTTTTCGAGCCTGACAAGGTACGCGGCGGACCTTCATCATAGCCTTAGGTACTAGGTTCTCGTTGGCTTTCCGTACCGCTATACCAACCAGTGCTGTTTGTCGACACCCCGGAGCCCAACCATCAGCACGTAGGTTGGAGGGATGATGGCATTAGCTTAATCTCTCCGGATTAGGCAGCCATGGCGTAGTTAGATTCGCCAGTTATTGTTTGAAAGGCATTGATTAACGGGAGGTACCCTCAACTCCCGACATGCTTATACACAGACTTCCAACCCGCTGTCAATACCGGTCGCCCCCGTAAGTTGGATTGGTAGTATTCATCGGCGGCAAAGTACCTTCCTAACAAAGGTACTTTTTGCCACCGGTATTTAGTACAAAAGTACCTCGCAGAAAGTTCCGGCAGGTACTTGGTTTTGTTAAAATTCCCAGCGGTAGCTCAGCACCGGGATCAGCCCCAGCTGGTAGGTAGGTACCACGCGTCGCTGGTAGGTGTCGTAGTAGCTAAAGGCCTCGTTCTGGGTGTTGGAAACATTTTGCAGATCCAGCGACAGCGTGCGGTTGTAGGTACTTTTGTTTTTCTTCCAATAAATCCGCAGGTCGGGCCGGAAGTAATCCTTCATTTTTAGCGTAAAAGCCTGCTCGGTACGGTAGATGGTGCGCTGCTCCGTTTGCGAGGCCGCGGCGTCGATGGGCGTGTCGCGGAAGCCCCCAAACCACAGCAGGCGGCCGTTGAGCCCCCACGTACCCTGGCGATTGGTTTTGAACTCTTTACCTCCTGTAAACGTAAGCGTGTGGTTGCCGTTGAAGCGGGTACTTCGCCGCTGGCCGTCGCTGCCCACGTAGGTGGCGTCGTAGAGCGAGCCTGACACCAGCAGGTAGTAGAAGTCGGTGAGGTACTTTTGGTACGTAAATTCCAGGCCGTAGTTGCGCCCCGTGCCGACGTTGGTGAGGTTGTGGTAGAAACTGGTTTCAATCAGATTCAGAACTGAGAAAGTACCATCCATGGGTGCTACGGGTACTTTGAAGTACGACTGCAGGTACCCCTCCAGCTTCAGGCTACTCCCCGACGGCCAGGTGTACTGGTAGCCCAGTACCAGGTGGTGCGCCCGCGTAGGTGCCAGGGCGCGGTTGTGTGGGGTACCTACAATATACCCGTGGGTTAGGTACACCTGAGGCAACTGCAGCTGGCTATGCAGCCCGTACGAGAAACTCACGGCCTGCCGCGGGGTAGTTTGCCAGCGCAACGAAGCCCTTGGCTCCACCGACTGCGTGTTGTTGAACGTATAGTGAAGGTAATGCAGGCCCACGTCCGAGCTCAGCCGGGGGGCGAGCTGCCATTGCCAGGAGGCGTAGGGCTGTACGATGACCCCCGTCAAAGTACCTTCTACGCGGGAAAGACCACCCGACAGCAGTCGGTCTTTTTGGTAGGTGAGAAAAACACCCGCTTTGAGGCGGTGTGCTTCGCCCAGGCGTTGGGTAAGGGTAGAGGAGAGTGAGAGGCGGCTTTTTTCTACTTCATCCTCCTCCACGAGATTGCGCTGCGCGAGGTCCGAGGGCGCGAGCAAGTACCCCTCCCGGCGGCTCCGCAGTCCCGAGGCCACCAGCACCGTGCGGAGGCTGGCGTGGCGGCCCAGCGACACGCTGTGGGTAGCGCCCGCTGCACCCATGCGGTTTTTGTACAAAATATCGTAGCTGTCTTTCTGATTAACCCAAAGGCTCGTGTCGCGCTCGGCGTTGAAGACGTTGCTGCTGTAGCCGCCCAGCCCAAATACCGTGAAAGTACCCGCCTTGGCCGTGGGTAGGTGTAGGTTAAAGGATAAATCCTGAAAACGAATGTCTTCGCCCCCGAAGGTAACGCCCAGTGCGCCCAGCAGCCCCGTGAAGGAGTAGCGGTAGTTGATGAGGTAGGAGGCTTTAGAATTTTTGGATAAAGGCCCTTCGGCGGCCAGGTCGAGCCCGATGAGGCCCGCCTGGGCGGTAAATTCGGTTTTTTCGTTGTTGCCGGGGCGCAGCTTCATGTCAAGTACCCCCGAGAGCGCGTTGCCGTACTCGGCCGGAAAAGCCCCCGACAAAAAGTAAGAAGTACCCAGCAGCTGGGTACTCAGGATATTGACGCCACCGCCCGTCTGGGTGGGACGGTCGCTGAAGGTACCTGCGTTGGAGAGGTGGTTGGGGTTCACGATCTCGACGCCTTCCAGCCGCCATTGCATCCCGTTGGGCGAGTTGCCCCGGATCACCAGTCCGTTGGCCTGGTCGTTGGCGGCGGCTACGCCGGGGAAGGACGTCGCCACGCGGGCGGGGTCGAGGTAGGTGGCGGCGTAGCGCAGGGTTTGCTCGGTAGTAATGGCCTGCACGCTGTTGACGGCCACGGGCCGCGTGGTACTAACCGTGGCCTCGGGTAGTTGGGTACTTTGGGGCGTCAGCTGTACGCTAAGTACCTGCTCCTTGCCCGACTCGAGCAGCAGCTCGGGCAGGATGAAGGGTTGATACCCCAAAAACGAAACCACCAGCGTGTAACGACCGACGGGTAGTTGATCAAAACGAAAGGTACCTTCGGGGGTAGTTTGGGTACCGTAGCGGGTATTGAGCAACTGCACGCTGGCCGTGGGGAGCGGCTGCCCGGTATCCAGGTCCGTTACGGTGCCCCGGAGGGTGGACGTGAGGGCCTGGCCGTAGCCCAGGTAGGTACTTGAAAGAATGAAAAGGAAAAATATAATTCGTAGCATGGGAAAAATCAGGCAGTACTTTAAAAACCGGGCGCAAAGTACGTGAATATCCGCCGGGATTTAAATGATATAAATCCTTTTGGCGTAGCCAGTAAGTACCCCACCTCCCGTAGCCGCTCCAAGTACCGGCTACTCCCAGCCGGAAAGTCCGGCCGCAAAGAGCAGCGTCGCCAGGGTTTTCTCGTACTTGGCTTTCAGCGACGCCACCTTCACCCGCGACTCGTTGAGTTTCGACTCGCGCGCATTGACCAAAAACAACGAGCTTTCGCCCATTTCCAGTTTTTGGAGCTCGGCGCGCAACAAAATTTCCTGGTTGGCCACGGAGCGGAGCTGGGTATTGATCTGATTTTCGTAGGTCTTCACCTCGTTGTAGGCGGCGTTGATCTCGTTGTTGATCTCGCGCTGTACCTGTGCCTGCTCCAGGTCATTTTGCAGGAGTTTGATGCGCGTCTGCTGGAGCTTGCCGCGTTCTTTGCGCAGCAAAAGCGGGTAGTAGAGATCGAAGCTCAGCTTGTAGTTATTATTCAGGTACGGGATGCCCGTGCGGGTTTCCTGCCCGTTGAAAAAGCGCCCCTGGTACAGGGCAGCGGCATTGACGTTGAGCGAAGGTTTGAGCATCTCGCGGCCCAGCCGCTCGTCGATCTGTAGCTGCTGGCGCTTGAAGTCATACTTGATGATCTCGGGGTGCCGCTGGCGGGCCAGCAGGATGAGGTCGTTGAGCTCGGCGGGTTCGATCACGCGACCCAGGGTACTTTGGGGAACGGCCGTTTCGGGCAGCTCCAGCGGCTGCTCCGACTCGCCCCAAAGGTGGTTGGAGAGGATCAGCCGGGCGTTTTGCAAGTCGAGCCGGGCCTGCTCGAGCGACACCTCCCGCTCTTGCAGCGTGACCAGCGCTTCGGTGGTGTCAATGGAGGCCAGGTCGCCAATCAGCGAGCGCTGCCGGGTACCTTGAAAGCGTACGTTGGCTAGTTGGTAAAACTCGCTGGCTAACAGGTACTGCTGGTAGGTAAAGTACCAGTCCCAGTAGTCTTTGGTGGCGGTGAGCACTACTTTGTTGATGACCTTGACCCGCTCGGCGTCCGCCATGTCCTGAAATATAGCCGCCTGCTTGAGCGTGGCGCGGCGGTAGTCGATCAGCAACCCCTGCCCGATGGGTACCTGAAAGCCCAGGTACGTAATGCCTTCGGGGCCGGTGCGGATGTCGTCGCTGAGGGTCACGCCCACGTTGCGGTCGTAGCCTACTTTGAGGTCGGCACCGCCCAGCCAGACGGGTACTTTCAGGAAAAAATCGCTGCGGTTGAAATATTCCCGCGCTTTGTACACTTTACGGTCAAAGGAACCTTGAAGCGTAGGGTCAAAGCCCCCGCGGGCTATGAGCAGCTCGCGCCGGGCGCTTTCCGATATGAGGTTGCTTTGCTTGACAAGGGGGTGGTGGTGCAGGAGTTGTGCATAAAAGGTACCATAGGAAAATACCTGCGAGGTATCCTGAGCATCTACCTTCCCTACGCTTAGCCACACAAGGAGTCCAAAACAGATCGTACGAACCATGGTTTACTTCTATTTTATTTATCGCCGGCCGTTGATTTAGACGTAATTTTCTGAATTTCTTTTTGGTTTAAATCGGGTGGGAAACCGTTGAGCTGCCGCCAGATCTCGTACCACACCGGCACGTCGTTGAGCATCACCCAGCCGTAAACGCCCGAGCCTTGCCGAATGGCCTGCGGCCACTCTTCGCCTTTTTTGGGGCGTACCAGCAGCCGGTATTGCCCACTGACGCTATTGACGCGGTCTACGACCTCGACAACCCCGCCAAAAGTACCCACCGACACGCCGGGCCAGCCCGAAAACTGCAGCGCGGGCCAGCCGTCAAACTCCAGCCGCACTTCGCGGCCCGTACTCACCAGGGGCACATCCATGGGCCGGATGTACAACTCCACGGCCTGCACCGGATTGGCGGGCTGCAGCGTAGCCACCGACTCCCCCTCCTTGATATTTTCGCCCAGGCCGGCTTTCATGGCCCGTACAATGTACCCGTCCTGCGGAGCCCGGATGTAGTACTGATTTTGGCGCACTTCAATGCTGGCGTACTTATTCTGAAGTTTGGAAAGTTCGGCCTCGGCTTCGGCCAGGCTCGATACCGCCGAGCTGCGGTCGGAGTTGGCCTTGGCGATTTTATCCTGGTACTCGGCCGTGACCGAGCTCAGCTCGATGCGGGCGTTGAGGAGCTCCTGCCGCGAAGTCTCCAATTTATTTTCCAGCGAAATTACCTTGGCCGACTCCTCCTGTACCTTCAGGCGGCGTGTTTCGAGATCGGTTAAAGAGAAAAGCCCGTCCTTGTAGCCGCGCTCGAAGCGTTCGAGGCGGTCGTTCGAGATTTGGTAGTTGGTACGCAGGGCCACGAGGTCGGTACTGTCGCTGATTACTTTAAGACGCCCCTGAGATACCTTGTTTCGGGCTTTTTGCAGGCTGAATTGCAGCCCTTCCCGCAGGGCAGTCAGCTGCTGATCCAGGGCGGTGATCTTGTTGCGGTAGCCCACAATGCCCGCCCGCTTGGCATCCACCTGCTCCTGCGTACGCTGAAGAACCTGCGGGTCGAAGTACTCATCTTTTGTTTCGGAAATGGCCAGGATGGTATCGCCCTTGGCCACGAGGTCCCCCTCGTTGACGTACCATTTTTCGATCCGCCCGGCAATGATATTCTGGATGGTCTGGGGACGATCCTGGGGGCCGAAGGCCGTTACGCTGCCGGTGCCGTTGATGTTTTGTTGCCAGGGCAGGAAGAGGGTGAGCAGCAACACCACCACGATCACCTGAATCCAGCGGGCAAAGACAATTCCCGTTCGGGGGGTACTTAGGGTACTTAAGGCGTGAAGATTGTATTTATCAAGTACCTCATCTTTCACACGATGACGCGATATATTCAGCATACTACTTAGGGCCTAGTTTTGAATTTCGTACTGAATCGATTTCTTATACTCGGGGTTTTCCTGCACTTCTTCGTAGGTACCTTTCACCACGATACTCCCCCCTTTGAGTACCATCACCTCGTCACAGATGGACATGATCAGGGGGTCATTGGACAGGATCAGCAGCGACCAGGGGTTTTGCCGGTCGGTCAGGAAACGGATCAACCGGACCCGCTCGGGCCGCTCCAGGTTTTGGAGCAGGTCGGTGATCATCAGCAGCCGCGGCTTGTGAATGATGCAGCGCGCAATAATTACTTTGGTAATGAAGCTATCCGAAAAGCGCCGCCCGCCGGGTACCATCAGGGTAGAGAGCCCTTCGGGAAACTTACTGAGCTGGTCGGAGAGCTGGAGTTGGTCCAGCACCCATTCCAGGTCGGTGAGGGTGATTTCCTTGCGCCCCATCGTAATGTTCTCGAGAATCGTCCCTTCAAAAATATCGTCGTTGGAAATATTCTTTTCGATGTAGTTGCGCAGGCTGGCGATGTTGAGGTCGCGGAGCGAAATACCGTTGTAGGTGATACCCCCTTCGTAGCTGGTCAGCAAGCCCGAAAGTACCTTGAGCAGGGTGTTTTTTCCGGAGCCATTGGTCCCCGTGATGCACAAATGCCGTTGCGCTTCCAGCCCAAAGGTAAGGTCATCCAGCACGTAGCGGCTCTCGGAGTCGTAGCGGTAGCGGAGGTTAGATACTTGCAGGTTGAGCCCCTGGCGTTGGTTTTCGGGCTTAAAGTTGAAGCCGGATTCCCGCTCGAGAGGTAGGTCCGTGACGGACCCCAGCTTTTCTACGGCCGTGAGCGAATCAAACACCACGTCGATGCTCAGGATGAGCTTCTCCACGGAGCTGGTGAGCAATACGATCACGATTTCGGAGGCCACAAACTGACCCAGCGAAATTTGCCGGTCGATGACCAGTACCGTACCCAGAATCAACAAACCACCGATGACGGCCGTTTTGAAGCCCACGGCATTCCAGAAAAAGGTAACCAGAATGCTGAAATGCTTTTTGCGGTAGGTCAGGTACTTGTTCACGAGCCCGTCCATTTTGTCCATGGGTAGGTTGGAATTGCCCGCCATCTTGAAGGAATAAAGCGAGCGGGCGATGTCTTCCAGCCACTGAGCTACCTTGTACTTGTACTTTGACTCCACCAGGCTGGTTTCCAATCCTTTTGGTCCGTTGAAGTAAATGATCAACGCTACCAGCAGAAAAATGAAGAGGCCGAAGGCGATGAAAAAGGGGTGGTAAAACGAAAGCAGGATGATCCCGAAAATAATCTGTAAAGCCGCCCCGGTGATTTCGATCAGGATTTTGGGAAGGGATTTTTGGACGGTCAGGATGTCAAAAAACCGATTCATCAGCTCCGGCGGGTAGTAGTTGAGCAGCGACTCGGTACGTACCCGGGGAATCCGGTAGGTGAATTCAAAGGCGGCTTTGGCAAAAACCCGCTGCTGGAGCGTCTCGACCAGGGTGATCTGGATGATCTGCATGATGCCCGTAACAAGTACCCCCAGGATTACCAGCCCGACCAGCAGGTACACCGAGCTGAACACCATGCCCCCGGCTATGAGGTTGATGATGGCCTGAATACCCAGCGGCAGCGATAAGCTGATAAGCCCCACCACGATGGCATAGAGGTAAATATACCCGATGTCCTTCTTTTCGTTGCCCAGCAACCGCATCAGGCGCTGGAAAGGCGTCAGCTTTTTCTGGGCGGTAGTCTGGTCGTTACTGACCAGCGATTCCATCGGGAAAGCCGTGAAGTAAAGTACCTTGCCGTGCAGGGAGCGGTCGGCGGAGTCTTGGTCCGTAACGGGCTGCTGGGACGTAAGCGGCCCCGCTAGGGCCTTGCCGTCGGGGTCTATGCGGAGGCGAAGTACCTCGCCGCGAAGGTTTTTTCCGGCTATCACCGGAACGATGGCGTCGGATTCCTGCTCGAAGTAGAGCAGGGGGTAGTGGGCCCTGGTCAGCAGATCCTCGAGTTGCTTTGGGTCCACGTAACTCTTGACCAGGTTCAGGTCGTACTGACGAGCCGTTCCGATCAGGTCGGTGATGAAGCGCGGTAAGTCGCCGGGTGTGTAGGAAAGGGCATAGATGGCGTCGGGTTTGGCAACTTCTTTCTTTTTACCCAGCGCTTTAGTTAACTCACTACAGAGGGTATGAATCAATCGTGTCGTCATGGAAAATGGCGCTATTCTGAGTCGTGTAGTTTAGTTTTGATCACTTAATTAAAACGTTGTTTCATTTTTTAAAAATACCTTGTAACGCGCTGATTCCCTAAAAAACTATTTTTCTACCTATTGACTTATCGGAAACATACCAGGCCCCGATGCGAAGTGCCAACTCAAGCTTTGGCCCTGGCAAATTAAGCCGGAATGAATTCTCCATCACAAAGCCAAGATCACAAACAGCCAAAAAATAAATTAAGTGCCTAAAATAGGGTCATCGGTTAAAATATTTAATTCGGGCTTTCCAACGACTCCTTGGCGTAGGCATTTCGCAGGTCCACCACGGCGTCAATGAAGGCCGCGTGCACAAAGCTTTGTGGAATGTTTCCCATCATGCGGCGGTGGTCCAGATCCACCTCCTCGGCAAAAAAGCCCAGGTCGGTGGTGTACTGGAGGGCGGCTTCGATGATGGCTTCGGCTTTGGGGTACTTTTGGGCCCGGACGTAGTATTGCGCCACCCAAAAGGTACTGGCCAGAAAAGCCCCCTCCTGCGCGGAATCGACATCCACCAGGTGCCGCCAGTACAGGTTTTCGCGGCAGTAGTCTTGCTCGATGCGCTCCATGGTTTTCACCATCGGGTCGGCCAGCGCCTCCGTATACGACCATACCGGAAATAGCGCGGCTGATATGTCTACGTCTTCGCTACCGGCGTATACGGCGTAGGCCCCGTCGCTGGTGAGGCAGTGGGTGTCGATGTACTCGCGTACCTGCCGGGCCGTTTGCCGCCATTTCTCCTGCTTGGCCGGGTCTTCCTGGTACTTGGTCATGGCTTCAAGAGTGACGGCCACCAGCACCTTGCCGCAGGTATAGTGGTGCTGCTGGGTTTCTTCCCACAGGCCGTGGTCGGCTTCCTGCCAGTTTTCGCACAAAAAATCGGCGATCTGCTCGCAGATGGCCCAGTGCTCGCGGGTGTCGTAGGCGTCAAAAATCAGCTCGGCCGCCAGCAGCACGTTACCCAGGGAGTCGAGCTGTAGCTGGTCGTTGGCGTCGTTGCCCACGCGCACGGGGCGGCTGCCAAGGTAGCCGGGCCAGTCGAGGTAGGTTTCGCCGGGTACCTCAGTTTGCGACACCGAAAACAGGGGCTTCAGGTAGTAATTGGGTACCTGGTGGGCCGTGTCACAAATGTAGCTGAGGTACCTTCGCTCTTCGGTACCCTCGCTACCTGCCCAGATCAGCGCCGACACGATCATGCCGGCGTCGCGCAGCCACACGTAGCGGTAGTCGTAGTTGCGCTCGCCGCCGGGTACTTCGGGCAGGGAAGTAGTAGCAGCGGCGATGATGCCCCCCGTAGGGGCATAGCTCATGAGCCGGATGGCCCGGATGGAATCTTTGACCAGCTCCTGGTAAGGGCCTTCAAAGTGAATGTGCGAGGCCAGATCTTCCCAGCGCTCCAGGCTGTGCTTGTACCAGGTACCGATCTTATTTTTCAGGGCGTCGATCAGCATGGTGTCCATGAGCAGGGTGTAGCCGTTTTCCCCCTTCGGGATCGTGACCGTGATACAGTCGCCGTGGATGTGCCAGGGATGCGAGGCGTAAAAGTACCCTACGTCACCAATCCGAACGTAGTCATCGTACTCCTGAAAGTCGGGCTCAGCCCGGCCGTAATCCGGGGCGGCCCGTAACATCACCGTCAGGTCCTGCGGGGGCGCGAAAAATTCCCGAATGAGCCCAAAGACGGGTTCTTCCATGAACGGCATCCAGTCGCGTACGCAAAAGGAAGCGCCGTCGATCGCGTAGGTAGATTCGAGCAGGGCCGACTCCCCCAGGTACTTGCGGGATTGGAAAACCATATCGGGAGCCGAAAAGTACCACGCCCCGGCCGCTTCGCCGCCAATGAGCTTGCCAAATAACGATGGGTTGTCAAACTTCGTGGGACAATACCAAACTACCTCGCCCGCCTGCGTAATCAAGGCGCAGGTACGTTGGTCGCCCACGACGGCCAACGTTCGGAGGTCAATGGCGGGGGTACTTTCGAGTTCGTTTTTTGGGGTTGAATGGGTATCTTTTACCTGATGCATACGGCGTTCATGGATGAAGTGAATTAATTTTCCAGGCTTGTGAAAAGCGTATTGAGGGATTCGGCCCAGGTTGGGTGGGCCAGCACGGCATCCCGCAGGCGGGAGTAGGGGAGCTGCCCCAGCATGGCGATCTGGATCATGGACATGATTTCCCCGCCCTCGGCTCCCAGGATGGCCGCCCCGAGTATTTGCTCCGAGTCGGCGTCGATCACTACCTTCATCAGGCCAGCCGTACGGCTGGTTTCCAGCGCGCGGGCCACGCTTTTTACGGGCAGGCGGGCCAGCAGGATGTTCAGCTTCCGGTCACGGGCTTCCTTTTCGCTCAGGCCCACCCGCCCCAGCTGCGGGTCGGTAAATACCGTATAAGGTACCTGTCGGTCTTTTATCGTGGCCGGGCCTTTTTTAAGCAAATGCTGACTCACCACGCGGTAGTCGTCGTACGAAATATGCGTAAAGGCCGGGCCACCTTTGATGTCGCCCAGGGCGTATACGCCGGGTTGGGTCGTTTCCAATTGGTCATTGACGTTGATGTACCCTTTTTCGTCTACCTCAATGCCCGCCTCGGCCAGGCGGAGCGCCGCCGTGTTGGGGGTACTTCCCGTCGCTACGAGCAGGTGGCTGCCCGTCCGTTGCCGGGTCTGACCGTCCTGCGAAAGATGAAGTACCACCTGGCCTGATTCGCTACGCTGCACGCGTTTGGCCTGAGTATTAAGCAGCAGGTCGATGCCCTCTTCTTGCAGGATGTCCGCCAGGCAGTCGGCTACGTCCGCATCTTCGTTTTCCAGGAGTTGCGGGCCTTTTTGGATGATCGTCACCCGGCTACCCAGCCGCCGGAACAGCTGCCCGAACTCCAGGCCAATGTACCCGCCACCCAAGATCAGCAGGTGCTCGGGGAGCTCGTCCAGCTCCATGACGGAAGTAGAGGTAAGCCACGCTACGGTGTCGAGGCCGTCCAGGGCGGGGGCAGCGGGGCTGGTGCCGCAGTCGATAAACAGGCAGTCGGCGGAGAGCGACAAGGTACCTTGCTCCGGCCTTTGTACTTCGATCTGCTTGGGACCCATAAAAGACGCTTCGCCCCGGATGATGGTCAGGTTTTCGGCGGCTTCCAGGCTTTCTTCCACGCCCTTACGGAACTGCGCCACCAGCTCATCTTTTCGCCGCTTGACGGCTTGGTAGTCTACCTCCACCGGGCCGGTGCGGACACCGTACTCGGCCGCGCGCCGCGCCAGCTGCGCCACTTCCGCCGAGGCAATCAGGGTTTTGGTGGGCGTGCAGCCGTAGTTGATACAGGTACCTCCCAGGTACTTACGCTCCACCAAGGCGGTTTTCCAGCCGGCTTCGGCCAACGCCAGCGCCAGAGGTTTGCCGGCCTGTCCGGCTCCCAGGATGATCGCCCGGTAGTGTTGGGTCTTAGTTGAGCTTGTGGTCATGAATCGGTCATTGGTGGCGGGTACTTCAAGTACCCACCGGGTACGTAGTCGGCTAAGGATCTTTTGTTCCCACGCCGGGTAGGATTAAAGCGCTTATCCTAGCATAAACTACGATTTCAAGCATCCTGTTTTTATTCCTCGTAGATTTGCCACTCGCTTACCAATTCATTTTGCCGCATGGATGCATTGACCATTGAAGCCTATTTTAAGAAATTACAAGATACTATTTGCCGGGCGCTGGAAGCCGAAGACGGTATAGGTACCTTCCGGGAAGACGCCTGGACGCACCACTCCGGCGGGGGCGGCCGCACCCGACTGATCCAGAACGGTGCCGTGATCGAGAAAGGCGGCGTGAACTTTTCGGGCGTGCGGGGCGAGGTACATCCGCGCTTGCGCCAGCAAATGGCACTGGCGGATACCGACGACGTCCATTTTTTTGCTACGGGCGTTTCTATCGTGATGCACCCGCACAGCCCGCGGGTACCCATCATTCACATGAACGTAAGGTACTTTGAGCTCAGCAACGGTACCTGTTGGTTTGGGGGGGGGATTGACCTCACGCCGCACTACGTGGTGGAGCAAGACGCCCGCTGGTTTCACGCGCAGCTGAAGGCCGCCTGCGACCGCCACCATCCCGACTATTACCCCCAATTCAAGACCTGGGCCGACGATTATTTCTTCATTCCGCACCGCCAGGAAACGCGGGGCGTGGGCGGTATTTTTTTCGACTACCTCAAACCTGCCACTCCCGACAACCCGGCCCAACCAACCAAGGAAGCCCTTTTTGCTTTTGTACAAGAAGTAGGAGAAAGCTTTGCTCCTACCTACACGCAGCTGATGCAGAAGTACCGCGACGAGCCCTACGGCGAGCGTGAAAAAAACTGGCAGTACCTGCGGCGGGGCCGCTACGTGGAGTTTAACCTGGTGTGGGACCGGGGTACCAAGTTTGGCCTGGAAACCAACGGCCGTACCGAGTCCATCCTGATGAGCCTGCCGCCCCAGGCGCAGTGGGCCTATGACCACCAGCCGGAGCCCCACTCGCCCGAAGCCGACACGCTGGCCTGGCTGCGCAAGGGCGTGGCCTGGGCCTAAGGTACTTTTGAAAAAAACACCAGGTACCTACACGCTGATCCAGGTACTTTCCAGGGCCGAGAGGTCCCAGGCGACAGCGGGGGCGTAGTGCAGGTACCCCTGGGCGGTATGCAGGGGGGAAGCAAAATTGTTTTCGTAGAGTTGGCCCGTACCCAGTCCCTGGGGTAGTTGGGGATCTTGCTGAGCGGTGAATTGGGCAATGGCGTTGAGGCCGAGGTTGGACTCCAGCGCCGAGGTGATCCACCAGCCGATGGACAGCCGCTGGGCAATTTCGATCCACTCGAGGCAGTGCTGAAAACCACCCAGCAGGGTAGGCTTCAGGATGATGTACGGCGCATGGACTTTTTTCAGCAGGTTGAATTTTTCCATGTAGTCAAACTTCCCGATCAGCTCTTCGTCCAGGGCAATGGGCACGGGGGTACTTTGCACCAACTTGGCGAGGCGGTCCGTTTGGCCGGCCTGGATGGGCTGCTCGATGGAGTGCAGCTCGTACTGCGCCAGGCGTTCTAGCTTTTGGGGCGCTTCGTCCGGGTCAAAAGCCCCGTTGGCGTCCAGCCGAAGGGTCAGTTGGCTCGCCGAATAGCGCTTGCGCAGCGACTCGAGAAGGGTACATTCGGCCTCAAAGTCCAGGGCACCTATCTTCAATTTGAGGGTAGTGTAGCCTTCGGCCAGTTTTTGCTCAATCTGCCCCGTCATGAAGTCCGGGCTACCCATCCAGATCAGGCCATTGATCGGGAGCGGTTTTTCACCTTTGGAAAATGCGTTGGGATAAGGTACTTTGTGGCCGCCGTTCATGAAGTCGAGCAGCGCCATTTCCACCCCGAACCGAACCGAGGGCAGGTGCGCCGGGATGACCTGCTGCAGAATGATGGGTAGGTTGAAAGGAAAAACTTCCAGGTCGAAGCTATTGAACAATTGACAAACCGCCACCAGCTGTAGTTCAAAATCCGGGATGGCGTCCACGCTGAGGCCGCTCAGCGGGCCGCACTCACCCAGTCCCTGAATGCCGGGTTGTTCTTCGTCGGTAATGCGTAGGAGCCAGGAAGTTTTTTGAGTCAAAACACCACGGGAAGTACCTGCTTCAAATGTAAAGTGTAAGGTATAGGGCTGATACTCAATTTTCAAGGCCATACGGGGCGGGTTGTCAGATTGGAAACGAACTTCAAGTATATGAAATTTATACGAAATACTGCGAAATCGTTAAGTATCCGGCGCGGAATTAGGTCGTTTTTCTGGCCCTTGTCCGGGCTGTATGGGCTCGTTACCCTGGCTAGGAATGCCCTGTACGAAGCGGGTTGGATGCGGTCGGAGCGCGCGCCGCTGTTTAGCGTGGGCGTGGGCAACCTCACCGTGGGTGGTACCGGCAAAACCCCGATGGTGGAGTACCTCATCCGGCGCTACGCCCACACCCACCGGCTGGCTACCCTGAGCCGGGGCTACGGCCGCGCCACCCGGGGTTTTCGGTTGGCCGATGCCACCTCCACAGCCCGTGAGCTGGGCGACGAACCCCTGCAATATTACCTGAAATTTGGTGAAAAAGTACAAGTGGCCGTCTGCGAAGACCGCCTGCTCGGCGCCCAGCGCCTGCACGCGCTTTTTCCGGCACTCAACCTGCTGCTGCTCGACGACGCCTACCAGCACCGGGCCCTGCAAACCGACGTGACTATCCTGCTGTCGGACTACCGGCGGCCTTTTTACGAAGACGAGCCCTTTCCTACCGGCCGCCTGCGCGAAACCCGGGGTGGAGCCCGCCGGGCCGACGCCGTGGTGGTGACCAAGTGCCCAGGTACTTTGTCAGAGGCTGAGCAAGAAATGATCAAAGAAAAAATCAGCCAGTATACCTCGCCAGGTACCCCCGTTTTTTTTTCGTCGGTAACGTACGCGGAGCCGCGCACGCTGGCGGGTGAGGTACCTGCCAAAGTACCCTCGGTGGTGGTGGTGGCGGGCATTGCGCAGCCGGAGCCTTTTTTGCAATACGCCCGCGCGCGATTTTCCGTTATAGAGGAGTTGATTTTTCCCGATCATCACAATTACAGCGCGCCGGACAAGGAGAGGCTTCGTAAGTACGTAAAAAGCGATACTTTTGTGCTCACAACGGAAAAGGACATGGTCAAACTGCGGGAAGGGGAAAGTACCTCCGGGCTCGGCTCACACTGGCTGTATGTACCCATTGAAACGGATTTTGGGAACGACACCCAGCGCTTCGACGCATGGCTGCAAAACGTAATAAAAGTACCCTCGCTACCAGACCGTCCGCGCCGCTAAACGAGCTATGAAGAATACGAAATACGGGGCCCTTTTTTTTCTTGGAATACTATATGTACTCAACGTCGCGGTGGTCCAGGCTCAGCAGCTACCCGGCGGCATCCGAATGCCCTCCGGCGTACCGGGCGGCCTGGGTGGGGGCGGAAACATGGGGGGAGCCGTGCTGGACGACAGCACCAAGACGATCTACGGCCCCCAGACGACCCTGCACTTCTACGAAGAAGACATCCTCAACAACCGCGACTCCCTGCGCTTCCGGGTAGACACACTGCTGGACAACTTCCACCGCTGGACCTACCTGGACCGCGCCCTGAACCGCCTCGTGGACTTGGGCAACCTCGGCACGGCTACGCGGCCGGTATTTTACCAGGGGCGCGACGAAGTGGGCGCGCAGCTGGGCTTCCGGGCTTACGATCCGTACGCCATCCAGCCCGAGGAGGTGAAGTACCACGACACCCGCTCTCCCTACACCGACATGACGTACATTGCCGGCGGGCGCGGGCAGAATATCCTTCGGTTTGGTTTTAATCAGAACGTCAACCCGCGGCTCAACGTGGGCTTTCGGCTGCAACGCTTCACCTCCAACAAGCAGTACGGTACCTACAGTAGCCTCGGCTCCGAATCCAACCTGGCCCAAAATTGGAATTTCCTGCTGCATACCAACTATTTTTCTGCCAATAAAAAGTACACGTTGCTGGCGCATTTTCGCCACCTCAACCACCAGGTGAAAGAGCAGGGCGGGCTCATTCCGGACTCCACGGCGGCGGGTGGCCTGGATTTGTTCAACTACGAAGGCCCCGCCCGGCTCGACGACCAGGCCCGCTCCTGGGAGCGCCGCAATGTGTACCACCTCTACCACCAGTACCGCCTGGCCAACGGCTTCCAGTTGTTCCAGACGCTCGACTACCGCCGCGTCATTAATCGCTACACCGATCCCTCGCCGCTTCAGGGCGTTACCAACGGCATTTATCCGGGCATTCTCTTCGATAGTACCTCCGCGACCTACCAGCAGGTCGATTACAAGCTGCTCGAAAACCGGATCGGCATCAAGGGTACTTTCTCGGGCTTTACCTACCGCGCCTACATGCGCAACCGGCTCTATTCCATGCAGGGTACCTACAACCTCACGGATTCTGTCCAGGGCAGGTACCGGACCAGCCATTTTGAAAAAGTCATTTTGGGGCTGTGGCTGAGCTACTACCTCAAAGATTCTACCCAACACCTCACCGCCGAGGGCGAGCACCTCATAGGCCGCGATTTCCGGCTGAAGGGCGAGCTGGCTACGCGCTGGTTTCGGGCGGGGTACCATACGTCGTTCTGGTCGCCGGATTTGCTCATGGAGCGCTACGTGAGCAATCATGTGCGCTGGGAGAATAATTTTACACTTACTGGGGCCAACACGCTCTACGGCTCCATCCCCATCAAAGTACGGCACCTGGAGCTGGAGCCTACCCTGCAGTACCAGCTCATTACGCGCTACCTATACTACGACACGCTGGGCCTGCCGCGCCAGCTGAACGGCTCGTTCAGTGTGCTACGCCTGGGGGGTACCTTCAGCTGGAGCCAGAACAAGTGGAACGCCTTCGCCATGGGCTACTACACGGTCAGCTCCAACAGCGACGTACTTCGCATTCCGGCTCTCTTCGCCAACGCCCAGATCAGCTACGATTTTACCTACGCCAAGGTACTTTTTATACGGGCGGGTGTGGCAGTCCACTACCGATCGGCCTACCTGGCCGACGCCTACCTGCCCCTCACGCAGCAGTTTCATATACAGAATGATTTCCGGGTAGATCAATACGCCGTGGCGGATGTCTTCGCGACGTTCCGGATCAAGCGCGTGCGGGTGTTTTTGAAAATGTCGCATGTCAACGAAGGGTTGCTCGGGCCGGGCTACTACACCACGCCCGGCTACCTGGGGCTGCGCCGTACCTTTGGCTTTGGGCTCAGCTGGCCGCTATTTGACTAGGTACCTACGCAAAGGTACCTGGGGACTTTCAAAAGCATTCGAAGCCAGTAGCAGGTACTTCTTTTTTATAAGGGGTTCAACTTTTGTACCTTTATGTTCTGTAATGAAGCGAGGAACACCAAGGTACTTTGCCGAAAAGGTACTTTCTTCTCGCTCAATCAAGTACCTACCAACCATACCTATGTCTTTAACAACCCTGGGCCTCGAGCTACCCACCGACCTGCGCTGGGTGAATATCGCCGAAATGCGGATCGGGGATATTCTGATCGACCACGCTTACTGTGAGCAAAAGGCCGCCTCGGCCTGTATTTCGCTGATTGTGCATTATCCCGAGAAAACCCTGCTCGTGGAGGTACTTACGCCCATCGTGGCCGAGGAATGGGGGCATTTTCAACGGGTACTTAAGGAGCTTCGTAAGCGTAATATTCCCCTCGGGCACCAGCGCAAAGACGAGTACGTGCGGCAGCTCCAGCCGTTTATGCGCCACAAGGGCGACTACTTTGACGCCCTGCTCGACAAGCTTTTGTGCTGCGCCCTGATTGAGGCCCGTAGCTGTGAGCGCTTCAAGCTGCTGTCGGAGCAACTGGCCGACGAAAGTCTGCGGAAATTTTACCGTGAGCTGATGGTGTCGGAGGCGGGGCATTACCGTACTTTTATCGAGCTGGCCGAAGCCTACGTACCCAAGGAGCAGGTACGGCAGCGCTGGAAGGAGTGGCTGGCGGTCGAAGCGGACATCATGCAAAAACTCGAAGTACGCGGCGACCGGATGCATTGACGAGGGTACTTTTAGTCAAAAAGTACCGTTATGAATAAGATGATAAGCTGGGAAAAATGGAAGGTACCTACTACCCGTTGAACGCCTAATCGTACTATGCTATGAATGTAATCTTAGGAGCTTCCGGACAAGTAGGCTCCGCCGTAGTGGCGGCGTTGGCTGAAAAACAAGTACCCGTACGGGCCGTCATTCGGGACGCTAGCAAGGCCCCGGAGCTGGAAAAGAAGGGAGTTGAAGTACGCATAGCCGACTACTTCGACGCCAATGCATTGCAAAAAGCGGTAGAAGGCGGCGAGCTGCTTTTGGTACTTACGCCGGAAAGCCTGACGTCGGATGATGTGATGGGTGAGACGGACGCCCTCGTGACCAACTACCGAGAAGTGATCGCGGCGACGGGAATCCGCCAGGTAGTTGGGTTGTCGTCGATGGGCGCTCAGCACGCCAGCGGCACCGGCAATCTGCTGATGTCCTACAAGCTGGAGCAGGCCTTGGCCGGGCTACCCGTCCAGCCGATCTTTGTGCGGCCGGCTTACTACTACAGCAACTGGCTGATGTACCTGGAATCGGTGCGGGAGCAAGGTACTTTACCTACTTTTTTTCCGGAAGACCTCGCCATCCCGATGGCCTCACCCCTGGATGTAGCGGGCTTTATTGCCGATCTAATCAGTAACCCCAACCGGGAGCCGGGTATCTACGAAGTGGACGGCCCGCAAGCATACAGCGCCCGCGACGTAGCCCAGGTGCTAGCTGAAGTACTGGCCCAGGAAGTCAGCGTAGCCCCCATACCCCGCGAAAGCTGGGAGGCGTCGTTTCGGCAGGCGGGTTTTACGCCGGATGTCACGCGCCATTTTGTGGCCATGACCCAGGCCGTGGTGGAAGGCAAAGCCCAACCCGAGCGCCGGGGTACGATCTCCGTCCAATTGGGTACCACCCTGAACGAATATTTTAAAGAACAGCTTACCTGAATTTACAGGTACCTCTATCGATCAACGCATGATTTCTTTTTTGGCCCAGGTGGCCCGGCATATACTGGCTCAGCACGGCGTTTCGCTGGAGCGGGTGGCCATTGTGGTACCTACGCGGCGGGCGGCTTTCTTCGTGAAGCAGGAGCTGGCTCAAGCCACCGATACGCCGCTGGTGAGCCCGCAGGTGGAGGCCATCGACGACTTCGTGGAGCGCGCCTGCACCCTGGAAGTGGCCGACTCGGTGAATTTGCTCTTTGAACTCTACGAAACCTTCAAGGAAATTGACCCCAGTGTGCAGTTCGATCGCTTCATGGGCTGGGCGTCGGTGCTGCTGAGCGACTTTGACAAAATAGACCAGTACCTGGTCCGGACCGACTACCTCTTCGACTACCTTTCCGAGGCCAAGTCGGTGGAGCGTTGGCAAGACAGCCTGCCCGCGGGCCGTTCGCTGGCGGCCACGGGCGGTACCAAGCAGTACTTCTCGCTTTTTGAAAATATCAAAAAAGTCTACGCGGCTTTTCGGGAGCGGCTGGCGCGCCAGGGCAAAGCCTACCGGGGCATGGCCTACCGGCAGCTGGCCGAGCAAGTAGATGCCCTGCTGCTGGCCCGCACCGACTTCGACAAAATCTACTTCGCGGGCTTTAATGCCTTTACCGAATCCGAAAAAGTCATCATCCGGACGCTGGTAAAGGCCGGGCGCGCGGAGGTACTTTGGGACACCGACCGCTACTACCTGACCGAAAACCTGGGCGTGGAAGCGGGCCAGAGCCTGCGCGAGTACCGCCGGTCGGCGCTTTTTGGCGAGTGGAACTGGCTGGGCGATCAGCTGCTGACGTCGGCCAAAACCATCACGACCTACGGCGTACCCAACGCCACCCTGCAAACCAAGGTGGCCGGGCAGCTCTACGCCGACATGCGACGCCTCGACGACCCCGAGCGCCCCGTACCCACGGCCATCGTACTGGCCGACGAAAACCTGCTGATGCCCATGCTCTACTCGCTAGACGAAGGCGTGACTGAGCTGAACGTGACGATGGGGCTTTCGCTGCGTAACTCGCTGCTCTACACGCTCATCGATAGCCTTTTTGAGCTGCAGCAAAACGTGGCGGAGTTCAGAACCAAGACGGGCCGGATGGTGCGCCTCCCTAAGTTTAACCACAAGTCCATCACCAAGGTACTCAACCACCCCTTCATCCGGCACTACGAGCAGGTGGTACTTCAGCCCGGCGCTGCCGATAACCTCACGATCATCCAGCGTACCCTGCGCGAAATCAATAGCAACAACCGCGTCTTTCTGAGCACCGACGAACTGCTGCTGATCAGCGACGAGCACGAGCTCTTCAAGGTACTTTTTACGCGCTGGGAAAAAGACAACGCTGCGCAGGTGATTCACGCTTTTTACAGCCTCATCGACCTGCTGCGGGAGGTTTACCGCGACTACAAGAATGCCCTCGAGACCGAGTACCTCTATTTGTTTTATACGCTGCTCAAGCAGTTTGAACAAACCCTGGCCGAGCGCTCCGAGCCGCTGACGCTACGCACGCTGCGGTCGTTTTTGTTCGAGCTCATCCGCCAGACCCGCATCCCCTTCAGCGGTGAGCCCATCAGCTCGTTGCAGCTCCTGGGAATGCTCGAAACCCGCGCGCTGGACTTCGAGCGGGTCATTGTGCTGTCGGTCAACGAAGGTACTTTGCCCCAGGCCAAGCAGCAAAACTCCCTGATTCCGTTTGATATAGCGCAGGAGGTGGAGCTGCCCACGCACCAGCACCAGGAGGCCGTGATGTCGTACCATTTTTACCGGCTGCTGCAGCGGGCTTCGGAGGTGCATTTGCTGTATGTCAATACGCAGGATGCGCCCGGCGGCGGCGAAAAGAGCCGGTTTATTCAGCAGCTGGAATACGAGCTGACGCAGTATAACCCACAGATCCAGTTTCTGAACAAAGTGGTGGAGCTGGAAGAGAAACCCAGCCCCGCGCGTAACACCGAAGTACCCAAAGACGAGCCCATGCTACGGGCCATTCGGGCGCACCTGGGTACCAAGGGGCTGTACCCCACGCACCTCAACCAACTGACGCGCTGCTCGATGCAGTTTTATTTCAAGCACCTGGTGGGCGTAGAAGAAAGGGAGGAAATTGAGGAGGACCTGGGGATGGACAAAATAGGTACCTGGCTGCACGCCAGCCTGGAGCACCTGGACCAAACGTACTTCCTGCGCGGCCTGGACCCCACCGAAGAGCAGATCAAAGGGGTACTTTGGGAGCAATTTCAGGAACAGTTCCGGGGGTACGTCACCGACCTGGGCCTTAACCGGATCTACTACCAGATCGGGGAGCAGCAGATTCTGGCCTTTCTGAACCACCAGATGACCCAGCCCAACCGCCGAAAGGTACTTGCCGCCGAACAGCCCCTGCGCGCCGAGCTGCGGCTTGACGTAGAGGGCGAAGAGGTACTTGTACAGCTGGGCGGGAAGATCGACCGCGTGGAACTGAGCCACGAAGGTACCTTGTACGTAATGGACTACAAAACCGGCAGCGTGACCTTCAGCGCCAAAACCAACCTGAAAGACCCTCTCAAGAAAGAGCACATCCTGGCCGCCGATCCGGACCTGAAGGCGGGCTACGTGCGCCAGCTGTGGCTGTACCAGTACCTGATGTACCGCCAGATGCTCGACGGCGACGGCCTGGTCCTGAACGGGCAGACGTACTCGCCCGCGGCCTACAAGGTACAGTCGGGCTTTTACTCCTTTCGGGAGCCCGACAAGCTGCTGGCCAACGAAGTGGAGCTCATTGAGGGTGGGGACGCGGTGGCGTTTGTGCGGGAGTCGGAGCGGCTACTGGGGCAGATCATCCGTGGCCTGCTGGACCCCCAGGTACCTTTCCGCCAAACCAACGACCGCCAGGTATGTGAATACTGCGACTACCGAGGGATCTGCGGGCGCTAAAGTAAGTCAGAAAGTACCTGCCTCCGAGGTAAAACAAAAGGTACTTTTACTAGCTTCTTACGGGCTGATTTTTCATTTTTATCTTCCAGGTAATTCAGGGCTTTACCGTAGGTTTTGGTGCCAAGTCCTACCTGGGCCAGTACTTTTATTTCTCGCGCGTTATCGAGGATTTTTACCCGTAAAAATGGTGATCGTATGGTCATCAACGTGATGATAGCCGTTACTACCCACCTTATCTTTTATCACCTGTTTGGCGATTTGATCCAGGAGCGCGGCCCGTGTTGGTAAAGGCGTTTTTGTTTGGGCCTCCCAGTGTTGGGGCGTAGGGATGCCAATGATGACTAAGGCAGGCGACGCCGCAAACTCGTACCACATGTCAAAGGTTGTTTCGGGGCTAGAAAAAGTAATGGTACCACTACGCCCGTTTTCGGTGTATTGTAAAATAAAAGCAATCATAGAGAGAAAAGTTAATGATTCGGATTCCTATACCGAGTTCAGGCACAAAGCCTGAACGATAATGTGTAGTTTATTTCATAAAATGTTTTTGGACCATAGATAGCCAATAATGAAGGCAATTATAAAGCCAACAGGCCCGTAAAAAAAGATGCTACTCATGGCTGCTTCAACGCTTCGGTCGTGGGTGTTGGATGAGAATTTATGGATGAGGAAGTATGCCAGCAAGGCGATGGCGACGAAGCCAATCATACCGCAAAGCAATCCGATGCCAATGTGCTTCATGGAAATAGCTAGTTTTTTAGTTCGTACACTTGAAATTATGGGGTTTGACTTTGGAAGGGAGAAATGTATTTTACCACAAATTTACTATTCAGTAGCTCGCTGGCTAGTAGCCGTTCATTTATAGATAGGTAACTACCAACTCCAGAACGATGATTGCCAAGAAATGAGTAGCTAATTTACAGCTGCATAAGCCGCAGGAATAAAGCAAATCTATGGTGCCAATAGCGTAGGTACCTTACCGTTGACGATGCCCGGCTTTTTTATCGGCTTGTGCCGAGGCAAGGTAGGGGGGCTTTTGAGATTCCTGCCGTTGGGTTCCTAAAATAATACTGATTAAGCCAAGGATTGTGCCAGCCATATCTCCATTGCGTAAGTGAATGGTTAAAACATTCATTTGGTTGAGAACGTGGATTGGCACAAAGCCATAAAGGAGGTTTTTGGTTTGAAAGATATTCTTCTTTTTCATGACAGATTGCTACCTATTTTTTTGAGTTCAAGCTTGGGTAAAGGAGATTCTAAAGGAATTTTGAAATACGGTATTTTTTAATTTTTAAGCTGGCTTGCGTGCTTGCCATTTTTTTGGCAGCCCAAGGAGGTGATGTTGATACAAAGGTGAGTCCAGGTGATCTTATTACCCAAAATTTTACTCTGAGTGGGGGAAAGTAGTTTGTTGAAGCGTTGGTAATTGGTGATGAGTCGCGATTTTCGTCACCAACGGCAAGTGGAAAAATAGGTACTTTAATTTCAGGAATAAACCGGCTTCTTTCTAGCCTTTCTTTGCAAGCATGACGCTCGTGAGCAGATCGTAACAGCAGATCCAGGCTTGTCGTACCTCCTCGTTCCAGTCCTGACCTAAACCCTGCTCCAGGGTCCACAATAAGGCTTCTTTCACTGCTACGTAGTGTTCAGGCTTTACCCCGTACCCGGCGTGGCTTTGGGCTAACTGATTAATTTCCTTTCCTACTGCTTCCGGCCGGTCGAGGCGAGCTACCAGTATGCTAAGCGTGTCGATAAACTTTTGGTATTGATTTTCCATCGGCCCCTTGAACATGGCCCGTAAGGACGGGTACTGAATGAATAACCGTTCATAGAAAACATCGCCCAGCAGGGCCGGGTCGATTTCTCGTAGTAGTTTCCAGCTTTGTTGGACCAGAAGGAGCTGTCGGTTAGTCATGATGATTCCCAGAGCGTAATTAGTGGGATAAAGAAAGGGTGAACCAGGAGCATTTACAACAATTTCGGCACGAGCCGTGTATCTGAGCCATTCAAACGTATGGAATACGGACCTATGCCGCGCTCTAAAAATATTTTGCTGGTCGTGATTTGCCTGCCTTTGGATCAAATCATACGGCCGTAACGCCAGCTCAGGCCCGCCTGCCAGCCCAGCCATGAACTGAGCTGTGGACCCAGGTTGAAGCCAGGATAAGTAGTGAGGGGTAGTTTTTTGTAGCCCAAAGTACCCTCGGTAGTAGCGTTCAGCTGAAACAACGACCAGGCCGGACCCGCAAACACCCGCACCTGCTTGCCTAGTTTATAGCTCAGGGAAGGTTGAACGCGGTACATCGTCGGGAGGTCTTGCCAGGTACCCAGGTAGATATTTTGCTGGCTTAGCTCGGTCAACAAATCCAGCCGCCGGGCCAGCCGCCATTCCTTTCCTACCCCAAAACCCACGGTATAGGCTCGGGCGGCGGGACCAGGGGCCGCCCCTACGAAGAGATAGCTGTAAAACCGAGGCGTGCCCATCTTCCAGGCGAGGTTGTAGGGAATTACCTCCGTGGCGAAGAGTGAAAGGCTGGAAGCGCTATTTTTCTTGATAAAATTAAACAGCCCGATGCTGTAGCCCGAGGAGCTGTCGGCCCGGTTGATGATCCCGATCTGCACGCCCTGCAGATTTTTAGCGTAGTTGAAAACGCCCAGCTGCAGCCCGTGAAGGTTCGTTTTACTAAGGTTGGCCAGGGCCGTAACCTGCGCCCCGTGCATGTCCTGCGCTACCCGGTTGATGCCCGCCGTGAGTTGCAGGCCTCGAAAAATACCCCCCGCGTGGTTGAGCCCCGCCGAGAGCTGCAGGCCTTGCCCCTGCCCCCGCAGCAGATTGAAACCCGACGATACCTGGACTCCGTGCAGGGTACTGGCGGCGCGGTTGAAGGCTCCGCTTAGCTGAGCACCCCGCAGGTCTTGCTTCGCTATGTTAGCCACCCCTGATACCTGCACGCCCTGCACTGAGTCCAGAACGTGGTTGAGCAGCCCGGCGATTTGCACGCCCCGCACGTGCCCGGAAACAATATTCAGCGCGCCGGCGATTTGCAAGTACCTGACGTCTTTCTTGGTAATATTAAAACCACCGGCTATTTCCAGGCCGTTGACGCCCGCCGTGTAGCCACCCAGCATGTTGAGCGAAAATTTGTTGACCACTTGCGCGCTCATGCGGCCGTGGGTGCCGAGGCCGGGTACCAGGGAGGTTTGGTAGGGCAAAGCCACAAAAAACGAACTGATGTTGCGTCCCTGAAGGCGTTGCCGTCTTGACAGCAGCCGTCGGCCCAGCCAGGTGGAGGCGCCGTCGGAGTAGCGAACTACCATGGGGTCCAGCTCGATGGCGCGGGTGGAGATGCCGATGGCGAGGCTGTCGGGTAGTTGTTCTTTTAACACTAAAGTAGTGTCGCCGTAGCCTACTTTGCTCACCGTCAGGCTCAGGGGGAAGGTTTTGTCGCGCAGCCGGAGCCGAAAGGAACCGTCGTCGGCCGAGAGGGTCGACACCAGTTGCTGACGCACGTACACGCTGGCATAGTCGACAGGCTGGTTGGTTTCGAGGTCGATCACGCGGCCGCTGACGTACACGACCCGCTCTTTGGGCGCGGGCAGGATGATCAGGTACTCGCCCTTCTCTTTGTATTGAAATTTATTTTTGAACAACAGATCCAGGACCTGCTTCACGGGCTTGGTAGCCTGGAGCGTCACGAGGCTGTCGGAAGGAACGAGGCTGCTGTTGTAGGAAAAGTAAAAATGGCCCTGCTCGCTCATGAGCCGAAGTACCTCCGACACGGGCTGCTGCCGAACGTTGACTGAAACCGTTCGGGTCAATATACCCTGCCCATACAGCAGGTATGGTAGCAGCATAAACGCGGCTACCATCCGGCCTTTTTTAAGTAACGTAAAGGTCTGGTTCATGCAGGTCAAGCCAAAGCCCTAGCGCAGGATGTACTGTGCGCCCTGGCGTTCCACCCTGATCGACAGCGTTTCGCTGATCACGTCCAGGAGCTGGTCTACGGGTTGGTTTTCAAAGGTAGCATGAATTTTTAAATCCCTGATTTTGGGGTTCCCGATGACGATCTGGGCCTCGTGAATTTCGTTGAGCATATCGACCAGCAGCCACAGCGGGGTACCTTCGCAGACGAGTTTTCCGGTGCGGTAGTACGCATAAAATTCGTCCTCGACGCGCTGCTTGGTGAGCTCCGCCCGTGCTTTCCCCACCGAGGCTTTCTCCTGCGGAAGTACCCTGATTTTTTGGTTTCCGTGCGCCACTTCTACCTGGCCGGTTTCTACGATTACCTCCGTTTGCCGGGTACTTCCTTTCACGTTGAACGAGGTACCTACCACCGTGACGGTCACGTCGTTGATGGTGATGACGAAGGGCTTTTCCGGATCGGCCACCACCTCAAAGAAACCTTCGCCCGTTAGGGCTACCGCGCGTTTATCGTCCGCAAAGCGGTCGGGGTAGGTGAGGGTTGATTTCTTATTCAGAACCACCACCGAGCCGTCGGGTAGGGTGTCGGTCCGGGTACCTTCGCCGGAGTGTACCACCCGCTCCGGCGCTCCGCCCGGTGCGTAGAGGTAGGCCAGCCAGCCCGCGCCTGCCAGCAGAAGTACCGTAGCGGCTACCAGCAGCCGCTGAAAAAGCGGCCGGGACCACAACGGAACGACCCGGCCCAGCCGTTCGGTTTCCTGGGTTCGCGCTTTGAAGCGCTCCCAGGAGGCGTTTTCGTCAACCTGGCTATGCGCGGCCAGCTGCTTGCTATGCTTCCAGATGAGCTCAAAGTGGTCGTAATAGCGTCGGTTGGCCTCGTTTTCAAGGAGCCATTGGTCCACCTCCCTCCGCTCGGCGGGGGAGGCTTCGTCCAGCAGGGCCTTGACCAGCAGGTCGTCCATGGGGTGGTGATCGTTCATTTTTTCTTTCATGACGGCTCAAATTAACTCATAAAAAACAGTAGGAGGGAAGCCGGCAGGAAATCGACCAGCTTGAGCCGCAACAGCCGCAGGGCTTTGCCCATTTGATTCTCCACGGTTTTGACGGGGAGCTGCAGGCGGTCGGCTATTTCCTGGTACTTGAGCTCCTCAAAGCGGCTCATCTGAAAGATGGTCCGGCATTTTTCAGGCAACTCCCGCAGGGCTTTTTCCAGCCGCTGCTCCAGTTCTTTCAGCTCTAGGGGGTGCGAGGTAGCGGAGGTAGGTTCCATATGATGATTGACGTAGGTGCGGTACGCATCCCGCACTTTGAGGTGCTTGAGGTAGTTCAGGCTTTCGTGATAAACCGACCGGTACAGGTACCCGCTCACCGACTCCCTTATTTCGATCTGTTCGGTTTTTTCCCAAAGCCGACAAAAAACGTTCTGTACCATTTCTTCGGCCATCACATCGTCTTTCACGAGGGTGTTGGCGTAGGCGTGCAGGGGTTTGAAGTGCGCTTTAAACACTCTTTCAAACTCCTCTTCTTTGTCCCTGTTCAGGAGTATGGCTGTACCCGAGGTCCTGCCCGAGGTAGTTTCATTCATTAGGCTGAAATATTATTACAGAATACGTTGAATGGGAATACCGAAGCCCTACCGGCGTAGTGCATGGGAATGACACTCTACGGGGTACTTACCCTATTTTTTTTGAAATAATTTTTCAATGATCGGTGCGTTCAGACTATAGTTGCCGCCTTTAGGTACCTTTCGGCAAGCAGTCCGCAACCGTACCGGAAACTCAAAAAAGAGCGGCAATAATCCATTTACTATCAATAAATTAACAGAAAATTGTACCGTATAAAAAAAATACAGATTAGTCTTTTTTAGATCCTGGATTTTTTTGTTTATTTACAAATTGTTTTCTCATACACACACACTTATACTTATCCACTCTAATGAATCTTTTCATTAAAGTCATCATGGGCATAATCTGGATTATCGCCCTTCTGGTTGCCTGCGCGGCCGTCGTCATCGCGGCCCCCTTCGTCTTGGTCATTGGTGGAATTTACTTGCTCATCAAAAAACTGCGGACGTCCGAAGAAGGAGTCAGTGACTCCGGGACGGCGCATGTTTTTCTTTAGGGTACCTGTTATGTTTTCCACCGAAGGTACCTCCACGCCCAGGATCGGCCCCCTGGCTACCAGTTTATGCTCCGTATGAAGTGCCTCTTAATTAATTCTGGTTACTTTCTTTTTTGTTCTTTTTTAAGGAAATAAGCACGTTTAGCGCGGCTTTCATGGTGCTTTTCTTCTATAAAGTTGGAGTAAAGCGGCTATTATAAATATGTTTACTATTTTTAGAAAAAAAATACTACTTACTCATCCCTAAGCAGTATCGCAACGTATATACATACTAAAATCTTGAAGATAGCTTATGACCATTCTTGTCAAATTCATTTTAAGCACCGTTTGGCTCACGGCACTTGTGCTCACGAGTTTCCTAATGGTATTTTTTACACCACTTACCCTGGTGTTGGTACGGGTACAGCGGTAGCTGATACCGTTAAGTTTTTTACACTTCCCGAAGCAGGTACCGCCTACGCAGGTCGTTGAGCAGGAATTTTTTCTGGGCGGTAAAACTTTCCGGATGTACTTCTTCGAAAAGTTTTTCCCATTCCGCATAGCGCGTCGGTTCGGCTTGCCGAAATACACCGGCGTCAATTTTTTTCTGTTTCAGGTACTCCAAAAATTCCATGCGTCCGTTCCGGTTTATTCTACTCTCAGTACCAATCCTTTCAGGTAACTACCTTCGGGATGAAAAATATTGACGGGGTGGTCGGGCCCTTGCGTGAGCTGGTGGATCACGCGTACACGGCGACCTGCCTCCATGGCAGCGGCTACGATGGTATTGTAAAAAAGCTCGCGCTCCACCACCTGTGAGCACGAAAACGTGAAGAGCAGCCCACCCGGCTTGACGCGCAGCAGGCCTTCGGCGTTCAGCCGCTTGTAGCCCTGCACGGCCCGGTGCCGGGCCGACCGGCTCTTGGCAAAGGCGGGCGGGTCAAGTACCACGATGTCGTAAGTTGTTTCTTCTACGCGCAGCCATTTCATCACGTCTTCGGTGAGCGCCCGGTGCCGGGAGGTACCTTCGTTGAGCGCTACGTTGTTCTCGCAAAGTACCGTGGCCTTGCCCGATACATCAATGGAATCCACCTGAGTCGCCCCGGCGGTGAGGGCGTAAACGGAGAAGCCACCCGAGTAGCTGAAGGCATTCAGGACGGTTTTGCCCGGCGCGTAGTGCGCCAACAACTGGCGGTTTTCGCGCTGGTCCAGAAAGAACCCCGTTTTTTGGCCCAATTCCCAATCTACCTCAAAGTACTTTCCGTACTCACTCACCCGGTAGGGTACCTGTACGTGGCCGTGCAGGTACTCGTTTTTGATGGTAGCGGCGTAGTCGGCCGGGAGGGTTTCGCGGCTTTTGTCATAGACGCACTCCAGCTGGGTACCCAGCACGCGGCGCAGCGCCTCCGTGAGCTCCTGCCGCACACGGTGCATCCCGATGGTGTGCGCCTGAAGTACCGCCACGCGCCCGTACACGTCAATGACCAGGCCCGGCAGGCCGTCGCCCTCGCCGTGGATGAGCCGGTAGCAGTCGGTTTGGGGCAGCTGCAGTTGCTGCCGGAGCTCGTAGGCATTGCGCAGCCGCTCTTCCCAGAACTCCACCCCAATGGGGCCCGGCTCGTACGAAAACAGGCGCACCTTAATACTGCCGTCGTGGTAGTGGCCCTGGGCCAGAAACTGGTTTTTGGACGTAAGTACTTCCACCAGATCACCGTCAGATACTTCGCCTTCTACGCGGGCAATAGCCCCTGAAAACACCCAAGGGTGCATTCTACGAATGGCTTCATCTTTGCCTTTTTGGAGGATAATGCGGGGGAGCCCAGGTACCTTTTCTTTGGTTGGTATAGTCATTAATGGGAAAGCCTGATTAGAAAATAGACTGCTACGTCTTATAGCAATAGTGGTACAATTTTACACATTTTTTAATCCAAAGATCAACCTCCTATGATTTACAACCGCCGTTTCTTTTTAAAAGCCGCCAGTGCTGCGGCTGCCGGTACGCTGGTATGGCCGCTGGCCTCTTGCTCTCAGTCGGGTAATCAGTCCGACGGCTCGGCCGACTCGCTTGGTACCGCCGGCAGCAGGGGCTCGATGACCACTATTCCGGATTTCGGCATCCAGCTGTACAGCGCGCGCGATATTATTGGCAAAGACCCCAGGGGGGTACTTAAGCAACTGGCGGACATGGGGTATAAAAAAGTAGAAAGCTACCAGGGCGACCAGGGCGTTTTCTGGGGAATGAGCCCGAAAGAGTTCAAAGGGTACTTGGACGAGCTCCGAATGACGGCCGTAAGTACCCACGCCGACACAACTAAAGACCTAGAAAAACTCGCCGATGAAGCCGCCGAGGCTGGCCTGACGTACGTGCTGCAACCTTACATTGGGGCGCAGCCTTCGCTGGACGAATGGAAAAAGCGGGCGGAGGAATTTAACCAGCGGGGGGAAGTTTGTAAAAAGGCGGGCGTGAAGTTTGGCTACCACAACCACGACTATTCTTTCCGGGCCGTGGACGGACAAGTACCCCAGGAGCTGCTGCTGGAAAGTACCGACCCCGGCCTGGTGGTGTATGAGCTGGATATTCTCTGGATCGAGGCCGCGGGCGTGGACGCAGAAACGCACTTCAAAAAGTACGCCGGGCGCTACGATCTGTGCCACATCAAAGACCTGGTGCGCGAGCCGGAGCCCCACTCAACCGACCTGGGCCAGGGCCAGATCAACTACGCCAAGGTACTTAGAACGGCCGCCGACAACGGCGTGAAGCATTTTATCGTGGAGCAGGAGCACTACCCTGAGTCGGTGCTGAAAAGCCTGGCCAACGACGCCGACTACATGAAGCAGCTGGTACTTCAGGGCTGATCGTCCGGTTCGGGTCGAATGCGCAGAAGCCGCCGGAGCCAACTTTGTTGCTCGGCGGCTTCTGCTTTTTTGTCTTCGTCGGACAGGGCAAAGTGGGCCAAAGTACCCAGGTCGGGTTGACCGGCGTTGACCCAGCAGGTATACCACAGGTCACCCACCAGCGCGATCGACGCCCTCATCTGGCGCTCTACCTGGCCGTTGAGCAGCTCGTGGTACCTCACCGAAAAGGCCGTGGAGTAGGTACGTACCAGCACGCCGTTCCGGTTTTCGAAGCTGTAAATCCGGTCTTTGTCAAACGTCTGGCTCAGCTGTTTTTCAAAGCGCAACACCGAGTCGCAGGCGGCGTGGGCTTGGGCTACGGCTTGCCACACGGCCTCGGTGGGGTTGTCCAGGTACTGGGCCGGACCAATCCACAGATCGTACTGCTGGGCCAGCAGCTCCGGCAGCCGCGACTCCCACAGGGCGTGGATGCCTTCTTGCCCGGTGAGCTGTCCGTTGTAGTTGCGGGTGGTGTGTAAGGGTACGTGCGCGTCGGCTACGTAGTGGCCCAGGTCGGCCGAGAGGCGGAGAATGCGCCGGGCGTCGCGGGCGCGTAGGGCTTCGGTGAGCTGGTAGGCGGCCGTTTGGATGTACCAGGGAACAATGCCGTGCCGCCGGAGGCTGTCTTCGCCCAGGGCTTCCTTCGCCGCCGACCAGTGGCGGGGTAGTTTAGTAAGAGCACTGTCCCCGTAGACGTCCAGATCGATGTAGTGCCGCTCGGCTTCGCCCACTACCGCGTAGCGGCGGCGGTCGGGGTTCACGGCGTTCTCGCTGAGGTAGTCAATGTGTTTTTTGTAAAAAACCAGCATCTCGGGCGGGAGGCGGTACACGGCCAGGCGGTTGATCTGGCGGTGTGCCCAGAAGCCCCAGCGGGGTCCCCGAAAGCTCCATAGGGTACTTGCTACCAAGAAAAAAAGAACCAAAGTACCTAGTGTGAGCTTTTTTTTCTGGCTTTGTTCGACCGTTTTTAAAGTACCCCTTCCAAACATTCTTTGGCTGCTACAATTTGTAGTTTTGGGGTTACTAGTTTCTTTTTTGCAAAAAGTACCCCCTTTTTGGCCCGATACCAAACGGGCTTTTCTAGAATCTGCTCTTTTTTCGTTCGCTCCGTCCTTTTTCAATACTACTTCTTAAGTCAAGCTGCAAAATGCCTCATTCTGAGCGCTTCAGAATTTTATTGGGCAAAAAAATCAAACTGCTCCGTTAAAATTTTAGAATTTGATTAGAATTCAAAATTAGTCATATTTTTTATAGAAATAATTCAAAATAAGAAATTCTTTGTACTTTTGTATCGTTAAGAAAGCAACGATCTCATTTTGGCATTAACCATGAAACGTAAAAATAAAACAGTAGGGTATCTGGTTCCGGTTTTTGTGCTGGGGCTTTTCATGCTCATCATCTACGGCGCGTACGTGCCCCACAAAGTAGCCGAATCGCAACGCATTGTATGTGTGAAGTTTAAGCCCGGTACTTCCAATGACGCGATCGAAAAACACATGCGTGAATTTGCGGCCTTGCGTACTTCCATTTCGGATGTAGTCGCTTATTCGGGTGGAAAGGTATCCGAGAGCACGGGCGGTACCAGTTCGTATGACGTGGTACATTACCTGACTTTCCGGACGGGCGATGCGGCCGAGAAATACACGACCCACCCCAAGCGGCTGGCCTTCATTGAAGCCAATCAAGGGGCCTGGGAGCATGTACTGGAAATTAACTCGGACATTCAGAAATAGCCTCAACCAGGTACAAGTAGATTAAAATAAAAGAGAGAATCGTCCCGGCGATTCTCTCTTTTATTTTACCACTCAATGGCCGTTTGCCCCTTTTGCTCGAGGTACTTGTTGGCCTGGCTGAAATGTTTTGTTCCAAACCAGCCCCCCCACTTGGCGGCCATGGGCGATGGATGCGTGGCTTTCAAAACCAAGTGCCGGCTTGAGTCGATGATCGCCCCTTTTTCCTGCGCGTATTTTCCCCACAGCATGAATACCACCCCCTCTTTCTGCTCAGAGATAGCTTTGATCACCGCGTCGGTAAACAGCTCCCAGCCTTTTTTCTGGTGCGAGCCCGCTTCACCGGCTCGTACGGTCAGGGTAGCGTTTAGCAAAAGTACCCCCTGCACGGCCCAGCGTTCCAGATTGCCCGATGTGGGTATGGGCTTACCCAGGTCATCGCGGATCTCTTTGAAAATATTGAGCAGGGAAGGAGGCTTAGGAATACCCTCGTTGACCGAAAAACTGAGGCCATGAGCCTGGCCAGCTCCGTGGTAGGGATCCTGCCCCAGAATAACTACCTTGCAGCGGTCGAAGGGACATTGTTCGAACGCGTTGAAGATGTACTTGCCCGGCGGGTAGATTTTGTGGGCGGCGTACTCCTGCTTCACAAATTCGACCAGCTCTTTAAAGTACGGTTTTTCAAACTCCGGAGCCAGATGCGTTTTCCAGGATTCTTCTATTTTGATGTCCATGAAGTACCAGTAAGGATGAGACCGTAAAAATATATTTTTTTGATTGTGGAATTTATAAACATAGCCTTCTTAATTTCGTTTAACCAACAAAAGGCATACCCCCTGATACCTGTATGGTTTCTGAAGTGACAGAAGGTGTAAAAGTGACCGTCCTGACGGAATACCAGCCGGATTATTCCAATCCCAGGCAGGCGCATTTTGTATTTACCTACAAGGTTGTGATCGAAAATCACAGCGAGAATACCGTGAAACTCCTGCGACGGCACTGGCATATCTACGACTCCAACGGAAGCGTGCGTGAGGTGGAAGGCGAAGGCGTGGTAGGGCAGCAGCCGGTACTGGAGCCGGGTGAAGTACACGAGTACGTATCGGGCTGTAATTTGCGGACCAACCTGGGTAAGATGGCTGGTACCTACCTGATGGAGCGGGTGTTGGACGGGCGGCAGTTTCGGGTGGTCATCCCCGAGTTTACGCTGATTGTACCTTACCGGTTGAATTAACCTCATCCCTAGCCCTTCTCTTGCTAGGAGAAGGAGAAAAAAGAGGGTGATCAGATTGATTACTTTAAAGAACTTTCCGAATTGATTCTTCATTACCTCAAGTACCTTCTGCGCTCGGGCAACGAGCACGCCATCCATTCTCCTTTTCTTTTTGAATTGTACACCCAGGTGATTCGTCCCCGGCAAAAAGACCAGCACCCGGATTATACGCCAATCCAGCGGCTCCGGCGGCAGCTGCTGCGCTCCAGGGAAACGATCCGGGTACTGGATCTGGGCGCGGGCTCCCGGGTTGATGGCTCCGATCGGCGCCAAGTAAGCCGCATAGCCCGGAATGCCGAGAAACCCGCCAAATTCGGCAAACTGTTTCACCGACTGGTACGCAGGTACCAACCTACCACTACCTTGGAGCTAGGTACTTCGCTGGGCGTCACGACGATGTACTTTGCCAAAGGATACCCGTCAGGGCGCGTCCTGACCCTGGAAGGGTGCCCGGAAACGGCCCGCATTGCACAGGAGAATTTTGCGGCACTGGGCGTAGAGAACGTCGAGGTGATACTGGGAAATATCGACACGACGCTACCTGGTACCCTTCAAAGCCTGAACGGTAAAGTGGACTTGGTGTTTTTCGATGCCAACCATCGGTACGAACCCACCGTAAGGTACTTTGAGACCTGCCTGCCCTACGTGCACAACGACACCCTGTTTATCTTTGACGACATCTATTGGTCCGACGAAATGGTGCGGGCCTGGGCGTATATCAAGGATCATCCGCAAGTACGTCTTACCGTTGATTTATTCTGGATTGGACTGGTATTTTTCCGGAAGGAA
This sequence comes from Rhabdobacter roseus, assembly GCF_014202275.1. Lineage (GTDB taxonomy): Bacteria > Bacteroidota > Bacteroidia > Cytophagales > Spirosomataceae > Rhabdobacter > Rhabdobacter roseus. The sequence continues at coordinate 744,735 of NZ_JACHGF010000002.1, read as the reverse complement.
CAAGCGAAGGAAGATTTTACCCTGCGTTTCTAGGAGGCGAGGTAGTACTTTCTTTCTCCAAAGTAAGTACCCCAGGAATACCTTTAGTGGTTGTTTTCCCCACTTCTTACCCATTAGCGCTCCCCAAAAGCACCCCTACCAAGCGAGGATCTTCTTCCCTATACGTAGTATAGGCTTCAACGCCTGCGGTGGCTCTGGCAGTTGGCACGTGTTTTTATATAGTTATAGGTAGTTCAAACATCACTAAACTTGAAACTACTATGAAAAAGATGACTTGGAATGCCCTATTGTTGGCGTGTATGTTTGCCGCGGTAAGCTGTAATACTTCGAGCGACAACGATAGCAAAGACGCGGCCGAAGAACAAAATGAAGCTACTTTTGACGATTCGAATATGGAAGATGACGCCGAGTTTGCGGTAGCAGCAGCCGACGGCGGAATGATGGAAGTACAGCTCGGTGAGCTGGCTCAGTCTAAAGGTTCTTCGCAGGCGGTCAAAGATTTTGGAAAAATGATGGCCGATGACCACGGCAAAGCCAACACCGAGCTAAAAGCGCTGGCTCAGCAGAAGAACATCACGCTGCCTACGACGCTAAGTGATAAGAGCCAGAAAATGTACGACGATTTGTCCAAAAAAACGGGCAAAGACTTTGACAAAGACTACATGAGCCACATGGTGGATGACCACAAGGATGATATCGATAAATTTCAGAAACAAGCCGACAACGGTAATGATCCTGATCTGAAATCGTGGGCGGCTAACAAAGTACCTACCTTGAAGCAACACCTCGAAAAAGCACAGTCGGTTCGGGATGCTGTAAAATAAAAGTCAAGTGGTTAATCAAGTAAAAGGGGCGCTATCTCGTGTGAGATAGGCCCCTTTTATTTTTGCCAGAAAAAGGAATTACTTGGCGATGTCAATTTGTACCTGCTTGCCTTTGATGGTGTTGCCATCCATGGCCCGAACCACGGAACGAGCGTCGCGCTCGGGTACGTCCACAAAGGTAAACTTATCGAAGATGTCGATGGCTCCAATGGCTTTGCCAGGAATTTTGGCTTCACCGGCAATGGCTCCTACGATGTCGCGCGGTTGGATGTTATCCTTACGGCCTACACTTAGGAAAAGACGCGTCATGCCGGGTTCGGCGGTCGTAGGGCTGCTGTTGCGACTGGCCGGACGATCGCTTCTGCTGGGGGCACGGTCGCCCCGGCGGTCGTCGCGGTCAAAGCGGCCGCGGCGGTCTCCGGCGTCAAAGCGGTCGCCGCCACGTTCCCGACGGTCGCTTCCCATCCGGTCGTTGCGTTTTTCTTCCCAAGCCAGGTTGCCATTGGCGTAGTTGTCTTTTTGGACTCCCATGATTTGCTTGGCCATGGCTCCCACGATTTGCTCGGTGGAGTAGCCGCTATGCCGAAGCATCTCCAGCACGTCTTCGTAAAGATCCGTATCGCCTTCCTGGATGGCGGCCGCGATGCTATCCACAAAGCGGGCTTTCCGGATTCCCACAATATCTTCAAAGGAAGGAATAACGCCCTTCTCGATTTTCACTTTAGTATAGCCTTCGATTTGGCGCAAACGGTACTTTTCGTCGCGGGCAACCAGCGAGAACGCCCGGCCCGACATACCTGCCCGGCCCGTCCGGCCAATCCGGTGTACGTAGTACTCTTCGTCCAGGGGTACATCGTAGTTGATGACCGCGTCCAGACCGCTTACGTCAATACCACGAGCGGCCACGTCGGTAGCCACCAGGATGGTCGTTACGCCCGCTTTGAACTTGCTCATGACGTTGGTACGCTGCTGCTGGCGCAGGTCACCGTGCAGGCCTTCCGAAGCGTAGCCGCGAAGCTGCAGCTCTTCCACGATCTCGTCTACTTTGCGTTTGGTATTACAAAATACCAGCAGCGACTGCAGGTGGTACATGTCGATAAGGCGGGTCATCACCTCTACTTTGGCCTGCGGCTTTACTTCGAAGTAAACCTGCTCAATGTTCTGGTTGGTCAGCTCGTTCCGAACTACCTTGATCAGAACGGGGTCGTTCTGAAAGCGCTTGGTGATGGACATGATCGGCTTGGACATGGTAGCCGAAAACAAGATCGTTTGGCGCTCTTCGGGCATTTCTTTCAAAATGCTCTCGATATCCTCGCGAAAGCCCATGTCGAGCATTTCATCGGCTTCGTCAAGTACCATCATTTGTACTTCGTTGAAGTGAAGCGTCCGGCGCTGCATGTGATCCATGACGCGGCCGGGGGTACCTACCACGATATGAACCCCTTTTTTTAGGGAACGGATCTGGCGTTCGATCGAGTCACCACCGTAGATGGTCTCAATCCGAATGCCGCGCATGTACTTGCCCAGGCGGCTAATTTCTTCGGACACCTGCACGGCTAATTCCCGCGTGGGGCACAGAATCAGGGCTTGTACGGCATTATTGGTAGGATCTATCTTTTCCAGCACGGGAATGCCAAAGGCCGCCGTTTTTCCGGTACCCGTTTGGGCCTGGCCGATTACGTCGTAGCCCTGCATCACGGGCGGTATACCTTGCTCCTGAATGGGGGAAGGCTTCTCGAAGCCCATTTCGTTGACGGCCTTAAGGATGTTTTCGGATAACCCCAGGTCGGCAAAAGTTTCAATTGTCATTTTCTTGTAAATTGTAGATTATAAAACTAGGATGAGATAGGTGGGAGAGAGTATAAACAGGTTAGTGCCCACACGGAAACGTGCTTTGCCTCGATCGATCTGATCAACGCTAAAAGGGTACTGGTATGTGTACTAACAGGGGATAACGCAAAGCCCACCACGAGTCATCCGTGTGGCTCTGCAAGATAATTACGGCATTAAGATCTGAACGGAAAAGTTAATGGTAGTTCAAATCACCCAAACCGGAGTAGAAGCAGAAGTGCGAACGGATGTTCGTTTTATTTTTTGCAAAAGTAAGAATAATATTTGAATACTGTGCGTACTCGGTCTAAATAATTGTAATATTTTTAGAAAATAAAAAAGCGACCCATCAAATTCCGGGTCGCTTTCCATACTACTCCACCTTAATTACTTTTTACTCAATCCTACACGTGGGCTACGTGGCCCAGTACTTCGCTCACCTCGGTAAAGGGCAAGTCAAAGGCATCAGACACGCCCCGGTATACCACTTTTCCGTGTACAATGTTGAGTCCCTTCCGCAGCTCTTCGTTTTGCGAGCAGGCTTTTTGCCAGCCCTGGCCAGCCAGTTGCAAAGCGTAGGGGAGGGTTGCGTTGGTTAGCGCCAGCGTAGACGTATACGGTACGGCTCCGGGCATGTTCGCTACGCAATAATGTATAATGTCATCCACGACATAGATTGGATCCTGATGCGTGGTAGCGTGAGATGTTTCAAAACAACCGCCCTGATCGATGGCTACGTCGACCATCACCGTACCGGGACGCATGAGCTTAAGCATGTCCCGGGTGATGAGCGAAGGGGCCTTGGCACCGGGGATAAGTACCCCGCCAATGATGAGGTCGGCCTGTTGTACCAGCTGGCGAATCGTGTATTCATTGGACATCACGGTATCTACGTTGGCAGGCATGATGTCTTCCAAATACCGCAAGCGCGGCAAGCTGATGTCCACGATCGTGACGTTGGCACCGAGCCCCGCAGCCATCTTGGCCGACTGGGTACCTACAATACCGCCGCCCAGCACCAGTACGTTAGCGGGTTTTACTCCCGCTACGCCGCCCAGCAAAATACCCCGTCCGCCCATAGGTTTTTCGAGGTACTTGGCGCCTTCCTGCACCGCCATGCGGCCGGCTACCTCGCTCATCGGCACCAGCAACGGCAGGCTTCGATCGGTTTTTTCCACCGTTTCGTAAGCCAGACACACGGCTTTACGCTCGATCATGGCCTGGGTGAGAGGCTGTGACGAGGCGAAATGAAAGTAGGTAAACAGGAGTTGATTTTCTTTAATGAGCGGGTACTCCGACGCAATGGGCTCCTTTACTTTAATGATCATTTCGGCGATCCCGTATACTTCCTCAATGGTAGCCAGGAGTGTAGCCCCGGCTTCGCGGTACTCTTGGTCGGTGAAGCCGCTGCTGGCACCCGCACCCTGCTGTACGTATACGGAATGTCCCTGCTTCACAAATTCAGTGACTCCGGCGGGTGTTAAAGCCACCCGGTTTTCGTTGTTCTTTATTTCTTGCGGAACACCAATGATCATATATAGAAGAAAAGTTAAAGCGAGAATACCTTCGCTATTTCTTTTGCAAAAGTACTAATAATAGGAAATGGTACTTTATGTACCAATAATTACAGAAAAAATTTCTATTATTCAGGCAGAATAGTTACTATTTTTCTTTGCCAGGACAAATATAAAAGCTGTCACCCAAAAATATTTCTGTTGATGAACCCAGACGCCACGGACCGCCAGCTAATGAAGCTGCTCCAGCAAAACGCCCAGCTTACCATCAAAGAAATGGCCGCGCGGGTCAATCTCTCCGTCACGCCCGTCCACGACCGCATTCGCAAGCTCGAGAAAGAAGGGTACATTGAGCGGTATGTGTGCCTGCTGAACCGCCGTAAGCTGGGGAAGAATCTATTGGTATATTGTAACATAACGCTCGACAAGCAACGCAAAGAAAGCTTTGAGGAGTTCAACGAGGCGGTAGGTCAAATGCCCGAAGTACTGGAGTGCTGCGTGGTGTCGGGTAGTTTCGACTACCTATTGAAAATCGTGGTAGACGACGTCGAGGCCTATAATCAGTTTTACCAGCAAAATCTTTCGGTCCTTAAAAGTGTGCTGCACATCAGTAGTTTTTTTGTGATGTCCCAGGTCAAAAGTACCACCGAACTACCCCTTGAGTAGGCAAGGCTTCGGCAAAGTGGTATGCTTTTTTAGCCTTTTTGGAAAATCGAATCTAAACGTATTCATCAACCAAACGACCACGGACATGCCTTATAAAAGCAAACAACCGGGCGGGGCGACCAAAGCAGGACCTACCCAGACGGAAAAAGATAAATCGGAAGTGAAAGAGCTCAACAGCGACGAGCGGGAGCGGCTAAACGACATCGAGGACACCTACGCCGACGAAAACGGGGAGCCTGACCCGAGCGTAGTACACGTACTACACCAAAACAGAAATACGGATAAACCCGATATAAATAAACCCGCCTACGGAGGTACCTGATCAGGCCGGCACAGGTACCTTGTAGGGGGTACTTACAAAGTACCCCCTACAAGGTACCTTCGGCTTGTTTCAGTAGAGGTACTTAGCCTTAGTAGTAGGGTAGGTACCTCTTCTTCTTTAGAACGGACTGCCGTGCGTACGCCGGATCACGAGCCGCATGGCGGGTGGTACCATTCCAAAAAAATGCAGCGCCATTTCGGACAGGGCTTCACTGCCGAAGAGGCGCTGTATTTTTCTGCCTACCCAGAGGCGGGTAGAAAACTCATTTTGCCAGCGCTGGGCGTACTTCTCTTCCAGTTGGGCCCGGTTGTGGTGGTGGTTAAAGTACCCCGTGATTTCGTGAGCGGCCATACTTCCGGCCCGGATCGCCATGGCCATGCCGTTGCCGCAGAGGGGCGTAATGAGCCCGGCGGCGTCGCCCGCCATCAGGATGTGATTTTCGATGGCTTTTTTGGGAGCAAAGGATATTTCATTGATGACCTCCGGCTTATCGTACAGAAACTCCGCCTCGTGCAAAATGGAATACAGGTGTGGATTGCGGGCCAGTACTTTTTTCTCCATCACCGGAATACTTCCAAAGGCCTTGAGGGCGGCGCGCTCGATGAGGTAGCAAAAACAGAATTTACCCTCCTCAACGGCTGAAATACCACAGTACCCACCCTTGAAGTTGTGCAGCGCAATGAGGTCGTCGGGGAAATCGTAGCGCACATGGTACTTTACACCCAAGTAGGGCGAAGGCTGCTGCATGAAGGGCCGTTCCAGCTGCCGGTCAAGCCGGGCGCGCTTTCCGTAGGCTCCCACCACGATTTCGGCTTGATAACACGCTTCGGGCGTTTGCACCTCAAAGCCGTCCGCCTTCCACTGAATATCCGTGATGGTGGTATTGAGTACTACCTCCACGCCCGCTTGCAGCGCCAGCTCATAAAGCGCGGCGTCGAGCCGGTACCGGCTAATGCCAAAGCCGCCCAGGTCCAGGCGGGTATCCAGCACGTTGCCACGGGGAGAAGTGAGCCGGAAGCGTTGGATCTCAACGGCCCCCAGTGCCTTCAGGTCCAGGCGGAGTTTTTCCAGGTAAGGCCTCACTTCGTTAGAAACGTATTCGCCACAGACCTTGTGGTGGGGGTACTTCTTACGCTCGATCAGGATCACCCTCAGACCAGCCTGCGCCAACTCGATGCTACAGACCAATCCGGCCAGGCCGCCGCCCGCGATGAGGATAGGGTACTTCATACACAGGTAGAATTAGGTTTGCATAGGAGGGTTGGGAAACAATATTGCTTGGCTGATCTGATTTAAACGGATTCGAGCCCTAATGGTTAGATTCTCCGGCATACTATTTACCCAACCGGTGTATTTTGCGAAGAATCGTGTAATTTGCACCCATGAATCGAAACTGGAAAGATGGCCTCAACCTACTGTCGAAAGTGACTCCCCGGCGGGCCTGGAACGCGCTACAGGTAGTTGGGAGCTATTTTTATTCAAAGTACACGGGCCGGAATACCCACCGGGGAATGCCCATCGCCATATCGTTTGAGCCGACTACCTCCTGTAACCTGCGTTGCCCGGAGTGCCCCAGCGGCCTTCGGTCGTTTACGCGGCCCACGGGCATGATGGAAGCGGACCTGTTCCGAAAAACCATCGACGAGCTGGCCGACACGCTGCTCTACCTGATTTTTTACTTCCAGGGAGAGCCCTACCTACACCCCAAATTCCTGGAGCTCGTGGGCTACGCGCACCAAAAAGGGATTTATACTGCTACCTCAACGAACGCCCATTACCTCACCGACGAGAAAGCCCGCCTGACGGTGGAGTCAGGACTGGACCGGCTGATCATTTCCATTGATGGTACATCGCAGGAGGTCTACGAGCAGTACCGGGTGGGGGGCAAGCTGGAGAAGGTACTGGAAGGTACCCGGAATATCATTAAGTGGAAAAAAGCCCTCAAATCAAGTACCCCGCACGTGATCTTTCAGTTTTTGGTAGTGCGGCCCAACGAGCACCAGATCGGGGAGGTACGGCAGCTGGCCCGGGAGCTGGGCGTGGATGAGGTAGGGCTTAAAACGGCCCAAATTTACGAGTACGAGCAAGGCTCCGCGCTCATTCCTACCTTGGATGAGTACTCGCGCTACCGGCCCGAAGCCGATGGTACCTATTCCATCAAAAACGCGCTGGTGGACCACTGCTGGAAAATGTGGCACTCCTGCGTAATCACCTGGGACGGCCTGGTGGTACCCTGCTGCTTTGACAAAGATGCGCACCACCGGCTGGGCGATATGAAGCGGCAGACCTTCCGTGAATTATGGCGCAGCCCGGAGTACGGTACTTTCCGCGAAACCCTCATTCGGTCCCGTTCCGAAATCGAGATGTGCAAGAATTGCACTGAGGGAACGAAGGTTTGGGCGTGAAACACCTGCCAAAACAAGCATTTTGTTTTCTTTGCACAAAAAATAATGCATTACAACGGCTTGATAGATAAAGCTTAACAGATAAGTACTAAAAGTCCGTGGAACATTTTTTGGCTATTTGCCCCGAATACCTGAAATTTGAATCCGGTAACTCAAAAACAAATGGGCAAAGTCATTGCGATTGCAAATCAAAAAGGAGGAGTCGGGAAAACTACCACGGCCATAAACCTGGCCGCGAGTCTGGCGGCTCTTGAATTCCGCACCCTTATTATCGACGCTGATCCTCAGGCCAATTCAACCTCCGGTCTGGGTTTTAATCCGAAAGAAATCGAGTACAGCATCTACGAGTGTATGGTAGAGGGCATCCGGACCCGGGACATCATCATCCAGACGGATTTCCCTAACCTGGACCTGCTGCCGTCGCACATCGACCTGGTAGGGGCGGAGATCGAGATGATTAATCTCAAGAACCGGGAAGATCGGATGAAAGACTCGATGGATACCATCCGGGACGACTACGATTTTGTCATCATCGATTGTTCGCCTTCCCTGGGGTTAATCACCATCAACAGCCTCACGGCGGCCGACTCGGTCATCATTCCCGTGCAGTGCGAGTATTTTGCCCTGGAAGGACTGGGCAAATTACTGAATACGATCACCATCATCCAGTCGCGGCTCAATACCAACTTGGCCATTGAGGGTATTCTCCTGACGATGTACGATCTAAGGCTGCGTTTATCCAACCAGGTCGTCAACGAAGTAACTACCCACTTCCAGTCGCTGGTCTTTGATACGATCATCCCGCGTAACGTCAGGCTTAGTGAGTCGCCTAGCTACGGCGTACCGGTTCTGGCCCAGGATGCCGACAGCAAAGGGGCCATCAGCTACCTGAATCTAGCCCGTGAAATCCTAACCAAAAACGGCCTGCTTTCGCAGGATCATTCAGTAGGGGTAAGCTAGAAAAAGCGACTACAAGTCTTCATCAACTTGGTCGTTGAGCTGCCCTGGCAGCAGCTCGATGAGATCATCATAGCGGAAAGGTCGGGGGATTCCGGTTAGGTCCCGGATTGGGTAAGAAAAAGTTACGTCAGCCTTTCTGTTAATCTACTTTACTCTGAGAAGAATTACTACGGTGCAGTATGGAAAATAAAAATAAAAAAATGGTGGGTTTGGGGCGTGGCTTGGGAGCGCTTTTACAAGATTCTGATTCCGTAAATGCCAGTCGGCAAAGCAATCAGCGTACCTCGCCCTACGAGGCGATCAGCTCCATGAATGAGATCGATGTCAATCTCATTGAAGCCAACCCTTTCCAGCCCCGCTCCCGGTTTGACCAGGAAGCCCTGCAGGAGCTCGCCGACTCGATCCGGGTGCAGGGGATCATCCAGCCCATTACGGTACGGCAAATCAGTAAAGACAAGTACCAGCTTATATCGGGCGAGCGCCGTTTACAGGCTTCCAAGTCGATTGGGATGGCGAATATCCCCGCCTACATCCGGACTGCCAACGACCAGCAGATGCTGGAAATGGCGCTCATCGAAAACATCCAGCGCGAGAACCTCAACGCCATCGAAATTGCCCTGAGCTACCAGCGGCTGATGCACGAGTGTAGCCTCAAGCAGGAAGAACTCGGCGAAAGGGTAGGGAAAAACCGGACCACGGTTAACAATTACATTCGGCTCCTGAAGCTACCCCCGGTGATCCAGGCCGCCCTGCGCGACAACCAGATCAGCATGGGCCACGCCCGGGCCATCATCACCATCGACAGCAGCGAGGTACAGCTGAAGATTTTCAAAAAAATTATCGAGGAGGGCTGGTCGGTGCGGAAGGTTGAAGAAGAAGTACGCAAGCTGACGCTCATCCCCGAGCCGGGCGCGAAAGAACGCCGGACTCAAACAATTAAGCAGGAAATCAGATCGTTACAGTTCCGGTTGTCTTCCTTTTTTGGAGCCAAGGTATCCATCAAGAGTGATGAAAATCACAAAGGAGAAATTAAGATACCTTTTACGACGCAGGAGGAGCTCGACCGGATATTGGAAACGCTGAAATTTGAAGGGAAGGCTTGAAAAAATGGTTTTTAATAGGAATCCTAGCGCTGGGATCTTTGGAATGGGCGCAGGCCCAGCAAATCAGAATTGATAGTGTGGGGAAGGTAGTAGGGCCGGGCATCCGAATGGATACCCTCAACCGTACCCTGTCTCTGGATTCGCTGGGATCGGTCGCTGACGCTACGTTTAAACCCATTCCCCGTAAGGCGGCCATGCGGGCCATCATGATTCCGGGCGGCGGGCAGATCTACAACCGCGATTACTGGAAACTACCCTTTGTGTACGCCGCTCTGGCCGGGGCGGGCTACTCGGTATACTGGAACATTGTCCGTTACAACAACTTCCTGGATGCCTACTACTCTTTCTATAATTTAGAAACCGGGGCGCTAAAACCAGGAGTAGATCGAGTGCCAGTAAAGTACCTGGATTTTTTTTATGACCTCAACGGAAAATTTACTACGCCCGAAATTACCGTAGACATAGCCCGGCGCGGCAAAGACCAGTACCGCCGCTGGCGCGACTACGCGTACGTGGTGGCGGGCCTTACCTACGCACTCTCCATCATTGAGGCCAACGTAGCTGCCCACATGAAGACGTTCGATATTTCCGAAGACCTGACGCTCCGGGCCGAGCCCGCCCTTTTTCAACCAGGGCTTCCTGCACCCATGACGGGCCTGCGCCTGGTACTGACTTTTCGCTGACGGCTGGCTTTTAAATGAAAAAATAGATTTATACGGATTTGATCACAAAGTACATACTATGAATATTTTGTTGGTAGGCTACGGTAAAATGGGACGCGCCATCGAACAGATCGCCGTGGACAGAGGCCACACCATTGTGGGGAAAATCGACGTTCAGAACCGTGCCGATCTTGAAAATTTCCACCGCTCGCACGTAGACGTGGCCATCGAGTTCAGTGCTCCCGAGGCGGCTTATGCCAATATTACCACTTGCCTGCAAAAAGGGTGGCCCGTAGTGAGTGGTACCACGGGCTGGCTGGCGCACCGTGCCGAGATTGAGCTGCTTTGTCAGCAAAAACAAGGAGCCTTTTTTTACGCGTCCAATTACAGCATTGGGGTTAATCTTTTCTTCCGGCTGAACCGACAGCTGGCGCGCCTCATGCAGGGGCAGCCGTACGAGCTCGCCCTCACAGAAATCCACCACATACACAAGCTGGATGCCCCCAGCGGTACGGCTATTACCCTGGCCGAGGGCATTCAGGCCGAAAACGCCGCCGTTCAAGGCTGGACCCTGGCTCCCGACCGGCGGGAAGGGTACCTGCCCATTACGTCTGAGCGGGAAGGGGAAGTGCCCGGCACGCACATCGTCCGCTACGAGTCCGAGGTGGATACCATCGAGATAAGTCATATGGCTCACAGCCGCCAGGGCTTTGCGCTGGGCGCGGTGGTGTCGGCCGAATGGCTAGTGGGAAAGCAGGGCGTTTACGGAATGGATGACCTGCTCGAAGACCCATTGAGTTTGAAATAACGGTACGACCCGTACCCAACAAGTACTTTTTACCGCTTACTTTGCACCAAAATCTGATTATCATCCCATATGGCCCTCGAAAAAGAAATAAACCGAAGCACTGCCAAGTCTTCCAAACCCAAGTCAGCTGCGCGTGAGTGGCTGGATTCGATCGTTTTTGCGGTTGTGGCCGCTACGCTCATCCGTTGGCTATTTTTTGAAGCCTTCACCATTCCTACTCCCTCCATGGAAAATAGCCTGCTGGTGGGAGATTTTCTCTTTGTGAGTAAGCTACACTACGGTACCCGCACGCCCAAAACACCCCTGCAGGTACCTCTGACGCACCAAACCATCTGGGGTACTTCCATTCCGTCTTACCTGGACTGGATCCAACTACCCCAGTACCGCCTGCCGGGCTTCTCGGACGTGAAGCGGGGCGACGTGGTGGTCTTTAACTACCCCCCGGAGCTCCAGCACCCCGTAGACCTCCGAACCAACTACATCAAGCGCTGCGTGGGGCTCCCCGGCGACCAGCTCGAAGTACGCGACATGCAGGTGTTTGCCAACGGCCAGGCCCTTGAGAACCCCGTCCGGATGGAAAACGAGTACTTTGTTTCTACCACTACGGCCGTCAACGAAGAGAAGGTCTTTAGGGAAAATGGTGTATCGGAGTTTAGTGGCTACACCGAAACGTACAACGACACCATCCCGTCCAACGACGAGTCGGGGTACCTGGTGTACACCACCGAGGCCATTGCCGCCCGGCTGAAAGAGTACGATTTTGTGAAAGACGTGCGCACGGTGAAGGCTACCAAGGAAATCAGTGAGCCTTCGCTCTATCCCAATTCGCCCCTGTTTCGATGGAATCGGGATAACTACGGGCCGGTGACTATCCCGGCCGAGGGAAAAACCGTGCAGCTGACACCCGAAAACGTAGCCATGTACGGTGAGGTAATCAAGCGTTACGAAAATAACGAGAATGTAGTGATTGAGGGAAATAAAGTGACCATAGACGGCAAAGCCGTGGAGCAATATACCTTTAAGCAGGATTATTACTTCATGATGGGCGACAACCGTCATAACTCCGCCGACTCGCGCTACTGGGGCTTTGTACCCAAAGACCACATCGTGGGCAAGGCCGTGTTTGTGTGGATGTCCATTGACCCGAATCCGACGAGTGCTCTGAACAAAATCCGCTGGAACCGCTTATTCCGCATTATCGAATAAAGTACCCTCGGCGATCAGAGTACCCCTAGCCAGATACTTCATTTCTAAAAAGCTGCCTCGCGCAGCTTTTTCTTTGTATTATATTTAATAAAATTATATATTAAATATTTAGATTTATTAAAAATACCTTTAATATTGGGGCTTCAACCTAAAGCGCCTGAAGCCATGCACGTTCAAGAGAAAGTACCTCCGCCCGTTTCTGTAAAAAAGAAAAAGAAGTCAGCCACGCGTGATTGGCTCGATTCGGTTGTCTTTGCCGTGGTAGCAGCTACGCTCATCCGCTTTCTATTTTTTGAACCCTTCATGATTCCCACGCCTTCCATGGAGAACAGCCTGCTGGTGGGCGACTACCTCTTTGTGAGCAAGATGCACTACGGCTCCCGCACGCCCACCACGCCGCTTCAGGTACCCCTCACGCACCAGAACATCTGGGGTACTTCGCTGCCGGCCTACCTGGACTGGATCAGGATGCCGCAGTTTCGGTTGCCGGGTTTTTCGGAGGTAAAGCGGGGCGATGTGGTGGTGTTCAATCTGCCCGTGGAGCATCCCCAGCTGGTAGGTACCTACGCCGCCGTCTTGCCCAACCTAACGCCCCACCCCCTGGACCTCCGCACCAACTACGTCAAACGCTGCGTAGGGCAGCCGGGCGATACCCTGCAGCTCCGGGATAGCCAGCTGTACATCAACGGCGTACAAGTACCTAACCAGCCCCGGTTGCAGCATGGGTACTTGGTGGTTACGGCTGCTCCCGTCAATGAGAACCGGGTATTTCGTGAAAATGGCATTTCGGCCTTTAGTAGCTACACCGAATTCCTCACCGATTCGAGCACAAGCCAAAACGAGCGGGGGTACTTGGTCCATACCACCGAACCCACGGCCGCCCGCCTGCGCGAGTACGACTTTATAAAGGAAGTGCGGGTCGTGCGTCAAGAGCAAGGTACCTCCGAGCCCGGCCTGTACCCCAATTCGCCCCTGCTGGGCTGGAACCGCGACAGCTACGGCCCCCTGGTGGTACCTTCCCAAGGAAAGACTGTTGCGCTCACACCCGAAAATATAGCGCTCTACGGAGATATAATCCAGAGCCACGAAGGCCTGCCAGGGGTACTTATCCAACAGGATAACATAACGATTGATGGCAAAGCCGTGGAGCAGTATACCTTCAAGCAGGATTATTACTTCATGATGGGAGACAACCGCCATAACTCCGCCGACTCGCGCTACTGGGGCTTTGTGCCCAAAGACCACATTGTGGGCAAGGCCGTATTGGTGTGGATGTCCATCGACCCGGCCCCCACCAATTTCCTGAACAAAATCCGCTGGAACCGCCTATTCAGGGTGATCCAATAGGCTACTTTGGAAAGCGGGACTCATCAATTGCTACGGATAATCCACTACATTTTACGGTTTTTTTCCTAATTTGCCGCCTTAATTTGTAGCAGCGAATCGGTATGCAGGCTCCGACGGAGGAAGAAAAAATACATATTTTAGCGTTGGTTCATACCCCCGGTATTGGCTCGGTGACCACACGCCAGCTCATGAGCTACTGCGGCGGAGCCGTGGGGGTATTCAAGGCCGATCTAAAAAAGCTTACTAAAATTCCTGGAATAGGCGAAAAAGTAGCACGCATTATCCTGAAAAAAGAAGGGCTGGCGTACGCCGAAAAGGAGTGGCGCGTGTGCCAGCAAGCGGGGCATCAGCTTCTCTTTTTCTCGGACCCGCACTACCCCCAGCGCCTCAAACCCCTCTACGACTCGCCCTTGGTACTTTACGCGCGGGGCCAGGTGGACTACAACGCCAGCCGCACGGTGGGGATTGTGGGTACCCGCCAGGTAACCGACTACGGCAAGAGTATTACCGAAGCCATCATCCGGGAGCTGGTACCTTACGCGCCCGTAGTAGTCAGTGGCCTGGCTTACGGGGTGGACATTACGGCACACCGGGCCTGCCTGAAAACCCAACTCCCGACGGTAGGCGTGATGGCCAGCGGGCTGGACGTGATTTACCCGGCGGTACACTTACGGAGCTCGCAGGAAATGCAGCAGCTCGGTGGCATCATCACCGAAAATCCGCTGGGTGCCAAGCCCGATTTTCGCCGGTTCCCGGCCCGCAACCGGATCATTGCCGGGCTTAGTGACGTGACTATCGTGGTGGAATCGGCCAAACGGGGAGGTAGTTTGATCACCGTTGAGTACGCCCAAAACTACCACCGGGAAGTATTTGCCGTGCCGGGTAGCCTTCATAGCCCGCAGTCGGAAGGCTGTCACGCGCTCATCCGGGACCATAAAGCGTCTATTTTTACCAGCGTGGCCGACCTGGCTGAGGCCATTGGCTGGCACGATAAGCAGCAAAGTACGAAGCCCGGAAGTACCCCCGCCGAGATTTCCTTCGATGGATTTACGCAGGACGAAGGCCAGGTACTTGCTTTGTTGAAGCGCCAGGGAGATATGCAGGTGGACGAGCTGAGCTGGCAAAGCGGGATTCATTTGAGCAAACTGGCCACGCTGCTACTCAACCTGGAGTTTCAGGGCATGGTGCGCTCCTTGCCGGGCAAAAAATATGCGTTGGTGTAGCCTATGACCTCATCCCTGACCAATACACTTGATTTGATTCTGAAAGGAGAGGGGCTCACCGTGGAGTTTAAGCGTACCATCGACAGTCCCTACAAAATAGCCCGTACCCTTTCTTCGTTTGCCAATACCTCCGGGGGGGTGCTGCTGGTGGGCGTGGCCGACAACCGGGACGTGATCGGGGTACTTTCGGAGCTGCGCGAAATGCAGAAAATTGAAAAGGCGAGTAGCTTTTTGGTCGAGAAGCCGTTGTTGATTCGCTACCAGGCTATTTTATTGGGTAGTAAGAAAATCCTTCACATTGAGGTAGATGAGAGCGAGGATAAACCGCACTACGCCCTCAACGAAAAAGGGGAGCGAATCATCTACGTCAGAACCAAGGACAAAACCATTCCTACCAACCGGCTGATGCTAGCCGGCGAGCGGGACGCCGAAACGGAAAAACTCCTGGCGTTGAAGCCCGTCAAAATCCTGATCCAGTACCTGAAACAGCACGACATGATCACGGCCAAGGTACTTTCTCACATGATCAACATCTCCGAAAAAAGAGCCACCAGATTACTCAATGACCTTAGTGATAAGCAGGTACTTTTAAAAATTGAACGCGGAAAGCCCATTGCGTACAGCCTGAAGTTGGTGCAGTAAAACCGCCGGAAGCGTTGCTGTTGGGTACCTTAAAAAACATGGCCCCGGTAAGTAAAAATCTTACCGGGGCCATGGGGTACTTAGTGGCTTATAGCACTGGCTGGCTACTCAATGCCCACCAATTCGAGTTCGAAAATCAAATCCTGACCGGCCAAGGGGTGATTGGCGTCCAGAATGACGTGCGCTTCCTGAACTTCCTTCACGACCACCTGAATCACCTGGCCGTTGCCTTCCTGGTGCATGTTGAGCGTAGTACCGATCTCCAAAGGGATATCGGACGGGATCTGGCTGCGGTCAAAATGAATGACCAGGTCTTCATTAACCGCCCCGTAGGCGTTCTCCGAGGGAATCTGGATGGTTTTTTTATCACCCACTTCCATGCCGGTTACGCCTTCGTCGAAGCCTGGGATCACCTGGCCGCTACCTAGCTGAAAAGACAATGGCTCACGGCCAGCGGACGAATCGAACAGTTGGCCATCGGGCAGCGTACCTTTGTAGTGTACTTGTACAGTGTCTCCGGATTGTGCTTTTTTCATACGATCAAAAATGCTTTTTTTAGAAATGTAAAGATACCATAACGTCATTGGCCGTCGGAATCGTTCAGGCAGGGGGCAATAACCGCTAGTAGGAGCGGGCAAAAACGACCCGCCGTGCCGAAGGTGCCCCCGAGTACACGCAGGTACCTGGTTCTTCCGGAGCGTTCAGCGGCACACAGCGAATGGTAGCTTTGGTTTCTTCCTTGATTTTGTCTTCGGTTTCGGAAGTACCATCCCAGTGGGCCAGCACAAAGCCTCCTTTTCCGTCCAGCACTTCTTTGAATTCCTCGTAACTATTTACGGGCGTCGTATTGGCTTCCCGAAAGGCGAAGGCTTTGTCGTAAATGGCCTGCTGGATGTCGTCCAGCAAGGTACTTAGGTGCTCCACGATTCCCTCCAGTGGTACGGTTTCCTTGGTTTTGGTATCCCGACGGGCCACTTCCACGGTACCGTTTTCGAGGTCGCGCATCCCCAGGGCCAGCCGCACGGGTACCCCACGGAGTTCGTATTCGGCAAATTTCCAGCCGGGCTTGTTGGCGTCGCTGTCGTCAAATTTTACGCTGATGCCCCGCTTTTTTAGCTCTTTTACGATATCACTGACGCGTGCTCTCAGCTGCTCAAGTTGCTCTTCATTCTTGAAAATAGGCACAATGACCACCTGAATCGGTGCGAGCTTGGGAGGAAGCACCAGGCCGCTGTCGTCGGAATGGGCCATGATTAGGGCGCCCATCAGACGGGTACTTACGCC
Organism: Rhabdobacter roseus; assembly: GCF_014202275.1. GTDB lineage: Bacteria > Bacteroidota > Bacteroidia > Cytophagales > Spirosomataceae > Rhabdobacter > Rhabdobacter roseus. The sequence goes on along the minus strand of NZ_JACHGF010000002.1, from coordinate 727,939 downwards.
CCACGAAGTACCCCACACGTGTTCGAGCTTGCCGTCCCGATCCTGGAATTTGACGTCAAAAGCTTTGGCAAAATTTTGCCCCAGGAAGTGCGAAGTACCCGCTTGCAGGGCTTTGCCATCCTGCATCAGAGCCTCGATGCAGTAGGTGTCGATCGCGCCGGCAAAGCGCTCGTTGGGCGTTTTGACGCCCCGAAGTACCGGCAGAGCCATCCACTCTTCGGCGAAGGTAGCGTAGACCTCCAGCATTTGTTTGGTTTCGGCAATGGCTTCCCCGGCCGTAGCGTGGGCGGTGTGGCCTTCCTGCCACAGAAACTCGGCGGTACGCAGAAAAAGCCGGGTGCGCATTTCCCACCGCACCACGTTAGCCCATTGGTTGATGAGTAGCGGCAGATCCCGGTACGACTGAATCCAGTTTTTGTAGGTACTCCAAATCACGGTTTCGGAAGTAGGCCGTACAATGAGCTCCTCTTCCAGCTTGGCCGCCGGGTCTACCACTATTCCTTTTCCGTTTTCGTCCTGCTTGAGGCGGTAGTGGGTCACGACGGCGCATTCCTTGGCGAAACCTTCCACGTGGGCGGCCTCCTTGCTCAGGTATGACTTGGGGATGAAAAGCGGGAAGTAGGCGTTGGAATGGCCGGTTTCCTTAAACATATCGTCCAGGGCCCGCTGCATTTTTTCCCAAATAGAATAGCCGTAGGGCTTGATCACCATGCAGCCACGCACCGCGGAGTTTTCGGCCAGGTCGGCCCTCTTCACTAGCTCATTGTACCATTCGGAATAGTTCTCACTGCGAGAAGGTAATGCTTTACTCATGACGTATTGTATTGATAATGAAGACGAATGACGTATTGTCAGTATTCTTAGGTAAAGTAAGGTTGCAAAGATAGTTTTTTATGTTATATTTGTACTTAATGAAGTCCTTTTGACGTTTTTAGTACATAGTGGAACAGAGTTTTTAACTTCATTTACAAAGAAAAAATACAATTTATAGCATCTAACCCTTTTGTGCCATGACTACCTTAAAAACAGTGAAATACTTGTCGGTGGTTGCTCTTGCCGGAATTTGGGGATGTTCCTCCAATCAATTCGCATCGCGCTCTGGGGTGGTATACGATGATCTTTACGGAAATCCTACTAGCGTTGAAGTAGCCGCGAGGACAAGGTCCACCCAGGAAATAAACCGGTATAGCAATCCTGATTATGCCCCGATCGACGGGATGGAAATGGAAGGCTCCAACGCGGACTACTACGACGAAACATATCTATCGGCCCGCAATGTTCGTCGGAACATTTCTGACCAACCCGGCTACAACGCCGGTTTTCAGGAAGGGTACTTTGCCGGCCGTAATGCGGCCTTTGATCCTTTCTTCATGAACTCCATGCGAATGGGTTCATTTTGGCCCGGAGCTACTACCGGTGCATTCAACATGGGCTTCCAAATGGGAATTAACCGTTCCATGCGCATGGGCTTTAGCCCGTTCATGGGGATGGGCTGGGGTTTTAACTCCTTCGCGTATTCTCCCTGGGGCTTCAATGGCTTCTACGACCCCTTCATGGGTGGTATGGGCTTCGGCGGTATGGGAATGGGCTTCTACGATCCTTTTTTCAGTCCCTTTGGCTTTGGAGGAATGGGAGGCATGTACGGCATGGGTGGAATGTATGGTATGGGAATGGGCGGCTGGGGCGGCATGTACGGCTACAGCCCCTGGGGCTTCAACCGTCCGATCTTAGTAGTGAACAACTACGAGGGAAGTAACCTCCACAACCGCACCTACGGCCCCCGGGGCACTAACGCGGGTACCAGCCGGGGCTCGGCTGTTCGTAGCAACCAGACCTACAACAACGGCTTCGTGAACAATGCCCGTGGTACAGCTAGCAACTCGCCGGGTAGAGCCAACTATGAGTCGGCAGGCCGAGGTACTACCAGCAATGACGCCTACTACGCCCGCCCAAGAGCCAACAGCAGCGGAACTTACTACAGCAGTGACCGCAGCAGCTCGGGCCGGACGAGCGCTGAATCTGTACAGGGTACTTCCTCGCAGGGCAACTACTACTACGCTCGTCCTCGGGCTAACAGCAGTTCCAGCTACTCAACGGGTAGTTCCAACCGGGCCACGCGTACGTACAGCGAGACCAACTCGACTAACTCGGGCAGCCGTAGCAACCAAACCTACCAGGCACCTTCGCAGTCGCGGTCATCGTGGGGCAATAGCAACAACAGCACCCCATCGTACAATAACAACAATAGCAACAGCGGGCGGACGAGCACGCCATCCTACAGCGCGCCTAGCCGTGGTAGCAGCAGCCCCGCTCCGGCGAGTCGGCCAAGTGCTCCTAGCTCACGCGGACCTCGTTGATCCTAGATTTTTGAAAATTTGAGTGTATTCCATAAAACAATTGGCCCCGTAAAATGTCTATTTTGCGGGGCCTTTCGTTTAATAGACACATTCATTTACAACTAGCCTACCTTATAAACATCCATGAAAAATAATATAACCCAATGGATAGGCGTGGCGTCCGTGGCCTTGCTATCCCTGCCCGCCAGCGGACAATATGCCTACGACGCCTTACGCTTTTCGGAGATTAATCAAACGGGGACCGCTCGTTTTCAAGCCGTAGGAGGAAACCATACCGCCCTGGGCGGCGACGCCAGCTCGATCAACGGCAACCCGGCCGGGCTGGGATTTTATAACCGCTCCGAGCTGAGCCTAAGCCCGGCCTTCACCAACATCAATACCCAAAGTACCTACATCGATCGCCTCACGACCGACGGCAAGACGACCCCCAACCTGGCCCATGCTTCGCTGGTCATTGCTGGTAGCGCTCAGAGCCAATACCGTAAGTGGAAACGTACCTCCATTGGTATTTCGTTCTCCCGCCAGCAATCGTTTCAGAATGTGTTTTCTTATTCGGGGAGAAACAACCGAAGTGCCTATGCCGATTATGCCGTGGAACGGGCCAATAACCGAAACATTTCCGCTGAGCAACTGGATCTGGACTATGATCCCAATACCCAGGAAGCCTTTACCACCGAGGGAGCCTACTACCAGTTGTACATGATCAACCCTTCGACGGCACTAGGGCCACCCTATTTCCGGTACGATCGCGATAGACCTACGGACCAAATGGGTACTTTTGAATCGACGGGCGCAAATACCCAGTGGACCTTTGCCTACGCGGGCAATTACGACGATCGGCTCTACGTAGGCTTGTCGCTTGGATTCAACCGCATTAATTACAATTACACCAATACTTTGGAAGATCGGTTTGTTAACGGTACTGTATTCCGGGGATCTACCCACATTGAGGATTTGAATGTCCGGGGTAACGGCTTCAATGGTACTTTGGGTCTGATCTACAAAGCATCGCCGGATTTGCAGTTGGGGGCCTCCATTACCTCGCCTACGTTTTCTTCCATCCGCGAGACTTTCTACGAAGAAGTTAGTGCGGACGTGATCGGAATTCCAACGGGCAATAACCAGGTGTTTGTGCCGGACGTAACGCGCATCCTGATGATACCCAATGATTTTGACTACCGCATTACCAGCCCGCTTCGGGCTTCGGGTGGGGCTACCTACTTTCTGGGTACCAACGGTTTTCTTACCGGCTCGGTGGAGTACGTAGGGTACCAGGGCATGAATGTGCGGACTACAATGCTGAGTGCGTCGGATAACACCTCCTTCCGGAACGACACCCGGCGCGAAATCCAGAATACCTTTAAAAATACCGTCAACCTGCGGCTAGGGGGCGAATTCCGCTCGGGCTTGTTTCGGGCGCGGGCCGGGCTAGCCTTTCTGGGCGATCCGTACCAGGAGCGGCTGGATGGCATCAACCGGAGCAAATTACTGTATTCGGCGGGGGTAGGAGTCCGGGGTGAGCGCTTTTTTGCCGATTTAACGGGTACCTACAATACCTTCAAATCCGCTTTTACGCCCTACGTGCTCAACAACCCAGGCGACTACGCCTCGGCCTCGATCCAGAACCGGATGGTGAATGCCATGATTACGGTGGGTACTTTCTTTTAAGGAAAGAAAAAATGGAGGTTATCCACGAAGGAGCAGGTACCAGGTACCTGCTCCTTCGCACTTTAAAGCAGCGGTTTGAGTTGCTCTACCAACTGCTCTACGTTCATTTCGCCGCTCAGAATGAGGTCAGCCCTGGAGTAGTAAGGACGCCGGAGTAGGTACTTGCGGGTCAGTTCTTTTTCCAGCGCCGTGGCTCCCGACAGCAGCGGGCGGTCGTCCTGGCCGTGGCTTTGAATACGCCGGGCCAGGGCCGCCGGAGGCACATCCAAAAAAACGCTCAATCCGGAAGCCTTGATATAATCCATGTTGTCGAAGAAACAGGGCGCACCGCCGCCCGTCGCTACGACCAGGGCGCGGTTGGGCACGATGGTCTTAAGTACCCGGCTCTCTACTTCGCGAAAGTACCCTTCTCCATCCTGGCTGAAGATATCCGTAATGCTGCGTTTTTGGTCGCGCACGATGTACTCATCCAGGTCCACGAAGCGGTACCCCAGTCTTCGGGCGAGCTTTTTTCCCAGCGTCGATTTCCCCGAAGAAGGCATTCCTACCAGAAAGATATTCTTCATAGCCACGGTAAACTACCTTTGGAGGAGTGTAAGTACCTCTTCGGCGGTGGGGGTGTCGTTGTAGTGCCACTTACCCCGCACGCTACCTTCCTGCAAAAGCCACAGCCCAGGATTGGAGCGCGAAATGGTTTTGAGGACGGTAGCGTCGGCGTAGTAGTAGGGAATATTGAGCTGCTGCTCCCGACGTAACTGTTCGATCTGGGTACTGGATACCGAGGTAAAGATCAGCGGCTCCACGCCCTGGGTTTTGAGCTCATCCACCAGCTTCCGAATAGCCGGAAAAGCGGCGGTATTTAGGTCTTTGAGGTTCTTAATAATCAAAATCAATTTTTTTCCCTGAAAGCTTTCCTGCGTAAAATCGCCCTCGTCGTTCCAGGCGCGGTAGTCGGTGATCTTGGGTTTGGCGTCTTCATTGAGTACCACCATTTCCTTAAAAACCAGGGTGGTGTCGGAGGGGTACTGCTCGTACTTTTGGGTTTTGCCGTCTTTCTCAAACACATACTGGTACCGGATCGGCTCCGAGGGCTGCATTTGCTGCGGAATGTTCGCACCTACCCGGTAAGGCAGCAGGTCCAGGATGGGGAGGTGACGGATGGCGTAAAAAGCAATGCCCAGCGACAGCACGGTAGCCACGGCCACCACCATGCCGGTGGGTAGCGAGCGGAAATCGCGGCGGCGGTAAATAATGAATATAATAAGTACCAGCAGGAAAACATCTTTTCCAAACGAGGTCCAGGGCTTGAGCTTGATGGCATCGCCAAAACAGCCACAGTCGGTTACTTTATTAAAGTAAGCGGAGTAGAAAGTAAGGAAGGTAAAGAAAAGAATAATGGCCAGCAGAAGCCAGGAAGTAGCTTTGGGCTTGTAGCGCACCAGGAGCGCTACGCCCAGAACTACCTCAGCGGTACATAAAAACACCGATAGGTACAGCGCGTAGGGAATAAGCGCCACGAACAAATCGTGCAAGGCGGGAAGATCCGTGGCAAAGACTTCAAAGTACTCTTCCAGCTTGATCTGGGTACCTACGGGGTCGTTAAGCTTAATGAGGCCCGAAAAGATGAAGAGCACACCCACGATGAATCGGGCGAATTGAGCGAAAATTTTCATAGTGTATGAGGATAGGTTGCTGAAACACGAGCGCCTTTAAAACGGCCCGGTGTTTTATCAATCGTTGGTAGCGAGGGCATTGGATTTTATAAGACAAAAAACGGCGTAGTTGATGATGTCCTGGTAGCCCGCCTTCACCCCTTCAGAAACCAAGGTCTGGCCCTGATTGTCTTCAATTTGCTTGATACGCAGGAGTTTCATCAGGATGATGTCCGTCATGGAGCTCACGCGCATATCGCGCCAGGCTTCGCCGTAATCGTGGTTTTTGGCAAAGAGCAGCTGCATCACGTCCTGGATCTGCTGCTCGTAAAGGGCACTTAGCGAGGCCGACGACGCGTCAGACTGGCCTTCGAGCGAAATTTGGATGAGCGCCATCACGCAGTAGTTGATGATGCCCACAAACTCCGTAGACACCTCGTCGCTTACTTTTTGGACGCCTTTTTCCTGGATAGTCCGGATGCGCTGCGCTTTAATAAAGACCTGGTCCGTGATGGACGGCAGGCGCAGGATACGCCACGAAGTACCGTAGTCCTGGTTTTTCTTTTCAAAGAGCGCTTGGCAATGTCGGATGATCTCCTGATATTCCGCTTCGGTTGGTTTCACGGTAGTCAATGTGGTACGGGTTGTGGTCCATTCGGCAAGACCTTTTCTTTTCACCTTCTAAATAAAAGCTCAGCGAGCTGCCATGCAATTAAAAGTGCCGCAAGATAGTAAAAAAACACTCAACCTGGGGGGACAACTCCTGGACCTTTCGATACCCCGGGTGATGGGGATCGTCAACGTCACGCCTGATTCCTTTTACGCCGGGAGCCGGGTAGCCGCCCGTACCGACGAAGTCATTCAGAAAGTAGGTCAGATGCTGGCCGAAGGAGCCACGATGCTGGATGTGGGCGGGTACTCTACGCGGCCGGGGGCAGTACCCGTTGGCTTGGAAGAAGAGTGGGAGCGCGTGGAGCCGGTAGTCGAGGCCATTCGTAGGTACTTTCCCGAAGCGCTGATTTCGGTCGATACTTTTCGGGCGGAGGTGGCCCGGTGGGCGGTGGAGCGGGGCGCGCACCTGATCAACGACGTGTCGGGAGGTACTTTGGACGAAGCCATGCTCGACACCGTGGCCCGCCTGAAGGTACCCTACGTCCTCATGCACATGCGAGGTACCCCCCAAACCATGGCTCAACTTACGCACTACGACCACCTGGTACCTGACGTGATGCGGGAGCTACGGCAGAAGCTAATCCAGCTGCGCCAGCGTGGCGTGGCCGACGTCCTGATTGACCCCGGCTTCGGCTTTGCCAAAACCATCCCTCAAAATTTTGAGCTAGTCCGAAACCTCGCGGCTTTTCAGTCGCTGGGCTGTCCTTTGCTGGTGGGGATCTCGCGGAAGACCACCATCTGGCGGACGCTGGGCATCACGCCCGACGAAGCGCTGAATGGTACCACCGTCCTGAATACCCTCGCGCTACAGGCGGGCGCTTCCATTTTGCGGGTACACGATGTGCGTCCGGCCGTGGAGGCGATTAAACTATGGCGGGCTACGATGGGAGTGGATTAGAAAATTGGTAATTTAGCCCCGAATTTCACCCTGGCTTTTTATGCGCATTGGTTTCTTGACGGTCCATTGGACAGACATCCTGGATGCACTGCTCGTATCCATTCTACTTTATCAAATCTACTACCTGGTTCGGGGCAGCATTGCCAGCCGGGTTTTTCTGGGGTACTTGCTGGTGTACATATTCTATCTGCTGGTAAAAGGGCTGGGTCTGGAGCTCGTGACGTCCATTTTGCAGTACTTTATGGGGGTCGGGGCCGTAGCGCTCATCGTCATTTTTCAGCAGGAGATCCGCCGCTTCCTGCTTATTATTGGTAAGTCCACTGTCTTCACCAACAACCGTTTTCTGGATAAGTGGTTTGGGCAGCCTTCGGCCAAAATAAAAGAAGAAACGCTTCGGATTGTGGTGGATGCCTGCCGGGGAATCGCTTCTGACTTCAACGGGGCGCTCATTGTGCTGGAAAAAAAAGATAACCTGGAAAAGTACGTACAGACGGGTGAAATTCTGGACGCCAAGGTCTCGAAACCCCTGATCACCTCCCTCTTCAACCAATACAGTGCGCTCCACGATGGAGCGGTGATTGTGATGGATGGGCGGGTACAGGCCGCGCGTTGCGTACTTCCCGTGGCCGACGGCATCGACGTTCCGTCCGATCTGGGCTTTCGGCACCGGGCCGCCATTGGCATGAGCGAAGCCACCGACGCCGCCGTGATCGTAATCTCCGAGCAAACGGGTCGGATTTCGTTGTCCGTTGAGGGCGAGCTCTACAGCAATATTCCGCCGTCGGAGCTGGAGTTGCGGTTGCGGGAGTACCTTTCGGCCGATATTCAGCGCCCTCCGGCCAAAAGTTAGGCCTTTCTAGTTAATTAATTTATAGCAATATTTGGCATATTGACGGGCTTTTTATAGCTTTGCAGACCTTTTCAGGAAAAGAAAAACATTATTTTATAAAAATGGCAAATCATAAGTCTGCATTAAAAAGAATCCGTGCCAACGAAACGAAGCGTTTGCGTAATCGTTACCAACACAAAACGACCCGTTCGTATATCAAGAAATTGCGTGGATCGCACGATAAAGCGGAAGCTACGGTATTGTACAAAACGGTATCGTCCATGTTGGATCGTTTAGCTAAGAAAAACGTTATTCATAAGAATAAGGCGGCTAATCAGAAATCCAAACTGGCCAAATTTGTTGGCGCACTGGCTGCTTAGTTACAGCTTTACCAAAGAAATCAATGCCTCGGTAGCGAAAGCTGCCGAGGTTTTTTTATTTTTATCGTCAGTACCCACTAAATACAAACCGATGAGAATAGCTTACCTACTTCCTTTTTTATTATTCCCTTTTTTATCCAACGCCCAGATCCCCGGCAAAAGGCCCCTCACCCACGATGATTACGACGGCTGGAAGACGGTACAAAGTACCCATATTTCCCGGGATGGGAAGTGGGTACTTTATGAAATAAATCCGCAGGAAGGAGATGGCACGCTGGTGATCGAAGCACCTGCCACAAACCGAAAACTTACGCTGAACCGAGGGTACGCAGCAACTTTTTCGGCGGATGGTGCCTACGTCGTGGCCAAAATAAAACCCCCGCTGGAAGCGGTACGCGCGGCTAAAAAGAAAAAGCTGAAGGCCGAACAGATGCCAAAAGACAGCCTGGTGGTGATTCAACTCGAAAACAATACCCGTAAGTACTTTGCGCAGGTAAAATCCTTTGGTCTTCCCAAAGAGAAAGGCGATTGGCTGGCCATTCTGACGGATGCCAAGGCTTCTACACCGGCCGCGAAAGACTCGACCCGGACTACCCCCAAAGTACCTAAAGGCAAGAAACAGCCCAAAGGCGATCGGCTGACCTTACTCAACCTCAAAGAGGGCACGAGTGTGACGATCAGCTACGTGAATAACTACAAAATGGCCGACGAAGGTACTTTGGTGCTGCTGTCGCGGGAGGCGCTGCACGATTCGTCGGAAGTGCGGGGGGTATTTGCCTTCGAGACCAGCAGCCAGAAAACCATGCAATTGGACACCAGCTCGCGCATCCAGCAGTACCTCAACCTGGGGCTGGACAAAAAAGGAGAGCAGGCGGTGTGGATGGCCTCGGCCGATAGTACCAAAGCGGAGGTGAAGAAATTTGCGCTCTACTACCGAAAAATCAAAGACAAAGACAACCGCCTGGTGGCCGACACTACCACCACAGCGCTGTATCCGCAGGGCTGGTCGGTGTCGGAGTACCGCACGCCCCGCTTCTCGGACGACGGCCGACGGCTGTACTTTGGTACCTCGCCTTTGGCAGCGCTTTCGCTCAAAGACACCACCCGGCTGGACGACGAACTACCCCGGCTGGACGTCTGGAGCTGGACCGACCGTAAGCTGCAACCCATGCAGGACAAGCAAAAGAAAAACGAGCGTGAACGCAACTACCTGGCTCTCTACGACATTGCTACCCAAAAGAAAGTGCTGCTGGGCGGGGAGGAGGTACCTTACGTGTCTCCCAACTACAAAGCCAACCACGCCCAGCTGCTGGGTACCAACGACCAGGACTACCAGCGCATGAGCTCGTGGGAGCTGGGGCATAGTGATTTTTACCTCATCAATGCTACTACCGGGGCTAAAACACCGATCGCACGGGACGTCGTGGGCCGGGCGGAAATGTCGCCGGGTGGCAAGTACGTTACCTGGTTTGACGAGCGAGACACCGCCTGGAGGGCGTATGATATCAAAGGTACCCGGATTGTGGAGCTGACCAAGGGGCTGCCCGTGGCTTTCCACAACGAAGAACACGACACACCCGACTACGCCAATGCCTACGGCTCCGCGGGCTGGACGGCCGACGACCGGTATTTCTGGGTGTACGATCGCTACGACATTTGGCAGCTAGACCCTACCGGCAAAGAAAAACCCCTGGTAGTGACGCAAGGCTACGGCCGTCAGGAAAAAGTAGCCCTCCGCTACGTGGAGCTCGACGAGGAAGATCCGTTTATTCACCCTGAAAAAGAGCTGCTCCTCACCGGGCATTGGGAGAGAGACAAAGAGTCGGGGCTGCTACGCTTGACCGGGGCGGCACGCGGCAAAGTACCCGTGGTGCTGGTAAAAGAAGCCGCCTACTACTCGGCGCGCGCACTTTCGAAAGCCGAAAAAGCCGAAGCCTATATTTTTCAAAAAGGCAATTATACGCAGGCCAACGAGCTTTATTACAGTACCGACCAAGCCTGGAAGACTCCCCAAAAGCTGACGAACCTGAGTGCCCAAATGGACAGCATCCGCTGGGGCAACGTGGAGTTGGTTTCCTGGATGAACGCCCAGGGAGTGCGCCTGGAAGGCTTGCTGTTCAAGCCCGAAGGCTTCGATCCCACGCAAAAGTACCCCATGCTGGTCTATTACTACGAGCGCAATGCCGAAACGCTGCATCTACCCCGCACGCCCGCGCCCAGCCGCTCTACGATCAATATTCCGTATTGCGTTTCCAATGGGTACCTGGTGTTTGTGCCCGACATTGTGTACGGAGGAGGTACCCCCGGCAAAAATGCCTACGACTGCATCGTGACGGGCGTGCTGGATCTGGTCCGGAAAGGGTACGTGGATCAAGCGCGCATCGGGATTCAGGGCCAAAGCTGGGGTGGGTACCAAACAGCCTACCTCATAACCCAGACCAACCTGTTTCGGGCCGCGATGGCCGGGGCCATTGTTTCCAACATGACCAGTGCCTATGGCGGCATTCGCTGGGGAACGGGCATGAGCCGCATGTTTCAATACGAAAAAACGCAAAGCCGCATTGGGGGTACTTTGTGGGAAAAACCCATGTACTACCTCGAAAACTCGCCGCTGTTCTACGCTGACCGCGTTCAGACTCCCCTGCTGATGATGCACAACGACGCCGACGGCTCCGTACCCTGGTACCAGGGTATTGAGTTTTTTACGGCGCTGCGCCGCCTGAACAAGCCCGCCTGGATGCTCGTTTATAACGACGAAGACCACAACCTGACGAAGCGCCCCAACATGAAAGACCTGAGCGTACGGATGTACCAATTCTTTGATCACTACCTCAAAGACGCTCCGCTACCCAGCTGGATGAGCCAGGGCCGAAGCGTCCTGGACAAGGACCGCTGGGACATGAAATACGATTAGTCTTTGGCCCTTAGCCATATTTTTAGTAGATTGCAAAAAAGAAGCCTTGTGGTCTGATGGGCCACAAGGCTTCTTTTGGGTAGCTAATTAAGAAAAATAAATCAAGTACCATCTAAAATCAAACCTAACCTTAGTATGAAAAAAATCGCATTGTTTGCAGGTTTGGTAGCCATGGGAGCTCTTCCGGCGGCTGCTCAAACTTCACCCATTACCTTTAATGCCCGTGGCCTGGTAGCTATTTCGGACGCTGACATGGCGGCTTCTGCATTTGCTGATGGCAAGTTACTCCGTGATGCTGCCGTAAAAGACAAATTAACCTCCATAAAATTTCCGTTGGTTCGGGGCGGAAAAACCTTTGGTGAAATCCCGGTTCCTAACTCGGCCCTAACCTACACCAAAGGCATGGCCGTGCCCACCACGGGTGGCCTGGCCTACGTACTAGAAGCGCGGATGCGCCCGGAAGATGCCGTCAATGAGTACAAAAACGTAATGGAAGAATTTCCGGCCGGTCAGAAGCTATACGTGGTTGATATCGTAAATCTGGCGGCTCCAAAAGTGAAGTTCTCGTTTCCGGTAGGGAAGAACCCCACGGCGGTTGATGTGTACAAAAACGAGCTGATGATCGCTACCAGCGCTCCCGGCAAAGAATTAGTATTCTACGAAGTAGACGACGCGGGCAAGCCGACGCGCGCCTTGTACCTGCCATCTACGCTGGATAGTACCAACCGCATCATCGACTTGACTTGGCACCCCACCGGTAACTACCTGGCGGCTACCCTGGAACAAACCAAAGAAGTAGCTTTGTACAAAATTATTCGTGAAGGCGGCAAGCTTAGAAATATTGAAATGGTGGGCAAGCCGTTGCTGGCGGGCGAGTCTCCGGCTTCGGGTAAGTTCTCGGCCGACGGCAAGCATTACTTTGTAGTAGATACCAAAGGTGCGTTAGGAAAAGCAACGGGTGACGGGGAGCTAATGGTAATTGATTTTGCCCTCGAAGGCTCGGGCGAGCACAAGCTAGCCAGCCAGACGCCCGTGGGCCTCAACCCCGGCGCGTTTTCGATCAGCCCCGACGGTACTCTCATCGTGACGGCCAGTGCGGGCAAAAGTGCCATGCCCTGGGAAGGACCCGAGGGTGGCAACGGAAGTACCCTCACCTTACTTAAAGTAGGTGGCGACGGCGTCCTAAGCAAAGTACAAGACTACCCCTTTGAGGGCATCCTGCCGCAAAGTGTAGCCTTTGACAAAGACGGCTCCAACCTGGCCGTGGCGGTATACGAATACCTCGACTACGGCAATCGCACCGGTGGTATTGAATTCTGGAGTGTAGCCAAAGGCGATTCTCCTAGTTTGAAAAAACAAGCCGGAAGAATCAGTGTGGAGCGTGGCTGCCATACCATCCGGGTCATTCCTTGATTTTAAATATAGGTACCTCCTGGTACAGTACCATATGCCTAACGCCCGCAGCCCCATTGGTTGCGGGCGTTAGCGTTTTTAAAACAGGTACCTGAAGCATACTTCCCCACAAAGTACCCCTTTCTAGGTACTTCAAGCTGAGTGGGCAATGCGGGCAGTAGAGTAGTGATAATCCGGCATCTATTTCCTGGATTAGAGTGGAAGTAGGCTATTATTAGCCCTAAATTTTTTGTAAATTTGCGCTTTCTTTCATTTTCCAAAAATACGATACGATGATTACGGTTCAGAACGTTTCCCTCCGATACGGTAAACGTGTACTTTTTGACGAAGTAAATATAAAATTTGTTCCCGGTAACTGCTATGGGGTCATTGGTGCCAACGGAGCGGGAAAATCCACTTTCCTTAAAATACTTTCGGGTGAGATTGAGTCGCAGACGGGCACGGTGCAGATGAACCCCGGCGAGCGGATGGCAGTGCTGAAGCAGGATCAATATTCGTTTGACACCTACACCGTACTGGATACGGTAATTCTGGGCCACGAGCGTCTCTACAAGATCATGAAAGAGCGCGAGGCAATCTACGAAAAAGCCGACTTTACCGACGAAGACGGCGAAAAGGCAGCCAACCTGGAGGCCGAATTTGCGGACCTCAACGGCTGGGACGCCGAAACCGAAGCTGCTCAGCTCCTAAGCGGACTGGGCATCAGTGAAGAGTACCACTACACCATCATGGGCGATCTGAACGCCAATGACAAGGTGAAGGTACTTTTGGCTCAGGCGCTGTTTGGAAGCCCGGACGTGCTGCTCCTCGATGAGCCCACCAACAACCTGGACATCGAGACAGTACTTTGGCTGGAAAACTTCCTGGCCGACTTCAAGAATACCGTCATCGTAGTGTCCCACGACCGCCACTTCCTCGACGAGGTATGTACGCACGTGGTCGATATTGATTTTAGCAAAGTACAACTCTACTCCGGCAACTATACGTTCTGGTACGAGTCTAGCCAGCTGGCCCAAAAGCAGCGGCAGGATGCCAACAAGAAGTCGGAGGATAAGAAGAAAGAGCTGGAGGAATTTATCCGGCGCTTCAGTGCCAATGCCTCCAAGTCCAAGCAGGCTACCTCGCGGCAAAAATTATTGGAAAAGCTCACGATCGACGACATCAAGCCTTCCTCGCGCAAGTACCCCTACGTGGCCTTCAAGCCCGAGCGTGAAGTAGGAGACCAGATCCTGACCGTAGAAGGTCTTTCCAAACGCGCCGACGACGGGACGGTACTTTTCAATAACCTGTCGTTTACCATGAACAAAGGCGACAAAATTGCTTTTGTGGGACGCAACGTCATGGCCATAAGTACCTTTTTTGACATCTTGATGGGGGAACAGAAGGCCGACTCCGGAAAATTTACCTGGGGCGTGACCATCACCAAATCCTACTTTCCCAAGGAGCCCTCGGAGTTTTTTAACGTAGACCTCAACCTGGTGGATTGGCTCCGCCAGTACTCTACCGAAAAGGACGAAAGCTTTATCCGGGGGTTTTTAGGCCGGATGCTTTTCTCGGGCGAAGAGTCGCTGAAAAAAGCGACGGTACTTTCGGGAGGCGAGAAAGTACGTTGTATGCTTTCTAAAATGATGCTTTCGGGAGCCAATGCGCTCGTCATGGATGATCCAACCAACCACCTGGACCTGGAGTCGATCACGGCGCTGAACAACGGGCTGATCGATTTCTCGGGCAATGTACTCTTTTATTCCCATGACCACCAGTTCATTCATACCGTAGCCAACCGGATCATCGAGATCGGCCCCAAAGGCATGCTCGACAAGCTGATGACGTACGATGAATTCTTGCAGGACGAAACCGTGAAGCAACAGCGCCAGGCGCTCTACGCCGTACCCGCTTAAGGTACTTTAAGTACATTCTTGAAATCCTTTTATCGCCCCGGCCACTACGTTTGGCGGGGCGATTTTTTTTAGGTTCAGGTTCGTTCGCGTGTTAAGTTCGTTCGCGTGTTAGGCTCGTTCGCGTTTGTAACGCGAACGCCCGAGCAAACGCGTTTATAACGCGAACAGAAGTACATGGCCTTTCAAACAGGAGGTACCTTCAGCGCATTAGTAAGACCGCGCCGGTCCGGCGGGATACTTTTCCCCGGCTATCTTGAAGCTTGATGACGTAGGGGTACTGACCCGGCGGCAGGCTGACGTTATTCAATGTTCCGTCCCAGGTAGCAGATAGGGTAGTGGTATGGAATACTACGGTTCCCCACTTATCGAAAATGGTCATTTGGAAATCGCTCCCTACCTCACCTTTCAGCTGTAATACGTCATTGATGCCGTCGCCGTTGGGGCTGAACGCATCGGGAATGTAGAGCGGCGAAAGTACCCCGCAGAGCTCGGCGGGGGTATGTCGGCAGCGCTCCAGAGACATGAAAGTACCCGTCGCCGTGCTGATTTTGATCCGGTAGCAGTGCTCGCGGCCGCAAGTGAGGTTGTCGTCAAGGGCCGTGGCCTGGGCACCCAGGCTCGTTACATCCCGCCAGGCAGTTCGGTCTTTTTCAAGGGTCACCTTGGCTCCGGCTGGAAGCTGAGCGATGCGCCAGCTCAGCTGGTTGCCCGTGGGCTGGGCCGTGAGCTGCAGGGGCGCGGAGCAAAGTACCTCCGACTGGTACAGGGGAGCCAGGCAACTTTCGGTCGCTTGTACTTTAAAGCAGGTACTTTTAAGGCTGTCGACCAGTACCCGAATTTGCTCCGTTTCCTGCTTGCTGGTGCGCCCGGTGGACTCGAAAGTACCCCCGTCCGTCAGGCGCAGCAGCTCCACCTCTAATTTCAGCGGATTCGAAAAGGATAGCTCAGCGGTAGCGGCACTTTCCATGCTGAACTGGTGCAGTACGGGCTTCTCCGTGATTTTGGCCGTTTGGTACGTCAGGCTGGCTTTGGCACCTCGGCAGAAACCCGCCGTGTGCATACCCCAAAAAGTCACGGTACGCGATACCGGATTCTGATACGTGTGGGTGCCAAAGCGGGCGGTACTGGGTAGCTCTACGAGGCTGCCGTCGCCCCAGTCGATCCAGTGCTTGTCGTAGGCAGTAGGCTGTTGGGCGTCGAAGATGAGCTTGGCGCTGCCGTCGCTGCACGTTAGCAGGGTCGCTTTCAGCGCCAGGGTATCGTTGCCGGGAGGACATTGCCCGAAGGAAGGCAAAAAGGGTACTTGGAAAATCAGGAGAAAGAAAAGCAGCCAGCTCCGATCAAACATGCGGAGCAGTGGGGGTTCTTTCCGCCTGGGAAAAACGTCACCGATCATAGACTATCGTACGTGTAAGTACCTGCAAGGTAAAACAAAAATAGCGAGGAAAGTACATCCCTCGCCATTTGTTTCGTATACGTAATGGGTACCTGCCTATTCGTAGCTGAGGCTGTACTGTTTAAGTACCTCGTCGGGGACGCCGTTCCACTGGTTGGGCGTATTGCCCATGTAGCCCAAGTCTTTGATGCCGATCTGGCTGGTGTAAAAGCCCGTCGCGGTGAAGTTGCGCATGATATTAAAAAAAGCAACCCCCTGGCTCATTTCGGGTTTGGCCTTTTCGGGATACGCAATGTCATCTACGATTTCAATTTGCTGGGCTTTGGTGAGCTGGGTAAATACCTTATTGAAGCGCTTGCGCGACTCGGTGTTCAGCCACTGCAGGCCGCCGCGAAAAGGCGTTTGCCAGTTGGGCTGATCTTTCACCATAAACTCAATGAAAGCCGGTACTCCCGCTTTGGAAGCGCTCTCTGACTTGGCATCCGCCGGGATGATGATGTCAGAAAGTACCGTAAGGGTAGCCAGCTCCGTTGGGGTGAAAAATTTCTCCTTCATAAGGCGTGCATCCCGGATGGCCTCCTCTTTCAGGCGTCCGCCCGGAATCTTGATCGGATCCTCGAGCAGGGCAGCATCAGGATCGGTCAAGTCGGTTTCAAGGGCTCTTCGTTCGGCCAATAGCTCCTGCGGATTGATGGCCGCAATGCCCATGGAGCTAAGGGTAAGGGCTTTAAGGGTATCTCTGCGTTTCATGATTTCTCTCTAAAAAATGAATCAATTAGTCGGCAAGTTAAAGGTTCTTTTGCTTCACCTGGTCAATGATGTAGTCAGAAGCCCGCCACGAAAGCGCCAGGATGGTCCAGGTAGGATTCTTGTCGGCTTGCGAAACGAACGCTCCGCCGTCTACCACGAAAACATTCTTAGCGTCGTGAGCCTGCGAGTACTTGTTTAAGGCAGAGGTTTTGGGGTCGTTGCCCATGCGTGAAGTACCTACCTCGTGGATGATCCGGCCGGGGGCGGCCAGGCCGTAGTCGTTTTCAGGACCTGGCTTGGTGCCATTGGCCACTCCACCCAGGGCATGAATGATTTCCTCAAAGGTTTCGTGCATGTGTTTGGCTTGCTTCCGCTCGTAATCCGACCATTTGTAATGGAACCGCAACACCGGAATTCCGTAACGGTCTACCATGTTAGGATCTATTTCGCAGTAGTTGTCGGCGGTAGCTACGGCCTCACCGCGCCCGGCCATGCCGATGTACGCTCCGTAGAAGCGGCGGTAGTCGTCTTTCAGGGACGCGCCGTAGCCCCCGGCGGGTTTCATTTGGCCGTCGGGGCCGGGGTACTTACCGTTGGTATTTTCCATGCCCCAGCCAAATCCGTAGCCCGGCATCCCCATACCGCCGCCATATTCGATGTGGTAGCCGCGGGGGAAATCCAGTTTTTTGTTGTCCAGCCACCAGGGGGTGTATACGTGGGCTCCACCTACGCCATCTTCGTTGTAGCGCTTGCGGTCCATGAGGTGCGGCAAAAAGGCACTGCGTGAGGCACCCGTGGAGTCGTGGAGGTACTTGCCAACTACCCCGCTGGAGTTAGCGAGTCCGCCGGGGTGGCGGGCCGACTTGGAATTCAGCAGTAAGCGCGCGCTTTCGGCCGCGCTGGCCGCCAGTATCACTACCTTGGCCTTGATGGTATGCTCCGTGAGCTTAATTTTATCCACGTAAGAAACGCCCGTGGCCAGCCCGGTGGCGGGGTCTGTAAGTACCTCCCGCGCCATGGCATCGGTGATGAGGGTAACGTTCCCGGTTTTGATGGCCGGGATGACCAGCACCGACGAGGAAGAGAAGTCGGCGTAGGCCTGGCAGGCACGGTTACACTGGCTGCAATAAAAGCACTGCCCCCGATCTTTATTGATGGCCTGCGTCAGGATCGATAAGCGCGAGGGAATCACCGGAATGTTGACGCTTTTTCCGGCCTTTTTAATAAACAGCTCGTGCAGACGTGGCTTGGGAGGAGCCAGGTAGATGCTGTCGGGATCATTTGGTAGGTTTTCCACCGAGCCAAAGACGCCGATGAGCTTATCTACCTGATCGTAGTAGGGTTTTACATCATCGTAAGTGATAGGCCAGTCTTCACCCAGGCCGTCGATGCTTTTCCGGCGAAAATCATTGGGCCCAAACCGGAGCGAAATTCGTCCCCAGTGGTTGGTACGCCCACCCAGCATCCGGGACCGGAACCAGTCAAACTGCGTACCACTTTTACGGGTGTAAGGCTCGCCTTCAATTTCCCAGCCACCCCAGGCGGCGTCAAAATCACCAAAGGCGCGGGTGGTGCTGGCTCCCCGACGGGGCGACTCCCAAGGCCACTTAAGCTGCGTGATGTATTTAGGATCAGCGGGATCAAAGTACCCGCCTGCTTCTAATAGAGCTACCTTGGCTCCGGCTTTGGAAAGTTGATAAGCGGCCATGCCCCCCCCTGCTCCTGAGCCAATGATGCACACGTCAAAAACAGCGGGTTGTTCTTTAATCTGAAAACTCATAGTACGGGTTAATGTTAGTGAGGGACCTTCTACCCAGCTATAATAAGTCCTAAACCTATAAAAGTTACTACTGCTGGCAGCAATTTAAAGTAAAAAAACAGAAAAGATTTTCAGATAGCGCTCCGTCTAAATAAAATACGGAGCTAAGTACCTCACCTATGGAAAGCCACTAGACAATAATTATTGAATAATTTTAATAAAAAATTGGCATATAAATAGTATGCCTGACTCAGCATTGGTGAGAAAATACCATGAGATGTAGACAGACTATGCGGACAATGTGGGCAAAAAAAACAAAAAATGGCTTGGCTGCTCGTGCCAATGTGTTGGAACAAATGTTTTATCAAACTGTATCAGAAGACGACACGAAGCTGTCTACTTCGAACAAATAACCATTAACTAAACTTTAACCGTCATGTCACAAGATCAGAACAAAGGCGATCAGAGCGGAAACGCCGGCCGTCAACAAGGACAACAAGGTGGTAGCCAACAAGGAGGAAGCCAGCGTCAGGGACACCAGGAGGAGCAATCGCAACGTGGTGGCGGACAGCAAGGCAACCGGAACCAGGGCGACCAAGGTGACCAAAATAGAGGACAACAAGAAGATATGCTCAGAGAGCAGGATGAACAACGCCGCCAACCCGATCAGGATGATGAGTCGCGTCGTTAAGTTGAGAAAAGAATCGACTACTTTATTTTGAACACAAAATGCAATAGTTGATTATTTCTGAACGAAGGGATAGAAAGCCACAGGCTTTCTATCCTTTTTTTATGCACTCTGCTTACCTTTGCGGCCGAAAACTAGCTAGTCAAACCGTCGTGGCGCGTATAGGTACTTCCCTCAGGGAAGCAAAAGCATTTTTGGAAAATGGGGAGTTAGTGGGCATCCCCACCGAGACCGTCTACGGGCTGGCCGCCAACGCCTTGGACCCCAAAGCGGTGCTCTCCATTTTTGAGACCAAGAACCGGCCCTCGTTTGATCCGCTGATTGTGCATATTGACTCGGTAGCGAAGGTACCTGTGTTGGCCGCCCAAGTACCCCCGCTGGCCTTGCAACTGGCGGAGGCTTTCTGGCCCGGCCCCCTCACGTTGCTGCTTCCCAAGCGGGCTATTATTCCTGACCTGGTTACGGCTGGGCTGGACACCGTGGCTCTGCGCGTACCGGCTCACCCGCTCACGCTGGAGCTGCTGCGCTCGCTGGCGTTTCCGTTGGCGGCTCCGAGCGCCAATCCTTTTGGGTACATTAGCCCCACCACCGCCCGGCACGTAGCCGAGCAGCTTGGTGCCCAGGTACCTTACATCCTCGACGGCGGCGAGTGCGGCGTGGGCATCGAGTCCACCATTGTGGGCTTTCCAGAGGGACAACCTACCATATACCGACTGGGCGGCTTGTCGGTCGAGGCCATCGAGCGGGTAGTGGGCCCGGTGCAGCTCATGCCGCATTCTTCCTCCAATCCGCAGGCACCGGGTATGCTCAAGAGCCACTACGCGCCGCGCAAGCCCTTTTTTCTCGTAGCGAAAGAAACGATGGAAAAGGTACCTGAAGACGGGTACTTGCTCTTTGATACCTACCTGGATGAAGTACCTGCCAAGTACCAGCGGGTACTTGCACCAGGCGGAAACCCCAGCGAGGCCGCTCACCACCTTTTTGCCTACCTGCGCGAGCTGGACGCCCTGCCCGTGAGCCGCATCTGGGCCGAGCCTGTACCCGACGCAGGCCTGGGCCGCGCCATCAACGACCGCCTCCGGCGCGCGGCGGCCCGGTAAAGTACCTTGCAGCGGTACTTTAAACCAACGGGTACTTACATCCCCTTTGTTGACACAAAGTACCTTTCTACTTGTAAAAATGCGCGTGAAAATTCATGAGAAAAACCTCGTCGGTGGCGCGGGTGATGGCCGTGTAGAGCCAGCGGATAAACTCCGGGTTGATCTGCTCTTCGGGCAAGTACCCCTGGTCGATGAAGACCGCGCTCCACTGCCCACCCTGCGACTTATGGCAGGTAAGCGCGTAGGCAAACTTCACCTGCAGGGCGTTGAGGTAGGGGTCTTTGCGAAGCGCTTCCAGCCGCTCCTTTTTGGATTTGATGTAAAAATACTCCTCCTGCACACTCTCGTAGAGCATCCGGTTGTCGTCGTTGGGTAGGGAAGGCGTAGACGAATGCAGCGTGTCCAGGATGATCTTGGCGTCGAAGTGCGGCTGCTCGTCGTAGTCGGTGAGGCGCAGGGTTACGTCCGCAAAGCGAAACCCGTGGATTTCCTCGGTCCGGCGAATTTTGAGAAGCTCCACGAAGTCGCCGTTGGCGATGAAGCCCGCGGGAGAGTCTTCGTCCAGAACGGAGTAGTTGTTGCGTACCACCATGAGCCGGTCCCCGGCGTCGAGCTCTTCTTCACAAAAATGGATTGTGCGGCGGATGTACTGGTTGTACTGCACGGCCGACTTGTTGGAGCGCGTCAGGATGATGGTGTTCTCGGTGCCGTGTTTGTCGTAGGCGTAGCGGAGGCCGTCTTCCAGCTTTTCACCCGTCATGCGGTAGATGTCCGGGTAGGCCTTGGTCACCAGCCGGATGGTAGGTACTTCGGCCCGTAGCTGCTCGCGCAGCTCAGTAGCGTTAAAGAGTATTCCCGACTGCTCGTCCTGCCGCATCACCTCCGTCAGTTCTTCTTCAAAGACCGACATGAGGTAGTTTTTCTCGAGGTAGGCTTTTTCCAGGGCGGGGCTGAGCTCGCGGCCCACGGGGGGCAGCTGGGCTACGTCGCCCACGAGCATGAGCTTATTGCCGGGATTTTCGTAGATGTACTCAATGAGGTCGGCCAGGAGGCTGCGGTTGCCGAAGTCGGACTCGTCGCTGATCATGGAGGCTTCGTCCACGATGAAGAGCGTATCTTCGTGGTAGTTTTTTTGGCGTTCAAAAACAAAATTCCCCGAGTAGGAATCGGCCGTTTGCTTGTAGATTTTTTTATGAATGGTGAGCGCTACTTTCTTGGAGTAGTTGGACATCACCTTAGCGGCCCGGCCCGTCGGGGCCAGCAGCACCGACTTGTAGCCGTACTTCCTGATGACCTTGATCAGGGTACTTATGATGGTGGTTTTGCCCGTTCCGGCGTAGCCCCGCAGCAAAAAACAGTCACGGTAGCGCTCCAGTCCGTCTTCTTCCAGCAGGAAGGCGTCCATCTGGTTGAAAAACCGCAGCTGGCTGGGGGTGGGCTTAAAAGGAAACTTTTTTATTAACCCCTGCGACGGTTGGGTGTCATCTGTTTTCATGGCAACGAAGCTACTTCAATGGATCAGAAAAAAAAAGTACCGGCTGGCATTCGAGTAGAGGAGAGCGGGCAATAGCTTTTTTGAAAGCAATCTTCTATATTTAATTTCCTAAACGCAATCCCTTCTAAACGCCTAACCCTATGCGAGTTCATCAAATCCTTGCCAACAAACCCATCGACACGATCTGGCACGTTTCACCCGGCACCTCCATGTATGAAGCCCTGGAAATCATGGCTGAGCACAACATCGGGGCGCTCCTGGTGCTGGAAAACCAGGAACTGGTGGGGATATTTTCGGAACGCGACTACGCCCGCAAGGGAATTTTGAAGGGAAGGGCTTCCAAAGATACGCTGATTAAGGACGTGATGACCAGCCGCGTGATTACCGTCTCGACGGAGCACAAAATTGAGGAGTGCATGGGAATCATGTCCGAGAAGCACATCCGGCACTTGCCCGTAGTTAACGACCAAACGCTGGTAGGAATTATCTCCATCAACGACATTGTGTCGGCCATCATTTGGGAGCAAAAGGCCCACATCCAATCCCTGGAAAGCTACATTTCAGGTAATCCTTATTCGTAATATACCGGCTAATCGTAACGCCTGAACCTTTTCCTTGGTTATATTTGCGGGATCAATAACCTGGTTATTCATTGGAAAAGGCAAGAGAAGAAGTTCGAAAGCTCTACGGCAATCGGCTGCGGGTGCGGGTCTGTGGCATTTGTGTTATCGACAACCGGCTGGTCATGGTACGTCACAAGGGCATCGGCCCTACCGATACCTTTTGGTGCCCGCCGGGAGGTGGTATTCAGTTTGGTGAGAACGCTCATGACGCGCTCCGGCGTGAGTTTGTGGAAGAAACCGGCCTGGTGATCGAGCCGAGGGAGATGCTCTTTGTCAATGAATTCATGCAGTCGCCGCTACACGCCATGGAGCTGTTCTTCTCTACGCAGGTACTTGGTGGCGAGGTACTGCTGGGGATAGATCCGGAAATGACCGACGGCAACCAGATTATTTACGAAGTGCGCCTCATGACCATGGAGGAAATCAAGTCGTTTCCCGAGCACGAAGTACACCAGCTATTTCGGTACTGCTCCACCATCGAAGACATTTACGGGCTCAAAGGGTACTTACAGCACGACAATAAAATGGAAATAGTGCCGCAAGGGTAGCAGGAGTAGGTACCTTAGCCGTTATATTAAAAAAGCACACGTGGCCGCGAACGAAACAATGACTATGGAATTACAACCCACCGTAAAGGTGGCGGACGAATCGTTTGGTATTCAGGATACCTCCCGGTGTACGCTCTGTATAGAAATTGACGATCTTCGTTTTCGGTTTTGCGTCGTGGAAGAAGGTACCGCGCACTGCCACTGGCTGGAAGACTACGCCTCGGATACGTTCATGGACGACGGTGAGGTACTTGAAAAAATGAAGCAAATCGCTGCCGAGCATCCCTTCCTGAGTACCGACGGCTGGAAAAACATCCGGGTGGCCGTCAATACCAACACCTTCACGCTGATTCCGGCGGCGATGTTTCGGAAGGAGTACACCGCCGAGTACCTGCGGCTTGCTTTGGGCCGGAGTGTGCTACCCGAAGACCGGGTACTTTACCATTACCTACCGGCGGTTGAGGCTTACAATGTTTTTACCATCCCTACGGCCTGGTCGGAGTGGCTACAAGAGCAGTACCCGCTGCAAAATGTCGCGTTTTATCACCTCACCAGTGCCCTTATTACGGGTGGTTTGGCCAGCCATCAGGAGTACGGCGATTCCCGGATTCTGTCCGTGTACATCGAAGAAGACTACCTCACGCTGGTATTTTCCAAAGACCAACAGCTGGTCTTCTGCAACCGCTTCAAGTACAAAAACCCGGGCGAGCTGACCTACCTGATCCTTTTCACCCTCAACGCCCTGAACTACCTCCCGGAGGAAGTGAAAGTGTACCTCTACGGCGAAATTACCCCCTACGCCGAAACCTACACCGAGCTCGCCCGGTTTCTGCCCCAGCTACTTTTTGGTAAAGTACCCGGTCGGCTTCACTATTTTGATCAATTTGAGGATATTCCGGAGCACCGGTACTTCGGACTCTTGAATACCTACCTGGTACGCTCTTAACTCGTCATTTACGCTATTTGGTATGAAACGCATCGCCTTATTTCCCGGCTCTTTCGATCCCTTCACCAAGGGCCATCAGGACATCGTACAGCGAGGGCTGAAGCTGTTTGACGAAATCGTGATCGGGATCGGGAATAACGCCAACAAGAAGCGGTACTTTCCCATTGAGGTCATTAAGGCGCACATCCAGAGTAGTTTCTCGCCCGAAGATAACGTCAAAGTAATCACCTACGACGACCTCACGGCCCGCATTGCGCGCGAGGTAGGCGCTACTTTTCTGCTCCGGGGCCTGCGTAACACCACCGACTTCGAGTACGAAAACGGGATTTCGCAGGTCAACCGCTTTGTGTACGAAGAGATCGAAACCGTGTTTTTGATCACGTCCCCTCACCTGGCGCCCATTAGCTCCAGCATCATCCGCGACCTGCACCGCTACGGGCAGAACGTCGACGAGTTCCTCCCGTACTCCCTTAGCAACAGCGTGGTGTAGCCCTATGGGGGTACTTTGGGCCAGGGGTATTAGGTTTGGCTTGGTATCGGGAAATTGGGGAAGGTACTTTACGTACTTAAAGAGGTACCTAAGGAAGCAAACGGAGAGGCAGAACAACTACCCCAAGTACCCCGGGAGCCTTTACCCTTTTTTTTCCTCCACGGAGCGCTGCGCCACCTTCGCCCTTTGGGGATCGTAAGAGACGAAGATATTCAGCCAAATAATGCGCGCCAGACGGAAAAATACCGGCAACAGCAGCAGCAAAACCGGAATGAGCGCGTAAAGTACCGGGTAAATATCCAGGCCCAGGTACACCACAAATAGCATAAAGGTGACCACGATAAAAGCCACCGAAAGGGCGTAGCTGATGTACATGGAGCCAATGTAAAAGCCTGGTTCCTTCATAAAAGGCTCGCCACAGTGCTCACAGCGGTCGTTGATCTTGTCAAATCGCTTAAGATCGTACGGATTGCTGGTTTTGAAAAATTTCCCTTCGTGGCACTTGGGGCATTTTCCCGTAAAAATACTGTATAGCTTGGTTCCTTTGAACATAGGGAAGTGCGCGGGTTAATGAAAGCAAAATAAGGTACCTCGCTGACCTAGGCTTGCTGTTGGGTGTATTGCTGAAGTACCTTGGAAAGCTGCTGCGCATTGACGAAGCCCGACTGCCGCCATTTGATCTGGCCCTTCTGAAAAATTATGAGCGTAGGTACCCCCTGGATGCGGTATTGCGCGGCGGCTTTGGGATTTTTGTCAACATCGACTTTCAGGATACGTACCTTATCGCCCCACTGACGCGCCAGGTCTTGCAGCACGGGCTTCATCATTTTACAAGGCCCGCACCACTCGGCAAAAAAATCCACGAGCACGGGCTCTTCCGACTGAATAATCTCTTTGAAATTTCCCATAGCATGATCGCAAGTTGGTGGTACCTACTGGTGTAACAAAAACTATTCCGCAAAGTTGCAAAGGAAAGTACCTCCGCACAGTGACGAATGTCACAAACGTTCGGTCAGGTTCTGCATATTCTGGA
Organism: Rhabdobacter roseus; assembly: GCF_014202275.1. Lineage (GTDB taxonomy): Bacteria > Bacteroidota > Bacteroidia > Cytophagales > Spirosomataceae > Rhabdobacter > Rhabdobacter roseus. Next base: position 702,430 of record NZ_JACHGF010000002.1, on the reverse strand, counting down.
GGCATTCCACCACGTAACGGATGGAACTGAACGAGTTGACGAGGATCGCCTGCGCCTGGCGCGGGTCGAGCCACTCCAGTTTCTCAATTTCCTCTTCGGCCTGGGGGGCCATCCGGCTGTCGTCGACGCAGTCCAGCAGGTACCATTTGGTGCGTTTCAGAATGCGGCTATTATTAAAAGTATAGGTATGCCAGGTAGTGCATATTTTCTCCCTCAGTACCGCTTTCACGCCCGTTTCTTCCTCAATTTCCCGCAGGGCGGCGGTTTTGGAGCGCTCACCCTTGTCGAGCTTTCCCTTGGGTAGGTCCCATTTTTTGCGGCGGTACATCAGCAGCCATTTATGATTCTTGGTAACTACCCCTCCCGCGGCCTTAATCACTTTGAACATCCCCTTGATTTTGTCCACGATGGCTGACTTATCGCGCGTGGCCAGGGTAATGGAAAGAAGCTCTTCGGGCGGCTGGCTTTGGAGCATCCCAATGACGTACTCGGCGGTGCTGGTGTTGACATTCAGGAGGAGTACGTGCCCCGACAGGTGGATGGTACGAAGCTTGGTGAGACGCAGATCCACGATGTGATCGAAATGGGCGGTGTCCGACTGAGAAAGCTCATTGGTGCGTACAACCGTGACCGGTCGATCGTCGAAGAAAATGATCATGTAGTTGGTTAGAATGTCAATGGGCAAAATTAAGTAAAGACTTTGTTTTAGCGGGTAGGTATTATTGATAAATTTGTGACGCATCAATTACCTGTTACTTGGAACTGCTCATTATATTGCTACTGGTGCTATTGAATGGCATATTTTCTATGTCCGAAATAGCGCTGGTTTCTTCGCGAAAGTCCCGCCTGGAATCCTCCGCCCGCAACGGCGACAAGCAAGCTCAGGCTGCCCTGGACCTGGCTAACTCACCCAACCGCTTTTTGTCTACCGTCCAGATCGGCATTACCCTGATCGGCATCTTAACCGGGGTATACAGCGGCGATAAACTCACCGCCGACCTGGAAAGTACCCTGGCGGCAGTTCCGGTACCTTTTATTCAGCCTTACAGCCATCCGCTGGCGGTGGGGCTGGTGGTACTTTTGATCACCTACCTTTCCCTGGTACTGGGCGAGCTCGTACCCAAGCGCATCGGCATGGCCAATCCCGAAGCCATTTCGAAGTTCATGGCTACGCCCATGAACTTCCTTTCGCGCCTCACCTCACCCTTCATCGTTCTGCTCAGCTTTTCCAGTGATCTGATCATCCGGCTGCTGAACATCAAGCAAAGCGAAAGCTCCGTTACCGAGGAAGAGATCAAAAGTCTGATTCAGGAAGGTACCACGGGCGGGGTATTTGAGGAAATCGAGCAGGAAATAGTACACAACGTTTTTCAGCTGGGCGACCGCCGCGTGACTTCCCTCATGACCAACCGGCAGGAAATCCTGTGGCTGGATGTGGAGGATTCCGTGGAGGTCAACAAAGCCAAGGTGTACGCCTCCAAGCACGCCATTTATCCGCTCTGCCGCGATACCATCGACAACGTCATGGGGCTGATTTACATCAAAGACCTCATCGGTGACGACATCGACCAGCAGCTTTCCAACCTGAACGCCATCAAGCGCGAGCCGGTGTACCTGCCCGAGAGCAACCGCGCCTACCAGGCCCTGGAAAAATTCAAGGAACAGCGCGTGTACTTCGGGATCATCGTGGATGAATACGGCGGGGTACTTGGCGTGGTGACCATGTACGACATCATGGACGCGCTGGTGGGGGATATTTCCGAGGCCGACGAGTTTGAGACGGAGATTACCGAGCGCGAAGACGGCAGCTTCCTGATCGACGCTCAACTACCCTTCGACGATTTCATTCAGGTTTTTAACGTCAGCCTGCCCGAGTCTGAGCGCAAGGAGCTGGTTGGTTTCAATACGCTGGGCGGGTTTGTTCTGCACGTTCTGGAAGATATTCCCGAAACGGGCGAGACGTTTAGCTGGAAACACTTTGATTTCGAAGTGGTTGATATGGATAAAAGCCGCATTGATAAATTACTGGTAACCATTAATAAAGCAAAGAACCCTAACGAATGAGTACGGAATTAAAAGAGGCAGTAGCCAAAAGAGTAGCCGAATTGTTGTTAGAAGCGCAGGCCATTAAGCTCCGGCCCGAAGACCCCTTTCAGTGGAGCTCGGGCTGGTTGTCGCCCATTTATTGTGACAACCGAGTAGCGCTGTCGTTTCCAGGTACCCGCACCTACATCAAACATGCCCTCGCGGATTTGGTACAAACGGATTTTCCAGAAGCCGAAGCGGTGGTGGGAGTAGCTACGGCGGGCATCGCGCAGGGTGCGCTGGTGGCTGACGCCCTCGAACTACCCTTTGCCTACGTACGGCCCGAGCCCAAAAAACACGGCATGGGCAACCAGATCGAAGGTCGGCTGGAGCCGGGCCAAAAAGTAGTGGTGGTGGAGGATCTGATTTCGACCGGGGGCAGTTCACTCAAAGTAGTGGAAGCGCTGCGGGCGGCGGGCATCGAGGTAGTGGGTATGATTGCCATCTTTAGTTACGGTTTTGAACTAGCCCGTACCAACTTTCAGGAAAAGAACGTCAAGCTGGAGGTACTTAGCCACTACAATGAACTACTAAAAGCGGCCCTGGAGCAGGGGTACGTTTCGGAAGACCAGCTCCAAAAGCTAACCGAATGGCGGCAGGCACCCGATACCTGGGGTAGGGTAGGTTAAGCAAAAAGTCGGGAAGGGTACTTCAAAGTACCCTTCCCGACTTTTTGCTTTTAGAAGTACCTAGCTTGGGTAATACCTGACTCGCTTCAGGAGCGGTGGTTGTGCAGCTGATTGTACAGTCCGCCAAAAGTAACGTCCTTGACACCGTCGGAGCGTAGGAAGTCATGCGGGAAGCCGAGTTCTATCTTGCTGACCTCCTGGAGGCGCCCCAGGTACTCGGGCGGAATGCTGAATTCCAGGCAACCCAGCGAGTCCAGCAGTTGCTGCGTGGTACGAGCTCCTACGATGGGTACCATCACCTGATCGCGCTGGCGGGTCCAGTTGATGGCCACCTGGGCAGGGGTAACGCCCAACTCCTGGGCTACATTGACCACCTCTTGCGCGATCGTCATGCTTTTATCGTTGCGGCGGATGCTGTGCGTAGGTACCCGGCCGTTTTCGCCGCGCAGGTACTTACCGGTGAGCGCCCCGCCCGCAATGGCCCCCCAGGGCGTCACGGCCAGATCCAGCGCGCGGGCCATTGGGAGCAAATCCCGCTCGGGCGTACGCTGGATCAGCGAATATTCAATTTGCAGTGCAACAAAGGGCGACCAGCCGCGAAAATCCGCGATGGTATTAGCCTGCGAGACGATCCAGGCGGGGGTATCCGAAATACCTACGTAATGGACCATACCCCGGCTCACGAGGTCGTCCAGGCCGCGCATTACTTCTTCTACGGGCGTGGTAGCGTCCCACATATGTACCCACAGGAGGTCGATGTAATCCGTTTTGAGTCTTTTTAAACTTTCCTGAACCGACCTGAAAAGATTTTTCCGATGGTTTCCGGCAAAGTTCAGGTCGCCGTTGCGGTCTTTGAGCGTATACTTGGTGGCCAGTACCCAGTGGTCGCGGTCGGCCTCAATAAATTCGCCCAGGAAGCGTTCGGAAGTACCTTCGGTGTAGCGGTTAGCGGTGTCCAGAAAATTCCCTCCGGCTTTTCCGAAGGTCTCGAAGAGGCGGTAACTTTCCTGCTTATCGGCTCCCCAGCCCCATTCTGTTCCGAAGGTCATGGTACCCAGGCAAAGCTCTGAAACCCTTAGGCCTGAGCGCCCCAATAGTCGATAGTGCATGATAATAAGTAGCGTGAAAGTAGTTAGAAGTACTTGGATACTGCATTAGTCCTAGAACGAGGTACTTTGGGGAGTGGTTCGGCGGCGCGTACTTTTTTCAAAAATAAAGTTATATTGCCTGCCCCGGCATTTGTGGCTACCTTGGATAAAATTTTGATTGCCTTTCACCTATTCCCGTATGATTGACGTATCGCATCCGTACTTCGACACCAACCTGAGCTGGCTTTCGTATAACTACCGGTTATTACTGGAAGCCAAGGACGAGTCCGTGCCCCCCCGCGAAAGACTCCGTTTCCTAGCGCTGTACTCGTACCACATCGACGAGTTTTACCGGGTGCGGATTCCTACGCTGATGGCCATGAAAGAAGTAGGTCCGGATATTCTGGAAAAATTGAACCTGTACCCGGAGCCGCTGCTGGAGCACATTCAAGAAACGGTGGATAATCAGCTGTCCGAATTTGGAGACATCCTTTCGAACCGCGTGCTACCCGACCTGGCGGCGTCTGGGGTACATCTGTACTTCAAAGAGAACTTCATTCCTGAGCACCAGGATTTTGTGCGCAAGTACTTTGTCGACAAAGTGTTCAGGTACCTTCAGCCCGTATTTCTGAACGGCCGCAAAAGTACCAAAGTGACTTTTTTTGAGCCCAACCGGCTTTACTTTGTGGTCAGGCTACTCCGCCGCAACGACCCCCGGGAGGTTTGGTACGCCTACGTTAACATACCATCGGCGCAGCTGAGTCGTTTTGTGGAGCTGCCAGAGCACGGCGGTCAGAAACAAGTCGCTTTTCTGGACGACATCGTGCGCTACAATCTGTCGATCCTCTTCCCGGGCTACGAAACCATCGACTGCTTTGCCGTACGGGCCGAGCGCGACACGGAGCTTTCCATTGAGGATGATTACCCGGCCACCATGGCCCAAAGAATCAATAAACAGCTCGAAAAACGCAATTTTGTGCAGCCGCACCAGTTCTTTTGCGAGATGGGCATGCCCCTCGAAATGCGGGAGTACCTCTCGGGCCGGGTGGGGATACTCATGAATGAATTTCACGAGCGGGGTAGGTACCTCTACTGCCAGGACTTAGCCGATTTTCCTTCGTTGCACCGGAAGCTCGACTACCCCGTCCAAAAAGCCATCGGCCACGTGGAGCTGCGGGAAGGGGAATCGATTTTTGATGCCCTGCAAAAGAGCGACCAGCTTCTGCACCTGCCCTACCATTCGTTCGATCCGGTGGTGCGGTTTTTCAACGAAGCGGCGGTTGACCCCTTCGTACGGGAAATTTTTGTTTCTTTGTACAAAATAAGTGCTAATTCATTCATAGTCAATTCACTGATAAGCGCCGCCCGCAACGGGAAGCGGGTCGTTACCTTCGTGGATCTGAATCCGAAGTACGACATCCAAGAAAACCTGCAATGGGCTAAAAAGATGAAGGAAGCGGGGGTGAAAATTATCTTCAGCATTCCGGGGCTGAAGGTTCACGCCAAAATAGCGCTGGTGAAACGCAAAGTAAAAAAAGGGTGGGAGCGCTACGCCTACCTGGGTACGGGGGGCTTCCACCGCCTGACGTCCCGGGAGTTTGTGGACCACGCCCTGCTGACTAGCCACCGCGAGCTTACCAACGAGCTCGAGCTACTCTTTGGGTACCTGTGTACCCGTGAAGACCCCAAGAAGTACCGGTACCTGCCTTTTAACTACCTGCACGTATCGCAATTTAATGGCACCAGGAAGATCATCGAGCTTATTGACCGGGAAATCAAAAATAGCAAAGCCGGCCTCAAAGCCACCATTTCCATCAAGATCAATCAGCTTCAGGACCAGGTACTTATCAGCAAGCTGTACCAGGCTGGTAGGGCGGGCGTGGAGGTCAACATCATCGTGAGCGACTGCTGCTGTTTAATCCCCGAACTACCCACGATCAGTGACAATATTACCGTAACGCGCCTGGTAGACAGGTACCTTGAGAACACCCGTATTTTTTACTTTTCCAACCGGGGCAAAGAAGAAATCTACCTGTCGTCGGGCGATTGGACGTACCGGAACTTCCACCGACGGATCGATGTGGGGTACCCCATCCTGGACGACTACCTCAAATCGCAGATGAAGCAGGTACTTAAAAACTACCTCAATGACAATCAGAAAGCCGTTCGGCTGGATACCTACCAACACAACGTACAGCTTCACTCGGAGCAACCAGCGCCTAAAGTACGGGCTCAGGAAGCCAACTACCGGCTTGCCGAACGGCTCGAGCACCGTACGCCCAGTTTATTTCAGCCCGCAGCTTCCGAAGAAGCCCTACCCGATCCGGTGAAAGTACCTTGAAGAAGTACCCTGAACCGAAAGCAGGTAGCTTTTGCTCAGGGTACTGGATAAGAAAAGTACCTGCATTTTATTTGAAGGTGAGCATAGCCGCCCCAAAAACACCCGCGGAATCGCCCAGCTTTGGACGCACGATGGGCGTATCGAACCGATCGTTAAATACGTACTTGGCGGCCCGTTTGGGGCCTTCGGTATACAGCAGGTCTATATTCCCAACGCCACCGCCCAGCACGATGGCGTTGGGGTCCAGGATGTTGACGATTACGGTAATGGCTTTCCCGAAGTTTTCCAGCAGACGTTCCACGGTTGCCGTGGCGTGCGGGTCATGGCCCTGTTGGTGGCGCTCCACGATCTGGGGTAGTTTCAAAGAAGTACCACTGATTTCCTGGTAGTAGCGCTGTAGGGCGGGGCCGGAAAATACCTGCTCCACGCAGCCATACTTGCCACAGTAGCAGGGGTACCCGTCCTTTTCGAGCTCGTTGTGGCCCCATTCGCCTCCAATTCCCTGCATCCCGTTTAATACAAAGGCCTGGCCGTCGTTTCCGCGCAGCACTACGCCGCCGCCCACGCCCGTACCCATAATGACCCCAAATACCGATCGGAAGTTAGGAGCAATGTCCTGTACGGCACCCATTTGGGCTTCGGCCAATGCAAAACAGTTGGCATCGTTGGCAATCATAACCGAAGTACCTAAGGTACTTTCGAGGTCGCGGTGGAGAGGCATCCCGTTCAGGCAGGTAGTGTTGCAGCCTTTCATGGTTTGGCGGGTTGGATCCAGCGTGCCGGGTGTCCCGATGCCCAGCGCTTCGGGCAAGTACCCCGTTTCGGCTTTCATGGTATCCACGAGGGTAGCTATGCGCTGTATAATGTGGTGGTAACCCCGGTCGGCTTCGGTGTCGATACGATGGCGGAACACGACCGAGTCTGGCGAAGAACCCGAAAGAATAACTCCCTCCACCTTGGTACCTCCCAGATCAATTCCCCAATAAGTTTGCATATCAGTTAGTTAAATGAGTTGTAAGTTTACTATTGTACTGTTTTTTAATGTAGTAGGACCCTCTTTCGGCTCCTAAACTTACAAATACCTGATCAGAACTGAAAAGCACACTACGCTTACTAAAAATTACGGGCAAAAGAAAAAAAATAGCGCGTTCCTGTACGAGGTTGATAGGGAGGAGGTTGGTGAAAAAAGCCGTCCCTAAAGCGGGTTTTCTTTTCGGAACAGCACGGGCTTAAGGGTGAATTAATACCTAACACCGTTTGGAAAGCATGGCTAAAGTTTTAATTTTGGAAGCTGTTACTCTAATCCAACGTTAACCAATACATGCTCAATGGGAATTGTAGAACGCCGCGAACGGCTTAAGAAACAGGTACGTTCGGACATTATCAAAACGGCCAGGGAAATTGCCCGCGAAGATGGCTGGCAGGCCGTTTCCATCCGCAAAATCGCCGACGTGATTGAGTATAGCCCTCCCATCCTTTACGAGTACTTTGAAAGCAAAGACAAGCTCCTGGAGACCATACGGGCCGAGGGGTTTACTTTTCTGCGGGAAGAATTTGAACGAATAAAAAACCTGTATCGAAATGCCGAGAAACAGCTGGCCGAAGTGGCGCAGTCGATCTGGAATTTTGCCATGAGCCAGCCGGAGGTATTTCAAGTGATGTTTAACCTGGAAGGAGCCTACTGCCAATCCAAGCAGGTGTACGTACAGGAAATGAATATCTTAGGAAATCCGGTATGGGAGATGATTGCCTTTTTACGGCCAAAGGCCGGCGAGATGGTGACCAAGACCTACTACGAATGGTGGTGCCTTACTTTTGGCTTTATCAGCATTACCATCACCACGCAGCCTCATTATGCCCTCAGACATGCTGAGCCGGTATACATGGAAGGAGTGAGACGTTTTATTCGCAGTATTAAATAATAAATATTCTCTAAGTGAATAAACATTTACGCTAGTTCTTTAACAACGATAGCCTAGCAAGTACCCGGCTTTCTGTAGAATATGTCTTTACGCACATTAAGTTAAAAGGCCTGAGACGGTGTTTGCTCAACACCGTCTCAGGCCTTTTTTGCAATCTTTATTTAGCCAATGATTTAGGCTATCTGTCTTTTTACTTCCACCTCGCTTTGGTGATATACGTGGGAGTAGGGAAGTACGCTATAGGTAAGCCAGGCATTGCCTCCGATCACGGAGTCATGGCCGATGACCGTTTTTCCGCCCAGAATGGTGGCGTTGGCATATACTACTACATTGTCTTCAATGGTAGGATGGCGCTTGCTGGCGGCCAGGGATTTGGCCACGTGCGTAGCCCCTAAGGTAACACCCTGATACAATTTTACGTTATTACCAATGTGCGTCGTTTCACCGATAACTACCCCCGTACCGTGGTCAATAAAAAAAGAATGACCGATCACGGCGTTAGGGTGAATGTCGATTCCGGTTTGACTGTGGGCAAACTCAGTGAGCATACGAGGAAGTAAAGGTACCCCGCACTGAGCCAGTAGGTGGGCGATTCGGTAGGTTGCAATGGCCATAAATCCCGGATACACCGCAATCACCTCCTCGATCCCGACCGAAGCAGGATCGTTTTCTGTAATTGCCTGGGCGTCCAGCAGGATTAAATTATAAATGGTGGGAAGCTCTTCAAAAAAATGGCTGCTTATTTCCGAACGGTCCCGAGTAAGCTGAGGACCAAGCGGGCTAAGCAGGCAATCCAATTGTTGTTGTAACTCCTGATACACCTCGGGCAGACTACCAGCCTGGGTACTTTTTCCACAATCCTGACTGATTGGGAACAAAAAATTGATCAGACGCTGTAAAAAACGACCCCCTTCCTGTCGCGACGGAAGCCGGTACCGGTACTTTTCGTTTTGTTTGGATAAGCGTTGAAAAAATAGCTCCTGCTGTTCTGCGGTCATTGGTGGCTAATTTGGAGTGCTCGAGTAGGCTAACCTATTCCGAAACAAAGTAATGGTGTAAAAAATTGTAGTTTGTGCTTTTTTTGAAATATTTTTTTGTCCTACCGCTTTCCCCTGCTTCTAGGGAATTCAAAAATGCTGGCACGGTTATTAGTCTAATAATGTGCAAGTTCCGTTGCTTTTAATGATTAAAACCATTATTTTAAAGTTTTCGGACGAAAAACGCCGACGGTCAAGGGAAAAATTTTCATCTATGAGATCATTCAGTTTTGTCAGTCATTGGTTAATCATCCTACTGTTATCAACGGCCCTTTCTTCCTGTTTTTCAAAATACCGAACTACGGCTCGCGACGTGAGGAGGCACTACGCTACTGTAGATGTGAAACCTACTGTCAGTTGCATTCAGAATGACAGCCTGTACATTCAGGTAGCCAGCACAGGTGCCGATACGCTTCCCTTACTTTTGCTAATTCACGGTGCGCCGGGCGCTTGGTGGGGATATATGAATATCCTGGATGATCCCGACTTGCAGAAAAAATTTCATATTGTATCCGTGGATCGTTTGGGATACGGTAAGTCGCGCTTCAAGAACAAGAAGTTCATTACGTCCATCCAAACGCAAGCACAGTGCCTAAGCGCGGTATTGAGCTTAAATAAATCCAACGAAAAAGCGATTATTTTGGGAAGATCCTACGGAGCACCCATTGCTGCTTCCATTGCTGCCATGCAACCCGACAAGGTAAAGGAGCTTATTTTGGTATCACCGGTCATTGATCCCGAAAAAGAAAAGTTTTATTGGTTTTCGAAGTGGGGCCGAAATCGGTTGGTTCAGTTATTCCTTCCCCGTGAATTTAACGCGGCTACGGCCGAAAAATACGCGCACTCGGAAGAGCTACGGCAGATGCTACCCATCTGGAAAAACGTGACGGTACCAACCACCGTCCTTCAGGGGGGAAATGATTGGATTGCCGATCCGGAAAATATTGATTTTGCCAAGAAGCATATTGCCAGCACTCAAACGCAATTCATTCTGCTCCCCAACGCGGGCCACATGATTACCTTTTCCCACGCTGACTTGCTCAAGGAAATGATTCTTCGTATCAACAGCTATAACGAGAAATCGATTACCATCGACCTTTCGGAAGTAGAAGTAGCCGGGGGGAAATGACTATTTTTTCAAGCGCTACAAAAACGGTCAGGAAATTTTCCTGACCGTTTTTGTAGCGCTTGAAAGTCAATAAAAGAGCACGGCTAGTTTTTCATCTGAGCCTCCACTACGGCAATTGCTACCATGTTTACGATCTCACGTACGGAACTACCTAGCTGTAGTACGTGCACCGGCTTTTTGAGACCCAGGAGGATGGGCCCAATGGTTTCGAGCTGAGCAGCTTCTTTTAATAAGTTATAGGCAATGTTACTAGCCGAAAGGTTTGGAAAAATTAGGGTGTTGGCACCTTCCTCGATCAGGTCACTAAACGGATGATTGTTTTTTAACAAATCCGTATCGAAGGCCAAATGGGCTTGCATTTCCCCGTCGATAATCATGGATGGGTACTTTTTCTTTAGAATTGCCACTGCTTCGCTCATCTTCTCGGCATCTTTTCCGCGGGCGCTGCCAAAGTTTGAGTACGTTACCATGGCAATGCGGGGCTTGATGTTGAAACGCTCGATAGCCTGAGCCGTGAGCTCCGTGATTTCGACCAGGTCTTCTACCGATGGGTCGAGGTTGACGGTGGTATCAGAGAAGAAAAGTGGCCCTCGGGGCGTGAGAAGTATGTACATACCGGCCACCCGGCTCACTCCTTCTTCTTTTCCTATGACGTGCAGGGCCGGACGAATGGTATCCGGATAGGTGCGGGTTAAGCCGGAAATAAAAGCATCGGCTTCTCCGGTCTCTACCATCATGGATCCGAAGTAGTTGCGGTAATACATCATCCGCCGGGCTTCACTAGGCGTAACGCCTTTACGCTTTCTTTTATCGTAAAGTACCTGCGTGTAACGCTCAATGGCGGCCTCGCTCTCGTCGGCCCGTGGGTCAAGAATAACGACTTCGCTCAAGTCCAGGTTATTTTCAGAAATAAGCCCATGTATGGCCTTTTTATCACCAAGAAGAATTGGTGTGGCAATCCCTTCGTCCCTAACCTGCTGAGCTGCTTTAAGTACCTGGATATTTTCGGCGTCGGCAAATACCACTCTTTTGGGATCTGTTTTGGCTTTGTTGAGGAGTACCCGCGTGAGCTGTTCGTGTCGGCCCAGCCTCCGGTGCAGTTCCTGCTCGTACGCATCCCAATCGGTAATCATGGTACGCGCTACGCCCGTATCCATAGCGGCCTTGGCTACGGCAGGTGCCACACTGGTAAGCAAGCGTGGATCAACGGGCTTGGGAATGATATAGTTTTTACCAAAGGCCAGGTTAGGCTCGTTGTACGCCAGGTTAACGATGTCCGGTACTGGTTTTTTGGCCAGGTCTGCCAAGGCATGCACAGCCGCCAGCTTCATTTCTTCGTTGATTTCCGTAGCGCGTACGTCCAGGGCTCCGCGAAATATATAGGGAAAACCAAGTACGTTATTGACCTGGTTGGGATAGTCGGAGCGTCCCGTCGCCATGATGATGTCAGCGCGGGCTTCTACGGCATCCGGATAAGCGATTTCGGGATCTGGATTGGCCATGGCAAAAACGATTGGATCATTGGCCATAGAACGTACCATATCCTGTGATACTACGTTCGCTACCGAAAGCCCCAGGAATACGTCGGCGCCTTCCAGCGCTTGTTCCAGGGAGTCATAGGCGTGGTTGGTAGCAAATCCACTTTTGAGCTCGTCCAGGTCGGTGCGGCCCGTATGGATGTGCCCTTTCCGGTCGAACATGGCTACGTTTTCGGGCTTCACGCCCAGCGAAAGATAGAGCTTGGTGCAGGAAACGGCCGAAGCACCTGCCCCCGATACTACCACACGTACGGAACCAATATCCTTTTTTACTATTTCCAGGGCGTTGAGCAAGGCGGCCGCACTGATGATAGCCGTCCCGTGCTGATCGTCGTGCATGACGGGGATATTGAGCTCTTTTTTGAGCCGGGCTTCAATTTCAAAGCACTCGGGCGCTTTGATATCTTCCAGGTTAATTCCTCCGAAGGTAGGCTCCAGGATTTTGACCGTACGGACAAATTCGTCCACATCCTTCGTGTTTAGCTCGATGTCGAAGACGTCAATGTCGGAGTATATTTTAAAGAGAAGGCCTTTTCCTTCCATGACGGGCTTGGAGGCCTCCGGACCTATGTCGCCAAGGCCCAGTACGGCGGTACCGTTACTGATCACCGCCACCAGATTTCCCTTGGCGGTATATCGATACACATCTTCAGGATTTTCGGCAATTTCCAGGCAGGGTTCGGCTACGCCCGGCGAGTAAGCCAGAGAAAGATCTCGCTGCGTGTTGGTCTCTTTGGTAGGAATGACCTGAATTTTACCAGGCCTTCCCTTTGAGTGATAATGAAGTGCGTCTTCTTTGCGAATATTCTTGTTCATACGTATTAGGGACTGTTTTGCCGCTAAGGTACAAACATTAGTAGGAACACAAGAAACCAAACTTTTATTTTATTGCGAAGATATTGTGCTTTATGAAGAAATGCTTTAAAGATTTCTTAGTATTTTTTTGGTTGGAGAGAGGCTGGATCCTGAATAGCTAGGGCTTTTAACCATCCCTTTTTTTTCTTTAACAAAAGTAGCGCGTCTTTTTAGTAAGTAAGCCGCAAACATATACAGCACAAACAAGCCAATGTATATGTAGAGGGAATCGGTGTTGGACACGTCCCCGTGGAATGAGAAGAAGAGGATCATGTTAACAATGGTGACCATCCACAAAGTAAATGAAGCTTGGAAATGGTTGAGGCCATTATCAACCAGAATGTGATGCAGGTGATTGCGGTCCGCTATAAAAGGGGAACCACCCTGAATCAAGCGAACAATGAAGACCCGCAGCGTATCAAAAATCGGGACGATGAGCATAACCATAACAATGATCGGGGCATTGAAAAACACGGTGGGGTCGTTGCGGTAACCCACGTTGAGGCGTAGAAATTCAATGGTAAAAAAAGAGAGTAAAAAGCCTATGACGAGAGAACCGGTATCCCCCATGAAAATCTTGCTGGTTTTGGAAAAATTAAAGCGTAGGAAACCTAGTAGCGCTCCTGACATGGAAAAAGCCAGGCAGCCAAACGTAAAGTGACGGTTGATAATAAACCAGGTACCCAAGCCTAAGCCCGTAATAAGACTGATGCCCGCAGCTAGCCCGTCGATGCCATCAATGAGATTAATGGCGTTGATCAGAGCAATAAAAATGAATATCGTTAAGGGAATACTGACGAAGTCAGGAATGTAATGCCAGCCAAAAATTCCGTAAAGATAATCTACCTTGAAATTTCCCATGACTACGAGCGTCAGAGTGGCTCCTATCTGTACGATCAGCTTCTTGGCTGAATCCAGGGCTAAAATATCATCTTTCAATCCCAGAAAAAACAGAATGGTCAAACCTACCATCGACAAACTCGTAAGATTGGAGTCTTGGGTTTCTTCGGCGTGAGGCCAAAGAAAAAAAGCGATAAGCGTACAGGCAAACAAGGCAATACCACCCAAGGTAGGGGTGTCAGTGCTATGGGAGCTTCTGAAACCAGGCTTCGCCGTGAGATTGAGCAAATTAGAAAGGTTGATGATAATGGGGATGGAAATAATGGACAGGAAGCAAGCAACCAAAAAGGATAGAATGCATTGGTAAACTTCATGGTCGAGGATGCTTCCGAAAAATCCCCCAAACAGTATATCAGATAGTAATGTATTTTTCATAGCTATGTTTGTAATATCTAGATAATAAAGGATACAAGAAATGTTCATTCTGTGTATTCAAGTATTATAGTGAAGTAAAGATCGTACATTTTTAGGCGTTCTCTGGCAATTACTTCGCAAAAGGAGTCTACTAATTAGTAAAAGGTTGGAATGAGTCGTTAGTAAGTTTTTTAGCTAGGGGAAAGAATTGAACTATCTTTCGAATAGGCTTGAGCCAGAGCGTGAAAAAATAGGGTTTTAAGCTATTAACTCGCCAGGCTTTTCGATCATTTTTGTTCGCCTGGATTCGATTGCTTAGAGTACTATTGCTTACTCCGCCGGTGCTCATCTGGACCAACACGCGGGGTAGATAAACGGGACTAAGCTTGTGTTTATAGAGCATTCTGAGCATGAGCTCGTAGTCGGCGGAACTACCCAGGTCAAGCCGAAAAGTACCGTACTGGTCATACCATTTTTTTTTGAGGAAAAAAGCGGGATGGGGAGGCATCCAACCCCAAAGAAAGCTTGCGGAGCGATAAGCGCCCGAGATCCAGGTTCGTGTAGCCTGGGAAGGATCGCTCGGGTGTACATAGACCAAGTCTCCATACACAGCCTCTGCCTGACTTGAACGCAGGGCGGCTACTATGTCTGATATTACGGAAGTGTCCGTGTAACGATCGTCGGCATTGAGCATACCTATCACATCTCCCGTAGCTCGCTGGATACCTTTATTCATAGCGTCGTAAATTCCCCGGTCGGGCTCCGAAATAATTGTGTGTATAGATTCCTGGTACTCATAAACAGTGGCAAGCGTTTCGTCCGTCGACTGCCCATCAATAATGATGTACTCAATATTATTATAATCTTGCCGCACCACGGATTCTATACATTGGCGGATGGAAGACGCTCCGTTGTATACGACGGTAATAATGGATACTTTCACTGCGTAAGTTCTCTTTTTTTGATAAGCCGAGCCGGGTTCCCACGATAGATACTATATTCTTCTAAGTCACTGGTTGCTACCGATTTTACGGTGAGTACGGCGTGTGAATAGGCCGTTATTCCCGGACATATCGTAGCCTGAGCGCCGATCCAAACGCCATCATGTAACACAATGGGTTTCACAACGAGATCGAAAGTAGAACGGGTATAATCATGGTTGCCCGTGAGCAGCATGGCTCCCTGCGACAAACACACATTTTTACCCAAAGTGACGAATGTGAGGTTATCAATCCACACATTTTCGCCGATCCAGGTATTTTCTTCTACACGCAGAAACCAGGGGTACTTGATGTTGACGCGTGGTTTTAGCATCACGTTTGGCCCGATTTTAGCCCCGAAAAGGCGCAGAATGGTTACTTTCCAGGAAACTGGAATGGGCAGATAGGTATTGACAAAAAGCCTCCCAATAATGAACCACAAAAATCGCTTAGGAGCACTGCCCGGTTGGTACCAGCGATTATCATACTTTGACAGATCGGTTTGGATTCCGAAGGTCTTTTCCATATTCTGTCAGAAAATGATTAATAATTTTATCTTTTTCTTTACCGGCTTGCTGGTATACTTCATATACCTTGGCATCGACCAGGAAGCGGTACCAAAAGCCCTGCAAAAAATGCCAGATTAGCCCTTTGGTTCCGTCCAGAAAACCAAGTTTGAATAGGTACCTGTACACAAAGTACAAGAACGGACGAGTAAAAAGGGGCAAGTTGGCGTATCGTATTTTCAAAAAACGTTTTTTCTGTTCCTGGGTGCCCCAAAAAGCGGGCTGGACGGTATCCTTATTTTCAAAATTATGAATAATATTCAGCAAATCAATCACTTCCCGAATGGCGTAATTGTTATGTTTTTGGGTCCACCAGCTCAGGTTATTTAGGTTGTGGTCCACGATGTCGTGCCTGAGTTGGAGCGTCCGGCCACCTTCAAGCTTAATATGCTCATCCATCCAAAGCTCCTCACAGGTACCTTGCTCGCGCCGCCATATCCGTAGCAACCAGATCGGATAGTATCCTCCGTGGCGAATCCATTGATTCATGAAAAATACTCTCCGCTTCACGTAGAGCCCACTGACATCGACCGGTTGTGCGGGAAGTTGCTCCCGGAGTTCCGCGGCCAGTTCGGGAGTTAGGTACTCGTCGGCGTCCATACGCATCAGCCAGGTCGTTCGGAAAGGAGTATTTTCAATACCGTAGTTGAATTGAAAAGCGTAGGATACCCAGGGATTTTGTACCACCACGGCTCCCAGGGCGGTGGCTAGCTCAACGGTATCATCCGTGGAAAAGGAGTCGACGATAAAAATTTTATCCGTCAGAAGCTGGATGCTACGAAGGCAGCGTTCGATATGCTTCGACTCGTTATGAGTAAGGAGTATGACCGATACGTCAACCATAGAAAGTGGTAGTAGCCCGCTAAGAAAAATACAAATGTGGATTACGATTTCGACAAAGATAATTACTATCGTTGTATTTTCTTATATTCTTCCAGCAACCGATTTGCAACTACCTGAATATCGAACTCTTGAAGTACCATTTGGTAGGCGTTCTGGCGGATATTTTCCCGGTAGGTGGCGTCTTGCAGCGTTTTTTCGAGCCCTTCGGCCACTCCTTCTACGGTAAGAGGAGTAAGGTAGGCTGCTTGGTGCGCCTGGATGTAGTCGCCAAACCCGACGCGGTCCGAGACCAGAGCCGGTACCTGGGCCGTCATGGCTTCGAGTACGGCGATTGAAAACCCCTCTGAGTAGGAGGGGAGCACAAAAAGATCGGCGTCGGCCAGGGCGGCTTTCTTCACCGAATCGGTAAGCATCCCTACGAGCCTGATGGAATCCTGCAGGGCGTTGAGCTGAATAAACTCCTCAGCCTGGGCCAGGTACCCGTCATCAGGCCCGGCCAGTACCAGCAGGGCGTCGTTGTGTTGATGGAGGTACTTCATAAAGGCAGGCAGCAGCAGGTCAAGACCTTTCTTGGTGTTGAGTCTTCCCATGAAAAGTACCATTTTTCGGTCGCTGGGAATAGCAAAATGCTTCCTAAAAATACCTTTTTCGGGCAGCGAGCTATAGTCGGCAATCTTCATGCCGTTGGGGATAATGGCCATATTGGGAGGGCGATACCCCAAGTACCTGATCACGTCCTGCTCTTCGTCGGTATTGTTTATCTGAATCAAATCCGCCTTACCGAGCAGTTTTTTTTGATAGAGTAGGGTTACGAGCTGCTTCTTCCACTTGCTGTGTTCAACGGCCCAGCGGTCTAGCAAACCGTGGATGGTGATCACCTTAGGTACCTGGTTGGGAATTAGAAAAGGGGCCAGGCTACCAAAGTGCCAGATCCCGTGCACGTGGATGAGGTCGTACTCGTGGATGTGTTTTTTGAGATAACGATACAAATCCACGGAAAACTCCCGGTAGATCGTACTCAGCGGGGTCGTGCGGCGGCAGGGAATGAGGCGGGCTCCTTCGGGCGTTGGGTATAATTTTTCGCCTGGAGTCATGGGGCTCAGAATATCTACCTGATGGCCTTGCCTAAGTACCTCTGAGGTATGATCATAAATGATGCGGGCCGGTCCGCCGATGGCCCAGGTATAGGCGCAGATATTGAGTATTCGCATGAAAAGTCGCTGTTAGTGGTTCGCTAAAGAATGGTAGCATGCTACCATTTGCTGTGCTACGCGTTCGGACGAAAAAGAAGCTACCAGGCGTCGTGATTCAACGCCCATAGCGGATATTTTTTCAGGATTTTGGATAAAATACTGCATGGAAGTAGCTAAGTCAGCGGGGTGGTCCGGACTGAATAAAAACCCATTGAGACCTTCCTCTACGAGGTCAGGGGCGCAGCCACAGCGGTCTGACACAATCACCGGCAAGCCACACACCATTGCTTCGTTGACCACCAGCCCCCAGGGCTCCGACAAGCTAGGAAGAACTAAAACACTAGCCTGGGCCAGCCAGCCAGGTACTTCGTACCAGGCACAGCCCCCCGTAAAGCGCACCCGCGGTATTTTCTTTTCCTGAACGTATTTTTCAAGCTCAGCGCGGGAAGCGCCATCCCCCACCAGCAGTAGTCCCCATTCCGCGCTGGGAGGGTTCTGCTGCTGCGTTTTCCGAAAAGCATCCAGCAAGGCCACCAGATTTTTTTCGGGTGCCAGGCGGCCTACGTAAATAAAGTGGCGCCGGGCTAAGGGCGTTGAGGCCTTTTCGGCCAGCGCTCGCTGGTAGTTTTCGCGTATGATGGTCTCATCAATAACCGCCGCATGGCTGACAGCAATCTTGGCTTCAGGGACTCCTAGAGACTTTAAATAAGCGACCGAAGTTTGGCCAAAGCAAAAGTAGGCGTTGGCGTTATTAACGATCCAGCTTTTCAATTTTTCTTTAAGCCAGGAGCGTTTATGGTCCAGACTGGAAGATTCCACGGTTAAAATAACCCTAACCCCTTGGCTGCGGGCATAAAGCATTAAAAGTACCTGCGCCCAGTCGTAATACCCCGTGATGTTCAACACCGTGGGCCGGAAGGAGCGATAGGTGCGAAACAACGCCTTGAGCCGCTTCGCGAAAGGTACTTCATCCAGGCTCGTTTCAAAAAGTACGGTATAGGGGTACTTATAGATGGGTTCTTCCTGGCTTTTCATCATCGCCTTCCGACTGGCTTCGTACAGCGCAATATGGGCTACCTGAAACTGACTGTCAGGGTACTTTTCCCGCAGGGCGCGGTGTATTTCACTGAAAAGCTTAGACTTATAGTGTGCCCATAATTGATTATGAATAAGGAGTACGCGCATTAATTGGCCGGTTGTAAGTATTCTAAAAACAGAGGATAAAGCTTATTGGCCATGAATATTTGCCCGCCGCTATTGTAGTGTACTACATCATTTTTACGGAAGTAATTCACCGTAATGCCCAGGTCCAGCTCTTTAATAAGCCGAACACTATCCTGCTCGGCGTACCGGATGATCTCCCGACCCTGACCGTTGTAGTTGCCAAATTCAATCTCGGAGATTTCGGGATGCAAATAGATGAAAAAGGGAATGCCCTGCTGACGAGCCATGGCAGCGAGTTGGGCAAAACCCGGATTAAAACCATCACCCTCTTTACGAATGCCGCTGAGCAGGGTCGTGTCTACGCGAGGGGCAAAGTAGTTGGTGCCAACCACGTGTTCTTGAACGTACCGAGGAAAAAGGTACCTTTTCCAGAGCTCTTCCCAAGCCAGGGTATACTGCTTATCGGGTAGATTGGTATCCACCCCTACCATGTTCTCGTGCGTCATGTTGTCGTGGGCATCGTGGCTACTGGCTACCAGGCAAATCAAATCGGCGTTGAACAGGCCGTGCTTTTTCAGGTACGCAGCCACGTTGTCGGGGCCCCAGGAGCCCGCCGCTATATTAAGTACCCGTACGCGTCGTCTTAGGGTACGGGTCAACCGTTTTTCCAACATGGTGGAGGCCAGACTGTCCTGGTCGGTAAGGCTGCCACCCAGTACCACGGAATCACCCGTGAGTAGAATAACGGTGGTATCCGTAGGCAGAACGGGCTCGCTTCGCATCGACAGTTCGTTGGTACGAATGGTATTCCCAAACCGCACTACTTCCTGATTTGGGGCGTAGATGTACTCGTAGTCAGGATCGGCAATGTAAAGAGGAGCCTGGCAGAAACCAAACTGGTAGCGAAGTACTACTTCACCTACAATAAATACCACAACCAGAAAAATAATGGTCTTTAAAAGAATTTTCAGCATCAAGCTTTCCTAATTTTGTGCGTCCTAGGGCACAAAATTAAAATTACTTTTCATTTAAGACTGCTTTGTACACAACATTCATGCGCATCAAGACCAACTACCTCCAACTATCCGCCTATTTTTTGCTGGGGATGCTCTGGTGTTATACAATGTACGTAAGCGTTCTTAACCCTCCCTTCATGGCCTACTTCACGGTCGATGAAAACTTTATTGCCGACTCCGGCGTATTTCTCTGGTACGGCAACACCCCACGCTGCCTCGACTGGCCCGCCACCCCTAGCTTGCTGATTTTTTGCTTGCTCTTCGGCATCAGTACCTTGGCATCGATCATCAGCCATAGAGGTACTTACGAAGGACTGCTGGATATTTTTGAGCAGTTCGACCGCAATGCTTACCAGTACCTGACCGACCGGCAAGACCTGATCCTGACGGGCCGAACCATCCAGCTTCTGATGGTAGGTACTTTGCTGGTGCTCACCGTTCGTTTTCTGTTTCGGCATAAGCATCCGCTTCTCACACCGGCCTCCCGGCCCGCCCTGGCTTTCCTGATCGTGACCTCCTACGTTGTGTGGTTCAATGCCCCCGTCCTGCGGCCGGAGGCGCTGGCAGGTACTTTATTTCTGTACCTGGTAGTGCAGATGCTCTTTACCGAACAAGCTACGACGGGCCAAATCCGCCTGTGGGCTATCCTCTTCGGACTCATTCTGGCCCAGCGACTTATTTTCTTGTTTTTGGCCCCCGCCATACTAGTAGGAGTATTTTTGTTGCTGCCTGCTAATCAATGGAAAGGTACTTTACGATTTATAGGCCTCACCATTTTGCTCTTTGTGGCAGCATGTCCCTTCTTGCTCACGGATCCGCTGGTGGTAGCCAAGTCTTTTGTGGGGGGGATCATTGCCAAAATGAACGACGAGCCGATGGGTACTTGGTTCAACTACACCTATATTGGTGAGTACTTCAAAAATCCCGTAAGCTACCTGTTAATTCTTTTGTGTTTATTGGGAATGGTTAAGTTAGTAGGTACCCGAAAGTGGTTTTACGGGGTACTCGTGCTCAACTGGATTTTTTTTCTTTTTCTGGTTTTGCGCTCCGCTAAAATCTATGACACCCACGTACTCCCTGCCGGGATTATCACGGTGCTGGTAGCCGCCCTTGGGGCAGGGTACCTGGCCGAAGCAGGCAAAAAAGTAGGTACCTGGACCGCGATTGCGTTCGTGATGATCGTTGCATTTTCCAACTTGAGAGAGTATTGGGATTTTCAAGCCCGTAGCCACGCCAATCAGAATAAATTTGATGCTTATCGATGGATTATTTCGCTGCCTTCCGAGACAAGTCTTCTGCTGCCGCCCGATCTGGAATTTTATGTACCCAAAGCCCAAAGTACCCTTCTGTGGGAGTCGGAGCAAAACCGGGATACGCTTAAAATGGCCCGGAAGATCAATTACATTCTTCGTCGTCCGGGGAGTTCCCTTGAGGCTCAAAAATTTCCCGTGGTGGCGCTTTCCTTTGCTTTTGAAGATGAGCGTTTATACGATACGCAGTACCGCCTTTTACTTAAGTACACGGAGCAGTCGAAGCGAAAGGTGTATAATTATGAGGTGTATCTGGATAATACAGAACTGGCGAGTCATAGTGTGCAGAGAGAGGAAGCTATGGAGAATTTCCGTTCTGGAAAGCGTTACCGATATATGGTAAGCGAAAATCGCCTTGATGACAGCGAGCCCATTAAAGAATTTACCGGCGGTATCGATGCCCCTCTGTGGGTCTATGAGGTGCCTTTGTAAACTCTAATTCATTTAGCTAAACAGTAGTTAGAGCGCTATTTTTATTCTCCTTATACTGGGGGGAATCCAAGTACTTGATGCCCAGAAACCGAATCATTAAGGCGTAAGGAAACCAAAATGAAACGTCGTATGGACGACCATTGGAAATAAGCATGATGATAAAGTAAATAAAAAAGTAGGCTAGAAAAAGAGAAAGAGGATTGGAGTTTTTTCGCAACTCTTTAATCGAATATACCAGCAGGTAATAATTAAAGCCGGCAAAAAATATAAAACCAAAAATACCGTGGTTTACAATAGATTCTACTAAGGGTACATCCAAAAAGGCTGCTTTATAACCAAGCCCGATTAACAGTACGTGAGGTGCGCCTTCTAACGCATTCTGAAAAAAGCTCAAACTACTTACCCTACCCATGGCCGAAGCATCGATGTTGGCCGTACCTGAAATCTGTAAGCCAAACGCAGTAAAGATGATATCCATGATCTTATCTTGAAAGTTGCCCCAATAGCCATAAAGTACCCCAACCAGATCTCCGTAGCGACTTAAAAGTAAACCAAACAAGAACCAACAAATAAGAAAAATGACTGCATTTCGCACCGAAAATAAACTCTTGGCAGAACGGAGCATCTGAGAGAAGTTGGCCTGAAAGGTCATATAGAAAGCAGCCATGATGCCCAGAGCCAACAAGCTTGATTTTGCCTGTGCCAATACTACTACTGCCAAGCTGAAAATAATAGAAAAAAATAAGAAAAGACGAATCAAAGCCCCTTTATACTGCGAAATAAGCGTAAGAGCAGCCAGTAAGCATATAACTCCGTTTCGGGCTGCTATGTGTGGGTTCCCTCCTTCCTGGGCACCGGCGTTTTCGAAAGTAACGGCTGCCCGCATCCCTATCCTCCAGCTGGGATCGGTCAGGAGGGAGTAAACGAGGGTTAAGTTAGAGAAAAGAGCCGCCAGGAAGATTATCACCATCAACACTTCTTTTACATCATTTGGAACATGGATCAGAAGAAAAATAAAAGCAATCGTAAATAAAAAGTTTCCAAGCTCGATAAACCAATCAAACTCAGAATAATTCATGAAGATAAAATGGTAAAAAGCAATGACCAGAAAACCCATTGCGTATTTTAATAACGTGAAATTCGGCTTGTACAGACGGATAAATAAATGAGTGGGAAACATGAGCAATAATGCCAAGGCAAAAAAGAAAGCCGTAAATACATTGGTAGCCGGACCAATATGCAGCGTGTCCCGAATGAAAAATACCAAGGGAAAGCCATTGAACATCATGGCGATACCGCCTGAGTACCTCAAGTAATGAAACAGCGTAATTAATCTGGATAGAGTCATGCTTTACTGCGAGAGTCGGTGGGCCAGGTAGGAAAAGTCCATATCGACCAATAGATAAAACAGTTTACGAAATCGACACCAAAGATACCGCATTTTCTCGGACCGGACCGAGCTTTTCGTGAAATTATACAATTCCTTCACCCGCTCGTGTTCAGAGAGACCAACGCTGGCTATGGTCGACGACTTGGCGGCTTCGTGTACTCTCAAAGCCCCGGCCAAACCCTCTATCCGGCGAATGCGCGTGCTGGGCTGACTGGCGTAGCGGGTGATGAATTCGTAGTCGAAGGCGAAGCGGTAGGATTCGTCGAAGTACCCGTACTGCTCTACTAGCGAACGCCTAAAAAAGAGCGATTGGTTATGGATTTGCATGCCCTCGGCCAGCTGCGCAGTGAGGCTAAAAGGCAGCGTTTTCAATAGTTCAGTCACTTCGTCGTCGGTGGTAATCAGGTACAGATGCCCGTATAGGATATCGTACTTCTCTTTTTCTACTTTCCCAAAACGCTCGAAGGTACCCGGAAAATATACGTCGTCCGAATTTTGAAAACTAATCCATTCGCCCGTAGCGCGCGCTAGCGCTTTGTTCAGCGCGTGTACCTGGCCGCGGTCTTTCTCACTTTCCCAGTATGCAAGGTACTTTTCGTATTTTTTTATGATGTCCACGCTACCATCCTGAGAGCCACCGTCCATGATGATGTACTCCAGATTGGGGTAGTTTTGATTAAGTACGCTCAGGATGGTTCGCTCCAGGTAGTCGGCTTGGTTGTACGAGGGCGTAATGACCGTAAGTTTAGGTGCCGAGGCCAGCGCCAAAGCAGACTCTTCGGGGGGAGGCGGGGACTGAGCCAGGAACGCGCGCAGCGCGCGGGTACTTTGGTGGAGCGGTTTCATTCTTTTGTACAAAAAAGAGAATTAATACGTTAGGTCGTAGGTGTCGATTCGGTGCGCAATGCCGGAAAGGTACTTAACCCATTTCTTTCGAAGCCCCCGACTTTTTTTTATGGGCGCGGATAGGCCGTAAGCCGCCAGTCCGGGTGCTTGGTGTGGAGCGTAAGTTTTCAGGACACGAAGGTACTCCCTTAGCAGCTGTTGAAAACCTGAGCTCAGCGCTACCAGGTCCTGGTGATCGGACCAAACGGGGTGGTACCCCACCAGGCCCGCAAAATCAGCGGAAATCAGCTCGTAACCAGCGACAAAGTACTTATCGTTGACTTTCTCAAGGGGAATATTCTGAACCGAATGAAGGCCGTACTGCCAGCCGGGCGCGGCTATGGGGGCCGCCGTAGGTACCCAAATGGGGGCGTAGTTGAGCCAGAGCTGATCCAGGCACATGCCCTGGCAAAGGTCAAACTTGGCCCGATCTTGAGTACGTACAGCCCACCAGTCCAGCCAGGTACCTATAGCGTGGGTATTGCTAGCGACCCAACCGCCCGCGTGGTACATACCAATATTTAATATTCGTTTGTCGTCCAGGGTACCTTGAGTGGGTCGGGTGAGGTGTGGCGTCAGGAGAAGTTCTGCGCCTGGTTGCTCCACGGGTTCCAAAGAAGCGTACAGGTAGGTACTGGGGGCCAGGAAGGTAAGCCTCTGGCAGGATGGATTTTGTTCCAACAGGTACTTCCCAAACCAAGGCCGACAGGCTGCTACCAGTTCGTAGCTGTAATATAGGCTAGTCATGGCACTCCAGGCCGGTATATTCAAGGTTTCGACCGGAATAAGGGAAGCCGAGCCAGGTACCTTCACAAACGGTAGCTCATCCACCAACCCAATGTAAAAAGGCCGATCCGGGTGGTGACGACGCACGGCATCGGCCAGGGCCAGGGCTTGGGCTAGTTGCGTTCGATCACAGACGGTGAAAATAATATTCATGGCACAGCTAGTTTAAATAGGATGCAAATTGCTCGGGGCTCCACCCATCCAGGCCGGTGAGAGCAAAAGGGTTTGGAGAAAGTACCTGCTGCCCGAAGGAAGTACCCAGGGAAGCAACATTGACCGAAAATCGCTGCCGCACCACGGGCGTAGGTACCCGCAAAGGGGGCCAAAGTCGACGGCTTAGCCCTTCCCAAAACAGTACATCTTTATCCAAACCCGAAAGCGTTCGGTCCGAAAGTAGCTCGTATATTTTGCGTTTGTTATTGCGGATGGCTCGTCGCATCCGTTCCACGCGGCGCAGCGAGAGCCCCGTACCGGCTACGGCCTGCGCCAGCTGAGGCAAAGGTACTTTTGTTTTTAGGCCAAGTTCTTGTTCAAGCACCTGGGCCGAACGGCTTTGCGGAACTAAGCCAGGCAGCGCCTGAATATAATCGTAGCCTTGCTTGCACCAGTAATGAAGCTCGTCGCTGACTACGTAGCTATTGAGCTGATGAACCAAAATAAACTCACTCCAGGCGAAACGCTCGTACAGGTCGTCGCTCAGGAAATGCGACTCCCATGGGCTATTCGTGGAGCCAGGAGGTACTTCAAAAGTATACTGATCCAGATCGGACAGCCAGGGTACTTCGGCCTGGTAGTTGGCTCCGTGGGGAGTGACCAGTACGATGGGGTAAGCATGAAGTACCTCGCGGCATCGCCGCAGCGAGGCCATTTCTCTTTCGGTGAGGGGCGCGCCCGAAAGCGGTACTACTACCGTGGCTAGCTCCTTCATCTAGTGGGTGTCGAGTTGAGCAATTAAAAAATTTAATGGTTTTTTTAACCATGCCCGCACCCGGACGTACCGGTAAACCTTGGGTGGTTTAATGTAGCAGCACGCAAATCGGCGGTAGTACTCGTTGCCGTTTCGGATCAAGCGCTCCCGGTATATTTCAAATAATGCCTGTGTGTCAGGCCGCTCTTTCAGTTCGAAACGGTCCTGATACTTGGAAAGTACCTCCGGCCGGGCGGGGTCGTAGCCACTGTAATGAAAGAAAATGAGGGGGTACTTTTCGTTTACCCAAAAAGTACCTTCCCGCTCAGAAAAGTACCGCTCGTGGAGGTTCCAGTAGGCGGCGTTGTAGCCGGGCTCGCGCTCAATGTGCGTGTTGGGTACAAACAAGGGCAGAAAATTCATCCAGTTTTGATCCACAAATAAGCCCTCACAAAGCGCAATCAAACACTCGTAGCGCAGCTTTTCTTCCCACCAGCGAATATAGGCCAGGGTCTGGGTACTTCTTCGGAAGGCTACAAAGCCCAGGTTATAGACGCCCGTATTGAGGTGGTGCAGCTCGTTGGGCGTTTTACGGTCGTTGACGGGACAGTTGATATGGGGTGTCAATACGGCTTCCGAAGTACCCAGCGACCGCAACAAACCGCCTAATGGCTGGTACACAATAATGTCGGGATCGAAGTAAATGACGTTCGTCGCCTCGGCAAAGCGCTGAAAGAAGTACGTAAAATAAAAGGGCTTGACGGCGGTATTGAGCTCCGTAATGTTGTAGCGTTCGCACATGTCGTCGAAGCCGTCGATCCCGATGGTATGCACTTCTACCAGTGGGTAGGCAGGTTGGTACGCAGGATCAAACGCTACACCCTCCAGGCGGTCCACCAAACCAATAAAGTAGGAGATGTCCGGATTGGTAGAGGCCAGGGAGTCGCCTAAAGTACGTGCCTGGGCCAGGTAGTTGATGGAGCAAAGGGTAAAGGCAATGGTCATGGGTTGTGTGTTTCTGACACGGGCAAAATTAGGTACTTTTCAATAATAGCCTTCACCTTCCGAACGCTCTCGGTGGTATTGTGGCGTTCAAGTACCTTTTGCCGGGCTTTTTGTCCCATTTTTAGGCGTTGGTCTGCGTTCTGGATAAGCTGGACCAGAGCGTTTGAGGCCGCCGAAATATCCATGTAGGGTACTACGAAGCCCGCATCCTGCTCAATGAGCTCAGGTGCTCCTCCGGCCCCTTCGAAACACACCACCGGGATTTCATTCAAGGCCGCCTCCATGACCACCAGCGGATAAGGGTCCTCACGGGACGAAAGTAAAAGTACATCGAAGCGGCTGATGTAATCCAGGGCCTGGGCCGTAGGCGGAATCAGGATGATTTTGTCCGCCAAACCCATGCGTTCGATGTCGCTACTTATGAGTTGGTATATCTCGTGTTGCGGACCGGCCCCAACCCACACAAAGTATACAGGTAGTGGATTGGTCTTCTGTAAAACGATGCGCGCCACCCAGTTAAAAATGTCGTTTCCTTTCCGCCACTCGGCGTTGCCACAGCCTCCAATCACCAGGGCGTCGACCGGGATATTAAAAGTTCTTTCCAGCAGATTGGGTTGGGCTTCCTGCAATTGCCGGTCGATGCGCTGGTGGTCGATCAGGGTAAAAATACTTACCGAATCAGCCGGATAGGCGTAGTGCTGGATGTAGTGATTGGCCACGGCCTGGGCCACGGCAATGAGATGGTTGCTTTTTTTTAAGAGAATGTCCAGATCGTTCTTCTCCGTATACATTTTCACTGACATACCCAGTTCATGAACGAAAAGTACCGTTGGGAGGTGATGAAGATACGTGAGCTGCTGTGCGTACAGTTTGGCGTTGGCAATGGAGTTGACAAAAACCAAGCCTATATCAAGCCTCTCCAATTTGGAACGTAAAAGGCTAGATTCTTTTTCGTTTTGAAAATTCTTTACTTTATTTAAAAGGCCAGTAGCTTTCAAGAGCTTACCAGGCATTTGGTAAGTTGGTTGGATGCGGGGGATGCGTGTTACCTCCACTATTTTCCTGAACTCAGTCTCCAACTCTCCTCCTTCACCAAGCAACAGGTGCATGGGTACCCCTTCTTTTTTGAGTAGCCGCATGAGTTGGAGAAGAAGAAGCTGGCTGCCGGCGCGGTTGGCATCGTGAGATATAAAAAGTACTTTTTGGGAAATCATTCCACTTTATCTTTGGTAATAACGATACGACAAACAGGTTTTAGTAGGCTTCGTGGCTCAGTTTACCAGGTACCTTTTTGGCCGGATTGCCGATGTAAATACCCCATTCTTCGGTGTCTTTGGTAATGGCCGCGGCCATTCCTACCAAAGTACCCTGGGCAATGTGTGTGTAGTCACGAATGGTACTATTCACTCCAAAGAAGGAGTAGGAGTCGATGGTGCAATGGCCCGACATCACCACGTGCGAGGTAAAAAAGACGTGGTCCTTGATCTGGCCGTGGTGACCAATGTGGTTGCCGCTCCAAAGTACCACGTTGTTGCCAATGGTGGTGAAAGGCTGAATGGTGTTATCTTCGAGAATAAAGCAATTGTCGCCCACGACGCTGCGGTCCAGGATGGTAGCGTGAGAGCTGATGTAGGAGATGAGGGTATAGCCTTTGGCTTTGATGTCCAGGTATACTTTCTCGCGGTTTCGGTTCATATTTCGACCCGTCATGGGGGCAAAGAAGGCGTACTCTTGCGGCGGAAAAAGTTCTTCAACGTCTTCGTACGCTACCAACGGAAGCCCGCGGAAACTTTCTGCCTGGAGGTACTCCCGATTAACGGCAAAGGCTACTACTTCGTGTTCGGAGTCATGATCCAGGTAGTAGTGGGCCAGTTCGGCGGTGTCCAGTATTCCGAATATAATTACTTTAGCCATAGCTATATTAGTTCGTATGCAGTGAGTAGTTGGTGGATAGCGGCCCGTTCGTTAAACATCAAAACGTCCACGATGGACAGCCAAGGTACAAAAGCATTTTTGAATTGTGGATAGGGCGTGAGGGTACTTTTGATAAAGTAAAGCTGAATTTTCTGTTCGTCAAAGGTACTTTTATTGTACAGTTCCATGCCACCAATGGGGTTGATGTACGTCTGAGCTCCTTCCTGCCGACAGATGTCCAGAATTCGCTCCTGGGCTTTCAGGGAAGAATTTTGGTAATAGGTTGAACTTGAAATAATTTCCGTACTAATACCCAAGTGAAAATTGATTTTTTGCAAGGCGTAGACGGCTAGCTCGGCAATGCTTTGGGCGTTGAAATGTACGATTTCTTCCAGGATCGGGAAAACCGTTGAGTAATTTGGGGCTTTCTGGTAAGCCTGCTGGATCGTTTTCAGGAGCTTTTTGCGCCAGGCATCCCCTTCGGCCAGTTCAATTTCCCGGATCAACTTATTCTGGCTGGCTTCTTTCAGAGGTACCGTAAAGAGGTGCGCCTGCCCGCCCACCAGTAGATTGTTTCGGTTGATCCAACCCCGGTTGATAAAATTTACATCATCGTAAATCACAAACTTGTCCACCGCTTTGATCAGCTGAAAGTACCCCAGGTAAGGCAAAAAGTAGGGCTGCATGATGGCGATGGTCATGGTGGGTGGGGGAGTAAGGGGGTACTTTACTTTAGTTTGCGCAGGTAATAATCTTCTCCTTTCACGATCAGATTGGTCATGGTTGTATCGGAGCCGAGCCGAATGTCGCCCGGTTGGGGCGTAATCACGCTTTTGGCAAAGAAGAGGTAGTCGGCCTCGGGCGGGATGGGTTGTACGCCTTGCTCGAATGGATTGATCGAAATGAGTTTTCGGCTTAGCTGGGTACCATAGAGCGGGTACTCAAAGTCGTCGTTGATGGTAGCTAGAGCTACGGTGGCATCGGGCGGTACCAGGGAGTCGAATCGGGCGTAAGCCGGATAAATATCCGGACGGGCAAAAAGCTGGTACTTGAGTCGGTCGGCCGTAAAAGCGGACTCGTACCCATAGGCCGAAAAGGGCAACGCTCTTATATTCAAAAAGGTAGCCATGAGAGCCGACACACAAGCCAGCACTACGATAAGCCCCACGTAGCCTTTCCAAGCCCACCGCCGGGGCTTCAGGATCGAAAGCTTGTGATGCGAAAAAAGTAGCAACAGAAAAAGTACCCCGAATAATCCCGTTTCGATAAAGTACCTGCCTTTGAACGGATCGTAAGGAGCAGAGTAAGCTATGGCCGCAAAATGAAGTACCACCGCCGCGGCCAAAAACCAGTGGGGACGGGACCAGATAATTCGCACAAAAACAAGAAGTACCAGGGGAAGGATCAGCGCAAAGCCAAAGATACCCCAGTACGGATTGGCATTGTAAAACTCAAAGCGTCGCTGAAAAGCAAAGGGTACTATGGAAAAGTCCGTTTCTTCGTCGAGTCGCATCTGTAGTTTATCTTCCAGGTACACAATGGGTTTTCGCACGGCCACGTTGAGGTCATAGCCCCACTGGGCGTTACGGATGCCGTCCAGGTTGAAAAAATCGTAGCTGTACCGAACGACGTTCCGGCTCCCCTGCTCGAGAAGGTTGGGCAAGGTACCTGCCCGCTCCACCGACTGGTGCTTCAGAGAAGTAGGCGGACCAATGGGGTGGCCAAAAACCTGAATGTTTTTGATATAACCCGTCGGCAAAGTATAAATTAGAATGGAAAGCCCAATGGCGACACCCAGTTTTATAAAGCGCTCGGCAAACAAACGGAAATTGTGCGCCAAGAATACGGTATAGAGCATCACCATAAATACGGATGGCAACAGCAGCGTAAAGGTGATTTTGTGACCATACACGATCCCGAACGTGAGCCCGGCCAGGTAAAGGTACTTGGCTTGCCGCGTGGTATGGTAGGTAAACAAGAAATAAAGCAGGCAGCTAAGGTAGGCCGTCAATACGATATCCGTCTCGGTAGTAATGGCCTGCATTTGAAAATCCAGGAACATTCCGTACGCTAACGCACAGAAAAGGCTGGCCGAGAGGCTACGACCTATGCGTTGGGCAATGCCAAAAACCGCAAGGAGGGTAATCCAGTAGGACGAAAAATGGATGAGCTTGAAAGCGTTCTCGATTTTTCCGCTGATGAGGTAGGAATAAATCTGAATGGTACAGACACTTTTGGGGTAGGTATCCATGTTCCAATTGGTACCCCCAAAATGCGCCATCGTACCCCGCTGGATGTACCTCACGACGCGGTTGAGGTGGCCAGTCATGCTATCCCACTCGTTGGGTACCGTAAAAAGTACCAGTAGCAGGTTTGTGAGCCCGATGAGTAGCACTGAGCCTACCATCATCGTGAACAGAAACTTCAGGTAGGGAGAAAGTTCTCGCGCCCAGGTACCCAGGGTACTTAGTCTGTTCTGGCACAAATGGCGGACCGAGAATTGTTCCTGAGGGGGTATCAGCCGCGTCCAGAGCAGGTAATGCAAAGCCAGCGTAATGAAGTTGCCAACTATCCAGGCCCAGGTACTCGCGGTAAGATCCAGGGCCGAGAGTACAAATCCCGTTGGAATAACGCTCCCTACAAACAGGATAAACGTACCAATAACCCATTCGGACAGCGAGGGCTGAGCTATTTTTTTAGCGACATAGCCAACACTACCAACGAATAAAAAGAAACAAATCCAATACAGAACGGCCATGACGGTGGGGTCATAGGTGTTGGTTGATGATGGTACCTATCAGCTGTACCTCTTCCTGAGCAAGCCCAACGTACAAAGGCAAACTAAGTACCCGCAAAGCGATGTCTTCGGAGACCGGACAGGCATAGCGCCGAGGCATGAAGGGCAGGGTATTCAGGGAAGGGTAGAAGTACCTTCGGGGAACAATATCCTGCTCAGCCAGCGCCGCCTGGACGCGCCGCATCACGCTTTCTGATTCGAATACTACCGGGTAGTAAGCATAGTTGTACTCAATGTCATCGCTAATGAGGGGCTTTTGGAGTTTTTCCCAATTAAGCAAGTCGTTGTACCAGCCAAAGACTTCTTTTCGGGCTTCTATGATTGCGCCTACGTGAGGTAAATTACAAAGGCCCATGGCAGCGTGGAATTCGGAGTTTTTGCCGTTGATACCCGCAAAAAGGTACTCTTCATCACCGCGATGTCCAAAGGCCCTCAGCAGGTGTAGTTTTTCATTGAGCTCCGGATGATTGGAAATGATGGCTCCCCCCTCAATGGTATGAAATACCTTAGTAGCGTGAAAGCTACAGGTACTTATATCCCCGTATGACAGCAACGATCGGTTCCGGTACTTTACTCCGAACGCGTGGGCGGCATCGTAAATTACCTTCAGGTTATGCTTTTGGGCAATGGTCTCAATGGCTTCAATCTGGCAGGGGTTTCCGTAGACGTGCGTTGCCATGATGGCCCGGGTGTCGGGCGTTATGGCCTGCTCAATCAAGGCCGGATCAATGTTAAAGGTAGTAGGCTCAATGTCGACAAATACCGGCGTGCAGTTTTCCCACAGAATAGAATTAGTGGTAGCACAGTAGGAGAAAGGGGTAGTGATAATATCCCCTTGTACTTCCAGCGCCTTAAGGGCAATCTGTAGCACAATCGTTCCGTTTCCGCAGTAGTACAGGTTCTCTACCTCCAGGTACTTTTTAAGCTCGCTTTCGAGCTCGCGGAGTAGAGGACCATTGTTGGTGAGTTGAACACGCTCCCATATTTCGTCAATGTACTTTATATACTGCTCTTTGTTCGGCAGGTACGTTTTGGTGACGTTAATCATTCACTACGGATTCGGTTTGGCTAATTGAAAAATTAAGTTGGGGGCGGATATAGCCAGGCCATTTCCCGTACCAGGTAACATTTTCACGGTAGTCTTCAATGTCGAAGGAAAGCGCCTCTTCCATGTTATAAAGCACGGTACTGGTATCCTTTACGATCATCATTGAAACCATGTAGGAGCCATCATTCAGGAAGTGGCCGGGTATTTCGCAGCTTCCGCGAACCAACCCTTTCGAAAAGGGCTGGGCGGTAGTGCCTACATTAAATATACATTCGCCCGTAAAGGAATATAAATGCATGCTAAGGTTGAGCAGTGCACCTTCCTCAAGGTTCCAGAACTCAAACTCAAACTGCATGGGGGTACGTACATCGATATGCTTCAAATCATCCTGGTACTCGGGCAGGAGTTTAAAGCCTTTGATCCGGACCTGATCGTTGCCGGGAGCCGACTCAAAGCTTTCCCAGCTTCTTTCCAGGTTTTTGTGCGAGACCCTACTAAGGTAGGTAGTTACAATGTGCGTGGTGTCCCCCTGGTCGACGAGCTGTCCTTTTTCAAAAAAGAAAGCTTTATTGCATAGCGCTTGGATGGCGGTCAGGTTATGGCTCACAAAGAGAATGGTACGGCCGCTTTCCGAAACATCACGCATTTTACCGAGGCATTTTTTCTGAAATTCAGAATCGCCGACGGCCAGTACTTCATCAATGATCAGAATTTCGGGATCCAGGTGGGCCGCAATCGCAAAGCCTAGCCGCACGTACATACCGGACGAGTAGCGTTTGACCGGCGTGTCCAGAAATTTTTCTACACCCGCAAAATCAACAATGGCATCGAAAGAACGCTTAATTTCGTCTTTTCTCATGCCCAGAATCGCTCCGTTCAGGTAGATGTTTTCCCGGCCCGTCAATTCCGGATGGAAGCCGGTACCTACTTCTAGCAGACTGGCTACCCGGCCCTGGATGCGTACCTCCCCAGTAGTAGGCTCAGTAATGCGACTGAGAATCTTTAAAAGGGTTGATTTTCCTGCCCCGTTATGTCCTACTATGCCAATCCGATCCCCCTGATTAATGCTGAAATTAACGTCCCGAAGGGCCCAGAATTCTTCTTTTTCCTGAAAAGTGGCTTTCTTTTTTGCAGGAGACCACTTCTCAAAAGTATCCGCGACAAAATCACGCAGACTCGAAGCCCCTTTCGAGCGTTTATGATCAATAATGTATTTTTTGCTAATATTTTCAGCGGTAATTACAGGCATACCAGTAGGATACTGTTTCAGATATGGTCAACAAAGGTATTTTCTTTCCGACGAAAGTACATAAGAGAAAGTAACAATGCTAATGAGGAGACCAGAATGGTAGAATAAAGGCTCGTGGGATTAAAATAAGCCTTGTCACCCAGCAAGCACCACTTAAAGCCGTCGATGATTCCTACCAGGGGATTCAGAATATAATACTTATAGAACCACTCATCTTTTACCTGGCGACTGCTATACGCTACGGGACAAATGTACATTCCTACTTGAACCATAAATGGTATGAGCTGGGCTATGTCTCTGAACCTAACATTAATGACCGCAAAAAAGAGGCCGATCCCGAGTGAAGTAAGAAAAGTAAAAACAATGAAAACAGGGAGAAAAATAATATTGATACTGGGCGGATACTGGTAGTACACACTCAGAAGTATGAAGAGAGCCAGAGAGATCAGAAAGTCAATAAACCCAACCGAAACGGCACTTAACGGCATGATGAGCCGGGGAAAGTAAACCTTAGATACCAGGTTGGAATTGAGGACAATACTGTTGCTGATCTGGGTGAACGTATTGGCAAAAAAGGTCCAGATGGTAAGGCCACCCAGAATCATAAGTGGGTAAGGAATGCCGGGATCGCTCGGTAGTTTAGCTATAAAGCTAAACACAACGGCCATCACGAGCATGGTCATTAAGGGGCGAATGACACTCCAGGCTATTCCTAGAAGGGTCTGCTTGTACCGAACCGAAATATCACGCTTAGAAAGAATCCATAGTAGCTGCTTATTGCGCCACAAATCCTTCCAGTAGTCCTTTTCAGACGCTTTGGCTTTAATGGTAGTTGTGTGTGCCATAGATTCTGTTTATTAATAGCGCGGATCAGCCATGATGGTTTGATAGGTACTTTTGGCATAAACAAATACCAATGAAAGTACTAAGCCAATCAGGAAGCCAATTTGAGCTCTTTTCCCTTTATCCGTTTCGCGGTCAAGTGGATTCTTAACGGGCTCAATGATCGTAAATAGTGGAGCTTCCCTAACTAGAGAGACCCGCATGTTTTCGGCGCTGGTCATGGCCTCCACGTACAGTCTCTGAATAAATGAGGCATTGCGTTCTAACCTGGTAGCACTGATTCGGGCCTCGGGAATGATGAGTTGCTGACTATAGTCAAGCTCACGGGCCAACCTACTCTCCTGGGAACCCAAAATTCTGGCCAGTGAATCAGCTCTGTTTTCCAATAACCGCAGGGTTTTTCTGGTTTTGAAGGTCTGATTTTCTGTATACACTTCTTCAACGGTATCAAGCAGGGTAGTGGCCCAGATTTTAGCGAGTGGAGCACTCTCAAAAGAGGTTGCCAGCATAGTAAACGACGATTTACGGTCGGGCTGGTAAATTTCGGTAGCTACCTGTGCTTTTAGTACAATATCATTCAGTGCCATCTGTTCGTCCAGAGTAAACTCCTTGGGGTCAGATTTTGTAAAATGAAAATTTTCACGCTTAGGATTGTCAAGCCATTCGATTTCACGAATTGAACTCGAGTCAATGTAGAAATTGGCCATCAACATTTTTTTTCCCTCAACGTCTACCTCCTTCATCAATGCACGCTCAATGACGGGCCTGGACTTAACAAAGTACAAAAAGTTTTCTCCGGTAAAAATATTGGCGTCTGGAGATGCTCCTAAGCCCAACAGACCAGCCATTTCGCCAAACCCACCCGGACCTTGGGAAGCTCCCAGATTAAATAGAACCGTTGCTTGGTATTTGTCGGGTTTTCTAAGAAATATATCCAGAGCCAGGCCAATACCAAAGCCCGCCAGAGTAAAGAGGACTATGACCAGCCAATTCTTGATCAGTACATCTTTAATCGCAATAATTTTAATGATGACAGTCTTGGGCGAGATCTGATCCTCGGGAATAGTATGCGTAACTTGCTGTGACATGGTAATTAATTGGCGAATTGACGGAAAGCTAGCACGGAGATGATCAATGTAAATAAAGTGGAAGTTATGCTGATCCCTTGTTGAAGAATCTGCTGGGGCGTAAGCTCATTACCAGCGCGTGTTGGCACATAGATTTCCGAACCGGGCTCTACTTTAGGATACACATTAAATACTAGGAATTTGCGTGTCCTATCAACTGAACCATTTGGGTACTTTACATAGGCACTACGGCGGAGCGATGACCGCTTAAAGCCTCCAGCTTGGGAAATATAATCCATAAAGCTCATTCCCCGCTCGTACTTTACAGTAGTAGGATACAAAAGCTCACCCTGCACTTGCACGGTTTCCAATCTCTTTGGAATACGAATAATATCGCCTTCCTGTACTATTAGATCTTCTACTGATCCGGGGTTTTTAAGAATTCGGTCCAACCTGATTCCTATGAAGTCTTGCCTTTCTTCCCCAACGGCAATCTCTATAGAGCCTTTCTTTAGGTCACTCGAAATTTCTTCAACCGCGCTTTTGGTTTGCCTTACTTCAGCTTCGGTAAGAATGGTCGTGCGAAGTAGCGTTGCGCCCGGAATGTAAGCCAGCGCCGTCAGCCCACCTGCGCGGCGTATAATATCGGAAATTTTCTCATTCCGATTAGTAATAACGTGCTCCCCTGGATCTACTATCTCTCCTTCGATTGTAACGAACTTTTGCTCCTGGTAATTAGGTGCTTTTCGAACGATGACTTCATCGTAAGGGTAGAGGACAAAATTGCTAGCTCTGGAATTTAACGACAGATCACGACTTACATCAAAGGTATATTCCTCAGCTATTTGAGCGTCAGAAGCCAGTACGTTGGCATCGCGCTTTCTCCGAACTACCACTACTTGCGAGGCTTTGGCGGATTCTTTAAAGCCGCCCGCTTTAAGTAATAAATCCTCGAGGGTCATGTTAGCCATGTACTCGAAATGGCCTTCTTCGCCAAAATTAGGATTGTTTACCTCACCCGAAATGCGTACGTGTGAGGGCTCCGCTAGTTCAAAGCGAGAGTGAACGATGACTTCATCCAGCCGGGTCAATTCCAGGTCAGGCGTTTGGTTGTTGATCATATCCGCCAAATTGATGCTGATGTTCGCAACCGTCATATCTTTCCGAGTACGTAACACGTTCACTCTACCCGTGAAGGCGTCTTCGCGTAGGCCTTGGGCTTTTTCTAGTAAGGTGAGTAGGGTAGGACTACTTTCAAGGGAATAGTCTCCCGGGCGCATGACCGCACCGCCGATGGTAACGATGTTTTCAAAGCGATTCAGTACGGTTTCTACCGTGATTTCATCCCCCGTGACCAGCTTAAAGGAATCAAACTGGCTGGCCGATACGTCTTCGATGCGTCGCTCCCGACCCGTAAAGCGATCGATCCTCACCCGAGCGCGGTAGGCATTATCGGTGAACCCTCCGGCAAACATAAGCAAATCGGAAAGGTTCTCCTCGGGTTTCATTTCGTAAATCCCGGGGCGTTTTACGTTACCCATTACAGTAACCCGGGTTTGGTAGTATCCTACGCTGATATTATCATTATCCTGCACAGTAATGGCTCCAGACAAGCTGCCTTTGGTAAGGTATTCGTATATATCAAATCGAGAAACGACCTTGTTATTTCGAATCACTTTGATGTCCCGGAAAGTACCTATTTCGTTGGGGCCACCCGCCTGGTAGAGCGCATTGAACGCCGAGCTCAGCGAAGGAAGACTATACGAGGCGGGGTTAATCACTTCGCCGGTTACAAATACCTTTACTGTTCTAACCTGACCTAGCGTAATAGTCAGTTTACTCAGAGCTGGTTTACCACCAGTTCCCAGAAGCCCAGGGGTAAATTTCGAAAACTTGTCAATAAGTATTTTGGTAGCCTCTTCAATGGTCTTTCCACTTAGGTTGACATTTCCTACCCGAGGAATGGATACAAAGCCGTCTCGGTTCACCGTAAGCGGATAAGTACCCTCTGCGTAGCCATAGATATAAACGTTCAATTGATCACCGGGCCCGATGTTGTAGTTCGCAGGCGTGGCCATCTGAAGATCCGGGATCGGGTCGAATTTCTTATTGGCAAACAGCGAGTACCCGAAGATCTTATTCCGCATTTCGAGTTTTTCCTTTTCGGCATCGGACAGCATGGCCGAATTAGTACCGGCTGAATCAGTGTTAGCTTGGTTTTGCGGCTGTTGATTCGTATTTTGATTTACACCGGGCTTTGCCTGGTTATTTTTTAAATTTTGCGGGATCAAGTTGGGGGGCACGTTGGCTGGAAGCTGTTGGCCTGAGGCATTGGGAGCCGATGTACCAGCTGGGGCACCGGTAGTACCAGTACCCGCAGGGGCGGGAGCCACCTGTGAAAAGGTTAGACCTGTGGATAAAACAGATACTGACACAAATAAAAGAAGGAATTTCTTTAACTTGTCCGTCCGTGTTACGTTCATAAAAGTGGTATTTTGCAAAATGATCCTGGTTGAATATCGGTTTGTAGGTAAGAACGAGCTTTTAGAGCTAACTTGCGTAGCGTGTCTTTTAAAAGTACAAAATTACAATTACTTTTTTTCCTGCGGCAAAGTAAGCTAGATTTTTCGTTTTTTTAAAGAATTTCTATTTTTCGGAAACGTTAAACCTTTATATCTCTTCGTAACGAAGGGTAGCAGCAATCAATTATATTTACTATTCTAAAAAAACAAGGAGTAAGTCTTTATGGCAGATAATACAAATGTCCAGTATAATGAAGAAAGTATCCGCTCCCTCGACTGGAAGGAACATATTCGGCTCAGACCAGGGATGTACATCGGAAAACTGGGCGATGGCGCTTCGCTTGACGATGGTATATACGTTCTGGTCAAGGAAATAGTTGATAACTCCATCGACGAGCACATGATGGGCAACGGGAAGACCATCGAAATCAAGATCTCCGAACATCGGGTAGAGGTACGTGACTACGGGCGTGGTATCCCGCTGGGGAAAGTTGTGGATTGCGTTTCCAAGATCAATACCGGCGGGAAATATGACTCCGGCGCTTTCCAGAAATCAGTCGGCCTGAATGGCGTAGGTACCAAAGCGGTCAACGCCTTATCGAACTACTTTAAGGTTCAGTCGTTTCGGGACGGGAAATCCAAATGGGCCGAGTTTGCACAAGGAGAACTGATACGGGAGTCGGGTGAGGAGACGACTAGCCAGCGAAACGGTACTTTCATCGCCTTTGAGCCCGATAACGCCATTTTTAAGAATTTCAGGTACATCCCTCAGTACCTGGATAACATGATCTGGAACTACTGCTACCTCAATGCAGGACTGACCGTCAGCTTCAACGGGCAAAAATATTTTTCGCAGCACGGCTTATTGGATTTGCTCCGGAGCAAAACTGACGAAGACGCCATCCGGTACCCAATCGTGCATTTGAAAGGGGAGGACATTGAGCTGGCCCTTACCCACGGCAATCAGTATGGGGAGGAGTATTATTCGTTCGTGAACGGTCAGTACACTACCCAGGGAGGTACCCACTTGGCCGCTTTTCGCGAAGCGATCGTAAGGGCCGTCCGGGAACACTTTGGGAAGGATTACGCACCGGAGGACATACGGTCTTCGATTGTGGCCGCCGTAGCCATACGCGTCCAGGAGCCGGTTTTTGAATCCCAAACCAAAACGAAGCTAGGCTCCAACACCATTTCACCCGACCCTAACAGTACTACCATTCGTACTTTTGTCAATGATTTTGTGAAGGAAAGGCTGGATAACTACCTCCACATGAATCACGAAGCCCGGGATGCCCTGAAAAAACGCATCGAACAGTCAGAGCGGGAGCGGAAAGAGCTGGCTGGGATCAAAAAGCTGGCCAACGAGCGGGCCAAAAAAGCAAACTTGCATAATAAAAAACTACGCGACTGCCGCCTGCACCTCACCGACCTGAAAAACGAAGGCAGGCTGGAAAGTACCCTTTTCATCACCGAAGGAGATTCCGCCAGTGGCTCCATTACGAAGTCCCGCAACGTCCAGACCCAGGCCGTGTTCAGCTTACGGGGGAAACCGCTCAATTGTTTCGGGCTTACCAAGAAGGTGGTTTACGAAAACGAAGAATTTAACCTATTGCAACACGCCCTGGATATTGAAAATGGGGTAGAAAACCTGCGCTATAGCCGCATTGTCATTGCCACGGATGCCGACGTGGACGGTATGCACATCCGGCTACTGCTCATGACGTTCTTCCTGCAATTCTTCCCGGATCTGGTGCGGAATGGACACTTGTACATCCTGGAAACCCCGCTTTTCCGGGTACGCAACAAAAAAGAAACGATCTATTGCTACTCAGAAGAGGAAAAACAGCAGGCGGTCACGAAGCTGGGAAATAAGCCCGAAATCACCCGTTTTAAAGGATTGGGCGAAATATCTCCCGAGGAGTTTGGTAAATTCATCGGCGAAGACATGCGGCTCGAGCCCATCATTCTTCAGAAGGAAACCTCAATTCAGAAGCTACTGACCTACTACATGGGTAAAAATACGCCCGACCGGCAACGCTTCATTATTGAAAATCTTAAAATTGAAAAGAATATTGAAGAAATGGTTTTAGCATGACGTTCAGCGCGTCATTTTGGGGCTAATTGGTGCATCTATCACCGATTAGCCCTAGCTTTACCACCTAGTATTTATAACTACCTCCTTACCCACGTGGAACTATCATCTTTACGCCTACGCATCGATTCCCTCGACGATCAACTCCTTGAATTGCTCAATGAACGCATGAAACTGGTAAAGCAAGTCGGGGAATTAAAACGCGCCACCAATACCATTATTTACCGCCCGGAACGGGAAAAGCAGATTATTGACCGCCTGGAGAAGCAAAGTACCGGGCTACTGAGCCGGTCGGCCATTGAGGCTATTTTTCTGGAAATATTTGCCGTTTCCCGCAATCTGGAGCTACCGGAGCGCATCGCTTACCTGGGGCCGGAAGGTAGTTTTACGCATCAAGCGGCAGAAAGCCGCTTTGGCGGCATGGGAGAGTACCTGGTGCTTCCTACCATTCACTCCATTTTTGACAGTGTAGAAACCGGCCGCGCTAGCTACGGTGTGGTACCCATCGAAAACAACCAGGAAGGAGTGGTGATTGAAACCGTAGACTTGCTGCGTGAAAAAGAGTTGTTGATTTCCGCCGAAATTCTGCTGCCCATTCATTTTACCTTTGTTTCTCAATCAGATTCGTTGCAGGTGATCCGCCGGATCTATTCCAAAGACATCGCTTTTCGGCAGTGCAGTAAATTCCTCAGGGAGTACTTTGAGGAGGCGAATGTCGAGCTTATTCCGGTGGAGTCTACCTCCAAGGCGGCCAAGCTAGCCTCGCAGGAGCCGGACGCGGCGGCAATCTGTTCGCACATCGCGGCCAAGCTGTTTGGGGTACCTGTCCTGTTCGACAACATTGAAGACAGCGACCAGAACCGTACGCGTTTTATTATTCTTTCCAAAAATTTCGTCAACCAGCGCAGTCAGTCGGACAAAACAACCTTGATTGCCAATTTGCCTAATACGAATCGGCCGGGGGTACTTTATGATTTCCTTAAAGATTTTAATGATCGGGGCATCAACCTCATCAAAATCGAAAGCCGTCCGCTGCGGCAGG
This sequence comes from Rhabdobacter roseus, assembly GCF_014202275.1. Classification (GTDB taxonomy): domain Bacteria; phylum Bacteroidota; class Bacteroidia; order Cytophagales; family Spirosomataceae; genus Rhabdobacter; species Rhabdobacter roseus. The sequence goes on along the minus strand of NZ_JACHGF010000002.1, from coordinate 661,501 downwards.
GCTCGACGTTCCGGTCGTGGTTTTTGGTAGAATTCGAAGGGCATTACGAAGAGCCCGCGGTTCAGGAAATCATGGAGAAGTACGGTTCCAACCTCAAATGGCTGGGTAGTTACGTCCGAATAGCCTAGGCCTCCAATACATCCAGGGCTCGTTTTTTATCGGTTTGGATTTGCTGAATCAGCGCGTTAAGGCTGTCAAATTTCTGCTCCGGCCTTAGGTAGGCCAGGAACTGGATGCGCAGCTTTTCACCGTAGATTTCCTTGGTAAAATCGAAAAGGTTGGCTTCAATGGTGCGGCTCGTGCCATCGACGGTTGGCCTGGTGCCAATGTTGAGCATACCCCCGTAGCTTTTACCGTCGTATTCGGCCCGAACCACGTATACGCCATTGGCCGGAATGAGCTTGTATGACTCGTGCAACTCAATATTAGCGGTGGGGAAGCCTATGGCCCGGCCCAGTTGCCGTCCTTTCACAACGGTACCTGCTAGCTGGTAAGGGCGCCCCAGCAGCTCGTGAGCTTCCCGCACGTTGCCATCCAAAAGTACCTTGCGGATACGCGTAGAGCTGATAGCCAGGGCATCAATATCTTGCCGGGGGATTTCTTCTACCTCAAAGCCGTAGCGAGGGGCGTTCTGCTGTATAAATTCAAAACTACCCTCCCGGTTTCGGCCAAAGCGATGATCATACCCAATCACCAGTTTTTTGGTCCCGATGCGGTCTACAAGTACCTGCTGTACGAATTCATCCGATGAAAGTTCAGAAAAGGATCTTGTAAAGGGAATAATGAGCAAATGCTGGATGCCTAGTTCGGCCAGGATGTCGATCTTTTCGTCAATGGTTGAGAGCAGCTGCAAGCCGTGACTATCTTCCGAGACGATCATCCGCGGATGCGGCCAGAACGTAATCACAACCGTTTCGCCACCGGTGCTGCTGTTTATTTCGTGAAGCCGCGACAGGATCTTTTGGTGCCCCAGATGTACCCCATCGAAGGTACCTATGGTCACAACTGCCCGAGGTAGTTTGGAGAAAGAATCTAATGAATGGTAAACGTTCATTCCTGGGTCGATAAGTTCAATTCCGTTCGCTTTCGGAGGATATAGTCCGGCAGCGCCCAGGCATCGGCCAGGTGAAAAGTACCTATGCGCGTGCGGCAAAGTGAACTCATGTAAGCACCACTTCCCACAAGCTCGCCAAAGTCCCGGACTAGGCTCCGAATGTAAGTACCCTTTGAACAAATAATCCGAAAATTTATTTCCGGAAAGGCGGAAGAATCCAGCTCAAAAAGCGAAACGGTAACCTGTCGTTTTTTGATTTCGGCTGTTTCGCCACGCCGGGCTTTCTTGTAGAGCCGCTCGCCGTCCACCTGCACTGCCGAGTAGATGGGAGGTACCTGGTCGATGGTACCCACGAGTTGCCGCCGGGCTTCTTCCATCAGCTCCCCTGTAATGTGCCCGGTAGGGTACTCGGCGTCAAAATCCGTTTCGAGATCAATGGAAGGGGTTGTTTTACCAAGCACCAAGGTACCTGTATACTCTTTTTCCTGCGCCTGATACTGGTCTATTTGCTTGGTTTTACGGCCCGTGCATAAAATGAGCAACCCGGTAGCCAGGGGGTCCAAGGTACCGGCGTGGCCTATTTTTTTGAACTTACAAGCCCGCTTGAGTTTATTGGCTACGTCAAATGACGTCCATTCCCGGGGTTTATCAATCAGAATCACTTCGCCTTCGTCGGGCTGGGGTTGATTTTCTTTATCAGGTACCTGCTGCATACTACACGATGTCTAGCTCGTAGCCGGAAGCCAACAGCCCCAACAGGATAAGCCCAAGGATAATCCGGTAGTAGCCAAATAGCTTGAACCCGTAGCGAGTCAGGAAATTGATAAAAAAACGAATGGCCAGCATGGCTACGATAAAAGCCACCAAGTTTCCGATGAGAAGTACCTGGATATCTCCCGCCTGGATAGTCTGGTAAGTCTTGAGGAATTTATACCCGGCGGCGGCGGCCATGGTAGGTACCGCCAGGAAAAAAGAAAATTCAGCGGCTTGCTTGCGGCTCAAACCCTGGAACATACCGCCAATGATCGTAGCCGCCGAGCGTGACACCCCGGGAATCATGGCGATGCATTGATAAAAGCCAATTTTCAGGGCCTCGGGGTAGCTGACGTCCCGGTCTTTGGGGTACTCTTGGGCAATCTTGTCAATAAACACCAAAATAATGCCCCCTACCAGCAGCGAGATGGCTACCACAACGACATTTTCCAGCAGGGCGTCAATCAGGTCGTTGAGCAAAAAGCCGATAACGGCGGCGGGTAAAAAAGCCACAAACAGCTTGTAGTAAAAATCACGGGTTTGCAAAAAACGCCGTCGGTAAAGTACCAGTACGGATAAAATGGCTCCAAACTGAATATTGACCGTAAACATTTTGGTGAATTCCAGGTGGCTGATGCCCATAAAGGACGAAGCGATGATCATGTGCCCCGTGGAAGAAACGGGTAAGAATTCGGTAATTCCTTCAACAATAGCCAGAATGATTGCTTGCCAATAAGTCATTGATTGGATGGTTTGTATAAAATAGCCCAAAACTCAACGATGAAGCCGATGATGGTGATGATAGGGCCCACGGTGAGGCCGAGTACACCAAAGCCGAATTCTTCGGAGTCGAGACTCATGATAAAAAAGCCCAGCAGAATAATGCCGATGCCTACCAGCATCAGACGGTAGTTGGCGGAGCCAAAGGGTAGGGGATTGTTGGGTTGCATGGTAGAAGTACAGGTTAGTAGGTGGGGCTGAAAGTCTCGTGATGAAGCTTCTTGTAATTAATAAAGGTCATCCAGGGCCATTTTAAGGTAGCGCGCCAGCGACTGATAGGTACTTACGATCCCGATGGCAACGCCTAGCAAAAGCAAGCTGGCGAGTAAAAAAGCCAGCTTGTCGTACTCTTGAAGCATCGAGAGCCCTTCGATGTTTCGGATGGCGACCTGTTGGAGTACAACCAGCAGAATGATCGCCATAATACCGCCTACCAGGCCTTGGGTGGCTCCCCGGAGCAGAAAAGGCTGCTGAATAAAGCCGTTGGTAGCTCCTACCAGCTGCATGCTCCTTATCAGAAAGCGCTGGGAATAAATGGCGAGTTTGATGGTATTGTTGATCAGGAGAACAATGATGATGAGCATGACCAGGGCGAAGCTGGACAGTACGATGTACAGCTTGGTAATGTTCCGGTTGATGCTATCGGCCAGATCTTCCTGGTACACTACCTCGTATACGCCGTTAATAGTTTCAAGATCGGCTTTAATGAGTTTGAGTTTTGCTTCTTCGAAATAGTCCTCCTGGATCTTGACCTGGTAGCTGTCGCGCAGAGGGTTTTCGCCCAAAAAAGCCGTAAAATCTTCTTTGGTACCTTCCATAAATTCTTTGGCGGCTTCCTCCTTGGAAACAAATGTCACCGCGGGAGTGCCGCCGTTAGTTTGTACAAACGCCTTCTGCTGGACGATTTGAAGCACGGAATCCCTACCCGGATCGGATAAGGTTTTTTCCAGAAAGATACGTACTTCGATATTTTGACGAATGATGGAAACGAGCTTTTTGGACTGGATTACGAGCATCCCACAGAAACCAATCAGAAACAAGGCGGCCGTCAGACTTACCACAATCATGACGTTGGGATAGCTACCAATCTTTTTCTTTTTAGGCATAGGAACGAGCGTAAACCACTTAGTTGATATTGCAAAAGTACTGATTAATGCCAAACATCGAGGTTTTGGCACCAAACCTTAACGATTTTTAACAAGGCCTCACCCAGAAATCTTCGGTCTGGCGGGGTACTTGGTTAGTTTCGACGGCCCAGCTCGTCCCGAATCTTGGCGGCCTTTTCGTATTCTTCCTTCCGGAGGGCTTCGTCCAACATGCGCTGTAGCTCGTCGTTGGGCATGTCGCGGAGCTGCTCCAGGAATGAACCCCGCGAGCGAATCGTCTCCCGGATGACTTCCTCGTCTTCCTCATCCTCTTCGTCGAGGGCGCTGGATACAATGCCGGCTTCGGACAGAATGGCTTCGTAAGTGTAAATAGGTACGTTGAATCGCAAGCCAATGGCGATGGCGTCCGACGGGCGAGAATCCAATTCTACTTCGCGCAAGTCATCTCCACACACTATTTTGGCGTAAAAAATGCCCTCTTTTAGCTCAGAGATCACAATTTCCTTAAGCGTGAAATTCATGGCTTCGGCAAACGATTTGAACAAGTCGTGCGTCATAGGGCGATTCGGAACGATTTTCTCGATTTGAACAGCAATGGCTTGCGCCTCAAAAACCCCAATAATAATCGGCAGCCTACGATTCCCCATTTCTTCTCCAAGTACCAACGCAAACGAACCCGCCTGGGACTGGCTGGGAGAAAGCCCTAATATTTCTAGTTTTATCTTTTTCACGTTTGTTACAACTAGGTGACACGTTTATCTCGCTGCCCTTGAGAACAAAAAAATGAACTCTTAGTTACGAAAAGGCAAAAGTAAAAAACCCGCCTTGCATAAAAAAATGCAGGACGGGTTAAGAAGCTGTTTGAGTTAGTTTCTTTAAGCTGCAACATTGTCTTTTCTGCTGCAACGTCGTTATTTTTTCAGCTCGTAGCTTCCGGCTACGGGCTGAAAAAATGCCTCGTTTCGCTCGAAAATCCTTTGTTTCGCCATCAAATTAATAACTCAAACAGCTTCTAAGTAAGGTACTTTCCTGTTACCTGGAAGCCTCTACGGCTTTGGTGAGGCGGGGCAGGATCTCAAAGATGTCCCCCACGATTCCGTAGTCCGCTGCTTTGAAGAAGGGTGCTTCGGGGTCCTTGTTGATGACGACGATGTACTTGGAGCCGTTAACCCCCGCCAGGTGCTGAATGGCCCCCGAAATACCGCAGGCAATGTACAGGTTGGGTGCTACCTTGATGCCCGTTTGGCCAATGTGCTCGTGGTGAGGGCGCCAGTCGAGGTCTGACACGGGCTTGGAACAGCCCGTAGCCGCTCCGAGCGCCTTGGCCAGCTCCTCCAGCGGTCCCCAGTTTTCGGGTCCTTTCATGCCCCGCCCTCCCGACACGATGATGTCGGCGTCGGTCAGGGATAAATTGGAGCTGGCTTTTTCTACCTGCGTGATGGTAGCCACGAAATCCGAGTCCCGCAGGCTGGGGGAAAAAGGCTCCACCGTCGCCAACTCGTCGGTAGGCTCGGGCTCAATGGCGTTTTTCCGAATGGCCAGTACCTTGATCTCCGATTGGACCTCCACCGTGGCAAATGCCTTGCCGGTGTAAATACTTCTTTTTACTTTGAAGGTACCTTCACTGATTTCGGGTAAATCGGTAATATTAGAAACTACGCTGGCCTGAAGCTTGGCGGCGGCCCGGGCGGCCACGGCATCACCCAGGCCCGACTTCGCCAGCACAATCACTTTACTGCCTTCCTGTTGGGCGGCTTGTACCAGCACGTGGGCGTAAGCCAGGCTGTTTTCCTGGGTCAATTTATCGTTAGCATCGTGAAGTACCTTGGTGGCACCAAAATTACCGGCAGTGGCCAGAGCGGCTTCGTCGGCTTGGCCCAGCGCCAGTACCGTGGTGCTGGCATTGAGCATTTGGGCTACCTGAGCCCCGTACGCGATGGCCTCCTGGGAGGTCTTCTTGATGGTACCGTTATCTATTTCTACAAAAATAAGAACTGACATAGCTGAAATTTTTTAAATGGAATAAGGGGTACTTAAAGGAGAGGAAAAGGGGTACTTTAAAGTACCCTGGCTTCCTTCCGGAGGAGCGTGATCAGGCTTTCGGCTTCCTCGGCCGGAATCATCTTGCATTCGCCTTTAGGAGCTGGTAGCGAATAAGACTCCAGATTGGTCATGGAGGCTACTTCTACGGGCTCCACTACGTTCAGCGGCTTGGTGCGGGCGGTCATGATACCCCGCATGTTAGGAATTTTCCATTCGGCAATGGGCTCCTGGCAACCCAGCACCAGGGGCAGTGGTGCTTCGAGGTACTCTTTGCCGCCGTCGATTTCCCGGGCTAGCTTGGCCGTTGTGCCGTCGATGTCCAGCTTCATCACCGGCGAGTAGGAGGGAATGCCCAGCATTTCGCCCACCAGCCCGTGTACCACGCCGCTGTTAAAATCCAGCGATTCGCGTCCCATCAGGATGAGGTCATAGCCGTTTTCTTTGGCGATGTGGGCTATCTGGACGGCCACAAAGTAGGAGTCGGTAGGTTCTGCGTTTACCCGGATGGCGTCGTCGGCACCAATGGCCAGGGCCTTCCGGATCTGCGGATCGCCGTCGGCTTCGCCCACGTTGAGTACCGTCACGGTAGCGCCGTTGGACTCCTTTAGCTCCACGGCCCGTGCCAGCGCATAGTCGTCGTAAGGGCCAATAATATAGGATATCCCGGCCTTGTTAAACTTGGTGTTATTGTCCGTGAAAGTTATTTTGGCCGTCGTGTCGGGTACATTGGTAATGCAAACAAGGATTTTCATAGGAATATCAGAACGTGTTTCAGTTTAACTTTTTAAGGAAATAGTTTGTTGTGGCGAATATACGTAAATTAGTATATAGTATGCAAGCATAATAATTTTCATAATGAATAACGCACTACTCGAAAAATTGTTGGCTTTTTACGAGGAAGATCCCACTGACCCGTTTACTATATATGCTTTAGCCTTAGAGTACCTTAAGCATGACCCCGCGCGGGCCGGTCAGCTATTTCGGGAATTACTCCGCCAACACCCCACCTACCTGCCTACCTACTACCACGCGGCGCAGTACTTTGCCCAGCAGGAGGCCACTGAACCCGCCAAAGAAACCTACGCCAAAGGCATTGAACTAGCCTTGCAGCAGGGGAATACCAAGGCGCATACGGAGCTTAGCCGGGCCTATCGTGCCTTTCTGGACGAGTTGGAAGACTGGTGATGGCTGCCGGTGGCACGGAAATTTCTGATTCCCCTTCCATTGGCCAAACCACTGTTTTACCCGAATATATGATCGTAAAGGCAATACCTACGGGTTGGGAGGTAATTTATCAGCGTGCCCACGGCTTACTGGCTGCGCAACTCGCTCACCACTGGAAATGGGATGAAGCACCCTTGTACTGGACGCACACGTTGTTGGCCATTGCCGAACACGATGATGGGTTGGCGGAAGCCCAAAGTCCGCATAACCTGACGGAAGCCGGGGCTCCCAAGCACTTTATGCAGCTGGGATATACCCCCGAGCAGTACCGTAACGTCATGGAGATTGCCTCATCCAAAAGCCGCTGGAATGCCCTGATGACGTCCATGCACCTGACTTTTTTGTATAGTAATACGAAGGAGGATAAAGAGTTGCTTAAGTTTTTGGAAGAGCAGCTTGAGTACCAACGGGTGCTCTTGAAAGGACTAAACATCCAGAAACACCAGGCCGAACGTATGTACTACTTTGTGGAATGGTGCGATGCCTTGTCGCTATTGCTGTGCATGGATCGCGTACAGCCCGATCAGCGCAAGATGGAAATCAGCCAAGGACCGGATGGTACTTTTCACCAGCTCTGGCAAGGCCCTACCGGCGAGCTTCGGGTAGAGCCCTGGCCTTTTAAAGAAAATAAGTTTGTGGTGGACGTAGAATACCGGAACCTGGATCAGCTACAGTTTGAGTCAATCAAAGCCTTGTCCGAAGGGCTCCAGAAAGCGCCGGTTCAGGTTAGGAAATGGAAATTCGCCAAGTCCTGATCACACAGTTTGTAGAAAACATTCAACAAATTAAAACCTTATCTTGAAATCCATCTACTTGCCAACGCTTATGAAAAAAGTAAAGGAATATTTTTCGATTCTTAAAGATACGGCCAACGAGTTTATGGAAGATAAAGGTCTGAAACTTAGTGCGGCCTTATCCTATTATACTATTTTTGCGCTGGCACCAATGCTCCTGGTCATGATTTCGGCCCTCAGTATATTTGTATCACCCGAAACCATTCAGGGCGAGCTCTTCGAGCAAATTCAAGGCTTGGTAGGGGTACAGGCGGCCGAGCAGCTACAGGAAATCCTCAAGAATGCCCAGCGATCCGACCGGTCGGGCCTGGCGGCGGCCATTGGGGTAGGTACCCTAATCATCGGTGCTACGGGGGTTTTTGCCGAAATGCAGGATTCCATTAACCTCATCTGGTCCATTCGGGTGAAACCCAAAAAGGGATGGTTAAAGTACCTCAAAACCCGCCTGATTTCTTTTTCCCTGATCCTTACCTTAGGGTTTCTCCTCATTGTATCGCTGGCCGTCAACGCCATGGTAGAGCTATTAAGCAGTCGCCTGGAGGTCTACTTTTCGGAGGTATCCGTCGTGGTATTTTACATCCTGAACCTGGCCATTGTCTGGACGATCATTACCACCCTGTTTGCGGTCATCTTCAAGGTACTTCCCGACGCGCACCTGCGTTGGAAAGAATGCATCATCGGAGCCGGCTTTACGGGCGTACTTTTTTTAATTGGTAAATTTGCCATTGGGTACTACCTGGGTAGTTCGGATCTGGGCGCTACCTACGGTACCTCGGCTTCGATCATTATTTTACTTTCGTGGGTCTACTATACGGCCATTATATTGTACTTCGGCGCGGAGTTTACCAAGGTTTACGCCAAGTACGACGGAGCCTCCATTACACCCACCGAAAATGCGGTTCTGATCGAAGACCGGGAGGTCGTGGTGAGTAAGGGGAAGCCTCTGCAAGCGTAGCCCGCGCGGGGCGTAAAGTTGGAAGTGGTATTGATTTTTACTAACTTGGCAGGCTGATAAAGAATACGGATTCAAAGTTACCGCGGGCGTACCCCTGCAGTAGGCCTCACTTCGATCTTATATTTAGCCCTCACTCGTTTGTTTTTAAAAAATCTAACATCAGGTTCCTCCTGTACCTTGTGGAGGGACGAAAAACCATTATTGCGCATCATGGACAGGAACGAATTAATTTCAACGGTAGTTAAATGGGCCAAGTCACACGGATTTAAGGACATCCAAGCCAATATCGAAGGCTATGACACGCCCAAGTCCTACGAAAGAGCCGCTGACAGCCAGCTGTTTACCCCTGATGTGACGGCTACTAACATGTTTAACAAGCATTACCTGGAAGTTTCTATGAAAACCGATACGCTCCGTAGTAGCGTATCCAAGTGGAAGCTTCTCAGTGAACTGGCCAGCCTCAAGGGAGGCAAGTTATATTTGATGGCTCCTCGCGGGCACGTACGCTTCACGAGGGACATCGTAGCTCAGCACAACATCCCGGCCGAAGTAGTCAAGATCGACTAACTGTTGGTACTGCACTAGGGGAGGAGGGATTAGGCCACTGGGGCCTGAATACCTCCTCCTTTTTATTTTAAGAAAAAATATTTATTAAACTTTAGGGTACTTCCATTCGCCCCGGTAGTCACGGCTCAATAGCTTGTTGGCTTCGGGGTCATTGGTAATAATTTCTTTAGCCCCATCCCACTCGATACTTCTTCCCAGCTTGTAGGAGAGCATCCCGAGTAGCGCCAAGTTGGTAGAGCGCTGACCGAGCTCAATGTCACTGACGGGCAGGCGCTTGGTGCTAATGGCATTCATGAAGTCGGCCCACAGCTCTTTGATGTTCTGGTCGTCGGGCTTGTGAAGCTGGGCGTCCTGGTGAATGATGGGCTTCTTAGCATCGGTAGGGTAGAAGGTCCAGCCGTCGAGCCAGCCCATGTGAAAAGTACCTTCCGTGCCGTAGAAGTATACGCCCACGGCCTGCTGCGGGTGGGTTTTTTCGGCGTTGTTACCCGCAAAAGTCCGGTGCTCCCATTGCAGCGTAAAATCCTCAAAATCATAGACCGCAATCTGGTGGTCGGGCGTGTCGGAGTTGTCTTTCTTGATGGCCCGGCCGCCCGTTGAGTACACTTTCTTGGGGTACTTTTCTTCAGTCCACCAAAGTACCTGGTCGAGCCAGTGAATGCCCCAGTCGCCCAGGGTACCATTGGCGAAGTCGAGCCGTTGGCGGAAGCCGCGCGGGTGGATGGTCTTGTTATAAGGTACCAGCGGGGCCGGGCCGCACCACATGTCCCAGTCGAGCCCTTTGGGTGGCTCTTCGTCGGGTACTACCGTGCCCGCGCCGCCGCCGTAGTGCACAAAGGCCCGCGCCATTCCTATTTTCCCCGCCTTGCCGGATTTCAGAAACTCCATGCCCGACACGTTGTGGGGGGAGATGCGCCGGTGGGTACCTACCTGCACCGTTTTGCCGTACTTGCGAGCGGCGTTCACCATCGCGCGGCCTTCCATAATGGTGTGGCTAATGGGCTTCTCCACGTACACGTGCGCGCCGGCTTCGATGGCCGCAATGCAGCACAGCGCGTGCCAGTGGTCGGGCGTGGCTACGATCACGATCTCTGGTTTTTCTTTAGAGAGCATTTCCCGGTAGTCGCGGTAGATCTTGGGGCGGTCAGAGGTAAGCTTGCTAAGCTCCTCATTGGCTTTTTTACTCTGGCTTTCGTCCACGTCACAGATCGCCACTACCTTGGACTCGCCGCCAGCTACGGCTTCGCGCAGGATGTTCATGCCCCACCAGCCTGAGCCGATGAGCGCCAGCCGGTAGGGAGCGGCCCGGCGCAAAGCACCCAGCAGTGGTAAAGAAGAAAACGCGGCCCCGGCCAGGGCCGATTGTTCCAGAAAAGTGCGACGGTTCATGCGGGATGGTTGCTTGGAAAATCGTTTTTAAAAAAGACTCTTGTTCCCAAAAGCGTAGAACAGGTACTTTCTAACCATGCTGATCCAGGGAGGCAATCAGGTTTTTGATAATGGTCGTCATGCCGGGCTCGGCGGCCATGGCCGCAGCGATGATTTTCTGAATATCGGCTTTTTCGAGGGTATCGGGCAGGCCCATGTCCGTAACCACCGAAAGGCCAAAGCAGCGGATGCCCATCTGGTGCGCCACGATGATCTCGGGCACGGTACTCATGCCCACGGCATCAGCCCCCAGCAGGCGGAGGAGCCGGTACTCGGCGCGGGTCTCCAGCTGCGGACCCGGTACCCCCACGTACACACCCGCGTGGGCGCGGATCTGGTGCTGCTGGGCGATGTCCAGTGCTTTTTGGACCAAATCCAGATCGTACGGATCGCACATATCCGGGAATCGATCGCCGAACTCCGGGTAGTGGGTACCCGTGAGCGGACTCTGCGGCAGCAAAAAACTAATGTGGTCGCGGATTACCATCAGGTCGCTCACGCGGTAGTTGGGGTTCATGCCCCCGGCGGCGTTGGAGACAAACAAAGTACCTACGCCGAGCTGTTTCATGACCCGCACCGGGAAAGTGATCTGCGGCATGGAGTACCCTTCGTAGTAATGAAAGCGCCCCTGCATACAAACGACACGCTGGCCCGCAAGTACCCCGAAGAGGAGCTTCCCGCTGTGAAACTCCACCGTCGATACCGGAAAGTGGGGTATGTCTTCGTAGGAAATACTATAGTGTACGTCGATCTCCTGCGCCAGACCGGCCAGGCCGGTACCCAGGATAATCCCGCACCGGGGCCGAAAATCCTGGGTACTTTGAAGCAGGTAGTGGGTAGCTTCTTGAATTTGCTGCGGGCTCATAAGGTATTTTTTTCAATACAAAACTAAAATTGAGAGAAAGTACCTCAACGGGTACTTTTTAGTTTACCAACCAGCCATTGACTCATGGCTTCGCGCTGCTCGGGGTAGGTCCAGTGGCCGGTTTCGAGCGCCAGGCTGAGCTCTTTGGGGGCCGCGATCACGTTGTAGGAAGCATACATGGAGGTAGGCGGGCAGGTTTCGTCGTTGAAGCCCCAGGAGTAGTAGCCAGGTACCTTGACCCGCCGCGCAAAGTTTACCACGTCGTAGTAGCCCAGCGTCCGGATCTTCTCGGGCGTGTTGTGCAGCGCCGCGCCGCTGCCCGCCAGGTAGTGGGGCCAGCCACCCGCGCGGTTTTTGAGGTAGCCCGTTACGTCGCTCAGGGCCGGGTAGAAAGCGCCCAGCCATTTCACGCGCGGGTCCAGGGCGGCGGTCACGATGGAGAGCGCCCCGCCCTGGCTGCCGCCCGTTACGGCCAGGTTGGAGCCGTCGTACTGTGGCAGGTTCACCAGAAAATCGTTGGCGCGCACGCAGCCCAGGTACACGCGCTTGTAGTAGAAGCGGTCGCGGTCTTCGAGGTTGTAGGTAAAGTACCCACTGAGGCCACCGCTGGCGAGGTCGAGGTACACGCCGGGCTCCATCGTAACGGGTACCCCGTGAATACCGATTTCAAACGTAATGATACCCTTCTCGGCCGTGGCTACGTCGCCGTAATACCCTCGCACGCCCGCGCCGGGTACTTTGAGCAGGGCGGGGTACTTGCCTTCCTGCTTGGGTACACTCAGAATGCCGTACAGCCGCGCACCGGGCCGGAAGCTTTGGAGATTGACGTGGTATACGTTTACCTTCTCGGTGCAGCGCTCGGGCAGGAGCGTCATCCGGGCGTCCAGGGGTACTTTGGCAAGCTCGGCTTTGGCGTCGTTCCAGAAGGTGTCGAAGTCGGCCGGGTTGGCTATGGTGGGTTCAAGTTTGGATGGGTCGAAGCCCGCCGTGGCCAGCCCACGGTACTCGGTGCCCTCTACGGTAGCTACCGCCACGCAGCGCAAAAATCCGGCGGTTTTTAAGGTACCTGCCTCCACGGTCAGGGTCCCGTTCGCCAATGACTTGCTTTCTTTTTTAGTGGGCTCCAGTTTTTCGGGGCCAATCTCGTAGCGTAGGGCGGCGTTCTTCACCGGATTCCCGTTTTGCAGCACCGTGATCGTAAATTTGACGTTATCGCCCGCGCGGTAGGTCCAGTCGGGGCGATCGGGGGCTACGATCACTTTGACGTAGCGTTCGACGGGTTGGGCCAGGAGCGGAAAAGCGGCGAGCCAGCCAAGCAGCAACAGGCCCAAGGTGTACTTTCGGTTCATAAAAAAGGGTAGGTTAGGGGATCAATCATTAAAATCGTTTCAATATACGTACGGCTTTTCAATCTTAAAGTACCCCTGCGGCTTTTCCGGCGTTCATACCGGCCACGTAGCCGGTGGTCCAGGCGTTCTGAAAATTAAAGCCACCCGTTATGCCATCTACGTCAAGTACCTCCCCGGCAAAGAAAAGCCCCGGCACCCGCTTACTCTCCAGCGTATCCGTATGTACTTCCGACAGCCTCACGCCCCCGGCGGTTACGAACTCTTCCTTGTAGGTACTTTTGCCCCGGATCTCAAACTGGCTGTTGGTCAGGAGGTCGGCCAGGCGGTTAAGTACCTTGTGCGGAGCGTCCATCCAGCGCAGGCTATCCGTTATCTCGGCACGTTGCACGAAAGCCTTCCACAGCCGCAGCGGCAGCCCGAAGCGGGCGTGGGAGCTGATTTGCTGCCGGGGGGTACTTTGTTTTTCCTGGATCAAAAAGGTACGTACCTGCTCCTCGTTCTGCTCCGGTAGCCAGTTTATTTTTATGCCAAATTGATACTTTGCCGCCGCCAGCTCACGCGCGCCCCAGGCCGAAAGCTTCAGAATAGCCGGACCGCTGAAGCCCCAGTGCGTGAGCAGCACCGGCCCGCGCCAGTCGTGCCGGGTACCGATGAGCCTCACGTGGGCGTCGGGCACGGCCACGCCCGAGAGCGGCAGCAGGTAGCTGTCCGGGGCGTTGAAGGTAAAGAGCGAGGGCACGGGCTCCTCGATGGCATGGCCCAGCCACTCAAAGCCACTGCGCTGCGGATGGCCGCCGCTGGCAATGATGAGCCGGTCGGCCGGGAGGGTACTTTCGTCAAGCATATTCAGCGCGAAGCGGGTACCTTGGGGCGAATCCGACCAGCTGAACGAGCGTACCCCCGCACTGGTGCGAATGCGCACGCCCGCCTGCCGGGCGGCGCGCTGGAGGCAGTCGATGATGGTTTCGGAGGAATTGGTGGTAGGGAACATGCGGCCGTCGGGCTCGGTACTTAAAAGTACCCCGCGCTGCCGAAACCACTCCACCGTGGCGGCGGCGTCAAACTGCGCAAAGAGCTTTTTAAGCAACGCTTCGCCCCGCGGGTACTGCTTCACGAAGCGGCGGTTGTCAAAGCAGGCGTGGGTGACGTTGCAGCGCCCGCCGCCCGACACCCGTACTTTGTTGAGTACCGTTCGGTTTTTTTCCAGTAGAAGTACCTCCGCGGCGGGGTACTTTTCGGCGGCGGTGATGGCGGCCATGAAACCCGCCGCACCTCCTCCTATAATGACTAGCTGCATGAGGTCGAGTAAGCCGTGCTTCTGCACGGGGTTTGGTCTAAAGTACCTGCTTTATTAATTCCCGGGGGTAGTAGCAGTGCTATTTTCAAAGGTAGAGTAGTCAATATTTTTTGTATGTGTTTTTTTTCCTCAAACTACTTGCCCAGTACGTGGTGGGCTGGGGCAAAGTATTGGCACTGGAGCAAGCTATAAAAATCATGTCACTGCTTGTTGATTTGAATATTTCAAAGTGAGTAAGTACCCCTGAGGGGCATAGAGCGCTCATGGTGAAGGTTTTAAAGTGCCTGTCATTTTTTTTGCCGGAATCCGGGAATGCACGGGAATGGTTGTTTACAAACTAAATGCAGCGGCGCTAATTGCCCTAAACCATTTCGCAAACTAAAAAATTAAAGAAATCATGAGCAAGTTAAAAACATTGGACGATTTGCTGGAACACCAGCTCAAAGATCTGTACAGCGCTGAAGTCCAAATCTTGGCTGCATTGCCCAAAATGATGGATAAAGCGACGGACAAAAAACTGAAAAAGGCTTTTGAGACGCATTATCAGCAAACCCAAGAGCAGAAAGAACGCCTGGAAAAAGCTTGCGAGATACTGGGAGTGAATCCTAAAGGAGAAACCTGCAAAGCCATGGAAGGCCTCATCAAGGAGGCGTCGGAGTTTTTGAAAGAAGACGCCGAAGACGCCGTGATGGACGCCGGGCTGATCGCCGAGGCCCAGCGGGTAGAGCACTACGAAATTTCGGGCTACGGAACCGCCCGCCGCTACGCCGAGCAACTCGGGCACAGCGAAGTAGCTGATCTGCTAGCCCAAACGTTGGAAGAAGAAAAAGATACCGATGAGCTGCTGAATGACCTGGCCATCGAGAGCATCAACGAGAAGGCTGAATAATAAGCTGGTTTTTCGTTGTGGCCAAGGAGCCGCTACCCACGGGTGGCGGCTCTTTTTATGGGAATGGGCCAGGTAGTAAGAGGTTTTACGGAAACACCTACCTTTGTGAAAAAATAGTCACGCACAGCTATGGCCCACTTCCAGCGCCGGGGATTCCGGTGGAACACCAATTCTTTCATCCTGCTCCTAATCTTTTTTGTCGTCGGGCTTTTCTTGCACTACGGCGGCAAAACCCAACCCGTCGTGAAGTTCTGGACGGATGTTAAATCTATATTCACGACCGAACGGCCCAAAGACAACCCCTACAAAGCTCCGGAGCCCGCCCAGGTACCTGACGCCCCTGATGCCAGCGAGCCCGACAACGTAGCCACCGATACGCGCCCGGAGCGCAAAGTACCTACCAGCCCGGCGGAGGTACCTAGTGCCAAAGCAACCGACGCCGAAGCACTGGAACTGGCCCGAATTGCCAACCAGCGGGATTTTTTTCTGCCCGCCACCACCCCTAGTGACCAGCTGGTGCGCCGGACTGGCTATACGTTGAAGTACTTTGAAAAATACGAACAGGCGGCCTGGGTAGCCCAGGTACTTACGGCGCAGCAAATACAGGGAAAAGAAGCCCGGGAAAACGTTTTCCTGAACGACCCCGAAGTAAAGAGCGGCTCGGCCGTCACGGCCGACTACACCCGCAGCGGCTACGACCGCGGACACCTGGCTCCGGCGGCCGATTTTAAGAATTCGTCGCAGGCCATGAAAGAATCGTTTTACATGAGTAACGTCAGCCCGCAGGATCCCGCCTTCAACCGGGGCGTGTGGAGTGAGCTGGAAAAGCTCGTGCGGGCCTGGGCCTACAAGTACGATAAAATATACGTCGTAACGGGGCCCGTGTTGAAGCCTGGCCTCCAGGAAATTGGGCGGCTAAACCGCGTGGCCGTGCCGGAGCAATTTTACAAGGTAGTTTTGTACGTGAATCCGCCCTACGTCAAAGGCATTGCGTTCCTGATGAAGAACGAGGGCTCGGACCTACCCCTGCACAAATTCGTAGTTTCCATCGACGAGGTGGAGCGGCTCACGGGCATTGACTTTTTCCCCCGCCTACCCGACGACATTGAGCGTCGGGTAGAAGCCCGCAGTAATCCACGCGAGTGGTACCGCCTGCAGTAGGTACTTTCATGCCACCTCCAGGTACCTAGAGATAGTCTAGGTCTTGAGTTTTTTCTTCTTTGCCGCCGGGAACAATATGTTGTTCAGGATCAGCCGGTACCCCGCCGAGGTCGGGTGCAGGTTCAGGTCCGTGGGTTCCTCACCGATGCGGTGCTGGTAGTCTTCGGGGTCGTGCCCGCCGTAGAAGGTAAAGAAGCCCTTCCCGAAGGTACTATGAATGTACCTGGCTTCCCCGGTGCCCGCATTTTTGGTTTCGGCCATCACCACTACTTCCGGCTTGATGTACTGGTTCTTGAAAGCCGTCGTTTGGCCCAGAAACCCTTTGATCAACGTTTGGTGGTTTTGGGTAAGCATGGTGGGAATGGGGTCCCACTTGGCCGAGAACTGAAAGAGCGTAAAAAAATCACTCGATTCGCTCAATTGGCGCTCTTCCGGCTGGTTGTCGATGGTCGAAAACTCAATCTGGTAGGGATTCGTGATGGCTTTGAAGTTATGAAATGCCATCGTCTTGCTGTAATCCAGCTTGTTGTTGACGTTCGGGTCGGCGGCATCGCCGTCGTACATGGCCTCTACGATGTCCACCCCCTCGGCCGCCAGGGCCAGATCGTAGGTATCGGTGGCGTTGCACATGGCAAACATGTACCCCCCGCCCGACACGAACTCGGCTATTTTTTTGGCCACGGCCAGTTTCATCAAAGGTACTTTGCTAAATCCGTGTTTTTCGGCGGTACTTTCGGCTTCGCGTTTTTGTTCGCGGTACCAGGGGTAGTCTTTGAATTGGTAAAATTTCCCAAATTGGCCCGTGAAGTCTTCGTGGTGCAGGTGCAGCCAATCGTATTCGGGCAGCTTGCCGTTCAGTACCTCGTCGTCATAGACCACATCGTACGGTATTTCGGCGTAGCTCATCACCAGCGTCACGGCGTCGTCCCAGGGTAGTTTGGACTTGGGCGAGTACACCGCCACTTTGGGGGCTTTCTGTAGCTTCACGGCGTCCATGTTGACATCCGGTGCCGCCACTTCGGCCAGGATCTGACTGGCCTGCCCTTCAGAAATGACTTCGTAGCTAACACCCCGGATGGTCATTTCGGTCGCGAAGCGCTGATTGAAAGGAACCATGAAGCTGCCACCGCGGTAGTTAAGGAGCCAATCCATTTCGGTTTCGTAGGATTTCAGGATCCAGTAGGCAATTCCGTACGCCTTGAGGTGATTTTTTTGGGACATATCCATGGGAATCAGGAGCCGATTGGCCCAGGCCTGGCCCGAAAGCCCTAAAAAAATGATAAACGGAATAAACAGCCGTACCATTGGTTTGATTCTTTCACGCATCGTTTGCAGCTTTACCGTACTATTTGATTAATGATTCTTGTTATAACGTAATATAAACAAATATTGTGCAAAGAAAGCACTACTAGCCTATGAATGTGAAAGAAAATGTTGCCGAAGGGCTCCGCTCCATCAAGGCTAATACGCTGCGTACGGTCCTGACCGCCATGATTATTGCCATCGGTATTACTTCGCTCGTGGGTATCCTCACGGCCATCGACGGCATTCAGAATTCCGTGAATAGTAGTTTTGCCGACCTGGGAGCCAACACCTTCACGGTGCGCAACTTTCAGTACCAGGGGCGGCGTTCGGCGGGCCGGTCTACCAAACGTTATCCAGTAATTAACTACCGCCAGGCGGTCTCTTTTGCGGATCGCTTCAGCGAAGAGTACAACGCTACGGTGTCCTTGTCGGCCCCAGTGGGCGGGGCCGTACAGGTCAAGTACCTTTCCCGTAAAACCAACCCCAACGTTTCCGTCGTTGCGGCCGACGAATCGTACCTCGGTATCAATGCCTATAAAATTGATTTGGGCCGGAATTTCAATAAAAATGACCTGGACAATTCGCTCAACGTAGCCATTCTGGGCCGCGAACTGGTGACCAACCTGTTCCAGAATACTGACCCGATGGGCAAGGAAATAACCTTGATGGGAGCCAAATTTAAGATCATCGGGGTGCTGGAAAAGAAAGGATCACTGGGCGGGGGTACCGGCTCGGATCGGATCGTGATCCTGCCCCTCGAAACGGGACGGGGACTGGCGGCCAACCGCGCCCTCACCTTCAACATCACCGCCTCCGCCCCGGATATTCAGGATAGCGAGTATATCATTGAAGAAGCGCGCGGCCTCATGCGCCGCATCCGGGAAGACGGGCTGGGCCAGCCGGATTCGTTTGAGATAGAGCGGGCCGATGCCCTGGCGAAAGACTTCGAGGATATTAGCGGCTACCTGCGCATCGGTGGCTTCGGGATCGGAATCATCACCTTGCTGGGGGCTTCCATTGCCCTTATGAACATCATGATGGTGTCAGTGACCGAGCGTACCCGCGAAATCGGCATTCGGAAGTCGCTGGGGGCCACGCCCAAAGTAATTCGCTTCCAGTTTCTGATCGAGGCCATCGTGATCTGCATCATTGGCGGTCTGGGCGGACTCTTGCTGGGAATCCTTATTGGCAACCTGATTTCAACCACCATTAGCGACAGCAGTGGCTTCGTGGTACCTTGGCTCTGGATGGCGATGGGTATCACGGTGTGCGTGCTGGTAGGGGTAATTTCGGGCATCTATCCGGCCATCAAAGCCTCCCGCCTGGACCCCATCGAGGCGCTACGTTACGAATAGGGTAAATTATTTGGAGGCAGAACTTGACAAATCTCTTTTTCTATCTACTTTTGCACTCCCAATGCTTGCAAAGAAGCCCGGATGGCGGAATTGGTAGACGCGTTGGTCTCAAACACCAATGAGGTTACACTCGTGCCGGTTCGACTCCGGCTCCGGGTACTTTAAAATGAAAAAGGGTTAACTATCGATTAGTTAACCCTTTTTTTGTGTTCTACCCCCCCTTACCTCGGCCAGGTGTTGTCGCTGGGATCAGAATCAGGAAAACGACGGTGCGGGTCGAAGGTGATCTTTTTGATTTTGCGATTGCCAAAATTCAGGGAGGCTTCAAAGGTGCGGCTGCCATCAAACCACACGGAAACCGGCCAGGTCACGAGGGCCGTGGTGGCATTGATCATTTGGGCGTTGGGTAGCGCTTTGATCGCCGGTCCCTCCGGCTCAAACTCCACTTGTAGTACCACCGGCGAGGGCATTTCGCCCGCTTGATGTACCGTGACGGTGGTAGTACCCCGGTCCGTTTTTACCGCTTGAATCGAGCCATTCACCGACTCCGTGGTCCAGAGCCAGTAGTACCAAAACCACTCCAGGTTCTGGCCCAACGCATGGTTCATGAAGAAAATATAGTCCCAGGGCGACGGATGCTTGAAGCTCCAGGCCTGCGTATAGTCCTTCATGGCTTTGATGACGGCCTCATCGCCCACGATGCCTCCCAGCATGGATAGCATCAGCGGTGTTTTGACATACGTCTGGTACCGATAGCCGCTGCCCGCGTCGTTGGCGCTCCACATGAGCGGGGCTTCGTTTTCGTCGCCACTCATGCGGCCGTAGCTTTGGCCCAGCCCGTCCAGGTTGTAAGGTACCCCTTTTGTATCCGCCTCCGAGAGGATATTCATGTATTGGTTCAAGCCTTCGTCCATCCAGGCGTAGCGCGTTTCGTTGGTACCAACCATCATGGGCCACCACTGGTGCGCCGTCTCGTGATCAGCCGCGCCCTGGTTGGAGTTGATCACCATCGGATACTCCATGCCCGCACTGGGGCCGTCCTGTAGCGTGAGCTGCGGGAACGGATAGGGAGCCCAGAGGGCCGAATAAAATTCCAGCGCGTGGCGGGTAATTTGTCCGGCTCGCTCAAAGAGTTTTGCCCTTTCGGGTACATAAACCATATGAATGGGGATAGGCCCCCGGCCGGGAATGGTAGCGCGCGTAGCTTTCCAAACAAAGTCTTTGGAAGTAGCCCAGGCGAAATCATTGACCCGGTCGGCCACGAAATGCCAGGTGAGCTGGGTACCCGCGGCGGTACCTTGGCCGGGCCCTCGTTCTTTTTCTGCCACGATCGTAATCTCTTCGTTAGAATCAAGTACCCTGGCCAAACGTTTACGGGTAGTTTCGGTCAGTACCTCGTCGGGGTTTTGCAGCACGCCCGTCCCACTTACAATCCATCCGGCGGGTACCGTGAGGCGTACGTCGTAGCGGCCAAAATTGTTGTAAAACTCGGACGGGCCCAAGTAGGGGCTCGTTTCCCAGCCGCGCAGGTCGTCGTACTTAGCCAGCCGGGGAAACCACTGCGTGGGCTGAAAAAGGGTGCTGTCGAAGCGTTGCGTCATGCGGTGGCCCCTGCCGTTGGGCCCGCCGGGTAGTTTGGTACGCCAGGCAATTTCCACTTCGGCCTGGCCGCCCGCCTTGATCGGGTCGGGCAGCAGAATCGTTGCCACGGTTTGCTCCAGGTTATAAACGCCGGGCGGAGGCGCGGCATTTCGGCCCGACGGAGCCGACTTTAGATTGATGGCGCGCCCGGCGACCTTGATGCTAGTTACGACCATACCCTCGGTCGTTTCGGCCGGGGTGGAGGCACCACGAGGTACCTCGGCCCGAAACACATTGTGATCCAGGCGCAATACCAGGCTTTTGAGGTCGTCCGGACTATGGTTATGCACCCGGATTTTCTCGGTGCCGGTGATCGTCTGGGTACTTGGGTCCAGGCTGGCCTGGATCGTGAAATCCGTTTCGAGCTGCCAATAGTTGGGCCCGGGCTTGCCCGAAAAATTACGCGTGCCGGCCGCCAGGGCTTTCCGGATGGAGTTCGTCATGGGTACATCCTGCCGAATGGCCCGCCGGGTAGTTTCGACGGACGATCGTTGGGTTGGCTGGGCGAAGCCCGATGAAGCAGCCAGGAACAGAAAAACGAACAGGAGGCGCATAGGATAGGAATACTCGTTTGGATGAGGTCCCTAACTTAATAAATTCTCCGAAATTCGGGGAATGAAAAGAGAAGAAGTCCAAAAAGAAGTAAGTAGGGCGCTATTTCCTAAGCCACAGAAGCAGCCGCTTTTACCGGTTCGCAAGTAGACAAGTACCTTTCCAGCATTGAAATAGGCCGAATTCTAATGTTAAGGAGAATACTTGGCTGATCCAAATCAGCCAAGTATTCTCCTCCATGTACTCTAAACAATTCGCTGGCAGCCAAAAACTACCCTTGCGGTGGCTGGTGCCTGAGCAAAGGGGTACTTTACCCTTATGTACTATCTACCGCTATTCAATAGTACTACGGCCACAATATTCACCCCTAAGCCAATGCCCCAATTGGTCCATACTTTCCGTTTTTTGATGCGCTTGGCTTTCTCAGTGTAGCCCAGGTAGTACTCTTGCTGCTTAAATAGCTCCTCATCCGGATAACCCAGGTTGCTGAGTTTAGGAGGCGTGGCCGAGCAGGCAATCGCGGGAATGAGCCCTACCAGCGGCGAGACCAGGCTGGTAAGGAGGGTACCCGTACCTGCTCCTTTGTACTTGGTGTAGTTTCGCTCGGCTTCAATCTGTCCTTTCACGTAGAGATTTTCCGGCCTCTTGAGTTCGTACAAAGGGCCCGGCGCGCTGTCTGGGTTCGAATTTGGGATTTGAGCCTGGCAAAAACTACCAAACACAATTAAAAAAAATGCACAGAAGAGGAAAGTTGTTTTCATGATAGAGGGTTACTATTGTAGTTGAAAAATGATTCGTTTAAAGGGATTTCGTTTATTGGTCCGAGTGGGTTTCCGAGGCCTAGCCGTAGAAAAACTCTAGCTGGTACACTTCCAGAAATGAGTAGCGGGGACAAAGCGCGGGAAGAGCTGCTTTTCTAGTGACTGGCCTGAATCCCTCCAGACCCGGAAGCTCCGAGGGAGAGTACCCGGTGGGTACGAATGGAACAAAAAGAGAAGAAGGCCGTAGCAGGTACCCGATAGCAGCACAAACAACAAAGTAGGCCCGAGGTAGTTTTTAAACATGCTTATTTGAAAAATGGTGGGATAAATAGCACAGCGTTAAAAGTACCAGATTGTCATGTGAAAATCCGGTGGTTAATTCTGAATGCAAAATTGATAGTTGACGAGGTACTTTACAACAGTTACCTGCTTCTTTCTAATAATTTTCTTAGAAAGTTGACCCGCAGGTGGAAACGCCAGGCCAACCGAGTTCTCCGTGCGGAAAGTACCTCATGCACGCCACAAGTACCCCCAGGCCTCTTTTCGAGCTATGGCTTTGATGTTCGGGGGAATATATTCAGTAACTTTGGAACAGTGTTTTTAAAAGAGTACCTGCACATGCACAGGTAGATTAGCCTCTGTACCTATTACGATCCAACCCATCCATGCTATCCATCATTATCGCTTCGGCCAACGCCGACGACCTGGCTCAGGTCCAGGAGAATATAGAAAGAACCATCGGGGTACCTTACGAGGTCATTGCGTTCGCGAACCCAAACGGAGAAAAGGGAATTTGTGAAATCTACAACGCGGGAGCCCGGCAAGCCCGCTACGAGGTACTTTGCTTCATGCACGAAGACCTGGAGTTCAGGACGCCCAACTGGGGTAGGAAGGTACTTGAGATTTTTGCGCAAAATAGCCAGGTAGGTGTGGTGGGCGTAGCCGGTGGCGGGTACAAGGCCCTGGCCCCGATGGGCTGGTACTGTCTGGAGTTCCACTCAGACGATAGGTCCTATCAAAACGTGATCCAGGGCTACAAGCACCAGCGCTTGCCGGATGTGCACGCCTACCACAACCCGCACCGGGAGGTACTGAGTGAAGTACCCTGCGTGGATGGGCTGTGGTTTTGTACCCGCCGGGAGCTGGCCCTCAAGTACCCCTTCGACGCCCAGCTCCTGAGGTACTTTCACGGCTACGATCTCGACTACTGCCTGTCGGTTTTTATCCTGGCAAAATACAGAATCGTTGTCACCTACGACATCCTGATCCGGCACGCTTCGGAGGGTACTTTTGACAAAAAATGGCAGGACGAGATCTTGAAACTACATAAGAAATGGAGCAAGTACCTGCCCGCCACGACCTCCGAGATTCCGGAGCGGGAAAGGTACTTCATCGAAAAAAGGGCCTTTAAAAACAAGATCGAAGAAATGCTCGACGGGGGGTACTTGTTCGGAGAGGTGCAGCGGATGCTCATCAACAGCCTGCCTTCTGAGCGGATGAGCCCGCGTTTTTTCCTGAAAATGTATTGGTACTTAGTCAAACAGGCTTGGCAAAGACGCCACGTAGCGCTCCCAAAGTAGCTTGGCCCGCAGCCCCCACGCCTGCCGACGCACAAAGCCCCCCTTGGTTGTATTGCGTTTATACGGAATGAAATACAGCTTTTCGTAATGCGCTTGAATCAAACGCGCGTAGCGGAAGGAGAAAAACGAAGCAAGGCGCTCTTCAAAGAGCCAGACAAATTCGTCCAGAAAGGCCTGGTTCTTATTGGCCCGGAACGTGGCGCATTGTTTGATCCATTTGAGGTCGCGCCTGAGCTTGGCCAGGTCGCGGTTTTCGTGGTATTTTTTGTCAATTTTTCTGCGTCGGTTCAGGATGTCCGTGGAGTTGGCGTTGTGCTGGCGGTAGCCCACCAGGCACTGGGGCAGAAAGTCGATGGTACCGAGGTTGGTAGCGACGTAGGCAATCCACTGATCGTGGGGAAACTCAACCGGAAACGGCAGGATGTACGGCAGGAGCGCGCGCCGGAACAGGCAGCTGTGGCCCGAGACGCAGTTGAAGAGCAGAAAGGTCTCGGGTTCGTTGCCGCGGTACAACCGAATGATGTCCGACATTTTCTTATGCACGGGCTTGCCCGCTTCGTTCAGGAAAGCCGAGTCGTGGTAGATCAGTAGGTTAGAGTCCAGCGCTTGTACCTGAAGCCGGATTTTGTCCAGCTCCCAGACGTCGTCCTGGTCGGCCAGGGCCAGCAGTTCGCCCCGGCAGAGCGTCAGTGCTTTTTCAAAGTTTTTGGTGTAGCCCAGGTTTTTTTCGTTCGCACTAATGCGCAGAAAGGGGTACTTTTCCTGGTACTCTTTCAGGATCGCTACCGACGCGTCACGGCTGCAATCATCCACGGCCACAATCTCCAGGTGGGGGTAGGTTTGGTGTACCAGCGTATCGAGTTGCGCCCGCAGGTACTTTTCGCCGTTGTACACGCAGAGCGCAATGGACACCAGGGGCAGGGCAGGGGTAGTTTCAGTAGACATCAAGGGTAAATTTTGCATACATCACGCAGAAAGGTACATTACAAAAGGCGCTTGGCCGGGATACCCCACACCTTGCGTAGCGTGAAGAAAAACTTGCTTATAGCTTTCTTTTTTAGCAAAAAAAGTAACGTTCGCCGGTGTTTCCAGATTGTCAGGCCGTAGGGAAAGTACCCCCAGCTCGCGTTTCGTTTCAGACTTTGCCGGTAGAGCTTCTCCACTAGAGGCGCGGCGCTGGCCGGGGCTTTGCCCGCGCACAGGCGGAGCCACTCGCTTTCCTCCTTCAGCGCGTTGATTTTCTGTTCCAATGGGCGCTTTTGCTGTTTTTGGGCCAGCATGTCGGTGGTGTTTTGGTGGTGAAGCCGGTACTTGACCAGGCATTGGGGTAGGTAGGTGATAGTACCCAAGCCGGTAGCGATGTACGTGATCCACTGGTCGTAGTAGTAGCCTTTCGGAAAAGCCGCCGGTAGCGGTAGGGCGTGGTCCAGCACCGATTTTCGCAGCAATACGCTGTGGCCCGAAACGCAGTTGAGGTACAGAAATACTTCTGGCCGGTCGCCTCGGTAAAAAGCCATTTTGTCCGACACGCGGTAGCTAATGCTCGCGCCGCTTTCGTCCACAAACGCCGAGTCGTGGTAGATGAGCTGGTGGGTACCCAGAGCCTCAAACTGCAGCCGCAGCTTCTCAGGGTCCCAGACATCGTCCTGGTCGCTGATGGCCAGGTAGTCACCGGTACAGAGTCTGAGCGCTTTCTCAAAATTCAGGTTAAAACCCAGGTTCGTTTCGTTTTGATGTACCCGCAGGAATGGGTACCTGGCGGCGTATTGGTTCAGAATGGCCAAAGTACCATCCGATGAGCCGTCGTCTACCGCCACAATTTCCAGGTTGGGGTACGTCTGGCCGACCAGGGAATCCAGCTGCTCGTTAAGGAATTTTGCTCCGTTGTAGGTACATAGCGCCACGGAAATCAAGGGGGACACATTCATGATTATTCCGTTGTGCAAATGGAAGGTACTGACGAGCGTTTGTAGAGCATCCCGTTAAGCTTTTAACTTCGTGTTCCTTTTTTTAAGAACCGAAGCCTCTTTTTCTTCTTTGCGTTTTTTTATAAACGCACTTATTTCTTTTTTTTCATCATCGGTCAAAGGTGGACTTTGTATAATGAAATCGACACCTTTGGGTTCTCTTATTAATCCCATAGCCTTAGGTTTTAAAATATTTTTCTACTAAAAATTTAGCAGGTTCGGTTTCAATAATCATTCTTTGATTTCGGAAATGATACGCGCCAAGGGTCGTTTCGTAATGTTCGATCAGCTGTACTTTAGCCGTAAACGCTAGGTAACCCTCAAAACCTTTTTGAAAAGATACTTTACAAGCATACGCAACTAGGTTCCCTGCAACGCCTTCATAAAGTTTGTCTTTCCCAATGTTGAAGGGAGCACTTTCTAGCAAATTCATAAATAGGTGATCCGCCTCAACGGTAATGCTTAGCAGCCCTTGAATGATGTTCGGATTATTAACGATAGTCAGTTTATAGACTTCTTTTGTTAGATCATCGAACTCTGATCTCCAATTAAAATTCCAACCTTTTTTTTTGCTTATACTCTTTAAATCATTTTTGGATAGGTGACTCACTTCGGTAGGGAAAGTATCTCCAGATATAGTATTGATGATTGAGTTTGTCAATCTATCAATTATAAAATCCTGCTCCCAAACTCTCTCTTTACCCATTGTCAAATATATTGAATTTACGTTACCTATGGCCAAAATTTGCCAAGAATATTACCTCAGAAATCTTTGTTTAGGCATTGCTTAAATCACTACAAATCTTAAGACTCGTGCTATACTTCCGCAAACTGTTGCATATCCACGAGCCTTTTGTAGAGTCCCTGCCGGGCCAAGAGCTCGGTATGGGTACCTTGCTCCACGATCCGGCCATCATCCAGCACCACGATGAGGTCGGCGTTTTGAATGGTGCTCAGCCGATGCGCAATCACCAGCGAAGTACGGTTTTTCATCAGGTTGTTCAGGGCTTCCTGCACCAGCTTTTCGGATTCAGTATCCAGAGCCGAGGTTGCTTCGTCCAGCAGCATGATGGGTGGGTTTTTCAGTACGGCCCGGGCAATACTGATCCGCTGTTTCTGCCCGCCGGAGAGCTTCACGCCCCGGTCGCCGACGTTGGTCTGGTAGCCACGCTCGGTTTGCAAAATAAACTCGTGCGCGTTGGCAATGCGGGCGGCGGTTTCTACCTCTTTCTGGGTAGCCTCCGGAGCACCAAAGGCGATGTTGTTAAAAATGGTATCGTTGAAAAGCATCGACTCCTGATTCACCACCCCGACCAGGTCCCAGAGGGACTCCATCCTGAGCTGGCGAATATCCGTTTCATCAATCAGTACCTGGCCTTCTTCCGCCTCGATGAAGCGCGGGATAAGGTCCATTAGCGTGGATTTGCCGCCGCCCGAAGGCCCTACCAGCGCCACCGTTTTGCCCTTGGGTATTTCTAGATTAATATCTTTAAGAACGGCCCGGCCCGGATAGGAAAACGAAACATGCTCTAGCCGGATGGCCTCGCGGAAGTCGCTAAGTACCTTGGCGTTGGGCGCGTCGGTAATGCGGGGTTGCTCGTCGATAAGGTCAAGTACCCGCTCCCCGGCGGCAATGCCCGCGTGGACGGTACTGAAGGAGTCGGTGAGGGCTTTGGCGGGCCGAATCACCTGGGAAAAAATGGCAATGTAGGCAATGAAATCGGCCGCGCTGAGGTCTGACTGGTTGTCGATGATCAGCGAGCCGCCGTACAGGACAATGATCGTCACCATCGTTACGCCCAGAAACTCCGAAACCGGCGAAGTAAGCTGTTGCCGCCGGGCCATCTTCCGCCCCAGCTCCGAGTACTTAAGGTTTTCGGCGTCAAATTTATCTTTGATGGACTCGGTAGCGTTGAAGGCTTTGATGATCCGGATGCCCGAGAGCGCCTCATCCAGGTAGCTGATCATCACGCCGAAAGATTCCTGCGCCTGGGTGGCCTGTTCTTTCAGGCGGCTAACGATTTTAGAAATGACAAAGGCCGAAATCGGGAGGACCAGAATGGCAAAAAGGGTGAGCTTGTACGAGGTAGCAAACAGCATAAATACGTACGCCATTAGCTGCAGCGGCTCCTTAAAAACCACCTGCAAAGTACCCGTCACCGAAAACTGCACCACCTGCACATCCGAGGCTATCTTGGAAATAATATCGCCCTTGCGCTGGTTGCTGAAGTACCCCACGTGCAGGTTCATGACGTTGTTGAATACCTGACGGCGCAGATTGAGCAGCGTGTGGATCCGGAGGTTTTCCATGACCCGCTGGGAGAGGTACTTGAATAGATTGCCCAACAACACCGAAATAACCACCACCGCGCACACGATTTTCAGGGCACCATAGGGGCCATAGATAATACTGGCTTGCTGGGCGTAGTAGTTGAGGTACCCGAGCACGTCGCGCCAGCTATCCGGCTCCGCCAGGATTTCGGCCTCGGCGGCGCTGCTGTTAAAGAGCGTCATCAGCAAGGGCGCAACCAGGGCCAGGTTGAGGGTACTAAAAATTACACCAAATAGGGTAAAAATAAGATACGGTATGGCAAACTTCTCAATGGGCTTGGCAAAAGAGAGTAAGCGGAAGTATGTTTTCATCGAGCTAAGTAAAGCCGCAAAGATACGGATTTTGGCTAATGCCTGTTGAATAGTGGCTTCTTCCGGACCAAAATAATGATAAACGGTAGGCGCAGAAGAAGCCACCCGGCCAGCCTTACAGTTTTACGACCTCCTTGTACTTAAGCATGAGACGAATGGTATTGATCACTTCAATAATGCCCAGGTTGGAACGGTACTTTTTCATCTGGAAATGAAAAGCGCTTTTCTTCTGGCTAAGCTCGCGCCGGTTTCGTAGCACGTCCAGGTAGGCTTCGGCCTTGTAGGTTTGCAGCATCAACAAGCCCAGCAGCACATCACAAAAAAGGACCTGTAGATGCCACAGCTGGAGGTCCATGCCGTAGAGGTGCAGGTAGTGTACGTAGTAGCGGTTTCGGAAGTGGATCTGCTTGATGGCGCGCTTGGTGTTGTGGCCTTTGGTGCTGGCTGATACCTCGTGCCGGCAAATGGCCGAATGCTCGTAGTAGCATTTCCAGCCCAGCCGCCATGCCCGGATCGACAGCTCCTGGTCTTCGCCGTAGTACGGATTGAACATTTCGTTGAAGCCGTTGATGGCTTTCAGCTTGCGGGTGTCCATGAGGGCAATCGCGCCCGACAAATAGAACGTAGGCGTGAAAGTTTCTTTGTCGTTGAGGCGAAAAAAGTCGCAGGATTTGATTTTACGGCCCAGGATTTTGGGCGAGCGCGCGGCTTCCTGGATGTTATCGTCGTCCATGCCAATGATGCGGCCCATCACGCCAAAGGTATCGTCGTACTCAAAGTACCGGTAGAGTTTTTCGAAGTAGTCCGGCTCCAGACTGACGTCCGTATTGAGTAAAAAAATGAGGTCGTTGGTGGCCCGCTCAATGCCGATGTTACAGGTTTCCGAAAACCCCGAATTCATCGGTTTTTCGATCAGGGTAATTTTATCGCCGTAGGTTTCCTTTAGATAGGCTACCGACTCGTCCTTGGAGGCGTCATCAACCACGATGATCTGGACGTTGGTAGGTAATGACTTGAATATTTGGTAGTTATGCTCAAAATACTTTTCAAATAAATGCCTTCCGTTGTAGTTGGGAATTACGACTGAGATACTTTTCATAGATAATAGATCGTAAATGTTAATTGCTCTTTTTTAGTGTATCCTAATGCCCTCAGGGCGTTACTGATAAGAAAACAGCCAGCCAGCCAGGTAGCTCGCTACCCAGTAGTGTAAGGTTCGTTTCTGATGTAGGTTAAGCTTCTTTACTACGTGTAGAGGCTTCGGTCATAGGAGGGATGGGGGAATAGCCGCAAAAAGACTATTTTTAGTAAAGGGCCGGAGTGCATAGCACTCACTGAGTATAAAAGTTATGCCTAAGGGGTACTTTTTTCAAATCTCAAAAAGCAGGAACGGTGTTTTTTTTGAAAAAAAATAGTTTTATCCTGATTAAAATGCGTATTGTCCATTGGTAAGTCTATGAATAAAAATGAAAATGACGGGTACTTGACCTCCCTAGCTGGCCTGCATGCAGGTTGTCCGTGTTTTCCCCACATTGAGGATTTGCCACAAGAGTAGGTACCTCCAGGCGCGCTCGCTGATACAATGACCCTCTTTCCGGGCAAAGCGTTGGAAGGGCCCGAAAATTCATGACTGCAACGGAGCTTTTTAAGGTACCTAAAGGGTACTTAGCGTTGTGGGTTAAAGCCGTTTAGCTTCCTTGGCGGGTAAATGATTTTTTTTCTGGGGTACCTGAAATCTACCGACAAAGTACCCTTAGGAAGTAGGTACCTTGTTGGTACGGGCACGCTGGAGGGTCAGGATTTTGCGCCACCATTTCATTTTATGGCCCTTGGGTAGCGTGGGCAGGTTGCGCTGAAAGTAAAGCAGGGCGTAGTCCATCTCTTCGTTGACGGCCGACACCGCCACGCGCGACTCCCGGATGAGTAGCAAACTGGCGTGAAAAAGCATCCCGGCTCCGATGGTGCTGAGCAGAATGGGGAGCCAGGTGTAGTTGGAGTTGACAATATCAACAATGCCAATGGTGATGCTGGTGGCCACGAACATGCTCAAGGTAAGGTAGAGCGTGGCCATGGCCTGTTGCAGCAGCCGCGCCCGCTGCGTCGACTTGGTGAGCTGCTCAAACAGAATGGTACCTTCCTTTTCAAGTACCTCCGGCGCTACGTTATCTTTCACGAGTTCCTTGAGCTTGTCGGTGAGCTTACGGCTGCGCTCGATGACCCGCCCCAGGCGCTGCGAGGTAGTCATGATCAGCGAGCCACTGGCCATGATTAGCACCACGGGCGTAATCATGGACGACAGGACGGTCAGCGTTTGGGACAAGTTCATGCGCGAAAGTACCTTTTTTGCAAAATATTCACACAAAAAAAAGATACCTCAGCCGCCAATAGGGTAGGCCGCCAGGGTACTTTCAGTGGCCTGGGGGTTGTGGCTGGTGTCGAGCCGGGTGTATTGCACTACCAGTGGCAGGTTGGCGGTGAGGGTACAGGCGTAGTCGGTGGCGAGCGGAATGGCCTCGGGGTCGATGAGGTCGTTGAAGCGAACTACCTTGACGCGCCTGGCCGGTACTTTGAAGCGATACGGCCCCATGGGCTCGCGGTCGGCGTAGTAAATCAGCAGCTCCACCGAGGCCTCGGTATCGCCGGTATTGAGTAGGTGCAGTACGTCGCGGCTGGTGCGGGCAGGCTCGGGGCCGTTGCTTTCGGCGGGAATGTGGCCGCCCGCCAGGGCCCAGTGAGTACTTCCGGTTGTCATAAAAAAGGTTGGTCGTAGGGTACTTTAAAAATTGCCACGTGCCTCAGGGCTCGATGAGTACGTTTTGAAGGTACTTATTCAGGAAAAGCCCTTGCGGGTCCAGGCGATTGCGCGTTTCCTGAAAACGCGCCCACTCAGGATAGCGGTGCTTGAGCCCGCTGGCGGTCATGCTGTGCTTTTTGGCCCAGTGCGGGCGGCCGTCGTAAGCCTGAAACAGGGGCTCGATGTCGTAGAAGTACTCCTCGTAGGGCAGCGTGGCGTTTTGGTGAATCGTGATGGCCACCGTACTGCGCCCGTAGGCGTTGCTGAGGTACACGTCGTCGGCGGCCACGGGCCGGAAAAGTACCCGCCAGGCTACCTTAGATCGGTGTTTTTCCAGAATCCGCCGCCTGATCTCCTGGAAGCAGGCCACGGCCACGCTGGCGTCGACGGAGTACTCGAGCTCGTTGAAGCGCAACTCCTGCACGCTGGGTAGTACGTCCTTGCCCCAGCCGGTTTCTTCTTTATAAAGCGTGGCCGGGAAGGGTAGTTTTTGGGTACCTTCCCCCGGCAAATTCCAGAGCCGCAGGCTGACGTCGTCGCGGCGGGGGTACCAGTAAAAACAAAAGTTGCGGTTGTACTCCATGAGCCACTCGAGGTGCTCAAGGCAGTCGTCTACGCTGGCGCAGTACTGCTGGCGGTGTAGCTGGTACGCCGGAAGTACCTTGAGCGTGATTTGGGTAAAGATACCCAAACTACCCAGGCTCACCCGCAGCGCCCGCATCATGGCGGGGTCTTTTTCCAATGTGTACTCCTCGGCCTCGCCCTGGGCGTTGAGCAGGCGCACGCCCACTACCTGCCCCGATAGGTTCGGTAGTTTTTTGCCGGCCCCGTGGGTACCCGTGCTGATGGCCCCCGCTAAGGCTTGCTGGTCGATGTGCCCCGTGTTTTCCATGCCCAGTCCCACTTTTTGCAGCGCCTTGCCTACCTCCTCCACGGTCATGCCCGCGCCTACGGTGGCGGTGCCTTTTTGCGGGTCGTAGGCGTGCAGGCCCTTAAAGTTTTCCATCGAGAGCAGCACGTCGCTGGTTTGGAAAATGGGCGAGCACGAATGGCTGGAGCCCACCGCCCGGATCACGCGGTTTTCGGCCGCCGCCAGCTTCATGAGTCTACTCAGGGCTTCTTCGTCGTGAGGTACCTCAATGCGTTGAGGCGTAAAGCGTATACTACCCGACCAGTTGGTCCAGGTTTGCTGACGGGTTTCGTCCAGAACCATAAAAGACTTTAAAAAATCGGAATGAATAGATACGAGCACGTGCCACGGCTGCCGGATGTACCAACCAGGCCCGGATGGCTCACTACCCAAACTGCGAAGCCGCCTCGTTTGTTTGCAAGGTACTTTGACGAAAATGAACTGACGAAACTTCTGGGTAACTTAGCCCACTATATGAACGCATTTTATTTAAAAGAATGGAAGCTTTGGAAGTAAAAGGGAGCCTGTGGCTCGAAACAGAGGCAGGGCGGTTTCTTGGGCCGGGGCGGGTCGAGCTCCTGCAACGGATCGAGCAGTCGGGGTCGATTAATAAAGCCGCCAACCAAATGGGGATGTCGTACAAAAAAGCCTGGGAGATGGTCCAGTCCATGAACGCCCAGGCCGGTACCCCCTTCGTTCTGACCCAAACGGGGGGCGAAAAGGGCGGTGGCGCGAAGATTACACCCGCCGCTCAAGGGTACATAGCCTATTACACCGAGCTGAGGCACCGCTTTCAGGAGTTTCTGGCGCACGAGTCGGCCAAGATTTCAAAAATAATAGTAGAGCAGGGTACTTAAAGTAAATAAGCGTTATATTTTGAAAAAAATAACGCTTATCGATGAAAACATGCTTTACGCTAGGGGTACTTTGGCTCATCCTCATCAAAGTAAATGCCCAATCCCTTCAAATAACGGGACTAGTAAAAACTTCCCAAACCTTTACTGTGAGCGACATCCTGAAAATGGGTACTCTGCAAACCCTGCCAGACTTCCAGGTGGTGACGATGTCGGGCGAGGTGAGGCATACGCTCGTGAAGCCCCGGGGCGTTTTGTTGCGGACCCTGCTCGACCAGGCCGAAGTACCCTTTGCCAGCCCCAAAGAGCGTGGGAAACTCTACGTGGCCGCCAAGGCTACCGACGACTACACGGCGCTTTTTTCCTACCTGGACCTCTACAACAACCCCACCGGCGACCACGTGTGGGTAGTGGTAGAGGAAAACGGGAAACCCCTGGCCGGTACGGGGCCGTTTCTGCTGCTGGTCGCCAACGACAAGGTCTCGGGTGCGCGGCACGTCAAGTGGCTGGCGAGCGTGGTGGTAGGAAAGGTAGAGTAGGTAGGTACTTGGTCGGCAGCGCGCGTGGCTTTACCTTTGGGGCATGGCAGTACTACGCGCACGAGCGATCACCAAGCGCTTCGACGACAAAACGGTGTTGTCCGGCATTTCGCTGGACCTGAAAAAAAACGAATGGCTGGGGATTTTGGGCGAAAGCGGCTCGGGTAAAAGTACCCTGCTCCGAATCATGGCGCGGCTCCTCGACGCCGACGAGGGCGAGGTGTACCTGGGGCGGGACCGCCTGCCGGACGTCAGTACCCAACTCATTGCGGGCCACGCGGGCATCAAACACATTCACCAGGAGTTTGAACTTTTTCCCAACCAGACCGTCCGGGAGAACATCGCCTACGCGCTGCGTTTTTACGAGCCTGACTTCCGCGACGAGCGCGTGGAGGACCTGCTTGAACTCACCCAGCTTGGTCCCGTTCGGGATCAAAAAGCCAAACTGCTTTCCGGCGGAGAGAAGCAACGGACGGCCATTGCGCGCTCCCTGGCCGAGCTCCCCGAGGTACTGCTGCTGGATGAACCCTTTGCGCACCTCGATAGCCGCAATCGGCAGGCTATTCTGGAGGCGATCCAGAGTATTCGTCGCCGCCACCACTTGTCTTGTGTTTTTGTGACGCACGAGGCCGCTGACGCCCTGGCCTGGTGCGACCGCGTGGCGGTGCTCCGGGCCGGGCAGCTGGTACAGGTAGGTACCCCGGAGGAAATCTACGACCACCCCGCCAATGCCTACGTAGCCGAGCTAACGGGCGTAGTCAACTGGCTGCCCGCCGAAAGGCCAGAATCGGGGAAGTACTTTGTGCGGCCCGAGTGGGTGAAGGTAACCAAAAACAGCGCGCGTGCAACGTGGCGGGGTACCTTGGCGGCGGTGCGGTTTCGGGGTAGTTTTTGGGAGTACCTGTGCTACAATGGCAGGCAGGAAGCGATGACTTTTTATGCGGCTAAATCCAAGCTCAACGTAGGGGAGGAGCTCCTGCTGACGTACCCCCGCAGCGCCGTTCGGTACGTGGAGTAGCCGCTGCCGTTAAGGCTTCTTTTTTCTTTTTATTTCCCGATTGGTTTCCAGATCGGCCTCCGGGCGCATGAAGTGGACGTCCAGCACCGCCTTGGGCCGGGCCAGGTACTCCCGAATGAGCGTACGGAACGAGTACCCCTTCGGGACGTCCTGCGCCGCAAAGGCGATGGCGTTGATGCCTTCGTGGTGCGCAATGTAGAGCGCCCGGGCGTTGTGAAAATTCTGGGAAATGATGGTGAAGCTCTCCTGGTTAAAAACCTGCTTGCAACGGATCACGGAGTCGAAGGTACGGAAACCGGCGTAGTCCAGGGTCATGACTTCTTCGGGAATACCCAGGTCGAGCAGGGCCTTTTGCATGTCCAGCGGCTCGTTATAATACTCCGAATCGTTGTTGCCGCTCAGAATAATGTACTTGATTTTACCTTCTTTAAAAAGCAGAGCGGTGGCTTCCATGCGGTACTTAAAGTACAGGTTTACCTTGCCGCCTTCGCTGCCACGGCTGGTGCCAAGTACCAGAGCCACGTCGTTAGAAGGGAGTTTATCAACGGAAAAATAGCTGCGAGAGCGG
Source organism: Rhabdobacter roseus (assembly GCF_014202275.1). Taxonomy (GTDB): domain Bacteria; phylum Bacteroidota; class Bacteroidia; order Cytophagales; family Spirosomataceae; genus Rhabdobacter; species Rhabdobacter roseus. The sequence goes on along the minus strand of NZ_JACHGF010000002.1, from coordinate 626,749 downwards.
GTACTGTACACGATCCAATAGTTGCACAGCAGCACAAAAACGACGCTGGAAAAGGAAAGAATAAAAAGGAGTTTTATCATTAGTTTCACACGCAAAAAGGAAATGGGGGAAGCCCGATCCAACCAGATGGCCTCCCCATGACGGTTTCTTGATGTAAACAACGACAAACGCATCTCATTCAAACAATCCTAACTGGCTTTTTTTTGTTTCAGCGCCTTCTACGTCCAGGCTCATGGCCCGGGGAGACGAAGCCGGGGCGTCGTCTTCGAGCGGCTCAGCTTCGTGTTCAGGTTCTTCTGGCGGGGCTACTACTTCCGGGGCTTTTTCTTCCGGCAAAGGCTCCAGCCACTGCACTTCCTTAATCTTTTCTCCGGCCAACTTGTTGCCCATGGCCCGCCAGCCCCGTACCTCCACGATTTCCTCCACCAGGTACTGCTCGCTGGCCACCGGATCTTTGGCACTTTTTTGTACTTTCACTTCCAGGCGGGGGTGTCGGTCGGTACTGGCCAGGAGTAGTTTGCTGCCTTTGGCGTCGCTGATAAATACGAATTTCTTGTCAACGGTAGACGTCTCAATGGTGAAGCGCTTGATGTAATGGAGCTTCTGACCACCGTCATAATACACCGCCGTAATGACCCGCTCGGGAACAAATTTCCGCAGCAGCACTATTTCGTTGGGCTCGTAATGATTGGTGAGGTCGAAATTTGTCAGCTCGTAGCTACCATCCTTGTAAATCACCAGAATGAGATCCTTGGCCTCGAAGTTGCCCAGGTAGGTACCCCGCTCGTCGCGGTTGAGGCGACCGATGGTCGGGTTGTACCACATGTCCACGCCTCCCAGGGTAGATACACCGGCTTGTTTGAGGGTAATTTTCCGGACGGGGTACTTGGTCAGGATATTTCCCATCGCGCTGCGGTTCTTGATCAGCAGATCGGCGAAGTTGAAGTCAAACTGTTTCACCTTCGCACTGCTTTGGGCCGTCAGGTTTACTGTTATTACCTCGGCCTCGCCGTTGTCGTTGGCCGTAAAGTAGGTAATTTTGGAGCGCGGGGTACCTTGCGTAAGGTCATACTCACGGTCGCGCGTGACGGCCGTCACCTGAAAGCGCTTCACGTACGAAACGCCCGACTTGCCGTCAAGGTACACCAGGTTGTACACCTGGCGCTCGTCATTTTTAAGGAATACCGCGCAGTGAATGATGTCTTTTCCCACAAAGATCTTCTCCTGCACCTTCGTAACCAGGCACTTGCCGTCCCGCCGGAAGACGATGATGTCGTCGATGTCGGAGCAGTCCATCACGTACTCGTCCTTTTTGAGCCCGTAGCCGATGAACCCATCGGCCCGGTTTACGTAGAGTTTCTGGTTGTTGGCTGCCACCACGTTGGCCGAGATCTGGTTGAAGGCCCGGATGACGGTGCGGCGCTCGCGCCCTTTGCCATACTTTTTGAGCAGATCTTTAAAGTAGTCGATCGCAAAGCGGGTAATATGGGCCAGGTTTTCCTCGGTTTCGGCCAGCTCGGCTTCCCACTTCCGCATTAATTCTTCGGCTTTGAAGCCATCGTACTTCGAAATACGTTTGATCCGGATTTCGGTCAGGGTGAGGATATCTTCCTCCGTAATTTCCCGGTAAAACTGCGGCTTGAAGGGTTCCAGGCCTTTGTCAATCGTCTTGATGACGGCCTCGAAGGTTTCACATTCTTCAATGTCGCGGTAGATCCGGTTTTCGATGAATATTTTTTCCAGCGAGCCGTGCAGGATTTTTTCCAGGAGCGCCAGCCGCTTGATTTCCAGCTCGCGCTGGAGCAGCTGCACGGTTTGCTGCGTATTGTACCGCAGGATCTCCGTCACGCCCACGAAGTGGGGTTTATCCTCAATGATGATACAGGCATTGGGCGAAATGGAGGCCTCGCATTCGGTGAAAGCGTAGAGGGCATCCATCGTAATATCCGGTGAAACGCCCGGCGCCAGGTGGATCTGGATCTCGACCTCGGCGGCGGTGTTGTCTACTACGCGTTTGATCTTGATTTTACCGCTGTCGTTGGCCTTAATGATGGAGTCGATCAGCGAGGTGGTGGTGGTGCCGTAGGGGATATCCCGGATCACCAGCATCTTTTTGTCCTCCTCCTCGATGCGCGCCCGGATCCGTACCTTGCCGCCGCGGTGCCCGTCGTTGTAGTTGGACACGTCGATGTACCCGCCCGTCTGGAAATCGGGGTAGATGGTGACGGGTTTGCCTTTCAGGATGTCGATGGACGCTTCCATCAGCTCGCAGAAATTGTGGGGCAAAATTTTGGTCGAAAGCCCCACGGCAATCCCTTCCACACCCAGCGCCAACAGCAGCGGAAACTTCACCGGCAGCGTAACGGGCTCCCGCTTACGTCCGTCGTAGGACAGCTGCCAGGTAGTGGTGTCGGGGTTAAAAACGACTTCCCGCGAAAACCGGGACAGCCGGACTTCGATGTAGCGGGGAGCGGCGGCGCTGTCGCCGGTGCGGATGTCGCCCCAGTTGCCCTGGGTGTCCATCAGCAGTTCCTTTTGCCCCAGGTTCACGATGGCATCGTTGATGGAGGCGTCGCCGTGGGGGTGATACTGCATCGTGGACCCGATCACGTTGGCCACTTTGTTGAAACGACCGTCGTCCATTTCGTTGAGGGCGTGCATGATGCGCCGCTGCACGGGCTTGAGCCCATCCTCAATGGCCGGAACGGCCCGCTCTAAAATAACGTAAGAAGCGTAATCCAGAAACCAACTTTCGTAAAGCCCCGAGACGGGTACTTTATCGTGCAATTCACTATCTTCTATATTTGGCGTAGTGCCGTTTTCATCCATACTAACTATACAAAGACTGAGGGTTAAGCATTCAGTAAAAATACTAAAATTTCAAGAAAAGTTACGTCCCAGGCCGGGCAAATTTGCTTTTTATTGGCCTATTTTTAGAAAATTCCTACCCCCGGATCAGGATTCGATGACGTCGATAAGCTCACTGATCATCATGGCGGTAGCCCCCCACACTTTATAGCTCTGAACCAGGTAGTGCGGGGCCTGGATGGGCACCCCTCTCACCTGAATTTCACTTTCGCCGATGATGGATTTGTCGCTCATTTCCCGAAACTTTACTTCCAGTACCTGCTCTACCTCGCGCGGATCGGGATAAAAATCGGGTCGGTAAGGCATGGTGGCGACCACGGGCAACACGTAAAAATTGCTGGGTGGAATAAAGAGCTCGGTCAACTGCCCCAGTACCTTCACGTCCGTGAGCCGGATGCCAATTTCTTCCTGCGCTTCCCGCAGGGCTGTCCGGATCAGGCTCTCGTCTGTGCGCTCGTAGCGGCCACCCGGAAAAGCCATTTGCCCGGAATGTACGCCGTCGTAGGCCGGGCGCAGGATCAGTGGCAGGTATACTTCTCCCTGGTAGGGATAAAAAAGAATGAGTACGGCGCTTTTGCGGGTACGTTCGTTGGGCTTCATGGCTAGCCGCAACCTCGATTGCGAGATCATGCGGGCGTGTGCGGCATTGCCCGGCAAAGGATTTTTTAGTTTAAGCGCCAGGTTTTTGGTAAATTCATCAAAGGTATAGTCAGATGGGCTGGACATTTTAAATAGGTTGAAAAAAGCAAACTGGCTGAATCACCAATTTTACTAGTTTTTTGCCGACAATCAAAATGCTTTTTGGACACAGTGCTTCACAAGCTGCTCGGCGCAGCGCTCCCCGTCCATAGCTGCCGACATAATCCCTCCGGCGTAGCCCGCACCTTCGCCGCAGGGAAAGAGCCGCTTCAGCACTGGGTGCTCGCAGCTTTCGCGGTCGCGCGGGATGCGCACCGGCGACGATGTGCGGCTTTCGATCCCGATCAGCTGGGCGTCGTTGGAAAGGTACCCGTTGATTTTTCGGCCAAAGTCGCGCAGCCCGTCGCGGAGCGGGTAGGCCAGGTGGCCGGGAAGTACCTCGTACATATCCGCCGACAGCAGGCCGGGCTGGTAAGACGTTTCGGGGAGCTGGGGGGAGATTTTTTTATGCACAAAATCGGCCACGCGCTGAGCGGGTGCCGTTTGTCCGCCTCCGGCCAGTTGGCAAGCGCGCTGCTCCACCTCTTTCTGGAGCTGCAACCCCGCCAGTACCCCAAACGCCCGGTACGGCTTCAGGTCTTCGTCGGTGATGGCCACCACCAGACCCGAGTTAGCAAAGCGCGAGTCGCGGCGCGAAGGCGACATGCCGTTGACCACCAGCTCGCCGGGGGCCGTGGCCGCCGGTACAATGAAGCCCCCCGGACACATACAAAACGAAAACACGCCCCGCTGGGTACCTTGGTGGTGGGTCTGGGTAACGAGGCTGTACGAAGCCGCGGGTAGGTAGGGGCCGCGGTCGGTGCGGCAGTGGTACTGGGCCCGGTCGATGACGGCCTGCGGGTGTTCGATCCTTACGCCCATGGCGAAGGCTTTGGGCTCGATAAGTACCCCTTTTTGTTGGAGTAGCTCAAAAATATCGCGGGCCGAATGGCCAGTAGCCAGAATAACGCCCTCGCCGGTGAATTCCCGGCCGTCGGCCGTTACGACGCCCTTTATTTCATTATCCTGAATAATAAAATCCGACACGCGGGTTTCGAAGTGAATTTCCCCGCCCGCGTCCAGGATACTCTGCCGCATGGCGGCCACGATCTGGGGTAGTTTGTTGGTGCCGATGTGCGGGTGGGCGTCGACCAGGATCTGCTCGCTGGCTCCGTGGGCCACAAAGATTTCCAAAATCCGTCGAATATCCCCCCGCTTGCTGGAGCGCGTATAGAGCTTGCCGTCGGAGTAGGTACCCGCGCCGCCTTCGCCGAAGCAGTAGTTGGAGTCGGGATGTACGACGTGATCTTTATTAATGGCCGCCAGGTCGCGCCTGCGGCTGCGCACGTCCTTGCCCCGCTCGATCAGGATGGGCTTCACGCCCAGCTCAATGAGCCGCACCGCCGCAAACATACCTGCCGGGCCGCAGCCCACAATGATGGCCTGCGGGCGGTGCGAGACGTCGGGGTACTGACGCTGGTACTGGATCACGGGTGGGGGTACTTCGCCGACAAATACCTCGGCCTGGACGTTTACTTTGATCTGGCGGCTGCGGGCGTCGATGGACTGGCGCAATTTCCGGACCGTGGCTTCCGGGGGCAGGCGGAGGTCCGCCAAGATGTGTTGCCGAAAAGCGGGTTCGTCCAGCGCTATTTCGGGCGGCAGCGTGAGCTGAAGCGTTTGTTTCATGGGAAAGGGAGTTAGCCTTTAAGGCCACAAAGGTACCAAAAAGAGACGAAAGTACCTTGGCACAGGGACCATTTGCCAGGCTGCCGTTGCGCCAAGTACCTGCCTGCCACCGGCCCTTGGTACGCGTTTTTTCCACTTGGCAAAAAGGTACTTGGCCAAAGTACCCCTTAAACCCATTTAACCCACACTCCATGCTCTCTTACTCCCTGGCCGTTCACCTCACTCCCTCCGACTGGCTGGTGATCGTCACCGCTGGCCTGGCCGGTACTTTTCTGATGACGCTGTTTATGTACCTACTGGGGTTTCTGACACCCTACGTACTGAAAGTGGTGAAGGTACTAGGTACCATGTTGACCTTTCAAACTACCCCCGACGGAGGGCTCTCGGACCGTCCGCTGGCGATTGGCGTGGGCACGGTGGCGCACTACGCCGTGGGGGTACTTTTCGTGCTGGCGTACCGGGTACTTTGGGCGTGGGGCGTGGGAGACTCGGGCTACGGCACTGCTTTTTGGTTTGGGCTGGCGAGCGGGGTACTGGCCATCGGTGTGTGGTACGGCCTCTTTCGGCTGCATCCCCGGCCTCCTCAGCTCGCGTTACGGCCCTACCTGCTTACCATTTTTCTGGGGCATTTTGTCTTCGTCTACGGGGCTTTTTGGATCCATAATGTCATGAACGCCTAAGTCCCCTTTGCCCTAAGCCCGGCGCCCTCGGTGACCAGGTACCTACGGCCGGGTGTAGTAGTAGGCCCAGCCGATCAGCACGAGCTGGAGCGGTAGGCGGCCCCAGCGTATCCAGGGCGAAATGGATTGAAAAGGCGCGCCGTAAGCCATGTAAAGGTTGGCCGGGAAGACCGCAATCAGGAGCACAATAATACCCCAAGCGGCCCAGCTACGGGTAGCAGGTACCAGCAGCGCCGCGCCCAAAAGTACCTCCGCCACCCCGCTTAGGCTCACCAGCAGCGCGTGAGCAGGCAGGTAGGGCGGCATGATTTTGAGGTAAAACCGGGGATTGACGAAGTGATTGATTCCCGCGCCGATGTACAGCAAGCCCATGATGACAGCTCCCATGTAGTGGTGTTTTTTAGACAAAGTACCTTGATACACCCGCAAAGTACCCTCAAATTAGACAAAACGGTTTTTTTATTTTTCGAAACCACCCCAGTAAGTACCCTTATTGAAGGCGTCAGGACGACAACTGGGCTGAAGCGGCCGGTTGGGTGTTGGCGGCGGTTGACCGTTTTTCAATTATGGGCGTTTTTGATTTTATTCTCCACTAGTAGTATTGGTACAAACTGACAAGAATCAGGTACTTAGGAAATTTGCCTCATGAAAAAGCGGGAATAAGGAGCCTTTCTTTGTGGTACATTCAGTGCCACTCCTAAACCGAAGTACCCATGACCTTTGAACCAACACGTAAGCAATTGGCCTTTGTCCTGCCCGATTCGTTCAGGAAAGCCGAGCTGATTTTTCAAAAACAATCGGGGCCCGGAGAGCAGCTGCGCCTCACCGTAAAGCCCGATCAAAAACCCCGGCAGGTCGTGTCGACCCAGCCGCTGAGCCGGGGCCTTTGGAGCGTCATCTTAAATTGGTGGGACGGCAAGTGTCACTATTGGGCCGAGAAAGAAATTCGGGTCGATTGATGGTCAGTGCACCAACTTCTTTATTTCGCTGCCTATGAAACCCTTCGAACTTACCTCAGCACACAGCACCCAACAAGCGAGCCAACGGTGGGAACGGCATTTCCCCTTCCTTAAGTTACAGTTTTTTACGCCGTTGGCAGGGCTCGTTGACGATACCCAAAGCCAGGTACCCCTGGGCGCGTGGCAAGACCCAACCGACCGTTCGGCTCGTTTGACGGTGGACCCGGCCATGTCGGTCCGTGATTTTGAACGGCTCTTTCAGGAGACCTTCGGACTGCGGGTAGAGGTACTTCGGAAAATGGGCTACACCTGGGACGATACCGAATACACCCGCCACTGGACGCTGCATGAGCAAAACAGCAAGGGCAAGGAGCTCGCCATGGCTTTCCAAGCCGGGAAATAGTACCTGTTACTTTACTTACCAAACAGCCTACTTTGCTATGAAAAAGATACTGTTGCTGACCGACTTTTCGGAAGCCTCTAAAAGAGCCATTCGTTTTGCCCAGGTGTTGTTTTACGACACGGCGGCCGAATTTGACCTGTTACATGCCTATCCGCTGCTGCCGGATGTCATGTACGAAACGGCCCCGCTCCAGGAGGAAAGCGTGCTGGCCGCGCAAGAAAACCTGCAAAAGGTACTTAGTGAGCTCACCGACCAGCCTACGCCGGCCTACCACACGTACCGTACCCTCACGGCTCCGGGTGATCCGGTGGAGGCCGTTACGCGGGCCCTGACCCACCGGGCCTACGACTACGTGGTGGTGGGGGCCACGGGCGCCGGTTTTTTGCCAGTGCTGGGTAGTGTAGCCACCGGGCTTATTCGCCACGCCAAAGCGCACGTGCTGGTAGTGCCTTCAAGTGCCACGGGCCGTCCGGTGCGGGATGTTACGCTGGCGCTGGATTACGGCAGCTTTACGCAGCTGGAAAAACTACAGCCGCTTCAGGAGCTCATTGACCGAAAAAAGGCCCGGCTCACGGCTCTGACCATCGTGGATAACCATACGCCCGTGCTCCTGGGGCAAGACTTTGAGTGGTACAGCCAACAACTCCGGCGGGCCCTGGCCACGGTGGAGGTAGAGCCTCATTTTATCTTGGACGAAAAGGTGGAGCACGGCATTGAAAGCTACCTGTCTACCCACGCCGTGGATTTGCTAGTGACGGTTCCGAGACGGAAGTCCCTGCTGGATGCCCTCTGGAACCGAAGCCTGACGCGCCAGCTCGCCTACAAGCCCCGCGTGCCGTTGCTGGCACTCTACGCGCCCGACCCCCAGGTCCACGAAGCGTTGATCAACCAGGGAAATGAGTACCTGATTCAGTAGGTACTTGGAAGTACCCAGGCGATTTATCAAAATAAATTGTCGCTCCTCTTTATCCTGGCCCCCGGGGTAGAGGGGAGCTTTTTTGTAGGGATACTTGGGGTGATTTTTGAAATTATAGTTCTAAAAGAGTACCTAAAAGATCCTAAAAAAAAGGGATAGCCCATTAAGACTACCCCTTTGAGGCATTACTGACTTTTTTTGAAGCACTACACGCCGTGCAGCGTGACCGCGGCTTCGGCCTCAGCGATGGTCGTTAGCCCACGCAGGAAGGCGTCGGGCGTGAGGGAAATGCTGTGAATGCCCTCTTCTGCGAGAAAACGCGCAAAGGCCGGGTTGTCGCTGGGCCCCTGGCCGCAGATACCCACGGGGCGGTTGGCCAGGCGCGCCTTTCGGAGGAGCAGGGCAATCAACTCCCGGACGGTTGGGTCATTTTCGTCAAAGAGGCCCTGCACCGTGGAGGAATCACGGTCGACGCCCAGTGCCAGTTGAGTGAGGTCATTTGATCCAATGGAGAAACCATCGAAAAGGTCGGCGAAAGCCTCGGCCTGAATGATGTTGCTGGGGATTTCGGCCATGACGTACACTTCTAGCCCGTTTTGGTGTTGTGTAAGCCCAAAATCTTTCATCACCTCAAGTACCTTATGTCCTTCATCTATTGTGCGGCAAAAGGGAATCATCAGTTTTACATTGGTGAAGCCCATCTGGTCGCGGACGCGCCGCATGGCTTCGCATTCCAAACGAAAGCCTTCACGGTACCTGGGATCATAGTAGCGGCTGGCACCGCGCCAGCCCAGCATGGGGTTTTCTTCGGCGGGTTCGAAAGGTCGTCCCCCCAGTAAGTTTGCGTACTCGTTGGTTTTGAAATCGCTCATCCTGACAATGACCGGACGAGGGTAAAAACTGGCTGCCACCAAGGCTACCGCCTGGGCTAGCTGATCCACAAAAAACTCCTTTTTATCGGGGTACTGCTGCGTTAGGTGACTGATCTCTTCCTTCACGGCTTCATCCGTAAGCTGGTCGTACTGCACCAGAGCCATCGGATGTATGCCAATGGCGTTGGTAATAATAAATTCCAGCCGCATGAGTCCAACCCCAGTGCTGGGCAGTTGCGACATCCTGAGCGCCTGCGATGGATCGCCCAGAATAAGATGGCATTCGGTCAGCGGTTTGGGAAGGTCAGTCAGGCTAATTTCCTCCTTCGTAAAGGGCAGGAGCCCCTCGTACACCATTCCGGACTGCGCATCGATACAAGAAACGGTAATGGTAGCCCCGTTGGGGATTTGGCTGGTACCGTTGTTGGTACCTACTACGGCCAGCGCACCTACCTCCCGGGCTACAATGGCCGCGTGGCTGGTGCGGCCACCTCGGTTGGTGATGATAGCGGCTACTTTTTTAAGGATCGGGTCCCAGTCGGGCGTGGTGATGTCTGTTACCAGTATATCCGTCAGCCCAATGTCGTCTGGAACATCTTTGGGCGAAGCCACGACCCGGGCCGTCCCCGTGACGATGCGCTGACCAATGCCCTTGCCCTGGGCCAGTACCTTGCCCGTGGCTTGCAGGTGGTACTCAGTAATATGTAGCGCCTCTTGCCCCAGGGTGGTTACGGGCCTTGCCTGAACAATGTAAAGTTGCCCGTCGAGGCTGTCCTTAGCCCATTCAATATCCATGGGTTTGCCGTAATGCTGCTCAATGCGCAGCGACCACCGGGCCAGAAGGTTTACTTCTGCATTCGAAAGTACCCAGGCATTTCTTTTTTCGGGCGTGGTGCTGATGTTCACCGTGAGTTTGCCGTCTTCCGGAACGTCAGCATACACCATAGTAATCGATTTTTCGCCCCGTTTTTGGTTAATTACCGCATTGGAGCGTTTGTCCAGAGAAGGTTTAAAAACGTAAAATTCATCGGGATTGACGTTACCCAATACAACGTTTTCGCCCAATCCCCAGCTGCCCGTCACCAGCATCAGATTTTGGTGACTGGTGTCGGGATCGACCGTAAAGCAAACCCCGGACGAGGCACCGTCGGAGCGTACCATTTTTTGAACCCCTACCGAAAGGGCCACTTTCAAGTGCTCAAACCCGTTGTCGTGCCGGTACTTGATGGCCCGGTCGGTGTAGAGCGAAGCGTAGCAGCCCTGGCAGGCTTCTAGTAGCTGCTCGGTGGTCTGCACATTGAGAAAGGATTCGTGCTGTCCCGCAAAACTAGCCGTGACCAGGTCTTCGGCGGTGGCGCTACTGCGTACGGCTACCTGGATGGCTGCCGGATAGCGCTGCTTAAGATCTTCAAACGCCCGGCCGATCGCTTCGGAAATAGAGGGCGGAAAAGTACCTTGGTGAATCAACTGACGGATCTGCTCTCCGATCAAAGCCAGGTTCGAGAAGGTTTGGGTATCCAGTTGGTCGAGCAAAGCCAAAATCGGTTCGTGAAGTTCATTCTCATAAATAAAGTGCTTGTAGGCTTCCGTAGTGAGGGCAAAACCGTCCGGAATGCGAACGCCAAAGGGTCGTAGCCCGTTAAACATTTCACCTAGGGAGGCATTTTTGCCGCCTACTTGGGCGATCATTGCGTTATTGATCTGACTGAATGGGAGTATCCAGGTGCTCATGTCGGTTGTTGTTTAGGATGAGAGGGCAAGCTACCCACTATCCAATGATTGATTCATGATATTGCCAAGGTAAGTGCCTGATTACGATCATATTCAGTGTAAAGATTAATCATCAATAATCTCGCGTAGGGGTACTTTTTTTAGAATACCGAACAAAAGCCGCTTGAAGTACCTTTACTCTTGTAAAGTACTTCTGAAGTACCTCATTAACCTCAAGTACCTCCATGATCGATACTGATTTTTATAAACTGGACGAGCTCCTGACCCCCGAGCAGCGGCTGATCCGGCAGTCCATCCGAACCTTTACCGACCGGGAAATTAAACCCATCATCAACGACTACGCCCAGCGGGCGGCCTTTCCGCGGGAGCTCGTCAGGAAGCTGGGCGAGCTGGGCGCGTTCGGCATTACCCTCCCGGCCGAGTACGGCGGGGGCGGCCTGGACTACACCAGCTACGGGCTATTGTGCCAGGAAATGGAGCGGGGCGACTCCGGAATCCGGTCGGTGGTGTCGGTGCAGAGCTCGCTTGTGATGGGGCCCATCTACCACTTTGGCTCCGAAGCCCAGCGCCGAAAGTACCTGCCGGGCCTCGCCACCGGCGAGTTGCTGGGCTGCTTTGGCCTCACCGAGCCCGACCACGGCTCCAACCCCGGTGGCATGAAAACCCACTTTACGGACGAAGGTGCCCACTACTTACTCAACGGCGCCAAGCTCTGGATCACCAACGCGCCCCTGGCCGATGTGGCCGTGGTATGGGCCCGCAACGAGCAGGGGCGGGTGCAGGGCTTGCTGGTGGAGCGCGGCATGGAGGGTTTTTCGACGCCCGAAATTCATAATAAATGGTCGTTACGTGCCAGCGCAACGGGCGAGCTGGTGTTCGAGAACGTGAAAGTACCTAAGGAAAACCTGCTGGAAAACGCGCTGGGGCTGGCGGCTCCCTTGCATTGCCTGGACCAGGCCCGCTACGGCATTGCGTGGGGAGCCGTAGGAGCCGCGCTGGACTGCTACGAAACCGCCGTGCAATACGCCGCCGACCGCGTGCAGTTCGATAAGCCCATCGGGGCGTTTCAGCTTACCCAAAAAAAACTAGCCGAGATGCTCACGGCCCTTACCCAGGCGCAGCTGCTGAGTTGGCGACTGGGTACTTTGAAGGACCAAGGCAAGGCCACGACGGCGCAGATCTCCATGGCGAAACGAAACAACGTGGACATGGCCCTGCGCGTAGCGCGCGAGGCCCGGCAAATCCTGGGCGGCATGGGCATTACGGGCGAGTACCCCATCATGCGCCACCTCATGAACCTGGAGTCGGTGGTGACCTACGAGGGTACCCACGACATTCACCTACTAATTCTGGGGGCTGAAATCACGGGCATTCCGGCGTTCAAGTAAGGGTAGTGGCAAGTACCCTGGACGCACCTTTACGAAAGTACCTTCTCGGACTCAATCAGCCGGGTACTTTCGGGAGCCGGGATTATGGCTTGCTCGGCCTGGAGTTCTTTGCTCGTTTTGCGGGAGCCGTCAGGCGACCAGCCGGGCGGATACAGGAGGTACTTCAGCCGGGTACTCCACTGCCCCGAGCTCCGGAAATCCTGGGCAATGGCTTTCCATTCGTGAAAAATGGTATGCGTAATGTCTTCTGAGGCCAGCGAGGTAGTTAGTCCGTATTTGGGCGGGATGGTAGGTAGCTCTTCTTGAAAAGTGCCGAAAAGTTTGTCCCAGATAATGAGGCACATACCCATGTTTTTGTCCAGGTACTCTACGTTGGAGGCGTGGTGTACGCGGTGGTGCGCGGGCGTCACGAGGATGTGCTCCAGCCAGCCGAGTTTGCCTACGTGCTTGGTATGAACCAGAATGCCGTAGATCTGCGTGGCCGAGTACATGATGACGATGTCGGCGGGATGAAAACCTACCAGCGCCAACGGAATGAAGTACACAAAACGATATAGCGGCTGAAAAACCGATGACCGAAAACCGGTACTGAGGTTAAAATGTTCGGAAGAATGGTGGGTGACATGGACCGCCCAGAACAGCCGGCAATGGTGGTCGACGTAGTGCAAAAGGTAAAAAGCGAAGTCCTCGGCCAGAAACAGCAGTCCCCAATATACGTAAGGATTGGCGCTGGGCTCCACGAGCCGGTGCGTGAAAAACCACAGCAGTATGCCCACGTAGCCCGCCCGAAAGAGCAGGTCGATCCCCCCGTTCAGAATCATGAGGGCCGCATTATTCAACGTATCGCGCCACTGGTAGGCCGGGCGATGCTTCCAATGGGTCAGAATGATTTCTAAACCAATCAGGACAATATAAAAAGGAGTGGACAAACGAATAATTAACTCCTCGGTCGCGAAGGTGCCTGTCATAACTTTACAGCAGAGTTGGCGGAGGGTATTGCCAAAAATGTTTGCAAATATACGGCAGATGAAGGATTACGTGGCCGTTAGAGCCTATTTTTAAGCTATTTTTAATGGCTAATATTGGAAATTGGTGACATCTTCCGCTCAGTTCATCTTTTGGAGCGCCCGGCGCAGCTTCTCCGTTTTCTGGCGTTTTTGGAGCACGGTGGGGGCGGCAATGCGCTCTTTGCAGTCAAAAAGGGCGCAACGTTCGCAGGTTTCGTTGACCTCCCGAAAGGGAATGGCCGGATCACCCAGGAAGCGCAGGGTCGTGCGGGCGGGCTCGTCCAGGTAAATGCCCATGGACACGCTCACGTTCAGCGACGGGTTGGGCGTCATGGGCTTGGCAAAGCTCACCACAAAGTACTCGTCCGAGGTACCTACGTAGCACGAGAGCTGCCCCCGGCATAGAGTGTGGGCGTATTTTTTTTCCTTGACCAATTCTGCCAAATCCTGAAGAATGGTAAGCGCCACCCAGCGGCGGCAGTAGTGCTCGTCTTTTACGGTATGCGGGTTATGCTTGCGTGTGATGTGCATCTCCTTGGTCATGTGGAAGATATTCTGGCCGGGGTAGTTGTTGAAGCGCAGAAAAAAGAGCTGCCGAATGCCGAAGTAGTGCGGCAGGACGTTGCTCAGCCGGTAGCAGAAGGTCTCGGGCGTAGTATTGAACTCGTCGATCATGGCCACGAGCTTGTCGGGTTGCCAGGTTTCGAGCGCAAAGAAATCCGTTAATTTCCGCGAAAGCAGCGAGCGTTTGATGATGATGGCGCTGCCAAAGTAGGAGGCTTTGAAATTATTGAGCAACTGCTCAAAGGACTCGGCCTCCACCTGCGAAGTGGTAAGCAGGCGGTTTTTGAGTTTGAGGTACTGGTACCCAATCTCGCGGCCGTACACAAAAGCACGTTGCACCGACGACAGCTCCCCGTTAACCAGCAGCCGGTTGGCCGGTTGGCGCGGCAGGTATAGCGAGCGTACCCCCAAGAGTTCGGGGTAGTTTTTGCCGTCTATTTCTTCAATGATGTAGCCGTACTCTTTCCGCAGTACGTCGGCCAGGTACTTTTCATTCAGGATCATTTCTTCTCCAATACCGCTTTCCAGCAAAAAACGCTCGGCTTCCTCCTCGATTTCTTCAAAGTGGTTGTCGTGCATTTCCTGGTAGGTACGCAGGGCCGAGAAGTAAAACTGCTCCACTGACATGTTGTAGTTGCGGGCAATTTCGATGAGCGTCCCGATGAAAGCGCTGATCTTGGTGGGGGCGTCGGAGAGGAGCTCCAGCAGGCTGGCCGGGTCGATGCCAAAGAGCTCCAGCGGCAGTTCGGTGAGGATGTTGGAGCTCAGTAGCTCCGAAATGGGCTCGAGGCGCTTGCTCAGTTTCAAGGACACCAGCGTGTCGTAGTCCACGTCCATGGCCGAGGCCAGCGCAATGATCTTGTCGGCTTTGGGGTACTTTTTCCCTTTTTCAATTTCGTTGATGTAGGAAATCGACAGCCCCGACTTCTGCGACAGCTCGCTGAGCGACATTTTTTTGTCCAGGCGGAGTTGTTTCAGTTTGAGTCCAAAGACCAGACGTACATTTTCGGTGTTGAGCGCCACGCAAGAGATAGGTTAAGTAAACGGTAAAATTAGCGCTTTTTTGAAAGGCGTACCAGCAATACGCTAGAAAGGAGCCAAACCGTACCCGCAGGTACCCGTTTAGCTCCTTTCCCTGGGTTTTGAAATAAAGATTTTTACTCCGGTAGGTTGAAGGCTTTCTGTACCTGCTTGTAGTCTTTGAAATCCACGTCGGCACTCAGGCGCGAGTTGAGTGCCAGTACCAGCACGACCCGAACGTCTTCAAACTGCCGCTGAGGATTGGTATCAGCGGTTGCGGTCTGGATGAGTTGTACATCAAACTTGCCCCCGCTGACGCGGTAGGCAAAGGTGTAGCGGCCAAAGCCTCCGTTGGCAAAGAAAATTTCACCGGGTACCTGAAACCAGAAACCCTGCGTTTTTGCGTACACCAACACGACCCCTTTCTCTACAAAGGAAGCTGCTTCGGCGGGTATATCGAGGGAAAAGCCCAAATCCCCATCCTCATCGGTTTGTCTTGCTCCCGTTGTGAACTGAATGGCACCGGCGACACCTTCTTCACCTTCGGGGCCCTGTGTTCCTTGCGGGCCTTGTGGTCCTTCGGGACCTACTTCGCCCTGCGGGCCTTCGCATCCGTACATTAGCGGCATGGCAGCAACAAGTGCCACGGTCAGTAATCTTCGTAACATATAGCTATTGGGTTTTGGGTTGAATTTTTTGAAAAGTCAAGATAGTATCTTCTACCTTTATTAAAAGCGATGTACACGATTATTTATACTGAAACGCCATTTTGCCCCATTTTCTAAGGGGTACTTTTGCAATTAAAGTACCGTTTGAAGGTACCTTACGGAATCAGTCCGCTGGTGGCGAGCCATCTACGGCAGCGGCCAAACCACTCCTCGAAAGCGGGTGTTTTGCCGTAGCCGTGCTCGCCCTTAGCGTAAATGTGCATCTCGGCGGGTACCTGGTGGCGCAGCAGCGCCTGGTAAAATACCAGGCTGTTGGCTACGGGTACTTTGGAGTCGTCGGAGGCGTGGGTCAGAAATGCCGGGGGCGTTTGGGCGTCTACCTGGAGTTCGTTGGAATACAAATCAATGGCCTCGCGGCTGGCCGAAGTACCCAGCAGGTTGGAGCGGGAGCCGCCGTGGCTGAGGCTTTCCTGAAAGCTAATGACGGGGTACACCAGGATCAGGAAATCGGGACGCAGGCTGGTCTTTTCCGGATTATCAATCAGGGGTACTTTGAAGTGGGTACCCGCCGTAGCGGCCAGGTGGCCACCCGCCGAAAAGCCCATGATCCCGATCTTCTGCGGGTCTACGTTCCACTCGGCGGCGCGCTGCCGTACCGTCCGGATGGCCTGCTGGGCGTCTTGCAGCGGGCCAATGGCCGTGTTGGCCATGGTACCTGGGCTGGGCAAGCGGTACTTGAGCACAAAAGCCGCCACGCCCATTTCCGCGAACGCTCGGGCAATGGCGTAGCCCTCCCGCTCGATAACCAGCACCCCATAACCGCCGCCGGGACAAACGATCACTGCCGCGCCGTTGGCTTTTTCTTTCGGGGGCAAGAAGGCCGTGAGCGTCGGGATGGAGACTTTCGAAACCACTCCTTTGCCGTTGTCGACTTCTTCGTTCGGTACCGATAGGCTGTTGGGAACGGGGCCGTTGTAGAGCGGGAATTCGCGCTGCGCCTGGGTATTTAGGGCCAGGAGCAGAAGCAAACTGCCGAGAAAAAATCGTGGGTGCATAGCTAGAAAAATGACGAAGTACCTTGCGGGTACCGGGCTTTAAAAGTACCTTGGTTTGTATTCTAGAAGTACCTTGGGTAGTCTATTTACTTAAAATGTCCGTATTACCAGTATAAAAAAGTACCCGCTAGTACCGCTGACGCGGCTAAAGGTACCTCTTCCCAGTACCCGAATTCATTCGTCTATGTTGCCTTTTTCTTCCTTTTCTTTTCGCGTAAAGCTCCGGCACGGCCTGTGGGCGGGCTTGCTGCTGAGTAGCCTGAGCCTGCGCGCGCAGGTCGCCGGAAACCCGTACCTACCTACCCAGATGCCAGACCGACTGGTACTCAACGTCACGCAAGACCCTTCCACCTCCGTGGCGGTAAACTGGCGTACCAGTGAGGTAGTTACGGAGAGCTTCGCCGAGATAGCCCTGGCCGAGGCTGACCCGCGTTTTGTGGAAAAGGCCCAGCGCCTGCAGGCCCGCACCGAAAAGCTGACGTGGCAGGATACCCCTACGGCCCACTACCATTCCGTCGTTTTTGAAAAACTACAACCCAATACCAAGTACGCCTACCGCGTGGGGCAGGGCGAGCACTGGAGCGAGTGGATACACTTCACGACGGCGGGAAAACCGGGCGAAAAATTTTCTTTTATTTACTACGGCGACGTCCAGACCAACATCCGCTCATTGTGGTCGCGGGTGGCGCGGGAGGCTTTTACCAAAGCGCCCGAAGCCCGGCTGATGATGTACGCCGGAGACCTGATCAACCGCGCCAACCGCGACGTAGAGTGGGGCGACTGGTTTCAGGGCGGCGGCTTCATTCACAGCATGATCCCGGCCTTTCCCACGCCCGGCAACCACGACCATTTCGAGGATGCTAACGGCCTCAACACTACCTCGGTGTTCTGGCGGCCGCAATTTACGCTGCCCGAGAATGGTCCCAAGGGGCTGGAAGAAACCTGCTACTACGCCGATATTCAGGGCATGCGCTTCATTTCGCTTAATTCGGACCAGGTAGAAGTGTCGGACGCACACCTGAAAAGCCAGCGCGACTGGCTGGAGGGTATTTTGAAAAATAATCCCAATACCTGGACCTGCATTACCTTTCATCACCCCATTGTTTCGCCCAAAACGACCCGCGACAACAAGCGTATGCGTGAAACCTTCAAGCCGCTTTTTGATAAATACAAGGTAGATCTGGTGCTTCAGGGGCACGACCACACCTACGCCCGCGGTATGTTCAACATCCCGATGCAGGAAAAAGGCGCGCGCTCGGGTACCATGTACGTGGTGTCGGTGAGTGGACCAAAAATGACCAATTCCAACGTCGATAAGGCTCCCTGGATGGATCGGGCGGCTATTTATACCCAGCTTTTTCACGTCGTGGAAGTAGACGGCGACACACTTTCCTTTTATACCTATACGGCCACCGGTGAGCTTTACGACGCCTTCGAACTGATCAAACAAAAAGGCGCGAACAACAAGCTCGTCAACCGCATACCCGAAGACGTAGCCGAACGCAATTAATACACCATGAACACGCTAAAATACTACGCCCTGAGCGCGCTGGGGGTACTTTTGCTGGGTTGTGCCAAGTCGCCAAGTACCTCGCCCCGCTTCGTTTCCGTCGAGGAAAGTACCTCTCTGAAATTTCCGCCCGAACTGGTCCAGTTTACGCCCTACGAGGGCAATCCGGTGTTTGCCGGTACGGGCACCGACACCTGGGACCAGCGCATCCGGGAGCGGGGCTTTATCCTTAAAGAAGAAGACGGCTACCACCTCTGGTACACTGGCTACACCAAAACCGGAACGGACCAAACCAAGTACCTGGGCTACGCTACCTCGGCCGACGGCCTGGCCTGGACGCGCCATCCCGCCAACCCCATTCACACCGGCCAGTGGGTCGAGGATGTATTCGTGTTGAAAGAGCAGGGTACCTACTATATGTTTGCCGAAAGCCAAGACGACATAGCGCACCTCTTCACCTCCACCGACCGCCTCCACTGGACCGACCGCGGCGCACTCGACATACGACTTAAGAACGGCAAGCCGCTGGAAGCCGGGCCCTACGGTACGCCCACCGTCTGGAAGCAGGGCAAAACCTGGTACCTCTACTACGAGCGCAACGACGCGGCCATCTGGCTGGCTACCTCCAAAGACCTGAAGGTGTGGACCAACGTGCAGGACGAGCCCGTGCTGGCCGCGGGTCCCGAGGCCGTGGATAAGCACGGCGTGGCCATGAACCAGATCGTGCAGTACCAGGGCCTTTACTACGCCTACTACCACGCCACCGCCTACGCCGACTGGCGGGAGTGGTCCACCAACGTGGCCGTATCCAAGGACCTGATTCACTGGGAAAAGTACCCCCGTAACCCCATAATGGGTAACAATACGTCGAGCGGAATACTGGTGCCCGATGGTACCCGGTACCGGCTCTACACCATGCACCCGGAGGTGAACGTATACTGGCCTGCGGGCAAGACTAACTAAATTTTCTTTTTTTATAAAAAGACCCTCGTATGCAGGTACTTAAAAACCTTTACCAGGTTGGGGGAGATCTCAACGGCATCACGTTTGATCAGCCGGGGGCGCTCTGGAACGACGGCAATTCCTACATCCTGAAAACGCCCGAAGGCCTGCTGCTCTTCGATTGTGGCTGCGGCGATACCCTGGAGCAGATCTTCGCCAACATGCGCTACTGGGACCTGCCACCAGAAGAGATCCGGTACTGCCTCCTGACCCACCCGCACTACGACCACGCCGGGGGCGCGCACCTGCTCAAGCAGCGCGGCGTAAAGCTCGTGGCCATCCGGCAAACTGCCGAGGCCGTAGCGGCGGGCGACGAGCGCTGCTGTGGGTACCTCTACCACAAAGAATTCACGCCCGTGACCGTGGACCAGCTCGTGACCGACGGACAAACCCTCTCGCTGCTGGGCGTGGATATTGAGGTAATGCACCTGCCGGGCCACAGCATGGGCTGCACGGCCTTTTTCTTCACGCTGGACCAGCGGCGCATTGTCATCAGCGGCGACGTGATCGGTACCTTGCTCAGCGGCGATTTTGGCTGGAGCGGCTCCATTGATTTTGATAAAAAAATCTACACCGAATCACTCCGCAAATTTGCCAGGGTCGACACCGACCTGATGCTGCCTGGCCACGGCATGATCTACTTCCATAAGCCCCGCTGGCGCGTCGAAGAGGCCCTGAACGCCGCCCTGATGCAGTGGCGCTGAAGGTACTTTCGGGAAGGTACCTCCGTAGTTTATTCCGAGCGCAAGCTTTTCACCGGGTTCATCAGGGCCGCTCTGATGGCCTGGAAGCTGACGGTGGCCAGGGCAATACTCCCCATTAGCAAAACGGTTAGAGCAAATACCCACCCATTGATTTCGGTTTTAAACTCGAAATTCTGTAACCACTGCCTCATGGCGTACCAGGCAATGGGCGCAGCAATGAATCCAGCCAGCAGAACTAGTTTCAGAAAATCTTTAGTGATCAGGGAAACAAGGCTAGCCACCGAGGCCCCCAGGACTTTCCGAACCCCGATTTCTTTGGTGCGTTGCTCAGCCGTAAACGTGGCCAGCCCGAATAAACCCAGGCAGGCGATCAGAATGGCAACCAGCGTCGAGGCTTCAATGAGTTGTACCGTTCTGGCCTCATTATGATACGCCTGAGCCAGCGTGTCGTCTAGAAATTTGTATTCAAAAACCTCATGGGGGAAGGTAGTCTTCCAAGCCTTTACAAGGGTAGTTAGCGCGGTTTGAATGGCCTGTGGGGTTGGTTTTTCGCTTTGCAGCTTAATGCCGGCCTGATAGAAATGGTTGGGAACAACCTGAATCAGGGTCGGGTCTATTTTCTGGTGCAAGGAATTGACGTGGAAGTTTTTGACTACGCCCTTGATGATTGCCAGTTGGGACCCATCTCCGAAGTATACTTTCTGGCCTAGAGCCGCCTCGGGATTAGAAATCCCCACCCGCTGGAGAAAAATTTCGTTGACCAGTACTTTTGGCAAAGCAGACAACGTATCCGCATCCTGAAGTTTTTCGCCGGCCAGGAGCTGAATACAGTACGTGTCGAGAAAATGGGCGTCTCCCATTTTTATCTGTGTTCTAACTTCCTTTATTTCAGCGTTTTCGCGGTATTGTATCCCTTGCATCCAGTTGCTTTCCGCCGAGGCGCTGTTGAACGAATAGCTGACCTCTTTGATCTGGGGCGATTCCATCAACTGTACGCGGAGCGACCGTAGTTTCTCGGGCTGGTTTTCGGGGAGGCTCACGGTGATGATGGCGTTTTTATTAAATCCAAGGTCGGCTTGTTGGAAAAAAGACACTTGACGGTTGGTAAACAAAGCACAGCTCATCAAGATCATAGAAATGGTGAATTGCACCACCACCAGCCCCTGGCGCAACGAAATGCGGCGCTCGCCCTGCGGCAGCTTATTGCTTTTTAGCGCCCAAATGGGCGGCATGCCCGACAGACGGAATGCTGGATATGCCCCAGTTAATAAGGTAGTAAGCCCCAGTATGGCGACCAAAAACGCGCCGGTTTTCCACGTAAACAGATCGGTGGTATGCAGGGGTAGTCCCATTAGGGAAGCGATGAAAGGCAGCAGCAGCCAGGCTATAACTACCGACGTCAGCGAAGCCAGGAAAGTAACCAGCCCGGCCTCAGCCATGAATTGGATCATAAGCGAGCCCCGGCTACTACCAACCGCCTTCCTGACCCCGATTTCTTTGGCTCGCTTGAGAGTTTGGGCGGTCGTGAGGTTAATAAAATTGATGCAGGCGATCAGGAGCACGAACACCCCGATCAGACCCAGCATTCGCAGAAGTTTGGG
The DNA here is from genome assembly GCF_014202275.1 of Rhabdobacter roseus. GTDB lineage: Bacteria > Bacteroidota > Bacteroidia > Cytophagales > Spirosomataceae > Rhabdobacter > Rhabdobacter roseus. The sequence continues at coordinate 605,434 of NZ_JACHGF010000002.1, read as the reverse complement.
ATTGGCCTGCCGACCGCTCAGGTTGTACGCATAGTGGACTTCGGAAAGCGGGTTCAGAACGAATTGTTGATTCTCAACCGTCTTGGGGTCTTTCTGGTATTTGACCTGAATGTCATGAAATCGTTTTGCTAATTGCTGCGGTTGGAAAGCAGATTTTAATAGCACATAGATTTGATGGTTGTCACCAAAGCCCGTCCAACCATGCGAATCATAGCCGGGGTTCACACGCTTCAAGGTGGGGAAAGAAACCAGTACGTCGAAGGGGAAATTCGTGGTCACCGGGTAATCTTCCAGTACGCCCGCTACCTGCAAATCCTGGCTGTTATCGTAGCGAATCGTTTTCCCGATGGCATCGGTGGTGCCAAAAAACTTCTTCGCATAGGACTCCGTCAAAACCACCCTATTAGGCTGCGAAAGCGCGGAAGGGGCATCTCCCGCTACCCATCGATAATCGAGCAGTTGAAAGATTGCCGGATCAACAAAGGCGATACGCTCTTTAAAAGAATCTCCTGAGGCAGGAATCGACAAACCGCGCCCCCACTCGTTCCAGATAGGTACCACGGCCTCAAATTCAGGCGCTTCTTTCAACACACTACTCAGTTCGGTATATGTCCCGGCATGAGGAGTAGCATAATTCTTGTTCATGGTTTCGACCCGGAAGATGCGGTCGGCGTTTTTGTGCTGCCTGTCATAGCTGGTTTCGTGCATGATCACCAGAAAAACCAGTAAGGAGCAGGAAATACCTAGCGTCAGGCCGAATCCATTGATCAGAGAGAAGGTTTTGGAGAACCTTATATTCCGCCAGGCAATTTTAAGGTAGGTAGTTAACATGGCTATGGGGTTTGGTTGAGGGTATTCGTTAGGTTGTCGTTTGATAAAGCGGGGCCGTAGGTAGGCCAGTACCTCGCGCCAGTAGCCGCTGCGGGCTTGGCGTTCGCCAAGCCGCCGGACGCGCCGGGCATAGCGCTCGTGGAGGTCGCCGAGTACCTCCTCGCGCAGGTGCGGTGCCACGAGCCAATTGAGTAGGCGGTCAAGCCAGCGGGGCGGGGGTGGTGTTTTCATTCACTCTGCAAGCTTTTGGCTGGGTTCATCAGGGCCGCTCTGATGGCCTGGAAGCTGACGGTGGCTAGGGCAATGGCCACGGACAATATGCCCGAAACCGCAAACACCCACCACGCGGGCTGAATATGGTACGCAAATTCTTCGAGCCATTTTGACGTGGCCCACCAAGCCAGCGGAAAGGCAATGCCATTCGCAATGAACACCAATTTTAGAAAATCTTTTGAGAGCAGAGCCGTGAGATTAAAAATACTGGCTCCCAGTACCTTACGTACGCCGATCTCCTTGATGCGCTGTTCGGCGGCATAGGTGGCTAGCCCAAAAAGACCGAGACAGGCAATGAAAATGGTCGCCAAGGCCACCCAAATCAACAAGGTACCCCGGCGCTGGTCTTCGGCGTAAAACCTAGCCAATTGTTCATCCAGAAAATGGTATTCGAGCAGATGAGTTGGGTCAATGTGGGTCAGCACCGCATTCATTTTTTCCAGCGTGGCCGGTATGTCCTCTCCCTCGATGCGGGCCGTATAGTAGTCAATTGGATGCACCGGATTGTTTTCGTACGCTAACACCATGGGGGCTATTTTCTCGCGTAACGACTGAAAATGGAAATCCTTGACAATACCGACAACCCGGGCCGAAAAGGGTTTTCTGTCGTCATTGAGAGGTTGGTAATTTCCTGCCATGGCGCGGGAAGGTATCTCCACCAGTTGCTCGGTAGCTTGGGTGATACCCAGTAGCCGGGCGGCGGTTTCGTTGAGCAGTACCGAGGCCGAATCGCCCTTTCCCGCAAAATTTCGACCGTTCAGCAGCTGTACTTCAAAAGTCCGGGCAAAATTTTCGTCGGCTCCGATCAGGTAGGCGATCTGATGTTCCTCGGTTTTGCCGACTTCCCTGATTTTTACCGTCGGGATCATCTTCCATTCGCCCGGTACGCGGGAAGTCGCCGCTACGTTTTGGACCGACGGGATTCGGCTAAATTCGGTTTTAATTGTTTCGGCTGCACTCCGAATTTTACGACTGTTGATGTCCACCACCAGCAGCAACTCCTGATTAAAACCCAGGTTTTTGGTAGTGGCAAACCGCACCTGCTGGAAAAGCACAATCGTGGCCACCATCATCACTACCGAAATGGTAAACTGGAACACCACCAACCCTTGCCGTATGGACCAACTACCTTTGGGCTGGGTTTTCAGATTTTTTAGTAACGAAAGCGGCTTGAACCGGGATAAAAGTAGGGAAGGATAACTACCCGACAGCAGGCCTGTGACCACCAGGGCCAGAAACGCATAAAGCCAGATTCGGTAGTCGGTGTGGATTCCCAGCGAGAGTTCCTTGTTGGTAAAAGCATTGAAAGAAGGAAGCAGTACATTAACGAACATTAAAGCCAAAACAAAAGAAATGATAGTGACGACCAGCGACTCGGTCAGAAACTGATGGATGATGTGGCTCTGAAACGCTCCGCTGGCTTTCCGAACGCCAATCTCCTTCGAGCGGTTAGAAGCCCGCGCCGTCGCCAGGTTCATGTAGTTGATGCAGGCGATGAGCAGTACGAAAAGGGCAACGATCGCAAAGATTTTGACGTACAGCAACACGCCCTGGCTCATGGCTTCCACGTTGGAGTTTCGGGCGCTATCAACAATGCCTTCCGAATATAAATGGATATCGGCCAGCGGCTGCAACGAATAGTTTAGGGAGGTACCTGGCTCCAATTTCGCATTGGTAGTGAGTAGCTGGGTGATCTTATCGGCCACTACCGATGGCCTGGCCTGCTCTTTTAGCAAAAAGAAAGTCATAAAATCCTGAGCGGCCCAGTCTGCGGTCCATTGAGCAAAGTCATCGGTGTTGCTGATGGTCGCTTCCGAAACCGCTAGTTTGAAATCGAAGCTAGAATTGCGGGGATGGTTTTTCAGGACCGCGGTAATGGTCAGCGGTTTGTTTGAAAAAAACTCAAATTCGACGGTCTTGCCAACCACCTGCGTGCTGTTGAACAAGCGTTGCGCCAGTTCTTCGACGAGCACGATGGAGTTGGGTTCATCCAAACCGGTTTTGGTATCGCCGTCTACGGCTTCGAAGTCGAACACTTTCATCAAGCCAGCGTTGGCAAACATCACCGTTTCCTGAAAGGTATTTTTATTTTCCGGGTTGGTGAGGTTGGCCCTGCCGGTCCGGAGGATTCGGGCGGAGTTTTCAATTTCGCCAATGCTTTTTCTCGATTCTTCGGATACCTTGTAGCTCGATGCCGCAATGGTCAGTTCGTCGGTGGGCGTTTTCTTGTGCTGGATGGCCCTGTATATACGTTTCGCCTGGCTGTGCTGTTGATCGAAGGTGAGTTCGTCAAAAAGGTAGAGTCCAATCAGCAGAAAGCAGCTGATCCCGAAGGTAAGTCCCGCCACATTCAGAGCGGTATAGAGCTTGTTCCGGCTCAGCGTCCGCCAGGCAATTTTAAGGTAGTTACGAATCATGGCTGTTTGATTGGGTTGAGGGTATGGGTTAGGTTGTCGTTTGATAAAGCGGGGACGTAGGTAGGCCAGTACCTCACGCCAGTAGCCGCTGCGGGCCCGGCGCTCGCCCAGCCGCCGGACGCGCCGGGCGTAGCGCTCGTGCAGGTCGCCGAGTACCTCCTCGCGCAGGTGCGGCGCTACGAGCCAGTTCAGCAGGCGATCCAGCCAACGGGGTGGTTCAAAGGATTTTGGGTTCATGGTTTTAAGGCTGGCTTTACCCAATGGATAGGAATGGTTTACAATATTGGCCTCCGATCGAAACTACCTCTTTTAGCTCCATTCCAGCCGCAGGGGAGGGGCGATGCGCTCCCAGAGCCGGTTGCGTACCGAGCGCACGTCACTGAGTACCCGTCCGCCGAGCGCCGTAACCGAGAACAGCCGTTTGCGGCGGCCACCCCGCTCGGCCGTGGCCTCGCCCAGGTAGGAAGTCAGGTACCCCTTTTGTTCCAGCCGTTGCAGGGCGGCGTGTACCGCCCCGGTACTGACCGACTTGCCCGTTTCCATTTCAAGTTCTTCGGCAATAAGCACCGAATAGGCCGTGGGGGCCAGGGCTGCTACGGACAGCAACACGATTTCCTCAAATTCGCCTAAATCACTACGTCGCATGGGTTGAAAGTTGAGTGCCGGGAGTATTTTATCTATTTCGGTATAAAAAATCAGGCCAAAAATGATAAAGGCCATTTCTGAGGCTTTAAGGTACTTTTTTACCAAAGTAAGCTACCTGAAATTGTTCAGAATCGAACACCAACGTGCGCTAACGGACGTATGGGACGGGCAGGGGTAGGAGGGACCGGTACTTGGCTTGCGCAGGCAGGACAAAGGGGTCGCATCCTGCCAGGCATCGGCCCGAAAGCCCGACTTCCAAAATACCTTTAAGCGGTTTTCCTGCGGCTATGTTTGTATCTTGCCAAGTGAAAGTACCTAAAAGCGGAGACAACGGCCCCCGACCTTTGATGGTAACCGGCAGACGTCCCTCAGTTCCGTGTGAGCGGAGGGGTTAAAGTCGGTTTTTGGGAAGTCGCTTTGAACCAAATACGCTATGTTTGACCTACTCACGACCTACGCCTGGGCCATTTCGCTGGGCTTGTTGCTGCTTTTTATCATCACGGGCCGGACGTTGATCGGCGGCATCGGGGCGGCCCTGGGTACCTACCTGCTGCTGAAAATCATGACCAGCACGCTGGCTACGCAGCAGCTTGTGGTCGAGTTTCTGAACGCCACCATCATCACCGCCGAGCTGGCGCTCCTGATTGCGGGCGCGTACCTTTTTTTTCTGGTGCAGGAGCTCTCGGGGCGGTTTGAGCCGCTCAAAGAGTACGTGGCCGCGCAGGATTCCCGCCTCACGGTGGCGTTGTTGCTCGCGTGGTTTTTGGGTAGTTTTCTGGAGGGCGTGGCGGGATTTGGCACACCCGCCATGCTCATTGCTCCGCTGCTATTCAGCCTGGGCTTCTCGGCGCTGAGCGCGGTAGTATTGCCGCTGGCCGCCAATACGCTGGCCGTCAACTTTGGGGCGCTGGGTACGCCTGTGAAGGTAGGGCTGGGTAGTGCACACCTGACGCCCGCGGCCACGCAGGAGGTCGTGAATCAAATTGTGTGGTTAAATTGGCTACCGGCCCTGGTACTTCCCTGGCTGCTGGCGCTGATTCTGGCCCGGCTCGACAAAAGTACCCCTGCGCCCCGGCGGGAGTGGAAAAGCCTGCTGCTGGCGGGCGTCTGCTTCGCGGTACCGTTCAGCTCGGCGCTGTGGCTGGGCGTGGAGCTGGGCTCGGTGCTGGCGGGGGGCGTGGGGTTGCTGGCGTTTAGCGTGCTGCGCTTGCCGGGAGGGGGGGCGTTACGCTTGTTTTTCAATACCTTTTGGCCCTACCTGGTTTTTGTGGGACTTTTGCTGCCAACCAAGTACCTGCTGGGCGGAGCCTCGGTTCAAAAGTACTACCAGGAAGTACCCCTGCGTACCATGGCCTACTTCCAGCCGGGGGTAGTTTTCCTGCTCACGACCCTGCTTTTGTTTTTATTCAACCGCTCCATTCCCCTCCAAAAAGGCATTCAAAGTACCTGGACGAAGCTCAAAAACGTGCTGGTCGTGATTTTTTTACTGGTGTTTTTTACCCGCCTCATCGGCGTCGACGTCAACGACTTTGTGCGCTACCTCACCCACACGCTGGGGCCCACGGCCTGGCTGGCGCTGGCCCCGCTGCTGGGGATCGTGGGTACTTTCATTACCGGCAGTGCCACCGTCAGCAACATGATGTTTGGCACATCGCTGCTCTCGGCGGGGGGGGCCAGTACCCTTTTGGCGGCGCTACTCAATACGGGAAGTGCCATCGGGAATGCCCTGTCGCTGCAAAACATCCTGATGGTAAAAAGTACCCTGCCGGAGCCGGTGGCCGACAAAGCCATTTACCGCCGTACCATTCCCGTGGTGGTGGTGTACTACCTGGTTATCGTGTTAGTGGCGTTTGGGCTGTACACTTTGACCGCTTAGTTACTTAGCGGTGTGGGTGGAATCACCAGCAGCGGCAAGCGCGTGAGGTAGGCCATGTGTTGGGTGAGGCTTTCCTGATAGAAGTACTGCAAAAAAGTCTTTTTCCGTTTGACCATCACTAGCAAATCGTACGGTACTTCCTCGTGTAGCGTTTCCAGTCCCTCGCTGATCGACCAGTTGCGAAGTACCTTGCCGCTGAGCGAAGGTACCTCCAGCTCCAAGCTAAGCTGCTGGGTATGGCGGCTAAATTCCTCCTGTACTTTCTCCAGTTCCTCTACTTCTCCGGCCACCAGGTGCACCGCCGTGAGGCGGGCGTCGAAGCAGTCGGCCAATTGGCTGGCGGTGCTGAGCGCCGTTAGGTCTACCTGAGGAGTCGTGGTGGCGATCACCAGCTCGCGCGGTTTTTTCCACGCAAATTCTTCGGGTACCAGCAGCAGGGGTACTTCGGTTTTTTCCAGCAGACGGGCCGCGATGGTGCCCAGCAGTACTTTTTTCAGTCCGCTGGCTCCCTGGGTACCCATCACGAGCAGGTCGATGTTGTTTTCGTGGCAAAACCGCAAGGTACTTTGCACCAAAGGCGAGCGGGCCAGCACCACCGTTACCGACACCTGCGGGTACTGGGGCTGAAGCTGGTCGCGGAGCCGGTGCAGGTCGTGCATGAGGGCTTGCTCGCGCTCCAGGTTGTACTCGCGCCGTACTTCGACGGTCTCGATAAACGGACTTTCCACGGGCGTATAAACGTGAAAAAGATATACCTTTCCCTCACGTTGGGCGGCCAGCTCCAGGGCGTACCGAAACGCCTTTTCGGCCGTGGGGGAGAAGTCGGTGGGGACCAAGATTCGCTTCATGCGTTGTGGGTTTTGAGTTTATTGATATTCTAAGGTACTTCGCTTTGCCCACTTTTAAAAGCTGAGTGGGTAAAAGAGGAGCCCAACGACCCCAGTATGGCCTTCCCAAGACCAAAATCAACCAGGGAGCTGATGCGCCTCAGTTTTTCAGGGTACTTGCATCGCTACCTTTATGCCACATCACCAGCCATTCATCCGTTCACAAGTACCATGCGACCTGAACTATCTTCAACGCACCCTGCCGAGCCAAACATAGAGCAAGAAAAACCCACCGTCCCCGGGCCGAACTGCCTCCAAGAGCACATCGTTACCCACGCTAAAGTACTGCTGGGGTGGGCTGTAGCCAACCTGCTACTTGGGGGAGGCGGCATGTTTTTAAGTGCAGGCCAATTCCATCATTTCCTGCACATGAACGCCGCCTGGGGGAGTATCAACCTGGTGGTGGCGATTATTTTATGGTATAAAAACGCGCATCACCGCCCAATGGCTGCCGCTACGGAGCGCTACGCGCACTTTAAAAGACTGCTTTTGGTGAATGTCGGTTTGGATCTGGGGTACCTGGTGGTTGCGTATTGGTTTTTACAAAAGGCCGCCCTCAGCGAAGCCTTCGGCGACTATTTTCGCGGGTTTGGCCATTCCATCTTCCTGCAAGGCACGGTGCTGCTTGCTTGTGATCTCGTCTCGCTGAGCATCCTGTTTTCCCGGCGGGGCCGCTTTATGGGTAAGCACCTCTAGAAGCAAAGGTACCTGCCCGCAAGTACCTACCGCTTCCCGCTCCCCAGCCATTGCAAACTATTCAAAATGAATAGATTCTGGCTTTTGCTCTGAAAGGTCGATGACAGCGCGCGGTTGGTTTTGTTTTCGTAGTCGAGGTCGTTATGGCCCATGTTCAGGTAGATCATCCGGTATTTTTTGTGGGTCCAGGCCACGGGGTAGTAGCCGCTGTGCCAAATCTCGTGGGACTTGGGCCCGGTCCCCAGCGGAAAACTGGCCGGGTCGACGGAGAGCAGGACCTGGATGTCGGGCTGGGCGCGGAGGTCGTTTTGCCAGCTGTACCACTCGTTGGGCGCGGCGCGAAAGGTATCCGGCAGCTGCGCCGTGGCGGCGTGGGGCCGGTTTTCGACCCGAAGTACCGCCGAGGTAGGTCGCCAGGTATTGCTACGGTACTCGCCCGAACCCAGAAAGTCCTGGTGGTACCAGTCCCAATTTTGCGGATAGGTGGACGGCGTGAGCGCGAAGGCCGCAAAGTGGAAGCCCATCCAGGCCCCGCCGCGCTCCATGTACTGCCGGAAGGCCTCGCGCTGGGCGGGTACCTCGGGCCGGGTATCCAGAAACAAAACGACCTGGTAGCGCGCCAGGAAGTCGGCGTTGAGGTGGTTCCAGTTGCTGGTGGTGTCGTAAGTGAAAGCGTGCTGACGGGCCCTCTCGGCAAACCAGCGGTTGGCTTCCCACACAAAACTCACGTGCGCCGCATCGTGGCGGGCGGTAAAAAACGCAATGACCCGAAACGCCGCCGCGTCGGGCTGGGCCCGCAGCGGCAGAGAGGTACTGAGGAGCAGGGCTATGAATTTTAGATTCATTTGTATGAAAAATGCATTGGGTTGTAAAGTTGGTAAAAAGTACCTGCTCTTCCATAAGTACCTTTTCGCTTCGCCGGCCGCGCTGCGGTCAGCCATTGTCTACTTTTGTAAAGTACCTTCTAGGCTCAAAAATAACGCGTTAGAATACTTTTACAATCAACAGAACAGGTACTTGGTGGAGGATTTTAAAGGTTTTCGTTAATAATAAGCAAGGATAAAAAGTACCCTATGGGACTAAACAGCCGGGTACTTTGGGGAGTTATCAGGAAAAAAGTGATCCAAGTACCCCGCTGGCGTTGACTTGCCTGATTAAACCCTAAAACCATGCAACCTACCGAACCCGAACTACTGCTCTTTCCCGACGACGGCACCATTCCCAACAGCAAGTACCCCTTGCTGCTGTACCGCCAGGCGTTTGCCGCGCAGGGCACCCGCAGCGCCGAATGGCTGGAAGATACCTTTGCCGCGCACCACTGGACCAACTCCTGGCGCTGGGGCGTGTACCCTTTTCACCATTACCACAGCAACACCCACGAGGTGCTGGGCGTCTTCAGCGGCTCGGCGTTGCTGCAGCTGGGCGGCGAGCAGGGGCCGTCGGTACAGGTACAGGCGGGGGATGTCATCGTGATTCCGGCGGGTGTAGGGCACAAGTGCCTGCGGCATTCCGACGAGTTTACGGTAGTAGGGGCCTACCCCGACGGCCTCAGTCCTGACCTGAAAAAGGGCCAACCAGGTGACCGGCCCGAGGCGGATCAGAACTTAGCCCAGGTACCTATGCCCACCACCGATCCGCTGTACGGAGCCGAAGCGGGGCTGCGGAAAATCTGGAAATAGCGCGTATTATTGCAAAAAAACGCAAAGCCACGGGCCTTGCGTTGAGGGGTACTTTAGCAGCATCATGATACACTTCAAGCGGCTCGATCACGTCCTGATCACCATTCCGCCGGGCACCAAAGCCGCGGCCAGGGCTTTTTACGGAGGTACTTTGGGCCTGGAAGAGATCGCCGGCCAGCACCCGCGCGGCGCTACCTGGTACCGCATCGGCGACATTGAGCTACACCTCACCGAAGAGGAAGGTACTTATCATTCTGACCGCCATCCGGCTTTTGAGGTGGCCGATCTGGCGGCGGCGCGGGCGTTTTTAGAGAGCCAGGGCGTGGGCATCAGCACGTCATCGCCCATTGCAGGCCGCGAGCGCTGCTTTTTTCGCGACCCTTTTGGCAACCGCTTTGAGCTCATCGAGTACCTGAAGTAAAAAAGGGCAAGAGGGCCGCTGACGCCAGGTGCCTACTCTTTTAGTCTTTCGTAGCCGTCGGGGCTGAAGCTATACGGACGGGCTTCGCAGGCATCTTGAATCGGGTCCAGCTTCAGGACGTTGTCGTTGATACTGAATTTATAAAGACCTACTTCTTCCCCGCACGGACTACCCCCGCTTATTTTTTTGATCTTCAGCGTGTCCCCTTTGGTTTCGTACGTCATGCTTTCCAGAACCGCATTTTCTACGGAACACACAAACTGGTTGTCGCTGAAGGCAAACACGCAGGCTACCGGATCGGGAGCATGTACCGTACCCGACCATTTCGAATTCGCCAGGTCGTTGGTGGGGGGTACTTGGCCCCAACAGAAGGCCGCAATCAAAGCACTAAGAAGTAGTTTGCTCATGATAGTTGTTGATAAGGTGTTTCAAAAAACTCCCTAAACATACTATAATGCATTGATTGTTAAACTAATTAACGGCGCTATTTCGTAAACGGTCGGGTACTTTCGGGGCGTTAAGGCTTCACCTCGATCACGTAAGACGTCATTTCTTTGATCTTGGCATTCTTAAAACCACTGAATACGTAGATGTCGCAAAAAGCGTAGGCTTTTTCCTCGCCCGAGGGGTCTTTCATGGTCATGGAGCCGTTAGCGGCGGCCGTACGGCCGTGCGTAATGACGTGGTCAATGGTGAAGCTGCTCAAGGTACCCCCTTCCATTTCGCGGGTCGCTTTGGCAAAGGCCTCCTTGCCCCGTAGGGGTTTCTCGCCAATGACCGTCCAGACGATGTCGTCGGTTACCTGGTCGATGATGTAGTCGGCGTCGCCCTGGGCGTAGGCTTCGTTGAATCGTTGGATAAGTTGCGCTTTTTCGGTCATGAGCTTTACGGTTAAAGGGTTATAAACTTGTTTTGGGCTGCACAGGTACCCATACTTCCAGGTCGCCGGTGCCGGTTTCGGGGTCAAAGGCCTCGCCGTAGCGTTCAAAAAAACAATTGGCTCCGGCGGCTTTTTCGTAGTCGGCCTGCGGTAGCCACACGCTCCCGATGGCCTCGATGGTGTGGCAGAGGGTACTTAACGGGCCGTCGTGCGTAAAAACGGCGTAGGTGTAGGCCGGTAGTTTTTCGTAGGTGAAGGCTACTGGCAGACCCTCGGTACTGGCTACCTCCACGCCGCAGAGGTACTTTACGCCGCCCTGCTGGTCGAAGCACAGGCCGTAGGTGACGCCTCCCTGTTGCCCCGGAATGTGACCCAGGTAGGGCACAAACTCCTGCCAGAGGAGGGGAATTTTATCAATGTCGGTATATGGGTAATCTTGGCTGAGCCCCGCTACCAGGAGGGGCTTCTGGCTTGGCACAAAGCGCGTGGGATTCAGGATCGTTGGGGTACTTTTCATGTCTTTTTTTGTTTAAGAAAAGCTTTTAAAGAAAACCTGTGTAAGACCAGTGGCCAGGGCGCTGAGTCAGGAAAAAAGCTGCTTCAGGGCCTCTTTGAGCTGATGAACGTGACGTTGGGTATGCACGGTTACAAAGTCGATCCATTCCCAGCGGGTAAGGGTACCCGTACCGGGTAGTTCGAAGTCCAGGCAAGTCAGGGTGAGGTCTTCCGTTTCGGCCACGGCCCGAATCGCCGCCAGCTTTTGGCGTAAGTCGACCAGGAGTTTTTCCGGGTCGTGTGGTACCTCAGAAGGAATCAAAAAGGGCGGCGACTGCATTTTGGTACTAAAATCCAGAAAAACGCCCCGTATTTCCGCGGCTTTCTGATCGTACGGGCGCTGAGTAGGCTGCACGGTACCTCGCAGCGTATCGGCCACGCCGTAAGATTTTAGTAAATGCTCTCCGATTTGGCCGGGCGTCCAGCTCCCTTCAAAAGGTACCTGGTTGAGGGCTTCCGGGCCCAGCGATTCCAGGAGCTGGATCAGCTCGGACGTGACCGCGTCAAACTGGTTTAGGAGCTCGTGGCGCATGGTGGGGGGCGTTTAGGTTTTTGACGGTACGTAGCATAGCGCGGTGATTCCGCACGAAAAAGCCTGCGCGTGCTGTAGCCGCAGGTCGGCGCGATGCCGAAAAATGGCCATTCCCTGGCCCAGACCCGTAGGATTGACCAAGAGGTGGTATTCGTCGATGAGATTCAGCCGGATGAGCTCCGACACAAACTCCGCGCCGCCGTAGGCAATGATGTCCCCGCCCGGCTGCTGCTTGAGCCGGGTTATTTCCTGGGCCAGGTCGCCGCTGTTGAGTGTCGCATATTCCCAATCGGCCACAGCCGGATCGGTGGGCGACAGCGATTTTGAAAAAACAATTTTGGGTGTCTCCACCATTTTTCGTCCGCCGGGCTCGTCAATTTGCGCTTTCCAGGCCGGAATAAAGCCTTCGGCCAGTTTGCGGCCCAGCACGATGGTCTCGACGGGCTCGGTCAGGTCGGTTACATACTGGTTCAGGGCGTCGTCCCAGTTCCACACCAGCCAGTCCATTTCGCCGTTAGGCCCGGCCACGAAGCCGTCCAGGCTGATTTGCATCTGCAGTTTTAGCTTTCTCATTTTTTTCTTTTACGATAAAAAAGATGAAGACAAAGGTACCCTACTATAACCACTTGGTGGCGGTGTGATTACGACTCTTTAAGGGGTTGATCGCGACAATTCAAATCCCTACTTTTGGAGCATGAAACATATATCAATACTTCTGCCGGAAGGAGACTCCAGCCTCAGCAACCTGGAAGCCACCTTCAAGATGTTCACGATGGCCAACGGGTACCTGGAGCGCTTTGGCAAAAAGCCCCTCTTTGACGTGCACTTGGTGGGGGCCAGTCCGGAAGCCCAGCTCAGCAACGGCTTGTTCAGCATCCGGCCGGATGTGACGATCGCGCAGGTTAAAAAAACCGACCTGGTGATCATCCCGGCCGTTCACGGCGACTACCAGGCGGTGGTAGAGGCCAACCGCGCGTTTTTTCCGTGGATCTACCAGCAGTACAAGCAGGGGGCCGAAGTAGCCAGCCTGTGCATCGGCGCTTTTCTGCTGGCCAGTACCGGGTTACTCAAAGGAAAAAGCTGCGCGACGCACTGGATGGCGGCGGCGGAGTTTCGGCGCATGTTTCCGGACGTGAATCTGGTGGATGAGAAAGTCATTACCGACGAAAAGGGCATTTATACCAGCGGCGGGGCTTATTCGTCACTCAACCTCAACCTGTACCTGATCGAGAAATTTGCCGGGCGCGAAATGGCGGTACTTTCGTCCAAGATCTTCGAGATCGACATTGACCGCAGCAGCCAGTCGCCCTTTATTATTTTTCAGGGACAAAAAGACCACCCCGACGACGCCGTGAAACAGGCCCAGGAGTTTATTGAGCAGCATTTTCAGGATAAAATCACGGTAGACGACCTGGCCGATCGCTTTGGGGTAGGGCGGCGGAGCTTTGAGCGTAGGTTCAAGAAAGCCACCAGCAACACGGTGATCGAATACATGCAGCGTGTGAAGATCGAAGCGGCCAAAAAACAGCTGGAAGCGGGCCGCAAAACGGTCAACGAAGTGATGTACGACGTGGGCTATAACGACACGAAGGCCTTCCGGGATATTTTCCGCAAATGCACCGGCATGACGCCCGTCGACTACCGGACCAAGTACAACAAGGAAGCCATGGCGGCTTAGGGGTACTTTCAAGTTGCGTTACAAACGCAAGGCGCGGTGGGTTCGCGTTGCAAACGCGAACCAGCTCGAAAGTCAAACGCGAACCAGCTCGAAAGTCAAACGCGAACCAGCTCGAAAGTCAAACGCGAACCAGCACAAAGTCAAACACGAACCAGCTCCAATTCAAACCAGCTCAAACTACCTCCGCCCGGTACCTTTGGAAAGTACCTTGCTGGTGAATTGCCAGTGATGTTCAAGTAATGGGCTAGGTACCCGGTTGGACGGTCCGGGGGTACTTTGTTAAAGATTTTTTTGGAATAAGAGTACCTTTAGGGATTGGCGAAGAGGAATGAAACTCAGAAAAGAAAGTGCCTCAAAAGGTAGTGAAGACCTACTTTCGGGCCGATAGAATCACTTCCCGAAGCGGTATTTCATACGGACTTTTGAGCGAATCATATTCCCATCTTTTCAGCAGCGAATCTGCGTTCATATTCACCGAACGCTCGTAAAAAACACCTCCGGCGATGGTACTTTCGTGCAGGTAGTGAGAATTTATTTTATTGGCCAGCTGAAAAATACCGTCCACTTCCTGAATGCGGGAATACACCCCAAAGCCCGAAGAGGATCCATTCCGGACGGAGCGATGGGTGATCAGGACGCTATCGGCACTGACGCGGCTTACCTCTATATGGAAGTCGCTTAGGCCGAGCTTGTTGATGCCACGAGCCGACCACAGCGTGTCTTGATCTACTACGTAGTACTCTACCAGGTACTTGCCAGCCGCCCGAGCCGCGGTATCGACCGGCCCTTCTTCCCGTTTGCAGCCCAGGCACAGCGAAATGATGGAAAGTAGCAGGAGCTTTTTCATAAGGTACTTGGGTTAATAACGAAAAGGTTGTGGTCCAAAAAGTCAACTGGTTTCCCGTACCTGCCGTTCCAGCAGAGGTATAAGCTCGCGGACGTCGTTGACGACGTAGGTGATCAGTCCTTGCTTATTGATCACAATGTGAGTAGGGTACATACTCAGATTCAGGTCTTCCCTAAGGTACTTTTCCTGACTCGGTACGATGGCGTAATCAAACGCTCTTTTTTGGGCAAAGGCTTTCAGGTCTTCCTCGGAGTCAAAGGCCAGACTTAGGAACAGGATATCGTCCCGGTTTTCGTACTGCTTCACCAGTTGGTTCAGCTCGGGCATTTCTCTCACGCAGGCGGTACATTTGATAAACCACCCCTTCAGTACTACCGTTTTTCCCCGCAGCGTCTCCTGGGTATACACGTTCCCTTTCAGGTCTACAAAGCTAAAGTCAGGTAAGGTTTTTCCTTCCATCTGGAAGTACCCATAGGCATTTTGACCCGTCTGCCGAACCGCCGCCCGCACGTAGTCGTCATCGTAGGGACTTAGCTTATACAGCTGGTAATGAAACGAACCGTTGCCCGCCCTGAGCCGCACGGGGTAGTAGTTGCCCTGCGCCAAACGCTCCAGGAACGCGCCCCTGGGTATTTCCTCACCTTTTGCATCAAACGCCGTAAATTGCTCGTAGAACCTGACGTGCTGCCTTTCGTACTGGTGCCAGTTTTCGGGACTACTGATGATGGTGCTGGGCTCTACCAGGGGCTTTCCCTCGCGGGTACCTGAGCAGGCGGAAGCCAGTGCGGTCAAAGCTAAAAGCGAAAGTGCCAGGTACTTTTTCATGGGAAAGGCAGCATGGTTGTGGGGGATTGAATGAAGCTAATTAAGGATAAAAAATCAATAATTGCAATTTTTAGCAGCCCAATTTTCAGAGGTACCTTTGGACAAGTACCTCATCACCTACCGTTTACGGATGGACGTGATCGTAATCCAGTTCATATCCTGATAGCCGGGCCGTTCATCGGGCCGGTACCGAATCCAGACTGGCGTATTCTCCTGGTCATAAGGAGGAGGTACTTCGGCGCGGTAGCGTTCTTCCCCCACTTTGACAAACCACCCTCCGCAGAAGCCGCATTTGGAGTAGTCGTAGTACTCAATGGTAGCGGCCTGTTCTTTAGGCTCAGCCTCGAAAAGGCGGCAGGCCGTCAGGCTGCCGAGCAGGAGTAGGGCCAGGACCAATCGTTTCATTGCTTCGTTTTTTTCCAAAGGAGTCATTTAAAGAGCCAAAGGTTGGAAAGGGCCCGGCTTGATCAAACGTCTTACTCCGGTAGGTACTTGGCTAGAAGCGGAACCAGGTCCGGTTTATGCTGTAAAAGGTACTTTTCGTCCGGGTTTAGGCGAAGGGTGCGTTTAGTACTGTGGTTACTTCATGATAACCCATGAAAATGCTTCGTTAGTTTTGGCCTATATGTAAATTGGAATTGCTGCCATGCTCCAGTTGCCCCTGTAACTCAATACTTTTAGATCTAGCCTCGTTACCCTCTTGTAAATAAATGGTATGAGCAGAATTTACGCGCACTGGATCCAGTACAGTTGGCACGCTGCCACAGCTCCAAATATATGGATTGCTCCATAAGCCTGAGTTAAGGGTGTAATTTGTGGTACCTGCAAGACAGTTTGTTACATCAATTTGTGCTACGCCCGCCGTATTGCCAAGACCACAGGGTGTGCCAAAATTGATTAATGTGTAAGTGGTGGAAACAGAAGGTGCTTTGACGCTTGTATGAGAATTGGTTTGAGGATAATACTCACTGCCATCGGATAATTTATAGTAGAATGGAGGCTGTACCGTAGATGAAAGGAGTAAATTGGCATTCTCGCCGACCCGGATGGCTTGACTACCCGTCAGGGTGGCCAAAGAAAGCGGGCCACCCACCGTCACCTGGATGGGTTCCGATGTAATAGTACAGCCATTGCCCTGATAAGAAGCCGTGTAAATTCCTGACTGCTGGGCATTGAGCCATGAATTAGATTGGCCGGGAATTAATACATCGTCTTTCATCCAAGTAAGAACGGGGTTGACTAAGGATGTTGAAGGAAAAGTAAGACGGATTGAAGTACCGTTGCAGGATGTAAGCTGCCCGTTTAGCGAAGAAAGTTGAACTGTCTGGTTACTAACGGAACTGACCCTAATGGGATTGGAAACTCCACTTGCGAGCCCATTGCTAACCCGTAGCTGGTATACTCCATTTTGAAATATAAGGATTGTGTCCTTATCGGCGTAGGGGTCAGAAAGGGGCAGATCAATGCCATCCTTCATCCAACGATAGCTTAAGCCAGAAGTACTTTGAAAGAATTTTTGCTCCAAATAAAGCAAAGCCGGGGAAGAAGCACTATTACAAACCAAGCGCACAGAATCCCGGGCTGAAATCATGGGCGATAGTGTATTGCCAAAACTCACTAGCACTGGGTCGGAGTCAATGGCGCATTGACTAAAACTTTTGCGGACCTTGTATACGCCAGGCGTGGAAACCAACAAACTATCATCCCTGTTATTGAGGGGCTGATCGTCTTTGAACCACTCTTGATTTGTCGCATATTTCAGATGTAGGTAGTAAGAGACACCGTTTCCAAAGGAAGTTGGAGTCAGTATTTCAGGCTTCTGGGCTTTGTCTGATTTGTAAAGACTCTTACTATTACTGATCGACTCACAGGTCCCCTGACGAATCCTTAAACTATAAATACCCTCGAGATTTGTACTATAATTCAGATAAGTGGCTGATTGAATCTCAACCCCATTGCGAAGCCATTGGTAGGAAAGTCCCTCAGCCCATCTTGTTCTTTGTCCGTTTGCTCCCTCGGGCCAAAAATCAGCTCCAAACATAAACATGTAATCTCTACAAACCAAGCTGTCTTTTACTTCAATAAAGCCACTTGTTGTAAGCTTTCTAGTGAAAATATGATTTTCCAGCACACTGGAAAAATTAAGAGCTACACCATCATCCCCCGGTACGGAAATGATACATGATCCATCGCTAGCTATGACTCGGTAGGTGCCCTTGTTTCCTGCTATGAAGGTGCGCCTGGTTTCACCGGGAATTGCAATGCCATCTTTGTACCAGGTATAGCTTGCCGAGTTGCTAGCGTAGGTCGAATAAAGATTTACAGTACTCCCTGTGCACTGGCGCTCGAGGGGCAAACGGCCACCATAAGCACCACTAGTAGTAGAACTAGCCATTGCATTGGAACTGAGGGTAGCGGATTTTGAGGTTTTACTCTGACTCGTACAAAGAGAGCTCGTGACGGCATAACGGTAAACGCCATTGCCACTAGCAGCGTAACTTATGCCCGTAGCTCCTGCCAAAGGGGCTCCATCCAAAGTCCATTGATAGGTAAAATTGGTCAAATCGGACTCGGGTAAGGGAACCTCAATGTTATTTTGCAGATTGGTTAGCCGAGCTTTCAGCGTAAGTGATGAACCAGGGCAACGACTAAGAGAAATATTTTGATCATCATCCGTGTTAGGCAGGAGCTGGTTGTTAGCATCGACTATAAGAGCGGCATATATTGCACCATTATTTACTTGAATGGCTTGTGAAAGCTGGCTGTTACAGCCCGCTACGACCCGTATTCGATAATCGTTGCCGCTGCTTAGATTAAAATAAATCGAGCCGAATGCACTCTCGGGAAAGATAAAACTGGCTGGATTTGTAGAAATATCAACGTACTGAACCACGTCATCACCCTTTTGAATAAGGAATACCGGATTAGAGCTTCCAGAATTATTATTAAACCCAACGGTAACCGACGAATTAGCACAGACGGAAGCTGGCACTGACCACAACGAAAGCTGATTGTTTGGGGTAGGGATGGCATCGGAATAGATCCACTTAGTCAGATAGGTTTCTAAAAAGAATCTCATCCGAGCGATTTGCCCGGGCGTGAAACGATCAGCATTGTTACCATAAGCCATGTGGTTCCTGATCGTGCCAATACCGAAAGGTGCATCCGTACAAGGGTTCAAAGCAGTCTCGGGCGTGTCGAAACCCAAATCTTGAACACGGTGGGGAGAGGTATCAGCTACCTGATCTCCATCCGTGAGAGGATTAGTATTTACCGGGCAGATCACATTTTCGCTTGGGCAGCCCGAACAGGAATTATCTCCTTGAAAAGTATGATGCAAAAATAGGCTATGGCCCATTTCATGAGCAAAAACCCGAGCCGAGGCATTGTAGCCTGTTGCATTTGGAAATTCGCCAGTTGTAATAAAAATATCTCCGCCATAATAAGCAAAGCCAGAGGCTCCGGAAATCGAGTGGCTCACATAGATATTAACAACCTTGTCCTGGTAGGTGCCAAAGAGGGCTGTTACCTGTTGGATTTGATTGTAGTCGTAATAATTGACTCCTAAATTCAAAAAATTAGGTACCCCGGAGGCATCGGCTCGGTCAATGCCGGAGCAATTGGCCAGCACAAATTCAATGCGTGTGTCATTGGCAGAGGCATATTTACCGCGGGCTCTAAATATGTTATTCAGGATTGCCAAGGCCGCTTGAATACGTCCTTCCGATAGGTTGGAGCCGCTGCCCAAAGCTTCACCCCGGTGGGCGATATGGAATATGACAGGTACTACTAGTACAGGATCCTCGGCCGACAGCCGCCCTTTGGCAGTAGAGCGTTTGGAATATTCTTCCCACTGGGAGTTCATTTGTTTTAATACCTGTGGGTCGATCTGTTTTGTAAGGAAAGAGTCAGTTACGCCGCAAGGAAGCAGGCTATCAGAAATGACGGGGGCTTGCGCCGCAACTCGAATAGTTAGGGAAGTAAGTAAAAGTAGAGCGATATGTTTCATGATGAGGATGAATAAGTTAGTTTTACGGTACTATAAAATATCGATTATTTAGCTCTATCGAAAACTGCCCTAGCTACCAATATTTGTAAAGCATTATCGCTTTTTGATAGCAAAAAATAAAGTCCATATACCTAATTAAATAGACCATAACATTAGTTATGAAAGATGTTTATGAATACAAATTACTCCTTCTTTGTCTACAAAGCATACTATTTTCTGCACTAAATTTCCCCGCAAATCCATGCTCTTGGCCGCTCATCGGGCCGGTACCGAATCCAGACCAGCGTATTATTTTGGTCGTAGGGAGGAGGTACTTCGGCGCGGTAACGCGCTTCACCCACTTTGACAAACCACCCTCCGCAGAAGCCGCACTTGGAGTAGTCGTAGTACTCAATGATAGCAGCCTGTTCTTTGGGCTCAGCCTCAAAAAGGCGGCAGGCAGCTAGGCTGCCCAGTAGGAGTAGGGCCAGGACCAATCGTTTCATGGCTTCATTTTTTTTCAAGGAGTCATTTAAAGAGCCAAAGGTTGTAAATGGCCCGGGCCTGATTAAACGTCTTACTCCGGTAGGTACTTGGCTAGAAGCGGAGCCAGGTCCGGTTTATGCTGTAAAAGGTACTTTTCGTCCGGGTTTAGACGGAGGGTGCGGAGCTCGGCCTGGCAGGTGTGTTCACGCTCCAGATCGCCCAGCTGGAGGGCTAATTCGGCCCTCATGAGCAGCGCCTGGGCGGTATCTACCCGGCTTTCGTCGTGGGCGCGCCGAAGCGCGACATCGAGTGTCTTGGCGGCAGCGGGATCATCATTTTTGAAATCCCGCAGGCGTACCGCCACGGCGATGGCCTTTTGCAGCGGGCTGAGGTTCGGATGGTCGGCTTCCTGGTAGGTCTTTGTATCCTGCTCGCCGAGGTTAATGAAGATCACGTAGTTGCCAGCCGGGTCGGTAACGGTAAAGCGGCTCTGTCCCGGCCTCATGCGCGATAGCCTCGGCAGGCCCGTGCTAGATACCTTGCCCAGTTGCGCGCGCAGACGCTGCGAGAAGTCCTGGTGCACCCGCTCCACATCCGTAACCATCACCAGGCAGCCGCTGTTTGATTGGGCCGGATTCAGACCTTTCACCCGCCTAAAGTGCAGCGCATAGCCACCTTGCTCTACGACGCCGTACGGATACGGGCTCTTTTGGTGGTAAGTCACTTGGTAGCCTAATGTTTGCCAGAAGGCCAGCGTTTCGTCGAGCGAAAGGCAGGGTAGTACCGGGATGGTCATCCATTCTTTGGGGTGCATAGGTAGTGAAGGGGAAGTTTGGCACAAAGCTAGTAGATTCGCGCCTTCCTTTCTCTTTATATACTTTTTTGCCGATAAAGCGAAAAGGAGGTACTTTACTGGTTATCAGCGGTATATTTTAGAAAATGAAAGATTTGCGACCCGAAAGTCAGCGCCGCCCCAAACCCATTACGCCTGCTACTACGACCCAGGGACAGCCCGCAGGGACGAAACCGAAGTGGATTTTTCTGTTTATTTTCGGAGCGTCGATCATTGTCGTTTCGCGCTGGTATTATGTCGAGCAGTATGCCGTGGCGCTTCCCTTTTGGGATCAGTGGGATGCCGAATGGGCAAAATTACTAAAGCCCTGGACCGAGGGTACTTTGCGTTTGTCTGATCTGTGGGCCGCCCATAATGAGCACCGTATACTACCCACCCGTTTGCTGACCCTTCTCTGCTTCGAGCTGAGCGGTTCATGGAATAATTTGTACGAAGCCCGCCTCAATATTCCGCTGAGTGCCGTCACACCCCTACTTTTGCTTTGGCTACTCTACAAGGAGGGCGAGATTCAGGGTGTGCGATGGCTGCTGGTGGCGGTTATCCTGGCCGGAGCCTCGCTGCCCTTTTCGTGGGAGAATATCCTCATTGGTTTTCAGAGCCAGTTTTATTTCATTCAGGTCTTTACCCTTTCTTCCCTGGCGCTGGCGGTCCACCGGCCTGACCAAGGCTGGTCGATTTTTCTTATCCTGGGTCTCTCTTTGCTGAGCATGCTGACCCTCGCTTCCGGCCTGCTGACCCCGCTCGCCGTGGCGGCGGTGTATGGGTCAAGGGCCTTGGTGCAGCGCCAAATGACTTTCAAATCGATGGGGTTCATCTTGCTGCTCGTTTTGATGGCAGCCTTGGCGTACTGGACCATGCCCTATAACATGGGCCACCAAGCCTTGCGCGCTGAAAACGCCACGGAATTCATGGAAGCGGTCATCCGGGTGATGGCCTGGCCTTTTAGCGAAGACAACCTGCGCTATGGTGTTATGTGGCTACCCGCTTTGGTAGCACTTCCTATGCTTTTGGGGCGTCGACTCATGGGAAAAACGGATCTGTTGATGCTGGGGTGTTTGGTATGGACAGCCATGCAAGGGATGGCTCTGGCTTACGGCCGGGGCCATAATCTTCTCCACTTACCTCCCCGTTATACCGACTTTCTTTTGTTGGGTCTGGCGGCCAATACCTGGTTTGTGCTTCGCGCGCCGGAGGTACTTGGGGACAGGACAGGTACCCGGTGGGGGCTCCGATTCGCTGCGCTCTTTTTCATATGCGCACTATTGAACAGTTATAAGAAGCATACGAAGAATGACCATAAGATCATGCGGAAAGAACACGAAATCAGGTTGATCCAGACGGAAAATGTGGAGGCGTACCTCAAGGCTGGAGATCCCTCGGTCCTCGATAAACCGGGCTTTCAAATACCCTACCCGGATCACAAACGACTGCAACACATGTTGGATGATCCCGGATTGAGAAAGGTGCTGCCCAAAAAGGATAAAAGGTAGCGGACGCAAGTCGTTGTATTTTCTTCCGCCGGGGGTACTTTGGTGATTAATCAACGGGTAATTTTAGCGCATGAAAGATTTCCGACACGAACACCGGCTTTACTACAGCCCCGTGGAATTTGCCATGGCCCACCTGGGAGGTACCTGGAAAATCCCCATCCTGCTGAGCCTCCGCCACGGCCCCGTTCGCTACGGCGACTTGAAGGAGCGCATTCCTCACATCTCCCACAAAATGCTTAATACCCAGCTGCGTGAGCTGGAGAAAAAGGGCATGATTACCCGCACCCTCTACCGCGAAAAGCCTCCTCGCGTAGAGTACGCGCTCACCGCAAAAGCCCAGCGCGCCCTGCCCATCCTCGACCAGTTAACGGCCTACGGCGAGTACCTGATGGCGGCGGCGGGCGTGGGAGGGTAGTTGAATAGGACAAGGGCAGCTGGCGTACCTGACCAATTTCCCCTTACCCATCAGGCGCCTATTTAAGAAAAGTGGAATAAAAAATAACATTGTTTATCTTAAAAGATAGCCAATTGGCTATCTTTGTACAGCGAGCATGAAGACGCTTCGATGAGAAAAAAAGTAAAAGATATTATCAAAATGCTGGAGGCGGACGGTTGGTACCTTAAAAACCAGCGCGGTAGCCACAGGCAGTACAGCCACCAGACGAAGCCAGGGAAAGTGACAGTACCGGATCATGGAAAAAATCACGAACTGGATCACTTTGTGGTAGCTTCTATCTTGAAACAGGCAGATTTGAAATAGACTTCGTATTCCTTTAAAACATTATGGAAAAGAGCTTGGTAATTATTTCACATACAGGCAAGAATTACAACGCCTACCTCCCTGAATTGCCCGGATGTATATCGACGGGTGCTACTTTTGAAGCCATTAAGGATAATATAGCCGAAGCGGTGGCTCTGCACGTAGAAGGTAGCTTAGCGGACGGCGATCCAATCCCTGATACCTTCAAAAGAGACTATGAATTGGAGTTTAAACTGGATGTTTCTGCTCTGCTGCACGAGCTGAAAGACATAATTCCCTATTCCGGCGTAGCGCGCCTAACGGGTATCAACCGTAAACAGCTACAACATTACGCCTCAGGGCTAAAACAGCCTCGCCCGGCCCAGGTGAAGAAAATAGAAACCGCCTTGCATGAACTAGGCCAAAAATTACTCGGCGTGGAGCTCTGAGTAGATTGAATAACCGTTGAAAGCCTAACGAAAGTATCTTGGTGCGCCTGGAGTTGCATTCAGGCAGCATCATTCCGGCCATCGACTGGTAGAGAAGGAGAAGGGGCATCAACTGCAAATGGACGTGTCACTCCGAACCAAAGAGCAAGCTTTTGTTACTTCAAAAGTACCTACTGGGAATAAGGTTAATTTCAAGTAGGAGAGAGGGAATCAGAGTGACACTTTTTTAATCCATGGCCCAGCAATGGAAGCAGGAAAGCAGGCCGGAGAAGCGGCCTTTACCCGTATTATGACCCATCAAACCCGGTGGAAGAACCGCCGAATCCCTATCTATATACGTCGGAATTTGATGGTACCCTGGTATTTGGTGCCGGATGAAAAAGGGGAATTGCGGCTATTTGTTATTCAGTATCCCAATCATAAAACTACAAAAGTTAGCTTCATTGAGATGATTTAGAACCATCTTAAAACAGGGGTGTTTCTAAATAGTAATAGTATATTGTTAATATGAATAAGTTTGATAAGAACTATAAGGTGTTTTTACATCCAGAAATTAAAAAGAATAATTTATAAGCCAATAGTGTTATAGTCTACCTCAGTGATCACTATGTATTATACTCGCCTGATTAATATCCGAGTTTTATTCCTTCTATTAAAGTATTAAAAAGTAATTCTTTAGAGTTTTGAAATAAGTAAGTCATTTTAATTTCATTTCTAAATATTAATTCTGCCATTTCTTTGTAGGTTTTATGGTAGTAAGGTTTAAATTGTTTAATTGTAGTTGTCGAGTTATCTGGATTGATTTGAATTATATAAAAAGGACCGCCAATCATGTTGTCATTTTTATAGATTGCATATTTGCGAATATTAGCTTCCAAATAGGGCGCTAAATCCTTGCAATAAAGTCCAACATCATTTGGTTTCGTTAAAAAAGGCTTAAAATCTAAATCGGAGTATATGGCACCACCAATTTGTATATTTTTTACTGCTCCTGTATAAGCATGTCCAAAAATTACAGGACATTCATTTTCGTAACCAGCAATAATGTATTGGTTCTCATCGTAAATTGTATTTTCAGCAATATTTAAATCGTTTTTCAAATAGTTTATAAAGTGTTCAAAGGTTTCTTCTGCATAAAACAAGTCTTTTTGTTTTTTAGAAAAGTCGCTAGTTATTTCACTGAAATATTTATTCCCCATCATAGAGACCCCGATGAAGCCGATTTGAAAATTACCAATAGGAAATATTTTTTTGGAATTATCATAATAGGCATAAACTGTATGTTTTTTTCTTCCAAATTCGTTTAATTCATCATGATCCAAGGTGAAAGCGGACCTTGAATCTGAGGCCATTAAAATGCCATCTCGACAAATAATAGCAATAATGAAAGTTCCATGAGCTTGAATGTTCATTATAATATGCGAATGTTAAGTTGTTTCTGCATTAATTAATTTGTGAAACTTTCTTTTTAGAGGGAAAGCCTATTGCCTACGTAGGGACTAAGGGGGTGGCTTTCCTTACCGAGTGTAAAGGGCTTATGGCCTCTAAAGTGGGAAAACAATTACAGGTTTACTCACACATCAATAAAAAGTGATAATTAGTTATTAATTCTTAAATCAGCTTGTAAAAATCTTGATGGCTTTCCCTTTATTGATGAGTGAGTAAGTCTGTAAATATTTTTCTTAGGGATGTGAGTTTTGTGCTCTTTACACCCGCGCGGCGTCCGCTCACTCAGTCCCTCCTTCCAGGAGCGGACGCCGCACGGGGAGGCTTTATAAACTAACTCACGGATCAATAATACCGTTATGAATCTTTGTTAATTCTTTTTAGCTCTTTAACTATATCCTCAAGGATTTTTGGTATTTTCTGGAATTTAAAATCAGTATATGT
The DNA here is from genome assembly GCF_014202275.1 of Rhabdobacter roseus. Lineage (GTDB taxonomy): Bacteria > Bacteroidota > Bacteroidia > Cytophagales > Spirosomataceae > Rhabdobacter > Rhabdobacter roseus. The sequence continues at coordinate 580,497 of NZ_JACHGF010000002.1, read as the reverse complement.
CTTTTCGTTTGTATGATACAAGGTTCTACGATGTTCTTCTACTGATAATGGTATATCTATATATCTAGTAGTTCCATTAAATGGATGATCATCGAAAGAAATCCTTGCGATAAAATTTGCAGGACTATTCCGTTCATAGAATTGTTTCATTGTATCGATCCAAATATAATGATTAGCTCCTTTTTCTAAGCAAATTATTCTATTGAATAATTCTTCTTTATGAATTGAAATTACTTCATTTTCATTATTTAAAGGTTGAATAATGGTAGTAATGTATTATGATTTGTGCCAAGATAATCTTATATTATAAGCCGTACTTCCACCTATGTTTTTAAAAACTAATTGCCAAATTTGATACCTGCTTTCTCCATCAAATTCAACTATTACATGAGGTAATTTATTAATTGCATCTCGAAAAATTACTTCGTAGGCAAATGATGCAGATATTGTAGAGATAATTAAAGCCAATGAGCTAACAAGAATATCATATTTTTTGAAAAAAAGGGCGTAAATGGCGAGTCCAACCCCGAAAATAATTAGCCAAAGGAGGAGGCCAATTATACCCTTCTTTTTTTCTTCAATTTTCATTTTATAAGTGCTTTTATTTTAATAGATACTTAATATAGGCATAAAAAGATTCTTCAAAAGGTATTGCCATAAATATATATTGACGTGCGATCAATCCATGAAACCACCTCCTTATAGAAGGGGTTTAGGGAGGCATAAAGGGCAAAAAATGTTATGTCCTTTAAAAAATATTTACAGGCGTACTTATTTTTTAATAAATCTATTTGGATTTACTTGGTCTTGGTTTTTTTGCTCTTTATATACTTGACTTTGAATATGCTCCTTTTTCGTAGATGCTTCTTTAAGACTATCTAAACTTTGTTGAAGTAGTTGAAGATGGTGTACTAATGTGTCTATTTGTTTTTTTTCTAAAGTAGTAATATTAGGTTTCTCCTTTAAATTTTGGTACGTATTATATACATTAAACCCAACTGACAATAATAAAGCGAAAGTTGATATTGTGAGTGATTTAATAGATGTTTTTATTTGTTTCGTGAACCTTTGTTCATCACGCGCTATGTATCCACTTTTTACAAATCTTCTAAATTCATCAGTTACAATTATGTTTTTGGTGCAAAGATCAATTAGGTTATTGGAAATATCAATATCAGGTATATCATACCCCAAAAAGTTTATAATGTCTGATCCTGGACCAAAAGTGAAGGTATTATCAAATTGGGAGTTAGAGTATAAAATTAAAAGAGACTCTTTTTCTAGATCTTTAATAAGTTTTATTGCAGTAACAATGACCTTTAAAACATCATGTACCCTGACTAGATCAAATATAGGAATGTTTTCTTCTGTCCCATGATCAAAGTATATTGTTACTGTTTTATTTGTTTATTTATTTCAATTTTACTGCCATCTAAATCGCTATCAATAACGTTTGCAAGAAAATTATTATCAGTACTTCCTCCTAAAATTTTATTGCAAAGTTTTTTTTCGTACTCACTTAAAATTCTCATATTTATTATTTTCTGAATTAGGATACACCAATTATTAACCCTAAGGTACAAAATAGGATACATTAAATGCTAAAAACCCGCTATACTGTGCGTATAGCGGGCTTTTAAAGGCATTTTGCAGAGAGGAAGGGATTCGAACCCTCGATACGGTTACCCGTATACACGCTTTCCAGGCGTGCCCCTTCAACCACTCGGGCACCTCTCTGTTTGGGGAAGCGGGTGCAAAGATAACGTAATTTAGTGCTTCTGCAAATCAATGACTCATTTCTCCGCGTAGCGAAGTACCCAGCAACTGGGCGTGCTGGTGGTGATCGGGCTCGTTACCAAAGACATACATCATTTTGGTAATGGCCGCTTCGGCCGTAATATCGGTGCCGCTCACCACGCCAATTTCCTGGAGGTACTTGCTGGTTTGGTACTGGCCCTGCGTCACGCGGCCCCCGTTGCACTGCGACACGTTGAAGAGCAGCAGGCCGCGCTCCAGGGCCAGCCGGATTTCTTCCAGAAACCAGGCGTCGGTGGGGGCGTTGCCGGCTCCGAAGGTTTCGAGCACCACGCCCCGCAGGCCCTCGATGCGCAGGATGGAGCGCACCACCTGCCGACAAATGCCCGGAAAGAGCTTCAGGAACGTAACGTTGGGGTCGAGCTGGGCATGGAGCCGGAGCAAAGTACCCGCCGGGTAGGGCTGGAGGTAAGGCCAGTTGTAATCGATCCGGACGCCCGCGTTGGCCAGGGCGGGGTAGTTTTCGGACTGAAAAGCGTCGAAGTCGGAGCTCTCCTGTTTTTTGGCGCGGTTGCCGCGCAGGAGCCTGGAGTTGAAATAAATACACACTTCGCTCACGATGGGCGTGCCATTGGGGTGCGTGTCGGCGGCAATCTCCAGGGCCGTGATGAAGTTCTCGCGGGCGTCGGAGCGGGCCACGCCGATGGGTAGTTGGGCCCCGGTGAGGATCACGGGCTTGCTGAGGCCTTCGAGCAGGTAGCTTAGGGCGGAGGCCGTGTAGGCCATGGTGTCGGTGCCGTGCAGGATCACGAAGCTGTCGTACTGCGCGTAGTGGACGTGGATGATGCGGGCCAGCTCCAGCCAGATCGCGGGCTTCATGTTGGAAGAGTCGATGGGCTCGGGCAGGGTCAGGAACGTAATCTCGAAGTCGAGCCGCTGCACCTCGGGTACCCGCTCGATGATGTGCTCAAACTCAAAAGGGACCAGCTGCTTGCCCTGGGTTTCGTACCGCATCCCTAAGGTACCTCCCGTATAAATCACCAGCACCGAAGCCCGGCCGGGGGCGGGCGACACGGGGTTGATGCGTACCGTTTTGTAGTTCATAACCAAAAATGCAATAGTGTTAAAGCCAAAGTACCTCTTGCCAAGTACCTAGCTGGCTGAAAGTACCTTCGGCCCCACGAGCGACCGGGCCGTTTGGGTAGTTGTGGCCATGACCTGTTCCTTGGGTACCTGCATCAGGTCGCCCACGCGCTGCGCCACCAGATCCAGGTAGGCGGGCTCGTTGCGTTTGCCGCGGTAGGGTACCGGAGCCAGGTAGGGACTGTCGGTTTCGAGCACGAGCTGTTCCAGCGCCACGTGCGGAAGTACCTGGTCGAGCCCGCCGTTTTTGAAGGTAGCTACCCCGCCAATGCCCAGCTTGAAACCCAGCTCGATGGCCTTTTGGGCTTCTTCTAAAGTACCCGTGAAGCAGTGGAAAATACCCGTCAGGGCCGGGTCGGCAAACTGCTCAATGAGCGCTATCGTTTCCCAGAAGGCGTTGCGGCTGTGGATGTCGATCCAGAGGTTGTGCTGGCGCGCCAGGCCGCATTGGATCAGAAAAGCTTCCTCTTGCTGCGCCCGGAAGGTTTTATCCCAAAAAAGATCCAGGCCAATTTCGCCCACGGCCAGGAAGGGGTACTTCCCGAGCCAGTCTTCCACCAGCTGGAGTTCTTTTTCAAAATCTGCCTGCACGTAGCAGGGGTGCAGACCCATCATGGGCAGGCAGCGGCCGGGGTACTTGTCGGCGAGCTGCATCATGCCATTCACGGTGGTGTGGTCGCAGTTGGGCATCCAGATCTGCTCGATGCCCCGCTGCCAGGCGCGGCTGAGCATGGCGTCGCGTTCGGGCTCAAACTGTTCGTCGTAAATGTGCGCGTGCGTTTCGATCATTATTTTTCAAAGGTACTTTAAACGTACTCCCGACCCTTCCAAACGGTGGGGGAGGGTCGGAGGTAGTTGAGCAACATCAGGGTGCTATTTATGACAAAATAAAACCAAAAAAAGGGGAGCGTTTTCCCAAGATCCCGCTGCCGTAGCAGGATTAAGCCCAAGGTACTTGTGGCCGTGAGCAACAGGTAGTGCGCCGCCGCCAGACAGGTACCTAACCAGGGATTCCAAACCAGCAGCAGCATAAGTATGGGCAAAAATAAAGCCGCGCCTAGAAAGTTCAGCCGCAAAAACCACTGGCTTTGCATGGCTCCTTTTACCCAACGTTTGCGCTGCCGCAGGAGTTCGGGTAGGGTAGGTACCGGCTCCGACTCGGCAATTACCTCCGGCGCGTACGCCTGCCGGAACGCATACCCACGCTCGATGATGGCCCGGTAAAGCGCGTAGTCTTCCACGATGGAAAACCCCAGCGTTTCGTAGCCGCCCACGGCCCGGTAGGCCTCGCTGGTCACGGCCATGTTGTTGCCCATGCCGGTGGTGGGGATAGTCAGGAGGGAGAGCAACCGCATCCCACCCAGCGCCAGGAGCCACTCGATAGACTGGAAATCAGCCAACAAGCTGGTGGGCCTTATGCGCGTAAGCCCCACCACCACCCCGACGGTATCGGGCGTAAAGTACCCCAGCAGCGCTTCCACCCAGCCGGGTGGCACGGCGATGTCGGCGTCGCAGAAGAGCAGGTACTTGCCGCGGGCCCGCTGGCCCAGCTGCGCCAGCACGTTGGCCTTGCCGTGCAGGCCGGGTAGCTGGTGGCTGATACGCACGTAGCGAAACTGGGGTTTGTCGGCGATGAAAGCTTGCGCCAAGGTACCCGTGCGGTCGGTGGAGTGGTCGTCGCCGAGCAGGATTTCGAGCTGGTAAGTGGGGTACTTAAGCGCGGCCAGCGCGCGCAGACAGCGCTCAATGTTGGCCTCCTCGTTGCGGGCTGCTACCAGTATACTTACCTGAATGGTTTCTTCCAAAGCGCGTTAATTTGCCCAAAGATGCAGATAAAGTACTTTTGGCCCAAAACTACCACATGGGAAGTACCTCAAACTGGTACCCGGCGGCACCGAAATGCCCAAGTACCCTGGGCAGCGCGTAGCGGAGGTTGTGCTGGGCCTTCAGGCTGTCGTGAAACAAAATGATGGAGCCCTTTTTGGCGTAGCGGATGGTTTTCCGCAGGCACTTCTCCGGCGACACGTCCGGCGAGTAGTCGCCGCTGAGGACGTCCCACATCACAATTTTTTTGTCGATGCTCACGGCTTTGGCCTGGCTGGGTTTGATACGGCCGTAGGGCGGCCGGAACAGGGTGGTGTGGGTGTTGAGCTGCCGGGTACACTGGTCGATGTTGGCCAGGTAGGTTTCGTCGTTGGTTTTCCAGCCGTTGAGGTGGTTGTAGGTGTGGTTGCCCACGGAGTGTCTTCCCTGTAAAATTTTTTCAAATATGGCCGGGTACTTGCGCACATTGTCCCCGATGCAAAAAAACGTAGCGTGGGCTTTGAACTGCTGCAGGGTATCGAGCACAAACTCCGTCACGTCCGGAATGGGGCCGTCGTCGAACGTCAGGTAGAGCTTTTTTTCCTGCGTAGGTACCCGCCAGAGGTAGGAGCTATACAGGAGCTTGAGCCAGAAAGGAGAATAATGCAAAAACATAAAACGGGTGTCAGTGGGTCAGGGGTACGTCACGTTTTAGGGTAACCGTCAAATATAAGGAACGATTGGGGTAAATTAAACCAATTTGCGCCCTTTCCATTCGTACTGTGGTTTTTGTACGGCCAATCCAAAAAATGTGACGTAAAAAGGATACAAAAGCTGCACGAGCGGAATGAATCCAATGGATTTTTTTTTCTGTAAAAACCAAAGTACCCTCCCGATAAAAAACCACTCAGGGGCGCATTTGAGCAAAGCGATCCCCAGGACCTGCCAGCCCGAAAGTACCCCCGCCAGCCCGGTTCCCAGCGCCACGATGAGCGAAGCGTTGCAGGCAAATATATACACCGCCAGGGCAATGGTGCGGGGATTTTGGTAGTGCTTCCACTTGCTGGCCCAGCGCTTGCGTTGCCGGTAAAACTGCCGCCACTGCCGGTGCGGCTGGGTGCGTACAATGGCCCCAGCCTCTTTCAGGAATACGATCTGGCCGGGGTACCTGGTGGCGAGTTTGTGCATCAGAAATTCGTCGTCGCCCGAGGCGATGTGCCGCACGCCTTCGTAACCGCCTACTTCCTCAAAGGCCGCTTTTTCGTAGGCCAGGTTGGCTCCGTTGCACATGGAAGGTACCCCCACCGCCAGGCTGGCGGCCCCGCTGCCGATGAGGCTGCTGAACTCCACCGTTTGCAGGTGGTCGGTGAGGGTACTTTCGGGCGTGAAGGTGACGGGGCCGCTGATGAGCTTAGGTCGGGTTTCGAGGTAGCAGCGCGCGAGGGTATTCAGCCAGGTGGCCGGTACGCGGCAGTCGCCGTCGGTCGTGACGATGAGCTGCCCGTTGGCCTGGGCAATGGCCGTTTCGATGGCCCTTTTTTTGGGGGAGGTACTGGGCGAGTCGGGCAGGCGGATGAGCCGCAGCGGGTAGGTACTTTGGCGCGCCCAGCGCTCCACGAGCGCGGCGGTAGCGTCGGTGGAGGCGTCGTCCACCACCAGAACTTCGTACTGCTCATGGGCCAGGGTTTGCGCGGCCAGGTCGTGCAGGAGGTGGAGGATGTTGTCGGCCTCGTTGCGCACGGGGATCACCACCGACAGCCGCACGCCTCGCGTGGAGGTACCGGCGCGGGGTACTTTGATTTTTCCCCAAAGTACCCCCAGCGCCAGCGTAAAAAGCGCGTAGCTGCCCGTGAGGCCAAAAAGTAGGTAGGTAAGTACTTCAGTCATAGCGGGTGCGCCATTGGTATTTCCAGATTAAAAACACCCCCACCACCAGCGGACCGAGGATATTGACGAGCCACACCAGCAGCGTGGCCGCAATGACCTGCTCGGCGGGTAAGGCAAAGGGGGCAAAGATGTAGAGTGCGGTAAACTCCCGCACGCCGAGGTCGCCCAGGACGTTCAGGGCGGGCAGGAGCGTCTTGGCCAGCAGGATCAGCCCCACGCAGGCGGCCAGCTGTCCGAGCGCCAGTGGAAAGTCGAAGAGGTAGAGCGCGAGCAGGAATTGCCCCAGAAAAATCAGGTACCTGAGTAGCCCCAGTCCCAGCGCGGCACCCAGTTCCTGGCCCCGGTAGGTACCTATCACGCGCAGGTAGGAGGCGATTTTGGCCACGAATGGCTTCTTCGGCTCCCAGCGGAGGAGCTGGGTTCTGAAAAAGGCAACGACGACGCCCGCCAGCAGCAGAAATGCCAGCAGCCCGTCGAGGAGCCGGGCCAGCGAAGTAGGTAGGGGCAAAGTACCCCGCAGGGCCAGCCAGCTTAGCGCCCCCGCCAGCAGCGAAACGTAAAACTGTACGCCGTTGGACACCACCGCCGCGCCGATGGCACGCAGGCGCTGGTCGGAGCGCAGCGACGCCACCCGTCCCATCGTGTCGCCGACCTGGGCCGGCACCGCCACCCCGATGGCCAGCCCCGTGAGGGTACTTCGGAAGGCCTCCCAGAACGTCACAGGGACGGCCTTGCGCGCCAGGAGCTGCCACTTCAGGCTTTCGATGGCCCAGTTGACGGGGGCCAGCAGCAGCATGAGTACCAGCGTGCGCCAGCCGCCCCCGCCAAGTACCTCCCCAAAAGTCGCCACCAGGCTGGCCAGTCCTTTTTTTTCTTCGCGCAGCGTATGGTAAAGGTAGCTCAGTATAAGCAGCGTAACCACGGCCTTGGCCAGCCACCAGAGCCTCCGGCGGGTACTTGCTTCTTTGCTAAGAAGGAGTTGTTTATCTTGCGCCATGCTAAGCCAACCGCGAAAAGAAATATCGGAAAAAGTAATCATTGGCGTCGACCCCGGCACCCAGGTGATGGGCTACGGGGTGATTATGGTCAAGGGCCAGCAGATTGAGTTGGTACAGTACGGGGTCATTCATCTGAGCAAATATAGTACCCACGAGCTGAAACTGAAGAAAATCTTTGAGCGCATCACGCAGCTCATCGAAGAGTACCTGCCCGACGAGATGGCCATCGAAGATCCTTTTTACGGCAAAAATGCGCAGTCGATGCTCAAGCTGGGCCGGGCGCAGGGCGTAGCCATGGCCGCCGCCCTGGCGCGCAGCATCCCCATCGTGGAGTACTCGCCCAAGAAAGTGAAGCAGTCGGTGACGGGCAATGGCAACGCCTCCAAGGAGCAAGTGGCCTACATGCTCGAAAACATCCTGAAAATGGAGCTAAGCCGCGAATTCCTGGACGCGACCGACGGCATCGCCATTGCCATTTGCCACCACTACCACGCCAATTCCCCCGCGTCGGTGGGAGCTACTTCGGGCAAAAAATCCAAAAAAGGCGGTTGGGGCGCTTTTGTGAACGAAAATCCGGATCGATTGAAGTAGGTAGCTGGCTAGCCCTGATTTGTAATCAGGGTTAAAATTCTCTAGCGTTTCAAACGCAAAGTGAACCCGCCGTCGATTACAAATCGAGGCGAGCAGGAATATCGCGCCTTTTGAATTTGATGAACGTCTCTTTTTAAAATAAAAATAGCCAGCACTGTTCGCGCTTGTTGTTGCCACACTCCCGGCGGTAATGCCGTACCTGGTATTTTAAAGCAGGTACTTTTTCACTACTTTCTACATGAAGCCCACCGTTTTTCTTCTCTTTGCCTCATGGGTACTTTACGGACTAGGAGCCAGCGCTTCCGAAGACTACACCGCCTACCACCAGCGCATTGGGGAGGCCGAGGAGCTCATCGCGCGGGCAGAGTTTGCCCAGGCGCTGGCTATCTACGATCAGCTCTTCGCGGACTACGCATTCGTTTTTCGGCGCGATTGCCAGGTAGCGGCTCAGTTGGCGCTTTATACGGGCCATAGCCAGCAGGTGCTCAGGTACCTTCGACGGGGCGTGGCTCAGGGCTGGGAGCTGAAGTCGATCCGGAAAAATACCTACCTCAAGCAGCACCTGGAGCCAGGTACCTGGCAGCTTCTATCGGCCGAGTATGACTCGCTGCGAGCGCTGTACGAGCGCCGAATCAATGTCGACATGCGTACCCAGGTACATAGCATGTTTAAGAAAGATCAGTGGAAAGCCCTGGGAGCGCTTTTGAGGTTTAGTGCCAAAGCCCGCGACCGCTACGCCGAACGGAAATTTGCCCCGCACAGCGAGAAGCAATTGGCGCAGCTAATCCCGCTCATTTTGAATGGTGGCTACCCCGGCGAGCGCCTGATCGGAAACAGTAGTTGGGCGGCCGTGATCCTGAGCCACCATAATTCCATCTCGGATGCCTACGTTCAGCAAGACAGCCTGTATAAGTACCTGCAACCCTCGCTCCGGCAGGCGCTTCGGCAGGGGTACTTGTCGCCCTATGAATACGGGTCTATCGATAACTGGTACCGGGTAGTTGTGAGCGGGCACCAGACGAAGGCCTACGGTATTTTGGAGGCGGGAATGACGCCCGCGGAGGTGCAGGAGGCCAACCGACTGCGGGCCGAAATTGGCTTACGCAGCATCCAGACTCATAACCAACTACTGCAAGTACAGCGGCAAACCGGGATGGATTTTTACCTGCCTTCGCATTTTGGGACGAGTGGAGAAATCAAAGTAGATGGCTGAGGAAGTACGAAACATCGAAACGAAAATGGTTAGAACCGGATTTGTCATCAAGTCTCAGCAACTCATAGATTCTTTTCTTATTTTTGAAGAAAATGCCTGAAATTTCCAGATTTTACGGAATTATTATTCGCATGTATTTTCAAGATCATAATCCGCCACATTTTCATGCGGAATATCAAGGTATGAAGGTCGAATATGATATCAGAACATTGGATGTCCTGGCGGGTAGTCTACCTATAACGAGCTCATGCAATGGTACTTGAATGGGCCTCACATCATAAAGATGAATTAATGAACAACTGGCAGAAAGCTATTGTTCCTACTACATTGGATGCGATTGAACCTTTAAATTAATAAGGCCATGCATGAAGTAAATCAATTGAAGGTGCTGGATCAGTATCGAATATGGCTAAAGTTTAGTGATGGGGAGGACAAAATTATTAATTTTCGCCCTTACTTGGGTAAAGGGATTACGGAAGAATTGCTTGATTATGATAAATTTAGTCAAGTGTTTATTGAGCCAGGGGGCGGCATCGCCTGGGAAAACGGGTACGACTTTTGTCCTAACTACCTAAAAGAGATTGTGGGAGAAAAATCCGAAAAAGGACAGCCTGTCACCTTTTAAATACTCCCTACTGCACCAGAAGCACCACGTAGGTGAATGTTGCCGCTGCTGCACGGTGTCCATCGCTCTTGCTCTCGAAAATACCTAACGTTAAATTAATAGCTACCCGCGAAAGCAACGAGCAGGCTGCCCAAGCATCTCCTTGTAGATTTTTTATTAGAGGCTATTTGTGCAACTAAAAAGTTGCGCTTATATTCGCAACCATAAAGTTGCTAATTATGACAAGAGAAACCAGACGAGACGTCTTTCAGGCCATTGCCGACCCTACGCGCCGGGCCATCCTGAGCCTGATTGCGGTGCAGGCCATGACGCCCAACGCCCTGGCCGAGCACTTTGATACCAGCCGCCAGGCCGTTTCCAAACACATCAAGGTACTTACCGAATGCCAGCTGGTGCGGCAAGAGCTGGCCGGGCGGGAGATTTATTACCATTTCAACGCCGCCCAGATGCAGCGCGTAGACCAGTGGCTGGCGCAGTTCCGGCAGCTTTGGGAAGTTCGTTTTGACCAGCTAGACCACGTATTGATAAACCTTAAACCAGACGATCATGAAAAGTAGCCTGTTGATGAATTTCAACGTAGACAAAGAGAACAACAAAATCCGGGTCGAGAGAGCTTTTGCCGCCCCGGTGGCAAACGTATGGGCGGCCTGGACGCAGGCCGAGCTGCTCGACCAGTGGTGGGCTCCCAAGCCCTGGCAGGCCAAAACTAAGACGATGGATTTCCGGGAAGGCGGCCACTGGCTGTACGCGATGGTAGGGCCGGAAGGCGAAGAACACTGGGCCCGGGCCGACTACCAAAGCATTGTGCCCACAAAGGCTTTTACGGCGCAGGACGCGTTTTGCGACGAAAACGGAACGATCAACGACGCGCTGCCCGGCGCCCACTGGAGCAATACGTTCCAGCCGCAGGGCGACCACGCGACAGTCGTTTCCATCGAAATTACCTTTAAAGAACTCTCCGATCTGGAGTCGCACCTGGAGATGGGCTTTAAAGAAGGATTTACGATGGGTCTGGAAAACCTGGACGAATTGCTGGCCTCGCAGCAACAATAAACCTCATTAGGTACTTGGCAAAAGCCACCAAACCTCACTTTGCAGGGCTTGGTGGCTTTTTTGTTACTTCGCGGCAGTGGGTGCTCCGCCCGCGGCGAAGTCGTCGGGCAGGCGCTTAAACCATAGGTTAGCTACCCGACCGTTGGTCATTTTCAGACCCACCACTTTGCCGGAGGTATCCCGCACCAGGTCGATGTTCTGCACAAACCACCAGGGCGCTTGCAGGCGGTCCGGACTAAGTACCTTCAGATCTGCTTCGCCGTGGTGGACGTGCCGCAGCTTCAAGGTACCTGCTTTTTCTACCAACGTATAAATCGTTTCGAGCTCCGGGCTGTAGTACTTGCCCACAAACTGCCCCAGCGGAATCACCTCGGGCTGGGCCGGTACGCGGGTACCGGGGTGGTCGCCGTTTTGTCGGAGTGTAATGCGGTTCACTTTCCCGTCTTTGGCCTGATGAAAAACAATGGACGCCTCTACCACTTTGAGGAAGAACGTGGAATCAGACGACGGAAACATCTCGACTTCGGGCTGGCCGGTGGCCTGGGTGAAGTACCGCGAACCGTTGCGCTTGAAGGCCAGCACAAAGCCGGGGGCTTCGTCCAGCGAGTAGGAACCCGCGTAGGCGCGGAAGCGCGTGGAGTCGAAGGGGGAGTTTTCGGAGGTACTTGCCGCCAGCGGCGCGGCGGGCTTTTTTTCTTCTTTCAGAAAAGGAGCCAAAAATAGATTGGCTACTTCAAAGCCCTTGCGGTCCGGCGAAAACTCCGCCTGGTTGCTCAGCACGATAAAACCATACTCTTCCTGGGGGAAATAGGCCAGGTACGAGCGAAAACCGGCGTCGGCTCCGTTGTGCCCGTAGTAGGCCAGACCTTTGTAGTTGCCGTGCGAAAGCCCAAAGGCGTAGGGCAGGGTATCGCCTTTGGTAAGTCGGCCGCGCTCCAGCATCTGCGGCATGGTAGCCGGGGTACCTAGCTGGGTCGAGCGGAAGTTGGCCAGCCAAAGCGCGAGGTCTTCCACGGTCGTAAACAGGCTGGTAGCGCCCACGTTGCCGTAGCTCAGGATGCTCTTGCTGAACCCGCCGGGGGCACCCGACCCGTGAAACGAATAAGACCGCCCCTTCACGATCGCCTCCTGATTGTCGTAAAATAGGGTACTTTGCATACCCAGTGGCTTAAACACCTGTTGCTGCATCCAGTCGGCAAAGGGTTGCTGGGCCACCCGGCTCACGATCTCGGCCAGGAGCGTGTAGCCGGTGTTGCAGTAGGCAAAAGCCGAACCGGGCTCGAAATTAAGCTCCTGCTGGCGCGTCACGAGGTTCAGCACGTGCTGCTTGGTAATGACGTCGTCGAGCTGCCAACCGGCCATCGCCAGCAGGTTCCACTGGTCGCGCAGGCCGCTGGTGTGGTGGATGAGGTGCCGGATCGTGATGGTTTTGCCGAAGTCAGGTACCTCGGGAAGGTACTTATGAATGTCGTCGTCCAGCGAGAGCTTTCCCTGTTCGGCCAGCAGCACAATAGCGTAGGCCGTAAACTGCTTGGAGACCGAAGCCACGTGAAAAACCGTTTTGGGACTGATTTTGGCCCCCGTTTCCAAATCCGCCTCGCCGAAGCCTTTGGCGTAGATCAACTTCCCGCCGTGTACTACGCCAACCACGGCACCGGGCATGCCGGGTTTATTCCACTCAGCAAACAGGGAATCTATTTTGGCCGTAGGAATGGGTACTTGGGCTGAGACGTTCTGGACGAACGCCACGGTGAGAACGAGCAAAGATAAAGGTACTTTCATGGGCTGAGAAAATAGATGATTCAGGCGGGAATGTACGAAGGAAGAACTACTAGTGAGGTACTTATGTGATGAGTGGAAGCCAGGTGCCTTTCGTCGGTACCTGGCTGGTCATTTCGCTCGATGCGTACTTTATTCAGCAAATAAAAACCAGCGCCGTTATTTCACTGGCAAGTACCTAGCGATTCAGCGTGTAGGAAAGTCCGAATCGAAGTACCCGGCTTGCTTTAAAAACGCTGAATGAACCCGCCGCCGATTTCAAATCAGGGCGAGCGGGGATGGGCTAAGGTACCTTAGTAGGTACTTTGGACAGAAATTAAGTCGCCGTCCGATCACGAACGTGCAGAATCTCACGGCTTGTAGCCGGTCGTACTTGTTTACGATCTAGGGTTTGCACAGTGATGGTTTCACCATTGAGCGCGAAAAACTCCACTTCATACCCTTCGCCCTCATTGTAGATCTCAACAACTACGCCAACATCTCCCTTTTTCAACTCGGTGCCCGAAATAGCTTCCGTCAAAACAACTCGCTCAAATTCTTTGATCATGTCGCTGTAATTAGTTTAAATTCCCAAACTACCCCAGCTGCGCCAGAGCATCCGGTACATTGGTAACGGGTAGTTGGCAGGTTTTGGCGAAGCAAACGTAGATGGCCGTTTGGTCTTGGAGCGTCGTGCGGCCTTGGAGCAGGGGGAGCTCGGAGGTACCTGAGGTACCAACTGTCACTTTATTGGGAATAAAAAAGCGATCGAAATCCTGGCGGAGCGCGTCCCATTCCGGGCCCACGAAGGCCACCTCGGCGGTGGGGGCCGCACGCTGGCAGTAGAGAGCGGCCCAGTTGGTGACCCACTGCACGTCCTGGAGCAGGATCTTACGCATCTTGGAAAGCATTTGATTCGAGATGCCCAGGTAGTCGGTGCGGTCGAGCAAAGTACCTAGCGTGTAGAGGGCATGAGCCATCACGGAGTTGGACGCCGGAATGACGTTGTCGAAAAGCTCTTTTTTGCGGGCAATGAGGGCTTCGCCTTCGACGTCGGTGAAGAAGAAAAAGCCGTCTTCGGAGTCGAAGAAATTGGCGATGGCGTAGTCGGCCAGGGTTTGGGCCTCGTGCAGCCAGGCTTCGTCGAAGGTGATTTGGTAAAGCCCCAGGTACCCTTCCAGCACGGCGGCGTAGTCTTCCAGAAAGGCCGTGATCGTGGCTTTGCCTTCCTTGAAGCTGCGCCAGAGGCGGCCGTTTTGGGTCATTTGGGTTTTCAAAAAAGTACCTACCCGCACCGCCGCTTGCCGGATGGGCTCCTCGCCCAAGGCGCGGTAGGCGTCGGTGAGGCCGCGCACTAGCAGGCCATTCCAGGAGGCAAGTACCTTGTCGTCGAGGCCGGGGCGCACGCGGCTGGCGCGGACCTCCGCCAGCTTTTGCAGCGCGGCGGGGTACCTTTTCGTAAATTCTTCCGCGTAGGTACCCAGCGACTGCGCCGTTTGCTCGGGCGGCTCGGTGAGGTGCAGGTGGTTGTAGCCGTGCTCCCAGTTGCCCTCGGACCGGATATTATACAGCCGCGCAAACCAGCCAAAATCCTCGCCAAGTACCTTTTTGAGTTCTTCTTCGGTCCAGATGTAGTACTTGCCCTCGACGCCTTCGCTGTCGGCGTCCAGGGCCGAGTAGAAACCACCCTCAGGCGCAGCCATTTCGGCCTGTAGCCAGGCCAGGGTTTGGCGCAGGCGGTCGGCGTAGAGGGTACTTTGGGTGAGTTGGTAGGCTTCCGCATATACGCACAGGAGCTGGGCGTTGTCGTAGAGCATTTTTTCAAAGTGCGGGATAAACCACTGGCCATCTACGGAGTAGCGGGCCCAGCCGCCGCCCACGTGGTCGTAGATACCACCCAGGGCGATGCGGTTCAGCGAGAGCTCCAGCTGCGCCATGGCCTCGGGATGCTGGGTGAGGTCAAAGTACCTGAGCAGAAATTTATAAATGGACGGCATCATAAACTTCGGCGCGCGATCCATGCCGCCGTCGGTGGTGTCGAAATGCTTTTTGAGCTGATCGAACATGGCATCGAGCTCATCCAGTGTAAACTCACTCGTGCTGGCTTGCAGCCCGTACTTATCCGATTCGCCCATCGCCATGTTTTGCACGAAGCCCTCGGCGGAGTCGGCGAGCTCGTCGTAGTGGTTCAGAAAGGCGTTGTGGGCGCTTTGGATCAGCTGCACCCAGTTTTGGGGCGGCAGGTAGGTGACGCCATAAAACGGCCGGGCGTCGGGCAGCAGCAACACGTTGAGCGGCCAGCCGCCGCGCACGCCCATGGCCTGCACGGCGTCCATATACACGGCATCTACGTCGGGGCGCTCTTCCCGATCTACCTTGATGCACACAAAACGCTCGTTCATCTCCTGCGCGACGGCCTCATTTTCAAAACTTTCGCGCTCCATGACGTGGCACCAGTGGCAGGCCGAGTACCCGATACTCACCAGGATGGGCTTGTTTTCGCTTTTGGCCTTTTGCAGGGCTTCTTCGCCCCAGGGGTACCAGTCTACCGGGTTGTGGGCGTGCTGTAACAGGTACGGGCTGGTTTCTTGGCTAAGTCGGTTCATGGGTCGTTTGGATGAAGTTGTTGGGTGGATCAGGGATTCACGATTAGTTTCCGGGAAATAGACTGGCTACCCTGGGTGAGTTTGACAATGTACATCCCCGCGGGCAACACGGGCAGGTCGAAGGGGTAGTTGATTTGATCTTTGTCAAAGAGAAAGGTTTCTCGCTGGAGCTGAATACCCGCTACGTTCCAGAGCGTGTACTCCACTTCGGTGCGGTCGATGAGGCCGCTCAGAAGTACCTCGATGGCCGACTGCGTGGGGTTGGGTACTACCAGCACCTCCGACAACGGCGACTCGCCCAGGTCAAACCGGCACAGAAATACCTCCCGGCCTTTCAGCACCAGCTCGCGCGACCACCCTGCGTGTGTAACGCGCAAAGGGGTATCTTGGTTTTCAGTAGCGAAGGGATTTTGGGCCGCGACCAGGATCTGGTTGCCTTTCACGACGCCCCGCCAAATGGGCGTACGCTGCTCCATGTCGTCGCGGGCCGAGCGCGGTGCTACCAGCTGGTAGTCACCCTCAAACATATCCGCGAAGCGCGACAGCCGGTAGAGGCCATAGATGAAGTGCTCGTAGGCGGCGTAGTTTTCCTGACGGGTATTTTCGAACATATTATTCTCCCATAACCACAGGCCTTTAGCCCCCGCCATGAACGGGAAAATAGCCGTGGCTTCGGCCACGAAGCTAGGAATCTGCGGGGCACCCGGATTGAAGCTGTCGTGGTAGCGCATCCACACAAAAGGTACCTGAGGCTTGTTGCTCCAGGCGCGGTTCACCTCGATCTGGAAAAGCAGATAAGAGAGGTAGTCCTTGCCCAGCGGATTATTATACTCGTAGAAGTAGTAGGGCGAAGGCGTCAGGAAATCCATTTTTTCGTAAAAACTACCCCCCACGCGGCCCGCGTCGTTTTGCATGAGGTAGTGCGTGCGGGCGGGGTTGGTGGTCCAGTCTGGCCAGCTGTTGGCCGTCACGTTGAGCCAAGTACCCCGTACGGGTACGTCGCTGTAGCTGCTGAGCTTGGTGTTGGGGTCAGGGTTGAGGCTTTCGTAGTATTGAATGGCCTCGGTGTAGCGCGCGCGGATGTCGCGCTTGTAGGTACTTAAAAACTCGGCGTCGGAGAGCTGGCGGTAGTTTTCCGGAATGCGCGGATCGGTTTTGAGCCGCAGGATGTCGCGGTCTTCGCGCTGCATCCGCTCCACATCCAGGCAGATGATGTCGGCCCTGGGCACGGCCTGGCCGCGGGAGTCGTCGAAGATATTGGCCAGGCCGCGCAGGTAGTTGGCCCAGTGGTTGCGGTAGAGGTCGGCGTCGTTGCCCCAGGGACTTTGCAGCCCTACCTCCGACCACGGCTGGCCGGAGCCATCGATGCTCGCGACGCTGTTCCAGAGCAGCGCCCGGTTTTTCACCGGCAGGGTACTTTCGGGTCCGCTGAAGTAGGCAATGTGGCTGAAGCCGTGCTTCAACGGAGCCGACTGGGTGTCGCCGAAGCGCGGACCGTTGTAAATGATCGTGAAGGGCAGGTTGAATTCCGGAAATTTATCCCACTCAATGGCGTTGGTTCCCGTGACGGGGGAGAGCACGAAGTCCGTTTGGCAGCCTTGGGCAAGTACCTCGTTGAGGCTGATTACCAGGATGCTAATTGCTAATAGCCGCTTTTTCATTCAGTAAATTTGCGTAAACGTTGACACGAATTGCCAAAACATATTCGTTACTTTGCAAAAGTCTTCAACAAAGTTGGGAATCCCTAATACATATCAACGCCTATTACCATGAAACGTTTTTTAAACTTCGCAACGATTTTTACGCTGTTGTGGCTAAGTACCGGTTGCGAGCGCAACAATCCCGAGCCGAACGCCAAGCTGACGCCCCAGGAGCGCACGCTCGTCAACTACCCCTGGCGCCTGGTGGATGTAACGGATGCCAACGGTAGGTCGATTCCGCAAAATCAGCTCAACCTGGAAACGCAGTTGATCTATCTTTTTGATATTCAGTTTTTTGAAAATAACATTACCAAAGCTCTGGATCGGGTATCGCGGCAGGTAATCAACGGAGGTACCTGGTACCTGGTGGAAGACGCCAAGGTACTTGACGTAGAGGTGAGCCAGTTTAAGGGCAAATTTGCCGTGGGTGAACTTTCCTCTTCCAAGCTTACTCTAAAAAATAAAGTACCCGTCAATGGAGTAGAGCAAGACGCCAACCTGGTCTTTCAGCCGGTGGTGCAGTAATTTTTTAAGGTACCTTATGTAGCACAGGCGGCGGAAATATTCCGCCGCTTTTTTTTATTTTGCGCAAAAAATACGTAACCCCGACTCATGCAAAAGAATAATCCGCGCACCATCAACGCCTGGTGTATGTACGACTGGGCCAACTCGGTCCACTCGCTGGTGATAGTGTCCAGTATCTTCCCGGTGTACTTCAGCGCCACGGCCCTCACCGAAAGCGGCAGCGACATGATTGATTTCCTGGGTTTTACGGTCAAAAATTCCGTCCTGTTTTCGTACAGTGTCTCGGCCTCCTTCCTAATTGTCGCCTTGCTCATCCCGTTTTGTACCGCCATTGCCGACTACACGGGCCGCAAGAAGTTTTTCATGAAGTTATTCTGCTACCTGGGAGCCGCCAGCTGCACCCTGCTTTTTTTCTTCACCCGCGAAACGCTCACCATTTCGGTGTTTGTGTTCATGTTGAGCTTGATTGGCTGGAGCGGCAGCATCGTTTTTTATAATTCGTTTTTACCCGAAATCGCCACTGAAGATAACTTCGACCGCTACAGCGCCCGGGGGTTTTCGCTGGGGTACCTGGGGAGCGTGCTGCTGCTGCTGACCAACCTCACGATGGTTCTCTTTCCCGAAAAGTACGGCATCACCGACAAGTCGCTGCCCGCCCGGATTTCGTTCCTGACGGTGGGCGTGTGGTGGGTACTTTTTGCGCAAATTCCGTTCAAGTACCTTCCTTCCAATACCTTTAACAAAAAGCCCGCGGGCCAGTGGCTGTTCAACGGCTTCCGGAAGTTGCGGAAGGTACTTGGTCAGTTGCAGTACCAAAGTAACCTGCGGAGGTACTTGCTGGCCTTTTTTGTGTTCAATATGGGCGTCCAGACCGTCATGTACGTGGCGACGATCTTCGGGGCCAACGAGCTGAAACTACCCGCGCAGAGCCTCATCGTGACGGTACTTTTGATCCAGTTGGTGGGTATCGTAGGCTCGTATTTCTTTTCGTTTTTGTCCAGCAAGCTGGGTAACATCTACGCCCTCATGATCGGCGTCACGGTCTGGATCGGGATCTGCACCGGGGCCTATTTTATCACCGAAGCCTCCGAATTTTACATCCTGGCGGCCTGCGTGGGCATGGTCATGGGCGGCATCCAGTCGCTCTCGCGGGCTACCTACTCCAAGCTCATTCCCGACGACACCGCCGACACGGCGTCCTACTTCAGTTTTTACGACGTCACTGAGAAAACCTCCCTCGTGATGGGTACTTTAGTGTACGGCTTGGTGGAGCAGCTGACGGGTAGTATGCGCAACAGCGTGCTGGCGCTGCTGCTTATTTTTGTGGTGGGTTTGGCGCTACTTTCGCGCATTCCTTCACAAAAAGTGTATCATTTTCGGTTGGACGCTACCAATAATTAGTATATTTGCAGCTGACAATAGGATGTTAGCTCAGTTGGTTCAGAGCGCCGCCTTGACAGGGCGGAGGTCAGCGGTTCGAGCCCGCTACGTCCTACTACTAAATTGAAATAAAGCCCTGTAAGCTATATGTTTACAGGGCTTTATTATTGGTTTTTTTCTATTCAAAACTCCACCACAATCCGCCCCGAGTGGTTAGCCGGGGGTACTTGGGTCGTTTGTTCAAATTTCAGGGCATTGACAAACTGGTGAATCACGGCCTCGGTAGCGACGGGGCACCGGCCGCGCGCCAGGCCGGGATTGGCGCTGGCCGAAACCAGCTCTCCCTGCGCATTGACCCGCACGTCATACACGCGCCGACCAGGCTCCCGCTTGGCGGAAAGAAAGGGGATTTCGTGGAGCGGATGCGACTTGATGCGCCAGTGCTCCATTTCCAGGCTCGTAAGCCGGTAGATCGGTATCGTAATGCTTTCGGGTTTTTCTACTTCTTCTTCGGAAGCCATCGAGAGCGCCTGCAAGGGCAGCGTTTTTTGCTGACGACTCAGGGCCGCCAGGCGATTTTCCCACTGCCGGGCTATCCGTTGGTATTCATCGGAGCTACTTTCAAAGCGGGTTTCGTCCAGCTTGTGCCGATTCTTGGGCGCACGGTTGTCGCCAATGGTACCTTCCTGCAAGGCCAGGTCCGGATAGGCCCCCGACAGGATTGAGCGAAGGCGGTAGTAACGGGCCAGATCCGGCGCGTAGGTGGCCGCCAGCTGTTCGTTGGCCCGGACGGGGCTTTGCTTCTTGGCCGACAACGCTTGCGTACGGTGGTACTTGGCCAGCAAGCCGTAGTGCAGCGGCCAAAAGTACTCATGCCCCGGATTGGCCGCTAAGCTCACCACCGCAAATTCATCCACGGCCTGAGCCTCCTTCCCGTCCAGTGGGTAGTTGAGCTGGTGAAGCAAGGCATTGCCCAACTCCTGGAGCAGCGGAACCAGCACGATTCCTTGTACTTTATGCACGTAATCTTTTGTGCCGGTTTTCTGCGTAAGTAGTTTCAAATGCTGATCGAGCCATTCGTAACAAATGGTGATCTGCCGGATGCTGGGGGTGTAGAAGGCATTTTCCACGCCGCAATCACAAATTAAGACCGGGATGTCGTGCTCGGGGGCGTAGGTGGCGTTGAGTTGATTTAGAAATGGGGTGAGGCCTTTCTCCACCGAAAGAAAAGAGGAAAGCTGCGGGGCCACCTGGCTGGTTTGAACGTGGAGCTTGATTTGCCCCTCCTGCTGCGCTTTGGCCATAAAACCCAGCCCGGCTAAGATCAGCGTTAGAAATGCCTTTTTCATAAAGAGATGAATATACGTAACGTCGAGGCGCTGAAAGTACTTGCTCTGCACGCGAGCGTAGAGCAAGTACTTTGAGTAGAGCAGCGTCTGAAATTAGTAACAAAAAACGGGCCACAATGTTGGTGAGGGTACTTTCGCGCTTGGTGATAAATAAAGACTCTACTAAGAAGCAAACGAAAGTGCTGGGTTCATTGAAACAAAGTACCCTGTTGTTATAGAAGACTTTACCGTGCCATGGTATTACGGGGTAGCGTCGGCCAGAATCAAAGCATTGACTTTGTCCAGCCAGAGGTACTGGGCGGGGCAGGTCCAGTGGGAGTCGCCGCGCAGGTACGACTGCTGCCCAAGCTGCCGAAAGTCGTGAAGTACATCGACGTAGGGTACCGGGAGCCGGGGGTGGGCGTATACCCGCTCGATGAGGCCGTTGTAGCGGCCGTAGGTAGGCATGAGCACCGAGGTTTTGTTAGGAATGATCGACAGAAGTACCTGGTCGAAACCCATTTTTCGGAACAAATCGACGCTAACTTGCAGGTTTTCTACCAGTAGGTCCACCTCCGAGTCGAGCAAGGTTTTGAAGGAAGAATTGATGAGGGTAGTGTCCGTGTCGAGGTAGTACACGATATCCTGCCCATCTTCTGAAATGGTCACTTTGTCGCTGGTCCGCCGGAAAAATGCGTAGGTAAACGCCGCTTTCCACTCCTTAAGGGCCAGGATGGGCGAGTACTTAAACAGCAAACTTTCGAGCCGATCTTCGGTTTGCAGTGCCGAAAAGGCATTGTCAATTTTGGGCATCAGGCGCGGGTCGCCCGGCGGTGGTACCACGAACGTAGCCGTGTCAGGAACCAGGGACGTGACGGGCTGGGCCAGAATTTGACGAAAATGCCGCTCTACGGATTCCAGCAATAGAATATTACGGGCCGTCGTATCCAACCTGAGGTGCAGGTAGTCGCTCCAATGTACGTACTGGTAGCGGTCTACCGGGAAGTCGTCGGCCCCCACCCGCTGCGCCTCAGTGAAGCTGTCACCAATGATGTACAAATGTATTTTTTTACTACCTGGGGGTACTTGGGGGGGCGTGTAGGCTTCACAATCCGACCGAAGGTCTTTGAAGTAAGGTAGGTTGGAGAGGCGATACAAGTCGCCGTACAGGTACTCGTCGGGTAGGATCCGCCATTGCCCCAGCTTTTGCATAATTACCCGGTTGCAACCCGCCAGCCAGATTACCGAAAACAGAAAGAGAAAAAGGTAACGGAGGTACTTCATGCGGCTTTATCGAAGTTTGATGGACCAAGTCTGGATTTTGTCTTGAGATCGACCAAAGATAAATAACTTGTAGTAGGGGGCCTGGTAGGTCACGCTCACCGGAATCTCCGAAGGGATCGGCTTATCGCCCAGCCGTCGGCCGGTCAGGTCGAAAACCGATGTGTACCCCCGGGAGCCAATGGTAATAAAACGGTTATCGACCCCAAAAAAGTGGTACTGGAGCTCGGCGTTGGGCTGTACATTTTTGATCTCGAAGAGCTCTTGTCCTTCCTTATTCAGGATGGCCGCCTTGTTGTCTGAGAGGCGCAGAATAAGCCAGTCGAGTGAATTTTTGTCGAACAACGTGCGGAAGCGGGAACTGGGCTCGGGACGAAGCAATTGCCGACGGGTGGTGATTTGCCCGTTCAGGTCAATCGTGATGAGCTCCCCCAGGGTACTTACACCCACCAGCTCGGGTTGGGCTGACGTGGCGTTTTGGGTCCAGGTGAAAGCGCCTTCCGCGCGGGTGAGGATGTCGGCGGGGAAGCCTGGCACCACCAGTCCTGATTCTTTCAGGAGAAAGATTTTTCCATTGCGCTGCGTAACGATGAAGAAGCGATTCCCTTGCAGGTTGAGCGACACCACCGGACGGCTGATGCTCTCAAAACGCACAAAACGGTTGATTTTACGGGGTACTTGGAATACCTGCTCCCACAGGTAAATGTCCTGGTTGGCATCTTGAACCACAAAGCGGCTGCTTCCCTCTTTGCCGCCTTCTACCCGGTAGAGCGCCTTAATGGGGCTCGCCGAAGGCAGCGTGGCGGTAAGGGTAGTTACCAGGTCGGCGTCGTCTTCGTCGAGGGTGTAGAGGCTGTTAGCGGTAGCGACGATCCGCTGCTGGCGACCAATGTTCAGGAAGTCGACTTTGAAGGCGGGCGTTACGATTTCTCCATCCAGCTGCGTAATGGATTCGGCCTCACCGGTTTTGAGATTATTGACCTTAAGTAGCTTATAGGTTTTGTCGGTTAGTAAAAGTTCCGAATTGCCATCGACGGGATTTTGCAAAGCCACGAGCAGCGAATCGTACATCACGGGCCACTCCACGTCCACGTTGAGGAAGGTTTTGTTCAGTACCTTGCTGGAGGTACGGCGCTTTTTGGGGTTCAGTATGAGTTCCGGGAAAGCCGTTTTTCCTTCAAACCGACATTGGTAAATCACGCTTTCGATCTCCGATGTCAGCTCGGCGTAAGACTTGGTACTTGCGCGCGCCAGCCCGGTCTTTGATTTTTGCAAGTTCAAGACCATCGAAAGCTGAGCCTGCGAGTCGGCCGTGGCCAGGAGGCTGTCGTATTCGGGAGACTGCTTCCAGGTGAGCTGGTTTTCGTAGTCAACCAGGTAGTTGCGTAAGGCCTGCGGGTTGTTACTCACCACCAGATACGGCTCCACGTAGGTCACGTAGCTCCGCGCAAAGCCCGTAAATAGATTTCCAAAAAGCGCCTGCGGAAGCTCAGGAATGGCCAAAGAGTAGAGATCATATCCCTGAAACTTATCCACTGCCACGCCGGACTCTGAAGTAGAGAGCTGGGCGAGTTTCTTGAGCAGCGGCCGAATTTTGTCGTAGTTGGAAAGCGTGACCAGAAGTACCTTGCCGTCGCTGACGCTGTTGCTCTCCTCCAGTTGGCACAGGATCACCTCCGGCCCTAGGTTGCGCAGTAGCTGGGTACTTTCTTTGCCCACGTAGTAGTTTACCTTGCTCCAGGCGGGCGAGGCGTACTGCTGGTGCCATTTCAGGTAGTTTACGCGGAAGGCCGCGCTGTCTTTGCTCGCTACCCGGTATAGGTAGGAGGTTTGCTGGGAAATATGGCTTTGGTGCCGAAAGGGCGCTCCGGCTTGTTTATCCAGCCAGCCCGTGAGGTAGTTTTGGTCTATATCACAGCCCAGCGACTTGAAGTGCAGCGCACCCGTCTTTTTGTCTACCTCCAGGTGGTAATCCTGGTAGGCGGGAAGTACCTGCGCAAAGTTGGCTAAGGACGGAGAAAAAGTGATGGGCAGCAAACCCGCAGATCCCGAAACGCGTTTTAGGTAGATACTCAGCGCATAGGGGGCATCATTGGAAAACTCAAACTTGGATTGCATCAAAAAGGACTTGATGCCGGAGCTCGACTCCCGCACCACGTCCTCGATCAGGTTGCCGTAATGGCTCAGAATGAGGTAGTCGTCCTTGACCAGGTAAGAAAAAAGCGAGCGGGAGTTGGCATCATTGATGTCCGTGATTCGGGCGCTTTGGTAGGTATGATGTAACATCCGGATGTCCGGATTCGGCGGATTTTCCAGCCAGCGCTTTTCGTTTTCGTTGGCAATCGGAATGTACATGATCACCCCCTGGCTGTTCCCGGTGCCCGGATGATAGGAAAAGGTAATGGTTTTACGAGCCAAAAAATTACGGATGGCGGTGGGGTCCGTAGCCAGCCAGTTGAGCAGCGTCAGATTATCGTTGGCCACATCCACGATGGGTAACGACTTCACGTCAATATTGGCTTCGGATACCACGAAACTGGAATCCTGGAGCCGGTCGCTGGTAATGACCGCCATCGCCGAGGCCGGAATGTACTGCCAGGCGGCCTGTGAGCGCCCCCACCACCTCAGCAGGTAGTACCCCGCTATGATCACGAGCAGTGCTACAAAAACGGGTGGGGCGTATTTCCTCAGCACAGCAATCAGTTTGTTGAGCGAATGGCTTTCACTTTGTCGTTGAGTTCCAGCCGGAAGCGCATGAGTTCTTTGAAACTACGTATACACACTTTCCAAAGGGTCCACTTCACGATCGAAACCTGGCCCGTCTCCCGATCTTTGTGGGTAATGGGAATATCCAGTAATTTTTGTCCCGCTTTCTTAGCCATCACCGACAGGAAAATATTGGGTGCAAAAGGCTCAGGATTGGGTAGTTGGTCCATGAGTTTTTGCAGGAAAGTACCCTTAATGAGCCTAAAGGGAATATTGCTGTCTAGAATGTAGGTACCGTAAATGGAAGAAATGGTATTACGCAGAAATTTGGTAATAAAAAGCCGAACGCCCGCGTCGTGCCGTACCTGCCGGTAGCCCAGAATAAAGTCAGACTCCTGGCGTCTGGACCAGAGCTTGTCGAAGTCGTCGGTGATGAATTGGTCGTCACTGTCGGTCTGAAACACGTACTCGGAGTTTAATTCAAGGGCCTTGCGGTAGCCGTGAACGACCGCATTGCCGTGTCCGCCGTTTTTCTGATGCACCACCGTAAGGCGGGAATTGGTTTGTTTTATACGATCCAGCAACTCGCCGGTGCGGTCTTTGGAGCCGTCGTTGATGACAATGAGGGTGGTGGGTTGTCCGGGAAATTTCTTTGCTAAAAAATCTGTCCAGTTTTCAACTACTTTTTCGATGCAATCCTGCTCGTTATATGCGGGCATTACGATGCTCAGTACAAAGGTCATGTAAGTGTTGTAAGTTAACTAATTGGGGCAAAATTAATAAATAGGACGTAGTTTGTACGGTAGATTTTTTTTTATTTAGCGAGCGTACCGATCCTTCAGCTGGTTAATGGGTTTTTCGATCAAATGCCAGGACAAAGACGCTACCAATACCGTAAGTAAAAAAAAGTACGCCACTTCAAATACGACAACGCCCTTGAGCGCCGGGATGTACTGATGAATTTTGTGCAATAGCCGTAGCGTGGGGTGGCCCGCCTGAGTATGGTAGTGATTGTACACAAAGTTGTGGTAGAGGTATAGTCCGTAGCTGATCTTGCCCAGGTAGTTGCTGACCGGATTTTCCAGAAACCAGCGCATCCCGCCCTCAAAACCTACCACCGCCTTGCCAATGAGGAAGAAGCAAAACAGCGAACCAAACAGGCGCTCCCACACATCATTGGCCACGTTATGTACCTCCACGAAGGTCTTTGACCAGTATACCACCAGCACCCACGATGCTAACCCAAGCCAAACCCACAGAGGGTTGCGAAATAGTTTGACAAAGAAGTCTTTACGCTGAAGCTGCATCCAGGCCATAAGGCCGCCCAGTCCGAAGGAGTCGAGACAGGTGGGGGTACTTACGTAGTTGACCATCCAGTCGAACCCGGCCCGGTAAAAAATAGCCCGAAGTACTACGCTACTTACTACCATGGTGATGAACAACGGGATCAGCCAGCGCCTGGGAATAAAAAAAATAACAAACGGGAAAAAGATGTAAAACTGCTCTTCTACGGCCAGTGACCAGAAGTGGTCGATCGTTCCCATCCAGCTCTGGTTGACGGCAATGTAGATATTCGTCGCGTACAGGACAATCCAGGCAATGGTATCCCGCACGGGCGGCTCGTCGAGGAGGTACAGGACAAAAACGGTGATGTAATAAATGGGGAAAATGCGTAGGGTTCTTCGAATGAAAAATTTTCGAAGGTACGTACCCAGCCCGCCCGGCTGGCCCAGGGTTTTGTCCCGGCTGGTGATTAGTATCCGGGTGATGAGGAACCCACTGAGCACAAAAAAAAGCGTGACGCCCAAAGGCCCGAACGGAATGGTGTTTACGTCGGCCATCAGGTGATCTCCCAGTACTAGGCCCACGGCGACAAAGCGCAGTCCATCCAGTTGAATAAGGTACCCGTTTGCTGTTGTACGCATGTTTAAATTACCAATTCGTGCGAATGCTTTTCTGAGGTGTGGCCACGCTTGTGATCGAATCTTTACTAAAATAGACGCCCGTGCGGCTGCCCTGCTGCCACGCCAGGCCAACGGCGTAGCGCCCTGGTTCCAGCTCGCTGTGGGGGATTTCTACCTGATAGCCGGGCGCAAAGTACTGTTGATGCAGAAACAACTGCTTGCGGTTGGTGTTACGCCTGCGGTAGGTAGGGTAGATGTAGTACCGCTGCCGGGAGCTTAGTACCACGTACACGCCGCTATCTTGTAAGCGCTGGCTATTGAACGTACTCTGAGAAACAAGCAGTGCGTCTTTCTGGGGGGTAAAGGTGGTACTTTCCCAGAGCTGGAGCATGCCGTTGGTATTGCCTGCAAAGGACTGGCGGTGGGCCGCTCGCAGGAGGGGTACCCATTGATCATAAAGCAACGGCGTTTTCGCGACCAGGTTACCCGCCAGGCTGGTATCGGTCTGTGGCTTTAACTCTTTATCCGGGTAGGTCCAATTGAACTGATTTGTGGTCTGAAACTTACGGAAATTGAAGGCATCGACCAAGTGGTAGTGGTAGCTAAAGACGCTGTACATAGCATTCAGAAGTACAATGCCCGATACATAGGGTGAGAGAAAACTACCCCGGATCGGGATGACAATGTAGAGATACGCAATCAACAGCAACAAAAACGAGTAGGGCTTGTAGCGGCTGGTCAGCAGTACTTCCAGGCCGAAGCCCGCCCGGCCATTGACTACGATCACGGCCGTACCCAAAATGAACAGCAAAGTACCCAGGCAGAAAAGATCGGTAGCCCGGGAAAAATCCTGATCATACCGGTTGCGGAGGAGCCGAAAGGCCGTAGTCAGGGCAATGGAAAGAGCCACCAGGAAAAGAACAGTGCCCAGGCCGACGCTCCAGCCGAGGTGGTCTTTCACGGGGAAAGCTTCCGCAAAGGAGCCCAAAAAAGCCATGTACCCTTTCAGCAAGGCCCCAAACGTAGCCTTCGATTCGGGGTTATAGGCGGGTTTCTGGTAGGTACTAAAGTAGAGGTAGGCGTACAGGCCGCTCGTCACCAGCCAGGCCACCAACCGCTTGCCTTCTTTGGAAAGTAGCAGGAGCAAAGCCCCAATGGGCAGCACCAGCAAGCCGTTGCCGCTGGTAAGGAGGGTCAGACCGGCCAGGGGCAGAGCCAGCAGAAAAAAAACCAACCGACGCGAAACCACCAGATAAAGAGTCCAAACCAGCAGGCTAACGACGCCAAAGTTTTGAACGGCCGACATGCCCCAGTACATGTTTTCCCAGTGGGCTAAGGTGAGCCAGAGAAACGGTACCGGCAGCAGGGTATAAAAGGGCTTTTGGTTGCGGTGTAAAAGTACCCACCACAAACCAATGACACCCACCAAAAGGAGGTTGCCCGCCAGCATGAGATGCCTGAAATTAAGGCTACCCATTAAGGCATAGTCCCACCAGGCTAGCAGCCGCGTGAGCACAATGCGGTGCTCGTTGTGCTGCCGGAAGAGAGCGGCCCATTTAGCCTGCCAGTTGGGGGCTTGAAGGTACTCTACGAGAAAAGCTTTTAGGGCGTGATCATCCCACTTAGGCACATTGACGGCATAGTAATTCCATACCCAGAAGTAAATCACCAGGGGTAGTAGGAGTGTCAGGCCGACCAGTAGGGTAAGCGCCCGTTGGGTCATGCGGTTTTCAGTAAATAGTGCAGCCGTTGGGCCAGGTACTCGGCGTCCAGGCCCGACTCCCGCTGGTGATACGCCTGGCTGCCATAGTTGCCGTTGGGGTATCCTTCGGCCTTCAGGCTGGCAAAGGAGCTGATTTTTACGCCTTTTTCGAGCAGCTGTACCGACAGTTGCTGCGCCAGGCCACCGATACTCACGTGCTCTTCGGCCACCAGTACCTGTGGAGCAGCCTGGACCAGCTGCAGGATGTCATCGTTGAGCTGCAAAGGAAAGTAAAGCGCCGAAATCACATTTACGTGGGCTTGTAACGCTTCGTTTTGGCTCAGCGCCAACAGCACGTTGTTAGCAATAGGCCCCAGCGCAAAGACTGTGATCCCGGCACCCGGTGCCTCATGAAGTACCTTGAAGGAGCCCGACTGGTAGCTGCTCGGTGGGCAAGTACGGCCAGCTCCGAGCCGCAGGTAAGCAGGGCGGGCTTCGGCTACTATTTGTTGAAGTACGGGCTCTACCTCATCCGAGAAACCAGGTACCCAAGCTTTTACATTTTGCATGCTACTGAGGCAGGCAAGGTCTTCGAGGGCGTGGTGGCTGCTCCCCATGATGCCGTAGCCGTAGCCGCCGCCGTTCCCTACCAGGAAAACGGGTAAGTTGTGGAAGCAAACGTCATTTCGGAACTGCTCCAGGCAGCGGTATACCACAAAAGGGGCAATGCTGTAACAAAATACTTTGAAGCCTTTGTAGGCCAAACCGGCCGCTACACCTACCATGTTCTGCTCGGCTACGCCGGCGTTGATGAAGCGATCACCCAGGAGGTCCCGGAGGTTTTCGAAGGCGCTGTAACCCAGGTCACCCGTTATAAACAGGACGGATTCATCCTGAGTGGCTAGCTGTTCTATGGTGGCAGAAAATTCTTTTCTCATTTTCGGAGTTGTTTTACCAGCGTCCGGATTTCATCGGCCGACCGGTACGTTTTGGGACCGCGCCGAATGCGGGTACGGATAAACTTCGGTCTTTTCTTGGTCTCTTCAAAAATCTTGGCAATATATTCTCCCAGGAAGGAAATACCCAGAATCGTGAGGCCGCCGAAGAAGACAATCAAAACAATGACCGTACTGATGCCCCGAGGCGTATCGGGGAAGAACAGAAACTTGGCCAGGATCTGCCAGACGATCCCCAGAATGGATAGACCCGTGAGGGCGAATCCGGCGTAGCTCATCAGCTCTAGCGGAGCAAAGCTAAACGAAAAGATGGCCTTCTTAGCCCACCAGATGTTCTTGGTCCAGTTGTTGGTCGATACGCCAAACATCCGCTCGGGCCGCACGTAAGGTACCCCCGTTTGCTTAAAACCCACCCAGGCCCGCAGGCCGCGCAAAAACTGCTCTGTTTCGGGCAGATCCACCAGCTCTTTCACCACTTTTCGGTCGATCATCGAGAAGTCGCCCGCGTCTCTAGGAATGGGGACGTAGCTGAGCCCTTGGAACAATTTATAAAAAGATTTATAGAAAAAATGAATGTGGGGTTTCATTTCGCGTTGTACCCGCACGCCGTAGACCACGTCGTAGCCTTCGATCCATTTTTCGTAAAAACCGGGGATGATTTCGGGGGGGTCTTGCAGGTCACCGTCCATGAGCACCACGGCGTCGCCGGTTGCAATCTCCATCCCACTCAGGAAAGCCGACTGGGAGCCAAAGTTGCGGGAGTGGCTGATGCCGATGACGTTAGGGTCCCGCTCGCAGATAGCGTCGATCACTTCTTCCTGGTTGTCGGGTGAGTTGTCGTTTACAAAAATAATCTCATACCGTACTTTCAGCTCGTTGAAGGTCTTCACGAGGCGGTCGTACATGTACGGGATCGCCTGGGCGTCGCGGTAGCAGGCAATGATGGCCGTGATGACCGGGTTGAGCTTGGGGTTTTCGAAGGCCGGGATGATGGTACTTTCGTAACTGACGTTATCCTGCCAGTTTTTGGTTTTAGTGAGTCCCTCTTCCAGGCTGGTACGCGCCTGCCAGCCCAGGTCGCGCTGGATAGCCGTAGGGTCTCCGTACCAATCGGCCAGGTCCCACTTGCGGTTGTCCATGCTACCCCACTGGGGTACTTGTTCAATTCCAAACTGCGCGCGGGCTACGTCTACCAAATCACCAATCGTGGTTTTATGACCCGTAGCCACGTTGTATGATTTCCCCGAAATGCCCTCGTGAACGTTCAGTGCCGCGTCCAGGAAAGCCTCCACGCAGTCGTCCACAAACAGAAAGTCCCGGCTAATATCGGGCGAAACCAGGGACGGCAGCCGCCCCTGCCGGGCGTTTTCGATCAGGCGAGGTACCAGGCGGTCGGGTTCTTCCCAGTAGCCGTAGATGGAATACAAGCGCAAGTTCAGGGTACTTAGGCCGTGCAGGCGAGCGTAGTACTCCAGCAGGTAAGCCGCCGACACCTTCGATACCGCGTAGTGGCTGTTAGGCTCCACCCGGTCTTCTTCGCTCGGAGCGGTGCAGTTAAAGCCGTATTCCGAGCTACTTCCGGCGTGAATGTATACGTTTTCCTTCGTGCAGTTTTGCAGAATATTCACCGTCCCGATGACGTTCGTCTCGTAGGTTAGGTTTACGTTATTCTGCTTGCTGTACGCGCCATAGGCCGCCAGGTTGAAGAGCGTTCGGGGTTGGTACTGATTAAAGACTTCCCGCACGGAATGGCCCGAAAGAATATCGCAATGGATGATGTTTTCAAAGGGTACTTTCAGGAGCTTGAGCCGCCAGGCTTTGGTAGCGTCGTGGGTGAGCGCGTAGCAATCCTTTCGTACTTTAAATATTTCGTTAAAAAGATTGGCTCCGATGAATCCGCTGGCGCCAAAAACAAAAATAGGGCCTTTTAACTGAGCTATTTTATCCTGATAGTGCGGTACAAGGTCAGACATTCTCAAGTTGTTCAATTAGGTATCGTTCCGTTATTTCCCGCGTGGCGGCCTGGTACTGGGCGGGGTTCATGGGTAGGTAGTGCCATTCCAGTTTATTTTCCATGTATGATACTCCTTTGCCTTTGGTTGTTTGGGCAATGATGGCTTTGGGTAGCCCATTTTTCTGGGTTTTCAGGTACTTTACCGTTTCGGATATAGCCCGAATGTCATGCCCGTCAACCTCAACGGTTTCGAAGCCAATGGCGCGCCATTTCTCGGCCGAAGCCGTGTCGCCAAGTACCTGATCGGTGGAGCCGAAGCCTTGCAGGCCGTTCTTGTCGATGATCATCAGGAGGTTGTCCAGGCGGTGCTGCAAGGCGTAGTGGGCGGCTTCCCAGGTGGTACCTTCGTTGGTTTCCCCGTCGGACATGAGTACGTAGGCGTAGCTGTCTTCCCGGCTGATGCGCGCCGCGTGGGCAACGCCCGTACCGATGGGCAGGCCGTGCCCCAACGAGCCCGTAGCAAAGGGAATGCCCTTGTACTGGCCGGGGGCCGGGTGGGCGGGCAGCGAGGTACCATCCAGGTAGTAGGTGGTCAGGTCCTCGTCGGTAATTTCTCCCAGCCAGTTTAGGCAGGCGTAGAGGGAGGCCGCCGCGTGGCCTTTGGACAAAATGAATGTGTCCAGCTCGGCTTTTTCCAGCAACAGGACGGCGATCATGAGGTCAATGCAGCTCAGTGAACACCCAATGTGCCCGGCGTGGGCCTGGTGGTAAAGCTCCAGTATTTTCAGACGCAACGTTCCACTGATTGGGTGTGGATTTTGCAGAATTTCTTCTTTGGATATTTTCATAGCTAGCCTTCTAAGTACGAACCAAATCCGGCGCGGCTTGGGAAAAGAGCTCTTTCTGAGTAAGGTAGTCCCAAGCTTAGGTTCTTGTATGCGATTGGATAATCGGGTCTATTCAATTACAAAGTAAAGATCAAAATTGCATTATTTCGTTCAATAGTCCAGAATCTTATTAATCGGCCCCGCTGGCTTAGTACCTAACTCCCCTTAGGTTCACCAGGCTAAGGCTATCCCCCCGCCCCGCGCGCTTCATCACTATTTTATCGGTTTGGGTGGTATCCATGGCCTGAATGTAGTGAGCATCCTTGGGTAAGTACAGGTTGGTCAGCTGGGCGTCCTGCACCGAATACGGTAGAAACGTGCGATCCATTTCCGACACCAGCTCGATGCGCGGTGCCGGGTAAAAGATGGTGTCGCCGGGCTGGTAGTTTTTCTTGATCAACTGGGCCGCTTCGTAGTACGGATTGGTGCGGCGCGGAATGGCGTAGTAGTTGTACTTGACGGAGCGGTCCTGGTAAAATTCCACCAAACGGGTACTTACAAAATACAGTTGAATGCCCATAAGCAGGAAGAAAGGTACCTTGAAGTCGCGCGGGGCGAAACTACCTATGTATAGTATCAGTAAGCTTAGGAGCAAAATAACGTACGGAAAGGAAAAACCCGAGTACCGTTGTGTGAGCCCGTACGTATGCCCATTTTTAAACGACATCACGATCAGAAATAAAGTAGGTACCAGGGCCATGAGGTACAGCAGCCAAAGCCGCTGCCGCTGCAGGGCATCCGCCCGACGATGTACCTGTGGAAGCAACAAAAGCGCCCAGATACTTATCGAAAGAATAGCGAATTGAAGCGGGTGATTGGAATAAAAAAAGGCACTCAGCAGCAAAAGTGCCGCAGGTACCGTACGTTGAATAGCTTCCGGTTGTTTCCAGCGGCTCCGCGTATAGTACCAAAGTGCCAAAATTACCCCCACCGAAACGGACACAACTACGTTTTTCTTGCCTTCGAGGGCGTCGGTAAG
Source organism: Rhabdobacter roseus (assembly GCF_014202275.1). Lineage (GTDB taxonomy): Bacteria > Bacteroidota > Bacteroidia > Cytophagales > Spirosomataceae > Rhabdobacter > Rhabdobacter roseus. Next base: position 547,763 of record NZ_JACHGF010000002.1, on the reverse strand, counting down.
GCCGTTGGTGAAGAGCACCAAGTCCGAAAAAATGGGTAATGATTTAAGGAAAACATTGGGTAGCGTAGCGGGAAGTATAATTCCAAAAGGGTTATCAAAAGGCCGGGTTTTGGCCATTTCACGGTAGAGGTCGGCCTGGTAGGCCAGCGTCCGGAGGGTCCACACACCGCCGCCCAGGGTCATCCACCAAACTAGGCCCGAGAGCGCCAAAGTACCCGCCACGGCCATCCGCACCCAGCCAGCTACATTTCTTAAATACAGCAGCGCGTACAGCCCGTGTACCAGCAGGACCGTCGCCGCCAGAAAGTGCGACAGCAAACTTAGCCCTACTGCCAGTATGTACCCGGCATAAAGCAGGTAGTTTCGCTTTTTATCGTTTTCGTTTTCAATAATTTGTAAAAAAAAGTAGGTAGCCAGCAATGCCAAAAAAAACGTGAGGGAGTAGTTGCGGGCCTGGTGGCTATACGCAATAAAAAACGGCTCGATGGCTACAAGCGCGGCCGACAATAAGGCTGGTTTTTCGCCAAAAAAACGACGGGCAAAAAGGTACATTACAACCATGATGCCAATACTGAAAAGAACCGAAAACGCGCGCGCCGCAAAATCAGAGAGCCCGAAGAGCTCCATCCAGCCGTGCAGCAGCAGGTAGTAAAAAGGGCTGTTGCCGATGTCGCTGCGGGTCATGGCCTCGTAGTAGTCGGCCAGGGCTTTGGGTTGCCAGAAATCCTGAGGAGTAAAGGTACTTTTCGTAAAAACGTCTTTTTGATTGGCACCTTCGAGCACTATCCCCTGGCTAACAACCAGGGTACTTTTCTCGTCGAAGAAAATACTGTAGGTATCCAGGCGGTAAAATCGTAGTGCGGTACCAAGCAGAAGGATCAGCAGTAAAGGAAGCCATGAGCGTGTACTTCCGGCCCTCGTAAAATAGCTCATCAATGGGTTTTTGTCGTATAGATGGGCCAAAATTACGCTAATTTCCCGAGAAAGGAATTTTTTTAGATTTTCAGAATCGTGAATTCTACCCGTCGGTTCCACTGGCGGGTTTGCTCGGTCAGGTTGCTGGAAATGGGCTTGGCGGGTCCCCAGGCTTTGGTTTGGATGCGGGAATGCTCAATACCTTTGCCGATGAGGTACTTTTTTACTTCAATGACCCGGTCTTCCGAAAGCTTCACGTTCTTTTGCCAGTCGCCCTGGTTGTCGGTATGTCCTTCCAGCAGAATCTCCATCGTAGCGTACTCCTTGAGCATGCTCACGATGCGGTCCAGCTCGGGGAAGGACGACTTGATCACCGTTGGGCTACTTTGCTCAAACATGATCTGGTTGAGCCGGATACGCTGGCCTTCCTTGATGGGTTGCAGGTAAATGTTTTTACGAATGGTCCGAAAATTATTTTCGCGCGAGAGGTCGATCTCCTCCGTAACGGGGAAAAATCCCGCCCGGCTGGCCGTGAGCCGGTAGGTGTCTTTGAGGGGAAGAATGAGCTTGAACTCGCCGGTTTCGGGATCGAACTGAATTTTGCTGAATTCTTCGTTGGTACTTTTAATGTCGGTTACGAGCTCAGAGCTAACCTGTAGGTTGCTCTCAGAATCATACACGCTGCCCGACACGATGGCCACCGGCTCGGGCTTGATGGCCGGAAACAGCCGGATTCGAAAAATATCCTCGTCGCCGAGCGAATTTTCCATGGAGCTCAAGTAAGCGTAGTCGCCGGAAGCCGGTATGGTAAAGTACCCGTCCCACTGGGGCGTGTTGATGATGGGCCCCAGGTTTTCGGGCTCCGACCAGTTGGTCCAGGTGTCGTCCAGCCGCCGCGACACGAAGATGTCGCCCTTGCCATAGCCGCTGTAGCCAGCGCTGGTGTAGTAGAGGGTTTTGTTGTCAGAAGCAATGAAGGGCGAGCCTTCGTAGTCGGCGGTGTTGAGTACCGCCCCCATGTTTTTGGGCTCCGACCAGGAATCGTCCGCCCGCAGAAACGACACGTACAAATCCTTGTTGCCCTGGGTATCGCGGCGCTGTACAGAAAGTACCATTACATTACCCTTCGGCGAAACGGCAAATTCGGTGAAGTTTCCTTTGTGCTCGTTGTAGTGGTTGGTGATCCGTACTTCCTTCGGGAAAGACCAGCCGTCGCGCACCCGGTTGGATTTGGAGAGGCCGTTGACCATGCTGCCGTCAGGCCGGTACACATTGATGAGGTACACCGTTTTGCCGTCGGGCGAGATACCCGTCATGGCGTTGTCGCCTTCGTTATTAATGGGTGCATTCAGGTTCACGGCCTCGGTCCAGTTCCCGGCGTTGTCCAGGGTCGATACCCACACATCCTGCTTGCTCGGTGAGCCGATGTTGCCCGCAAACTTGCTTCGGGTAAAGTACAGCGTTTTACCGTCGGGCGAAATCACCGGCGCTACCTCCTGCCCCTTGCTGTTGATCACCTTGCCCATATTCTCCTTTTGCAGGTCTTTGGGCGCGTCGGCCGAGATACGGATGGTAGCCTGGATGGGCGTTTTGCCGTCAGAAATTCCGATGGCGTCGAGTTGGTTGAAGCCCGAAATGCGGCTGGGCAGCAAAACAACCTTGATCGCGTTGGCGGTAATACCAAGGCTGTCGGGCGGGTACAGGTTGAGCATTTTGCCCGTTTCGCGGAGCGGCGGGGCCGTATTTTCCAGTACCAGGAACTCTTTCCCGGCTTCGTCGTAGGCGTACACGCGCACAATGGCTCCCGCGTTGAAGTTTTCGGCAATGGCTACCTGGCGCAAAGGCAACGCTTTCTCAAAACCTACTTTGATCCACTCTTCGTTGGTGGAGTTGGGTTGCGCGGGCGACCAGGCGCAAGGGCTGTCGCCGACATCGGGTAGTTTGTTGGGAATTCCCAGGATCTGGATGGCGCGGTACTCCTGTCCGTACTGGCCCGGACGGTATTCGGATGAGTAGCCCAGTACTTTGCTGGCCCAAAGTACCTGCTGCGCACGAGCCTGGCCGTTGATAAAAACCAGTAAAATATAAAGCGTAGTAAACCTCAGTATTTGAATACTCTTTCGCATGAAACAACAATTACAACAACCCGTATCCTGAATCAATAAAGTGTTTGTTCAACCAAATTTCCCTATCGCTCCGAGGGGAATTTACGCTTTTTACTAAAAAATCAATGGGGCGCGGTGCCAATGATCAGTACCCAGTCCCAGTCGGGGCGGAGGTCAGGGGGAGCCAGGCTTACCACCGGCTGCGCGGGAAATTGTCCCGCCAGCCAGCGCTTGCCCGTGCGCGGGCTGTACCACACCGCGTTGAAGCGGTTTCCGTTCAGTTCGCTTAAATGTACGTCAATTTCCCGGGCGGAGGGTAAGTACAAGGCAGCCATTTTCCGGTTGGACAAAAAACTACCCAGGATATAGTCCTCACTGCCCCAGTAGGCTTGCCCTTTCTGAACCAGCTCGCAAGACGTATCGGGCCGCATCATTTCCCAGGGCAGCCCCCGCAGGGTAGCATAAAAATGCTTCAAATCGTCGGCTCCTTCCAGCAGCATTAATTTTTTCCAGTCGGGCGGAAAGCGACATACCTGGCTTCCGTAACAATAGCCCACTCCGCCTCCCAGCACCGACCAGTAAGCCTGCCTACGTACCCGATGGGCCGTAGCGGAGGTTTCGTCCTCCTGCCCAAAATCTGCCCAAAGCCGGGGTGGTGCGTGACCTTCCTCGTCGAGGGCTTGGGCGTACAGCGGAAGTACCTCGGCAGGGCCGATCGCGGGCGGGTCTGGTTCGTAAGTTACGTACATGCTAAAATCGCGCCATTTTTTGGTCGAAAGCGATTCAGGAAACACGGGGGAGGTAGTTAAGGACATGATCAGCTGCCGCGGGGCAGCTTGCTTCAGACTTTCGGCCAGAGCCGCTTGGATAGGTACTTCTGCCCCTTCTTCGTCGGCATCCTCATTCAAAATCCAAAGCACGTTGGGGTACTTGGCAAAGCGTTTGCCCAGGTAGGCACCGTACGCGCGGTTACTCGTTTTGCCGTTTTGGTACTGTACTTCCAGCCAGTCTTGGCCGTATTTTTCTAACCAGCCGGGGGCTAGTCCCACCTGCATGTTTCGGCTCTGTGCTGCTTTGATTATCCTTTCCACGTAGTCGAAGTAAGCCGGATTGGGCGTGCTGAAATTTTCCTTTTTCAGAAACGGTTTTTGGCCGTAAAAATTTTTTCCGCTGGGGGTAGGAGGGAGCAGATGTATAAAGACCGTATTGAACGCCTGCTTCTTGCGCGTATCCAGGTAGTGGAGGGCGTCTTCGAAGCTTACTTTGCTCAGCAACTGCCAGCCAGCATCGGCCAGGAGCAGAAAAGGCCGCTTGGTTTTGTCTACGAGGTAAGTACTGTCTGACGAAACCCGCAGGGGGTAGTGATAAAGTGGGAAGGCCTGCGGGGTACCTTGCCTGGGGGCCAGGGCGGTACTTACTGCCAGCAGACAACCCAGCGCGATCCATTTTTTAGAGGCCATAGGGTACATGAGCTAAGTACTGTTTATTCGGGGTTTAAGAGTTTATGCGCTCCCTCCGTACCTACCTCCCTCTAACGCGTTTTTTTCTTCAAATCGGCAATTGTTGCTTCGGGGTCCGGGGCGCTGAACACAAAGTTGCCTGCTACCAGTACATCGGCGCCGGCCTGGCTCAGCAGGGCAGCATTCTGGGCATTCACACCCCCATCGATCTCGATTAGGAAATCGGCTTCGCTTGCCTGACGCAGGGCCGCGAGCCTTTCTACCTTACGGTACGTGTTCTCGATGAATTTTTGCCCGCCAAAACCCGGATTAACGGACATCACCAGCACCAGCGCCAGATCGGGCAAAATCTCCGAAAGTACCTCCACGGGCGTGTGCGGGTTCAGGGCGACGCCCGGCCGGGCACCCAGCTCCCGGATGCGCTGCACGGTACGGTGCAGGTGCGTGCAGGCTTCGTAGTGCACCGTCAGGATGTGCGCCCCGGCTGTACGGAACGCCTCCAGGTACCTGTCCGGATCTACGATCATGAGGTGGACGTCCAGCGGCTTGGTGGCGTGCCGGTGGGCGGCTTCGCACACGGGTATGCCGAACGAAATATTGGGTACAAAAAGACCATCCATGATGTCGACGTGTACGTAGTCGGCCTCGCTGCGGTTGATCATTTCGAGGTCGCGCTGGAGGTTGGCGAAGTCGGCCGCCAGGATGGAAGGAGCAATCATAGACATGCGGGTAGAATGAGTAAGTATGCTTATTTTTGAACGAAAATAGGTAATTATTGCGCAAAATAGGTACTTGACGCCAGGAAGTACCTCCATGCACGTACGAAACTGACTCATTCTCAAATACAACCTTCTTTATGACGCCCGAGCAGCAAATTAAGGATCTGACCGATAAATTAAATTATTACAACCACCGCTACTACCAGGAAAGCGTGTCGGAAATCTCCGACCAAGAGTTTGACTTCCTGCTCAAAGAGCTCATCCGGCTCGAAGAAATGTACCCCGAGCTCAAGACGTCCGACTCGCCCACGCAGCGGGTAGGGGGTACCATCAGCAAAGAATTCCCAACGGTATACCACAGGTACCCCATGCAGTCGCTGGACAATACCTATAGCGAGCAGGAAATGCGCAACTTTGACGAGCGCGTGCGGAAAGGCCTGGAGGAAGGCGAAGCCTACGAGTACATCTGTGAACTGAAATTCGACGGCATTTCCCTGAGCTTTACCTACGAGGAAGGTACTTTGGTGCGCGGCGTGACGCGCGGCGACGGTACCCGCGGCGACGACATTACGCACAACATCAAGACCATCCGGACGCTCCCCCTGCGCATCCGCGACACCCAGGTACCTGCGGTGTTTGAGGTGCGGGGCGAGGGTTTCATGCCGTACAGTTCCTTTGAAAAATTAAATACCGAACTCGAAATAGCGGGTGATCCGCCCTACGCCAACCCACGCAACGCCGCCTCGGGGGCTTTTAAGTTGCAGGATTCGGCCGAGGCCGCCCGCCGCGGATTGGACTGCTACCTTTATTCGTTCCTGAGCGACGAGACTATTTTCGAATCGCACGAAGAAAGCCTGCTGGCCCTGAAAGAGTGGGGCTTTCATGTGTCGCCGGGCTGGGCCAAGTGCGCCAGCATCGAGGAGGTACTTGAGTACATACATCGCTGGGAACAAAAGCGCTTCGAGCTACCCCTGGCTACCGACGGCATCGTGGTCAAGGTCAATTCGTACGCCCAGCAGCGGGAGCTGGGAAGTACCGCCAAAAGTCCGCGTTGGGCTATTTCGTTTAAATACAAAGCCGAAAACAAACCCGCGCTGCTCCGGGGTGTGGTGTTTCAGGTAGGACGTACGGGAGCCGTCACGCCCGTGGCCAACCTCAGTGCTCTGGACGAACGCGCCAAATCTTACGAACGCGCCCGGGGGGTCCATTTGTCAGGTACCTACGTGAAGCGCGCTACCCTCCACAACGCCAACGAGATCGAGCGGCTGGGGCTGGAGGTAGGGGATGTAGTATTTGTGGAAAAAAGCGGGGAGATCATCCCCAAAATCACGGGCGTGGATACCAGCCAGCGGGGTATGTTCGTGACGCAGCCGATCACCTTCCCCACCCAGTGCCCCGAATGCGGCACGCCGCTGATCCGAAAAGAGGGCGAAGTGGCCTACTACTGCCCCGACGACAAGGGCTGCCCGCCCCAGCTGCGCGGCAAGATCGAGCATTTTATTCACCGCAAAGCCATGAACATCGACAGCCTGGGCGAGGGAAAAATTGAACTTCTCTTTGACAAAGGACTCGTGCGCGACCCCGCCGACCTCTATGACCTCACCTACGACGATTTGCTGGGCCTGGAAAAGGTACTTGTAAACGAAGAGACGGGGAAGGAAAAGAAAATTAGCTTCCGGGAAAAAACCGTGGAGAATATCCTGAAAGGCATCGAGCGCTCGCGGCAGGTACCTTTCAAAAATTTGCTCTTTGCGCTGGGCATCCGGTACGTGGGCGCCACGGTGGCCGAAAAGCTGGCTACCTACTTCCGGAGTATGGACCAGCTACAAAATGCCAGCATCGAAAGCCTACTGGGGGTACCCGAAATCGGCGGGCGCATTGCGCAGAGTGTGCGCGAGTACTTCGACGATGAAAACAACCAGGTACTGATCAACCGGCTGCGGGCGGCGGGGCTTAAGTTCGAGACCGACGACCAGCCCGTGGTGGCCGAAAGTACCCTGCTTGAAGGCAAGAGCTTCGTGATTTCGGGGGTGTTCCGAAACTTTGAGCGGGAAGAGCTGCGGGCCAAGATCGAAGCCAACGGCGGGAGAATCCTGAGCGGCGTTTCGGCCAAGCTCAACTACCTGCTGGCGGGCGACAACATGGGGCCTTCCAAGCTGGAAAAAGCCCGCCGACTGGGGGTGACGATCCTGTCGGAAGAAGAATTCGTAGGAATGTTGGAGAGCTAGCCGCGAAAACCCGCCAAGGTACTTACCTTTGCAGCCAATTGTAGAAGTACTTAACCAATTTTGATCATTCTGACATGGCGTTGGACGAACGTTTTAAAGGTGTGGGTGTAGCCCTGGTTACCCCCTTTGACGAGCACCACAATATTGATTACGACGGATTACAAAAACTCATTGAATTTGTGTCGGAAGGGGGCGTGAACTACCTCGTGGTGCAAGGTACCACCGGCGAAACGCCCACGACCTCGCCGGACGAGAAAAAGGCGTTGCTGGAATTTACCAAGCAGCACAATACAAAGGGGCTCCCCATCATCTACGGCTGCGGCGGTAACAACACCCGGGCGGTACTTCAAGGGCTTATCGACACCGATTTTAGCGGCGTGGACGCCATCCTGTCGGTTTGTCCGTTTTATAATAAACCTTCCCAGGCGGGCATTATTGCGCACTTTACGGCCATTGCCGACACCTCGCCCGTACCGGTGATCATCTACAATGTACCTGGGCGCACGGTGGTAAACATGAAGCCCGAGACCATCCTGGAGCTGGCCCAGCACCGCAACATCATCGGGGTCAAGGACGCGTCCAGCAGCCTGGAGCAGGCCATGGAGATTGCCTGGAAAGCACCCAAGGATTTTCTGCTGCTCTCGGGCGACGACAACCTCGTGACGCCCATGATCAGCGTGGGCTGGCACGGCGTGATTTCGGTCATTGCCAACGCGTTCCCCCGCGAGTTTACTGATTTGACCTGGCACGCCCTCGAAGGCCGCTTTGCCGAAGCCGCCGCTCTGCAGTTTTCCTTCCTGGATTTTGACCGTCTGCTGTACGCAGAGTCCAATCCGGTGGGAATCAAGAAATGCCTGGAAATAAAAAATGTATGCAGCTCGGAGGTACGTTTGCCCCTGGTGAAAGCCACTGACAACCTAGGTGAAGAACTCAAAGCGGCCATGATCCGGGAAGGATTTTTAGGCTGATTTTTTAAAAATACTTTTTGATACTCCAAAGGTACTTGATCAATAAAAAAGCGGTAAGCCAGGAATGGCTTACCGCTTTTTTAGGTAAAGGTACTTCCGGAAGCACCTTCTATCGGAAAACGGCGTTACCGAAGAGTAACTTCCCGTTGTACCAGAAGCCCCGGAAGAGCGGGTCGTCGGCCATGTACACCACCTGCCCGCGGCCCATGTCCTGTACACCCAGAATCAGGGTGTTCTTCAGGCGTTCGCGCGCATTTTTTCCCACAAATCCCGCGGAGTAGGCTTCGTTGCCCAGGTACCCCACATTCCAGCCGCTGGCTAGGTAGTCCAGGTTGTAGGTATCCCTCACCAGCGCGTAGTAGGTATCGCCGTAGCCAAAAGCCAGCGGATGCGTGGGGTCCAGTTTTACTCTATAGATACTACCGGGCGTTTCGTCGCTGGCCGCTTCGCGCTCACGGTTGGCGTATTGTTTGAAAAGCTCCGTTTTTTCTTTTTTATCTTCTGATTTTTTTCGTTTCAAATCAAAATCTGGTTTATCCGCCAGGTAGTTCACGGCGCTTTCCATCGCGATGAGCCGTCCGCCGTTCCGTACCCAGTCTTTCAGGTCGGAAAGTACCTTTTCCGTCAGGATTCGGCCATAAGTACCCGTCGGGAGAATGAGTACATCTACCTCTCGCCAGGGTACCCGGCTGAGGGCATCGCCCTGTACTACCGTGAGGGGGTACTTGATCTGCTGCTCAAAGAAGTGCCACACTTCGCCAAAAGCCAGCGGCGAAACGCCCTCTCCCGCCACGGCCACCACTTTGGGAGCCCGCATGGGGGCCACATCACCCGAGCCGAAATCGGAGCCTTGGGTCACAAAACCCGTCTGGGCCGGAATGAGGCGTACCTGGTACTTGGTGGCGGTTTCGGCCAGGAGCTGATCAAAGCGCGCGCCCAGGGCTTCGTTGCCTTTGCGGGTTATGACCAGCGTGCCCGCTTCATAGGTACTTCCGTCGATCTCGAAAGGTACCTGCGAGGTCCGAACCCGAATCTTTTGCTGCATCAGATCGGACAACATCCGGAGCTCATCGAAAGATTTCCAACGCACCAGGTAGGCGTAGGGAGGAGTAGCCGGTACGGTGTTGGTCATGGGCGAGGCCTTATAGGCGGCGGGCGTCAGCTTATCCTTGAGTCCGTAGGCTTTTAGCCCGTAGGCGTAGGCCATGCCCCAGCTCGTGATGTCGTACGTAACGGAGTCTTCCAGGTCGGGTTTGGCTTCAAAAAGAATTTTCAACAACGTTGACTTGGGCTGGTAGGCGCTGATGACCAAATCCGTACTCTCAAATTTCACGTTTTCGTCGGCCAGGGAAGCCAGATTGGTACCTTTGGCCGAAAAATCCCGTCCCGCCAAGCCGTACTGGATACCCTGGTTATCCAATAATTCCCGGAAAGCGTTCAGCCGTCCTTCTTCGCCCTTCGTCCTGATCACGTAACTCTTGTAGGTACCTATAGGATTGGTCCGGGCGGTTTCGTGGTACTTCACAAATTCCTGCACCGTTTTTTCGGATCGGGAGGAAATGGCCTCCAGCGTAGACATACTGGTGGCAAAGTGGTGGGCAATGCGGTCTTTGAGGGTGAGGGTGTCGCCTTCATTCTCGCGTGCAATAGCCACTCCGGCCCGACCGCCGCCGCCCTGCTCGTAGGTCATCCCGATGGCCCCGTTGTAGGTAGGCCAGGTGTCGCCGTAGCTAGGGTAGAAGAGGTCGTAGTTGTTGCGGGTAAAGTACAGCCAGCTGTTTTTGTCGAAGTACCGGCGGCTGTATTCGCCCAGCGTATTGTTAAACTCACGCTGCCAGGCCGTAATGTCTTTATGAAAAGGGCGGGCGGCCGGTGGGAAGTAGTAAGAACTGGCCGAGCCCATTTCGTGGAAGTCGGCGTGCAGGTGCGGCATCCATTGGTTATAAAGCTTCAAGCGCTCCTGCGACTCCTTCTGAAGCTGCCAGGCCCAGTCACGATTGAGGTCGAAAAGGTAGTGGTTGTAGCGACCGCCGGGCCAAGGCTCGGTGTGTTCCCAGGCAAAGGGGCTGGCGTTGGGTAGTACGGCTGCCACGCGGTTGTACCACTCGGTATAGCGGTCGTGCCCATCTGGATTCAGGCAGGGGTCCAGGATCACCACGGTATTTTTCAAAATCCCCTGGGTAGTTGGGTTGCCCGGGTTTAGGAGCTCGTACATCACCTGCATCACCGCCTCCGACGACACCGCCTCGTTGCCGTGTACGTTGTAGCTCAGCCAGGCCAGAGCCGGAATGGGCCCCGAAGCCGTACCAGCCAGCAGGCCAATATTCTTTAGGTTGTCGGTCCGGATGGTTTCCAGGCGGGCCAGGTTTTCGGGTGTAGCTACCACTGCTACCAGCAGCGGGCGGCCTTCGTAGGTACTACCGTAGGGGATTAGCTTTACACGGTCCGGATTTTTTTCAGCCAGCGTGCGAACATACTCCACTACGCGGTGGTGGTAGGTGAACTTATTGCCTAGCGGGTACCCAAGGTGTTCGGCCGGGGAAGGATTTTGGGCAGCTGCCCAAGGAGAGAATAACAATAGGAGAAAGCCAAGAAAAGATTTTTTCATAGAGATTGGTGATTGACCCAAAAAAGAGAAGTGTAAAACTACCAAAAAAATGGTTTGGGTACTTACAGACTGGGTGGCAGGTTAGAAAAAAAGTTAAGGAGCCAAGCGGTTGAAAATGAGTTGTGATAAAAAAAAGTTGTATTTTTTTTCAGGAGGTGGCTTGCAATTTATAAATCAACCCTTCATATTTGCACCACGTTTTCGGGAAAAGGAAACGCAATCGAAAGAAAAGTGTTCTGAGATTGAACGAAGTAGGAGACCAGTCGGCCCATTCGTCTAGCGGTTAGGACACGACCCTTTCACGGTTGAAACAGGGGTTCGATTCCCCTATGGGTCACGATTATTCGTGGCAAAATCCTCTAAGTCAAGTACTTAGGGGATTTTTTGCATTTAACCCTCCACCCATTGTCTGTTGAGATTCTTATGATGAACTAAAAAAAACATCCGCCCTGGAAGCCCAAGACGGATGTCTTATCTATGGTTCAACATTATCATGCTATTATGATAAGCCTGATAGATACTTGTAGTAGTAATAACGGCACGAGCTGTTTTTTTGTTTCTAAAAGTAAGGATAAGATTAAAAAATAATTAGAAATAATTAATAGGTTGGTTTTTAAATATAGTCTAACTTTACATGCAAATTCCGGAAACCGATAGAATAACTCCCTGTTTCTGTGTAACTACTCAACGTCTTTTCTAGAGTTGCCACGAATGTAGATGTACCCATCTCTTTCAGGTTCACTCCCTTTCAGCGCTCATGTAAGCATGGTAGCTGGATTCAACTCTGACTACGATTCAACGATATTCAAGTTTTTACTAGCAACAAGGTCACAAACCCGATTGGGATTCCTGGTCGGGTATTGTTTTAAGCAGCAAGCGCCTGCCCGCAGCCATAAAATCGATAGCTCCCCAGCCAACACGTCCTTATCTATTTTCCCGATTAGCACACTTTACAAGGGTACCTGGCCGAAGGTAGAATTGATGGTTGGCTGATGTTAAAATGGCTATTCAAGCAGCTGCGGGTTGAAGCCTTTTACACAAAAGGCATTAAGTGAGGGATTATTTCCCCAAATGCATTTATTCCCAAGGCCCTGTTTGCAATTCTTGTAGATTAAAGGGGCCAATAGATAGGGAATATACGTTAAATAGGGCTGGCACCTAAATTTGAGCAACTGAATCGAAAATAGTTCATCACCTAAACAAGCAAAGCGATGGGAAATCTGCTGTATACAATTGCGGTAATTTTAATTATTTTATGGTTGATTGGCTATCTGGGCTTTGATAGCTTCGGCATGGGTGGCATCATTCATATTCTGTTAGTCATTGCTGTTATAGCGGTTATTTTGCGCTTGATACGAGGAGATAGGGTGGTCTAAGAAGGCCATGGCAATACAAAAGCACTTTAAAAGGGCTCAGCTTTTCCTAAAATTGGAAGCTGAGTCTTTTTTATGTTTAGATAGATCAACCGGGCTACGATCGGAGGAGGCGTCTGGGATGCATCATGGGTGGAAGGTACTCATATGCTAAAATAGTTTATTTTTTTTGATCCAAAATAAACCCCCAGACGTATATTAACCACGCACCTATAAACCGTAGGTACATCTGCAATATACACACGCTATGGAGCATGGGGGATTCGACTTCAATCGATCTCCCCATGCTTTTTTTATGGGTAAGTACCTGGCAGGAGTAGCAAGGGACCTGAGCGTAGGGATTAATACTAGCCCCCATGAGATTTTAGGGCCGCTAGGCCGTGGTAGTGTATCATTAGCCAGATTGTTAGCCCAGGGGTATTTCCATGAAGAGCCTAATAATCGGCAAAGCGATCCCGTCGGGTTTTGTGCTTCAGACTTTTCATTTTACTGAAATTTACAAAGTACCCTGGCTTATGGTTGGTAAGAATACACTTGATGCCCCCGCGGAGTGAGCTCAACGACGAGCGGTATGAAGGGTTTTACACCGGAAAGTGGGCAGGCTAAAAAAAATGGGGACTTGGCTTAGCGAAGTACCTTTATAAATGGGAGAAAGTAGCGCCAGATAGAACGGCCCCCAAAAACTTCTTTCGAACTATTTAGTGGTAAAACGGGATCTCAACCGTCTTTTTGGTTAACGTGGGGGCGTCGATAAGAAACGCTGCATCCCCTGCGTAGCTGCCCATGTGCTTTCCCGGAAGTAGTATTCGGGGGGGACCGTAGCTTCCATAGCTGAATCTCAATACCTTAAATCCTTTTTAAGTGAAAAACAACCGAAGAAAATTCATCAAAGACTTGGCTTTAGGCACGGCTGGTATTGCCGCCAGTAGCATGGCCCAAGGGATGTCCGTCAGTGGCATGTCAGCCCGGAGCTACGCTAAAATCATAGGATCCAACGACCGCATTCACGTGGCCATTGCGGGCCTGGGGCGTCGATACGGAGCATTTGTGGAAGGTATCGTTACCAAAGAAAACAACGTTGAGCTGGTGTATCTCTGCGATGTTATGAAAAAACAGCTGGACGCGGCAGGCAAAAATTTCTCTAAGAAACTGGCGTATACCCCTAAATTTGAAAACGATATTCGCAAGGTACTTGAAGACCAAAAGGTTGATGCTTTGTTTAATTCCACACCTGACCACTGGCACACACCCGGTGCCTGCATGGCCATGCAAGCGGGCAAGCATGTGTACGTAGAGAAACCCTGCAGCCACAATCCCCACGAAGGTGAGCTGCTCGTTAGCTTTCAAAAGAAATACAACAAAGTAGTGCAGATGGGGAATCAGCAGCGCTCGGCCCCGGAATCCATTGAAATTGTCAATGAAATTCATAAGGGAATCATCGGCAAAGCGTACAAAGCCGTGGCTTTTTATGCCAGCGGTCGGGGCGAAGTACCCATGCCTCAGAAAGCCGCCGTACCCGCAGGATTGGACTGGGAGCTTTTTCAGGGGCCCGCTCCTCGTAAAGAGTACATGCACGATACCTGGGATTACAACTGGCACTGGTACGGCTGGGACTACGGCACGGCCGAAGCGGGAAATAACGCCACCCATGAGCTAGACGTAGCCCGCTGGGCCTTGCAGGAAAGCTACCCTGAGCACGTCATGGTAGAAGCCGAAAAAAGGTACTTCCCCAACGACGGCTGGACGATGTACGATACCATGGAGGCTACTTTTACCTTTCCGGGCAACAAGATTATTAAATGGGACGGACAAAGCCGAAACGCCTACGGTACCTACGGCAGCGACCGCGGCACGGTGATTTATGGTACGGAGGGAACGGTGTTCGTAAATCGGAACGGCTACAAGCTTTTTGACCGCGCCGGTAAACAAATTAAAGATAGCAAGGCGAAAGGAAACGAAGCCGGTACCGCTCTGGGCGGTGGTGGCGATATGTCTACGCTACACGTTGTCAACTTTTTTGATGGCATACGCGGCAAAGCGAAGCTCAACTCGCCCATTGACGAAGGTGCTAAAAGTACCCACCTCTGCCACCTGGCCAATATCGCCTCGCGCACGGGAAAGTCATTTAAAGTAGACGTTAAAACGGGTCGTATCAATGACCGGGAAGCAATGAAACTCTGGCGCCGTGACTACGCGCCCGGCTGGGAGCCAAAAGTGTAGGAATAAGCGTGCAGTTTCTAAACACATCAGAGGTACCTCGACCGAGGTACCTCTGATGTGTTTATGGCGCTTCAGTACAATTGAGCTATCGGGTTGAGTATCAAGAAAGAGGGAGTGCGAAAAAGACCTGCCCTAAAACAGGCCTTTTTCCAGTATAGCGTGTGTATAGGTACTTGAAAGCGGTGCTTTCATTACAAATGAAGGTAATTTTTTATAAAGAAAAGTACCTCGTTGGAAATATTTATCCAACGGTAGGTTGGTGAAATCCAAAAGAATACGCCGTCAGGGGGTACTTACTCAAACGAAGCCCCGAGCCTTGATTTAAGAGCTCTAGAAAAAGTATGTAACCTTTTATTTAGATTAAGTTTACTGCCAGGGTACTTCATTTCCTTTTTTAGTGGAGAGCCCTTTTTTTTGACTATTCAATTTTATTTGAATGGCAAAAATTTGTACCTTTCCTCCACGTATATCAGCTACCTCCCTATATGCAGGAGTGCAACCTGCTCAAAACCCGCTTAACATGAACAAACAAACCTGGTATGAGGGCCTCAAAAGCGCCCAAATGGATTATGATCGTATTATTAGCCGTGGCCAGAAGTGGCGAAATCGAAACATTCCCATTTACATTAGGGAAAACTTAATGGTACCCTACTACATTACGCAGGATGGCGAAAAGGCGATCCTGCACGGTATAAGGTACCCAAGTAGCGAATTCGAGAAAGTTCATTTCATGGTGGTGGCTCAGATAAATATAGATGAAAGCACCGCGATTTTTATTGTCACAAAACCTGGAGGCGAAGGCTACTGACCAGTTCATTCTTCATACGCAGAAACCAGCGATATTGGCTCGAGTTGTCGAGAAGCAGCTTACTACAACTTCTATGCCGGTGAATCAGGTCCGAATCAATAACTATCCGGTTTATATAGAGCTTATTAGGACATTTGAGCCCACGGATGCTCACGAGCTAGAGCAGGTGCTAAACCGGATGGCCAACTGGTACTTGTATGCAGTCATCAAAAAACGCTCCTAAACAAGCCAACACGCATTCTGACAGCAGGGGCAGGTCGTAGTAATCCTTAGCTAAGTACCTTATAAATAGCACCTATGGAAAAATTGACTACTAACCAATGTACTAATTTTGAAGAGTACCTTACCTCAATTTTAACTTCTTACAACTGCAAGCTGACCGTAGACCTGGACTACGAAAATAATTGGCTGGAATGCCTGATTGAAAAAGAAAGTGGTGACAAGGCCGATCTGCATTTGTCGGCCGAGACGGTCAGGCTAATATTGGAAACCAAGCATACCCAAAACGAATTTGAGCAGGTAATCCTTAATCGACTGAGATAAAGTAAAGTACCTATCCCAGCCTTAGAATAAACACCACCACGTATTCTTTATCTGTATCAAGAGGTAAAGAAGCAAGCCGGGGCTTAAAGCGTACCCCGGTATAATGCAGGCCAATTGCCATAGAGCTGAATAGCGACCTGCTGGCCATTGGGTAGTTTTATGGTAACCGATCGGGATTGGTTGGGCTTTTGAAAGCTATCAATAGCCAGCACGGCAATTTGGTTGCCTTTGACGACGGCCGTCACAAAAGGTTCTTTTCGCATGGCGGAAAGAACGGCTTGCTCGGGCTTAGGCTCCCGCCAGGTTCCTGCTAGTTGGTAAGCCAGGTCCTGCTTTTTTCCACCTACCAAAATATCTTCTACCTGCTTAGCCATCCAGTTACCCAGCGCAAAATACTCCGTGGGGTAGTCCCAGTACTTGGGAGATTCGGGCGAATGGTGGGTTTGCTGAAAAGCTTCGTAGCCGGTACGGCCGTCGGCCGGGTACCATTCCCAGCCCCAACCGGTATGATTTAAGTCTAAGTTATAATTATTGGAGCCTTTACCCAAAGGCTGATTGTCGTGCCAGAGATAGTATCCGTCCGCCGTTACTAATGAAAATAACGAAATACCCAGGGCCTGGCTGGCGGGCATCATTTCCAGCTGATTAAAAAAAAGATCGCCGTCAGGATTGGCTGTCTTTACGTGCCAGGGTACTGCGGGGTCTTGGTGCATGGGCAAGTGACGGTTCCAGGCGTACCAGATGGTCTGGTTGTTTTTTTGGTAAGAAAAGAGCTGGTTGATCCGAGCGGCGTGCAGGGCCGCCAGAATAAGGTAGTTGTTGGGCGTGACGCCCGAAGGATCGTCGCCAAAAACTATTTTGGGATACACATCAATCAGGTTCCCGTTCAGGTACTTTCCAAGCGTTTCACCGTTGGCCAGGGGCTTAAAATTGGAGTTGGTAGGCGTGGGAGATTGGTAGTCCTTCAAAAAGTGGGCGGGGTCGATGGAAGTACCTCGCTGGAAATTGGTGTTATGCACAGCACTGCCGCCCCAGTAATCAAAGAGCTTGATGGAGGGATGGTTTTTCCGGATGCGGGCCGAATACCAAATCAGCCTTTCCTTCACGGCGGGGGCGTAGTCACGGTTCCAGAACTCGAAGTCATAAATGTACACGCCCAGCCCCCCGACCTGGTCGGCGTAGGCTTCAACTTCCTCTTTCGATAGGCTGGAAAACCAGTTTTCGTCCCGATCCGCAAAAAAGCCTGGAGGTTCGGTCCAATGTTGCTTATGGCGGGGTATGTCTTCTTCCCAGCGGGGTAAGTGCGTAATGCCCCGCTTAAGGTAGTTTTGGGCAGGAACAAAATTATTCAACCGGTACTGCATCGCGAGCTTGCCCGGAATAGGCTCAAATTCCGGGAAGCTAGTGTCGAAATGAACGTTGAAAGAAGGCGATGGGCTAAACCAGGCGGGGATGCCAATCCGCCTTAGGTGCGTGGTGGTTTCGGGGGAAGGCGCAGAAGAAGGGGCGATCCAGAGGCACTGCTGCCGAACGGTGCGGTATCGTAGGTGGTTCCACCACTCGCTGTACGGGGCGTCGATCCAGCGCGCCAGAATGGTATACAGGTACCCCGGCCGGACCTCCAGACCTTCGTCCAGGCCCCCTACTACGGTACCATCAATGAGGTAGACGCGCGTACGGCCATCCTGGTAGTTGGCAAAATCTTTGAGGTACAGCCGGCCGTTTTTCTGCACAGGGCGCACGTCAAGCCAGATGTCGTCGCTTCCGTGGCGTATCCACTGGTTTTGGGCTACTATTTCGTCTTTATTCGCACTCTTAAAAGCAAAAGCAGCCGTGGTTTCACAGCCGCTTTGCGCATTACTTTGAATTCGAATGGTGGCCGGTCCGTCGGTCAATGACAGGTTGTTGAGCGTCAGCCAGGTACCTGGCCGGTGCGGCACGTTTTGAAAACGGTGGGTCTTTTTATTCTGGGTAATCTCTACCGAATAGGGCGAAAGGCCGCCCTGGCTGGCGTACAGCTGAAACTGAAGCTCATTTCCGATTTGCTTATAATGCCTTACTTCGAGGTCACAGCCTGAGGTACCTTTATGAAGCGTTTCGGCTAACGGAAAAACGGTAGCCTCAAGCTGGTAGGAGTGAGGGTCGGAAGGGCCGTAGCGCTTCCAGACCCAGGTCCCGGCACTCAAGGTAGTTATCAGCAGGACGGTGATTCCCCAGACGTGAACTTTTGACAATTTTAGCGGCGACATGTGAAAATTAGAAATTCAACTACCACCAGCGGTAAAAAAGTCCAAAGGAAGCATTGATGGAAGAAATACCTTTGGTTACGTAGTCGTAGTTCAGGGCGGTTTGGCTGTACTTCACGCGCAGGTCAGCCCCCAGAGAACCATCCTTTTTAAAAAGAAACTTGGAGCCAAGTCCCGCTCCGTACGCAAATTGAAACTTTTGCTGTTGATCGGCAAGGTTTCCATAAAATAAACTGTAATCGACAAAACTACCGCCGGCGCTCAGGTGTACATAGGGGCGAACGATGGCGCTACGGCCCGCCAGGTGGTAGTTGACAAATCCCTGGATTGGGTACTGAGTAAGGGTACGTGTTTGGACGGCCGAAACGTCCTGGCCGTCCAGTTGGTAGACCTGGCGGGGTAGGCGGGTCTGAAAATAGGCATACCCTACCTCGCCACCGGCTGAAAGGGCCCCCTGAAAAATCCACTCGACCGAAAGGGAATAGTTTTCCAGCGAAGTTTTATCGATGTACTGATCGGCAAAGGTACCTATCGGGATTGCGGCGGTCACGCGGCCGGTAGCCAGGTAGTGAGAATACCGATCAAAGGGCGAAGGCATAGAATAGATATTGGTAGCGTCCTGCGCTCTGGCCGCGCCAGAAAACAGCAGAACGAGTATCCATAGCTTGGCGTATTTCATTAGTGGGCTGTGTCTTAGTAAGATAATTAATTTATTTTCAGGTAGCTTGATTGCTCAAAAACGGCATCCACGATGCGGCCCATCTGCTGGGTACTACCGATACCGCTGCCCCGAATCTGCGCATTCCAGACCACATCGAGCTCCTGATTTTCGACGTTGGAGTTCTTGAAGTCGATCATCTCAAGGTACCAATAGGCTTCGTTGGTCTGGTAGTAGGTAAAGTACCCCGGTCCATAGCCCATTCCGGGGCCCCAGCCACCGCCCCAGCCTCCCCAGCCGCCGCCCCAGTAGTTACCCCAGTAGGGGTTCATGGGAGCTACATTCAGATAGCTATTTCGGATTTGGGCCACGTTGATACCTACGTCCGGATTATTACTGGCGCTCACGTATTGGTAGCCCAGTTCCTGCATTTTAGCAATTACCCGGGTCAAAATGGTCACATCAATTTCTGAAAGAGAAGTACCATAGCCCTGGTTTCCCAAGATCAATACCGAATCTACGATGCTGAAGGTAGCGTACTGCCGGAAATCAACGGACTTGTTACGATTGGTAATAAAGACCTGCGAATCTTCTATTGAAAGATCCCGTAAAGGATCATTGGTGCAGGCGGATAATAAAGTACCCATCAAAAGGGTCATTAGCATTATTTTATTGGTCATGTGCATGGTTGTGCTTGTTTACTGTATCATAAACGAAATTTAAACGTAAATCATTTTACGGGTCATCCCCCCGTCTATGATGAAGTTTTGTCCCGTAATAAAATCATTTTGCTTCTGAAGCAAGAACAAGATCAGGTTCGCGATGTCGTTTCCGTGGCCTACCCGGCCGGCGGGATGCTGATCATGATCTTGCGGCGAGAGGGGCGTAGGCAGAGTGTCGGATGACTTCTGTACGGTCGACACGTCGATCCAGCCCGGACTGATGGCGTTTACGCGCACCTGCGGCCCCAGGCTGATCGCCAACGCGTGCGTCAGTGCCAGGATACCCCCCTTGGAAGCGGAGTAGGCTTCCGTGTTGGCTTCAGACATCAGGGCTCGGGTAGAGCTCAGGTTCACAACACTCCCGCGCTGGCTTTGAAGATGCGGGAGTGCATGTTTTACGGCCAGGAACGCGCCGGTGAGGTTGACGTCAAGTACCTTTTTCCACTCGCTCAACTTAAGCTTTTGGATGGGTTTGTTCAGGGCAATGCCTGCGTTATTAATCAAATGTACGGGCTTCCCCAGATCAGTTATTGTATCGGCTATCCAGCGTTTTACGTCCTTTTCACGGCTAACATCACCTCCGTACAGCCTGACGCTCGCAGGTACCCCGGCTTGCTCCCATTCCTGAATGGCCTCCTTGTCTTTTTCCAGCACCGATACCCGGTATCCCTCTCCGGCCAGGCGCTCGGTTACGATCCGGCCAATGCCCTGGCATCCGCCCGTGATCAAAACTACCTTGGTACCCGAATTGTCCAACATTAGCGTGCAAAGAATCGTTTTTAGTAAATGAAGGTACCTATATGACCCAGGAAGGATCAAAAAGGTTGTGCCATTCGTCTATATTTTGCTTTTTCATGTTGCGCATCGCCCACTGTCCTCTCTACAGCCATCCTTTGCCCGAAGGCCACCGTTTTCCGATGCTCAAGTACGAGCTGATTCCCGCACAACTTATTTATGAGGGTACCTGTACTCCCGAAAATTTCTTTTGTCCCTCGGCACTACCCGAAGATTTGATCCTGCGTGTGCATGATGCAAAGTACTGGGAAGACCTTAAAGGGTTGCGTCTGAGCCCAAAGATGGTGCGGCGCATTGGGTTTCCTTTGTCGGCACCCTTGGTGCAGCGGGAAATCATCATTGCCCAGGGTACTTTGGATTGTTGCCACTACGCCGAAGAATTTGGCGTAGCCATGAACGTGGCTGGAGGTACTCACCACGCCTTCACGGACCGCGGGGAGGGCTTTTGTCTGCTGAATGACGTAGCTCTGGCGGCGCAGTACTTGCTGGATCACCAGCGGGCAGCATGTATTCTTGTCATTGACCTGGACGTCCACCAGGGAAATGGTACCGCGGCTATCTTTCGCGATGAGCCGCGGGTTTTTACCTTTTCGATGCACGGCAAGGATAACTACCCCCTGCACAAGGAGCAGTCGGACCTGGATGTGCCCCTGCCGACCGGTACTTCGGACCGGGAGTACCTACAGGTACTTGCTGATACGCTGGGCAATTTATTTGAAAACTACCGGCCGGACTTTGCCTTTTACGTGGCCGGAGTGGATATACTGGCTACCGACAAACTTGGGCACCTGAGCGTGTCACGCGAGGGATGCCGCCAGCGCGACGAGTTTGTTTTTAAAACCTGCCAAAGGTACCAGGTGCCAGTCGTTGTGACGATGGGCGGGGGCTATTCAGCCCGAATCGTGGATGTGGTGGAGGCACATTGCAATACGTACCGGGCCGCCCTAAACCTTTATTTTTAGTATTCTCTTGGTTTTGCAAGAAAATTTAGAAATTATTGTGTAGAAAATGCCCCTTCTTTATGCAATTGTCATTGGTTGATCACCTTCCGGAGCTTTCCAGATGCGTTTTTCTGGATGTGTTTGCCAGGATGTCTCTCGATTCCCGCACCAAGCTTCCAACCCTACGGACGCTGGAAGGCCAGCGGGTACCTCCCGAGTTTAAGATCCGCTGTGACCGCCGGGCCATTGCTGACTTCCCCGAAGGTACCATCTACAAGCTCGATATCCGGCTCATAGAAACCAGGGGGAAAAGGCCTTACTTTTCGGCCCTGCGGTCCAAAAAAGTACCCCGGGCCTTGGAGTTTTTTGAGCATAACTTGCTGGTGCAACGGGGAGAAAACCCGGAAAAGACGAAACGAAAGCCGGCTTATTTATCCAAAAGAAAGTCCAATACACCAGCTTCCCAGCCACGAGAAGCCCTAGGGCTGATCTTCTAACCCATAAAAGAGGGAGCCCACGTAATTCGCGGGCTCCCTCTTTCAATAATAGCCTTGCAGTCAACGGCCTAGACCGATTCTGTTCCTTGCAGGGCGGGCGACTTGCTCTTCAGCCATTCGAAGCTACCAAACAGGAGCAGGGAGAAAAACAGGTCTCCCATCACACTATTTAAAAACAAATTGCCAAACACCGTGTATTGATAGAATTGGAGCCCGGCCCCGTAACAGGCCATCAGCCCCATGAATGTTTTCGGATAAAAACCACCGGCGTTGAGCCAAACGGCAAAATTGGTTATTAAAAAAAAGATAACAGAAGAGAGCAACGCCGTTCCGGCCACCCTACCAGCAGTAATCTTTTTCAGAAAACCCATCCCGATGGCTACCATCAGTATAAACGAACCGTAAACGGCCCACATGGTACTATGAAAACCCAGCAGCGCGTCACTAACTAGCAAAGCCAGAACCGGAACCAGGAACGCCCATCGCTTGCTTTTGAAATGCGCCCCACCAAAGAGCGCCATCGCTCCAAGAGGCGTGAAATTGTAGGGGTGAGGAAGCAATCGTAGCAAGGCTGCCGCCAAAATAAGGGACGCCAGGGTAGCAAAGCGAGGAGTATCTATTCTCATGACATTAAATTTGGGATTGGCGGTAAAGATACAACAGCGGTTGGAAGGCTGCAAAAAAAGTAGTTTAATCCTTCGCACGCAGAAGTACGCAATCACAGAAAGTCGAAGCTAACCAGGCAGGGTACTTTGGTGTGTTCTGTTTCTATGGTCGAGAAAAGCAGCTTTTCGGCTTCTAAGCATAGCTCGGACGGAAATCAAGAGCAGCCTGCTGAAAACCTAGTAAGCCCTGTAGGTAATGTATTAGGGTACTTTTTGCGATCAGATAAATAAAAATATAGTACGGCAAAACATTTTATTGGACATATTTGCACTTTCGATCAAATCAGTAGCTATGGATAGAAAGGAAGAGACCCTTCGAATTATAGATCTAGTTAACGACACCTACGAAAGCGAGCAGGCCTGGCACGGGCCTTCGGTGGTAGAGGTACTTCGGGGGGTATCCAGCCGGATGGCCGCTTCCCGGCTCACTCCCAATACCCATTCTATTGCGGAGCTGGTTTTTCACATTACTACCTGGCGCATATTTGCGGTGCGAAAACTCCAGGGAGATGCAACTTTTGACATCACAACAAAAGAAAAAAATTGGAAAACTTTTCGTACCTTTGACGAGTTAGAATGGGAAACGCTCCAAATGGAGCTGAGCCTGTCGCAGGAGGAGTTGGTGAGTGAGCTGGAAAAAAAGCAAACGGATCATTTTCTGGAGGATACCGTACCCGGAAGAGACTATACGTACTATACGCTCATTCATGGCTTAATTCAACACGACTTGTACCATGCCGGTCAAATCGCTCTCATCAAGAAAGGGCTTTCTTTAGCAGGTTTTGGAGATGAGGATTTGGATGATTTGAACCAAAGTAGTATTTTTGACGATGATTTTGACGCTTTTTAAATAGATACGTTCTTCTGTTAGAATATTTTTAAAGAAAAACATTCAATATTCAATATTTATTGATTATTTTGCATTTAAGATTAAGTTCGGCCCTCTCGGGCAGTTCTTTTAATGGTGTGGATATATGTCGGAAAGCCATTCGAAATCTCGAATGGCTTTTTTGTTTTTCCTGATATCCCCCTTTTTGCACTCCCTTGCCTGTCATGATCTATCCTCCAAAGTACCTATCTACCTGATTCTGCGGCTCAAAAAAGACAAACAATCCGAACGCTCTGCCCTCAATTAGACCGCACTTAACTACTAAGAGTCACCAAGTAAAACCGCTCCAAGACCTTGAAGCGGCGCGACATTGCGCCGTAGCAGGACGATTTACAATAGGCGTGCGTATATAGAACGGGTAGCTTACCACAACCTGATTTTAAGAGTAAGCCCTCCTGGAATAATTTTTGTTGTTGTATTGCTTAAAATTTTAATCAGATTTTAATAGTTTGTTAATTGATTTTTAATAATTTGCTCATTGATTGGATAAGAAGGTTTCAGCCTATCCACCCGTCGGGGTTCGTTGGGCTTAACGTAAATCATAGACTAAGGTATCATCGCCGTAATAGGATCAGAGCCTTGACACGGCATAAAGATTTAGTTGAGTTGTGTTAATAGTTAAAAAAGCGACCCCCGAATTGTGGGGTCGCTTTTTTTGGGGTTATAAAGGGTAAAATGCAAGATCGTGGCTACGAACCCGCTGGAAGGTACCTTGGGGGTAGGTGGCTGTGAATTAGAGAACGGATTTCGCATCATTCGTCGGGAATGCGCAGCACGATGATTCCCGTGTGTCTTTTAATGGAGGCTACGTACTCCGCCAACGGTCTTGGGCTCAAGATTACTTTTTTGGCATCCGTAGAGGCATGTACAAGAAAAGCCCGCTCACCGATTTTGGTGATGATCCCCTGATGGTTGCAGTCGAGTCCTTCCACTGAGGATGTTATACCCACTATATCCCCTTCTTTGAGCAGCGGCTCTACTTTCCGAACCTCCACCTGCGGAATGTAGTAGTGGGCACGGGCATTGATTTCTTCTTCGATTAGTTTCAGTTCACGCCAGGTTTCCTCGGAGCTAAGCGCCGGATAAAGCTCCGCGTGGCTGGTCATGAAATGAATATTTTTATGGTAGGGGATGCCTCCCAGCCGGGCTGTGATATCTTCCACCCTTCCTCGCTGCTGGTTATGGTAGAGCCAGTCCACGAAATAGTGGAGCCGTGACGCGTAGCCGTTGATCTGTCCGTGACGGTACCTCAGCTGGGTCAGCTCTTGACGGAAGCCATCGTACTTCATGTGGTGTTTTTTAGCTACGGCCAGCGCCACGGAGGTTTCCACCAGGGTGGTACAGTCCAGGCCGTCGAAACGGCACACCAGCTGCTCGGTAGGATTTCCTTCCAGCGTGTGGGATACGTAGGCGGTACCCAGAAACGACTGCGCCATTTGCAGCGTTAGGTTGGCTAGGCTACCGCCTCCCGGTTTTTCCATTCGTTGCCGGAAGACCTTCTGAGGGTCGTCCTGGATCATCGAAAGGCAGAATCCAACCATACTGATTGCAAGTAGCCCAATTCTGCTTTTCATACGCAAAGGTTAATGTTTAGCTACTATTTTTTTGAATAGCTTGATGACCTCTTGTTGATTTTTGACGTGGTTTCGAGCCACTGAAAGCGCATCGCCTACTTTGATGGTGTAGGCGTCGCTCGCCAGCGCCTCAAACATATCTTCGTCGGTAGTATCGTCGCCCAGCGCCATCACAAAATCGTAGCTATCTTTTTCGGTAAAGGCACGGGCGGCGGTACCTTTGTTAAAAGCAGTCTTTTTCACTTCAATAACCATATTTCCCTCCACTACCTGCAAATTTAATTCGGGCTGGATGTAGCTTCGAAGCTGCCAGCTCAGCTCCTGAGCGCGACGTAGGGCGTATTCCTGGTCCTCGGCGGTCCGGAAATGCCAGGCCAGGGAGGTTTCTTTTTCTTCCACAAAAGCCCCCGGGCAACGTTTGACGTACAGGTCCAGAATGGACCGGATGCTCTCTTTCCAGTTTTCTTCGTAGTTTTCGTTCAGTCGCCATTCTCCTTCTTCCATAATTTTCACCAGTGCGCCGTGCTCGGCTACCATGTGTACGGGAAGATCGCCCAGTACCTCTTCCAAAAAATGCCGATCCCGACCGCTGATAACTACTACCGTATTGCGCTCGGCGAGTTGAGCAATGAGGTCTTTCATTTCCCGACTGATGATGGCATCGGACGGAATTCGCACAATGGGTACCAGGGTACCATCGTAGTCGAGCAGAAAGATACGTTTCGAAGCCGCGGCGTAGGCGTCGCT
This sequence comes from Rhabdobacter roseus, assembly GCF_014202275.1. GTDB lineage: Bacteria > Bacteroidota > Bacteroidia > Cytophagales > Spirosomataceae > Rhabdobacter > Rhabdobacter roseus. The sequence goes on along the minus strand of NZ_JACHGF010000002.1, from coordinate 522,082 downwards.
GATTTTCAGCATGTCACGCTCGGTGAGGTAGTATTGGCGGAGTTTTTCTTGTTCTTGTTCAATCATAATCATCTGGGTAAAAAAGTCATTCGTCCAGGCAAAGACATCATATTCTTTGAGGCGTCCCTGCATGGCCAGCATTCGTTTGGTTTGCTCATCCAGGGGCATTTCCAGTCCCTTTTTTATGGCGTAGGCAATATCCTGGCTGTCGGTTGGGTTAATGATCAGCGCTTCACCCAGCTCGGCGGCGGCCCCGGCCATTTCGCTCAGGATAAGTACTCCCCGCAGGTCTTTCCGGCTGGCTACGTACTCTTTGCACACCAGGTTCATGCCGTCCCGAATGGGCGTAATCAGGGCCACGTCGCTGGCCGTGTACATCCCTACCAGCTCCTCAAAGCTCAGCGAACGGTACTGGTAAATAATGGGTTGCCAGTTTATCTTGCCAAAGAGGGCGTTGATGCGGCCTACTGTTTGGTCAATGTCCGACTTCATCTGCTGGTACTGCTCGATCTGGTCGCGGGAGGGTACCACAATCATCACGAAAGATACCTTGCCGTGCCATTCGGGACAATTTTCCAAGAAGCGCTGAAAACCGTGCAGACGATACAGCAGTCCTTTGGAATAATCGAGGCGATCGACGGAAAAAATAATTTTTTCGGTGAGGGAATGGCGGGCATCGGAGCGGTACCTGACCACCTCCATGTCGTCGAAGGCTTGGTTGAACTTCTGGTAATCAATACTGATCGGGAAGGCATCTACTTTAACAATCCGGCTGCTAAGGTTGATATAGTGTAGCTTATTGCCGTGCCCCACCACCATCCGTACGGCCTTCAGGAAATACTCGACGTAGTCGTTGGTGTGAAAACCTACGACATCAGCCCCGAGCATCCCGTTGATGAGGGCAATCCGCCAGCGCGTAGGCAGCAGCCGGAATATCTCGAAGGAAGGAAACGGAATATGGAAAAAGAAGCCAATCTTATGATCCGGAAATTCCTGTCGGAGCAGCTCGGGCAGGATCATGAGCTGGTAGTCCTGTACCCAAATGACATCGTTGGGTTGCAAAATGGCCCGTACCTTTTCAAAGAACAACTGATTGGCTGCCTGGTAGCTGTCAAAGTACTTGTCTTCAAACTTGGCCAGGGAAGGAAAATAATGACAGAGGGGCCAAAGCAGATCGTTACAGAAGCCCTCGTAATAATGCTCATTCAGCTCGCTGGGGATAAAAACCGGATGCGCTCTAAAATTTTCGTTTTCAATGTTTTGTCCTTCCAGTTCCTCCGGGGTGTTCTCAGTATAACCTACCCATTGTATCTTATCGGCAAATTGAAAATGGGCGTTTTGTTGGCTCTGCGCTAAGGAAAGTACCGCCGAAACAAGGCCGCCTGAGTTTTGAATAAGTTGGATATGGTCATTTTCCTGGACAATTTTAAAAGGGAGGCGGTAGGCTACGATGATAAGCCGTCCTTCGAGTTTTTTATGCGTTTGTTCCATAATGATGTGCGTTCAAATTTGTACTTAAGTGCCAAAATTTGAGTACCAATGCCTCAAAATGAATGGCGATTTCGAACGCAAAAGAGTCTTTATCTTGGATGAATGATTAACTAAGATAAAGAATTTTAGTTATCAATCGGCGATTAATCGAATACTTTATTAAAAATAGTCAAATAGTTCAATTGGTCCTCAGCACTCTCAAAAGAAGCTAGCAGCTACTCTTGGACGGCAAAGGGAAGGGAAATGGGCTCCGTTCTCCTGCTAAAATTCTCTAGCTGATAATCTTCAGATCGTGTATTTTTTTGTAAGTACCCCTCAAAGAAGTACAGGGTAGGCAGCGGGTGAAGAAAAGCCGCGTCAGACTGAGTATTTGCTTCCACTAAGGAGAGCCCTGCCGGGAATTGCCACGACACGCCTGCCGAAAAAATAGTTGCCACTGATTGGGCCCTCAGGCGGGCAAGGGGGTACTTTTACGTCAATGGAGTGCAAGTAGGGGGCTAAACGAGCTCCCAAGCGTGGACTTCCCTTTTTTTAGGCCCCTTCCATTTCGGTGACGAATGGCTCCGGCACAATTGTAATAACAAGCTAATGCATAACAGCTCCAAAACTTCATCTTAAACAAGCTTAGAAATGGAACCATTGAGTAATGCAGGTAGCCAGCCCGGTACTTTGACGGGCGTATTCAGAACCCGCGATAATGCCGACCGCGCCTACGATTCGTTGATTCGGCGGGGATATACCGCCGACGAAATCACGGTACTGATGTCTGACGAAACCCACGACACCTTTAAAGAGGGCGATCACAAGTCAGACCTGGGCAACCGATCCATGGAAGGAGCCGGGGTAGGTTCCGCCATTGGAGGCACCGCCGGAGCCATAGTAGGGGCGCTGGCCGCTCTGGGTACTGCCGTAGCCCTTCCGGGCTTAGGGCTCATCATAGCGGGGCCGATCGTGGCTGGGCTCACCGGTGCCGGTGCGGGCGGCCTTACGGGTGGCCTCATTGGGGCGCTCGTTGGATCAGGTATCCCGAAAGAGCGCGCTGAATACTACCAGAGCAGCATTGAGGAAGGGGGCATCGTGATTGGCGTACTACCTCGTACCGCTGCCGAAGGCGCAGACATTGCCGACGAGTGGCGTACCTACGAAGGAGAAGAAATACACGGCCACGACACCATCGTGATCTAGTACTTGGCTTTTTAGCACCACTTTAATCAGGTACCCGAACCGGGCGAGAATTTTTTCTGCCCAGTCCGGAAGCTTGAAGTACCCCGTACGTGATGTACGGGGTACTTTACTTTACGTTGATTTCCAACAAATAAAAACCCAGCGGAGGTAGGTGCAAAGGTACCCCCGGCCCGGTAAGATCGCGGCCACTCAGTTCGATCTCCAGGCCCGCTTCCGGAAAGATTTCCTTTAAGAGATACTTCTTCTCCAAATCCAACCCTAAAGTACCCACCCAGGCCCCTTCGGGAATCCGAACGGAGGTACTGAAGCTACGTTCCCGGTCAAAGTTGTACACGCAAAGTACCTTTTGACTTTCGGTATGGCGTAGGTAGCTGTACACGCGGGTTTTGTCGTAGTTGGGGCTCTGGCCGTCGATGTTGACATATTGTAAGTCGTAAAAGCCACCCCGGTAGATGGCTTCGTGACGGCGTGAGAAGTGGTTGAGCTTTTGGTAAAAGTACCTTAGCTCCTTCTGGCGGTCCGTCAGGGCACCCCCGTCAAACTTGCCGCCGTTGACCCACTGCTGAAACTCCACGACCCCCCAGTAGTCAAAAATGCTGGTCCGGCCGTCGTCGCCCTGAAAGCCCTCCGCCTGGTTGGGCGCTACGCCTACTTCTTGCCCAAAGTAAATCATCACCGGACCCGTATGCAGGGTGGCGCTCAGGGTCATGGCGGGCAGGGCCACGAAGGCATCTCCGGCAAAAAAGCGGGAAGCGATGCGCTGCTCGTCGTGATTTTCCAGAAAGCGGAGCATGTGCTCACCAATATCCCCCGACTCCTGCTGCCATACTTCGGTAATTTCTTCTACGGTACCGCGCCCCTCCATCAGCCTGCGCAGCGCATCGTACAGCCCTACCTTGTCGTAGAGGTAATCAAAGTGCCCGTGCTTGAGGTAGTTGTGGTACTCGCGCGGGTTGTAGATTTCGGCAATGAAAATCAGGTCAGGATGTGACTCCCTGAGCTGCGGAATCACCCAGCCCCAGAACTCCACCGGTACCATTTCGGCCATGTCGCAGCGGAAGCCGTCCACGCCCTGGTCGGCCCAGAAGCGGAGCACCGTGCGCATTTTTAGCCAGGTGGAGGGGATAGGATCAAAGTAGGTAACGCGGCCGTGCTGGTAGTCTACCCCGTAGTTTAGCTTTACGGTTTCGAACCAATCGTTCTTGCTGGGCTGGGCTTGAAACACGTCATTTCCGGTAGCCTTGGCGGGGCGCTCGAGGTACATCTCCCGCATGGGTACCGGGGGAGTGATGCCCTCAGGTACTACAAAATCTTCGTGGGGGAAGTAGTAAAAATTATTGTTGGGTAGGAAGGCCTGGCTCACATCATCCTGCTCCCCAAAATCCTCCGCTCCCGACGGCTTGGCGTCCGAGCGATACTGGCGGGCTACGTGGTTGGGCACAAAGTCAATAAGTACCTTCATGCCGTGCTGGTGGGTGCGCTCCACCAGGGCGCAAAATTCCTGAAAACGCTCCTTGACGTTGACGGCTAGGTCGGGATTTACGTCGTAATAATCCTTAACGGCGTAAGGTGACCCGGCTATGCCTTTGACGATAAACGGATGATCTACTGCGATGCCGTAGGCCGAGTAGTCGGTAAGGGTAGCGTGCTCGATGACGCCCGTATACCAGATATGCGTTACGCCAAAGGCTTTCAGTTCGCGCAGCGCCACGTCATTGATGTCGTTGAACTTCCCTACGCCGTTCTCGTCTCGACTTCCGTAGAACTTGTTCGTGGTAGTTTGGTTACCAAAAAGGCGGGTGAAGATTTGGTAAATAATCAGTTTATGCGCACGGTTGTCAGGCTGAATCATGGGTTAAGGACGTTGATACGGGTACTTTAAGTAAGATAGCTTCAAAGAAAGCAGCCAGCGGCCAAAGTACCATCAATTGCCCCATTTTTTAACCATATTCTCACAAAGTACCCCCGTTCGGGCCCACTACGGAAGGGCTTAAAATTCCCAAGGTGGGCTTTACCAACCCGCGGAGGTACTTTACAGGTACTTTTCCCAAACCCGAAAGTTGTAAGATCGGCCGATAAATTGTTTATTGGGGGCACATTCACCTTGCTTTTTTTTGCATGTCCTCTTTACAAGCCTGCCTTTTTGATCTGGACGGCGTCATTGTTGACACGGCCAAGTACCATTACCTGGCCTGGCGGCACATGGCCCAGCAGCTGGGTTTTGATCTTTCCGAAACCCAAAACGAACAGCTGAAAGGCATCAGCCGCATGGAGTCGCTGGACATCATCCTGCGCCTGGGCGGCGTGGTACTTGACCAAGACACCAAAGAACAACTCGCCTCCGAAAAAAACCAGCACTACCTGGAGCTTTGCGCCCAGATAACGCCCCAGGAGGTACTGCCCGGCGTGCTGGACTTTATGAACGAAGTGCGTCGGGCCGGGATCAAAATTGGCTTGGGCTCGGCCAGTAAAAACGCCCGCCTGATCTTGCAGCACCTCGACATGCTGCCCTACTTTGATACCATCGTGGACGGCACCCTCATCAGCCGGGGCAAGCCCGATCCGCAGACATTTGCCCTGGGGGCCGCCGACCTCCGGGTACCTGCCGCGGCCTGCGTGGTGTTTGAGGATGCCGTGGCGGGCGTAGAAGCCGCCCGGGCTGCGGGCATGAAAGCCGTGGGCGTGGGCGATCCGGAGGTACTTGCCGCCGCCGACCGCGTGATTCCAGGGTTTAAGGATTTTTCGCTGCATGATTTAATGACCCTTTTCCAGAAATAGTAGTACGTAACCCTCCCCCTGTTCATGAAAAATTACATAACCCACGACGCCTGGTGTATCGTCGAAGATGGTTTTTATCCCGAACATAACGAAATCACCGAAAGCCTGATGAGCCTGGGCAACGGCCGCATGGGCCACCGCGGCAATTTTGAAGAGCGATACTCGGGCAAGTCGCTGCTGGGCAACTACGTGGCGGGTGTTTATTTTCCCGACAAGACGCGCGTAGGCTGGTGGAAAAACGGCTACCCGAGGTACTTTGCCAAGGTACTTAACGCCTGCAACTGGGTGGGGATCGATGTGCAGGTGGGGGAGGAGGTACTGGACCTAAGTACCTGCGAAGTCCGGACGTTTCGGCGGGAGCTCAACATGCGTGAAGGGGTACTTCGACGCACGGCGGTGGTGGTATTGTCGCGGGGTCGGGAGTTGAAGATAGAATCGACCCGCTTTTGCAGCCTCGTCGACGACGAGGCCGGGGCAATCCGGTACCGGCTCACACCGCTCAATTTTGAAGATACGTTCACCATTACGCCCTACCTGGACGGCAATATACGCAACCGCGACGCCAACTACGACGAAACCTTCTGGAACGAACTGCGTAAAGAAACGGGCTTTGCCGAAGGCTGTCTGCTGCTCGAAACCAAAGCCAACCCGTACGGGGTCGAGCGGTTTGAGGTAGCCACCAGCATGTGCTTTGACCTGGCGCTCGACGGCGAGCGTGTTGATTTTAAATCGCAGCCCGTGCGGGACGAGAAGTACGTGGCGGGTGTCGTGGAGGTACCTTTGAAAGAAGGCCAGGAGCTGACGGTGTACAAGTACGGCGTTAACTTGTCGTCGATGAACTACCCCAACCACCTGCTGATGGAGGAGGCATACAAGTACCTGCGGCGCGTGGCCGAGAAGGGCTTCGATGTGCTGTACGAGGAACAGGTGCGGGCCTGGGCCGAAAAATGGGAGAAAAACGACATTACCATCGAGGGTGATCTGGCAGCACAGCAGGGCATTCGCTTTAATATTTTTCATTTGCAGCAAACCTACACCGGCAAAGACGAGCGGCTGAATATCGGCCCCAAGGGTTTTACGGGCGAAAAGTACGGCGGAAGTACCTACTGGGACACGGAGGCCTACTGCCTGCCGTTTTACCTGGCTACCTCGGAGCAGCAGGTGGCGCGTAATCTGCTCGTGTACCGCTACAAGCACCTGCCCAAGGCCATCGAAAACGCCGAGAAGCTGGGCTTCAGCTTTGGGGCGGCGCTCTATCCTATGGTGACCATGAATGGCGAGGAGTGCCATAACGAGTGGGAAATTACCTTTGAGGAAATTCACCGCAACGGGGCCATTGCCTACGCCATCCACGACTACGTACGTTACACCGGCGACGAAGGGTACCTGGCCGAGTACGGCCTGGAGGTACTGATCGGGATTTCGCGGTTTTGGCGGCAGCGAGTCAACTGGTCGGCCGCCAAGCAGCAGTACGTGATGCTGGGCGTAACGGGCCCTAATGAGTACGAAAACAACGTCAACAACAACTGGTACACCAACTACATCGCTGTTTGGACGCTTCGTTATACGGCCCAGGTATACGGCCAAGTGCAGGCGCAAGAGCCTGAGCGCTGGGCCGACATCGAGGCCCGCACGCAGTTCAACGCGGCCGAAGAAGTACCCGCCTGGGAGCACATCATCCAGCACATGTACTTCCCCTACGACCCCGAGCGGCGGGTGTACCTGCAGCAGCAGGAATTTCTGGACAAAGAGCTCCTTACCGTGGATGCCATCGCCGACCAGCGGCCCATCAACCAGCGCTGGTCGTGGGACCGCATCCTGCGCTCGTGTTTCATCAAGCAGGCCGATGTACTTCAAGGGATGTACTTCTTCGAAGAAGACTTTGACGAAGAAGACCTGCGGCGGAACTTTGCCTTCTACGAACCCATGACCGTGCACGAGTCGTCGCTGTCGCCCTGCGTGCACGCCATCCTGGCGGCGCGGCTGGGGCTCCAGGAGAAGGCCTACGAGATGTACCTGCGCACGGCCCGTCTGGACCTCGACGACTATAACCACGATACCGAAGACGGCCTGCACATCACCTCCATGGCCGGTACCTGGATGAGCGTCGTGAAGGGCTTTGCCGGTATGCGGGTGCGCGACGGACAGCTGGTGCTCAATCCCTACCTGCCGGAGCAGTGGGCGTCCTACACGTTTCGACTGGGCTTTAGAGGTACCTGGATCCAGGTCGACGTACTCAAAGATAAAGTGCTGATTCATAACTTATCCGACCAAGATATAGCCGTGCAGGTACTTGGAGAAAGCCTGCGGGTAGAGGCACAGTCGGAGGCGAGTAAAAGCCTCGGCTAGCAAGGTACTTTGAGAAGGGTACCTGTACGTGCCAATGGGTGTTGAAAGGTACTTGTAGGGTACTTGTGCGGCCAGAGCAGAGCGATATACAGGTTTTCCTATACCTAAAATCCAGGTCTTTAGGGATTTTGCCGGGGGGGAGGAATGGTGACCTTTGTCAGGTACTATTTCTCCCTTAACCCGTATGTACACAAACACGACCCCGGTTCCGGCACCTGAACTCCCCGAACTTCAATCTTTTAACCAGGAGGACGAAGGCTTCTTTAACGTGCTTTTTGACATCATCCGCAAGCACCCTTTCCTGTTCACGTTTTTCTTCCTGATTCCTTTCCTGGCCCTGGTTATTTCGATGGGCTTCAAATGGCACTATGTGTTCGATGACACCGCCCACTACCTTAGCGAGTACGAAGTAGACCCCGCTACCGGCAAGTGGACCGACACCCAGGTTTACTTCAGTCCCGGCATCGACCGCTACATCCGTGACCTGGACATTGCGGGTTTGATGGGGGGCATCGTCGGGATTTTCGTGGGCTTGTTTGTGGCCATTACTACCGAGAAAATCAACCGGCAGAAAGAGCGCCTCAATCTCCAAAATATGGAGAGTATTAAGGTACAAACGTCCCTGCTGGTGGAGGCGACGCAGTCCCTCAACACCCTCATGGTAGATGTGAGCGGGAAGGTGAACGAAAAGGTACTTTTGATGGAAGGCGCGGGTGAGGTACTTGAGGGCGTCACGAAGGTCATCGAGTCGGCCAAATCGCAGGGGAACAACCTGCTGATCTTGTCCAATACTGCCCGTGTGGAGGCCATTTCGCCCTTCCGGATGGATTACGTGGCCCGGCACGCGGGCCTTAAGCCCCACGAGCTCCGTACCGCCACGCAGTTTGACTACGCCCTGAAGGTAGATGCCCTGCAGCGCGATTGCACCGACGTGAATAATAAGCTCAAAGAAGCGGCCATCTACCTCCAGAAAATGGGTAGCGACGCCCAGGTACAGGTGGTGACGCTGAACGATCAGAACGACGGGGCCAACCACGCTTTCCTGAAGTACCTGGGGAAGGTCATCAACGAGCAGGTATCGGTAGATACCTACCGCAGCGGCAGTACGGCCCTGCTCCAGCAAAACGAGCTCATCCCGCACCACAACCGCTTCATGGTACCTCAGCCCAACCACTCGCCCGAAGCCTCTGATCCGCACACCTCCCTGATCACGCAGCTCTACAACGACCACTCCCAAACCATTCGTGAAATGGCGGAACTGGGCATTGAGGTTACGAAAATTAACAAAACCCTGCCCGTGCAGCTATACATCAGCGCACCCATCGAAACCAAGCCGGGGATTCACCGGGGACTGTGCGTGTGTATTTTGGGGAGTGGCTCCACGGCCAGCGGGCGGTCCTCCAAGCTCACGGCTTTCCTGACCGAAGATCCGCACATCGTGGCGTCGATGACGGAGCTTTTCTACGACTACGAAACCGACGCCAAGTACAACACCAAGGAGTTTATCCGTCCCATCTCGTAGCCCCGCCTCCCATGAATACCTTTCATTTTATGAAAAAACTCTGGCCGTGGGTCAAAACCTACCGGACCAGCCTGGGCCTGGCGTTGCTGTTCACGATGGCGGGGGCCTTGCTGGCGCAGGTAACGCCCCTGGTGATGGAGTACTCGGTCAATCGGGTGCAGGAAATGCTCAACCATCCGGTACCTGCGCGGCAAGTGTGGACTATCGTAGGCGGTTTGGTGGCTATCTTGCTGGGGAAAGAGTGCCTTAGCCTGGGCGTACAGCTGGGACAAAAGTTTGTGAGCGACCGCCTCCGGTTCCGGCTCGGGGCCGACCTCTATGACCACAGCATCCGGCGGGTGGTGTCGTACCATTTGTTTTTCTTTTCGCTTTCCCAAAACCAAACCGGCCGCCTGGAAAAGCGAATCGACAAGGGCATCGAGAGCCTGACCAAAACCGTCAAGAATCTTTTTGTGGACATCATCCCGATGCTGGCTAACGCCGCTCTGGCCTTGTTGATTATTTACAACAAAAACTACTGGGTCGGGATTGTGGCTACGCTCATTTTGCCGCTCTACGCCTACATCAGTCGGGAGCAGTCGCACCGCCAGAAGCAGATCCGGCGGGGTATCCAAACCGTCCGCGAAGAAAAAGCCCAGGCGCTCTTTGGCCTGCTGGAGTCTATTTTTGTGGTGAAATCGTTTGTGCGCGAAAAGTACGAGTCGGGTCGGCAGCAGGTACTTAACCTCAACCTCTGCGAAAACGAGATCCGCCACCACCGCACCAACTACCTTTTTGATGGCCTCAAGAGCATTGCCGAGCAGCTGGGCGTGGTGCTGGTGTTTGTGGTGACAATCTACTTCGTACTCCAGCAGCAAATGACCATCGGGGCCATACTTCTCCACCTCATGTTGTTCAACAACGTCTCGGCCCCCGTTCGGCACCTGCACCGAATCTACGACGAGTACACCGAGGCACTCACCTACGCCGAAGGCTTCTTTGACATGATCGAAAACGACACCTACCTCCCCTCGCAAGGTACCCTCACGGCCCCGGATCTGCGGGGTGAGTTTGTGATGAAAGACGTAGATTTTGTGTACCCCAACGGCAAGCAAGCCCTGAGCCAGGTTAACCTGCGGCTGGCTCCCGGCAAAACCACCGCGCTGGTGGGGCTCTCGGGCGCGGGCAAAAGCTCGGCCATGAATCTGCTGGCTGGCTTTTTCGAGCCTACCCGCGGCCAGGTACTGCTAGACGGCCAGCCCATTGCGGCCTACGACAGCGATTTTGTGCGGCAAAACGTAGGGCTCGTGATGCAGAAGAACCATATTTTTGGGGGTACTATCGAAGAAAATATCCGCTACGGGAAGCTGGATGCTACGGCGGCGGAGGTAGAAGAAGCGGCCCGTAAAGCCAGCCTGCACGAGCAAATCATGCAGCTCCCCGAGGGCTACGCTTCCGAAGCGCGGGCGCTCTCGGGCGGGCAGCAGCAGCGCATTGCCATTGCCCGTTTGTTTCTTAAAAATCCCCCCATATTGTTTCTGGACGAGCCCACCGCCAGCCTGGACGCCATCACGTCCGAGCAGATCAAAGACAGCCTCGACGCCATTAAAAAAGGACGTACGGTCCTAATTATTTCCCACGCCATCAGCCAGATCATGGACGCCGACCAGATCTATGTCCTTAAAGACGGCCACCTGATCGGCGAGGGTACGCACGAGTCGTTGTACCAGTCGGGCGGGCTCTACCGCGAGATCATCGAATCCAACGCCCGTACGCTCAACCTGGGGCGGCTGGCGGCTACGGTACTGGGGTAGTTGCCTCTGCCTCAGGTACCTCGAGATTATTAAAAAAAGTAGCTAAGTACCTCTATTACTGACAACCATGCACCCACCGCTCAAAGGATACGAACTCAGGCGCTGGCTCGGGACGGGCGGAGCGGGGGAGGTATACCTTGCTTACCACCCGGCTACGGACCGCCAGGTGGCTATAAAGTTTCTTCACGACGCCAAGCAGGGCCAGCGCTTTCAGAACGAAGCCCGCATCCAGGCGTCGGTAGAGCATCAGCACATTGCCAAAGTATACGATTTTTGCGTGGAATTAAAACGCACCTACCTGGTGATGGAGTACGTCGATGGGGTTACGCTTCATCACTACATCCGCCAGCGCAAGTACCTCAGCGAAGTGGAAGCGCTACCGCTTTTCGGCCAGGTAGTTTCGGCCGTAGCGTACTTGCACGAGGCAGGGATTATTCATCGTGACTTAAAGACGGACAACGTCAAAATCACCTCCCGCTCCGAAGCCAAGCTACTTGATTTCGGGATTGCGAAGGCCAGCTATACCCCACGCTTCACCCGCGAGGGGCACGTGGTGGGTACTTCCGGGTACATGGCCCCCGAGCAGCTAAACGGAATGCAAGATTCCCGCTCCGACTGCTGGGCTTTGGGGGTGATTCTGTACGAAATGCTAACGGGGTACCTGCCCTTTACGGCCAAAAAAGAAACCGAATGGCAGCGCAAAATTGCCAAGGGAGAGTACCTGAGTCCGTCCCTGCTCAACCCCGCCGTCTCCAAGCAAAGCCAGAACCTGATCCAGGGATTGTTACAGACCCAGCCCGCCAAACGGCTTAGCGCCAATCAGGTACTTGACATGATTACGCTGGGAGGTGCCGCAAAAATAAAGTGGCTGGCAGGCCTGAAAAATCTCTTTAAAAAATAGACGTCTGGCGAAGATACAACCGGAGTGATTCATTTTTTTGTGTTCAAAAAGGAAAGAAAGACGGGATCACCCATTGGGACAACAAGCATTTGAAATAGTCTTTTTTTTATAAAAATTGACCCGTTACTAAATAAACAGGCCCATCCTTGCCCGATTTTTGCAATTTTGTCAAGATTCTTGTAGGTTCGGGTAAATGCCATCACTTACGTACATGGTTTGGAAACGTGTAAGTCGTAAACTTGTCGGCCTGGGTTTGGTGTGGATAGCGGGTAGTGGCTCTGGCGCTATAGCCCAGGATTTCCGCGAGTGCCAGCAGGTTATGGAACGTCTTATCCCCGTTTTTAACCAGTCTTTTCAGGATAATAATCCCGCTCTGCTGCACAGCCCTCAGTACCGGCGTGACCTCCTTGACCTTAAAAAACGCTACGAAACGTACCATCGCCAACTATATACTTCCGCCGATTCCCTCCAGTTTGTAAACAACGAGGCCGTTATTCAGGCCCTATCGGGGGATTTTACTAAGTCCTACCGCCTGATGGAATCGCTGAATTTGGGTACCGACGAAAACCGCTTCCGATACCATCGGGGACTTATTCGTTTACTCACCAAGCATTATCCGGCTGCCCGGCTGGATTTTCAGGACAATAAAGAAAGCAAATACGCCACCCTGAATACCCTCGTAGCCTACGGCCGTGAAGGCCGGACCAGCGACGGCCTTACCTACGCGGCTACTACCCCGCACGGTGCTACGGCCGGCAAATGGAACTACAACACAGCCCTGCTCTACAAAGCGCTCGGGCAGCCGGAAGAGGCCGTCAATGAGCTGGCGGCGGCCATACGGCAAAAGGATGAGTTGATCGCCTACCGCTTGCAGCGGGGCGACCTCCTGATGAAGCTCGGAAAGGATAAAAAGGCCGTGGACGATTTTGAGAAGGTAGCCCGCCGCCATCCCAAAGCCCAAATTCGCTACGCCTTCGCGCTGCTTTCGCTGGAACGATTCGCCGCCGCCCGCTACGTTTTTGACCAGTACCTCGAAACCGGTGACCGCGCCTTTCGGGGAGATGCGTACCTGGGCATTGGCCACGCGCTGTACGGACTGCGGCAGCTTAGTGAAGCCCAGCGCTACTACCGCATTGCGGCTACCTTTCGTAAGGGCGATCCCGTGGCGCTTTGTGGCCAGGGCAACGTACTGCTTACCAAGCGCGACTACCGGGCGGCAAAGGTACTTTTCGACCGAATCTTGCGTGACTATCCTACCTACCTGCCCGCCTACCTGGGCCGAGCTGTAGCCTACTATGGCCAGCAGAAGTACCCCGAAACCCTGGCCGATTTTTCAAAAGCCGAGCGCCTGCTTGACGAAAATAAGCACTCCCTGGCGGATGTGTTTGTCTGCAAAGGGTACGCAGAATACTACTTAAAAAAGACATCCGCCGCCCAAGCCGACTTTCAACGCGCCATTCGGCTGGACGCTGGCCGCTACGAGGCGCTGGCAGGTATGAGTGGCATTCTGATTGACCAGAAGAAGTACCCCGAGGCGGGCCAGTACCTGGCCAAAGCGCTCAATTATGAGAAAAACTACGACCGGATGTGGAGCAATTACGGCAACCTACAGCTCCACTTTGATATGTATAAAAAAGCCTATGAATCCTTTCGGCGGGCCAGGTTGCTCAATCCCGCCAACATCAAGGCGCAAAATGGCTGGGGAGTTGTGTTGCTGGAAAGCGATCAGCTGGATCGTTCGCTAAGCCTATTTGATAGTTTGGTCCAGGCCAATCCTACGATTCCTTACCTGCTGAATAACCGCGGCATTGTGCAGGCCTACCACGGCAACCGCCACGAACAGCGCCAGCAGTACCAGGAGGCCAGTAGCCGGTACGAAGCCGCTTTTAACGATTTTAAGGCGGGCATGGCCGCGGCTCCGGCGCGCCGGTTTTACAACGTCAATCAAGGGAATGTATATCGGTATTGGGAAAAGTACGATGACGCCCGGATGAGCTACCAGGCCTACCAGGACAAAAGTGCCATCAATAATACGGCCGTGATGTACGCAGGCCAGGAAAGGATAAAAGACGCCAAGTACTACCTGGGCGTCGCTCTACAGATCGACTCAACGCACCGGGTTTTTCAGTTTAATATGAACCTCCTGGTGAAGGATAAACACAAGGAATTGGCTCGGGCGGTGGCCTCGGCGCGCGACGACGGGCCCTTTTCGGACATTGGAATTAAATACAGTCGGGATGGTTTCGTGACTATCTATTTATACGACTACGAGTATGATACCCTGCAATTTCCGGGGCGGCACTACCTGCCACTACCCGTTGAGGAGTACGGCGAAGATTATTTTATTCCCGAATACGACTTTCAGTTGTTACCCTACGAGGCCAAAAAAGGCCCCACTCCTAAAAAGAAGCGGGGTACTTACAAGCAGCAGAAAATCACCATGCCGGGAAGGAGCCGCCGGGTTGGTACCCAGTGTCCCGATTTGTTCTAGCCGACCTCAACGGTACAGTTCGCTTTCGCGTAGGGACGGATGCTGCAGGGGTACTTTGTGCTTTTTGCCGGAAAAGAAGCCATACAGGGCCGCGAGCGCAAGCAAGAAGATCATTCCGGCCGCCGTGTAGATGATCGAGTAGTACGTTAGCTCACTTTCATTCCGCTTCCAGATGATGCCCAGGAAAGCCCAAATGGCCGCCAGGGCTACGTAGGGATTTATTAATTTCAGTGAAGTATAAAGTACCACGAGTCCTCCTACTACCACCATGATGACCGCCCAGGAGTCATTTTCCAGGCCTCCGGTCCAGTTGATAGCCACCAGCCAGGTAGTAATATTCAGAATAGTGGCGATGCAAATCCATCCTAAATAGAGGCCAAACGACGCTTGCGTAAGGAAACGTTCACCCGTACTGAGGTAGGGCTGCAAGTTATACAATCCCAGGTTGATCCGGATCAGTGAGGCGAGAAGTACCAGCATAATGGCTACGGAAACGGGTAACAGCTCGTAATGCCAGGCTACAATCCAGCAGGCGTTCAATAGCGAAGAAGCAAAAAACCACCCTTTAATATTGTGTACCAGGGTATTGACTACACTGCGTTCAGTCCGGAAGAGGCCTTTTAGTTGGTAAAGCGTAAAAACGCCCACCAGTAAATAGATGAGCCCCCATATGGAGAAGGTACTTCCGGCCGGGACGATTAGGTTTGTGTATTTATCCGATAAGGCCCCGGTGGTATTGCCATTGATAGGGAGCCAATTGGCCAGGAAATTAAGCCCTACCATGAGCAAGAAGCCCAGCAGATTAAGTACCTGCCAGGTACGGGTTCTTGCCGTGGGCAAATCGTAGAGAGTGGTTTTGGTTTCCATAGCGCGTCGTGAAAAAGGTAAAAGCTTTTACTACCCATTCGTAGTTCCAAAGGTGTACCAGATGGAACAATAAGAAAATGATTAGAAGCATGGGTATTTAATTCCCCGATTTTGGGTAAATTTCCATTTTCTTACCTAGGTACCTTCGTTCGGAGGAAAGTGTTTAGGTTTTAATTCGCCTCCCTTTTTTTGTACTATTTGCTTCATTCTGTGACGGATGACCAATCGAGGGTAGGTACTTGAAATCCAAAGAGGTACTTTTAGTAGGAACAGGGAATAAAAGTTTCACAAAAGGGTATAGTACTAAAAAACCATTTTGACTATGAAACTTACTAAAACCAGAATACTCTTCTTCGTTGCAATCCTTATTGCAACCTCGCAGGTAGCCACGGCCCAACGCTCTTTTCGGTTTGGTGTAAAAGGAGGCGCAAACCTTTCTTTACTTAAAGGAAATGATGTGTTTGCTGCCAGCAGTGCCAATCCTTCCATCCGCATTGGTGAAAACACCACCCGGCTTACCGGATTTGTGGGTGGGGTCTTTGCCCGTTTTGGGAATTCACTCTATCTCCAGCCCGAGCTGTTGCTTTCCCAAAAAGGGGGTACGTTTAACGTATACCGTGATGGACTCACTAATGATCGTAATGAAGTAGACGTACGCTTTACCAACCTGGATGTACCCGTCATGGTGGGGATCCGGATCGGTCAGGTACTTCGGCTCAATGCCGGCCCGGTAGCCTCTTTGCAGCTAGCCCAAAACGGCGGCTTGCGCGAGGCTCTTAACGAAGTTGGGGCCGTATCCGTACGCGACAACTTCAACCGCGCCGCCCTGGGTTACCAGGCGGGAGTTGGGTTTGACATTGGGAATCTAAGTCTGGATCTTCGCTACGAAGGAAATGTCACGAATATCGTGGACGTCAATACCAACAACTCGAACCTTAATTCTCAGCTTCAGCGCAAGGGCAATCTATGGCAGGCGACTGTAGGCTTTGCCATCTTCTAATTAATGAAAGAGAAGTCATGTCGTAAGTACCCCACGACGAGGAGGAGTTATTCTTGTACTCACTAATTATATTGATCTATGAAAGCAGTAACCATAGGGCTCGTTGCGCTCACCTTAGCGGCATCCAGCCTAAGTAGTTGTAAAAATAGCAAGTTATCAAGGCAGGAAAAGGGCGCGCTTATTGGCGTGGGAGCCGGTGGAGCAGCCGGAGCAGCCATTGGAAAAGCCGCGGGCAATACCGCCGTGGGGGCCATCATTGGTGCCGCCGTGGGGGGCTCAGCCGGAGCAGTAATTGGCATCTACATGGATAAGCAGGCCAAAGAGCTTGAAAAGAGCGTGGAGGGTGCTAAAGTGGAACGCGTAGGAGAGGGAATCCGGATGACTTTTGATTCGGGCTTGCTGTTCGGGTTTGATTCCGCAGAGCTTACGAGCGCTACCAAAAAGAACCTGGATAACCTGGCGGAGGTACTTCAAAAGTATGAAGACACCGAAATATTGATTGAAGGCCATACCGACGGACAAGGTACCGAGGCTTACAACCAGAAGCTGTCGGAGCGTAGAGCCGCCGCCGTAGCCCAGTACCTGCGCTCGGATAAGGTGGCTCGTAAACGGCTCGATACCGTTGGCTACGGTAAAATGCAGCCTATTGCCTCCAACGATACCGAGGCGGGTCGTCAGCAAAATCGGCGGGTTGAAGTGGTTATTGTGGCCAATGAAAAGCTTAAAAAGGACGCCGCTCAAGGTAAAGAAGCGGCCGTTTTGAAAAAATAAACCAGGTGATTTAACAGCTATAGATTAGTTAGCGCCTATCAAAAAAACTCCCACAGGTACCTGTGGGAGTTTTTTTGATTATTTCTTTTGCCCAAGAGCGTTTGTCTCGTTGTGTTAAAAATAATGTACATTGCTACTTACAAGGTACCAGACTTAGTATTAATTGCCTTAGCCGTTGTCCGAGAACTCAGGATAAAGGGTCATACCGCCGTCGATGTAGATGGTTTCTCCGTTTACGTAGTCCGACTCGTCCGAAGCCAGCCAGGCTACGGCCTTGGCGACGTCTTCTGCTACTCCAATCCGTTGGTAGGGGATGAGTTTGAGTAGTTCTTTTGCCTTTTCTTCATCTTCCCACACGTCTTTGTTAATAGCCGTTTTGATGGCACCCGGACTTACCGCGTTGACCCGTATTTTGTGTGGGGCCAATTCCTGAGCAATAGAGCGCATCAACATGAGAATACCACCCTTCGATGCCGCGTAATTGATGTGGCCCGCCCAGGGAATGATGTCATGCACCGAACTCATCATGACCATCTTGCCGATAGCCGTCGAGGACTTCTTGCCCTTGGCCTGCTTCATGAACTGGCGGGCGGCCTCCCGGGTACAGAGAAACTGGCCCGTAAGGTTGATGTCAATTACCTTTTGCCACTGATCCAGCGTCATATCCAGAAAGGGGGCATCTACCTGCATACCCGCGTTACTGACCAGAACATCCAGCTTTCCGTATTCTTTAAGGGTAGCTTCGTAAAGTTTCAGTACAGCGTCTTCTTTGCTCACATCTGCTTTTACTATGATCCCCTTACCGCCCTTCTTTTCCACCTCTTCCAACACTTCTTCCGCTTTGTCTTTACCGCTGTGGTAGTTGATCACGACGTTGGCTCCCTGGCCTGCCATATGAATGGCGCAGGCTTTGCCGAGCCCAGAGCTGGCTCCCGTTACAATAACAGTCTGATTTTCAAATTTTCCCTGACTCATATGGCTTCCCGATCTGCTTTTTTAAGTCGTTTCCATACTTGCCGATTTACACTCTTCACGGCCCAGTTCTTAGCTACGTTAATGGCCTCACGAATTGCCTCCTTAGGCGATACCCGTTGATGTAAAATCATTTGTTGAGCGATCACTATCGCTCTTTCACGCGTTGTAGGCGATAAATAAGCTAATTCAGGAGAATGGATGTTGAAGTTCATATCTGTTTATCGTTTGTTGAACAATGCTTGCTTTAAAAAAACGATACCAATTCCTTTAGGTAAATCCATTACCCAATGAAGCAGGCTATTTTATTTTTGTCAATGGTGCGGGGTAAAAAAAATCCCCACCAAAAAAGTCCGGTGGGGATTAGTGGGGCAATATCAGCCCTATTTTACTTCTTCAAAGTTTACATCCGTGACGTTGTCATCGCTCGTAGCCTTGCTTTGAGCAGATCCGTCGCCATCCGGTGCACCAGCGGTGGCACCATCCTGTGGTCCGGCCGCGTAAATTTCCTGAGAAGCAGCCTGCCAGGCGGCATTGAGCTTCTCCATAGCCGCGTCGATGCCCGACAAATCCTGTCCCTGATAAGCCGTGCGAAGTTCGCCTAGCGCGCCTTCAATGGCCGACTTATTGCCAGCCGACAGTTTATCGCCGTATTCTTTCAGCTGTTTCTCGGTAGAGAAAAGCATGGTATCGGCCGCATTGAGCTTCTCGATTTTTTCCCGTTCGGCTTTATCGGAAGCCTCGTTGGCTTTGGCTTCTTCCCGCATACGGTTGATTTCAGCATCCGTTAAACCGCTGGAAGCTTCGATGCGAATTTTTTGCTCCTTGCCGGTTCCTTTATCGCGTGCCGACACGTTAAGAATACCGTTAGCATCCACGTCAAAGGTCACTTCGATTTGGGGAACTCCGCGCGGTGCCGGAGGAATGTCCGACAAGTGGAATCTGCCGAGCGTGCGGTTTTGGTTGGCCAGGGGCCGTTCTCCCTGTAAGACGTGGATTTCTACCGAAGGCTGGTTGTCAGCGGCCGTAGAGAATGTCTCGGTTTTTTTGGAAGGAATCGTCGTGTTGGCCTCAATCAGCTTGGTCGATACCCCACCCAGGGTTTCGATACCCAGCGACAGAGGGATAACGTCCAGAAGCAGTACATCCTTAACCTCACCCGTAAGTACCCCGCCCTGAATGGCCGCCCCAATGGCTACCGCTTCGTCAGGGTTTACACTTTTAGATGGTTTCCGTCCGAAAAACTTCTCCACTTCCTCCTGCACGCGAGGAATCCGGGTCGAGCCTCCTACCAAAATCACTTCGTCAATATCTTTGGTGTTAATGCCGGAGTTTTTCATGGCCCGGCGGCAGGGTTCCATCATCCGCTGGAATAGCTGATCGGCCAGTTGCTCAAACTTAGCCCGCGAGAGCGAACGTACCAAGTGCTTAGGAATGCCGTTTACCGGGAAGATATACGGTAGGTTAATTTCCGTCTGCGTAGAGCTTGAAAGCTCTACCTTGGCTTTCTCGGCGGCTTCTTTCAACCGTTGCAGCGCCATAGGATCTTGCAGAAGATCCAACCCTTCGTCTTTTTTGAATTCGTCGGCCAGCCAGTTGATAATCACCTGATCGAAATCGTCACCACCTAAGTGGGTATCTCCATCCGTAGATTTTACTTCAAAGACCCCGTCACCAAGTTCAAGAATTGAAATATCAAAAGTACCGCCACCCAGGTCAAAAACGGCGATTTTCATATCCTGGTTTTGCTTATCCAGGCCGTAGGCCAGCGCCGCAGCGGTAGGCTCGTTGATGATGCGTTTTACATCCAGGCCCGCAATCTGACCGGCTTCTTTGGTAGCCTGGCGTTCAGCGTCGTTGAAGTAAGCAGGTACCGTAATAACGGCCTCTTTTACTTCCTGGCCCAGGTAGTCTTCGGCGGTTTGCTTCATTTTTACCAAAATGAAAGCCGAGATTTCCTGCGGCGTGTACTGACGCTCTCCGATGCGCACCCGTGGCGTATTGTTAGGGCCTTTTTCTACATCGTAGGCCACTGTTTTCATTTCACTGGATACTTCATCGTAGCGTTTGCCCATGAAACGCTTGATGGAACTGATGGTGTGCTTAGGATTGGTAATGGCCTGACGTTTAGCCGGAGCACCTACTTTACGTTCGCCATTTCCATTGTCCATAAAAGCGACCATCGAAGGAGTTGTACGAGCCCCTTCGCTGTTAGCGATCACTACTGGCTCATTACCTTCCATGACAGCTACGCAGGAGTTGGTTGTTCCTAAGTCAATGCCGATAATTTTTCCCATTGTATCAAAACTGTTTTATTGAAGTTCTTTTTGTCTGGATCAAAAAAGCAAAAAGGGTATACCAGTGATTAGCTCAGGAAGCTACTGTGACAAATTGACAGATTATATTCTACCGGTACATCACCCTCAATGCTGAATGTCGAAAAGTGCCATTTACTGGCAGTATGGGAAAGTACAATGGCAGTAGGCGTGTCAGCGCAGGTACTTGTGATTCGCACGGATAGGGATATAGTGGTGCGCAGGGAAGAAACGGGAAGCAGGTACTTTGAGCAGAATGGGCAAAAAAAATCCCCGCCGGAGCGGGGATAGGCTGTTTCATTTTACTTTTTCAACGATGGCTTTAAAAGCCTCCGGATGGTTCATGGCTAAGTCAGCCAGTACCTTCCGGTTGAGCTCAATACCCGAGTCGTGTAATTTACCAATGAAGGCCGAGTAGGATAGCCCGTTTTGACGGGCACCAGCGTTGATACGCTGAATCCACAGCGCGCGGAAGTTGCGCTTTTTCTGCTTACGACCTTTGTAGGCATATTGCAAAGCGCGCTCAACGGCATTCTTGGCAACGGTCCAAACGTTTTTCCGACGACCAAAGTACCCTTTGGCCATCTTTAAGATTTTCTTACGTCTTGCACGCGACGCAACGTGATTTACTGAACGTGGCATAAATTCGAATGTTTTTTGGCGGTTGGCGCTCTTCTAAAAAAGAGGCTTATTACCAGCAGCCGGGTTTAACAAGTAAAAACCAACTAAACAAAGTAGGTAGGTAGCACTTAAAGTGCCAGGAGACGCATGACGCGGTGCTTTTCGGTGTCATCCACCAGGGTAGTCTTCACTAAGCGACGCTTACGCTTGGTTGACTTTTTGGTGAGGATGTGGCTGTGAAAAGCGTGCTTGCGCTTGATTTTCCCGGTGCCTGTCAGCGCAAAACGCTTCTTAGCTCCGGAGTTTGATTTCATTTTTGGCATGACAAATCGGTATTAATTGTTGAAGTAATTTGAAACAGCCTGCAAATCTACGAAGATTCATTTAAAAAAAAAATCGTAGGTCGCTTGTGATAAGACACAAACTACCTACGATGAATCTATTAGCTAAAAGATATAGAGCGATATAAAAATAAAAACCGGCCTTACTTTTTGGGCGGCAGAGGAGCCAGAATGATGGTCATTCGTTTGCCCTCCAGCTTCGGTTCCATTTCCAGCTTTCCGAAGTCAGTCAGCGCCTCAGAAAAACGATTCAGTAGATTAACACCCCGCTCTTTGAACACGATAGTCCTACCCACGAAGTGAACGTAAGCCTTTACCTTGGAGCCTTCTTTTAGAAAATTAGTTGCGTGTTTTACTTTAAATTCAAAGTCATGGTCGTCAGTATTAGGACCAAACCGAATTTCCTTGATCACAACTTTCTGCGCCTTGGCCTTAATCTCCTTCTGTTTCTTTTTTTGCTCGTATTTGAATTTAGAGTAATCAACTACCTTACAGACGGGCGGAACCGCGGTAGGAGCGATTTCAACCAAATCAAGACTTTGAGATTCGGCAATGGCTCGGGCTTTACTTGTTTCATAAATACCTATCTCGATGTTATCTCCGACTAAACGGACTTCTTTGGCCGTTATGCGTTCGTTGATACGATAGGGCTCTTCGGGAACTCGGGACCTGACGCGTGGGGGTCTTCTTAATGCCATATGTTGGATTTGAGTGAATAAACTGGGTTTTGTGGTGAATAATATACGAGTTAAAACAGACACTTCACAAAAGTAGTGCCTGCTCCGGGAATAATAGACAAAAAAAATAAAGTTGTCAAGCTATTTTGACTTCTTTTTGGAAAAACGCGGCAAATTCGGCGATCAGCATGGTTCCTAAATCACCTTCTCCCTTGCGACGGATGGAAACCTTGCCTTCGGCCTGCTCCTTTTCTCCCACTATAAGCATGAAAGGTACCTTGGATACTTCTGCATCCCGGATTTTCCGGCCAATTTTTTCGTCACGGTGATCCACAAATCCCCGGATGTCGCTGTCTTGCAGGGCAAAGAAAACCTCATCGGCGTAGTCGGAGTACTTGTCCGAAATGGGTAAAATGGCAATCTGGTCGGGTGAGAGCCAGAGCGGGAATTGCCCGGCGGTATTCTCGATCAGGATGGCAATGAAGCGCTCCATGGAGCCGAAGGGGGCCCGGTGGATCATTACGGGCCGGTACTTCTGATTGTCCGAGCCTACGTACTCCAGTTCGAAGCGCTGG
The DNA here is from genome assembly GCF_014202275.1 of Rhabdobacter roseus. Lineage (GTDB taxonomy): Bacteria > Bacteroidota > Bacteroidia > Cytophagales > Spirosomataceae > Rhabdobacter > Rhabdobacter roseus. Next base: position 499,433 of record NZ_JACHGF010000002.1, on the reverse strand, counting down.
GGAAGCTGGTAGTCCACCTGGATGGTACCCAGCTGCCATTTGCGCCCCAGCGCATCGCGTACCATAAAATCAAGCTTGGGGCCGTAAAAAGCGGCTTCGCCCAGTTCGGTTATGGTGTTGAGACCGCGCTCTTGCGCCGCTTCAATGATGGCACTTTCGGCCTTTTCCCAATCTTCGTCTTTGCCAATGTACTTTTGTTTATCGTCAGGGTCACGAAGGGAAATCTGGGCGCTGTACTCGTTGAAGCCCAGCGTACGGAATACGTAAAGGACCAGGTCGATCACCCGGACGAACTCTTCCTTCACTTGCTCGGGACGGCAGAAAATGTGGGCGTCGTCCTGGGTAAAACCGCGTACGCGGGTCAGGCCGTGCAGCTCACCGCTCTGCTCGTAGCGGTACACGGTTCCAAACTCCGCCAGGCGCAGGGGTAGGTCCCGGTACGAGCGGGGCGACGACTTGTAAATCTCGCAGTGGTGCGGACAATTCATTGGCTTCAGTAGGTACTCTTCGCCCACGTTAGGGGTTTTGATGGGCTGAAAGGAATCTTTCCCGTACTTGTCCCAGTGCCCCGAGGTAACGTAGAGTTCCTTGCTTCCAATGTGGGGCGTTACCACCGGAAGGTACCCCGCCCGGAGCTGTGCCTTGCGCAGAAAGCTTTCCAGTCGCTCGCGCAGCATGGCACCCTTGGGCAGCCATAGCGGCAGTCCTTGTCCTACTTTTTCTGAAAACGTAAACAATTCCAGCTCTTTACCCAGCTTACGGTGATCGCGTCTTTTGGCTTCTTCGATTAGCGTCAGGTAGTCATCCAGCTCTTTTTGTTTCGGGAACGTAATGCCGTAGATGCGGGTCAGCATTTTGTTTTCCTGCTTATTGCGCCAGTAGGCTCCGGCTACGTTGGTTAGTTTGGCCGCTTTGATGAAACCGGTCCCCGGCACGTGCGGGCCCCGGCAGAGATCCGTAAAGCCTCCCTGGGTGTAGAGGGTAATGGAGCCATCTTCCAGGCCATCAATCAACTCTAGCTTGTACTCGTCGCCTTTCTCGGTAAAAAAGGCAATGGCCTCGGCCTTGCTAATAGGTTGGCGTACGTAAGCATTTTTTTGGCGGGCCAGTTCCAGCATTTTAGCCTCAATCTTCGGAAAATCTTCCTGCGAGATAGAGTGCTCCCCCAAGTCTACGTCGTAGTAAAAGCCCTTTTCAAGGGAAGGTCCCGTCCCGAACTTCACGCCGGGGTAAAGCGCCTCCAGGGCCTCGGCCAGTAAGTGAGCGGATGAATGCCAGAAGGTGGCTTGCCCTTCGGGGTCGTTCCAGGTGAGTAACTTTACGTCGGCGTCGGTATCAATGGCACGGGTGGCATCCCACACTTCACCATTTACCTGAGCGGCCAACACATTACGGGCCAGCCCTTCGCTGATGCTCTGGGCAATTTCCAGCCCCGATATACCTTGGGGGTATTCGCGGGTACTACCGTCGGGAAGGGTAATTTTAATATTGGATTGATCTTTCATTCAGGGGAACTGTATTTGATTCGTATTGTAGTAATTCTGATCTTATTTAATTCGGATCGTCCGACTGGTATCCGTGCCCATATCGAGGGTACGACGGGGTTGAATCGTGTTGATCTTGATGCGGGTAGTGTCAAGTACCCGAGGGACCAAGCGGGGATCGGATTCATCCTCGATCAAGTCGGAGGCCGGTGCATAACGCATGGATTCGTAGCGTTGGATTCGCCAGAGGCCCGCCCGGGCCAGGGGTTCATCGGCATCCCGTTCGTTTTCCAGGGTGTAGAATTCCTTGGCTTTATCGTAGTTTCCCAGCCGCTCGTAGCACAGCCCGATCAGGTAGTGAGCCTGCGGAAAATCCTTATTGAGCTTAAGTACCTCCTCGTAGGCGCGAAGAGCGGGAGCGTACACTTTCCACTTAAAATAAATGGAAGCCATGTGGTAGTAGGCATGGGGCAGAGCCGGGTCCAGCGCCACGGCTTTCTTATAGCTAAACAGGGCGCTGTCGAGCTGGTGAGCAGAACGATAGATCTCCGCTTTTTCAAAGTATAACTCGGGATCTTTGGGGAATCGCTTAAGGGCCAGGTCGTTGTAGCGAATTGCGTTGGTCAGGTCACCCAGCCGGGTATAGATAACGGTACTCTGCTGGTAGGCCCGGAGCAATCGTGGATTGTAATTGATGGCACGAGCCAGGCTGGCCAAACCCGAGAGGGTGTCACCCAAGCGGCTTTGCATCATGCCTTTTACATAGTAGGCGCTGCCTTCGTATGGAGCCATTTGCACGGCACGGTTCAGGTAGCGCTGGGCTTCCCGGTAGCTTTTTCTTTCCTGCAAAATGTCGGCCATGAGTACGTAGAGCTCCGGGCTCGACTGCTGCAGCGCTTCGGCGCGCTGTACATCTTCCAGGGCCTGGTCAATGGCATTGAGTTCACGGTTAATTTTAGCCCGCAAGAGGTAGTATTCGCCCACGTTATCCCGGCTACCAATCGCCTGGTTAATGTCCGTCAAGGCCTGGTTGTACTCTTCGTTATCCAAGTAAATCCTACTTCTTTTGTACAAGTTAGCGTCCAGGTCGATGCGCCGGTCAATGGCATTAGACAACGCCAAAATAGCGTCCTTCTGCCAGTTGGATTTCATTTTTTTGGTAGCGGGAGGAGGTATACGCGTAGCGTTTCGGGCATCGGTTTGGCACGATACCAAGCAGCTGGTGCCTATCCAGAGGGACAGGACTACCCAGGCCTTTACTAACAGAGGACATTCATTCATCGCTAACGCCGAATTCGAAAAAGAAAAACCGGACGGGGCTTTTTCGAGCTAAATGCAAAATTGCGGAATTACGACGTATTTTACACAGTCAGATCCGAAAAACGGGAAAAAACTCCGAGCGGTAATTTTTTGTCGAACGAATCGAGCAGGTACAGCTCACCCAGTTCGTGCTGCGCCGGATGGCCAAAATGGGCTTTCACCAGGTTTTCTAAAATCAGGGCCGAAAAACCCAGTGAGTAAAGATTGATGATAAAAAAGTAATTCTCTTTGTGTAGTAGCTGGGCGCAAAGCCGCAGCATTTCGTTGATTTGTTCTTCCAGCAGCCACTTTTCTCCTTCGGGGCCCCGGCCGTAGGCGGGCGGGTCCAGGATGAGGCCGTGGTACTTGCGCCCGCGCCGCACCTCCCGCTTCACAAACTTCATGGCGTCCTCGACGACCCACCGGATGTTGTCCAACCCACTCAGCTCCATATTATCCCTAGACCAGCTGATCACCTGCTTCACCGCGTCGACGTGCGTAACGTCGGCTCCGGCGGCTTTGGCGGCCAGGGAAGCCGCCCCGGTATACGCAAATAGGTTAAGTACCGTCGGGCTGGCGTCGGGCACCAGTGCCAGCTTGTCGGCAATGTAGTCCCAGTTGGTAGCTTGCTCGGGAAAAATACCTACATGCTTGAACGACGAAAGCGCGAGGCGGGTGCGTAAGTGCAGGCGGGGCGTACGGTACTGCATCACCCAGCGGTCAGGCATTCCGGGCTTGGTGATCCACTGCCCTTTTTCCGGAGAGCTTTTATCCCGTTTGAAGAGGGCATGCGAGCGTTTTTCCCAGTCGGCCTCCGGCAACGATTTGTCCCAAACGGCCTGCGGCTCGGGGCGAGTGAGTACGTATTCGCCGAAGCGCTCCAGCTTTTCGAAACCGCCGGTGTCGATCAGTTCGTAGTCGGTATGTAGGGTAGGGGTTAAGAGCAGCACAAGGATTAAAAGGATATTTTGTTGAGATAAAATACGGTGCGGCGGCCGCGGCTTTGGGCGTCTCCCGCGGAGGCATTGGTGATCCGTTGTTCGCCCCAGGCCAGGTAGTAGTTGTCGAACCAGTGGTCTACGTCGTCGGTGGTTGTTTTCCGGACTTTGTCGCCTTCCAGGCTGGTCTCCAGGGGTACTTTACGGTCGGTGTCTACCACCGATTCACCCTGGATTATTTTGCTAAGAATAGCCCCATTCTGGCTGTACACGAGCTGCGTGCGTCCGTTGTCGGTACTTTGCACGTTGATTTTCTCGCGCAGCTCCATGTTCTTGATGTTATTAAAATTGATGCTGTTGTCCCAGATTAGTCGTCCGTTTTGGTCAAAACCCGCTACCACGGCGTGGGTATACACAAAGCCATCAAATACCTGCTGGCTGTATGCGCCGCGGTTTCCATAGAGCGGATTCCACATCCACGGATTGTAGAGTCCTCCTCCCAGCGGCGACCCAAACATCCAGGGATTGCCGTAGTAGGTACCCATGCCCATCATCGAAGGATTCTGATAGCGGTACTCGGGGTAAAAGACTTCCGACACCAGGATGAATTGGTTGTCTTTGGGGATGATGTCGTGCACCAGCAGGCGGTAGTTTAGCTTCACATCACCACCGGCTTCCTTCTTTTTGACGATCCGGCGCTCCATTTTTTCTTGCTGGCGCTCGTTCATGAATTTAAAGAAATTCCGGAAGTCGGTAAAGCTGTGGTACTGGGTGAAAGCAACTCGATCGCTCACGATCTTGCTGATATACAGTCCCTGCGAAGCCGCGGCCTGGGCCGTTTGCATGTTGCGGTAGCCGTAGGTACCTATCACGTACCGAACCGAATCGTTCATGACCTGTAGGCGGCCACTCAGCAGGGAGTAATCATCCTCGGGATCTACCGACACCTGGGTGTAGAGCTGGCCCGTTTCGTCGTAGGCGTGCGCCACGATCTTGGTTTGGCGGCCTTTCTTAACCGCAAAGCTGACGTTCACCAGCCGGTGTGTGGTATCGATCTCGATGGCCTGAATGGCGCTGGACCCTTTAATAGCCGAGGGTAGTACTTTGGTTTTTAGGGTATTCAAATCGGTATAAACCAGCACCGGCTCGTTGCGTACCATGCCCGCCATGAATAGCGAGTACCCCAGCGTTTTAAAATCGGTAATCTGGAAACGGTCCAGGGTGTTGATCGTGAAGGTTTCGACGAAGCCCGGCCCAATGTTTACTTTCACGATCTGGTAGATGGAGCTACGAAAGCGGCTGAATAATAAAAAAACCGCCTGACCGTCGTAGGTAGAGGCTACGTAGTCGAGGTTCTGCTTGATGGAGCCGTCGATGGACCATTCCCGTTCGAGATTCGTGTCAAATTTCTGAACGTTGTACGTATGTTTGGACGGTTGCGAGACCAAAAGTACCCCTTTGTTCCCCAGCGGAATGGTTTGGTACGCATCGTGATCGCCGTTGAGGGGCAGCTCGATGCGCTTTACGCCCTGAGCCGGGGAAGTACCTGGCAAAAATAAAAAGAGGAGCAGCATCGCTGATGCTGCCTGGGTTAAAAACCTGCTAGTGCTCATGAGCTAAACCAACAATTAAATCAAATTCTTCATGCCGTAGGGGAAGTACCGATAACCTCGACTGACGAATGAGGGCCATGTCCCGCAGCCGTTCGTCGGCCTTGAGCTGGGCCAGGCCAACGGGCTTGGGAAGGCGTTCCACGGGCTCCAGGTCTACCACTACCCAGCGGGTGTCGTCGGTGGTAGGGTCGGGGTAGTGCTCTCGTACTACCTTGGCCAGCCCTACTACTTCTTTGCCTTCGTTGCTGTGGTAGAAAAGTACCAGGTCGTTTTCACGCATGGCCATCAGGTTGTTCCGGGCCTGGTAGTTACGAACTCCATCCCAGACGGCGCGCTTTTGACTAACGAAATGCTCCCAGGAATATTTGAAGGGCTCTGATTTTACAATCCAGTAGTTCATTGAGGGTACTTTTATAGAGGGTAGTATTTGCCAAACTTTCCTTAAATAATGGTGGATATAGGTACCCGGCCAGGTACTTTGGATTTACGCTGCCGACCCGTCGGTATAGCTTACGTCCCAGGTGTGGTCGGCCAGCAGACGCACCGTCGCCACAAATTGCTTAAACGGCCGGGACCGGCCCCATTCGCCGGGCCCGATAAGCGAAAGTACGTCGGTGCCGTCGGTGCGCTCGTACAGGTAGTAAGTATTCCCAATCAACGGCTCGAAGCTCATCTGGGCCGAGTAAATCCGCTCCGACACGTCCACCCGTTGCCGAATGGCCTTGGCTTGCTCGGCCAGGAGCTGCATTTGCTGGTACAGCTGAGCCATCTGCATGTCTGTTTGCTGCCGCATTGCTAGCACCGCTCGCCCCTTCACCTTGCCCTGGTCTTCGGGGCGGATCACCGCGCCACCCGCCGTGTGGGCGTATTCCATCAGGCCGGGGTTCTGGGCTATTTTTTCGTCGTCTGACTCGAACTCTAACATGTCTTTTTTCTAAATAGACCGCCGAAAGTACGGATTGTTTGGATTTCCGTCAAAAACATTTGTTTATCTTGCCCGTGTACTTGGCAGCGGGCAAGGGGCATTGGGCAGGAAGGTAAATTAGCAAAGGGTACTTGAAAGGGGGCCAGCAGCAACGGCTTTAAAAAAAGGAGTGGGGAGGTGCCTTTCCGGGGTAGTTTGCATTGAGTACAGGGGGCTTCAATTTGTTTTTATTGGTATACAAAGAGTTAAAATTAAAAAATGAAACAAGCGGCGATTGAATTATTCATCAATATCCTGAACGCGTGGGGATGATCTGGAGTACAAGCCGCGCGCAGCTGGCCGCCGGGTACCCGCCGCCCGAGCACCCCTACTTTCAAAGAGCCTACGCCTTTGCCCAAAGCTGGCTGGCGGGGCAGGATGAGTTTGTGGTGCATACCTCCGGCTCCACGGGTACGCCCAAGGCCATCCGGCTGAGCCGCGTCCAGCTCGAGAGCAGCGCTCGTCAGACGGGAGCGGCCCTGCACCTGGGGCCAGGTACCCAGGCGCTGGCCAGCCTGCACGTAGGGTACATTGGTGGCCTCATGATGCTGGTGCGGGCGCTGGTGCTGGACTGGGAGCTGACCCTACGGGAGCCCGTAGCCAATCCCTTACTGGATCTGCCCGGGGAAATGTCGTTTGACTTTACACCCTTGGTCCCCCTGCAGCTCGGCGCCATCCTGGCTAACCCAAGTACCCAAGAGGCCGTCGGGCGGTTGGGGAAAATACTACTGGGCGGCGCGCCCGTTTCCGCGTCATTGGCAGAAGAAATAAAACGGCTAAATGTACCTGTGTACCAGAGCTACGGCATGACCGAAACGGTGTCGCACGTGGCGTTGCGGGCTCTGAACGGCCCCACGGCCAGCGAGGCGTACCGCCTGCTGGAAGGCCTTACGTACGGTACCGACGCGCGAGGCTGCCTGTACGTGGCAGGCGCGGTAACGCGCGGCGAAGTGGTACAAACCAACGACCGCGTGGCGCTTGGCCCGGAAGGTACCTTCCGCTGGCTGGGCCGGGCCGACAACATTATCAACTCCGGCGGCGTTAAAATTCAGCTCGAAAAGGTAGATCGGGGCGTAGAAAAGGTACTTTATGAGCTGGGCAGGGCCGAGGCGTTTTTTTGTTGGCACGAGCCCGATGAAGTACTGGGGCAAAAGCTGGTACTTTTTGTAGAATACCTCCAGGTACCTTTTCCCGAAGCCGAGGTACTTTCCCGGCTGCGGGAGGTACTTTCGGCTTACGAAGTACCCAAAAAAATGTATAGCGTGCCGGAACTGATCAGAACCCCAACCGGTAAAGTGGATAAACCCAAAACAGCCGCGGCGTTCTGGGCAAGCAGAAAAGAATAAGTACCAGCCCGCGTTTGGCTCACAGTATATGAAAAGTACCCCGTAAGTACCCATGACATTAAAAGATCTGTTGCGAATTTTGATCATCAACGGGCTGTTTGCCAACGCTGTCAATCTGATCTTTTTGACCAGCTGGGGGCAGCACCTCTGGCAGGATTGGCGGCAGGCGCTGCTGCTGGGGGTACTTATTTTGGTGCTCCAAACGCTGCTGATTGCGCGGCTCATTCAGCCGTACCGCCCACAGCTGCGGCTGGCCAGTACCTTTACGGGCTCTAAGCTGCTGGTGGCGCTGGGTGTGGGGCTGGTGGTGTGGGGGCTCACCCAGGCGTGCACTACGTTGGGTACCGGCACTAGCCTCAAGTACCCTACGGCGGACCGCGTCCTGAAGTTCGGGCTTATTTTTCTCTTCAATTCGGTACCTAATGCGCTGCTGGAAGAATTTGTGTACCGGCACGTACCCGTGCGTTACGGGCAAATCCGCGGGTTTTCGACGCAGCAAATCCTGCTTTTGGGGGTAGCGGTGACGTTTCTATTTAGTATTGCGCACGTCTCGGCCTACCTTTTTCGCGACCACACGGAGCTTTCTTCCCTCACTCAGGCACTGCGCGGGCCTTTTCTGTACGGGCTGGCTTTTTTGTTTGTGTACATGGCCACTCGCAATATTTACTTCGTCACGCTGGTGCACGCTTTTTCCAACAATCCGCTGTACTTGGTCCGCTCTCCTTTTCTGAGCACCTACTACCTGTACACGTTTCTTTTCGTCACCATTCTCTGGATGATCACGAACGAAGTACTAGCGCGCCGGGCCTCCCTGCGGCGCAGCCCGTAAAGGTACCGCCGTGGCGTTCCGAATTAAGGGCATTTACGTTACCTTTGCGGGGCATCCATCGCCTTTTGGCCCCGTATCCATGACATTTCCCTACGACGAAATTACCATAAAGTACCAAACCGCCCCCGTGGTACCCGCGCCACACGCGCATTTTTATACCTTACAAGTTGTCCCTAAAGCAAATGCCGGGCTGTCCGTTGAGTACACGCTCACGTACCTGGGCCGCGAAGAGCTGGACGAGGAGGAAATTCTGGACGAAGGCTTTACGCTCAACGATGATTTTGTCTGGAAGGGTACTTTGCCCGCCGTATGGGCCACCGAGTTGGCTAAGCTGGTGAAGTCCAGTCAATTTTCGGAAGAGACCGACGAGGACGAACTCCAGGCTTTCGTGGAGATTTCGACGATGGCGGAGGAAAAAATAACCGTGCGCTACCCGGCCAACATCGACGTGTGGGCGTACTTCTTACAGGAATTTATCCAGGCTATGTTTGAGGCTTCGGGCCGGGAGCTGCCCTTTGAAATGAAGTACCTGCGCATCCAAAACGAGGAAGTAGAGGTGGCGCTGCACGCTTCGTTTGCGGAGCGGGCCTTTCGGCTGCAGGTAGGTACCCAGCCGCCAAAACAGCTAGCCTGGGCGGAGCTTCAGGAAGTACTGAAAACCGTTTTTGAGGCCGACTTTCTGGCCGACCAGGCCACCGAAAAACGACCGCACCGGCCCGGTACTTACCTCACCACCGGCGACGGCCTGTGGTACATGCTGGGGCAATCCGTGGTGGAGCCGGGCCGCAAAACCCAGGTACTTCCCAAGATCGAAGCGTTGTTTAGTAGCTTGGCTCAGCCATAATTCACGGCGGTATTTTCCATAAAGTACCTCCCGTAACTGCTTAGTAGCCAGCGCGCGGCTGGCCCAGCTCGCGTTGCATCTCCTGCACCAGCTGGCCGATCCGGTCCAGCGAAGGCGTGGGTTCGGGTAGTTGCAGGCTCACGAAAGCGTTGACCTCCCACACTTCCAGTACCTCGCCGATGGGTACTTCCAGGCTGGAGATGGTAGCGATGTCAGAGCTTAGCAGCAGCAGGCCCTTCACCTTCACCTGGTTGTAAGCCTTACGGTACACGATGCCGTGGTTGCGAAGCACAAACACGTACTGTCGGCCGTCCTTAATGTCGTACCAATTTTTGATAAAAGACCCCACTAACAGCGCCCCCGGAAACAAGAAATCCTTTCCCGCTTCGAAAGCCCGGTAATGGCCCGAAGGTAGGTTAGGAAGCTGGAACGTGGGTAGGCGATTGAGGAATGACGTACTTTGGTACTGCGCCAGGTACTCTCCGGCCTGGCTACCACGTACCCACTGGATGGTTTGTTGGGGGGGGGCTTTTTCTTCGTAGGTGGTGGCTACCCGGCTGGCTGGCTGGCCTTCGTACTGGTTGTTGAAAAGGGGAGGCTGGTAGGCATTCCGGGTAGGAGCCGGGGGATTGGGGGACAGCGAAGTACCCTGGTACGCTACCGGCTTAAGCATGACCGGCCGCGACACCAGCCGGATCGTAGGCCGGGCTCGCTGGTACTTATCAATGATGGTCGACAAAGGCTGCGGGGGCATCGGATCTGCCATGAGCGGCGGGGGCGGCAGCGGGTTGGTCGGGCTGGCCGGTAAGCCCAGGTTGGGCGTTTCGCGCACGCGGCGCAGGTCATTTTTTAGCAAATTATCCACCGAAATCCCAAAAGCCAAAGCCATGTTCTTCAGGTTGGTGAGGTTGGGGTTGGCGCGGGCTTCCTCGTAGGCGCCCAGCAACGAGCGCTTAATGCCGATTTTGCGGGCAAATTGCTCCTGCGTGAGGCCGTTGAGCCGCCGCAGGTACTTTATATTGTTGCTTACAATACTCATGGTGTCGTTTGCCGGATAGCCAGGTAGCTTGTTTTGACAAAATTTTTAGTAAAATGGGACTTATGCAACAGTATTCCGAATTTTTCTTGTAAACATTCGCGCTTTTTTTGCATTTTATCCCCGAACTATAGCCAAAGTACCTTCTATGAATGCTCCCATGACCGAACTCGCCGCCCCTGCCGCGCTTAGGGTACTTTTTGAAAAGCAGCGCCTGCGGGCCGCCGCTCAGGCCCAAACCACCGCCGAGCAGCGCGTCGAGAAGCTAAAAAAGCTGCTGGACTACCTCATGGTGCATCAGGAAGAAGCCCGGCAGGCTACCTATGCGGACCTCCGTAAACCCGCCGCCGAAACCACACTGGGCGAAATTTATGTACTGACCAGTGAGATCAAGTACACCATCAAGCACCTGCCGCGCTGGATGAAACCGCAGCGGGTACCCACGCCGCTGAGCGCGCTGGGTACTTCGGGCTACGTTCAGTACGAAGCCAAGGGCAACGCCCTGATCATGGCACCCTGGAACTACCCCATCAACCTGGCGCTGAAGCCGCTCGTGTCGGCGGTGGCGGCGGGCTGCGTGGCCGTGGTGAAGCCCTCGGAGCTTACGCCCCATTCGTCGGCCTTTGTGCGAAAAGTGATTGAGGCCGTCTTTGCGGAAGAAGAAGTAGCGGTGGTAGAAGGCGACGCCGCGGTAGCACAGGCGCTGCTGGAACTACCCTTCAATCATATCTTTTTTACGGGAAGCCCGGCCATCGGGAAAATAGTCATGAAAGCGGCCGCCGAGCACTTGGCCTCCGTGACGCTGGAGCTGGGGGGGAAGTCGCCCGCCATTGTGGACGAAACCGCCGACCTGCGCGCTACGGCCCGAACCCTGGCTTGGGGCAAGTACCTCAATAACGGCCAAACCTGCATTGCGCCCGACTACGTGCTGGTACACAACTCGGTAAAAGACAAATTGGTAGACGAGTTGAAGGGGGCGATCGGGGCCATGTACGACCCGGAGGGAAGGGGAATGATGGCGTCGGAGAACTACGCCCGCATTGTGAACCAGAACCACTTCGAACGCCTGCAAAGGTACCTGGACGACGCCCTCAATCAGGGGGCGGTGGTGGCGGTAGGTGGGCAAAGTACCCCCGCTGACAGGTACCTACAGCCAACGGTACTTACCCACGTGACCGAACGTATGAAAGTGATGCAGGAGGAGATTTTTGGACCTATTCTACCGGTGTTAACCTACCAAACACCGACAGAAGCGGTGGATTATGTAAATGCCAGGCCGAAACCGCTGGCCTTGTACGTTCATAGCCGCCGCGCTGCCCGCGCCGATTATTTCTTAAAGAACATCAGCGCGGGTAATGCGCTCGTCAACGAGGTACTTACGCAATTTGGCCACCACGAGCTACCCTTCGGAGGCGTCAATAACAGCGGGATTGGCAAGTCCAACGGTTTTTATGGTTTCCAGGAATTTTCCAATCCCAAAGGGGTCGTCAAGCGAAAGTTTGGTACCCTGCGATTTCTGTATCCGCCCTATACCGAGCGCCAGCAGCGCATCCTTGGCTGGCTGGTGAAGTACCTTTAAAGTACATGAGATCGGGCCAGAAAGTTAGAGAAAGAGGTACTTAGCTGGCGGCGTTCTTTTCAATATCCATAACTTCCGTCCCCGTAGCGGCAGTACCCCGTCCACTACGATCAGGGGCAATGAAAATGGCCAGCCAGCTCCGGCGGGCCAGGCGGAAAAAGTATGGCAGCAGGAGCACCAGCACGGGCGTAAGCCCAAGCAGGTAATGCATTACATCCACGCCCAGCCCCACCACCAGTAGCAGAAAAGTACCTAGCATAAAGAGTACGTATAACCCGTAGCTCATGTACATGGAGCCCCAATAAAAACCGGGCTCAGGAACGTAGTTTTCGCCACAGTGCGGACAGTGGGTGTGCATTTCGTCAAAGTTTTTTCGATAAGCACTTTTGCTCACAAAGAAAGCACCGGTATGGCAGCGAGGACATTTATTGAACAAGACACTGTACAGTCGGGTGTTACGGATCATGGCTTCATTGGATTTGATACTGATACAAAAGTACCGCTTAGGTCCCGTATTTTGAGCGGACAGAAACGGGTACCTATGGTACAAATCAATGATGGGGTACTTGCTGCTGCCGGAAGTGAGCCGGAGAAGTACCCGTGTGTTTTTTGAAAAACCGAACAAAGTAGGAGGGATCTTCAAAACCCAGCAGGTACCCCACTTCCTGCACCGTTTGTGACGTATGCGTGAGCAAGCGCTGCGCTTCCACCAGCAGGCGTTCCTGGTAGAGTTGACTGGCCGTTTTGTTCAGGAGCTGCCGACAGATATGGTTGAGGTGGTTGGGGCTCAGGTGCATGAGCGCGGCGTAGTCTTTTACTTGACGTATTGACAAAAAATGCTGCTCCAGCAGCTCTTCGTACTGGCGGAGCCGGTCGTAATAATGGGTATCGGTGGGGGCAACCTGCTGGCTGTAGAGCCGGGTGGCGTTTTCAAGCAAGATGTGTACGTAGGAGGCCAGGAGCTCGGGGTTGGTGGCGCGGTGGTGGTGGTATTCCAGGTAGGTAGCATGGATGATGTCTTGGAAGAAAGCCGCCTGTTTTTCTACTACTTCAAGGAGTGGCTGGTGCTGATGCGAATGAAAAAAAGGGTATTGAAACAAACGGCCGCCAAAACGGCTACGAAAGAAGGGGGCGTCAAAGTACAGGTTATAGCCTTCCATGTCGGCAGAAAGCTGCCAACTGTGCACCTGGCCGGGAGTGAGGAAGTAAAGTTGATTGGGGGCCAGGTCGTAGGTTTTGAAGTCGATGGTGTGGGTACCGCTGCCCCGCCGAATCCACATCACGAGGTAGAAGGTGTGCGAGTGAGGACGGTCGATGCCCTTAAAATCCAGCACCAATTGTTGCAGGGACGTAACGTAGAAGATCGGGTCGGGTTCGTGCCGTGAAAAAGCTTCCAGCGGGTACTTGGGTACTTGGTCGGTTGTTTTACGCATGGATCTACTTTAAAGGCGCGTTTTAAACGCGTTGTTCGGATGGGTACGCGTTGCAAACGCGTACCAGCATTTGTATGAACATGTGTAAAGTACCAGCTTAGGTCTTTATTTACATGGCTGGAAAACGGTCCTTGACGTAGGTAATGGCCGACTTGCCGTGCGGGACCGGATTTCCGTCACGATCCAGGTTTACAAAAACGAGCTTGTCGATGGTCAGGATACTCTGGCGGTTCAGCTTGTTGCGTACCTCGCATTTCATTGTCAGCGAAGTAGTACCAAAAGCCGTGGCCATGATGCCGATCTCGATGATGTCGCCCTGTTTGGGGGCGGATATGAAATTAATTTCCGAAATAAATTTGGTGACTACGTGCGGGTTGTCGAGCTGAATGATGGCATACAGGGCGGCTTCCTCGTCGATCCATTGCAGCAGTCTGCCCCCAAACAAGCTTTGGTTGGGATTGAGATCTTCGGGTTTTACCCATTTGCGGGTGTGAAAATTCATTGTCGTCTCCATGCGAAGCAAGTCTGGTTGGTAGGTACTTTAAGAACACGCTGCGCCTTAATTCCCGTTCCCGCTGGGTAAGGGAAGGTCGTAAGTCTGAGAAGTAGCAGGAACCAGGACGGTTCCTGCTACTTCTTTTCGCGTTGTAAACGCTGGGCACGGGGATTCGCGTTGCAAACGCGAACTAGCTTAACAAACGCGAACTAGTCTACTTGGCTTTCTTCTGGGCGTTAGCGACCATTTGCTGGAAAATTTGCCGTTGCTCTACGAGGGCCTTTACTTTATCGGCCGGGTCGGTGCGGCATTCGAGCAAGATCCAGCCGTCGTAGTTCATTCCCACGAAAAGATTCATCAGTTCCTGGTAGGGATACTCAGCGTCGTCAAGTTCCCGCACGTGTACTGTGTCGCCGAAGCGGCCCTTCACGAGGTTGAAGTTATGCACCAATCCTTCCCCGATCAGGTCCTCTTTATTGCAGTTCCAACACACGGTAGAGTTGGGATGATCGGAAACATCCATAATGGCCTTGATGTTGGGGAGTTCCTGCGTCACGTTGCCGTGTACTTCCAGCCGGATCTGCTGGCCGTAGTCGGCGGCGTACTTGGCAATTTCGTTGAGCGAACGGCCAATCTGCTCGATGGTTTTTTCGCGGGGCACGTCTTTATGAAAGCCGTTGGGCTTCACCTTCACGCCCGTGCCGCCCACGTCGGCGCTGAGCTTGATGAATTCCTTGGTCATGTCGATGGATTCACGCAGCTTAGCCTGATCAGGAAAGTCGTATTGCTGATTGGTACCCAGGCCCACAATTTTCACCGGACTTTCCGCAAAGCGTTTTTTTACCTCTTTGCGTTGCGCGGCTGACAAGTCCGGCATGACCTTGTGGGCATGTTCTACGCGGAGCTCCACCCCCAATATCTTGGAAGCCGCGCAGTTCTTGATCAGCGTGGGTACGTCCCAGTCTTTGCCCCACTGGTAAGTTACCAGGCCCAGCTTCATCTTGGAAGGAGCCGAGCGGGTGGCGAAGGAGAAGTCGGGAAGCATCGAAACGCCCGCGAGAAGTGAGGCGTTTCGTAGAAATTCTTTTCTGGAGATGTTTTTCATGCCAAGGTTCGGTTATAGGTTTTGGGTAGGGACGCCAAAAGAGGTCAGGTACCCTGTCAAAGGGAAAGTAACGGGGTACTTAGTTTCTACCCGCACACCGAGCCGCTGCCAAGTACCTAGCGGGCTTTGCGGGCGTAGAGGAGTCCGTAGTCCATGCCGGTGGGGAGGGTGTCGTGATTGGTAACGAGGCCGGCCTGCGTCAACCAAGCGCGGTGCTCCGCCCGGCTGTACAGGCGCCCCTTGGTACCCATAAAGAGCATGGCCGAGTAGTCGGTAGCGGCTAGCGGGCCATCCAGGCTATCGTCCAGAAACGTATCGTGTACCCACAGCTCGCCGCCGGGCCGAAGTACCTGGGCAAATTTGGCAGCCAGTGCCTGGCAAGTGGCCGTGGGCCAGTCGTGAAAGAGGCTGGCAGCCAGCAGGAGGTCCGTTGGCGGAAGTGGGTCGGTGAGCATGTCACCCGCCAAAAAGGTAACCCGTTCCCGCACGTTGGCTGCGCCGTCGCGCCCGCTGTTGCTGAATTCACTCAGAAGCTCCTGAGCTACCCGAAGTACCTCCGGCCGGTCAAAAAGCGTGGCCTGGGCCGTGGGATTGAGGCGCAGCCATTCGTAGGTATAGAAGCCGGTACCACCGGCTACGTCGAGCAAATGGCCCGTATGACGCGGCAGGTGCCCGGCCACGAGCGGCGCAAGGTACCTGGCCCGCCCGGCCAGGGCCAGGGTAAAGTACCTGGCTGCGGCCGGATCATCCATGGGGGAGGGGGCGTCGGCATCCATGACGTAGGAAAGGCCCGTAGCGGCCTCGGGTGGGCCGTCGTGGCGGAGCCACTGCGTGAGCTCCAGCACGCCGGGATCTTCTTTTTCCAGGCCCACGTAGCCGAGCAGGTTATGGGGATGCGTGGCGGTGAGCAAAGTACCTAGCTCGGTGAGGTGTAGTTTTTCTTCCGCATCGACGTGTAGCATTCCCATGGCACAAAGGGCCGGGAAAAGTACCATTGCGGGGCGCTCGGTCAGTTGCAGGATTTCCGCAAGTTCCGACCGCGTCATAGGGCTTCTATGAAGTACCTCAAAGAGTCCAAAATGATGCACGGCTACTACCAGCAGATGGGAGCTGGCTTTAGCCCGCAGAAAACGGGTAATGGGTGCGGGATCTGGCAGGGTTTTTATCATGTTCTCTTTGGAAAAATATCGTTGCGTCACTGGAAGGTACCTGGGCGTAAAGATAATGAGCGCTATTTGAACAAAAAGGCTTAAAACTACCTTTGTTATACAAATGATTGCCTACCAGAGCCGCCCGCTACTCCCAGACATTTTATACGCTGTTGCATGAAAATTCGACTACTGCTCCTCTTTCTATTGCTTGGATACCACGCCGTGTACGAGGCGCACGCCCAAAAATCCGGCATTATTTCCTACTACTGGAACCGGCTGGTAAACGACACCACTGAGTCTTCCCGGCCGCAATTTCTGATTTACCCTACGCTGGCCTATGCGCCCGAAACGAGCTGGGAGTTTGGACTGAGTACTTTATACGTCTACTACGCCAAGGGCGACACCGCCAACCGCCTCAGCGAAATCAACGGTTTTACTTTTTTTACGCTGGAAAATCAGTACGGCATCTGGTTTGACCACGCGCTCTACACCGATGAGAGCAAATGGTTTTTTCTGGGGCGCTTCCGCTTTCAAAGCTTTCCGTTGCTGTACCACGGCCTGGGGCCCGACTCACCGCGTGAGCACCAGGCCCGGGTAGACGCCAACCAGTTGCTGATTCGGGAGCGAGCGCTGCGCAAAGTTGCGGGAAGCTTGTACCTTGGTGTGCAGGTAGATTTCCAGCGCATGAGCTCGGTGCGGTTTGTGCCGGCCGAGGGAGCCACCGTCGTTGAGCGACCAAATGGTAGTGAGGGATCATCCAACCTGGGGTTTGGCCTAGGCGTCGTGTACGACAACCGCCATAACGTGCTCAACGTACGTCGGGGTATCTTTTCGGAACTGGCCCTGCTGCGCTACGCTAAAGCCTGGGGGAGTGATTATGCGTTTACCACCGTTATTTCGGATAACCGGATTTTCCGACCCTTGCCCAACTCCCGCGATGTGATCGCAGCCCAGCTCTTGGGTCAATTTAGCTTTGGGGATACGCCCTTCAACCAGATGGCGCTGCTGGGGGGCGAAAACATCATGCGGGGCTACTACCTGGGCCGCTACCGCGACAACAACATGATCGCCACGCAAGTGGAATACCGCCTCCTTCCCTTGGAGTTTTCCAAGCGCCTCGGTGCTGCCGTTTTTGCCGGAACGGGTACCGTCTTTCGGGATTTCAACAGCTTCTCTACCCGCAAGTGGGTGTGGTCTGGTGGGGCCGGGCTGCGTTTTTTACTCTTTCCCAAAAAAGATATTTTCACCCGCTTCGACGCCGCCTTCACCCGCGAAGGGCCGGGCTTTTACTTGTTCATTGGCGAAGCTTTTTAGGGTACTTTGGGTAGTTACAGGGCCGCCAACCTGTGCTTGATGGTGTGCTGGTCGTGCGGCGTCTTCGCCAGCGCGAGCGCCTTTTGAAAGTACCTTCGCGATTGTTCTACATCCATTTTTTGGTAAAGTTCCCCCAAAAGTACATAGTAGTACTGATTATCAATTAGGTGCAGCTTCTCGGCTTCGGGGATGGCTTTTTCGTTTCCGTGCACTTTGGCCAGCGCGAAAGTACGGTTGAGGGCCGCCACGGGCGAGTACTCCAGGATCAGTAACTGGTTATACAGCTGCAAGATCGCCTCCCATTTCTCGGGCGTGTCGACCTTGATCGTGTGCCAGTAGGCAATGGTGGCTTCCAGGTGGTACTTGCTGAGGGTACTTCCGCGCGCGGCCTGGTGGAGGTAGTAGGTACCTTTGGCGATCAGTTCCTGATTCCATCGCGTTTCGTCCTGATCCTGGTATAAAATCAGGTCGCCGATTCCGTTCTTTCGGGCGGCAAAACGCGAGGCGTGGAAGCACATCAGCGCCAGCAGGGCCTGCACGGGCGGGCGGTTGGTAGGTTCATGCTCGATCAAAAGGTAAGTGAGCCGCATGGCCTCCAGGCACAGATCTTCCCGCAGCACCAGGTTGTGACTTTCGGAGTAGTAGCCTTCGCTAAAAAGCAGGTAGAGGGTTGTCAGTACCGAAGCCAGTCGTTGGCTCATTTCTGTTTCGGAAGGTACTTCAGGCGTAAAATGCTGCTGACGAAGCTTTTCCCTGGCCCGGTAAAGGCGCTTGTTAATGGTTTCCTTATGGGTTAAAAAAGCATCGGCGATTTCTTCGATCCCAAATCCGCACAGGATACGCAGCGCCAGGCCTACCTGCGCCTCGGCGGGTAGGCTCGGGTGGCAAAGTGCAAAGAGCATCCGAAGCTGGCTATCGCGGATATTTTTTTCGGATAGATCCAGCTCGGGCTCCTGTGCTTCGGGGGTACTTTGTGCTAGGTGCGGGGCCATTTTCTGGTTGAATAGCTGCTGCCGCCGGAGGTAGTTTTTGGCCTTGTTTTGCGCTACGGCGTACAGCCAGGCGGTGGGGTTTTCGGGCAGGCCCTGGTACGGCCAGCTTTCGTAGGCCAGCAAAAACGTATCGCTGGCGATGTCTTCGGCGGCTTGAAGGTGGTCCAGTCCCAGGCGTCGGCCTAGCACGGAAACGATCTTCCTGAATTCGGTCCGGAACAAATGCGGAAGTAGCTCGGCGCGCGGCATGGGTACTTTGGGAGCCCCCGCCTGGACGCGGAGGCTCCTGAGGGTTAGGGTTTTTCGTCGCCACGGGCTATCTTCCGGATTTCGACGCTGTTGCCCTCGCCTTGCAGCACCGGGCAGCCTCTGGCCAGCTCCACGGCCTCTTCAGCCGACTCGGCCTTGACGATGATGTACCCGCCGATGGTTTCCTTGATGTCGCCAAACGGACCGTTGGTCACGAGCTGGTTGGACCAAAGTACCCGCGCGTCGTCAAAGGGCAGGCCGTTGCCGCCGCTGTACTTGTTTTGGGCGGCGATCCCACCGATCCAGTCCATGGTTTGCTTCATCCAGAGCTGCATCTGCTCGGGCGAGGCCTGCTTTTGTCCGTCTTCGTGCCGGAAAATCAACATGAATTCTTCCATTTTTTTCGCTGTTAAGTTTTTTAAGAATGTTTTGAACTACATCCTTATGACACCCGAGCCAACCGAAATAGGACACGAATCCGGATTTTTTTCAATAGGCGCACTAAAGTACCTCCGCCAGGTACCTGGGCGCTTAGCTTACATCCTGGATTTTGATAATTCGCCCGTCTTGGAATTCAAAAATGGATTTACCTTCCAGCCGCAGCGTATCGCCGGGCTTCAGGCCGTTGGGTAGTTCCACGGCCAGCACGCCTGCGTACTCGATCTGGACCGTCACCACGTTTTCCTCAAACTGCCAGAACGTAGCCTTTTGCTCGCGCTGCGTAAAGTACCCCTGGGCCGCTTCGGCTTGCTGCCGGAAGGCGTCGATGCCGATCGTGGTTAGGTCAATGACCCCGTTCGTGCTGTTTTCAAAAACAACCTCCTCGTGCAGGTTCTCAACCATGCCCGGTACGTCAAACCCGTTGTACGCCTGGAGGTACTTTTCAATGATGGTTTTGTGGGTATGGTTCATCGATTTTAAATAAATCAAGATTTTTTAAATCAATGGTTGAAAATGCTATTTTATAACATCACTTCATTAGTCTATGTGAAATGTAATATCTACTATGCCTTCTCCTTGGTAAGGGCTTATTGAGGCAAGCTTATAATTGTTATCTACATAAAAATCCTGATCATTGTAGCTTCCATAGCTTGATCCTAAATTAATGAAAAGAGATGGATTACACCACCGGTAAGCAGGTAATGTTGTATTTATTAATATACATGAATGCTGTAAGGGTAATTCTACACCTTTAATGTCTACCCTAGCTGCCTCAGAACGTGCTATTAAATATAGATATTTAGAGCGTATGACCTTTCTATTATCCATATCTTTTATCCTGTATTCAATCCCTCCGATGTGGCAATTTAACTCTGATCTATCATGTAATGTATAAGTTGATAAGTGTAAGTCAGCTAATATATAAAGCATTATTTTATCTGACTGTTTCCTGAATAGCAATTCATTAAAATGTATCTTATTTGACGTTAACACGTCAATAACTGCTTGAATAATTTCCTCTTGATGAAAAAGAGGCTTTAAAAAGATTGACTGTTCTAATAAATAATTCAAAGCGCTTATATGCTCCTGAATGTCAACCCTATTTGGATAATTTTCTAGTACTAATCTATTTAATGTAATAGTTTCTTCATCAATATTATCAAAGCATTTTTCCAAAAAAGATTTTAAACTAGTTTTAGATATTTTTGCATGGGAAAATATGTTGGGATCACATCTAGAATGTAGATATTTTAATATTTTGAGGATATATTTTGGGAAAGGATTTGAGAAATTAAATTCAGCTGACCCATAAAGATATTTATTGGCAAATTTTGACCAGTCCTGAAGATAATCTAACCTGGTTTTTATTTCTCCTTGATTCCTAATAGGATGTGCTACAAAATCTGCAAACTCTTTAAAGGTTCGATTTTCTGATGCGTAATGTCTGAGGCTCATCAGCAGCGCATTTACATCATTATTGTCGAAGTTTCCAGAATTGATTTTTTCTATATTTTTTGAAATAGAATGTTTTTTTGCCGGTAGCATATTTATAAAATTGGTGGTATAGTGTCGCCGGAATATTTTGTTTAAATTCCTTGAGTACTCTTATTTTCGGTAAAAATAATAAGATCATTTATTACTAATGTTGTCTCTAAAAAGCTAGCTACAAGCCCCTCGTAGTGATTTTTAGCCCTAACTATTTTCGTATGTATGTCAATTCTCATTTTTGATTTTGTAGAGAATTGATATTGTGAATTAGAATGAAAAGAAGAGACTATTTCGCTGTAAGATAGTATTTTAAAAACAAAAGCACAACCGTTTCCGATTGTGCTTTTTACATGTGCAAAGTACCTTGAAAGTACCCCTTACGGATAAATCTCCTTGCGGGCGGCTTTGAGGGTGTTGGTGAGCAGGCCGCAGATGGTCATGAGGCCCACGCCGCCGGGTACGGGCGTGATGTAGCTGCTCTTGGGCGCTACTTCGTCAAATTTCACGTCGCCCTTGATGGCGAAGCCGCTCTTCTTGCTGGCGTCCGGTACCCGGCTGATGCCCACGTCTACCACCACGGCGCCTTCCTTGACGTAGTCGGCGGTGACGAACTCGGGCCGTCCCAGGGCCACGATCAGGATGTCGGCCGTCTGGCAGATTTCCTTCAGGTTGCGGGTTTTGCTGTGGCAGATCGTCACGGTACAGTTGCCGGGGGTAGTATTGCGCTGCATCAGGATGCTCATGGGCAGGCCCACGATCTGGCTGCGGCCAATGACCACGCAGTGCTTGCCGGTGGTTTCGATCTGCGCGCGCTGGAACATCTCCAGAATGCCAAAGGGCGTGGCCGAAAGGTAGGCGGGCAGGCCCTTGCACATGCGGCCCACGTTGATGGGATGAAAACCGTCCACGTCTTTTTCGGGCGCAACGGCCTCCATGACGGTGTTTTCGGAAATGTGCGGCGGCAGGGGTAGCTGCACGATGAAGCCGTCCACGTCGGGGTCCTGGTTGAGGGCTTCTACCGCGGCAAGTACCTCGGCTTCGGTGCTGTCGGCGTCGAGCCGGACGAGCGTGGACGTGAAGCCAATTTCCTCGCAGCTCCGGATCTTGGAGGCCACGTAGGTTTCGCTGGCACCGTCGTTCCCGACCAGAATCGCCGCCAGATGCGGCTTCTTACCGCCCTGGGCGATCCAGTTTTCTACTTCTACTTTTATTTCGGCCTTGATGAGGCTGGAAAGTACCTTTCCGTCGAGCAGTTGCATGATGAGTAATCCTGATAAAAAGAGGATGTATAAAAAATGATGTCTTTACTTACTACGTCCAAAGTACCCCTTAAAGGTAATCCATCGGGTCTTCGGCGATGCGGGTACCGTCGTGCAGCTGGTTGAGAGCCGCTATGTCATCGTCGGAAAGCTCAAAATCCCAGACGTCGAAGTTGGCTCGCAGGCGCTCGGGGTTAGTGGATTTCGGGATCGTGACCACGCCGTGCTGCATCGACCAACGGATCAGTACCTGGTAGGTACTTTTGCCGTGCCGCTCGGCTATTTCCTGCAGCGTAGGGTGTTGCGCTTTTTCGCCCCGTACCAGCGGCGAGTACCCTTCGGGCTGGATGCCCTTCTCGAAGCAGTAATTTACCAAATCAGGTAGGTATAAAAAAGGGTGAAACTCAAACTGGTTCACCATCGGCACCACCTCGGCGTAGGTAAAAAGTTCCTCCAGGTGCGGCTGGTAGTAGTTCGATACCCCGATGGCCTTCACGCGTTTGTCGGCGTAGAGTTTTTCCAGGGCCTGCCAGGTTTGGCGGCGGTGCTCCCGCACGGGCCAGTGGATCAGGTACAGGTCGAGGTAGTCGGTCTGGAGGCGTTGGAGGCTGTTATCAAAGGCCCGGAGCGTGGCGTCGTAGCCTTGCTCGGGATTATTTACTTTGGACGTAATAAATACCTCGGCCCGCGCCAGGCCACTGTCTTGCAGGCCCTGGCCTACTTCCTCCTCGTTCTGGTAGGCGCTGGCATTATCAAGTAAGCGGTAGCCCAGGTCGAGGGCCGTTGCGACGGCCTCGCGCGCTTCATTTTTGGCGTGGGGCGTGTAGATACCCAGCCCCAGCAGAGGCATTTCGAGGCCGTTTGAGAGTGTTACCCATTGATTCATGGCAGTAATTTTTGTCGGAGGAGGGCCGCTCCTACGGTGGCTTTTTCTTGAATGAAGGTCATATTTTGCCCCAGGGTAATGTCGGGCAGGGCCGGGTCGATGACGTACACAGGTACCCCACGGGCCACGTAATGTACCAGTCCCGCGGCGGGATACACCGCCAGCGAAGTACCTATGACCACAAAAAGGTCAGCTTGTTCGGTGTAATCGATGGCCTGCTCCATCATAGGTACTTCCTCGCCAAACCACACGATGTGCGGGCGCAGCTGACTTCCCAGTTCGCAGCAGTCGCCCCAGTTGATCTCTCCCGTGGGTACTTCGTAAATGAGCGTGGGATTTTGGGTACTTCGGGCTTTGCTGAGCTCGCCGTGCAGGTGCAGCACGTGCGTGGAGCCCGCCCGCTCGTGCAGGTTATCGACGTTCTGGGTAATGATGGTGACGTCGAAGTCGGCCTCCAGCTCAGCCAGGATGTAGTGGGCGGCGTTGGGCTGTACGGTGGCGGCCTGCTGGCGGCGTTGGTTGTAAAACGTAAGTACCTTGTGCGGATCTTTGCGCCAGGCTTCGGGGGTGGCTACGTCTTCGATGCGGTGCTGTTCCCAGAGCCCGCCGCTGTCGCGAAAGGTACTTATTCCGCTTTCGGCGCTGATACCGGCGCCGGAGAGAACGACCAGTTTTTTCTTCATGCCTCGGGTAGTTTGGCAGAGCCAGATCGGGAGGCAGGTACCTCCCGATCGGTTGCCCATTTACTTTTTCGTTTTCTTGGCTGCGGGCTTTCGGGCCGGAGCTTTCGCTTTGGCCGGTTTTTCCTCGGTACCTTCGGCGAGCTTCAGAATATCCTCGTAGGTCAGCGAAGCGGGTTCGGTACCTTTGGGAATCTTGATATTCCGCTTTCCGAACGAAATGTACGGGCCGTACT
Organism: Rhabdobacter roseus; assembly: GCF_014202275.1. Classification (GTDB taxonomy): domain Bacteria; phylum Bacteroidota; class Bacteroidia; order Cytophagales; family Spirosomataceae; genus Rhabdobacter; species Rhabdobacter roseus. The sequence goes on along the minus strand of NZ_JACHGF010000002.1, from coordinate 475,771 downwards.
TACCATTCAGTACCTTGGCGTTGGGGTTTTCGTCGTATTCCCGGATGGTTCGGCTGCTGTCGGCCTGGCGTTTTTCCTGAATAATGTCAATCAACCGCTCTTCCGTCACGGCCATGGGGTCGTCGGTAGTAGCGAGGGAATAAAACTTACCGTCGTGCTTTACGTAGGGTCCGTATTTTCCGATGTTCACCACCAAGGCCTGATCCTCAAAGAAGCCTACCTCGCGGGGTAGTTTGAAGAGCTCCATCGCCTCTTCGAAGGTAATGGTTTCCATGAGCTGGCCTTTGAGCAAGCTGGCAAACTTGGGTTTTTCCTCGTCTTCCACGTCGCCGATCTGCACGTAGGGGCCGTACTTCCCTACGCGTACCGATACCTTTTTACCCGTGACGGGGTCTTCGCCCAGGTCGCGGGAGGTGAGGCTGCGGTCAATTTTTTGTTCCTGGGCTTCGGCTACTTTACCATGAAAACCTTTATAAAAACGTTCGATCATCGTTTGCCAGGGAATTTTCCCGTCGGCAATGTTGTCAAAATCTTTCTCAACGCTGGCTGTGAATGAATAGTCGATGATGTCCTGGAAATTACTGACCAGAAAATCATTGACGATCATGCCCGTGCTGGTAGGAAAGAGTTTGGATTTCTCCGAACCGTAGTTTTCGCTACTGACCTTGCTTTTAATCTGATTATCCTGCAAGGTGAGCTCCTTGAAGGTACGCTGCTGCCCTTCGCGGTCTTCTTTAACCACGTAACCTCGCTTCTGGATCGTGGAGATGGTAGGAGCGTAGGTAGACGGGCGGCCAATGCCCATTTCTTCCAGCTTCTTCACCAGGCTGGCTTCGGTGTAGCGGGGGGCGTGGCGCGTAAAACGTTCGGTGGCTTTTAGGTCCGAAAGCGCCAGTACCTGCCCGATATTCAGGGGCGGTAGCATGCCTTTTTGCTCTTCGTCGCCTTCTTCGTCGCTGGATTCCAGGTACACTTTCAGAAAGCCATCAAACTTAATGACTTCGCCCTGGGCGATGAGTTCTTCGCGGGTACTTGAAATACCCACGGTGGCCGTGGTACGTTCCAGCTGGGCGTCGGCCATCTGGGAGGCGATAGCGCGCTTCCAGATGAGTTCGTACAAACGCTGTTCGTTGCGGTCTTTACTGGCTACCTGAGTAGAAAAATCGGTGGGACGAATGGCTTCGTGCGCTTCCTGAGCCGACTCCGACTTGGTTTTGAAAACGCGCTGGTGGTGGTAGTGGGTACCGTATTCCTTCGAAATCTGTTCCTTGGCTTTCCCCATAGCCTCTTCGGAGAGGTTGGTGGAGTCGGTCCGCATGTAGGATATTTTTCCGGCTTCGTACAGCTTCTGGGCCACGGTCATGGTTTGGGAAACCGAAAAACTCAGCTTCCGGGAGGCTTCCTGCTGAAGCGTAGAAGTTGTAAAAGGCGGAGCCGGGGTTTTTTTGGCGGGCTTTGTTTCCAGGTTTTTGATGGTAAAAGTAGCTCCCAGGCAGCGCTCCAGAAACGCCAGGGCGTCCGCTTCGGTTTCGAAGTTTTTGGGTAGTTCGGCGTTCAGTACCTTGCCCTGGCCCAGGTCGAAGCGGGCCGTTACTTTGAAGCTGCTTTTGCTTTGAAAGGCGTCGATCTCCCGCTCCCGCTCCACAATGATGCGCACGGCCACGGATTGTACGCGGCCGGCCGACAGCGACGACTTACCGATGCGTATTTTTTTCCAAAGTACCGGCGACAGCTCGTAGCCCACCAGCCGGTCGAGAATCCGGCGGGCCTGCTGCGCATTCACCAGATCAATATCAATGAGGCGGGGTTTGCCGATGGCGTTTTTTAGGGCCGTCTTGGTGATTTCCCGGAAAACGATCCGTTTGGTGTTGTCGGGCAGCCCAAGGGCTTCCTTCAAGTGCCAGGAAATGGCTTCTCCTTCGCGGTCGTCGTCCGTGGCGAGCCATACCTCCTCGGCTTCCTTCGCCAATTTTCGTAATTCATTAACAACTTTTACTTTATCGGCAGAAATTTCATAGATGGGCATGAAATTATTTTCTACATCGACACCCATATCGTGCTCGGGCAGATCCCGGACGTGGCCGAAACTCGACTTGACCGTAAAATCAGCTCCCAGATAGTTTTCAATGGTTTTGGCCTTAGCCGGTGACTCAACGATCACCAGATTTTTTGACATAATATAGTAGGGTTATAAGCCGGGTAATGGTGCTTAGGCTGCTCCAAAGATAGGGCAGAACTTACAATTCATAAACCGCCTGATCAAAAGGTTTGTTACAGAGCCGGGTAAAAGGTTTGAATTTTGGCCCCAAAAAATCATTTCGCCCCGAGCTAACCGAAATAGAGCCAGGGATTTCGGGCGTGGTCACCAGGCTAGGAAGTACCCCGCTTCCAGGCACCCGAGCCCCATTCGATAGTAGGCAACAAGCAGGTCTGTGGAGCAAAATTATTGCAAAATAGACCGTACAGCCGGCAAAATAACGAGGAATTTTGTACTTTTAGGCGCATTTTTTAATCAAACAATTGATTTTATAAATTACTATGGCATTTGACTTAGATATGATCAAGGGCGTATACGCCCGCATGGGTGAACGAATTGATGCCGCCCGCCAGGTGGTAGGTCGTCCGTTGACTTTGACCGAAAAAATCCTCTACGCTCACTTGTGGGAAGGTACTCCTTCGCAAGTATATGAGCGTGGTAAATCATACGTAGACTTTGCCCCGGACCGCGTAGCCATGCAGGATGCTACCGCCCAAATGGCCCTGTTGCAGTTTATGCAGGCGGGGCGCCCGCAGGTGGCGGTACCTTCCACGGTACACTGCGACCACCTGATCCAGGCGGAGGTAGGCGCCGTACAAGACTTGCAAACTGCCAAAGACAGAAACCGCGAAGTGTACGATTTCCTAGCTTCGGTATCCAATAAATACGGCATCGGTTTCTGGAAGCCCGGCGCGGGGATCATCCACCAGGTAGTGCTGGAAAACTACGCCTTCCCTGGCGGCCTGATGATCGGGACCGACTCCCACACGCCCAACGCCGGTGGCCTGGGTATGATTGCAATTGGGGTAGGAGGGGCTGACGCCAGCGACGTAATGTCGGGCCTGGCCTGGGAACTTAAAATGCCCAAGCTCATCGGAGTGAAGCTCACCGGGAAGCTCAGTGGTTGGGCGGCCGCCAAGGACGTCATTCTTTGGGTAGCCGGACAGCTCACCGTAAAAGGAGGTACCGGCTGCATTGTGGAGTACTTTGGCGAAGGTGCCGAGAGCCTGTCGTGTACAGGAAAAGGAACCATCTGTAACATGGGAGCCGAGATTGGGGCCACCACCTCTATTTTTGCCTACGACGAACGCATGGCCGACTACCTGCGCTCCACCGAGCGGGCCGATGTAGCCGAGGCCGCCTCGGCGGTATGGGCCAACCTACGCTCGGACGAAGAAGTATACGCCGATCCGGCGGGTTACTACGACCAGCTTATTGAGCTGGACCTGTCCACGCTGGAGCCGCACATCAACGGACCCTTCACGCCTGACTTGGCCTGGCCGCTTTCCAAATTTGCCCAGGCCGTACGCGAAAACAATTGGCCAGCGCGCCTGGAAGTAGGGCTGATCGGCTCCTGCACCAACTCGTCCTACGAAGACATGACGCGGGCTGCCTCCGTAGCCGCCCAGGCCGCCAAGAAAAATATCAAAGCCAAAGCCGAGTATACCATCACGCCGGGTTCGGAGCTGGTACGGTACACGGCCGAGCGCGACGGAATCCTGGCTACTTTTGAAGAGATCGGTGGTGTCGTGTTGGCCAACGCCTGTGGTCCGTGTATCGGGCAATGGGCGCGTCACATGGATGATCCCAGCCGGGCCAACTCCATCATTACGTCCTTTAACCGGAACTTTGCCAAGCGGAACGATGGCAACTCAAGTACCCACGCGTTTGTGGCTTCGCCCGAAATCGTCACTGCCTTTGCCATTGCGGGTGATCTAACCTTTAACCCTGTGACCGATACCATCACCAACGAAGTAGGTATGGAGGTAATGCTGGACGAACCGCAGGGCATCGAGCTACCGCCACAGGGATTTGATGTCGAGGACGCCGGTTATCAGGCACCCGCCGAAGATGGCAGCCTGGTGGAAGTGCTGGTGGACCCCAACTCGGATCGGCTGCAACTACTCGAACCTTTTAAAGCCTGGGAAGGTACCGACATCACTGGTCTTAAATTATTGATTAAGGCTAAAGGCAAATGTACCACCGACCACATTTCGATGGCGGGCCCCTGGCTGAAATACCGCGGACACCTGGACAACATTTCGAACAACCTGCTCATTGGTGCCATCAACTACTTCAACGATAAGAGCAACACGGTCAAGAACCAACTCATCGGAGAGTACGGCGAAGTACCCGCCACGCAGCGAGTCTACAAGGCCCAGGGCATCGGGTCCATCGTAGTCGGTGACGAAAACTACGGCGAAGGCTCTTCGCGGGAGCACGCAGCCATGGAACCCCGCTTCCTGGGCGTTCGGGCTATTCTGGTTAAGTCCTTTGCCCGGATTCACGAAACCAACCTCAAAAAGCAGGGGATGCTCGCCTTGACGTTCATGAACCCGTCGGACTACGATCTGATTCATGAAGACGATACGATCGATATCACGGGGCTGCAGCAGTTTGCGCCCGGTGAGCCGTTGACTATCGTGCTGCACCATGCCGATGGCACTACGGATTCGTTTCAGGTGAACCATACCTACAACGAGCAGCAGATCGAATGGTTCAAGGCGGGATCGGCCCTAAACATCATTCGCCGATCGATCGAGACTAACTAATAAAGTTCTAATAATTTCAACATAAAAAATGGCTTCCCTTAATCGGGGAAGCCATTTTTTGTTAGCGATATCCGGCCCGAAAAGGCCCTTGCAGGATAGCTTTAAAATATATTATAATATTTTTTTGTGGTATCCCGGCTATCATCTTTCAAGAAGGAAAACGCCCACCAAAAAGAGGGTTTTTCTATTGAAGTAACGCTTTAATAAAAAAGGGGTAACTGTGCTGAGAGTGAAGTAATAAGAGGTAGGTATAAGAATATTGTATGGTATACGCCTATACCCTTTGTGCCCGGGGTGACACATTTGATAAGAAATTTGGGTGCCGTTTCTGACAAAAAATTAAAAAAATCAGAAACGGGCCATAAAGTTAACACTAAATTTTGAATTTCAAAGCGTTAACTTACTTTATGGAATATTTTATTGTGTAAAAGTATAAAAGCTGTTCCATTAAGCCGCAGGTAGTGGCCCAGCAATTTGGTATTATATAGGAAAAGTATGTCTTTTGAGAAATGGAGGTGCTTTTTTGAAGTCCTAACCCCATTTTCCGTTTTCTGACCTGACCATTATGCTCGCTTTTTTCCACGATTTTTCTCGCACCTCTTTGCTTTGGGTGGGTATTTCTTTACCAATGGTTGCCCAGGATTTGGACAGCCTGCGTACCCGTCAGCTCGAAGAAGTAACGGTTCGGGCCTTCGAATCCAGGCGTACCTTGCTGGAAACCCCCGCCACCGTCGGGCTGGTGTCGCCCCGCCTACTCGAACGCTACGCACCCAGTACTTTTGTGAATGCCGTCAACGCGGTGCCGGGCGTCCGGATGGAAGAGCGCTCGCCCGGTAGCTATCGCTTCTCGGTACGCGGCAGCCTCATCCGGTCTCCCTTTGGTGTGCGCAACGTAAAGTTTTATTGGAACGGCATTCCCTACACCGACGCCAGCGGCAACACACCGCTAAATTCACTGGACTTTGCGGCCGTACAACGCATGGAAATCATCAAAGGTCCGGCTAGTAGCCTTTACGGTGCCGGTACTGGTGGAGTGGTGCTGATGTACGATCGCCCGGCCGATCAACCGGCACCGGCCTACGCGCTGGAACAAAGTGTGGGCGTGGGCCAGTACGGATTCCGAAGCTGGAACACAGAACTCAAGGCAGGTACTTTTACCGTACGGTACGGGCATCAGGAGCAAGCAGGCTACCGCGAGCACAGCGCCATGGGCCGCGACGCCCTGATGTTTAGCTCGTCGCACCAGCTCGGCGAAAAAGGTACCCTCTCGCTGCTGGGCCTGTACTCGGACCTGCACTACCAAACGCCGGGTGGGATTACGCTCGCCCAGTACCAAACCAATCCGCGGTTGTCGCGCCAGCCTACGGCCACGCTACCCGGCAGCGGCGAGCAGGGGGCGGGCATCTACACCCGCTACGCGCTGTTGGGCGGAAGCTACGATCTGCCGCTGTCGGCGCGTTGGAACCAAACCGTTTCGCTGTACCTCACGACCAACGATTTTGCCAATCCGTTTATCAGCAACTACGAAAAACGCGACGAGCAGGGCATCGGGGGGCGCAATGTGTGGCAGTACCAAAGTCAGCTCGGACGCGTGGAGTCCCTCTGGACGAGTGGCTTTGAGTGGCAGTACGGGCGTTCGGCCCAGCGCAACTACGACAACCTGCGGGGCGTACCGGGAGATCCGCAGACGGCCGAGGACATCCGTACCGCTTCCCTGTCGGTATTTAGCCAGTGGGAAGTGACGCTACCCAGCCGCCTGACGGCCACTGCGGGCCTAAGCTACAACACGTTGCGCTACGGCTACGAAGGCTTCATTCCGGCGCCCTACCTACAGGAGAGCAGCCGCTTCGACGGGCTGTTCATGCCGCGCGTGGCGATTAACCAACGGCTGGGAAGTACCTGGGCCGTGACGGCCTCGCTGAGCGACGGATTTTCGCCCCCTACCTTGCAGGAAGTACGGCCTTCGGCGGGTGGGTTTCGGCGCGACCTGAACGCCGAGCGCGGAATTAACCGCGAGCTGGGCCTACGGAAATTTGGAAACCGCTTTTCAGCCGAGGTCAACCTGTATAACTTCGGCCTGCGGCAGGCCATCGTGCGGCGTACGCAGGACAACGGGGCAGAGTACTTCATTAACGCCGGTAAAACCCAGCAGAACGGCGTCGAATGGCGGGCCGACTACGATTTGCTCAAAAGCACCGGACCCGTAGCACTGCTGCGGCTGTGGCACACGGGTACTTATACTCGCTACACCTACCAAGATTTTCAGCAAGGCGATGCCAATCTGGACGGGAAGTACCTGCCAGGGATTCCCCGCCTGATACACACCACCGGCGTGGATGCCCTGCTGCGTTACGGTCTCTCGGTTTTTGCTACCTACCAACAGGGTGGTTCCTTTTATCTCAATGACGCCAATAGCGTAGAAAGTACCCCTTACCACCAATTCTTCCTGAGAGCTACCTGGAGAAAAGGCTGGGGCGACCACCTCTACACCGAAGTAGCGGCGTCCAAAGAGTGGGTCCGGGCGGATATTTACAGCCTGGGCTTCGACCTGAATGCGTTCGGAAACCGCTACTACAACGCCGCCCCCAAGTCTAACGGCTGGGTAGGTGTGAAGTTAGGCTGGCGTTGGGGAGACTAGCAGCAAGCTTGGTACATAGGGTACTTTGTGAGGAAGTACCCTTTAGACACACTCCCTTCCCCGAGGCATCAAGGGTTTAAAGCAGGCTCTTGAAGGCGCTGAGGAGGCTGCTGGCCCCGAGCAGGGCCGTTACCAGAAAGATAAGTCCCAGCAGGAACTTCTGAAGCCGGGTGTTGCGATGCAGCGGCAGAATCCTGGCATCGCTGGTGGCACGGATGATTTGCCAGGTAATGAACGGCAGCAGGAGGCCGTTAGCGGCCTGGGCTGCAATGATGATGGGAATGGGGCGCGTGTCCAGCAAGCCGAAGAAAAAACCCATTAAAAGTACCCCCTGCCACACCCGGCGGGACTGCGCCTGGTCAAAGCCCAGCAGCGAGCGGGTGGTCAGGGCGGCGGCAAAGGGGGCCGTGACTACCGAAGTGAAGCCCGCTCCCAGCAAACCGATCGCGTACAGGCTTCGTCCGTAAGTACCCAGCCGGACGGAAAGTACCTCGGCCGCATTCTGGTAGCTGAAGGTACCCTGAACCAAAGTACCCCCCAGCAAAATACACACGGAAATAATCCCGCCGATCAGGACGGCCAGGATAATGCCCTGCCGCATCTCGGCTACGCTTTGTCCTTTGCCAATGCCCGACGCCAGAAATAAGTTGTAAGGCACCACCGTAGTACCCACTAGTCCGGTGATCAGCACCGCGGCTCCGGCCGGGAAGCTGGGTACCAGGCTGTGCCAAACTACCTCTCCCCACCGCTCCGGCTCCAGGGCGGAGGTACCTACCCAAATAAAGGCCGCTCCCATGCCAAAAACGACCACTCCAAGTACCCTTGAAAGTACCGAGACGGATTGAATGGAAAGAAAAAAATAAGCGGCCGTACTGATCAGGATCGTAAGTACCCAGCCGGGCAGATCCAACAGCAGCCGGATGCCCGCCACCGCCCCCAGGATATTACCGGCTTCGTAGGCGGCGCACCCCAGAACCACGCCCACCGCCAGGGCACGGTTGACGCCCCGACCCCGGGCTCCCAGCCGGAGCGAAATGATTTCGCCCAGATTTTGACCGGTCGCGATGGTGAGGCGCGCGGCGGCTTCCTGAAGTACCATCGTGGCCCCAATGGAAAATACCAACGCCCACAGGAGCGAAGTACCGTAGGTCGCTCCCGCCAGCCCGCAGGTCGTAACCGTGCCCGGCCCGATAAAGGCCGCCGAAATAATGGACCAGAACAGCACGCCCGAGAGCCCCTGGCGGAAGGAAAGGTACTTCATAGGGTACTTTTAAAATTCAGGGGTACTTTAAAAATAAACTCAATGGGTACTTTCGAACAAAAATTGAAGTAAGTGGGCTTTCCTCATTCCTTCCACCCACTTCGCCCTCGGCTATTGGCTCTCCGGTTCGCCGTAACCGCCTCCACCGGGGGTTTGGATGAGTAGCCGGTCGCCGGGTTGGACCCAACTACTACACATGCCCGGACAAAGCTCGCTGCGGCCATCCCGACGGATGATCAGGGCCTGAGACGAGAGGCCCGGTGCGCCACAAGCCAGCCCGTAGGGCGAAAAGTTGTTGTGTTGGCCAATAAACGTAATCTCGAGCTCTTCCAGGAACTCCAGTTCCCGCACGATGCCATCGCCGCCCCGCCACTTGCCCGCGCCACCCGAACTGGCCCGAATCCCGAAGCGCACCAAACGCACCGGGTAGCGGCGTTCCAGCTCCTCCGGGTCGGTGATGCGGGTGTTGGTCATGTGCTGGTGCACTCCCGACCGCCCGTGGAAGCCGGGGCCCGCGCCCGCGCCGCCGCCGATGGTTTCGTAGTAGCCAAAGTGGGCGTTGCCAAACAGCAGGTTATTCATGGTACCCTGGCTGCAGGCCGCCAGTCCAAAGGCTTTGAGGAGCGTGTCCACCAGTCGCTGGCTCACCTCCGTATTGCCACCCACCACGGCGGGGCATTTTTGGGGATCATCGTCAAACAGGGGGTGCAGGAACGAGTCGGGCGGGAGGCTCAGCTCGAGGTTGCGGAGGAGACCTTCGTTCAGCGGAATGTCTTTATTGACCAACAAGCGAAGTACGTACAGCAAAGCGCTGTACAGAATGGAGATATTGGCGTTCAGGTTTTTGGGATGAACGTGCGAAGTACCCTGAAAATCAATATGGAGCTTTTGCTCAGTCACCGTCACCTGTAGGGCAATGCGGTGGCCGTCGTCGAGGTACTCTACGGCGCGTAGTTTGGGGCCTAAGTAAGGGAGCAGCGCCTGGCGCAATTGCTCGTAAGCGTTCTCCTTGAGGCGTTGCATGTAAAAGGCTACTTTTTCGACCCCCTGCTCTGCCACGAGCTTGAGCAAGAGCCGCTGGCCGCTACGCAGCGAAGACAGCGCGGCAATGATGTCGGCCTCGTTTTCGGCGTAGGTACGGGTGGGGTAGGGTGCCTGGGTGAAGAGCGCGCGCAGGGTTTCCCATTGTACTTCTCCGGCTTTCACCAGGTATTGAGGCAAAATCACAACGCCTTCCTCGTGCAGGTGTAGGGCGTCGGGGGGCATGGAACCGGGCTTGGTGCCGCCTATTTCGGCGTGGTGGGCGCGGTTGATCACGTAGCCTACACACGCGTTGGCTTGGGTAAATACCCCCGCCAGCAGCGTGACGTCCGGCAGGTGCGAGCCGCCGTACTTGGGGTGATTGGTAATGACCACATCACCCGGCCCCAGCCGAATGTAGTCCCGCACCAGCCGCGCGCAAATTCCCAAACTACCCAGATGCACCGGAATGTGGGGAGCGTTCACCAGCAGCTCCCCTTCGGCGTCCAACAAAGCGCAGGAAAAATCCAGCCGCTCCTTGACGTTCACCGAGAAGGCCGTTCGTTGCAATTGCGCCCCCATTTCCAGGGCAATGGACGCAAAGCGATTGGTAAATAGTTCCAGTTCAATCTCCTCGGCCTGCGCCGCGGGACGGGCAAGTGGGGCCTGGGCGCGGGTTAGGATGGCGTGGCCCTCCTCCTGGATCGTCAGTGCCCAGCCCGCGGGTACGTAGGTGGTCGAGGTGGAATTGAGCAAGCTGGCGGGCCCCGCCAGGGTACTTCCCGCTGGGAGTTGGTCCCAATCAAACACGTGTACTTTTTCTTCCGGAAAATAGGGCGAAACCAGCTGCCGAACGGGACTGGCCGGGATTTTCGTCTGAACGGTGGGAAGAGGTACTTCCGCTGGGCTTTTTTCCCGAACCATAAGCCGGATACTTTCCAGCTCTACCACCCGCCCCGCCGGAAGGTACCCAAACTGCGTCTGGTATAGTTCTTCAAACCGAGCGAGGCTCTGCCCGGCTTCGTAAGGTACCTCCAGGCTGCTTTCCTGCCCCGCGTAGCGCATAAACAAGGAGCAAAAGCCGGGCTCTACTTCCTGAATACCCTCTTGCCTGAGGGCTGCCAGCGCTTCTTGATGGAGTTCTTCCAAGAAGAAAGGTACCTGGTCTACTACTTCTGGCCAGCGCCTAAATACCTGCCGGGAGACGATCCGGCTGATCCGGGCCTGGCCCATGCCGTAGGCGCTGAGCAGACCGGCGTCGTAAGGGACCAGCACGGTGGTGATGCCGAGCAGGTCGGCCAGTTGGCAGCCGTGCAGGCCGCCCGCGCCCCCGAAGGTGAGTAGGGCGTACTCTTTGGGGTCTACGCCCCGGGCCACCGAAATACGACGAATCGCTTCGGCCATTTTTTCGTTGGCGATCCGTTCCAGGCCGGTCAGTATTTCTTGTTCCGGCAGGGACTGGCCCGTCCGGGAGCGGATTTGTTCCCTAAGTACCCCCAGCGCCTCCGCGGCGGCGGCATACTGGATGGGTATGCCAAAGCGGGCGGTATCCAGCTTACCCATGAGCAAATTCACATCCGTCAGGGTAAGAGGGCCGCCCGCCCCGTAACAGGCCGGGCCCGGCTGAGCCCCGGCACTTTCGGGACCCACGCGCAGGGCAAAGCCATCGAACCAGCAGATGGACCCACCTCCGGCGGCTACTGTTTCGATGTCCAGCGTAGGATTGTGGATTTCCAGTCCTTCGATCTGGGTCAGGTACCTTAGATCGGCCCGTCCCTGAATGCGGGCGGCGTCGGTGCTGGTACCGCCCATGTCGAAGGTAAGTACCCGCTCATACCCCAGGCGTTTGGCCAGGTGGGTGGCGGCCACCAGTCCCCCCGCCGGGCCGCTCAGTAGGCTGTCTTTGGCGTTAAAGGCCTCGAGGCCCACCAACCCACCGGCGCTCGTCATCACTTGAATGGAAGCATCGCCCAGGACCGATCGGATATTGGTCAGGTACGAATCCAGCACGGGGGCCAGGTAGGCGTTCACGACGGCCGTCTGGGTACGGCGCAGGTAGTGAATACTCGCTGAGAGCTGCGTGGCGGGTGAAAGGTACCTAACGCCCGCCCGGCGCAGGTAGTTGGCGATTTGATGTTCGGGCTCGGGGTTTTGGTAGGCGTTGAGCAGCGACACGGCCACCGATTCAAAACCGTGTTTCTGACAATAAGCCCGTACTTCCTGAAGTTGCGCGTCCCCAATGGCTTTGAGCACGGTGCCGTCGGCGGCTACCCGCTGGTCTATTTCCAATACGGAGTCGTACAGCAGCGTAGGCTCGGGGATAGCGAGCTGAAAAAGGTGAGGCCGCTGCTGGGTACCGATGCGCAGCACATCCCCAAACCCTTTGGTAGCCACGAGCAAGGTTTTGGCTCCTTTTCGTTCCAGCAGGGCGTTGGTTCCCTTAGTAGTACCCAGGCGCATGTCTAGCTCGGGAAAGCGATCACCCAGGGCCGTTTGGGTTACCAGCCGGGTGGCCAGTACGGGGGCTTCTTCGTGACGGGTTAGGACAAAATCGGTGTTAGTTAACGGTGTTAGATTATCTTCTAGGATTAATGTTTTTTGTAAATAATTGATAGAGAGCAATTTTGATCTTTGACCCGATTCAGGGGCCAACAGCCAGTACCCTTCCAGCAAACGGCTCGGATACGCCCAGGGCGCGTCAAATTCGAACACAAAGGAATCGATTTTTCGCACCAGACGTCCTTTCAGGTAGCCCGAGCTCAGTACTTTGGCCCGGTGCGTTTGGCCCTGGGGGTCAATGCCCAGACAGTCGGTAAAGGTACCACCCGTATCGATCCATATTTTCCAGCGAGGGGTTTCAGACACGCAGTAGCTACTTTAAGGAGGAGGAATTTATTACTACGAAGCTGATTAAAAACATAAACAACTTCTACTTGAAAAGTACCTTTAAAAGCAGCCCGGATTACTTCCCTACCGAAATCAGGTTAGCAAAAAGCCGGTAAGCTCCCGTGACGCCCGCGGGTAGTTCGCGAAAGAACGAAAGCCCCGTGTACATATAGTGCCCTTTGCCGTAAGACGCATACAACAAACTACCCTCCAGCGGCGGCTCGCCCTGGTCGTGGCTGGCCAGGATGGTTTGGTAGCGTGGATCCCACTTGGTGGCAAAGTACAAGCCACGCTCCTGAACCCAACCTTCGAAATCCTGGCGGGTAATTTTATTGGGGTAGTTGAGGAGCGGGTGTTCGGGCTTCAGAAACTGCATGTCGGCGTCCTCTTCCGTCACCCGATCGCGGCCGATCGACAGCGGGTAAGGACCGATCTGGGGTACTTTCAGGCCAGAAGCGGTGGCGTACTGAACCACCAAAGTACCCCCTTTTTCCACGTAGCTCAGCAGCTTTTGCTGGTATACCGCCAGGCGATCTTCGGTATTGTAGGCGCGTACACCCACCACGATGGCGTCGTAGTGGCTCAAGTCGCCACTGAGCTGCGCTTCGTTCAGGAACGTGACCTGGCTGCCCATCTGGCGGAGCGCGGCAGGTACTTCGTCACCCGCTCCGGCAATGTACCCCACCCGTTGCGCCTTATTTTTTACGTCCAGCCGGGCTACCTTCGCTTCCGAAGCGGGAAAAACGGATTGTACCGGAATGTGGGGGTACTTGATGCTGCGGAGCGACTGCGTATAGGCCTGGCCGTTTACGTCAACCACGGCGCGTAAGGTACCTTCCCCGGCCTGGGCGGGTGGTTGTACCGTAAAGGTAAAACTGGGCTCCAGGTACTTTTCATCCACGTTGAACTCAATGCTGGCGGGCGTGACTTTCCAGGAAGGGGGTACCTCCAGCCGCAAAGTACCTTTTACGTTACTTTTGTGGGCTTGCACCAGTACTTCTACGCTTTGGGGCTCCGGACCGGTGAAGATATAAACCGGCTCGTTGAGGGTGGTCGTTACGGGTGGTCTTAGTTCAAAAGGCTGATACATTTCTCCCTCCACCGGGTCCGAAAATTTATAGATCCAGGGTTTGGAATACGTAAAGCGCTGACCGTCGACCTCAAAAGTGAATTCGGTAAAGGTAGGCGGGCGGTTTTCGGGGTAGCCTACGTCCCGCTGGTTGTCAATCTGGAATATCCCTTTATCCAAGGGCTTTTTGAGCCAGTACGGTTGGCTGTTGTCCAGCTGGGCAGGTACAGGTACCGTGGTGAGGTAGTTGTAGCCTTTGAAGGGTTCCAGCGTCAGGTTCAAGGTACTATCGGAGGTCCGGCCGGTCCACTTCATGCTCACGAGCTTCACGGGGTACTTAGCGCGGTTGACGACATTGGTACTTAGCATAATCCGTTCGCCCGGTACCACGGCGAAATCCGCCGGATTGGATTCAAACCACAACCCCAGGCACTGCTGAATGAGTTGCTGCACTTCTTCCTTTTTGGCCTGGACGTACGTATTTCCCTGGTCGAGCTTGGCCAGGGCCTGGTGTATTTTCACCAGCGTAGGTACCGAAGCGGCCGGATTTTCCACCGAAAACCCCTGAATGGCCTGCTTCACGAGCCGGGCTACTTCCTGACTACCCTTGACGCGGTTCCAGCTCACATCCACGCCGTCGAAAAGGTCTTTTTGGGCGGGTTCGCCGTCTTTATGGATGAGGTAGTCGGTGCGCAGATCCCGGATGGGCGAAGCCCCAAAACCCTGGCTTTTGTGCTGACTGCGGCTCCGGGCCGCTATTTCGGTATATGACTGGCCCAGCAGCGGATTGTAGCCACCGATCTGCACGGAGATATAAGGCTTGCCTTCTTCGTCGGGCGGCTGGTTGGCAAATCCGCGCGAGTAGCCGTTCCACACCACCCGTTTTGTTTTCCACGTTTTTACCTCCTTCAACTGCTCCGGGTAGGCGCTGGGGTCAGCGGCCAGCCGAAAAGCCTCTTCGGCCAAGTAGGCCGAGGCCTGATGGTGCCCGTGGCCGGCGCGTTCGTCGGGCGGGAAACGGGTGATCATCACGTCGGGTTGGTACTTGCGAATCAGCCAAACTACGTCACCGAGTACTTTCTCTTTCCCCCAGAAATCCAGCGTTTCGTCGCGGGTTTTGGAAAAACCAAAGTCGTAGGCACGGGAAAAAAACTGCTGAGCGCCGTCGATGCGACGGGCGGCCAGTAGCTCCTGGGTACGAATCAGCCCAATTTTGTAGCCCTGCTCGGAGCCGATGAGGTTTTGCCCTCCGTCGCCGCGGGTCAGCGAAAGGTAGGCCGTGCGGGCCAGGCGGTCTTGCGCCAGGTAGGCGAGCATCAGGGTGTTCTCGTCGTCGGGGTGGGCGGCCAGGTAAAGTACCGAGCCCAGCACATCCAGCTTTTTAAACTGCTGGAAAATAGCACTGGAACTCGGGGAAGGCGTTTGCGCCCGGACTCCTGAGTGAGGCCCGCCTCCAAGGAGGATCAGGAAAAGTATATAGGTAAACGTAGGACGCATAAGGAAGGGAAGCGAGTGGGTTGGTACGTATCAAGGTCTAAACTACTGATATAGCGGGTAAAGTTGCAATACGGCCCCCTTTATTTCTCGATATTTTCCTAAAAACTATATAAAATAACCAATCTGAGAGCCGGGTTCATTTTTTTTATGGGGGGCCAACTTCTATATTTACACGATTTTTTCAGAACCATTAACCAAATCATTTTGCGCATGAGTACTATTACGTATTTGGTACCAGTTTTGGGGCTTGTCGGCCTGCTGGTCATGTTTTTTAAACGCGGCTGGGTAGTGAAGCAGGACGCCGGTGACCCCGGTATGCAGGAAATCGCCAATGCCATTGCGGAAGGAGCACTGGCCTTTCTGAAAGCCGAATGGCGCGTCCTGATAGTATTTGGTATCATCGTAAGTATACTGCTGGGCTTTTCCGGCACCCTGGTCGAGAATTCGAGCTGGTTCATTGGCGTTGCCTTTCTGATCGGGGCCTTCATATCGGCCTTTGCGGGCTACATTGGCATGAACATCGCCACCAAGTCCAACGTCCGGACGACGCAGGCGGCCCGTACCAGTTTGAGTAAGGCGCTGGATGTATCCTTTACCGGCGGCTCCGTGATGGGGATTGGCGTAGCCAGCCTGGCCGTGCTGGGGCTAGGTAGTTTGTTCATTGTTTTTTACCACATGTTTGTGGGAGAAGGAGCTGATATTAACGGCGTTCCGATGGAGAAGGTACTGGAAGTACTGGCGGGTTTTTCGCTGGGGGCCGAATCCATCGCGCTGTTTGCCAGGGTTGGCGGTGGTATTTATACCAAAGCGGCCGACGTAGGGGCTGACCTGGTTGGTAAAGTTGAAGCCGGTATCCCGGAAGACGATCCGCGCAACCCCGCTACCATCGCCGACAACGTGGGCGACAACGTGGGCGACGTGGCGGGTATGGGTGCCGACCTCTTTGGCTCGTACGTAGCCACCATTCTGGCTACCATGGTACTGGGCCGGGAAATTGTTTCGCAGGATGATTTCGGCGGTATTGCCCCCATTTTGCTGCCGATGCTCATTGCGGGCCTGGGCTTGATCGCCTCCATCATTAGTATGCTCTTCGTCCGGATCAGCGGTGACTCGGGCAATGTACAGTCGGCCCTCAACCGGGGCAACTGGGGCTCAATCATCATTACGCTCCTCGTCGCTATACCACTTACCCTCTGGATGCTGCCTGCGGGTACTTTAACGATCCGGGGCGTAGACTTCAACGCCATGGACGTTGTGTACGCCATTCTGCTGGGCTCGGTTGTGGGAGCCATCATGTCATCCGTAACGGAATACTATACTGCCATGGGCAAGCGCCCGGTGCAGTCCATCGTGAACCAGTCATCCACGGGCCACGCCACCAACATCATCGGGGGTTTGTCGGTAGGGATGGAATCCACCGTCATTCCGGTGCTGGTACTGGCGGCGGGTATCTTCCTGAGCTACGAATTTGCCGGTTTGTACGGAGTAGCCATCGCGGCGGCCGGTATGATGGCCACCACGGCCATGCAGCTGGCCATCGACGCCTTTGGACCCATTGCGGATAACGCCGGAGGAATAGCCGAAATGAGCCACCTCCCCGCCGATGTACGCGGGCGCACGGACATCCTGGATGCCGTAGGAAACACCACGGCCGCTACGGGCAAAGGCTTTGCCATTGCCTCGGCGGCGCTCACGTCCCTAGCGCTGTTTGCCGCTTTTTGCGGGGTAGCGGGTATTTCGGCCATTGATATTTACAAAGCCAACGTACTGGCGGGCCTCTTCGTAGGAGCCATGATCCCCTTTATTTTCTCTTCCCTGGCCATTGCTGCCGTAGGGCGCGCCGCCATGAAAATGGTTGAAGAAGTACGTCGTCAGTTCCGCGAAATTCCGGGCATTATGGAAGGTACCGCCCGGCCCGAGTACGAAAAATGCGTGGCCATTTCTACGCAGGCTTCCATCCGCGAGATGATCGCTCCCGGCCTCATTGCCCTGTTGGTGCCGGTCATTGTGGGCTTTATCTTTGGTCCCGAAGTACTGGGAGGTACTTTGGCGGGAGTAACGGTTTCCGGCGTACTGATGGGTATTTTCCAAAACAACGCCGGTGGGGCCTGGGACAACGCCAAGAAATCTTTCGAAAAAGGCGTGGATATTAACGGACAGACGTATTTTAAAGGCTCTGAGCCGCACAAAGCGGCCGTAACCGGCGATACCGTGGGTGATCCGTTCAAAGATACCTCCGGTCCTTCCATGAACATCCTGATCAAGCTCATGTCCATTGTATCGCTGGTCATTGCGCCTCACATCAGCGTCACTTCCCCCGAAGCCGCCAGCCTGGTAGAAGGGACGCCCATAGCGCAGGTGGTGGGGGTAGATGTGCCCGAGACGACCGTCATGAAATTGCCCAACGGCCTCGAACTTTCTATGGCCGTCACCGGCAATGCCCTGGAAGCGGATTTGGTGGCTTTTCTGAATTCAGACAAGGCCCTTGGTCAAGCAGGTACTTTTGATTTCGATCGGCTATATTTTGAACCCGGCCAGGCGTTTGTAAAAGCAGATTCCAAAGAGCAGATGGAAAACCTGGCGGAAATACTGAAAGCCTACCCAACGGCTAAAATTAAACTGGGCGGCTACGCCGATAATACCGGCGACGCAGCCCAGGCTTTACAGCTGTCGGTAGCGCGGGCCGAGCGGGTCAAGCAAATTCTGGTTGCCCTGGGAATTGCCGAAGAACGAATCGAAACCGAAGGGTTTGGGGATCAGTACCTGGTTGCCTCGCGTGAGACGACTGCCTTGGGAAATTCTGATCGCCGCATGGCCATTCAGGTGACGGAGCGGTAAAACCTACGGATCTTCCGTTCAGGAAAGAAACTATACTTCACTAAAAAAATCCCCACGAGTCGTCGTGGGGATTTTTTTTAGTGAATAAATGCAACCTGGTCTCAGGGACGATCCCACCACACGCGGGTGTCGAGGTCGTCGGCTCCCATGCGGGCTACGGCTTCGTCGAAGTTAGCCTTGTTGACCGACAGTTCCGAGTTGGGGTAGGTGAGTCGACGAATAAAGGCGCCCTTGATGGCCTTGCCGGGAAAAGGATTGGGCGTCAGGGCCGGATAGCCACTGCGCCGGAAGTTGGCAAAAGTTTCGGGGCCATTCATGAGCGACGCAATCCAATACTGCGTATTTATCTGTTCCAATGCTTTGCTGGCGTCGAGCGGGTTGGCGGCTACATAGGCTTCGATGGCCGCACTGCCGATGGCGCTGTTGGCATCGTAGAGGGCCATCTGCTCCATATGCGCCCGGATGCCGTTGGCATACGAGGTAGCCGCCGATCCCTGTATCCATCCCCGATGCACGGCTTCGGCCAGTAGAAGCTGCGTCTGGGCGTAGGTAACCAGGAACATCGGGCTTTGGAGCTTGGCAAGGCGTGTCCGGTCCAGCTGGCTATAGTCATAAAAACTGGCCAGGCCACTGGCTTGTACAGGACCACTGATGCTACCGTTATCGTAACCCAGTGGCATCCCGATTTGTACAGCCGGATCGGTGTTTGCACGGGCCGCTACCTGCTGCGGGCCCGAGCTGGCTCCCACGTAGCGCACCGCAATGGAGCGCAGCCGCGGGTCGTTGGTATTCTTAAGATGATTCACGAAAGGGGCCGATAGGTAAATATTGTTGGCCTCGGTGGCGTTGAGCGTATTGCCCAGGCCATTCACGTAGTTGGCGTTGTGGCGCACCACGGCGTTGTCGGCGTTGGCTTGCATCAGTCCGCCCTGAAAAGCCCGTTGCGCGGTCTGCTGGGCTAGTCCTGGATCTATCTTTGTTAGGCGCATACCCGCCCGAAGCAGTAAGGAGTAGCCCAGTCGTTGCCATTTTACCACGTCTCCACCATAGAGCACGTCGGTGTTCTCGCGCGTTTTGGCGGCATCCAGCGCGGCCGAGGCCTCCGTCAGCTCCTTGATAATATCCTTATAAATTACCTCCTGGGCATCGTACCGGGGCGAAACAACCTGGTCAATAAACCCTTTTCCGGCATCGGTGTAGGGTACATCGCCGTAGGTGTCGGTCAGTACCATGAAGGCATGAGCCCGCCAGATGCGGGCCATCTGCAACAGGTTGCTGCGAGACGGGTCATTGGCCGTGGCTTCGATGATGGCTGCGGTGTTACGCACTACGGTCCGGAAGTACCTTTGCCAAATCTCCTGCGTTACACTTCGGTTGTCCTGATTGAAGTTTGCGCCCGCCAGTACCCCCGAGTTAGGAGTGACCAGATGTTGCACGATCCCCATTTCGTACACCATAGTACCGGCCGGAAAGGAGGCTTGGATAATAGCGTCGTTGAGCAGGAAAGCGGGATTGAGTGTGGTGACGGCTATTTTGTTGGTATTGAGCTCGTCGTAACCTTTGTCGCAGGAACTAATCAACCCCGTAAGGAGGATTCCTGTTAGTAGAATGAATATTTTTTTCATAAGAATGGCTGCTTAAAATTTCAGGTTGAGATTAAAACCCATGGAACGCGTGGTGGGTAAGCCGGTCGCTTCCAGGCCACTAATGTTGTCAGACGCATAGCCGAAGGATTCGGGGTCGATGTTAGGTACCCATTTTTTCAGGAGGAACACGTTGTTGGCCACAAAGCTTACACGAGCTCCCTTGATGGGGGAATTGGCGGGAAGTAGCCGACTAACGTCGTAGCCCGCCGTAATTTGGCGTAATTTCCAGAAGCCCGCGTTATACACGATGGGCTCCACCAGCGCGAGCGAGCGAACAACCTCCCAGTACGCCTGCACGGGAGCACGCGCGGTGTTGACTTCGCCCTGCTCGTTCACGCCCACGCCCACTACGCCGCCCTCGCGGCCTTCCAGGGTCATTTTATGTAGGCCGTGGCGCACGGCGTTGAAGTTGGTACCCGAAATCATTTTGTTACCCAATTTGAAATCAACCAGGAAGGAAAGGTTGATGCCTTTGTAATTGAAGGTGTTCGTAATCCCACCTACCCAGACTGGGATCGCGGAGCCAAAGGGGATCATATCCGGCGTACGGAGCGGAATGCCGTTGGCTCCGTATATCCGGCGGCCTTGGTTGTCCAGACGGTACCCAAATCCGTACAACTGGGCCATGGGTTCACCCACCACTTGGCGAAGCTCGCCGTTGAAAACGTGCGTCCCGACGGTAATGCGCTCACCGGGGTTATCCGTGAGCAAGCTAAGTACCTTGGTTTGGTTGTAGGAGCCATTCAGGTTGATCTCCCACTGAAACTGATCGGTACGCAGTGGCACCAGATTGAGCAGCAGTTCGAGTCCCCGGTTACGGCCCCGCCCGCTGTTGATGAGGGTATTCGTAAAACCCGAGCCATCGGAAATCTGGGCCGAAACGATCTGGTCCTGCGTGATTTTCTGGTAGGCGGCAAAGTCAATCCCCACCCGGTTGTCAAACAATTTTAATTCAAAACCTACTTCCGTTTCGGCGGTGCTCATCGGACGCAGGTTGGCGTTAGGCACCGTATTGCCGTTGATGACACCCACGGGTTGTAAGGCTCCCGTCGGTCCGGGAAAAAGGTTGGCCGAAATGCCGTAAAAAAGGCTGTTGGAGTAGGGCGAAACGTCGGTATCGCTCCCCACCTCGGCGTAGGCTACCCGTATTTTACCAAAATTGAGCCAGTTGGGTAGTTGACCGAAGGCCTGAGAGAACACAAAACTACCCGATACGGAAGGGTACAGAATGCTTCGGTTGGCGGCAGAAAGGGTCGAAAACCAGTCGTTGCGGGTCGTTACATTCAGGTACAGGAAGTCCCTGAAGGAAAGCTCGGCGGCCCCGTAGATGGAGTTGACGGAGCGTTCGGAAAGCTCGTAGATGGGGTCTTTGACCCGGCCATTCATGACCGTATACAAATCCCGCACCACGAAGTCGGTCACCTGCACGCTGTTGAGGTCAGAGCGCCGGTACATGTGGTTACCCCCGAGGGTGAGGTCAAAGCCAAAGTCGCCAAATTGCCGATTGGCCCCGACCAGAAAGTCGGCATTGATCTCCCGAAAACGACGGGCCTCCTGGGTGTACATCCCGTTCACGAAGCCCTCTGGTGCGGGTGGGCGCGAGGCATGGCCGGTGGGGAAGTTGTTGTAGTCCTGATCGCGCGACCAATAATCCTGGCCCACGCGCCCCTGAACGTACAGCCAGGGCAGCACGTTGTACCGCAGGGCCAGGTTGCCGAAGAGGCGATCGCGGCGGATATTCTGAAATTGCTTGGATAGGGTGAAGTAAGGGTTGGTCCGGTTGCGGAAGCGCGAGTACACAAACTCATCCCCATTGGCATCTACTTTTTTCTCCTCGAGCAGGCTGAGCGGCATGGAGTTGGCGAGGTTGTAGATACTCGTTGGAATGGAGTTATCTTGGTCAGCGATCACGGGCGGATTCTTGTTGTACTCGTTGGAGTAGTTGATGTTGCCCGTCACTTTTAGTTTGGTCGAAAGATCGTAGCCAAAGCCCAGGTTGATGGTTTTCCGGTTGAAGGTATTATTCGAAATAATTCCCCGGTTGTCCATGTTGGCGAGGGACAGGTTGAAACCGCCTTTTTCCGTTGCTGACGACAACGAAATGGTATTGGTAAAGTTGGTGCCGTTCCGGAAAAAAGAGCGAATGCGGTTATAGACCGGTTCGTAGGGAAGGGTCACACCGTCGAAAAGTACCTGCGTCATCCCCGGCTGGAAACGCTCGCCAAACGACCACTGCCCCGAGGTAGGGTTGGGGGCCGTGGGGCGCACGCCGCTCTCACCCTGGCCGTACTCGTACTGGTAGTCGGTGAAGTCCAGGGGGGTATCTACCGTAAAATTGGAATTGTACGAAACACCGATACCGCGCCCCTCACCCCGGGTTTTAGTGGTGATCATGATGACGCCATCCTTGGCTCGGGAGCCGTAGAGCGCCGCGGCCGTGGCCCCTTTCAACACGGTCATACTCTCGATGTCGTCCGGGTTAATGCTACTGAGACCATCGCCGCCATCGGAAGTATTTCCGCCGCCTCTCGTTCCTACGGAATTGTCGGAAGAGGCATTGCCGGGCTTGGTACCAAAGTTGGTATTATCAATAGGTACCCCGTTCACGACGATAAGCGGGGAGTTTTGCCCGGAGAACGACGATTGGCCCCGGATACGTACCTTGGAAGTACCTCCCGGACCGGTACCCAGGCTGCTGATGTTCACGCCGGCAATCTTTCCCTGCAAGGCGTTCATGAAGTTGGCTGTGCGGTTCACCGTGATTTGCTCCGGAGCCACGGTCGCGGTGGCGTAGCCCAGCTTTTTGGACTCTTTTCGAATGCCCAGGGCCGTCACCACGACCTCCTCCAGGCTGGTGGCGCCCTCTAGCAGCGTAATGTCCAGCACCGAGCGGTTGTTGATGGGTACCTCCTGGCCCTGGTAACCAATAAAACTCACCACCAGCACGCCCGAGGCGGGTACATTCAGGGCATACTCGCCGTTAGCATCGGAGGTGGTACCGGTAGTAGTACCCTTGATCAGGATCGATACCCCGGGCAAAGGTTGATTGTCCTTACTACTCAAGACCCGGCCCGTCAGGCGCGAAGTTTGGGCCCAGCCATTTGTCCAGAGGAGAAGCATGAGCAACACCCCCAGACCAGTTTGTAAACGTCTTTTTTTCATATCATAGGAAGATTAAGTGAATTACATCCATAAGGGATTGTCCTTGTAGTTCTAATGGTGAAATTTGGAAAATTTAAAATATTTTTAGTAACTGGTAGTCAGTAAGATAGCGCTATGTCAATGGGGAGGAAGTATATGGTAAAATTGTATTAGTTAAACATTATGTTGGAATAATAAAAATCACATTTTGGATCAAAAAACTTTAATATATCATTCATCAAAGAAGAATGAGGAGCTCACCGCCGTATGGTAAATGCCACTGGGCATAAAAAAACAGGAAGGGTATAAAGTACCTTCCTGCGGTTGAAGCTCAGAAAAAAGCGGGTAGTTAAAGGCTCATGCCACCGTCGACGTATATGGTTTGCCCGGTCACGTAACGACCGGCGTCAGAGCAGAGAAACAGCGCCAGCCCGGCGCATTCTTCCGGCTGAGCCGGGTTTCCCTCGGGAATGCTCATTCGCTGGGCAATGCGCTCGTCTATTTCAGGAACTGGCTCGTCGATCCGGGGCGTGTCGATGACACCCGGTGCCAGGTTATTGACGGTCACGCCCTGGTTAGCTAATTGCATGGCCATGTTTTTGACCATGTTTTCCACGGCCGACTTGGTAGCGGCGTACACCACCATAGCCGGGTGGGGCTTCAGTTGCTGGGTACTTCCCAGGGTCAGGATGCGTCCCCAGCCGCGCTCGACCATAGGGGGGGCAAAGGCCTGCATGAGCTGCAACGATGATTTTACGTTCACGTGTAGCTGCTGGTCGGTCTGCTCGTCGGTCACGTCCTGCCAGAGCGCAGGTACTTGTACGGAGGCATTAAGTACCAAAATATCTACCTGCCTGGTTTTCTTATGTACCTCCTGAAACAGCCGCCGGGCTGCGCCTTTCTTGCCCAGGTCGGCTCCTACGGCAAAGCCTTGGGCCCCTAGTTTTTTAGCCGCTGCCAGTACTTCTTTGGCCTCGGCCGGGCTCTGGTGGTGATGCACAATCACATCGGCCCCAAATTCGGCCAGGGCCAGCGCTATGGCCCGGCCAATGCCCTGGCTCGAACCCGTGACCAAGGCCGTTTTACCGTGTAAATCCAGTTTTTCGCGAATCATGGAATAGGTAGTTTTTGAGCTTATTTGGGAATATATACGTAAAAAGGAATAAGGGCTTTTGCATCAAAACCGTACCAGGAGTAAAACAAAAATGCCGACCAGAGGTCGGCACGTTTGCATCTATTAGCCATGAAAAATTTTTTATTACTTGCCCATTTGGCCACGCAGTGCGCGGGGGATATCGACGGAAGCAACGGGGTTGCTGGTAGGGCTTAGGATGGTATAACCTTCAGCTTTGATGGCTCCCACTTTAACCGATTTACCCAGATCCAAATCCGTTACGTTAACTTCAATATAGTCAGGAATGTTCTTCGCCAAACCCTTCACCCGCAATTTACGTAATTTTTGGTTAAGTTTCCCACCTTTAATTACACCGGTTGAAGTACCTACCAATTTAACGGGTACATCTACCTTGATTTCGCTGCCTTCCCGGATGGCCAGGAAGTCGGCGTGCAACAGCATATCATTAACCGGATGGAACTGCGTTTCCTGCAAAATAGCCTGATAAAGATCACCTTCAATGTTGAGCGTTACCTCAAATACATCCGGCGTATAAAGCAATTCACGGAACAGCATGGCCGGAGCGTAGAAATGAACTTGCTGCTCACCACCATACAGAACCGACGGAACGTAGCCTTGAGCGCGCAGGCTCTGGGCTTCCGACTTGCCGAGATTCGCTCTTTGATACCCTACAATCTCATGTTTTTTCATAATTGCACTAAATAAAGTTAAAAAAAATTAAAAACTACTGATTATTTATAAAAAGAGAGCTAATAGACTCGTGGTCGCGGATACGTCCGATGGCTTTGGCGAAAAGCTCCGCCACCGAAAGTACCTTAATTTTGGGATTCTCACGTTGCAAAGGAATGGTATCGGTCACGATGAGTTCCTCCAGCACGGAGTTGGCAATGTTGTCGTGGGCTTTGCCCGACATCACCGGATGCGTACAAATAGCCCGTACCGTTCGGGCCCCCTTGTCCAGAATAATTTCGGCGGCTTTGCAGATGGTACCTCCCGTGTCGATCAGGTCATCAACCAGTACCACGTCCGCTCCTTCCACGTCTCCGATCACCTGCATGGAGGCGATCTCGTTGGCCCGCTTGCGGTGCTTATCGCACAGAACCATGTCAACGTTGAGGAACTTGGCGAAGTTCCGGGCGCGGGCGGCCCCGCCAACGTCCGGCGAAGCAATCAATAAATTCTCCAGCTTCAGTGATTTGATGT
Source organism: Rhabdobacter roseus (assembly GCF_014202275.1). Taxonomy (GTDB): domain Bacteria; phylum Bacteroidota; class Bacteroidia; order Cytophagales; family Spirosomataceae; genus Rhabdobacter; species Rhabdobacter roseus. The sequence goes on along the minus strand of NZ_JACHGF010000002.1, from coordinate 450,628 downwards.
AGGGCACAAAAACCGTGGTACCTTCCAGGTGATCCACCGGAAAATCAAAAAAGCCCTGGATCTGACCCGCGTGCAGGTCGATGGTCATGAGGCGATCCACCCCCGAGGCCGAAAGCAAATTGGCCACCAGCTTGGCCGCAATGGCCACGCGGGGCTTGTCTTTACGGTCTTGCCGGGCAAAGCCGAAATAAGGAATAACCACCGTAACGTAGTGCGCCGAGGCCCGGCGGGCGGCGTCCACCATCAGCAGGAGCTCCAGCAAATTATCGGCGGGAGGAAACGTAGACTGAATTAAAAAAACGTCACAACCCCGGACCGATTCCTCAAAACTAGGAGAAAGTTCTCCATCACTGAACTTCCGTAAGGTGTACCCTCCCAGATCTTTCCCAAAGAAGCGGGCAATGTCTTTGGCTAAGTATTCAGACTGACTACCGGAGAATATTTTAACTGTGTTAAAGGAACCCATGAATAGCGGAAAATTTGCGCAAAAATAGTGAATTATAATATATTACCGTACTTTTTCCTATAAAACATTTTGTAGAGCAGCAGCAGCAAGGTACCTGACAGTAGCCCCACGAGGGCTCCGCCCAGGATGTCGCCGGGCAAGTGTACCCCCACGTAGATGCGGCTGTACGAATACAGCACCGCCCAGGCGTAGAGCCACGGGATGCCGGGCAGGGTACTTTTCAACAGCTGGCTCAGCACCAGCGCGAGTGCAAAAGAGGTAGACGCGTGCGACGACACAAATCCAAACGGACCACCGCAGCCATCCACCAGGTGGAGGAGGCCGGCCAAAGCCGGGTCGTGGCAGGGACGCGGGCGGGCTACCCAGGGTTTCAGTAGTCCCGAAGCCAGCCAGTCGGCCAGGCCCACCGCCAGGATGGCGGTAAGCAGCATGGGATAGGCCCGCGCCCGGTGCCGACGCACCGCCAGCCCGATCAGGATCACATACAAGGGTACCCAGGTGTACTTAAACGTAATCGTATTCATGAGCACATCTGCCCAAGGGGCGTGCCAGCCGTTCAGGATTACAAAAAGCTGCCGGTCGAGTTCCGTAAATGTTTCCCAGCCAAAGCTCATGACCCAAAGCCCAGGGCTTGCCGCACCCGGCTAATGGTTTGGCGGGCTACCTGCCGGGCTTTGGCTTCGCCCTCCAGCAGTTTTTGTTCCAACTCGGCCTGGTTTTCCAGGTAGTAGTTAAAAATGCGGCGCGGCTCGGCAAATTTTTCCAGGATGAGCTCAAAGAGCGCTTGCTTGGCGTGGCCGTAGCCGTAGCCACCAGCCAGGTAACTGGTGCGCATGAGCTCCACTTGCTCCGAAGTACCCAGCAACGAATACAGCTGGAAGGTAATATCCGTGTCGGGATTCTTGGGCTCTTCCAGGGGCGTGGAGTCGGTCACGATCTTCATGATCGTTTTGCGTAGCTCTTTTTCGGGCACAAAAATGTCGATGTAGTTGTGGTACGACTTGCTCATTTTCTGGCCATCGATGCCCGGAATCACCATCAGGCGCTCGTCGATACGGGCTTCGGGAAGTACCAGTACCGGCTGGCCGGCCTGGGTGTTCAGCGCCGTAGCAATATCGCGTGACATCTCCAGGTGCTGCTTTTGGTCCTTCCCCACGGGCACGATCTGGGCGTCGTAGAGTACAATATCCGCCGCCTGAAGTACCGGGTAGGTAAACAGCCCGGCGTTGACATCGGCCAGCCGCTCCGACTTGTCCTTGAACGAATGCGCGTTGGCCAGCATGGGGTAGGGCGTGAAGCAGTTGAGGTACCAGGCCAGCTCGGTGTGCTCCTGCACGCGCGACTGCCGCCAGAACACGTGGCGGTCGGTGTCGAAGCCGAAGGCAAGCCAGGTAGCCGCAATGGCCCGGACGTACTCGTCGCGCTCCGCCCTGTTTTTGATGGAAATCAGCGAGTGAAGATCAGCAATGAAAAAGAACGATTCGTTCTGAGGCTCCCGGGAGAGTTCGATAGCGGGCTGGATGGCACCCAGGATGTTACCCAGGTGGGGCCGGCCGCTGCTTTGAATTCCGGTCAGAATTCTTGCCATGAAGAAAAGATTTTACTGCGTTGGGATGATGATTGAGCGCGCAAAATTCGCTAAATTGATCCAATATTCGAAACACGCTCTCTTATTATTAAGCGCAAAGTACCTTTATTTGACATGATTCACCCCCCCACGCTGGCCTTTCTGGAGGAACTCCGGGAAAATAACAACCGCGAATGGTTCCAGGCCAACCGCAAACGCTACGAAGCCGCCAAGCAAGATCTCGAAAAACTGATTGAAGTACTGCTCCGGGACGTAGGTACCCTGCAAGAGCTGGGCAACACACAGGTGAAAGATTGTATTTTCCGGATCAACCGCGACGTACGTTTTTCCAAGGACAAAAAGCCCTACAAAAGCTGGCTGAGCGCGGCCATCGGGCCGGGTGGTCGGCATTCGGGCCGGATCGACTACTACCTGCAGCTGCAGCCCGGCGGAGAGTCGTTTTTGGGCGCGGGCATGTGGAGCGCCACGCCCGCGCAGCTGGCCAAGTACCGCCAGGAGATCGACTATAACGCCGCCGAGCTGAAAAAAATCATCCACGAGCCGCGCTTCCGCGCCTACTACCCCGAGATTTGGGGCGAAAGTACCAAAACCGCCCCCAAAGGCTACGCGAAAGATCACCCCGAGATTGAACTACTCCGGCGCAAGCAATTGTTTTTTATGCATCGCTTTACGGACAAAGAGGTACTTTCACCGACCTTTGCGGCCAGCATTCTGGAAGGAGTGGCCTTGGTAAAGCCCTTCTGCGATTTTCTGAACTATATATTCTTCGAAGAAACGGAAGAGGAAGCCACCTAAAAGGTACTTTACCCCAAGTACCCTGAGCGGAAGGTACGCTTGGCCCTGATGGTGCGGAACACGATTTTATACAAAATTCTTTATTAAAGTACATGCAATTTTCCCATTTGCACTGCCACACGCAGTTTTCGCTGCTCGACGGCGCCGCCGATATTAAGAAGCTATTCAAGAAAGCCAAAGCGGACAACATGCCCGCCGTGGCCATCACCGACCACGGTAACATGTTCGGGGTATTTGAGTTTGTGGCCGAAGGAAACAAGCAGGGCATCAAGCCCGTCGTGGGCTGCGAGTTTTACGTGGTAGAAGACCGCCACAAGCGGCAATTTACCAAGGAACAAAAGGACGTGCGCTTTCACCAGCTGCTGCTCGCCAAGAACGCCGAAGGCTACAAAAACCTGGTGAAGCTCTGCTCGCTGGGCTTCATGGAAGGCATGTACGGCAAGTACCCCCGGATCGACAAAGAACTGCTCGTGAAGTACCACAAGGGCCTCATCGCTACTACCTGCTGCATCGGGGCCCAGGTACCTAGGACCATCATTAAGAAGGGCGAAGAAGAGGGCGAGCGGGAGTTTAAGTGGTGGCTGGATCTCTTTGGCGACGACTACTACGTGGAGTTGCAGCGGCACGGTATTCGCGAGCAGGCCATCGTCAACGAGGTACTTCTGAAGTACGCCCGTAAGCACAACGTGAAAGTGATCTGCTCCAACGACAGCCACTACGTTGACCGTGACGACTCCAACGCTCACGATATTTTGCTGTGTATCAATACCGGCGACAAACAATCCACCCCTTCGGCCAAGGAATTCGACGACGAAAACGGAATTCCCAAAGGCAATCGCTTTGCGTTTTTTAACGATGAATTCTTTTTTAAGACCAAGGACGAAATGCTGAAAACGTTCAGCGACATTCCTGAGTCGCTGGACAACACCCAGGAAATCGTCGACAAGATAGACCGGCTGGAGCTTAAGCGCGACATCATGTTGCCCAACTTCCCGATACCCAAGGAGTTCCAGATCCACCAGGTGGCCCAGATGATCGACTTCAACGGCAAATTGAAAGAGCTCACGCCCGATGTGCTCAACCAGTGGGAGTACCTCAAGCACTGGACCTTCGAGGGAGCCCGCCAGAAGTACAAGGAAATCACGCCCGAGGTAGAAGACCGCCTCAATTTCGAGCTGGGTATCATCAAAAACATGGGTTTCCCGGGGTACTTCCTCATCGTGGCCGATTTTATCAAAGCCGGGCGCGAGCTGGGCGTGTTCATCGGGCCGGGCCGGGGCTCGGCGGCGGGCTCGGCGGTGGCTTACTGCATCGGCGTGACCAACATCGACCCCATCAAGTACGACCTGCTCTTTGAGCGTTTCCTGAATCCCGACCGGATCTCGATGCCCGATATTGACACGGACTTCGACGACGAAGGCCGCCAGAAGGTGATCGACTACGTGGTGAAGAAGTACGGCTACAACCAGGTGGCGCAGATCGTGACCTACGGTACCATGGCCGCCAAGTCGTCGATCAAGGACGTAGCGCGGGTTATGGATTTGCACTTGTCTGATGCCAACGCCCTGGTGAAGCTCGTGCCCGACAAACCTACCTACAACATGACCCTGAACCGGATCTTTACGGCACCGCTGGAAGGGGAGGGTAGTTTGATGAAAAAGGAGGGGATCTCGCCCGAGGAGCTTGAGAACGTCAAAAAGATGCGGATCATCGCCAAGGGAAACGACCTGCAGGCCAAGGTACTTCAGGAGGCGCAACGCCTGGAAGGTACCGTGCGCAACACGGGCATCCACGCGGCGGGGATCATCATCGCGCCCACGGACCTCACCGAGACCATCCCCGTATGTACCTCGAAGGAATCGGAGTTTCTGATCACGCAGTACCAGGGGAAGATCATCGAGGACGCGGGCGTTATCAAGATGGACTTTCTGGGGCTGCGCAACCTCACCATTATTAAGGAAGCGCTGCGGCTCATTAAGCAAAACCACGGCGTCGTGATTGAAATTGACGAAATACCGCTGGACGATCCGAAGGTATTTGAGCTTTTCCAGCGGGGCGAAACCAACGCCATTTTCCAGTTTGAATCCGACGGCATGAAAAAGTACATGCGCGACCTCAAGCCCGACCGCTTCGAGGACCTCATCGCCATGAACGCCCTCTACCGGCCCGGTCCGCTGGCGTACATTCCCAACTTCATTCGGCGTAAGCACGGCCTGGAAGAAATCACCTACGACCTGCCCGAGCTGGAAGAGTACCTGGCCGACACCTACGGCATTACGGTGTACCAGGAGCAGGTGATGCTCCTGTCGCAGAAGCTGGCGGGCTTTACCAAAGGCCAGGCCGATACGCTGCGGAAGGCCATGGGAAAAAAGCAGATCGAAACCCTGAACAAGCTCAAGGGCGACTTCATGAAGGGCGGTACCGAGCGCGGCCTCAACGCCAAAAAGCTGGAGAAGATCTGGACCGACTGGGAAGCCTTTGCGTCTTACGCCTTTAACAAATCGCACTCCACCTGCTACGCCTTCGTGGCCTACCAAACCGCCTACCTCAAGGCCCACTACCGGGCCGAGTACATGTCGGCGGTATTGACGAGCTCGCTGGGTACCATCGAGAAAATCACCTTTTTTCTGGAAGAATGCAAGAGCATTGGCATTCCGGTGCTAGGGCCCGACATCAACGAGTCCGACCGGCAGTTCAACGTCAATAGCCGGGGCGAGATTCGCTTCGGGCTGGGGGGCATCAAAGGTACCGGCGACGCCGCCGTGGAGTCGCTCATCGAAGAGCGCAACGCGGGCGGGCCCTTCACGGATATTTTCGACTTCATTACGCGCGTAAACCTGCGGACGGTCAACAAGAAAACCCTGGAAAGCCTGGCCTACGCCGGGGCCTTCGACTGTTTCGAGGAGTACCACCGCGCGCAGTTCTTTGTGTCGGAAGCCGGCGAAAACACGAATTTTATTGAGCGTCTCATCAAGTACGCCAACAACTACCACGCCGAGAAAGTCTCGGCCCAGTCGTCGTTGTTTGGAGCCTTTGGGGGCAACGACGCCCTCATGGTGAAGCCCAAGCCGCCGGGTATTGAACCCTGGACCGACCTCGAAAAGCTCCGCTACGAGAAAGACGTGGTTGGTTTTTACATCTCGGGCCACCCGCTGGATACCTTCCGGGTGGACCTGGACAACTTCTGCAATTGTACCCTCGACAAAGTGATGGAAATTCCCGAAGGCGAGCGGTCGCCCATGACTTTCGGAAAAGAAATCAACGTGGCGGGTATTGTCACCAGCGCACAGGAGCGTATATCGAAAAACGGAAATCCATTTTTGATTTTTAAAATGGAAGATTACAACGGCTCCATGGAGATGCTGCTCGGGGGCGATGAGTACGTACGGCTGGGCAACTACATCCAGCCGGGGCGTTTTCTGTACATAACGGGCAAGGTGCAGAACCGCTGGAAGCAAGAAGATCAGTTTGAGTTTAAGCCCATCAACATTCAGCTGCTGCCCGAAATCCGGGAGAAAAAGTGCAAAGAGCTGAAAGTACAGGTACCCCTCGATCAGATCAACGGAGCGATGATCGCTTCGCTGAGCGAAACCATCCAAAAATACCCCGGCAACTGCGCCCTGAACATGACCGTGGTCGATCCCGAAACCCGCCTGGAGGTACAGATGCTGTCGCGGGTGTACCGCGTGGCCGTTACCAACGAGCTGCTGCACGTCTTTCAGGGCTGGGACGGCGTGCGGTTTTCGCTCAATTAGCGCGGGCCGCCGGGGCCAACAGGTACCTGCTTTTCCAAATGGAAATTCGTGAGGAACTTTTGGTATGGTTTTTTGATTCTCCTATCAGTAACTACATTATTCAAAATTAGCTTTAACAAAATCATGGGAAAAGCACTCGAAGTGACTGATAGTACCTTTGAAGAATTGATCCAAGGGGATAAGCCCGTTCTGGTTGATTTCTGGGCCGAATGGTGCGGACCTTGTAAGATGATCGGTCCGGTAGTAGAACAACTGGCCGGCGAATACGAAGGCAAGGCCGTAGTAGCCAAAATGGACGTCGACATGAACGCCCAGATACCCGCTAAATTCGGTATCCGCAGCATCCCGACGCTGATGATCTTCAAAGGCGGACAACTCGTCGATAAAGTCGTAGGTGCGGTACCCAAGTCCGTTCTGGAAGACAAGCTAAACGAGCAATTGGCCTAAGGTACTTCAATCCGTTAGCCATAAAACCAAACCCCAAAAGAATAACCCAAGCGGTTGTCTTTTGGGGTTTGGTAGCTTCAAGGGTACTTGTTGTCTTATAATGAGGCCACCGGCTGCTGCCGCCCAAGTACCTTCCGGATTTCCTTCTCCAATTCTCCGTTAGAAGGTGCCACCGCCTTCACGTTGACGATCTTGCCCTGTGGATCGATGAGTATGAAACGGGGAATCCCATTGATCAAGTAGTCTTCATAGACTGAAGAAGTACCTTCCGCATCTGGGTTTTGGTTGATGTGGACGCCCGTCAGGTCCGGGTTTTTGCGCAGGTACTTTTTCCAAGCTTCTGTATTTTGATCGACGGATACGTACAGAAATGCGACCTGGTCATTGCCTTCAAATTGTTTTTTTACCTTTTTGGCGTGGGAGAATTGCTCTACGCAGGGGCCACACCAGGTAGCCCACACGTCTACGTACACAACTTTGTCGCGCAGCTCGCGCAGGGAAAAGGCTTTCCCGTCGGGCGTGATACCTCGGATGTCGGGAGCGGGCTGGCCCGGTGAGAGCGCGACCCACTGCTGGTACTTGGTCTCGACCGAAGGCCGAAAGCGCGAAGCGGGGTACGTTTGCTTAAACTGGGTATAAAACGAGTCGATAACGGGCGTAATGCCATAAATACGCAAGGAGTAGCTGAGTACTTTAGCTTGAAAATATTCTTGAAAAGCGGGCGATGGATGGGTTTGCTTTATTTTTTCGTAAGCTAAAAAAGGGAATAGCGTTTCTAGCGAATCGTATTCAGCGTCGCTGGCATCTTCAGGATAGACCGAAGGGTACATGTGCAGGTCAAGGTAATAATCCAATACGAGTGAATAGGAATACATGGCCGTTTGTAATAGCGTAGAATCAAAAGGAATTTCGCTCCAAACATTAGCGATAACTTCGGGTACATCCGGATTGTCTTCTGCGTAATAATGACTCCGAAAAAACCATTGTTTATCCCACAAGTAGCCTAGTTCTCGTCTTTGCTTGAACAAGGTACCTAGTGAGGCTGACAGCCCTGTACTATCCAGGTAGTGCTGGTGAAATTCGGCTAGTATATTTTTGGCCGAATCCAGACGTGCTATAAATGTGTCAAGATCAATGTCTCTCTGATACATACCGGCGTCCAATTGTCGCGAAAGGTAGCCTTCTTGATACAGGTAGGTGTTGGCAATGGCCGAGGTACCCTCAAAGCGGAACCGGTGCCCGGTGGTGTCGTAGTGAATAGTCAGCTCATCGCCGGGCGTGAGGTAAAGCGTCTGAAATCTTTCGCCCAGTTCAAGGGTTGCAAACATAGGTCGAGGTAGCTCCAATTCCAGGACAATCCTTCCGGCGGAGTCTAGCGCCGTTTCGGTCGGAATTAAACTCGCCGTGGAGATCATATCCAGCGTATCGAGCTTTACGGGGAGCGGTAGCTGCGGGGTACTTTGAATGGTGAGTTTGACGGTACGGGTACCTGGTCCGGATTGGCAGGTGGCAAACAGCCACGGCAGGAGCAGGCCCCACAGGGCGGTGCGGAGGGTCGTTCTCATAAAGGGTAGGAATAGGTTGAAACAAAGGATTTTATGGAAAGATACGTGGCGGAGGGGTACTTTGTGGCAGTTTGGGAAATTATTTTTGCCGCAATGGAATTGCCTCAATTCCATTGCGGCTTCCCACGAATGGCTCAAAATTGAGCGGTATTTCACTGCAAAACTCTCGGCTAAAATAAATTCTTGATATTGAATAGTAGAAATAAGAGTTGTTAACTCTTTGGATAAGAACAAGATTCACGTCTCATAATCAATATGATACGTGCTTCAAAAGTGTAAGAGGGCCTCCTTCATTTGTGTCTTAGCACTACCGAATGCGTTTTTGATGGGGAAATGATAGCTTAAAAATACCGCTTGATAAATTTTATCATCATTTTCATTGAAAGTATTATTTTAGTAGTATATTGCTATTTAAATAAAAAAGATAAAAATAATTATACACCACCTCCATAACAAAATGCTTTGGTTTGTACTCTACACCCGATCTAGATCGGAAAAGATGGTTGCTGATTCCCTTCAGCAGAAGGGGATTGAAGTGTATTGCCCACTTAGAAAAGTGAAAAGAAAATGGTCTGATCGTATTAAAATTATTGAAGAGCCCCTGTTTAGATCGTACTGTTTTGTCAAATTGGAAGAAAAAGACAGGCATTTGGCCTTCGGCGTCCCCGGGGTAGTGAGGTACTTGTTTTGGCTAAAAAAGCCAGCCATTGTGCGACAAGTAGAAATTGATACGATCAAATACATGCTAAATAATTTTGACCATGATTTGATCGAAGTGATTGACCTTAAGGTAGCGGATCGTTTGCGAATCAACTCCGGGGTCATGATGGACCTTGAAGGAGAGGTGGTGGATCAACATGGAAAGCTACTGATTGTAAAAATTGATTCAATTGGATTATGCATTTCCATCGACCCGAGGAAAAATAAGCTAGAAAAAATAGGTTAGTCTAACAACTTTTTACTGCCGGGCCTAAAGGTATTTGGGCCTAAAAATTAGTTTATTGAAATCCAACCAGTTACATTAAGATATTAAATTTTACACAAAATTACGATACTAATATTAGTATAAAGTAAATATACATATGTATATTTATGCGTTCTCTAAAATAGTAAATATTAAAGACGCGTAGTAAGTAGGCTTATCCTAATAAGATGGGACTGAAAGAGCGGAGCTTTTTACCATTTACCAGATTAAACTATCCTTATTGCTACTTTTAGAACTACGATTAAATAAATCATTACTAATAAGTAGTCTTGCAGTCCTTTATTGACTGCCTATTACTTTTCCGCGTTTTCTTCTCTCATTCGGATAATAGTATCCATTGCCAAAGTTAGCTATCCTTTTTTTTGAACGACAATCCAGGGTTGTGGTCTAATCAAATAGGCCAAACTTAGTGTTTACGATTCAAGTTAATGGTTATTCTTCATTGAAACTTTAGGTGCAATCTCCATAGCTTCATTTTTCAAGGAATTCAATTTGACCAATTAGTCAATTTGAATTCCTTGAAAAATACTTAAAGTTAATTTACAAAAGCAAGCTGCTCTCCTCACTCGGCGATTTAGATTTAATGTATAATCGTAGTATATTGATAGAACGAATTTATTGAGTTGCTAATTGCTAGTTTTTAACCTTATTATTATTTATGCCTGATTTTTATTCTAGACTATGTAAGGTTCTCTTTCTTCTTGGGAGCCTCTTTCTATTGATGTATACTTGCGCATGTACTTCCAAAACCCCAAGTACCCAACGAATTGCCTATTTTCAGACAAAAAGCCCTATATACCCTCGCTCCATCGAGACTTCGAAACCCGAAGTTTCCCGCATTAGTCAGGACGATCTTCTAGCCATTACCGTCAGTAGTCTCAACAAGGAGTCCAATGAGATCCTCAATTTCTCTAATGTCAACTCTTTAGCCATGGCTACTACCGCCGGAGGAGGGGGAGGTGGCAGTCAACCGATTGGCTATGCTGTGGATAGCCTCGGAACTATTTCCATGCCATTTATTGGTAAACAGTACGTTATGGGCTTGACGCTTCCAATGGCGGAGGAAAAAATCCGTCTAGCCATAGAAAAGGTACTTAAGGACCCCGCGGTTAGTATCCGATTCATGAACCATAAGTTTACGGTTTTGGGCGAGGCCAATCGAGTGGGTATCTTCAGCTTGGTGGACGATCGTACCACCCTGATTGAAGCCTTGTCAATAGCGGGGGATTTGACCGATAATGCCCGCCGAGACAGCTTAACCATCATCCGATATAAAAACGGACTTCGTGAAATAGGAACCGTTAATTTACTGAATCAAGACGTATTTGCCTCCCCCTATTTCTATGTAAAAAATGGCGACGTAATTTATGTAGCGCCTTATCGGGATAATATGTCAACTACAACGGAGCAACGGATGAGGCGCTTACAGATTGGAATAAGCCTTGTTACTACCCTGCTAGTAATCTCCAACTTCTTTTTTCGGTAAATCGCTTTGCAGAATCCCTATAATGATAATGTGCAGTATTACATCTGCACATCCCCTCTCCTCTTTGATAGAAGTAGGAGATACTATACTATTTACGTGTGTTGATTCATAACTCACTCTATTATGTCAGATAATCAAAATGCTCATTTTACGGACGAGGAAGATAGTTGGAATCTCCGTGGCTTTCTCTTCAAGTACCTCCGGTACTGGTACTGGTTTGTGCTTGCCATCGGAATAAGTAGAGTTGGAGCCTATCTTTATCTTAGGAGTTTTACTCCCATTTATAAATCGAATGCTACCCTACTTATTAAAGATGGACGTTCCAAAAAAGGCTACATTGAAAAATTAGAAGAGCTGCAGATTGGGGATAGTAAAACGATTGAGAACGAAATGGAAATCCTGAAATCTCGGGCTCTTATTGCTAAGGTAGTCGATGAACTTAATTTAACCGTTAGCTACTGGAAAGAAGGGAAGTTTCGCAACAGTGAGCTGTACGACAGCAGTCCAATTATCATCAAAACCTCCGAACTTACCAGTGTAGGGTATGGACAGCCCCTTTACGTCCGGCTACGGAAAGATGAGCGGTTTGAGCTTTTCAATCAGGAGCAGACGTTGCTGGGTACCTATGTATTTAGCCAACTTGTCAATAACGAACACGGTAAGTTTAGGGTATTCAGGCGCGATAGCAGCAGGCGCGTAGAAAGTACCCCAATCAAAGTGCTTTTTCACCAGCGGGATGGGATTATCAACGGCCTGATCGGCTCGATACAGATTGATCGACTCAATCCAAAGAGTACTTTGCTTGCCATAAGTATTGAAAGCGCTTTAAGAGAAAAAGGCCGAAGTATCCTTACAAAACTCCTCGAAGAATACGCGTTCTCCTCGCTCGAGGATAAAAACCGGGAGGCAGCCAATACTCTGCGTTTTATTGAGGAAAGGCTGGCACTCATTACGTCCGAACTGGGGGACGTAGAGCAGAATGTGGAAGAGTACCGACGATCCAGGGGCATCACTGATCTCAGCGCCGAAGCGAATTTGTTTTTGGGAAAGGTGGGTGATAACGATGCCAAGCTTAATGAACTCGATATCCAGCTCAAGGTGCTGGAAGGGGTCGAACGCTACTTGTACAGCAGCGAAGTAGGCAATATCGCCCCCGCAACTTTGATGGTCAACGACCCCGTGTTAACTACTTACCTCAATCAATTTTCGCAGCTTGAGCAAGAGCGAACCAAGTTGATCCAAACGGTGCAACCTGGCAATCCCTACCTGGAAACGGTACTCACTCAGATGCGAAACGTGAAGCAGGCCATGCGCGAGAACCTGGACAATCAAAGGGCTGGTCTAAAGGTAGCCAAAAATAGTCTTGAGGCGCAAAACAACCGATTGGAAGGAGCTATATCCGCCCTGCCTCGCAAAGAAAGGGAATTTGTGGGTATCAAGCGGCAAGCGGGTATTAAAGAGAATTTGTACCTTCTGTTATTCAGTAAGCGCGAGGAAACGGCCCTATCCTACGCCTCGACGGTTACTGACAGCCGAGTGATTAACGAACCCTATTCTACGGGTGGCCCCATCAAACCCGATCGAAAAAGCATCTACACGATGGCTCTTTTAATTGGACTAGCGATTCCCATTGCTTTTCTTTTTATTAAGGAAGCACTTACGCATACGGTACAGTCTAAAAAAGAAATTGAAGAAAAAACGGGTTTATCCGTGTTTGGCGAAATTGGACTAAAACCCAAAGAAAACCTGGGAGAAATTATTAATTTGGCTAACCGCTCCCACGTCAGTGAACAAATACGGATGATCCGTTCTAATTTGCAGTATTTGCTGGCCGAAAAAGGAACCGGCTACGCCCGTACCATCCTGCTGACTTCCTCCACGGGTGGCGAGGGTAAAACGTTCGTTACACTGAACATTGCCGCCGCACTCTCTTACCTGGACAAAAAAGTTTTGATTCTGGGCTTGGATCTACGAAAGCCCACCATTCACGAATACGTAGGTATAAAGAATCGACTGGGGATGTCAACCTACCTTATCGGTAAAGCCACTGAAGAGGAGGTTATACAGCGGACTGCGATCGATGGTGTGTACATGGTCCCCAGTGGCCCTATTCCTCCCAATCCATCAGAGTTATTGGCTAATGGGCGGATCAAGGAATTTATCGAGAATACGCGACATTCCTTTGATTACATTTTGATTGATACTGCGCCTTATGGATTAGTAACCGATGCCTACCTGTTGGCTCCATACGCGGAAGTGGGCCTTTATATCATTCGACACCAGTTTACCCCCAAGCTGTACCTCTCTACCATTTCTGAGCTTCATAAAAAGAAAATATTCAAGTCCATGGCACTCATCTTCAACGCGGTCAATTACAAAAATCTTTCCGATTATGGCTATGGATACGGATATGGTTATGGCTACGGCAAAGAGGGTTACTACGGGAGTAAGGAAAAGCCTAAAAATTGGTTGGCTCGGGTTATTACCAGAAGCTGAGGGAATAAGCATTTAATGAGTTGATTACCATTTATCACTATACGCACACTTTATCTAGGTTTATTTTAGCATGCAACTTTCAATGCAGGAGGATACTATCAAAATAGGAGTTGTTGGGTTGGGTTATGTCGGGTTACCCTTGGCGGTGGAATTTGGTAAGAAATACCAGGTCGTTGGTTTTGATATCAATCGAGATAGAATTGGCCAGCTTTCCATGGGAGTCGATTTTACCAGGGAAACCGAAAAAGAGGATATTCAGTCCGCTATACATTTAACCTTTACCCATCAGGCCGAAGATCTGGAGGCATGTACCGTCTACATCATCACCGTTCCCACCCCCATTGATCATTTTAAGTTGCCGGATCTGGCACCCTTACTAAGAGCAACCGTCACCGTAGGAAAGATGCTTAAAAAAGGCGATTTGGTCATCTACGAATCAACGGTTTATCCGGGATGTACCGAAGAAGACTGCGTACCGCTGCTGGAAAAGCACAGCCACCTGGCCTTCAACCAGGATTTTTTCTGCGGCTATTCCCCCGAACGCATCAACCCTGGAGATAAAGAACGGACACTAACCAAAATCCGGAAGGTTACCTCTGGTTCGACTCCTGAGACTGCTGAATTTGTCGATCAGTTGTACGGTTCCATCATCGAGGCCGGAACATACATGGCTCCCTCCATTAAAGTCGCTGAGGCCGCCAAAGCCATCGAAAACGCCCAAAGGGACATTAACATTTCCTTTATAAACGAACTAGCCCTCATGTTCGACCGGATGGGGATCGACACCCACGAGGTACTGGAAGCGGCGGGTACCAAGTGGAATTTCCTGAAATTCACGCCCGGCCTGGTGGGGGGACATTGCATAGGCGTTGACCCATACTACCTGGTTCACAAAGCACAAAGCCTAGGCTACTACCCCCAGGTCATTGCCTCGGGGCGCTTGGTGAACGATCGCATGGGCGCTTTTGTGGCTAAAAAATTACTTAAAAGGCTCATTGCTAACGACCTGGTTCTTCAGCAAAGCCGGATTCTTATTTTGGGCTTCACGTTTAAGGAAAACTGCCCTGACACCCGTAATACCAAGGTAATAGACATTTACCGGGAGCTAGTTGACTTTGGGCTAGAAGTAGATATTCATGATCCCTGGGCTTCCGAAAAAGAGGTATTTCAGGAGCACGGCGTCGCTTTGCTATGCCAACCCGATCCGTATCAGTACGATGGAATTATCGTGGCCGTGGCGCATGATCAATTCAAAGTGTTAGATCTGGACCGCTACAAAAAGAATGGAAGCTCGGTCATTTTTGATATTAAATCAATTTTTGATAAAAATCGCGTTGATCTTCGGCTCTAGTGACCGGATTTTATCCACCCTTATGTTGAAATTACAGCTGTTTACCGGCTGGTGGGCTGAGAAAGAGGACATGTACCGCGTTGATGTCATTTCGAGCAAGAAGTGTACAACCAACCTACCTGCTTCGTTACTACCTTTTGCCCATCAGGAATCCTGGACTTGTTGTCACCTAGATGAGATTCTACGGGGGGAGGTAAAGGACATAAGCCATTTGTATCTGGATGCGCTGCTGCTTAAATCTCATAATCCGAACCTCCTTTTTGAGCATGTTCGAAATATACTTCCTGACGACTGTTTGTTTGCCTTCAGGATTCGCACCGCCGAAAATATTAAAACAGAGCTAAAGGAAAAGTACCCCCAACCGTTCTTTTACACCTACTACCCCATTCATTTTTTAGGTCGACGCGTACTACCTAAATTGAAAGGGTTTCGGAAAATATCCCGCCTACTGAATGTGCCTGTGGATATTTCTAAAGCGGAAATCATGGGTCGTTTGTTGTATGCGGGCTTTACTATAGTGACCATTCTTGAAAATAAGCACGAAACAACAATTCTCACCACTAAAAATCTCGTTAAGGTACCTAGTAAGGTGAGTCCTACTCCCAGTGAGGGATTTCTGTTTAAGACGCAACGGATAGGACAAGGAGCTCGGAAAATTGATGTTTATAAATTCCGCTCCATGCATCCCTACGCGGAGTACGTGCAGGAATACCTACACCAGTTGAATGGGCTTGACGAGGACGGAAAATTCAAAAATGATTTCCGGGTAAGTACCGGGGGGAGGGTCCTGCGCCGCTACTGGATCGACGAAATACCGATGCTCTACAATGTGTTGCGGGGCGACCTTAAACTCATAGGGGTTAGGCCACTCAGTGAGCATTACCTGAGCTTATATCCTGAACAAGCCCGACAAATCCGGATGAAGCACCGGCCCGGTTTATTGCCGCCTTTTTACGCCGATTTGCCCAAAACCTTTGAGGCTATTGTACAGTCGGAGCTGGACTACTTGGAAGCGTACGAACGAGAGCCGTTCCGAACCGACTTAAGGTATGCTCTAAGAATTCTCAAAAATATATTGATTTATAAAGCCCGGAGTAAGTAAGGGGCGATTTCTTAATTTTCTTGTTTGCAATATACTATGCACACACCTACTATACACACACTTATTTTTAAGTAAATTGGAAAAGGTTCACATACCTGATGGGGCCGTATCAACGACCATGGAGGCCATTGAAATGGTAGATCTTAAAAAACAATATCAAAAGATCAAACCTGCGGTGGACAAGGCCCTACAGGAATGCATTGATGCCGCCTCTTTTATTCGTGGACCGCAGGTGACTACCTTCGAGAATCAGTTAGCCAGCTATCTAGGCGTCAAAAATGTGATTTCCTGTGCCAACGGGACCGATGCCCTCCAGTTAGCCATGATGGCGCTGGATGTAAAGGCCGGCGATGAGGTCATCGTCCCCGCCTTTACCTACGTGGCAGCGGTCGAAGTAATTGCTTTGCTTGGGCTTAGCCCGGTTATCGTTGACGTGGATCCCCGGACGTTTATGCTCAACCGGGCTTTGGTAGAAGAGGCCCTCAGCCCCCGGACCCGGCTCGTGGTTCCGGTCCATCTGTTTGGTCAATGTGCTGACATGCAGGGAATTTTGGACTTGTGCCGGGCGTATTCAATTTCCGTTCTTGAGGATACCGCGCAGGCCATCGGGGCTTGGTATACCTTCAGCCAGGGCGAAAAAGCAGCGGCAGGCACCATGGGTAATTTGGGTACTACCTCCTTTTTTCCCTCCAAGAACCTGGGGTGCTTTGGGGATGGAGGCGCTGTATACACCCATGATGACCGGCTGGCAGCGCGGGTAAAGATGATGGCCAATCACGGACAAGCCCGAAAGTATTTTCACGAAACCGTAGGAATCAATTCCCGGCTGGACACGCTACAGGCTGCTATCCTACTCGAAAAGCTCAAAAAGCTAGATGAATACCAGCGGGCGCGCCAGGAGGTAGCGGCTCGATACGATCAGGCCTTCGGACCCATTGAGGAATTAGAAATACCCTACCGTTCGCCTGCTTCTACCCACGTATTTAACCAATATACCCTGAAAGTGCCGCTGGGGCAGCGGGAGGGGTTGCGGGAATTCCTAAGCCGAAAAAAGATTCCAAGTATGATCTATTATCCCCAACCCCTGCACCGACAGCCGGCCTACCGAAGTATAGGAAGGGTCGTAGGCGACCTGGCCGTGACTGAAGATTTATGCCAGCGCGTCATCTCACTGCCCATGCATACAGAGCTATCAAATGTCCAAATTGAGTACATCTGCGAATCGATCCTTGATTATTTTAGAAAGCTCAAATAATGGAAACGATTTTTATTCACCCTACGGCGATAGTAGACGAAGGTTGTACCATTGGTTCAGGAACTAAAATTTGGCACTTTTCCCATATTATGCCCCACTGTATATTGGGGGAGCGCTGTAACATTGGCCAAAATGTGGTAGTATCCCCCGGCGTGGTACTGGGAAATAACGTGAAAGTACAAAACAACGTATCCATCTATACAGGAGTTACCTGCGCGGATGATGTTTTTCTGGGCCCCTCGGTCGTTTTTACGAACATTAGTAATCCCCGATCGGCGATTAACCGTCGGGGAAAGTACGAAAAAACCCAGGTCGGTAGAGGCGCAAGTATCGGGGCCAATGCCACCATTGTATGTGGAAACAATATTGGGTCTTACGCCCTTGTTGGGGCGGGTACGGTGGTTACCAAGTCAATTCCTCCTTACGCTCTAGTTGTGGGAAATCCCGGTAGGCAAATGGGTTGGGTAGGGGAGTATGGCCACCGCTTGTTTTTTGACGACCAGGGCTTAGCTATTTGCCCGGAGAGTGGAGAAAAGTATGAGCTAAAGGACGGTGAGATCTGGAAGGTTATGAGTGAATAAGGCAAACCACCATATAGCTTTCTGTACTCTCGAAGCAAATGACGAAATTTTATCGCTTATCGGGCTTTATAGCCTGATTCACGGATCTATAAATAGCCCAATTATAATAAATAATTAAGTTAGTAAGGACTACAGTGTAAATATTGATATTTCTAAGCAGAACACCCGTCCGGCGCCCGCTCCCATAGTTCCTACTACTACGGTATGTCTACCGATGCGGGATAAGATTTATAACACCACCCCTATTTCAATAACATTAAATAGCAACAATAATAACTGCATTATATGCCCTTAAGCCCATGAAAAAACTCTGCATCATTCTTTGTCTATTCTCTCCAATACCCTCATGGTCGCAAGTGCTCAAGACTCTCAGTCTTGAGCAAGTTCTATTAAAAGCAACGGATAAAATTTATAATTATGAATTTATTGAGGCTGAAAAATATATTCATCATGTAAATAGTAAATATCCTCAACACCCGGCAGTGCCATTCCTTAAAGCCATGCAAACCTATTGGCAATACATGCCTCTTAAAAAAAACCCATACGCATCTACGCAGTATGTGAACTATATGAACCAAGTTATTCTTTTATCGAAAAAAATGCTGGACCGCAATGAAAATGATTCGGAAGGTATTTTTTTTTCATTGGCAGCCCACAGCTATTTAGCCATGAAGTACTATTACGATCGAAAGACGACAGAAGCAATCGGAGAAGCGAAAAATGCGTATAGCTATCTAAATAAAGGAACTAAAATTCTTGAGATAAAACCAGAGTTCTATTTTTCAACCGGTATGTATAATTACTGTATAGAAAAATATAAAATGGAATATCCCTTATCAAAACCATTATTGTATTTTTTTGAAAGTGGGGATATGGTGCTGGGTATTAGGCAGATGGAAGTAGCAATACGTCAGGGAAATTTCACTAGGACAGAAACCGCTCTTTATTTAGGTCAAATTTATTTAAACCGTGAGAATCAGCCTGCACAAGCTGTCTCCTGCTTCAAACCGCTTGCTGACAAATATCCTCAAAACCCACTTTTTACGCTTAGGTGCGCACAAGCATTAGTACAAGCCGGTCGTTATGACGATGCATTACCCTACGCAAATCGCTTACATAATTTCCCTCAAAAATTTCTTGACAAGCCACTCAATGCTTTAGACAGAAGGTTGAAGGGGAAATGAGCTAAATCAAGAATTTTCTGTTTGAAGATAGCCCAAGACCTCGATTTAAGCAATGATAGATTTACTAGTTACTGTTTGGACTATTTCATTAAGAATATTAGAATGTTAGATACCTTAATAGGTGTAATTCTTGCCTTAAGAAAGGTATTGTTTAATAGGCAATGCTCCCCTTAATATCCCAATCAATCTTGTTCATACGATGAAAAACTTTGCCCTTCTGGGAGCGGCTGGTTATATTGCCCCCAAGCACCTGAAAGCTATAAAGGAAACAGGTCATAATTTGTTGGCCGCTTTGGATAAGTTCGACAGTGTAGGCATTATGGACAGCTACTTTCCCAATTCCGATTTCTTTGTGGAATTCGAGCGGTTTGATCGCCACCTTGAAAAGCTTAAGCGGGAAAAAGGAATTAATCTGGATTTTGTTAGCATTTGCACCCCTAACTACCTCCACGATTCTCACATCCGGATGGCCCTTCGGCGGGGAGCAGATGCCATTTGCGAGAAACCCTTGGTGCTAAATCCCTGGAATTTGGATGCTCTATCCGACATCGAACGCGAAACGCGTAATCGCATCTATACCATTCTACAGCTCCGCTTGCATCCGAGTATCATTGCCTTAAAAGAAAAGATACAGAACGCCCCCCCCGAAAAAATGTACGATGTCGATCTTACTTACCTTACTTCCAGGGGGCATTGGTATTACACTTCATGGAAGGGGGATGTCAGTAAATCGGGCGGTATTGCCTCTAATATCGGAGTCCATTTTTATGACATGCTCTCCTGGGTATTTGGTGAAGTGAAAGAAAACATTGTGCACCTTCATACCTATGATCGCGCAGCAGGCTATCTGGTTTTTGAAAAAGCGCGCGTGCGCTGGTTCCTTTCCATCAATCACGATACCTTGCCTGAGGGTATTAAAATGAAAGGCCAAAGTACCTTCCGCTCCATTACCATGGATGGTGAAGCAATTGAATTCAGTAATGGGTTTACCGACTTGCATACATCCAGTTATCAGCACATCCTGCTGGGCGAAGGCTTTGGGGTAGAGGAGGCGCGCCAGTCGATTGAAATTGTACACCATATACGGAATGCGGCTATAGCGCCCTTGCTGGGCGACTACCATCCTATGGTGAAGCTACCAGTAGGTAAACACCCCTTTGAGGGTACTTTGCCCTTGGAAATGGTAGTGGCCAATGATTTTTGAAAGCACGGGTATTTGGTCTTGTACTTTATTAATTCAAGGCCAAAAATGATTATTTTAACGTGAATAAGTTCGTGAAGATTTCCCGAAACGGCGGCTCCGCCCGGTAGAAAAAGGCGAGGGAAAAGGGCACATAGTAAAGCACGTAATAGTAAAATAGTTCTACAAGTCGGACCCGTACATCCATTCACACCATTTATTATCAATATATGCTTATCAGTATTAATAATCATTATTTATGGCAACTGACTGGGAATCAGTTGCTTTTTTTTGCTTTGCTGCCCGCATTATTAGCTTAAATGAATAAAAAGAATATTTCTAGTAAGAAAACAGAGCAAATGATTCATACTAAACGAATTTTGGTTACAGGCGGAGCAGGTTTCATTGGGTCCAACCTATGCGAAGCACTTTTGGCTTCCCATAATGAAGTTCGGTGTCTAGATAATTTCTCAACGGGGAAAAGGGAAAATGTAGCACATCACCTTGCTAATCCGGCTTTTCAACTGCTGGAAGGAGACATTAGATCATTGGCTGACTGTCAGAGCGCCGTGGACGGAGTTGATTATGTATTGCATCAGGCCGCGTTGGGGTCGGTTCCCCGGTCTATCGCGGATCCTATCGCCACGAATGCCGTCAATATATCCGGTTTTCTGAATATGCTCGTTGCGGCCAAAGACGCAGGAGTAAAACGCTTTGTCTATGCCTGCAGCTCTTCTACCTACGGAGATTCCACTTCCATGCCGAAGGTCGAAGATAAAATCGGCAAGCCCCTGTCACCCTACGCGGTTACCAAGTACGTTAATGAGCTCTACGCGGATGTGTTTTATAAAACCTACGGTCTCGAATCCATTGGACTCCGTTATTTCAACGTATTTGGCCGCCGTCAGGACCCCAACGGAGCCTACGCGGCGGTGATTCCGAAGTTTGTGATGCAATTGATGCGGCATGAGTCGCCGGTGATCAACGGAGACGGGGAATATTCGCGGGATTTTACGTACATCGAAAATGTAATTCAGGCCAATATACTGGCACTGAGTACCCAAAATACAAATGCCCTGAATACCATCTATAATGTAGCCTACGGGGGACGAGCCACACTGAATGAGCTGGTCGACTGTCTGAAAAAGTACCTGGCTGTATTTGATGAGCAAGTGGCCGACATAGCTATTACGTACGGTCCGGCACGGGCAGGAGATATTCCCCATTCTTTTGCTTCTATTGATAAGGCGGTCAAACACCTGGGGTACGCGCCACAGTACAGTCTGGATGAAGGCCTTAAACAAGCCGTTGACTGGTATTGGAAAAACCTGGCCCTATTGCCCGTTGAGGATCGGGTAGTGGCGTAGCTTATAGTACCTCAGTAAACACGTAAACACAGGAATGAGTACACAATCAACGGAATACGCTAATTCTATACTACCCAAAGATAGCCTGTTTGACCTGCGGCTGCAGGAAATCTGGCGTTATCGTGATCTGCTAATGCTTTTTGTACGGAGAGACTTTGTAGCCAAGTACAAACAGACGGTACTGGGCCCTCTTTGGTTTTTAATTCAGCCTATGTTCCAGACTGCCGTGCTGGCGATTGTATTTGGGGGTATGGCCAAACTTTCAACCGATGGCGTGCCCCCCATCCTTTTTTATCTGGCAGGGGTAACAGCCTGGAACTACTTCGCCAATTGCCTTAAAACAACCTCCACAACTTTTACCGCCAACGCAACACTCTTTGGGAAAGTCTACTTTCCCAGGGCGGTAACTCCTTTATCCATAATCATCAGTAACCTTATTCAGTTTGGTATCGGGCTTTTTCTGTTTCTGTTTATCTATGCCTATTATGCGCTAACCGGGTATGATCTGAAACCTACCAGTGCCCTCCTGCTTTTGCCATTATTGATCGTACTAATGGGCTTTATGGGATTAGGACTCGGAATGCTGGTTTCCGCCATGACAGTAAAGTACCGCGATTTACAGTACCTCGTAGACTTTGGTGTACAGTTGCTCATGTACGCTACACCAGTCATATTACCCCTGTCTGCGGTACCCGATAAGTACAAACCAATAATGCTGGCTAACCCCATGAGCGGCATTATCGAAACATTCAAGTATGGATTTTTTGGGACAGGTACGCTTTCCTGGGAACTACTGGCTTATTCTACCCTATTTACCCTGCTGGCCTTTCTTATAGGCCTGGTGGTATTTAATAAAACAGAGAAAAATTTTATGGATACCGTATAGCGGATATTCAATGGAAATATGAAACCAATTATTAAAGTACAAAACCTCTCCAAACAGTATCGATTAGGTACAATCGGAACCGGCACCCTTCGAAATGATTTTAAACGCTGGATGTATGAGATCCGGGGAAAGGAGGATCCTTTTCTTAAAATTGGTGAAGCCAATGACCGAAGCATCAAAGGATCCAGCGAATACGTATGGGCACTTAGAGACATTAACTTTGAGGTAATGGCCGGTGAAGTACTGGGAGTAATTGGAAAAAACGGCGCAGGAAAATCTACTCTACTTAAGATACTATCTAAGGTTACGGGTCCAACAAATGGGCGCATTGACTACGATGGTCGCATCGGCAGCCTGCTGGAAGTAGGTACTGGTTTTCATCCGGAGCTTACCGGCCGGGAAAATATTTTTCTGAATGGAGCTATTCTTGGTATGACCAAGGCAGAGATCCGTTCCAAACTTGACGAAATAATAGATTTTTCTGGCTGCGAACGCTACATCGACACGCCGGTTAAGCGGTATTCTTCCGGTATGACAGTCCGGCTGGGCTTTGCTGTAGCGGCCCACCTCGAACCTGAAATCCTAGTGGTTGACGAAGTACTGGCGGTAGGTGACGCCGAGTTTCAAAAGAAAGCCATTGGGAAGATGCAAGACGTAAGCCGGAACGACGGACGAACTGTACTTTTTGTAAGCCACAATATGTCGGCTATTGAGAGTTTATGCAGCAGAGTACTCGTATTAAAGAATGGAACAACGTATTTTACAGGTTCCGTGCAGGATGGACTTAAAAAATACCTGGCCGCTGATGAATTACCAGTTAACGGCCTGATCATCGACGCCCAGACTTATTCCCATCCCCACATAAGGATTAATAGCATAGCTGTAAACGGCAGTGCCGGAAACCAGCTCCTGCTCGCTGATAACTTTCTTCAGGTAGACGTCAGCGGTGAGATTCAGGTATCCGAGCAAATAGCTCTAGAGGTACGTTTTTTCGACAAACACGAGCGACAGGTGGCCTTTTATAGTCCCGGTCACTACTACGGTACCACCCGCCTTTACGAAAAGGGGGCTTTTCAAATGAGGGAAACTATAACCTTGCCCGAAGGACTGACGTCAGGGGAGTTCTACCTGACATTTGATTTTGCACTCCCCAACATTCAAATTTGGGCTAGTTACCCTAAAGCTTTACAAATCAATACAAAAGGAATTATTTCAAAAACCGGAAGAGAGTTCGTATACGAAACTGAAGGGTTAATCTTTCTTAAGTAGATGGTAAATGCTTGCCCCCCCCGGCCTACAGGTCGTAGTTCAATGGATTCAGATTTGAAAAAAGAATACAAGCTGCTTAACAATTCATACGCCAAAAGCCTGTCATATGGAGTTGGACTCCACGCTGGTTTCTTTTCTGAAATTAATCTTTTGATTCTGGCCGTGTTATACTGTCTGCAGAACCGGATTAGGTTTGTACTGCATTCCAGTAGTGCCAACTTTCGCTTTGTACATGGGTGGGAAGATTATTTTGAGCCTTTCTGCCTAGAAACCAAAGGACAGGTACTAGACCGGATTGACAGAAGGGAAAAAATAAATTACGATTTTAGTATTACTAAGCCCAGAAGGCTGTACAGATTAGCAAAATATGAGCTTACGCTTTATCTGCTTAAAAAGAAGCTAGGCGTCGATTTTATTACTTTTGACCTATTAGACGAAATTCTAAATCGTAAATTGGAGCACGTCCAATTCAATATACCTGAATTAGGTATAGACGGTGATTTGCAGGATGCTTGCCGGATAGTTGCTAGAATGGTTTGGAAACTTAATAGCGGTACCCAACAAATCGTTGATAAATACACCGGAAGCTTATATCTGCCGGAAAAATACCTTGGATTTCAGATTCGGCGAGGTGATAAGCATCAGGAAATTGATTTTAAGAACACTGGTATCTACCTTCGAAAAGCCGCCGAAAATTCGGATTTAAGAGATGCCTTTGTTCTAACTGACGATTTTACTGTCATAGAAGAAATTAGAAACAAATATTCAAGTTGGACTATACATACATTGTGCCAACCGAAAGAACGAGGATACGCGCATACCGATTTTTTTTCCAAAAATCGGACAGAAATTTACAATGATACTGTAAAACTTATCGCTAACATTGAGGTGCTGAAAAATTCAGAACTTTTTATTGGTACTTTCAGTGCGAACCCCAGTATGTTTCTGGGCATGTATATGGGTCATGGAAAAGCGATAAGCGTAGATGTACCCTGGCAGGTCTGGTATGGTAAAGAAGTTGAGAATATAAAATAAACTATACTTTAATGATATAGAGGTTTAATGTTACTGATTGTAATTATTAATGTTAATGATTGTAATTATAGGTTTCAAAAATTATGTAAAATTTAAAAGTCTTACTAAGCAACTATTAGGTCCTTTTGCTTAAAAAAGAATAGAAATTCCTTGAAAAAAATCTCCATCATTACCATCAATTGGAACAATGCCGAAGGGCTGCGGCAAACTATCGGAAGTGTCATCCCTCAACTCACTGACGAATGCGAGTACCTGGTCGTAGATGGGCAGTCCCTGGATGGAAGCCTTGATATAATAAAGGAGTACCAGACTGGGTTAAGTAATTGGATTTCCGAACCAAAGACAGGAATCTATGCCGATATGAACAAAGGTATAAGGATGGCTGAGGGTGAGTATTTCCTGTTCCTTAACTCAGGAGACAGGTTAACAGAGAACAGCCTCTGTAAAGCCCTGACTGAATGTACCGGCGAAGATATCATCTATTTCAATACCTGCCTGAGCTACTTAAATACACGCTTTGAGGAAGTAAAGTACTCTCCCGAATTATCCATGAAAAGTTTTTACAAAAGAACAATCGGACACCAATCCACGCTCATCAGGCAAAGTTTGTTCGAAAAGTATGGACTATATAACGAAGAAAACCGCATCCACTCCGATTATGAATTCTGGATCAAAGCCATCATCGTTGGAAACTGTACTACCCGGTACGTGAACTGGCCGCTTTGTTATTATGATATGAGTGGCCGGAGTTCAAAACCCACAGAAAGCTCACAGCGTGAAATAGATTCGATACTTAGCAGATATTTGCCCGATCGTGTGATCGTTGATTATGAATATTGGAAGCAACGGGAGAGAGATATGGTGATCATGGAATGGTACAGAAGCCGTAAAACGATGTACGGTATATTAGTACTTGTGTACAAGCTGATTAAAAAAATTAGGAAAGTGTTGTTTAATTAGTTGTCCTAGATGTTTGAAACACCCGTATTACTCATTATATTTAATCGTCCTCATACGGCACAGAGAACCCTTGATGAGATCAGAAAAGTTAAACCAAAGCAACTGTTCATAGCAGCCGATGGCCCACGGCCCGACCGCCCCGATGACGTGCAGAATTGTGCGGATACCCGGGCGGTCATTAACCAGATCGACTGGCCCTGTGAGGTAAAAACGTATTTTCGGCAGGAGAACCGGGGCTGTGGCTACGGCCCCGCTGAGGCTATTACCTGGTTTTTCAAACACGTTGAGCAGGGAATAATACTGGAAGATGATTGTTTGCCCGACCCCAGTTTTTTTGGATATTGTGCCGAAGTACTCAATACCTATAAGCACGATCCCCGGGTCGCCATTGTGAGTGGTACAAACCCAGTACTTATATGGAGAGACAAAAGCCGATCGTACCTATTTTCAGTTTTGCCTAATACCTGGGGTTGGGCTACTTGGCGGCGGGCTTGGGATAAGTTTGACTACCAGGCTAGCGGGTGGCATACCAGCGAAGGAAAAGAAAGAGTAAGGAAGGCACTTAACAATGATTTGTACTTCTACCATTTTGCTCGTGAGTTTGACGACTATTTTGTAGAGGTCAGACAAGATGTTTGGGATTTTCAATGGTATTTTTGTTGCTTGTACCATGGTAGCTACGGCATCATTCCCGCCCGCAATCTTATCTCCAATATAGGTTTTGATGAAAACGCCACGCATACCTTCAACGTGCGAGATTCCAAGGCCAATATGCCTACTTTCAATTTAAATCTACCCTTACGGCACAAATCCTTCGGGATTGATCGGTTCTTTGACCGTTATCTATTCGAACGAACACTAAATCGACGAAAAAGATCATTCCTGAAAAAAGCTACTTTAAAAACAATTAAAATCTTACAGTCTAGTAGACTACTTTAAAAGAATGAATAGCCAAGTTATTTTGAATTTGTCAGCAATGGATTATGGCGGTGCTGGTAAGTTCGCTGTAAATTTTAATAATATGTTACTTGATATGGGATATGAATCCTCCCTTATTGTCAAGGATGTACGTACTCAAGACCCCAAAATAATTAGATACCCTTCAAAAAAGACTGAAAAAACGTGGGCCAAAATTTCACGTCGCGTTGTTAAAAGGGAATGGTCCAAGGTAGATTTAGACATAAATCGATATTATTACGGTATTTACGAACAATTTTCGACGGTATCAGCCAAAACAATTCTCGCGTTAATGCCTAACAAGCCTGATGTTATATTTATTCACTGGGTAAATAGTTTTATCAATACTAAATTAGTAAATGAACTTCACCAGCTTACCGGAGCACTTATCGTTTGGCTCATGTTGGATAATGCTCCTATAACCGGGGGATGCCATTTTCCATGGGATTGCAAAAATTTTGCAATCACCTGCGATGCTTGTCCTGCTATCCTCAATCCTGATAAAAAGTGGAAGGCCCGTGAGAATCTCGCCTTTAAAAAAAAATATATTACTCCTAAGGCGACTATATGTGTATTCTCACAGAATGATTACGAGCGGGCTGAGGCTTCAGTATTGTTCAGGGATAAAAGAATTGTCAAATTACCGGGATACTTTGTAGATGAGAAGAAATTCTGCCCTGGAGATAAAAAATCAGCCAAATCAGAATTTTCTATTCCTTCGGAAAACCGCGTGTTGTTTTTTGGAGCAACTTCACTGGAAGACAAACGCAAAGGGATGCACCTGTTTCTTGAAGCGTTAGCGTTAGTCAATCAGGAAAAAATTACGCTACTTGTTGCAGGCTCAACTATTCTGCCATTGAACTTTCCGAATATGAAGCTGGTAGGTAATCTTAATGAAGAGCTACTTATCAAAGCCTACCAAGCGGCTGATATGTTTATTTGCCCCACGCTGGAGGACTCAGGGCCCACCATGACCAATCAGGCTATAATGTGCGGTACACCAGTAGTTGCCTTTGAAACTGGTTTGGGTAGGGATCTTGTGCATACTGGGAAAACGGGTTATCGAGCTATTTATGGCGATGCGCGTGATTTGGCCAGAGGTATTGAATTTATGATGAGCCTTAGCCCTGAAGAAGCCATAATTATAGCTCAAAATTGCCGTAACCTGGCTTTAGAATTATATGGTGGAGTAGAGGTTTACAAGAAAGAGCTTGCCTCTTTAATTGATAATTGTTGAAATGAATTTTGAAACATATTGCGCTAGTTGTTCAAAAATATAAAGAATTTCTATGCAAAATATTTTACTTATTGGCGGTACTGGTTTTATAGGAACAAACTTCGTTAAACATCTCTGTGAGGAAGGCTACTTAGATGAATTTCATTTGGTAATTGTGAGTCGTCATGCTCCCCTATTTGTAATTCAGCACCCAGAATTAGAGTACATAGATGGCGACTATAGGGATACAGCTTTGCTTGATTCACTTTTTAGGGAGCATAAATTTTCAAAAGTATTCCATCTGGCAAGTTCTACTGTTCCTGTCATTTCCAATCAAACTATATTTGATGACATCAATAACGATTTAGGTTCTACTATTATCTTGCTGGAAACGATGCGAAACTACAAATGTACTTTTATTATGTATGTTTCTTCGGCTGGAGCCTTGTATGGTAACGCTCCGTTATCTCTTGCTAAGAAAGAATCAGAAGTATGCGACCCGATCAGTTCCTACGGTATTTTAAAATGGAGCATTGAGCAATACATCAAGCTGTTTCACAGGCATCATGGTATTGAATATCTAATCCCCAGACTTTCAAATGTTTACGGCGATTACCATCGGTCAGATGTGCAGGGGTTAATTAATATAGCCATCCGTAAAGCAATCCATCAGGAAACGCTGGAAGTGTGGGGAGATGGGCATCAGGAAAAAGATTATCTTTACGTAAAAGATGCCGTAAAAATCATGCACAAACTTCTGATTCATGGCCACAAAAATATAACTCTTAATATTGGTAGCGGTCAAAGTGTTTCAATTAATGTGATAATTACCCTAATTAAGGAGATTGAAAAAGAGTTTGAAATTAGATATATAGAAACAGTAACTAGTGATGTACAGAATATTTTTTTAGATACCAATTTACTAAGATCCCTGATTACGAATCTTCAGCTAACAGGGCTTCGAGAAGGAATCCGAAAAACATACAAGTGGGAAAAATGTATAATTGAAGAAAAGTCCTGGAATGATTGAAATGAAGTGGTCGTTGATATTATTGCTTATTACAAATTTTTGAAAATATCAAACTGCCTCACTTAAGTGCTTTTTACCAGTTACATCTTTATTGCATTCCTGGCAATTACGTTTGTAATTTATTATCTGGCACCATCTTGTGGGTACCAGAAAAGTACGTTAATAGTGGCCAGTTCAGTTTTTTATGCCTTTCACGATATCACCCTACTGGCGTTGCTGGCTTTTTCCATCTCCATCAATGCCACTACAAGCTTTAGGGTCAACTACCAGGCAACAGAATATAGACGCCTGTACGCAACGCTAGGTGTAATCGCTAATCTCGTTATTCTTCTATTTTTTAAATATAGCCCGCTCTTTGCTCGGTCATTTTTTGAATTTGATCAACCAATTGTAGATTATTTAATTTCAATTCCGCTTCCTTTAGGTATTTCTTTTTATACTTTTCAGGGCATCAGCCTTATGATAGATGTCTTCAAGGATCCGCAACGCCTTGAAAGTCCAATCGTGGCCCCCACTTTCAGAGAACACCTGACTCGTACCTATCTATATATTGCCTTTTTTCCTCAACTTATTGCCGGGCCTATTGTAAAAGCACAGGAATTCATGCCACAAATCCGCACTAAGTTATTTTCTAAGATTGACTGGGAATTTTGTTTTCGCAATCTAGTTATTGGCTACTTCTTGAAGATGGTTGTGGCCGACAACCTCAAAGAATTTACCTTTTGGATTGAATACCCTTATTTCCTGTCTTACAAACCCCTTGATTTGTTTTTTTTACTGGTAGGGTACTCCTGCCAGATTTTTGCTGATTTTGCGGGCTACTCTTCCATTGCTATAGGGCTTGCAGGACTATTTGGATATAAACTGCATATTAATTTCAACTTCCCATATGCAGCTTCCTCTTTCAAAGACTTTTGGAAACGATGGCATATTTCCCTGTCTTCTTTTCTAATGGAATATTTGTATTTCCCATTGGGTGGTAGCCATAAAGGAAGGGTCCGCACTTATTTAAACCTGTTTATTGTCATGGCACTGGGCGGCCTTTGGCACGGGGCGGCATGGAGTTATTTAGTATGGGGCTTTATGCATGGTATTTTTCTTAGTACCGAACGGTTCTTCTTCCAAACATTGCGTATAGACCATGGCCGTTATAGCAGTTTGGCCTATTCAGGCTTCGTTTTTCTGGTGGTTACGTTTGCGTGGTTGCTCTTTCGATTGCCCTTCGCCCACGTTTTGCTATACTTACAAACCATGTTTTCAAAAACCTCCCTTGCTTTTGATTCCCATTTGTTCCTGCATATTCTCGCTTACTCAAGTCCCATTCTTATCTATCATGTGTATGGGACATGGGGGAAGGGGAGAAGAAGCCAGGTTTATTGGAGAAAATTTGAATACGGTCTATTTGCTTTACTACTGTTCCTAATATTTTTTAACAGCGGAACAGCAGGTACCTTTATCTATTTTCAGTTTTAAAGTATGATTAAAAAAGTAATCATACTATTTCTACTACTTTTTGGTTTATACGAACTTCTGCTGCACTTAAATCCCAAATGGAGCATATCACAAAACCAAAATCAAGATAATTTTGTAAAGGCTGAACGTTACCTTTTTGAGGAGCATCAGGCACAATCCATTACGATTGTTGGAACGTCACTCTCCGCCCGCCTCGTCATGGATAGCCTGCCTAGTTGTTATAACCTGTCTTTTGGGGGGATGGGCTTACAGGATGGATTGCAGATAATTAACCACAGTTTGCACCGGCCCAAAGTACTTTTACTCGAAACCAATTTTTATTTCAAGAATGGCTCAACCGACTTTCTGGAGTCGGTTCTTAACCCAGTTAATCTTTTGCTAAAAAAGTATATTCAAGCCTTTCGCTCTGAAAAGCAACCAATTGCATTGCTAACCGATAAAATAAAAAGAGTGATTAAGGGGTATAAAGTGAATACTTCAAATTTTACTGAACGTACTCTAGTTAATCATGCGCCGTTTCAGGAAAGAGTGTTTCAAGATTTTATTAAAGAGTATTCGTTTCCACCTGATACAGCAATTATTGAAACACACTTATTACAATTAAAACAAGAGCTTACTTTACTTCAAAAAGAGGGAACGAGGATCATTTTCTTTGAAATGCCCGTGAACCCTACTCTTCAACAAAGTGTAAGATGCCGTTTTGTATCAAAAAAAATAAAGGAATACTTCTCACCCACTCACTACGTCTATCTGCCGAAAAAGGACTGGCAGTTCGAAACGACCGATGGAATTCACCTAAAAGCTGATGAGGCTGCCGCTTTTACAAGTTTTTTAAAGGATTACCTAGCCAAACATAATTTATGAATGTGCATAGTTATAAGTATACTAGATGTGACTTCTAGATCTGGCTACGTATAAAAACTTTTCAATGTTAAAGTATGCTTGAGGGTGGAATAAGCATACTTTTCGTGTTGTATACTATGAGACTATCAATCATCACAATTAATTTGAATAATTCCGCTGGGCTCAGGAAGACCATTGAAAGTGTGATTAATCAAACCTCCACTGAATTCGAATACCTTATTATTGATGGAGACTCCACCGATGGGAGTATAGGGGTGATCAAAGAATATGCCTCCAAAATCGCCTATTGGGTAAGCGAACCCGACGGAGGCATTTATCAGGCCATGAACAAGGGAATACAAATGGCCAAGGGTGAATACTGTCAGTTTCTGAATTCGGGTGATTGGCTGATATCAAAGGATACTACAAGCCAGATGCTGAATGTAATTGAAAATGAACCAATTATTGTGGGGCATATGGTCAAAGAACTGACCAACGGAAAATTGTACTTCGATAGGCGACCATCTTCCCAAAAAGTTACGATGCTTACTTTTTTTAGGGGTACCATCAACCACTCTCCCGCCTATATCCGACGGTCGCTATTTGATACCTATGGCCTCTATGATGAAACCCTTCGGATTGTTTCCGACTGGAAATGGTATTTGATCGTAGTTGGTCTTAACAACGTTCCAGTTATATTTTGTAACATAGATGTTACACGCTTTGACATGACCGGTATAAGTTCTACTAGCAAAGTGGTGGAACAGCAGGAACGGAAAAAGGTGTTATCTGAGTTACTGCCTCCCACGATTCTGGCTGACTATCAAGCGCATTGGAAAAATATTGATCAGGCTAGGCGGATCAATCGCTATAAAATCCCTAGGTTCTTTTTTAAGTGGGTAGATAAGTTGCTGAATAAGTGGGAAAAGTATAGATGATCAGGGTGTTGTCGAAAAAATTACCCATGAACCACATTAAACGGCTGTTGTGAACAAGCTCGCTTTTTTGGACCTACTAATACCCTTACATATGAGAAAAAAAATAAAATTGATTGCACTAGGTGCCGGAAATAACCTCGGGAAACTAGTAGGTATGCTGCTCAGAAAGGATATAGGCTTGAAATTTTACAATCACTTTTTCGAACGCGCCCCTTATGCGCTGATTAAGCTCATGGTGCGCTTCATTCACCTCCCAGCACGTAATTACAATTGGGAAATTTTGTTGGCTAATGGAAAGAAAGTATGTACAAAGATAGATGGCTCAAATATTAAAACTTCTCAATTTGCTCTGTCCTACAAATGGCATTCTCCCTCATTAAACTTTATTGAAAAGTTACTAATACAGCATTCGCCACCAACATCTCCCTGGGTAGATGTTGGTGCCAATCTAGGGTTACGCTCCCTATTGGCGCTTAGTGAGGGAAGAATGGTGTATATGATTGAGCCTAATCAAGAACTCAATGCCATCAATTCCGAACGATGCGCAATGAATCACTTTTCAAATTATGAAATTATTTCGATGGGAGCTTCCGATACGAATGGGACTGCTGAATTCTATATTGACGAATCGTCTTATAATAGCTCATTAAATACAGCTATTTTACAAAATAATGTACTTGATAGAAAAGAAGTTATTTCGTTAGACTCTCTGGATTCCATTTTTTCAAGCCTTACACATCCACCCATTGCCATAAAAATAGATGTAGAAGGCCATGAAATGCAGGTGTTGAAAGGAGCAGAGCAACTTATTAAGAGGTGGTATCCACCAATAATTGTTGAGGTGAATTTGGTCAGTAATAATTTTAATGCATTTAATGGCCTCATGAAAAATTACGGGTACTCCTTGTTTCAGATTAAGTCCTATGGGCAAAATAAATATTTAAAGACCGTGCTATTTGAAGATACTAACAGGCCAGAAACGAATGATTTTTTAGCCGTGAAAAATATAGAATTAAGCAAAATTTTAAAAAGCTATTGTGTGTAATGTATTCATTGAAAGCTATGAGATTGTAATAAATATGTCTGTGAAATTGGAACAATTGACAAGTCAATCTTAGAATAGCTCACTTCAAAAAATAAAGACTAGGTTCTCAGTGGGCCTTTATTTAAGCAAGAAGATCAAATATTTGGATAAATGAAATATTAATACAAAGCGGATAGGTGCAATATATAGCTGCTAAAATTTGATAACTATGTAGCATATTGTACAATAAAAAATGACCGAATGTTTTCAATCATAATACCCCTTTATAATAAAGCAAAATATATACATAAAGCTGTACAATCGGTATTAGAGCAAGAGTATAAAGATTTCGAACTAATTGTGATTAACGATGGTTCTACGGATGATAGCCTTAAGGCCATTGAAGGATTTCAGGATAGCCGTCTAAAAATACTGCATCAAGAAAATTTGGGAGTAGCTAAGGCCAGAAATAATGGTGTCAAAGCAGCGCAGTACGCCTATATCGCTTTTCTGGATGCTGATGACTGGTGGCACCCGAGTTTTCTTAGTGAGATGACTACTTTAATTAAGGATTTTCCAGAGGCCGGAATTTATGGAAGTAAATATTATTGGGTAAAAAATGGCGTATGTAAAGAATCACTCAATCATGAAACCGATGATTTTCGAGGATATATTGACTATTTCAATGCATACACACATGCGTGGTGGATGCCTCTTACATCCATTTCAGTGGTTATCGTTAAGAGTATTTTGAGTGAACTGAATGGTTTTAATGGTCAATTAAAATTTGGCGAAGATTTTGATTTATGGATACGTATCGCTTTGGCGCATAAAGTAGCGTATCTAAATAAGCCTTTAGCCTATTATAATCAAGACGTTGCATCAGCTGGCAGAGCTTTGGGTGGGAAGCGATGGAAAAAGGAGGTGCATTTTATATTTAACTTGGACTATTTAGACGAAGCAGAGCAGCAACATCCTTCCCTTAAATACCTATTAGATGGTTTGCGGGTACGTAGTCTATTGACTTACTACTTACGTGGCGATTACCAAGCCGAAGTGCAAGCGCTGCTGGCAAAAATTGACTTTTCTCTTCAGTCTCGCTATTATCAACGTATCTATCAAATGCCTAAATTTTTAATTATTGCGTATCTTTTTGGCAAAAAGGCAGGATCATTGGTAAAGCAAACCTGTATGAAGTGGATCAAAATAAAAAAATAGTGAAGGTAGCGCATTTGATGGGGAGCCTCAATCAAGGGGGGGCGGAAGTACTTCTGTTGGATGTCTGCAATAACGTTAATGACGGTGAATTGAACTTAGTATTGATTCACCGAAAAGACGGGCAGCTGAAAAAAGCTTTTCAGCAAACAGCTATCCCCCTTTTTAAGCTATGCTCCACTTCGCCGATTGATGTGGGCTATTTTATTAAGCTACGCAAATTGATCGTGGCGAATAATATCCAGCTCATCCATACCCATCAAGCCCTGGATGCAGTGGCAAGTAGCCTCGCTACACTGGGCTTATCGGTACCCGTGGTCTTTACACTCCATGGGCATGGGCTAACCGATTCTTTATTCTCTCGAATACTTCGGTATTGGGCTATCCGATGGAGCACTAAGGTACTTTTTGTCAGCCACGCCCAACAGCTTCATTATTTACATCGGTATAAGACCATTAGGCAGGGGAAGGTACTTCCCAATGGGATAGATTTTAAAAAGAATTTTCCCCGCCCCGATTTCTTAAACTTAGGCGATAAATCAGGCATGGTATCGCATGAGCTGCTATTAGGCTCAGTAGGAAACTTCACCTCTGGCAGGGATCAGCTCACGATTTGTAAGTTTCTTTCCCTACTGAAAGCACAGGGAATACCATTCAAATTTTTGTTTGTCGGGGCTCCTTCGCAAGTAGAGCCGGAGCTGTACGAGCAATGTGTTGCCTATTGCGAAGCCCATGGTCTATCGGAGCAGGTGTTGTTTCTGGGGAGCCGTTCCAATGTTCCAGAGATACTGCCGCAGCTGGATGCGTTTATTTATTCGTCCGTACACGACACCTTTGGAATTGCCCTGATTGAAGCTATTGCATCGGGTATTCCCGTCTTCGTAAACGATTGGGGAGTGATGCGGGAGGTGACAAACGAGGGAGCCTGGGCGACTTTGTATGTTTCCAAGGATACCGCCGATCTGCTGGCTAAATTTCTTGACTTTTATGCCCACCAAGACATCTACCGCGAACGGTCCAAGCGGCATGCTCGACAGGTTCGGGACCGGTACAATATAGAAAAATACCTAACGAAACTTAGGCATATTTACGGGCAACTTCTCACGAATACCCAACTTAAATGACTACATTTTTTCCAAAATACTTTACAAAAAAAGCCATTCAGCTATATGTGATGTTGTTGGTTGTTTGCTCCCTTGCGTTGTTTAACCGTATGCTGCCTCTGCATTGGGTAGCCTTTGGTCTGCTCGAGGTCATAGGTTTTTTTTACTTTGCCAACCTACTTTCCAAGCATTGGGCAACGCTGCTTAGCCCCGTTTTTACTCAAAAACTAGTCCGGATGGCCCTTCTCCTTCGTGGGAGCTACGTGCTGTTCAGCTATATGTTCTACACCCAGATGACAGGTGAACCATTTGAATTTGAAGCGGCTGATGCTAAGGGGTATCATGAAGAGGCTATTTGGTTGTTAAGTCTTCTGAAGGCCGATCAATTACCAGTATACCTGGCCTATAGCAAGGGCAACTATTCGGACATGGGATATGTGGCGTACCTGACGGTGCTCTATTCCGTATTTGGCGATGGGATACTCTTGGTACGGCTAATCAAAGCGGTACTAAGCGCCTATACTTGCTTATTGATCTATAGACTGGCAAGCCGCAATTTTGGAGAATCTACTGGGAAAATTGCGGGGATTCTGGCACTTCTTTCCCCCAATCTGATCTACTACTGCGGTTTGCACCTCAAAGAAACCGAAATGGTGTTTCTAACGATCTTCTTTCTGGAGCGGGCCGATTTGTTGATTCGGTCCCGCCAAATTCCTATACCCTTATTAGCCGCAGTACTTTTGCTGAGCTTATCGCTCTTCTTTTTTCGCACGGTCCTTGGTGCTGTGGCAATGGCGTCCTTGCTGCTCGGGCTTCTGCTATACAGCGGTCGTGGAAAAATAGGGCTGGGAAAGAAAGTAGGTTTTGGGGTGGTGATGGTGGGGTTAGGACTGTTGTTGCAGGGAGGTCGTATCAACGCTGAAATTGACCGGTACTGGGGCGATCGCGATACCAATCAACAACTATCGATGCAGGCAAGGGCCAATAGCAAAAGCGGGAACAGTCTGGCGACCTATGGTAATGCGGCGGTTTTTGGTCCGCTCATTCTGCTGGCACCTTTTCCTACGCTGGTCAACATTGATACCCAGCAGAATCAAATGCTACTCAACGGTGGCTATTACACCCGTAATATCTTTGCTTTTTTTGTCCTGCTTTCTTTGGTCATTTTTTGGAAACGTGACATCATCCGGGAACACCTCCTGTTACTATCCTTTTTATTTGGGTATTTGGCCGTTTTAGCTACGAGCAAGTTCGCCTTGGCTGAGCGTTTTCACTTACCCATTTTACCCGTGCTACTGATCTTCGCCGCATTCGGTATTACTCAGCTCGATAAAAAAAACGTCCAGTATTTTACTCCTTATCTCGTGCTAATATCAGTCCTGATTTTGGCCTGGAATTTCTTCAAAGTGGCAGGTAGGGGAGGGCTATAATCATTTACACTGGCATGAAAGTACTATTTGTCAGCAGTGGCAATAAAAAAGGGGGAATCTCTCCCATTGTCTATAACCAGGGAGAATCCATTAAAAAACAGGGGATTGAGTTAGACTATTTTACCGTAGAGGGAAAAGGGTGGAAGGGATATGTAGAACACCTTATTCCTTTAGCAAAAAAAGTCCGACAGAACAAGTATGATTTAGTTCATGCCCACTATTCGCTCTGTGGCATATTAGCTACAATGGCAGTACCCAAGGCTATTCCCATTATTGTTTCCCTGATGGGAACATTTCAGAAAAATACCTGGAAATACCATGTGATCCGTTTCTTAGGCCGAACCCGCTGGAAGGAGGTCATTGTAAAATCGGCCCTCATGAAAAAACAGATTGGAATAGACCGAGCGCACATACTCCCAAACGGTGTAGACCTGACTAAGTTTCATTCACTTCAAACAAAAGAAGAACTTAGAGCAGAGCTAGGCCTCCCGGAAAAGAAAAAAATAGTCCTATTTGTATCAGATCCGGCCCGTCCGGAAAAAAACTTTGCTTTATGTAAGGCGTCGGTAGAGGGGCTAGAAAGGGAAGGCGTGGAGCTTGTAGCAGTGTACAATAAGCCCCATGAGGAAGTAACAAGATACATGTTAGCAGCGGATGTATTGATGCTAACATCGTTTACGGAAGGTTCTCCAAATGTAATCAAAGAAGCCATGGCGGCAAGTTGCCCAATTGTAAGTACAAATGTGGGGGATGTTTCTCTCTTACTGAATGGACTGGAAGGAACCTATATCCTGCACTCATTTTCATCCGGTGAAGGGACATTGGCAGTCAGGAGGGCACTTGCATTTGAAAAACGGACCGAAGGTGTTAACCAATTAAAAATGCTACATCTGGACGAGGTGGACGTTGCGCAGAGAATAATTCATCTATACCAAACCCCAATATAAATCCTGTACATTCTGCTCATCATGGTTAGGTCAATACCTTATTCTTTATTACATGATTGATATTCGTAGAGTAAAACGTTTTCTTTTATTGGAGGTTGGGCTGCCGCTGGCTGATTTTCGTTTTGGTACACAGGCTCATACAACCTATCATCAGATTCGTGAGATGAATGAATGGTCTAAGGAGCAAATTAAAGCCTGGCAGGACCAGAAAGTAAGAGAGCTGGTGGAACATTACTATACTAATACAGTTTATTATCGCAATCTTTTGGATTCGATGGGCTTAACCCCAGCAGACATACAAACCCGGGAAGATTTGGTAAAAATACCTCCGATTACCAAAGAGATCATTAAGGAGAATTACAATGGATTGATACCGGCGAATATCCAAAAAATCCCACACAAGCAAGCCACTACCGGAGGTTCCTCTGGCAAGACATTGAAATATTTGCTCGACCTTCGCTCTTGGAGCTATACCACAGCCATTAAGATTTACTCCTGGGAAACCTGTGGATATAAGTATGGTGATACGTTTGCTTCTGTTGGTAGTTCATCCCTGTTTCCACAAAAAATTTCTTTAAAATACAGGTTATACCATTTCTTTAAAAATAGCGTCAGAATTAATGCCTTGAACCTTTCTGATGAGCGTATTGCAAATGATTTGGTTTTATTGAAGAAGAAAAAGGTAAAATATTTATATGGCTACGCGGGCGGGTTATACCTCATAGCTCGCTATATGAATCAGCGGGGAATCAAGATCGAAAGTATCAAAGGATGCTTTCCAACAGCCGAGATGCTAACCGAAGAATACCGACACGAAATGGAGAGGGCATTTGGCTATGTGATGGATTGTTACGGCGCGCGCGATAGTGGAATAACGGCGTATGAGATCACTCCGGGGCGTTATCATGTAGGCTATAATTCAGTGGCCGAAGTAGTTAACTGTTACGCTGAGAATACCGGGACCTTACTCGTTACCGATCTCCTAAGTTACTCCTTTCCTTTTATCAGGTATGATTTGGGTGATGATGCTACATTGGAAGATGATGCGGTATATAATGGACAACTGATTACAAAAATATGGGGGAGATCGCCAGATATTATCCGTCTGGATAACGGTCACGTATTGACGGGGCCAGGATTCCAACTTATGTTTGGAAGGTTACATGTATCAGCCTATCGAATCTCTAAGGTGAATGGATTGAAGCTGCAGGTAGAATACCAGCCGGGCGAAGACTTTACGGAAAAGGAAAAAAAACTATTAATGGATACCCTTAAAAACCATGCCGGTCAGGATTGTGAAATAATCATCAAAAAAGTTGATGAATTTACCCCGAATAAAAATGGAAAAAGAAATTATTTTATGGCGTAGTGAGCAGCAATTGGTGGTATAAAAGCTTTAATTTTCCATGACTCAAAAAAGATCATTAAATCAGATTAGCAAAGGGATTTGGATACGGCTATTATCAATTATTATCCCATTTACCTTCCCGGCTCATTTAACCACCTTGCTTCACCGTATGCGGGGAGTAAAAATTGGCCGGGGGTCAAAAATAAACAGGACGGTCCAAATTGATGATTCAAGACCTGACCTGGTAGAGATTGGACACAATGTTTGGGTCACAGCCGGGGTGATGATATTATGCCATCAAAGAGATTTATCCTTTCATAGGATCGGAAAAGCAGTCATGGATTGTCCATTACTCTACAAGAAGGTCATTATCAAGGATGGAGCGCACATAGGTATAGGGGCCATTCTTATGCCTGGCGTTACGATTGGCGAAGGAGCCATCGTTGGAGCTGGCTCCGTAGTAACTAAAGATATACCTCCGTATAGCATAGCCGTGGGAGCTCCTGCCAGGGTTATTAAAACATTTATAAATGAACTTTCTATTTGAGCTTTCTCATCCTAAGCATTATTACCAATTCAAAGAAGTGATAAATCGGCTCAAATCACTTGGCCACACTGTGCGGGTTATTGCCCGTGACAAAGATGTACTACTGAAAATTCTCGCAGATGAAGGAGTTGACTACACCATTTATGGTCGTCACGGTAAGAGCATACTGGCGAAATTTACAGCAGTACCGAACCTCATGCTAAGTTATTCTAAAATTGTCATGCGTTTCCGACCCGATTGGATTGTCAGTAAAGCGTCTCCCTACGCGGCCCTGGTTCGCTATGTCCATAAGGCCAAAACATGCATCACTCCTGATTCCGAGGTGGTTAATTTGACGAATCGGTTTGTCGCACCTAATTCTGATAAGATTATTACTCCTCGTTCTTTTACAATTCATTTTGGCCAGAAGCATCACTTTATCAACGGATTCTTTGAAGATTGCTACCTGCACCCTTCCTTGTTTCGACCTGATGAGGAAGTTTTTAACCAGTTGACTATAAAAAAAGGCGAAGTCTACTTTATACTCCGGTTTATTGCCTGGAATG
Organism: Rhabdobacter roseus; assembly: GCF_014202275.1. Lineage (GTDB taxonomy): Bacteria > Bacteroidota > Bacteroidia > Cytophagales > Spirosomataceae > Rhabdobacter > Rhabdobacter roseus. The sequence goes on along the minus strand of NZ_JACHGF010000002.1, from coordinate 410,259 downwards.
CTAACCATGATCTGAATCGGTACGGATTTTCGGATCAGGAAAAAATCAGTCTCATAGATTTACTGAGTCGCTACGGAAAAGTTTTCATTTCTTCTGAAGGGGCTTTGCCGACAAGTCTGGAAGCCTATCGCATTAAAATTCCGGCATCAGCCATGCATTCTGCCCTCCACTATGCTAGCTTGTATATTGGAGATTCCCAGACCATGGCAACGGAGGCTGCTTTACTCGGAACACCATCCGTTCGGTACAATTCATTTGTAGGCCCTAATGATATGTCGAATTTTATTGTCATGGAAAATCAATTCGGTTTGTTGAAGAATTGTGCTAGTTATAAAGAGGTTCAAGATTATGTAAGCAGCCTCCTTACACAAGCTAACCCAAAACAAGAATGGTTGGATAAGAGGGAAGTCTACTACAAAAACGTTGGTGATATAAATCAGCAGATTTTAACTCATTTACTTCATCCAGAAACGTCCGCTGAGCCTTTCTGAAATGGACTTCACCCTCACTTCCTACCAGCGCCTATTGGGTGCGCTTCAAAGTCAGTCGTACCGCTTTCAGACCTTTCAGCAGTTCCTGCCCGCACCGAATTCCCGAACGGTCGTCTTGCGACACGATGTGGATCTGCTCCCGCAAAATTCCCTTGCTTTCGCTCAAATCCAAAGGCAGGCGGGTATTCGGGGCACCTACTACTTTCGGGCCGTTCCAGAAAGCTGGAATGAGGCTATTATTCGGGAGATTGCGGATTTAGGCCACGAAATCGGCTACCACTATGAATGCCTGACGACCTGTGGAGGAGATCTTGAAGCAAGCATTCGGGATTTTGACAAAAACCTAACCGCCCTGCGAAAAATAGCTCCGGTACAGACGATATGCATGCATGGCAGCCCGATGTCAAAGTATGATTCAAAAGATCTTTGGAAAAAGTATAGCTATCAGGATTTCGGGATAATGGGCGAGCCCTACTTTGACGTCGATTTTTCAAAAGTACTGTATTTGACCGATACCGGGCGGCGGTGGAATGGCGAGAACGTGAGCGTGCGGGATAAGGTATCGTCGGGGTTTTCCTTCCAATTTCAAAATACCAACGAAATAGTACGGGCCAGTGTAGAAGGAAAACTTCCGGATCAGATCATGTTCACCTTCCACCCGCAGCGCTGGACCAACGATGTGTTTCTTTGGACGAAGGAGCTCGTGTTTCAAAATATGAAAAATATAATCAAGCGCCATTTCTTTATGAGGCGCTAATTTTTTTTGCTCTTATACCTCTTCTGCTAGTGTTACTACCTATTTCTAAAAAACGACTGGTACAAATGGCGTGGGCCTATACGGCCCTAATCTTTTTATTGGTCACCCTGCCACTCAACGGAAAAGATCAGGTGTTCGGTACCTTAAACAACAACTACGTGCTTTCCATCCGATTCGACTATTTTTTTCATGCGCTGCTATTTATTCCGTGGGTGGTATTGGGCGGCTATGCCTACGGTGTGGCGCGGAAAAGCCCCGTGAATGTCTGGACGTGGGGAGTGGGGGCGGGCCTGTTTGCGGTGGCCTGCGAGTATATTCAATGGATACTTCCCTACCGGACCTTCAACATCAACGACCTGGTGGCCAATAGTTTGGGAGTAGTAGTAGGTACGGGCTTGTACGCACTGATGGTTCGATTTGAAAAAAGAGTAGTTAAGACATTTTTCCGTTGAAATTTTAGTGAAAAAAATCCTTACCATCATTGGGGCTCGGCCCCAGATCATTAAGGCAGCAGCACTGAGCCGGGCGATCCGCGGGTCGTTTGCGGATCAGTTTCAGGAAGTGATTGTGCATACCGGCCAACACTACGACGCCAACATGTCGGAGCAGTTTTTTGCCGAGCTGGAGATTCCGGCCCCGGACTATAACCTGCGGGCGGGGTCAGGAAAACACGGCGAGCAAACGGCCCGGATGATTGCGGGTATTGAGGGAATTCTGGAAAAAGAGCAGCCCGACTACCTGATTTTGTACGGCGACACGAACTCTACGCTGGCGGGGGCAGTGGCCGCGTCCAAAATGCAGGTTCCGATTGTGCATATTGAAGCGGGGCTGCGTTCGTTTAACAAGGCAATGCCGGAAGAAATTAACCGCATCCTGAGCGATCATGTTTCAACTTACCTGTTTCCTCCCACGGTGGCGGGGATGGAAAATCTGGTTAAGGAAGGTTTTGGTATAAAAACAGAACCACCCTATAGCATGGATAAACCAGGCGTTTTCAACGTTGGGGATGTGATGTACGATAATAGCACATATTTTTCAATGATTGCCGATAGGCAGGTAAATCTGAAGGATGCGTACGGGCTTGAATCGGGAAAGTATGTATTGGCCACCCTTCACCGTAATACTAATACGGATGACCCCATTCGTCTGCAAGCGATTTTAGAGGCATTTCAGGAGATTTCGCACCGCTACGAAGTAGAGGTAGTGATCCCTTTGCACCCTCGTACCCGAAAGCAGTTGGAGGCCTTATTGGAAGTCTCTTTCAGACAGGCGCTGGAAGACAATACGAGACTAAGGTTTTTGCCACCGGTTTCCTTTTTGGAAATGATCGCCTTAGAAAAAGGAGCTACGGTGGTGATGACGGATTCGGGCGGGGTGCAGAAGGAGGCCTTTTTTTTTGGCAAGCCCTGCCTCATTTTGCGGGCCGAAACGGAATGGGTAGAAATAGTAACGAGCGGGGCGGCTTTGCTCTGTGATGCGGATAAAGAATTAATCGTTGCGTCCTTCCAAGCCATAGTAGCCCAGCCACCAACGGATTTTCCTTTACTCTACGGAAACGGAGATGCCGCTGGGCAAATACTACAGATCCTGTTGGGAGAGGGTAGGGAGTTAACCCATTAGAATATACATTAAAAGCGAGCGTATAGACCTAAATTACCGGAGGGGGTTATCCCAGCCTGAAGCGATAGCGTAGTCCTTGGGGAACGTTTTAGCTGTACATTATAGCGCTGGGCGGAGCGGGCGATGAGATCGTTGGAGAGTTCGAGCAGGCAAATGCCTCCTACGAAGAGGGCTAAACCGGCGGCTAGCTGCGGGCGGCTACGGATGGTGTAGTTGGCAGTAATGATTTCGCCATTATATCTTAGTTCGGTGGAAGCGGATTTTCCTTTAAGCGCTACATAGCCCAGTGCCAGACCCGAGACCGAAACCAGCGGTCCCCAAGGTTGCAGGGCGCGCCCCCAAAGGTAGGGTTGTCGCGCCTCCGGCTGCTCTCGGTACAGCGCACGGACCGCCTGGGGAGCCACCCGCTGCCCGGCTTGGTACACCGTTGACGAAAAGGCTCGGCGTCGGACGAGCAGCGTATCGGAAACCGATGGATTATCCTGCGCCAAAGCAGGAATGAGTAAGCCTAAAAAAAGTAGTAGTAGTAGTGGCTTCACCATGGATACGTAAGATTTTGTTTTAGTCTCTTCTTTTTTACTTCCCTTCCTCGTTTTCTGCATCAGAAGGTCCGCTTGACCAGCAGGCTCACGCCCAGGTTCTTTTCCAATAAGCCCGCGTTATCGTAAGCAAAGGTGGTCAATACCGTGTACTGCCGGATGGGAAAAACGACTTGCTGCTGGAGCGATAACTGTTTAACCGAAAGCGGATAATCGACCCGATAATTCCCAAAATTCCGGCTGTTGGAAACGCGGGTAGTAAGGCTTACTCGCTGGATTTGGCTTTGTACGCTTACCGTAAAGGCTTGCACGCGATTGTTGAATATGTAGTAGGGATTCAGCGACTGGAGAGGCTCTTCATTCAAAGGCAGCCCCGTTGAGTATCGTAAAGGCATTACAAACGGGGTGCCCATGGTCTGCCTTCGGTATACCCAGCCGTCTTCGTATACGCCGTTGTTGAAGTAGTTGTCTTGCCCCCGTAGGTAGTTTAGGCCGATCCGGGCGCTGTAAGGCCCTCCCTGATTGGAGGTTTGTAAGTATTCGACTACTATCTTCCGGATACCCTGCCTGCCTTTTTTATTTTGCCAGGAAATACCACTTAAGCCGTCGGAAATATTACTGAGGTAATAGAGCGAACCGTCTTCGTATACGGATTGGCGGTATACCAACCAATGACCCCCGGTACCCTCGTATTCTAAAGCAATATCCACCGAGCCGAGGTTGTTACCGATGCGGTTACCTTCTCCGTATACTTGCCCTCCGGTTACAAATCGTCTGTCTTCGTAGCTGACCGGCAGTCCGGCCACGATGTTAAAATAGGCTTCTAAGCTGTTAGCAAACTTGCTCACAGTAGTTTTAGTAATTGCATCATAGAAAGGCACGGTAGGCCTGCCCCCCCATTGAACCTGGTGATTTATTCCCCCGTGAAATTTGAAACGCCACTGGGGCTTTCCGAGCCGGAAATAGAGGCTTTTTTGGTGTAGGTAGTAGTTTTTTACGGAGTCACCAGAGCCAAACCACCCGTGGGCAAAATTGCCTTTGAGCGCAATTAATCCATTTTTGAAAGGGTAGGTATAGTCGGGAATACTGATTTGCAATTTTGGAAGTGGTAAAGCATTGCCGGACCAAATGAAGGAGCCCGCGCTGAGGGTGGAATCGACCAGCCCCATGATTTCTCTTCGACGGCCGGCATAAAGCTCAAATGCTCCGTACCGCACTTTTCCGTACCACTCCGGCAGTAAAAACTGATTGGTGGTGCTTAGGTTGGCCACGGCTCGCAGTCCGTAGCCGTAAGTGAGTTTCTTTTTAGAAGCAAGGGCTATACTATCGTATTCCTGCTCGATTTGTCCTCTGAGCGTAAAGTAATTTGATGCGAGTGGAACCTCCCCGTACTGATTGGAACGGAGCCAAAAAGGAGTACTTGGAGCCGTAGATAGAAACGTCCCGGCTTCCAGGCTATACGTTGCTTTTTTTAGTGGGGACTGCGCAACAGTTATTGGATGAATAAACAAACCAAAGAGGAATGGGTAGATATAGCGGTGCATAGAAAGGGTTTCGTGATGGACGTTACTGACCTCATTAGAGCCGCAAAGAATCCGGATTAAAGGTCTGAATCCTTTGCGTTTGGAAAGAAATTACAAAAGGGAAGCGAATGTCTGAAATTTAAGATTTTTTGTGAATAACAGCAATTTTTTTGGATAATATTATTATACTGAATGGTTCTCCTTTATTTCATACTCAAAGCGCTAAAACGTATCATACCATTCAATATACCTTCATAGATCACTTCTACATTCGTAATAGCATTAAAAGCAATGACCGAAGCCCCAAAAGCGTGCCCTTTTTTAGGAACTTACTTTTGAGGCTTCGGCGAAATAGATGCCTTATCGAACGCTACAAAGCCGCCAGCGGCTGCTCCCGCGCAAGTACCTTCCGGATTTCTTTCTCCACCTCCCCGCTCGAAGGCCGCACGGCATCAGAGCTGACGATCTTGCCTTGCGGGTCGATGAGGAAATAGCGCGGAATGCCCCAGACCATGTAGTCTTTGCTGATCGAAGAGGTACCTTCCACTTCCGGGTTTTGGATGATGTGAACGCCCTTCAGGTCCGGATTTTCGCGCAGGTACTTTTTCCATTCGTCTTCATTCTGGTCAATCGACACGTACAAGAACGCGACCAGGTCGTTACCTTCAAATTGTTTTTTTACCTTTTTGGCGTGGAGGAATTGCTCTACGCAAGGACCACACCAGGTGGCCCACACATCTACGTACACGACCTTGCCGCGCAGCTCGCGCAGGGAAAAGGCTTTCCCGTCGGGCGTGATACCTCGGATGTCGGGAGCGGGCTGGCCTGCTGAGAGCGCGACCCACTGCTGGTACTTGGTCTCGACCGAAGGCCGAAAGCGCGAAGCGGGGTACGTTTGCTTATATTGGGTATAAAACGAGTCGATGGCAGGCGTAATGCCATGGTAATACAAGGAATAATCCAGCACCTTCGCCTTAAAGAACTCCTGAAAAGTAGGCGACAGCTTGGTTTCCTTTATTTTTTCGTAGGCTAAAAAAGGAAAGCGGCTCCGGAGCGAATCAAGCTTTGCTGTGCTGGCCCCAGTGGGAAAGACCGAAGGGTACTTGTTGTAGCAGGGTAGAATCAAAGGGTACTTCGCTCCAAACGCTGCCGATGGCTTCGGGCACATCCGGATTATCTCCTGCGAAATAATGATTCCAAACAAACCATTGCTTTGCTTTAAGTAGGCCAAGCTCATGCCTTTGCTTGAATAAGGCACCTAGGGAGGCCGACAGCGCCGTGCTATCAAGGTAGTGACGGTTAAATTCCGCTAGTTTATTTTTAACCGAATCCAGACGCGCTATAAACGTGTCGAAGTCGATTTTGTCCTCATAAAGGCCCTCTTCCAACTGCCTGCTAAGATAATCCTCTTGTTTCAGGTAGGTATTAGCGTTGGCTGAGGTACCCTCATAACGCAGCCGGTTTCTGGTCGTGTCGTAGCGAATGGTCAACTCTTCGCCGGGAGTGAGGTATAGCGTCTCAACGTTTTTACCCAGTTGAAGGCGGGCAAACATAGCCCGAGGTACTTCAAATTCCAGCAAGGTACTTCTGGCCGAGTCCAGTGACGTTTCGGCTACCCGAAAATTTTCCATCGAAATCATATCCAGCGTATCGAGCTTTACGGGGAGCGGTAACTCCGGGGTACTTTGAATGGTGAGCTTGACGGTGCGGGTACCTGGTCCGGATTGGCAAGCGGTGATCAGCCACGGCAATAGCAGGCCCCACAGGGCGGTGCGGAGGGGCGTTCTCATGAAGGGTTGGAATAGGTTGTAGTAAAGGATTTATGGAAAGATACGCGGCGGAGGGGTACTTCGTGGCGGCGTGGGGATTGTTTTTCGCAATTCCATTGCTGCAATTGCCTCTATCCCCGGCCCTTTCTCCCGCGGAGAAAGGGAGTTTTGCAGGGTACTTTTTTGTGAAAAAGTACCCTGCGCGGTAGGCGCTCCTCCGGGCCGCCCTACGCGGGCCGCCCTCCGCCCTTACCCCCATGCCCTCTGCGGCGCGCCCTACTCACCAAGTACCCCCAGGATAATCCCGCAGGCTTCGTCCAGTTCGGCTTCGGAGATGATGAGCGGCGGGGCCAGGCGCATGGCGTTGTCGCAGAAGAGGAACCAATCGGTGATGACGCCGCGCTCGATGCAACGGTCGATGACGGACTTAAGTACCCCAAAGCTTTCCATTTCGGCGGCCAGCATCAGCCCTTGTCCGCGAATTTCTTTGATCGACGGGTGCTGGAGCCGGGCTTTGATCCGCTGGCCGAGCGCGTGGGCGCGGGAGGGTAGTTGATTTTCCCGGATCACCCGCAAGGTAGCCAGCGAAGCCGCGCAGCTGACCGGGTGTCCGCCGAAGGTAGTGATATGGCCCAGAATGGGTTTTTCTTTGAATACCTGCATGATCTCGGGTGAGGCCATGAAGGCCCCAATGGGCATGCCGCCGCCCATGCCCTTGGCGCTCACGAGTAGGTCGGGGTAGATGCCCGTGGACTCAAAGGCCCAGAACGTACCCGTGCGGCCAAAGCCCGTCTGGATTTCGTCCAGGATGAGCAACGCTCCTACCTCGGTGCAACGCTGGCGCAGGGCCGCGAAGTACCCCGCCTCAGGTACCCGCACGCCCGCTTCGCCGCTAATGACCTCGATGATGACGGCGGCGGTACGTTGGGTTATGTTTTCCAGATCAGCGATGGCTCCGTGGCGAATGTGGCGAATGCCCGGCAGCAGCGGACGAAAATTTTGCTTGAAAAACTCGGCCCCGGCCAGGCTCAGCGCGCCCTGCGTGGCCCCGTGGTAGGCGTTGTAGCACGACACAAACTCGTGCCGACCCGTAAAACGCTTGGCCAGCTTCATGGCCCCTTCGATGGCCTCGGTGCCTGAGTTGGTAAAGTACACGTTGCTGATGGTGCCGTAGGGCGAGGGGTACCTGGCGTCGAGTCGGAGCGTATCGCTGAGGGCCTCGGCCAAAAGTACCTGTGGGCTCTGCACGTACTCGCCGTACACCATCAGGTGCAGGTACTTGTCGAGCTGCTGCTGGATGGCCGAAAGTACCTCCGGATGCCGGTGGCCCACGTTGCTGACCGCAATGCCCGAGATGAGATCAAAGTACCTCTGGCCGTTTTTGCCGTACAAAAATACCCCCTCGGCGCGGTCGATTTCGAGGGCCAGGGGGAAGTCGGAGGTTTGGGCCAGGTGGCTAAAAAAAAGTTGGCGCGGCGTGACGTGCATGATGAAGGTACTTGGTAATTGTAGCCGCAAAGGTAGGGAAAAAGTACCTATTGCTGACAGTGGGCAGAGGGCAGGGGGTACTTTGCAGAGGGCGTGGGGTACATTGCATGGGGCATAGGGTGCGGGGCATAGGGTACTTTTGTTTGAATGCTAAAAACACCCTTTGCCTAAAAGCCTCTATCCCCAGCCCTTTCTCCCGCGGAGAAAGGGAGCTTGGACGGAGCGCCTCCGGCGCAGAGAACTTCGAACGTTCAACTCCAAACTCTTCTGAACTTTAAACTACCCCACGCCCTTCCCCCTCTGCCCTCTGCCAAAAAGCCCTACGCAAAAAAGCACGCGCTGCCGCCTACCCAGGTGAAGTCCTTGTTGAAGCGGACGCCGATCATTTCGCCGCGGCTGAGGCGGCTGAGGCTGGTCAGCAGCTGGGGGCGCGGGGTCTCGTCGGGCCAAATGTAGAGCATCCGGATTTCGCACTTCACGAGGCCGTCGGGGGCCTGGATCACCGGCTCGTAGCTTACCTTCTGCTGCAAAATGTAGTTTTCAGGGTCGGGGATGCGCTCCAGCTCGGCCTGGCTGGGGTGGAGCTGCACGCCCGTACCCGCAAAGGAAAAAAGCGGCTTGAGTACGTACTGATCCAGGTCGGTGGGGTACTTTCCCTGGTAATCACTGAGGTACCTGGTGGGCGGTACGTACGGACTTTCCAGCAGCGGCAGCGTGAATTTACTGATCCGGAAAAACCAGTTGGGGTGCCCCACCCAGGTTACGTCCACGTCGTCGGTGAAGCGGTAGCTGGTTTCCAGGTCCGGAAAATTTTGCAGGTCGTCGAAGATCAGCCGGTTGTAGATGCGCTTGACGTGGATGCGCCGCCCGTCTTTTTCGTAGTACAGGTACCTGCCTTCCCGGATTAACTTGGTGTAGCACACGGCCTTCACGCCTAACGTGGCTTCCGTGACGGCGAAGTCGATGCGGGTTTTTTGTTTTTCCGGAAAAATCTCCAATAAAATCACCTGCTCCGGATCTTCGTCCGCCACGATGAGCTCGCGCAGCTTTTGTACGTATTCGTCGTAGGTACTTACGCCAAAGGCATAGCTGAAATCCTCGGGCACGGGAAAGTACCTCCGGTAGGCTTCCGACAAGTACCCCTGGTAGGCAAAGATGGACGGAAAGCCCTGCAACTCGATGAGCTGGGGCGTGAGGGCACCGGTCTCGTCGCGACAAACGGCGAAGTCGATGGCCAGGAAAGACGTGTGAGCATTTTCGTTTGGTACCTGCTGGTGGGAGGGAATGGCGCGGTCGGTCCGGCTTTTAAAGTCGGGGGCCACAAGTACCTCGATGATCCCCTCGCAGGCTTCGATCAGTTTTTCCTTGAGGTCCGCCGGTACAAACACCGGACTTTCGGCCAGGCGGAAGTCGAGCTGGCCGGGGAAATCGTGCTCGATGCTACGGGCCAGTGCTTCGTAGCGCGCTTGGGTAAAAGCCTGGTTGTAGGTACTTCGGGCTGCCGGGATCATGGGGTAGGGTCGTGGTTAGGCCGGTTGGGTGGACAAAGTCTGGGCGACGGCCCGTTTCAGGAAATTGGGCAGTACCACCGACTCCGTCAGCAAAATCTTTTCGGGATCGTTCAGGTGCTCGATCATGTCGTTGTACTTGGCTTCGCCGTGGTTTTTAATGATCTGCTCCTTTTTTTCTTCCTTCAAAAAGTACCTCAGCATCCCCTCGGCGTCGGCTTCGGGGTGAAACTGGGTGCCGAAAATATCCTTGGAAAAACGGATGGCCATCAGCGCGCGCTCCAACTTCACGTGCGGACGAATTTTTTCCAGGCAAAGTACCTTGGCCCCGAGGCTTTCCAGCGCGGGGTAGTTGGGTTGAATCACCTGGTAGTCGCGCGAGTCGACCACCCAGAAGGGATCTTGGAGGCCGCTGAAGAGCGGCTCTTTAAGCCCGGCCTGCGTGAGGTGCACGGGGTAGGTACCAAAGGAGGTGGAGCGGCGCTTGCCCACGTGGCCGATGTTCCAGTGCAGGCAGGCCATCTGAAACGAATGACAAATCAGAAACAACGGCTTCTTGACGCGCTGGCGGCGGTCGGCGTTGTAGGCCCAGAGGTGATCCAGAAAATGGAAAAATTTCCGCTCCCAGTGCGCGCCGGTCAGCGACGGGCTACCGGGCCCGCCCGTGGATATATAGGCGTCGAAATCCAGGCCAGGTACCTGCTCGTACTGCCGCACGTCGAATACTTCGTAGGTAATTGGCAAAGCTTCTTGTTGCCCAAAATCAGTGATGATTTTCTTGATACAGCGCATCCCTTCGTTCTCCACGCCGTTGTACAGGTCCAGGATCGCGACGCGAAAGGCTGCTTTTTCCTTATTCATTATTAGAGGGTTAAATAGCTTTTGTTTGAAAGTACTTCATCCTCACAAAACTAATAAATGCCCAGCTTAGTTTCCGACACGATGTAATCCACCACGGCGTTCATGTCGTTGGTTTCTTCAAAAACCGCCAGTTGGCGGTCGGCCCCGGTACCGTGCTCCAGGATTTGGTGCACGTATTCTACTTCCTTCCGGCTGCCGAGCTCGTCCACTACGTCGTCGATGAACTCCAGCAGTTCCTGCGCCAGCAGTTTAAACTCCACCTCCTCTTGCTTGCCGAAGTCGATGAGCTTGCTGTGGATGCCGTAGCGAGCCGCCCGCCACTTGTTTTCGTTGATCAAGATGCGGCGGTAGGGGCGGAAGTTGAGGTTTTGCTTGTGGAGCTTGTAGAGCTTGGCCACCAGCGCTTGCATCACCGCCGCCAGGCAGAGGGTTTCCTCGACGCGCATGGGTACGTCACAGATCCGGAACTCGACGGTGTTAAAAAACGGATGGACCCGGATATCCCACCAGATTTTCTTGCCGTTGTCGATGCACTTGGTTTTTACGAGCAGCTTCACGTACTCGTCGTACTCGTTGGCCGAAGCAAAAAAATCGGGAATGCCCGTGCGCGGAAATTTGTCGAATACCTTGGAGCGGTAGGATTTGAAGCCCGTGTTGCGCCCGCACCAGAAGGGCGAGTTGGTCGAGAGTGCGTAGACGTGCGGCAGAAAGTACCGTACGGCGTTCATGATCTGGATGGCCTCGTTGCGGTTTTCGATGCCCACATGCACGTGCAGGCCAAAGATGAGGTTGCCCCGCGCCACGTCGCGCATTTCGTCGATGAGCTCGTCGTAGCGCGGATCTTCCGTAATGAGCTGATCGACCCAGTCGGCAAAGGGATGGGTACCCGCCGCGGCCACCTGCAGGTCCTGGTCGCGGGCCAGGTCCAGGATCATCTTGCGCAGGTAGGTTACTTCCTCGCGCGCTTCGTGAATGTTGTGGCAAATGTTGGTACCTACCTCCACCACCGCCTGGTGCATTTCGGCCTTTACGCGTTCTTTTAAGGTAATTTTCCCGCCTTCCACCAGCTTCGACATGTGCGAGCGGAGGTTGCGGGTAACCGGGTCGATGGTCTGGAATTCTTCTTCAATTCCCAGGGTGAAGGTATTCATAGCGGTAGCGTTAGGGTAAAAACCATCACTTCTTTTTAGGGGCTTTGGCCGGTGCTTTTTTAGGAGCGGGGGGGACTTCGGGAATGGGCGTTCCGGCCACGGCCGAAATGGGTTCCTGAGGTACTTTGGCGGCCTTGGGTACTTTGCTGACGGGCACTGGCGGGGCAGCTTTAGGTTCTTTGCCAACCACCGTGGGCTTGGCGGCTTTGGGCTTTTGGGCCGGGGCGGGTACTTCGGGTGTCTGCTCCGCGTTGGGGTTGCCGAAGGCGGCATCGCGCACAAAAGTACCCCAGGTCAGGTTGTTTTTTCCGGGTTGCTGCTTTTTAGCGCGCTCGATGGCCATGTTGGCCGCCGTTTCCACCACCCATTCAAAGTTGTCGTGGCCCACGGAGTACACGTCGGCGTCCGGGGCGGGGTTACAGAAGTCGATGGCGATGGGGATGCCGTCGCGCACGGCAAATTCCACGGTATTGAAGTCGTAGCCCAGCGCCAGGTTGAGCCGCAGCACGTAGTCGTGGATGGTGGCCAGCAGCTTTTCGGCGGCCGGACCGGTGGCTTTCATTTCGGCGGCGTAGCGCAGGTGGTGCGGATTGCGGGGCTCGTAGGGCATGATGCGCACGTCCTTCTGGCCAATGCAGTAGCAGCGGAAGTAGTCTTCGAACTTGATTTCTTCCTGCAGCATCATCACCAGCTGGCCGGTTTCGCCGTGCTTGTTCCAGAGGTCCTGCGGGTCGTTGACCTGGTACACGCTCTTCCAGCCGCCCCCGGCGTGGGGTTTCATGTAGGCCGGAAAGCCTACATACTCAAACATCGCCTCCCAGGCCAGCGGGAAAGCCAGGTTCCGGAAGGAGGTTTCGCCGGTGTCGGTGGGGCGCTCGTGCGAGGGCAAAAGAACCGTTTTGGGTACCGGTACGCCAATTTGCTCGGCCAGGCAGTTGTTGAAAAACTTTTCGTCGGCGCTCCACCAAAAGGGGTTGTTGATCACGGCCGTGCCGCAAAGGGCGGCATTTTTCAGGTAGGCTCTATAGAAAGGTACATCCTGCGAGATCCGGTCGATGATGACGGCGTAGTCGGTGGGTTTGGCCTGCACCACCTGGTCGATGGACACGGCCTCGGCCACAATGTCCTTTTCACCTTTGCTGTTCACCCGCTCCACAAAAGCCTGCGGGAAGGTATTTTCCATGCCGTGAAGTATGCCAATCTTTTTCATAAACAAGGGGTATTTTGGGAGTTGTTGGTAAAGTATTTTTTAAATTGAATTTTAAAAAACGCGGGCAAGGTAGTCGGGAAACATCTGGTGCCAGAGCGGCCAGTCGTGCTTTTGCCAGCCGCGTACGTCGAGCCAGTGGTCGATGCCCTTACCGCTCAAGATGCCCGACATGCGCAGGTTGGCGTCGTAGCAGATGTCCCATTCGGCGGTGCCAAGCACAATTTTCATGTGGCCGTAGCGCCAGCCCTGCTCGTTGGGTACGTAGTCCACGGGGTTGTTGAAGTACACGTTGTCGTCGTAATGGCCCTCCAGAAAGCTGCGCATATCAAAAGCACCGCTCAGGCTGAGCAGGTACGCCACCTGCTCCGGGTGCCGGAAGGCAAAATTGAAAGCGTGGTACCCGCCAAAGCTACAGCCGGCCACACCAATTTTTGCTACGGCGCATTCTTGTTGAATTTTGGGAACTAATTCATTAGTTAAAAACTTATCGTACTGCATGTGGTTGAGCACGCGCAGGGGCGGAGGGAGGTGCTTGGCGTACCAGGAGTCGGCGTCGATGGAGTCGACGCAGTAAATCTTGAAGGTACCTGCTTCGATCAACCCTCGTACGGATTCAATCAAACCCATATCTTTGGCTTGGTAATGACGCCCCAGCGTAGTCGGGAAAAGCAGGATCGGGTACCCCCAATGACCGTAAACCAGCATCTCGACGTCGCGGTCGAGGTGGTGCGAGTAGTATTTAACGTATTGTTCTTGCAAAAGCGTAGCAGGATTTATTAAAAAACAGGTTGGGAAAGATACAAAACAAAACCAAAGAAGCAAATCGGGTTTCTCGAACGGGTTTTGGCCCGAGGTTGACGCTGACGTACCCGAAAAATAACGGACGCTGGCTCCGGAGGGTACTTGCGGTAGCCATGATGGGGTACTTCGCCAGCCCGCAGGTGGTGGCGCAGCAGGCTACGATCCGGGGGAAAGTCATCGACGGCACCACCAATCAGCCGCTGGAGTTTGTGTCGGTGTACCTCAATACCACTACTATAGGTACCCTCACCAACGAGAAGGGAGACTTTTCGATCCCGGCCCGGGTGGCGGGCAAGTACGAGCTGGTGGTGTCGATGGTGGGCTACGAGCCGATCATCTATGCGCTGGATGTCAACGAACTTCCGGCTTCGTTCTTATTTAAACTAGCTCCCAAAGATTACGCCCTGAAGGGGATCACGGTGAAAGCCAAGCGCGATCAGGAATGGTACCGGAATCTGGAGGTTTTTAAGGAAAACTTCCTGGGGCGGGGCGACCTGGCCCGCCAATGCAAAATCCTGAATCCGGAGGTACTTATCATTGTGTTTGATCCGGAAACGGGTACTTTGAAAGTAGAAGCGAAAGACGCCATTCAGATCGAAAACCTCGCCCTGGGCTACAAGATCAGCTACTTGTTGGTGGGATTTGAGTACCTTACGCGTGAGCGCTTCATCTCCTACCTGGGGTACCCGCGCTACGAGCTCATCACAGGCAACGCCCGCCAGCAACGCCGCTGGGAGCGTAATCGCCTTACGGCCTACCATGGCTCCACCATGCATTTTGTGCGGGCGCTGCGCCAGCAGCGACTGGAAGAAGAGGGCTTCAACCTCCGCCGCCTGATCCGAATGCCTAACCCCGATCGGCCCAGCCCGGAAGCCTTTGAGCAAGCCCGCGCACAGCTGCGCGCGCGGGGCGACTACGACCAGGTACCTGAGGATGATCCCATTAAAGTAACCTTATCTAAAGCCAATCTGCCCGAGGTACTTGAGCGACTCGACACCGCCAAAGTACCCTACCAAAACTACCTCCAGCGCGACAGCAGCGGCGTTCGGATGGCCTTCGAGGGGTACTTTCAGGTGGTGTATACCGGTGAAAAAGAGGAATTTAGCTACATACATTCCACGAGCGGGCCTGGGCCGACGCGCCGTCCTACTTTCCAAACATCCGTACTTTCACTCCAAACCGAGTGGGTGCAGCTGGATGAGCTGGGGGAGTTCAATCCACCGCTCGGGGTTTTTGTGGAAGGCTACTGGGGCTGGGAGAAAGTAAGCTACTCGCTGCCCTTTGATTACCGGCCAGACCCGCAGGTACCTTAGTGAATTTTGCGCTTTAGGTACCTTAGCAGTTGGTAAGCCAACCTTATTTTCTTTACTTGGCTATTATTTCAACCAAAAAAAGCGAAAGTCAGGTACCTAGCAAGAGGTACCTGTTCGTCATAACCTCTATTGAATTCTACCTTTACCTCCTTCGGCGCGTTTCCTTCGGTTCAGTCAGTTACCCACCAGGTATCTTCCCGGCACCTGGGACGGGAAGTCACGCTGACGGTCCTGCTGCCGCCGGGGTACGACGCCTCGGCGCGTAAGTACCCCTTGCTCCTCGTCCACGACGGGCAGGATTTTCCGGCGCTGGGCCTGGCCGAAACGCTACAGGTACTTTATCAAGAGCAGGCCGTGGAGCCGCTGATCGTGGTAGGTACCCACGCCAACCACGACCGTATTTATGAGTACGGCACGGCCCACCAGCCCGACTACGCCCAGCGCGGTAATAGAGCCGCCGCCCATACCCAGTTTGTGCTTGAAGAATTGCTCCCTTTTCTGGAAACTCACTTCTGCGTAAGTACCCAGCGCGAGCAGCGCGCCGTGGCGGGCTGCTCGCTGGGCGGGCTCATGGCCCTGGATTTGGCCTGGAACAACCCTCAGTACTTTTCGCGGGTGGCCGTATTTTCCGGCGCCCTCTGGTGGCGCTCCCGCGCCCTGGATAACGGCTACGACGACCAGGACCGGATCATGCACCGCCAGATCCGGGAAGCAAGTACCCGGCCTGAGCTAAAGTGCTGGTTTCAGGTAGGTACCCTGGACGAAACCGACGACCGCGACGGGGACGGCGTCATCGACTCCATCGCCGATACGCTGGACTGCATTGCCGAGCTGGAACGCCAAGGGTACCGCTGGGGCCGTGACGTCAAGTACCTGGAGGTACCCGGCGGCGAGCACAATCCCGCAACCTGGGGTAGGGTACTTCCCGATTTTTTGCGCTGGGCGTTTCCGGGCCAGGGGCCTGGCGCGTAGGGTATCGGGCTTCAAGGTACTTTTATCTAAAAGTACCTTGAAACTCCCATTCTCCGCCGCAGAACGAGGCTTTCTTACGATGTTCGGTTTACTTTTATTGTTAGATAAGTACCTCCAAGCCCCGCTTTGCCCCGATGACTATTACTTTCTTCTTACAGTTTTATTAATATATATAAATTAATTATATATTTACTTTATCTATAAAAAAGTACCCCCACATTTATTTTTTTTCAACAAGTAGCCAAGCGTGCTCATGCGAATGCTTTTGATTTTCATGTGTTTTTGGACTACCCTTTCCCACGGACAAGGTCACCCTCGGAAATCAGAAAAGGCGTTTACCGGGGCTAACGTTATTTTGGTTGATACGCCCTTGTCGGACCTCGAAACCTACCGCGTGGTACAGCAAATTCTGGCTGCCGAAGGAAAACCGCTGGCAAAAACAGATAGTAGCAGCTACGTCCTGACTACCGAAATCTTCACGCTTACGCCCAATTACGACATGCAATTAAGCGTACAGCTCAAGGACGGAGAAGTCAGCCTCCGCGGAAATTCATTTGATCAGGCAGGTACTTCTTTGGGTACTTCCTGCAACTCGGTACTGACGGGATCAGCCCGTTCTTTTGCTTACCTGAACTACCTGGCCTTAGTCCTGCAAGCCAGACTTAAAAGCCCAAAAATCCGCTACGCGCTCGAGTAGTAGGTAGGGGCTAAGGGCATAGGGTTTTGGAGTACTTTTTCAAAAGTACCTTATAAATTCCTTTCCTGCGCCGGAGAAAGGGCCTGGGATAGAGGCAATTCCATTGTGGCAATTCCATTGTGGCAATTCCATTGTGGCTTTTTTATTACAAACTACTCAAAAAAGCCATCGTGTCCACTCCGTCGGCGTAGTTGAAAAGGCCGGGCTGCTGGGCGGTGCCGGGTGGTAGCGCCTGGGAGAGCTCCGGCGAGGTACTTACCACGCACTGCGTTTTTTCGGCGTTTTGTTCCAGTAGCTGCTGCACGTCCCCCAAGGATTTGTAGGTTTCGTAGTAAAGTACCGCCAGCGGCGACACCGGGCTGGGGTTTTCGGTCAGGAGCAGGAAGCCGTTGTCCAGGTGGGGCGTGCCGTTCACGAGCAGGATCGACTTATTGTACTCGTAGTTATTAAAGTACTTGTGGTGGTTCAAGCAGTAGTCGCGGAGGGGCTCGATGGCCTCGTAAAAAGTTGAAAAATCGTACCCAACCGGTAGGTACAGCTTGGCTATGTTGCGGCAGCCCAGGCCGTAGTACTGCAAAACATCGTGTCCCAGCGCCAGGAGCTCTTCCTGGCTTTCGTGCCCTGTAAGTACCCCCACGGAAACCCGGTTTTTACGGATGATGTTTGGCTTCTTGGAAAAATAGTACTCAAAGTACCTCGCGCTGTTGTCGCTGCCGGTGGCAATGAACGCGTCGGCGTCGTTGAGCCGCTCCACAAATTGCACGTACGGCTGGAAGGCGGGCTCGATCCGGACCAGTTCCGCGAGCAGAGCTGGTATAAGTATCCGGTCGTCCTGGCTGAGCTTGGCCAGCAGCACGTGCCCGCTGATCAGCACCGACAGGGCATCGTGAAAACCCACCGCCGGTACGTTGCCCGCCATCACCACGCCAATCTTTCGGTTTTGCGCGGGCTCGGGGTACGTATCGGCCCAGGCGGCTAGTTTGTCGGCGTCGAGGTACTCGCGGGCAAGGGCGCGCAGGGAATGCAGCACGTTTTCGGTCGTAAACCAGGTGTTGGTGTGGTGGGTGCGTTGGGCCAAATAGTCGAGTTCGGGTTCAAAGTCGGGCGACAAAAGGAGTTCTCCGAGCTGGGCAAAAGCTTTATATCGTTGGGTTCTGGGTATCATACTACTAATTTATGGAAAAATTATACAGAAAACTTCTTAGCAATTTTCTGATTGCCTTGAAACTATAAATAGTTATATTTGTTGATTAATACTAGTGAATGTCGAACAAATATAAACAATCCGACGACCATGGCTATAATGATAACCGACGAATGCATCAATTGTGGTGCTTGTGAGCCGGAATGCCCTAATACCGCAATTTACGAAGGTGGGGTAGAATGGACCTGGGGAGATGGCACGAGCCTCGACGAAGTGGACTTCGGCGACGGGACTATCGTGAGTGGAAAAGCTAAACAAGTACCTGTATCCGACGAATTCTACTATATTGTTTCCGATAAATGTACCGAGTGTATGGGTTTTCACGAAGAGCCACAGTGCGCGGCGGTATGCCCGGTGGACTGCTGCGTACCGGACCCGGATCACGAAGAAGAGGAAGAAACTTTACTAGCGAAAAAATCCTGGCTGCACGCCGAATAATGGATCTGTAGCTTATTAGACTTTGCCAGCCCGCTGAAACAGCGGGCTTTTTTTGTGCCCTATACTCCGCATCTGGTAGCGCGGCTCTATAACTATAATGATAAACCCTCCGGTTGTAGAAGATCAAATCTTTGAATAAATATTCTGACTTTCTATCGTATTGCAGAATATTATTTATTAGTAAATTTATTTAAAATCTGTCATTTCGTTTTAAATTTAAAACATAAAATTTAAATTTTCCATGAATATTAGTGAATTCTAACCATTTCAAGTAGCAGAGTATTTGATAATAACCATAAATAGTTAATCTTTGCCAAAGAAAATATAGTAACCCATCTATCCATCTTAACAAAATAATATTATGAAGAAAATTTATTTTACAGTATTATCTATGCTTGTGCCTTTTTTGGGTTTTGCTAAGGAGGAAGACAAGAAGAACGACAAGAAAGAAGGTGTAGAAGAAGTAAAAAAAGCCGAGGACACTAAAGAGGAAGACGAGCAAAAAGGCGCGTTTTCTTTCTCGGGTTACCTGGACTCCTACTACATCGGCAATTTTAACCGGCCCGCTTCCCGCTCCAACATGGGCGTAGCCAACGCCCGCGTGTTTGATCAGGTTTCGGGACAATTCCAGCTGGGACTGGCCCAGGCGCGGGTGGCCTACACCAACGCCAAGTCAGAGGCCGTAGTGGATCTGACGTTTGGACCCAACGCCGATTTGGGCAACTACGGAAACGCCGAGCTCTTTGGTGGTTCCAGCAGCTCTCTAATCATCAAGCAAGCTTATTTTACCTACAACTTCACCGATAAGTTCTCGATGACGGCCGGTCAGTTTGGTACCCACATTGGCTACGAGGTGATTGACGCTCCCGTCAACTTTAACTACTCACTTTCGAACCTCTTCAACAACGGTCCTTTCTACCACACGGGTCTGAAAGCCACCTACGCTTTCTCGGATCGCGCCTCGTTGATGCTGGGTGTGGTGAACAACGTGGATGGCCTCGGTGATAACAACCGTCAAAAAGGGTTTATCAGCCAGCTTTTCTTTGCTCCCGTAGAAGACTGGAGCGTGTACCTGAACTTTATCAATAGCAACGAAGCCAGCGAAGCCGTACC
Organism: Rhabdobacter roseus; assembly: GCF_014202275.1. Classification (GTDB taxonomy): domain Bacteria; phylum Bacteroidota; class Bacteroidia; order Cytophagales; family Spirosomataceae; genus Rhabdobacter; species Rhabdobacter roseus. The sequence goes on along the minus strand of NZ_JACHGF010000002.1, from coordinate 390,804 downwards.
TTCCGTACCCGCCGACAAAGCTTTCTACCGGGTACTTGACTTGACGACCAGCTACCAAATTACTGAGAAATTCTTGTTGGGTTTGAACGCCGCTTACGGGGCGCAAAAAGGCGATTTCCAAGGTGGTGGCGGTCCTTCTACGAGCAAAACCTGGGGTGGTGCTGCCGTTTACGCCAACCTGGCCCTGACGGATATTTTCGGAATCGGAGCTCGCTACGAGCATTTTAACAACTCAAGCGGCGTACGTGGTTTAGTAGACGGCCGGGGTGATGGTACTTACGTAAACTCCTACACCCTGACGGGCAATTTTACCCTGGCCGACGGACACATCCTGTTGAAGCCGGAGATTCGTCTCGACAGCTATCCTAAAATTGGCGGTGGTGGTGAATTCCAGCAATTCGAAGACGCCGACGGCCGCTTCACCAAGAATAGCCAAACCACATTAGGCATGGCGTTCATTTACAAGTTCTAAAGCTACAGTGTAGCACCCATCCATCTTCTTAACCACCCTCTATTTAATTAAGTAATACAAAGTAAGTACAACCAAAACCATCCTGAAATTATGCAAAAACCTAACTACATTCCTCTTCTGATTCTGTTGGCAGTGAGCCTTCTGGGGGTGTTCATTCCTTCGGTCCCCAGTCAGATCGTCACCGAAGGGCTTGACACGGGCGATACCGCCTGGATGATAGTCGCTTCTGCTTTCGTATTGTTGATGACCCCCGGTCTGGCGTATTTTTACGGCGGAATGGTGAATACGAAGAACGTTATTTCAACCATGCTACAGAGTTTCATCGCCATGGGCGTCATTAGCGTAGCCTGGGTAGTAGTAGGTTTTAGCCTGGCCTTCGGCGATGACATCGGAGGGGTATTCGGAAATCCCATGACTCACTTTATGTTCCGGGGCGTCCTGGATGGCCCTTTGATGGGGACGATTCCGTTGGGTTTGTTTGCTTTCTTTCAACTCAAATTTGCTGTGATTACGCCCGCCCTCGTTACGGGTTCTATGGCCGAGCGCGTCAACTTCCGCTCGTACGTGCTCTTCATGATCCTGTTCAGCGTATTCATCTACTCGCCGCTGGCCCACTGGACCTGGCATCCCGAGGGTATCCTGTTCAAAATGGGGGTACTTGACTTCGCGGGCGGTACCGTGGTACACATGTCGGCGGGTTGGGCGGCCCTGGCGGGTGCCCTGTACCTGAAACGCCGGAAGTCGCACGTGGAGGCCAGTGTACTGCCTCCGGCCAACATTCCCTTTGTACTACTTGGCACCGGCTTGCTGTGGTTTGGCTGGTTTGGATTCAACGCCGGTTCCGCCTTGGGAGCAAATGCCCTGGCCGTTTCGGCTTTTGCCACTACCAACACCGCCGCTGGAGCCGCAGGTTTGGCCTGGATTCTGTTTGACGTAGCCAAAGGCAAAAAAGTATCCGCGCTGGGCTTCTGTATCGGAGCAGTAGTGGGCTTGGTGGCCATTACGCCCGCCGCTGGCTTCGTGACCGTGCCCGTGTCTATCTTCATCGGAGCCATTGCGTCCATTACCAGCAACTACATTGCCCATCTGCGCACAAAATCTACCCTGGACGATACCCTGGACGTATTCCCTTGCCACGGTGTAGGCGGTATGGTAGGGATGGTCATGACGGGTGTTTTCGCCACCAGTGGCATCAACGCCGCCGTGACCGACCAAGGCCTGGCCTACGGCGAAACGACCCTGTTCTTCAACCACATGATTGCCCTGGTGGGTGTGTCCGTGTTTGCCTTCGGGGGTTCTTGGATTCTGCTCAAAGTGACCGATATGATCCTGCCGATGCGCGTATCGGAGGAGGACGAAAAAGTAGGGCTGGATATCAGCCAACACGACGAATTCATGGTAGAGGCCTAGTACGAACCTCTGCTGCTTGCCAGCAAAACCACAGTACATCTGTGGTTTTGTTGTACTTCGAGACGTTGCCTGCTTTTGCGGGCAACGTCTTTTTTTGCCAGGTACTTTCATAAAGTAAGCACCCTGGCCAGAAGCTTAAAGCATTTGAGCCAATAATTGATAGGAGTGCAGACGAGCCGGGTGCTCGGTCATCAGATCCTGGATGATGAGCTCACGGGCATCCACATCGCGCGTCAGCGCTTCCAGCTGATCATGCACTTGCTCCGGAGTACCGGCCAGGAATTTGGGCGGAATACCCGAACCGGGCAGGTACCTTTCCAGGGGAGGCAGGCCCCCCAAAGCATCCACGGCGCTATCCGGGTCCAGGATGGGGGCATTGATATTTCCCCGCGACAGGTTGCGGTACATCACGTGCACGGGGGCAATCTGCCGACGCGCTTCCGCTTCCGAATCGGCGCACACCACGTGTACCGCCAGTCGTACTTCGGGTTGTTGAATGCCCGCTTCACCGTCGGCGGGTCGGAAATGATCCCGGTACTGCTGTATGATTTCGGGCGTAGCCTGCTGGTTGATAAAACCGGCGAATACGTAGCGCAGCCCCAGCTGTGCCGCGGCCGAAGCGCTCCAGGTACTTGATCCCAGCAGGTGAAGCTGGGGGAGGGGGCGCATGGTATGCAACGGGCTACGGGCAAAGGGGTGGTCTTCGGGAAAGCTGTTTTCGAGCCAGGCCACCAGCTCGGCTAGCTGCTGGTTCGAGTCGCTCCGAAATTGTTTTTCACGGTCTTGCTGGAGGGCGAAGTCAAGTACCGGCCCCGTGGTGGCTCGTCCGGCTCCCAGGTCGATGCGGCCCGGATAGAGTTCGTTCAACGTGCAGAACACCTCGGCTACTTTGAAAGGACTGTAATGATTGAGCAATACCGAGCCGGAGCCAAGGCGTATCGTGGAGGTGTGGGCGGCCAGGGTAGCGATCAGTACCTCCGGTGCGCGGCCCGCAATGGAGGCACTGCCGTGGTGCTCGGCCACCCATACGCGCTCGAAGCCCAGCTGCTCGGCCAGCTGCGCTACTTCAATGCTGTGCAAAAAGGCATCGTGCCGGGTTTCTCCGGGTAGCACGGTGGATAAATCGACAATGGATAATTTCATGGACGGTAAGTAGGTAGTTCCTTTCAGAACACCAAACGCCCGCTGGCGGGTTGCAAACGGGCGTTTTTTTATTGGAGGTACTTTTGCGTCTTAATTCTCCTGAAAGAAAGTACCCTTGGAAAGTACCTTTAAATCAATGCGCAAGTACTTCTTCCGGCTCGGATACTTCCATGAGCCCGTGCTCGTTGAGGTGGGTTAGGTATAACGCCTTGGTTTCATTGACCAGCAGGGGATCGTACTTGGCCACCACCCGCACGTAGTTTTCGGTAAAGCCCTGCATGAGGCCATCCTGTACGTAGTCTTCAAAAAGCACAAGGGCTGAGGTACCCTGCTGCTGCTCATAGAAGTACCTTTTCTTCTTTTCCGAGAGGCTGTGAAGCATCCGCGAACGCTCGGCCCGTTCGGCTTTGGGTACCACGGGACGAATGTCCAGCGCGGCGGTATTGGCCCGCTCAGAGTAGGTAAATACGTGCAGGTACGACACGTCCAGGTCGTTGAGGAAGTGGTAGGTATCCAAAAAATCGTCGGGCGTTTCGCCGGGATGGCCCACGATCACGTCCACGCCAATGCAGGCGTGCGGCATCAGGGCTTTGATCTGCTGCACCCGGTCGGTGTAGAGTTCGCGGCGGTACCGGCGGCGCATCAGCCCCAGGATGCGGTTGGAACCCGACTGCAGAGGTATGTGAAAATGCGGCACAAAACGCTGCGACTGCGCCACAAAGGCGATGATTTCGTTGGTGAGCAAATTAGGCTCGATGGAAGAAATCCGAAAGCGGGCGATGCCTTCCACCTGGTCCAGCGCTTTGATCAAGTCCAGAAAATGCTCTTTTCGTTCGCCCGCCTGTATGCCAAAATCGCCGATGTTAACGCCCGTGAGCACAATCTCTTTCACACCCCGCTCCGCAATGTCCCGCGCCGACTGCACCACGCTGGCAATGGTACCCGAGCGGCTTTTGCCGCGCGCCAGCGGAATGGTACAGTATACGCAGGGATAATCGCAGCCGTCTTGCACTTTCAGGAAGGTACGCGTGCGGTCGTTGAGGGAGTAGGATACGTGGTATTCGAGTGCTTCCTCAATGGGCGAGGCCAGCACGCGGGCCCTGGCCGCGGAAGGTACTTTCTCGAAAGTACCCAGCAGCTCCACCAGCCTGAATTTCTCGGCGGCACCCAGTACGGCGTCTACGCCCGGTATTTCGGCAATCTCGCGGGGCTTCAACTGGGCGTAGCAGCCTACGATGGCCACGTAGCCGTCGGGGTTGATCTGCTGCGCTTCCCGCACAATCTTCCTGCACTTTTTGTCGGCGTTTTCGGTGACGGAGCAGGTATTAATAATAAAAATATCTGGTTGCTCGTGAAATTCTACCTTTCGGTACCCTTTCTCTTCAAAGAGACGGGACAGCGAAGAAGTTTCGGAATAATTCAGCTTACAGCCTAGGGTATAAAATGCTACTTTCTTCATTTCCAAGTAAAAATATCCCGCAAATTTACGAATAATCACGTCAGGATTACAACACATGCCGCCTTTGGTTCTATGGGGGTTTTCAGTAACAATAGCCGTAGCAGGTACCTTTCCGGGTTTCGTGCCTGTTCGCGCCAAAGGCCCAAGTACCCTGGCGGATTGGCTGGGTGTAGTGCGCAGAGGTGGGAATAGATATAATCATGTACCTTGCAAAAGAGTGAGGTTGCTGAAAAATCGTTTAGGAGTAGCTCATAAGTATTCTATATTTTTCAGTACTTGCAGCGCGATAGTTAGTATTGACTATAAGTAGGCCGCGGGTTAATCCCACTTTTGGGTCTAATTACGTTTCTCCGATTCATTTATATCTTATTTTATTTAAACCATGACGTTTCGTTCCAAAGCCATTGAAGTAGCACAGAGCCGCCTGGCCCTGCACCTGGCCCCCCCTCCCGAAAAAATCACTGAGTTGTACGGCATCAACACCTTCAACGAGGAGGTCATGCGGGGGCTGCTGTCGCCGGAAGCCTACATAAAAATTTCCAATGCCATTCGTTCCGGCTCGAACATTGACCGGGAGGTAGCCGAAGAGGTAGCCACCGCCATGAAGTCGTGGGCCATTTCGAAAGGAGCCACGCACTACACGCACTGGTTTCAACCTTTGACGGGTACCACCGCCGAGAAGCACGACGCTTTTTTTGACCTCAGCAGCAACGGCAAGGCGCTTGAAAAATTCAAAGGAAGTGCTCTGGTGCAGCAAGAGCCCGACGCCTCTTCCTTTCCGAGCGGTGGCCTGCGGGCTACCTTCGAAGCCCGTGGCTATACCGGCTGGGACCCGAGCTCACCGGCCTTTTTGATGGACAACGGCGCGGGTGGAAAAACCCTCTGCATTCCTTCGGTTTTTATTTCCTACACCGGCGAGGCGCTAGATTATAAAGCACCGCTGCTGCGCGCCATCAACATGCTCGACAAAGCGGCCACCGCGGTGTGCCAGTACTTCAACCGGGATGTGTCTAAGGTGACGGCCACGCTCGGGGTGGAGCAGGAGTATTTTCTGGTAGACAAAGCTCTGTACTACGCCCGCCCTGACCTGGTGATGTCCAGCCGGACGGTTTTTGGGCACAGCCCCGCGCGCGGCCAGCAGCTGGAAGACCACTACTTCGGTTCTATCTCACCGCGGGTCAACGCCTTCATGGTTGATTTTGAGTTTGAAGCCCTGAAACTAGGCATTCCCGTCCGGACCCGGCACAACGAGGTAGCACCGGGACAGTTTGAGTGTGCCCCTACCTTTGAGGAAATCAACCTGGCCGTGGATCACAACGCCCTGCTCATGGACCTGATGCAAAAGATTGCCGAGAAGCATAATTTCAAGGTACTTTTTCACGAGAAACCCTTTGCGGGCATCAACGGCAGCGGCAAGCACAACAACTGGTCGATGTCGACCGATACGGGCATCAACCTACTGGCCCCCACGACCAAGCCAAAGGAAAACCTGCGCTTTTTGACGTTCCTGGTCAATGTCATCAAGGCCGTGCATGACCACGCGGATCTGCTGCGGGCTTCGATTGCCTCGGCCGGCAACGAGCACCGCCTGGGCGCCAACGAAGCGCCACCGGCCATAGTATCGGTTTTCCTGGGGGCCGACCTCACCAAGATGCTCGAAGAGCTGGTAAGCCGGGGTGAAATTACCGTCGAGAAAGGAGAGAATTTCTATTATAAACTGGGAATCAATCGTATACCCAACCTGCTTCGGGACAACACCGACCGCAACCGGACGTCTCCTTTTGCCTTTACGGGCAATAAGTTTGAGTACCGGGCCGTGGGCGGCAGCGCCAACAGCGCCTCACCCATGATCGTGCTGAACTCCATCGTGGCCAAGCAACTACTGGCCTTCAAAAAGGAGCTGGATGAGCGCCTGAGCCGGGGTGAAGAGAAGAAAATTGCGGTGGTAGAAATTTTGAAGCAGTACTACCTCGATTCTAAAAAGATTCTTTTTGAAGGCAATGGCTACTCGGAAGAGTGGGTGCAGGAAGCCGCCAGCCGCGGACTTTCCAACATCGCGACCACCTACGAAGCACTCCGCGAGTACGTAAGCCCCGCGGCCATTGAGACGTTCGAGAGCATTGAGGTACTTACCCGGCGCGAATTGCACGCCCGCTACGAGATTGAGTTGGAAAATTACATCAAGCGCATTCAGATCGAATCGCGGGTGATTGGTGACCTGGCGCTCAACCACGTGGTTTCGACCTGCGTCAAGTACCAGTTTAAGCTGGCCCAAACGGCCCGTTCGCTCACCGACCTGGAGATGGTAGACGAAGCCGCACCGATCAAGGAAATCATCAAGGATATTTCGGATCACGTGGTGGTGATCAAGCGATTGGTGTACGAAATGGTAGAAAGCCGCAAGCGGGCCAACAATATTCCTGACTCCACCGAGCGCGCCCGGCTGTATACGGAAGAAGTCAAAGATTACTTTGACAAGATCAGGTACCACGTCGATAAGCTGGAGCTCCTGATCGACGACGAAGATTGGCCTTTGGTGAAGTACCGGGAAATGCTATTTATCAAATAAGTACCCCCCAAAACCCGCACCTCGATGTGGGTTTTGCTCTTTTACGAGCTGCGAAGTCCAGGTTTACAGCGCACCGCCGAGGTACTTACGGAGGTACCTTGTTGTGATTTAAATCAAAAGATGTAGGTATATTCCGGCAGAACACTTATTTTCAAGTCGAAGTGGTGTTTCGTTCAGACGAAGCCTTGCCGCCGAAGCTATTGGAGGACCAAAAATTGCTATTACTTTTGTGAAATGTGTCCGTAACGAACAAATTATCTAACATCCATTCAGAAACTAGTCCAACTATGAATCCCGGATTTGATCCAGAAGAAATCGCCCAGCTAAAACGGGAGTGCAAGGCCGAAAGCCGAAACTTTATTTACGTGGAAGACGAGTTTGAAGACGAGGAGGGAAATAATGAGCACGCGCATGTTCAGTTCGTAGGGTACTTCCAGACCAGGGAAGTGATTTACGACGCCTTGTTGTATACGTTGCGGCTCCACCACGCCACCCTGGTGTATGACCTGGCCCTGGAGCGGGCTCAGAAGCTTTACCCTAAATACGTATCGCCCGACGAACGAACCATTGACTACGTGGAAGACCCGGACATGGACGAAGAGGTAGAAACCTTGCTGACGGAGTACATCGAAGAGATTGAGGAAAATGAAGAAGTGAAGGTGAGTGAGCACGTGGAGATTGACAAAACGTTTGAATACGGCGTGGGGCTCGAGGTTGGCTTGAATAAAACCGAAATTACGGAGAAAGTCATTGATGATTTCATCGCGCTCTTCAACGCCGATCGGCTGCAGCTGGATCCGGGCGTCTATTCTTTTTCCAGCGAAGAGGAGGACGACTAGTTGCTCACAGGTACCTAGCCAGGTACTTTGTAAAAGTACCAAATACCCATCAAAAAGGCCTTCGGAAATTTCCGAAGGCCTTTTTGGTATTGTATGATTGGTTCGTTCAGCCTAAACTTGGGCCGTTTTTACGGTTTTGATAATCCGGGCAGCTACTTTGTAGGGGTCGGCGGCCGAGTTAGGACGACGATCTTCCAGCCAGCCTTTCCAGCCGCGGTCTACGGTAGCGATGGGGATGCGGATGGAAGCACCGCGGTCCGAAATACCGTAGCTAAACTGATCGATCGACTGCGTTTCGTGCTTGCCCGTGAGGCGCAGGTGGTTGTCAGCACCGTAGACGGCGATGTGCTCGGCCACGTAAGGAGCAAACGACTGGCAAATGATGTCGTAGGTTTCTTTGTTACCAGCTGTTCTCAAGGTGGTATTCGAGAAGTTAGCGTGCATACCCGAGCCGTTCCAATCGGTAGCGCCCAGTGGCTTGCAGTGCCAATTGATAGCAACTCCGTACTTCTCACCGATGCGTTCGAGCAGGTAACGGGCAATCCAGATCTGGTCGCCGGCTTCGGCGGCACCTTTAGCAAAAATCTGGAATTCCCACTGTCCGGCGGCTACTTCGGCGTTGATCCCTTCCACGTTCAGGCCAGCGTCCAGACAAACGTCCAGGTGCTCTTCTACAATTTCGCGTCCGAAGGCATTATTGGCACCCACCGAGCAATAGTACGGGCCTTGCGGAGCGGGGTAGCCGTTGGCCGGGAAGCCCATAGGGCGGTTCGTTTCGGGATCCCACAGGAAATATTCCTGCTCAAAGCCAAACCAAAAATCATTGTCATCATCTTCGATGGTAGCCCGTCCGTTTGACTCGTGGGGCGTGCCATCCGCATTCAATACTTCACACATCACCAAGTACCCGTTCTTTCTTTGGGGATCCGAACAGATGTAGACAGGCTTCAGAAGACAGTCAGACGACCCGCCGGGAGCCTGCTCGGTGGAAGAACCATCGAACGACCACATGCCGCAGTCTTCCAGTTTTCCACTGAAATCATTTTCAATTTTAGTTTTACTCCGAAGGCTCTGAGTTGGCTTATATCCATCCAGCCATATGTACTCAAGTTTAGCTTTTGCCATAATGGTACTAAAAAAAGAAGGTGTTAAATGACTTGTTACGTATTGCAATACAATAATAGTGCATCTAGTTAATTTTATAAAATATTATCGAACAAAAAATAAAAAATAGTTCTATAAAGTTGGGCTTATAGTACTATTTTGTGTTTTATCTGTGATATTTTTATCAAACTGGAACAGGTTTCGTTTTTTGGAGTATTCGAAGTAATATTCTACTAACTAATAATTATTATAGTTACTTTTTACCATCCTTTGACCAAAAAAGTAAAAAATTCAAAAAAATACGTTTCAAATGCTATTCGTACCATACGGGTGTGAAGCGGGTGCGCCCGGACTTGCAGGAATGGATTGTTTTTGTAATTTGGAGGCGGCTAACGGAAGGTACCTTGGCAACATGCTCTCAAGGTACCTTCCGTTTCATGATGAGCAGCCCCGATTGATTTTTTTTGTATGCATCTTTTTTACCAACCCGATAATGCTCAGTCCGTACTAACCGGCGACGAAGCACACCACTGCGCCAGGGTACTTCGGTTGGCACCCGGAACTACCATCCGGGTTACGGACGGAAAAGGAGCGCAGGCCGAATGTAGGCTAACTACCGTCACCGACAAGAAAGTGATATATGTAGTAGAGAAGCAGCTAGCCACCACGCCAAGGCCCTACCGGATCGTCATGGCCATTGCCCCAACCCGTAAGCTCGAACGAAACGAGTGGATGGTCGAGAAAATGACGGAGCAGGGCGTCGACGAGATCCACTTCTTTGTGTCGGAGCACACGCACCTGGAGAGCTTCAACCGGGTAGTGAACCTCAGCCGCCTGGAGCGAATCGCGGTGTCGGCCATGAAACAGTCGCAGCAGGTTTTTAAGCCGCGGATTTTGTTGCACCAACGCTACGCGGATTTTGTGAGGAACCTCTCGGAGAGTGGCTCGCTGAGAGGCTCGGAAAATAATCAGTTCATTGCGTACGTTACCGATACGGAAAAACCCGACCATTTGCTCCGGCAGGTACAAGCCGGGGGTACTTCCGCGGTATTGATTGGCCCCGAAGGTGATTTCTCACCGGAGGAAATAGCCCTGGCGCTGGGGAACGGCTTTAAGTCCGTATCCTTGGGCGAGAGTCGGCTCCGCACCGAAACGGCGGCCGTACTGGCTTGCCACGCGGTTCATTTGGCCAATTTGACCTAATACTTTATATAGTTAAAACAATTTCCCTGCCTGGCTTGTATGCCTATTAGCATGAGAAGAACATCCTATTTATACCTGCTCCTTTTTTTGGGCGTCACCAGCCTGACGTACGGGCAGTCCTCGTTTAAGATTGCCAAGCTGAAATACGGCGGCGGCGGCGATTGGTACGCCAACAAAACCTCCCTGCCCAACCTGATCCGGTTTGCGAATGCACAGCTCCGGATGAATATTTCCCCGGTGGAGGACATCGTGGAAGTAGGAAGCCCCGAATTGTTTTCCTACCCGTTTGTGCACATGACGGGGCACGGCAATGTAGTCTTTACCGAGGCGGAAGCCAAAAACCTGCGCAACTACCTGCTATCCGGCGGATTTCTGCACGTCGATGACAACTACGGCCTGGACCCTTTTATTCGTCGGGAAATGAAAAAGGTTTTCCCGGAGCTCTCGTTCGTGGAGCTTCCCTACAGCCATCCCATCTACCACCAGAAATTTAAGTTTCCGAACGGACTACCGAAAGTGCACGAGCACGAGGGCCAAACGCCCCAGGGCTTTGGGCTAATTTGGCAGGGTAGGTTGGTATGTTTCTATTCGTACGAGTGCGATCTGGGCAACGGCTGGGAAGACCAGAGTGTTTATAATAACCCCGAGGAGCTGCGCCAGCAGGCCCTGCGCATGGGAGCCAATTTATTGGACTACGCCATGACTACCTTGTAGGCCAGGCTTGTTTAGTAATACATTACTGCTATTTTTGTAGGATATTATATAGTTTAAGTTAATTTTAAGAAACGCCCATGTACGCCGTTATTGCCGCTTTTGTAGGTCACTGGTACCTGTCCCTTTTTTGCCAAACATTCTTTTTGCATCGTTACTCAGCCCACAAAATGTTCAGGATGAACAAGTTCTGGGAGCGATTTTTCTACCTGTTGACCTACATCTCTCAGGGATCTTCCTATCTCAGCCCGCGCGCCTACGCCATTCTTCACCGGATGCACCACGCCTTTAGCGACACCGAGCGCGATCCCCATTCCCCGCACCACACCAAAAATGTGTTTACGATGATGTGGGAAACTAAAGATATTTATAATGCAGTACTGAACCGGAAACGGGCCGTAGAAACCCAGTTTGACCGCAACTACCCCGAGTGGCGTCTGATCGAAAAGCTGGGTGATTCGTGGGTGTCGAGGTTAGGATGGGGCATCCTGTACGCCGTTTTTTACGTCCTGGCTTACGTTTACCTGGATATGCACTGGGTGTTTTTCCTGCTGCTACCCATTCATTTCCTGATGGGACCCATCCACGGTGCCATCGTGAACTGGAGCGGCCACAAGTACGGGTACCAGAACTTTGACAACAACGATAAGTCCAAAAATTCCCTGATTGTCGATTTCCTGATGATGGGCGAGCTTTTCCAGAACAACCACCACAAGCGGCCCAACTCCCTGAACTTCGGCTCCCAGTGGTTTGAGTTTGATCCTACCTACCCCGTGATTAAGCTCCTGAGCAAACTGAAAATCATCGAGGTTCGGAAAAAGGAATAAAAGGTACCTTTAATAAAGTACCTTCCTTAAAGAACGCCCCCGACATCTGCCGGGGGCGTTCTTTATTTTAGGGTTTTGGGCTGAGTGAATACCTTAGGTACCTACCAAAAAACTTTGGCAGATGTGGATGACATCTGCCAAGTTTGCTTATTAACACCACAAAAATTGAAAATCGGATCGGGAAGTAGCATGGCTCGTGCCCAGCGTAAAACTGGGTTTTATCGGAAGTACCTTCTACTAGGTACAAAGTACCTTCCTAGTCCTTAGAATGGCGTTAAAATAGCGTTAAAAGTTGCTTAGTTTTGAAAAAAAGTAAGCACGAAGGTAGTTCCTATCCCAGACCGCGGGTCAATCTTCACGGTACCTTGGTGTAGCTTCACGATGCGCTCAACCAGGGACAGGCCAATGCCGTACCCTTTGTCGTTGGCGGTATTGACCCCGCGGTAGAAGGGTTGGAAAATGAGCGTTTGGTCTTGCTCGGGTATTCCCTTGCCGTTGTCCGAAAACCGAAGCTCCACCTTTTCCTTCGTCGCATTTAAATTGACCTGCACCGAAGCATCGTCCGAAAACTTGCAGGCGTTTTCCATGAGGTTCAGAAAAGCCGTCTTGAGTAGGGTAGGGTTGGCCAGTACTTCGAGCCAGGTGTCGTCTTCGGGCAAGTCGTCGAGGTTGAGCTGAATGCGGTACTGCTGGTTGGCCTGGACGAGCGTCGTACGGGCGTCCCAAAGCAGCTCGTCTACCCGTACGATTTCGGTCAGTGCGTCGCGGCGGTCTTCGCTCACCTTGGCCAGCTCGAGCAGCGAGTTGGAGAGCTGGGACAGCTCCTTAATGTCTTCCAGCACCGAGCTCAGGGTACTTTGGTATTCCTGGGCCGACCGCTCCTTAAGGAGGCTTACCTCCAGCTGCGAGCTCATTTTGGTGAGGGGGTTTTTCAACTCGTGCGACACGTTGGCCACGAAGGTTTTCTGCATCCGGAAAGCATTCTCGATGCGGTCGAGCAAGTTGTTAAAGGTCGTGGTGAGCCGACCGATCTCATCCTTTTGGTTGGGTACCTCCAGGCGTGTATCCAGCTTCTGGGGCAAGATACCCTCTACTTCGTTCATGACTTTAGAAATGGGCAGGAGGGCGCGTTTGGAGAAAAACCATCCTGCCAAGGCTACGATGGCCGTGACCACCACATACAGAGACGCCAGCAGCGCACGGAGGTTGTCGAGATTAATCTGTCCGTACAAATCCTGCGCGCCCAGCAACACCACCACCCGGTTAAAGGAGTACTTATACGTGATCCCAACTACCTTATAATCGCCGTCGGTGTAGCTGATTTGTCCGGCTTTCCGAACCTCATCGAGCCAGAAATTGGAGACCAGGATGGCCGGAGTATTGGTATTTGCGTAAATGAGACGGTTTTTTTCGTCAAAAATCAGAATGTTTTCATTATAAATAAGGTCGCGGCTGGATTTGTCCAGGATCTTCATCAGCTCGGTATCTACCTGCCTTACCCGGAGCAGCAGCTCGGCCGTGGAGATGGCTTTCTGCCGTAACCGAACGTAAAAGTCTTCGTTGATATTGATAAAAGAAAGGTAGTAAATGGCCAGAAAGGAAACGAGCAAGATGCCGCTCACCAACAGGGTAAACTGAACCGTAAGTCGGGTGCGGATTTGCATGGCTACTCGATTTTGAGGACGTACCCCATCCCAAATTGCGTATGGATGAGCTTGACGGGAAAGTCTTTGTCGATCTTCTTCCGGAGGTAGTTCACGTACACTTCAATCACGTTGGTACCCGAATCAAAGTCGATTTCCCACACCTGCTCGGCAATTTCGGCTTTGGAGACAACCCGTCCCTGGTTCCGGATCAGGTACAGCAGCAGGTTAAATTCGCGGGCGGTGAGGTTGATCTTGGTACCTGCTCGATGTACCGTTTTGGCGTCCAGGTTAATTTCCAGGTCGGCGAAGCGGATGGTCTGGGCGGTTTGGGCCACGCTGCGGCCGCGCTTGGTCAGCGCCCGTACCCGCGCCAGCAGCTCCTTAAACTCAAAAGGTTTGGCCAGGTAGTCGTCGGCCCCGGCGTCAAAGCCCGTCACGAGGTCGTCGGTGGTACCCAGGGCCGTGAGCATCAGGATGGGGGTTTGGTCGCCGCTGGCCCGCAACTCGCGGCAGAGCTCCAGGCCGTTAATGCCAGGAATGATGATGTCCGAAATGATAAGCTGATAGGACCCGCGGCGGGCCAGTTGTTTGCCAATAAGCCCGTCGTAGGCTACATCTACTTCGTAGCCGTTTTCTTCCAGGCCCTGTTTGAGCGACTGGACCGTCTTGGGCTCATCTTCTACGAGGAGTAGCTTCATACCAGGGGCAGGAAAAGTTCGGAAATTTCTTTCCAGTTGGACACCCGCTTGTAGGCGGTTTCGTTCAAGTTATGCGGGGCCGAGAACAAAATGCCCTGCCCCCGAAAGGCCAGGATATTGCGTACGTGGTCGTCGATGAGGTAGTCGGAGGCAATGATGCTCTTATCACCGCAGAATACAATGTTGTGCCAGGGAATGAAAGGGAAGTGTTGATGGAGCCAGTCGTATTTCTCGCGGAATGAATTGGGAAACTCCATGGCGGCCGTGGCTACGTAAATTTCGTAGTAGCGCGCCAGCTGGCTTACGGTTTCGATGGCTCCTTCTTTTACGGCAATGTCTTTGAAAAAGCCGGGCTTATGAAGGTACTTGTTGAGTTTGTTGAGCTGCTTGGGGTGCAGGAGCTCACGAAGCGGGCGGGTGGCAAAATCGGGTTCGCTGTAAATGGTATCAAATTCATTCAGGACAATATCCACGAGTTTTTCGTGGGTATTGGCCATTACATCGTCCATGTCGAGCGTCAGTCGGAGCATTATGCGGTAGGTCTTTGCGGATCAAATTGTTGTAAGTAGTCAGAGACCCGCTTCAGGAACATGCCACCCAGCGAGCCGTCCACCACGCGGTGGTCGTAGGAATGCGAAATGAACATCTTGTGGCGAATGCCCAGCAGGTCTCCCTGTGGCGTTTCAATCACGGCCGGTTTTTTTTCAATGGCCCCGAAGGCCATGATGGCTACCTGCGGTTGTACGATGATGGGCGTACCCATGAGGTTGCCGAAGGTACCGATGTTAGAAATGGTATAGGTACCTCCCGTCAGATCGTCGGCCGTTAGCTTGTGCTCGCGGGCGCGGCGGGCCAGGTCGTTCACTTTTTTGGCCAGGCCTACGAGGTTGTATTGGTCGGCCTGGTGGATCACCGGTACGATGAGGTTGCCGTCTTCGAGGGCTACGGCCATGCCGATGTTGATGTCTCGCTTCAGAATAATGTTATCCCCTTCCACCGATACGTTGATGCGAGGGTAGTCTTTGATGGCTTTTACTACGGCTTCCACCAGCAGGGGCGTGAAGGTAATCGAGTCGCCGTTTTGTTTCCGAAAATCACTTTTCACCCGCTCCCGCCACTGCACGATGGTCGTCATGTCGGTTTCGATGAAGGACGTCACGTGGGCCGAAATGCGCTTGGAGTCCAGCATCCGCTGGGCAATCATCTTCCGCATGCGATCCATGGCAACGATCTCCTGAGCACCCGCGGATATTTTAGCCACGGCGCTGGCGGGAGCAGGTACCTTGGGTGTAGCCGCCGCCGGAGTTGGGCCGGGTTGCTCACGGCTCTGCGTGTATTGGATGATGTCGTTCTTCGTCACACGTCCCTCCGCGCCGGTACCCGTAATCGTAGCCAGCTCCTCGCGGCTGATGCCCTCTTCCTTGGCGATGCTCAATACCAGGGGAGAATAAAAGCCGTTGTTTTGGTCGTTCGTCTCGCCTTCCTGCGCCGTAGGGGCCGGTAGTTCCGCCGCGGTGGTGCCGGGCCGCTGAATCGCCTGGCTTAGCTCATTCTCCAGTTCCTCGGCGGCTTTTTCGGCCGCATCGGTGGGAAGAGAAGTCGTTTCATTCAAGGGTTCGTGGTCGGCTACTTCCAGAAGGGCAATGGTACTTCCGATGGCCACGACGTCTCCCTCCTGCACCAGGCATTCCACCAGGGTACCCGTGTGGGGAGCCGGTACTTCGGTATCTACTTTATCGGTGGCTACTTCCAGCAGGGAGTCATCGGCCTGGACGGCCTCGCCGGGCTTTTTGAGCCAGGTCAGGACGGTGCATTCCATGATACTTTCTCCCATTTGGGGCATTACCATTTCTACTAGTTTCATTCAGGTCAAGTTAAGATGGACAAAGGCACGGTGGCCACGGGTTAGGCATTGAATACGGGTTGCCGTAGGGTTTTTCGTAGCAAATCCAAGACGTAGGTCGTGGTGAGCTGTACGTTTTGGTCGCGGTACTTTCCTAACCGCAAAAGGCGCGTTACGGTTTCGTGGGGTGTGGCGCAGGCAATCCAGACCGTCCCCACGGGCTTCTCTTCGGTACCGCCGTCAGGACCGGCAATGCCACTGGTAGCCAGGGCGTAGGTAGTGCCCAATAGTGCGCGAGCGCCTTCGGCCATTTCTTTTACTACTTGCTCGCTTACCGCGCCAAACTGCTCCAGCGACGAAGGCGAAACGCCCAAAGTACCTGTTTTGATGGCATTGCTGTAACTCACCACGGCGCCCTCAAAGTACCTCGACGAGCCCGGCACGCTGGTGATTCGGTGCGCTACCAGGCCGCCCGTGCAGCTCTCCGCCGTACTTAAGGTGGCGTTTTGTTCCACGAGCATCCGTCCTACCACGGTTTCTATTTCATCGTCGTCGTAGCCGTACACGTAGTCGTTGATGAGCGGAAGTACCCGCGCCACTTCCGCGTTGAGCTCGGCCAGGAGCGGCTCGGCTAGTGCGCCGGTGCCGGTGAGCCGCAGGCGCACGCCCCCAAAGCTGGGCAGGTAGGCCAGGCGGATGTGCGCGGGCAGGCTATCTTCCCAGGCCTCAATCTTTTCGGCCAGAAACGACTCCCCGATCCCGATGGTGCGGATGATCCGGTGCGTGATGACGGGCGTCTGGAAGTACGCGCGCAGCCGCGGAAGTACCCGCTGCTGCATGAGGTTTTTCATCTCGAAAGGTACCCCCGGCAGCGAAACAAATACCCGGCCGTCGCGCTCGAACCACATGCCGGGCGCGGTACCCCAGTCGTTGGCCAGGTAGGTGCAGTTGGCGGGTAGGGCGGCTTGCTGGCGGTTGAGCTCGGTCATTTCCCGGCCGCGTTTTATAAAAAAAGAACTAACCATTTCCAGCGCTTCCTGGTTAAGTTCTAATACGGTATCAAAAAAGCGACAAAGCGTTTGCTTCGTAATGTCGTCTTTGGTGGGGCCCAGGCCGCCGGTAATGATGATCAACTCGGCCCGGAGGGAGGCTTCGTGTAGCGCACTGAGAATGTCGGCGGCGTTATCGCCCACGGAGGTTTTCCGGACGGGGCGAATCCCCAGGTTGGTGAGCTCGGTGCCGATCCATTGGGTGTTGGTGTCCGTAATCTGGCCAAACAGAATTTCGTCCCCAATGGTCAGTACTTCGGCCCGGATCGTAGAACTTAGGTGGGTCATCAGAATAGATGATTAGGCTTTAATTTTCCAAAAATACGCAATATTTGTTATTAATGATTACGTTTGAGTGCTATACCACTTATTCCAAAATGAACTTCAACATGGCCTACAAAATACTATTTGCCGCCTCGTTCCTTCTGCTTTCCAGCTGTACTTCCCAGGCTCAGTTTAACAAAACGAAATTGGGAAAGGCACTCGAAAATATTCAGGGCGGCAGCGGTGGACTTTCCCAAAATGAAATTGCCGAAGGACTTAAAGAGGCGTTGCGCGTGGGCATCAACAACGGAGCCGACCAGGCCTCCCGCACCGATGGGTACTTCAAAAACGAGCTGATCAAGATCCTGATGCCGCCCGAGGCCCGCCGGGTAGAGGAGCGGCTCCGGCAGCTGGGCCTGGGCAGTGAGGTGGATCGTTTTGTGCTCTCGCTCAACCGGGCCGCCGAAGACGCCGCCAAGAAATCCAAACCGATCTTCGTGAAGGCCATTACGTCCATGACCATCACCGACGCCGTGGGGATCTTGCGCGGAGCCGATACGTCGGCCACGGCCTACCTGCGCCGCACTACCAACGACGAGCTGTACAATACCTTTTTTCCGGTAGTGGATAGTACCCTGAACCTCAACAACGCCACGCGCTACTACGCCGACCTGGTGAACACCTATAATAAAATTCCGCTGGTGCAGAAGGTCAACCCTGACCTGAAGGGCTACGCCACGCAGCAGGCCATTAACGGACTGTATTCGCTCATTGCCATTGAAGAAAAGAAAATCCGGGAAAACCCCGCCGCGCGGGTCAATGACCTTTTACGAAAGGTTTTCGGGCAGGCCAAGTAAAGTACCTGCCCGCTAGTCACGGCTTATTCAAGGGCTGCCCTCGGGGTAGTCCTTTTTTTATAAGGTACTTGGTTGGCCCCCGCAGCGAAGCAAAAGTACCTTTTGGGCGCGGCCTTCACGGGGTACTTTATGCTAAAGTCACGCACAGTACGTACTTTTGCCAAAACAATACCCAATTCTTCGCATGAAAAAATCTGAAATTAACTTTACCGTCGAGCTCGATAACCAAAACGTACCCGACAAAATTTACTGGGACGCCACCGAAAACCCTAACGAAGGCATAAGCGATACGCGGGCCATTGCCATTGCCGTGTGGGACCACTACCACCGGGGTACTTTGAAGATTGACCTCTGGACCAAGGACATGGAGGTTTTTGAGATGAAGCGCTTCTACATCGAAATCATGAGCGGCATTGCGGATACCCTGCTAACGGCCACCAACGACAAAAAAATGGCCGACCACATTGAGGCGCTTTGCCAAACGCTGAGCAAAAACCTGGATGAAGAAATGAAAGCGGCTCAGTAGCGAGCGCGTAGTTTTTGTGGAAAATCAATAAAGGTACTTGGTTAAAAAATCCTTTCTCTATGCACACTCGTTTCTGTCTGGTAGGGCTGCTGGTACTGCTAGGTACCTTGGTTGCCGAGGCGCAGCACGGTATTCAGTTTTCCGAAAATAATCTCCAGAAAGCCTTTACCGAGGCCCGAGCGCAGCGCAAGCCGGTGTTTGTGGAGGTGTATTCGTCGTCCTGCCACGTATGCCAGAGCTTCATTCCGGTCTTTAACGACAAGCAGGTCAGTGATTTTTACAACCAGCAATTCATCAACTACCGCATCGAGGTCAGCTCACCGGATTTTCAGCAGTTTATTCTGGGCCGGAAACTGTTCGTGCCGTCGTTGCCGCTGTTTTTGTACTACGATGCCAACCAGAACCTCCAGCACCTGGCCATTACCAACCCCACGGCGCAGGACGTGATCCGGCAGGGGCAGCTGGCCCTGGACCCCAAGCAGCGGTCGGCTTCGATGAAGCAGCGGTTTGTGGCCGGGGAGCGCTCGGCGCAGTTTCTGATCGACTACGGCATGTACAGCCGCGTAACGTCCGACACCGTTATGAACATCCGGGCCATGGACGCTTACGCCAAGCAGCAGAGCCCCTCCAACTACCTCAGCGAGACCAACTTCCTGGCTCTGCAAAAGCTCATCATGGACGTGGACAACCCGCTGGCGGGGTACTTTCTGGTCCACCTGCCCGACTACGCCAAGAAGTACGATCCCAAGCTGGTAAACTCCACGGCCGAAAACATCGTGATGTACTCGCTTTACAGCAGCCGGGGCAACGCCTACTCCAGCGCTAAGGTGGTGAAGATGCGGGAGTACCTCATCAAAGCCGGCGTAAGTACCCAGATGGCGCGCAACCGCGTACTGTTGCCTTTGCTGAATGCTTATTTTCGGGAGAAGAAAGCCGGAGAAGCCGTGGCACTGGTGAATACACACAGCACCCAAGTACCCCTCAAAGCGCCGGATTATAATTACCTGCTCAGGTACTTCAACGGCAAAAGTACCGACGCGGCCTACGTGCCCTCAGCTCAGAAGTGGTTTGCCAGTGCGCTCAAAACCAATCCAACTCCCAAAGAAAGCGCCGAACTGCATTACGAAATGGCCGTAGCCTACCAGAAAGCGGGTAAAAAAGCCGAAGCCGCCCAGACGGCCCGGCAG
This sequence comes from Rhabdobacter roseus, assembly GCF_014202275.1. Taxonomy (GTDB): domain Bacteria; phylum Bacteroidota; class Bacteroidia; order Cytophagales; family Spirosomataceae; genus Rhabdobacter; species Rhabdobacter roseus. The sequence continues at coordinate 370,997 of NZ_JACHGF010000002.1, read as the reverse complement.
GCGGTGGCGCTGGCCAAGGCCGGTAAGGTGGATAGCGCCAAGGCGGAAGCGCTGCTGAAGAGCATTGGGGGGTAGGTACTTTTATCAACCACGAAGTACCCTTACTTTTTGGCTAAATCATGAATATAAAAAGGCGCCTGGCTGAGTACATGCCGGGCGTTTTCGTCTCCCAGCTCCACCGCCCGGCGCAAGTCCCGCTCCGACTGGCTGAGCTGCTTCATACGGAGCCGTGCCAGCCCGCGGAGCCGCAGGGCGTCGGCGTTGTTGTCGCGGTAAAACCACACGGCTTTGTCAAATTCCCGAAAGGCATCTTGGTATTCCCGCAGCGCCAGGTGTGCCTGGCCCTTGTCCAGGTAGGCGGCGGCCAGGGTGTTGTCGTAGCTTAGGGCCTGGGCCAGGTCATACAGGGCCGAAAAGTAGTTTTCGTCGCGGAGGTTGCACTTGCCCCGCCAGGCGTAGGCCACCGCCGACTTGGGGTACTTTTTGACTTGCTCGTCAAAGTACCTAAAGGCCTCCTCGTACTGCTGCTGGGCAACTAGTTCGATCCCTTCCCGAAAACGCTTGGTGTCTTTTTCGGCGGGCGTGTCGTGATCGGTGACCAGGTACTTGATGATCAGGTACGGAATGAAGAGCAGAACCAGCAGGGAGATTTCCACGGGCAATCCGGTTTTGAGAATCCTGGCTACTTACTATAATTACAATTATGAGGTGAGCGCTTCCCGGTCTTTTTTGGGAAGCGCCGCCACGATGAGCTCGTACGAATCACGAATCCATTCGTGCAGGAGCGTATCGGGCACGGAGCCATCCACGATGACGGTGTTCCAGTGTTTTTTGTTCATGTGGTAGCCGGGCTTCACGCTGGGGTACTGCTCGCGCAGTTCCTCGGCCTTTTCGGGCTCGCACTTCACATTGAACCGAAGTACCTCCAGGTTCAGCGTCGTGAGCAGAAAAATTTTGTCCTTTACCCGGAAGGCCAACGTGTCGTTGCCAAAGGGTACGTACTCTTCCACCGCCGTAAGCGATAGGCAGTAGTCGCGGAGGGTTTCGATGTTCATCGTAAAATGGCTCTGACGATCATGACAGTAACACAAAACAAAAACATGATGATGGAGATGCGGTTGATCCCGTGCATCATCCGGAGGTTGAAGGAGGTCGGCGCGTTGGGATCGGGCTTTTTGAAAACCCGAATAAAGTACCTGAATACATCCCCTAGTTGAAAATATTCTTTTACATTACTCATGCGTATAATTAATTGATTTTTAAATACTAACGGGTACTTGCTCCTCCACGCCCTGCGGCTCGATCCAGCGGTTGTCTTCCTTGATGAGCTCGATGAGCTCCTCCACGGCCTGGGCCGCCTTCACCGAGCGCTTCACCACCTCCTGACCCCGGTAGAGCGCTATTTTGTCCTTGCCCATGCCCACGTAGCCGTAGTCGGCGTCGGCCATTTCGCCGGGGCCGTTCACGATGCAGCCCATGATCCCGATCTTGACGCCCTTGAGGTGCTCGGTATGCTTCCGGATCAGAGCGGTGGTTTCCTGCAAGTCGAACAAGGTACGTCCGCAGGAAGGGCAGGAAATATATTCCGTTTTGGTCATGCGGGTACGGGCCGCCTGCAAAATCCCAAAGGCGATGGCATTGAAAGTACCCAGCGTCTCTAGTTGCTGCGCTTTGGGTACCTCTCCGGACCAGTCGGGCGTTAGCAGCACACCGTCGCCCAGGCCGTCGATGAGCAGCCCGCCCAGGTCGGTAGCGGCGTAGAGCGTCAGGCGGTCGTCGCGGTCGGCGGGGTAGGTGCGTTGTACCACCACGGGTACTTTGACGTTCAGGTCGAGGAGGCGGAAAAGCAGCCGCCGCAGCTCGGGCAGCGCGTGCTGATTTTGCGTATTAATTAGCAATACTACCTGAGGTTTTTCCCGTAACGAAACGAGTACTTCCTCGCTCAGCGTATGAATGTCACCTTGAATAAAGGTAAGTACCTCCGGGCGCTGAGGGGTACTTTGCCACTCGGCTACGGTTAGCAGCGGAAATTTGTTCTGGTGGTCAGGTACCTGCAGCCAGGCTTCGTAGTCCAGGATTTCCTTCAGGCCGTTGGGTAGCATGAACGGAATAGGCTTTTTGCCGGAATAAATAAAATCGGCGCCCTGGTCGTTCATGGCCCACTTGTCGGGCACAGGCAGGAAGAAATGCCCGATACTGCGCAGGTCTTCGTGCTGCTCGACGCGGAGCCGGGAGTAGTCGGCAATGACCCTCGGTACGTTGCTGCCCCCCAAGGTACCTACCTCGCGGCTCTCGCGGCGGCTGTACTGAAACGGGTTGATAGGTACTTTGCGAACTTCCTCCATGGGCGCGTGGGGTACTCGCTGCGTGTAGCGGTCGATGAGCGCCCGCGCCACGGGGGCTTCCTTTTCGGGCTCCTCGGTGAGCGACACCCGCACGGTATCACCCAGGCCGTCTTCCAGCAAGGTACCTATGCCCACCGCCGACTTGATCCGGCCATCTTCGGCCTCGCCGGCTTCGGTGACACCCAGGTGCAGCGGGTAGGGCTGCAGGCCTTCTTCATCGAGCCGTTGTACCAGCAGACGGTAGGCCTGCACCATCACCTGCGTATTGCTGGACTTCATGGAAAGTACGATATTGAAGTACTTCATTTCTTCGCAAATACGCAAAAACTCCAGCGCCGACTCTACCATACCCAGGGGCGTGTCGCCGTAGCGGCTCAGGATGCGGTCGGAGAGGGAGCCGTGGTTGGTGCCGATCCGCATGGCGGTACCGTATTCTTTACAGATGTTGACCAGGGGAATAAATTTTTCCCGGATGCGCTCCAGCTCGGCGGCGTAGGAGGCGTCGGTGTAGTCGATGGTCTCGAAGCGCTTGCGGTCGGCGTAGTTGCCGGGATTGATCCGGACCTTCTCCACGATCCGGGCGGCCAGCTCGGCGGCGTTGGGCGTGAAGTGAATATCGGCCACTAAAGGTACCTGGATACCCAGCTGGCGCAGGCCGTTGCGAATGTTTTCCAGGTTTTGGGCTTCTTTGACGCTGGGGGCCGTAATCCGGACGTACTCACAACCCGCCTCCACCATCCGGATCACCTGCTCGATGGAGCCCTGGGTGTCCATGGTATCAACGGTGGTCATGGATTGTACCCGAATGGGGTAGTCGGAGCCCATAGGTACCCCGCCGATGTCGACGGTGATGGTTTTCCGGCGCTGGTACGCGGTCAGGGAAGGGCAATACAGGGGGGCAACTACCTCCGAATGAACTGCTGGGTTGGTCATTGGATCGTCAAGAAAAGAAAGTAATGCGGGGATGAATCGTACAAAAATACGTCATTCCGCTTCCTTTCCCTACAACCGAGCGTACAAATTAAATGTTCACGAAGTACCTTACTTCCGGTATCAAAAGCAGGCCTAGCTTTCCCGCCGGGTACCTTCACCTACCTCGATGATGTAGCTCCGGCCTCCCACGCGCTCGATGGCCTCCGCCACGGCCTCGGTGTTTTGGGGCGCGTACGCAAACATGCAGCCGCCCCCGCCTGAGCCGTTGATTTTTCCACCCAGCGCGCCCGCGTCCATCGCGGCCTCGATCATGCGGTCGATCTTGGGCGTGGAGGTACGTTTGTGGTCGCGGAGATTGAGGTAGTGCCGGTAAAGTAGCTGGCCAAACTGGGCGTCGAATTCGGGCCCGAAAGTACCTTGTTCCAACAAGAGTTTCCCCGTCCGCAAAATATCCCGGTCGTCCAGGTTGGCGCGTAGCAGGGCCAGTTCGTCGTCCGTCAGGAAGGCCTGGTACTTGTCCGCTTGCGCTGGCGGGCTTTGATGAATAGAGAAAGCAGGATCATGCTGCTGTACTTTGGCCAGGATCGCCTCCATGCCGTAGCGGCAGCGGGCCAGGATGCCCAGCGTGTCTTTGGGCTCCAGCGAATCGCCCAGCACAAAGGTACCCAGCGTGGGCGTGAGCGGCTCCACGCGTACCTGCGGCACCGACTCCAGGTAGATCACCCGCCCGAGGGCCGTGGAGTAGTGGTCCATCATGCCGCCCGGCTCGCCAAACTCAAGTACCTCGGCTTCGTAGGCGATTTCGCCCAGCTGGGCCGGAGAAAAATGCGCGGGGGCGTCGCTCATCTGGTCCAGGAAATGCGCCCAGCTCACAATGAGCGCCGACGAACTGGAGGTACCCGAGTTGATGGGGATGTTGCCCCGGATGGTACCTTCCAGGCCGCGGCTGAAGCGGAGCCCGCGCCGCTTCAGCACGTTGAGGGTACTTCGGAAATAGTCGCGGGCTTCCTGGTAGGGAAAGGTACTTTGCAGCGAAAAAGATACCTCCTGGTCGAGGTCCGGCAGGTGCAGCCGGATCTGGTCGTCGGCGCGGTGGGTACCTTCGATGCCGATCCGCCGGGAAATGGCGGCGGCAATGACGGGAAGCCCCAGGTAGTCCTGGTGCTCCCCAAACAGGCAAATGCGCCCGGGCGTTGAAATCTTCATACGAACTAATTACCAGCTGGTTTTTTTATGACCGGCCATGGCGTAATACAAAATATACAGGTACAAGGGCACCAGCATCCAGTAGGCCTGCTGGGTACTTCCGATGGCGTCGGCGATGGCACCGTACACCAGCGGCAGTATGGCTCCGCCCGAAATACCCATGATAAGCAGCGCCGCGCCCGTTTTGATAAAACTACCCAACCCATTGATAGCCAACGGCCATACGGCTCCCCACATGATGGCGTGCGCCAAGCCCAGAATGGCAATGCAAACCACCGAGGTGAAACCGGTAGTATATACGGCCAGGATGGTGACCACTACCCCCAGAATGGCCGACACCCGCAGCCACAGCTGCTGCGTGACGAACTTGGGAATGAGGACAATCCCCAGCACGTACCCAAACATCATGGCCCCCAGCGTGTAGGTACCAAAGAGCCGCGCTTCTTCTTCCGGAATGCCCAACGAAACCCCGTAGCTGATGATGGTGTCACCCGCAATGACCTCCACGCCTACGTAGCAAAACAACGCCACCACGCCGAGAATCAGGTTAGGGAATTGAAATATGCTGGTTTTTTTGGTAGGGGCGACGGCGCTGGGATTTACGGGCGCATCGTCTTCCTCGTTTACTTCGGGCAGTCCTTTCGAAAGGCGGATCAGCAAGGCCAATCCTACCAGTACTGCGGTGAGCGTCAGGTACGGCCCCACTACTTTATCCAATTCTTCGGCCTGGGTAGTGACGGTGGAGCCGGAGAGCAACAGCCCGCCAAAAACCACCTGACTGATAATCCCGGCACCCTTGTTGGCCAGGCCCATGAAACTGATGCGTTGGGCGGCGCTCTCGCGGGGCCCCAGGATGGTCACGTAAGGATTGATGGCCGTTTGCAGGATCGTGAGCCCGATCCCGATGGCGAACAAACCCACTAGAAAAAAGGTATAGGAACCCATTTTGGCCGCCGGTACGAAGGCCACCGTACCTACCGCCATAACCAGCAGGCCTAAGGACATGCCATTTTTAAAGCCGACTTTCTTAAGTACCTCCGAAGCCGGTACGGCCATGAGGGTGTAGGAGATAAAAAATGCAAACGTAACCAGGTACGAGCTGGTATTGTCTAGATTGAAGGCTTTTTGAAAGAACGTGATCAGGGTACCATTGACCCAGGTCACGAAGCCCAGGATAAAAAAGAGAACGGCAATGATGCTGAGTGGCCCCAGGTAGTTGTTCGGTTTATTCATGAGGGTTGCGAGGGAAAAGTAGGTATAGAGGTAGTAAGGTTGGGAAAGCGAATATAAGGGGTATTTTTTAGTAATGATCGGCCTGTCAGGTACCCGAAAAGGTATTTCTCCCAACCCGTGCGGTCGGGCGGTTGGTAAGGTACTTCAGTGGCAAACGATTATTTGAATCGGAATAACGAACTTTGTACCGGGCAGTCGGGTTTTTAGGGAGGTGGTGAAAGTACCTTATAGCCCGGAAAGTGTACGCTGGCAGGAAAAGAATTGTCGGAAAGTACATTTCTTAAAAGTGCTTTGTTCGGAGAAATAGACGCTGACCTCGCAAATTAAGGCCATTTTACGTGAATATTAATTTTTTTTATTAATTATCAGCGCCCTTGCTTTCTGGGAAATCCAGGGTACTTTAAACCAACTAATGTAAGTACCCGGATCATTCGCTTTCTTTGTTTAGTATTTTTGAAATAATATTAAACAAAATCTGAACGGGCCGGGTTAGACTGTTACCTTAATTGACTTCCCCAGGACGAACCAATTTCGTTCCGAAGCTTTAAGTGTGTTGTACACAAACTCTGTAACGACATTTAAAGCGGTTAGCTAGTCATACAAACAAGTACCTAATGACAAAAAAACGAGTTGCGGTGTTTCGAAAAGAACACTTTAACGCCGCGCACCGCTTGCACAATCCGAACTGGTCGGACGAAAAAAACGAGCGTGTCTACGGAAAATGCAACAACCCCAACTACCACGGCCACAACTACGAGCTCATTGTGCGGGTAGCGGGCGAGGTAGATCCCGAAACGGGCTACGTGCTGGATATGAAGGTACTGAGCGATGTGATAAAGGAGCACGTGCTGGATAAGTTCGACCACCGAAACCTGAACCAGGATACGGATGAATTTCGGGATTTGAATCCATCCGCCGAAAACATCGCCATCGTGATTCATGACATCCTGCGCACCCAAATTGACCCAACACTTGATTTGAAAATTACCCTGTATGAAACAGAACGAAACTTTGTTGAATATCCCGTTGGATAAAGTACCTGCTGATGAAGAGCTGGGCCACGACCATATCATGACTTCGTACGATACGCCCGTGCGGGTAGATGCTTTTGAAATGGATGACGACCTGAAGGTAGAGTTGATTGAAAAGCATTTTCGGCATATCATGGAAATTCTGGGCCTGGACCTGACCGACGACAGCCTGAAAGGTACTCCCGGACGCGTGGCGAAGATGTACGTGAAGGAGATTTTTAGCGGACTGAATCCGGAGAATAAGCCCAGCGTGACGCTCTTCGAGAATAAGTACCAGTACAACCAGATGTTGGTGGAAAAGGACATCACGGTTTTTTCCAACTGCGAGCACCACTTTGTGCCCATCTACGGTAAGGCGCACGTAGCCTATATTTCGAGTGGTAAAGTCATTGGTCTTTCCAAGCTCAACCGCATTGTGCAGTACTACTCCAAGCGGCCGCAGGTACAGGAGCGGCTTACGGTCCAGATCGCCAACGAACTGAAAGAGGCTCTGCAAACGGAAGATGTGGCCATCGTGATCGACGCCAAGCACATGTGCGTGCAGTCGCGGGGCATCGAGGATACGGGCAGCTCTACCGTGACGGCCTACTACGGCGGAAAATTTGAGCAGGAAGCGACCAAAAAGGAATTTTTAAGCTACCTGAGTTTGACTAGTTAGGCGGGTACTTTCACGCGCCCTTGTTATAAAAAAAGAGCCCGTACGAAGCGGGCTCTTTTTTTGTGAAAGGTACTTTGGAACTAAACCAGCGCGCCGGTGCGCTCCAGAATGGCCTTGGTAGCCTTAATACCGGCGTACTCGTCCAGCTTACTTCCTTCGTACTCGATCCCGATGATGCCTTTGAAGCCGCTGTCCTTGATGATTTTCATCATTTTGGAGTAGTCGGTTTCGATCACGTTGCCCTGCTCGTCGAAGTCATACGACTTGGCACTCACGCCCTTGGCAAAAGGCATCAGCTCACGGGTACCCTGGTAGCGATCGTACTCTTTGAGGCACTCGTAGCTACCGGGCTTGCGCTCGAGGCAGAAGTTGCCCAGGTCGGGTAGGGTACCTACATTTTTGCGGTTCACCTGCTTCATCACGCCCGAGAGCCACTGCCCGTCAGACGAGTACCCACCGTGATTTTCCACGATAACGTTAATCTTCATGGTATCAGCAAATTCGCCCAGTCGACTCAGTCCGTCCACGGCGGCCTTGGCCACTTCCTCGGAGGTACCTTTGCCGTAGGCGTTGACCCGGATCGTTTTGCAACCCAGGTACTTGGCGGCTTCGACCCACTTGTAGTGGTTCTCTACGGCTTTGGTCCGGACGGCGTCATCGAGCTCACCCAGGCCACCCTCGCCGTCGATCATGATGAGGTGGTTCTTCACGCCGTTGTCTTTGCAGCGCTTTAGCAGGTCGTTGAGGTAAGTCGTGTCTTTGGCTTTGTCTTTAAAGAACTGGTTGACGTACTCAACGGTACTGATCCCAAATTCTTTCTTGGCTAGTTCGGGGAAATCCAGGTTGGTAATTTTCTTGGCAAAAAGTGCTTTGTGCAGCGACCATTCGGCCAGCGAAATCTCGAAGAATAGTTTTTTGGCCGCCGACTCGGCCAGCAGATCGGTCAGGGAAGTTGCGGCCAGCGCCGTGAGGCCCATGGTTTTGAAAAAATCGCGCCTTGATTGGGTCATGATGGGTTCTGAGATAAAAGGGTTGATGTAGGTTGATACCGCCAAAAGTAAGCAGAGATACGGAAATTGTGAGGTTAGTCCGGTCTTTTTAGTTGGGCCTCCATGAATAATTTCTGATTTTTAGCCAGGTTCACCACGTCCCAGTCCAGGTCATGCTGGAAGGGGTGGCTGCGGACGGGGCAGTGGGCTACCCGACAAAAATGGCAGCACTCGGGCACGCACGGATCGGCATGGACGAAGATTTCGGTTTCGCCTTCGTGGCTGGCTTTCAGTACGTTTTCAAATTCGTGGATGGCCTCGTGGGTTTCCTGGAGGGTCCAGTAGTAGGGGAGTGTCAGGTGGCAGTCGATGTGGAGGTCTGAACCGTACTGTTGTACCCGCAGGTTATGGACGTCCACCCAGTACAATTTTTTATTAGACCGAATGGTATTGACTACTTTTTGCATCAGCTCGTCGTCGGTTTCATCCATGAGGCCCGAGACGGACTTGCGGACGAGCTTAAAGCCACTGTACGCAATGATCCCCCCAAAGAGGAGCGAGGCGGCACTATCGATCCAGACCTGGCCGGTAAAAATGACCAGCAGCACGCTAATCAACAACAATACGCTGCTGAGGCTATCGGACAAGAGATGGCGGCCGTCGGCGGTAAGTGCCAGGGAGTTATACTTCTTGCCTTTCTGCACCAGCAGCATGCCGATGACCCCGTTGATCACCAGCGTAACGAGAATGATCAGCATTCCGCTGGAGAGGTTCTGAAGCGGACTAGGGTTTAGCAGCCGCTGGATGGCTTCGAAAGCAATAAAAAAAGAAGCAATAATGATGAGCGCCCCCTCGAAACCGGCCGAAAAAAATTCAACCTTACCGTGTCCGTAGGGATGGTTTTTGTCTTTGGGTAGGGCCGAGAGCCGGATGCTGTAAAAAGCAAAGCCGCTGGCGATTACGTTAATGATGGATTCGATGGCATCACTCAGAATGGCGTTGGAGTCGGTCAGGAAATAGGCAAAGAATTTAAGGCCAGTCAGTACAAAACTGGCTACAAAAGATAGCAGGATCAGCCGTTGTTTACGCTTATTTTGGTTTATTTGCATTTCGCAAGGGTGAATGAGGCGCTAAAATTACTAAGAATAACCGGAGAAATGACGACTGAAAACAACTGGAAGACGTTGACGACTGAAACCATCTACGAAAATCCGTGGATGGAAATCCAGCACCACGAGGTAATCAACCCGGCCGGAAATCCGGGGATCTACGGCGTCGTCAGATTCAAGAATAAAGCCATCGGTGTCATTCCACTCGACGAAGAAGGGTACTTGTACCTGGTAGGGCAATACCGCTATACGCTAGAGGAATACTCCTGGGAGATTCCGGAAGGTGGTGGCCCCATGGGTGAGGACCCGCTCCGGGCGGCCCAGCGTGAGCTGAAAGAAGAAACCGGCCTGGTGGCCCAGCGCTGGACGCGCATTGCCCGCATCCACACCTCCAACTCCGCTACCGATGAGGAAGGCTTTCTGTACCTGGCCGAAGAGCTGCGGCAATTTGAGCAGGAGCCGGAAGATACCGAAGAGCTTCAGGTTCGTAAAGTACCCCTGCGCGAAGCCGTGGACATGGTGATGCGTTCAGAAATAACCGATGCGCTCTCGGTGTGCGGCATCCTGATGGTAGCTCGACTTAAAGGCCTCTAAGCATGTTAGCAGCCCTTTTTTACGGCCTCATTACCGGGGTACTTTTGTGCTTTACGTTTGGGACCGTCTTCTTTTCTCTGGTCCAAAATAGTGTAGACAATGGCTACCGCAGTGGCGTCAAGATCGCGTTCGGAGTACTGGTGTGCGACGCCATCTTTGTGTTCTTTGCCATTTTCGGAACTACCTTGCTGCCGAGCATCCAGGGCTTTGAAAAGTGGATGGCGGGCGTGGGGGTACTTTTCCTGCTGGCTCTGGGCGTTACCAACCTGTTTCGTGAGCAGCCCAAGCTGGCCTACCCCAAAACCCGCTTTGGCGATTTTCTCTATTACTTTAGCACGGGTTTTCTACTGAACGGCCTCAATCCGGTCAACTTCATCAGCTGGGTTACCATCGCCACCTACCTGCGCTCTACGCTTCAGTACGATTTTGCTCAGGTACTGCTCTTTTTTGCGGCCAGTTTGCTGGCGGTATTCGCTACTGAGTCGGCCATTGCGGTGTTTGCGCACCGCCTTAAGCGGCTTTTTACGCCACGAACCGTTACGCTGATCAATAAAGTGACGGGGGCCGTCTTTATTCTCATCGCCTGCCAGATCGCGTACACGCATTTCCTGAAAAGCTAGCTCTGCGTCTGCTCAAGGTACTCTTGCCAATCGTTGATCAGGTTTTTCTTAAGTACCCTCGGAAATTTGTGCTGCCCCCCCAGCTTGCCTTTGGATTCCATCCAGCCGTAAAAGGTTTTGTTCGGAAGTACCGTTACAAACACCTCTTTGAGGGCGTGGCGACGCTCCACGGCGTAGTCGTCGTTGAGGAGCATCAACTTTTCGTCGAGCTTGGCTTTAAGTACCTCGGCCTCCACCGCGTCTTCGGTACCTACGTACCAATGGTGTGCAAACAGCGAGTCGTGGCTTATACCAGCTACGGTAAATTCCTTCACCGTAATACCCAGTTCTTCCGAAACCAGGTCGATGGCCTTGTTCATGTTATCGACCGAGAGGTGTTCGCCGCACAGGCTGAGGTAGTGCTTCGTGCGGCCCGTGATCACAATTTCGGCCTTGGCTTTGTCCACAAACTTCACCGTATCGCCGATCAGGTACCTCCAGGCCCCGGAGCAAGTCGAAATCAGGAGCGCGTATTCTTTGCCTTCCTCCACTTCGTCGACCATATACGTTTCGGGATTATCGACCATGCCGCCGTCGGCATCGAAGTTTTTTTCGTTAAAAGGGACAAATTCGAAAAAGATGCCGTTGTCGAGTACCAGCTGCATGCCAGGAGCGCCGGGCCGGGTTTGGTAAGCAATGAAACCCTCCGACGCCAGGTAGGTATCGATGTAGATCAGCGGCTTACCCAGCAGCTTTTCAAAGCCTTTTTTGTACGGCTCAAAGGATACCCCGCCGTGGCCAAATACCAGCAAATTAGGCCAGATGTCATGAATGGTTTTCAGGTTATAATGGGCGATGATCTTTTCCATCAGGAGCTGAATCCAGGCGGGTACGCCCACCACAAAGCCAATGTCCCAATCCTTGGCCTGCAGGGTAATTTCCTCCAGCTTGAGAGCCCAATCTCGTTCGGCGGCTATTTTTTCACCTGGTTTGTAGTAGGGTTTAAACCAAAACGGAATCTGGCTGGCGTTGATGCCGCTCAGGTCGCCCTCGAAGTGGTTGTCACGGGCACTCAGGTTGGTACTTCCGCCGAGCATCAGAAAGCCTTTTTCATACAGCTTGTCGGGAAGCTCCTTGTACTTACCCAGGGAGAGGATCTGCCGAATGCTGGTTTTTTGCATGGCTTTCGACATGGCCTTCGTCACCGGAATGTACTTGGAGGCGGCTTCGGAGGTACCTGAGCTTAGGGCAAAGTACTTGATACGTCCCGGCCAGCAGATATTCTTTTCGCCTTCTACGTTACGTACCCACCATTGCTTATACATTTTGTTGTAGTCGTGCACGGGTACCGACTGTTGGTAGCGTTCGTAGAAATCCCGGGGTTGACCAAAAAGAGAACTGCTCAGGATGGCCTCAAAATTATACGTCTCCCCAAACTCCGTGTAACGGGCTTTGGCCAGCAGCTTGGACAATGTCTTCTTTTGTTGCCTGAAAGGATTTATCTTTTTGCGGTCAGCTACCAGGCTGCCAAACCGGATTCCCCTTTTCAGCAAACTACCTATGATTGCCATACTTTTTGTGCTTAATAATGTAAACTACCCGTAGGCAATTTGCTTACGGGCTTAGAAACAAGTCTAAGTACCTGGTTTTTTACCCTATAGCGGCCAGCTGCCAATGTTTTGCAGCTCTGCGTAGCTGGTAAGGTCATACTGGCAGGGTACTACCGACACGTAGTTATTTTTAAGCGCCCACTCGTCGGTATCTTCCTTGTCGTGGTCATAGTTGATGAATTCACCCGCCATCCAGAAGTACCCGCGCCCGTAAGGATCTTTCCGGTAGTCAAATTTTTCCTGCCATTTGGCGTGCGCCTGCTTACATACCTTGATGCCCCGGATGGGCTCCTCACTGCGGGCTGGTATATTAACGTTCAAAGCGACCCCTTTAGGTATACCCTTTTCCATGGCCATTCTGGTGATCGCTAGTACCCATTCGTGCACATGACTGAAATCGGCCTCTTCGCGGTAGTCACATAAGGAAAAGCCAATGGCGGGAATTCCTTCGATAGCCGCCTCGATGGCCGCTGACATCGTACCCGAGTACAATACGCTGATGGAGCTATTGCTGCCGTGGTTGATCCCGCTCACCACCAGGTCCGGGGCGCGCTTTTGTAATACGTAATGCTTGGCTAACTTCACGCAGTCGGCGGGGGTACCTGAGCATTCATACTCATCGACATTCTCGAAAATTTCGGTCGAATACAAGCGCAGCGGCTCTCCGATCGTGATGGCATGGCCCATCCCCGACTGGGGGCGATTGGGGGCTACCACCACCACATCTCCGAGATTTTGCATGAGTTCTACCAGTGTTCGGATTCCGAGCGATGTTATACCATCGTCATTGGTGACCAGAATGAGGGGTTTTTGGGTGTGGGCCGTGGGCGAAGGTTGTACTGTCATGGGTTGTATGAGTAAATGTTACGGGGCCGCAAGGTAAGGCATTTGTCGTTTATATCCTTTTTTGGCCTGAGGCTGCCGCTCATCGACTACCGCTTAGGAGTTGCGATCCCTCTGCTCAAGGGTACTTTGTTCTGAAAAGAAGAATAACTCCCTCAGGGGTTTGGTTGCTATAACTACTTCCTAAATATTCTTTGATTAAAAAAACTTCTCTGGGGCTTTGTGTGCTCAAACGGTTCTGGATTTCGATTCTTGGGTACCTTTCGGGGCTTTACGCAAACTGATGTACCCCTGTTTGGGATTGTAATGGTTGCTGGCACTGGGGTAATAGCCGGTTCCGTCGTAGGGGCGCTTTTGGGGGTGAGCCTGGCAGGTAGGTGAACAAGCCCCTTCCAGCGCTTCTCCGCACTTTTCGCAGATAGGTACGTGCCGGTTGCATTCGCAGTTGGCACAATTCACCATGCGGTCGCAGGAAGTACCACAAACGTAGCAGGTAGATACGACGGTAGGGTTGACTGTATTAACGTCCACAACCACGCGGTTATCGAATACGTAGCATTTACCGTCAAAATTTTCTCCTCCCTCTTCCAATCCGTAGCGAATAATACCCCCATGCAGCTGGTATACGTCGGTAAAGCCCTGCTCTAGTAGATAAGCACTCGCTTTCTCACATTTGATGCCTCCCGTGCAGTAGGTAACTATTTTTTTATTTTTTAACGACTCAATCTCGTGGACATGCTGGGGTAGCTCTCGGAGGTTTTCCATGTCGAAGGTAATGGCTCCCTTGAATTTCCCCACGGCATGTTCGTAGTTCGAGCGCATATCCACCAGTACTACATCGGGATCATGGAGCATTTCCTTGAGCTCTGACGGCTCCAGGTGCTTGCCCGTTTTTTTGAGCGGATCGACGGGTAGGTCCGAATGTACAATTTCCTTTTTAACGCGGACGTGTAGTTTTTGAAAAGCCGGGAGATCGTGTTCTTCAATTTTAAATTGGGTATCGGCAAACCGCTCGTCGGCCTGGAGGTACTTTATGTAAGCTTCACAGTCGGCCACCAAGCCCGAAACAGTACCATTAAGGCCTTCGGGTGCGACAATTACCCGACCCAGCAGGTTGTACTCCAGGCAAAAAAGGTGGTGTTCATCGCGGTAGGAATCTACGTCTTCGATCGGAACGTATTTGTAATACAGCAGAACGCGGTAAGGCTTCATGACAGATCATTCATTTTTTGATACCGCAAAGATACAAAGAACGGCTTATTCGCCCAGACGATGCCCCTTCTGATTTTCATCAGACGTATAAGCTTCCTATTTTTGCCCCTTCGGAAATTACTTAAAACCTAAAATATGCATATTGCCATTACAGGAAACATTGGGGCCGGAAAAACGACCCTCACCCAAATGCTGGGCGCCCATTACGGCTGGGATGTCTTGTTCGAAGCCGTAGAAGGAAACCCATACCTGGCTGATTTTTACCAAGATATGGAGCGTTGGTCTTTCAATTTGCAGATTTATTTTCTGAATAGTCGCTTTGCCCAAGTCCAGCGCATTCGCTCTCAAACCTACAAGACCATCATCCAGGACCGCACCATCTACGAGGACGCCTTCATCTTCGCCCGCAATCTTTACGACTCCGGCAAGATGACCGAACGTGACTATCAAAGCTACCTCATGCTGTTTGATACCATCATCAAGGCTGTGCAGCCCCCCGACCTCATGATCTACCTACAGGCGGACATACCTAAGTTGGTGCGTCAAATCAAAAAAAGGGGGCGAGACTTCGAAGCATCTATCTCGGAAGAGTACCTGAAAGACCTCAACCGGTACTATGACCAATTTGCAGATACCTACGACCACGGGCGGATGATCGTCATTGATGTCAATGACATGGATTTTGCCAATAACCCCGACGATTTTAATACGATTGTAGGAATGCTTAACAAGGAGCTATTCATTGCTTAGCAAGGGCATGAATTTGGCTGAAAAATACTTGCAAGCCTTACAATAAGACATAAAAAAACCGCGTTTTTATGAAAAACGCGGTTTAGCAAAAGTGTCCAGAAGGAGAGTCGAACTCCTACACCCGAACGGGCACTACCCCCTCAAAGTAGCGTGTCTACCAATTCCACCACCTGGACAAGTAGGTGATTCCGCTGGGATTCGAACCGCAGCGGCGGCCGCCCAGGACTCATACATTAAAAATGCATTGCTATACTAGCTGAGTCACAGAATCCTTTATTTGGCAATCAAATTCCTTGTGATTCCGCTGGGATTCGAACCGCAGCGGCGGCCGCCCAGGACTCATACATTAAAAATGCATTGCTATACTAGCTGAGCTACAGAATCCTATATTTGGCAATCAAGTTCCTTGTGATTCCGCTGGGATTCGAACCCAGGACCCATACATTAAAAGTGTATTGCTCTACCAGCTGAGCTACAGAATCCTATTATTGGCAATTTAACAAAAAAATGATCTTCAAAACTATATGTCAAAAGATAAAGGCTCTTATTGACTCAGTGATTTAGTCGGGATTCGAACCGCAGCGGCGGCCGCCCAGGACTCATACATTAAAAATGCATTGCTCTACCAGCTGAGCTATGGAACCCTATATTTGGCAATCAAATTCCTTAGTGATTCCGCTGGGATTCGAACCCAGGACCCATACATTAAAAGTGTATTGCTCTACCAGCTGAGCTACAGAATCGTGTTTTTGCTTTTGGATTAGGCCTGACCTTTTCCGTAATTGCGATGCAAAATTAGACTACTTGATAGTATTATGCAAGCCTCCCTTAACAAATACGTAATAATTTGGCTAACTGGGGTACTTTGGCTGACCAATAGTAACCCGGTGCAGGCACAGGGTGAAGACCTAAAAAGGGCTGATTCTCTGTTCACTATCGGCCGCTATTCCGAGGCCTGGACGCTGTACCAAAAAAATAGTCAATACGAAAAAAAAAATAGTCCTCACCTGCTTTTAAAGCTTGCCTACCTCGCCGAGAAGTCCGGAGACTATACCCAATCACTCCATTCATTGAGCCAATTGGCCCTTCAAGAGCCCAGTATATTGTTGCTGGAAAAAATGAGCACCATGGCCAGCGAACATGGCTTGCAAGGTTACGAATTTGACGACTATAGCTACTTCATCATTTTTTACCGCCGCTACGGTGAATTTGTGCCGATCGTGCTGCTAAGTCTGGGCGTGTACGTTTTTGTGGTCATGGTCATTAAGCTCCGCAACTGCGAGTATGTACCCAAGCGGCACAAATGGGCGCTGGTATTGTATCTAGGAGCGATGCTGGGGCTACTGAACATACCGGATAACTACCACACCGGAATTGTTAAAAACAAGCACACTTTTTTTAGAGCTTATCCATCGGCGGCGGCTCCTATCGTCGAACAAGTAAGCAAAGGGCACCGTTTGACCATCATTGGCTCCCGCGACCACTGGCGAATGGCCATCTGGAACAACGAAATTGTTTACGTAAAAGACAGTGATTTATGGATGGTGTAACTTCCTGAAACGGAGAATAAAAACACTTCGAAATACCCATAAAATAGTCTTTAACGAAACCCTGGGGAAACCATACATTCAAAACAACTTATACCCCAATAATCGTTATAGAAATGATTATACGTATATTTAACCGGTCAAAACCAATATCTATAACCTTATGAAAAGAATACTGATACGCTACTCGCTCCTCTTACTGGGAGTTGCCATGTTAGGCTTCGTGAGCGCCTGCAAAGACGAAGGGCCACACAACGACGAAATAGTGAGATTTAGATCGACCATTAATAGTCAGTACACCATTCCTAGAACCACCTCCTCTGCTCAAGGGGCGGCCGTGCTGGAATACAACAAAAGCAACAGAGTACTTACTTATAATATTTCATATCAAGGCATTACGCCTACCGCCGCCCGGATACATTCGGCGGAGCCAGCCTGGGAAACGGGCCCTGTAGAGTTTACCTTTACAAATTATGCCTCATCACCCATTACGGGTTCTGTTACGTTGAACCAACGCCAAGAGAATGCTCTGATGTTTGGCCGGATGTACATCAACATCTATTCAGCGGCGAACATCTACGGTGAAATTCGGGGCCAAATCGTGCTGGACGCCGAAAATTAAACTGACGTAGTCAAATCATGTATCGCTTTTAGCCGCAGGTGGGGTATCTAAACTTCGCCTGCGGTTTATTTTGCCCACACTATCTGGCCAAGTACCCGACTTAGGTACTTTCCCTCGTTCGCCTCAGGTACTTTCTCATTTTTCTTTGCTTTGCACAACGACCTACCGCCAGAATATTTTCCATCCGCAGGGAAGGAGAAATTTTTTCATCCTAATTTTGTGGGTTGAAAGAACGCGTTTCTATAAGTTGGGTTTTAGAAACGGGGCTCTCAAGGCCCCGGAGATATTTTTTTGAAAGTTAAAAATTCAGTATGCCAGTACAGAAAAAATACGAAAAGGTAACCATTACGGATTTCGCAGCGGAAGGAAAGTGTATATACAAGTCGGAAGATGGGGTCGTTTTTGTGGAAGGAAACGTAGCACCGGGGGACGTCGTGGACTTGGAGGTAGTGCGCCGAAAAAAGAAAATGCAGGAGGCGGTCGTCAGAAAAATCCATAGCTACTCCTCCCTGCGGGCCGAGCCCCACTGCCGCCACCAAGGGGTGTGCGGTGGCTGCCGCTGGCAACACATTGGCTACGAGCATCAGCTTCAATTTAAACGCCAACAAGTCGTTGATCACTTCGAGCGCATCGGACGCATCAAAAACGTGCTGATTAATGCCATTATTCCGGCTCCAAGTACCCATTTTTACCGCAATAAGCTGGAATTTACCTTTTCTAATAACCGCTGGCTCACTACCGATGAAATCCAATCCGGAAGTACCTTCAGTCGGAATGCCCTGGGTTTTCACGTTCCGAAGCGCTTTGATAAAATCTTTAACGTAGAGACTTGCCACCTACAACCCGACCCTTCCAACGCCATTCGGAATGCGCTAAACCAGTACACCGAGTCGGCAGGCCTAAACTACTATGATATCCGGCAAAATGTAGGGCTTGTCCGAAACCTGATCATACGTACGGCCAATACGGGCGACCTGATGGTCATTGTACAATTTGCGGAAAACGATGAGGAGGCGATCCAAAGTACCCTCCAGTTCCTGCAAAGTACCTTCCCGGAAATCACCTCCTTGCAATACATCGTTAATACTAAAGGAAATGATTCCTACCAGGATCAGGAGGTCATGCACTTTGCCGGTGAGACTTACATTCGGGAAACCATGGAGGATCTCACCTTCAGAGTAGGGCCCAAGTCTTTTTACCAGACCAACCCCGAGCAAGCCTACACGCTATTTAAAGTAACGCGTGACTTTGCCGGGCTCACGGGAAAGGAGCTGGTGTACGATCTTTATACGGGTACGGGTACCATAGCTAACTTCGTGGCGCGCCAGGCTCGTAAGGTCATTGGCGTGGAGTACGTGGAGGCCGCCGTGCAGGACGCCCGACAAAATTCGTTACTTAACGGAATTACCAACACGGAATTCTACGCCGGGGATATGAAAAGGCTGCTGGATACTGCCTTTGTGGCCCGACACGGTCGGCCTGAGGTCCTGATTACCGATCCGCCCCGAGCTGGCATGGACCCCGAAGTCGTAGCCACCATCCTCCAGGCCGCGCCCGATCGGATCGTGTACGTTAGTTGCAATTCGGCCACCCAGGCGCGTGATCTGGCCTGGATGGCCGATGCGTATGAGGTGACGAAAGTACAGCCGGTTGATATGTTTCCGCACACGCACCACGTTGAGAATGTGGCGCTGCTGGTAAAGAAGTAAGAAGTACCCCAAGTACCTAACCAAGTACCTTAAAAAGGCGAAGTTTAGAAGGTAGTTATAAAAGGGCTCACAAAAGTACCTAACCAAGTACCTTAAAAAGGCGGTTCTTCCGTCGGGCCCGTATAATCAAAATTACTCAGGTCGTTGGCTTTGCTGCGGAAGGTGGTGTTTCCGGGAGTACCTGCCGGGTTTTGTCCTTCAAACGAAGAAATAGGGTTGGCGACCGGCGGCAATGGGCGATCAACCGGTGCCGTAGAAGGAGAGTAGTAGGAATCCAGGTCGCTGAATTTGGTGTACTTGCCCACAAACCGGAGCTGCACCGTATCCAGGGAACCACTGCGGTTTTTGGCCAAAATGACTTCCCCAATTCCCGCTACGGAATTTCCGGTTTCGTCTTGCGTGATGCCGTAGTACTCGGGCCGGTACAGGAAGATAACCATGTCGGCATCCTGCTCAATGGAACCCGATTCCCGAAGGTCAGAAAGCTGGGGTCTTTTTTCGCCCCCGCGCGTTTCTACGGCCCGGCTCAGCTGCGATAGGGCAATGACGGGTACATCCAGCTCTTTGGCCAGGTTTTTCAAGGCGCGGGAAATCGAGGCAATTTCCTGTTCGCGGTTACCACCAAACTTCCCGCCGGTATCGCCCGTCATTAATTGCAGGTAGTCAATGACGATCATCTGAATGTCGTGCTGGGCTTTCAAGCGGCGACACTTCGCCCGTAGTTCCAGAATGGAGAGGGCGGGGGTGTCGTCAATGAAAATAGGCGCGTTGGTCAGGCGGTTGATCCGGTGGTGCATTTGGGCCCATTCGTGGGGGGCTAAACTACCCTTGCGTAGTTTTTCACCTTCTATTTCGGCTTCCGCGGAGATCAAACGATTCACCAGCTGTACCGAGGACATCTCCAGCGAGAAGATGGCTACCGGCATGTTGAACTCCACGGCGGCATTGCGCAGCGAAGACACAACAAAAGCCGTTTTCCCCATCCCGGGCCTAGCAGCCAGGATGATGAGCTCGGTACGTTGCCAGCCCGACGTGAGGCGGTCCAGCGCACTAAAACCCGAAGGTACCCCCGTGAGGCCGTCGGTGTTGTTCTTTTTCTTGTCGAGCTCGTCCAGCGCCTGGCGCATGAGCGCGCCCATGTCCGAGAAATTCTTGCGAATGTTCGATTCGGAAATGGTAAAGAGCGCCTGCTCCATTTTGTCCAGCAAATGGAACACGTCGGTAGTATCCTCAAAAGACTCCCGTTGGATCTCGGACGATATTTTGATGAGCTCCCGCTTGATGGAGGCCTGCGAAATGATGCGGGCGTGGTACTCGATGTTCGCGGCCGAATTGACCTTGGAAGTGAGCTCAGTAATGTAGGGGGCCCCGCCCACGAGCTCTAACTCACCCGTGCTGCGCAGCTTGGCCGTGACCGTCAGCAGGTCAATGGGCTCGGAGTTGGCAAATAAGTTGATGATGGCACCGTAAATACGCTGGTGCGATTCTTTATAAAAGCTATCGGGCTTCAGAATGTCCGCCACCGTAGAAAGAGCATCCTTTTCGATCATCAGGGCACCCAGCACCGCTTCCTCCAGATCCACGGCCTGGGGCGGAAGCTTTCCCATACTGCCGTCGTTGCCCAGCCAGCGGTTGCTGCCCGTGGCCCGGCCCGAATTGGGAGCGTTGGAGCCTGATTTTTTCAGAAAGTTGAATGTCTTTTCGTTTTCCATATGTAAACACAATATTACGCATTGCCCGGCAGAGACCAAAGGACGGCGGTAAACTAATTTTTAGATGCGAAGGCCTCAAATTTTTCCTGGTTTGATACTGAGACGATTGAACAATTGCAGAAATTCTATCGTTGTTAATTGTCGAGATTTTAATAAAAAAAGAACGTCTCGTCGGCAAAATCGTTTCTATTATTACTAAATTTTATTCACATTTAAGCCATACTCACTAACCTGTTTTCAGCATTTGGTAGAAAAAATAATCACACTCGAAGATGTATCTCTGGTGGACTTTCTGGGAGTACACAACAATAATATCAGAGAAGTAGCTGCCGCTTTTCCCGAAAGCAAAATTATTTCCCGCGGGAACGAGATCCGGATTCAGGGCACGGCCCCCGAGATCGTTCGTATCACGGATGTGATGGAGTCGTTGCTGATTCACTATCAGAAGTACGGCAAAGTGACCAACGATAACGTGAAAAGGTACCTGAGCGGGTACGTTAAAGATGCGGAGGCGGGTACCGTAGAAGATGCCGACGTCATTATTTACGGAAATAAAGGGATCGTTGTCAAGGCCAAGACACCTAACCAAAAGCGACTCGTGGAAGCCGCCGCCCAGTTTGACCTGGTGTTTGCGGTGGGCCCGGCGGGTACCGGTAAAACTTATACGGCCGTGGCGATTGCCGTCAAAGCCTTGAAAAACAAGGAGGTGAAGAAAATTATCATCACCCGTCCGGCGGTAGAAGCGGGCGAAAACCTGGGTTTTCTGCCGGGGGATCTCAAAGAGAAGATCGACCCGTACCTGCGCCCTATCTACGACGCCCTGGACGACATGATTGCGCCCGAAAAGCTAAAGTACTACCTTGAAAACCGCATCGTGGAGATTGCGCCCCTGGCTTACATGCGCGGTAGAACGCTGAACAATGCTTTTATCCTGCTCGATGAGGCCCAGAATACCACCCCCATGCAGATGAAAATGTTTCTTACCCGCATGGGCCCCAGCTCCAAGGCCATCATCACGGGTGATATGTCCCAGGTTGACTTGCCCAAAAACCAAAAATCGGGCCTGATTGATTCGATTGCCGTTTTGAAGGGAATTAAAGGAATAAGTTTTGTGGAACTCGACGGAAGCGACGTGGTTCGTCATCGACTGGTGAAAGATATACTGGCCGCGTATGAAAAATCCGAAAAATAGAGTTGGCCACTGGCTGGGGGTACTTGCAGGATTATATCTGGTAGTTGTAGGGACGTCTTCGGCCCAACAACTACCAGATTCGGCTCTGATTCGCTGCGTAAGCGTGGAGCGGGACATCGAGCGGTCGATTCGGGAGCCGCAATGGCGGCTCAACCGGCAGCGCACGGAGCAACGCATTCAGGAATACATGCAGACCAACCGGGCGCGGCTTCGCCAGACCGACGAGATCATCCGGATTCCGGTAGTGGTGCACGTGATCCACGACCAGGAGCCTGGGTCAATCGGTGGTATTAATAATCCGAATATTTCGGATGAGCAGATCAGTAGTCAGATTGAGGTACTTAACGAAGATTACCGCCGGGAGCCAGGTACCCGTGGCTTCAATACCAACCCCGTCGGGGCCGATACCCGCATTGAATTTTACCTGGCTGACCTTGACCCAGAAGGGCGTTCGACTAGCGGCATTACCCGCACGCAGTACACCCAACGGACCAGTTTTAATCCCTTTACGGACGATCAGCTTTTGTCCAACATTGCCTACTGGCCGTCGGATAAGTACCTAAACATTTGGGTATGTAGGCTGTCTGGTACCTACCTGGGCATTGCGCAGTTTCCTTCGGTAGAGGGCGTAGGAGGCCTGGACAACGCCAACGAATCCTTTGAACGTACCGACGGCGTCATCATCGATTTCCGGTTCTTTGGTCGCCAGACGGGCGCCATCACCAGCCGGATCTACAACCTGGGCCGCACCACTACCCACGAGGTAGGGCACTGGCTGGGGCTGATCCATACCTGGGGCGATGTTGACTGCGGTACCGATTATTGTGACGACACCCCACCTACCTTGGATGCTAACCGTACCACGGTCTGTACCGATAAATTTTCGAATTGCCTGGGACCAACAACCCGAAACATGATCGAAAACTACCTCGATTACTCGCCCGATTCCTGCATGAATATTTTTACCAAGTGCCAGGCCGAACGGATGCAGGCGGTACTGGCGCTGAGTCCGCGCAGGGCGAGGTTGGTGGAGTTTGCCCGAGAGGGGCGCCTAGAGCCTACCGACAACCTGACGGTAGAAATTTTTCCTAACCCCATCACCAACGAGCTTACCGAACTCAAACTCGACGTGCGTTTTGCTGATTTTCAGGATTTAACGCTTCTGGTGTATGATGCCAGAGGTGTCTTGTTACAAACTCTTGATTTTCAAAGCTTGTATAGTCGCCGGATTCCGCTGGATGTAAGTACCTATCCTCCGGGCATGTACTTTGTTCGGGCCCGCACCCGGCTCGAAACCGTCACCAAGCGGTTTGTGGTGGTTAAATAGCCTTCGATGTGGTATCGTATACCCTTTCTCCGATTAACCCTGTTATTGATAACAGGCATTGTTATTCATCCTTTCTTAGCCGATCGGGGGTACTTTATACCGAATGCCCTTTCGCTACCACTGCTCTCGGCGGGCCTCGTGTATTTGGTCATCGCTGGCTTTTGGAATAGAGGCATAATCTATTCAGGCCTTATTTTGGGCGTAACAATACCCCTGCTGGGGTACCTGGCGGCCAGTCTTCATCATGACAAGTACCTTGAGCAGGTAGCGGCCCTGGAAAAAACTCCCTACACGGCCTACCTGGCGGTAGTCAAATCTTTGCCCGAAAAAAGGCAGTCTACGTTTCGGGTGGAGGCAGAGGTAACCAAAATCCGAACCGAAACGGGCTGGGTACCTGCTCCGGCGCGGGCGTACTTGTCGCTACCCCAGGAGGCCGCCTTGCTCCCTAAGCCGGGAGAGGCCCTGCTGGTACAACAGCAACTGAAGCGTCCGCCCGAGCCGCTCAATCCCGCAGAATTCGATTACCGCCGCTTTTTGCGCTTCAAAGGAGTTGCCTGGACCGACTACCTCGCGCCGGAAAAGTACCGGGTGGTACCTTTTCCCGCCCGGGGCCCGCGCTACTGGAGCAGCCGCGTGTCCGACTGGGCTGACCGCAGCCTACGCCAATCCTTACAGCATGACGACGCCTACGGGCTACTGAAAGCCATGCTACTCGGGCGCCGCGACGACCTCCGTAACGACCTGATTGGGAGCTACTCCACGTCCGGGGCCGTACACGTACTGTCGGTGTCGGGGCTGCACGTGGGCATTTTCTTTTTGTTGCTGAGCCTGGGGCTCGGTTGGCTCAAAAAGTACCCCTTGGGTAAGTACCTTTACTTGGTGATTCTGACGGCCTTGCTGCTTTTTTACGCCCTCCTCACCGGCCTGTCGCCCTCGGTACTGCGGGCTACCTGCATGTGCCTGGTGTGGGTAGTGGCCGAGGTCTTTAATCGCCGGGCGGAGCCCGTCAACACCCTGGCCTTTTCGGCGTTTCTGATTTTGCTCTTTGATCCTTTTGCGCTCTACGCGGTGGGTTTCCAGCTCTCGTACCTGGCTGTGTTGGGCATATTGCTTTTTTACCGGCCCATCGAGCGCCTTATCAGTACGGAGCATTTTCTGCTTAGGTACCTGTGGCGTGCTACGGCCGTGTCGGTGTCGGCGCAGCTGTTGACCTTTCCGGTGAGCGTCTACTATTTTCATCAATTTCCGGTGTACTTCTGGCTCGTGAATCCGCTGGTGGTGGCGCTGGCGTTTGTGCTCATGCCGGGGGCACTGGCCCTGGTGATCGTGAGTCTGTTACCGTTCAAGGCCCTTTTTACGGTAGTGCATGTGGTGGTATATATGGCGGCGCTGGCTACCAACTGGCTGGTTACCTTTCCCAGCCGCCTTCCCGGCTATAGCGCTCAGGGCCTGTATCTTGACCGGGTGGAGGTCGTCCTGCTGCTGGTTCTCATTTTGGGAGCATACTACACCTATCGCCGTCGGGAGTGGACCACGCTCAAGTACCTGGCGGGCGTGGCGCTCGTTTTTTTCTTGTATGCCACTACCCATAGCCTACGTACCTACCACCGGCAACAGCTGGTGGTGCATGCCGTGCCACGCCACAGCGTACTGAGTATCAAGGACCAAAGTACCTTGTATCTTCTTGCGGACGAAGCTTTCCGTCAAGATACCAACGCCTACCGTTTCCGGTTGGAAAACTACCAGATCCAGCAACTGATCCAGGACACCGTTTTTCTTGCGCCCGGCGGGCAAGGTACCTCCTCGCGGGTAGTAGTGCGGCAGGTTTCGGGGGGTACTTTGGTGGCCTGGCCGGGAGGTACTTTGTACGCGGGCGAGGGGGTACCTTCGGCGGCGGCGGTGGACTACGTCTTGCTGACTTCCCGTACCTATCCCCGTGAGAACCCATTCTCCGTCCAATCTTCCCAGCCGAATGAATGGTCAGAGCCCTCCAGAACGTTATACATTTTGGGCGGACAAATGGGCGTACGTACCCGAGAGCGCTGGAAAGAGATCCTGGCCCAACAGGGCTATCGCTACTACGACCCGACCACCGAAGGGGCCTTGGTTCTTCGTTAAAGTACTTGGTGAGTGAAATGAAGGTAAAGTAGTTAAGTAGTTGTAAACGAGCTGGTAATGTTTTCCAGTTAGTTTGCCAACCACCACGTATCCATTCCCACAGCCGGGCTTCCGATTGCGTCATTTCGACTGGAATTGGCCCAGGTACCTTTGGGTGGTACTTTTTCCCGAAAGTACCCTAAACTATTTGAATAAACACCCGTTTAAGTATCCTATGGAAAAGATAGAAAAAATACAGCAGGCCTACCGAGACCACGTGCTCGCCAACGGGGCCGAACCTCCTTCAGTGTTCATTTTTATGAAAAAATTAAAAATGAGCGAAGCCGAATTCTATGATTATTACACTAATTTCGAGTCCATCGAACAGGATGCCTGGTTGAGGTACTTCGAGCAGGCGCTGGGTGCCGTCGAGGCAGAAGAAGTATACCAGCAGTACTCTGTGCGCGAGAAGCTACTGGCCTTTTACTACACCTGGGTCGAGATCCTGAAAAAGGACCGTAGCTTTGTGGTTTATAGCTACAAGCGCCTGCCGTCTACTTCCCAGCGCCTGCCCATGACCAGGCCGGTAGGGCATTTGGCGGCTTTCAAAACCGCTTTTTACAATTTTGCCACCGAGCTCATGCTGGAAGGCCGGGAGAGTAAGGAGGTGGTGATCCGCCCGGTACTTTCGGACCGCTACGTGGACGGGCTGTGGGCGCAGTGCCTGTACTTGCTGGATTTTTGGGTCAAAGACACCAGTCGGGGCTTTGAAAGTACCGACACGGCCATTGAGAAAACCGTCAACACCAGCTTTGACCTGCTAGGGCCGTCGGTCGTAGACTCCGTGCTGGACCTGGCCAAATTTATGTATCAGAACCGTATGCCATGAAAGAGCAAGCATCAATTCCTACCTCCAAAGTAGCCCGCGCCACGCGCTTTGTAAAAACGGGGGTGAAAATTGGAGGAAACTACCTGAAATACAACGTAAAAAAGATGGTTGACCCTTCGTTAACCAAAGAAGAACTCCACCAGGACAACGCCACCGATATTTACGACTCGCTGAGCGAGCTCAAGGGCTCGGCTCTGAAAGTAGCTCAGATGCTCAGTATGGACCGGAACATCCTGCCGCGCGCCTACGTGGATCGGTTTCAGATGTCGCAGTACTCGGCACCGCCGCTTTCGGGGCCGCTGGTGGTGAAGACCTTTCGAAAGTACCTGGGCCAAACACCCACGGAACTTTATGATGAATTCGAGATGAAAGCCGCCAATGCGGCTTCCATTGGGCAGGTACACGTGGCGCACAAAGACGGTAAAAAGCTGGCCGTGAAAATCCAGTACCCCGGCGTGGCCGACAGCATCAGCTCCGACCTACGCATGGTACGTCCCATGGCCGTGCGGCTTTTTAGTCTGAATGAGCAGGACCTGGATCGCTACATGGGCGAGGTAGAATCCAAGCTGCTGGAAGAAACCAACTACGAACTGGAGCTACGGCGCTCGCAGGAAATCTCGCAGGCCTGCGCGCACATTCCCCGGCTGGTATTTCCCAACTACTACCCCGAGCTGTCGGCGAGCCGCATTCTGACCATGGACTGGCTGGAGGGCCAGCACCTGAAAGATTTTCTGAAGGAGAATCCATCACAGACCGTACGCGACCAGATTGGGCAGGCGCTCTGGGATTTTTATGATTTTCAGGTACATAGCCTGCGGCAGGTTCACGCCGACCCGCACCCCGGCAATTTCCTGATGCGGCCGGATGGTACCTTGGGCGTCATTGATTTTGGCTGCGTGAAGGTCATTCCCGACGATTTCTACGATAGCTACTTTGCCCTCATTAATCCTGATACGCTCGACGACGAGGTACTTACGAACCAGATTTTCCTGGAATTGGAATTTATTGTGGCCGAGGATAACGCGCGCGACAAGCAGCTCTTCACGGAGCTCTTCAAAGAGATGACCCGGCTGCTGGGCAAACCCTTTGCCGCCGATGCATTTGACTTTGGTGATGAAACGTACTTCGACTCGGTCTATGCTTTTGCCGATGAGTTGGCCAAAGTAGAGGCCCTGAAAAACTCTAAAGTAGCGCGGGGGTCTCAGCACGGGCTGTACGTCAACCGCACCTACTTTGGCCTCTACTCGATCCTGAACGAACTGAAAGCCCGGGTGGTGACGCACAAGCCCGCGTGGCTGCGGAGCCAGAAGGTACTTGGCTAGGGGTACTTAGTTGAGCTGATAAATGCGGGCAATTTCTTCCGAAATACTCCGGTCGAAGGCCGCCTGGGTACTGATGTTGAGCCCGTGGTTGGTTTCTCTGTCGTATTTTTTCTGTTCCCGGTCCATTTCCCGGTACGCTTCCAAAAACTCATACTGGATCTGGCTGTCGTAATCCTCGACGGTCAGATCCATTTTTTTGAGGCGCTCCTTGAAACGTTCCGCCACCAGGCGCGTGATGTCGAAGTGAAGCTGCTCGTGCCGCAGCGTGTAGCTGTTTCGCTGGCTGGGTAGGCCCCAGGACAAGCTCCGTACCATGTATACCTTCACGCGTACCTCAGCCTCCAGGTACTTGCCGTTCACCCGGGAGTTCCCCTCGTAGGCCAGGCTGGTAAAAACTGCCGCACCGTAGCGGCTGGCCGGCCGGTCGCTGCTGCCCCGGAAGTCGTTCCAGGTAAGGGGGCGCTGCGGATGATAAAAAACGGTATCCAACTTATCGGCGTGTTCTACGTCCCGAATGACCAGCTTTACACCCCGAACCAGCAGCGGGTGCCGACCCTCGTTGACTTTCATCCAGGTATCAAAATGCGTGAGGGCCGCGCTGAGCATCCGGCGCACCAGTAGCTCGTGATCGTAGGGCGTTTCGGGCCGGGTGTAAGCGGTGTTGGCCTGGTAGGTCGTGAGCTGGAGGTCGGTTCCCTGCCGGTTCCAGCCAAAAATCACGGAGATAGAAAGTTTTCCTTCGACCCGGTTAGGGCCAATTCGTTTCTCGTTCAGCCGGAGCTCGTCCAGCGTAATCACCAGCGGAATGGATTCCTCGCGGCGATGCGGCGTGGAGTTGGACCAAAATTCGTACAAGCTGCGCTCCATCGACGAAGAAAATGCAACGGGGCGGGGGCGGGTGTATTCAATCAGCTCACCGAAAGCCCGGGGGCGGGAAGTACGTTTATCCAACACGTCCAGTACGTAGTACAAGCGGCTGGACGGCAAGCTGATTTTGTCTTTTTGTAGTGAAAGCAGGAGCGGCTCCTGAGCCCAAGCCGAAAGGGTAGGCAGTAGCAGCACCAGCAGCCAACCAATTTTCAGCAAGTTTGGGGTAAACCTTGGAATCAACGCCATGCTTTTTCTAATTTGCAAATTCTTTACATAAACGCCGGTAATGAGCAAAACCATATTGAATCCCCGCCCCAATTTTGACGATATATTCATGGAGCTGGCCAAGAATCTGGCGCGCCGGTCGCACTGTCTTAAGGCGCAGGTGGGAGCCGTACTGGCCAAAGATACCCGTATTATTTCCATTGGCTACAACGGCCCCCCCGCCGGTACGCACAATTGCGACGAGGAATTTCCCGAGACGGGCTGCCCGCGCGACGCTAAAGGGAGCTGCTCGCTGGCGCTTCACGCCGAGCAAAACGCCATCTTGTACGCCGTCAAGAACGGATCCAACATCGAAGGTTCTACCTTATACATTACGCTGGCCCCCTGCATTGCCTGCGCGCGGGTGATTTATACCATGAAAATTCAAAAGGTACTTTACCTGGATTCGTACGCCGCCTATAAAGGAATCGGCGTGGAGGAAGGAGTAGAATTTTTAAGAAGATTTGGCGTGGAGGTGGAGCAATACGGAGCGGGTACCGGGGTTG
Source organism: Rhabdobacter roseus (assembly GCF_014202275.1). GTDB lineage: Bacteria > Bacteroidota > Bacteroidia > Cytophagales > Spirosomataceae > Rhabdobacter > Rhabdobacter roseus. The sequence goes on along the minus strand of NZ_JACHGF010000002.1, from coordinate 341,828 downwards.
TTTTATAAAGTACCTTTGGGGGGTACTTTATAAAACAAAACGATCCGGGCCAAGCGGGTACTTTTTAGTGGTCAACACCGCCCTGGCCGTGTACGTGGCCGTGATCCAGCTCCTCGGGCGTGGCATCCCGCACGGAAAGTACCCGGCCTTCGAAGTGCATGGCTTTGCCGGCCAAGGGATGGTTGAAGTCCATCACCACCACGTCGTCCTTTACTTCCACGACCTGGCCCTGGAGGCGCTCACCTTCTTCGTTGGTCATCGGGATCATGTTTCCGATTTCGAGCAGCTCGGCCTGATCCACGTCATCTACCTGAAAAATGTCTTTGGGGAGCTCCACCACCGCTTCGGGGTCAAATTCTCCGTAGCCACCTTCCGGGTCAATGGTGAAGTCAAAAGTATCGCCCGCCGACAGGCCGTCCAGCTCTACTTCAAAGCCATCGGGTAGTCCGCTGTGCCCAAATATAAACGCCATCGGTTCCGAATCGTTAACGGTTTCTACCAGATCCATCTCGCCGTCCTGATCCGGGATGCTGAGATTATAAGCCAACACAACTACCTTATTTTTTTCTATTTTCATTTGCTTGTTTGGTTAGAATAATGGTTTTTATTGGTAAATCTATGCTAGGTTTGCTGAGACTACGCTTACGCAAACCTACGTTTATTTTGTAAAAATCTCCCTTTCGATGAATTTTTTAGCCCATTTGCTCCTGTCCGGAACCAACGAGGAGATCATCCTGGGGAATTTCGTGGCCGACTTTATTAAAGGACGCCTGACCGACGAAAAGACCCGGTCCTGGCATCCGGACTTCCTGCTGGGGGTACGTTTGCACCGGTTTATCGACTCGTACACCGATGCGCATCCGGTGGTAAGGGATATGAAGCGCCGCATTGCAGTGCAGCATGGGAAAACTGCCGGCGTGGCGGGGGATATCTATTTTGACCATTTTTTAGCGCTGGATTTTAACCACTATAATCAGGTACCGTTTTCTATATTTGTCGATACAATGTATGCGCTCATCCAACAAAAAAACAGTGCCATCCCGCAGGCGATGCGTCCCATGGCGCAGGCTATGATCCAGTACGACTGGCTGCGCGGCTATCGGAGCATCGACGGCATCCGGCGTTCGCTGGACGGGCTGTCGCGGCGCTTTGCTTTCATGCAGGACCTCCGGGGCGCCGAAAAAGAATTGCTGACCCATTTTGATTACTACCATACAGCCTTTAAGCTTTTTTTTCCGGAGCTGATGCAAGCCTCGGCCTTGTTTATTCTTCAGCACCAAGATCACCACACCCGGTAAAGTTAGTTCTATTCAAAGTACCCCCCGACTTATGGCCACTACGCCCGAATCCGTTCTGAAAGAAATTCGCAGCAAGCAGTTTAAGCCCGTTTATTTCCTGTACGGCGACGAACCCTACTACCTGGATACGCTGTCCGAGGAGCTGGAAAATAGGGTAGTCCCCGAATCCGAAAAAGACTTCAACCAGTTTGTGCTTTATGGGAAAGATACCGACGTAGCGGGGGTACTTAGCTACGCCCGCAGGTACCCCTTCATGGCTGAGCGCCAGCTGGTGCTGGTCAAAGAAGCACAACGGCTGGGCGGAATCGATCAAAAAGACCACCAGGCCCGGCTGGAAGACTACGTTCTGAATCCGCTGAGCAGTACGGTACTGGTCTTTTGCTTTCATGCCAAAGCCGACGAGCGCAAAACGTTCGTGAAGGCCTTTAACCAACACGGCGTGGTGGTTCAATCCAAAAAGTTGTATGATAACAAACTACCCGAGTGGGTAGGAAACTACTGCCGGGCGGAAGGCGTGAAGATTAGCCCTAAGGCCATCCAGATGCTGGTAGATAACATCGGTAACGACCTCAAGCGCTTGACGAACGAGATCCAGAAAGTAATGGTGAACCTGCGTGTGGGCGATGGCATCGACGCCGACCTGGTGGAGCGCTACGTGGGTATTAGCAAAGAGTACAATGTGTTTGAGTTTCAGAAAGCCCTCATCCAGCGCGATGTTCTGAAGGCCAATCAGATTGCCGCTCACTTTGCCGCCAATCCCAAGGATAATCCCCTGGCCCCGATGCTGATCATTCTCTACGGCTTTTTTAGCAAGGTACTGATTACCCACGCCACCGCCGACCGTTCCGAGCGCGGCCTGGCCAGCGCGTTGGGCGTTAATCCGTACTTTGTCAAAGACTATACGCTCGCGGCCCGTCATTATCCCATGGCCAAAGCGGCCCGGATCATTCATTACCTACGCCACTGCGACAGCCAGCTGAAGGGCGTGGAAGGGGGCGCTACCAGCGAAGGAGAACTTTTGAAAGAGCTGGTTTTTAAGATGCTGCATTAGGAAGGCCACCCAGGTACCTTTTGTTCGAGTTTTAGCTAGGTTGTACCAAAAAAAGAAAGGGCCCGAAAAAGGCCCTTTCTGCGTAGCGGAGACGAGAATCGAACTCGTGACCTCAGGGTTATGAATCCTGCGCTCTAACCATCTGAGCTACCCCGCCGCGTCTTATTTTTTGGCAAAACTAGGCTAAAAAAAAATATGCCGCAACATATTTTGTATATTTCGCTGCGGTCGTTTAAATTACAAGAATCCTACTCCTGCAAAATGGCCCCGCAGGATTTTCTTTAGCTTAGGGGCCATAGACTGAGTAATTATTTGATAGTAAGGGCCTTTTTTACTTTTTGTGTTTTGGATTTTTCGAATCTTTTAACCCATTGCCAACTATGGATAAATTCAAATTTATTGCTGAATTCGAGCTGCGTTCCTCGCCCAAGGTACTTTTCCCTTACATAAGTACCGCTTCCGGGCTTGAACAGTGGTTTGCCGAGAAGGTAATGATTCTGCCCGACCAACGGTTTGATTTCCAGTGGGATGGCGAAAGCCACCTGGCCCGCCAGACGGCACATCGGCTCAATAAGGCCGTTCGGTATGAATTTGAGAACGGAGCCGGTGAGGATGGCAACACCAGCTACGTAGAAATGAAACTGGAAGTAAGTGACCTGACGCAATCTACCTACCTGCGCGTCGTTGACTATTCGGATAATAAAGACGAGCAAGAACTATCTTCCCTCTGGAATGGGTTTATTGATAGTTTAAAAGAAATAGTAGGTAGTTGATGAAAAAGCTTGACAAGCTGGTAATTCAGTCCTTTTGGGGGCCTTTTGTGGTTACCCTCTCGGTGGTAGTATTCATTTTCCTGATGCGGATCATGATTTTCTACATCGACGATTTTGTGTCCAAAGATTTGGGCTTATCGGAGTACTCCCGCCTTTTTTTCTATTTTTCATTAAGTACCATTCCCATCGCCCTTCCGCTGGCCATGCTGCTGTCGTCCCTGATGGCCTTTGGCAACCTGGGCGAATTTTTTGAGCTCACCGCCATCAAGAGTGCCGGTATTTCGGTGGTCAGGGCCATGCGGCCGCTGTTTATTATTGCCGTGTTTGTGAGCGTTTTTTCGTTTTTTTTCAACGACCGCGTGGTGCCCTGGGCCAACCTGAAAGGCTATAGCTTGCTTTATGACATCAAAACGACCAAAGCTACGCTCAAAATAAAGGAGGGAATCTTTTATAATGATTTGCCGGGCTATAGCATTAAGGTAGATAAAAAACTTCCCGACGGCAGGACCATGAAGGGAATGGTCATTTATAAGCACGACAGCCGTTCGTATGAGCGCGGCAATACGCAGATCATTCTGGCCGATTCGGGGCGCATTTATTCCATTCATGACAATACCTACCTGGTCATTGAGCTTTTCGACGGAAGCAACTACCAGGAGATGGTGGAGGGATTTGATAACCGGCAGCCGGTTTATCCGGCGGCTTCGGGGAATTCAGCTCTGAGTGCCAAGTTTGTACGGAATGAGTTTCAGAACTATAAGCTCGTCGAGAGTCTGGAGTCGTTTGGGATGAAAAGTACGGACGAGGAGCAGTTTAAGTACCACGAATTCATGAAGAACATCGACGCCCTCAACCAGGCGGCGGATTCCATACGAAAAGACGTGGACCAGGCGCAAAAAAACCTCATTCCTAACAGCCAGCAATACTATTCCTATACATTTAAGTCCGAAGCGGACTACGGAAACCGCCTGACGCCGGGCAAGTGGGTGGATTCCTTACTGCGGCGGCCGGTTGTGGACAGCGTACGAAAAGAAATCATTACCAACGCCCTTAGCTCGGCCAACAGCGTGGCCAGCTTCGCCACCACCAACAAGGAGTACCTATCCAACAAAAACAAGGAACGCAGCCGCTACGAACTCCAAAAGCAGCACAAATATACCGAGGCGCTCTCCTGCCTGATCATGTTTTTGATCGGGGCACCCCTGGGGGCCATTATCAAAAAAGGGGGCTTTGGCGTGCCTGTGCTGGTATCCATTGTGTTCTTTATTCTGATGTACGTCCTGACGATCCAGGGAGATAAGTTTGTCAAGGAAGGGCTGGTGGGCGTTCTATTTGGTGCCTGGCTGGCCAATGGCGTGCTATTTATGGCGGGGATGTACTTCATTGATCGGGCCCGCAACGACTCCCGGCTGTTTGAGAAAGATAGCTATCAGGTCTTTATAAAGAAGATGAGAGATAGAATCCAGGCTCGTCGACAATCCAAAAAGGCTCAATCGTTGATGGCGGAAGAAATGGAGATTTGACTTTAAAATATCAAAAATAAGTCGTACTTTTGCGGCTGTTTTATTTTTTATTACTTATTTAACCATATCTGTTGTTACAATTATGTATTTAACTACGGACAAGAAAAAAGAGATCTTTGAAAGCAAAGGTCACAAGAAGGAAGCAGGGGACACCGGTTCTCCCGAATCACAGATCGCCCTGTTTACGTATCGGATCAACTACTTGACCGAGCACCTTAAAATCCACAAGAAGGATAACGATACTCGTTTGGGACTTCTGAAAATGGTAGGAAAGCGCCGGAGACTGTTGGATTACCTTTACAAAAAGGACATCAACCGCTACCGTTCTATCATCGCCGAGTTGAATCTTCGTAAGTAATTATCGCTTCATCAGGGAATTTGCTCATGCAAGTTCCCTGATTTTTGTTTGAATTTCTTCCAAATTTTCTGTCATGCCTGTTATTAAAAACTTTTAATAACATTTTCTTCCTGTACATAGATATATATAGTAGGTCGCTTCCTTTTAATGCTAGCCTCCTTAGAAAAGAGTTTCTATTTAAAGCGGTTTATAAAGCGGTTAATCATTCAACAATCCAACATTTATGCTCTTTAACGTCGTAACAAAGACAATCACCCTGCCCGACGGCAGAACCATTACTATTGAAACCGGAAAATTAGCCAAGCAAGCCAACGGCTCCGTCGTAGTACGAATGGGTGACACGATGCTGCTAGCCACGGTGGTAGCTAACAAAGAAATAAGAGAAGGAATCGATTTCCTCCCCCTATCGGTCGATTATCAGGAAAAATTTGCTTCGGCGGGTCGTATCCCGGGAAGCTTTCAGCGCCGGGAAGGACGTCTGTCTGACCACGAAATCCTGGTTTGCCGCCTGGTTGACCGGGCCATTCGTCCGTTATTTCCGGAAGATTATCACGCCGAGATCCAGATTAATATTTTCCTTATATCAGCCGATGCCGAAGCCCTTCCCGATGCCCTGGCGGCTCTGGCGGCCAACGCGGCCTTGCTTGTATCCGATATTCCGTTCAACGGCCCCGTGTCTGAAGTACGGGTAGCTAAAGTAGACGGTCAGTACATCGTCAATCCGGGGGCCAGTGAGCAGGCCCGGGCTACGCTGGACGTCATGGTGGGAGCCACCTACCAGGATATTACCATGGTAGAAGGCGAAATGGCCGAGGTATCGGAAGAAGAAATCATCGAAGCCCTGAAAGTAGGCCACGAAGCGATCCGGCTCCAATGCACCGCCATGAAGGAGCTCGAAGCGGAAGTAGGTAAGACCGTAAAGCGGGAGTACCCCGGCGATGTACAGGACCCCGTGCTCGAAGCCAGGGTACGTGACTTCTGCTACGATCGTATCTATACCGTAGCGCAACTGGGCTCGGCCAACAAAACCTTAAGAAAGGAAGGATTCAAGGCCGTCTACGAAGAGTTCATAGCCACATTTACCGAAGAGGAGCTGGCCGTCGTGAACATGTCCCTGGTTAAGCGCTATTTTCATGACCTGGAGTGGGAAGCTTCTCGGCGCCTGGTGCTGGACGAACGTCGTCGCCTGGACGGACGTAAACTCGACGAAATTAGAGCCATTGCCAGTGAAGTCGATTTTCTGCCCGGTGCGCACGGCTCGGCCCTGTTCACCCGTGGCGAAACGCAGTCGCTCACTACCGTAACGCTGGGTACCAAAATGGACGAGCAGATTGTTGATACGGCCATGAACTACGGCTATAGCAAGTTAATGCTCCACTACAACTTTCCGGGCTTCTCGACCGGGGAAGTAAAACCCAACCGCGGTCCCGGCCGCCGCGAGGTGGGCCACGGCAACCTGGCCCTTCGGGCGTTGCGTGGGGTACTTCCCAAGGGAGAGGATAACCCCTATACCATCCGGATCGTTTCGGATATTCTCGAGTCAAACGGTTCGTCCTCCATGGCGACAGTCTGTGCCGCGTCTCTGGCACTGATGGATTCGGGCCTCAAAGTGAAAGCTCCCGTATCCGGCATCGCCATGGGGCTGATCTCCGACGCCAAGACGGGAAAATACGCCATTTTGTCGGATATTCTGGGCGATGAAGATCACCTGGGTGATATGGATTTTAAAGTTACCGGTACGGAGAAGGGTATCACGGCCTGCCAAATGGATATTAAGGTAGACGGCCTTTCATTTGATGTACTAACCGAGGCTTTGCAACAAGCCAAAGCCGGGCGTTTGCACATCCTAAACGAAATGACCAAAGCCATCAGTGAGCCGCGGCCTGATTTGAAACCGCATACACCTCGGGCAGTCGTTATCAAAATTGATCGGGAGATGATTGGAGCGGTCATTGGACCCGGTGGTAAGGTAGTTCAGGACATTCAGAAGGAGTCCGGCGCGACGGTATCCATTGAAGAGCGCGATAACGCCGGTTTTGTGAGCATCTTCTCGGCTAACAAAGAGGCGATGGACAAGGCGGTTTCCCGCATTCGGGGCATCGTGACGGTACCCGAAATTGGCGAAGAGTACAACGGGAAAGTGAAAACAATCATGCCGTTTGGGGCTTTTGTTGAATTCTTGCCCGGAAAAGACGGGTTATTGCATATTTCTGAGATTAAGTGGGAACGACTCGAGGCTATGGAAGGCGTACTGGAAGTAGGAGAAGAAGTACGTGTGAAGTTGATAGACGTGGACAAAAAGACCGGAAAGTACCGTTTGTCCCGGAAAATATTACTTCCAAAACCGGAGAATAAAAAATCCTGATAAATATTATTTTTCTTATTAGAAATGATTTGAGCAGGGATTGCGTTATACACTTAATAAATAACACTTGAAAGTAAATGAGACAGCTAAAGATCAGTAAGCAGATTACCAACCGCGAAAGCCAATCACTGGATAAGTATCTACAGGAAATTGGTAAGGTGGATTTGTTGACGCCGGATGAGGAAGTGACGTTGGCTCAAAAAATTCGCGAGGGAGATCAGCTTTCACTGGAACGTCTTACCAAAGCGAACCTCCGGTTCGTGGTTTCGGTCGCCAAGCAGTACCAAAACCAGGGTTTGTCGTTAGGTGACTTGATCAACGAAGGGAATTTAGGATTGATTAAAGCAGCGCAACGTTTTGATGAAACCCGCGGTTTCAAGTTCATTTCTTACGCTGTGTGGTGGATTCGCCAGTCAATCCTGCAAGCCCTGGCCGAACAATCTCGGATTGTGCGCTTACCGCTAAACCGCGTTGGCTCACTCAATAAAATATCGAAGACCTTCTCTGAACTAGAGCAACGCTTCGAGCGGGAGCCTTCTCCCGAGGAGCTGGCTGAGGTACTGGAAATATCTTCTTCCGAGGTAGTTGATACCATGAAAATCTCCGGTCGCCACGTATCTATGGACGCGCCTTTTGTGCAGGGTGAAGAAAATAGCCTGCTGGATGTATTGGAAAATGATTTGGAGGATAAGCCCGACTCCGGTCTGGTGAACGAGTCGTTGCGCAAAGAAGTACAACGGGCGCTATGTACCCTCACCCAGCGCGAGGCGGACGTAATAGCCCTCTACTTCGGACTGAACGGTGAGCACGCCATGACCCTCGAAGAAATTGGCGAGAAATTCAACCTCACCCGAGAGCGCGTACGCCAAATCAAAGAAAAAGCCATCCGTCGACTGCGCCACGCTTCCCGGAGCAAAGCACTAAAAACATACTTAGGATAAATTAGTTTATAGCAGTAGCCGCAAAGAGGCCTCTTCCCTGGAGAGGCTTTTTTGTTGCCGCTTGAATTCGCTTTTATGGCCATTTTACAACCCCTGGTGGATCTAGCCGAGCTGTGTGCCCTGCACGGCCTTCGGCACGTGGTCCTGTCGCCCGGCTCCCGCTCTGCTGCCCTCACGCTGGCCTTTACCCGAAACGGACGCTTTGCGTGCCGGGTCGTGATGGACGAGCGGGCCGCTGGCTTTGTGGCGCTGGGCATGGCGCAGCAGCTGGGGGTACCTGTGGTGTTGGTGTGTACGTCCGGGAGTGCCGCCTACAATTACGCCCCGGCCGTCGTAGAAGCTTTTTTTCAGCAGATCCCGCTGCTCGTGCTGACGGCCGATCGGCCTAAAGAATGGATTCACCAGCTGGACGGACAGACTATCTACCAAACCGAGCTGTACGGTAAGCACGTTAAGCGTTCCTACGACCTACCCGCCGACTACCAGCACGAAGACGCGCCCTGGTTTATCAACCGCTCGGTCAACGAGGCTATCCTGACCAGCCTGGCGCAACCCCCTGGCCCGGTGCACATCAACGTGCCCATCCGGGAGCCCTTCTATCCAAACCCCGGAGAGGAAATGGTACCTACACCGGGGCTAAGGTACATCCAGCAGGTACCGGCCGTCGCCACACTGGCTCCGGAGCAGTGGCATCCGCTGCTGGATGCGTGGGACGCCAGCGAACGAATTCTCATAGCCGGGGGGCAGCAAGCCCGGAATGACCAGCTGCAAGAGGTACTTGCGCGAATTGCGGAAGAATGGCGGGTACCTGTACTGGGCGATGTCATCAGTAACCTCGGGAGCGGGGAGGGGCTTATTACGCACCACGATCTTTTTTTAGGTACTTCGGAAGGAGCTGCCCTCCGGCCCGACCTGCTGGTTACCTTTGGGAAGTCCTTTCTATCGAAAAGTTTGAAGCAATTTCTGCGCAAGTACCCTCCGCTTCGGCACTGGCACATTGGTGAGGAGAACCATTTGATCGACACGTTTCAAACCCTCACGACTCAGGTACCCGTTTCGCCGGCTTATTTTTGGCCTAAGCTTTACGAAGATATTGACTACCAGAAATTTGTGCAACATACAGACACGGAGGTTGACGAAAACTACCTAGCCCATTGGCAAGCTCTGGAGCGGAAATCGAGGCGCTTGCTACGGGAGTATTTGCAAAATCTAACAGTGATCAGCGAGCTACAGGTGTTAGAAAAGGTACTTGAGAGCTTACCGGCGCGGTGTCAGCTGCACCTGGCCAACAGTATGCCGGTGCGCTACGTCAACATGTTAGGACTCACGCACCCGTCATGCGAAGTATTCGCGAACCGCGGCACGAGCGGAATCGACGGCTGCGTAAGTACCGCCCTGGGGGCCGCTGCGGTCAACCAGGTACCTACCTACCTGCTCGTGGGAGATGTAGCTTTTCTATACGACCGGAACGGGCTTTTGATGCGGCCGCTGCCGGACCAGTTTAAAATTTTAGTACTCAATAATGGGGGTGGGAATATCTTCCGAATGATTGACGGACCCGCCGCGCAGCCGGAGTTGGAGGAGTATTTCGAAACCCGCCACGCCTATACCGCCCAAAGTACCGCCCTGGAAAGTGGGATGGGGTACCGGGCAGTGACCGCAATGGAGCAGCTCCCCGACGCACTAGACGAATTTCACCAGGCCAGGCGAAGCTTCGTGCTCGAGATTTTCACGGACCCGGAAACCAATGCCCAGGTACTTAAAGGCTTAAAGATTTACCTGAAAACCAACCACTGAGCATTTCTTTTTCAAGCACGGCAGGTACTTTCTACCGCTGGCAAAGCGCGGCGTACTGTTGCTTCGCCAGGGGGTCGTCCAGTAAAGTACCTTTTTGCCAGATGCCGCAGGCCCGGTCTAGCTGCCCCTGGCTTTGGTAGGCGCGTCCGGCCCAGCCGTAGAGTTCTTCCACCGGCTGGGCTAGCTTCATGGCCTGGTCAAACTGGGCAATGGCTTCGGCGAGCTTACCGCTTTGCAGGTAGTAGATCCCCAGGTTGCGCAGGGCATAGCCGTTTTCGGGCTGGAGGGAAAGCGAGCGGCTCACAAGCCGGAAAGCTTCTTCGGCCTTCCCCGTGCGGAGTAAGGCGTATCCTTTGTTATTCAGGGCCAGCGGGTCGGCCGGGTTCAGGGCCAGCGCTTGCTCAAAGTACCCCAGGGCTTTGGCCCAGTTTTCCCGTCGGCTTTCGAGCAGGCCCATGTTGTTGAGCGCCTGCGGCTGGTTGGGGGCAATCTGTAAAGCCTTTAAAAAATCGGCCTCGGCGTTGGTGTACGCTTTTTGCTCGAAATAGAGTGCCCCGCGATTGACCAGCGCTTCTTCAAAGGCCGGGCGAAGACGTAGGGCCCGGTCGTAGTCGGAGAGTGCTTCGGCGGCGTTACTTTTTGCCACCATCAAGTTGCCGTGGATGAGAAAGTACTGAGCCGAATCGCGGTAGGCTTGGGTTATTTTAGCCAGGTCGCTGGTCGCCGTTTCGGTGTCACCCAGGCGGAGGGCCGCTTCGGCCCGGGTCAGGTAAGCGGGGCCGGAGGCATCGTCTCCTTCACGCTCTATGGCTACAGAAAGTACCTCGTACGCGGCTTGGGTCCGGTCGAGTTCCAGGAGAGCAATGCCTTTGTTGAGGTAGGCATCCGTCAGATCCGGGTACTTGGCAATGGCTTCGTCGTAGAGACGAATGGCTTCCTCATAATTTCGCTGGCTAAGCTGAATGTTTCCCCGAAGAAAAAAATTAGAGGCATCTTCCTGATCAACGGAAGTACAACCGGCAAAAAAAAGCGTAAAAAACAGCAGTACCCCCAAATGAAGCTGGATCGGATTCATAGCCTTTAGATGAATTGTTTACTTTTGCAAAAAACATACGGACATGAGGTACCTGAAAGACATTCCCAACCCGACCTACAAAATTAGCGTATATCAGTGGAACGGGAAGTATATAATTAAATTTGAAGCGGGCGGTCGGTACGAACAAACCTACAAAGTGGATGAAACCGACCTGACCAGCGCCGACGAGCTGGACCAACTCGTGGATGAGCCTTTTTTGCAGGAAGTGACAGAGCGCTTCGGTGCCATGCACCGTTCGTTGACGGATAGCCTTCGTCGCCACGAAATCTTGTACTAGGCCGACCTCACTGCGGGCTCAAAGTACCCCAAATCGTTAAATAAAATGGCTTCTATACGGTTTTTTAACACCATTCGTTTAGTACCTATACCCGTCTTACTCATACCCCTAAACATACCTATGTTCCTTAAACGTAGCCTTATCGCGCTTATACTATGCCTGGGAGGCGGCTGCTGCGCGGTCAATGCCCAGAGTACCCTTTCTTACACGGCCCCCGAAGCCCACTACCGAAACGGACTGGAATATTTTGAGAAATCGAATTTTGTAGCCGCCCGGCAGGAGTTTGCCGAGTATCTTAAGCGGCAGGACAAGCTGCTCAATACCAGTGATTACAACAGCGTAACGGCCGAGTACTACATTGCGGTGACGGGCTTGTACCTGAACTACCCCGAGGCCGAAGTACAGGTAGATCGTTTTGTCCGTAACCACGCTGAGCACCCCAAGGCTCAGCTTATTTTTAGTGATTTGGGGAGGTATTACTACGAAGCCGGGGAATACGACAAGGCGATTGGGTACCTGGAGAAATCGGTCCAGGCGACGAGTAACGTGAGCAAAAAGCAGGAGAGCGTGTACCGGCTGGCGATGTCGTACTACAACACCCAGCGGTTCAAAGAAGCACTGCCGTTATTTAACCAAATCAAAGAAGACAACGCCTTTGAGAACGCCGGAGACGCTGCCTACTACGCCGGGGTGATCAGCTACCGGGCTGGCAACTACCAGGAAGCCTACCAGGATTTCCTTTTGATCGAGAATCATGCCTACTACAAAAACGAGGTACCCAACTGGATTGTGTCCTCGCTGTACCAATTAAAAAAATACGACGAGCTCTTGCAGTACGGCGAACGTACTTTGAACACCCAGCGGGGCAACACCAAGCTCGACGACGTGGCCCTGTACGTAGCAGAAGTGTATTACGAAAAAGGTGACTACAAAGGTGCTGTAACGGCCTACGAGCGCTACAAACGACTGAATCGGGGTACTTTGCCCCCCACCGTAGCCCTGCACTACGGCCACGCTCAGTTTCGGTCCGAGAATTATGCCGGGGCCGTGGAAGCCATGAAGGGCATCGCTACGGGCAAGGACTCGGTGGCCCAGTACGCCGCCTACCTGGTGGGGATCAGCTACCTTCAGCAGAGCAACCCGGCCTACGCCCGCACTGCCTTTGAGAATGCCGCGCGTCTGACGTTTAACCCGGTGGTTCAAGAAGAGGCCGCTTTTAACCACGCCAAAGTACAGCTGGAGCTGGGCAGCAACAACGAAGCCATCAAGGAATTCAATGATTTTTTGGCCAAGTACCCCAGCAGCAGGCACGAAGAAGAAACCACCCAGCTAATCGCCGAGGCCTACTCCGGAGCCAGCAACAACGCCGGGGCCATTACCTACATTGAAGGCCTCCGGAAGCGGAGTCCGGCCATCAACGCGACCTACCAGCGCCTGACGTATAACCAGGGCGTCGTGGACTTCAACCAGGAGCGCTACCAGCAGGCCATTGTTAACTTCGACAAATCGTTGAAGTACCCTATCGACGAAGAAATATTTGTGGCTTCCAACTACCTCAAGGGCGATGCTTTCTCAGCCCTGAATCGTTACGATGACGCCATCCCGATTTACAATCAACTTACAAAAAATCCAAAGGCCGGTATTTACGGCCGTAAAAGTCTCTACGCGCTGGGCTACGCCTACTACAATCAGAAGAACTACGCTCGGGCGCAGGGGTACTTCAAAGACTTTGTGAAAAACCTGGAGGGAATAGAAAGCCAGGTGATTGAAGACGCGCACGTGCGTTTGGCCGATACCTACATGGCTGGCAAAAGCTACTCCGAAGCCATCCGTACCTACGACGAAGTATCGGCCAAGGGAAAGGTAGACAAAGACTACGCCTTGCTGCAAAAAGGACGCGCCTACGTATACATGAGCCGGGAGCAGGAGGCCAAGCGCCAATTTGAGCTGCTCATCAGCCAGTTTCCCAATTCACGCTACGTCGAGGACGCTCTGTTCCAAATTGCCGACCTCGACTTTCAAAACAAAGCTTACCAGCAGGCGGTACGTTCGTTTACGCGCCTGATCAACGAAAGGCCCAAAAGCCCCGTGATTCCGGCTGCGCTGCTGCGGCGGGGGCAAGCCTACTACAACATTGGGGTACACGAGCAGGCCATCGTGGACTTCCGCCGCATCCTGACTGACTATTCGTCTTCCCCTTCGGCGGGTAGTGCGCTGGAAGGAATCCAGGAAAGTTTCAACGCCGTGGGGCGCCCCGAAGAGTTTACCCAGATCCTGGCGATTGTCCGTAAGAACAACCCCGGGAATACCAAGCTGGAAGAAGTAGAGTTTGACAACGCCCGCAACCTTTTCTACGCCGAGCGCTACGACAAGGCCCGCGAGGCCTTCCAGGCTTTTTTGAAAAGCTATCCGGGCAGCAATTCGATCTACGATGCCAAGTACTTCATTGGCGCTTCCTACGAAAAAACGGATGATATTCAGCAAGCGCTGCAATACTACACCATGGTAGTGCAAGACAACCGGTCGTCTTTTGTGGCGTCAGCAGCGCAGAAATCCGCCGAACTACAGATTGCCCGCGGCAACTACCGCGATGCCGTCGGTAATTTCCGGGTACTTTTACGCAACGCGGAAAATAAAAAAGAGCAAACCATTGCCTGGATCGGCCTCATGGACACCTATTTTACGTTAAAGAGCTACGATTCAACCCTGCACTACGCCCGCGAGGTCGTGAACGTGGGGAATATCGTACCGGGTGGCGTGGGAAAAGCCCAGCTGTATTTTGGTAAAGTACCCTACGAGCGGGGCGATTATGCCAAAGCGACCGAGGAGTTCAAGAAAGTAGCGGCGACCTCGAAGGATGCCGTGGGGGCCGAGTCAAAGTACTGGCTCAGCATGATTCTGTATAAGGATAAAAAGTACCAGGAAGCCGAAAAGGTGATCTTTGAGCTGAGCAAGGAATTTGAGGGCGAAGACTACTGGCGGGTTCGGTCGTTCATCCTGCTCGCGGACGTGTACATGGGCATGAACGAAGTGGCGCAGGCCAAAGCAACGCTGAGCTCGATCATCGAAAATTCCGACGATCAGGAAGCGGTAGGCCTGGCGAAAACCAAGCTGGCCGAGATCGACCGAAAATAGCGCTTCGCGCCCCCCGTTTTACCTACCATCCGACGATTTTAGATCCTTTTAGATACGTATGAATCATAGCCTCTCATTTCGCATTGCGTCCCTGGCCCTTCTTTCGGCCGTTCCCTTACTGCCCGCGCTGGCCCAGCGGGGTGCCATTGAAAGCCAGACCTACGAAATTGTTAAAGAAAAAAGCATCGAATTTCCGGCGGCCAACCGCCTGTTCGATAAAATGCAGCCCATTCAACCCAAGTCGGGCGATAAGAAAGTAAATTACCAGTTCATTGATCCCGCCATCAACCTGGCCTCGCCCAAAATGACGCCGTCGGTGATCACGTCTTCCGACGAGAAAAACCGGCAGGAGCTTCCCGAGCCGCTCAACAACTACATCAAGCTGGGAGCGGGCAACTACGGCCGTTTTCTGGGTGATGTATTTGTAAGTACCCGCGCCGCGGATGACCTGGTGTTTACGGGCCAGCTTAAGCACCTTTCGGCTGCCACCGGGCCGCAGTACGGCAAGAATTCCGCCGAGGCCAATACCGATTTTCGGCTGGGCGGGAAGTACATTCGGAATGCCTTCAAGGTGGACGGAATGGTGGACTACAACCGGCACAACTACTACTTCTACGGCTACCGGCCCCAGCCGGAAGGCGTGGAGGTAAACCGCGACAGCATCCGCCAGCTCATTAATCGCTTTGGCGTTCAGATCGGGTTTGAGAACACAGACCCCGCCACCATCGTAGACTACTCGGTAAAAACCGGCCTTTACAACCTGCGCGACCGGTACAACGCCTCCGAACTGGACTGGGGCACCAACCTTACGGCCTCGGTACCTTTGGGCGAGCGATTCTCCGCGTCGCTCGAAGCGGATGCCTACCTGTCGCAGCGCGTCGACGCCGAAACTTTTAACCGGAACCTGTTCAGAGCCAAGCCTACTTTCAAGTATGCGTCCGAAATGTTTGCCATCACGGCCGGGGTTAACGTTGTTAACGAAACTGACAATGGTATGGATTTAAACCGGACCCGCCTTTATCCCGTTCTTAATCTGGACGTTATGCCGGTATCGGGCCTGCACATCTACGCGGGTTGGAATGGCGACCTGGTCCGGAACACGCTACGGTCCATGCTGGCCGAAAACCAGTGGCTGGGCCCTAACGTACTGGTGGCCAACACCGAAAAGAAGTATGACGTTTTTGCGGGAGTAAAAGGGGAGTCGGGTAATGGCTTCAACTATGAAGGCAAGGTGTCGTATACCAACTACCGCAATTTCTATTTCTTTAACAACTCCCAGGCCGACACGTCCAAGTTTTCGATTCTCTACGACGGGCAGAATACCAAGGTACTTACCCTTTCGGGCCAGGCGGGCTACACCGTCAACGACCAGTTCAAGACCGCGCTCAAAGCCAATTTTTTCAACTACGCCCTCGACAGCCTTGAGGCAGCCTGGCACCGGCCCACGTTTACGTTAAACTGGTTTAACGCTTTAACGATAAATAAAAAATTATTCGTGACTACCGACTTTTATATATTAAATGGCCTGAAAGCAAAAAATTTCCAGAGCGGAGTCGTGACTAAATTGCCTATGATTGCCGACCTGAATTTGAAGATAGACTACCTGTTAACCAAGAACTTCTCGGCCTTTGTATCCATCAACAACCTCATCGGAAAGCAGTACCAGCGGTACCAGTACTACCCCCAGCAGGGATTAAACTTTATTGGTGGATTGTCGTTTTCTTTTTAACTTCGTTTCGTTAAATCACTTTAACCACTGAGTTGTACCCCTAAACCCCCACAGGAAGCTATGGTTGCTGTTGACAAGTACCTCCGGAAGCTACTCTACGAGCAAGATTGCGTGATCATCCCTGATTTTGGGGGGTTATTGACGCACCAGGTTCAGGCTCAGTACAATAGCCGCCAAGGTACTTTTACTCCTTCCCAAAAACGTGTCGCTTTCAACGAGGTACTTAAGTTCGACGACGGGCTTTTGACCTATTTTATTTCCGAAAACGAGCGCATGGCGCGGGAAGAAGCACAGGGGTACGTGAAGCAATATACCGAAGGACTTCGGAACCAGCTACAGCAACAAGGAGTCGCCGAGGTGAATGGAATCGGGGCGTTTCGTACCAATAGCGAAGGAAAACTGGTGTTTGAGCCTACACTTTCGCAAAACTTTAACTCGGAATGGTATGGTTTTCAGGATGTTAAGGCCATGGAGTTAAAGCAGCCTGCGTCTGAGCCAGAGCTAAATGCCGAAGAAATCCGGGCCGATGATCAGGAAGCGGTAGAGACGAGCCCGATCATGCGGCCCCTGGGCTGGGTGCGTTGGGCTGCGGCCGCCGCGGTGGTGGGCCTGGCTTTTTACGTGAGTGCCTTTTATGCCCCTACCGTTTCGGATAGCACCCTGAGTTCCCTGAATCCTTTTTATAGCCTGATCGACTACGTTCAGCCGATGGTAGAAAAAGGAGTACCTGGCTCGGAACTTGCCAACGCGCAAGTACCCGCTGTGGAGTCAGTAAGCAACCCTTCGGCCTCACCCGTTGAAACGCCGAAGGAGGAAGTGCCCACCTTGCTGGCCGTGGCGTACGTACCCGCTACTCCGGCAGCAAAGGCTCCGGAAGTACATTCCGAAGCCAACCTCGCTAAGAGTAAGCGCTACCAGCTGGTAGCCGGTAGCTTTAATAAAGTTGACAACGCCGAAGATTTGTTGGTGGAACTGAAGCGGCAAGGCTATCCGGAAGCACATATTCTTGAAAGCCGCGGACTGATCAAAGTATCGGCTGCGGGATTTGATACCCAAAAAAGCGCCTACGCCGAGCTGAAGCAATTGGAAAAGGTAGCAGGCAAAGGCGTGTGGGTTTACGAAAAGAAAAAGAAAAAATAAGGGCTATTTCGTAGTCATAGTTTGCATTCAAGGAGCCTTCTGGCTCCTTTTTTTGTTATTACACGAAACAGCTCTACTTTTACGTTATTCCCAAAAAATCATTCAAGCTTATGTTAGCCGTAAACGCCGAAGACCGCCAACGCATCGCCCTTTCCTGGGCCATGTCCATTGGCATCACGCTGTTGGTCCTTACTACGTTCTATTTTATCCGGCTGAGTCGGTCCACGCCCCAAGCGGTACCGATGGAATTATTTCTGGAAGTAAACTACGGTGTTGATAAAGTAGGTAGTGGCAATATCCAGACCTTCAACAAGGCGAATGACTCCAAAGTGGCCGAAAACATGCGCCGGGACGACGAACCCCGGGAGCAGAAAGCCGTTACCCCCCCTCGCACTGTACCTACTCCCCCCACGCCTCGTCCCGAGCCCACCAAACCAACCACCCGCGCTACCGAAAAGGTGATTGCATCACGCGTGGAAAGCCCGGTAGAAGAAGCCGAGAAGCCCGAGCCCAAAAAAGTAACCAGCGCAAGTACCCCCGCTACGGCTCCCGTGGCCAAAGCGGAGCCCGAAAAGAAAATCAATAACGATGCGCTTTTCAAAAAATCCTCGGGCAGTAGCTCCGGCAGCAATGGTACCTCGGGTACTAAGAGTGGGGTAGGTGGTAACAACAACGGCGACGACGCCAGCGGTGTAGGCGATAAAGGGGCCAAGGATGGTAGCCTTTATTCTAAAAATTACAACGGTGGCGGCGGTGGTGGCGGAACCAACGTGGGGCTTAACCTCAACGGCTGGGGCTGGTCACGGCCTCCGGTTGTCAATGATAAATCGGATGCGACCGGTGATATCACTTTCAAAATATTCGTGGATCGCAACGGTCGGGTCAAAAATGTGATTACCCAAAGTACCACCGTGACGGACTACTCAGTGGTGAACCAATACAAAAATGCGGTACGTGCCCTTACCTTTATTGCCAAGTCGGCCAACGTGCCGGATGAGTCCGAAGGTACCATCACGTTCAAGATTCGCGCCAATTAAAAAGTACCTATGACGTACCCAGAAGCGACTGCGTATCTTTACGGTCGTTTGCCTGTATTTCAAGATCAAGGGGCCCGTGCTTACAAGCCGGGCCTTCATACTACCCGCCAGCTTTGCAAGTACCTAGGCGACCCCCAAACGAGTTTTCGGTCCATCCACGTGGGCGGTACCAACGGCAAGGGGAGTTCTTCTCATATGTTGGCGGCGGTGCTGCAACGGGCTGGCTATAAGGTAGGGCTGTATACCTCTCCTCACTTAAAATCCTTCACCGAACGTATCCGAGTAAACGGCCAGCCGGTGGAAGAGGCGTACGTGGCCGACTTCGTCACCCAACACCGTACCTACATCGAAGCCATTCAGCCTTCTTTTTTTGAGGCAACCGTGGGCATGGCTTTTCACTACTTTGCGCAGCAGGGCGTGGATGTAGCAGTGGTAGAAGTAGGCATGGGCGGGCGGCTGGATTCCACCAACATCATCACGCCGGAGCTGGCCCTGATTACTAACATCAGCTACGACCACACGCAGTACCTGGGCGATACCCTGCCCAAAATCGCGTTCGAAAAGGCCGGGATCATTAAGCCCAAAGTACCTATTGTGGTGAGTGAAAGTACCCTGGAGGAAGTGAACGAGGTATTCCGGCGGGTCGCATCTGAGCAGGATTCCCCCCTTTATTTTGCTTCGCACTACCTCAGGGTGGAAAATGCCCACCTGCACGAAGGTAGCTTGCAGCTGGACGTGGTACCCCAGCGGGAGCCTTTCAGTAGGTATCCTGTCCTGACGCTGGACCTGGCCGGTACCTACCAGCAGAAAAATATCCTAGGGGTACTTTGCGCCCTTGAGGTACTTCGGGAGCGGGGCTTCGGGGTACCTAGGGAGGCCATCTACGCGGGCCTGGCTGGGGTGGTGGCCACGACGGGCCTGAAAGGCCGCTGGCAAAAACTAGCCGAAGTACCCCTGACGTACTGCGACACAGCCCACAACCATGCGGGCCTTTCAGAGGTACTTTCGCAGGTACTTAGCCTGCCCGCCCGGCAGTGGCGGTTTATCCTGGGCTTTGTAGCCGACAAGGATATTTCTTCCGTTCTTCCCTTGTTTCCCACCGATGCTACCTATTACTTTTGCGAACCCTCCAACCAAAGGGCCTTGAAGGCCTCTGAATTGAGACTGCGGGCCCTGGAGCATGGGCTTAGGGGGGAAGTGTTTCCGGAAGTAAATGAGGCCCTGAAAATGGCCTTTGCGGAGGCCTCGCCGGAAGATGTCCTGTACGTCGGAGGTAGTACTTTTGTTGTGGCTGATTTAACTAGTTTGTAATCCAGTGGGAAGAAAAAAATTAGAACGCTTTCATTTTGTTGCCCAGGTTGAGAATGTCATTGAAAGAGGAAAGGAGTTTTACACCACCATTCAGGGCCGCTGGAACGAGCTTTATTTTAAAAATGCCAATCCCCTGGTACTGGAGTTAGCCTGCGGAAAAGGGGAATATACCCTGGGACTGGCGCAACGATTTCCGGACAAAAATTTTATTGGAATTGATATCAAGGGAGACCGGATTGCGAAGGGGAGCCGCGAAGCCCTGGAGCTAGGATTGGACAATGTAGCCTTTCTGCGGGCGGGCATCAAGTACCTCGACGAATTTTTTGTGCCCCAGGAAATCAGCGAGATCTGGCTGATTCATCCGGATCCGCGCGTGCGGGAACGCGAAGAAAATGTACGCCTTACCAATCCGGCCTTTTTGTCCCAGTACGCCAGGTACCTCAAGCCGGGGGGGATTTTTCACCTAAAAACCGACAGCGTGTTTCTCTATGAATATAGTTTGCGAACCCTCGCCGCGCATCCGGACTACACCTTACTCGCCCATACCGCTGATCTTTACACCTCCCCGCTGCTGGAAGAGCATCACGGCATTGTCACCCACTACGAGCGCATTTTCGTCAATAAAGGCTCTACGGTCCACCACATCAAAGCCCGGGTAGAAAAGTAGGCAAAAGCGCGGGCACTTCCTTGGGTACTTTGGGGGCGCTATAAAACTAGCGCAGCAGTCGACCTATTTCTTCCCGGATTTGAGCCGAGGAGGGAGCCGGTGCAGTCACCTTCACCAATTTGCCTTCCTGGTCGATCAGGATGTAGCGTGGAATGCTGCTGAGTTGACAAGCTTCCCAAAACGAAGTACCCCCTTCCAGGACGGGTGGCGTAGGTAGGGTAGAATGTGCCAAAAAGGTAGGGGAGACCCACCCACAAAAAAGTACCCCCGGCAGCTACCGGGGGTACTTTGATTCCAAACAAAAAGTTTCCAAGTACCTGGATTACTTGCTCATCAAGTTGGCGAAGTAATGTACCGTACGTACCAGCTGCGATACGTAGGACATCTCGTTGTCGTACCAGCTCACGGCTCTCACCAGTTGCGTATCACCAATCTTCTGTACCTTGGTTTGGGTGGCGTCAAAGAGCGAGCCAAAGCCAATGCCAATAATATCACTGCTCACGATTTCGTCTTCCGTGTAGCCAAAGCTTTCGTTGGCTGCTGCCTTCATGGCCGCATTTACTTCCTCCTTGGTAGTCTCTTTCCCTACAATACAGGTCAGTTCCGTGAGTGAGCCGGTAAGCGTAGGTACCCGTTGGGCCGAGCCATCCAACTTGCCTTTAAGATTGGGAAGTACCAAACCAATGGCTTTAGCGGCGCCCGTGCTGTTAGGAACAATGTTCTGAGCGGCCGCGCGTGCTCTTCTTAGATCCCCTTTGGCGTGCGGAGAATCCTGCGTGTTTTGGTCGTTGGTATACGCGTGGATGGTGGTCATCAGTCCGTTGATGATGCCGCCAAACTGCTCGTCAAGTACCTGCGCCATAGGAGCGAGGCAGTTCGTAGTACATGAGGCGCAGCTGATGATGGTTTCTGAGCCATCCAGGATGTCATGGTTTACGTTGAAAACAACGGTTTTCAAATCTCCCGTAGCTGGTGCAGAAATAACTACCTTTTTGGCACCGGCTGTGATGTGTGCTGATGCTTTCTCATCGCTGGTAAAGAAACCGGTACATTCCAGTACTACGTCTACTTCATGCTTGCCCCAGGGAATTTGAGCGGGATCTTTCTGGGCGTAGATAACAACATCCTCGCCATTTACTACAATGGAGTTGTCCGTTGCTTTTACATCTACTTCAAATCTACCTTGTGCTGTATCATATTTCAACAAATGAGCCAATACGGAGGGACTGGTTAGGTCATTGATGGCTACAACATCAATGCCTTCCATGTCGTAAATTTTACGGAATACCAGACGGCCAATCCGTCCAAAACCATTGATCGCTACTTTAACTTTTGCCATGTTCATTAAGGTTATGTTTTCAGGGAGCAAAAATACTAAACTATACGCTAGAAGTAAAATAATAGATATTTCAGCCGAACCTGCTGCTGAGAAGAATTTATAATCCATAGAGTGCTAATGCACATAAGGTATACTAACTATCATATTTAGTAATTAGCAATATTTTGGTTAGTATTTTGCTAATTTAGTTTTGTTTTTTACTAAAAATAATAGTATATAGTTACCTTTATTTCCTAATACTTCCCTTAAGAGTACATGCTTATAATAATTCCTGGTAGGGTAGACCCTTCGCTTTTGAGTTTACCTATCTTTACGATTGAAATCATCCATACGAAGCTTGCTCCAAACGGCCACGCGGAGGGTACTTACTTATACTTACCGCTTAGTTATCCATCTAGTACTACGCTATTCTTACCGTACAAGAAGCAAAAGTATCGATGTAATAATTTGCGTGGGTAAGCGCGAAAAAGCGATAATGATTCTTTAAAAGAGAATGTAGGTACCTCTGAATCGCTAGTAGGGATGTGAGATGAGTAGCTTTGAAACGAATGTAGCAACTAGTAGATGAAGCATGCAAGATGTAAAAGGAAGAATATAGTTTGAGTGAGGTATGCTGGAATTCAAAAATCAATAACTACATATCATTATTTAATATTTAAATAGAATATAAGTTCCTATAAATGAATGAGTTAAATACCTTAAATTAAACTTTCACTCTAATCAATTATGCAATCAATTATTGAACAATGCTGGGAAGATCGCTCCCTTTTGCAACAAACCGAAACCGTGGAGGCCATTAAAGCGGTCATCGAAAAAGTAGATAAAGGTGAACTGCGGGCCGCCCAACCCCAATCGGATGGTACCTGGCAGATCAACCAGTGGGTAAAAAAAGCCATCATTCTCTATTTTCCCATCCAAAAGATGGAGGTACTGGAAGCGGGTATCTTCGAGTACCACGATAAAATGAACCTTAAAAATAACTATGCCGAGCTGGGCGTGAGGGTAGTGCCGCCCGCCGTGGCGCGTTACGGCAGCTTCCTGGCGCCAGGCGTGATCTTGATGCCATCCTACGTCAATATAGGCGCGTACGTCGATGAGGGCACCATGGTAGATACCTGGGCCACGGTTGGTAGTTGCGCGCAGATCGGGAAGCATGTGCACCTGAGCGGGGGAGTAGGCATCGGAGGGGTACTTGAGCCTGTCCAGGCTTCGCCCGTAATTGTGGAAGATGGGGCCTTCATCGGCTCGCGTTGTATTGTGGTAGAAGGAGCACATATCGGAGCCAGGGCCGTACTCGGAGCCGGGGTGACCATCACGGGTAGTTCCAAGATCATCGACGTCACGGGTTCGGAGCCGGTCGAGTATAAAGGCTTCGTACCGGCCGACTCGGTGGTGATTCCGGGTACTTTGCCTAAGGTATTCCCAGCGGGTACTTTCCAGGTACCTTGCGCGCTGATCATTGGCAAGCGCAAGGCGAGCACCGATCTGAAGACTTCGCTGAACGACGCCTTGCGCGATAACAACGTGATAGTTTAGTAAACTACTCGTTCAACTCCAATTTAGAATACTAAATTGCTAAAAAGACGGGGCTGTGATGGCTTCGTCTTTTTTTGTGCACTCTGGACATCGTAGCAGCTGATGAATTCTGTAAATTACAAAAGTAAACTCACTTTTTCTCAATTTACATTTACCTTATTAAATAGTTTACCAATGTGGTTTATTTATATTTGTGAATTAAATCTATTTGATTACTTTTGTAAACATCTATTATCGCTGTGTATGTATGGAATTAAACGAGAAGATTAAGCAGATCCTGGTTGACAAAAATGTATCGCCCTCGCACTTCGCCGATGAGATCGGCGTGCAGCGATCTAGCATTTCCCACATTCTGGCGGGCCGAAACCGACCTAGTTTGGACATTATCCAGAAAATTGTGAAAAGGTACCCGGATATTGGCCTGGATTGGATTTTGGACGACGAAGAAGAAACCGTTTATTCGGGCGGTCCAAGCGCTTTAAAATCAGAAATCTACGAACCAAAGTACCCCCAAAACCGACCCCATACCAGGGGCTTAGAATCGCGCAGAGAAAGCCTGCCCGCACCAAGTACCAACCAAACAAACCTCAGAGCCCAGCCAGAGAGCCCCGTTCGTCCAGAAATCGAGCGCATTTTGATTTTTTACTCCGATGGCACCTTTAAGGAATACAAGTCAAGTTAACTAGTTTGTTAGTCAATCTACTATATTAATTTAGACTAAATACAATTAATTACATCCACATTCTTTTCTTCGCAATGTATGAAGCTCCCTTGCTTTTTGCTGGTATTTACCTTAGGCTTCACCCAGGCCCAGAATAAGTGTGGAGTAATTGTAGATCAGCATACCCGCCAGCCCGTTCCTTACGCTACGGTGGTCACGAGGCCCTTCGCCAGCGGCACCTACAGCTCGGATCGGGGTACTTTTTGTCTCGGCGTACCAACTACCACCGACAGCGTTGCCGTTTCCTGCCTCGGCTACCAACCTAGGCTGCTTTCCCGGTCGGACTTTATGGCCCACGATACCCTATGGCTGGTACCAGTAGCTACCCAGCTCCGGGAGGTAGTGGTCAAAGCTCCCCGTGAACGTAAGCCACCGCTACGGGAAGTTGGCTTTGCCGATCAGGCCTTTAAAAAGCGAAATTTTGGACACTCGGAAAGCGTTAATTCCGGTATAAGTATTGCCACCTTTTTGCCAAATCCGCAGGATCTGAATGGAACCCTCAGCCAACTAAAATACTTACTAAGGATGAGGGGAAGTAAACATACCGAGGTACCGCTTCGCTACCGGATTCGGCTCCGGGCGCTGGCGGCCACACCGGGTGGACTGCCGGGCCGCGATCTACTGCCCGAACAACTCGTGATCGACGTAACGGATACCCAAAAGGAGATTGTTCAGCCCGTGGCCCAGTACGGGATCGTTTTCCCGTCCGAGGGGCTGTGGGTGGGAATGGAGTGCGTGGGCTACGTAAGCCGCGACTCGGTGTACCATGAGCTCAAGACGTACGAGTTTGGGAAGCATGACTTAAAAAACCGTCGAAGCACAAAAAAACTGAAAATAGCCCGTAGCTACCCAGTAGCGCCCATGGTGCCTATGACCAAAAGTAGTACTTCTTACAGTGCCTATTCGGCCTGGGGTGGCAAATGGGAACCTCACCGGGGGTGGGGACTGGAAGGTGATGCGTTCGGTACCTTTTCCTTTGGGGCTACCGGAGAGCTTCGCGAGGACTGATAACTCCTTGAGCTGGCTGTTAGTACCGGTAGGAAAACCCTGGTTTTTTAAAGCCTGCATGCAACTCTTATCACCTGAATGCGTCTTTTTGTGGCGATATCTGAGTTGCCAGCCTTTACTATAAATCTTAATTCATGAGAAACATATTACTATTAATTGCTCTACTGTCAATTAAAAATATAATAATAGCTCAGTCTGTAACACCTAAGGGGTACGGGTTAAAGGAATTTTCAATCAATGACAAGAAATTAGGCCTAATCCAATTTTATGTTGATACCGTAAATATCCGATTAAAAGCACCTTTATTTATTGAAGTCAATGGTAGCGGGGGGCTTCCCTTATGCCTTTATATTCAGGGAAATAGATTTGTAACGACACCCACTACTTTCAATGAAGAATTATTCAGCAAGACGAAAGACAGGTATCACTATATCATCCTTGGCAAGCCAGGCACCTCTTTTTGTGATACTTTGAACCTCGATCTAACTGTCACAGAGTATCAAAAGAATCCGTCACAAGTTATTTTCGCCCATAAGCCTTCTAAGGAATATACGAAACGCCTTAGTTTATATTGGCGCGTGCAGGCGACCCAGGCTGTTATAAGTTATTTGATTAAGCATGGCTTTTGGGATAAAACAAAAATAGTGGCCTATGGCTACTCCGAAGGTGGACAGGTAGTTCCATCGCTAGCAGCTGAAGATAAGCGGGTTACCCACATAGCCTCTGTTGTCGGAAGTGGACTTAATCAACTGTATGATGGAATCATTAAATGGCGCATCAAAGCTGCCAAAGGTGAGCTAAGCCAGCAGCAGGCTCAGGATAGTGTGGAAGTTTCTTTTAGGCGCATTGCAGAAATTTATGAAAATCCGACCGAGACGGATAAAGAAACAGGTGGCCATTCTTACCTGCGCTGGGCGAGTTTCGGCACAGTCATCCCCTTTGAGCAGTTACGCAAATTGACGATTCCAATTTATATGATTGCTGCCAGCCAGGATGACAGTTCACCCATTTACGGGCTGGATTATGTTCGACTTGAATTTCTGCGTCTAGGAAAGACAAATTTAGTTTATGATACTTGCGTAGGCTGCAATCATTATTTAGGTAGTTCCGAAAATAGGAAAGCAGATAGTCCCAGTTATGTTGATAAAATATTGGCCTGGGTAGAGCAAAAGTCTGTCAAATCCTACCCGTGAAGGTTGCTGTACCTTTTTAAATTGTACCTTTCTTCTCCTTCGGGGCTACCGTAGAGCTTCGCGAAGACTGATAACTCCTTGAGCTGGCTGATAGTATCGGCAGGTACCTCTTCCAAGGGTACTTGCCGGTACTTATTTTTTGAGCCTATAGCACTCACTATCAAACAATTAACAGTAAAACGTTCCACGTGGATTGTTAACTACCTAATTTTAAGACAATTAACACCCCAAGGCACATGGGCGGTGGATAAGTACCTACCGACAAGTCCCTCCGGACTAATACATCACCAAAACGGCCCCTTTGTAGTGATGGTGGATGGTTTTGATGCTGTACTGGTAAGTACCTCCGGGTACCTGCACACCCAGGTAGCGGCCGTTCCAGGGTACTTCATAGCTTTTAGCGTGAAACACCAACTCACCCCAGCGGTTATAGACACTGATTTCTTCCAGCTGATCCTGCGCATTGCGGATCTCCCAGAGGTCATTGATACCGTCGCCGTTGGGACTGAAGGCGTCCGGAATGTAAACCTTATCAAACACAAGTACCTCCACGCTGGCCTCCGCCTGACACCCCAGCGGAGACGTCACGGTGAAGGTATAGGTGGTGGTTTCGGAGGGCGTCGCCGTGGTAACGGAGTCCGTAGCCGAGATCAGCCCCGGCGTGGGAGTCCACGCGTACTCGTAGGTACCTCCACCGGGGCTCACTGTGGGCACGAGCCGGATCGAGCCACCGCGCTGCACGCTTTGGCGGGGCGGTAGGGTAGCTTCTACTGACTCTACGGCAATGGCCACGCTATCGCTGGCCTGGCAGCCGTTGGCTTCGTCGGTAATTAGTAACCGATAGGTACCTGCTTGCTCTACTACACAAAAAGCATCGGTGGTGGTGAGCGCTCGGGTACCCTGCTGCCACTGGTAAGTGTAGGTAGGTACTTTGGTGCCGTCGTTGGCCAAGAGCCGGAGCTGATCTCCCTGGCAAAATATTTCCGCGTCGCGGTTGATCACCGCGGGAGGGTCTTGCCCAAAAATGACCTCCACGACTTGCGAAGCCGTATCGCGCGAGCAGATGGTCCTGAAGCTCTTGACCACCGAGTAGCGACCCGTGTCCTGTACGGTAATGCGGGCGTTGGTTTCACCCACGAGGTTCAGTCCGTTGAGCTGCCATTGGTAGGCCCAGTCGGGCGAGTCGGAGGTTTCCAGGGTCAATGGGCGCTCGGAGCAAAACTCGAGCCGCTCCACGCGTTGCTGCTGGTAGGTAACCAGGGGGTCGGGTGGGGTGGTAGGGTTACACTCGATCACGAGCAGCTGGAAGTCGCGCCGAACGAGCCCGATACGCTGGCCGTTGCGGTACTCTTCGCACTGGACCGCAAATACATACAGCCCTAAGGTGCTGGCTGTCACGGTGAGCTCGCCCGTGCGCGGATGAATACTCAGGGCGGGATTGCCCGGAATGGCATTCTGAGCCGAAATACCCGCTTCCCAAACTACCTCGGGATAGAAACCGTTTTTGGGCGTGGCGTCGCCCGTGGGCCGGCTGGGTGTGGTATGGCCGCGCAGGGGCGTCACCAGCGAGTAGCGGAGCTCGTCGCCGTCGTCGTCGCGGGCAGCCATGCTCATCTTAAAGGGCTGGTCTTTACAAATGTAGGCGCCGTTGGGCGCGCTAAACTCCGGCGAAGCGCTTTGGATGCTGAGGGGCGAAAATTCCAGGTAGAACGTCATGCCGCTGCCTCCCGGAGCAACGATGTTGTTGATGTCTTCATTCCGACAACACCGCTCCCAGACCATGTAATAGCCCGCCGGGTCGTTGTAGTCAGCTTGATTCATTACGGTTACACCTCGGTAGGTACCCATGAGGGTTTTTAGGGCTCGGGATACGGCGCAGGCTCTGTTCTGGTAGCTGATATTTTGGGAGCTTGTGTACCGCAGCGTTACCTGATTCATTAGTTGATGATCCCTTTTCCGGTAGATGAGAATGTCTGCCGTTGGGTCGCGGTTTCCGTTCATCCCGTTGGTACCAATCGTGAGGGTATTTTCGTCCCAAATCTGGGTCAGGATGATTTCGTACTGGTTGGCCAGGGCGGCCGGTCGCATCCGTAATTCGCCACCTACAATATGCCGGGCCCGCGCCGTTGGGAGCCCAAAACTCAGATGTAGTACCGTAATCAGAAAGAGTAAACCTATTTTTCGCATACCACTACCGTTATACCAACTACTGTTTCATACTTAAAAGTACTGAAAATCTGTATCTAATGACAATACGCAGATTAATTCCTGCTGTGGCAGGCAAAGTAACAGTTATTGGTACAGAAGATCTTTAACAAAAAGTACCCCGAGAAAGGTAGTTTCTTGGGGTACTTTGCCATGCAGTAGGGTAGAGCTTACTATTTCAGATTCAACCGTATAATTCCGTTGGTTACTTCCCCAAACAGTCTGCTATCTTTATCATGGATACCCCCGTACAGTTTACAACGAAAGGCTAGCGCCAAGTCGAAAGAGCCATCTTCGCGCTCTTCAAACTCCAGTACTTTTAGGTAGGCCGTTTCGGGATCCTGCTCCCGTGAACTCGTTAAATGCATACTCCTTCGGCTATAATGCGGCGGGTCTGGATATAAGACCCATAAATTAATATGGTACTTGGTACGGTAAAACTCAGCCGTACGCTTTTCAAGGGGTACCAGTGAAACATCGAAGTCCAGCTTCCGGCCCACCACAAATTCCTCTCTCAGGAAAGCGATAGGGTCTTTTTTGAAGGCCGGGGTTTGAATGTAGAAGTGATAAGGGGGCGGATCTATGGGCGCGCCTTGCTCGGTGATACCCACGTTGCCAATTCCCATGGTGATGGTCTGGCCCAGAGCGCTGACGCCATCGCCCGGCTTGACGCTGATCGTATCACTGCCCGTCACGTAAGACGAACCCAGGTAGCCGTAATTAAAATGCAGCGGGTCGTTGGTTGAGTAGCAAAGATCCATGCCCCGTACCTGAGCCCGGCAGTAGTACGCCGACAGATTATCGCTACAGTTAAATGTAATCGCTTCCTACGGCCGAGGTACTTCCTGTTTCTCACAGCTCAGCGTCAGCGTCACGGCCCAAAAAATAATTATGCGTACTAATTGTTTCATGCTTATTAATTAAGTTGATGTGAATACAAGGACTTCCCAAAGATACCTATACTTATAATAATATCAATTTCCTATATAAATTAATTAATATCAATCATCCTTACCCCCTTTGCTTATTTATTTTGTATAAATGTTTTATAATTTATATTATGTTAAATAGATTATTCAAAAAACTAACTTTCCTTACTCCTTTACTACTTATCCAACATTAAGTAATTATGGTAAACCGCTCATAAACAGTGGTAATGATTACCTCTTTCACTCCTTCTTTTGTATACAAGCGTCGTTTATTGATGAGGCGGAGCCGGTCATCTGCCTCAATAAAGACTTCTTCAGGTTTAACCCATCGAATTGTATCCGCTTTCTCGTTGGGTGTAACTATAAGCTGCTTCATATCCTTAGAAAATGAAAAAAATAAGGGGATTACAGCTAATTGTGCCCAGCCATAGAATAAAAGCCAGCGCGAATTTCAAGCATTTTAGCATGGTTGTAAAGGTCTCTTTTTGCGGTTAAAACAGATAGCCTACATTCAAGCCCAGCGTGGCGGCCGTTTCTCCACTTGTATAACTTTGAAAGGAAGCCCTGGCCCCTAGCATCCAGCGCGTAGCTACCTTAAGTTCGGCCTCCAAGACAACCGTATAACCAACGGTCCAGTAGTTTTGGGGGCGCTCGTACTGGAGTGGGCCGATGACGTACTCCATGCTAGACGGTAGATTAGGAATGGCTCCCTGAAAATAGATCCCGTAGCCGTTAGGATGAGAATCCGACAGAAAACGGAACGATGGCCCGACGCCTATCCGTACCTTGCTCCGATCAAACCGCATGGGTGAAAAATAAAGATTGGGGTCCAGGGCAAACGACGCCTTCGTAAAGCGCAGGTATCCTATATCACTTGACCCGTAGCCCAGATGAACCGACGGACCGAAAGCCATAAACCGATTGAGCTGCCGGTTGTATTCGTTGTAGTAGTTGATGCCGGTCATATCCCCCGAACCAAACAGGATATACGAGACGCCCGCTTTAACGGTTTGAAGGGCCGGCTCTTGGGCCGCGGCGGAATGCCCCACTGCCAGCAGCAGGCTTAGTAAAATGGTGTGTCGCATGGATTTTTTTAGATACAAAAGCACCCTAAAATAAATAACTACTCAACGCACGGCCGGCTTTCCCCTCAACCTGGGCTCGCACATTAGCGACCGTTGCCCTATAAAGACATGGAGCTTATCCCCTTTCAAATTGAAAGGAAATAAGCTCCATGAATACTATACTAACTAAACGATAGGACTAGCTACTGGATAACCAACCGATGCGAGCGCGTCTGGCCCCGTTCCTGTACCCGGATGATATAAACGCCCGACGACAGTTTCGCGGTACTTTTCAGCAACAGATTTCCCGCCTGAATTCCCGTTTTTTGAAAAGGCAAAACATACCCGTTTAGACTGTGAAGTGATACCGTGGCCGTTTCGGGTTCATCCAGGCGCAGGGTAAGCGATCCATCATCCATAACGGGGTTTGGAAACACGCCGTAGGCTTCATCCCGAAGAATGACCGAAATGGCGGGGTAAATGGTTGTCTTACCATCCCGGTCGGTTTGCCGGAGACGGTAGTAGCTGGTACCGGCATAAGGCCATTGATCAATGAGGCGGTAGTCTTTTAGCGCCGTACTTACCGAGGCTACGTCACCTACCTCCCCTACCTTCTCGAAGTCTTTCATGTCCTTGCTTCGTTCTATCATAAAACCCTTGTTGTGGGATTCCTGGGAAGTAGTCCAGGCAAGCCTGACGGTACGGTTGTCTTGTACATTGGCCGTAAAGGACACCAGTGATACGGGCAGCGGTGCCAGGACTGAATTACTAACCCGGGCGTTGCTTACCGAAATAGCCCCCGCGCGTGAAAGGCCTCTCCCCTCGAGAAATGAACCTTCCAAAAGATTTATCGCTCCGTTCGCCAGAATGGTACCTCTAAATAAAGAGCCTTCACCTATATCCACTTGCCCGTTGATCTGCCAATACACATTGGCCCAGGTAGCGCCGTTGATCAGCTGGATGTCTGCTGACGCGCCCATGGTCAGCGCGCCATCAATCTTAATAATAAACAAGGCGTTAGGATCGCCCTCCCCATCCAGTGTAAGCGTTCCGTTTAAAGTAGCAACTTCTCCTATACAATACACACCCGGAGTAAGTACCTGGCCAGCTCCTAAGGTAGGACTGATGGTTGATCCGCAGGTCACGGCGCTCAACTCATTGTAGGCGCTCTCCACATCCAGAGCAGCCTGGGCCGAAGTTGGGTCCGCTACGTGAATTTGCCCTACTACCGTACCCGGCGGAAAACCGGAAAATGCGCCCACATTGGTACCTATATCCCCCGTTATTTGGCTGGCTCCTACGTTATTGAAGGCTCCTGCTGCCGTAAACAAGGCAAAAGAAGAGGTTGTTCCAAGAGCCGGTGCTTGTCCGAATGTGGTTTTCGGCGTTACTAACAAGCCAAGGGCCGCTAGCAACAGTAACTGTTTTTTCATGTATCGTTGAGATAATTACGTACATATAATACGCCTCAGTAAGGTACAGACGATACCCTGGTAAAAATTACATCTGGAAGGAAAAAAGTTACATAATTCACACATTAAAAAAGGAAGGGTGTCCAATTATTTTGGACACCCTTCCTTTTTTAAAAAATCTGACTTTTACGCTACTATTCAGTTATACACTGCAGGTTTTTGCCTTCAAACTGGGCCAGCACGTTATTTACGGTCTCCAGGGTTGACTTGGCTTCTTCTTCGTCACGTGCCTTTACGGCATTTTCGAAGTAAGGCTTGGCTTTTTTGAAGCGGCCACATACTTTTCCTTCCACTTCCTTGCCACGCTGCTGGTACTCCTGCATGTTCATGTTATCTACTTCTTTTTTTAGCTCTACGGCCTCGTTGAAGTAAATAACCCCTAAGTTAAAGAGAGCGTCGTAGTTGTTAGGATCTACCCCCAGGGCTTTGGTATACGCATCAATCGCCGCTTGCTTGCTCGTTTGCTGCTTTGCTTTCAGATCGGCGAGTTGTTTTTCCAAGCCTGATTTATCCACATTGCTGGCAGCTGTTTCAGCCGTTTTCAGATCTGCTTCCAGTTTCTTAACAGTCTCCTGGGCGTCTTTCCGGGCTTGTGTCACTTCATCAAGCTGGCGTTTCAGATCCGCATTTTTGGGCTGAGCCTTGATCCGGCCGGTCAGACGAGTCACTTCACCCGAAAAAGCCTCCAGCTTGCCTTTTTCCTCCTCCAATTGCTTTTTCATCGAAGCCGATTTGCTACCCGACGCACCGATCTTATCTTCCAGGGTACGTATTTCGCCGCTTGCTTTTAAATAAGCATTGTCGTACATAATACCTAAGTTCGAGATATTCTGTACGTTCGTGGGGTCTTTGTCGATCAGTTCTCTCAGCTGAGCAACCGCCTTTTCTTCGTTTCCGGAAGCCAGGTGAATGTTGACGATCTCCGACTTAAGATCTTTATTGTCAGGCGATTCTTTCAAGCCTGCCTCCAGGGTACTGATGGCTTTGTCAAAGTTATTGTCGGTCCGGTAGAGCTGGGCCAGTCCGTAATATACGCTGGGATCTTTACCGCCATTGACAATGTACTTCTCAAACTGCGCCATCGCTTCTTCTTTCTTCTCCGCCTGCTGGGCCGAGATACCTCCGTACAGAGCTGCTAGCGTATCTTTAGGATTGATCGCCTGCGCCATCTGGAACAACTTCAGGGCATCGTTCATGTTTTGAGCCTGGTACTTTTCGGCCCCCTGCTTGACAAAAGCATTGTACAGCGAACCTTCCGCTCCTTCCAGAATCTTCTGGGCTTCCTTGGCACTCCGTCCGGCGTCACCTTTTTTGGTCACGTCCAGCTCTACCACCTTTTTGTACGAGTCGTAGGCCGTGATGGCGGCATTGGAGTCCAGCTCGGTAAACTGCAAAGCTATATTCTCGTAGGTTTTAGCCCGGTCCATCCACGTAGAAGCTTTGGCGCTGCTTTTTTCGTCCAAAATGCTTTTATCGCTTTTCTCCTTGTCTTTGCGGGCTTGGTCCAACATAGCCTGGTTGATGGCATCCTGCGCGAACGCGGCGATGCTACATAGGCTAAACGCAGAAACAAAAAATAGTTTTCTCATAAAATTCAAGGATTGGTTTTGATTGATTAGGTTCTTACTTTATTGCATAAAAATTGTACTAGCTACTCGGCCACGCCGTTATCCGATGCTTCGTTCAGCGGCAAATCGCCATCCAGTTTAGGCTCTTCGGATTCTCCCTCCGTTTCGTCTTTCTGAATACGGGTCACGGAC
Organism: Rhabdobacter roseus; assembly: GCF_014202275.1. Lineage (GTDB taxonomy): Bacteria > Bacteroidota > Bacteroidia > Cytophagales > Spirosomataceae > Rhabdobacter > Rhabdobacter roseus. Next base: position 308,103 of record NZ_JACHGF010000002.1, on the reverse strand, counting down.
GATATTTCGTCAGCATTGTTCAGTCGTATTAATTTAACGCCCTGGGTGTTACGTCCCGTCTGGCGCACGTCCAGAATATCCATCCGAATGGCCACTCCTTTCCGGGTAATGATCATCAGGTCGTCTTGCTCCGTAACCTCTTTAATGGCTACGAGCTTCCCAACCTTTTCGGTAGCATTCATTGTGGAGACGCCCTTCCCACCCCGGTTGGTAATGCGGTAGTCTTCAATGGGTGAGCGCTTGCCGTAGCCGTTTTGAGAAACCACCAGCAGCTGAGCATCTTCACGATTTATACAAACCATCCCCACGACCTTATTGTTCGGGTCGTCGAGGTTGATGCCCCGTACACCGGAAGCCGTTCTTCCCATGGGCCGTACCCCTTTTTCATTGAAGCGTACCGCGCGGCCCGCACTTGAAGCTATTACGATGTCGTTATCCCCGTTGGTAAGCGCTACGTTGAGCAGCCGGTCTCCTTCGTGAATAGAAATGGCAATGATGCCATTCTGGCGCGGCCGGGAGTAGGCTTCCAGCAAGGTTTTCTTGATGGTACCTTGCTCGGTACACATAATAAGGTAGTTATTATTGATGTAATCGTCGTCGCTCAGGGTACGAACGTTGATCACGGCCCGAATCGTATCTCCGGACTCGATACTGATGAGGTTTTGGATAGGCCGTCCCTTTGAGATCTTGGTCCCTTCGGGTACTTCGTAGACTTTCAGCCAGTACAGCTTTCCGTATTCGGTAAAGATCAGCAGGTAGTTCAGCATGGTAGCCGAGAACAAATGCTCCGTAAAGTCGTCGTCCTTGGTTTTGACGCCCCGCGCTCCTACCCCACCCCGGCTCTGAGTCCGGTACTCGGTAAGCGGCGTGCGCTTGATGTACCCCTGGTGCGAGATCGTGATGAGCATTTCCTCATCGGCAATCATGTCTTCGTCGCTAAACTCCTCGGCGGCGTATTCGATCTTGGTCCGGCGGTCGTCTCCGTAGCGGTCTTTTACTTCCGCGAGCTCGGTCTTGATCAGCTCGAATTTACGGATCTCACTGGCCAGAATTTCTTTCAAATCCGTGATGAGCAGCATGATCTCTTCGTACTCCTTCACAATCTTGTCGCGCTCCAGGCCGGTGAGGCGTTGCAGACGCAGGTCAAGGATAGCCCGGGCCTGTACTTCGGAAAGGCTGAACTGCCCCATCAGGCCGGCGCGGGCCGTTTCCGGGTCGCGGGCTTCGCGGATCAGCTTGATCACCGCGTCCAGGTTATCCAGCGCAATGAGCAACCCTTCCAGAATGTGGGCCCGTTTCTCGGCTTCGCGTAGCTCGTACTCGGTCCGGCGGGTAATCACCACCACGCGGTGGTCCACGTAATGCTTGATGAGATCCTTAAGGTTCAGCAGCATGGGCCGTCCTTTCACCAGCGCTACGTTATTGACCCCGAAGGAAGACTGCAACGGCGTATACTTGTAGAGGTGATTAAGGACAATGTTCGGGATGGCATCTTTCTTCAAATCAAAGACGATGCGCATACCGTCACGGTCCGACTCATCCCGAATGTCCGAGATACCGTCCAGTTTCTTTTCATTGATCAGCCCCGCGATTTTCTCAATCATCGTGGCCTTATTAGTCATGTACGGAATCTCGGTGATGATGATTTGCTCCTTGCCCGCTTTGGAAACATCGAAGAAAGCATTGGCCCGCACAATCACCCGTCCGCGGCCGGTTTCAAAAGCCGAGCGCACGCCCTGGTACCCGTAGATGGTACCTCCCGTTGGGAAATCGGGCGCTTTGATGAACTCCATCAGCTCCGCAATCGTAATATCATTATTATCAATGTAGGCCATTACGCCTTCAATGACTTCTCTGAGGTTGTGGGGAGCCATGTTGGTGGCCATCCCGACGGCAATCCCGGACGAGCCGTTGACGAGCAGGTTCGGAAATTTGGCGGGCAACACCGACGGCTCCTGCAGCGAATCGTCGAAGTTGGGCTGAAAATCAACGGTATCTTTATTGATGTCATTCAGTAGCTCGTCGGCGATGCGCTTGAGGCGGGCTTCGGTATACCGCATGGCGGCGGGTGAGTCGCCGTCCACGGAGCCGAAGTTTCCCTGGCCGTCCACCAGCGGATACCGCAGCGACCATTCCTGGGCCATACGCACCATGGTATCGTACACGGAAGAATCACCGTGTGGGTGGTACTTACCCAACACCTCCCCTACTATACGCGCCGATTTTTTGTATGATTTGTTGTAGCTTACACCCAGCTCTGACATCCCGAACAAGACCCGCCGATGCACGGGTTTAAGTCCATCGCGCACATCGGGTAGCGCTCGGGAAATAATAACCGACATGGAGTAGTCAATGTAGGCTCCCCGCATTTCATCCTCAATATTTATTGGGATGATGTTTCCACTTGAAGTTTCTGCCATAAATAATTAGTAACGAATCGAAGAATTAAAGTTGATGAGATGGGTTTTATACCATAAATTGAAGCCAACGTTCAATAATTATCCCTAAAAACAACCAAATTTCGTGATTTTTACTGGTTAAAACAAACATTACTCCCTTGGCTTATCGTCCTAAAGAGTATCCGGCAAGTACCCAGGGTTTGGGAGGGCGTTTCCGCCCGGCCGGGCGCTTCGTTTCTGGGGGTACTTTGCGTACTATTTTTAGCCAATTTGCGGGTTTTATCATTAAAAAACAGTACCTACGCGCTTATAAAGCCAAACAACCCTAAATCAACGCTCTCTTCTGCTATGCCCCTGCTCCTGACCTTTCTGGCTATTCTGTGCCTGATTCTTTTGATTGCCTGGCTCAAACTCGACACCTTTATTTCCTTCCTGCTGGTTTCCATTGGGCTGGGGCTCGCCAGTGGTATGGACGTGGCCTCGGTGGGAGTCGCCATTCAAAAAGGCGTCGGAAGTACCTTAGGAGATTTGGTGCTGATCATCGGCTTTGGGGCCATGCTCGGAAAACTGGTTGCTGACAGCGGCGCGGCCCAACGCATCACCGACGCCCTCATCGGGATCTTTGGCCGCAAGAACATCCAGTGGGGGTTAGCCCTGGCCGGTTTTGTGATTGGCATTCCGCTCTTTTACAATGCGGGCTTTGTCATCGTAATACCGCTCATCTTCATGATTTCTGCTTCGGCACGCCTGCCCCTGCTGTACGTGGGCATTCCCATGCTGTCGGCGCTGTCGGTGGCCCACGGGTACCTGCCTCCTCATCCTTCGCCTTCGGCCATTGCCTCGCAGATCAACGCCGACATTGGCAAAACCCTTCTGTACGGAATTATCGTGGCCATTCCGGCCATTGCCCTGGCCGGTCCCATCTTCGGACGTACCCTTAAGCGCTTCAATCCCCAGCCGGACCCCGATCTGTTCCACGTCACGCCTCGGCCCAAAGAGGAACTACCCGGCCTGGCGCTGAGTGCTGTCACCGCCCTGCTGCCGGTTTTCTTACTCACCAGCATGTCGGGTGTGAAGGCGCTGCTTCCCGGCTACGCCATCATTGACCTCTTGGCCGAACCCTACTTTGGGATGCTGGTATCCGTCCTGTTTGCGGCCTATACGCTGGGTATCCGGCGCGGCATGCGCATGGCGACCCTCACCAAGTCGTTCGAAGAAGCTTTCAAGGGCGTGTCGGTGATCCTGCTTATCATTGCGGGCGCGGGGGTATTCAAGCAGATCATGACCGAAAGCGGCGTAAACCAGTACATTGCCGAAGGCCTCAAAGGGGTAGACGTGTCGCCTTTGGTACTAGCCTGGGGGATCGCCGCGATCATCCGGGTGTGCGTGGGCTCGGCCACGGTGGCGGGTCTCACGACGGTGGGTATTTTGGCGCCCATGCTGGTACAGGAAGCAGCTCCCCCCGAACTGATGGTACTTTCTATTGGCGCGGGCAGCCTGATGTTCTCTCACCTCAACGACGGGGGCTTCTGGCTTTTCAAGGAGTACTTCAACCTTAGCATCAAAGACACCATCCTGACCTGGTCCATCATGGAATCCATCGTGTCGGTGGTGGGGCTCGTGGGGGTACTTATCCTGAATATGTTCATCTAGTACCCAGGGTACTTTTGTCTTTGCCGAATAATTATCTGTTTTTGCTGTCTCAGGAAAGTACCTATTCGCTTACCTTTACGGCTGTCGGGACGGCCCTGAACCGACAGCCGTTCGTTTGATCCATCAACTACAAGTACCTTTTCTCATGAATCCGGAACATAGCTTCTCCCAACTCAAGCTCGAACTACCTCCCGCGCCTAAGCCCCTGGGCGTCTATAAACCCTGTTTGCTCGTCGATGAGCGCTGGCTCTACGTGTCGGGCCACGGTACGGTACAGAGCGACGGGAGTTTGATCAAAGGGCGCATCGGAGCTGACCTGACGATGGAAGAAGGCAAACTGGCCGCTCGTCAGGTAGGGCTGGCCATTCTGGCTACGATCAAGGAAAACCTGGGTACCCTCAACCGCGTAAAACGGGTAGTAAAGGTACTTGGGATGGTCAATTGCACCGCCGACTTCGAGCGCCACCCCTACATCATCAACGGATGCAGCGAACTCTTCGCGGCCGTTTGGGGGGAGGATAACGGCATTGGTGTACGCAGCGCCGTGGGCATGGGCTCCCTCCCCGACAACATCCCGGTGGAAATCGAGGCTTTATTTGAACTTGTTTGATCGTAAATTTTTAGTAAATAGCTGCTTTGCTCCCTATGTGGTTTGAACTCAAAGACCCGGACCAGGTACCTTCCCCCTCGCTGCTCCTCTACCCCGACAGAATTGCCGCCAATATCCAAACCATGATTCAGCTGGCGGGTAGCGCCGAGCGCCTGGTGCCACACGTCAAGACGCACAAGATGGCCGAAGTGGTGCGGATGCAGCTGGCGGCGGGTATTACCAAATTTAAGTGTGCCACCATTGCCGAAGCCGAAATGCTGGCCGACGCGGGCGCTACCTGGGTACTTTTGGCCTACCAGCTCGTAGGGCCCAACCTCAAGAGGTACCTGGACCTGGCCGAAGCTTTTCACCACGTGCAGTTTGGCTCACTGGTCGATAGCCGCGAAACGGCCACGGCCCTGAACGAACACTACCACCAAGCCAACAAAACGGCCATCGTTTTTATTGACGTAAACAACGGCATGGACCGCTCGGGCCACCCGGTGGACGAAGACCTGGAAGCGCTGTATCATTTTGTGCTCAAACTACCTAACCTGCGTTTGCTGGGCCTGCACGTGTACGATGGGCATATTCGGGACGAAAATTTTGACGTTCGGAAAACTAACAGTGATCAAGCGTTTGGTCATATTGATCAATTGCGCCAAAATTTGGGTAAAGCCCAGCTCCCCGACCCGATCATCATCGCGGGCGGCTCACCTACCTTTAACGTGCACGTGCTACGCGACGGTATTTACTGCAGCCCAGGTACCTGCCTGCTCTGGGACTGGGGCTACGGCGACCGCTTCCTGGACCAGCCCTTTCAGCACGCGGCGGTATTGCTGACGCGCGTCATTTCCAAGCCGTCTCCCGGCATCGTGACCGTAGACCTGGGCCACAAGGCCGTCTCCGCCGAGAATCCCATCGACCTTCGGTTTCGCTTCCTGAATCTGAACGACTACCGCCTCCGCAGCCAGAGCGAAGAGCACGGCGTGGTGGAGGTACCTTCCAGCACGTGGGAAGAAATGAAAGCCGGCGATGTGCTCTACGCCCTGCCCTACCACATTTGTCCTACGGTGGCCCTGCACGCCAAGGCCTACGTCATTCAGGAAGGTACCTGTAGCGAAACCTGGGAGGTAGTAGCCCGGAGCCGCCAGCTTACGTACTAGGTACTTTCAAGTACCTTCCCGGAAGTACCTTGCTTGTAGTAAGTTCTTTTTTATCAATATCAACTCCTCCCCGCCCGGCCGATGTTTTTGTTTGACGCCCACCTCGATCTTTCCATGAATGCCCTGGAATGGAACCGCGACCTGACCCAGGAGCTGGCCACCCTCCGCCAGCGGGAGCAGAAGCTCACCGACAAGCCCGACCGCGGCCAGGGAGTCGTTTCTTTTCCGGAAATGCGCCGGGGCCGCATTGGCCTCTGCGTCGCGACCCAGATCGCCCGCTACGTCAGCCCGCAAAGTACCCTGCCGGGCTGGCATTCACCGGCGCAGGCCTGGGCGCAAACGCAGGGGCAGCTCGCCTGGTACCAGGCCATGGAACAGGCCGGAGAAATGGTTCAGATCCGGGATTGGGCTAGTTTGCAAAAGCACCTAACCCTGTGGCAACAAGCCGACACCACGGAGCAGTTACCGATCGGCTACATACTCAGCCTCGAAGGGGCCGATTCGATACTTAGCCTGGAGCACTTACACCAGGCCTACCAGGATGGTCTGCGGGCCGTGGGACCGGCCCACTACGGCCCGGGGATCTACGCCCACGGCACCGACTCCGACCAGCCCCTGAACGACCGGGGACGGGAATTGTTGCGGGAGATGGAAAAATTGAACATCATCCTGGACGCTACCCATTTATGTGACAGCGCTTTCTGGGATGCTATGGCACTGTATGGCGGGCCGGTCTGGGCCAGTCATAATCTGGTACGCCACCTCACGCCGCACAACCGTCAGTTTTCGGATGAGCAGATCAAGGTACTTGCCAAGCGGGGCGCGGTAATCGGCATGGCCTTCGACGCCTGGATGATGGTGCCCGGCTGGGTGCGCGGTGTCACTACGCCCCGGAGCGCCGGGGTAACCATAGCGCACGCCATTGACCACCTCGACCACATCTGCCAGCTCACCGGCAACGCCCGGCACGTGGGTATTGGTTCCGACCTCGACGGTGCCTTTGGCAAGGAGCAGTGTCCGCTGGATCTGGACTCCATCGCTGACCTACAGACCATCCCGGACCTACTCCGCCAACGGGGCTATACCGAAGCCGACATTGAAGGCATCATGTGGCGCAACTGGGTCGATTTCCTGGAAAAAGCCTGGAACCCTTAACGCAGCAAAGGCACTTTTTGTACTCCCAAGTACCCCTTAAGCACCAAGTACCCCCGACGAACGTACTTTCACACGTATTCCGTAGGGGGTACTTTCATTTGACAATGAGTACCGAAGTACCTGGCCAGGTACCTTAGGGCCGGGGCGGTAATTTTTTCTGAGTGGTGTCCCGGGTCGAATCGGGGTGCAGGTTCTGCTGGTTATCCGGATGCCCATCTCCCAGGCCTTCGTTTTGATCGCCTTCGGCTGTCCCCATCGCTTTACGGCTTGCACCATCGGTATTCTCACCCTCATTAGCGCGGTTGGTTTCCGAATTAGGGGTTTCCTTATGCTCGGATTCGCTGTTGCAGCCGGTGAAGGTGAGCGTGCTTACCATAACCAAGGCAGCGAGTGCTATAGGTCTTTTTTTCATGATCGTACTTTTTTGTGGCGAATTTTATGAGTACCAGGTACCCTTCCTAAAAAAATACCAGCCACTTTATAGGCCGGAACTGAGGCGTCAACGACCACAATGGGGTACTTTTTACCACGTGAATTTGGCGGATGGTGTGAGGGGTATCCATTTTCGAAAAAATGGCTGAATACCAGCTCTACAAGGATTTGACCCATCCCAATACAAAAAAGCACCTAGCAGAACTGCTAGGTGCTTGATTTTGAAGAGCCCCCTGCCGGGATCGAACCAGCGACCTACTGATTACAAGTCAGTTGCTCTACCAGCTGAGCTAAGGAGGCGCATTAGGCTGCGTTAACTATCTAGTGTCTTAAAGTAGAACTCTAGATCGCTTAAACGTGGTGCAAAAATAGCGGCTGAGCACGTACGACGCAAGTGCCCCGCCGCTATTTTTTTAAGTTTTATATAGCTTCCTGAATAATAGAGAGTTGATGCTTGAGCTCATTCAGTTGCTCAGAGGCTTTCTCAATTCTTCTTTCAAAATCAGCCTTCAGCTTATTGGACCCTTTAGAGTTTCCAAAAAACTGAATGTTATTTTCCCACACGGCTATGTCACTTTCCAGCTGCGAGATTTTCCGCCGGATGTCACTTTCCTTGCGGTAAAGACCCCGGTTGGTTTCTCCTTCGCGCACCATTTCCACTTCGCTTTCCAGTACTACCTGCTCTCTTTCCTTCGAAGAAAGCTTACCAATGGCTCCCACGTAGGCGTTGATGGCGGCAATGTAGCGCTTCTGAATGGCCTGCATGTCCTTCTTGGGTACAAACCCCAGGGCCGCCCACTCTTGCTTAAAGTGGTTGAGCTGAGCAATGGTGGCGTCCTGCTCGGCGGCGGCTTCAATGCGCTCGCAGAGCTCTTTTTTCTTGGCCAGGTTCTCCTCAAAATCACGTTCTACCTCTTTGTTCTTGGCGCGCTTCTGGTTGAAGTAAGCATCGCAGGCTTGTTTGAAGCGGGCGTAGATCGAGTCCTTGAATTTTTCAGGTACCTGGCCGATGGCCTTCCATTTTTTCTGAAACTCGATGACGCGCTGGGTGTTTTGGGGGTTGTCTTCGCCCGTAGCGATGATTTCCTCCACCTCCTCACACAAGGCCGTTTTGGCCTTCAAGTTTTGCTCGCGCTTGGCTTCCAGCTGCTTGAAGAACTCCCCCTTGTTGTGGAAGAATGCTTTGAGCGCCGCCCAGAATTTTTTACTCAGCTCCTTGCCTTCTTCCCGAGGCATGGGGCCTTTCACGGCTACCCATTGGTCCTGAAAAGCCAGAATCTCCTTGGTTTTGGCGTTCCAGTCGTTGATGCTACCCGACGTAAACGAAGTAAAGGGTACTATATCTTCATAAATTTTTGATTTGGCCTGGTAAATCTCCGCCATGGATTTTTTCTGCTCGTCGCTTTGGTTCCGGCGGGCATCGTACAGCACATCCATGGATTTCTTGAAGCGCTGCCACAGCTCTTCCTGAATCTCGCGGGGAGCGGGCCCTACGTGCTTGTACTCCTCAAAAATCTGGTTGGCTTCGTTCAGTACCTCTTTGGACATGGGACGTTCGGCCAGGGTCGCCACCAGGCTTTCCAGCTTCTCGCACAGCTCGGCTTTCAGCTCGGCATTCCGCTTGCGGTCGAGTTCCTTTAGCTCAAAGTATATATTCCGATTGCTAAAATAGCGGTCGATGAGCGCATTGTAGGTAGCCCATAGAGTCCCGTTGTGGGGAGAGGCGATGTTTCCGGCGGCCTTCCATTCCTCCTGGATTTTCTTAAACTCCTCCCAGCTGGTTTTCATGTCCGACGCGTCGGTTTCCCGAGACTCCTCCGCCTCCAGGAGCTCCCGCAGCCGCTGCAATAGGGCCGTTTTCACGGCAAAATTCTTTTCCTTGTCTTTTTCCAGGCTCTGGTAGTAGCTGGTCTTTTGTCCGCGTATCTCCCGGCAGAGCTCCTCAATACGCTGGGTTTGGGCCTCGTGCTTGTATTCAAAGCCTTCCTCACTTTCGTTGTCGGCAATGTACTTCCCGCGGGCTTCCTCCCACTCGCCACGTTTGAGTTGATCCAGCACCGGGCGTACTTCACGAACTACGGTATCGGCTCGCTTGACGTGGGCGGAGGTTCGGGTTTCGGCTTTGAGCGTAGCCAGTTCCTTCTCAAGTGCAGCAATCAGCTCTTCTTTTGTGAGCTGGCTGTAATCTACCTCGTGGCTTTCTTCCGTTTCCGTTTCGTCTTCCAGGTCATCGTGCTGGCCTATTTCCAGGGTATCGGTTGGCTTCTGTTCCAACTCTTGGTCCTGCTCCGTATTTTCTTCGCGTTCTTCGTGTGCCATCGTGGTTGTATTTCGTAAAGTACGTGGGAACTGCAAAAATAACAATCTTTCCTATGAAATGGTTAAATTTGTCCGACTATCCTCGAACTAATTCCCCCTTGGTATGAACCAAACGATTGCTGAACTACGAAAAGAGTATACGCTAACCGGGCTAAAAGAAGAAGATGTTTCCGGAAATCCGTTGGTTCAGTTCAGGCAATGGTTCGACGAAGCCCTGCGGGCCGGGGTACCTGAGCCCAACGCCATGTACCTTAGCACCGTCGGGCCCGACCACCGCCCCAGTGGCCGCATCGTGCTGCTGAAAGATCTGGATTTGAGCGGCTTCGTGTTCTTTACCAACTACCACAGCCGCAAAGGCCACCAGCTGGATGCGCATCCCTACGCGGCACTTACGTTCTTCTGGGTAGAGCTGGAACGGCAGGTTCGGATCGAAGGGTACATTGAAAAAGTGGCCGAACGGGAGTCGGACGAGTACTTCGCCAGCCGCCCGCGCGGCAGCCAGCTGGGAGCCTGGGTGTCGAGCCAGAGCGAGGTCATTGCCGGCCGCGAGGTACTTCTGGAAAAGCAGGAATTTTACGAAAAACAGTTTGAAGGCCGGGAAGTACCCCGCCCGCCCCACTGGGGAGGCTACCGCCTGGTACCGGCTTACCTGGAGTTTTGGCAGGGCCGCCCCAGCCGCCTGCACGACCGCCTGGCCTATACGCGGCAGGAAGGTACCTGGACCTTGGAGCGGCTTTCGCCGTAGAGAAGCTTCTTTTACCTAAAAGCCTGCTTCATGCGCCGGAGCAGGACATGAACCCTGCGCGGTCGAATCAGAGGTTCGATTCCCCTATGGGTCACCACTACAAAAAAACCGAAATATCACTCACGCCTAGCTTGCGGCGGGTCGTGAACCCTTCGCCGTACTTGACGCCAATGGCGTGCCCCATTTCTTCGCTCCGGGCTTGGATAAACTCCAGAAATTCGGGATTGGAAATATAGCTGGCGGGCTCGTCCGTGGTAGCTTTGTATTCAGGCACGTGAAACTGGCTGCGAAAAGCCATGATAGCCGCCTTTTTTTGTTCCCAATAGGGCGTAACGTCCACCACAAAGTCGGGTGTAATGAATTTATCCTGAATAAAATGGAATACCTGCCGGGGACGCCAGGGTACTTGCGGGTTTCCGGCTTCGTCGAAGGTTTCGATCCTACGCAAGCCCGAGTAAAAGCAGCTCTCGTAAATGAGCTGCGCCGCCCGGCCGTGGTCGGGGTGCCGGTCGTCGATGCCATTGGCCAGGACAATGTCGGGCTGGTACTTTCGGATAAAAGGAATGAGGGCGCGCTGGTGGGCTTCGTCGTTTCGGAAAAATCCGTCCGCGATTCCTACATTTTCCCGGGCTGCCACACCCAGTATCCGGCCTGCTTCGTCCGCTTCCTGCAATCGGCCTTCGGGTGTGCCCCGGGTACCCAGCTCACCCCGGGTCAAATCCAGGATCCCGATTTTCTTGCCCAACGCGGCTTGGCTCAGTAAGGTACCGGCACAGCTCAACTCTACGTCGTCGGGGTGGGCGGCAATGGCCAGGATGTCTAATTTCATGAATGAGTACTCATTATTTTACGCGGAGCTTCTGCCCTACCCGCAAGGTAGATCGAAGGGAAATGTGATTTTTTTTGGCCAGCGCCGACGCCGAGAGGCCGTAGCGGCTCGCAATGGATGAAAGAGTCTCGCCGGAGCGTACCTTGTGCAGCAGCGTGCGGCTGTAAGCGGGCTTATCCCCCGCCTCGTACTCGCTTTTTGACGAGCGCCCCCGCAGGTGGTCCCACACGCGGGCGGTCAACAGAAAATGATCCGAACGAATTTGCTGGTTCTCCCAGTCAAAGATATGTTTGGGGTCAAAGGGATTGCCCTCGTAGCGGTTTTCGTAGTGCAGGTGCGGCCCCGTACTACGCCCGGTGCTCCCGCCCAGCCCCAGCAGATCACCGGCTTTCACCATTTGTCCAGATTCCACCATGGGCTTGGACATGTGCCCGTAAAGCGTTTCGAGGCCGTTGTAGTGGCGCACCATTACGAAGCGCCCGTAGCCACTGCCATCCCAGGCCACAATCCGGACCATGCCGTCGTAAGTAGAATAGATCGGATCGCCGGTGTCCAGGTTCAGGTCGGTGCCGTTGTGCCAGCGCCCCCACCGAAACCCAAAGTTAGAGGTAGTTCGGGCGCCTTCCAGCGGCAGGTTCCAAAACCGGTTTTCGGCCGGATCGTAGAGCTTGAGATCGATGGTTTCGTCAAACTCCAGGGGATTCATGTTGTAGGGATCGATGGTCCGGGAGTCCCATATGACGTAGTAATCAGCAATCTTCACCCACTCATCGCCCACCATCATGGAGTCCACTACCTCGAGTACGCTGGTCTCGCCTTCGTCGATGGTACTGGTATCTTCGCTCACCACGGGGTTAAGTGGCTTGGCGGGCTCAAACTGGCTCTGGAAATTGATGGTGGAGGTTTCGACTTTAAAATCGGCTTCGGGGCTGGCCTGGGGCTCTACGGCCGGAAAATTGGGATTGGGCGTGTGGGTATTCGTGCCGCTCTGCTTAATCTGTGGATTTTTCTTGAATTTCCCCCGCTCCTGGGCGTTCGTATCCCACGATACTACCAAACACACAACCAAGCACCAACATCCAATGAGAAGCTTTTTTTTCATAATTGATCAACACGTATAGAGAGGGTGTACTACCAAATCAACGCTAACCCAGCCCCGCTACCTATAATAATAACCTATTTTGATTTTTAAATCACCTGCTCTTCCACCATCACCGAGCGCTCGGCCAGGAAGCGTTCGGCGTCCAGCGCGGCCATGCAACCGGTACCCGCCGCCGTAACGGCCTGCCGGTAGATGTTGTCCTGGGCGTCCCCGCAGGCAAATACGCCTTCTACGTTGGTGCGGGTACTTCCCTTCACCGTTTTGATGTAGCCCGCTTCGTCCAGCTCCAGGTACTCGGTAAAAAGTTCGGTGTTAGGCTTATGGCCAATGGCTACGAAAAATCCCGTCACGGGTAGGATGCTTTCCTGCCCGGTTTTGTTGTTCACTACCTTAACGCCTTCCAGCTCCTCTTTCCCGAGCAGGTCAACGGTTTCGGTATTCCACAAGATTTCGATGTTCGGCATTCCTTTGACCCGCTTTTGCATGATCAGTGAAGCCCGCATTTCGTCGCGACGGACCAGCAGATAAACCTTGCGGCAGAGCTTGGCCAGGTAACTGGCTTCTTCGGCGGCGGTATCACCGGCTCCTACAACCACGACATCCTGCCCCCGGAAAAAGAAGCCATCGCAGACGGCACAGGCCGAAACGCCCCGGCCGTTGAGGCGCTGCTCGGCGGGCAAGCCCAGCCATTTGGCCGAGGCCCCCGTAGAAATAATGACAGAATTGGCTTCGATCCCCACTTTATTATCGACGACCGCCTTGTGAGGGTAGGAAGAAAAATCGACGCTCGTCACCAGTCCGTAGCGGATGTCGGTGCCAAAACGGGCGGCTTGCTTTTCTAAATCCATCATCATTTGGGGGCCCGTCACGCCCTCGGGGTAGCCGGGGTAGTTGTCGACCTCGGTCGTGATGGTAAGCTGTCCGCCGGGTTGGGGACCTTGGTAAAGTACTGGTTTTAAACCAGCTCGGGAAGCATAGATAGCGGCTGTATAACCAGCAGGACCCGATCCGATGATCAGGCAATCAATTTTCTCAAAGGTCATGATTCAGCAATAAAATAGTTGTTCTTGATACGAAGTAATCATTTTCTTATCTCGCAACACAGAATCAAAAGCAAAAGTGCAACTTTTCCCGATAAAACACAAACCCAACGGACATTCAAACGGCCGGGGTACTTTACAGAATGCGCCATTCAATACGGCGGTTTTGCTGGCGGTTTTCGTCGGAGCTATTAGGTAGCCGCGGGCGCGTTTCGCCGTAGCCCTGGGCGCTTAGCCGCTCGGCACCGATGCCCGCCTGCGTCAGGTACGCTACTACGGCCTGCGCCCGTTGGCGCGAGAGCTCGAGGTTGTCCTTGTCGCTGCCCACGTCGTCGGTATGGCCCGAAATCTCGATGCGTACCTTGGGGTTTTTGGTCAGAAACTCGGTCAGTTGCCGCAGTTCTACCTTTGATTTTTCGTCGAGCGTAAAGGAGCCCGTAGCAAAAAAGAGGTTGCTAAGTACCTCCGCCCGGTCTTTTTCAATGGGCTCCAGGGGAATATCCAGCCGCAGGTTGGATACCGAATCCGCCACGGTGAACGTCAGGCTCTTGAACAAGTACCCCTCCCGGCGCACGTAAAAGGCGTATTCGCTGTCGCGGTTCAGCACGGCCAGGTACTGGCCCGTTTCCGCCTGCGACGAAAACTCCGACACTTTTTCCTGGCTCCGCAGGTCGTGCAGCTCAATGGTAGCCGCCAGCGGTTGCTGGGTTTTCTGGTCAAGTACCTTGCCTTTGGCGTAGCGCGTGGGCGTAAACAGCTGGCGCAGGGTGTCGGGTACTTCGAAGGTATAGATCAGCGAGCGCCTTTGGCCGCGGTCGCTGCGGTCGTCGGTGTAGTAGGCTTGGCGGCCATCGGATGTAATAAAAAGCCCCACTTGGTCGGCTACGGTATTGATGGGGTAGCCGATGTTGCGCGGGGCCGACCAGGTGGTGTCCCGTTGTTGGGAAAGAAAAATATCGAAGCCGCCCATACCCGGTAGGCCGTTGGAGGCGTAGAATAGCGTGCGCCCGTTGGCGTGGATGAAGGGTGCGTTTTCGTCGTCGGGCGTGTTGATGGTAGCTCCCAGGTTGCGGGGCTGGTCCCATTCGCCTTCGGGCGTCAGCTCGGCCTTCCAGATGTCGGCGCGCCCCTGGCCCCCGGGGCGGTCGGAGGCAAAGTAAAGGGTACGGCCGTCGGCCGAAAGCGACGGCTGCGACTCCCAGTAGCGGCTGTTGATGGTCGTGCCCAGATTCTGGGGAGTCTTCCATTTCTTTCCGTCTTTGTAGGTTATGTACAGGTCACAGCCACCGTAGCCGTCGGTGCGGTTGCAGGCCGTAAAAACCAGCGTACGGCCGTCGGCTGATACCGTGCAGGTACCTTCGTTGTTGGCCGAATTGATGCTTTCAGAAATACTCTCGGGTACTTCCCAGCCGTCGCCGTCGCGCTGGGCTACGTAAATATTCTCGTTGCGCTCGGGCGTTAGGCCCGTAAAAATGAGCGTTTCGTTGTCGGCGGTCAGTACCGGAAAAAATTGCGCATGCAAGAAATTAACCGTATCGCCCAGCGATCTTTTCCGAACCCGCACCGGCTTCCGGATCGCCTCGCGGGCAAAGCGGGCGGAGGTAGCGAACTTTTCTACCACCAGCGCCGGGTTCGATTTCGCGGGGAATAGCGCCTTGGCTTTGTCCAGGTACACCACAGCCGAGTCGTAGCATTCGCGCTGGAAAGCATCCCGCCCCAGCCACTGGTAGGCCATGGCCATTTCGGGCGCGTCGGGCAGTAGTAGCTGAGCGCGCTGGTAGTGGTGGCGCGCCAGGTCGGGCTGGCGGTGGAGGTCGTAGAGCTGCCCCAGCCGCAGGTTGGCCTCAGGGATTCCCGGCTCTAGCTCGATGAGTTTCTGGTAAAGAAGCAGGGCGTTGTCCAGCTTCCGCTCCTGCCAGGCCAGCTTGGCTTTGTCGTAGAGTTCGCGGGAACGGCGGGATAAAACGGCCTCCTGCGCCTCGGCCAGCGGCGGCAGCAGGATAAGGAGTAGCAGGTATAGACAAAAATAGCGCATCAGAGCCTGGGCTTTCCGGGAATTCCGTTCTAGGGAATATCCATGTACTTGTGGGTTTGTAACGACATTTGCCACTTCGGATTGTCTTTGATGTAATCGATTATCTGCGGCAGCATCCGTTCATGCCTACTCCACTCCGGTTGTAAAAGCAACGCACAGCCCTCAGCTACTCGTGCGGCGTGCGCCTCGGCAAAGGCAAAATCGCTTGGGTTGTAGATAATTACCTTGAGCTCGTGGGCTACCTCATAAATACCGGGGTGGGGTACTTTAAACTTCTTGGGCGAGAAACAAATCCAGTCCCAGCGCCCAGTCACCGGGTACACGCCCGACGTTTCGATATTCGTCTGAAATCCAGCCTCTTGCAGGCTTTTGGTTAAAGTACCTAAATCGTACATCAACGGCTCGCCACCCGTAACGACGGCCATGCGGCCGGGGTACTTGAGGGCGCCCGCCACAATAGCAGCGACGCCCTGGCGGGGATGCGCCTGGGCGTCCCACGACTCCTTCACGTCGCACCAGTGGCAGCCTACGTCGCAGCCCCCCAGGCGAATGAAGTACGCGGCTTTGCCCGCCTGCTTGCCTTCGCCTTGTAAAGTATAAAAAGCTTCCATCACCGGCAGCGTGTCGGTGTCGGTCGGTGGGGCAGTCTCGGTGAAGGTACTTTCAGAATGGAGCACTGGTCAAGTGGTATTTGTTGTTATACTAAACCAAAATCTTTTACGCGGGGTTTCCTTTCCAGCACAAACCCCTTCGCGAGATGCGCAAAGATACCCGTACTTTTCCGAATAGCCTACTCGACCCGCTCCGGCAGCAAGGCGACGCCCCCGCCGACGCGGTCATTGCTGCCGTAGCCGGAGCGGGTGGTCCGCGCGCGGTGGGTGAGCTGATGAAGTTCCTGACCGATTACGCCAATTTCGATTTTTCGGAACAATCTAACGATGTTAAATTTTTTATCGATCAAAATACCAAAGTACCTAAAGCATATGACCAAGAGCTATTTAACCAGGGAATCGCTTTCTTTTGGAAGCATTACCGGCTCATTGCCCTGCTACTGGGTACGTACGCGCTTCCCTACTGCTATGCCGGGGCCAACGGCGCTCAGGTACTTTGGATTTCGGAGCGAATCAAGTCCAAAACCCATCAGCGTTTGGAAGAAACCGGGGCCTTTGTGTTTGGGATCATGCAGGAGCGCGACTGGAAAAGCGGCCTGAATTTTCAGCGCATTGCCAAGATCCGGCTGCTACACGCGGCGGTGCGTTGGTTTACTTTACACAGCGGCCGCTGGAATCCCGCCTGGGGGTACCCCGTGTGCCAGGAAGACATGGCCGGTACCAACCTGGCGTTCTCGTACGTCATCCTGCGCGGCCTGCGCAAGCTCCACGTCCGGGCCACGCGGTCCGAAGAGGAAGCCTACCTGCATTTCTGGAACGTGGTGGGGTACTTGCTGGGTACCGAAGAAGTACTTCTGCCGCGCTCGCTACTGGAAGCCTACACGCTGGATCGCGCCATTGCCAGGCGGCAGTTTCGGGCGTCGGAAGCTGGGCGCGGCCTGACCAAAGCATTACTAAGTACCATCGAGGCGCAGGTACCTTCGCCTTCGCTACGCAATCTCCCCGCGGCCCAGATGCGGTACTTTCTGGGCGACGAGCTCGCCGAGCTGCTGGGCATACCGCCCACTACCTGGGAAAAACGCGTGGTTGATCTGGCCTTTCAGGTACCTATCTTTCCGCAGCTACTCACCATGCAACGGCCCGAGTCGGGCGTGTTGGAGCGGTACTGGCGCTAGGGCGTAAGTACCCCGTAGGTACTTTCCCGCAGGCTCAGCCGCGTGGGCAGCAAAAAACGCCGCCGCACCGTGACAACAAACAGGTTGTCGTAGTCACTATCGGGGATTTCGCGCAGGCTGGCTTTGACCGGAAACTGCTCCAGCAACGGCAGTAGCGTGTTGCTGTGGCCTACCACCAGTACCGTCTTCTGGGGTACTTTCTTGAGAAGCTGCGCCACTTCCCAGAGCGTGTCGGTGCTGTAGGGACGAATCGGCACGCCCACTTCGTCGGCCACGGGAGCGGCCGTGGAGCGGGTCCGTAGCGTGTTGGTAGAATAAATAAGTCCCACGCCGCGGCCCCGCAGGGTATCGGCCAGGGCGCGGGCGCGTTGCTGGCCGGCCTCGGTCAGGGGCGGATCAGCTGCCGGGGCGGCCGCTTTTTCGGCGTGGCGCACCAAGTAGATGGTCGTGGTGGAGCAGTGCGTGAAAGTACCCCACAAAACCAAAAGTACCCCTACGCGAAGGAAATGAGACGAAATTTTCATAAGCAAACAAGTACCTGACGGACGGCGTCTTTGTACAAACATACACAAAAGCATGGAGTACCCAACGCCGGAAAGTCGCATCTTTGTACCATGAACCAAGTACCCATTCAACAGCAGGAAGCTATTTGTGCCGTGGCTACGCCCTCGGGCGTGGGTGCCATCGGCGTCATTCGGGTGTCGGGCCAAGGGACCTTCGACCTCGTTCACCGCATTTTTCGCGGTCGTCACCCCGCCCAGGTCGACAGCCACACCATCCACTTCGGTACCATTCGGGAGGCCGACGGCACGCTCGTGGACGAAGTACTTATCTCGGTTTTTAAATCGCCCCGCTCCTTCACCAAAGAAGACGTGGTTGAGATTGCCTGCCACGGCTCCGACTACGTCATTCGCCAGATCCTGAAGCTGCTCGTGCAGCAGGGCGCCCGGCTGGCGCGTCCGGGCGAATTCACCCAGCGGGCTTTTCTCAACGGCCAGTTCGACCTCGTACAAGCCGAAGCCGTGGCCGACCTCATTGCCGCCGACTCCGCCGCCAGCCACCGGACGGCCATCAACCAGCTGCGGGGCGGGTTTTCTAAAAAACTAGCCGCCCTGCGCCAGGAACTGATCCATTTTGCCTCGCTGGTGGAGCTGGAGCTGGACTTTGGCGAAGAAGACGTGGAATTTGCCCAGCGCGACGACCTCCGCCGCCTCATCCTGGACCTGCTCCGCGCGATAGCCCCGCTCGTGGAGTCTTTCGACTACGGCAACGCCCTCAAGGAAGGGGTACCGGTAGCCATCATCGGCGCGCCCAACGTGGGGAAATCAACGCTACTGAACGCCCTGCTCAACGAAGAAAAGGCCATCGTGACGGCCATCGCCGGTACCACGCGCGACGTGATCGAGGATACGATGGTGCTCGACGGCCTGAAATTCCGCTTCATCGACACGGCCGGTATCCGCGAAACCACCGACCTGGTGGAGTCCATCGGGATTGAGCGCTCACGCCAGGCCATGCACAAAGCCGACATCGTGCTGCTTCTCTTCGACAGTGACGAAACCCTGGCCGACGTACAGGCCCTGGCGGCGGATTTGCCCGCCGATAAAAAGGTACTTTGGGTGAGGAATAAGGTGGACCTCACCGCGCGGCGTACCGTCCCTGGCCCCTCTCCTAGCAGGAGAGGGGAAAAATCCCCCTTCTCCTCCAAGGAGAAGGGGCTAGGGGTTGAGGTGTATAAATCCCTCATCCAGAAAATCCCCGAGCCGGTATTGGAGAATGCCCGCCACCTCCGCCAAACCGCCACCGAGGCGGAGGTACTTCTGTGGGAACTACTCCGTAATCGCCAGCTCAATGGTTGGAAGTTTCGTCGGCAGTACCCGGTAGAAGAAGGTTTTGTACTGGACTTTTTTTGCGCCGAGTACCGCCTGGGTATCGAGCTGGACGGTTCGGTACACGAGGAAACCGACCAACGCCAATACGACACCGCCCGAACTGAAGAGTTAAAGCGACTCTACAACATTGACGTCATTCGATTCACGAATCAAGAGGTATTTTACGATACAGAGCTCGCCCTGGCCAAACTGGTAGAGGCTGTTGAAGCGAAACAAGGCTTAATCCAAAAGAAAGAGAAACAATCTCCCCTTCTTTCTAAGCAGTCCCCCTTCTCCTCCAAGGAGAAGGGGCTAGGGGTTGAGGTAATACCCATCTCCGCCCAAACCCAACAAGGCCTCGATGCCCTCAAACGAGCCCTTACGGCGCAGGTACTTTCCCAAAGTACCTCCGACACCGTCGTGACCAACCTGCGCCACTACGAGCAGCTCGTCAAAGCCTCCGAAGCGTTGCAAGAGGTACTGACCGGCCTCGACCTGGGCATCACCGGCGATTTCCTGGCGCAGGACATCCGCCTGGCCCTGCACCACCTCGGCGAGATCACCGGCACCATCGTCAGTGACGACCTGCTGGCCAATATTTTCAGTAAATTTTGTATCGGGAAATAGCCACTACTCGAGCAGTAGATAAGGTAACAAATTAAAAGAGTACCCCTAAAGTGTTATTTGCAAATTACAGAATCGACCTATTTTTGTAATTTCCAAGTAACACTTTCGAATCACTTTTTTTACGGATTTACCTCTCATAATGAATTTGGCTACGTTGCCAAAATTTCACGTTGGCTATTTGGCTGATGCATTGAGAGAGGTTAAAAAGTAACTTCGCCCCCCTCCCCTTGCAGTTAACAAAATGATTTAGTTATCTTTATGTATCACTAAATCCAAACCAAGCGATGAATCGACTGCAAAGTACCTGGCTGGTGGGCGCGCTGTTGCTCTGTGCCTCCTTCACCTTTTTCCATCACGGCTGGTCAGAATATGACCAAACCAAGCCGCAGGATTTCAAGGCTACCATTGAGGAGTCGGTCTACGAAAATCCGCACGTGCTGATCAAGGTCAAATACAAAAAGCAGCCTCAGACCATCTACCTCGCCCCTACCAGCCGCATGAATTCCCGGGGCGTCAGCGAAGAAATGATTAAGAAAGGTACCTCCGTAAGGTTGGTGGCCTACCCGCACAAAACCGACAAAGGAGAAATGCGGGCCGAGCGGATCTTCATTGACGGCGAAAAATACGAACTCCGCTAGCCGTGCTCAGGTACCTCGACTGGCTCGAGCAAACGGCCTGGGCGGTGGGCATCCGGCAGTCGCTGTGGCTGTACCCCGCGCTGGAGATCGTGCACATCGTAGGCATTGTGCTGCTGGTGGGGGCCGCCTTTTTGTTCGACCTCCGGCTGTTGGGCCAGGCGCGGTACCTGCCCGTGAGCGGGCTGGCCCGGCACCTGCTGCCGTGGTCGCGGCGGGGCTTGTGGCTGATCGTTCCTTCCGGCCTGCTGCTGTTCATCACCAATGCCCGCACGCTGGGTACCGATCCTACCTTTGGGCTGAAGCTCCTCTTGCTCGCCCTGGCGGCCCTCAACGTGTGGGTTTTTCATTCTTTTATTAACAAAAGTACCCCTGACGAGCCGCCCGCTTTTTCCAGGATCTCGGCGGTACTGTCCATCCTGCTTTGGATCGGAGTCATTGCCTGCGGACGCTTGCTGGCCTATTGAAGGTACTTTTCTTACTATGCCTAACTATAAAAAAGAACGGTTTAACTTTATCAAGCCCACCGGCATTTTTGCTTTGGCGGGATTATTTATGGGAGGTTTTAGTGCCTTTGCTTTAGTAAGTTTAGCTTCTTTACTTCAAAATATAGGTTTTGATTGCATAAAGTCGCTTAA
This sequence comes from Rhabdobacter roseus, assembly GCF_014202275.1. Taxonomy (GTDB): domain Bacteria; phylum Bacteroidota; class Bacteroidia; order Cytophagales; family Spirosomataceae; genus Rhabdobacter; species Rhabdobacter roseus. The sequence goes on along the minus strand of NZ_JACHGF010000002.1, from coordinate 287,082 downwards.
CTTAATCTGGGTACTTTGTGCCATGGGTAGTATTCTTCTGCCCATCATTTTTTACAAAAATCTCAGCAACCTTACTCTATATCACCCCCATTCACTTCAAAATAGGATAGCTCTGTTTAATATAGTAGAATATTGCTGCATTCAAGTGGCACTAGTTCCTTTTTTTACAACTGCTCAGACCTTATGCTTTGTTATTGATGGGCAAAATGGAATAGAACTTATCTTTACCAGTTGGCTTGCGCTTCCCTGTTTACTCTTGCTCAGTTACATTTTCAATAGAAAGTCGGTCATCGTTGAATATTCCTGAGTACTCGATTTCTCTTTGATATCTTCCCTGTCACAGCAAAGTTCACTCCCTATACGGAACATCCCGTACGAGTTTTTTGCCAAACTTCCCTATCTCTATGTAATCATCTTCGGAAATTACGCCGCGACGTATCCATTGAGACACATTTTGAGTAGAAAGATTGTACTTCTTGGCATATTCTGTGATCGACAGCCAATTGTCCAACTCGAGAATTTTTCCTTCTTTCATCAGAAAATCCGTTCCTTCCTTGATCAGCGCATCCGCGCGGCTTATCAACGTATCGATATCTACTTTTTCCGTTGCTTTCATTTTTCTATTTTCATTATAAAAATTCCAACTACCTATTATTCCTCTAGCTTTCTTACTAGGGCAAGCAGGTAGTTCATCCGATCCAGAATTGTATTTATTTGCTCTTCTGTCAACCCTACGTCGTCAGAATCCCGCAAGGCCTGCCTTAACGCCGCGATCTCCATGCGCAGATTAAAAATTAATTGCTGCTTATTCATATTTGTTGCCAGTACTTTACGAAAGTATGTAACGTTACGTAACAAAACAACTATTTGTCGTTTATTCTTATCATTGCAGCCAGCTATTCCCTTCACGCTTTGTACCCATGCAAAAAAGAATACTCCTTATTCTCTTCGCGGTTTGTTTCCTGGGCGCCGCCCCGCGCCAAATTACCTGGGTGGCCCTGGGCGACTCCATCACTTACCTCAACGACCATCCCGACGAAACCGGAAACCGCGTGACCAAAGGGTACCTGACGCTACTTACGGAACGGTACCCGCGCGTGACCTACACCAACCAGGGCCACAACGGCTGGACGGCCGTCCGCGTGGCCGAAAACATCAAGAAGCTCGGGCTCGTAAAGGCCGACGTGTACACGGTCTTTCTGGGTACCAACGACTGGTGGCAGGGCAAAACGCTGGGTACCTGGGCCGACTACGAACAAAGTACCGGCACGGGTACCGTCTACGGCTCCTTTCGGGTCATTACCGACCAGCTGAAGCAGCTCAACCAAAAGGCCCGCATCATCCTGATCACGCCTATGCAGCGGGGGGATTTTGTGTATATCAATAATTACAAAAACAACGCCTACGGCTCCTACAAACCCAAAAATGACCAGTACCTGGAGCAGTTTGCCCAGGCGCTGGTGGAGATAGGAAAGCGGGCCAAGTACCCCGTCGTGAACCTCTACCACGACAGCGGCATAACGCCCGAAAACATGGTGCATTTCAAGCGCCTCAAAGACCCCGCCACCGGCCAGTACCGCCCCTACCTCTACCCCGACTACGTGGAGGTACCCTTCGACCCCGAAAAGGACGAGTACCCCTACCCCGAAGAAGCCATATACATGACCTACGACGGCCTGCACCCTTCCGACCAGGGCTACGAGCGAATCACCGACCTGCTGGTACAAAAATGGAAAGGACTGCGGTGAGGCAAAGTACCCCTCAGGCCGACGCCCACACTAAAGCCTGCTCACGCTCGGGTAGGTGAAACGCCTTCACCTCCATTCCGGGTATGACGGCCCCGGCTCCTTCGGCTATTTTCTCGATCCAGTCGGTTTCGGTCGTTATGGCTAGCTTGGTGGTGGGGCCCAAGTATTTGATCGTCATTTTCAGGTCTTCCCACAGGGCCGGGGCGTCGGGCCACTGGAAGTCGTGCAGCTCCACGTAAAGGCGTAGGTCTCCGTACTTTTGCTTATGCGCTTCCAGGAGGGGATTCAGGTAGTCGTAGTCGGCCTTGGTGATTTTCCCGGTGACAAGTACCCCCAGTACGTTTTCCGGGGTAGTTTGTATTTTGCTAAACATGGTCGGTCGGTTTTGAAAAGTATACGTATCACGTACGGATTTACCTGTGTGGAACAGAACCTCGTTGAAAGGACAATAAACACCGTTCCAGACCACTGTGTATAAAAAACGAGGTAGGCAAGGTACCTGGTCAGAAAACAACCGCAGCAAGTACCCTCAGGCAGCATGAGCTCTGGAGCTCATATTGCCTACCTCTTGCCTTACCCAAATCGCAACGTGGTTACTTATCCGTCAAGAGCAAAGGCGTGTTCCCTCTCCCGCCCAGCACCACGATCTTGGTATTGGGAGAGGCGGCCAGTTCTTTTTGGGCCGTGATCATTTCGTATTGCAGCTGGCGGTCGGTCAGGCTCAGGGCAATGATGGTCTGGTAATCAGAAATCCCTTTGGCTTCCACGCGCTTGCGCTCGGCTTCTTGTCTTTCTTTTTGCAGTACAAATTCCATTTTCTGGGCGTCCTGCTCGGCGTTGATCTTGGATTCGATGCTTTTCTTGACCGACTCCGGCAGGTTGATGTTCCGGATCAGTAGTTGTTCCAACACTAAGCCGCGCTCTTTAAAATCCTTGTCAATGGTTTTGTAAATACGGTCCTGAAACTCGTCGCGTCGCTTGGAGTACAGCGCCACGGCGTCGTAATACACGGCATTGTCCCGGATGCGTGTGCGGGTAACGGGCCGCACAATCTTGTCCTTGTAGTCGGTCCCGATGCCCTTGTAGATACCGGGCGCTTTTTCGGGCAGGATGCGGTAGAGCACCGTGAGGTCAATGATCACTTCCAGTCCGTCCGCGGAAAGTACCCGGATGGCATCGTCGCCCCGTATTTCCCCTTCGCTCGTTACGGCGGCCATCGTGTAGTTCTGGGTCTTGGTGTCAAATACGGCCACCTCCACCAGGGGATTTACGAAGTTAAGTCCGTTTTCGAGGGTACGGTCACTTACTTTTCCAAACAAGGATTGAACCCCGATCGTACCGGCGTCAATCTGCCGGATACTGGCCGTCAAGACGCCCAGCAGCAATACGACCAGGCCACCTACTTTTAGGAGGGAAGCATAGCGTGAAATGTTAAAGTCGGAGGCTTGAATGGCAAATCCGGTGAGGAGCAGCAGGACCCCGAGGAAGAGAAGAAACATAGGTAGAGAGGGTTAAAATTGAATAATTTCTAATATACATTAATATAATCATAATCTAACCTTTCTTCTTTCTAAACCGCTGTCACCACGGGTACCCGACGCATGGTAAGTCGGGTATTTTTTTTCACGGTTAGCCATACAAAAAGGTGCTTTGGGGGGTAGGCATCCTTTTTTCAGGGAAGCGTACTTAGTACTAATCAACTACTATTTACCATGAAAAAGAATTTCAATCGCAAAGCAACGCTTCGTCTGGCAGCCATTGCTCTCACAGGCGTACTCTTAACGGCCGGAAGCGCCATGGCGCAGCTTTCGCTAGGTTTGCAGGGAGGGATTGCCAAATCCAACATCGAAGATGCCAACACCATTTATGGCGGGGGAGCCAACCTCCGCGTGTTCCTGGGACCCCAATTTGCCATTGGGATAGCCGGGAAAATTTACGCCGACGGCAAAAACTACCGGCTGCTGGGCCAGGACCTGGACTACGTAAGTACCTTGATGCCCGTGACGGGTACCCTGGACTTCTTCCTGACCGACGGGGCCATTCGTCCGTACATCGGGGGTGACGCGGGGGTGTACTTCAGCAAGGCCCGCGCGAGCTTCAACGGCAATACCATCCTGGACCCCGACCGCCGGAGCAACTTTGGTGCCGCGCCCCGGGCCGGTATTCTGTTTGATCTTGGCCAGGTAGGAATTCAGGTGGAAGGCATTTACCACTTTGTGTTTGCCAACGAAAACCGCCGGGCCAACGTCGGTACCGCCGACAACATCGACTTCGAGTCGACGTCCCGCTTTGGGGGTATCAACGTAGGTTTGGTGTTCGGCATCGGCAAGCGCTAAGACGCTACGCTTCCTATAAAGCTTTTCCTAGAAGTGCAGGCACGCCGCCTGCACTTTTTTTATGCCCCACCGCTACCCGCCTAGGGTACCTGCGCCTATCTTTGTGGCATGAAAGTACCTACCCCGTCCGTCCCTTCGTTCGCCGAGCAAGTGCAGGCGTGGCTGTGGTCGGCGGGGTACGTTTCGTACCTGCGGGTACTTCGGCCCTCCGTTTTTCCTACGCTGGTGGTTCAGCGGCCCCGCGCAGGGGGTACTTTGGCGCTTCGCCTCATTGACCTACCTACCTGGCGGGCGGAGCCGGAAGACCTGCTGAAAGCCCCTGACGAAGGTACCTGGGTGCAGCTTTGGGAAGATACCTGGCTCACGCAGCGTGACATCGTGCAGTCGCGGCTGCTGGCGCGGCTGGGGCAGTCTACGCGCATTCCCGCCCGGCTGTGCGAAATTCGCCGGATCAGCCAGCCCACGTTGGATGCCTTTTTGAAAACCCATCACCTGCAGGGTACCGCCTCGGCGCGCATCAAGTACGGGCTTTTCCTGAAGCCCAGGTACCTTGGCCGGGCCTTTGCTAAAGCACTTCCCAGCGCCGAGGAGCCGGTAGCGGTGGCGGGGTTTAGCAATGCCCGTACCATCTGGCGGGGCGGACGAGCCTTCCGCTCCTGCGAGCTGATCCGCTTCGCGAGCCTCAAGTACCATACCGTAGTGGGTGGGCTTAATAAATGCATACAAACGTTTGTGAACGAATGGCAACCCGACGACCTCATGACCTACGCCGACCGCGACTGGTCTAGCGGCCACAGCTACCGGCACCTGGGTTTTCTGGTCGATTCGGCTACACCTCCGCAGCTGTTCTGGCTGGACCTCCTGACGCTCCGTCGCCACGACCCGCAGCGGCTCGTCGGTACCAAGCTCGTCCCAAGTACCCCTCCGCCCGGATTCTTGCCGGTTTATAACCGCGGAAATCTTAAATTTGTGAGGTACTTTGTGCCGCCACCCGTCCGGTCCGACCAGGTACTTTAAAGTCCGTTTTGTACAATGCCCCCGTTGATCGTCATTCTTGGCCCCACTGCTTCCGGCAAAACCCAGCTCGCCACCCGGCTCGCCCACCGGCTGGGCGGGGAGATTCTCAGCGCCGACTCGCGGCAGGTATACCGCGGCATGGACATCGGCACCGGCAAAGACCTGGACGAGTACCAGGTGCAGGGTACTTTGATTCCCCACCACCTCATCGACATCCTGGACGCCGGTGAAAAGTACCATGTACACCGCTTTCAGCAAGATTTTGGGGCGGCGCTGGCGGCCATCCGGGCGCGGGGAAGTACCCCCATCGTTTGCGGTGGCACCGGCCTGTACCTCGACGCCGTCCTGCGCGGACACACCTACACGGGCATTCCCGTCGATGACGCGCTGCGGCAGGAGCTGGAAAAGTACCCCACGGAGGTACTTCAGGCGCGGTTCGAAGCCCTGCCTTCGGCCTACTCGGCCCTGGCCGATACCTCCACGCGCAAGCGCCTGCTTCGTGCGCTCGAAATAGGTACCTATCTTCGGCAGCACCCGGAGTACCCCGCTCAGGCGAAGGTACCCCGCCCCGACGCGCTCATCTACGGCCTCGACCCGCCCGTGGCGCTTCGTCGGCAGCGGATCAGTCGGCGGCTGCACCAGCGCCTGCAAAACGGCCTCATAGAGGAAGTACAGCAACTGCTCCAGCGCGGCCTGGCCCCCGAGCAGCTCCGGTACTACGGCCTGGAGTACAAATGGGTGACCGACTACTGCACCGGCGACCTGCCGTACGCGCCCATGATCCAGCGGCTCGAAACCGAGATCCACCGCTTTGCGAAGCGACAAATGACTTTTTTCCGTAAAATGGAGCGCGACGGCCTGCCCATTCGCTGGCTCGACCACGCCCAAACGCCCGAAGCCTGGCTCGACCAGATTCAGGAAGACGTCAGGTACTTGGCCCCTTCGTAAGGGCCAGGTACCTTGTAGGTACCTTTTGGCTTTTTTGTCAATTCAATTTCACCCTAAACAACCCACTTCTAGCATGCTTGCTTCCCTTAAAAAAAACCTGACCACCACCCTGCTCCTGGTGATATTGGGCGTAACCGACGCCTACCTGCTCTCCCACCCCAACCTCATCGGCCGGATTGGGGTACTGATCTACCAGCACGACTACCTCAAAACCTTCCCGCGTGCGCTGGCCACGGTATTTTTGGTGGTAGGTACTTCGCTGGCCATCTGTGAGGTGATTCGGTGGCAGGCCCGCCCGCGCGTGGCCGTGGGCTGGTACCTGATGCTCTTTGTGCTGGGGCTCTCGCTGTTTGCCTACGTGTACGTCACGTTTTCGTCTTTTACCTACCGCCTCACGGGCAAGGCCTTCATCTACGGGGCTCACCTGCTGCCCATCCTGCTGATCGGCCTGTTTGGGAGGTACCTCATCATGGCCATTTTTGAAGCCCGCAAGCAGCCGGAGGTGTGAGTACCGGGCCGGGAAGAAACGTATTGCCAGGATGGTTGAAAAGTAAAATATTATAGCACATATGCGGTATTTTATGCCAATATTGTAGCACTAGCCTTAGAAAATACCGAGTTTTTTTAGATATTGCGGCTTCGCAAAATCCCGGCATAGGCAGCAGCAGAGCGCAAAATGGGTAGGGATACCTCAGAAACATTGCCCCACGATACTCAGGGCTAAACCAACACGGTCCTTTCTGGTTTTATTTAAGAATATTGTTTTTACCAATTAACCCTAGATCTTCTTTTAAGTAAACTTTAATTTCACTAGTTAACTACTATGTCACAGATAGCCGAATTAACCATAGACGGTCAAAATTACCAATTCCCGGTGGTCGAAGGCAGTGAGCAGGAAAAAGCCATTGATATAAGCAAGCTGCGCGACCAGACCGGATACATTACGATTGATAACGGTTATAAAAATACGGGGGCCACAAAAAGTGCCATTACCTTCCTCGACGGCGAAAAGGGTATCTTGCACTACCGGGGTTATTCCATCGAAGACCTGGCCGAAAAAGCCACGTTTCTGGAAGTAGCCTACCTGCTCATCTACGGCGAACTACCCACTGCCCAGCAGTACGCCGACTTCGAGTACGAGATCCGGACGCACACGCTGGTCAACGAAGACATGCGGAAAATCTTCGAGGGCTTCCCCGTCAACGCCCACCCGATGGGGGTACTTTCGTCGCTGGTGAGTGCCATGAGCGCCTTCTACCCCGACTCGTTTGACTCCACGGCGCCCGAAGATACCGAGCTGCACATCATCCGGTTGCTGGCCAAACTACCTACCATCGCTACCTGGTCCTTTAAGAAATCGCAGGGGCATCCGGTCAACTACCCCAACAACAACCTCGACTACTGCTCCAACTTCCTGAACATGATGTTTGCGCTGCCGGTGGAAAACTACGAGGTGGATCCCGTGGTGTCGCAAGCCCTCAACAAGCTGCTGATCCTGCACGCCGACCACGAGCAAAACTGCTCTACCTCCACGGTGCGGCTGGTGGGCTCCTCGCAGGCCAACATCTACTCGTCCATTTCGGCGGGGATCAGTGCCCTCTGGGGGCCGCTCCACGGCGGAGCCAACCAGGAGGTGATCGAGATGCTGGAGGCCATTCGGGCCGACGGCGGCGATACCCAAAAGTACATTGACATGGCCAAGGACAAATCCAGCGGCTTCCGGCTGTTTGGTTTTGGACACCGCGTGTATAAAAACTTCGATCCGCGCGCGCGCATCATCAAAAAGGCCGCCGACGACGTGCTGACCAAGCTGGGCGTGAATGATCCGGTACTAGACATTGCGCGCCAGCTGGAAGAAGCCGCCCTCAAGGACGAGTACTTCGTCTCGCGCAAGCTTTATCCTAACGTAGACTTCTACTCGGGCATCATCTACCGCGCGCTGGGTATTCCTACCAACATGTTCACGGTGATGTTTGCCATCGGGCGTCTGCCGGGCTGGATTGCCCAGTGGAAAGAAATGCGCGCCAACAAGGAGCCCATCGGTCGGCCGCGCCAAATCTATACCGGGGCTACACTCCGCGAGTTTGTAGCGCTTGAAAATCGCTAATTAACCCTAATCCAAGCCGAAAAGGCGTCGCTGATTCGTTTCAGCGACGCCTTTTGCTTCAGACACCAACCCATGCCTACTTCTTCTCCCGAGCTAAACGCTCTGAGCCTGGCCGACAAGCTGGCCGTAGAACGCACCAACCTGGCCAACGAGCGTACTTTTCTGGCCTACTTTCGCACCAGCATTGCCCTCCTGGCGGGCGGATTGACTTTTTTGGGACTGGAACTTCTGAAAGACGTAAGCGATGCGGGGTACTTTCTGCTGGTGCTTTCGCCCGCTGTGCTCATGACGGGCCTCATTCGGTACCGGGTAGTTAGGAAGCGCATCCGGGCCTACTACACGACGGTGTAAAGTACCTTTAGGCGAAAAAGTACCCTTGGGTTGCTCCAAGAAAAAGCTCAGGTTGCGGCCATGTCGTTGGCGACGGGTCGTAGAAAGTACAGCTGCACGGCCAGCGCCAGCAGCACAATGCCCGCCAACATCGCAAAATCCTGCCCCAAACTCCCCGCGTCGGTAGACTTGCCCAGTAGGTTGGTGATAAAAGCGCCCGCAAATACCCCCACCATGTTCATGAGGCCGTAGCCGGTAGCCCGGTAGCGGGGCGACACAAACTGGCAAAGAATGGGCATGTTGTTGGCATCGAACATGCCGAAGCCAAAACCAAAACAAAGCGCCGCGCCCACCACGTGCACCAGCGAGTGCCCAAAGCCAATCAGCAGCAGCGAAGGGATCGTGAGTGCCAGCCCAATGGCGCTGGTGTAGATGCGCCCCCGCACGTTTTTTTGTACCCAGCGGTCCGACAGCAGCCCGCCCGTGATCACCCCCACAAACGAAGAAGCCGCGATGGTAATGGTAGACAACGGCCCGGCCTGCGCCATGTCGATGCCCAGGTTGGTGGCAAAAAGCGTGGGAAGCCAGTTTTTGGTAGCCCATCCGGGTAGGCTGGGCACGGCGTAGTAAAGCAAAATAACCCAAAAGGCCGGGTTGAGCAGCAGCACCGACAAGCCCCGGAAGACGGGGATTTTTTGGGGTAACGCCAGGGCGTCCACCGGCTCGGCGTAGGGCTTTTTGATTTCTTGCAAAAAAATACTGAGAATAAACGCGTAAATGATCCCGACGAGGCCAAACACCTGAAAGGTACTTTGCCACGAGTACGACTCCGCGATGGTAGCCCCAAAGCCGCCCAGCGCCTGGCCCATGTACAGGCCCGTCATGTGAATACCCACGGCCAGCGAGCGCGTGCGGGACGAGTGTGCGTCGGCAATGAGCGACAGCCCCGCCGGAATGTACAGGGCTTCGCTCACGCCCATGACCGCCCGCAGCCCGTAGAGCTGCTCAAACGTCGTGGCGTAGCCCATGAGCAGCGTCACCGCCGACCACACAAACAAACTACCCACGATGATCCACTTCCGGTTGAGCCGGTCGGCAACCAGCCCCGAAATGGGGCTCATGAGGCCGTAGATCCAGAGGAAAATGGCCATCAGGTACCCAAAGTTGGTGGCCGACTGCAGCTCGGCAATATCGACCTGCATGGCGGGTTTCATGGTGGCCAGCATCTGGCGGTCGAGGTAGTTGAGCAGCGCTACCACCCACAGCAGCCCCACCAGCACCCAGGGGTAGCTGGTAGATTGCGTAGTACGAGGAGTTGGTGTCATGCGGAAAAAGGGAAATTTGTACGCATTTTAGTTTACAACGACCTGCCACACGGCGGGGGTACGGACGCCCGGCGCTACCTCGCCGCTCGGCAGAAGAAAACCTTCTTCCCAAGGTACCAGCGGGGTGGTGACGGGTACTTTAATGGGCAAAGTACCTACCAGGCTCCAGGTACGCCGGAGGGTATGGTACGCCCACACCTCCCGCCTGAATCCCGGATGCTCGGCCTGCAAGGCGTTGCGCTCGCTCGTGAGGCGGTCGGCCTCGGTACCGGGCGGCCGCGTTTTGAGCTGGTTGTTCAGCGCCTCAATTTGCAAAAGCCGCTCGCCGTCGTCCCCGCCCACCACCAGTACCGTATGCGGCCCGTGGGCCACGGCTCCGTGCGCCGACAGCCCCCGGTTCAGGGGCGGGAGCGCGCGCCAGCGGTTGCGCCGGATCTGGTACTCGTACGCATCGGCGAAGAGGGTCGTGTGGTCTGCTACGGTTTGTCGTCCGCCCAGTACGTACAGTGCCGGTCCGCGCGGTCCCGTCTGCGCTACCAGTGCCGTGTAGGCGCGGGCGGGAGCGGGTAGCGCCGCCCGCTTTTGCCAGCCTTTTTGCGGTTTTTGCAAATCCAGCACGTACAAGGTACTTTCCGCGCCCTGGTCCGATTCCCCGCCAAATACATAAAGCTTGTCATCCGCCACGGCCGCCGCCAGGTTGGCCAGGGGCTTGGGCAAAGACGGCAGCGAGTCGGTCAGGAGACGGGCCGTGGCGGCGTCCCAACGCAGCGCAAGTACCTCCGCGTAGCGGCGCTGGGCGTCGTTGCCCCCCACACAAAGTACCCGGTTGTTCCAGCTGACGGACGCCCCGTAGCCCTGGGGCCGGGGCAGTCGCCCCACGAGTCGCCAGGTACCTTGGGGGCGGTCCAGTAGGTAGATGTCGGCCTGCCACACCTTGTTACCGCCCTCCCAGGGATACCCCCGCGGGAAGTTAGCGCCCCCGGCTAGTAGCAACGCCCCATGGCTCACCCCCGAGTAGGCTCCCGCCACGCCCAGGTGGGGGCCTACGTCCTGGGCGGGCAAGTCGGGCCAGCGAACGGGCTCCAGCCGCGATTGCGCCCGGCTCAATAGGGGTAGTAGCAGGAAAAGGGTTAGGAATAGTCGCAAGATATGTAGGGTAAAAAAGGACGTACTAAGGTACCTGCACCGGCAGCACGCTGGCGTATTTCCAAAAATCAATGCTTTGCAGATCTTGCTGAAACTCCGCGTACTGCTCCGGCCTGGGATTGCGTACGGGTAGCCGGAAATCGCCACAGTCGAGGCCCAGGGCCCGCATGTAGGTTTTCCCGACGCCGATGCCGCCGTATTTGCCCAACAACCGCACGATGGCAATGGAGCGGTCTTGCAGGGACCGGGCCCGGTCCAGGTCGCCCGCGTCGAAGGCGGCGATCAGCTCGTTGTAAAGCGGCGCGGCGTAGTTGAAGGTACTTCCCACGGCCCCGCGCGCGCCCATGGCCAGCGCCGCCAGGAATATTTCGTCCCAGCCCCAGAGAATGTCGTACTGCCCCTGGTTGAAAAGGACGCACTGCCGGTACTCCATCAGGTCGTTGTGGGTATACTTGATCCCCCGGAAGTTGGGCAGGCGGCCGTCCATCTCGGTCAGAAAATCCAGCATCGACAGGTGTACGCCGGTCAGGGCCGGAATGTGGTAAAAGTACAGCCCCAGCTCGGGGGCCGCTTCCCCGATCTGCACGCAAAAATCGGCCAGGAGCCGGGCCGTGGCGGGCTTGAAGTAGTAAGGGGCCAGCACCGCCATGGCCTGAAAACCCTGCGTCGCCGCTTCTTGGGCTAACACCTTGCACTCGGCCAGCGAGGTACCTCCCACCAGCATGATTTTCTGGAGGCTGGGCTGATCCACCGCGCCCCAGGCCCGGAGTAGTGCCCTTTTTTCGTCCAAGGTCAGCGAAACGCCCTCGCCCGTCGAACCGGCCACAAATGCGCCTTTCACGCCATTCTGGACGAGCAGCTGGGCATAGTGGTCAATGACCGTAAGATTCAGATCGCCGCTGGCATGCATGGGCGTAAACGGAGCCGCCACGAGCCCCTGTATTTTGGGAATAACTGTCATGGAATTTTAAAAAAAGTAACTATTTAAAGGGAAGGTACTTTCCAGCGCTGCCCGGAAAACGGGAAACTACCTCTTTTTTACTGCTTTCCAAAGTACCTAATAGCCGGGCGTTTGGGTGAGCCTAGGGTCGGTGTTGAGCATGGTGACCGTCACGGGCAGCAGCAGCTTATAGGGTTGCGCGGCCGGAAGGTACCTGGGATCAACGGCGTTGAACACGTAGGCGTCGCCCGCCCGCCGGAGGGCCCACCAGCGTTTTCCCTCTCCGATGAATTCCCGCAGGTACTCTTCCAAAATGGCGTTCAGATTGGCCTCAAGGCTGCCGTTGGCGTAGGGTGTGAACCCGCTGCCGTAGGCCCGCGCCCGGATGGCGTTGATCTCCGCCGAAGGATTTTGGCCCAACTTGGCGTTGACTTCAGCCAGCAGCAAAAGTACTTCGGCGTAGCGATAAACGGGAAAATCCTGGTCGTACAGCTGGATGCCCGCATCCACCCGGCCGATAAACTTCGTCAAAAGTACCCCCGCCACCGGGTACCCGGCGGTGGTGCGGTGCATGGTGCGGAAGCTCACCCGCAGGCGCTGGTCCGTCGGGTCGTTAAGGCGCTCCAGCATGGCGGGCGACATCCCCACCCGGCTCGCGCCCGCTACCAGCGGGTACACGGCGTTTACGGCCGCGGGCGTCCCCGACTCGGGGTTCAGCACCAAGGTACCCGCCTGGGTGGTATTGACCAGGAAACTACCGTAGGCCCCCATGACGGCCTCGTTTCGCTCAAAATTCAGGGCAAAAATAATTTCGCGGTTATTGGCTTCCCGGGTCGGATCGAATACGTCGGCGTAGGTAGTCTGGAGCCCCAGCGTGGGCAGCGCTTTCACCTCTTCCAGCGCCGCCTTGGCCACCCCAAAATCAGCCGCGCCGCCGCCCAGGTGGGTACCTGACCAGAGGTAGGCGTCGCCTTTGAGGGTGAGCGTCGCGGCGCGGTTCCAGTACACGCGTTTGGTCGTGAAGGCGTTATTGCCCGCAAAAAGGCTCAGTGATTGTTCGAGATCGCTTTTGATGAGGGCCATCACCTCTTCGGGCCGGGCGCGCTCGCGGTAGAGGTCGGTAAGGGAGCCCACCGCCGCTACGGGCTGGGTAGTGATGGGTACCCCGCCCCAGCTTCGCAATAAGGTATAGTATACGTACGCCCGCAGGCCGTGCATTTCGGCCAGGGCGGCATTGCGCCGGGTGTCGTCCAGGGGAGCCTGCGGAAACAGCTGGATGACGGTGTTGATCCGGTCGAGGAGGGTATACAATCCGCCCCAGTTGCCCGCGGGTACGTTGGTGGCGTTGATGTTGTGCGACCAGTACTGCTTCAGGCCCGCGTCTTCGGACTCGGTAAACAGGCCGTCGGCCCACAGGTCGGAGCGCATTTCACCCAACTGCACCAGCGTGCCGTGGTAGGTACGCAGCGAGGCGTACACGCCGGTATAGAGCGTCAGGGCGGCGTTGGCGTCGGTCAGGGCCAGCTGCTGGTTGAGCGAGGTTTGGGGGGTTACTTCTTCCAGCTGGCGCTGGCAGGAAAACAGCCCCATTCCCAGGACCAAGACAAATACAAGTATTCGAGTAGCTTTCATAGCAATTGGAAGCGTTGGTTTTAAAAATGGATCGTGGCCCCTACCGTGGCTACGCGCGGCAGCGGGAACCGCCCCACGTCGTTGCCGCCCACCTCGGGGAAAGTACCGTTGTAGCGCGTGAAGTACACCAGGTTGGAGCCCGTCAGAAACAGCCGCAGGCTTTTGATCCGGTTACGGGCCAGGCGCTCCATCAAGGTACCCGTCAGGTCGTAGCTCAGCGTGAGCTCGCGCAGGGCCAGGTAGTCGCCCTTCTGCCAGTAGTTGGCGGGGGCAGTGGTGTTGCCACCCGCGTCCATAAAGTAGTTGCGGCCGTAGTTGGCCCAGTAGTAGCGAGGCAAGGTACCCGTGGGGTTTTCCGGCGACCAGGTATCGAGGATATCCACCGGACCGTTTTGCGAGCCCTGTACCTGCGACATGCCTCGCAGGTACATTTGGTTGGCAATCACGAAGCCCAGCGAGTAGTCGAATTGCCCAAAGAGCGTGAAGCCCTTCCACTGCAAGGTCGATGAAAACCCACCCTGCACCGTGGGCGTGGTGCGGCCCACGTACACAAAATCGCGGAAATCGAGCGTATCGTTTTGGTCGAGGTCGCGCCAGCGGGCGTCGCCCAGGAGCTTGATGCGCTTGTTGGTATAAGGCAGGTAGGTATTCACCAGGTTGGCGCGGGCGTCGAGATCGGCCTGGGTGGTGTAAATGCCGTCGTAGGCCGGTGCCCAGATCTCGTCGAGGCCAATGCGCTTGCCTTCCTGAAGCCCACCTACCCACACAACCCCGCCCTGGGCCGGATCGTACACCTGCATGGCGCTCTGGCGGTTGCGGTCCAGGCCGTTGTCGGGTAGTTTTTTGGCGTAGTTCTTCACGTGAAAGAGATTAGCCCCCACGCTCCACGACCACGCCCCCGCCGAACTGGGCCGAATGATCGCCGTCCGTACTTCCAGCTCCAGGCCCCGGTTTTGGAGCTGGCCCAGGTTGGTCACGTAGCTGCTGTAGCCCGTCCAGGCCGGAATCGTGAGGGAGCTGATCTTATCGTACACGTTCCGGACAAAGTAGTCGGCCAGAATCGTCATACGATTATTAAACAAACCCAGGTCCAGCCCGAAGTTGACGGTACTGGCCCGCTCCCACCGCAGGTCGGTGTTGGTGAGGGCCCCCGCCGCAAAGCCCGGCGCGCCGTTATAGATCCCCACGTTGCCGTACTGCGGAATGGTGGCGTAGTCGCCCAGGGGCGCAATGCTGCCGTTTTCGCCCCAGCTGATGCGCGGCTTCAGGGTCGAGACGTACTTGCTCAGGCCCAGCTCGGCAAAGAAATCTTCGAAGTGTAGGTTCCAGCCCAGCGACAGGCCGGGGAAAAAGCCGTAGCGGTGGGTCGTGAGGCGGGAGGTACCGTCGTAGCGGGCATTGACGGTCAGGAGGTACCGGTTGTCGTAGTTGTAATTGACCCGCCCGATGACCGACGCCAGCCGTTGCCAGCTCGAAAACGCCGAACTAGGTACCCCCACCGCCGCCGTCGAAGCCGACAGCCACGGAATAAAATCGGTAGCGGCCAGGTTGGCCGAGGCGCCGTAGTCGTACTGCCGGTACTCAAAAAACTCCCCGCCGCCCAGCGCCGACAGGCTATGCTTGCCGAAAGTTTTGTCGTATTGCAAAAAACCGTTGTACTGGTACTGGCTCACGCGCTGGTTGGAAAAAGACGCGTTGCGGGTATTGACTAGCACCCCGCCCGTGCCGTTGATGTAGGCTTTGGTGAAGCTGTTGGCGGTCGTGTAACGGTAAAATCCCGAGCCCGAAGCCAGTACCTTCAGGCCCGGCAGGATGCGGTACTCAAGGTTGAGGCCGCCGCTGTAGCGTTGTTCCACGTTTTGGTTGTAAAATTTATCCCGGAAGTAGCTGGGGTTACCCAGGGTACTTCCGTCCACGCCCGGCAGCTCGGCCCCCGTGAGGTCGTGCGTGAGCCGGGCCGTCGGAGCAATGCCCGTAAAGCGCTGGATCACGCCCCCACCGACGGCCCCGCTGTTGTCGGCGGTGAGGTACGAAGGCGAAGACTTGGTACTGTAGCCCGCCACGTTGAGCGCCACGGTCAGGTTTTGCCCTACGTTAAGTCCGCCGTTGAAGTTCAAATTCAGGCGCTCCAGCGACGACCCGATCAAAGTACCTACGTCTTTGATTCCGCCCAGGCCCAGCGCAAAGTTCCCCTGCTCGTTCCCGCCCGACACGTTGACGTAGTGCTCGTTGAGATTACTTTGCTGAAGAATGAGATTTTCCAGGTCGCGCTGGGAAATGGAACGATAGAGCAGGCTATCGACCTGCCCCGTATTAAACGGATTGGCATCCACCAGGAGCCGGTATTGGGGGTCGTTGAGCAAAGACCGGTTGGTATTGGTCAGGAGCTGCGTGGAGTACTTGCCATCCGGGGCGGTCCAACCTGCGTTCACGCCCCAGCCCCAGGCTCCCGTCAGTTGGTTGCGGGTGTTGTTCATTTCGGCGGTATTGTTGTCGGCCTGGGCGGCTTCGTAGCGCGCCGCCAGGCCCCGGCGGTTCCAGCGGATGTACTCCTCGGCACTCAGGTAGTTGAGCGGGTTACGCCGCACAAAATTCGTGGCGTGCTTAAAGCTATAGGTCACCTGGGTTTGTCCTTTCTTCCCTTTACGGGTCGTCACCAGGATCACCCCGTTCGAGGCCCGGGCCCCGTAGATGGCCGTCGAGGCCGCGTCTTTGAGCAGGTCCATCGTCTCCACGTCTTCCATATTGATCCCGAACAGCGAGGGCACGATCACCCCATCCACAAGGATGAGCGGGGTACCGCCGCCGTTGAAGTCGGTTCCGCCCCGAAACGAAATCGTGGGCGTTGCACCGGGCTGGCCGGTTGTTTGCTGAATGCGTAGCCCCGGCACGGTACCTTGCAGGGCCGTAGCCACGTTGGTACGCGGCACCGACTTGAACACCGCCGGGTCCACCGACGACACCGAGCCCGTGAGCGTGCGGCGGCTCTGCTGGCCGTAACCTACTACCACCAGTTCGTCCAGACTTTGGGTACTTTCAGCCATCCGTACTTCCAGGGTACTTTGGGTACCTACGATCACCTCCTGCGAAACCATCCCGATCAACGAGAGGACCAGCACCTGCCCCGGCTCAACGCTCAGCGAAAACCGCCCCTCGGCGTCGGTCATGGTACCCCGGCTGGTTCCTTTCACCGTCACGTTCACGCCCGGTAGGGCTTCGGCGGTCTGCGCATCCCGCACGACACCATCCAACAGTTTACTCTGCGCCCAGCTGGGGGAAGCCAGGAGCAAGGCCATAATAAGTATGACATAAAACCGACTTGTAACTAAATCCGTAAAACATTTTTGCATAATCATCATAATTGTTGGTTTATGTATGATTTAGCAAAGGTATTATGTATAACTTAATTGTCAAGTATTTGATAATAATTTTATTTTATGCGGAATAAT
This sequence comes from Rhabdobacter roseus, assembly GCF_014202275.1. Lineage (GTDB taxonomy): Bacteria > Bacteroidota > Bacteroidia > Cytophagales > Spirosomataceae > Rhabdobacter > Rhabdobacter roseus. The sequence continues at coordinate 270,104 of NZ_JACHGF010000002.1, read as the reverse complement.
TTTGAATTAAGTACCTAAGTGCTACTTTTGCTCAATATTAAATTATACATAATAATGAACTATACGAATATGAACGACGAACTTCGGATTCAGGAACCTTCGTCGTTGGTCGATAAAGCCGAGACCGACCTGCTGGATTTTTTTCAGGAACAACAGTACAAAACCGGCGACGTAATCCCGAAGGAGGTAGAGCTGGCCGTGCAGCTGGGCGTAAGCCGGACCGTGGTGCGGGAAGCCATGCAGCGGCTGCGAATGCGGGGCATGGTGGACACCAAGAAAAAGCGCGGCACGGTGATTACCAATCCTGACTTGCTCCTATTGCTGGAAAAAACGATGTACCCCGGTATCCTGGACGACGAAACCCTGCGCGATATTTTTGAGCTGCGGATGGTCCTTGAAATCGGGATGGGCGATTTGTTGTTTGAGCGCATCACGCAGCGCGACATCGACGAGCTCTACACCATCGTGGCCGACGAACCCGTGAATACCGAGGAGGTGATTTTCGACGCGGAGAAGGAGATTCGTTTCCACGGCAAGCTGTATGAAATTACCGGAAACCGCACCCTGAAGCGCTTCCAGCGAATGCTGCTACCTACCTTCGAGTACGTGCACAACAGCGGTATTCTCAAAAAACCGGTACAGCACAAAAAGTTTGTGTCGCACCGGGGGCTGGTGGATGTGCTCCAGCACGGTACCCCCGAAACCTTCCGCAACGCCATGCGCAACCATTTCGAAAATAATTTTCAACGTATTTTTTAATCCATGATGATACGTACCGCTCTGGTGGCCAGCCTGCTTTGGCTAGGCGCCCCAAGTACCCCCGTGCCGGAGCCACCAGCGAATAGCCCGACCCTAGTACAGCCAGCCCCCGACGAAGTAACGGTATTTCAAAACGGCAGCGACGGTTACCAATGCTACCGGATTCCGGCCATTGTGAAAGCGCCGGAGGGTACTTTACTGGCCTTTGCCGAAGGCCGCCGAACGAACTGCGGAGACTTTGGCGACGTGGACATCGTGCTACGTACCAGCCGCGACGGCGGAAAAACCTGGGGTACCCAAACCCTGGTGGTGGACTACGGTACCAACCAGGCCGGTAACCCGGCCCCGGTCTATGACCTGACTGACCCCCGCTACCCCAACGGACGTCTGTTTTTGGTGTATAATACGGGTACTGCTTCGGAGAATGACGTCCGGAAGGGCAAAGCCATTCGGGAAGTGTGGTACAAAACCAGCACCGACGGCGGCGAGAGCTGGTCAGAGGCGGTGAACATTACCGCGCAGGTCAACCGACCCAACCGGCCGGACGTGAACCCGGCCTACCGCTTTTCGGAAGACTGGCGCTCCTACGCCAACACGCCCGGCCACGCGCTGCAAATCCAGCAGGGTACCTACCGCGGACGCCTCTTCGTGGCGGCCAATCACTCGGCGGGCGACCCGCAGCCGCAGTTTCGCGACTACCGCGCCCACGGCTTCTACTCCGACGACCACGGCCAAACCTGGAAACTAAGCCCCACCCTCGGCTACCCCGGCGGCAACGAAAGTACCGCCGCCGAAACCTCCGACGGGGGCCTGCTAATGAACATGCGGAACCAGGCGGGCGACGTGAAGAACCGGCTGCTGGCGGCCTCGCCCAGCGCGGGCGAAAGCTGGCAACCCGTACTGGTAGCCACCGACCTCCCCGACCCCGTCTGCCAGGGCAGTATGATCAACTACCGCACGCCCGCGGGCCAGTCGGTCCTTCTTTTTGCCAACCTCAACAGCCAAACCAAGCGCGAAAAACTCAGTGTACGCACCAGCACCGACGACGGACGGACCTGGTCGGCCCCGAAGGAAATCTGCGGCGGCTCCTCGGCCTACTCCGACCTGGTGGTGCTACAAGATAATACCATCGGCATACTCTACGAGCGCGATGAGTACAGCCGAATCAACTTCGCCCACTTTCCGTTTCACTGGCTCAATCCCTAACGCCAAGTACCCCTTTACGCCATGCCTACGCTTGCTACCTACGCGCCCCAGTACCGGGACGCCCTGCTGAACGACGTCCTGCCGTTCTGGCAAAAGTACTCCCCCGACCGCGCAGCCGGTGGGTACTTTACCTGCCTCGACCGCCGCGGACAGGTATACGATACCGACAAATTCATCTGGCTACAGGCCCGGCAGGTCTGGACGTTTGCGATGCTCTACAACCGCCTGGAGGCGCGCCCCGACTGGCTCGAGCTGGCCCGGCACGGAGCTGATTTCCTGCAACGCTACGGCCAGGCCGCCGACGGCAGCTGGTACTTTTCGCTGACGCGCGCGGGTAAGCCTTTGGTACAGCCTTACAATATTTTTTCGGACTGCTTTGCCACGATGGCCTTCGGGCAGCTTTCGCTGGCTACGGGCAGCGAAGCTCAGGCCGAGCTCGCCCAAAGTACCTTCCACCAGATCCTGGCCCGGCGCCATAACCCCAAAGGTACCTGGAGCAAAGCCGTGGCAAGTACCCGTCCGCTTAAGAACTTCGCCCTGCCCATGATCCTCTGCAACCTGGCGCTGGAAATAGAACACCTCCTGGACCCCGCGCTGGTAGAAAGTACCATCGACGAATGCATTCACGAAGTCATGGAGGTATTTTACGATCCGGCGCTGGGGTTGATCCGGGAGAACGTCACGCCCGACGGGCAGCCGTCCGACTCATTTGAAGGTAGATTGCTCAACCCCGGCCACGCCATCGAGGCCATGTGGTTCATCATGGATCTGGCCGAGCGTCGCCACAACCGCCCTCTCCTCCACCGCGCCGTGGACATCACGCTCCAAACGCTGGACTACGCCTGGGATGCCGAATACGGCGGTCTGTACTACTTCCTGGACGCCCACGGCCACCCGCCCCAGCAGCTCGAGTGGGACCAGAAACTCTGGTGGGTACACCTCGAAACGCTCATCAGCCTGGCCAAGGGCTACCAGCTCACCGGCCGACCGGAATGCCAGGCCTGGTTTGAAAAAGTACATAGCTACACCTGGAGCCACTTCCCCGACCCCGAGCAGGGCGAGTGGTACGGGTACCTCAACCGCCGCGGCGAGGTACTTTTGCCGCTCAAAGGCGGAAAATGGAAAGGCTGCTACCACGTCCCCCGCGGCCTGTACCAATGCTGGCAGGTGCTGGAAGGCCAGTAGCAAAGGGCATAGGGTGCGGGGCCTGGGTGTTTCGGTTAGGGTACTTTCGGTACAAGTACCCTAACCGAGACACCTTTCCTCCTGGGAGAATAGGCAATAGAAATGAACGGTGTATTAGGGTACTTATTGATGAAAAAATAATAAACCCTCTGCCCCTAGCCCCATGCCCTCTGCAAATTAACCCTCTGCCCTACCTAAAGCACCCCCAACCTTTGGCCCGACACACCCTAAAACAAAGATTTACAATTAATTAAAGGTACCTTTACCACATAAGGAACAACGCTGTCCCCTACCTACCCCAGTACCCTGAGTGGAAAAGATCTTTGATAGCCTGATCACGAGTTTTATTGACAATAAAGTAGGCATTGCCGAAAATTTTCTAAGCGAACCACTCGCCTCGCACCTCCGGGAAAACCTGGCGGCGCTGTACGCAGGAAAGCGACTCCAGTCGGCCGGAACGGGAAACGGCCGCCAGCTGACGCACGATGAATCCTTCAGACGGGATAAAATATACTGGCTGGATCGCCAGCACCACAACCCGCACGAAAACGATTTCTTTGACCTGATGGACCGCTTCGTGAAGTACCTGAACAGCACCTGCTACACGGGCATTACGGGCTATGAATTTCATTATACCCTTTATGAAAAGGGTAGTTTCTACAAAAAACACCTCGATCAGTTTCAGAACAACGACAGCCGCCAATACTCCATGGTTCATTACCTGAATACCGACTGGCAGGAAGCCGACGGCGGAGAACTGCGCATCCATCACGAGGCTTCCACGCAGGACATTGCCCCGCGAAATGGCCAGAGTGTCTTCTTCAAAAGCAGCGAACTGGAACACGAAGTGGTACTTACGCACGCACCCCGAATGAGTATAACGGGCTGGCTGAAAGTAGACAGGCTGGGAAAATAAACCCGCCTACGACCCGCCGATGATCTTTCTTCGGTGCTGCTGCCCCCAATGCTCCATGGCGTCCAGCACTTCCTTCAGGGTCTCACTGTAGGGCGTTAGGGCGTACTCCACCGTCACGGGCCGGGTATCGCAGACCGTCCGGCTCACCAGGCCGTTCATTTCCATCTCCTGGAGCTCTTTCGATAAAATCCGGGGCGTAATGCCCGCCTCCCGCGACAGCTCCCGAAACCTTCTCTTGCCGTGCATCAGGATGGTCAGCAGGACCAGCTTCCATTTGCCCCCTACTACGTCCAGCGTATCCTGAACGGCCAATCGGGCCTTTTTACACGTTTCGGCGGTATGTTCCGTATGCATAGTATCCTTTTTGTAATCGGTATCCTTTATGTAACAGATTACAAATATATACCATTACCCGGTACCTTTGCATCATCAACTAATAAATAATTCTTATGTCACAAAAAGTAATGAAAACGACCGGCTGGGTACTTACCCTGGTGCTGGCACTCCTTTTCACCATGAGTGCTTTCCTGAAGCTTACCCAAAACGAAACCGCCCTAGCGCAAGCCGCGGCGATAGGCATCGGAGCCAGTACCTATCAGCTAATCGGCGTCATCGAAGTCATTTCGCTGATCCTGTTCATCGTTCCCCGCACCGGGGTCCTTGGTTCGCTCTTACTCATTGCCTACATGGGCGGGGCTATTGTCACGCACCTTGAGCACCAGCAGCCCATTGCCATGGCCGTAGCCGTTCAGGTGCTGCTCTGGATTACGGCAGCGCTACGCTTTCCTGAACTACGCCAACGGCTGCTTCCCACGCGCCAGGCTGCTTAACTAAAGGTAATTTTTACTTTAACCATGAAAACCATGATCCAACGTAAAATTGCTCGCCTTACTACCAGCCCGCTGCAGCCCGGTTTTTTGGGGCCGGGGCACCGGGCGGCGGCCGTCGTGGATGGCAATCACTTCGCCCAAACCGATCCGTTCCTGCTGCTCATGGACGACCAGCTGAACCTGCCTGGCGGACCACCCGTGGGCGGGCCGCACCCCCACGCCGGGTTTGAGACCGTCACGCTGGTGCTGCAAGGCAACGACAACGACTGGGAAACCGGCAGCCTGGAGCTGATGACCGCGGGCAAGGGCATCATTCATACCGAAGAAATTACGGCCCAAACCCAGCTGCGGATCTTGCAGCTGTGGCTGGTACTTCCCCCCGAAAAAAGGTGGGCGGAGCCCTTGTGGCAACAAATCCTCCTGGAGGATGTACCCGTCAAGAAAACAGCGGACGGCGAAATCAGGGTATATAGCGGTGCCAGCCACGGCTTGGTGTCCCCTTTGCAAAACCACACCCCGTTTAGTCTGGTTGACCTGCACCTCACTAAGGAGGCAGCGGTGGTCCAGGACGTACCGGCCTCGTACAGCGGCTTTGTGTATGTACTGGAAGGTACCCTGTGGGCCGGTGACACCAAGGTAGAAAAGGGACAAGCGGCCTGGCTCGACGAGCCCCAACCAAGCGGAGAGAGTGCCATTACGTTCAGGGCCGGGGAGCTGGGTGCCCGGTTGGTCTTCTACGCGGGCGAACCGCAGCAAGTACCCGTGGTCAGTCACGGGCCCTTTGTCGGGGATAGCCGGGAAGACATCCAGCGGTTGTACCAGGAATACCGCCAGGGCAAAATGCCCCATCTGAACGAACTACCCCCTAGCCGTAAGGTACAGCACCGGAAACGGGCTGCGGTCCCCACCTCCTAGGCTGGAAGGTGCTACCTATAAAAAATGGGCTACCAAGCGCGGTAGCCCATTTTTTATTCGCTTCAAACCCCGAACGCTCTCCTCCATACGTGTTAACTTCCTCTCCCTTTCCGGAATAAAGTTTACCTAAAGTACCTAGATTTGTTAGCTTCCCGTCTTTTTGTTTAAAAACCAGGCTCGCAGGTACCTGTCGGGACCAGGTACTTTCTGATTTATATAGATAAATACTATTGAAACATAAAATTAATTGATTTTTATTATTTACCCCATTGCCCTACTTTTACAGTCGCGCCCAAGTACCCGGCGCCAGCAAACCATTTAACCAAAAATTTCTTCAACATGGAAAACGAAACCAACGACATCAGCCAGTGCCCCTTTCATAATGGCAGCATGAAGCAAAATGTTGGCGGTGGGGGCACCAGAAACCGCGACTGGTGGCCCAACCAGCTCAAGCTCAATATCCTGCGCCAGCACTCCTCCAAATCCAATCCGATGGAGGACGACTTTGACTACGCCGAAGCGTTCAAAAGCCTTGACCTGGCGGCGGTAAAGCAAGACCTGCACGCCCTCATGACCGACTCCCAAGACTGGTGGCCGGCCGACTTTGGGCATTACGGTCCCTTGTTCATCCGCATGGCCTGGCACAGCGCGGGTACCTACCGCGTCACCGACGGCCGGGGCGGTGGCGGCTCCGGGCAGCAGCGCTTTGCGCCCCTGAACAGCTGGCCCGACAACGTGAGCCTGGACAAAGCCCGTCGGCTGCTCTGGCCCATCAAGCAAAAGTACGGCCGTAAACTTTCCTGGGCCGATTTGATGATCCTGACCGGGAACGTAGCCCTGGAATCGATGGGTTTCAAAACCTTTGGCTTTGCCGGAGGGCGCGCCGACGTATGGGAGCCCGACGAAGATGTATACTGGGGCGCTGAAACTACCTGGCTGGGCAACGAGGCGCGTTATTCCAAAGGGGTTTCGGGCCTAACCGCACATGCTGAAGCAAGGCATGGCGTAGTTAGCTCGGACGAAGACGCCGACGGCGTAATCCACTCGCGCGACCTGGAAAAACCGCTGGCCGCCGCCCACATGGGGTTGATTTACGTAAATCCCGAAGGACCCGATGGCAACCCGGACCCCATTGCAGCCGCCCGTGACATCCGGGATACCTTTGGCCGCATGGCCATGAACGACGAAGAAACCGTGGCCCTGATTGCGGGTGGACACAGCTTCGGTAAAACCCACGGCGCAGCTCCATCCGAGCACGTAGGGAATGAGCCCGAAGCCGCCGACCTGGAATTGCAAGGCTTTGGCTGGAGCAACAGCTACGGCTCCGGCAAGGGCCCCGACACCATCACCAGCGGACTGGAAGTAACCTGGACCACTACTCCCACCCGGTGGAGCAACAACTTCTTCGAGAACCTGTTTGGCTTTGAGTGGGAATTGACAAAAAGCCCCGGCGGAGCCCACCAGTGGGTAGCCAAAGACGCCGAGGGTATTATTCCGGATGCGTACGATCCTTCCAAAAAGCACCGACCCACCATGCTCACCACCGACCTGGCCTTGCGGCTGGACCCGGCGTACGAAAAAATTTCCCGGCGCTTCCTGGAAAATCCCGATGCCTTTGCCGACGCCTTTGCCCGGGCCTGGTTTAAACTCACGCACCGCGACATGGGCCCCCGCGCCCGCTACCTGGGTCCTGAGGTACCCGAGGAAGTCCTTTTGTGGCAAGACCCTATTCCGGAAGTGGACCACGCCCTGGTGGATGAAAACGACATCGCCGGCCTGAAAGCCAACATCCTGGCCTCGGGCCTGAGCGTATCTGAGCTGGTAGCAACGGCCTGGGCCTCGGCTTCGACCTTCCGGGGTTCCGACAAACGGGGTGGTGCCAACGGAGCCCGCATCCGCCTGGCGCCCCAAAAGGACTGGCTGGTCAACAACCCGATTCAGCTGCAAAAAGTGCTAGGTACCCTGGAAAGTATCCAGCGCGAGTTCAACGACACGCAAGTAGGAGGCAAGAAAGTTTCTCTGGCCGATTTGATCGTGCTGGCCGGTACCGCCGCGGTGGAAAAAGCCGCCCAAGAGGCCGGGTTCTCCGTCAGCGTGCCGTTCACGCCGGGCCGCATGGATGCCTCGCAGGAGCAAACCGACGTGGAGTCGGTGAGTTTCCTGGAGCCTCAGGCCGACGGTTTCCGCAACTACCGCAATGCCAGCATTCCAGCCTCGACCGAGGCGCTGCTGATCGATAAGGCGCAGCTGCTCACCCTCACCGGCCCCGAGCTCACCGTGCTGCTGGGAGGTATGCGCGCCCTGGGTACCAACTTCGACGGCTCCAAGCACGGGGTTTTCACGCAACGCCCCGGCACGCTGACCAACGATTTCTTCGTGAACCTGCTCGACATGAATACCGCCTGGAAGGCCCTGTCGGAAGACCGCGAACTGTACCTGGGTACCGACCGCAAAACGGGCCAACCCAAATGGACCGCCACCCGCGCCGACCTGGTATTTGGCTCCAACGCCGAACTACGCGCCCTGGCCGAAGTATACGGCAGCGCCGACGCCCAGGAGAAATTCGTGAAGGACTTTGTGGCCGCCTGGAATAAAGTGATGAACCTGGACCGGTTTGATCTGGCGTAGTTGCTATAAATAAGTACCCAAAAGAAAAGGGCCGTCTCCGTTGAGATGGCCCTTTTTGTTTTGGGGGCTAAAAGTTCATTGTTGGAAGTACCTTGGGTGGGTTGGCTTTCCTAAAAGACAGAAACTTATGATCCCGTTTGGATTATCTCAAAACAACCACAAGTGACTATTATTCAAATGATTGAAATTCATTAATTTTACCTTTCCTGAAACATATTCTTGTAACTTCTCCCCTTGCCTACCTGCAACTTTCCGTTTTTTCGTAGCTCGAAGGTAGTAAAATTGAGCTCAACTCAAAACAACAAGCACAATGATCACTGTCACGAAAACCCTAAGAATGTCTAATGCAAAAAGCGATTATTACAACTACACCATTAAGCTTTGGCGCTGGGTGATATTCCAGATGTACCGATACTAGTCCCTTGATACATATTGAGGCTTTTTGTAGAGAATTACATTTTTTTTCATTGGCTTATCTAATTGAATACCTGTTTCTCCTTCGCAGGCAGAAGGTACCGAGACATTATTTTGATGGATAGATAATACCTGATACTTTGCCATAAATCCATCTTCTTCTGTAAGCACTTCATCACCAACCTTTATTTCAGTTCCACTGAGTTCGACACCAATTGTTACTTCGTTAAATTTTCGGATGACTTTACCAATCGTCTCCAACTTCGACCGAAAGTCAACCAAGCCGAAATCAAAAAATTTTATGCGAGCTTCTTCTTTGGTAAATATACCCGCTTCAATATCCCAGTAAAGCTGATAAAGACTCCAGGTAGTCATTAAACCTCTTTCTGTATTGAGTGCATCCTGGATTTGATGATCAGTAAAGGGAGGGTTTTGCCTATTAAGGGATGGTTGAGTTCTTTGGTGGTTTACAATGTATAGCCCATAGACATCAAAGCTTTTCAATTGCTTCATCCTTCGGTGCTTGATTTTATCGATTTGGCTACACTCACTGTCTTTAGATGTTCCTCTAATACCCTTCACTTCAATGACTAGTATCTTTTCGTCAGCACTTAGTTGGATATCTTCCTCAAAGACCCCAGAAGTGCTCACTTCATCCATCTTCCGAGCATTATCAAATCCTAACCAGCGTAAAATATATAATACAGCATCAACTAATTCTTCATCTGTCTCTGTTATCAAATCATGCAAGAAATTATACGTATTCTTATTCGCCTCGATCTCTTTATCTATTCTCTTTAGCTCTTGCTCATGTCTTGTGATTTCCTGGCTCTTTTGTTCGATTAATTCGCCATGTCCTGGTAGCCAGTACTTCTTGTCATCTAACCAGCTAAAAGTTGATAGAACAGTAAATAAATTTGGTAATATTTCGGGAGCCACCTCCGTCATAAATCGCTTTGTAAACTCCCCTATATTTTCAAAATAAGGAAATACGAATAAAACTAATTCATTAAATATATAAGAATATGAAATTATATCTCCGGTACTATCTTCTAATATATTATGGAAACGAGGATCTTGAATTGATATTGATTTTTCTCTATCTATTACCGTTTTTAAATGAAAAGTTTGATAATAAGTCAGTTTAGTAAAATCTTCTAGCAATGATTTAAGCTTTGGATTAGTAGTTACGACTGTTGATTTAGTACCAGTCTTAGGTTCTTTTAAACTAAACTCCCAAAATGAATAATTAGATTGCTTGATTTTTTCCCCTCTTCTTTCACCGCCATGTTTTATTATAACTGGAAAATAATCTGCTTCATAGTACTTATCGGCAAACACTATCAGTAGACTTGGTTTCTTTCCAAATTCTAAAATCTTATTGTGAAAATAATGAAAGGCAATAGGCCTTGGGTCAAATATGTTTTCAGGTGCTTGTACAATCCATTTTACTACGCCATTAGAGTTTATTTTATCAAACTCATGTTCGTGCCTAAAAAAAAATTTTTGTTCAGTATTAATCATATTAACAATTAATACTTGAAATTCGTGAAGATTAGGAGGGAAACTGTAATCCAATATACATCTTTCTGAACTATATATCGACTCGAATTTTAATGTATTTCCTGCCGAGCCATTGTGAACGTCAAACCCTTGGTTAATTAAAAGTTTTACATCGTCATAATCAAAATCAATGGTGCAAATTTTTATTTTTTCATCCATCATACATACCTATTTATTCAAGTTAAATGTTAGGATTTATATATCTTAGCAACTTTCCGTTTTTTATGGTTCTATTCTTTGTATACTTGCGCTCGCACTTAAACAAAGCTTAACTATGATAGAAGTAAAAGAAGTTATCGTGACGGACATGAACCGGCGGGGCGATGGGAAAACATCTGCCGTGCGGAGAGTCCTTGAGGTGTATACCAAGGAGGGTATCTTACTGGCGAACATGGATAGTATGGGGAATTTCTCCATTGAGCAAATGTTAGACTTTGGGCAATTTTGCCGAAATAACAGTGGACTTACCGTTCAGGAAGCACTTCATCAGTTTAGTGGGGGTGTCATTGATTCGTATCATTAGAATAGTTAACATTTAACTATAGCTCCTCATTAAATGCATTTAAACCATTAGGCACCTTTGGCCTAAATATTCTTAAGGCGACCACATATAGATATGGTATAAATAGGAAAATCATTATCCATATAAAAAATGGATATTCAGCACCACTATACAGGTTATAGATTAGTGTAATTAAGATATATAGTACCCCAATTGGCAATATATTCTTAAACTTTTTGCCGATATTCTTCGCCTTAGTATATTCTGGATCATCTGGAGCCTGCAGATAGGAATAATCATTTTCTATTTCCTTGAGTTTACTTATTCCTTTAATCTTCCCTTTCAAATTAATAACTGATGATTTGGTACCATCATGAATTATCTGAATCACACAGCCATCCGATTTATCCAAATAATCGAAATTAATTTCTAATTCACTAGGAGATAATTGCTTTAGACATAGATTGTTTGAAGGATCATTGAATTGAATTATTGAGCTATCAAAAATTGAGAACCCATCAAATGCTTTAATTCGTAGCCTATCTTTTTCTACAATGTCTGTTCTATCAATAGTAAGGTTTCCACTGTTCCAAATGACTAACCTGGAAACAGTCAAATTTTTTACACTACTTCCTTGAAATTTTATATTTAGCCCATTAATCTTTTCAGAATAATCTTTAATCAAGTTATAACCTTGAATTGAGTAGGAGAAGCGCTTAAGGCTCCTGTATTTATATGCTTGTAATATCCCCCAGAAACCTAATAATAAGCTAAGTATCGTTCCTATAGCGCTTAACTCAGGATGCTCTTGAAACCATTGTGTAAATTTTTCAATCATATCTTTAAGAGGATTACTATTAAATAGTAATTTTCCATTCCCCACCCCTGCCAGGTGTAAAAGGGAAAAAGCTTCAGAATAACAGAATTTGAGAAAGTATGACCCTTCTAACAGCAGCACGCTGATAGTGAAGGAGGTACTTTAGCTTAGGGGAATGTACAGGTAGATATCATAGGCATGTGTGTATATGGTTATAGTTACGGTTCGGCTCTCAATATACGCACCCCCTATTTTTAGGGGATAGCAACTTTTCGATTATCGGGAGCGGAGCAGTTGTAAACTTGCATTCAACAACTTAACCGATTAAAATCATTGTCACTAAAGGCTTAATATGAAGCGCTGGAAAGCGGTCACAAAAAGACCTTACTCAAAACTACCATTAAAATCTTTGTACGGACTCAGTTTTAAAACTCACTATGGCTATCTAAAGATTCTTGGATCGTTTAATTACTTAATTTTTGCCTAGTTTTATTCAGCCGGATTATTCTACCTCGCTTTCGCTTTTCCTACCCAGAATTACCCGTTAAAATAATCCTAGCCTCAGGATTGTGCGGCAACTAAGTGATCACTCAGCCTACGTACATCCATATAGTGGGCCTCATGGAGAAGGTAGAGCGGGCGTTGCTCGGCCAGTTCGAGTAGCTTCTGAATTTTACCGAGACCGGGATAGGCCCCAATCACCGCGACATCAAGCCTTTTATTCACCGAGGACATCACCTTGGCCCCTAATTCCCGTAGTTCGTTGGCCAGCTCTTTTCGCTCGGGGTAGTTATCAAATTCTCCCGTTAGGTGCACATACTTGCCTTTCCACGACCAGCCAGCCGGGTCGATGGTTGACCAGGGGATGCCATCCAGATTAACTTCCTGGGTTTGGCGTTTGTTTTGGAGGTAGGGTTCCAAGCCGCTGTTTGGCAGGGGTTTCGTGTGATTGATCGGTACCCCCCAGCTACTGGTATCGATCTTTAATTGGGCAAAATCATTTACTTTTTGGTGTTCAGCCAGCGCAATGGCGATTTGAGCGCTGGCCAGAGCATCGGAGGCGGCATGGTGGTGGTCGAGCTCAATACCAAGCCAGGTAGCCAGGTTGCTGAGCCGGTGGCGGGGTTGCTCGGGCCAGCAGGCGGCACTGGCTTTGTGGGTGCAGAAAGAGTACTGAATGGTCAGATCCAGGCCATAATGATCCAACAGGCGGTCGAGCACGCCAATATCAAAGTCGGTATTGTGCGCTACGAGTATCTCCTCGTGCAGGTAAGGATGGATTTCGGCCCAGAGCTCGCCAAAGGTGGGCTGGTTGCGGAGCATATTCAGGCTCAGCTTATGTACCTTTTGCTGGTACATGCCTACTTCCAGGGGGTCGGGCTTGATGAGCCAGTACTTGGTTTCCGCGATTTCGCCATCGCGTACCCGTACCACCCCCAGGGAGCACGCGCTCCGTTGGTAGTTGTTGGCATTCTCAAAATCAAGGGCGGTAAAGTTCAGGCCGGGGATCACAGAGGGGAATAATTTATAGGTATGGTAAGAAATTCCAGCTATCGGACGCTGGTACTTGTCGTACTGGGGCATCAAGCGGGCTTGGGTTCTACTTTGGGGTCATCTTGATTTTCCATCGGAGGGCGGGTGCTCAGCTATAAGCAGCTATTTTTTTCTTTAGATACCTCTGTTTTCGAAAGAAGGTTCCCATCCGGATTTTATCACTCCGCCGCCGGTTTTTTAGGTACCTACCAACTCATGGGAGAAGGAGTAGTCGGCGGATCAGCTTCCATGCTCCGCCACGGATCGGATAGGCAATGTACATAGGAAAAATCAATAAATCAATCCCATTTTCAGGTGGGGCCGGGTACTTTAAAACGAGTAGTACTTCAGCTCAAGATGAAGCGCCTGATTTTTGTTAGATGTTGATTTTCTGCAAAGGCTACGTTATATTTGAAAAAAGCATAGCTAAGGTTATCACACGGCAAAATAGAAATATCATCATAGAAACCGACGACTCCATCAACATGGAAGCCGTTCAAAAGCTCATTGACTATATTAATATCCTGGAAATTACTTCAAAAAATCAGGGGACCGAAGAAGAAGCGGCCGAACTAGCGCGGGAGGTCAACAAAAAGTGGTGGTCCGAGAATAAAGCCCGGCTCCTTCCATGATCGTTATTGTTGACACGAATATTCTGTTTAGCGCGTGTATCTCACCCAATAATAAAATATCGGAAATTCTTTTCTATAAGCTTCCCGGCATTGAACTCACCAGCTGCTACTACGCTATCGCTGAGCTATTCAAGCATCAGGCAAAAAAAGTTCAGCTTTCGAAATAATCCATCGAAACGGTAAGTACGGTACTTTACACAATTTTAAAGCAAGTGGATTTCTTCAATGAAAGCATGATCGAGGTCGAGCACTTGAAAGAGGCCGTTCGATTGACGTCAGGCGTAGACACCGACGATGTTGCTTTTGTAGCGTTGACCTTGCATAAAAATGGTTGGCTTTGGACGGGCGACAAAAAGCTAATCACTCACCTGAAAGCTATGGGCTTTGATCGTATTATCACCACTGGCGATCTTTATGAAAAGATCAAATGAGATCTGCAGTCCGTCCAGGGGAGTCGATGGGGACTTGTACGGTAGAGAGCGTGGGAACTACGGTATCAAACGGGTAGCAAAAGATAGGCTACGATTTACCATGATTTGCTAAAAAACACCGTTTTGATGGATTCGCCTTCACCCCTAAAAAGGGCCAAAATGGGCTAATTTGGCGGTTTAAGACCTAAAAAGTGTGATCCCGTTTGGATTCGAACCAAAGACCGTCTGCTTAGAAGGCAGATGCTCTATCCAACTGAGCTACGGGACCTAAAAAAAACAGGCAGTCAGCAGTGGCAGTAAAGTTTTACTGCGAACGGCCTACTGCCTACTTATTACTTTTTTCGTCGGGGAGACAGGATTCGAACGCCAGCGGGAGGCGCTCCTCCGGGCGACCGTCTGCGACTCTCTGGTCCCAAACCAGATGCGCTACCTATTTCCTCTTCACTTTCTTTTCGTCGGGGAGACAGGATTCGAACCTGCGACCCTCTGGTCCCAAACCAGATGCGCTACCGGGCTGCGCCACTCCCCGAACTTATTTTCTTATTTTCCCAACCCTTTCAAAACCTACACCAAGGTACCTGAAATGATGGCGGAGAGAGCGGGATTCGAACCCGCGGTACCCTCACGAGTACGGCAGTTTAGCAAACTACTGGTTTCAGCCACTCACCCATCTCTCCGTCTTTGGGAGCACAAATATAGAAGGATAGATCTGATTTAAACAAACATTCTCACAAAAAAACTTCGCCAGAAGTTCGTATTGCCTAATTTTGAGCAACTTTGCGCTTCACGATTTTTTGTCGGCATGAATTGGAACTACGCCTTCGGGCTCACCGAATATCTGTTTATTGCCCTCTTTGTCATGGCGTACACGGCCTTTTTCATCCGAACCGTGCGCGTGGCCCGGCAACTAAGCTCGACGTCCCGCTCGCTGTTTATTAAGTTTTTCGTCCGCAGTATCGCTTTCACCCTGTTGATCATTTCGCTCCTGGGCCCGTCGTTTGGGGAGGCCGAGCAGGAAATCAAGGCCGAAGGAAAAGATATTTATCTGCTGGTGGATCTGTCCAAATCCATGGAAGCCACCGACGTGGTACCTTCCCGGCTGGACAAAGTAAAGTTTGAGATCAATCGGCTGGTTCAAAAAGCCGGCAGTAATCGCATCGGTCTTATCATCTTTGCCAACGAAGCCTACGTGCAGGCCCCCCTCACCTACGACCAGGCCGCCCTGGACCTTTTTGTGCAGTCACTCCAGACGGGCCTGCTGCCCCGCCACGGAACCAACCTATGCAGTGCCCTGGAGCTGGCCAGCCAAAAAATCCTGGACGAGGTACCTAGCTCGCAAAAATCCAAGATCATGGTCCTTTTTACCGATGGCGAAAACGATGGCTCGTGCAACGGCCAGGTGTATAACACGATCCGTCGCTACGGCCTTCATGTCTTTATCGTGGGCGTAGGTACCCTCTCGGGCGGGACGATCCCGGTGGATGGCGAGCCCCTGCGCGACGACGACGGCGACATCGTAGTAACCAAGCTCAACCCCAAAGGCCTTCAGCGAATAGCCCGGCAAACCAACGGCTCCTACTACGAGCTCAATAACAAACGCAACGACCTGGGGCGCTTGCTGGCCGATCTCAACGCCCTTTCCGGACAAGTGATCGACAGCCGGGTGGTGACGGTAGCCAGCAATAAATACTACTATTTTTTGGGCATTGCGCTGCTATTTCTGGCCATTGATGTGCTAATCACGGTCCGTACGTTCCGACTATAAACATCAATTACTATTTTTACGGCCCGAACGCGCTTCCTATATGACCACCTTTTTGCTCTACTTACTCCTCTGGATCTGGGATAACCGTTCCTTTGAAGCCATTACCGACCGTAATCGTGCCAAAACCCAGGCGGAAATAGCCTACGCACAAGGAAACTACCCGGCCGCAGCAGACCTGTACCGGCGCATTACGTACGGGTCGATCTTTTCCGAAGCCGCCGCCCGCCTCAACCTGGCCCACGCCTACTACCAGCTAGGTAACCAATCCGAAGCCAAACGGCATTACGGGCTCCTGATTCGGGTGGAAGATCTGGAGGTAGCCTCAGAAGCCAATGCCCAACTGGCCCTGATCGCCGCCTCCGCACCCCAAAAAGACACCTTGGAAGCGCTCAGCCGCCTGAAAACGGCCCTTCGGCAAAACCCCGATAACGACCGGGCCCGGTTTAATTACGAGCTGTTAAAAGAGCGTTTTTCCGGGCAAATCCCCCCGACGGAACCCACCGATAATCCGCCGCCCAAGGAACAGCCTCCCGCCAGCGAAGGTACTTCCCCACCCACCGAAGAGGGGCAGTCGCCGGAGCAGGTAGAACAACGGGAACAGCTTCTGAACCAACTCAAACAGCTCAACATGTCTGAAGACCAGGCGCGGGCCATTCTGGACGCCATGAAAACCAACGAAATGCAGTACATCTACCAGCTCCGCCGCCGCCAATACAGCACGCAAGCCAGCCGCAGTACCAAAACCGAGTGGTGATTTTTTTTCTGTGACAACAACAACCTGCCGCCCGCGGACAACTACCCTTATCAACTACCTACTTCTGCTATGAATGCCATTCAAGAAACCAACTTTGAATTTCCCGGCCAAACCGGCTTTTACCGCGGCAAGGTGCGCGATGTATACTCCTTCTCCGACCGCCTCGTCATGATCGCCACGGATCGGATCTCGGCCTTTGACGTCATCCTGCCCCGCCCCATTCCTTACAAAGGCCAGGTACTGAACCAGCTGGCGGCGCACTTTCTGCAAGCCACGGCCGACATCGTGCCCAACTGGCTCCTAAGTACCCCCGACCCCAACGTGGGCGTAGGGCGTCGCTGCGAGCCCTACGCCGTGGAGATGGTGGTGCGAGGGTACCTGGCCGGGCACGCCTGGCGGGAGTACCGGGCCGGCCGACGCAGCGTGTGCGGCGTAATCCTGCCCGAGGGGCTCAAAGAAAACGACAAACTACCCCAGCCCATCCTGACCCCGACCACCAAAGCGCACGAAGGGCACGATGAGGATATTTCGCGGGAGGAGATCCTGGCGCAGGGCATCGTACCTGCCGACGAATACGAACAGATGGAGCGGTACGCGCTGGCGCTATTTGAGAGAGGTACCCACATGGCCGCCGCTCAAGGCCTGATCTTGGTAGATACCAAGTATGAATTTGGGAAACTGGACGGCCGCATATACCTGATCGACGAAATTCATACGCCGGACTCGTCCCGGTACTTTTACCTGGACCAGTACGAGGAAAACCAGCGGCAGGGCCTGCCCCAAAAGCAGCTTTCAAAGGAATTTGTGCGCGAATGGCTCATCGAGAACGGCTTTCAGGGCAAAGAGGGCCAGCAGGTACCTACCATGGACGACCAGCGCATCAGCCTGATCTCGGAGCGGTACATTGAGCTCTACGAAAAGGTAGCAGGCAAGCTTTTTGAGAAAGCCGACAGTGTAGATATTTTGCGTCGTATTGAAGAAAATATTCTAGCTTCCTTAACTTCGCAATAGGAGCACCCGCAAAAGCCTAGTCAAACCTCCCGTTATTCTTTAATAAACCTTACAGCACGAATGAACTACAAACTGGAACGAAGCGAGAAGTACGCCCTCATTGATCTCAAAGAAGTAGCCTTTGCCGAGGAGGTACCTACTACCTTTGAAGAATTGGTCCGGAAACTATTTCGGGAAGGGTACCATAACCTGATCGTGGCCATGAACGAAACCAAAACCCTCGATAGCAACGGGGTGATTGTACTACGGAAGGTCAACCGACTGTGCATCAACGACCTGGGTATTCTGGTGGTGATTACCAAGGACGAGGACTTTGAGGATCTGCTGGCTGACTCCAAAATTCCCGACCTGACCATTCTGCCTACCCTGGAAGAAGCCGTGGACGCCGTGTTTATGAACGACCTGGAAAATGAATTCGGTGCCGGTGACGATGACTATGACGACGAAGACTATGATGGCGTCAGCGAAACCAAAGACGTTTAACCAGGGACTTATACCCCTACTATTTATTCACGCACGTTGACATTCCAGGTTACCATACTAGGCTCCGGTTCGGCTTTTCCGGTCATGGGAAGTCATCCCTCTTCCCAACTGCTTACGGTTGGGAATGAGCATTTTTTGATCGACTGCGGCGAAGGTACCCAATACCGCCTCCTGGAAGCCCACGTGCGGCTGGGGCGGCTTTCCTCCATTTTTATCACCCACCTGCACGGCGACCACTACTTTGGGCTCTTTGGCTTGCTCAATACCCTCAGCCTGGGCGGAAGGACCAAAGACCTGTACCTGTTTGGTCCCCGCGGGCTGGGCGAGATCCTGCCCGAGGTATTCCGGCAGTCGGGTACCCAGCTCACCTACCCGCTGCATTTTCAGGAAACCGACCCCGACCGGCCCGGCCCCCTCTGGTCCACGGCGAACGTAACCGTCGAAACGCTCCCCCTCCGCCACCGGGTACCTTGTACCGGCTTTCTTTTTCGCGAACGAAAACGGCTCCGGTCCATCCAAAAAGATAAGCTCCCCGACACCATCCACTACGAGCACATCCGGCTCCTGAAAGAAGGGCAGGATGTACTGGATGAGCGGGGTACTTTGCTCTATAAAAACGAAGACTACACGCTCCCTCCACCCAGGCCCCGCGCCTACGCCTACTGCTCCGATACTCTTTACTGGCCGGAGCTGGTACCTTATATACGGGGCGTGGATGCCCTCTACCACGAAGCCACCTTTCTGACCGACCTCAGCGAGCTGGCCGAGAAGACGTTCCACTCCACGGCCTGGCAGGCCGCTACCATTGCCCGCGACGCCGGGGTGGGTCAGCTGCTCATTGGTCACCTCTCTTCCCGCTACCCGGACCCCCAGCCTTCCCTGGCCGAAGCCCAGGCTATTTTCCCCAACACCGTCATGGCCGTAGAAGGCCAGGTTTTCGACATCGCGAATCTTCCGCACACGCTGGTTTCCGACAACAAGTAACCCCCTTTTTGCTGCCGTCTGAAAGCGATCAAGTACCCCTCCTGGGACTCGTTACGGAAAGTTTATTACTATTTTCACATATAGTATAAATTAACTAGCAACTTTATACTACATCAATAATATTTTGCCAATTGCCTATTTAACCAAATATTTTTTCTTATTATCTTGCATCAATTTGCTTCATCACTATCTCCAGTATCCGTTCTGCTTTGATTTTTGCATCCTCATTTGCAAGTAAGCCGAACGTTGCCAATATTCATAAGTCTAGAATGTAAGTACCTCTATTTTTAACCGAATACGAATGTCAGAAGTAGTAACAGATCAACAAGGGCTCTACCGCCCCGAGTTTGAGCACGACGCGTGCGGGATTGGTTTTCGTGCCAATATGAAAGGGCGAAAATCCCACCAGATTGTGGCGGATGCCATCCACATGCTGGAACGGATGGACCACCGCGGGGCTTGTGGCTGTGATCCCAATACGGGCGACGGCGCGGGCATCCTGATTCAGATCCCGCACGAGTACTTCGTGGAAGAATGTACCGCCCTGGGCTTTCAACTACCCGCCGCGAGCGAGTACGGGGTAGGGATGATTTTCTTTCCCGGTGACGAAACCGTGCGCGAAGAATGCCGGGATCTCCTGAACCGGAAAATCAAAAAACTGGGCATGACCCTGCTCGGGTACCGCAAAGTACCTACCCTCAACGATACGCTGGGGGAAGGCTCGCTGTCGGTAGAGCCGCACGTGGAGCAGCTTTTCATCAAGCGTCCCGACCACCTGGAAGACGACCTCGCCTTTGAGCGGAAGCTCTACATCCTGCGCCAGATCACCACCCGGCTCATTGCCGAGGTGAAGGGCGCCAAGGACCATTTTTACTATTCGTCGCTTTCCAGCCAAACGATCTCGTACAAAGGGCAATTGACCACCGCCCAGCTCAAATACTACTTCCCTGACCTCGAAAACGAGTCGGTGGTGTCGGCCTTTGCCGTGATCCACTCGCGTTTTTCTACCAATACGTTCCCTTCCTGGAAGCTGGCGCAGCCGTTTCGGTACATTGCCCACAACGGCGAGATCAACACCGTAAAAGGCAACGTCAACTGGATTCGGGCGGGCGAGCGGTCCTTCAGCTCCGAGTACTTTACCAAAGAGGAGATGGACATGATCCTGCCCATCTGCGACACGAAGCAGTCCGACTCCGCCAACCTGGATAATGCCATCGAGCTGCTGTACCTCTCGGGACGTACCTTACCCCACGTCATGATG
Source organism: Rhabdobacter roseus (assembly GCF_014202275.1). GTDB lineage: Bacteria > Bacteroidota > Bacteroidia > Cytophagales > Spirosomataceae > Rhabdobacter > Rhabdobacter roseus. The sequence goes on along the minus strand of NZ_JACHGF010000002.1, from coordinate 249,515 downwards.
ATGCTCGTGCCCGAAGCCTGGGACGGCAACGAACAGATGGACCCCGTCCGGAAGGCCTTTTATGAGTACCACGCGGCCATCATGGAGCCCTGGGACGGCCCGGCTTCCATCTCATTTACCGACGGAAAAATCGTGGGTGCTACCCTCGACCGCAACGGCCTGCGCCCCTCGCGCTACTGGGTACTTGACGACGACACCGTCATCATGGCGTCGGAAGCGGGGGTACTTGACGTCGATCAGGCGCGGGTAGTGATGAAAGGACGCCTCCAGCCGGGCCGGATGTTCGTGGTCGATATGGAGCAGGGACGCATCATCCCCGACGAAGAACTTAAAGCCGATATTTGCTCGCGCCAACCCTACCAGGAGTGGCTCGATGAATTCAAGCTCCGCGTTGATGACCTGAACCAACCCATCCGTACTTACCGCCAGTACGAAGACCACTCGCTCCTGAAGCGTCAGATGGCCTTTGGATTTACGTCCGAAGACTTACGCATGATCCTGGCCCCCATGGCCCAGGAAGGCAAGGAAGCCGTGGGCTCCATGGGTACCGACGTGCCGCTGGCCATTCTTTCCGAGCAGAGCCAGCACCTCTCGAACTACTTCAAGCAGCTGTTTGCGCAGGTCACCAACCCGCCCATTGACTCCATTCGGGAGCGGTCCATCATGTCGCTGATCTCGTTTGTGGGAGCCACGGAGAACATCCTGACCGAAACGCCCCAGCACTGCCGCCAGATCGAGCTCCTGCACCCGGTACTTACCATCGAGGAGTTCGACAAGCTGCGCTTTGTGGATAAAAATCATTTCCAGGCCAAAACCATCAACATTTACTTCAAGGCCGACGAAGGCGGAAAAGCCCTCGAAAGAGCCCTGGAGCGGATTTGCCGCTACGCCGAAGACGCCATCGAAGACGGTTTCGAAATTTTGATTCTGTCCGACCGCGCCATCGACTCCGACCACGCGCCCATTCCTTCCTTGCTGGCCGTATCGGCCGTGCATCACTACCTGATCCGGAAGGGCTTACGTGGCAAAGTGGGACTGCTGGCCGAGGTAGGTGATGTGTGGGAAACGCACCACTACGCCACGCTGATCGGCTACGGCATATCGGGCGTGTGCCCCTACATGGCGTTCGAGACGCTTTCCTACATGAACCGGAAAAACCTGATCGAAGGCGCCTATACGGACGAGAAGCTGCATACCAACTACATCAAGGCGGTGAACAAGGAGCTCCTGAAGATTTTCTCCAAAATGGGAATCTCCACGCTCCAGTCCTACCAGGGTGCGCAGATCTTCGAATGCCTGGGGCTTAATAAAGAGGTCGTTGACAAGTACTTTACGGGTACCATCTCGCGCATTGGCGGGATGGGCATCAACGAAATTGCGAAGGAAGTACAGGTACGGCACAAGGTGGCTTATCCCGAAAAGCCCGTACTAAGTCCCCGGCTGGAAGTGGGAGGCTTTTACCAATGGAAACAACGCGGCGAAGCGCACATCTTTAACCCGCAGACGATCCACCTCCTCCAGCATTCGACCAAAACGAACAGCTACGAGCTCTTCAAGAAGTACTCCAAGCTGATCGACGACCAGAGCCAAAAGGCCATGACGCTTCGGGGCTTGTTGCGCTTCAAGAAAAGTACCCCCATTCCCCTGGACGAAGTAGAGCCCATCGAAAGCATATTTAAGCGCTTTGCTACCGGAGCCATGTCCTTTGGCTCCATTTCCTGGGAGGCCCACACGACCCTGGCCGTAGCCATGAACCGCATTGGCGGGAAGTCCAACTCGGGTGAAGGTGGCGAAGACGAACTTCGCTTCAAACCCCTCGAAAACGGTGATAACCTCAACTCCGGCATCAAGCAGGTGGCCTCAGGGCGCTTTGGCGTCACTAGCCACTACCTTACCAACGCCCAGGAGCTTCAGATAAAAATGGCCCAGGGCGCCAAGCCCGGCGAAGGCGGGCAACTACCCGGCCACAAAGTAGACGACTGGATCGGGCGCACGCGCCACTCCACGCCGGGCGTAGGGCTTATTTCGCCCCCACCCCACCACGACATCTACTCCATCGAGGACTTGGCGCAGCTGATCTTTGACCTCAAAAATGCCAACCGCGCCGCCCGCATCAGCGTGAAGCTGGTGTCCGAAGCGGGCGTAGGTACCATTGCGGCCGGAGTAGCCAAGGCCCACGCCGACCACATCCTGATCGCCGGGCACGACGGCGGTACCGGGGCCTCGCCGCTGAGCTCCATCCGTCACGCCGGCCTGCCCTGGGAGCTGGGCCTGGCCGAAACCCACCAAACGCTGGTAAAGAACAAGCTAAGAGGCCGCGTAACCGTCCAGGCCGACGGGCAACTCCGCACCGGGCGCGACCTGGCCGTAGCCGCCCTGCTGGGGGCCGAAGAATGGGGCGTAGCCACCGCCGCGCTGGTAGCCGCGGGCTGCATCATGATGCGCAAGTGCCACCTCAACACCTGCCCCGTGGGGGTAGCCACGCAGCGCAAAGAGCTCCGCGCGCTCTTTACGGGCAAGCCCGAGCACGTGGTGAACATGTTTACGTTCATGGCGCAGGAGCTGCGGGAAATCATGGCCAACCTGGGCTTCCGGACCATCGAAGAAATGGTAGGCCAGGCCCAATACCTAGAGCCCCGCAGCGACCTGAAACACTGGAAATACAAGAACCTGAACTTTGGGGCTATCCTGCACAAGGAAGAGTCCGGCATGGACGTGGCGCAGTTTAAGCAGGAAGAGCAAGACCACGGCATCGACGCGGTACTGGATTGGAAGCTCATCGAAACCGCTAAACCGGCCCTGGAAAAATCCGAAGAAGCCTACGGGGAGTTTGTGATCAACAACCTCAACCGCTCGGTTGGCAATATGCTCTCCAACGAGATATCCAAGCGCTACGGCGGCCCCGGCCTGCCCAAAGGGACCATTCATTTCAAGTTCAGAGGAACGGCCGGGCAAAGCTTCGGAGCCTTTAATACCTCGGGCTTGCGCCTGGAGCTCGAAGGCGACGCCAACGACTACTTCGGCAAAGGCCTGTGCGGGGCGGAGCTGATCGTCTACCCCGACCGCGACGCCAAGTTTAAGCCCGAAGACAACATCATCATCGGTAACGTAGCCTTTTACGGCGCTACGTCCGGCGAAGCCTACATCCGGGGTACCGCCGGGGAGCGTTTCTGCGTACGGAACTCCGGAGCCAAAGTGGTGGTAGAAGGTACCGGTGACCACGGCTGCGAGTACATGACGGGCGGCGTGGCCGTGGTACTTGGTAGCACGGGCCGCAACTTTGCCGCCGGGATGTCGGGCGGGGTGGCCTACGTATGGGACAAAGACGGAGACTTCAGCGAAAAGGTCAACTACGAGATGGTGTCCGTTACGCCTCTGAACGAAGAAGATCAGCACATCCTGCGGGAATTCGTGGAAAAGCATTTCCAGTACACCACCAGCAACGTGGCCTTCCAGCTCACCCAAAACTGGGACGACGCCATCAAGCAGTTCGTGAAGGTACTTCCCAACGACTTCAAAGAGGCGCTGGCCAGCCGTGGCATTACGCTGTCACAGCAGATCGCCGACAAAAACGTAGTGTACAAGGACATCGTTGTGGACATTGATCACGAGTAAGTTTACGGCTGTTTTTATTTTTAACATTGTTATATTCCTCGTTTAAGTAGATAAATAGGTATGGGAAAGCCCACCGGTTTTTTAGAATTTGATCGCGAATTACCCAAAAAGCGTAGCGTAGAAGAGCGCCTGCGGGACTATAATGAGATTGAAACACCCTTCAGTGAAGATACCTCCAAACAGCAGGCGGCCCGCTGCATGGACTGCGGCATTCCGTTCTGTCATAACGGCTGTCCGCTCGGCAACATCATTCCTGAATTCAACGACGCCGTGTACGATGGCAACTGGGCCCTGGCGTACGAGATCCTGGCCTCCACTAACAATTTCCCCGAATTTACGGGGCGGATCTGCCCGGCTCCCTGCGAGGCGTCCTGCGTGCTGGGGATCAATAAGCCCCCTGTAGCCATTGAGTTCATAGAGAAGTCTATTGCCGAAAAAGCCTTCGAGCTGAACCTGGTTCAGGCCCGTGCGCCCCGCAAACGCACCGGCAAAAAAGTGGCCGTAGTAGGCTCCGGCCCCGCCGGACTGGCCGCCGCCGCGCAGCTCAACCAGGCGGGCCATAGCGTGACGCTCTTTGAGCGGGCCGACCAGATCGGCGGGCTGCTGCGCTACGGCATTCCTGACTTCAAGCTCGAGAAACGGGTCATTGACCGCCGCCTGGAAGTGATGCAGCAAGAAGGTGTCGAGTTCCGGACGGGCGTGAACGTGGGCGTGGATATTACCAGCGACGAGCTCCTGCGCGACTTCGACGCCGTGGTACTGACCATGGGCTCTACCGTACCGCGTGACCTCAAGATCGAAGGGCGGCACTTTAAAGGCGTTCATTTTGCCATGGAGTTTTTGAGCCAGCAAAACAAGCGCGTGGCGGGTATTGAGCCCCAAAAAGACCACCGGGGCGTCGCCTACGCCCAAGGCGAGCTGTGGGCTACCGACAAAAACGTGATCGTGATTGGCGGGGGCGATACCGGCTCCGACTGCGTAGGTACTTCCAACCGCCACGGGGCCAAGTCGGTGACGCAGATCGAGCTGCTCCCCATGCCTCCCGCCGACCGCGACGTAACGACCCCCTGGCCCCACTGGCCCATGATGCTCCGCACCTCTACCTCGCACGAGGAAGGCTGCGAGCGCCACTGGTCCATCAACACCAAGGCGTTTCTGGGCGACGAAAACGGAAACCTGCGGGCGCTGCAAATGGTGCGACTGGACTGGCAAAAAGACCCCGAAACCGGCCGGATGCAAATGAAAGAAGTACCCGGCTCGGAGGAGGAAATCCCCTGTGAGCTGGCGCTGCTGGCGGCGGGCTTCCTGTACCCCCAGCCAGAAGGACTACTGCATGACCTGGGAGTCGAATTTGACGAACGGGGAAACATCAAAGCCACCAACTACCAGACAACTACCCAGGAAAAAGTATTTACCGCCGGCGACTGCCGACGCGGCCAGTCGCTTGTGGTGTGGGCCATCAGCGAAGGACGTGAAGCCGCCCGGGCCGTGGATGAGTACCTCATGGGCGAGTCGCTGCTGGAAGCCAAGGCCGTTTCCATGTTCAATCCGGCTTTCTCTCACGTATAAGTACCCTTAGCCCAAAGCCCCAAATGCCGCTCTGGTGTTTGGGGCTTTTTTTTATTCCGGGTACTTTTCTTCACCAAGCCACAACATTAGGTGCCTTATTGTAGTTAGACGTATATAGTAGGGTTAAAACAGATTCTGTTGGCCCTGCGCACGTTATAGAAATACGCTACAAATAGCTAACTACCTTGGTGACTTGCCTTGTTATAGAAGATGATCTCGACGATCAGGAAATTTTTTCTATCGCGCTGGGAGAACTGGGTCAAAACTACCAAAGTACCTTTGCAAATAATGCCGTCGATGCCCTGAGCCTGATCCGAAGCGGAGCAGTAGTTGCTGACTACATCTTCATTGACCTCAACATGCCCAAGCTCAACGGCCTGCAGTGCCTGGCCGAAATCCGGAAAGAGCCCGGCTGGGAAACCATTCCCGTCTACCTATATTCTACGTCCTCGGAACAAATCTACGTCGACCAAGCCCTTCAGGGCGGCGCTCAGGCTTTTATCACCAAGCCCTCCCGCATCAGCGATTTCACCCGAATTCTGGGTACCCTTTTGGTCAAAGCCTGAGCAATCTTATCTTAAATAATTCAGTTGTTGTATTTTTCCAACATTAGCAGCTCCGTACGGAACATTTCGTATTACTTTTCCATTATATTTGAAACGTAATCAAATGATTCAAGTACTATGTTAGAAACAGTAGGCTACGTGGCGGGTCTGTTGACCACCCTGGCCTTTATCCCTCAGGTTTTACAAATTTACAAAACGAAATCGGCCAAGGACGTTTCGTTGGCCATGTTCCTTCTTTTCACCCTGGGCGTATTTATGTGGCTCGCCTACGGCATCATGACTAACTCCTTCCCCGTGGTAGCGGCCAACGCCGTAACCCTGCTGCTGTCGCTGCTGATCTTGTTCTTTAAGTTTAAGTACAACAAAGTAGCCTAACGCTACGCCAGCAGCAGGGCCCGCAGCCCCAGCCCCAGCAAAATGGTGGCCGTAAAGCTGAGCAAGGTACCTATGAGTACATACTCGGTGAGCAGTAAATCGTCGTCTTTGAAGCGTAGCAACGCTTTGGCGGCGATAAGTAGCCCGATGGCCTCAAAATGGTTGCCGAGTAAAAAAGTCAAGATGAGCGTACGCTCCAGCATCCCGATCCACTTCCCCGCTTCACTCAGCGATGGACGTGGTTTTTTTAGTTGCTCCCGCCAGCTTTTGGTAGCCATGCCGATGAGTATTCCCAACGGGTAGGTGCCCAGCAGGTAGGTACCCAGCACCGCCCACAGCTTCAGGTTGGCATTGGCCCAGGTACCTAGTTTGGCCAGGTTTTCGAAGCCGTCGGTTACGTACAGCCAGCCCACCAGCAGCAGCAGCTGGTCCAGCAGGAAAACCCCCAGCCCCTGCCGACGACTGTACACTTTCCCCAAATCAATGGCGTAGTGCGTCAGTGCCACAAAAACCGCCAGCCCTACGCTGCCCGAGGCCAGCCCGGCCCCGAGGCCCGTCAGCAGCACGTGGTAGATCAGCTTGACCGACCGCACCTTTCGTACTTGCTTGTCTTCCACCCAGCGACTAGGTTGCAGAAAAAAATCGGTGAGCAGGTGAGCCACCAGCAACTTTACGAGCAGCACCCCTTGCAGGGGCTCAAAGAAGGTCGTCATGGGTACTTGTAGGATTCAGGGTAGATAAAGCCATTCCCAGCTCGGCGTAGCGCCGCAAAAATACCTCCACCAGGGGCCAGGCCGCCGCCCGGGCGCGGCTGTGCACGGAAGGTTGCGAGATCCCGATCTGCCGGGCTATTTCCTGCTGGGTTTTGTGCTGGAGCAGCCAGTACAGCGCTTCCGACTGCGACTCGCTCCGGCTCCATTCGAGGTAGTCAAGTACCTGGCTGTGAATGGCCCATTCGGCCCGAGCCCACTCGGCCTGCGCCCAGTGCGCGGGGGTACTTAGGCGCAGCAGCTGGTTGTGTACTTTCATGTCATCTAGTGCGCGGCCCGACAAGCGAAAGGCTTCGCCGTCCGAATCAGCTAGTTTTTCGCGCCGGTACTCCACCGCTCCGAGGCCAATCGCGATCCGGACCCGGACCGACAGCCGGAAGTGCAGCAAAGTCTTGATGCGCAGCGCTTCCCGCAGTGCTTCCGCCCGCAGAAGTACCTGGAAGCTATCGCCCCGAATAAAGTACTCGTAAGTACCCGCCGAGGTACCTGCCAGCTGGTCAAAGAGCGCCTTCAACTCCGTCCGCTGCGCGTGGCTCAGCGAAGCCGAGTTGACCACATCACCCGTAAGTACCTCATAGTAGTTCATGCTCCAAATATAGAATTATATATCTATATTTAGTTATTATAAATAAAATAATCTATAAAAAAACCCGCCAATCGACGGGTTTTGAGTTTTCTGTCATCCACCACTAGCTAGGCGATGAATTCTGCATCCAGCGTAATCTCGGCGTTGAGGAGTTTGGAAATGGGGCAATTTTCCTTGGCATCGGCGGCAAGTTGTTCAAACCGCTCGGCGTCAAGGTTGGGTACTTTAGCCTTAAGTACCAGGTGGCTTTTGGTAACGGCTCCTTTGGCGGGGTCCAGCGAAACGGTAGCCGTGGCGTGCAGCTCATCGGCGGTAAAACCAGCCTCATTGAGCACGAAGCTGAGCTTCATGGCAAAGCAGCTGGCGTGGGCGGCGGCGATAAGCTCTTCAGGATTGGTCCCTACGCCTTCTTCAAAACGGGTATTGAACGAATATTGCGTTTCGCTAAGTACGGTACTTTGGGTACTTACGACGCCTTTCCCGGTTTTTCCGGACCCGTTCCAAACGGCGGTGGCCTTGCGGTTGATCATAGTTGATGTAGGTTTAGTTGGTAATCGTCAAATGTAGCCTATATAACCCAAATGCCCTCCGCCCGGTTCAGGGAATTTTATGAACGGTAGCGCGGGCACAGAGGTACTTTCCCAGCGGCAGGCTGCCTCCGGGGTACCTGGGGCGCGGGATTGGGAGGCGGAGGTACTTCCGTTGAATAAAAAGTACCTAAAAAAGGATGGACGCGTAGCCGTTAAACAACCCTAGGGATGAAGGAGTTATAAGGTACCCCCCCGAAGGCGCGGGAAGGCCAAACAATAAAAAAGCCTTTGCGGGGTTAAACCAAGGTGCAGTAGCACCATCTAAAACCCAAATGTGTCCCTTTACATCCAACTAATCCCCATTCAACGGCCATGAAAAAAATACTGTTTGCTTTACTCTGTGTAGGTAGTTTGGTTACGTGGAGCTGCCAGGGCCCGCAAGGCCCGGTAGGTCCCGAAGGGCTCCCCGGCCCGCAGGGCCCGCAAGGTACCAATGTACTCAGCGCGGTATTTGATATTACCGGAAGCTTCAACGCCAACAACGACTACCGGATCTACTTCGATTTCCCGCCCGCGGAGCTGGAAGTATTTGATACCGACGCGGTGTTTGTGTACCGCCTCTGGGAAACCGTACAAGACCCCGGCCAGGCTCCAGTGCCGGTGTATCGCCTTTTGCCCCAGACGGTTTTTCTGCCCCAGGGCTTGATGCAATATAGCTTCGACCACTCCTTCCTGGACGTGAGCGTGTTCATCGACGCCCAGTTCAACCTGAGTGGGCTGGCCTCGCAGTGGACCCAAAACCAGCGCTTCCGGGTGGTGGTACTACCCGCCGACTTTGCTGCGAACGGTCGCCAGGCGGCCGTGGACATGAGCAACTACGAAGAGGTGAAGAAGCATTTCAACCTGCAGGAAAAAGACATCCCCACCTACCAGGCCAAGCAAAAATAAAGGTACCTGGGGTACTTTTTACCACAAACCAGCCGACCGGGGGTACTTTACTCCGGTCGGCTGGTTTTTTTGGTAAAGTACCTGCTCTTTATTTTTTGGCCAACGGAAAAATGGGTGACTTCACGTGCGCCTGCCGCAGGATTTGCTCCAGGCGGGCTACTAGCTCGGGGTACTTAGCGGCCACGTTCTGGGTTTCGCCGGGGTCGGTTTTGAGGTTATAGAGCTCAAGGGTATTCCCTTTGTCGCGCTGCTTGACGGCCTTCCAGTCCCCCTGCCGCACGGCCTGGTCGAAGCCGCGCTCGTAAAACTCCCAGTAGAGGTACTCGTGCCGGGGCTGGGTACCTTTCTGCAAAATGGAAGGTACCAGCGAGATTCCGTCCAGTTCGGCCCCCGCTGCGGCCCCAGCCAGCTCGTAGAGCGTGGCGGGTACATCCCAAAACGCCCCTACGTGGCGGCTTACCTTGCCGCGGGGCGCGTGGCCCTTCCACTGCACCAGCAGCGGCGTCCGGATGCCGCCGTCGTACAGATCGCGCTTAACGCCCCTCAACGGGCCGCTGCTTTGAAAGTACTCCACGTCGGCGGACGTTCGTCCGCCTTCGACGTGGGTGCCGTTGTCGCTGGCAAATAGCACTACGGTGTTTTCTTCCAGTCCCAACGCTTTGAGTTTTTGAAGTACCTTACCCACGTAGTCGTCGATGGACGTCACCAGCCCGGCGTAGGCCGCTTTGGGGTTGGGCTGTCCGCCGTAGTGCTGGCCGTCGGCCCAGGGTTTTTCGGGCGCAAAGGTACTTTGTCCGTTTTGGTCGAGGTAGGGAGCGAGGTACTTGGGGGGCAAATGCAGCTCGGCGTGCGGGATGGTGAAAGCCAGGTACAGAAAGAACGGCTCCTTCTGGTGGTCCTGCAGGAACGCAAGGGCTTTATTGGTAAAAACCTCGTTGGCAAAAGTACCCTTCGGCTGGGCTTCCGGCACCAACTGGCCGTCGCGGATGGTCCAGAGCGAGTCGGGACGCTGGAAGTGCGCCGCCACGTGGTGCGTGTGGCCGTAAAACTCGTCCCAGCCTTTGAGGGGCGGCGCGCCGGCGTTTCCGGCCAGCCCCAGGCCCCACTTCCCAAACATACCCGTGGTGTAGCCCACGGTTTTCAGCCGCTCCGGTATAACCACGTCCTCGGCCCGCAGGGGGATCTCACCGTTGCCGCGTACGTAGGCGTGGCCCATGTGCTTGCCCGTCATAAGCGCGCAGCGCGAGGGAGCACAGACGGTACTTCCGGTGTAAAAATCGGTGAACCTCACCCCGTTGGCGGCCATTTGGTCCAGGTGGGGAGTTTGGATGCGCTTTTGGCCGTAGCAGCCGAGGTCGCCGTAGCCCAGGTCATCGGCCAGGATAAAGATGAAGTTGGGTTTGGCAGGTACCTTACGGGTTTCTTTTTTGGAATACGTAAAAGCAAAAAGAGCCGCCAAAAGTACCCCCAGGCCTACCACTAGCATTCGATTTTTCATGAAAATACAACGAAGTAAAGTACCCTCTTTAAAGTACCCCGGCCGGTACTTCTAACGCCTGGCTTTCTAAGTTTCGGCTTTATATGTAAAAGAAAAACCGTCGGCCTTGCGGGCTCGTGGGTACGTTTGCTGAGCAAATAATAAGTACCCTTGGGGTCAAGGAGAAGGCGTACTCCACATTTTTTGTATATTTGGCTTTGTAAAAATACGTACTAAAACGACGGCGGGTATCGCTCCGGCCGTTCCGAGCATTATCCGATGGAATTTCAGAAAAGCAAACGCCTCGAGCCACTCAAATACGACATCCGCGGCCCGGTCTACGAAAAAGCCCTCGAACTGGAAAGTCAAGGCTATAAAGTCATCAATCTGAACATCGGTAATCCGGCCCCCTTTGGCTTCGACGCGCCCGACGAGATCGTGCACGACATCATCATGAACATCCGCAACGCGCAGGGTTACTCCGACTCGCGCGGCCTCTTTCCGGCGCGCAAGGCGGTGATGCACTACACCCAAACGCTGGGCATCCCGAACGTCGAGATCAACGATATTTTTATTGGCAACGGCGTGAGTGAGCTGATCTTGCTGTCGATGCAGGCCCTGCTCAACCCCGGCGACGAAATCCTGGTACCCTCGCCCGACTACCCGCTCTGGACTACCTCCGTGGCCCTGAGCGGCGGCAAGCCCGTCCACTACGTCTGCGACGAGGCCGCCGACTGGAACCCCGACCTCGATGACCTGGAGAGCAAAATCACGCCCCGCACGCGCGGCCTGGTGCTGATCAACCCCAACAACCCCACCGGGGCCGTTTACGACCGGGAGGTACTTGAGCGCATCGCGCGCATTGCCGAAACCCACGGCCTCATTATTTTTTCGGACGAAATTTACGACAAGATTCTCTACGACGGGGCCGTACACTACCCCATGGCCACGCTCGTACACGACACGCTCTGCGTGACCTTCGGCGGGCTTTCCAAAAACTACCGCGCGGCGGGCTTCCGGGGCGGCTGGATGATCCTGAGCGGGGCCAAGCAGTACGCCAAGTCTTACATTGAGGGGATTTTGTTCCTGGCCAGTATGCGGCTTTGCGCCAATGTACCCACGCAGTTTGCGATCCAGACGGCCCTGGGCGGGTACCAGAGCATCAAAGACCTGGTACTACCTACGGGCCGTCTGCACAAGCAGATGACCCTTGTCTACGAGCGCCTCACGGCCATTCCGGGCCTTAGCTGCGTCCGGCCCAAAGGCGCGCTGTACCTTTTCCCCAAAATTGACCTCACGCAGTTTGATTTCAAAAACGACGAGCAGTTTGTCTTTGACCTGCTGAGCGAGCACAAGGTACTTGTCGTGGCCGGTACGGGCTTCAACTACTTCCGCGACGACCATTTCCGGATCGTGTTTCTGCCCACGGCCGAAGAGCTGCACCTGGCCATGAATAAGTTCGAGGCGTTCTTCGAGGCGCACCGGGTACCTTCGCTGCGTACGGTGGAAGAGGTGCTGGGGTAAGTACCTTTAGGAAGGTAGTTTAATAATGGAAATCGTACTATTCACAATCTACTTCCTGTAAGGTGATCCCTTCGCCAAAACGGAGGGTACTTCTATTTTTAAAAACGGTCTTTCCCGCTTTTTCCTCTACCTCGCCGTAGCCTTCCAGGAGCTCCTTTCCTTTCTTGAGGTAAGCCACCTGCCGCACCGACAACACGCCTTCCGAACGAAAGGTGTAGTCGCCCAGGAGCGTATCGCCCGACAAGGTACCCTGGAAAAGGCCTTCGTTGCGGTCTTTTTCCGAGAGCCGGTACTCCAGATCACCCACGACTAGGGTCCCGATGATGCTGATCCGAAACGAAACGGTATCCTGCTTTTGGGTATAGGCGTAGCACGCGAAGGTCTCGATGTTTTCGGTCCCTTCTTCCGGCTCCTGGGTGTCGGAGGTGGTGGTAGTGCAGGCCAGCAAACTACCCAGCAGGACGATGGAGAGCGAAAGGATTTGCTTCATAGGGTTAGGTTTGAAATAGTAAGGAAAACCGGTAGCGGAGCCAATCGGTGCTTACAAACATAGCAACATTTTTTTTATAAAGTACCCGGCCCGCTAGCTACCATGCTGAGCGCAAGTACTTCACGATAATTCCTGCATATACTGACTTAGTACTTGCTTCAAGGCGGGCAGCGCGATGGGCTTAGTGAGGTAGTCGTCCATGCCCGCGTCCAGGCAGCGTTCTTTTTCGCCTTCGATGGCCCCGGCGGTGAGCGCGATGATCGGCACCCGCTGGTCTTTTTCCCGTGCGCGTATTTCGCGGGTAGCGGCGTACCCATCCAGATGGGGCATCTGTATATCCATAAAAATCAGGTCGGGCTGGAATTGACCGGCCTTCTCAACGGCTTGTAGTCCGTCGTGGGCTTCCACAATAAATACCCCCGGAACGAGCCGTTCGACGAGCGTTTTAATCAGGAGCATATTCACGGATACATCTTCTACAATCAGGACCTTAACGCCAGAGGGCGCAGCAGCCGTACCCGTGGGGATGGCGAGTGCGGGTCCCTCCGCACTACTTGCGGGCTGGCTATCACGTACATTGCGAAGGCAGTGCAGCAACTCGCTCTGCTTCACGGGCTTCACCAGCCGAAACACCACACCGAGTTTATTGCATTCCTCATGGATCGTCTGGTCGTCGGAGGAGCTGTGGAGCAAGATGATAGGCTGCTTTCCGGGACTCAGGCGCAGCTTTTCCCGGATCATACGGATGGTTTCGATGCCGTTGAGGTAGGGCATGTTATAATCCACAATGATCACGTCGAAAGAAGCCGCCTTTTCGAGCGTACCGAGGGCTTCCAGTCCATTGGGCGCGCTCTCTACCTCGATGTCCCACTGCTGGAGGGTATTTTGCAAAATGAGCCGATTATTGGCGTTGTCGTCAACGATCAGGGCTCGTTTCACCAGCTTACTCGCGGCCGAAAGCAGCGGAGGGCCATTTTCAAAATCAAGCAGCAACCGAAAGGAGAAGGTACTTCCACGGCCATCCCGGCTTTCGAGATCCAGCACGCTATCCATTTTCTGCAGCAACCGATTGGAAATAACCAGGCCCAGCCCGGTGCCGCCGTACTTACGGGTGGTGGAGGTGTCTGCCTGGGTGAAGGCCTTGAAGAGTTTTTCGCGCTGGGTGTCGGTGATGCCGATGCCGGTGTCGCGCACCGAGAAAACAAAGTACCCCTGCTGCTCCGACGCGCCCGAGGGCTCAAACTCCAGCTTTATTTCAATCTCTCCTTTTTCCGTAAATTTCACGGCGTTGCTGAGCAGGTTGGTCAGTACCTGCTTGATACGAACGGGATCCGTCATGATAAACCGGGGGGCGCGGGCATCCAGGTTGAGCAGGAGTTCCAGTCCTTTTTGGGAGGAACTGTGCTTGATGATATCGGCTACTTGTTCTACCAGCTCGATCACATCCGTTTTGATGCTTTCCAGCTCGAGCTTGCCCGCTTCAATTTTTGAGAAATCCAGGATGTTGTTGATGATGTCCAGCAACGAATGCGCCGACGTATTGGCGTAGTGTACGTATTGCCTTTGTACGGATTCCAGTCGCGTATTGGCCAGTAGCTCGGTAAAACCAATGACTCCGTTCAGCGGCGTTCGGATTTCGTGGCTCATATTGGCCAGAAACTCGGACTTGGCCCGGTTGGCCCGTTCGGCTTGCTCTTTGGCCGCCTGCAACTCCAGCTCGGCTTTTTGCTGAGCCGTTTTGACGCGCAAGGCCTCAATTAGTTGCCCGATCACGCTCGTCAGGGGCTTCAAAAACTGGACGAGCTGGGGCGTATACCCGCCGGGCCGGTTGGAGATGCCCATCATGCCGACCAGCCGACCGGAAACGTTAATGGGAATAGCCAAAAAAGAATTTAAAGCCGGATGGCCGTCGGGCAGCCCTCCCCGGCGTGGGTCGTGGTAGGGGTCGTTGGAAATGACGGGCTCTCTGGTGGTCAGGGCCGCGCCAAACAAGCTCTCCAAATTGTCAAACACCATGCCCGTGGCCGCGCTATTCTCGTAGAGTTCTTGGGTAGCTTCATTCCAGGCAATATTGGTAATGGCGTGGGTTTTCAGGTAGGGAAGTCCATCCTCCCGGAAAAGTACCTCCCCAATGAATCCGTATTCGCTGCGGGTCAGCGATAGCAAATCGGCCAGTAGGCTTTCAAAAGCCTGCCGCACCTGGGTTTGCTTTATAAATTGAGTTTGGGCGCGCGTAATAGCTTCTCCTAACTTGTACTGCTCCTTGAGCGCCTCCTCCGAGCGCTTCCGCTCGGTGATGTCCCGCGAAACGGCAATGACTTTTTGGTTTTCGGCCGGATGAATGCGGGCTTCGAAAATATGTTCCCCGTCGGGCAGCAGCAGGGAATATTCCACCAACACCAGGTTATTTTGGTCCAGCGCCCGCTGGATACCCTGTTTCACGGCTTCAACTACGGGAGGTGGCAAAACTTCCGCCAGGTTTTTACCAAGAAAGGCTTCCGGTTCGGCGTAAAGCAAGGATTTTTTACCCGCCATAAAGCTTCGAATGATCCCCTCCTTGTTGAGCTTGAAATACAAATCGGGAATGGCTTTAAAAATCCCGTGGAACTCGTCTATCTGCAACTTTAGCGTTTCGGCAATTTGCTTGCGCTCCTTGATTTCCTTCAGGCGAGCCAGGGTACTTCCCAGGTTGTCGGCCATGACGCGCAGGAGCTGCCGGGCGGTTTCGTTCCAGGATTTGGTATTTCTTACGGCGTCAAAGCCAATAAACCCGTACAGTTGGGAGCCTACCAGGATGGGCAGGGCCAGCAAGGTTTTGATTCCCTGGCTTTCCAGCAGCTCCCGCTCCGCCTTCCAGCTCTCGGGCAGTTGGCTTACTTCTGGTATATGTACTTCCTGCTTAGCCCGCAGGGTGTCGATCCAGGTCGGAATTAGCTCTTGAGGAATATCCTGCAGGTTGTCTTTTTCGGGATCAATCCCTTCCGCGCACCATTCGTGGGTATTGCTGACGGTGGAGGCGTCTTCGGCAAAAACGAAAAGGTAGGCGCGGTCAACGCCGGCGTAAGTACCTACCTCCTCCAGCACCTTATTGACCGTCGCGTCCAAGGAATCTTCATCCAATTGGATCAACGCCGAGCTCGCTCTGATAATCAAGTTGTCCAGATCAATCAGGCTATTAAGCTTCTCCTCCGTTATTTTTCGGTCGGTTATATCCTGAAATGCCCCTACAATTTTTTTAATCTCTCCATTTTCATAGTACGGCTTTCCGATGCAATGTACCCATTTATGCTTTCCCTTAGCCGATATAAAGCGCACCTCCATGTCATAGGATTGCCCATTCACCATAGCATTCTCCACCGCATTCTCAATGATGCCCCGATCCTGTGGATGGTAGTAGCTAATGCCGTTTACCAGGTTCGAATCAAAGTCAAGCGGTAATTCATAAATGTGAAATATTTCCTCGGTCCACTTGGTCTTATGCGTTTTTACGTCCAGCTCCCAGCCGCCCACTTTGGCCATTTTTCCGGTTTCATCCAAAAGGTCTTTATGGACGTTAAGTTCTTCTTCGGCCAGTCTTCGCTCGGTAATATCCCGGGCCGAGGCGTAAATCAGGTCACCATAAGGGTGCGAACACCATTCGATGTAGCGGAAAGATCCGTCTTTGGTTCGGTACCGGTTGGTGAAATGGTGGACCTTCTCCTGCCTGGCTAACTTTTGCATGGTCGCGTGGGTCGCGGGCAAGTCATCCGGATGAATGAATTCGTAAAACTTCTTCTGCTCGAGCTCCGCCGAAGGATAACCCAGAATGGTTTCCCATGCTTTATTGACCTTGACGAAATTCCCTTCGCTGTCGGCAATGCAGAGCAGATCCAGGTTCACCGAGAAAAAGCGTTCCAGCTTTTCTTTTTCTTTAATTTCGGCCGTGATGTCCGAGAAAGTACCTATGAAGTAGTACTTCTCGGGGGAATAGATCTGCACTTTGTACCAGCGGTCGAGCCTTTTGGAGTAGTGCATCCGCTCTTCGTTGCCGTCGTTGAGTGCCACCTGGCCGCAGATCCGAATCCAGTCCAGATTGTCCTGATGAATGTCCGGAAAAAGCTCCGAGAGCTTCTGGTGTAAAACCGTACCGGGTTTATGGCCGGCCAGGCGTTCAAAGGCGGAATTTACTTCAACAAACTCATAGTCGATGGGTTCCTGCTGGTCATTGACAATAATTCGACAATAGGCATAGCCTAAGATCGATTGATCAATCATTTTTTTGTAAAAATCAGTATTCATAGGGTTGGGAGAGTCGCGTTTTTCGGCGTAGAAAGGTATAAAATAAAACCCAGGAAATGGTTACATTTTTTCACGCCCTTTCAAAGATAACCGATCGCGTTTATAAAATAGCCGGACGGGCTCCGTGGAGGAACCAAATCCCGTCTTTCGGGCGTTTGCTCCACTAGAAACCACTCTACCCCCTCACTTCTGCATGGAACAACCAGCCTCCTTTGAGCGTAAACGGCAGCGACTTTTCCTATTCCTTTGTGGCTTATTTTTAACCAACGCCCTGATCGCCGAAATCATTGGCACCAAGATATTCTCCGTCGAAACGCTCATGGGTTGGAACCCCGCCCAAATCCCGCTGGGTGGGCAAATGCTGGACTTCAACATGTCGGCGGGGGTGGTGAACTGGCCGGTGGTATTCATTACCTCCGACATCATCAATGAGTACTTTGGGCGGCGCGGCGTGCGGCGCATCTCCTTCCTGACGGCCCTTTTCATCGTGTACATGTTCATCACGGTCTACGCCACCACCAACCTGCCTCCGGCGCAGTTCTGGCTTGAGCTCAATAGCACCGACAGCAGTGGCAACGCCTTCAACATCAACGAAGCCTTCTCCCGGATTTTCCGGCAGGGGTTGGGGATCATGATTGGCTCCATCACGGCTTTTCTCCTGGGCCAGCTGCTCGACGTATCCATTTTTTCCTGGCTCCGCAGACGCACCGGCAGTCGGCATATCTGGCTGAGGGCCACCGGGTCCACTATGTTCTCGCAGCTGGTCGATAGCTTTGTGGTTATTTCGGTGGCTTTTTACGTTTTTGGCAACTGGAGCATGACACAGGTACTTTCGGTAGGTACCGTCAACTACCTTTACAAAGGTACCATTGCTATCCTAAGTACCCCTTTGCTGTACGGAGCGCATTACTTCATTGACAGGTACTTAGGTAAAGCAAACGCCGAGAAAATGGTAGAAGAAGCGGCCGCGTCGTCGTATATGTAGTGCCCTAATAAAGGTACTGCTTACAAGGGTAGTTGCCGCCGCAGGTTGTCGCAAAGTACCGCCGTAGCGATGCCCACATTGAGCGACTCCGCCCCGCCAAAACGCGGAATCGTGACGCGGTCGGTGACGAAGGTACCTACTTCCGCCCCAATGCCCTGCGACTCGTTGCCTAGCACCAGGTACCCTCCGGCCGCCGGGAAGGCGAACTTGTAAAGCGAAGTACCTCCCAGAAAGGCACCCACGACGTGCTGGGCGGGAAGTACCTGCGCGGCCAGAAAAGCAGGCAGGTCGGTGTAGTAAACGGCGACGCGGGTAAAGGAGCCCTTGCTGGCTGCAATCACCTTGGGGTTGTAGAGGTCGGTCGTATTGGCGGAGCAAATAATTTTCGTGATTCCGTACCAGTCGGCAATGCGCAGGATCGTACCCAGGTTGCCGGGGTCACGAATATCGTCCAGCAGCAGCGCGTATTCGCCCGGACGGGCACATAAAAAAGCATTCTCTTTCGTTCTAGCTACGGCCAGGCAGGAGTCGTTGGTCTGGAAAGTTCCCAGCCGCTCCAGCTCCGCAAGCGAAGCAGTTTCTGCCTTTGCTGCGTGGTGAGACAGAATACTTGCGTATTTTTGCCGGAATTCGTCCGTAGCTACCACCAGCTCTACCTCAAAATCAGAGTCCAGCAGCTCGAGTACGCTTTTGGTACCTTCTACCACAAACGCCCGCTCCTGCTGACGGTACTTTTTGATTTTGAGGGAATTGATATACTTGATCTGACTCTTTGAAAGCATTGAACCGCGAACGTTGTGTGATAGTACTTGGGCTGCTGGGCTTCCTGCTGGCGGGCCTGGTGGGCTGTGCCCCCAGCCTGAACACGAATGGGGCCCGAAGCTACCTGCTGGGTACTTCTTCCATTAAAGGAAACAGTACCATCAAAGACAGCGAACTGGAAGCCCTCATTCCTCAAAAACCAAACCGCCGTTTTCTGGGTTTGCCCATCTTCCCCTACCTGGCGCTCTACCGGGCCGGGCAGGTAGTGTACAGCCGGGAAGAAAAACAGCGCAAGTTAAGGGAGATCACCCAGGAATACCAGCAAAAGGCCGCCGGACTCGAAAACGCCCCCGACCGGCTCAAAAAAGTGCAGCGCACCTACGGGAAGAAAATAGAGCGGGCCCGGCGCCGGGTGGAGCAGGGCAACTTTGCCATGCGGGTACTGGGCGAGCCCCCGGTGTACTTCAACGAGCAGGAAGTGAGCCGCAACGCCGAGAAGATGCAGAGCTACCTGTTCAATAACGGCTATTTTAAAGGCCAGGTTAGCCACACTACCGATACCAGTTTCCAGCGGGTGCGGGTAAGGTACCTCATCACCGAAAACCGCCCTACCCTGATCCGCCAGGTCAGGTACCAGCTTCCCGACCTCCACATCGACAGCCTGCTCACCGCCAGCCAAAAGCAGTCGCTGCTGATCCCTAAAAAACGCTACGACGGTGACGCCTTCGAGGAGGAGCGCATCCGGATCGAAACCCTGCTGCGCGACAACGGGTACTACGGTTTTTCGCGTCAGTATGTTTCGTTCCTCGTCAACGACACCATCGTGTCGCCCGCCACGGATAGTCTCTACCAACAGGTAGACATCCTGGTGCGGGTCAGCAACCCGCCGGGCCAGGCCAGCCATAAAACCTACACGGTAGAAGCGGTGGATTTTGAACTACTCCCCCCCAACAGCGGACTTCCGCTGCTGGGGGACACCACTCGCTTTCAGGGGATCAGGTACCTCTATTCCGACCAGCGGTTTTCGCCGCGCATCCTCAACAGCAAGATCCGGGTCCGGCCGGGGGCGTTGTACAGTCAGCAAAACGAGCGCGACACGCAGCGGCAATTGTCCCTGACGGATCAGTTCCGGTTTGTCAACTACGGCTATGATTCCAGCTCCACTCAGCTCAAGGAATTTTTTCGGGTTATTCCGATGGATAAGTACCAGCTCTCGGCCGACGTGGGCCTGAACGTGATCCAGCAGCAGACGCCGGGTCCGTTTGCCAATTTATCCTACAAAGTACGTAATGTCTTTCACGGCCTCGAAAACTTTGAGGTCAACCTGCGGGGGGGCATCGAGGCCGTAACGGGCTTCAGCAACGCCGACCGGCTGTACCGCAGCCAGGAAGTAAGCCTCAATACGTCGCTCATCTTTCCGCAGCTGCTCCTGCCCGTGGGCGCTTCGCGCTACCAGCTGGGGCGGTTCAATCCCCGTACGCAGGTAGGGCTGGGCTTCAACTACATCAACCGGCCCGAGTACACCCGTACCAGCGTCAAGTCGGCCCTGACGTACTCGCTGCAGCCCTCGGTCAGTACGTTTTACAACCTGTCGCTCATCGACCTGAATATCCTCAACACCACCCGGCTGGACCGGGAGTTTCAGAATTTGCTGGATACCCTGCAGGAGCAGGGCAACAACCTCATCAATAGCTTTCGGAAATCCTTCGTCTCGGACGTCAATTTTACGTTCATT
The DNA here is from genome assembly GCF_014202275.1 of Rhabdobacter roseus. Taxonomy (GTDB): domain Bacteria; phylum Bacteroidota; class Bacteroidia; order Cytophagales; family Spirosomataceae; genus Rhabdobacter; species Rhabdobacter roseus. The sequence continues at coordinate 229,305 of NZ_JACHGF010000002.1, read as the reverse complement.
CACAACACCAACTCCTTCCTGGAAGCGCCCACCAACGCCCACTACCTGCGGGTAGCGCTGGAGTCGGGGGGTACCAGCCTGAGTTTGTTTCCGGGCCAGCAGCAACTGATCCAGAACGTATTCGGGAACCTGCAGTTTTTCCAGTACCTGCGCTGGAACGTCGACTACCGCCGCTACTGGCCCATTCGGGGGTACTCTTCCTTCGTGGCGCGGGTCAACAGCGGCAGTGTGTACAGCTACGGGGTCAGTACGGTACCTCCCTACGAAAAGTACTTCTTCGCCGGGGGGTCCAACAGCATTCGGGCCTGGCTACCGCGGCGTTTGGGACCCGGCTCGTCCCCGCCACGCCTGACGTCCGGTAATTTTTCGGTCGAAGCGCCGGGCGATTTTCTGCTGGAAGGAAATCTGGAACTGAGGGGCCGCCTGGCGCAGTTTTTCGGCAATATCAACTACGCCCTCTTTCTGGACGCGGGCAACGTATGGAATCTCACGACCCCCGGTACGTCGGGACGGGACGACGCTTTTTCTAAAAATTTTCTGCGGGAAATCGCCGTCGGCACGGGCTTTGGCATCCGGTACGACCTCTCCTACTTTGTGCTCCGGTTCGACTTTGGCATACGCGTCTACGACCCTTACTTACAGGAGTTTGTACTGGACGAGCTTCGCTTCCGACAGCTATTTAACACCCGTCAGAAAAACTTCCTGAACATCAACCTGGGCGTGGGGTACCCCTTTTAAATCCGAGCCCGGGCCACGCAAAAAGAGGCAATCCTTTTACTGCCACTTTGTCAGTTTTTGCCAACTATTTTGTACATTTGCGTTTCTGAAAAAAGTACCCTCATACTCGCCAAGTAGCGAAGTAAATTCTTAATAAAGCGTACCTGCGGGTACATTGGATTTGATTATCTCCATGGAACAGCGTGTTATCGAAACGTTAAAAATACTTACCGAGTCCGACAAGGAGGCCTGTGACCTCGTGAAGGTATCCGAAAACGAACCTGTACGGGGCAGCGGCAAACGGCTATTCATTGAAAGCTACGGCTGCCAGATGAACTTCTCGGACAGCGAAATTGTGGCGTCGGTGATGCGCGAGGCGGGCTTTACTACCACCTCCACCGAGCAGGACGCCGACCTGATTTTCTTGAATACCTGCGCCATTCGCGACAACGCCGAGCAAAAAGTACGGAACCGCCTCCAGCACCTCAATGCCCTCAAAAAGAAAAAACCGGGGATGCTCATTGGGGTACTTGGCTGCATGGCAGAGCGCCTGAAGGCGAAATTTCTGGAAGAAGAAAAGATGGTTGACATCGTGACCGGCCCCGACGCCTACCGCGACCTGCCCCGGCTGGTCGAAGAAGCCGAAACCGGCCAGAAGGGCGTCAACGTGTTTTTATCCAGGGAGGAAACCTACGCCGACATCTCCCCCATTCGGCTCAATTCCAACGGCATTACGGCCTTCATTTCCATCATGCGGGGCTGCGACAACATGTGCAGCTTCTGCGTGGTACCTTACACCCGCGGCCGGGAGCGCAGCCGCGATCCGTTCTCGATTGTACAAGAAGCGCGGGATCTCTTTGCCAACGGCTACCGGGAAGTAACCCTGCTGGGCCAAAACGTAGACAGCTACAAATGGACCGCCCCGGCGGGGGCTGAAAGTACCCTGGCCGCGCCCGTTACCTTTGCGCAGCTCCTGGAAAAAGTAGCGCTCGTGAGTCCCGACCTGCGGGTGCGCTTCAGCACGTCGCACCCCAAGGACATCACCGACGAGGTACTTTACACCATGAAAAAGTACGACAACATCTGCAAGTACATCCACCTGCCCGCCCAGAGCGGCAACAGCCGGGTACTTCAGCTCATGAACCGTACCTACGACCGCCCCTGGTACCTCCAGAAGATCGACCGCATCCGGGCCATTCTGGGGGAAGATTGTGGTATCTCGCACGACATGATCGCGGGTTTTTGTACCGAAACCGAAGCAGAGCACCAGGATACGCTTTCGTTGATGGAGTATGCCCGCTACGACTACGGCTATATGTTTGCGTACTCGGAGCGGCCCGGTACCCCGGCCGCCAAAAAACTGGTGGACGATGTACCCGAAGCCGTAAAAAAACGCCGCTTACAGGAAATTATCGCCTTACAACAAAAACTGTCCCTGGAACGCAATCAGCGGGCGGTGGGGCGTGTTCATAAAGTACTGGTAGAAAGTACCTCCAAGCGCTCGGACGACGACCTGCAGGGACGCAACGACCAAAATAAAGTAGTGGTGTTTCCGCGCGAAAATTTCCAGAAAGGCCAGTACGTGCACGTGCTGGTGACGGAATGTACCGCCGCCACACTGATCGGAAAGGCGGTAGAGCTGGAAGCGGTCAGTTAACCTACGTACAAACGAATGAATTCTTCCGAAATACAATCCATAAAAAATCGCTTCGGGATCATTGGCAACTCCCCCGGCCTGAACCACGCCATCAACGTGGCCATGCAGGTAGCCGCCACCGACCTCACGGTACTCATCACCGGCGAAAGCGGCAGCGGAAAGGAGTCTTTTTCCAAGATCATCCACAGCCTGAGTGCCCGCAAGCACGGTCCGTTCATTGCGATCAACTGCGGAGCCATTCCCGAAGGTACCATCGACTCGGAGCTCTTCGGCCACGAAAAGGGTGCCTTTACGGGGGCGCTGGATACCCGTAAGGGGTACTTTGAAACCACCAACGGCGGCACGATCTTCCTGGACGAGATTGGCGAAATGCCCATTGGCACCCAGGCACGCCTGCTGCGGGTACTCGAAAACGGCGAGTACATCCGGGTGGGTTCATCAAAGGTCATGAAGACCGACGTGCGCGTGGTGGCGGCCACCAATGTGAACCTGCGTGACGCCGTGGGTCAGGGCAAATTTCGCGAAGACCTCTACTACCGCCTCAACACCGTCCCGATCTTTGTGCCCCCGCTGCGCGAGCGGGACGAAGACGTGCTGCTGCTCTTTCGTAAGTTTACCAACGATTTTGCGGAGCGCTACCGTACCCGGCCCGTCCGGCTCACCGCCAGCGCCCGCGAAATGCTCATGGCCTACGAGTTTCCGGGCAATATCCGCCAGCTTAAGAACATCGCCGAGCAGATCACGATCCTGGAAACCAACAACGATACGCAGATCAGCGCCGAGACCCTGCACAGGTACCTGCACCCCGTGCAGACACCCAGCCGGAAGGCCTTGATTCCCCTTAGCATGACCGAAGAAGGTACTTCTTTCTCCGAGCGGGAGCTACTTTACAAGGTACTTTTCGACATGCGCCGCGACGTCAACGAGCTCAAAAAGCTGGTTAAAAACGTGCTGCAAAACGAGCAGTACGGCGGCGATTTGCTCAAAGACCACCAGGAATTATTCAGTACCATCACCAGCCCTGAGTCAGGTACCTCCCCCAGCCGGACCGAAACGCCGCGCCTGCTGCCCTCCCCGCCGCCGCGGGTGGTGGATCTGGATCGCTACTCCGACAAGCGAAGCGAGATCGAGGACGTGACCCACGTGACGGAGGAAGAGGAGTCGCTCTCGCTGGAAGAGAAAGAGAAAGAAATGATTATCAAGGCTTTGCAAAAAAACAACAACAAGCGCAAGTACGCGGCCCAGGCCCTGGGTATTTCGGAGCGGACTCTGTACCGGAAAATCAAGCAGTACGATATTGAGGAGTAGGTAAACGTGAAAAAGCAAATGACCCGTAGTAATAAGTACCTGACAAAAGCAAGTACCTTCGGAAAGATCCGGCGGTTTGGCCTTTCCCTGCTCGTTAGTTTAGCGCCCTTTTTGTTCTCGGGTTGCGGCATCTACTCCTTTACCGGCACCAGCCTCTCCCCCGACATCAAAACGTTTACGGTTCTTAACTTCAACATGGGTACCGCCGGGGGGCCCGCCAACCTGCCGCTGACTTTCACCGAAAAGCTGAAGGAATACTTCCAGCGCAACACCAACCTCACGCAGGTACCCAACGGCGGTGACCTGCTGCTGGAAGGTACCATCACGGGCTATGACGTAGTACCCATGGCCCCTACCGCCAACGACCAGGCCGGACTCAACCGACTCAACGTCACGGTGCAAACCCGCTTTACCAACAACAAGGACGAAACCAAGAACTTCGACCAGTCCTTTACTTTTTACGCGGATTTCCCCCAGGGCCAAACCCTCAACCAAAACGAGGCCCGGCTTTTGCCCGGCATTCTGGATCAGCTGGTGCAGGATATTTTTAATAAGTCAGCTGCCGATTGGTAAACGGCAATCCTTTCGTACTTTTAGGTACCTCCTCCCGACCCCACTATTTCTACGATTTCATGCATACCGTTGACAAAGAAACTTTTACGTACTGGATAACGCACCCTTACGATCTCGGGCAAGGGGATCAGTCCCGGCTTGAGTACCTGGTAGAGAACTTTCCTTACTGCCAGCTCGGGCACGCGCTCCTCGCCAAATCCGCCTCGCAGTCGGAACGGGTAGCCACCGAAGTGATCCCGCGGGCGGCCGTTTATGCACTCAACCGGGGCGCGCTTCGCCGCCTGGTCGAAAACGAGTTTGAGTGGTCGGGCTCGCTGCTCAACCGCCTGACGGAGCTGCCCTACGGGCCAAGCAGCACCCGCCAGGGCGTGACCCCTTACGGCCGTGAAAAACCCATTTCGTTGATCCGCTTCGAAAGCCAGTTTACTTCTACCGAAGATAACGCCGTTGAGGCCCCCAGTCCGGAAACCAACTTCCTGCCGGTTGACGACAGCGTCATAGCCGAAAAGGTTATTGAAGAAGGATTGACTCACAAACGCCTTAAGGCAGTACCTTACCCAGCCATCGAGCTTATTCCCCGGCCCGAAAAAAGGCCCGATGAGCGCCGCAAGCAGCAGGAAATCATCGAAAACTTTATTAAGAACGATCCCCGGATCGGGCCGATCCGGGCCAATACCGCCGAACCGGTGGAAGTGGAAGACCTGAGTGCCCGCCAGCCCGTCCCTTCCTTTGATGGTTTGGCTACCGAATCCTTCGCGCTCATCTTAATCAAACAGGGCAAGATCGCGAAGGCAATCAACATCTACGAGAAACTGATTTTGAAATTCCCAGAAAAAAAGGATTACTTTGCGAAAAAAATAGAAGAATTGGACCGGAAGTGATCAGGTACCTACGCACTTCGTGTTAGTTCGGTCCCGGCGTCTAAGCGAAATTAAAACGATTTCACGAATTTACTCTTTACTTATTTTTACCCCTTTATTTTTAAAAGCATGTATTTGGCAATTGTAATTTTTGTGGCGATTATCGCCGTTCTGCTGATCCTGGTGGTTTTGGTACAGAATTCCAAGGGAGGCGGGCTTTCCAGCGAATTTGCGGGAACCGGGTCGTCCCAAATGTTTGGCGTAAAAAAGACCACCGACCTGCTCGAACAAATCACCTGGGGGCTGGCCATCAGCATCATGGCCATTGCCCTGGTATCGTATATTTTGGTAGGAGAAGGCACGCAAGCCGGTGAATCCGTCAACAGCGTGAATATCGAAAAAGCGCAAAGTACCCCCCTACCGGGTGGCAATATTGCTCCGGCCGTGCCGGGAGCTACTTCACCGGGTCCTTCCGGGGCCGATGCGCCGGGCGCAGTCACTCCCGAAGGTACGGCTCCCGCTACGTCCCCAACCGACACGTCTAACTAGCATCGGTGAGCCCAAAACAAGAGCCGCTTCCGGGATTTAGTGTTCCGGAAGCGGCTCTTGTTTTATTAGGTAGTTTCAGGTTTATAAGTACCTAGGCTAGGTTCAGGTGCCGGATCATCAGCTGTTTGGCAGCGGGCAGGAGCGTCTCGTCGAGCGGGTAGTCCCGCTGCGTTTCGACCATGTAGGTAGCTGGGTTGGGCAGTGCGCGAAATCTCCGAACCAGATCTACCTTCAGATTTTCGAACGTAGTACCCAGCCCCTTCCGGACCGAATCCACCAGGACGGTTTGAACGTAGCGCTGCCGATCGGCCCCAAATAGGGCTACCTGATACCGAAAGATGCTCGTCTCCTGCCGTCGGCTGCGGTGAATGAAAAGGTACCCCTCGTCGGTACGAAGGGGCATGATGCCCACGGGCACAAAAGTCAGGCTGGCCTCCACGGCCCCGTAGCGCTCCTGGCCCTGGGTCAGGGTGCGGGAAAAACGCGGCAGGGCGTAGTCGATGATGGCATTCAGCTCGCTGAGGTAGGTATCTTCCGGAAGTACCTCTTCGTACTGGATCTTAAGGGTACTTTTATCGATACCCCGGACGCGCTTAGGAAAAGACGCCCGCATGGCTCCTTTTTTTTCCTTGAGGCGTAAGCTGTTCTCGTAGTGTAGCCGCAGGTCAGGAAGGTACGGGAAGAGCCGGTCTGACGAGAAGTCCTGCTCCACCTGCTGCAAGTATGCCAGTAAGACATACTTTTTATACTCAAAATCCCAGATACCTTCGGTTAGCCAATCGCCATGAAGCTTTGTCATAATTTTATCGGGTGGGTTAACGGTAAAAATTTAGGCAATTCTCTTCAAATACCAAACGATATTTTAAAATAATGTTATATACCTTTCATTTGACCTCCCAACCGCCCAAATAACAAGAATGTCAGCGCGCTCCTGAAAAAATGACAGTAAATACGGCTGGCACAACTTATGTAGAAGGGTATGGTGTCAAAAAAACTAACTGACAACTGTAAAAAAACGTTTTATACTATGTCAACTGCAACAGAAGTACAAGTGAACGTACGACCCCTAGCGGATCGGGTTCTGATTGAGCCTGCTCCGGCCGAAGAAAAAACAGCGTTTGGTATCATTATTCCTGATACCGCCAAGGAAAAACCCCAACGTGGTACGGTCATTGCCGTTGGTCCAGGTAAGACAGACGAGCCTATTACCGTGAAAGTAGGCGATACGGTACTTTACGGGAAATACTCCGGTACCGAATTGTCCGTTGATGGTAAAGATTGCCTCATCATGCGCGAATCAGATATCTACGCCGTTATCGGCTAAGGATTGATGGCTTACGCATTTTTTGTAGCTAGTTAGTAGTTCAACTTTTTATTAAAAAACAAAAAACATGTCTAAAAAGATATTTTTCGACGTAGAAGCTCGCGATAAGATCAAGCGGGGCGTAGATACGCTGGCCGATGCTGTAAAGGTGACCTTGGGACCTCGTGGCCGCAACGTAGTGATTGATAAAAAATTCGGCTCACCTACCATCACCAAAGATGGTGTAACCGTGGCCAAAGAAATTGAGCTGAAAGACGCCATGGAAAACATGGGTGCTCAGCTGGTAAAAGAAGTAGCTTCCAAAACCGCCGACTCGGCCGGTGACGGTACCACTACCGCTACCGTACTGGCTCAGGCGATCTACTCCATTGGCGTAAAGAACGTAGCCGCCGGTGCTAACCCCATGGACCTGAAGCGTGGTATCGAGAAAGCCGTACACGTGATTGTGAAGGACCTGGAAAAACAAAAGAAAAATATTTCTACGTCCAAGGAAATTGCTCAGGTAGCCACCATCTCGGCCAACCACGACGAGGAGATCGGTACGATGATCGCCGAGGCCATGGAAAAAGTAGGTAAAGAGGGCGTAATCACCGTAGAAGAAGCCCGCGGTACCGAAACCGAAGTAAAAACTGTAGAAGGGATGCAGTTTGACCGCGGCTACCTGTCTCCGTACTTCGTAACCAATACCGAGAAAATGGAGGTTGAAATGGAGCGCCCATTCATCCTGATCTCGGAGAAGAAAGTATCTTCGATGAAAGAATTGCTGCCCGTACTGGAGCAAGTAGCCCAGACGGGTCGTCCGTTGGTGATTATTGCCGAAGACGTAGACGGCGAAGCGCTGGCTACCCTGGTAGTAAACAAAATCCGCGGTGCCTTGAAAGTAGCCGCCGTGAAAGCCCCTGGCTTCGGTGACCGCCGCAAAGCCATGCTGGAAGACATCTCCATCCTGACGGGCGGAACGGTGATCAGCGAAGATCGTGGTTTCAAACTGGAAAACGCTACGCTTGAGTACCTGGGAAGCAGCGAAAAAGTGATCATCGACAAAGACAACACCACGATTGTAAACGGTGATGGCCAGTCGGATGATATTCAGGGCCGCGTGAACCAGATCAAAGCCCAGATCGAAAATACGACGTCGGACTACGACCGCGAGAAATTGCAGGAACGCCTGGCGAAACTATCCGGTGGGGTAGCGATCCTGTACATCGGTGCGGCTACCGAAGTAGAGATGAAAGAAAAGAAAGACCGCGTGGACGATGCTCTGCACGCTACCCGCGCCGCCGTTGAGGAAGGCGTAGTAGCTGGTGGTGGTGTGGCCCTGATCCGTGCCGTTGCTGCCCTGGAAGACATGAAAGGCAGCAACGAAGACGAAACAACCGGTATCAATATCATCCGCATGGCCCTTGAGTCTCCACTGCGCACGATCGTGGCCAACGCCGGTGGCGAAGGCTCCGTAGTGGTTCAGAAGGTGAAAGAAGGTACGGGCGGATTTGGCTACAACGCCAAAAACAATACCTACGAAGATTTGCTCGAGGCGGGTATCATCGATCCGAAGAAAGTAACGCGTCTGGCGCTTGAAAACGCCGCGTCTATCGCCGGATTGCTGCTAACGACCGAGTGCGTCATTGCCGACGAGCCCGAAGAAAACGCGGCTCCTTCTATGCCCCACGGCGGTGGCATGGGCGGCATGATGTAATCTTCGAGTCATCCTACGAATACGGAAGAAGGCCGGGTCAAATGACCCGGCCTTCTTCCGTATATGAACCTCCGAAATAACTATTTCAAGTCCCTTTAAAATAATTCGTGGTTAAATGCTTGCTTTTACGCGCTAAAATGCTAAAATTAACAATAAGTTAACATTGGCATAACAGTACAGTAATACGACCATGAAAAAATACCGTCCGCTCCTTACACTTGGAGGTCTATTGGGCCTACTAGTAGGCTTATCAGTACCCAGCTGGGGCCAAAACAATACGCTTCCTTCCTTTTTGAAGGAAAAGCAAGTCTGGAACGAAAAACTGGTAGTGGTGTACGCGCCCGAAGATCAGCAACAGCTACTGAAGGAGCAGCTCAACGCCTGGTTGCCCTACACCCAGCTCTTTCATCAGGAGAAAATCGTGATCGTGTCGCTACCTACCCGCCTTGACGCGGCCAGTCAGGAGTACCTTCACCGCAAGCTTTCTTACCAGCCCGATCGCTTTCATGTATGGGTGATCGACGAAGAGGGCAACCTCCGCCTGTCCAGCACCAAGCTTACGCAAGTACCTCAGCTGCTCCGTTTGCTAGATGCCAGCGAGCGCCCGCCCGTTCACTCCCGGGCTCAGCTCTTCTAAGTATAATTATAGTTAGTTATCAGTAACAAAATAGCCGCCTGAAAGAACCAGGCGGCTATTTAATTTACTCAACGTTATGAAAAACATCCTTCTCAGGACATTATAACAACCTAAATGTCATATAATTATTTTATAATGTCTTAATATAAATGACACTAATTTAATCTAGTTTTAAATAATGATAAATTAGTACAATATTAGAACGAAAAAATACTATTAAAACACTTCAAAATTATACTATACGCTTTCCATTAAACCATCCCGCATGCTAAGGCGGCGGTCTGCCATTTGGGCTAGCTCTTCGTTGTGGGTGACAATCACGAAGGTTTGGCCGAGCTCGTCGCGCAGCTGAAAAAATAACCGGTGCAAATCTTCGGCATTTTTGGAATCGAGGTTGCCGCTGGGCTCATCCGCAAGTACAATGGCGGGTTGGTTCATGAGGGCCCTTGCCACCGCCACCCGCTGCTGCTCTCCCCCGGAAAGCTGCGAAGGAAGGTGATCCTGGCGGTCCGCCAGGCCCAGTAAAGCAAGAAGCTCCTTGCCGCGCTGCCGAATGCCCGCCTCGCTGGCTTTTCCGCCGATAAAGCCCGGCATACAGACGTTTTCTAACGCTGTAAATTCTGCTAACAGGTTATGGAATTGGAACACAAACCCAATCCGCTCGTTTCGAAACTGAGCCAAAGCCTTGTCACTCAGGCGCGACACATCCGTGTCCTGAATTTGGACGCTTCCCTGGTCGGGCCGGTCCAAAGTACCTATGATGTGGAGCAAAGTACTTTTGCCCGCCCCCGAAGCACCTACTATAGCCACTACCTCGCCGGGCTGAATGATCAAATCAATTCCTTTAAGTACCTGGAGGCTGCCGTAGGTGCGGGTAATTCCCTGAGCTTGTAGTAAGGACATAGTCATGCGTGTCTTGCTGGTATAAAGTTGGCAGGATCGCAGGGCTTAGCTGCCGTTTCCTGCACAAAAGGCAAACAAAACTGTCCGCCATTTTGAATAATTCGCTAATTTGCCGTGAAAATACCAATTTACTATTATACTCATGAATATTCACGAATATCAAGCCAAAAGCGTCCTTAAAAAATACGGCGTGCGCATCCAGGAAGGTGTCGTAGCCGACACCCCCGACAAAGCCGTGGAAGTAGCCCGTGAGCTCAGCAGCCAAACCGGCACGAAATGGTTTGTGGTCAAGTCGCAAATCCACGCCGGTGGACGCGGCAAGGGAAAAATCGAAGGCAGCGAACAACGCGGCGTCGCCCTGGCTAAATCCATGGAGGATGTGCGGACCATATCAAAAAATATCCTGGGCAAGGTACTGGTAACCCACCAAACCGGCCCCGAAGGCAAGCGTGTTAACAAAGTACTGATCGCCGAAGATGTGTATTACCCTGGCCCTACGGAGCCCAAAGAGTACTACCTGTCGATTCTGCTGGATCGGGCCAAAAACTGCAACGTAATCATGGCCAGCACCGAAGGGGGCATGGACATTGAAGAAGTGGCGGAGCACACGCCCGAGAAAATCATGAAGGAGTGGATCGACCCGCGCGTGGGCTTGCAGGCGTTTCAAGCCCGTAAGGTAGCTTTTGCGCTGGGGCTGGAAGGCGATGCCTTCAAAGAAATGGTGAAATTCATCACGGCCCTCTACCGCGCCTACAACGAGAGTGACTCGTCGATGTTCGAGATCAACCCGGTGCTCAAAACCTCCGACAACAAGATCCTGGCCGTAGACGCCAAAGTAAACCTGGACGACAACGCTCTGTTCCGCCACCCGGAGCTGGCCGAAATGCGCGATACCAACGAGGAAGATCCGCTGGAAGTAGAAGCCGGAGCCAACAACCTCAACTACGTGAAGCTGGACGGCAACGTGGGCTGTATGGTCAATGGTGCCGGGCTGGCTATGGCTACCATGGATATCATCAAGCTGTCGGGCGGTGAACCCGCCAACTTCCTTGACGTAGGGGGTGGAGCCAACGCCACCACGGTTGAGGCCGGTTTCCGGATTATCCTGAAAGACCCCAACGTGAAGGCCATCCTGATCAATATCTTCGGGGGAATTGTGCGCTGCGACCGCGTAGCGGCCGGCGTGGTAGAAGCCTACAAGGCCATTGGAGAAATTCCCGTACCCATCATCGTGCGTCTGCAAGGTACCAACGCCGAAGAAGGCGCCCGGATCATTAACGAGTCGGGCCTGAAAGTATACTCGGCCATCGAGTTCAAAGAAGCCGCCGTGAAGGTGTCGGAAGTACTGGCCGAGCTGGGCTTATAATTTTCAAAGTACCTTTAGAAAGCAGGGCAACTCGTTGAGTTGCCCTGCTTTTTGTCCTTTATCCCGCCTTTACCTGACCTAAATCCCATCCCATGAGACCGCCCAATGAGTTAGGGAAAGATCCGATCGGTCCGCTGTTTTTCCGGTTTTACGGTCCTATTTTGGTCAGTATGCTGTCGATCACAACCCACCAGCTGATCAACGGCTTGGTGTTAGGACAGTACCTGGGCAAGGAGGCCGTGGCCGCGCTGGGGTTGTACGCGCCGCTTTTGCTCGTGGTGATGGCACTGGTGCTACCGCTCATGATTGGAAGCGGGATTCTGTTTTCCAAGCGCAGCGGGGCGGGCCAGCATCAGTCGGCACAGCAGCTTTTCCAGTTTGCCACGACCCTGGGCCTGGTAGCAAGCGGCCTGGTGGCAGCCAGTGCCGTGTTCATTGCCCGCCCCCTGGCTGCCTTTCTGGCTGGTTCGGAAAACCCTCTCCTGCTCGATTATACGACCGACTACCTTTTCTGGAGCCTGCTGTCGCTGCCTCTGTTGGTGGTGAGGGTACTTTGGGGTACTTTCCTGAACAACGACAACGCGCCCCACATTTCCAAGAACGCCTCCGTCCTTTCTTCCCTGCTCAATATCGCCCTGGACGTACTTTTGGTGATTATTTTTCCTTTCGGGGTAGCGGGTGCGGCCATCGCCACCGGCCTGTCGCTGCTCGTGGCCCTGGGGTACATTTACGTTTCCATTCGCCGCCGCAACGGGCTCCTGCGTTTTACCCATTTCCAATTTTCGCTCCGCTTTGGTGCCTGGAAAGAGCTACTCGGCTACGGATTTCCCTCGTTTGTGTCCGAACTTTGCATGGCGCTCGGTTTTCTGCTGGTCAACCAAAGTTTGCTGCCCTACGGCTCACTGGCCGTGGCGACGTTTGGGGTACTTAATTTCATGAACAATATCTTTCTGCGCCTGTTCACCGCCGCCATGATCGCCGCCCAACCCATCATGGCCTTCAACCTGGGGGCTGGCTCGGCCCGAAGGGTACTTTCCACGCTGCGGTTTGCGCTGCTATTTACGATGGCGGTAGGTGTGGTGGTGTACGCCTTCGGTTTCTTTTTCCCAAACTTGCTCCTGCAAATGTTTACCGATAACGAATCCGAGGCCTTCCGGCAGGTAGCTTCCGACGCCATCCGGCTTTCTTTTCTGATTTACCTGGTGGCCGGGCCCAACTACCTCCTGGCTCTTTATTTACAAATCATGGGCAAAGTGCGGTTATCCGTCCTGTATAACGCGTTGAAGGGGCTTGGCTTCGTCGGCCTTTTTCTGGCGCTGGTACCGGTGGCCACCAACGCCCGGCTGGAGGGTATCTGGCTGGCCCGGCCGCTGGCTGAGCTAAGTACCCTGCTGCTGCTGGGGCTGTACACCTGGTATCAAAAGGCCCACTACTACCCCACCGAACTACCCATCCCGCAACCTACGCTCGAAACTACCCCCTAACCCCAAGCCATGAAGTACCTTATTATTCTGTTCCTTTTTACCGTGCCCTGCGCCTACGGCCAGCAGGTGGCCAATCCCCGCCTCAAGGCGCAGCTCGATAGCGTGATGGTACTTGACCAAAAGTACCGCGAGCTCCTCATGAACATCAACACCTACGATTCCCTGCAGACGGACTCCCTCGCGCGCTCGATGCAGGTACCTCCCGGCGAGCTGTTTGGCCACCTCTGGGACCTCCAAAGTACCCTCGACTCGACCAACCTGGTTTTTATCGAGCAGGTATTTCTCCAATACGGGTACCCCGGCAAGTCGCTGGTGGGCGAAGGCACCAACGAGGCCGCCTGGTACGTGATCCAGCACTCCGAAAAGATCGACCAGTACTTTGGCCAGATCGAAAAAGCGGGTAAGCAGAAAGAGCTTCCCTATAGGCTGGTGGCCATGATGCAGGACCGCCAGCTGATGTACCAGGGCCAAGAGCAAATCTATGGTACCCAGGGTGCCTGCCGCCCGCTGAGGGATCAGACCGGCACGAGCTGCTTTATCTGGCCCATCGACAACCCCAAAAAAGTGAACAAGCGCCGGAAAAAGGCGGGCTTTGACCTGACCGTGGAGCAAAACGCCAAGCGGCTAAACATTGACTACAAGCCGTTGACCATGAACGAAGTACGCGCTCAATACGACCTTGATCTATGAACCGCTTCGACCGCATCACGGCCATTCTGATTCAGCTGCAATCGCGCAAGGTAGTCAAAGCGCAGGACATCGCCGCGCGCTTCGACATCAGCCTGCGCACCGTCTACCGTGACATCCGCTCGCTGGAAGAGGCGGGCGTGCCGCTCATCGGCGAGGCGGGCGTGGGGTACTCGCTCGTGGATGGGTACCGGCTGCCCCCGGTGATGTTCACGCGCGAGGAGGCGATTTCGTTTCTGACGGCCGAAAAGCTGGTGGAAAAATTTACGGATACGGCCACGCAAAAGCGGTTCGAGTCGGCGCTGTATAAAATTAAATCGGTCTTGAAAAGCACGGAGAAAGATCTGCTGGAAAATATGGAAGGCCACATCCAGGTTTTTCGGCAATCCACCGCTTTTCATGCGGCTTCTGACGATACGCTCGAGGTACTTTTGAAATGCATTTCGGAGAAAAAAATCGCCCGGATTTCCTACAAAGCCTTCAATACCACCGACACCACCGAGCGTGCCATCGAGCCCATCGGGATTTTTCACGAAAACAACTACTGGTATACCATCGGCTTCTGCCACCTGCGCCACGACTACCGCCAGTTTCGCTCGGACCGGATTCTGAAAATCAGCTGCACCGACCGCACCTTCGAAAATAAGCACGCTTCGCTGAAAGAGTACCTCGACGCCCTGCCACCCAAAGAAAACCTGGAGCGGGTCGTGATCCGGGTCGAGCCGGAACTGGCGCGCTACATTCAAAACCAAAAGTACTACTACGGCTTTGTTTCGGAACAAACCATCGGGCCCTGGATGGAGATGACGTTCCTGTCAGACTCGCTGCCCGCTTTTGCCCGCTGGTACCTCATGTTTGCCGACCGCTCACGCATCGTGAGCCCGGAGGCCCTGCGAGGGCACGTAAAAGGGGTACTTTCGGCGGCTTTGTCAAGTTTGGAGTAAGGTACCTTGAGTGGGATGATTCGCGTTGTTGGGATGGTTCGCGTTTGCAACGCGAACCTGCGGAGAGAAGCGTTTATAACGCGCCGGGTACTTCCAAAGTACCTGCCGTCTAAAGCGTGAGCCTCATCAAAATATCCGTTTGCTCGTCTTCACCCAGCCGAAACGAATGTGATCCGAAGGCCACGAAGCCATTTTTTTCGTAGAACCGAAGGGCTCGTGCGTTGTGCTCCCACACGCCCAGCCAGAGGTACTTTCTGGCCTGAGCCCTGGCTAGCCGGAGCGCCTCCTCAAAAAGTACCTGCCCAACGCCCTGCCCCAAATAGGCCGCCAACACATAGATCCGCTCGATCTCCATACTCTCAGGTTCGTGCAATTCCGTTTGCGCGGCTCCCACATTTACTTTCAGGTATCCCACGGGCTGGTCGTCAATTTTGGCAAAATAAAATGCCGAAAGTACCTCCTCCAGTTCGGTCCGGAGCTTTTGGTCGGTAAAGGCCGCATCCAGGTATTTTTGCAGGTCTTCCGGGGTATTAGCCTCCGAAAAAGCTTCGTAGAAAGTCTGCCGTGCGAGCTCCCGAAGGACGGGAAGATCCGCCGGAGTAACAGGGACGATGTGTACGGTGTTATTGATTTCTTTCAACGGGATATGGGCTTCTTATTTTTTTATATTTACAACAGGCGCTTTACCGGGTTGGGTAAGGGCCATCGTGGAACCGACGAGCATGGTACCCCTTGGAGCCTACGGCACGGGCTAAGGGACTACGAGGGTCTGTCCCTGCTTTCAGGCTATCGAGCACATGTCGAAAATCGTAGATGGGACGCCAGGCGAGCGCTTCCTGTGCGCGTTCATTGACGTAAACGCGTTCAATAGCCGGGAACATGTTCCAACCGTATGGTGCATACACCTCCTCGTAGTCGGGGAAAAGTCGCTTCACGACCAGTGGAGCATGGCCATTTAGCTCGGCCAGATCGTCGGGCGTGAAGGGCGTAGTAGCACTGATGATGTAGCGACCAAACCCCAGCGCCGATGCCCGTTCGAGCGCCAGTTCGTGCGCACTCACCACGTCTTCGATGTCTACCCGCCGGTAAAGGAACTCGTTGGCTTTGCTGTTTCCGTCCTGGTACGTCTGCCGGTTTAGCTTTAGGTCATCCTCCTCCGGAAAGAAGCGGGAGGTACGAAGTACCACGCACGGTAATCCGTGATTTCGGTGAAAAAGTGTACAAAGATTTTCGGCAGCCACCTTGGTTACGCCGTAAATATTTTTGGGAATGGGCGTGACTTCTTCCGTTATCCAGACCGCCGGAGCGCCGACCGGGGGCGTAAGGGCGTCCCCGAAGGTACTGGTTGTGCTCGTAAAAACGAACGATTGGACGCCCGCCGCTACGGCCTCTTCCAGCAGGTGCAGGGTACCGGTAATATTGGTATCGACAAAATCCTGATAGCTGTGCGTAGCTACGTGGGGCTTGTGCAACGTAGCCGTATGAATCACGGCTTCCACTCCCTCCAGGCACCGTTTTACGTGAGCCCGGTCCGCGATCGAACCAAGCTTCGTGGTATAGTCCGAAGGCCGAATATCCGTACTAACTACCTCATGATCTAAACCTCTGAAGGTACGCACCAGCGCTTCTCCCAAATGGCCGCTACTGCCCGTAATCAAAATCTTCATAAGCTCTCGGCTATTTCTCCGCCCAGCGACCGTATGACCCGGCACGGATTCCCCGCCGCAAAAACATCCGCCGGAATGTCACGCGTAACGACGCTCCCGGCTCCAATGACGGCCCGGTCGCCGATGCTGACGCCGGGGCAAATCACCACGCTCCCCCCTACCCATACATCTTCGCCAATGGAAATAGGCTTGGCGTATTCCAGACCCGAGGCCCGCTCCACGTGGTTCAGCGGGTGCGTCGCGGTGTAGATCTGTACGTTGGGCCCAAAGAGGGTGCGGCTCCCGATCGTCACCTTCATCACATCCAGCACCACGCAGTTGAAGTTAAAAAATACCCGTTCGCCCAGGTACATATTGGTACCGTAGTCGCAGTAAAACGGCGGCTGGAGCCATAATCCGGCACCCGCGTGGGGGATCAGTTCCTTCAAAATACGCGCCCGCTCTTCCGGCTCGTCTTCGCGGCCCTCGTTCAGTTCCTTGATCAGTAGCCGCGTCTTCACTCTTTCTTCCGAAAGTTGCGGGTCCAGTGCGTCGTAGAGCTCACCGGCCAGCATTTTTTCTTTTTCACTTTTCATCATGTCGAATCAGTTACTTTTTACCCTTTTGCGCGGCTTTCTCCAGGTTTTCTTGTACCCGAAAGTTAACCATTTTGCTGATTAACTCCAGCGGCATGGGCTGGTTCAACGGAAACTGGATCGACCCTTTCCCTACTTTATAGCCCGCAATTTCCTCCGAAAAGGCCACGTTGCCCGTCGGCGTAGCGTAAAAGCCGATGTGGTTTTTGAATGCCGCGAAATACACCAACACGCCCTTCAATTTGTAAGTCGGCATGGCGTAGCTGATCGTTTCCTGCGCTTCCGGCGCGGCGGCGCGGATCGTGGCCCTTACCTGCTCTAAAACCTGCTGCGTTTCCGGCGGAAATCCGGCAATGTACTCGTCGATGTTTTGCGGAATCGTGGTCGTTTGCATAAGAATGGAGGTTAAAAAAATTAACTTGAACGATGCGCTTATTGGCCGCGTAGCGGTCGAATGTTTGTAGAAAAGGATTTAGGTAGTGAATCCGCGTGCCTTTGGGTACGCAACTCCACCGCTGGTTGCGTACCCAAAGGCACGCGACCGGATTTGGATGGTCATTTTGACTACAAACATCGCGTGCCGATGGCACTTTTTTACTCATGATTATTTACTCAACCCCCATGTAGGGCTCAGTCTGTCGCTGGGCAGCATTCCGCTACGTCATCGTTCCCCGAACGATGTGCGCCATCAGCCTACAAATCACGCCTCCGATATACGAGTCAAAAGCTACGCCAAATTTCCCCCTTTTACAAACTACCCAGAATCGCCGCGTCGCCCATAAGCGCGTTGGCCGGGCGGGGGTGTGCTTCGTCGAAGACGCGTAGGTCCTTGGCTTCAAGTACCTTAGAGGGTCCCTCGTCGATGGCCCCCGAGGCGTCAAGTACCTTTTTCAGGTCCAGGCCCAGGTACTTGGCCATAAAGGGGTACATGGCCTTGCGTTTGGAGGGGCCGTAGTCGTGCTTTTCGTCGGGTAGGTGGACATTAGAAACGAGCTCCTGCTTGCCGTACAGGCCATAGATATGCCGCACGTGCGGGTACTCCACGTCGGGCGTGTAGCGGGTCCAGTCGCCACCGTCGGAGGTGAGCAGCAACGGGCGCGGCGCGGCCAGGGCGGCTATCTCGACGTTGTTGGTCTGAAAAGTACCCTTTTTATGAATGGGCATGCCGCTCTCGCAGGTACAACCGCCAAAGAAGTAGGCTGACACCATGACCGTGGGGGCAGCTACTTTCACGCGCGGGTCCAGGGCCGTGAGCAGGAAGGTCTGGGTACCTCCACCCGACTCCCCCGTCACACCCACCCGCTCCGGATCGACACCCGGCAGCGACAGCAGGAAGTCGAGGGCGCGCATGTTATTGATGGTTTGTAGCTTGATGGCCTTGGTGAGCTTGTGCTCGCACTGCTTGGAGTCGCCCTGCCCCACCATATCCGGCGCAAACACAATGGCGCCCATGCGGGCCAGGGTCGCGCAGCGCTTCTGGGTTTGTTCATGAAAGCGCATGTCGTTGCCGTGTCCGTGCGGGCTCAGGATGGCCGCGTAGGATTTTTGCGGCTCCAACGGCATATACAGATTACCCGTAACCCAAAAACCAGGGATACTTTCTAAAGCCACGTTCTCCACCGAGTAGCCTTCCATCACCCGGCGGCTGTGCCGCATAGGGCTGGACGTAGGCTTGGGCGGAATGCTGCGCAGCTCGGCCCCGTCCAGGATGCGCGCCCGGATCTGCTCGCGCCGCTTCTCCCAGTCGGCCAGGGTGGCGGGTACTTGCTGCTCCAGGAAAGCCTTGCCCTGCTCGGGCGTGAAGTAGTTGCCGGGGCACAGCTCCGGCTCCTGCGCCCGCAGGCTCAAGGGTAGTAGGCACAGGAAAAGAAACGCTTTTTTCATAGACGTACAGGAAGAGTATGTAGCATGAAAAGGCAGGTACTTTATGTTTCTATTGATCCGCGATGGGTATACATCAAAAAATGAGAAAGGGATTAGCCCGTTGTCGTGCCTAAAGTACCTTTATTGAGCGCAATACGTGTTGCGCAAGTCATGGGTAGGTAGGCAAAAGCACTTCCTCTTCATGATCTATGCTCTTCTCAAAAGTACCATTATGTGGCGCAAGTACTTAACTTCGCCCCCAAAACAACCCTTGTATTCTATGTTTTCACTTTATCGAAACGCCCTTTCTATCCTCATAGCCAGCAGCTTACCCACTTTAACCTGGGCCCAGACCGACACCACCGCCCAGCGCGAAGGGGGTACTTTCCAAGCAATCATCGTGTCGGCCTCGCGCACGGCGGAGCGCGTGATGGAAACGCCCGTGACGGTAGAACACATTACGGCCGCCCAACTACAGCGCCAGCCCGGTACGGAGCTGATTTCCAGCCTGGCCCGCTACAAAGGCATCGACGTGAACCAGTCGAGCTGGCTCATTACCAGCTTCAGTACCCGCGGCTTCAACAGCTCCAAGGCCGAGCGCGTGGTGCAGCTCGTGGACTACGTGGACGTCACCTCCCCCACCGCCTCGCTCTACTACGGCAACTGGATGGGCGTACCCGAGCTGGACCTCGCGAGCGTGGACCTGATCCACGGGGCCAACTCGGCCCTGTACGGCTCCAACGCCCTCAACGGGGTACTGATGATGAATACCAAAGATCCCTTCGAAACGCCCGGTCTGACGGCCTCGCTGCGGGGCGGCAGCCGCAGCCTGCTCGACGCCCAGCTCCGCTACGCCCGCACGCTGGGTACCCGCTGGGCTTTTAAATTAAATGCCAACTACTTCTCGGCCGACGAGTTTGTGGGTAGTAGCGAAGCCGCCATCCGGCGGGTAACGGCGGGTGGCCTGGCCGGGGCCGATCCGTCCAACAACGCCGCAGGCTCGCCCTTGGGCTGGAACGCCCTCAACCGCTACGGCGATGTGGGTACTTCCGTTACCAATCCGGCGCTTACGGCCCTCAACAACGGCCAGCCCTACCGGCTGTACGCGCCGGGCTATACCGAAGAAGCCATGCTCTGGGCCCGCGCGCCGGGCGATTTGTTCGGCTTGTTCAACGACCGCTACAAGGCCGGAAACGTCCGGATTAACCCTTCTTTACACTGGAAGATTACCGAACACCTCAAGGCTATCTACGAATACAAGTACTCCTCCAGCAATGGTATCTTCCAGAGTAGCAGCCGCTACGCGCAGCGCGCCATGCAATATGACCTCCACCGGGCCGAGCTTTCGGGCCAGGGCTGGTTTTTGCGCGCCTACACCGTCTTCGACTACGGCGGCAAGGCCTACGACCTGGCTTCCCTCGGCAACGGCATCATGAATGCCCCCATGACGGCTGGTACCCAGGCCAACGGCAATAGGTACCCGACCTTTGCCCAAAACTACTTTACCCTCTGGAACCAGCTCTTCAGCGCAGCCCGAACCACCGGCCTGGCGGCGGGTACTTCCCTAAGCGGTACGTACCTGCCCAATCCGGCGGGGGGGGCTCCCGTACCCTATACGTTGCCTCAGGCCATTCCGGCGGGCTTGGGGCTGGAAGAAGCTCAGCGTCTCGCGTCTCAGCTGGCCGCGGGGGTACAGGTACCCGTGGGGAGTACTTTGTTTAATCAACTGCGCGAGCAAATCGTAACGGGCGTAGGGACCATCGACCTCAACGGTACCCAAACCGTACGCGGCGCGGCTTTTGCCAATACGGCGCGGTTCTGGGACGTCAGCGGGCAGAAAGAGTGGCTGCTGGCCCCAAGTACCCACCTCATTGCCGGGGCTTCTTACCGTACGCACATCCTGCGCTCGCAGGGTACTTTGCTCGCTGACGGCGACAAGTCACCCGTGCGGCCCGGCACCAACGAGGTACAGCGGCGTGACCAGATCGTCAACTGGGAAGGCGGCGCTTACGCGCAGCTGCGGCAGGAGCTACTCAACAACCGCCTGCGGCTGGCCTTTGCCGGGCGTTTTGATCAGTTCCGCAACTTCGGGGCGCGTTTTTCGCCGCGCATTTCGGGGGTACTTTCGCTGGGCGAACAGCGGCAGCACAACCTACGCCTCAACTACGCCCAGGCCTACCGGCAGCCCGCTCAGTTGGATCAGTTCATCTACCTGGATTTTGGGAGCCTGCTGGTGCAGGGCAACATCGACAACGGCTACGAAGGCCTCAACGCGGTTTCGGTGCTGCCCAAGGGCCAGTCTAATCCTGATTTCCTGAAGCCCCAACGGATCAAAAGCCTCTCGCCCGAGCAGGTCAATACCTGGGAAGTTGGCTACAAAGCGCAGCTATTCAAGGGTTTCTACGTCGACGCCAGCTACTACCGCTCCCACTACCGGGACTTCATAGGTACCTTGCGCTTTTACGGCCGCGAGGACGGGCTGGCCGTCACGGGTGCTCCCCTACCTACCCCCAGCGGTGATTTCGCCAAACCCGCCAGCGACCGTACCCGCGGACGGTTGATTCAGGTGTGGGCCAACGCCGAGCAACGGGTACTTACACAGGGCGTGGTACTTGCTACCGATTACTTTATTTCCAAAAAAATACATCTAGCCGGAAACTACACCTGGTCGCACATCAACGAAGACGATGTACCGGGTCTCATTTTGGGCTTCAATACGCCGCAGCACAAGTTTAACCTGGGGCTGGATGGCGAGCATAAGCAGCTTATGTACAGCCTCAACTACCGCTACCAAACGGGCTACACCTACTTCATGCCCTTTGATGAGGGAACGATTGGCGCCTTTGGTACCGTAGATGCACAACTCGGGTACCGCCTGGCTTCACTCCAAAGTACCCTGCGCCTCGGCGGCACCAACCTCACCAACGCCAACGCGATCCACGCCTACGGCTCGGCTCCGATCGGTCGGGTTGTGTACCTGGGGTGGGCGCTGGGTTTATGATTTTGAAAAAAAATGAAAATTTTCACAAAAAATTAAATCCATAACCCACGCGTATACGTATATGCAACAAAACAAGCCTGGTTGAAACAACCAGGCTGTTCACTTTAACGTTACAAATAGCTGTACTCGTAAGTAAACAAGCAAGCTTAAAAGGTATACAAAATGTTCATCATTTTGTTTTAAATCTAGCCTCGTAGTTTACATAAAGCCTCTTCAAATCGTATCGATTCGAAGAGGCTTTATGCTTTATAGGTACTTATCCTTTTGCTTATCAAAGCATGAAATAAAAAAGGCCCAGCCTAAGCCGAGCCTTCTATGAGTGTGTATAGTGTTGAGCCCCAGTTGCCCAGAGCTTTTCACTAACCTTGTAAATGTAAAAATAGTAACTGTAAAAACATAGAATATTTTACAAAATATATCTTTATAATGCTACTTGTAACCGATTGATATACAGATGTTGTACCTTTAAAAAGGTAGTTTGCCCAAATCTACATTCCCACCCGTCAGAATGATGCCAATGCGCTGATCCTTAAACCTTTCCTTGTGTTTTATCAGGGCTGCCAAAGGTACCGCTCCCGACGGCTCCACGACGATCTTCATGCGTTCCCAGAGCAGGCGCATGGCAGCCACAATTTCGTCATCCGAAACCGTCAGAATTTCTTTCACATTTTCGAGAATGATCGGGAGCGTCTTGGTACCTAAAGGTGTCAACAGGCCGTCGGCGATGGTGCGTACGTAGGGCGCGCGTTCGATCTGTCCGCTCCGAAACGAAAGTACCGCGTCGGCGGCTCCCTCCGGCTCCCCCGCCACCACGGTAGTCTGCGGCGAAAAGTACCTGGCCGCCAAGGCCGTTCCGCTCAGCAGTCCGCCGCCGCCTACCGGAGCCATGACTACGTCCAGCGAAGTACCTACCTCCTCTATCAGCTCCCGGGCGGCGGTAGCCTGGCCCGCAATGACGCGGTAGTCGTTGAAGGGATGGATAAACGTGGCCCCCGTTTGCTCCACCAACCGATCTACCGCTTCCTGCCGGGCTTCGGGCGTATTGACGCAAAACGCAATGTCGGCCCCGTACTGCCTTACGGCCTCAATCTTGACGCGGGGTGAATTGTCGGGCATCACGATGTAGGCCTTTGCCCCAACCTGGCGTGCGGCGTAGGCAATTGCCTGGGCGTGGTTGCCGGAAGAATGCGTCGTGATGCCATTTTTAAGATCCTGCTCGCTGAGCGACAGCACGGCATTGAGCCCGCCCCGGGCTTTAAAAGCCCCGATTTTCTGCCAATTTTCGCATTTAAAGTACAGCTTTGCTCCGCTAAGGGCATCAAGCGTAGCGCTGGTAAGAACGGGCGTACGGTGAATGAACGGACGGATGCGGTCGTGGGCCGCTTCAATCACTTCCCGGCTCGGGTAGATCTCGTGGGTCATACTTTTCTTGAAATAAATAAAGGAGAAATAGTATCTTTAAAGGGATGTGTACTAATATAATAGCTTCGGCACAAAGAGTCATTTATTACCCAAAACCAACGCGTGATATGATTGAAACAAAAGTAATACCCCGTACCGAGTCTGCGTACGATTCTCCCCTTCTGATCAAAAATATATTGGCGCAAAGCGTGCGCTACAATCCTGAGCGCGAAATTGTGTACCGGGACTTGTTCCGGATGAACTACCTGACCCTGAACCAGCGTATCCACCGGCTTGCCAACGCCCTGACGGGCCTGGGCATTGGCCCCGGTGACACCGTAGGCATGCTCGACTGGGACAGCCACCGGTACCTGGAGTGCTTCTTTGCCGTACCTTGTATGGGTGCCATTCTGCACACGGTGAACGTCCGGCTTTCGCCCGCGCAGATCCTGTATACCATCAACCACGCCGAGGACACTATCCTGCTGGTTCACGAAGATTTTCTGCCCATTCTAGAGGCCATCAAAGATCAAATTACGACGGTACGTACCTACGTACTCATTAGTGACCGGGTGTACGGCGACGCGCCTGAGGCCGTCACGACCACGGCCGTAGAAGCCGCCGGTGAGTACGAGCAATTACTCGCCGAAGCCGCCGATGCCTTTGAATTCCCGGATTTTGACGAAAATACCTGGGCTACGAGCTTCTATACCACCGGCACTACCGGTAACCCCAAAGGCGTGTACTTTTCGCACCGGCAGCTGTTTATGCACACCATGGGTTTGGTGAGCTACTTCTGCGGCTTTGAAGCGCTGCCTTTTTCGCACCGGGATGTCTACATGCCCATTACGCCCATGTTTCACGTCCACGCCTGGGGCTTCCCTTACGTGGCTACGATGCTCAATGCCAAGCAGGTCTATCCGGGACGCTACGAACCACCCATGCTTCTCAACCTGCTGCTCACCGAGAAAGTCACTTTCTCGCACTGCGTACCTACCATCCTGAACATGCTCGTTCAAAGCCCCGTGGCCAAGCAGGTGGATCTCTCCAACTGGAAGGTGATTATCGGCGGCTCGGCCCTGACGCGCGGCCTGGCCCAAGCGGCTCTGGAGCTGGGCATTAACGTGTCGCAGGGCTACGGCATGTCCGAAACCGCCCCCGTGATGGCGGTGGTTCATCTCAATGAAGAACAACTACAACTACCCCTGGAAGAACAGCTGGCCTACCGTACCAAAGCGGGCAAAATGGCTCCCTTCGTGGAGTTACGCCTCGTCGATGAGCAGGGTACCTTCCTGCCCCACGACGGGCAGGCTACCGGCGAAGTAGTGGCCCGCAGTCCGTGGATGACCCAGGGGTACTTTAAAGAGCCCGAAAACTCTGAGAAACTCTGGGAAAACGGCTGGCTGCACACCGGCGACGTAGGCAGCCTGGGGCCCGACTACTACCTTACGATCTCGGACCGGGTGAAGGATGTCATCAAAACGGGCGGCGAGTGGGTATCGTCCCTGGACCTCGAAAACCTGCTCTCGCAGGTAGAGGGCGTGGCCGAAGTAGCCGTGGTAGGAATGCCCGACGCGCGCTGGGGCGAGCGCCCCAACGCGCTGGTCGTACCGAAGCCCGACTTTCAGGATCTGCTCACGGCCGAGCTCATCAAGCAGCAAATGCAGCGCTTTGTGGAGTCAGGGGAGATTAAGCCCTGGTACATTCCCGATCGGATTTTGTTTGTCCCTGACATTCCGAAAACGAGCGTCGGGAAGATCGACAAAAAGAAAATACGGGTAGATTTAACCATTTGAAAAGTACCCTGAGGTAGTTTTCCCCAAAGTACCTGCCTATGCTCACGCGTCGACGTTTTTTGCAAGCCAGCCTGGCGGCTCCCCTGCTGATCAGCAGGCCACCGGTGGGAAAAATCATGACAATCCAAGGGGAAATTCCGGCTTCGCAGCTAGGTACTACCCTTATTCACGAGCACGTACTCGTGGATTTCATCGGGGCCGACCGCATCAGCGCCAGCCGCTGGGACCGTGCCGAAGTAGTGGCCAAGGTACTTCCTTACCTGCGCGAAGCCCGCGAGCGGGGGTTAAAAACCCTGCTGGAATGTACGCCCGCCTTCCTGGGAAGAGATCCGCTGCTACTGCTGGAGCTCGCGGAGCAAAGCGGTCTGCAACTCCTCACCAACACGGGCTACTACGGCGCCGTGGATAACAAGTACCTGCCGCCCTGGGCCTTCGACGAAACCGCCGAACAACTGGCCCAGCGCTGGACGGCCGAATTTGAGCAGGGCATCGAAGGTACCTCCGTGCGGCCGGGCTTTATCAAGATCGGCGTCAACGCAGGTACCCTTTCGGAGCTACACCGTAAGCTTGTCAAAGCCGCGGCACTGACGCACCTGCGCACCGGCCTCACCATTTGCTCGCACACCGGCCCGGCCGCCACGGCTTTGGAGGAGATCGAGGTACTTCGCACCCACGGCGTAGCGCCGCGGGCGTTTGTGTGGGTACACGCGCAGGGCGAGCCCGTCAAGAATTGGTACGTCAAAGCGGCTCAGCTGGGTACCTGGGTGAGCCTGGACGGCCTGGGCTGGGGCAACCCCGAGGAGTACGTGCCCTGGATCGAGCTGCTAAAAACGAACGGGTACTTGTCGCACGTGCTGCTTTCGCACGACGCGGGCTGGTACCGGCCCGGTGAGCCCGACGGGGGTACTTTTGTGGGTTACACGCCGCTTTTTGACCGGCTGCTGCCCGCCCTTCGGAAGCGAGGCTTCACGGAAAATGACTTCGAGCAGCTGCTGGTGACCAATCCCGCCGACGCTTTTACGCTACGTGTGCGTAAAGTCTGACTGCGCCCTTAGTTCTAAAACATGCGAAAGCCCGCTGACAACTTGCCAGCGGGCTTTCATTCGTAATCTCAAACTACCCTTTGCTTATTTACCAGCTTGGGGCGTGTACAGATTGAAGAATTGATCCAATTTAGGCGTAATGATGATCTCCGTGCGACGGTTTTGGCTACGGCTATCTTTGCTATCATTACCCACTTTGGGTAGGTGCTCGCCACGGCCACCGGCAATCATGCGGGTAGGTGATACACCGTATTTTTCTTGTAGCGTTCTTACTACGGACGTTGCCCGCTTCACACTAAGATCCCAGTTGTCTACCAGGTTTTCGCTACGGTAAGGTACGTTATCCGTGTGGCCTTCTACCAGAATCTCGATTTCTTTGTAGTCGTTCAGGATGCGGGCTACTTTACCCAAAATTACTTCTGCTTTGGAAGTGATGTTGTAGCTACCCGTGTTGAAAAGCATTTTGTCCGACAGAGACACGTATACAACGCCTTTCTTCACTTCGATCTGAACGTCTTCGTCGCTCACATCTTGTAGCGAGCGCTTCAGGTTCATCACCAGCGCCATGTTCAGCGAGTCCTTGCGTTGGATGCTCGTGTTCAGGTTTTGGATGTACTTACCTTGCTGGTTCATCGTCTCCATCGAGCGCTTGATGCTCTCAGCGCCTTCTTTGGAAATTACCGACAAGTCAGACATACGGTCCAACAGTTGGTTGTTGTTCTTTTTCAGATAATCAACCTGGTCCTCTAATTCCTTTACCCGACTGTTCCGGCTGGCCAGCTCATCGGCTCTTTGCTTGAGCTGCGTGTTCAGGTTAGCCGTTTTTCCGTCACAATCGTTCAGATCAGCCCTAGCCTTGTCTAATTGTAATTGAATTTCATTGGCCTTATTTTCTAAGGCAACCATTTTCTTTTTACTGGCACAAGATCCAAGGGTAAGTAAGAGGGCAATGGCAACAATTGTTTTTTGCATGGGGTTAGCGAGTTAAATTAAGCGTGATTGGTTATTTTTATTTCAGTTGTTTTAAACATAAAAGTTTGAAAATGAGTTCTTGATTCTCAAACCATCGGCGTATTGTTCAAGCGTTTCAGGTTGCAAAATTAACATACTCGGCTTAAAAACGTAGTACTTTCATTGTTATTCTTACCAAATTATTGTGCCAAAGCTGCAAATTATTTAGACCGTCATGGGCGACCAGGTACTTATCGCTTGTACTAATTAACGATAACATTCTGTAAAACAATCAATTAATCACAAAACCCCCAAACAAAAAGTTCTCTTTAGCCTTTGCCCGAAAGGTACTTTTTAGCAGTACTCTTCCCCATTTCTAATTATTTTATAATGAAATTTTTAGCTTTTCGGGAGTTCGGCGCGTGCCTCCCTAAAAGCACCTATTCTGCAAAAACCGATTATGGGGCCTTTTTAGCTGGTGGTATGCCCGCCGGATCCTCTTTCCCCGAAGGACATTAAAAAACCCGGCTGCACACAATACGTGCCGCCGGGCCCAATGGACTAGTTTTGTATCCAGCTATTTTTTAATACCAATACCTCATATCCCAATACGGATTTCGGTATGCCTTCTGACTCACCTGGATATGATTGCTGATAAGCGACTCGTATTGGGCGTTGGTCAGCTTTTTTCCTTTTAGCTTCTTGGGTAACTTAATTTCCTCCGTGACTGGCTTCATCTCTACTTTTATGGCCGTAATGATGGCATCTCCGTCATTGACATCTACTTCCAAAATCAATCCGGGCAGGCCAAAAAACTTTTCGGGGCCCGCCATGACCGGGATGTCATCCGCAAACCAGGCCTTGATGGTCTGCTTCCGGACGGTGTCATCCATCACGGCCAGCATACACACATGGCCGCTGATGTCCTTGATCTGGTTCATGATTTTCCAGTGGGGTTCCGGCAGGGAATCGTCTAGCAGGTAGGTTTTACCCAGCATGGCTAGGAGGCTTTTCTGAGTTCCATTCGCAAAATCCCGGTAAAAAATATCCTCCTCTTTGCTCCAGGAATAGCCACCGGTGGCTTCGGTGTTCTTGGTGTACTTGCTCTGGTTTTCGTTGAAGTACAGCACGGTTTTTTCTTTATAGCCATCGCTACTCCCCCAGGTCATTTTCATGCGGTCTTTCTCTTCCTGGCTCAGGAAGGGCAGGCGCGCGTTGATCTTGGTCCAGTATTGCACTCGCTCGTAGGTAACTACGCCCTCTACCGGCTGCGCCCATACGGGCAGGGTACTTAGTGTAAAGAGCAGGATTCGAATTAATTTCATACTATCAATGATTAAGAGATGATTAATAACTCTGCCGGCGAATCGTCGACTTCATGCCCCGCATGTTGTACGAAAAGCTGAGCATGAAGTACCTCGCCAGGGTTTGGATCTGCTCCTGGGACACAAAGTTTTGGGAAGCAAACTGGGTAATACCGCGGTTTTGATTGAACACGTCGTAGGCCGTCAGGCGCATTTCGCCCCGCTTGTTCTTGAGGAATAGTTTATAGACGGCCATGTTCAGGATCGGAATCTGCTGATTAAACCCGAAGCGCTCGTTGACATAAGAACGGTGCACAAAGTCTGACTTAATGAAAATATCCTTCGGCAGGCGTATGTTCATTTCGGCTCCGTAGGTATTATTCACGATTTGCTGGTTCTGCGACGTATTGATGGAATAGCGGGTATTGCTGATGTTCCAGTTGGCATTCGGGTAGAAGGTGAGCCAGTCTACCGGCGTCAGATCCAGCCGTACGCCCACGTTGTAGGCGTCGGTGCGGGTTTGGTTTTCGACGGCGTTAATAAACGTAATGTTGTTGCTGAAGTTCAGCGACGAGAATACGTTCAGTGTAGCCTTGGTTTTCTTGAGCGGGAAGCCGTAGTTGCCGTACACACCCAATCGCTCCCCACCGGTGATGTTGGTAGGGCGGGTAGTTGTCACGAAGTTTTCGTCGATCGTTTGGTTATAAATAATTTGATTGACGTTGTAGGTGTAGTTAAGGCTCACAAAAAACTGCGTGAAATTACCCGGATTGAAGTGACTGTATCCTACGCTGGCGTTGTGGTACGTTTGCGGGAGTAGATCCGGGTTACCTATCTGAATGTAAAGCGGATTGCTATTGTCTACGATTGGCTGCAAATCCCGGATGGAAGGCTCCTGTAAGCTGACACTATAATTAGCCCGCAGGTAACGGTTGTTTTTAAGGTTATAGTTGAACGAAACGTTGGGAATCCAGGCAAAGAAAGTCCGGTCGATGCGCCCAAAGTCCCGTGACGTTTGGTCTTCGGCGTACTTGCCCCGCAGCTTAAACTGCTGCCCCGCCAGACCCGCCACCAGATTCAGGCCCTTGTGCGAGTACCGAACCGAAGTACCCAGCCGGTTGTAGGTGAAGTTGTTGGTGTAGTAGCGGCTCAGGAAGCTATTCCGTACCTCTACGTCTCCCCGACGGTCGGACACGTCGCGGTCCACTTCGTCGGTACGGTAGCTAAAGTTGTAGAAGGTTTCCCAGAAGAACTTCTTGGCGAAGGGCTCAATGTAATACACGCTGCTTTTGATTACATTACGCAGGCTGTTGGTTTGGTTGACCTGGCTAATGTTCAAGAGCGAATCAGGGCGGTTGCCTTCAAAAAAGAATTCATTAACTGACCGTTGATCCCCATCTCCCTGGGAGTTGCTGACGTTGTAGGTCACGCTGGCCGCAAAGTTGCGTCCTTTTTTACGAAACTCGTGCCGGTAGATCATCGCGTTTTCTATGGCAAACGAGTTAAATTGATTGAAGTTATTAATTGTCGACTGGTTGGACAAAGTACCGTCATTCCGGTAAAACTGCTGAAGGCTATTGTAGCGGTTATTTCCTTGCCCGTAGCGGCCATTACTGAAT
Organism: Rhabdobacter roseus; assembly: GCF_014202275.1. Taxonomy (GTDB): domain Bacteria; phylum Bacteroidota; class Bacteroidia; order Cytophagales; family Spirosomataceae; genus Rhabdobacter; species Rhabdobacter roseus. Next base: position 199,380 of record NZ_JACHGF010000002.1, on the reverse strand, counting down.
ATGACCAGCGTATTGAGGGAGTCAAGCTTTTTCTCAAAACGCAGGTTACCGCGGTGGTTGGCGTTGAAGTTTAGGCGGGTGTTGTCGTTCAGCGTCCGGAAGGAAGTGTTGTTACTCAGGAAATTTTCCCTTTGCGAGAAGGCATCAAGGGTTTGCTCGGTTTGGTTGTAAAAGTAGCTGGTGTTGAGCTTCGTTTTCTTGTCGTCGTAGTTATAGTTGGCCCCGCCGGCGTAGTTTTTGGTAAAGCCCCGGTCTCGGCTTCCGCCCCCGGGCTGCAGCGTCACGCTTTCGTCGTCGCCCGAAGAGTAGTAATACATCCCTCCGCTGCTAAACCCAAAGTCGGCGTTATCGCCCCAGTTAAACGACTGGCTACCCCGGAAATCCTGGTAGTCGTCCCAGGACATCCCCGTCTGGTTGACGTTATTGCCGAAGCCCACGATCGCAAACTGCTGCTTGTCATTGAAGCGGTTGTAGTTGATCTTGGCCTCCGCCCGGGAGTCGGTACCGGCCCCCAGCGTGGCTTTGCCAAAGCCCCCTTTCTTGTGGCTGTCTTTTAGCTCAAGGTTGACGGTTTTCTCTCGCTTGCCGTCGTCTACCCCCGTAATGCGCGACTGCTCCGACTTGTCGTTAAAGACCTGTACTTTGGAAATGGCATCGGCCGGGAGGTTCTTGGTGGCCATTTTGGGGTCATCCCCAAAAAACCGCTTGCCGTCTACCGTTACCCGTTTTACTTCCTCCCCCTGGGCCTGGATACTTCCGTCTTGTCCGATCTGCATCCCCGGCAAGCGCCGTAGCAGGTCTTCTACGGTAGATCCGGGAGGTACTTTGAAGGAGCTGGCGTTGTACTCGACGGTATCGCCCCGGATGCTGAGCGGGGCCCGGGCCGTCTTGATCACTACCTCAAACAGGTCCTGGTTGAGCTCCTTCATTTGCAAAGTACCCAGCTCGTTGATGGCCTCATCGGTAGGTTTTACTTCTTGCTGAAAGGGCAGGTACCCTACGTACGAAATCTTGAGGAGGTAGGTAATTCGTTTGACATTCTTGAATTCCAGTGCCCCTTCGGTGTCGGTGCGGCCGTAATTGACCAGCGAAGAATCTTTCGGGAGCAGGAGCATCACCGTGGCGCCGGGCAGCTTGTTGCCCGTTGAGTCCATAACAGTCCCTTTGATGGTGTAGCGACCCGTAGTTTGGGCCATGGCTGACCAGCCAATACAGCTAATCAGCAGTAGAAGTAAGCATTTTTTCAAGGCGAAGGTAGGCTTAGAGTGGAAGAATAGTTCAAAAGTCGTAACTACGCGGGATATAGTTGCACGCCGCTACGTTAATTTTTGTTAAAATTAACTAAAATGTTAGTTTCCACCAAACCTACCCACGAATTTATTTCTCCGATCAGGAATAAACGGAGGTACTTTTTTCCAATAAAACAGTTGTTAGTTTGAGTTAGTCTCGCGTAGTTTGAAGTTTAACGACAAGCCCGCGATGCGCGCCAGAACCTCTTGGCACCGCCCACCTTCGTACTTATAAACGGTTGCTTTGCCGTCGGGCATGTTTACTTTATAAGCCGCCGGACCTACCTTGTCGATGGTGACCATTTGACCGTAGCGCTCGGAGTAGACCTGTCGGTAGTTCACGGGTTCGCGGTAGTAAAGACTGGTTACGGTGTTCAGGATGGGCGTCGGCATTTCCGGCAGGAGGCGCCGTGGTTTTTTCTCTTCGGTATGCGCAATCAGGTACCCTTCGTTTTTTTGGTACGTCTGCGTTTTTTCTTTAAACTGACCGTTTACGTGTTGGCTCGAGAGCGAGGTTTTCAAAACGCCTTTTTCGTACGTATTTTCTCCTACGTAGATTACCTTATAAAAAAAGGTATTAATATTTCCCTCTACCTTTAGGTTCTGGTGGCTCGGGGAGCCTCCCTGCGCCGGAGAGACGGTAAGATGCCCCACGTTTCTGCCCGACAGCCATACGTCGTACACTACCTCCTGGCCGTGCGCCGAAACACCCCCCAATACCAAAAACAACCACCGGCAAAGCATCACCATCTTCATACGTTCTTCTGTTTATTTCCTCGGGCAAAGGTACTTTCCGTACCCCGCCCCACTACATTACCACCGGATCAAGGCCGAGCCCCAGGTAAAACCGCTTCCGAAAGCCGCCAGACAAACCAGGTCACCCTCCCGGACTTTGCCAGCCTCCCAGGCCTCGCAGAGCGCGATGGGAATGGAGGCGGCGGTGGTATTCCCGTACTTCTGGATGTTGTTCCAGACCTGGTCGTCGCGCAGCCCGAGCTTAGCCTGTACATACTGGCTAATGCGAAGGTTTGCCTGGTGCGGCACGAGCAAATCAATGGCCGATTTCTCTAAGCCGGTTTTGGCGAGTGCTTCCATGATAACCTCGGGGAATTTCTGAACGGCCATTTTAAATACCAGTTGGCCTTCCATAGTGGGGTAGTAACTTTTCTGCTCAATCAGTTCTTGGTAAACGAAAATTTCGCCAAATTCGGTATCCGGAAAACCAAACTTCTCTTTTCCGAGGTGGTAGCCGCCGTGGCTGCCGGGGCTTATCATGGCCAGCTGCTCGGCGTGGGTACCGTCCGAATGCAGCTGCGTGGTCAAAATGCCCTGTCCCTCTTTTTGGGTAGGCTGGAGCACCACCGCCCCGGCACCGTCGCCAAAGATGACGGATACGTTACGCCCGGGCGTACTGAACTGGAGCCCCATCGAGTGCATTTCAGCGCCTACCAGCAGGATGTTTTTGTACATGCCCGTTTTGATAAACTGATCGGCAATGGACAGGCCGTAGATAAAGCCCGAGCACTGGTTGCGGATATCCAGGGCTCCTATTTCCGTTTTGGTAATCCCCAGCTCGCGCTGCAGAAGTACCCCACAGCCGGGAAAGTAGTAGTCGGGACTGAGCGTAGCAAAAATAATAAAGTCCACATCTTCCTTTTGAATGCCCGCCCGGTCGATGGCAATTTGCGCGGCCCGCGCGCCCATGGTGGTGGTGGTTTCTTCGTGTTTGCGGGCGTAGCGCCGCTCCTTGATCCCCGTTCGCTCCTGAATCCACGCGTCCGAGGTTTCCATCAGCTTGGTCAGTTCGTCGTTGGTCACCACCCAGTCGGGTACGTAAAAACCCAGCCCGGCTATTTTCGTTTTCATCATTTTAAATACCGTAGTTTGTCAATGGAATACTGTGCTGATTACCTTGCGGGCTCCTCCTCCCCTAAGCATACGTCCAAAGGTGCTATTATTCGCATATATATCCAATAGTTTCTACGAAATTTGATAACGCTTACCCTTGCTTCCATGCTAAAAATCGGTTTGCTCTCGGATACCCACGGCTACCTGGACCCCGCTCTCTTCCAGCACTTTGCCCCATGCGACGAGCTTTGGCACGCGGGTGACGTGGGCGATGCCGGTATTATCGAACAATTAGAAAATTTCAAACCGCTGCGCGTCGTGTACGGCAACATCGACGGCAAGGAGGTCAAGCTACGTTCTGAGGAAAACTGCCGCTTTGAATTGGAAGGCTTCCGGGTGTGGATGACGCACATTGGCGGGTACCCGCCGCGCTATAATCCTCAGGTACGGCCGCAGTTGCTGGCCCAGCCGCCCCACATCTTCGTGTGTGGACATTCGCACATCCTACGCGTCATGCGCGACCCCAAGCTGGGCCAGATGCTGTACCTGAATCCCGGCGCGGCCGGACGCGAAGGCTTTCATAAAGTACGCACAGCCCTGCGCTTCTCGCTCCACGAAGGACAGATCGCCAACATGGAAGTAGTGGAGCTTGGTTTACGCTCGGCCTTGTACTAAGTATCCGGTGATTTAATTGCCAAAAACGAAAGTGCGGCAAAAGTACTTTGGTAGCCCGCCCAAACACAACCCATTTCTCTCCCATCCCTCCCGGAGAGCTCTGCCCATTTCACCAAATAACTTCTGATTATAACCCACGAAGCGCTTTCTTTTTTCTTCTGTATTATTAAAAATCCAGTCGATCCTTTTAATATTTTAAAATCGACCTAGGCCTTCGAAGGTACCGATTAAATGAGTCATTCCTGAATAAATTAAAAAGTAGATGTATCTTTTTTTACCAAAAAAGCGATTTATTACGGTTGAGGTTATGGGATATAGTATTTTTTTTTAAACTTTGCCCATCTTACAACTAAAAACAATGAATCATGAGCAAAAAAGACATTCAATTCTTTTCACCAGCCGACAATTCCGTTCAGACCAAAACCAAGGCTAAGGTTGAAAAAAACGAACTACCTACTTGTTCCATTTCTTCCAAAGGCCAACTAATATTCCCTAGCAATACCCTGGAAGAACTCGGCGTTGGTTTAGAAAGTACCTTCCGCATCGGAGCCAATACCCGTAAAAAAGTACTTACTTCTATTTTTCTGGTTGAGGCCGACCCCAGCGATGAATTCGCGTTTGCTATTGTAAAGCGTGGCCGGGGCTACTCCATTCCCCTCAAAGGAATCTTAACCAAGCAGGGTGTCGATTTTGAAAACACCGGTTTTGTGTACGCCGCCAAGCCTTTTGAGTACCAAGGTAGCCAAAACAGCTTTGAGCTAAAACTCATCGAATCCGAGCCCAGAAAAAAGGCTTAATTTCTTGATGATACATTCGTATTCTCGACGAAGCCACTCTCATGCGGAGTGGCTTCGTTGTGTTTATACTCGCTGCTCCACTTCCCACATCTGCCCGTACGCCGGGTACCCTCGCCGGTACGTGCCTTTCATTTACGGCTTCCGGGCCCCGCCAGAAGGCAAAGAACCTTTCTAAATTCCAGGTACTTGGCTCGATTCAAAGCACTTTATTTCTGTTAGTTTTTTGCTTAGCAAGGGCGGTTATTTTCCTTACGTTGGTAGTTAGGGAATGGTCCGGATCAGCAAGTACCTTCCCGAAAAAACGACAACTAAGTGGACGATAAAAGCCGGTTAGCCTTACCTACTTTGGCGCGTTTCTACGGAATACGTACCGGCGAAGTACCCAGGGCTCCGAACATAGAAAGTACGTTAAGTAACTGGACATTAACAGAGCAGAAGAAAGCGGAAGACGGGTTTTAAGGGTAGATCACAGGCGGCTTTTCCGTTTCAAAAAAGCACTCCTTTTTTGACCATTTTTTGGTTTAAAACCACAGATTATGGCAGATAAACAAGGGTACTTCGGGAGTTCAAAACCAGGTACTTTGTGAAAGGCCTCAGCAGAAACCAAACGACCGCCAACGCCATTAAGTACCTTACTAGTAAATCTTTACCCCCTTTCCTTGCTTCTTCTTTCAGGCTTTTTAAACGATAATCCATTTGGCTAAAACACGAATTATTGACTCTGCCAGGCGAGTGAATCGTTGAATTTCTTGAACGTCTTTCAAATTGCCTTAAGTACCTGCGAATGGCGCTTCCTTGCCCCGTATCGGAGGCCGCTCTGGCAGGGATTAGGAACAAAAAATAGGTAGCCCTGGGTACCTACCTCCCAACGCCACGATCGCCGCACTGTCTACCACCTGGGTAGCCCCATAAAAAAGCGCCGACGGAAATGAATCCATCGGCGCAGGTACTTGTATTAAGTTAGAATAGCCGAAGCTAGGCTTTAAAGATCTGGTCCATTTTCTCACTCACGGTTTGCAGTCGTTTGCGATCGCCGCCCCGGACCTCGGCCGAAGCCCAGCCCGAGTAGCCGATCTTCACCAGGGCCTGGTTCACGGCGGGCCAATTGCAGTCGCCTTCCAGCAGCTCCACCTCGAAGCCCTTCCAAAGCCCTTCGTTCTTCTGCTTCTCGAGGCTAAACTCCTTGATGTCGAGCTTCATGATCCGCTTGCCCAGGATCTCGATCCAGTGCGCCGGCCAGCCGTACCGCAGGATGTTGCCCACGTCAAAGTACCAGCCCACCAGCGGGTGGTTGATCTCGTCGAGGTAGCGCGCCGCCTCCACGGGGCTGATCAGGAAATTGTTCCAGACGTTCTCCAGGGCTATCTTCACGCCCGTTTCCTCGGCCACGGGGATCATCTTCCGGATCTCGGCTTGTGAGCGTTCGTAGGCCTCCTGGTAGGTGATGCCGTCGTTGACCACGCCCGGCACCAGCAGCACCGTGGTGCCGCCGTAGCGCTTGCAGGCCCGCAGGGCTTCCTTCATCGATTCTGTACAGGCCGTACGGGCCTTGGGGTCCGGGTCCGAGATCGGCGACTTCCAGTGCAGCGAGTTCACCACGCCGGGTAGCTCCAGGCCGCTCTTGTCGCGGGCATTCAAAATTTCCTTTTCGCTCAGATCGTTGGGTGAGTCTAGCTCCACGCCGTCGTAGCCCAGGTCTTTGAGCATTTTGAACTTATCCAGCAGCGACAGGTCCTCTTTGATCATGCCGTACTTGAGGCTCTTCTTAATCATCGGCCGGGCGGCGGTATTCACCGCCGCAGCTTCCGTTTGGGTCAGGGTACCAGCCGCCGGACTCACCAAAGGACCGGCTGCCAGCGTGGATACGCCCAGCGTGGACACGCCCAGCGCAGTGGCTCCCAAACCCAGCGTACTATTTTTCAGAAAATCTCTTCGTTGCATACGCTAGGGCTAGATAAAAGGCGTGATGCCCGGACGCGCTACCTCCACCACCGGCGGTTTCATATCCCAGCTGTAGGTATCCGGTCCCAGCTTTTCGGTTGAGTTCAGGGCGTCTTGCCAGGTCACTTTCTTGCCCGTGTAAGCGGCCATGCGGCCCATGATGGCGAGCAAGGTGCTGTTGGCCATGGACTCGCCGTAGTTGAGTGGCTTGCCGTTGCGGATGGACGCAAAGAGCTCGTTGTGCTCGGTTTGGTACATGTCGTTCTGCTCACCGCTGTACTTCCAGGGGTTGCTGCCCGTAATTTCGTGGACGTTGCGCGAGCAGTTGACCATGCTGCGGCCTTTGGTACCCAAGCTCTCCACGGCGTAGCTATTTTCGCAGTTGGCCTGCTGGCGCGAGAAGTGAAAGCCCTTGGCTCCGTTTTCGTATTCGTAGGTGACGGCGAAGTGGTCGTAGATGTGGCCAAAGAGCGCGTCGGTACGTACCTGGCGGCCGCCCGTGCCCACGGCACTGATGGGTAGCTTGTCGCCAAAGGCCCACGACATCATGTCCACGCTGTGCACGGCCTGCTCCACGATGTGGTCGCCCGCCAGCCAGGTGTAGTACATCCAGTTACGGAGCTGAAACTCCATGTCGCTCCAGCCTTCTTCGCGCGGCTTCGACCAGAGCGTACCCGTGTCGTAGGTATTGTAAACGGCCATTACGTCGCCAATGGCGCCTTCCTGAATCTTGGCAAAACTGGCCCGCTTGGGCTCGTGAAAGCGCCAGCAGAAGCCCGACACCAGCGAGAGGTTTTTCTCTTTGGCCAGCTTGGCGGCTTCGAGTACTTTATGAATACCGGGCGTGTCCACGGCCACGGGTTTCTCGCAGAAGACGTGCTTACCGGCTTTGACGGCGGCCGTCAGGTGCTCGGGCCGGAAGTGCGGCGGCGTGGCCAGAATGACCACGTCCACGCCCGAGTCAAGTACCTTTTGGAAGGCGTCGAAGCCCAGGAACTTACGGCCTTCGTCGACGGCTACTTTGTCGCCGTGTACCTTCTTAAGGCTATCGAGCGAAAGCTCCATTTTATCTTTGAAAATATCCCCCACGGCGTAAAGCACTACGTTGGGGTCGGCACTGAGGGCTTGCTTGGCGGCACCCGAGCCGCGGCCTCCGCAGCCGATCAGGCCCACTTTCAGGGTTTCGCTGTTGATGCCCGCGTAGCTGCGGTTTGAAGGTAGGATTACCGGGAAGGCCGAACTCGCCAGCGCGACGCCCGCCATCTTCAAAACTTCTCTGCGTGAAGTCTTCATAGACATATTAAGTAAATTAGTAGGTACTTTGTTCTGTACGCAAATATACTCAGCGTAATTTTAAAAAATTTTATTTAAGGACTACTTATCCGAATTAAATACCGAAAAAAGGAAGCATCGTACCTGTTAAAACGCGAAATAGTTGCAAAAATTGGAATGGACCCCAGCTAACTACCCGTGCCGAAGCGGCCGCCGGGGAGTCCTCAAACTACCCCTTTGGGCCGGGTGGCGGGGCGGATTAAGGGAGGGCTATACGTACCCAACCGCCGCTAGGCTCCTTTCGAGTAGGTACCCTACCCCGGCGGGGTTCGTCGCCAAAGTACCTCTTCACCCGACCCGGCAAAAGAAAGGCTTTTTGCCAAAACGGGTACTCCGAAGTCCTGGTTGAGGTTTTACCGACCCCGGAAATAACAAAAACTTTGATTAGAAATAAAAATTAGCCAAAAATAACAACTTTTATCTTGCGCGTCCCGTCCCGAAAACTATTAATTTTACACCCAAATGGTCACCGATAAACCAAGCCAAAAACACCATGGAAATTTTTGTGGGGAGCCTCCCCTTCAAAATGCAGGAGAAAGAACTACGGGAAATCTTTGAAAAGTACGGAGAGGTACTTTCCGCAAAAATCATCATTGACCACCAGACCCGCCAAAACAAAGGGTTCGGCTTTGTAAAAATGCCCGACGACAACCAGGCCCGGCACGCCATTGCTGAACTAAATGGCGTGGAGGTAGAAGGCCGCCCGCTGGTGGTGAACGAAGCGCAGTTTAGAAAAGGTACCGACCGGCCGGGAGCGGGCCCGGCCAAACCCGCCGAGCGCCCCGAGCGCCGACCCTTCCAGCCGCGCGAACGGGAAACCCCGCCCAAGCGCTTCGTCAGCGAGCCCAAACCACAGCCCCGCCCCAAGGATTACGGTGCCAGCAAGGAGGATATCGACGACGAGCCTGATTTGGGCGGCGGCAGCCTGTTTACGCCGGACTTCAAACCCGACTTTAAGAAAGAGCGCGGTGACAGCCGAAGTTTCAAAGGCGACTTTAAGAAAAAAGGAAGCAAAGGCGGCGACTTTAAGAAAAAAGGAAGCAAAGGGGGCGATTTTGGCAAAAAGAAAGGCAAGAACGACGACTGGTGGTAATAAACCGGCCGTGGGCGACCAGCCGTGGGCGACCCGCCAAGTACCCCTTGAACTAACTTTTACGACATGCCACAACCTACTTTTCAGCTTGAAAATCAGTATCTGCGAATAAGCGTCAAGCAAACCGGGGCCGAACTCAGCGGCATCCGGTCGGTGACGAGCGGCCTTGAGTACCTCTGGGACGGCGATCCGGCCGTGTGGCCTAGCCACGCGCCCGTGCTGTTCCCGATCGTGGGGGAGCTGAAAGAAGGTACCTACTACTACCAGGGCCAAGCCTACCCGCTGGCCCGGCACGGCTTTGTGCGCAACAACGAGCGCGTGGTATTGGAAGAAAGTACCCCCACGAGCCTGACGTTCCTGCTGCAAACCGACGACGAGACGCTGGCCAGGTACCCCTTCCGGTTTGCGTTTCGGGTCAAGTACCTGTTGGAAGGAAATCGAATCCGGGTCAGCCACGAAGTCACGAATCTCGACGAAGTACCCATGCTTTTCTCGGTGGGCGGGCACCCGGCTTTTCGCTGCCCTATCCACCCAACCGAACGCTACGACGACTACTACCTGGAATTTGAAGTACCCGAAACGGCCCCCATCTGGCCCATCAATGACAAGGGACTCTTGACGGGCGAAACCGTGCCGCTGCTGGACCAAAGTACCTCGCTGCCGCTGCGCCACGACTTGTTTGAGAACGACGCCCTGATTTTTAAAAATCTTCAATCTAAAAAAATAACGCTGCGCAGCCACAAGTCGCCGCAGCGGGTGACGGTACATTTTGCGGATTTCCCCTACCTGGGAATCTGGGCAAAGCCGCAGGGCGACTATGTGTGTATAGAGCCGTGGCTGGGCATCGCCGACCGCGCGGATGCCGACCAGCAGCTGGAACACAAGGAAGCCATCCAGCGTCTGGAAGCGGGGCAGACTTTCGAGGCTTCGTTTATCATCGAGATCAGCGAGTAAGGTACCTCGCAACGGGGGTACTTTATGATTAATAATCAACGTGTAAAGCCAGAGGTACCTTTAGGCTGGCTTTACGCTTTAGCCTCCCTCCGGTCCCGGCGGAGAATTCGCTATCTTTGCGCTTGAAAAACGACCACGTGCCGCCATGTCCGGGAATAAAAACATTTTACTGATCACGCCCCCCTTTACCCAGCTCAACACCCCCTACCCCGCCACAGCCTACCTGAAAGGGTACCTGAACACGCTCGGGCGGGCGGCGCAGCAGGCGGATCTGGGCATCGAGGTGATCTTAAAACTTTTTTCGGCAAAAGGGCTGGGTACTTTGTTTGCGCAACTGGAAGCCTCCGACGCCGAGCTCACCGACAACAGCTACCGCATCTACAGCCTGCGCGACGACTACTTAAGTACCATCGGGCCGGTTATTCGTTTTTTACAAAATAAAAACCCCACCCTGGCCCACCGCATCTGCGACCGCAGCTACCTGCCCGAAGCGGGGCGCTTCGCGGCGCTGGAAGAGCTCGACTGGGCCTTTGGCACGATGGGCATTCACGACAAAGCCCGACACCTGGCCACGCTATACCTCGAAGACCTGGGCGACCTGATCCAGGAAGCCGTAGACCCGTACTTTGGCTTTAGCCGCTACGCCGAGCGGCTGGGCCGCACCGCCACGCACTTCGACGAGCTCCACGAAGCCCTGCTGGCTCCCGATACCTACCTGTCGCAGCTGCTGCAGGAAGCCCTGGCCGAAAAGCTAAGTACCTGCGCGCCGAGCGTGGTGTGCCTGACGGTACCTTTCCCCGGCAACCTCTACGGGGCGCTCAAGTGCGGGCAATACCTCAAGCAAAACTACCCCCACGTCAAAGTAGTGATGGGCGGGGGCTTTGCCAATACGGAGCTGCGTTCGCTGCGGGAGCCGCGCTTTTTTGACTACGTAGACTACCTCTGCCTCGACGACGGCGAAGCGCCCCTGAAGTACCTACTGGAGTACCTGGACAGCCAGCGCGAGGAGCCACAGCTCAAACGTACCTACCTCCGCACCGCCGACGGGCACGTCAAGTACCTCAACGGTGCCCGCGAGCGCGACGTACCCCAGCGCGAGGTAGGTACCCCCGACTACGCCGACCTGCCCCTGCACAACTACCTCTCGGTGATCGAGATCGTGAACCCCATGCACCGGCTCTGGAGCGACGGCCGCTGGAACAAGCTCACGCTGGCGCACGGCTGCTACTGGGGCAAGTGCTCGTTTTGTGATATTTCGCTCGACTACATCAAGCGCTACGAGCCCGTGACGGCGGAGCTGCTCTGCGACCGGATCGAGGAAATCATGGCGCAAACCGAGCAGAACGGGTTCCATTTTGTGGACGAAGCCGCGCCCCCGGCGCTCATGCGCGACCTGGCGCTGGAGATCCTGCGCCGGAAGCTCACCGTGGTGTGGTGGACCAACATCCGGTTTGAGAAAAGTTTTACGCCGGACCTCTGCCGCCTGCTCAAGGCCTCGGGCTGCATTGCGGTTTCGGGCGGGCTGGAGGTAGCCTCCGACCGCCTGCTGGAGCGCATGAAGAAGGGCGTCACCGTGGCCCAGGTAGCGCGCGTCGCCGACGCCTTCACGCAGGCGGGGATCATGGTCCACGCCTACCTGATGTACGGCTTCCCCACCCAAACGGCCCAGGAAACCATCGATTCGCTCGAAATGGTACGGCAGCTTTTTGAGCAGGGCGTCGTACAGTCGGGCTTTTGGCACCGCTTCGCCATGACCGCCCACAGCCCCGTAGGTCTGCACCCGGCGGCGTTTAACGTGCAGCGCATCGGGCCCGACTTCGGCGGCTTCGCCGACAACGACCTCTACCACCACGACCCGCAGGGTACCGACCACGACCGCTTCGCCGAAGGCCTGCGGAAGTCGCTCTTCAACTACATGCACGGCGTCTGTTTCGAGTTTCCGCTCGGGCGTTGGTTCGATTTTAAAGTACCTTCTACGTCCGTTCCGCCGCGCTACATCGAAAACAGCCTCCGGCAAGTACCCCCCGAAGCCCCCCGCCCCAACGCCGTCCTGACCTGGCTGGGTAGTTTGCCTACGTTGAATATTTTTGAAGAAAAACGGGGTAAGCAGCGCGTACAAGGAGCCGAGCTGATTTTTTACGATAAAAAAAACGAGTGGGCCGTCGAAGCGTCCATCCCCGTAGCCGAGTGGCTGCTCCACGCCCTGCCCAAGGTACTTGCCACGCAGCCCGTACCATACCAGCTGGAGGATTTTAGAAAAGATTTCGAAAACGCGGGCCTGGGTACTTTCGAGGCGTTTAGCGCTTCAGGTACCTGGCGAGAACTTCGCGCCAGCGGGTTGCTGGTGGTGTAGGGATGTGAAATGCCTCTATCCCTAGCCCTTTCTCCCGCGGAGAAAGGGAGCTTGCCAGGGTACTTTCAACTAAAGTACCCTATGCCCTTCCCCCTATGCCCTCTGCCACTTACGACTCGCCATCGTACCGGAGGGGCTCGCGGGGCGCGGGTACTTCGTTGGTTTCGAGGTAGTTTTTAAAATTCAGGATGTCTTCCAGCACCATGTCGCGGAAGTAAGGATTCAGCAGCCGGGAAATCTCTTTGCCCGGTACGCCCAGGGGTGCTTTGTAGGAAATCACCACCTGCACTTCGGTACCTCCTTCTCCCAGATCACTAAATTCAATTTTGCCGCCATTTTCGATGACCGCCCCCGGCTTGGAATGCCAGCCCAGGAGCCTGCCCGGTTCTTCCTTGACGATCTCGCTACGCCAGCCGATCGTCCCCAGTCCGCCGGGTACTTTGGCCTTCCATTCCGACTCCCTCTCGTTCAGTACGGTTACGGATTCGAGGTGGTTCATGAACAGGGGCAGGTTGTCGAGCTTGCGCCAAAAATCGTAGACCTCCTGGCGGGGGCGCTTCACGAGCAGGCGCGTTTTGATGTTGATGTTCTGGCTGTGCTCCCGGGCGGGGCGCTCTTCGATGGCCGAATGCACGGGGCAGTAGCCGGTAGCTCCCCTGAATATCAGGTACCCTCCCACCAGAGCCTCCACCACACTGGTATCCTCTTTCGTTAGGGCATCGTACAGCAGGCAGGCTCCGCCAAACAGGGATACGATCCGCTCAGTAGAACCTACGTTGGTTCGCTGACGGGGCATCAGGGTACTATAGGCTTTTTTCATGGCAATTCGTAGCTGGTTGAGTAGCTATAACTACGAAGAAATACGGGTTGTTTGGGAAAATGGCTTTATCTTGCTAAGCCTAAGTAAGTCGTTATTGATCCACCCGGGTACTTTACCCGCTCCTAAAACGCATGAATCGAAGACACTTTTTGCAGGGAGCCGCCGCGCTGGGCGGAGCCGGTCTCCTGACGGGCCTCTACACCTGGCAAGTCGAACCCTTCTGGTTGGAATTTGTACAAGTACCCATGCCCATCAAACACTTGCCCGACGCCTTGGTGGGCAAGACGCTCATGCAGATCAGCGACACGCACGTGGGCAACCGCTTCGACCGCCAGTACCTCATCGAGTCGTTTGAGAAGGCCCAGCAGCTCGCTCCTGACTTTGTGGTGTATACCGGCGATTTCGTCAATTACGAATCCGAGGAGCAGTTCGCGCAGCTGCGGGAAGTATACGCCCACGCCGTGCGGGGCAAATTAGGTACCTTGGGGGTACTTGGTAACCACGACTACGGCCTTAACTGGCAGGAGCCGGAGGTAGCTCAGCGCGTGGCGGGGATTTTGGAAGAAAAGGGAATTAGTATATTGAGAAACGAACAGCAAAACCTAGCCGGGCTGAACTTCGTGGGCCTCGACGATTTCTGGGGTACCAACTTCGCACCCCACCAGGTTATGAGCGATCTGCAAAAAGAGCAGGCTAACGTAGTACTTTGCCACAACCCCGACGTAGCCGACGAACCCGTCTGGAACGGCTACCAAAGCTGGATCTTGTCGGGCCATACGCACGGCGGCCAGTGCAAGCCGCCTTTTTTGCGGGCTCCGATGCTGCCCGTACGCAACAAAAGGTACACGGCAGGTACCTTTGCCCTGGACGACGGCCGCACGCTCTACATCAACCGCGCGCTGGGGCATTTGTGGCAGGTGCGGTTCAACGTGCGGCCGGAGATCACGGTGTTTAGGCTGGAGCGGGGGTAGGTTAGCTTTATGGGTGCGATAGGCACTTTACACTTTACGTCCCTTGTCAAAACGTCAGCTTTGCGCTTAAGCCGGTGCCCGTCAGGCCGATTTTAAGATCGAACTGCGTCAATGCTTCTTTTTTCAAATCATCATTATAAATCCGAACGGCCCGTTTGGCCTCGCGCGTGGAAGCCGCCGAAATAGGGATTCCCACCACCAAAAGCCCCGCACCAATGCCCGCCAAAGCCCAATTAGGCTTTCCACCGGCAATGGCCGTCCCCAGGGGCCAACCGATTAAAAAACCTGCCGCCCCGCTAAAGACCGCGCTGACGTTCCCCTTATTCCTAGCCTTCTTCATGAGTTCGTACGCCTCCGGATTGGAGCTGGTTATCTCCAGCAGCTGCTTAGGCGTCAAATTCTTGCCGTTTTGCGGAATACAATACCCAGCGCCTTTTTGATCTCAATGGTGTCGGACGGGGTTTGGCCCAAGGCGCCAAAAAATACGAGCATCAGCAACAGGCTCGTGCTAACAATTCTTTTCATTTTAGTAGGAATGGTTGAACAGTAGATACCCTCCGTAGCGAAGCTTATTTACGATTAGGCTCACGCTTTGATCGGGTACACAAAAGTACAGACTGGCAGTCTCCCCGTCGCGCTACCTACCCTACTTTTTTTTATAAGAAATGCTTTCAAGATGCCGGTTCGGGCAAGGTACTTTGGTGTGATCAGCGGGCCTCTCCTGCTACCGAATATCCTCAAATTTTCCCTGATTCAGATCGCCGGTTTCGTAGCCTTTCTTGAACCAGTACATGCGCTGCTGGGACGTGCCGTGCGTAAAGGCGTCGGGTACTACGTAGCCCTGGGCTTCTTTTTGCAGCTTATCATCGCCAATGGCGTTGGCCGCTTTCAGGGCCGCTTCCAGGTCGCCCGGCTCCAGGATATTTTCCATTTCGTGCGCCCGGTTGGCCCAGACGCCCGCCAGGAAGTCGGCCTGGAGCTCCAGTTTGACGGAAAGTTTGTTGTACTCGGCCTGGCTCAGGCGGCCACGCTGCCGCTGCACCTGCTCCGAAACACCCATCAGGTTTTGCACGTGATGGCCTACCTCGTGGGCCACCACGTAGGCCACCGCAAACTCGCCCGGTGCCTTGAACCGATCCCGTAGGGCATCACAAAACGACAGGTCGATGTACACCTTGTAGTCGGCCGGGCAGTAAAACGGCCCCATGGCCGCCGAAGCACTACCGCAAGCTCCCTGGGTAGCGCCCTCGAAGATCTGCAGCCGCGGAGCCTGGTACTGGGCGTTGTTCTCGGCGTAGATTTGCGTCCAGACGTCCTCGGTACTCCCCAGCACGGCCGACACGAAATCGGCCATTTTATCATCCGGCCGCGGCCCCGGAGGGCGGGTGCCGGTCTGTTCGGTGGGCTGGTCGCCCTGGAGGTTAGACAGGATCTCGCCGGGGTCCTGGCCCGTCAGCAGGCCCACTACCAATAAAATGACGAACCCCAGGCCGCCCACCGCTACTTTGCCTCCGCCGGACATGCCGCGGCGGTCTTCTACATTTCCGCTTCTTCGTAAATTCTGCCAACGCATACTCGATCAGGATTTAGTGGTTAAGTTCGTTCATCAAAACTGGGGAATTAGTTGGCACCAAAAGTACCCCCTTTCGTCGCTCTACAATAGGTATGCCTGGATGCAAAGTACCTTCGAAATTCCACGCGCCAGGGTACTTTGCATCACTCGTTCAAAAGTACGTTTTCCTGGGTACTTCTGGCGCGCCGGTTGGTAAGTTGTTTTTTGACCTCACCGCGCGGCGGACCGCCCCCTAAGTCCCCCTCTCCTTTCAGTAGAGGGGGACTTTGCCGACTGACTACGTACTTTAATAACCGGAGCGGCGAGGTACCTGATTTATATCAGTTGGTGGGGAGGCATTGGTCAGGAAAAGCTGCTCTGCCTGCCTTTATCTTTGTTTTATCAAAACGGGCCCAATCCAATCGGGTTTCTTTTCACTTACCAAACAACCACATTACTCGCTATGAACCAGTTACAAGATAAAATCGCCATCGTTACCGGAGCGGCTTCCGGCATTGGAAAAGCCATCGCCGAGCGTTTTGCCCAAGAAGGGGCCCGGGTGATGCTCTCCGACCTGCACGCCGCGCCGCTCGAAGCCGCTACCCAACGCCTGCTGGAGCAGGGGTACCTGGTGCACGCCCTGACGGCCGATATCGCGCGCGAAGAAGAGGTCAATCGACTCATCGACGAAACCGTGGCGCACTGGGGTGGCCTGGATATGCTGGTCAACAACGCGGGCATCATGGATGATTTCACACCGGCGGCGGATGTCTCCAATACCCTGTGGGATACCGTCCTGGCCGTGAACCTGAGCGGACCGTTCTATGCCTGTCGTAAAGCGATTCCTGTATTTTTACAACAAGAAAAAGGCGTCATCATCAACGTGGCGTCCATCGGAGGGCTGTACGGTGGACGGGCCGGAGCGGCCTACACGGCCTCCAAGCACGGGCTGATCGGGCTCACCAAAAACATTGGCTACCAGTACGCCCCGCGCGGCATTCGCTGCAATGCCATCGCGCCGGGAGGCGTCACGACCAACATCATGGAACACGCCCACATTCATCCCGCCGGGTTCGAACGCATGAATGCGGGCACGGCTAATAATATTCGGGCCGCCGAACCCGCCGAAATTGCTCAGCTGGCGCTGTTTTTAGCCTCCGACGAAGCGAGCTTCCTCAATGGTACCACCGTCACGGCCGACGGCGGCTGGACGGCCTATTGACGCGGGCCAAGTACCCTGAGCAGCGGTCATAAGCCGCTGATGTGTACGCTCTTTCCATTATAAACGTCCTGGGGTAGGTCCACGATAAAAAGGGTACTTTGCTGCTTTTCGTCCACGAGGGTGCGGTAGTTTTCACCCTTGGCCTTGTATACGCCACTCACAGTCAGCATGATCCGGCTGAGTTTTCGCGATGGGTCGGCCAGGGTCAGTTCACTCAGCCGCCCGTCCTTGGTTTTTAGCATGGCCAGACCGGGGCTATCCAACGCTACGGTGACGCCCGGCCCGATCTCGACCGACCCGGCGCGGTGGAAAACGAGCTGGCTGATACCCAGCTGTCCGTGCTTCACAGCCTGGAGCGCCGAGGTATTGGAAAGGATTTCGACCGAGCGGTTGTTCTGGCTACTCTGGCTCAGTGCCTGCTCCGTTACGTCAGGTACCACAATGTAGGCGTAGGACGCCCCGTTCGGCTTCCGACCGTGGTTAAACCACAGGTTAAATACCTCTTCGCTGACCAACTCCTTGCTGATATTTTTTTGGTCCGTAATGTCCGACCAGCGGCCCGTTTCGGCCTGGTTGGACAGCTGGACGGTGGCCGGTTGGGGAAAAATATAGCCAACCTTATCGTGATGTACCCACTTTACGTTCTGGAGGGTGCGGCTTCCTTTCGGCAGTTGCTGGGAAGTACCCTCCTGCATTAGCTGTACCTCGCTCCGCAAAAGTACCTGGTTCACGGTAGTGGCTACCTCCTGGTTGGCTGCTGATTTAATGCCCGTACCCAGACATACGTACTCCTGGTCGAAAAAGAACCACGCTTTCTTGCCTTCCAGGGGGTCATGCGGACTCTTAAAATCGAAGGCCACGGCTCCGTACAGGCCGTCGGTTACGGCCCCCACAAAGTCGGTCAGGCCGTCCTTTTGGATGTTGTCCGGGCCCGGTAGCTGGGGTTTCTGCACGATGGTCGTCCCCGAGATCTTTTGCCAGTCGTACACGGGCCAGATGTTGTGGTACTCATCGCCTTTTAACATCAGGTAGTTGGTGCCGTCGGCGCGGTGGTGCGTAGTTTTTCCCGGTCCGTTGTAAGGTTCTTCCATGTTGCGGTTGCGGGTCGAAAACATGCGCACGGTGGTGTAGTAAGTCGGGCGTTGAAACACGAAATGTTCCGTTTGCCAGAAGAACTTGGCAAAGGAGGCCGAGGGCTTCGCTTGCCCCTTCCGCAGCCGGATGATTTCCTCCAGCTCGGCTTTGCGGTAGTCAGTACTGACCAGCAGCCGCTCGATCTCGAGGGTACTGTGCGGCCGGAAGGTCGCCTTGTGAGAGATGCTTCGGTTCTTGACACTGATGTCCTCGTACACCCCGTACACCATCTGCTTGTACACGCCGTCGAGGTAGTAGTCCACCAAATGATTTATTTTTTCTTTGGAAAAGGCATAGCGGGTACCCGCCACGTAGTACGACCACTCCCCGAACGCGTTGGCGTACTTGCCGTAGCCGTAGGAAGAGGTGTTGTTCACGCGGTCCACGCGGTGGTGAAAGCTGTAGTCGTGCTGCATCCCGCGCTCGCCCGTCGCAAACTTCAGCTCTCCCTCAATGATCCGAATGATTTTATCAAACTCCTGGTAGTTGCCCTGAAAAAGCAGGTTTTTGGCCAGAATGCCCGCAATCACGATGCGGTCGCCGCTGGGCCGCGCGCCCGAGGCGTTCATGTTGGCCCGGCCGACAATGGGCAGCAGCTTCGCCACTAGGTCCTTGGGTAGTTCGTCGCCTATTACCAGCAGCAGATCGCCCAGGTCGGTTGGGGTAGTGATCTGGCTGTCGTGCCAGTTGTCGCCCACAAAATCGTGCTTCGCCCAGAAGCCCAGCCCTTTTTCTATTTGCGCCTTCAGGGACTTGCTCTTGTAAAAGCGGGACGATTTGGTTTGGTAAACCTTCGCCATGTACAGCAGGTCGCGGGTGTGCTCCCGGTGTGGGTAGCTGGCCGTGCGGCTCAGGTCTTCGTAGTTGATGCCCCGGAAGCTACCGTCTTCGTTCATCTTGGCCAGGGCGGCTTCCACCGTACTATCGCTGACCGGACTAGCCATCAGCGCCTCCACGACCCGTTTTTTAATCAATTTTATATCCTCGGTTTGGGCCATACCCAACGAGGCCAATAGCGAAAGAATCAGTGCCAGCGGCAGGCACCGTAAGAGGTACTTCATGGAAGAAAACAGTTAATAGGGTTTAGTCAATTCCCTTCCAAAAGCTTCACGAAGTCCGTTTCTATCGGTCACATAGGTAATTATTCTTTTCCCTGGTCCTCTAGCCACACCACCTTCTGCTCGGGCCGGTGCTCCTGCCCCAGGATGTCGCGGTAGAGGTCCGGCCGCCGGGCTTTCAGGTACCGGTACCCGCCCGCCTGCGTGAGTTTTTCGGGCATAAAGGTGGCCATCACGAAGCTATCCTCCCAGGTACGGCACTCGGCCAACACATCGCCAAAAGGGTCCAGGAGCATGGAGCAGCCGTTCTTGAGCTGGTCGTCGTCCATGCCAATCGGGTTGGAGAACACCACGTACACGCCGTTGTCGTAGGCGCGGGCGGGTAGCCATTTCATGAGCCACGCCCGCCCCTTCAGGCCGTCGAACTCCAACCGGAGCGAGGTAGGGTCGGCCTCGCGGTTGGCCCAGAGCGCGGGGTCCACAAAGCCCGCTCCTGGCCGCGTGGAGGGCGTACACATGGTCACGTGGGGCATAAAGATCACCTGCGCGCCCAGCAGCGTGGTCGCCCGCACGTTTTCGATGACGTTGTTGTCGTAGCAGATCAAAATGCCGCACTTCCAGCCCTTGAGCTCAAAGACACAGTAGCCATCGCCGGGCGTGAGGTGCGGGTTGATAAACGGATGCAGCTTGCGGTACTTGGCCACCAGTCCGTTTTTGTCCACGCACACGTAGGCTTTGAATAAATCATCGTTTTCGTCTTTCTCAAACAGCCCCGCCAGCACCACGATGTCGTACCTACGGGCTATTTCCGTCAGGCGGGCTACGCTCGCTCCGTCCGGAATCCGCTCCGCCAGCTCCAGCATCTGCTCTTTGGAAAGGTACCGGGCAAAGGTATAGCCCGTCACGGAGCATTCGTGAAACGCAATGGCGTCCGCTCCCGCTGCCGCCGCTTGCTGGGCCAGCTTTTCGATCACCGACAAATTATACGCTTTATCGCCGCTGCGGTTCTCAAATTGCGCGGTGGCTATTTTTAGGTTCTGCATGAGAGGGAATTGAATTAAAACGGTCAAAATAAGTACCTATTTAGGAATAAATTAGCAAAATCGGCAACTAGAGGTACTTTCTCTAGACTTCTGTTTCTCGTACAACGGAACGAAACATTACATTCTCCTGGGAAACCTGTCTGTGCGACCACAGGGTGGTCGGTCAGTACGTAAGAGGGCACGACTTTAACTAAACCGTGTGACCGCGCTGCGGTCTTTTTTTCATCTAGCCCCCCGTTGGGCGTAGTTTGAACTACGGCCTGGTGTCACGCGGTCTGTGACCGAAGTACCAGGGAGCAAGTACTTTACCTCGGTCGGAGACCGAAGACGCACAAACGTAGCGGGTGCCGCCCAGCGGGGTGCCGCCGAGTCGGAGACTACGCTTAGCAGGTTACCGGAGCTAGTTGATTTTAGCTGGTGGTTACTACTTGGCATGTAACTAGAGTGAACGCTCATCGTACCAGCGGCAGATTTGCTCCCAGACTCCTTGCTCGTCTGGATCTTTGGGACGATACTGTTTCACTAGCTCTAAGGTGTTTTCGTCTAAGATTCTCTTGAAGGTGTTGTAATCGTCTTTGGCCGACAACGTAATTAAGCATGAAGATGAGAATAACGCTCGGTGCTGAAGGATCGTTTTGATCATAAATCCCACAAAAAAAGTGACCGGCGAAAGACTGGCAGAGCCTATTTCGAGGGTGGTTGATATAATTGTTTTTCCTACGCCAGCTAAGGCTTCCTTTCCTATGTCTGTAGTCCCCTCTAAGGACGCTGAACTGAAAATTGAATAGAGATTTTTAGGTTTATGGCGTTCCTGAATAAAGAAAGCGTAATACGTAAGTGAAAAGGCCGATAAAGGCTCTAAAATGCCTTTATGCATAAAGTAAGCGATAACCTTCTCGTAGACAATTCGGCCACTCATTACTCCACCATCATGCCTGTAACGTTGAGCTACCCGCCATTTATGAATAAAGGTCGCTAATTCGAATTCTAGATCTGTGGAATATCCTTCACTTGATACTGGTGTATCGTACTTAGTGAAAATACGTTCTATTGAATCCTGTAAATCATCATCGATGAAATCAATCTCTTCTTTAAGTTTATTTGCTCGCTCTGTGTTATATATAGACCCTACCTTTTCTACAAATGAATTTAACAGGCCTGATTTAAGATTTTCGAGCTCCACTTTTTCTACTTTAATTCGGATCTCTTCCAGATTAGGCATATGCCATGCCTGATAGAATTCGGGTATTTTTGCGACGGGGCCCTCGCTTACAAGCTCAATGGCTTCAATTATTTCTGTGAAATGAGCATACTTCAATATAGGAGTAAGAAAATCTTTTTTTGATGGATCTAAGTTCTGCACTTCAAAGCCTCTCAAAAAGGCAGGACCATCAGGATCAGATAGCTCCAGACTTATTATATGGGCTATTTTCTGAGCTTGTTCTTCTGTACGGTTCAAAGTGCCAAGTGTCAGTACCCTCATGTAAGCGGCGGGCAAGTATGAAGCTTCATCAGCCAGTTGAAAGGCACGGTCTGCCTGCTCGGCAAATTTTGGGTCATTTTTGGATAGGAATTCATTCCAAAGAATTTGAGCTGCATAATATAACTCCTGAGCTGAGGCATCAGTAGGAGCGCTCAGAAGTTCATACGCATCTGAGATAGCGTTTTCTTTCAGAGTGTTATAAGTGTCATCTGGAATAGCAAAAGCCGTGGCCGCCTGTAACCAATAATAGTTACCCATGAGAGAAATAGAATCCTCACTACTATCAATTTCCTGTCCAAAAATGCGGTAAGCTTCGAAGGGTAGCCCCATAAAGTAATTAATGAGTGCTTCCAGATACTTGTATTGCTTTTGGCTCTCTTTACTTACACTGTAATTTTTCAGATAAGTTTGATATAGCTGTACCGTTCGACTCTGGGCTTGGGCGCGTTGTACTATGCTAGTTAAATCAGACCATGTTTCTGGAACGATTCTCACTAAATGAAGAACTAAATAGGGGCATGGTATCTCTTTGTCAAAAATCGGCACTAATTGGTAAGCGACTCCTGTTGCTAAACTACTATCTAGAAATATGCAACGTGTAAGATGAATTCTAGCATGAGAATACTCTTTTAAATTATAATAGGTTATCCCCAGTCCGTATTCGGGAAGGCCTGAGTCAGGATCCTTCTGGATGGCCTGATTATAATGCTGAATGCCCAGAGAATAATGTTTTAAATCTAAATAGACATTACCCAGCCCGTGCTCGGGATAGGCGAAGTTTGGATTCTTCTGGATGGCCTGCTCGTAGTGATGGATCGCCCGGGGGTAATCCTTTAAGGCACGATAGACATTCCCCAGCCCGTTCTCGGGATAGGCATCGTTTAGGTCCTTCTGGATGGCTTGCTCGTAGTGATGGATCGCCCGAGGGTAATCTTGTAAATCATGATAGACATTCCCCATGCCGTGCTCGGGATGGGCATAGTCAGGATCCTTCTGGATGGCCTGCTCGTAGTGATGAATTGCCCGAGGGTAATCTTGTAATGCACGATAGACATTCCCCAGCCCGTGCTCGGGAGCAGCTAAGTCAGGATCCTTCTGGATGGCTTGCTCGTAGTGATGGATCGCCCGAGGGTAATCTTGTAAATCATGATAGACATTCCCCATGCCGTGCTCGGGAGCAGCGAAGTCAGGATCATTCTGGATGGCCTGCTCATAATGTAGGATGGCCAGAGTGAAATCTTTTAAATCATGATAGACAGTTCCCAGCCTTTCTTCTGGATGAGCGAAATTAGGCTCCTTCTGGATAGCCTGATTATAATGCTGAATAGCCCGAGAATAATGTTTTAAATCTAAATAGACATTACCCAGCCCAAACTCGGGATAGGCATCGTTTGGATCCATCTGGATAGCCTGCTCGTAGTGATGGATGGCCCGATCGTACTCTTTTAATGCAAGATAGGTATTCCCCAGCCCATGCTCGGGATTGGCATCATTTGGATCCTTCTTAATGGCTTGCTCGTGGTGGTGGATGGCCCGATCGTACTCTTTTAAATCATGATAGACACTCCCCAACCCATACTCAGGAGAGGCAAAGGCAGGATCAAGATAAATGCTATGATTGTGAAAATAGATAGCCTGTCCGTAATCTTTTATGAATGAATAAAGAGTACCTTTTCTGAAAAATAGAATTGCCGATTTTGGGTAAAATGATAATCCATGATCCACTAAAATGAAGGCTTCTTCTACTCTATTCGTGTCTCGGAGGTGTTTGGCTTCTTCAGAATATTCTAATTCTGTTTTCATAGAGGTAAGGAAGTGGCGGGCGTGGGAGCTACGACTTGAGATTATATGATCCTAAATCTAAGTCTTTGCAGATTAAAAGTAAAGGAAGCGGCCTGCTTCGTTGAGCGTAGTTTTCAACTGAGCAGCACTCCGCTACACGCCCTGGTGTCACGCGGTCTGTGACCGCAGCACCAGATGGGCGAGTACTTTTCTCGGTCGGAGACCGATGACGCACAAACGTAGCGGGGTGCGACCGCTCTACGGTCGGGTACACTAGGGATCCTTTTAACTATAAACATGTGACCACACCGCGGTCTTTTTTCATCTAGGCCTTCCCTTCCCTACTCCTTAAAAAGAATCACAATCACCGAACCTACTAGCATGATGACCGAGCCGAGGAGCTTTTTTTGGATGTGGGTTTCCTGGAAAAGCCGGTAGCCAAACCAGACGCTCACAAGGGTAGATAGCTGAAACAGGGACAACGCATAGCCCACGGGTAGGTGGTCGAAGACGTAGTTGGTGGTGAACTGCATCAGGCCTACGCAAACAATCAGCATTAGGTAGGGCGGGCTATCACGAAAGGAAAGTTTTTGCATTTCCTGCCGGAGGTTAACACGGAATACGAGCAAGATCAGCCCGGAAAAAAGCGCCCCAAACCAGCACCAACCCATAAAAGCCACCGCCACCGACGAAGCCAGTACTACCTTCTTGACAAACACGGCCTCGATGGCGGTCAAGAGCATGGCCAGGAGTCGGAACCGGATCTCACTCCTTCGCAAAAGTACCCAGGAAAAGCCCTCGCCGGTGGTTTCGAGCACAAAATAGCTGCCGTAGATGATCAGGGCGACGCCCGCCAGCCCCCAGAGGCCAGGTACTTCGCCCAGGAAAAGTACCCCGCCCAGCATCCCGATCACGGCCTTGTAGGCATTGATGGGACCCAGTACGGATAGGTCGCCTTTCTGGAGGGCTTTGACCAAAAAACCGTTACCCAGCGCCCCCACGGCCCCTCCCAGCAGCGAGTAGAGCCAGAAGTCCGGCGACAAGGTACCCCACGCTAGCCCGTAGGCCGGTACCACACAAACCAGCCCCAGCAGCAGGTAAGTCAGGAAGTTGACCAGCAGGGGATGGTGGCCCCGGGTCGTCAGGGTTTTCTGGAATACGTTGCCCAGCGGATTGGCCAGAATCCGCACGACGAGCGCAGCCGTGATGAAAATTCCTTCCAGCAATTTTGGGAGTAATGATTAAAAGGTACTTTGATTTAGTCGGCCAGCGCGTAGCCCACGCGCTTCGTTTCGCCGTTGACGACTACCTCCAGCTCCACGCGCGCCGCGCCGACGGCGGAAGTACCCAGCAGCCGGGCGCTTACCTTCGGCACCGGACCGGCGGCGTAAGGTACCACCACCGTCACAAACCGCAGGTCGGGCGAAGGGGTACTTTTGCGGAGGCGGTACCGGAAGGCGGGGCGGGGTTCTTTCTGGGTATACACAAACGACACCTGCCCCTCCTCGGGCGTCAGCTCCAGGCCGGGCTGCGGGGTAGTTCGCACCAGCACGTTCCAGCCCTCGGCGAAGTCGGAGCGCACGGCCAAGGTACTTTGGTCAAACACGGCTTCGCCCGGAGCCAACTGAAAGTGCAGGTCTACGTCGCCGGTACTTTCGCCCAGGGCCTCGTCCACGATCACGAAGTACTTTTTATCCACAAACAGCACCGCCCGCCGGTGGGTGAGGCCGGGGTAGCTGGCGTTCTCGACCACGAGTACGTCCAGGGCGGGTTGGGGCTGCCAGCGCAGCAGCTTGGGCGCGTAGGCAGCGTTGGCGCCGTCGAGGGTGAGGGTTTGGTGTACTTTGGTTTGTCGGAACCAGGCGCGGTTTTCGGGATCGCCGCTGTAGATGTAGCTCCCGGCGTCGGGCATGAGGGAGCGCCCGCCCGCGTAGAGCTCAAAGGTACCGTTGTCGGGCTGGCAGTGGCCGCCGCCGTCGGGCCCGCACTTAAGCACCAGACAAATGGCGTCTTTGTCCCAACTACTCCGCAAGGAGTACAGGCCGCTGGTTTCGAGGGCAAAGGCCGTGGCGGCGGGCGGGGTACCTTCGCGGCCTTCGGAGGCGACGTACAGGAAGTCGGGCCGCTGAAAGTACCCCGCCCACTCCCGAAGCTGGCCGTAGTACTGCCCCGGCTTGCCCGTCCAGGAGTCGCCAAACTGCGGCGTAGTGCCATCCGGGAAGGCGAGCTTCAGGGGTACTTCGCACATTTTTTCAATCACACGCGTGTAACTGTCCGAAAACAGCGACTGCTGGCCGTTGAGCCCGGCCAGCTCGTAAGTCCGCATAAACCAGCCGATGCAGCCCATGTGGTAGCCAAAGGCCAGCTCGCGCTGGTGGCCGTCGGGGTACACCTGGTTGTGGATCTCCAGGTTCAGCCGCCGGACCGCCTCGTCGCGCCAGGCGGGGGCATCTTTGAATTCCGGGAACGTCAGGGCGATGAACGCCATGCCTTCGGCTTCCATCAGGGCCCAGTTGCTGCCTTTGGAGTAGGTGGTCATGAGGTAGCTGGCGTGGTCGTAGGCGCTATTCAGAAACGCCACCAGTACCTCGGGCGTAAACGAAGGCGCGTCCAGAAACCGCTGGTAGAGGCCCATCCAGCGGTAGCCCCGAATCCCCGCCTCAATGGACCGCCAGGCGTACTTGTGGGCCTCGTCGCGCGGGTTTTTGCGGCTCCAGTCCAGCAGTTGGGCGCTCCATTCGCGGGCGTATTTTTCGTCGCCGGTATGTCCGTAGGCCAGCGCCAGGGCGTCCCAGAAACTCATGCGGTTGAGCTGCCAGACCCACTCCTTGTCGGGCACGGGCGAAGTACCCCAGTCGATGTCGTCGCCGCAGAAGTAGGGCGGGTAGGCGGGCTGCCCCACCAGCACCTGCCGCAGGGCGTCATTGGCTACCTGAAGGTCTTTCTCGGAAGCCGCCTTCCCCCGCCAAGTACCCCGCGCGGCCCGGTCGACGGGATGCTTCACGGCCGTGCGCGCCCGCAGGTACCCCAGCAGCTCCGTGGCGGCGCGCTCCGGGTTAGGGGCGGTCCGGACTTTTTCCAGGCCCGGCGCGCTCAGGTCCAGGCGGGAGAGGAGTTTTTCTATCTCTTTGGATTCAACGAAAGTGGGTGCCGCCAATGCGGGTTGAAGTACCCATAGGAACATTCCCGTAACGAGCAAAAAACCATATCTACTAATTGCCTTCATCACTGATTTAAGATTCGGATAATCTGTTTTCTAACGCTTTGTAAAGTTCTATGTCATCCCTACGGGATTCGGGCGTGTTGCTGTCTTATACTCTGCTATAATCCTGGCACCCCTTTGGGGTTAATTTTCAGATAGACCCTAGTATATACTAAGAAAGTGATGCCTCACAAAAAAACAAGAAAGGATGATATAGCATGAAATTTTTTTGACAATCAGTTATTTACGAAACAATAAATACCGCTTCTAAAGAAGCTACGCACCACCGCGCGGCATAGAAAGCTACTTTTTTGGTTTTTCCCGGGCTACGGCGTACACCTCGGTATGGCCTTCAAAATTGGCCCGGAAGATCACCCATTGGCCGTCCGGACTGAAGTGTACGTTTGGCTCAAGCCGGTAGTTATGGTGCTGCATGTTCACGAGCTTCCGGGACTTCAACCGGTCGCCGTCGGGGGTAAAGAGGTAGATCCATTGCCCGTCTTCCGCCCGCGCTACCTGGCGTGGATCGCCGCCGTCGCCGCAAAAGAGCTTTTGGTCTTGGGATAAATTAAAATGAATACTCCACTCATTTCGCGTCAGCGCATATTTTTTTCGCTCTCCCGTTTGGGTATCAAAGCCCGCTACAAAAAAAGTAGCACCCCGGGGCTGCTGCAAATCATACCAGATGGTTCGGCCGTCGGGACCAAACCACTCGTGTCCGGCAATTTCCATGTCCATGGTGCGGCGGTGTACGAGCGTGGTATCACGGGTATTCACATCGATGGTCCAGATGCGGTTGACTTTGTGCCAGGGACCTTCGTGGCAAAACATCAACAGGGACGGCACGGTGGGCGAAAACTGAACGTGGTTGAGCCAGGCGCTGTCCGAAAATACCTTTTGCAGCTCGCCGGTTTTGACGTCAACGGTAAACAGAGTCCGCGGGTCGCGGGCCTCATAAATCTGGTCGAAGGTGCTGGGTCTGCCCGGGTTACTCCTGTTCTGTCCCCTATCCCGTGGCTGGGTCCAGGCCCCGGCGAGCAGGGTTTCGTTGCTGTTGAGCGTCGTGATGCTTCCTTTGAAACCCTCCGGAAACACATACACTAACCTAGTCTCCTGGGTGTCGATGTGGGTTGAAAAAACGCTGTCCCGCACCTGGTAGTACACCAGCCTGCTTTGCGGCGCGACGATCTCGCCGTTCATCGGGCTTTTTTGAAAGGTAAGCTGCCGGACCTCCAGCGTCTTCAGATCCACGCTGTACAACTGCTTGTTGAGGGCCGGTATATTGCCGGTTTCCTGTTTCACGGAGTCGTTCCGGGCGGTATTCAGGTAGTCGGTGCCGTAGAAAACCATCGTATTGCCGGCAAAAGGCCGGTTATGGAAATAAAAGCTCATGTTGTTGCCCGGCCTTTTGGTGAGCCGGATCACTTTGTGCCCCGTGGTTTTATCGATCCACTCATCGGGCATGGGTTGTCCGCCGGTTTCCAGCACCGGCTGAGCCCAGAGTGTCGGCCCGGCAAGCAGCAGGAGTACCGTACTCAGTTTGATCAGGTTGATGCGGTGGTCGTTTTTCATATCGTCAATGATTTTTCCGAAAGTACCTTGTATCCTTTCTAGTAAGTCAGGGGTGGGCCATTTCTCCCGTTGAATCCTTTGAATTACCCGAAATTCTTATGACTGACTTCTTTTTAGGTACCTGCTCAGGCCGGGAGTGGTAGAATCAGCCTACGGCTGGCTTTTTTGGAAAGTACCTCTTAAACCCTACCGACCCATGACCACGCGCTCCCGCTCCACCGAAAACACCAGCCGCCGCACCGCCCTCAAACAGCTCGGCCTGGGCTCCGCGCTGGGCCTGCTGACGGGCCTGCCCACCGCCCAGGCTACCCCCGAAACGCCCGCTTACGCCCGCGGCCTGGCACCCGTCCGGATCAAGCGCGTGCGCGCCATTGCCACCGCCCCGCAGGGCTCCAACCTCGTGGTGGTGAAGGTAGAAACCTCCGAACCCGGCCTGTACGGGCTCGGCTGCGCTACCTTTACGCAGCGGGCCGTCGCCGTGGTGACGGCCATCGACAGTTACCTGAACGAGCTCTGCCAGGGCAAGGACGTGGACAACATCGAGGACATCTGGCAGTCGGTGTATGTGAGCTCCTACTGGCGCAACGGCCCCGTGCTCAACAACGCCCTCAGCGGCCTCGACGAGGCCCTCTGGGACATCAAGGGCAAGCGGGCCAACCTGCCCGTGTACCAGCTTCTGGGCGGCAAAGCCCGCTTCGCGATTCCGTGCTACACCCACGCCAATGGTACCACGCCCGAAGCCGTGGCCGAAAGCGCCCAGCGGATCATGGACCAGGGCTATAAGTACGTACGTATACAGCAGGGCGGTTACGGAGCCGTGGGCACCAACACCGCCGCGCCGGACTTCAAGGCGGCGAACTTTGGGGGCGAAACCGACAACTACATGAACGAACGCGTGTACCTGCGGTCGGTCCCGAAAATGTTCGACGTGGTGCGCAAGCGCTGCGGCGACGACGTGGAGCTTCTGCACGACATCCACGAGCGCGTACAGCCCATGGACGCCATCAACCTCATCCGGCAGCTGGAGCCCTACCAACCTTTTTTTATCGAAGACCCCTTTTCGCCCGAAAACATGAGCTGGTTCCGTCAGCTGCGCCAAAGTACCTCCGTACCCATTGCGATGGGCGAATTGTTCAACAACATCAACGAGTTCAAGGAACCGATGGTCCAGCACCTGTTTGACTACATCCGCTGCCACGTGTCGCAGATCGGGGGCATTACGCCCGCCATGAAGGTGGCCCGCCTGGGCGAGTGGTTCAACGTTCGTACGGCCTGGCATGGCCCGGGCGACGTCTCACCCGTGGGCCATGCCGCCCACGCCCACATCGACCTCGCCGTCTGGAACTTCGGCATTCAGGAAGCGGTGAATTTCTCGGAGCGCACGCAGGAGGTATTTTCCGGCTGTCCTACCATGAAAAACGGCTACATGTCGGTAAACGAAGTACCCGGCCTGGGCGTCGACATCAACGAAAAAGAGGCCGCCAAGTACCCTATTGGCACCAAGTCCAACTGGCAGGTACG
Source organism: Rhabdobacter roseus (assembly GCF_014202275.1). Classification (GTDB taxonomy): domain Bacteria; phylum Bacteroidota; class Bacteroidia; order Cytophagales; family Spirosomataceae; genus Rhabdobacter; species Rhabdobacter roseus. The sequence continues at coordinate 169,738 of NZ_JACHGF010000002.1, read as the reverse complement.
CCGCGCCGACGGGACCATCATCCGGCCTTGACCCACTTTCCAAAAAGAAAGGCAGGTACCTCTCCCTTTTGCCTCGGGGTACCTGCCTTGTATTTTCGTCCAAAAAACAGAAATACAATGATGAAGGTACCCGTGCCCGCAGCCTTGCCAAAGTACCTGTGGCTCCGGAGCCCGGAACCGGACGCGCCTGAGAGGTACTTGGCAGACCGGAAGGCGCGTGGTACTACCCCTGGATAAAGGAAAGTACCTTGGGGCCTTGCATCATAATCCGTACTTTTCACCTTTAGAACAACCCGTTATGATCATGCGTACAGCAGGGATTTTATACCTAAGCTTGCTGATGACCCAAGCCTGGGGCCAACAAGCCACCACCTGGTACAAGGGCAATACCCATACCCACTCCTACTGGAGCGACGGCGATGATTTTCCGGAAATGATCATGGACTGGTACAAGTCGCGGGGCTACGATTTCATTGCCCTCTCGGACCACAACATCCTGGCGAATAAAGAATTTTGGAAGAAGATACCCGCGCACCCGTTTCGGCAGCGGGGCTTTCGGGAGTACCTGACAAAGTACGGCGAAAGCTGGGTCAACTACCGGACCGACTCCACCGGGGAGATCAGCGTGCGGCTCAAAACCCTGGAAGAGTACCGTCCGCTTTTTGAAGAAAAAGGTAAGTTCCTGATCATTCAGGCCGAGGAAATCACCGACCAGTTTGAGGGCAAGCCCATCCACCTGAACGCCGTCAACGTGCAGGAGCTGATTCCGCCGCAGGGGGGCCGCAGCGTAACCGACGTGATGCAAAACAACCTGGACGCCGTGTATCGCCAGCGCGACCAAACCGGACAGCCCATGCTTCCGCACCTCAACCACCCCAACTTCGGCTGGGCCGTCAAGGTTGAAGACATGTACCCGCTGCGCGGTGAGCGTTTTTTTGAAGTATACAACGGCCACCCGCACGTTCATAACTACGGCGACTCCACCACCCTGGGCATGGAAGAGCTCTGGGACCGGCTGCTGATCAAGTACCTCGAAGACGGCAAACCGCTGCTCTACGGCCTGGCCACCGACGACTCCCACAACTACCTCGAATACAAAGTAGGCCTCAGCAACCCCGGCCGGGGCTGGATCATGGTGCGGGCCGCCGCCCTCACGCCCGAGGCCCTCATCGAAGCCATGGAGCGGGGTGACTTCTACGCTACCACGGGCGTGCTGCTCAAGGATGTGCGGTTTCGTAGAAAAAAACTCGATGTGCGCGTAGCCCCTATCCCCGGCGTGGACTATACCATTCAGTTTTGGGGGGCGGGCCCCGCCCGGACGCGGGTACTTCTGAAGGAAGTGAAAGGTACCTGGGCCAGCTACCGGCTTCGCCCGCAAGATTTGTACGTACGGGCCAAAATTATTTCGACCAAATTACAGGAAAATCCTTTCGAGCAAGGCGACCTGGAAACGGCCTGGACGCAGCCCGTAGTGGCTCCCTGATCGCTCGTCAACCCCAGGCCCGGGTCGCTCAACGTTCGGCGGGTACGGGTACAGGTACCTGGTTCATACGGAGGCAAGTACCTACTTAAGGAAAAAGCAGTAACTTCGCCCAACACATACACCCCTACTCACGTTTTTCATGATCAGCGACCAGCAGTACCTTTCCATTTTTCGGGCACTCCCTAGTCCAAGTCTGATCATACGGCCCGAGACATCGGGCTTTACCATCGTGGCGGCCAACGCGGCCTACCTGGGGCTAAGCCAGCTGGAGGAGGGTACTTTGCTGGGTCAGCCTGTATTAGCAACGCACGGCCCTGCCTGGGGCCATGACGGAGGTACTTCGGATCTAACCCTGCTCGCTTCCCTCCGGCAAGTACTGCTAACGGGCCGGTCCCATACCTATTTCCTAAGGGGTACTTTGGAAAGTCCCGAGCAGCAGGTAGTACACAGCCCCGTGCTGGGCGACAACGGCGAGGTACTTTGGATCATCCATACGCTCGACGGCTGCCCGGCGCAGGCCACCCGCTCCTACCCTTCGCTTTCGGCGAAAAAAAGCCAAAAGGAATTGATGGACTACAAATATGCCCTCGATCAGGCCAATATGGTTTCAGTGAGCGACCCGGCGGGTACTATTATTTTTGCCAATGATCTTTTCTGTCGGTTTTCGGGCTATACTCAGGAAGAGTTAATCGGAAAAAGCCACAATATCATGAATTCGGGCTACCACCCGCCTTCTTTTTTTGCCCAGATCTGGACCACCATTTCGGCGGGGCAAGTCTGGAAGGGAGAGATTCAAAACAAAACCAAACGTGGCTCGCACTACTGGGCGCAGATGACCATTGTACCCTTCCTGGACGAGGCAGGTACCCCGTACCAATTCATGGCTTTCCGAACCGACATTACGGAGAAAAAGGAGTCAGAATTGAAGCTGGAAGAATCCGAAAAAAAGTACCGGGACCTCTTCCAGCTGAGTCCCCAACCCATGTGGGTATACGAGGTAGAAAACCTGCGCTTTATGGACGTGAACGAGGCCGCCGTACGGCACTATGGCTACACGCGCGACGAGTTTCTGGCCATGACGATCCGCGATATTCGCCCGTCCGAAGAAGTACCCCAACTGGAAGACGCCGTGGCGCGGGTACGACAGCATACCACGCTTTTCACGTCGGGTACCTACCGACACCAGAAAAAAAACGGTGATGTGATCCACGTCGAGATCCTGAGTAACATCATCTACTCCTTCGGCACCAAGTGTGAATTGATCTTGGCCCATGACATCACCGGGAGGCTGCAAGCCACCCAGCAACTGGAAGAAGCCTACGCACGGCTCGAAACCGCCCAGGAGCTGGCGCGCCTGGGCTACTGGGAATACGAATTAAAAACGGGTGCTATATACTGGTCAGAAGAAATGTACGCCATTTGGGAGCTTCCGCCCCAGGGCGGGCCTTTGTCTCCGGAGGCATTTCTGGAAACGATTCATCCGGAGGATCGCCCGTTCATCCGGGTGAATAACCTGCATGAGCTGAGCCGTTTTCCTTCGCAGAGCATGGTATTCCGAATTGTTACCCCCAATCAAACCCTAAAATACATTCACCAACGGGTAAACCTGATCAACGAAGGCACGGGCACGCCCGCCAAGCTGAACGGAACCATTCAGGATATTACCCAGCAAAAAATCGACGAAACGACCCTACGGAACAAAACCCGGCTTTTGGAAGCCATCAGCCGATTCAACTCGGTGCTCCTGCAAAGCGAAGACTGGGAATGCGTGCTAGTGGAAGCATTCGAAATAGTAGGCCAGGCCGTGGAGTCCGACCGCGTGTACTACTTTGAATACCGTGCTGATGCCTCCTCCGGGCCTGAGTTTCCGGAAAAACGCATCGACTGGACTCAGCCTGACATCAAGACGAACCTTCGTGATTCGGACCTCCAGAAAAACCCCGTTCAGCTGTTTAAATTATACCTGGAACCCCTCTGGGAGCAAAGAAACGAGCCTTTCTGGGCGCTGGTAGACGATTTACCCCAAAACCAACTCAAAGACTTATTGACGGAGCAGGGCATTCTCTCTTTCCTGATTGTGCCGCTGTACATACGAGGTACTTTTCACGGCTTTATTGGGTTCGATGACTTTCGCAGCCAGCGGCAGTGGTCTGATGACGAGCAAAGCTTTATTCAGACCATCGCCAGCAACCTGGCCATGACGGTGGAAGAACAAAAAACCAAAGAGTCGCTGAAAGAAAGTGAGCAGAGGCTGGCGTCCCTGATCAGCAACCTGCCGGGCATCACCTACCGCTGCCTACCGGACGAAACCTGGACCATGCAGTTTATCAGCGACGAAGTGGAGCGCATGACGGGCTACCCCGCCAGCGACTTTATCAACAACCAGCGCCGGAGCTTCAGCAGTATCATCCACCCCGATGACCTCGCCCTTACCTACGATCTGTACGTACCTCTGAAGGCCCGGCAGGTATTTCAGCTCAACTACCGCCTCCAGGCCGCCGATGGCAGTATTATCTGGGCGGAAGAAAAAGGGATGGGAATCTACGACGAGCAGGGTGAGCTGTTATGGATCGACGGTGTCATCATGGACGTTACCGAAAAGAAAAAAACCGACCAAACTTTCAAGGCGGTCTTTGAACACACCCAGGATGCCATTCTCCTGGCCAACGACCAGGCTCAGCTGCTGGATTTCAACCGAGTGGCCACCACGCTGCTGGGCTACACCCCTGACGAACTCCGGCAATTGCGCGTTGATCAGCTGTTTAAAATTGCTGACCCCACCGCTCCCTTTCTGGAAGTTTGGCAGGCCTTTTTGAAAGAAGGTATCCAGCAAGGCGTCACGCAGCTATTTCGGAAAGACGGTTCGGTGATCACGGGGGCCTTTAACGCCCAGCCCCACATCCTGCCCGGTCTGCACCTGACCGTGGTTACGGACATTACCGAGAAAGTAAAGCAGGAGCAGGCCCTCTTAGCCAGCGAAAAACGCTTCAAAGCCCTGGTTCAGGAAGGATCGGATCTCATTTCGATTCTTGACACCTCCGGCAACTATCTCTTTGTCAGCGAAACCACCATTCCCTACCTGGGCATGAGGCCTGAGGATTTGGTGGGCAAAAATGCCTTTGAATTCATCCACCCCGACGATCAGGAGCAGGTACTTCGACAATTTCAAGCGCTGGAACATGTGCGGCAAACGCAAATTTCGCCTTTCCGTTTTAGGGACGCAGCTAACCAATGGCATTGGATCACGACCCTGGCCACCAACCTGCTGGACGAACCGGCCGTGGGGGGAATCGTGGCCAACTCCCGGGACATTACGGAGGCCGTACAGCAGGCCCAGCAGCTACAACTCAGCAACGAGCGCTACAAGCTGGTCCTGAAGGCCTCCAACGAGGCCATCTCGGATTGGGACATCGAAGCCAACCACGTGGAGTGGGGGCCAGGTTTTCACGATTTGTTTGGGTACGATTTGGCAATTCATAACAATCGACTATGGTCCGACAACATCCATCCCGAAGACAAAGACCGGGTGTTGCAGGAGCTCCGGCAGGCTCTCCAGGACCCTGCGCAGGAGCTTTTCCATTCCGAATACCGCTTTATGAAAGCCAACCGCGAGAGCGCCATCATCCAGCACAGAGCCATCTTTTTGCGAAACGAACAGGGGAAAGCCATCCGGAGCCTGGCGTCGTTTCGGGATATTACCAAGGTCCAGGAAAGCGCCTACAAAATCCAGCTCCAAAACGACAAGCTTCGCGAAATCGCCTGGATCCAGTCGCACGTCATTCGCGCCCCGGTGGCCCGCATCATGGCGCTCGTGGAAGTATTGAAAGATAAGGACAGCAATCCCTGGTCACAGCAGGAGGTACTTGATCATTTATGTAACTCGATCCATGAACTTGACGAGATAATTCATGATATTGTCGAGAAATCGGCCCAGTTAAAATAAAAACAGCTATGCAGCGTGATGAAACTCCAGGTACTTTTGGTGGATGATGATCCCGTCATGATCGTGCTGCACAAAGCACTCGTCACGCGTGCGGCCCTCAGTGCCGAGCCCCTGGTGTGCGTCAACGGCGCCGAGGCTCTGGAGGTCGTTTGCCAACAGGATGACGGCGCAACGGTATTTCTGATTTTGCTGGATATCAACATGCCCGTTATGAACGGCTGGGAGTTTTTGGCCGCGATCCAGGAAGTACCCGTCCAGGCTCGCATTCGGGTTTGCGTCGTGACGTCCTCCATTGACCAGTCGGACCGCGAGCAGGCCCAGACATTCCCGCAGGTGATTGGCTTCCTGACCAAGCCCCTGTCGCGGCACGCTTTGGAGAACCTTAAACAACACGACACACTACGGGCTTTTTTTACGGATTCTCCCGCCTAACTTTACGCCTCACCTGCGCCTGCTGCTGTATGCAAAAAACGCTTTTCAAAGTACCTAAAATGGATTGTCCCTCCGAAGAAAACCTGATTCGGATCAAGCTCAATCCTATTTCGGAAGTAAAAAAACTAGACTTCGACCTGGAGCGCCGCCAGTTGACCGTTTACCACGAGGGCCAGCTAGAGCTGATCGAAAAGTCGATGGAGGCCTTGAACCTGGGCACCCAACGGCAGCGGACCGAATCCACCGAGCAGCGCGAATTTGGGGAGGAGCACCAAACCCAGCGTAGGGTACTTTGGGCGGTACTTGTCATCAACTTTGCCTTTTTCGTGCTCGAAATGACCACCGGCCTGCTGTCGCGGTCGATGGGCCTGGTGGCCGACAGCCTCGATATGCTCGCCGACGCTTTCGTGTACGCCATTAGCCTGTACGCCGTGGGAGGTACTTTGGCCCGCAAGAAAGCCATTGCCCGGCTGGCGGGGTACTTCCAGATCGCCCTGGCGCTGGTGGGTTTCGGGGAGGTACTTCGGCGCTTTTTGGGCACCGAACAACCACCCGATTTCACCACCATGATTGGGGTGTCGGTGGCGGCCCTCATCGCCAACGGGCTGTGCCTGTACCTGCTGCAAAAAGCCAAAAGCCAGGAAGCCCACATGCGGGCCAGTATGATTTTTACGTCCAACGACATCATCATCAACGGGGGCGTCATCGTGGCCGGGCTGCTCGTGCTATGGACTAAATCCAGCCTCCCCGACCTCCTCGTGGGCAGCGTGGTGTTCGCGCTGGTACTTCGCGGAGCTTTTCGGATTCTTCAAGTAGGGAAATGAAATACGCTGCATGCTACTAATCCCAAAGTACCCCTTCCTGAGGTACTTTATAGGGTACTTGGCTCTTCCCAAGTACCTTATCGCTATTTTTTTGAAGGACTAAAAAGCAACCCGCCGAGCACCGCTCCGTAAAGGGTACTGGGCAGCGGGCGCGACGTGATGGGGCAGCTCCCCGAGGTACAGCCCACGTAGTGGTAGTACAAGTACCCCGCCACCGCGCCGAGCAAGGCTCCCCCGGCTACCCACAGCCAGCCTTTTTGAGCTACGAATGCTTTCATACTTTCGCGTTATCTTTTAAAAACTACCATCAATTCTATACATTACTCCCGCAACCTCCCCAACCAAAAGTACCCCAACCTAGCGGACAAACCGGTAAGTGAGGTTTAGAAAAAAATTCCGCTCCCGGAGCATTTCGAGATTGGTAAGGGGTAGGCGATGAATGTACAGGTACCCTGCCTCTACCTCCAGGTGCCGTTCAACCCGCCACTGCACGCCGCCACCCAGCCGATTGTGATCAAAAAAATGGCCGGTTGGTACCCCCATCGGGTTGGTCAACAACTCATTATAAACCGCCACCGAAACCGCAGCGTGGTCATACCGTACGCCCAGCCGTTGGCGTAGCCGCAGCACGGGCAAGAGCTGATCGAAGAAACGGTACTCCAGGGCGGTGCGGTTGGTCAAAAAGAGCGCCCGAGCGAGGAGATCCTGCCGGGCAATGGCGGCTGACACCCGAAACTCCTGCATAGGTACTTTATTGGCGTCTTCCGCCGAGGTAATGAGCTTGTATAGCCGGTAGTAAGCCCCCGGCGATGCGCTCAACTGCCAGGTAGGGTTCGGCGAATTTGGCGTATAATGTACCCACAGACGCAGCGAACTCAGTAGAGGCTCGTGGCAGGGGCGGGTATTTCCCCAGCCGCTTTGCCGGCGGTGCTGGAGTTCCGCGTCGGCCTTCCAGCCTTCAGCCAAGGGTACACTGCCGGTAGCTCTAAGCCAGGCGTTGTGGTGAGGCTGGGCCAGCACCGTCAGCCCCACCACCATCACCGCCAGGATCAAAAGGTACTTTTTCATAAACCTGAAGTACCACCTGGTTATCGTAGCTTGGCCTGGAGAGTATTCCACGGCCCACCGTTGTAGGCTTCTAGGCCGGCGGCTTCGAGCATGCTTTTGGCCATGCCGCTGCGCGCTCCGCTCCGGCAGCAGGTGATCACGGGCTGACCCTTGGCCTTCAGCTCGGCCACGCGGCTGGCCAGGGTACCCAGCGGGATATTGATACTACCCGCTACGTGCCCCTCGGCAAACTCCTGCGGAGAGCGTACGTCGACCAGCAGCGCTCCTTGCCGGGCCAGCTCTTTCAGATTGATTTTGGGGCCAAACAAGCCCGAGAAGATACCCATATCGCTATTTTTTACGCTTGGTTGAGACGCCAAACAAACCATACAACGGACAATAATTTACAAAAGAAGTAAGCAGTAAAATGCCTCCGGCTACCATCACCAAGATACCTTCCAGACCCGTAGTCACGCCCGTGGCATACAACACCACGGTGATTACGGCTAGTACTATACGCCAGATGCGGTCGGGATTACTCAGGTTTGCTTTCATGAGAATGTAAGGATTATGTTTCGGGTATTGATTGGTATAAAGTACCCCCACTTCAGACCGTGGGGGTACTTGGCTTACAGCATCGTGGTGGGGCATACGTACTCACTCACAGCCACCAGACCCGAGGCCTTCAGGGCCGTAAAACCACCGCGCAGGTCGATCAGGTTGTGGTAGCCTCTGGCCCGCAAGATCGAGTTGAAGATCATGGAGCGATAACCGCCCGCGCAGTGTACAAAGTACGTCTTGCCTTTGTCGATCTCGGCCAGGTGCTCGTTGAGGTAGTCGAGCGGGATATTCTCCGAACCCAGCACGTGCTCCGATGCGTGCTCGCTGGCCTTGCGCACGTCCAGGATCGTAGCCGTAGGGTCATGCTGCAGCCGGTCTATCATCTCTTCTACCGACACCGACTCCAGCGTATCTACGGCCTTGCCCGCCTGCTCCCAGGCCGCAAAGCCCCCCTTCAGGTACCCCAGCGTATGGTCGTAGCCCACCCGCGCCAGGCGCGTCACAACTTCTTCCTCCTGGCCTTCGTCCGTAATGAGCAGGATCGTCTGCCGGATGTCGGGCACCAAGGTACCTACCCAGGGCGCAAAGCTCCCGTCGATGCCGATGTTGATGGAGCCCGGTATAAAACCCCGGGCAAATACCTGGGCGTCGCGCGTGTCCAGCAGCAGGGCTCCCGTCTCCTGAGCGGCCGCTTCAAAGGCCTCCGGAGCCAGCGCCTGGGTACCCCGCGCCAGCACCTCGTCGATGCTGTCGTAGCCCTTGATGTTCATCAGCACGTTTTCGGGAAAGTAGCCCGGCGGGGGCGTGAGGCCATCGGTCACTTCTTGAATAAATTCCTCGCGCGTCAGGTCGGGGCGCAGGGCGTAATTCAATTTCTTCTGATTGCCCAGGGTGTCGGTCGTGTCTTTGCTCATGTTCTTGCCGCAAGCGCTGCCCGCGCCGTGGGCCGGGTACACCATGAGCGCGTCGGACAGCGGCATGATCTTGTTTCGGAGCGAATCGTACAGGTACCCCGCCAGCTTATCCTGCGTGAGGTCGGCCACTACTTTTTGCGCCAGGTCGGGACGACCTACGTCGCCAATAAACAGCGTGTCGCCCGTAAAGAGGCCCACCTCCCGGCCGGTTTCGTCCTTCAACAGGTAGCAGGTACTTTCCATCGTGTGGCCGGGCGTGTGCAGCACCGTGATCGTCACGGCCCCTACCCGAAGTACCTCTCCATCTTCGGCTACGTGGGCGGCAAAACCCGGCTGGGCCGTGGGGCCGTACACAATCGTGGCACCGGTTTTGGCGGCTAGGTCCAGGTGGCCCGACACGAAGTCGGCGTGGAAGTGCGTTTCCAGGACGTACTTGATCGTAGCGCCGTCTTTCTCGGCGCGTTTGAGGTAGGGTTCTACTTCGCGCAGCGGGTCGATGACCACCGCCTCGCCCTGGCTTTCGAGGTAGTAGGCACCCTGCGCCAGGCAGCCCGTATAGATTTGTTCGATTTTCATAGGTTTATTGCGTTAATATGTAGGAAGACGATTTTGCTTAACTTCTATACAAAGTTCGGCAGCTACGCGTCGGGAGTCAGTGACCAATGTCACGCTGCGGGAAGAATTTTATCAGGCTATTGCAGAAGTAGTTCCCGCACCAAAATGTACGCACCCATCACCAGCACAAACCAACCGAAGCCGTTTTTGAGTCCTCGGGAGGGTACTTTTCGGGAGAGTACGTTCCCCACAACAAAACCAACCAAGGCCAGCCCCGTCACCGTGCCGAGTAGTTGCCAGTCCAGCGTAGTGTGGGTGAGGTCGCCGGTGAAGCCAATCAGCGACTTAGCCCCAATGATGAGCAGCGAAGTACCCACGGCTTTTTTCATGGATAGTTTACTGAACACCACCAGCGCGGGGATGATCAGGAAGCCGCCCCCCGCCCCCACCAGGCCCGTTAGCGCCCCCACCAAAGTACCTTCCAGCAGGATCATGGGGTAGTTGTAGCGCAGCTCGTCGTCGCAGTCGACGCAGTCTTCGGTTTTTTCGCGGATCATCGAAACGGAGGCTGCCAGCATGAGCCCCGCAAAAAGGACCATGATGAAGACCGGCTTGCTGATCGTGACTTCCCCCAGCCGGAAAAGTACCTCTGGCAGGGCGGGCAGCAGGTACTTGCGCGTGGCATAAACGGCCACGATGGAAGGTCCCCCAAACACCAGGGCCGTGCGGACATCCACCAGGCCGTGCCGATACTTGGGCCAGGTACCCAGCAGGCTCGTTACGCCCACGATAAAAAGCGAGTAGGTCGTGGCCCGCACCGGATCGACACCCAGCAGGTACACCAGCACCGGCACCGTCAGGATAGACCCGCCCCCGCCAATGAGTCCCAGCGAAATACCAATAAAGAGCGAAGCGATATACCCGAACAGTTCCATGAATCTTGGTTTGCTTTTACGCTACAAAGATCACACCCAGCTCCCGGCTAAAAAGTAACATTTATCACAGAGAGGGACATTGGAATAGAAAAAGTAGCGAACGGGACGGCCCGACTCTCTAACGACGGCTCATGACCGAGTGGTGTCGGAACGTAGTTGGCGGCTACGCTCAGCGGAGGAATTGGAAACGAGGTACTTGCGTATTCTTAAAAAATCCCGAAGGGATGTCATGATGATAGCATCAACATTTACAAGCATTGTACAACCCCTAAGGGGTGGCATTTATTTCACCCCTTAGGGGTTTTTGCTTGTTGTAAACAAATTTACCCCCTCATTTCATAAAACGCCAAAACTCCAAAAAAGGAATAACCAGGCCACTCCACGAGGGAAGGCCGGGTTATTCTATAGTGTTGGAAAGCGTTGGAAACGCTAACTGATCCGACGCCCCATGACAAATGGGGGTCAGCGCGGGTAGCGTCAGCGCGTAGGTAGGGACTGCTGCTTCCACTGGGCCAGCGGAAGTACCTTTTTGCGGGCTTTGGCTTTTTCGGGTACAAGCAGTACCGTCAGTGCCGTCTTGCTTCCGGCGGGTAGTTTGGCTTCAAAACCTACCAGCGTCGTACCGGGGTTGGGGGCGTCGTAGTCGGTGGTGGGTTCGGTAGACCAGGTTTTCATCGTGATGGTGGCGGGCTCCTGTACTTCCAGGATGAGCTTCTTGCCATCTTTGGTGAGCTCGGCTTTGTTTTTACCCACGATTTTCACGTCGGCGGGCGTGAGCATCGTCCAGCGCAAGGTCGTTTCGGCGGATAGGGCTTCTAGCTCGTCGCGCACCACGACGTACTGCTGGTCCACGATGGCAACGCCGCGCTGGGCGCGGGCCAGTTGCCCCTTGTAGACGGGGGTCAGGTCGGTGGTGGCGCTCAGGTAGTTGGGCGCATCGGAGTAGCCCGTGATGGGCGCGTCGCCCGCTACGCGTTGCAGTTGATCGTTGATGGTGAGGGTATTGTGGGTTTGGTTGACGTAGCGGAAAATGGTCCAGCGCTGGGCGTTCTGATCCCGGCCAAAGATATTCATGCCCTTGGATTCCAGCGACTCGTAGCTTTGGGCCCCGAAATCCATGGCCCAGCGTACGCCGTCGGCGTCCAGCACGAAGGAGCCGATGTCCATGTGGGCGTGGTTCACCGACGGCGAGCCCGCTTTTAAGCCCAGGTAGATGGCGTTCGGGTCGGTCCAGGACGTGCGCATCAGCGCCACGGGGCTTTTGCCCGCTCCTACCCATATTTTATCCTTGGGAGCCGTGATTTTATCCATTCCCACGCCCGCGCTCCAGATCATGATGGCGGGCAGCAGGCGGTCGCGCAGGTGACGGTCGGTGGGGCGGTTCATCAGAAAATCCTTCTCCACCCACAGCAGCGACGGGTCTTTGGCTTTCTCGGCAAACCAAAACATAGCCGGGTGCAGGCCACCACCACCGCCGGCGTCGGAGTAGTTGAAGGAGACGCCCGTGGGGCCGGTCATACTGCGCAGGTACCCGCCGGTTTGTAAAAAGCCGGGCTGGGCGTTGAGGCCAAAGTCGTTGCCGAAGGCCTTCTCAATGGCGCTGTTGAACATGACGTTGAAGCTCGTGCCGTAGCCCCAGTAGCCGTAGCCCTCGGGGTAGGCCCCGCCCGGTGCGTAGTCTTCCATGGGCAGCACGATGGTCTGGATGGCGCGGTTGATGACCCGCCGGGCCAGGGCGGGCTCGTCTTCGTAGATGGCCAGGGCGCCGTAGGTCATGCCCGCGTTGCAGACCTGGTTCCAGTTGTGGCTCACCCGCAGCCACGCGTTGTGCTTGGGGTCCATGGAAGGCTCGATGCCCTTTTTCAGGATCGCCTCCCGAATGGTGCGGCGCGAGGCTTCCGGAAGTTTCTCGTACAACCAGTCGTAGCCAATGGCCAGGGCCATCGTCATTTCGGCCACGTCGAGGAAGTGTGAGGGGTTCCAGTCGCTAAAGGCGGCAATGGCCAGCATCTCTTTTTCGGCCCGCTTGAGGTACTTATCCTGGCCCGACAGCCGGTGGGCGTAGGATAGAAAGAAAATCCGGCGCAGCGCCTCGCGCGACTTGTCCAGCAACCGCCGCCCGATCTGGATGCGCTCCACGGGGGGTACTTCCAGCAGGGCGTCGCTCTCGGTCAGGATGGCCTGGTGCATTTTCTCCCAGGTTTTGTCGGCGGCTATGGTCTTTTGGATGGCCGCTTCCTCGCCTTTCAGCAGCAGCAGGCGTGGGTGCGCGGGTACTTTAGTATTTTGGTCAAGGTACTCTTTTTGGGCAAGCGCGGGTACCTGAAGTACCAGCAGCCAAGCCAGGAGAGGTAGTAGAAACGCAATTTTCTTCATGGGTAAAAAAGGCCGGAAAAAGGTTAGGTAGGTACTTTGAGGAGCCAGGTACCTGGCTCCGTTCCTAAAAGACTGCTTCCCGCGCCTCTTACCAGTACGCCGGTTGATTTATTCTGATAAAAGTACCTTTTACTAGCCACATGGGGATTGTATCAATTCGCGTTTAAAACGCTATTCAGAACCCGTCTCCGATTGAAAATCGGGACGAGCCTGTAAACCAAAAGTACCTCTGGGCGTCATGCCCAGAGGTACCTGGAGTCTATATAGTGTGATGTAAGTAGGGTACTTGAAAAATGGTTAGGCACCGAAGCCCAGGCCCAGCGCCGTAAAGTCCTTTTGGATTTGTTGAAAGGCCAGGCGTACCAACGTGATATCGCTGGAACGCGTGATGAGCATGGCACCCTGATCCAGAAGCTGTTGTGCGTGGGCGGTCGAGAAGCAGGGCGTACCCCACCACTTTCCGGCGGCGCGGGCCGCGCGGGCTACCTCGTCCAATGCCTCCTGGTAGCGAGGGTCGTCAAACTGCCCCGGAAAGCCCATTTCGACGCTGTAATCACCCGGTCCAAAAAAGAGCATATCGACGCCTTCGACGCGGGCAATGGCTTCGGCGTTGGCCAGGCCTTCAGCGTCTTCGATCTGCACAATGAGGTAGGTTTCGCGGTTGGCGGCGGCCAGGTACTCCTTCAGGTTCAGGAGGCCGTAGGGCATGTCGGGCCCGGCCCCATCCAGTCCCCGCTGCCCCAGGGGCGCAAATTTGGCGTGGCGTACCAGCTCCGCCGCTTCGTCGGCCGAGGTACAGCGTGGGTACAGAATCCCCTGCGCGCCCGCTTCCAGCAGCCGGGCCGTGCGCGTAAACTCTCCCTTGGCGGGCCGGGCCAGGATGTCGCTGGTACCTACCCGCGCGGCGCGCATGAGGTTTCCGGCGGTTTCGAGGCTGTGGGCGTGGTGCTCCAGGTCCATCCAGATCAGGTCAAAGCCCAGCAGGCTGGTCAGTTCGTACACCGAGGGGTCGTTGAAATGAAGCGTGACTCCCAGCACAGGTACCCCCGCGCGCCATTTGGCGAGCGCTTTACTCGTTCGCATGTCTTTTTCTATTTTGTAATACCTACTTTATTTTCCAAAAAACTGACCAACGTACCTACGCCTACCCCCGCGACTAAGGCTACGGGTAAGATCCAGAATACGGTAATCCCCAACATGCCAAAAAATGCCACCCCGCAGGCCGCAGCAATGGCGGCCAGTCCACCGGCCAAGGTACCTTTGGTGGTAGCAAACGGCACAAACAGAGCCATAAAAAACAGCACGAACAACGGCCCCACGAACAGGTTGACGATCTTGGTGACGACGTCGAACAGATTGCCTTCTACCCTGGCCACCAAAATACTCAGGATCATCACGACGGCCCCCGTGAAGTACGACAAGCGCTTGACCTGCTTCAACAGATCGGCCTTCGACGACTCCGAGCGCCGAAACCGCTGGATGATATCTTCCGAAAGGACCGACGACACGGAGTTGAGCCCGGACGACAGGCTCGACATGGCCGCCGCCAGCAAGCCCGCAATCACCAGACCCGACAGCCCCGCCGGTAGTCCCACCAGAATGAACCGGGGAAAGAGCGTGTCGGCCTGCTGCTGCAACGAGCGGCCGTCGGACAGAAAGTGGGGATTTTTGGTAAAAAACGCCAGAACCGCCAGCCCCACCAAGCCCAGGAGGCACTTGGCCAGCAGGTTGGTATAAAGCGATACCCGCAACGACTGGCGCGCCGCCCGAATGTCTTTAGTAGAAAGGTACCTCTGAATGGCCATTTGGTCGGAGCCGGTGGTGCAGATATACCACACGAACAGCATCATCATGGCGTTGCCCACCGTCGAGCGCTCGGTGGCGTCAAAGCCCCAGCGGAGCGGGTCCCAGTAGGTAGGCCACTGCTGCGGAAACCAGGACGTGACCGACCCAAAATGAAAACATACCACCACGATGCTTAGCAGCGCCCCGCCCAGAAAGATGATGGACTGCACCACGTCGGTCACGACCACGGCCTTCAACCCACCCATGGCGGTGTAGACAATGGTGATGAGCATGAGCAAAATCCCGATGGGCATGACGTACGCGCGATCAATGGGTACTACCGAGAGCAGGGCCACATCCACCGTGACGTAGATAATCGTGGCCATCCAGAGAAACCGCAGCGACAAAAACATGAAGGTTGCCATGAGCCGCACGGAGAGCCCGAACCGCCGCTCCAGGATCTCGTAGGCGCTGGTGACGTTCATTTGCATGATCCGGGGAATGAGCCACCAGCCCGCCGCGTAGTACACAAACGGAAAAGCGAACATACCCGCGAAAATGGCCGGTCCGTGCTGGATCATCTCGCCGGGGTACGAAAGGTAGCTCAGGGTACTTAGCAGCGTGGCAAACAGCGAAATGCCCACGGCGATGGGATTCATCTGGCGGCCGCCCAGGAGGTAGTCTTCCTGGGTTTTGTTTTGGCGGGAATAAAACCAGCCCGTACCCAGCATGGCCGCTCCGTAGAGTACAATCACGATCCAGTCAGGGATGGTCAGGGCCGGTTCGGCGCGCCGGTCGATGCGGAGCAGGGCGTAGGCCGCTGCCAGCTGCATATCCACCACGTCTTCCCGGCTAAAAGTACCCCCTTGGGTAGCATCGAGCAGACTCGTGAGCAAGGTAATTTCGGACGAAGTACCTTTTTCGCTTAAAGCCACTGCCAGCTCGTAGCGCTCGGCTTTTCGGCCCGACTGCGCCGCCGCAAGCAATGCCTCCCGCACGGGCTGCCAACGCCCGGATGACGTACCAGGGGCGGTGACGAAGGCCGCACTTAGCATAAAAACGCGCGCCTCCGAAGTAGCCGGTTCACGCAGGGCGAGGTCGGCCAGGTGGGTCCAAGCGGAGTCGGGCAAAGTACCCAGGTGCCTGAGCGCGTAGGCCGCCAGCTTTCGTTCCCGAACCGGCCGTTCCGTCGCCGCCACGAGTTGCAGTAAGGTCTCCTGGGCCTGGCTGGCGGCAGGCTTGGAAGTATAGGCTTCGGCCCAGGTCGCAAATAAATGTAGGATGGGGTCAGTATCCGGCTGCCGCCGCTCCGGCTCGAGGATAGGTACCCGCAGCTTGGCCAGCGACTCCGCCGCGTGTACCCGGTCCGGGGCGGTAGGGTCCTGGTACACGGCCTCGATGCGCTGCACCCATTGCGCCCGCTCCTCAGCAGAGGTAGCCGCTTGCGCCAGTACCCGCCAGATCCCGATGCGGTACATGGGTTGGTCTCCAAACGATTTTTCCTCTTGGATAAAAACGGCCTGTACCTGATCGGTGTATTGCAAGCTCAGGAGGTACTCGGCCGCGTGTACCTTTTCCCAGCGCAGGGAGTCGTCGGCCAGGGGCGTTTTTAGTTTTTCCAAGGCCTGCTCACGCAGCGCGTCATCGACTACGTCCCGCTCGGAAGTACTTTGGCACGAAGTAAACAGAAAAACGATCCCTAGCAGCAGAACGAGGCTCCTGATTCCCTTCATAGTTTAGCGGGAGTTTCGGCCAGCGCAGGTACCCCCGCCCGCAGTACTTCCTTAAACTCCTCCAGGTACTGCTCATATACTTGCCGCGGCGACGCGCCGTACTTGGTACCTAGGTAAGCCGCCAGGCCCACCACTTCGCCCATCATGCCGGTCGTTTTCATAACCCGCACGGTACCCAACGCCACGTGGGTCACGCTGATGTTTCGTCCGGCCATAAACAGGTTGTCGATGTTTCTGGAATAAAGACTACGGTACGGAATGGCGTAGGGGGCAATCTTGGTTTTGACGCAGCGCGCCCGGAACGGCTCGTCTTCAAAGCCCGGAATGATGCGCGGATGGTGCAGGTCGATGGACCAGGTGGTGGTGACGCAGCCGTCCGGAAACTGGCGGCTGCTGTCGATGTCCTGCTGCTGCAGAATAACGTCGCCCAGGAGCCGCCGCGATTCGCGCTTACCGGCCACGTAGGCGACCCATTCCAGTTTACGGTTCAGGAAATCGTCTTTTCGCACGCTCTTATTTTTCAAAAACGACCAGTTGCCAAACACGGCCCGCAGCCCGTAATCGCGAATATATTCAAATTCATCTACCTGGTGGCGGCCCAGCCCCGTTTCCCAGTCCCAGTCGCCCTTGCGGGCCTTTTGGCAGGTTTGGTCGTCGAACTGCAGCGCCCAGGGCGTTTCGGGAAACCCGAACTCCTGACCTTCTTCTTCCACCGAGTACCACATCACGGAGCTACCCATGGTCATGGTGTCGGCTTCCTCCGGAGCCAGGGTTTCGCCCGTTTCGGCGCGGGATTCGCGCCCAATCCGGTAGTCGGCTCCCGCCAGGTACCCCAGGTTGGCGTCGCCGGTGCAGTCGGCAAAAAGCGGCGCGCGGAACCGGAGCCGCTCGCCGGTTTGGACGTGCTGGCCTACCACCGCCCGGATGCGGGTACCTTCCTTCTCAACTTCGTTGACGTGCACATTCCGGAAAAGCTGCACGCCGGGTTCGTTTTCTACTAACCCTAGCTTCAAATCATCCTTGTATTCCTCGGCGGGGCGGGCGTTCTGTACCTGCTGGGGGTCCAGCTCATTCACCAAATTCCCGATGGCCGGGTACGGTTCCATGTTGACCTTCCCGCCCAGCTGTACCCGCACGTCGGAGCTGTTATTGCCGCCTACCAACGGACGGTTTTGCACCAGCGCCACCTGCAGTCCCTGCCGGGCCGCCGAAACCGCCGCGCAAATCCCGGCGATGCCGCCGCCTACGACCACCAGGTCGAAATTACCCATCTCGGTCGGGTCTCCATCGAAGCCTAGTAGTTTTCGGCGTAAAAGCAGCAGCTCCGGTCCGTTATCGGGTAGTTTTTCGTCGGGATTGGTACTAAACACAATGGCGTCGCAGCGCCCGTCGAAGCCGGTGAGGTCGCGCAGGGTTAGTTGGGAAGTACCCTTCTCAAGGTACCTGGCGCCGCCGTACTGCCAGTGCCAGTCGGCTTTTTCCGCACCAAACTCCGTATCCAGGGGCTCGTCATTGAGCAGAAGCTGGAACCGGCCCGGCGCTTCCCAGTCGGCCGAAGTACCCCCCGCCCGACGCCAGGGGGCCGTCCAGTCGCGCGTACGTACCCATACGTGGTAGGTACCTGCTTCGGGAAAATCTACCTGCGTGGTGGCGTCGGCGACGGGTTGCCCCAGGCCGTGGGCCAACAAAAAGGGAGATCCCATTTGGTCCATGAATTGCTGGTCGATGACCCACCCACCGGTATCTCCAAAGTTTTCTGCTTCAACTAAAATCATGAGTACGTACTAATAATGGTTCGTTCTGGTATTTTGTAATCGTTACGATTGATTTTCTCTTCTTTATTCGAGAAAAGTACCCGTCAAAGTACCTCCCGCATAAATTCGGGTATAAGTTCCTGACCCGCCGCCCGCACGCGGGCTACTTCCGCCTCGGGAATGGAACGGTAGGGCCACCGTAGGCGCGTCCCGATGGGTGCCCAGCCGCCCACCGCGGCCATGAATTTATCGACGGCCTGGTTGGAGTAGCCGTGGTCGCGGATGAAGGGACGGATGTACTGCTGCATGAACAGCTGAATCCGTTTCTCCTGCTCCAGGGCCGCCGGACTGTCGCGGAGCATGGTTTCGTACCAGACCTGGGCCGCGCCCGGATGAATGCAGGCGACGTTGGAGTAGGCGCCATCGGCCCCCAGCAGCAGGCTACTGGCCAGCGTATGCCCCGGCACAAACAGCGCCATACCCGGCATGGCTTCGCGCATGGCAGCGTACCAGGTACCATCGCCGCCCATGACCTTGCAACCCGCCAGCTCGATACCCGCCTCCCGCAGCTGCCGGTATTCGTCGGGCTGAAGTACCTTCTTGGCGTGGGGCGGATTGTAAAGTACCAGGTCGGTACCTCCGGCGGCCTGCTGTATCCGCTCCAGGAAATGGATGATCTCCGGCAGGGTGGGAATGCTCCAGTCGGGCAGGATGACCTGAAAGGCGCTGGGTTTCAACGCCACGGCGCGCTTGAGCCGTTCCAGCGAGAGCTGCGGGCTCATGTGACTGCAGCCAATCTGAAAGGGCATGCCGGCGGCGGTACATTTCTCGGCCAGCAGCGCGTTGATCTGGTCAAACTCGGCCTCTGTCTGGGTGTAAAATTCGCAGGCGGTACCATTGGAATAAATCCCGCTTACCTTCAGGGCAATGAGCCGGTCTATGCCTTCGGCCAGCGCTACGTAGTCGATCGTGTCGTCGGCTTGAATGGGTAGCAGCAGGGTCGTCCAGGACCCCGATATTCGATGCGTGTCTAGATTCATTAATTGTAGCCCGGATTTTGGGTAATGTTGGAATTAACGTCAATGACCGACTGCGGTACGGGGTAAAAGTACCGATCCTTCGATTGGAAATTCCCCTCCTGAGCGTAGGTACGCAAAAAAGGTTTCATCACGTCCAGGGCCCGGTCGGTCCGGACGAGGTCAAACCAGCGCTGGTTCTCGAAGGCAAACTCGTGCCGACGTTCCTGCTCCATCCACAGGCGGTATTGCGCTTGGTTGGGTACTTCGGCGGCGGTTTTGGGTGCCAACCCTGCCCGCTGCCGGATTTTGTTCAAAATCTCAAAAGCTTCGCCGTTGGCTACGTAGGCCTGCTCGTTCAGGGCTTCGGCGTAGAGCATCAGCACGTCATCGTAGCGTAGCGCAATCCAGTCGATCTCCCAGTCACTGGCGGCTACCACGGGACCGTTAAGGTACTTTTTGCTAAAAGGCATGGTCGTGATCGTGGCATTGGCGTTGTTGCGCCATTCGCTCTGGATCGTCGCCTCTTTGCGACGATCACCCGGCTCAAAACTCTTGATCAGATCATCCGACAGGAAGAGCTGGAAGGGACTCCCCCCGAAAGGTACCACGTCGCGCGAGACGAAGTTGGGCGCGTTGCGGGTTGGGAAGGGATTGCCTTCGCCCTGCACGCCCGCCTTGAACAGCAGCGAAAAAACCGCCTGACGGCCCGACTCGTGCTCGTATTTAAAAATATCGGCGAAGTTTTCAAAGAAGGTGAAGCGGCCCGAGTCGATAACGCCCTTCAGCAACGTAGCGGCTTCGGCCCAGCGGTTTTTCTTCAAGGGGTACCCGCTTTGGTACACCAGGGTTTTGCCCAGGTAGGCCTGAGCGGCCCAGCGCGTAGCGCGCCCGGTATTGGCGGCGTTGTAGGTTTCGGGGAGCAGGTTCATGGCGTCGGTTAGGTCCCGCTCAATCTGCTGGTAGATTTCCTCGGCGCTGTTGCGGGTCACGCGATAGCCCTGGTCGATGGTCAGGGAGGTCGTTACCAATGGTACCGGTCCCCACAGCCGAACCAGATCGAAGTACAGCAGTGCCCGGATAAACTTCGCCTCGCCTTCGTACTGCCGGGCTTCGGCCTCCGGAATCTCAATTTTCACCATTTCTTCCAGTATTTTATTACAAAACTGGATCTTGTTGTAGAAATCGCTCCAGGCCGTGTACAGAATCGGCAGCAGGGAGGTTTCGGTAAAGCGGGACGTGTTGCCGTCGTTGTAATCCAGGCTCTGGAAGGCATTGTCGCTGCGCGACTCGGTGAGCATGTAGGAATACTGCTGCCGCACCTGCGCGTGGCGCAGACCGTTGTAGGCGCCCATTAGGGCCTGGTTGACCTGCGTGGGGGTTTGGTAAAAGCTGGCCACGCTCCGCTGCGAAACCGGCACCAGGTCCAGCTGTGAGCAACCAGCCAGCAGGCTCATGAATAAGAATAGAATACTGCGTTTCATAGTGTTGCAATGGTTAGAATCGTACGCTTAAACCCAGGGTATAGGTAGTGGCCAACGGGTAGCTGGTGCCGCTGTCGATGTTGGGCGTCAGGCTGGAGTTGGCGTGGTTGCCGGTCTGCGGACTGCGGTGGTAGTGATCCCGCATGAACACGTTGTCGACGCTACCGAAAAGCCGAATGGAATTCAGCCACTCCACTTTGCTCATGAGCGAAGTCGGGATGTTGTAGCCCAGGGTGATGTTGCGGATGGCCCAGTAGGAGCCATCAAACATCCAGAAGGTCGAAGGCGTGGTCATGTTGTCGGTGACGGCGGCCCGGGGTACCATGCCGTTGCCGGGGTTTTCGGGCGAGCGCCAGCGGTCACGCCACATACCCCATACGTTTTGCCGCGACTGCATGTTGGAGCGGCTGCCGATGTTCAGGATGTTGACGCCCGCCTGGCCGTCCATGAAGATCGTCAGGTCCAGTCCTTTGAAGCTGATGGAGTTGCGGAAGCCCCAGAAGTAATCCGGCATGGCGTTGCCCACAATTCTAATATCTTCCTGATTGATTACGCCGTCGCCGTTGATGTCCTTGTACTTTATATCACCCACGTTTTGTCGGAGGTAGTGGGGGTGCGTATCGAGGTCGTTCTGATCCATGAAAACGCCCTCCTGCTCAAAGAGGTAGTAGCTGCCAATGGGCTGGCCGATCTGCGTGATCGTGACGCGGTAGCCTTCGTTGGTGCCGTAAATAGGGCTGCCGTCTGGTCCCAGGGCCAGTACTTTATTGCGGTTGGCCGAAATATTGAAGTTCGACGTCCACTTCACGGCGCGGTCGATGTTAATGGTACTGAGCTCCAGCTCCACGCCCTGGTTACGTACCTTCCCGATGTTGCGCAGGGCGGTTTGGAAGCCCGTCACTTCCGGGATCTGCACGTTCAGCAACAGATCGCGGGTATCGGCAATGTAGTAATCGAGCCCCACCTGAATCCGGTTGCGGAACAAGCCCAGGTCCAGTCCGATGTCGGTAGTGTGCGTGCGCTCCCAGCCCAGCTGTGTGTTGCTAAACGAGGCCGGTTGGTAGCCGGGTACTTTCTGCTGGTTGGTCCCGATCACGTAGTTGCCGGAGGTGAGGGTACCGATCGACGCAAAATCACCGATGTTGTTATTGCCCGCCACGCCGTAGCTAGCCCGGAGCTTCAGGTCAGAGATCCAGGAGACATTCTTCAGGAATTCCTCCTGCGATAGCCGCCAGCCCCCCGACACCGACGGGAACCAGCCCCAGCGGTTGTCACGGCCAAAGCGTGAGCTGCCGTCGCGGCGCACGCTGGCGGCCAGCAGGTACTTTTCTTTATAGGAAAAATTGGCCCGGCCCAGGAACGACATCAGGTTCCACAGCGTCAGATCCGAGCCCCCCGAGGCCAGGATGGTACCGGCATTGAGCGTCCGGATTTCTTCGTCGGCAAAGCCCTGCTTGGTCATGCTCAAGGTACCTGTCTTGGCTTCCTGGTACGAAAAGCCCCCCAGCAGGTCCAGATCCCAGTTGCTCCGGGTTAGCTGGTAGTTAAGCATGTGCTCGGTGAGGTAATTTTCGTAGGTAAAATTTGAAGCCGTAGCCTGGCTGCCATTGCCGCGGTTGATGTTGTTGGGAATAAAATACAGGTTTTCGGCGGCTTGCTGCTCGGTGCCGAAGCTAGAGCGGAGTTTTAGGTTAGAGGCTAGGTAAAAGTCGGCATAGGCATTGACCAAAAATTGCTTGGCTTTGTTTTCGTTGGTGTATTCTTCGAGCATCGCCAACGGGTTGATCAGCGCCGCCAGCACGAAGGGATAGTACCCGCCCCGCTCGGTTTGTTGCGTCAGCTGCACCACCGGCGGCATGATGTGCGACCGGCTCACGGGCCCGGCGTTGGAGTCGGTGTTGGGGTCGTTGCGTACGGTCGTACTGGCCGTCAGGTTAATTCCCACGTTCACGACCCGCGACAAGCGCGACTCCAGGTTGGTCCGGAACGACATGCGCCGGAAGTCCGAACCAATGATGATTCCCTTCTGATCGAAGTAGTTGCCCGAGATGTAGTACTTGAATTTGTCGTTGGAAGCCGAAGCCGAAAGCTGGTAGTTGCTCACGGGGGCCGTCCGGTCCACTACGTCCTGCCAGTCGGTGTCGGGCAGGGAGGTCGGGTTGGTCAGCCACACGGGGTCGATCCAGTAGTTGGAGTTGGCGCGGGCGCTGTTGGGGTCGGTGGCGCGGCCTCCCTGAAGTACCCAGCTGTTGTTGCGCTCTTCGATGGCGTACTCGATCCACTCGTCGCGGTTCAGGACGTCGTAGCGGCTGAAGCGTTTCTGCAAGCCGTGCGACACGTCGAACTGGATCGTGGGCTTCCCTTCTTTACCGGCTTTGGTCGTAATAAGTACCACGCCGTTGGCCCCGCGAGAGCCGTAAATAGCCGCCGAAGCCGCATCCTTAAGTACCTCGATGGACTCAATGTCGTTGGTGTTGATGCTGTTCAAATCCCCCGAAATCGGGAAGCCGTCCACCACGTAAAGGGGCGAGTTGGAAAAATTGATGGAGCTCGTACCCCGCACTTTGATGTCAAGTACCTTGCCGGGGGCGCCGCTGGTTTGTTGCACCTGCACGCCCGCCAGCTTGCCCATCAGGGCCTGGTCCACCCGCCCCACGGGGCGCTCTTCCAGGTCGGTGGCTTTGACCTGGGCAATGGCCCCGGTGATGCGGGTACTTTTCTGGGTACCGTAGCCCACGACCACCACCTGCTCCAGCGCCATCACGTCGGGTTGCAGGGCTACGTCCAGCGTGCTGCGTTGCCCGACGGGCTCTTCGCGCTGCGTAAAACCAATGAAGGAGTACACCAGCACGGCGTTGGCCGGTACGTCCAGGCGGTAGGTACCGTTGGCATCGGTGGTGGTACCTTGGGTGGTACCTTTCACCAGAATACTCACGCCCGGCAATGATTCGCCGCTTTCGCGCGAGGTAACCCGCCCGGAAACGGACAGCGTTTGGCCGTAGCTACTGGCTATCAAACCGAGCCAAGCACTCATTACCAGCCAATACCGCCACCGAGGAGGTACTTCCCTGCCGGTTTTGTGGGTACATTTTTTCATTTTCATGTGCGATAAAAGTTTAGAAATAGACAGAATGGTAATGTTATAAACCAGACCAGTACAGTACAAAGAGTACGTAATGCAGGCCCCTTATTTTTGTAAAAAAGCGCGAATGAGGTCGTCCTGGTAAAGTGCGAAGTTTTGGGTACTGTGCCCGCCCGGTACCAGGTACAGCTGCACCTGCCCGCCCAGGGCGTTTACTTCCTGGCGCAGCCGCTCCGAATGCATCGGGGCCGGTACGGCTTCATCCTCCCGCCCGTGAAACAGCAGGTAAGGTACTTTGCTGAGCGGGGCCGGGTCGCGGGCCGGATTGGCCCGCTCGGCTTTTTCTTTTTCCTGCCAGGCGTCGCGGGCGGTTTGCAGGTGGTCAAAGGCCGCGGCCAGGTCGTAGACCGGAAAGGTACCCAGTACCTTAAGTACCTTGTCGGGATGCTCCCGGACGAGCCGGTTGGTCAGTACCCCGCCCGCCGAACTACCCCACAACACCCATTTTTCGGCTACGGCGGCGTGCTGCCGCAGGGAGTCGTAGAGCGTAAGTACCGCCTGTAGGCCTTCGTCGGTACCCCAGGTGGCGCGCCCGTTTGAGACGGCGGCGAACAGGTACCCGCCGCTCAGGGCCAGGTCGCGCTGGTGTACGTAGAAAGGTACCCCCTGCGGGCTCTCGGGCCGGTAGCTTTCGGCCTCCCGGCCGCTGCCGTGCAGGGCCAGCAGCACGGGTTGCCCCGGCTTGAGGCCCTCGTCTGGCCAGGCCAGGTACACGCGTTTTCCGCCCACCCAGCCCAGCCACTCCTGCTGCGCCCGGGCGCTGGGCACGGCCAGCAGCCAAAGTACCCCGACCAGCCAAAAACGATGCGATACCACCACAGCCTGCGCTTTAAAATGATTGGCGTATTTACCCAAACTACCTACCCTTCAGGTACCCCTACTTTACTTCGTCCCAGCGAAACGCCAGCCGGATAATATCCGGCGGATGGGTACCGATGGCCCGGTACGTAACGGCGTTGAACCACACCTCATCCCCCTTTTTCTGCCAGTAAGGTGCAGCGTAGTAGCCGTCTTTGATGGGCGTTAGTCCTTCTTCGTTATCCAGCAGCGCCAGTTGCTCCACCGCCAGGCTCTCTGGCTGGATGCGCAGCAATCCCAGCCGACCGTTCTTTTGCTCGGGGTACTGACCCGGAGGTACCTGGTAGGACGCGCCGCCCGGCCACATGCGGCCCATGACGTACAGCCGGTTGTCGCGGTAGAAGATGCGGGGCCAGCCAATGTACCCTCCGATCAGCTGTTGAGGGCCGGTGAGGTCAACGACTTGTTTGAGCTTAAAATGCTGGTCAAAGCGCGCAAGGCGCGTCTCCTGCCCCAGGTACCCCCTACACACCACCAGGAAGTCGCTGCCCACGCGCACGAAGCAACTCTCGTTGATGGGGCCACCGCCCAGGGCCTCGGTGATATTCTGGACCCGTTTCCAGCTCTTCGCGCCGTCGTCCGACCGCAGCACCGCGACCGACCACAAGCCGCCGGGACGGTACCCAAACGACATCGCCAGCAGGTACACAGTGTTGCCTTCCACAAGGGCGTCCAGCGGGTAGCCGTACTCCACGCCATCCACCAACGGTAGCTTTTTCCAGGTACCTACCGTTTTTCCCTGGTCGGGGCTGGTGGCGTAGAGCATGCCGTCGCGGTAGTGGCGGTTGTCGTGGCCCTGATGTTGTAAATCGGCAAAAAAGGCAATAGCGCCCGAAGGCAGCCGCACGGGCAGCGTCAGCTGGTACTTTTGGTCGGGCAAGCTGCCGATGGTCTTGTGCTCAAGTACCTGGTCCGTTACGGTATTGAACCGGATAACGTCGCTGTCGGCCTGGCGGTCGGTGCCGTGGGAAGTACCCCGCTTGAAGGTAATCAGGATCTCCTGCTCGTTGAGGCGAAGCAGGCAGGGAAAAGACAAGTAAGGCTTCTCTCCTACTTGCGTGTGCGAAAGTACCGTCTGGGAAATTTTGGTTGGGGGAATCAGGAGCCTGGGCTTCCCCGGCCCGGAGGGAGCACCCGACTGCGCCCAGGTCGGAGCCCAGGCAAGGAATGCCAATGCCATCCAGGAAAATACTAAGTACTTTGTTCTCATGCTATCTATCCTTATTCCGGTAAAACTACCCTGGCCAATTGCTTTCTCTGGCTGGCTCGCAAGTACCCTTTCCTGAAAAATGTTCTTACTTGTATTGAAAAGATTATCTATAAATACAGTACAGACCAAACCAGAAAATACCTCGCGACCACTTCCTACAAGCTATTTCCCCTATTTTACTAGTGAAAGTACTTCATTTTGGATAAATAGAAGCAATCGCACTAAAATTTGGGATGACACAAATATAACAAAATCTTAATAAAACCAATACAAACCAGTACAGGCAAAAAAAATTTAAAGCGAAGCACGAATGATGAGCTTGCTGGGATTTTTGATTTTGGCCGTGCGCTGCTCCAGGATGAGCTGGGCGGCCTCCTCGCCCATCCGGACGAAGTCGGTGCTGATGACCGTGATACCGCCCTCAAGTACCTCTTTCATGTACAGATCGTTGTAGGAAATCAGTCCGATGTCCTTGCCCAGGGTGTAGCCGTACTGGCGGCAGAGCTTGATGATGTTGACGTCGTCGATGTCGTAGCGATTGAGGGTAATGTACACGTCGCCTGGGGCGAAATGCTCCTCGCTGATGCGGTTGATGAGGGCGCTGGGCTGGTCAAACTCCTGGCAAAATTGCTGGAAGCCTTCCTTGACCAGGTGCCCGTAAAAGACGTTGTCGGGCAGCACCATGACCAGCCGCTTGTACTTCCCGATCCGCTCCTTCACGTCGCGCAGGGCCGCGTACAGATCCCCCGCAAAGTCCTGGTACACGGCCGAGTAGTTGCCCGTGAGCCCCTCCTGGTTGTAGTCCAGAATGATCCTTTTTTCGGGCGGGATCTGGTTGATGATTTCCGAAACGTCCTCTTTGAGAATGGAGATAATGACGAAATGGGTGTAGTTGTGCAGGTTTTCCAGCACCAGCCGCTCGAAGATGCGGTAGTTGTGGTTGTGAAAGAAAACGTCGATGTCGGCCCTGTCTTTGAGCTTGTTGTAAAAAGCCTGATATAGCTCTTCCTTAAAAACGGTGAGCTTGTCCATCAGGAAAAAAACCCGGTAGTCGTGGTCGATGCGGCTTTTGCGCACAAAGTACCCCTTGCGGTACACGGCCTCGATGATGCCCTTCTCGCTCAGGTGGTTCAAGCCCATCAGCACGGTACTTTTGCTGATCCGGAGGTCGGCCGACAGCTGATTGACCGACGGCAGCTGGTCGTTGACGCGCAGCTCTCCGTTTTTGATCTGATCGGTCAGTCGCTGGGCAAGTTGCAGGTACTTCAGTTTGCTGTTGTCCTGCTGCGAAGAGAGGGAGTCGGGTTTCACGGGCTGAGTCAAGGGGCTGATAGGTTGAGGCAGGTTTTCATTCGTACAAAAATGAAGAAAAAACAACGTTTATCAAAAATGGAATACAAACCAGACTAGACCAAGCACGGCTTTTACGCCCCCAAGTAAGGGTTATAGGGTGCTTCAGGATTTCTAATAGACTTCCCGTCCGCTGTTATTGATGAGTAAGTAAGTCTGTACCTATTTTTTTTAAACAGATGGGATTGGTGCCCAGTATACCCGCGCGATGGCAAAGCCTTATGAACGGATTCGGCCATGTATGATGAGCTAATTCATTGACCTGCTAACCCCGATTTTTAATCGGCGGTTGCGTCTGACTTGCGTTTCCAACGCGAGTAGAAGACGCCCGGGGACGAGCATGAAAAATCAATTCATGACCGGCAGGTAGGAGTAGTTTTTGGCGTATTCGAGCATTTGGTCAAAGAAGGAATCGGGGTACTCCAGCTTCACGTCCGTGATTTTGTCCCCTTCCATCACCGGCACCAGGCGCGGCTGGATGAAACCCTTGTAGGGTTTTACGTTCAGTTTGGCGTAGCGCTCAAGTACCTCCTGATGCAGCACGGGGTTCACCTTCACGCCGTAGGTTTCGACCAGCGCCTTACCCGCCTCGAAATCGCCCTCCGACTTAATCCGTTGAATTTCCCGCAGCAACTCCCCAAAAAGTACCCGCAGCCGGGCGTAGTCGTTGACCTGCACGTAGGTTTTGCCGTTTTTCTTTACAAACTCCACCACGTTGTCGGCCTTGCCTTTCTCATACACCCAGTAGGCGTTGAGGGCGCGGTTGCGCATGTGGGCTTCTTCGATCTGGTCGCCGGGCTTGAGGCGCGTCAGCTGGGTCATGAGTCCGTTCATGAGGTAGCTGTCGTACTCGGCCTGGCCCACTTCCAGCGAGGGCATCACGCCGATGTCCACCAGCTTCTGGTCCATGATGTAGTAAAGCGCCACCAGGTCGGCCCGGGCTTCTTCGAGGGTCGAGGCGTAGTTTTTCAGGGTTTTGTCGGGGGTACCTACGCCGGAGTTCAGCTGCCCGGACGCGTGGCCGATGCACTCGTGCATGTCGGTGTGGAGGTCGCTGGCCAGGTTGCCGTACTTTTTCATGCGCTGGAGCGAGGCTTCGTTGCCCACGAACTCGTCCAGGAAGCCGCTCCCGGCGCTGGATGCGTTGTAGGCGTGTACGATGTTGCTCAGCGACACCGACTTCGAGCCGTAGTCTTTCCGTACCCAGTCGGAGTTAGGCAGGTTGATGCCGATGGGGGTACTTGGAGTGGCATCGCCGCCCTCCACGATCACCGTGATAGCCTTGGCGCTGATGCCCTTCACTTCCTTCTTTTTGTGGGCGGGCAGCAGCGGCGCGTTGTCCTCAAACCACTGGGCCTGGTCGGCAATAGCCTTGATGCGCCGCGTCGCGACCATGTCTTTGAGCGACACCACGCTTTCGAAGCTACCCTTTTTGCCGATGGCGTCGTTGTACACTTCTACAAAGCCGTTGACCACGTCCAGGCGGCTGGCGGTGTCGGCCACCCAGGCGATGTTGTAGGCGTCCCATTTCTTCAGGTCGCCGGTTTGGTAGTATTCCACCAGCCGTTGCAAGGCTAGTTTTTGCTGGTCGTTTTCGGCTACGGTCACGGCTTTTTGCAGCCAAAAAATGATCTTGTCGATGGCCGGGCCGTACATCCCGCCCGACTTCCAGACCCGCTCCTGTACCTGGCCGTTTACTTTCACCACCTTGCTATTGAGGCCCCATTCGGGCTCCTGGTCGCTCTGCGGGAAGGTGGCGTAGAAATCCTCCACTTCTTTCTGCGTTACGCCTTCGTAGAAGTTGTTGGACGAATGCACCACGTTGTCGATGCCCGCGCGCAGGTCTACCATTTTGGGCTGGAAGGTGGGGTCGAAGATAATCTTCTGCACGCGCGCCAGGAAGGCCGCCACGGTTTCGCCCGGTTGCAGCGGCAGCTGGCTGGCGTCGGTTTTCTGGATGAGCTCCGAAAAGTACTCCGCCGAAAATTCCGGCAGAATTTTGTCGTTGGAGTAATGGTGGTGCAGGCCGTTGCTAAACCACACCCGCCCGGCGTAGGTTTGGAATTGTTCCCAATCCTCGCCCGACTTGCTCCCCGAATAGGTACCGTAGATAGCCTCCAGGGTTTTCCGGACGGTGAGGTTGTATTGGCCGTGCTGGTCGTAGATGATGTCGCGGCCGCTCAGGGCGGCTTCGTAGAGGTAGTAGGCCAGCGTTTTTTGCTGAAGGCTGAGCTCCTCCCAGCCGGGTACCTGGTAGCGAAGTACCTGCAGGTCGGCGAACGACTCCGCCATGACTTTGAAGTCCGGGGTACTTTGGCTCGTATCGTTTGGCTTGTTGTCACAGGCCGTAAACAGCAGGGCCGACGAAAGCAGCCAAGCGTAGAGGTGGTTTGTTTTCATGTTGAAGAAGGGATTATTTCCAGTACCTGAAATCAAACCGTAAGTATATTGTATTTTTTCCAAAAAAAGTACCCTGGCTACTTTTTCAGCATGAGCAAGTAAGGATAAAGTCGTTTGGAAATGACGACACCAGGATAGCCCCCTTCGTTGGAATAACCCCTACCCGAACAAGCACTGGCTCGTGGGCTTCATTGGCCGATATAGGTCTGTGAATTGATTGGTAAAGGCCCCCGTGGCAGCGACTTTACTTGTTTATGGAGATATAAAAGCAAAGTAACCCGGCCCGTACGGGCACGGCGTGGTCGTACGGGCCGAAAAACCGTGTGATTCCGCCGGAATCTTGTAATACCGCAAAAAGTACTTTTTAGCTTCATGAGTAGCTTTATAAAAATCCTAAGTGCCGTGAAAGTCTTGTTTTCATTCAGGAACAGCAAGAAACCAGAATAAAACACCCGGAGTGTCAAGTACCTTGTTTACAAAGTATTACTGAAACAACAACATACACACTACCGGCACCAGCACCAGCGAAATGAGCGACGAAAGCGCCACGATGACGGAAGAATTTTCGGTTTCGACGTCCAGAAATGAAGCGAACACCACCAGGTTAGCCGCAATGGGGAACGTCGGAATCAGGAGCAGGAGCTTTTGCTCGTCGCCTTCGAGCTGAGAAAAGAGTCCCATTTCGGCCAGCACCAGCGCGCCCATCAGCACCGCCGCGGCCACGTAGCGCAGGGCCATGAGCTTTCCAAAAAAGGCGTAATCCAGCTCCTTGAGCTTCACCTGGGTGAGGGTAATGCCGATGATCAGCATCCCCAGGGCCGAGAGCGTCCAGCTGGCCCCTTTCATCACGGGCTCCAGGGTGTCGGGTAGTTCGAGGCCCAGCAGGTTGGCCACGATGGCCGCCACGCAGGCGTAGATGGCCGGGATCTTCAGGACATTCTTCACGGAGTCGCTCACGGGCAGGTCCTTGCTGCGCGACACCAGGTAGTAGCCAATGGTATCGCCGTAAAAGACATTGCCCATGTAAGCGCTGATGATGAGCGGCATTTGTTCTTCACCAAACAGCGCCATCACGACCGGAATCCCGAACCACCCGACGTTGAAGTAGGAATAGGAACACCGTAAAATATTCTTATTCAGGTCCGTATCCAGGTACTTGCTGGCTACCTGGGCGGGTATATTCATGAGCGCCGCCAGCAAAAAGATGATGGCCGCCACAATCAGGAATTGATCCAACTCCGCTTTCAGGATATTTTCAAAAATCACCAACGGAATGAGGAAGTAAAGCAGGATCTTGGAAATGACCTGACTCTTCAGCCCCCACCAGCGGCTGGCACCGTACCCGATCAGGATAAAGACGTAGAGGGGTACTACGCTGGTCAGTAACTCTTTAAGAACGTCCATCGGCCAGGCGGAGTAAAATGTCGTTGGTCATGAAATCGACGCGGGCTACGTTAAACCACACGGCGTTGGTATCAAAGAGCTCCCCCACCAGCAGGTGCCCGATGCCGTAGAGGGGGGCCAATGGCTGGCCGGGTACTTCCAGCTGCATGGTGTGGACGTCGGCGCGCACGCCCCCGGCGGGATTGGGCACGAGGTGTTTTTTCTTCAAAAGCTGCTGGAGCAGAGGGATGTTCATCTTCTCAACGGCCGCGGCGGTACCCGTGGCGTTGATGACGTAGTCGGCCCGCTGGGTACCTTCCCGCTCGGTTTGTAGCGTAAAGGTACCTTCGGTTTCGTGCCAATCCACCTCATCGAGGTGGGCCGTGACCGACAGCTGCCCCGACTCCAGCAGGCTGATCAGCTTGCGGGCGTTCTCCACCGGGATGGAGTGGCGGTTGATGTCACTGTACGCTTTCAGGGTTTTGGTAAATAATATCTTCTGGTCGGTAGGCAGGAGCTTCCATACGTCGAAGGAGTCGTAGCGGGTCGAGAAAAGGATATTAGCAACGCAATTTTCGCCCCGCAGGGCCAGCTCCAGGTCTTCGCGCAGCAGCTTGAGCTGCGGCTTGTCCACGCGGTCAAACTTCGTCCAGTCGTCCTGCGGGCCCAGGATGCGCTCGGCCTCGGCCTTGAACAACCGCCAGAGGTCCTTGACCCGCAGCGGGCGGCGCTGCTCCCGGATGGTTTTCCGGATATTCTCCATCGTCAGGAACTGGCGCTCGAAAGGTACCTCCTGCGGCGACTGCACCCGCGGCAGCAGGCCGTCCTTGGAGTACATCCGGATGGGGCCACCGTGGCCGTTGTTGGTGAGCGTAATGACCGCGTCGATGGCCGTCAGGCTTGCTCCCAGGATACTCACCGTCGCATCGGGCGAGGCCACGGTGTCCAAAATCCGGCGGGCGGGCCAGGGCGAGTCCAGGTACCTGGGCGATTTTTCCAGGTGCTTAAAATTATTGGCCTCGGGGGTACCCGTAGCCAGCACCACGGCGTCGGCCCGCACCGACAGCCCCGAGGCGAGCTGAAGGACCACGCGCGCTTCGGATACCTCGGCGTCGATGGCCTCGTCGTGGCGGAGCTGTACCTCCAGCCCGTGCTGCCGGGCCAGTGCTACGTACTCGTGCAGGGTTTCTTTGAGGTAGTCGCCGTAGAGGCTGCGGGGCGGGTAGGCGTCGGCGTGGATCTTGGTGCCGGGGTACTTTTCGGAAATGTAGTCCGGCCGGGCCTGCATCCACTCCACAAAGTGGTGGGGTTCTTCGGCAAAGATCCCCATCAAACCCGCCGAAGTATTGAGCAGGTGGCCCTGCTGGCTGGTATCGTAGGCCAGGCCGGGGCCCACTTCCTCCTTTTTCTCAATCAGTATCAGCGTCACCCGGCCAGGTACCGGGTTCACGATCAGTTTTAGCACCAGGTGGATAAAGGTAGAAACCCCGCTGGCTCCTCCGCCCACAATCGCAATCGTTTTTTCTTTCATCAATAATGGCTAATCAGGCAGTATTGGCCCACCAAACGGCAGAACTTCTATCCTAAACTGCGCGTAAACGGGGATTGTTTTGGGGTACTTTGCCTCCTCTGCCAGCGCCTCCGCTAAAACTAGGAAGAAATAAAGAAAAGAAGAATCCGTACCTTTGGCTGCGCAGGTACTTCATTTTTTGTCCCAACTACCCATGCCAACTACCTCCGTACAAGCCATTTTGCCCGCCGTGGCGGCCATTATTTTCAATGATCAGGGGGGCATCCTGCTCCAGCGCCGCCGCGACGTGGGCCGCTGGGGGCTCCTATCGGGGCACGTGGAGTTTGGTGAGAGTGTAGAGCAGGCCATCTTGCGCGAGATTTGGGAAGAAACCGGTGCCAAAGCCCAGCTTACGCGCCTCATTGGCGTGTATTCGCAGCCCGACTCCCAAACCTACACCTACCCGCACCGCCGCGTGCAGTACGTCACCACCTACTTTGAGGCCGCGCTGCTCAGCCCGCCCAGGGCGGATTTTGCCAACGAAGAAACCCAGGAGATCCGTTTTTTTGCGCCCGACGCCCTACCCACCGACCTGGCCCAGCACCACCCCGCCTGGCTCCAGGATGCCCTGGCCACCACGACCACCGCTTTTGTGCGCTAAGAGGTACTTGCGCGGGCATGGGGCATGCTAAAAAAACGAAGGTACTTTTCGGAAAATACTATTTGGAGAAAATCAGAAAAAGGGGTAGTCGGGAATTGGCATCCCGAAGGAGAGTCGAACTCCTACACCCGTCAGGTACCTTCCTTTCCAAGCTCGTTGCTGAAAAAAATTATTGCTGGACTAAGGTAAGAATTTTCCCGGTCCCATGATTACAGATATACAGCTCATTTTCCTCATCGACGCCAAAGGACGAAATCTGCCCAACCTGATCGGCCAGCACTTCGTGCTGCACGGCCTTGCCGTTTTTGGTTTCCAGAGCAAACACCCGTCCGCTCACGTAGTCACCAAAGATGTACTTGCCCCGTAGCGAGGGGTGCTTTTTCCCGCGGTACACAAAGCCGCCCGTGATCGAACGCTCGCCGTTGGCCTGGGGCATATCCAGGATCGGGTCGATGAAGGCCGGGTCGGCGCAGTCGCGGGCGGGTTTGTAGCAGTCGATGCTTTCCTTCCTCCGCCAGCCGTAGTTGCCGCCCTTCACAATCACGTCAATCTCTTCGCGTTTGTTCTGGCCCACGTCGCCCGCCCAGAGGGTACTGGTTTCGGGATCAAAACTAATGCGCCAGGGGTTCCTGAGCCCGTAGGCGTACACCTCCTCCCGGAAACCCTCCTGATTGCCCCGAAAGGGGTTGTCGGCCGGAATGCCGTAATGGCCTTTTTCGGTTGAGTTCACGTCGATCCGGAGAATTTTCCCCAGCCAGGCGCTTTTGTTCTGCCCGTTATCCGACGGGTCGCCCCAGCTGCCGCCGTCGCCCGTCGCGATGTACAGGTACCCATCCGGGCCAAACTTGATGCTGCCGCCGTTGTGGTTGTCGTAGGGCTGCTCAAAGGCCAGCAAGATGGTTTCCGAAGCCGCGTCGGTCCGGTTTATATTGGCGGCATCAACCTTGTAGCGCGCAATGACGGTCTCGAGGCGTTGGGGTGTTTTTCGGGTGTAGTTCAAAAAATAGTAGCCGTTGGTTTTAAAATCGGGGTGAAAGGCCAGCCCCAGTAAGCCCGCTTCGCCGCCGTAGCTTACCTTGGACCGTATGTTGAGAAACTCCTGCGCCGTAGCGACGTCGCGCTTATTCTCAAATACTTTAACAAACCCCTGCTGTTCCACCACAAACAAACGCTTCGAGCCGTCGTTGGCGTGGGTGAGGTCCACGGGGTAGGCGAAAGTCAGGGCCGGGAAGGCCGGCGACACGCGCATACGAGCCGCAGACTTGGTAGCGGGCGTATCCTGAATGAATGATCCGGTGGTCAGCAGCAACATGAGACCCAAGAAATGCTTTCGACTGATTATTTGATTCATACCCAATGATTTTACACTTTATTCAGCTGGAACTAAAAGTAGGCAAAAAATACAATGATCCGCTACCGCGCGGACGATTTAGCTCCTCCCTATTTTTTTCGTGGGTGCCTTGACGCACGCCCCATTCACCTCAGCTGCTTTTTTCAAAAATAGCGCTTCCCTAATCCTTCGTTCTCTTTTTATTCACTTCTTCCAGACCGCCCGCTCCCTACCCATTGCCATCACTTACAAGATCAGAGGCCTTTCAATTTTGGTAAGGTACTATTGAAGGTTGGAGACGTGCTTTTTAACCAACCAAAGCGATTATTTCAATTCCAGCAAGGTACTATTGAAGGAGCGAAATTCAGTTCCTAGAAATCGCCCCCGCCCAATTTCAATTCCAGCAAGGTACTATTGAAGGAGCTATGGAGCTCGTCCAGGTGCTTGTCGGTGATCTATTTCAATTCCAGTAAGGTACTATTGAAGGCTGGCCGATGCCAGCATCTGCGGCAACTGCCTGCACCATTTCAATTCCAGTAAGGTACTATTGAAGGCCGTTGCGAAAACGGCGCTGTTAGCGCAAAGCAAGCACTTTTTTTGGGAGTTTTTGAAAGTAAAAATCGTCGATGGGGAATGATACGATTTCCCCTAGAGATCGACGACGCCTGATCACCAAGGCCTTAGGCCATTTAGGGCCGAATTATAAAGGTAAACAGTACGTCAACGAACGTCTTCGTCGGTTCCTCGACGACTTTTGCCTTACAAAAAATGGTCGGTACTCATGCGCTCTTGGCCGATGACTTGCTTGTCGAGCCAGCGCTCGTCGCGGCTCTTAAAGATAATCAAACTATCCTCGTCTTCGCGCATGATCCGCTTGGCCTCCCCTACCATTTCTTTGAGCTTTACTTCGGTGATCTCGCCCTCGAATACCGAATTCTGAATCCAGTTGAGGTACTTGCGACAGTGCTTGAGCATCTTGCCCACCCGCTTCTCGCCTATGTCATACACCAGTATTACGTACATGTCTATTCGCTATATTTCAGCACGTTGCCTACTAAAATCATAAACTCTAAACTCCTAACTTAAATCCCCTACCACAGCATCTTAAAGGGCCGGTACTCCTCAATGCCCAGCAGGTGTTTTTGCAGTTTGTAGCACTCCAGCTTGATGAGGTGCTTGTAGCTGACGCTCCGGCCCAGGCTCCGGTGCTTGAAGGTCTCCTTCAGGCGCTCGTCGAAGGCCTGCACAAAGGCCTTGCGCGCACCCTCCTTCAGCGTGCAGCGGTTCATTTCCTGCCGGAAGTCCGACGCCTGGATCTGCTTGCGGTTGAGCATACTGAAGATGGTCCGGTCCACGAGCAGCGGCTTGAAGATTTCGGCCAAATCCAGCGCCAGGGAGTACCTCCGCGCCCCCGGCTCGTGCAGGAAACTGATGGTCGGATTGAGCTGGGTGTGGTAAATCTGGTCCAGGCAAACGGTGTAGCAGAGCATATTGCCGAACGAAATCAGGGTATTGACCTCGTTGCGGGGCGGCTGTCGGCTGCGCCCGCCCATCTCGAAGTCGTTGATGATCACCCCGAAGGCATCGTAGTAAGCCTGCCGCAGATTACCCTCGATGCCCATCAGCTCGTCCACCCGCGTGCAGGGGCCAATCAGCGGCGCGTACCCTTCCATGCGCGTCAGAAAGGCCGTCACTTCTTTGGCCCGGCTCTGGTAGTACCTGAGGTTTTTAGTCATGTTGAAAGCCGCCCCCTCTACAAGCTTGCGGGCCAGCGCCATGCGCTTAGCGGCGGAGAGGTAGTGGCGCGTTTGTTCCACCTGCATTTTGCCCGCCAGCAGGTAGTCTTTGGGCATGAACGAACCTGTATAGTGCTCGTAGTAGTCGAAAAAATGAACGGCCACCTGGTGCTTGCCCAGGAAGTTGTACAGGGCACTGTTGGCGTCGAGGCTCCCGAAGCAGTAGAAGTTGTCCACGCCTTCTACCGGGATGTGCCGGGCCGGGCCCTCCCGCCCCTCTTCGTCGACGGGCGTGAAACAAAGCGTATTGTCGTGGCGCGACATCCGGCCGGGGTTAAAGAGGTAGTAGGTTTTCTTCATACGATCCTGGATTAGTGTGAATTAGGGATTATGGGATTACCTCCAATGGACGTCAACGCTACGACGCTGGCTCTGAAGACCAGCAAAAATCGTAGTAGCTACACGAGCGGCATTTTGATTTCGCCAGCAGCGGCGGGCACTGCTCCGTCGCGATGATCCGACCCGCCTCCGCGATCCAGCCTTCCAGCTGGGCTTCGTCCGCCACGCTCAGCTCCACGCGCTCGGTCTGGCGGAGCTTGGGGTACTCGATGAGCCCGTACTCGGCCTTGATCTGGTTTTTGCGCAGCAGATACAGGTAAAATTGCACCTGAGCCACGTGCGCCTGCTCCTTCGCCGCCGACTTCTTCACCTCGTGTACCACGCCCCGGTGCGGGTCGTAGAAGTCGATCTTGGCCGTCAGGCGCGCGCCGTCCGGTACCTCCGGCTCCAGCGACAGCTCCACTTCCGTGTAGCGCTCGGCCCGCTGTGGGTAGGTCGTCTCGCCGATCAGCTTGCCTTCGTACACCACGTCTGAGGTATGCTCCATCCGGATCACGTGCGCGTGCAGCCACATTTCCCGCTGGCAAACGTGGTACAGGTTGATAAGCGTAGCGTTGATGTTCATTAGAGGTTAGCGGTTTAGAAAATAGTCCCGAAAGGCGGCCATCTCCTGCCGCTCGGTTTCCAGGTACTTGGCAAATATTTTTTCCCCTACCTGCTCCCGCAACGCCGAGATTCCTACGTCGATCAATCGTAAGCCTTTTTCGGTCAGCAGAATATTATCAAAGTACTGCCCCCCAATTCCCGACGGACGTTTGAGGGAGCGATGCACAAAACCCGCCCGGTGCAGTTCGTTCAGCTCGTCTTCGAATACATCCAGCCATAATTCCCGGCGTTCTACTTCATAGGCCCGGTAGTCTATGGGTTTCAAGCGCTCCATAACCAGCATTTCCGCCACTAGCTCCTCGCTATAATCCAGCCTTACAAACTCCACAACCAATCCGTTTATCCCGTTGGCAAATCTCATTTTTTCGGCCTCTGAGCCCAGGTCCGAGCGGGTATCGCCTACAAATAGCTTGGCTACTTCCGTGTCCGAAAGGGCTATGACAATGTTGTTTGCACCGGAAGAGAGGCGGTTGGGGTAATGCATGGGGCTAGGGCAGTTAAGAAAATACCTCGGTTAATCACTCTTAAGTTTTGCAAATATCTGTCAATCAAATATTTGTTTAAAAGAATTAAGTCACAGAAATTGAGTCTCGTTACTATTAAATCTATCTCCATCCATACCAAAATTTACATCATAAAAATCCTTCCAAAATTCAATATATTTATAACCAAAATCACTTTTAAATTCATCTGAAAAATGAATAATTTGAGCTTCTAAATTCTTAGTGGCAAATAATGAAAAAATAAAGTTTGACATAATACCCTGTAAAATTTTCTCCCCAATTTTTTGCTGTACAAACTCTCGCTTATTTTGAATAAAAGACACATACAGGTTAAAGACTTGTGCACCATTAATGCAGTAATCATGATTTGGCTCTATACCATGAATCTTTAAAAAAGTCAATTCGTTTTTTGAAAAAATTATATCTTTAACGCCCTTGACAACTCCTTCTACTTCAATCGGGATGTCAAGCGGAATAAAACATGAAATATTGTTCTGTTCTATTATTTTAAAATCCCAATGAACTGATTTGAAATGTAGATTTTCAATTTTAGAACGATAAAACTTCAATTGCCCGTTATGATTTTCATTGCTGATTTTATCAGAATTATCCCAAAAGTTTATTTTCGCAAATACTGAGTTGTACAAAAAATCAAAGTCTTTATTAGATAAAATATGCTGGTAATCAGCCGTTTTCAACTTCTTTGTCTCTTGATAGCGTAAATCCTGCCCGTAAATTATCCGCTCTTTGTTGTAGTTAAAGAGATATAAAGTACATTCTTTCTTATTGACATTTCGATTGATACGACCTGCTAATTGTTCTTCACTGTCGATCATCGAACGGTCTTTAAAGCCCAAATCCATATCAATATCTACTCCCGCTTCCACCACTTGCGTAGTTATTAGCAAAACTCGTTTTTTTCGGGTATCTGGATTTTTCAAAAGGTTAATAATTTCTTTTCTCCGATGTTCCAAAATTGTTCCTGAAAGTAACAGTATCTCATCAAAAAAACCATCGTTGATTTTAGAAATTTCTCCATAAAATTCAGTTGCTGACTTCTTGAAAATAAACTCAATGATACAAAAAACACTTCCTTTTGGTTTAGGTTGGCCAAAATCATAAGTAGCATATTTTTTTGATTTTTCTAAAAGTGTTGTTGCAATTTCTGCTAACTCCAAATCTGCACGTTCAAACAAATCAAAGTTAAACTTTACTCGATCACTGAAATTGGGGTTTAGGAAATA
Source organism: Rhabdobacter roseus (assembly GCF_014202275.1). Lineage (GTDB taxonomy): Bacteria > Bacteroidota > Bacteroidia > Cytophagales > Spirosomataceae > Rhabdobacter > Rhabdobacter roseus. The sequence continues at coordinate 130,564 of NZ_JACHGF010000002.1, read as the reverse complement.
ATCTCTTTTGGCATTAGGCAGAAGATAAACAAAGTCGCTAACATACTCTTTATCAATAACCTGCAAATTACCTAACTTAGGTAGAGTGGCAGACATCAAGATGAATTTGATGTTATAAAGTTTGGCATAGTGGGTAATGAAATACAGCATCTTATCCCAATGGGCCGGGTCATAGGATTGAAGCTCATCAATCACAACAATCGAGTTGGCCAATCGATGAAGCATATAGTTAGCTTCTTTTTCGTTGGTTTTCAACAAATCAAAGAATTTGACGTGCGAAAGCAAGCAGAATGGGTAATTGACAAAAAGGTTATCAATGTAGTTTTTCTTTTCATCACTATAAACCCCATCTTTTTGCTCCTCCTCGAATTGTTGCTTGTATCCTGCCTTTGAGTGAAGTTGAACTACCTCGTTTTCACTTAGCCCAAGCGTATCTTTAATAGCGGTGTAGGTTTGTGTGATAAGCGTTGTGAATGGAAAAACATAAAAAACTTTGTTTATTCCAGCCTCGCTGGCTTTTAGTAGTTCGACAGCGGCCAGCATTGAAAGGTTGGTTTTGCCGCCACCCGTTGGAGCTTCAATGTAAAAAAGGTTTTTATGACTGTTGGTTCTTATGTTTCGAATTACTTCCAACGCCATTTCCTTACGTAGCAAATTCAAATTATCGTTGCTCTGATTTGTGGGGTTTTGTAGTTCGTAGCCAATCTCTACTTGTTGGTAAGTAGCTTTATTGAAGTTCTCTTTGCCATTTAGAAGTGTACTGCTGGTACTTACAAAATCAAATAATTCATTGATTCTTCTTAGACTCAAAACGCCAAACTCTTTTATTTCAATGCCGGTCATATACTGGCCTGACGCTAAATAATCAGAAGCTGTGAGCAATGAAAAGCTAAGACGGACTAATGAATAGAGAGAAAAAGGCTTTAATAAATTCGGTATTGTATCAAGTTTTTCAAAAGCAACTTTCAGATGCAAAGGCAGTAAATCGGTAATCTGAGGTGCTAGTTTATACTGATAATTAGCTACGTACACTTTCATACTATTCACCTCATCGGCTGTAAAGCTAATCTTATCTTTATATTCGTCATTTAAATATTTACCATGATGCTTAAAAATAGGATACGAAAGCATCAGTATAGCCAACATAACAATTGGGTTGTACTGAGATTCTACTTGTACTCTTGCTTCGTCAATGTGCTTGACAATGAACAAATAAGCACCTAAACTTGAATGATGCGTTGAAAGAACGCTTTTTGACTTTTCTTTTCCCCTAAAATGAGGATTATTCATTTTATCGGGACTTGCCTGAAAGTTCTCGTTAATCTTTCCAAAATCGTGAAAGACTACGGTATTGACAAAAAGCCGTTTGAGAAAATTACCTAACTTTTCACTTTCTATCTTCTGATTGTTTAGAAAATCACGGATTAGATTATCAATAACTCTATCTAAGCCATGCTTTTCCGTGAGCAACTCAAATTTTTTTTGCACTAACTCAATATGCTCTTGAAGGGTTTCAGGCGGGAGTGGATTAACCGCATTTTTGGGTGATATATGAGCATAATATATATCTGAGTCTATCAGGAAATCGTTGATAGGGGGTGTTGCTTTTAAAATATCGGCAACCGTTTTATAAGAGTTGGACATAATACTCCGAACCGGTTAGATGATAAAGATTGTCAATATTGGCAGACTGCTTTAAGCCAAAAGTGGTAAATACAGAATCCCCCAAATCATACTGAAACAAAGTGAGATTAAAGTCTCTGGGAAGCCTTTCAAAGTACATGAATGGAGTTTCGTTCTCCCAAAAAGACGTAAAATCAAGAAATGGAGCAGTCTTTTGTTCTTTTATGACTTCTTGTTTCAAAAAGAGAGTTCTGACTCTGAAATCACCGAGTGGTTTCTCAATATACTGATAATCATACTCTTGAAAATCTTCCCACCAAGCAGCGAATTCATTTTTGCCAAAATATGGCAAGTATTCAGCCTTTCCCTCTTTTAGGTATTCATACAGCAAGTGTTGCTTATCGTCCTCTAAATCCAACAACGCGTAAACCCGATAACCAGGCTTAATGAGCGTCGCTTCTTCGGTCAAATAGGTTGAGCCATTATTTGCGTAACCAACTGTATTTGAATATTTGATAACCGTTTTTTGAAAATTTCCTTTTTCGTGGCCGAGCGGCTCAATACCTATTTTTAGGTTTTTAAAAACCTCATAATATTGCGGTGGTTTCCCTTTTTCTTTATATCCCTCTAAGCCTACAATAGCCCCAAAAATGCCCAAAAGGGCAGGTTTATGGAGCATATTGTAGGATAGATTAACGGTGTTGTTGGCATCAGGCTTTCTGAAAAAGCCAAAATCGCTTTTCAATTCAATCGAAACTAATTTTTCCATTGTGTATTGTGGATTTAAAGTTCCATTTTGATTGCATTCGCAGGCTCATTGGTTATTTTGGTGATACCTATACTGTAGTACAACTCAATTTTTTCAATTTCTCCTTTCACATGTTCTTTTGTTAACACGTCAGCAACTTTCTGTAAATCAATGGTTTTATCATCCTTTACAGTAACTAACTCCACAAAAGAAGGAAGCACTAATTTGGAGTTTTCTTTCAACTGTACCCAAAGCAACAGTTCGTTTTCTGTACCTGCTTTCGCCGCCGAATCGTAGTATGTCACCCCCTTTCTCAGGCCTTCTTTCAATTTCTCAATATCATCAATCGAGATTCCATCTACTCCCACAAGCTTTACATCGTCTTCGATATTTCTGGGATTCACGGAAAAGTGATGCACATAATGCCCTTCTTGCAGCTTTGACTGTGTACCGAGAGTGGTCATGGTACTATCGTTGTTTTTCTCACTCGGGTTTCTAAATGGCGACATGATTTGCTCAGAATAAATCACATTTTCTCTGAAACGATTAACCCCATGTGTTATCTGACAAGCACCGTGGATAGAAATATTGGTTTTACCGGCGTATGTACCTCCGAAAAGGCGAACATCTACATAACTCATTATACTTTTAAGTACTTCAAGCCTGAGTTTGTTCTTATCAGAAATTTTGAAAATATCTTTCCCAAAATGGCTCTCAAATGTTTCATCTAATGTTCTCGGACTCATATTTTCATCAAAAGTCTTTGAATAAAAAACGTTAGAATTGAGATTTTTTTTCCAATAATTCCTGACTGACCATTTTAATGTTTTGTCAGTCGCATAAACAGTTCCATTCGGTAAGGTTCGGGGTTGATGTGAAAAATCAGCATTATAGTTTGAGTTGATTGATTTAATGATGGCACAGCCAAATACACGGTTTTTGAATGAATTACTCATGTTCGATTGAATTTAAAAGTTCTTGATTAGTTATTTTGAGTAGAAGATACGGTTGTCTCTTTTTTGTTAAAAAACTGACATTTAGAAAAAACACCCGCCAATATTTCAGGCATAAGTTCTTTCATATTGGTAGTAGTTTCGTAAGTCAATACAAAATCACATACAGCCTTAAACCGCGATTCGCTGTCGTTGATAGCATGTTTGTAGCGGGCTATGTCGTTGGCAATCGCTCGTTTGAACTCTTGACACTTAGCTTGTTGTAGGTATGGCTCCAACAACTGATAACTCTTATCGTCAGATTTGCTTTTATTCAACACATAGTCTATTACCTGCCCGGCGGCAAAGGCAAAATCTGCATCGGTAGCAGTCTCAGTGTCGGCTTCGCCCATTGAAAGGCGAGCCACAAATACTTGGTAATGTTTTAGTTTACTTGCCATTGTTATTTCATTTTTATGGTTTTTTGGTTGAAAATCCTCATACAGACTAAACCATATGTTTAGTTTTTCTTTGATACTGTATCCATTGTTTTGCTTCAAATCATCTTTGATGTGGCTAAAAACCATATCCGAAAAAATATGCTCGTCAATTCCTTGTCTTTTTGACTTATAGACATAATCATACACAGTTTTACGGTATTTGGAATAGGCCTGAAAAGTGTTTCCTAAATGCTCATAATCTTCATTTTTTAATTCATTGAAATAGTCTAAACGAAGATATTTACTTTGAAGTAAAGGTTTAAAAACGGCTTGTTCAAAAGCAAAAACAGTATTGATTTTTTGATAATGATGTAAAGACTTTCCACCTTTTTCTTGAATTTCAAAGTAGTTTTCAATTTGTGCCTCTAGCTCATATTCAAACTTACTTACAAAATCGAAGTCTTGGAAAACCAAACCGTCTTTGGTGTTTTGCCAAGTAAGCAAGTAGTAATTTTCAAAATTACTTGCATTGTTTTGCCAAAGCTCGTCTAACATCTCTCTATATCCTTTTTTAAAACCGCTATTTTTGAAAAGGCTTACATAGGTCTGTTTTTTGCCATCTTTAATAAATTCATCTTGATAAATGAAAATTGGAAGTGGATTAGGCAATATTTTTCTCGGTAAGATTTGCTTAAAGTCAAATAAATGCTTTGCATCAACATCTGAAATACGTCCTGTAATGTCAAAACTGGCAGTTTGGTGAGTCAAAAATGGCATACTACTGTTGTAGCCATTCATAAAATTACTTGTACCAAAAATTAAACCTTCGTCATTTGGTAATGTATTATACTTATCAGTATTGAATAATTTATCTGCCAAGTATTTTTTATGAACAGTTTTATATTCATCTAAAGATTTGTCAAGATAGAAAAGTATATAATCACTATCTTCCAATTCTTTTACTGCAAGTAGTTGGTTGTCAAGGTCTTTGATCTTCATTTTCAATTCTTCTTTTTCATTTTTTTCCTTTGTGTCTTTGGCTTTTTGCTCTAAATCAACTTTAATCGTACTTAATCTTTGATTCTCGACACTATTTTTCTCCAAGATTTCATTCAACAAATCATTGAAACCTCCACTTTTAAAAAAAAGCTGAAATACTTGATTTTTATATTTACTGTCATCGTCTGGAAATAGGGCTTCCGCTTTGGCAAAATACTCAGCAAAGCGTTCATGTACCTGTTTTTTTTTCTTTTCTTCATTTTTCTTGTATTTCTCTCCTCCCTTTAAATGCTCTCTTTTAAATGCTACTAAATATGGAGAACAGGAGTGAATAGCTTTCGTAGGAAGGTCAAAACATTTGTTTGTATCAATGCACCAAGCATTTTGAGAGAGGAATTTACATCGCTTCAATAATTCGCTTTCCTCTGCCATTCTTTTAGAATACATTGCGTATTGATAATTTTCAGTATCTATTTTTACAATGTCGTCTATTTCTTTTGTGGAAATTAAAACGTGTAATCCTTCTCTGGGACTTACGCCCAAGTTCTTGAAATCCTCATCAAGGTTTCGCGTAAAGTTGATTAGCTCTTTTATCATGCTATATAATTATTACTTTGAAAAGGAACTATTTTGTTTATTTTGCAGGAAATATTAATTTTAAATTCAATGAGCAAGAAATCAGACAAGACAACTGCGGTCAATAGCATCACCGGCAAAACTCTCTCTGAAATGAGTTGGGATGAGATTCGTCAGCTCCGAGGTAAACGCCTTAGCCAACAGGACTTAATCAAAAAGATCAAGAACGTTAAATCTTCTTAACCTCACCCACTCGCCACCGGTACTTTCTCCACCACCTCTACGCAGCCCATGCCGTTGGCGCAGTACTTGCCAAAGCCGCCCAGGTACCCTAGCTCTAGCAGCTCCGGCGGGGCCGTTACTTCAAAGTGAAAGTGGTGGTACCCAACTACTTTCGTTTGCGCTTCTTTCCCTTCTTTGATCACAATCTTTCGGGTTTTGATGCGATTTTGCTCGGGCAGGAGTCGGAACTTCACCAGTTGCGCGGCCGTGGCGGCGTCCATCGCGGGCAGGGCGTCAGGTACCAGGGAGCGGTACTTATCGACGAGGTTCAGGGCGAAAAGCGCCGGGTAGCGGGCGTCGGTGGGAGCCAGGTACTGATCCAGCCCCCGAACCTTCTCGGCTACGACCAAAGGCGATAACGTACTAAAAATCAAACTGGTAGGCCCGGAGCTTGGGGTACTTTCAAGTACCTGTGCCTGGGTACGGGGCAGCGTCTCGACGCGCTCCACGACGAAGTCGGCGCGGTGTTGCTGATTGAAAAGACTCAGGCGTTGATTCTGGAACAGCCCTACTACGAAACCTTCGGCGGCGCGGTCCAGGTAGAACGACACCACCAGCTCAATTTCCCTCGAACGAAGTACCATATACGTGTCGCCGGGGCGGGGCTTCTCCATGCGCGGAATCAGCAGGCTCGAAAAAGTAAAGTGCTTGAACGACTTCCGGCGATCGGGGACGGCGTAGCCCTGCTGGTGCAGGAAAGCGGCATAGTCGGCGTCGGCCCGGTGGAGCAGGCCGTAGAGCCAGGCCATGAGCGGGTACTGGTAGTTGAACAGCAGGTGCTGTCGGTCTTTTTCGGGGCGGAGGATTAGTTTAAAGCGCATGGGGTCATGGATATGGAGGCAGTTTACAGTTTTTTCTCGATTATTTCCAATAAAATTTGATCGAACGGTCCCTTTTTCGGCGGCCGGGGCTGGTAAATAGGCCGTCCTTTTGCCTTTACCTCACCAAAGATGGCCGCCACGCGTGCAGCTTTGATGTACCTCCCTCCATTATTTTTAAAAAAAATGGCCGAAAACCGAAATCAGTACGAGCGTCTCCACAAAATCAACGAGCGGCTGAACCGCTGGCGCGGCGCGCGGGTCGTGACCAAGGAAGAACTCCTGGACCTGACGGGCTACTCGGAACGTACCCTGAAAGAAGACCTAAAGTACCTGCGCGAGGCCTACCAAGCGCCGCTCCAGTACGACTACCGACAAAGGGGCTACCGCTACACGGCCCCTTTCGACCTCCAGGTGGAGCTGGTTCTTTCGGACCGCGACCTGCGCAACCTCTACGGGGCCGTCCAGACCCTCACGCAGTTTAAAGAAATGGGGCTTTTCGATGACCTCCGCAGTACGGTGGAGAAAATCGAGAAGGCGGTGCACTTCCGGGCGGGGCGGCTTCCGGCGCAGGCGTTGCTCTTCGAGGAGGTACCTTACTTTCGGGGTAGCCAGTTGATCGAAATTTTCCTGGAGGCCATTCAGAAGCAGCGGGCGGTGCATTTTCTGCACCAGAAGTTTGAGAATGGTCAGCCGGAAAGGTACCTGGTGGAGCCCTACGTGGTGAAGGAGCACCGCAACCGCTGGTACCTGGTGGGCCTGGCCCGCAACCGCCGGGGCATCCGCTGCTTCGGGCTCGACCGCGTACTGCCGGACTCCGTGCAACTTGTCGAGGAAGAGCCGGTCGAAAGTACCTTCGACGCCGAGGCGTACTTCCGGCAGGCACTAGGCATTGCCGTGTACGACCAGCCCGCCTAGGAGGTGGTCCTGTCCATGACGCCCACCCGCGGCAGGTACTTCAAAACGCAGCCGTTCTTTGCTTTTTCAACAAACGATATTCTCGTCGACAACGAGGAGGAATTTCGGGTAACGCTACGGATGATCGTCAACGAAGAGCTGGTGTACGAGCTGGCCCGCAGCGCGCACGAAACCCGGGTGTTAGCGCCGGAGTCGCTGCGCCACAAGCTCCGCGAGCACCTGCTGAAAGGCACCCAGCTCAATAGCTGAGCAAAAGTACCCTTGATGCCAAGATTTGCCTCTATCCCCGGCCCTTTCTCCGACGGAGAAAGGGAGTTTGCGCGCTCCTCCGGGAGGAGCTCCTCCCGGAGGAGCAACTCCAACGTATAGGTACTTTACCATTTGACCACTAAACTACCCCTCTGCCCTAAGCCCTCTGCCCCATGCGACAAAGTACCCCTCTGCCCCATGCTACAAACCCCTAGCACCCTACTCCTCCGCCACCAGCCGAATGCCGTCTTCTTCGATCCGGATGACGCCCTGGCGGTAGAGGCCACCGATGGCTTTTTTGAACAACTTCTTGCTCATTTGCAGCTGGTGCGTGATGGCCTCGGGGGTACTTTTGTCGGACAGCCCCAGGTACCCGCCGTTTTGGCGTAGCGCCGCCAGAATGCGCTGGGCGTTGGGCTCCACGCTGTCGTAGCCCTGCTTTTCCAGGCTGATGTCCAGCTTGTTGTCTTCCCGGATGCGCTTCACGTAGCCTTTCACGGTGTCGCCGTAGGCGAGGTCCCGGAACAGCTCGTTGTGGTAGATAAGCCCCCGGTGGTACTGGTTCACGATCACGTTCACGCCCAGCTCGGTGGTTTCGGCCACCAGCACCTCCACTTCGTCGCCCTCGGCCACGCTCAGGCGGTCGTTTTCGGTGTACTTATGCCACTTGGCCGTAGCCGACAGGCGCTGGGTTTTGTGGTCGAGGTACAGGAAAATAATGTGCCACTCACCCTCCTGCATGGGCCGCGACTGCTCCCGAAAGGGCACCAGCAGGTCTTTTTCCAGGCCCCAGTCCAGGAAAGCCCCCACGGCCGTGACCTGTTTTACCTTTAGGCAGGCAAATTCATTACGAACTACCTTGGGCGTTTCGGTGGTAGCCACGGGGCGGTCTTCGGAATCTTTATACACAAAGACCCGCAGCTCGTCGTCCTCCTGCATGGTGTCGGTGACGTACTTGTTGGGCAAAAGTACCTCTTCGCCTTCCACGTCGCCCAGGAAAAGCCCCACGCTGGTGCGCCGCAGTACGGTCAGGTTATTGTATTTTCCGATGAATAGCATAGTTAGTCAAAACTGGTAGTTCGCAAAGATAGGACTAAGAATCAGAATGCCCCACCCTACCTTCGGGCCAAGCAAAGCCCGGGGGTAGTTAGCCAAAACTACCCTCAGGCCCTATACGCACAGCAGTACCCTACTAGTACCCGCGCTTGTTTTGGCTGATGGCGGCGTCGGCGGAGTACTTGCCTCCCCCCAGTACCAGCAGCGTAATGTAAATAAGTATGTAGAGCACCAGTACCTCCTTTTTGCCGAAGGGGTCGCCGGCGTGGGCCACCAGGGCCGCCACCGAGCAGCTGATGATGAGCGGAATGGTGGCCAGACGGGTAGCTAACCCCAACAAAATCAGGAACGAACAAATGGCTTCGGAGAACGTAACCAACACCAGCGACGGGGCGGCCCCGATCCCGATGGGGTCCATGAATTGAAAATCGCCGCCGAGGACTTTCATCAACTTAGGCCACCCGTGGGTGAGCATACAGGCCGCCACGCCAACGCGGAGCAGCAGCAGCCAAACGTGCAGATAGGACGGATTGTGGGAAATTCCGAAGAGTCGATTCATGAGGTTGTGAGCGGTTAGGGATGAGACTTAGCATGCTTACGTAACTTCCCAAAGTACCTTTCGGTTTTAATTTTCCGGGAAGTTACGCTAGTCTTATAAGTAGCTTGCTCAAAAATCTACCCATTGGCTTATCGGCAAAGTACCTTTTAGGCAGGTGCTTAGGTAGTTGGGTCTGGTGCGAGTACTCGCAGGAGGGTCTGGCACTTGAGCTCGGTCTCCTCCCACTCGCGCTCGGGGTCGGAGTCTTCGGTGATACCCGCCCCGGCAAATACCGTGGCTACGCCCTGGGCCAGGCGCATGGTACGGAGGTTTACGTACAGGTTGGACGCCCGCTCCACGTTGACCGGACCCAGGTACCCGCTGTAAAAAGAGCGGTCGTAGCCTTCCACGCTGGTCAGAAAGCGCAGCGCGGGCTCCTTGGGCGTACCGCAAACCGCCGAGGTAGGATGCAGCAGCCGTAGCATCACGGTACCCAGCTCCGGAAAGTTTACCTCCTGCGTATCAACCTCAAACTCCGTTTGTAAATGGTATAGGTTACCCGCCAGTACCGTTTTGGGCCCGCGCTCGAGGTACTCGCGCAGGCGTATTTTCTTGAAGCATTCAATGATGTAGCGGCTCACCAGCGCCTGCTCTTCGATTTCTTTTTGCCCCCAGCGTACCTCCTGGCGCGGCAGCAGCGTGCCGCTCTCGGTGCTGGCGCGCTGGGTACCGGCCAGCGCAATGGTCCGGAAGATCCGGTTGGCGTCCAGCTCCACGAGGGTTTCGGGCGTAGCGCCGAGCCACATTTCGTCGCGCTCGGGCAGGCGCACCAGCGACACGAAGGCCGTGGGGTAGGCGCGGCACAGCCGCTGAAAAGCCTCCAGCGGCGGGAAATCGTCGGCGTAGGTGAGGGTTTTGGTGCGCGAAAGTACCACCTTGTCAAAGTACCCCTCCCGGATCGCCGCCACGGCCTGGGCTACGGCGTTCTGAAAAGTACCCGTCGGCACCGGTACTTCGTCGTTGAGCGGGTGCAGGTGCGTCGGGGCCAGCGGGGCGGCCTTGGCAGGCACCTGCGCGGCGGCGTCCAGAAACGGCCGCACCAGGGGATGCTCTTCGCCCAGGGGGCTTTCCATACGAAGTACCTGCCCGCTCTCGTTGAGCGTAAAAATCAGGTCTCCTTCCAGAAAAAGTACCTCGTCGGGCTGGGCATGAAGAAAAGGACTTAACAAAAAACCGGTCGGCAAGGCCTCCAGGTCGGGCTGGCGACGTGCTATTTGCTCGCGCAGCGACACCAGCAGCACCGCCTCCGCCCGGTGCGGCAGCCGCCAAATAGCCGCCGGGAAGCCCAGGGCCTGGGCGGTATCCCAAAGAGACTGAGCCTGGTAACTAATGACGCCCGGCTCGGGGGTAGTTATTTCTTGATCAATCATGAATAAAATCTTCCGTACGCAGTGCGTGGGTACCTTCAAAGTACCTGCCTGAATAACACTTTTGGATGACCTTTTTGTTTCGATCTGCTAGCGATTGGCCTCGATGATCGCAATCGTGAGGCGGCTTACGCACACCAGCTTGTTGGCTTCGTTGGTGATCCGGATGTCCCAGATGTGGGTGGTGCGGCCCACGTGGATGGGCGTCACTTGTCCGTAGACGTACCCTTCCTTTACCGACCGCAGGTGATTGGCGTTTATTTCCAGGCCCACGGCGCGCTGGGTTTGGGGGTCGTCGAGGCACAGAAAAGAGGCCACACTCCCGAGGCTTTCGGCCAGCACCACCGACGCCCCGCCGTGCAGGATGCCGAAGGGCTGGCGGGTTCGGTGGTCAACGGGCATCCGGGCCAGTATGTAGTCTGCTCCTATCTCCAGGTATTCGATTCCCAGGTGCCCCCCCATGGAATTGGTATCCAGGGATTTCAGGAAATCTATTGACGCATTATTTTTAAACATATCTAAAAATTATCTAAATTTGTATGCGCTAAATAAGCGAAAAAACCACTTTTTGGCAAATTATTTATAAAAATAATCCAAATCCATTGAGAAGCAAGTCTATCTATATCATCCGGCACGGCGAAACCGAGTACAACCGCCTGGGCGTAGTACAGGGAAGCGGCGTTGATTCTGAGCTTAATGATTGGGGCAAAGCCCAGGCGGCGGCTTTTTTTGACGCCTACGAGCACGTCCCTTTTGACCGAATATATACCTCGAAGCTCCAGCGCACGAAGCAAACCGTCCAGGCATTCATTGACCTGGGGATTCCGTACGAAAGCCACGCCGGGCTGAACGAGATAGGCTGGGGTATGCGCGAAGGCCGCACCCCTAACAACATGGACAACGCCTACTACCGGGACCTGGTGCTGGCATGGCGCAACGGACAAGTGGAGCTGGCCGCCGAGGAAGGCGAAAGCCCCATGCAGGTGCGCGAGCGCCAGCTACCCGTGATTGACCTGATCCTGTCGCGCCCCCACGAAAAGTGCATCCTGATAGCCATGCACGGCCGCGCGATGCGCATCCTGCTCACGACCCTCTTTAACCAGCCCCTCACCGAAATGGATCACTACGAGCACAGCAACCTGTGCCTGTACAAGCTCAGCTACTGCTACCCCGACCGGCAGTTTACCCTGGAAGTTTCCAACGACATCACCCACCTGCTTTCGCTCGAAATACCGCATAACTCCTAGCAGCCGCTCGTGTAGAGTGGCTCCCACTGGTGTAATTACGCCCGCGCCGTTGGCGGTAAGTATGTACCTTGCTTTTTTTGTAAGGGTATGCTAACCGGCAGAAAACGCAATGGCTTTTTTTTAGCTTTTCTCGCGGGTACCTACTTATTTTATTTCTTTGGCTAGACCCACGTCATCCATGTCCAAGACGCGCATATACTGGACGCTCCAAATCACCGGCTGGACTGTGCTCGTGATGTACGAGTACCTGCTCTATTCGGCCGAATACGGATTTGATTCCAACTACTTTTTTACCAGCCTGGCCAACATCCTGCTGGGTATTACCCTCACGCACCTCTACCGCCTGGTGATCCGGCGCTGGAACTGGACCGCCCTGCCCATGCCCCGGCTGGTGTTTCGGGTGGGGCTGTCGGTGCTGGTGCTGGGCGTGATCATGACCGCCGTGAACGTCCCGCTCGACAAAGCCGTGCTGGCCGAAAACCTCGTCAACCACCCGTTCCTGTTTTGGGGGTACTTTTCGGGCTGGTGCAAAAACCTGCTGGCCTGGATCCTGTCGTACACCGTATACCACTACGTGGAGCAAAACCGCCTGGCTGATCTGGACAAAATCATGCTCAAAACCTCCATGCGCGAGGCCGAGGCCAAGGTACTTCGCTCGCAGCTCAACCCACACTTTACCTTTAACGCCCTGAACAGTATCCGGGCGCTAGTGATGGAAAATCCCGCCAAAGCGCAGCAAAGCATTACGCAGTTGTCCAATATTTTACGAAATTCGCTCCTGGCCGACCGCCGCAAAACCGTAGATCTGCGCGAAGAGCTCAAAACCGTGGAAGACTACCTGGAACTGGAAAAAGTCCGCTACGAAGACCGGCTGCAATACCGCCTCGAGGCCGACCCAACGACCCTCTACTGGCAGGTACCGCCCATGATGCTCCAGACGCTGGTCGAAAACGGCATCAAGCATGGCGTGTCCAAGGTTATGGGTGGGGGCTTTCTGGAAGTAAGCACGGAGCTGGAAGAGCAGCTGCTCCTGATCCGGATTCGGAACACCGGTACGCTGGGCACCACCGACTCCGGCGGCGTGGGCCTGCTCAATACCGCCGAGCGGCTCTCGATTTTGTACGGAAAGTACGCCAGTTTTCGGATCTTGCAGGAAAAAGAGAATGTAGTGTGCGCCGAAGTACGGATGCCCATGCTCACCGACGGCCTGCACCGGTTTAGCGGCGAGGTAGCACCCAGTACCCAGGAAGAATCCTGACCAACCCCAAAGTACCCAACGGAAGTACCCTAAACGAATAGATTAAACGCTCTTTACAACCCCAAAAGCCATGAAAACACTAATCGTTGATGACGAACGCCTGGCCCGCAACGAACTCAAACGCCTCCTTGAGCCTTTCTCGAAAATTGACATCGTGGGCGAAGCCTCCAATGCCGACGAAGCCCTGGTGATGATCGATGAGTTGCAACCGGAGCTCCTTTTCCTGGACATCCAGATGCCCGGCAAGAATGGCTTCGAACTGCTCTCGGCCCTGGAAGGCAAGGCCCCGGAGGTGATTTTTACCACCGCCTACGACGAGTACGCCATCAAAGCTTTTGAGTTTAACGCCCTGGACTACCTCCTGAAGCCCATCGACAGCGACCGGCTCCGCGACGCCATCAACCGCGTGGAAGAAAACCAGTCGCCGCTGGAAGTAGCCGTGGCCCCCAACGAGCGTAGCGAAAAGGTACTGGGCGAAAACGATCAGGTGTTTGTAAAGGACGGAGAAAAATGTTGGTTTGTGAAGCTGGGAAAAATCCGGCTTTTTGAGTCGATGGGCAACTACGTGCGGCTGCACTTCGACGATCAGAAACCGCTGGTACTGAAGTCACTCAACAGCCTGGAAGAGCGCCTCGACCAGAATACCTACTTCCGCGCCAACCGCAAGCATATCATCAACCTGCAATGGATCGAGAAGATCGAGCCGTGGTTTAGCGGTGGTCTGCTCGTGACCCTACAGGGCGGCGACCGCATCGAAATTTCGCGCCGTCAGGCCATTCGTTTCAAAGAGCTCATGAGCCTATGAGGCCCTACGGAATCTTTTTTTACCAAATCTAATAGCGGTTTTTGGACCCGGAAGTACCTTATGAAGCAGCACCTAGCAGCCCTGTGCTTACTAAGTACCCTCCTGGCGGGGGCTTGTCGGCAAGCAAACCAGGACGAGGAAAGTACCCAGCGCACGGGCATCACCTTTGAAAACGCCACCCGGCAGGGTACCGAAGTAGGTAGCTGCGACACCGCCAACCTGGGCGGCGCGATGGTATCCGTGGACCTGCTGATGCCCGCCGATTCGGGCAAAGCCACCCAGGCGCTGCGCAAGTACCTCCAGGAAACGGTGGTTCGGCTGCTGTATACGTACTCCGACAGCGCCTACCAAAGCACCAAGAAGCCCAACCTGTCGGAGATGGAAAACGCCGGACAGGCTTTTATGGCCAGCTACCGCGACTTCCACCAGGAAAACCCCGACGCCCCCGGCTGCTGGGCGGTGGAAATGAAGGGCGATACGGTAGCTACCACGCCGAAGCTCATTGTGTACAGCCTGGACCAGTATTCTTTCACGGGCGGCGCGCACCCCAACTCGTTCCTGGGCTACTACCTCTTCGACGCCCAAACCGGCCAGCACCGGGAGTGGCAAACCTACGTGAGCGACACAGTAGCCCTGTACCAGAAAGCCGAGGCGGCCTTCCGGAAGCTGGAAGAAATCCCGGCGGACGCCAACCTGGAGGAGCAGGGGTACTTTCTGCGAGACCACGTTTTCTTCCTGCCGGCCAACGTCGCCTTCACGCGCGAGGGGGTACTTTTTCACTACAATCCCTACGAAATAGCCGCCTACGCCCGTGGCCCCATTTCGTTTACGGTACCTTACGCCGAGCTGGAGGGCGTTGTGAAGCGCGAGCTACTCTTTTAGAAAGTACCTTCGTCGGCAAAGCTGTAGTAGCCGCTATCGGTAAAAATAAGGTGATCCAACACGGGCAGGTCGAGCATTCGGCCTGCCTCTTTTAGTTTGCGGGTGAGGTCGCGGTCGGCCTGGCTGGGCGAGAGGTTGCCCGAGGGGTGGTTGTGAAAAAGGATGATCGAGCTCGCCAGCTGCTCCAGCGCGTGCTTAAAAATCATTTTGGGGTCGGCCACGGTACCCGCCACGCCGCCCGTGCTGATCTGGACCGGACGAAGTACCTCGTTGGCGCGGTTGAGCAGCAAAATCCAGAACTCCTCGTGGGGCTTGTCCAGCAGGTAGGGTTTCATTTCTTCGTAGGCATCCAGCGAGGAGCCAATGCGCCGCCGTCGCAGCATGGTACTTTCTTTACGCCGCCGTCCCAGCTCCAGCGCCGCCACGATGGTGATGGCCTTCGCCTCCCCAATGCCCTTGATCTTCGTCAGCTCCTTAACGCCGTGCCGGGCCAGTTCGTTGAGGTTATTGCCGGCCGAGCCCAGAATCATCTTGGCTACATCCACCGCCGACAGCTCCACCGTACCCGAGCCGATCAGGATCGCGATGAGTTCGGCGTCGGTCAGGGCGGCTTTGCCCTTGAGCAGCAGCTTCTCGCGCGGCCGGTCTTCCTCGGCCCAGCTCAGTATTTTGCGCGACACCTGGTATTCTTTCTCCTCCACCCTACTTCTGCTTAGGTTCGTATAAAATTTGTTTTATTATGGCCTCTATCCCCCCGCCCTTTCTCCCGCGGAGAAAGGGTGCCTGGCATGGGGTACTTTCTCGAAAGCACCCCAAGCCATCTGCCCAAAGTACCCCCTCTGCCCCAAGCCCAATGCCCTCTGCCTAAAGCTACACGCCCAGCTCCGTGAGGGCCGCGCGGGCTTTGTTGTCGATGCTGTTTTTGTATTCGTGCTTTTTAAACGACATCGCCTTCCGAAAATAGGCCACGGCCTGGTCATTTTGTTGTTTTTCCCGACAAATGTACCCCAGTTGCAGCGCCGACGAGGCCCCATAATAAAGCGAAGTGCCCTGGCAAAGGGCGATGGTCCGCTGGTAGTAACGGGTAGCCTGTTCGGGCTGGCCTTTCTTCTGCAAAATGCGCCCCCGCCGGTAGTTGAATTCGGCGCGGTCCGTCAGTTCCTGAAAAGAAGCCTCGGTGTAGGGCTCCAGAGCTTCCCAGGCCTCGGCCAGGTACCCACCGTCGCTGGCGTAGCGTGCCCGAAAAAGTACCTTCTGCTCCGGGCGGGGGCCTTTGCGGTACTGCTCGGCAAAGCGCTGGGCGTACTGGTCCGACTCCGTGATGGTACTTCCTACTTTCTCCACCCGCGCCAGATGGACGAGCGCCTCGGCGGGGGTACTTTTGTCCAGCCAGCGGCAGAGAAACTGTTTGAAGTAGCTGTCTTTTAAGAAATTAAATCCTTTGAAATTTTTCTGAAACAGGCTGTAATAGGCAAAAGCCGTGGCATACTGGCCCTTTTGAAGCAGAATTTCGGCCCGGAGGTAGTCCAGAAAAGGAAACGGCAGGTAGTCTTCGCCGCGGGGCGCTTTGGCCAGCACGGTGAGGGCCTCCTCGCTCCGGCCTTCCTTCATCAGGATGGACGTGCCAAAAAAGTGCAGCAGCAGGTTGTCGGGCTGGCTGCGGGGAAGCTGGTGCAGCTGCTGGATCTGGGCCGGACTCATTTGGAGCGTGTAGGCGTGCAGCAGGAGCTCAATGAGCTGGGCCTCCTGCCGGAAAAACGGCTCCTGGCGCTGTACTTGTTGGAGTTCATTCAGGCCCTGGCTGATGCTCCCCTTCAAGCCCAGCATTTTGGCTACCCAGGCGTAGTTGTCAGGAATGGAGCCAATCAGGACGTGCAGCAGCCCGAGGGATTTGAGGGTAGGCGCAAACGCAGGAAATTTTTTTCGGTTTTCTTCCAGCAGGCGGTACGCTTTGATAATATCCCAGCAGGCACTGACCTCGCTGCCAAACTTCAGCTTGGCAAAGGCCCAGTGCAGCCGTACTTCGGCCATGAGCAGGCGCTGGTAGGGCGACGAGCCCGGCAGCCGCGCGAGGGTACTTAGGCGGGCGTCCTGCTGTTTGCTTAGGGTAGCGTAAGCTTTCATATCCTCCGAGATCAGGAGGTAGTACATGTCGGCGTAGTTCTCAAGGTATACCAGCGCCCCGTTGGCAGGATTCTGCGCGCGTTCCTGCTCCAGGAGCTCGCGGGCGTGGTTGAGGCGTAGTTTCTGGATTTCAAAGTAGGCTTTTTGCAGGCGTGGCGTAAAGGCAAAATCCGCTTCGGCCTCGTGCGCCCGGCTCTCCGTAAGCAGGCCGACCAGGACCAGGAGTAAGGTAATTAGCCACATTCGGAAATAATTCATGCGTAATAGCGCGTTTTTTGAATGCATATACGCCCACCGGAGCGATTGAGATGCCCGGCAACCGGGTGTATAAAAAAAGGCCGCCGGTGGGGCAGCCTTTTTTTGTCGACATCCCGGACCGAAACCTAGCGCCGGTTCGAAGCGGGTTCTACGCTTTCGACATCCGCCAGGATACGTCCGCAGTGCTCGCACACGATTAGTTTTTTCCGCTCCCGAATATCGGCCTGGCGCTGGGGAGGTACAATGTTGAAGCAGCCTCCGCACGCCCCGCGTGAGACGGGTACTACGGCCAGTCCGTTGATGGAGTTGTTGCGAATCTTCTGGTACGATTTCAGCAATCGTTCCTCAATTTTTTTGATGTGTTTTTCGCGCTCCCCGATCAGTTGTTTTTCTTCTTCCTCGCTCTCACCCATGATCACCGACAGCTCCTGCTTCTTGGCCTTGAGGTCTTCGTTGCGTTCGTTGAGGGTACTTTGGGTACGGTTCACGTCCTCCTCGATGAGGCGAATCCGGGCGCGGGCCTCATTGATTTTCTTTTCGGCCAGCTGTACATCCAGCTCCTGCAGCTCGATCTCCTTCGTGATGGCGTCGTACTCGCGGTTGTTCCGCACGTTCATCTGCTGATCTTTGTAGCGGGTAATCAGCTTTTCGGCGTCTTTCTGGGCACCTTTCAGGCTATCTATCTCGCCGTTAAGGCCATCGATCTCCGATTTGAATTTGCCGAGACGGGTTTCAAAGCCGATGATTTCGTCTTCAAGGTCCCGTACTTCTTCGGGTAAGTCACCCCGGGTTTTTAGTATTTCGTCAAGATTTGAATCAATTTCCTGCAGCTTAAGCAGTGCGTCTAACCTTTGTGCGATCGTGTTTTCCATGTATGTCGTTTACGGACTGTTTCAGACTATCGTTTGGTTCCAGTAAGTGATGAAGGTACTTGAAATGATGCGTTCCGCTTCTTGTGCACAGCTGTTGCAGAATACATTACCAAAAGTACCTAACCGGATTGGTGTTAACCTCCGATAAATAGAGCGCAAAATTATCAAATTTTTCTGATAAATACTTGTAAAGAATGTCTTTCGTGTGTACTTCGCTTTCATAATGCCCAATATCGCAGATCATGAGTCGTCCTTCGGCGTCAAAAAACTCGTGGTACTTGTAGTCGGCCGTCACGAAGGCGTCGGCTTGGGCTTGCTTGGCGGCGGGCAGCAGGAAACTTCCTACGCCTCCGCACACGGCCACGCGCCGCACCATGGTACCCGCAGGCTCGGTATATTTTACCAGCGGCGTCTCCATTTTTTCTTTCAGGAAACGCAGAAAATCCGGTACTGCCAGCGGCTCGGGCAGCTCCCCCACGGCCCCCGCCCCTACTTCCTGGTTTTCGTTTTCGAGGGTATGCAGGTAGTAGGCTACCTCTTCGTAGGGGTGCGCCTCGCGCAAGGCACTTAGGATACGCCGCTCCAGATAGGCCGAAAAAAGTACCTCCACCCGGTGCTCCTGTACCTCCTCGGGCTCCCCGCGGGTACCTAGCGTAGGGTTAGCCGCCGCGCCGGGCGTGAAGGTACCCGTGCCCAGCGTCCGAAAGCTACAGCCCGAGTACTCCCCTATCCGGCCGGCTCCGGCCGCGTAGAGCGCTTCCAGCACGGCGGGCGTATCGGTAAGCGGCACGAAGGTGGTGAGCTTCATGAGGAGCTGCTTTTTGGGAGCCAGCACTTTTACGTTTTGGAGGCCCAGGCGCGCGGCGATCATCCAGTTCACGCCGTCTACTACGCTGTCGAGGTTGGTATGGATGGCGTAAAGGGCCACGTCGTGCTTGATGGCCTTCAGTACCGTCCGCTCTACGTAGGTGCGTCCCGTGAGCGACTTCAGGCCTTTGAATACAATGGGGTGGTGCGCTACCACCACGTTACACCCTTTTTGGATGGCTTCGTCCACCACGGCTTCGGTGCAGTCGAGGGAGCAAAGTACCCCCCGCACGGGCTGGGCCGGGTCCCCCACAATCAGCCCGGCGTTGTCGTAGCTTTCCTGGTAGGCAGGCGGTGCCCAGCGTTCCAGCTGTTGTATGATTTCGTGTAGTTGGGTCATGCTGCTTGAATTCGGCGCGCCTTCTGAATACAGAAAGGTACCTTGCCCGGTACGGCGGCGCGCCCCAAAAGTACAAAAACAGACTCCCTAAAAAAAGAGCGACTGATAGTCAGGCTATTTAAAAAAATTGTTACTTTTTTTCGAGAGTACACTTGCACCGTATTACAAAGCCGTCTACTTTTGCACCACGTTTTCACCGAAACGACGGCGAAAACAACAATAATTGACACATTGGTCCGGTAGTTCAGTTGGTTAGAATACATGCCTGTCACGCATGGGGTCGCGGGTTCGAGTCCCGTCCGGACCGCCGAACGGTACAAGTCGAGAAATTCGTCACTTGTACCGTTTTTTTTTATTTGTAAATCCCTCTTCATCAAGTAGATAAGACGCACCGCTTCGTTAAGGCGGGCGGTTCGATAATAATTTCCGTCAAACACGAGATTTTCCGGAAAAATCGAACCGATGACATGCCGCTTTTGCGCGATACTCCCTTCGCGGTACAAATAATCCAGCCTCAACAGGTTCGCCACTCCCTCTTCCAGTAATCCTTCAATGCTCTTGGGATTATTCGATTGGAGGGCCATCAGCTTCCGCTCCAGCTCGTTGATCTCCTGCTCACAGTCCGCTTTCATCAGCTTAAAATCCAGTGGGTCAATTAGCTCTTCAAAAACCCGCCGCCGGGCCGCATTCAACCGGTCGTTCAAGGCCTTCATTTTATCCAGGATCGCATTCCGTTCGTCCCGCAAGGAACGAGTTTGTTGGTGGTATTCCGCGTTCAAAAAGAACCGATACAGCTCTACCATGTCTGGCTCGGGTATGAATTGCCGGAGGTAGTCGACAAACAACGCGTTCGCCTGCGGGGCCTTGAAACGGCTCCCGCAGGCCGACGTACAATGGTAGTAGTAGTAGTAGTTATTTCTTCCTTTAGAGGCGCTGCCCGTCAACATTTTTCCGCACTCTGGACAAATAAGGAACCCACGCAACGGTAAATTTTCGTTGGAGTTCATTTTCGTCCGTTGCTTTTTGGCGCGCCCACTCAACACCGCTTGCACGCGGTTAAATAATGTTTCGGTGACCAAAGGTTCGTGCTGTCCCGTCACGTAAAAGGCTGCCTCATCCCTAAACGCGTGTACGTGGATCTTTCCGCAATAGACCGGATTGCGGATGGCCAGCCAAAAATTGTTCTTGCTGCACTTTAGCTTTTTGGCCAAGGCCTGTTTCCAAACTTGTTCGGTGGTGTAGTGCCCTTCGGCCAGGGTCGCAAAGACCCACCGCAGAATACCCGCTTCCGGCTCTTTGGGCGCGATGTATTTACGTCCCTCTTCCGTACTCCGATTGATATACCCCACGGGCGCCGGTCCCATCCATCGCCCCTCCTTCCGAGCCCTCCGCATGCCGTTGATGACGTTGAGCGACCGGCGGTCGTTTTCCACCTCGGGGGTGGCCAGGTAGATTGCCAGCATGATTTTACTTTCGGGAATGGACATGTCCAGGGGCTGCTCGATGGCTTGCGGCTCCACGCCTAATTTCCGGAGAATACTGATCATCTGGTAGGCATCGCCAGCATTGCGGCTGAACCGGTCCCATTTGGTAAACAAGACCAAATCCGATTTTCCTTTAGCCTTGCGCAGATGCAGCACATACCGGGACCATTCCGGCCGCTCAAACGTCTTGGCCGAATGGTCTTCCCGTATTACCTGGTTGACTGAGATCCGGTTTTGCTGGCAATACAGCCTTAGCCGTTCTTCCTGATCCCGTTGCGAATAGCCTTTATCCGCCTGTTCATCGGTCGACACCCGAATGTATAAGTCCGCTACCAACATATCCTTTTGTTCTTTGCGTGGTTTGTCAAGTCCGGAGGTAGTGCCCGACCGCCAAGAAGGCTACTTTTCGCAGCCATTCGTAAATCATGGCCGCTTCCTCCACGGTTATTTCTCTTCCTTTCTGGCGCAGGAAATCCCTTACCCACTCGGGGCTTAATTGCTTCATGATGCACCTCCTCTCTGATCCCATTCCTTCCTCCTCAGGGCTCAATCACCCCACTAAGGTAGTAATTTGTTTATATAAATCCATATCTAGCAAAACAATATACTATCTTTACCCTCTTAACGCGAATCCGCATGAAAAGGGCGTCAAAAATCAGCTATAGGACGTATTTCAACGATCGGTTGAAAGCCGTTTCCTTTCACGGAAAATCCACGTATCCGCTCTACGTGCAGTTGACCCATGCCCGCAAAACCCGCTTCTTTAAGAGCAGCGCGTTCGAGCTCTTTTCCCACCCCCGGTTTGCGCAGGCCAGTAACCCGAAGGATTCCCCCCCTACCCTCGCGTTTGTCATCGAGCGAGAAATCGCCCTGCTGAGGTACGTGGTCAAACAATGCCAGGATGCTTTTTCATTGGACCGTTTCAAAAAAGCCTACTCCTTTTACGGTATGGATCTCTGTGTGGCCACCGAAGTCGCCTTTCGGACCTATCTCCAGGAGTTCCTGGACACGAAAGGAGCCCCCAACTTCGGGAAGGCCCTAGCCCACGAAAACCCTCCCTTCGTTCTGTTTGACCTGCTCCGGGAAGCCGAGCGGGTGATGGCCCCATCCCTGTACGCCGAGCTCACCACCCACCTGTCCCAAGCCCCTCCGTACCTGGAACTCCATGCCTTCACCCGGCATGTCAAGCCGTGGCCGGATCTGGTTCTAACCAACCTGGAATGGGAGCAGCAGGATACCCAAGCCTCGTTCGTCCGCTATGTACAGCAAAACCACCCGGGAAAAGAGGCCGTTCGGGTGGTAGAACAGCTGGAGTGGTGGCTGGACCAGCACAAAAAGTCCCTTCGTTCCTAACCCGAAAGGCTTGTTCAGGCGCATTTCTCCCTCTACTTTACCACCAAATGGGCCAACCCCGGATCCTGCAGGATCCGCTCCAGCTCACTGTCGACCAGGTCCTGGATCTCTTCCTTGATCCGAAGGTAGTTGGCCTGTACCTGCGCATCGTCCACGGGCCGGATGACCGGCAGCGGCTGGTAGGCGGCCTCCTCCCTTTTTAGCGCCCGGTGATCATTGACAATCGCGCCATGAAACGCCTTTCGGTCTATTTTCTGATCCGGGTTGTCGGCCACCAGCCCCACAAATTCCCCGGAACTGAGCGTAGCCATGCGGGAAGCCGGGATGGCATAATCGTACTGCTTGGATTTACTCACGGACGTATCGGTCCGGTTCACGGAGAGGCTGGTACGGTCCTGCATGACCTTTCCGAGCCGCTCGGACAGCTGTTTGGCCGTATCGCCCGTGACCTGGCCCGCGATGAGATTGCCCGTAATGTTCATGATCACCTCGGCCTGTTCCCTGCCGTAATCCTTCCGAAGCTGACTAAAGTCCTGGAGGCCCAGCGTGGTAGCCACCTGGTTGGAACGGGCCGTGGCCAGCAGGCCGTCGATGTGGTTAAGGTAAATCGTGGGGAACTCATCCAGTACCAGACTGCATTTCGCTTTCCCCTTTTGGTTGACCAGTTTCACCAGCCGGTTCACGTACAGGGACAACACGGCACCGTAAATTTGGCTCTTCTGGGGATTATTGCCCATGCAAACGATCTTGGGCTGGTCCGGATTGTTGATGTCCAGCGTAAAATCACGGCCGCTCAACACGTAGTACAGCTGGGGGGAAGAAAGCCGGGCCAAAGCGATCTTGGCCGAGGCGACCTGGCCTTCGAGTTGTTCCATCGCGCCGTTCCGATAGGCCGTCACGAAAGGATTGATCAACACTTCGATCTCCTTTTCGGCCCGCAGGATGGTGAACAGTTTGCCGTATTCCAGCTGCATCAGTTCGATGGCATGGGGCAAGGTGCAGTACCGGCCGTGGCCGAACTTCCGCAAAAACCAGATCACTGCCGTCAGGAAGTTAATGGCCGACTCGACGAAAAAATCACCTTGACGTCGGATCCACTCGCGGTTCAGTCCGAGCAGGATGGTGCGGGATGATTCGGCGGCATCGGTCAGGTCGAGCATCCCTTCCGCCTCCAGGGGGTTGCAGCGGTGGCTACGGCTAAGGTCGTCAAAATGGATGGTATAAAAAGCCGGTGGTTTAGCATACCGGTGTCGGTACCGGAGAAACGCGTTGTAGGCAACCACGGAAAGGTCCGGTATCTTAAAATCGTAGACAAACATCGTAAAGGCTTTGCTCAGATGCTGGGTGATCACGTGCCGAATAACGAAGTAGGACTTGCCGGCTCCGGGCGAGCCCAGGACCAGCAGTCCCCGGAAAGGATTGATGACGTTGATCCAGCTTTTGCGCGTCTGGTTCCGGAGCCGATACCGGGCCGGAAGGTTAATTGAAAACGCATTGTCCAGGTACCGTTCTTCCTGGGGAAAGGTTTCATTCTGACGGTTAAAGACATCCTCCTCCAGGCGAACCGTAATCACGCGGGAGAGCAGGGTCCCTCCCATCAGCACCAGGACGAAGCCAACCGTCGTCACCGCCAGGTAGGCAACCGTCACCCCCTGAGCCGACAGCGGCAGGTACCACAACAGGGAGGCGGCAAAGTAGATAGCCATTCCGGTTAGGGTGTAGCCCAGCCCGGTCCAGACCGGCAAGTTCTCCTTCTTTTTCCCCTTGATGCCGAGTAGCGATACCAGAAGCAAGCCCAGAGCCAGGACCTTGGAACGGTGGAAGCGGGCAAACAAACCCGTCCGCGCCACGTTTTCCAATAACCGGTCGCTGAAATCGGAAACGAGCTGCCAACCGGCAAAGGCGGTGTAGCCATAGTAATAGAAGTGAAGCCCCAGCAGCACGATGGCTAGCATCCGGGTCAGGTCCAGAATTTTACCCAGGGCGTATTGATTCTCCTGCATGGTGGTATCCGTTTAGGGTTGGCTAATTCTTCTTCGCTTTCGGGGCATTTTTTTCCGGAGGGGCCAGGGGACACCGGTCGGATCCGGCAGGGGCAGGGTAAGCGCTTCCAGAAGCCCGTCGTCCCGCGAACGATCTGTGAAGTCCGTGCCAGGCAGCCGGGGCGAGGACTCCTGGCTCGGCGGGGTCACCGAAACCCGGGGCGGCTGGGTCAAGGGCACCGACCCGCACCGGGCGCGAAGACCTTGGACCGTGTACGGCTTCCCCAACTCACTGCCGTTGAAGACACAGCGTGTCCGGTGATCCACGTAGGTCAGCCCGTAGACCCGTCCCTGGTCGTTGCTACGCTCCACCAGCCTGACGCCTTCGTGCTCCAACTGCCGGGACAGCGTGGCCCAGGTCGGCTTCTCGAGCAGGGCCAGATCAATGGTATTTTTAAGCCTTGCTCGGTAGTTTCGTTTGGTGGCCTGGTTTTCTGCAAACCGCCCGGAGAGGTACGTTAACGTGGGCTTAAACGAAAAAGCACTCGCCTTCATGGGCACCCCCACCGGATTCCCGGCGGCATCCAGGATGCGGTAGACCAGTCCTCCCTTTTGATAAAGGCGGGAATCTTCACTTCCCCGGTCGGCCCGGACCTGGTACTGGCGCAGCACCGCGTTGAGCTCCGGCAGGGAGCTGTACCGGTAGGTGGGCAAGACGTGCCGAAGCACCTGGCTCAGGGCTCGTTTGGTTTCCGCTTTCCCGTAGGCGGCGGGCTCGACCCGTACCGGCGGCGGCTCGTAGCCGAGCCGGGGGCGGTCTTCCGCTTTCACCAACCCGAACTGCGCCTGGATTTCCTTCCGGGCCTTTTCCGAGCGGATGCGACCAATGTTATGCAGGCTGATCCGACGGCCGTCCGCCCGGATATTGGTCGTGACCAGGTGGACGTGGGGGTGGGCCGCATCGTGGTGCTCGTAGAGCAAAAAGGGCTGGTCCGCAAAACCGATCTTGTCGAGGTAGAGGACGGCAATGTCCGTCAACCGTTCCGGCGGGAGGTTTTCACCGGGCGCAAAATTAAGGCTGATGTGCAGAACGTTGGCTTTGACCCGCGGGTTAAGGCTCATCCGCTGCTGAAGCCGGGCCCATTTTTCATGAAAGGTCAGTCCCGCGACCTCCTTTGGGTAGTAGCCGGCTTCGAGCAGGGTCGCCTCCTGCCGGGCCACTTTCCCTTCGTTGTACAGCAGGACCGCCCTCAGGTTTTTGCCGATGCCTATTCGCGCGACCATAGTCCCGCCAGGGTTTTCAGGTAGCTCCCGGCCCGTTCTACCTGCCGGCAAAGCTGCTCCCGCTGGGTTTCGTAGGTAAGTAGCCAAGCCTCGATCTGGTGCCCCCCCCGCAGGGTATGGAGCTTTTTGACGGCCTGGTTGAAGTTATGGCCCGCCGCCCGTAACTCCATCCGGAGGCGACCCAGTTCTTCGCCTATCCCGTCCAGCGATTGGTTCCGGTGGAGCACCGTGACGGGCTTGCCCAGGAGCTTTCGGCGGGCAAAGTCAGAAAGTTTCCGGTCCGTGGTCCGGGCATACTCCTGATGGAGGGAGGCGTACTCCTGCTCGGTGAGGCGCAGGTGCAGCCACCGATTACGGTTGTTTTCTGCTTTCATCACATAGCCATTTCGCGTTCAACCGGTCTACCAAGGCCAGGACCAGGCAGACTCCGAACGGTTAAGATAGCGGCGGCATTTCGTTTTTCCTATACCTCGCCGAATTTGATCCGGGTCACCTGGGCATTCGACCTAACTGAGCCCTCCCCGAAGGCTCCCTACGGCGAATCCCTTACGCTACCCCAGCCGCCGCTCCTGCGTGGTTCCCCAAGGGGCCATGGCAAACCCTAGCCACCCTCCCGATTAAGGTCTTTTCATACCCCTAATCCCTCCCTTCTCCCTAAGCCTCCCCGCCGCCCGAGTTCCGAGGGCACAACGGCGGGGCAAGATTCGGTTGGAGCACGGGCGGAGCGTGATACAACCGTACATCTTGCCGATTGCGCTTAAGGCAATCCGACCGACCAAATCAACGGATGTCCCGGGTGAATGGGTTCAGATCCGAAGCCTCCGGCCTTGGGGATTTGTCTACCGGGGCTTGGGCGGATATTGGGGTGCCTGTTGGTTTTCCGAGTGCGGCGATTGGATTGGCGGCTCGGCCGAAAGAGCCCCGGCGGTCAGCCATTCGTTCAGGTCCTTGTAGGACTGGTAAAGCCCGCTTTCGTCGCAGTATACGAAAGAACCCGCCAGCGCTTCCCTCCTGATGCGCCAACCGGTATCACCCCAGTCTAGATACAGGTGAACCCTTTGGTGCCGCTCCAGGAAAGGGCGGGCGCGGGAAAAAAGCGACGGAATTGGGAATGACGAAATCGCTCAGGTCATGCGGGGCAATCATCCGGTAGGAAAGAGAAGTCCATGAACCCTTCGAAGACCCTCACGGCAAGCGTGGTGATATCCTTGGGGGAGGTCCTGAGTTTAACAGTAGGCGTTCCGCAGCTCGAAGCCGCCCGAATCGTTGGGGAGGCCAAGGGCGTAGTAGCGTTGCTTATGGAGTCTATAGTGTACCTGTCATCCGAGGGCAGGGGCCGTAATCGGCTCTATCCGCTGCCCCCGGATTCGCACCGGGGGCTTAGCGGGTGGAGGGGAGGGGGCTCCCGCCGCGGGTGAGGAGAAAGATCGCCGTGTACCCGGTGGATAAAGGCCCCGACCGAGCAACCGTAGTAGCGGATGCCAAAGTCAATCACGTTACCGCTCGGCTGTTCCCCGTGATCGTACTACCGGTTAAGCCACCGGTTGATCTTAAAGGGAGGCGTTTTTTTCGATCGGAACGGGAGAATGGCACCAATAGTCGTGGCCTCTGACCTGGACGGGTTCGTACCCTAACCGGGACAGCTAGTGCACCATATCCCTCGGGCGTACCTGCTCGAGGGACGCCCGTGCGTGGCTGAATTCCATCATGCTTCTCGCTGACCTTCACTATTCCCTAAAAGGGTGTCTCAAAAGTAGGGAGCCCACCGGAAAACAACGATACCTCGTTCTATTGGCATGGGATGCTTCCCCTGATACGGAACGGATCGTGGGCGTTGGAACTGAGGCGGGACCGGGTCCCCGTCCGGGTCCTCAACGCCGTTATGATCCTGATGACACCGCCGTACCGCAAGAAGGAGGAGACGCTCACCGGGACCGGCAACGCAGCCAGGGTAACGTTTGAGAGGCGGCGGGAGGCCATTGGCGTCTTCGGCAAGCGCCCAAACGGCTGATGGACAATCTGGCCACGTGCCGGATCAACAAGCTCAACGAGGGCTACGTGCGGATGAGCAACCTACGGATGAATACGCCCCGGAAGGTGTAGGGAGAATAACCAAAAAAATTTATATTTGCATCTTATATGGTGTGGATATATGTCGGAAAGCCTGGGCGCCATGGTGCCCAGGCTTTTTCTTTTTTAAGCGGGACGTAAAAGAGATGGAGGTCCTTCAAGCGGTAGGAGAGTGAGCTCATGGGGCGTGCCTGTAACGTTGTAATTTGGAACTGCCCAGAGGCATCACCAAGCCAAAGGTAGCGAGCGCAACAAGAAGGTACAACCCCTAAAATAGGGGGTTGGTAGTAAATAGATATGGAAGGGTTACTGAGGTTTTTTCCCCTGAAGTAAACCCTTTTTGCCTTACTTTGTACTTGACTTCAGGAAGTTGAAGTTTTGTAACGTTGTCATTTGGATCACCCTGGTAACGCTTTCACCGGGGTGATTTTTTGGACTGATATTTGCGGATTGATTTGTGCAGCTGCTTCGGTAGCAGCATTAGTATAGTGTATATAATAGTTAAACCCCAACTGGAGTCCAGCTGGTTTTTTTGCCCTGGCACTCCCTTCCATAGCCGCTTTACTACACCGATGACTTTCACCCACACCAATTCTACGAGGTGAACGCAGGCCCTTTTTCGGGCTTGTGGTACCTGGAGGAAGGCCATTCCCAGCGCCGGTTGGACAGGATGCCGCCCTTCCTGGCCGCAGGCAAGGATCCCCTCGGCGATAGGAGCAAGTGCGGGATGGACCCACTGTCATCAAGGGGGAGGATCAGGGCGGAACCCGCGCGACGCAACAAATCAACGTCAATACCGGCCCCATAAAAGGCCTAAGCAGAAACAAGGAAACCCGCTCTACTCCAAGAAGGTACCCGATCCAGATTATTCACCAAACGTTGAGGATCCAGGTCGGGCTCAAAAG
This sequence comes from Rhabdobacter roseus, assembly GCF_014202275.1. Taxonomy (GTDB): domain Bacteria; phylum Bacteroidota; class Bacteroidia; order Cytophagales; family Spirosomataceae; genus Rhabdobacter; species Rhabdobacter roseus. Next base: position 102,227 of record NZ_JACHGF010000002.1, on the reverse strand, counting down.
GCCCATTTTGACGGATGGCAAAGGGGAAGGGAAGTAGAATGCGGCGGTGAACGAAGGTGATAATGCGAGGGCTGCGGAGGCGTGAGCGGCGCTACCGTGAGGAAGCGCGCTCTGCCTGTTCAGTCTTGCGTAAGCAAAAGCCCGTTTCCGCTTCCAAAAATCCGAAAACACCGTGGGAGGTCGATACCCAGGTCTTGAAAAGGAGCCAAACCCCTTACCCGGACAGCCTCTAAATCAGCCAAATGAGTCGGTCAAAGTCAAGTTGTCCGGATGAGCGGATGAGGGTGGCTCCCACCCCCGAAAGAGCCTTCCCGTCACTTACTTCCCCCGGAGAAGGGGTATTCCCGTCCTCGTCCTGCTTGGTCTGACGGAGTAAGATGCGCTGGCATTGGCGGGCGGCCTCCCCGTAGAGCGCATTGTCCGTGAGGCGGTGGATACGCGCAAACGCCAGGGTTGCCCCCGCCACGCCCCCGCGGATTCCGGCGCGGGGAAGCTTCCGCCGGGAATCCTGGCAGCTATGCGCACAGTGCCGCAGCAGGGATTCGCCCAGCGCCTTCCACGCGGGGGTGTCAAACACGAGCCCGGCCCGGAGCAGGGCGTAGGCCGTACCCAGGTGACCTTCCGGTAGGGATACCCGCACGGTATGGCTTTGGGTCACCTTCAGACAGTGATCAATCAAGGCAATGGCTCCGGCGACCACCGAGCGGACTTTTCGGGGATCGGCAAAACCCAACTCCACCATCGCGGCCAACAGCAGCACCACCGAAGCCTGCCCGTAGGCCAGCGTCAGGTCCACGCCCGTTACCGTTTGGTGGCGGGTCGAAGGCCAGCAACACCCCAAAGGCGTCTTAAGGGTAAACACCGCCAGCCAGTCGGCCAGGCGCTCAAGGGTCGGCGCAAAACGCGCCGGATCGTAGCGGGCACGGTGTAGGAAGTACAGTCCGTAGCCAGCGGCACCGGTCGTAAAACCCGAAACGGCCCCGCGCCGGAGAGCCTGCTCCAGCCCCTGGTGCAGAAAGGCATCCACGTCCCCCAGAAAATAGCCGGGTTCCACCGCTAGCGCCCCCCCTTCAGCCAGGTAATGGACCACCGCTCCCAAGTCGCAGAAATCCCGGGGAATGACGAAGGATCGATCGGTATTGACGCAGGCACAGGCCCGGTCAAACTGGTCGGCGGACTCCCGGAGAAACGCTTCCTGGTCCGTATGCCTGGCGTACAGGTAATAGAATACGGCCTGGCCCAGGCAGCCGTAGTCCAGCCCAAACGAAGGCTCCCGGTGCCGCTGCGCCTGCATTCGCCGACAAACCCCCTCGATCTGGCCCAACGGGACGGGGTCGAAAACGGAAGAAATACCCATGTTGGTGGCATTTAATTAATCTCATAAAGCTTGCTTTACCCGCGTCAAATAGCAAATTTTTGATACGAACGCGGTAAAAAAAACGACGAAAGTTGCTTCGTCGCCCCCAGGGCCGCGCCGGTATCATTTCCGGGGCCCTTGGTCTAAAAAATGTGGAAAGGTGAACGCCATTTAAAAAATTTGCTCGTCGCCCTTTTTCCACGAAAATGTACCCGCCATGTCTCTGATCCCCGACGGCTTTTTCCTGCTTCGAAGGCCCCTGCTCCCCCTGGAAACCCTCCGGACTTTCCACGCCATGCAAAGTCCGGAGCTGGCGGAGCAACACCTGCTAACCCTATTTTCCGACCCTTGGCTCGCGGAAGCCCTCTTCCTCGCCTCGCCGGGTCTCTATGCCTCCTTCCGGGGCCTTCGCACCGACGGCCAACCAGACAAAAACCGACGGCAGGTGTTATCGGCCCTTACCCACTACCTCGTCCGCTTGTGCACGCGCGCCACCCCTTTCGGTCTATTTGCCGGGGTAGCCACCGGGACCCTATCCGGGCGGACCGTCCTGGAGCCCGCCGGCTCGGAAGCGTTCCGGCGCTACCGGCGGCTGGACCCGGCCGCCCTGCACGACCTGATCCGGAGGCTCGAAGCCAAGCCCACCATCCAGGCGCAATTGCGGTTTGAACTCAACTCCAGCCTGACCTTCGGGCAGGGGATCTACCGGTACACCGAACGGAAATACACCCACACGGGAACCCTCCACACGCTCACGGCGGTCGAGCCGGGACCGGAAGTGGAGCGCGCGATGCGCCGGGCCCAAGGGGGAGCAACCGCCCGGGAACTGGGGCAGGCCCTTGGGCCCGGCCTACCCCCGGCCCGGGCCAGGAAGCTGATTCGGGAATTGATCCAAGCCCAATTGCTCGAAAGCGAGTGGCGGTTCACGGTCACGGGCCGCGACCCTTTTGCGTCTCTCCGAGCGAAGCTCATGACCCTGAAAGGGGCGGGATCGGAGAAAAAATTGCTCAACCAGGTCCACCAGCTCCTGGAAGCAACCCAAGCCCCGCTGAACGCCGGTCTGCGCCTTCAGGCGTTGCTCGCCCCTTACATCCAAAATCCGGAGAACCGCCCGGTGGTCCAAACGGATCTGGTTTTGGCGGGACGGTGGTCGCTCAGCGCCCGGTGGGTGCAAGTCCTGGCCCGGGAGTTTGAAACGGTGCGGCCGCTGCTCGAAATGGGCCGCAGTCGGGAGTTGGACCAATTTCGGGACGCCTTTTTGCGCCGGTTTGAAGGCCAGGAGGTACCGTTGCCCGAAGCCCTGGATAGCACCGAGGGGATCGGGTACGGCCCGGTACGGCCCGGTAGTTGCGAGGAGCTCCCCCTGCTGGCAGACCTCGTCTTTCCCACCCGCCCCGAGCGGCCCTACCCCACGGAGGATGCCCTCGCGCGGCTACGGGAAAACCTGGCGGAAAGGGCCTGGCTGGAACCCACGCGGTGCGTAACGCTCACGGATGAGGATTGCGCCGGGATGACCCCTGCGGGGTGGGACCCGACGGGGTCCCACCCGGGCGACGGCCTGTACTGGCTGGGAAGCCTGCTAACCGATTCCCCAGAGGCCCTGGACCGGGGCGATTTTCGGTTTTTGGCCCGGGCGATGGGAGGGGCTTCGGGGCTGGAGCTGCTGGGCCGGTTCGGAGAGGCCGACCCCAGTCTGGCCGCGCAGCTGCGCGTGGCGGCCGCCACGCGCGCGCAGCAGGAGCCGGAGGTCGTTTTTGCCGAAATCGCCCATTTGCCCGAACCACGCCTGGGAAACCTCCTTCAGCGCCCGCACCTCACCGACTATGAGATCGTCTACCTGGGCGGTAGCCACCTGCCGCCCGAACGGCGCATTTCCCCCGCGGACCTGCTGGTCTCCGTCAGGGACAACCAGGTCCAGCTAAGGAGCCGACGGCTGGGCAAGCGGGTCATTCCCCGGCTGACGACGGCCCATAACTTCACCCAGGGCCTGCCGATGTACCGGTTCCTTTGCGACGTAGCCGGACAGGGTACCGGCTACGGCTGGCAGTGGGGCCACCTGGCGGAACGGGTATTTTTACCCCGGGTGCAGTACGGGCACTGGATCCTGGCCCGGGCCCGCTGGACCATCACCAAAAGCCACTTTCCCCGGTTGTTTCCTTCGGGCGTCGCCACGCCGGGAGCCGCCGCTCCGGGCGTCGCCACGGTCGCTCGCGAGGGCGAGTGGGCCCACGAATGGGAGGCGGTCCGTCAAAAGCTCGGCATTCCGCGTTACACCCAGTTCGTGGAGGGAGACCGGGAACTGCTGATCGACCACGATTCGGCCCGTTCCCGGGAGTCATTACACGCGCTGTTCCGGACCCAAGACCGGATCCGGCTGGTTGAATTTCCGGAATCGTCCACCGGGCTCTTAAACGGGTTCACCCACGAAATCGTGCTCCCCTTTAGGGAGGCAAAAAATACGCCGGGAGCCGCCGCGCCGAGCGTCGCCTCGCCGGGCGTCGCCACGCCGAGAAGCACTCCTTCGGGAGGCGCGGAAACCGTACAGCGCGATTTCCCCCCGGGGGGGGGTGGCTGGACCTACGTCAAAGTCTACTGCGGCCCCCAAACCGGAGACCGGTTGCTCCGGGAGCGAATCGGGCCGCTCATGCGGGCACTGGTCCGGGCGAAGTCGGTAGAAAAGTGGTTTTTTGTGCGGTATGCCGACCCCGAACCGCACCTCCGCATCCGGTTTTACCCGGCGGAAGCCCCCGAAGCCACCCGTGGGCTCACGCAGGAGCTGCACCGCGCGTGGGAGGAAGGCTGGCTCCATAGCATCCAGTACGATACCTACCGCCGGGAACTGGAACGGTACCCCGGTCTGCCCTACGAACGGACCGAATCCCTTTTTCACGCGGACAGTGAAGCGGTCATTTCCCTGCTGGATCTGACGGGCTGGCCCCGGTGGTTGCTGGGGCTGGCCGGGGCCGATCGGCTGCTAAACGACTGGGGGCTGGACCACGCAGCCCGGGGGACACTGGTGGAACGGGTCTTCGACGCTCTTTTCCGGGAGTTTCGGGGCGATACGGCCCTGAAAGGGCAGCTGGACGCCCACTACCGGCGGGACCGGCAGCGCATCGAATCCCTCCTGGCGGCAAGCGGCGGGCGGGTAGGGCGGGTAATAGCCCGGCGCTCAAGAGCGGTGCGTCGCGTCCGCCGGGGTCAGCAGGAACCGGCGGATCCGGCGGTGGTGGCCTCTCACCTGCACCTGTTCTTCAACCGGCTATTCCTGGCGCAGGCTCGGCAACAGGAATTGGTTCTTTCCTACTACCTAAAAAAATATTACCATTCCTACCCCAAACGCCCCCATTCCTCACCACCACGCCCCGCCAAGTAACCGATTAAGTAACTCTTTTTCTTGGCGTTTTGGGGTTTATTTCGTAGGTTGAAGGAAAAAAAATCCCACCACCCATCCCGCCGCTGTTGATCGGACTGGGGTTACATAACCTGCTGAGCCTATGAAAAAGGACCTCTTTTCTTCCTTGCGGTGTCTGGTCGTAGACGACGAACCCAAAGCGCAGCAGGCCCTAGCCCGGCTGATCAGCGAAATGTCGTGGCTCGAGCTGCTGGGGTGCTGCAGCAACGTCCCCCAGGCCCTGGAAATCATCGTCAACCACCGCCCCGATATTATCTTCCTGGACGTAGAAATGCCGGGGCTGACCGGCCTGGACCTGCTCAAATCGTTGCCCCCGCCCCGCCCCCACGTCATTCTGGTTACGGCCTACAAGGAGTACGCCCTGGATGCGTTCGAGTACGATGTCACGGATTTTTTGCTCAAACCCGTTTCCTGGCCCCGCTTTATCAAGACGATTTTAAAAATCAGTGTCAAACACCAGCCGCATTTCCCGGACGATCCCGTCGCGGGGGAAAGCGAAGACTCACCTGGCGAGCGCCGAGCGCCGGCCGGTACCGGTGCGGAGCGCCAGGGGTATGCCTGGCTTCGATCGGACAAAAAGTTTCACCGAATCCCCCACCAGCATATCTACGCCCTGGTGGCCCTGAAAGACTACGTCAAGATCTACTATACGGAGGGAATGCTCCTGGTTCGGGAAAACCTGGGCGGGATGGAAGAGCGGCTGCCGGACACGGACTTTGTGCGCATCCATCGTTCCTGCATCGTCAACCGCCATGCGGTTAAGACGATCGAGGGCAATATGGTCAAAATGATCGACGGCAGCGAGTACCTCATTGCCGATCGGCTCCGGCGGGAGATGATTCTAAGACTACTGACCCGCTAATGGCCATGCCCACAAGAACGTCCCAATTTAGCGCCTATCGTGGGCTGCTCTTTCCAACCAGTCCCCGGCACCGCGGGTTCGTGCACGTACTGTTCTGGACCTGCTTTATCCTGTACCACCTTCTCTTTTTCGTGCCCGCCTGGACCCAACAAAGGCCTTCTTCCGAGCTGCTCTGGGCCTATGGGCTCTACTATGCCCGTTTTATCCCCCTGTACTACCTCCTGGTGGTCGTATACCGGCTCGGCCCGAAGCCCCTCGGCAGCGTCGCCTGGCTGGGGGCGACCCTGGCCGTCGGCCTGGTGGCTATGCACCTAATTACGACGCTGCTTTACCAGAGCTACGCGCTGCTTTGGGGGCTGGAAAACCTCCCGCCGATTTTCGAATCAATCGGACAACGCTACCTAAAACCCTGGTCGCAGCGGGCGGGCGGGGATTGGCTGGTATTCATTTACGATCTCGTCGATTTTCAGCTTTTAATCCTGCCCATAGGCCTCCACATGATGAAACACGGGCTTCTGCGCGAACTGGAACAGATCCGGTGGCAGGAAGAAAAGGCTAAAACCGAGCTGAAAGCCCTCCGCTCCCTGCTGACCCCCCATTTCATTTTCAACATCTTCAACGCCACGGCGACGGAACTGGATTCCGTTTCCGGCCCCGGCGCGGCCTACCTTCACCAGGCCGCCGACCTGATTCGGTTCACCCTCTACGAGGCCGAGAAGGCTTTCATCCCCCTGGAAGAGGAGCACCACCTGATCCAACAGTACCTCGAATTGGAATCCATGCGCGCCGAGTTACGCACCGAGATTGCTTTTACCCACACGGGCCCCGTCCAGCCCCGCCACCGCGTTCCGACTCTGCTGCTGTTAACCTTGGTAGAAAATGCCTTCAAGCACAGTGTGCACGCCACCTACTTGCCTTCGTTTGTGGACATTACCAGTCGGGTCGAAAAAGACTGGCTGCATTTTACGGTCACCAACAGCGTCCCTCCTCCCGATTCTGGACCAGCCCCGGCGGGTTCGGGGCTGGGGTTGAGTACGATCCGTAGCACGTTGGAGCTGAAGTTTCCCGGCGAGCATCAGTTCGAAATCAGCCACGAGGAAGCGGTCTTTACCGTGCACATTTCGCTGCCTCTGGACCGGTACCCCACCGAGGAAATAGGCGCTGAGCCGGACAACGGACACGCTTAAAAGGGGCGTTCGTCTCATTTTGCGCCGCGTTCGTCTCAAAAATTTTCGGGCGGCCGTTCCTTGCCGTTGCTTTGTCCCCAGGTTCTTTTTTCTCCCCCTAAAACAGCAACGGTTATGAAAACGCCCATTACCCCCCAAAAGCGGTACCTGAAAACGTACGTGCTGGCGCGGCTGGAAAACCCAGCGGGTCGCGCCTCCGCCCAGGGAAAGCAGTCCATCACGACCAGCGGCACCATTTGCACCAAAGCGGGCTAATCGCGGTGCCCGGCCCGTCTCCTGGGCCGGGCACCAGTCCTGCTCCGTGATCGGGATAAGGCCGCCTATCCCGACAACCGGACCTTATGAAAGGGCCGGTAACGCTTTTGGGGTAGAGGTAGGGAATTATTCGTGCGTAAGGTTATGCAATACCCCCTTCAATGGCTGGACTTCGTGGTGACGGTGGCACTCAATCCCGCCCGGGATGATTTCCTCGCGCCCAGCCCGGCCGAGGCCGAAACAATCGCCGTCCGGGCGCGGGCCCACGCGCACCGGCAAAAAACGATCCTTAAACGCCTGGCTTTTACCCAGACGGACCCCAACAAGCTTCGGGCGCTGGTCCGGAGCTACCACAGCGGCCTGGTGATCCTGCTCGATCAGGTGTACGAAAACCGGACCCGGGGTCCAACCCATGCGGCTTTCCACCAATCGTGTCACGCCCTGTCCGACGCCCTGGCTGAATTGCTGGCGTTTCTCGACGAGCGACTGGGAGCGCTCATCGGGGACGAAGGGCGAGTCCCGGCGGCCTACCTGGCCGAAATCAAAGCGGCCCTGCACACCCGGGTCAAGGCCCTGGAAGGGCCACTACGGCAGCGGACCCGCGGCGGGGAGCTCGCCGGCCTTGTCCTGGAAGGCTTGTACGGATTTACCAGCCATCGCCCGAACGCCCAGGTATCCTTCCGGGAGGTATTTTATCACCAGGAACTGGTGGCCGAGCTCGAAAAGTGCCTGGTCGAAAAGAACCAGGCCCTCCGGTCCCCGAGCGGAGGCTCCCGGGGCGGAGGCTCCCGGGGCGGAGGCTCCCGGGGCGGATGGTCGGAACATCTGGTGGAACGGCTGGTTTACCTGAACTTCAACAGCCGGGCCTTCTTGCGGTACTATACGGCGGGCATAGCCCGGGAAGTGCAGGCGCAGGCCAGCGAGTCGGAACAGCTCGACCGCTTGCTCCTTCGCTTCAAACAGTTTCAGCAGCTGCACCGGAAACCCCGGGTCCGCCTTGATCCGGGCCTGGACGACGTCACCACGGTGATGGACCGCTGGTTTACCGCCGAGATCGCTTACCTGAAAAGCAAGGCGGGCGGGGAGACGCCCCCGCCAATCCCCGGGGAGGCTACCCTCCGGGCCACGGTGGGCCTGACGGTGGACCAGACGGCGGTGGCCGTCCGGGCGCTGGTGGACACCGAGATCCTCCAGGTCCGCTCGGTGGCCCAGGCCTTCCGGCTGCTGGTGCCCCACCTTTCCACCCAGCACCGGAAAACCCTCTCCTGGAACAGCATGCGGAGGAAGGCCTACGAGGTGGAGGACCGGGACAAGCAGGTCGTCGTGGCCGTGCTGGAAAAAGCCATTCGTACCATTAAGAACTATTGAACATGGACCTTCCGTGGGACATCCGGTTATCCGAAGCCATCACCGCCCACGCCACGGTCACGAGGGAGCCCGCCCCCCATCCCGACCAAGATCCCGCCGAACTCATCCGCTGGCCGGACGGACAGCTGCGCCGCCAAACCCGGCAGGGCCCCGGGTACCGCCTCCGGCACCTGGAACTGGAGACGAGCCGGGACGGGAGGTTGACCTTTCACCGGCACACCTTCGGTATCTACCTTTGGTATGTGATCAGGGGGAGCCTGCATGGACCCGAAGAAGCGAAAGGCGGCCTGGACCTGACCCCAGGTAGGCTCTTGACCTGGTACGCCCCGGCCGGGGAAAGCCCAGTGCGGTACGGGGCGGGCAACCTGGAGTGGGTGGTACTGCACCTGGACGAGCCCGCGCTACGGGCCGGGTACGGGCAGATTCCGGCCTTCCGCCCCGCCCTGCTGGCCTACGCGCTAGGGAGTCTCCACTCCCACCTCCGACCGGCCTCCGTCCAATCCCCTGCCCCTGATGGCTGGGAACGCATCCTCCGCCCCCCGGACCCGCCCCCCCTAACCCGGATCCTGGAAGCGCTGGGGATTCGGCAAGAGGCCCCCGAAAAGGAACCGGACGTGGCCAATCGGGTCCAGGAAGCACTCCGGACCCAGGTCCGGACGAGCCCCCTGCCGACCATCCAGGAGTTGGCCGACGCCCTGGGCCTGCACCCCGACACCCTGGCGCGGAAGTTTCAGCAAGCCTATGGGATTCCGTTGAAGCAGTACCTGCTCCACCTCAAGATGGAGGAAGCCTGGCGCTTGCTGACGGAAGAGCAACGAACGGTCCGTGCCGTTTCCCAGCGGCTGGGCTACAGCCATCCGGCGGGCTTCAGTGCCCGGTTCAGGCGGTACTTTGGCCTCAGCCCCCAAGCCGTGAAGGCGGACCACGGCCCGCCACCGCCCGAGCGGTAGGAAGTATCGGAAAAGTGTATGCTTCGCGTCGGAAAAGAGTAGCCCCCCTTTTTTGCATTTGGCGCAGCTTGTACGGAGCTTTGGCAAGGCGCTCGAAAACAATACGTTGCCGCCTAAAAGGCCGTACTACTAGGGGGCTAGTCGTCCCGTTGCCTTCCGGTACCCCACTGCCCGGATGGCGTCATGCGAGCCCACGGCTGAGAAACGCTCCCGCTTACGGGCAACCTATATATCGTCAGTGCGGGCTAAGGATTTTCTCAGTTGGTATCATCCTGTGCGGGTTTTACCCTAGAGAATTGGCCGGTTTTCTATCATCAGGCCACCACGTTATGGTTCATGGAAATCCAAAGGACTGGTCGTATGATAGAAAATCGGCCCGAAGATGTCATGAAAAACGCGAAGCGGTGACCTGGGCTCTTATCCCAATGCCCATGATATACCTTGGTGTTTAGCCAGGCCACCCTGTGCGGGCCACCCTGTGCGGGCCACCCTACGCACCGCCGGGTAGCCCACGATCTCCTAAGCTTGCTTTTACCATACTCCTAAGCCTAAACAGTCTCCTTTTTCACCAAACCGCCCCACCATCCCTATGACCTAGCCCCTTTACCGTCTAAGCCGCCCAGGGAGCCGTCCAGGACAGCTCCCCTACCGCCAGGAAGTAGGCCGAAAACCTGAAAAAAGAGTAGGCGTATCGTTTCAAAACAAAAACCAGTCGATCATGAACCGTTTCGTTAAATCCCAAGGGGTATCCCTGTTGGCCCTGCTCCTGAGCGGTGGCCTGTTGGTAGCGATGAATACCAGCCGACCCACCACGCAAGCGGCGGCCTTTGCCTTTTACTCCGTAGCCTCGGAGGACGATGACTACTACTACATCGGAACACCCCCTACCACGGGCTGTGACGAACCCGGGGACCGGGCCTGCCAGGTGTATTCGCCCGCCGTCGCGCCGGATGGCCAACAGAGGATTCCTAAAAATGCGCAGGAGCTTTCGGTGACCGTCTCCCGGGCGAATCCGTAAGCAGAAATCCCGCCCGGCCCCCTGGTCGAAAGCGCCGTACCGACGGCGCTTTTCGGCCTGGGGGCCGGGCTAGCCTTACCGCTCGCTTTTGACCGCTTGCAGGCTCCTGACCAGGGCTTCCGCGGTACGAATATCCTCCGCCAGGCCATTTTCATAGAGCTGGTGGATTTTCCCCTCCCGCGTCACCACCATCAGCTTGGGAACACCCTCCCACCGGTACTGCCGGGTCCAGGTGTGGTCCAGGCCCTGCCCCTCGGTGTAGAGGTTGACGGCCCGCGCCGACGTATAGGTCCCCGACGCCACACTCTTGCGCCACAGCGCCTCGCTCCGGTCGACGGATAGGGACACGAAGACGATGTCGGTTTCCGCTTTCAGCGCTTCTTTGGCCGGTTTTAACACCTGCCGGTAGTAGGCCGCACAGGCCCCACAGCCCGTGAACCAGGCGTCCAGGAAGACGACCTTGCCCCTCAGATCCGCTAACCGAACCCGGTTCCCCGCCAGGTCCGGTAGCTCGAAATCCAGCACGGGCATCCCGGGCAAACGCACCACTACCTCCCGCAGGGCCTGCTGGCAGGCCGCATCGGTCATCTGCCCGCGTACCCTTTGGTAGTCCCGGACCAAATCCCGCCCCTCGGTATTTTGAAGGAATAGGTTCAGCCACAACCGATCCCGAAAACCTCCTTCGTACCGGGTCGCCACGGCTTCCAGCAGGTCAAACGGGTCCCCGCCCAGCGCGGCCAGGTGAGCCTCGAACCGCAGGCGCTCGAACTGGTAGTGGATCAAGGCGCGGGAATGGTAGGCCACCGGGCCGGGAATCGCTCCGGCCAGGGAATCGAGCGGGGACATGAGCTGCCGGGCCAGCACGTCCCGGCACCATCCCGAATCCCGGGACGTTTCGCCCAGGCTTTTGAGCCGGGCAAATCGCTCGCTTTGCCCGCCGACCAGGTCCGCCCGGAAGAGGTCGTAGTGAAAATCATCCAGCGCCGCCCGCTGGCTTTGCAGGGTATCCAGCGCCGCCCGTATCTGGGACCAGGAAGCCATCTCCTGGTAGTCCAGCGTCAAGCGCTCCGCCGGACGGGCGGTGGGCGCCTGGAGGTAGGTGCGGTACACCCGGAGCCAGGCGTTGTATTTGGCGGCCCCTTTGCCCCGAAAGGTATACGCGTAATCGTACATCGGACTACCGATCGGCTTCCCGGCCTGCCTTTTTTGAATGAGCAGGGTTAGGCTATCCCCCGCTTCCCAGTAAAAGGCCGGGGTCAAGGGCAGGTACGCATACCGATCCTCCCAGATACTCCCGGCCGCCGGACGGATGTGCAGGGAAAATTGCCCGCGGGCCTGCGGAAACCTCCCCGCATACACGAAAGTGCGCGGACCACTTCTTTTTAAACACAGCATATCTGCTTCCGGGGTGGCCTGGGGCAGGGTTGTATGGCGGAATCGCACAAACAGGGAGTCGACCGCCAGGCGCTCCTCCACCTCCACCGTCAGGGTCAAGGCGGGGCGATCGCCCCGGGCCGTCGAGGCCATGAGGCTGGCGGCCAGCAGAATGCCCAGGCGGCAGAGCAGGTCGATGATTTTTTTGGTTTTCATGCTCGTCACGTTTATATAGTGGAAAGGTTTAGCGCGGGTTTTGGGCAATCCCGCTCAGCTGAATTTCCAGGTCCGGCAGCGGGAAAACGTAGCGCGGATCGTTGGGAGGCAGTTGGTAGGTCATTCCGTTGGCCCGGCGCTCCAGGGAGAGGGCCCGGTCGGGCTCCCGGTTGAGCCGACGCAGGTCTTCCCAGCGGAGCTGACCGGTGAAGGCCAGTTCCTTGCGCCGCTCGGTCAGGATCCACTGCAGGGCCAGGTCGGGGTCCGCGCTGCTGCGGGGGGTATAGGTACCGGCGCGGTAGCGGTGTTGCAGCAGCCCGTTGAGCGCCTCCAGGGCCCGGGGTACCTCCCCCAGCCGGGCGAGGCATTCGGCCCGGATCAGGTACAGCTCGTTGAGGGCAATCCCGGCAAAGGCGTTGGATGTACCCGTATATCGGCCCACCACTTCGGCCCGGCCGTTGGCGTGGGTCCGAAAAAAGAGGTGCTTCCGCAAATCATCGTCTTCGTAGGAGGCGTACAGGCCGGGCTCGACGAAGGCCGCCCCCGCGTTGGGGTTGGTGGTCGACAAGGGCGAACCCTCGGCGTAAAAGAGGATTTCCGGATGGGGCTTTTCGACCGAAAAGGCCGGAAACCGAAAGGTACTGGTGGGTTGCACCAAGTCCGCCTGGTAGTCCAGGAGGGTCGCTGCGGTGCCCCCGAGGGCCAGCTCGGCGTAGTGGAGCGCTTCCGCATAGGCCCCCATCACCAGGTACACCTTAGCCAGCAAGGCCTGCGCCGCCCCCCGCGAAGCGCGGGTGGGATACAGCGGCCGGACCGGCAGCAGGTCCGCCGCCGTTTGGGCATCCTGCAGCAACTGCTCGTAGGTCTGCTGCACGGTCGAACGCGGCACGGCCACGTTCGGGTCCGGGCTCATCCGTAGCTGCAGGCCCGCCTCCCGGTCGGCCGTCGCCGGATCGTAGGGCGGGCAAAACAGTTGCGACAGCTGGTAGGTAGAAAAAGCCCGCAGGAACAGGGCCTGCCCTTGGAGGTGGTCGGCCTGGGCCCGGTCCGCCGCCGTCCGTACGGCCGCCCCGAGCCTTTCCAGGACCACGTTGCCGTAGCCGATCTTCACGTAGGGGTTGGCAAATTCCCCGGCCGCGGCCCCTTCGTAGACATCCTTCGCCCAGACGTAGGCGTTACGCTCGGCGGGAGAGATCGCGTTCAGCCGGTCGTCGGGCACCACCAGGTGGTCGGCGCTTACCTGGCCCAGCAGCGGGTAGCCCTGGTTGAAAACGAGGGTGTTGTCCAGCAGCGCCTGCAGATCCAGCAGGGTTTCGGGGAGCACATCCGCCCGGTCGCGCTTCACGTCGAGCCAGGCGTCGAAGGGCTGGCAGGAAAGAGCCCCCACGGCCAGCAGCAGGGCCCACAGGCGGAGCGCCGCCCGACGGACCGTCCAAAGGGTAGTATTTGTTTGATCACGCATGGGTATCGACGTTATAGGCTGAGTTTGAAACCAAGGGATAGCGTAAAGGGACGGGGCAGGTTATGGTCCGTCGGGTTTATGTAGCTGGTATCGGGGTCGATCCCCCGCCGGTTGGCCTTCCAGAGCAGGCCCAGTTGGGAGGCGTAGGCGTACAGCTGGGCCTGCGGCACGCCCAGGGCCCGCAGCGCCCGGCCGCTCAGCTCGTAGCTGAGCCGCAGGTCCTGCACCCGCAGGTGGTCACCCCGCTCGACCAGCTCCTCCGAAAAGCGGTAGAAGGTACTTCGGTTATTGTTGTTGGGATACACGAAGGAAGGAACCGGCGTTTCGTCCCCCGGCTGCTGCCAGCGGACCGCGTAGTCCGGGTGGGTATAGCCCGCCAGGACGTCCTGGTAGTTGGGCGAAACCGACTGCCGCCGGAAGTAGTACCCCAGCTTGTAGACCAGGTTGACCGACAGCGAAAAGCCCTTCCAGGAAAAATCCTGGCGCAACGCCCCGAAGGCGGTCGGCACCGACGAGCCGTGAAACACCAGGCTGTCCGGGCTGAAATTGGTGAGGATCCCCGCGTAATTCGTACTGACCTCCCCGTTCAGGTAGCCCCGCGGGTCGCCGGTGGCCGGGTCCAGTCCGGCCCAGGCGTAGGAGTAGAGGCTATAGAGGGGCTTTCCCACCAGGCCGGGCCGGCCGGTATTGGTTTGGATACTGCCGGCCGTGGGCGTAACGCTGTAGTCGGTGATCTGGTCCCGGACCGTGCTGAGCAGGAAGGTAGGCTGCCAGCCCAGGCCCCCCGCCCGAAACCGGCCGGTCAGGCTCAGGTCCAGGCCCTGGGTGCGGGTGGCGGCCCCGTTGGTAGTAAAGCTAAAGAAGCCGGTCGAGGGGGCCAGCCGCTGGGCTTCGATGAGGTCCCGACCCCGTTTCCGGTACCACTCCAGGCTGCCGCTGAACCGCTGGTTTTGGAAGGCAAAGTCGACCCCGGCGTTCAGGGTACCCACCTGCTCCCACTTCAGCTCCGGGTTGGGGGCCGTCAGGTTATGGATCATGCGGGCTCCCGTCAGCGGGCTGGGGATGTACACGCCGGTGGTGTACACCGCACCCTGGTACACGTTGCCGCTGTAGCCGTAGGACGCCCGGAGCCGCAGGGACGGCAGCCAGTCCAGGTCGTAAAACCGCTCCTGGCTCAGCTCCCAGGACCCGCCCGCCGACCACAGGGGCGAAAACCGCTGGTTGGTGTTCGCCCCGAAAATATTGGACCCGTCCTTGCGGGCGCTCAGTGTGAGCGTGTACCGGTGTTGGTAGGTATAGGCCGCGTTGGCGTAGAAGGACAGGAAGCGGTTGAGGTAGCCACTCATCCCCCCCGCGGGGGCGGGAATGCGGGCCGTTCCCGCCGGGTTGACCGGCCAAAAGGCCGCGTAGTTGAGGGGCGCCACCGCCACGCCCAGCGCCTCGCTGTAGCCGTACGAAGTCCGCGTGTAGCCTTCCGTGCGCAGCTGGCGGGCTTCCGCCCCGGCCAGGGCCGTCAGCCGGTGCGCGCTTTTGAAGCTTTGGTCCAGGTGCCACTGCGCCCGCAGGTTGTCGGTCTTCCAGTCCACCTGGTTTTGCAGCAGCACCCCGCCCAGCGGCACCGGGTAGGTCAGGCTGCCGTCGGGCCCCCGCCCCGTGAAGCGGTTGATCAGGTCCCGGACGTAGTAGGTATCCTGGCTGCGGTGGTCCCGGCCCGCGATCCCCTGCTTTTCCTGCTGGTAGAGCACCTCCGCACTCAGCCCCGGGCGCACGCTATACCGAAGCCCCGCCCGCAGCAACAGGCTGTGGGTTTGGGTGGCGTTGTCGGCCAGGGCCGTTTCCTCCAGGGGGCGGTAGCCCCAGTCCAGCAAGCCCTGGGCGGCGGCCTGGTCCACGTAGGCAGCCCGGTAGTCCTTGGTAATCGCCAGCGGGTTCCCGGCCTCGTCGGCCAGGCGGGCGTAGGGGTACAGCCGCGGGTACTTCCCCCCGACCGGCATGAACCCGTAGTGATTCTGGTAGTTGTTCGTAGTGGTCTTGTTGGTGCTGTAGTTGAGGCTCGTGCTCAGTTCCAGTCCCTTTGCCAGGGTGTAGGTTGCGTTGGAATTCAGGGTAAACCGCTGGTAGTCGTTCCCCACCAGGTTGGTCCGGTTCCGGTCGAAGCCCGTCGACAGCGCGTAGGTGGCCGCCCCACCGCCCCCGCGCAGCCCCACGGAGTACTGCTGGTTCACGGCCCGCCGGTACACGTAGCGCCGGTAGTCCGGCCGCAGGTCCCGCCCGGCCAGTTCGGCCAGGGCGGCCTCGGTTTGGGCCTCCGAAAGGGCTCCCGCCCGTTGCTGGGCCAGCAGTTCCACCACCGGCGAGAGGGGCGGGCGGGTGGTGGTGTTGGCCAGGTCGGCGTTGAAGTACCCGGCCGCAAACAGCGTCCGTTCCACCTCAATGTAGGAAGCCGCGGGCAGGTAGTTCTGATCCGCGTACAGGTCTGGCTTCGCCCCCAGGGTCAGGTTGCCGTTGAGCTCCACGCGCAGCGGCTTGTTCCGGCTCCCCTTCTTGGTGGTGATCACGATCACCCCGTTGCCGGCCCGCGCCCCCCAGATGGAAGCGGCGGCCGCATCCCGCAGGATCGTGATCGACTCCACGTCGTTGGGGTTGATCTGATCCAGGTTGCCCTCAAAGGGGAAGTGGTCCACCACGATCAGCGGGTCCCGGCTGATCTGCGTGGTGGGGGCCAGGGTACTTTCCCCCCGGATCCGTAGGTTCAGGTTCCGGCCCAGGGGGTTGGTCGAGCTCGTGTGGAGGGCCTCTCCCTTGAAGAACAGCCCGCTGGCTACCCCATCCAGGCGATCCAGCAGGTTGGTGGAGACCCGCCGGTTCAGCAGTTCGTTGTCTACGTGTACGAAGGAGCCCGTGGCCCTTTCGCGCGGGATCCGCTGGTAGCCCGTCACCACCGCCTCCCGGAGTTGGGCGGCGTCCGGCTCCAGCAGCAGCAGCAGCTCCTGCCGCAGCGGCAGGGCCAGCACCGTATCCAGGGCCGCGTAGCCGATGAAGGAGATACTCAGGCTCACCCGGCTACCGGTGGCCGTACACGTAAAGCTGCCGCGCTCGTCAGTGGTGGTGCCCTGGCGGGTACCACGCAGTTGCACGGAAGCGCCCGGCAAAGGCTCCCGCTCGGCGGCGGAGAGTACCCGCCCCTGTAGGGTGTGCGTGAGGTCCTGGCCCTGGGCGGGCCGCCAGCACCACAGGAGCAAAAAGAGGAGCGATAGGTAGAACAGGGAAGCCCATAGCTTGCCCAGGGAACAATAAAGCTGCTTCATTGTAACTTGAATGATTGAAGGATGAAAAAGGAGTTAAGTACAAGCAGACGGCTCCCAGGTAGGTGCGGCCCGGAAGGCAAGGCGAGCCCAGCCAGGCCTAATAAGCCCGGACGGCCAAAGCCTCAACCTTCCCGATACGAGGTGCCTACGCCTAAGCCCTACTGCGGCTTGCGGATGATGAGGCGGAAAATGAAGTTGGGGTAACGGTTCATGGATTTATGGGGTAGATTGTAGATTGATGCTAATCAAGAGCCTACCAAAAGGACACATTGTTCCTTTCAAAGGCCAGTAACCTTCTCCCCTGTCTCCAGGGTATTTTACAAGTCGATGAATGAAGTTGGGAGTTTCGGTTATTTCGTGAGGGAATGGCAGTAAAAGACACCAGCCAAAGATCCGGGCGGGGCGAGGAGATTACAAGGTGACGGTGTATTTGCTTTCGAATGCCGGAATGTTGGGAAGAAACAGTAAAAAGACGAAACATAAACCGACGCGCAGGCCCCTTCAGCTCACTACATAGGCTTGAGAAACTGCCCATCCTCAAAAACGAAGGGGCCGTACACGTACGGTTTAAAGTCTTTTGCATAGTCAACATCCCGTTTATTGGGTTTCTCAGGCCGGTAGTGAGGACGTTGATTGTACAAATATAGTGAATCCTGAGTTTTGTTGCAAGATCTTATAACATTTTTCAAGACAAAATTCGGCTTTTTCGCGATTGGACAGAATGAAAAAGGAACGGGATCAATCGCGATTGCAGGAAATCGGCCTCCATCTTAGGGCTCTAAGAGTTCAAGCAGACTTAAGTCAAGATCAGCTTGCAGCTCGTTGTGACCTCACCAAGAGTAATATTAGTAATATAGAAAATGGTAAAAAGGACTATTTCTTTACTACCTTTTTAGAATACGCGAAAGGCCTAGGGATGTCTCCCAAAGAGATTCTGGATAAGGAATTTGATTTTTTGTCCCGTTATTAGCGATGTAGCTAGAAATTGCCGTTCTAAACAAATGAGGCAATTCTTTGCTCGCATAATTCTTCAACAACTACTTTCATTCTCTTGAGCTTTTCTAGCAGGGCGGAATATTCCGATTCTGTAATTAGATAATCAAGTTTATATCTGGCGTCAATGTACCCTTTTTTCAATAGATCAAAAAGGCGTAATTCATTCGTGTCTGACACGGGAGACCGAAAAATGGAATACAAATTGGTCGATAAATGCTTCGAATAATTTCTTAATTTATGTAAATTATGGGTTTTCGGCTTATAGCCGGTGTGGACCAAAAGAGCTGCACTGTAAAAGTATTCGGCAGCTTGGTGCATCATGAAAGCTCCAATCCGTAAATTCTCTTGTCCTAGCTTATTCTCTGCCAATTTTAGAAACTCTAATCCCATAGGAAACCACATGTCAAAATAGCCTTTGGCTTTTGATTTTTCTTCTTCTACCGTAAGGGTTTTGGCCCTGGCAAGCTGGAAATTTCCAGAATCGAACAACAAGATACCATCATTAATAATCTCAGTAAAAAAGTACTGACCGATTAGTAGTCCCTCATTGATATAGTCGATATCATGAACAATTGGGCTGACTACGTTTTTATATCCCTCGCACCGATTTTCAATATGGCTGATAATGGCTTGCTCCTTTATACCATTCTTTTTGATTACGACCAGGAAGTCATAGTCACTGATGTACGTGTAAGTGACACCATCTTCTCGGTATTTGTCTTCAACCCAGTCCCCTTTAGCATAGCTACCGAAGAGTATTATCTTTTCCGGGTTAGCCTCCTCCTTGATGATTTCAAGGATTTCGAGGATCTCCCGTTGCTTGTCGGATGGGAGATGGTCTAGGGTCGTCTTCATATTATAGTTTCCTGATACCTGAGTATCAAAGATAATGAATTTGTTAGGATGGCTAGAGGTCAGAAGGTTCTCAATGATGCATTTCATAACTATCCATTTGCCAATGACCAGGCTTCATCGGCTGATTAATGAATTATCAGCTCATTATCAGCATGAAGTCCCCGCTCGCGCCGTGGAGACTACACATTCGAACTACGATACCCAAAGAGTTGATGCCCGATCAATCCCCACGCTTGTAGGGAAGGGGATACGTGCAGTAGGTGAGTTTCGTCAGCTTTGACTGGAATCTGATTTCATCAATTACAATTCAAAAAACCACTAAATTGAGGTGAACTGGCCTAAATTTTGTAACTTAGACCTATGTATTTAGATTATAACTCTACTACTCCAGTCGATAAAAGAGTCTCTGAAGTAGTATTTCAGACATTAACTGACGTATATGGTAATGCATCAAGCCAGCATTCTTATGGGATTCGCGCACGATTGCTGGTGGACGAGGCTAGATCGAGCATTGCGAAAGTCATTGGCTCAGTTAAAGATGAAATTTATTTTACATCAGGAGCTACTGAGAGCATTAATTTTGCTCTAAAGGGTTTGGCTCTACACCCTAGAAATTCAAAAAGACATATTATCACCTGCCCAACAGAGCATAAAGCTGTTCTGGAAACCTGCTACTATTTGGAAAGTATAGGGTTTGACATTGACTATCTCCCTGTGAACGAGCACGGTGTCATAGATTTGGAGAAACTAAGCTCCCTGATAAAACAAGATACCCTGTTGATATGCTTAATGTGGGTAAATAACGAGACCGGGGTAATACATCCGATTGAAAAGATTGGTGAAATAGCAAAAGAGGCAGGTGCCTACTTTGTCTGTGATGGTACTCAAGGTGTTGGAAAATTGCCTATCAATGTAGTAGAATCGAATATTGATATACTATGTTTTTCCGGCCATAAAATGTATGCACCTAAAGGTATTGGTGGGCTCTATATAAATAGTTACGCAAAAGCTCAAAATAGAATCCAGCCATTGCTACACGGTGGTGCTCAGGAGAATGGCTTAAGAAGCGGCACGTATAATGTACCGCTAATAGCTGGTTTGGGAAAGGCCTTTGAGATTTCTTTGGTTGAAATGGAGACCAATAAGATTTTTATTGAAAGTCTTCGCAATAAGGCTGAACAAGAGCTACTAAAATTAGACGGAGCTTTTATAAATGGGAAGCGCGCTCCGCGAATATTCAATACAGTTAATGTTTCCATCCTAGGATTCGATACTGACGTTTTTATTGGCATAAATAAAGACATTGCGATTAGTAACGGCTCTGCCTGTAATTCAAGCTTAATCCAGCCCTCCCATGTTCTGTTAGCTATGGGATTGTCAAATAGTGATGCAATCAGTAGTATACGTATTTCCTTAGGGAAGGATAATACGAACGATGATATTGATTTACTTTTGATGAGAATTCATGATTTCATGACACTATTGTGATTTACGATCATTTCGCGTGTTCGATGCTTGTGTAGATATGAATGGTCTATTTTACAAATAAGCTGATACATGACATTTATACAAATTTTGAGGTTAAGTCATTTCTATATGCACTATATAGCTTGGAATCCAATAGAGAAAAAAATGGTCATGGGTTCTGATAATTTGATACAACTGTTATTAGTATATCTTTATAAAAAGGAAATTTTAACTTCTCGCGAAATTGAAAAGCTTAGGCTGGCTTATGCTTTGAAGAAATCTTATAGAGAAAAAGATCTAAATAGTATTTTGAAAGATGTTAACTAAGTGCATATAATGATAATTCTACTAACTTATTATACAGCAAAAGACCGTTGCAACTCGGCCATAAAAGAGCCTAAAACCTCTCGATTGATTCGCCTAACTTTTGAATACCTTAGCATCTCTTTTAAAAGCTCAAAAATAATTTCTTTATGATTAATCGAAACAAGAAAATCATCTAATTCTAATTGTCCAATAGGCACGTTTCGTTGAAAAATAAACCAAAATAGTTTACCTAATTGAAAGATATCTGATTTATCATCTATTCTACAATCAAACCCTATATTAGCCTCTTCAGTTAAAAATTTGTTCATAGCCTCCGGCGATAGCCACCCAAAAGGACCGATTTTTTCCCCTAAATCGTCGTAATCCTTATCTCTATGTGCAGCCAATCCTAAATCGCCAATTTTCCAGATGGCCTTTTCCTTTTCTGTGTCGCCAATAAAAAAGAGAAAAATATTATCAGGCTTTATATCTCTATGATAGTATCCCTCTTTATGAAGATCACTTAAAGCCTGAAATATATTCACACAAAACTTAACCTTCTCTTGGTTATCTATTTCAGAATTAGCAAACATATATTCTTTCAAATCACAGTCAGCCTTCTCCATAACGTAGTAAGGAAAATCTCTACCATCAATACGAATCGAGCCATCAAATAATATAGATACGATGTTTTCTCTTCCTTTTTCTTTAAGTTCTCTTAAAACTTTGATTTCCTCGATAAATCGCCCATGCCTTCTGATAATATGAGCATGTGCATTTCGTGATGGGCGATGATAATTGCAAATTTTTATTACAAATTTCTTTTGAGGCTCATCAGCAGGGGAAAGGGTGAATACACTCGAGTTCCCTCCCTTAGAATTTTTGTACTTTTCATTTAAATAATGAAGAAAATACACCCCCCCCTCGTGCTCAATGAAATTTTCATCGGCTAAAAGATTTTTATCTGCATCTTCAGATAAAATTATTCTCTTTGACTCAAACTTCATTGTTTAAAATAATACCTCTGGGTTCGTTCTTGAAGGAGCCAAATATCAATAGTAGTATAGTTCTCAACCATTACAAGAGAATCTTCTGGAAGATGGTAAAAATTAAGCACATCTACAATTGTTAAATTCTCTTTTGATTCAGTAGAAATAGGGGATTGAATTGTATTCAATAACAACTCGTTAAAAAAGCGTAAACGCTCTTCTCTAGCATTTTTTGAATTGGACTGGCTAACACAATTAGTAGCATACTCTTGAAAGGCAAAACACTCCTCTTGAGACGGAGATATATCTTCGCCTATTAATACCAAAATCTTGTAAAAGTGATCCAAGCTGGATTTTTTCAGTTCTTGTGTATTAATTAAGAAACAAAATAAAGTATAAAAATCATTTCGTTGACGATATCTGGTGTTTTTTAACGGATAAATTTCATTAAAACGTATCACATCATCAAGAATTACAAAGAAGCGTCTCTCTAGCTCTTCTGCCTGTGGTTCAGAAAAGGTAGAATCTTGGTACCACCTATCAACTGAGAGTTTTTTATCAGTAATTCCAAATTTTAAAATACCTAGTAATTCGCCAATAAAATCGAAGTCCGTTAGGCGATTAAGTGTTGACTGAGTAAACAATTCTATTGATTCGAACTGTGGAGAGTCTGATATTCTCTCTATTAAATTCTGTAGTGGGCTATTAGAATACTGAGCTTTTAAAATTTCGGGTCTATTGAGTTTAGTGCCAAATTTATTAACTCTATAATAGAAATCTTCAATTTCAGACTGAGTAGCAATTGTTATAACAAATACTGATATTTTATAATGATTCAAAAAAAAGTCTTTATCACTATCTTCAAATTCTTGCTTGTTAATATCAGGAAAGAGTCCCTTTGCATATCCAAGTATAGTTCTAGTTCTCTGTTGCCCGTCAACCATTTCGTATTTCGAAACTTCGTTTTTAAAGAGAAAAAAAGCGGGCAGTGGATACTTAAGTTTGATAGATTCAATGAGTTTTTTCTTGGCAGGCATAGTCCATATATCACCTCGTTGATACGGTGGATTTAGGTTAATATAGCCATGCTCGTGTTTAAATATTAAATCACTTAGGGTCCATTCTTCGATAACGAAATCCATCGATATTATTTTTTATATAAAGCAACTTGCACAACCCTCCACTTCCGACTCAGCCAAAATATCAATCAGATATGAGGATTTTTTGCTATTTACTTTCTCGATTCTTTTAATTTGTTCTTCCTTAATCTGTGCAATGCGCTCAGGTTTGATAAGGTCTTCGAGTCTTTCATCCTGCATCCAGGTATACCCATCCTTTTCGTATTCTACCGCTAATTTAAATTTTTCAGGATGCTGTTCGTACAACCACACCCATTCGATCTTTTGCTGAAAGAAGCAAAAATAGCATCCCGAGCGGCTACGAGCATATACGCCGACAGATCCGTTAAATTCAAACGGTAGTCCCTCATAATATTTTGGAACACCTACGCCAGAGTCACGCAGGATTTGAAAAATGTCATTTCTAATGAGTACATCCTTGTTCTTTAATAGCGGAAATTCATCCAAGACAGACAACGGATAGCCTGTGGTTTTCAAGTAGTCAAAAACTACTTTATTGAAGGCGACGGTATCCAACTCCAATAGGGCTGTTAACTTATTGTTCTGATTAAACTTAGCTGAAAGTGGTTCAGAGACTATCTCTACTATACGCTCCAATTTGTCGGAGGCAGTATTTCCGTACCAATTCAATACATTTGGAATTCGTTCGTTTTTTAAAAGCTTGGCAACGACATCCTCGCTCCAAATGTTCTGTCGGAACGGAAAAATGGATTGAATGTTTGTTTTCTTGGATATATAGCCTTCCCTATTCTCGTCTCCCCGAATTCCAACGTAAGAGATAACAGGATCGTCTCCAACCCATTTTTCGAAAGGGTCGAGCTTGAGTTTTCGTGTACACCAACGAGAGCCGGAGGAGGGCAAGAATCCCCCGTAAAGTTTCAAAAAATGGTCAAACGGGTCTTCATGGCTATCTCCGGCAGCTTGGAGACGAACAATTTTTTTACCCAAATAAATTTCAAGGTTCCTAATGAGTTCATAAGTTTCGTCAAGTTCCTTTCCAGTATCACAGGTATAGTATTCTACATCTAGGGATGGGTACTTTTGGAAGAGGTAAATTGCGAGTGCGGCGCTGTCTTTCCCTCCCGATATTCCCAATACATGCCTTACCTTATTCTTCATCTTGTAGCAGTTCCTCTAAAATTTTAGTCAATGTAGCAATATTTAATTGCTTATCCTGTCCCAATTTATATTTTATTTCACTTTTAAGCTGGATAAGTTCTTCATTTTTACTTTTAGGCAGCCTTACAAGATTTCGTTTTAGGCCTCTTACAAAGGATGTTACTTCTAGTTTTAATACCATTTCCTTTTCTTCATCAAACGTATCATTACTAATGTCGCAAAGGTTGTCCATTTCTAGAATCGTGTCTTTGAACCTGTCAAAGAGCACTTCTCGCTCGTTGTCAGTGATGGTATCCAAAGACTTTCCGATACAAGCTTGTGCCAATGAGCTTAGCCATGCCTTTCGGTCATCCAGTTGGGAGTTGACACGCTGAAGGAATACCTTCTGCCTCGGAAGCAAAAGATGCGTTTTTATATTCCTGAATCGATCTTGTAGTTCCTTCTTGTACTCGGTAAAAATCCCTACCCCATTTGTGAACTCATTCGTTATCAACACCTCAAAGCTGTTAACTAACTCTTCATAGCAGGTCCTAATCTCACGAATGCTTTTTTCAAGTTGAGATACAAATTCCTCCAAATCACTCTGATTTCTTTGGAGTTGCAGAATGTTGAATCCAAGGGCTTTGGGAAATTGATCAAAGAAGGTATCTTCCGGATCTTTGGCTAAAACAATTGCCTCTCGCAAGGCTATCGCTTTTTTACTTAAGTTTTTGGTGTGCTTAGCATATAGCGGAAGATCGCGGTAAAATGTTAAGAAGGGACGTATCGTCTCGATGAAAGTAGTTGATGTTGGACTACTTTGCTCGGATAGATTTAATAAAGAGCGATAACGATTGAAAATATCCAATTTGACCCCTTCGATATCAAAGGCTTTCACCTCAAAGGTACCTGGCTCCTTACTTACCAGGTCTAATGTCTCGGCTGAAAGGATAGGGATATACCCATCTCGACCAAACAGAGCAAAATCGTTTCTTTGACAAAAGAGAAAGGTCGGTAACCAAAAATCGACAAATCCCTTCTTCAGCTTCAACGGTCGCGCAAGCAAAATATCACTTAACTCATTTAGCTTTCTCTTTCCGCTCTGTGTGCTTATAAGAAACTCAGAACAAATATTCCAAAGTTCGAGGAAAGTACTGTTGTCAGGTTTTAATAACGTATATCCGTGCTCCACTTGTCTATGAACACCTGTTTCGCGTAGTAAGGAAAGGTATACGGTCTTTTCGGGAGGGAATTTATTAGTCTGAAAGCCTAAATCTGGTATTTGCCAATTATCAACCAGCTGCTTTAGGTAGTTTTTCTTAGCCAAGCTCAGCGCTCCGCTAAGTTTGGTCTTATTGACCATTTCATTCTTATATATAGGCGAAGCAGGATATACCTCCTCGCATATTTTCGATAGCAATTGGTTAAAAGCCTTTTGAGAGTAGACCGTTTCTTTGTTCCCTTTAAAGAACCAAGCCACAGAGGATCGCTCTGAATAAATGCTCTCGAGCACATAGTGATTCAACAATCTTACTTGATGTTGCCGTATAGCATTTAGCTCCCTGACGGCTACCCGATCGTCACCATTCTGTTCTGTTACTTTTTCTACTTTGTCGATTTCAAATAATACATTGCGTATTTCATCGGTGTTTTTAAAGAGGCCATATAAAACTGCTTCCTGTCCATTGGCAGAATGCTCTTTTAGTTGACTTTCTGTAACTATATCTGAAAAAATAAGGTTAATGTAGCCATCAACCTCTCCGACGGGAGCTAGCTCTTGTGGCGTTTCACTTAAATGAAAGGCAAAGAGGCGCGGTGTGCCTTTTTGATAAAAGGCGGCTTTAGCCAGAACGTATGGAAAATCAAAATGCTTAAGTAAGTGATGAACTACATTCGAAACACGCTCAACTAGATTACCGGCTTCGTCGATAGCAAGTTCGATATCCAAATCAGTACCTTCGAACAGGACGTATTTATTGCTGTGTCGGATAAATCGGATAATTTTGAACTTTTCGAGTTCATATAGCAGTTGCTCGGGCTCGGATATACCCAAACTATAACGACCATAGTCAATTAAAAAGCGCCTGTTAATAGTGGCTGCCGTAGAGGCAAAAATGTTCATGAGTCCAATGCTCTTGACTAGCTTCAACGCGTCGGTCTCTTGGCCAGCTAATAGACTCTCAGTACGCTCGATAGCAGAACGGATTGCAGCCCATTGAGCATAATGGGGATTGTACTTGGTGTTAAGAAATGAATAATAGTTGTGGATGAGGTAGTCATAAACATGGGCTAATCCATAAAACAGTCCTGTTTCCCTGTTAAAGTCTTTTATCCCAAATGGGTCCTGTGACTCTATAAACGAAAACAACGAACGCTCGTTTTGTCCGTACTTCTGTAGACTCAGGGTTAACACCGCCGCCGATAGAATATCAAAAGGTAGTAGACGTTCCGCTATTATTTCTGAGAAATAATCTCTTAAAGGAAACGCCTTCGAGGTTTTGATAGCTTCGAACAACTTGAGAAAGTCACGAGGGGTATGAGAGATTCCGAGTTTGGGTAAACGTTCTGACGCTAGAAATAGTAACTGCTCTACTGGTTCATTAAAGGCAATTTCCTTCAGACGCCCCCTTACTTTGTCCCATTCTCTTTGTTGGGATACTGAAAGGCTTCGCGAATACCCATTGAAATCTTGATGCAACGAGGTGATTAACAACAAGTTCTTTTTAAGGTCGTTAGCATATTCTGCCAATTGTTGCACGAAAAACAATTCTCCCTCGGGATTATTCTTCGCAGCATACTCCAGGAACTTGCCAAACTCGTCAATGACGATGACCAGTGTCTTCCCTTGATCGTCTACCGACACCAAATGAGTTTCCAACGCTTGAAAAATATCATTGACAGTAAAATCTGTACTGTCGATGCTCAAATGGCTTGCGAAAGTTTCTTTAAGGGAATTGTATTCGCCTACAATTCGTAAAAACTCAGCGCCTTTTGTAAAAAGAGGGGCTTGTTTTAATTTCTGAAACAGCGGTTTCTGTTTGGAGACACTTTGTTCAAACGCCCATAGGAAAGCCGACTTGCCGACTCCATACGCTCCAATAATCGTAAAGGAACGCACACCAAGACGGAAATCATTTATAATCTGACCAAAAGCTTGTTCCGTATTAGGGGTGACAATATAGTTCAATGCCGTTTCTGCATCTCTGACAATATTGACAGAAGAAGAAAAGCTCGCGCCGTATTCAATGGTTGTAATATTCATTCAGTATGTCGAACTTGCTAGGTAGTTTTTTGAATTGCAGTACTTGGTTTCCAGCCGTTTCAGTATACACCGCCTCTTTATAATAATCTGTAATCTGCTTTAGTTTAGCGAATAGTCCCTCCGCACTTAACGCAAATACCGAGCCCGGAGAATTAACTCCGGTTAGCAATTCTCTGAAAGTGATGCTCTTCTGTCCTTCATAGTTGTCCAATATAACAAACAGGACAATTTGGAAGGGCAAATCGAAGGGCTCGCCGGCTTCTATTTTATACCAATCAACGAGCTTCCCATCTAACCCTCGTTGTTTATACCGTTTGACAATGTCGAGGTCATTAAGTATACCGGCAAAATCATCTTCTATTTCGAGGCTCTCTTCCCGTCGGGGCTTTGAGTACATTCGTAGAAACACGTTGGCATCGCGCTCAATGGTCTTTGGATTGTCAGTATTTGCGCCATACTCCTTTGTCTTTCGGAGCAAGAAGTAGACTAAGTGCTCGTGAGTGAACTCTATTCGTTCTTTGCGGAGAGCATTAAAGACCAACGAACTCACAGAAAACCTATTAGTCCTCACTAGTTGATAATGTAACAACCATACCGTGGCAAGATCTTCTAGGTAAGTATCTTTGCCAGTTTCACCAAATAAGTACAGGGCGATTTCGGTAGGAGCGTCCGCTTCATCCAAAACCCCAAATGCCCTACCCCAAAAACGTAACGACGTAACCATGTTTTTACCAACCCCTAGTCGAACTACTGCGAATTCATCGTTAAAGCTCTTTCCATCTGTAGCATAGTCGAACACCTTTTTAAGCCAGAACTGCTTACAAATGAAGGATTCATGACCGGAAAAAGACAGTTTATCCATATTCTCGTACACTGATTGAGCTGTAAATACGCATAAATGTACATGAAAATTGGCTACTCTTAGGTAAACAGAGGTAATATAATTATATCATATTGCTTTCAAGAAATTATATAAATAAGATCTAGAAATTAGAGACTCGTTACCCACTGCGTGAATTAAATATAATATAGGTTCCTTCTATCATACTACTTTCATGGGGTGAGTCAGAGTAGTAATTCATTCGACACAGGAATAAATAGCCTCATTTCCCCTAACCAATAACCGCCTTCGATCTACTCTACCAACCTTCGCAACGTACCATATTCCTCCCGGTCCAGCACATCCAGAGCTCCACCGGTAGCCAGTCGAATCCGGTCCCGGAATTTCTGGACGCGGGACAGCATGGGCGCGATGATGGTATGGCTGTGGTTGATGAAATCGTACAGGTCGCGCTCGCTGGCCGGGAGCTTATAGCCCCGCGCGCTGCTGGCAATCAGTACGCCCGCATCCCGCAGCGGCGCAATCACCTTGGTTTGGAAGTAGTGCAGCGATATATCTTTGCCCTTTCTGGCCTTGAGATGCTCCATCAGCTCCAGGCTGGAGATATAGCGCGTGGGGTCGATGTGCCGGAAGAGAAAGACCAGGTAGTGCAGGCAGGTCACCTGGTCGAGTTCCGGCGGAGAGAGGTGGGCGTTTTTCGTATTCAGGAAATCGTTCGCCAGGTTAACGCTCAGTTCGGCCAGCACGGGATGGTACTTTTCTGCGCCCAAAGCCGTCTGGGCTAGAGAAGGGGCGAATACATCGGGCCAAAAGCGCAGGGTCAGCAGCTTGGGACGCAGTAGTTCAATAAAGATTGGGCGCTCGTCGGTCAGTACCGTTTCGTCGTAGCAGCGGGCTAAGGTACCCGCCACCAGGTCCGCCCCCTGCACCAGTAAGCTACGTTGATCATTGACAAAGCCAAAGGTAGCCTGGTTGAACAGGTTGGGGATGTGCCGGTTTTGCACGTAGCGGATGAAGCCCTCCATGAAGCTTTTGCTCCCGTGCTCATCGGCCACCAGCTCCAGGTTTGGGAAGGTACGGTACAGTTCCCGGTCGGCCAGGCCGTGGAGAAACTTGTAAAAGGATCCTTTATAGCGTAGCCCCTCCCCGATCAGTTGCCGCTTGTCTACCACCAGGGCAAAAATTTGAAAAGGCGCTTCCAGCAGCTCGGCCAGGATGGCCCTTCGCCGCCCGTGGTTACTGCCTACCCCGGCCGATTTCATCGGTCCGGCCTGAAAGTGCTTCCGCCGTACCCGCTCAAGTACCTCTTCCGCTTCGGGTACCCGCTCCTTCGGCAGAGTCAGGGCCACCACGATGAAGTGCGTAGACACTCCTTTTTTCGTAAAGTCGAGCCCGTTGTTACCCCATTCGTCCAGGAAGGCTACGTGGTTGTGCATGGGTGGTAGAGGGTGGCTAGAACGTAATACGTTAGGAATTAAGGGATAGCCTTTACGAAGCGCTATCCCCTCGGCTAAGGTAGTGAATCGGACAGAGCAAACAAAAAAGGGAGGTGGGCTTTTTTGGGGGGGGGAGGTAGTATAAAAAGCCTGCTCTTGCAGTTAGGTGAGCTGGGGCTACTTTCCCCCCCGCTGCCGTCCGTTTACAAAAACGGGTGGCTAAACATAAGGTAAGTCTTCGACTTACTAAACCTTCACCGTGGAATACGGATTAAACGATGATAGTGTAGATGGATATTCCAAGTCTTTGAAGGTAGACTCGGCAAGTACCTTGAGAATAGGCATACCTATCGCCCAGCCAGCGGGTAAGGTACCCTAAACGGTGGGTAGTTCTGGCACGGGTGCTGGCGAAATCGCACAGCGAAACGGAGTGCCTGGGAGCTCGGTGACAAGAGCAAGCGGCGGCGCTACTACGGCACAGGTACCTTAAAAGCCACCGGTCAGATCCCTTGGCTATCTAGCCAAGTACCTACCCTCTTCCTGCCCAGCCATCCGCACCAAATCCAGCATCTTCTCGCCCCGTTTCTTGCAGGACGGCCTGAGGGTCTTCACTTCGTTACCGGGTCTATTACCTTATCCCGCTGCGGGTACCGCCAGCGCGCGTCTGCGCATTTGGAAAGGAACCGTTTTTTGAATAGCTTGTCATGGTGTCGGCGGCCCGGTGGGAGTCTGGTCGGAAATAGAGACGGAGTAAGCGCAAAAGCGACGCTTAAAAACCCAAAGGATTGAAAGTACTCAAGAGATGCCACGCTATGGATACCCCAGATCTACCTTTCATGTACACCGACCCCACGAATCCTCCCCGAGGCCTCACCACCGACCAGGCCCTGCAATCCCGCCGGGCCCACGGCGAGAACTACGTAGACGATAAAAGCAAAAACGGAATGCTGACGGCGGTATGGGGTCTGCTCAAAGAGCCGATGCTGCTATTGCTGCTGGTGGCGGCCAGGGTGGATATTCCGGAGTAAACTTTACCACCATTCCGCTCGAAACCTTACCACCAATTCCGGAGCAAAGTTTACCACTGTTCCGACGGAAACTTTACCAGTATTCCGGGCCAAACTTTGCCACTAGTTCCGAGGCAACGTTTACCACCTGGGAGTTGGTTTGATGTTATACAAGCCTGACATTCCGTCACAAAGTTTACCACTAAGGGCTGCAACCATGGGTTGGGGTTAGATTGGGTTTTGACCTAATCACGACCTAGACTTATGGCTAACCAGTCACTTAGTATGCAAAAGTTACGGCAGGCACTACTGCTATTAAATCAAAATTTTTCCGAGCGTAATATCGTTCGGCAGACGGGTATATCCCGTCCTACAGTCCGTTACTACCGCGAGTTGTTAGGCTGCACCGGAGAGGACTACCAAAGCCTGTTAAAACTCAAGGATTCGGCGCTGGAGGCCTTAGTCCGAGCCCGACGCGCGTAGACCGGCGCTCCGGCCTTGGTCACCCCCGCCGTTTTGAGCCGGTAGAGGTTGTCGTAGGTGAAGCCGTATTGGTAGAGCTCTTTGGCCGTCACCGAAAACGCCTCGGCATAGCTGCCCGTGCGCTGCGCCGAGCGGTACTGCCAGCCGCTGATGTTGCCCACCGCGTCGTAGCTCAGGCTCATCCCGAAAAAGTCCTTGCCCGCCGCCAGCTGCGCCAGATCGTTCACCTTCGTGAGCCAGCCCCGCAGGTTGTAGGCGTAGTCCACCCGCTGGATGCCGCAGCCCAGCGTCTTGCCCGTCAGCTCCCCGATAAAAGCCAAATCCCCTCCAGTTCTACCATCATCTCCCAAATACGTGCCATCTTTCCCATAAATAGGATAGTCCAAAGCTCCTGTCGGATCAATTCTAAATATCGGATTATTACTTACGAAGTTGTAGGGAGTTAAAGACACTCTCATATGTGCCAAGGGATCCACAACACCCCACCTACCAATCTGGGCATCATACATCCTAGCCCCGTAATCCAGCCAGCCCAGTTCCCCCTGCTTCTCCTTGCCGTTGTAGGTAAAGCGATCGGTTGGACTACCTATCAGCGTATCCAGCGGTAAACTCAGCCCCCAGGGATCGTAGTGGTTCTCCTGAACCACGATCGGCGCGTAGGCCTGGGAAGGCCGTGGCATTAGGCTTCTCCTCACAGCGGCATGCCACCCTTAAATTACCCAAATGATCTTTAAGTTGGTATTCGTAGCGGTAGAAAGTATTGGCTACCTGCTGGGCAAATCCGAAAACATGGTGCTTGATAAAAAGAACCTGCAACACCTACAGGAAATCGAAAACCTCTCCGAGAAAGATAAAAACAATATCCTCTATACAATTGACAACCTGATCAAGGCCGCAAAACTTAAAAATATTGCGGCACTCTGATAAGCTAAAAGCCCCGGGCATTCTGGGGCTTAGGCTATTTGACGAAATGTATTTTGCTTACCCATTTATCCATATCTCTTTTTTATAGAAAATGTAGAAAAGAGCTACACTAAAGAATAATTTTATAATCATCCATGTTGCAAAACGCTGGTTAGTCGCATACCAACCAATTGCAAATTCAAATGAAAAGGTTAGCAAAAGGATGAATAATGCTATTATTCCTTTTTGCTTTAGGGCCAGTTGGAATGGGAAAATAAGAATAAGAATTTCGAGTATTGGCAGAGCTAATAACATCCAAGCGGTAAACAAAGCATCTTCCCTAGAATTTACTTTTTCCCAATTCCATGAATTTCTACTCTCAAGAAACTGATATAAATAGAAGCAGACCCATTTTATCAAAATATATCCCGAAAACTTTGAAAATATTCTTGCCGTCTTCATATTACTTCTTGTATCTTGTGTGAAAACTTGGTGTAGGTCTCCTCTGAATGTCATTAGTGACGGCTCCCCCGGTTCCATTATCTGTATAGCTTGAACCACGTCCATGTGTAGCTTTAAATGAGGGTTGGTTGTATTGGAACAATTGCTTACCGTTTACCGATAGAGTAGCGGACGGAAAAACATCAGTGCTCGCCGTAACGGAAAGTTTATTTCCAGACAAATTAAAAGTAGCTTTTTGAGCAACATTGACAACATCGTAGCCTAAAAGACTCAAACCAGCAGCCTCAATTCCCGGTACGCTCGCATGCTGTTCAAACGTAACTGTTCCCCCTTTCATACCCTTGATATCAATCGCCTTATTTTGATCACCTCCTAGTCCGGGAAAATAATCACGGCCTTTGAACATAGCTATACCTCCGGTTTCTCCAATGGAATATGATGATTTAATATCAACCGAAGTTAGGCTCCCGTCCGCAGCCTCATTACCCGTCACAATAATAGTAGAAGTCAATTTATCCCCAGTAACATCCCACGGTGGTTGTGGACCATCAAAAGTATTATTAATATAACTATTAAATGTAAAATTCAATGATGTACCCAAATAGGTTTCTCCCTGCTTGGTTGTTGCCTGGGAGTTCGCATTTTTGTCCCAATAGATACTTCCATCCCCCCTTTGTACAAAATCAAAAGCACCATCTGGGTCAACCCTTAAAATAGGATTGTTCTGCACATAATTGTATGGGGAGAGCCATTCTCTCTTCTCCGCTAACGGATCCACCACGCCCCACCTACCAATCTGGGCATCGTACATCCGGGCTCCATAGTCATGCCAGCCCAGCTCCCCCTGCTTCTCTTTTCCATTGTAGGTAAAGCGGTCGGCAGGGCTACCCGCTACCCACTCAGTCTGGGCATTCAGCGGCAAGCTCAAGCCCCAGGGATCGTAGTGATTTTCCTGCACCACGATCGGTGCGTAGGCCTGGGAAGGAGTCACAGCATTCTCCCGTTCTCCGCAGCGGCAGGCGATACGCAAGTTACCCAAATGATCCCGTAATTGATACTCGTAGCGGTAGAACGTGTTGGCTACGCCCGCCGGTACCCCCGCCTCGTCGTTGAGCGGCGGGTTCACCGCTCGGCCCGGCGGCAGGATTCTTCCCTCGGCCGTGGGGATAAACTCCAGGCTGTCGTTGACGTACACCAGCCCGGCGATGTAGTCGTAGACCTTGCCACTACCAAAATCCGCTTTGAGCTTCTGGCCCCCCGCATCATAGGTGTAGCCGATCGTCTGACTGCCCTTGGTGACCGCCTGCGGCAGGTTCAGGTAGTTGTACGCGATGTTGCTGATGCCCTTGCCGCTGTCACTGATCAAATTCCCGTTGGCATCGTAGCCGTAGCTGGCGTTGCTACCGAAAAACTCGTTCGGGGTAGAAGGATTGGTACCCCCGTCGGCCACCGACGCTAAGCGGTTGGAGCCCGCGGCATAGACGTAGCTGAGCTCATCCACCACGCTGCCCTGGAAGCTGCGCCGCAGGCTGACGATGTTCCCGTTGGCATCGTAGTCCATGGCCCCGTTGTCCGTTCCGCCCAGGGCATACACCGGCGCTCCGGCCTTGGTCAGCCCCGCCGTTTTGAGCCGGTAGAGGTTGTCGTAGGTGAAGCTGTACTGGTAGAGCTCCTTGGCCGTCACCGAAAACGCATCGGCATAGCTGCCCGTCCGCTGCGCCGAGCGGTACTGCCAGCCGCTGATGTTGCCCACCGCGTCGTAGTTCAGGCTCATGCCGAAAAAGTCCTTGCCCGCCGCCAGCTGCGCCGGATCGTTCATCTTCGTGAGCCAGCCCCGCGTACTTGCCTTCCTCGGGGTATTTGAAAGTCTAGAACAAGCACAAGCAAAGATCAAGAATATTGTCCAGGAACTATTCGAGAAAGTAGGTAATGTAATCTCTTTAACTTGTTTTCCTTACCTAAAAAATACGCCACCTCAATCCTGAATTAGTATTACATTCAATCCAATATTTGGATTGACATAGTGAATTACAGGTTGTCCCCTATATGTTCCATTAATAGTTTGAACTTACACAGAATGATTACTGATTAATTGCTGAGTTAAACCTGCCTGATGCAGCTTTATTCCAATTGTCTGTAATTCCAAAGTCTACAGCGTGTTTGAACTTAGCTTGTAGCTGTCTTAACATGTTTAATAATACTTTACTACTAGCCTTTATCCCCTTAGCGGCTTCCTGCTATCTCTTTCTCTCGACCTTTATGAATCATCCCTAAACTCGTTTCATTAAATTCTAATTCATTTTCAAAAACTTTAACAAATGATGCCGCAATATAGTATTTCTCATTACCACTTATTATCTCAAATAAATTACTGTTATCATAACTGAGATACTTATTAACAGAATCGTACTTAATGAAATCATCTTTGTTGACTACCCTTATTGTCAAACCATATAACATTGTAAACAATTGTAGGAATGTTGTGTCAAAGAAAATGATGTCAATATTACATTTTTGATTATCTCCTTTCTTTGATCTAATTAATAACTGTCCATGACTAATAAAATAATCAAAAACAGTAAAATCCCTGTCTGAATTAAAAATGTCCTTATTCATAATATCTCCTTTTTTAAAATGGATTCGGCACTACTTTTCCACCTTGATAAAATATTGTTCTTCCTAATGCATCAGGATTAGAATATATTTGATGTAGTTCCCAGCTTGTAACATGTAGACTTTTTCCAAATCCTTTGGCACCATCACTGACCGCTTTCCAAACATTACCCACTCCATCAAGGTTAAAGTGAATTTTATTTGCTGGATTATTTATTGTTTCTAAGAATTGTGTTTGGAAGTTTTTAGTTCCCCATGTTTCCCAAGTACTACCTCCAACTTTTTTTGCAAAGCCACCAAGGTGTTCTCTTACACCCAATGCTATATTACTTCCCCCATTAGCGGCATTTGTTATAGGTAAAGCATCCAACCCCAAAAAGATAGTATTAACCATAATCTGGGTATTATCTTTTTCTACAGCGGCATGGCTGAGTTCTGAAGCAGAACCCAAGAGGGGAACATACGCTACCTTTTTCCGTAATGATTCTCCCCCTTCCTGCAACCTTGTAGAGACCGTCGAGAGTTGCTCCTGCCTACTGGCATACATCTGGGCCTCTTGCTCAGATTGGGGTTGCGCTAAAAAGCCAAAATAATTAAGCAGCTTTTGCAACCACCCATCCTGAGGATCATCGCCCATTCGGCCGTCAGGATCAACAAAGCGTATTGGATTATTAAATCCATAAGCATAAGGACTAAATCTCCTGGCAGAATCCGCCAGCGGATCGACCACCCCCCACCTACCAATCTGGGCATCGTACATCCGGGCTCCATAGTCATGCCAACCCAACTCCCCCTGCTTCTCTTTGCCGTTGTAGGTAAAACGGTCGGCCGGACTACCCGCTACCCACTCAGCCTGGGCATTCAGCGGCAAGCTCAAGCCCCAGGGATCATAGTGATTCTCCTGCACCGCAATCGGCGCGTAGGCCTGAGAAGGCGTCGTGGCATTCTCCTGCTCCCCGCACCGGCACGCGATACGCAAGTTAGCGGAACGCCGCCCGCCCATATGATCTTTAAGTTGGTACTCGTAGCGGTAAAATTTGTTCGTAACCGTATCACCCGGATTCACCGCCCTTCCCGGCGGCAGGATTCTTCCCTCGGCCGTGGGGATAAATTCCAGGCTGTCGTTGACGTACACCAGCCCGGCGATGTAATCGTAGACCTTCCCATTACCAAAATCGGCTTTGAGCTTCTGCCCCCCGGCTCCGTAGGTGTAACCGATCGTCTGGCTGCCCTGGGTGACCGCCTGCGGCAGGTTCAAATGGTTGTAGCTGATGCTGCTGATGCCCTTGCCGCTGTCACTGATCAAATTCCCGTTGGCATCGTAGCCGTAGCTGGCGTTGCTACCGAAAAACTCGTTCGGGGTAGAAGGATTGGTACCCCCGTCGGCCACCGACGCTAAGCGGTTGGAGCCCGTCGTATAGGCATAGCTGAGATCATCCACCACGCTGCCCTGAAAGCTGCGCCGCAGGCTGGTGATGTTCCCGTTGGCATCGTAGCTCATGGCCCCGTTGTCCGTTCCGCCCAGGGCATAGACCGGCGCTCCGGCCTTGACTTGGCCCGCAAGTCGTAGGCATATATGATATTTATGCGTATTCCCTCATAATCATCTCTAGACAATGAAACGCCATACAATTATTGTTGATCTGGCACAGGCATTCGGTTGTCCACCAGTATTTCTTCAACCTCATTTTTACCGTATTTGATCTTCAATTCCAGACGACCATGATGATCATAGTATTCCCATGTCCCTATCTTTTTACCATTAGAATAATACCGCTTCACAGCAATATGATTAGGATACTCTCCGAAATGTAACCATTCCCCTTCTTCAAGATTATTTTTGAATTCCCCCAATGTAAAGATATTGCCATTATCCCTATAAGAGATCCAAGGTCCATTTAGTGTATCATTAATGTACGTTTCTACAAATTGAAACTGTCCATTATCATAATAGCTATTCCAGACCCCGTTTTTTTTTCCATTTATAAGCATACCAGAAATTAATAGCCTACCATCCGATAATGTATCAAAGGCTAGAACATTCTCCTGTCCTCTTATATTACTCCCACAATTAAGAAATATTAAATTTGTGAAAATCAAATAAATTAAACATAAATAATTACCTCTTGCCATGATTTCTTACATCTTTATTGTACAACTCAGTATAAACTTTAGTATTATTAAGTTTATCTAATTGAGCACTTATATTCCTATAACTCGAAATTCTCCCTTGTCCTAATTTATTATGATCCGATATAGCACTTTCTCCTATTGCTCGGAGTTGATCGATATACTTCATAGTACCTGGTCTAATTGAACCATCACTTTGCAAAGTACTTAATCTGTTTATGTCCTCCTGTACGTGGACAAATGATTCATGGGATAAAGTATGTAACTTAAATACATCATCTTGTCCTTTGTTTATACGGATCAGATGAATAATGCCTTTACTTGCATCCGTATTTTTATCAGCATATTGAAGGTCTTTTCCGTAATTGCTTCCAGGGCGATCAGTATTTTCAGCAGGGTTTTTCCGCTCAAAGGTCTGAGTTTGCCCATTATCGTATACCATGTGGACATGATCAGTGGACTGTATAACCAATAAATCTTTTGCATGTGATCCTGTTGCTTTGAATATCACCCCAGCAACTTTATCCCCTTTATTAGCAAACTGGGCAAAAAATGAGTACCCTTCTTTAGTTGTAAGAAACTTTCGCAGAATTTCCTGCTCTTCTTTACTATTAAATCTACTTACATCAATATCTCTACCATCTATATCATTTAATAAAATAGGATCATTTAACGAATAATTATAGAGAGAAAATGAATAGTACTTCTCCGCCATTGGATCAATGACACCCCACCTACCAAGCTGCGCATCATACATCCGGGCTCCGTAATCCAGCCAACCCAGTTCCCCCTGCTTCTCCTTGCCGTTATAGGTAAAGCGGTCCGCAGGACTGCCTATCAGCGTATCCAGCGGTAAACTCAAGCCCCAGGGATCGTAATGGTTCTCCTGTACTACGATCGGCACGTAGGCCTCAGAAGGCATCGTGGCATTAGGCTTCTCCTCACAGCGGCACGCCACCCTTAAATTACCCAAATGATCTTTAAGTTGGTACTCGTAGCGGTAAAATTTGTTCGTAACCGTATCACCCGGGTTCACCGCCCGTCCCGGCGGCAGGATTCTTCCCTCCGCCGTGGGGATAAACTCCAGGCTGTCGTTGACGTACACCAGCCCGGCCACGTAGTCGTAGACCTTCCCGCTGCCAAAATCCGCTTTGAGCTTTTGTCCCCCCGCCTCGTAGGTGTAGCCGATCGTCTGACTGCCCTGGGTGACCGCCTGCGGCAGGTTCAGGTAGTTGTAGCTGATGCTACTGATGCCCTTGCCGCTGTCGCTGATGAGATTCCCGTTGGCATCGTAGCCGTAGCTGGCGTTGCTGCCGAAGAACTCGTTGGGCGTGGAAGGATTGGTACCCCCGTCGGCCACCGACGCTAATTGATTGGAGCCCGTCGTATAGACGTAGCTGAGCTCATCCACCACGCTGCCCTGAAAGCTGCGCCGCAGGCTGGTGATGTTCCCGTTGGCATCGTAGTCCATGGCCCCGTTGTCCGTTCCACCCAGGGCATAGACCGGCGCTCCGGCCTTGGTCAGCCCCGCCGTTTTGAGCCGGTAGAGGTTGTCGTAGGTGAAGCCGTACTGGTAGAGCTCCTTGGCCGTCACCGAAAACGCCTCGGTGTAGGGGCCCGTCCGCTGCGCCGAGCGGTACTGCCAGCCGCTGATGTTGCCCACCGCGTCGTAGGTCAGGCTCATGCCGAAGAAGTCCTTGCCCGCCGCCAGCTGCGCCGGATCGTTCATCCTGGTGAGCCAGCCCCGCAGGTTGTAGGCGTAGTCTACCCGCTGGATGCCACAGCCCAGCGTCTTGCCCGTCAGCTCCCCGATGCCGTTGTAGGCGTAGCGCCCCACGGGCTCCCAGTACTTGCCCGCCTCGGGCGTCTGCTCGTCGTAGACCTGCTGGCAGATCGCCTTGGCGCGCCCGCCCCGGTCGTAGGAGCGGCGCGTCAGTAGCGTCAGCCCCCGGGTCGTCTGCCGCTCTTCGAGCACCTGCCCGCTAAAATCCAGCTTTAGGGAGCTGCGGTCCACGCTCCCTTTGTGATTCTGGGATGAGAGTTGGATTACCCGTCCCTCGGCGTCGTAGTAGGTGCTCGTGCGCAGCAGCGTGCTGCTGCCCAGCACTCGCTGGTCGGTGGCCGTAGCCAGGCCCGTGGTGTTGGTCTTGCGGGCCTGCCCGAAGGCGTGGCTGGCCTCGAAATCGTCGCTGGGGTAGGTATCGTAGTAGTGGTGGGTGATCTCCTGCCCGTTCAGCGAGACGGTCACCGCCCGGTTCAGGGTGTCGTAGGTGTAGCTCAGCACCTGCCCCTTGGCGTCAGTGCTGGTATCCAGCAGGTCCCGGCTGGTGTAGGTCATCGTGCTGCTGCCCGATCCGGGTACTTTCTTGGCCGTCAGGCGGCCCTCCGCGTCGTATTGGTAGGCGAAGAGCAAATCCCCGGCGAAGGGGTCCAGGCTGGCCCCGTCGCTGAGCAACTGCACGGCCCCCGGCGGCACCACGCATCGCAGCTGCCCGCGGGCGTCGTAGCCGTAGTGCGTCCGCAGTCCGCCCACGTCCTGGCCCACCACCCGGTCGAACAGATCCCGGTACTCGGTGGTGGGCCGCCCCGCCTCGTCGGTGGTTTCCACCACCCGCAGCGACCCGGCCGCGTAGGTGCTCACCCGCAGCGGCTCGGTAGAAAAATCAACCTGCAGCCGGAAGAGCTCCCCGGCCCGGTTGGTCCGGTAGCGGTAGGTGACCGGCTGGCTGCTGCCCGGCGCGGTGCGCGCCACCACCCGATTCAGTGGGGAGGCCTCGTACTGCAGCTGGGCGTAGGCCGCCCCGCTCTTGCCCAGCGTGCTGCCGTAGTAGCTGGCCTGGGCCGCGACGGCCCCGGCCGCGAACTGGCCCCCGCTGCTGGCCCCGGCGTAGGGCAGATACTCCCGGGGTTGTCGTCCCAGCGCGTCGTAGACGATGGGCTGCACCAGGTCGGTGGGAGCCGCGCCCCCCGGCCCGTAGCCCCCGGCCTGCACCTGCACCCGCTGCACCGGCCGTCCCAGCCCGTCGAGGTAGGTCACCGTTTGGCTCACCGAGCTGCCGTCGGCCGTGCGGTAGAGGCTCTCGGCCACGTAGCTGTGGCTACCGCTCAGCGGCTGGCTGCCGTCCAGGCTGGGGTAGTCGGTCTCCTTCACCGCCGGGAGGTCGCAGTCCTCGCAGGCGCAGGCCTGGTCGATGACCCGCAGGCGGTACTCGGCCCAGCAGCTGGCGTCGGTGCTGCTGCGCACCGCGTAGGTATAGGTGCCCGCCGCCCCGGGACGCACGTAGACCGTGTCCACGCCGCTGCGGCTGTCGGTGCTGTCGGTGGCCGTCAGACTGCTGACGTAGTGGGCGTAGGAACTGCTCCAGGCCACGGGCTCCGTCAGCCCGCCCGGCCGCTCCAGGTGCAAAGCCCGGGTCTGGCCCAGGTAGAGGGCCGTGCTGTCGCCCTCGATGGCCAGCGCGCAGGTAGCAAAGGGAG
The DNA here is from genome assembly GCF_014202275.1 of Rhabdobacter roseus. GTDB lineage: Bacteria > Bacteroidota > Bacteroidia > Cytophagales > Spirosomataceae > Rhabdobacter > Rhabdobacter roseus. The sequence goes on along the minus strand of NZ_JACHGF010000002.1, from coordinate 61,994 downwards.
TCAGGTAGGCTCCCGGCACGGGCAGCGTATCCCACAGTTGGCCGGGGATCTGCCAGCTCACCGACAGGTGATCGCTGCCGCTGCCCTGCTTGTGCAGCACCTCCAGGTAGTAGCGCTGCCCGCAGGCCAGCGTTACGGGGGCCGAGCGCTGGCTGGGCGTGGCTCCGTACTGGCGCGCGCCCACCGGGCCGGTCTGGTGGGCGATTTTTACTTTATGCAGGGGATCCTCGTCCGTACTCAGCCAGAGTTCGGCGTCGGCGTGCGCCGCCAGCCAGAAGGTGTAGGTCCCGCCGGTAGGGGGGACCACGTAGCCCCGCAGGCGCACGCCGTAGTTGGACTGCCCCAGACTGGGGGCTTCCAGGCTCGTGAGTACGCCCACTGTGTCGGGGGCCACCGCCAGGTTCAGGTCACTGACCTGGCTGCCGGGCTGGCCTTCCCAGCGCTCGTAGGTGAGGCCTCCTCCCGCCGGAAGGGGCGGCAGCGCGCAGCCCTCGGCCACCGCGCAGAGCGGGTTGGCCGTGACCTCCGCCGTCAGCGTCAGCGTGCAGCCCGAAACCGGGTGCCGCACCGTCACCGTGTAGCTGCCGGGTTGGCTCACCGCCAGGCTGTCGGTGGTGGCTCCGCTGGCCCAGAGCACCGAAGCGGTGACGGGCTCCTGCCCGCTCAGCCGCAGCACCAGCGGCTGGGCCGGATCGCAGCTCAGCATCCCGCCCGCCAGCGTGGCCTGGGGCAGGGTCTGGTTGGTTATGACTTCCACCGTATCGACGGTGCTGCACAGGTTGTTGGGGTCGGTGACGGTGATCACGTAGGAGCCCGGCTGGCTGACCGCCTGGGTGCTGCCCAAAACGGTGGCCGGAGCCCCCGCCCAGCTGTAGAGCGGACTGCCGGGGCTGCCGCCCGTCAGGCTGGCCGTGGCCCGCAGCGTCACCGACTCGTTCAGGCAACTCAGCGGGGCGGGCGGCGTCACCGCCAGGGTGGGGGCCCCCTCCCGCCGCAGCAGGGCCGTATCCTGCACGCTACAGCCCGTGGCCGGATCGGTGACGATCAGCGTGTAGATCCCCGAGCGGGAGGCCGTCAGGGTGGTGGCCCGCTGCGCCTGGCTGATCACGGCCAGGTAGTCGGCCCCCGGGGCCACTGAGAAGCCCGCCTGAAAGAACACGACGATCCCGGCCGTGTCCCGCCGGACGCCCGTCTGCGGACTGTTGATGAACAGGGTATCGGTCGCCACCGTTTGGTCGATGGTCTGCAGCGTATCGCCCGCCGGACCGATCCACAGGTAGTGGTAGGCGGTCGTGTCCGGGCCCGTGACGGTGGCCGTCAGGGGGAAGACGGGGCCGTCGGCGCAGGGCAGCGTGGCTCCGTGCGCTACCACCGTGAAGGGCAGGCCCAGCCCCAGGTAGATGTCGTAGTCGTTGGTGAGCACCGAGGCCCCGTCCAGCAGGTACAGCTCGTGCAGCTGCACGTCACCCTGCAGGGCGGGAGCTGAGGTGGCCCCCTGGATGATGACGTCGTGGCAGGCGTTGGGCACCAGCCCCAGCGACCAGTTGGCCGGGTTGTGCCAGTTGCTGTCGGTCTGGCCCGTCCAGAGGTTGGCGGTTTGGGCCTGGCTGAGCGTGCTCAGGCCCAGCAGCAGGCCCAGCAGCAGTGGAAGAAAACGGAGGGAGGTTGGCATGGCGGCGGGATCAGGGACAGCCCTGGCTGTTGGTGAGGAAATAGCGGTAGGCCTGCAGGCTGCGGCCCTGGGGGTCTTTCACCCGGAGCAGCCGATTGAAGCCGTCGTACTCGTAGGTCTTCCAGTAGCCGGTCGGATCGGTGATCTTGGAAACGCCCACCAGCGGCTGGCTGTACTCGAAGGTGGTCGTGAGCGCACCCTGGCTGCGGGCGAGCAGGCGGCTGCTCTGGGCCCCGGTTCCCCAGTCTAAGGTGGTCCAGATCTCGTCCGCCCCCCTGAAATGCTGGGGCTCGCCCCAGGCGGTATAGCCCGTGGCGTCGGGGGCGAACTCGACTTCGGTCCTGGTGTAGCGGCTATCGGCCGTGAAGGCGTAGACGCTGCCCGTCGCGCCCAGGCTGGACAGGGGAGCCGAGGTGGGCGGCGTGGCGCTGACGAAGCGGCGGGTGTGCTGTACCTGCAGGTTGAGCTGTCCGGCCGCTAGCTGGGCCGGGCTGCTGTAATCCCGGAAGGTATTGAGGTAACCTTCCACCAGCCGCTCGGGGCCCGTGGGGCTGCTGACGCCGGGCGTTTGGTTGTTCCAGACCTGCTGCTCGACCAGGCGGCCGACCATCCCCCGCTGCTGCATGCGGTGCAGGAGCTCGGCCTGCGGATCGGCAAAGCTGGGGGCCGGGTGCGAGAAAACGTAGTCACCTACGTAGCGGTTCTTGGTGCGGGTGTAGCTGTCGTTGCGCGTGTGCTTGACGTCCACGGGGAAGCCCTGCTGGTTATAGCTGTACTCGGTGACGTCCAGGGAGTAGGCCGTCGGATCTTCTACGTCGTGCTGAAACACTTCTTCGCGCACCCGGCGAAACAGATGGGTTTCGTACCGGTAAGGTAATCCGGTATACACCCGCGCATGGCTTGGTGCGAATTCCGGGTTTGCTCGACACACGACAAAAGAACTGGCGCTGGCAGATCGGACGTAATCCGAGGAAAGCCGCTGGTAGCTGTTTTGGCGACGGAGCAATAGCTGATGGGCGCTGTTGTAAATCTCCTGGCTCAATAGCTGTCCCCGCTCCCAGGATCGGTCGATACGGGGATCGTACTGCGCCCCTACGCTTTGCATCCGTTTGGAGAGGTCTACCGCCACATCCATGTGGCGCAGCCGATCGGTTGGGTAGTCCGATTCATAGTTCGTAAACCGATGCAGGGTGTAGCTACCGTCCGACTGCACCTCTTTGACCTGCCGGTAACCAATGTGACTCCCCTGGGCATTGATGCCCGTCGGAAGCAGGTTCTGGTAGGAAAAAACTTCTCGGTAATACGTGATATCGGAGCTTGTCGATGCTTCTACCCGGTATTCCGGCCAGTGGTACTGATGCTTGCCCGCCAGAATACCGCTGGAGCTTGTTCCATCCGTATATTCATAGCGTTGAATTTTAGCCAGGGTGCCATCGTGGCTGCTAATTTCCCTGATTCTCAGTCCCCCGATTTTCAGATCAGCTTCGGACATCAGGGTAAGATCCCCATTCCTCCATGCGTGTAGGTATTGACTAGCCGCATGCCGCTCGTAGGTAAATTCCGAGTAGCCCCCCGTGGGATAAGTAACTTTACGCAAGCTCCCTTCCTGTAGCACGAGAATATCTTCGCTGGCTTCCTTATGATTATAAAACTGTTGGAAGATGGCCATTTTTAGGGGCATGGAAGTAGGCAGGTCAGGATCGCTATTGATGCTGGCCAGGTAGCCTGGTGACCCCAGGGGTTTTGCATTTTTATTGAAAAAGCCCCAATGGTCGGTCTGGTCTCCCACGTCCAGGTAATCCGGTAGCTCGTTGCCCGGTGTATGGTAGTAGTCCAGATCGTAGCGGGAGGCGCAGAGTGGATTGGCCTTATCTTGAAAATGCACCGACAGCAGTCGCAGGCGTTCGGCTTCCGTAGCCGTGTAGTGCAGCTCCCGGTAGGCGACCCGGCTATCCGTCGCCTTTTCCACCACTTCAAGGTTATTGAGTTGCCGCCAGACCATCTGGTCCAGTACCCGACGCAGAACGGTAGATAAACTATCGTTATTGTCTTCTTGCCCGCACTGGTACTCATTTTTATGGTAGAGGTAGGGAAACATATCACAGACGGTCCCCGTGTTTCGCCACACGTCCATCATGTGATTTTCAAAGAGCCGGTTGGCGTATTTCAGCTCAACGGTAGGGGCCGTATCGAAGTTGATACGGGTCGTAGCACTTTCGATGCGTTTCAAATACGTAGCCCGAATGAGTTGTCCATTGTAAAGTACGCCTTGCGTGGCTCTTCCCATATTCATATCCGCAATACAAGGTATTGTTCCTCCTCCGGATGTTACCCCAAGCCAATTAAGTATTGGTTGGAGCCCCCATGGCTCCATATCCGTCCAGGTAGAGGGGACAAAGTAAACGGAAGGGGCAAAGGTACCTATGTACTTGCCTTGTCCCGCCGGAGACACCTCGTAGGTTAGCACCACCTGCTGTCCTTCTGGGCTAGTAATCTTCGTTAAATACCAGGAATCGGCTTCCCAGTTCGATTCATATTGACTAAAAAAAGGAACCGAATACTCGATGGCGCTGGCCTGACCACCGAACTCGTAGCGGGTCCCATCCTCGGTCGTAAGAATGAATCCTTTGAAGGTCTTCTTGATATCCTCAAACTCTTGAGCCTCAAAGGAATGGTCCCGGTCCGGGGGTAAATTCATATCATCGGGCACATCCAGCATCACCTCTTCCATCAGCTCAACCTGAACGTATTGATCGCTTCGCACCTGCCACTTGCCCTCTCCATTTAAATAAAACTTCCCGCTGTATCCCATAAAGTTAAAGGAGAACTCATCAGGTTCTGTATCCATTTGGGCAAAGGTCGCAGCTCCAGAGCTCCTAGCGTATGTAATTAAAAATTGAATATGTAGTTTTGAATCCCAATTAGAATGATTGTGTATTTCCTGGTTAAAATAGTAGCCATACTTCCTTTCGACGCCTGCTTTGGATAAGTCCTTATCGTCCGGAAGATCCTTCACCACCCGGGTGATGGCTCCCCCGGCGTTAAGGTTCCAGTTGAGACCCACCCAACCCGGGTGCTGGTTGACCCGCACCCCCGAAGCATGGTAGCTCAGGCTGATGGGCACCTTGATCTTGCCCTCTTCGAGTGTATAGAGGGGAATGTCAATGGAGGGCGTTCCGGTGTAGAGCGACACGGGGACTTCCCCGTAGAGGCCCAGGCTGGCGGCGTTCGGACTGGGCATGTTCACGTCCGGCTTCTGAAACTGGGCTTTCACGCCGGCAGGGATCAGCACCAGGAAAAATAGAGCTCTCAGGAGAGCCCGGTTACCTTTGAGGAGGGATATACGTTGAGGCATAGGAAAGGAAGGTGGATGCTACTTGATGAGTTTATCGTCGCCGGAGAGTAGATGCAGTTGGCCCGAAGCGGCCGTGTTGAGGAACTGCACCTGCCCGTGGAAGGTGTTGCCCCCCACGCTGGTATCGTCCCCGGGTCCCGTCTTTTGGATCACCGCCGGTTTCTGGAAGGTCGTGAAATCCGAGCCAAAGCGGGGTACCTGGATGAATACCGGCCCCTCGAACAGGCAACGATCGTCTAAGACCAGTTTCATGTCGGGATGGGCTGACGCTAGCGTTCGGTTTAGCCCCACCCCCCGAAACTGGCTGTTCGTAAAGGTAAGCTGCCCGCTCTTGAACCCGCTGATATCGACCATGTCCCTGAACTCCGTATTTCCATTGCTTTCTAGTTCTATATCGCCCGAATGCGTCGCTGCCGTTATAATACGGACCGGCCCCTCGAAGAGCGATCCGTATTTCCCCACCTTAAAACGAGCCCCTCGGTTGCTGTCCATCTGGTGGTGGCCCGTGCCACTCAGGGAGATGAGCACGCTATCCCGGTACACATTAGAATATTCTACGCCCAAATTCCAGTCATAACCGCCGGAATTGATCAGCTCGACGGGTTTATAGAAGGTATTGCCCCCCTTACTATTGGGCTGTGCGGCATAGCCCCCCTTCTCCAGGATGGCCTTGCCCAAAAAGGTTGTGCCTATCAGATCAATGTCATCGGCCTTCACCTGGATGCTTCCGTGGACTTCCGCATTATTGAAAATAACCTTGGTTCTTATACTGGCAGTATGGGAATTGGTGGACGCCAAGATCTGCGTGTGCGGAGAATGGATCGTGATGGTATGGAGGGAGAGTGATCCCCCGCGAAATCCCTGCCCAACCGGGCGAATGGTCCCTCCCGAGTCAATGACGGAGCGATTGATTACATTATTCCATGGCCAGCTACCAAAAGCCAGGGAGCCCCCCGACAAATCCAGCAAGACATCCTTGCGAAATCGAATGTAGGTTGGTTTGGCTACATTTGCCGCATCGGTCCAATTGGTCAGTTCAATTTCTCCTCCGGTCTGACGAAAGGTCACCGGTGCCTGAAAATCAAAGTTGCCCTGAAATCTGACCCAGGAGTTGTTCACACGAAAGAAAACACTATCCAAAAAGGTGACCGAGCCCCCTCTCTGGGTAAAACCCAGGTTCATACCGGTGCTGCTGCTGTCGATGAACGTAACCTTTTTTTCGAAAACGATGTGAACCGGATTTACTCCAAATACGAGACTACCCGCATTCTTTTTGATAAAGACGCAATTCCCTCTGAACGTATCCGGGAAAGTATTGCTAAACGTTAAACTTCCGCAGGGCCAGCAGGAGGGGCCGGTTATGTGCGGGTTGGCATACACCGTTAAATCACCGTGAAAGGTATTGCCCGCATCCAAGCTACCGAGCACCCCATGGTCGGTACGAAGGGTCAGGTTCCCATAAAAATTCATCCCACTGCAAAGGCGGAGCATGGATATCCGTAGCGTCCCCCCCTCGGAAAAAATATGAGAATGTGCCCCAAAAAATACCCCTGCTTTAAGCTCATGGGGCCCTAGGTAAAGCGCCCCCCCCGACCCGCTGGTATACATGTTCAGGGAGTCAATTTCTACATTCCCACTCAGCACCGGATACGGTTTATTGACCGTTGATTTAATATGTACGACCGTCGTAGGGCCCGGCACCGTGCCGAGTGACCAGTTTCCAGCCTCGTTCCAATCGCTGTTCACATTGCCAGTCCACAAATTTTGGGAAAAACCCACAAAGGGCGCTATCAACAAGAGGAAAAATAGTGTCCAGTTTTTCATGCTTCGGTCAATTTTTAAGGGTTATTTTTCCGTTCGTCACGTGCACGACGACCAAAGGGCCCGCCCCTCTTCCCACGATCACCCAGTAGAAGGTTTCCCGCACAAGCACCTTTCCTCCATTCTGGCTATTTTCTACGACATCGGCGGTCCCCAGCGCGATGGTACTGGTAATTGGTGCTTGTGTACTGACTGGATTGTCTTCCGTAAACCATAGCTGAAGGGTACCCACAAAGTTTTTGGCTAGTTCTAAGGTTACATCCCCGTTCTGGGCCTCAATAGCAACATCCTGGCTTTCCCCCGACTTCTCTTCGAAGGGAACTAATTGTACGTTGATCGCCCCTCGATTTTTTACCGTGAGCGCCGCGCCTACTTCCCGCAGGGAAATGGAGGCTTCATCCGCTTCAATCCTTAGGGGGGCACTGACTTTGGAAACGGCCAGCGAACCGTTTCCTAATCGTATGTTTCCCCCGTAGGGCGCGCTGGTAATTTCCACATCTGCCGCTTCCAATTCGATGGCCAGCGGTTGGGGTCTTTTCTTGTAGTAGGTCGGCCCGATGGTAATGGCGAGCCGACCCTGCGGGGCCCGGGCGTCCACCAAACCGGTCACATCCGTGAGGTGAATGTTTCCCTGACGGGCAATCAGGAGCCCCCGCGCTTCGACCTCCGTAGCCTGAATATCCCCCTGGTCAAGGACCAGGTCTACCTCCCCCTTCAGGCGGTTCAGCACCAGGCTGCCGCGGCGCGCCTGCCCCGTTAGGGAAGCCTCCAAATCACTAAGGGTAACTGCCCCCTCCTGCGTGCGAAAGCGTACGCTGGAACGGGTCGGAATGTTTACTTCCAGCTTTTCGTGTCGCTTGGATTTCTGGACATCCGCGGGCGTTGTGAAAATCTTTACCTCCTTGGACTCGCCAAATTGTTTGATAAGGCGTTCCTTCTCGGGTTTCTGCCCCTGGTTCGTCGAGACCTTATCCGAGCGGGGGCTTCCCACCAGGGACAAGTCACCGTCGGTACTTAGGGTAATTGACACCTGGTCCGGCAGTTGGGCGTAGGTCGACAAGGTTAATCCCCACAGGGACCACAGTAAAAGAGAGAGTTGCTTCATAGGAAGAGCAGGAAACGGTGGATACAGCAGACCAGCCCGTCAGCCGCTGACGGTAGGGTATACACGTGAAGAATAAACGAAGGAAAAACCGCTAGGAGGCCGGACAGGGCCGAGCGGAGCAGTGACGGTAGGGATCTTTTAAGGGGGACATAGTCGTAGTTAGATAGAGGTTATAAAATAGGGTTTGTTGAGTTCATGCGCGTCCAGTCCATACCGATCGTATGGTCCGCTATACTAGCGGCGATCGAATGAAAGAGTTCGTCAAAGGATGAAGTGCGAGGCAGCTCATAAAGAAGAGCTTGCAGCAAGATATAGCTATTTTGGTATTGGTTCCAAAAAAATCATCCAAAAAAATACAATATTTTTCTTACTCATTGCTACTTGGGGTCAGCCTCCTGTCTTTCAGCGCCTTGGCACCAATTTGATATTTCCGCGGAATGTAGGCTAATTCCCTCGCTTTTTACGGTATTTTTTCCAGAGCCGCGCTTAGAATTCTGGCAAATTGCTTAGTATTGTTACGTTGCCTTCCAAGTCCCACCAACCCTACCTCTTTGCGATGAAGCACTGCTTTACCCTCCCTACTCTGCTGGTTCTAGTCGCCAGTGCGACCCTGGCCCAGAACAAAATCATCACCCCAGCCCAGCAACCGCTGGTCGTGGGCAACGCCGGGCTCCGGCACGCCGCCCTAAACGCCAGTTCCCCCACCGCCCCCTGGAACGGCAAGGTACTCTCCCTGGATGCCAACGGGCTCATGATCCTGGTCAAGGATTCGGCCGGGGGCAGCGGCAGTACCCTCTGGAACGCCTCGGGCTCCCACATCAACTACCTACCCGGTAACGTGGGCATCGGGACGGCCACGCCCCTACAACGCTTGCACGTCAACGGGGATATCAATGTCTCCACGGGAAGCGGGCTGAGAATTAACAACGTCCCGTTTCTGAGAGCACCAGGATCCAACAATACCATCCTTGGCACCAATGCTGGCATCAACTTCAGCACGGGTACCCATAATGTATTTATTGGGAATGACGCGGGAGGCGGATTTACACCGGGGACCGGTAATACCGGCATACGAAATATTTTTATAGGTGCCCAAGCGGGGTATTCCAACACCACGGGAAACAGCAACATCAGCATTGGCTTTGCGGCGGGCCATGCCAACCAAACCGGCTCCCTCAACGTCAATATCGGCACCTCTGCCGGGCAGTACGCAACGGGAAGCTATAATTTTTTTGCCGGTAATTCGGCGGGACAGTACGCAACCGGAAGCTATAATTTTTACCTGGGCCATGATTCGGGAAAAGGCACCAGCAGTACCCCTAATAACGGACAGGTCAACGTATTCATTGGCTACCGGGCGGGGCAGGTCAATAACGGGTCAAACAATATCCTGTTGGGGTCACAAGCCGGATTGAATAATTCATCCGGATTTCGCAATGTCTTCCTGGGTAGTAATAGCGGATTAGGGAACGAAACCGGAAACTCCAACACGCTGATTGGTTTTGAATCCAACGTGCTCGCTCCTAACCTGACCAACGCTACGGCCGTTGGGGCCGCCGCGAAAGTTAGCCAGAGTAACTCCGTGATTTTAGGGTCAGATCTGGCAAAGATCGGCATTGGCAACACAGCACCCACCGCCCGCCTGCATGTGACCACAGGCGGCACCACCGCCACCGGCGTGCGCTTGGAAAACCTACCCACCAGCATCGGCACGATCTATCCCCTCTACGTAGATGCCAACGGCAACGTCATGAAAGCCAGCACCGCCGGGGCACGGGAGCTAGCTCCCGGGGAAAGCAACTGGGAGCGGACCGCACAGGATCACCTGCTCAACCGCAATGGTGGCGGCGTGCTCATCGGCTCCGGATTCAACACTTTGCCGACCGGCTACCAACTTTACGTATCGGAGGGCATTCTCACCGAGCGGATCAAGGTGGCCCTCAAAAGCACCGACGAATGGCGGGACAACGTCTTCCGCGATGACTATAAGCTGCGGCCGTTGGCCGAGACGGAGGCCTTCATCAAGCAGCACCGCCACCTGCCGGACGTACCCAGTGCCGAAGAAATGGTCCAGCAAGGCAACGATCTGCACCGAACGGATGCCCTGCTGCTGGAGAAAATTGAGGAGCTCACGCTTTACCTGCTGGAAGTGAAGAAGGAGAACCTGATGTTAAAGGCTGAAGGTGAAGAGATGAGGGCCTTGATGCGTCAGCTCGCGAAGGAGATTGAACGCCTAAAGCAGCCGTCACAGGGCAAGAATGAAAAAATCCACGGGAAATGAGGAGGACTCCTTTCCTAACAGCAGCCCTCCCTCGCCTATCTACCGATCCAAGCATTTAGAACAGCCATATATATATAACTCCTAGCTCCCACCAAACTTTCCTCTTTGCGATGAAGCACTGCTTTACCCTCCCCGCCCTGCTGGTCCTGATCACCAGCGCCGCCCTAGCCCAAAACAAGATCATTACTCCCGCCCAGCAACCGCTGGTGGTGGGTAACGCCGGGCTCCGGCACGCCGCCCTCAATGCCAGCTCTCCCACCGCCCCCTGGAACGGCAAGGCACTCTCCCTGGATGCCAACGGACTGATGATCCTGGTCAAAGACTCGGCCGGGGGCAGCGGCAGTACCCTGTGGAACGTTTCGGGCTCCCATATCAACTACCTACCCGGTAACGTGGGCATCGGGACGGCCACGCCCCTGCAACGTCTACACGTCAACGGCGATATCAACCTGTCCTCTGGAAGTGGGCTGAGAATTAACAACGTACCCTTCCTAAGGACCATCGGCACTGAAAATACCTTTATAGGGGTTAATATAGCTAATTCACTAAGTACTGGTAGTTTTAATTTATTCATTGGCACAAACGCAGGTCGTGATAATACGAGTGGGTATAATAATGTGTTTTTAGGCGTAAATGCCGGGAGGGCGAGCACTTCTGCCTATAATAATGTTTTTCTAGGCCGGGATGCTGGCCTTAACACGGGTACAGGTTATAACAATATGTTTATCGGCTATCAATCGGGCCAGGCAAATACAAATGGAAGAAATAACACTTTCATAGGTCCCCAATCGGGTATTTCAAATACCAGTGGCTACAATAACCTATTGTTCGGTACCAATGCGGGGTATTCAAATAGTATAGGCTTTAATAATGTAATGATTGGGGTTAATGCGGGGAGGCTAACTACGTCAGGAGAGTCTAACATCTTTTTAGGCTATAATGCTGGATATAACAATAGCAGTGGGAAAAATAATATTGCTATCGGTTTTGAAGCAGGGAAAAATAATACTACGGGTAATAATAATATTTTCATTGGCAACCAATCCAATGCTGCAAGCGCCAATTTAGTTAATGTTGTAGCCTTAGGCTATGATGCTTCCGTGGCCCAGAGCAATTCTATTATTTTAGGTTCCTCCGGTATAAATGTTGGTATTGGTACTTCAGCTCCCACCGCCCGCCTGCACGTCACCGCGGGCGGCACCACCGCCACCGGCGTGCGCTTGGAAAACCTACCTACCAGCACCGGCACGGTCTATCCCCTCTACGTGGATGCCAACGGCAATGTCATGAAAGCCAGCACCGCCGGAGCACGAGCGCTAGCCGCCGATGAAAGCAACTGGGAGCGGACCGCACAGGATCACCTGCTCAACCGCAATGGTGGCGGGGTGCTCATCGGCTCCGGGTTCAACACTTTGCCGACCGGCTACCAGCTTTACGTATCGGAGGGGATCCTCACCGAGCGGGTCAAGGTGGCCCTCAAAAGCACCGACGAATGGCGGGACCACGTCTTCCGCGATGATTACAAGCTGCGCCCTTTGGACGAGACGGAGGCCTTCATCAAGCAGCACCGCCATTTGCCGGGCGTGCCCAGCGCCGAAGAAATGGTAAAGCAGGGCAACGATCTGCACCGAACGGATGCCCTGCTGTTGGAGAAAATTGAGGAGCTCACGCTTTACCTGCTGGAAGTGAAGAAGGAGTATTCGACGTTAAAGACCGAAGGAGAGGACATGAAATCGGTGATCCGTCAGCTTGCGGAGAACAATGATCGGCTTTCCAAGGAAGTGGAGCGTTTGAAAAAATATCTGTCCAAGTAAAAATAAGCGTTTACTCGCCTTTCAGTAATTGATTGTCAGCCGAAACTTCCTTCAGTTCTCATAGTAGGAAACCCCTGGATCAAGCGAACTACTAGCCAGTAGAAAAAGAAAAACCTAAATCCATTGCCCCCACCAACTCTATCTTTTTGCGATGAAGCATCCCTTCACCCTCCCTGTTCTGCTGGCACTTCTGGCCACCAGCGCCGTCCAGGCCCAAAACAAGATCATCACACCGGCCCAGCAACCGCTGGTGGTGGGCAACGCCGGGCTCCGGCACGCCGCCCTCAATGCCAGCTCCCCCACCGCCCCCTGGAATGGCAAGGTACTCTCCCTGGATGCCAACGGGCTGATGATCCTGGTCAAGGATTCGGCCGGGGGCAGCGGCAGTACCCTCTGGAACGTTTCGGGCTCCCACATCAACTACCTACCCGGTAACGTGGGCATCGGGACGGCCACACCACTACAACGTCTACACGTCAACGGCGATATCAACCTGTCCTCCGGCAGTGGATTACGTACCAATAATATGCCGTTTCTTTCTGTCCCCGGGACAAACAATACGGTACTGGGAGTAGCCGCGGGCTCGGTTGTATCAACAGGAATTCAGAACGTCTACGTAGGTACTTCGGCGGGCAGAACCAACACTTCGGGTTCGTCCAACGCAATGATTGGTTTTGAAGCGGGGCGGTACGCTACCGGTACTGACAACACCTATATCGGTACTCAGGCCGGGGTGGGCACGATCTCTACCGCCAACAGCTCGAGCCATAATGTCATGATCGGTTCTAGGGCTGGTGCCAGTACCGTAAGCGGAGGTTATAATACCATTCTGGGCTTTCAGGCCGGGCAGGCCAACACCAGTGGGAACGGGAATTCCTTCTTGGGAAGTAATGCCGGAGTCAATAATACTTCGGGAGCAGGCAATACCTTTTTAGGGGCGAATGCTGGTCTGGGGAATACGTCCGGTATCCGGAATGTGTTCATGGGAAACGGCAGTGGCATTACCAATACGACGGGCAGCGAAAATACCGCTTTGGGCAATGGGGCTAATTTCGCAGCGAATAATTTAGCCCGGGCCACGGTGATTGGGGCTTTTGCCACCGTAGCCTGTTCTAACTGTCTGGTGCTGGGAGACCCCACCATCAAAGTGGGAATTGGCCTGACGACACCCCTCGACAAGCTGCATCTCAACGGGGGCACCATCCGCCTAAATTTAAACGAAGTGCCGATAGCGAACGGGACCTTATACAACGTATACCTAAATGCAGCGGGTCAGATTGTTCGTTCCGCTTCATCCAGCGCCCGGCAAGGTACCTTGGAAACGCCTGAATTTTCCTGGCAACTCAACGATCAAAATCTTTATAATACCAATCTGGGAGGGGTACTTGTTGGTGGCGGGTTAACAACGATTCCTGCCGGTTACAAGCTCTACGTGTCGGAGGGCATTCTTACCGAGCGGGTCAAGGTGGCTCTTAAAAGCACCGACGAATGGCGGGACCATGTCTTTCAGGACGACTATAAGCTGCGACCACTGGCCGAGACGGAGGCCTTCATCAAGGAGCACCGCCATCTGCCCGGCGTGCCCAGCGCCGAAGCGATGGTCCAGCAGGGCAATGATCTGCACCGAACGGATGCCCTGCTGCTGGAGAAAATCGAAGAACTCACGCTGTACCTGCTGGAACTCAATAAGAAAAATGAACAGCAGGCCCAGAAGCTGGATAAGCTTACCAAACAAAATGATGATTTGGTCCTGCAAGTCGAGCGATTGCAGCAGCAACTTTCCCCAAAAAAGTAAGGTGTTCCAAGCTGTGGGCGTCATCAAAAACTCCTCCGAGGCAAGGCCGACCCATTGTAATCTGACTAAAAAGCGCGCAATAACGGCTTTGAATTTTAGCCGCACGAATAGAGGCATCATTCAATCGTTCACTCTCTATCCCATGAAGCATCCCTTTACTCTCCCTGTTCTACTGGTACTTCTGGCCACCAGCGCGACCCTGGCCCAGAACAAGATTATTACTCCCGCCCAGCAACCGCTAGTCGTGGGCAACGCCGGGCTCCAGCACGCGGCTCTCAATGCCAGCTCTCCCACCGCTCCCTGGAACGGCAAGGTACTCTCCCTGGATGCCAACGGGCTGATGATCCTGGTCAAAGACTCGGCCGGGGGCAGTGGTAGTACTCTCTGGAACGTTTCGGGCTCCCACATCAACTATCTACCCGGTAACGTGGGCATCGGGACGGCCACTCCGCTGCAACGCCTGCACGTCAACGGGGATATCAATGTTTCAACTGGCAGTGCCTATCGTATTAATAATTCAGTCTTTTTATTGCGCAAAGGGGTAAGAAATACTCTATTGGGGTTTAATGTGGCACCAATAGTTAGTGGCACCGATAATTTTTTTCTGGGTGACTCCACAGGTTATGCTAATACTGTAGGCAGTCTCAATATATTTATTGGAAATAATACAGGCAGATCAAATATCAGTGGTATTGGTAATGTATTTTTAGGGACGTTTGCGGGTAGAAATTCAAACGCTAATAACAATTTATTCATTGGCTATTCTGTAGGTGCGGATAATACTAGCGGAGGGAACAACACTTTTATTGGAGCGGGCTCCGGTCGGAGAAACTTGGCTGGTGCCCAAAATACCTACATTGGACACCAATCCGGCTTTGAAAACAATATCGGAGAACGAAATACATTTATTGGAGCTAATGCGGGATATTACAATACCGGTAGTTTAAACACAGCTATTGGTTACAATGTAAATATTATTCAAGGTATTTCAAATTCTACCGCTATTGGTTCAAATGCAACTGTAACTTCGTCTAATTCAATTGTACTAGGAGCAACTGGAGGAAATCAAATAAAAGTCGGCATTGGCAACACGGCACCCACCGCCCGCCTGCATGTGACCGCAGGTGGCACCACCGCCACCGGCGTACGTTTTGAAAACCTACCCACCAGCACCGGAACGGTCTATCCCCTCTACGTGGATGCCAACGGCAATGTCATGAAAGCCAGCACCGCCGGAGCACGAGCGCTAGCCGCCGGAGAAAGCAACTGGGAGCGGACCGCACAGGATCACCTGCTCAACCGAAACGGCGGGGGCGTACTCATCGGCTCCGGCTTCAAGACCTTGCCAACCGGCTACCAGCTTTACGTGTCGGAGGGGATCCTCACCGAGCGGGTTAAGGTGGCCCTCAAAAGCACCGACGAGTGGCGGGACAACGTCTTTCGTGATGATTACATGCTGCGGTCGCTGGACGAGATGGAAGCCTTCATCAAGCAGCACCGCCATTTGCCGGGTGTGCCCAGCGCCGAAGAAATGGTAAAGCAAGGCAACGACTTGCACCGAACGGATGCCCTGCTATTGGAGAAAATCGAAGAACAGGCACTTTACCTGCTGGAAGTGAAAAAGGAGAATAGAAGCCTAAAAACTAGAACGGAAGAAATGATGTCTTTAATTCGTCAACTGTCCCAAGAGGTTGAAAGCCTAAAACAGGAGCTTCAGAATAAGTAGGATTAAACCTCTAGTGTGAGAACATAGTTACCATGCAGACTTCCCTTGCCAGCACTATCGACTAACCCCAGAATTTGAATACGCATTTTCAGCTAAATTCTTAACTCCCACCAACCCTTCTTCTTCGATGAAGCATCGCTTTACCCTCTCTGCTCTACTGGTCCTGATCACCAGCGCCGTCCAGGCCCAAAACAAGATCATCACCCCAGCCCAGCAACCGCTGGTGGTGGGTAACGCCGGGCTCCGGCACGCCGCCCTAAACGCCAGTTCCCCCACCGCCCCCTGGAACGGCAAGGTACTCTCCCTGGATGCCAACGGACTGATGATCCTCGTCAAAGACTCGGCCGGGAGCAGTGGTAGTACCCTCTGGAACGTTTCGGGCTCCCACATCAACTACCTACCCGGTAACGTGGGCATTGGGACGGCCACGCCGCTACAACGCCTGCACGTCAACGGGGACATTAACCTGTCCTCCGGAAGCTCATATAGAATCAATAATCAAAGTTTTTTAAGTCTCAAAGGCAATAACAATATTTTAGTTGGCCCTAACTTAGGAGGAAATTTAACTACAGGGGCTAGCAATATAGTGATAGGGATAAATGCAGGATTGAGTAATACAACTGGAAATGACAACGTCATATTAGGAACACAAGCCGGTAATAATAATACTACCGGTCGTGCAAATATTTTTATTGGACCATTGGCTGGAAGGGATAATACAACTGGTGAGATCAATACATACATTGGAACAGGTGCCGGTCAACAATCCAATGGAAACTATAATGTTGCAATTGGTTATTTGGCGGGGCAGTTTTCAACGAATAATATTAATATGTTCATTGGGTTTGAGTCCGGTAAAGGATTATCAGCTACCGTCCCTAATAATGGTACTGGGAATACTTTCATTGGCTATCGAAGTGGACTATTTAACAGTTCAGGGTTTAGCAATTCCAGTCTTGGCACAAACTCTGGAACAAATAATACTAGCGGTTATAGGAATGTCTTTTTAGGAACTGGCTCAGGGAGTAACAACACTACGGGCTTTCAAAATACATTTATCGGCACAAATTCAAATGCAAGTGTACCGAACTTATCAAATGCCACAGCCATAGGTTATAATGCTGTTGTCTCTCAAAATAATTCATTTATTTTAGGTGCAGCTGGAACAGCCGTCGGCATAAATAACAACGCTCCCACTGCCCGCCTGCATGTGACCGCGGGCGGGACCACCGCCACCGGCGTGCGCTTGGAAAACCTACCCACTAGCACCGGCACGGTCTATCCCCTCTACGTGGATGCCAACGGCAACGTCATGAAAGCCAGCACCGCCGGAGCACGAGCGCTAGCCGCCGGAGAAAGCAACTGGGAGCGGACCGCACAGGATCACCTGCTCAACCGAAACGGCGGGGGCGTACTCATCGGCTCCGGATTCAAGACCTTGCCAACCGGCTACCAGCTTTACGTATCGGAGGGTATTCTTACCGAGCGCGTGAAGGTGGCTCTTAAAAGCACCGACGAATGGCGGGATCACGTTTTCCGTGATGACTATAAGCTGCGGTCGCTGAACGAGACGGAGGCCTTCATCAAGGAGCACCGCCATTTGCCGGGTGTGCCCAGCGCCGAGGAAATGGTCAAGCAAGGCAACGACCTGCACCGGACCGAGGCGATCCTGTTGGAAAAGATCGAAGAACTTACCCTGTATCTGATTGAGCTGAATAAGAAAAACGAGCAGCTCACCCAGGAAGTCGAGCGCTTAAAACTAAGACCCGAAAAATAACCCGTTTTCATAACCTGAAGGCCGGTTTGCGGAAGGAGACATTCATGATGTGGACTATATTGATTATCATTAAAGAGGAATTGACATGCTAAAACGAGGCTTACCCCCGGTACATCCGGGCGAGATACTACGAAAAGAGTACATTCAGCAACGGTGTCTGACGATTACCGAAGTCGCCCAAGGCTTAGGTATAGCCCGCGCCAATCTGTCGACTATTGTGAATGGACGCGCCGGAATCAGTCCGGAATTGGCCGTGAAGCTATCGGAGGCTTTGGGGAATACCACCCAGTTTTGGGTCAATTTGTAAAAGAACTATGAAGTTTGGTACGCTGAGCGGAAGGTGAACCGCTCGGGTATTCGCCATTTTTGGCCGAAGGAAGAAGGGCTTAAGACGGCCTAGTACGATTGCAGCACTTCTATTCGGTTTTTGTCTAGGGCCGAATAGGATAAATCAATTGCTAGAGTGGAGGATATAACAGCTAAGGAGCCGTTGCCCCCAAGGCTCCCGCTGCCGACAGTTTATAAAAAACGGGTGGCTAATCATAGCGTAAGTCTTCGACTTACTAACCTTCACCGTGGAATACGGATTAAACGATGATAGTGTAGATGGATATTCCAAGTCCTTTGAAAGTAGACTCGGCCAAGTACCTGGGCGGTGCGCAAGCCCAGCGCCAGCCAGCCAGCCAGCTGGTAAGGTACCTTAATCGGTAGGTGGTTCTGGCATAGCTGCCAGAGCAAGTATCCTGAAGCGGGGTACCCCGGCAGAAGCCGCCGGGTGGCTGTACGGGGAGTGAATTCTGCCTGGGAAGGGGAGTTATTTTGTCCCAATCGTGCGAAAGCGCTTGGGCATGGTCAATCCCTCCTTTTTAGGGGGTACCTAGCTGGCAGGCTGGGGGGTTAGGGTGTAAAGTACCGCTTGGGAGCCGGGAAAGTCCGCGCTATCGGGCAGTGGTGGGGGTACTTTGGGGAAGGGCGAGGGCGGTGCAGATACGTTAAAAAGTACCCAATATAGTCAGAAAGATAGTCGGGGAAGCGATATAGGTGTGCCCCACTAGGTACTTCCATCCCTGGCTTCCCCTCTCTAAGCGATCGCCCAAAGGCCATGATTTGCCTGCGACAGCCTCCCCAAGACCTACTTCTGGCCATAAGCAAGTCTTGGCCGGAGAAACTTATTCCAATTAAATAGAACCCCAGGCCGGTTCCCTATGTTATAGCCAAGTAAGTCCAAACATTTGTTTTTTATGGAAACACTCATCATACGCTCCAATAACCGGGAAAAGCTAGAGGCTTTAAAAGCTGTAGCCAAAGCCCTAAAAGTCAGTATTATTTCCGAAGAAAAACCCTATGACCCGGAATTCGTAGCGAAGATCAACGAAAGTAAAAAACAATTTGAAGGCGGTGAATATGAGGTAATAGCCGTCGAAGATCTTTGGAAATGAGGGAAATTGCCTTTTCTGCCAAAGCAAAAGAAGATCTTAATTACTGGAAGCAAACCGGTAATAGAAAGATGCAAACTAAAATCCAGGCCCTACTAGCCTCAATTCAACAAACACCCTTCAGCGGAATCGGGAAGCCAGAAGCCTTGAAACATACTTTATCGGGTCTCTGGTCGCGCAGGATAAATCAGGAACACCGGCTCGTCTACGAAGTAACTGATGAACTCATAAAGGTACATTCCTTGAAAGGACACTATTAGTGATCTTATATCGTGCTCATTTAATTAAAGAATAGTAGTCAAAGTAAAAAACAAAGAGGGAGCCTTTGTGTGCTCAGAACATACACCATTTATAGCTCCCCCAGGAATGAATCTCTCTGCCATTCCCAAGTACCTTGGTGGTGCGCAAACCCGTCGCTTCACCATGACCATGGTCTTACAGACCATACGGTCAAAGGCTCTCTGCCCTTTTCAGAATCCCCGGCTTCCGCCCATTTATAGAAACGGGTGGACAAATATCCATCCTGTAAGTTTCCGACTTACAAATCCCTTCCGCAGCTAGCTAGTAGAAAAATATAAGCATACGCTACGATAGAGTAGATAAACACCCCAAAGCCTCGTCAAAGTACCTTGGGATTACGCTAAACCCGTCGTTCAGCAAGCTGGCAAGGTACCTTAATGGTGGGTGGTTCTGGCACAGCTGCCAGAGCAAGCATATTCTAAAGAGGGGTACCTAGGCAGGAGCCGCCGGGTGGCTGGGGATTAGGGTGCAAAGTACGCTCTGGGGGAGGTGGGTACCTGGAAAAGTCCGGGGGCGTTGTAAGTACCTTTTAGCCTTGTAAAATCTTCTAACCACTACCCTTCCTCAAAGTAATCACCATCCAGCCGCTTGATTTCGTTGCGCGGCAGGTAGCTCAGCGCCTATACGTAGTTGAGCATTCAATGGCCAAGCCGCCATGGGGAAACGACTCTAGTAGCGGCTTTTGGTGCGTTATGGATGTCTATATCACTCTGAAAAGTCTTTGACGGTTGTCCGGTTAAGTAAGAATAGGGCTGTCCTATAGCTTACTTTCGTCGGTATAATATCGCTGTCATAATATAGTATGCACTGCGCTTTGTAGTTATTAGAGTGTCGTATTTTTTCATATTCGCTACGAGGAATGAAGCCATCCAGTGTAATATAGGATACAACTTGCGGCTTGACCCCTTCGTCGTCAGCATTCACTTCAAAAATATACGTTGTTGGCTTATTTAAGGAATCAATGGTTATAAATTCACCTTTAGTCTTTAATGGCACGAACTTATCCTTGGAATTAGGTACCACTTTAAAAGTTAACGTCAGATTCTTCAGGTTGGGTTTTGGTGCAAAGTTCACCACTGATATAGCATTTACACTTAATTTTAACAAATCATCTGATGGTTCCGCATAATGCTCTTTCACTTCGGCCGAACTATTTACTACAGGATAAAATTGCCCAAACGTATAACCGGCAAAACCTAGAATCATGGCAACTAGGGCCAAGGCAAATAGTCTCTGAATAATTAGCTTTATGATGTCGCCCGAAAGCTGCTTTGTCAGCTGAGGAAAAATATTCGCCTTTATGATCTGTCGCGCAATAAAGAAAAAGGCGGCCGCAAAAAAAGCCTGCCAGCATGAGTGGTGTTGAAACGTTTGTTGCTATATCAAAAACTTTTTCCAATTGAGTAGCTGTTCTAACGCTTTCTATTCAAGTTATAATGTTGTTTTACCCTAGTCACTAACCTTGAAGCATTGAGCGTATAGTGAAAATAGAATTACTCCGTTTAACCCACTATGGCAGCAACTTCAAAATGCATCCCGTCTCTTCTTGTAAAATGACCTCCCCAATAGAATCCATGCTGATGCGCAAGCTCAACCAATTCCCTTACGGACCCCTTCTGCCCTACAAGCGCAGGAACAGCTCCTAGTTTATTCCAGGCATAATTGATGTCAAACGCTGTTCCAAACGTATGATTGCTTAAATCCGATTTGCTTCCTCTGACGAAACGAGGATTATAGGCTCCATCCCACGTCAGAATATGATGCAAGAGGTTATTCTTTTCCCAATCATCAAAAAGCGCTACGAGTTGATTAGCGCATTTTTTATGAAAATAAACCGTTTCAGTACCTTTAATTTGCTTCAGCTGCTTTACGTTTACTTTTATAATATTATCTCTTTCCCAGTTATTTATAATTTTAATATTTTCAGGATTATCCGGTTTAGGTTCAGAAATATATTCAATCCGGCCAAATAACTTTTGCCTTTCTTCATTAGAGGCTAAAGGTCGGAAATTAGGTTTAGGGGGGAAGGCATCGCTTGTAATATCTTTTTCTTCGTCAGCAAGTAGTCCAAACCCTAAGAGCATGGCCTGCCCAACCGAAAAATTACCTACTTTTCCATCCGGATTTAAACCGTACTTTCCTTGGAAGTTTTTTGTTGCCTCAAAAGTATTTTCATCAAAGGCACCGCTTATAGCACCAAGGTAGAAACCTTGCCCAGTTAGAAAATATTGCCATTTTTTGACATCATTGCCTGTGCTACCCAATTTTAATACGTTCATAATTGTAAAGGTAGGTATTATCCAAATTGCATTATCTTTTACAGCAACAGGCAATGTTACATCGCGTTATTAAACCCTATTCATTACAGGCTTTAATTTTCCTATTAGCGATCAATCTACTTTTTGTCCCTGTCATTGTCTATTCACTTCAATTTCTTCCACAAGATATACTTTTTCACCATTGAGTACACCAATGGTTTTGTACTCTACCAATACCTCCAGCGAAGGCACAAGCCGTTCAAGCGAAATATATGAATTAAATATAGTTTTGTATTCATGCTGAATTTCGTCTAGGCTAAACGCATCAGCTGCATTATTGCCATCATTACCAAAAATAGACCAATGAATGGGCAAGCTAACCCGAATCCCCCCCTCTTCTTTTTTTTGTTGCAATGAGTAGATCGCATAAAGTACTTCTGCGTCTAGCTCAGAAAAGGTTTTCGTTGCATAAGGCAAGAAGCTCGCAATTAAGCCTAAGGTAGAAAGTAAAATGGTGAGTGGAGAATCCATTTTTGCTCCCAAGATACCGGCAATCAAGCCCGGAAAGAGCGAGCTGCGGAGTTTCGTCTGTGACACCTTCAATACATTGAAAAGCTTTACGGATTCCGCTGTAATAGCTCCCGAAGAAGACTTCTCAATGGAAACTGTGCATTCAGCTAATTTAAAAATAGGATCCTGGGCTTGGGTTGGATTTACCAAGTACCCTGGTGCATTGTCATAGGCGCTTCCCATCCTGTCTGAAAAGAACGCTTTTAAGGACATGGCATTGAATTGTTCATTGGTCATAGTCAAGTTCTTTCAAATGTTGGGCAAATAGGATCGGGGGTTTTACCTACATGTGATGATACCTCCTATGAGAATCACCGTATACCCCCGCTTCCGCCCGTTTAGAAAAATGGGTGGCTAAACATAGGGTAAGTCTTCGACTTACTAACCTCCAAGTAAAATATGGATTAAGCTATGATACAGTAGATGGATTTTCTAAGTCCTTTGTGAGTAGCCTCGCCAAAGTACTTGGCAATACGCAAACCCGTCACCTAGCAACCAGACGCGGTACCCTAAACTGCGGGTAGTATCTGGCAAGGCCGCTCGGGAAAGCGCATAATGAAGCGGGCTACCTCGGCAGTAGCTGCCGAGTAATCCTAACGGGGGTAGTTTCTTCATGGGAGGGGTCTATTTCTTCCCAATAGTACGAAACCTATTTTGTATTGTCAATCCCCCATTTTTAGGGGGTACCTTCCTGGCAAGCTGGGGATTATGGCGTAAAGCGCCCCTTGGGAACCGGGAGAATTCGCTCCGGCGGGTAGTGGTGAGGGTACCTTGAGAATGGACGGAAACGGAAGAGGCAGCATTAACTCATCCAAGGTACCTTAAAAAGTAGCCCAGTGAGGCCGCTTAGGACCATGACCTATCACTCCTCACTCCCCCCTGCTACCGCCAGTTTATAAAAAATGGGTGGCTGAACATAGGGTAAGTCTTCGACTCCCTACTCCCCATCGTGAATTACTAGGACCAAATTAAGGAAAAATCCGCGAATGACGGATTACGGATTCGTTTAAACGGCGGCGAAGGCCGTCGGCCGAGGTGACGTTTATACAATGTTAGGTCTAGTTTTTTTCTTTGCAATGACCGCACGCTTTTTTCTGTTTCTTGCCTGTTTTTCAAAAAATAGTCGCTAAACAGCTGCCCGAGCGCAACTACATCCTTTTCTTGTCTGTCCGTTTTTGCCCTCTTTTCGAGAAAACAAGTCGAAAACACATTTTCGAAGTTGGTATGCACACATTGCTAATAATTGCATTGCCAGCATTCAACGCCAATTCCTCTTTTGCCACACACGCCGAAGTGAGTTCTCTGGCTTCCTATTTTATTATGTTCTAGCAATAAATAGGTCCATTAAAACAACAGCGCATCCATTTTATGTGCTGTTGTTTTAATTGTATTTCACTTTGAGTCCCCAGGTTTATGCTTGTGAGGTTTCAAATCTGGGTGTTTAGGTCTAGTTTCTGGAGTAACACGTCTTCGCTCGTCAGGTGTCCCGTCTTTCTTGTTTGGCTTTGGACCTGGTTTAATTGCTTCAATTGTTTGCATGATGTAAAGGATTTAGAGTTAAAAGATTTATATTCTGACATAGAATTCAACTTTGTTAGTTATTTAAAAATAGCCCTAACATCTGTGTAAATGTACTTAGTGTCGTTTATTTTCGCTTTGGGCGGGCCATTTGTAATCGTTCGTAAACGACTACAAATGATTTCAATACGATTGTAAACGTAGCAAGTAAAAGATATTCACAAAAAAGCCCCTATTCCCTTCGTGCCCAATTGACCCTCCGCCCCGCTCCTACCCCTTTATAAAAGCTTCTGGCTTAGCAAAGGCTACGTCTTCGACTTACTATTGCCCCACCGTGAATTTCTAGGGTAAAGTCAAGGAAAAAGGCGCGGATGACGGATAGGGATATCCCGAGCCCTTGGAAACTAGCCTCGCCCAAGTGGGTGAAGCGCCAACCTGCCATCCAGCAACCTGGTGCGGTATCCAAAACGGGGGTAGTATCTGGCAGGGCGGCCCGGGAAAGCGCATCGTAAAGCGGCGTACCTCGGCAGAGGCCGCCGAGTAGCCCGAAGGAGAAAAGGTTCTTCATGGTAGGAGGTTAGTATTTTCCCTAATAGTACGAAACCTATTTGGTATTGTCAACCCCCTAAAAATAGGGGGTGCCTTGCTGGTTTACACAGGGTTACTTTCATGAAGTATCCCATGTGAGAAGGGAAAATCCGCTCCGGTGGACGGTGGAGGTACCTGGGAGAAAGACCGGGATGCGGAAGGGGTAGTGCTAAGATGGTGCAGTACCTTGCTTCAAAAAATGAAATAGATGCTTGCAACTTACCGCTGCAGAGCGATACATTTGTTATTTCCCAATCCAACCCTCCCGTGTACTCGCCCCTTCTTAACCGTCCGCCCTGCAATCTGCGCTGGCTGTCCTTTTGTGGGGTCCTGCTGCTTGCCGTATGGGAGGTTCGGGGGCAGGAAGTCGTCCCGGGCTCGGATTTTGGCTATACGTCGGGATCCTTCGCCGTATCAGACGCCGGAGCGGCCACCTATACCATTCCGTTGTTTGCCCCACCCGGTACCGCTGGCCTGCAGCCCCAACTCTCGCTCCAGTATAGTAGTTTAGGCGGAAATGGCCCCCTGGGTCTGGGCTGGAGTCTGCAGGGGCTATCGGCCATTACCCGCACAGGGCGCACCCGGGCGCAGGATGAAACCGTTACCGCCACGAATCAAACCAAGGCCGTTGCCCTGAACGTCAGCTACACCCAAGACGACCGCTACGCGCTGGACGGCAGCCGCCTGGTGTTGGCTCCGGAATCCATTCTGCCCAACAGGCGGTTTGATGGTAATTACGGCAAGGATCAGACCGTCTACTACACGGAGCAGCAAAGCTTTACCAAAGTCATTCTATACGCCAACCCAACCACCGGAGCCCCCCAGTCCTTCAAGGCCTACGCAAAATCGGGGCTTATCTACGAGTATGGCACTGCGGACAATGCTCGCGTAATCGACCCTACCAAACAGGTGGGGGTCCAGTGGCTGGTCAACCGGATTGAAGATCGCCGGGGAAACTACATGACCTTCCGTTACCTGCAGGATGCCACCACGGGAGAAGCCTATCCGGAATCCATTGAATATACCGGCAACGTGGCCGGGGGGCTGGCCCCCTACAACAAAATAACGTTTGTGTATGAGACCCGGCCCGATGTAACCGCTCTGTACGGGCAACGGTTTCAGCAAAAAACCACCCTGACCCGAAGGCTTAAAGCCATCCAAGTGCACGCACAAAATACCCTGATCCGGCAATATAATCTTGCCTACGTGGCTAATCGCTATTCCCAGCTCAGCTCGCTAACGGAATGCGACGGTACCGGACAATGCTTTAAGCCAACCACTTTTCAGTGGCAGCAGGAAACGGGAAGTCCGGGCCAGGCCGTAACGCTTGCTTCCAATGCCACCAATATCATCGGGGATTTTAATGGTGATGGACTGCAGGATTACGTCATCTTCAACCGGATCCCAACGCCCACGGCGGTAAATCAGTGGTCGGTAACCACCATTTACCAATTTTACATCAATAACGGGCAGGGTGGTTTTAGTTTTGCCGGGGAAGTCAGACCACCCACCCCCCAAATTTTATCGGATGCTTCGCTGAGTGATTTCCTGAACCGCCGCCCCTTCGTCGCCGAGCTGAACGGCGATAACGTGGACGACGTGGTTTTGAACTGGAGCAAACTACAGTACATCCCAGGGGTACCCGTCCCGGTTAACACGGGTTTTGAATTCATTCTGTCCAAGGCTATACCGGGCAATCCCTACGCCTGCTCGTTTATTTATT
This sequence comes from Rhabdobacter roseus, assembly GCF_014202275.1. GTDB lineage: Bacteria > Bacteroidota > Bacteroidia > Cytophagales > Spirosomataceae > Rhabdobacter > Rhabdobacter roseus. Next base: position 36,255 of record NZ_JACHGF010000002.1, on the reverse strand, counting down.
CCGTTTCGGCGATCTACGGTTCTACACTTCCCCTTTTTGCCGATGTGTCGGGCGATGCCATTTCCGACCAGACCGTGCTGACCTATACTTCCTCGGGACAGCCTGTCATCGGGACCTCGCAAATTGTCAGCGATATACCGGGTGACAAATACGCCGTTTATTACCAAATGGGAGAGTATTCGAGCATCCCCGGGTACAATGCGGGCCTGTCCTATGCCAACCCTCATCACCACTTGGTTGACCTGAACGGGGACGGTCTCTCTGAACTTTTTATTTATGATAAAAATAGTGGCCAAAACCTAACCGTATTTACCGGCTCCGTGCTGGTGGACTCCTCACTCGTCGAGCGGCAGAACAACTACCGGGTCGGGTACCGCAGCTACCTTCGGAATACCGTTACCCCCGGGCTCATGGGGGCCGCATCCGGCACGGCTCTCTTCTTTGACGCCAATGCGGATAAACTTCCGGATTTAATCTACTACCTGCCCTCGGAAAATCTTCTGCGTATCGTGCCCAACCGGGGTGATGGCACCTTTGACAGCGCCCTGGATCATAAACCCCTACTGGGAACCACACCCGTCGTCACGACCTATCCGAACCTTCTCCAGCTCGACCACGACGCCGACGGGCTGATGGATCTAATCTTCTACGAGAAAACCAACGGGAACAACGTGCTTTTTCTGAACCAGGGGGATTTCACCTTTGCCCCGGCTACCCAGGCCAGCAATGTGTATCCTCCCACCATGTTCAAGACCGGCAACTGGTATAAAATCGGCCCTTTCCTGAAAGGCTCGGTGGCTGATGTCCTTTACTTTGATGCGGCTCAGAATAAAACCTTCATTCTGCCCCTGGGACAGAAGAATACCATCCTGATCACGAAGATTACCGACGGTTCCCACCTAACCACCACGATTCAGTACGACAACCTGCTCAATCGGGATTTTCACCAACGGACGGGAAATATACAATACCCGGTCATTGACTTTCAGGCCGCACTAAGCGTTGCGGCCAAAGCGAGGGTCAATTCGCCGGATGGCTACAAAACGACCCGAACGTATCGGTACGAAGGAGCTACCCTGAATATAGAGGGACGGGGTTTTCGGGGCTTCTCAAAAATCATCGAAACCGATACTACGACGGGTATCTATACCATAAAAACCTTCCGGCAGGGAATAGATAGCTGGCGCTACGGCGGGCATTCGCTGCTGAAAACGGAGCGTTTCTACGCGGATGGCAGCCCGATCTCCGTGACGGAAAATACGGCTACCCTGATTCCCTATCCTACCACAACTCCGGGCAATCAGCTAAATCGGGCCAAATGCTTTCTGGCGTACTACAGTATACAGAAAACCATTGACTTCGTGACCGGAAAGACCCGCTTTGTCCGGCAGCAACTGGATCCATACGGCAATCCTATCTACCAGGTTACCGACTATGCCAATGGCTTCCGGGATTCGATTCAGACCACCTACCAAAACGATACCAACCGCTGGTTGCTGGGCCTTCCTACCCATACGACCCAGTTTCATCTGGGCACGGGTCAGACCACCATCAGTCGGCAAAGCAGCGCCGAATACGACGCCGTTACGGGACTGGTTACCCAACAAACGGCTTTCCCGAATCTCAACGACCAGCAAAAGCAGGTAACGACTTACACCTACGACGCCTTCGGCAATCGTATTCAGCAGGACCTGACCGCCTGGCATGGTACCCAGGCCGAAACCCGGACCAACAAAGCCACCTACGATGCGACCGGACGTTTCACCCTAACCGAAACCAACCCGCTCAATCAGGTATTCAGAGCCACTTACGATCCGAAGTGGGGCCACCTCCTGACCGCGACTGATCCCAACAACCTGGTCACGACTTACCAGTACGATGGTTTTGGCCGCCTTACCAAACAAACGGCCCCGGATGGAACCTGGATCGCCACCGCCTACCGGCAGGCCAGTGTCAGTCTTTTTAAGAGCCCCCCCAACGCCGTCTCGCTTACCTACCAACAAACCAGTGCGGGACAGATTTTCCTGGAACAGGTGGATGCTTACGGCCGAAGCGTACAGACCAGAGCAAAAAGCTTTGATGGTCGTTTTTCCGTCGTAGACCGGACGTATCGACAGGGGGACGCTTCAACCCAGACGCAGGAAACCTACCCCTACTTTGAAGGAGAAACGGACGGGGGCTATACCCTTCGGGAAAATGACCTATTGGGCCGCACCGCCAAACTCCAGGAAACCAAAGCCGGCGGCCTTCGCACGGCTTCAATCACCTACGCGGGCCCCCTCGTGATGACTACTAACTTCAAAGGGCAAACCAGCGTAGCCGTTAGCGACGCGAAGGATCAACTCCTGGAAGCGCGCCGGAATGACGGCCATAATGTCTTTTACGGGTACAATCCGGCGGGGGAGCCCGTAGCCTCCCGGGACCTGATGAATAATACCATCGTCCACGACTACGACGCCCGGGGCTTCGAGACAGCCTCCTCCGATCCGGACATGGGTCTGTATCAGTACACCTACAACGGCTTCGGGGAGCTGACGGGCCAGACCTACCCCAACGGTGACGTAGTGCAGATGGAGTACGATAAGCTCGGACGCTTAATAAAACGAACGGAAAAGGAAGGCACCACGACCTGGCAGTACGATATGGGCAATAAAGCCGTTGGAAAGCTAGCCAGTGTCACCAGCTACGGCTCCCAGACAACCTATACCTACGACAACCTGGGGCGACTTAATCAGGAAAAGCAGGTAATTGACGGGCAGACCTATACCAGTACCTACGCCTACGATAGTCAGGGGCGCGTGCAGGAATTGACCTACCCCACGGGTCTGAAGGTAAAGTACGTCTATAATGCGCACGGATTTCTGTCCGAACTCCGGCACGGAATCACCAATGCGCTTTTCTGGCAGCGCACGGCCACCGATGCCCGCGGGAATACCACCCTCCAGCAGTTTGGCAACGGGGTGGTCACCGAAAAGCAGTACGATCCGGCGACCAGGTACCTGACCGGAATCACCTCTAGGCACAACACGACCATCCTGCAGCAGTTTGCCTACCAGTACGATGAGCTGGCCAACCTGACCGAGCGAAACAATGTAAAACGAAACAAAACCGAAACCTTCACTTACGACGCACTGAACCGCCTGACGAGCTCCCAGGTTACCGGAGCCAACAGCATCATGCTGGAATACGATGAGTTGGGCAACATCACCTCCAAATCGGACGTGGGCAAGTACCATTACGGATCCACCGGTAACGGCCCCCACCAGTTGCGATCAATCGCCTTATATGCCGAAGGAATCCCTTGCTCCTATGCGCTGAATATAGCCTCCGAGTATACTTCGTTCAACAAGGCGAATCGGGTAGCGAACGATACCGCCTACCTGCAAATCACCTACGGGCCCGATCATCAGCGAGTCATGCAAAAGCTATTTGTGCGCAATACCCTGACCCGCACCAAGCGGTACGTAGGAAAGCTTTTGGAGGTAGAAACCTTCGCCGACGGGCGCAGCCGGACGACACATTTTCTGAATGGGCTCAGCCTTTGGATCGACGACAAAGCGGCCAATGGTACTACTGCTTCCCAGACGCAGTACCTGCTCACTGACCACCTGGGCTCGGTAACCGGCCTGACAGGAGCCAACGGCACGCTCCTCACCGAATACAGCTTCGATGCCTGGGGGCAACGCCGGAATGCCGACTGGTCGCCGCTGACAACCCAATTCACCGGACACGAGCGCGGCTTCACCCAGCATGAGCACTATGACCTGTTCAACCTCATTGACATGAACGGACGGGCGTATGATCCCGTCCTGGCCCGCTTTCTCTCCCCTGATCCTTTCGTCCAGGATCGAGCGAATTTACAGGCCTACAACCGGTACAGCTACGTCATGAATAATCCCTTAAACGCGACCGATCCGAGCGGGTATACCAGTTCACCGGTCTATATCCAGCAAGTAAATCAAGGCGGCTCCTTTTCGGTGTACATTCAGCAGGTAGGATTAACGCATGCTCAATCCCAGGTTAACTTTACATTAAATCCGTATCAGCTAGCGGCTATTAACCAACAAAGTACAAATCAACTCCCCTCTTCATTCACGGGCCAGATCAAGAGTTCGGACGGGCCTTCTTTGGTTATTGCAAAAGGTCTTGGAGGTTCTACTTCAAATTCTACGACTCCTGCTTCCTATGCATCAGGTTCATCCAAGAGTAAACCAAAAGTCAGTTTTTCCGTGGTGCCAGGTTTTGATTTTACCAGGGGAAATCCTTTTGAGCGTCATATCATCGAGGCGACTGACCCTTTGCCAAATTCTTCGTCATTGGACTATGTTTCCAACACAAGTTTAGCGTTCGACCGAACGGCTGTGTCGTTAAAAAATCATACTGGGTCTTCAACGGTCGGAAATAATCTTAAACTCTATCCGGAGAACCCGGAAACAGGCCGATCCTTTAGAGGCAATCAACACGTAAAAACCTATTCATTAGCCGGTTTTGGAGTAAAGATTGGTCGCGTATCCGGTCCGCTTGGCCACGCTGTTAACGTAACGCAAATAGGCGTGGGTGTTCATCAAGATGGGGGTAATTTTGGAAAAAATGCCCAGGTTGCAACGGGAGGGGCAGCAGGCGGGTTGGTTGGGGCCTGGTCGGGCACGATCCTCGGCGCAGAGTCCGGTGGATTGGCCGGGTCATTCTTTGGCCCAGTTGGTACCCTGGTGGGAGGTTTTATTGGAGGTGTTGTCGGTGGTATAACCTGGGGCTATATGGGGCAGGAAGTGGGAAAAGATTTATCAAAATAAAACCATGAGAAAACTTGTATTGCTACGCTATCTGGTGGCATGGGCCCCGTTTTATATCGGGATGTCCCTTTTGCAGGCTCAAACGATCACTACCCTCGCCTACGACACCAACGGCAATCGGCTTACCAAAACGCTGCAGGGCAGTAGCCCTAATCCCAGCGTGACGGCAAGTCCCGGAGCCGTCAGCTTGAACCAGGCAAGCACCTTGACAGCCTCGGGCTGCCCCGGTACGATCCGGTGGTCCACTGGGCAGGAAGGCCCTTCCATTTCCGTTACGCCTACGGTTACCACCCAGTACACGGCCGAGTGTTTTACGGCCGGGTGTCCGGTCAACGGCCTGGGCCAGGTCACCGTAGAGGTGTACTCGTGCTCTGCCGATGCCATCGGCGTTACAGCTTCGCGCTTCACCGTACGCTATGGAGAAACGGTCACCCTGACGGCCTACGGCTGTCCCGGTACGGTGCAGTGGTCCAACGGCCAAAGCGGCTTTACGATAACACCTCAGATCTATGGGAACACCAGTACTTTTACGGCCCATTGCTCCAAACGCCATTGTCCTTCCGGCAGTACCGGAAGCGTCAGCATTACGGGGATATCCGGCTGCCTGCCCGGGGATGTGCTGGTCTCGGCCCGGGCCGGAGCCTGGAATGCGCCGGCCACCTGGGCCTGTGGCCGCGTTCCGGGGCTGACTGATACGGTATACCTGCTTCATGCCATCACGCTGGACGGGATCGCCGGGCAGGCCAAGACCATCATTGCCAACGGCGGCTCCTTACTTCATCTTAACGGTGGCTATGTCACCCTGCAAACCCCTTAACTCATCAGGCTATGTTTAAAAAAATACCATTCATGATTCCCGTGCTGGGTTGTCTGGCTATGGCAGCCAGCGGTCAGGATGTCATAAAGTTCGGTACCACACGCTTTGCCCACCGGACGGGCTCCGCCAATACGGGGGTGGGTTTTAACGCGGGTGCCGCTTTAACCCCTTCCAGCCAAACGGCCGTTGGCAATACCCTGATCGGCCATTACGCCGGAGCGGCCAACAATACGGGAGGAAACAATACGTTCATCGGAGACGTGGCCGGTGCCAACACAACCAGTGGCCATGCCAACGTAGCTGTCGGACGGGCCGCAGGCTACACCAACACCATTGGTCAGGAGAATACCTGGATCGGAACCCAGGCCGGAGCCTTAAATACCCAGGGAAACTTCAATACCTTTCTGGGCCGAAGTGCCGGGGTAGTCAATACCCTGGGAAACAACAACACCTTCGTGGGGCGTCGAGCGGGAGCCGTCAATACCACGGGCACGGACAACGTTTTCATCGGCGCTGAATCCACGGCGGTGGGTCCCCTCGCATCCAGCCTTCAAAATGTGGTAGCCCTGGGCACAAACGCCAAGGTAGCCGTAAGCAACGCCATTGTTCTGGGCGATACGCTGAATCCCCACATCAAGGTTGGGATCGGAACGGCCTCCCCCCGGTATCCCCTGGACGTGAAAGGTGCCATTCACATTCGGGGTGGGAGCAACGGGCCGGGCCAGCTCCTGTTTTCAAGCCGTACTTTTCTTGAAGCGGACGAAAAAGATTTCCTGGTGCTTTCCGGAGGACGCCCTGGTGAAAGCGGGCTACGCTTTGCCCACCTGAAGGGGAAGGCATCGGAACTTGGTGGCACCCGCCACGCACTCAGCGTCGATGCACAGGGCCGGGTGGGACTTTACCCCCTGGCTCTCACGGCCGATCAGGTCCGGTTACAGGTAACCGACGTCAGCCAGTGGGCCGATTTCGTATTCAGTCCGGGCCACCCCACCCGCTCCATCCGTGAACTTGCCGATTTCATTGCCATCCACCAGCACCTGCCCAGCCTCCCCCCGGCACAGGAGATGGTCAGCCAGGGCCGCTCCCTGCAGGGACTGATGGTCAACCTGGTGCAGGCTCAGGAAGAGCAGGCGCTGTACACCCTTCAGCTCCAGGCTGAAAACGAACGGCTGGGGCGGGAAACGCAGGCGCTCAGAGAAGAGCTACAGGAACTCAAACGGCTGGTCCAGCAACTGCAGGCAAGATAAATGACCAAGATAGCTCGAATCTGGGCTATACACATGAGATTCATCCGGAATCTTGAAATACCGCATAAAGTACTTTATAGATCCATGAGTGGCCCTATAAAGACTCAAGTGCTGCGAAAGTCTTGTTTTCATTCAATGACAGCAGGAAACCAATAGGTACTTTACCGCCTAATTCACGCATCAATAAAGTGACGCACAATCGGTTTCGGGCTTTGCGTTCGGGCGGGCTCGGATCGCCAACGCGGCACAAAACTGTTAATAAGCGATGCATTTGAATAGAAGCGCAAAGCTCCAAGCCTGCCCCGCCCCGGCGGCCCGGGTCACCCCGCCTGATGCCAAACGGCTGTTGAACTAACCCTTCGGTAGCTTTTGATCTGGCTACCAGGATGGTGTAATAACGCTTTTCATGAAAGTTCATTAAACGAATCATTTCATGACATTCAGTAAAGAAGATTTTACCGCGACAATTGGTAAAGCGAAGGAATGGGTACCCGGCTGCCGGGAGGCGTTCTCATTATTCGAGGAGCGTATGGTACTCGACCGGTTGAGCAAGAGCCTAATTGCCAATTACGGTCGTAACGTGGCGCATCTGCCGTTGCTTTTTATGCGTTTATCGCCAGAAGTGTCGGTTACGGAGGTGAACAGCTCTCTCTGCCGGAAGTTTTGAGATTTTATGGCAATGACACCCTGGCTACCCACACCCGATGTCATGCGCAAGCGCTTGGAGTGATCGTTTTTAACTACAGGACATGACTGATACAGGGATCGGAATTAAAATTTCCCATACATCGGCCTTTATAAAAAGGGAAACGCTAACCAGGTACACAGGAAGCCATTCAAAACCGGGCGAATCAAACCGCGCACGGGCCTTCGGGTTGAAAAACCGCCGTCATGGACCGCGTCGCCCACAAAAAGCGCGATCGTCGCCAGGCTCAAAGCGCCCGGAACCACCCGAAAATGAAAAGAACACCCTTCTAAAAAATGAAGCGTGCCGCATAGCCGCCGCCCCGGTATTCCAAAATAATACACAAGGAAAACGTTAAGAAGGCCACAACCTTGGCTTTTAGAGAAAATCAGTGGCATGGAGGTAGCTGCTGTGAACCCGCATAACGATGGAAAGCAACCCAGAATCGGAACAAGAACTCATCGCAGCGTTGCAGAATGGGGATCAGCGGGCCTTTACAACCATTTACAAAACCTATTGGTACCGGATGTTTTTGGTAGCCTACCGAAAACTACAGCACCGTGAAATCGCCGAAGAGTTGATCCAGGATATCTTCACCCGGCTCTGGAAAGAACGGGCCACGATGAAGATCACGCAGTTGGATGCCTATCTCTTTTCGGCCGTTCGGTACGAAATCATTGATCATATCCGGTCCAAAGGTCCTGTCAATGCCTACGTAGAATACTATCAGGCTTTTTCGCCGTTGGTAGACCGGAATACCGAACATACCATTGCCTATAACGATTTGATCGAGACCCTGGATAAAGGAATGGATTTCCTACCCGAAAAATCAAAGCTAATATTTAGGTTAAGTAGGTTGGAAAACTGGCCGGTACCCCAAATAGCCCAACACGTAAATCTATCCGAAAAGGCCGTGGAGTACCACCTTACCAAAGCCAGCAAGGCGATTCGGCTCTACCTCGAGGAAGCGTATATTTCACTGCTCCTTCTCTCCTATGCGGTCTTGCTTTGACCGGAACACGGCTAGCCCTCCCTTAGTATGGTACTTTTTGGTTAACTTTTGGCGAATAGCTCCTATAAAATAGGATATTTCTGGTATTTACTGATTTGGTTTAGGGAAATAGCCCTGTAATCCGGCTTAGCATATACCCCAACGGTGAAAAGCCGCTGAGCCAAGGCGGGTCGTCTGGCGTGGGGTAGGCATTAATCACCCTACACGGATAGCGATGGAACACCAGGAAATTCAGGAGCTCTTAGTACGATACCGGCAAGGGATGTGTTCCGAAGAGGAAGTCCGGACTATTCACCTATGGTTTGAACGGTTAAACCCCCACTCCACCCTTACCCTGACGGAGGCCGAGCAACAGGCCCTGGAAGCTAAGCTATGGCACAATTTGCAGGCAACGCTGGCCGAGGAATCGGTTCCGCCGCCCGTTCATCCGGTTCGCTTCCCTTTTTGGCAAAGAACCGTCGTCTACTATTCCGGCGCGGCGGCCCTGGTACTGCTGACGGTAACGTACTGGCTGTTTTTGGCAAAAACGCCCCCCTCCCCAGGGGCCGACCCGCAGCCGGCCAGCCGGTTCCAGTCCGCTCCTTTCCATACTTACACGAATCCTTCGGATACGCTTCAGCCGCTGACGCTCAGTGACCATAGCGTGGTGCTGCTCTCACCGGGGAGCTCGTTACACTACCCCGCCTTCTTCTCCGGCCACCAGCGGGAAGTAGAGCTGGTGGGCGATGCGTTCTTTGAGGTGGTGTCCAAACCGGATCAACCCTTTTTTATATACAGCGGTAAGCTCGTCACCCGGGTATTGGGAACCAGTTTCTGGGTGAGGGCCGAGCAGGACCAGGGTGCCCTGACCGTAGAGGTCGTCACCGGGAAAGTATCCGTATTTGAACGCGTCGGTACGACGGCCCCGCCCGGAACGGATAAGGCCGCCAGGGGCGTCGTGCTCACCCCCAATCAACGCGCCACCTACTACCCGGCCCGTGGACAACTGCTCACGAGCCTGGTCGAAGAACCGACGGCAATAGCGTCCGCGAAACGACCGGGCTTCCTGCTCTTTAACGAGACGCCCCTTCGGGAGATTATCCGGCACCTGCAGCGAGCGTATGGCATTGAGATGGACCTGGCGCACGACGATCTGGAGGACTGTGCCTTTACCGGCGATGTCGCTGGTATACCCCTTTACGACGCGTTGAATTTAATATGCCGCTCGAATGGCCTCACCTACGAGGTAACAGGTACCCGCATCCTGATTAGTGGACCGGGTTGTCAGTAAATGAAGGATGCTTTTTGAAAAGTAACGGTAAGTTAACACCAAAAACGAACTAGCGACCGCGTTTCCTGCGTACTTGAAGCCCCGATGGGGAAACGTCCAGGCCCATACCCTAAATCCGTAACATCATCCCAACTCTCTAACCAGACTACTATGAGCTAAAAGCAGCCATTGGACCCGTTTACCAATCAAAAGGAGTTGGTAGTGCTGCCACACCACCAACCCTGACCTCTTTCCCCGCGTATCGTACTGAACGGGTCCGATCGACGCGAGCGGGAAGGATGGTGTGCCCTTGTTTTCTCTTAAAAACAGAACTTTTCAAAAGTATGAAAAAAAAATTACAATCTGAATTCCGACTACCACTCCGCCGGGTTATGAAGATTTCCTTTATTCAGTTGGTCTTTTCCGTGGTTTTCGTGAGTCTTGCCTACGCGTCACACGAAGGCAGGGCGCAGGAGGTCATGGATCGGACCATTACGCTGCACGCGGAGCGGGTTGGGCTGCAAAAGGTGTTACGTCAACTGGAAAAACAGGCGGCTGTCAAATTTGCGTACAGTCCTAAAAATATCCAGGCTGACCGACCCGTGACCCTACATGTTTCGGCGAAGACGCTGTCGGAAACGTTACAAACCTTACTGGGGCCCCTCGGCATTTCGTATCAGATGGCTTCGGGGCGAATCCTCCTGCTGCCCCAGGAGGAAAGCACGCCCCCCCGAACCACCGCTTCAGCTGGGGAACCGAAGCCCGCCCTGGCGATCAGAGGAACCGTAAGCGATGACAAGGGGGAGGTACTTCCCGGCGTGAGTGTGTTGGTGAAGGGCTCCCAGGCCGGTACCACGACCGACGGAAAGGGCTACTACCAATTGGACGTTCCTGACGCCACCGCCACGCTCGTTTTTAGCTTTGTCGGGTACCTCAGCAGGGAAGTCATGGTAGGAAGCAAAACCACCCTGGACGTGGCCCTTAGTCCCGACACCCGGGCCCTGGAAGAGGTGGTGGTGGTGGGCTACGGGACCCAGCGTAAAAAAGAGCTCACCAGTGCGGTTACCTCCGTTAACCGGGCCAAGCTGGAAGGCTTTAACGTAAGTTCCTTTTCGGAGGCGCTCACGGGGCAGGTAGCCGGGGTCCAAATTTCGCAGGTCAACGGCGGACCGGGTGCTCCGCTGAACGTGCGGATCCGGGGCACGGGGTCTATCACCGCCGGCAACAATCCGCTGTACGTGGTGGATGGTTTTCCTTTGAACGTGGAAGGATTAAGTAATCTTAATACCAACGATATAGAGTCGATCGAAATCCTGAAAGATGCCTCGGCCACGGCCATTTATGGCTCCCGAGGGGCGAACGGGGTCGTGATTGTTACGACCCGCCGGGGTACTTCGGGTAAGCCCCGGATTGAATTCAGCACGTATACGGGCATTCAGCAGCTTTCGAAAAAAGTGGATGTGCTGAATCCCGATGAGTACGTGGAGCTAGCGATCGAAGCCGTTCAAAATGCCTGGGTGGATCGGGGCGGAAGTCCCAGCGACCCCAACTCCGCGCGACCGGCCCTGTACCAGATTGCCCCCTACTTTTTAGCGCCCGAGCAATGGACGCGTACCGACTGGCAGGACGAAATATACCGGACAGCGCCTATCTCGGACTATAACCTCAGTGCGGCCGGGGGAAGCGATAAAATAAAATACATGGTTTCGGCCGGGTATTTTGATCAACGAGGGATCCTCCTGAATACCGGATTTAAACGCTACTCGGCCCGCCTGAACCTGGACGGCGCTTTGACGGATCGGGTGCGGTTCAACGTAAATTTTTCGCCTACCTATTCCGTGAGTGACAAGGTGAGAGGCGACGGCCGCTGGAACGAGGGGGCCATCGGCAGTGCGCTGGCCCTACCCGGCATTTTCCCGGTACGGAATCCGGATGGATCCTACCCTTCCTTCCTTGATTTTGGGTATAACTCCTCGGCGGCGTATAACCCGGTCAGTTTGCTGGAACAAGCCCGGGGCACGGACAAAAACCTGCGCCTGATCACCAACGCCAAGGTTTCCGTGGATCTCCTGAAAGACAAGAATCTGACGTATACGTTCAATACCGGCGTGGACTATAATGCGCTGGAGGATGCTTTTTACACGTCGGTTATCTTTCCAGGTAACCTTCCCGGCGGCGAGTTTGGCACCAGCTCCAATCTCAATTGGGTACTGGAAAACACCCTCAGCTACAGCAGGGAATGGTTCTCCGACCACCGGCTTGATGTGCTGGTAGGACAATCGGCCCAGCACGCGATGGGAACGGACTCCCGAATCCGGACCAACAACTACCCCAATGATCTGGTCAGGACACTCAATGCGGGGCAGATTGTGAGTGGTACGACGACGGAGTCAGCGTGGGCGTTGGCGTCGTATTTCTCAAGACTCACCTACGCCATCAAGGATAAGTATTACCTCAATGCCGCCATTCGCCGGGATGGCTCCTCCCGGTTTGGGGAAAATCGAAAATGGGGCCTTTTCCCTTCCCTTTCGGCCGGATGGCGACTATCCGAGGAACGTTTTCTCAAAAATGTAAACCAAATCGACGACTTGAAAATACGGGCGAGTTACGGGGTGACGGGAAATAACTTTATTGCCAACTACGGCTCCATTGGGCTGTTGAGTAGAGCCTCGTACGTGCTCGGTAATGCGATTGTCAATGCGCAGGTACCGTCTACCTTTAGCAATGCGCTCCTTAGCTGGGAAACGTCCCGGCAATGGGATGCCGGGTTGGATGTACGCATCCTGAAAGGGCGGGTAGAACTGGTCTATGACCTGTATAGCAAAGTGAATTCCAACCTGCTTCTCAACGTTCCCGTACCCAGCATCACGGGGGTCACCTCAAGCTTACGGAACATCGGACGGGTACGAAACCAGGGAATGGAGTGGATGGTAACGACCCGAAACCTGGTGGGGAAGTTCGGCTGGACGACGGCCTTCAATATTTCGTACAACCGCAACAAAGTACTGGCGCTGGGCCCCGAGGGGGATCCGATTATTACCACGGGTATGTCTACCATGGAGGGCACCCACATCACGCAGGTTGGGCAGCCTATCGGTAGTTTTTACGGGTTTGTTTTTGAGGGCATTTACAATACGGCGGATGAAATTGCCGCCCGACCGCATCTGACAACCGATAAACCGGGGGATCCCATCATTCGGGATGTCAGCGGCGATGGGATGATCTCGATGGATGACCGTACCCTTATCGGAAACCACTTCCCTGACTATACCTTTGGCTTAGATAACATCTTCCGATTTAAAAACTTTGACCTGAGGGTGTTTCTGCACGGAGTCCAGGGTATTGAAATCCTGAATCTTACCAAGCACGGGGTAGGCATTGTGCACGGGCGGCTCAACCAGCTGGGCGAAGCACGAGACCGGTGGCGATCGGCCGAAGAACCGGGCAATGGGCAGGTATTCCGCGCCAATCTGGATATCAACGGGTACCGTCGGCTGGCTTCTACGCACTACCTGGAAGATGCTTCCTTTGTGCGCCTGAAGAACATTACCCTGGGCTACTCCTTCCATCCGTCCCTGCTGACCCGGCTGAAAATTGCCCAGGCAAAAGTAGTGCTAACCGGGCAAAATCTATTTACGTTTACCCAGTACTCCATGTATAATCCGGAGGCCTCCCAAAATCGCTATAATACCTCGCTGTCGCCCGGATCGGACATGGATGTATATCCCTTAGCCCGTACCTATACCCTTGGACTAAACCTGACCTTCTAACCTTTTATGGCTATGAACTATATGCTCTCCCGGCGGGTGATAGGCCTGCTCTTTTTGTTGGGTTCGTGTACGGATCAGTTTCTGAACCTGAGTCCCCTGTCCAACGCCAACGTTGAAAATTTCTATAAGACCGAGAAGGATTTTGAGGTAGCCGTCAACGGAGCCTACGTATCGTTACGCGCCAGTGGGGTATTTCATGACTATGTACCCCTCATGGGTGATTTGCACTCGGACAATACCACGGTAGGTACGACCGCGGGGGCGCGGACCGCCTTCTTTGAAATGAGTGAATTTCGTGACCAGCCCACCAGTACCATTGTCTCCACGGTCTGGAACCACCATTACGAAGGCATTGCCCGCTGTAATATTGTGTTGGATCGGATTGAACCCGTCCTGTTTGACAGCGAGCCGTTGAAAAACCAGTATATCGCCGAAGCCCGGTTTCTGAGAGCCCTGTATTACTTCAACCTGGTTCGTATTTTTGGCGACGTGCCCTTGATCGTGAAGGAGGTAAAAAGCATTGACCTGGCTTACGGGATGGGACGTACGCCGGTCCAGGACATCTATGCCTCCATCGAGGCGGACCTTCAATTTGCGACCACCCACCTCCCCGCCACCTATGCCGCGGCTCAGGTGGGAAAAGCGACCTCCGGCGCGGCCAAAGGCTTACTCGGAAAAGTGTATCTCACCCGGCGCAAGTTTGCCGAGTCGGCTCAGGTTCTGAAAGAGGTCATTAGTTCCGGACGGTACCAACTCCTGCCTCATTTTGCGGATTTATGGAAAACAACCCATAAGAATAGCCGGGAGTCCCTGTTTGAAGTCCAGTTTAAAAAACAGGCCGGATCAGGAACCGGCAGCAACTACTCCGTCCGGTTTACCCCCTACCTGTCCAGTGCGGTCCTGGTGGGGGCGGCTTCCACGGAAGGGGGCTACAATACCCCCACCGAAGATCTGCTGGCGGCCTATTCCGATTCTGACCTTCGGAAAGCCGTCTCGGTAGCCGAAGGCTATACCGACCAAAATGGCAACGCGGTAAGGGGTTTATCGGGACGTCATACCAAAAAATTCTTAGGAGCCTTTACGGCTGGTCAGGGAGCCGATGATAACTGGCCGGTACTCCGCTATGCCGATGTGCTGCTCCTGTATGCCGAGGCGCTGAATGAAGTAGGGTTTCAACCCGCCGGTGAAGCCTTTACGTACCTGAATCAGGTACGAGCCCGGGCCGGGCTGGCTCCGCTGAGCCCAACGGCCACGGACGAAGACCTAAGAGTAGCGGATCAGCGGGCGTTCCGACTTGCCCTGGAAAAGGAGCGTAGGCTTGAGCTGGCGTTGGAGGGGCACCGCTGGTTCGATCTGGTCCGCACCGGAAGAGCCCTGGAAGTATTGCAAAGCAAGCAGTATCCCATGCAGGAATACCACCTTTTATTTCCCATTCCTCAGCAGCAAATCGACATAAACCCCCGGGTGTTAACACAAAATACGGGGTACTAAACCTAGCCACTATGGTCGAGCGGGCCAGAAAGCCTGCCCGCTCGACCATAGTGGCCTTATTGCTTGACCGATGCTAAAAAAACTACTTCTTACATTCCTGGCGATGGAAGGCTTGGGCGTTACCCTTCCTCCGGTGGTGGCGCAGCGCTCCTATGCCCCAGCTCCGCCCCTTCCAACCCGGCCCGTTTTGCAGGTGGATACCCCCTCCCCTACGGCCGATAAACCCCAGTCGAAGCTGTGGTACCGCTCAGGCACCTGGTGGGCCCTGCTACCTACCTCCACGGGACCTTCGTTGTGGCAACGCACCCCGAACGGATGGGTAGAAGCCCCGGAGATTCGGGAATCACTCAAGGGGGTTCCCGGCCGGGTGGATGTGTGGGCCAACGAAACTGAAACCGTAGCGGTGGGCGTAGGCACCCATTCCTTGGTGGTATTTAAGCTTGAAAAAAAACGAAACCACTGGAAGGCGCAGGTACTCGTTACGTTGGCTCCCCCTATTGCTGGCGAAGCCATAGAAACGGCTACCATCGTGCAGGATAGAGCCGGGCGCTGGTGGGTCGCGGCGGATGCCGGTGGGAAGGTGTGTGTATGGAGTGCCAAGGCGAAGGGGACATCCTGGACCAATCCCCTCATGCTGGCCGAAGGACTCGATAAGGATGATATTTGCCTGGTTTCGCTGCTACCGGACGGCATCGGGGTCATTTGGTCGGATCAGCGCCAGGAAGCCATAAAAATCAGGATGCATCAGGACCGGCAACCCAGCCATCAGTGGAATCCCGAAGAGGTGATTGAAGCCGGCCATAAAACAGCCGATGACCATCTCAACTCCGTTCTGACCACCGATGGGACCCTTTGGCTGGCCACTAAAAACAGCCTGGATGAAAAAGGCAAGGAACAACTGGTCCTGCGGGTCCGTTCGAAGCAGGGTCGTTGGGCCAATTTTCCTTACGCTCCCCTGGGAGCGGTTCGGGAACCCAGCCGCCCCATCGTGGTGGCCACCGAAAATCTGGTCCTGGCGGGCCATACGGTGTACAACCGTGAAAATGCCCCTCGGGGAGACATTGTGTTTGGCCGGATCGATACAACCCAGGCCGCGGTGCTTGTAGGTTTAACGACCGTCATGGCACCCGATACGGCCGGCTGGAAGGCCACGAACCGTATCAACGATGTAACGGGACCGAAGCAACCGTTCCCCTTGAATGCCCCCTGGATTGTGCTGGCGTCCGATCAGGAAGGAAGGGTATATGAAGCCGACCTACGATTTTTGGCGTCCAAGCAAAGGTAGAACTACCCTTCCTGTTCAAAAATGATTTTCGCACCTGCGGAAATCGCATAAAAACGCATCGACAATCAGGGCAACGAGCGTAAATGCCAGGTGTTAGCCATTATGGTGGTACTGTTGACCTTTGGCCCAACCGGCAAACGTTGGGTCATGGTGGTCGGGCACCGGGCCATGCAGGATGGCTGTATGGTCAAAGATCCGGGAAAGGGCCCGTCGAATTTACCCTATTCGCTGCTCAAAATTATTGGCCGCTAAAACATTAGAAAGAGGCTACGGTTTTCTCCCGGGAAGAGAAAAGGATGATAGAAATCATGCTGCAAAACGTGCCAAATCCTAATTTAGCCAACAGGCTCTTTCTAATTTCATGTCGACCATGACCGATCAAGAACGATGACTTACCACGACAAAACCAACGAGCAGACCCATCCCCCCGTTATTCAGCCCAAGCTACCGCGAAAACTACTCCTTAGCGTACTTGGGTATGAGGCCGCAGGGGCCCTGTTGGGCGGTAGCCTGCTCGTCGCTGCTCCCGACGGCCACTAGTTGGGTATGCCTGTGGACATGATGCGCGGGGTTTTTCGCGACTTTCTGGTTCCCGGCCTCCTTCTGTTTGGCTTAGGGGTCTTGAATATCATGGCCCTGATGGCGGTCCTTCGGCGGAAAAAGTCCGCCTGGCGGTTGGCCGGGTTAGCATTAGGTGGGCTCGCGATCTGGTTTTTGGTCGAAATTACCATTCTCCAGGCCGTCCATTGGCTGCATGCTATGTGGGGGCGGCCCGTCCTCGTGGGAGGGATAGTCGCTTTTCCCCGGATACTCCTCGCAAGTAAGTAATCGTAATTCGGTCAAAACTCACCTGGCGGCAAACTGTCTCCCAACGCAGATGGGATGCTGCCAAACCCTTTTAGTACCAGCTAGGAGGCTATCCCATCCATATCCCAACTCCAGCCTTTTTCTACGTTAATTGCCAACGAGAGCGTGGTAGCCTATCCATCTTGCCGCCCACGGTCAAGACCCTACTTCCCCACCGGCTATCCGGTATCCTCCAGCAAACCGTGGTAGGAGGGCCGCAGAAACAACGTCCCCTCATGCGCTTCGTGGCCGTCGCGATCCTGGCACACGTGGCCCCGTTCATTGATGGGTAAGGCGTGGCTGTCCATTCGCCAGCCCACCTTTTTCCTGCATGGGCGAGGTGTCAAAAACCACATCCAGCCGATGGGTATTGTCCATGGTGTAGTCAATTGAATCCAACGGAATTTTCTGTAGATTTCCCAGGATAAAATCGGCCCGGCAATTTCCCCTGTAAGGCGCCTTGACCACCTTGGAGGCATACAGCCTGTTCTCCGGGAATAACCCTTTGTTTTCAGACCGCTTTTGGGCTCCCTGAATCGGTTGGCCAGAGCGGTGTAAATCGCATGTTTTTCTGTTTGCTGAGGTGTTGCCAGGCGACTTCGAGTCCCTGCCGGTACAGCAGCAGTAACGAGGGGTCTGTTTTGTAGTTGATCAATCCATAAAAGCCCCCGCTGCCGCCCGTTGACAAAAACGGGTGGCTAAACATAAAATAAGTCTTCGACCGACTAATCTCCCACCGTGGATCTCTATGATAACATCAAGAAAAAAGGCGCGGATGACGGATTATGCTACGATACAGGAGATGGTTATCCCAAGTCCTTGGAAAGTAGCCTCATCCAAGTACCTGGGCGAAACGCAAACCAGACGCCCAGCAATCTAGCGCGGTACCCTAAACGGTGGGTAATATCTGGCAGGGCGGCCCGGGAAAGCGCATCATGAAGCGGGGTGCCTCGGTAGGGGCCACCGAGTAGGTGTAAAGGGAGGAAGCTCTGCATGGGGAGGAGATTAAGTATTGCCCAATAGTACGTAACCTTTTTGATATTGCCCCCCCCATTTTTAGGGAGCACTTTACTGGTTTCCTAATGGTTACATTATAAAGTACTCCTTTTAAGGATGAAGTTCATGCTGCGGCGGGCGGTGGTAGGGTACTTGGGAGATGCCGGGCCATGAAAGGCGCCGCTAAGCCGGTGTCGTGCTCTGGGGCAAGCCCCCCCTCCCGGGCCGAAGTGGTGAACGATGCCATCAACCACCGGCTGATCACCTACAAGGTACGTAGGTGCGATTTCGACGACCTCGCCGACAAGGTGGACTAGACTTTTCACAGCCGGGCTCAACACAAAGAATCCGACGAAATCTACCTCTCGCAGCAGGAGGAAATTACCAACCCGGTGGCCTGCGCCACGATGAAAGGCCCTTTCCCACTGAGCAGCTATCCGGAAGAAATCCTGATGGAAGACCGAACCCGGTATGGCTGGAAAAGTGAGGACCACCTGAAAGCACTCTGCGTGGATGGCCGACGTAAGGAGGCGAAGACCAAATGGGAGTGCCTGACCTGGAACTATTAACAATTTTGAAGGTAAATGGATTGATCCCCGTGTTTGGTTTTTTTAACCGCTCACTAAAATTGTAAACAAAGACTGTCCTTATTGATATAAAAGTTCTAATATTTTTTTTGAAATTTATATCAAAATATGTAAAAGGCATTCGTTATGATGGACGCTAACTCCTCTGGCAGAAGTACGCTACGTATCCTGGACGGCGTTCGAATCTTGGTTGTAGAGGACAACCTCTTTAATACGCTTGCCATCAACGCTTATTTACGGCATTGGGGTTGTGACATGGACCACGCCAGCAATGGCATAGAAGCCTTGCAGCGGTTAAATCCAAGTCACCACCTGGTGCTCATGGATATCCACATGCCAGAAATGGACGGATTAGAAGCGACCCATCTGCTGAGGCTGCGGGGGGAGACTCTGCCCATTATTGCCCTTACGGCTGACTACACCTTGGATGAACAGCAAGATATTTATGGTGGGGGCTTCTCGGCGATCCTCTATAAACCCATCAAACCCAGGGAGCTTTTGGATCAGATCCAGCAATTCACGGGCCAACCTTCGAGCATGGCAGATGGCGTGGCTGATGAACTCCTCCCCTAACGCAACTCGCAGCTTTGCTGTATGGGGGGAGCTAGACCAATTCCGGCGCGCTTCGTATCACATAAATTACCGAGAGCGGCTCTTCCCGGCCAATGTGCCCCTCCTATACCTGCTTTGGGCATTGGTAGAGCTTGGTTTTGACCTGTTTGATCCGATAGGAATTGCCCTGAATCGTGATTAGGGTACCGGGATAAAGCCGACCAATACCCAATGGCATGTTCGCCGAGCAAACAGCGGCTAGATCATCGGCTTGGTCCGCAAAGTAAATGAGCCTGCGGTCTTAGAGTTCAAAACGCAGGGTGCTTGGGATACCTGTCATCGACTATTTTTGGGGGAGGTGAAAGAACGCAACAAAGGTACCGTTCAACCCTCAGGCTGAAACATGACCAAAATCATATTCCGGGCTGATTGAATTGATGTTCATACATTTAATTTTGAACAAGAGTCTACGGAACGCTGTTCATTAAGTATTGAATAAGGTAACCCGCTTCTATAAACATGACATCTCCGCAGGCCACCAAGGCCGCCCAAATACCCTTAAAGCCGGATAAAACCGGCCAGATCCACCTTTTGCTCGTGGATGATAGTAGTCTCAATTGCCTTGCCCTGCGTGCTTACCTGACCAGGCGGGGCTTTGACGTCACCACCGCCCAAAATGGGCAAGAAGCGCTGGAAAAATTTGATGCGGCCGTGCACCAGCTTATTCTGATGGATCTTCACATGCCGGTGATGGATGGCTACCAGGCGACCCGCCTGTTGCGCGAGCGGGGGGAGGTTTTACCCATCATCGCTTTGACGGCCAGCCTACCTCAAGAAGTAGAAAATAAAGTTTATGCTGTGGGCTTCTCCGGTATTTTGAATAAGCCGGTTGATCCGGATAAATTTATTATTCAAATTAATCAGCTGATTAGGCCTGAATCATGGGAATCCTAGTTGTACACCGAATCTTCCTTCTCTTGAAGCCCAGAGCAAGGCCTCCCATTTGGACACATGGGGTTATTGTCGTACCTTCGACTTAAAAGGGCTGGCCAGACATGTAGCCGGACTGAAAGTCAAGCGGGACGGTGCAATGCGCTGCTCCATTGCCTGTTTGCTATCGGGTGTATGCATCTGCCCATTTTTTGCAGATTATTTTGTCACCATCCCAACGGATTCAGCCTTTGAAATGAAGAAAATGACCGTTACTGGCAATGCCGCCGATATCGTCTGGTTACGTTGCCAGCATACCGCTGGGTACTGATACATTCTTTATGGAAGGTGATAAAATAAGTGTACATACCGTAGCCACCCATAGTATTCCGGTTCAGTAAAAGGCGGACCCATTCGTTTTACCAAGTTCACTGATGAAAGCTGCCGTTATCTACCATCCTGGCTCACCCGGGGAGCTTGTACTTGAAGAGCGCCCCATCCCCACTCCTGTTTCAGGGCAGGTATTGGTCAAAGTAAAAGCCTTTGGCCTGAACCGATCTGAAATAATGACACGCAAAGGCTTGTCACCTAATGTACAGTTCCCCCGAATACTTGGTATTGAGTGTGTAGGCGAGGTGGAAGTGGACCCTTCGGGAGAGTACCAAAAAGGGCAGCAGGTACTGGCCCTGATGGGTGGTATGGGCCGGGACTTTGACGGCAGCTATGCCAAGTATATTCTGTTGCCCAAAAATCTGCTGCATCCGTTTCAAAGTCTGCTTCCGTGGGAAATATTGGGAGCTATACCAGAAATGTTGCAGACGGTACATGGATCACTGCATCTGGCCTTAGCTATTCAAAAAAGAGAAACCCTGTTGATTCGCGGGGCTACATCCTCAGTAGGTATGCTGGCCACGCAAATGGCCCGGCTGGCCGGATTGACGGTTATCGCAACAACCCGTAAGGCTCAAAAAGAGCAGGTACTGAAAGGGCAGGGAGCTTCGTATGTGCTCATTGATGATGGTAAAATCAAGGAGCAGGTGCGGGCCTTATTTCCGCACGGAGTTAATAAAGTGCTGGAATTAGTTGGGGCTACCACCCTCCAGGACTCGCTTGGTTGCCTTGGATTTGGAGGTACCTGCTGTATGAGCGGCATGTTGTCCGAAACCTGGACGATTACTGACTTTGCTCCCATGGAGTTCATCCCCGCTACAGTTCGGCTTACCGTCTACGATAGCGGCCAGATCAGTAGTCCTACGGAAGTGTTCCAGGACTTCATCCGCTCGGTTGAAGCCGGCCGGGTAAAGCTCCCAGTAAGCCGGGTGTTTACCTTAGAGCAGATCGTGCAGGCGCACCAGTACATGGAAAGTAATCAGGGAGCCGGCAAGATTGTGGTGCTGACGTAGACGAATACAGAATGCCTAAAAATAGCTGAGGATGAAACGTACATTATTTGCCCTGGTAAGTTGCTTGCTGCTGGGTACAGCCCATTTAAACGCCCAACACGTCAAGCTAACCTACAACACACTTGATCCGGTTCAGGTGTCAATGTCGTTCGAAAAAGTGCAGGGCAGACAGGCGGTAAGGGTAGTCAAAGACTCTACCGTGAAAGAGTTTGATGAGCCTACCTTTGTCAGGGTCAAAGGAATTGATTTTGCAAACGGAACCATCGAGGTAAAGGTACTGAGCAGGCTCCTGCCAACGGCTCCTGATTTTGCCCGGGGATTTATCGGTATCGCTTTCCGAATTGATGAGAGGAATTCAACGTACGAGAGTATGTATTTACGTCCGACCAATGCCCGGGCGGACGACCAGGTTCGCCGCAACCACTCCATTCAATATTATGCTTATCCGGACTTCAAATTTGACCGTTTAAGAAAAGAAGCGCCTGAGGCCTATGAATCTTACGCAGACATGGCGCTCAATGAATGGATAACCCTGAAAATAGTGGTTAAGGGAAAGCAAGCCCAGCTCTACCTAAACGGCAATAAGCAGCCTTCCTTAGTGGTACATGATCTGAAACAGCAGGCAGATGCCTCCGGTGCCATTGGCCTGTGGGTAGACGTAGGAACCGAAGGTTATTTCTCAGATCTGAAGATAACCAGAAATAATTAATTCCTATCCATGACTATGAATCGACCATGAACATCCAATATGGGGCTATCAGACTAGTAGAAGTAGCCAATTACCTTTAACTCAAGATAAGTACGAGCAAAAAATAAAGTAACAACAATAGCCGTACACGGACGCTTAAACCGGCAAAAGGCATTCGTGTGGCTGTTGAGCGCAGGGAGTGACGAACAGTCCAACCGCCGGGCCTGGAAGGGGTATCCAACTGGTGCTCAGACCGCTTTTCAATCGCTTTTTGCGCGTTGCCCGGGGAAATCCGAAACGGACTTTATCATTCAGTGATTTTGAGGGCGTGGTCAAAAAAGTGTGTCGAAGTAGGATTTAGTGAAATAGACAACCAAAAGAACAAAATGGGAAAGGAAGAAAAGCAACCTACTCAGGCAGGTGGTGATTTCAACGAGGAAAGCTACCGAGAGCAAGCCCTCGCTCGGATGCTGTCTGGTGATAAAGAACTGTACGCACCGATTGCGATGATCTATACTGCTCTGCCTGCGTATTTTTCATAAAAGGATGGCGTTGGTACAGGGGACTTGCCATCGGTGGGTAACTTGATCGGCTAATGCTGCAACCAAACAGCGTATTACGAAAGGATTTGTCGTGCCTTCTCGGGCACCTAACCACCTACCCTACCGACTTTATTATCCAGACGCGCCAGGTTATTCATTCAACCCTTTTCTTCCCATAAAATGCTTTCCCATAAGCTATCCAGCTAATTGCCACCAGAATCAGACCGATTACGTTGGTGATGGTCACAAAAAAACCAATAAATAGCACCAACATCCCCGACAGCAGGATTTTTTCCGAATAGCGTACCAGTTCCATGGCTGGGAGGCTGTCGATGGCGCGGGAATACTTATAAAGTTCTTTGTCGATGTGGATTTGGGCAATGACAATCCAGACGATCGAAACCTTCAACACCAGCAGCCCGACCGAGTTGATCAGCGGGTGGTGAAAAAGATCCAGGGGAAGAAAAAGGAAGTAGAAGCGCGGCAGCATAGAGTAAATGCCCGTCATGAGCGCGAAAACAAAAAAGCAAATCCAGTAGATAGCCCGTACCCTACGAAGGCGGTGGTAACGCGTCAACCGGTCTACATCGGGTAGTTTGCGGAGTCCCGTCATTTTTCTGACCTGTTTCCAGCACAGCGTCAGGCCGATGGCCACCAGCATCACCGCCGGAAGGTGCATTTGAAGCAAAGGGTCCGTCATAGGGTTAGCGTTTGGGTTTCTAGTCTATTCATTGAATCAAATCCCGGATCTGGAGGCTGCCGTAGACTTTGCTGATCCCGGCTTGCGTATCCGAAAGTACAATGAGGATGTCACGGGCCTCAAGTTCCGTGGCCCCACTCGGAGTGATGTACTTTTCGCCGCGTTTGATCATGGCGATGATGGCCGTTTTGGGAAATCCCAACTCCACAATTTTTTTACCCACTGGAAAGGTACCCGGCACTATTTCTATTTCTTTCAGGAAGGTTCGGGGGTGATCGGTTAGGAAGGCCTCCGTAGAGCTTAGGGGTTTGGCTTTTTCGGGCAAGGCCACGTGCAGCCACTGGGCCACGGTACCCAGGGTAGTACCCTGAATGACAATGGAGGTCAGGGAGATGAAAAAGACCAGGTTGAAAATCATGTCGGCCTTGTCGATGCCCGCCAGCAGTGGGTAGGTAGCAAACACAATGGGCACCGCGCCCCGCAACCCCACCCATGAAATGTACCAGCGACGCCGGGCTTTCATTTTAAAGAATAATAAACTCACGAAAACACTCACGGGCCGGGCGACCACAATCAGGAACATGGCAATCAGCAGCCCCAGGCCTATCAAGGGTACAATGCGCGTGGGATACACCAGCAGCCCCAGGGTCAGAAAGAGCACGATCTG
This sequence comes from Rhabdobacter roseus, assembly GCF_014202275.1. Lineage (GTDB taxonomy): Bacteria > Bacteroidota > Bacteroidia > Cytophagales > Spirosomataceae > Rhabdobacter > Rhabdobacter roseus. The sequence continues at coordinate 11,995 of NZ_JACHGF010000002.1, read as the reverse complement.
CATGAGCCACGCCAGCCCGTCGTACATGCGCAGGATGGTTTTTTTGTGGATCAAATCCTGATTGCCCAGGTACACCGCACAGATATAAACGGCCAGGAAGCCGTTGCCGCCCACAAAGTCGGTAGCCGAAAAGGTAATGAACATGAGCGCAATGACCAGCACCGGATACAGCCCCTCGAAGTCGAGCTTGATGCGATTGATGATGTACTTGCTCAGCTTGCCAAACAGAAAACCGCCCAACCCACCCAGGAGCATTTGCCGAAAAAACAACGGGATAAGCGAATATACCGACTGCTCCGGGTTGACGACCAACCCCAAAAAGGCGATAGTGAGCACGTAGGCCATGGGGTCGTTACTGCCGCTTTCCAGCTCCAGGGTTGGGCGTAGGTTGGCTTTAAGGGCCAGGCTTTTAGAACGCAGGATGGAAAAAACGGCCGCGGCGTCCGTAGACGACACGATGGCTCCTAACAGCAGACTCTCGTACAGCGTGAAATCCGTAATGTACCAAACAAAAGTCCCCAGGGTGAGGGCGGTCAAAAACACGCCCAGCGTAGAAAGAACCAGTCCTTGGGCGTAAACGGGCTTCACGACGTTCCAGTCGGTATCCAGGCCACCCGAAAACAGAATAAAATTCAGTGAGACAATGCCAATGAACTGGGCCATCTGGGGGTTGTCGAAGTGGATGCCGCCCAGGCCGTCGGAACCAGCCAACATCCCGATGGCCAAAAATAAAAGTAACGTCGGGACGCCAAATTTGTAGGAAGTTTTACCCGCTATGATGCTGATCAATAGAAGAATAGACCCTACTAAAAGTATATTTTCAATGGTTAAGTACATATCTTACTCTTTGCTTAGGTCCTTATCATTTTCTAGCCCCAATCACCGGAGCGATCCTGGCTTTACTTACGCGGTGAGCTTCTCTCCGAATGATTATTCATGTGCCTGTTCTTTGAAAAAAGAGAACAAAAGTCTCTCTAATATACAACAATTCCTCCCTGTTAAGCTAGAAAGCGTAATTAAAAATCCACCCGGTCGTAGAATACCGGCACAAAGTCCAGTTGGTACTCTTGCTAGATAAAGGTACCGTCGCGCAGCGTTTTTGTCACGTAAGACGAAACCCATAGACGCTTAAAATGTACCTGCCAGACCGAGGAAAAGTGTCCGTATCTTTAAAATTCTCATGGATTATCGCAAGAAACCCCGGATTGTAAGCCGGTTGCCGCCACTCCGGTTCCCGCCGTATGTGCGCATGAAGCGAAGGTAAGCCCTTCGCTGGCCCGGGTATCCCGGGGCGCGCCTTTGACCAGCTCTGGGCGGTGAATGTAGGTCTGGATGCGGGAAAAGCCCACCCAGCGCTCGGTAGTCGCATCAACTCTAGCCAGGATGCCGGTAAAAGCCCAGGCTCCGATGATCGGCAATCACCTTCCCATTTGGGCCCGGTTTAATCCGACAGCGACTCATGAGCCGATCCCCCTGATGCATGTCCTGAAAAAAGTAACAAATGCTCCGCTGGCTTACCCAGTATCCGCTCAGCCGTAGCCTGGATAAGGGCCGAATTGGACGAAGGATTGGTCCGTTTGTCAGTAGGGATGAATGGGGCGTAGGCCAATTGCTCAGACTAGGTGGTACCGAAGGGATGTTGCGTGCTTGGTTCCGGCTGGCCGCGGGCGCTTCCCCACGTGCATTCAAACGCTTGACCCCTAAATCAAATCCTTTTTTAGCTGGGTTTACCGACGGGAGTATCCCTTTACAGGATTAAATACTACCGTAGGTAAAACCCGTAGCGCCCAAAGGTCAAAAGATAGGCTAAGCCCAGCTCGGGATCATTCCGAGGAAGGCGCGGCTATCCCTGCGATGCATTGAGGAAGTACCACGGTAAAGGTAGCCCCTTTCCCCGGTTCACTGCTGGCCACAATGACCCCCTGGTGGTTCTCCACGATTTTCCGGCACAGGGCTAGGCCAATACCCGTACCGGAATACGTCTGTTGGTTGTTCAGCCGCTGAAAAATCGTAAATATCTGTTGACTGTACTGGGATTCAAAGCCAATGCCATTATCAATCACCTGGATTTCCCAGTACGCCTGCGCTTGGGATAAGGACTCGTACAGCGCCCGCGAGCTTTCCGGCAGTTCGCGGACCGTAATCCGAATCAGGGGATTTTGCCGGTTAAATTTAAGGGCATTACTAATGAGATTGGCGAAAAGCTGCCCCAGCTGGGCGGGGATCCCTTTAACAACCGGAAGATTCGAACATATAATCGTGGCCCCCTTCTGCTGAATCAGCAGGTCAAAATCGGATTTTACCTGGTCGAGGATTGCATTCAGGTTCGTCTCCACCAGGCTTTCCTCGGTTCGGGCCAGGCGCGAATAGCTAAGCACATCCTGAATCAGCGTGGTCATCCGTCCGGACGCCGCGTGCACTTTCTCCAGGTACCGCTGCGTTTCCGTTTCATCGTGCCGTTTGTGTCGCAACAGCTCGGCAAATACCTGAATTTTACGCAGCGGTTCCTGGAGGTCATGGGAAGCCACGTAGGCGAATTGTCCCAGGTCCTGGTTGGAACGTATCAGTTCTTGATTCGCTTTTTTTAGTTGGTCATTCACCTCAATAATCCGGGTAATGTCGTGGGAAACCAGCAGCACGCCGTACACGTCCTCCTTCTCTTTTAACGGAATGAAATGGGTTTCAAAGTAACCCGGAATCACCGCCGACCGAGCAACGGCATGGTGGACCGGGTTGCCCCGCAAGGCTTCTCGTATATCCCGTTCCACCTGGGTATCCTTGGTTTGCGGGAAAACCTCCGTAAGGGATCGACCCACTACCTGTTGGCGATCCACCCGATACAACTGCTCAAAGCTTTTATTTATGGCGGTATACCGCATCTGTTGATCCAGCACCGCAATTATTTGAACGGAGGAATGGATGATGGTGCGGACAAACTCATTTTTCCTTTTCAGCTCCTGGTTGGCTAACTCCAGCTCATGGGTTCGCTCCCTCACCTTTTGCTCCAAGCTCTGATTGAACGTCCTGATTTCCTGATTTTGGGCTTCGATCTGCCCGAGCATCGTATTAAAGGCATCGGTTAGCAAGCCTAGCTCATCGTTCCCGATTTTTTTCGCCCGGACTGAGTAGTCAAACCGCTGGGATACGACCCGGGCCGTCTGAGCCAGGGAGAGAATGGGTTCGGAAATGACTTTCTGGAGTTCCCGGGATAAGGTATACGCCAGCAGGAAGGAGAACCCGATGACCCCAAAGGCAATCAGGCCGTAGAGCTGCAGCCGCTGGTAGACCGCGCTCAGTTCCATTTTTAGGTACAGGGTGCCCAGCCGCTTGTCGCCCTGCACCACCGGCTGAAACCCTTCCAGATGGGACCTGGAAAAAGCATAGCCATCCCCTCGGGGGGCCGCCGGAAAATTCAGGTAGGAAAGGGAATCGGGATACCTCGAAAATAGCTTTCCCCGTCCATCGTATAACCCGGCGGCCACGATTTGGGGGTCGGCCTGCAGGGCATGCAGGATCTCCTCGCCTTCGCCTGAATCGTCGAAAGCCAGGGCCGCGGTGCTATTGGTAGCAATCATTTTGCCAACGATCACCAGTTGGGCCTCGGTTACCTGACGAAACGTGACAATTTCGTACACAAAGTAAGAGGTACAGGTCAGAAACAGCACTGCCCCGCTGGTCAACAGCATGACCCGCATCAGTTTCTTTTGAATGGAACTATCGCTTCGTTTCATACAACGGATCAAGGTACGGAAAGGTCCGCTAAACGGAGTAATTTGGCACTAAGCGTGAGTCCGGCCGCCCTAGTCCGCTCTGGGTTAATCTGTAGGCGGATTTTACCCGCCTGCCGGTACAAGCGGATCATTCCCCCCATCGCCAGGAACGCAGGAGCATCCCCCACCGTCAGGATCCCCTTCTCCTGGCATTCTTGGAGAATTTCCGGTAGCCGGTGGGTATTTCCGGCCGAGACGAACAAAATATGACACGGTTTAAGGTCCTTGCCCTCCCGGTAGTGCTCCACCACGATAGGATGGCTTCCCATCGTTTCGCCGGTGACGACTTCCCTCAGGTACGTACCAAAGGGGTTCTCTCCCAATACCCCGATGACAAGCGGTGCCTCGGCGGCCGGGAACGCCTGTTCCGGCCAGGCCACAAATTGCGTAAAGTTAAACAGAAAGACCGCTTTGACCCGGTCTTCCAGGGAGGGAGCCGGTTGGGCGTGCAACCCAACCGCAGCAAGGAGCAACAGACAGGCCACCCACATACCTCCCATCCGTAGATCGGTGCCAGACTCCCAGCACGTAGGCAATAAGGGTGCTTTCAAAACCGACCGGTTATTTTCACGTACACACTACGGGGAATCCCAATTGATCCAAATTCGACGTGTTGCTTCCTCCACAGGTTCTGCCCCACGCCCGTAAGCTCGATGGGGCCGAATTGGTAGGCTACCCGAGCATCAAAGGTAACGTAGGCGGGGACAGTTCCGGTGGCCAACGTGGCCGGCAATGGGTCGAGATAGCGTCCTACCAGATCCACATGCGCATGCTTGGTCACGTTCAGAATGGATTGGAGCAACACCTGATGTTTGACATCATTCCCCAGGTAGGCAGGGTCAAACGTACGGCCCGGCTTGCTGCGCAGCGCTTTGGAAAAGTACGTATATCCGCTTCGGATACGCCAGGAAGGATGCAATTGGTAGGTGCCTGCCCATTCGACTCCCCAGGCCGTCCCTTCGGAGCCATTCTGGATCTGGTACGTCTTGGTGCCGGGCAGGGCCTCCACGCTGTACATGTCCCGGTATACGTTGTAAAAACCGGCCAGGGAAACGGACGAAAAGGCGTTGGGTTGCACACGATACCCCAATTCGTAGGCCATCAGCTTTTCGGAAACAAATTCCGGGCCGCCGGCTACGCTGGGCTGGTCGGCGGGAACCGGATAGGCCGGCAGAAAATAATCTACATCCATGCGGCTCGGCGTTCGAACCACCCGGGAAGCCGCCCCCCAGACCATATGGTGCTCTCCCATCCGCGCTAAACGAGCACTGGGCTGAAGCTCAAAGCCGGTATAGACGTTATGGAGCCATTTGCTCCCCAGTGTTAATCGGAGTCGCTCCCCGGCTTTTATTTCATCCTGAATAAAACCCGTGTACAGGGGCAGGTATTTGATGGGGGGTAGAATGCCTACCAAATTAGTTCGAAAAATAGCCTGATCCCGGGCCAAGCGATACCCAACGCCCCAGAGAAGTTGATGGCGATCATGGGGAGAAAAACGGTGTTGAAAATCAAGATCATAGGTCCTAAGCTCGTCGGAACCCCGGGAAGGCACATCGTCCCGGAAATACCGGTCAACGTAAAACTGCAGGGTCAGGTCGGATATCCCGGGTCGGGTATGTTTCCAGCGTCCCAGGATATTTTGCCCGTTAAACGCCGAGCGGCCGTCGGCGGATCTAATCCTTCCCCCGTACCAATCTCCCTGCAAAGTATAGGCATGGGTAGCCGAGGGACTCCAGTCGGTGCGGAAACCGCCCTGGATTACCCGCCAGGCGTCGTGGTTGGTAGTGCCATCGGGCCAACGGGTAGGGGCACGATCGGCGCGCTGTCCGTATACCCGGTACGTGACCTTTTCCCCAATCTTTCCCCCGTAGCGCAACGCCTGGGTATTTTTCACAAATGTCCCCCACGAGCCACTGGCATAGGTTCCCTGGGTATCGGCCGAAGACCGGGTCACCACGTTAATTACCCCATTCACCGCGTTGGCCCCCCATAGGGTTCCTCCCGGTCCACTCACCACTTCAATGCGGTCCACATCCTCCAGCAATACGTGCTGCAATTCCCACAAAACCCCGCCAAAAAAGGGTGTATACACACTGCGTCCGTCAATCATGACCAGGAGCTTGTTGGCAAAGATGGTATTAAACCCCCGAGCGCTGATAATCCAAGACGTCGCATTGAGCTGGGCTACCTGCACGTTGGCTACCAACCGCAGGGCCTCCGGAAGACTGGTTGCTCCTGATCGCCTAATGTCCTCCCCGGCAATAACCTGAACCGCCGAGGCCGCCTCGGACAGCTTCTGGGGCGTTCGGGAAACCAGGGTTACTTCAATATCCATTAGCTCTTCCAGGGAAAGCGTCTTGAGGTCAGCCACGATCTCCGGATCCTTTGGCTGAGTCCGGCCCGGGCTGGGCAGCAAGACCACAGTCAGGCCCAGAACACAGAAAAGAAGTAATTGGCCCGGGCCGGGCAGATGCTTAATTTTACCGTCCATGCGTGGGCTTTGAGGGGACCGAAAATCTTCTTTCCCACCCCAAAAAAAGGAGCGTAACGGGCGGGGCATGGGGAAACGCTTTAAATCCAAAAGATAGGCATTTTAAAAAACCCAAACTAGACCAAATATACCTATGCTTACCGGCTTATCCAAGCCTCTGGGGCAAACCAGCGAAAATCAAGGTAGCCTGTCGCAAAATGACCTGACCAGGCCTCGGAAGAGAAAGGCAAAAATCACGGCGCCGGATGGCGAGCCCTAGAAGGATTACACGTGCAGAATCTTCGGCGGATACCTGCCTTCATTCGCGGAACGGATCCCCGTGAATACCCTGAGCCCCGAAGGATTTAAGCTGTTGGATTTTCTCCTACTACCTAATAGTCTCCTACTACCTATAGTTAGTAAGTAAAAGGACAAAAATAGGGCATATACCCGTTACTGCCAAGGGGGTCTATCAGCTTCCCTGCGCCAGAAGAGCCCGCGTTAATAGCTCTCCGGCCGTGCTCTCCTAAGGGTGCAAGCGGCGTCAGGGATTGCTTCTTTCGCAGCAGGGCAAGAGTATCAACGAGTTAGCCGAAAGGTTGGGGTTTCCCGTTGAACGATCATAAGAATGGTGTTCGGTAGGCGAATAAGCAACGCCTACGAGCGGGAACGCGTCTATCCTTTTTTTTATCCTCCCTGGTTGTACTTCCGAGAAGGTCCTGGTACCATTGCCCTCGGCTTCGCCCAGCACAAAATACCGGGTGTGTTCCACCTGCTTCGCCCATAGGACGGCGGATTTTCAGGAAGGAGGGTCCGCTGCTTTTTCGGGTTTCCGTACCCAGGCTGGTCAACGGTAATCCAAGACCTGGGACCCCTTATAGCCTCAAATAACGGGAACCGTAACCTCCTGCCCCTGATCCGGATTACGGGGAAGGATAACACCTAAGTGGCTTCTCCCCCAGCCGATACCGTTCTTTTTCTATGGCTATCCACCCCTTTAACGAAGCTTTTTCCTGGTCCGGACCCGGCCAATGAGGCCGGGTGGTGGGGTATGGGACTTGGGGTAGCTTTCCCGGCCGGGTCCCTACATGTCCCGATCCGAATCAGGGCAACACCTTGTTTATCTGAAATTTTAGCGCATCTTTGCTGATTGAAAGAGACGTATTTACCATGACCCTCCTGCTCAAACGATCACTTTCCCATCCCCTTCGCTGGTTACAGGCAGCCCTGCTGCTGGTTGCCGTGGGGGGAAGTGCTTGTTCGTTGGCGACCGAATACCCGCCTTCCAGGGCGTTCATGGAGGGCTTTACGGTTTCCCAACCACCCGTTTCTCACCTCCAGGCTCCGGAGCTGGATTCGGTAGACGCTCCATTGCTGGACGCTGTCGTCACGCCCGCTGCTTCCTTTGACTTTGGCCCGCAACACTGCTTCCAGCTGGCCCACAGCCAGCGTGGCACCCGGTTATTGAGCCAGGTACCGGCTTGCTTTTCTGAATTTTTTCATTTCTTCGCCTATTTCCGAAACGTGTTTGGGCATCACATTGTGATCAACGCCCCCTAGCGTCCTCCCCTCTCCCCCTTTTCTTTCCTATCTAGGCGCAACGACCCGGTCCCTTCACCGAGGCTCAGCCCGTTTTTGTATTCAGAAATTACTAAAAAATGCGGAATAAAACCGGAATAATAGCCTTTACGGTGGTACTTGCTTTGATTAGCATCTACTACCTGTCTTTTACGTTTGTGGCGCGTAACTACAAACAAAATGCCGATGCCTACGCCACCGATGCCAGTGGCAAGGTGGATTTTTCTAAAAAACAACGCTACATCGACTCGCTCTGGCGCGAAGAGGTGTACCTGGGCCACACGCTGCAGGAAGTAATGGAACGCGAGCTGGGGCTAGGCCTTGACCTACAGGGCGGTATGCACGTAGTACTGGAAGTATCGGCTACGGATATCGTAAGAGGTTTGGCGGGTGGCAATGCCCGAAGTACCCAATTTCAGCAAGCGCTCAAAAAAGCCGAGGAGGCCCAGAAAAGCAGCCAAAGTAGCTTTGTCAACCTGTTTGTGGATGCTTATAAAGAAGTAGCTCCCAACACGCGCCTGGCCAGTGTATTTTCCAACAGCGCCAACCGCGGAAAAATAAACAGTAACTCGTCTGACGCCGAAGTCATTCGTCTGCTCAAAGACGAAGTGGAAGGATCCATCGACCGTGCTTTCAAAATCATCCAGGCGCGGGTAGATAAGTTTGGCGTGACGAACCCGAACCTGCAACGTTTGCCGGGCACTAACCGGATCCTGGTAGAACTACCCGGCGTAGATAACCCTGAGCGCGTGCGCCGACTGCTATCGGGAGCCGCTAAGCTGGAATTCTGTGAAGTTTATACCATCAACGAAGTGGCCCCCGCCATCGACCAGCTGGGGGTGTATCTCTCACGCGAGGAAGCCGCTACCAAACTAAGCTCTCCGGCAGCCCCTAAAGCAACAACGGACACGACGGCCCCTAGCGCCACCAGCAGCCTGGAAGCTCAGTTGGCCCAGAAAAGTGACACGGTACAGTCGGATACCTCGGCCTTGGCGGCCCAGACGGCGGCCCTGACCAACCTCTTCGTACCTCTTCCCCAGGGACTGGGCGTTTACCTGAAAGATACCGCCCGGGCGGGTGAAATACTTCGCCGCCTGGAAGTACGCTCGATGTTCCCCGGCGACCTGGTCTTTATGTGGGATCGGAAAGGAATGGATGCCACCAACGGCCAGCAGATATTGCCCTTGTACTTTATCAAAAAACCCAACGGACAGGCTCCGCTGGAAGGGGATGTGATTGTGGATGCCACCAACGACTTCGACGATCGCGGACGCCCGGAAGTAACGATGCGCATGAACGGCGAAGGAGCCCGCAAATGGCGTACGCTAACGGCCAACAACGTAGGACGTCCGGTGGCGATTATCCTGGATAACCTGGTTTATACCGCCCCGACGGTCAACGGAGAAATTCCGAACGGAAACTCGAGCATTTCGGGCAGCTTCACCGTGGACGAAACCCGCGATATGGCCAACGTGCTTAAAGCCGGAAAACTACCCGCCCCGACCAATATCGTGGAGGAAGCGGTGGTAGGTTCTACGCTGGGCTCGGAAGCCGTCACGGCGGGCTTGCTGTCTTCCATGATCGGCCTGCTCCTTGTGGTAGCCTTTATGGTTACCTACTACAGCCGAGCGGGTTGGGTTGCTGACATCGCTCTGTTTGTCAACTTGTTTTTCCTGATGGGGATCATGGCTTCGCTCGGAGCGGTACTGACCTTGTCGGGTATTGCGGGTATCGTACTGACCATCGGGATGTCGGTCGATGCCAACGTACTGATCTACGAAGGCATTAAGGCCGAGATGGAGGCCGGAAAACCGTTTAGCCAAGCCGTCGGGGACGGATTCAAGAATGCGCTTTCGGCCATTATTGACTCCAACGTGACGACTTTATTGACGGGGATCATTCTCTTTATATTCGGTACCGGACTGGTCCTGGGCTTTGCCACGACGCTCATCATCGGGCTACTTACCTCGCTGTTTACGGCCATATTCATTACGCGCCTGATCCTGGAAGCCCAGATCAAACGAGGAAAGACGTATACTTTTTATACCAAGTTAACCAAAAACTGGTTCAAGGATACCAACTTCGACTTTGTGACCCAGCGTCGGAAGTTCTACCTGGTTTCGTCGGTCATTATCGTCATCGGGATCGGTTCCTTTATCTTCAAAGGCTTTGGCTTGGGTATTGATTTCAAAGGAGGAAGATCGTACGTGGTTCGTTTTGAAAAGACGGTCAATACGGATGAAGTCCGCGTGGCGGCTACGGAAGCGCTGGGAACTACCCCGGAAGTAAAAACCTACGGTGGGTTTGACCAGGTAAAAATCACGACCGCCTACCTGATCGACGAGACTTCGCCGGACGCCGACCGCCAGGCCGAAGCCAAAATCATGGAGGCCGTTTCGAAGATTCAAGGCAACCAGGGTACCATCGTCCGGACCGATAAGGTAGGGCCTACCATCGCTTACGACACCATGATCTCGGCCATTTGGGCGGTCTTGCTGGCCTTAGCCGTCAACTTTGGCTATATTTTCCTGCGGTTCCGCCGCCTGGCGTTTAGCTACGGAGCCGTAGCCGCGCTGGTCAACGACGTCTTTATCCTGCTGGCTATCTACTCGCTCTTCAACGGCTGGCTGCCTTTCTCGCTGGACGTAGATCAGGCTTTCATTGGTTCCATTCTGACCATCATGGGGTATTCGATGAACGACACCGTCGTCATTTTTGACCGGATTCGGGACTACTTGAACGAAGGTAAAGCCCGTACCGAAAGCATTCCGACGATCATTAACAACGCCCTGAACAGTACCCTCAGCCGTACGGCCGTAACGGGTACCACCACCATCATGGTACTGATCGTACTCTTTATCTTTGGCGGGGAGGTACTTCGTGGCTTTACGTTCTCGATGCTCATTGGCGTGATCGTAGGTACCTACTCTTCGCTATTTATTGCGGCGCCGCTGGTGGTGGATGCCCTCCAGCGCGAGAAAAAGAAGGAGTCACTCACGGTGGAATCCATAGCTATCCGAAAAGGTAAAAAGGCCCAGGTTTGATCCGTAGGTTACCAACGCGGGAGAAAGCGCCCGCGTTGGTAACCTACGTCTGAATTCATGTAAACCGAGTGCTTCCCCTCATCCTTTCTATATATGTCAAATCAACTCTGGATCAAGAAGCCCCTGGACAAGCTCATGCGGGAGTCGTCCGACGAAGGGAATCAACTGAAGCGTTCACTAAATGCCACTAGCCTGGTCGCGCTGGGAATTGGAGCTATCATTGGGGCCGGACTATTCTCGCTGACGGGCATTGCCGCCGCCGAGCACGCCGGGCCCGCTGTCACCATTTCATTCGTACTGGCCGCCGTGGGCTGTGCCTTCGCCGGCCTTTGCTACGCGGAGTTTGCTTCCATGATCCCCATTGCCGGCAGCGCCTATACCTATTCCTACGCTACCATGGGGGAGTTCGTGGCCTGGATCATCGGTTGGGATCTGGTGCTGGAATACGCCCTGGGAGCGGCTACGGTGGCCGTGAGCTGGTCGAGGTACCTGCTTGAGTTTCTCAATTCCTTTGGTATTCATCTTCCCGTAGAGCTGGCTTGCTCGCCTTTGGAAAAAGTAAAACTCAGCGACGGCACGGTCATCGAAGGCGGACTTATTAATTTGCCCGCCATTTTGGTGGTAGGGTTGCTCTCGCTGCTGCTGATCCGGGGTACCCAAGGGTCCGCTTTCATGAATAACCTCCTGGTCATTCTTAAACTAGCCGTCGTGGTGATCTTCATCACCCTAGGCTGGAGCCACATTGACCCGGCCAACTATACGCCCTATATTCCTGAAAATACCGGTTCGTACGAACACTTTGGCTGGTCGGGCATTGCTACCGGAGCCGCGGTGGTTTTCTTCGCCTTCATTGGTTTCGACGCCGTATCTACGGCCGCCCAGGAAGCTAAAAATCCCCAGCGCGACATGCCCATCGGGATTCTGGGCTCGCTAGTGGTCTGTACCATTCTGTACGTGCTGTTTGCCCATGTCATGACGGGCCTGGTACCATATACCGAGTTTGCCAATGACGCCAAACCCGCCGCTACGGCCTTTGCCCAAACCGGCTACGATTTCTTGCAAAGTGCTCTGATTGTGGCCATTCTGGCGGGTTATACTTCCGTAATGCTGGTGATGCTGCTGGGCCAGAGCCG
>NZ_JACHGF010000001.1:1101733-1198712 GCF_014202275.1 Rhabdobacter roseus | reverse complement strand
AAAGAACATGGCAGCCCAGATAGACTCATTTGCTGATAAGTTCCAAACCTTGATTCAGTTTATGACCCAAGAATTAGTTTTATGAGAAAGCCCTGATCTTCCCATAGACACTCAAAGTGTAAGAAGTTTACAATTCTACTCGCTTCTCAATCAGATACTTTACTTTTTTTATTTACATCGCGACGTAACAACGCGATATGTAAGTACTTCTACTTCACTTACCTTTTAACTTTATATTTGATATAGTAGAAAATATAAAGATTAGCATATTTCTCAAAAAATAGACACTAGTGAAAAGATTATCTTTTGGATATATAGCGTAAGTCTTGCAGCCCAAACCAAAAGTATTTCGTCCCTAAATACGTTCACAATGATTTTTATTTCTCCTATACAAGTTGAATAGGAATGTTTCATCATAAGCATTATTTAAAGAACTATATTTCTATTCTAATAGACTGACTTATTGAGCTATAGATTCAAAAAAATAATCACTATAAATTCAGAAATAATTTCTGTTGTTTTCTCCAAGTAAACATCAACAGAAAACCAAAAGTCTACAGTTAAATTTACAAATCGACCTCGACACAACTTTGCAAAATTTTCCTTAATAAACTTAATTATTAAGTTTAATTATGTAATATATATGAATCAAAATTTCCTAAGAACCACCCTCATCATTTGGCATAATCAGTTGAACTTAGGGCTCGCTATTAAACATTGGAGTTGGTGGACAGCGCTTTTTTGCTTTGCTAACTCTCTTTTCTGGGCTTTCCCAAGCTATAATAGAATTGTTAGTAAAGATCCTCAAATCAATGATTATAACTCCTTCTGGAACAGAATCAATGAGCAAGCGGATCATCCACTTACTCATTATGATTATCCACCAGCAGTACATGAGGCTAAGATTTCCTTTCGATTATTAATGCCTTTACTCGCCAGATTTTCCCCTTTTAAGGATCTCAATATAAGAATGGCCTATCTATTCTTTATACAGCATATTGCAGGCTTCTTTTTCTTTTTATTTTTAATTAAACTAGCTTGGCGATATACTCAGGACAAAGCCACGTCCGCTCTATTAGCAATAGCCATATCTGTTACTTACTTAGGCCATTGTTTTTTTTACGAGTTATTTGGTTTTTTTGACGGAGTAGCTTTTACCTTACTACTAATTAGTGTATACTATCCACGAGCCTGGTGGGCCGTGCTGTGCTTTTTCCTTTCTTTTTGGATCGACGAGCGAGCCGTTCTCGCCTCCGGCTTGATTTTTCTTTTACTCACAGAGCCGGAAAATATTTTTCGAAAAGAACACTTCAAAAGTATTTTTTTGAAGGCTTTTCCATTTTTAGTTGCTTATGTTGTATATATAACCATACGCAAAGGTTTGGAGCTCAAATTTGGGCTGACAGTACCCATCGGGACTGAGCACGATGCCGGACTAGGTCTTATTATTCAGCAGATCAGAACTATCCCACTAGCTACTTTTCTAAGTTATGAGGGGCTATGGATACTCATTATTGTGGGAATTTATGCCGCCTGGCGCAAGCATAAGCGCTTAGAGGTTTCACTTTACATGGTGGCTTTTTTTATAATTATGTTAGTTTCATGGTCCGTGTGGGATGTCACGAGGAGTCTAGTTTATGGTTTCCCTGTTATATTATTTTGCCTACGTCAGGTTGCCCTTTCTACCACTAAAACAACTTTGTTCACCCTAATTCTGCTAGTATTTATCCTGAACTTTATCATCCCTTCCTACAAAAACCATTACTTTCAATTTTACTGGCAAGTCCCGTTTCCCGTTAAAGTACTTCACTTATTTAGCTAATACCTTCTCTTAAAATACCTCCCATATAAAAATACGAGATGCCCGCCGGGAATTTGGCGGGCATCTCGTACCTAGCAATCAAGTACCTTGGGAAGCGCTTAGTGGATATCGGCTTCCACGCCGGTGTCCTGCCAACTGCGGGTTTTGGCCGATTCCAGTACCGCTTCGCAGACCTTCTGGGTTTCCAGTGCATCCTGGAAGGTGGGTGAGCAAGGCTCGCCGGTTTCCAGGCTCTTGAAGAAGTCAGCTACCTGATGTACAAAAGAGTGCTCGTAGCCAATGCTCGTACCGGGTATCCACCAGCGCCCCATGTAGGGTTGATCGCTGTCCGTAACCAGAATGGAGCGCCAGCCGCGTACGATAGCCTCATCTTCATGATCGAAGTACTCCAGGCGGTTCATGTCGTGCAAATCCCAGCGAATTGAAGCGTGCTCCCCGTTGATTTCAAACGTATAAAGCGCTTTGTGACCCCGGGCGTAACGCGTCGACTCAAACAACCCGAGGGAGCCATTTTTGAAGTGGCAATGAAAAATACACGCATCGTCAATACCCACTTTCTGGACTTTACCGCTTTCCTGGTGCAGGCGTTCTTTGACGAAGGTTTCGGTCACGGCGGATACGTCGGTAATGGCCCCGTTGATCCACATGGCGGTGTCGATGCAGTGCGCCAGCAGATCGCCCGTTACACCTGACCCGGCGGCGTCGGCATCCAGGCGCCACAGGGCCGTTCCGCCCTGTGGTAACTCGGGATTGATGGTCCAGTCCTGGAGGAAGTTGGCGCGGTAGTGAAATATTTTTCCTAGCTTACCCGACTCCACAATTTGTTTGGCTAGTGTTACGGCGGGTACCCGGCGGTAGTTGTACCAAACGGTGTTTTTTACGCCCGCTTTTTCGATCGCATCCACCATCTGCTGGGCTTCATCAAGTGTACGCGCCAGGGGCTTTTCACACAGAATCATCTTGCCGGCGGCGGCGGCGGCCATGGCGATTTCGGCGTGGGTGTCGTTGGGGGTACAAATGTCAATAGCATCAATATCATCACGTGCCACCAGCGCTTTCCAATCCGTTTCGTACGATTCATAGCCCCACTGCTCAGCAAAGGCCTTCACTTTATCCGCACTACGAGAGCAGGCCGCTTTCAGGACGGGACGGTATTCATATTCCGGAAAAAAGTCGCCCAAGCGCTTGTAGCCATTGGTATGGGTGCGTCCCATGAGTCCGCAGCCAATGAGTCCAATTCTTATTTCTTTTTTATTGCTCATAATCTAATATTACGTTTAAAGCGCTCAATCGCGCACCATTCTCAATTGTCAGTTGGTAGAAAAGTTATTCTCAAGGGGAAAGGTACCTGGCAAGTACCCTGGTGTGGGCTCTAGGCCTCGTACCAGCCGTGCGCCTGCCGTACCTTGATCATCGCCGCCAGGATGTTGTTCCAGGTTTCCTGTTTGTACATCACCTCGTTCGGGAACATACAGCCGTCCCAGCAGATGTGGCGCATCTTTTTGGTGAGTTCGCCGTTTTCGTCGCGCAGCCAGAAACCCGCGTGGTAGGCAATATCCAGCTTTCCGTTAGGATCGGTAGCCAGGCAGTGGCGGCCCGTTTTATCGTGCGAGCCGGAGCCAAATACCGTGCCGTCATTCTGGGCCACGTGGAAGTCGATGGTCCAGGGGCGCAGGGCGTTGGTCAGCTTCCGGAAGCCTTCGTCCATGGCATCGCGGTTGCTTAGGTCTACGTCGGCGGGCAGCAGCCGGTCTTCGGGGCTGTTATAGCCCAGCAAGTACAGGAAGGTGTGCGCCATATCGGCCTGAAAACCAACATTGGGCCGGTCCACGGCCTCCAGCGTTTCCAGCATGGCTTTCCAGCTGTGCATACCACCCCAGCAGATCTCGCCCTCGGCGGCCAGGCGCTCTCCGTACTCCGCCGCCGCGTCAGCCGCTTCGCGGAAGGTTTGGGCGATGAGCAAGGTGTTATTGCCCGGATCTTGCAGCCAGGCTTCGGGGCTGCTGGCGGAGTCGATCCGCACTACGCCGCTGGGCCGTACGCCGAGCTCGGTCAGCTTCTGCCCGATCCGGGCCGCCTTCCGTACCTGCTCCACAAACTGCGCCCGCTCCTCCTTGGAGCCCATAGCCGAGCCCCCTTCGGGCGGCCAGATGGGCGCTACGATCGACCCGATGTTGAGGTTGTAGCCCGCTACCTGGTCGGCCAGGCGCTTGATGTCGTCGTCGGAGCTGTTGATGCTAAAATGGGCGTCGAACAGATCAATGTCCACGCCGTCGAACTTCACGCCGTCTACCTCGGCCGTGGCGGTTTTTTCCAGGAGGGTTTCAAAAGGGATGACAGGCTCCGAATCCGAACCTTTGCCCACAATGCCCGGCCAGGTGGCATTGTGGAGCTTGGGGAAATTATTTTCCGGCATAGCTGTAAGAATTTAGGAATTAAAAAAATAAATTGGCTTAACTAGTTTGTATTCAAATCCTTGGCAAGCCGGAGCAGGTACCTCATGCAGAATGAAAGTACCCTGCTCCGGCATTGATGGCTTCGTTATTCCAGCACCAGGTCGGGATTTCCCGGACCAAAGTGTTTCAGCATCACGATGGGGTCGGTGGTGGAGTGGTTCACGATGGTGACGCCTTCCCGCGCGGCTTTCTCCGTCACGAAAAACTCGTCGTTGGTCAGCTGCCCGTAGCGGATCAGCGCCGGGGTTTCGATGTTCCACTCACCCATTGTGCCGTGGCCCTGCATCATGATGAGCCCGTAGGCCGCGCTATCTTTGATGGTTACCGTTTGTCCCGGAAACACCGTCAACTCCTTGGCGCTGAAGGCATCGGAGCGGTAGCATACCCAGCTTTCAGAGTACCCATCAGCTTCCATTTCGGCAACGTCTTTCACGGGCTTGGGCCGCATAAAGCGGGTTTCGAGCAGGTTCGGGTTGGTGTTCAGCTCCCAGTCGATCACCTCCATCAGCTGGTCGTAGTCACCCATGCGGTCTTCGGGCGTACCGTTCCAGAGCAGTTCTTCGGGGATGATGGCCTCGTTGACCAGCGACTGGTACATGGCAAATACGTCGGAGGCTTTTTGCGGCTCGTAGGTACATAAGCTACCCGGCGCGTGGAGCATACCGGGCGGTACGTCCCAGCCCGTACCCGGAATGAGCGGAAACGCCTGCGAGTACATCGTGATTTTGTTGTCGCCCTTTGTGAAGTTCATGAGGCACTCCTTGATCTGCTCCTTGGTAGTACCGGGGGCAATACCGAAGAACGTGTAGGGGAAATCGCCCCCGTGGTTGTTGAGCTGCGGCGGGAAGTAGTAGGCCTCGGGCTTACCCAGCTGACCGATTTTGGCGGCGTGCTCGTCGTTGTGATGAATGTGGTGCGGCAGCGGCCCCATGTTGTCAAAAAACTTGGAGTACATGGGCCAGCTTTGGTACTCGTCCCACAGGCGGTCGCCGATGATCTCGCCCTTGAGCTCGTCGATCACATCCTTGAGCAGTACCTGTACTTCCTGGTCGCCATCCTTGAACACGACGGCGCTCAAGCCTTCGTTTTCGCCGGTAAGCGGACCGTTTTTGGCCGGGGTCGTCGACGACAGCCAGCGCTCGTCGATACCGCCCCGCACGCCGCCCAGTACGTAGTAGTCGTCCGGGTGGAGCTTGATGCGCCGTCCGGGTACACAAAATGAGCGGGGTACCCAGGTAGGGGCCAGTCGCAGTATTCCTTTTCCTTGTTCCAGTGCCCGTTGGGCAATACTCTGATCTGCCATTGTTTGTAGTTGAAAAATTTGGGTTTAGTGAATCCCTTTTAAAAAATGTTTGATTGATTCCGTTTGCGTAAGTACCTCCAGCTCTAGTGTATAGGTACTTTTCTGGCCCGGCTCCAGGAAGAGCAAAGTACCCTCCTCGCGTGCCCTGGCCTGCCCGACGGGCGGATGCGTACCCGGCTCCAGGCCCGTCACGTACTCGTTGCGGCCCCAGTGCTGCCAGTTGGTAAGCCAGGGTAGCTGCTGCTTCGGGAAGCACAGGGCTACGGCCAGGCCTAGTTTTTCGTTGTGCAGCCCGCAGGTACTTTGTCCGGCCGCGTCGGCGGCTACGTCAATAATCGCCACTTCTTCGCCACTCCCCAGGTGGTCGTCCAGGGGCGGGGGGCACTGTCGAAAGTTGTTGCCTTCCCGAAAAATGGTGGCGTTCTCCGGGCCGTTGCGCGGCTGCCAGGTACCTTCCCAGAGCAGCTGGGTACCTTCGTCCACCAGCGGCCAGCCGAAGTTGAAGTGGTAGAGCAGCATGTGCGGTGCGGGCGTATTGCCCCGGTTGATCACCTCGTCCTGAATGCGGATACTGGCCTGTCCCAAGGTACTTGAAATGGTACGGCGCAGCTCCAGGCTGGGACCGAAGGGCTTGGTCTGCCGGATAATACCCGTGATGCTCATGTCCAGCTTTCCGGCCCGCGGGTCGGGCTGAACGATGGACTCGATCTCGGCGGGTAGGTTACCAATTTCACCGTGCAGGCCCCGCTCGCCGTACTGATCTGACTCCGGCCCGCCCACGTGCGTGAGGCCGCAGGTCGTGAGCAGCCCGCCGCCAAAGGTACGTAGCCAGTCGATGCCCTTGTCGGAGAAAGGCTGCGGTGGCGTGATGCCCAGGTGGCTCAGCCACGCCAGGCTGTGCTGGTTAAAGAACGCATCGGCAATGTCCATGGCGCGGTCCAGCACTACCTTGTAGCGCAGGCCGGTACCGGTGTTGACCCAGGCAATGCGCGTGCCCCGCCCGGCGCCGTTGTCGAGCACGGCGGTTTCGATGCCTCCCAGCTGGTGGGAGTTTCCTATTTTATCCTGCCAATCTGGATGATTCAAGTTTTTGCGCTCCATGTAGTTTGTTTTCGAATCAATGCTTATCCAACCACTCTTTTACCCGGTTGTTAAAATCTTCGGTAGCTTCAAAATGAAAGGCATGCCCCAATTTTTGGTACAAATAGATTTCCGCGCCGGGTATTGCCTCCGCTATTTCCTGACCCATCCAGGGTGGGGTGAAGACATCTTCCTCGCCACCAATAACCAGCGTAGGGCTTTGTACGGTACCCAGCTGGTCCAGGACGTGATGATTGATGCAGGCTGCGGCCTGCCCCTGCAGTCCGTGCAAGGGTTGCGGAAACGGAGGGTTCTCTCTCCGGCCCGCTTCCAGTTCCGCTCGTTTTTCATCCTTATCCCAGGTCGATTTGGAAAAAATCAATAGCTGAATGTAAAGGCTAAATTCTTCGGGCGTGAAGCGCGCTTTACAATGCATCATATGCTCAAAGATTCCTTTAGCCATCGCGTCGCAGCGCGCCCAGGGGCACATCAATACCATGGACTTTACTTTATGGGGATGCCGTAGGGCCAATTGCATGGCTATGGTACTACCCATGGAGCAACCCACCACGCGTACTTTTTCCAAACCAAGCTGGTCGAGCAATCCCGCGTAGTCGTCGGCCATTTGTTCGGTGGTGTACGGGCCATCGGGTTTATCAGAAAACCCTACGCCCCGGTTATCAGGCAGAATACAGCGGTAGTATTTTTCCCAGTCAGCCACGTGCGGCTCCCATACCGATCCGGCGGCGGTAATCCCCATGATCAGCAGAACAGGCTCACCCAGTCCTCTTTCTTCGTAATATAGGCTGATTCCGTTGGTTTGGATTGTAGGCATTGCTTTGGGTGTTCTGGCCATCGGCACCGTCCGTCACAACGGATTGGCTTTTGGGCTTGGTTTTGGGGGTAAGGGTACTTCGTTCAGGTACTCGGATTTTCTTGATTTGGATAGCACTCCTGCTATTTTAACGCCGGTATGAGTTCTTCCGTAATCCAGCGGCCATCGTGCAGCGTGACGTAATCAGGGTCATCCAGGGCCTCTTTCCCCTCGTCTTCGCACACAATCCAGCCGCTGTACTGGCGGTCTTTAAGCCATTGAGTAATAGTCAGGAAATCTACTTTGCCTTGGCCCATCAGGGCAAACTCCGGTGTACCATCCCAGTCTTTGTAGTGCATGTGGTTAATCAGATGGGCGTATTCCTGCATTTTTTGGAGCGGGTCCATTTCGCCATTGATGATGTGCCCTACGTCGGGAGTCCAGCCGGTAACGGACGCATCCAGCCCTTCCAGCACCACGCGATAATCATCGGCGGTTCGAATGATCGAGCTGTGGGGGGAGTTAGGATGAAAGCTACACGGAATACCTTGGTCCGTAGCCCGGGCGGAGACGGCATTGACGATGTTGATCAGATTTTGCTGACGTTCAGCGAGATCATGCCGACCGGTAGGAATCTGGACCGTGCACAAAATGGCCTCCGGAAAATGGCGAAGTAGCTCAATAGCCTGATCAGCCTCGGCGCGTTCGGCGGCGGTTTCTTCCGCGCCGTTCCATTCCAGGGCCAGCGACAAAGCGGCCAGTTCCAGCCCTTGCTCTTTCAACTTATCCGCCAGAAGGTACGGATCGCGCAAGGCTCCCATCCAGGAGAATATAGGCTGAATGCCCGTAAAGCCCGCTTGGGAAATGATGTCAATCATGTGGCTCAGCCGACCCGCGTAGGTAGTGCCATTACCGCTCATGTACCAGGTATATACTTCTGATCCAAAACGAAAAGGGATGTGCGAATTCATAATTCGATAAGGGTAATGGCTAGTGAGTTTAACTTAATACATTCGATCAAAATCCATTCGGATGTTCAACCATCTTCTATACCTTGGTTCTGCCCGCTGGCTACTTTTTCTTCACTACCTCACCGGGCATAATCAGCGAGTCCCAGCCCGCCAGCATGGCCGGTTTGACCTGGGCCTTATAGCCATTGAAATTGAAGGTAGTAGGTTGGTACGGCCCTACCAGGGCTACGTTGTTAGTGGCTTTTATGGCCTTCTCCAGGCCCATGGCCCAAAAGGTAGCGTTGACCAGCATCCGCCGGAAGTTTTCGTCGAGCAGATCTTCGGACGCGCCGTGGGTGGTGGTAAAAGACCGCCCGCTAGTACCGCCCGCCACCTGGTAGGTTTTGGTCCAGGCCACCGGAACGGGCTTTTTGGTGCGGTCGGGCTCGGCGTCGGGCGTCATGCCGTTGAGTACCTGGTCGTAGGCCAGCACGGTACCCTTGGGCTCGGCGGTATAAGCTCCCGACTGCACCCACATCTCCTTCACGCCCCGAAAAATGGGATGGTTTTTCTGGTCGTCGGCGGCAGTCAGTTTCGACGATTGCTTATGGTTGGTACCGTAGTGGCTTACCCAGGTTTCGCCCAGGATGTATTCGCCGAAGCCATCCTTCCACTCGGTTTTGGGGCCGTTGTAGCGGTAGTCGTAGTGTTGCCACGTGGGGTTGTCCTTGATGTTGAAGGCGTGGGTGGCCGTGCGCAACGCCACGATGGGCCCGCCGCGTTTGAGGTAGTTGTCGAAGTGCTGCATTTCCTCGTCTTGGAAATTGGAAAAGCGGGTAAACAGTACCATCAGATCGGCTTTGTCCAAAGCGTCGAGGCCTTTGAGGTTCGAGCCGCCGGGCAGGATGTGCCCTTCGTCGTCCAGGGCAAAAATCACCGTACACGTAAAGCCGTGGTGTTGGGCCAGTATTCGCGCCAGCGCCGGTAGGCTTTCTTCGCTCCGGTACTCGTGGTCGGAGGCGATAAAAACGATGTGTTTGCCCTTTCCGGGCCCCTTGCTGCCTTGGTAAACGACCCGGTAAGGGCTGGCCTCGTCCTGAGCCAGGAGCACCGGAACAACTTTCGGCGCAAGGCTTAACGAAAAAAAGGCCACGCAAAGCAGCAGGATTCGACGAAGTACTTTGTGCATGAACAAGGATTTAGGAATAGTCAGGTACTTGATCCTCAGAGGCCATGTTTCTGGCCCATTTCCCGAATGAACCGGTAGCCCTTTTCGGCGATGTCCCAGGGGGCCGAAAACTCACGCCACACGCCGATAGCGTTGGCAAAATCGGGGTCATTGCGCGAGAACGCCTCGATGGTCAGCCAGCCCTGGTAGTTAATGCGCGCCAGCGACGCAAAGGCTTCGTCCCAAAGTACCTGTCCTTCGCCGGGGGTACCCCGGTCGTTTTCGCTGATGTGGACGTGGGCCAGCACGGGCGCGATCGTGTCCAGGGCTACCGCGTAGCTTTTCTCCTCAATGTTGGCGTGGTGGGTGTCAAACATGGCCCGGACGTTGGGGTGATCCGCCGCCTTCACCAGCCGGTAAAGCTGCTCGGCGGTGTTGCAGAGGTAGCACTCGAAGCGGTTGAGGGCTTCCAGCGCAAAAACAACTCCCGCCTGCGCCGCGTACTCGCCCGCCGCCTGAAGTACCTCGCCCGCCAGGGCATACTCCTGCTCCAGCGCCGGGCGGCTCGCAAAGACCGTATGCGCCGAATGAAACGGCCCGCAAAGTACCTTGGAGCCCAGGTCGTAGGAGCGATCTACGGCCCACTTGATGCGGTCGAGGGCCTGCGCTCGTACCGTCACCGACTCGCTAATAGGGCTCTCGTCTTTTCCCACCACAAAAACCGTTGTGACCTCCAGGCCCCGGTCGTGCACGTACTGACCCATGCGCTGGTAGGCGGCGGTATCCGGCGAGCCCACAAAAAATTCGACGCCGTCGTAGCCAATGCTCTTCAATCGATCGATAATGGGGAATAAATCATCCGACATGGCCGCTGACCATGCCAGCACGTTGAATCCTATTTTATTCATGGTGAATCACTAAAAAATGATACAATAGTTTGGTTATAAACCGATTGCGTTTTTCCAAAAACAGAAAAACAAGGTACTTACCAGCGACCGGCCCTAAAACTACTGCTTGATGCGGAGATTACGATACTGTACTTTCATGGGTGGCCCCACGTGTACCTGCACGCCCAGCAGTCCTTTGCGCTTTCCGTTTACGGCATCGTCGTCGGTAACGTCGCTCATCAGTACTCCATTGACGTAGTGCTGCAGGCGATTACCCTTAATGACGAGGTGAAATTCGTTCCAGTCTTCGCTTTTGATGAGCGTTTTCAGCGAGTCCGAAGTACCCAGCGAGCCCGTGACGCTGCGGTCGGTCCAGGCGTTGCGGCTTACCTTGGCCCGAACACCCTCGGCCGAGGCGGAGGTACCTTCCTGCGGGAGGATGCGGGCGGCTTCGCCGCGGTAGGCCAGGGTTGTGCGGCCGCGCTCTTCGTAGTTTTGGCCGGTGTAGTTGATTTTCCCGTCGATGTCGGCCTGGTACCCTTTCAGGGCGTAGGGGATGTCGGCGAGGCGCTCGCTGCGGTAGTTGATGCCCGAGTTGCCGTCTTTGGTGATCATGAATTCGCCCTTCAGCTCAAAGTCAGCGGGCTCCCCGCCTTTCCAGATGATGAACGAATTGGTTTTCAGGAGGGTTTCGGGCGTAATTTCTCCGACCAGATTGCCGTTTTCAACGCGCCAGTACTTGGTGTCGCCCTCCCAGCCTTTCAGGCTTTTGCCATCAAATATTTTCACAAATCCTTCCTTATCGCGCTGGCCCAGGCACACGGTACCAAAAGTACCTACTACTACCAGGATCAGCCCCAAACGTAACTTCCAGAAATTGCTATTTATCGACATCGTGATTCGTTGGTTTAAAATGAATTCAAAAGAATGTAATAGTACTTAGTAAAGTACCTCGCTGTACTATTTAATGAGCTACCGCGCTTGACAGTACGGGTAGTTCTCTAAGACGGAGGCCTCAGAAAACTACCCGTAAATGTACTTTCTTCTACGCGGGGAAGCTTTATTTATTTGCCCGGACTGGCGGCCGCTTTTTCGGTATAGATGGGATGTTTTTCGTTACCCCCCGCCATGAGGTACGCCATGAGGTCTTTCAATTCCTCCTCGTTGAGGCTGTTGATGAGGCCCGGTAGCATCACCGACACCGCCGAGTACTTGCTGCTCACGACGTCCTTTTTCAGGATCTTTTGCAGCATGTCGGGGGCAAAGGGATTCTGCGACACGTAGTAGGCGTTTTTGTCTTCGTTGGTAAGCCGCCCTACGATGGACTCCCCGCTTTTGAGAATAAACTGCGTAGCCGCGTACTGGTCCGATACGGCTTTGCTGGGATCGATGATGGCCTCCAGCATGTCTTTAGCCGAGAAGCGCGTGGCCAGTTGCGTCAGGTCAGGGCCTACGTTACCGCCCTCGCCGCGCATGGTATGGCAGCGCGCACAGGTAATGGCCAGGTACATGTCCTTGCCCTGCTGGTAGTTGCGGCTATGCAGGTTGTTATCCACTACGGTCATGGCCTGCTCCAGCTGCCAGCGTTTTCCGGGGCCTTTGGGGTAGTTGGTCACCACCAGGTCGTTGCCGTTGCTGGTCAGCAGCTCTCCGCCGGATAGTTTGTCAAAGTACCCCCTTTTGGCTTCGGGCACGTTGGCCAGGGCCAGCTTACGGGCTTTGTCAATGAACCCGATGTAGCTTCTTCCGCCCTTGTAGCTGAAGGCTCCCCGGAACCACTTAAAGTACCGCTCCTGCAGCTCCGGCGTCCAGCCCGTTTTGGCGGCACTCAGCATGGTGGCGTAGTAGGTTTGCTGCGCCGGGGGCATTTTTTCGAGCATCCCGGCAATATCCAGCCCGTACTGCGGATTCCGCATGATCAGGTCCGACGAGGCCGTAGCCATGTCGCCTCCGGCCTGCACCAGGTCCAGCCCTTCTTTCTTTTCGAGCAGGGCCAGCGTTTTAGAAATCACGCCCGGTGCCTCGATGGTAATAAGTACCTTGCTCAGCGCGCGGTTCAGCTCTGCCGACTTAGCGGGGTAGTTGGGGTCCAGGAAGGCGACCAGCGCCGTCTTTTGGGCGGCGTCGGGTTGGCCCATGCGCGAGAGCGTCAGCTCCGTAGCCCGTAGTACATCCAGCTGCTGGGGCTCCGTGAGCGCCTTGAAGTTAATGGAAGTCAAGGCTTTGAATATGCCCGCTTTTTGCGCTACATCGCCGTGGCGGGCCAGGGCAATCAGGGCATTAGTAGCGATGATGGGATCTTTCTCTTGCAGGGCTTTCTGCTGCCACTCGGCTACCGGCTGGTGCTCCACGGCCAGGCGGGCGGCGTAGCGAACGAAGCGATCTGGGTTTTTGAGCTGCGGCCAGGCGTCGTTGATGGCCTGCTTGTTAGGGCCGCCCGTATGGTACTTTTCCAAATTCCGACGTAGCTGATTCTCGGCGTTGATGGGCTTTGCGGCCACCGGAGCGGTACTTTCGGAGCCCTCGTAAGACACCCGGTACAGATCCGACTCCAGGCGGCGACCGCCGGTCAGGAAGTACAGGGCGCCGTCGGGGCCGATGGTACCGTCGGTCAGGGGCAGCGGAATACCCGACAAAAACTCCTCGCGCTCGCCGGCGTAAGTTGAGCCGGAAGGCTTGAGGTGAATGGCGTGGATGATCCCGAAGCTCCAGTCGAAGGCCAGCAACGTATGCTTGTACTTGGCTGGGAAGCGTGCATCTTTGGTGTGCAGCAGGTTGGTCGGTGAGCCCTGCCCAATATTGATGATGGGGGGTAGGTTGTCGGCAAAGGTAGGCGACCACTTGGCGTTTCCGGTACGCCAGCCAAACTCACTGGCGCTGGTGGCGTGGCAAATGCGCGTGGGGCGGTACCAGGGCAGGCCAAAGTCCCACTCCATGTCGGCGTCGTACACAAACAAATCACCTACTTCGTTGAAAGCCATGTCGAAGGCGTTGCGGTAGCCCGCGCTAATCAGCTCCCATTTTTTTCCGTCGGGGTCCAGCTGGGCAATCCAGCCACCGGGGGCGTGGCGGTCGTTGGCGTGGCCGCGCGGATCTTTGATGAGCGGGAAGAGGTTATCGTCTTTCCAATTGGTAGGCAAGCGGTAAGCATCCAGCGGGGGCAGGTCGGTGTGGTTACCGGCAATGACGTAGAGCGACTGCTTGTCCGGCGACAGGATGATGCTATGCGGGCCGTGCTCGCCGTCTCCTACCATCGCTTTCATGAGCGTTACTTTGTCAAACTGATCGTCGCCGTTGGTGTCTTGCAAGCGGTAGAGCCCACTGCCGCGGGGTAGTTTTTCGCTGGCGCGGTTATTGACTACCACGTACAAGCTGTTGAATGCATACAACAGCCCTTGCGCAGCGCCCATCTCCAGGGTATCGCTTCCCGAACCAATTTTGAGTTTTTCGACCGTGGGCTTGACAGAAGCCGCGCCGATGGCAGGAATCTGCAGGCGAAATAATCCTCCGTACTGGTCAGAAACGATCATACGGCCCTTGTGATCAAAAGCCATGGATACCCACGAGCCCTGCTCATTTTCCGAAGGACTGTAGAGGTGCTCGGCTTTGAAACCCGGCTGGAGTTTCAGCTTTCCTACCTTGGAGTCTTCAAAAGCCGATTGAGCCGGGGCGGTCTTGGTGACGTGCGTGTACGAAGCCGCTACCACACTCAGGATGACTAACCCCAGCACGACTCCACTCGCTTTCCTTGCTGAGGATGATTGTTTTGTAAGCATAGTTACGCTGATTTTTAAACTGTTTTTTCGATAGGTTACAGGGTTCAATCTACTGGTTGGCCACCCATCCGTCACGATTGTAGGTATATAAGTACTTTTTGGATTATTAATACCTGCTTTTACACGCGCTTTCTAAAAAAGACCGGCTACGCAACGGGGTAGCCCACGTAAAAGTCTATGCTATTATACGCAGGATGGGTGTCGCATTACTATTAGTAGCAGGCAAATTCCCTAACTTTTCTGGCAACACTATCCTGTGGTATCAGCCCATGCTCTAGGTACCTAGAGCATGGGCTGCTTATTTCGTCTACCCCTAAAAATGCGGCGTAAGAATGGACTCTTCGGCCGGTAGCGGGTAGTAAATCTCCAGATTCGTAAAAGCATTGCTGGGAGGTGCCGCCCCTTGGGGGAAGTAATAATCCTGCGGATTGGCCTTCACCCTATTTCCATAAGCCGTAATTACTTCCTGTACGCGCCCGGTACGGACCAGGTCGAACCACCGTTTGTTTTCAAAAGCCAGCTCTACCCTCCTTTCCCGGTAGATGGCCGTCCGCAAATCGGCCTGCGAGGAGGCCGTAGTAGCGGCCAGTCCGGCCCGGGCCCGAACCTGGTTCAGGTAAGGTACCGCTTCCGAAAGCTTGTTCTGCTCGATCAAGGCTTCTGCCAGGAAAAGAAGTACCTCGGCGTAGCGATAGACCGGCCAGTTATTACCCGTATTGTTATGCAAGGCGTGAGGACGAGCGTATTTTTTAATGTAAGGATACACCTTGTTCGCACGCTCGCTCCCGCTGAGTGTTACGTAGGCAATAGAGGCCTCTTTACGCTTATCGCCCGCTTCGTAGGCGGCAATGATGTCCGGCGTCGGGATATTATTGCCTTCTTCGGACAGCAACTGCGGGTTAGAAGTACCCGATATAGGAGCTAACTCAGCGGCTAACATCGGGCGGGGCAAAAAGCGGTACATGAAATTGCCGTTCAGACCGGCGGAGCCTTCCAGAAATTGAATCTCAAAAACCGACTCCTGGTTGTTTTTATTGCTGGACGTATTCGAAAAGGCATTGTTGTAGTCGGGCATGAGGGAGTATTCGCCACTCGTTACGATTTCCTTCAAAAGCTTTTCGGCCTCTGCCCAATTTTTACGAAACACGTACACATCAGCCAGTAACATTTTGGCCGCTCCGGACGTGGCGCGTCCCGGCTCCTGTTTGGACTTGGGCAACAGCAGGGTGGCCGCTTCGCTGGCATCTTTGATGATCTGCGCATAAACCTCTTCAACGGACGCTAACGGCAGCGCCGCTTCCTGCCTTACCGTAACGGGCGTTAAGTGTAGCGGCACCTTGCCAAAGTACCTCACTAGCTCGTAGTAGGCATAGGCTCGTAAAAACAGAGCTTGGCCTTTTAGGTTATTTTTCGAATCGGCGCTAAAATCAACCCCGTCGATGGTTGTCAGGATCTGGTTGGTCCGGGCAATGATCTGATAGTCTAGCCGGTACTGGTCCCGCACCACGGTGTTGGTCGTGATTCCCTGAGCCGACGGAACGGCGAAGTCAGCGATGTTCTGCGTGTTATCTACCGCGCCGAACAGCGTATTCCGGGCGTAGTAGGTATTATCAGAATGCTGCTCGCCCAAGAGCCAGGAGCGCTCGTTGGCAATACCCCGCAACGGCACATAGGCCGCGTTGACGGCTTGCAGAAAATCAGCCTCCCGGGTGAAAAAGGTAGCCGAGCTCAAAGCCGTTTCGGGATATATTTCTAAAAAGTCAGTTTGACAGCTGGTGATGGCCAGGCCGGTGAGCCAGGTAGCCAGTATGATTCTTTTTTTCATTCTTTACGTACGATAAAGCGATTAAAAACAATTGATTCAGTAGCCTATCTTCTCTTCTAGAAGTTGAGATTAACCCCCAGTGTAAAGGTACGCGGCACGGGGTAGTTGGAGAGATCTACCCCCTGGCTTAGGTTGCCACCATCACCGGCGCCGTTGTCCTGCGCGCTGGTCTCGGGGTTAGGCCCGCCCCAGTAGTTGGTAAAGACAAAGGCTTGCTGAATGGACGTGTACAAACGGGCCGACTTAAAGAATTTATTGCTCCTTGAGATGGTATAACCCAGCGTGATGTTCTTGATGGTAAAGAAGGAGGCGTCCGCAATGAAGCGGCTATTCATCCAGTCGCGCTCTACGCCCGTGATGGTACCTCCGTCCTTGTGCGCAATCCCGTAAAAGCCTTTTCCCGGATCCGCTTCCGACCGGAAGCGGTACTTCACTTCCTTTACCATGTTAAAGACGCCATCCAGGTTAGCGGTGCTATACAAGTGGCGCACCAGCAGCTGGTTTCCGTAAGAGCCCGAGCCAACGATGGACAAATCGAAGTTGCCGTAGCGGAAATTGTTGACAATACCGTACGTGAACTTAGGAAAAGGATTGCCGATAATCGTGCGGTCGTCTTCGTTGCCACCGTAGGTGATGATTCCGTCGCCGTTGATATCCCTTATCTTAATACTACCTACCGTAGAGCGACCAGGTACCTTAGGCGAATTGTTTAAATCTTCCTGGTTCATGTACACACCATCTGCTTGCAGGCCGTAGAACATCCCAAACGGCTGGCCTACCTGCGTGATGTGGAAAGTACCATAGACGCGATCGATGCCATCGGCCAGAGCCATCACTTTATTGCGATTAATGGATATGTTGGCGTTGGTAGTCCATTTCAGCCGTCCGTCCAGGTTGCGGGTCGTCAGTGCAAACTCGTGCCCCCAGAATTTAATCTCGCCGATGTTGTCATTGAAATTACTAAAACCCGACTCCTGAGGTACTTGTACGCTGTAGAGCAAGTTGGTAGTACGCTTGGTGTAGTAGTCGTACGTGAATTGTATCCGGTCATTGAACAGCCCCAAATCCAGCCCAAGATCCAGCTGGCGGGTAGTTTCCCAGCCCAAATTAGGGTTAGCCAGTGACGTTATGATGGCTCCGGGAGCAATGGTATTCCCAAACACGGAATTAACGGTATTGTTGATCAACGCATACTGCGTGTAGTCGCCAATGTTGTTATTGCCAATGATGCCGTAGCTGGCTCTCAGTTTAGCAAAAGATACCTTTGGAACGCTGCTTATGAAAAAATTCTCATCCGACACCACCCAGCCGGCCGAAACGGACGGGAAAGTACCCCAGCGATTTTGCGAACCAAAACGCGAAGAACCATCCCGGCGAACGGCCGCCGTAAAGAGGTACTTGCCTTTGTAGTTGTAGTTTAAGCGGGAAATCAGCGAAGTAAGCGCCCATTGTCCCACGGAGTTGGTCGTGCCCGCCCGGTTGATATTCAAGGCTCCCTGAACGGTAGGCAGCCGGTCATCGGCATAGGTATCAGCCTGGATACGGGTTACTTCGCGACGAAAGCTCTGGTTGGAAAAACCCGCCAGCAGCTCAAAGCTATGCTCCTTGATGCTCGTGGCGTACGTAGCCAGGTTTTCGTTGAGCCAACTTAGGTCGTCCGAATTCTGCCGGATCGAAACCGCCGTAGTCGGGATGGGCACATTGATGGCACTGGTGGCCGTGGAGGGGTTGAAGAAAAAGAACTTCGAATTCAGGAATTCTACGTTAAAAGTCGATTTCAACGTCAGCCCTTTGATGGGGTTATACTGTAGGTAGGTATTGCCCAGCAGGTTGGTTTGGCGCGTTTCGTTCACCAGTTCTTCCGCCGCCCTTACCCAGTTTGGGTACGCGTAAATATTTCCCGTGTTACCAGGTAGTTGATTGAACAACGTCAGCTCGCCCTTGGCATCCCGGATGGGCATGATAGGCCAGGTGTGCAGGGCATTGAACAAGATACCCGTACCGCGGGTACCGTCCGTGCGGGGGGTATTGTCAAAAATATAGTTGGGCGCTATATTGAACCCTATCTTTATTTTATCCGAAATGGCGTAATCGGTATTCATCCGTAGCGAGTACCGCTTGTATTTGGTGTTCAACACCACGCCCTCCTGGTCAAAAATACCCGCTACGATCGCCGTTCTAAAATTCTCCTTGTTAGAGGTCACGGTCAGGTTATAGCTCTGCATGGGGGCCGTTCTTAGTAAGGCATCGAACCAGTCGTTGTTTTTACCTTCGTACTGAGCCGGGTTCTGAAACTCCACGGGAACTACCTTGCCGTGATCTTCAAACGTTTCTTTTTTGAACTGCGCAAATTCTACGGCGTCCATCATCTCGATGCGGCCGCGCTGGGGTACGTTCTGAACGCCATAAAAGGCATTGAAGCTAACGTTGGTTTGCCCGGTCTTGCCGCGTTTGGTGGTAATCAGCACGACCCCGTTGGCTGCTCTTGAGCCGTACAAGGAAGTAGAAGAAGCATCTTTCAAGATCGAAATATCCTCGATCTCATCCGGATTCAGCGAACCAATATTGCCCGTGATCGGAAAGCCATCCACGACGTACAAAGGCTCGCTACCGGCCGAGACCGACATTTGCCCCCGAATCCGAACGGACATCCCCTGGCCGGGTCGGCCGGTCGTTTGGTTGATCTGCACGCCCGCCAGCTGCCCTTGCAGCTTCTGGGTCACCTGCGAAACCGGAATGTCCTGGATTTCCTTGCTACTAATGGTCTGCACCGCGCCGGTTACCTCCTTCTTGAGCTGACTACCGTACCCCACTACCACCACTTCGGAGAGCGCCTTGGTATCAGTGGCCATCTGGACGTCGAGGGTGGTGCGGTTATTGACGGGGATCTCCTGCGAAATAAACCCTACGAACGAAAACACCAGGATGCCGTCGTTGCCCGGCAGCGTGAGGCTGTAGGCCCCTGAGCCGTCGGTGCTCGTGCCGGTGTTGGTACCTTTAAGTACCACACTCACGCCGGGCAGGCCCTGCCCGGCTTCGTCGGTGACGCGCCCGCGCACCGTCAGGGCCCAGGGAGCGGCAAGTTGGCTCGTGGGGGCGGCATCGGCGGTTTTCTGTTGCAACAGAATGCGGTTGGACACAATCTGGTAAGAAATCTGCAACGGCGCCAGCAGTTGTTCCAGTACTACGGATAGCTGCTGGTTGGTCACGTTGAGCGACACCCGTCGGTCGGTTTTGATGAGCTCTTTGCTATATACGAACTTCACGTTGGTGAGCTCCTCCACGCGGCGAAGTACCGTTTTGAGGTTTTCGCGCTCGGCTTTAAGCGTAACACTCTTGCTCAGTATTTCTTGTCCGCGGGTGGGGCCCGCAAAGGCCAGGGCGGTCAGGAAACAGGCGATGAGTAGCTGAATTAGAGATAGTTTCATAAGCATGTACAGCCTGGCGTACAATTGGAATTGTCGCGATTCATTCATAGATTTGAAGGTTTTATTTGGAAAAAATAAGACAAAACACCTCCTGAGAGCCTTGAAAAAGGTTCTTGGACTACGCTTATAGCAGGTGTGTTCTCAACCGGTAGTGGTGGCTCACTATCGGTTGCTTTGTTTGGGGGGGAAGTATTAGGTTTTGTTCATCGGTCGGTTGGTTTAGGAAGCGTTATGTAATAGGTTGGTTTTTAATCACATCCGGGGCCGTTGATCACGATATGGGTACCGATGAGCTCATGGGTAGCCCCTACCGACTTACAGATCAACAGCAGTTTTTCGTCCAGCGACAGATCGGCTAAATCGCCACTGAACGTGCATTTTTTCAGCTTCTCCGACAGCAGCACGATCTGGATTCCGTAGCCTTCTTCGAGCTCAGCAAGTACCTCTTGCAGCGACGTATCGTTATAGGCAAAGCCGGGAGGTACTTTTACCGAAGGCAGCAAAGTGGGGGCCTGTACCAGGCCCGTCACCAGGTGCCGCTCTTTCGGAAAAAAAACCACCTTCTGGTTCGGTGTCAGAATCACACCGTTGATGCGGGCGGTGCCGGGGGGTACTTGCGCCGGGCCGGTGCCGGGGGTATGCTCATAGACCGACACCCGCCCCGTTTTTACGGCTACCTCTACCGCTCCGCTTTCTTTGGTAGTTTTGACCCAAAAACTGGTACCCAATACCTGCGCTACGGCCCCGCCGCAGTAGACCAGAAAGGGACGCTCGGGCTGCCGGGCTATATCAAAAAAAGCATCTCCTACGAGCGCGACTTCCCGCCGGTCGCCTTCAAAATGAGCCGGATACGACAGGGTACTTCCGGGCGACAGCACCACGGTACTTCCCTCTTCCAACGTCAGGCGTAGCTCTTGGGTACTTGTGTTATTGATCTGCTGCCGCTGCGCTTCCGGCACTACCTCCTCCGTCGACCCCGCCACGGGGGTACTTTGCGGGGGTACTTGCTGGCTGTACCAGCCCCACCCTACCGCTAGTAAGGTACTGGCGGCCAGCCCAGCCAGGTACCCATAACGCCAACGCGTCCCAACCCGTCGGCTCCAGGGTACTTTGGGCGCTGACGGCTCCCCGCCCGTACGCTGGGCTATGCCGCGCCGCATTCGCTCCTGCATCTCCTCTTTTTCACCTTCCGAAAGCGCTGCCAGCTCTTCCGCCCCGATGACTTCGTACCACGCCTGAATCTTCTCCATCTCCTCGGCACTACACGCTCCTTGTAGATAGCGCTGTAATAATTCCTGGAACTCTTGCTTCGATGGGCGCATACGTTTTTTCAACGGGTCTATACAGAAGTCGGGCAATCAGGCGCAACCCCTAAATTATTTTAGAAAATAGTTGTTTAATTATAAATAAATGCCGCTTTTCCCCGGTACTTCTTTAGTAAGTACCAAGCAAGCCACCAAAGGGTACTTAGGCTTGAAGCAGCCACAGCAACGACACGACCAGCTCTTTCAGATAAAGGCGAAGTACCTTCAGGGACCGGGTGAGGTGGTATTCAACGGCCTTGTCGGACAGGCTAAAATGAAGGGCAATTTTGTGGGTAGACCAGCTTTCCATACGGCTCAGCCGGAAGATCTCCTGCGACTTCGGCGGCAGCGTGATCAGGCCCTGCTCCAGGAGCAGTTGCAGGTTGTGGTACGCGACGGTCTCTTCGGTTTGGGTATCTTGCAGGGA
The DNA here is from genome assembly GCF_014202275.1 of Rhabdobacter roseus. GTDB lineage: Bacteria > Bacteroidota > Bacteroidia > Cytophagales > Spirosomataceae > Rhabdobacter > Rhabdobacter roseus. The sequence continues at coordinate 1,177,472 of NZ_JACHGF010000001.1, read as the reverse complement.
AACAAACGCTTTGTGGTAGTCGAGGTAGCGATTCTGGACCAGCTCGGCCCGAATGTAGTCAATCACGGAGTACTTGATGGCCCGAAAGAGGTAGTTTTCGAGCTGCTGGACGTGCAGTACCTGGCGGTTTTCCCAGAGCTTCACAAAGACATCCTGCACCAGCTCTTCGGCAACTTCCTTTTTTTTCAGGCGGCGAAAAGCCGTCAGGTACAGGTCATACCAGTACTTTTCGTAGATGACCGTAAACGCCTCCCGACTACCTTCTTTCAGCGCTTCCAGAAGCGCTTGTTCCGATTCGCCGCCTGCCCCGTTCTTCATGAATTGCAGCCTAAGTGGATTTCAAATTATCCTACATATACCTTTATTAGTGCAATTAATCAAATAACCAGGCAGGCTCTATCCTGCACTATCGGGCTTGGGTACTTTAAGAAAAAGGTACCTCCGGCTACGTCTACACGTAGCCGATCGTTTCCCTTTTTATAGCCTCAAATCCGCTATTATTAAAGCTTAATGAAAATCTTGTTGCGGTAGAGCCACCAGGCCGGGATAAAATTAACGCCCACAAAAAGCAGGGAATACAGCAGTCCGGCCAGCTCGGGTGCCAGGCCTGCCTGCGTGAAGGTACTTACGAAATGCTCGTTCAGCGAGCTCCCCTGCACGCGCCAGCCGTAGAAGATCAGGGCCAGGACGTCGGCCAGGACATACACCGTAATGGCATTGGCCCCAAAAATGAGGCCCACCGAGGTACCTTTAGTACGGCCTTGAATATCCACCAGGAAGTAAACCGCCCCCAGCAGCAGCGCCGCCAGGCCCGACGTAACTAGTACGAAGGAGCTGGTCCAAAGGTTTTCGTTGACTGGAAAATGCAGCCCCCAAAAGTACCCCGCCACGGCCGAGAGCAGGCCCGCCGTCATGAGGTAGTTGGTCTTCTCGTTTCGGGTGAAGCCCGTGAGCATCAGCCGCCCGGCCAGCATCCCGGTGATGCCCGTCACGATGGACGGGAAGGTACTTAGGATGCCCTCGGGGTCCCAGGTACCCTGCCACATTTTGCCGGGCAGGTACTTGCTGTCTACCCAGGCGGCCAGGTTCTGGCCCGGCTCCAGCGCCACCCGCCCGAGGCCCGGCGTGGGGATTTGCGTCATGGCGAGCCAGTAAAGTACCAATGTCAGGCCGCCAATCCAGGCCTGGGCCTTCCAGCTGGTGTGCAGAAACAGCAGCGCGCACACCAGAAACACGATGGCGATGCGGTGCAAGGTACCCGTCCAGCGCAGGTCGGTGAAGTCAAAATCGGGCAGCAGGTTCAGGAACATCCCGATGGCAAAGATCTTCAGCGCCCGCACCACGATCTTGCCGTACAGGCCGGACTTAGGGGTACCGGTGCCCAGCCGCTTGGTGTAAGCCAACGCAATGGACACGCCCACGATAAAAAGGAAAAAGGGCGCGATGAGGTCGGTAAAAGAAAGGCCGTTCCAGCGCGAATGGCTCAGCGGGTGGTATACGTGCGCATCGCTGCCCGGAAAGTTGACGACGATCATGGCCGCCATCGTAAATCCCCGCAGGAGATCCAGGGAAAAGAGCCGTTCGGAGGGTAATTTCATGAAAAAGTCTTGAAGGGGTTGTAGTCCTTTTAATACTTCTTACCGTAGTATTAGGGCTATTTGCCAGCCCGGTTTATGAATAAAATTCTAGCTACGTACGGAATCCTCTTTTTTAGCCTCTGGATGGGTGCCTGCCAGCCCTCAGGCCGGTCAGCCTCAGACAGTCCGATCGCGGTATCCTGGAAGCTGCTCAGCAACTTTACGGATACCGAAGAAGGTTTTCGGGCCCAATTTGAGCTCATCAACAAAAGCAACAAGCCGCTGGAAGGTACCCGTTGGGCGTTGTTTTTCAACATGGCCCCCCGCCCCATTTTGCCCAACAAAACACCCCAGCCCGCCACCGTTCAGCACCTCAACGGCGACTGGTACAAGCTGGTACCCAACGAGGGCTTCCGGCTTGCCGCCGACTCCAGCGTAGTCATTTCCTACGAAGGTACCGAGGGGGTCATTAAGGAAACGGACGCGCCGCTGGGGCTGTACCTGGTCTTTTATGACCAAAACGGCGGCGAGGAGCAGATTGTCCTGATCGACGACTACCAGGTCCTGCCTTTTACCACTACCGAACAAACCCGGCGCGGCCCCCAGGACGAGGAGCCCGCTTCCAGCGCGGCCCAACGCTACCAGGCCAACCTGGCCACCACGGAAGTGGATTCGGCCCGGTGGCTCAAGGTACTTCCTACCCCCGTGAAGCTCGAAACCCAGCCCGGTACCCTGGCGTTGACCAGTCAGTTTGCCATTCACTACACCAAGGGCCTCGAAACCGAAGCCCGGCTCCTGGCCGAAAAGCTCGAAGCACTCAGCGGGCTGCGCCTACCCACTACCCCAGAGCCCCGCCAGCGACCGGGCATTTCCCTGCGCACGGGGGCCGTTACGGTCAACGAAACCAGCCAGGAAGCGTACCAGCTACGGGTACAGCCCGAAGGGGTGGATATTTTGGGGAGCGACGCCGCGGGGGTCTTTTACGGCACCCAGAGCCTGCTGGCGCTGCTGCCGGTGCGGACTACGGCCCAGCCAACACCCGCCGTGAAGGTACCTTACGTACACATCGAAGACGCGCCGCGCTTTCATTTCCGGGGTCTGCACCTGGACGTGAGCCGCAACTTCCAGACCAAAGAAAGCATCCTGCGGGTACTTGACCTGCTCGCTTTTTACAAGGTTAACCATTTTTTATTCTACACGACCGAAGACGAAGGCTGGCGGCTGGAAATTGACGGCCTGCCCGAGCTCACGGAGGTAGGTGCCCAACGCCAGCACGTAGCCGGACCAGAAGCCGCCGCCCTGCACCCCGCTTACGGCTCGGGCCCCGTGGCCTACGCCGAAGGCCAGCACGGCAGCGGGTACTACAGCAAGGCCGACTTCGTTGAGATCCTGAAGTACGCCAAAGCGCGGCACATCAAGGTGATCCCCGAGCTCAACTTCCCCGGCCACGCCCGGGCGGCCATCAAGGCCATGGAGGCCCGCTACGAGCGCCTGCTCAAAGCTGGCAAAAAAGAGGAGGCCGAAGAGTACCGCCTCATCGACCCGGACGACCGTTCGGTGTACCTGTCGGCCCAAGGATATAAGGACAACGTCGTGAGCGTGGCACGGGAGTCGACTTACCGCTTTTACGAAAAAGTAGTGGACGAAATGGCCAAGATGTACCGCGAAGCGGGCCTGACGATGGACGTGATCCACGCCGGAGGCGACGAAGTACCCGAAGGGGCCTGGACGCAGTCTCCGCTGGCGGCCCAGCTCCTGAAGCAGCATCCCGAAGTGGGCGATCCGCATAACCTGCACGCGTACTTTTTCAAAAAACTGCTGGCCCGGCTCCAGAAACGAAACCTTACCGTACACGGTTGGGAAGAAGTAGCACTGCTGAAAATGCCCGACGGCTCCTACCAGGCCAATCCTGAATTTGCGGGCCAGGGGGTGGCTATCTACATTTGGAACAACCTCTTCGACTACCCCGACCTGGGGTACCGCCTCGCCAACGCCAACTACCCGGTGATTTTGTGCAACGTGTCCAATTTCTACTTCGACCTGGCCTATGACAACGATCCGCAGGAGCCGGGGCTGTACTGGGCGGGCTTTGTCAATACCCGCGATGCCTACGCGTTTGCACCTTTTGACATGTTCAAAACAACTACCCATACCTCCATGGGGAAGCCCATCGACTGGGCCCGTGACTTTCCGCGGCGCGAACGCCTCAAACCGGCCGCCCGGAAAAATATCCTGGGCCTGGAAGCTCAGCTCTGGAGCGAAACCGTCAAAGGGCGCGACATGCTGGAGTACTACCTGCTGCCTAAGCTGCTGGGTTTTGCCGAAAGTGCCTGGGCACCCGCGCGGAAGTGGGAAACCAGCGAGAACGCCAAAAACCGCGCGCAGGCGATCCAGACCGAATGGGACGCCTTCGCTACCACCCTGGCCCGGCGCGAACTACCCCGCCTGAGCCTGCTCAACGGCGGCTATGCCTACCGGGTACCTCCGCCGGGAGCCGTGTGGGAAGAGGGTACTTTGAAGGCCAACACCGAGCTACCCGGACTCACCATCCGCTATACCACCGACGGCTCCGAGCCCAGTGCGCGCTCCACGGTATACACCGGGCCGGTCAAGGTACCTACGGGGGCGGTCAGGCTTCGAAGCTTTGATGCGGCAGGACGACCGAGCCGGGTCGTCAATCTGGAATAGAATCCAATGTAAAACAAATACCGCCCAGCCAATGGGCCGTACCATCCAACCATACTAGCTTATTATTACATGATCATCGGGGTTGATTTAGGGGGAACCAACATCAGAGCGGGCCTGGAACACGAAGGCAGCATCATTCGTCAGGAGAGTCGTCTGCTTGTAGATAAAGATTCTCTATCGTCTACGTTACAACAGCTTATTGAACTCATTAGGCCTTTATTCAATGAAGAAATTACCGGAATCGGCGTAGGGGTACCTTCCGTGGTGGATGTCGAAAAAGGCATCGTCTACGACGTCGTCAACATTCCTTCCTGGAAAAGGGTAGAGCTAAAGGACATCCTGGAAAAGGAGTTTGGCGTACCGGTGTTTGTCAATAACGACGTCAACTGCTTCACGCTGGGCGAGTTTCATTTTGGCATCGGGCAGTCATTCAACTCCCTGGTGGGCATTACCTTAGGCACCGGACTGGGCTCAGGAATAATCGTGAACGGAGAGCTGCACGCGGGCCACAACTGCGGGGCGGGGGAAATCGGGATGCTGCCCTACCTCGACAGCAACTTTGAGCAGTACACCAGCGGGCGCTTCTTTGAATTGCTTCACGGCATCAGCGCCCACAAAGCCTACGAAGCCGCGCAGGCCGGCGACCGCACCGCCCTGGGGCAGTGGGCGGAGTTTGGCACCCATCTGGGGCAGGTAGTGAAGGCTATCCTGTATACCTACGACCCGCAGGCTATCGTACTGGGAGGTTCCATCACCAAAGCGTATCCTTTTTTTAAGTGTGCCATGCAGGAAGCCCTTCAGGACTTTGCCTACCCGGAATCCATCCGCAACCTGAACGTACTACAAACCCAAAACGAGGGCATCGCTTTGCTCGGCGCGGCGGCGCTGGCCCACTCGCAGCTGCGGAAGCAGGTCGCGTCCATCTCTACTTTTGGGTAGGTACTTCTCGGGAATGTGCCCGCCGGTAGGTATATTAGCCCGGCCCTAGTTCTTATTTCCCTGACACCCTCTTTATTTTTATTTCAATACCCATGAAAAAAAACACGCTGCTCGTCTGGCTGATTTTCCTTATTTTCTTCGTCATCTCTTTTTTGAGCAATATCCTGGGGCCGCTCATTCCCGATATTGTCGATAGTTTTGACCTCAGCCTCGGGTTAGCGGGTTTTCTGCCCTTTGCGTTTTTTGTGGCCTACGGGGTCATGTCCATTCCGTCGGGGCTTCTGGTAGAAAAGTACCGCGAAAAGAAAGTACTGCTGGCGGCCTTCGCGCTGGCGTTTGCGGGGGCTTTGCTCTTTGCGCTTATCCCTACTTTTACCATTGCGCTACTCTCGCTCTTTCTGATCGGCCTGGGCATGGCCATGCTTCAGGTGGTGATCAATCCGCTGCTGCGGGTTACGGGCGGCGAACCGCACTTTGCCTTCAACTCCGTGATGGGGCAGCTCTTCTTCGGCGGGGCTTCGTTTTTGAGCCCTTTGCTGTACAGCTACCTGGTTCAGAACGTCCACACCGGCAACCCGGCAACGCTCCTCGCCCTACTCGATCAGCTCGTTCCGGATAACCTCAAATGGGTGTCGCTGTACTGGGTATTTGCGGTCATTGCGCTGCTGATGGTCGTGGTGATCTACTTTGTGTCGTTTCCCACGGTGGAGCTCAAAGAAGACGAGCGCATCGACACCGGCCAGGCCTTCAAAGACCTGCTGGGCAACAAGGCCGTGTACCTCTTTTTCTTTGGCATCTTCGCCTACGTAGGTACCGAGCAGGGCATTGCCAACTGGGCCTCCAAGTTCTTACAGACCTACCACGGCGTCGATCCGGCTACGGTGGGCGCTTCGGTGATCTCCTATTTCTGGGGTCTGCTCACCATCGGCTGTCTGCTGGGGTTGGTGCTGCTCAAGCTCGTCGATAGCCGCCGTGTATTGATTATCTTCACCATCGGGGCTATCTTTGCTTTGCTGGCGGCGCTGTTTGGGCCGAGGGAGGTATCGCTGGTGGCCTTTCCGCTCACGGGCTTTTTTGCCTCGGTCATGTGGTCGGTCATTGTGTCGCTGGCGCTCAACTCCGTGCCGCACCACCACGGTACTTTTTCCGGTATTCTGTGTACCGGCATTGCCGGGGGGGCGTTGGTGCCGCTGGTGGTAGGGGTACTGGGTGACTGGCTGGGGCTGCGCATGGGGATGCTATTTTTATTTATTACCCTGGGGTACATCCTCAGCATCGGCATCTGGGCGCGCCCCCTCGTCACGAACGCCACCGTGCGGCGCTGGAAAGATTTGTTCGAGAGCACCGTGTAGCTTGCTAGCCCGATACTTCCCATGTACAAGATCATACTCTTATTGGATTTTGCGGAAGAATACAGCAAAAGCCTCCTGAAGGGCATTACTAAGTACTCCAAGGAGCACGGGCCCTGGGCTTTTTGCCGCATGCCGCTCTACCACCGCGAAACCGTCGGGATCGAGGGGATTCTGGCCTGGGCCCGCGAGTGGGGCGCAGACGGCATCATTGGGCAGCTCTACAACGACAAGGACATCGGTAAGATCGTGGACGCGGGCATCCCGGTCATTGCGCAGGACTTTAAGGAGCGCTTCGGCGAAATCCCCAACATCACCGGGGCCTACCACGAAACGGGCGTTATGGGCGCGGAGTACTTTCTCAAAAAAGGCTTTCAGCACTTTGCCTTCTACGGCTTCAGCGACATTGTGTGGTCGCGCGAGCGGGCCGAGGGCTTCGAGCAGCGCATCAATGCCGCCGGCCGCCAGGTACACTACTTCGAGCACAAGAAGTCGCGCTCCAGCGAGCTATGGTACTACAAGCCCAGCTCCCTGAGCCGCTGGCTTAAGGAGCTTCCCAAGCCCATTGCGCTCATGGCCTGCGACGACAACCAGGGCCAGCACATTACCGAGGCCTGTCGGCACTCGGGCATCCGGATTCCGGAAGAAGTGGCCGTGCTGGGCGTGGACGACGACGTGATGCTCTGTGAGCTGTCGGACCCGCCGCTGTCGAGCATCGGGCTCGACGTCGAAAAGGGTGGCTACGACGCCGCCCGGCTGCTCGATCACCTCATCCGAAACGGCATGGCCGACTGGCACAACATCGTGGTGAAACCCACGCAGGTCATTACGCGGCAGTCGACCGATATTTACGCTACCGAAGACGACTACGTGGCGTCCTCGCTCAAGTACATTCACCAGAACATCGAGAAAAACCTGCACGTGGACGACGTCGTGAAGCAGATTCCGCTCTCGCGCCGGGCGCTGGAGAAGCGCTTTCAGCTCACGACCGGCTACCCCATCTACAAGTACATTGCCAACCTGCGGATCGAGAAATTCACCAAAAAACTACTGGAAACCGACATGACGGTTTTTGAGATCGCGCTGGATCTGGGCCTGGGCGACGGCAAGAACATTGCCCGGCAGTTTAAGCAGGTCAAAGGCTGCAACCCCATGGAATACCGCAATAGGTACCTGGCGGGGAAGTAAGGCTGCATAAGGTACCTGAATAAGTAGCGGTGAGGTACTTTGGAAAGAAAAGTACCTCACAAATAGGCGGCCTGCTCGGCGCGGTCGCGCAGGAATTGCTTGGCTTTCACCAGCTGGTTCTTGACCGTATTTTTGGAAATATTGAGGTGCTCGGCAATCTCCTGGTAGGATTTGCCCTGCTCCACGTTCAGCATCAGGATCAGCTTGCGCTTGACGGAAAGCGAGTCAATGGCCGTCTGCAAAAACTGCAGCCGCAGCTCCTTTTCGTCTTTCTCGTTTTCCCGGCTCAGCTCCATGCGCTCGAGGTAGTGCTGCCGCAGGCTGTGGTTTTTCTCAATTTTTTTCAGGTAGTCAAACGACAGGTTCCGCAGGCAGGTAAACAGGTACGAATGAAAGTTATGATCGGGCTTCAGGAAAGTCCTACGATCCCAGATCTTCATGAAGATTTCCTGTAGCACATTTTCAGCCTCCTCTTCATCTTTCAGGATCGAATTACAAAACTTAAGCGCGGGCGTCTTGTAGTAGTTAAACAGTTCAGCAAAGGCCGCCTGATCACCTTGTGACACTTTGCGTAGCAGATGTTCGGTAGGAATAGCCATGAGGGTAGTGCGTTTTTCAGATCAAGTTGGGTTTACTTTCTATACAAAAAACAATACAAATAATAAAAATACTCCTATATACATTCCGACATGAGAATACGCTCTGGCTACTGTGCGCCCAAGGTACCTTGGTAGTTGGAGTGGTGGGAATAAGAGAATCGGCCCCCAGAGAAGAACGGCAGATTCGACGGCGTGACGGCTGATCAATAGAAGTACCTATCCTTAGCTGTCATTTTATGAGGATAAATTTACGTACTTACCAACTACTATGCAGCGTAAAATGCGTAAATATACCCTCAAATCACGCACACACTTTAAAGTTCACCGTTTATTCACGCAGGTTTAATGATCCGGTAAAAAAGCCATGACCTGCCGATTCCGTTCCCTCAAGGTACTTTCTCTTAATCCTTATATAAGAAACGGCGGGCAGACAGCCCCGGCCGTCGGACTTAAACCCTGGTGTCCCTCCGCTTTTGAACGGGATTTTTGCAAAATATAAACCAGAAAAAATAGTACTCCCCCGCCCGGAGTGAGTATAAAAGAGTATCCGAAACTCAAACCGGGGCCGTTCCGTACCTACTTTCGCCAGCGGAAGCAACGCTACCGAGCCACCCCATCATCTTTTTATTAAGTACTTATGGATCAAAGTCGTATTAGTGCCATTCTTGAAAAAATTAAAGCCGTTAAAATAGCCGTCTACGGAGATTTCTGCCTGGATGCCTACTGGATCATGGACCAGCGAGGCTCGGAGGTTTCCATTGAAACTGGCCTGCCGGCCGAAGCCGTAGCCAGCCACTACTACTCCCTGGGTGGAGCCGCCAACGTGGTAGCCAACCTGGCCGCTCTGGAGCCCGCCCAGATCAAGGTGATCGGGGTCGTGGGCGACGACCTCCACGGCCGGGAGCTCACGGCCCAGCTCCGCGCTTTGGGTGCCAACACGGACCATTTGGTGGTACAGGAAGAAAATTTCAATACCTATTCGTATCTGAAAAGGTACACCGATGGAAAAGAAGCGCCCCGCATCGACTTCGGCGTATATAATCAGCGTTCGGAAGAAACGGACCGCGGTATTCTGGCCGGGCTGGAGCTGGCCCTGGAAAGCTATGACGCCCTCATCTTTAACCAGCAGGTACTGGGTAGTATCACCAACGACCGCTTCATTGAGGCCGCCAACGCGCTCTTCCAGCGCTACGACCACAAGATCATCATGCTGGATTCGCGCCATTTCAACGACCGCTTCCAGGGTACCTGCCTGAAGGCCAACGAAAAGGAAATAGCCGCCCTGAACGGCGTACTGGTAGAGCCTTCGGCTACGGTACTTATTAAGGATGTACTTCAGTACGGCCAGGCGGTGTTTGCGCAAAGCCAGAAACCGGTCTTCGTAACCTGCGGCGCGCGGGGTATCCGGGCTTTTGATGCCGCGGGGGTGCACGAAGTACCCGGCCTACAGCTCACCGCCAAGCTCGATACCGTGGGGGCGGGCGATACGGCGATCAGCGCCATTACGCTTTGCCTGGCGGCCGGAATTGCCCCTGGCGAAGCCGCCGAGCTGGCCAATTTTGCCTCGGCCGTGACCGTACAGAAACTCTTCCGGACGGGTACCGCCAGCGGCGAGGAAATCCTGGCCATCAGCCAGGCCCCTGACTACAACTTCCAGGTGGACCTGGCCAACAATCCGCGCGAGGCGGTGTACGTGCCGGGAACAGAGTTTGAGCTCTGCGATCCGGCCATTCTGGAGCAGCTGGGCCACATCAAATACGCCGTATTTGACCACGACGGCACCATCAGTACCCTGCGCGAAGGCTGGGAAGAAGTGATGGAGCCGGTGATGATGAAGGCCATCCTGGGCGATCAGTACGACCAGGTAGATCAGGGTACTTTTGCGAGCCTGCTCGAGGATGTAAGGGATTTTATTAACAAAACAACGGGCATCCAGACCATCTACCAGATGGACGGCCTGGCCCAGATGGTGCGGGAGTTTGGCTACGTACCCGAAGACCAGGTACTGGACAAGTTTCAGTACAAGCAAATCTACAACGACGCCCTCATGGAGCAGGTGGATCAGCGCATGAACAAGCGCCTCTCCGGCGAGCTGGGCACCGAAGACTATACGCTCAAAGGAGCCGTGGACTTCCTGCGGGCGCTCAAGGCGCGGGGCGTGGAGCTGTACCTGGCCAGCGGTACCGACGTCGACGACGTCATCAACGAAGCCAGGGTACTTGGCTACGCCGATTTGTTTGAAGGGAAAATCTACGGGGCCCTGCGCGACTACACCAAGTTTTCGAAGCGGATGGTGATTGAAAAAATCATTGCCGACAACCAGCTCGAAGGTAAAGAGCTGATGGTACTTGGCGACGGCCCCGATGAGATTCGGGAAGGGCGGCGCTCGGGGGGTGTGGCCATTGGCATCATCAGCAACGAAGTACGCCGCTACGGCCCCAACCTGGCCAAGCGGCCCCGGCTCGTGCGGGCGGGGGCGCACCTGATCATCCCGGATTTCTCGCAGGGCGAGCAGTTGCTGAACCTCCTTTTTGAGAAAAAAGCCACCAACGTGCTGGTGTAGCGCCTAGGTCCCATTCTATCTTTAATATATTCTCATCGGTAGTACCTTTCTTCTCGCCAAGAGGGTACTACCGATTAACGTAAAAAAGCGATGCCTCTCTCGACCCGGAGTACCTTTCTCGCGCTTTCTCTCCTACTACTCATGAGCCACTGCCACACCGCCACCCAGCCGGAAGAAATCCAGCTGACCCGCGACCTCCGCTACAACCACGACCTGGACAACAACGACAACTTCTCGCCCGACAACCAGTGGCTCGTTTACGACACCCGCACCCACGCGGGCGGCATCGCGGCTTCCAGCCGCATCGAGCGGGTACGTGTGCCGTCGGGCGAGAAGGAGGTACTTTACGAGCTACCCCACAACCAAGACTGGGGCCCCGGAGCTGGAGCGGTGAGCTACTGCCCCACCCGTCCCGAAGTGGCCTTTATCCACGGATTGCCGTCCGTCACGGCCAGCAATCCCTACCAGCAGTGGCGTAGGCTGGGGGCCATCGTCCAGGACGAGCGGCCGGGCCAGGCTACCTTCCTGGATGCCCGCCACGTGGTTCCGCACTTCACGCCCGGTGCGCTGCGCGGAGGTACCCACCGCCACGAGTGGAGCCACGACGGCCAGTGGATTGGCTATACCTACAACGACGCCCTGATGGAAGCTCTGGAACGAACCACCGGCCAGCCCCACAACCTCCGCACCATCGGCGTGTCCAAGCGCGGAAAAGCCGTGCAGGTACCTGACACCGCCACCGGCGAAAACTACCCCGGCGCGTGGTACAGCGTGCTGGTGGTGCGGGTAGTACCCCAGCCTCAGCCGGGCTCCGACGAGATCAGCCGAGCCGCCAGCGACAGCTGGGTGGGCCAGCAAGGGTACCTGAAACCCGACGGTACCCGGCAGATAGCCCGGGCCTTTTTGGGTACGGTAAAAGACAAACAGGGAAAAGACGTCAACGAGGTATTTGTGGTAGATATTCCCGAGGAAATAGACCAGCCAGGCGAGTACGGCCCGTTGGAAGGTACCTCTACCCAACTACCCATGCCGCCTAAAGGTACTTCCCAGCGCCGCCTCACCCGCACTGCCGACACCCAGTACCCCGGCTGCTCGGGCATCGTGCGGTCCAGCGCCGATGGCAGCCAGCTGGCCTACCTCGCCCGCGACCAGGCCGGGATTCAGCAGCTGTTTGTCATCAGCCCCACGGGAGGTACTTCCAGGCAGCTCACCCGCCACTCGTCCGACGTGCAGGGGTACTTTCGCTGGCACCCCGACGGCCAGCGCCTGGCGTACGTCTGGGACGGCAGCATTGTGCTATGTGCGCTGGAAACTACCTCGGACGATGCTTCCGCCCAGCGCCTGACGTCCGCCAGCCAGCCCGGCCCTACCAACCTGGTGTGGGCGCACGACGGGCAAACGCTCGCTTACAACCGCTACGTCAAATCCACCACCGGCTCCGATTCTACCAAGCAGATCTTCCTGCTCAAGGTACCTTTGAGCCGGTAAGGTACTTTTACTTTTTTTAAAGCGTTTTACGAAAAAACCAGGTAGGTTATCCTTTTGCTGCCCTTTCTTTGTGGGAGTCATCAACGGTATCCTTACCCTTTTTCATGAAAAAACTTAGCTTGGCCGGCGCGGCACTGCTCAGTGGTCTGGTACTTTTTTCTTTTTTAAGTACCCCGGAAGTACCCCGCCCCAATATCCTGGTGATCGTGGCCGACGACGCCGGTCTGGACATGAGTGCCTACGGGCGCAGCTGGGTGAGCACACCCGCCTTCGACCGCATCGCCCGCGAGGGGGTACTTTTCAACCGGGCCTACACGCCCAATGCCAAGTGCGCGCCTTCGCGCTCCTGCCTGCTCACGGGCCGCAACTCCTGGCAGCTCGATGCCGCCGCCAACCACGTCATTTATTTCCCCACGAAGTTCAAAACCTACGCCGAAGCCCTGGCGGCGCACGGCTACGCCACCGGCTACACCGGCAAAGGCTACGCCCCCGGCAAGGCCTTGCACGAAGACGGCAGCCCGCGCGCCCTCCTCGGCAAAGCTTACGACCGCCACCAAACTACCCCACCCGCCCAGTTTATTTCCAATAACGACTACGCGGCCAATTTCGCCGATTTCCTCGGCCAGGTACCTGGTGGGCAGCCGTGGACATTCTGGCTGGGCTTTCACGAGCCTCACCGCGACTACGAGTATGGGGCCGGTATTCGAAAAGGAGGAAAACGCCTGGACATGATTTCCAAAGTACCCTCCTACTGGCCCGACTCCACCCGCATCCGCACCGACCTGCTCGACTACGCCTACGAGATCGAGTACATGGACGCGCACGTAGCCAGGGTACTTGAAACCCTCGAAAAAAGCGGCCAGCTGGAAAATACCCTCGTCGTCTTCACCTCCGACCACGGCATGCCGTTTCCGCGCGTCAAAGGCAACCAGTACGAGCACGCCAACCACGTGCCGATGGCGCTCATGTGGAAAAACGGCCTGAAAAGTACCGGTCGCAAAATCGACGACTACGTGAGCTTCGTGGATTTGGCACCGACGTTTCTGGAAATAGCGGGCCTCAACTGGCAGAAATCCGGGATGCAGCCCGCCGCCGGAAAAAGCTTGCTCCCGATTTTGCAATCTAGCAAAAACGGGCAAGTAGAAGCCGCGCGGGACTTTGTGCTGGTAGGGCAAGAACGCCACGACGTGGGCCGCCCCAACGACGAAGGGTACCCCATTCGGGGCCTTCATAAAAACGGGATGCTGTACCTCAAAAACTACGAAACCAGCCGCTGGCCCGTGTGCAACCCCGAAACCGGCTACCTCAACTGCGACGGTAGCCCCACCAAAACGCTGCTGCTCAACCTGCGCCGAAACGGCGTGGACACGCACTACTGGGCACTGAACTTTGGCAAACGCCCCGCCGAAGAACTTTACGACCTGCGGAAAGACCCGGATTGCGTGAAAAATCTCGCAACTACCCCCGCCTACCGCCCCACCATCCAGAAGCTACGCACCGAAATGGAAACCCGCCTGCGCGCCGAGGGCGACCTGCGCATGAGCGGCTACGGCTATCTCTACGAGCAGTACCCCGTCACGGAGCTGCGGAATTTTTACGAGCGCTTCATGAACGGCGAAAAGCTCACCACCGGCTGGGTGAATGACTCGGATTACGAGAAAGAAAAAATCGAGGATTGAGCCGGGGGGTACTTGGCCTACTGAATCACCTCAGCACCCCTGGCCGTAGTAGGCATTTTGGCCGTGCTTGCGCTCGTAGTGCTTGTTACAGAGGGCGTCTTTCAGGCGCGGCGTGGCGGGGTTAATTTGGAGCGTCAGGTAGGCCATTTTGGCCAGCTCTTCCAGCACGGCCGAGTTATAAACGGCCTTGGCCGCGGTTTTTCCCCAGGTAAAGGGGCCGTGGTTTTGCAAAAGTACCATCTCCGTTTCCTGGTACCTCAGCGCTTTTTCGGTGAGGCAATCTAGGATCTGGCAGCCGGTTTCGTGTTCGTAGTCGCCCTGGATCATGGCGTCGGTCAGGACCGGCGCGCAGGGTATGTCCCGGTGGGTGTGGTCGGCGTGGGTAGTTCCAAAGACCGGGATGTCTAGTCCGGCCTGCGCCCAGGCGACGGCGTAGGTACTATGCGTATGGGCCACGCCCCCGATCGCCTCCCACTGTTTGTAGAGGTACGCGTGGGTTTTGGTGTCCGAAGAAGGCCGCAAGGTACCTTCCACCACTTTTCCTTCGTAGTCACAGATCACGATGTCGGCGGGAGTCAGCGTTTCGTAGGAAACCCCACTGGGTTTGATGGCAAACACGGCCCTTTGCCGGTCCACGGCGCTCACGTTCCCGAACGTAAAAAGGACCAGACCCAGCTTCGGCAACTGCAGGTTTGCTTCGTAGCATTCTTCCTTCAGGCTTGTATACATGGCTTTATTTGTAACTATTTTTTATGAAAATTATAGTCAAAAAAGTACCCACAGGTACCTTGTACATTTTGACATAACAACAATTCGCGCATGGGTTAACTACCGGCACTATCGGTAGGCTACCTCGTTCCAGCGGAGTTCGTTTTTGAAGGTACGCAAACGGGTGTCCCGATCAATCACCGCCAGTTCAATCCCGGCCATGTCCGCAAAGTCTTCGAGGTACTCCGTGGTCAGGTTTTGGCTAAAAACGGTATGATGCGCGCCCCCGGCCAAAATCCAGGCCGCGCAGGCGGTAGGGAGGTCGGGCTGGGGCTTCCAAAGTACCCTTGCCACGGGTAGTTTGGGGAGGTCGTGCGGGGGTACTACGGCCTCCACTTCGTTTACCAACAGCCGAAAGCGGTTGCCCAGGTCGATCAGCGATGCGTTCAGCCCCGGCCCGGCAAAAGTAGAAAACACCAGCCGCACCGGATCATCTTTGCCCCCAATGCCCAGGGGATGGACGCAGCAAATAGGTTTTTGGGCAGCAATTGTGGGGCAAATCTCCAGCATGTGCGCCCCCAGTACCCACTGGTTTCTGAAGCGGTCGCGGGTACCTCGGTCCAGCGGCTCGGCCAGGTGGTAGGTATAATCCTCCATGAAAGAATTGCCGTCTGGCAGGCCACTCGCCATCACCTTCATGGCGCGGAGCAAAGCGGCGGTTTTCCAGTCGCCTTCGGCACCAAATCCGTAGCCCGCCGCCATGAGGCGCTGGGTAGCGATGCCGGGGAGCTGGCTCAGGCCGTGCAGGTCTTCGAAGGTATTGGTGAAGCCTTTATAGTTTCCGTCTTCTAAAAACGCCCGGAGGCCCAGCTCAATGCGGGCCGCTTCGCGGAGGGAAGCATGGCGGTCGCCGGTAGGAAGCAGCTCGGGGGCCATCTGGTAGGTATCGGCGTACTCGGCACAGAGTGCCTCCACGGCAGCGTCCGACATTTGGTCAATGACCCGTACCAGGTCTCCCACGCCGTGGGTATTGACGGAGTAGCCAAAAGTGATTTCGGCCGAGACTTTGTTGCCATCCGTAACGGCCACGTAGCGCATATTATCCCCGAAGCGAACAAAGGCCGCCCCTTGCAGGTCGTGGCGGGCGGCGGCTACGCGCGCCCACACCTCGATTTGGTCCAGCACGTCGCGGTGCTGCCAGTGCCCTACTACCACTTTCCGGCTGCGGCGCATCCGCGCCATCAGGAAGCCAAACTCCCGGTCGCCGTGCGCCGACTGATTCAGGTTCATAAAATCCATGTCGATCTCGCCCCACGGAATGTCCCGGTTGAACTGGGTATGCAAATGCAGCAAGGGTTTTTGAAGCACGTTCAGGCCTCCGATCCACATTTTAGCGGGCGAAAAGGTATGCATCCAGGTGATGATCCCCACGCAGTGTTCGGCGGCGTTGGCCGCCTGGCACAGGCGGTATATTTCGTCGGGGGTAGTGAGCACGGGTTTGAAAACAACCCGTACCGGAATTTCCGGCGCTTCGTCCAGGTAGCGGGCTATCTGCTGCGAATGCTCGGCTACCTGCCGGAGGGTTTCGTACCCGTACAAATGCTGGCTGCCAGTAACAAACCAAACTTCGAATTGACTAAGATTGAGCATGGAAATTCTTTGTTTCGTGGGAGTTTAGCGCGGCCGTTCAGGGGGTACTTTCGATGAAATCGCCCAGCTGTACGTACCGCTCGTATTGCGTTTGATAAAAGGCCGAGGCCTCGGGCCGGGGCAGGTACTCGGCATCGAAGCCCGAGCCCATGGCTTTTTGCGCCGCTTCCAGCGAAGGATGTACGCCCGCCGCTACGGCCGCGCACATGGCTGCTCCCAGGGCACAAGCCTGCTCCGAGCGCGCCACCCGAATCGGCATGGCCAGCACGTCGGCCAGCGTTTGCATCACGAAGGGCGATTTTTTGGCTACGCCACCCAACGCTATGACGTGATGAATGGGTACCCCTTCGCTCCGAAAACGATCCACGATGCGCCGGGAACCGAAGGCCGTCGCCTCTACCAGGGCTTTAAATAGTTGGGCGGCGTCGGTACCCAGGTGAAGCCCTCGGATGGCCGCCTTGAGCGTGTGGTTGGCGTCGGGCGTGCGGCGGCCGTTGATCCAGTCGAGGGCTAGGGGGCTGGTTTCTCGGAGGGGTAGTTGGGCGGCCTGTTCCGACAGGTGCGGGATGAGCTGAGCGGCCAGCCGGTCGGCGGCTTCATCGCCCAGCAGCTCCCGAACGGGCTTGGTAATAAGCCCGGCAAACCAGGCGTACACATCCCCAAAAGCCGATTGGCCCGCTTCCATGCCGATCATGCCCGGCACAATGGAGCCATCTACCTGCCCACAAATACCTTTGACGAGCCGCTGGCCCATTTCGTCGGATGGGGCCGTAAGCATATCACAGGTGGAAGTACCCATGACCCGCACAAAGGTGTAGGGCTCGATTTGTGCACCCACGGCTCCCATGTGCGCATCGAAGGCCCCCACGCCCACGACTACCTCCGGCAAAAGCCCCAGCCGCTCGGCCCAGGCGGCCGACAAAGTACCCATCGGCTCGTCAGCGGTGTAGGTTTCCGTGTAGAGGCGCTGCCGCAAGCCCGCCAGCTGCGGGTCCAGCGCGGACAGGAACTCTTCAGACGGCAGGCCGTTGTAGGAAGCGTGCCACATGGCTTTATGGCCCGCCGCGCAGCGGCTTCGCTTCATGCTCAGGGGGTTGGTATGGCCCGTCAGCACGGCCGAGATCCAGTCGCAATGCTCTACCCACGAAAAAGCCCCGGCCCGGACCTGCTCATCTACCCGCAGCGTGCGCAGCATTTTGGCCCAAAACCACTCGGACGAATAGATGCCTCCTACGTACTGGGTATAGTCCGGCGACCACCGGCGCGCCAGGGCGTTTATTTCATCCGCCTCCCGGTTGGCAGTATGGTCTTTCCAGAGAATAAACATGCCGTTGGGGTTGTCGGCAAAGGCGGGTAAAAGCGCCAGGGGGGTACCTTGCTCATCCACCGGGGCGGGCGTAGAGCCGGTGGTATCAACCGAGATCCCTACCACGCTTTTTCGTACCTGCTCAGGTACCTGGGCCAGCGCTCCTAGGACAGACTGCTCCAGGCCTTCGAGGTAGTCGAGCGGATGCTGCCGAAACTGCGACGAGGCCGGGTCACAGTACAGGCCCTGCGCCCAGCGGCGGTAGGCGTGTACCGCCGTGCCCTGTACTTCGCCCGTTTGGGCATCGGCCACCAGCGCCCGCACGGAATCCGTTCCAAAATCGACTCCTATAACGTAAGCGGTTTTTATCATATCCAAAATCATTCAGAAGGGAAGGGTACTTTTAATATGACCTCTATGCAAGTTAAAAGACCACCTGCGCGCGGAATTTAACCACCCCATCGGCAATTAATATTGCTTTACGGAATCCGTAGTACAAACGAGAATGGATTGGGATCGATCAGGGATTGGGTTTCCGGTCTTTGACCGAGACCTCGTCTTCGTTGATTTCTTCGTTAAATTGCCTGCTCAGGCTTTCCATGGTCAAGGCGGCGGTAGTACCGTGCAGCACCAGCGACACCAGCACCGTAAAGGCCGCCGTGGCCCATATTTCGTCCGCGTACTGAAAATGGGTTTGGGCCAGGGCAAAGGCCAGGTAGTAAAACGAGCCAATGCCTTTGATGCCAAAAAACGAAAGGGCCCACTTTTGCTTGGGATGCAGGCCGCTCTTCCACAATGACACGTAGCCCGCCAGCGGGCGCACCAGCACGATAAATAAAAGGCTCGCCAGCGCCATGGGCCAGGTAAGTACATCCAGGACGCCGTTTACGAGGCTTCCGCCAAAAAGGATCAGGACAATGGCCACCAGGATGCGCTCGATTTGGTCGGTGAAGGCGTGTAGCTCGGTATGGTAGGCGTGCTGGAGCTCGTAATTTCGGATGGTAACCGCCGCCACAAAAACCGACACGAAACCGTAGCCGTGGAGCAGCTCCGTGAGGCCATAGATGAGCAGCGTAGCCGAAATAGCAATGAACCCGTTCTGAGCATCCATGACGTTGCCTACCTTTCCGCCCCCAAAAATAGCCCAGGCCAGCACCCGCCCCAGCACAATACCCGCCAGCACGCCCGCCACAATCTTGAAGATCAGATCCACGGCCAGCCACTCCAGTACGTTGACCTCGCCCGAAGGGGGCATCGCCAGCAAAATGGCCAGCCACGTAAACGGAAACGCCATGCCGTCGTTCAGGCCGGCCTCGGCGGTGAGCGCAAAGCGTACCTCGTCTTCTTTTTTTTCCCGCGGCGGCCCTACCTGCACATCCGAGGCCAGCACGGGATCGGTAGGGGCCAATACCGCACCCAGCAGCAGCGCCGAAGCCAGGTTGAAGCCCAGTAAACTCCAGCCGATCAGGGTGATCAGGGCAATGCTCAGCACCATCGTGAGGCTGATCAGCCGGAGCGGCAAGGCCCAGTTTTCCACTGAAAAAGGACGGTCGATTTTCAGGCCGGTCCCCATCAGGGTAATGATCACCACGAGCTCGGTCAGGTGTACGGTATACTCCTGATGCCGAATGGGATTGGGCAACGGCAGGCTTTCCGAAAAAGTGTAGATTAGTCCCCCAAAGAGTACGTAAAGAATGGCGTACGAGACTTTGGTCTTTTTGGTGAGCAAAGGCATCCAGGCCATCCCTAAGGCTGCCAGGCCAATGAGGGCTATGACAATGAAGTAGTTATCCATGAAAAGGGTCTGTCGGGATAGGAAAAGTGGCCAAGTACCTACCTGAACAGCAGGAGTAGCGTTAAATAATTATACCAGTATGCACGGGCCGCTCCCTTTCACTCGTACAGCAACCGGCTGGCCCGAAAGGTACCGTCGGCCGCTTGCAGCAGCTTGGCTTTCAGCCGGGGATTATACGCCGGGCGCTGGCGCAGGAAATCACGCACCAGCGCGGCTACCTCCGGCGACTGGTAGTAGCCCAGCGTAGCCGTGAGCCAGGTCGTGGGGAAAAAGATGTCGCCCGTGCGCTGGATCTCCTCCAGCAGCTCCAGGCTTTCGGGCAGGTACCTGGCCGAGCTAGCCGCCCGCAACGGGTGGTGCAGGTACCCCAGCGCCGCCGTCACGTACGCTTCCCGCTCCCGGTTTTCGATTTTTTTCAACGAAGCAAAAAACGCATCGCGCTGCGCGACTTCGGCCGACAGCGCGGGCATCATGAATTGCAGCCGTTTGCGGCGGTCCGCATTTTGGATTCGGCTTAGCTGCTCCGCAAGTACCCCCGGCGCGGGGTAGTTGCGCACGGCCAGGGCCAGCGCCAGGGTGGTGTAGTCGTCTTCGGTGAGGGTAATGCCTTGCGGCGCGCGCTGCTCTTTCCAGATGGTGTACAGCCGCTCCTGCGCCGCCGCACTGAGGGCCACCGACTGGTACCCCCGGAAAAGTACCTTCTTCTTGTTGGCGTTGGTTTGGGCTTGCAAAGTACCCCAAAGTACCCCTTCGAGGACTACGGCCAGGGCCTCTCGCTGCGCGGGCGGTGTGTACTGCCAGAACAAGGTACCCAGCTGCCCCGTCAGTAGTTTCAGGTTCAATTCATCCGGCTCGGCGGGAAGCAGGCTGAGGTAATTTGCGGTTAATTGGGCGGGGGTAAAGTACCTTCCACTCAGCATGTTTTCGTACAGATTGATGTAGGCCGCCGCCCGCACCACCGGGTCCGTAAAGGTACCTAGCCGGGACATCATGGCCGTATCGACCGGGAACAGCCCGTAGCCCTGGCCGGACGAATTAAAAACAACGTAGGCTGGTACTTCTTTCCCCAGCGCCTCGGTGAGCGGTACCTGGGCCTGGTCCAAGTGCACGGTTAGTGTTTCGGTGCGGTCGGGGTAGCCCAAGAGTACCTCAAAAAACTGCGGCCACACGCGGGCGGAGCCGTCTTCGCCTTTTTGGGTAATGCTAAAATCCGTTATTTTTCCCTGCTCCGTTTTTAACACATAGTCAATTTGCGGGCGGCCCGTTTCGGTTACCCACACGCGGTTCCAGGCGTGGAGGTCGGCGGGCGTGTGGCGGTCCAGGATCGCGATCAGCTCAGCCCAGGTGGCGTTGCCGTACGCGTAGGTTTGGAGGTACTCCCGCAGGCCGTCGCGCAGGGCCTCTTTGCCCATGAGCCGCTCCAGCTGCCGCATCATGATGGGAGCCTTGTGGTAGATGATATTGCCGTACAAAGTACCCGCCTGGTTGAGGTTTTCCAGCGGCTGCCCAATGGGGTTTGCGCCTTCGGTACGGTCTACGGCGTAGGCGGCCGGAAAGTGATCGAGCAGAAACTCCAGGTCGTAGTTCGACTCCGGCACCATGGCTTCGGTGATTTTGTCGGCCATAAAATTGGCAAAAACCTCCTTCAGCCAAACATCCTCAAACCAGCGCATCGTCACCAGATCACCAAACCACATGTGGGCCGTCTCGTGGGCCAGCAGGTGCGCGCGGGTGTTGCGCTGGTCGCGGGTGGCACCTTCGTCCAGAAACAGCGACGACGCTTTGTACTGGATGGCCCCCACGTGCTCCATGCCGTTGTACTGAAAGTCCGGGATGGCCGCAAAATCAAACTTCTGAAACGGGTAAGGTACCTGCGTGTACTCTTCCAGAAAGGCCAGTGCGCCCGCGTGCAGCTCAAAGAGGGGGTCCAGGCTCAGCCGGATTTTGGCCGGGTCGGTTTCGCGGTGGTAGAGGTACATCGGGCGGCCGTTCACCTCCCGCGCCACGCGCTCGAAGCGCCCCGCCACAAACGAAAACAGGTAGGTACTTAGGCGATCTGATTCCGCGAAGCGGTAGGTGGTGGTACCTTGCTGGCGGGTACTGTCCAGCAGTGGTGCGTTGGCCACAGCCTGCCACGAATCAGGTACCGTGAGCGACAGGCGGAAGCGCGCCTTTAAATCCGGCTGGTCAAAACAGGGAAAGACCGTCCGGGCGCGGTCGGGTACCAGCAGCGTATAGAGGTAGTCTTCGTTGCGGTTGAGCGAGAGATTGCCCGCCGTAAAGTCGATCTCAATCGCATTGGCACCCGGCCGCAGGTACTTAGGCTCGATCAGGATATGCTCTTTTTCAAACACGATAGGTACCTCCCGCCCGTTCACGACCAGCCGGTGCAGGTGGTCGCGTGTTTCCTTGAAGTCGAGGGGTAGTACGCGGCGGTTTTTCTTCCACTGAAACGAAATGCGTTCCGAAGCTTCGATGGGGGGTACTTTACCGGCGGGAATGGTCAGTTGCATGGTGTACGTAAGGTCGCTAAGCACCTGCCGACGGTACCGCGCCAACGACTCCGCTACGCCTTCCTCCAAGGTCGAGTCGTGGGTAGGTAGGTAACGCCGACTGCACGACAGCGTCATGGCAACCAGCAGCAGCAGAGACATCAGCAGCATAGGCTTCATAAAAGGGAGCATCAAGGTAGGTTGTCAATTAAGTACCCTAAAGATGTAAGCTACGTAAATACGACCAATTGGCTATATTTACAAGAAAAATTCCCAAATTTCTCAACAAACCATGACCGAACTATCCGGCACCGAACGCCGAAACATCGCCCCCGGCCTGGCGGTCTCTATCGTACTCAAAAAAGACCAGCGCGCAGGTACCCTCACCGAAGGCGTGGTGAAAGACATCCTGACCAAAGCGCCCCACCATACGCACGGCATCAAGGTACGGCTGGAGACGGGCGAAGTAGGGCGCGTCAAGAAGATTCACGACGCTTAGCCCGCCCAAGTACCCGTTCTGGCACGTCTTTTATTGAAAATAAAGTAGCTCGCTTTTTTCGAACCATCCCCATGAAACTTCATACGTGCAGCTACTGCCAGAACCCGCTCTATTTTGAAAATAGCGTCTGCCTGAATTGCCAGAACAGCATTGGTTTTAATCCTGATTCGCTGGCCTTCGTGACCCTCACCAAACAGCCCAAGGGTACCTGGGCCAACATCCTCAACCCGCAGGAAACCTACCGCTACTGCCACAACGCCGACTACGGAGCCTGCAACTGGCTGGTACCCAGCCATCACCCTACGGTTTTTTGCCGGGCCTGTGAGCTTAATCGTACCATCCCGCAGCTTTCCAAGAAAAAAAACCTCAAAAACTGGCGGCGCATCGAGGTGGCCAAGCGGCGGCTCGTGTACTCGCTGCTGCGGCTTAAGCTCCCGCTGGTGAGTAAGCACCACGACCCGGACCACGGGCTGGCGTTTGATTTCCTGGCCGACGTAGACCCCAACCAGCGCGTCATGACGGGCCACGCCAACGGCCTCATTACGCTCAACATCGAGGAAGCCAACGAGTACAAGCGCGTGCGCAACAAGCTCAACCTGGGCGAAAAGTACCGAACCCTGCTGGGGCACTTTAGACACGAGGTGGGGCACTACTACTGGGATGTCCTGTTAAAAGAGGGCCCGGCCCTGGAGGCTTACCGCCAGCTCTTCGGCGACGAACGCGCCGACTACGGCGAAGCGCTGCAAAAATATTATCAAGACGGCGCTCCGCCCAACTGGGCCGAGCGCTTCATTAGCCCCTACGCCACGGCGCACTCCTGGGAAGACTGGGCCGAAACCTGGGCGCACTACCTGCACCTGATGGATACCCTGGAGACCGCCTTTACGTTTGGTATTCACGTGGGGCCGCAGGAAATAGAGGCGTCAGCCGAGATGAAAGCGGCCATAAAAAAAGACCCCTACACCGTGCTGGATTTCGAGCGGATTGTGCGGATGTGGCTGCCGCTCACCTTTGCCGTCAACAGCCTCAACCGGAGCATGGGGCACCCGGATTTCTATCCGTTTATTATTACCCCCGCCATCATCCAAAAACTTCGCTTCATCCACGAGCTATGCCTGACCCATGCCGTTCGTACGCCCTTGCCGGACCCTCTGTCATCGGCTACGGGTATGGCGGTTTGACCCTAACATTTAGCTACCTGAATTCTCCGTTACCCCGCAAAACTACAGGGTACTTTCCAACCATTTCGATTCCTGAAAACTCTTGGCTATAGGGCATACGCTAAGTCCGGTCCGAAGCGTTTAAAAACAAGGTACTTAGTGGCCCTAATCCAACAAAAAAAAGAGATAGCTCCATTAAACCTTCCGCCCCTCCGGTTTGTCCAAAAAACGCTTGACAAAAAGGACTCCGTGTTTATCCTCATATTAATACATATAGCCATGAAAACGACCCGTCGACTACGAATTTTTAGCTTACTGGCCTTCCTGGTGGTGGCCGGCGGGCTTAGCCCTAACGCCTCGGCTCAGCCGGGCCTTTCGGTTTCTTTCCAGACTTTTTACAATGATCTGGCCCCTTACGGACGGTGGAGTTCACACCCCCAGTACGGCTCGGTTTGGTCGCCCTACGTAGAAGAAGATTTCCAGCCCTACGCCACCAACGGCCGCTGGATCGCCACCGAATACGGCAACACCTGGGAGTCGTACTACCCCTGGGGCTGGGCTCCTTTCCACTACGGTCGCTGGTTTTTCGACGACTATAACGGCTGGACCTGGGTACCTGACTACGAGTGGGGACCGGCCTGGGTCAACTGGCGCTCGGGAGGCGACTACTACGGCTGGGCTCCGCTCCTACCGGGTTTTCACGTCAATATTGCGGTTAATATTCCCTACAACTACTGGGTGTTCGTGCCTCGAAACTACATCTACCGCCCGCGGATTTTTAGCTACTGCGTACCCCGTGCCCGAGTGGTGAATATTTACAACCGGACCACCATTATCAATAACTACTACCGGAACGACAACCGGGTGTACGCCTCGGGGCCGTCGCGCTACGAAGTAGAACGCCACACCCGCTCTAAAGTACCCGTGTACCAGGCCAGCGAGGTAACGAGCCGCTCCAACCGCACCTACGCCGCCGAGCAAAACAACAGCCGCGTATACCGCGCCGATGACAGCGGTCGGGATCGGGCCCTGTCTCGTCAGGACAGAACGCCTGCTACCAGCGGTCGGTCTTCCAACAGCAACCAGGGCCGCTACTCGACAGAGGCCGACCGGGGTACTTATCAAGAGCCGGCCCGTGGCCGCGAAACCTATAATGAGCCCGGCCGCAGCCGCTCCAACAGCTCGGTAGGTACCCCAGCTCCCGAGCGGGTGTATTCAACACCGGATCGATCGACCCGGCCACAGCCCGCCTACGAAGCACCGGCGCGGTCGTCGTCGCCCAGCCGTACTGAGCGCAGCCCGGCTGAACGCAGCCCGGCTGAGCGCAGCCCCCGGAGTGCTCCTCAACCTAGCCGGAGCATGGAGCAACCTTCGTCACGGCAGACGGCCCCGCGGCAGTCATCCATGCCGCAGTCGTCTCCTCGCGAGAACAGCTCCCGGAGCCGGGTAGAAAGTACCGCCCCTTCGAGCCGAAGCAACAGCCAGGCCGCTCCCGCTTCGCGTTCGACGCGGCAAGCTCCCGCCGAGCGTAGTTCATCCTCGTCGGAGTCTTCGCGCTCCAGCCGCGGGCCCAGGTAGAGGGTCTTATCACTTGCCTCATTAACCTACTACAAACTAAATCGAATTGGAAAGCCGTCTTCGTCAGGAGGCGGCTTTTTCATGAGCCGGTTTTTAACTCACTGCATAATTTTTGGCCCATTTATTGCATTACGGAGTATTATTCTGCGAGAAGCAGTAAAATAAGTACCTGATAATTACTTATAAAATCTTTTTAAGTATCCGCTGGCTAAATTAGCAACCCATTAATACGTAACCTTAAGTAATCGTTCTGTATATTTATCCACCTAACTTACGACTTGTCCGTCCCTATACACGTTGTTTTACACGAATAAAGTCCTACTGTACCTTTTGTTGCTGGTGAGCTTCGGTTTGCCACTATGTTGTATTGCTGTTCCGCAAGGCAACGACCATCTTATCCTGGACCTGAGAGCCAAAAACCTTTCCGATAGCCAAGTGGTGTTGAACGGAAGTTGGCAACTATACTGGAATAGCCTGCGCACCCCTACTTCCCCTCCCGACTACCACGAAAATGTTCCTTTCCCGACCCTTTGGAGCAATACCACCTGGAAAGGACAGCCCTTGCCCTCGCAAGGTTTTGCTACCTATGAGCTGACGGTACTGATGCCCAAAAGCACGGAGACGCTGGCCTTGCGGGTACCGGACGTGTACTGCGCGTACCGGCTCTACGCCAACGGGGAGGTGATTGCCCAGAACGGCGTACCCGGTACTAGCCGCGCTACTACCAAGCCCTACTGGTCTACACAGCTCAGTCCGCTGCCCGCCACCGATACGATCCGACTCAGGCTCCAAGTCGCCAATTTTCACCATAGCAAAGGTGGGCCATATAAAAGTATTACGGTTGGCTCGCTGGCTTCGCTACGCTTGCATAAAGACATTGATGACGCCTTCGACTACTTCCTGGGCGGGTGTCTGTTTATGGGTGGGCTTTTCTTTTTGGGTTTGTTCCTTTTTGGCCGTAGCAACTACTACATCCTCTATTTTTCTTTCTTTTGCCTTTTTTACAGCTACCGTCCCTTCGGAACCCGAAATTATGCGCTCCATTCCCTCTTCCCGGATCTGCCCTGGGCGCTGACCCTTCATGCCGAGTACCTGTCGCTGTTTCTGGCCGTGACCATGTTTGTACTTTACACCCGGGCGCTGTACCCCGAAGACGCCAACCGAACGCTGTATTATAGCATGGCGGGCATTGGTCTGCTTTTTACCTTCATTACCCTGCTCACTCCTCCCACCATTTTTACCTACCTCATTAATCCTTTTCTGGGGCTTCTCTTCTTTTACATTGGCAGTGCTTTTTACGTGCACGTGCAGGCGGTGCGGCATAGGCGGTCGGGGGCGCAGTACGCCTTGTTAAGCTCGGGCTGCCTGCTCATCATCATATTAGTGATCATGCTGGAGTATTTCGGTTTGTTTACGCCCTCCAAACTGGTGATCTTCCTGGGGTACCTTAGCTTTTTCTTCCTGCAATCCCTCATTTTATCCTTCCGCTTTTCCACGACGCTCAAAAAAGCCAAGGAGGAAGCAGAGCTGGGCCTGAGGACCAAAAGTGAATTTCTAAGCACGATGAGCCACGAGATCCGGACGCCGCTCAACTCCGTCATCGGCATGACGCACCTGCTCATGAAGGACGATCCGCGGCCCGACCAAAAAAAGCACTTGGATGCGTTGCTGTTTTCGGGGAATAATTTGCTGAGTATCGTCAACGACATCCTTGATTTCAACAAGATCGAGGCCGGTAAAATCATGTTCGTGCAGGAGCCCGTGTCCATTCCTGATATAGCGCGTCACCTTATCTCTAGCTTGGAGGCCGCCGCGCACGAAGCGGGTATTACGCTCACATTAAACCTGGACCCCAGCCTGACGCAGCAGGTACTTGCCGACAAAACCCGAATTTCGCAGGTACTTAGTAACCTGGTGCAAAATGCTATTAAATTTACCCACGAAGGCGGCGTAGAGCTTCGGATCAAGGTAGAAAAGCAGGATCAGGAAAATAGTACGCTCCACTTTTCGGTAGAAGATACGGGAATTGGTATACCTGCAGAAAAGCAAAAACTGATCTTTGAACGCTTCACCCAGATAGATTCTTCCGCTACCCGGGGCTTCAGCGGAACCGGCCTCGGACTGGCCATCAGCAAGCGGATTCTGGAGCTACAGGGCGTCACGCTGCGGGTAGCCAGCGAAGTAGGCGTGGGCTCCACTTTTTATTTTACCCAAACCTTTCCCCTCGCTCACGAACTTCCGACCGAGAAGCCGTCGCCGCCGCCCGTTACTGCGTCCGAAAAGCCCCTGGAAGGCGTGAGCATTCTGGTTGTAGAAGATAATAGCATGAATATCCTGGTGGTACAAAACTTCCTGAAACGCTGGGGGGCGGAGTCGGAAGTAGCCAAAAACGGCCAGGAAGCCCTGGACCTACTCGACCCAAGCCGCCACCAGCTGGTACTCATGGACCTGCACATGCCGGTTATGGATGGCTACGAAGCGACCCGGCGACTCCGCGAGCGGGGCGAAACGCTTCCCATCATTGCGCTCACGGCCAGCATGGCCCTGGATGTGACCGAGAAAGTACTGGCCATTGGCATCAACGACGTGGTGGTGAAACCCTTCAACCCCAACCACCTCCTGCAGGTGATCAGCCACTACGTGAAGCCGGACTAAGGTACCTCTCGTGCCAACAAAACGGGGCGGAACGGGGTTAAATTCCTGAATCAACAAACCAGGAACTTATGAAATTATACCTACTGGCTGCGCTCGGCGGAGCCGCGCTACTGTTTGCTGCCCCGGCCCAGGCCCAACCCGACGTACTCTTCTACACTACCCTGAACCGCGCCGTGCACCTGGGGCAGTACGACGGCGTCATGACCGTTCGTGACTTTAAAAAAAACGGGGATTTTGGCCTGGGTAGTATCGATAAGCTCAAGTACGAGCTTATCTACCTCGACGGTACGCCCTACGGCTTCTCGGCCGACGGCGAAGCCATTACCCTACCCGACGACGCCCGGGTGGTCTTTGGCGTTACAAAGCATTTCAAAGCCCAAAAAACCATCGAGCTCAGCGAGAAGCTCAGCCTCAAAAAGCTCCAGGCGGTACTGGATACGCTGCTGGACCACAATGCGTTTGCGGCGATTAAAATCACGGGTACTTTTGACCAAATAAAGTACTTCTGCTACGAAGAGCAGCAAAAGCCGTACAAGCCGACCCGCAAGATTGGAAAGAAAAACTTTGAGCGCTCCGGCGTGGAAGGTACCATCGTGGGCTTTTTTACGCCGCGGTCGGCGGAGGTACTTAACAGCCCCAACTACCACTTTCACTTCACCACCCAAAACCGTGACGGCGGCGGCCACGTCGACGACTGCCGGATTGGCCGGGTACGGATCGAGATTGACTACGCCGAGGAGCTGCGCGTACACCTACCCGAGCCCCGCCTCCAGCAAAACATCGACCTCAACAAACCCATCAAATAAAGGTACTTCCACGGCAAGGTACCTCACAGCGGGCGCATCCAGTACTGCATGGTTTTGGGCGTAGCGCGGGTCTCGCCCAAGTCGGGCCAGGAGAGGGTACTTTGCAGCGAAGGGACCGGCCGGTAGCCCCGCTTGGTCCAGAAGGCGTCGTTGGAGCGGTAGTCGGCGGGGCGGGCGGGATGATTCGCCGGGCGCTCCACGGAGCAGAAGCAGGTCGCCTGGTAGGTACCGAAGCGGGCCGCGTGCGCTTCGCGCTCATCAAAAAACCGATGCCCCAGCCCCTGCCCGCGAAAGGCGGGCAGCAGGATACTTTCTCCAAAATAAAAAATGGAACCGAGGTCGAAACCGGCCGCTTCAAACGGCTGGCGGATTTCGTCGGTTTCGTCGAGCAAAGGTAGGCAGGTGGTAGCCCCCACCATCTGCTGCTGCTGGTACACCGCCAACAGAAACGAGCGCTCCGCCCGTGGGTAGGTACGTAGGTACTCGCGCTCGTAGTCGAGCGAGCCCTCGTACAGGTAGGGGAAATCGCGAAAGACGGCGATCCGGAGCCGGGCCAGATCGTCAAATACCGCCTCGATCTCCGGGCCTTTTTTGGTCACAAAAGAAAGCTCCATAAATAGCCATTCAAGTACCCTTTAAGGTCGTTTTTAGGACACCAGCTTGATCCAGAGCGGCAGGTTGTAGTAGGTCGTTACGCGGCTGATCTTGCCGTCACGTACCTCCAGAAAGGCCGCAGCCGGTAGTACGTACGGCTGGTTGCACGCCTCGGGGAAACCTTCTTCGCCTTTTTTGTAAATACCATTGACCACAAACTCCGTCGCGATGCGCGGGCTCTCGTCGGAAGCCGTAAAAAAGACCTGCTCGGTGAGGGTTTCTTCGTAGCTCTCGTCCATGAGTTGCAGAAACTCCCGGAACTTATCCAGGCCGATGCGCGCCTCGCCCTGGTTGGGCTCGTGCCGTACTTCGGGATGTACCAGGCTTAGCATACCCTGCCAGTTTTGTTGGTTAAAGTACGCGTAGTATTGCTTCACGATGTC
Organism: Rhabdobacter roseus; assembly: GCF_014202275.1. Taxonomy (GTDB): domain Bacteria; phylum Bacteroidota; class Bacteroidia; order Cytophagales; family Spirosomataceae; genus Rhabdobacter; species Rhabdobacter roseus. The sequence continues at coordinate 1,147,716 of NZ_JACHGF010000001.1, read as the reverse complement.
TAGGGGAGTCATGTCGAAGTAGGTTAGTTGATAAAGTTACTTTTCAGCCCGCAAGATAAAAAGAAAGTACCTTTGAGCCGCCGCCGGGCCGCCCAAAGGTACTTTTTTGTGGGTACTTTGTTGTTTACTAATTGTCAACCAGCAGGTTGCCGCCCTGAAGCGAGAGTTGCCCGTTTTGCCGGATCTCCACCCCGCGTACCTGCGCCACGTCGCTGAGCGAAACCACGTGGTTGGGACTGATGATGACCTGGTCACAGACTAAAGGTACCCGTCCGCAGCCCCAGGTGGCGGCGTTGCCCCAGGCGCCACTGGCCACCGATTCACACACGCCTCCTGGCGTCACGGTGACGTTCACGGCCAGGGAGGTAGATGTGCAGCTGGACTGCGCGGCGTCGAATTTCAGGACCGTTCCCCACTCACCCACGATCCAGGCCTGGCCCGGCGTGCTGAAGTTGATGTCGTTGAGGGTATTGAAAGTACCCGTCGTGATGCGGCTCCAGGAAGTACCTCCGTTGGTAGTTTTGAGCAAAGTACCTCCGCCCCCGACGACGTACCCCACCTGCTCCGAGAGGAAATTAAGGCCGTTCAGGCTCACCGCAAAGCCCGTGGGCTGCTCGGTCCAGCTTTGGCCGCCGTTGGTGGTTTTGAGCACCAGCCCGTTTTCCCCAAGTACCCAACCTACCTGCTCCGAAACGAAGAAGCAGCTGCTCAGGCGGTGGTTGGCTTTCACCAGGTGTACCGTCCAGGTAGTGCCGCCGTTGGTAGTTTTGATGAGCTTCCCGTTGCTCGTCGTTACAAAGCCTACGTTGTCGTTGACAAATTGCAGGTCGAGTAGGGTGGTTTCGTAGGGATCGTTTGCGTCTTTGTAGGGTACATTTTCTAACGTCTGCGAAGTACCTGAGAAACGGTAGAGTGAAGCCGGACCGAAACTAGTATTTCGGAGAAGATACCAACCCGTAGTTTCCGTCTGGAAGTAGGCTTTGGAAATAATAAAACGCTTGGCCTGCGGCATTGTATTTCCGTAGAAGTCGTTCCAGGTAGCGCCGCCGTCGGTGGTTCTACTGAGCACCCCATACCCTACCCTCCAGCCAAACTGATTGTTTTTGAATTTGACTTGATAAAGCGTATAGGCATTCATATTTTCCTGCTTCGTCCAGGACTGTCCCGCCGAAGTTGAGGTCAGCGTGACGGCCCTTGAGTCGGGGTGAGGACCATTTTCGGTATCCCGGGCGGTTCCACCCACCGCCAAGAGGTAGTTTCCAACGCCCGCCACGGAGTTAAGATTTTGGTAGGTTCGCGTAAAATAGTTATTATAAATCCCGCCAGCGCTATATACATTTACCATCAGCCCCCCTCGGCCTACCACCAAGCCTGTCGACGAGTTGCGGAAAGAAATACTGAGTGGATATGTCTCATAAGGATTATCATAATCCATGGACCAGGTCTGTCCACCGTCACTAGTCCTAAACACTGCTCCTCCGTTCACACCAGGACCGGAGGCAAATTGTCTCTTGAAAACTCTTCCAATGGCATAGCCATTCTGAACGTCTGTAAACTGCACGTCGGCCACGGTAAAAGGGGACGGAAAATTAGCCGGAACAACTATATTGTGCTCCGTCCACGTTGCTCCTCCGTTTGAGGTTCTTACAAGGGCCGTAGTCAGTAAATTATTCGGACAGACCGTGTAAAAAGCCCAGCAGCTATTTCGATCCAGGGCGTATACTTTCTCGGTTTTGCTTAACAAACAAGCCGTCACGGTCTTTTGCAAGCTCCAGGTACTTCCGCCATTTTCCGTTTTATAAATCTGTGTATCCGAAGCTATCCAGCCAAAATCCGCATCCACAAAAGCGATGTCCTCCAGGCCGGAGGCCGTGGGAAGCGTGACGGTGGTCCAGGTACTGCCGCCGTTGGTGGTTTTGAACAAAAGGCGGTCGGCCAGGACGTAGCCTGCCTGCTCGCTGAAAAACTGGATTTTCTGCACACTACCCGTCACGGGCAGGCTCTGCGGGCTCCAGGAAGTACCTCCGTTGGTCGATTTCAGCAGCAGCCCGCTGGCCCCGCCCATCCAGCCGATCTGCGTATTGACAAAATGGACGGCGTAGAGGTGCTCGGTCCGGCCCGTCGGGATGGTGTCCCAGGTACTTCCGTTGGTGGTTTTGAGCAACGTACCGTGATCGCCCACAATCCAGCCGGAGGTACCTCCCACAAATTGCAGGTCGTTGAGGGTACTTCCCGGCCCCGGCATGGCCAAGTACGGCAGGCCCTCGCGGGGTGTTGCCTCCACCTGGTAAGCCCCTGACTGCGTCACCAGGAGGCTATCCAGCGTAGCCTGCGGGATGGGCTGGCCGTTGCGGAGCCACTGCGCCTGTACGTTGGCCGGAAGGCTGGCTTGCAAAAGTACCTGCTGGCCGTCACAGATCGTAACGTCGCCCGCGGGCAGTACCGCTACGGGGTCGCAGTCGGCGGTATAGACGGTACTTATTTCTTCGTCGGTGAGCGCCCGATTGAATACCCGGAAGTCGTCCAGGGCACCCGCCAGCGGGTACCAGTAGGTAACGCCCAGCACGGGGGCGGTTTTGGGGCCCATCACGCCCAGGTACAGATCCTGGCCGTTGGCCTCGGCAAAGGAGAGCGAAACGGCCTGCGTATGTACCAGCTGGCCATCTACAAACAGTCGCACCTGCGAGGTACTGAGCACGTAGGCGTAGTGGTGCCAAGCCGCGCCGGGCAAGGGCCGCAACGTACCCGTATTTACCTGGCCCGAATTGGTAGACGATTCAAAGTCCAGGCGCTGCTGACCGCTTTGGGGGTAGGTAAGCCCCTGAATGCCGGGCCGCGAAGTACCCCAGCCGTCGCCGGCCTTGGAGAAAAACACCTGCCGCCCGTTGACGTTGCAGGTACCCGTGCCGGGGTCCATGCCGCTGCTGAGGTCAATTTTGGCCCAAAACGCAAACGTGGCGCCCTGGCTTAGTTGCAAGCTGGCGGAATGAGGCACCCGCAGAAATTGCGCATTTCCGCAACCACTCAGGCTCAGGGCGCGGCCCGCCTGCCCGTGGCGGTCGGTGGTGAACGTAGGATTACCGGTAGCTAGGGCGTGATTGGCGTAGTCGCTCTGGTCGCTAAACGTACCGTCGAACGGATAGGAAGCCACGAGGCCCGGCTGAGCCTGTACGAACGTAAAGCAGCAAAACGCTAAGAGGAAAACGAAGAGCCATTGGCGGCTAAACAGGGATTGGACGGTCTTGCCAGGCAAGACAGGAGAAACTTTTGGCATGGAATGTTTTTGTTTGGGTGGATAAATAGTACCCTCCCCCACGGTGACCGAAGTACCCGCAGCGAGAAGAGCGGGTAAATCTACAAAAAAGTATTGTATGACACTCATCTACACCTTTACAAAAATCTTGTTTCGATACAAAAAATACAAGAACAGCCACACCAGCAAGAGCGCGCCCAGGGCGTTGCAAACCGGCTGCCAGGTTTCGGACAGGTACTGGTAGAAGCCCTCGAAGAGCAGCCGCGACGTATACCCAAAATCCACGAAGCGGTAGGTGAGGTAGATCACCAGGGAGTTCATCCCAATCACTTTGAAGAAAAAAGCCCAGCGGGTGTAGCCGCGCACGTCGATGAGCCAGTAGAACAGCGCCAGGAACAAAAACGCCATCCCGGCCGTGAGGGCAATAAACGAGCCCGACCACAGGTGCTTGTTGATGGGTAGGTGCAGGTTCCAGACCAGCCCCACCCCTACGCCCGCCAGACCCCAAAGTACCAGCTGACGTACCTTGCCCAACGCCGGACGCTCGCCGCGTAGCAGGTCTCCGGCCAAAGTACCCAGGATGGTAAGGCAAAAGGCGGGCAGGTGGGTACTGAGGGCCAGCTCGTCGTAGGTACCTTGCTTGAGCCGACCGGGCATCAGGTGGCGGTCGAGCCAGCCCATGAGGTTTCCTTCCAGGGAAAGGTCGCCCGCGCCGTAGCCGGGCACGGGTACCCAAAACAGCGCCGCGTAGTACAGCAGCAAAATCCCCGCCACCCAGCCCAAACGCTGCCGCGCCGAGAAGTTCAGGTACAGAAACGTGGCAAACAACGTAGCCAGCCCGATGCGCCCCAGCACGCTGCCGTAGCGGATATGCGCCGGGTCGAAGAAATCAACGGGGGCGTTTTTGTACAAAATACCCAACCCAAACAAGATCAGCGCCCGCTTGGCTACTTTGCGGTACAGGGTACCTGTAGGGCCCGCCCCTGCGCCAGGCTGTAGGCCAGCGACACGCCCGCCATGAACAGAAACAACGGAAAGATGAAGTCGTAAAACGTAAAGCCGTGCCAGTCGGGGTGCTCAAACTGATCGGCCAGGGCGTCTACCCAGGGGTAGGCGGTGCGGCCGTGCAGCAGACTGATGAAGGTACCTGCGCCGGAAATAAAAAGCATGTCAAACCCCCGCAGGGCGTCGAGCGATTCGAGCCGGGTGGAGCGCGCGGTAGTAGAAGGCGGTGCCGTTGCCGTGATCATAAGGTAGGGTCGGAAGAAAGGGTACTTTTGATCATACAAAGGCTACGAAAGGTACTTTGTACTTATTTTTAGTACCGCTTTTCAAGATAAAAGTACCTGGCACCCGGCGCTTCGGGGTACTTGTGTGGGCCAGGTACCCAAAAATTCGTCGGCAGGCGGTTCCGCGGTTCGGGGCTAATGTTGTATATTGAAACGGATTTCAACCTTAACCATTTCTCAAACGCATGAAAACAGCAGTACTTTGCCTGGCGCTTACCGTAGTATCACTCTGCGCTGAGGCCCAGATCACCTTCCGGGGCGTCGATGCCAGCCCCATGGACATGGCCTACTTCCCCGACCGCTTCACCAATGTGCGCAAAGACGGCGAAACCGCCAAGGTACGGGTTACGTACAGCCGTCCGGCTAAGAAAGACCGGCCCGTATTTGAGAAGCTCGCCCCCTACGGAAAAGTGTGGCGGCTGGGTGCCAACGAAAACACGGAGATCAAGTTTTATCAGGACGCCACCATTCAGGGCAAAAAAATAAAGGCCGGAACGTACTCCCTCTTCGCCATTCCGAACGAGAAAGAATGGACGCTTATCTTTAACTCCGACCTGGACTACTGGGGGGCTTTCAAGTACCAGGAAAAAAACGACGTGCTGCGCGTCACCGTGCCGGTTAAAAAAGCACCAAGTACCATCGAGCATTTCTCCATCCAGTTTGCGGGCGAAGGCAACCAGGGTACCATGTACCTGGGCTGGGAGGATGCGCTGGTGGAAGTACCCATGACGTTTTAAATCATAACGTACCCAAAACGCTGATTTAAAGTAGGTTAATTAATTCATAAAAGTACCTTTCCTGCGCGTAATCGGGACCGTGTTGGTCCGTTTGCGAAACAGAGAAGGTACTTTTTCAGTTTTAAAAAATGCGGGATAACTTCCCATTGACTAGTTGTGGGCCGCCACTCAACGCAAACTCATAAAACCGATGCGCCTGATAGACAGCGCATCCCTCCTATTTTTCCCATTGCCATGCTACAAAATGCATCACTCGTGCCCTTCCCCAAGCTACTACTTTACCTAAGCCTGCTGGCACTACTCGCGGCCAGCCCGGCCTGGGCCCAAAACGCGAAGATTGTGTATCCACACCGGGTGTTTTGGCACAAATCCGAAGTGAACGAAATATTTGACCGCAAAGTAGGGCCAGGGTACTTGGGCGTGGGCTTTGATTTTGTGTACCGCCGCAAAAACGTCCTGAACGAAGGCAGTATGTTTCGCGCGCCGCTGCGGGAGAGCTTCCGGCCCTGGCTTCACTATCAGTTTAGCCAATACGCGCGTTTTTCGGTGTCGCCGCTGGGGTACATGAACACCAACGAGTACGTGGGGAAGCCCGAGGATCTGCTCCGGGCACCTTTCCAAGAGTGGCGAACTACGTTTCAGTTTTTCCACCACATCAAACAGTGGGAGGGTCGCATCATGCATACCTGGCGCTACCGCTACGAGCTGCGATGGCAGGAGCAGGCCAACGCCAGTGACTACCGCTACTTCAACCGGTTTCGGTTTCGGTACCGCATCCGGGCCGTGCTGAAAGGCGAAGACTTTTATGAAAATAACATGATCTATGCGGCCGTTTCTAACGAAATTGGGCTCAATATTGGCAAAAACGTAGTCTACAATACCTTTAACCAAAATCGCCTCTACGCCGGCGTAGGGTACCGTTTTCTGAATTCGGTGCGGGCGGAGGTACGTTACGTCAACCGGTACCGAACCCGCGGTGCGACCGGCCTGGAATTTGACCACGGACAAGGCCTCATGATTGGCCTTTACATCGACCAGCTAAGCGGCCTGGGTAAAGAACATACCCGCAGCGTACGCTTTACGGATTAAATAAAAACCTATGAACTATGCATTTCTTTCAAAAAAAATATCCTCTATGGAGTACCATCCTAGTCGGCTTGCTCATTGGTGCGGGTAGTGCGGCCTTCTTTTACCGCGCCAACGCCCACATGCGCACACAACTCGCTGACCAGCAACACCAGCAGATCCAACAGCAGGCCACTTACATCACCGAGCTCGAACGGCTGGCGCAGGCCGATGAGCTATCCCTGCAGGCGCAATACGCCCAGGCCCGTACTTTGTACGAACAACTGGCCGCTGATACCACCTCCGTGCTGCACCAAACCGCCCAGGCCCGCTTGAAGCTACTTGAAAGTACCTCGGACAAAAATACGTCTACGATCCGTTTGGTGGCCCACACGCCCGAGAACAACGGCCCGAATCCACCGGAGCTGGAAGTGGAGCTGGCGCTTAAAAACAAGGCGCTCGATTCGCTGCTGGAGATCAAAAGTATTTTGGATCTGCAATTGAATGCAGCCCAAAGCAATCGGGATACGATCCGGTTCAGCCAGCGCAGCATTCGCTTCGCCAGCAGCAAGGGTACTATGCTCGACTACGCCGGCGAAACCCAAAACGGCCAGGCCAACGGCTATGGGATCGGCGTCTGGGAAAGCGGTAGTATCTACAACGGCAAGTGGAAAAACAACCAGCGCCACGGCCGGGGGGAATTTCAGTGGAAAGACGGTACCCGCTACAAAGGAGCCTACGAAAACGACATGCGCCAGGGCTACGGCGTCTACTACTGGAACAACGGCGAGCGCTACGAAGGCTACTGGGAAGACGACAAGCGAAACGGCGAGGGTACCATTTACCGAAAAAATGGGCGCGTCGTGATGACGGGCGTCTGGAAGGACGACCGGCTCGTAGAAAAGAAGTAGGTACCTACCTACCCCTTTTCTACGGAAAATCCTGGGCAAGTACCTACACCCGCTTGGGGTCTGGGTGCTTGTAGGGCTGGCGGTAGGGGCGCTCAAGTAGCTTGTTGGCCTCGCGGTCGTTCACAAATTCCCGCTTCTGCGGATCGTACACCAACGGGCGGCCCGTCTGCATCGAGAGGTTGGCGATGATGCAGCTGGCCGTCGAGATGTGTCCCTCTTCGATGTCGGCCACGGGGCGGCCGCTGTTTTCGATGGCCCCCAGGAAGTCGAGCATGTGCAGGCGCGTAGCGGGGGCGGCGTTCAGCTCGATGCGCTCCTCGGTGAGGTCTTCGGGGTACTTTTCTTTCTCGTACACCACGTCTTTGTGGATGGGCTTGGTGTTTTTGTCCATCGGAATGAAGTCATACGCCATCGTACTTCCCCACAAGGTACCTTTCTCGCCGTAGAGCGTAAACGACCAGGGGTAGTCCGGGTTGGCGGGGGTACCCCAGCTGCGGTGCTGCCACACGCAGTTAAGGCCATCGTACTCAAACACCGCCGACTGCGTATCGGCGATATTGGACTTGCCCTCTTTCTGGACGTAGATCCCGCCCGTAGAGCTGATGCGCTTGGGCCAGCCCAGCTGCAGCATCCAGCGCACGGTGTCGAACATGTGCACGCACATATCGCCCATGATGCCGTTGCCGTACTCCGTGAAGGTACGCCACCAGCGGATGTGCGGCAGGCCGTCGTAGGGGCGCAGGGGTGCGGGGCCCGTCCACTTTTCGTAGTCCAGGAAGGCCGGTACGGGCTCCAGGGGCGGGTTGCCGTTGTTGCGCATGTGGAAGTAGCAGCACATCTCCACGTGCGATATTTTCCCGAGCAGGCCCGCGTCCACGATGTTTTTCTTGGCGTCGATCAGGTGAGGGGTACTTTTACGCTGGGTACCTACCTGCACCACTTTCTTGTACTTGCGCGCCGCCGCTACCATGGCCTCGCCCTCCATCACGTCCACGCTGATGGGCTTCTGTACGTACACGTGCGCGCCCGCCTTCACGGCGTCGATGGTTTGCAGCGCGTGCCAGTGGTCGGGGGTACCTATGAGCACAATATCCATTTCATTCTCCGACAGCATTTTCTGGTAGTCGCCGTAGAGCCGGGGTACTTTGCCCGACTTCTGCCGCTGGCTCACGAGCTTCCCGGCGGCTTCGAGCATGTTTTTGTCCACGTCGCAGAGCGCCACTACCTCCACGGGGGCCACCTGGATGAGGCGGAATAAATCGCTCTTGCCGTACCAGCCCGTCCCGATGAGTCCCACGCGGTAAGGGTTGGCCGGATTGATGATATCCATGCCCTGCGCGCCCAGGGCCGTCAGGGCCAGGGTAGCCGTAGCGCCCTGCAAGAAACGGCGCCGGTTGATATTAAAGGTGTCCATAGGTTGTAAGAATGGTCAAAAGCCGGTTTAAGGTAGTTTGCTATAGTAAAGCCACCCGAGGCCGGTACTTACTTCTGTGGGCGCGTGATTTTCGTCCGAGGCCGGGTTTTTGTGCTTGGGGTCGGGTGCGGGCTAGGTACCTTGTGGGGTACTTGTGGGGTGCCGGAAGAAAAACCGCGACACGCCATTCCTGATGGAGCTAAATCGTATATTTGTGTAGGTTGTTCTACTTCATCCAAAACCGCTATGACTTAGCGATGAAGTGGTTTAGGCAGCAGGCAAAATCGTTGAGGCCATGATTTGCGGCAGGGCTAGGCGATTATACATTTTAAATCGTTTCTAAAATATGAAAACTTTAACCATAGAATTACCCGACGAGGTGAATGAAAAGGAAGCAAAAATGGCCATGGCGGCTGCCTTATTCGACAAAGGCATCGTAAGCTCGGGACAAGCAGCCACGTTTGTAGGAATCAGTAGAAGAGAATTTCTAGAGACCGTAGGCCAATACGGTGTATCCATTTTTGGCGAAACGGAAGAAGATTTCCAAGTTGAGTGATGGGTATTGTAATAATTTCCGATACTAGCTGTTTGATTTCTCTGGATAAGATTGGGCAGCTTGATCTTCTCCAAAAACTATTTCAACATATCCTAACTACCCGAGCTGTACAAGTTGAATTTGGAAAAGAATTGCCTAATTGGATCCGGATTCAAGAAGTTCAAAATACAAGCAAAGTACAGGAACTAGAAACTATTTTGGACCAAGGCGAAGCGAGTGCCATTGCATTGGCTCTGGAAACAGAGTCAAGTCTGCTCATTATTGATGAAAAGAAAGGGAGGAAGGTAGCTCAAAACCTGAACATTTCCATTATAGGTACCCTGAGAGTAGTACAAATGGCTAAACAAAAAGCAATCATTGACTCTACTAGGCCACTCATTGAAGCCTTGCGCGAGGCTGGATTCAGACTTTCTCCCAAGATCCTGGACATCCTGCTCAAGGATGAATAAAATCAAAGATTAGCTTCACCTGAGGCCTTGAACGCGGAGGTACTTTAGCAAGTTACGTATAGCCTAAAAAATAAAAGTCGGCTCGATCAGTAAAGCCTGACAGAGAGTACCTTTTGGATAAAATGGGAGGAGCATGTTTCTAAATATTTTCTTTTTGACGGTTTAAAAATAGGATAAGCACGACATCTAAAATACTACAATGTCTTAACAAAAGTACAAATAAACATAAAAAGTATTACCGCGCGGCGTCCGCAAAACTTGCGTATATTTACGAGTTGTAGGCAATTTTAAAAGACAGACAAAACATAATAAGATATGGGATTAGATATGCGACCAATGGGAAAACCGAAACCAGGATTTGAAAAAAGGTTCGTTGAAATTTTTGAGATGGTTTCACAAGACAAAATCCCACAACCGACATTTTTTGACAAGTTCAAAGGAAAAAAAATGCCGACAAAAGACGAGTTATTACAGGAGTGGTTTGCTAACCAAATTCAGACTTACGAAACAATTAAAGCACCGAGAGTTGGACGAGACAAAGAAGCTGAGGAATGGATTAGAAACAGATATGACGAACTTGAACAAAAACCATCACTTGACCAATTTTTGAAAGACTATGACGGATACTATGTAATTGAATTAGCAAAAGAACAAGACGGTGTTCCCGTTTATATTGCAATGGGACAAGACGAAAATGTATTTCGTGGCGAGTTTCTCCGAGATTGCGAAAATATTATTGGAGAAGATTTGATGAGCGAAGCGTGGAATACAAAAATGGCAGACGAAACTTTGGACTATGGAAACCGACTAATGGAAGTAGCTGACACAATAGCTAGACAGAATAACGTTGAATACTTAAAATCTCAGCGACTTCCACCTGACACAGACGAAGACACAATTGAAAGTAAGTTGCATATTCTCTATTCATTAGCGAAATGGTTAATTTTTTACGGAAAAAATGGACACGGTTATGAAGCTGACTTTTGATAGAAAAACTGCCTGTAAAACGGGTTTTGCGTCAGGCGGGCTGACGTGCAAACTTGGAGCTTTGTGCTTCTAATGAACTTTAGTAATAAATTGAAACTTTGTGCTCCGAAACCTGCCCGAACGCAAAGCCCGAAAACGTTATGCGACAGCATATATTGACACCCCTAATATGACACAGAAGATTAAAAAGAATGCAAGACAGTTTTTTACTCAACGTAAGCTCAAACAAACTATCCCTCATTTCAAATTGATAAATGGCCTTTTAACGTCACTATTCATTGGTTCACTTTTGTTAATCACATGGGAAATAAATATTTACCAGAAAACATTTATCATATTTAAAACCCCTTTCCTCATTTGGATTTTAACAGGATTTGCGTTTACGCCATTTATGAAGAGAACGTTGACGATTTACTTTACTACGTCATTTTTGCCCCTTCAGATTATTTATAATTTAGTGACTTGGGGTGGAATATCCGTTTCAGCATTTATCCTTTTCAATTATTATTTAGCTGAAAAAGAAACAATTGTGACCAATAAAAAAATACTTTCAACGGGACATCTTGCACGAGGCTCAAAAGGACATTGCGAACAGCCTTACATAATAATTAATTACAATGGACAGGAGAAGCAGTTGATTTATTATTGCGGCACACAAGTTGAAAATTATAAAAGTGTAGACTTGACAATAGCGAAAGGATTTTTGGGCTACGACATTGTTGTACAGTCCAACTTTCGGATGAATTGAAAAGCATTTTACATTAGTTTTGTGCAAGTGGGGCATGACATTGTAACTTCAGCGAAGTATAAGCATGGGTTACAGTTTTAGCGTGAAGAGTAACATTCAGCATTAGAATTAACCATGAACATTCAATTATAAATTGCACAGCGGTTATGAACAGACGTAGCACAAATTTCCTACCTGCATAAAGCCCTATTCATCACCCACCCTCCAATCCTACTCATAAAACATAAAACCCAAAACCAAGCCTATGAAAACCAAAACTACTTTCTTCCTGCTCATCGTCGCGGTGATGGGTATGGCAAGCTGTAAAACCAGCCAACCGACGCAAGCTTCCACCACCGAAATTGGCATGTACAGGGTAGCTATTCTGTACCCGAACGGAGAAGACAAAACCTTTGACATGGACTACTACGAAAAAAAGCATATGCCGATGGTAGCGGGCTTTATTGGCAAAAATTTAAAATCCTACGAAATTGACAAGGGTATCTCCGGCAGAACTCCCAATGACAAAGCTCCTTTTGTGGCCATTGGGTACTTCTACGTTACGGATATTGCGGAATATAGTAAAGCCATCGCGCAAAACAGGGAGGCTGTAGTCGGTGACTTTAAAAATTATACGAACATCCAGCCGGTGGTGCAGATCAATGAAGTTAAACAGGTGGGGTACCCTACCTTAAAATAGAGCATGCTCCCCCCTTAAAACCTAAAGACCATGGAAGCGAAATCAACCGACCAAAAGACTTTCCAACTAACGGAAGGCGGGCAACGCTTAGGCGAGCTGATCTATGAGAACTGTTTTTCACGAAGGCGGAAATCAAACTATCCCCGGCCGAGCGCTACGAAATCGATTCGGTTGGTTTCTTTGGAACGAGCCTGGCCTTGACTAAAAACGGTAACGAAATAGCCAACTTGAAAATGAATTGGCGCGGGCACATCGTGTTTGCTTTTCAGGACGGGCGAGAATTTGTTTTAAAAGCCAAGGGCCTCTTTAACAGCCAATTCGTCATTGAAAGTAAAGACGAAGAAATGCTAATCCAATTCAATCCCCAATTTAATTGGAAAAAATTTCAGTACAATTACGACATCAGCTACGACGAAAAACCGCAGGATATTTTATTTGTTTTGCTGGGTGTGTACGCTTCCAACTATTTCATTGCCTCTATGTCAGGTGCTATGGCCGGCATGGCGTAACATAACGACCTACTCCCCGCGTTTTGCGCCAGGCACCTAAAAAATAAAATTCTTCCAAGTCCAAGTACCTACCCTACTCGCCACCCTTTATCGTCAGAGCTTTAAAACGCCGCGTGAGCTCGGTGAGGGATTGCTCCACGCCCATGCGCTCCAGCGACGACGCCCCCACGAAACCGTGGGCGTCGGTTTGGTCAAGTACCTGCCGGACGTCTTCCGGGGTGTTGATGGGGCCGCCGTGGGTCAGGAAAAACAGCGCCGGGTTGACTTCCCGCGCCGCTTCGATGATCTTTTGGGTACTTTCAATGGCATCCTCCATGCTGCACGAAGCCTCCACCACCCCAATGGAACCGCCCACGGTAGTACCCACGTGCGCAATGATGGCGTCGGCCCCGGCGTCGGCCATCTGCCGGGCGTCGTCGGGCGTGGCTACGTATACGATTGAGAACAGCTCCATTTTGCTGGCAATCCGGACCATTTCTACCTCCTTGTCAAAGCCCATGCCGGTTTCTTCCAGTACGCGCCGAAAATGCCCGTCGACGATGGAGTGGGTAGGAAAATTATTGATTCCGGAAAAACCCATTTCCTTCACCTTCAGCAGGTGATGCCACATGCGGCGGCGGGGGTCCGAGCCGTGTACGCCACAAATCACCGGTATTTCTTCTACTACCGGAAGTACCTCAAACTCGCCGATTTCCATCGCCACGGCGTTGGCGTCGCCGTAGGCCATGAGGCCCGCCGTGGAGCCGTGTCCGGCCATCCGGAAGCGCCCGGAGTTGTAGATGATGATCAGGTCGGCACCGCCTTTTTCGATGAACTTGGCGCTGATGCCCGTCCCGGCACCGGCGACAATGATGGCTTTTTGCTGGTCCAGGGTACTTTGCAAACGGTCTCTGACTTCCTGTCTGGTGTAAGGATTTCCCTTACCGGTCCACGGATTTGGCATACGGATTAACTACTTGGTGAATAAATTCATTTTTTAATAAGAGGTACTTTGGCGCTAAGCCACGCTTTTGGGACTTCGCTTGGCAAGTACCTCTAGCAGCTTCTGCACCAGCACGGCGGCAAAGGCCGGGTCGTTCATGTGGGCATCGACCTCAAGTACCTCTACACCCGCGGCAAGATGGCTTTTTATCGATTCAAATAAAACCCGATCTACCTCCGGACGGTAAAAAATACCACCCTCGGCGTCGATCTGCGATAGGCCTTTTAGCGGTAGCACCACCGCCGTGGGGGCCGTAGCGCGGTTGAGTTTTTGGGCCAGGCGCTGGCCAAGTACCTGGTTTTCTTCCGCGTTGGTGCGCATGAGCGTCACGTCCGGTGCCCAGCGGTAGAGCTCCCGCTGCTGGTAGGGCGTCGGCACGGTGTCGGGCTGGGCGAAGTTAACCATATCCAGACACCCCGGCGCTACCACCTGAGGTACCCCCCGCTCGGCGGCGGCCTGGAGCCGGTCGGGCCCGGCGCTGCAGATGCCCCCGCAGAGGTCGTCGGCCAGCTCAGTGGTAGTAATATCCAGCACTGCTTCGAAGCACCCCTCCCGGATCAGCGCCTCCATGGCCCGCCCACCCACGCCGTTGGCATGAAACGCAAGTACCTCGTAGCCACGCGCCTTCAAAAGCGCCGTACACTGGTCTACGCAGGCCGTAGTATTGCCAAACATGCTGATCGCGATGCGCCCGGTGGTTGTTTCCTCCGCCGTCGTTACTTTGCTCATCGCGACTATGGCCGCCGCGGCTTGCGCAATTAAATTTTTCAGGATGCTATTGAGCCCCGCCACGTCTACGACGGAGGGCATCAGCGTAATATCTTTATGGCCTACCTGCCGCGACAAATCCTTGACTGCCAAAGTACTTAGGCACAGTTTCGGAACACCCATCGGGATGGACTGCATGGCCGAAAGCGCAATATAAGTACCCCCACCGCCACCCATGCCAATGGCCGCCGCCAGCCCGCCTTGGGCTACCAAACGGGCAATGATGCTGGCCGCTCCCTCGCCCATGACCTTCACGGCGCGCCCCCGATCGTGGTGCTGCCGAAGCTCGGTTAGGGTACTTCCACCCGCGCGCGCTACTTCCTCTGCTTCTATGTCTACGGGGAAGTCGGTGGTTGTGCCCATTACGCCGGTATTGATCGTCAGTACCCGCTCTCCCTGATCCAGCAGGCGTGCGCGCAGGTAGGCAAAAGCCTCCCCTTTGGTATCGAAACAGCCGAGTAGTAAAATGTACTTCTGCATGGCAAACGTGCTTACTAGGGATTGAAGGTACCTGTACCGCGTCCAAGGTACCTTCACAAAAGTTCGGGTAGTGTTTTTCTGGGGGAAAATTAGGGATTAAAACGCAATGTTAAAAACCATGACCTGACTTGCTCACCCGGATCGCGAAAAGGTACTTTCGCTCACTTCCGAGATGGAAGAATAAAGGCTGGTGTCCAGAAAAATCAGGGAAATTCGGTGATGGTGAGATCGCGGAACTCGACCTGCGCCACGCCCCCGCTGTGGATCTGCACCGCAATGACACCCCGGCGGGGAGTGGCCGGGTCTTTCTCCACGTACTCGCAGGTTTTCACGCCATTGATGTACAGCTCATGCAAATTTCCCTGGCAGCGCACGATGTAGCTATTCCAGCCGTCTTCCTTGAGCAGATGCCGCAGGGTACTTAGGTCGCCACCCACGAGCTTGCCGCGCCGGTGTTCGTCGTAAATATCGCCCCAGTAACCCGTGCCAATATCCGCCTGGTAGCCCAAGATGGTACCTTTCTCGAGCACCGATCGGTACTGAATGCCGCTGTTGATCATGCCCGTTTTGGCATCGCCAGAGAGGCGAAACAGACAGCGAAACTCAAAGTTTTCGTATTCCTTGGTAGTATGCAGGTAGGTGTTGGCGGGAATCTTGTTGATGCCGTCGCCGCTTTTGATGGTACTGTCGGCCACGAACCACAGCTTCGCGTGGGCCGGGTCGACGGTTTTCCAGCCGTTGAGGGTTTTACCGTCAAAAAGAGAAACGGTTTTGGGCAGCGACTGGCCGTAGCCCGGCGCAACGCAACCTAAGCAAAGCCCGAGCCAGGCCGCGCTCAGGGTTCGAAAAAAGGTACTTGGGGGTACTTTCATGCTTGGTATTTTTATTGGATTATAAATAAACCCGAGCCTACTCGTTGCGTTATCAAAAACAGCAAACCAGGCAAATCTACTTTAACCCAAAAAAGAAAGGCTCAAAACAAAGCCCCAGGCAAGCACTGTGGCTGAAAGGTACCTTGGTGGGGGTACTTGCCGGGTTGGCAAAAATACCTTGGGTTTTCGTGGGAAGTCATGCTTCATTATGAAGTACCAATTCTAGAAAGAGTTGATGATAAAAAGTGAATTTTGAGGCCTGGATTTATCCCTCTATGAAAATATAGTTTTTCAGGAAAGCATCCTCAAGCATAACGCTTGGCTGGCGATCATTCACAGCTACGGAGCTCTTAAGAAGCTAGTCGGGAAAAGCTAAAGTACCTACTTCACGAATCCTTCGACTCCTAGTCCAAAGAGCGCAAAGTCGTACTTGACGGGGTCGGCGGGGTCGAGCTGGCGCAGGGTACTTGTGAGCTCGGTGGCCGTGAGCCAGTCGGTTTGGGGGCGTGTGATGAGTCCCAGGTGCCGCGCGACGCGATCCACGTGCACATCACAGGGGCAAATGAGCTGGCTGGGCCGCAGGCGCGTCCAAATCCCAAAATCTACGCCCCGTTGGTCCTGCCGGACCATCCAGCGCAAAAACATGTTGAGCCGCTTGCAGGACGACTTGCGGGCGGGCGTGGCGATGTGCTTGCGGGTGCGGGCCGGGAAATCGTCCAGGCCGCAAAAAAGATCGTGAAAGTACCTTAGGTTGGGCTCAACGGTCGTTTCGGGCGTCTGGCCTGGTACCAGAAAGGCCTCCTCCAGCGAGTCGTGTTTTTTGTAAAATTCCTGAAAAAAATGCAGAAAGTAGAGCGTATCGGTGGCGTTGAAAGTACGGTGTTTGAAGGCCAGAAAACGCTTCAGATCGCTCTCCTGGTGGTTTAGCACGAAGTCGTACGGAGCGTGGTCCAGGAGGGTACTTAGCTCCTGGCACTTATTGATGATGGTCTTGCGCTGCCCCCAGGCCAGTACCGAAGCCCAGAAGCCCATGAGCTCGATGTCCTGCTTGAGGCTAAACCGATGCGGAATGCTGATGGGGTCATGGGGAATGAAATCGGGGCGGTTGTACTGCTCGTATTTGGCTTCCAGCAGCTCCGTTACATAACCGGAAAGCGGACTATTTGCTGGCACTTTTGCTAAACAGATAAGCCAGCCCCCGGGAAAGGCCGGAAAAAATCATGACCAGGGCGGAAAACAGAAAAGTAAAAAGGGCAATGAAGGGGTACATCAACGTAAACATCACGCTCCACACCTTGTAGCCGGTTGTTTTTTTCAAGGCGGCTCGCTCTTCTTCCCGACGTGACCTGAACTCAGGTGAATGCTTCATAGTAAGCAATAAAGGTACTTGCTGTATTAGTTAGTTGGCTGCGATATAGTTTATCTCTGCTCTAAAACGACGGGTATTCGGAGAAAGTTTCTCGAAGGCACGGGCGGAGAGCTTAATGACGATCTCTTCGTTGACGCTCGTATCCGGAATGCGCCCAATCACTTTCACCAGAAGTTTCTCCTGATTGTACTCGTTCTTCACTTCCACCAAAGTACCTATTGGGGCGGTGCGGTGCAGGGCCAGGTACTTGTTGGTACTTTCGTTGGTTTCGATCATCTCGGCCAGGCCCGACTCGTTTACTTTACGGCCTACGGCGGGCCGGGGCGGGGCGGGTGCCTCCACGGGCTTTACTACCTTTTCGGGTACCGAGGGCTTGGCTTTTGTAGAAACCGAATCTAGGGCCACGCTTACCGGCGGCTTGGCCGCCGCTACGGGGTTTCGCTCCAGGTAGGTTTTCTCCGACACGATCAGATCTTGCCCCAGCGGCACGTTGTCGGAGGTCATGTTATTCCACTTCCGGACGTCGGCCATCAGTACCCCGTATTTGGAAGCTATGCCGTAGAGGGTTTGCCCGGCTTCTACGCGGTGCATACCCGGGGCCACCGGCTTATCAGGTACTTTGGCTACGGCCGGGGCCGCTACGGTATTTTCTTTTTCGGCTTTTCGTTGCTCTTTTCGCTCTTCGCGGGCCTGCTGGCGGTCGGTACGGGGAGGATCATAAGGTACCCTGATCACGTCATTGAAGCGCAGCTGATCGTTGATGCCCGGATTCGCCTCCCGGATGGCACCGATCGTGGTTTTGTAGCGGCGCATCACAGCGTACATGGTTTGCCCCTGATCTACTTTGTGCAAAATATACACTTTCCCGTTTACTTTTTCGGTACCTATGGAGTCACGGGAAGCCACGGGAAAGGAAGTAGCCCTTACCGACTCTTTGATGCCCACAAAAAGTACCAAAATTACAATCAGACGAACTGTATACTTCATTATAGAGGTGTTAATTGTATGCTCGCAAATTCGTTGGTATGGCGAAGATAGACCAGCGTATCGCCTTTTCGTAGTAATGTATCCTGCCCCACTCCACTTCGGTCTTTGGTCAGCTGCTCATGATGCACTACCTCGCTTTGCTGGTTCACAATCAAAAGGTATTGTGCTATTTGTTCCTGCTCGTAAAGGTAATAAGAAAACGCTATATACGAATTGCATTCCAGATAATCAATAAGTAGTGGCTGCTTTACTTTCGCGATTTTATGCAAAAACGCAGAAAGGGTATCAAAGTATATGTCCCGGGGCCGGTAACGCACCGGAATTTGCCAAAAAGTAGTGGGTTGTGGTTTACAGGGTACCTCCAGGCTACTGCCGGTACCTTCCAGCGTTCCGTCGGCTACCCGGCAGCTCGTGGCCCGTACCTGCTCTCCCTGGCGCGTAGCTACTTCAATCCGTTGGTCGTCCAGCGTACACACGTACAGGTAGTTGGGCAGCATCCAACGCAGCCCCCCACTCTCCGCCGACACCGCCACCAGGTCAGTTGGCTCGGGGAGGTCCGGGTAGCGGTAGTTATGCAGCAGCAAGGTGCCACTTTCGTGAAAGGCCGTGAGGGTAGTCCACCAGTCGGTACCTTCGGGGGTACTTTCCCAGCAGAGCGTTGGCGCATCCAGGTCAATGAGGGCCAGGGAAGCTACCTTGGCGTTGGCATCCCGCAGTTCTACGGCCCACTGGTTGCACCGTGCTGAGGGGTGCGGCAGGATGCGCCAGATCGTAGCCGGAAATACATGGGAGAAAAGATTTTCCAATGGAAGAATAAGAAGTAGTTTTACAACCGGGTTAAAAGAATACAAAACAACGCCCCAAAGAACATCATTCAACGCCCATTTTCGTGCAAATACTAGGAATAATTCCCGCCCGCTTTGCTTCCACGCGTTTTCCGGCCAAAGCCCTCGCTACCATCGACGGCAAAAGCATGATCCAGCGCGTGTATGAACAGGCCACGCAGGCAAAAAAATTGAGCCGGGTACTTATCGCCACCGACGACGACCGGATCCGAACGCACGTGGAGGCCTTCGGTGGTACCGCCATCATGACCTCCCCCGACCACCAAAGCGGCACCGACCGCTGCTTTGAAGCGTTGGCAAAAACGGAAGGTACCTTTGCGTACGTCATTAATATCCAAGGCGATGAGCCATTCATCCAGCCCTCGCAGATCGACCGGCTGGCCGAGGTGCTGGACGGAAGCACCGAGCTAGCTACCCTGGTGAAGAAGATCGAGGACCCGGAAACCCTTTTCAACCCCAATTCGCCCAAAGTGTTGCTCACCAGGCAGCAGCAAGTACTTTACTTCAGCCGCCAGCCGGTACCTTACCTCCGGGGCGTGGCCGAGGCCGACTGGCTCGCCCGCCATACGTTCTACAAGCACATCGGTATTTATGCCTACCGGACCGATATTCTGGCCCAAATCACGCAGTTACCGGTGTCTGCGCTGGAAAAAGCCGAAGCCCTGGAGCAGCTACGCTGGCTCGAAAACGGCTACCACATCCGGGCCGTGGTTACGCAGGAAGACTCACACGGCGTGGATACCCCCGAGGATCTGGAACGCGTGGCACGGAAATTTTTATAACCTAGGGCGCAGCCGCCCGCCGGTTTAGTCATTATAAAAAAGCCCCGGCGGGTACTCAATACCAGATGCCCGCTCCGGGCGTTAACTATATTAAACAATTATATTTATCACCTATCCCAATCTTCGAAACGATGCCATATAACATACTCTGGGCCGACGACGAAATAGATCTCCTCAAGCCGCATATCATGTTTCTGAGTACCAAAGGGTACCAGGTAACCCCCGTCAATAGTGGCGCTGACGCCCTGGATAAAGTAGAAAACGAGCGCTTTGATATTGTGTTTCTGGACGAAATGATGCCCGGTATGACGGGCCTCGAAACGCTCGCCCAAATCAAACAGATGAACCCTTCGCTGCCGGTGGTGATGATTACGAAGAGCGAAGAGGAACACATCATGGAGGACGCCATCGGCTCCAAGATTGCCGACTACCTCATCAAGCCCCTCAACCCCAATCAGATCCTGCTGTCGGTTAAGAAAATACTGGACAACAAACGCCTAGTTACCGAAAAAACGACCCTCAGCTACCAGCAGCAATTCCGAAACCTGGCCATGCAATACCAGGACCGCATCGGGCACGAAGAGTGGGTGGAAATTTACAAAAAACTCATCTACTGGGAATTGGAGCTGGAAACCTCGCAAGATCAGGGCATGGCGGAGGTCTTCAACATGCAAAAGAGCGAAGCCAACGCTAACTTTTCGAAGTTTATCGAGGAAGAGTACGAAGACTGGCTCAACGACCCCCGCGCCGACCGGCCGGTACTGTCGCACCAGCTCATGAAACAGAAGGTATTCCCGCACCTGAAAGGAAGCGGTGAGCCCTTGTTTTTTCTCCTGATCGACAACTTCCGCTACGACCAGTGGAAAATGATCCAGCCGGTACTTCAGGAGTACTTTAATATTGAAGAAGAAACGGCCTACTACTCCATCCTGCCTACCACGACCGGCTACGCCCGCAACGCCATCTTTTCGGGCCTCATGCCCAGCGAAATGGAGCGCAAGTACCCCCAGTGGTGGGTCAGTGACGAAAATACACCCGACGGCGAGGAGGGACTGAACAACTACGAGCCGGATTTCTTACAGAAGCAGCTCGACTGGAACCGGCTCAACCTGAAGTTTTCTTACCACAAGATCCTTAATACCAACCAGGGTAAATCGCTGGTGGATAATTTCAGCAACCTGTTGGGGAATCAACTCAACGTGGTAGTTTACAACTTTGTGGATATGCTTTCGCACGCCCGTACCGACGTGCAAATGATCAAAGAGCTGGCTCCGGACGAAGCCGCCTACCGGTCCATAACCCGTTCGTGGTTCCAGCATTCGCCGCTGCTTGATTTTATCAAAAAAGTGGCCGAAAAGAAATGCCGGCTTATCCTGACGACCGACCACGGCATGATTCGGGTACAGAAGCCCGTTAAAATCATTGGCTACCGTGAGACCAACACCAACCTGCGCTACAAGCACGGCAAAAACCTGGGCTTCGACGACAACCACGTAATGGTATGCCGTAAACCCGAGCGTTTTTTCCTGCCCAAGCCGCACGTGTCGACCTCCTACGTATTTACCAAGGAAGATTACTTTTTTGCCTACCCCAATAACTACAACCAGTACGTGAACCTCTACCGCGATACTTTCCAGCACGGGGGCGTGTCATTAGAAGAGGTCATTATTCCGTTTATTGACCTAAAAGCCAAATAGTTTTCTGTACGCAACCGAAAGGAAAAAATGGAGAAGTAGCTTTATCCAATTTTTATTAACTATTGACTCCTATCCATTTTTTCCTTTCTTTTGCTGTTTAGTATCCTTCTCCGAATTTAACGAAGTGCGTTGAAATAAAGGTAATCCAATTTGAGTTACCTTTGTGTACTTATTGTTTCTAGACCTGACGCCCACTTGATGCTGACCAATCTTCGGCAAAATCCAAAACCAACAATCTTTCTCGTAGATGATGACGAAGACGATCGGTTCTTGTTTCTGGATGCCATCAAACACTTGAGAAGTGAAATAGAATTCCGGGAGTTTGTCGATGGGGAGTCGTTTGTCAAGACGCTATCTTCTCTTCAGGCTCCACCGGACGCTATATTCCTGGATTTAAACCTCCCTAAGCGCAACGGCATCGAGTGCCTGGACTACCTCCGGCAGCAGCTGGGCGCTACCCTCACCAAGGTTTTTATCATTTCTACCAGCTCCTCTACCTTCATGATTGAGAAAACAAAGGAGCGTGGAGCTGATTTCTATATTCGCAAATCCGAAAACTTTGCCAACCTAAAACGTTTAATCCAGATCGCCCTTAAGCAACTCAATGCTCCCAATACAGTTGAAGCAGTACCCTACTACCTAAATCAACTGGTAGAGGAATGAGTCCGATTGAGGCCTAGCTCTTCTGATGATCAAATGATTGACCTGACCAATAAGGCGGTCGCGACCATAACCGATTGCGACCAGGAGCCAATCCATATTCCTGGCAGTATCCAGCCTCATGGGTACCTGCTGGCCATCGAGCCAGGCTCGGGCCGAATCACCCACGGAAGCGCCAACCTCACGGATCTCTTGGGCGTACCTTTGTCCCACCTGCTGGGCCAGAGCGTCTTTGAAGTACTTCCTCTACAGGAACAGCTACTGCGCCCCTATCTGACTCTAAAAGAGGATGTTCAGGCTAAAACGATGACTACCCACCTTGGGAGCAGGGCGTATCAGCTGGCCCTGCACCAGTCCGACGCCCAGGTGGTGCTGGAAATAGAGCCGCTGGCCGATGAAAAAGCGGATGCCTACCTGCTGGGAATCTCCGACCTGCTGGACCTCATCAAGGTACCTAACAGCCTAACCGAGCTCTGCCAAATTCTGGCCGAGCACGTCCGGAAAATCCTGGAATACGACCGGATTATGATCTACCGCTTCGACCAGGAAGACTATACGGGTGAAGTACTGGCCGAAAGCCTTACCGACGGGCTGGAACCGTATCTGGGGCTCAGGTACCCAGCTGGCGATATTCCGCCGCAGGCGCGCGAGCTCTACATCCGCAACCCGCTGCGCTCCATCAACGACGTATCCTACATCCCCACCGCCCTTTATACCCTGGCCGATACGGACGGTACCGCCCGGCAGCTTGATCTCAGCCACGCGTACCTGCGCAGTGTGTCGCCCATTCATATCCAGTACCTCAAGAACATGGGTGTGGCCGCCTCGCTTTCTATTTCTATTATTAAAGAGGATAAGCTCTGGGGCTTGATTGCCTGCCACCACAGTGCGCCCCGGCACATTAGCCCCAAACAACGCGACAGCGCACAGCTTCTGGGGCTCCTGCTCGCTTCGCAGATCGAGCTTCATCAGCGCGCCGACTCTTCGATGATCATCCAGCAGGTAGAGCAGTCCTTGAATCGCCTGATGCCCTTTTTGCAGGCAGAACCCCTCGACCTTCCTGGTTTAGTAGCCGTGCCCGATCTACTTTCCTTGGCCGGGGCCTCGGGGGTAGCCATTCTCGTGGACGGTCGAATTCATACCAGCGGCCAAACGCCAACTTCGCCAGAACTACGAAACCTGGCGTTGTTTCTGGCCGAGCAAAGTGGCTATGCCAGTTTTTCAACCAAGCACCTCACCCAGGTGTATTCGCCCGCCGAAGCCTACGCTGACGTCGCCTCGGGGCTTATTTACCAGCCACTCGGCTACGTAACCGAAGACTGTGTGCTGTGGTTCAGGCCCGGCCTGGAGCAAACCATCACCTGGGCAGGCCAGCCCAAAGGGAGCGCCCGAGCCACCAACGCGCACGAAAGCCTAACCCCCCGCAGTTCGTTTGCGGCCTGGAAAGAAACCGTACGAAACATCAGCGAAAATTGGCACCCCAGCCACCTCCAGGCCAGTGAGCACTTTGCTTCGGTTTTCCAGAAGCAGCTTCGCTTGTTGTACCTTCAACAAGAGACAGACAAGCAGCGCAACCTCAACGAGAAACTCAAAGCCGCCAACGACGAACTGGAAAACATCACCTGGATCAGTATGCACGACCTGAAGGAGCCGCTGCGTAAGATACAAATCCTGGCGTCGAGGGTACTTAGTACCGAGGCCCAAAACCTGACCGATTCGCTGCTGGACTCCATCAGCCGGATGCAGAACTCGGCCCGAAGGATGCAGAATTTACTGGAAGACATAACGGCCTATTCACGTATTTCGTCAAAAACGGATGCCGTAAATGCGGTGGATCTGAACCAACTGCTGGCCGAAGTGCTGGATGAAATGGAAGATGAAATAAGCCAGCGGAAAGCGCTCATCACCTACGGGGAGCTCCCCACGCTCAAAGGGATTGCTTTCCAATTGAAACAAGTATTTGTGAATCTGATCAGCAATGCCCTCAAATTTGGTAAGCCCGACGAGGACCTTCGCATCCAGATTGAGCTGGAGGTACCTTCGGCCGAAGTGGTGCAAAAGTTCAGCATCGTACCCGAAGACTACCTCACGATTTCGGTCCAGGACAACGGCATTGGGTTTGAAAATAGCTATACAGATGTCATATTCAAGCTTTTCCAGCGGCTGCATAATGAAAACAACGGCCAGCGGGGTACGGGTGTAGGCCTGGCTATTTGCAAAAAAGTGATGCAAAATCATGACGGGTATATCTGGGCCGATAGCGAGCCGAATCAGGGCAGTCGCTTCCAGCTGATTTTCCCTCATGCGTACGTACTGCAAGAAGTAAATCCCTAGCGCTGGCATCGTTTGTCCCAACGCAAAGCCAGGTACCTGACCTAGTAGTATGAATCATAAATTGGAGAAAACTACCTTTTTAAAACAACTCAAAGAAAGTACCTGGGAGCAACATTTGGCCCTGGAGCAAACGGAGCTCAGCCAGCTCCTGTTGAGCCCCACTCTCGGCTTAGAGCAGTATATTCATATCCTGTACGCATTTTACGGCGGGTTTCATCCGCTGGAATCCTTTCTGGCGGAGGTACTTTCATTGCACAAAACGGCCTTTCGCGTGGAGCCCCGCGCCAGCCTGGCACTGGAGGACATCCGGTATTTATCAGGTACCTGGGAACCCGGTCTTTTGCCCAACGAAATACCTCAAGTACCTTCCCAGCCCGCAACTACCCCCGCAGCCCTGGGTACGCTGTACGTACTGGAAGGCTCCCGGCTGGGCGGTAAAATAATCAGTAAACAAGTGAGTAAAAGCCTGGGCGTGACCGCCAGCGAAGGCGGGCGCTTTTTTGCCGGTACCCAGGGAATGGAAAGTTGGAAGTCCTTTCAGGAAAATGTGGAAAGCTACGTAGCGCAGCAGCCCGAGGCGGCCGACGACATCATCCAGTCGGCCAACGACACCTTCCGGCGCTTGCGGGCGTACTTTATCCTCTACTACCAGCTTTACCTCCGGCAGGGGTAGTTTGGGCGGAAAGGTACTTGGTGCTGGTCGAAAAAAGCGGTCGCCAGGTACCTTGTTCTCTAACCTACCCTTAGGCTTCTTTGACTTCCCCGTTTTCGCATTTGAGAATACGCGCCGGGAAGTTTTTCAGGAAATCGTAGTTGTGGGTAGCCATCAGAATGGCCGTGCCGGCGTTGTTGATGGTCTGGAATACCTGCATGATCTGGTCACCTACTTCGGGATCGAGGTTTCCGGTGGGCTCATCGGCCAGTAGAATGTTGGGTTCGTTGAGCATGGCCCGCGCAATCACCACCCGCTGCTGCTCCCCGCCCGAGAGCTGGTGGGGTAGTTTTTTCTGCGAAGTACCCAGCCCTACCTGCATCAGTACCTCCGAGATGCGTTTTTTGATGTCCGCACTATTTTTCCAACCCGTAGCCCGCAGTACAAACGTAAGGTTGTCCTCCACGGAGCGGTCGGTGAGGAGCTGAAAGTCCTGAAACACAATGCCGATTTTCCGGCGCAGGTAGGGTACATCGCTGCGCTTGATCTTGTGCAGCTCGTAGCCAGCTACCTTGGCCGAGCCCGTTTGCAGCCACAAGTCGGCGTAGAGGGTCTTTAACAGCGAACTTTTTCCGCTCCCCGTCCGTCCGATCAGGAATACAAATTCTCCTTTATTCACCTCGAAATGTACATCCGCCAGCACCAGTTTCTGGCCCTGGTAAATGTCAGCGCGCTCCAGGGTAACCACGGGCTCGGTTGAAAACTCCATCTTGTCTCAATCAGTAATTAGCAGGAAACCGCGGCTTGTGAAGTACCCTGGCCAGGTACTTTGCGCCCCTGGCCAGGGTACTTCACAAGCCGCGGCGGTATAAATTTTAGCTGTTTCCTTTTTTATAGTCGGCCAGAAACTTCTCCAGACCGCTGTCAGTAAGGGGGTGCTTCAGCAGAGCCAGAATGGCGCTCAATGGGCCCGTCATGACGTCGGCACCCAGCTCGGCGCACTGTATGATGTGCATCGGGTGGCGAATCGAAGCCGCCAGTACCTGCGTTTCGTAACCATACACGCGGTAGATCGTCAGGATCTGCTCGATGAGCGCAATGCCGTCGGTAGAAATATCGTCGAGCCGCCCTACAAAGGGAGACACGTAGGTAGCCCCCGCCTTCGCGGCCAGCAGGGCTTGCCCCGCCGTAAAGATCAGGGTACAGTTGGTCCGGATGCCCTTGCCCGAGAAGTACTTCAGCGCTTTCACGCCATCCTGAATCATAGGTACCTTCACCACAATCTTATCGTCAATTTCGATGAGTTCCTCGCCTTCGCGGACGATCCCCTCAAAATCCGTAGCGATTACTTCGGCGCTTACGTCACCATCTACCAGGTCACAAATGGCCTTGTAGTGGCTCATGATGTTGTTTTTTCCCGTAATACCTTCTTTGGCCATCAGGGAGGGGTTGGTGGTGACGCCGTCCAGTACTCCCAGCGCGTGGGCTTCTTTTATTTCCTGTAAATTAGCGGTATCAATGAAAAACTTCATGGGAATGAGCGGGTAGTTAGTGAAAGAATGCCTGCAAAATTAGGGAAAGCCAGGAGAAACGAAAAGCGAAGGGGGCTCGGAACGAAGAAAGAAATAAAAAAAGGCAAATCGAGAATCTCACCGCTACGACCACCTACCCTTGCTTCTGTCAAGACCTGGGGGATTCGGCAGGAGCTGGTAGTTCCGATTTGCCCCTGCAAAGATAAGGACATTTTCTTAACAAAAAGAAAACACCTTCGGCTTTGTGACTTACTTTTGCGCCAACCAACTTTGAATGAGTACCTATGTCCCGAATATTTTTTTTCTGCCTGCTCCTATTTGCCGTTTCGTGTTCCCAATCGTCCGAGGTTTTTCTGGAAAAAGGAAAAAGCTTGCTGCGCGAAGGTAAAACGCGCGAAGCCATTGAATACCTCAATAAAGCCATTGACAAAGACCTCCGTAACGCCGAGGCCTTCAATACCCGGGGGGTGGCCTACTTCGAACTCAAAGAGTACCCCAACGCCCTGCTGGACTACGATCAGGCCGCCCGCCTGAAGCCCGACTACTACCGCCCTTACTTCAACCGGGCGCTGCTGCACACGGCCCAGAACAACCTGGACTCCGCCCTGGCCGACTACAACCAGGCCGCCCGCCTCGCCCCCGACACGGCCGATATTTACCTCAACCGCGGCCAAGTACAGGTACTTCGTAACGAGGCGTCCCTGGCTATTCCTGATTTTGAAAAAGCCACGCAACTCGCCCCCCAAAACACTCAAGCCTGGTACAACCTGGGCAATCTGTACTTCCGCCAGCAGGAATACGGCCAGGCCGTGCTGGCCCTGCGCCAGGCTACCAAGCTGGACCCGCAGTTTGGCAAGGCTTTTTATGGCCTCGGCCTGGCTCAATGGCAAACCGGCGAGAAAGAAAATGGCTGCGGTAGTTTTCGCCAGGCCCAGCGTTTGGGCTATCAGGAAGCCGGGGCGGCACTACAAACCTACTGCGCTGGTATTGAATAATTTACCATCAGGTACCCGCACCGTTTGCTAACTTTAGATCCAACGAAGTACGGACAGGCCTTGGATGTACCGCAAAACTTAATTACTTTGTAATCGGAATGGCCAAAATCAACACCAAAAGGAACCTAATCTTATGAAAAAAGCACTACAAACAACACTCTTTAACCTGGTAGCCATAGCCGGCATACTGGGTACTACTGCCGCCCAGGCGCAGCAGGCGGAGGCTACCTGCCCTGGTACCATTACCCTTACGGCTCCGCTTTCTTCGGCTAAAGTAGACGAGCACGCTTCCCAGTACCTTACCGCCTCCAACGTGGTGAACTCCGGCGAGGTTTCGTACCGGGCGGGAGAAGCCATCAGCCTTACGCCGGGCTTTGAGGCCAAGCCGGGTGCCGTATTTAGTGCTACCATTGCCGCCTGTAGCCCCGCTAAACCCCTAAGCTGGGACGAGAGCATCTTCACGCTGGGCGCTTACCCCAATCCGTTCGCCGACAATACCCTCATTGAATATACCCTTCCGCAGAGCTCGCGGGTATCGGTCAGTATTCTCAACGTGCAGGGCATCCTGATTTCCCGCCTCGTTACGGATCAGGACCAGTCGGAAGGTACCCATCGTATTACGTTTGAGTCCCAGACCTTGCCCGAAGGCGTTTACATCTGCACGCTCAACACGCCGCAGGGGCGCAAAACGCACAAGATTGTTAAGCAGAAATAAGGAATATTTTTTTATAGCTCACAAAAAACGCGAAAGGAGTCTCTTTTCGCGTTTTTTGTGGGTACCTACCTCATCCTCGCTAGTAGCTTTTCGCACCAAGGTACTTATCTAGAGGTAGTATCATCCATTGCTTTCTTTCAACTGTTATGAGGTACATTGCCCTTGTTTTTGGCCTGGTCTTTTTGCTATTTGCTTACTTCCAATTCAACGACCCCGACCCGGAGCTGTGGGTACCTGTTTATACCATCGCCGCGCTGGGCTGTTTTCTGGCTCTGCGTCGGCAGGGGCCTCCCTGGCTATTTTATGGGCTGGCTGCCGCCTACCTGATCGGGGCGGTGTTGCAGTGGCCGCCAGAGTTTGAAGGGGTACTTTTCGCCGAGCTAGGCATGAGAAGCGTCAATATTGAGCTCGCCCGCGAATCGTTGGGGCTGGCGATTTGCGCCGTCGTGATGGGGGTACTTGGGTGGCTGTCGGGCCGTTAATCGGCTGGCCAAATCCACTCAATCGTCTTGACCTCAAATTCCCGGATGCGGCCTTCCGGAACCACTTCGACGCGTAGCCTCCCCGCGGTACTTACCCCCACGATGGTACCCGTAAGGACCTCGTCACCAGCCCGAAAGGCACGTGCTTGCTGATAGCCCAGCAGGCAGGACATGTATTCCTCGCGAATAGCCGCTTCGGCCCCGTTCCGCAGGCGCAGGTAGTACTGCTCCAGCGATTGCAGCAGCCACGGGAGCTCCGCGGGCAGGCTCCATAGCTGGCCGGTTTCCAGCCGCAGGGACGTAGCCCGGGGGGCTTCAAAGGTACTTTGATTAATATTGAGCCCAATGCCGACTACCGAGTGGGTTAGGCGACTACCCTGCCAGGTATTCTCGATCAGGATACCCCCTGCTTTGTAGTCGTGAATATAAATGTCGTTGGGCCATTTTACCCACACCGATTTAAGGTACCTTTGCAGGTAGTTACGAACCCCCAGCGCCACCGCCTGGCTTAGCAAAAACGAGGCCTCAGGTCGCAAAAAAGTGGGCTTCAGAAGTAGTGATAACGTAAAATTTTGTCCCTGCGATGTTACCCAGGCATGGCCCCGCTGGCCCCGGCCTGCCGTTTGCTGATCGGTGATGATTAAAGTACCTTCGGGATAGGTGGCGTCGCGCACTATTTCAGCCGCTATGTCGTTGGTAGAATGACAAGTTGGCAGATAAAGAATCTTTTTACCAAGAAACAAGGTTTTGCTACCTACGTCGTACACTTTTTTTGGATTATTTTATACTTTTAACAAATAGAAACAAGTGCTGTGCACTTTTAGATCTTTCAAGGGTAATTCATACGCATGAAACAACGCAAAAATAAAGAAGTATCTTCACAAGAGCTCTGCCAGCTGGTAGCCAAAGGAATGTTGGAGAAGAAAGGGCAGAACATAGCCATTCTGAATCTACGTAATGTAAAAAACGCCGTTGCCGATTATTTCGTCATTTGTTCCGGAAATTCGGACACGCAAATAGATGCCATTGCCGATTCTATCGAGGAAGAGGTCTATAAGCTATCTAAAATTGACCCTTGGCACAAAGAAGGAAAAACGAATCGGGAATGGATTTTGATTGACTATGTGGACGTTGTAGCCCACGTTTTTAAAAAGGATTTGCGCAAACACTACGATCTGGAAGAACTCTGGGGCGATGCTGAATTGACCCTCATTGATGAGTCAGCGGCCTAGCCAATTTTAGGTGAACATTCGGAGAGTTGAATGCGTTCTATCATTACTATTTTCTACTAATGCAATACAATAATGTCTGAAAACGATAACAAGCGAAACCCACTGAACCCGAAAAGCCCTCAGCGCGGCTACCAAGGCTGGATCATTGCCGCCTTGATTGCCACGATTCTGGGAATCACCTACCTCAGTCGTTCCTCTAATCTGGGAGAGATTTCACAAAAGCGCTTCGAAAAGATGGTCACCGAAGGCGAAGTACAGCACGTGACCATCGTGAACGATAAAACCGTGGAGGTAACCCTCAAGCCTGACGCCCTGAAAATGGACAAGTACCGGGTTATCTCCAAGGAAAACAACTACTTTGGTGGCGAAGGGGTAGCGCACTACCAGTTTCAGGTCACCTCGGCCGAGACTTTCAAGAAAGACCTCGAAAAAATGCAGGAAGGGGTACCGGACAACGACAAGGTAGAATACAAGATCGATACCCGTAATGATTGGACAGGCTTCCTGGGTACCTGGGGCTTTTTTATCATTATGATTCTGGTGATGTACTTCCTGCTGGGACGGATGTCGGGCGGAGTAGGCCCCGGTGGGCAGATCTTCAACATCGGTCGCTCGCGGGCCACGCTGTTTGACGCCGAAAATAAGGTAAAGATTACCTTCAACGACGTAGCCGGGCTGGACGAAGCCAAGGAGGAGATTAAGGAAATTGTAGACTACCTTAAGAGTCCCGATAAGTTTAAGAAGCTCGGGGCTAAAATCCCTAAAGGCGCTTTGCTGGTGGGCCCTCCCGGTACCGGAAAAACCCTGCTGGCCAAGGCCGTTGCCGGTGAGGCCGGGGTACCTTTCTTCTCCCTTTCGGGCTCCGACTTCGTGGAGATGTTCGTAGGGGTTGGTGCCGCCCGGGTGCGGGATTTGTTCAAGCAAGCCAAAGAAAAAGCACCATGTATCATCTTCATTGATGAGATTGACGCCGTGGGACGCTCACGGGGTCGGGGTGGTATGCCGGGCTCAAACGACGAGCGTGAAAATACCCTGAACTCTCTGCTGGTAGAAATGGATGGCTTTGCCACCGACTCCGGCATTATCATCGTAGCCGCCACCAACCGTCCCGATGTACTTGACTCGGCGCTGCTGCGGCCGGGCCGTTTCGACCGCCAGATTTCGGTCGACAAGCCCGATGTGATTGGTCGGGAGGCTATTTTTAAAGTGCATTTGAAGCCCATTAAAATAGCTCAGGATGTAGACATCCAAAAGCTGGCCGCCCAAACGCCCGGCTTTGCCGGAGCCGAGATCGCCAACGTTTGTAACGAAGCGGCTCTGATTGCCGCCCGCCGGGATCGCAACGAGGTTACGATGCAGGACTTCCAGGATGCCATGGACCGCGTCATTGGTGGTTTAGAAAAGAAAAACAAGCTAATTTCCCCCGATGAAAAGCAGATCGTGGCTTACCACGAAGCAGGGCACGCCGTAGCGGGTTGGTACCTGGAGCACGCCGATCCTCTGGTGAAGGTTACGATTGTACCCCGTGGGGTGGCCGCGCTGGGCTACGCACAGTACCTCCCGCGCGAGCAGTACCTTTACCGCACCGAGCAGCTATTTGACGAAATGTGCATGACCCTGGGGGGAAGAGCCGCCGAAGACGTGGTATTTGGAAAAGTGTCTACCGGGGCGTTGAGTGACCTTGAGCGCGTGACGAAAGTAGCGTACAGCATGGTAACCATGTACGGCATGAACGAACGGATTGGAAACATATCATTTTATGACTCCAAGCAGTCGGACTACGCCTTTACCAAGCCTTACTCAGACGCCACGGCCGAGGCCATCGACCAGGAAGTAAGAAAGCTGGTGGATCAGGCTTATCAGCACGTCAAAAACATGCTCATTGATAAGCGGGAAGCGTTGGAAGTGATTGCTCAGGAACTTTTGCAAAAAGAAATTTTATTCCAGGGTGATCTTGAAAAACTGATTGGCAAGCGGCCTTACGAAAAAGAAACCAGCTACCAGGCCTACATCAACCGGCGTTCCAACGAAGAGGCGGCTCTTCACGAAGAGATTGTGAAGAAGCACGTGCAGGAAGAAGCCGAAGCGGGTAACGTGGATGTAGTAACCGAAGAAGGTTCTACCGAAGAATCCAAAGCCTAACGTAGTTCTCAATTACTTTAATGCCAAGCGGCTTGATTGATTTCAAGCCGCTTTTTTTGTCTGCTCCCTGCTGTTAAGGTACCCCCGTAAAGGTACTTTGCGGGGGTGAAGGACCTCTTTGCACGAGCGGCTTTTCGTCTTGGCACCAAAATTGCGATCTTAGCCAACAGAATGCTCGCTTGACCATGACCAAACAAACCGTAAAGAGGACCCTGAGGCTGCTGGCGGGGCTAGTAGTACTGGCCAGTTCCGCCCAGGCTTCGCACATCATTGGCGGCAATATGACCCTGAGCCCCAAAGCCGGTCAGCCCGAGGTATATACCCTCTGTGTGGTACTTTACTACGACGCCAACAGCAACGACCCCAGCGCCGACCAGCGTGAATTGACGGCTTCGATCTTTCGAAAAAGAGACAACCAGCGCCTAAGCGACATCCTACTTCCCCGTACCGGTCAGCAGCCGGTCACGTTTACGAATCCGGGCTGCGCGCTTTCCCGAAACTTGCAGATCCGGGCCGTGACGTTTTGTACGGAGCTACGACTGCCTGTGGGGCAGTACAACGATTCCGGTGGCTACTACGCCTCCTGGGAGCGCTGCTGCCTCAGTAGTGCCGTCACCAATCTCAGCAATGCCGGTACCTCTTCCCTGGTGTTATACACTGAGTTTCCGCCGCTGACGGTGGCCAATCATTCTCCCGTTTTTGTGCCTGCCAACGGCGAAATTCTTTGCCGAAACCAACCCCACCAGCTCGAAGCAGGTGCCACCGACGCCGACGGAGATCAACTGCGGTACCGCCTTGAGACGCCCTTTAATAGTACCCGTCCGCCCTTCAACATCGACCCGCTGGCCGCTCCTACGGCGGGGCCGTACCCAAAAAGTGAATGGGCCAATGGCTATGGCCTAGCGGCCGTGATACCCGGTAGTCCGGCGCTACGGCTCGATGCCCAGACGGGTACCCTCACCCTCACCCCTAACCAAACGGGGCTTTTTGTTTTTCGAGTCGTAGCAGAAGAATACCGCGCGGGCCAAAAGATCGGAGAGGTACACCGGGATTTTCAGCTTTTGGTCATTGATTGCCCGGATGACAACCCGCCGCCGGTTTCTCTCACCGAAGTACGCTACCCGCCCGGTACCTCCGTCAACGACCAGAACGGCCACGTCGACATCACCATCTGCCAGGGTGATGAAATCTTCCTGAAAGCCGAGGAAGATCCGCGCTGGGCTTACCAATGGCGGCGCAACGGCATCAACCTCGACAACGGCCAGGCGGCCTCCATTACCCTAACGCAGGAAGGTACCTACTCGGTCACGAAAAGCTTTGCCAACCGCTGCGGGAACGTCAGCATCAGTGGAGAAGAATTCCGGGTGCAGTTCCGCGCCCCGGACCCGCTCACCCTAACCCCCGGCCCCACGGCCAACCTCTGCCGCGACGTACCCATTACACTCAGCGCCCAGGTACCCGGCGCGGCCTGGACCTTTGGCTGGGAGAAAGATGGGCAGCCGTTGATCAACGCGCAGGACAGCGTGCTGGTGGGCGTTACGCAGGCAGGTACCTACGTTGTGAAGGCCACTAACCGTACCACGGGCTGCACCACCTCCGATACCGTGCAGCTACGCGTGCAGGAACGCCCCGCGGCCACCGTGACCGCCGCCGCTACCGACTTCTGCGAAGGAAGTACCCTACGGCTCCAGGCCAACCAAGCGCCGGACTTTACGTATCGCTGGTACCTGAATAGTACCCCGCTGGCCAGTGCCGCCGCGCCGCAGCTCGACGCGGAAAAGGGGGGCGTGTACAGCGTAGAAGTAACCGACGCCGCTACGGGTTGCTCCCGCCGCTCGGAGCCCTTCTCCATTCAGGAAAAATCCCTCCCCGTTGTGCAGTTTGATTCTATTCCGGCTCTCTGCGGGCAAAGCGACGCCCGGCTCACGCTGTCGGCACTGCCCGCCGGGGGTACTTTTGCGGGCAATGGCATCACGGGAAGTACCTTCAGCGCCCACCAGGCAGGCGTAGGTACCCATCCGATCAGCTACCGCTACACGGGCTCCAACGGCTGTACGCGCACGCTGGTGCGGGAGGCGCGGGTACTTCCACTGCCACGGGCCTTTTTGCCGGGACGGAAGGTGATTCTGGCCGGCGACGACGTTCTCATCAAAAGCTCGATCTCAGAAGGAAGTACCTACGCCTGGAGCCCACCTGACGGCCTCAATGACGCCACCCTGGCGGAACCTACCGCCGCTCCCACCGAAACCACCACCTATCAGCTCCGGGTCACCAGTGCCGAAGGCTGCTACAGCGAGAGCGAGATTACTATTGAGGTACTTACACCCGTTCGGATTCCGAATGGCTTCACGCCCAACGGCGACGGCAGTAACGATGTCTGGATATTGGAGAATATCTGGGAGTACCCCGACTGCAGGGTGGAGGTTTTTAACCGCTGGGGCAACCGCGTATTTCGTTCCGAAGGCTACGCGCAGGAATGGGACGGCCGCCTGGACGGGCAGGAACTACCCGCCGCTACCTACTACTACGTAATCCACCTGCACGAACAGCTCCCACCCCGCAACGGCAGCGTGACGATTTTCCGGTAGGTACCTATGTAGCCGTAGCGCCCGGCTGAGCCGGGCGCTACGGTAAAAAACATTATTTATATGGGATTGCAGCCACGCTATACGCCTTCTGCTACCACTTCCTTTACGTCAGGTACCATGCGCGTCAGTAGGTTTTCAATGCCCGCTTTGAGCGTCAGCGTGGACGAAGGGCAGCCGCTGCACGAACCCTGCAAAAGTACCTTCACGGCCCCGGTGCTTTCATCAAACGAATGAAAGTTGATGGCACCACCGTCCGATTCCACGGCGGGACGAACGTACTGCTCCAGCACCGCTTTGATCTTCTGTACGGTGTCGGAGTCGTTGGCGTCTACAATGATGGTGTTCTTCGAAATGGTTTGCTCCTCAAAAACGGGCAAATTTTCTTCGAAGTAAATTTTGATAAACTGCTTGGTATCGTAAAGTACCTCTTCCCAGGCCGTGTCGTCGTCTTTGGTGAGGGTAATGAAGTTGCTGGCAATAAAAACCCGCTGCACGTGCGGAAACTGAAACAGGTCCGCCGCCAGGGGAGAAGCCTTCCCTTCTTCCAGCGCCGCGGCGTGCGAAGGATAATCAAAGGAAAGTCCGTCGGGTACCAGGCTGAAATTCAGCACGAACTTCATGGAATTAGGGTTGGGGCTCAGCTCGGTGTATACAAATACGGGGCGTTGTAACATACCAATATAATGGTTAATGCGGGGAATAAAACCGGACGTCGGTGTCCGGTTAGTACAACACCCGTTCCGTAGCTTTAGTTTGGGGTAGTTAATGCAAACAAAAAGCCCACCGGATAGTCGGTGGGCTTGAAGTGGGGAAGCAGGCTTCCGGACCAGGCTTAAACCTGAGCAGGCTCCGCTTCGACTTGGATCGGCTCGATATGAACGTACGATTTGTCACCTTTTGATTTCCGGAAAACCACGTGGCCATCTGCCAATGCAAACAACGTGTGGTCACGGCCTAAGCCTACGTTACGACCGGGGTTGTGCCGGGTACCGCGCTGGCGTACGATGATATTGCCCGCTTTGGCGAGCTCGCCGCCGAAAAGTTTTACGCCCAGCCGTTTGCTGTTCGAATCGCGGCCGTTTTTCGAGCTACCTACACCTTTCTTGTGTGCCATGAGGTTCGAATTTTATAAGTTCTTGGTAAAAAAATAAGTTCGGTTGTCTTTACTAAAATCCTAAGCTACGATATCGTCGATACGCACTTTCGTCAGCGACTGACGGTGGCCGTTCTTTACCCGATAGCCCTTGCGGCGCTTTTTCTTAAACACGATCACTTTTTCACCTTTGAGGTGTCCCAGCACCGTAGCTTTTACCGAGGCTCCTTCCAAAAGAGGCGCGCCAATCAGTATATCGCCTCCATTGTCCACGAGGAGGACTTTATCAAACACAAGTGCAGCGTCCGCGTCACCTTCAAGCCTATGCGTGAAGATTTCGCGGCCCTTTTCGACTTTAAATTGCTGGCCTGCGATTTCTACTATTGCGTACATGATTTCAATTAGTTAAAAACGATTTTTTAAAACGAGGTGCAAAGATAGCCATATACCCTAAGAATAACAATGCCTTACCTAAAAATTTACCGGTACTTTTGCGGAGGCGTGTACCTTGCTTATAAGGGACATCCGAAGGCGGAAACCACCGCGTGTTTTCGGAATAGAACTACCTTCTTCCGGGGAGATCCATAAACTTCGCATTAAACGAACGCGCCCAGCTTTGGTCCAATGCCCGACCTTATTTTAAAGCCGCCTCTATTGTCAATCTATACACCTGACTCTTAGCGATTTCAAATAGAAGCATTGCTTGTACTCATTAAAAAAAATGTGTACTTTTAGGTTAAAATTCAAAAAGGGCACGGTGTTTGCGAGGGGCCAGGTAGTTGTTCAGCGTGTTGTACTTATCTGTTGTCTTGAGAAATGAATAAACTACTGTTTTTCTGCGCCTTATCCTTTTGTAGCCTGGCCTTTGCCCAGGAGCCAACCCAGCACGGCCCTCTGCCCGGAGAAGCTCCGGCACCTAACGCCCAACCCTTGGTGCAGGTAAAATGGGAAACCCTGGATACGCTCCTGCATCACCAGGATTCCGATACTACCTATATCATCAATTTCTGGGCCACCTGGTGCCGCCCCTGCGTAGCCGAACTCCCTCATTTTGAAGAGGTACAGGCCAATTTTGCTCATCAGAAAGTACGGGTGCTGCTGGTTAGTATGGACTTCGCAAAAGATATTGAAGATCGGGTCGTTCCTTTTATAGAACGTCACAATATAAAAAGTACCGTATGGCTCCTGAACGAAACCGACGCGAATCGCTGGATCGAACGGGTAGATTCAACCTGGTCGGGCGCTTTACCAGCTACCCTGATCCTGAATCCGGCGCGGGGCCGTCGTTCTTTTTACGAAAAACCGCTCGATTACGAAACGCTGGCCCGGGAACTAAGTTACTTCACCGACTACTAACGTCCTTATGAACCATGAATACCGATAACGCAAAAAGAAGAATTACCCTCTGGATGGTACTCGCCTTCCTGACGAGCCTGGGGGCCGTCGCGGTGGCGCTGTCGCTTCCGGCTCAGCTTCGAACCCGGCCAGACGCGGGCTTAGCGCCCGCCGGGTACCAGGTCGGGGAGGCAGTGGCCAATTTTCGGCTCAAAAATGTGAACGGTAGCATGGTGTCCCTCTCCGATTATTCCTCCAAAAAGGGTGTTATGGTGGTTTTTACGTGCAATCACTGCCCCTTTGCCAAAGCCTACGAAGACCGTATCATTGCCCTGCACGCGAAGTTTGCGTCGCAAGGGTACCCGGTCCTGGCGGTGAATCCCAGTGACCCCACCGACTACGAGGACGATACCTTTGAAAAAATGAAAGAGCGCGCCAGTAGCAAAGGGTACCCTTACCCCTACCTCGCCGACGACGCCCAAACGGTAGCTCAGGCCTTTGGCGCTACGCGTACTCCCCACGTTTTTGTGCTCAAAAATAGCGGTGGGCGCTTCGTGGTGCAGTACATCGGTACCATTGACGACAATCCGCAGGACCCGGCGGGTGTCACCAAACGCTACGTTGACGATGCCGTGACGAATCTGCTGGCCAACAAGCCCGTCGTAACCACCACCACCAAGGCCATTGGCTGCGCTATTAAGTGGAAAGATATTTGATTTTACCAGGTACCTTTAGAAAGTGCCGGGCTGCAAGGTCCGGCTTTTTTTATGCGCAAACTCCCCCAGCACAGACAGGTACTTTGCCATTTACACAATACTCTTTACCTTGTGGGCCTGTTGTCGTATTAGCCATCACTCCTTCTCTACTACCATGCATTATTACCGGATAGCCCTGCTTTTGTTGGCCTGTACCTCGGCGGGGTACCTTGTGGCCCAGCCCGTTACTAAAACCTTCACCAACGAAGGTGAATTTACCAGCAACTGCGAAGGTCCGGCTGTCGATGCCGATGGCAACATTTATGCCGTCAACTTTGCGCAGGATGGCACCATCGCCCGCATCAGTCGCCGGGGAGGCACCAGCTTTTTTATTACGCTACCCAAGGGAAGTACCGGCAACGGCATCCGCTTTGGCGACGAAAACACGTTTTACATCGCTGACTTTACGGGTCACAAGGTACTTAAGGCCGATCTGGAAACTCGTGACGTGACGGTGCTGGCCCACGAGCCCCGCATGAACCAACCCAACGACCTGGCCATTACGCGCAGCGGCCACATTTTCTGCTCCGACCCCAACTGGAAAGACGGCACCGGCCAGGTATGGCACGTCACGCCCGACGGCAAAACGCGGCTCGTAGCCGAGCGCATGGGTACCACCAACGGCATTGAAATAAGCCCCGACGAGCGGACGCTCTACGTCAACGAAAGCGTGCAGCGCAACGTCTGGGCCTTTGACCTGGCCCCCGATGGTACTTTGACCAACAAGCGCCTGCTGCTGCAGTTTGAAGACGGCGGCATGGACGGCATGCGCTGCGACAGCAAAGGAAACCTGTACATCACCCGCTGGGGCAAGGGCGAAGTAGCGGTGGTGTCGCCGCAGGGGCAGGTACTTCGTACCATCCCGACGATCGGCAAGAACGTATCCAACATTTGTTTTGGGGGCAGAAAAGGGAAGAACTGCTACATTACGCTACAAGACCGGGGCTGCCTGGAAACCTTTAAGGCCAAAAATTCGGGCCGGGAGTGGGTCATGATGAAGGAATTCACCGACCGAAAGTAGGTCGTTTCGAGCTCCCCCTGAAACCTCCCCGCCGTTTCGTAGTTGTACTTTGCGTACTGTCTTCATGCCAATCTTCAAACCCGATGAGCCACCCCGTTGACCTCCGCAAAGCCCTTCGTAGCTTTCGTTTTGCCGGAGCCGGTATAGCCAGCCTGTTTCGCTACGAAAACAACGCCCGGATTCACCTGCTGGCGGCAGCGCTGGTAGTCGGGGCGGGTTTCTGGTTGCAGCTATCGCGGATGGAATGGTGCGTGATCCTGACGCAAGTCGGGCTCGTGTGGGCCGCCGAAGCGTTCAATACGGCGCTGGAAAAACTGGCCGATCTGGTTTCGCCCGACTACCACCCTACCATCAAAGCCGTCAAGGATGTCTCGGCCGCCGGGGTACTTTTGGTGGCACTGGTAGCGGCTGTGGTAGGTACTTTGATCTTTCTGCCAAAACTGCTGGCGCTCTTCTGAACAGCCTCCAAGTACCTGGCTTCTGCTAAATCATTGCAAAATGACCTTATGATGAATCAACTACTAAAAAAAAACTACCTTCTTGGCGCGGTGCTTTTGTTGCTAGGGTACCTGGAAGCCAGGGCGCAAGTACCTACGGCCGAAAAGGCCCGGCAGTGGTACGACAAAGAAACGATTTACCTGATTAGCCCGACGCGTTACGTCCGAAACAACACGGTATACGTGGGTGCGGCGTCGTTGCAACGCGAGTTTTCTATCTCGCCGGGCGGTCTGCAGCTGTACCTCCGCTCGCGCCGGAAGCGCAACATCGCGACGGTGATTTCGTTGGGCGGGGCCGCCGGATCCATCGCCGCGCTCGTCAGCGGGAACCGCAGTACCATCCGGACCTTCTTTTGGGTATCGCTGGGTACCGGGCTGGTGTCAAGTACCCTTTCGCTACAAGCGAGTAGCCAATTGAACCAGGCCGTGTGGCTGCGCAACCGCGACGCGCTGTTGTTCTTAGACAATCCGGAATAGGTACTTTCCTGACATAACCCAAAAGAAAGCACGACGCCCCGCTGGGTCGTCGTGCTTTCTTTCTTGCTTCTAAAGGTACTTGTAAAAGTACTTGGGTCCTTAAAACTTCAGGGGTACGGAGAAGCCTTCCTTGTCCCAATGCAGATCCAGCGATTTGTCAGACACGTTAAACATCAGCTTTTCCGACGACTCCTTATACTTTTTGGCGGGTACGGTTACTTCCAACGTATTTTTATCCTTGATTTTATCATAACCAAAAGCACCCGGCTGCTTCAGCTCAGGGTTCAGGATCACGGTCCATTCTTTTTCGCCCGGAATGCTAAACAACGAATAGGTACCTGCTTTGACGGGTTTCCCGCCAAAAGTACCATCTTTCTTGAACGTAATTTCGGTAGCCTGGTTGGCACCGGTGCGCCATACTTTGCCATACGGCTCCAGGCTGCCGCTGCCGTCGTTGCCAAAAAGTACCCGGTTGCGCTTGGAAGGCTGGCCGTAAGCTATGCTTACATTTTTACCCTCGGCCGTCACACGTGGGCTTGAGGGAGCTTGCGCCGAAGCCCAGGTAAAAGCCACGAGCGTTAAGAAAAGGGTGCCAATAATGGTTTTCATAGGAATGGAATTTGGTTTGGTTGACATTCCCTTGACAAACGTATAACCACGCTAAAAAGTTATAATAATGTTTAAGTTCCGAGCCAGCGGTCAAGTTTTCCGCGCACTATTTTGTACTTTTGAACCTAGCCGAAGTACCCATGACGAATGACCGAGCGCAATAACTTCTTCGATACCAAGATTGAATTTTTGAAAGGCGTAGGCCCCCAGCGGGCGGTCCTGCTCAACAAAGAGCTGGCTATTTTTACCTACGGCGATCTGCTGCAACACTACCCGTTCCGGCACGAGGATCGCAGCCAGTTTCACCGCATCAGTGAGCTTACCGAACTACTGCCGGCTGCCCAGATAAAGGGTCGGCTTAAAGAATGGACTATCGTGGGTGAAGGCGCTAAAAAGCGCCTGGTGGCCCAATTTACCGACGGCACGGGTACCCTGGAGCTGGTGTGGTTTCAGGGCATCACCTGGTTTGAGAAATCCCTCCGGCGCGACGCAGAGTACCTGGTATACGGCAAGCCCGCTTTTTTTGGCGGTAAGTACAGCATCACGCACCCGGAGCTGGACCCGCTCACGCCCGAAAACGAAAAAGGAGGCACCTGGCAGCCCGTGTATCCGCTGACCGAAACGCTCCGCAAGCGCTTTGTGGATAGCAAGGCCATTGCCCGCATGACGCGTACGCTGCTGGAACAGGCCATTCCGCACATCCGCGAAACCCTGCCCGACGCCCTGCTGCTACAGTATCGTCTCGTCTCCAAAGTAGAAGCGCTCTGGAATATCCACATGCCGCAAAGCCACGCGCACTTGGCCCAGGCCCTGCGGCGGCTCAAATTTGAGGAGCTGTTTTACAATCAGCTGCGTCTTATTAAAAGTAAACTTTTACAAAAAAACGAATACCCCGGTCAGGTATTCAGCAAGGTACATCTGGTGCGGGAATTTTACGACCACCACCTGCCCTTCGACCTCACCAACGCCCAGAAAAAAGTACTACACGAGATCCGGGACGACCTCCGCACCGGCAAGCAAATGAACCGACTACTGCAGGGCGACGTGGGCTCGGGCAAGACGATCGTGGCCTTTATTACGACCCTCATGGCCCTGGACAGCGACACCCAGGCCTGCTTCATGGCCCCCACCGAGATCCTGGCCGACCAGCACTACCAGGGACTGAAAGAATACGCCGACCGGCTGGGCATCAATATCGGGAAGCTCACCGGCTCCACGCGCAAAAAAGAGCGGGACGTCATTCATGAGCAGCTCCGCGACGGCTCCATGCAGATCATCGTAGGTACCCACGCCCTGCTCGAAGACGTGGTGCAGTTCAAGGACCTGGGCCTGTGCATCATCGACGAGCAGCACCGCTTTGGGGTCGCGCAGCGCGCCAAGCTCTGGGCCAAAAACGACCAGATACACCCGCACATCCTGGTCATGACGGCCACGCCCATTCCGCGCACGCTGGCCATGACGCTCTACGGCGACCTGGACATCTCCGTCATCGACGAACTACCCGCCGGGCGCAAGCCCATCAAGACCGTACACCGCTACGATGCCCACCGGACCGCCGTCTTTGGTTTTTTGCGGGAGGAAATCGCCAAGGGCAGGCAGGTGTACATGGTGTACCCGCTCATCGAAGAATCCGAAAAAATGGACCTCAAAGACCTCATGGACGGCTACGAAAGCGTGGCGCGCTCCTTCCCGGAGGTACCTTTGAGCATCCTGCACGGTAAAATGAAACCCAAGGACAAGGAGTACGAAATGGCGCGCTTTGTCAAAAACGAAACCAAGATCATGGTGGCGACGACGGTCATTGAGGTGGGCGTCAATGTACCCAACGCCTCGGTGATGGTGGTCGAAAACGCCGAGCGCTTTGGGTTGGCGCAGCTCCACCAGCTGCGCGGGCGCGTAGGGCGCGGCGCAGAGCAGTCATTTTGTATTCTCATGACGGACTTCAAGCTGAGCCAGGATACCCGCCGCCGCCTCGAAACCATGTGCCGCACCAACAACGGCTTCGAGATTGCCGAGGTAGACCTCCAGCTCCGCGGCCCCGGTGACTTGTCAGGTACCCAGCAAAGCGGCCTCATGGACCTGCTCATCGCCGACCTGGCCAAGGACGGCGAAATCCTCAAGGCCGCCCGCGCCTCCGCCGAAGCCATTCTGGAAAAAGATCCGGAGCTGGTTTTACCCGAAAATACTGCCATTCGGTCGCATTTGGACAACCTCCGCCAGGCTGAAACGAACTGGAGTCGGATTAGTTAGGAATTTATTAATTCCCGTCTTAGTGACACCCAGCTAGAGAGACGTTCTGAGTCCGAGTCTCTATTTTTGCAAATATTTAAATATACATTTTTGTATATATGCAAAAATGTATATATTTGTTTCCGTATTTAAAACATTCCCAAATATGCGAAACAGAATTGGTGCACCCGTAGCGGGGGATGACTTCTTTGGGAGAGAAAAGGAAATAGAGTACGTCTGGGAGTTGCTCAAGGATGGAAATAATATTCTACTTCCCTCTCCACGTCGGGTTGGCAAAAGCTCCTTTGCTAAAAAGATGCTTGAAAAAGCTGCGCAAAATGGGTGGCTTA
Source organism: Rhabdobacter roseus (assembly GCF_014202275.1). Classification (GTDB taxonomy): domain Bacteria; phylum Bacteroidota; class Bacteroidia; order Cytophagales; family Spirosomataceae; genus Rhabdobacter; species Rhabdobacter roseus. The sequence continues at coordinate 1,104,639 of NZ_JACHGF010000001.1, read as the reverse complement.
CTATTGAAATTAATCTGGAGAAAGCTAACCTGGAGTTTCAATTCATTGAACTATTGACGGATCAACTCAAAACATCTGCTTGGGATAAAACGAAGGAGGCAGCAAACAAACTATTTGAGACACTTAGCTTATTAAAGCCTAAATTAAGTATGGGAGGTGCCTCCGTAAGCCTGGAATGGCAAAGAGAAAAAGCAAACGTATATCGCGAACTAGAAAAAGTACTTCCACACGACAAGGAAACGGTGATCTTTTTTGATGAAGTAGCGGTACTTCTCAATGGTATGCTTACGAACGCGGGAGGCGAAAAAAGGCACGTAGAAGAACTCTTGCACTGGCTCAGAAGCTTGCGCCAGGTATCAAACTCAAAAATCCGCTGGATTTATTGTAGCTCGGTAGGCATAGAGAATTTTACGACCAGTCATCAGCTAAGCAAGACGATCAATGATTTTAAATTCTATGAGTTGAAAGCCTTTGATCTAAACACGGGCAAGGCTATGATCCAGGCGTTGGAAGAAGGAAATAAGGTGGAACTGACCGAGGAAGTCAGAGAAAAGATGCTCGATAAACTAGGCTACCTACTTCCATACTTCATCCAGGTACTTTTTGAAAAGATAAAAGGGTACCATCAGCTAGAGGCTAGGCCCATCAATGCTGACTTGATAGATGAAGCCTACGAAAGTATTATCAACGGAGCCTATTTAAGTACTTGGATTGAACGCCTGGAAGAACAATATGGTACCTATAAAGACGATGCCCTTGTAGTACTAAAGCATACCTGCCAGGCCCCCAAAGGTGTGAAAAGAGAAAACCTGGTCAATGTGCTTCACTCGAAACACCAGGATATAGATCAGGCGGAAAGTATACTCGCGAAGCTTCTCGCCATGCTTAAGAACGATGGATACCTTACCGAAGAGAATAACCATTACCTGTTTCGTTCACCCCTGATTCGGGATTTCTGGTATAACCGATACGCAAGATGAGCCAAGAAACTGCCTTCAAAACCACCCAAATCGGCTTTTATAATCCCGGCCGACTCAGCGACGTTGAAATAGAACGGGCTTTTATTACCCGGATCAAGATCTTGGAATACCTCATCCAGAGTATCACCGCCGAAACGCCTGACACCATTCCGCAGCATTATCTGATTATCGGTCAGCGCGGCATGGGCAAGTCTACCCTGCTGCACCGAATTGCCGTAGAGCTTCGTAAAGAGAAGTACCGGGCGTCATTTATTCCGCTAACCTTCCCCGAAGAACAATACAACGTAGATCGCCTTTCCAAATTCTGGCTCAATTGCCTGGATGCCCTCGCCGATGCTCTGGAACGTAGCGGCCACACCAACCTGCTTTCTCAGCTAGACAACGACATTAACCAGTGGGCTACCCAAGCCAGAAATATTACTGCGCCGCAAATGTATGCGCATTTTGCACAATGGACCCAACGTTTAGGCCGTCGCCCGGTACTGCTGGTGGACAATCTTAGCCTCATTTTCGACCGTCTTTCTAAGGAAGAACACCATCAGCTTCGGGCCATCCTCATGGATCAGGGAGGGCCTATCCTGGTAGGAGCCAGCGCCCATACCCTGGCCGACACCGTAGACTACGCAGCGCCCTTTTACGATGCTTTCCAGATCCAATACCTCAAAAAGCTAACCTATGAAGAAACACTAGACGTACTGCGTAACCTTGCTGAGCTAACTAATAACCCTGCCTTTATTAATACCATGTACGCCCAGCGGGGGCGTTTACGTACTTTGTACCAACTCACGGGCGGTACACCCCGTACCGTTGTGATGCTGTACCCACTCATCCAGAGCGGATTTTCTATCAATATACAGACTGACCTGGAAGGGCTGATGGACGTCATGACGCCTTTGTACAAAGCCCGTTTTGAGGAGCTGTCGGAGCAAATGCAGGTAATCCTCGACGCCGTAGCCCTGCACTGGGACCCCATTGCCCTGGAAGAGCTGCGGCAAATCACACAGCTCGAAAACCAGCAAATAGCCCCCCAACTCACACGCCTCACGGAGGTAGGCTGGATAGAACGCCTTAAAGCTTATCAGAAAAAAGGGCAGGCCTACCAAATCAGTGAGCGTTTTTTCAATATCTGGTACCTGATGCGCCGCAGCAGCCGCCGCCAAAAGAAAGAACTCCTTTGCCTGACGAAATTCCTGGTGACACTGTACGGCAAGGAGCTTCCGCAAATTGCGGAGCACGCGCTTGGCAACAGCGCCGCCCATCGGGACCACGTGAGCGTGCAGCTTGCCCTTGCCGACGGCATACAGGATGCAGAGCTCGCTACTAGGCTCCGAAACAAGAGCTACCAGGAACTGCTTGGGATGGCCAAAACGGACAAAACCATTTTCAAGGATTTTGAGATCCCGAAAGAATACATCAGTGAAAAGGAAAAGGAATTGACGGATAGAGCCCTGGAATTATTAACAAATGAAAACGGGCCGGAAGCCCTTGCTGCTTTTCAAGATATACTCGACATTAACCCTGAAAATGCCTTTGCCTGGTATGTAATTGGCTATTTAAATCAAATCCACTTTAAGAACTATCCTCAATCAGAAACAGCTTACCTTAAAGCCACCCAGCTGGACGAAAGAGCAGCTCCCTGGTATATGCTGGGTACTTTGTATCAGGATGATCTAGCAAGATACCAAGAGGCTGAAGCAGCCTACCTCAAAGCTATCCAACTAGACGAAAATGATCCCGACTCCTGGTATAGGCTAGGTACATTATATCAGGATCACCTGAGAAGGTATCAAGACGCCGAAACAGCCTACCTCAAAGCTATCCAACTGGACAAAAATGATCCCGACTCCTGGTATAGGCTAGGTACATTATATCAGGATCACCTGAGAAGGTATCAAGACGCCGAAACAGCCTACCTCAAAGCTATCC
>NZ_JACHGF010000001.1:1101262-1101635 GCF_014202275.1 Rhabdobacter roseus | reverse complement strand
CCAGTTGGACGAAAAAGCTTACCGCTGGTTCCTACTAGGTTATTTGTACCATCATCACCTGCAACGATACCAAGACGCCGGAGCGGCTTACCTCAAAGCCATTCAGCTAGACGAAAAAGCTGTCCCTTTGTACGGGCTAGGCACTTTGTATCAGGACTACCTAGGAAGGTATCAAGAGGCCGAAGCAGCCTACCTCAAAGCCATCCAGCTAGACGAAAATGATGCCTTCCCTTGGAATAGGCTGGGCACTTTGTATGAGGATCACCTAGCAAGGTACCAAGAGGCCGAAGCAGCCTACCTCAAAGCCATCCAGCTGGACGAAAATGATGCCTTCCCTTGGAATAGGCTGGGCACTTTGTATGAGGATCACCTA
>NZ_JACHGF010000001.1:0-1101167 GCF_014202275.1 Rhabdobacter roseus | reverse complement strand
CCCTGGAATAGGCTGGGCACTTTGTATGAGGATCACCTAGCAAGGTACCAAGAGGCCGAAGCAGCCTACCTCAAAGCCATCCAGCTAGACGAAAATGATATTTTGCCAAAGCTTAACTTGCTGTTTATGTACCGGGACAAATTAAACCAACTAAATAAAGCCAAAGCCCTTTTTTCAGAAATGAAAGAACCGGCTGAATTTATCGATAGCTACTGGCTTAACGCGTCCCTCTTTGCGCTGTACGATAAAAACCTGGGTATCGCCACAACGCATCTGCTTCAAGCGTTACAAATCACCAAGGGTACCTTACCCGCAACTACCCAGGACGACTGGTGGCGCTACGCGGCCGTAACGGTACGCTTGGGCTATGGGCAAGCTATACTGGATGCCCTCCAAGAACACGGCTATGATCTGCTGCTTCGGCCCTACTACGTTGCCATCCAGTCGCTGCTAGTAAAAGACAGCAACGCATTTCTCGATAGCATCGCGGTCGAAATCCGTGAAGTAGCCGCCGATTTGGCGGAGCGTATCCGGCGGTATATGTAAAATCCGGTCAGAGAAAACAAGGGTGATTTGATGCCCTTGTTTTCTCTGACAAAATCGTGCACTCATCCTTTTTTCTTTTACCTTTATTGAAATAAACACGATCCTTCTCAAGTACCTGACAGCAGCCTAAAACCCCATGTACCCTAGCTCCCCATCATCACGCGCTCATCCCGATTTTTAATCGGTGATGAACTCTTGCCTGCGTTTGAAACGCAATTTGAAACAACGCCCGATTGTAAATCGGGGTTAGCCCAATATTAAGAAAGCGAGCTTTCTACACAAAATCATGATTTACCAAGTACCTTACAACTGCCCGGAAGACCATGCATCCAACTACTTCTCTATTCCGTCGTCTTGTACTCTTCTGTATCCTGCAAAGTACCTTATTCCTGGCCCCCGCCTGGGCGCAGGTACCTGCCACGGTTGATTTCAAAAAGCTGGATGCGTACTTTGCCAACGCCCAGAAAACCTGGGGCGTGCCGGGTATTTCCGTCGGTATCGTGAAGGACGGGAAGGTCGTTTTTACCAAAGGCTACGGGGTACTTACGCAAGGTACCTCCACGCCCGTCGACGACAAAACGCTGTACGCCATTGCCTCCAACTCCAAGGCGTTTACCTCGGCCATTATCGGGATGCTGGTGCAGGAAGGCAAGCTCCACTGGGACGATAAAGTAACCAAGTACCTCCCCTACTTTGCCCTGCCCGACCCCTACGCCGGCCAGAACGCCACCCTCCGCGACATCCTGAGCCACCGCGTCGGCCTGGGTACTTTTAGTGGTGATATTGTGTGGTACAATGCCGATTTTACGTCGGAGGAGATCATTCGGCGCATCAAGTACCTTCCCAGCGCCTACCCCTTCCGGGCGGGCTACGGTTACTCCAACCTGATGTTCATTACGGCGGGGGAGATCATCAAGCAGGTGACGGGCAAATCGTGGTACGACAACGTGAAGGAGCGCATCCTGAACCCGCTCGGCATGACGCGCACGATCGTGAACATTGCCCAAGTACCCCAATTAGGCAACGCTGCCTCGCCGCACGCGCTGCTCAACAACACGACGCACCAGCCCATTCCGTACACCAGTTGGGAAGAAATAGCCGCCACGGGCGGGCTCATTTCCTGCGTGGATGATCTGTGTAAATGGATGATTTTTAACCTCAACAACGGCATCCACGGCAAAGATACCCTCCTGACGCCCCAAACCCGGACGATGGTGTGGAGCACTCATAACAGCTTTATCCTGGACCGCACCAAACCCAACGACTTCGGAAGTACCTTCGCGGGCTACGGCCTCGGCTGGGGCCTGCGCGACTACCACGGGCACTTGAAGGTATCGCACACGGGTGGCTACGACGGCATGATTACGTCCGTGAGCCTGCTGCCCGACCAAAAGCTGGGCGTGGTGATCCTGACCAACGGCCTCAAAGCGCCCATCAACGCCCTGCCGCACTACGTTTTCGACGCCTTCCTGGGCCGTACCGTCACCGACTGGTCGCAGAAGGATCTCGACCGCGCCAACCAAAGCTACGCCCGTGACACCCGCGTGGCCGACCTCAAAGCCAAGCGTATCCCGAACACCAAACCCACCCAGGCACTAAGTACCTACGCAGGTACCTACCAGACCGATGTGTACGGTACTATTACCGTCCGGGAAGTCAACGGGGCGCTGGAAATCGACTTTGAGCACACGCCCAACCTGGCCGCTACGCTCACGCATTGGCACTACGATACCTTCCAACTTCACTGGAAAAAGGACCACCCCTGGTTTACGTTCGGCACCGTGAAATTCACCACCGACAACAACCAGCGCGTCACGGGCATTGAGTTTGAAGTACCCAACGACGACTTCTGGTTTGAGGAGCTGAACGCGAAGAAGGTACGGTAGAAGTACCTGTATTTAGAAGGTACCTTAACTAACTAAAAAACTGCACGGCGGCGTAGAAAATCAGGCCAATGCCCAGCAGCGTGAGGGAGTACATGACGGCGTCGAACGACAGGTCGTTTCGGTAAAGGATGTATTGGGTCAGGAAGCCCACGCCCAGTACGGCCGCGCCTAGCCCGGCCGATAGTAGTCCCCGTTTCCGTCGCCTTTCGTTGGCGGCTTTTTTGTCGTTAATCAGTACAGAATCCATGAAGATGAGGGTTTGGAGTAGTAAGACAAAGTACCATTTATTCTCTAAAAAACTCTAAAGCTTCCCCAAGTACCTTACCTACTCATTTTAAGGGCAGATCCCTCATTCCTAGGTCTGTGTCCTCACAGACCAAAACTCATCATCCAAGGTCTGTGTCCCCACAGACCGAAATTCATCCTGGGGGTCCACAGACCCCATTCTCCTCCATGTCTCCATAGATCAAAAACCTCAGTACCGATTTCTCTTCCTTGCACCCACAGACCTTTACTCTTCTGTCTTGGCCCAGCGTTTTTATCTATCCCAAGTAAGATTTTCTCAAAGGCCTTGCGCTAAATCAGATTTTTATGAGAAAGCACCATGAAAGTAAGTACCGTAATTCGCGGCTGGAGATGAAGGCCGTCTACTTCTGGACCGATACCATCAAGGATTGGAAACCTTTGCTCAAACCGGACAAGTACAAGGAGATTATTCTTTCATCGTGGCAGGAGCTGGTAAAGCGAAAGCTCATAGCCATTTACGGTTTTGTAATCATGCCTAATCATCTGCACGTTGTTTGGGAAATGAACGCTCCTAATGGTAAAGAATCACCGTACGCCAGCTTCAATAAATTTACCAGTCACCTGTTTTTGAAAGATTTAAAAGCAAACCACCCGGCCGTACTACCTCACTTCAAAGTAGATGATCCCGAGCGGGCCCACCGCTTTTGGCAGCGCGACCCGTTGGCCATCCTCATGGACTCCCAAAAGAAGGTCGAGCAAAAGATTGAATACATGCATAACAACCCCTTGCAAGAACGCTGGAATCTAGCCGATCGCCCCGAAAACTACTACTGGTCATCGGCTGGGTTCTATGAAACGGGCACTGATGCCTTCGGAATCTTGACACACTATGCAGACCGCTTTTGAATAGCCATTCGTCTACCCTCAAACCGCTTGTGAATTAGACATTTGGCTCTAGAAAAGAGTATTTTTATGAAGGAATGTAAGGTGGGTCTGTGAGGACACAGACCCAGGATATTCAGGACTTCGGCTTGCTAATCTCTTTACGCATAATAATATACAACGGGTTCTCCTGCGCTTCTTTCCGGTAGGCCTCATAGTGCTTCGTCGTCATCAGATCCAACTGGTACTTGTATTTATAGCCAATGGTTTTCTGCGCATTTCCATAAAGCTTACTAATAAAGACCTGAGAAAAATCCGACGCTTTGTATTTATTGAGCTCGGTATTAGGTACCTTTTTATTGTCAATCCACACGCCATACATTGCTGGATTTTTGTACTTCTCATAGTCTGCATCCGTAGGCGTGATGCGCGGCAAAGGACCTATCGGCCCACGTAATAGATACTCCAACGATTCCTTCTGCTCTTCACTCATATATGCCAGTAAGGTTTGCATCTTTTCCGCATCCTCGACCGAAGGCCCCTGTGGTCGGGAAGCCCCCCCTTTCTCTCCTACATACTTTTGAATCAGTGTATTATACTCCTTCACCAAATCTCCCGAAACCTCCACCGGTGGGGGCGGCGGGGCGATCTGGGCCAATGATAAATCACTAAACATAAAAACGGCTACTACCAGCAAAGGCAATACGGACACTTGTGCCAGCCAGGCGCGGGTACGGGATGTGTGTTTGGTCATCATGATGAATCTTTTTTTGGTGAAGGAATAGTTGAACGTACTACTAAAAGGCAGCTGCGCCGGGCCAATGGCCTTTTGGAGCAGCAGGTACTGGTAAGAAGGCACATCCCGGCAAGCCCGCAGCACGGCTTCGTCGGCCAGAAACTCGTGGTTGAGCACGATGGCGTGGCGGTAGAAGTAAAAGGCCGGGTTGAACCAAAAAACAACTTTCAGGAGCTCGATAAAAAGGACATCCAGACTGTGGCGCTGACGCACGTGGGTACCTTCGTGGAGTAAGATCTCGCGCTCGATGGCACCTTGCCGGTAGTCGGCTTCGTTCAAAAAAATGCAGTTCAGAAAACTGTGCGGGCTCGTCGGTGGGCTTAGCAACACGACTTTTACCCCCGGCTCTACTTCAAACCCATGACGGCGAGCCCGACTCAGCAGGCCGCTTATGTTTTTACCGAAACGCACCAAAAGTACCCCGCTCACCAGCAGGTATAAAGTCCCCAGCCCGTCCATCCACGGGAGGCCCTTCGGCCCCAGCGACTCGGGCAGGATCTTTACGGTATAGGGTACCGGCGAGCCGTCGACGAGATGCATGGGAGCGTCGGCCGGATGGTCAAAAACGGGCTCATCTAGCAGAATCTCCAGCGGAATGAGCGGCAGCCCCACCGATACCACCAAACTACCCAGCAGAAAAAACCGCTTGAACCGGAGCAGCTTTTCCCGCTCCAGCACCAGCCGATAGAAAAGCAGCAGACAGGCCGAGCAAAGCGTAACTTTCAGCAGGTACAGGATCATGGCTTTTTCTTTTGGAGTTGTTGGTCGATGATGTTTTTCAAATCTTCCAGCTCGGAGGTACTTAGGTTGGCCGAAGCCGCAAAGTAGGAAGCAAACTGGCCCGCCGAATCGTCAAAAAAATCAGTGATCAGCCCCGCCATCTGGTTGGAAAAGTACGCCTCCTTCTTCACCAGCGGGTAGTACTCGCGGGAGTTGCCGTATTCGCGGTAGGCCACGAAGCCCTTGTTGATCATGCGCTTGAGCAAAGTAGCCACGGTAGTTGGCGCGGGCTTAGGGTCCGGGTAGGCATCCAGCAAGTCTTTCATAAAGGCTTTATCCAGTTGCCACAGGTGATGCATCAGCAGTACTTCAGCTTCGGTGAGCTTCATTTCGTCTACAATATTAGAATGTACTCTACAAATGTAGAATTAAAAATACAAATAACAAGAGAAAAGTGGTTATTTTTTGATAAAGTATAATCTTAGGAGGCTTGGAAAAGATAGAAGGGGTACTTTGCTACATTCTAGAACAAAAATAAGCCACCCGGTTGGGTGGCTTATCCAATTTATTAAGCCCTCTTTACAGCGGGACAAATAATTAAATTACTGCGGAATGACCTGCCGGATGGTACCCGGAAACTCAAACGACTGCGGGCGTGTGACGTGTAGGGCCGCTCCCAGGGCTGTAGCGTAAGGAAGCTCCGCCGAATACACCTGGTGGTTGGGAAAGCGCCGGGCCAGCAACTGCGTAAAAATGTCGTTGCGGGCAAAGCCACCGTCCACAAAGAGCGTAGGTACCTCATTTACACCGATCAGTTGCAGGGAAGCCGCTTCGATCTCCGTCAGCCCCACCATCAGGTGGTGGTAGGCGGCTTCGGGAGAGGCAAAGGCGCTCACCTGCCAGGGCTCCTGCGGCGAATCCGGGAAGGGTCCGTTTCCTTTCATGCGGGCCGGATAGAAGGGCGGCGTATCAGCCACCAGGTAGGCCGGGTTGAACGCTACGGTTTTATAAAAATCGGGCGCTACGCGGAAGTACTCCGCAATGCGGGCCACCTGGTACTCGTGCTCCTGCCCCAAAAATACCCTTGACGCTTTTACCCCACTTCCCTCGGGCGTCATGAAGTGCAGGCAGTCTCGGCTGAGCTGATCGCCCGTCAGCGGGCGCGACAAGAAGGGATTCAGGTTGATGCACCAGGTACCCGTCGAGAGCAGGATGAAGGGCTCCTTGAAAGCCATGCGGTAAGGTACCAGGGCCGAGGAGCTATCGTGCAGGCCGAAGCCCGATTGGATCACACTCGGACCGTCGTGAATGAGCGTCGAGGAGGCAGCCAGCATGGGGGCCAGCACCCGGTGAAAGCCTTCCTCCTTGACCCACTCGTGGTAGTCCATCATTTCGTAGCTCCATAGCGCCGTATGGCAGCCAATGGAGGTAAAGTCGCTGACTTTGCGGCCCGTCAGTAAAAACGAAATGTACTGCGGCAGGTGAAGGGTCGTTTTTATACGTGCATACACTTCCGGCTGCGTGTGCTTGATCCAGTACAGCTGCATGCCGGAGTTCAGCATACCCAGCACGGGCGAGGCCGTCTGCAGTGCGATCCGGACCGGATCGCCGTAGGTACTGTAAAACTTCGCCGAAATATCCTTAGGTACGGGCTTGAGGTACGAATAAAGGGGTGTAACGACCTGGTCGTGGGCATCCAGGTGTACCAGGCTGGCTCCGTAGGCCGCTACATTCACGGCCCTGATCTGGTACTTATCGTTGCTTTTCAGGGCAGACCAGTGGTCTTTTACCCAAGCCGTCAGCAGAGAAATATCTTCGCAGGGAAAGCCGTCCGGGTCCAGGGTTTCGGGCAACACCTCATTGAATTCTTCTACCAGATTATTCTTCTCGTCGAACAGAGCGCACTTCTTATTCGTACGCCCAATATCAAATACCGCTGTTACGTTCATGCTTTTCTACTAGACCACCGATTAATGTCCGTACTAATTTCTGAGGCAATTTAGCAATTTGCCCCAATATCCACCTACTTCTACGCTGTCATAGCAGGATTTATAGGCCCGTAGCCACCGCATACCGGCCTCTCGACTCGATGCGGCTATCCCGAAGCGCTAATTTCCGGTACAGTTCAATGGGCTGAAGGGCACCGCTGCTTTGACGACGAGATTCGGCCACCAGCGCCCTGACGTCGGTCTGGAAGGCGTCTTCCAGGATCGCCTGGGCTTGCTGTACGTCGTTGCGTTCCTGGGCGGCAAAGAGCGCCTCGGTATCCACCAGCAGGGCTTTGGCGTAAGCCGTTTTGATGGCTTGTACGGATTGCAGCAGGTCTTCGATGGGATCTTTGGTATTGTGGCTGGCGTCGATCATCCAGGCCAGGGCGGGGTTGAGCACGCTGGGGTCATCCATGCCTTGCACCAGCTCACAAAAAATCAGGAACAGCTGGTAAGGCTTGATGGAGCCGGTGGTGAGGTCGTCGTCGCCGTACATGGAGCCGTTGAAATGGAAGCCCCCCAGGCGGCCGAAGTGCATCAGGCGGCCCACGATCTGCTCAATGTTGGTGTTAGGTAGGTGGTGGCCCAGATCCACCAGTACCTGCGCCCGCTCGCCGATTTGCTGGCACAGGCTGTACGAAGTACCCCAATCGGGAATGACCATCGAATAAAAATTGGGCTCGTAGGGTTTGTATTCTACCAGCAGAGTCCAGTCGGCGGGCAAGGCTTCGTAAATGGCCGTGAGGGAGTCCAGCGTGCGCTGGTAGGCCCGCCGAAAATGGTGTTGACCGGGAAAATTGGAGCCGTCGGCCAACCACACCGTCAGGGTTTTGCATTCGTCGCCCAGGGCTTGCCCGTACTGCGCTACCTCGATGTTATGATCCACCGCCTGCTTGCGCACGGCGGCTTCGGTATGGCATAGCGAGCCGAATTTGTAGGAATGCGCTTGGTCCTTTTGGTCCTGAAAGGTATTGGAGTTGACGGAGTCAATGGCCAGGCCATGTTGCATGAGCAGGTCCTGAATGGCCTGCACGTCGGCAGGAATGTCCCAGGGAATATGCAGCGAAATACTATTGGAAGAGCGGTTGAGGGCGTGGATCAACCCTACGTCTTCGATTTTCTCTTCCAAGTTTCGCGGCTCACCACCAATCGGGAACCGACCGAAGCGCGTACCGCCGGTACCCAGTGCCCAGCTCGGAATGGCTACCTGAAAATCGGCTACTTTTTTAAGTACGGCGTCGGGATGATGCCCCTGACGGGCCAGGCTTTCGGCCAGGTGGCCCCACTTGAATTCGTGCTCCGCTACCAGGTGGTAGTTATGGTCTTGGATTTGTTCTTGGGTGATCATGAGCGTGAATGGGCTTAGAAATGACGTTTTCTTTATTTTGTATCTTTCTCCAAAATCGGTTTAAGTACCTGGGTCCAGCGGCGGTACCCTTCGGCGTTCATGTGCAGGCTGTCTTTGACAAAAATACGCCCGTCGGGGCGGCCATCTTTCAGCATCACCGGCCACACATCCACGTACTCGTGTCGTTTATCCGACCGCACAAACGCTTTGATGAGCTCGTTGGTCCGCTGTACCTCCTCCCGGCGGTCCCAACGCGAAGGTGAGGGTTTCATGGCTACGTAGTACAGCTGCGCGTGGGGTAGTTTGGCGCGGATATGCTTCGTGAGTGCCACGTAAGCGTCGCGGGTTTGCTCGGCGCTTTTAGGCTCAGGCATGAAGAGGTCGTTCTCGCAGTAAATCACGACGGTCTTCGGCTGGTACTTCAGAATGGCGCGGTCGGCGTAGTGAAGTACCTCCGACAGCGTGGAGCCACCAAAGCCGCGGTTGATCACCGGCAGCGGGGCCAAATCCTGCTCAGCCGTTTTCCAGTACTTAAAACTTGAACTACCCGTGAGCACAATGCCACTCGGAGCGGGCATTTTGGCGGCATCCTGGGCTTCAAAGTTTTTGATTTCGCCCTCAAAACGATCCAGCGCGTAGTTGGGCGTCCAGGGGGTACTTAGGCTGGCGTAGTGGGGCCGGTGGCACGCCACAAAAGCCACCAGCAGGATCAGTAGGTACTTTTTCATAATATCGTTAACCACGTCCAGCACCAAAGGTTTGGCAGTGCTGGCGGCCTGCCGCTACTCAGGGCATAAAAAATACCTCCCGCAGAGGAACACTCACCGGCGACTCGTCGGGGTTGGTTTCCATGAGGTCTTTCATGTAGGTCCACCACTCTTTCATCACCGGGTGGTTGGGTAGCTCGGTTCGTTTTACTTCGTCGGCCACCTCCATCACGCCAAATAGCGTGTGGGTAGCTTCGTCCAGAAAAATAGAATACTGGCTGATGCCGCTGTCCTTGAGTAGCGACTGCAGGTCGGGCCAGAGGGCGTCGTGTCGCCGCTTGTACTCCTCGGCTTTCCCTTCAAAGAGGTACATTTTAAAAGCATGACGGGCCATAGGTACTTGGGATGGTGGTGGGAGAAAAGCTATAAAATCCTGGCCCAAGCTAACCAAACCCGCGCAAAGTACCAAGTACTACCGGAGAGAAGCCAGGTACCTGCATAAAAGGTACCCACCGGATGTGAAGTACGGCTTCACTGCCGATAGGTACCTTCGTTAAAACGCATTTATCGTACAAAGCTCGGCGCGAAGCCGCCGTCCACGTTCAGGACGTTACCCGTGGACTTACCCAGGCTGCCATCCACAAATACGCGCACGGCGGTGGCGATATCTTCGGGCAGGATTTCCTCGTTCAGGATGGTACGTTTGGCGTAGAGTGCCGGGAGCTCCTCCACCGACACGCCGTAGGCTTTGGCGCGGCCAGCGGCCCACTCGCCTTCCCAGATCTTGCTGTTGCGCAGTACGGCGTCGGGGTTGACGGTATTCACCCGGATCTTATCTTTGCCCAGCTCGGCGGCCAGCAAGCGGCTCATGTGGAGTTGGGCCGCCTTGGCGGTACCGTAGCCTACGTTGTTGGGGCCCGCGAAGAGGGCATTTTTACTCGCAATGTTGACAATATCGCCGCCGGTTCCTTGCTTGCGAAGTACCTCCACGGCCTGTTGTGATACCAGGAATTGTCCTTTGACCAGAATATCCTGCAGGCGGTCCCAATCCTGAAGGGTGGTATCTTCCAGGGCTTTGGAGATAGAAATACCGGCGCAGTTGATGACGATGTCTACGCCGCCGTAGGCCAGTACCGTTTGCTTGATGGCCTCGGCCACGGCGTCGGGCTGGGTCACGTCGATGGCCGTGGCCCGTACGTTATCCTTGCCGTAGGTTTTGGCTACTCCGGTTTGGGTTTCTTCGAGCCGGTCGCGGTCGGCCAGGACGGCCACGGCTCCCTCTCGCATCAGCTCCTCGGCAATCGCCTGCCCAATACCGCCCGTTCCGCCCGTCACGAGCGCAATTTTTCCGGAAAGCGATTTGGGCTTGGGCATCCGCTGGAGCTTGGCTTCTTCGAGCAGCCAGTACTCGATGTCGAAGGCCTCCTGCTCGGGCAGGGCCACGTACTCGCTCACGGCTTCCGCGCCCTTCATCACGTTGATGGCGTTGGTATAAAACTCAGCGGCAACGCGGGCGGTTTGTTTGTCTTTGGCAAAGGTAAACATCCCCACGCCGGGCCACAGAAAAACCACCGGATTGGGGTCGCGTACGGCGGGGCTGTTGGCGCGCTTGCAGCGCTCGTAGTAGGCGGTGTAGTCGGCGCGGTAGGCTTCTATTTTCCCGTCCAGGTAGCTGCGTAGCTCCTCGGGTTTTTCCAAACTACCCTCGGCCATATCGTCCAAAACCAGCGGGCGAATCTTCGTACGCAGGAAGTGGTCAGGGCAGCTGGTACCGAGCGGTGCCAGTTTTTCCAGATCGTTGGAGTTGATAAATTCAAGTACCCGCTCGTCGTCGGTAAAGTGGCCCACCATGGACCGGAACTGCGAGCAGTACCCGCGCAGGTAAGGTGCCAGCGCGGCGGCCATGCTCTGGCGCGTGGCGGGCTCGTGGCTGGCTACTTTCATGCCACCAAATATGGGGCGTTTTTTGCCGTAGTTTTCGTTCAGGTAAGCCGAGGCTTTCTCGATGGCGTTGAGGCTGTTGAAGTAGCACTCCTGCGCCGTAGCGCCCCAGGTAAAGAGCCCGTGCCCGCCCAGGATGATCACCTCCACGCCCGGATTACGCTCAAAGCACGCTTCGATTTGTAGCCCCAGGTCGAAGCCCGGACGCTGCCAGGGTACCCACTCTACTTTCTCTCCCCAAATTTCCTTGGCAATGGCCTCGCCGTCTTTGGAAGCCGCGATGGCAATGAGGGCGTCGGGGTGCAGGTGGTCTACGTGTACGTGCGGTACAAAAGCGTGCAGCGGCGTGTCGATGGAAGGTGCGGCCGAGTTGAGATCGAACATGCAGTACCCAAACAGCCCTACCATTTCGTCTTCAAACTCCAGGCCCAGGTACCGGTTTTTGAGCGCCACGAGGCGGTCGTGGTACAGGCCGGCCAGGCCCTTGCGCGTGAGGGTACCTATGTCTCCGCCCGAGCCTTTGATCCACATCACGGGTACTTTCTCACCCGTGATGGGGTCCACCTCCTGGGTTTTGACGCTGGTATTGCCCCCGCCGTAGTTGGTGATGCGCAGGTCGCGGCCCAGCATGTTGGAGCGGTAAAGCAGCAGCGCTACTTCGTCACCGGCCAGGCTGGCGGCGTGGGCTTCGTCCCAGTAGTTATTGACGTACTGATAGTTGGAAGGTATGGTCAGTGTACTCATCGTGGTCTCTTCTTTTGGTCTAGTAATTGCTTGGTTCACGCCCCAAAATTCTTTTTGTTTGTCCTGATACGCGTCCTGTGCTTTCCTGTGAATAACCTGCCAAAAGTTTCGGAACTTTCGGCATCTTTACTACTTGCAGCAATCCTTATGGCTATGATCGTCATCGATCCCGACTCCCCCGTTCCCAAATACAAGCAGATCGTCGCCTCGGTCATTCAGGCCATTGAGCGCGGCCAGCTCCAGCGCGACGACCAGCTGCCGTCCATCAACGAAATGGCCGAGGAGCACTACCTGGCCCGCGACACCATCGAGAAAGCCTACAACCAGCTCAAAGAGCGCGGGGTGATCCTGTCGGTGCGTGGCAAGGGGTACTTTGTGCAGGCTACGTCCTCGCATAAGCTCCGGGTACTGATGGTCATGAACAAGCTCAGTGCTTACAAGAAAATCATCTACTACGCTTTCCTGAAAGCCCTGGGCGACAACGCCACCGTGGATCTGTACATCCATCACTACAACGCTTCGCTCTTTAAGGAGATTTGGGACGAGCACCGGGGCCGCTACAACTACTACGTCGTGATGCCGCATTTTTTTGAAGGGACCAACAAGGTAGACGTGCGGCAGCTGCTGGAAGAAATTCCCAAGGAAGAGCTCGTGCTCCTCGACCGCGACTACCCCGGCCTCTCGGGCGAGTACCTGGCCATTTACCAGGATTTTGAAAAGGATATTTTCCGAACCCTCGAAGGCGCCGACGACCTGCTGCAAAAGTACCAGGAGCTGGTGCTGGTCTTCCCGAGCGACGGCCAGTACCCCGAGGAGATTGTGCGGGGGTTCCGGTACTACTGCGTCAACTACAAGAAGGAGTACCGCATCCGGGAAAACGCCACCGACGAAAGCGTACGGCGCAACACCGCCTACCTGGTGGTAGAAGAAGCCGACCTGGCCGAGCTCATCAAGAAAGTACGGCTGTCGGGGCTGACGCTGGGGCAGGATGTCGGGATTGTTTCCTTCAACGACACCACGCTCAAGGAAGTACTGGCCGACGGCATCACGGTGGTCACGACCGACTTCGAAACCATGGGCCGCACCGCCGCCGCCTTGCTGCTGGACGGCAAACGCATCAAGGTCAAAAACCCCTTCACGATGATCCGCCGGAAGTCGTTGTGAAAGCACGAAGGGAGCCGCCGCGGTACTTGGATAGGTCCCCCCGCGGCTCCCTTGTTTTTGGCGAATCAGAATCAATAGAAGTACCTAAAGCCCAGGCCTACGTAGCCCGTCGACAGCCTGGGTGTAGTTTCGTATTGGATAAAATGATTCACAAAATTGGCCGGTGTAGTATTAGGAACAAGCCCGTAATCTTCATATTCGCTACGCCCAAAAGTGATACTCAGCGGGGTGATGCCCGCCACGTTTCCTTCCAGCGCCCACTTGGGTGCAAAGCGCCATAAGACCCCCGCACTCAGGCTGGCACTCAGACCAATACGGTGGGTTAAGGTTTGATTAGCCAGAATCAAAGTATTATCCGGTCGGGCCGGGCCACTTATCGCATAGGAGTTTTCTACACGGTAGTTTACGGAAAGGCTAGGACGAGCAAAGAGGGTCCACCTTTCTCCCAGTGGTTTATAAAACTCCACAAACCGACTTACTCCAAGGTCTAACCCCGTCAGCGATCTTGGTTCGGGAATAATATTTTTTACTTTAACTAAATTCAGCCGATGGTATAAAGACCACCCTGTGGCCCGGTTCTCACGAGTGAATTTTCCCAAAGACACACTAAAAGAGTGGCTATAGTTAGACGATGAATTAATAGGCCGCTCCGCTTCAAAGGCATTAGCGCCCAGATTAATCGCTCCACTTACGAAGCGCTGCCCTACTTCAAATTGAGCCTGCACACAAGTACCTAAGAGCAAGCCAACTGCTATCAGAAAGTAATTTCTTTTTGTCCTCATGGCTTAGTTGGATTTAGGGTTGGTGTAGCGCGCAATACGAAGCGTGAGGTAGCTAGGAACGTTAGTACCAAAGCCACTCGAAAACAAAAAATATCGTGAACCTTGGTCGTTTGGTTGATACTGAGCCGTTAAGCTCAATATGTTAGCATAGCCTTCAATAGCCCAGCCTTTGCGCGGAAAGTGGCACACAACCCCCGGTTTTATCTCAATCAGGTACTGCCAACTACTTCTTTTGAATTCTTGTCCAGGCCCTTGATATTCCGTGCGATTTATCCGCCAGTGGTAAGCGGCGCCGGCCTCCGTATGCAAAAAGAGCCACCACCTTTCATTCAAGCTTTTGTACTTACGCAGATAAGGAAGCAAGGCCACCGATTGAGCATTCACCCGGCTCTTGTACTCATCCGTGGGAATACTCGTACCGTTCCAGTTGATGGAGTACCTTGCCCCTACGCCCAGCATGGTAGTAGCGCTAGTGAATTTACCAAACTGGATTTCGGGTTGGACTTCGTGAAAACCGGACCGTGATTTTCTGCCACTTGCGTCGTTGCCAAACCCAAGGGTACCTCGGGTACTTACCGTGCCGCCCCAGTAGCGGGTACCTTGGGAGAATTGGGCCCGGACGGGGAGCGCCAGGCAGAGGCTGCCCACGATCCCCCAGAGAAGATGTTTTTTCATAGGAATGGATAAGTTAGTTATAAATACAAGGTAGGTAATTTTGGCTTAGGCAAAATCACATTCACTTTTTTTAACATAATTCTATTTCTTTACTAAATACTCCTCATTACCTATTGCCCGGCCTTTCTTGAAAGACTCGCAGCGCAGGTACTTCCCTTGCTTTGGGAAGTGAACAAAAAAGGCAGCCAGTAGCCACCTTTTTGTGCGTTAGGATTACATTTCACAACCTATCAATCGTCTGATCAATGCTATTGGAGGTACCTTGTAAGGGTACTTTGGATTGTCGTTTCGGTGGCTACTCTACTACGCCGTTCCAGGTACCTTGGCGGTAGAACTGCAGCAGCTTGTGGCGCATCAGGTACTCGTACTGCGACAGGATAGCGTTGGCCTGCGCACGGGCCAGGTTGGCCTTGGCGAGCGAGTACTCAAAGACGTCGGCGGTACCCGCGTTGAGACGGCTTTCTACCATCACAAAGCTATTCTGCAACGACTCGGCCATTGAGCGGGCGGCTTCGAAGCGGTCGGTAGAGGCCTGGGCGTCGAGCACGGCCTGCTCAATGGCCTGCCGCAGCTGCTGGTGCCGCTGGTCGAGGGCGTTCTGCGCCAGGCGCTCCTGCACCCGCGCCACGGCCACGCGGGGGCGGGTTACCCAGCGGCCCATGATCGGGATGTTGAGCCCCAGGCTCAGGGAGCCGTTGCGGGTGGAGTTGAGCTGCTGAAAATAGTCCAGGTTGGCGTTGGTGGAAGCGTAGAAAGCGCCAAAATTGGTGGATAAGCTCAGCGACGGAAAGTTAGCGGCGTTGATGGCCTTGACCTGGTACTTGAAGCTCTCACGCAGCAGCTCCGCCCCCCGCAGCTCCGGAAAAACCTTCCGGGCGTCTTCGTAAATCGCCTGGGCGTCGGTAGAGCCGTCCGTCAGGCCGGTTTTGTCGATCGGCTCCAGCTGCACTTCGTCGTTGGGAAGTACGTTCAGGAGCTGAAACAACCCCAGGCGCGCCGCGCGGTAGTTGTTCAGGGCCGTTACCTGGTCGAAGCGGTCGTTGGCCAGTTGGGCTTTCATTTCAAACAAGGCACTCTCGCCAAGTACCCCCGCTTTCACCTGTTTGCCTACGCGATCTACCTGAGCCTGCGACGCCTCCACCTGCTGCACAAAGGCGTCGTTCAAAGCCTTGGTAGCCAGTACCTGTACGTAGGCCTGCACGAGCAGGATGGTCTGCTGGTTGAGGACGGCGCTGCGGTTTTCGAGAGACGATTCTTTGAGGAGCTGGTTTTGCCGGATCAGGTGCTGTACCTGAAAGCCCCGGAAAATAGGTACATCCACGCCCGCCCCCAGGTAGTTGGAGTTGTAGAGCTGGTCGATGTAGGCGTTGGTGAAGCGGTCGATGCTCCGGCCCAGGTTTACGCTTTGGCTCATACCCAGCCCAATGGTGGGCAGCTGCTGCGCCCTGGCCTGCCGCCAAAGCGCGTGGGCCTGCTCGGCCTGGAGCTGGCCTTCGCGGTACGTGAGGTTGTTGCGGGTTAGGAGCTGTACGCAGTCGTGGAGGCTAAGTACCTGCTGAGCGCGTACCAGCTGGGGCAACAAGCAGAAGAATAAAGCGAGGTATTTCATGGCTAATAACGTATTATTTTTCTGGAATGAATGAGGCAAAGCGCGGCCCGGTGCAGCCGCTACTGGGTTGCCCTGTTTGAAATTAGTTGAATAGAAAAAAGGTACTTTAAGCCAGCCAGCCGTCCTTGAGCCGCACCACCCGGTCGCCGTAGGTCGCGTTTTGCTCCGAGTGCGTTACCTGCACGATCGTCACGCCGTCTTCCTGGTTCAGTTTCTTGAATAATTCCATGATTTCCACGGCCTGCTCCGAGTGCAAATTGCCCGTAGGTTCATCGGCATAAATCACCTTAGGATTGTGTACAATGGCCCGCGCTACGCCTACCAGCTGCTGCTGTCCGCCCGAAAGCTGGCTCGGGAAAAGATCCTTCTTGGCTACCATGTTGAAGCGGTCCAGGAGCTCGGCCACGCGGCTTTTCCGCTCCGACGACGACACCCCTTTGTAGAGCAGCGGCGTTTCGATGTTTTCGTACACCGTGAGCTCGTCGATGAGGTGGTAGGCCTGAAACACGAAGCCGATGTGGTTGCGGTGGAGCTCGGTGCGCTTCTTCTCCGAGAGCTTCTGCACGGGCTCGTCCAGGAACAGGTACTCGCCTTCGGAGGCTTCTTCCAGCAGACCCAGAATGTGCAACAGCGTAGACTTGCCCGAGCCCGAAGGCCCCATGATGGAGATAAACTCTCCCTCTTTGATGTGGAGGTCGATGTGCCGCAGGACGTATACTTTTCCGAAGCCGGCGGGGTAGTACTTGGATACTTTATTCAGCTGAATCATAACGATAGATGGGTACTTGTTAAAATGTAATCCGTTGATTGGTTAATGTCTTTTTTCATGGCTAAAACGTACTTTACTAATATCCAAAAGACGTACCAGAGGTATTTTTAATTGAAAATCAATTGTTTACGAAAAATACCTTTACCAAAAGCGTCCGAAAACGCACACCTATGTACGTTTTCGGACGTCTGTTGCCAAGAGTAAAGTACCTGCTGGTAGGTACTTTGCCGGAGGGTACTTTGGTTTTAGTAAAAAAGGTAGTTTGTCCTTTGGCTACGAAGTACCCTGGCGGTACCACAAAGCTTTATGGTAGAGCAAGTACCACTCGCTGGCGTAGCGTGCGTGGGCCAGCAGTACTTTCAGCCGGTGGGCGCCGTCGCGGGTCTGGAGGGCGTGCCTGAGGTAGGGCCAAGTGGAGTTTTCGGGCAAGGCGGCCATGCTTTCCCAGGACTGAAGCTGCGCGGCCGACAACGGCTTGGCTTCCGTCTCGGGCCAGGCGGCGTTCCATTCCATTCCCAGGCTTTTCAGCAGCGCCAAACTACCCTGCAACAAACTGTACATCCCCTTGCGGCGCGCCCAGGTACCTACCCAGGCCCAGTCGGTTTGGGCACCGTAGCGGCGGAGGTACGCCGCCAGGTCGGCGAGGTACTTCAGGCGTAGCCACTGCTCCTTGCCGCCGTGGTGGGTGATGATGAGCAGGAGCTGGTATTCCTTCCGAAAAGAAGTAACGGTTCCTTTCTGGAGCGGATAATCTTCGGCCATGGCTTCCCACTCCTGCTCCGGAAACTCAAAACACAGCCGCGGGTAAGCTACCCGCCAATGTACCTCCAGCACCGACTCAGGAGCCGCCGCCCGCTGCCATACCAGTGGTATGTGGTAGTCGGTGCGGAGAAAAGCCGCCTTCACGCCGGGCTTTCGCTCCAGCAGGTACTGCCGGTAGGCATCGGGCAAGTACCCGTCCTGGGTCAGCAGCGCCAGGGCCTGGTCCAGGTACGGGCGGGGAACCAGCAAGTCGATGTCGCCCTGCTCGCGCAGGCTCTGGTTGCCGTAAAGCCAGCTTGCCCACAAACTACCCTTGTAGGCGTAGGAAGGTACCTGGTGGCTAGCCAGGCGCTGCACAAGCCGAAGCAGCTCGCGGGTCTGGAGGAGATTGGCCACGGCAATTTCCTGACACTCAGTTTGCAAGTGGGTGTAGACAGAAGCGGGGGTACTTTCAGCCCGGAGCGACGAAAACAGCAGCGGCCGCACACCGTGCCAGCTGGCCAGTGCCAGCAACCGCTCGCTATCCACAGGCGTAGCGGCCCCCGCCGCCCCTGGCGGCTGGAGGCACACCTGCACCAGGCGGGACAACTCGGGGGATAGAACGGGCTTGCTCACTTACACAACGAGGGGTTTACTAGCTTCTACGCTCAAGGCCACCCAGGCTTGCAGAGCCGCAAAATCAGCCGGGCGGCGCATCCGGCAGATGGGAACTGTGCGGGCGCATTGCAGGCTTTGGGTAAAAAGTTTTTTGATGGTGGGCTGGTTCAAGAACTGCTTGGGCAGGGGAAAGTACTTCAGGGTTTCCATAGGTACCTCCACCGGCGACACCACCTGCCGGGCCGGGCGGTTGCGGGCCCGGTGCAGAAAATAGATTGCCCCCAGCTCGATGGGTACCTGCGGGAAATTAGCCGTTGGTTGAAAAGCAAATTTATTGATTCCCTCGCTAATGGGCGTCAGCAGGGCCGGGTCGTACCGTAGCCCTTCGGCGGTTGTATCCCAGATCTTGAGCTGGGGAAAACCCGGAATGATTTGGGCGCGCCCCTGCTCGTCGAAGCGAAGAGCCGTGAGGTCGTCGCTCAGCAGCGGACAGCCCGCCTGCACGAAGGCCGCCGCCGTGGTGGATTTGCCCGCGCCGGGGGTACCCATAAAGCACCAGGCCTCCGCCCCTACCTGCACCGCGCTGGCGTGCAGCAGGTACATGCCCCGCTGGAACAAAATCAGCCCCAGGGCTTCGCTGAGGGTAAAAAGACTGAGCAGATCGGCCTCCTCGGTACGGGGCTGCACCCGTAGGGTACGGCCGTTCAGCGCCTGGTAGTCGGCCACGCCTTCCCAGCTGAGGTACAGATGCCCCGCGGCGTCCGTGCCACTCGTAGCCCGGATGCCGCGCCGGTATATATTGGTCGGCCTGCTTTTAACGCCCGGAAAGGAGGTTAGTACAATCTCGAAATCAATGTTTTCACCCGTACCCGGCAGGCATTCTGGCAGCAAAAGGTCCGACCTGAACTGCAAGCCGTAGGCGGTGTAGAAATAGGCCATAGAAGCCATTAAAAGTTAGTAAAAAATAGCCCCGGCCAAAAGCTATGCCTGATTTGAACCTGATGAAGGCTTAGGATACAAAACTATAGAAAAAACCCGCCACCTACAACCCGCTCCTTTTCTTGCGGGGTACTTTAGGATAATTTACCTCCCGGCTACCAGCTTTCGCAAAAGCCGGTTAACTTTACGTAGCCGTTTGCGGAGCAGGCGAGTAGGTACCTTACGCGTGCGTTACAAATTTTTATGAAAGCAATTCTATTCTCTGTCTTTATACTCACGCTGGCGCTTTCGGCGCGGGGCCAAACGCCCTACACCAACGCCTGGATTCACTACGACCAGCCTTACTTTAAACTAACCGTATCCAAGGCGGGTATCTACCGCGTGCCGCTGAAGCGCCTGCAAGACGCGGGCTTGTCGCTCACGAGCCTGCCGCCGGAAAACCTGCGGCTGTATCACCGGGGCGAAGAAGTGGCCATACGCGTTGTACAAGCCGCCGGGGGTACTTTGAGCGCCACCGACTACCTGGAGTTTTATTCGGCGGGCAACACGGGCACGCAGGATAGCCTGGTGTACCGCCCCGCCTCGGCCCGGCCGCCTACTTCGTACAGCCTTTATAGCAACGACACTCACTACTTCCTCACCGTCGATACCAAACAAAAAGGCAAGCGCATGGCCGAAGTACCCTACCAGGAAACTACCCTGACGCCCGAGGCTTTCCACCTGGAACGGCAGGTGAAGGAGTTTCGGGACGAATGGTCGTTTAACAACAGCACCGGCCTGGTGCCCTTCCTACAACAAAGCTACTACGAACGCGGCGAAGGCTGGACGGGCCGGGTGATCCAGCGCGACTCGCTGGCGAGGCATTCCGTTTCACTCACAAATCGGGTACCGGGCACTTCCTTTCCTATTCAGCTCCAGGTACTTGTGAACGGCCGGTACGCGGGCCAGCACAACGTCAACTTCTCCCTGGGCTCGCGGGCATTTGACCGCAAACTCTTCTATGACTTTGACCACCAAACGGTACAAACTACGGTGGCAGAGAGCGACTTGGATGCAGGCAACACGTTTGTGCTGGGGCTGCGATCCACGGTTACGCAGCCGCTGGAGCAGTACTCCCTTAGCCGCTACGAAGTCAGGTACCCGCAGCGGTTTGACATGGCAGGTACCTCCGCGAAGTACTTTTACCTGGCCCCGAACTCCGCCAACCAGTCGGTAGTGGCGCTCAGCGGCTTGGGTACCTCGGCCCCAACAACCTACGACGTAACGGACCCCGCGGCACCGAAAAGGCTGGGCACGCAGGCGGCCAACGGCGCGTGGAAAGTACCCGTACCGCAGACGGCCCAAAGCCGCACGCTGTACGTCACGACCGCTTTTGAAGAGGTAGCGGCCGTCACGAAAATGAATTTTATACATTATACTGGCAGCCACAACTACCTCATCATCACCCACAGCGCGCTGGAAAGCGCTGCCCAAACCTACGCCGCCTACCGCCGGTCCGCGGCCGGTGGTGGCTACCAGGTGCTGGTGGCGGATATGCAGCAACTCACCGACCAGTTCAACTTCGGCGAGCGCGGCCCACTGGGGATTAAGCATTTCCTGGATTTTCAATTAAAAGACGGACAACCCGACAAGTACCTGCTGCTGATCGGCAACGGCGTAAGCTTTCCGGATGTGCTCAAAACCTGGCAGGACCGCGACTTCGTACCTACCTTTGGGTACCCCGGCTCGGACGTACTTTTGTCGGCGGGACTAGGAAAAAACAATCAGGATACGCCCGCTTTCCGGACCGGCCGCCTGAGTGCCGCTACCGGCCAGCAGGTACTTAACTACCTCAGCAAGGTGCAGGAATTTGAAGCCGCCGAAGCGCAGCTCACCAGCAAGAATATCCTGCACCTGAGCGGCGGCCAAAACCGCGACGAGATTGCCCGGTTGAAAACCATTCTGGAAAACCTGGCCCCGCTGGCGCAGCAGTCGTTCCTGAACGCCCGCGTGGAGGCCATCGCCAAGCAAACCACCGAACCGGTGGAGAACGTCAACATCTCGCGGCAGGTCAATGAGGGCGTCGGGATGATCACCTTCATGGGCCACGCTTCCCCCACCGTACCCGACCTCAACATTGGCTACGCGTCTGCACCCGGCTCGCAGCTCAACAACAAGGGCAAGTACCCCTTCATGTACTTCAACGGCTGCGGCGTGGGCAACGTCTTCTACCGCTACGAAACCCTGGCCGCCGACTGGCTTTTTTCGGCCAATAAGGGTGCCATCGGGGTACTTTCCAACTCGTTCTGGAGCTACTCTTCTACCTCAGGCGCTTATCTGAACGCCTTCTACAAGGCGCTGTTTGGCGACGAAGCGCTCCTGGGCAAGCCCATTGGTACCGTTTTGCAAAAAGTAGGTAGCGCCATTGCTGCCGCCAACCCTAACGCCTACGACCTGGCCAACATTCATCAGCTCATCCTGCTGGGCGACCCGGCGGTGGTTCTTTTTCCCATTCACAAACCCGACTACGCCGTACGCAGTCAGGATTTATTTATCCAAAGCAAAAATCCGGCGCTGTCCATTGGGCAAACCGACTCCCTGCAAATTGGCTTCGCCGTCAGTAACGCCGGTAAGGTGGAGGACAACCGCAGTCTGGCGGTCCAGATCCGAAAAACCCTGGCGAACGGCACGGTACAAACTACCTCGCACAGCGTGTTGGCCCCGGCCCGGCAGGATATTTTTTTGCTTTCCTTCCAGAAAGATCTTTCCATAAATAAAATAGAAGTGGTGCTGGACCCGACGCAGCAAATCGACGAGCTGGACCGCAACAACAACCGCGCCGCGCTAGCCATAGATTGGGAGCAAATCCGGGACTTCACGACCTACCCCATCCTGGCCCGTCCCGACCGCCTCAACCCTACGCTGGAAGTCACGATCGACGGAAAAGTACCTAAAAACGAAGCTTTTACTACCCCAGATCCAGCTATACAAATCACCCTGCGGGACGAAAATCCGCTTGCCACCCTGGACGATGCCCTGGTGGAGGTATACCTTCAGGCCTGTGAAGGCTGTCCTTTCGAGCAAGTACCTTCCGGGCAGCTCGCCTTTGAGCTAGTGGCTCCCAATACGCTACAGGTAGCCTATGAGCCCCAAAACCTGCCCGCCGGTACCTACGAGCTGCTGGTACAGGGACGCGACGCCAGCGGCAACAGCGTAGGCGTACCGTACCGAATTAAATTCCGGGTAGCGGAAAGTACCTCGCCGCTGACGGTGATGGTGGTACCTAATCCAACGAGCTACTTCGCTAAGTTTGTGTACACGGCCACCCAAAAGCCCAGCGCCGGTGAGGGTACCCTTCGGATCTTTTCCCCTGGCGGACTGCTCATTAAGGAAATGGCATTTACGCCCCAGCCGGGCGAGAACGAGCTGTACTGGCAGGTAGCCCATCCGGCGGGCATGTACGTATACCAGCTCACAATCGGAGAAGAGGTAGTTTCGGGCAAAGTGGTAGTTTACTAGCTTAGAAGGTGTTTGAGTTATTAATTTGTTGTAGGGCATTCTCACGACAAGATGAACTTCAAAATTGATAATAGGACATACGAGATTATTCGAGCGACTGATGTTGATCGTGACGGCATTGGAATTGAACTGTGGGACAGAGACAATCAGAAACTTATTTTGGAAATTTTCCGACATGACGACAAAAAGAAATTGATGTTCTCATGCGACAAAGGCGAACTTCCTTTAGAAGTCGTAGAGCGGTTCCTACGCGAATTTGAGGAACGTGTCGGACGCAAATTCCAGGAAGACAATTGGGAAGACTGAGAACGCCCTACAACAACAGCTATAAGTCATGGCGGCACATTGGATGATTAATTTTATATTTCGGTGTGCCGCCACGCCTTATAGCTAAGCGATAGCGAAACGAAACTAACTCAAACACTTTCTTATTCTTTGCCGTACCGAAGTACCCACATTTGCCGGCTAACTCCGGACTCAATGATGCCCTCCCCGATGCAGTTTACGTCCTGGCAGTACACCAAGGAGGTACTTTCTTGGTAGATCAGCCCCACCTCCGGCGCATACTGCTCCAGGCGCTTGTCGAGCGTCAGCAGGGTGGAGTCGTAGCGTTGCACCACCGTGAGGCTACGCGGGAACGTGAGCTCGTGGTACGATACCGCTTCCGTTTGCAGCTGCGCCTGGTAGTCTTCGGCGGGCAGGCTATTGAGCAAGTTGCCATTCCAGGTAGCGCGGTCCGCTACGGGAAATAGCAGCTTCACAAATGGCACGTTATTTTCTACGCGCACGGCGCGGTCGGGCAGGCGATAGACCGTCCATACCGAGTCGATGGCCCAGCTTTGGGGTAGTTGGTTTTTACGGTAGCGCTCCAGGCGGTACTGCTCTTGCCCCGTACTACTCACGAAGGTTTGCCCGCATACTTCTTTGACAAAGTACCTGGTCTCTACCGGAGCGCTCGCCACCGCGTAGCGGATCTCGTGCACTTCGTATTCTACGTAACGGCCCGTTTCCAGCGGAAAGTACCCATAGCCCGCTCCATCCGGAGTAGTTCTATCGGGAGATTCGCAGCTGATGAGCCAGCCCAGGCACAGGAGTAAGGTACTATATTTTTTCACCGTCTTGGAGTTGTTGCAGCCACACGCCCAGGTACAGGGCTTTGTTGGCCAGTGTATTGTATTTTGATTTATGGTAAAGAGGTACTTTGTCGTTTAAAAGTACCTCCTTCATGTGGTCAAATTTTTTCTTATCCACCCATTCCCAAAGCGGATGATTGTTGGTAAAAAGATCCTGCGTGTGCTGGTACAGCTGCCGGAACGTCACCAAACCGTACTCGCTGAAGCTGGTTTTGAAGCCCCGGCGGCGCACGGCCTCGGGCAAGGTACCTTGCAGCGCCCGCCGGATCGTGTCCCTCCCGGCACCATCACCAAATTTAAGCTTTTCCGGAATGGCCAGCGATAGCTCCACCAGTTTTTCGTCGAAAAAAGGATGCGCGTACCGGTGCCCGTAGTGCCGCCCCATGTGGTACATCTGCTCGGTGGCATCCACGTAGCCCCGGTTGGTAATAGCCCGAAACTGCGTCAGAAAATCGGCATGAATAGCCGTGTAAAGGTCGTCGCCAGTCAGCCGGTCGTCCAAGGTACCTGGCCCATTTCTCAGATCGTCCGTCAGCAGCGTATCAATGGTAGAGGCCTGTGTCTTGTCCCAGAGCCGCTCGGCCGCAAATGCCAGAAAAGTAGTGTACGAGTACCCCAGCTCCCGCCTGGCCGACAGGGCAGTGGATAGCCAGGCTTGGATGTTCTTTTGCTTCAGGAGCTGCCACAGTTCGTTGCTCAGGTAGTAGTCGGTGTAGCGGCGCTGTTTTTCGGCCGGGGGCATTTCGAGCCAGCCGGGGCGGAGGTAGCTGAGGTCGCGGTGGGAGGCGAACGCGCCGAGGGCCCACTTGAGGCGGGGCCAATCCTGCGTGCGGCGGTAGGTCTGGATCAGACTGTTGCCATTATCCACTACCGAGTCGCCGTCATGGCCCGTTAGTACCACCTCGCAGCCCGCTTCGTGTATTTTTTCGGCGGCAGCCAGGTGAAAGCTCGACGGCGTAATGAAGTGCTCGGGCCGGTCGAAGAGGGTACTTATTAAGTATATAGATTCGTAGACGTTGGCCCGGGGGGGTGTTTCGTAGTGTCGGGAATGAATTTGATCCACCACGGATTTCACAAAAAAGGTTTCGTCCGTGGAGGGAAGCGCAGGATTGACGTAAAATGTCGAGAGCTGATCCGTGTAACGGTGCGCCACGCAGGCCACCGACGAGGAGTCAAGCCCACCGCTCAGGTGGGTACCTACGCGGGTGTGCTCCGCCACGCAAGTACCCACCGACTGAACAAAGTACTCCCGGAACAGCTCCATGTAGTCATCATCTCGGATAAGCGACTGGTACAAGTCGGGCCGGGGATTCCAGTAAGGTTTTGTGGTCAGCTTTCCGTCCTGCACCCGAAGCAGGTGCGCGGGCAAGGCCGCTTTGACGTTTTGATAGAAAGTCCGGTCTTCCGGACTTTGGTACGAAGCAGGTAGGGTAAGATACTGCCGCACCTTGTGGCGGTCGATCGCCGAGCGGCTTTTTTTGAAATCCGGAAGAGCCGCCATGCGGTTGGCGAAAGCAAACGATACCCCCGGCACGTGCTGGTAGTAAAGCGGAATGAAGCCAAACCGATCGCGAATCACGCGTAGGATTTTGGTCTTTCTTTCCCAGATCACTACCACAAAGGCCCCCGTAAGTACCTCCGCCAGGCCTTCGCCCCACTGCTGGAAGGCCAGGCTGACCAGCTCCGCATCGTGGGTAGTTCGGGTCAGCAGCCGCCCCTGAAGTACCTGTCGGTTTTGGGTACCCAGCAGCGCCAGCACCACCCGGCTCTCGGTTACGGCCAGCGCCTCAGGATGGGTAGTAGCGAGGCTGCCCTCGGCAAAAGCGTTGCCTTCTCCGGCCGGACCAATCTGCTCGGCTTGCCAGGCTTTTTCTGCCTCAAAGTAAATGATTCCTGAAAAATCGGAAAGTTGCGTCATGGGAATAAACGTGGGCGGACTTCAAGATGCCGCCGTGCACGAAAGTAGGTAATAATCCCTGACAAGCACCTCTCTTTCTGTCTAGAAAGTACCTGACGGATTTGTGTTTTGCTGCTGAAGCATATACCGTAAAAGAAAATTCCGCCAGCTTTTCAGACAGCGGAATTTTGGACCGTGAAGAAGTGCTTGTAACGTTGAGAATCTGGAACTAGCGTACTTTACTACCAGAACCTAGTAGTAAGGAGGTCCTTTATGCGGTAACATTCGTTAATTCTTGACTAATTCACTACCCCTAAAAATAGGGGGTTGTGAAGGTATTTCATCAAAAAAGCCAAATTTATTTAAAGTAAATAGTAATATTTTTACAAATGATAGTATTTTATTTTACTTATTCGTACAAGTTGTAATAAATATTTGTTTACTACTAATATATGTAGTTACACTTTATTTACCTTTGACCCTGGACTTCTTTCTAAGAAGTTTTGTAACGTTATAATTTGGAACTACTTGGTCAAAATTTGGCCAAGTAGTTTTTACTTTTTGACGGGATCTATTTTTTAGAATGACTTAAGTCGAGATCTCTTTCCAATTCGTCGCCACCTCTTCTTCTGCGCGTCCTGAGGCAATTGGTTTACTTTTGGCAGGATTTGCAAGGTACTATACAAATCCCTTATCTAGCTGTGTGTATAGTATGCAGGCCCCTCGTCCGAAAAACGTTGGACGAGGGGCCTGAAAGGATTCTTTTAAGGCGTATAAGGCGAAAACGCATCGCTCTGGGAACCCGTCTTTAAGGTAAGTTTTTTCAAAGATCCGATTTTCCGCAAAGAGGGTTTTCCGTAGGATCTCTTTCCGGGTACGGGCACTAAATGAGTAGTATTGGTTTTCATAATGTCTTTTGGATTAATATGTTGAGGTATCCGTATCTCGATAGTACTATTAGTGGCTCCTAGTTACTCCTTTGGCTGGGAGTAATTTGAGAGCGTCTTTCTCATCTTAGTTTTTTACCACCTTGTAGGCTTCCACGGCCCCGTTGGTGCGGGTTACGCGCACCACGTATAGGCCTGCGGGCAGGTTCTTGACGTCAATGCCGTCCACTGGGGCCGACTGTGCTTCATAGACTGCCTTTCCTGAGTTGCTGTATACCTGCACACGCTCTACCTTGTTCCAGTCATCAATGTTGATCAGCAGCTTCTCCGCCACCGGATTCGGGTATAGGTAGGTACCAACCTTTATGTCAAAAGACAAGCTCCGCACCGGACTGTACGCATGGGTCCGGTCCTTGTCTACCATGCGGAGGCGGTAGAGGTTTTCGCCGTTGGCGGGGTCCGCGTCAACGAAGCTGTACCAGAGGGTACTTTGGCTATTGCCTTTGGCCGCTACGGTACCGATGGTGCGCCACTGCTTGCCGTTGAGGCTGTGCTCCACCTCAAAGCGCTCGCTGTTGACCTCCTCCGCCGTACTCCAGTTCAGTACGGCGGTTTGGGCTTCTTTGTTCGCGGTAAAGGTGACCAGCTTCACGGGGGCGGGGTTTGCTGCCACCCTTCCCCCAGCCACTAAGTTATCATTGCCGATACTATTACCGTTTGGTGCGCCAAAAGGAAATAGAAGATTGGCAATAGTGTTATCGAAGCTTGGAGCCGTAATTACAAAACCACGAACTTGGATATCAACCAGACCCCCATCACCCGGATTTAGTATTACATTATTCGTGCCATTTAAAGTGCGATTGGGCGCATCGTATACCCACGTAAATAAGCCCGCCGCGGTACCGGTTATAAGGGGCCCATCTGCGGGGTCTGGTAGATACGAGTTGGGAGTCGAAACTTGCAGGATAATATTTCCTGCCGGTATGGCCCCGCTGCCTCCTACCGAAAAGTTCACCGTAATAGTACCCGTTTCGTATTGCAGGATCGGATCTGGCGCTACCTGTAGCGCATTGATCGAAGGATCCTGCGCCATAACGCTCGAGTATGTACTTACTAGCAGAGCCAGTGAAATCAAACTTAAAAATACTTTTTTCATAGTATGTTGCTAATTATTGGTTGATGCCTATTTTGTACGTTCCAATATTATTAGTGACCGGGGTTTCGCCGCCGCCCGTTCCTTCGAACACTTGCACTGTGAGCGTAGCGGTAGAAGTTTTGGTACCCGTGGCCGTAATCCTTATGACGAGGCGTTTATTTGCGCCCGGCTGAATACTGTTAGGCTCATTCAAGGTTACTAGATATCGTGAACCTTGTTCAACGAACGTCCATTCACTGTTTGCAACAGCAGTGCCCCCCAATACGTCGGCTGTAATAGCATTAGGATCGATCGAGATGCTAAATGTCGGGTTGATCTTTGGTATCTCGAACGTAACCGGGGCCGTGGTTGCACCAGCACCTTGGTTGATGATCGTGATGACCACATCACGTTCTTGGTTCTGATCCAATGTCGATCCGTTAGCCAGAAGCGATGCAATAAGATCAGGTAATGCACGTGGTCCTTCGCCCAGTCCACCAAAGTCATCGGGTTTGAAGTCGAGGCCGTCGTTGTTAGCAATACCGTCTCCGTCTGGATCTTCGGGGTTGTCGATCGTACCGTCGTTATTACCATCCAGGTCGCCGTAGCCATTCTCGTCAATGTCGAAGGTATTGTCACCGTCACTATCGAGGTCGCGGTAATCCGGTGTACCGTCATTATCTGTATCGCGCGGATCCGTAGTACCAGCATCGCCAAAGGTAGGGCTGCCATCCACGCTATCCTGGATACCATCACCGTCGGTATCAGGGCCATCCACAACGCCATCATCATCGGCATCAAGGTAGCCCGTCTGGCCACTTTCTACCAGGTCACTGATGGAGTCGTTGTCGCTATCGAGGTCGCGGTAGTCAGGTACGTTATCGTTGTCGGTATCTACCGGCAGCGTGCTACCCGGCGAGCCAAAGACTCCGTCGTCGTTGTCGGCGCTATCCTGGATACCGTCTCCGTCGGCATCGGGGCCGTCCACGATACCGTCGTTGTTGGCATCGATTAAGCCCGGAATTCCGCTTTCTATAATATCGTTGATACCGTCATTGTCGCTATCGAGGTCGCGGTAGTCAGGTACATTATCGCCATCGGTATCGCGTGGTTTGGGAGCGCCCGGTGAGCCGAAGGTGGCATCGTCGTTGTCGACGCTATCCTGGATACCGTCGTTATCGGCGTCAGGGCCATCTACTACCCCGTCGTTGTTGGCATCGACGTAGCCCGTGATACCACTTTCGTACAGATCCAGAATACCGTCATTGTCACTATCCAGATCCAGGTAGTCGGGTACGCCATCCCCGTCGGTATCACGCGGAGTGGTTACAGCCACCGGATTCTGTCCATTCAGTACTCCGTTGCCATCGGGATCATTCGCTTGGATTTGCTCCGGCGTCAGGCCCGACTCGTACAGATCCAGAATACCGTCGTTGTCGCTATCCAGATCCAGGTAGTTGGGTATGCCATCCCCATCGGCGTCGTCGTCGTTCGGGTCGCCGTTGCCGTTGGTATCTTCTACGCTATCGGGGATGCCGTCGTTGTCGCTATCGGTATCGCAGTTGTTGAAGAGGCCGTCGCCGTCGGTATCAATCAGGGCCGACTTGTTATTGGAACCGTTGCACGCATCGTTACAGTCGGGGATACCATCACCGTCAGAGTCAATGGAGTCGTCACCAGTAGGGCACTGATCGATACAGTTAGGAACACCATCTCCATCATCATCCAGAATCACAAAAGCGTTATATACACGGTACTCTATATCGGCCGAAACCAACCCTGAGTTAACTTCAAAAACTAAACGATTATATTGAGCCGAGGGGCGGAAACCAATGACAGTCCTTCCTCCCGTGCCTGTTAGTAAGCCTACATTTAAAAGTGCAGCACCGGAAATAGCACCTACTTCGGTAGTGCCATTGAAGGCACGCACAGTGATTCCTCCCAGAGCACTCACGTCCAGTAAGCCCAGTAGACCATTATTATCTCGGGCTATTTCAAAACCAGCAAATGAATTAGCAGGCTGAAGGCTCGATGAAGCTACTGTGAGTCTGGCCCCTGCCCCTAAAGCGCCCACATTCACCGTAACTCTGGCAAAATCGCTTTGGGAAGGAGTTAGTACATTAGATCCATTTGTTACGCCATTGGTTAACCCACTAAGTAGCCCAAAGGCGCCCGTCCAATTACACGCATTTACAAGAACAACTGGCGTACACCCTGGATAGTTATTGGTGGATATAATTGAGCCTGCAATAGCTCCAGCAGGAGTTGGACTAGCATCAGTAAAGTAGCTACGGCAATCGCCGCAATCAGGCCCGCTTTCGTACGCATAGTATATGTCCACTGCAGCCGTATTGACATCAATGCCGCTACCAAAGACAATCCGTACTTCGTTGAATTTACCCGGTGAGGTAAACTCTAACTTTTTCCGGTCGTTAGCACCAAAAGATAAAGCATTCAGGCTAAGGAGCCCATTTCCATTATCGAAAGTAGCTTCACCTACCAAATCGCCAAACAAATAAGTCTGAATCTTAACATTATTAAGTACCGTAGCCGAGAGCAGGGCGGAATTAGCCCGGATCACGAATCCGGCTTTGTTCCCCGAAGGATACACGTGGTACAAATCCGTAACGCCCACGTAGATGGGAGTACTTAACAAGCTAGTACCTGCGGGAAGCGTCAGCTGCGCAGAACTATTTTTATTACCATTGATAATGTTGTCACGATTTGTCAAACTACCCAGTACGTTCAACAAACCGGCATTGTAGTTCACTACCGTACCCGGCCCCGCAATCTGATCTTCGCAGATATTGTTCGAATCTTCGTAGCCGCAGTTAGGATCAAACGCCATGGCGTGGTAGACCCGGAGCGAATTAGCGGCCAAATTGAGTGCTACGGCACTGGTAAGTAGGAAACGTACTTCGTTAAAAGCGCCGCTGCTGGCAAAATTCAGGTAAAGTTTACCAGAAGCACCCGCGCCCAGCAGCGTTACGCCCAGGCCCGTCCCGCTAGTCTTGGTATCTACGACCGTCCCGTTATTAAGCGTTTGGATGGAGATAGCATCAAGTACGCCCGCACTGAGTAAGCCCCCCGTAACTTCTACCACAAAACCAGCCCGCCAGCCTGCCGGGTAGGTCATACTACTGAGCACCGAGACCCCCACTTGGTCTACTACACCCAGAACAGTCTGGTTGGTAGCGTAGTTGCTGGCATTGCCATCGGATATATTACTTAGAGGAGAAAAGGCGCTCGAATTTACATCAACTACACCGTTTTGAATAACGCGTGCCTGTACGCCTGCCCCGATAATGGGCCTATAGCAAGGAGTAACCGTTTGGGCAAAAGAGGCTCCGGAGAAAGAAGTAGCAAGGAGCAGTGTGAGGAAAGTCCAGAGGGTATATACCCTAGATGGACACTTTAGCAGTGTAGAGTTCTTCATAAAGATGTTTTGTAACGTTGATACTATAATACTCAATTGTTTTACTCTTTGAGCAACCGCACCCAGCTACCTTGCTTACCACATCTTTCCTACACCACTAAATGTCTCCCCTACGCTATGTAATTTACAAGTTCACTGATTTACTTCTACTCAATTTGCATTCAATTATAGCGGATGCAATTTAATAATGCAAATGAACGTTTTAATAATGCAAATGAACGTTGTGTTGCCTTTCCTGCCTGACTACCCATCTTGTAGGGATATATGATAGTATAAAATACCATCTTTACTCAAATAAGTACAATTAGTTTCTTCTAACACCAGAGCTGCGCTTTTTCTACTTATTAAAGGGACGCTATCAAAAAACCGTTC
Organism: Rhabdobacter roseus; assembly: GCF_014202275.1. Taxonomy (GTDB): domain Bacteria; phylum Bacteroidota; class Bacteroidia; order Cytophagales; family Spirosomataceae; genus Rhabdobacter; species Rhabdobacter roseus. The sequence continues at coordinate 1,069,708 of NZ_JACHGF010000001.1, read as the reverse complement.
CGTTTTTTACCCAATAAGTTGTTCTCTATCAGTGCCTTATCAAACATCTATACTTTCTGGATGGGCCCTCCTGGAAATATAAATATTCTAAAAATAGGGGCCTGTGAACCAAATAAATATTTCTATTTTTCAGATTAAGAAAAAAGGCTTCTTACCGTTTACTAAATCCCAAAAAAAAGTAAATAATTGGCAAGATTTAGCTTTAAAAACTTTGTTTGAAGAGGTGCTGGCAGGTAAAATCGACGTCCTAAAGAAGCTGTCCGCCAGAAAACCTGTTAGACAAAAAAACGCCTAACGGTACTTGGCTATACGAGTAACCTTTTGGGCACTTTTTTTCTGATGGCATGCAAAGACCTGGACGTTACGCCTCAGCCGGTACAACTACCTTCATGAAGAAAAGAGTATGGAGATACTCTTGCTTAAAATGAAAACCAAAGGGGGCCAGTGACTCTTCGAGGGAATCCACGGTATAATTTGTATCCAGTTTTAGCAGCATGCGGTACACGAGCCCCGGTACTTTAAAACTCCCCGCAGAGGTCTTGAGCTCGACCTCGCCCGTAGGAAGGGGTTCTACCTTCAGTTCTTTATTAAGGCTTAAATGCTCGGGGATTTCGGGTTGCAGAAAGGCCCGCTGCCAATGGGCTAACTGCTTGTACTGGAGCTCACCCTGCACGCCCAAAGTACGCATCACTTCTTGCTGGCTCAAGGTACTGATGCATTGGTACGCCATCTGGTACAGCTCTTCCTCTCGCCCGGCCCAGGTACCCCACAGCTGGCTATAAGTAGGCTCATTTACCTGTCCGATGGCATTGTCCAGGTTGAGTTTATCCGAAGCAACCCGTTGGCTTTGTAGCTGCTCGACGGGAAACGACAGCTCCAGCAGCGCGTGGCGCGACAAGCTCTGCTCAATGCTAAGCAGGTGCTCGTCGAGGGCATTCCAGAACTTCTGGCCGGCTTCGCCCCCTACGGAGGTACAGAAATGCGTGGAGCAGCAGTGCTCGCGGTAGTCCCACACGGTACACCAGCCCTGGTTGTAGAAGGGACAGCGCAAGGTAGCCACCTCTTCTCGGGTCCAATCGTACTGGTTTTGCCGACTATTACGGATGGTTTTATCGAGCAAAGCATATTGAAACGGATGAACAAGCCCGTACGGGGTAACTCCCAGCCGGGAGGCTATGATGGCGCGTAGGCGGCGCTTGCCCTCCTGCATTTCGGGGCGTTCGTCTTGCAAGATTCCGCCAATCAGGTAGTTGGGGAGCTCGGGGTAGTAGGTGCAGCATTTGGTGCCGAGGTAGGGGCTGCCTTCCTTTTGGCAAAGGACGCAGTTGTCGCAGGTAGCAAAGGTTTCGGCAGGTACTTCCCGCTGGGCCAGCTCTGGCAGAAGCCTATGATACAGGGAGGGTAGTTTGGTATATAACTGGGGCATGGGTTGATATTTTGTACGGTTCTATTCTCACACCCACACCCATAGGGGGCGATAGGATACGGTTTGGGGCCAATCGCCAATGATGATGCTTCCGGACGTACTACTTTCTATCCAGGCGTGGGCGGCAAAGCCATCGGTAGCGTTTTGCTGTACCCCAATGTGGAGCGACAGGCCCGGCAACCCGCGCAGGAGGTACTTGACGGCCAACGCCTGCGGCAAGCACATCAGCGACAGCGGCAGGTGATAGGCCGCCGACCGTACTGCCCACACGGTGTCGTCAAGGTACCCGGCCGCCACGTCAGACCGGGAAGGTACTTGCTTCACGGCGAGCCCAAACAGCCGCTTGAATACCGAAAAAGAAAAGAGATGAAGTGCCAGCTTGATGCTAATCAGACAGACCGAGGCTTTCAGAAACTGCCTACGCCGGGAAGCGGACAACGCTCGCCATTGACTCCAGTACGTCCGTAGTTTTCCCATTTTTCATCAGTTGGCCAGCTCAAGGAGCCCTTCTTTCAGCAAATCCTGCAGTAGAGCTTCGATGTCCTGCTGGCAGGTGTCGGTATCTACCTCGTACTCTTGCATGATGAGGTTACAGAGCTCGGCTACGGTTTGGGGCTCGGCTTCCAGGGCATCCCATACCGCAGCACCTACCTCGTCGAGGCCGTAGTAGACGCCTTTTTCGTGATTTAGAATCACTACTTCCCCGGCCACCGTTGAGGCGATCTGTTGGGTAGACAGCCGGAATTTTTTGTCATGAGGAAGACTCATACTACAAGATAAAAAGTTGGATATATAAAAAAGCCAATAGGTATCAGGTACCTATTGGCAAAGATATTGATTCTTACATAAATACTACACCTCAAACTTAATCCCCTGCGCCAGCGGCAGCGCCGTACCGTAGTTAATGGTGTTGGTTTGGCGACGCATGTAGACTTTCCAGGCATCCGAGCCCGACTCGCGCCCCCCGCCGGTTTCTTTTTCGCCGCCAAAGGCGCCGCCAATCTCCGCCCCTGAGGTACCTATGTTGACGTTGGCGATGCCACAGTCGGAGCCAACCTGTGACAGGAACAACTCCGACTCCCGGACGTTCAGGGTAAAAATGGCCGATGAAAGTCCCTGCGGAACGCCGTTTTGGATGGCTATGGCCTCTTCGAGGGTCTCGTACCGGATCAGGTACAGGATGGGCGCAAAGGTTTCGTGCTGCACAATGGCGGCAGTAGGCGCTACCTCCGCTATGCAGGGAGCCACGTAGCAGCCTGACTCGTAGCCTGGCCCGTCAAGTACCCTGGGGGCTACCACAAAGTACCCTCCTGATTGCTCAATTTCCGCCACCGTGGCCTGGTAGCTTTCCACCGCCGTAGTATCAATCAAGGGGCCCACGTGCTGGTGCTCATCCAGCGGGTCGCCAATGCGCAACTGGCCGTAGGCTTTGGACAAGCGCTCTTTTACCTCGTCGTAGATGCTCGCGTGTACAATCAGCCGCCGCGTGGAGGTACAGCGCTGCCCGGCGGTACCTACCGCCCCAAACACAATGGCCGGAATAGCCACCTCGAGGTCGGCCGAGGGTGCCACGATGATGGCATTGTTTCCCCCCAGCTCGAGCAGGCTCCGCCCGAGCCGACGGCCCACGGCTTCGGCCACGGCCTTGCCCATGCGGGTACTTCCCGTGGCCGATACCAGCGGCACGCGTACATCGTTGGCCAGCCATTCTCCCACCGAGCGTCCGCCCGTTATGAGGCAGGATACGCCTTCGGGTACTTCGTTGCTTTCAAGTACCTCCCGAATGACCTGCTGGCAGGCCAGGGCCGTCAGCGGTGTTTTTTCGGAGGGTTTCCACACGCACACGTCCCCGCATACCCAGGCGAGCATGGCGTTCCAGGACCAAACGGCCACGGGAAAATTGAAGGCTGAGATAATGCCAACTACCCCCAGCGGATGCCACTGCTCGTACATGCGGTGGCTGGGCCGCTCGCTGTGCATCGTGAGCCCGTACAGCTGCCGCGACAGCCCCACGGCAAAGTCACAGATGTCAATGATCTCCTGTACTTCGCCCAGGCCTTCCTGCAAGCTTTTGCCCATTTCGTAGCTCACCAAAGTACCCAGCTCGGTTTTGTAAGCCCGGAAGCGCTCGCCCATTTGGCGTACTATTTCTCCCCGTTTGGGCGCAGGTACCTGTCGCCAGGCCTGGTAGGCTTCCTGGGCTTTCTGAATGACACGGTCGTAATCCTCCCGGCTCGCTTCGTGGACCGAGGCAATGCGCTGGCCGTCCACGGGAGAGTACGATTCCAGGAGCGGTCCGCGGCCCTCCCAGCTCTGCTGCCCGGTACTTAGGCCGGGGCTCTGGGACTGAATATTGAGTTTTTTAAGAATAGCTTCCATACTTGCTTACTTCATATTTGTGGGTTCAAGTTATCGGCAACGTATTTTGTTGCAGAAGTACTCGCCCGGTTCAATCTTTAAAATAGCTGCCATTCTGGGTTTCGAGGAAGTACTGCAGCGGAATATCCTCCTGCTTCAGAAAGCCCCGCTGGGGCAGGGTACCCGCGGCCACCATTTCTACCACCGCCGCAATGGAAGCCGCGGTAGTCCAGGAAATGGCCCGCCAGTGCTGCCCGTCGATGGTGATGGGGTGGTAGGCCCGGTAAAACTCCTCCCGCTCCAGCTGCTGGCCTTTCCAACCTTCCACCACGGCATACACGTACACCACATCTTGCTGCACGGGCGGCTTGGCTTCGGTAAGTATTTGTTCAATGAGCTCGCGTTTGTCTTTCAGGATCAATTCGTACAGCATGAACCGCATCAGCTTGCAGTGGCCGGGGTACCTGATCGTCTTGTAGTTCATGGTGTCCACCTGCCCTTCGTACGTTTCACACATGGTTCCCAGCCCGCCGGAGGTACTAAAGGCCTCGAACTCCTGCCCCTCAATGTTGATGACCTCGATGCCATCCAGGGAAGGTACCATCTTCCGTACGCCGTTATGAATCACCTCGGCGTCGTTGATGTATTCGTTCACGACCCCCGCCGGCGACCAGGTAAAGGAGTACCCCATGAGCCCGTTAGGGTACCTGGGCAGAGCGCCCACGCGCAGCTCGATGTCGCGCAGCTTGCTGAAACGCTTGGCGAGGTCGGAACCTACGATGCCGATGAAACCCGGTGCCAGGCCGCACTGGGGTGCCATTACACCCTGACTATCTTGGGCCATTTCCCGAATGGCCGTTGTGGTAGGCACATCTTCGGTGAGGTCGAAGTAGTGAATTCCCAGCTGGTAGGCGGCCCGGGCAATGGGTAGGTTTAAATTATAAGGCATACAGGATACGACGGCGTCGAAGTTCTTCAGCGTTTCTAACAGCGAATCCGTATCGCTCACGTCTCCCCGAAGCGTCGGGAACGCTAAGGCCGTAGCGGGCTGGGCTTTGTCGAAACCCGTTACGTCAAACTGCTTGCTAAGCAAGGTACCTACTAAAGAGCCTACCTTGCCCATACCAATAACCAGGATTTTATCCATACTATTTGGGCTGATAAAATGAAATGGAAGGAAAAAAGAAAACGACAGAACCCGCGCGGTGAAGCGGGCCCGAAAAGTCAGTGCCTACCCGGCACGTGAGAGCACATGCTGCGAAGGTAGGCGAAACGCGCCAACTGTATGTTGATGGAAGGATTCAAATAGAACTAGTACAGGTTGCAACTAAGAAGCTGAAATACCGCCCGGCGAAGGTACCTTCGCTGACAAATATACCAAATCCGGCCCAGTCTCCAAAACGCCGCTCGGGTACCTTAGCCCTTCTGCTTTTTAGGAATCTGGATACCCACGTGGGTACCTATGCCCGATTCATTGGCCAGGGAAAGCGTTCCGTTCAGGCTTTCGACTCGATTCCTGACATTGCGCAGGCCCACCCCTTTCATGTCGTTCGTTTTTATCCCCTGCCCGTCGTCGGTGATGGTCAGCATGATTTGGCTCTCAGTTTCTACCAGTGACACCACCGCGTAGGAAGCTGACGAATGTTTGAATATATTGTTGGTGAGCTCCAGCGTCATGCTGTAGAGCTCAAATTCCGTTTTGCGGCCCAGCCTATCCTTTAAACCATTTACTTTTAGCTCAAACCGAATGTTATTACTTTCGTTGAGCTTGTGCACGAGCCGCTCGAGTGCCTGCACGAGGCCTTCCTTCTCAAGCTCCTGCGGGAGCAGGTTATGGGACAGCGCCCGAATCTCCTCGTAAGCGCCATTAATCATACTCTGTACGTCTTCGTAGATTTCCTGCTCCTCGGTCGAGAGTGCTTTTTTGTCCAGCCCCCGCAGGTACCACATAATAGTACCCAAGGTACCTCCCAGGTTATCGTGGAGCTCGGCCGCTACGCGTTTTCTTTCCAGGGTTTGGCCGTCTACGAGCGCCTTGCTGATGTCCGCATTTTTTTGCCGAAGTACCCGGTTGTTTCGCCACAGGATTCCCACCAAAAAAAGCCCCAATGCCGAAAAACCGTACAGAAACTGTTGGGTCGTTTCCTGCTTGTCGATAATACTCTGCTTGATGGTGGCGTCTTTACGCTGGTTCTCGTAAACAAGTTGATAAAACAAGAAGCGCCGCTTGAAGTCCTCAACCTGGGTATGCATTCTATTAAAGGAGACCTGCTCCAGGTACCGCAACGCCTCGGGGATATTCCCCAGGATTTTGTGGGAGCGATACAGGGTAGTCAGGGCCCAGGTCATGTGCTTGTTAGAATGGTAAAACTCCGTGAGGTGCAAAGCCTGCTCTCCTACCTCAATGGCCTTGTCATACTCTTTGGTCAGGTAGTACATGTTAGCAATGTCGTTCAGGGCGTCGAGCTGGCCGTATCGGTTTTTAATTTTATTAAATAGCCTCAACGAATGATATAGCGGCTCCTTGGCTTTGGCAAATAGCTTTTCGACTATATAGAGGTACCCTTCGCTTTTGATGACGGTGGCCTTACCCCAATCGGACTTTAAGGTATCAAATAGCCCGTAGGCCATGCGGTAGTAACGCATCGCTTCGGCGGGTTCCTTTTTCTGACGGTACATATTGCCCATGTTTTCGTAGCATATCGCCACCAAGCTATCATTTGCTTGGGCTTGATACACTTTCAGGGCACGGTTGAAATTCACACTAGCTGAATCCCATATCTGGTATTCGGAATAAATCTCCGCCTTAAATCGTTGCGCATTAGCTGTATAGATGGGCATTTCCAGATTCTCGGCCAAAGCCGTATTGGCATTAGCTAGATCCAAAAGGATGTCAAAATCGCCATTTGTCAAGTGATAGTAACCCAACGCATCGTAAGCCAGCACGATCCCTTTCTCCCACTTCCACTTTTCAGACAGTTTCAGCGCCTCCTGAGCATAATTACTTACATGCTGTAAATTTTCAAATCGATTTAGTAAGGCCGCCTCATAGTATTGCTGAATGAGCTGTGTATCCCGAGCAAAAGAAGGAGTCTGCTTTTCAAGTACTTGTATGGTTGCGTAAACGCCCGTTTCCTGCGCTACTGACGAGAAGGAAAGGAAAAAAAGTATCCCTACACAAATACGTATCGACGGAGGACTATTTTTCATTCAGGTACCCATTTGAGCATGAAAGTTAGGGATTTTTCGACAAACGGGCACCGTGCGTATAGCTTTCATTCCCTTTCCTTGCAGTATTTAGTTAGTATAGCAATTCTTACATCAAAAAAGACCCCGTTACTTAACGTTTACTCACAAAGGGATTATTTTTCACGTAAAAACGATACGGTAGATCCGCTCCCTGCGTGATGCCAATGCGGGTAGTCGTCACGATCTCAGCAGCAGCAGCGGAGAAGGGAGAGGAAACAAAGAGAGGCCCCTGCGTGAGGGAGGAAAAGTTATGCTCGGCCAACCGTATGCCCATGGCTTGCACCAGCTTTGCCGGCCCGCTACAGAGCTCTTTATCGGAAAGTGGCTTGCTTTTGGTGCCCGCCACCAGGTACCTTTCCTGCCGCCGTGCCCGCATCAGATCCAGGCCTTCGGTAGGCTCGAGCGCCCGGATCAGCACCGCTTCTCCTATGCCTATAGCGCCGCTCACTACATTGACACAATGGTACATTCCGTAGATCAGGTACACGTACAAGGTACCCGGCGGGCCAAACATCGCGGCGTTGCGGGTAGTTTGGCGGCGGTAGGCATGGCAGGCCGGGTCGCCCCACAGGTAGGCCTCCGTTTCCACGATGATACCCGCCGTGCGGCCTTCGGGGCTATCGTGTACCAGCTCACTGCCTAGCAGTTTTTGGGCGAGCGTCAGCGTATCGTGCTGCTGATAAAAGGTGTCCGGGCGTTTTGATTGAATAGCCATATATAAAAAAGGTACCTCCACCAAGCTTGGCCGGAAGGTACTTTACCAGGATAGCCCAAACGCAATGGATGTTCTTCTTCACCTTGGGGTAAATGTTCCCTGGTACGCTTGAAAAGAAGTACCCGCCTGGTCCCTACCCTTCCTTTCAAAAAAAATCCTATGAAATTCCTTCACCAGGCTTCACTAAAGAACTAACCTATTTAGGTTCAAGCAAGTGGCAGAAAACAATAGCCTCTTCCTGACGGTTATCTTAGGGAGTAAAAAGTAGGTGCCCGGGCTCTTGGTGTAAAAATAGAGCGTACGCTTTTCTATTAGGATAAATTTATTTAAGCAACTACTTAAATCAGCAATTGTATGAATTATAATATGAATATTGAAGGCATTCGGCTTGATATACAAGCCGTTGACCTAGAACTAGACGAAGGTTTTCTGCAACGCATCGAAGATTCCATCGCCCGTATTCGGCGTTTTTATAAAGGCGATATCATCTACGCCGACTTCTACCTTAAGCAGGAGACCAATCATCCCGTCAACGAAAAATCCCTGAATATCAAACTGGGCATTCCGGGAAATGACCCTTTTGCGTCCGAAAAAGGGGACGAATGGGCGGTACTTCTCAAGAATGCTACGGAGCAGCTCATTCGTCAGCTTCAGAAACAACACCGCAACAACTAAGATCTAAGGCGCTGAAGCGCCTTAGATTACATTCATTGTCTGTTCTTTGATCTTTTCCAGTTCGTCTTTCATTTGCACCACCAGCCGCTGAATGCTCGCATCGTTGGCCTTGGAGCCGATGGTGTTTATCTCGCGGCCAATTTCCTGCGAAATAAAGTTTAGCTTTTTGCCGTTGCTGTCGGAAGCATGGAGGGTTTCCAGGAAATAGTCCAGGTGGTTGTTAAGCCGTACTTTTTCTTCCGAAATATCGTACTTTTCGATGTAGTAGATCAGCTCCTGCTCGAAGCGATTAGGGTCGAAGTTATCGTCCGAGAGCAGGTCACGTACCTGCTTCTCCAAGCGCTCGCGCACGGCCGGAATGCGGTGCAAATCCTGCGCTACGACCTGCTCCAGGAGCGTCCGGATGGTCGTGATGTACTCCTGAAGCTTATCGGCGGTGAGCTTTCCTTCCTGCTGGCGGAACAGATCACACTTCAGCAAAGATTCTTCCAAGGCCTGCTTAATGACCGTCCAATCGTGGCTTCGGCGTTCTTCTTTGGCTACTTCGGTACTGTAGGCGTTGGGTAGTTGGAGGGCAATCCGCAGCAGTTCGGTAGGATCGGGCTCAAAAGCCAGCTCTTCGGCCGTTTGCCGCAGATCGTTGAAGTACGCTTTGATAAGAGGACGGTTCACTGCCGAGGCTCCGGCGGCTTCGCCCGTCTGCTGGTAAGTCATCGTAAACTCCACTTTGCCCCGCTCCAGTACCTGCGTAAGTCTATTCCGAACCTCGATTTCCCGCTCCGAAAAATTCTTAGGGATGCGGCAGTAAATATCAAGAAATTTCGAATTGAGCGTTTTAATTTCGATGGTAATGGTAAAGGTGTCGGCTTCGACGGTAGCTACTCCGTAGCCGGTCATGGATTTGAGCATGGGGTTGTTTTTAGGATTTATTGCGTTGGTGTTGCTTACCTGCCGGGTGCTGGTTTTCGGAGGGTTGCGGTTTGCTGGTTAAGGCGTTTTTTTCAATCACGGCCATCTCCCGGCGGTAGCGGGATACGTCACTGGCCAGGTAGATAGCCTGTAGCATCGAGCCGGGCTCGGCTTTGTCCTGCCCGGCGATGTCGTAAGCCGTGCCGTGGTCGGGTGAGGTACGTACCGCCTTGAGGCCCGCCGTGAAGTTGACGCCCTCGTTGAAAGCGATGGTCTTGAAGGGAATCAGGCCCTGGTCGTGGTACATGGCCAGCACCGCGTCGTAGCTGCGGTAGGTACGGGCCGCAAAGAAGCCGTCGGCCGGAAAAGGCCCGAATACCAGCTGGCCCCGCTGCCGGAAGTCCGCGAGCACGGGCTCAATGATGTCTTGCTCCTCCCGACCCAGCAGACCGTTTTCGCCCGCGTGCGGGTTAAGGCCCAGCACCGCCAGGCGCGGTTTCTGAATCCCGAAGTCTTTCCGCAGCGAGGTAAGCATTTGGTTGATCTTCTCGGTGAGGCGCGGCGGCGTCAGCTGCGACCGTACTTTGTCCAGCGGGATATGCCCGGTAAGTACCCCCACCCGGAAGTCGCCCGCGACCATGAACATGAGCGCTTCTTTGGCCCCAAAAGCGTGGGCCAGGTACTCGGTATGCCCGGGAAATTTAAATTCTTCGCTCTGAATATTATCTTTATTGATGGGGGCCGTCACCAGGGCGTGGATCTTTCCGTCTTTCAGGTCACTGACGGCCCGGCTCAGGCAGGCCAAAGCCGCTTGGCCGGCTTCGGGCGTTATTTTGCCGGGTTCCACTTCGGTTTGGCTGTCGTTCCAGCAGGTAATGACATTGCTGTGTTTTCCGCTGGCTTGCTCGGGCCGCTGAATCCCCTGCAACGTCCACTCTTTCATATTCAGCATGTGTTTGTACCGGTTAAGTACCCGCAGCGACCCGTACACAATGGGCGTACAAAAACTAGCTAATTTATTTCCTTCCAGGGCTTTTAAAATTACTTCCGGGCCTATTCCGTTGTAATCGCCCAGGCTTATCCCGATCAGGGGTTTTTCTATTTGTTCCTCACTCATGCATGTACAAATAAAAGTAGGTTTTACGTGGCACGGGGCCTGCCCAAAGAAGGTTTTTCAAGGTACCTGGAGCGGCACTTCCGTACATCTTCCCCGGCATTAAAAAGGCCCAGCTAGCTATTTCTTTTTACTTTTGTCTTTTAATTAAAGGGCAAGTTACGAAAATTCACCGCTCGCATGAAAATACTGATCGCTGACGAGATGCATCCTTCTCTTTTTGCCCGGCTGGAAGAGAACAGTTGGTCCTACGCCTACCACCCTCATTTCCGACGCGAAGATATCCTCAGTGCTTTGCCCCAGTTCGAGGGATTAATCATTCGAAGTAAAACCCGCGTCGACCGGGAAATGTTGGCGCAGGCTGCACGTTTGCGCTTCATTGCCCGAGCGGGGGCGGGACTGGACCTCATTGACCTGGAAGCTGTACAAGGCCGGCATATTCAGCTTTTTCACGCCGGGGAGGGCAACCGCGACGCCGTGGCCGAGCAGGCGGTTGGGATGCTGCTGGGCCTGATGGCGAATATTCTAAAGGCCGACCGGCAGGTACGTCAAGGTACCTGGGACCGGGAAGGAAACCGGGGTACCGAGCTCATGGACAAGACCGTAGGCCTGGTAGGCTACGGCAACAACGGCAGCGCAACCGCCCGCCGACTGAGCGGCTTTGGCTGCCGGGTACTGGCTTACGACAAGTACCGCGACCACTACGGCGATGCCTACGCCCAGGAAAGTACCCTGGAACAGATCATGGCTGAGGCCGACATCCTGAGCCTGCACGTACCACTCACCGAGGCTACCCGCTCGCTCATCGACGCGGCCTTCATCGCGCGTTTTGCAAAGCCTTTTTATTTGATCAATGTGTCTCGGGGAGAGGTAGTAAGCCTGGAAGCCGTGGTGCACGGGCTGGAAAGTGGCAAGCTCCGGGGCGTCTGCCTGGATGTGCTGGAAAACGAAAAGCTGGACCGGCTCACGCCCGCCCAGCAAAGTACCTTCGACTACCTGCGCGCCTCTGACCGCGTGGTACTTACACCCCACGTGGCGGGCTGGACCCACGAAAGCTACGAGCGCATCAACGAAGTGCTGGTGCGGCAAATCCGGGCGTGGGAACAATCCGGCTGAGGTACTTTATATTTGTTCAGTTCCGCATCCGCACCAGCTTGTCGTAGTTCAGGATCGTGATCAAACTACCCTTCATCTCCACGAGCTTTTCTTCCCGGAAATCGGATAGCGTGCGGATCACCGTTTCGGTGGCGGTACCTACCAGCGAGGCAATGTCCTCGCGCGTGATGGCCATCGAGAACGGTTTGTTTTTATCTTCCTGGTAGCGGTTTACGAGCATCACCAGCGCCTCGGCCACGCGCTTCCGCACGGAGTTGTAGGCCAGCTGCAGCAGCCGCTCTTCGCGCTCCATGATTTCGTTGGATAGAATCTTGATAAACTTGGAAGCTACCTCCCGGCTGCCTTGCAGCAGGCTAAAAAAATCATCTTTGGGAATAACGGATACTTCGGCTTCTTCGAGGGCCACGGCGGTTTCCTGGTAGGCTACGCCCTGCAATAAATCTACGTAGCCAAAAAAATCGCCCTCTTTGTACAAGTCGGTGATGTACTCCTTGCCAAACTCGTTGGCTTTGTAGGCTTTTACTTTTCCTTTTTGCAAAAAGAAAATCCCCGTCGGGTAGCTGCCTTCGGTATATACGGTATCCTTCTTGCGGAAGTGCTTCACTTTTTTGTCTTCGGCCAGCTTGCTGAGCGAATCAAACGAGCGCGCTTCCTCAATGAACTGGTCGAGGCCCTCGGCAGTGCGGCGAAATTCGGCTTTGATCCGCTCGCTTTTCTGAATCCGCATCTCTACCGCGCTCAGCAGCTCTACGTCGTCGTAGGGCTTCGTGAGGTAGTCGTCGGCACCCATGGTCATGCCTTTGCGGTAATCATTTTTTTCGGCTTTGGCCGTCAGAAATATAAAAGGAATGGGTGCCGTTTTGTCGTCTTTGCTAAGCATGTGAAGTACCCCGTAGCCATCCAGCTCGGGCATCATGATGTCGCAAATGATGAGGTCCGGCTGGGTTTGTTTGGCCAGTTTCACGCCCTCTTTTCCGTTCTCGGCGGTGATGACTTCAAAGTGGGCCAGTTCCAGAATTTCGGCCGTATTGTCCCGCATTTCCGGATTATCTTCAATCAGTAATATTCTTTTGGTATGCATGCTCAGGGCGTTGATTAAACCAGCTCGTGCCGGTGATGGGGAAGCTGTACATAAAATGTAGTACCCTTACCGGCGATACTCTTGAAAGTAACCTCTCCGCCGAGCAGGTCAATGTACTTTTTAACAATATTCAGGCCTAGCCCGGTACCCTGCGCATTGCCGGCGTTATGGGCTCTGAAGAACCGGTCAAATACGTAAGGTTGATCTTTTTCCGGAATGCCGATACCCCGGTCTTCAATCTCAAAATACACCGTTGCTACGTCGGTGCGGGAATGCAGGCGAATCACCCTTCCCGGCTCGGAGTACTTGATGGCATTGGATAGCAGGTTGATGAGCACGTTGCGGAGGAGCTGCTTGTCAAGCCAGAGCTCCGTCGGGCCCTCGTGCTTGTACTCAATCCACTGCCCTTCCTTGCACAAGCCTCGCAGGCCTTCGATCAATTCATGACAAAAAGCCATTAAATCAAACCGCACCTGAACGGACTGTACCCGGCCTTCTTCCAGCTTACCAATCGAGAGGAAGTCGTTCAGGATCTCCGTGAGGTTGGTAACGGCCGCCTTGATCCGGTGCACGTGTTTCTGGCGTTTGTCTTCGTCCTCGCTCAGGGGGTACCTGCCAATCAGGGATGCCGACGACAGGATGGTGGCCAGCGGGGTACGAAATTCGTGCGAAGCAATGGTCACGAATTTGCTCTTCATGTCGTTGAGTTCGCGCTCCTTTTCCAGGGCCCGCATCACTTCTTCCTGCGAGGTTTCCAGTTTTTGGAGGGCTTCGGCCAGCTCGCGGGTACGCTGCGTCACGCGCTCTTCCAATTCGGAGTTCAGCTTCTGGATCTCCAGGTTGGCTTCCCAGATGGCGTTCTCCTGCTTTTTACGCTCGGTTATATCAATAACAAAACTCACCACGAAGTCGCCCTCGCTGGTGGAGAATGGACTCAAACTGACCTCTACCGGAAACTCGGTGCCGTCGCGCCGACGGGCAAACAGATCCAAACCACTACCCATACCCCGGGCGTGGGGGCCGTGTGAGTAGCCCACCCGGTTTTGCACGTGCTGCTTGGTATGGCGCCTCGGAACAAGTACCTCGATTTTTTCGTCCACTAGCTCTCCATCGGCGTAGCCGAACATCTGCCGGGCTTTGGGGTTCACCATCACGATATACCCCATACCGTCTACCACAACGATACCTTCCGTGGCATGCTTGAAAAGTGCATCGAGCATTTCAATATGCCGCTTCATTGCTTCTGTATGTTTAATATATAAATCTAACATACCAAGTTAGGGGACGATTTCCAATTAGCCAATTATTTTAAACTACGCTTCGTTTAACGTTCTACTATTCAATTATTTATAATAAATATTTTATTCTTACCATCGAACCCGACAGCGATCAAATAGCCCTATACGTTTTTGTGCTTTTTTAAATGATCTGGCTGAAGAGGTTGGTTTGGGGTACTTCCTTCCAGAGGCGGGCGTCAAAAGCCATGCAGATGTTCCGCACAAAATTTCGGCCTTTTTCGGTAACGCGCAGGTGGTAAGGCTGCAACTCCACGAGCTCATCCTGCTCCATTTCGGCCAGGCGCTCCAGGCCCGCGTAAAAGCCTTCGCTGACGTCGCTGGCGCCGGTCCAGCGGGTTTCGAAGTGGCACATCAAATGCTGAATATGCCGCCGCAAGATCAGGTCTTCGCGGGTATGTACATGCCCCCGGAAAAAGGGTAGCTCACTGGCCTCCAGCCGTTTGTAGTAGGCCTCGACGCTCTTCTCGTTTTGGGCGTAGCCCCACCAGGCGTCGCTGATGGCCGAGGTACCCAGCCCCACGAGCAGGGCGGTTTGGGTGTCGGTATAGCCCATGAAGTTGCGGTGGAGGCGCCCTTCGGCGAAGGCCCGGTAGAGGCCGTCGGTTTTGAGGGCAAAATGGTCCATGCCAATGTCCTCGTAGCCCGCCATTTCCAGCGCGCCGCGACAGGTTTCGTAGATGGCCAGCTTCTTCATGGAGTCGGGCAGGTCGGCTTCGGTGAAGCGGCGCTGGCCGGGTTTAATCCAAGGTACGTGCGCGTAGCTGTAAAACGCGATGCGGTCGGGCCGGAGCTGGATCACTTTAAAAATCGTGTTGGTCATGGAGCAAACCTTCTGCTGCGGCAGGCCGTACACGACATCGTAGTTCACCGACGTATAGCCCAGCTCCCGCGCCTTTTCGGTCAGGTGTTTTACCTGCTCGTAGGTTTGGTGGCGGTTGATGATCTCAAGTACCAGCGGGTTAAAATCCTGCACCCCGATGCTCACCCGCCGGAAACCTACCTCGTAGAGGGCCTCCAGGTGGGCGTCGGTGGTATTGCCGGGGTGCGCCTCAAAGCTGAACTCGGCCTGCGGATGTACCTCTGCTCCCGCCAGCAGCCGCGTGATGAGTTCTTTCAAATGCTCCGGGCTCATGAAGGTAGGCGTGCCGCCGCCGATGTGTAGCTCCCGGATCACGGGTTTTTTGTCGCCAAACACCGCCAGGTACAGTTGCCACTCTTTCAGCAGCGCTTCCAGGTACGGCCGCTCTACCTTGTGGTTAACGGTGATGCGCGTGTTGCAGCCGCAGTAGGTACACAGGCTCTCGCAAAACGGAATGTGCAGGTACAGGCTGATGCCCTGGTTCTGGTTGGTAATACTGAATGTATCCCGGACCAACTCGGACCAGCGCTCGGGCGTGGGTGGGGTACTTTGCCAATAGGGTACCGTAGGGTAGCTGGTATACCGGGGACCGGGTACGTTGTATTTTTGCAGGAGTTGATGATCCATGGCCATGCGTTTTTTAAAGGCTCTTGTCGTTTCTG
The DNA here is from genome assembly GCF_014202275.1 of Rhabdobacter roseus. Lineage (GTDB taxonomy): Bacteria > Bacteroidota > Bacteroidia > Cytophagales > Spirosomataceae > Rhabdobacter > Rhabdobacter roseus. Next base: position 1,054,246 of record NZ_JACHGF010000001.1, on the reverse strand, counting down.
AATATTCTTCAAAATACGCGAACCGCGCCGCCGGAAAACATGACGCCCGTCAGGATCAAGCATGATTTTGGGCTGATGGGGTACTTTGTAGCAGAGGGCATGGGGCAATGGGCAGATGGTGCGGGGGTACTTGATTTTAGCAGCAGAGGGCGCGGGTCAGACGGTTTGGGGCAATGGGTACGGAGCACAGCGTTCTTCGTAGTTTGTAAACTACAAAGGCGTGTCTCGCGGTCTTTGACCGCAGGTACCTCAAAAGCCTCTATCCCCGGCCCTTTCTCCCGCGGAGAAAGGGAGCTTGTTAGGGGTACTTTTCTCAAAGTACCTTTGAATTCACAGTAAAAGTACCCTATGCCCTCTGCCCACTGCTACTACTCTACTTCCCAGCGCCGTGGCAAACCGGGATTTCGGTAGAGGTACCTGCGTGCGGCAAGGTACCTGGTGGCTGAATGAACAGGCTGCGGGCCACGATCCAGGTACCGGCCAGGGCCAGCAGAAAGGGCGTGAGGCGACGGAGCCGCGTGCGGAGCGGGGGCGTAAACCACTGCTTAAAGTACCCCACGGCCATCATGGCGGGCAAAGTACCCAGCCCGAAGGTGAACATGAAGAGGCCGCCGTTCAGGGCGCTGCCCGTGGCTACGGAGCTGATGACGGCCATGTACACCATACCGCAGGGCAGCAGGCCGTTCAGACTACCCAGCAGTACCCAACCCCCTACGTGGCGACGGCCCAGGAGCCGGGCCATCTGGCCTTTGACGCGCTGCACGGCCCGTTGCCACCAGCCGGGCGGGCGCAAGTGCCGCTCCAGGTAAGCGGGCCACAGCACGTAGCCCACCATAAGTACCCCCACAGCCAGCGTGACGTACCGCAAGTACCCCATCCACAAAAACGAACTTCCCAGCAGCCCGAACAAACTACCCAGCAGCGCGTAGGTAAGGGCGCGGCCGCCATTGTAGGCCAGCAGGCCAAGTACCTGCTGCGCCCGGCTACCCCGGTGAATGGGCAACGCCAGCGCAATGGGCCCGCACATGCCTACGCAGTGGAAGCTGCTCAGCAGGCCCATCGAAAAAGCCAGGTAAGGGAGCCAGGTAGTCATGGTTATTTATTTGCTAAGCCCCAGAGTACCTTCGTTCCAGTAGGTAGTGTCGCCCGCCTGCCAGTCGATCTGGAGCTGGTAGCGGCCGGGTTGTAGCTTCGCAGCCGGGATCAGCTGCTCGCCGGAGGCGTCGGGCTGTACTGCAAACTGCGCATCTTTCCGGTTGTCGGACGGACAGTACAGCTTCACGTTTCCCGTGATTGGCAGCGCCAGCAGCGCGCTGGGGTACTTGATCAAAATCCCCGCCTGCGTGACTTCCCAGCGCAGCTTTTCGGACAGGGCGTTGGCCCGTTCCTGCTTATCTATTTTTTTCTGAAAGCCCAATTCCTGCTCGTAGTAATTATCAGCCACGAGGTCGATCTTCTGGCGTGTGCTCATCGTCACCAGGGTAAGCATTCCTACCACAAAGCTGATGTACAACAGCGCAATTCCGGTTCCCCAATTTAATTTCATGATCTTCTTTGATTTACTATTGAATAACTAAGGTTGTTTCTTTTTTACCAGCCCCGACTACTCGCCCTCCGGCGCAATGAAATTCGTTTTAAATGTTTCGAGCCGGGTACTTCCCTCGTACATCGAGAGCTCGATCTGGTTTTTGCGGTGACGGAGCTCACTTTTAGGAATGGTAATGAAGACCATCCCCTGGCTCATGCCCGCCGCTTCTAGGTGCAGGTCGGGCTCGCCCGCAAACCGCAAAGTACCCTGGGGCGACTCCAGTCGGAGCGTGGGCTGGATGGTGCGGTTGGTTTTATTAAAAATCTTAAACGTATACAGGTTGCTCACGGTGCCGTCGGGGTTTTCGATGTACTGGGTACCCATGGCGCGCAGCAGGTTGGTCTCGGTGTCGGTACGAGTCACGAGCAGGTACCCCAGCACCGCCCACAGTAGCGTCAGTACGGCTACGTAGCCGTAGGTACGGGCCGTAAAAAGCCGGGAGGTACCTTTCACGATGGCATTTTCGGAGGTATACCGGATCAGCCCCGGCTCAAAACCTACCTTGTGCATGATGTTGTCGCAGGCGTCGATGCAGGCCGTGCAGCTCACGCACTCCATCTGGGTACCGTTGCGGATGTCGATGCCCGTGGGGCACACGGCCACGCACTGGTGGCAATTGATGCAGTCGCCAGCGGTGCGGTCCTGGTTTTTACGGATTTTCTCCCGCGGCTCGCCGCGTTGGTAGTCGTAGGCTACTACCACGGAGTTGCGGTCCAGGAGTACGCCCTGCAAGCGGCCGTAGGGACATACTACCGTGCAGGCCTGGTCGCGCAGCCAGGCAAAATTGAAGTAGAAGATCAGCGTAAAACCAACGACAGACCCAAACAGTGTTACGTGCTCCGACAGCGGCTCGGTGATGATTTTCTTAAGCTCATCTACCCCAATGCCGTAGGCAATGAGCAAATTGGCCGTCAAGAAAGAGATGAACAGAAAAACCGCCCACTTGCTGGCTTTCTTAAGTACCTTACTACTAGTCCAGGGCGCTTTATCAAGGGCTATTTGCTGCGGGCGGTCACCTTCGATGGCGTACTCGATTTTCCGGAAAACCATTTCCATAAAAACCGTCTGCGGACACGCCCAGCCGCACCACAAGCGCCCAAAAATAGTCGTAAACAGCACGATGAACACCATGAACGACAGCATGGTGAGGCCAAAGAGCCAGTAGTCTTGCGGGCCAATGAAGAGCCCGAAGATGATGAATTTTCGCTCAATGACGTTGAACAGAAATAGCGGCTGCCCGTTGATTTTGAGAAAAGGAAGCGCAAAAAGTACCGTGAGCAGCGCCGCCGAAAACCAGGCCCGGCGGGTGTGCCAGGTACCTTGCGGGCGCTGCGGGTAGAACCAGTTCCGCTTTCCATCTTCGCGCACGGCGTTGAAATGGTCGCGGAAGGATTCTTCGTATTTGAATGGGGTTGTTGGCAAGGTTTCCATGGTTCCTGAAACCGGTTTAAATGGACTTTCTGCGCCACGAGAAAGTACCCTCGTGGCGCAGAAAGTCCGTGAACTTAGCGCAGCGCCAAGGTACTGTCACCCGCAACGGTGGCTTTGATGTAAAGCTCTCCCTGCGGCTCCTTGGGCGTTTGGGGACGGGTACCTTGCAGCGTCATGATGTAGCTGGCTACTTTTTGCATCTCGGCCGGAGGTAGTTGCTTTTCCCAGGCAATCATCCCTTTTTCGGGAATCCCGTACTTGATGGTTTTGAATACCGCCTGGATGGAGCCGCCGTGGAGCCAGTAGCCGTCGGTAAGGTTGGGGCCCACGCCACCGCCGCCGTCGGCGGCGTGGCAGGCGGCGCATTTTTCCTGGTAGATCACGCCGCCCTCTTTGAGTTTGCCTTCGTTATCCAGCATTGTTACCGAGTTTTCGTCGATGCTCGCGCCTACCTTGGCCAGGTAAGCCTCCTTCTGTACGGCGGCGGCGGCCAGCTCCTTGTCCAGCTCCGCCTGCTGCAAGTCACCCCAGCCCAGGAAGTGGAAATACAGACCGTACAGGATCGCGATCACTACGGTACCTACAAACAGAAACTGCAGCCAGGGCGGCATCCGGTTGTCGAGCTCGTGAATGCCGTCGTAGTCATGGTCGGCGATCAGGATTTTCTCCTCTTCGGTCAGCGACACGCTGAATCCACCAAACTTCATCCACCAGTTTTCGCTAAACCAGGACGTAGAGGCTGCCGCTTCCGTAGCGCTCGGGCGGGTGGTCGTAAGTTTTTTGAGCAGCTCCAGCATCTGTACCAGCACCACGACGAGCACCACGATCAACACCCCCAGCAGGCCCAGCACCAGGTACATCATCAGCTCCGCGCCGTCGCGGGCGGGCGTTTCGCCCTGCGCGTTGGCTAGGGGCGCTACCAGCAGCAAGGCCAGCAGGCTCAGGATATTTTTACGAACCAGGCCGTCTTCCAGCGGTATGTTTTTCATGCGGTCGATCTTCTTGCGGTCGATGCGGAATACGTACACGAGCAGGATCACGAAGAAGGCAAAGAAAATCACGAGCGAAATCAGCGGGTAGATACTCACGCCCGCAATGGATTCGAGGTAGTTACGGAATTTCATAGTTGTATTTTTTAAAATACCGGGGAAAGAATTCGGAGATGAAACGGTTTCTTCCCCCGGCAGTGAGTTTCTAGCTTATTTCTGCGCCACGCCCTGCTCGGCTTTGATGTCGGTACCCATTCGTTGCAGGTACGCAATCAGGGCCACAATCTCCTTGTTGGATTTGGTCTTGATGCCATTCTGCTTCAGGCTTGCGGTGATCTTCTCGGCCTGTTGGTTCAGGTCCTGGTTCGCGATTTGGTCATACCCTTCCTCGTAAGGTACCCCCATCGTCTGCATGGCCCGGATCTTGGCGGCCGTGTTGGTGGTATCCAGTTCGTCTTCCAGGAGCCAGGGGTAAGGCGGCATGATGGAGCCCGGCGACATGCTGGTGGGGTCTTCCATGTGGTTGAAGTGCCAGGAGTCGGGGTACTTTCCACCGATGCGGTGCAGGTCGGGTCCGGTGCGTTTCGAACCCCACTGGAAGGGGTGATCGTACACAAATTCCCCGGCTTTGGAGTACTCGCCGTAGCGCTCAATTTCGTCGCGGAAGGGACGTATCATTTGCGAGTGGCATACGTAGCAGCCTTCCCGTACGTAGATGTCGCGGCCCTGGAGTTCCAGCGGTGTGTAAGGCTTCACGCTGGCGATGGTGGGTACGTTGGAGTCGACGAGGAAGGTAGGTACCAGCTCGATGATCCCCCCCACCGCTACGGCTACCAGGGCCATGATGGTCAGGAATACGGGCTTGCGCTCAAATATTTTGCGGTGCCAGTGCTCGCCTTTGTTGGCGTGCCAAATGCTCGCCAGCGCCGGTGCTTTGGCGGTTTCGGTGGCTACTAGTTTGCCGTTGGCGGCCGTAGCCAGCAGATTGTAGATCATCGTGCAAAAACCCACCAGGTAAAGTACCCCGCCAATGCCCCGTAGTACGTACAGCGGCACGAGTTGCGTCACGGTTTCCAGGAAGTTGGGGTACTTGAGAAGCCCTTCTTCCGTAAATTCTTTCCACATGGAGCTCTGCGTCCAGCCCGCCCAGTACATGGGGATGGCGTAAAACAGGATGCCCAAGGTACCTATCCAGAAGTGGAAGTTGGCCAGCTTCTGCGAGTGCAGCGGGCGGTTATACAGGCGCGGGATCAGCCAGTACAGAATCCCGAAGGTTAGGAAGCCGTTCCAGCCCAGGGCTCCTACGTGTACGTGCGCCACGGTCCAGTCGGTGAAGTGGCTGATGGCGTTGACGTTTTTCAGCGACAGCATCGGCCCTTCGAAGGTAGCCATTCCGTAGGCCGTAATGGCCACCACCATGAATTTCAAGACTACGTCCTCACGTACTTTGTCCCAGGCGCCGCGCAGCGTAAACAGCCCGTTGATCATCCCGCCCCAGGAGGGCGCGATCAGCATAATCGAGAACACGGTACCGAGCGTTTGGGCCCAGTCGGGCAGGGCGTTGTAGAGCAAGTGGTGCGGGCCCGCCCAGATGTACAGGAAGATCAGCGCCCAGAAGTGTACAATCGACAGCCGGTAGGAATAAATGGGCCGGTTGGCGGCCTTGGGCAGGAAGTAGTACATCAGGCCCAGGTAGGGGGTTGTCAGGAAAAACGCCACGGCGTTGTGGCCGTACCACCACTGCACCAGCGCGTCCTGCACCCCGGCGTACCAAGAGTAGCTTTTGAAAAAAGAAATGGGAAGCGCGGCGCTGTTCACTACGTGCAGCATGGCTACGGCCACAAACGAGGCTACGTAAAACCACACGGCGGCGTAGATGTGCTCCACGCGGCGTTTGATCATGGTCATCACGAGGTTGATCATGGCCGCTACCCACACCACCGCAATGGCCAGGTCGATGGGCCACTCCAGCTCGGCGTATTCTTTGCCGGTAGTGAGCCCCAACGGAATGGTAATGGCCGCCGCCAGAATGATGAGCTGCCAGCCCCAGAAGTGAAACTGGCTCAGCGCGCGGCTCCACATGGGGGTTTTGAGTACGCGCGGGGCCGAGTAGTAAAGGCCCGCAAAGAAGCCATTGCCCACAAACGCGAAAATGACGGCGTTGGTGTGCAGCGGACGCAGCCGCCCGAAGGTGGTGTACGAGAGCTCGAAGTTCAGGAACGGAAACGCCAGCTGAAAGGCAATGAGCGTCCCGACCAACATCCCGATGAGCCCGAACACGACGGTAGCGATGGCGAAGTTCCGGACGATCTTGTTGTCGTACTGAAACTCATCCAAATCGACGGACGCGGTACCTGGATTAACTAGGTTTGTCATGGTAAAAGAATGAATAGTTAAATGGAGAGATGTAGCGGATTGGGAGGTAATTTATTGGTTAGGTGTTTTTTTCGGGGACGGCGGGGTACTTTCGGACGTGTCGTCAAACAGGATCCGGACCGAGGGCGTGTAGTCGTCGTCGAACTGGCCGCTGCGTACCGCCCACACAAAAGCCCCCAGAAAGCCCAGGGCCGCTAATAGGCTAAAACCGACGAGAATATACAGAGCGCTCATGTCTTTCTAGATTGGGGTTGAATGGGTGTTTTTCCAAGCCCAAAACTACGGCGCGCCCCGCCCCCGGATGATGAGGGACGTACGGCCTAAAAACTGACTTTGATCAGGAAAGGACGAAGCGCAAGGCACCTCCCAGGTACCTACGTAAAGATACTGAGGTAGTTAGCGGGGTACTTAGGCAGTATTTTTTGGTGACGGGGTACTTTGGGTTGGGGAGAAAGAGGTATATTGGGAGACATAAAGGCAAACCAAGCGATCTCTACGGGTTTAGCAATAAGGACAATGATGAGCTAAGGTAGTTTGAGTATGTATTTTGTCACTCTAAGAATTTTCTTTATACCTTTTGGATAAAAAGACTTCGAAAACATGAATCCAACTCAAGAAATAGAAACCAAAATCAGGGCCGTAAAACCCTATTTACAAAAAGAGTTTGGCGTCAAGCAGATTGGGTACTTTGGCTCTTTTGCCAACGGAGATTACAGAGCGGATTCGGACGTAGATATTTTGGTAGAATTCAGCGGAAAGATTGGATGGAAGTTTTTTGATCTAAAAGAATATCTAGAATCGGTCGTAGGGAGAAAAATCGACCTGGTGACCGAGAGATCGCTAAAAAAACAATGGAAGCAAGCGATCCTAAAGCAAGTGAGGTACTTATGAAAAATAGAGATTACGTAGCTTTTATAAAGGATATGGTAGAAGCAATTGACAAGATTTTACTTTATCTAAATACTGTTGATGGACTTTCGGATTTTTTGCAAAATGACATGGTCATTGATGCCGTTACCAGAAACTACGAAATTATTGGAGAAGCCGCCAATCAAGTACCTAAAACCATTTGGAGAAAATATCCAGAGGTGCCTTGGAAGCAAATGTATGGGTTACGAAACTTCGCCGCACACGAATACCATACTATTGACCCTCAGATTCTATGGGAAATTGCGGAGGATCATTTAGTGGAGAATAGAGCCCAGCTTGTGAAGCTACTTAACGAAGAGAAAAAGAATCAATCCTGAAGAAATACTCCGTGGTTGAATCAAAAAAACATACAAACTTAGCCATCACACTACGCCCCGCTACGCCCGATGACCTGGAGGTACTTCGGCATTGGGACGAGCAGCCGCACAGCATCCAGGCCGACCCAGACGACGATTGGGAATGGGAAAAAGAACTGCCCCGCAACCCACCCTGGCGCGAACAACTCATCGCCGAGCTCAACGGGCGGCCGCTGGGTTTTATCCAGATCATCGACCCCGCCGAAGAAGAAACGCACTACTGGGGCGAGGTACCCACCAACCTCCGTGCCATCGACATCTGGATCGGCGAAGCCGAGGATCTGGGCCAGGGCTACGGAACCGTGATGATGCAACTGGCCCTCGCCCGCTGCTTTGCCGACGAACACGTGACGGCCGTACTCATCGACCCGCTCGAAAGCAACACGCGGGCGCACCGATTTTACGAGCGCCTGGGCTTTGAATTCGTAGAAAAGAGAACGTTCGACGAAGACGATTGCCTCGTATACCGCCTCGACCGCCGCACGTGGGAGGCGCACAGCTAGGTACTTTTTCATGTTGTATTTTATATAAAAGCGCCCCTTGAAAAATCAAACCCAAACCGCCCCCTTTATCTGGCGGGTTGCCGCGGCCCATACCATCGCTTATTTCATAGCAGGCCTCTTTGCCGTGACTTTCCTAAACTACAAAGAGCATTACGCCTCCGAATTCTTGTCGGGCTTCATGCGGCAGGTCGATGACCCCCTGGTGGCCCTGGGACCGGCTTTACAGGTAATTCGTGGCATAATCATTGCACTCGTTTTGCTTCCTTTCCGGCACGTTTTCCTCAGCGAGCGTCACGGTATGCTCAAACTAGCCTGGTTGCTTCTGGGTCTTTCGTATATCTCGACTATTGGCCCCTCGCCCGGCTCTTTTGAAGGCTACATTTATACGATTTTGCCCGTACAATACCACCTACTCGGCATTCCCGAAACGCTGCTGTACATTGCGCTTCTGGTTTTTATTCTTCAGCTTTGGTATGCATTCGACAAACGTTGGTTTTTGCCGGCCTCAATCTTCCTGGTCGTACTCATTATGCTTATGTCCACGATGGGGTATTTACAAGCAACGGGGGGGTTGGGGTGAAGACTAACCGTGGCTTGTTGGTTCGCGTTAAAAACGCAAACTAGCAGATTTGAAAAATAATAGTAGCTTAAGATTCGCGTTGCAAACGCGAACCAACAAGTAAACGCAAACCAGCGAAATAAAAACGCGAACAACCGACCCGAATAAAAGAGAATCACCGTACACTTTTTTCAAAAATCCCCTCTTGGAAGTACTACGTACCCACTCCCTTACCAAACGCTTCGGCCCCACGCTGGCCGTCGATGGTATTTCCATTCGGGTACAGCCGGGAGAAATTTACGGCTTTCTGGGCCTAAACGGAGCCGGTAAAACGACGCTGATCCGGATGCTCCTGGGCCTGATCCGGCCCGACCAGGGCGAGGTGTACCTGTTTGAGAAAAAGCTAAGCGCGCGCTTTGACGCCTGGAACGACGTAGGGTACCTGGTCGAAACGCCCGCCGCTTACCCCGACCTTTCCGTGGTCGAAAATTTGCAAGTATACTACCAGCTCCGGCGGCTCAAAGACCCGAAACGAATCCCCGCCCTCATCGACCAGCTCAAGCTAGGTACCTACGCGCACACCAAGGCCAAAAACCTGTCGCTGGGCAATCAACAGCGGCTGGGCTTGGCCAAAGCCTTGCTGCATCAGCCCCAACTTCTCCTGCTCGACGAACCCACCAACGGCCTGGACCCTGAGGGTATCGTGGAGGTACGGCAGCTCCTGCAAGCGCTGGTCGCGCAGGGCGCCACGGTGTTTCTTTCCAGCCATATCCTGGGCGAAATCGCCAAGGTAGCTACCCGCCTGGGGATTATCCACGAGGGGCGACTCGTGCAGGAGCTGACTAACCAGGAGCTGACCCAACGCCTGCACCGCAAGCTCATCGTAAGTACCCTCGACAACCCCGGCGCCCTCCGGCAGCTAAGTACCTTAGGCTACCAAGTGCGGCTCAACGAAGCCAACGAGCTGGAAATAACGGACCCCACCGCCCTGGAACAGCCCGAAAAAATAGCCCAGGTACTGGTAGAAAAAGGGTACTCGCCCCGGCAGCTCTACCGCTGGGAGGAAGACCTGGAAAGGTACTTTTTACGCATCATCCGAAACCGCCCCGCATGAACGCCCTCCTACCTGCCCTGAAAGCCGAACTCCTCAAAAACCGGCACGCGAGCATCGTGTGGGTTACTTTTGTGGCCTTTGCCCTGGCTCCCGTCATGGGCGGTGTGTTCATCCTCATCCTGCGCGAACCCGAGATCATGGCCCAGTCCAGCGCGCTGAGGGCCAAGGCCCAGCTCATGGATTTCTCGACCGATTGGCCCTCCTACCTGGGGCTGCTCACGCAGGCCGTGGGTGTGGGGGGCGTGCTGGTGTTCGGCTTTGTGGCCAGCTGGCTGTTTGGTCGGGAACACTCCGACGGCACCGCCAAGGACCTCCTGGCGCTCCCTACCTCCCGTACGGCCATCCTGAACGCCAAATTTATCGTGTACGGCCTGTGGTGCCTGGCGCTGGCCGTCTCCAACCTGGCGGTAGGTACCCTGCTGGGCACGTTGCTCCAGCTCCCCGCGCCCGACCTCCCCCTGCTGCGCCACCAGCTACCCATTTATGCCCTTACTACCCTGCTCACCGCCGTCCTCGGTACGCCCCTGGCGTTCTTTGCCCTCTGGGGCAAAGGGTACCTGGCCCCCCTGGGCTTCGTGGCCCTCACACTGGTCTTTGCGCAGGTCATCGCCGCTACGGGTTTTGGCTCCTACTTTCCCTGGTCGGTACCGGGGCTTTTCAGCGGACTGGGCGGAGGAAATGCGCTTCCCACCGGGAGCTACCTGCTGCTGCTGTTGACCAGTTTGGCGGGCTACGGGGCTACGCTTTTTTATTGGAACCACGCCGACCATACCAAGTAGTACTTCTCAAGTACCCCTTGACCAAGGTTGCGCCCGTAAGCGCTATTACCTATATTTGGTCATCATCAACACTAAAAACCATGAAAAAGAGAGGTTATCGGTATGCCCTTTGGCTGGGGCAATGGCTGTTTTTTTGTGCCATTCTTTCCTGCAACTCGCAGTCGGTGGAGGGCGTGTACGGCGGGCTGGGCGTGCGGTTCAGCGCCATGGGCGGGGGTAGTTTACAGCGCGACGACATGGCCGTTTATCTACGCAAGGATGGTACTTTCACGGATGAGCTGGACGAAGAAGACTGGAAAACCGCCGTGAAGGGTAAGTACGTGGTGAAGGGTAACGAGGTAATTTTGACCTACAATAACAATAAAAAGAGCGATACCTACGAAAGAACCTCCAAGGGTCATCTAAAGAGTGGAAGTACCATCCTGATGCGCCTGGAAATGAACGGCAACCTACCCGCCCTCGGCTACAAAACCAGCGGCGGTACCAGCACGGGCGGTGGCCTGAGCGGCACTCCTTACATAGGTACTTTCAGCCAAAACTTCATTCGCTTCGACGGCAAAGGGAGCTTCAGCCGGGAGCACCAGGGCACGGTACTCATTACGGGCGACAACATCGGCGGTGGTACCAATAACAAAGACGAAAGCGGAGGTACCTACACGTATAAAGACGGGGTACTTCAGCTAAAATACAGCAACGGCCAAACCGAGAAACACAGCTTCTTTTTCTCCAAAAGCCGCGAGCGAATCGCCGTGATCGACGGACGCATTTATGTAGAAGAAAAAGAGAAAAGTACCCCCAAAGAAGCCGCTCAAAAGCCGGACGAGTCGGAAAAACTACCCTCGGTGGCCGAGCTTCTGAATAAAGTAAAAGAAGTGCACGGCGGCCGGGCTATCGACGCCATCCGGGACGTAAAGGTGGTGTCGCAGGCGCGGGGCATGGTGCTACTCAACCTCAACGACTACCAAAAGCCTCGCAGCCTGGCCCACGTCAGGGTAGCCGGTAAGCTGGCTTTTGTGCAATACCGCGAGGGAAATGAGGGCTGGCAATGGATGCAGGGGAAAAAATCGCCCATGGAGCAGGCGCGCATTCAGGAAAGCGAAGCCAACCGCTACGCAGGAATTTCCGGACTGCATACCACGCGCCTGGCCGAGCTGAAGAAAGGTACTTTGGAAGTAGCCCCCAACGGCGACTACGAACTAAGGTACCTTGTGCAGGGAAAGCCCCTCAAGCTGTTGGTTGATAAAAAGTACCGTATTACGGGAGAAGAAATTCCCTCGCAAGGGAAGGTTACCAAGGTCGCTTATAAAAATTTTAAAGAGGTAGCGGGTGTTTTGTTTCCTTTTACGGAAATTCACACCAGCGATGCTGAGGAAACGGAAATTAAGATCACCGACTATTTTATCAATACGTTAACCGAAAAAGAGTGGGAAGAATCGGCGGTAGTAACAAGCCCGTAAAGTACCCCGCGATGGGGTACATGGAGCGTTCTTTTTTTTGAAAAATTCCCCGTGGCTAGCGTCAACATAAAACTGCACGACACAAACTCGTTCCGGGAGGTACATATCCGGGCCGAGCCGACGCTGGACGAGCTGCTCAAGCCCGGCTTCGATACGTTTTTCATGGTGCGGGTGCAGGATATGTTCCGCACCATGAAACTACCCATTCCGCCCTCGCGCTCCACCAACCATTCGCTGATCTACCTCACCGAAGGCGAAGCCATCATGACCATCGGCGGCGAAACCTACACCATCCACGCCCACGAGTGCCTGGTGGTAGCGGCGGGACAGATATTTTCGTTTCGCCACCCCGACGTCAACCGGGGGTACCTGTGTACGTTTCACAGCGACTTCGTGGCAGAGAAATGGGGCCAAAACGAACTGTTGCAGGAATTCGAGTTTCTGAACGTGTGGGGTCATCCGCGCATTCCGCTCGGCAAAAAGGCTTCCGCCTTGGTGGAGCCGCTTTTTCAACGCATTTTAGAACTCTACGCGGCCGAGGGCATCCGTAATCCGGCGCTGATCCAGGCGTATATGGTGGCGTTGCTGGGCGAAATCAAGCGCGCTTACCAACCTACGGCGGGAAGTACCCCCAGCCAGGCGGTGCGGCTTGCCAACCGCTTCCGGGAGCTGCTGTTTGCGCACGTCAGGACTCACCACCGGGTCACCGACTACGCCTCCTGGCTCAGCATCACGCCCAACCACCTCAACAAAGCCGTAAAAACCGCAACGGGCAAGTCGGCCAGCCAGTGGATCGACGAGGCCCTGGTGCTGGAAGCCAAGGTACTTCTGCACCAAAGTACCCTAGCGATCAGTGACGTAGCCGCCGGGATCGGACTTTTGGACCCGTCGTATTTTAGTCGACTTTTCAAAAAGCACACCGGAACCACGCCGCTGGAATTTCGAAAAATGATTGAAAAATCCTAAAACCGGCGTTATCCGTCCTAGTGCCGACAGGGTACTTTCCCCACCTTTGCCCCCAGAAAAAGTCTATAAACACATGTACGCCTCGCTCCTCTTCTTTCACTCCCTCTTTCGCTGGCTGGTGCTTGCCAGCCTGCTGAGCGCGCTCTTCGTGGCGGCGCGGGGGTACTTTGGCCAAGGTACCTTCACCAAAACCCACAACGCCCTCCGGCACTGGACGGCCACCATCGCCCAGGTACAGCTAATGATTGGCTTCGCGCTGTACTTTACCAGTCCGGTGGTGAAGTACTTTACGTCCAACTTCAAAGAAGCCATTCAGCAGCTGGAATTTACGTTTTTCGGGCTCATTCACATCGGGCTCATGTTTACAGCGGTCAGCGTACTTTCGAGTGGCTCCGCGCTGGCCAAGCGCCGCCCCACCGACGCCGCGAAGTTCAAAACCATGCTGATCTGGTACTCCCTGGCGCTACTGATCATTTTTCTGGCCATTCCCTGGCCCTTTTCTCCGCTGGCCCAACGCCCCTACTTTCGTCCGTTTTAGTTATGAAAAACTACCTCTCTTCGTCCGTAGGGCGGCTGCGGCTCGTGGCCTTGCTGGAAGGTACCTCGCTGCTGCTGCTGGTGGGAGTCGCCGTCCCGGCCAAGCATTTGTTCGGCAATCCGGCGCTGGTGCAGGCGCTGGGGCCGGTCCACGGCCTGCTCTTCCTGCTGTTTGTGTTCAACGCCCTGCGGCTGGGGATCGAGCAGCGCTGGTCGTTTCGGGCCACGACCTGGAAGGTACTGGTGGCTTCACTCGTGCCGTTTGGTACTTTCTACATCGACCGGAAAATTCTGCGTCGGCTGGAGTAGGGTACTTTGTTGGGTAAAAAGTACCTTTGTGGCGTTGCCCCAATCCGGTACCTATGACCCACCAACCGCCCCAGCTCCGCACCGTCCAGGTGATCCGTTACGTCACGCCGCTGCGTGAGGGCGGCTCCCTCCCCGCCATCGTGGAGGCCGACGACGACTTTATGTACGTGCTCAAATTCCGCGGATCGGGCCAGGGCGTGAAGGCGCTCATTGCGGAGCTCATCGCCGGGGAACTGGCGCGGGTACTGGGTCTGCGAATACCCGAAATCGTCTTTGCCGAACTCGACGAAGCCTTTGGCCGCACCGAGCCCGACGAGGAAATCCAGGACCTGCTCCGCGCCAGCGAAGGCCTCAACCTGGCGTTGCACTACCTCTCGGGGGCCATCACCTACGACCCGCTCGTGACCACGCTGGACGCCCGGCTGGCCTCGCAGATCGTGTGGCTCGACGCCCTGATCACCAACGTAGATCGCACCGCCCGCAATACCAACATGCTCATGTGGCACCGGGAGCTTTGGCTCATCGACCACGGGGCGTCGTTTTTTTTCCATCACGCGTGGGACCATTGGGAAGAAAAAGCCCGGAGCCCCTTTGTGCTCATCAAAGACCACGTACTGCTGCCCCAGGCTACCGAGCTCGACGCCGTCGACGCTGAGTACCGTACCTTGCTCACCACCGAGCAGCTACAAGCCATCGTGTCGCTGATCCCGGACGACTGGCTCACCGTGGAGTCGCCTTTTGCGTCGGCTCAGGAGCACCGTCAGGCTTACGTCCAGTTCCTGACGACCCGCCTTGCTCATTCATCTATTTTTGTCAAAGCCGCCCAGGATGCAAGAGAAGCACGTATTTGAGTACGCCGTGGTGCGCGTGGTGCCCTGCGTGGCGCGCGAAGAGTTCCTCAACGTAGGGGTGATCCTGTATTGCTCCGCCCAGGGTTTTCTACGGACGACCTACACGCTGAACGAAGAGCGGTTGCGCGCTTTTTCCGCTCAAGTTGACATCGCAGAGCTGCGCGAGCGCCTCCGGGCGTTTGAGCGCATCTGTGCGGGCCGTGCCGAAGGCGGTTCCATCGGCCAACTACCCCTGGCCTCGCGCTTTCGCTGGCTTACGGCCGCGCGCAGTACCGTCGTCCAGACTTCCGCCGTCCACCCCGGCCTCTGTATCGACGCCGCCGACACGTTAGACCGGCTGTACCGGCAGTTGGTGGAGTGAATTTCTGGTTCTTGGGAGAATATGCGACCCCGCTGGGGTCGGGGTTGTTTTGGGGATGCTCATTTTTCTATAAACGTGCAACGGCGCTGCCGCGGCGGCCGTGGCCGTTGAGAACGAGCCACAAAATGAATATGAGATGAATAAACAACGAAATAAGCTGCTTTTCATATTTTGTCTGCTAAGTACTTCATGTAGTAATTTTAGTGAAGCTACCTGCGAAGAAGCCGCTGAATATGTAAGGCCTGACTCTTGCAATATTATCGTATCGAAGTTCTCAAAGAATGAATATCGTTTTTATTTAGCAGGCAGGCATCCTTTTACAAAAAAGGAAGACACCTTTTCCAGAATTAATTACATCTTAACAAAGAATGACTGACATGAAAAGCACATTGTTGACAACCCTGATAGGTGTTTTCCTTTTTAGCCAGTGTTCAGTAGATAGGGGCGTTATTCCTAAGGTAGATGAGCAAACCAAAATAGAATTCCTCAAAAAGTTGGTGCCCCATATCACTGGTACATGGGATATAAAGAAAGTTCATATCAAACGCCAAAGCAGTCCTTATCATGCAGAACTTAAGCTAAATAGGGATACAACACTTATCGATTTTGCTACATTGACTTTAGCACTGTCCTCTACCCAGTACGGTTCTGAGCCTAGTCGGTATGAAGGAGAAATCCGATACAAGGCAAAGAAATACCCAGTTCAGTTTGAACTAATAGCTGGTCCGTGGCTTTACAATCAGAAGAAAGAAGGATCTAAAGCTTATTTCCTTATTCAGTACAATTATCCTCCTGGTAGTTCTCATCTTGTGGAGAATGATGAATACTTCCTTGAACAAATTGGTTTCATGTTGGAAACTTTTTCCTTGGAAACCATGTCAGGACCCATGATTTGGAAGGGCTTGAATAGAGGAATCGAGCAAATTGATTTTGTTAAGAGATAGCATTATTCCGCCGGACAGAGGTCTATAGAATTTATCTACACTCATCAATAAACACAAAGGAAAGCTGGTTTTCTACCTTCATAAAAAAGACACCGTACTAACGTTCCCATTTAAGTGCAAGGGAGAGATTTATGAATAGCTGAGTGCAGCCAATTTTTTGCAGCTGTGGTTGGGGTTATCTTGGTGATGCTCATAAAAAGTGCGACCCCGCTGGGGTCGGGTTGTTCTGGGAGAGCTCATTTTTCTATAAACGTGCAACGGCGCTGCCGCGGCTGCCGTTGGAAGCCAATAAAATGGATTCCGGAGGCGGCCGTGGAACGGAATCCCACGTGTATAGCCAATGAATAGCTGCACAAATCCGACCGCAGCGCGGTCGCACCCACCGTTGGAATGCCAAGACACTATTAAAAATAAATACCCCCCAACTACCCTTTAGCCTCCTTCCGCGCTACCACAAAGACCAGCTCGCGTGGTAGGGTTTCGCCGGTATTGCTACGGATGGTTTCGGTTTCTTCCACGATTTCGTCGATCGCGAAAGCGGCATGCCGCAAAAGTACCTCCGCCTGCACCGGGGTGTAAAGCTGAAAGCCGTGCTGCGTGAAGGGTAGTTTCTGCATGAAATCGGCGTGCGCAAAAGCCAATACGAACCGACCGCCGGGCCTGAGCACGCGGTGAATTTCGGCCGCGTAGGCCGCCGGATCTTGCCAGAAATACACCGTATTGACCGTAAAAATGGCGTCAAAAGTACCTACCTCGAAAGGTACCTGTAGCCCATCTGACAGCCCAAACGCAACCCGCGCCTGCCCCGCGTTGAGGCGGGCAGCTTCGACCACCATCGTATCCGAAATATCCAGTCCGTCGTAGTGCAGGTGGTGGGCTTGCTGTAGCAGCTCGGGTACGTGGGCGCCGTTGCCGGGGCCAATCTCCAGCACGTGCTCGTTGTCTTGCAGGCGCAGCAGCGCAATGGCCCGGGTCGTCATGCCCGCGTTGGTACTATTCATCTGCTGGGCCGTTTTGAGGCCCGCTTCGCCTTCGGGCTTGCCCAGTTGTCGGGCTACTTCGCGCCAGTCGGGCGGGGTAGATTCTTGAGCATTTTTCATGGAAATAGTCTTTTATCGTCGTTTCCTGAAGGAAGGAAAACGACGTTGAAAGGTAGGCCTTTTAGGGCCAATTTTTACCTACTTTTTTCCGAAAAATCTACTTCACGTTCATCCAGCGGTGAGCGGCCAGGTTGGTTGCGGCGGTCGTAAATAGTACGATGGTGATGGAACTGATGGGCATCAGGATGGCCGCCACGACGGGTGTCAGCTGCCCCGCCACCGCAAAAGAGACCCCCACGGCGTTGTAGATCAGTGAGATCCCGAAGCTCGTTTTGACGATACGCTGCCCCGCCTGCGCCAGCCGGATGTAGCGCGGCAGCAGCGCCAGCCGGTCGCCCTCCACGAGGGCGTCGCAGGCGGGCGAGAAGTTGTTGATGTCGTTGGAAACGGCCAGGCCCACGTCGCTTTGCTGCAGGGCACCGGCGTCGTTAAGGCCGTCGCCCACCATGAGTACCTTTTGGTTATGAACCTGCTGGAGCTGCGCCACAAAGCGGAGTTTGTCCTCGGGCTTCTGCTGGAAATGCAGGCGGGAAGTACCCCCAAAGAGCGGACTCAGCAAATCGCGGTCGGTGGGTTTGTCGCCCGAGAGCAGGTAGAGCTCGTAGCCTTCCTGGCGCAGGTTCGTAACGGCCTCGGCCAGTTCGGGGCGGTACTTGCTCTTGATGTTAAAGTACCCCCGCACCTGCCCGTTCAGTGCCACGTACACGCGCGGGTTGCGGGTATCAGCAAGTACCTCTTCTTCGCCCTTGCCCACCCAGCGCGCCGAGCCCAGGCGTACTTCGTGTTTGCCCCAGGTCGCCGAGGTACCTGCGCCTTCTACTTCGCAAAAATCCAGCAGGGCTTTTTTGCTCAAAGGTACTTCGGCCAGCGACTGCGTCACGAGGCGGCTCAGCGGGTGCGACGACTGCGCTGCCAGGGCTTTCACCATCGCTTTTTCTTCGTCGGCAAGTACCTCCCCCACAAAGTGTACTTCGGCCTCGTTGGCCAGGGTCATGGTACCCGTTTTGTCAAAAACCACGCTGGTAATTTCGGAAAGCCGCTCGATGGCGTGCGAATTCTTCAGGTAGAAACGGTACTTCCCAAACAGGCTCAGCAGGTTGCCGTTGGTGAAGGTCGACGACAGCAGCAGCGCGCAGGGGCAGGCCACCAGTAGCACCGTGGTGAAGGCGTTGAAGGCGATCTCGGCCTGCCCCCGACTGATCCAGAACACAAACGTCACGGCGGCCAGCGCCATCACGATCACCGAAAAGTACCGGTTGATGCGGGCCGCCAGCGTTTGGTGTTGGTCTTCTTTTTCTTTGGTAAAGGTATCGTTGTTCCAGAGCTGCGTCAGGTAGCTCTGCGACACGCGCCGAAGTACCTCCATCTCCACGGCCGGGCCCACCTGCCGCCCACCGGCGTAGATGGTGTCGCCCTGGCGACGCTCCACGAGCTCGGCCTCGCCCGACACAAAACTATAGTCAATCATCGCGCGCGGACTGGCCAGAACGGCGTCAGCGGGTACCAGTTCGCGGTTCCGGATCAGGATGTGGTCGCCGGGGCGTAGGTCGGTGATGGGCAGGCGGGTTTCTTCGTCTTCTTTCAGCATGGCCACCGCCACCGGAAAGTACGATTTATAGTCGCGGTCGAAGGAAATACTGGCGTAGGTTTTGTCCTGAAAGTACCTCCCCACCAGCATAAAGAACACCGCACCGGCCAGCGAGTCGAAGTAGCCGGGGCCGGTTTGGGTACCTACCTGGTAAAGGCTCACCAAGAAGACCCCCAGCAGCGCCAGCGCAATGGGCGCGTCGATGTTGAGGTATCTGCCGCGCAGCGCTTTCCAGGCCGACACGAAAAAGTCGGACGCGCTGTAAAAAAACACCGGGATCGACAGCAGCACGTTGAGGCCCGTAAACATCAGCCGCAGGTTTTGGTCTTCCGACGACTGCCCCAGGTCGAAGTACTCCGGCAGGCTCAGCATCATGATGTTGCCAAACGCAAAACCCGCCAAGCCGATTTTGAAAAGCCGCGTGCGGTTCCATTTCTGAAGTACCTTGCCCTCTACGTCCTTGAGGCTGATGTAGGGCTCGTAGCCCAGGCGTGCTATGAGCTCGGCCAGTTCGCTGAGCTTGATTTGCGTCGGGTCGTAGCTGATCCGTACTTTCTTTTCGGGGAAATTGACCACCGAACCCACCACGCCCGGATGCAGCCGGTGGAGCTGCTCCAGCAGCCAGATGCAGGAGCTACAGTGCATTTTAGGTACCAGCCAATTGACCCGCGCCTGCCGCCCGTCCGTAAACTCCAGCAGCTTGGGCTGCACGTCGGGCAGGTCCAGGTAGTCGAACTTCCCCTCGTACAGATCCGCCCCCGGCGAGATGCCCTTGCTATCCTCGAAGCGGTAGTACTGGCACAGGTCGTTCTCCTTGAGTACATCGTACACCAGCTTACACCCTTCGCAGCAAAAGCTATGGTCGTCGTGGTGAATGGGCTCGTCGCGGCATTCGTCGCCGCAGTGGTAGCAGGTTTCGGTTACGGCCGGTTCGAGAGTAATTTCGTCCTTCTTCATGGGTTGTTTGGGTCAGTGAGCCGCCGTTGATGAAGTATCCTTTGACATGCTCTTTTTTTGGGTTCAAAATTGGCAACGGCCCGCTTGCCAACGGATGACCCCGCGCGGCTACCCAAACTGACTTTGGTCAGTTTTCGGGTACTTTTTGAAACTTACCTGCGCAAAAAAAATAGTGGCGAAGTGGTATAAAGTACCCCGCCCGGCCTCTTAATATTTCTCCCGAGTCATGCTGCGTCCAATTACCTTCGTCTTCCCAAGTATAAAAAAATAAATCCCCCGCAGGTACTTGACTGGATTTTTGAGGAGATAATTAACTGGAAAATATCCGCTAAAAGATTATTTTTTAGTAAATTTCACCTACTTATTATCATACTTCACTTCTCCTATTTTGTTCTTTTACATACATTTGATAAAAATCTGTCATATAACCTATCCAACCATATGCATGTACTTTCCCACCACTGGCGCTTCGTCGCCCTCGCTTCTCTTTTTTTATTTAGTAGCATAGCTACTGCCCAAAATCTGGGTATCAACACCACCGGAGCGCCCCCTGACCCTTCTTCTTCGCTTGATGTAAGCGCAACGGACAAAGGGGTACTTATTCCGCGCATTGCGCTAACGGCTCTTAATTCGGCAAATCCCGTAGTTGCTCCGGCCACCTCTCTGCTGGTCTATAATACGGCCACGGCAGGTAATGCTCCTAATAACGTAGAACCCGGCTACTACTACTGGAATGGTAGTCAATGGGTACGCCTGAATAGCAATAGTATTGTATGGAAAACGACCGGCAACGCCGGAACCGATCCTGCTCAAAATTTTCTAGGAACGACCGATAATCAGCCATTACTTTTCAAAGTAAACAACGAAAAGGCGGGTATTATCCCAACCAACGAAGCCAATAGCCTTTTTTTGGGCCTTCAAGCGGGCAGTAATAATAGTACTGGCGAATCTAATACTGCCTTCGGAAACAAAGCTCTTTTTGGCAATACTGTTGGCAATGGTAATATTGCTATAGGGGTAGGTGCTGGCCTAGCCAATACCACAGGCAGTAATAATATTTTTTTGGGAAATAATACTGGCAAAAGCATAAACAGTAGTAATAACATCTTCATGGGTAATGATGCAGGTGTTAACTTTCAGAGTGGAGAAAGTAACGTAGCCATCGGTACCCGAGCGGGTGACTTTCCCAAATCAGGAGGAGGAAATACCTATCTAGGAAGAAGTGCAGGAAGCTTTTGGCACTACTACAATATAGACGATCTTAATCTAAACAACAATACCTATATTGGTAACAACGCCGGGCTTGATGCCTGGGGGTCTAATAATACCAGTATTGGTACAGAAGCCGGAGCTCTAGGTGTAAATAATAATACTTATTTAGGTTACGCAGCTGGGGGAGGATTTAATGCACGTGGCAGAAGTTCTGGAGGAGGCTCGAATAATACATCCTTAGGTTATGGGGCGGGCTCTCCCGGAAGTGGAGGATATAATGTGTTTGTGGGGCACTATGCTGGCACAAGGTCTTCCGGGAATAACAATATTGCCATAGGGGCTTCTGCTGGCTTAAAAACTCCCGAAGGCTCAGGTCAATTTGCCGTTCCAATTGGTAGTAATAATATTTTTATCGGCGATAGCACTGGGCAAAGTAACAATGCAAATAACAATATTCTGATCGGTAGTAAAACGGGATATCAGAATACGACGGGAATTCATAATGCCGCTCTGGGCACTAGGGCTCTATTTAATAATACAACAGGTAGTTATAATACCGCCTACGGCTTTCACGCTGGGCCCAATACAACCGACCTAACTAATTCTGGTGCTTTTGGTAATGAAGCAGCCACTACCGCCAGCAACCAAATTCGCCTGGGCAATTCCAACGTCACCCAGATCGGCGGGCAGGTGGGCTGGTCCAATTTCTCCGACCAACGCTTCAAGCGGCAGGTACAGGAAAACGTCGCGGGCCTAGACTTCATCCTCAAGCTACGCCCCGTCACCTACCACTGGGACATCGACCACCTCAACCGCTTCATCCACGGCTCCGCCGCCGATACCCTCTTCACCGACTCGATCGCCCGCTCGGGCATCGCCAACCAGCAGCGCATCGCCTACTCGGGCTTTTTGGCTCAGGAAGTAGAGGCCGCCGCCCGGTCGGTGGGTTACGATTTCAGCGGCGTGGTGGCTCCGGCCAACGAGCGCACGCCCTACAGCCTGCGCTACGGGGAGTTTGTGGTACCGCTGGTGAAAGCCGTGCAGGAGCAGCAGCGCCAACTGGGGCAGCAAAGCCAGGTACTGGCCGGGCTCAACGCCCGCCTGGAGCGGCCCGTGGTGCGGCTGACCTCCGCCGACGAGTGGGCCGACCGCGTCTTTGAGCCGGGCTACCGCTTGCGCCCCCTGGCCGAGGTCGAAAGCTACCTGCGTGAGCACCGGCACCTGCCGGGCGTTCCTTCGGCGCAGGTGCTGGCCGAGCAGGGCGTGGATGTGTCGGGGATGCTGGCCAAGCAGATGGAAAAGATCGAGGAGCTCACGCTCTACGTTGTGGAAGCGGATAAAAAGAATGAGGCTTTACAAGCAGAAAATGAATTTATCAAAGCAACAACGGAAAATGCCCTTCGACTTATTGAAGAACTTCAGCAAGAGATGAAAGCACTTCGAAGTGAGGTCTCCGCGCAAAAATAATTCCGCTAAACTTATAGAAGCGGAGCCCACCGGTTCTTAAAACAAGTGAGCTCCGCTTTTTTGCAAGTACCTTAGCTACCTAATAAGTACCCTGGAAGCGGTTGTCGCCGCGCTTGTGATCAACGGGCTTGAGCGGGATTTGCAGGCCGCCGGTTTGTTCCAGCCAGTCCCACATTTCGGTGCGGAGCTGCTTGGCAATCTCCTGGTGCTCGGGACTGCGGATGAGGTTGTTTACCTCGTAGGGGTCGGCCTGGAGGTCGTAGAGCTCGTTGGCGTCCCAGACGCCGTAGTTGAAGATAAACTTGTAGCGGTCGGTACGTACCCCAAACATCGTGGGCGTCTGCGGGAAAGCTACCTCCCAGTAGTACTCGTAGAAGGCGCGGTCGCGCCAGTTGGCTACCTTTTCTCCTTTCAGCAGCGGAATAAACGACGCCCCCTGCATTTGCTTGGGCTTAGGTACCCCCGCGTAGGCCAGCAGGCTCGGCGCAATGTCCAGGTTCTGGATCACCTGGGGTACCTTGGTTCCGGCTTTGATGAGCGACGGGCACCAGGCCAGCAACGGTACCCGCATGGACTCCTCATACATGTGGCGCTTGTCGATGAGCCCGTGCTCGCCGAAGGAGAAGCCGTTGTCGCCCATGTACACCACCAGCGTGTTTTCGGCCAGGTTGTTGTCTTCCAGCCACTTCATCACGCGGGCCACGCTTTCGTCCACGCCCAGGAGGGTTTCGAGGTACCTGCGGTAAAAATCGTTGAACTCGATCTGCCCGTGGTACATATAGTCCACGCCGTGCCAGCTGTAGCGCTGCTGCTTCAGCCACTCGGGCATGTCTTTCATGTTCACCTTCAGCTCCCCGGTTTCGGGGTCACGATTCGGTACCGGGCCAAAGATCTTGCTGCTATCCGTCTTGGTAAGGTACATGCTCGGCGGGTACTGGATCGGCGTATTGCGGTAGACGCCCCGGTGCCGCCGGGCGGGCTCGAACTCAGCATGGACCGCCTTGTGCGAGAGGTACAGGAAGAACGGCTTTTTCTTGTCCTGCTTGCCGAGCCATTCCAGGGCGTAGTCGGTCAGGAGGTCGGTGATGTAGGCGCTATCCTTATGAGGTACCTGCTTGCCGTTGATGTTGAAGGTTGGGTTGTAGTACACGCCCTGGCCCTTGAAGCTCAGCCAGTAGTCGAAGCCCGGCTGGGGCATGTCGTCAGTATTGCCCATGTGCCATTTACCCAGAAAAGCCGTCTTGTAGCCCGCCTTTTGTAGATATTGCGGAAAAAAAGTAAGGCCTTTGGGCGTGGGGGCCTGGTTGTCCACGATGGTATGCGTGTGCGGGTACTGACCCGTCAGGATCGTAGCGCGGCTCGGCGAGCACAGGGCCGTATTCACGAAGGCGTTTTCCAGGTGCGCTCCTTCGCGCGCCAGGCGGTCGAGGGCGGGTGTTTGCAGGCCCGAAAACTTCCCCGTAAAACCCATGGCGTCGTAGCGGTGGTCGTCGGAGAGAATAAAGATGATATTCTTGGGCGTTGCGGGCGGGGTACTTGCGGGCGGCTCGGGGCGCAGTGTCGTAAAAGCCATCATGGCCCCGACCGTCGCTCCGGCCATTATCCAACGGTACTTTGTAAGCATGATTGATACCAGGTTGTTTGTAAGTAGACAAAGGGACAAAGTCTGGAAATCTAACCAAGCAGCGCCTTTTTCGATCGACCTATCTCTCAATGGTGACGTGTATCCGATTGTACTTAATGTTTTTATACCTTATTTTTAGTGCAAGATTCTTATTCAGTGTATAGCCTTTCATCCTATCTGTCTTGTTCTTACTCTTGTGGCGTTGGGATCTGTTTTATAGACGGGTACTCTGTACATAACACGAAATTCCGTAGGTTATGAAATCATCAAAAAAAATCGGACTTATACTTAGCTTGCTTTTTTTAGTAGCACAAAGCGGTTGTCAACAAGGGGATCTGGTGCCTCTTCGGGAAATACCTCAAAACCCAAGCTACGCTAACTTCCCTCTAATGAGCACAAAATGGCAGCTAGTAGGCTTTGGCGATTCAAAAGATAAAATTAGGAAGGCAGAGCGTTTATCTCCAATCAGCTACACGGTAGTATTTACCAACAATGGATTGATTGAAGGGCACACCGCATCCAATTATGCTGCCGGAGAATATGCCCTTTCTTCGGATAATGTTGGCCTAACAATTTCTCGTTTTTTTAGCATGACCGAAGCAAACGAGGTACTTGACGGCCCCTTGTTTCTTCAAACGATGCCTAGAGTAAACTCTTATAGTATTTCAGAAAAAGGACTAAAACTAAACTATGATCGTAAGAAATACCTGCTATTTCAGCCCGTCGATTAGACGTTGTTCATTTGCTTGCACCTCTCTCTATTTATAGCAAGCTGCTTTGCCCCGATAAGCGCTAAATAGTCATCAATAAAATTTCGGCCTGATGCTATTGTACATAGGCTGATTTTTAACCTTTAATCCCCCCCTACTCCGGCTGCTGTTTGGGCAACGGAGCTTCTTCATCATCGCCCAGCAAAAGTACCAGCGCCTCGGCGCCCTCCACCTGCTCGGCAATAAGCTTGGCAATGGCCACAAACGGAATGAAGAGGATCATGCCCGCGCCTCCCCACACAATGCCCCCCAGCACAATGCTCACGATGGTACTCAGTGTGTTGAGGTTGACACGCCTACCAACCGCCCACGGAAAAATCAGATTCGCCTCAAAGTATTGTACTACCGCATAAATGGCCACGACCCCCAGCGGGTAGGCAATGGAGTTGTAGGTAATCCAGGAAACGGCGATGGGCGGCAGGGCCGCGATCATGATGCCCACGTAGGGAATAAACGTGAGAATGGACGCAATGAAGCCAAACAACAGGGCGTGCGGAATGCCCAGCAGCAACAGCCCTATGCTGTTAAGTAACCCCACGATAAGGTACACCAGCAACATGCCTTTGATAAACTCAAAAAACGACCGGATCGAAAGCCGCAGGATAGGACGTACCTTGGGCCGCCAGTCCGCCGCCACCAGCATCTCTACCGCCCGCACCAGCCGCCCGCGGTAGAGCAAGATCAGGAAGCTGTAAATGGGGACCAGGATCAGAAAAACCAGCGAGGAAACCGAAGCCGAAAGGGTACTTTGCAAAAACCGGAAAAAGTCACCCGCCGAGCTCTCAACGCCCTGCCGGATCCACTGCTGGCGCTGGCTGCGGCTAATCTGCAGCGACTGGTCTACGTACTCGCCCAGATCGGTAGCGGCCACTACCAGCTTTTCCTTCATGTCGGGCCAAAGACTGCCCAGCGATAGCAACTGACTTACCAGCAGGTACCCCAGCAGCGTCAGCGGGATCAGTAGGCTGAACAGCCCTAGCGCAATCGCCGCCGTACGCCCCAGCCCCCGCCGCTCCATCCACTCACAAAGGGGGTATAGCAACAGGCTGATAAAAAGTCCAAAACTAAGCGGAACTAACAAGGGCCGCCCCAGGTACAGCAGCAGTCCGCCCGCGAGCAGGTAGGTAAGGATTCGGTGTAAAGGGTACTTCATGGGTAGGGTCACAACAGAGGACAAAGGTACTTTTATCCCGTAAAAAGTAGATTTTATACCTAAAAAAAACTGCTTATCCGGGTTTCTATTCGGAAATAAGGAAAATACCGTAACCTTACGGCGCAATGAGAGCATTTTTAGTTAGTTTACAACCCAAAAAATAGAAAACCTATGCTGGTAACGACTACTCCCAACATTGAAGGCAAGAAGATCATCAAGTACATCGGGCTGGTGCACGGCGAGGCCATCATCGGGGCCAACTTCGTGAAGGACTTCTTCGCCGGCGTACGCGACATCGTGGGCGGGCGCGCCGGAGCCTACGAGCAGGGCCTTCGCGAAGCCAAAAGCATCGCCATCCGCGAGATGATCGACCAGGCCCAGCGGCTGGGCGCTACCGCCATCGTGGGCGTAGACCTGGACTACCAAACCATCGGCAACACCAATACCATCCTGATGGTGAGCGCCAACGGAACGGCCGTGGTGCTGGAGTAAGGTACTTCTTAATTTGAAAAAACAGGACGCCAATGCCACCGTAAGGGGCTTCATCTTCCTGCCAGGGTCCGCTGGCCAGGGTACCCAAAGTACCTGACGAGCGGGGTACTTCTGCAAGAGTTAGGTATAAAAAAGGTACTTGCCTTGCGGATGTATGCCCAATAATCCCTACTTTTGATTTGAACATAGCTTTAGGGGTGCCTACCATCGGCTGAGATTATACCCTCAAAACCTGATCCGGATAATGCTGGCGAAGGGAAAAGAACGTGCGTTGCTTCTGGCCGAAGCAGGGTACCTCCTGAAGTGTAAATCTGTATTTACCATGGAGGTATTCATCAATCACCAACCCTTTCCCGTTTCTGAGCAGGACACGCTCCTGACGCTGCTGGCGGCCCACCACCTGGCCGAGCGCAAAGGCATTGCCGTGGCCGTCAACGACACCGTCGTGACCCGCCCCGACTGGGGTACTTTCCCGCTTTCTCCCAACGACCAGATCACGCTCATCCGGGCTACCCAGGGCGGGTAGTTTTTGCCTTTCTTTTAAATCCTAACCCATTCATTTTATCATGAAAAAAGAACGAATTCCCAGCGAGTCCGTCCTGAGCCGGGAGCCATTTCCCGCTTCGGAAAAAATATACGTAGCCGGTAAGCTCCACCCCATCCGGGTAGCGATGCGGCAGGTGCAGCTTACCGACACCCGCGATACCTTCAACGGCAAAAGTACCCCCAACCCGGCGGTGGTGCTGTACGACACCAGTGGCCCCTACACCGACCCGGCCGCCGACATCGACGTGCGCAAAGGGCTGCCCCGCCTGCGCGAGGCCTGGGTCCGGGAGCGGGGCGATGTGGAGGAACTACCCGGCATCAACTCCGACTACGGCCGCGCGCGCCTGGCCAACGCCTCGCTGGACGAGCTCCGCTTCGAGCACCTCCAGAAGCCGCTGCGGGCCAAAGCCGGGCGAAACGTAACGCAGCTCCACTACGCCCGGCGGGGCATCATCACGCCCGAGATGGAGTACATCGCCATCCGCGAAAACCAGCGCATCGAAGAGTTAGCGAATCAAAACGATCCGCTTTGGTGCCAGCACGCGGGGCAGAGCTTTGGCGCACGTACGCCCATCAACTTCATTACGCCCGAGTTTGTGCGCGACGAAATAGCAGCGGGCCGGGCCATCATTCCGGCTAATATCAACCACCCCGAAACCGAGCCGATGATCATCGGGCGGAATTTCCTGGTCAAGATCAACGCCAACATCGGCAACTCGGCGGTGTCATCGAGCATTGAGGAGGAAGTGGAAAAAATGGTGTGGGCTACCCGCTGGGGGGCGGATACGGTCATGGACCTCTCAACGGGCAAGAATATTCACGAAACCCGCGAGTGGATTATCCGTAACTCGCCCGTGCCCATCGGGACGGTACCCATCTACCAGGCCCTTGAAAAAGTAAACGGCAAGGCCGAAGACCTAACCTGGGAGCTCTTCCGCGACACGCTCATCGAGCAGGCCGAGCAGGGCGTAGACTACTTTACCATCCACGCGGGGGTACTTTTGCGGTACGTACCGCTCACGGCCAAGCGCCTGACAGGCATCGTCTCGCGCGGGGGCTCCATCATGGCCAAGTGGTGCCTGGCGCACCACAAGGAGAATTTCCTGTATACGCATTTTGAGGAAATCTGCGAGATCATGAAGGCCTACGACGTGTCGTTTTCGCTCGGCGACGGGCTGCGCCCCGGCTGCCTGGCCGACGCCAACGACGCCGCGCAGTTTGGCGAACTGGAAACGCTAGGCGAGCTGACCAAAATAGCCTGGCGGCACGACGTGCAGGTGATGATCGAAGGGCCCGGCCACGTACCCATGCACCTTATCAAGGAGAACATGGACAAGCAGCTCAAGGAATGCCAGGAGGCGCCGTTTTACACGCTGGGCCCGCTCACGACCGACATCGCCCCCGGCTACGACCACATTACGTCGGCCATCGGGGCGGCCATGATCGGCTGGTTCGGGACGGCCATGCTTTGCTACGTGACACCCAAGGAACATTTGGGGTTGCCCAACAAAAAAGACGTCAAAGACGGCGTGATTACCTACAAGCTCGCCGCCCACGCCGCTGACCTCGCCAAGGGCCACCCCGGCGCGCAGTACCGCGATAACGCCCTCAGCAAAGCCCGGTTCGAGTTCCGCTGGCAGGATCAGTTCAATCTTTCGCTCGACCCGGATACGGCGCGCGCCTTTCACGACGAAACCCTACCCGCTGAGGGAGCCAAGATCGCGCACTTTTGCTCCATGTGCGGACCGCATTTTTGCAGCATGAAAATCACGCAGGACGTGCGGCAGTACGCCGCCGAAAAAGGCCTCAACGACGAGGAAACCGCCCTGCACGAAGGCATGAAGGAGCGGTCGGAGGAGTTCAAGAAAGCGGGCTCGGCGCTGTACTTATGACGCGCCTGCTGGTAGTGAGCCATCCCGACGAGGTACCCGGCGAAGCCCAAATCTGGCAGGCGCTGCTGGAGCGGGGCCTGGAGCGGCTGCACGTGCGCAAGCCCGGCTGGACCGACGCCGCCGTGGCCCGGCTCCTGGACCAGGTACCTGAGAAGTACCTGTCGCGGGTGGTGGTTCATCACCGGGCGGCGCTGGTAGCCAGGTACCCCCTGGGCGGGCTGCACGTAGGGTATCGGTCCTTGCCCAAGGTACCTTCAGGTACGTTGAACGATAAGAAAAGTACCCTTTCGTGCTCGGTACACAGCTGGTCCGAAGCCGAGGATGCGCTCAGCTCCTGCGATTACCTGCTGCTGAGCCCGGTCTGGGATAGCGTGTCGAAGCCAGGGTACTTGCAAAACGCCGCGCTGCGGGAAGTACCTCCGGCGCTGCGGGGGCGGCCTGTTTTTGCCCTGGGCGGCATTACCGAACATAATGTGCTTGAAACCATGCGCATGGGGTACTTTGGCGTGGCGCTGCTGGGGTACTTTTGGAACGAGCCGCTCCGCGCCGTCGAGCGCTGGGAAGCCTTACTGAAAATCTTGAATACCGTATGAATTTCGACATCCATAAACTCCACTACATCACCCAGGGAAGTACCCCCCAGCAGCACCTGGATCACCTCCGGCGCGCCTGCGAGGCGGGCGTTTCGTGGGTGCAGCTCCGGCTCAAAGACCAGCCCGAAGCGGAGGTACTTCGTCTGGCCCAGGAAGCGCAGCGCTACTGCCAGACGCAACGGGTGGCGCTCATCATCAACGACTACCCGCACGTAGCCCGGCAGGTAGGTGCCACCGGCGTACACGTCGGGAAGACCGACCTCCCCGTGGCGGAAGTACGCCGCATCGTGGGCCCGCAGGTAGTGATCGGCGCTACGGCCAATACCTACGAGGATATCGAGCAGCACGTGCGCCAGGGAGCCGATTACGTGGGGCTGGGTCCGTACCGTTTCACCACCACCAAGCAAAACCTGAGCCCCATCCTGGGCCTGGAGGGGTACCGCAGCATCCTACAACAATGTCAGCAAAATGGCCTCCCGATCCCGATCGTAGCCATCGGGGGAATCGAGGTAGCCGATGTCCCCGCCCTACGCGCCGCGGGCGTGCACGGCGTAGCGGTGTCTTCGCTGATTACCATGGCCGCCCAGCCCGCCGAAGTCATTTCGGAATTGTATTACTTTTTGAATTAGAGTGTATTGTAATTGAATAAAGATGCATCGGTAACGTAAAAACCTAACAGTCCTCTCAAAAGCCGCCTTTTTTACAGCCCTTTGTGCGGCTGATTAGCGCAGGGCTGTAAAATCCAGCGGTGTTGAGAGGACGGGGCCTGCCCGGCCGTGAGGGCAAAAGTATGCCTTGACGAAATCGTCTGTTTTAGGTTTCTATAAAGGCACTGTACTTATATTTTATTAATCTGTTTTACAAATAGGAAAAACACTCATGCTAACCATCGCCGATAAAACATTCCGCTCCCGGCTCTTCACCGGAACGGGCAAGTTCAGCCGGGCGGCGCTCATGGAGCAAGCCCTGCTCGAAAGCGGCTCGGAGCTTGTGACGGTAGCGCTCAAGCGCGTGGACGTCCAGAACGAGCAGGACGACATCCTGACGCACCTGCACCATCCGCAGTTTCATTTATTGCCCAATACCTCCGGCGTGCGCAACGCCAAAGAAGCCGTTTTTGCGGCCCAGCTGGCCCGTGAAGCACTGGAGACGAATTGGATTAAACTCGAGATTCACCCCGACCCCAAGTACCTGCTGCCCGACGCCGTCGAGACGCTCAAAGCCACCGAGGAGCTGGCCAAGCTCGGTTTCGTGGTACTGCCCTACATCCACGCCGACCCGGTCCTGTGCAAGCGGCTGGAAGAGGTAGGTACGGCGGCCGTGATGCCGCTGGGCTCGCCAATTGGAAGTAACAAAGGCCTGCGCACGATCGACTTCCTGGAAATCATCATCGAGCAAAGCAAAGTACCCGTGGTGGTCGACGCCGGGATCGGGGCTCCCTCCGACGCTGCCAAGGCCCTGGAGCTGGGGGCCGACGCCGTGCTGGTGAATACCGCCATTGCCGCCGCCGCCGATCCCGTTGCGATGGCGCGGGCGTTTCGGCTGGCCGTGGAAGCCGGTCGGCTAGCCTTTGAAGCCCGACTCGCCCCGCCTACCCCAAATGCCGCCGCCAGCAGTCCGCTCACCGCCTTTCTCGATCAGCTATGACGTTTAGTAATGTATTCGATACCTACGCCTGGGACGACGTAAAGCAAAGTATCTACGCCAAAACGCCCGCCGACGTAGCCAGCGCCCTGGCCCGGCCCCGCCGCGACCTGGAAGATCTGAAAGCGTTGCTCTCGCCCGCGGCCGCGCCCTTTCTGGAGCAGATGGCGCAGCTAAGCCACCAAAGTACCCTCAAGCGCTTCGGCAAGGTGATTCAGCTGTACGTGCCACTGTACCTTTCCAACGAGTGCCAGAACATCTGTACTTACTGCGGTTTTAGCTTTGATAACAAACTACCCCGCCGCACCCTCACTGACGCCGAGATCCTGCGCGAGGCGGAGGCCCTTAAGCAAATGGGCTACGAGCACGTGCTGCTCGTGACGGGCGAGGCCACCCAAACCGTGGGTGTGGAGTACTTCAAGAGGGTACTTCGGCTGCTGACGCCGCACTTTGCGCATATCTCGATGGAAGTACAGCCGCTCGACCAGCCCGACTATGAAGAACTAGTACCGCTGGGACTCAATACCGTGCTGGTGTACCAGGAAACCTACCACCGCGACGACTACCGCAAGCACCACCCCAAGGGCAAAAAGGCCAACTTTGAGTACCGCCTCGACACGCCCGACCGCCTGGGCCGGGCCAAGGTACATAAGATCGGGCTGGGGGTACTTATCGGCCTGGAAGACTGGCGCACCGACTGCTTCTTTACGGGCCTGCACCTGCAGTACCTCGAAAAAACCTACTGGCAAACCAAGTACTCCATTTCGTTTCCACGGCTGCGGCCGTACTCAGGCGGAGTGCCGCCCAAAGTAGAAATGAGTGACCGGGAGCTGGTGCAGCTTATTTGCGCCTACCGGCTTTTCAACGAAGAAGTGGAGCTCTCGCTCTCGACGCGAGAGTCGGAGGTATTTCGGAATCACGCCATCCGGCTGGGCATTACGTCCATGAGTGCGGGCTCCAAGACCAACCCCGGGGGCTACGTGGTGGAGCCGCAGTCGCTGGAGCAATTCGAGATCAGCGACGAGCGCTCGCCCGCCGAAATCGCCGCCCTAATTCGTGCGCAAGGGTACGAGCCCGTCTGGAAAGATTGGGACCGCTCGCTGGTGGCTTTAGAATAAAGTACCTTACTTTATAAAGTACCCCTAAAAAACGCCGCGGGCAATCTGCAACACGTTGTCGGACTTGCCCATGGTGTAAAAGTGCAGTACCGGTACCCCGTAGGCCAGCAGCTCTCGGCACTGCTGGATACCCCACTCGATTCCGACCTGCCGCACCTGCTGGTCGGTGTCGCATTTTTCGACTTCGGCCACCAGCTCCGGCGGCATGTCCAGGTGGAAGATCCGGGGTAGTATACTGAGCTGTTTTTTGGTAGAAAGCGGTTTGAGGCCCGGAATGATGGGTACCTGGATGCCCTCGGCCCGGCAGCGCTCCACGAAGCGGAAGTACTTCTGGTTGTCGAAAAACATCTGCGTGACGATGTACTCGGCACCCGCGTCTACTTTTTTCTTAAGGTACCTAAAATCCGTATCGAGGTCCTGGGCCTCGAGGTGCTTCTCGGGGTACCCGGCCACGCCAATGCAGAAATTGGTGGGGGTACCTTCGGTTTCTTCGTGCAGCAGCTTTCCGTGGTTCATGCTCACCACCTGCTCGATCAGCTCCGAAGCGTAGCAGTGCCCGCCGGCTTTGGGCATAAATACGCCCACCGATTTCTCGGCGTCGCCGCGCAGTACCAGCACGTTGTCGATGCCCAGGTAGTGCAGGTCAATGAGCATGTCTTCGGTTTCCTCACGGGTAAATCCGCCGCAGATGACGTGCGGCACGGCATCGACCTTGAAGCGCTCCATGAGCCGGGCGCAGATACCCACCGTACCGGGCCGTTTCCGCACCGGAATCCGCTGGATGAGCCCATTGGGTAGTTGCTTGTCGATGACCTCTTCGCGGTGGTAGGTGACGTCCACGAAGGGCGGCTTAAACTCCATGAGCGGCTCGATGGAGTCCAGCAGTTGGTTGATATTTTGACCTTTTAAAGGCGGAATAATTTCGAGCGAGAAGAGCGTGCGTCCTCCGGCCTGCCGGACGTACTCGGTTACTTTGGTCATGTGCTGTGCAATGAGGTACCTTCAGGAATCGACACAAAGTACGGTAATTTCACCCTAAAGAACCACATTTTTGCGTAGTCGCATTTCCCTACTTTCTCTTTACAAATAGGCCTTTAAACAAAAAGTACCTACATATAGGTACTTATATAGATAGATAATCTATACTTAGGAGCAGAATGTAAATAAGTAATTAGTCCAAATATTAGATATTTTATCCCGTATTTTTTTGGCTCAAACCTAGCTTTGGGGTACCTTGATGACGTACGTAAGCCGGATGGGCTGGCAACGCCCGTCTTCCCCGGCCAGGATTTCTTTTAGCTCAGCATTAAATTCTACCCGGGTGCCCCCCTCCGATAATTCCTTGGGCAAATTACACGGACAGTAAGGCGTTTCCTCGTCTCCGTCCACGTAGATATCGATCCACCAATTGCTAGCCGTAGCCGTGATGCGCACCGTACCTACCTGCTTATCCAGCTGCCGGACCGTGGTGCGGTTGTCGTAGATGCATCTACTTCCCTGCAAGGCCGTCAACCCTTCCGGGGCCAAAACCGGGGCTGGCTCACAGGCCCAGGCACTTAGCAGGATCAAGCCAAAACCGATGTATTTTTTCATGGAAATTTCAAAAGACTTTTCTTTTAACAAAATCAAAAGGTAGTGCTGGGTACCTGCCCCGCCAAAGCGGTGTTTTCTTCGGTACAGGTACTTTGTTCGGTACGTTGAATCTGGGTTACGTCAAAGCCCAGCTGAGTGGCTTTGGCCAGCAACTCATCGTACACGGTTCGGGTTAGTTGGGGGGTGCGGCTCAGGACCCAAAGGTACTTGCGGTCGGGCGTGCCCACCAGGGCGTGCGAGTAGTCATTGGCCAGGTCAATGATGTAGTAGTCGCCTTTGAAGGGCCAGAAAAACTGCACGGCCAGCTCCGCATTCGACGCCTTATCACGTACAAAGGCCTTGGCGGTGGCTTTTTCCCACTTTTGCTTCTTGGTGTTGTAGCAGCGGTTAAGTACCCTTATGGTACCGTCTTCGTTGCTGGAATACTCGGCGGTGGTGCAGGCGCAGTTGCGCTGAAAACGGGCCGGAAACGAGGCTATTTCGTACCATTTTCCGGTGTAGCGGTTCAGATCTACCCGGTCAACGGTCTTGAGTTTTTTACTGCTTTTGCAGGAGGAAGCAAAGTACAGCACGCCCCCCAGCATAGCGCCCAGCCACAACAGCCGCCAGGCCAGGTCACCCTTATCCACTTTACTTAAGTTCTTTTCCATGGCTAATCGATAGTACGCTCACCTTACCTTGCTTAAAAACTCCGCGTATCGGTCCCTTCTTTTTTCTTGGTTTTCACAGGTACTCCGTCGGGCGTTTCGTTGTAGCCTTTGTGCTTGGTCATGTTGTTTTCTTCGGACTTGTCGATCGCCTCCTGGTCTAGTACCTCCGAGGACTTGTCGGCGTCGTCAGTGTGCTTTTGGGCGTCGGTACGGCCGGATGGCGAAGGCGTTCCGCCTTCTATATGCTCTTCTGGTTGTTCTTCTTGCGGTTTCATGGGTAATTAGCGAGTTGGTATGTAAAGGGTGGAGGGCATTCAATTAACGTACCAACGGGCTGTGGCTGGGCAGAGGTACTTTGGGGTAGGCAAGGGTGGGTAACGCGGCGGGGCAGATTGGCGTAAAAATTCCCCAATGGGTGATGTATAAATAAAAAAATAGCCTACCGCATAACAGTAGGCCATTCCACGTAAACCCTCCTCTATCTGTGATTATCGTTGTTCTTTTTTTGAGGCCGCTTTCGGGATAACTCCATTCAAGCAGCAGGTCGATTTATCGATCGACGAAAAAGATTATTAAATCTTTGTACCACCTTTTGAAGCAAAGTACCTAAAATTGATAATTGGCTGATTATCAATACTAAAAAAATTTATACAAATATTTAACGGGTCAATTTTGGGAATTGTTTCCCCATTTCGTTGCCCAGAGGCGTTCCCATTGTTCCCCAAAATGTGCTTCTAAGCTAGATTTGACGGATCATTTCGATGTGCTCGATGCCATCTTCCAGGTACATGGGGCTCGCGGCACGAAAGCCAAAGGCTTCATAAAATCGCTTGAGGTACAACTGAGCGCCAATCTGAATAGGTACCGGACCGTAGAGCTGCTCAATAGCCCCGATGGACCGCTGCATAAGCTCGCGGCCCAGGCCCAGATGCCTCACCGAGGGCGAGGTTACTACCCGGCCGATGGCGGCGTGCTCAAACGTGAGCCCCGCCGGAACCAGGCGCGCGTAGGCCGCCAGGGTACCTTCTTCCAGGTAGGCCAGCAAATGGTGGCAGTCCTGGTCTTTGTTGTCCAGGTCTTGAAAGGGGCATTGCTGCTCTACCACAAAGACTTCGTTGCGCAGGCGGAGTACCTGGTAGAGCTCATGCAGGGAAAACTCGGAAAAGGCTTTGACTTGCCAGACGATCTTCATAGCGTTTGGGCGGCGTGGGGGTTATAAAGGATTTTGTTTTATTTGGCGGGGATGAATTCGCTTTCGTAATTTTACGGTTCAATATGTCAATAAATGTATAGCTATACAAGTACTACTCATGGGAAGAGCATTTGAATACCGGAAAGCGCGGATGTTTAAGCGGTGGAGTCACATGGCCAAAACCTTTACGCGCATAGGTAAAGATATTGTGCTGGCGGTAAAAAGCGGCGGTGCCGACCCGGCTACCAACTCCCGCCTGCGCGCCCTGCTCCAGAACGCCAAAGCCGCTAACATGCCCAAAGATACCATCGAACGGGCTATTAAACGTGCTACGTCCAAAGATCAGGAAGACTACAAGGAGATGGTGTACGAAGGCTACGGCCCGCACGGCGTCGCGATCCTGATTGAAAGTACCACCGACAACCCCACCCGAACCGTGGCCAACATCCGGAGCTACTTCAACAAGCTGGGCGGCAGCCTGGGTACCATGGGTATGCTGGACTTTATCTTTGATCGCCAGTGTATATTTAAAGTAACCCACAAGGGCCAGGACATTGAAGAGCTGGAGCTGGAACTCATCGACTTCGGAGCCAGCGAGGTATTTCTGGACGAAGAAACCAACCAGATCAACATCTACGGCGAGTTTACGGCCTACGGCTCCCTGCAACACTACCTGGAAGAAAACGGCTTTGAGATCGTGGAGTCAGACTTCGAGCGCATCCCGAACGACACCAAGTCGCTCAGCGAAGAAGAAGTAGCCGAAGTAGAAAAGCTCATCGAGCGCATCGAGGAAGACGACGACGTGCAGCGCGTGTTTCATAATATGGGGTAGGTACTTTGGGGGGTACTTACCTATGGGCAGCCGGGTGATGAGCCCGGCTGTTTATTTTTAATAAATGCTTTCGATCTGCTGCTTCTTTCCCTGAAACAAAAAAGGCTCCCCGGCCTGCTTGCCAATCAGGACCTGCCCCACCGGTGACGCCGCCGATACGGCCAGCACCGTGGTACCTTCCAAGGCCACGGCCCCCACGCTCACGGCAATGAAGTACCAGCTGCTCGTGGTCTTAACCAGGGTACCTACGGCCACCCGTTTGGTGGCCTCGTTCTCGCTGACGCGTTCCAGCACGGCTCTTTCCTGCCGGGCCTGCTCGTACTGCCGGGCGTGCATGTTGCGGTCGAGCTGGCCCATGGCGCGGGCGGTTTCGTACTTGTCGCCGGCCGAGCTTTTGCTGGCCTCGTTGGCCGAAGCCTGCGCGGCATCCATGGCCGCCCAGGCCACGGCCATGCGCTCATCGAGTAGCCCCTTCAGATGGCCGATCAGCTGTGTCTTTAAAGTCATATTCATTCCGTTCAACGTTGTTCACCCTCCAAAAAGGTTCCTCCACCTACTATCTGCGTTTGTAGTGATGCAATTTTGTAAGAAAGTACTTTTATTTGTTTATTCATACCTTTCTTTTGGTTTCACCTCATCCTCATTTTCTCGCTCCCTGTTTGTATGAAAGAAGCAATCATTGAATTACTCAATAATAACCAGGACTGGGTGGCAGAAATGCTGGCTAAGGACCCGGATTTTTATGTAAAAGGGGCCCAGGGGCAAGAACCCAAGTTCCTTTGGATTGGCTGCTCCGACAGCCGCGTTCCGCCCGACCAGATCACGAAGACCTCGCCCGGTGAAATCTTTGTGCACCGCAACATTGCTAACCTGGTGGTGCAGACAGACATGAATCTCCTTAGCGTGTTGCAGTACGCCGTCGAGAACCTCAAGGTACAGCACGTGATCGTGTGCGGCCACTACGGCTGCGGAGGTATCAAGGCCGCCATGGGGACGGCCCATCTGGGCCTGATCGATAACTGGATCCGTCAGATCAAAGATACCCAGAACTATTACTGGAAACAACTGGAGGTACTTCCCGAAGACGAGCGCTTCGACCGCCTCGTGGAGCTCAATGTGATCGAGCAGGTGTACAACCTGGGCAAAACCAACATCATCCAGAACGCCTGGGAAAAAGAAGACCGCCCCTACCTGCACGGCTGGGTGTACGACATCCGGACGGGCTACATCAAGCAGCAAACGTCCATGATCCACGACGAAGAGACCCTGAAAGAGGTGTGTAAATTTGAAATGGGGGTCATCGGCCACTAAGGTACCTCATCTCGTGCCGTCGTGCTGGGCTCCAGAGGCCGCCGTGGAACGGAATCCCACGTTTATAGCCATCGCCATCACAACCTGCTTCTTACGACCCCAGCGGGGTCGCACATTCATTTACAAAAGCAAATCGCCGATTTTCCTCCTCAGGAAAATCGGCGATTTGCTTTTCAAGTATCCGTCAAAGTACCCTCGCTAGTACCCCTGGTTTTGCTTCAGGTACCCCGGCAGGTTGGAGGCCCCGTCGATGGCCGTTTGCGGAATCGGGAAAATCCGTTTGTTTTTGTCGGTGTTGGTTTTTTCCGTCCAGGTACCTTCGTACTTGCCAAAACGAATCATGTCGGTCCGACGCACCATTTCCCAGTAAAACTCAAAGCCGCGCTCGCGGTAGAGCAGGTCCAGCGACATGGCTGTGAGCGGGGGCGGCGGGGTAGAGATGGTCCGGGCGGCGCGCACGGCATTGACGTCGGTCAGGGCTCCGGCGGCATCGTTGCTTTTGCGAAGCTTGGCTTCGGCCCGCATGAGGTACACGTCGGCCAGGCGCACAATGGAAAGATCGGCTTCGCCAAAGTTACGACCACTCACCGACTTCCGGCTAAACTCGTACTTCTCTACCCGGTAGCCGGTGTAGTAGTTGCTGCCCGCCACGGTAAAGTCAATTTGCTCCGTAAAATTAACGGGTAGGTTGGGTAGGTTGCGGGTGTCGTGGTGGAGCTTGCCCACTTTAAAATTACCGTTGGGACACTTCAAAAACACCCCATTCCGACGGATCAACCCGTACTGCTGCCCGCGCAGAATACCCCGATCGACGTGGAAGTCGGCCTCGGCCACGCAGGAGTCGCCGGGGTTGGTATAGATGGAGAGGTTCTGCTTGTAAAAGCGGGGATCTACCTTGGGGTCCAGGGGCGCGTAGGCATTGACCCACGTACGGTAAAAATCAGACGTGATGCCAGGGCCGTCGGTGCCGTTGGCGGCCGGGTAGGCTGGCAGCGGGAATTGATCACCGGACAACGAGAAGTAGGCCATGCGGTTGTGCCCGTTGAGGTCGGCGCGTTGGTCTACGGCAAAGATCAGCTCCTTGTTGTCGTGGTTGTTGGAATTAAAGATAGAAAAATAGTCACGCGAGAGCTGGTACTGTCCCGAGTTGATGATCTTGTCGCTATACTCCACAACTTTGTCCATATCCTCCGGCTTGAACGTAAATTGCGTAGCGTAAGGATCGCGATAGACGGCGGCGTTGAGGTGCAGGCGCGCCAGTAAAGCCCAGGCGGCACCTTTGGTAAGCCGACCGGGACCTACGCCGGTTTCGAGGTTGGGCTCCACGGCCAAAAGCTCACTTTTAATGTACTCCACGGCCGCATCACCGCGCAGGATCGTCGAGTTGGCACCCAGATCATCCTTCATAAACACCAGTCCGAAAAGGTCCAGCGTCAGCATGGAATAGTAGGCACGCATCCCCCGCGCTTCGGCCAGGAACGTCTTGGCCGAAGGGTCGTTGAGCGTCGGCAGGGTGTTGATGGCCGTAATGGCCCGCGACATTCCTTGCAGGATCAGGTTCCAGGTATTGCGGAGGTTGGGATCGGTGCTGGTGTAGGTGTGCCGGTGCATCGAGAGGTAGATCCCGTTGTCGCCCCAGTCGGTACCACCGCGGTAGGGCAAGATGGCTTCGTCGGTCGAGATTTCCTGTAGGTTGAAGTAGTTGGTATGCAGGAAAATATCCGGCAGCCGCGCATACACCGGCGCGATGATCCCCTCGGCGGCTTGCTTGTCGGAAAGGCCCGAGGCGGAGGTTTCATCCAACACGATTTCGTTCAGGTCGGTACAGCTATAGGTACTTAGCGCCGCCGCTACGATCAGTAGAGAATATAGTTTCTTTTTCATAAGTACAAAAATGTTAGAAAGTTACGTTCAGGCCCAGTACTACGGTGCGCGCCTTGGGGTAGCTCAGGTAGTCGATCCCGTAGGAAGAAATGCCGTTGATGGTGCGGTCGGTATTGACTTCCGGATCGTAGCCGTCGTACTTGGTCCACACGATCAGGTTCTGGCCCGTCGCCGAAAGGCGTACGGCTGATACCCAACGGTTGATGCCCAGCGCCCTGGTGTTGAAATTGTAGCCCAGCGAGAGGTTATTGAGCCGAAAGAAAGCGCCGTCTTTGAGGTACCTGGACGACACCGGTGCCGAGTTGTTGATGGATTCGTTGGGGTACTCTACGGCCTCGGGCGTGGTATTGAGGCCTTTAGTTAAGCGTAGCTTGTAAAAATTGGCGTTGGCCGTATTGTCGTAGAGCTTGTTACCGGCTACGCCGTTGAAGTTGGCCTGCAAGTCGAAGCCCTTGTAAGCCACGCTTCCGTTGAGATTGAACATCCGCGTGGGCAGTGCGCTACCCACAGGTACGCGGTCGTTGTCGGTGATGATCCCGTCGCCGTCAACATCCCGGAAGGTACTGATGCCTTGCTCGTCGAAGCCGGTGAATTCTTTCAGGTAGAAAGTACCAATGGGCTGGTTGTTGATGTAGCCATTGATGGTAGCCGAGGTAAGACCCGAGCCCGAAGCCGAACCCGAGGGAATCACCGAGTACGGTGAGTTGGTCACCTGGTTTTTGATGAACGTAATGTTTCCTCCCAGGTCGAAGCGCAAGCCATTGGTGGCCGTGTAGCGATAGTTCAGCTCCAGCTCGGCACCCTGGTTAATGATGTTCATGTCCTGCACGTTGGTCCAGAAAGTACCCGCGGGCTGTACGGGATCGGCCGGGATAACTTCCAGCAGAATGCCGTTTGATACCTTCCGGAACAGATCCAAGGTACCTGACAACGCCCCGTTGAAGAGCCCGAAGTCGAGCCCGAGGTCGGTCTGGGTCGAGATTTCCCACTGGATATTAGGGTTGGCCAGGCGCGAGTAGGAAGTACCCGCCGGATACGGCCCCGTGGGGTACAGCGGGTAGCTCGTCGAGGCCGATACCTGCGAGGTAAACAGCGCCTGCGTGATTTTGGGCGGAATTTCCTGGTTACCCGTTTGTCCCCAACCCGCGCGTAGTTTGAGGTCGTAGAAAGGCGACGACTTCATGAAGGCCTCTTCGGAAAGCCGCCAGCCCGCCGAGAACGACGGGAAAACCCCGTACTTGTTGTTGGCCCCGAATTTGGACGAGCCGTCGGCCCGCACGGTGGCCGTAAACAGGTACTTGTCTTTGAACTGGTAGTTGACCCGCGAGAAGAACGACTGCAGCTCGTTGATAAAAGCGTAGCCGCCCAGCCTGTTGAGGGCAAGCGTTAGCTCCTGGCCCAGCCCCGGATTGTAGATGGGCTCAATGTCGGAAATGGGGAATTTATTGATGCTGTTGCTGCGTCCCTGCACAAAAATCTTCTGGTACGAATGCCCGGCCAGGGCCGTCAGGTTGTGGCTGTTTTGGGAAAGCGTGTAGGTGACGTAGTTTTCGATGAGCTTGTTCCTATTCCAGGTATAGATCGTCTCCAGGCGGCCTTCCTGCAACGGCTCGGCGTTGGGCAGCGACTGTAGATCGCGTACCGAGCTGGAATTGTCAATTCCGAAGTTTAGCTTATACACCAGCCCCTCGATGATCTTGAAGGAAGGCGAAATGTTTCCGAGCACGCGGTTGATGTTCGTCACGTCTTTCTCCAGCCCCAGCGTAATGAGTGGATTAATGCCGCTGGCGTAGCGGAAAGGCCGGCCGTTGGCGTCGTAGGCGGGGTAGGTAGGGTTGGCCGAAATCGCACCGCCCAGCATACTCCCGATCGGCGGGCGCTCATTTTGGGTGTAGGTAGCATTCAGGTTTACGTCTACGCTCAGGCGGTCTTCCAGAAACTTCTGGCTCACGTTGATCCGGCCCGTGTAGCGGTTCATCTGGCTGTTTTTCAAAATCCCCTGCTGCTTTTGCAGGCCAAAGGAGCCGTAGTAGGTCAGCTTGTCGGCTCCGCCACCCAGCGACAGGTTGTGGTTGTGGGTATAGGCCGTGCGGGTAATTTCCCGCTGCCAGTCGGTATTTCCGCCCAGGTCTTCCAGCACGCCGCCCACGGCAGGTACCTGCCGCCGGTACTCATCGGCCGAATACACGTCCAGCGCGCGGGCCAGCGTAGAGATACCCAGGCTCGACGAATAGTTGATGGTAGAGACGCCCGCCTTGCCCTTGCGGGTGGTGATGAGTACCACGCCGTTGGCCCCACGTGAGCCGTAGATGGCCGTCGCCGAGGCGTCTTTCAGTACGTCGATGGACTCGATGTCCTGCGGGTTGAGGAAGTTGAGCGGATTGGTAGCGCCGCCGGTACTTGAGTTGTCTAGCGCCATGCCGTCTACCACAAAGAGCGGGGTACTTCCCGTCCGGACGCCGCCCGGCCCCCGGATCGTGATGCCCTGCGCTCCGCCGGGTTCACCGCTGGCGGAGGTTACGTTCACGCCCGATACTTTTCCTTGTAGCAGCTGCTCGGGGGAGTTGATAATCCCCTGGTTGAACTCGGTACTTTTCAGCGACTTCACCGCGCCGGTCATGTCTTTTTTGGAGGCACTTCCGTACCCGATCACCACCACCTGGCTCAGGTCAGAGGCTTCGGACTTCAGCATTACGTCGAGGGTTGTTTGGGTACCTACCACGATCTCCTGTTTTTCGTAGCCAATAAAGCCAAACACCAGCACGGCGTTGCCGTCGGGCACGGCAATGGAGTAGCGCCCGTCGGCGTCGGTGTTGGTACCGCGTTGGGTACCTTTTACCAGAATGTTACAGCCCACCAGGGCTTCGTTGGTGGTGGCGTCCAGCACGCGCCCGGTCACCGTGATGTCGACGGCCTTGGTGCTCCGGCTGGCCAAAGTACCTCGGGCCGAAGCCAGCGCGTCGGTTTGGGCATAACTCTGCGGGACACTAAGCCCGCAGACCACCAGCAACCATACGTACCAGGCCACCGCCGGAGGAGAGAAAGAGGAAAGTTGTTTCATTGCGTCAATTGATTTAAATGGGTCTTAATTATTTTACAAAGCAAAAAATACTTATTAATACTTTTCCAATTCGTAAAAGAATTTAATAATTTGATAAAGAGAAAGATGTGTCCTAATGACACCTACTTACGTAGTGGCTAAAGTACTTCGTAAGTACCTTGCCATCAAGGCAAATCGGGAACCTTAAAGTACCCCGGAAGGTACTTTGGATGAGCTGAAAAGGAGTTGGGCACTGAGGGGTACTTTTCAAGGACGGTACCCAAAGATGTTCAGTTGCAGATCCATCACGTCGTTGTCGCGGTAGCGGTGGTTCGTGAACGGACGCAGACGGTGCTGGTTGGTATCGACGTAGTACCGGAAGCCGTTCTCTTCAAATACCCTCATGACGCCGGCCAGCCCCTGCGGGTGGTCAACGTACGAATGAAACTCCACGAAGAGATTCTGAACGTGCCCCAGCACGTCGTGGCAGTCCTGAAGTACCTCGATCTCGGCCCCTTCGATGTCTATTTTCAGGAAGTCGATGCGCTCCTCGGCCACGAGGTAGTTGCGTAGCCGCACGGAGGGTACCTGGCGGCGCTCGGCGGTAGAAAAGATGGAGGAAGAATCGGCGGCCTCGCTCCCAAACCACACGCCCTCGTCGTCGGTCCAGACGGCGCGGTCTACCACCTCCACGTCGGTGATGACGTTGCGGAGCAGGTTGGCCCGGAGCAGGTCGGCGATGGCGGGCTCGGCCTCAAAAGCCGTGATGCGGGCCGCGGGGTACAGCTCCTTGAAGTACAGCACGCTCATGCCCACGTTAGCCCCGCAGTCCAGAATCACGGGGGTACTTTCGGTAGTTTGGAAGTGGTAAAATTCGTCGGCAAAGATTTCCTTATGCTGAAACAAAAACGACATCACGTCAGGTACCTGGAGCGTGTATTTCCCAAACGACACCTGCGTGAGCTCGTGGCGGGGGCGGTCGCCGTAGCGCCGCAGCAGCTGCACAAACTCGCGGTCTCGGGCGGTGCGGAGCGTGCGGTAGGGTTCTTTGAGAAGGTAGCGTAGCCAAAACATGGGGCGAAGATAGCAATTTTAGTAAGGATAGAAGGCGCAGCGCCGGTACCTTCAAATTC
Source organism: Rhabdobacter roseus (assembly GCF_014202275.1). Lineage (GTDB taxonomy): Bacteria > Bacteroidota > Bacteroidia > Cytophagales > Spirosomataceae > Rhabdobacter > Rhabdobacter roseus. Next base: position 1,010,405 of record NZ_JACHGF010000001.1, on the reverse strand, counting down.
GGTAGCGCAGCCAGTTCTTGATTTTTACGGGCCAGGGTAGTTTATAAAACCGCCCAAGTACCTCCTGCACCGCCGGGTCGGGACGTAGCTCGGGCGGGAAGTGTACCTGCTGGTCACTCAGCTCCTCGCCGTAATACGACGTACTGAACGTGAAGTTAGTACCGCTGCCGTCGGTACCGATGTTCCGGATCTTGGAGCGCACCGGGTACAGGCTGTACGCGCCGCGCCGCGCCTGGCTGTAGGTCCAGCGCACCGACCACGAGTCGATGACGCCGCGCTGCTGCTTCACGAGCATGGGCCAGAGGTCTTCGCCACCGCGGGTGAGTTTTCGTCGCTCGGCTTTGTTTTTCCGTAGTTTTTCAAAGTCAAGTACTTGCCAGTCGGCTTGCTGCCAGCGGTTGCGCCAGGTACCCCAACCCCAGGAACTGGTGCGCGGCACCAGGTACACATCGTGGGGGTACTTGGGCGGCAGGGCCAAGGGCGGTGCGTAGCCCGTTACGGAAAAAACATCCGCTCTATTTTTATAGGTACCTAAAGCTTCGTTCATGAAATCTAGGAAGTCGGGCGTGCAGAGCATGTCGTCTTCCAGCACCACCACCCGCTCGTGGCGCGCAAGTACCTCACTCACGCCCGCAATCACGGAGACCGCCAGGCCGCGATTCTGCGCCGCCGCCACGACATGGGTACTTTTAAAACCTTCCACCGTACTCAGGTACCCCCGGACCTCCTGCACCAGGGGTACTTCGGCCTCGGTTTTGGGCCCATCCGAAAACACAATGAGCTCCGTCTCCGGCGCCAGCGCGTTGGCCGCCAGGGCTTCGACGGTCTGCCGTAGGTGCCAGGGACGGTTATAACAAAACAGCACGACGGGCGCAAGTACCTCGGGCATGGGCTAGCGTTTTTCGGCGTCGATCAGCAGCGAGGTATACCGCAGCTGGCCGTCCTGGTTGCGCGGATCGTGGTCGGCCGAGCGCCGCACCATGCCGTCCTCGGGGCTCCAGGAAGCCTTATGAAATTGTCCGTTTTCGTCGAAGTACTCCAGCGCGTGTACCTTGAAGCCGATCTCTTCCAGAAACGCCCCCATGAGCCGGTAGTTGTAGAGGATCTTGTGGTCGTCGGCGCCGTCGCCGGTGCCGCCGGGCTTTACGTTATTGATGTAGTCCGGGTCAGGATGAAAACCGTCCGGCACGGCCACGCGAAGTACCCCGCCGGGCTTCAGGAAGGTATGGCAGTTGGTAAAGGCCAGCTTTCCTTCGGCTTCGGTGAAGTGCTCCCAGACGTGCTCGGCCAGGATACGATCCACCGTATTTTCGGGAAAATAAACGGCCCAATCTTCTTTTTTAAGAATGTTCAGCGTTTCGATGTCGGTCAAGATCCAGCCTTTGAGAAACGAGTAGCCCGAGCCAATCACCAGCCGCACGGGCTGAGTGGGGTCATAGGTACTTAGCTGAAACTGGCTGTAGGGTTTTTTAAGAAAACCAGCAATGAGTTTTTCGGTAGAAATCATATTCAAAAAGGCCGGACCGACGGGCCGACGTTCGTTTATTATTTTGCCAAAGATACAAAAAGTTAGGGTGCCGACGGCGACACCAAGCGGGTGAGATACTTAGGGTACTTTTTTAAGTACCCTACTGCGCACCAAGGACCAACCCGCCCGGAAACCCGCCGAAATATCGTCCGACACGCGCCAGGCCAGTACCCCGCCGCCAAAAAGAACCACCACCACCACCGACCGCAGCGCTACGTCCAGCAGGGTGGCCAGCAGCGTGGGCGTGGCCGGGTGCGGAATGAACCACAGCAGCGCGTAGGTACCTGCTATGAGCACCGCCACCTTCAGCGTAGCGCCCGTAAAGGGCTGAATGCCCATTTTGTACCAGATAAAAAACAGCTTGGAGGCGTTGTAGACCACCGTGGAGAGCAGCGCCGCCGCCGCCGCCCCGTTGAAGCCAAAGGCCGGGATCAGCGACAGGTTACTCACCAGGAGCAGGGCCGTCAGGAACACCATAAACACGATGTCGTAGCGGTAGTAGCGCGAGTTGACCAGGATTTCGGAGTTCAGGCCGGTCATCATGTCCACGACCCGCCCCAGCCCGATCATGAGCACCACCCATTTGCCCTGCGCGTAGATGTCGGACTTGGGAATAAGCGTAAAGATGGAGTCGATATTGCCCCAAATCCCCAGCAGCAAAAACGAGCCAATGATGAAGAGATTGAGGGACGATTTCTTATAAATGGTGTCGATGTGCGCCAGGTCGTTGCGGAGGTAAGCTTCCGAAATGATGGGGGCGCTGATCATGACGATGCTGTTGCGCGGGATGGCGATCACGAGCGCAATGCGCGAGGCGATGTCGAAAATGGCGGTGTTGCCCAGGCCGCCCTCAAAGCCCGGCAGCAGGATTTTCTCGATGTGCGGCAGCAGGGCCGCACTGGCCCCGGCCAAAAGTACCCACAGCCCGTAGCGGTACATTTCCTTGAAGGCTGGATGCCGGATAAAGCCGAAGTCGAGCGAGCGGTAGAGGTTGCCCTGGAAGTGCAGGTACACCAAAATAGCCGCGATGGCCAGCGCGTAGCTCAGCACCGTCAGGCTCACCATGGTGTCGAACGTGATGTACCCCAGCCCAAACAGGACCACAAAAACGCTGTTGGCCAGCCGCAGGCCCACTTCCCGGATCAGCGATGGGACCACGATACGGAGGTGAATGCGCGAGTAGGCCTCCAGCGCCAGCAGGTACGCCATGCCCGCCGTGAGCGGAATGAATACGTAGTAGTAGCGCACCAGCATGGGCGAGTGCTCCGCGTAGAAGTCGATGTAGAACGGCTTGAAGAGCAGGTACAGCAGCGTGAACGCACAAAGCCCCAGAAAGGGCACAATGAGTATGAAGCTGAAAAGCTGCCGACGCGCCGCCTCGCCCTGAAACTGGCTGTGAAAACGTACCGCCGTGGAAGGTACCCCCAGCAGCACAAACGACATGTAGATAACGGGGAACGTCAGGAGCGTGGAGGCGTAAAGGCCCAGCTGCTCCTGGCTCAGGAAACGGTTGTAGAGAATCAGTACGTTGAACATACCGATCAGTACGCCCACGTACGTCACGACGGAACTCTTTAATCCTTGGCGGATGATAATCCCCATGGGAGGAACAGGCTACGTGATAAAAGCAGCGAAATACGACAAAAAGCGCAAAATAGCCTAACTTTGGCGCGTTGTATCCCAACCTAAGTACCTCTGATAGTGAAAATCCTGAACGTCGTGGGGGCTCGCCCCAATTTCATGAAAGTAGCCCCGCTGCACCGGGCTTTTGGCCAGCATGGCGGCTTCGAATCCAAGATTGTCCATACCGGCCAGCACTACGACGCCCGCATGTCGGACGTTTTTTTTGAGCAATTAGAGCTCCCCCGCCCCCACTACTTCCTGGGCGTAGGCGGCGGCAGCCACACCCAGCAAACGGCCCGCGTCATGCTGGAGTTTGAGCAGGTACTTAGCGCGGAGAAACCCGACGCCGTGCTGGTAGTAGGTGATGTCAACTCCACGCTGGCCTGCGCGCTGGTAGCCGCCAAGGAGCACCTGCCGGTGCTACACGTGGAGGCCGGCTTGCGCAGCGGCGACCGCCGGATGCCCGAGGAGCTCAACCGCATCCTCACCGACAGCCTCTCGGACTACCTCTTCGTGACGGAAGCGGCCGGGCTGGAAAACCTGAAGCGAGAATCTGTGCCCGACCAAAAAGTGTTCCTGGTGGGCAACGTCATGATCGACTCCCTGGTGTACTACCTACCCAAAGCCCGGTCTTTGAATCTGCTCCCCGCCCTCGGCGTAGCGCCCCACTCCTACGTGCTCATGACCATGCACCGCCCGGCCAACGTCGACCACGAAGCCGGGCTGCGGAGCATCGTCCAGATCGTGAAGAATACCGTGGCGCATAAGCAGGTACTTTTCCCGATTCACCCGCGCACGCTTTCCAATCTGGAGAAATTTGGTTTAAAAACGGAGCTGGACGCCCTGCCCAACCTGCACCTGATGGAGCCGCAGGGGTACCTGGAGTTTTTGCACCTGATGGAAAACGCCGCGCTCATCATCACCGACTCGGGCGGGATTCAGGAAGAAACGACCTACCTCAAAGTACCCTGCCTCACCTTCCGCGACTCCACCGAGCGTCCCGTGACCGTGGAGCTGGGTACCAACTACCTCCTGCGCGACCTCGACCCCACCACCGTACACGAGCACCTGCTCACCATCCTGGCTGGTAACGCCAAAAAGGGCGAAGTACCTCCCCTCTGGGACGGCCAGGCCGCCGGGCGCATCGTGGAAGTACTGGCGGGGCTGTATTTGGGGTAGCTTGGCAAAAAAGTACAGGTACCTATTTATTTTTTTAGAAAAATAGAGTTTGTGAAAAAAGTAAAACAACAAGTTTGGGCGCTCCTCAACGCGCTGGGAATGGGCGGGGCGCTACAACTGCACCTGGCCAGCGGCCTGCGGGACGACGGCTGGTTTCGGAGCTTCCAAACCAAGCGCCCGGTCGATGCGCAGGGACAGCCCATTCCGTGGTACAGCTACCCTTTTTTGTACTTTATCGAGCCCCGAATCAAGGCTCACTTCGAGGTATTTGAATACGGCTCCGGCAACTCCACGCGTTGGTACGCCCAGCGGGTGCAGCACATTGCCGCCGTAGAGCACGATACCGACTGGATCAAGATCGTAGCACCCCAACTACCCCAAAACGCCAGGCTGATCGAAAAGCCGCTGGGCAACCCCTACGTGCAGGCGGTGGCGCTGGAAGGGAAAAAGTACCATATAGTAGTGGTCGACGGCCGCCAGCGGGTAGACTGCGCGCGCTACGCCATCAACTACCTCACGCCCGACGGGGTACTTATCCTGGACAATTCGGAGCGGGAAATCTACCAGCCCGCCCGGGAGTACCTGCAGCAGCAAGGCTTCCGCTGCCTGGATTTCCGCGGGATGACACCCATCGTGAGTATCAATTCATGTACCTCGGTATTCTATCGAGACGGTAACTGCTTGGACATTTAGGTACCTACCTCAGCTCCTTCCAGTACGTTTTCTTGCTCGATGCGACGCCGCCCAGGCGCTCTTTGAAGCGTATCAAACCGGGCTTCGGTGCGCCCAGGTGATCGGCGGAAGTACCCAGGTCGAGCAGCGTCATGCCGTGCTGCCAGGCGTAGCGATACAGGGCCTCGGTGAGCATCACGGTGGGGCTGTAGGTACGGTAGTCGGGGTGATCGGCCGGGCAGAAGTTGTACAAAATCATAGGGCTGACCCGAATGGCCACCGTCAACGAAACCAGGGTACTTCCATCCCGAACGGTAAAAACAAGTACCTCCTGGGGTAGTTGGTTCAGAAGCCTGTGAAAGTCCGCCTCGGACATGGAAAAAGGGTACCCCTTGGCGCGGCGGCTGTTTTCTATAAAACCATACACCACGGCCACGTCAGGCTGCTGCCACAGCTGAGCCCTAAAGCCCGCGCGGCGGCATTTGCGCAGTCGCCGCCGCTCCGCCGGAGCCAGCTGTGCTACCAGGTCGGGCGTCGTTACGCCGGGCGTCGCCACGCCGGGCGTAGCAACCGGGATATGGTGGCTCAGGCACTCTTCTACAACCTGGTAGTTTTGCTGCGTGTAGATTTGGTCCAGCTTTTGGAACAGGCCGGGCGCGTAAGCCGCCGGAGCCGTGGTGAGCGTGAGCGATTGCATCTGCTGGCTTCGTGCCCATGCCTCCACGCAATCCAACAAAAACCGCCATCCTTCGTCCGGAACGTACAAACTACCCTGCAACCCACCGATGGGGGCCCTCACGGGTGAGTAAGCGGCGGGCCCTACTTGGGTTATGTGTACTAACCCAACAACCCTGCTCGTGGCTTTTTCTACCAAATAAAATAAAAAAACAGGCGTATCGACAACTTGCGTACGAAGGTGCCGTAAGGTAGCGTACAGGAGAGGCGTGAACGAATAAAGGTACCTGGGTACTTCTGCTCGGGTGTACAGGTGTACCTCATAGCCAGCGCGTTGCCAGGTACTGGGGGAGTGGATGGGCGGTTGGTGCTTCAGCATCATGGCTCCAAACATACCTAAAAAAACGGACTTCAGGCTACCTTCGGGCGGGGAAAGTACCATGACCCACCCAAGTAACTGACGGAGGTACTTAGGGTGTAATTAAAGTCCATAAAAAGAAAATTGGCACGGTCTTCGCTTCGAAGTAACCGAAAGCAAACGTTACTGTTGCCAATGAAGACAAATCTATATCTAAAAAAGCCTCTACGGCACCTCCTGAGTGCTTTATCCCCAAAAGCAGGGTTAGTAACCGGGCTCGTGCTGGCTACTACGCTGGTAGCCAATGCGCAGCTGAGCGGCTCCGTTTTTCGTGATATGAACGGGGACGGCCTTCGCCAGACCACGAGCCCTGCCGAACCGGGCGTGAAAGCCGTGAAGGTGACCGCCTACCTGGCCGACGGCTCCACCCTGGCCACGACCACGGATAGTACCGGTGCTTACAGTTTTACCGTAGCTGGTGGCCTGAAGGTACGTCTGGAGTTCAGCGAACTACCCTTTGCGTCTTACTCCGGCATGCAGGGCATCAGCAATGCTTCCTCGGTGCAGTTCGTGACGACGCCCACCACGACGGCTCATTTGGGCTTGAGCGACCCGCTCATGTACTGCAACACTCAGCAGCCCGATCTGGTGACACCCGGCTACGTGGTAGGCGACGCGGCCAGTGGCAGCGGAGCCGCCTCACTTAATACGCTCTTCCGGTTTCCCTCCAACGCAACGGGCCAGGGCATGGTACCCGGCCCGCTGGCGGTAGCCGGGCAGCTAGGTACCGTGTGGGGCGGTGCTTACCAACGGCAACACAAAAAACTTTTTCAGGCGGCCTTTCTGAAGCGCCACAGCAGCCTGGGTCCCTTAGGGTTGGGAGGAGTATATACGGTGGATTTGTCCGGCGGGGCACCCGTAGTGACGCCCTACGTAGATTTAAGCCAATTTGTGCGCCTGAGTAGTCCCGAAGACAGTACCTTGCTGCTCACCCGGGACCTGAACCCGGATTATAAAGTACCCAGTGTAGACTCGGCCGCTTTCGGGCTGGTGGGCAAAGTAGGGCTGGGTGGCATGGCCATCTCGCCCGACGAAAAAACGCTTTGGTTTATTAATTTATACGAAAAAACGCTGGTACAACTTACCATTGGCTCACCGGTCAAGCCGGGCAATCAGCTCACGGCGGCCGACGTGGCGTCATTCCCGCTACCTTCTCCCAACTGCGAAGGCGGTGAAGTACGTCCCTGGGCCCTGGAATACCGCGAAGGCGCCCTCTACGTGGGGCTGGTGTGTGATGCAACGACGAGTGAACTCGGTACGCCGCGCCAAAATCTGGGGGCCTACGTGTACCGATTCAACCTGGCTACGGCGCAGTTTTCAAGTACCCCGCTCATCAGCACTGCCTTGGATTACCGCAAGGGCTGGGTACACGCCGGGGTACTTCAGAGCGAATACTGGGAGCCCTGGACCGACGACTGGAGTGCCTTTACGACTTCGCTCCTTTCCGTTAGCAGCGGTATTTCGACTTATAGAATTTCCCGCCCGCAACCCATTCTCTCGTCCATTGCCTTTGATTCCGACGGCTCGCTGATCCTGGGTTTCATGGACCGCACCGGCCACCAAACCGGCCGCAACCAGCGCGGTATTATGGCCACTGACACCACCAGTTGGTACAGCGGCTACGTGGGGGGCGACATCCTCCGCGCCCAGTACTATGCCGATGGTACCTACGCGCTGGAAAACAACGGTACCTCCGGTAGCCTGAGCAGCCTCGGGGGCGTAGGAAATGGCCAGGGGCCGGGCGGTGGCGAATTTTACTACGCCGAAGAGTACCGCGACATTAACTCGGGCAACCCGCTGCAACAGGAAACCTTCATGGGAGGGCTCGCCGTAGTACCCGGCGGCAACGAAGTACTGGCGGGGGTCATTGAGCCTTTCACGACCTGGTCGGGCGGGGTAGCGTGGTTTAGCAACCAGGACGGAAGCCGCTCCAAAGCTTACGAACTTTACGATAGTAACCCCATTGTACCCGGTGATCCCGTGCAGGCTCAGTACCTGGGCAACGCCAACGGCCTGGGGAGCATCGAAGTACTTTGCGAGGCGGCCCCGATCCAGATCGGAAACCGCGTGTGGCTGGATACGGATCAGGATGGTGTGCAGGACCCCGACGAGAGCCCACTGGCGGGCGTCATGGTGGCGCTTTACAACCAGGCCGGGAGCCTGGAAGCCCTCACGCAAACCGACGCCAACGGACAATACCTTTTCAGCTCGCCGGTACTTTCTTACAACAAAGCTTACTACGTAGTGTTTGGTACCAATGGTGCGGCTTCGCAATTTGACAAAGCCAGCCAGGTACTTAGCCTCAACGGGGCTTACTACAAACTAACGACCACCAACACCGGCGAAGGGGATCACGCTGACCTGAACGACTCCGACGCCCAGCTGGCCACCGAGCTCCCCACCAGCCTCAACGGCTATCCCTACATTGCGGTCCAGACGGGGGCACCCGGACAAAATAATCCCAACCTGGACGCTGGCTTTATTTCCTGCTGGGTCGATGCCGGTGCCGACACCACGGTATGCGCCGGTATTACCTCGGTGCAGCTAGCTCCCGCCGCACCGGGTGCCAGTTGGGCAGCCCTGGGGACCAACCCGGCCGCCGCTACCATCAACAACGAAGGGCTGATTGAGGGACTGACCGAAGCCGGGCACTACTACTTCGTACTTGCGCAGAGCGAAACCTGCCGCGATACCATGAAAGTAACGGTAAAAGCGGCTCCCAGCGCGACGGCTATGATCACGGCACCGACGTGCCTGGGCAGTACCAGCCTGAATGACGGTAAAATTCAGCTCACGGGCTATGGTCCCGACGAGCAGTACAACCTGGCGTTGGGAGGTACTTTCAGCGAACCGATCCATGATGCTGCACAGGCTATCCCCGAAGGAGGCCTTATTCTGGCCGACGTAGCTAATCCCGAGCAAGGCTCGCAAGCCTACACCATCCGGCTCTTTGACAGCGTTACGGGTTGCACGCGCGACGAGCTAGTAAGCGTCAGCCGGGTTGATTGCGGCTGCGGCGACGTAAAACTGATTTGTGTACCCGTCGTTATGAAAAAAGTACGTAGCCGGTAATCGTCTCATTCCCATAATACACGAAGCCCCATTCCAGGTAGTGAGCAACTACGGAATGGGGCTTTGCAATGGGTACCTAGCCAGAAAGTATTTCAATCAGGTACTTCCTGCGTTGGTTTCCCCTTTTTGTACTTTAGTTAGTTTTCGGTAACGAGTGAACATTTGAAGTTAACGTTCTTATGCCTAGTTTTGTCGCTGAATATGCAGATCTTCAATACTGAATGTGTATATCCTCATTTTTGAAACTAATTTATTCGCATAAGTGAAAATACTAGGCATCTCTGCTTTTTACCACGACTCCGCCGCGGCTCTGATCGACAATGGAGAAATTGTGGCGGCCGCCCAAGAGGAGCGATTTACCCGCAAGAAACACGATCCGGGCTTTCCATCCAACGCCGTCAAATTTTGCCTCGAATACGGTGGCGTATCGCTCAATCAGCTCGATGCCATTGTTTTTTATGATAAACCGCTCCTGAAGTTTGAGCGCCTCCTGGAAACCTACTACGCCTTTGCGCCAAAGGGAATCCGCTCGTTTATTACGGCCATGCCGGTCTGGATCAAGGAAAAAATGTTTCTGAAACGGCTCATCAACGAAGAGTTAGTGAAGCTGGGCTACGATAAGAAAAAACCCGTTAAGCTGCTTTTTCCTGAGCATCACCTCTCGCACGCGGCCAGCGCTTACTACCCGTCGGCTTACGAGAAAGCCGCCATCCTGACCATCGATGGCGTGGGTGAGTGGGCTACGGCTTCCATTTGTTTGGGTGAAGGCAAAAATATTTCGATTCTGAAAGAGCTCCGCTTCCCCCACTCCCTGGGGCTGTTGTATTCGGCGTTTACCTACTTTCTGGGGTTTCGGGTCAACTCGGGCGAATACAAGCTCATGGGCTTGGCTCCCTACGGAAATCCTACCTCACCCGACGTAGATCGCTACGTGGACATCATGCTCAAAGAACTGATCGAGCTCAAGGAAGACGGTTCGGTGTGGCTCAACCAGGAGTACTTCGACTACGCCACGGGCCTGAAAATGGTCAATGAGCACAAATGGGAAGCTCTGTTTGGTTTTAAGAAGCGCAATCCGGAAGATACCCTCGAGCAGGAACATTGTAACCTGGGCCTGGCTATTCAGCGGGTTACGGAAGAAGCCGTGGTACGCATGGCCAAAGAGGCCAAACGCCTCACGGGTGCCGACTACCTGTGCATGGCGGGTGGGGTAGCGCTCAACTGCGTAGCGAATGGCAAGCTCCAGAAAGAAAATATTTTTAAGGAAGTATTCATACAGCCCGCCGCGGGTGATGCCGGTGGTGCGCTTGGTGCCGCGCAAGCCGCTTACCATATTTACTTTGGGCAGGAGCGTACCATTACGTGGCAGTCTGATGCCATGCACGGCTCCTACCTGGGGCCTACCTTCTCGGACCTGGAAGTAGAGCTGACAGCCAAGAAGTACCAGGCCGTATATACTTACTACGCCGATTTTAAGGACCTTTGTAAAGACACCGCCCGCCTGCTGGACGCCGGAAATGTGGTGGGCTGGGTACAAGGGCGGATGGAATTTGGCCCGCGCGCCCTGGGTGGACGGAGTATCCTGGGCGACCCCCGAAACTCGGAGATGCAAAAGAAACTGAACCTCAAGATCAAGTACCGGGAGTCGTTCCGACCCTTTGCACCCTCGGTGCTGGCCGAGGATTGCGCCGAGTACTTCGACTACGGTGGCATCTCGCCCTACATGTTGCTGGTGCATCCCGTTGCCGAAAGCCGCCGGAAAGCGTTGCCCGCTGGCTACGACTCCCTGGACCTGCGCGAAAAGCTGTACTTCCTGCGCTCGGATTTGCCTTCCATTACGCACATCGACTACTCGGCGCGTATTCAGACGGTCCATAAGGAAACCAACCCGCGCTACTGGGAGCTCATCAACGCCTTCAAGGACCTGACGGGCTACGGCGTGGTGGTCAATACCAGCTTCAACGTGCGCGGCGAACCGATCGTCTCTACCCCCAACGACGCCTACCGATGCTTCATGCGTACCGAAATGGACTACTTGGTGGTGGGCAACTATATTTTTGACAAACGTCAACAGCCCGAGTGGCAGGAGAAAGACAACTGGCAGGAAGAATTTGTATTGGATTAATGAATATGCACCTCTCACCTGCCTGGTAGCAGAAATACACACAGCATATACCTCTTTATGATTGAATGGCTTCTAAAATTGTAACCAGCCTGATTCGACTAGTTCTGTTGGGCGTATTGTTTATCTTCCTGTTTTACCCCGATCGTTTTCAGCTGGTATTTGAGTATCCTGGTGCTCCACAGAGCGACAGCCTCCACGTCCGCCTGACCAAGACGGTTTTCTGGCTGCTGCTGCTTATCGAGATCTTGCGTATATTTTATTATGGTGTAGTGAAAAGCAAAGCCAAAGGCCTCCTGGCCAATACCGTTACGTTGCTCACGCCCCTGATCCTAGTACTTGTTTTTCTGGAGATTGTCTTCATGTACATTCCCCAGAGCCACGAAGGGGTACTTTCCAAGGCATCGCAGATCTGGTGGGCAAAATACTGGAAGCCCGTTAACAGCCTGGGCTACCGCGACAAGGAGGTATCCAAGAATGACTCCGCTAAAACCGAAGTACTGGTGATCGGCGATTCGTTTGCGGCCGGGCACGGCCTCAAGAATCTGGAAGAGCGGTTCTCGGACCAGCTGGAACAAAAACTAGGTACCGATCAGTACGTTGTTTATAACCTGGGCGTGTCGGGCTCCGACACCCGCGACGAAGCCGAGCGGCTCAAAAAGTACCCCGTCAAGCCGGATGTCATCGTGCTTCAGTACTTCCCCAACGACGTAGAAAAAGTAGGACGCGAGCACGGACTGTCCCTTTCCGGCGCGGAGCCCTACGCCGACCTGAAAGGCCCGCTGGCTACCTTCGTCAAGCGCTTTTACTTACCAAACTTTATTTACTGGCAACTACCTCACGCGTCTTTTAGTACCTTTGAGGAATTTGTAAATAAAGCCTATACCGATACGACGGTACTTAACGCTCATTTACGGGATATGTCCCAGATGCTGGCCTATCGGGATAGCACCGGTGCCAAGATGTACGCCGTATTTGTACCCTTTTTATTTCAATTAGAGAAAAGCGCCCACTATACCAAGCCCGTAGAAGAGTACCTGCGCTCCCGGGGCGTCACGGTGATTACCCTGACCGACGGGATCAATAAGATACCTGAGAAAGAGCGCGTAGTGGGTAAGAACGACGGCCATGCTGGCGTAGCGGTCAATGCCTTGATGGCCGATAAGGTATACGAAGCCATGCGCCGCGGCAAGGAATGATGAACGAAGACAAGGGACGAAAGTCTACTTAGCTTTAAAGAAAAGAGTGATTGTCAACCAGCATTTATAATTTTAAAAAAACGAATTCAGTATGGATTTTTTGAAAGATTTATTCTCGTTTATGAGGGAGCGTAAGAAATGGTGGCTTGCTCCCGTGATTCTGGTACTGCTACTCATTGGGGTACTTATTGTCATTGGTGGTGGCTCGGCAGTAGCTCCGTTTATTTACACTTTGTTCTAAAAAAATAGGAAGTACCTGTTGAACAAGAATTATTCAACAGGTACTTCCTATCTACAATCACCTATTCCTGAAGTACTATACTTATGAACGAAGCAGATAAGGCCAAAGCCCAGCTAGTGATCGTAACTGGCATGGTGGTTCTTTACTTTATTTTCAAATCGCCGTACTTTCTTTACGTAGGCGGGGCCGTAGGGGTACTTAGCATCGCCATCCCGGCCGTGGGCGACCTCATCGTAAAGGGTTGGTATAAAATAGCCGAAGTACTGGGAGCCATCAACGGGCGCATCCTGCTGTCGGTGATTTTTTTCGTCATTCTTTTTCCCATTGCCTTACTGTCAAGGATAGGCAAGAAGAACCCCATGGGCCTAAAGCGCGCGAGCGAAAAGTCCGTTTTCATGGAGCGCAACCACCTCTATTCTGCCAAAGATCTGGAAAACCTCTGGTAACTTTATACTAGTCAGGCTGGCCTCTCTGGCCAGCCTGACTAGTGTAAAGTATTACTTCACCAGTATAATCTTCCTCGTTTCTACCCGGTCTTCCTGGTATAGCTGTAGCAAGTACATACCCGCCGCTTGGTTAATTAGGGGTAGTTTCTCCTGGTGACGCCCGGCTCCTTCAATCTCCTTCTTGTATACTTGCCTTCCGCGCACATCGCTCACGTGTAGCACAGCCTTTTGGCCCGCCTCCACATAAAAGGAGGCTTCAAATTCTCCCCCTCCGGGGTTGGGCGACACGACCAGCTCGCGCGCTTCCGCCAGGGTACTTCCCTCTGTCCCGATTCGCGCGGCCGGAGAATCGCCCATCACAAGGCTCTGTATAAGTTCAGATTCCGTACCCAGAGCAGTATCGCCTTCCATGGAAAGCCGGGCGTTTGTTCCGCCACCTCCTGCAGGTGCTACCTTCACCATCACGGCAGCGTTTTGGCTGCTTTGGCCCGCTTTGCTGGCTGTCACTACGTACGAGTAGGTACCTGGGTTCGTCGGTGCCGTTATTAAGCGGGTAGCGCCCATTCCGGAAATACCATTCCCCATCCAGATGTAATTAATGCCCGTACAATTACCCGAGCAAGTAACCGCCAGCGTGACCGACGCCCCCGGCGTGGTATTGATCAGCGCCGGATTGGCACTGATGCTAAAGCCCGTTGGTACCACGCAAGTAGGCTGAGTAAGAATGTCTTCGTTGACATATACATTGATGGATTTACTACCTGAATTTGAAAGTGCTAGCCATTGGTTATATACGGTAGTCGGATGTCCGGATGTAAAGCTAGCGTTAGGAAGCAACAGATCGGTTACTTTATAAGTAACGGACGTACTGCCGTCAAAAGGCACCATGGCTGCAGTTCCACCTCCAATTATCCAATTATTGGCTAGACTGGTTAGCGACTGAGTAAGATTTAAAACATCAACACCCCGGCTCATAACGACTGCATATAAATCGCCCCTACGCTGAAATAAGTGATTGCCATGCTCTAATACCACGGCATTGGAGCTGGATAGTGTTTCATTCATGATCAACTTATTGGGAAAGTTGCTCCTGATCAAATCAGTGGTAAAACGCGTATTGTAATGTACATCGTCGTTGATTTTAATCCCGTCGGTGTTAGCCCCTAAATCTTTAAAGGCAAGAGTAACACGCTGATTACGGCTCATGGGATCAAATACGCTGCCATAATCTAATATAACCTTATACGTGCTATTTACACTCTTAATTGCTGCGATCATCTGCTGATAGTAGGCCTTCATCCGCTGGTGCTTGTATAAGTACCAATCGTTGCCTTGGGTTCCACTGTGGGTGGTGGGAGGCTCGATCTGACTGAAAGTAGTGTATTGGGTTTGCCAGCAGGCATTGAACTGCGAAATATTGTTCAAATAACGTTGCTGAAGCCAGCTCCGAAATCCATTTTTTGTTGAGTTACTGTAGTCGGATAGTTCATTATTGATAGGATATCCAGCTTCTTGGTGTCCCGTAGAAGTAAGACTGATAAAAACGCATTTCCCTTGCTGCTGAAGGTAATTGTATCGCTGAGCTACTTTCTGAACAAAATCGTTAGCCCGGTTAATGGTCGTTTGCGATGCATTGAAGGACATCTGCTGGTAAAAATACCCAGTTCCTGTTACGCCCCCATTTCGATCCCTCATCGACTCCGCGCCACTATTCCACAAACCGTTCATTTGAGAAGGATAGGCTCCCAGCCAGATACGAATAGCCACCTTTGTGTTGAGTTGAATGGCACGGTCAATCAAGGCATCGTAAAAGGCCCATTTGTACGTCGAGGGATTGTTAGGGTCGGAGGCTTTTCCTACCACTACATCCCAGCGAATGGTTAAATACACCGAATTGCAGCCGGCCGCTACGGAAGTATTGATTACATCCAATCCATTTTGCAAATCAGACGGACCATCATCCAGATTGAGCAGCATAGCGGCCAGGTAGCGTTCCGGGTTGGACGATTGCGCCCAGGCAGAATGAAAGGTACTTAGTAGAATGGTGACAAAAAACAGAATTCGTAAAACGTTTTTCATACGCGTTGAGAGAAGAATTGAGGGTGAAAATTTATTATTTAATATAGACGCAAGGAACTAGTTCTATCGCCAGCGATATTACCAGGCTACAACTAGTTAGTCCTTGTGAAATATTCAAGAAAAAAATTTCTAATCAGCCGGCCGTTAGGGGCTTGTGGAGTCAGTGTGTGCAGCAGTATGGGTGTGTGTAGCGGAAGTAATTCTTAACTGCAGCAAGTAAAAATTTGAAGCAAAAATAATGCCATAAAGTGACATATCATCACTTTATGGCATTATTTTTTCAGAGGCTTTATACGCTGTAAGCAAGTGTAGCTAATTAACTCACTTACAAGCTACTTAATCTAAAAGATTAATAGATATAGCAGCAGTGGAAGTCCGTATGAACTACCGGTCTCTCAAGGTTTTCGTTTCTTCCGGCATTCGCGCTCGTAAAGTAGCTGCAGGATACCGTCCTTAAGGCCCACATCGGGTACATGTATCACCTCTGCTCCCGCCCAGCGCATGGCCGACAGGTAGATGTCACCCGCCGGAATAATGACGTCGGCGCGGTCGGGGTTGAGTTGCAGCTTGTTGATGCGCTCTTCCTGCGAGAAGGTACCTACGTAGGCGTGGGTACGGGCTATTTCTTCAATCCGGGAGGAGCTGCTCGTAAGCTTAGACGATAAGTCAAACAGCTTGTTGATGTTTCCTCCGGTTCCTACGGCCTGGATGGGTAGTTGGTGGTCAACGTTCTCCCGAATCCACTCCTGAAGCTTCTGCCAGGCATTTTTGGACTCCTTCCCTTCCAACAGCCTTACTGAGCCTAGTTTAAAAGATTTGGAGTTTATTTTAACGCGATCCTGGTACAAATTCAGCTCAGTACTGCCGCCACCTACGTCTATGTGCAGGTACTGCCCTGTCCCCAGCGACTGCAACACCACATTGTTGACTAGCTCGGCTTCCCGCTGGCCGTCGATAATCTGGATGCGTATGCCCGTCCGGGATTCGATGCGGTCGCGTACTTCGTGGCCGTTGTCGGCTTCCCGCATGGCGGAGGTAGCGCAGGCCATGAAGTCAGTTACTTCGTGTAGCTCCATGAGGAGCTGGTAGGCCAGCATCAGTTTCATCATGCGGTCTTCGCTGTAAGGTGATATACGCCCTTCGTTGAAGACATCGTGGCCCAGCCGGAGCGGAAAACGCACGTACTCGACCTTCTTAAAACCAACTTTACCTTCGTCGTGAAGTACCGACGATATTTGCATTCTGGCCCCGTTGGAGCCTATATCAATGGCCGCGAATTTCAAAATACTGCAAGTAAAAGCCTGGGAAGAAAAGCCCAAAAATAGGCTTTTCTTCCCAGGCTTTCAATACTTTTTTTGGACGACACGGGGTTAGATCTTATTCCCCCCAAATTCGTACAGGAGCTTTACCCGCAGCCCCAGTGAAGAGCGGTCATTCAGAAAAGGGAACGTGCGTATTTGTGTATTGAGGTAGGAATCAACCTGCACTACGATGGGAGCCCATCGTTTTTCTACCCCCGCCGACACCAGCACGTTATTGAGCGCGGGCATGGGTTCCTTGAAGCGTCGTTGCTGCTCGGCGTATTCCTGGGTAGGCTGGCGGTAATCGAAGGTCAGGTTTTGCCGGGCCTGTAGGTTGATGGCAGTACCGAGCCCGGTAAAAAAGGAAAAATCGTTGCCCATGTCGCCGCGGTAAGTGACGTTCAGAGGTACCTGCAGGAGCGTGGCGCGGGTGTTGATGTTGAAGATCTCGAAGGTAGACGGCAGCGCTACGGCGTGGGCTTTTCGAAAATCCATAAACATCTGGTCTCGGAAGACTTTCTCCGTAAAGAATTTCTTTTGCTCTAGTTTTTGCCAGCTCACCCCGGTATTTATGCCAAAGTGCTTACCCACAAGTACCTCCGCAAAGAGGCTGGTGGCCCGATAGCGGTCTTCCCACTGCTGGCCTCCGCCCACCCGCAGGGGTACTTTCAGATTAAAGAACGGAAGGAGTCTTTTTCCCTTCTTGCTGCTGGCCAGTTGTTGGGTACTTTCTGGCTGCGTAGGCAAGGACTGGCTCGGTACCTTCACATGGGCCGACGCCCTGGGTTGCCGTTTCCGAAAGGCCCGGTCCAGGTCGGTGCTGGAAGCTAGCAGTTCCGGCTGGTACGCAAGCTCTTCCAGGTCGATCAGGGCCTGCCGCTGCGCGGGAGATACCTGCCCGCTGTCGGTTATTTCTGCTCCCGAAACGGGCGGCGGGCCCGTGGTCAAAGCATCAGCCTCAGGGGTACTTTGGGCTACAAGTACCTCCGCCGAGGGCAGCGCGCCTTCGGCAAGATACTTCTGAGCCGGATTTTGGCGGTAAGAAGTACCTACCGACGGCTGGTACACCAGCTGTTTTTCGACGATATAAACGGTGTCGGGCTTGGGTGGAGGCGTGGCGGCCAGACTTTGCTGCTGGCTAACCTGCTCCCTGAGCGTGGCCAACTCCTGCCGCAGAGCGTCGTTTTGGCTACGTTGATGGAGGAATACCCCCGCCAGCGCGCCGACGATCAGCAACGAGGCCGCGTAGCCCACCCAGCTCCCGTAAGACTGCCAGAAGGTAGGCGGCGTGTGCGCTTGCATGTGCTGCTGCATACGCTCCCAGTCCTGCTCCTGAAAGCGCGGCTCAATGCTTTCTAGCTTGCGGCGTAAAGTATCTTCAAAGTGGTTAGTTTTCATTTTGTCCATAAGGCTGTGTACCCCAACTCTTCGAAAAAAGCTCGGGATAATGCTGGGTAACCAAGTGCTGTAACCGGGCTCGGGCCCGCACAAAATGCGAGCGCACCGTAGCCTCGTTCAGATGGAGCATGTCGGCAATTTCCCGGTGATTGTATCCATCCACTACGTACATCAAAAACACCGTGCGGTAGATGGGCCGAATCTGCTGCACCAACTCCAGAATCTCATCGGCGGTTATTTTGTCTAATATATTTTCTTCAAAGCGTGGATAGGGCGCATCTTCAAGAGATACCGTATCATGCAGGTACTTTTTACTTTTTCGGTAGTAGCTGATGGCGGTATTGATCAGGATTGTCCGCAGCCAGGCCTTGAAGGGCTGGTTAATATCGTAGCGCTCCAGGTTTTGAAAAACTTTCAGGAACCCCTCGTTCAGTACCTCCTCGGCTTCTTCGGTCGAGGACGAATACCGCAGACAAATACTTTTGGCGTAGCCAAAGTACTGCTTAAAAAGCGTACGCTGAGCCTGGCTGTTACCAGCCAAACAGGCTTTGACGACACTCTCAAAGTCCTTTTCCGAAAAAGAGGATTGTCTCTGGAACAGCAATGTAAAGTACTAGTTATGCATAGACCTGATCTTTCTATTGTACTCATACGCCGCCGGGGCAGGTACTGTGGCACGTACTTGCAAAAAAAACGAAAGATTGCGAAGTATGGGAACAGTCACCTCAGTAACTACCTCATTATTAACATTTTTTATGAAACATCTTTTTTCGAAACAACGCAAGTACCCCCGCCGCCAGGTACCTACACCGTGAGCTCCGTGGAGGTTTTTATTTCGCCCATCACAAAGAGGCTATGCGCGCTGCCGATGTTTTCCAGTGAGCCGAGCTTCTGCATCAGAAACTCCTGGTACTCGGGCATGTCATTCACCACGATCTTGAGCAGGAAGTCGTAGTCGCCCGAGATGTTGAAGCACTCAAGTACCTCCGGGATAGCCCGGATGGCCTCCACAAAGCGCTCTCCCATAGCCCGGGAGTGTTCTTTGAGCGCAATGTTACAAAACACCATCAGCTTCCGGCCAATCTTGTCGCGGTCTACCAGGGCCACGTACTTTTTGATAATCCCTTCTTTTTCCAGCCTCCGCACCCGCTCATAAACGGGTGTGTAGGAGAGGTTTAGCATGGAGGAAAGCTCCCGGGTTTTGAGCGTGGCATCCTGCTGCAGGTAGCGCAGAATGGCCCGGTCGGTGTCGTCTAGGGTATGCATAGATATTCTATCTTTTATATCTTTTCAACATAGAAAAATTAGTCTGGAAGGTACTTTAAGGTACCTAAATTTAGATGTTTTATCTAAATATTTTTCACAAATAGAATAAATAGTCTTTTGAATTAAATTTGCACAGGAATGTTTTAGTTTGGCATAAAGTACCTAGTCCAGAAAAAGTACCCAACTACCTAACATGGCCTCAAATACAGAAATTATAAAAGCGCAAAGCATATCCCTATGGTAACGACTCCCCCCACCGACATCCGCGAGATCCTGAAACACCGCATTCTGGTACTTGATGGCGCTATGGGTACGATGATCCAGCGCTATAAGCTGGAAGACGAAGACTACCGGGGCGAGCGCTTCAAAGACTGGCCTCAGGATATAAAGGGCAACAACGACCTGCTTTCGATCACGCGACCCGATATTATCAAGGAAATTCACGCGGCCTACTTTGAGGCCGGGGCCGACATAGCCGAGACGAATACCTTTTCGGGTACCTGGATCGCCATGGCCGACTACGGCATGGAAAAATTGGTTTATGAGCTGAACTATGAATCAGCAAAGCTGGCCCGCGAAGTAGCCGATGCCTTTACAGCGCGCGAGCCCCACAAGCCGCGCTTCGTCTCCGGCTCGATGGGCCCGACCAACCGGCTGGCGTCTATCTCGCCCGACCTGAACAATCCCGGCTACCGCGCGATCACCTTCGACCAGTTGGTGGAAGCTTTCTACGAGCAGGTACATGGCCTGGTAGACGGTGGCGTAGACCTGCTACTCATCGAGACCATTACTGATACGCTCAACGCGAAGGCCGCTCTCTTTGCCATTGATAAATTCTTTGAAGATGCCCGCAATGGCAACGTAACGCCGCTACCCTCGTGGAAATGGGTGGACGGCCGCCCGCTGCCCATCATGGTGTCGGGTACCATTACCGATGCTTCGGGCCGCACCCTCTCGGGCCAAACCACGGAGGCCTTCCTGACGTCGGTATCGCACCTGCCGCTGCTGTCGGTGGGGCTCAACTGCGCCCTGGGGGCCGACCTCATGCGCCCCTATGTGCAGACGCTGGCCAACGAGTCGCCCTTTTTTACGTCGGCGCACCCCAACGCGGGCCTGCCCAACGAAATGGGCGAGTACGACGAAACGCCCGAGCAAATGGGCGCGGTCATCGACGGCTTTTTAAAGGATAACCTGGTGAATATCATCGGAGGATGCTGCGGTACCACGCCCGGCCACATTCGGGTCATTGCGGAGCTCGCCGCCAAGTACCCCCCACGCCCGCTGCCGCAATTCGAGAAAAACATGAAGCTCTCGGGCCTGGAGCCCGTGAAGATCACGCCGCTTACCAACTTCGTCAACATCGGGGAGCGCTGCAACGTGACGGGTTCCAAGAAATTTGCCCGGTTGATCCGTGAAAACAAGTACGACGAGGCCCTGAGCGTAGCGCGCGAGCAGGTCGAAAACGGCGCGCAAGTACTGGACGTCAACCTAGACGAAGGCATGATCGACGGGGCCGAAGCCATGAAAACCTTCCTGAACCTCATTGCCGCCGAGCCGGATATTTCGCGGGTACCCATCATGATCGACTCCTCCAAGTGGGAGGTTATTGAGGCGGGGCTGAAGTGTGTGCAGGGCAAGGCCATTGTGAACTCCATTTCGCTCAAAGAAGGCGAGGAGAAATTCAAGGAATACGCCCGGACCGTGCAGCGGTACGGCGCGGCTACGGTGGTGATGGCCTTTGACGAAAACGGCCAGGCCGACAACTACGAACGGCGCGTCGAGATCTGCGGACGGGCCTATAAGATCCTGGTGGAAGAGGTAGGTTTCCCACCCGAAGATATCATTTTTGACCCCAACATCCTGACCGTCGCGACGGGCATCGAAGAGCACAATAACTACGCCGTGGACTTCCTGAACGCCACGCGCTGGATCAAGGAAAACCTACCCTACGCCAAGGTGTCGGGCGGGGTGTCCAACGTGTCGTTCAGCTTCCGGGGCAATGAGCCTATTCGCGAAGCCATTCACACGGCTTTCCTCTACCACGCCATCAAGGCCGGGCTGGATATGGGGATCGTCAACGCCGGGCAAATCGGCATCTACGACGAAATTCCGAAAGCGGAGCTGGAGCTCGTTGAAGACGTACTACTCAACCGCCGTCCCGACGCCACGGAGCGACTGGTGACCTTTGCCGAAACCATCAAGGACAAGGGCAAAGTTCAGTCCGGGCCGGATTTGTCGTGGCGCCAGCTCCCCGTGCAGCAACGGATCACGCATTCGCTCGTGAAGGGTCTCTCGGACTACATCGACGAGGACGTAGAAGAATGCCGCCACCTGTTCGACCGGCCGCTGGAGGTGATCGAAGGCCCGCTCATGGACGGAATGAACGTGGTAGGTGACTTGTTTGGAGAAGGAAAAATGTTTCTGCCGCAGGTAGTGAAGTCGGCACGGGTGATGAAAAAAGCCGTAGCTTACCTCCAGCCATACATCGAAGCCGACAAGCGCGGTGACGCCAAACCGGTGGGAAAAATACTGCTGGCTACGGTGAAAGGCGACGTGCACGACATCGGTAAAAACATCGTGGGCGTGGTGCTGGGCTGCAACAGCTACGAGATCATCGACCTGGGTGTGATGGTACCTACGGACAAAATCCTGGCGGCCGCCCGCGAACATAACGTGGACATCATTGGTCTGTCCGGCCTCATCACGCCCTCACTGGACGAAATGGTGGGCGTTGCCAAAGAGATGGAGCGCCAGGGCTTCAAAGTACCTCTGCTGATTGGGGGCGCTACCACCTCGCGCATTCACACGGCCGTCAAGATAGACCCGCATTACTCCGGGCCGGTGATTCACGTGCTGGACGCCTCGCGCTCGGTACCGGTGGCGGGTCGGCTCACCCAGAGTGATAAAAGCCAAACCGAAGTACTTGGTGAAATCAAGGCCGAGTACGCCCGCCTGCGCGACGAGCACGCCAAGCGGAAATCCGACAAAGGCCACACGCCGCTACCCGCCGCCCGGACCAACAAAGCGAACATAGACTGGACCAACTACCTGCCGCCCAGGCCGCAGTTCTTGGGTACCAGGGTACTTGAGAATTATGATCTGGCCGAAATCGCCAAGTACATCGACTGGACACCTTTCTTTCAGACCTGGCAGCTCCACGGTAAGTACCCCGCCATTTTCGAAGACGCCGTGGTGGGGCAGGAAGCGCAGAAACTCTACGAAGACGCGGCCGTGCTGCTGGGCGAGATCATTCGCGACAAATCGCTGCAAGCCAAGGCTATTCTGGGCTTCTGGCCCGCCAACAGCATGGAGGACGATATTTTGCTGCACGACTTTGTGGAAGAAAGCCGCGAAGTACCCTGCGAGCGCCACGGTTCGCACATGCACATTGAGTACAAGATCAGCCGCCGCTCGGAGGCGCAGGCCTCAGGTACCTCGGTGCTCAACGGCGGTGAACTAGTGACCGATACCCTTACCGTGCTGCGCCACCTGCGCCAGCAAAGCCAGAAGGCCGCGGGCCTGCCCAACTACTGCCTCTCGGACTTCATAGCACCCCTGGAAAGCGGCCATACCGACTATCTCGGTGGCTTTGCCGTCACGGCCGGGATTGGCATCGAAGCCCTGCTGGATAAGTACGAGCGCGACCACGACGACTACAACAGCATCATGGTGAAGTCCCTGGCCGACCGCCTGGCCGAAGCCTTTGCCGAGCTGCTGCACGAGCGCGTACGGAAGGAATTCTGGGGCTACGCCGCCGACGAAACGCTGGACAACGAAGCGCTCATCAAAGAAAAGTACCGGGGCATCCGGCCCGCACCGGGCTATCCGGCCTGCCCCGACCATACCGAGAAGCGCGCCTTGTTTGACCTGCTGGGGGCCGAAAGCCAGGGCATTACGCTCACCGAGAGCTACGCCATGTACCCCGCCAGCAGCGTCAGCGGCTGGTACTTTGCCCATCCCGACAGCCGGTACTTTCCCGTGGGCAAAATCCAGAAAGACCAGGTGGAAGACTACGCCCGCCGCAAAGGCATGAGCCTCGAAGATACCGAGCGCTGGCTGGCCCCGTTGCTGGGGTACTGATTTTTGTAAAGAGATTTCAGAGGTACTTTGTAAAACCAAACCCTTTCGGGCCGGTTTTGCAAAGTACCTTTTTTACAATTGAATCTGTCGAGTCAATGAGCTTGGCACGGCCAAAGTACCCCACACTCCGGATCTAATTCTTTCAAGGATGGCTCTCTTATTTTTCAAGGGCTACGGTCTGCCGGTGCTGTTTGGCATACTCAGAGGGAGAAAGTATATATAGCTCCTGAAAGATCTTTCGAAAGTACTTGGGGTCATTAAATCCTACCATGCTGGCTACCTCCGCTATTCGTAAGTGCGTGGTCGCCAGAAGCTGTGCTGCTTGCTTCAGGCGGATGTCGCGGATGAATTCAACCACCGACTGCCCGGTAATGGCTTTGATCTGCCGGTAGAACGCAGACTGGCTCATGCCCATTTCCCGCACCAGAGTCGGGATGGCAAAATCGGAATTCCCCAAATTAGACTCTACAATGTGCATGGCCTTTTCCAGCAACTGCCTTTCTTCGTCTGGGATAACCATTTCCGTAGGCTGAAGCAGAATCTGGCGTTGATAGTACTCTTTTAGCCGGAAGCGGTTTTGGAGCATCACGGCGATTTTGGTGTATAAAAGTCGGGGATTAAAAGGCTTCGCCATGTACTCATCAGCGCCGGTTTCCAGACCCTCGAGTTCGTGCGTGGCCGCGGTTCGGGCGGTCAGCAGTATGACGGGAATGTGCCCGGTTTTGGGGTGCTGTTTAATTTTCCGACAAAGCTCCAGCCCGTTGCTGCGGGGCATCATGATGTCACTAATCATCAGGTCAGGCAGTAAGTCAAGGGCTTTTTCCCAACCGTCGAGCCCATCCACCGCCAGGAAGACTTCAAAGGTGGGAGAAATCAGCTGCTGTATGTACTGCCGGAGCTCATCGTTGTCTTCCACCAGCAGAATCCGTGCCGAACGTACCTTCTCTTCCATGGCGTCCATCAAGTTGGGCGTCTCGGCTGTGGCAGCATGGGCAGGCAGGTCGGTGGTGACCACGGATGGAGTCGGTTCTTCCCGAATATGTTCGGGCGTCAGATGGTCTTTCCCGAAGGGCAATCGTACCGTAAACGTAGTACCTACCCCCCGTTCACTCTGGACCGACACCTGGCCCGAGTGAGCCTCCACAAACTGCTTTACCAACGACAGCCCGACGCCAGTACCCATAATGCGCAGGGTACCCGTATGAGAAGCCTGGTAGTAGGGGTCAAAGATTTTATCCATCTCTTCCGCTTCCATGCCTACCCCTCCGTCGCTTACGGCTAGTTGCAGATAATTACCCTGCAAAGTACCTCCCTCAAACATGGCGGGTTCCAGGGGAGAGCCCACCGACTCCACCCGTATCCGGATCTTACCTCCCGCCGGTGTGTACTTGAAGGCATTGGAAAGTAGATTCGTCAGCACGATTTCCAGTTTATGGCGGTCGAAGTACAGGGGAATCGCCTCGTTAGGTACCTTCATGGCATAATCCAGGCCCAGCTCTTCGGCTTTCAGCTTGAAGATCAGGTAGATTTCGGTTAAAAAAGTGATGACGTTTTCCTGGCTGGCCCGGAGGGTTACAAAACCCGTTTCTACCTTTCGGAATTCGAGCAGTTGATTCACCAGATCCAACAGCTTTCGCGTTTGCTGATGCATCAGCAGCATTTTTCCTTTGATGTTCTGCAACGCATTTCCCTCCGCCATAGCCAGCTCTTCCATAGGGCCCAGAATCAAGGTGAGCGGGGTACGTAGTTCGTGCGATATATTGGTAAAGAACTGCAATTTGGTATCGGTCATTTCTTTCTCCTTCTCTACCTTATATTGCTCCAGCGCCAGCTTGTTTTTCAGCTCCTGCTGGCCCATTTCGTACCGATGATACAGGTACAAGGCCCCTCCGATGAGTGCGGTGTACAGCAGGTAGGCCCACCAGGTTTTCCACCAGGGGGGTAGAATGGTGAAGTGCAAGGTAGCCGGTTCAGTAGACCATACGCCGTCGTCGTTGCTGGCCTTGACGTGAAAGGTGTAGTCGCCCGCGGGCAGGTTGGCAAAAGTAGCCATCCGGCGGTCCGGGGTAGTTTGCACCCATTGGTCATTGTATCCCTCCAGCCGATAGGCATACTGCTGCTTTTGCGGGTTGGCGTAGTTCAACCCTACAAATTCAACGGTGAAGTCATTTTCCGACGCTTTCAGCTTAATGGTTTGGGACGCCGATAGGGGTTCAGGCAGCAGCACCCGACCGCTGAGGGTATCCCCAACGCCGACGGGCTCATTCAGAACGCGCAACCCGGTAATTTGTACCAGCGGTGGAAAGGGATTTTTAAGTACAGCCCGCGGTTGAAAAAAGGTGATGCCATTGGTGCCCCCGAAGTACATGGTCCCGTCGGTGGCCCGGTAGGCAGCCCCTACCTTGAAGGCGTTGCTTTGTAGCCCATCCGAAACGTCGTACTGGTGCAGCTGCTTGGTGGTTGGGTTGAATTGATACAGACCCGAACCGCCGATCCAGAGATGGCCGGACTCATCCATAAGCAGACTTTCTATGTCTGTTTCAGGTACCCATTGGCTGTAGCGCTCAACTACCTCCTGGCCATTGGCCTGCGGAACAAGCCGGTGCAGCCCGCCCCCAATCGTCCCGATCCACAAAGTACCCTGCTTATCCTGCAGCAGCGGCCAGGTATAGTTGGTGCGTAGGCTGGCCGGATTATTAGGCTCGTGTTTGAACTGTCGGAGCAGCCGCAGCCCCTGCTCCTGAATCTGTAGCTTAAGTACCCCGGCGTCGCGCGTGCTGGCCCACAGAATGTCTCGGTCCGGCTCGGCGTACAGCATCGTAAACTGCTGGGTAGGTGAAGCATTGTTTTGCCGGTCGAACGTATACAGGTACTTCCCCTGCCGGTTGAACGCATGAATGCCCAGGTTGAAAGTCGCGACCCAAATGGTCCCGTTTCGATCTTCGACAATGCTCTCGATGCTCGCGGCTTCCCAGCCGGGTACGCCTGGTTGGTTGGGTAGCCTCTGTAAAGCCGAGGGGCTTTGCCCAGATAGGGTGTACAGCCCACTGTAACGGGTCCCGATCCACAAGGTACCTTCTTTTGCCTGATAAACGGCCGATACATCCACGCCATTGACGGTTCCGGACAAAGTCTGGCTGAGGTAGTTTTGGTAGGTACCCCCGCTAAAATCATAGCTGGCAAAACCATTACGGGTACCCCACCAGAGCCGGTTGGCCTTCTCATCTTTATAAATAGCGTTAATGTAATTATCGGCAACGGTGGTTTGGCCCACCATGTGCCGACGCAGTAGACCAAACGGCTTGGCTCGCAGTTTTAGTTGATTGAGCCCGCCCGCCGAGGTAGCAAACCACAGGTTATGAAACCGATCTTCCAGAATATCGTGTACCCGCACCGAGTTGATACTGCCCGGATCGGTATCCTGAGGCAGAAAGGTACGGACCGGCTGCTCACGTACGGGAGCTCCCGTGCTCGTAGAAACTCCGGCCTCCATCAGCAGCAGCCCGTAGTTGGTGCTGATCCAGAGCCGATCAAAGGAATCCAGAAAAAGCTTTTCAATGCCCGCAAAGGATCGTGGTAAGGCTTGAGGCCGGATGGCAGGGCCCGCCCTGAGTTCTTGGGCTCCCACCCAGGAAATCTGCCCGTCCGAACCAA
The DNA here is from genome assembly GCF_014202275.1 of Rhabdobacter roseus. Taxonomy (GTDB): domain Bacteria; phylum Bacteroidota; class Bacteroidia; order Cytophagales; family Spirosomataceae; genus Rhabdobacter; species Rhabdobacter roseus. Next base: position 983,452 of record NZ_JACHGF010000001.1, on the reverse strand, counting down.
CCCACAGATCGCCCCGTTTGTCGAAGTGCAAGGCTCGGACATTGGTGGCCGTATACGACGCCACCCTGGTAGCCTGGCGCGCAGTAGGGTTTGTTTTCCAGTGCCGGGCGTTAAAAACCCACAAACCATACCCTAAGGTACCTATCCAGATTCTATCCTGACCGTCGGGGGTCAGTCGGTTGATGGTAGGCTCGTTATGGGGAGGCGTTGCCAGCCGTATTTGGTCCATGCTGCGCAGCGCCCCGCGCGCATCAGTTTGTAGCGCAAACAGGCCGTCGTGTTGCGAGCTAACCCAAAGCCTATGCTGGCTGTCGGTACAGAGGGCGTGCACATTGGTATGGGATAAATGATCTACCAAAGTGGGAAAGCGAGTAGCGCCCGCCAGCTCCCGAATGCCCGCAAATTGATCCTTGGTGGCGTCGTAATAATATAGCCCGGCCCGTTCTACCCCTACCCACAACCGGCCATTCGGGTCCACGTGCAGGGCCCGGACCCGGTTGCTGTTAATCCCCTCCTGATCGTTCAGCGGCAAATTGTATTTTTTGAGGGAATAGCCATCGTACCGAACTACCCCTTTATTGGTACCTACCCAGATGAATCCCGCTTGATCCTGAGCCACACACAAGGCATCGCTATGGGGAAGTCCTTGGTTAACGGTGATGTGCTCGAACCGGAACTGATTGAATTCGGCCTGGGCAAAACCCGTTACGGACACCAAACAGGTACCTAGAAGGAAAATAATATGCTGAATGACCCACTTCATGATTAAGGACAAATGTACCCTTTTTTAACCAAGGCCCGCCCCTCTGCTCGCCCCTGGGTTTTGATGCTACTCTCGTTTGTACTTATTAAATCGTACAGCGCTTTATAACGCTTTGAAAACTAAAAAAGAGGTTACAGCGTCTGCAAATTTTCGGGAAATAAGCCCCTCGTTCGTTCTATTGCGCTTTCTGATGGATAATGAGCGCAGGTAATTTTACGTTGTAACCATAAAACACATTCATTTTTCAGGTCTTCGCTTTCAGGCTACGTTTCTTCGTTTGCTCCTACTGATCTTGCTCCGCCTCAAAGTACCCCTCCCAAAATCACCGACGCCCGCGGAGCCAGGTACCGGCGGCTAGTCACGTTCCGGATCAGGCCGGGCAGGGGCTGTTTCGTACCGGATCATTACTTCTGCGAAAGTACCTTGAGCCTTGCTGTTCCCAAATGGTCAAAATTGTAACGCTTTAGTACCTAACGCCGAAAATCCCCCCCTTTTTTGCCGAAAAATACCCCCATCGCACAAATAGTACTTTATTATTTTTGCACTATTCAAACATAGACTTTGCTTTTTAATGGCACGTATCAAATCAGTTTTTCTATATAACCAAAACAATACCTACTCAATCTATGGACATTAAACGGCTACTTTTTCAGTCACATCAGGAGACTACCTCCATACGATGGGCGGGGTTGCTCCTGCTTGTCTTTTGCTGGCTCTCCTCACCCGTGTCTTTTGGACAGCAAACCGGGCTAACCGTTACCGGACAGGTAACCGATGAGAAGGGCGAAACGTTGCCCGGCGTAAACATTATCCTGAAAGGTACCTTGGAAGGTACCTCCACCAATGCAACCGGAGCCTATACCATGCAAGTACCCAACGAGCAGGCGGTGCTGGTGTTTTCGTACGTAGGCTATGAAAGTAAGGAAAGCGTGGTAGGTACCCAACGAACCCTCAATGTGACGCTCTCGGAAGACAATAAAACCCTGAACGAAGTAGTGGTGGTGGGGTACAGCACCATGCAAAAGAAGGATCTGACGGGGTCCATCGTTCAGATTCGCCCCGACCGGATTGCCGACCAAAACCCTAACACCACGCAGGATATTCTGCGGGGTACCCCCGGCGTGACGGTAGGCTTCGACCCCTCGGCCAAGGGAGGTGGGTCCATCCAGATCCGCGGCCAGCGCTCCGTGTATACGGCGGGTGGGCACAACGACCCCCTCATCATTCTAGATGGGATGATCTTCTACGGAGAATTATCCGAGATTAACCCCGATGACATCAGTCAGATTGATGTGCTGAAAGATGCTTCCGCGGCCGCCGTTTACGGAGCGAAGTCCGCCAACGGGGTACTTATTATCTCCACCAAAAAAGGCCAGGTAGGCAAACCCAAGATCAACTTTACGACCAACGTGGCCGCGGTGACGATGGGTTCCAACCGGAATGTATTTGATCCCGAAGGGTACATGCAGTACCGCCAGGACTGGTACACGGCCCCTACCTACGGCCTAAATGCGGCTACCGGCCAGTACGAAGCCTATCGGTCCAGCTTTGCGAACCAGCGCGGCTACTACCACCAACCCACCGAGGCGAACCTGTCCCAATACGGCCTTACGCTCGATCAGTGGCGGGGCTTCACGGCGGCCTCAAACGGCAATGCCTCCGACCAGGAGATTTGGGCCAAGCGCCTGCTGATGCAAGGTACCGCGTTAACGAACTACCTGAACGGGCAATCTTTCGACTGGTACAAACACAGCTTCCGCACCGGAGTGAACCAGGATTATAACGTAAGCGTATCCGGAGCTTCCGACAACATCAACTACTACTTGTCGTTTGGGTACCTGGCTAACCAGGGCGTGGCCAAAGGGAACGATTACAGCGCCATCCGCTCCAACATGAAGGTGGAGGGGCAAATTACCAAATGGCTGTCTCTGGGAGCCAACGTGAACTTCCAGCAACGCACCGACGGCGACCTGGCGGTGGATTGGGGCACGCAGATTACCCGGAATGCGCCCTTCGCCAGCTACAAAGACGCTGACGGAAATCTGCTGGTACATCCCATGGGCGACAACATGGTCAATAACTTTGGGTACAACTATGACTTCAACCGGCAGTACTTGGCCTTGGATAAAGGATTTACCGTGTTTAATACCATCCTGACTTCCAAAGTAAAGCTACCGTTTGATATTACGTATTCGTTTAATTTTTCGCCCCGCTACCAGTTCTTTCACGACCGCTACTGGGAGTCGGCCAGCCACCCCGACTGGCGGGGTACCAATGGACTCGTCAATCGTGAGCAAACCCAGCGCCTGGACTGGTCGCTTAACAATACCCTGCACTGGGACTATGCCTTTGGCACGAAGCACCGGGTGAATGTGACCCTGGTGCAGGAAGCCGAGATGCGACAGTCCTGGCTGGACCGCATCCAGGCCCGGAACATCATGCCCAGCGATGCGTTGGGGTACCACGAAACCTACTATGGCGACAAAAACCGGAGTAGTTTCGACTCGGACGACGTAAAAGAAACGGCCGACGGAATGCTGGCTCGCTTCTTCTATTCCTACGACGACCGCTACCTGATCACGACCTCGGTTCGTCGCGACGGGTACTCCGCCTTTGGAAGCTCCAACCCACGCGCCACGTTCTTTTCGGCAGCCGTGGCCTGGACCTTCACCAACGAGACGTTTTTTGACTGGGGACCGCTGAGTACCGGTAAGCTTCGGTTGTCGTGGGGCCAAAATGGGAACCGCTCCCTGGCCGACCCCTACCTGGCGCTGGCCAACCTGGGAGCGGGCGTAGGAGCCACCATGGGGTACCTGGATGCCAGCGGGAACCTTATCCAATACCGCTACCTGACCGTGGGCCGCTTGGCTAACCCGAATCTGTCGTGGGAAAAAACCCAGGCCTTTAACGTTGGGTTGGATTTTGGGCTGCTAAAAAACCGCATCTCCGGTACGGTAGACTACTACATTACGCCCACGATTGATATGATCATGAACCGGTCTCTGCCGGGCTTTACCGGATTTGGCAGTATTACCACCAACCTGGGTAAAGTAGAAAACCGGGGCTTTGAGGTCAGCCTGAACTCGGAAAACCTACGGCGCGGCTCATTTACCTGGAACTCGGTTTTTGGGTTCTCAAAATACAAAAACACCATCAAGCACCTGTACTATGTGTACGACGAGGTACGGGACAGCCAGGGCAACGTAACAGGTACCAAAGAAAGGGATGATATCGCCAACGGATGGTTCATCGGGCAGCCCGTCAGTGCCATCTGGAACTACCGGGTAACGGGTATCTGGCAGGCGAACGAAGCGGAAGAAGCGGCCAAGTATGGGCAGCGCCCCGGCGACCCCAAAGTAGCTAACAACTATACCGCCGACGATCGGCTCAGTGCCGATGGCACCAACCGTACGCCCGTTTACAACGACCAGGACAAAGAGTTTTTGGGACAAACGGCCCCTCCAGTGATGTGGTCGTTGCGGAATGATTTTAAATACAAGAACCTGAGTTTCTCCTTCAACATGTATTCGTACATGGGCCACAAGAGTCTGGGTACTGCCTACCTGAACCAGGACAACGGTACCTCGCTGGTAACCAACCTGGCAAACGCCTATGCCAAAGAATACTGGACGCTGGAAAACCCCTCCAACGAGGTGGCTCGTCTGGATGCCAAAGGGCCCGCGGGGGTGAATTCGCCCGGTATGCTGTACAACCGCTCGTTTGTCCGCCTGGAAAACGTGACGGTAGGATACACGCTTCCCCGCCAAGTGCTCTCCCAGTGGGGCATAGACAATCTACGGCTTTACAGCTCGATTCGTAACGTGGCCGTTTGGAAACAAGATAGAAACTGGGACTACTGGGACATCGAAACGGGAGGATTGGCCCCCAGAATTTATACCCTTGGACTAAACGTATCTTTTTAAGAGCAAGAAAATAAAACAATGAAAATCAACCAATTCACTACCAAGATCACGCGTAGGCTGGCGAAACTTCTGCTGGTACTGGCCGTCGTGACCGCCAGCATGAGCGGCTGCAAGGAGTCGTACCTGCAGCCAGAGCCCCTATCCTTGTTTGAGCCAGGGCTCACCTTTTCTACCCGGAGCGGCCTGGATGCGGCCCTGGCTATCTGTGACCGCCACATCCGTGCCTACTGGACTTACTTCGAGTATACCGATCTAAGCCTTCCCATTAGTACCGAGTACATGTTTTCGGAAGTAGCCGTGGCCAGCAAAACAGACGACGGAAACATTTTTGCGGATATTGCCACCCGGCTTACGCCCACCGATATGCCCGAGCGCGTAGGTTACTTCTGGCACGAAACCTACAACGGCATCAAGTACGCCAACACGGTACTTTCGTTTATTGGGAACGTACAGGGCCTTTCCGAGGACGTTAAGAACGAGTACCGGGGCCGGGCGCTCTTCCACCGTTCTTTCCGCTACCTGGCGCTCTCATTTCAATTCAAAGATGTACCCCTGGTTACCAAAATTCTGGAGGTACCTAAGCTGAACTACCGCTCTACCCAGCGGGAAGCGATCCTGAAGATGATCACCGCCGATATGGAAAAAGCCGTAGAATGGGTACCTGAGCAATCCCAAATGGCCCTGAAGGGGATGGTCAACAAAGCGGCCTGTCGGCAACTACTCATCAAATGCTACCTGGCAACGGGGCAATTTGACAAAGCCATCGAGCAAGCCGACATCCTGATCAACAGCTCGGGTTACTCGCTGATGCAGGCCTCCTTTGGCAACGATGTAAGGCCCTACTCAGCTACCTGGCCCATCGTGCGCAACGTCGTGTGGGATCTGCACCGGCCCGAAAACAAAGCCATCGGTGCCAACCGGGAGGCCCTGATGGTAATGCCTAACCGCATCAACACCGACATGGGCATCAAAATGAACTCCATGCGCAACTGGCTGCCTTTTATGGATTACGCCAATACCAAAGCACCGGACGGAAAACAGGCCATGCGCTATTTTCCGGCCTCCAACGCCAACCATCGCGCGCAGTACGACTACGTACGGGCATTGGGCCGGGGTATTGCCCACATTCGGCCTACCTACTACGCCCAAAAGTCCTTGTGGTACGTCAATGGCGTGGATGATAAAGGCGACTTGCGCCACAGCTCGGCCGTAGGGAACTGGGTTCGGATGGATTCGCTCAAATACAACGACCCGACCAGTACGTACTTTGGCCAGAATGTAGCTCTGCGCGGTCCGTCGGGCAACTATTTCACCGACGACACCATCCGCTGCTGGTTTGACTGGCCGCACTACAAGTACTACATCGAAGATCCCAACGAATCGCAAAACGCCAACGAAGCCAACCACCGGGGCGGGGCCGGCGACTGGTACCTGTACCGCCTGGCCGAAACCTACCTGCTACGCGCCGAAGCCAAGTTTTACAAGGGAGATATCGCCGGGGCTACGGCCGACGTGAACGCCATCCGGCAGCGGGCCAAGTGTGAGCAGCTATACACCGCCGTAACCATTGGGGACATCATGGACGAGCGGGCTCGCGAACTGAACATGGAAGAATGGCGCTTTACGGAGCTGAGCCGGGTGTCGTACTGCCTGGCGCTGTCCGGCAAAACCGACGAATGGGGCAATTCCTACACCATCGACAACCTGGCCCAGAATAGCTACTGGTACCAGCGGATTCAGCACCACAGCGACTTCTACAACAAGGGCAAAGTAACCGTGCGCAATCGCTCGTATACCATCGCTCCTAACAACATCAACTGGCCCATTCCGCAGTCGGCCATCAACGCCAACGCCGGTAACCGGCTCCGTCAGAATCAGGGCTATGACGGCTACGATCCCGGCGCTCCTTCGTGGCAAAACTGGGAAGATGCCGTGGCGGACGAAGACCGGATTTAAATCATCATTTTTCCTGATTACCGTAGCGCAGAAGTACCTTCCGCGCTACGGTTTAGCTTCTAGTTGTATGAAAATCATCCGAATTGCTTCCTTGCTGCTGGCTTTGGTTACGTATGCCAACCTGAGCCCGGCCCAAACCGAGTTCGAGCCCGGAGCCGTCTGGTACGACGACCAGGGCCAGGTCATCAACGCGCACGGCGGTGGCCTGCTTTTCGACCAGGGTACCTACTACTGGTTTGGTGAAAAGCGCGGTAAATCGGCTTCGGAAGGCGTCAACGTGTATTCGTCGAAGGACCTTCATAGTTGGAAGTACGAAGGAGTAGCCCTGGCGAAATCCACCGACCCGGCTAGCGAAATCGCGACGAACGGGCTCATGGAGCGTCCCAAGGTGATTTATAATCCGAAGACCCGAAAGTACGTGATGTGGTTTCACCTCGAACTGCCGGGGCAGGGCTACAAAGCCGCGCGCGCTGGCGTGGCCGTCAGCGATAAGGCCACGGGCCCCTACCAGTACGTGAAAAGCTTCCGCCCCAACGGCCACATGTCACGCGACATGACCCTGTACGTAGACGAAGACGGCTCGGCGTACCAGATCTACTCGGCGCGCGAAAACTACGACTTACGGATCGTGAAGCTCACCGACGACTTCCTCTCGGCCACTACCCAGGACACGCTCCTTTTCAGCAACCACCGCGAGGCTCCGGCTATTTTCAAAAAGGAGGGAAAGTACTACCTCATCACGAGTGGCTGTACCGGCTGGGCACCCAACGCCGCCGCCTTACACACGGCCACGTCGCTTTTTGGTCCCTGGGAGCTCCTCGGCGACCCCATGAAAGGCCCCCAGGCAAATATCACCTTCGACGGGCAGTCGACCTACATTCTGCCGGTGCAGGGCAAAAAAGACGCATACATTTTTATGGCCGATCGCTGGAATCCCAAGGACCTGAAAGATAGCCGCTACCTGTGGCTACCCATCCAGTTTAAGGACAACCAGCCGGTGGTGGAGTGGAAAGACCGGTGGAGTCTGGCGGATTTTGGCCATTAAACGAGCTCCGCAGGTACCTTCTATTCCCAAGTAGGTACCTGGGCCGGAGTGCTGGTTACTAGTCGATTTTTCAAGAGGTACTTTGCAAAACGAAAGCCCCCGGGCCGGTTTTGCAAAGTACCTTTTTTTGGGTCTAGCTTTCCCTGTTTGCGAATTTTTCCGCTTGCGATAGGTACTTATAGAGAACTCTCAGCAACGCCAAGGCATCACACCGGGAGTTCCCGATTCCGGACGCAGCAGTATTTCTATAAATACCGTGAGCCCGGCCGGATAGGGTATGGCTTGGCCTTCACATCTACCTCCTTTTTTAGTGCATAACGAATAAAAATTTGCAAAAAAGTAATAATAACTATTTTTTTAGTAATAGCTTTTCTTTACCTTTCGACTAAGCATTTCCTTAGTAGCTAGTATTTACGGCTACGTGAGTACGTGTATAAATCCCTGTTTACCAAATAGCTCGCTCATCTTTTAAGAGAAAAGAGAACTCTACAAGGTACTTTACAAACAGTATCCACCTTTTAATGATACGCGCCCTATGAAATTTCATCTACTACTCGGTTTATGGGCCTGTTTTTTCAGTAGCTTATTTCCTGCCCAGGCACAGCTCGAAAAGCCTTTTACGATTGAAGGCACCCTTTTGTCTTCCCCTCAGCAGATGGTATATCTGCGGTATAATGGTAAATGGATTGACTCCTGCCTTACTAACCTACAGGGGAAATTCACTTTTCGTGGCCGTAATCAGGAAGAACTACCTTATTCCCTTTACTTCAAATCTCCCCGCCCGCGGATGATTTATTTAGCGCTTCATGATGAAACGCTAAGGATTACTATTGAGACCAGTGGCAGACCTCTTGATTCGCCGTTTCCTGATTTTACCCTGGAAGGCTCACCCTCAAGCTTTGCCCTAGGTCTAAATAGTTATGTTGTTTCTAGTCATTTCGCGTCCCAATTCAGGGCTTTGCTAGATAAAATTACTCAATCAACTATGAAAGGCGATACAGTAGCTGCTGATTCGCTGCAAAAGCAATTAGATGATGTCAGGAGAAAATGGCTCTATACGAAAAAAGTTATTGTAGACACTACCAAGAGCCCGGTACTAGCTCATGAATGCATCATTGGTATGGAGGTGATCATGGATTTGCTCCCTGACGGCGAAACCTATGAGACTACACTGGATAGTGCCTACGTAAGTGCCAGCGAACGCTTTATCGCTTCTTCCTTTTTTCAGGATTTTTATACAAGCTACTTGCGAAAAAAGGGAAGTCAGACCCGAATCATCCAGATTAATAACATACATGAGGCTCCCTTTGCTCTGCCTGATCGTACGGATCAAATAATCAGCTACAAAGACCTGGAAGGCAAGTACCTGCTCATTGACTTCTGGGCCAGTTGGTGCAAGCCCTGCCGCGTGGAGCACCCTCACCTACGCAAGGCCTACGAGCGCTATGGTGGTACTTCCTTCGAGATCGTGAGCATTTCCATCGACAAGCCAGCCAGCCGCAGCAAGTGGCTCAAAGCCATCGAAGATGATCAGGTAGGTGAATGGATACACCTGCTGAACGTAGAGACTCCCGAGGAGAACGTGATCCCGAAGTACAATTTCAGTTCCATCCCCTACAACATCCTGGTAGCTCCCGACGGCAAGGTCCTGGCCACGCGCCTGCGGGGTACTAAGCTACTGGAAGTACTGGATGGGTACCTCAAGTAAACCCTCCCGCAATCCAGCGCAACTTACGGTACGACCCCGCTGGGGTCGTGAGACACTGTCACTTCTGCTATTGCTATAAACATGAGATTCCTCCGGAATCCGGCGAATGAAAGCCCATGAAGAAGGTACCTATTCACAAATGCCGAGAGCCAAACACAAAGCAGTCTCGTAGGCCAGGGCCTTTTTTCACAAAGTACCCCCTGCCTACTGCGGAGCTTTCCATTCTACCCATTCTTTTACCGTCAGGTAGTGGTTGTAGGGTATCTCTTTTTGGGCGGCGGCTTGTTGCAGTTGATCCAGGTACTTGGTCAGGTAGGTGCGGTCGTCCCGGTGGTGCCACAGGATGTACCAGGCGGCCTCAACCCCTTCCTCACCAAACGCGCTGAGGGTAGGCCAGCCGAATTCCTCGATGATCCGGTCCAGTAAAATCCGGTTGGCGGCGTCGGTCGCGACCATTTTATTTTGATAAAAAGCATTTCGTTCGGGCTGGTGGCGGGTATGCAGGCTATCGCGCCAGCGCTGGTCTGCCTCAAACATGTCCTTCAGCAAGTCTTTGATCTCCGCTCGGGATTTACCTTTTACCGGCCGGTAGGGGTCGATGTCGGCCTTGATGATCGAGGGAAGATAGGGGGCAAAAGTACCTTGGGTGGTAGGCAAGGTACCTGGCGGCTCCTTCTCCGGGGCCTGGGTACATTGCAGGAGGCTTCCCGCCAGTACCCAGGTAGCTAGTGCATGTATCTTCATAAAGGGTACTTTAGAGCTAATCCGAATTGACTTTTTCGCGAATGCGCGCTGTGCGGTCGTGGGGGTACTTACTACCTGCGCTTTTGCTATAAATGGGTGATTCCGTTCCACTTCGGCCTCCGGAATCGGCGATGAGACGCCACTTTATTGACTTACAAAATGCCAGACAGCAGAGCTGTCGCACGTTTATAGAAACCAAAGTACCCGCTTCGAATACTAATCTAAATTTAGCAGAGTAAAATCGCCTTTGCTTAGCACGTACCGAACATGGTCCGATTCGTTATCTGCCTGAAAACTGATTGTTCCTTCCGTATAAGAGGTACCATTTACTACATATTGCCGGGAAATTGTTAGCGATCCTTCCACTTTAAAATCCCTCCAATCATTCCTAACGTACGAATTAAACGTAATAGGATTGGACAATCCTTTATACTCTTTTAAAGAAACCGTTATTGCATCTGGCTGGCCTAACGTATAGGTACCTACGGGTAGGTTCTTGTAACTAACCGGTGATTCAAAGTGCAAACTAAGTGCATTAGTCAATAAAAAGTTCTGCAAATACGTGACCTGTGCATTTTCTCCGAGAGTGCTACGAATAGCTGAAGTGCTAGATAGTGTTTCTGTCAAAAAAGATTCGCTAGCCCCTTGTAGTTCACCCAAAAATGTACTGCTTTCTTTATTGCATTCATACGTTTTTACAGCTAATTTCTCAAAATGACCCGAGATATTAATCGATTTATTTAATGAGGATGAAAATAACTTGCCAGCCACAGAGAATGAAACTTCTTTTCTGACCTTATCATAATTAAATTCAGAAACGTTAACAAAATCTGAGGAGTTAAATGATTGGATTTCGTATCTTTCGCCTTCTCTAGTTCTAAGCCCCATAGCGACTAATCGTCCCGTAGGCGTTAATTGAATTCTTAAATTATAAATGAACAAGGTGTTATTAAAGTCGATACTTTGTAAAAGAAACCCACCACAACCTTCCGATACTCCAATTGATTCTCTTAAAATAGGCTGTTCTTCCTCATCGATAAAAAAATGAGTCACTTCGACAGGATCGACGTTCTTTTGGCAACCAAAAGCCACCAAGCCTATTGCTAATAAGAGTACGCGAATATGATTCATCATTTTATTTGAGCAAGCTTAAATTGATAAGCGTAATTACACCGACGGACTCACTCCCAAGTGCACCCGGCCCTTCTTATCTTTTTCTTGTTACAGGACTGGCCTCTGAAGTCTCCGCAGAACTACCAAATTCAAGTCCTAATTTATTAAAAATTCCACCCGCTGGGTCAATTCCAAAATTAAAAGTTCTCTCCGCTATCACCCGTTTATAAAACAGGTGAGCAATAATCACGCAAGTCTCCGCTATCGTCAGTTTATAAAACTGGTGATAAATAATCACGCAAGTCTTTGACTTGCAAAGCCAGACCTAACCCGAACTCAACGGCTTTTACTTCCTTAAAAAGGTACTTTGGAGTTTGAAAACAACCACCAAACGTAATACTGGACATCACTACGCCTAGCCATCCATTCGTTTATAGCAACCAAAGTACCCCCTACGCGTACGGATTGGGCGGAAATACGTGGAAGGCAAAGCCCTCGCGCTGCATAGCTTGCTGTACCTCAGCGGTGGGCATTTTTTTGAAAATAACCGCACAAAGTACCTGCGACGGCATGAGCGTGAGCTTCGTCAACAGGTCGTGCAGGGCTAGTTTGCGCTTGATTTTCCGAAAGGCGGGTGAAGAATCGTCGGCTCTTTCGTGGGCAATGGATGGGTGGTAGTAGTTGTTGTTGATGCCCTTGAAGGCCACCGCGGGCAGTCCGATGCCGTTGGCGAGCTTATCCATTTCGCGCTCCGAGAGCTTAAATACGTAGTTGCCTACCTCCTCGTGCGAGTAGCGGTTTTTCCAGTAGCGCTGCAGCAGGGCCGTATCCCAGCGGTCCAGGATGTTGCGCAGGGCCAGCAGGAGCGGCATTTTGGAGATCGGATCGTGAGGCTCCACCAGGATCACCGCCTCGCGCGCCACCCGGATCATCTCGTACACGGCCAGGTAGGGCCGGGGAAAATGGTGGTAAGCTTCCTTGCAAAACACGTAGTCGAAGGTACCGTCGGCAAAGCTCAGCCGCTCGGCGTTTTCGACGGAGTACTTTTCGATGAGCCCGTGGGTGCGCGCCAGCGGCAGGAAAGTACCCGCGATGTCGGTGGCCGTGACGTCGAGCCCCTGCTCAAAAAAGAAGTTGGCGTCGAAGCCGTAGCCGTCGCCCACCGTCAGCCAGCTTTGGGAAGTACCCACAAACGGGGCCGTGAGCTGGAGCTGCCGCTGGTGGATCCAGTTGTTGATGGTACCTTCGGCCCGGCCCCGTTTCCAGGTTTCGATGGCTCGTTCCTGGGCTTCCAGGGAATTGTACTGGATTTCATACCAGCCCGAATGCGCTTCGTGGCTTCGTTTCTCGACGGTCATGGGTACTTGGCGTTTACGATTTTCACTACAATAATAGGCAATACCCTCCATTCCCCGAATCCTTCGTACTTTTAGCCCGGCAACTTAAGGAGCCGCTGTGGCCGCCACGCGCCTGAGTCAACATAGTCTTATCAACTTGGAGCCATGCAACAAAGTCTGACGATGGTAAAAGATTTGGAACTGCTCTATAAATTTGAAGTGCCCCAAGAGTTGACCGGCGAGACCCGCTCAGTGGTCAATACTTTCCTGGATATGGTCATCCGTGATTTTAGAACTAAAAAGGCTTATGCCCAATAGATATTTACACCATTAGGTAACAAAAAACCCTCACTTCTGAGGGCCTAAACACTTATATTATGATCATACTATCATCCTTTTTAATTCTGTCTATATTATTTTTAATTGTATTTGCTTTTTTTGTAAAAAGTAAAAATCAAAATGTATATACAAAAGAAATAGGGCAAAGATTAGCAGAAAAAAAATATTCTCTTGTTAAAATAGAACCCTCAGAATCAATTGAAGGGTTAAATAAGGAAAATTCAGTTTTCATAACAAATTACGGAACATCTCCCTTCTTTAAAATATTCAAAAAAATAACTTTTAGAAACGAAAGTGATCAAATATTTTATGGATATGCGGTCATAAAACTTCTTTTCTTCTTTGTCATTTCCATAAAAATATATGATGATAAGGAGCAAGTGCTATCATAACTAATTTTCATTTTTTGTAGGGATTTTCACGTCTATATCTGCGTTTCCTCTTAGCCCTACTCCTAATGCGCCTTCAGCCCCAATACTCAGGATTCTCCGCTATCGCCAGTTTATAAAACGGGTGATCAATAATCATGCAAGTCTTTGACTTGCCAAATCCGATTCCGAAGGCTTTTTACTCCCTCAATACTAAAAGGTACTTTGGGAAAGCTAAGATTAACTTTTTACGAATGCCAGAACGCGGCCTGGCGAGGCCCGGCTTGGCCCACATTTATGGAAAGCAAAGTATATGATTTTCACCACAATAATAGGCAATACCGTCCATTCCCCGAATCCTTCGTACATTTAGACCTGCAACTTAAGGTGTCGACGTGGCCGCCACGCGCCTGAGTCGACATAGTCTGACCAACTTGTAATGCATAAAGGACGGCCGCAAAAGTAGGTAGCCGCCGAGTTGGGCATCGGGTAGTCCGATGGGAAACGGGAACCGTCAGTATAGGAACTACAGAAACTGGCCAAACTCCTGGATATGAGCGTGGACTAGGTATTGAATACAAATGATGATTTGCCCCAGAAAGTAACCGTTGAACATGAAAGTAGCTGGGACCAGTTTCAGCTTATTCAGCAGCTTGATGAAGACGACAAAATAGTTGTCTTTAAAATCATTGACACCATGTTAATCAAAAAGAAATTTAAGGATTTCTTTTTGATTAACATGGCAGCCCTATAAATTCCGAAACATAGAACATCAGCTGCGCCTTTGGTGGCTAGTTCATAAACTATAAAGAACCCTTTAATTGTATTGTAACGGCTTCCAAATCTTCTACTACGCCACCAGTAAATTCCTTTGAAATAAGTTTCATATTACCAATGAAGTAAGCTTGGCTATCATTGAATACAACTATATATAAAAAAGGAATATAATTTGATTTCTTTAATAATTTAAAGCTATTTATTTCCTTTTCTTTACTTCTATAAAAATTCTTAAATACTATTCTATTTTTATTTAAACATACGTCATAAATTTTGCTATAAAAATAATTGAGAGTGGCAATAAATACTAAAGTCAATACGAACAAGGCCTTAATATGATTAGAAGGATTAATCCATAAAAATATACTATTTATAATTATTAAAAAAATACAAATAAGAAGTATTAATAATTGAATATACTTAATCCCTCCTAAGCTCAACTTTGATTCTAAAATCATGACTTGACTTTCTCTTTCGTGTTTAAGTTCAACTCCTGCATTTCGTTTTAATTCGTTGATTTCTTTCGTCATCTCCTTTGCATAGAACTGTGGATCAGTTTTGAAAAACAACATTAAATTATCCGTTGGCTTTATTCTAAACTGATACTTTTTTCCGTCATTTAAATAGAGTGTATATAAATTATTTAAAACACTTGTCATTTCAATTTTTTCAAACTTATTAATAAATATTTTTCGTGTTGTATATATGTTTTGGATATACAAAAAATTATTTTCGTGCCAAATGTTCCATATTTTACTACTCCAATAATTTATTAGTGCAGTAAGAAGTACCATTATAACAAAAACAAAAAGGCCATTTAATGTAAATGAAGAGAATATTATAATCGCAGAAACAATTAAAAATAATAGTGTAAAAGCCCAAGTCATGACTTGGGAAGCTTTTATATCAAACTTACTAATTTCAATTCTATTAGTCATCATTTTTATTATAAGTTGCTCTAACGCCAATACTTGCATCAAAAGAAAAGATGAAAGACGCACCTATATTTACTCCAGTCCTCAAAAGCCCCTATACTCTTATACGTAATCTTAACACCAAAAGCAATATGGTAAACTAAAAAACTAGGTTCCGGAATCAGAATCTGATTCTGTTAGCTTAAATTTAATGTGTTTTGATAGCCGCTAAATGAACTTAGGTATATCCAAGTTGATCTTAAAGTTAACACTTCTGCCTTCGAGGCATCTCTTAAAATTAGCCGTTTATAATCATTGATCTGCTCGATAATAATATTATCAACACTGGAAATAGACTTTTCCAAATCTATTTTCTCAATTTTGGCTTGAACTAAGTCCAAAGTTATTTGCACAGTATTTACACTCCTATCTAACCACTTTTTGGGAATTTTCTTTGGAAGCTTCCTTAGGTCGAACCGTATATTGATTATAAGATCTTGACCGGTTGTGATCTTAATTTCGTGGAGGAATAAATTCTCCAGACCTGGCACTTCATCCTGATATAAGGCCAGTAAAGACTCTCTTCTTTCAATTAACGACACCCACATATGTAATTCTTATTAAACGGATCAAAGGGATAGTGCGCATTCGTACCGGGCATGGTGTCAGGTCTTGTACCTCCGCTATCGCCAGTTTATAAAACGGGTGATAAATAATCACGCAAGTCTTTGACTTGCCAAACCCGATCCCGAAGGCTTTTTACTCCCTCAATACTAAAAGGTACCTTGGGAAAGCTAAGATTAACTTTTTACGGATGCCAGAACGCGGCCAGGCCCGCGTTTATGGAAAGCAAAGTATACGATTTTCATCACAATAATAGGCAATACCGTCCATTCCCCGAATCCTTCGTACTTTTAGCCCGGCAACCTACCGCCCCGTTTTTGGTATGATTCTTCATTTAAGTACTTTTCAGCGCGAAGGCGGTGCCGCCGTGGCCGCCACGCGCCTGCACCGGGCCCTGCGGCAGGCAGGCGTCGACTCGCACCTGCTGGTGCACACGCTCACGAGCCCGGAGGCCGGTACCTCGGCCCTGGCCGAAAGTACCTGGCAGCGGCGGAGGGCGTGGGGACGCTTCGTGGCCGAGCGGCTGTACTTTCTGCCCCACGAGAAGGACAAAAGCGTCCGCTTTGCGTTTTCGCCCGCCCGCGTCGGGGCCGACCTGAGCCAGCATCCGCTCGTGCAGCACGCTGACCTGCTGCACCTCCACTGGGTCAATTTTGGTTTTTTATCCCTGAAATCGCTGGAAAAACTCTTTGCCCTGGGCAAGCCCATCGTCTGGACCCTGCACGACATGTGGGCTTTTACGGGCGGCTGCCACTACAGCCGCGGCTGCGAAAGGTACCTGACCCACTGCCAGCAGTGCCCCTACCTGCGCCGTCCCGGCGAGCACGACCTGTCATACCGGGTGTTTGAAGAAAAGAAAAAACGCTGGGCCGCGGCTCCGATCACCTACGTATCGCCGAGCCAGTGGCTGGGTAGTTTGGTACAAAAAGCGCCCCTGAGCCAGCATCGGCCCGTACGGGTACTTCCCAACCCGCTGGACACCGCGCTTTTCCGGCCTATGGACCGCGCCCAAATCCGTCAGCAACTGGGGTTAGCACCCACCAAAAAGTACCTTCTCTTTGCCGGTGCCAACACGCAAGATCCGCGCAAGGGTTTTGCCTACTTTCGCGACGCGCTCCGGCTGCTCAAGTACCCCGCCTCGGAGCTAGAGGTACTGGTATTTGGGAAATCTCAGCCCGAAGCCCTCGCGCAGCTGGACCTACCCGTGCGGGACCTGGGTACTTTGACCCACGAAGCCGACATCGTGGCGGCCTACAACGCCGCCGATCTGCTGGTGGTCCCTTCGCTGGAAGACAACTACCCCAACACCATCCTGGAAGCCATGGCCTGCGGTACGCCGGTGGTGGGCTTCGGCACGGGCGGTATTCCGGAGCAGATCCGGCACCGGCACGACGGGTACTTGGTCCAAAGTACCTCCGCCACCGACCTGGCGCGGGGCATCGACTGGGTACTTGGGGAGGTACCTTCCGGCCGCCTTCGGGAAGCCGCCCGCCAGCGGGCCGTCGATACCTGGAGCTACCCCGTGGTGGCCGGGCAGTTCAGGGAGCTGTACCAATCGTTGCGGTAAAAGAGGTACTTTTATTTTTCCCAAAATCGAAAAAGGAACCCTCCCCTTTCGCCAGGTACTTTATATTTTTGAACCGAAGGTACTTTTTTACATACCGCCATGCCGCTACTGACCCTCATCACCATTACCTACAACGCCGAGCGCTACCTGGAGCGCACGCTCCTAAGCGTGCAGCGCGCGCTCAGGTACCTGGCGGCCCCGGCGGAAGTGGAGTACCTGCTGGTGGATGGCGCCTCCACGGACGGTACCCTGGCACTGGCCCAAAAGTACCCCGGCCTGCTGAGCGGCATCGTCTCGGAGCCCGACCGCGGCCTTTATGATGCCATGAACAAAGGCCAGCAAAGGGCCACCGGCACGTACCTGTGGTTTCTGAACGCGGGCGACGAAATCCACGACGACCAGGTACTTCGACGGCTCCTGGAGGCTTTTCAAACTCCCGCCGACGCCTACTACAGCGATGCCTTGCTCGTGCGGGACGACGGCACTCCCGTGGGCCTGCGCAGCCAGTACACGCCCCATACGCTGCCGCACCACCTCCACTGGCGCGACCTCGCCCTGGGCATGAAGGTCTGCCACCAGGCGTTTATTGTTCGGCACAGCCTCGCACCCGTCTACGACATCACCAACCTCAGCGCCGACCTCGACTGGGAGATCGAATGCCTCAAACGCGCGCAGTCGGTCAAGTACCTCGACTTCGTGCTGTGCAGGTACCTGGTGGGGGGGCTGTCAGTGCAGCAGCACCGGCGTTCGCTCTGGGACCGGTTTCGGGTACTTCGGCGGCACTTTGGCCTGGCCCCTACCCTTTTGCACCACGCCCAAATCCTGTGGCGCGGCTTCTGGTTTGCGCGGCGGCGGGGCAAGTACTGGTAAAAGTACCTCTAGCGGTTGATGAGGCAGCCTACGGCCTGCGTCCGCGCTGGCAGCACGGGCTGGCCCTGTAAGGTCGCCTCCAGCGCATCGCGGAGGTAGTGCTCGGTCACGGCCGGGCGGTTCTTGCCCAGGGCGTAATACCAGTTGTCGATCGCGCCGCGGTAGATGATCCGTCCCAGCGGGTCGGTCAGGATGGCCTCGGGCGTCACGGTGGCGTCGAAGCGGTCGGCCAGCGCTGCCCCTTTATCTTTTTGTCCCGCAAAAGGTAGTTGATAGCTGCCGTGAAAACGGCGAATATCTTTCTTTTTGAGGGTATAAGTAGGGTACACCGCCCGGAACTCCACGCCCTGCGTTTGGTACTTTTCGTAGAGTTCTTTTAGTGTACGAGTATATCCTTGACAAACAGGGCATTCCGGGTCCATGAATAGCCATACCGTAAGCCTGGTAGCAGCTTGCCCTTTTTGGGTAGTTTGGGAAAAAGAGCCCTGGGCTGGATTCTGAACGTACAGCGGCCCGTTTTTCACCGGATTCAGGAAAGTACCTTCGCCAGGCAGCAGAAAATAGCTTAGAAATAGTACTACTCGAAAATAAATCATTGAATATTGATGAATAATTGGATTATTTTTTACTAAATATGATAAATATAATATATTTGTTAATTACGGTATATTTCAAAATACCCTCTTGCATTAATCAACACAGCCAAAATTTAGTTTTATGAAAAAAAAATTTCTACTAGTTATCTCTTGTTTACTTGTATGCTGCACGATGGTCCGCGCCCAGGAGGTTCGGGTTTCGGGTCAGGTGACTTCCGCAGAAGACGGGTCGATGCTCCCGGGGGTTAGTGTACAAGTGAAAGGTACCACCAGCGGTACCCAAACCGACGCCTCCGGCAATTACGTAATTAGTGTACCTTCTTCCAACTCGGTACTGGTATTCAGCTTTGTGGGGTTGGTTTCTCAGGAAATTACCGTGGGTAACCAAACCGTACTGGACGTAGCGCTAGCTTCCGATCTTCGTACCCTGAGCGAAGTGGTTGTAACGGGCTTTGGCTCCCAGATCAAACGCGACTTGACCGGGAACATTGCTCAAGTAAAAGGCCAGGACATCGAAAACATGCCCGTAGCCAGCGTGGATGCCGCACTGCAAGGCCGGGCCGCCGGGGTGTACATCAACACGGGCTCGGGTAAACTCGGCGAGGCCGTAACGGTTCGTATCCGCGGCAACTCCTCGATCAGCGCTAGCAGCCAACCCCTGTACGTGATCGACGGTACCCCCGTCACCACCAGCGACCAGGGCAACTACGGGGGCGAAACCAACCCCCTCGCCGACATCAACCCCAACGACATTGAGTCCATCGAAATCCTGAAAGACGCCTCGGCGGGCGCTATATACGGCTCGCGTGCGGCCAACGGCGTGGTACTGATTACCACCAAGCGCGGCAAGGCAGGCAAAACCAACGTGAGCATCAACTACCAGATGGGCGTGTCGGAAGCGACCCGACGGGTGCGGTTCATGAATGCCGAGGAGTACGTGAATTTTTTCACCCGCGCCGCCAACACGCGTGACCGCATCTCGGGCTACGACTACGACGATCCTGACTCCTACACCCAGTACATGCTGGGCCCCGGTGGCTTCCTGGACTACTACAGCTATGGTACCTTCGGCACGCCGCAGCAGGGCAGCTACGACTGGCAGGAGCAGGCTTTCCAGAAAGGCCCCATGCAGCAGCTGGATTTCCAGATGAACGGGGGTAGTGACAAAACCAGATTTTTCGTGTCAGGCCAGTACCTCAACCAGACCGGTACCATCGTGGGCAACAACCTGGATCGGATCTCGGGCCGCATGAACCTGGACCACAAGGCCTACAATTGGCTTACGGTGGGGCTGTCGATGGGGCTGGCGCGCACCAACAACCGCCGTATCCCCGGCGACAACGCCTTCTCAAACCCCATGCAGATGGCCGCCCTTACGCCCCTGACCCCCTTTACTGATCCCGAAACGGGGCTCATTGCGGGTACTCCTCCCGGCGACGTGAACCTGCCGCTTTACTACAACCCGCTTTTATCGGTCAATTACGCCAAATTCCTCCAGGTGTCGTACCGGAACCTCACCAGCGCGTACGCTCAGGTTAACTTCACGCCCGACCTGCGCTTCCGCAGCGAGCTGGGCATAGATCTATTGAACCAAAACGAAGAAGGGTACTACCAGAGCCAAACCGTACGGAACATCGCCACGGCTAGCAACGGCCTGGGAAATAACTACAGTACCTTCGTAACCAACTACAATACGAACAACTTCCTGACCTACGACAAGCTCCTGGGGCTGCACGAGATCGGCGCTACGCTGGGGATGTCATACCAGCAGTCGCAAACCAAGCGTAACTTTGTAGAAGGTACCCAATTCCCTTCTAACTCGTACCAGAAAATCGCCAGCGCCGCCACCAAGTCCGACGGCAGCAGCAGCGAGACGAACTTCCGCTTTTTGTCGTACTTCCTGCGGGTCAACTACAAGTTTTCCGACAAGTACCTGCTTTCGGTCAGCGGGCGCGTTGATGGCTCGTCGCGCTTTGGGTCCAACTCCCGCTACGGCTTCTTCCCGGCGGTGTCGGCCGGTTGGGTACTTTCGGAAGAGAATTTCCTGAAAAACAACAATACGCTGAGCTTCCTGAAACTACGCGCCAGCTACGGCCTCACGGGAAACTCCGAGATTGGCGACTTCCCACAGCTGGGTCTCTACTCGGGTGATGCCGGCTACGCCGGGGCCGCCGGCCAGCGTCCGTCGCAGATTGGCAACCCGGACCTGCGCTGGGAAGAAACCCTTCAGGCCGATTTTGGCCTTGACTTTGGCTTGCTCAACAACCGCATCAACGGGGAGATTGACTACTACGTAAAAAATACCTCCGGGCTACTACTGAACGTAAACGTACCCTCTACTACGGGTTTTCTGTCTCAGGTACGTAACATCGGCAAGCTCGAAAACAAGGGCGTAGAGCTGGTGATCAATACCCAGAATACCGTCGGGGCGTTTAAATGGAATACGTCCTTTAACGTAGGCTCCAACCGCAACAAGGTAACGGATATTCAGGGACAAATCATTGAAGGAGGCGTGCGGAGCATGAGCCGGGTCATGGAAGGCCAGCCGGTGGGGGTTTTCTACACCGTGGAGTACGCCGGGGTAGATCCTAACAATGGGGACGCGCTTTTCTATAAAAATACTGAGAATCCCGACGGTAGCGTAGACCGCTCTACGGTGACCAATGCTGGCTACAACACCGCCCAACGGGTAGTAGTGGGCAACCCGAATCCTAAGCTGGTGGGTGGTATTACCAACACGATTTCGTTCAAGGGGATTGATTTCAGCATCTTCTTCAACGGCGTATCCGGCAACGCCATCAACTTCTACGGGGTAGGCCAGTACTCTTCGGCCAATGGGATTTACGAGGATAACCAAACGGCCGACCAGCTCAACGCCTGGACGCCCGAAAACCCCAATACCGACGTACCCGAGGCGCGCTTCTACCGCAGCAACGGAAACCAGGCCTCCAGCCGCTACATCTACGACGGCTCCTACCTGCGCCTGCGTACCCTCACGCTGGGTTATACCCTGCCCAAAAGCCTGACCAGCCGCATCAAAACCGAGCGGGTGCGGGTGTACCTGTCGGGGCTTAACCTGGCTACCTTCACCAACTACAAAGGCTGGGACCCCGAGGTAAGGACGGACTACAATGCCAATACCTACGCCATGGGAAATGATTTTTATACGCCTCCCCAGCCGCGTACCGTACTGGTAGGGATCAACGTAGGTTTCTAATACTCATTGATAAAGGATACTAACATTATGAAAAAAACAATCACTAGATATACCTGCCTGCTAGCGGCCAGCTTTTTGCTGCTGACGGCCTGTGACAGCAAACTGGACGTGCTCCCGACCCAAACGATCGACGAAAGTACGGCCCTAAGTACCTCCCGCGACGTGGAAGTGACGCTCATTGGCTGCTACGATGGCATGCAGGACGTTGACGTGTACGGAGGGGCCTTTCAGGTAGCTTCCGAGCTCCTCGGCAACGACGTCGAGCTGAACTTCGGGGGTACTTTCCAGAACTTGCTGGAGCTCTTCAACAAGCAGATCACCACGGCTAACTCCACCGCTACCCTTACCTGGAACGACTCCTACAACACCATCAACCGGTGCAACAACGTGCTTTCGGCGTTGGATGTGGTCGACGAGGACAAGCGGGCACGCATTGAGGGGGAAGCGCGGTTTATTCGCGGGTCGTTGTTTTTTGAGCTGGTGCGGCTCTACGCCCGGGCCTGGGGCGACGGCGACAACAACCTCAATCCCGGCATTCCGCTGGTACTGACGCCCACGCGTGGGGTTAACGAGGATAACTACCCGGCCCGCAGCAGCGTGGCGGCGGTGTACGCCCAGGTACTTGACGACCTGACCAAGGCCAAGCAACTACTCCCGGCGAGCAACACCATTTATGCCACTAAAAATGCCGCTTCGGCTCAGCTCTCGCGCGTGTACCTGATGCAGGGCAACTACGCCGGAGCCCGCGACGAAGCCAACGCCGTGATCGAGTCGGGACGGCAGCGGCTGGTTACGCCTTTTAGCTCGCTGTTTTTTACGTACCTGACCAACGGCGGGGCCAATCCCGAGGAGTACATTTTCTCGATGATCGTAACGCAACAGGATGGCTCCAACGCCATCAATACTTACTTTGGCGTCAATTTTAGCGCTATCCCGGGTACTTCGGGCCGGGGCGACATCCGCGTACTACCGGCCCACCTCAATTTATACGAAGCCGGTGACGTACGCCGCAACTTCTTCGTAACGACCAACAACACCTTCACCCAGAAACACCTTGACACGTTCGGGAACGTCTTGTTGTTCCGTTTGGCAGAAATGTACCTTACCCGCGCCGAGGCCAACTTCCGCCTCAGCACCGTCGTAGGGGCTACTCCCCTCGAGGACCTGAACCGGATCCGTACCCGGGCTGGGCTGGGTGCCGCCACTACGGCTACGCTGGACGCCATTTTGCGGGAGCGTCAGCTGGAGCTGGCCTTTGAAGGGCACCGCCTGCACGACTGGAAGCGTACCCGAAGAAACATCGGTACCCGACCGTACAACTCGCCGATGCTGATTCTTCCCATTCCTCAGCGGGAAATGGACGTCAACAAAAACCTGGTTCAGAACGAGGGCTATTAGGGCCGGCTGGATCGTTCGCTTGGCGAATCCCCCGTTCCCACCAAAAAACGGCCCGAAGTTTTCGGGTCGTTTTTTTATTTTGGCTAGTAAAACATTCCCCTGACTGCAAAGTTTTACCTATATTCCGAGCGTCAAAAGTAGATTTAGGTACTTTTTTATTTCCTTAAGGAATACTATTAAAAAATATCCTACTAGTAGCAACAGAAAAACCCATTTTAAGCGTATATATAAGGTACATAAAGTACCACGGTATCAGCCGCGTGCTATTTCCTTCAGTAGGATTTTCCCTATCCCGGACATAACCCATCAGGAGTGGTCTTACCGAAAGCAGTCCGTTTCAAACCAAATGCCATAACAAACTATTAGAATACACTTTACAAACCAGCTTACATGAACAAATTCGGTCGTTTTTGGGGACTATGGTTACTCTTTATGGGGCTAATACATAGCGCGCAGGCTCAGGAGAGGGTCATCACGGGGAAAGTCACCGCAGAAAGCGATAATTCACCCCTCCCAGGGGTTAGCGTGGTGATACTGGGTACTACCAATGGTACTACCGCCGATGCCGAAGGCAACTACCGCCTTTCGGTCCCCTCCGGAACCGTCACCCTTATTTATTCCTTCATTGGGCTGGCTCCCCAGGAGATAACCGTGGGGCCCAACCGCTCGGTGGTCAACGTTTTAATGGCCGAAAACACGACGGAGCTGAACCAGGTGGTCGTAACGGGCTACAACCAAACTCAGCGCAAGGACGTGATCGGCTCCATTACTTCCATCAAAAGCGAAAAATTCCGGGATATTCCGGTCGTTGGAATCGACCAGGCGCTGCAAGGGCAGGCTGCCGGGGTACAGATCTCGCAGTCCTCGGGTACGCCCGGAGGCGGTATTTCCGTTCGGATCCGGGGAAACACCTCCATCTCGGCCTCCAACCGCCCGTTGTTCATCGTCGATGGCATTCCGATTTACGATGGTCCCGTTTCGGGTAGGGACTTTGGGGGGCAAAATGACAATGCCCTGGCCATCATCAACCCACAGGACATCGAGTCCATCGACGTACTCAAAGACGCTTCTGCCAAGGCCATTTACGGCTCCCGGGGAGCCAACGGGGTGGTGATCATCACGACCAAGCGCGGACGTAACAACCGCACCTCCATCACCGCAGACGTACAACGCGGTATTACCGAAATCGTGAAACGCCCCCAGCTACTCAACGCCAGCCAGCTCGTGGAACTACAACGCGAAGCCGTGCAAAATGCCGGACAGGACCCTAATAAGTTTGGGCTTATAAAAGGCGTCACCGACGGCATCGATACCGACTGGATCGACGCGATCCTGCGCCGGGGGGTACTTCAGCAGTACCAGATTTCGGCCGCCGGGGGTGATGATCGCACGCGCTTTTACCTCAGTGGCAGCGTCCGCGACGAAGAGGGCGTGCAGCTCAACAACCGATTTACCCGCTACAGCGGTGCCCTGAATATCGACCACCGCGCCAGCAGCAAGCTCAAGGTAGGGGCCAACCTCAACCTTTCTCTCAGCCAAAACGACCGCGTCAAGGGCGACAACTTCCTGGACGGCGTGTACTCGGGGGCTATTAAAAGCCTTCCTTACTACGCGCCTTACAACGAGCAGGGCCAGCTCTACGGGCCCGGTAGTCCCAACTACCCCGGGTTCCCGAACTTCAACCCAGTGGGCCAAGCGCTCCTGCCACGCTTCCGGACCTACGGGCTCAAACTGCTGACGGGCGTCAATGCCGACTACGAGATTATGCGGAACCTGCAGTTCCGGACCAAGTTCAGCATGGATTATAACAACAGTGAAGAAGATCAGTTCGAGCCTTCATCTACGGCCATCGGTGGTTTCCTGCAAAGCGTAGGAGGGCGCGGATACGGCGTGTACATTACGGCTACTACCTATACGCTGATCAACTCCAATGTACTGACCTACTACCTCTCGCTGAACGAGCGGCACCATTTTAACACCCTGCTCGGCAACGAGATCATCCAAACCGTAGGCCGCTCTTCTGACGTATCCGGACGGGTTTTTCCGAGTGATGATTTTACCTACATTACCTCGGCGGGGGTAGTGGATGCGGGTAGTTCCTTCCGGGACCAAAACGGCCTGGTGTCCTTTTTTGGGGAAGTAAAATACGACTTTGACGACAAGTACCTGTTTGGCCTTACGGCCCGCTACGATGGTTCCTCCCGTTTTGGACAAAACCGCCGCTTTGGCTTCTTTCCCTCGCTCTCGGCCGGTTGGCGCATTTCACAAGAAGAATTCCTCAAGGATGTGTCCGTCATCTCCGACCTGAAGTTACGCGGAAGCTACGGCTTCACGGGCAACGAGCGCATTGGCAACTACCAGTTTTTGGGTACCTGGGCCAGCGTGACCTACAACGGCGCCGCCGGGGTAGCGCCCAACCGGCTACCTAACGCCCAACTCCAGTGGGAACGCACCCGCGAAGCCAACATCGGGGTGGACGCCAGCCTTTGGAACGGACGCCTCAGCGTGACCGCCGACGTGTACAGCAACCTCACCGACAACCTGCTTTTTGCCGAACCCATTCCGGCCACGACCGGTTTCGGGACCATCCAGGGGAACATCGGGCAGGTGACGAATAAGGGGGTGGAGCTAACCATCTCGACCGTAAACATGGACCGGGAAGTCCGCTGGACGACCGACCTCAACCTTACCCAAAATATTAATAATGTTGCCTCGCTGGCCAATCAGGATACGCTCTACCGGGGCTACACGGGCAACGGCATCAGCGGCACCAACGCCATCCTGGAAGGCCAGCCATTAGGTACTTTCTGGGGACTGAAATTTCTGGGCGTAGATCCGGCCACGGGTGACGCCATCTATCATGACTTGAACGGCGACGGACAGATTACCCCCGCCGACGGGCAGGTCATTGGCAATGCTCAGCCGAAGTTCTTTGGAGGCTTCACCAACCGCGTATCCTGGAAAGGCTTCGATCTGAGTGTCTTCTTTCAATTTATGTACGGCAACAAGACCCTCAATTTTTCCAACACCACGTTGGTGAATACGGGGGCCGATCTGGAAAACAACCAAAGCGTTGATGCCCTACGCCGCTGGCGTCAGGAAGGAGACGTAACCGACGTACCCCGCTACGTATTTGGCAACACATACAACAACTTTCATAGTAGCCGCTTTCTGGAGGACGGCTCCTACTTGCGCCTAAAAAACCTGTCGTTTGGCTATACACTCCCCAAAAACTGGTCGATCAAAGCCAAGATGAATACCGTTCGGCTATTCGCCTCGGCGACCAACCTCTGGACGCTGACGCGTTACTCAGGTACCGATCCCGAAGTAAGTACCCTTGATGGCTCCACGGCCGCTCAAGGAATCGACTTCTTTACGTTACCGCAGGTAAAAACCATGATGGTAGGTGCTACGGTAACTTTTTAAACGTTGAAAGCGAAGCAATCTAAGACTTGGATAAGCGATTTTATGTTGAATACCGCTATGAATACTCGTTGGGTAAATAAAAAAAAGATAACACTACGCTCCTGGATGGGCGCGGCGGGCTTGTCGCTGCTGTTTTGGGGGGTTACGTCCTGCCGGGAAATCCTCGAGCCCAGCCCGGTAGACCTGCTGGTAGACGAACTGGTCCTGAACGAAGCCGCCGATGTGCAGCCCGTCCAACTGGGTCTTTATAATGCCTTTCGGGGCATAGGTGCCCCGAAGGTGATCGCGGGTGATTTTACGGCGGATTACATTCAGCACAATGGTACCTTTACGGTTTATAACGAGTTGGGCAATAAGCAGATTACCGCCGCCAACGACGCCGCAGCCGCGCTGTGGGGAGCCATTTACCGGGCCGTGTACATTGCTAATTTTATTGAAGAAAACATTGGCAATGTTCCCGGCGTACCCGAAGCCACCCGCACGAGGGTGCTGGCCGAGGCGCGCTTTGTGCGGGGCTACGCCAACTTCGTTGGGGCCTATACCTACGGCGGGATTCCGCAGGTGACCACGACCGACGTCCCGACCAACCGCAACATTGGCCGGGCTTCGCAGGAAGCGATTTTACAGTCGGTTCTGGCCGACTACCAGGCCGCCCTGCCCGACCTACCCGAAACCTACCCCAACGACCGAATCACGGCGAAGACTTTTGCCACCAAAAACGCCGTGCGGGCGGCCCTGGCGCGCTACTACCTCTACCAGCAAAACTGGACGCAGGCCGAACAAACCGCCACCGAAATCATCAATACCCGGCTGCAGTCGCTCGATACCTCCTACGCCGCCGTCATTTTTCAGGAATACGACAGCGAGACGATCCTGGAGGTAGCCTACGCCAACAACAGCAACGACGACCCCGGTACCGCTACCTTCGGCTTGAACAACGTCCTGGTAGGTCGGCGGGAAGTCATACCGGCCAATCCCTTGGTCTTGAAACTACTTTCTACCAATTCAGGTACCCGCAGCCAAACGATCTCCTTCAACTCGACCCAGCAGCGGGGCAACGACAACGGCTGGACCGTGCGCAAGTACGGCTCTCCCGACGACGCCAACAACAACATCACGCTTTTCCGGCTTGCCGAAATCTACCTGATCCGGGCCGAGGCCCGCGTTCGCCAGAATAGGCTCACCGGCACCAACGGTGCCCTCGCGGATATCAACCTGCTGCGGGCGCGGGCCAAAGCGCCCAACGCCAGTTTTAACACCCAGGAGAACGCCCTGCTGGTGATTGAAGAAGAGCGGGTGTACGAGTTGTCGTTTGAAGGCCACCGCTGGTATGACCTTAAGCGCACGGGTCGGATCCAGGCGGTGATGTCGGCGTTCTCGCCCAACTGGAACCAGAAGTACGAACTGTGGCCCATTCCGCAGAGCGAGATCCAGCGCAACCGGGCCCTGGTGGGCGCGCAGAATCCGGGCTATTGATTTGACTAATAAGCTACTGTAAAGAAGAAACATGAAAACCATTCATACCTTTTTTTCCCTTTTGGCCCTAAGTACCCTGCTCTTGCTGGGAGCGTGCGAGGAGCAGCGTATCCTTTTTGAAGGCCCGGATTTTGTGCGCTTTACGGACACCGCTCAGGTGTTTCGGGAAAGCTACGAAAGGCCCATCAGCGTCAAGGTACACGTGGTAGGCAAGGCGCTCACTCAGGCCGTTACCGTCAACTACACCATCGGAGGTACGGCCCGCGAAGGCCGCGACTACGTGATCGAAGGTACCCGGGGCGTGGTGACGATCCCGGCCAACGAGTATTTTGGCACCATCAACGTACGCCTTATCAACAACGCCAATAACATCCTCGACTCGCAGGATATTGTGTTCACGCTCACGGACGTCTCGCCCAATGATCAGTTGCAGGTGGGTTTTGGAATCAATAATATTGTCGGGAAAAGTTTCCGCCTCACCATCCAGGACGACTGCCTGCTCAGCGGGTTTTATACGGGTACTTTGCAGGGCTATAACGACCGGGTAGAAAACATCGAGATTACCAGCAGTGACTGCCGACTGTACCGCATAAGTACCTGGAACATCGGTATTTTTAGCCTGAATGCCACCAAAACCCCGCTTACCTTTATTGACAATGGCGACAATACCCTCACTATCCCGGCCCAGATAAGTACCGAGTTGGCTCCGCCCTACGATACGCTGCGCGGCAATGGTCTGTGGAATCCGCAAACGCGGGCTATTTTACTGAACCTTCAGATTAAAGTACCTTATAACAGTACCCGGGACACCGTCCTCACGTTACCCTTTACCTACACGCCCCGGCGGTAAGTACCCAGCGTAAGGACGGCTTTTGGCCACTAACCCATTTAACTGACTACCTGCTATGAAGATAAGAATACCCTACATCGGAGCTTTTGTGTTGCTGCTGGGCATGAGCGGCTGCTCCGAGACCATCGAACCCAAGCCCTTGACTTACACGCAGATACTAACGGGCACCGTAAAGAAGACCTGGTTACTTACGTCGTTTCAGGTCATTGACGAGGGCGTGGAGTCAGAGGTAGTGCCCGCGCGTAACCTTTTTAATGGTACTTGCGAGGCCGACGATCAGTACGTATTTTATGCCAATGCGGAGCGTAAGTTTGAGTTTACAAACGGCCCCACCAAGTGTTCCGCTTCGGAGCCGGATGTGCTCCTGACCGACCAGTGGATACTGACCAACGCCAACGCTACGCTGGAATTTGCGTTTCCGGTACTTTCCACGCAACCATTGCCGTTTGTCATTAAATCGCTGACCTCCAACAGCATGACGCTGGAGATATACCTAGATCAGGTCTTTGGCGACGATACCAACGCCAGCTACCGGTTCAATTTCACTTCATCATCCAATTAATTCCACTTCTGAAGGCAGAGAAATTCTTTCGGGCTCTTTTCTCCGCCTATTTGTTCCGGGCTATGAATCGTTTTTACCTTTTTTTTCTATCCTGCCTATTTCTGTTTTCCGGGATTTCTGACGCCCAGGATTTGCAGCGTTGTAGTACCATGGAAATGGACAGCCTGCTGCGGGCCAAGTACCCCCAGCTAGGTACTTTGCAAGACTTTGAAGGCTTTCTTCAGCAAAAGATTTTTGAACAAGATCAGCTCCGAAAAAGCGGGCGCGTCACGGCGGAGGTACTTACCATCCCCATTGTGGTGCACGTGGTGCACAACGGCGAGACGGTGGGCCAGGGCCGTAACATCAGCGCCGCCCAGGTACGGGCCCAAATCGAAACCCTCAACGAGGATTTTCGCCGCCAGCCGGGTACGCCGGGCTTCAATAATGATACCCGTGGGGCCGACATCGAGATTGAGTTCTGCCTCACGCGCCTCAATCCGCAGGGACAAAACATGGCCGAGCAGGGGATTAACCGCGTGAATGGCAACCGGGCCACCTGGACCCGAAATGATATTGAAAATACCCTCAAACCAAGTACCATCTGGGACCCCGACAAGTACTTCAACGTATGGGTACTGGACTTTGCCTCGTCCGAAAGCCTGGTGGGCTACGCCCAGTTTCCGGCGCAGTCGGACTTGCCGGGTATTCCTGGCAACTCACCCCGCAACACGGACGGCGTCGTGATTCGGTACCAGTCGTTTGGCAATACCCTCAAAGGTACCTTTCCCAACATGCCCGCTCCCTACAACCAGGGGCGCACGCTTACGCACGAAGTAGGCCACTGGATGGGCCTGCGGCACATCTGGGGCGATGGCAACTGTGCCAATGATTTCTGTGCCGATACGCCTCCTCAGGCGTCGGAGAGCCGGGGCTGCCCCATCGGCCGGGTGAGCTGCGGCAACACCAACATGGTCCAGAACTACATGGACTACTCCGACGACGCCTGCATGAACATTTTTACCAATGACCAAAAAAGCCGGATGCGAACGGTGATGGCGGTGAGTCCCCGCCGAAGTACCCTCATGCAATCCAACCTCTGCGGCACGTTCGTAGCGAATCCTCCCCAGCCCAACTTCCGGGCCGAAACGCAGCAGGTACTTTTGGGCGGCTCGGTGCGTTTCTTCGATCTTTCCACCAATTTCCCCAACCGCTGGTACTGGACCTTTGAAGGCGGGAACCCCTCCACCTCAACGCAGCAAAACCCTACGGTGACCTACAACCAGGCCGGTCGGTTCCGGGTTACGCTCTTAGTAGCCAATAGTTTGGGCACTTCGGATACGCTCAAACGCGAGGCGTACATTGAAGTACTTAGCTCGGGGCAGTGCGCCGACAAAACCAACTTCAGCGGTACCCGGACGGTGATCCGCGATACCAGCGGCAGGGGCTACGTATCGGGGCACAATGGCCGCGGCGTACTAGCCGTTTCGGAGTACTTCGACAATCCGCTGGGCTACACAACCCTCAGCGGGGCCACGCTCCGTTTTGGCCGGGCTTTTGCCCGCGAAGGTACCAACACCGAAGCCATCGTGAACGTGACCGTCTGGAACGCCCGCGGCTTCCAGGGCGGGCCCGGTGCTATTCTGGAAGTAAAAGAAGTACCCTTGCGTACCATTCTGAGCGACATCGCCAACAACCGCGCCACTACCCTGACCTTTGACCGGCCGGTACCGCTCACGCTGGCGGGTCTGGGCTTCCACATTGGCCTGGAGCTAGCCTACGCGGGCGATACCGTAGCCCTGGCTACTACCCGCGACGGCGAAGCCCTCAACGGTACTTCCTGGGAGCAGGCTGCTAACGGAGAATGGGATCTGATTCTGCGCCGCCTGGGGCTCAACATTGCCCATGACATTACGGCCCAGGTAGGGATGAAGCCTTCGGTGCAGCTTTCGACCTCGGCGTTATTTGTAAACCCTGGCGAATCAGTGACGCTGCAGGCCCGGGGCGCCAGTATCTATACCTGGTCGCCGAGCACGGGGCTCAATACCACCCTGGGGCCCCAGGTGATTGCCCGCCCCAACCAAACCCTCACCTACTCCGTGAAAGGTACCGGCGTGGACGTCTGCGGCGACAGTGCCGCCGCCACCATCTACGTACGTTCGGTGCAGGTACTCGGTAATGAACCTACGGCAGAAACCCTGCTGTCGCGCACTACCCAGATCAGCCCTAACCCCAGCGACGGGTACTTACAGATAGACCTTAACAACAGCCTGCGGGGGCCGGTGGCTATTACGGTATACACCATGAGCGGCGTGCGGGCGGTGCAACGTACCTTCCAAAAGAATACCGACGAAGTACGCTATCCGCTGGATATACGGGGGCTCTCGGGGGGTACCTTCCTGGTGGAAATAGCCGTGGGGGAAGACAAAATTCGTAAACGGATTGTGAAGTACTGATCAGCGTTTTTTTGGAAAGTACCTAAAAACAAAGTACCCACCCGCGCTTGCTGCTGCGGGTGGGTACTTTGTTTTTAAGGGTAGTTTTTTAGAAGAAAGAAACTACCCCTGTTCTTTCAGAGCCAGGCTCACCAGCTCGGCGGTGTTCTTCACGCGGGCCTTCCGAATAATACTGGCCCGCTGGTTGGCTACGGTATGCGGGCTTACGTCGAATCGCTCGGCGATTTCTTTGCTGCTCATGCCTTCGGTCAGGCATTGAAGTATCTGGTGCTCGCGCGGGGTCACCTTGTTCCAGATGGAAGAAAGCCCGCCCGAACCCGCCGAAACTTCCGCGTAGCGGTGCACATTTCGGGGCACGATCAAATGCCGGATAATGACCGACGACGCGTTGGGCGGGTAGTAGAGCTCCCCGGCCGCCACGTTACGCACGGCCCGCAAAATCTCCTCCCGGTCGGTGTCTTTCAGCAAGTACCCCGCCGCGCCGTTTTGCACGGCATTCAGGATGTAGTCGGGGTTGTTGTGCATACTAAAAACGAGAATCCGGACGTCCGGATACAGACGGGATACTTCCTTGGTGACTTCGATTCCGGACATGCGGGGCATCGTGATGTCCAACAACAAAACGTCCGGCTGCAGACCCGGAATAAGCGCCAGGGCTTCGTCGCCATCCGACGCCTCGCCTACGATCTGAATATCGGCTTCATCTTCCAACAAGGTCACCATCCCTTTCCTTACCACCGAATGGTCATCGGCAATCAGAATGCGTATGGACATAAGTAGTATGAATGATTAGAATTAGGTTGATATATTAAGTTTTACGGTAATCGTCGTTCCTATAGCAGGCTTCGAGGAAATTTTAAAATCCCCGTCAATCAGCCGGGCGCGGGCCCGCATGTTTTCCAGGCCGTTCTGGCTCATTCCCGCTTTTTTCTTGCGGGCCGCCTTCACCTCAAATCCTTTCCCATCGTCTTTGATCACCAGGCCAAGTACCTGTTTCTCCCGCCCCAAGTGCACCAGTATTTCCTTCGCTTCGGCGTACTTCACCGCGTTGTGAAGGGCCTCCTGCGCAATCCGGTACAGGCCAATCTCGCTGGCGGGCGTGAGCCGAGGTACGCGTCCTTTCGCTTCAAAATAAACTTTCAGCCCCGACGCCCTCGCTACCTGCTCGGCCAGTAGCTGCAGGGCCGACGCCAACCCGTAGTCACCCAGCACCGAGGGCATCAGGTTAAACGCCACCTGCCGAGTGGTCTGGATCGTCTCCTGAATCAGCTCGCAGAGCTCGTTGAAGCGCCGCTGCTGCTTTTCGTCGGCGTAGGGTACCTGCTTGAGCTTTTCGGCGTGCAGCTTTAGCCCCGTCAGCATCTGCCCAATGCCGTCGTGCAGCTCCCGCGCAAAGCGCCGCCGCTCCTCCTCCTGCCCTTCCAGCAGCGCCGCCGCCCGCACGGCCTCCTCGGCCAGCTGCAGGCGGTACTTTTCCTCGGTAGCCCGCAGCAGCTCCTGCTGGGTCTGGCGCAGGGCCTGGTTGGTCGTCGCCAGTTGCTCATTGGTTCTTTTTAGCTTCTCTTCCGACTCCGTCAGCATCCGGATTACCTGCTGGGTATAATTCACCACCGGTCGAAAAATAAGTACCCCTTCTACCACCAGCACCAGTAACGTTACAAAGCCCAGCAGCCACTCGGTGCGCTGCAGGTACTGCACCCGCGCCAGACTTTCAGCATCGTACCGAAACACGATGTTGTCCATCCGGGCCAGGTAGTCCGGCTCCTGCCGAAGTACCACCCGCAGCGCTTCGCTCCTGTCGGCGGCCGTGTGCTGCGGATCGTAGATGGTCAAAAAACCCGTGTACAGCGACCGAAAGACCGGATTTAGCGCCAAAAACATACTGTCCAGCTGCCCGCTCTTCCGCACTACGTACTCTTTTTCCATGCGCAACCTACCCTGCTGCAGCTGCTCCTGGTTGTTGGCCCAGGTACGTAGCAGCGTGCGAAAATCGTCCGGATCGGAGGACGGTATTCCCTCGGCCCGAAGTACCGCCAGTTTGGTCAGCCGCTGGCTCAGCATCCGTTGCCGCCCCGCCACGTTCAGAACCCGTCCGTCGTCGTGCAAATCGCGCAGGGTACGTTTTACCAACACAATCCCGCTGATCGTCAGCAGCGCGACCAAACTAAGCGCCAGCACGTAAAAGCGCGTCAGCCGCCGGGCTACCTGACGATCCAGCTGCTCCATGTTTTTATAGTCCTACGTATACCAACCCTTCTTTCACCCGCACCGGATAGGTCTCGATCCGGTACGCATCACCGCTCAGGCAGCTTCCGTCGCGGAGCGAAAAGGTCTTTTTATGAAAAGGGCAGGCCACCTTGGGCTCGTCCAGCTGGCTCCCGATCATGCCCCGGGCCAGCGCCATTTGCTGCCGGTGCGGGCACTGGTTGTCGGTGGCGTACCATTCGTTGCGCCGGGTAAAATTAAAAATAGCGATCTGTCGCCCCTCGATCAGCGCGCAAGCTCCGCCGTCTTCGGGTACATCTTCGGCCCGGCACGCCAGGTGCCAGGTTATTTTATCTTTATCGTTGGTAATTAGTTCCATACTAGTTCTTAAATTCATTATTAGCATACTAACTATATGGCAATATAGGAAAACATCCGCTACGGAAGGCGTTTAGGCCCATTCTTTGGCCCGCTTTTGCCCACGCATTTCGGCAAAATCAACCGTAGGATCTTTAACTTCGGGAACGTTTACAAAGTGGGTAAAGCGCTTCCGCAGCTCCGGATTCTCGACGACCTCCTTCCACTCGCACTTAAAGGCCGTAATGAGTCCCTGCATCTCCCGCTCCAGCTCTTCACCTATGCCGAGTACATCGTCTACCACGACGGCCTTCAGGTACCTCATACCACCTTCCATCTTGTTGAGCCAGGTGGCCGTGCGCGTGAGCGGGTCGGCGGTTTTGATGTAAAACATCAGGAAGCGGTCGATCAGTCGGATGCAGGTTTCCTTGTCGACGTCAGTAGCCAGCAGTTGGGCGTGCTGCGGCTTGGAGCCGCCGTTGCCACACACGTAGAGGTTCCAGCCTTTTTCGGTGGCAATAATGCCAAAATCCTTGCTTTGGGCTTCGGCACATTCGCGGATACAACCCGACACCGCCGACTTGAGCTTGTGCGGCGAACGAATGCCCTTGTAGCGGTCTTCTACCTCAATGGCAAACGACACCGAATCCTGCACGCCAAAGCGACACCAGGTGGAGCCCACGCAGCTCTTGACCGTCCGGAGGGCTTTGCCGTAGGCGTGACCGCTCTCAAAACCCGCCGCGATGAGTTCTTCCCAGATCCGGGGTAGGTCGCTCACGTGCGCCCCGAAGAGGTCGATCCGCTGCCCGCCGGTGATCTTGGTGTAAAGGCCGTACCGCTTGGCTACTTCACCAATTACGATCAACTTATCGGGGGTAATTTCCCCGCCCGGAATCCGTGGTACTACCGAGTAAGTACCCCCTTTCTGGATATTGGCCAGGAAGCGGTCGTTGGAGTCCTGCACCGTGGCCCGGCCCTTTTCGAGTACGTTTTCGTTCCAGAGGCTGGCCAGCACCGAGGCCACCAGGGGCTTGCAGGTTTCGCAGCCGTCGCCGTGGCCGAAGGCGTCAAGTACCTCGTTGTAGGTACGAAGGTTGTTCATTTTTGTTAAGTCGAGGAGCTCTTGGCGGCTGTACGCAAAATGCTCGCAGATGACGTTGCGCACGTATACGCCCTGCTGCTTCATGGTACCTACGATCAGATCCTTCACCAGCGGCGTGCAGCCCCCGCAGCCCGTACAGGCTTTGTTGGCTTTTTTGATATCCTCTACCGAGGTATAGCCGCGCTCGGTCACTTCCTGGCAAATCATGGCCTTCGTCACGGCCTCGCAGGAGCAGATCAGGGCGTCGTCGGGCAGGCCCAGGACGCCCCCCGTGGCCGCTTCCTCCCCGCCGCGCGTACCCAGGATCAGGTCTTCGGGATTGGGAGGTAATACCATTTTGTTTTTACAGGTCTGGAGCAGCATGTTGTACTGCTCGGCGTCGCCTACCAGGATGCCCCCCAGCAGCTCTTTGCCGTCGGCGCTTACGTTCACACGTTTGTAAATACCCTTCGCGCGGTTTTCGTACCGGATGGTCCGGCAGCCCGGTTCTTCCGCCAGGGGATCGCCAAAGCTGGCCACATCCACACCGATGAGCTTGAGCTTGGTAGACATGTCAAAGGGCGCAAAGGCCTTCTCCTGACCACACAGCCGCGAAGCCACCACCTCGGCCATTTCGTAGCCGGGCGCCACCAGGCCGTAGATCATCTGGTGCGCCAGGGCGCATTCACCCACGGCAAAAATGGCCGGATCGGAGGTTTGCAGAAAGTCATCGACTACAATGCCTCCGCGCGGGTGCGTGGCGAGCCCGGCGGCTTTGGCCAGCTCGTCGCGCGGACGAATTCCGGCCGAAATCACGAGCATGTCTACGTCCAGCGAAGTACCATCCGTAAACTGAAGCGCTTCGATGCTTTCGGTCCCGACGATCTGCTGGGTACTTTTAGACAAATGAATGTGCAGGCCCAGGGCTTCCAGCTGGCGCTGAAGTACCTCCGAGCCCGCGGCGTCGATTTGCCGGGGCATGAGCCGGGGCGCAAACTCCACCACGTGGGCTTCGTCCAGACCCAGGTCCAGCAGCGCCTTGGCGGCTTCCAGGCCCAGCAGTCCACCGCCCAGTACGGCTCCCCGGCGGGCTTTGCGGGCGTGGGCCTGGATGAGCTCCAGGTCCTCAATGGTACGGTACACAAACACACCCTCTTTCTCGACGCCCGCCACCGGCGGCACAAAGGCCCCCGAACCCGTAGCCAGTACCAAATAGTCATAAGGTACTATATGGCCGTGATGCGAGCGCACTTCCTGCCGCTCGCGATCAATGGCTACTACGGGATCAGAAAGGTGTAATTGAATACCGTTCTCTTGGTACCATTCCGTACTAGCCAAGGCCAGATCGTCGGCCGTTTGGCCGGAAAAAAAGGCACTCAAGTGGACGCGATCGTAGGCAGCGCGCGGTTCTTCCCCAAAAACCGTGACTGAAAATTCTACGCTCCCGTTGGTTTTAGCTATCAACTTCTCGCAGAATTTGTAGCTTACCATGCCATTGCCCACCACAACGACACGATTACGTTTGCTTGTTTTCATAGTTAATACTAACTAGTAAAGTTGAATAAACCCTGTACTTTTATTGAACTATTCTTATTTTGACATATTTTCTTGTTGATTAATAGTACATCAAAATTAAATGGTGTTTTTCGCAATTCCTAATTTATTATTTCAATAAAGCTTCATTTTAAAACTTAATTTTTGGTAAAACTATTGTTTTTTAAAATTATGAGGCTAATTTTGAACCAACTATTACGGATAGTCATAAGTGATCAAACGTAGTATATTTCTAATATCAACCTTTTATTGAAGAAAAAACGATGCAACCAAAGCTAACACTCGTGGGGGCGGGTCCGGGCGACGGAGAGCTCATGACACTAAAAGGAATGAAGGTACTTCAGCAGGCCGACGTACTGCTGTACGATGACCTGATCGACCCGGCCCTGCTGGACCACGCGCCGCGGGAAGCGCTGCGGATCTACGTAGGGAAGCGGGCAGGTAGGGCGTCGTTTCGGCAGGAAGAGATCAACGCCCTGGCCGTACGCCTGGCCCGCAAGCGCGGGCACGTCGTGCGGCTGAAAGGGGGCGATCCGTTTGTGTTTGGCCGCGGGCACGAGGAGATGGAGTACGCCCAGCGGCACGGCGTGCCGTGCGAAGTAGTACCGGGCGTGTCGAGCTGTGTGGCCGTGCCCGCCGCGCAGGGGATTCCGGTGACACGTCGGGGCCTTAGCGAGAGCTTCTGGGTTATTACAGGTACGACCCGCACCGGCGAGCTCTCCGACGACCTGTACCTGGCGGCGCAGTCGAAGGCTACCGTCGTAGTGCTGATGGGTCTCAACAAGCTCGACGAGCTGTGTGCCATCTACGCCCAGCTGGGCCGGGGCCACCTGCCGATGGCCGTCATCCAGAACGGCACCCGCCGCCGGGAGCGCTCGGTGGTAGGCCAGGTGTGGGAAATACCCCGGCTGGTAGCTGAGCGGGGCCTGGGCGCTCCGGCGGTACTTGTGATTGGGGAAGTAGTGACGCTGCATCCGGCGTACGTCTCGGAATACCTCCGGAGCGCCGCGAGTGTAGCTCTATAAAAGAATAAAAAGCCGATCCGGTGTGGGGGCACCTTTGGATCGGCTTCGTACAGGGTTCGTCTATGTTAAACACAAACGCTTCAAAGAAAATGGAAATTTACTTGTAAACCAAATTCCTCGCGATGGTCCGTTGAGAGGAATTCCTACCTGATCTGCTTTTCAAGCACATTCTTTCTGCCTTTGGAAATGTACCCAGGGACCATCCTGTGGCCCGCTTCCGTTCCTGCGATCGGTCTCTTACCGATTGACATCGTTTGTTTTGAGAAGAGTAAGGCGTTGCTGCTCGCCGCACAGCCGCCCGCCCGTGCTCCGTTTGGTCTTTTTTACGCGAACAATCATGAAAATAAACTTCTACTTATTCCGGCTAAGTATGGCGGCGCTTGGCGTTTTTATGGGGTCCATGGCCCAGGCGCAGCTCAGCTTCACGGGCCAGGTACGTACCCGCACCGAGCTCCGCGACGGCCAAGGTACCCCTTTGCAGGAAGGTCAACCTGCGGCTTTTTTCACCTCCCAGCGCACCCGCCTGAACGTAGGCTATAGCGGCTACCGCACGAAGTTTTTCCTGGCCCTCCAGGACGTGCGCGTCTGGGGGCAGGATGCCTCTACTCACCACCGCACCACCCAGGCCGCCCTGAACGGCCTCATGCTGCACGAAGCCTGGGCCGAGCTAAGCCTGCTGGATACCAACCAAACCCGGCTGGGCAAAGACTTGTCGCTTAAACTAGGGCGGCAGGAGCTGGTCTACGACGACAGCCGATTACTCGGCAACCTCGACTGGCTGCAGCAGGCGCGCCGCCACGACGCCGCGCTGCTCAAGTATGGCTACCGGAATTTTACGGCGCATTTGGGACTTGCGTATAATCAGAACCGTGAGGCAAAAACGGGTACTTTGTACGACGGGGTACCTACCGGCTACGCCGCCGGTACCAACGGCATCGGGACGATGTATAAATCCCTACAGTTTTTGTACCTGGGGCAAAAACTCAAAAGCGGGAGCCTGTCGTTCCTGGTTCTGAAAGACGATTTTAACAAGTACCTCCCGGACGAAAACGGCCTCAAAGTACCTACCACAGGTACCTGGAGCCGCGTGACGCTGGGACCGTACCTGCGCACGCAGCTGGGCCAACACTTTCACCTGACGGCCAGCGCCTACCGGCAAACCGGCCGCGACAAAGACGGCGCAAAGCTGAACGCCGCGGCTTACGCGCTAAGTACCCTCTACGATTTTTCGCCGCGCCTGAGCGTGGGGCCCGGCGTAGACTACCTTTCGGGCCAGCCGCGGGGTACTTCTCAAAACCGCCGCTTCGACCCGCTCTACGGCACGCCGCACAAGTTTTGGGGCCAGATGGACTACTTCTACGTGGCCGACGGCTTCGGGCCGGGCGGGCTCGTAAACTACTACCTCAGCAGCGTGTATAAGGTCAATACCAAATTGACCATCCATACCGACCTGCACGAGTTTGTCAGCGCCACGCCCGTGACGGGCCGCGACCAGCAGCCGCTGAGCCGGGGCCTGGGCACCGAGCTGGACGTGATCCTGAACTACGGGCTCACCAAAACGATCGGTTTCCAGGCGGGCTACTGCGCCTTCTGGACTACCCCTGCCCTGGCCGAAGTAAAGCAGGTACCTAACGCCCGCAAAACGGCCAACTGGGCCTACCTCATGATCAACATCCGGCCGGATTTTCTGACGAAGTAATCTTTTTTTTCACCACCAAACGCCTTCACAACCATGCAGACGTCTCAAAAACCACTCGAAAAACTCAACATATTCAGCTTCCGCGGGGTACCTATGCGGACCTTCCACCTCACCTGGCTGGCATTCTTCTTCTGCTTCTTTGGCTGGTTTGGCATCGCGCCCCTCATGAAAGTCATCAAGGACGACCTGGGCCTCACCAAGGAGCAGATCGGCAACACCATCATCGCCTCCGTAGCCGCCACGGTAGTAGCCCGCATCCTGATCGGGCGGCTGTGCGACAGCTGGGGGCCGCGCAAAACCTACTCGGCCCTGCTGGCGCTGTCGGCCATTCCGGTCATGACGGTGGGGCTGGTCCATACATACGAAGCCTTCCTGCTGTTCCGCCTGGCGATCGGGGTCATCGGGGCATCGTTTGTCATTACGCAGTACCACACCTCCGTGATGTTTGACCAGAAGATCGTCGGTACGGCCAACGCCGTGGCCGGTGGCTGGGGCAACCTCGGGGGCGGTATTACCAACATGGTGATGCCGCTGATCTTCGCCGCTTTCGTGGGGTTTGGTTTCGTACCGGCTTCGGCCTGGCGGCTGGCCATGATCGTGCCGGGCGTCATCCTGCTGGTGCTGGCGGTCCTTTACTACCGCTACACCAAAGATACCCCGGCGGGCAATTTCGACGAGCTGGCGCAGCAACGGGGTACTTCGCCCAAGGCCAAAGGTACCTTGGCCCTGGCGGCCAAAGATCCTCGCACCTGGGTACTTTTCCTGGCCTACGGGGCCTGTTTTGGCATCGAGATTACCTTTGACAACATCGCGGCGTTGTACTTTTCCGAAAACTTCGGCACCACCCTCACCACGGCCGGACTGTTGGCGGGTACTTTTGGCTTCATGAATCTTTTTGCCCGCGCCCTGGGCGGTATCCTGGCCGACAAGGTAGGCAACCGCTACGGCATGAAGGGCAAGGGGTACCTGCTGGCGCTGTTGCTGGCGTTGGAAGGGACCGGCATTGCGCTCTTTGCCCAAACGGGCCACCTGGCCGCGGCGGTGGTAGCCATGCTGGGCTTCGCCATGTTCTTGAAAATGGCCAACGGCGTTACCTACGCCATCGTACCGTTTATTAACCGAAAAGCGATAGGCTCGGTGAGCGGCATCGTGGGGGCGGGTGGCAACGTGGGGGCCGTACTGGCGGGCTTTCTCTTCAAGTCCAGCACCATCAGCTATTCGCAGGCGTTCCTGTACATCGGACTGGCCGTAGCGGCCATTGCGGCCCTTGTGGCGGTGATGAGCTTTGAGAAAGTACGGGTGGAAGAACCCGAAGTAGCCGTAGCCTAAGGTACCTGGGAGTACGTTTTTTTCAATTCTAATAAAAGCAACCATGAGCACAGGGGCACGACCAAACGGACCCACCACCCACCCAACTACCTGCTGCTACTGCGGCGTGGGCTGCGGTGTGGTGGTGAAGCAGGAGCTGGACGGACGACTGACCGTAGCGGGCGACCCGCAGCACCCTTCCAACCGGGGACAGCTTTGCTCCAAGGGCATGAACCTGCACTACACCGTCATGGACCAGTCGGACCGGCTGCTGTACCCGCAGATGCGCGCCAGCCGGTCCATGCCCCGGCAGCACGTAAGCTGGGACGAGGCCCTGGACCGTACGGCGGCGGTATTCCGGACGCTCATCCAAAAGTACGGGCCCGATGCAGTTGCGTTTTACGTGTCGGGCCAATGCCTGACGGAGGAGTATTATCTGGTCAATAAGCTCATTAAAGGCTTCATCGGCTCCAACAACATTGATACTAATTCGCGGCTTTGCATGAGCTCGGCGGTGGTGGGCTACAAGCTCACGCTAGGCGAGGATTCGGTACCCGTTTGCTACGACGACCTCGAAGCCGCCGACGTGTTTTACGTGCAGGGGGCCAATCCGGCCTGGTGCCACCCGATCATCTGGCGGCGCATCGAAGCCCACAAAGCCGCCAACCCGGCCGTAAAAATCATTTGCGTGGACCCGCGCCGCACCGATACCGCCCTCTCCTCGGACCTGCACCTACCCCTCCGGCCCGGCACGGACATCGTGCTCAACAACGCCCTGGGCCGGATACTGATCGAGGAAGGGTACCTCGACGCCGACTTCATCGCCCGGCGTACCGACGGCTTCGAAGCCTACCGGGCGCAGGTGATGCAGCGCACGGTGGAGGAGGCCGCCGACCTGTGTGGCCTCGATCCGGAGGCCATCCGGCAGGCCGCGACCTGGATCGGCCGGTCGAAGGGCTTCCTCTCTTTGTGGACCATGGGCATGAACCAGTCGGTGGTGGGGGTTAATAAAAATCTTTCGCTCATCGACCTGCACCTCATCACGGGGCGCATCGGCAAGCCCGGCAACGGGCCGTTCTCGCTGACGGGCCAGCCCAACGCCATGGGGGGCCGGGAGGTAGGCGG
This sequence comes from Rhabdobacter roseus, assembly GCF_014202275.1. Classification (GTDB taxonomy): domain Bacteria; phylum Bacteroidota; class Bacteroidia; order Cytophagales; family Spirosomataceae; genus Rhabdobacter; species Rhabdobacter roseus. Next base: position 941,090 of record NZ_JACHGF010000001.1, on the reverse strand, counting down.
CCTGGCCAACGGCCTGCCCGCCCACCGCGACGTGACCAACCCCACCCACCGCGCCGAGATGGAGGCCTTCTGGAACAGCCCAGTCCACATTGCCGATAAACCCGGCCTCACGGCCACGGAGCTCTTTGAAGCCCTGGCCGACGACGCCCAGCCGCTCAAGGCCATCTGGATCATCAATACCAATCCGCTGGTAAGCCTGCCCAATACCCCCGCCGTGGAGGAAGCTCTGAAAAAAGCCCGTTTTGTGGTAGTGCAGGATATTTCCAGCCGCGCCGATACGGTAGCCTACGCCGACGTGGTACTTCCGGCCGCCGGATGGCTCGAAAAGGAAGGTACCATGACCAACGCCGAGCGGCGCATCACCTACCTTCCCCAGGTACTTGCCGCCCCCGGCGAGGCCCTGCCCGACGCCGAGATCATCTGGCGCTTTGCGCAGAAAATGGGTTTTGAGAAAGCATTTAACTACCAAAGTACCTCCGAAGTATACCAGGAGTACGCCCAAAGTACCCTCGGAACCAACGTAGACGTGACGGGCGTCAGCTACGCGCTGCTGCGGGAAAAACGGAGCGTGCAGTGGCCCTACCCGGCGGGTAGCCACGGACAAGGTACCCCGCGGCTGTTTACGGACCACCGTTTTTACACGCCCAACGGCCGCGCTCAGCTCCACGCCGTACCCGACGGCAACGCGTCGGAGCCGACGGACGAGGACTTTCCGCTCATCCTGACAACGGGCCGCCTCCGCGATCAGTGGCACACCATGACCAAAACGGGCCGCGTGGCCAAGCTCAATCAGCATACGCCCGAGCCGTTCCTGCAACTACACCCGCAGGATGCCGCCGCGCGCGGTATCCGGGACGGGCAACTGGTGCAGGTAACGGGCCGCCGGGGCGAGGTACGCGTGAAGGCCCAACTCAGCGAAGACGTGCGGCCCGGCCTGTGCTTCCTGCCCATGCACTGGGGCAAACTGCTGGAAAGTACCCTTGGGCGCGCCAACAACCTCACCCACAGCCTGCTGGACCCGCGCTCCAAGGAGCCCGACTACAAGTACTCGGCCGTGCAGGTACTTCCTTACCGCAAAGTACGGGAGAAGATCATCGTCGTGGGGGCGGGCTCGGCGGGACTGGGCTTCATTCAGGCGCACCGGGCGCTGAATCAGGACGACGAAATCCACGTTTTTTCCCAGGAAATCTACCCCTTTTACAACCGGGTACTTCTACCCGACTACATCAGCGGGGCGCAAAGCTGGGAACAACTCGTCAAGCTTCGCGAGGAGCAGTTTGCGGAGATAAACATTTTTGTACACAAGGGCGTGGGCATCGACCACATCGACCGCAAGAATAAGGTTGTTACCGACAGCCACGGCCAGGAACATTCCTACGACAAGCTTCTGCTCGGTACGGGTAGCCGGGCGTTTGTGCCCCCGGGGGTACCTCGTCTGCCGGGGATTTTCAACCTCCGCTCCCGGCTCGACGCCGACTCGCTGCTGCCCTTTTTGCAACAACCCCAGCCGCACGCGGTGATCGTGGGCGGGGGGTTGCTGGGCCTGGAGCTGGCGGCCTCGCTGCGCCAGATCAACGTACGCGTGACGGTGGTGCAGCGCATCAGCCGCTTCATGGAGCGCCAGCTGGACCCCCTCGCGGGCGAGCTCCTCTACCAGGAACTGCTGGACCGGGGCATCGAGGTGTATTTCAACGACGAAGTACAGCTCTTTACCGGCACCGAGCGCGTAGAAGGCGTGCGGCTCAAGTCAGGTACCTGGATCGCGTGCCAGGTGGTGGTGATGGCCATCGGCACGGTACCCAACACCGAGCTGGCCCGCGCCGCCGGGCTGGAATGCCACCGCGGCGTGGTGGTCAACGACTACCTCCAGACGTCCGACCCGTCCATTTTTGCCGCGGGCGAAATAGCCCAGTGGCGCGGCCAGATGTGGGGCATTACGCTGGCCGCCGAGCAACAGGCCGAAGTCATAGCCAGGTACCTGGGCGGCGACGAGCTCGCGCCCTACCGGGGGAGTGTCTCGGTCAGTATCCTGAAAATGGAAGGCCTGCACCTGTGCAGCATCGGCCTGCCCGAAGCCCCACCCGACGACCCTACCTACGAGGAGATCGTGTTTATCGACAAGGCCCGGCGCTACTACAAAAAGTGCATCGTACACCGCGATAAACTCGTAGGCGCGATCCTGGTGGGTGATAAAAACGAATTTCAGGAATTCCGCGACCTCATTGCCCACGGCACCGAGCTCTCCGACAAACGCCTCCAGCTCCTGCGCTCCGGCCAAAAAGCCGACCCCGTGGCCGGGAAGCTGGTGTGTTCCTGCAACAACGTGGGCCAGGGCAACCTCGAAAAAGCCATCCGGGGCGGCTGCCGTGATTTTCAGAAGCTCAGCCAGCTTACCGGCGCGGGTACGGGCTGCGGCTCCTGCCGTCCGGAGGTACGTAGTATTTTGGAGAAATTGAACGAGAACCACCTGGTAACGCACGAATCGTAACGACCTATGCGCAACGACCCTACGCTAAAAATAAACCTGCCCGGCGGCATCGTGTCGGCAGGTACCCTGCGCGACATCCTGACCGCCGCCCAGGGTGCTGGGGTGCGGCAGGTACGCTTTGGCAGTCGCCAGCAGCTACTCATGAAGGTACCTGCCGAAGACCTGCGTTTTCTGGAACGAAGCCTCGCTGCCCAGCAGGTACCCTACGAGCTCAATGCCGACCAGCACCCCAACCTCATTAGCTCTTACTGCGCCGAGGAGGTATTTCGTACCGGCCAGTGGCTCACCGAAAGCGAGTACCATACCGTGCTCGACCGCTTCGACTACGCCCCCCGGCTCAAGGTCAACCTCTCGGATTCGCAGCAGAGTTTTACGCCTTTTTTTACGGGAAATCTCAATTTTATTGCCTCGCCCGAGCCGCACTTCTGGTACCTGTACGTGCGGCCCAAGCAAACCAACACCGTGTTTCGGTGGCGCGATCTGATTTATACCAACGACCTGGTGCGGCTGGCGCGGGCCGTCGAAGCGGCCCTGCTCACCCAAAAGTACCCCGACGAAGACACGCTCTACGCGGCCGTGAACCAGACAAGTACCTTTATTACCCAGCCCGCCACGCAAGAGGTAGAACTACCCGACTTTTCGCTGCCCTACTACGAGGGCTTCAACCGCTACGGCTCCCGCACCTGGCTGGGGCTTTACCGCCGCAACGAGCTGTTCTCCGTGGCCCTGCTCCGCGACCTCTGTACGCTCTGCCTTACTACCCGCGTGGGCGAGCTGTGCGTCACGCCCTGGAAATCGTTGATTATTAAAGGTATTGAAGAGAAACACCGCGAAGCCTGGAGCCAGGTACTAGGGCGGCACAACATCAACGTGCGCCACGCCGCCAACGAGCTGGCCTGGCAAACCGAGGATCATAGCGACGAAGGTACCTCCCTGAAAAACGACGTACTGGGCTACTTCCAAAAGCACGATACCCGCACCTTCGGCCTGTGCTTCGGCGTCCAGACCCGCCCGCGGTCGGAGGTCTTCGGCTCGGTGCTGATCCGGAAGCGGCCGCTGCTGCGGCTGGGAAAGTACCCCCTTCTCAGCGTCTACGACCTCTATCATACCGAGCACTTTAACCCCAACCGCCGCAAGTACCTGCTCTTCGAGCGGGGGCTCTGGAAAATCCACCTACCCGGCCAGTTGGATCGCCTCTGCCGGAAATTCAACGCCAGCCGGACGGATACCCACCGGGTGGCCCAGGAGGCAGAAGTACCTCCGGTAGGTACTTTGGTGGCCTCCCCAGGTACCTACCTGACGCACCAATGCCCGCACTGCCTCACGGTCTATGACGCCACCTACGGCGACGCCCTCCGCCAAGTACCCCCCGGCCTAGCCTTTGCCGCCCTGCCCGAGCACTACACCTGCCCCACCTGCGACGCCCCCAAGGCCGATTTCCGACCCGTAACGACCGGTGCCGGGGCTGTTCTTCAACCCTAAATTCGTATCTTCGCCGACAGACCATGGAACAAGTACTCGTGAAGCCCGTCTATTTTGATTTTGAGAGCGACTTCGTGGACACGCTCCGCTGCATTCCGATGATCGTCCGCTACAAGCTCGACACCGTGCGCGTCAAGCTGCAACTGGCCGAGTGGGCCCGCCTTAGCGACACGGATAAAGAAACCCTCGCCGCCCTACCCTGCGAGAGCGAGGCCGACATAGCGCGGTACCGCCGCTACTTGCTGGAGACCGTGTGGGAACGTAGCCACAAAGTACCCAAGGACCTACAGGTACTTCACGCCAGCTGGGAAAACCGCCACGAAGTACCCGCCGAAGTACAGCAAAAAGCCCACGAATGGGCCTGTCCGCCGCTCCGCGCAGCCGACTGGGCCCGCCTCAGCCTGCTCCAGCGCTTCGCTCTCGTGAAGCTCAGCCGCTCCGGCCACGAAGGCGAGAACTTCCCCCGCGCCCTGGCAGAGTTTGGAGTGCGCTAACCCTGATCTAGCTAACCCTGATTTGCAATCGGGGTTAGCTCCACTTGCGTTTTAAACGCTAAGTGATCCCGCCCCGGAGGCGCTCTAGCTAACCCTGATTTGTAATCGGGGTTGTCTCAAATTGCGTTTTAAACGCAAAGTGATTCCGCCCCGATTACAAATCAGGGCGAGCGCGGGTGGCGCGCATTACTCTTCGATCTAATCAGTAAAAAGCTAATCTCTTGGGCTTTTGCCAACGACAGCGTGGCCGAGTCTTCTACGGATCGTTTAGTGCTAAAAATCCGGTCTCCCACCAAGTCCCCAAACGGTTAATAGCAACTAAAAAACGACAAGCCCATTGGCAGCTAGACCTTACCTGTTGATGATTTTGCTCTTGACAATATCCCCTTTCAAGAACTTTGGAACGGGGCAAGTTCCTGATATACTTATTTTCAATGGGGATACATCATCCATCAGTTCTACCCCACTTGAGGCATTTCCAACGATGGATAGTTTACAGAAAAGGCTGTTTGGAGGCAAAGAGGGTTGTTTTTCAACTGCTTGTTGGAGAAGGTACCAAGCGGAATGGACCATCCTCAATAACCAACTTTATTTGACCAATATTTTTAGTTGCTGCTTTCACGAAAACCGTATCAAAGCTGACCTAAAAACACTTTTCGGAGAGAAATGCGAAAATGGAAAAGTAAAGGCTAGCTGGGTGACCGAAAATCTAATTACTCCCAAAGGGAAATTTTTATTCTATTCCCCTTCCGACTATTACTCCGTCTACGAAGGACAAACGGTGTTGGTTTTTGAAAAAGGAGCGCTTATTGAAACAAAAAATTATGACAATTCTAAGTCAAGGCAATCTGAATACAGTAAAGACAACAAGAAATTATTAGAGCATATTTACACCCAAATAGCTTGGAACCAACTACCGAAACAAGACCGTACCATAAACGTCTTTATCCAGTTTTCGGCCAATGAACAGGGCGTGGTGGATAGTGTGAAAGTCATAAAGGGCCATGATGTTCTATTTGACAGCGAAGCAATAAGTGCGGTAAGGACAATCCCTGAGTGGGATGTAGTATACAAACTTGGGCAGCATCAAAGACGTACCTGGAATCTTCCCATTGTATTTAGTGAAGAAAACAGGCAAAAGTATAAAAAGAATTAAAGTTAAAACTCTAGCTAACCCTGATTTGCAATCGGGGTTAGCTCCACTTGCGTTTTAAACGCTAAGTAATCCCGCCCCGGAGGCGCTCCTCCCGGCGTGGCGACGCCCGGCGTGGCGACGCCCGATTACAAATCAGGGCGAGCGGGGCATTTCTGTAGAAAATTCCGCATAGTCAGGAATGAACATCCATTTTTGGATGCCCTAGGTACCATTACCACCGACTTCCAACAAGCTAAAAAAAATGAAGATAAATTTGAGAAACCGAATAGTTGCGCATATATTTGCAACCGATTGGTTTCTCAAAAAATAAACAGAGAGATGAGACGAGACATTTTTCAAGCCATTGCCGACCCAACAAGAAGGGCTATTATTGCCTTAATCGCCTTACAGGCTATGACTCCAAACGCCATTGCCGAGAACTTCAACACCACACGACAGGCTATATCTAAACATCTACGTATCCTGACCGAGTGCGAGCTGGTGAAACCAGAACAACATGGTAGAGAAATTTATTACTCGCTTGAAATTGATAAGATGAAAGAAATAGAAAAATGGCTAGAACAGTTCAAAAAGATTTGGGAAGCCAAATTCAACCAATTAGACCAAGTATTATCAACAATTAAAAAACAGGAAAAATGAAAAACCTATTATTTGACTTTACAGTCGATAAATCGACAAAAACGGTTTTTATCACCAGGCAGTTTGCCACCGAACTTGATTTGGTTTGGGACGCATTCACAAAGCAAGAAATTCTTGACCAATGGTGGGCACCCAAACCCTGGGTATCCAAAACAAAAGTCATGGACTTCAGAGTTGGCGGACACAGATTTTATGCGATGGTAAGTCCGGAAGGACAAGCACATTGGGCCATCCAGCAATATACAGCCATTAGCCCAAAAGCTAATTTCAAATATTTGAATGCCTTTGCAGACGAAAATGCAAATCCTAACCTACCCGGCTCTGATTGGGATTTAAATTTCAGCGAAGAAAACGGAATAACCAATGTGCGCATTTCTATTTACAATGAATCACTTGAACGCATGGAACAAATGATTGAAATGGGTTTCAAAGAAGGCTTTACAATGACCTTAAATGAACTCGACAAGCTATTCCCAGCTTTAAAAAAATAGAACTACAAAAACGCAAAAAAAATAATTCCAAGTCTCTGGCTTGATGGTAATGCAAAAAAGTGGTACGGACTGAGTGCTAACAAGGCATTTCTGCAATAGTAGCAAAAGAATAAATGCTGAACAAATGCCCACTATTCCAGTTAATCAATAAATTTAGGCTGACGAAACATAGTCTTCTTTTGCTGCAAAAATGTCCGTCGCGTTATTATCAACCATCCCTTTCCTAAACCAACCCTTCAATCTATGAGACCTTATAGTATTCCCCTATTTCTGGTAGTTCTACTTGCCGCTACGGAATCCTTTTCCCAGCCAGTCAGCTCGCGTGTGGTCGAGGACGGAGGTACGGGAAAGTACAGCGCCATCATGATGATGGAGGCCTCGCTGCCTACCCATACCATTTTTCGGCCTAAGGACATGGGTACTTTTGGCAAGAAGGACAAGCTACCCGTGATCGCCTGGGGCAATGGGGCCTGCTTTAACTCCCCCTGGGAGCATGTCAACTTCCTGAATGAAGTGGCGTCTCATGGCTTTTTGGTCCTTGCCATTGGTACCATGCCCAGCGAGTCGGGCGAGAAAGTAAGGGGTTCGTCGTCGTCCTCCCTGCTGTTAGCGGCGGTAGATTGGGCCATTGCCCAGAATAAGGACAAAAGCAGCCCCTACTACGGAAAGCTAGACATCACAAAAATAGCCGTGAGCGGGATGTCGTGCGGGGGGCTGCAAGCGCTTGAGGTGGCGGGTGATCCCAGGATTAGTACCCTTGGGGTGTTCAACAGCGGTATTTTCACCAACCCGAGGGAGGGGATGCCCGGCCTGCCCAAAATCACCAAAGAGCAGATCAACCAAATACATACACCTACCCTGTATCTCCTGGGTGGCCCTTCGGATATTGCCTACCAAAACGGCATGGACGACTTCAAGCAGATCAACCATGTGCCGGTTTTGGTAGGAAACCTCGACGTGGGCCACGGAGGTACCTACGCACAACCCCACGGCGGGGAGTTTGCCCGGGTGGCCACCGCCTGGTACAAGTGGCAGCTGAAAGGAGACCGGGAAGCCGGTAAACTATTTACGGGCAACCCGCCGGGGCTTTCCCAATCAGCGGGCTGGACGGCCGAGAAAAAGAATATGCCCTAGCCGCCAGGTACCTTTCCCTGAGCGGCTCCGCACGGCGGCGACACCCGATCCGACATTTGGATACAACCACCCGACATACGGCTACTTATAGGTATATGGACGAACCTACCTTTGCACCATACACTTAAACAAGTAGAAAGATGAAAGTTGCATTGATCACGGGGGCATCCGGTGGAATTGGGGAAGCCCTTGCCTATAAACTGGCCGAAAGAAAACATAACCTTTTACTGGTAGCGCGTAATGCGGAGAAGCTGAGCCAACAATGCCAACAGCTGGCCGAAAAATTTGGCATCCAGGCTCAGTTCATAGCCGCCGATTTGGCCAAGCCCGAAACAGCGGAGCAGGTTTTTGCAATCACCCAGCAACGTGGCTTGGACATAGATATGCTCATCAACAACGCTGGGATTGGTTCCGGGGGCCCGTTTTCAGACCTTACGCTCAAGGCAGAGTTGGAGTTGATACAACTAAACATTTCCTCGCTGGTGGCGCTTACGCATCTGTTTTTGCCGCAGATGCAACAGCGAAGAGGCGGGACGATCATCAACGTAGCGTCTATGGCCTCGTTTATGCCCATCCCCTACATGGCCACCTACGCCGCCAGCAAGGTTTTTGTGCGTTCGTTTACCGAGGCCATCACCCAGGAGTGTAAGCCCTACGGCATTCACGTCATGTTGCTTTGTCCGGGCTTGACCAGAACCAATTTCAATAAAGCCGCCGGCATAGACGCCAACGCAAAAGGAAAGGGGCTCAATGTCGAGTACGGCCGCTCCACACAAACCCCGGAGCAGGTGGCCGACGAAGCCTTAGGGGGACTAGAGAAGGGGAAACACGTGGTGGTATCCGGAACCCTGAATACCTGGGGGGCCCGTATCGTAGCACTGATACCTAACCGCGTACTGACGAGCGGTTTTGCCCGGTCGTACCGCCAAAAAACCGGAATGTAATGGGTACCTTTGACAAGAAAACCAGGTGAAATGAGCAGCGAGCCCTTAACCTTCCATTTTAAGTCCATTTCGGCGCTCCACGAAGCCGCAGGGATGACTAAGCCCAAGCATACGCTTTTCAGTATTGTGCGCTTTGAGGATATACCCAAAATCGAAGCCCATCAACGCCTAAGGTTGATCTCGGACTTCTACCAGATTACCCTGAAAAAGGAATGCCCGTGCAAAATGCAGTACGGGCAAACCCCGTTTGACTTCGACGAAGGCGTTATCTCCTGCTTTGCGCCCAAGCAAGTGAGCATCATCGAAAAAGATTTTACCATGGCTCCTTCCGGCTGGCTCCTATCCATTCACCCGGATTTTTTGAGATCTTTTCCGCTAAGCCAAAAAATAAAGACCTTGGGTTTTTTCGATTATAAAGTGAACGAAGCCTTGATTTTATCGGAAGATGAGCAAAAATCAATAGAAGAGGTATTTCAACAGATTGAAAAGGAATACCTGTTACCGATCGACGGCTTCAGTCAGGAAGTCATTATTGCGCATATCGACCTGCTGCTTACGTACTGCAACCGCTACTACAACCGGCAGTTCATAACCCGAAAGGTCGCCACCAATGAGCTGCTGCATAACGTTGAAAAGCTACTCAATAGTTGGTTCAGCGATACGGGTGAAAAAGCGTTGCCCACCGCTACCTACCTGGCCGATCAATTGCATTTATCGCCCAAGTACCTCAGTGATTGCCTGAAGCAACTGACCGGCCAAACGACCCAGCAACTGATCCACGAAAAGCTGATCGAACACGCCAAAGACATCCTGACCACCACGGAGCTTTCCGTCAGTGAAATTGCCTATCAGCTCGGTTTTGAGTACCCGCAATCGTTCAGCAAACTGTTTAAAAACAAAACCAACCAAACCCCGGTCGCGTACCGGCAGTCCTTTCATTGACTGAAAACACGGCCGTAACGCCGCTAGTCATCAGCCATCGCTCCATCAAAGCTCCGGATAATTGCAATTCCGGAAAGTACCTTTGAGAGCGCTGGGAAGTACCCAACGCTACTCTTGATCACAAATCATCCCTACTCATGAGCCGAATCCGTGCCGTAGGCACGACATGTTTATAGCTGAAACGGCCATTCAAATCTGCCGCGTGCCGCTAGGTACGCAACAAGCTGTGGGTTGCGTACCTAACGGCACGCGGGTTCCCTACCTACGTCTACTTCTCTATAAACATTCGACCGCAGCGCGGCCACGCTGGCGCGTTAATTGATCCGTCCATTCGTTTGCAAACGCTTCTGAATCCTAGAGTAAATCCTACAAAAGGTACTTTATAAACCGATTCACCTAACCATAAATCTCCTATCAAAAACCCGGGTAGTTGTAATTCCGAAAGGTACCTTTGAGCGCACTGGGAAGTACCAGCGCCGCCGAATGGCCGCGCTCAAGTACCTGCTGGAGGCTGGCGCGCCGGAGCTGCCCGCGCCCAAGTACCCTCGTCAGGTACCTCAGCCGCCGGGCCGAGTAGATACCCGGCAGCGGCTGCCAGCCCTCCGGCTCACGGTAGGCCCAGGCGGTGGCGGTGGGGTTTTGCTCATAAAAAAGGACCAGTTGACGCAGCACGGCGGCGGTCATGTCGGGGAGGTCGCAGGGGAGTACGAGCCAGTCGTGGGTGGGGTACTTTTGGTGGGCGCTGAGGATACCCTTCAGCGGTCCGCCCAGGGGTAGGTCGGCGTCGAGGAGCAATTCAAAGGCCGGGTCAAGTACCTCGGCGTAGGCGGCACGCTGCGCCTCCCGCACCACCACCGCCACGGACAGGCCCAAGGTACCCAGCAAAGTACCCGCCCGCTGGGCCCAGGTACCTTCGGTGGTGGGAATGAGACCCTTGTCGCGGCCCATGCGGCGGCTCTCGCCGCCGCTCAGTACGAGTCCGCGGAGCTGGCTCATTCGTGGGGCTTGCGGGCTTTTACCAGTACCTCCGTGATGCGGTTGAGCTCCTCTACCTTATGGGCAAAGTCGCCGCGGAGCGTGTCGCGCACGGCTTTGAGCTGCTCCATGGCGGTTTCGAGGTCGTCGGGCAGGGCTTCGGTAAGTACCTCGCGCAGGCGCTTGGCCAGCGTGGGCGACATGCCGTTGGTGGAGATGGCTACCTTCAGGTTCCCCTTTTTCACGATCGACGACAGGTAGAAGTCGCACTCCTCGGGCGTGTCGGCTACGTTGGTGAGCAGGTGACGGGCGCGGGCCACGCGCTTGATGCGCCGGTTTTCTTCCTTGTCGTTCGTCGCCACGATCACCAGGTCTTTTTCGTCCAGGTCGTGGTCCGCAAACGTCCGCTCAATGAGGCTCACCGCGGGTTTCTCGGCGGCCAGCGCCCGGATCTCGTCCCGGATCTCGGGGGCCACGAGCGTGATCCGCGCCTGCGGCGCGTTGTCGAGTACCGCCGTGATTTTCTCCAGGCCCACGTAGCCCCCACCCACGATGAGCGTGTGGAGGTCGTCGTTTTCGAGCTTCAGAAAGATGGGAAATAGCTTGTTCAAAACCGTTCGCGCTTTTTTTACAATGATACAACTCCCGGCGCGACGAAACGATTTTTCACTTACGAATTTCTTTTTCCTATAAAACAAAAAAGAAAGGCGCTCGCGGAAAAAAGGCTTCCACAAGCGCCCCAGGCAATACATCAGGGGTGGATACAGGACAGGTACTTTCAGGGTACTTTGGGCTAAAAGTACCCCTCCGGCAGGTACTTGGTGTGGGGCTATTGAGGATCGGGCATTTGGGTGAAATCGAGTTTGGAGCCGTCGTCAAAGGGAATGCGCCAGATCGTCTTGCCGTTTTCTTTCACGATGGCCCAGTTGGTGTATTCGGCTTTGTACTTGGGATACAGATCATCAGCGCTGTACTCTTTGGTTTGGCCGTAGCCCGGCGACTGACTGGAGCCGCAGGCATCGTAGCGGCGGTAGTTGCCCTTGGCGGCGTAGAAGGTAAAGGTCTTTTTCTCCGTATCGAACACCACGGTTCCCTTGCGGTAGCCAAGTACCTGGTCGCGGCAGTAGGTACTGTTCTTGGACCAGTAGAAGTACTGCTCGGCGTCACCATTTTCGTTCACGAAGCGGTAGCCGGTGGAAATTTCCTGCGCGTGGCCCGCGTAGCTGCCGTCGTACTTGGAGTACTGATTCATCGAAAAAGAACCGTAGTGCCAGTATTTGCCCACGAGCTCGGCCGGTACTTTGGAGCGCGGGTGGTTGCCGTAGTCGTTGGGAGCGCCGGGGCCGCCGGGCTCTTGGCAGTTCATCAATAAAAAACTACTTATGCTCCATACAAGGGACCATTGGATTAAAAAAAGTACTTTTTTCATGGCTATAAAAAAGGTGTTAAAAAAAGAAAACCGGGTAACTACCGGCAAAAATGGGCCGACGGCGGGGGTAGTTTCAAGCCCATCCGAAGTGAGCTGGTACTTTTTCGCGATCAATTGCTCCATTCGCCCGATTAGCTGACAGGTACCCCCGTACCAGCGCGGCAGGTACTTTGCCCAAGAAATACTCCCACAGGTACCTTGCACTATTCCTGCCGCCGACCCACTGATTTTCATACTTTCGCCGTACCTTTGCGGCATGATTGCGATAACGAACCTCAGCTATTACCTCGGCGACCGCGCGCTCTATGAAGGCGCCTCGCTGCATATCAAACCCAAGATGAAGATTGGGCTCATTGGCCTGAACGGAACGGGGAAATCGACGCTGCTGCGCATGCTCAACGGCGAGATACAACCCGACGGCGGGAATATCTCCAAATCGGGCGACTGCACCATTGGCTTTCTGAACCAGGACTTGCTTTCGTACCAAAGCGAAGACTCCATCCTGTCGGTGGCGATGCAGGCTTTTGAGCGGCAGAACCAGCTGCAGGTGCAGATTGACAAAATCCTGCACGAAATGGAGCATAACTACCGCGACGAGCTCGTGGATAAGCTGGCGCGGGCGCAGGATGAATTTGAGGCGCTGGACGGCTACACCATCCAGGCCAAGGCGGAGGCCATCCTGGAAGGTTTGGGCTTCTCGACCCACGATCTGAGCCAGCCGCTGCGGCAGTTTTCGGGCGGGTGGCGCATGCGGGTGATGCTGGCCAAGCTGCTGCTGCAGAAGCCGTCGCTGCTCATGCTCGATGAGCCTACCAACCACCTGGACCTACCCTCGATCCAGTGGGTGGAAAAGTACGTACAAAACTACGAAGGGGCGGTGATTGTGGTCTCGCACGACCGCGAATTTCTGGACAACGTGGTGGATACCACCGTGGAGGTGTCGGGCGCAAAGCTGAATTTGTACTCGGGCAATTACTCTTTTTATATCGAAGAAAAAGCCCAACGCAATGATATTCAGCGCGGCGCTTACGAAAACCAGCAGGCCAAGATCCGGCAAACGGAGCGTTTCATTGAGCGCTTCAAGGCCAAAGCCACCAAGGCGCGCCAGGTGCAGAGCCGCGTAAAAGCCCTCGAACGCATGGACGTGGTGGATGAGGTACTGGACGAAAACGCTAAGGTACATTTCCGCTTTCAGTTTACGACCCAGCCCGGCCGCCACGTGTTTCAGCTCGAAGACGCCTCCAAGGCTTACGGCGACAAGGTGATCCTGAACCACGCGAACATCAGCATGGAGCGCGGCGATAAGATTGCGCTCATCGGTGCCAACGGACGGGGGAAATCCACCATGCTGCGCATTGTGGCCGGTACCGAGCCCATCGAGGGCGTGCGGCGGCTGGGCCACAACGTTTCGTTTACGTTTTACGCCCAGCACCAGCTGGAGTCGCTGAACATCGCGCATAACCTCATCGAGGAACTGAAATATGCCAACCCTACCAAAACCGAAACCGAACTCCGGACGGTATTGGGTTGCTTCCTGTTTTCGGGCGACGACGTGTTCAAGAAAATCAAGGTACTTTCGGGCGGGGAGAAGTCGCGGGTGGCGCTGGCCAAGGTACTTTTGTCGCAGGCCAACTTCCTGCTGCTCGATGAGCCTACCAACCACCTCGACATGCAGTCGGTGAATATCCTGATCCAGGCGCTGCAGCAGTACGAGGGCAGCTACATCGTGGTCTCGCACGACAGGTACTTTGTGGAGTCTATTGCCAATAAAATATGGTACCTCGAAGACCACCAGATCAAGGAGTACCCCGGTACCTACCAAGAGTACAACATCTGGCTGGAAGAGCGCGGGTTGCAGTCGGCGGTGAGTGAAAAAGCCATTGTGAGCAGTGCGCCCCCGCAAGTTAAAAGTACCCCGCCGCCCGTAAGTACCCCACCCAAAAAAGAAAGCCCCAAGCCCGAAAACGCCAAGGCGCTCCGGCAGGCGCAGAAGCTGGTGGAAGAGCTCGAGGGAAAGATTACGCAGCTGGAAACGCAAAAAGCCCAGTTGGAAGCGCAGCTGGCCGACCCGCATTCCTACGCCGAAAAAGACGTGCTGGAAAAACTCAACCAGGACTATACGCATACCAAAAAAGAACTCGCCGACACCACCGAGGCCTGGGAAGTAGCCATGCTGGAAGTGGAGGAGCTGGCGGGGTAGATGGTAATAAGCAAGAAAGGGAGTCATTACAACTCCCTTTCCTTTTAGTATTTACGCCATTGCTGGTGTTCTCACCAGCGATTTTGATCGGCCCCGATTTGCAATCGGCGGCGGACTCTACTAGCGTTTTAAACGCGACTAAAACAACACCCGATTGAAAATCGGGGTTAGCCGGGACACCCGGTTGAAAATAGGAGTTAGCTGGAGTTAGATAGTGTAGGTACCTCTCAAAGTACCTACCCCGGAAGGTACCTGCATTGTGTTAGGCCTTTTTAAACGCTAAAATTATGCAATGTCAACTTTGCAAAAAAGGACCTACCGAAGCGTGAAAAGTAACGGTCACCTTAGAGAGAGGTACTTCATTGATTATCATCAAGGAAGTACCTGCGCACGTTTGTCAAAATTGCGGCCATTACTACCTTGATACTGATATGGCACGTCAGGTTCTACAAAAAGGAGAAGAAGCCATCCAAAAAGGCGCTGAATTAGAAGTACTTAAAATGCAAGCTGCTTAGGATTACAAACGCGAACCAGCAGGCCCCTACCCCAAATCTTCCGTTTGCGCATACACATCCTGCATGGCCAACGTGAGCCCTACGCTGGCCAGCTCGATGCGCCCGCCCAGGTCGTAGGCTTCTGAGGCCAGCGTCCAGAGCCCTTCCTCGTTCTTGCGAAATACCTCCGCCGCCACCGCCCGCGCGTTGATGAGCACGTACTCTTGCAACGTGGGGATGCTGCGGTAAAAGTGAAACTTCTGGCCGCGGTCGTAGGCTTCGGTACTTTCGGAAAGTACCTCCACCAGCACTACGGGGTTGAGCAGCGTATCTTTCTTTTCGTCCAGGTACCGGTTGGGCCCGCACACCACAATCAGGTCCGGGTAGGTGTACAGCCCGCTGGCCGGAATGTGAATCCGCTGGTCGCTTGAGTAGGTACGGCAGGATTTACCTTTGAAGAAAGTACCTACCTCAATGGATAAATTCTCGACAATGCGGTTGTGGTTGTGCCCCACACCGGCCATGGCGAAGATCTCGCCCTGGAAGTACTCGCTTTTGTAGTCAGCTTCGCGTTCCAGCTCCAGGTACTCGGCTGCGGTGTAGTATTTTTGCGGTTGGACGGTCATAGCTTGCTCGTTTTACCAAAGGTAAAAACTTTGCACTTAGGATGAAACTACCCTGGCGGCGGGTTTGCGCCGCAAAATGAGGGCGCAAATAAGCGACAGAAGCAGCCCCACCGGAAAAATTTCCAGAAAGGTGATCCCAATCAGCCCGTACCAGGTGTCGTAATACGAGAAGGCGTTACGAATGTCGGCCTGGGCCTGGCTTAGTTCGGCGGCCGTACTACCTTTTTGCTTCATTTTTTCGAGGGCATATTGCGCGTAGTCTTCGGGAAAAGTGGGGTAAAAATTGGTATAGAAAACGACCCACGTAAACACGTACAGCGCCGACGCCACCGCCGTGATGCCCAGCCCCAGCAGAAAAGCATCCTTGAACGAAATAGCACCCGCACCGTAGCGGTCGCGGTAGCTTTTGACGGCAATGAAGATCAGGGAAAAGGCCAACAGCATGGACGTGTAGCCTACCAGCTCGCCGTTGTCGAAATGCCGGGCGTTGTTTTTACTAAGTACCATCATGACCAGCAGCATGATGGACACGATCGCTCCCGCGATTAGACCAAATACCAGAATTGTCTTTCTCATACGTTTTGTCGTTTTTGTTGGGATCAAAAGTGGGAGAAGGTACCTTAGGGCGGCTCATCCGTTCGGGTGATTTTGTCGTTTTTCACCCAAAAGGATGATCACTATCCAATGAGCCCCGCGCTACGGGCGCGCTCCACGGCCTGCGTGCGGCGCTTCACGTCCAGCTTCACGTACAGGTTGCTCAGGTGCGTCTTGACGGTATTGGTCGAAACAAAAAGCTGCTCGGCGATTTCTTCGTTAGATAGGCCCCGCGAAAGCTGCGCCAGTACTTCCCATTCGCGCGGGCTGATGCCGTACTGGTCCAGAAGCTCCAGCTGCGGACGGCAAGCCGGAGCCGCCAGAGGTACTTCCAGGGGTACTTTCTGCTGAAAGTTGGCTTCGGGTGCCGCAGTGGAGACTGCCTCAGTGTCTACTACCGCAGTGGAGACTACCGGAGCGGTAAAGCGGAGCCCTACCCAAATGCCAACCGTCGTGAAAAGAAGGGCCACGAGCAGTACATAAAGCTCCGTGGCGTGGTCAGCTACCAGAAAGCGGTACTTGAGCCAGGCCATCAGGCTTAGCAAGCCACCCAGCGCTAGGCCGTAACCCAGCAGCAGGGCGTATCGATTACGCTTTGCTTTCATGCAATCTTTCCAAGTAAATCAAATCTACCAGGTACTTTGACCAACGTTCGTCGTCCGCTTTTTACCTAGGAAGAAAGACACTAACGGATTTTATTTACTGCTTCGGTGAGGTACCTCCCGGGCAAAAGTACCTTTTTTCGGACTAAGCCGGAGTACCTGGCATTCACTAGGATGCCATTTTGTTCGTTAAAGAGAATAGTGTACTTTAGCCCATCGACCCCAAACCCATGACGCACCGGTTCCGTTTCTTGCTATTCCTGCTGTTCCTAAGTACCCTTGCCCACGCCCAGACCTCCGACGTGAAGTTGGAAGATTATATTTACAACGAAGCCATCAAGACGGTACTGCTTTACCCGGCCTCCGACCGGCCCGAAAACCCCACGCGGCTCATTGGGCCGCCGCTGGTGGCGCTGGAAGGTACCCGTCCGCTGGTGCTGGAATTTGACGACCTCACCGCCGATTACCGCGGCTTCCGGGCCAAGCTCATTCACTGCAACGCCGACTGGACCAAGTCCGCCCTGAACGACATCGAGTATACCTTCGAGTTCAACGACTACCCCATCACCGACTTTCAGCAGTCGTTTAGTACCAAAGTACCCTACTACCACTACCGGCTGGAAGTACCCCGCGTGAAGCTCTCCGGCAACTACGTGCTGGCGGTGTACTCCGAGCGCGACCGGCGGCCGGTACTGTCGCGGCGGTTTATGGTGTACCAAACTAAGGTACGTATTGCTGCGCAGGCGCGTTTCTCGCAGGGTATTCAGCAGCAGTTCTCCGACCAGCAAATTGATTTCAGCATCGACTACAAAGGGTACCCGCTGGTATCGCCACAAAACGACCTCAAGGTAGTAATGCGCCAAAACTTCCGCTGGGACCGCGCCAAGAGCAATTTTAAGCCTACCAACGTGCGGCCCTTTGACCAGGTACTTGAGTACCAGTTTTTCAACCTCGAAAACACCTTCCGGGGCGGCAACGAGTTTAGGTACTTCGACAGCCGTACGCTGGCCGCGCGGGGCTTTGGCGTGTATGAGCTGGAGCGGCTTTCGGAGTACACGCGGCTGGTACTTACGCCCGACAAGCTCCGCTCCGACGGCAGCTACCTGCAGATGGACGACCTCAACGGCCAGTACCTCGTCGACCACCGGGAGTCGGGCCGGGGCAGCGTGGAGGCCGACTACACGCCCGTAGTATTCACGCTCCGGATTGCCGAGGTACCCGACGCCACGCTCTACGTCAACGGTGGCTTCAACCTCTGGCAGCTCAACGACCTCAACCGCATGGAATACAACCCCGACTTGCAAGCCTACCACGCGGTGCTTCTTCTCAAACAAGGGGTAGTTAATTACAACTATGCCGTAGTGAATACAGCGTCGGGCTTGGCCGACGAAGCCTACGTGGAGGGCAACTTCGCCGCCACCGAAAACGACTACGACATCCTGGTATACCACCGCCCTCCGGCGGGCCGCTCCGACCTCCTTATTGGCTACCGTACCGTCGAATGGAACCGCCGATGAGCGTCCTGCCGTTGCATCTTTTCAAGAAGGCATGATTTTAGTAAAAAAATAGTTGCGCCCATTCTTCCTTGTAACTTGAAGCTCCCTCTGGATTAAAAATGGCTATTTTTTACAAGCAGGTTTAGTAGAACGACTACCTGCGCGATTTTTCTGCCGAATTGGGCCAAGAAGGGTTATAGTATAAAATAGCTATAAATTTAATTAATCTTATAATATATAAGAATAGTTAAGTTTTAGGAGTTATACTAGTACATTTACCAAGAAAAAATAGGACGATCAACAACTAAAATTGTGTAATGCCATGAATAACTCATTTGACAGCACCCAAATTACCCCCAATATATACCTCACCCGCAACGAATCCGAAATCATTGACTGCCTGGTAGACCACCAGGAAATGCCCAAAGATTTTGACGAAAACAAGGTCGTTTCCTTCTTCAATGGCAAGGATTTTCACTTGGTACTTTACTTTCCGCAGGCCAATGACCGGGGTTTTCAGATGTACGTCGTGCGGGATTTCTCCATCCACGTCGAGGACCTGTTTGTGCTGCGGGCGCTTTTTTCGCAGCTGATCCAGCAGGGCTACAGCGTCAATATCCTTAAGAAAGCCCACTACCGCGTCGATCACCTCATTCACATGGCCCGTACGTTCCGCGCCATGCTCCACAAGGAAGAGATCATTTCGGAAGACGATTATTGAAGGTACCTTCAGGGTACTTTTTAGCATAAAGAAGCCAAGCTCCGGCGGGTACTTTGCCTAAGGTACCTGCCGGAGCTTTTTTGCTGTTTTTTAATGAATCTTCTTAAAAGTTTCCAACCTTGTGGGCTGTAAGTGAATCTTCTACGGCAGAAATAAGTATTTACACAAACCTACTTTATGAAAATCGCGGGGAAACTTCTACTGATTGTGCTAGTGGCCATTGGCTGTAAAAACGAGCGCGTTGATCTACAGGATACGCCACACGCGCTGGCCAGGGCACGAAAAGCCTGTGGGCAAAATGCGCTGCCGTGGCTGGAAGACCTGCTGACCAAAGCCGAAGCAGACAGAACCTCGCAGGCGCATCAGGGGCAATATATCGGTACGGTTTCCCTGATAAAGTACCAGGGTACCCCCCTTTTTTATACCAATTTTGGCTTAGGAAGTGGTGGCATCGCCTACTATTTATTCGATTGCCAGGGAAAGCCTTTTTTCATTACCGGGGAAGATGGGGCAAAGGTACTTGGCCAAGCTACCAAAAAGGAGAATATCCTGTATTCAACCCTCGACCTGAACTAGATCCGCCAACCCATTTGGTTGGCTGGGTTGGTGGTAAAGATAACTTCTCCAAAGTACCTTTTGGTCCATTCGCGTTACAAACGCTACCTTCCGACCCGTTCGCGTTGCAAACGCGAACGAGCGAACGTACAAACGCGAACGAGCGAAACGAAGAAAGCAAAACAGCTCCGGCAGGTACTTGGTGAAGGTACCTGCCGGAGCTGTTTTTAGCGTGTTTGTAAAGATAAAGTACCCTACACGTTGAAGCGGAAGTGCATGATGTCGCCGTCCTTGACGACGTACTCCTTGCCCTCGACCGACATCTTACCGGCCTCTTTCACGGCGGCTTCGGTGCGGTACTGCTGGTAGTCGGGTAGTTTGATGACCTCCGCCCGGATGAAGCCCCGCTCGAAGTCGGTGTGGATCACGCCCGCGGCCTGCGGGGCTTTCCAGCCCCGGCGGATCGTCCAGGCGCGTACTTCTTTTACCCCGGCCGTAAAGTACGTGATGAGGTCCAGGAGGCTATACGAGGCCTTGATGAGGCGGGTGAGCCCGGACTCCGTGAGGCCAAACTCTTCCAGGAAAAGCGCCTGCTCTTCGGGGTCGTCGATCTCGGCAATCTGCGATTCGATGGAGGCCGAAAGTACCACGACTTCGGCGTTTTCGTCCTTGACGGCCGCTTTCAGGCGTTCGGAGTACTCGTTGCCCGTCAGCATGGAGGCTTCGTCTACGTTGGCTACGTACAAGATCGGCTTGGCCGTCAGCAGCTGCAGGTCACCGATGGCCGCGCGTTTGTCTTCCTCGGAGACCTGTACCGTCCGGGCGCTTTTACCGGCTTCCAGCGCGGCTTTGTACTGCTTCAGAATCTCCAGCTCAGCCTTGGCTTTGGCGTCACCCACGCGCGCGGCCTTGTCGATGCGCTGGAGCTTTTTATCGACCGACTCGAGGTCTTTCAGCTGCAACTCGGTATCGATGATTTCTTTATCAAAAACGGGATCTACCTTGCCTTCCACGTGCACCACGTTTTCGTCCTGAAAGCAGCGGATCACGTGCACGATGGCATCTACCTCCCGGATATTGGCCAGGAATTTATTGCCCAGGCCCGCGCCCTGGCTGGCACCTTTGACCAGCCCGGCGATGTCCACAAACTCGATGATGGTAGGAAGTACCTTTTGGGGCTTCACCAGTTCGGTAAGTACCTCAAGGCGCTCGTCGGGTACCGTCACGACGCCCACGTTGGGCTCGATGGTACAAAATGGATAATTGGCCGCTTCGGCCTTGCCGCTGGATATGGCGTTAAATAGCGTGGACTTCCCTACGTTCGGTAATCCGACAATCCCACATTGAAGACTCATTGTTCAGGTTGGTAAGCGAGAATTTGAAAATTTCTCCGCAAAATTACCATTTACCGGGCGAAAAACTAAATAGCCCCCGGAGATTGACTCCGAAGGCTCAAATTTCTTACGATAGAAAAAGGGTAACGGGGTTCTACTCCCACTTCAATTCAGTACCACCCACCTCATCCAGCTCGTCGGCTTTTACCTCATATTGTGAAAAATCCACTTCGGGCATCAGCTCGGTTTTGACGTGATCGACGGCCTCCCGAAGTGCGTCCACGAACTTGTCGAAGTCCTCCTTGTAAAGAAACATCTTGTGTTTCTCGTACGTGAAGCCTTCTCCCTGCGGATGACGGCGACTTTCGGTGATCGTTAGGTAGTAATCGTTGGAGCGCGTCGAGCGAACATCGAAGAAGTACGTACGTTTTCCGGCCCTGACTCGTTTGGAGTAGATTTTCTCTCTGTCTTCCACTATGTCTAGATTTAAGGTTAATCGAACGCTAAAATAGAAATTTTATTGTTCACAAAAAAAATATCCAACGTATAGGTGTGATTATAGTAAAAAATAGTTGAATATCGTTGCGAAAAGATTGCACTATACGTATACAGAGTAGGCTTTAATAGGATCAATGTTTTATATTTGACGTTTCAGAGCAGTACCTATCGTGCCGAAGAATCTGATAATCTGCACGATAACCGGATTTCAGTTTGGCATTTTGTTTCACCTAACCTCCCTGGTATGAGCTATTCCTCTTTTTTTGTATTCCTCCTCCTGACCTTTTCAAAACCTCTCTATGCCCAGGCTCAAGCTTACCTTGGCACCACAGAAACAGGCAAAGCTTCTTATTACGCTACTAAATTCAACGGTCGAAAGACCTTCTTCGGCGAAAAATTCAGCAGCCACGAATTCACCGCCGCCCACCGGACGCTTCCTCACAACACCATGTTGGAAGTAACCAACACCACCACTCAGCAAAAAGTAATCGTGCGCGTAAACGACCGCGGCCCTTACAGCAAGCACCGGCTCATCGACATCAGCAAGGGCGCCGCCAAAGAGCTGGGGCTCCTCAGCCAGGGCGTAGCGCAGGTGTCGGTACGGGTGGTAGGCATGGAAGGCATGGTATTACTGGATTCGGACGAAAAGATACTACCCGACAGCGGAGAGATTATTTCGAGCCGCCGCGTCGACGAAGGGAAAAAATAACGGCAGCTTCGTCGCCACGGCTGGCTTTCGGGATACTAATCCCCGGCTACGGTCCGTTGTTAAGGCCTGGAAACGGTTTTCTATTCACTTTAGCCCTGGTACTTCCTATGAACACGCGCCAACTGGACCTGGCCAAGATTCGCGAATTTGGTAACCTGGAATTTCTGGCCAAGCAGCTGGTCGAAGGCTTCATTACCGGGCTTCATAAGTCGCCTTTTCACGGTTTTTCGGTGGAATTTGCCGAGCACCGCCTTTACAATACGGGCGAAAGTACCCGGCACATCGACTGGAAGGTATACGCCAAAACGGACCGCCTGCACGTAAAGCGTTACGAGGAAGAAACCAACCTGCGCTGCCACATCCTGCTCGACACGTCGTCGTCGATGTACTATCCCGAAGAAAGCTACGGCAAGATGACGTTCAGCATCATGGCGGCGGCGAGCCTGGCCAACCTGCTGCAGCGGCAAAAAGACGCGGTGAGCCTCTGTACCTTTTCGGACCAGATCGAAGTGCAAACGGCCGTTAAATCGACCCCCTCGCACGTGCACAAGATCCTGCTGGAGCTCGACAATTTGCTGCACCAGTCCAAGTCGCTCAAAAAAACCTCGGTGGCGGAGGTAGTTCATTTGCTGGCCGAGAAAATTCACAAACGCTCGCTGGTGGTGATATTCAGCGATATGTTCGATGACCTGGAGCATACCGAGCAGCTCTTCTCGGCCCTGCAGCACCTGCGCCACAACCTGCACGAGGTACTTCTCTTCCACGTCACGGACCGCCGTACGGAGGAAGAATTCCAATTTGAAGATCGTCCCTACGAATTCATCGACCTCGAAACCGGCGACCGCGTGAAGGTACAGCCCAGCCAGGTACGTGACTCCTACCAGCAGTACGTCAAGAAATTCTACCAAGACCTCAAGCTGAAGTGCGGCCAGTACAAGATTGATTTCATCGAGGCCGACATCAACCAGGGCTATGATCCCATTCTCTTATCCTATTTAGTAAAACGCTCAAAAATGAAATGATTTTTTTGGAAATTTGGGGGCCGTTTTGATACGTAAATCTTTATCGTGTTCCCCCTCTCTCCATGAAACGTTCATTTAATTCCCTTTTGCTTTGCCTGGCTATTTTAATGGCCTTTGAAAGCTGTAAATCGGCCAAGAAATCCCTGCGCCGGGGCGATTACGAAGAGTCGGTGCTGCGGGCCGTTGACAAGCTCCGCGACAACGCCCGCCACGCATCATCCGAAGAAATCCTGAAAGAAGCCTACCCACTGGCCGTGCAGCAGGCTCAGGAAGACATTGCCCGCTTTCAGAACAGCTCCGATCCTTTCCACTGGGAGCCCATCGCCGAAGCCTACACCGGCCTCAACCGCATGTACGACGCCCTACGTAGCTGCCCCGCCTGCCTCCGCATGGTCAAGGCCCAGGGCTTTCATGAAGAAGAAAAAACGGCTCGCCAAAACGCCGCCGAAGAGCGCTACGCCAGCGGGCAGCAGCTGCTCTCCACGGGCGGGCGCGACAACGCCCGCCGGGCCTTCGAGCAGTTCGAGCGGGCCCAAAACCTCGTTCCTGGCTTCCGGGACGTGACCCGGCAGCTCGACCAGGCCTACGAAGAAGGCTCCTTCAAGGTAGTGGTAGAGCAGGTACTGGTTACGTCGCGGGCCTACCAGCTCAGCAACGAGTACTTCCAGAACCGCATCAGCGAGTTTTTGCAAACCAACCGCCGCCTGAACAAGTTTGTGCACTTTTATACGCCCGAGGAAGCAACGAACCTTAAGGTACGTCCCGACCACGTGATCACGCTGCAATTTGACGACTTCGTGGTGGGCCAAACGCTGGTCGAAGCCAAGACGGAGGTCGTGACCAGCAAAGACAGCGTGAAGGTGGGCGAAACCACCGTGAACGGCAAAAAGGTACCTGTGTACAACAAAGTAACGGCCAAGCTCACCCAAAGCCGCAAAACCGTCCACTCCAGCGGCCTGCTGGATATGCAAATCCGGGATTTTGAAACAAAAAAAGTAGTAAACCAGGAAAAATTCCAGGGCGACTACAACTGGTTTTGCCAGTGGGGTAGTTTCAACGGCGACGAGCGTGCCCTCACCGCCGAGCAAAAGCGGATGTGCAACTCCAAGGAGCTGCTGCCGCCCCCACCCCAGCAGCTCTTCGTTGAGTTTAGCAAACCCATCTACGACCGCCTGACGAGCCGCTTCCGGACGTTCTACGCCAAGTATTAATGGGCAGAGGGGGTACCTGGCTGGAAAGATTTCCTAGCCAAGTACCCCTTTTTCATTCTTGATCGAAATAAATAAGAGGTGCGACCCCGCTGGGGTCATTTTCTCCCTTCGGGAAGCCTAAAAACAGTAGTAGGTACCTTTATTCCATAAAAGTACCTACCTGCGATTTTGCAATTGATACTACGTGACATGAAGTACCGTAAGTGGCCATACGGCACGCTGTTCGTTCATGTTAAAAAGGTACTTCGCAAAACAGCTCACAAAGGAATATAAGGTACCTCGGGGGTTATTTCCCGGTTTTAGCCGCCTGATTCGGGACGCTTTTCTTGGGGGCGGCGGCCGGGTGGCTTTTCCGGTAAAAATTATAAAAATCGTCGAGCTGCTCGATGGGCATCCGGCGGGCCACGATGCGCTTGTCCTTATCGAGCACGTAGATCGTAGGCGTAGAGAAAACGTCGAACTGGCGGCGGTAGTCGATGCGCGAGGCGAAATCGTAGCCGTGCATGAGCTCGCCCAGCTTATAGGTTTTGATGTACTTGGCCCACTCCTCGGGGTGCTCCGTGGCGATGGCCAGTACTTTCACGCCGCTCGCCTTGTTGGCGTCGTAAAACGCCTTCAGCATGGGGGCGGCTTCCTTGCAGTGCCCGCAGGTAGGTGAATAAAAGAACAGTACCGTGTACTCGGCCCTGATGTCGTGCAGGTTGATGGGGCGGCGCAGCGTATCGGCCACCGTCAGGTTCGGGATGATTTTATTTACCAGGAGCGGCTTCATGGTAGCGACCCGCTCCGCGATGCGTTTTTTTCCGTCTTCGGAGATTTCCATCTGGCCGGTCAGGTAGTACTTTTCGGCCATGTGAACAAACACACTCTCCGTACCCACTACCTTGGCGTCTTCGTACTGGCCCGTGATGTAGTAGATAAAGTACGTCTTCATGTCGCGGTTGGCCGCGGCGCGCGCCACCAGGTAGTCGGCCTCTTTGGTGAGCGAATCCGCCGACTGCACCACCAGCCCTTTGATGTAGCGGTCGAGCTTGGCCTGCACGAAAGGCGTGCGCAGCAGCCGGGCGTCGGCAAAATCGAAGTTGTCCCAGAAATGGCCCTTGTAGTAGTCAAATACCCAGGTCGAGTCGGTTTTGCCATTGGCGAGCTTCGGCGCGGGCGGAATTTCCGGGTCCAGCGAGGCCTTCACCAAGCTGGCGGCAAAGGTACCTTCGTGCTCGGTGACCCAGCGGCGGTGGTAGTCGGTAAGCTGCTTTTGGTGGTCGGCCATTTTTTTATTGATCAGCTCCTGGCTGGCGGGGTCGGTGCGGGTCTTTTTCTCTAGCAAGAGCGCCTCTAGCTCGGCTATGATCTTATTGACTTCTTGCTGGAAAGTATAGTACAGCTCGTTTTCCTTGGACCCCTTTACCACCATGCTTTTCACGATAGAAGCGGTGTCGGTTTCCAGCGAAAAGCGCGGCTCCTGGCCCGAGTAGATCAGCTCTACGAAGCGGCGCTGGCCCGGCGGCAGGATGAGGTAAAGCCCGCCGGGTAGCTCGGAGGTACCTTCAAACACCATACGGCCCTGGGCGTCGACGCGGGCGGTGTCTTTGGCCACAAACTGCTGGTTGCTGTACAGGTAGTGCCCCAAAATACAGGTAGTGTCTTTCAGGCCTTTGAGGGTCGCCTCGATGCGGTACCCCTGGGCCGAAGCCCGGCTCGTGAGCGATAACAGGAGGAGTAAGCCGATACACGCTTTCTTCATATTTTTGCTTTTATGGATTTCTTCGACAAATTTAACCTCAAAACGACACAACTAACCAGCATCGTACCCAAATGTTCTTCTTTCTGTCCAAAGCGCTGGATTTCCTGGTGTTGCCGCTTAGCATCGTATTCCTTCTCCTGATCTTCGCTCTGCTGACGCGCCACCGTACCTACCGGCGCCGGGCCGTGCTGGCGGCGATTCTACTGCTGTATCTGCTCTCCAATTCGTACCTGGTCAACTGGGCCTACCGCGCCTGGGAATACGCGCCCGTGAACCTACAAGAGGTACCCCAAACCTACGACGTGGGGGTAGTTTTGACGGGCGGGATGATCTCGGTACCCAGCCTGGACGCCGACCACCCCGGCCTGGGCGACCACGCCGACCGCTTCCTGCAGGCCTACCTGCTCTACAAGGCGGGGAAGATCCGGAAGATCCTGATCAGCGGTACCGACGCGGCACCGGTCGTGGCCCGCAACCTCTCCGACGGCCAGCAGGCCTCAGCGCTGCTGACGCAGTGGGGGGTACCTCACGAAGATATTATCGTGGAGCTGAAGTCACGCAATACGCGGGAGAACGCGCTGTTTTCGGCGGCTATTCTAAGGGACCAATTTCCGGGCGGGCGCTACCTGCTCATCACCTCGGCGTTTCATATGCGCCGCTCGGTGGGTTGTTTCCAGAAGGCGGGCCTCGACGTAGGTACCTTCCCCGCCGATTTTTACGGCGGCGCCTTTAGCCCCAGCGTCAAGCAGCTACTCGTGCCCGAAGCCCGCGTATTTGGCTACGCTGAGCTGCTTTGGCACGAGTGGATTGGCTTCGTAGTTTATAAATTGGTAGGGTACTGCTAGTGGTAGCAAGTACCTAAAGGTACCTTAGATACTCAGAATCTTCACCATCCGCAGCAAGTCCTCGTTGATGGGCTTGGGCAGGCGGATGGTATCTTCAAAAGGCGTATAGACGAGCTCGTTGTTGATGATCCCGGCCATCACGTTCTTTTGTCCGGCAATGAGGCCCTCTAGCGCGCCCAGCCCCAGGCGGCTGGCCAGGATGCGGTCGTAGGCCGTGGGGGCGCCGCCGCGCTGCGTGTGGCCCAGGGTCGTTACCCGGATGTCCACGTCGCCATCTACCTGGGCTTTGATCCGCTCGGCGATTTCGGTGGCGTTGCCTTCCTCTTCGCCCTCGGCTACCACAATGATGGACGACGATTTGGAACGGCTCCAGCCCTGCTTCAGCGTTTCGACGACCTCCGACAAGGGCGTAAGTACCTCGGGTACCATCACCAGCTCAGCTCCACCGGCAATGCCCGACTGAATGGCGATGTAGCCCGAGTCGCGTCCCATTACCTCAATAAAAAAGATGCGGTCGTGCGAGCTGGCGGTATCCCGGATGCGGTCCACGGCGTCCAGGGCGGTATTCACGGCGGTATCGAAGCCAATGGTGTAGTCGGTACCGTAGAGGTCGTTGTCGATGGTACCGGGGGCGCCTACGGTGGGGACACCGTATTCGTTGTTAAAAATCATGGCTCCCGTGAAGGTACCATTTCCCCCGATGGCCACCAGGCCTTCAATGCCGTGTGCCTGTAGCTGGTCGTAGGCCTTCTGACGCCCTTCGGCCGTCATGAATTCCTTACTCCGCGCCGATTTGAGGATGGTACCGCCCCGCTGGACAATATTACTGACCGAGTGAGAGGACATTTGAAATATATCGCCGGCAATCATGCCGTTATAGCCTTTCCGTATTCCAAAAACTTCAATCCCGTGGTATACCGCGCCTCTTACCACCGCTCTGATGCAAGCGTTCATTCCGGGGGCGTCTCCACCAGAGGTAAATACAGCAATTCTTTTCATGTAAGATTGATTGTGAGGTTATACTTCACTAAAAAATAAGATGTGCGTCAGGATATTCGTCAATTTGACACAATAGCCGCAAATTTATCGGGTATTTTTAAAAAATAGGCGAATAGTTCCCGTTTTTTAGTTGAGATACCTTCTTAAGAAGCCAATATTAATTACCCCAAAAATACGGCAATCCTCCTATATTTGTGACAGTTCATTAAAATTTAACCTACCCGGCCCCCTAAGTACCTTTAAAAAAACGGTGGGTAAGCGTAAACATCCGAATTATCAATCTGCATGAAAAACCTGATTTCGTGGCCACGCCTGAGGCCCCACCTGCTAGCCGTGGTGGGATTTGTAGTATTGGCGCTTATGTACGCCTCGCCGGTTCTGAACGGCAAACGCCTCAACCAGTACGATGACGTTCAAGCTAAAAGTGCCGCCCGCGAAGTACTGGAATACAAAGAAAAAACCGGAGAATGGTCGGCCTGGACCAACAGCATGTTTGGCGGCATGCCCGCTTACATGGTCGTAGCCGACTACCCCACCAGCCTTTCTACCAAGCTGGGGCAAGGCATCAACGCGCTGCTTCCGGCTCCGGCCAACTATTTTTTGCTCTGCCTGGTATGTACCTACCTGCTGTTTGTAGTGCTGGGGGCCAACGCCTGGCTGGCGGCGCTGGGGGCGGTGGCGTATACGTTTGCTTCGTACCTTATTACCAGCCTGGAGGCCGGGCACGTATCCAAAATTTTGGCCCTGGGCTACGCACCGGGGGTACTGGCAGGGATTATCGTTGCCTTCCGGAAGCACTGGCTCACCGGCACGGCCCTGACGGCCCTGTTTTTTTCCCTGGAGCTTTACGCCAACCACATCCAGATTACCTACTACCTGGGCATTGGCATTGTGGTGCTGGTGGTACTTGAGAGTATTCCTTTGTTGAAGCAAGGACAAACCCGGCGGCTGGCCCTGACGCTGGGCGGACTCGCCCTGGCCGCCGTGGTGGCTTTAGGTACCCACACGACCCGCCTCTGGAACGCCTACGACTATACCAAAGAAACCATCCGGGGAAAATCCGAGCTAAACTTAGCGTCAAGTACCCGCCCGGAAAAAGACGCCCCCGAGCAAGACGGCCTGGGTAAGGAGTACGCGTTTCAGTACAGCTACGGTATTTTTGAAACCTTCACGTTGCTCATCCCCAACCTGTACGGAGGGCCGTCGCAGGGTGCCCTCGACGACAAATCCGAAACGTACAAGGTACTGGTAACCCGCGGCGTCGACGCCATGAATGCCCGCAACTTTGTACAGGCGCTGCCGCTGTACTGGGGTACCCAGTATAGTACCGGCGGCCCCGCCTACGCCGGGGCCATCATCTTTTTTCTGTTTGTGCTGGGGCTCTTCGTGGTTCGGAGCCACCTGAAATGGTGGGTACTGGGCATCACGCTGCTGTACGTGGTGTGGGCCTGGGGTAGCAACCTGGCCGGTGTCAACTACCTCTTCTTCGACTACTTCCCGATGTTCAACAAGTTTAGGGCAGTAACGATGGTCCTGAACCTGGTGCAGCTCCTGCTGGTATTCCTGGCGGTACTTACCCTCCGCGACCTCTCGCAAAAGAAAATCACCTACGCCGAACTGGCCCGCCCGCTGGCCATCAGCCTGGGCCTAACGGCCGGGCTTTGCCTGCTGCTGGCGCTCATGCCCACGGTTTTTATGAGCTTCCGCTCGGCTTCTGACGCGCAGTTTGTCGACAGCCTTACCCAAAGTACCCAAAACCGCGCCTTCGCCGAGGACATCATGCGGGCCATCACCCAGGACCGCGCCCGGATGCTGCGAAGCGACGCGTTTCGGAGCGCTATTCTTATTTTGCTGGCGGCAGGACTGATCTGGTTTTGGGTAAAAGAAAAAATAAAAACAGCACTCGTGTATCCCGTTCTGCTGGCGCTCATTACGCTGGATGCCTTTGGCGTCAGCAAAAGGTACCTCAACAACGACGACTTCGTGAGCAAGCAGGCGGCCGAGGCGCGCCGTTCCCCTTCTCCGGCCGACGAGCAAATCCTGCGCGACCCTGACCCGAACTTTAGGGTACTTGACGTAACGCGCAATACCTTCAATAACTCCGAAGCGTCCTACTACCACAAGTCCATCGGCGGGTACCACGGGGCCAAGCTTCGCCGCTACCAGGAGCTCTTTGAAAACCAGATCGCGAAGCAGAACTCCAACCCAGGCATGTTGAACATGCTCAACACCAAGTACATCCTGACCGCCGACCAGCAGGGTACCCCCGTAGCCCAGCCCAATCCCGACGCCCTGGGCCACGCCTGGTTTGTGAGCAACTACGTGCTGGTGCCCGACGCCAACGCCGAAATGAAAGCCCTGGATACCCTCAACCCGGCGCGCACGGCCGTGGTGGACCAGCGCTTCGCCAGCACGCTGCAAGGTCTTACACCACGGGCCGATTCGGCCAATAGCATTCAGCTGACCAGCTACAAACCCAACGAACTGACGTACCAAAGCAACGCCAGCAGCGAGCAACTGGCCGTATTCTCGGAGATTTACTACAATGTACGCGACGAGTGGAAGGTCACCATCGACGGCCAGCCCGCCCAGCTCCTGCGCGCCAACTACGTGCTGCGGGCTCTGCGGGTACCTGCCGGGCCGCACACCATCAGCTTCCGCTTTGAGCCGGTTTCGGTCAGTACCGGGCGTGTGGTGGATCTCGTCAGCTCCATATTGCTGGTGCTATTGCTGGCGGGAGCCGTTTTTGTGGAAAGTAAAAAAGAAGCGTAAAGTACCTTTCAAAAAAACCTGCGGGAAAGCTCCCCGCAGGTTTCTGGTACATACTCACGGACTAATCGGGCCCGATTCCAAAAAAATAGAATGCCTTAATTGAGGATGTTGATCCGGTAAAAGAACGGCGAGCTGTAGAAAGCGCCTCCCGTGATATTCACCCCCGTATTGACCACCGAGAACGATCGGCCGTCGGTGAGGCGCATCACGGCGGTGAGCTCGAAGCGGTCGCCGGAAGAGATGTCGGCGTCGCTAAGTTTCACCGCATCCAGGGCCTCTTTGCCGGTCACGGCAAGCGTGGCGCGTGGATAGCCGGTCTGGGCGTCTTTGGCGAAAGCCGAAGCGGCGATGGATTTCAACGGTACCACACTGGTGGTTTTGGTGCCGTTGGCGGGGGTGGCGTCCACAAACCGGATGGATAAATCGTAAGAGGCAAATAAAGCTCCTTTGTTGGGTGTGACGGCTTCGGCCACAAGCTCCATCTTAGTACCGCTCATGTTGGCTTTACTCACACTGAACGTAGACGCTACTACGGGGTAGGGCGTTACCGTTCGGACGTACCCTCCCTGCTCCAGATTAAATTCATCGATGCGGTCCACCATGTCGGTTTTACAAGCCAGAGAAAGCACCGCCAACCCCAGAAACACCAGGTAGTTTTTTGTATTTTTCATAATAGAATCCTCATTTTTAGAATCAATGTTCGACTAATAACAGCACTACTTGACAAAGCCCGCCGGGTTGTTGTCCCAGAACACGGGCTGGGTGACATTAGGCTTCTGCACGGCGTTGGCATTGCGGGTGACGAACGAGGTCGGGTAGTAATACGAGCGCGCATAGCCCCCCGGACTAGGCTCCAGGGCTGGCTGCTGGTTGGCGGGCTTTCCGGTGCGGCGGTAGAGGTTGTAGCCTTCAATCCCGTTGCCATGCAGCGCCAGCCAGTACTCCGTACCGATGATATTCATCCGCTGGTCGTCGGTGGTAGCCGCGTCGTAGTCGGCTAGTACTTTAGTGAGGTACTTATTTACTTCATTGGCCCACACCATTCCCTTATCGGCCTCGAAGGCCGTTATTTTCCCACTTTCCGTCGTTCCCAGCGCCAGGGCTCGCACGTCGGCCATGGATTTTTCGATGGCCGACTGCAACAGCGCGCGCGGAGTGCCCGAAGTACCCAGCGTCAGCGCCGCTTCGGCCAGCATGAAGTCCACAAACGAGCGCATCATGATGGGGTGAATACCCGCGCCGCCCGCACCGGCGCCCAGCGATACGGGCCGCCCGGCGTCGTTGTCGAACAAGCCTCCGGCGGGGTACAAGCCCCAGGCCGTCCGCAGCAAGCCATCCGGCGGAATACCCTCGTTGCTGAGGTGGTCGCGGCCCCAGTACCCTACGCCGGTCGGCAGGCAGTAGTAGTCGGCCTCGGAGTAGTGCGTGGGTTTCTGGTTGTTAACACAGCGTAGCGCGTTCACGTCGGAGGTGTTGACGACGGTCTGGCGGTAAAAATAGAAGCGAATGCGGGGGTCTGGGAAGCCCTTGGAGGAGTACAAAGTACCCATGTAAGAGTTGGATTGGTAATCGCCGCCGCCGGTGGGTGAGTACTGTCCGGCATAGCGTGGGTGACGCGTGTCGGGGTTGGTGAGGTTAGACCCGTACTTGAACGCAAAGTTCTGGGCCGAAGTACTGATCAGCTTGTTACCCGCAATCAGCGCGTTGATGCCCGACAGCGCGCCCGCCTTATCCACCAATCGCCGGTTGAGTAGCATTTTCAGCTTAAGCGTATTGGCTACGCGCGTCCAGCTATCAACATTTCCCCCAAAGAACAGGTCGTTGGGAGCACCAGCCCGAGCGCGGGCAGCGAAGTTTTGGATGGCCTGGTCCAGCTCGGCCAGGGCCGTGGTATAAAGGCTCGCACCACCATCTACTTTAGGGTTGAAGTTGCTCGGGTCAATGGCTTCGGTATAGGGTACATCGCCGAAGGCGTCGACCAGATTGGCTAGCACCGAGGCCCGGATCGTGCGCGCAATCCCCACGTGTACAAACAATTCATTGGCCTCCGCCAGCGGGATCAGCGTTTTGACGTCGGTCAAAATACCGGCGTAGGCGGTATTCCAGGCCCCGTCAAAGCCACCGGGCGAAACGGCGTTGTCGTAAATGGCCGCCCCCTGGTTGAGCATGCGCGTGAGGCGCATTCCGGGATCGCTCAGTTGATTAAAGTGACCCGCATAACTTAGCTCAATTTGATTAAGCAGGTAGTTTATATCCGTATTGCTGGTAGTAACGGCATTGGGATTGTCTAGTAAGTCTAATTGACAAGAACTCACCACGACCAGCAACAAAGCCCATAAGGAGTGTTTTACTTTGTTTATCATAGCCTGATTCATTTAAAGTTTTAGGTACATGTTTGGTACAGCCGGTTGATCAGAAAGTGAGTTTGAGGGTACCTCCGAGCCTACGGGCGCTCGGGCCGGTCAGGAACTCAAACCCAAGGCCATTCCCCACGCCCAGGCCCAGGTTATCGGTGTCGAAATTGAGCCCACTGGGGAAATACAGGGCCTTGTACCAGAGGTTGTTGCCGGTGAGAGCCAGCGAAGCCCCGCGAATGGGCAGCTTGCTAAGCAGCTGCTTGGGGAGCTGATAGGTCAGGGAGAGCTCCTGCAAGCGAATCGTCGTGCCGTCGTAGATCCTCCCTTCGTCACCGAAAAAATAGATGTTGTTAAAACCAACGTCTGAAGCTGTAATCTGGATGTCGTTGGGCGTGCCGTCCGCTTTTACACCGGGGAATACATACGTCTGGGCGCGGTCATATCCCTTTTCAAGGCCCGTGTCTTCGGTCATACCTCGGCCCATGAGTGCTCCGGCCGAGGAAGAGTACATGGCCCCACCGTGGCGGTACGACAGCATAAAGTCCAGGCTGAGCCCTTTGTAGCTCAGCCCATTGATAAGGCTGGACGTAAAGGCCGGATTAGGATCTCCCAGGATTACGGGCGTTGCGGTGGCTTGCAGGTACCCCCCGCCGTCGATGAGGTACTGCCCCTGGTCGTTGCGGCGGAAACCCGTACCCTTGATCACGTTAAAGGGTTGCCCCACGATGGCGTAGTTACCCAGTGCCGAGCCAAAACCCGTAACCTGTACTTCCTGCAAGGTACCTCCCAGATCCAGTACGGTGGGCGTATTGCGGGAGTACACCAGCGTTACATCCCAGCTGAAAGCACTGGTTTTAATGGGGGTACCCGTTAGGCTTAGCTCCACGCCCTGGTTCCTGATTTTACCAATGTTGATGGTCGTTTGGGTATAGCCCGTGGAGGCATCAAGGGGCGAGCGGGTAATGAGGTTGCGCGTATCGCGGCGGTAGGCCGTTACATCGAAGCTGAGGCTGCTGTTGAATAGCTTTCCTTCCATCCCGAACTCGTATTCGGTATGCAGCTCGGGCCTCAGGTTGGGGTTGCCGAGGGTATTGTCCACAGAGTGGGTTTGTACGGTAGCTCCCGAAGCGTTAAGCCAGGCCCGGGCGCTTTGGTTCAGTACGTTACGGGTACTGTACGGACTGGGGAAACCCGCCGAAGTACCTACCCCCGCCCGAAGCTTCAGAAAGCTGACAACGGGAGATTGCAACACAGGAAAAGCCGACGTTGGCACAAAGGATAAACTGACGGATGGATAAAAGATCCGGCGGTTTTCGGGCTCTACGGTCGAGGTCCAGTCGTTGCGTCCAGCCAGGTTCAAAAACAGGTAGTCGCCAAAATCGGCCGTCACTTCGCCGAAAATCCCCATGCGGGTTTCTTCGGTCATAAAATCGCTGGCTACGTTATCGATGAAGTTGTTGTGGCGAAACAGATTCCGCGCCAGCTGGTTTTGGCTCGTGATGAAGGTACCCTTGTTGACGTCGTTTCGTAGGTTTCCTCCCAGCTTAGCCGCCAACGCAAACCGCTCGCCGATGGGCTTCGAATACGATAAAATGGCGCTGTTGTCCCAGATCGTATTCCGGATGTCGAACGTATTATAAAAACCATTGACCAGTTGCACCCCGCCTTTGTTAAATTTATACTCCTGGTTTTCGGTGTAGGTATCCAGCCCTACCTTATAGATAAGGGCCAGGTTGGGGGCGATGTCGTAGTTGAGGGTGGTGGTAGCAAAGAGCCGGTTCACGACGCCCGCTGTTTTGTAGTTTTCCAGCACCCAGCGCGGATTAGGGATGTCGTTGCCGCTGCGGAAATACACCGTACTGCCATCCACCGGACTGGCATAAGGCCAGCCCATCAAATCAACCTGCCGGGGGGTGTACATTACATTGGCCAGCACTGAGGGAAAATCCAGCGCGTTGTTACCCGTTCCGCCACTTAGCGGAGGCGAGAATTGGCCAGTATTGGCAAAATTGAAGGAAGATATAACGGTGAGTTTTTTGCTCAGCTGCG
The DNA here is from genome assembly GCF_014202275.1 of Rhabdobacter roseus. Classification (GTDB taxonomy): domain Bacteria; phylum Bacteroidota; class Bacteroidia; order Cytophagales; family Spirosomataceae; genus Rhabdobacter; species Rhabdobacter roseus. Next base: position 906,088 of record NZ_JACHGF010000001.1, on the reverse strand, counting down.
CGTTGAGCCCCAGTCCGAAGTTGATCTTCGTCAGGCCATTGTTGGGAATGTACCCTCCCTCTTTGTTGTAGCCCGCCGAAATATTATACCCTACTTTTTCACCACCTCCCGAGATATTCAGCGAAGTATTCGAGATTTGGCCCGTTCGGAAAAAATCATGTACGTTGTTGGGAAACACCCGCATCTCATACGGGCTAACGGAAGCTACATAGTCAGCAAAGGCGTCCCGCGTGGCCGCTACGCTCAGGAAAGCATAGGGATGGGTGGTAAGGGCCGTGTTGGTATTCTGTGAGGGGTAAAGGCGGGCCTCTTCCAGCGTGGGGCCCCAGTTACTGAAAAAGTACCCCAGGTTTTGCTGAAAGCCCCCTACGTAGTCATTTTGGTAGCGGGGCAGGTGGGCCGTATTGGTAAAATACGACTGCGTGAGGGTGTACTCGGTGGCCCGCGCTTTCTTGCTACCGTTTTTGGTCGTTACCAGAATCACCCCGTTGCGGCCCTGGTCGCCGTAAGTCACCGTGGCGGCCAGGCCTTTCAGCACACTAATGTTTTCAATATTGTTAGGATCCAAATCCAGAAAACGGCTCGACGCCGACTGCCCGCCCCCGGTGAAGCCACCGCGCGCGTTGGTGTTGGAGTTAAAAGGCACCCCGTCCACCACAAAGAGAGGCTGGTTAGACCCCGTGATGGAGGAGTACCCCCGGATGGTGATGTTGGTACCCGTGCCCGACACGCCCGAGGTAGAGGTAATATTTACCCCGGCGATTTTGCCCTGAAGTACCCTGCCCACATCGGCCTGCGGGCGGTCTTCGATGGAGCGCCTGTCGAGGGAAGTGACGGCGTAACCTAATGCCTTTTTTTCCCGGACAATCCCCTGGGCAGTCACCACAATTTCCTGCAAGCTTCGGGTATCCGAAGCCAGGGCAACATCCAGCACGGTGCGGCTACCGACCACGATTTCCTGCGTGGAGGTACCTACAAAACTAAATACTAAAATAGCATTGGGAGAAGGAACCGCGACGGAGTAGCTTCCGTCCGAGTCGGTGTTTGTACCGTTGGTAGTACCCTTCACTACCACCGATACTCCCGGAAGTGGGCTGCCGTCTTCGGCCGCCGTGACTTTCCCGGTCACCTGTTTTTCCTGGGCATAGGTATACACCCAGGTAGAGCACACCCAGAGGGTGCTCACCAGTAAATTTTTAAGCATGAACGATTTAGTTTAAGTTAAGAAATGTTATCCTAGTTCTACAAATGTATATAGCTGATATTTCAATTCAAATAGTTTATTATTAAAATATTTTCAGAATAATAAACATATGTATGGCTCACTTTGTAAAATATTATTCTGATTATTATAATCTCTAATCAGTTACAAACTGAATACGCCTCTTTTTGGTTTTATTAGAACAAAAAGGTTGTATTAAATAACGTTAATCTATTAATATTTAGCCAAACAACAGTTTTAGGCAAAAAGGAGTAATCTAAAAATAATTCTATTTTGACCCGAACAGGATTTGCGGAACTACTAACTAAAAAGAAGGCATGAGGGGCGTCTAAAGGTCCGCCGGAAGGGGTACTTGGGCGAGTACTTGCCGGGCATGCCGGTACCCAAGCACGAACATCTCGCGTGCTTTGCGGAGATCGAAAAGGGTGTAGTCGCAGAGTTGGGGGGCTTCAATGAGCAGGTCACACTGCTCGAAGCGCTCCTTCGTTTTGCTTTGCACGGCCAGGATCAGGCTGCGCATGAGGATGTCGCGGGTACTTTTGAGGGTACTTTGGCGGGTAAAAGGATTGCAATGTACGCCAATGACGTAGTCGACCTCCGCCCGAATGGGCTCCACGGGCAGGTTGTCCAGCACGCCGCCGTCTACCAGCTGGCGCCCCTGAAAAAGCAGGGGCTCAAAAAGCCCCGGTATGCAGCAGGAAGCCAGCACCGGACGGGCCAGCTCTCCCTGCCGGAAATAAATAACCTGACCCGCCACCAGATCCGTAGCCGCTACCACCAGGGGCGTAGGAAGTACCTCAAAGGAATTTTCGGGGATGTACTGCCGGTAAATCGTTTCGAGCCGCTCCAGGCGCAGCAGCCCGCTGCCGCCGAAGGCCGGCCGTACGTACTGAAGAAAACGGGTTTTGACGAACAGCTCCAGGATCTCGTCCGGAGGGTAGCCGTAGGCCAGCAAACCTCCCACCAGAGCACCCGAACTGGTACCGCTAATGATCTGCGGCTGAACGCCACGCTCGGTGAGTGCCTTCACGACCCCCAGGTGCGAGAAACCCCTGGCGCCCCCGCCCGACAGTACCAATCCGATTTTCATGCTGTAATACTCATTGCTTTTACGGCCTATCTAACGTTCGGGTCAGCCGAAATGTTTTGTACCTCAGAGCAAGTCGGCGAGTGGCCCCGCCTCCGCCAACCGGATACCCTTTTCGGTGCGGGTCACGTACGCGGCCTCCACGCGGGCGTCGTGCTCAAAAACGAGCAGCCACTCTTCGGCAGCGGCCCGGTCCAGTACGGTTTCTTTTTCCTGCATGGTGAGCAAGGGGCGCACGTCGTAGCCCATCACCCAGGGCAGCGGCACGTGCACCGACGAAGGTACCAGATCGGCCATGTAGATGAGCGTACGTCCGGCGTACTTGATCACGGGCAGCATCATCTGCTCGGTGTGGCCATCTACCTGAATGAGCGCCACGTTGGGGAACGGCGAGGTACCATGCTGCACAAACCTCAGCTGTCCCGATTCTTGAATGGGCAAAATATTTTCTTTCAAAAAAGAAGCCTTTTCGCGCGGGTTTGGCTGGGTAGCCCACCGCCAATGCGCCTCGTTGGACCAGTAAGTGGCCTTGGGAAAAGTGAGCTCCAGGCGCTCACGGCCCGCGCTGTACCTGACGGCCCCGCCTACGTGATCGAAGTGCAGGTGGGTGAGCAGTACGTCGGTTACGTCTTCGGGGGCAAAGCCCGCTTTCCGGATCGAGCCCAGCAGGGTCGCGTCGCCGTGCAGGTGGTAGTGGCTCAGAAATTTGGCGTCTTGCTTATCGCCCAGCCCGGTATCAACCAGGATGAGCCGGTCGGCGTCTTCGATGAGCAGGCAGCGCATGGCCCAGCTACAGAGGTTGTGGTCGTCGGCGGGGTACTGCTTTTGCCAAAGTACCTTGGGTACCACGCCAAACATCGCGCCGCCGTCCAGTTTAAAAAATCCGGTATCTAGTACATGTACGTTCATGGGGTACTTTATGCGCGTTGGTTTTGTGCAACAAGTAACTAAAAAAGGCTGGAAAAGCCACTCTTAAAGCGACAAAGTACCTGGAGTAACGTCTTTTTTTTACTACACCCCTACGCCCCGGAATTTTCCTTCTACCCTGCTACTCATGAGCACTTCCCGATACCTATGGCATTGGTTTCAGGTACTTTCCGTGACTTCCTGTTTCAGCAGCCACTGAAAATAGCGGAGGTGTGCTAACTTTACCGGGATTTCCATTTGCTGAAAAATACCAATTTACTACGCTATGCGCATATATTCGTCGGCCGTTAGTGCCGTTTTTATTCTCCTCCTCAGCACCATCAGCCTGGCGCAGCAAGCGCCCGTGCGCTACGTCAATACACTCATTGGCACGGCCCCGGCCAACACCCAGAGCGCTAAAAACCACAGCGAAGCGGGCAGTGAACTGAAGGGGCAAACACTGCCGGCCGTAGGTACCCCCTACGGCATGACGCAGTGGACACCCCAGACCCAGGCCACCGAAACCAAGTGCATTGCCCCCTACTACTACAACGACCCAAAGATCCAGGGCTTTCGGGGTACGCACTGGCTCAACGGCTCCTGCGTGCAGGACTACGGTAGCCTCACCCTCATGCCGCTGACGGGTACTTTAAAAATCCAGCCGCGGGAGCGGGCTTCGGCCTACGAACATAGTCGCGAAACGGCCAGCCCCCACCGCTACGAAACCTACCTGGCCGACTACGGCATCCGGGCCGAGCTCACCGCCTCGGCCCGCTGCGGGGTACTTCGGTTTTCGTTTGAGAAAGACGGCGAACGGTACCTGCTCGTGGAGCCCAACAGCGACGAAGGCGAGGGTTTTATTGAGATTCACCCCGAGCGCCGCGAGATCGTGGGCTACAACCCCGTACACCGCATCTACCAGGGCTCGGGGCAACCGGCGGGCTTCAGCGGGTACTTTGTGGTGCAGTTTGAAGTACCCTTTACGGCCTACGGTACCTGGACCAACGATACCCGGCAGGAGGGTGCTACCTCGGCCCAGGGTACCGGTAAAAAGGAGCAGGTAGGTGCCTACTTACGCTTTGGCGATGAGGTACGTCAGCTCACCGTGCGGGTAGGTACTTCCTTCACCGACCTGGAGGGCGCACGGCGGAACTTGCAGCAGGAGGTGGCTACAAAGAGCTTTGAGGAGGTACTTCAAGCCACTGAAGCCGCCTGGAACCAGGCGCTGGGTAAAGTAGACGTAAAGGGCAGCGACACCGACAAAACGCTCTTTTACAGTGCCCTGTACCGCACCAAGCTCTCGCCCCGGCTTTTCTCCGACGCCGATGGCCGCTATCCGTCTTTCGCGGGCGGAAAAACCATCCAGCAAGCCCAGGGTTTCGACTACTACACCGACTTCAGCCTCTGGGATACGTTCCGGGCGGCCCTGCCGCTGCACACGCTGCTGGAGCCCACCACCACGGGCCACATGATGCAGTCGCTCACGAAGATGGCCGAGCAGGGCGGCTGGATGCCGATCTTCCCCTGCTGGAACCACTACACCGCCGCCATGATCGGCGACCACGTGCTATCGGTCATGGCCGACGCCTACGCCAAGGGCGTGCGCGACTTTGACGTAAAAAGTGCGTATAGGTACCTACGAAAAAATGCGTTTGAAGTGAATACCGACGCCGCCAGCTACCTGGCCGGGCAGGGCCGCCGCGCGCTGGCTTCCTACCTGCAATACGGCTACGTGCCGCTGGAAGATCCGGTCAAAGAAGCGTTTCACAAACAGGAGCAGGTCTCGCGCACGCTGGAGTACGCCTACGATGACTTCTGCCTCTCGGTTCTGGCCGAGGCTCTGGGCCAGTCCGCCGACGCGGCGGCACTCCGCCAACGCGCCCTCAATTACCAAAACGTCATCGACCCTGCGACGGGCTACGCCCGCGGACGCCACGCCGACGGACGCTGGATCGAGGCCTTCGATCCCTTCGCCAAGCGGGCCAGCTTCATTACCGAAGGCTCCCCGGCCCAGTATACCTACTTTGTACCGCAGGATGTTGCCGGGCTCATCCGGCTCACGGGCGGGCGGGCGCGTTTTGTGAGTAAGCTGGATACATTATTTGAGCAAGGACATTATTGGCACGGCAACGAACCCAACCACCAGATCGCCTATCTTTATACCTACGCCGGAGCGCCCTGGAAAACCCAGCAGTGGACGCGCAAGGTACTTCGGGAAGAGTACTCCACCGAGCCGGGCGGCCTGAGCGGCAACGAAGACGGCGGACAGATGTCGGCCTGGCTGGCGTTCAGTATGGCGGGACTGTATCCGGTTTGCCCCGGTACGCCTACCTACGTGCTGGGCAGTCCGGTGTTTGCGGAAAGTACCTTCCGGCTGGAAAATGGCAAAACCTTCCGGATTCGGGCACAGGGCGTTTCGGACGACGCCCCCTACATCCAGTCGGCCCGGCTCAACGGCAAAGCTTTCACCCGTACCTACCTCACACACGACGAAATAGCGCGCGGCGGTGAGCTCACGCTCATCATGGGTAAGGTACCTAACCAGAAATGGGGTACTTCGCCGCAGGACGCCCCACCGTCGCTCTCGCGCTAGCCGCGCAGCGCTTTTTCTACTTCGTGCTTGTAGAGCTTGCCAATGGGGGGGGGTATTTTTCGGCAACGTAGTACTAGTATCAAACCGAAATGGGTAATCTTTTTATCCTGCCCCTCATTTCCTACAGCCACGTCACTAGGAGGGCACTGCCTTTCAGAAGAGTACTTTAGCAGCGCAACAGTATGTAATTATTTTTCATCCGTTGGGCACCTATGATCATGGATATCAATAAGTCTGAAAACTTTTTTTGGTGCCCCTCCGATCTTACAAATTCCTAAATAGGAAGGGTCTTCTACTTCTTCATAGGTAAAATAAACTACTTCGTTCTCTCTTCGAAATTCTTCGGGCACAATACCCACCAGGGCAATATTCTCGTATTCCTGCTTGGGAGACCAACGGCTGTCAGTCCAATCTATACCTCCTGGCTTACTCAACTCCACAATCATGGCTCCATGGCACCATTCCTTTCGGATTATACCTTGTCGACAAGCGGTACTTTCTGGCTCAGCATCCATCTTTTCACATCCTCCAATATTTAGAAATAGTGGACAGAAGACGATTAGTAGCTTATTGGCTATTTTCATGATGACGGCAAAGGTTGAGCATATAAGTTTCAAGATCAGCCACCTAGACCCTTAGGGTAGCTCTTTCGTTGGAAACTCAATCCTTTTTTTAAGCAATAGCTCTTAGCGGCGGTGAACTCACGCTCGTCATGGGCAAGGTACCTAATCAGAAATGGGGTACTTCGGCTAACGACGCCCCGCCATCGCTCTCGCGCTAGCCGCGCAGCGCTTTTTCTACTTCGTGCTTGTAGAGTTTGCCAATGGGGAGTTCTTTAGAACCTAGCGTGAGGTGCGTAGCCGTGAAGCTCGTCACTTTATCCAGCGATACGAGGTAGCTGCGGTGGATGCGCCGGAAGGAGCGCTCGGGCAGCATTTCTTCTACCGACGAGATGGGCTGCTTGGTGATGACCTGCCCGCTCTGCGTCACGATGCGCACGTAGTCTTTGAGCGACTCCAGGTACAGGATTTCGTGCAGAAAAACCTTTACCATTTTCCGGTCGGAGCGAAAATACAAAAACTCCGCGCTCTCCGGCACCACCGGCGGAGCCACCACCGGCATGGCACCGGTGACCGCTGACAAAGTACCCCCCTCGCGCCCAAAGGGTAGTTTATCGACAGCCTTCAGGAAGCGGTCGAAGGAGAATGGCTTCAGGAGATAGTCGACGGCGTCGAGCTCGAAGCCGTCCAGGGCGTACTCGCGGTGGGCGGTGGTAAAAATCACCTTCGGCGGGTTTTTCAGGCTCCGCACCAGCTCGGTTCCTTTGAGTTGGGGCATCTGAATATCCAGAAAGAGTACGTCCACGGCTTCTTCGCGCAGGCGCTGAAAAGCCTCCAGCGCATTGGTACATTCGCCCACCAGCCGCAGTGAGGGCACGGCCTTCAGGTAGGTCTTAAGTACCTCCAGGGCCGGGGGCTCGTCGTCCACGATGAGGCATTTTACGGGTTCAGGCCGGTGCATAGGTAGGTAGGGCGGGATTGGTGACAGGTACTTCCACGGCATCGAGCCGGATTTTGAGCGAAGCGATAAACAACTCTTCTTCGTGGCTGGTCTTGAGCGTATATTGGCCCGGATACAGCATCTGCAGGCGCTTCTGCACGTTGGCCAGCCCAATGCCCGACTCGGAGGTACTTGCCGCCGGAGCCGGTATGGGGTTGATTACTTTAAAACGCAGCTCCGGCCCCGCCACTTCCAGCGAAATGGAGATCCAGGCCTGGTCCAGCGACTGGCTCGCGCCGTGCTTGAAGGCGTTTTCGACAAAAGGAAGCAGGATCAGCGGCGCGATGACCTGGGTACTTTCAACGCCCGTCACCGACAGCGACACGTCCAGCCGGGGACCGTAGCGCAGCTTTTCCAGCTCCACGTAGGTACGTAGCATGTGTACCTCGGCGGCCAGCGTCACGCGCTCGCCGCCGCATTCGTAGAGCATGTACCTGAGCAAGTCGGAGATTTTCAGAACAATGCCCCCGCTATGCTCCGACCCGCTCACGATATGCCCGTAGAGGTTGTTGAGGGTATTGAACAAAAAATGCGGATGCAGCTGGGCCTTGAGCAGGTGCAGCTCGGCGGCCAGTTTTTCCCGTTGCAGCGTTTCGTTTTCCTGTTTTTTCTGGTACCAATACTTCAGCAGCTTGATGGTCCCCGCAAAGCCCGCCACCGTGTTGGAGCCGCGCAAGCCCGACATCATGCCGGTTACCAGGGGTACTTTCGGAATGGGCATGTCTATGTATACGCGCATCGCGTACACCAGCCAATTGGTCAAAAAATGCGAGATCAACGCCGCCAGGAGCACCGCCACCAGCGTGGTAAGTAGCGCCTCTACGTAGCGCGCCCGCAGCAGGTACCTGGGAATGATGCCGTAGATGAGTGCGTAGCTAAACCCAATGTGCACCGGCAGGTAGATCAGCGCCTCCATCAGCGAAATAACGTAGGCCTCGTCAACGCCGTAGGAGACGAATTTCTGCGCGTAGATGTACGTAAAAAAGCCCACCCACGATACCCAGAAAAGAAGGTGCCGGGCCAGCACAAAGCGGCGCTGCCGGGAAAAGATAAGCGTTTCGAGCATAGGTACCTTACGGTAATTTCTACCAAAAATACACCAAGAAATGACTTTGCGAAGTACCTGCTTCTCCTTTATCGACTAAAGGTACTTTTCGGTCGACCAACTCCCTTCGTCGCTGTACAGCCACTTCGTAGCGGCCAGGTACCTTCGCCCGGCGATTTTCCGAGCGGGCTGTGCGGCAGGTACCTACTTTTGGTAAAAAAACAAAAGCAAGATTAGCCATGAAAAATAACGTAACACTTCTGATCGCTCTGAGCCTGCTGGGGTACTTCCCGGCAGCGGCTCAGGCCCCCTCTACCCCTTCAGCGCCCGAAAGTACCTACTACTGGGTGGTGGAAACGCACCCGGACAGTACCCAAAGTACCCCCGCGCCTACGACCGTTTTCCGGATTTACCACGACACCGATCAGCTGGTATACGAAGAAACGATCCCCAACGCGCAGTACGATATTCGCAAACGGAGTACCCGTCGGCAACTCGACAAGGCACTCCAGGCCTACACGCAGTCGGTAGCCCGGCTGCACGAGAAGAACTTGCTAAGTACCCTGGCCCACCGGGCTCCGGCCCGGCGCTAGGGTCAGCGAAGGCAGGCGGCCCGGCCCGTTGGATTTTGGGAGGTCGGCCGAGCGGAAAGTACCTTGTGTCTCACAGGGTACTTTTTTTGTTTTTATTTCAACGTACTTTTTATTCAAAGTACCTTTAAAACCTCCCCTACTCGTAGCCATTTTTGAGCGTGATGCTCCCGCCCGGCTGCATCGCTATTTCCATATAGCCGTTGGCTACATTGGTAACACTGGCACCGTTCTGTTCTTGTACGACGTGGGTTTTGAAAGGCATTTTCAGACGCGCGGTACCTTCCTGTTCGGCCCGGATCGTAATCTCGTCGGTCTGGCCCGCCACGCGGGTAGCGCTCACCAGGAAGGCTCCCTCGGCGCGCAGCGTCTGAAACGAAGCCTCCTTCCACTCGGCGGGTACGGCCGGAAACACCTCGATGGCCCCGGCGTAGCTTTGTAGCAGCATTTCCTGAATCCCCGCCGCAAAGGCAAAATTCCCCTCCAGCGTAAAGGGCCGGTACGTAAAGCTCGACTTGCCCGACTTGGTCTGGTCGCCGTTGAGGTGGAAGGAATTGGGCGAGCAAAACGCCTCGGCAAAGGTCTTGAGCGCCTTGGCCGCGCCCTTGCCGTCCTTGGCGCGGGCCTTGAGATTGCCCTGCCAGGCGTAGGAGTAGCCCGTCCACTGCGAAGGCCCCACCTGGTCCAGCACGGCCAGGCTCTGCTTGATGGTACGCTGGTCTTTGGCCCCGTTTTCCCAGCGAATCTCACCCAGTGGATGAATGGCCAGCAGGTGCGAAAAATGCCGGTGCGAGGCCTTGTACGGAAACTGGGGCGCGATCATCAGGTCGCCCTGGGACGAAAGGGCGTAGGTGGGGAATTCGGCCAGTACTTCGCGCCAGTACTCGGCGTCTTCGGGTAGGTCAAGTACCTCGGCCAGCTCGGCGGCTTTGCTGAACACAAACCGCACCAGCGAGACGTCGTAGTTGGTCATTTTGGTAAACCAGGCCGTGATCTTGTTGTCGTTGATCTCCGGGCTCGAACTCAGCGGCAGCTGACGCTTGCCATTCTCCTGCTTCTCGGCCACGCCTTCCAAAAACGTAGCCACGTCCCGAAACCAGGGGTAGGCCCGCTCTTCCAGAAATTCGCGGTCCATGCTGTAGCGCCAGTGCAGGTAGTAGTGCTGCGCCAGCCAGGCCGACACCGTGGGCGACATGGAGTACTGAATCCAGCCGCCCATGGGCTCGCCGGTGAGCGTGGTGACACCGGGTACGTTCAGGCCGTCAGTCTGGAAGTACCACTGCGTATAGTCGCGGTAGGTATCGCGGTTATTGTCGAGGTGATCCAGGTACCCCAGGCCCTCCTCCAGGTGGTTGGCGGCGTAGCCGGGCCAGTAGCTCAGCTGGGTGTTGAGGTCGTGGTGGAAATCGCCCTTCCAGGGCGGAATCCGGCCGTTATCGGCCGTCCAGACGGCCTGAAGCGAAATGGGTGGCGCATCACGCCGGGCCGCACTCCCCCACTTGTATTGCTCCAGGTAGTACTGTTTTTCCAGCACCGGGTCCGGGATCGCAACCGCCGATTTTTCCCAGAACGTCCGCCACCACTTCAGGTGCTCGTTGCGCAGGGTCGAGTCTACCAGCGTGAGGGCGTTGTTGGTGATGATCGTGGCCGACACCGCCTTTTGCTCGGGCGCGTGCGCCGAAATGCTCCAGGCGCCCTCCCAGGTCGTCTCGTCTTTCTGTTTCCAACGCACGCTCACGGTATAGTAAAAATCGCCCCAGCCCATTTGCCGGTAGGTAATGGCCTTGTCCTGCTGCTGCACGACTCCCTGCTCGTAGCCCAGTCGGCGCAGGTCGTCGCCCTCCACGGGCCCACCGGCCGCCTGCGCACCCGTACCCTGGTAGGCGGGTGGAATGAGCTTTACATTAAAGTTTTTCAGATTTTCAAACCGAAAACTACCGTAGGGCATGTTGGCGTGCACGTAGGTAGTCAGCTTCACGCCCGACTCCCAAAGCACCTCCGCCGTAGCCGTGGCGAGGTCTATCTGGGCAGACGTCACCTTACCCCAGCCCTGGCTGTTCCATTCCAGGGCCGCACCCGGAATCTTGCTGGGAGCAGGCTCGCGGTCGTAGGGGGCATCGCCCTGCTGCTGCACCGGACCGTACTGCTTTTTCTCCACCTGCTCCCGTACCCATTCGTAGGTAAAAGTCGGTTTTTTCAAACCCTCCATCGGGCGCAGGTCCCAGAGCTCGGCCTGGTCCAGCGAAAAGCGCAGTGAAGTACCTTTCTGCCAAATCAGCGCGCCCAGGCGGGCGTTGCCCAGCGGCAGGGCTTCGTCCCACTGGGTAGGTAGCGCCGGGAAGCTCATGTTGTGCCGGGAATCAACCTGGGCGTAGGTAATTGAATAAATGAAGGTACTTAACAGTAGGGAAATGAGGCTCTTTTTCATGCACATCGCTCGTTCTGGGTAGGGCCACAGCCGGGGCCCTTTTTTACCGTAAAAGTACGGCCCGTTTTAGGTACTTACCAAATGCTAGCAAGGGTACTTTATTACGAAAAGGCGGGCCTATACAGGACCGGTGCTGTTTCATTCCCCAAGAACCGCTGAAATCCGAATGCTCAGGCTGCACCAGGTGCGACCACGCTGTGGTCGGGATCATGGGGGGTGGATGATTTTCTATAAACGTGTGACCGCGCGGCGGTCGGGCCGCGTAGGTCGGGCCGCGTAGGTCGGGCCGCGTAGGTCGGGCCGCGCAGGTCGGGTCACCTGAGCAGCGTCTTTACACGTTTATAGAGCCAATCTGCTTCTTCGACCATTCGACCGCGTTCAGCGGTCGCACTCTTTATAGAATGGCCCATGCGGCCTGGCCGTACCTTATTGATGTTATTCCTCATAAATCGGCTTTTCGCGCTGGCGCAGGGAGGTACCGGCGCGGCCCGCGAAGTGCGCCCGGATCTCGGCCAGGATCGAAATGGCAATCTCTTCGGGCGTATTCGCGCCGATGTCCAGCCCTACGGGGCTGTATACGCGGCGCATGGCTTCGTCGGGGATCGGGCTGCCCTCTTCCTGGGCGCGGGTGAGCATCTTGTCGGTGCGCTTGCGCGGGCCCAGCATCCCCAGGTAGGGTACCGGCGTGCGGAGCATTCGGCGCAGGTGGCGGTAGTCAGTTTCGTAATCGTGGGCCATCAGTACCACCGCCGTGTAGGCATCGACGGGTACTTCGCCGTCATCTTTGGGAATGATGGCATCGGCCAATTCAAAGAGCGATTGATGGACCTTGGCCGGGTTGCATACCACCGACACCCGCCAGCCCATTTCCTTGGCCAGGCGCACCATGGGGTAGATGTCGTAGTTGCCGCCCATCATTACCAGGTGGACCGGCGGCAGGATCACTTCTAGGAACAGCGACACCGACGCCCCGTTAGGCAGCAGGTAGGTATGCGTAGCCGATTTTTCGTTTTTCAGACAGGCCTTGATGTCGGCCAGGATGTTGTGCTCGGCCACGTGGCTCATCGGGAAGGTGTTGCCGAAGTAGGTAGGGTCGTCGTAGCGATAAGCCTTGCCCAGCGTCAGTGGACCCGTGTCGCCGCGTACATCCACCACCGTCACGAGTAGGTCGGGCTGGCGCTGGCCGAGGTACTTTTCCAGTAGCCGGACGGGGTTATGCGGGTCGGTAGGGTCGAGAGGCGTCAAGAGCACGTCGATGATGCCGTTGCAGCCCAGACCCACGCCAATCTGGTAGGGGTCGTCGTCGGTGGTGTCGTAGGTCACGACGGTAGCCTTGCCCTGGGCCATCGCCAGCCGCGCCTTCCGGAGCGCGTCGCCCTCCAGGCAGCCGCCGCTGATGCCGCCGATCCAGTCGCCATTTTCCAGCACCAACATCCGCGCGCCCGTGCGGCGATACGACGAGCCCTCTACCCGCACGACGGTGGCCAGCGCGGCCTGATTTTGCGTAAAATCCAGTTGCTGATAGGCCTGCCAAATGTTTTTTATTTCTTTCATCATCAAGTACAAATCCGTAGTTTTCTCTTCATAAGCTATGCGGTTAAAGGCGCGTTATAAACGCGCGGGCTCGTTGGGGTTCGCGTTGCAAACGCGAACCAACACAAAATACCCATCAGCCCTAACCAGCCACTGACTCAATTTGACTTCTAAAGTATTGCTTTTCCAAGCATTTGAAGTAATTTTTCGTAAAAAACGAATGGCTCGGAACCAAGACATTAAAAGACAGGCCGTGGTGATCATTCACGGTATCGGGGAGCAACGCCCCATGGATACGCTGCGCTCCTTTGTAGAAGGGTTGACCTTCTGGATCAAAAAGGAAGAGCCGCAAGCCGAAAGGCCCCGGTACTGGAGCCGACCCGACGGGATTTCGGAAATCTACGAAACGCACCGGATCACGATGGAGCAGTTTCAGATGAATCCTAAAACCGATTTTTATGAATTTTACTGGGCCCACCACATGCGCAATACGTCGTTTGCCCACCTGGTACCCTGGGTCTGGAAATTGATCACGACGCGCCTGAGCCAGGTACCTCCGCGGTTAAAACCCATTTTTTATACCCTCTGGGCCACCCTGGTGGCGATGGTGGTTTTGGGGGGTGTCATTTACACTTACCATGCCGCCATTTGGGCGTATGTAGAAGCCGAATGGCCTTCTTTGCTCGGCATTATTGCGGTGGTGCTGGCAGTCGTCAGGGTACTTTATGGCTTGGTAAAAGTCCCATTCAGTAGCTTGGTGCTCAATACCGCCGGAGACGCCGCCCGGTACTTCAACCCCATGCCTTCCAACATCGAAGAGCGCAGTACCATTCGGCGCGAGGGCATTACTTTTTTGCGAAAACTCCACGACCGCAAAACCAAACCCTACGACCGCATCGTGGTGGTGGGCCACAGCCTGGGCTCGGTGGTGGCCTATGACATGATCCGGCTGCTGTGGCACGAAATGCACGAGCGCTTTACACCGGGGGCCGACGTAGACCATGACGTTTTTGAGGAAATGGACAAGATCAGCCGGGGCGATGAGCCCCTTGGCAACATCAACGACTTCCAGCAGCTGCAATACCGCTGCTGGAAACAGTACCGACAAAACGGCAACCCCTGGCTCATTTCCGACTTCATCACCGTGGCCGGGGCCATTGCCCATGCCGATGTGTACCTCTTGAACAGTAAGCCCTTCCAGGCGTTGGTCAAGCAGAAAGAGTTTCCGATCTGTCCGCCCGTAATGGAAGGGCGGGACAAAACGCTGTTTTTTGATCGCCTCACCGCCGAAGTAGACGTAAACGGCAAAAAAGAAAAGCGGACCGTGCGCTTTCTGAACCACGCCGCTCCGTTTGCCCTTACCCGCTGGACCAACATCTACTTTTCTTCCGACTACGTAGGGAGCGACGGCCAGCGGATTTTTGGAAAGGGAGTCCGGGATATTAAGGTCGACCGCCGGGGCTTGTGGTTCTTACCCAGCGGCCATACCAACTACTGGGACGCCATCAAAGACAACCAGGCCCTGAGCGATATTGCCACCGCCATGGGTTTTAAGCAGGCCAAGTGAGCCTTAAAGTACCCGCCGCGTGGGAAATTAACTGCGGGGTACTTGAGAGCATTTCTGAACGTACCTTTAATGAATTTTTGAGGTATTTTATAAATGATTGAGGTACCTTGGCAAACGAATACTCAAGACCACCCATGATGTACCGATCCACTTTTGTCAAAGTACTCCTTCTCCTGATTATCGCCACCAGCACCTACGGTCAGAAACTAGAGAAAGTGCACATCAGCGATCCCTTGATTGCCAAGGAATTAAAAAAGTTTCTGAAGCATTGTACCAAGACCGATGCCCAGTACGGCCACCGGGGGGTGGTGATGTTGACATTACGCCCGGATACCGATGATGAGTATCGGTTTGTCTCACTCTACCAAAGGCTCGACGACAGCTTTAAGAACCGTCTTCCCCCGCACTACTACGCCCACTTTCAGGAGAAAGTAATTCTAATCTACGACCAAAATAAGCCCATTTACCCCTGGACCGAAGAGCAAAAGAATTTCCTGCTAGACGAAATTGGCAATCGCGTGTACGTGGCCCAGACAAAACCCGCCGGATGGATCGAAACCTATCATCCCGACGGAAGCCTGAAAGCCAGGTACCAAAAAGTAAACATGCTGACATTTGGAGGATCTCCCTTCGACATTACGCTCAAAATCAACAAGAAAACTAAAAAAGTCACCTACTTATATAGCGTTTAGCCGGTCGATGTTTTGTACCGTAAAGTATAAAGTGAAAAGCTCCATGAAAGTACTTACTACCCTGCTATGGCTGGCGCTGGCTTCCGCTTCGTACGCCCAAATGCTCCGGCAAACCTACCTCAGCGATACGCTCGTGGCCAAAGAGCTACGTACCTTTCTGATCGACTGCTACAAAGCCAATCCTACCTACGGAGAAAAGGGCGTTGTGTACCTAATCTATCATTCCAATAGCAGCGATAGCCTGGTAACGATCCAGCTCTACCAGGCGCTCGACGACCGTTACAAGTACTTTGCCTACCCACCGGCTTCCTATGCGCACTTCCTGGAAAAAGTAATTCTTATCTACCACGGCTTTTATAACTCCTCGGACTGGACCGAAGAGCAAAGAACTTTTCTTCTTGAGGAAATCGGTAGCCGCGTCCAGACGACCCAAAGCCGCGACGCCGGATGGGTTGAAACCTACCGCCGCAACGGAAGCCTGAAAGCCCGCTACCAAAAGGTAATCCCCCCACCGGATGATACTCCGTTTAATCGCTTCATCCAGATCAATACGCGAACGGGGCAGGTCACCGTAAGGCCCCGAACCGACGGAGGCTCCCTTTCAAACCCCTTTGCCTCAACAAGTACCCGGAAACGCCACCGCTAAATTCCATCCTAGTCTTATTCCAAGGTGCCCTACCGCAATGCTAAAACAATTCCTATTAAACATAGAAGGTATTGTGAACTACATTAAAGGGCAGTTATACATACCCCCTGCTTTAGCATTCGCGCTGCAAATGTAAACAAGAATGAATCAAGGCTTCAGGTTAATGGCGTTGGCAAATTCACCTACGTGGATGAGTGGGATTTTGGCCTGGTAAGTACGATTGATGGCTTTGATGACCTCATTGGCGATCACGGCGTGGCCAATGGGACTGGGATAAATGCCATCGGAAGAGAAAAAGTTGCCCCGGGGCGAACCGTCGATTTTGAGGCCGTCGTCGGTTACGTAGATCCCCTGGCGTATTTGGGCGTAGATCGCCGACAGATCGACCAGCGCCAGGTTGCGCTGGGCGGCTACGGCCCGGATCCGTTTGTTATGACCATACTCCCATTCCGGGTCGCTAAGCGTCTCCTCGAAGCTGGTTATGACCGCGCTGTCGGGCAGGGTGGCGGACAGCCCGCGGAAGAGCCGGTCCACGTCCGTCGTGGCCAGAAAATAGGTAGGCCGGGAGGGATCATTATGGTCGGTGGAACGGTACTTTCTGACAAATTCCTGCACCTGCTGATTGCCTTTCTCCAGCGAATACCATTGCATGTAGGCCAAGTCCTGGTAGCGCGGGATGGTGAAAAGTACCCCTTTGGCCCCTTCGTAAAATAGATTATCGATATTAGAGTCTCTAAATATCGCCTGTTGTCCAAGACTAAGTGTGATGCCATAAAAGTCCCACATATTGAAATTGGGAATCCGGAGCATACCCCTGATCCAGTTGTCGAAATAGTCTTCGTAAAGCACAAAGTTGTAGGGGGTATGCTGTTGGGCGTACTCCAGCGGGCTTTGGGTGGCGTTCACTTCCCGGGGTATGATCCGCCACAGGTAGGGCTGAAAGCTGTAGTGCCCATGATCCCAAGACTTGGAAAGAGGAGTCTCGGGCTGCCCACTAGGTACGGCATAATTTC
This sequence comes from Rhabdobacter roseus, assembly GCF_014202275.1. Taxonomy (GTDB): domain Bacteria; phylum Bacteroidota; class Bacteroidia; order Cytophagales; family Spirosomataceae; genus Rhabdobacter; species Rhabdobacter roseus. Next base: position 889,206 of record NZ_JACHGF010000001.1, on the reverse strand, counting down.
TGACTTCTCCGGCATAAGGGCTAATGGAAGCGGGCGAGCCTGGTGCTTCCGCCGCCAGCTGGTTGGAGACCCTTTGCCAACGGGGAAACTCACCCTGGTGGGTACGAGAAGGTAGCAGGAAGCCCGTTCCGTTGGCTTCGTGTTCGGCAAAGAGAGGGGAGTGAAAATCGGTCAGGCCCAGTTGGTGAGCAACCAGGTTGGGATAAGCCAGTTGTTGCCCCTCGCGGTAGAGCCCACCGTTCATGACTCCGGCGGTGAGTCCACCGCCAAAAGCTACCATGCGTACGGATTGTCCGGCGGGTACCATGGTGCCGTAGTCAGGTATGGAAACCTGGCGACTCAGCCAGGTTTGGGGCCTGAGCGGGGAGGTATAAGTCGTGTAGCCCTCAATGAGCTCGGGGTAATGACTGACCGGATGTAGGCTCGGCAGGTACCTGGGAGTCGGCGGTTCGGTAGTTAATGTGTCCTGTGTGCAGCTGCCAGAAACGATTAAAAGCAGGACAAAGGGGAGAAGTCGGTACCATGTTTTCATGTTACTTTTGGTTTGAGTGGAAACCAATAGAGTATTTGGCCTGATTGCTAAGTCAGGTTTAGCCAAAGATTTTTATTGAACTACTTAACGAAAAATCGGAGACAAGGAAAGTGAGCGGCTCGGAAAGAGTGGCTTAAACAAGAAATAGGCTAGCCGTAGTAGCTAAAAGCCAAGTAAGGGGTGTTTCATACGTGCGCGGGGGTAAGGGTGGATAAATAACTATACGATATGAAGATAAGTAACTTATATTTAACAATAAAACTTTTTTTGTTTTTTTAAAAAGGCGAGACGCGGTACCGCCGGTGACAAAATGCAGTATAATCTGTGCCTTTCTACACTTTACAAGTGGATAACACTCGGCCAGCAAAGAAACTATCCCTTTCTAAGTACCCTTACCCAGCGTTCGCGTTGCAAACGCGAACGAGCGGTAAAGCTGGTAGTAAATCCCTTTGTGACAATAGAAACAATTCGCCGATCAGGGGCTGTGTTTCCACAGATTTCTGTAATTCAAATAGTTGAATAAAACCTGTGAGAGACTATCCAAGGTAGTAAAGTAGGGCCGGATGGCTGCTTTTATTTAAATAATGCGTAGTATTCTGGTAAATACAGCACTGCAAAGCGGGAGGAATAGTTTTTTGTTGGAGCCAGGCATAGTATTTATAAGCACACACCGTATTGGATACACGATACCATATTCTATATTTAAAAAAAACGAAACTATGCCTCTTCTTACTATCCTTGCCGTCGTTCTGGTGGTAGGCGTTCTCCTTTGGTTGATCAACACCTACATACCCATGCAGGCTACCATCAAGCGTATTCTTAACGCCGTGGTGGTCATTATTCTGGTAATTTGGCTGCTTAAAGTATTTGGCTTATGGGACTCTCTGGCTAGTGTGACCGTCTAAACGGCCGCCTTTTCTACTCATGTACCGTAAGGCTTACCTGAACCTCTGTTCGTTGGGTTAAGCCTTACTTTTTTTAAAGTAACACCGCAATTTGTAGTGTCGAATACTACGAATTCCAAACATCGGGCTGTCCGGGCGCAGTTGCTGGACAAAAATCGCTTTGCCGAAGTAAAATGTGATGGAAGTACCCTGACTGAGCTGACGGTTTAGAAACTCACGGGTTCGCGTCTGCGACGCGAACCCGTGAGAAGCGCGTTGTAAAAACGCGAACGAGCAGCCTCACCTATCTTCTTTTTACAGCCAGTAATTTAGCCATGGTAAAGGCCCGAACCCCCAACGCAACCACAAAAGGAATTAAGTAGACATTGAGCCGCTGCGGGAGAACAAACCACAGCAATAAAGTAGCGACCGAAAGTATCCCAAAGACCCTAAAGTAGTTGCTGAGCAAAGGGTAAAATTGTTTTCGTAGTAAGAAAATGGCGGCCAGGGCGTGGAGGGGAAAGGCCCAAAGCAAGTTAAAGTTATTCGCGGCGGCCCGATGGTCCGTGGCGGTCCATAAAAAAAGGAGCAGCACGCCCACCCACCCGGCGATTGAAAACAGGGCCACGTCAAACCATTTGGTCAGCTTTTTCTTTTGCCAATCGGAGTAAGAAAGTACCAGGGTAAATAACAAAAAAAGACCGAAAACCAGCCAGGGGTGAAACCACCGAAACGAAACGGTTTCTGGCGCGGCTTCGTAAATGACTTTCTTTTCTTTGACGAGGGCAACTCCGTTGAGCGTGGCGTGATCAAACCCGGATTCAACGTAGTCGGGCAGGAACATGTATTCAAACGGAGTGATTTTTTTATCCATCGGCAAGCCCAGGCAAATATCAATCCCTAAGTCACCCCAGGGCTGTTGGGCCAGGTAGATGTCCGTAAGGTCCCGCAAGCTATAGCTCGTCGTGACGTAGGTACCATCAAATTTTAGACTGTCCCGAAACAGCACGACAAAGACATCACGTACTTTGGTAGCGCAGTTGTTATAAAAATAATCGTAGCGGTAGGTGGCGTTTTCGGGCTGGGCGTTGTGGTACAGGTAGTCCGCTACTTTCTGTTTTTGTTCCGCCCTAAGGTTTAGTAGCTGCTCGTGCACGTAGCGGTTTTGGGAAATATAAAAATCGCGGAAACGATCATAGGGGTACACGCCCAGGTTGTAAAGCAGGTGCCCGCGGGTGAAGTTTAGGTAAAACGCCGAGTTGAACTGAAAAACGCCGTAATTATACGCCAGATCCACGCCAGCCTCAGGGTCATGTACCCGAATAGCGCTGTGGCCAAAGGCCGAGTACAGCTCGCCCTGGTAGGGGCCGCAGGTGATGACGGAGATTTCTGCCCGGTCGGACAAAGGGATTTGGGCGGAGGTACTTAAGGCCAGCAAAAGAAAAACAGCGACAATCCCCTTTTTCATGAATAGACTCAATGAGGTAGTTTAGCTTCTTCTCCACGAGAAAAGAAGTGGTGCCCAGCAGTAATTGTAAAACGGGATGCTTTCAGAAAACCCTTGCTTAGGCAGCTATAAGCAAAACTTTTTAGCGTCGGCCCCTATTCTTTAAAAGTACCCTTCTGCTCGTAGGTACCTTGGCCCGGCGTTCGCGTTATAAACGCGAACGAACGAATGAAAACGCGAACGAACAATTGCAAAAGCGAACAAGCAAAAGTACCTACTTTTAGCTAACACGCCCTACCGTAACGCCAAAACAAAGCGTTCCGGGGCGATTTTTAGCCCACATAAAAGGCTTCCAGGCACCGTTCCAGGTAGACCGCAGGCTGGGGCCTGGTGCCGACTTGAGCACGGGTACCAACGGGGAAATAACCGGTAGTTTATCGCCTGAATATCTTGTAAACTTCCTTGAATCACCCACGCCGTAATACACGGAATCGACATCGACGTACCCCACGCAGGCTAGACCCACCCAAACGCCCCTTTCCGGAAAATCAATACCGTATGGCTCTACGCTGTAGCGTATGGTTTTGTCTTGATTGGAAATGGTAACCATGAAGGGTTCGGGCACTAAATTTCGTCCCGGCTGACCGTTTTCATCAGCGTACAAATAAAGCGCCAGCCGATACGAAAGCGGTTCAAGTACCTTCTTCATCCTGGTGCGGGGCTGGATGGCATAGGTAAGGCTTAGTATTTGCGCCGATGTATGCTTTTCGTTGGGTATATACGTAACTAACGTAGTGCCTGAATTCACGCTGTATTTGAGCGGGGTACTTCGTGCGGCGTACCCTAATTCGTTTTCTTTAACCCGGTGGCTACGCCTCTTCACAACCACCTCTTCCAGCTTAATGGCTACTTTCTCCAAACGAATAGTATCGTGCTGGCGAAATTCCTGGACGGACCACGTTTTTGCTTGGTAGCCAATACACGTAATATACACGCTATCCGTTTCGCTTCGGAGGGCAAGGCAGTAAGAGCCATCCTCAGAAGCATATACGCCATCCGGGGTAGGTACTTTGACGTAAAGTACCGCGTACGGAATGGGTTCGTCAAGTTCATTGACTATTACTCCACAGGGATTCTGAGCCAGCAGCACTGGTGAAAGCCAGGAAAGTACCAGTACCAAAACAATCTTAGCGGACATGCGGATCTACTTGTAAGTGCTTTTACCTACTTGCCAAAGTACCTTAGCCCGGCGTTCGCGTTGCAAACGCATGAGCTCCGGCGTTCGCGTTACAAACGCGAACGAACGGAACGAGCATACAACTACCCCTGCTTCCAGCCTACGTAGAAGTTGCGGTCCACCTCCAGGTTTTTTTCGCCTTTGGTCTTCAAGGTTTGCCAGGAGGTAGTGGGGTAGATAAACTGCGGCTTGCCGCCCTGGAGCGTCACCTTCACGGGTAGGTCGAAGCCATCGACGGCGTTGGTCCAGCGGTAGCGGAGGGTCTTGCCCTCGAAGGCGTACTCCAGCTGCGGGATTTTGATCTCGCGCAGGTACTGGTCAAAGACCTTGCTGAGGTTGCGGCCCGCCTTGTCGCTGATGTACTTGATGATGTCTGAGCCGTCGACGGTCTGGTGGTAGAAGGTTTTGTTGAGTCCGCGCAGGATCTGCCGCCACTTTTCGTCATCGTTCACCACCTGCCGGATGGTGTGCAGCATGTTGCCACCTTTGTAGTACATATCGCCCGAGCCCGCGTGGTTCACGTTATAAAAACCCATGATCCGGGCCTTGTTGGCGATCAGCTTGCGGGTACCTAGTACGTATTCGGTACCGGCCTGCTTGCCAAAGTGGTACTCGGTGTAGAGGTTTTCAGAGTAGTTGGTGAAGCTCTCGTGTACCCACATGTCGGCGATGTCCTTGTAGGTAATGTTGTTGGCAAACCACTCGTGGCCGCTTTCGTGAATAATGATGAAGTCCCACTTCAGGCCCCAGCCCGTGCCCGAGAGGTCCTTGCCCAGGTACCCATTCTTGAAGCCGTTGCCGTAGGTAACCGAGCTCTGGTGCTCCATGCCCAGGTAGGGTACCTGCACCAGCTTGTAGCCGTCTTCGTAGAAAGGATACGGCCCAAACCAGTGCTCGAAGGCCTTCATCATCAGAGGTACCTGCTTAAACTGCTCCTTGGCTTTGTCCTGGTCTTGCGGCAGGGCGTAGTAGCTCAGGGAGAGCTTGCCCTTTTCGCCGTCGTAGATTTCGTTCCAGCTCACGTAGTTGCCCACGTTCATGTTGACGCCGTAGTTGTTGATGGGGTTGCTCACGAACCAGTCAAACGTACGGGTGTTGTCGTTGTTGTCCGTGATTTTGCGCAGCCGTCCGTTCGAGACATCCACCAGCGGCTTCGGTACCGTGATGCTGATGAGCATACTATCCGGCTCGTCGTACATGTGGTCTTTGCAGGGCCACCACACGCTGGCCCCCAGCCCCTGGCAGGAGGTAGCCACGAGCCAGTTGCCGTCCGCGTCTTTTTCCCACTGCACGCCGCCGTCCCAAGGCGGGCGCTTGGCTACCTGCGGCTTACCGGCATAAAATACCTGCACCGACTCCAGCTGGCCGATCTGCTGCTTTTTCTGGAGCGCAATGAAGTAGGCATTGCCCTCGCGGCGGTAGGTGAGCTCCTGCCCGTCCTGCACTACCTTCTCGATGCGCAGCGGCTCCTGCAGGTCAATCTGCATGGACTGGTGGGGCTTAAGTACCTTGTAGTGGACCGTGGTGCTGCCGCTCAGGCTGCTTTCCTCGGGCTTCACCCGGACGGCGAGGTGGTAGTAGGTGAGGTCCCACCAGGCGCGCTCGGGCGTGATGGAGCCCCGGAGCGTATCCTGGCGCGTAAAGGTGGGCTGTTCCTGGGCACTCAGGGTGCTCGCGCCGATCAGCCCTACGAAAAGAAGAAGGTATTTGTACATACAGTAGCTACCAGTAAAATTCTTGATGAGAGAATGAAATTAAAACGATCAGAGCGAATATACAGTATTTCCCTTTCATAGCCGCCCGCCAGCCCGCCCATCTTCTTTTCTCCTCTTTCTCCAAGGTACCTTATCAAATCAACGCGTGCTTTCGTCAAGCGAAATACCGCATCCGTCAAGCGGCTGTTTTCGGTGCCCGTGAGCGGCTATACCTTTGACTCATCAATCAGGGAAACGAATTTTTAAAATCCTGCAAATCAAAATTTTAAACCTTTAATAAAAACAAAAAAATCATGAAAACGAAAATCATCAAAGTCGCTTCTTTAAGTCTTTTGTTCGGGGCTTCGCTGGTAGGTACCAGTTGCAAAAACGACGATATTTTTCCGGAGACCTCGCAGTCCGAAGCCAATAACCACAGCTCGGCCCGGACCATCGACAACCTGGCTGTGGTACAGTTCAACGTCGATAAATTTGCCGAAAACATCGAAACCTACATGAACGGAAAAGTAGCGGGCTACGGCTACACTATCATGCACGAAGGACAGATCTACTACCGCGGCAAAGGCGGCGGCGGCTGGGCCAGACGCGCCGTAGACGGCACCCCCGTAGAACACAGCGCCCAGCAGCGGCAGGACATTGCCAGCTCTACTAAATTCGCCACGGCACTGGCTACGGTGGCCCTGCTAGAAAAATACAAACTGTCGCTGCAAGAGCCGGTGTATCTGTACCTGCCTACCAACTGGAAGCCCAGCGAGAATTTCAAAAAGCTTACGTTTGAACGCCTGCTTTCGCACCGGACCGGCCTGATCAACTACAACGGCGACTGGAACAACATGAAAAAATCGGTAGAAGGCGAGATGAAACTGGATGAGTTTTTGAAAAATACCCGCACTTACAACAACATCAACTACTCACTGCTGGGGGTTATTCTTCCCTACCTCATTGCCAAGAAAGAATTTCCTGCCGACTATGCTGCCCTCAAGAAGCTGGAAGACAAGCCGACCGAAATTTACCCAGCCACCGGAATACGCTTCACCGGGCTGATGCGGAAGTACGTTTTTCAACCCGCCGGAATACAAAACTGGAGCGTGGTAGACTTTGGAGTATGGAATAACAACGGCCCCATGGCCGCTGAACAGGGTTCCAGAGGCTACGCCACCGCCAATGGCAACGAAACCGGCCTCGTAAATGGCGACTACCGCCGCAACGGCGCGCCCGGCGGGCTGTATATTAGCCCCACCGAGTTTGCCCAGATTCAGCGCCGAGCGGCCGAGGGCAAGATTGTTTCTGCTACCAACTACCAGGTCATGAAAGACAAATTACTCGGCTTTGACGGCACATTCAACGGCAGCCGCGGCAAGTACTACTGGAAAAACGGCGGCGCTAACCACCGGGCTACCATGATCTTCGACTTCGGAAAAACGCAGGTAGCGGTCTTTGCCAACTCGTCTACCAGTGAGATTAGCAGCAAGGCGAGTATCCTGATCAACGCCTACGAAAGTGCCTGGATTGCGAAGTAACCCCACCACAAACTCCCCCCACAGCCAAGAAGAGCGGATCGTCCATGATCCGCTCTTCTTGGCTTGTAACTCTACCGGCAAACTACCCGCCAGGCAGCTCACTCCCTAGCGCTGCATGATGCGCTGCAGAAACTCCTCCTTCTTCTTGGGCGAAATCATGACCGTTGCCCCGTCGTTCATCACGGCGTATCCGCCGTCGGTTTTCAGCATCTTTTTCACTTCGTCGATGTTGATCATGTGTGAATTGTGGATGCGAAAAAAACGCCGGGCCGGAAGTAGGTTTTCGTACTCCTTCAGGTTTTTGCTTACCATGATTTTCTTGCCTTCTTTTAGAAAAAAAGTAGTGTAAGCCCCGGCCGCTTCCAGCCGGATAATCTGCTCCAGCGGTACAAATTCCAGCCCTTCCGACGTAGCCAGGGTAATTTTGGTGGGCTCCGTGGCGGGGTTTTTCAGGGTAGCCAGCAGCAATTCCAGCGCCTCATTCACGGGGGCCACCTGCCCAGGGCGCCGTTCCCTTACCTTTGCCACCGCCGCCTGCAGCTCGTCCAGGTCAATGGGCTTAAGCAGGTAGTCGATGGCGCTGTACTTGATGGCCTGGATGGCGTAGTGGTCGTAGGCAGTGGTGAAGATGACCTCGAAGTCGCGGTTCCGGACTTGCTGCAGCAGGTCGAAGCCCGTGCCCGACTGCATTTCGATGTCCAGAAAGACCAGCTCCGGTGCCACGGCCTCAATGAGCGCCACGCCCTCCGGCACCGACTCCGCCGTGCCCACTATTTCCACGCCTTCGCACCACGCGGTTACCACACTTTTCAGGAATTCCCGGCTGTGAAATTCATCTTCGATAATTACGGCTTTCATAGAGCTTGCTTAATAGGGTACAATGGATGAGGTAGGTACTAAGGTATCAAAGCGGAATGAGTACTTCTACGCGCGTGCCCCGCGGGCGGCGCTGCTCGTCGTACAGGTCCAGGGTGACCACACTCACCTGCCCCGTGATGCTATCATTGAGCAGGCGTAGGCGGTTGTTGGTAACGGCGGTGCCCCGCGAAATGTGGCCTGGTACTTTGCCCGCGGCCAGTTGAGCCGAAGCTTCCCGGCCCACGCCGTTGTCTTCAACGACACAGAGCAGCCGCTCGAACTGGTAAAGTACCCATATTTTCAACTCTCCACCCCCGCCCCGGCGGTGCCGCAGCCCGTGCAGGATGGCATTCTCGATGTAGGGCTGGAGGAGCATAGCCGGGATTTCGGTCGTGAAGGCGTCGATCTGCTCATCAATTTCGATCTGGTACGCAAAGGACTCGTTGAACCGCAGCCGCTCCAGGTCCAGGTAGTAGGTCAGGGCCTTCAGCTCGTCGGCAATGGGAATGGTTTCGTTGACGGAGTTTTCCAAAATCTGCCGAATGAGCCGAGCAAACTTGGTAAGGTACCCCAGCGCCTCCTTCGTATCTTTTTGCATCACAAAATGCTGGATCGAGTTGAGCGCGTTAAAGACAAAGTGTGGGTTGATCTGGGCCTTGAGCGCCTGTAGCCGCAGTTCGCGGTTCATGCTTTCGATCTCCGCTTTTTGCTGCTCTATAGCGCCGTATTGCTCATTGAGCTGCTCGTTTTTCTCCGAGATAATCTGGTTCTTTCGCTTGGCCTGCCGCAGCGTTTCCTGGAGCTGCTGCTCGGTACGTAGATTAACGCGCTGTTGGTACAAAAAAGCGGCCACGAAGAGGATAAAACTGACCATCATGCCGGTATTCTGCGCCACCGAGTCGTCGAACTCCGCATCACTGCTAATTTCTTTCAGGCGCGGAATGGCCAGCGTCAGGGGGTCATACAGCAGGAGGGTCGTCATGACCCAACCCAGGCCCAGCCACATTTTACGGCTTTCGGAAGCCTGAAACAGCAATACCGGCATGATCAGGACCGACAGCAGCGCGTACTTCAGCCCTACGGCGGGTGCCTCGCTAGCCCAGCCTGCGCCCAAAATAATGTAGAAAGGAGGTGCCACCACCAGCATGAATCGGCTCAGATCGTAGTGTCCCAGGAAATTGAACAGCAACGGAGAGCTATACATGAGGCCCGCTATCAAATACAACCCAAACAGCAGGGGTACCTGGTAGTAGGTAAAGGAAGACAAAAAGATCACGACCCCGACCGTAAAGGCTAGGCGGTTGCAAAGAACGATTTTCTTCCGAAGCGGAAGCGGCAACCCCTCGTTTATTCCCAAATTGGATAGTTCATCCCAAAAAGTAGTGAATCGCATAGCTGCGGTACGTTAGGAACGGATGGGAAAAAGAAGCTCTACCCGGGTACCTGTGGGCTTTCCGGCCGCATCGTGCAGGTCGAGGGTACTTACCGTGATGTGCTGCTCCGCCTGCTCGTTGAGCAGGGCCAGCCGGTCGCGGACGAGCTGCTGGTGGGGCGTCAGGTCGGAGCCTTTTTTGCGTCCTGCCAGCTGCCGCGCGGCCGCGCGGCCCACGCCGTTATCTTCCACCACTACCTTCACAAAATCGCCTTGTTTTTGGAAGCAAATCTCAATAAGTCCCGCATCGCCAGGGCGGTTGAGTACCCCGTGGTAGAGCGCATTTTCTACGAACGAATGAACCACCAGCGACGGAATCAGGGCCGTAGCCAACGCCTCTTGATCGAGCTCACGAATGGTGTAGCTGAAGGTACCCGAAAAGCGCATTTTTTCCAGCGCCAGGTACTGATCCAGCATACTGGCTTCGTTCGGAATCGAGGTTTCGAGCGCCGACGCGTTGTGCAGCAGCAACCGCATAAATTTGGAAAAAGCCGCAATGTACCCCAGCGCCTGGCGCTTCTCGTCGAGGCTCACAAAGTACTGGATCGCGTTGAGCGAGTTAAAGATAAAATGTGGGTTTACCTGGGCCTGAAGTACCTTCATTTCCAGCCGCTTGTTCATGCGCTCAATCTCTTCGTTTTGCGTCTGGATGAGGCGGCTCCGCTCCACCAGCTGGTCGTTCAGTCGTTTTTTGGTCACGAAGCGCCCGTAAAGTACCCCCGCCACGACCATGAAGGCCATCACGGCCAGGATGGTCAGGTTTCGGTAGCTCTTTTGCTGCTGCACTTCCAGGGCGGCGGCAATGAGCCGCTGGGTCACGATTTCCTTCTCGAGCGAGAGCAGCGTGAGGTCCGTGGCCGTTTGGGCGCTATCGGCAAAAGGCTTGTACATCAAATCCGAAACGCCCGCTCCGAGGTACTTTTGCACCACCTGGTTGGTCAGGCGGCGGCATTCTTCGCTCGTAAAAAAATCCTGTAGCGGCTCTTCCCAGTCGCTTCTTAAGGGGTAGATCGCCGCAAAGCCCGGCCGCGACGCAGGAAGTACCTCCTGCCGTTTTATTTTAATTCCTTTTTGAAGACCAATCAAGTACACGATCAAGGGCATGTAGCCAAAGGCGCGGGGATCGCGCGCAATCTGCTCCATGACCACGTAGTCGTCGCCGGTGCGGTTGATACGCAACCCAGGATAAAACGTAGCCTTCAGCTGCTCCATGTCCTGCTCCATGGTGGTATTGGCCATGGTATAACCCGACAGCCGGGGCAGCAGCTTCACAAACTCGTGCGAAGAAGTAAAGAAAGGCAGGGCGTTGTTGGTAACTACCACGTTGAGGTCAGGCATGTAGGGCGGCGCAAAGTGCACTTCTGTTTTCCGTTCTTCGGTAATGGAGAAATAGGACAGCCCAAATACGCCCTTCGAGCCAGCCTGCTTCACACCCGCGTAGACGTTTTCAAAAGTACCTACATCCACCCACTCCGCCCGCAGCTCGAAGCCGTAGCGCTGGTTGATGAATTGAATAAAGGCCTCCATCAGCTCGTATTCGATGCCCTGCATTTGGCCCGTCTCGGGCTGCCGGTAGGTGAAGGGCTCAAAATTGTACCACAATACCGATACGACGCCCTTTCGCTGCTGGCGTACCTGCTGCCAGCTATCGCCCCGAGGGCCGCTGCCGGGCTTAGCCCAGGCGGCCAGGGTACTTAGGAGGTATATGGCTACAAAAACGAAACGCATGGCGAAGGAATGAATGTCCGCGAGAAGTTCGTCATTGTAGGGCAAAAGCTAGAGTGGCGATTGACGAAAAGGTTCTTTGACTTGATGAACGCAGCCTTTCACTTGACGCCCCCCCTACTTATCAAGTATCTCCATCGAGTTCAGCTCCGGGCCACCGCCGCGGTTGGCCGAGCCCGCCACGATGTACACCTTGCCGTTGAGCACGGCCGCGCCGGTGCCGTGGCGCCCCTGGTGGAGCTGGGGTAGTTTTTCCCAGCGGTTGGTTTTGGTATTGAAGCCCTCTACTTCGCTGTGGGCGGGTACCTGGGTGTCGCTCTCGCCGCCAATGATCAGGATGCGGGAGCCGAAGGCCACGGCCGTGTTGCCCGCCCGCAGGGTTGGTAGGTTTTGGGAGGCGTCGAGGGTCGTCCACTGGTTGGTTTTGAAGTCGTAGACATCTACCTCCGGAATGGTGCGGTTGAGTACCTGATTGATGCGCGCCGTCGAGAGCCGCCCTCCGGCTACGTAGAGCTTGGTACCCTGCACCGCCACCGACACGTGGTCGCGCGGGCGCGGAGCGTCGGAGAGCTGGCGCCAGGTATTGGTTTTGGGGTCGTACTCGTCAAACCACGCCACGTGGCCGTCCCAGTGTCCGTCCTGAATTCCGCACACGAGGTAGATTTTGTCGTTCAGGACAAAGGCTCCCGCCGCGCCGCGCCGCCGCGCTTCGGGGATCTCGGGCCCCTGCCGCCACTCGTTGGTTTCGGGGTTGAAAATATAAATATGGGGGATGGGGGTTTCGTGCGGGTACTTACCGGTAAAAGCCCCCAGCACGTACACTTCGTTTTTGTAGCTGACGGCCTGGAAGTGGTGCATCTCCAGCGGCGCGGCGGCTTTGGCCGTCCAGGAATCTTTCTTGGGGTCATACTCGTCCACGGGGCGTTCGCCGCGGCCGCCCAGCAGGTAGAGCTTGCCTTTGGCGGCAGTCATGGCGTTTTCGTGGCGGGCGGTAGGTAGGTTGAGCGGCTCGGCGGCTTTCCAGCCCTGGGCGTAGAGTACTTCGCCACAAGTGACTATCTTTACCAGTAAACAGCCTACAAGGGCAATTTGAAGAGATTTTTTCATGGGAAACGAGCTTTTAAGAGTTATATATCACCCATACGGCACTACGCCTCCATCTGTTTCACCGGGCTATTGAATCATCAAAGTACGATTTTTTCACCGACCCAACAAAAGTGAATTTGTATTTTAAAACGACTTCAGGTACCCTTGGGCGTTTCTGAATATGGCTTTTTACAAAAAGTACCTTTTGATTTTTTCCTAAACTACCCCTACGGCTTGCTGTACTCCCTACCCGAACATAGCCTGCTGACGCCGCAGACCGCGCTTGCGCCCGAGCCGAAAGGTACTTTCGCCTTGCCTGCCCGAACCTTCGGGGCGCTGAAAGCCTACGCCGTGCAGGCCGAGGCCGCGCCCGTGCTGACGTACTTTGTGCAGCGCGGCCGCGAGTACCTGCGCGTAGGCGCGTGGGTGGGGCTGCTGCAGGTACCCGACGGTACCACCCTGGAGCTGCTGCCCAAGCTCAGCCCAGGTACCTCCGAAGACGACGCGCTGCATGCTTCCCGCCGGGTGCTACTCCGGATGCTCCGGGCCGTGCCTACGCTGCCCTTCCGGGTACTTCCCGAAGCGCAGCTCAGCCAGTGGGCCTCCTGGGCGCTGCCCGAAGTACTGGCGGCGCTTTTTCTGCAGCAGGCCGAGCGCCTACTCCACCAGGGGCTCCAGACCCACTACCAGCCTATAGAGCAAGAACAGGCGTTTGTAAAGGGGAAAATCCAGCTGAACCGCGTGAGCCAAAGTACCCTGCTCCGCCCCGAGCGGCTCCCGCTGCGGTTTGACGAGCGCACCCGCAACAACGCGCCCAACCGCCTGCTCAAAGCCTGCCTGTGGCAACTACGCCAAAGTACCCCCAACGCCCGCCGGGTGCGGCAGTACCTTTTTACCCTGGACGACATCCCGGCTTCGGTAGATTGGGCGCAGGACCTGGCGCTGGCCCGCCGCAACGACCGCCGCTTTGTGGCTTACGCCTGGCTCTGGCCCTGGGTAGAATGGCTGCTGGGCGGCAGGGCACCGGGGCTCGCGCCGGGCACGGCCCGCCTGCCGGGGCTCCTCTTCCCCACGGCCCAGCTCTTTGAGGCCTACGTGTCGCACAGCTTGCGCAGGTACCTGCCCGCTCCGCTTTCGGTGCACAGCCAGGAGGCGCGCTACCACCTGCTACGCACACCGGGGGGTACTTTGCAACACCGGCTCCGCCCCGACGTCGTGATCCGGCACGGCCACGACAGCTGGGTACTTGACATCAAATGGAAGGAAATCACCGCCACCCCCGACCACACCTACGGCGTAGCCCAGCCGGATTTGTACCAGCTCTACGCCTACGGCCGAAGGTACCTGCGCGATGAAGGCCGCGTGAAGCTGGCGCTGCTTTATCCTGGTACGGCCACTTTCTCCGAGGCCAGTTTGCCTTTTCGGTACGAAGAAGACCTGCCGCTGTCGTTTGTGCCGGTGGAGCTTTCGGTGCCCGCGCCGGAGATGGTGGCACGGCTGTGGGAGGCCATCCGGTAAACGACCAGGTACCCCCGCTCAGGTACTTGCCAGGGGTTTTGTGCCCGACACCACGTACATCAGGGCACCGCCCGCGGCGTGGTACTTGCGGGCGTCGATGGAGCGCAGGATGCGCTCGCCCTGCCGGGCGTAGGTTTGGAGGTACTTTTCGTAAAATGCAAACGCCTCCGGCCCCAGGGCTTTGAAATAATCATAATCGCTGAACTCTTCCGTGCTCCACGCGCCGCCACGGCTCCACTGCTCCATGGTGGCTATCTGCTCGTCGGTGGTGTAGGGAGGGTACATGGCAATGGCCTTGTCCGACAGCCGCACGTCGATGTTCTCCACCCCCGCCTTGGCGAGCATCCCCGGCACCAGGTCGCCCACGGAGTTGTCGCCCTGGCCGAGCTTTTTCTTGCCCCGCTCAAACAGCAGCGCGTACTTGACGTGATCCAGGATTTCGTCCACGGGGTCGTTGGCCGAGGCCGAGCTTTTCGTGAGGCTCTGCACCAGGTTGTTGGGCTCCACGCACAGGATAGTCCCGCCGGGCCGAAGTACCCGCAGCATTTCGGCAATGACCTGCTCGGGAAATTCCACGTGGATGAGGAGCGTCTGGCAGGTCACCAGGTCAAAGGTATTGTCGGCGTAGGGCAGGTCGTGGGCGTCGCCCTTGCGCAGGTCAAAGCCGATGTTTCGCTCGCGGAAGTAGCTTTCAATCTCCGCCGACTGCCGCACCCACTTGCGGTCGTAGTCGATGCCCGACACCGTGGTGGGGGTACTTAGGTACTTCACCAGGAGCTTGCTCCAGTGGCACTGGCCGCAGCCCACGTCGAGCAGGTGGTGGTGCTGATCCAATTCCAGCCGCCGGGCCAGCAGGTCCAGGAAGCTTTGGTTCCACCAGTGGTCGCGGTAGTCGCCAAAATAGGCTTCCGAATGCCCTTCTTTGTTTTTCTTAGTATGTTTAAAAGGTACCTTTTTTGATTTCATTTGACAAAGGTACAAAATGTTCGCGTGCCGGTTTGAACGCCAGGTACCTCTCCCGGTAGGAAGCGCGGCCTATTTTCACCCCAGATTCCCGGTGGTGCGTTAGGGTTGGAAACGTATTTTTACCGACCTTGCACAAAAGTACCCTTGATGCGTACTCTATCAACCTTAAGTATTTCTGGTATGAAACAATTTTTCCTGCTGCTGCTCAGCCTAACATCGCTGGCCGCCACGGCCCAAAAGAAAACGGATAAAGAGGAGTGGCAACAACTCTTCAACGGTAAAAACCTGGACGGCTGGGACGTCAAGATCCGCGGGTACGACCTCAACGATAACTTTGGCAATACCTTTCGGGTAGAAAACGGCAACATGGTGGTGCGCTACGACCAGTACGACGACTTCAAGGTACGCTACGGCCATATTTTCTACAAAGAGAATTTCTCCTACTACCGGGTGGCGGTAGAATACCGCTTCGTGGGTGAGCAGCCCAAGGGCGGTGAGGGCTGGGCCGAGCGCAACAACGGCATCATGGTACACGGCCAGCCCGCCGCTACCATGGGCAAAGACCAGGACTTCCCGATCTCGATCGAAGTGCAGCTGCTGGGTGGGCTCGGCAAAGGCGAGCGCACGACCTGCAACCTCTGCACGCCCGGTACGCACGTGGTGCTCAACGGCAAGCTCGACACCCGCCACTGCATCAACTCCACCTCCAAAACCTACCACGGCGACCAGTGGGTCCGGGCCGAAGTACTGGTGCTGGGCGACTCCCTCATCCGGCATTTTGTCAACGGCGAGCAGGTACTGGAGTACCAGCAGCCCCAGATCGGCGGCGGCGTGGTGAGTGGACACAACCCTGCTCTGAAGCAAGACGGGAAGCTACTCTCCGAGGGCTCCATTTCGTTGCAGAGCGAGAGCCACCCCACCGAGTTCCGGAAAATAGAGGTCCTGAACCTGAAAGGCTGCATGGACCCCAAAGCCGAAAACTTCAAGTCGTACTACGTGAAGGCGGACAATTCGCTTTGTACCTACAAAAAGAAAAAATAGAAGTACCTGAGCCAGGTACCTAGCGGGCGGCAAAGAAGTACGTTCGTTTTTCGTCCAGGTCGTCGTAGGTGTACATGGCTACGGCGCGGTTGCGGCAGGCATGCTTAATCAGGATAAAATCGCCCAGGCAGCCGAAAGTATGCACCAGCAGCAGAAACACCCAGAGCGTTTGGAGCGACGGAACCAAAAACAGCAGCCCCACCAGCGAGGCCGTAATGAGCACAAAAGGCATGGCCGCAACGAGGGCGTTTTCGCGCAGGGTCATCACGAAGCGCTGGGCGTAAGCGTACACCATGAGCCCCTTGGCGGAGTAGCCAAAGCCTACTTTGGGCGCGCCCAGCAGCTTGAAAAACAGCGCGTGGATGGCTTCGTGCAGGGGCAGGACGGGGAAAAAGAAAACCACCACGGAGAGGGGAATCTGCCAGAAGGGAGAAAGTACCGCGTCCGCTTTGGCGCTGTCCATGACCATCCCGATCAGCCAGCCGATAAAAGCTCCCACCAGCAGCGAAGCCAGGAAAAGGAGCCAGAATTTGGGAGACTTCACATTAGCCACGGAGCTGGTGGCGGGGGTACTTTTTTTGAGGCCCGCTTCCCGCGCCAGGAACTCGCTCATTTCGTCGATGGTGAAGGATTCAACGAGCTGGTACTGGCCCGACTCGTGCAGGGCCTGGATGGTTGGTTTCATGCTACTGATAAAAGGAGGTAATTGGGGTATCAATAGTACAAAAAAAGTACCATAGAATTGATGGCAGCTAGGAAAGATCATTTTTCGGAACAGGTTGCGGGTACTGCGCCCCGGAGTGCCGCTACATCGACCAAGGGTACCTAACCATCCCCTTTCGCTTTGAAGAATGAACGCTTGCAGGTACCTGCTAAATGGCGTGCGCGCTTTGTTAGACGTGGGGGTTCATTCGGGGTCGTTGGCCCGGTAGGTACCTGCCTGAAGTACCCTATTCCCAGAGCCTGAGAATATATTTGGGGGGCAAACATCTATTTTAAAAAGGTATACGTATCTAGCTGTGTGCGTGCGCACTTTAAATGGTCACTACTCCGCAGAAGCTATGGTAAATAGCTACACCCTATTGACTTGCTACGATCTTTTTCGTTTCCCGGCTTTGTTCAGAAAGTACCTGATCAGGGCCGTGGGCTTACTTTTGGGGCTAGGGTACTTTTCGGCCGCACGGGCTCAGTACTCGGCCTGGCAGCCGTCGGTGGAGGTAGGCGGCTACGCGGCTACAACGGCGCGGACGCCCTTTTGGCTGCGGGCCAACCAGTGGGGGCGCGTGCCGCTACTGGCTCCGGTGGCCACCGCCCGGCTGGGACTTAGCTACGACTCGCGCCGGGTACCTCCCGATACCTCCCTTACCACCCGGCCTACGTTTCGTTCCCGCCTGAGCTGGGGTGCGGGGGCCGAGGGCGTCTATAATTTGGGGCGGTCGTCGGAGGTACTTTTGCCCGAAGCCTACGCCCGCGTGCAGTGGGGGCCCTTTGAAGTATGGGGCGGGCGCCGCCGCGAAATCATCGGCCTGGTTGATACCACGCTCAGTACGGGTGCCACGTCGTGGTCGGGCAATGCGCAGGCCGTGCCCAAGATCCAGGTGGGCATTCCGGATTTTGTACCTTTGAAATTTCTCAAAAACTACCTCTCCATCCGGGGCTTTTACGCCCACGGCTGGTTCAATACGCCCTACATCAAAGGCGCCTACCTGCACCAGAAAGCGCTCTACGGGCGGTTTGGACTGCCCAACGGAAAAGTCCGCGGGTACCTGGGCCTGGACCACCACGTGATGTGGGCGGGCCAGGCCGACTACCTCAAGGGCAGCATCCTGGCCGTCGACGGAAAATTGACCAGCGACTTCCGAGACTACCTCTGGGGCGTGGTGATCGGGAAGATTCCCAAGCAGCACCGCAACGAACGCTTCAATAATTTTGACGGGGAAAATCGGGTGGGAAACCACGTGGGGCACTACAGCCTGGCCGTAGACTACCGCTGGGGTACTTCTACGCTGCTGCTCTACCACAACCACTACTTCGAGGATGCGTCGGGCATGATGCTTCAAAACATCCCCGACGGCCTCTACGGCCTGAGCTGGCAGCGCCGACCTACGCAGTATGCCTTCTTCAAGCTCCGGAAAATACTGCTGGAATGGCTCTACACCCGCGACCAAACCACCCCTACCTTCGACGTGCCGGGTTCACGCTTCAAAGGCAACGACAACTACTTCAACCACGCGCAGTACCGCGAGGGGTGGTCCTACCTGGGCCGGGCGCTGGGGACGCCCTTCATCGCGCCCAAGTACGAGCTCGTGCCCGAACTGGGTGAGAACAGCGAATTTTTTCCCAATAACCTCATCGAAGTGTACCACCTGGGCCTGGAAGGTACCTTGCTGGACCGTGTGCAGCTGCGGGCCAAGGCCTCGTACAGCCTCAACCGGGGTACCAATAACATTCCGTTCCAAACTACGGTGCGGCAGTTTTCGTCGCTGCTGGCGTTTGAGCTGCCCGTTTTTCGCTGGGGCCACACCCGCCTCACCGGCCAGCTCGCCTACGACCAGGGCGGGCTCCTGCCCCGTACCTTCGGCGGGTACCTGGGCGTGCGCTCTACGGGCTGGGCCGCGAGCGACCGCCGCTTTCCCTAAGTAGCTAAAGGGTACTTTCCTACGCCACAAATAACGCGGCGAGGTACTTCCTGAAAGTACCCTCGCCCCATACCCAAAGCCCTCCGCCCTAAAGCCGGATAATCTCCGCGCCGATGGCGTTGAGGCGTCCGTCGATGTTCTGGTAGCCGCGGTCTATTTGCTCAATGTTGTCGATGATGCTCGTGCCCCGGGCCGACATCGCCGCGATCAGCAGCGACACGCCCGCCCGGATGTCGGGCGAGGTCATGCGGATGCCCCGCAGCTGAGTACTTCGGTTCAGGCCGATGACCGTAGCGCGGTGCGGGTCACAAAGGATGATCTGCGCGCCCATTTCGATGAGCTTATCCACAAAAAACAGTCGGCTCTCGAACATCTTCTGGTGGATCAGCACCGTCCCCTGCGCCTGGGTGGCGATCACGAGCACAATGCTGAGCAAGTCGGGCGTGAAGCCCGGCCAGGGGGCATCGGCCACGGTGAGGGTGGAGCCGTCGAGGTAGTTTTCGATGCTGTAACGCTCCTGCGCCGGGATAAAAATATCGTCGCCCCGAAATTCCAGCTGGATACCCAGGCGCTTGAATACGTCCGGGATGATGCCCAGCATGGGGATCTGGCAATTCTTGATCGTAATCTCGGACTGCGTCATGGCGGCCAGGCCAATAAAGCTCCCGATCTCGATCATGTCGGGCAGCATGGTGTGCTCGGTTCCGTGCAGTTCTTCTACGCCCTCAATGGTGAGGAGGTTGGAGCCCACGCCCCCGATCTTCGCCCCCATGCGGTTGAGCATGGCGCAGAGCTGCTGCAGGTAGGGCTCGCAGGCGGCATTGTAGATGGTGGTGGTACCTTCGGCCATTACGGCGGCCATCAGCACGTTGGCCGTCCCCGTGACGGAGGCCTCGTCGAGCAGCATGTAGGTACCTTTCAGGTTGGCGGCATCGACCCGGTAAAAACCGCCGTCTTCGCCGTCGTAGCTAAACGTGGCCCCTAGTTTTTCAAAGCCCAGAAAGTGCGTATCCAGGCGGCGGCGGCCAATCTTGTCGCCCCCCGGCCGCGGAATGCGCCCTTTCCGGAAGCGGGCCAGCATGGGCCCCAGCAGCATCACCGAGCCGCGCAGCGCCGCCGCTTTTTGCCGAAACGAATCCGACTCCAGGTGGTCTATGGCTACCTGATCGGCCTCGAAGCGAATGGAAGAATCGCTGAGGCGGGTGAGGCGTACGCCCAGGTCATCCAGCAGGTCGATGAGTTGATTGACATCGCGGATGTGGGGAATGTTATGAATCGTAACGGGCTCTTTGGTGAGCAGTACGGCACAGAGAATCTGGAGGGCTTCGTTCTTGGCACCCTGGGGAATAATTTCACCTTGCAGGCGGCGACCGCCCGTTATTTTGAATGAAGCCATACGTAAAGGAAAAAATGAGCGAGCCTACCTGCCGCTGGGCCAGGCACGACTACGGTAAGAAAAGAAGCCTACTTTCGGCGATTACGGTTGTTGTTGTTATTATTGTTGTTGTTGCGGTTGTTGGGGTACTTGTTGTTGCGGTTATTCCGGTTGGCATTGGTGGGTGCCACCGGCCGGTCGGTGTTGAAGTTGGGCTGGGCCTTGTATCCGCTCGCCTGGTTGCCACGGCTACGCTCGGGATTGCTGTTCCGATCCTTGGGCGAAGCTTCGATGGGTCCGTTCTGCCGGATGTAGTCAATTTCGGCGCGGAGGTTCCCTTCGGAGATTTCTTCCAGGTGCTCCAGCAATACCACATCCTCGGGGTTTTCCCGGTTCCAGGCGTTATAAAACGAGCGCATCAGCCGGTAGAGGTACGACACAAACGCCAGGCGATCGTCCGGATCTTCGGTCTGGATCGCTTTTTCTACCAGCAGCTCGATATTCTTGCCGTAGTGGTGGTAGTTGAGCTTGTGTTGGTTATAGGCCACGGTTTGCGGCTTCTTGCCCAGCAGCTCTTTCGACGGCGGCGGGTACGGACTATCTACGTCCAGCTCAAAACCGGATATAATGTACAGGTCATCCCAAAGCTTGTTGTAGTAGTCCTGGTTGTCCCGCATGTTGGGGTGGATCTGTCGCATCAGCTCCACCAGTATGTGTGCGTACAGGGTACGCTTAGCCGGATCTTCCATCTTGACGATGTGATCGGCTAGTTTTTCTACATTACTACCGTATTCTTTCAAAGGTTTTATTTTTTGGGAAAAGACAAAATTAAGAAGTTTTTATCAGAAACAAGATGAATGAGCGGCCGGGCTTTCGATAAGGGTTTCCTTTCGTACTTTTGCGGGCCGGAAAGCCTTTGCGGGTACTTTAAAAAATCGAAGACGATAAAAATCGCTATACGTAAAAGTAGAAAGGCTAATCCAAAACTGCAAATCACCTACCTTTTATGCGCGCCCTTGTCCGCCTGTACCAACGCGACCTCCGCGAAACCTTTCGGCTGAGCATCCCCATTGTGGTGGCCCAGCTGGGGGTAGTGCTCATGGGCGTGACCGACAACCTGATGATCGGGCGGCTGCTGGGGGCGGTGCCTTTGGGCGCGGCGGGCGTGGCGCATTCGGTCACGTTTCTGATCGGCAGCATTGGCATTGGGGGTATCTCCATCGTGTCGGCGTTGGTGTCGAAGGCCTACGGCCAGCACGACACCGCGGAGATTGGCCACCTTTTTCGGGCCGGGATACGGGTAGCCTGGCTCTTGTCGGGAGCCTTGGGCCTGCTGGGGCTGCTGGTGGTGTGGCAGTTTGAATTTTTGCAACAAACGCCCGCCATTACCCAGTTGGCGCGCCCGTTCGTGCTCATCCTGCTGCTCAGCAACGCGCCGCTGCTGGTGTTCATGGCCATTCGGCAGCTGTGCGACGGCCTCTCGCGCCCCCGCGTGGCGATGTACATCACGATGTCGGCGCTGGTGCTCAACGCTTTCCTCAACTACGCCCTCATTCGCTGGCTGGGCCTCAACGGCGCGGCCCTGGGTACTTTGCTGGCCCGTGGGTACATGGCCGTGGCCATTTGGCTTTATACGCGGCAAGACAACTTCTTTCAGCCCTACCTGGAGGTAGTAGCGGTGCCGTTGAAGGGTTTGATTCTCAAAATCCTGCGGCTGGGACTGCCCGGCGGCTTTCAGTTTTTCTTTGAAATTGCTGCCTTCTCGCTGGCCGTGATCATGATCGGCTGGCTGGGCGAGCCGCAGCTGGCCGCCCACCAGATCGCCATCAACATGGCTTCTACTACCTACATGATGGCCACCGGCATCTCCGCCGCGGGTAGTATCCGGGTGGGGCGCGCCCTGGGGCTGGGTAGTTTGCCCGCGGTCCAGCGGGCGGGTACGGCGGCCTTCCTGCTCACGGCGGTTTTCATGAGCGGCTGTTGCCTGTTGTTTTTGAGCGCCAACGAGTGGCTCGTGAGCCTCTACATCCGGGACAACGCCCAGGTAGCGGCCATTGCGGCTTCGCTCATGATCATCGCGGGGTTTTTCCAGCTCTCGGACGGCATTCAGGTAGTAGGGCTAGGCGTGCTTAGGGGCGTGTCCGACGTCAACCTACCCACGCTCTTTACGTTTCTGGCCTACTGGGTGCTGGCGCTGCCGCTGAGCTACGTTCTGGCGTTTCCGCTGGGCCTGGACGTAGTGGGTGTCTGGATCGGGCTGCTGGTGGGGCTCACGGTCTCGGCGTTGCTGCTGACGGTGCGGTTTTACCGTAAGCTGCGTCGCCTCCGGCGGGAAGGCCTTAAGGCTTAAAGGTACCACCAGCGCAAAGCAATGGGTACCAGGTTGAAAAGCATGTGCTGTACTACGGCCTGCGCAAAGCCAAAACGTACCCGTACGTAGCCATTGACCAGGCCAAAAACGATCTGCTGGATGGTAATGAAAGGAGCCAGCAGCCATACCGTAGCCGACAGCTCCCGGACGTTCGATACGTGCATGAGCCCAAAGAGCAGCGCCGAGCCGTAAAAGATTACGCCAAAGTACCTTTCCCAGCGCCGCTGAAACGCGCCCGCCAGCAAAGGTACCCGCAGCAGCGCGTAGGTCGTGAGCCCGGCCACCAGCGCCACCAGCCCCATGAGGTAGAAGCCCGGCTGATCCAGCACCCGCACGAGGTTGGTGGAGTAGGTACCTCCCAACGGGAGCCAGTAAAACACCACCAGCCCCACCGACCACGCCACCCGCTCGGCCGAAAAGCGCAGCCCCCAGCGGTAGGCCAGCTCTTCGAGCCAGGGTGCTACCAGCAGCGCGCCGACCAGCAGCTCCGACCACTCGGCCGGGAACGTCTGCCGCGCCAGCTCCTGCCCGAGCCACTCCCGCACCAGCGGCCGGATGAGGCCGACGTCGGCCAGTACCGACCCGACCCGCAATATACTAACCACGCCAAAGAGCAGAAGTACCGTCCGGAGCGTTAGGGGTACCTGGCGGAAATGGGGCGTAGGTACCTTTAGGAAATGAAAAAAATCGCGGAGCGTATGCAGAAGGATCATAGGCCCGAAGGTACCTATTGCCTGCCTAACTAGTAGCGTAAAGTCCGGCTGAATTTGCTTAAAAGTACCCTACTCGCCACCGGGTGTACGTATTTTTGCCTCCCTAGTCCGTTGGTGGGGTCGTAATTTCCCTTACATTTACCTACCTTTTACGCTTTATGAAAAGATTCCAATGGAAGCTGGGCCTGAACATGTCGCTGCTGCTGACGTGTATTGTGCTGCCGGGCCGGCTCGTGCGTCTGTATTTGGGCGACGAAAATGTTCCTAATCTCGTTGCGTCGGAGACCGTCATCTTCCTGATGTGCGTCGTCAGTTGGATCAGCCTCCAGTGGTGTATGCGTACCCCCCGGCTGTCCGCCCGCTGGCTGAGGGTACTGCTGGCGGTGCTGGGCTGTATCTTCTTCACGACGATTTTTAACCTGCTCTCGCCGTTCGAGGATTTTCCCAATACGCCGCTCATCCCGATGCCCCTCCCCAACCGGCTCATCATTCTGGCCATGCGGGGCGTTATGGTGGGGGTTCTGATGCTGGTGGCCTACTTATACGTAGAGCAGCAGGAGAAAATCCAGTTTACCCGGATGCAGCTAGAGCAGCTCAAACAGGAGAACCTGGCCGTGCAGCTGAGCTCGCTGCGCCAGCAAATCAACCCGCATTTTTTGTTTAATTCGTTGAATGTACTCAAATCCGGCGCTCGGGAGGAGTGGGTCAAGGACTACGTCATGCAGCTGGCCCACGTGTACAGGTACCTGCTCCGCCACAACCACGAGGCCAACCTCGTGACCGTTGCCGAAGAAATGGACTTCATCCGGGCGTACCTGTATATTCTGAACGAGCGGTTTGAGGACGGCCTGCAGGTGGTGATCCGACTTACCCCCGCTGCCGAAACTCGCCGCCTGCCCGTGCTGGCACTTCAGCTCGTTCTCGAGAACGCCGTCAAGCACAACGTCGTGGCGCTGGCCCGGCCTTTGTTCATTGACATTTACCAGGAAAACGGTTCGCTGGTCGTGAAGAATAACGTGCAGCCCAAAAAAGGGGGGTACCAGGGTATGGAGATTGGCTCGGGCATTGGTCTGAAGAATCTGACGGAAAGGTACCGTTTGCTGGCCCAAAAGAGCCCGTCGATTACGCACACCCCCCAGTACTTCATCGTACAACTACCCCTACTTGACTAGCTATGAAGGTTTTGATTTTGGAAGACGAGCAAAAAGCAGCCAATGAATTAAAGTACCTCCTCCAGCAAATACACCCCACGGTACAGATCTGCGGCATATTGCAGTCCGTCGACGAAGCCACGGCCTGGTTTGACCTACACCCCGCGCCGGACCTGATTCTGTCGGACATTCAGCTGGGCGACGGCCTGAGCTTTGATATTTTGAAGGAAAAGGCCGTACCCGTCATTTTCTGTACGGCTTACGACGAATACGCCCTGCGAGCCTTTGAAAGCAACGGGATCGACTACCTGCTGAAGCCTATTGAAAAAGACAAGCTCCGGAAAAGCCTGGAAAAGCTCAACCTGCTCAAAGAATTATTCAGCCGAGAGCCCGGCGATCTGCCGCTAGGGACCGAAAGTACCTACCTAAGTACCCTGCTGGTACACTACCGGGGGCAGATCATCCCCCTGGCTACGGACGAGATCGAGTACATCCGCTCTCACCACTCGCTGGTGCTGGTGCATACGCATCAGCATAAGTACGAAATCCGGGAAACGCTGGACGAACTTGCCCTGCGTCTCAACCCGTTGCACTTTTTTCGGGCCAACCGCCAGGTGATCGTCCAGCGCCGGGCCATTGCGCTCATCGAGCAGCACGTCACGCGGAAACTCGTGCTGACGCTCACCGACGCCTCGGCGGGCCCCATTACCATCAGCAAAGCCAAGGCTTCGCGCTTTCTGAAATGGATGAAGGAAACCTGAGCCCCAAATTGGGAAAAGGGCTAAAAGGCAGTCGGGCTGCCTAATTACTGCCCGTCTGGCCCTAAATTTTGCCCGCTTCGGCCAGAAAATCCTTTTCCTTTTGGCGCGGATGTCCCTACTTTGTTTCAAGGCCAGCGAGAACTTGGTGAAACATCACACTATAACACACTATGAACATAGGCTGACTCATGCTTTTCTTGGCCTCTCGCTGGTCTGTAAGGTAAGGCCAGGAACAAGGATGATCAGAAGAGGCGGCCCCGCAAGCGGGGCCGCCTCTATTTTTTTTGGGGGGTACTTCACACCCATTTTCTTACATACACCTAGACGACGCGCTTGGCTAAGTACCATTTTGACCAAAGCATTCTGACCCCATAGGTAGGCTTCAGGTACCCTCCAACCACCGCGGGTACTTCCTCAAGCTGGCTCTAGGTCAAGCGGCTGACAAGCCTTTTACTATTTTTTTACAAAAGGTACCTGGCCATAACGGTGACAACTATTTTTCGATTATTTTTGAAAAACGTTTAACCCTCTATGAAAAAAATCTACACCATTAGTGTGCTTTTGTTGGCCGTATTGTGCGCGGCCCAAGCCCAAACGCCCAGCATTTCGATCTATACTGCCGGGGATGCGTGTCTGGGATCTGTCCAAAAAATCCCCGTTTCGATCAGTGGAACATTCAATCCCGACAACCAGTTTTCGGTACAGGTCAAGCGCATTGAAAGCTCAACGATCCTGGCCGAACTACCCGCCACGCTGAAAGACGGACAGATCGAGGTGACCCACCGCGACTCCCTCCTCTCCACCTACCAGAATATCCAGCTACGGGTGTTAGCCTCCTCCCCAAAAACCGAAAGCCAGTGGTACCATTTTCGGCTCTTCGCCAAAGGTACTTTGCACCTGGAAGCCAGCCTTTCGGATACCCTCAACGCCGGCGATGACCTGCCGATTAAGTTTACCACGCAAAGTACCAGCAACGTACTGGTGAGCCTCAGCAATGGCTCGCAATTTAGTTTTTACCCACACGGCCAGCCGCCTTTTGTCAGCTACCAGCAGATCGTTGTCACTAGCAATGAGCCCATTTATATTACTAAAGCCGAGAATGCCTGCGGGACCATGCAGACAAGCGGGCAGGTAAAACCCGTACTCAACCCTACGGCCGTACGTACTACTTTTATATCACCGGCGGCCTTCTGCGAAGGGAGTGAGGTAAAAGTTGCTTTTTCGACTTCGGGCCCGCCTTTGTCGCCCCAGGCCCGGTACCGGCTGCGGTTCAGGGAAACCTCGTACAGTTCTTCGTCGGTGCCTCGTACGGTAGAAGTGAATGCTGAGCTACGGGACAATGTACTAGTGGCGCGCTTTCCTACCACCTTTAATCTCCAATACAGCTTGCCATTTAACGTGCAGGTACTCGTAGACAACCTCGGGATCGTGGGCTCGGCGGGGACTCCTACCTGCTACATACATCCCAAACCCACGGCCGAAATTGTTACGTCCAGCGTAACTGTATCCATGGGCAATCAGGTTTCGGTGGGGGTACGTTTCAACGGCCTTCCGCCCTACTCAGCCGATCTGGGCCACGGCCTCTTGATTAGCAGCGCCTACTCCAGCTCGGAGTACGTATACTTCAACGCTGAGCAAAGCGCGTCTTACTCCCTGCAGTCGTTTACGTCGGGCTGTGGACCTGCCACAACCACCACTCCGCAAACGATGGTGGTTACGGTGCAGCCAGGGCTGCTGGTAGAGCCATCGGCTATGCCGCAGGTCCTGTGCGTGGGAAGTACCTCCCGCATCCGGCTGAAAACGAACGCTACCCTGGGCGCTGCTACCCAGTATACGGTACATTTCCCGTTCAGCGACCAGAAACAGTACTCCTTCCCGGCTACGCGCCAGGGCGACTACCTGGAGTTTACGATCCCGCCTTTGCCCGAAGGTACCGACTACGCTCAGACCTATGATTTGCTCTACAGCCTCATCGTCACGACGACGAACCCCTCGCTGACGTCGCCTCCGGCCAACGGGTTTACGGTACAAAGTATGCCAAAGGCAACCTTGGCCGACTACAGCCGGTTGAACTACGACGCTCCGGGTAAGATTAATTTGACCTACATTTTTTCGGGCCGCGGGCCCTTCCAGATTGAAGAACAAAACGGCCAAATAATTCGCCAGGATTGGGGCGTGTGGACTCCCGACTACTACCTGCTCCAGACCACCGACTACCGGCTCAAATCGGTGAGCAACGCCTGCTTCAAAAACGAGAACCTGCCTAGTGTCCGGGTTACCCTCACCAACACCGATAAACCCGGCCTGTACTTGGTTCCTCCGCCCAAAACGGTCTGTGCTCAGGACAGCATCGAGCTGGTGGTGAAGACCAGCGGTACCTTTGCCGCTGATAATATTTTCAGCGTTCAGGCCTATACCGATTGCTGCACCTACCAAACCCTCAGAACCGTAAAGGAAGGAGGTACCTACAAAATAAAACTCCCCGCCAGCAGCAGTAATGGCTCTACCTACGCTTCGATCCGGGTGACGTCCACCAATCCCGTCCTGTTCAGCGAGACCTACTCCATCGAGGCGCAGCGGCCCGTAAGCCAGGCTTCCATTAGTCCGTACGGAACCGCCGAGTACCCTTCTGAGTACTTGGCCAAAGACGACGTACAGCTGTATTTCAGTGTACCCTCGGGTAGCTTGACATCGGCCGTGTATTCTGACGGGACCACCGACTACACGTACACGTACCAGTGGCAGTATTCCAGTTATATTCCCGTCAAGCCCGCCGTTGGAAAAACGACCGCCTATACCCTCAAATCGGTCACGAACAGCTGCGGCACGACATCCATAAATGCAACTACGTACGTCCGGGTACTTCCCTACCGCCTCAATGTATACGACGGCAGCAGCAGCCGGTACTACTGCCAAAACAGCCCCCTTATCGTGCCTTTTGCGGTACTTTATGGGAGCGCTGGCAACGCCACCTTTTCGTTGCAGCTCAACCGCGATGGCACCAATGACTGCATGACCCTCGCCAGCGGCGAAACGAGCCGGCAGTTTACCACCCGTATTCCCGCCACGCTGGAGCCAGGTACCTATTGGCTGCGCATTACCTCGTCCGACGGCGCCGTTTCCAACCAATTTCAGGTGTTCATCGGGGCGCTTCCTACGGCCACGCTGACGTCCACCAAGCCCGCGCCCATTATCGTCGACGCCAACGAAGGCTTTTATTTACAAACTACCCTCACCGGCTCCGGCCCCTGGACCGTCCTGTACGAAGACAACACCCGCACTACACCTTACAGCAATCCCGAAAGCCGCTACGTGATCCCCACCAAAGCGCAGGAGTACTACGTGAAGTCGGTGTATAACCAGTGCGGCTACGGTACTACCTCCGGTCGGGTGGCGGTGCAGGTACGGCCCCGGCTCGTCGTTTCGTCCGACCGCTACCTGGTCTGCGAAGGGAGCAGCTTCACCATGAACTACCAGCTACTCGGTGACGTAGAACTTTCGACGGACTACATCCGCTTCGAGCTCGTGGACCTCACTACCCGAAAGGTACTTGTGCTGGACTCCACCCAGGTACTTTCCGGCCAGCGCGTGCTCACCATTCCGGCGGTGCTGAGCGGCAGCAACTACGCGATCCGAGGTACCCTGCGCAGCTATAGCCTCAGCTCCCAGCTGAGCGTGGGGATTGGTACCAAGGCCGACATCAGCCTGAGCGGGGGTACCGTCATCAACAGCGGCGAAAGTACCTTCCTGACCCTGAAGAGCAACAAACCCAGCAGCGAGTTTCTGCAATACCGCCTCTCTGACGGCACTACGGGTACTTTTCACGGGGCCAGCGCCGAGCCGGTGGTGCGCGTCAGCCCTACCCAAACGACTACCTACACGCTGACATCCGTCACCAACAGCTGCGGCGAAGGGCGCGTGTCGGGCCGGGCTACGGTGGAGGTCAATCCGCCCAGCGAGCGGGCCATCACCACCACGAAGGTGGACTTCCGGGCCACGGCCAGCTTTTGCCCCGGCGACACCGTGGTGGTACACTACACACAAAGGGGTACTTTCTCGGCGGGCAATGCCCTGACCGTGCAGCTCTCCGACACCAGCGGGCGCAGCTTCCGGTCCATCGCCACCCTTGGTAGTACCTCGCCGCTGCGGGCGGTTATTCCGTCCGACCTGTCCTCGGGCCAGGTGTACCGCCTACGCGTAGCCGCCTCCGACCCCAACACCGCCAGCGGTGCCTACGCCTACCCCATCCCGGCCAGCCAAAAAGCCCGGGCGCGCTTTGCCTCC
Organism: Rhabdobacter roseus; assembly: GCF_014202275.1. GTDB lineage: Bacteria > Bacteroidota > Bacteroidia > Cytophagales > Spirosomataceae > Rhabdobacter > Rhabdobacter roseus. Next base: position 859,951 of record NZ_JACHGF010000001.1, on the reverse strand, counting down.
GAGACGGTCTACTACGACGGCGTAAGTACCCCCCGCATTGTGGTATTGCTGGAAGGCGGCGGCCCCTGGCAGTACCGCTTCGGTACGGATCTGGCGACCCAAAACCGGTATTCGTATACTCCTACCGATACCATTGCCCTGCAGCAGGCGTCGCCGAGCCAGTACTACCGGCTGTTTCAGGTGACCAACCAATGCGGCGCGGGTATCGTCGAAACGCCCAATACGGTGCGGGTGGAGGTGATTACCAGTACCCCCACCGAGGTACTTCGGTCGGTCACGGTAGCGCCCAACCCTACCCAAGACTACCTCGTCCTGACGTTTGACGCGCCCCAGCCCCGTACCATCCGGCTCCTGACGCTCCAGGGTACTTTGGTCCGTAGCCTCACCAGCCGCGAGCCGGAAGAGTACCTCGACCTGCGAACGTTGCCCGGTGGTATGTACCTGCTACACATCGAAAGCCAGGGGAAAGTCATGACCTATAAAGTAGTGAAGCAGTAGGGTACTTTTGTATTTAAATCAAAGGGGCAGACCATCCAGAAGTTGATCCGTCCCTTTGGTGCTATTATTGGGTAAACAAAGTACCTTTAGCAGGCTTATCAAAAGAAATACTTCATCAAACCTATTCCCACCATGACCATCCAGTACCTTTCCGACCTACACCTGGAGTTCCGGGAAAACGCCGAGTACCTGAAAGCGAACCCCATCCCGCCCCGGGCGGAGGTACTTGTTCTGGCGGGGGATGTGGTGCCGTTTCAGTACCTGGATCAGCACAAATGGTTTTTCAAGTACCTGTCCGATCATTTCAAAAGTACCTACTGGCTGCCCGGCAACCACGAGTACTACCAGTCCGACGCCGCCTACCGCTCGGGTACTTTGCACGAGAAAATCCGGAGCAACGTCTTTCTGGTCAATAACCTGGCGCTCACGCTCGGTCAAGCCCGGCTCCTTTTCTCCACGCTCTGGGGGCACATCGGCCCCGCCCACGACTACCTCCTCGAGGCCAACGTCAGCGATTTTCACCGCATAAGGTACCAGGGCAAGCGCTTCTCGGCCCGGTACTTCAACGAGCTCCACGCCGACAGCATGGCGTTTCTGAGCCGGGTACTGGCCGAAGCCCATCCGGGCCCCACGCTCGTGGCCACGCACCACGTACCTACCCTTTTAAACTACCCTAGCCAGTACCAAGGCAGCCTGCTGAACGAGGCCTTCGCCGTAGAGCTCCACGACTTCATTGAAAGTACCTCCGCCGACTACTGGATCTACGGCCACCACCATAGTAAAGTACCTGACTTCAGCATCGGCCGCACCCGCCTGCTCACCAACCAGCTCGGCTACGTGCAGCTGGGCGAGCACCGGGGCTTCGACGCGGGCAGGGTACTTGAGCTGTGAGTTAGGAAAACGTACGTGCAAGCACCCCCTGTTTCGCTACCCAAGTACCCTACCCACCAACCACTTAACACAAATTAATCCGCCCTTCTCACTACTATTATACTACTTTGTATGTATAATAAAATCATTTTACATACATTTGGGTAATTAATGACAAGAGATGAAAGGTACAAACCTCGGCGAATTCGAAGAACTGGTCCTGCTCACGGTAGCGGCGCTGCTGGAGGAAGCCTACAGCGTGGCGATCTGCGATGAGCTCTCGGCGCATACGGGCCGCACGGTGAAGCTGGGCGTGGTCCATGCGGTGCTCAACCGGCTCGAAGAGAAAGGACTTCTTAAAAGTGAGCTGGGCGAAGCCACCAAGGCGCGCGGTGGTAAGCGCAAACGATTTTATCAACTGACGGCCGCGGGAAAGGCGGCCCTGGTCCACGCCAAGTCGCTGCGCGACCAGCTCTGGGATCGGATTCCGTCGCTTGTCTGGAAAAAAATATAGCATGAAAGAGCAACCCCAGCCCCCCGCCTGGGCGCAGCGCTTCGTGGCGTGGTACTGCAAGCCCAGCCTCGTGGAGGACCTCCTGGGCGACCTCAACGAGTACTTCGAGCGCAATGTACAAGCCCTCGGGCCGCGGCGCGCGAAGCTGATCTACATCATCGATGCCCTTAAGTTTTTTAGAATCTATACGGTACGAAAACCCACCTTGGCGAACCTTTTTATCAACCGGATCATGCTCGGAAGCTACATCAAAACATCGGGGCGCAACGTCATGCGCAACAAACTGTTCTCGTCCATCAACATAGTCGGCCTGGCCATCAGCATGTCCGTGGGGCTACTGCTGATCGCCTTTCTGCTCGACCTGCGCTCGTACGACCGGTTCAACCAGCAGGGTGAGCGGATCTACCGCATCACCAACGTAGCAACGTTCAAAGGTGAGCAAGGCAGCGGCAAATATGCATCGACCTCGCTCAAAACCGGCAGGCTGATCCGGGAGAAAGTGACCGGCGTGGAGGAAGTGGCGATCCTGCGCAACGACTTCTCGCAGGACGCGCAGGTGGGCGACCGCGCGCTTCCCCTCAAAGGCTTCTGGGCGGAGCCGTCGGTGTTCAGGATCTTTACCTTCCCGATGCTGGAGGGCAATCCCGAAACGGCGCTACGCGATCCGTACTCGATCGTGCTCACAGAGACCGCCGCCCGAAAGCTGTTTGGCCACGAGTCGGCGCTGGGCAGGGCGATCAAACTGGATACCCTGGACTACCAGGTGACCGGTATCATGAAGGACCTCCCCTTCTTTTCGCATATCCAGTTTGAGGCGCTGGTATCGCTGTCAACGGCCGAGCAGCTCAACCGCCACGACCAAAACTTCGAGAAATGGACCAGCATGTTTTCGAACTCCGTGTACCTTTTGCTGCCTCCCACCGCCGACCTGCCCGCTATCCAGTCGCAGCTCGACGCCCTGGCCCGGGAGGAAAACCGTGCGGAAGAAAACACGAAGATCCAGCTTGAACTACTCCCCTTATATGACATCGTGGTCGGAGAGAATCTTCATTCCGGCTCCATGAGCGGCTCCGTGGGCCCTCACGTACCACCGCTCGTCCTCTGGCTGCTCGGCGGGCTAGCCTTGGTGGTGATCTTGTCGGCCTGTTTTAATTACACCAATCTTTCGATTGCCCGGGGTATGCGCCGCTTCAAAGAAGTAGGCCTTCGGAAAGCCATCGGTGCCGAAAAAAGCCAGGTACGGTACCAGTTTCTGGTGGAGGCCATCCTCCTTTCCCTGGCCGCCCTTTTTCTTTCGTTCTTCCTGTTCCTTCTCTTGCGGCCGCAGCTCATCCACCTGGCCCCGGAGATCCAGCGCATGGTGAAGCTCGACCTCACGCCCACGATGGTGGTAGCCTTCGTCGTTTTTTCGGTGGCCGTCGGGATTATGGCCGGCCTGGTTCCCGCCCTGTTCTTTTCGAACGCCAGCGCCATCCAAGCGCTCAAGAATGAGTCCGCCCGGAACCGCACCGGCGGACCGGCCGTACCACGGGCGTCCTGGTCGGTGCAAGGACTCAGGTACCTCACCCTCCGCGCCACCGCTCCGACGCAACGGCTCGGTAGGCGCGCCCTGGCGGTGATTCAGTACACCTTCACGTTGATCTTCATCACCACCACCGCCATTGGCTACGTGCAGTACAAAAACATCCTGGCCTTCGACCTGGGCTTCAATACCGAGAACATCCTGAACATCCCTATGCAGGGCCATAAACCCGACGCGCTGCTCAAGGAACTGAGCGAGATCCCGGAAGTGACGGGCTTGTCGCGGTCCTTGATCATTACCAGCGTGGGCAATGCCTGGGGCGGCTACATGAAGTACCAGGATTCGCAGGACTCGGCCCTGGTCATGACCAACCACGTGGACGAAAACTACCTGCCGCTGCATGGGTACCAGCTCCTGGCGGGGGGCAATTTTGTGACGCGCCCCACTACTGCCGACGGTGCCCGCGAAGTGATCGTGAACCAGCAGTTCTTAAAACGATTTAACATCAGCCCCCGCGACCCCCAAAAAGCCATCGGGCAGGAAGTCACCTTCAGCAACTTCAAGGTACATGGACGCCGGATGACCATCGTGGGCGTGATGAAAGACTTTCACTACGGCAAGGTCGATAACCTCATCGGGCCGGTGGCTTTTATGCCCTGGACTCCCGAAGACCCGGCCATCATCAACGCCAAAATAAAAAGTACGGACCTGCCCGCGACGTTGGCCAAGATCGAGTCCACCTGGAAGAAGATCGACCAGGTGCATCCCTTTGAGGCGGAATTTTACGACGAAGCCATCGAAGCGGCCTACCGCGAATTTTCCGTCCTGATCAAGATCATCGGCTTCCTTTCCTTCCTGGCCATTTCCATCGCCTCGATGGGCCTGTTCGGCATGGTGGTATTCACCACCGAGACCCGGCTCAAAGAGATCGTCATCCGAAAGGTGATGGGGGCCAGCTCCGGCAGCCTGATCTACCTGCTGAGCCGCGGATTTCTGGTACTGCTGGCGGTAGCGGCCCTCATCGCGCTGCCAGTCACGTACCTTTTCTTCGAAAACGTGGTGCTCACCCACTTTCCCTACCACAGGCCGGTGCAGCTCGTAGAGCTGCTCTTTGGCCTGCTGGCGGTCGTGGTGGTGGCCGGTCTGATCATCGGTTCGCAGACGCTCAAGGCCGCACGGACGAATCCGACGGAGGTACTTAGGGGCGAATAAGGGGGTACTTTGGGGGACTAGAGTTTGTTTTCGCCGAAGTGCATGGCCAGCTGGGTACCTTCCTCCTGTACTACCCACGCCTCTTCTTCTGGCTGGGCGTAGACCGGGAGGGGCTTTTCGGCTGGCCTGGCAAGTACCCCTTTAGGCAAGGTACCTGTAGCCGCGGTTTTCTTCCGGGCCGGCTTTGGGGCAGGGGTACTTTTCTCCTGCTTCAGCGCCTTGATGCGCTCCAGCAGCACGCGGGCGGGCTCGTCGGTGGAGTCTTGGGGTACCAGCTCGCCGCGGAAGGCTTTGGCCAGCAGCGCCTGGGGTAGTTTGTCTACCTTTTCTTTTAGCGGCTTGATGGTGAGGCGTTCTGCGAAAAGCCTTTGTTTCATCAGGCTGGATGCCGGGTCGGTATGGAGGTGGTACTCCGCCGACTGCCCGATGTTGAATAGGATAGGATACTCTGCTTCTAAAAAGCTAAAGTTGGAAGGCGTCATACAGCGTTTGTCCCACGTTTTTGGTCTCTATACGATAAGCCTCTAAAGGTATCAATATAATCAGGCAATGCGCAAAGTTTTTATCTACCAAAGCCAAGTACCTTTTGTGGGATTTGCTTTACGATTCAGAAGCGTTTACAAACGCACCTTCTTGGCCGCGTAGCGGTCGAATGTTTATAGCGAAGAGGATATAGGTAGGGAACTCGCGTGCCTTTAGGTACGCAACCCGCCGCACGTTGCGTACCTAAAGGCACGCGGGCGGATTTGGGTGGCCCTTTTAGCTATAAACATCGGGTGCCTACGGCACTGATTCGCCTCATGCTTTTTGGTGGGAGAATTAGCTCTTAACGCTTTTCCGACGCGCGTGAGGGTACAGGACACACGTAGCCCTTTTATAAGAAAATAGGTATAGACGTACTCACTTCCATGTCACCCCTTCGGGGTTTTATCGGATGCGTGTTTCCTTTGATCTATAATCCTGTCACCCCGTCGGGGTTGCAGCTGACAACTATTTCCCTCCATCTATAATCCTTATACCCCGTCGGGGTTGCAGTTGACATAAGTTTCCCTTGATCTACCTCCTGTCCCCTCGCACGGCGGCGGTTCACCACCCGAACAGGTACAATCAGGGGGTACTTTTATGTTCACTAACTACCTTCGGGTACCCTACTTCAGGCAATCTAAAAAAAAGTTTACCTACCTCACTTACCTTTTGGCTTCCCGCCGGATATACTATCAAATGGGAAGATTAGCTCGATCAGCCATAGCCAATAGGCGCATCGTGCAGGGCCCCTTACCGCAAGGCTCCTCCTACCCATGAAGGTACCTTTGTCAACGCATACTATATCCACACCTATAAACTTACTATTTATCCACACCTAAACGCATATTTTTATCCACACCTATAAACATAACTATATCCACATCATGAGCTGGGGTTGGGAAGCCAGAATCGAGGCAGTTGCTTAGAACGATGGCTTCCCTTCTTCCCTTTGAGACCAGTCGGTTTTGTCCTATGTTTGTAGAGGTAACCTTTGCACTACATGTCTTCACCCAATTTGAACACTTTTACGCAGTCCGAATTGTATGATGCACTCAAAATGCGGCAAGCCTGGGCTTATGATCATCTCTACCGCGAATTAAAAAATCCGTTTCAGTATTGGGTTGTGCGCAACAACGGCTCCGAAATGGACGCCGAAGATGCCTTTCACAAAGGGTTGTTAAATTTTTTATTAAATATTGAAACCGGAAAATACCAGTTTCAGGAAAACGCCAAAATCACGACGGTCATTTTTGATTACTGCAAAAAAGTGTGGCTCAACGAGCTCGCTTCCAGCCGCTTAAAAACCCGGACTAGCTTGCCAGACGCGTATGACCCCGTGCATGATACCGATTTACAAAAAGACTTGGAAAGACATGAGCTGGTAGCTCAGGTACGCGCAGCCTTGGCTCACTTGAAAGCCGAATGTCGACAGCTGATCGAGTGGTTTTATATGGATGATTTATCACTCCGCGAGATCGCCGAAAAACTAGGGATGAAGGAATCATCAACGAAACAAAAACGATATGATTGCACCGAAAAACTCAAACAATTGCTGCTAAAACAAATCTAAAAAAGTCGATGAATAAAGAGCAGTTCGACCGGATAGAATCCTACCTCCAAGACACCCTTTCGGAGGCCGATAAACGATCTTTTGAAGCAGATTTAGAGACGGATGCGAATCTAAGGAAAGAATGGGAGCTGCATCAGAAATTGAATCTGGGGCTACGGGCCATGGCCATTGAAAAACAACTACGCAACGCCCGCCACCGAGCCAACCAACGCATAAAGACACATCCTGCTCGAAGAACGAATACGCTATTTCAGATCTGGTCGGTGGCGGCTTCCATCGTGCTCGTACTGGGCTTAGGCTGGTGGGCTTGGCAGATCAAAAGTACCTCGGATGCGGGGCAACTGTCGGCTTTGGCAGAGCAGGAAATGACGGACGTGCAATACAAATCAATGCCCCTGGATTCGCTGCAAAACCTCACCAAAACGGCTCAACAACGTAACGCACGCGAAAAAGCGGAGTGGTATGTGGCCCTGGCGTACCTTAAAAAAGGAAGAAAAAAAGAGGCAAAAGAGCTGCTAACCAGAATCTCTAACGATCCGCGACATACCTATTCTCAAAAAGCCGAAAAGCTACTGAAGCAGGGATTTAACTAGCGGCCTTTCCCCTACGATAAGTACTTTTAACCCTTACTTTATTTAAAAGTATAGCGTACCCCCAGGCCCAGGCTTTGCGTACTCGACTCAATACTGATCCGGGTGGATTTCCGGGATTTGGGAATCGCCAATAGCAGAACCTCCGTAAGGGCCGCCACCCCGACCACCCCCAGCGAGGCCACAAACTTGGACCGGTTTCGCTTCGAGTCCTTAGCTTCGTTATAAGCCGTTTGCCATTGGTCATACTCTCCGGCTGTCATGATGATATGGTCGCCGTCAGGGTCGGTCATTTTGCCAATCCGATTGACTTCATCGAGCTTCGTTTGGTACTGTTTATTGAGCGAGTAGGCATACGCTCCCGCGCCTAAACCCACCGCCCCTACCAGTAGTTTGGGCCCAAGGCGGTGATTTCTCGTAGCTGCATTTGCGGACTTTGTTTTTTCGGGCGAATCGATCAAGTTATTGGGTTTACTTCTAGCTACCGAAGAAGTATCTTGTGAGCCAGTGGCTGCTTTTTTGGACGGCTCCTCGGCTTTTCGGTTCTGGTCGGCTTTCAGTTTTATGAAGGCCTCGCTGTTTTGAATCTGCAGCTGAATCAAGGCGGGTTTGGTGGCATATGGGAGCGCTTTCTGGTACCGTACTTTGGCTTCCTCGTAGTTTTGTTGTTCGTAGTACCGGGTAGCTTCTCCCGTCCAGTAGTCGGTCAGATTCACTTTAGTAATGGAATCCTTCGGGTTTTCCATTACGATCTGTTCAAAAAGCCCGGCTGCTTCCTCGCCTTTTCCGGCGTTTAAGGCTTTATGGGCTTCCTCCCGGAGTTTCACTAATTTTTCTACCAGCGCGATTCGCCCCTTGGCGTAAGGGTCGTTTTCATAGGTAGGTACTTCGAGGCAATTGCGGTATTGCCGAAGGGCGTTCAGGTAGTCGCCCCGATCAAAAAAAGCATCCGCCCGTTTTTTATAGCGGTCGTATTCGTCGTCGGCCAATTTCCAATGCACAGGTACCTTTTTGGCCCCATCGGGAGAGGTACCTTTTGCCCCATGGGTACAAATGCTGAATCCCATTATAACCAGTAGTAGAACTGCTTTCTTCATGTAGCTTATTGATTAACTTCACAATCTTTGATTTTGCGACTTACCTCTTCGGTCTGACGCAACGACTGCGCCAGCCTGAACCACGCTTTGGCCCCTTCGTACTCACTACGCTCGTAGATCCGATTCCCTTTCTCAAAATAAATGGTGTAAGCCGTGTTACCCTGCGTGGTATTTAGGTCATTTTCGGCCGCTAGTTGGCGTGCTTTGCTGAACGATTCCATCGCGGCCTGTTTATTATTGGCACTGCTGATCAGCTCGTTCCCCTTCTGAATCAGCTCGTCGTACTCCATTTGCTTTTTTTCCAAGGGTACTTTTTTAGTTGCTTCGGGTAACTCTTTGGTGGGGCTCCGGTTTTCGTTCAATGGATTTGGCAGCACGGAGGCCTGGCTAACAGGTACCTCCCGCGGCGCTTGGGTAGTACTTTTCTCCTGAATTTGGCGGGGATCCGTCGTCGCTATTTCCTGGGAAACGGTCATGGAGGTACCTGTTTCACCGGCGGGCAGTTCCTTTTTTTCGGAGGGCGACCGGAAAGTCCAAATCAATAAAGCGATGAGAAGTACCCCTGCCCCCAGGGCGCCTTTCAGCCAAAAAGGGGCGCTTTTTGCCAGATTCACGGACGCAGGCCTGTTGGGTTTTTTATCCTGAGCCGCGTCGCTCGGCGCGGGAAGGGTGGCCGTTGGGGCCACGTACACATCCGTCGACTCTTCGGCGGGCAGGAGCTTGACGCCGGGCCGGGCAGGAGTTGTGGGCGCGGTTGGTTTTTCCAAATACGCCAACAGCTCTTCCGGCTTGCGGACCCGCTGGCGAATATCCCCGACCAGACACAAACGAATCATGCTTTGATAGGGCTCAGGTACTGTATCGAGGCGTTCGGGGAGCTGAACGGCTGTGATTTGGCGTTCCAGTTCGCGCCGTTGGGTAGGTTCGCTCGATTGGCTTCGGGCGCTGAAAGGTTTCTCGCCCGTAATCATCTCGTACAAAATCACCCCGAAAGCCCACAAGTCGAGGTTGAAACTAACCCGCCCGCCCACGATTTGCTCGGGGGCTTTATAGGAAGGGGTACCTCGGCCATCGCTCAGGTCGAAGTCCGAACTATCGATTTCGTCATCCGAGACGAACTTACTCAGGCCAAAATCGGCGATTTTAGGGATCAGGCGGCCGCGGTTATCCCTCGAAATCAGAATATTGGCGGGCTTAAAGTCCCGATGCACAATGCGCTTTTGGTGAAGTACCTTCAGGCCCTCCAGGATGCCGCGTACGAGTTCCCGGAGCTCGGCATCGCTGAGCTGCCGGGATTTGAGCAGGTCGGCCAGGTTGCCATCGGGATAGTACTTCATGATGGCAAAATCGCTCAGGCCCATTTCGGTTTCGAGGCGGTAACAGGCATCGTAACGCGCAATATTGGCGTGGCGGGGTACCTTTTGGGCCAGCTCTACCTCGGCTTTAAGCGACTTGGCGTCGTTGTGCCGGTATTCGCTGATTTTGATCGCCACCCACTCCGTTTCTACCTGATCCTCTACCTTGATTACTTTTCCGTAAGTACCCGTACCGAGCCAGGTACTATCGTCGCCAAAGTGGATCGGGTAGCGCTTGCGGAAATCAGCATAGGAAGTAAAAGCAGCGTTCATAGGAGCTTGGGTTTTAATCGGGGTACCTGGTAATCAGCACGTCCATGCCACCGGAAGTAGAAAGCGATGAACTACCCAGATTGATCGTTCCATTGAAAAAGCCCACCATAAAAATAAGGCTACCCGCCCCATTGACCGCCAGCGCATTGTATCCGTCGGCGGACGAACTGCCCACCGCCTTGGCAAAACGGAAATTGCCGTTGGTGTCATATTGGGCCAAAAAAGCGTCGGTATCACCCGCTGACCGAAGTACGGTAGTGCCGAACTGGCAATTGTCGCTTAGCAAACCCGCCAGGTAGATGTTGCCCGCGTTGTCGAATACCAGCTTATTACCCGCGTCGAAGCCGGGGCCACCCGCGGTTCTTACCCATTCGACATTGAGCGTATTCAGGTTGTATTTGGCCAGGAAAATATCATTTCCTCCCCCTCTGTAATCCACGGTAAGGCTACCATACCTATTTCCGCCAATGATTCCGGTGGCGTAGAGCGCGCCATTATGAATGGCCAGGCTATTTCCGTAAACGAAGGTACCGGAGTTGCCCCGGTGAAAGGCTACCAGATTGCCAAAGGAGTTGTATTTGGCAATAAAAATATCGGGTGTCACATTGGAAGAATGTTGAGCCACGGCACCCGAAGCCGAACGGAACGACCCCGCCGACTCGAAGCTTCCACTCATGTAGACATTGCCATCGGTATCAACGACAATACTACTGGCAAAGTCGCTTTCAAAACCGCCGCTCGATACCGCCCAGAGCACATCGCCGCTAGCCGAGAGCTTGGTGAGGAACATGTCGTATTTCCCATCAGTACCCAGGCCGGGCAAGGTGATCGAACCAAAGACGGTACTTGGGGCACCGAAGATCCCCGTGAGATAAATCCCTGTAGCATGCAAGGCAATGGAAGTACCTATTTCGGAGCTCCCCCCACCGTAGGTTCTGAACCAGACCAACCTGCCGTCGCGGGTGTATTTTGCCAGGAATACATCGCTGTTGCCGTTCACCGTTCTGCGAATCACATTTCCGTTCCGAACATCATCGGGGCTGTTGTAGTAGCCTGCGTTGGGGCTCACCTCCCCCGTGACATAGATATCGCCGTTGTCGTCAATCACGACGTCTTTTACTTCGTCGGTGGTGTTGCCCGTAATGCGCTGAATCCAGACGCCCTCACCCTTGCTGTTGTATTTGGCAATGAAAATATCGTTACTGCCGGCCACGCTCATAGTAGTGGTCCCGAAGGTAAATGAGGCCCCATAGGTACCTACCACGTAGGCATTACTTGCCGCATCCACCGCTACACTTCGGCCTATGTCATTGCCCGATCCGCCCATTTTCCAGGCGGCGAAGTTAGCCGTAGTAGAAATGCCGGGCTCGACGGTGGTGTTAACCGACCGGGTGATTTTCTCTCCGCATACCGACTCAATATCCGCCGTAACGGTGAAGGTACCCGCGGCGGCATAGGAATAGGTGAAGGCACTGGTGTCGGTACGTTGGGTTTGGGTGAGGGTAGTTCCTCCGTTGGTCACTTTCCAGGTGACGGTTTTCACATCGGCGGGCGTAGCCGTGACCAACGCGTAGCGGTAGGTACTGCTGCTGATCGCGGTCGGCGCGATTGCCGAGGGAAGAATGCAGGTTTTTATGCTCGTAGTGGTGGTGAGGGTACGCGTGATTTTTTCGCCACAAACGGTTTCTATTTCGGCATTGATCGTGTAAGTACCTGAGGTAATGAAGGTATGGATAAAAGCCGTCGTATCGCTTCGTTCTGCCTGGGTGATGACCGTACTGCCCTGCTGTACCTTCCAGACGACGCTCTTGACGTCTGCCGATGCAGAAGTAACCAGGACGTATGTATACGTTGATTGACTAACGCTTGCTGTGGTTACGGAAGTAGGTAGTGCACACGTTTTAAGACTTTTAAGATCAGGCTCGATCCAGGCGCAGCTCAGCATCAGGCCCGCTAAGCTGAAAAGGAGAAGTCGAGAGAAAGAAGGGATAAATTTTGAGGGTAAAGGTTGCTTCATAAAAATGGTGCCTGGCTATATTCGGGATTTGACACCCAAAAATAAGAATTTTGGTCAACTTTCTCACTGTAACCTGCTAAGGGATAATTCGTCGGAGAATTTTCCATAAAATAAGGGGGCTTGAAGGTTGGGCGTGCTGCGTCTAAGGCGGGGAGACAGGTAGTCGTAAAGTTCTCTGATGGTCACTGTCCTATCCCGGTTGCTATCAGCGTCCCCCCGCAGTCCTTTGAGCATAAAAAAAGTAAATACCCCGCCCTGGATAGCCCCACTTTCCACCGACGACTGGGTGGAGCGTGAGGAGAGCATGAGCACCACCTGGGCAGTAGTTGAAGTTATGGTGGCGGGTTGCTGCCAGGCGGCGCGCGCAGTCATGCCGCCCGACAGGCAGGCATCGGCGATACAGAGTTTTATAGAGGCCGCCGAGGGCTTAAACCTTGCTTTGACCTCCTGGTAGGGTAAGACAGTCGTGGGGTCGATGGCACTGACGTCGTAGGGAACAAACCCTCCCTTCAGCCCGTGACCGGAAAAATAGAAAATGACCCGATCCTGCGGGGTGGCCTTTTTAAAAAGGTCCATTGCGTTCAGAATGGCAGATTTGGTAGCCGACTGGTTGGTCAGAAGCCTGATATTAGTAACGGGGACCCGCCCCCCGGCCTCGCTTTGCAAAAAGGCCGCAAAACGCCGGGCATCCTGATCGGCATAGCGGAGGTCGCCGGTACGGTAGTCCGTAATTTTATAATCCGAAATACCCACTACCACCGCATAGGTTGTTTTAGCTTTGGTTTCCCGACAACCAAAGGACACACCCAAAAACAAGCACAGCACCCCGTGGAGGAGGGATTTCGCAGAATACATCATTCAATCATAGATAGGCAAATAGGGCTACTTCCATCTCTTGCTTTTCGAACACGTCAATAAGAAAAATTCGTTTCCTCCTTACTCACACTCTTTATCTTCACCAGGCAGCCTGAGTAGTTGTCCCGAGTGAGATTACTACAGAGAGTAAGCAAGTGATTAACAATTTCCTGAGAGAAAGCATAGCGGGAAAATATGTTCCCTAAAGCTTGATCATCAATCTGTTCTATAACACCATCCGTACACAAAAAGAAATAGTCGCCTGCCTGAACGTCAGTCAGATGCGTAATTTCTCCTTTATCCATCCGCGGTGGAAACCGATTGGAGTCCACGCCCACCGAACGGCTCAGCGAGTTGCGTCGGGGGTGATGCAGGGCCTGCTCTTCGGTGATAATGCCTTCGGACACCAGCTCCTGGACATATTTATGATCCTGGGTTTGGTGCAAGATAGCCCCCCCGCGTATTTGATACACCCGACTATCGCCAATATGCACTACCGTGGCTCCCGCATTGGTTAGTTGTAACAGGGCCAAGGTACTGCCCAGTCTGCTCAAAAGGGGATTTTTTATGAGGAATTCCCTCAAATCGTAGTAGGCACTTGCCAGCGCTTCGGCAAAATAGGTTTCATTAATACAGTTGGTAGGATGCTGCTGCATAAAGCGGGCTACCGCCTCCGCCACTAATTGGCTGGCTACTTCTCCCTGATCCCAGCCTCCTATCCCGTCGCACACAATAAACAGGCGGCTCCACTCATCGGCCGGGTACACATAATCCTGATTACTGACCCGCTGACCAATAAGTGAAAAAGTGACCGGAGTATCAATGGTGATGGTCATGGAATTGTGCTTTCATTCTTAAAAACTTGGAACATTTTACTGAGTTTCATCCGGTTCTATCGCTTTAGTTACCCGGTAGCTCTCCAGCATTTTTTCGGGAATCAGGTAGGCTTCAAGCCGAAATACGTCTTTTCCTCCCAGGCCCAGAAGTCCCCGATCGACGAGATCCATTTTCTCGCCGTTCTGAAGCAGGTACCCGTTGAGCTGGGTACCGTTCAGACTGTTTTTATACTGGTGTGAATCGAGGTCGGAAGCGCCATCTTGCAGTTGGTAGCGAAAACGTCCCGTCCATTTATTAAAAAGTACCTCAAGGGTACAGTGCCTGCGACTGATGTAGCATTTGCCCTCGTGGACATACCGCTCTACCACAACCTCACAGGTAGGGGAATGGCCGATTACGTTAGTACCCAGGCGGAGAGGGTACTTCATCACGGGATTTGCTACGTAGACTAAATGGCCAAAAGACGGCAATCCTAGTAGGATACGTTCGTCGTAGTAGGATTGAACGAGCGGGTTGAGGTACCCGCAGCCGGTGTGCGTGCATTGAATGGCCCCCTTTTCAAAGTCACGCGCTTTAACCGCAATCCGCTTGCCACATTTCTGGCAGGTAATCAGGGTATTTTTAAATGCTGTCACTAGTCCATCTCGGGTAAGTCGGCGTCGTTGACATACCCGTCTTCATGGGTGTAGTCGTTGTCGTCGTTGTAAGCTACGTTTACATCGGCATCTGCCCGCAAGCCTAGATTATCATTGGTTTCAATCAAATTGCTCAGGATTTCTAATTTGCTAATCTCAGCCATGAAGGGTACCTCGATGGCTTCTTGTCCAATGACCTGCTGGTTAATCGTATCGAACTGAATGACCGTATCGATCATGGCATCCCCTTCCGCATCCACGAAGGCAATCAGGTTGTTAGAATGCTCGTCCAAAAACACAATGGCATCGGCTATGCCATCATGGTCATCGTCGATTCCCAAGGCTGGCCGTCCATTGATGAAGAGGTCGAAATAGGCAGGCTCAGCTACTATAGTTTCGATCCCATCATTCGATGGATTGTCGGCTATGGGAGGTACTTGAACAGTCTCACCTTGACCGTTTATAGTAGCAATCGTGGTTGGCTCCGATTCAACCGTCTCCGTGCTTTGCGTCGGCCGGTACCCTACGTCGCTCAAAAACTCCTGTCGCTGGCTCAGGGACAAATCCCGCCATTCTTCAACGGTATAGGTGTTAAATACCTGCCCGTGCCACGAAAAAATCCCGCCCGGACCTACTTCCTCACGGGCCACGGCGTAGGCTTCTCCAAAAGGCATTTCTTCCCTGACCTGCCCGGCGATCTTGATAGTGTCGGTGGGTGTAATAGTACCGTTTTGCACCGCCGAGGCCGTATGGTGTCGCAGAGGTGCCGTGCTTTGGGGACGTACGGGGGCTGTGGTTGTAGCAGTCTCCGCGGGCAATTCCCCTTCGGGGACCATAGGTACCTCGTCGGTAGAAAGCTCCTTTCCCTCCACATAGTCGCGAATTTTTTCAAAATTGATCGCGGCGAAGGCCGCTCCGCCCGTCAAAAGTACCGCCGCCGTACCCAGGATGTTCTTTTTCCGGTTACTGATGGTCGTTGTAGGCCCGTAGGGTTCACTCAGCGTAGGCGTTGCATTTTGGAAACGACCAAATACGTCGGTCATGTGTTGGTCGGCAGGTAGTTTTTGGGTCATAGGGACGATTTTTCTGTATATCAGGTGAAGACAATAAAGGTAAGTAAAAAAAGAAAAATTAGTTGACCCATACCGCTTTACACCGCCCGCAGGTCTTTTGCCGCGCCAGCATCTCGTACTCCCGACTGCCGAAAGCATCCCGGCAATCGGGATTGGGACAGCGGTAGCGCTGCCGGTATTCTTTTTCCAGCAGTTCGAGCTTTTCGTCGGTAGATAGCAAATGAGACGTGAGGGTGGGGATCAGGATACTGAGGCCCGCGCTGGATAGCATGGCCAATAAGCCCATGGTACCCGCCGTGGCTACGGTACCTACTCCGATGATCGAACTACCTACTACACTCCACAGCCGGATCATTTTCTCGCGGTTCCGGCAGGCTTTGCGCAATTGGGGATACTCGTCATATACGTGTTGCAGGGCCGAAAACTCCGCTGTGAAATCCAGCGGATCTTTTCGAGGGGGTCTCTTTTCGGAAATATTTTCCGGATATTCAGGCAACAAGTCTTTCACAATAAACCGGCTATCCGCCAGCCATACGGTATCGTCAATATCGACCAGTTTCCGGGTGACCTGTACTTTGTTATGCTGAGCATCCTCGAAAAAAATCCCCTTTTTGCTGCCACAATCTTCAAAGATATAGCTACTCGGCGAACACACGATAAGCCGGGCGTGGTGGCGGCTGATGGTGGGATTCGGCAAGACAACCCTGTTACTTGCGTCACGACCAAGGGTGATTATTGCTATTTCCGGTAAGTTATCCGACGTGTTCATGTACTACTTAAATCAAAATGATTACAGTTGTAATTGGGTAGGAATCAAGCTGCCAAAAATCACATTTATAAACTTAGAAGCCTTACCGCTGAAAGTCTTACTTGAATCCATCCCCAAAAGAGGTGTAAATTTTGAGAAGAGGCTGATCTCCCTCCTTATCTCCTGGAATCAGATTCTACAAGTTGGTACAAATTAACACTCTTTGAAGAATCTATTTTTACAAACATTTCCCTGGTAGTGAGATGGCAAATCCTGGTCGGGACTCAGCTACCAGATCTCTCGGCCCAGGCTCTGCTTTGATCACCCTTTATTTCTTTTTCCAGCTATGCTTTTGTGCCTTCAATCTTTTAAATACTTTTGTATTGTAAAATTAAACTTTATGATACAAGTCATTCACCGAGCGCTAGACCTAATGGAGCTTATTGCCAGCGAGCCGGAACGCCCCAAACCCCTGGGGGAACTGGCGGATCGTTTAGGACTCAACCACGGTACCTGCGCCAATATTCTTAAAACGCTGGTCAGCCGGGGATACGTCGAGCAACAAGGAGTCAAAAAAGGGTATATTCTGGGCTTCAAATCCTATGTATTAACGGGAAATGATGCTTACCGGAAAGACCTTATGGAAGCTTCACAACAGGCTATGGACCATCTTACCCGGCTCACCAACGAAAACTGCCTGCTGGCCATTCTCAAGGACGACCAGCGGCTCATTGTGCATCGCACGTTCGCCGAGCAGGACCTCCAGGTTCGGACAGCGGAGGAAAAACCAGCCTACGAATCGGCCTCCGGGCGCATGCTGCTGGCCATGCTACCCACAGATTTGCTGGAACGGTTTATTCAAAAATTCGGACTTCCCCGGCCGGAAATCTGGCCGGAAATCTTAAATCAAACCGATTTGTACAGGGCACTGGCCCAAATTCGGCGCGAAGAATTTGCCTTACAGACCATCTCGCACCGGCACATTGTCGGGCTGGCCGTACCCATTCGTAAAAAGGGAGTGGTCGTAGCCAGTCTTAGCGTTTACCTACCCGAATACCGGTACATGGCTACTTCCAAAGCTCAGCTAGTCGCCTATTTACAGACGGCCGCCGAGACCATTAACGCGAACCTCGCCTAGCCTTATTCCGCCGGGTATTGACTCCTATTCTTACCAAACCATCACTTTAAAAGTGATGGTTTTTTTATATTATAAAATACGATAATTATTTTGTAGCATTTTTACTAAAAAACAAGTAATTATTTGGAATTATATGACAAAACATCTTTTATTTGTTCACAAAATAAAATGTAATTTTATATAATAAAATACTAGCCCTTTACCTATGAAACCACCACTATGTATTATTCTTCTGGTTCTCCTGACGTTGGGAGCCCGTCCCCTGGTCATGGGCCAGGCGCGAACCATCACCGGAACCGTAACCGGCGAAGGGGATCTGCTCCCACTACCGGGGGTGAGCATCCTGGCAAAAGGTACAACGCAGGGTACCACTACCGACGCAGACGGCTCGTTCCGGCTGGAAGTGTCGGGGCCGAACGCAATACTCGTTTTTTCGTTCGTAGGGTACCTGCCCCAGGAAATTCCCGTGCAGAACCAATCCGTACTAACGGTTCGCCTTGCGCTAGACGACCGCCAGCTCGATGAGGTAGTAGTGGTAGGCTACGGCACGGTGCGCAAGAGCGATTTGACGGGTTCACTAGCACAGGTAAAAGCCAAAGAAATTAATGCATTTCCGGCCACCAATGTGTTGCAGGCCATGTCGGGACGAGCCCCCGGCGTACAAGTTACCCAAAATAACGGCGCTCCCGGCGCGGCAGTGAGCGTCCGAATTCGGGGAACCAATTCCGTACAAGGGAGCAACGAGCCGTTATACGTGGTAGACGGCTTTCCGACCTCCGGCAGCAATCCGACCATTCTTAATAACAGCGATATTGAGTCCATTGAAATACTCAAAGACGCCTCCGCTACGGCCATTTACGGCTCGCGTGGGGCCAACGGCGTCGTGCTGATTACCACGCGGCAGGGCAAAGCCGGTAAAATGCAGGTAGACTACGAAGGTACCTATAGTCAGCAATCGCTACGCAAAAAGTTAGAGCTGATGGACGCGCGCGAGTATGCCCAATTCTACAACCTCCAGGCTACCAACGACGGACTCGCCCCCTACTTTACGCAGGCACAAATTGATGGTTTTACTGATAGCTTTGACTGGCAAGACCTGGTCTTTCAGAAAGCGCCCATGCAAACGCACAACCTGACCATCAGCGGAGGCAATGAAAAAACGCGGTTCTCCATTGGCGGCAGCACTTTTGCCCAGAAAGGTATCATCAAGGGAAGCGACTACAACCGGTATTCGCTGCGCGCTAATATTACCTCGGACATAAGCAAAAAATTTAGTGCTCAGTACGGAGCAACGCTGTCTAACATTGTGACGCAACGTCGCAACAATGCGGGGGGTAACCGGGGGGGGACGATGATCTCGGCGGCTATATCGGCTCCTCCTACCCTGACGCCCTATAACGAGGATGGTTCCTACCGCATATTGGCAACAGCCTATCCTTTTATTTCCAATGTATTAACTAATCCGCTCAACCATATTAACGAGCAGTCTGACATAGTAGATGCTAACCGGGTGCTGGCCAATGCGGCCCTACTTTACAAGCCATTCGAAGGACTAACCATCAAAATTTCGGGAGGGATAGAAAGTAACGACGACCGCACCGACAACTACACCAAGACGACCTTTATCAATTCGCAGGGCTCCGCCAGCGTCTCAGCGACACGGGGCACGAGCCTCCTGAGTGAAAATACTATCAGCTATGTCAAGACGTTGGGCGATAAACATAACATCTCGGCCGTAGCGGGATTTACCTACCAGGATTTTCTCAATAAATCACTGGGCGGCTCCGGCGTTGGATTTTTGAGCGATATAACCGAAACCTATAACTTGGGCGCGGCGGGTACTCCGGGCATTCCGTCTTCGAGCTACTCCTTTGCTACGCTTCTATCGTATTTGGGCCGGGTCAATTACAGCTACGCGGGCAAATACCTGGCCACTCTAAGCTTTCGGGCCGATGGCTCTTCCCGGTATAGTGAAGGCAACAAGTGGGGATTTTTCCCTTCTGCGGCTTTGGCCTGGCGTCTTTCGGAAGAAGAATTTTTACGAACAAGTACTACCATTTCCGACCTGAAAATTCGGGCTAGCTGGGGAAAAACCGGAAGTCAGGCGATAGGAGCGTATGCTACCCTGAATAATCTTAATGCTGGTAAAACGGTTTTTGGGGATGCCCTCTACAATACCTTTGCCCCGGGTACGCGCCTACCGGGAAACCTGAAATGGGAAACGACCGAGCAAACCGACCTGGGAATAGATGCGGCTTTCTTCAATAATCGCTACCGGGTAACGGTCGATTACTACATCAAAAATACCCGCGATCTATTAAATACAGTACAACTTCCCATCGGCTTTGGCTTTACGAGTACCATTCAAAATGTAGGGCAGATTCAGAACAAGGGTCTGGAGCTCTCGTTGGACAGCCGAATCTTGGACGGTGATTTTACCTGGGATCTGGGCGGCAATATCTCCTTTAACCGAAACAAAGTAGTGAAACTCTACAACGGAGCGGATATTCTGGGCGGTAGTATTGGCGTGACATTGATTAACGATGCCGCTAATTTGCTACGCGAGGGAGAGCCCATGAGTGTATTCTACGGCTATTTAAGAGATGGGTATACGGAGCAAGGGAAAGAAAAATACCAGGATTTAAACGGTGACGGAATAATCAATCAGCTTGATAAGACCATTATCGGCGATCCCAATCCGGATTTTATTTATGGATTAAATTCTACCATGAATTACAAAGGTTTGGAACTGACTATCTTTATTCAGGGGACCCAAGGCAACGATCTGGTGAATGTGAGCTCCATCAACAATACGCTGGACTACGGCTTTGGATTGAATATGCCGCGCGAGGTATTTACAGACCATTGGTCACCCAGCAATCCTAACGCCAAATACCCAATCATTTCCCGCTCCAATTCCTACAACTACTCCGACCGGATGGTAGAGGATGGCTCTTATCTGAGGCTGCGGACCATTCAGCTGGCCTATCAGCTGCCACTTCAATCCTGGGGCGTGAAAGGTATCCGTCATGCCCAGGTGTTTGTGAGTGGTCAAAATCTGCTGACGCTGACCAAATACTCCTGGTGGGATCCCGAAACCAACTCGCAGGGCGGAGCCAATTCACTGGGCCAGGGCATTGACCATTACAGCTACCCCACCTCCAAAGCGGTAACGGCCGGTATCCGCGTAGGGTTTTGATCCGGAACGTTTGCAGCACACTTTTTTGAAAACTTAGACTCTATTCATGATGAAAAAAATATTCCTTCTTATACCCCTGCTCGCGCTGATGGCCTGCGAGGCGATTTTGGTGGAAGCGCCAAAGGCTGTAGCGGTGGAGACATTTTATAACACGGCGGGTGAAGTAGAAACGGCCGTGAATGCGGTTTACGAGCAGCTACGGGCCACCAACAACATTAGCGGCCAACTGGGTGCACAGTTGGAAGCCTATACCGATTACAGCTACGGGCGCGGCAGCTACCAGGTACTTAGTGATTTTCAGGGGCTGAATAGTACCAACATCCCCCGCACGGATGATGGCTGGCGTCTGTTTTACCTGGCCATCCGCAACGCCAATCTGGTGATTGAGAATGCTCCTAAGGGGACCAATATCAGTCAGGCTGATGTAGCTAAATTTGTGGCTGAAGCCAAATTTCTGCGGGCGTTCAATTATTTCTGGCTGGTCCGTAATTGGGGTGCCGTACCCATCCGTACCGAGGCCACGCTCAACGAACCTAACGTGCCCAAGAGCTCGGTACAGGAGGTCTATAATCTGATTATTTCGGACCTGACCGAGGCCGAAACAAATTTGCCCGAAACTCCCGCCCAAGTGGGCCGGGCCACTAAATGGGCCGCCAAATCGGCGCTGGCAGAGGTTTACTTTACCCTTAACCGCTACGCCGAAGCACGGGGCAAAGCCAAAGAAGTAATGGACTCGGGGCGCTTTTCACTCGTTCCGGTGACGGTTGCGGAGGATTTTGAAAAAATATTTGGCCCCACAGTCGTTTCTTCCCCAGAAGAGATTCTTTACCTAAAAATGACCCGGCAAAACAACCAGGGCATGTACCTGGCCATGTTTGCCCACCATCCTGGTGCCCGGCTCCATGGAGCCGGAGGTTTTTTTGCCCATTATAGCGATAAAGTGACGAATCCGGTGCAAAGGAACTGGGACGATGCTGATCTGCGCAAGCGCTACAACTGGTATCCCTGGGATATTGGGCTGGGCGCCAATTCGCTGTTGTGCAAGAAATTCTCGGATCCGCTCGCTCCTACCCAAACTGCCGCGGGAAATGATTTTCCGATTTACCGTTACGCGGATATCTTGCTACTGTTTGCCGAAGCGGATGCGCGCGTCAATAATGCCCCGACAGCCGCCGCTCTGGAAGCCCTCAATCAGGTGCACCGCCGGGCGTATGGCCAGCCCCCCACCTCGCCATCAGCTGTCGATTTTAAACTGGCCGATTATACCGCAGCATCCTTCTACGACCTGGTCTTGAAAGAGCGGGGCTACGAAACGCAGTACGAAGCCAAGCGCTGGCTGGATCTGAAACGGTTGGGCATTCCTAAACTTCGGCAGGTCATTAAAGAGGCAACCGGTAAAGATGTAGCTGATAAGCATCTTTTCTGGCCCATTCCGGTAGGTGAGCTAAACTTTAATACCGCGCTGGATCCCAATACCGATCAAAATCCGGGGTATTAGACCTTTCAAAGTAAGTTATTGATCCTATTCCTAACCCGTTTGTTTGTACGTAACTAACAGGTAATGCACCTACTCCATTTACTAATCGCCCTCCTTAGTTTTTATCCCTGGTTGGCCGGGGATAAAAACCAGCAGGGCCAGAATGCCGGGTTTGTAAAAGTCAGTTCCCAGGACAGTCGATACCTGGCTTTTGAAAACGATTCGGTATTCATCCCTGTCGGCCCCAATATCTGCTTCCCCCGGTCCGAGTTAAACACACAGGGCATTCGTGATTATTACGAACGTTATTTTCAAAAATTGTCCCAAAATGGCGGTAACTATACTCGCATATGGCTCAGTGCCCCCCATTTTGAAGTAGAGCCTGACCGACCCGGCGTGTATGATACCGGCCTGGCTGAGCGGACCGATGCCCTGGTGGCACTCGCGGCTAAGTACGGAATTCGCATCAAGTTTTGCTTGGAACATTTTAGAAAACTAACCAACGCTCCGGCGCGTTTTGCGGGTTCAGTGGCCTTCGACCGTCCACCCTACGCCTCGCAGGTTCCAACCATGGAGTCCTTTTTTGAGTCCAAAAAGGGAAAAGACCTTTATCTGAATCGTGTTGAATTTCTGGCCCATCGCTACGCAGAAAATCCGGTAGTGATGGGCTGGGAGCTCTGGAATGAAATAAACGCCGTGCCACTGCAAGATCCACAACGGCTGCTGAACTGGACCAAAGAAATGCTCCCAAGGGTCAAAGCTAAATTTCCCCGGCAGTTGTTGATGCAAAGCATGGGCAGTATGGACAATCCATCCTCCCTTGAACTCTACCGCACCTATGTGCAACTACCCGACAACGACATTGCGCAGGTACATCGCTACCTGGACGAAGGCGCTGCTCTTCCCATTTGTCAGGCACCCATGGACGAGCTGGCCAGTGACGCTGTTCGCACGCTGCGTTCATTTAGTCCCGACAAACCCGTAATCCTTTCGGAAGTTGGTGCCGTAGAACCTCACCATGCCGGGCCCTCGCGGCTGTATGCCAAAGACACGGCCGGTATCCTGCTGCACGATTTGTTATTTGCCCCCTTTTTTTCCGGCGCGGCCGCACCCGGTCAGAGCTGGCATTGGGAATACTACATTGAAAAAAATAACCTGTGGTGGCACTTTGGCCGCTTCCGACAAGCCATCACCGCGTATGATCCCGTAGCTCAAAAGGCCCAGGCTACGGAGGCTCGAAGGGTTAACTCACTGAAAATTTATGCACTAGAAGGAAAAACCACTTCGCTATACTGGATTCGGGATGCAACGTGCAATTGGAAAACGGAACTATTGGAAGGTCAAATGCCGCAGCCCGTTCCGTCCCAGGTACTGAACCTACATCCCAAAAAAGCCAAGCGCATTTCGTTTTATGACCCCTGGAAGAATACCTGGACAGTGGCCCGCAAAAGCAGCGGCAGTCGGGTAGAAATACCCGCCTTTACCCGTTCGCTGGTCGTAAGGATAGATCATTCCCATTCATTAAAGGCGAACTAACTGAAAAACCCCCATCGGATATGAAAAAAATACTGTTGCTTTTGCTTCTGTTACAACGGGTTGGTTTTGCCCAAACCCATGCGCTGGATTCGCTCTGGGCGCAGCCGGAGGTGGAAAAAAGAATTCAGGAAGGGATTGAGGCCCATCGGAAAGGGGAATTCACACTGCATTTTCCCGATGCGAAGGGTACCTTTCAGATCGAAGTGAAGCAGGTTAAACATGCCTTTTTATTCGGTTCCAATATTTTCATGCTCCACGGGTTCAAGACTCCGGCTCAGAACCAACGCTACGAAACCGTTTTCAAAGAATTATTCAACCTGGCCTGCGTACCCTTTTACTGGAAGACCCTCGAACCTCAGCAAGGGAAGCTACGCTATGAGGCTGGTAGTCCGG
This sequence comes from Rhabdobacter roseus, assembly GCF_014202275.1. Classification (GTDB taxonomy): domain Bacteria; phylum Bacteroidota; class Bacteroidia; order Cytophagales; family Spirosomataceae; genus Rhabdobacter; species Rhabdobacter roseus. Next base: position 836,017 of record NZ_JACHGF010000001.1, on the reverse strand, counting down.
AAATCTACCGTCGCCCACCGCCGGACGTAGTGCTGGATTTTTGCCGGAAAAATGGCATCACGCCCAAAGGGCACACCCTCGTGTGGGACAATGCGACCCACGCAGTACCCGATTGGTTACCCAGAGACACCAGTAAAATTCAGCCACTAATTGATCAGCGGATCAAGCAACTGGCGGAACGGTATGGGGAAACGGTCAAAACCTGGGATGTGGTGAATGAAGTTTTGAAAGACCATCCGGCCATTCCGATGCCACCCGAATATCCGCTCAAAGCCTTCCATACGGCCCAGCGTCATTTTCCGGCGGAGACCCGACTCTTTTTAAACGAGGTCACGACCGAATCCTGGCAAAACTACCACCGGGAGTACACACCTTTTAATTTACTGATTAGCCATTTAAAGCATAAAGGGGCACGCATTGACGGGTTGGGACTGCAATTTCATTTTTTTAGTGACGCGCTTCATCACAGCGTAGTAGCCGGAAAAGCCATGAAACCAGCGGATCTCTACCAAGCGCTGGATTTATACGGCACGCATCATTTGCCGATTCACGTATCCGAAATAACAATTCCTACTTTACCCAACACGCCCGAAGGATTGGAAACCCAAGCCAAACTGACCCGAAATTTTTACCGGCTCTGGTTTAGTCACCCGGCCGTGGAATCGATTATCTGGTGGAACGTGGCCGACGGGACCGCCGTGGCGGGAGAGGACAAATGGCGGGGAGGCTTTTTGGACGAAAGCCTACAGCCTAAGCCTTCCTATCACACCCTGAATACCTTACTAAATCAGGAGTGGAAAACCAATTTTAAAGCAACGGTTTCCAATAAAACACATGTGTTCAAAGGCTTTTATGGCGATTACGTCGTGAAAGTGACACGCCAGGGCAAAACCACGGAACACCCTTTTTCCATCCAGAGAGATTCCCCAAATCAACTAGCTATTTCTTTTAATTAACGCTCACTCCCTAGAAGAGAAAGTACAAAACGCATGAAAATAATTGACATTAGAACCCGCTGCGTGGCCATTCCGCTCAATGCGCAGCTACGGCACAACACGGGTGTACATCCCGGCTATTTCCTTCGTACCATCCTGGAAGTCATTACCGACGAAGGGATTACGGGTTTGGGAGAAGTGGGCGGAGGCGATCAGCGGGCCGCCCTACAGAAGCTCAAACCCCGGATCCTGGGCCTCGATCCGTTTCACCTCGAAACGCTGAAGCTCAAAGTACTGCGCTCCATTTACTACATGTCCAACAGCCGGTTGTATGCAGCCCTTGAAATGGCCTGCCTGGATATTCAGGGAAAAATCCTGGGCCGTCCGATGAGCGATCTGATCGGTGGGCAGGTGCGCGATCAGATTCCCATGATTGCCTACTTGTTCTGGCGTTACGACCGACCCGGCGGGGGGCATGACGAACGGGCCGAAGATCTGGCCGACTACTGCGTGGAGCTGCACGAAACCCTGGGTGTGAACGCCATGAAGCTGAAAGCTGGCGTGATGAAACCCCTGGAAGAGGCCCGCGTACTGGAGCTTTGCCGCCAGCAATTGGGCGACGATTTTGGCCTTCGGATTGACCCCAACGGCGTGTGGTCGGTCGCCACGGCAGTACAGGTGGGTAAGCGGCTCGAAGACCTTTCTATTGAATACTTTGAAGACCCTTCCTGGGGGCTCAATGGAAACGCGGCCGTGCGGCAGCAGGTACGTATTCCCATTGCCACCAATATGTACCCCGCCCGCTTTGACGACCTGGCTCCCGCCATCAAAATGAATGCCGTGGATATTGTACTCACGGATCTGCACTACTGGGAAGGTCCGCGCGGCGTCAAGGATCTGGTGGCGGTTTGCAATACCTTTAATCTGGGAGTAGCCATGCACAGCGGGGCCGAGTTTGGCGTTGAGCTTGCGGCCATGCTGCATACGGCGGCCACCATACCCACCATGACCTTCGCCGGCGATGCCCACTACCACTACCTCACCGACGACATCATTGAAGGCGGCCCGCTGCCCTACGAAGACGGGTGCATCAAAGTGCCGCAGGGACCGGGACTTGGGGTGCGCCTGGATGAGGACAAAATGAAGTTTTATGAAAAGTACTACGAAGAAAAAGGCGACTACTACGCTCGTTTTCACCAGGACCCCTACCGCCCCGACTGGTACCCCACCGTGGGTGGCGTTTAAGTTAAATCTGTATGCGACTGACCAAAAAAAAAGCACTCGTCACCGGAGCCTCGCGCGGCATCGGAAAAGCCATTGCGCTTCAACTGGCCAAAGAAGGCTGCACCGTGGGCGTACATTACCTGCACAATCAAACGGAAGCGCAGGCAGTAGCCGATCAGGTAGTGGCTCTGGGAAGTGAAGCCTATGTTTTTCAGGCTGACCTGGCCGATCCGGCACAGGCCATCCGGCTGGGAAACGAAGCCTGGGAAACTATGCAGGCCTTTGATTTTCTGATCAACAACGCCGGGTTATCTTATAAAAAACATTTTCTGGATACCCGTGAAACCGACGTGGATGATTTCATGAATGTCAATTACAAAGGCCCGTTTTTCCTGACCCAAACCGTTGCCCGCCACCTGATTAGTCGCGGAACGGGTGGTAGTATCTATTCCATTACGTCCGTCAATGGGGTCAGGCCCAACTATGGACAGGCGGCCTATGGGGCGTCAAAAAGTGCCCTGGAAACCCTGATGCAGGCCGTTGCGCTGGAGCTTGCTCCCCATGGTATCAACGTCAACACCTTTGCGGTGGGTGCCATTGAAACCGACATGACGGCTGAGGCGCGCGCCAATCCTTCTTTTTTTAAAGAGGTCATAGACGGTATTCCGGCAGCTCGCTTTGGACTACCTGAGGAAATCGCCGCCGTGGTCGTCGATCTGCTGTCTTCGGGCACCTACCTGACGGGCGCATCGCTGGTCATTGACGGGGGCATGTTGCTGATGCGCGGCTACGGCAAAGGTTCACCCTACAAATCCCGATGAATGATGAAAAAACTATTGAGTATACTCTTGCTTGCGGGTCATTTTTCTTTTGGTCAATCGGCAAAAAATCTCTGGCAGCCCTACCGCATCAGTGAACGAAGCGGGGCGGCCCATGTGGATTTGTCCGGCCCAGGCTGGACGCTGGGGCACACCGATCAGCCGATTGCCTCCTTGTCAGATTTGACCTCTTTGAAAGATCCCTTTGAGACCAGCATTCCCAACTCGGTACATTGGTCCTACTACAAAGCCGGAAAATTGCCCCACCCCTACTACCATAAAAATTCGGAGCAGTACCTGTTTATGGATGAAAAGGTATGGTACTATAAGAAAACGTTTGATAAACCAACACTCAGCGATTCGGATCTGGCCTTTCTATGCTTTGACGGCATCGACTATTTTGCCCGGGTCTGGCTCAATGATTCTCTGCTCGGCGTACATGAAGGTATGTTTGGCGGACCGACCGTGGAGGTGAGTAGGTTTTTGAAAGCAAAAAACGAGCTGATTGTGGAGGTTCGGGCCGGTAACTGGGGCCAGAAAGCAAGCCGGCTGGAAGACCTGCCCCGCATCGGAGGTACCGGGGAGCGCGATTACTCCAAACGCACGGGTTTTAATCCGCGGGCCAGTGGGAAGATCATTAAGCCCTGGGTGATCTCGGGCGGCAGCGGTGGCGAGGCATTTTTCAGTGTTGGCCTGTGGCAGGGCGTGCGGCTCGAAATCATGCCGACTTTCCACCTGGAAAGGCCCTACCTGACTACCCAATCCCTGAGCGCCACGCAGGGCCAACTTCATTTGTCGCTGGAAATATTGGCCAATACGCACTCGCTCGGGAAAACACTGCATCCCTGGCAAAATACCCAGCTTAATCACCCCAACGAAAAAGGTAGCCGCTACGACCCTGCTCCGGGGAAATGGAGTGTACAAGTAGAAATGATACCCAAAAACCCGGCCGCTAAACGATTGGCCAAGCCATTGATTCAGGAATTTCCACTCAGTTTGTACGAAGGTAGAAACTGGCTTGAAAAGGACCTGACCCTGGCGAATCCGGCCCTGTGGAATCCGAACGGACTGGGGGACGCAAATTTATACGAGGTAAAACTAACGCTAAAAAAAGACCAGAAACCCATCGACCAGCTCCGTTTTGACTATGGGCTGCGTACGATTGAGCGGGTAGCCACGGCCGGACCACGTACCTTTGACCGTTGGGAAAACTGGCAGTTTGTAGTCAATGGGCAGAAGCTTTTTGTGAAAGGCATGAATTTTACCCCGCAGGATATTCTGCTGGATGTACCCTACGAACGCTACCGATGGACGCTAGAGGCAGCCCAAAAAATGGGCGTCCAGCTTATCCGCATCTGGGGCGGCGGATTACTTGAAACGGACCACCTCTACCGCATCTGCAACGAGCTAGGCATCATGGTCTGGCAGGATTTTCCGATTGGCAATCAGGATACGCCGGGTTACCCGCAGGACGTATGGGAAGCCCAGGTCGTTCAAACTATTTTTCGGCTTCGCAACCACCCTTCGCTGGCCGTCTGGTGCGGGGGCAATGAGTTTAACCCTTACTCCTTCGGCAATGCGGCTACCATCGGCATTTTGGAACGCAACCTGGATATTTTTGATAAAACCCGCTTTTTTGTTCGTACTACACCCGATGACGGTAGCATGCACGCCTACCCGGATATGGACCCCAGCTGGTACAACCGCAGCTACAAGTACGAAGCCTGGGTATCCGAAACGGGTATGCATTCCATTCCCGAGCCCGCCGTCTTTCGGGAAACGGTGGCCGAAAAAGAGTTTTTTGACCTGGGCAACATGTGGGAGAATGATTTTGCCGAAAAGCATCCGGAGTTTACCCACCATTTTACCGAGTATGGCCCCAGCCGGGTGCCCCGGATGCTCAGTCGGGCTTCGCATATTTCGGATATGAAAGACCCGTCACTGGAAACAATTTCGGAAGCCACGCAGGTAGGCGCGGGGGAATTTTATCAGATATTCTCGGAGAAAATGCAGGGGAACTACCCGGTAACGGCCGGATTGATGCCCTGGGTTTTCAAACGCCACTGGCCCGTAATTGCCATTCAGCTCATGGATTGGTTTGGTCACGCGGCAGCGCCCTATTACTTTCTGAAAAGAACGTATGAACCCACGCACGTAGCGGCTGATTTACCGCGACTGCTGTGGAAGGCCGGTGAAACGTTGCCCCTCAACGCCCGAATTACCCATGCATTGCCCAGCGATTTGCGGGGTACTGTACAAGTCAGCGTGCTGGACGATTCGTTTAAACCCCTTTACAGTAAAACATTGCCCATCCATCAACAAGCCAGCAGCCGGGCTACCATAACCCCCCTGTTGGATATGGGGAGTTTTAACATTCCGGCTACCTACACTGACCGCTATTTATTTGTACTGCTCGAATTCAAGGATCAGGGCGGAAAGCTGCTTTCGCGTTCGTTTTATTTCCCCCGGGTGTTGACAAAAATGGAGGAGCCGGATTTTTACAAAAAATACGTAAACGAACCTATCAACTGGATTACGCTGGAAAAGGGCCCGTTTTTAAAACCCTCGGTTGAAAAAACCAGTACCCAGCTTTCCCTGGTTAAACTTTCCGAACAAAAGACCGCCCCGGATCGAAGCGTGGTGAAGCTGCGGGTAACCAATACCGGAAAAATCCCGGCCTTTATGCTAAAGGTGGACATTTCGGGTACCAAACGGGCCTTCACGGCCTCCGATAATTTTGACTGGCTGGCCGCGGGCGAAAGCCGAACTATTGAACTGGACGTGTTGTGGCGAGACCCTGCCGGGGCCGCCCAAGCCGTGCTGGAAGTATCCGCCTGGAACGCCCCTAAACAAGAAATTAAGCCATGAACGCACCTCCTGAACTACCGATAAAAGAGCCGCTTGCCGTACAATCCGGTGGCTTTAAACACTGGGAATTGCTGGTGCTGCTTTGGCTGGCTTTTTTCCTCAATCAGGCCGATCGACAAATTTTTAGCGTTGTTTTGCCTTTGATTCGCGCAGATTTAGGGTTTACCGATGCCGAACTGGGTTTGATAGCCTCCTCGCTGGTATGGACTTATGGCCTGCTGGTTCCCGTTGCGGGCTTTCTGGGCGACCGCTTTTCCCGGCGCAACATCATTGGCTTTTGCCTGCTCTTCTGGTCAGTAGCCACCTTATTTACGGGGCTTTGTGTCACGCTGCTCCAGTTTATTTTGCTGCGCGGCATTGCTACGGGAGGAGGCGAAGCTTTCTATGCGCCTTCTTCCAATGCCCTGTTGGGTGAAAAGTACCACCAAAACCGCGCCTTTGCCCTATCCATTCATCAAACTGCCGTGTATGCCGGCATCATCCTCAGCGGACTGATTGCCGGGTACATTGGCCAGCATTACGGCTGGCAAAATGCCTTCTTTTTGTTTGGCGGGCTGGGCATTGTGCTGGCGGGAGTTATCTTTTTCCGGATCCCTAAGGACACCCCGTTTGTGGCTTCCCAAAAGAATGTAAAAAGGGAAGTGCTGGCAACGGCCGCGCACATTGTCAAAAAGCCTACGGTGGTTTTACTCACGCTAGCCTTTGGCTGCATGGTCTTTGTGAATGTGGGGTATCTGACCTGGATGCCAACCTTTCTGGTCGATAAATTTGGTCTGTCTTTAACCGATGCCGGATTTTCCTCTCTGTTTTATCACCACATAGGCGCTTTTCTGGGTGTTTTGATGGGTGCCAAACTATCGGATCATTATGCCGTACGGCTGCCCAAAAGTCGGGTCATTGTACAAGCGGCCGGGTTGTTTTTGGCGGCCCCTTTCATTTTGGTCATGAGCTTAGGCACCACCCAGCTGCTTACCTATGCAGCGCTGTTTCTTTTTGGGGTGTTTCGTGGCTGGTACGACTCAAACATAGTGGCTTCTCTCTACGAGGTAGTCTCGCCAAAAATTCGCTCATCGGCTTACGGCCTGGTGCTGGCGTGCGCCTTTCTAATCGGGGCATCGGCTCCCTACCTGCTGGGTATTCTCAAACCAACGCTGGGTCTCTCCAAAGGACTGGCGGGACTTTCAGCCGTGTATATTCTCGGGGGGCTGCTTTTGAGCATGGCCGCCTGGGTTTATTTTGATAAAGATCAACGGATAGCCCAGCATGAAACGACGGATTTTTCTTAAAAACACAACCCTGACTGGAAGTTATCTTATGTTACAACCTTCACCCCTTTTGGCCCCAAAAAGCTATTTGGAGACAGTCCCCAACCTGCTTTGTCTGTGGGACTTTGCGGGAAAAAATCCTTTTCGGGCTAAAGGAAAATACCCCTATGTTTTACAACGGGCAGCGGGCGAATTGTCCCTTACAAAAAAGGGTGTGCTAGCCAATGGCTCGGTAACAATTGCCGAAAATGCCTACCTGCACATTCCCCGAAAGGAATGTCCGGGACTCAACATCCGCGGCCCTCAGGCTCAGGTATCCCTGCTGGCCTGGGTGCGTCGTGGGCTCAAAAGTACCACGCCCCACGAATGTGAGGCCATTGCGGGTATGTGGAACGAAACCCAGCGAAAACGACAGTATTGTCTCTTTTTAAACATCCGCCTGCACGGCAGCAGTGATCAGGTATGCGGGCATATCTCGGGCATTGGCGGACCAACGGTCGGTGAAAAATGGTGCGTGGATGTGTCCATCGGGAAGTCGCCCGTGCTCCTCGATGAGTGGACTTTTGTGGCCATGACCTACGACGGACAACAAATTCGTTCGTACCATAACGGCCGTTTTGATGCGCATGAAGGTCGAAACCCCTATGCCTATCCGCAGGGAATATTTGACGGAGGAGAGGATGGCTCGGATTTCACCGTGGGCGCCGTGCATCGATTGGGTCAAATAGGTAATGACTTTTGCGGAGACCTGTCCGGACTGGCCGTTTTTGACCGGGCCTTAACCGATCAGGAAATCAGCCATATTCACCAGGCTTATCCCCTCCCCCAGTCTGAGCGCGTGCAGGTACTGGCTTCGGGCCTTGCCTTTCCGGAAGGTCCGGTTTTTGCCAAAGACGGAAGTCTGTGGGGCGTTGAATTGCAGGGCCAAAGCTTAGTACAGTTCCAAAACGGGCAGTTAAAACGCTACCACGTAGGCGGCAAACCCAATGGACTGGCCTTGCACAAAAACGGAGAGCTTTGGTTTTGTGATGCCGAAAAGAATGCCGTCCGCGCTTTTGACCCCGCCACCGGCCTGACCAAAACACTACTGGAACAGGTGGATGGAAAACCCTTGAACGCCCCTAACGACCTGGCTTTTGATCAATCCGGGAACCTGGTATTCACCTGCCCGGGTGACTCTCGTCAGCAACCAACGGGCTATGTGGCCGTGCTGGCAATAGATGGTACTGCCCGCATAATCGCCCAAGGACTGTATTTCCCCAACGGCCTGGCCTTTAGTGCCGACGGTAAACAGCTGTTTGTGGCCGAAACCTACCGGCATCGGATTTGGAAGGGTGGCTGGGAGCAAACAACGTGTCAATGGACAGACGCCAACGTCTGGGCGCAGGTAGAAGGCCCCGCGGGGCCCGGCGGGCCGGACGGACTGGCTATGGGCGAAGATGGCAACTTGTACGTAGCCGTGTATGGAACGGGTAAAATACAGGTGATCAATAAGTTGGGTAAAGTCTCTCATGCTCTTGCCCTTCCCGGCCACAATCCCACTAACTGTGCTTTTGATCCCGCTGGAAACCTTGGCTTGGTTATAACCGAAGCTCAGCAGGGTCAACTGCTCACCTATCGTTCATCATTGAAAGGAATAATAAGTTAAATAATCAATATAAAACCGCTCAGTATTGTATGGAAATTATCACCAATGCGTACCCCATCCGCCAATTTGAACTCAACTATGATTGGCAGGAAATCCAGTCCCGGTATCTAAAATTATACGCGGGGCTTGTATCCGATGCGCTCGAGCATCTGGGCTACCACTCGCAATGCATGGCCAGCGGAGTCTACCCGCTGCTGCACTCCATGAAGGTAGCCGGGCCAGCCTTTACCTGCCACGGCATTGCCACCCCCAGTCGCGACGGGAAAATACATGATATTCGCTTGGGTATGTTCAAAAGCATGACACCGGGGGTAGTGCAGATTCGGGATACCCAGGGGGACTTGTCCTGTGGGCAATTTGGCGAAATATCGGCCACGGCCGCCGCGGCACATGGCTGCGTGGGAGCGGTCATTGATGGCTCCACCCGCGACAGTAATTACCTGATCGACATGAACTTCCCGACCTTCTGCCGCTTCCGCAATCCGGTGGAAGCCTTCGGTCGTTTCATGGTCGTCGACTACCAGATCCCGATTTTTGTAAAAGGGATGGACGGCCTGCTCCGGGTGAATCCGGGCGATTATGTCTTTGGCGATAACGACGGCGTGGTGATTGTGCCTTTTGAAAAGACCCTGGAAGTGCTCGAACTAGCCGAAGAATGGTTTGCCAGCGAAGCCAAAAGCCGGGCCGAAATGGCCAAAGGACGCGATCCGTTTGATGTGTACTCCGAATTTGGTCGTTTTTGATCCCTGCTTGCTTCCCAGCCTGATCTTACGGGCTGGGAATTTTTACTTTGCACTTATTAAATGCCTTCGCATGAGAAATGTAGTTAGCTTGGTTTTCACTTTTTGCCTCTTGGCGTTTTGGGAAGCAGCAAGTCAGGCCCAGCCGTTTGAACGCTTTATTACCCGGCGAGGGGATCAGCTGTACGATGGGAATACGGTATTCCGATTCATTGGCGTTAATACGCCCAACATCACCGGGCACCATGATGGCTACCAAAACACCAATCCGGCGAGTGGCTACGCCTATGACCCGATGGAACTTACCTACGAGATGGAGAGCCATTTCAAGGATATGGCACAAATGGGCGTAACGGTGTTCAGAACCTGGGGAATAACCGTAGCGGACGGAACGGGAAAGTATGAGGCGTTGGTTGAGGGACCTAAAAGCTACAATGAAACCGCCCTGCGCCGAATGGACAAAATGCTGGAGCTATGCAACCGGTACAGGATACGGGTCATTCTTTGTCTGGTAAAAGAAAATAACTATTGGGGCGGCACCAAAGCCTTCAGCGCCTTGCATGGGGGAGGTGATTATTACACCTCTGCGGCATCCAAAGCCGGTTTCAAACATTTACTGACTAGTTTGGTCAACCGTAAAAATCACTTTACCGGACAACGGTACCGGGACGATGCCTCTATTCTGGCCTGGGAGTTTGGAAACGAGGTACCCAACGATAAGGTCGAATGGATCAACGAAATGGCTACTTTTTTAAAACAAATAGATCCCAATCACCTGATCGCCGACCCCCGCCGCGCCAATGGAACTACGCAGATGGCTCAACTCGTGGACGATGTGGTGAACCGGTGCCCACTTATTGATTTGGTAAAAACCCGCCAGTATCCCAACTACCAGGGGAGCGTGGAGCAGTTATGGGAGGTTTGTAAAGGAAAACGCCCAATGCTTTTGGATGAGTTTCAGCGAATGGAGGGCTTCGAGCAGGTGTTACAACAGGTGCAAAAGACCGGCACGAGTGGCGGATTGCTGTGGAGTTTAATGAAAAACCAGTACACTGGAGGCCTTGGCGGACATGTACTTTTTCATAGCTACGGGTGGGGAGGAAGCCGTTGGCCGGGTTTTGACAGCGGCGACTATTTCAACGAATCCAAAAACCTGATGCTCATTCGGGAGTATTCCTACAAAATCAGGGGTTTGAAGGTACCCCCTTTGCCAGCCCCCGTCGACGCGCCGTTTTTGTTTGAGAGTACGGAGAAAGTATACGCAGCCCTGAAATGGAGAGCCTCACCGGGTGCGAGATATTATGAGGTAGAGCGGGCCAAATCCAAAGCAGGCCCGTGGGAAAATGTCAGCGGTGATCTGGACATTAGTTTTGATCTATACTTTTACCCTATGTTTACCGATGCCACGGCAAGTCCGGGTGAAAGCTACTATTACCGGGTAAAAGGGAAAAATGAGAATGGTACCACGCCTGCCTCCAACGTGATTGGGCCACTAAAAGTCGATCGAAAGATGATGGTCGATCACCTGAAAGACTTTTCAAAGACCTATGCCCATAGCCCCAACCTGACGATCAGCACGGAGGCGTGGCCACGACTTCGGCAAACGGAAGAAGAGTATTACCAGGCCGTGCGCACTGCCTCAAGCGGGTCGGGTGAATTGGTATACCGCGCCGATGAGGTAAAATCATTGAAAGTGGTAGCCTTTGGCGAAGGAGCCGATTCCTTAACTATTCTTTATTCTCCAGACGGCCAGTCGTGGAATTCCTCTTTGGCGGCGGTTCAAAAAACGATCCGATCTGCCTATCTCAGTGAATATTCGGGACAGACGAACAATCCGTTGGCCAAATGTACCTACGCTGTGGATTCCTTTCCCGCGGGTACCCGCTACGTTAAAATTGTTACGGCCAATGCAGGAGCAGCCAATACGTTTCCGTGGATGGGCCGGGTATATGTAGGCTTTAGCGGGTCTTTTCATTAACCAGGAGCCCACCACCTGTATATTAAATGAGTACAAGTTGTCCGATTCCTAAAATCCGTTTATGATTCTCGATTGAGCGGAAGTGGAATAGGGGCTCAGATGGTCCGGTTTTACAACACAGTAAACTTGCTTACCTTGGCCAGACTACGTACGTATGAAGTTCAAAAGAGCCGGGGTAGTTTTAACCAACTAATTCATCATTCTAATGATCGCTTCAAAAGTACTTAAAAAAGCCTTAGCATGTTTTTATCTTCTGATTGGATTTGAATCGATAGCTCAAAAGGATTATTCCGGCTTGGTGAAAGCGGTTTATAACGGCACTGAGAGTACGGCTTTGAGCGTTTATGATACCAGTCCAGAAAGCCCAGATGGCAAGTACCTTTGTTTTATCCGATATCCGGCCATTGCACCAGGAGGACATTTAGCCCCTCCCGTCAAGGCTGAAGTGATGCTAAAAAACAGGCACACGGAGGTGGTTACCAAAATCAAGGAGGTGGCGTGCAACAACCATAACGGAGCCAATGCCCTTTGGATCAATGATTCACTGATCGCCTTTCAGGTGAGCCACTTTCAGGATTTTGAAATATATAATATCCATTCTCAAAAATCAGTATTCGGGAAAATGGCCGGGGAGTTAGGTCATAAATCATTTGGGAATCTCCTCTTTTATTCCAAATGCAATGCCCGACTGCTGATACCCGACCCATCACGCACGCCGTATGATTTGGAGGAGGAAGGTATCTATGTCTTAAATTGCCTTACAGGAAAAAGCACCCAGGTCATTCAACAATCAGCCATTATCTCCGCTTTTAAAAAACAAAATGAAAAGGTTGCGGATTTTGAGACTAAGATTCTACATCTCGAGCCTAACCCTCAGAATACGAGCATCATGTTTGATTACCGGTATCGGGGCGACTCAAGTGGTCCCTGGCATGACCTCCACGGAATCGTTTCGGCAGACGGGAGCGCCCCCAGATGGATTAAAGTACGGCCGATGCACGTCGTCTGGTTTGACAATGCCAGTATGTTTGGGGTAGATACGGAAGATCCGGAAAATAGAATCTTTCAGTATGACCTGTATGGAAAAAAAATGGAATTGTTAGGAGGTACCTCTACGCACGTGGGAGTATCGCCTAATAAAAAATGGTATATCGGGGAAAGTGATTTTTATAGACCGGAGGCAGATGGTTTTACCAGGGTCTATTTATACCAACGAGGGGAATCACGCCCTTACGCCCTATTGGCCCAATGGAAAAACGCAAAAATAACCTGGCAATGGGTAGCGCACGTGAACCCGTCTTTTTCATCGGATGGCAAACGTGCCTACTTCATCCGGGCTAGTGATGAAGAGGATAAATTCGAATCCGTTAGCATTCAGCTTCCAGAGTTTGACTAAGGGATTGGGGGTACTTTTAGTAAATTGAAAACCTGCGGAGCGTTGTGAAGATTGATCGCTAATCCGCGGGCAGGAAGAATGGCATGAACCACCTAAATGAGCCTACGGCAGTAGAAATACCAGGCAGGTCCTTGCCACGACGATGTACCTTTCCGTACATATAAAATGAAAGTCTTCTCCCCTGGGCTAGCCGCTTTGCTTTAACAAGAGGCCCCATCTTGGAATCTCACCCTATTGCAAACCAAAAGGCAGCCCCACTGGCCCCCGCTGATTTACTTCCCTCTGATTGCCCGGAGCCGTAGGTACCAAAGCAAAGTACCTCAGCCCAATACCAGGCTGAGGTACTTTAAAATGTGGGCCCACCTGGAATCGAACCAGGCACCTACTGATTATGAGTCAGTTGCTCTAACCGAATGAGCTATAGGCCCAACTCTTTACGAGTTTCAAATGCAAAATTAGCCATTCGCGCGTAATCTGCAAATCATAGTGCTTCAATTAATGGTTTCATCTGGGAGTTGTTTCCTACTTTTGCAAAAAACGAGCCCTTTGAACAAACGAAAAATCATCAACGACCCCGTTTACGGGTTCATTACCATTCCTTCTGACCTGCTCTTTGACCTGGTGGAGCACCCCTACTTTCAGCGCTTGCGCCGGATCAAGCAGCTCGGAATGGCCGAGTACGTGTATCCGGGGGCGCTGCATACGCGCTTTCACCACGCACTGGGGGCCATGCACCTGATGGGCCAGGCCTTGCGTACGCTGGAACAAAAAGGGAACCTGATCTGGGAAATGGAATGCGAAGCGGCCCAGACGGCCATTTTGCTCCACGACATCGGCCACGGACCGTTTTCGCACGTACTCGAAAGTACCCTCCTGCCCGGCATTGCCCACGAGCAGCTGTCGCTGCTGCTGATGAAAAAGCTCAACCACCAGCTTAATGGCCGCCTCGACATGGCCATTCAGATGTTTGAAGGTACCTACCCGCGGCGCTTCTTCCATCAGCTTATATCCAGCCAGCTGGACATGGACCGCATGGACTACCTCAACCGCGACTGCTTCTATACCGGCGTGGCCGAGGGAGCCATCGGGGCCGACCGCCTCATCAAGATGCTCGACATCCACCAGGACCAGCTCGTCATGGAAGAAAAGGGGCTATTAAGCATCGAGAACTTCCTGAACGCCCGGCGGCTCATGTACTGGCAGGTGTACCTGCACAAAACGTCCCTCTGCGCTGAGGCCATGCTGACGCAGATTGTGCGGCGGGCCCGCGAGCTTACTGAGCAGGGTACAGAATTGTTTGCCACGCCCGACCTGGCCTGCTTCCTCAAAAACCGGTATACCCTGCAAGACTTCACAGAGCAGTCCGAGTGCCTGCTGGCTTTTACCCGCCTCGACGACAACGACGTGTGGGCTTCGGTGAAGGTATGGGCACAGCACCCCGACCCCGTGCTGGCCACGCTGTGCGAGATGCTGCTCAACCGCCGGTTGTTCAAAATCCAGCTATTTGCCGAGCCGCCCACCGAAGAAGTACTACTTCCGCTCCGGAAGCAGCTTGCAGAAAATGGCATCCCGGAGGCATTGATGTCCTTTTTTTTGGTAGAAGGCCAAACCACCAATGCCGCTTACGTGACCGAAGGCGACCCCATCCGGGTAAAAATGAAGCACGGCCAGGTACTTGACGTAGCCGAGGCCTCCGACCTGCCCACGATCAAAGCACTCAGTAAGATTGTACGTAAGTATTACGTAAGTTGGGCTAAAAACGTATCTTTGCGGGCATAGTTATGCCGTTGGTATTCCACGTCTACCATTCGAGGCCGGAGGAATCCTTTTTAGGAATGAAAAGAAGGGCATTACGCACAATTCATTTGATTCTAACATGAAATTTACGGTCAGGCAAATAGCCCAGATGCTTAATGGAGAGGTAGTAGGTGACGATACGGTACTGATCCATTCTGCGGCCAAAATTGAGGAAGGACAGCCCGGTTGCATCTCTTTTTTAGCCAATTCCAAATACGAGCCCTATCTCTACACCACGCAGTCGTCGGCGGTTATTGTAGACAAAACCTTTGAGCCTCGTAAGCCCGTCAATACCTCCCTTATTCAGGTCGAAAACGCCTACAGCGCTTTCACCCGCCTCCTTGAAGAGTATCAGAAATGGACCTTCCAGCACAAGCAGGGCGTGGAGCAGCCCAGTCACCTGGGCGAAGGAAGTACCCTGGGCCAGGGCGGGTACCGGGGCGCTTTCTCCTACATTGGCAAGCACTGCCAGCTGGGTGAAAACGTGAAGATTTACCCCAATGCCTACGTGGGCGACTACGTGCAGATCGGCAATAACACGGTGATCCACCCGGGGGTACGCATCTACGACCGCACCGTGATTGGCAGCGATTGCACCATCTTTGCCAATGCCGTCATCGGGAGCGATGGCTTTGGTTTTGCGCCCCAGCCCGACGGCTCCTACAAGACCATCCCGCAGTTGGGTAATGTGATCATTGAGGATGCCGTCAGTATTGGTGCCAATACCACCATCGACTGCGCCACCATGGGCTCCACCATCATTCGGCGGGGCGTCAAGCTCGACAACCTGGTGCAGATCGCCCACAACGTAGAACTGGGCGCCAACACCGTGGTAGCCGCTCAGGCGGGAATATCGGGCTCCACCAAGGTAGGAGAGCGCTGCGTGATTGCCGGGCAAGCCGGGCTGGTGGGGCATATTTCCCTGGCTAAAGGTACCCAGATCGGCGCGCAGGCGGGCCTGGGGAAATCCATCAAGAAAGAGGGCTTGTCGATGTCGGGCTCCCCGGCCCGTGAGCTCAGCGAGCACCTACGTACGCTGGCCAGCTTGCGCCGCTTGCCCGAGCTGGAAAAACGCCTAAAAGAGCTGGAAAAAAACCAGCAACTCGCCAACGAAACGTAAAGTACCTTGAATGCAGAGCATCAGCGCTTGATAAGGCACCTGAACCAACCGCGAACACAATTTTAGTACCAAAACGACGGGGTCCTTTTTAAGTATCCGGCCCCGGTTTCTGACTTAATTAGGAATACCCTTCCTAGATTCTAATGAACGAAAAACAACAAACCATTAAACAGGCCGTATCGGTGTCAGGTGTAGGCCTGCATACGGGTGTACAGGCTACGATGACCTTCGTGCCCGCCCCCGCCAACCACGGCTATAAGTTTCAGCGCGTGGACCTGCCCGGCCAGCCCATCGTGGATGCCGACGTCGACAACGTAGTAGACCTCTCGCGCGGAACTACGATTGAACAGAACGGCGCGCGCATCAATACGGTAGAACATACCCTGGCCGCCCTCGTGGGTTTGCAGATTGACAACGTACTGATCCAGCTGGACGGCCCCGAGCCACCCATCATGGATGGTAGCTCCATCCACTTCGTGAAAGCCCTCCAAGAGGCGGGTACCGAACAGCAAAATGCCTACCGCAACTACTTCGAAGTACCGGAGTATGTGCACTATAAAAACGCGGACAAAGATATCGAAATGGCAGCCCTGCCGCTGTCAGACTACCGCCTGACCGTCATGGTCGACTACAACTCGCGCGTCATCAACAGCCAGCACGCTTCGCTGAACGACATTTCGCTCTTCAAAGAGGAAATCGCCATGTGCCGCACCTTCTGCTTCCTGCACGAGCTGGAGATGCTCCACCAGCAGAATCTCATCAAGGGCGGCGACCTCACCAACGCCATCGTGATCGTGGACCGGGACGTCAAAGAAGGCGAGCTGGACTACCTCTCGGACCTTTTGAAAAAGCCCAAGGTAAGCGTGAACGAAAGCCGGGGTATCCTGAACAACGTAGACCTCCACTTCCCCAACGAAATGGCCCGGCATAAGCTGCTGGACCTGATCGGAGACCTGGCCCTGGTAGGGCGGCCCATCAAGGCGCAGATTTTGGCGGCTCGTCCCGGCCACGCCGCCAACGTAGCCCTGGCCAAGAAAATCAAGAAATTGATCAAGTCCGGAAAAGGCGACATCCCTCAGTATACTCCCGAGAAACCGCCCATCCTGGACATTAATCAAATCTCGCAGCTGCTGGCACACCGCTACCCCTTCCAGATGATCGACAAGATCATTGCCCTGGACGAAAACAGCGTGGTAGGGATCAAGAACGTCACCATGAACGAGCAGTTCTTCCTGGGGCACTTCCCGGGCAACCCCGTGATGCCAGGGGTACTTCAGCTGGAAGCCATGGCTCAAACGGGTGGTATTCTGGTACTTAGTAGCGTACCCGACCCCGAGAACTACTGGCCCTACCTCATCGGAATCGAAAATTGCCGTTTCCGGCGTAATGTGGTGCCCGGGGATACCGTTATCTTCAAATGCATGTTTACCACTCCCATGAAGCGCGGTATCGTGAAGATGAGCGGTCGTGGCTACGTAAATGGACAGCTGGTGTGTGAGGCAGACATGATTGCAAGTCTTGTAAAGAAAAAATGATACAACCCTTAGCATACATTCATCCGGAGGCGAAAATCGCCCGCAACGTGGTCGTAGAGCCTTTCGCCATGATCCACAAGGATGTAGAAATAGGAGAAGGTACCTGGGTGGCCTCTCACGCGGTCATTAACGAAGGCGCGCGCATTGGCAAAAATTGCCGTATCTACCCCGGCGCGGTGATTTCGTCCATTCCTCAGGACCTTAAATACAACGACGAATATACGCTTACCCTGATAGGCGACAACACGACCATCCGGGAGTACGCTACCGTGAGCCGGGGTACTTCGGAGCACTGGAAAACCGAGATCGGTCACGACTGCCTGGTCATGGCTTACGCCCACATTGCCCATGACTGCCGCGTGGGTAACCACTGCATCATTGGCAATAATGTACAAATGGCCGGCCACGTACACGTCAACGACTGGGCCATTATAAGTGCCATGAGCGCCGTGCATCAGTTTGTCAAGATCGGCCCGCACGCGTTTGTGTCCGGCGCTTCCCTGGTGCGCAAGGATGTACCTCCCTTCACCAAAGCCGCCCGCGAGCCGATCTCCTACGCCGGTATCAATTCGGTAGGGCTCCGGCGCCGGGGCTACAGCAACGAGCAGATCACCGAGATCCAGAATATCTACCGCTACGTATACATGAAGGGCCTCAACAACGCCGACGCCCTTCACCTCATCGAGCTGGAGCTCCCTCCCTCCGACGAGCGCGACGAGATCGTGAATTTTATCCGTACTTCCGAACGGGGTATTATGAAAAGCCCGCTCCAGGTCAATGGCAGCGCCGAAATGGAGTAAAGGTACCCGGTTGCCGTTTGACCGGATTTTCTTAGAAAAAAAACCACTGAGCAAGTACCTGCTTCGTGGTTTTTTTGTTAAAAAGTACCTCCGGGGGTACCTTATCATCGTAGGTGTTTCCACGCCGCCAGGTACCTACAGGTACCCTATTTCGGTACGGTTCCCGCTCTGAAGGGCGGCGGCGCCCCGGTACTTTTCTTTTTGCCAAAGTACCTTCAGAGGTACCTGCGCCCCGACTACTTAGGAAACCCGGAGCGATACCGCCGGGGAGTTCCTTACGTTGTTTTTTTATATTCGTTTTAATTCTTCGTTTGAGTTTACCCCTCTAAATGAAGGATTCTCCGTAAATTCGTACGCAGTTTTCCAAAATCCTGATCCTACTTTATCCGTAAAGTGCAAATTATAGCCCAAGAAGTCGGTAAGAAATTCGTAGCGGAGTGGATCGTGCGGGGCGTAGGCCTGGACCTCCATACCGGCCAGAGCTACACCTTCGTGGGCCCCAACGGGAGCGGCAAATCCACGCTTCTTCAACTCCTGACGGGCATGGTACCGGCCTCGGAAGGTACCATCAAGTACCTGCGGCCCAACGGCCAGGAACTGGAAATCGACGGCTGGTACAAGTACCTGGTCCTGGCCGCACCCTACCTGGAGCTCATCGAGGAGTTCACGCTGCGCGAGCTCGTCGATTTCCACCGAAAGTTTAAGCCTTTGAAAAATAATGCTTCCGCCGCCGACTTCGAGGATTTCGTGCAGCTGGTACCGGCCCGTTACAAGCTGATCCGGCACTTTTCGTCGGGCATGAAGCAGCGCGTTAAGCTGGGGCTGGCGTTTCTTTCGGACGTTCCGGTGGTTTTTCTGGACGAACCTACCTCCAACCTCGACGCCCAGGGTACCCGCTGGTACCTGGACCACGTAACCTCCATCGTGGGCAGCCAGTTGGTTCTACTGGGCTCCAACCAGCCCCAGGAATACGAGTTTTGTGAAAATATCATTTCCGTTTCGGCATTTAAATAGCAAGTAGTTCCAACCATTGGGTGGGCTTTTTGGTCTGACTTTCGTAATTTGGTCAGATAATTAGCAGTCAGCAGTATTGGTATGATGAAAACTTTACAACGTATTGGCTTACTTGGCTTATTGGTTTGGGGAACGGTAGGAGGAGTAGTTGCCGAAGGCCTGCGTTTCGTGCAGAACCGGGGGCAGTGGGACCAGGAGGTACTTTTCAGGGCGGATTTGCCCGGCGGGTTTCTTTTTCTGAAAAAACAATCCCTGGTGTACGTACTTTATGACGCCCACGAGATCACGTCCCGGCACGGCAAAAGTACCCTACCCGAAGAAGATCCGCGCGCGAGGCCGCTTCCCTTTACGCCGTCCTCCATCCGGGCTCATGGCGTGGAGGTGCGCTTTGAGGGTAGTAACCCGGGCGTTTCCCACGCCACGCTTCATCCCCATGCTTCTACGGCCAACTACTTCGTGGGCAATGACCCCAGCCGCTGGGCGAGCGGGGTATCGGCCTTTGGGGAGGTACTTTACAAAAACTTGTACCCAGGCATCGACCTGCGGATTTACGCCTACCAGTTTACACTCAAGTACGAGTTCATTGTGCAGCCCGGCGCGGATGCTTCGCGCATCAAGCTAGCCTACGAAGGGGCGTCGAATCTCTCGCTCAACGAGCACGGGCAGGCCGTGGTAAAAACCAGCGTGGGTGAGTTCAAAGAAGCCAAGCCGTACTCCTTTCAGGAGATCGACGGACGTACCCTGGAAGTACCCTCCCGCTTTACGCTGGAAGACAAGGTACTTCGCTTCACGCTGCCCGCCGACTACAACCACGCGCACCCGCTCACGATCGATCCCGAGCTGATCTTCTCGACCTACTCGGGCTCCCTGCCCGACAACTGGGGCCACACCGCCACCTACGACGCGGCCGGCAATCTGTACTCGGGAGGTACCGTGTTCGGAGCCAGCTTCCCGGTCACGACGGGCGCTTACCAGGTACAGTTTGCCGGCCTGGTAGACGCCGCCATCATGAAGTTCAACCCGGAAGGTACCCAGCTGCTCTACGCAACCTACCTGGGCGGCAATAGCACCGACATCCCCAACAGCCTGATCGTGAACGCCAAGGGCGAGCTACTGATCTACGGCACCACCTCTTCTACTAATTTTGCCACCACACCTACGGCCTTTCAGCGGAGCTTCGGAGGCGGGGCCGGTATTAGCCCCATCAGTGGCCTTGATTTGCTCAATGGCAGCGATATTTTCGTATCCAAGCTCAGCAGCGACGGACGTACCCTGCTGGGATCTACCTACGTGGGCGGCCGCGGCAATGACGGCCTCAGCAGCGTTATTAACGTACAGATCAAAAACTACGGCGATAGCTTCCGGGGCGAAGTGGTGGTGGATAAAGACGACAACGTACTGGTGGTTTCTTCTACCAACTCAGATAATTTTCCGCTGCGCAACCCCGTCCAAAGTACCCTCAAAGGCCGCCAGGATGCCGTGCTGATGCAGCTCTCTTCGGACCTAAGTACCCTGCAATGGAGTACCTACTTTGGCGGCAACGAGTTCGACGCGGCCTTTTCGTTGAAACCTACCCCCGAGGGCGATTTGTACATTACCGGCATCACCAAAAGCGTGGACTTGCCCGTACAAAGCGGAGCCTTACAGCCCGCGCTTAAAGGTACCGAAGACGCCTTCGTAGCCCGCTTTAACAACCAAAAGCTGGTACAGGTAACCTACCTGGGTACCGACGCCGCCGACGGTGCCTACCTACTCGACCTCGACCCTAGCGGCAACGTGCACGTGGTAGGGCTCAGCCGGGGTAACTACCCCGTGAGTGCGGGCGTGTACAGCAATGCCAACAGCGGGCAGTTTATCCACGCCCTGGACCCTAGCCTGTCCAGAACCATTTTCTCCACCGTCATTGGTTCGCGGCGGGGTACGCCCGACATTTCGCCCACGGCACTGCTCGTCAACGAGTGCGGCAACATCTACCTGTCGGGCTGGGGCGGCGCGGTGAACGTACGTACCAACCACAACGTCTCCAGCAGCACCGCGGGCATGGCCGTCACCACCGACGCTCTGCAACGTACCACCAACGGAAATAATTTTTACATCGCCATCCTGGAAGCCGGGGCCAAGTCGCTGCTGTACGCTACGTACTTTGGCAACATTACGCCTAGCAATCCCAACGATATTCGGGGAGACCACGTCGACGGCGGTACCAGTCGCTTCGACAAGAACGGGGTGATCTACCACGCTACCTGCGCCTGCGAGCGCGCGGGTTTTCCCACTACCCCCAACGCCTGGTCGACCGCCAACCGAAGCGATAACTGTAATAACGCGGCCTTTAAAATCGACATCGACCGCCTCAAGGCGGCCTTCGACGTGTACGAAGGTACCCGAAAAGACGTGGTGCAAGGCTGCGCGCCACTCAAGCTTTCGTTTGTCAATACCAGCGTAGGAGGTGTAGAATACACCTGGGAAGTGAACGGCAACGGCTTCTCCCGCGACGCCAACCAATCGGAATATACCTTCCAGCAGGCGGGCGAATATACCGTCACGCTGAAAGCCTTCAACCTCCTGACCTGTACCCGCATGGACGTCGCGACGCGGACCATCAAGGTTTCGAGCCTGAACGCCCTCGCCAAAGGCGACACCACCGTTTGTAAAAACAAGCCCGTTTCGCTGTCGGCCAGTGGGGGTACCCAGTACAGCTGGACGCCCGCCCTGGGCCTCAGTGACCCCACCAGCCCCAACCCCATCGCTACCGTAAGCCAAACTACCCCTTTTCAGGTGGCGGTGAAGGACGAATCGGGCTGCGTGGTGAACAAGACCGTCACGGTAACCATCGACGACAACAAGCCCGATTTTGTGGCTAGCCTGGACACGACCGTCTGTACGGGGCAGTCGGTGACGCTCCGCGTGGGCGGTTCGGCCCAGCGCTACCGCTGGTCGCCCCCAACTACCCTCAGCGACACGGTAGGTACCCAAATTGTGGCTACACCAGGCCAGACTACTACCTACATTGTAGAAGGCCAGTATGCCGACGGCTGCGCGCCCCAAAAACAAATCACCATTACCGTAGACGACAGCAAGCCCGACTTCTCGGTGAGCCCCGATGCGCTGGCCTGCGCCGGGCAGTCTACTACCCTCCAGGCATCAGGCAGTGCGGTACAATACACCTGGACCGGCGACTCCACCCTGAGCGCCACTACGGGCGCGACCGTCACGGCCAGGCCCAGCAGCACCACCACCTACACCGTAGTAGGGACCTACGCCGACGGCTGCCGCCCCAGCAAGCAGGTCACCATCCAGATCGACCGCTCCTACGAGCCCGCTTTTGACATAGTACCTTCGGGAGCGGCCTGTAGCGAGCCCATCCGGTACCAGTTTCTAAACCGCACCGCCAACGCCGAGCGCTACGAGTGGAACGTGGGAATGGGAAATAGCATGGCTACCAAGGACATCGAGAATATGGTATACGATCCGCCCGGTACTTACGAGGTCTCGCTCACGGTGTATAACAAATCCGGCTGCTCCCTTACCCTCAGCCGGGCCATGGTGGCCGAGCCGCCGCTGATTCTGCCGAATGTCATTACGCCTAATGGCGACGGCAAAAACGAGACTTTTGTGGTACCCGTAGCCAACTCCTCGCTGGAGATTTACAGCCGCTGGGGCAACCGGCTCCTCAAAACCCCCAGCTACCAGAACGACTGGGGCAAAGGCGTGACCAACGGTACCTACTTCTACGAGATCGTAACGCCCCAGGGCAACCGCTGCAAAGGCTGGCTGCAGGTACTGGATTGAAAGAAGGGTACTTATACGAATACGAAAAAGAATCCCTGTTCCTGTGGCAACACCTCACGAATGACTATTTTTGCGTTATGTTTCGTTCCTTAAAGAATAAGAAATCATTAGTCGTCAACTTTAAACCATACAGGTACTTATGAAAAGTGTTTTCACTCTGCTGCTTTGTTTGTCGCTGGCCAGCTACGCGTCGGCCCAGGAGCATTTCGGCAAAAAAATCAACGACAAGAAAGCCATCGCCGCGGCTGAACTACCCGACAAAATGGGGAGCAAAGAAAAAATGGACACCAAAGTAACGGGTACCGTGGAGTCGGTGTGCCAGGCCAAAGGCTGCTGGATGAAAATGAAACTGGATAACGGCGAAACCATGCGCGTGACGTTCAAAGACTACGGCTTTTTTGTACCCAAGGACATCGTGGGCAAAACGGTCGTAGCCGAAGGCCTGGCGCAGAAAAGCGTGATCTCGGTGGCGGATCAGCAGCACTACGCCGAAGACGCCGGTAAAAGCAAGGAAGAAATTGCCAAAATTACCGAACCTAAGCAGGAGCTAACCTTCGTAGCTGACGGCGTGATTGTGAAGTAAGGTACCTTTTTTACGGTGTTATGAATCGAACCCGATACCTGAAAAGCCGGGTCGATTAAATGAATTAGGCAAGAATATAGGAATTTTTCGGAATCTGATTCCGAAAAATTCCAGTTCGTAGGTGAAGTCACCGGTACCTCAGCGCCGCCACCACTTCTCCGCGGGGTACTTTTCGCCCAGGATCACCGCTTCGCCAATCTTGGGAGTGGTGATAGGCAGTCCCAGCGTCTGCGCTTGCTTCGTGACCCGCTCGATGGGCTCGTTCCAGGGGTGCAGGGCCAGCGTAAACTTGCTCCAGTGTACGGGCATAAGTACCTTGGCCCGCAGGTCCAGGGCCGCCTGGGCGGTTTCTTCGGGCATCATGTGGATGTACTTCCAGTAGGCGTTGTACTGCCCGCATTCTAGCACGGCCAGGTCGAAAGGCCCGTACTGCTGGCCCAGCTCCTTAAAGTGCTTGTCGTAGCCCGAGTCACCGCCCAGGTAGATCTTATGCTCGGGCGTTTGCAGCATAAAAGACGACCAGAGCGTCTGGTTGCGTTTGAGGCTACGCCCCGAAAAGTGCCGCGCCGGGGCGGCGGTGAGCTTGAGGGTACTATCTACGGCTACTTCCTCGTACCAGTCCAGCTCCGAGATCAGGGCTTCGTCGTAGCCCCAGTGCACCAGGTGCGCACCCACACCCAGCGAAGTAACCACTTTTTTTACCTTGGATTTCAGCTTCAGGACCGTCTGGTAGTCCAGGTGGTCGTAGTGGTCGTGGGTAATAATGAGGACGTCGATTTCCGGGAAATCATCCACCGAGTACACGTTACTGCCCAGGTAGTTTTTACCAAAGAACGACACCGGCGACGCGTAGCCACTCAGCACGGGGTCTACCAGGATGGTTTTTCCACCCAGCCGGATGAAGTACGACGAATGTCCAAACCACACCAGCGTGGGCGCTTCGGCCAAAGGTACCTTCAGGTCGGTTTTCACCGAAGGCAGCGTATCGAGCGGTTCTTTGCCTTCTACTTTCTTGAAGTACTGCCGCAGGATATGCCAATAGGTAACGCCTTCGGCCAGGTCGGGCGTAGGGCTCTGGTTCTGAAAGGCCCCGTCGCGGTAGTTGGGCGACTGCTGTACCCGTTCCAGCCGGGTACCCGTAGGGTTTTTACCAAATTGTTTTTGTTGCATAAAGAGAATGAGAATAAGGCTCAGAAGCAGGGTTCCGGCCAGGGTGTAAAACACAATTTTTTTGAGGAGGTTGAGCATAAAGTACCTTACAAGCTTAATTTCATTGGTATTTTGATTTCAAAAAATCCACCAGCGTGGTATCGAAACTACCCTCCGGCTGCGAAAGCAGCTGATTGCTCAGCCCGTCCAGCAGCAGCACCAGCAGGCCCACCTCCTTTTCGGGCTCGGGGTACCCAAGCTTTTCGAAGGCCTGAGCCGCGATCTGCACGAGCTCGAGGTGGTGCGCGCTGGGCTGGTAGGACTGGTTGCGGTACTTTTTTTGCCACTTGAGCGAAAATTGCAGCTTCCAGAACTCCCGCTCTTCACCCAGCAACCTGCCGGGTAGTTCGATCACGGCGTGGATCTGCGCCAGCGGCTCCGGCAGGCGGGCAATGGCGGCTACCTGCTTTTTCATGCGCTCATCGGCCAGGGCCAGAATGGCGTCCATCAGGCCGTCCTTGCTCGTAAAGTGCCGAAATACCAGCCCTTCCGACACCCCGGCCTCGCGGGCAATCTGGCTCGTGGGGGTAGCGTCGAAGCCCAGCTCCGCAAAAAGCCGAAGCGCGGCTTCTAAAATCAATGCTTTCTTTTTGGCCATAAGAAAAGTGAGTACTCACTTACAAAAGTGACACAACGCAACCAGTTGCGCAAGCAGGAAGTACCTAAATGTGATGAACGGCTCAGCGGGCTTAGAAAGTAATGCCCGTGAGCAGACCAATGGTCAGGGAAGCGGGGGCGTTGTTGCCGAAGCGAATCGGTATCGGCATACCCACGAAGTAGTTGATGTTTTGGCCGTGGATCACGGTTTTGTTCAGCACAGGCGTGAAGCCGTAGCGCCCGTTGGTTTCAAAAGCGGCCCGACCCACAAACGTGAAGCCGTGGCCCAGGCTGACCAGCAGCCCCGGATGAAAGAGGATATTTGACATCCGGCTCATGCCGTTTTCGGCCCGTATGAAGGGCGTGATCTCGAACGAAAAACCAAAGTGGGTACTTTTCCAGAGGTTGATCCCCATGGGCACTCCTACTACGTAGGCCGGACTGAAGTTGGTCGTCGTAGTACCTTTGCTAAACGTTACCAGCGGGTGGAGAAAGCTGGCGTAACCCGCCATGTGGGGCTCTTTGGGCGCGAGGGTTTGGGCGGGTAGTTTGGCTACCGAAACACCCACGGCCAGCAGAGCTAGCAGAACAAGTCTTTTCCTTACCCAAAAGTACCCTCGTTTGGAAGTAAAAGTACCAGCAGGCTGGGCGGATACAGAGCGGGCTATCATTTTGAGGATCATTAATTTACCCACAATAGTAGTACTTCCCTCAGAATAAAATAGCCGCTGCAAATCCGTTTACCTGCCAACGGTACTTTTTTGTATGCGAAAGAGCTTTATTTGGTATGTTTTGGGGGGTACTTTGGGTAGGTACTTTATATAAAAAAATCCCTCTTGCCGGAGGTGATAGCGCCTCTCGCAAAAGGGATTCATAGAAAACCTTACAAGTACCTCCGCTTTTATTTGGAGCCCTGGCTCGTTTCCTTCTGGCCGAGTAGCTTTTCGATGGTCTCCTCCAGCTCTTCGGCCCGAAGGTTACGGGCCACAATGACGCCGTTGGGGTCCAGCAGGAAGTTGGCCGGAATGGCCCGGATGCCATACAGCTTGGCCGCGGCGCTGTCCCAGTAGGCCAGGTCTGACACGTGCTTCCAGGTAAGGTTATCCTTCTCAATGGCCTTCAGCCAGCTTTCTTTGCTGCGGTCCAGCGATACGCCCAGTACGCTGAAGCCCCGGTCTTTGTACTTTTGGTAGACCTTCACCACGTTGGGGTTCTCTCGCCGGCACGGCCCACACCAGGCCGCCCAGAAGTCTACCAGCAAGTACCCCCCGTACTGGTCCGACAGCCGTAGCGGGTTCCCCTCCGTATCGTTCATCACGAAGTCAATGGCCGGATTACCTACCTGCACCCGCTTGCCGATCACGATCAGCTCGCGTACCGTTTGGATGTAGGGAGTGTTATGCAGCGAAGCGTCCAGCAAGGCGACATTGCTCTCCAGCTCCTGGGGGCTCAGCCGGTACGAAAAATGCCGGTACAGCGCGTAGGCCGACACCAGCGAGCGCGGATGCTGCCGGATGAATTCATCAATCTTGACGTCTTCCATTTGCTCGTAAGCGAGGTACAACGCCTGTGAGGCGGAGCCCTGTACCTGGGTGTTTCGGTAGTAAGCCGCCGTGTCAAATGCCACCGTAACTTTGTCGGACTCGTCCAGAAACAGGTAGTAGGGCGATTTCTTTTCGTCCAGCGTGAGGCTGTAGAGCTCAGGTACCTGCAGCGCGGGAGAGAACTTAAATTTCCCGCCTTTGATTGCGCTGGAATCTATTTTTACAAATTTCTTATCCTGAAACTTTTGCAGGTAGATGACGCCCTCTTGCACGCCCGCTACCTGGCCCTCGATCTGGAGTGTTTTGGCTGGCCCCTGGGCAAAAGACAAGGTACTTAGGAGCAAGAGCCCCGCCAGGTACTGGTACATTGGTTTCATACTGGATGGCTGTTTGGTGTATGGTTGCTGATTAATGGACTGTCTGGAGGTACCTGTCTTATTAAGCGTTGGGTACTTACGCGTTGCTTTAAAACTGGAGGTACCTTGGCCAAACGAAGCATGCGTGGAGGCAATGAGCTGTTACTCTGCTACCTGGCTTTTTTTCGTTTTGTTCAAAAAGTAAGTAAAGGTAGGTAGTTTACAAAATCTACCAAAATTATAGACTACTAATTTTGAAGCTGAAACAGCACAATCCTACTTTGAAATGAAAATGTTCCATTTCCTATCCCAAACCAATAAGCTACTTTTTAAAAAAAGGCGAGCGCAGCGGCTTACCCCGAAACACAAAATCACGCCAGTCGAAGTAGGTATCCAGGTACACGAGCACCCGAATGCGGTAGTAAAGGCCATTGATGGGTACCGGCACGCGGTTTTGCAGATCTCTGCGGTAGCCTGCCTGTAGCCCCAGCCCCACCCAGCGCGTAGCAACCCACTCGCCGTAGCCCGCTACCGATAATGGCACTACCCAGTAGCGCTCCTCAGGCAGGCCCAGGCTTTCTTCGTCCAGCGAGAAGCGTTCGGCCACGGCGCGGCCGAGTCCCAGCTCCACCGGTGCCCCGATCTTCCAGCGCTTTCGGTTTAAGAAGCTGTGCCAGTAGCCTACGCGTCCAAAAAACAAGTCGGAACGGTAGTAGTAGTCCAACCCCTGGTCTAGGGCTCGTTCGCGGGCGGTCCGGCTGAGCTGTCGCCGTCCAAATCCACCGGCCCAGTAGTAGCCCAGCGTCAGTTCGTGCTGCATGGGACCCCAGGTACGGCCTATGCTACCTCCCCAGAGGTTTAGCTTATTTCCTCCCAGAAACGAGGCGCGGCGGTCGAGGTGAATTTTCCACTGGCTCAGCGAATCCTGTGCGCAGGCATGGCTATGCTTTCCGCTGAAGAAGGGCAGCAGAAAAAGCAGCAGAACCAAAAGGGGGAATGTTTTCATAGGTGTTGTAACCAAACACTGGAGAGCCCTCAAATGTTTAGGGAGGTACTTTCCCAACGCTAAGGCGTAGCCGGTTCGGCGGCTTTTTTAGTACGCCGGGGCCAGAACGGCGACCGCAAACGTTGCTTCTTGAACAGGAAAGCGTGCCAGTCGCGAAAAAAAGCCGTGTAAACCGAGTACCCCACGCTGTAGTACATGCCGTTGAAGTTGTCGGTAAGGCGGCGGCCGTTGAGCGCCCAGCGGTAGCCTACCTGCGCGCTGATACCCGCCCAGCGGGTTGCTTTCCATTCGCCGTAGCCGCCCACGTGAATAGGCACAAACCCGTACCGCTGCACAAACTGCGGCTCCTCGGCCTCGGTTAGTAACTCACGCCGCAGCGCCCGCGCCCGTCCGTACCCCACACCCACGGGCGCACTTAGCCGCCAGCGGTCGTTATTGACAAAATTGTACCAGTAAACCGGACTTACGTAGTAGAGGTCGGTTTGGGTATAGTAGTTGGGATGAAAGCGTAGCGCTTGGTCTTTTTCCCATTCGATGAGCCGCCGCGAGGCCTGGTACCCCAGCCAATAGTACCCCAGCGTCACTTTGTGCCGCCGCTTGCCCCAGCTATAACCAATATTAGCGCCCCAGACATTCACCAGGCGCTTGTCGATGAACGAAGTACGGCTGTCGAGGCTCACGGGCCAGGTGGCCCGCACCACCGCCGCCGAGTCAGCCGCCTGGGCCAGAGCGCCGCCCGAAAGAAGTACCTGCCCCAAAGCAGCAACAAGCATAGTAAGGCTCACAAAACGAATACGGTGTCGGTACATGGAAGCGGACAAAAATCAATCATACTCATGCGTACTGTTCGAATGCACTAGGCACAGCGGAGGGAATAGCCTACTAACGAGCCAAACGGGTGGCAAATTTTGCAAAATGTTTTTTTAAAAGAAAAGAGGAATTGAGCCAAAGGAATTCCAGGATTCAGAACCACTTCCCCCAGCGTACTTTCCGGGCAAAGGCCGCCGGGGAGTCCGTACCCCGCACGTCGATCCGGTTGAGTTCGTAGGGGTCGGGAGGTACTGCGCGGTTGAGGCGGTTGCCAATCCGAAAAGCCGCCGCAATGCCTTTCTCCCGAAACAGCCGCCGCATGGCTTCGCGCGCCAAGGTACCTTTAGGCCGCCCACCGTAGGGATAAGCCAGGGCGCGCACAAAAGGTAGTTGGTGCGTTTCAAAAAAACGCAGGCAGGCGGCCAGATCCGCCGCCATCTCTTCCGCCGGGAGGTACTTATAGTTTTGGTGATGATGCGAGTGTAGGCCCAGTTCAAAGGCACCGGGGTCGAGCCCGCGCAAGGCTTCTACCGACAGCAGCGGCGCGGCCGCCTCCTGGTCCCAGTCCGAATGCTGGCCTACGTAGGCCGTAGGCACAAAGATGGTGGCCTTGGCGCCAAATTCTTGCAGTATCGGCGCGGCCAGCGTAAGGGTAGTTTGGTAGGCGTCGTCGAAGGTAAGGAGCACGGGCTTTGGGGGAAGCGATGAGGTACCTTGCCAGGCGTCGAGCCATTGCTGTACCGTAATAAACTCGTACTGCTGCTGCCGCAAATGTGCCAGCTGGGCGCGTAGCTGCTCAGTGGTGACGGTGAGGTAGTCGGGCTGTTGCACACTTACTTTGTGGTACATCAGCACCCGCACCCTCGCTTTGCTATTCAAACCGGGCTCGTCGTTAGTAGGTACTTTGGGAGTTCAGGAAAGCGCAATTTCGCGTAGCTTGGCGTACTTGGTAGTAGTGAAAGCGGCCATCACCATGGCCCACATGAAGCCGGGGTAGCCATCAAGTACCCCAAAGCGCAGTACATAAATGCGCAGAAATGTAAGCGGAAAACGCAGCACCGTTTTCAGAGCCGAGGCTTTTTTGCCCTTAAGAAGGAGCTTTTGGGCCGAAAGCGAGCTGTACCGGTTTTGTTTTTCCAGGAAGTCCGACAAATTTTCGTAGCTGTAGTGGTACACCCGCTGCTGCAAAGTACCTATGGTACCCTGTAGCTGAATCCGCTCGTGTACCTGGTCGGTGGTGAAGTTGCCGGCCCGGCGATCAAAGAGCCGCAGGAATTTTTTGTTGTATTCGCCCGAATAGCGCAGCATTCGCCCCATAAAGACGAGCGAAATCGGGAAGCGGTAGCCCCGGTGTGGCGGCTCAGTACGCAGTAGCTCCCGGATCTCCCGCCCCAGCTCCTCCGAAACCAGCTCGTCGGCATCCAATGACAAGATCCAGTCGTGGGTGGCCTGCTGCACCGCAAAGTGCTTCTGCGCGCCGTAGCCGTCGAAAGCCCGGTGTAGTACCCGTGCGCCGTGCGCCCGCGCCACCTCCACGGTACCGTCGGTACTTCCTGAGTCCACTATTATAATTTCGCTTGCCCAGCTTACCGATTGCAACGTTTTAGCCAAAATATGGGCTTCGTTGAACGTAATAATCACAACACTTACAGGTACCATCCAAACACAGATCCGAGTTAATTATCCAAAATGCCGATCCAAGTAAATTAAAGCCCAAAGGTGCATTCCTTTACTTAAAAAGAGTTTAGAATTTAATTAAAATAAACTTAGAAAATAAATGAAATTTTTAATGCTGCCCAGAAAGTACCCCCAAGCGCCCCAAACAAAACAAAGGAGGGTACAGTTGAAGGAACACATCTAATCATCGATCGATTCAGTACCATGAAAAAAAACACCAGCCAGGCAGACGCCGCCGGTACCTTAACCCTGGGCAGCGACCTGACCGTCAACCGCTTGGGCTACGGGGCCATGCGCATCACGGGCGAGGGCATCTGGGGCCCGCCCAAAGATAAAACCGAAGCCATCCGGACCCTGAAACGGACCCTTGACCTGGGCATTAACTTCATCGACACCGCCGACAGCTACGGACCGCACATCTCAGAAGAGCTCATTGCCGAAGCGCTCCACCCCTACCCCGACGACCTGGTGATTGCTACCAAGGGCGGGCTCACGCGCACCGGCCCCAACCAGTGGCCCATCAACGGCCACCCCGACCACCTGCGCGAGGCGCTGGAGGGTAGTTTGAAGCGCCTGCGCCTGGAGCGCATCGACCTCTACCAACTCCACCGCTTTGATCCAGAAGTACCCATCGAAGACACGCTGGGTTTCCTGAAAGAGCAGCAGGACCGCGGCCTGATCCGGCACCTGGGCCTCTCAGAGGTGTCGGTGGCGCAGATCCGGCAGGCGCAGGAGTTGGGCGTGGAGGTAGTTTCGGTACAAAATATGTACAACTTCGCGCAGCAAAAATGGAACGACGTGCTGGACTGGTGCGCACAAAACGGGGCCGCTTTTATCCCCTGGTACCCGCTGGCGAGCGGGAATCTGGCGGCCGAGAAAGCCCTGGAGCAGGTAGCCCAAAAGCACCGGGCCACCAGCTACCAGGTAGCGCTGGCCTGGCTGTTGCAGCGCTCGCCCGCCATGCTGCCCATTCCCGGCACGGGCTCAGTGAAGCACCTGGAAGAAAACACCGCCGCCGCCAGCCTTCACCTGGACGATGAAGACCTTAAGGTACTTTCGCGTACGTAGTTTGGGGGTACTTTCTTGTCTGTTTTCTGCATCAGACGCATTTTCTATTTCTTAGAGACAATCCGCCCGCTCGTTGCATGGCGGATTGTTTTCTTTTCAAACGGGCTAAAAATCAATCCCTAAGTACATGTCCAGCCTTTTCGACGTTAAGTAGGAAAGGCAGAATGGTTTCTTTTATTTCAGGAAAGAGAAGATTGAACCGAATGCTGTACCGTAGCTTACTCATGCTTCTGCTGGCCGGACTCGCGGCCTCCTGTTCCTCGGTGGACCTCCCCGAGGAAGTAGCCGCGGCCATGGAGGAGGTACCCGAAGCGGTAGACTACAACCTGCACGTGAAGCCCATCCTTTCGGACAAATGCTTTGCCTGCCACGGACCCGACCAAGCCAAGCAAAAAGCCGACCTGCGCCTCGATCTGGCCGATTTTGCCTACCACAAACAAACCGAAAGCGGCCGCAAGGCCATCGAGCCGGGGCGCCCCTCGCGCAGTGAGCTGGTATACCGCATCCTGACCACCGACCCCGACGCCGTGATGCCCACGCCCGAGTCGCACCTGACGCTCACGCCCCTGGAAAAAGCCACGCTGGTGCGCTGGATCGACCAGGGGGCCGAGTACAAGCCGCACTGGGCTTTTGTGGCTCCTCAGGAGCCCAAACTACCTAAAGTAAAGCAACGCGACTGGCCCAAGAACGAGATCGACTATTTTGTACTGAATAAACTGGAAAAGCAGGGGCTCGCGCCCTCGCCCGAGGCCGACCGCGAAACGCTGATCCGCCGGGTGAGCTTCGACCTCACCGGCCTACCCCCAACCCTAGCCGACATCGACGCCTTCGTGCAGGATACTTCGCCGCAGGCCTACGAAAAGATGGTAGACAAGTACCTGCGCTCGGTGCGCTACGGCGAGCGCATGGCGGCCTATTGGCTCGACGTGGCCCGCTTTGCCGACAGCCACGGCTACCTCGACGACAAGCACCGCGACATGTCGCCCTGGCGCGACTGGGTCATTTCGGCTTTCAACCGTAACCTTTCGTTTGATAAATTCATCAGCTGGCAGCTGGCCGGGGATTTATTGCCCAACGCCACGCAGGAGCAGATTCTGGCCACGGGCTTCAACCGCAACCACAAGCAGAACTCCGAGGCGGGGATCATTGAGGAAGAGTACCGCGTGGAGTACGTCACCGACCGCACCAATACGCTCGGTAAGGCCTTCCTGGGCCTGACCGTGGAGTGCGCCAAGTGCCACGATCACAAGTACGACCCCATCAGCCAGAAGGATTACTACTCGCTCTACGCATTTTTTAACAGTACCTTCGAAAAAGGCAGCCCCAACTACGGCGGCGAAGACGTGGTGCCCGGCCCCACGCTGCTGCTCACCCAGCCCGAGCACGACCGTAAAATTGCCGAGCTCAAAAAGCACATTGCGCAGCAGGAAAAAAAAGTCCCTCAAGTACCAAGTACCTCCGCAGCGCCGGGTACCTCGCTGGGACAGAAGCTGGTAGCGCACCTGGCTTTTGAGAAATTGATCAAAAAGCAGGTACCTCAGCCCAAAGGTGCCCCGCGCGCGGTGGAGCAGTTTGTAAACCTGGCCGACCCAAGTACCCCCGCCGAGGTACTTTTTGCCGAAGCGGGCGAAGGGGTACTTGGCCAATCCCTGAAAATAAACGCCGATACCCGCCTCAACCTGCCGCCCTATAAAGTGGGGTACTTTGAGCGCCACGAGCCGTTCGCCATTTCGCTTTGGGTGAAGGTACCCGAGGTCTACGACAAAGCCACGCTCGTTTACCATACCGACACCTGGCGCTACGGCAACCAGGGCTACGATCTGATTTTATTAGACAATAAAGTCAATTTCCGGCTCATGCACGCCTTCCCGCACGACGCCCTCAGCGTGCTAAGTACCTCCGCGCTGCAGCCCAACCGCTGGTACCACCTCGCCGCCAGCTACGACGGCTCCAGCCGGGCCGCGGGGATGAGCCTGTACCTCGACGGCCAAAAGGTACCTACCACCACCGAGTACGACCACCTGGTGAAGAACATCCGCTCCCGGCCCAACATCCATAAGTCGAGCCGCTTCAACGGCGTACGCATCGGGATGCGCGACCTCGACCGCTCGCTACCCGGCGGGGAGCTGGACGAATTCATGCTCTTCGACAACGAACTGTCGGCTTCGGAGGTAAAGTACCTTTTGGCCAAAAACAAAGTAGCCGCCGCACCGCCCTCCCAACGCCAAAAGTACCTCAGCGCGCGCGAAACGCCTCTTCTTAAGCTGCGCCACCAGCTCACCACCGAGCTTGACTCCCTCCCGGAAGTGATGGTCATGGGCGAACTACCCCAGCCCCGGCCTACGCACGTGCTCGAACGCGGCGTGTACGACAGCTACGGCGAGCGCGTGTACCCAAGTACCCCCGGTTCTTTGCTGGCGTTTCCCGAAAATTTACCCAAAAACCGCCTGGGCCTGGCCCAGTGGCTGCTGCTGCCCGAAAACCCACTCACGGCCCGCGTGGCGGTCAACCGCTTCTGGGAGTTTTACTTTGGGCGCGGGCTGGTCAAAACCACCGACGACTTCGGCAACCAGGGCGAACTACCCTCGCATCCCGAGCTGCTCGACTACCTGGCCGTACAGTTTCGGGCCTCGGGCTGGAACCTGAAAGCCCTGCAAAAAAGGATGCTGCTTTCGGCTACCTACCGCCAGAGCTCCCGGATCACGCCCGAGCACCGGACCAAAGACCCGCAAAACGTATGGCTGGCGCGGGCGTCGCGCTACCGAATGCCCGCCGAGATGATTCGCGACAACGCCCTGGCTTCGGGCGGATTATTGGCCGGGAAAATCGGCGGCAAGAGCGTGTACCCCTACCAGCCCGCGGGCCTCTGGGACGAGCTCAGTGACAAGTCGTGGCGCTACAAGTACCTGGAGGAGCCGGGCGAAGGCCTTTACCGGCGGAGCATCTACACCGTATGGAAACGTACCTCCCCGCCGCCTTCCATGCTGATCTTCGACGCGCCCGACCGCAACTTCTGCGCCGTGAAGCGTGTGCAGTCGAGCTCGCCCTTGCAGGCGCTGGTGCTGCTCAACGACCCGCAGTTTGTGGAAGCAGCCCGCTTTGTGGCCCTGCGCATGCAGCGGGAAAGTACCTCCCAGCTCCACGACCAGCTGCGCCACGGCTACCGCCTGCTGACGGGCCGCGCCCCCAACGCCCAAGAGCTGAAGGTACTTGAGCGGATGTACCAAACGGAGTATCAAACCCTACGGCAGGCCCCGCAAAAAGTACAGGAGTACCTGGCGGTAGGCTACAGCCCCCTACCCACCGGCTACGCCACGCCCGAAACCGCCGCGCTGGCCCGCGTAGCCGCCGCCGTAATGAATACCGACGAGTACATGACCAGGAAATAAAGTACCCCAAAAACCAACCGATACCATGAACGAAGAACTTCGGCAACTACTACTTTCTCAGCAGCGGCGCGACTTCCTGCGCGGCAGCGTACTGGGCCTGGGTACGTTGGTGCTCCAGTCGCTCATGGGTTGTCAAAAAGGTACTTCCGAAAGTACCCCTGCCGCCGAAGCCGCCCAGGTACCCGACGAAAACCGTCCGCTGGGCAAGCCGCACTTTGCGCCCAAAGCCAAGCGGGTCATCTACCTCTTCCAGAGCGGCGGGCCGTCGCAGATGGAGCTTTTCGAGTACAAGCCCAAGCTCACCGAAATGCACGGTCAGGAAATTCCGCCGTCGGTGGTGGGCAAAAACCGTATTTCGGGCATGGTCTCCAACCAGTACAGTTTCCCGCTGGCCCAGCCCGCCGCCACCTTCAGCCAGCGCGGGGCCAATGGTACCTACATCAGCGATTTGCTTCCCTACACGGGCCAGATCGTGGACGATATTTGCCTGGTCAAGTCCATGTACACCGAGCAGATCAACCACGAGCCCGCCATGGTTTTTATGCAAACCGGCAACCAGCTCAGCGGCCGCCCCTGCATGGGCTCCTGGCTTAGCTACGGGCTGGGTAGTTTGAACGAAAACCTGCCGTCGTTCATCGTGATGCTCTCCAAAGGGGGCGGCGACCAGCCCATCAGCTCCTCGGCCTGGAGCAACGGTTTTTTGCCTTCGCACCACCAGGGCGTGCAGTTTATGTCGGGCAAAGATCCCGTGCTGTACCTGTCGTCGACGGGCGGTCTCGATCGCATGGACCGCCGCCGGGCGTTGGATTTTATCAAAGAATTGAATCTTCTCCAAAACGAAACCTGGCAGGACCCCGAGGTAGACTCACGCCTGACGCAGTACGAAATGGCCTACCGGATGCAGGCCGCCGTACCGGGCGTGACGGACATCTCGCAGGAGCCCCAGTACATCCTGGACATGTACGGCCCCGACGTGAAAGTACCCGGCTCGTTTGCGTATAACTGCCTGCTGGCAAGGCGGCTGGCCGAGCAGGACGTGCGTTTCGTCCAGCTCTATCACCTGGGCTGGGACCACCACGGCAGCCTTTCGAAGGGCATCCGCAACGCCACCCGCCAAACCGACCAGGCTTCGGCGGCTTTGGTACAAGACCTCAAAATGCGCGGCCTGCTGGACGACACGCTGGTGGTATGGGGCGGCGAATTTGGCCGCACCAGCTTCTGCCAGGGCAAGCTCACCCCCGAAGCCTTCGGCCGCGACCACCACCCCGGGGCCTTCACCATGTGGATGGCAGGCGGGGGCGTGAAGCCGGGGCTGGTCTACGGCGAAACCGACGACTTTGCGCACAATGTGGTTCAAAATCCGGTGCACGTGCATGACTTCCAGGCTACCTTGCTGCACCTGCTGGGCATCGACCACGAGCAGTTTACCTACAAAAGCCAGGGCCGACGCTACCGCCTCACCGACGTCCACGGCCACGTAGTCAAGGATATTTTGGTTTAGATTAAGGTACTTCAATAGCTCCGTTCTTTTCGGGAAAGTACCTGGGGAAAAGGTCGATTCAGGATGAATCGCACGTTTATAGTCAGTCTGTAAAGGATCTGGCTCGATTTCAGAGGAATTGCACGCTTCTAAAGGGTATGCTCAATCCTAAAAAAAGCGTTTTTTAGTTTCTAAGTCAGTGTGTCTTTCCTAAATTTCGTCCTGTTTTTAGGGTACCTTCGTAAAGTACCTCGTCTGTCTTCATTTCTATTTATTTCGTTCATGATCAAGAACTATTTGCCCGTCCTGGCCGTAGCTACCTCGCTGGTTTTTATGCAAAGCTGTAATTCTACCAAAACCGCCAACGAAAGTACCGGCTCGCTGAGCCTCATGGTGGTCGATCCCGGTCACTTCCACGCCGCTCTGGTGCAGAAGTCGATGTACGAGGCCATTGACCCGCATGTACACGTATACGCGCCCGCCGGGCCCGACGTGCAAGCCTACCTCGACAAGATCAATCAGTACAATTCGCGGGAGGAAAACCCTACTAGCTGGGAAGAAAAGGTATACACCAGTGACGATTTCTTTGAAAAAATGCTGAAAGACAAGCCCGGCAACGTGGTGGTGCTGGCCGGGAATAACCAAAAGAAGACGTCGTACATCAAGCAATCGGTTGATGCGGGCCTCAACGTCCTGGCCGACAAGCCCATGGCCATCGACGCGCAGGGCTTTGCGCTGCTGCGGGAAGCCTTTGCCAGCGCCGAGAAAAACAACGTGCTGCTCTACGACATCATGACCGAGCGCTACGAGATCACCAACGCCCTCCAACGCGAACTGGCCCAGCTCCCGGAGGTATTCGGAGAACTCCAAAAGGGTACTTTGGAAGAGCCCGCCGTGGTGAAGGAAAGCATTCACCATATCTTTAAGTACGTGTCTGGTGCGCCGCTGGTGCGGCCGAGTTGGTTTTTCGACGTGAAGCAGCAGGGCGAAGGCATCGTGGACGTAACCACCCACCTGGTGGACCTGATCCAGTGGGCCAGCTTCCCCGAAACGCCCCTCGACTACCGCAAAGACGTACAGATACTTTCGGCCCGGCGCTCCCCTACCAAGATGACGCCCAGCCAGTTTAAGCTCGTGACGCAGGCCGACGAGTACCCCAGCTACCTGGCCCAAAATGTGAAGGACAGCACCCTGAGCGTGTATGCCAACGGCGAGATAAATTACACCCTCAAAGGCATTCACGCGCGGGTGATCGTGAAGTGGAACTTCCGGGCTCCCGAAGGTACCGGCGATACGCACTACTCCATCATGCGCGGCTCGAAGGCCAACCTGGTGATCCGGCAGGGAAAAGAGCAGAACTTCAAACCCGTCGTGTACATTGAGCCCATCAATCCGGGAGCTGACTACGAAAAAACGCTTCAGCAACAAGTAGCCCAGATCGAGAGCAAGTACCCCGGCGTTGAGCTGAAAAAGAATGATAAAGGCTGGCAGCTCGTCATTCCTGACCGCTACGAAGTAGGCCACGAAGCGCACTTCGGGCAGGTAGCCGAGAAGTACATGGAGTACCTCAAAGACGGCAAACTACCCGCCTGGGAAGTACCCAACATGATCACGAAGTACTTTACCACCACCCAGGCTTTGGAAAAAGCCACAACGGTGGAGTAAGACAAACGTCTGTAAGGTACCTTCAAAGATGTTGACAAAGAAACCTGGTGCGCCCGAGCTTTCGGGCGCATTTTTCATGAGGGTACTTATTAACAAGGTAGTTGATTTGCAGGTTATACCCTATGTGTAATCCGTGCGGCAAGCTATGGTTCAAAAAAAAATTACCCCCTTTTTCTTCACTAAACTATTAAGGCTACTGCTTAGTCTTTTTTGTTTACAAAAGCCCTTTTTTGCGCAAGCGCAGCTGGTCGTGAACCTACCCACCACCAATACGGTCTTCCAGCGCTCACTCCAGAACGAAGCCACCGTGCCCGTGATGGGGTACCTACACCTGCCCTACGAGCGCATCGAAGCCCGGCTGGTGAGCCTAAGTACCTCTGCGGAGCCCAGCTGGACTACGCTGGCGGAATATGCATCGACGGGGAATCAGGATGGTAGTTTTAGGGGTACTTTGTCCGCTCGGGGCGGCTGGTACCGCCTGGAAGTACGGGGGATTTACAACCAGCAGCCGCGCGACACCGTCGTGGTGGCACGGGTGGGCGTGGGCGAAGTATTCCTGGTATCGGGCAATTCCAACGCCATGGGCGTGTATGGTTTGGGCGCGAAAGGAGCCACGTCCGAGCAGGTAGTTAGCTTTGACACCCTCAACAAGTACCTCAACGTCGAGAACATCACGGTGGCACCGGATACGCCCATGCCCAGCCCTACGTTCAGTACCATGACGGCCGACAGCGACGTATTCCCCACGGGTGAAACCCCCTGGTACTGGGGCGAATTAGGCGACTCGCTCGTCAAGCGCCTGGGGGTACCGGTCTGTTTCTTGAACGCCAGCTGGGCCGCCGCCAACTCCATCAACTGGCGCGAGGCCGCCCAGGGAAAAAATACCAACAACATTTACGTAGGCAAGCCCTGGCCCAACCGCCAACCCTATGCCAACCTCGCCAACAGCTTGCGGTACTACCATTCCTGGCTGGGTATCCGGGCGGTACTCTGGTCGCACGGAGAGAACGACGCCGTGCATCTGAAGCTCTCGCAGCAGGAGTATTTTTCCAACATCAAGTACCTGATCGAGGCCTCGCGCCAGGCGCTGGAGTACCCCATGCCGTGGGTGATTGCCCTCTCGACCGTCAGCTACAACGCCGACCTTCCCTACGCGCCCGTCCGCAGCGCGCAGGTACAACTGGCCCAAACGCCCGGCTTCCAGGCCTGGCTGGGCCCCGACCTGGACCTGATCCAGAAAGACCGCCCCAACGGGCATTTTGAAAATATCACCAACGGTGAGCAAGGCCTCACCCTGGCCGCCCAGGCCTGGAACACCAACCTGGACGCGCGCTTTTTTGCCAGCCAGGTACCGCTGGTGGCCCGTAGCTTTCTGCACACGGGCGTGGTACCCGCCGCCGTGGCACCGGGCCATACCTTTCTGGTACCCTACTACCTGGCGGGAGGTACTTCGGCGGCCGCACCGGTACAGATGGAGCTGCTCACGGCGGAGGGCGAGTACGTGGCCACGGTAGGTACTTCCAGCCAAAACCCCGTGGCCGTTACCATTCCGGCTCAGGTACCTGATGGCAGCTACCGGCTCCGGGCGGTGGGGCAGGTACCTCATCGGGTGGGTTCTGTGTCGGAGGTTTTTTCGATCAATGGCCAACTAGCCATTCCTAATCTGGTGCGGAGCCTAGCGGCCTACCCTGTCCAGGACCGGGTAATGCTACACTGGCTCGTGGCCACTACGCCGCAGAGCCAGCGCCTTACGCTTCAGCGCAGTGTGGATCTTACCAACTACCAGGAGCTGACTACCTTTACCTCCACCGGAGGCCTTCCCCGCTTGTACAGCTACGTTGACGACGTTCCCGAAACCCAAACGACCTACTACCGGGTGCGGGTCGAGCAGGCCGACGGAAGTACCTACTACTCCCGGGCAGTAGCTGTTTTTCGGGGCGATACGCCTCCATTTTTTTCGGTATTTCCCAATCCGGTAGGTACCCACGAGCCCATTTACCTGCGCCCCGATGTACCCACCGAGCTCAGCGGCCAGCTCTTTGACATCCTGGGCCGCGCCATTCCGGCCCAACTGCTGGAAAGTGACGTGCTGGGGCTGTGGGCGTTGTATCCGCAGGTACCTTTGTCGCCCGGCATGTACCTGCTCAGAGTGGTGCAAGGTACTTCGCAGCAAACGCAGCGGATTTGGGTTAAGTAAGGCTTGGTTTCCCTCAAAACAGAGAGAGCCAGCGGGCGGCTGGCTCTCTCTTATAAAAATATAAACCCCGTAAGTAC
The DNA here is from genome assembly GCF_014202275.1 of Rhabdobacter roseus. Lineage (GTDB taxonomy): Bacteria > Bacteroidota > Bacteroidia > Cytophagales > Spirosomataceae > Rhabdobacter > Rhabdobacter roseus. The sequence continues at coordinate 795,432 of NZ_JACHGF010000001.1, read as the reverse complement.
CTACCTTCCTAGACACTCCCCATGACGTACATTTCGTCCAGGGAAGGGGTGGGGCTGCCGCCCGTTTTTTCCAGGGTGATGGCAAAAGCCGCCGAGCCCGGTTGGGTGGTTTTCATGCGTAGGATCTTCCCGTCGAAGGCGGGCTCAAGTACCCCCATGTCTACCGGTTGGCCGTTCACGATGCTCCAGAGCTGGTACTGCCGGCCGCTGGGTGCCACGGGTAGTTTTTGTACGTCCAGCAGTACCTCGTTGGTTTGTTGGTTCCACAGGGCTACCACCGAGCTCTCCGGCGACTTCGCTACGCCAGCCATACGCACTACTTTGTAGGTAGGGTCCCGATAGAGACGGGCCAGGGTACCACTGTAAGCCACGGTTTCTTCCAGGTTGCTGATTTGGGTAGCCAGGCGCTTGTTCTGAAACTTCAGATCGGACATTTCGTAGATGGCCCAGGCCAAACCAATGGCCAGCAGCACTGAGGCGGCCACGGCCATCATGGACCACAAAGGCCGCACGATCGCTTTTTGTTCCGGGCTAAGTACCCCCACCCGGCTTTCCGTGGGAGCCACTTCGTCGGCGGGCTCTTCTACGGGCTCAAAATTCATTTGAGCAAATATTTTATCTTTCAGATCGGCCGGGGGAGGCGTTTGGTGTTCCTGAGCATATTTTTCCAGAGCGGCTTCCAGCGTAAGCAGTTCCTCCTTTAGTTCCGGATAAATCTTCGTCAGGCACTCCACTTCCTGTTTTTCCTGGGGAGAAACGGTCCCCAGAACGTATTCTTCTAAAATGCCTGACTCTATATAGGCTTGAATGTTCATACGGCAAAGAAAATTTTTAGATCTTGTAATGCAGTCCTGATCCGCGATTTGACGGTACCCAGTGGAATACTAAGCTTCTCGGCTACTTCCTCCTGGGTATATCCCTGGAAGTACACCAAATCCACCAGTATTTTTCGTTCGGGTCGGAGTTTCTCTACCAGCGCTTTTAGATCCAACGTAGATAAGGAGGGTTGATAAACGGCACTTTGGTCGGCCCAGGCTGAATGCTCTTGTATATCATCCATGATGGGTGCCCGGCCTTCTGCCCGCACGGCGTCAATGGCGCTGTTGCGGGCAATGTTCAGCATCCAGGTAAAAAGCCTTCCTTTTTCAGAGTTGTAAGAGGCAATACTTTTCCAAATTTTTAGAAATACATCTTGCATGACGTCTTCCGACCGCTCACTATCCTTCAGCACTTTACAAACTACGTTGAATAAAGCCCCGGAATAATGATCATATAAGTAGTCGAAAGCCGCGCGCTCATTTCGTTTCAGCGAAGCGACCAGGTCTTCTTCTGAATACTTTACTTTTTGCGTTGCCAAGGGTTTCTTTGTTAATGGTAAGCCTAGAGTGGCAAGCTAACAAATTTCTTACTGGCGTGTATAGCAAAATGCAAAAAAGTAGGATTACGATTGGTATTATACCGGACAAACCCACCGATGGCGCTTGCGCCTAGTCGCTTTTTGACTTTTTTTTCATAGTTCATGTTGTTTTCATCATAGAAGACCGGACATACTAAACTAGCTCTCAACCAATTACCCTCACCCATGAGGTCAATCCCCAGGCGCTGGTACCGGCTACGTATCCGGTGGCACGAAGGCGGGTATTCCCCTTTGATTCAGTAGGCTTATATACGCCCTATTTTCTACCAAAGATCATTTGGCGGATTCCCATTGATCAATATTTTTTTACTAAATTATTTTGTACGCAGGAGGCCCCTTCACGACCCGGCTTTTTGAGTACTTGGTGGTATTTCACAGGTAGTAGTTTGGAGGCATGGCGTTCTTTTTGTAGCTTCCGTTATGCTTATTTTCATATCAACCTACAATCATCTACTTTATGGCTAATCGTCGTGATTTTTTGCAAATCCTTTCGTTGGGGGCGGGCCTCACGGCACTCTCACGGGCTACGTCGGCCCGCGCGGGGGTACTTTCAAGCTTGCCAAAATCAGACCGCCAGCTTCGGGTAGCGCTCATGGGGCTGGGTAGCTATGCCACCCGCGTAGCCGAGGCCATGGAAAGTTGCCAGCGGGCCAAGCTGGTGGGAATCGTGACGGGTACCCCGGCCAAAGCCGAAGCCTGGAAAAAAAAGTACAACATCCCGGATAAGAACATCTACAACTACCAAACCGTCAGCCAGCTCAAGAACAATCCGGACATCGACGCCGTGTACATCATTACGCCCAATTCGCTGCACCACCAGCACGTGATGCAGGTAGCCGCGGCGGGCAAGCACGTGATCTGTGAAAAGCCACTGGCCGACACCGCCAAGCAGGCCCAGGAAATGATCACGGCCTGCGAGAAAGCGGGCATGAAGCTGTACGTGGGCTACCGTCTGCATTTTGAGCCCCACACCCGCGAGGTGATCCGGATGCGCGAAGCGGGTGAGCTGGGTACCATCCTGTTTGTGGATAATACCTGCGGCTTCAAGATCGGCGACCCAACCCAGTGGCGGCTCAAAAAGGCCCTGGCGGGCGGCGGTGCGCTGATGGACGTGGGCATTTATGCCATCAACGGTGCCCGCTACGGTACCGGAGAAGAGCCGCTGTGGGTGACGGCCCAGGAGATCAAAACCGACCCGGTAAAATTTGCCGAGGTAGACGAAACCATTACGTTTCAGATGGGCTTTCCGGGCGGAGCCATTGCTACCTGTAGTACTACCTACAACTTCAACAACCTGGGCCGCCTGTACGTGGTCGGCGAAAAAGGCTTTGCGGAGCTAGACCCGGCTTTTGGCTACGGGCCCATCAAAGGCCGCACGCACAAGGGTCCCCTTAACCAGCCCGTAATAACCCACCAGACGGCACAGATGGACGGGCTGGCGGAATGTATTTTGGATAACAAACCCGACCCGAACATGACGGGGCACGAAGCCCTTAGAGACATGAAAGTCATTGATGCTATCTACGAGTCGATCCGGAAAGGAGGACAAAAGATCATGATCGGGTAGCCCCACTACTTCCGCAAGCGCCCAACGCGCCAGTGAGTCAAGCACAGAAAGAAGGCCGTAAGGCTGAGCAGGTACACGATATTTCGCGAGTCGATCAGGCCCCGTCCCAGGGCCTGATACTGCTCGTCCAGGGCCACCCACTGCACTCCCCAGGCCAGCGTGCCCGTACCCAGGAGCTGAGAAAGCGAGCTCAGCCCTACGTACCACACAAACCCCAGGAACACACCCAGCACGAAGGCCACGATCTGGTTGTCGTTCAGAGACGAAGCCCATAGGCCCATGGATACAAGTACCCCGCTGAGTAGCAAAAGCCCAAAGTAGGAGCCCGTCACAGCAGCCGAGTCGATATTGCCCGGTGGGTTGCCCAGCCAGTACACGCTCAGGTAGTAGAGCAGCGTGGGTACCAAGGTAAGTACCACCAGCACCCAGTTGGCCAGGAACTTGCCCAGTACCAGGGCCCAGTCAGTCAGGGGCTTGGTGAGGAGTAGCTCCAGGGTACCGTTGCGGCTCTCTTCGGCAATGGAGCGCATGGTAATAGCCGGAATCAAAAAAAGAAGTACGTAGGGCGTCAACGAAAAAAACGCCCCCAGGTCCGCGTAGCCGTAGTCCAACACGTTGGAGTCGGGAAATACCCACACCATCAGCCCCACCGCCACCAGGAACACCACCATGACGATGTAGGCAATCAGGGAATTGAAAAAGCTGTTGACTTCTTTACGAAAAATGGCAAACACGCTCCAGGGCTAAGGTTGGTTGATTTTTTTATTCAAATACGGGCTTGTTCCTACGCATCACGGCCGCCACGATGAGCGAAATAATAAAGCCTAAAATCAGGTAGCTAAGTACCCCAATGAGAAAAACGGCACCGGGCGACATGAATTTCTCCGAGATTTCCATCGCCTGCTCAATCTGCGCGTCGTCCATGCCGCGCCGCTCCATGTCTTCGCGCGCCCGGTCCAGCGACTGCTGAAAAATAGTATTGTCAATAAACTGAATGTAAAAGAGCATAAAGGTAGAACCCAGCAAACCTACAATCGCCGACAGCAGCGCCCCGATGCCCAGCCCTTGCCCGTAGGACATGAAGCCGCCGTTTTGCTCCCGGAAATCACGCATGGCCCAAATAAGCCCTCCCAGTAAAAACAGAAAGGCCACCGACGTAGCTCCTTGGTTCTGGCCAAGTCCGGCCAGGTTTAGTATGGTAGAGTACACAATGACAACGACGGCGGTAATGATGCCGTACTTCAGAGCGACGCGAGCGGTAGAAACATTTTCTTGCATAGAAATAAGCGTTTAGGAAGTGAGTAGTAGTAGTTTTTCCTGACCAAGATAGTACACGCTAGGCTCAAAGGCTATCATTTAGGGACAAATGGTCATCCGGGTCCACGAAAGTACCCTACGGCCTTCCCTGAAAGACGCCATAATCCTGCCGACGAAAAATCATGGAAACAATGATGATGGGCAGAACGGCCATGAGGGTCTTTTTGCTGAGCTCGTCGGTAATGATCTGGGAGCGTTCCGTAGCCATGACGTTCCGAAGCATTTGCTGGTACTCGGCTTCACCGATATTTTTCACCAGTTCGCCCTTTCCCTGCACCAGTAGCTGCTGCATTTCGGCCAGGTAGTTGGTAAATACCGCCGGGTCCACGTAGGTAATGAAGAAATAAATGAGCCAACCGTTGAGAAAAGCCGCGGTGGTGTTGAGCACGTAGCACAGCGTGAGTCCCTCCCACAGGTGAAGTAGCCCTTTGCCAACGTACTTGCGGTAGTACCAGCAGCCTACCACCAGCATGATCATATGAATGCCAAAATCCGGCATCTTTTTGTTGCCCAGCGGGGTTATATCCAGGAAGTAGAGCGCCAGGAAGTACATGAACGTCAGTATGCCCGTCAGCGCTCCCAGCACCAGGGGAATCTTCAGCAAGGGTTTGTTAAAAAAATCAAGCAGTTTTCTCATACGCAGTGTTAGCGGCACACGGGCCGCCAGGTACCTTATTTATTCTTGGTAAAGCTTCACCGACTAGAACCAACGCGCCTGGCCTTGGTTTAGTATTCCGTGCACCCGCCCCCGCAGCGTTTGGCCCAGGAATGGGGTATTTTTTGCTTTGGAATAGCTCCGGGTGAAGGTCCATTCCGCCTCGGGCTCGAAGATCGTGAGGCAGGCGGCACTTCCTTCCACCACCGAAACCGCCGGTAGGCGCAGGATCTGCCGGGGGCGGCTTGTCAGCTTGGCTACTACCTCCTCTACGGCGAGGCCGGTATGCATCAGCGCCAGGGAAAAAGCCGTTTCCAGGCCCGTTATTCCAAAGTCGGCGTGGTCAAATTCTAGGTTTTTACTTTCTTCGTCGTGGGGGCTGTGGTCCGACACGATCACGTCGATGGTGCCGTCGGCCAGGCCCCGCCGGAGCGCTTCCTGGTCGGTGGCCGTCCGAAACGGCGGGTTTACTTTCAGGTTGGTATCAAAGTCCTGAATGGCGGTGTCGTCAAACGCCAGCTGATGCGCCGCCATATCGCAGCTGACGGGCAGGCCCTTCTTTTTCGCTTCCCGTACCATCTCTACGGCCCGGGCCGTGGAAAGCAGCGACAGGTGCAAAAGCGGTTTTTCGGTACCCGGCTCAAAATCATTTTTTTCGAGCGCATAGGCCAGGAGCTGCAAGTCCCGAAACACCATCATCTCCTCAGCCAGGTGCGGCATCCCTTTGAGACCCAGCAGGGTACTGGTCACGCCTTCGTTCATTTGGCCGAAAATCGTCAGTTGCCGGTCCTCGGGGCGGTTAATCAGCAGGGTGTTCAGCGGGCGCAGGTACAGGAGCGCTTTCAGCAGAATATCCGCATTCTGGATCGGGTGTTCCCCGTCGGTAAAAGCCGCAGCGCCCGCCCGGTGCAGGTCGATCATCTCGGTGAAATCCACTCCTTCGGCCTGGCGCGTAACGGCCGCCGCTACGTGCAGCTGCACCGACTGCTCTCGTAGCTCCTGCCGGATGTAGTTGAGGGTACCTTTCGAATCCACCACGGGCCGTGAGTTGGGCAGCATCAGGACATCGGTGAATCCGCCCCGTGCGGCTACTTCACGTACCGACCGGAAGTCTTCTTTGTGCTCAAAGCCGGGATCACGCGAGGCCACCCGCATATCTACCCAGCCGGGCGATACGCACCAGCCGTTTCCCTCCTTTACCTGGGCTGTTTCGGCCTCTAACTGGTCACCAATACGGGCAATCGTTCCGTGCTCAACGAGTACATCCTTCACCTGGTTATGCCAGGGAGAGGCTTTGTCAATGATACGAACCGAGCGTAGTAGTAATTTCATAAATAAACCTCAAAAAAAAAGCTCCTCCCGGAGCTTTGGAATAGAAGGATCAGGCTCCTATAAACTGTTTGTATTCGTCCGCTGACATCAGGGCATCGGCCTCGCTTGGCTCTGACACCTGCACGCGGATCATCCAGCCCTGACCGTAAGGGTCGGTATTGACCAGTTCGGGGTTGCTGTCCAGCTCGGGATTGATTTCCAGAACTTCACCCGCTATGGGCAAATACAGATCAGATACCGTTTTGACGGCCTCCACCGAGCCGAACACTTCGTTCTGGGCCAGCGTTTGCCCGATGGTATTGACATCCACGTACACAATGTCGCCCAGTTCGTGCTGCGCGTGGTCCGTAATGCCTACCAGAGCTACATCGCCCTCCAAGCGCACCCATTCGTGGTCTTTGGTGTATTTAAGTTCTTCAGGAAACTCCATAGCGAGATAATAAGTCAGTTGGGGGATAATCCGAGCGCAAATTACAGGATGTAGGGGTTATTTTCCAAATGTATTTTCCTACTCCGCCAGGTTGAACTTCACCTGCACGCCCCCGGCCGTGGTGGATCGGTAGAAGGAGTTGGACACCAGCGGGTCATTGAAGGTACGTTCAAAATAAAACTGCATGCTCAACCGGGTATTTACTACGTAGTTGACGCTGGGCCGTAGCTGGAAGTTGATATTTCCGTTGATGGGTACATTCTGTCCGTCAAATTTGCGCTGAATAGCCCTTGTATCCCGAAATGTCATCCCCAGCTGGGCCGTCAGGTCGTTTTTGAGCTTGGTTTTCACGCCGTTGATCTTGAACGGAATCGGTACGTTATTCTTGGTAAAGCCAATACTCACCGTCAGATCCTGGTTGAAGAGCTCCGCTACCTGCGAGTTGGACAGGTTGAGCGCCACCGTGCGGTCACGGTTGTAATCAACGCGGCCCGTGATGCGGCTCTGGGTCCGGAAGTTGATCCCCACCAGCGGGAAGAACTTCTCCGACATGGTGATCGTGGACATGGCAAACACCGGCACGTACTGCCCCAGGTAGTTGGTCTGGGAAGCCAGCGGGTAGCCCATCACCGCCAGGTTCACGTACAACGCTTCGTAGCCCAGCGAGGAGGTAAAATTGCCCACGCTGTAGGTCGAATTGTAGTTGTGGGTGAGCGTGAAGGAGCTGAATAGTTTTTTAAAGGGAGCCAATTGGGACAAGCCGTTGTAGTCGATGCGCCAGTTGGGCATGGGAAAATTCAGGAAGGGCGAGATCCGAACCGTGCTGGGGTCTTTGCCGGTGTAAGCCGCAAAGAAAGCGGGAATAAGCACATCCTGCGAATTCTCGTTGTACTCGCCACCGGTATCGTTTTGGCCGTTGAGGCGGTCGCGCAGGATGGCCCGGTAGTCGCGGAAGCGGTCAAAGACCGGGGAGGAGTTATCGCGCTGGGCCTTGGCAAAGGCCGTCCGGAACGACAAAAACGACATGCTGAACTGGCCGTTGCGGAAGGGGCTCTGGCTCGAGAACTCGCCTCCAGGCACCTCGGGCCGGTAGAATTCCTGGTAGGCATCCTGGCGCGTCAGGCGGGCCTCGATCTGCATCCGAAAATCCTTGAAGGGCTCCAGGGTCGTTCGCATATTAAATGTTTTCTGGATGGTCTGCTGGAAGGGCTGGTTCAGGACCGTACTGGGCGTAATCCAGCCGTTGTTGGCCGCCTTGATGTGGATGGTCCGGTCCTGGCTCCCGAGCACGAAAGGAAGCCCCGGCGCGTTGACGTTGTCCAGGCCAAAGTACTGCGGTGTATTCAGGTAGCCGGGCAGGGCCGTTGTTTCCAGGATGGAGTAGGTCACGTTGATGCGGCGCACGGTCATCAGGAGGCGCGTTACGTTTTTAAGTACCTCGCTGGAGCGCTGCTGAATGTCTTCCATATCACCCGGGCTGCGGGCAAAGTTTTTGCGGGGGGCCGAAGGCGAATTGGCGAATTTCAGGTACCTGAGCTTGTTATAAAGTGCCACGAAATCCACCCCTCCCGTCACGCCGCGCTCGCGGCTGTTGCGCACAATATTGCCAAACGGAATGCCCAGCGAATCCGAAATACCCAGCGCGTTGGCCTGGAACTGGTACCCGATCCGGTGGTTGTAGTCGGCGGTGAGCCAGTCGGTCAGGGGTAGTTTGTCGAGCGGTAGGCGGTAGGTCAGGTTGATGCGCTGGTCGAAGTTTTTCATCCGCCCCAGCCGTTTGAAATTGTTCCAAAGTACATCCTGTTTCTCGGACGTATTGATGTCACCCAGGGGCTCGTCGATGATGGCATTCGCCACCGAGTTGTAGGTAAGTACCACGTTGCGGGTCAGGTTCCAGTTCAGGTCGTAGTAGCGGTTGAACCAAAAGTACTTCTCAAAGTAGGGCTCCATGCCATCCGTGGTTAGGTCCGAATTCCGAAGCTGGGTTTTGGTGAAGTTCCGGTCTACGTCGGCCCGCACTGCCACCGAAGTAGGTAGGAGTGTCACGTTAAAATCCTTCACGAAGTTGAGGTACCGGCTGGTGGTTTCCCACTTCCGGAAAGGCTCCAAAGGCTTAGGCTGGCTGCTGTAGGCATAGGCCACCCCGGCCCGGTACATGCGCTGCGAGTACTCCTGGGTCAGGACATTGGTACGGCGCAAATCGCTGAACGCGTAGGTAAAGGCCAGGTTCTCGAAATCATAGAAATGGTTCTTAGCGCCCGGCTTGGTTTTTACTTTGCGTACATTGGAAAGGTTGATCCCCCGCCGCACGGTGTTGTCTTCCACCATCCGTCGGTACCGTTCGCGCGCCTCGGCATTTTCCAGGTTAGCCAGGCTCGTTTCCAGCGGCGTATCCGGATCCAGGGGATTGAAGTGCGGTGTAATCTTGCGATTGTCGTAGTTGACGTACAGCGGAATACTGAACCCCCACTGCTGCGGCAGGAATTTATCTACTGCAATGTTCGACGAAATCCCGAACTCCGTAGTCGTGGCCCGGGCCCGCTCTCCTATTTTGGTTTGAACTCCCCCAAACCCAAACGTTTCGAAGCGCCCGGAGGCAGTGACGGTAGCGATGTCCGCCAGCTTGGCGTTCAGCTGCCCTACGGCCGCCTGCCCCGCCGACTGGTCAAAACCCTCCACGTGCATTTCATTCACCCAAATACAAAAACTCTTGGAACGTTCATCGAGCGACTTAGGATTCCGAACGCCGATCATAAGTACCCGCACTGCGCTCAGATCGGGGTTTCCTACCACGGTGATCCGGTGGCGGCCGTCGGCCGTTATGATGGAGTAAGGGATAGTCAGGGTGCGGCTGGCACTCTGGTTTCGCTCGGCCTTGGCCCGAATCAACTCCTCCAGCGCTACGTTGATCTCGTTTTCTTCCGGCCAGATTTCCTCCCGGGCGCTGCGGTTTTCGGGCGTGGAGCGCAGGCCCGCCACCTCGATTTCGTAGTAGTTTTGGGTTAAATCCGTACCCAGCCGCATGAAAGCACCTACCTGGTAGTTTTCGTCTTCGTCGTTGTGCATGTGGATGTACATGCGTAGCCGCTTCCGGAACTGCAGGTCCAGGCTTACGTTCTTGAAAACGGCCCGCGAGTCGTTGTTCCGAAGCTCCGTTACACACAGGCTCATCGACTGCTCATTGAGCTGAAAATTGGCCGTAGGCTGCGAAATATCCTGGTCGCGCTGCCAGCCCGGCGGCAGGTCGTACACGTACTTTTTGGCCTCGTTGTTGTTCTGGCTGTTTTCTTCCACGCTCACGGTACCTACCGTAAACTTGGCGTCGTAGGGCTCAGGTACCTCCTGGAGGCCGGGGGCGTCCAGGTCGGCGGTGTACTTGCGGTACTGCTGGCCTACCATTTGCAGCTGGGCGAAGCGAAGTACCACCGGCTGCTCAAAATCCGTCAGGTACATGCGCACAAAGCGGATGGATTTGAAGCCGTTGATGCTTCCTACTTTACGCGTAAACTCCCGCACCGGTACCCGGAACAAGTACCAGTTGGTGCCGTCGGCCAGGGTTTTATCCACAATGTACCCGTTGCCTATGTCCAGCGCCCCCGGCTTCAGGTCCACTTCGTATTCGTAGTAGGCTTCGTTGTCGTTGATGGTATTATCGGCGTTGAGGTCTTCCGAATCGGGGATATTGGTGGAAGCGGGCGTAATGTTGCTGGAGCTGGAGGTACTTTCGGGCGAGTTTCGTTCCATACCCATGAAGTACTTATAGCGCTCAAGTACCTTTTGGTCCGCTGAATCCAGTTCGGGGCCCAAGTAAAACTGAAAGTCGTCGCCCGACGGGTCGTTTAGGATGCGCTCCCGCGCGGCCGCTGTGAGGTTGGCCGGAAGCCGGTCCAGAAAACGCTCCTGAAAGTACCTGCGCTCCTGCGCATTGTTGAGGCCATCCAGGCCAATGTCCTGCTTTTCGCGGGCCCCCGGCTCGTTGCTGAACGCGTTGATCAGGTACTGCTGCCGCGTCACCCGCCCCCAGGCCGAGGAGTCTATCTGCGCGCTGGTGGGGTTATCGGTTATGGGCAGGCCATTCTCAAAGTTGAAGCGCCCGTCTTTAACCACATCTTCCGAAACATCCCCCAGATTAAATACCAGCTTCCCGCCGGTCACGTTGTTGCGGTTTTCCACGCCGTCACGAACTACCCCCCGGGGACCATCCAGAAAGGGGTCCATCATCCAGAAGTCGATGCTTTCGATGTTGGCGTTGTCGAAGTCAATGTCCGACGTAATGGCCCGGCTGATGGCGCCAAAGTTACCTTTAGGATTTTTCAGGCGGCCGTCGGGGTCCAGGTCCGGGTTGTAGTTGTACATACCTCTTTCCCGAGGGTAGTAGGCGACATCCAGGATATTTTGCGGCAAAAAGTTATTCAGCAGCTGGTTGCGTCCGGGAAAAATATCCTGCGGACGGAATAAACGCTCGTAGTAGTTCTGCCGGTCTTCTTCCGTTAGATTGGCAGGTGGTTGAAAAAAGGAGATCCCCATCCCCCGCCCAAAAATATTATCCACCGAGTAGGCCGATACCCGCGCCCGGCGGTACCCAAACTCGAGAGGTTCCGTAGAGCTACCTTGCGGAAACTGCTGCGGCGTGGAGCCCAGGCGCCAGCGGGTAGGCTGGCGGGTGAGGTCGTAGATGGTACGCGCGGCCTCAAAGTCATCGATGAGCGAACGGTTGCTGATGCGCGGCGACACCCCCGGAAGCAGCTGGGCGACCTCGCCCTTAAACTGAATGTTGGACATTTCCTTGGTTTGCAGCAGGGGTAGTTTGTCCAATAGCTTGGTCAGGAAAGGGGCTTCCTTGCGGATGTTGGCGTCCAAACCCAGAATGGTGTTGTTGGAGGGCTCGTTGCCAATGGCGACGCGGGTCAAAAACCCGGCGGGCGTTTCCCGGTAGCGCATGGCGGTCATCCCGAAGCTCATGTCGCTGTTCAGGAGGTAGTCCAGGCGGGTACCCAGCAAGGTACGGATCTGGTTGTTGAACATGTCGGGCCGCTCAAATTCAATGATAATCTCCCGGCCCGAGTTCAGGATGCTGGGATTGACCAGCCGTACCCGGCCAATCTGCGCCTCCACAATAAAGTCTTGTCCCGGCGTGAGGGCTACGCCCCCGGCCGTGACCGTCACCGACTGCTCCGACACCCCAAACGGCAGCTGCACGTCCGTGCCACCCACCGACTGGTAACTACCCTTTAGATAAAACTTATTTTTTTCATTGACCTGCTGAGCGTCAATAAGCGTGGTGCGGTAGAGCTCTTCAAACACGTACTTTTCCCGCAGAATTTCTTCTCCCGGCCCGAAGTACTTCGCCAGGTTGGATCCGAAGGGCTCCAGCACCGGAAAAAAGATCCGGCCCGTTTCGGAGTCGATGGTGATATCTTCCACAAAATCAAAGTTCCCATCCGGTTGCAGGTCGTTCACGGGGTTCAGCCGGTCCAGCCCCACCAGCCGCAGCAGCGGGGTATTTTGCAAACTACCTTCCTGGAGGTTGGGGTTGTCGATGCCGGTCAGGTCGTCTTTGTAGATGATCCGTAGCTGAAATCCGGTGTTGTCAATCTGGCTGGTGCCGAGCGAGTACACGTTCTTCATCATCAGGTCCCACATCGGCAGCTGGGTGTTGTTCCGGATGGTGGACGACTTGAGCAATTTCAACGCAATGACCTCGTCGTCGTTGCGGTTCTGGTAGTCTTCGGTCAGCTCTCCTACTTTGTAAGCCCGTCCGTTGAGCGTGTACTCGTAAGCCACGGCCAGTACCTCGTCGTTGCGTAAAGGCACCGTTAGCGACAGGTACCCCAGTTGGGGATGAAACTTGTACTCCCGGTCCATGATCAGCCGCTTGGCTCCCCGCAGCAGCTCGTAGTCGATGGTTTTCTGAAGGCCCAGCGCTCCGGTCAGGGCATCGGAGGTCCGATCTACCTGCCGGAATGTTTCGTCGTTGCGTAGGGCCGTATACAGGCCATTGGCTTCGTTATTGGCGGGCGAGCTGGCTGTTATGGGCTGCAAGCTGGGATTGGTAGCATTGTAGGGACGAGGCTCGCCTAAATCCGAAAAGCCCACAATGTTCCGCAGCGATTCGGTCGTGGTGGTGCGGTTGGTGACGTATACTTCCATCCGGGTGATCGTCACGCCCGAGGTAATCATGGGCAGATTCTTCAACGCGCTTTCGTAGATATTACGGAAGTACTGCGAGAGGAAAAAATGACGGTTCTCGTCGTAGGTATCTACCCTGATCTCAAAATCCTTCGTCTGCGCTCCGCCGCGTAGCACAATCCGTTCCTTCCGCGAACGCTGCTGAGAAGCTACTACGGTGGCATTCAGCCGCCCCAACTGAAACTCGGTCTTGAGGCCAAAGAGGTTCTGTACTCCCGGAATGAGCTGGCTGTTGAGCGGCCAGCTGATGTTACCCGCCTCTACCTTCCGAATTAGGCTTTCTTCGGGGGCCTTGTAGTTTAGGCGCAGCGCGTTTTCAAAGTTAAAGCTGGCCTTGGTGTCGAAGTTGGTCAAGAAGCCCATCCGATCACCCAGGTTCGCGTTAAAATTGATGTTGATCTGCTCGTTAAAAAGGAAGTTGGTGTTGCGGCGTTGGCGGATGGGGACGGCCGGGTTGTCGATAAACTGGTGGATCACGCCCAGATCCAGCGCTACGAAACCGTTGGGTTTAAAATCCATAAAATTGCTCCCAAACAGCTTGTCCAGCGCGGGAGGCATGTCCAGCTTGGGTAACAAGCCGCGCCCACCCATGGCACTCTGGCCGTCTTGCCGGGCCGCGTACTCCCGCAGCAAGCTATTAAAGGCTCTTTTTTCCTGAATTTCGTTGTAAGTTTCCAGGTCCAGGCTTTCGGCGGGCCGGTAATCCAGAATGCCTTTGGGGGTAGTTATATCTTCAAAGATCCCCACGCGCCCCGTGGAGTCGAGCCGAATGGTGGTATTGATGTTGTTGGGATCGGACAAATAAAACGGCGATCGGGGGCGTGGGTCCGCAAACCGGTTGCGGTAGTAATCTTGCCAGCGTACTATAGCCTGCCGTCCCGAACGCTTCAGCTCGTCAGCCGTCGTGTCAGGTAGGGTATCCATGACCGAAAGGCCCCCTTGGGCCTCGTAGGGGCCTGTATAGGATTGGGGGTACCTACTTACGGGAGCCGTGACCAACAGCAGCGCGCCCGCGGAAATAGTTACTGACCTGAAGAGGAGTTGGTAGACCGTTGCTGACAAAGTCGTTCACACTTAGTTTGAGAGGGTTCGGGTAGTTGGCCGTCCGGAACTGGGTGGTTCCGGACTATCCACAGAACGGCCAAAACCTTGCCAATATTCTTTTTTCAAAACGATTTTTTTAGGGAGTATCTCACTACCGAAGTGCCAGTTTTATCAGCTGTTCCAGCGAGATTTCGTTTCCTTCTCGTTTCAATATAGTTTCGATGCTTTTTTCGGCAGCTGGCTTCGGAATCCCCAGCGTCATCAGGGCGGCCAGCGCTTCGTTTCGCAGCTTATTTCCGGGCGATGCCGCCGTAAGCGACAAGGGCGAAAGCAACTCTTCTTTACGCATCTTATCTTTTAGCTCCAGAATGACCCGCTGGGCCGTCTTGGAGCCGATCCCCTTGATGGATTGGATCACGCGCAGGTCTTCGTTCACAATGGCGTGGCGAATCTCGGATGAAGACAACGAGGATAGCATCACCAGCGCCGTCGAGGGGCCTATCCCCGACACGGCAGTCAGATCTAGAAATAGCTGCTTTTCGTCCCCGTCAGCAAAACCAAACAGCACGTGGGCGTCTTCCCGAATGTTGAGGTAGGTCACCAGCTTACAGTCTTGCCCTACGTCCGGAAGGGCCGCGTAGGTCTGGAGCGAAATCCGCGTTTCGTAGCCTACCCCCTGGGTATCTATGATAGCATAGGCAGGTTCCTTGTAGGCCAGCTTTCCGGCAACGTAAGCAATCATATAGTAGTATGGAGTAATTCTAAGCGGTAAAAGTACTACTTACACAACACCCGCAAAACCTTGATAAGCGGCTTGCGGGTGTCGGCACAAAGCAAAGCTAGCACTAATTAACTTGTTATGAGCAACTTCATACCTGCTTTAATGCTATTGCCACGGATATTATTATTCCTTTTAATTTTGTCAACGGTCAAGCCGTAGCGCTGCGAGATAGTCCAGAGCGTATCGCCTTGCTGCACGGTATGGTAACGAGCCTTGATGGGGTAGTTAGGCTGCGCCGCCACCGTTGGGGCAGTAGCCTTGGTATCGGTACTTTTGGCCAGTACTTCACCCTTTACCTGCTTTTGGATCACGAGCTTCTGCCCAGCCAGCAGCCGACCGTCTTCCATGTCGTTCCACTCCTTGAGATCACTTATTTCTACGCCGTACTGCCGGGCAATGACCGTCAGCGTTTCGCCTTTTTTCACCAGGTGATTGACGGACTTGGTCGTAGTGGCTGAGGCTACCGAGCTGGCCGCCGCTCCTGCCTTCCCGGAGGCGGGCTTCGCTTCAGCAACCGGGGTACCCTCCGCTACTAGCTCTTCGTTTTCATCATCCGTTTCTTCGGTGGTGGTGGCTACCGGCGCGGTAGTTGTTTTGGGCTTGGCTTCGGCTATCAGCACGGGTGCCGGGGCTGCTACCCGTACCTGCCGTACAATCGTCAAGCGCTGGCCACGCAGTACTCTGCTGCTCTTGAGCCGGTTCCATTTTTTCAGCTCGGCTACGCTCACCCGGTGCTTGTTGGCGATGGACGAGAGCGTCTCACCACTGCGGACGGTATACGTCACCCGCTTGGTTTTGTATTCATAATCGCCCTCGTAGTCGTTGGAGGCCAGCATCACTCGTACGCCATTCTTTTTGGAGGCCGAGTCCATGATGGCCGGACGCATGGGTTTCATGTAGGCAAACTGTTCGGCAGGTACTTTCAGCACGAAATCGCGGGTGTAGTCGGGCAGTACCGTATTGATGAGCTGGGGGTTTAGCTTGCGCAGGTCTTCCATACTCACACTGCTCAGCGCCGAAAAAGTAGTCAGATCCAGGTACCCATTCACGTGGATTGTATCCGTAACGGTGAGGTACTCGGGGTTTTCGGCCACAATGCCGTGATCTTCGGCGTAGTGCATCATGTAGAGCATCGCCACGAACTGGGGTACATAGTGACGGGTCTGCTTGGGCAGCGCCGGGTACACCGACCAGAACGTATCTCCTCCCGAGCGGCGCATGGCCCGCCGTACGTTGCCGGGGCCGGCGTTGTACGAGGCCAGGGCCAGCTCCCAGTCACCAAAGATCTTGTGCAGCTGGCGCAGGTACCTACAGGCCGCCTCGGTGGACTTCTCCGGGTCGAAGCGCTCGTCAATGTAAGCATCCTGCCGCAGGCCAAACTCCCGGCCCGTTGGGCGCATAAACTGCCACAGCCCACCCGCTCCGGCGTACGAAATAATGCGCGGGTCCAGCCCGGACTCGATCATGGACAGATACTTGAGCTCATCCGGCAGGCCGTGCTTGGCAAACGCTTTTTCGTAGATGGGAAAATAGAGGTTCTTGTGCTCCAGCATCCGCCGGGTGAAGTGGGGCTTTATATTGATAAAATACTCAACAAACTTATGAGAATCGGGATGGTACACCAGCGGTATTTCTTTCTGTAAAGAGGCGAGCCGCGTTTTGATGAGCTCACCGGGAACCACCACCGAGGGCTTTTCAATTTCCGGCACGAAATCCATCGCCAGTCCGACGGTATCGGTTTCGTAGTCTACTTCTTCTTGTTGGGGCGTTGCCTGAGCCTGAGCAGGTACATTCCACAAGCCCACCGTAATGGCTGTCAGCCACAGCGTACGCTTTACAGTCTTCATCAGTGTCAAGAGAATTTACGAGTTTTATAGTTCATACTAGATTAATTGCTGATCTATGCTAGTGTGCTTCGGGCAGTGTAAAGTGATGATCTACCTCTGTATTCTTCTTTCTGCGTAGGCGGGACGTCGCGTCCCTGGTTTCATGGCTAGGCTTTACTTAACGCTTTCTCCCGCTCCGATCAATTCAGTCAGGTAGTTGGAAAAAGCCAGGAGGTCTTGCTCCGCAAAGGGACGCGCCATGACCTGCACCCCAATGGGCAGTCCGGCTTCGTCCGTGCCGTTGGGAATGGAAATGGCCGGAGCCCCCACCACGTTGGCTTGTACGGTAAAAATATCGGCTAAATACATCTGCAACGGATCGTCCATTTTTTCACCCAGGCGGAAAGCGGTAGTTGGGGTAACGGGCGAAATCAGAAAGTCATGGTGATCGAACAGCCCCTCGGATTCCTTTCGCACTAGGTTTCTAACGCGCTGGGCCTTGGTATAGTATGCGTCGTAGTAATTGGCACTCAAAACAAAAGTACCCAGCAGGATGCGCCGCCGTACTTCATCGCCAAAACCTTCGGTACGGGATTTCTTATAAAGGCCTTCCAAATTGGAGGCCTCGGGACTGCGGTAGCCGTAGCGCACGCCGTCAAAACGCGACAGGTTGGAGCTGGCTTCGGCCGTGGTAAGGATGTAGTAGGTAGGCAAAAAATAGCGCAGCAGCGGCATCTCGATGGGCTCTACCGTGTGCCCCTGCTCCCGAAGCTGGTTCAGAACGGCCAGGGTGCGCTCCCGAATGGCGGGCTCCACGGCCTCGCTCTCCACGGCCTCGCGCAGGTACCCTACGCGGGCAGGTTGCTCCCAGTGGAGCTCGCGCGAGTAGGCAGGTACTTCCCGGGTAGACACGGTGCTGTCGTGCTCGTCAGGCCCGGCCATGATTTCCAGCAGCAACGCGGCGTCTTCTACGCTGCGGGTAATGGGCCCGATGCAGTCAAACGACGAGGCGTAGGCAATCAGCCCCCAGCGCGACACCCGCCCGTAGGAGGGCTTCAGCCCAACGGTACCGCAGAAAGCGGCGGGCTGCCGGACCGAGCCGCCCGTGTCGCTGCCCAGCGCGGCGTGGCAGAGGTTGGCCTGTACGGCCGCCGCCGAACCACCCGACGAGCCGCCCGGTACCCGAGTGGAGTCGGCCGCGTTACGGACCGGACCAAAGTAAGAGCTTTCGTTGGATGACCCCATCGCGAATTCGTCGCAGTTCTGCCGACCGATCACGATGGCGTCTTCGTCCAGGATGCGCTGCACGGCCGTAGCCGTAAAAGGCGAGCGGTAGTTGTCGAGCATGTGGCTGCCGGCCTGAACCCCGTGCCCCGCGTGGCAAAGTACGTCTTTGAGCCCCACCACCAGGCCCGCCAGCTTACCGGCGGTACCTTCGCGCAGGCGTGCGTCCACCTCCAGGGCGCGGGCTCGCGCCTCTTCGGCGTATACTTCCACAAAAGCATTGAGATGACGGTGGGCGTCGATACGAGACAGGTAGTACCCTACCAATTCTTCGCAGGTAGTGTTTCCGGCACGCAGATCGTGCTGTATGTCAGCCAGCGACAGGTACTCTTTCAAAATAGTGCTTTACTTTGAGGGATTACACAAAAAAGATAAGAGCCGTTTCGGTGTTGCTACAAAACGGCTCCCCAAGAAGATGAATGCTTTACGGAATCAAAGCAATTTATTTGGAGGTAGTATCCTCCATGCTTTTTTCGATATTATCCTTTACGTCCTTAGTCGCATTTTTAAATTCGTTGATCCCTTGACCCAGGCCACGCATTAACTCGGGGATCTTTTTTGCGCCGAAGAATAAGAGAATGAACAAGGCAATGAGGAAAATCTCCTGTCCCCCCAAACCCATAAATGCCAAGATTGATACGAATTCCATACTGACTGTTTGTTTTATATAGATTACAAATTTACTGATTCTTTTTACTAAGGAAAGAAAAAAAGAAGGTTTTATCCAATGTTAATGGTTTTTCTTTTATTCTCCCAGGCGCTGAATTTCTCAATATCGTCGCTAAACGACTTAAATACCCATACTACCAGCGCCAGGTCGTCCGTAAAACCAACTACGGGCAGAATGTCCGGGATAAGATCTATGGGAGATACGAAATAAATCAGGGTAGCGATGATCGACACCAGACTTTTCCAGGGCAAGCCCCGGTATTCGCCGGAGGCGTAGGCCCGGATCATGCGAATAAGTACCTGCACCTGGGTTTGAAAAACGGACACGCTTTCCTTAAAACCTAGCTGCTGCGATTTTTTGGCTACCTGCGTGAGCAAAGTAAATAAGCGCGAACTGTTGCGGGCGTAACGCCCAGCCCGACCGGTGGCCTTCCGAAAGAAGATAGACCGCAATACCCGCGCAATTAAAGAGTTCTCTGCCATAGACTTTTTGAAAGGGGTTAAGTTCCGGTATATAACTACGAAGCGGCAAAAAAAATTGCAGCCCCTGCTAATCACTCCTTCCGTACTACCAAAAAAAATCCTGCAAAATGGATAAAACGGATTATTGCTTCTAATTTTAGGGCGATTTTGATTTTAACCGTTTTACTACTTGCAAGTAATATGAAAATAACTGTCGTAGGGGCCGGAGCCGTAGGGGCCACCACCGCCGATAACATCATCCGCCGCGAGCTGGCCGAGGAAGTCGTGCTGCTGGATATTAAAGAGGGTGTCAGCGAAGGCAAAGCGCTGGATATGTACCAAACGGCCGCCCTACTGGGCTTCAACACCAAGCCCGTAGGCTCTACCAATGATTACGAAAAAACCAAAGGATCGGACGTCGTAGTGATTACCTCCGGCCTGCCCCGCAAGCCGGGCATGACGCGCGAAGAGCTGATCGGCATCAACGCGGGTATCGTGAAGTCCGTGACGGACAACATTCTGAAGTACTCGCCCAAGGCCATTGTGGTGGTGGTGTCAAACCCCATGGATACCATGACGTACCTGGCGCTGAAAGATTCGGGGATTCCGAAGAAACGCCTGATCGGGATGGGGGGTGCGCTGGACAGCGCCCGCTTCAAGACCTACCTGGCGCTGGAGATGGAAGTATCTCCCAATGACATCCACGGCATGGTGATCGGGGGCCACGGCGACACGACCATGATCCCGCTGACCCGCCTGGCTACCTACAACGGTATCCCCGTAAGCCGGTTCCTGTCGGCCGAGAAGCTGGAAAAAGTAGCCGCCGATACCATGGTGGGTGGCGCTACGCTCACCAAGCTCATCGGTACCTCGGCCTGGTACGCACCGGGTGCCGCTACGGCCATGATCGTGGAGAGCATCGTCCGTAACCAGAAGCGCATTGTACCTTGCAGCGTGTACCTCAACGGCGAGTACGGCCAGAAGGACATCTGCATGGGCGTGCCCGTGGTGATTGGCCGTACGGGCTGGGAGAAAATCATCAGCCTGCGCCTGAGCGACGCCGAAAAAGCCGCTTTCGAGAAATCGGCCGAGGCGGTCCGGAACATGAACGCCGCGCTGAATCTGGGCTAAGTAGCAAAGGGCAGAGGGGTAAGGGCAGAGGGAGCTTCCGCTCCTGTCGAAACCTAGGCTACCAAAGATCGCCATTAGGTGATAAGTACCTCTGGCTAATAAAAAGCCCTCCCGGTTATACACCTGGGAGGGTTTTTTATGGATATGCTAAAAAGGTACTTTATTCTATTCAGGATTTTTCGCAAAGGCAATCACGTACTATTTTCCCCTAGCGGTTCGCTTTCATTATAATGACTGAACCCATGGTACCTCTTTCAATTCCAAGGTACCCTCTGCCCAAAGCCCCCTGCCCTATGCTATAAACTAAATCGAAACCTGGTACTGAAGTACCCAGGCACCTCGCCGCCCGTCCGGGCTCAGCCGGTTGGCCACGGGGCTGGCGCGGTAGATGGGGCGGTTTTCGTAGTTGAGCGTGAGCTTGCCCGTGTGGCCCTGCATGAGCCAGTTGAGCCCCAGGTTGTACACGCTCATGCCGCCGTCGAGGCGGTCGTAGCTGGCGTGTTGTACCGAGGCGTAGGGCAGCAAAGTACCTTGGCGGCCCAGCAGCGCGTCACGGAGCTTGTAGCCCACCTGGGCGTAAATCACGTTGCCCGTCCCGAACATGGGGTAGGCGTTGCCCTGGGTACCGCCTACGCCGGGCAGCGGGGCGGTAGTACCCGTAGCGGGGTTCATGAGGCCGTTGTAGCGCAGGTAGCCGGGGCCGTAGTCGGTACCAAAGTACCCCAGGTAGCCCGACACCGCCGTGCCTTTAGCAGCATCCAGGGGCATGTCGAGGTAGGCCGCCACCGACCAGAGCGTAAGGGCGCTGTAGATCGTATCGACGTTTTCGCGGCGCCAAGTGGCGTTTTGTTCGGAAATGATTCCGGCCTCCAGGTTAAGTACCTTGCGGCGGCCCAGGTAGGTACCCGCCAGGTAGCCGGGGGTAGTTTGGTCTTCGGTATCGAAGATGTTGTAAATCAACATCCCCTGAAATTGCTTCCGGTGCTTTCGCTGGGCAAAGGTCGCGTTCACGCCCAGGGGCGGCGGTGCGCTGGCGTTGGTTTCGATCGGGAACGGGTCCGACACCGCTACGCGGTAGTTGATTTTTCCTACTTGTCCGCGGCTGTACACGCTCAGCTTCCGGGCAAATTCGTCGGTTTGGTCCACGGTAGCCTGGGCAAAAACGGGTACGTCCATCGTCAGAATGGTACCGATGCCCGGTTGCGTAAAGCGGGAAAGGCCGTTTACGATGGTGAGCCCGGCCCCGAAGCGCACGAAGCTGGTTCCTTTCCGGTGTACTTCGTACTCACCCAGGGCATCGTGAAAAAAGGCCGCGATCTTGCGGTTGCTGGGGGTACCTGTGGTGTTATAACCCGGAAAAGCGTTGGTGCGGTTGAAATTATTCATTCCAAATTGCGTATAAAAAAACACGCGGTCGGTGAGCTGGCCGAAGAGCTGCATCCGGGTGCGGCGCAGGCCGATGTCGAAGGTTTGCGAGGCCGGGTCGCCGAAGACGGTGGTGCCGGGGTTGCTGTCGTTGAGCCGCAGCCAGGTTTGGTTCAGGAAGGTAGCCTTGATGTAGTGCGTACCCGACTCGTTGAGGGCGTAGCGAATGTCGTTACGGGTATTGCTTCCACCCGCAGGACTCGTTTGGGCCAATACGGAGCCCGCGGCACTTAAAAGAAAAAGTACCGTATTTCTTAGCTTGTTGTACATACGAAAAATAGGATTGATGAGCCGTACAAACGACCGATTGCTTTATTAACGCTGGGTTAAAAATACATTAAAATAGCATTAAAATAAGAATAACCTTACGAGCGAGCCGCGTTATGGCCGTTGCTATTGGCCGTCGTACGAAGCGCACATCCGGGCACGTTATGTAAAGCGGCCTTGTTATTTAACTGTCATTTTGAGCTGGTAAAAATCCTAACTGGCTGTTTTGTAGCTACCCAACACACTACATGAAATTTTTAATCGATAGACTACTTGACTACGGGCGCGCTTCCTGCCTTGAATCAAAAAAGATTCTATTTTTTTTCGGAGGGTACCTTTGGCTGGGCTTTGCCCTCGGCAGCTACGCGCAGGAAACCCCGCCGCTGATCAACTACCCTTATACCACCTACAAAGCCCACAACCAAAACTGGGGCCTGGCCGAAAGTACCCAGCAGATCCTGTACAGCGCCAACTCCGACGGCCTGCTGGAGTACGACGGCGCCACCTGGCGTACCTACCCCCTGCCCAACGGCCAGATCGTCCGCTCGGTACTTTGCGACGGCAATCGGGTGTACGTAGGCGGCTACGGCGAGTTCGGCTACTGGCAGCCAACCCCCACCGGACAGCTGAAGTACCAGTCGTTGAACGAAGGTGCGGCCCTGGAAAGTCTGGGCACCGAGGAGATTTGGCACATCCTGAAAACGCCCGACGCGCTCTATTTTCAATCTTTCTCCCATATTTACCGCTACGACGGCCAGGTGCTTGAGGAGATCAAAGCACCGGGCAACTTCCTGTTTTTGCGCTACGTGCACGGTCGGCTGCTTGTGCCCCTGATCGACAAAGGGCTGTACGAGCTCCGGGGCCGGGACTTTATTCCGCTCCCAAACGGCGAGCAGGTACCCAGCAAAAATGTATCGACGGTACTTCCTTTCCACCACCACCAACTCCTCATCGCTACAGCCCGCCGCGGCCTGCTGCTCTGGGACGAAGGTACCCTGCGCGAATGGATGATTCCGCTCGCTGCGGAGCTCAAAAAAAACGTGATCAACAAAATGATTGTCCTCAAAAATGGCCACTATGCCATCGGGACTATCCTGAAGGGCGTTTATATTATCTCCGAAAAAGGCGAGCTGTTATACCACTTTCATCAGGGCAATGGCCTGCAAAACAATACCGTGCTGGCCCTCTGGGAGGATAGCTCCCAAAACCTGTGGCTGGGCCTGGACAAGGGCATCGACCTCGTGAAGCTAGCCTCGCCCATTACTTCTTACAACGTAGCCAACAATCCGCTCGGAACTACCTACGCCGCCGCGCTCCACCGGGGTTTGCTGTACGTAGGGACCAACAGCGGGGTTTTTGTAAAAAAATGGCGCGCCGATGAGCCGTTCCGGCTCATTCCCGGCTTGCAAGGGCAGGTCTGGACGCTCCAGGTACTTCACGACCAGCTTCTCTGCGGGCACAACGAAGGTACCTTCCTGATCGAGGGGGAAACCAGTCGGCGCCTGTCGACGGTCTCCGGCGGGTGGGTACTGCTTCCGCTCAAAGGCCAGGCGGAGCCCACGCTGCTGCAAGGTACCTACACGGGCCTGCACGTATACCGGCTCGACGCCCGCGGCCAGTGGGCCTACGCGCACAAAGTACAGGGCGTGCCGCCGATCCCAATCAAGTACCTGGCGCAGACCGAAGAGGGTACTTTGTGGCTGGCCCACGCCTACAAAGGCTTATACCGAACTACCCTGACGCCCGACACCCGCGCCCTACAAGAATGGGTACCTTACCAGGCTCCGCACGACCTGCCCGACGCCTACTCCGTGGAGGTACTCCCCTGGAAAGACGACGTACTGATCCGCTCCGGCGACCAGTACTTTACGGCAGACCAGGCGCACCGGCTGCAGCCCATGCCCGCCTACCAAAAAACGGCCGACCAGCCCTACAAGCTACGCCAGGGATTATACGGTGACTGGTTTCGGGTATTCCGGGAGGAGATTATCCTGCACAAAGCCGACGGCACTACCCGCAGCCTGGACTTTTCTTTGGTACGAAACAACGAGACAATCGTGCCGCTTACCGACCAATACTATCTCTTTTGTGTAGATAACGGCTACGTACTTTTTGATCGTTACCGCGAAACTCCCTCCGAGCAAGTGATGCCCCGGCCTCTGATCCGGCGCGTAGCCAACCTCCGCAACTCCGCCGACCTTTTTCCGCTGGGCCCGGAAAGTACCATTCCGGCGGCCGTCCGCGACCTGCGGATCCAGTACGCCCTACCCCTGAACGGGCAGGAGGCGCGGTTTCGGTACCGGCTGGTGGGCCTCACCGACGACTGGTCGGAGCTCACGGATCAGCACTATGTCGATTTCACCAACCTGCCCACGGGTCAGTATGTCTTTGAAGTACAAAGTTTACACCAAAGCCAGGTAGCCACCTATCGTTTTAGGGTACTTCCGTACTGGTACGAGATGCTCTTTACCAAGATCTCCGTTGGCCTGCTGGGGGTACTTTGCATCCTTGGTTTCCTGTATTACCAGGAAAAAAGAATCAAAAAGCAAAAACAGCATTTGCTGCTCGAACAGGAAGAGAAGCTACGCCAGCAGCAGCTCATCAACGAAAAGCGGATCATGGAAATCCAGAACAAGGCGCTGCTGTCGGAGGTGAACAGCAAAAGCCAGCAGCTGAGCAACATCGCCATCAACGTGGTGCGCAAGAACGAGATTCTGGAGGAGATCCGCTCGGAGCTGGTACAGGTCAAGGAAGAACTGGGCCACCAGCTACCCAACATTCATTACCAAAAGCTCCTGACGAGCATCGAGCGCAACGTCTCGGGCAAGGAAGACTGGAAGCTTTTTGAGGATAATTTCAACGAAGTACACGAAGAATTTTTCAAGCGGCTCAAGGCCATTTGTCCGGCCGTAACGCCCACCGAGCTGCGCCTGGCCGCCGGACTCCGCATGAACCTCTCGAGCAAGGAAATCGCGCCCATCCTGGGGATTTCGGTGCGAGGCGTGGAGATAAAACGGTACCGGCTGCGCAAAAAGCTGGGTTTTGATTCCGATATAAACCTGAACGAGTTTATGATGGATGTGTAAACCCGAGCCTCACCCTACCAGGGGCTCCGCTCGGGCTTACCATTCACACAATTAATTTAGGTTAGGACTCTTAAAGTTAAGCTTTTTTAGTCCCGCTTGTATCTCAGGTACCTCCATAAATAATTTCCAGAGCAGGCCCGTGCGGTAGTTTTCGATCATGACAATGATGGGTCCCTGGTCAATGGCCAGGTGCGACTGCGCATACCAGTTCTGCGACTCGTTGAAGGCATCCACAAAGCCGTACTCGGTCCAGAGCTTATCGCCCAGGTCGTTGTAGAAGTACTTCAGGGCCTTCATCGACTGCTCGGGCGTGTAAGGAAAAGACGACAGCGCCGCCGTGGGGGTGATGGTCCCGAAGTCGTTGGTGGGAGAATGGGCGTTGTAGCCGTTGTAGGTATCGCTGGCGGTGAGGCCCCAGCTGTTTTCGCCGTAGCCCTTAAACTTCCCCGGATTCTCCACGCAGTGGCGGTAGTTGATCAGCGAGTGGTTCACGTTTTGCTCCCAGTAGTTGGCATAGCGGTCTTCGAGGCCGCGGGGGTCCAGCCCCAGGTACGAGTAGTGCGCAAAGAACAGCGGCCCGCCGTAGTCGAAGCCCAAGGGTAGTTTGACGCCGTAGAACTCCTGTCCGTTTTTAAAATGGCTACTCTGCGCCCAGCAGCGGTGGTACACGTTGGCGTCGATGGCGTAGCGGGGCGACGAAGCCGCCAGAATGTACGTGATGAGGGTTTCGTTGTAGCCGCGTAGTTCAAAATTCATGCTCCAGCCGTGGTTAGGGCTCCAGTGCCAGTAGAGCTGGTCGCGGCCGCCGCGGGTGTGCCAGTCCCACTCCACGTCGTTCCAGAGCCAGGTGATGCGGTTACGTAGCTCCCGCTCGGTGTTGGAGTCGCCGGTAAAGTACTGCCGCGCGCAGAGCAGTCCCTGGAACAAAAAAGATGATTCGACCAGGTCGCCGCCGTCGTCCTTGCGGCTGAAGGGGATCGTCTTGCCCGTCGCGCCGTTGAGCCAGTGCGCAAAAACACCGTGGTAGTGGTCGGCCTTACTTAAAAACTTCACCATTTTGAGCAGCCGCTCGGCTACCGAGTCGCGAGGTACCCACTGGCGCTCGGCGGCCACGATCATGGCCATGATGCCAAAACCGGTACCTCCGGTCGTGACTACCTCGTTGCCGTAGTCGAAGGCCACGTTGCTGCGCTCTCGCGCCATGGCGCTCACTGGATGCCCGTATTCCCAGAAGTACCTAAACGTTTGTTTTTGGACCAGCTCCAGCAAGGCCGTATCCGAGAGGTTTTTGAGGCGATTGGCCGGATTGAAAGCCGCCGGGGCCGCGCTCGTTTTTTTTCGTTGTGCCTGGCTGGTCTCCACGGCCAGCAGGCAAAGTACTAGGGCTATATAGAAAGGTAGTTGTCTCATAAATAACGTCGTTAAGTACCTAATAATCCATTAAAGATGGGGACTCTGGAAAGCTAACTTGCGCAGGCCCGCTTTTGCTTCGGGGCTGCTCATGAAGAGCTCCCACAGCAGCCCGCTACGGTGGTTTTCGATCATGAGTACGATCGGCCCCTGGTCGATGGCCAGGTAAGACGACGCAAACCAGGGCTCGTGCAGCGAAAAAGCATCGTGGAAGCCGTATTCGCCCCAGAGCTTGTCGCCTAGCTTGTAGTAAAAAAACTTCAGGGCTTTCATGGACTGCTCCGGTGCGTACGGGAAGGACGACAGCGCCGCCGTGGGGGTAATGACGCCCCGGTCGTTGGTGGGTGAGTTGGCCGTGTAGCCGTTGGGTATATCGCTGGCCGTCAGCCCCCAGCATTCCGCACTGTAGCCGTAGTACTTCTGCGGGTTATCGATGCAGTAGGCCTGGTTGATGAGCGTGTGGTGCTGGTTTTGGGTCCAGTAGTTGGCGTGGGCGTCGGTAAGCTGGCGCGGGTCCAGGCCCAGAAACGAATAGTGGGCATAGAACAGCGGGCCACCGTAGGCGCTCCCCAGCGGGAGCCGGTAGCCGTAGTAGGTATTGCCGTTGGCAAAGCCGCCGTTTTGCGTCCAGCCGTTATCATACACTACCTTCGGAATGGGGTGCGTGGGCGAGGCCGCCGCCAGCACGTAGGTGATGAGGCACTCGTTCCAGCCGCGGATGGGTAGGTTCATGTCCCAGCCGTGGACAGGGCTCCAGTGCCAGTACAGTACGTTCTGATCGCCCCGCCGGAACCAGTCCCACTCCACGGCCTCCCAAATGGCGTTGATGTCGGCACGCAGGGCGGTTTCGGCGGCATCGGTACCGTTGAAATACTGGCGGGCGGTCAGCAGCCCCTGGATCAAAAACGACGTTTCGACCAGGTCGGCGCCGTCGTCCTTGGCACTGAAGGGCAGGGCCGCTCCCGTGGCCCCGTTGAGCCAGTGCGGAAAAGCGCCGTGAAAAGTTTGGGCGTTATTTTTCAGAAAACCCACGATCTTTTGCATCCGGGCCAGGCCTTCGGCGCGGCTGATGAAATGCCGCTGAATGGCCACGGGGATGGTCATGATGCCGAAGCCGCTGCCGCCCGAGGTCACGAGGTCGCCGGAGGTATTGCGCTCCCGCGCCAGCCCGCTTACGGGGTGCGCAAAATCCCAGAAGTACTTAAAGGTTTGGCTTTGTACTT
Source organism: Rhabdobacter roseus (assembly GCF_014202275.1). Lineage (GTDB taxonomy): Bacteria > Bacteroidota > Bacteroidia > Cytophagales > Spirosomataceae > Rhabdobacter > Rhabdobacter roseus. The sequence continues at coordinate 767,917 of NZ_JACHGF010000001.1, read as the reverse complement.
TATCCAGCAAAGCGGTTTCCGAAAGTACCGGAAATTTGTCCGACGAATCCAGAGCCGTTCTCAGGCTCACCGTTACCGGAATCTGTAAGGTACCTCCCGCCTGTGACTTTAGGGTGGTACTTACGGCCAGCGTGTAGGTAGCCAGCGAACCCAGCGGAGCCGAAGGCTGAATGACGAGGGTACTGTCGCTGTTTTCGTAGGTTGTATTGAAACCCACGCCCGTACCCGAAGTACCCGTGAACGTGACACTCGGCACTACCGAGGCCCGGTCTATTTTCGTTGAAAAGGAAAGCTTGACGACCGGGCTGGCCGCCAGGTTGGTGTAAGTAAAGCCGCTGCTTACACCATTGACGCGGGTGGCATTGAGGCTAAAAACCGAAGGCCGTACCGATTCTTCCTTTTCCTGGCATCCCCAGCCAATAAACACTAGCACCGCCAGGTACCTCATCCAATAGGTTTTCATACGCACAGTTCAGTCACTAAAAAGAACAGCGGAAGCCAAGTACCCCGGAAAGTACCTCTGCGAACGGACCGGATCGCCGAAGCGAGCGTGACGCTCCGTACAGAGAAACGTACCTCCCAAGTACCCCGCTGCCGCTGCTAATTCGTTGATTTGTTATTTCTTGGTATCAAATAGGTCTTTCACCTCGGCATCCGTCAGGGCCTGGGTGTAAATCCGGAACTGGTCCAGCATCCCCGTGTAGCGGAGCATCCAGGCATCAGCCGGAGGCCGGATACCGATGTGTTGCTGGAAGCCTCCGATCACAAACTTCGACGCATTGCTGAACTTCAACGCGCCCAGCGGCGCATTGTTTCTCACCCGATCGGTAACCGATGCCGCCAGGTTGAGCTTTTGCCCATCTACGTAGGCCGCAAATTTAGAGGTAGCGGCGTCGTAGGAGAAAGCCACGTGCTTCCACCTGCCGTAGGCGTTGGGCCAGCGGTTGAGGCCATTGGCATTGGTACCGTTGCCTGTAAACTCTACCCAGTTGCCCCCAAAGTGAAATTTAACGATCATGGAGCTGTCGGTAGCACTGTCATTTCCTTCGATCAGCATGAACATATTGCCCCAGAAATCTTCCGTATTGGGCAGCATGAAAACCGCCTGCGCACCGCCGGTGTGCTTGGTGGTGTTCATCCAGAAAGCCACCGTGAAGCTCTCCATGGTGGCCAGTTTGCCCGCCGAGGCGTACTCGATCTGGCCCGTGGTAGAGCCTTTGTAGGCCCTTCCCCGTACGCCATCGACGTAGCTAACGTTGCCCGAAGAGGTACCTCGGGAGCCCAGAATGCTGTCCGTGGCTACCCCTTCAAACGCCCAGAAGCGTTGCAGGGGTCCGCTGAGGGCGGGGTCGTCGTCCGAGATGAGCATCATTTCGGGCCGCTCGAAGTTTTGGCAGGAAAAGGTACCTACGGCCAGGCAAACGAGTACGCTTTTGAAAAATATATTACTGTACTTTCTCATACTATACCAGGGATAATTTATCACTCTACACTTAATAATTACTCACGCGCTATCAGTACGCAGGGTTCTGCACCAGTACCCCACCCGACCGATCAATTTCGGGCTGCGGAATGGGCAGGTACCGGTTCCGAGCCTGATACGTTTTGCCCGCGGCTTGCATCACCTCCACGTCGATGCCCCAGCGTACCAGGTCAAAGAAACGCTCGTTTTCCATGCCAAACTCTACCTGCCGCTCGTGGCGGATCGCCTCGCGGATCTCGGCCTGGCTGGTGGTCGTGATCCGGGGCAAAATGGTGGTATTGGCCCCCCGAGCCCGCGCCCGGACCTGCTCCAGCCACGCCAGGGCGTCGGTGGTGTTTTGGGTACCTCCCAGCTCGTTGGCGGCTTCGGCGGCCCACAGCAGTACGTCGGCGTAGCGGATTACCCGCACGTTCATCCACTGTCCAAAGCGACTGTTGTTAGCGGCGCGCAGGCTCGGGTTGGTATACACTTTTTTGTTCCAATACGGCCGCGGAATGCTCGTTGTAGCGGGTGGTACGTTTTCGTTATAAGGCGTATTGACCTGGCCCGAGTACAACAGCGTAGCGTCCTTGCGCGGATCACCAGTTTCAAAAGCGTTGGCGAGGCGCTGGTTGGGGGTATTCCAGCCCCAGCCCAAATCCCACGCTCCCGAACCCCGCACGCCCTGTACCTGTGCGTATTGTACTCCCAGCGTAGTCAGCGTGGGCGAATAGTACGCCTGGATTTCAAAAATCGACTCGGCGTTGTTTTCGCCGGTTTCGCGGAAGATACTGCCGTAGTCGCTCACCAGGCTGTAGGTACCTAGCCCGATCACCATTTTGGCGGAGTTGAGTGCGGCCTGCCAGTTGCTACGCCACATGTAAGTTTTGGTCTGAAGGGCCAGCGCCGCGCCACGCGTGAGCCGTCCGGTGTACTTGGCGTCGGCCCACATGACGGGTAGCGTAGCCGCGGCGTCCTGCAAATCGGCGTCGATCAGCGCGAAAATCTCGCTTACAGGTGCTTTAGGGACGTTGGCCTGGGCGGCATCCAGTACTTTAAAATCAATCTTGGGTACTTCGCCAAAGGCACGTACCAGGTTGAAGTAGGCGTTGGCTCGCATGAACTTGGCTTCGCCCCGGTTGGCCAGCGTGGCCGCATCCGAAACGCCTACGGAATCAATATCTGTGATGACGGCGTTGGCAGCAATGATCAACGAGTAGTGGTCGGCCCAGTAGTTATTCATCAACCAGAAATCCCGGGTATACTGGAATTCGTCGAAGATGCGCTCAGCGTCGGCCCCGTCGGTCGTAGAACTACCCTTGTCGGCGTCGTCGGAGCGGATGTTGTGCACGGCAATGTAGGGCAAGCCCGACACGCCGCCGGTTCTCATACGGGCGTATACCCCAAATACCTGGCTTTCGAAAGAACCCGCCGGAATGTCTTCCTCAATGTACCGTCCCAGCGGTTCGCGGTCCAGGAAGTCGCTACAACTGGTAGCCAGCATCGCAACGGAGAAAGTCACGGCCAAGACCCACGCTTTATAAGATGTATGTTTCATGATCAGAGAAATGCTTTTTTAGAAATTCAGGTTAACACCGAAGGTATAAATGGCGGGTACGGGATAGGTACCGCCGTCGACGCCAAAAGAAGTAGCCGAGCCGCCGATTTCGGGCGTAAAGCCCGTGCTATTGGTGAAAGTGGCCAGGTTCTGGGCGTTCACAAACAAACGGAGCGACTTCATACGCAGGCGCTTGAGGGCTTCCTGGCTGAAGTTATAGCCCAGCTGCACGTTCCGAATCCGGAAGAAACTACCGTCCTCGATCCAGTACGAAGAAATCTGGTAGTTGTTAGGGCGGCTTGTGTTCAGGATGGGCTCCCAGTTGGAGGTACCCGGACCGTTCCACCGATCCAGGCGCTCGGTCTGGTAGTTGAACTGAGCAAAGGTACTTCGGTTCCAGTCGCGGAAGATTTCGTTGCCGTACACGCCCGTCAGCTCCACGCCCAGATCAAATCCTTTGTACCTGGCCGAAGCGGAAGCTCCATACATGAGGTCTGGGGTAGGATTCCCGATGAGGGTGCGGTCGGCTTCGGTAATGAAGCCGTCGCCGTTTACGTCCCGGTACTTGATATCCCCCGGAAATACCTCCCCGATGGAGCTCGACGGCGAGCGTACAATCTCCGCCTCCGACTGGTAAATACCGTCGGCTACGTAGCCCCAGAAGTACCCGATAGGATAGCCTTCGGTGGTGCGGGAAGCGCCGCTGATGATTTGGTAGCCGGTAGTGGATAGCTTCCGGACCTTGTTGTTCATCGTAGTGAGGTTACCACTGAGGGTATAGGAAAAATCGTTGGTTACGTCCTGATTCCAGGTGGCCGACAGCTCAATCCCGTTGTTGCTTACCTCCCCGAGGTTGCTGAGGCCCGGAGCCGTACCGGCAATGCCGGGCACAATCACCAAAATATCCTTGGTGAGCTTGTTGTAGTAGTTGGCCTCTACCTGCAGCCGATTCTTGAGCATATTGAATTCAACGCCTCCTTCCATGGCGTGTACGGTTTCCCAGTGCAGGTTCGGGTCGGCGATGTACTCATTTTGCAGGGCCGCTACGACGTTATTGCCAAATACACCCGAGTTGGCCGCCGTGAGCGTAGGATAAGCGGGATAGCGGTAGCGATCATCGATATTTTGGTTCCCAAGTACCCCCCACGAGCCTTTTACTTTGAAGAAATCAAAAATGGATTGCTCCTTGAAGAAATCCTCTTCGCTAAGTACCCAACCCAGCCCCACGGCACCGAAGTTCTGCCAGCGGCCCGAACCCAGGAAGGCCGAGCTACCATCGCGCCGGAAGGAAGCATTTACGAGGTACTTGCCCTGGTAGTTGTAAAGTACCCGTCCCAGGTACGAGAGCGTGGCCGACTCCCAGGCCGATCCGCTCCCTAGCCGGGTGGAGGCGTCTCCTACGTTGTCGGTATACCAAAAGCGCGGATTGTTCGGAATCGGGAAGCTACTACCCTGCTGAATGCTCGAGCCGGTACCTTCAAAGCCCCTAAAGTAGGTCGTGACTCCCCCCAGTACCGTCAGGTCATGATCGCCGAAGCGCTTGGCGTAGGTCAGGAGATAATCCTGTTGAATCTTGGGATAAATGCTCTGGTTCTGCGATACGGACGTTTGCCGCACCAACGAATCTACTTTGGAGTCGCCTACGATCTGGGGGTTATACACCATCACGAGTGGCTGGTACGAGCGAGAGGTATTAAACCCGTAATCAGCAAACAGAGAGGCCCTGAACGTGAAGTTTTTTAGGAAATTCAGTTCTCCGTAAATACTTCCCACAGCGCGGTACTCGCGCGCAATCGCCGTAAATTTCTGTAGCTCTACGTCGACCAATGGGTTGTACACCTGCGCCCGCTGAAAATCCGGCAAGGTGTGGTACATGCCGGAGGCTTGATCCATAATGGGGGCAATAGGTACCGCCCGGATCGCACCACCCACGCCCTTGTTGACGGGCAGCGCGGCACGGTAGCCGTTGAAGGTAAATCCGAACTTCAGGTTATTAGATACCCTCAGCTCGTCGTTGATATTCAGGGTGAGCTTGTTATACTGCTCGTGCTTGATGATCCCCTCTTCGTTGATGTAGCCAATACCCATGTAGAAGCGGTTCTTGTCGGTAGCACCGGTGATGCTGACGTTGTTGTAGTTCAGGAGCCCGTTCTGGAAAATCTGATCCTGCCAGTCGGTGTTACCCATCCAGATGGTGTAGTCATAGGGGGCAACGCCCTGGTTTTGCAACTGCTCATTGTACAGCTCTTTGAACTGGTCGGCGTTGGTAAGGCTCATGCGGTTTACTACCTGCTTGAAGCCTACCGTGGAGTTGAAATTAACCTGTAGCTGACCACTTTTGGCTTTCTTGGTGGTGATGGCAATGACCCCGTTGGCCCCGCGTACCCCGAAGATCGCCAGCGACGAAGGGTCTTTAAGTACCTCTACGGATTCAATGTCGGCGGGGTTAACGAAGTTGATGTTGTCGTTCAGGATACCATCCACTACGTAGAGCGGCCGGACGCCGTTGATGGAGTTGGTACCCCGAATCCGGATGTCGGGCTCCTGGCCGGGCCGGCCAGAGGTCACTACGGACAGACCCGCTACCTTTCCCTGCAACGCGTTGATGGGGTTGGCGTTGGGCTTGTCGGCCAGCTCGCTACCCTTGATGGTCACGATGGAGCCCGTGAGATCACGCTTGGTAGCCGTACCGTACCCGATCACCACGACTTCTCCCAGGGTACGGGAGTCGTCTTCGAGGCTGACGTTGATGGTCGTTTGGGTACCTACAGTGATTTCCTGAGACGTCATGCCGATCATCGAGAAGACCAGCACCGAAGTTTCCGAAGGTACCTCAAGTGTAAATCTACCGTCGGCATCAGTAGGGACCCCTTGGGTGGTTCCTTTTATAAGTACGCTGGCTCCCGGTAGCGGCGAGCCGTCACTGGCGGAGGTTACTACCCCGCTCACGTTTATTCCCTGGCCATAGGCTACGGCTCCCATGAGACAAAGCACCAGGCAGAGAGATTGTATTGTTCCTTTCATGTGCTTAACTTGGCAGTTGATGAACTTAGTTGAATTATTGTAAGATTAAATTGACTGCAAATCTAAAGGCCCTAGCAAGCAAAAATCAAGAAAGAGACTACATCACTACTACATCAAAGAGAATTGTACAATTAATAAGGAGCTTTTAGGGTATTTGTATTGTTTAAATACAATCTACTCACCGCCGTGCTTTTAGTTTGACTTAGCTCTGACCCGTAGGACAAAAGGTAAAATACCCCCCACTTTGACCATTAATTACCCATGAAAGGCGCTCGTACGAAAATAGTAGTGCTGATGCTGATCCTGTGCCTGACGAGCTACGGATACGTAAGGGCGCAGAAAAGTGATTTGATCCGGCTGAAGACAGAAGATAACTTCAGCAAGGAGGCCTCCAAGTACCTCTACGAGGGATTTCAGGAAAGTACCGTTTACTACCGTAACGGCGGCTCCCTCCGGGCCCGCTTGAATTATAATCTTCTGACTAAGGAAATGCAATTTGTAAACCTAAGCGGTGATACGTTATCCTTAGCCAACGAATATACCTTCCTGCGGATTACGGTCAGTAGAGATACCTTTTATTACGATCTGAAAAAGGGCTATCTGAAGATGGTCGCTACCCAGCCCGGTATGAAGCTCGTAGTTCAGCAGTTTCTGAAGGTAGCGGGGGTAGATAAGATCGGGGCCTACGGACAGTCTAGCGGAGTCTCTTCCATTAAAAACTACCAGAGCTACTCCACGGGCAATGGCCCCATTTATAAGCTGGACGTGAAAGGAGACATTGTTTTTTCCAAAGAAGCCACTTACTTCCTGATGGACCCTAACTACCGTACGCTGCCGGCCATCCGGAAAGGTTTTTTGAGTGCCTACCCCAAGCACCGAAAAAGCATTGAGAACTACCTGAAGCAGGAGCCGGTGCGCTTTAATAAAGAAGAAGACCTGAAACGTTTGCTCCGTTTTTGTGAGAGTTTAAAGGAAAAACCGTCGTAACTACCTCAGCTACGACGGTTTTTTACTGTTTTGTTACAGAAGCAGGTACTTTCAGGGTACTTCCCAGCCACATACCGGCTCGAGCCAATCCTGCCCCGAATCGATGGGTGCGCCGTCGGGAGCGTCGTTTACCTGTAGGGTAGTTACACCTTCGGCCTGTCCCTTTTCGAAGAGCTCGATGCGGCGCAGCGCAAACTGGTAGTGCGCCCGGTGCTGCTCATCTACGCCAAATTGCTTCTGGTCGATCCAGGTTTTCAACTCATTGATTTTAAAAAGTACCATAGCTCGTGCCGCCGCTGAGGCTTCGCTCGCCTGCGCCAGGCTTAGCATCTGTTGCAACAGGAGCTGTTCGGTCTGCCGACGAACCGACGCCTGGTAGCTTTCGCGCGTAGGTACCTTGTTTTTCCAGGTGTCGTCCAGCAGGGCGTCCAGTACTTCGCCCAGGCCTGGCAGGCTAGTATCTACCGCCCGCTGGGCCTCCAGCCTGCTAGCCCGCTCGGGGTCAAGTACCAGGGCCAATACCAAGCCGGTGGCCGCTTCGGCGGGCGACAGCGGATCGAAGGTAAGGCCCGTACGCCCCCGAAATACTTCCCGGGGATTCGCCGAAATACCGTAGGGACGGGGCGGAATGAGCGCCAGCACGGGGCGGGGCAGCACCAGCTCCCCAGGCCGCAGCGTAGCCAGCAGCGCCCGCAGGGCGCGCCGCTGCTCACCGCCCTCCACCGGTTGGTAGGCCAGCTGCCCATCGCCCCGCAGAGCGTACGAATAGTTAGCTCCTCCCACTACTTTACTGGCCGCCTCTACCTGGTAGCGGTGGAAGAGGTACATGGGCACCAGTACTTCCTGCAGCGTAGCCAGGGGCATGCCGACGGGTATTTTTTTCTCGTCAAATTGATTCAGCGCGATGCGGCGTACTTTCATGACGCGTTCCAGTTCATCTACGGCATCAGCCCCGCCGTCCCAAAGGTGGGCCTGCGGGTGGGCGCTTCCGGTAGGGCGGGCGTCCTGATCGCTCAGAAAGCTTTGCCCGGCCCGGAGGTAGTTGGTAATGATTTTATTGAGTGAATCTTTTTCATTCACTCCTGCCGGAAACTCCCGGTAGGCGTAGTTGATCGCAATTTTGTCCCATTCCCCGATCCCCGTCGCGTAGGCATTGGCCAGGTCCAGGGTACTGTCGTTCCTGATGTCGACGTGCGGGTGCGGGTAATCCATCACCGAGGCGCGGTCGCGCGTGCTGGCAATGTAGTTGTGCGGCAGGCCCAACGTATGGCCTACTTCGTGAGCGGCCAGCTGCCGCAGGCGCGCCAGCGAGAGCTGCATCATTTCGTCCGATACGGGCTGGCCTTCTTCGTACTTCGCCACCAGCCCCTGCGCAATCAGAAAGTCCTGCCGTACGCGCAGAGAGCCCAGTGTCACTTTTCCCTTCAGGATTTCGCCCGTGCGTGGGTCGCGGATGCTGGCCCCGTACGACCAGCCGCGCGTAGAGCGGTGTACCCACTGCACCAGGTTGTAGCGAATATCCATGGGGTCGGCGTCGGGCGGGAGGAGTTTTACCTGAAAAGCATCCTTGTAGCCCGCCGCCTCGAAGGCCTGATTCCACCAGGCAATGCCGTCCATAAGCGCCGACCGGATGGGCTCGGGCGCACCGGGGTCCATGTAGTAGACAATGGGCTTCACGGCTTCACTCACGGCTGCGGTGGGGTCTTTTTTCTGGAGGCGGTGCCGCACCAGGTACCTTTTGGCCAGGGGCTCACCCACGGGCGAGGCGTAGTCATAAAACTCGGTGCCATTCAGGCCCGCCCGGGGGTCAAAGGCGCGGGGCTGGTAACCGTCGTCGGGGAGTTGTACGAAGGAGTGATGCTGGTGCATTGTCACGGCGGTGGGTGTAGGTACCACCGACCGCAGGTACCCTCCGGGGTTATCACCAACGAGGGTGATCATGGTTTCAAACTCGGTATTCTGCGGGAAATTTTTGGTGCGCTCCAGGTACATGGCCGAGCGCGAAGCGTCCAAACGGAAGGTACCTTGCTTCGTTCGGCTTAGGGCCTGGATGGCCCCCACGGCATCCTGCATCAGAAAAGGCGTGAGGTCTATCAGTACTCGTCCGTTGGACGCCGCCACTACGTCAAAGCCCCAGTGCACCGACCGCGCAAACGACTCCTCCACCGCCTTTCGTTCCACCGGGTCGTTGCTGAGCGCGCGGTAGCGGTAGTTGGGCTCCACCATAAGTACCTTGGGGCCGCTCCGCCGAAACGTCACCACGTGCTCGCCTCCCAGCCTACCCCGGTCCAGGCCAATGTCGTTGGAACCCACGCCTTGCGCCAGGGTAGCGTAGTACAGCAGTTCGGTGTCAAACTGATTTATTTCCAGCCAAATTTTCCCCTTTCGGACGTCCCAATAGAAGGGCATAAAGCCCTCCTGCTTCTCCATTTCGTTCGTGAAGGTTTCGATGGTGGGTACTTGAGCCAGCGAGCAGGTCGTATACAACAACGCCAGAGCCCCCAGTAGGTAGCGATTTAACATAGAGAAGCTTCGTTATAGTCAGGTTATAAAAAGTGAATATAGCCTTAAATAAGCTCAAAATCCAGTTTTGAGAGTAGTTCTGCCCTTTCAAAGTACCCAGGCGGCGGAAGCCTTTCCTTTATTTAATAAAAAACAGGTACCTTTCGGTAGAAATTCAAGAAATTTAAACGGGCAGGACTCAATAATAAAGTACCTGTACACGTATTTCTTAGTGATCATTAAAGTACTTTTCAGCAAGTCTTAAATAAACAGAAAAGTCATGGCAAAAGGAAAAAATCCTTCGCAAAACAGCCCTAAGAAGGAGTCGACGAAAACCATCAAAGACAAGCGGGCCGAGAAAAAGGCCAAACGAGACAGCAAGAAAGATTACTAACGGCTGCGGCTGGTCACGTCCTTGAGTCCCCGAAAGTACCTTACGCCAAGGTACTTTCGGGGACTCTCTTTAAACAGCCAGGTACCTGGGCCACACTCATGTTTACTACTGACTTTGCTCATGCCCGCGCGTAGCAGCTCGCCTTACTTTTGGGGTAGTTATTCACCAAACCAATCCCTGCTTATGAAACGCCGCGAGCCCATCACCCACATTATGACGGAAAACGTACTTGCCGTTAACCTGGCTGATGATTTACACGAAGTTGTAGACCTTTTCAATAAACATAAAATCCGCCACGTACCCGTTCTTAACGGCCAGGAGGTGGTGGGCATGATTAGCCGGACGGACATCAATCGCCTGACATTCAGCGCGCTGTTTGACAACCAGGCGGGTGTCGACGAAGCCGTCCTGACCATGCTGACGCTGGAGCAGGTTATGACCCACAAGCCGCGCCTGATCCGGGCCGACCAAACCATCCGCGACGTGGCCGAAATCTTTACGCAGGAAGAGTTCCACGCCCTGCCCGTCACCGACGAAAAAGGTACTTTGGTGGGGATCGTTACTACCACGGATGTCATGAGGTACCTGCTGGACCTGTACTGACGGAGCTTACTCCTTTTATGTTTAACTTAACCTAAACAAAACCTCTGTGCGCCGGGTTACGAAGGGATAAATTCGTAACCCGTTTGTATGTCCAGGCAAAAAATCGCTCTTTTCTGGTTTCGGCGCGATCTGCGTCTTCAAGATAACGCCGGCCTGTACCACGCGCTGCGCAGTGGCTACCCGGTCCTTCCCTTTTTTTTGTTTGACCGCCATATCCTCGACCCGCTCGAAGACAAACGCGACCGCCGCCTGGAGTTTATCCATCAGGTACTTGGCGAGCTTCAGGAGGAATTAAAAGAAAAAGGATCGACGCTGCTGGTCAAGTACGGCTATCCCGAAGGTACCTGGCAGCAGCTGCTGGAAGACTACGCCATTGCGGAAGTATACACCAACCACGACTACGAGCCCTACGCTCAGGAGCGCGACAAAAAAATAGAAGCCCTGCTGCGCGAAAGGGGCATTGCCTTCAAAACGTATAAGGACCAGGTTATTTTTGAAAAAGACGAAATCCTGACCACCCAACACAAACCCTACACGGTATTTACGCCCTACAGCCGGGCCTGGAAGCAAAAAGCGAAAGATCCTTTTTATGTAAAGTCCTACCCCACCGAAAAGTACTTTCGCCACTTCCTGTCTGCTACCTCCGAACCCCTGCCTACCCTGGAGGCCCTGGGCTTTGAAGCATCGGGAGAGCCTTTCCCCAAAAAGGTTCTTCGGCGCGAAATGCTCGAAAAGTACCACGACCTGCGCAACTACCCCGCCGCTCCGGGTACTTCGCGGCTGAGTGTACACCTGCGGTTTGGTACGGTGAGCATTCGGGAGCTGGCCCGAAAGGGGGAGGCCCACAGCAGTACCTGGCTCAACGAGCTCATCTGGCGCGACTTCTACCAGCAAATTTTGTGGAATTTTCCGCACGTGGGTGAAGGCAAGGCCTTCCGGCCCGAATATGACCGCATACGCTGGCGCAACCACGAGGAGGAGTTTCAAAAGTGGTGCGAAGGCCGCACGGGCTTCCCGATCGTGGACGCCGGTATGCGGCAGCTCAACGCCACGGGTTACATGCACAACCGCGTCCGGATGATCACGGCTAGTTTTTTAATCAAAGATTTGCTGGTGGACTGGCGCTGGGGAGAGGCCTACTTTGCCGCCAAGCTGCTGGACTACGACTTGGCCGCCAACAACGGCGGCTGGCAGTGGGCGGCGGGCTCAGGTACCGACGCCGCTCCTTACTTTCGGATTTTTAACCCTACGTCACAAGCCCAGAAGTTTGATCCGCAGCAGAAGTACCTCCGAGACTGGATTCCGGAACTCAACAGCCTGGACTATCCGCCCCCGATGGTAGATCACGCCCAGGCGCGGGAGCGCTGCCTAAAGGCGTATAAGGCCGCGCTGGGGAAAGAGTAAGTTAGTAAGCAAGTACCCTCATTTGCTGGTTCCAAAGGCTTTTGAACTTCTCGGTACACTTGTATTTCGTTCGGGAAAATTTCCTGATGTCCGTTTCGCCCATGCGTTCGGCCATTTCCTGGACGGTATATCCTTTTAAAATCCAGTCGTCGATGAGTGAGCGGCAAAGTGGACACATTTTATTAAGTACCGCCGAAATCTGCTTAAGGCGATCTTCCGAATCCAGGCCGTCGTGGATCGTACCATTCCAGGAGTTGCTGTCGCCCAGATCGGGTACTTCGTTCGTAAAAAGTATTCTACTCTGGCTGTGTGCCTCTTTGCGCAGGTAGTCTATGGTTTTGAAATAAAAAATGCGAAAAAAATAGGAAGACAGCTTACTATCGCCTCGGAAGTGGCCCTCTTCAACCTGCCGGACCACAGAAATAACCGTATCGGTATAGATATCTTTCAGCACTTCTTCTGCCAGTCCCATATCCCGATGAAGCCGGTATATATACCCGGCGTGCCGATCAATCAGCTCTTTTACAGCTAATTCCTTCACCCTTCCCTGGGATTGCAACGAATGAATTAAATGCTCCTCTCTTTGCGTCTGATGCAGAAGTATCATGTGGGTATAACGTTCTTCAATGCGAGTAGTGAGTATATTGTGTAGTGGCTCTACAGGGAATCCAATCCAGGAAGTATCTTCAAATACCTTGGCTCGCTAGTTGTTGGAGGAAGGTGCCAACGCCGTTGAGGGCCCAGGGGCTGATCATAAAGCAAGCATACGCTTTCGTCTTTACGTTTGTAAAGGTTTAAAAACATTTATTTACTTGTTTCAAAGGCAAAATTATGTGGATTTCCGGAGTGTAAATGAATCAGTAGACACAAGCACGGCACCAAGACAACCTACTAATCTATAAGCACTTGCGCTTTAGCTGACACTTTATATCCGCTTGCTCGGTTGCTGCTCTAGTAACTCAGACAACCTACTTGCTTAAAATTCGTACGAATTACGCTAAAATATTATGAAGATAAAATGAGATAAATCAGATGCTATCACGACTAATATAACATTGACACAGATTTTGGCTAGCCTGGTAAGGCTACTACCGGGGGGGGGGACTTTTTAATCCCAACCCTTCCGTAGCGCGCCCCTACCTGTATCACTTTCATATTACTCATGTTCTACGTACAAGTACCATGGAAAGAAAAATAGCAATGGTTGTGTTGGGCTTACTGGGCATGACGATAAATGCTCAGGCTCAAACTTCTAAATCCAAAAAGGCAAAACCGATGGAGTCCAAACAAGAAGTGATCGTAACGGCTCCGCACCACGTGCAGGTATCGCAGGAAGGAGCCGGAAACAACATCCAGATCCAACAGAGCGAGCGCTCCTCGGACTCTACCACGCTGGTTACTACCATAATCCAGGATGGCACCAACCGGGTGATTATGGTGCAGGATACCCTGCCCGGGCAGAAGGCCCGCCATCAGGTTCAGATACACCAATCGGGGCAGGGCAACACCGCCCAAGTGTCCCAACAGGGTTCTGGTAATAAAGTGGTGATTAAGCAAGGTAGTAATTAAGAACTTTTTGTAACTTTCGGGGCTAAATTGTTATTTTAAATATTAAGATATAGTTATGAAGTACCTACTTGCCTGCCTCTTTCTTACGCTAGGTTACTGTTCACAAGCGCAGCAATCCAACGAAATCACCATACAGGGGCTTAACACACAGCTTGATTTGCCCAACGAAGCCATCATTACTCAGTTGGGGCTTACCTACAGCGGCACCGGATCGGCCGGGAGTAACGTGGCACTTTTGCAGTCGGGTTTGGACAACCAGAGTATGCTCAATATCATCGGGAGCGGCAACCTGATCACAACCCAACAAGTAGGAAATAACAACCAGCTCCGTTTGGACTTAACTGGCCAGAATAACAAATACGACCTGCTTCAGGACGGCAATAATAATTTGCTCCAACTGATGAACACCACCAGCTCCGGAATTCAGTTTCAGGTGATTCAGCGAGGTGACGGCAATGAGCTAACCCGCAATGGCAACGGGCTGGGAGCGCTCCCCTCTCTGAAAATTGAGCAAACGGGCGGGATGAAACTCATCATCGAGACTACTAATTTCTACGTTCCCCAAAATTGATCGTTGGATCGTAATCCTTGGCCCCATGCGGTATGTACTTCGCCTTCTATTTCTGCTCATTTCCTTAGGAGGAGTGAACTGCCTGGCTCAGGAAACCCCTTTGGAAGAAGAAGCCCTGGAAGAATATTCCGTAAGGCCCCTTGACGAGGCTTTGATTGAGAGTGAAAGCGGTACTACGCTGATCCTGGACAATAGCCGTACTAAAGTTGGCCGCGACTTTTATGAAGAATTTTACCGCCAATGGACCAGCGCCCAGCTTGACTCAACGTCGATGGGCCAAATGAATGCTACCTTCGAGCAGAACATCGATGAGCTGACGGTCAAGATCGAAGAATTGCCTTCGATTGGGCTTTCGAATATCATTGAAATCTCGGTAGGGGACCAAATTGTTTGGCAGCAGTTTGTACAGCCTCGCCTGGAAATTCTGGAAGCCCAAGCGGAGAATGCCGCCCAAACCGTACTACAGTACCTGGTCAACTACCAACTGATCCAAAGCCAGCTTGGAACCGAGGATCAGATGGGGACGGGTATTTACTAATTTTTCCTTTTTAGGGAGGGATATTTTGCTATCAGCTACGACAAAATAAATAGGTCTACTAAAGTTTACTAAATAAGTACCCGAAACGCCTTCGCTCAACGTGCCGCTTCTATGAAAAAATCAGCTACCTGTATATGCTTGCTGCTGGCCTCCTTCTCGACCTGTGTTTTTGGCCAGGATAATACCTCAACCATCCAGGTGCAAGGAGACTTTAATGTTTATGATCTGGATCAGGACGGGCTTTCTAACCATGTGCTTTTAAAACTCCAGGGCTCCAACAATGACGTGATCATTAAACAAATAGGAGACAATAATAAAGCAAGTACCTACATGGGCGTTCAGAATCCCCCTTCTTTCGATGCCCAGAAAATGAAAGTAGAAATGTACCAGACCGGCGATAATAATATAGCCATTACCGCCATGGATGTACTTCCTGCCTCCTTAGGGCAAAACGTAGGTACCTCTATTAAAATAACGCAGATCGGAGATAACAACTACGCCTTTGCCGAGTCGTTTGGCATCGATGGAATGGCGGTGGTTAAGCAGGAAGGGAATCAGAACAAAGTAGAAGCTTCCAATGCAGATGGACAACGAAATAAAGCAACGATAACCCAGACGGGAAATCGTAATATGGCCTTGGTAGGCCAGGAGCTCGGAAATGATAAAACGGTAACCATGACCCAAACGGGCGAGGCAAATTACCTGACGTCGTACCAGGCTGGAAATACGCTGGCTTACGTGGCCATCCAAACCGGAAAGGAGAATCGGGGAGAATTAAAGCAATATGGCAATAACCATACCAGCGCTACTACCCAAAACGGCATGAATAATTTTATCCAAGTGATTCAAAATAACCATTAATCTTTTGTTTTGTCATCAAAGCCAAGAGGAGCGCTGCTCCTCTTGGCTTTGATGCACTTATTAACCTAGTAACCAATCCTGTATGCATGAAATATCTATTTTTAGTTAGTGGGGTGGTCGGGATGTGTCTTTGTAGCTTTTCAGGGCAGGCACAGGCCCTGATCTACCAGGCAAAAAACCCGGCCTTTGGAGGTAATACGTTTAATTACCAATGGATGCTGAGCTCGGCTCAGGTACAAGACAAAACCAAAGATCCGGAAGCTTTGAGTGCTACTCGCTCTGCCTTAACCAGCCAGACTGCTTTGGGAAGCTTTACGGAAAGCTTAAATCGTCAGCTTTTGAGCCGCTTATCCCGGCAACTGGTGGATGACCAATTTGGTGAGGACGGCCTGAAAGAAGGCTCCTATCAGTTTGGCGATTTCTTCGTTAATATTTCCAGGGGACTGGAAGGTTTTATCATTCAGATTGCCGATGGACAAGGAGGAGAAACGACCATTACTGTACCCTTCTACTGAGCCCCTTATCCGGCTTGTATTTATGGCATTCCACAACAGCATTTGTACGAAAATCCAGTATGTTAAGAACCCTCTACTCTAGTATAATTCTTTTAGTCATTCTAGCCAGTTGTAACTCCACCATGCACCAGCCTACCCGCTGGCAAAAAGCACGGTTGGGTGAAGAAACCAACCTGACTAGCGAGCTGCGGAAATTACCGCTCCCTAAGGAAAAGCTCGCAGCGGCCGTCTACAAGTTCCGTGACCAAACGGGCCAGTACAAACCTTCAGAAACGGGAGCTAACTGGTCTACCGCCATCACGCAGGGAACTACCAATATTCTTCTTAAAGCCCTGGAAGAGAGTGGCTGGTTTATGGCGATCGAGCGGGAAAACGTGAGTAACCTCCTAAACGAGCGGAAAATCATTCGCTCCAGCATGGCTCAATACAAAAACGAAAACGACAATCTCCCTCCGCTGCTCTTTGCCGGGGTAATCCTGGAAGGCGGGGTCGTTTCGTACGATGCGAACGTCATTACCGGCGGAGCGGGCCTAAGGTACTTCGGTGCGGGCGGTTCTACCCAGTACCGGCAGGACCGCGTAACGGTATATTTACGCGCCGTGGCTACTAAATCCGGTAAAATTCTGAAGACGGTCTATACTTCCAAAACCGTGCTTTCCCAAGCCGTGGACGTAGGACTGTTTCGGTTTGTAAAATTTAAGCGCCTGCTGGAAGCTGAAACTGGCTATACTACCAACGAACCCGCCCAGTTAGCCGTGACCGAAGCCATTGAAAAGGCGGTCCAATCCTTGATTATTGAAGGGATACGAGATGGACTCTGGGATGCCGACACCAAGTACCAAAGAGAAACCCAGGCGCTGCTTGCCGCCTACGAAACCGAACTGAATGAAGCCCGCGAAACCGACGTGTTTGGCGGCCGGAATAGCATATCACGACCTTCATTTACCTTACAACCCTACGGATCGCTTGTCCGCTATGAAGGAGACTATGGCCCTTCCATCAACAAGGCTGGCTACGGCTTGGCAGTAGGCTACGCCCTTCGTCCGGCCTGGATCGCTATGCTGAACGCCGGGGTAGGTACTTTGGCGATCCGTTCCGGAGGGTACCAGCAGCCCATCAATTACGGCGAATTTGACCTCCGATTCCGAACGCTACCTTACCAGAAAGCCAGCCCTTTTTTGCAAGCAGGCGCTGGCATTGTCGCTCGCTCGGATACTCCCATGCAATTTAGCGGCCAAAAACTACCCTACGTAAACGCCGCCGCGGGGCTCGAGTATTCCCTAACCAACCGCGTGGGTCTTCACCTCATTGGGCAGTACAATTACATGCTGAACGACGACCTGGACGAGGTAGTACGGGGTGGCTTCAATGACTCATTCTGGCGCGCATCGGTAGGGCTGACCTTCCATCTGGGTAAATCCAATCCCCGTTTTACAAGATAATTCTGCTTTTAACTATCCAAAAATATTTACCGTGAATTTAATTCCCTTTTCAACCAGAACGTTTTCCCGCTTCTATCTGGGTTTGTTGGTTGTGGTACTGGTGGCAGGTTGTACGGAAGACACCTACGTTGAACCTAAACTCTACGGCTCCGTAGCCGGTCAGATCCTTACCCAAGTCACCAAAGAACCCGTTGCAAATGCCCTGATCCGTATTAGCCCTTCCGGACGGAGTGCCGAAACGGACTCCCTGGGCCGTTTTAAAGTAGATAGCCTGCTCGTGGATAAATACGGCGTCCAGACCACCAAGAGCGGCTACCGGAGTGACCTGACCAATATTGAGATCGAGCCTCGCAAACAAACGAATATCGTGGTTTATCTGGTCGAAGATAATTTGCAAAATCGGGCTCCTACCCTGCCTGGCAACCCCTTCCCGGCCGACGGCGCTACGAACGTCACCACCTCGGTGATTTTGGACTGGACCGCTACCGATCCCGAAAAAGATACGCTGCGCTACGATGTAATTCTTTTCCGGGAAGGCAACAAGACGTCCGTCCCGATTGCAACAAATATCCTGGCCGACTCACTCGTGGTAAACGGCCTGGATTATGGAGCAACTTACTACTGGCAGGTGATCGCCCGCGACCGGGTCAATAACACTGTATACGGGCAAATCTGGTCTTTCCGTACCCGCGACCTGCCCGATTTCCCTTATTTCTTCGCTCGGAGAGAAACCAACAATACCTTCCAGATTGTGGCCTCCAACGCAGCCGAGCAATTCAGTGTAACCAAAGAATACAGCAACTGGCGCCCCATCGTAAGCCCTAACCGCACCCAGTTGGCATTCATTTCGAACCGGAATACCGAGGCCCAACTTTTTGTATCTGATCTTAACGGAAACAATCTACGGCAGGTTACTACGGTTCCTATTGCCGGGTTGTCGGTCACGGATCTGTCGTTCTGCTGGTCGCCGGATGGCACCGAGCTCCTGTATCCCAGCTACGATAAGCTCTACGCCATTCGACCCAACGGAACGGGACTTCGCCTAGTAGCACAAGCCCCAAGCGGGCGCTTCTTTGCGGGTTGTGACTGGACCGAGCAGGGCAACCGGATCGTGGCAAGAGCGACGACGCAGAGCATTTACGACAATGAGCTTTATCTCATCAATCCTGCAACGGGTCAGACGACCCGCTTAGTGGGTGGCCAAGCTGGCCGTATGAGCAATCCGGCCTTCTCCGTAGATGGTCGGCGTATTGTGTACTCCCTGGACGTGAGTAATTTCCAGAACCCTCAGGGCCGCCAGCTAGACGCCCGGATCTTCCTGATGGATATTGCCGCGGGTACTTCGGTGGATTTATCCGCCGAAAAAACCGCCGGAACCAATGACCTGGAGCCCCGCTTTGCGCCCGACGGAGCCCGCATCATTTTTACCAACACAAACAACGACGGGATTTCGACGCGCGGCATTTACTCGATGGACCTGGCGGGCAAAACCCGTACCCTCCTCGTGCAAAATGCCGAAATGCCCTACTGGCGGTAAATTACTTTACGTGGTAAAAAGATAAGGGCCTGGGGAATATTCCCCAGGCCCTTATCTTTTTACCAATCTTCTTGCTGATTCCGTAGAGAAGATTATGCTCCGGTAACTTTCATGTTTGAACCAAATGTTTCGGCAGCACTACCTGTTGAGATATTTCTGGTAATTGAACTTAACTTCCCGTGGCGCATCAACTGCGGCTTGCGATACAATTTCGTCTTCTTCATTTGAATGATTGTGTTTAGTATTTGATAATATTAAGTAAAGAAATTTCTATACCAAGCGTAAAATCCAATAACCCGCAGATGAAGGACGTGCTGTCGAGACTTATTTTTAAAATTTCCCGTTTGGCTATTAGTCGTAAAATTCTGCATAATATCCTTACTAATATACTTTTCCAGGACAATATTTTTTTGGCAGAAAATTTTCCAGGAGGGGTTTAGCCCCAATAAAGTAGTGAGAATAAATTCCTTAGGATCCATTTTGGATCCCCTTAGTCGCACGTAATCGGGGAGGAAGCCCTCCATGGCTCGTCGCAATAACCCTCGGTAAAGCCCCTGGTTATACTTGATAACATCCGGCACAAAGAGGCAAAATTCAATGAGCCGTTTATCTAAAAAAGGATGGCATACTTCATAGCCATAATGCTGGCCCATTCTATTTTGTTGTTCGGTGGCATCCAGCATATCCTGCGAATATACAGACGTCCAATTGGCTAATGCTTTGCCTGATAAGCCCAACGGAACGGCACTAGAGTTTTTGCTTTTCTGAATTATCTCCTTTAAGTGTATTCTCTCCACAAAGGAATCCGCCAGCAGGTGTCGGGAGGTTTTAGTGAGTTTTTTTACAAGTGCTTCCCTGAACTTTTTAAGGAAGTAAGTAGGTGCCAGTTGGTACCGGCGGTAGGAGTGCCAAATGATCGTCAACGCCCTTTTAGGTTTTTTTTGGGTTAACGAAGAGATAAACATAGGAGCCATATAGGTACCCATGCACTGCCGGACCCGTTCGTCGTCGCTCCATTGATTCCAGTCCGGGTAGTAGTAGGTAAAGTCCACGTGCCGGGCCAGCTGATACAAAGCCGTCCTGAGCGCCTCCCAGTCTTTATCTTCAAAAAGCCGGTCCAGGTATTCAAAGCCGTAGCCTACTACCGAATCACCGTCATGCCCCGTCAGCAGCGTCCGTACCTTTTTTTGGCGTAGTACCTGCGCGTAGCCGAGGTGCGCCGTGGAGGGCATGGGAAAGCAGTCAGGGGCACCGCAGGCGGCAGCAATCTCCGAGGTAGTTTGGTAGTAGTCTGGTAGTGGGCTCGTCCAGTGGTGCTCCAGCCCGCCCAGGTCCACTACGGCCTGCGCATACGAGCGCTCGTTGGACGACTCAAAGCCCAGATCAAAATGCACGGTTGTGAGTAGACGCCCCTCCTGCCGCAGAAAGTGACGCGCCGTAGCCGCTACCGACGAAGAGTCCATGCCACCACTCAGCTCCGAAGCGATGGGGTAGTCGCTCTGCATCCGGCAACGCACCGCCTCCCGAAACAGGGCACCGAAAGCCTCGGCGTACTCCTCCGGCGTCGTGAGCCCGGCCGTGGGGTCCTGGATCGTCCAGACAAAACGCTCGGTTCTTTGACGAGCCGTTAGAGCCACCGCGTGGGCGGGCCTTACCCGGTAAATGTCTTCAAAAAAGGTCTGTTTGGTGGGCGCTCTCAGGTCATTGCCGTAGTTGAGGTACAGGGCAATGGCTTTTTCGTTAGCCACCCGAGGTACTTGCGGCAGGGCCACCAGCGCCTGCACCTCCGAGGCGAAAGCCACCCAACCCGACGTGGTATTGTGGTAGTAAAAAAGCGGCCTGGCACCGCTATGATCGCGCAGCAGGTGAAGCGTTTGATCCGTCGCATCCCAGATGGCCACGGCAAAATCTCCGATGACGTGATCCAGCATGTCGTCGCCCCAGCGCTGCCAGGCGGCCATTAGTAGCTCCGCTTCGGTGAAGGAAGCGGCATCAAGCGATAGTTTTTCGGCCAGCTGGGGGCGGTTGTCAAGACGGGCGTCAGCGACGAGCAGCTGGCCCGCGGGGGTACAAAGGGGCTGGCGTACTGTGTGGTCCAGGCGGGTGACGCTCCGGTGCAGGTAGGCTAGAGAGCCAAAGCGATCTCCACCGCGGTGCACACCCTCCGTAGCGCGATGCGGCATGTGACGCACCAGGCCCTCAAGCAGGGGCTGGACGTCGGCCCCTTCCTGATCAAAAAAAATAACCCCGGCTATTCCACTCAAAGTACCTACCCGTTTGTTTGCATGAATACCGTTTAGTCGTTTAAGAGCCCAGAATAACTCCCAAACTACCCTATTTTTTTAAACTCTCCGTAATCCGGCGCATGGCCTCCGACGGAATGATGTGGTTAAAATTGGCCCAGTAGACCTCGTCGTACTTGGGTACCGACTGCGCCGGAAAACTACCCGTGTCCAGCAGTTGGTCCGATACGGGTACGGCATTTCCGTTGCTTTTTAAAATATCATTTACCACAAAATGCAGCCGAATGGTACCCTGGAGCGAATCGGCTTTGTCGAAAAACTGCGTCTGGATCAGCAGCTGCGAGTCCTGAAGGTACCATTTTCCGTTGTAGGGTACGTAGTTGGTGAAGCTACTGACCCGCCGGGCTTCGCGCCGGTTTTTGCCAAGTACCTTCCCAAAGGTACTTTTCATGGAGGTTTGGAAAACGTCGCTCATGCCGCTGGGCGTAAAGTCGTACTCGATCCGGACCACGGCCGAGTCGGCTTTGTTGATACAGATGATGCCGTTGCGGGCGGCCTTCACGCTGGTACCTACCGGCGCAAACCGAATCCGGTACACGTCTTTCTGGTTGTAGAAAGCAATGGTGTCGTCGAGCTGGAAGGTGTAGTCAGAGAGGTGCGTACCGGCGAAGTACTCAGGGATGCCGGTTTCGAGGCTACGCGTCACGATGGCCGTGCCATTCGGAAATTCGTAGCCGTCAAGTACCTTGGCGCGCTGGGTACTTTGGTAGCGCCGTCCGCGGAGCATCCGCACCTTTTCACGCACCTCAATCTTGGGCCGCGGATCTTTCTCTACTTTCAGGATCGCCTCCCGGATGTCTACGTAGGCTTCGTTCTGCTGCAGGGTTTCGTGGTAGAAGCCCGTCATGACCACGGGTGTTTCGGGGTAGTTTTGGGCAATTTTCCCCAGCGCGGCGCTCACTATACTGCGTGCTTCAAACCGCTGGGTGTAGCCCGCGTCTACCACCACGGGCGGGGCGGCTTCGAGCTCTATACGTACCTTGCGGTCGTTGGGTGTGAAGTCCGTGCCTTTGCGGTGGTAGTTTTTGTAGCCCATCACGGCCACGGTAACGGGCTCTTCGGCGGCTATTTTCGGGAAGCGGTAGTAAAATTCGCCGTTCTCGTTGGCGATGGTGCCGGTACCTTTCGTCATGATGCCGATCCGGGCGTAGGGAATGGGCTGCCCGCTGGCTTTATCTACTACCTGACCGCCGATGATCACGTAGCCCTGCGCCTGCGCGTTAAAAAACACCAGTACCCCCACCAGCACCAGGCCTAGTAAACTACCCCATTTCTTCATCATCATTCCCTCTGCGGATTCTATCATTCAAATAAGCGCCCAAAAATAGAAAAAAACGCGGTACCAACTAGGTGCCGGACGGTATCTGTAACATGAGATTGGGATCGGGACATAGGGCCAGGTACCGGTCCCGGTCGCTCAGGGTGCACACGCCGGGGAAATCGCCCCGGTGGGTACCTATGTCGGTAATGATCTGGAAGTGCAGGTGCGAAGGCCAATGGCCGTTTTCGGGATAAGTCCCGATCGTGGCAAAAGCCTCACCAGCTTGCAGAGGCCGCCCCGCCTCCATCCCTTCCAGGGAGCTGAGTGACAGATGCCCGTACAGCGTATAGAAAGTGTAGCTCTCCAGGGAATGCTCCAGGATGATGGTAGGCCCGTAGTCGCCAAAGCGGTCATTGAAGCCAAAGCTATGTACCTGCCCGGCCAGCGGCGCGTATACCGGGGTACCTGCCTGCGCCCATACATCCATACCCAGGTGAATGCACCGAGGCTCCTCGTTGGCGGTACTAAAATGCGCGCTCCGGTGGTAGATGGTACGGTGCTCGGCGTAGCCACCTACGCCCAGGTACTTTCCGCCTTCGAGTCGTTTACCAAAAACGTAGTCATCAAAAGCAGCGGTATCTGCCAGGTCCAGCCGGTCCAGGTCGGCGTTTTGTTGGGTAAAATCCAGCCAGCGGTACGCCCCCGGACGACGGATGCCGGCCACTACTTCGGCAAAGTAGGGGTACTTTACCAGCAAATCAACTACATTCATACGGCGAAAAAGAACACTTATTGGCGGCTAAGGTACGGAGAAATCACGAAGCTTTTTTGGGGAGAAAGGCCCGGCCCGCTCGTAATCTTTATTCACTTATGGCGCCATAACACACACAACCTTTGCTAAAAACCCGCTCTGACCCAATAGTACCCAACCCAAAACGGATTTTCCTTATTATTTATCCAATATTCCTATCTTGCGTTCCTAATCGTAACCCAACTAATCTTTGCTATACTTATTTCATTAACCTACCTATGACCTCACCTACTGTGTCACAGAAGCACCCCCGGGGGCTTTACGTGCTCTTCTTCACCGAAATGTGGGAGCGCTTCAGCTACTATGGCATGCGCGCCATTCTCTTCTTATTTTTGATCAAGTCGGTTTCAGAAGGCGCCATGGGGCTATCCGAGCAGGTAGGGGGCGCCATCTACGGCCTCTACACCTCCTCGGTGTATTTGCTCACGCTGCCCGGCGGCTGGATCGCCGACAACATCCTGGGCCAGAAAAAAGCCATTTGGTGGGGAGGCGTCGTGATCATGATCGGGCATATTATCCTGGCCATTCCGGGCAACAGCGCCATTTTCTTCCTGGGCCTGGCTACGGTCGCGATCGGGACGGGGCTCTTAAAGCCCAACATCAGCTCCATTGTGGGTGAGCTGTACCCCGAAGGCGGCGCTCGCCGCGACGCGGGCTTTTCCATCTTCTACATGGGGATCAACATGGGCGCTTTTCTGGGGATGTTCATTGTGGGGTACCTGGGCGAAAAGGTAGGCTGGCATTACGGCTTCGGGGCGGCGGCGATCGCCATGTTTCTGGGGCTGGTGATGTTTCGGCTCAACGGAAAGCACCTGGCCAACCTGGGCGAGCCGCCCGCGGAGAAAGGAAAAATGACCTTCCTTTACGTGGTAGTAGCGGCCCTGGCGCTGATTGCGCTGCTCGTACTGAGCGGCCTGGTATCGGCGGTGGATCTGGCCGAAGGCATGAAGTACCTCATCATTGGCATCACGCTGCTGTACTTTATGTACATCGGCTTTTTTGATGCTTCGCTCAACATCGTGGAGCGCAAGCGCGTAGGCGTGCTGTTTATCTTTTTCATGGCGGCGGCGCTGTTTTGGTCGGGCTTCGAGCAGGCCGGTTCGTCACTGACCATTTTTGCCGACCGCCACACCGACCGCTTCCTGGGTAGTTGGGAGATGCCCGCCTCCTGGTTTCAAAACGCCAACTCCTTCTTCATTCTGCTCTTTTCGGCACCCATCGGGGCCTTCTGGATTTTCCTCAATAAGAAAAACCTCAACCCGACCATTCCGGTCAAGTTCGGCCTGGGACTGATCCAGATGGGCTTCGGCTTCCTGATCATGTACTGGGCGGCTCAGTACGCCGTAGGAGGCGCGCTGGTAGGCGTAGGCTGGCTCACGTTTACGTACATGTTTCATACGCTGGGCGAGCTGTGCCTGAGCCCCGTGGGCCTAAGTACCTACACCAAGCTGGCACCGCGCAAGTACTACAGCCAGATGATGGGCCTGTGGTTTGTGGCGGCCTCGCTGGGCAATCTTATCGCGGGCCTTTTTGCGGGCAATTTCAACGAAGAAAACGTAGCCGAAATGCCCAGCCTCTTCATGCAGGTGTGCCTCTTTGGCGTGGGCGTGGGGCTGGTGTTAATCTTGCTCTACAAACCGATCCGCAGCTGGATGGGGGGCATTCAGTAGGCCACAAAGGTACTTTCACGACAAAGGGGACGCTGCGCGTCCCCTTTGTCGTATTTCTTCTATCACGTGACTTATTATAACCCAATCGCCGGTTCCATCCTCACCTCATCGCGCGGCGTCCGTCCTAAATCCTTCTTCTGGCAGGAGAAGGATTTAGGACGAACCTGGCTTCATACTTGTTCGGTACGCGCTTTTCGGCGTTGAATCCGCTTGTCGAGCGACATCAGAAAGGCCGGTAGCAGCACCAGGTTGGAGGCCATGCCCATCAGCAGCGTGATCGACACCAGCATCCCCAGCACCACGGTACCTTTGAAGGTAGAGGCCGTGAAAATAGAAAAACCCGCAAACAGGATGATGGCCGTGTAGAACATACTAATGCCCGACGACTGGATGGTCCGCACCACGGCTTCCGAAATGCCGTACTTCCCGGTGCGAAGCTCGTCTTTGTACTTGGTTAAAAAATAGATGGTGCCGTCGGACGAAAGCCCGAAGGCGATGCTGAAAATCAGGATGGTGGAAGGCTTAAGGTACACCTGAAAGTACCCCATGAGCCCGGCGGTGATGATCAGCGGCACGGTGCTCGGAATGACGGCGATGGCAATCATGCGGATGTTTCCGAAGAGCAGCGTCATGATGAGCGAAATCAGCACAATGGCCAGGATGGTACTTTCCACGAGGTTCTGCTGCAGGTACGCGTTGCCTTTGGTATTCACCACGCTGTTGCCGGTGAGGTGGGCCTCGATGCGGTCTTCCTGAGGTACCCACTGCGCCACCGCCTGGTCGTAGTTAAAAATACTGTCAATCCGGGGTTGGAGCGTATCGTAGAGCTCGGTGATGCGCCGACTGCCCACGTCGGCGATCTGGAAGCTGACGCGCGTGTAGCGGCGGGTACTGTCCAAGAAGCTGCTGAACCGGTTTTCCCGGCCTTTGAAAGTAGACGTATAGGTACTTAGCTTGTTCAGTTCCAGTGCGCCCGGCACCACGTAGTACTTGGGGTCGCCGCCGCGGTAGGACTGGTAAAAAAACTTAATGGCCTCCACCAGCGACAGCGGCTTGGTGATCTCGGGGTACTTGGCAAACTCGCGTTGCATGACCCGGATCTTGGTCAGCGTGGTAGGGTCAAGTACCCCACCTGGACGGCCCGTGTCGAGCGATACTTCGAAGGGCATGACGCCATTAAAGTTTTTCTCGAAAAATTTCAAATCAGCGTACACGGGATCGTTCTGCGGCAGGTCATCCACGACGTACCCCAGGGAAGTCATTTTGGTCATACCGTAGATAGAAACAGCCGTTACCACGCCCACAACGGTATATATCGCCGGGCGGTGGTTGGTCACTACGCGGCCCACAAAGCCCAGGAAAGCATTGACCCGCGGGGCCTCCAGGTGCCCCGTTTGCCGGGCCGAAGGCTTGGGGAGCACGCTAAACAGGATGGGGATCATCGCCACCGAAATAGCAAAGGTGATCAGCACGCTGATGGACGCCACGAGGCCAAACTCGGCCAGTAAGGGACTTCCCGTAAAGCAAAATACCCCAAAGCCGATGGCGGTGGTGAGGTTGGCAAAGAAGGTCGTCTCGCTCACTTTCTCGATCGCCACGGACAGTGCCCGCCTCTGGTCGGCGTGCCGGGCGAACTCGTCGTGGTACTTATTGACCAGAAAAATAGAGTTGGGAATACCGATCACGATCAGGAGCGGGGGGATAAGCCCCGAGAGCAACGACAGCTGATAGCCAAACAGCGAAATGAGCCCCAGCGACCAAAGTACCCCCAGCCCCACCACAAAGGCCGACGCCAGCGCCACCGTAATGGACCGAAAAAATACCAACATAATGACCGCCGTAACGCCAAACGCCAGCGCCATAAAAAGGCCCATTTCCTTGCTCACCTTAGACATAAACTCGGTCCGGATGTAGGGCATCCCCGACAGATGTACCTCCAGGCCGTGCGCTTCCCCAAAGGCCAGCGCTTTGTCCTTGATTTCGTTCGTCATAGCAATCCGGCTCTTGCTATTCAGCTTTTCCTGGTCGAAAGTAATGGCCATCAGGTGCGCCCGGCCGTCTTCGCTCACCACCAATCCCTGGTAAAAAGGCAGGCGGTCAATCTTGGCCTTCACGCTGTCTACGTCGGCCTGGGTAGTGACGCCCCCCGCCAGCAGGGGGCGGAAGTCGAAGCGGTTGAGGCTATCGTTTCTTACGATCTCAAAGAGGTCGGCGTTGGAAAGTACCTCCTTGATGCCGTCTATGCCCTTGATGTCCCGGCTCAACTCGTGCCAATCCCTGAAGACGGGCAGGCTATACATGCTATCGGTCTCGATCCCCACTACCATCACGCTGCCGTCTTGTCCGTAGCGTCCCTTGAATTCTTCGTAGCGCTGAAAATCCGGATCTTCTGAGGGAAGAATCTTGGCCAATTCATACGAAAGCCGAATGCCCGCCGCCCGGTACCCCATAAAGGCCGTCGCCAGCAGGATCACCGTTGCCAGCAGGGCGCGGTTTCGGAGGATAAATTTGGATAAAGAATGCCAGAACATGGTACTTGTAAAAGTGAGTAATCCGAATGAATGGGAGGTTATGCTTTTAGTAGGAAAGCGCAAAGATACGGATTCCCCTTGGTTTCAGAAACCGGATACGCTGCCGGGCTGAGCCAGAAAACCCGGCGCAGTACTTGCCAGTATAAATTGTTTCATCGACTTTTGGGGTACTTTATCTTACCAATACCCCTACCTGCTCATGGCCATTGAACCAACCCTACATAGTACCTTCACGCACGCCTTTCGCTTCACCCAGGCCGACGTAGAGGCCTTCGCGCAAGTGACGGGCGACAATAATCCGCTTCATCTGGACGCGGCCTACGCGGCTACCACGCCTTTCAAGCGGCCCATTATCCACGGTATGTTGGGGGCCAGCGTGTTCACCAAGGTACTTGGTACGGAGTTTCCGGGCTTCGGCTCGGTGTACCTCAAACAAACGCTGGACTTCCTGCGGCCCATGTTTGTCGATACCGACTACGAGGTTGTTTTTACCATCATGAGCATCAATCCCGACAAGCACACGGCCGAAATTCAGGGCGAAGTGTTTGACGCCGCTACCCGCAAGGTCTGCACGCGCGGCCTGGCCACGCTCATGCACCGCGAGAAGTTTTAGAAGCTGTTTGAGTTAGTTTCTTTAAGCTGCAACTTTGTCTTTTCGGCTGCACCGTCGGCACTTTTTCAGCCCGTAGCCTCCGGCTATGCGCCGAAAAAGTGCCTCGTTTCGCTCGAAAATCCTTCGTTTCGCCATCAAATTAATAACTCAAACAGCTTCTTAGAAGCACGTCTTAATTCTGTATCAAAGTACCTTCACCGCATCGCCCAACCCGGCCCCAAGTACCTTCTTTGGAGAGCCCGCAGGGGTACTTTGCGGAGGTACCTATTCGTACCGTAAGGCTTCGATGGGGTCGAGTCGGGAGGCTTTCTGCGCGGGATAGTAGCCAAAAAACACGCCCGTAAACGCACACACCAAAAAGGAAAGTACAATGGATGACTGAGAAATGACGATGGGCCAGCCCAGGGTGTAGGCTACCAGGAGCGAGGCGGAAATTCCCAGAAAGACGCCGATGAGCCCGCCGGTGACGCTGATCATGATGGCTTCGATCAGAAATTGCATCAGAATGTCCATGCCCCGTGCTCCGATCGACATCCGCAGGCCAATCTCGCGCGTGCGCTCCGTGACGGACACGTACATGATGTTCATGATCCCGATGCCCCCGATCACCAGCGAAATACCCGCCACCGCCGTGAGCAGGACGGTCATCATGCTGCTGGTGGAGCTCAGGGTGTTGATGAGCTCGGCCTGCGTCCGCACCCGGAAGTCATCTTCGTCCTCGGGCCGGAGGCGGTGGTTTTCGCGCAATAGCCGGACTATTTCGTCCGTAGCTGCCTCGGACGCCTCTTCGCTTACCGCCGAGGCGTAGATATTCTGAAAGTGCGTAATGGCCAGTACCCTTTTCTGTACGGTTGTGTAGGGCGCTATGATCACGTCGTCCTGGTCTTGCCCAAAGCTACTTTGCCCTTTGGCGGCCAGGATACCAATCACCTGAAAAGGTATTTTGTTAAACCGAATGATCTGCCCGATCGGGTCTTCGTTGCTTCCAAAGAGGTTCTCCACTACCGTTTGCCCCAGCAGGCACACTTTGGCCGCCGACCGGACATCGTCTTCGGTGAAGGCAATCCCTTCTCGTACGGTTAGTTTTCGAATATCGAAGTACTCCGGGCTCACGCCCTGCAGGCTCGTCGACCAGTTCATGGCGCCCTTAATAACCTGCCCATTGGTAGAAGCCTGGGGCGAAATGGCCGTCAGCAAAGTAGCATCGCGCCGCAGTACGCGCACGTCCGACAGCGTCAGTACCTGAACCTCGCTGCTGGCAATGCGTACGCCGCCGGTGCGGTTGCTCTGCGGCTGAATGGTAATCATGTTGGAGCCCATGCTGGAAAGCGACGACTGAATGCTTTGCTTCGATCCCTCGCCGATGGACATCATGGTGATCACCGCCCCCACCCCAATGATGATGCCCAGCATGGTCAGGAAGGCCCGGAGCTTGTTGCGTTGCAGGGCGCGCAGGGCAATACGTATCAGATTCGCTACTTTCATAAGGTGTTGATCATACTAATGCCGTTTGTTTCCAGGTACCTTGCTTAGGCTAATAATCGTCCGACTCGGGCAGGGCCGCCAGCGCTTCCCGGGCCGACTTGATGGCTTGGTTCTGGGTATCGGTTTGTAATTTTCCGTCGCGCAGCATGACGGTCCGGCTGCTGAAAGCGGCAATGTCCGGCTCGTGCGTCACAAAAATGATGGTCTTGTTTTGCTCCTGGTTCAGCTCCTGCATCAGGGCCATGATCTCGTACGACGTCCGCGTGTCCAGGTTGCCCGTCGCTTCGTCGGCCAGGATCATCACCGGCTCATTCACCAACGCCCGCGCAATGGCCACCCGCTGCTGCTGTCCGCCCGACAGCTGGCTGGGCGTGTGGTCCAGCCGCTCGGCCAGCTTTACGGCTTCCAGTGCGTGAATGGCCCGCTCCCGCCGCTCTTTGGAGCCGATGGCGGGGTTGTAAAGCAGCGGGAGCTCCACGTTCTCGATCGCCGACGTACGCGGAAGCAAATTGTACGACTGAAACACGAAGCCAATCTTCACGTTCCGAAAACGGGCCAGTTCGTCGCGGTTGAGGTCTTTCACGTTCACGCCATCCAGTAGGTAGGCACCGTCCGTGGGTTTATCCAGGCAGCCCAGGATATTCAGCAGCGTCGTTTTGCCCGAGCCGCTGCTGCCCATGATGGTCACGAATTCGCCCGCTGCCACGTCAAACGAAAGTCCTTTCAGCGCCCGCACTACCTCGGTACCCATCCTGAATTCACGCTTCAGATCCTGTATTTGCAAAATTTTCTCGCTCATCGTCGTCCTCCTCGTCTGGGTGGCATAAAAGGGCTCGTGGAAGTACCTCCGGCGGCCTGCTCTCCCGAACCGCTCTGGAGGCCCGTCACGACTACATCATCCGGACCTAGCCCTTCCCGTACCTCAATGTGCGTATTGTCGTTCAGGCCCATTCGTATTTTCGTTTCCACGAGCTGTTTATCCCGCAAAACCCACACGTACGCCATCTCGTGGGCGGTACTGTCGGGCTGGCCCGTCCGCTGGCCCGTTTTCTTCTTTTCCTGCTTCGCCCCAACCAGCGTGTAGTCTTTCAGCTGCGTCGAATCGGGCCGAAACTGGATGGCCTTGGCGGGTATTAGCAGCGTGCTGTCGGCCTCTTTGGTATAAATAACGATGTTGGCGGTCATGCCGGGTTTTAGCTTCTTGTTGTCGTTGGGCGCATCGATGATGGTGGTGTACGTCACGACGTTGGATACGACCGTAGGCTGCAGCCGAATTTCTTTGACAATCCCTTCGAAAACCTCGTTCAGGTAGGCATCCACCGTAAAGGTAGTTCGCTGTTTTTCGGCCACGTCGCCAATATCGGCTTCGTCGACGTCGGCCTGGACCTGCATTTTGGTAATATCCCGGGCAATGACAAACAGCGTGGGCGTGTTCAGGTTGGAGGTTACCGTTTGTCCCACGCTGACCGCTCGGTTGAGTACCACGCCATCTACCGGGGAGTAGATCCGGGTAAAGGACAAATTTCGCTCCGCCGAACGGAGCTGCGCCTGTACGTTTTTTACCACCGCCTGGGCCATCCGAAAGCTATTTTGGGCCAGTTCGTATTCGGCCTTGCTGATAGCCCCGGTTTCGTAGAGTTGCTGCTGGCGGTTAAAATTGCTCTCCTGAAATAGCGCGTTGCTGCGGGCTTCCGCCAGGCTGGCTTTAAACTGATCTACCGTAGCCTGCAGCAGGGTTCTGTCCAGGACGGCCAGGAGCTGCCCCTTCTTCACGGTAGAATTAAAGTCGGCGTGCAGCTCCTCGATGGTAGCCGTGATCTGACTTCCCACGGAGGTAGTATCCACCGGCTGGATCGTGCCGGTGGCGGTCACGCTTTCAGCGATGTAGCCCCAGGTCGGCTGCTCGGTTTCCAGGGTCACGGGTGGTTCTTTTTCTCGCAAAAAGAACCACCACACGGCCACTACGATAACGATGGCGGCTATACTCAGCGCAATGATCCTACTTCGCTTCATGGGCACATTTACTTATAACTTTAAGGGCACACCTAAATAAAAATCGTAGATACCTACCGACAGCGCCGCGCTGTACTTGGCCTGTAAATACAGCTGTAGATTTTGTACGTACAGGTTTCGTTGCTGGTAGAATTCAAACATATTAACCGTTCCGATGCGCAGCTCCTCATTGGAGATGCGGTATACTTCCCGGATGTACTGTAACTGCTCGTTGGCGGCCTGGTACTGGCTTTGGGCATTCAGGGCGTTGATGTAGGCCTGCTCTACTCGCTGCGACAAGAGCAGTTCACTACTTTTCAGAAGCAAACGGGCCTGGTCGATGGAGATTTTGGCCAGCTCGACGTTGGTTTTATTCAGGCGCCGCGTAAAGAGCGGTACTGACATAAGAAACCGCACTTGCTGGTAGAAGTTGTCGTTAAACTGCCCCACGGACGCGCCAAAAGTGGGGTTATTGGTATAACTCGAAGCGATACTTCCCGCTACGCTCACAATGGGTCTGTAACCAGCCCGGGCTTTTTCCAGGTCCAGTTCGGCAATGGCAATTCCTACTTCGCTGTTTTTGACTTCGGGCCAGTTTTCCAGCGCGTGTTGTTGCACCTCCAGCAGGGAGGGAATCGCCGCTTCGTACCCCAGGGTATCCGGCTTGGCTACATCGAAGGGTACTTCCGTTGGTAGCTGAAGAAGCTGCTTAAGGACCAGCATATCCTGCCGTTGGGCATTCTGCGAGGCAATGAGCGTGTAGCGGTCATTGGCCAGCTGCGCCTCAAACTGCACCAGATCCCGCCGCGCTATCCCGCCTGCGGCGTAACGCTGACGGGCCTGTTCCAGCAGTTGCTCCGAAGTATTGACCAAATCCTGGGAGTAAATAATACTTTCTTTGTCGAGCAGGATGTTCAGGTAAGCGGAGGTAATTTGCAGCGCTACGTTGTTCTCTTCTTCCAGAATACTCAGATTGGCCGATTGCACCGCCAGATCGCGCTGCTTAATATCCAGGCGCAGAAAGCCCCCATTATAGAGCGTCCAGGAAGAATTTATGCCGTAGGTACCTGATAGGTTAACACCCGTGTTGCGTCCGTAGTTGACGGCCTGCGAAGCATTTCCGTACAGATCGGGATAGAGGGCCGCTCGGGAAAGCAGGTACTGCTGCTCGGTTGACTTTCGGTTGAGTCGAAGGGTATTGATCTGAATGTTGTTTTCTTTGGCGTAGGCCAGGCAGGTTTGTAAGTCCCACACCACGGGCGACTCCGGCGCGGCTAACTCCTGCGCCAGCAGGGGCACGCCAGCTCCGCAGCCTACCCACAAGATACAGCTTCGCAATAGCCTCAGAAACTTTACGATCGACATAGGTGCGTACTAATGTACAGTTCTAAGCATAAACCCTTAAGAGTCGCGCTTGTTTAAAAGCCCCCTCCATGCTTCCTCCCGGCAGGTACTTCAGCCACTCCTATGCGCTAAAAAAAGTCGGCCCGGATCTTGGGGATCCGGGCCGATGGAAAAAATTTTCTGGATGCAGATTTACTTTTCGTCATTTTTCATGTTCTGCACTTCTGAGCGGATGTCCTGAGCCAAGGTCTTCAGTTCTTGCATCCCTTTACGCACGCGCGTACCAGCAGCTTGGTTCTGCTTGTTGTAGAATTTGTCAAAGTCACCTTCCAGAGACATTATTAAATTCTTTACTTCATCAAATCTTGCCATGGTCATGTTTTTTTAGGTGAAAAGGCTGAAAACGCGCTAAAAAACGTGTTTTGGCCGAAATTTAGCAATTAAAACCATTTTCGCAACCCGAATAATCAAAAAAAACACTTAAAATAGTACAAATGAAGTCTTTTATTTATTTTAGTCGATTGATTTTCAATCACTTACACCAAAATTAACGTTTACTAAGTTAGGCCAAAAATTATACCTATTTATTATAAAAAGTCCCTCCCAAGCGCTGGGAGGGACTTTTTATAATCAGGCAACTTCTTCCAGGCCTTCGACCTGGTACACTCTATTTTTGAGTTTATCGGCCAGCTTGGTAAAAGCGTCAAGGGTGTACTCCACGTCGTCGAGGCTGTGGGCCGACGTAGGTATGATCCGGAGCATGATTTGTCCTTTGGGCACCACCGGATACACCACAATGGAGCAAAAAACACCCATGTTTTCGCGGAGGTCACGCACCATACGGGTTACTTCGGGAATCCCTCCCTCGCTGTGCAGAAATACGGGCGTCACGGGCGACTCCGTTTCTCCGATGTTGAATCCTCGTTCCCGCAGGCCGTTTTGCATGGCATCGACTACCTTCCAGAGGTTCTCGCGTAGTTCGGGCATGGACTTAATCATCTCCAGACGTTTGCGGCAACCTTCCACGTAGGGCATGGGCAGCGCCTTGGCGTAGGTCTGGGAGCGCATGTTATACTTTAGGTACATAATAATGTCCGGGTCGTCGGAGGCAATGAATCCCCCAATGGCGGCCATGGACTTGGCGAAGGTAGAAAAGTACAGGTCGATGTCGGCCTGAACGCCCAGCATTTCTCCCACCCCGGCCCCCGTCGCGCCCATGGTACCAAAGCCGTGGGCGTCGTCGACGAGCAGACGAAAATTATATTGTTTTTTGAGCTCAGCGATAGCCCGCAGATTGCCTACTTTACCGGACATTCCAAATACGCCTTCCGTAATCACCAGTACGCCCCCGCCTTTTTCATTAGCTAGTTTGGTGGCGCGCTTGAGGTTTTTTTCGAGGCTAATCATGTCGTTATGATTAAACTTATAGTACTGCCCCATTTTGGCTTTGTGCAGGCGGATGCCGTCGATCAAGCACGCGTGCGACTCGGCATCGTACACGATGACGTCGCGGTGGTCACAGACACTCTCAATGACGGACATGACGCCCTGATAGCCGTAGTTAAGCAAAAAGGCATCTTTCTTTCCCACAAACTGCGCCAACTCCTGCTCAAACTGCTCGTGAAGTACCGAATTACCGGACATCATCCGGGCACCCATCGGGTACGCCAGCCCCCAGCGGGCGGCGGCTTCGGCATCTACCTTGCGTACTTCGGGATGGTTGGCCAGGCCCAGGTAGTTGTTGAGGCTCCAGTTGAGTACATCCCGACCCATAAACCGCATACGCGGGCCCAGCTCACCTTCAAGCATCGGAAATGAAAAGTAGTGATGACTGTTCAACATCTTGGCGGGTGTGCCGATTGGTCCCCAGTTGTCGCGTAGTTTCTCAAAAATATCCACTTTGTATTGGTTTATGGGAGTTTGGTGTTCGTTTTATAATTAAATAAATGCAAATTTAAAAAAAATATTTATACCTGGCTACTCATTTACTTATCAACCCTTTATAATCGCTCTGAGTATGGCCAACAGGCAGGGTAAGCTCCTTACTATCAAGTGGTCCTAGTGCCTCTCTTTGCGCCTCTGTGCTGCTTGACGTACAATTCAGATGGATAATATAAAGGAATTTTTACTGTACATTCCTTAGGCAAAATACTATTTTTGCTCAACACCTTACTAAAATATTTTCCTAAACAACTCAATTCCTTTGTCCCGAATGCCTCAAATCAAAAAAATACTCGTCGCCAACCGGGGGGAAATTGCGCTGCGGATCATGCGCACGGCCCGCGAAATGGGCATCGCCACCGTAGCCGTATACAGCACCGCCGACCGGCTGTCGCCGCACGTACGCTCCGCCGACGAAGCCGTTTGCATCGGCCCGGCGGCCTCGGCCGAATCCTACCTGCGGGGCGACCGCCTCATTGAGGTGTGCCATCGGCTGGGCGTGGATGCCATCCATCCGGGTTACGGATTCCTGTCCGAGAACGCCACGTTTGCCCGGATGGTTCAGCAGGCCGGGCTGATCTTCATCGGCCCCTCACCGGAGTCCATTGAGGTGATGGGCAGTAAGCTGGCCGCCAAGCAGGCCGCCGGTAAGTACCAGATCCCGATGGTACCCGGCACGTCCGAGGCCATCACCGACCGCGCCGAAGCCAAGCACCTAAGTCGGCAGATCGGGTACCCTATCCTGATTAAAGCCAGCGCGGGCGGGGGCGGCAAGGGCATGCGGATCGTAGAAAACGAGGCGGAGTTTGACGAGCAAATGGACCGGGCCGTGAGCGAAGCAGTGTCGTCTTTTGGCGATGGGTCCGTGTTTATTGAAAAATACATTACTTCCCCCAAGCACATCGAAATCCAGGTACTGGGCGACCAGCACGGCCACATCATCCACCTCTTTGAGCGCGAGTGCTCTGTGCAGCGCCGCCACCAGAAGGTGGTAGAAGAAGCGCCCTCAGCCGTGCTAACGCCCGAAGTACGCGAGGCCATGGGGCGCTGCGCCGTCGACGTAGCCCGCTCCTGCCAGTACTACGGAGCCGGTACGGTGGAGTTCATCGTGGATGAAGCCCTGAATTTTTTCTTCCTGGAAATGAACACGCGCCTGCAGGTAGAGCACCCCGTGACGGAGCAGATCACGGGTGTGGACCTGGTGAAGCAGATGATCTACATTGCCGAGGGCCGGGCGCTGGAGCTCCGGCAGGAAGACCTGGCCATCAACGGCCACGCGCTGGAAGTACGGGTGTACGCCGAGGACCCGACGAACAACTTCCTGCCCGACGTAGGTACCCTGCAAACCTACCAACGCCCTCAGGGCAACGGCGTGCGCGTGGACGACGGCTTCGAGCAGGGCATGGAGATCCCGATCCACTACGACCCCATGATCGCGAAGCTGATCACCTACGGGCACAACCGCCCCGAGGCTATCGAGAAAATGATCCGGGCCATTGACGAATACCAGATCAGCGGCGTGCAAACTACCCTGCCTTTTGGCCGGTTTGTGATGCTGCACGAGGCGTTCCGCTCCGGGCAATTCGACACGCACTTTGTGGCTAAGTACTTCCGGCCCGAGCTCCTGCTGCCTCCAGCCCCCGACCCCGAGGCTACCCAGCTGGCGGCTCTGCTGGCGGCCCAGCTCATGGAGCGGCCAGCCGGTACTCCCTCCGCCGATACCCCTCCGCCCCGCCCCGCCAGCCACTGGAAAAGGCACCGGCTCGGGAGCCAACGGTAGTTCAAGGTACTTCCGCTGGGCACTAAAAAAACCGGCTTAGGACATCCCGGGCTTTAGCAAACGCGCCAAGTACCCCTTACTGGCTGGGTATTCGAAGGTAAAGGAAAATTTCTTGCTAAAAATTTCGATAAATTGCCTACTTTTGCGGTCTTAATTTTTTGTTTTTACGACAACATTAGTCCTTATATTTACATCAACTAGTCCGAAGCATCGGAATTGGCTAACATAGATCTCAAAAAAGGCCAAACGCACTTCCCGCTCTACTGACCACAAGCTTATGAAGCTATCTGAATTTAAATTTGATCTTCCCCAAAGTCTCATTGCCCTCCACCCCTCCGACCGGGGCGAGGCGCGTCTGATGGTGTTACACCGCAAAACCGGAGAAATCGAACACAAGTCGTTCGGCAACATCATCGACTACTTTACGGAAGGTGACGTGATGGTCATCAACGACACCCGGGTGTTTCCGGCGCGGCTGTTTGGCCAGAAAGAAAAAACCGGGGCCAAGATTGAGGTGTTCCTGCTGCGGGAGCTCAACCGCGAGATGCGCCTCTGGGACGTACTCGTAGACCCGGCTCGTAAGATCCGCGTTGGCAATAAGCTGTACTTCGGCGACAGCGACCTGGTGGCGGAGGTCATCGACAACACTACTTCGCGGGGACGGACCATCCGTTTTCTGTACGATGGCTCGCACGAGGAATTCATGAAGCTGGTGGATCAGCTGGGCGAAACGCCACTGCCGCCCGAAATTATTTCGCGCCGGAAGGTAGAAAACGCCGACCGCGAACGGTTCCAGACCATCTACGCCGAAAACGTGGGCGCCGTGGCGGCTCCTACGGCAGGAATGCACTTCACGAAAGCCGTCATGAAGCGCCTCGAAATCAAAGGCGTGAACTTCGCTCCCGTCACGCTGCACGTGGGCCTGGGTACTTTCCGGACCGTGGACGTGGAAGATCTGACGAAGCACAAAACTGACTCGGAAAACTACTTCATCAAGCAAACCAGCGCCGATATTGTGAACAAGGCCCTGGATGCGGGCAAGCGGGTGTGCGCCGTGGGTACTACCTCCATGAAGGCCATTGAGTCGTCGGTGACGGCCAGCGGCCACCTCAAGTCCGTTGAGGGCTGGACCGACCGCTTTATTTTTCCGCCCTACGAGTTCAAGATCGGCAACGCCATGATCACCAATTTTCAGCTGCCGGAGTCTATCCTGCTCATGTCGGCCTGTGCCTTTGGTGGCTACGACCTGGTGATGAAAGCCTACCAGCAGGCCATCAAAGAAAAGTACAAGTTTTTTACCTACGGGGACGTGATGCTGATTATTTAACCATAAAGTACCCTACGCAATACTAGTATTCCCAAAAATGGCCCGCTGCGAAGTACCTTCCCCGCGGGCCATTTTTGCTTTTCCCCGACTCCCCTTTCTTTATGCAACAAAGCGCTATTATCGTGGCCGGCGGCAGCGGAAGCCGCATGAAGAGCGACGTACCCAAGCAGTTTTTGCCCGTGGGCGGGCTGCCCATCCTGATGCACACGCTGCGGGCCTTCCGCCGCTACTCCCCCGAGCTCGCCCTGTACCTGGTACTTCCCGAAAGTCAGTTTGGTACCTGGCAGGTACTTTGCCAGCAGTACGGCTTTGACGAAAAGTACCTGCTGGTAGCGGGCGGCGAAACCCGCTTTCACTCCGTCCAGAACGGCCTGCGGCAGATCCAGGCCCCCGAAGGCCTCGTGGCCGTACACGACAGCGTGCGGCCCTTCGTCACGAGCACCCTCATCGCCGCTGGCTTCCGCCAGGCGGCCGCGGAAGGTACTTCGGTGGCCTGCGTGCCGCTGAAAGACTCCGTGCGGCGGGTAGCTCCCGACGGCCACAACCAGGCCGTGGACCGCGCGGCCTACCGGCTCATCCAAACCCCGCAAATCTTCCGCCTCGACTGGATGCGCCAGGCTTTCCGGAGTGAGTACCTACCCCACTTCACCGACTGCGCCAGCGTGCTGGAGCAGGCCGGGTACCCCATTCACCTCACCGAAGGTACCTACGAGAATATCAAGATCACCACCGCCGAAGATTTGCTCTGGGCGGAGGTACTTCTGAAAAGTACCTAAGGTACCTGCCGGGGATACTTTTGAACGCAATAAGCCGTACTTTTGGCTCGTCAAACGATCAACCGCCCATGCGCCAGCGACTTTCCGTCGAAGCTTACGTAGCAGGAGTACTTGCCGCCGACCGGGTGGTGCTGAGCCGGGCCATCACGCTGGTAGAAAGCCAACTACCCGCCGACCAGCCCCTGGCGCAGGAGGTACTTGAGCGGGTACTTCCGCACGCGGGCCGCTCGCTGCGGCTGGGGATTACGGGCGTGCCGGGCGTGGGCAAAAGTACCTTCATCGAGGCCTTCGGCAAGTACCTTACGGGCCAGGGCAAGCGCCTGGCCGTGCTGACCGTCGACCCCAGCAGTCAGCGCTCGGGCGGGAGCATTCTGGGCGACAAAACCCGCATGGAAGAGCTCGCCCACGACCCGCGCGCCTACATTCGTCCGTCGGCGGCGGGTACTTCGCTGGGCGGGGTGGCGCGCCGCACGCGTGAAGCCATGCTGCTGTGCGAGGCGGCAGGCTTCGAAATTATCCTCGTCGAGACGGTGGGCGTGGGGCAGTCAGAGACGGTGGTGCGCGGCATGGTGGACTTCTTCCTGCTGCTGATGCTCGCCGGGGCGGGCGACGAGCTCCAGGGTATCAAGCGGGGCATCATGGAAATGGCCGACGCCGTGGCCATCACCAAAGCCGACGGCCCGCTGGCCGCCGAAGCCCGCCGCGCCCAGGCCGAGTACCAAAACGCCCTGCACCTGTTTCCGCCCGCGGCCTCGGGCTGGGTACCTCAGGTACTTACCTGCTCGGCCCTGGAGCGTACCGGCCTGGCCGAGCTCTGGCACCTCATCCAAAAGTACCACCAAAGTACCCTCCAGACGGGGTACTTTGAACAAAACCGCCGCGCCCAGGCCCTCGACTGGATGCACGACTACATCCGGCAGGCGCTGGAAGAGCGCTTTCGGCGGCACCCCGAGGTACTTCGGCAACTACCCGCCACCGAAAAGGCCGTACAGCAGGGCCACGAACTACCCCTGGCCGCCGCCCGGCGGCTACTCGCGCTGTTTTTGAAGTAATTCACGCTGCATTTTGCTGGTTAGGTACGACCAGTTACTAGCCAAAACTCCAAGCTTACGCAGTGGCTCCACTTCTTATGGGCCGTCTTCCCCTACCTTTGTTGCCAGTCCAAAGTACCTTTTACTATTATATTTAACTGACCATGAAAAAACCATTCAAGAGAACAACCAAGTACCTGCTCGTGGGCCTTCTGATGCTGAGCGCCTGGGCCTGTAACAAAGACAATGATCCTAGCCCCAAAAACGTGGAAGGAAGCTGGAACATCGCTGCCCTGAAGGTTTCTCCAGCCCTACCAGGGGGAGATGACATGCTACCCATATTGAATTTTGTATTGGGCAATGACTGCCTTAGCCGCATCACCTTTACGTTCAAAAAGGGCGGTACCCTGAGTGGCGACGCCCCCGCCGACTGCCTGGGCAGCACCGAATCTGTCGAAGAGTTTTTTGACCCTACGGCTTCCTGGCGCGTAGAAGGCAACAAAATAATCCTTACGAGCGACGGCGAGGTGTCCCGCTATGACCTGGAAGTAAACGGAAATACCATGCGCTGGACGGACGAAGAGCAAATTGCCATTGAAGATGAAGACACCGGCCAGGAAACGCTTCATAAAATAACGCTGGAGTTTAAGCGCAAGTAGTACCCACTTCCTCTATCTGCACCACACACCAAGTACCTAACGGTTTTTGCCAAAGGTAAAACCGTTCAAGTCGCCCCGCCTAGTCAAGTCCCCTTCTCCTGACAGGAGAAGGGGATTTAGGGGTTGAGGTACTTATTCCCGTCGTTGGCCCATCCGCGCCCACCGTTCACATACTTCCCGCCCGCCGGGAGCCAATTTCTCTGTACCTTTGTCGTTGTATATCGTGCTTAAACCTTTTATTTTTCAAAAAAGTACCATGAAAAAACAACTTCAAAAGACCAGCACCTACCTGCTGGTGGTACTCCTGGCGGTGGGAGCGCTGGCCTGTAAAAAAGATTCGGAGCCGGGGCCCTCGGGCGTGGAAGGTACCTGGGCGCTGACGTCCATTACCGTGAACCCAGCCTACGTAGGCCAAACCGAACTGTTTGCTATATTGAATACTCAGTTCAATAACTGCCTCAGCCGTACGACGCTTCGCGTCAATAGCTCCGGCAACCTGAGCGGTGACGTACCTTCCGACTGCCAGGCGGCCGCGGGAGCCTTTGCCCAGTTTGGGATTGATCTTAACGCAGGCTGGCGCGTGGAAAACAACCGCATGATCCTGACCAGCGGGGGGCAAAGTACCGCCTTCGACCTCACCGTGAACGAAACGACCATGACCTGGACGGGCGATACCGTTATTAGCGCCGTACCTGGTACACCCGGCAGCCAGCACCGCGCTACGCTGACGTTTACCCGCCAGTAGTTTTATTTAAAATTACCCCTAATATGCCAAGAAGGATAGCTGTCGAAACGGCTGTCCTTCTTGGCTTTTTATCTTATATGCGAATAGTCTATAGTCTGGTGAATCATCCGTGACAAAGTACCTCGTAAAGTACCCCTACCTACTCCGCGGCTACGGTGGTGGCGGGGTCCTCGGCCAGGGTTTTCTCCACTTTGATCAGCCACAGCAGCCCCACTACCCCCGACAACACCGTACCGACCAAAATGGCCAGCTTGGCGGTATTTTGCAGCAATAGGTCCGTAAACGACAGGCTCGTGATGAAGATCGACATCGTGAAGCCGATCCCGGCCGTGAAGCCCAGCCCAAACACGTGCCGCCAGCGCAGCCCAAAGGGGAGCTCTACCAGCCCCGACTTAACTACCAGCCAGGAAAACACCACAATCCCCAGCGGCTTGCCCAGGAATAAACCCGCAATGATGCCAAAGCT
Organism: Rhabdobacter roseus; assembly: GCF_014202275.1. Classification (GTDB taxonomy): domain Bacteria; phylum Bacteroidota; class Bacteroidia; order Cytophagales; family Spirosomataceae; genus Rhabdobacter; species Rhabdobacter roseus. The sequence goes on along the minus strand of NZ_JACHGF010000001.1, from coordinate 726,215 downwards.
CAGGGGCGAGAAGAGCAGCTGACCCACGTCGGCCGGGAGAATGATGGCCGTATTGGCCAGGGCAAAAATGGGCATAATGCCGTAGCTCACGGGTTTGTAGAGCGCGTGCTCGAGGTCGTCTACTTTGTGCAGCGGGATGGTCATGGCCAAAAGTACCCCCGCAATGGTGGCGTGAATGCCCGATTTTAACACAAAAAACCAAAGTACCACCCCCAGCAACAGGTAGGGAAGTACCCTCCAGACCTTGAAGACATGGAGCAGTACCAGCACCACCAGTACCCCGCCCGCGTAGAGCAGCATGTCGAGGTGGATGTCCTGGGTGTAGAAGAGCGCAATGATGAGTACGGCAATGAGATCGTCGATCACGGCCAGGGCCGTCAGGAATACCTTCAGCGCAAAGGGTACGCGATCTCCCAGCAGCGACAGCATCCCGAGCGAAAAGGCAATGTCGGTAGCCGTGGGAATGGCCCAGCCGTCTTCGCCCGAAGTACCCCAGTTGAAGAGTAAGAATAAAGATGCGGGCACGATGGCCCCACCCAGCGCCGCCGAGGCGGGCAGCATGGCCTGCCGCCAGCTCGAAAGCTCGCCGCGCATGACCTCCCGCTTGATCTCCAGCCCCACAAAGAAGAAGAAGATCACCATCAGGCCGTCGTTGATCCAGTGGCTCAGGCTCTTGTAGAGTGGCTCAACGCCTACTTTCAAATCCCAGAACGCCACAAAACTACCCCCGCCGGGTAGGTTGGCCCAGGTCATGGCTATGACCGTGGCTACTAGCAGCAGCACGCCCGCCAACCGCCCGCTCTCGGCCAGGTCGCGGATGGGGTCGATGATGGGCTGCAGAAAGCCCCCCATGGGCCGCGTCATCCGGCGCAGGAGTTTGGTGCGTCGGAGTTGCCTTGCTTTTAATTTTGTATCTTTCATAAAATCAATTCGTCATCAAAAACCAGATGTGGAAATAGGGTACTTTCGTACCCGCCCTATTTTACAACCCACTCTTTGAAACGAAAGTTTGTCCCGGCTGGCCGCTTCCCGGTAGGGTCCTATCTTGCCTTCTTAGAAGTCAACTCGTATGATCGCACACGATAACCCACTTTCCGTTGAGCTTGCGCCACAGCAGCGTGTAATGCCCGCCCACGTCGCCGGCCTCGGGGCGGGTGAGGTGCCATTTGCCCACCAGAAAAGCCACGTTGGGCTCCGGGAAGCTCAGGTGCAGGATGTCGAACTTCAAAGTACCCATCGTGGCGCGGTCGGGGTAGCGCTGCAGGTACCCCTCAAAGGTACGCTGGTAACCATACGTTACGCCCGATTTCCCCACAAACATCAGGGAGTCGGACTCCCAGTACCCTTTCATAAAGGCTTCGATATTCCCTTCGTTCCAATCGCTGGTTTGGCGGTCCAGGGTACCCAAAATAACCTGGCGGTCCGCCGCCGACTGCCCCACGGCCACCCCGGCCAGGAAGATAAGTACCAGACAAAGCATGTAGTTTCTCATCATTTTTACGGATTTTTGTGTAGCTTAAAACAAACCTAAATCTTCGACAAGGTACGTTATTACCACGAAATCCGCGCGGGTACCTTTTAGGGAGGGTTGTCCACTTTTAGCTGACGCTATGTTCAAAGACCTATTTAAAAAATTAGACCGCCAGCAGTACCCCTTTGTAGACGGGCTTTACTACCTGTTCATCATCGTGTTCATATTGGTCCTTTTTCTCCTTTTTGCGTGAGAACCTTTTTATTTGTGGTTAATCCCCACTCAGGTACCCGCCTGGGGCGTAGCGCGGCCGACATGATCCGGTACATCGAGGACGTGGCGCAGCAGGCCGGGCACCACGCTCGGGTAGTTACTACCCAGGGGCCGGGGCACGCCACCGAGCTGGTGCAGGAAGCCCTGCCTACCGAGCCCTGGGCGGGCGTAGTGGCCGTGGGCGGCGACGGCACCGTGAACGAAGTAGCCCGCGCGCTGGTGCATACGCCCACGCCGCTGGGTATTTTGCCGCTGGGCTCGGGCAACGGGCTGGCCCGCCACCTGGGGCTCCCGCTCACGCTGAAAGCTTCCCTCCAGCGCGTGCTGGCGGGAAGCGTAAGTACCATCGACTCCGCCCGGCTCAACGAGTACCCATTTTTTGGCCTGGCGGGCATGGGCTTCGACGCGCACGTGGGCCAGCTCTTCAGCCAGCAGGCACAGCGCGGTCTGGCTACCTACGTAAAGGTGGCGATGGAAGCCTACTGGCCCTACCAGCCGCAGACCTACGTCGTCAACGGCAAGCCGCAACCGGCTTTTTCACTGAGCTTTGCCAACGCCGGTCAGTTTGGCAACAACGCCTGGGTAGCCCCGCAGGCCGACTTATCCGACGGCCTGCTGGATGTATGTACCGTAGCGCCTTTCCCCAAGCTGTACGGCACCGCGCTCAGCTACCTGCTCTTCACCCGACAAATGCCGCTTTCTACCTACGTGTCGTACCAAAAAGTACAGGAGATTTGGGTAGAAACCGAGCAGCCGCCGCTGATCCACTACGACGGCGAGCCGGTGCAGCTGGCTACCACGCGGGTGGATGTAAGGATCGTGCCGCAGAGCCTGCGCGTTATTTCCTGAAAATCCGTTTTTTTGTAAAAGTACCTTTAACGAAGATAGCTATGTCCAAGAAGAACCGCTCCGGCATTGTGTACTCCACCGATCCGGACTTTGACTACCAAGACGACAGCAGCGGCGAGGCCGAAACCCTCAGCCCCGACCGGCAGGACCTGCGCCTCTGGCTCGACCGCAAGGGCGGCGGCAAGGTCGTGACGCTCGTGAAGGGCTTTGTAGGTACCACCGCCGACCTGGACGCGCTCACCAAAAAACTCAAAGGCGTGTGCGGCAGCGGCGGAGCGGCCAAGGACGGCGAGATCCTGCTCCAGGGCGACCACCGCGACAAGGTACTGGCCTGGCTGCAAGCCAAGGGATACCGCACCAAAAAAGCCGGGGGCTAGGGGGTACTTTTTAGCCGCAAAAAAAAGGGGAATGTCCCGGCCAAAGGTACTTTAAAGTACCTCCGCGCTGCTGTCCAGTTCGGGCAGCGGGGCCGGGCGAGCGGGTAGCGGCGGGGTAGTTTGCTCCTCCTGGTACAGGGGGTTTTGAGGGTACTGGGGCGTATCCAGCAGCTGCACGTCCGTCACGAAGTACTCTGTATCGCCGTTCCAGGGCAGCACGAAGAATTTTTCCTGGTAGGTGAGCGAGACGCGGCGGCCCGTCCGGATGGCTTCTTCAATCTTTTGGATGCCTTCCTGGTTGCTGCTGCCAATGGAAAAATCCCACTGGGTGGCGCTCATGGTACCTCCGCCGTCGTAGAGGCCGCCTACATTCAGTACTCCTTCGTAGGTTTTGAATACGTAGCCGCGCTTGCTGAGCTTCACCACAAACCCGCCCCGCTTTCCTTCGCTATAATAACCAAAACTGATGTAGTACAGAATGCCCAGCACAATGGCCAGGAAAACGAAGAGAATGATCCACTTACGCATGGTCGAGAGGGAGTTGGGGGTAGTTGGCGGCGATCCGCGCGACTAACTTCGGAAATAGCCGTGATTTTTGCAATACGCTACTTGGCCCGAATGGCAATGACGGGGTCCATCCGAGCGGCCAACATGGCCGGAACGATGCCCGAAAGTACCCCAATGACGCTTGCCACGCCCAGGCCCAGTACTATATTGCCCGCCGACATCGTGACCGTCAGCGTACCGAGCGGCATAAACGTAAGCAGGTACACGAGCAGGATTCCTACCAGTCCGCCGACCAGGCTCAGCATCACGGCCTCGAAAAGAAACTGAAACAGGATAAAATAATTCTTGGCCCCCAGCGATTTCTGAATTCCGATGAGGTTGGTGCGCTCCTTGACCGACACAAACATGATGTTGGCAATGCCGAAGCCTCCCACCAAAATAGAAAAACTACCGATCACCCAACCCGCCACGGTAAGTACCACGAACAGGCCCGAAATAGCCTGGGCCGCCGCCTCGGGCCGGTTGAGCGAAAAGTTGTTTTCGTCGCGGGGCTTCAGGCCCCGGCGGGATCGCATCAGGCCCACTACTTCGGCTTCCAGCTCCATCATTCCCTCGTCGTTCTCGTAGCCTTTCACCACAATGTCGGGGTCGGGGCGGCCCGACTGGAACAGCTTGGCAAAAGCGCCGTACGGAATGATGCATTTCGTGTCCGGGTTTCCTCCGAAGTCCAGCAGGCTTTCCCCCTTGCGTTCCTGCACACCAATCACCGTGAAGCGATTGCCCGCCAGTTTGAACTCCTTGCCCACGGCATCCTGGTTGGGGAAGAGCGTCTGTCCTATTTCGTAACCAATGATGGCCACGTTGCGCGAAGCGTCGGTTTCGATGGGCGAGAAGTACCGGCCCGTCTCTACGGGTACGTCGGAGATTTCGTTATACTCAAACGATACCCCCTGAATAAGCGCCTCCATGCTGTTGGAGCCGTTTTTGACCGTCGTAGCGCCCTTGAAGTCCATGATGGCCACGGCACTGGCGCTTTCCAGGTTGTCGTAGAGGTACTTGTATTCGTTGTAGGAAGGATTGGGCCACTGGAAGTACTTCCACCACTGGTATTCACCGCCAAAGCCCCAGGGCCATTTTTGTACGTAGATCACCTTGTCGCCAATGGAGCTCAGGCTTTCGCGGATGTTGCGCTCGAGGGAATCGACGATGGTAAAAACCGCCACGATGGCGAAAATCCCGACGGTAACGCCCAGCAGGGAAAGAATCGTGCGCGTGAGGTTTGATTGCAGCGCTTGCCACGCAAACCGGAAGCTCTCAAAAGTTTGTCGGATGAATTTCATAGGGCTTTCAGGGTAGTAAGGCCAACCAATAGCAACGCAAAAGTTAAAAACTACCCGCTACCGAACAAGCGAATAAAGGATAAGTGGCTAGAAAATAGTATGAATAGCACTTATCCAAGCGATGATGCTATTTTAAAAGTTCTTTGCCGGAAGGTACTTTCTTAAATCCGGCACCTTGTGTACATTTAAGCTACCCAACACCTAACCTACCGGCTAAATCTAATCATGAAAAAACGGCACCTCCCTTTTTTACTACTAGCGCTTGCCTGCCTACCCTGCCTGCTCTACGCCCAGCAGCCCGTCAGGGAGTCCAAGGGCTTCTACCAGTTCCTGACCGACGACCCAAATCAAAAACCCTTCATCAGCGACCGCGAGGGCATTTTTGCGGCCAACGGCATGGTGGCTTCGGCCCATCCGGATGCCTCGCGCGTGGGGGTCGAAGTGCTAAAAAAAGGCGGTAACGCCGTCGATGCGGCCGTGGCCGTGAAGTTTGCGCTGGCCGTGGTACACCCTTCGGCGGGCAACATCGGTGGGGGCGGCTTCATGGTCTATCGCGACAAAGACGGCCAGAACTACACCCTCGATTTTCGGGAAAAAGCGCCCTTGAAAAGCGATAAAGACATGTACCTTGACGAAAACGGTGACGTAGTACCCCGCCTAAGTACCCTGGGCCACCTGGCCAGCGGGGTACCGGGCTCGGTGGCGGGCATGGCCGAGGCGCACCGGCGCTTCGGTAAACTACCCTGGCGGGAGCTGCTGCAACCGGCCATCGACCTGGCCGAGCAAGGTACCATCCAGACCGAACGGGAAGCGCGCGGCCTCAACGCCATCAAGGAATCGGTGCAGCAGGTAAACCCCGGCACCACCTACTTTCTGCGGCCCGACGGCCAGCCCTGGAAGGCGGGCGACACGCTGCGCCAGCCCGACCTGGCCCAGGTACTTCGGCGCATCCAACGCCAGGGTGCCAAAGGTTTTTACCGAGGAAAAGTGGCCCGGCTGCTGGCCGCCGAAATGAAATCCAAGGGAATTATTACCAAAAAAGACCTGAAAAGCTACGAAGCCAAGTGGCGCGAGCCCATCGTGGGCGACTATAAAAACTACCGGATCATCACCATGCCACCTACTTCCAGCGGCGGCGTGGCGCTCATGCAGTTGCTGCGCCTGGTGGAGCCCTACCCGCTCAAGCGCTGGGGCTGGAACGCCGACTCCACCGTACAGGTGATGGTGGAGGCCGAACGCCGCGTTTACGCCGACCGCGCCAAGTTCCTGGGCGACCCCGACTTCGTGGATGTGCCGGTGCAGAAGCTCATCAGCCGCGAGTACCTGCATGAGCGCTGGCAGGACTTCAGCTTTGCCGCCGCTACCGACAGCAAGGCCGTGAGCGGCGGGGCCATTCCGGGTTACGAGAGCCTCGAAACTACCCACTACTCCGTGGTAGACAAAGACGGCAACGCCGTGTCAATCACCACGACGCTCAACGGTGGCTATGGCAGCAAAGTGATCGTGAAGGGTGGCGGTTTTTTCATGAATAACGAAATGGACGATTTCAGCGTGAAGCCCGGCGTACCCAACATGTTTGGGCTCATCGGCAACAAAGCCAACGCCATTGCTCCGGCCAAACGGATGCTCTCCTCCATGACGCCCACCATCGTGGAAAAAGACGGCAAACTCCTGATGGTGGTAGGTACCCCCGGCGGCTCCACGATCATTACCTCCGTGTACCAAACCATCCTGAACGTCCTGGAGCATGGCATGACCATGCAGCAGGCCGTCAACGCGCTCAAATTCCACCACCAGTGGCTGCCCGATAAGACCGTCTTTGAGCAGGGCGCTTTTACCGAAAATACCATCAACAAGCTCCAGGGCCGGGGGTACTTGCTGGAAATGCAACGCAACACCATCGGGCGCATGGACTGCATCCTGGTTCTGCCCGACGGTACCCTGGAAGGCGGCTCCGATCCGCGCGGCGACGACACCAGCGTGGGGTACTAGTCCGCAGAAAAGGGTACTTTGAAGTACCTTCTCTTTCTATAAAGAATGAATTGACGTCCTGCTAGCAGGTACTTTTAAGGTACCTAGTAGCAGGACGTCGCTGTGTAGGGTACTTTTTATACGTTATTCTCCTCCGCCTCCCGCAGCACGCGCAGGCCCTTATCTACAAAAGGTTGGGCCGTTTTGGCGTCAGCGTCGGTCACGAGGCAGTGGATCTGATCCAATGACGCAAACTGGAGGTAGCTCTCGCGGCCCAGCTTGGAGGCGTCGCAGAGGAGGTAGGTACGCTGCGCGTTCTGGATCATGGCCCGCGTAATGCCCGCCTCCAGCTCACTGTTGGCGCTGAGCCCGCGCTCCGCCGAAATACCATCTACGCCCACAAAGGCGCGGTCGGCCTGGTACCGGTGCAGGTGCTCCTCGGCTAGCAAGCCGTGTACGGCCTGCCGCTCCTGGTCCAGTTCGCCCCCCGCCAGGTTGATCGACACCCGGCTCCCCAGCAGCGCCTGCACCACGGGCAGGGAGTTGGTCACGACCTTGATGTTTTTCTCCTTTATAAAAGGACACAGCTGAAAGACCGTACTGCCACAATCCAGGAAAATCACTTCCCCATCCTGAATCTCCGCCGCCGCCAGCCGGGCTAGGTACTGCTTCTGGGCCAGGTTTGTGGCCAGCTTTGGTTCAAAGCCCACCGGCCCGCGGGTACTTTCGGGCTTCATGGCCCCGCCGTGCGTGCGAAGTACCAGCCCCTCGCCCGCCAGCAGCGCCAGGTCGCGCCGTACGGTGATCTCAGACGTACGTAGCTCCTCCGCCAGTACTTTCACATCCGCTTCGCCCCGTTGGGCAATGATCTCAAGAATTTTGATTTTTCTTTTTGGGAATCGCATGATTTCTCTACATTTGATCAAAAATAATCAAAATAAATCATAAACAATCATTTTAGTCATGAATCCTAACGTACACGTCATTGCCGAAGAGGTACTTTCGGACAATTGGTACACGCTCAAGAAAATAACGTTTGACTACCGCCGGGCCGATGGCGTCGTGGAGCGGCAGGCGCGCGAAGCCTACGACCGTGGCAACGGGGCCGTGATCTTATTATACAACCCTACGACCCAGCGCGTGATTCTGACGCGGCAATTCCGGATGCCGACCTACCTCAACGGCAACGCCACAGGAATGCTCATCGAAGCCTGCGCCGGACTGCTGGACGAAGACGACGCCGAAGCCTGCATCAAGCGCGAAACGGAAGAAGAAACCGGTTATAAAATCCAGGAAGTACGGAAGGTGTTTGAAGCCTACATGTCGCCCGGCTCGGTGACCGAAATCCTACATTTTTTCGTAGCCGAATACACCCCTACTATGAAAACCAGCGAGGGCGGCGGCCACCACGACGAGCAGGAAAACATTGAGGTACTTGAGGTACCCTTTGCCGAAGCGCTGGAGATGATCCGGGACGGCCGGATCAAAGACGCCAAAACCATCTTGCTGCTCCAGTACGCCCAGCTGCACGAGCTCCTCAAAGTACCCGTGGCGGCTTAGCCGTCAGGTACCTTAGGTAGCAATAAGGTACTTCCTAAAGTACCCCTGACCGTTTTGTAGGTGGCCAGGGGTACTTTGCTTTTTTTATACAAAAGCGCTTTCACCGGTGATGGCCCGGCCCACAATGAGGGAGTTGATCTCCTTGGTACCTTCGTAGGAATAAATGGCCTCGGCGTCGGCCACGAAGCGGGCGATGTCGTACTCGAGCAGGATGCCGTTGCCGCCAAAAAGCTCGCGGGCGTGGTCTACGATGGAGCGCATCCGCAGCGTACAAAACACCTTCGCCAGCGAAGCGTGCTCGTCGGCCAGCTCGCCCTGATCTTGCAGCTGCGACAGCCGGTACACCATCGTTTGCATGGCCGTGAGGTCGCCCAGCATGGTCACGAGCAGGTCCTGCACCAGCTGAAAACCCGCGATGGGTCGACCAAACTGCTGCCGCTGCGTAGTATACTTCAGGGCGGCTTCGTAGGCACCGCGCGCGCAGCCCACGGCCTGCCAGGCTACCCCGGCACGGGTCATGCGAAGTACCTTAGCGGTATCTTTGAAGGAGTTGGCGTTCTGGAGGCGGTCGGCTTCGGGTACCCGGCAGTCGGTAAGCGTAATGAGAGCGTTCTGTACGGTACGGAGCGCCATTTTATCCTCCATCTTCTCGGCCACGAAGCCCGGATTATCCTTCCGAACGATGAACCCCCGCACCTGGTTGTCGGCTACGTTTCGCGCCCAGATGACTGTGATGTCGGAAAAGGTAGCGTTGCCGATCCACTTCTTTTGGCCGTTCAGTACCCATTCGTCGCCCTCGCGTCGGCAGGTCGTGGTGAGTCCGCCCGCCACGCCCGAGCCCACCTCCGGCTCCGTGAGGCCAAAGGCCCCCATCACCTCCATGCGCTGCATGGGAGGCAGCCACTGCTGCTTCTGCTCCTCGGAGCCACACAGGTAGATGGAGCCCATCGCCAGGCCGCTATGTACCCCGAAAAAAGTAGACATGGACGTGTCAACGCGCGCCATTTCCATCGCGATAAAACCCTCCAGCAGCGCCGAGCGGCCCGCGCAGCCGTAGCCCTGGTAGGTGAGCCCGCAGATGTCGAGCTCGGCAAATTTCGGGATGATGTGCATCGGGAACTGAGCCTTGTTCCAGTACTCGTTGGCGATGGGACGGATCTCCCGCTCCATAAACTCCCGCACTTTGAGCTGGATGGCGCGGTCCTCGGGCGTGAGCGTGTGCCCCAGGCTGTAAAAGTCGCCGTTGACGGGCGGATGCTCCTTCTTCTTGCCCGAGGTACCTGCCTTCATGAACTTCATCATCTTGGCCAGATCGTCCTCGCTCATTTTGGACACCACGCCCATCATTTCGTTGAGGTCTACCTTTTGGGAGAGTTTCTGAACGGCTTTTAAATCAATATTTTGCAGCAACGAACGCATCGTCGAAAAAGAATTCAGCCAGGTTTTCATAGATTCAAGGGGTCGTTAAATAGGACTAATTTTACTATCTATCTTCCTATAACTACTTCCAGCGCCGAATCTTCTTTTTTATTTTAGCGAAATAGCTTCTCCTCACTCCGTAGGACCGCGTAGCAGGCGTTTTTTGGACTTAGAGTGGGGCTTTGTTGTCTTATAGGTACCTCGGTCAGAGACCTTTTGACACCAGGACGTAGTTACAAACTACGCCCAACGGGGTAAATGGGTAGCTTCCCTGCAAATTCACACACATTAATCTAGTTACGCAGGGCTTTCTTATAAAAATGCCGAAGGCATGATAGGATTATAGCTTTATTCAAAATACCTCGATTGAAACCCCGAATGGGGTGGCAGTAGTGCATGATGTCACCCCATTCGGGGTTCTGTCACGCTTGGATTCCTATTATTACTATAATCATGGCACCCTTTCAGGGTTATTATTTTTTACAAAAAAACCCTATCTAGCTACGTCACTTAAATAATTTTCATGAAGTACCTTAAAGGCTAAAGGTATTGCCAAATTATAAAAATGATGAATACCAGTTGTACTACTAGAAAAAGAATCCAAAAAGTAGAACTAACCCTTTTATGCAATAACACATTTGCTAGGCTTGCTACGGCTAATGCTAATAAAATGCTATTTATCCAAGCAACCGACAGGCCAACTGGGAACCATCTCAAAAATATATTTACCCGATCTGCTTGCAAGTTTGCTGAATTAAAGGAATAAAACCAAGCGAAGCAGTAGTAAATAGTAAGTACTAAGGAGAGTATTCTAAATATAATTTCCCACATCTACTTTTCCGGTTAATTCCCTGTAAAACAATACATTATACATACAAAATACGTATGATCATAGCATTTTATAGCATGAAGAAAACATGCCAATGTTGCCAACCAACAACATCCGGAATAGCTACCACAGCATCCTAGCTGATAACCGCAGATTTCACCGTGAGCTTATTCTTTAACCAGAAACACAAAGTCGTACTTCGTCTTTTTGCCAATAAGCGTTGAGCAGCAATCTTTGGTTTCTTCACCATTTATATAAAGTGAGATGAGACGCGGGATCTCTTGGGATTGGTGATTTTCAATGGATGGAATGCCTATATCGAGCCTGCTATAGCCTCGGGGTACTTCAAAGGTAAGTTGAAACTCCCCTGCCTGGTTGGTAGATAGCTCGTGCAACAGCGTAGAGCGATTCGCCTTTATTCCCAAAACGCTAATCTTTACGCCTTCTAAAGGTTTTCTTCCCTGCTCAGTCACCGTGCCGTAGACAGTTGAAGTGCGGAAGCTAAGCAAGCAGCCATCCAGGCTCAGAGCAATAAATAGCAGAAATACAGGAGAAATGGTGCGGGTTAGGTGCCGTTTCATGGTGCGTAGCTAGCATTTTCTTAATTGAAAATGTAGGGTGGTGGTTTTACCAAAGTCCTCACGAGGAAGGGTAAAAGTGGTTGAAAGCAGATGGTAATTACCATCTATAAAAAAATAAGTTTGGTAATCCTGTGGCTCCTGGAGTGAAATTGACGCTCTTGTGGTGGATTGTGGGATCTCTTTTGAAAAGGTATAATTCCCCTTTTCGTCTGTTTGAGTGGTTTCACTAAAAGTAGGTATGGGTGCAAAACCACTTCTTCGCATTCCTGAAAAATCAATGACTATCCCAGCCATGGGCTGATCGTTTTCGTCAACCACACGTCCCGTAAGGATGGTAGGTCCCAAGGGTAGTGGGCGCTTGCAACCCACTAGCCAAAGGGGCGGCAAAAGGCTCAGTAAGCCTAGAAAATGTCGTCGCTTCATAAGGGTACTTTAGCTATTCAGCAAAATAGCAAAAAAATAAAGTACCTCTCGCCGGTTTGCAACCAATAATTCACTACCGCTCCCCGATCATCTCTGCCACCTGGCGGCCCGTTTGCAGGGCGGCGTTCAGCGAGGGGTAGGCGGTGTAGTCGCCGCAGCGGTAGAGGCCCTCGGCCAGGCGCAGCGGGAGCGGGCCCTTCTCCGGCCCGTAGTGCACCAGGGCTTCGGGCAGGTGGTAGGTACGCAGGTGCCGCCACTGCCGCACCTCTTCGCCAAACCAGCCCGTCAGCTCCTGCCGGATGTCGTCGGCGAGTTTTTTGGCGTTGGCCAGTTCCACGCCCTGGGTACTTACCGACACCAGCGCCTGGCCTTCGGGGGCGTAGGTAGGGGCTACGTCGCTCGGCACGCTGAGGTGGTGCACCGGCGAGAGGCGGTTGGGGTTTAGCATCAGCAGTTTTTTGGGCAACGGCGAGCGACCGGCCGCAAAGTAGGTACAAGTCGTGACGTTGTAGGTACGCGCCGGGGTTTCGCCCAGGAGCCGGTCGGCGGTGGCGGCGTCGGTGGCCAGTACCAAGTGCTGGGCAGTGAGGGTTTCGCCGTTAGCGAGCGTTACGGTGGTGCCGTCGATGGCCGTTACGGGCGTATTAAGCCGTAAGGTACCTGGCGGCAGGGCCGCGGCCAGCTGCTCCGGAATGGCCTGCATGCCCCCGGCGGGCAGCGCGGCGTCGCCGCTGTAAAACTGCTTGAACACAAACCGAAAAAAATGGCTGGAGGTACTTAGCTCATTCTCCAGAAAAACCCCGCCAAAAAACGGCTCGAAGAAGGTACTGATCATGCGGTCGCTCCAGCCGTAGGCGCGCAGGTACTCCAGGGTATCGGTAGCCGGGCCGCGGAAAAAATCCTCCGTGTGGGTTACGCTCTGTACGTCGCGCAGGAGCTGCACGATCCGGAGCTTATCGGCCAGCGAGCCCACGGGGGCCGTCAGGGTACTTAGTGCCGACAACGGCTCGCGCAAAGGATTCATCATTTCCACAAACCGGTCCTGGTAGCGGATCGCGGCCCCGGAGCGAAAGGCCTGCAGGCGCAGCGCGGGGTAGTCGAGCAGCCGCTCGGCTTCGGGGTAGGCCGTGAGCAGGATCTGAAAGCCGCGGTCGAGCCGGAAACCCTCCACCACATCCGTCCGCACGCGGCCCCCGACGGCGTCGCTGGCCTCCAGTAGTACCGGCTGTAGGCCCCGTTTGTGCAGGTAACGGGCGCAGCTCAGGCCGGCCAGACCGCCGCCTATGATCACTACCGGATAGGATGTTTCCATGTTATTTGTTCCCGTTTATGTTCAATAATATAATATTTACAAGATATAATCACTAAATATTTTGTGTTGCTTTGTCCGTTTTTGAGAAAAAAAGAAGTAGTTTTGTGCATCAAAAATGCTATAAATAGCAAAGAAAACCTTATTTTTAGAAGTCATTGATTATCCGCCCCTAAGAAAACTTAGTTACCGCTGTATTGTAATTATCCACTATTGTTTTTTGCTAAACTACCTGTAGGCTCATTAAGTTAAGAAAACCGGGTAAGACTTCGCAGAAAATAAGGGACTCCCATCACAAACGCTAGTAAGACTTAATACAAGGATGAAGTATCAGGTACACGTAGAAGGCGACTTCAAATTTATCGACGAAGGACAGGGCGAAAACCTCCTCCTTCTCCACGGGTTGTTTGGTGCCCTCAGCAATTGGGACGGCGTCATTGACGGTTTTTCGGATCGCTACCGCGTCCTGATTCCGGTACTTCCTATTTATGATCTTCCTCCCCGCAAGGCCGACCTCGAAGCCCTGCTCGACTTTCTGGAGCGTTTCCTGGCTTTTAAGGACCTTAAAAACCTGACCCTGCTGGGCAACTCCCTGGGGGGCCACGTGGGGCTGCTGTATACCCTCAAGAACCCCGAGAACGTGCAGCGACTGGTACTGACGGGTAGCTCGGGGCTGTTTGAAAACTCGATGGGGGGCTCTTTCCCCAAGCGGGGTAGTTACGACTACATCGCCGAGCGCGTAGCCTACACCTTCTACGACCCTAAGGTAGCCACCAAGGAGCTCATTGACGAAGTCTTCGAGACGACCTCCAGCATTCCTAAATGCATGAGCATCGTGGGTATTGCCAAATCCGCCCAGCGCCACAACCTGGCCAAATCCCTGCACCTTATCAACGTCCCGACGCTGCTGGTGTGGGGCCTCAACGATACCATCACGCCTCCCTACGTGGGGCACGAGTTCAACCGCCTCATTGCTGATTCTGAATTGCACTTTATTGATAAATGCTGCCATGCGCCCATGATGGAGCATCCGGAACGCTTTAATCGTATCCTGGAACAATTTTTGGCTAAACACGCGTTATTAGAGACCGCCTAGGCGCGCCATACCAGAATTTTCGGGGCCGCGTGCGGCCCTTTTTTTATACTTTTCTATAAAAAGATTTGGCAAGTTGTTTGATAGTAAGTCCGTTTTTTTATAGTTTTCGCAAAAGCCCAATAGAAACCCATGTTAGCTGCTACGCTCATCAACCCCATGCTGCCTACCCTGAAGCTCACCGATGCGGTGAGCACGGCACTGGACTGGATGGATGAGTTTAGAACCCCGCAGCTCGTAGTGACCGAAGGGGACGAATACCGGGGGATTGTTTCGGAGGCTATTCTGCTTGACCTCCCCGATGCCGCCCAGTCGCTGGTGGACGTAATCCGCCAACACGAAGACGTGTACGCTACGGAAGACCAACACGTGTACGAACTGCTACGGATCGCCAACCAGTTTGGCCTGAAGGTACTTCCCGTGTTGGCCGAAGAACATACCCTGACGGGTACCATCATTGTGAGCGAAATGCTGGAACGCTTCGCGGATCTGCTGGGTGTGCAGGAAAAGGGAGCCGTACTGGTGCTGAAAGTGGCCGAGCGCGACTACTCGCTTTCCGAGATCAGCCGCCTGATTGAGTCCAACGGCACCAAAGTACTGAGCAGCATCTACGCTTCGCCCGCGCCGTATACTTCTCCCGACGACTCCCGGCTGACGCTCAAGCTCAACCGCACCAACATCACACCCATCATCGCTACGCTCGAGCGCTTTGGGTACTACATCGAGGAGGCCCACGCCAACGACCCCATCGAAAGCGTGGACCAGGAACGCCTCGACATGCTGCTGAGGTACTTGGCTACGTAGCCGGGTTTCTTTTTCCAGGCAGGTACTTTATTTTTCCAGGCAAGTACTTTATAAAGTACCTCATTCTCCTTACGCTTTACTGCAAGGTACTTTCTAGTAGGCTGGCTCCAAGGAAAAAGAGCCTCAGGTTTTGTTCGTACAAACTCTTCTTCCTTTGGCATTAGCCTATGGGAAGTTTAGCGTAAAATATTCCTAACCAAGTACCTTTCGTAACAAATTCACCAGCCGGGTTTTCGATTCGGTATTTTGCGCTTATCTTTCGGACGTTAAGGAATATCCATTTTCCGCATGAAAATAGCGCTCCACGGACGAAACTTCAACGCAGCGGCTCGTCCGTTTATTCAGGCTATGTTTGATGAGCTGGCCCGCCGTCGCATCGAAGTCCAGCTATCGGCCCCTTTCCGTCAATTTCTGGATCAGTCCGACGTGCAGCACCATACCTCGCTGGTCTACGATGCCCCCGCCGACCTCTTCGACGCCCGGCTCATTGTGAGCATGGGTGGCGACGGTACCCTGCTCGAAACGGTGTCGCTGGTAGGCGCGCGGCAAATCCCGGCCATTGGCATCAACGTGGGGCGGCTGGGCTTCCTGGCTACGGTACCTCCGGAGCGTATTCCGGACATGATCCGGGCGCTGGAAGCGGGTAAGTACCGCATCGACGAACGCTCCATGCTCACGCTTGAATCGGACACCGACCTCTTCGACGGCCTCAACTTCGGCTTGAACGATTTTGCCATTACCAAGACCGACACGTCGTCCATGATCACCGTCCACGCTTACCTCAACGGCCAGTTTCTGAACTCCTACTGGGCCGATGGCCTCATCATCTCCACGCCTACGGGCTCGACCGGCTACTCGCTGAGCTGCGGCGGGCCGGTGCTGGTACCGCATTCGCAGAACTTCATCCTGACGCCCGTGAGCCCGCACAACCTCAACGTGCGCCCGCTCGTGGTGGAAGATACCTCCGTGCTGAGTTTCGAGGTCAAAAGCCGCAGCAACAGCTTCCTGCTCTCGCTCGACTCGCGCTCGCGGGTGGTGGACGAATCGACCCGCATTACCATCCGGAAAGCGCCCTTCGTGGCGCGGCTCATCAAGATGCTCGACGACGATTTTTTCAATACCCTCCGCAGCAAGCTGTCCTGGGGGCTCGACATGCGTAACTAAAGTACCCGCGCGGCGCTTTTTTCATTTCTGACACCCACCGATGCAACTCCTTTTTCATACGTTCGACCTCCGGCTCAAACATACCTTCACCATTGCCCACGACTCGCGTGACGTGCAGCCTACCCTGCTGGTGGAGCTGCGCGAAGGTACCTACCGCGGCCTGGGCGAAGCGACCTCCAACAAGTACTACGGCATTACCATCGACAGTATGCAGGAAGCCCTGGAGCGGGTGCGCCCGCTGGTGGAGGCGGGTACCTGGGCCACGCCCGAGGTACTTTGGGAAAGTACCTACCCCTACCTGAAAGACAACCCCTTTGCGCAGTGCGCCCTCGACGAAGCCGCCCACGACCTCCACGCCCAGCGGCAGGGCAAGAAGCTGTACGAAAGCTGGGGCCTCTCGCCCGACCGCAACCCACTCACCAACTACACCATCGGGATTGATCGCGTAGAAAAAATGGTGGCCAAGATGCAGGAACTACCCTGGCCGCTGTACAAGATCAAGCTAGGTACCTCTGATGATCTGGCGCTGGTGCGGGAGCTCCGCCGCCATACCGACGCCACCTTTCGGGTCGATGCCAACGGCGCCTGGACCGCCGAGCAGGCCATCCGGTACTCGCACGAGCTCCGGCACCTGAACGTGGAGTTCATCGAGCAGCCGCTTCCCGCCGCCGACCTGGAGGGCATGAAGCGGGTCTTTGCCGAAAGCGCCCTGCCCGTGATTGCTGACGAAAGCTGCATCGTAGAAAGCGATGTACGGGGCTGCCAGGGGTTGTTTCACGGCATTAATATAAAACTAACCAAGTGCGGAGGCCTCACGCCCGCCCGCCGCATGATCGCCGAGGCCAGAGCCCTGGGACTAAAAACGATGGTGGGCTGCATGAACGAATCCAGCGTGGGGATTTCGGCCATCGCGCACCTGCTTCCGCTGCTCGACTACGTGGATATGGACGGTACCTTGCTCATCACCAACGACCCCGCCACGGGCGTGAGCTTCGACGACGGGCAGGTACTTTACGCCGATGCGCCGGGCACGGGCGCTCACTTGTTAGTCCAAAACCCATGACGACTTTCCACACCACGCACCAGCTTCCGGGCCGCCAGGTACTTTTCGACGACGGCCAGGAGTACCTGTGGTTTAGCGGCACCGACTACCTGGGCCTGGGCCCGCACGAGGGCTTCCGGAGGTACCTGCACGAGGGCCTGGCGCGCTACGGCACGCACTTTGGCAGCTCCCGCAACAACACCCTGCAACTGGCCGTGTACGAGGAAGCCGAAAGTACCCTGGCGCAGTGGGTAGGCGCGCCCGCCGCCCTCAGCACCGCCTCGGGCATGTGGGCCGGCCAGCTGGTGATGAAGTACCTGGAAAGTACCCGGCTAGGTACCTCCGTGCGCTTTCACTACGCGCCGCGCGTGCATCCGGCGCTCTGGGGCCAGGCCTACGCCGCTACCGAAGGTACCTGGGCCGACTGGGCCCAAAGTACCCGGCGGCAGATCGCCCAAAGTACCCCCGAGCAGACGCACGTCATCTGCACCGACTCGGTGGGCTCACCCTGGATCGAAGCCTACGATTTTTCGCTTTTTGCCCAACTACCTACCCACGGCTGCATCTGGCTCGTCGTGGACGACTCGCACGGGCTGGGGGTACTTGGCCCGCAGGGGAAAGGAATTTACGCACAAGTACCCCGGCAAGAGAATATAAACGTAATAGTAGTGGCCTCGCTCAACAAGGCGATGGGCGTACCGGCGGGCGTGGTGCTGGCCGAGCCCGAAGTACTGGCCGCGCTGCGCCAACTACCCTGGTTTGCGGGTAGTTCGCCTTCGGCTCCCGCCTATATGCACGCTTTCCAAAAACTCCTGGAAATGCAGGAGTACCCCCGTGCCCACGCACAGCTGCTGGCCAACACCAGGTACCTGGCGGAGCGCCTGGTACCTACCGCGCTTTTTGTGTACAAAGAAAACTACCCCGTTTTTTGCAGCCGACAAAAAGTACTGCACGAATACCTGCGCCAGCGGGGTATCCTCACGGCTTGCTTTGCCTACCCCCGCCCCACCGACGAGCCCATCGTGCGGCTGGTTGTGAGCGCCCTCCACCAACAGGAAGACCTCGACCGATTGGCCGAGGTCTGTCATGATTTTAGCAGTAAGAGCAATGGAACCTAGCTGCTGTATTACAAATAAAGATTTTATCAAGGTACCTTAGCCCCGTGACGCCTAGCTAAAGCTATTCCCGCTGTCTCGCAGGGCTTTTTCTTCGGCCAGCTTGGCCTTCTCGACCCGCCCCGACACGACGATACTTACCTCGTAGAGGAACATCAGCGGCAGCGCCACCAGGATCTGGCTGTAAATATCCGGCGAGGGCGTGATGATGGCGGCCACGATCAGGATCACGATCCAGGAGTGGCGGCGGTACTCGCGCATGAAGCTCGGCGTAAGAATGCCTACTCTCGACAGCACAAAAACCACGATGGGGAGCTGGAAGGCAATGCCGCAGGCCAGCGTGAGCGTAGCCACCAGCGAAATATACGACGCTAGGCTAAACTCATTGATGATGGATTCGTCGAGCTGGTAGTTGGCCAGGAAGTTGAGCGCCAGGGGCGTCACGATATAGTACCCGAAAAACACGCCCGAAAAAAACAGGAACGTGACGTAGAAGACTGCGCCCCGCGCCGCGCGCCGCTCCGAAGGCCGCAGGCCGGGCTTCACAAAGCGCCATATTTCCCAGAAAGCGTACGGGAAGGCAAAGATCAGCCCCGTGATGATGGCCGTGGTGAGCCCCATTGTGAACTGCTCTCCTACCCCAAATACCTGAATCTTGAAGTTAAGCGCTTTGATACACAAGCCTTCGGCACCTACGGCATCCCCGAGCTTACACATCATCCGGTAGGTCCAGAAGCTGGGATCACCGGGGGCAATGATGACCAGCCGGTAGATATCTTTGACGTAGATGTAAGCGATAATGGCAAATACTAAAATGGACCCAACCGCCCGTATCACGTGCCAGCGTAGTTCTTCGAGGTGTTGCAAAAAGGTCATCTCCTGACCTTCTTCTTCCGACTCTTTCTCAAAATCCTGATCCAGGGACATATTTATTCAATAAAGGATGATTTCTTTTTACTAAAAATTGCTTAGATTCCTATCGCTATCTCAACAGACGCCGAAATTACTCAAAAAACCGATACATGCCGAGAAATAGCCCGAAAAGGCTGCTACCAAGTATAAGTTCTCAGCAGGTATGTACGAATTGTTACGCCACTCGGACGCCCCCCACACTAAATATAATAGAAGGTTCACACTTTCGTAACGCCTTTTGGCGCAGCAGACCCTGAATTTTGTAGCTTGATTTGATACCAGGTACTTACTACGTTTTTGCCGCTTTTCATTTCATTTTCTTCAAATTTAATCCCTTTCTGCTATGATGAGAAATCTCTATTCATTCTGTTTCAGGGCGCTACCTCCAGACGGGCGGGCAGTGATCTGGCTTCTGGGCTGCCTGCTCAGCACGCAGCTAACGCTGGCTCAGTCGACCATCAGCGGGAGCGTCAAATCGCAAGGCAACGGCGAGGCGCTGCCCGGCGTTACGGTAGTCGTAAAAGGTACCACCGTAGGTACCACCACCGACGGCGACGGCCGTTTTTCAATCACCACCAGCCGCGCCAATCCGGTGTTGTCTTTCTCGTTTATTGGCTTTGAACCCCAAGAGATAGCCATCGAGAATCAAAGTACCCTGGACGTACTACTAGCGCCCAGCACCACGCAGCTCTCCGAAATAGTGGTGACGGCCCTGGGAATTGCCAAGCAGGAACGTACACTAGGGTACGTTACCCAGAAGATCGACAACGCCAACCTCACCACCGCGCGCGAAACCAACCTGGTGAGCCAACTGGCCGGAAAAATAGCCGGGGTGACGGTCGTGAATAGTCCGTCGGGCATTGGCGGCTCGGCGCGGGTGACCATACGGGGCGAGCGCTCGCTGAACATCAACGCCAACCAGCCGCTCTTCGTGATCGACGGGATGCCCATCAACAACAACGTGGTAGGGGCCTCGGGCCGCAACAACCAGGAGGCCGACTACGGCAACGGCGCGGGCTTCGTGAACCCCGACGACATCGAGACCATGACGGTACTGAAAGGCCCCAGCGCCTCGGCCCTGTACGGCTCGCGCGCGGCCAACGGCGTGATCGTGATCACGACCAAAAGTGGCAAAAACGCCAAGGGCATTGGCGTGAGCGTGAATTCCAACACCACCTTCGATCAGGTACTTCGCCTGCCCGACTACCAGAACAGGTACGGTCAGGGCCTCAACGGGGAGTTTGCCTTCGTGAACGGCTCGGGCGGTGGCCTGCGCGACGGCGTGGACGAAAACTGGGGGCCGCTCCTGGATGGTCGCCTGATCGCGCAGTTTGACTCGCCTACGAGCAATGGCTTCCGGGGCGGCGACACCCGCGTAGCGGGGGGAGCGGGTACCATCACGCCGACGCCTTTTAATGCTTATCCCAACAACATCCGGGATTTCTTCGAAGTAGGCCGGACGCTCTCCAACAACGTAGCCGTGACCGGCAACAACGACAAGGGCGACTTCCGCCTCTCGTACACCAACCTGAACCAGACGGGCATCGTACCCAACACCGACCTGCAGCGCAACAGCTTCAACCTCAACGCGGGCTACAACCTCACCGAGCGCCTCAACGTACGCTCCAACGTGAGCTACATCAAAAATACCAGCGGCAACCGCCCCAGCCTCAGCTACGGTACCGAGAACATCATGTACCTGTTCAACTGCTGGTTTGGTCGGCAGATCGACATGGCGTCGCTGCGCAACTACTGGCAGCCGGGGCTGGAGGGAATTCAGCAATTCAATTATAACTACAACTACCACGACAACCCCTACTTCAACGTCTACGAAAACACCAATGCCCAGGACATGGACCGGATCATCGGGAACATCACGCTGTCGTACCAGCTCACCGACTGGCTGAAGGTACAGGCGCGCAGCCAGATGGACTTCCAGAGCGAAATCCGGGAGCGTCAGCGGGCCTTCAGTACCCAGCGCTTTCCCTTCGGCTCGTTCCGGCGCGAAAACGTCAACACCCTGGAGCGTAACACCGACCTGCTCCTGCTGGCCGACAAAACCATCAACCCGGATTTTTCTTTGAACGCCACCCTGGGCGGCAACCAGCGCAGCAACAAGTATGACTACATCGACGTGTTTGCCCCGCAGCTTACGGTACCGGGCGTATACAGCCTCAACAACAGCCGGGTACCGGTGGAGTACTCCCAAAACAAATCCGAGCGGCGCGTCAATAGTATCTTTGGGTCGGCTCAGCTCACCTACCGCAACTACCTGAGCCTGGAAGTGACGGGCCGCAACGACTGGTCAAGTACCCTCACGCTGCCCAATGGCGTGGTAGGCTCCGCCGACAACTCCTACTTCTACCCTTCGGCTTCGCTCAGCGCGGTCATCAGCGACATCATCAAACTACCCAGCGCCATCTCGTTCCTGAAGCTGCGGGCGGGCTGGGCGCAGGTAGGTAACGACACCGACCCGTACCAGTTCTCGCAGCCTTTTTCACCGCTTACGCCCTGGGGTACTACGCCCACCTTCGGCGAGTCGACGCGCATTCCGAACTTCAGTCTGAAGCCCGAGATCAGTACCTCGCAGGAGTTTGGGCTCGACCTGCGCTTCTTCCAAAACCGCCTGGGCCTGGACGTGACCTACTACCGCAGCAACAGCCGCAACCAGATCATCTTCCTGCCGCTCACCAATACCACGGGCTACTCCAGCATTGTGACCAACGCGGGCTCGATCTTCAACAACGGCGTGGAAGTGATGCTGAACCTGACGCCCATCCGCCGCGACGACCTGGGCCTGCGCTGGGACGTCAACGTGAATTTCTCGTCCAACCGCAGCAAGGTACTTGAGCTTACCGACGGCATCAGTACCTACCAGCTGGCCAGCCGCTACGTCTCGGTAGAGGCGCGCGTGGGAGAGCGCATGGGCGACATGTACGGCAACATCTACCAGCGCGTAAGCGCCGATCCGACCAGTCCCTACTACGACCCTACCGGCCGCTACGTGGGCCAGGTCGTGGTATCCGGCAACGGCCGCCCCGAGCGTGACCCTACTCCCCAGAAGCTCGGCAACTACAACCCCGACTGGCTGGCGGGCATCAGCAGCTCGGTTTCGTACAAGGGCTTCAATCTCAATTTCCTTTTTGACCACCGCCAGGGCGGCAAGATCTACTCGCATACCTACGTGGTAGGCCGCGAAGGCGGGCAGCTCATCGAAACGCTGGAAGGCCGCGAAAATGGATACTACAACAACCCCAGCGACCCTACCTTCCTCAACGCCCCCGCCGGTACCTACTACGTGGTGCCGGGGGTAGTCAAGACCAGCGACGGGCAGTTTGCCGAAAACACCCGCCGCATCTCGGCCCGGGAGTGGCACTCGGCCTTTACGCTGGGCCGCAGCGTGATCGAAGGAGCCATGTTCGACGCCACCTTTACGAAGCTGCGCGAGATCCGGATGGGCTACACCGTACCCAACAAGGTACTGGGGCCGAAGTCGCCGGTGCGCAACATCAACCTCTCGCTGGTGGGACGCAACCTCTTCCTCTGGACCAAAGTACCCCACATCGACCCCGAGTCGTCGTCGATGAGTGGCGGTACCATCATTCCGGGGTCGGAGTCGGTGGCCATTCCGTCTACCCGTTCCTACGGTGTCAACCTGTCGTTTAATCTTTAATTTGAAAAACCCGATTATCTTATGAAAAATCGTCGTTTCTATACCTTATTCAGCCTGGTCGTGATGCTGGGCCTTGCCACGGGTTGTGACAAAGATTTTGAACAAATCAACACCAACCCCAACGTACCCAACGCCGTCACGCCCAACCTGCTGCTGCCCAACATCATCCGCTCGGGAGCCAACGAGCTGGTAGGTACCGGCTGGAGCATTGGCAACATCGTGATTCAGCACACGGCCAAGATCCAGTTTGTGAACGAAGACCGCTACCTCTGGGGCAACATCAACGGGATCTGGAACACGACCTACGGCAACCTGCGGGAGCTCGAAAACATGTACACCATCGCCAGCAACTCCGTGCCCGTGCAGCGCAACTACCAGGGCATCGCGCTGGTAATGAAGTCGTGGTACATAGCCCTGGCTACCGACTGCTACGGCGACCTCCCGTACAGCGAGGCCATCCTGGGCAAGACAGGCGTCACTTCACCCAAGTACGACACCCAGGAGGAGATCTACAACAAGCTGCTCGCCGACCTCGAAACGGCCAACGGCCTGCTGAGCCCGTCCAACGAAGCCATCCAGGGCGACATCCTGTTCAACGGCAACGCGCTGCGCTGGAAAAAAATGGCCAACTCGCTCCGACTAAGGTACCTGATGCGTATCTCGAAGAAAAAGGACGTCAAGGCCGCCATGCAGGCTATCCTGAGCAACCCGACGGCCAACCCGATCTTTGAAAGCAACGCCGACCAGGCCGCGCTGAAGTACCTGCCCACCGTACCCAACCAGTTCCCGACTTACACCTACCGCGTGGGGTCCATCGACGAGTTTAGGCTCAGCAAAACCATGGAAGACCGCCTGAAAGCCTACAACGACCCCCGCATCACGGTTTTTGCGCGCCCTACCGTGGCCTCGGCAGCGGCCGGTAATCCTACCTACGCGGGTATCCCCAATGGCCTCGACGACGTGTCGGCGCTGGTGTACAACGGCGGGGCTCAGAACCTCTCCCGCATCGGCACGGCCTACTACATCGACGGATTCGGTACCCCCTCCGACCGCGAGCTGGGTATCGCCCAGGGCATGTTCATGTCTTACGCCGAGCTGCAGTTTATCCTGGCCGAAGCCGCCCAAAAAGGCCTGATCACCGGCGACGCCAAAGCCTACTACGAAAAGGGCGTCAAGGCGTCCTTCGACTACTACGGCCTCACGCTACCCTCCAACTACCTCACCCAGCCCGCCCTTGCCTACGACCCGGCCAAAGCCCTGGAGCAAATAGGTACCCAAAAGTGGATCGCGCTGTTTTTTAGCGGCCTGGAGGCCTGGTTCGACTGGCGGCGGACGGGCTACCCGGCCCTCCAGCCGGGCGTCAGCAACCTGAACAACAACCGCATCCCGGTGCGCTTCATCTACCCCACCTCGGAGTACTCGCTCAACAAGGCCTCCGTCGAGGCCGCCATCCAGCGCCAGGGTCCCGACAACATCAATACCAAAGTGTGGTGGGAAAAGTAAGGAGATAATTTCTACTGGACATTCCTTACAATGAATCAGCCCGCTCCAAACGCTTCCAGGCGTTTGGGGCGGGCTGAGTTTTAGGGGAAGGGGGTACTTTGGGAAAGTACCTGGCAGCTGGAAGGACGGATACCTGAGGGTAGTTTCCGACTACGCCCAGCGGAGGCTAAGCGGGTCATTCGCCTTTGGATAAAATTTTCCTTTACCTGCGGGAAATAAAATACCTGAGGGCTAAGCTTTTAGCGGGGTAAAGGGTATATTTGGAACCTAGGGTATAGGTACTTTTGTGGCTGGCTTTTACTAACTAAAAGTTACAATAGGACCGGAATCAATTGTAGTCGTTTGTAAACGCTTGCAAATGGTTCGGCTATAACGGGAATAAACGACACTGGGTACGTTTATTACGTATATACAAATGTTATCGGCAAGCTCGCGCGCCACATAGTGAAAAATATCTTTGAAGAATGATTTTAAAATTAATCGTAATCAGGACTAATAACTTAGAACGACTAGCCAAATTTTATCAGGGTCTGGGCTTGTCACTAGAATATCATAAACATGGCAAGTCGCCGTTTCATTATTCTGGAATTATAGGAGAAACGGTATTGGAAATTTATCCACTTGCTAAAGGCCAGGAATACGTTGACAGTCATTTTCGAATTGGACTTGGATTAGACAATTTCGACGAAATCATCGCCAACTTTAAAGAGGATAATAGGACTTTTATAATGGATCCGACAGACACAGATTTTGGTTTGATGGCTATCGTCCTGGATCCAGACAATCGAAAGGTCGAATTATATAAAACACATTAAAGGTTTCATATTTTTGTCAATACGCTGTGTTCGGACGTAGTCCCTTAAAAACAAACGCCTGCCGATAACAGCGTATTGGCAAAAGCGGGCGGCCATTTACATGTGGAACAGAACATCAAGCTTGCCCGCCTTCGCCAATACTTTTCCGTTGTGCGCAATATGAGTATCATACATCTTAGAAAAATAGTTCATAAAATTCAGCGTATTTGTAAAATAGCTTGGTCTTTAAAAAAAAAAACGATATCAAAGTGAATACTATCTTCAAAAGCATTATTAGCTATACAGCAGGTGTTGCTTCATCCAGTTGTTTACTTTCTGCTTCACGGTGGCGAGCTTGGCGTCGTTGTCGTGGTGCATGAGCACGGTGTCGATCAGCTCCACGATGCGCTCCATGTCGATTTCGAGCAGGCCGTGGGTGGTCATGGCGGTGCACGGGTACCCTGCCCTCCAGCCGGGCGTCAGCAACCTGAACAACATCCGCATCCCGGTGCACTTTATCTACCCTACCTCGGAGTACACGCTATTCAAAGCCTCCGTCGAGGCCTTCGTCCAGCGCCAGGGCCCCGACAACATCAACACCAAACTTTGGTGGGAAAAGTAAAGGGGTAGTTTCATTCGATTTCTCCTTACGATTATCAGCGCGCTCAGAACGCCTCCAGGCATTTGGGGCGGGCTAAATTTTAGAGCAAGGGGTACTTTGAGAAAATACCTGGTAGCTGAGAAGGACTGTGTTGTTTTTACAAAGAAAGTGGGGGTAGTGGGCATATCGTCTATTCGGAAACTAGGCTAGACATTTGCTATTGCATAAAAAAATCCTTTTTTCTAAGAGATAAAATCACCTATACTTTAAGCTTTTACCGGAGCAAATGGTATATTTGAATAAATAACGCATACACTTTTGATAAATGTCATTTACCTCCTAAAGCGTCACTAAACGACTGCGACTAATCAATGAATGTATTTAGCTCATACAAATCTTTTGTTTCAAATCCATATTCATATGACTGGATTTATTTTTTAGAATATTATGCAGATAAAATTTTAGATTCAGATGAGTTTAATAATTTTATAGAAAAATTTCCTTTCCCAGTCTTTCAAACAGAAGACTTCCCATGCTTATTTAAAGAAAGCTTAGTTCAAGAATTGTACTTTTGGCCTTATAAAAAACTTCACATAGATAAAACTTCTCTATGTGAGTCAATAGTAACTTCCTCAAAGGATATTCTTGTAAATTTAATGGCTGCATATAACTCTTTTGAAAAATCCGAGATAATTATAGATGACAACTCCAATTTAATGGATGAGGACATTATTAAACAACACTACGAAATTAGGAAAACCATTAAGGCTGCAGAATTGGAATTATTAAATGCCGCCTCACTTTTTAAAACCCTAGAAAATTTAATTTTAGGTTGGAGAGGTTATTCAAGCTTTAGTATTATTAGACCTTCAAAAGTTGAAAAGAAGCAAATTATTGAAAATCCTCAACCTTCAATAATTCAAAGTATAGATTTAATAGACCTTTCAACTTATAAGCTAATAATCTCAAACCCCGATTTATTGAAGACTATGGATTGGAGGCTTTTTGAAGAATTATTGGCAGACATCTTAAAAACCTTTAATTATCAAATCGAATTAACTCAAGCAACTAAAGATGGAGGGATTGATATTATTGCATTAAAACAAGATTCTGAATTTGGCATTCACAAATATTTACTTCAAGCAAAAAGATATTCTCATAATGTAGGAATTGAGCCCGTACAGCGACTCTTGTTTCATCATCAAGATCAAAAACCGTCAAAGGTTTGTTTGGCAACAACAGCTAATTTTACCAAAGGAGCGTGGGAACTAGCAAAAAAATATCTCTGGCAACTTGAACTAAAAGATATGCAAGGAATCTTAGGTTGGGTAAATAGAGCAGCCGAACTTAAAATAAAAAGATGAACTTCACCCGACAGGAGGCTACTGTTAGATGTATTCAAGAATACCTCGCTTGAAACCCCGAATGGGGTGGCAGTAGTGCATGGTGTCACCCCATTCGGGGTTCTGTCAGTCTTGAATTCCTATTATTTCTATAAGCATGGCACCCTTTCAGGGTTACTCTTTTTTATAAAAAACCCTGCTAAGTATCCAAATGAAGTAGTTCATTCAATTGAATTGTGAACGCAGTGCGTTCACAATCGGGAAGGTGCGATAAAATTGCACGTACCAGTGCAGGTGGCGCCTGGAGAAGCCCGTACCAAACTGCGGCTGCAACTGCTCGGCAAGCCGCTGCATGAGGTAGGTACCGTAAGCGGCGCGGTCTTCCCCCTGCTGCTGCTCTTCAAAAATGACCTTTCCTATCTGCCAATACATGGCTACGCGCTCGGGGTCGACGGAGCGGATGGCTGCCGGATGAGGCCTTCTCGGAGATTTATACGCTAGCGGAGATCAAGCAAATAACTCTCAGTAGTATAATTATACTCTCAAGCACTTTACTTATTTCTAACACTTTATTAAACCTAGGCTTATCGGCAAATTATCTATTTACACTTTGCTTTTTTCTCTTTTCTAAAATATACAAAATAGTGATCATTAATAAAGAAGCAATAATGGCATAAAAAATTAGTCGTGATTCTGTTCGTGTAAAAACCGATCTTTGAAGTTTAATATAGATATACCAGCATAGAGCCAAGCACATGATTAAGCTGCTACCTTTAAACATAATTGACTTCATCATTTTGCTTTTTGGTTTATCAGTTATAGCATTTTCTTAACAGCAGGCCACATAGAGTATACAATACTGGAATCACTTGCTATTCAACATCTTATGAAAATTGTTCTAGAAATATTACTATTTATACTTTTAATAATTGGCTTGAGTTGCACTAAACTTGAAAATAAATCAAATAAAAGTCCAGGACAAGAAATCTTGCTGACTGCATCACAACACTTTTCTAGCATAGGCAAAACCGATAGAACACTTACAATATTCAAAGACAGCACCTTTAATTTTACAGAAACTATTGTTGAGCCAAATTACGATAAAATCGAATCTTTTAAGGGGAAAACTCGAATCAATAACGACACAATTAAATTCTTACCTTTCAAGCTTAAACACAATAATGCAGAAATAGCTGTATTAAAGAACGGATTTATTGAATTTATTGATAGTAATCGACCGGATAGAATGAAAATTAAAGAAACGGCTCTAACTGTAAAAAATAATATAGACTTCCGTAACTTTCAAGATTATGCGGTATTTACATTAAATAAAAACTCTGAGCCACAATCAAATGAACAGGATTACAAAAGCTATGATTTAACAACTAGCGAATTAACAAAAATTGAAACTATTCTAAAACAAACATTCGAGAAAAACAAAATACTGAGAGATTTTTCCGATTATATTAAACAAGTTGAGTCAGTAGAAAATAAAAATAAGCAACACTTAATTTTTATCCAGTGCTATTGCAAATCTTTTCTTACAAATGAAAGTTATCAATACTACCAAATCGAGATGAGCGACGGAGGGAATTGTAATATTTACATAGTTTTAAATCTAACAACTGAAAGAATTGAAGTTCTGAATATTGCCGGTGATGCTTAAGCAAAACATAGTCTTGTACGAGCTCGATGTAGAGAAAGTCAAAATTATAAAGCTAGCTATATCAACCTTTTTCTGCTCAAAGAGCTGATGTATTGAGCATTGTACCCCACTTTCCAGCAAGGGGGGCATCAAGAATACATAAGCAGGGCTGTACCTGGAACTACTCGTGCATTTCCTTTATAAAGAGCTGTTTATGAAAAACGCCTGCCTACCTTACGGTAAACAGGCGTTCTGAGCTATTCTTTTAAAGTACCCTAAGATACCTTTCAAAAGTACCCCTTAGCTATACAGCGGGTGTTGCTTCATCCAGTCGTTTACTTCCTGCTTCACTGTGGCAAGCTTGGCGTCGTTGTCGTGGTTCATGAGTACAACGTCGATTGGCTCCACGTTACAGTTAAGCAGATGGAAGGCCAAAGTTAACTTTTAAATAAGCATGAATAATTCAATAAAACTAAATGAAGCATTTGACGAAATTTACAACTACACTCATATGTGGAATTGGGGGCCAGATTGGGAAGTACTTAGAAAAGTATATCTAACTTTCCCAAATTCCTATTCTGTATTAACACCTTTTGCATATTCGTATTTGGAAGAGTTGATCAGATCGACAACAAGTGAATATGGTAGAGAATTAATTAATACGGACGGAACGTTAAAAAAATTTCGAAGGGTTGGCACTAAATTGATTGATTTAGCAATTGAGGAAAATAAAGATAGCAAACCTAAATATGTTGCGATTTTACCAGAAATAAAATCCTATTTCATTCAATCTGAGCCTACCAATATTGGTGACAATCGACATAGCGTTGCTCACGGATATATGCACCCTAGATTTTGGGACCAGGAATCATTTGAAAAGTTAATTTTCGATATTGCAAAACTTTCAAAATATGCTGGATTCTAAACACCCAATATATTCTTTGACGACATAAAGTATTGTAAGATTTTGAAACAGCTAGAAGCTAATCATTGTTGTTTCCAACAATGACAGAACCATCGTCTTCAATCTGGTAATCAATTACGTGGGCGGTGCTCAGTTTCCAAGTACCATCTTCCTTGACGTACATATCGCCCCAGCTGATCCGCTCGATCTCCACGGCTTTGGTCAGTAAGTTTTCGTTGGTTACGCGGTTTTGGTAGCTTAGCAGGGCCATATCACCAAAAAAATGCAAGGTCAGGTTATCGTATTTTACGTGCGTAATGATCCATTCGGACGGAGCCGTACGGTCTTGGATGTACTCATCCCGATTGTATAGTTGGCCATCCCCCGCAAACGTAAAGTTTTTGGCTAAAATCGAGTCAAAATCCGCGGGGTTTTTCGATTGCATAGCCAGAGGCCATTTTCGCTTCACTTGCATAATGGCGCTGGCATCTTGCTTCCGATCCATCCCCTTGGGTACAACCAGCGCATAGTGCTCAATATCTACCGTGGGCGTGTTATTGTCTTCGGTCACCTCGACCATAACATAGCGGGAAGATTCTCCGCTTTGGGGTACTTCAGCAGGCTGGTTTTGGCAACTACCCAAAAAGCCTACCGCAAGGATACCTGCCAGGTACCTTTTGCTACCTGATTTTACGCTTGATCGTAACGCTTTTCTTACGGCCATAGGAAGTTTCTTTTCTTGATTTATCTAGAAATAAGCAGATCATCACGAAAAGTACCTATTACGGCAGCCAAAAACAAAAGCCTGTCCGCCGTGAGGTGGACAGGCTTTTGGGACGTTTATAGATTGTTCTTTGGGAGAAATCCAAAGTACCCCAAGGTACCTTTCAAAAGTACCCCCTAGCTATACAGCGGGTGTTGCTTCATCCAGTCGTTTACTTCCTGCTTCACGGTGGCGAGCTTAGCGTCGTTGTCGTGGTGCATGAGCACGGTGTCGATCAGCTCCACGATGCGCTCCATGTCGGTTTCGAGCAGGCCGCGGGTGGTCATGGCGGCGGTACCTACGCGCATACCGGAGGTTACCATCGGCGATTTGTCGTCAAAAGGTACCATGTTCTTATTGATGGTGATGTCGGCCTTGATGAGGGTATTTTCGGCCAGCTTACCGGTTAGGTCTTTGGAACGCAGGTCGATGAGCATGAGGTGGTTGTCGGTTCCGTCGGAGATGATCTTGTAGCCTTTTTCCACGAACGCCTTGGCCATGGCCTGGGCGTTTTTCTTCACCTGCACGGCGTAGTTGTAGTACTCTTCGCTCAGCGCCTCACCAAAGGCAATGGCCTTGGCCGCGATGATGTGCTCCAGCGGCCCACCCTGCGTACCGGGGAATACGCCGGAGTCCAGCAGGGACGACATGGTACGCAGCTGGCCCTTCTGGGTTTTGATGCCAAACGGATTCTCAAAGTCGTTGCGCAGCATGATGAGTCCGCCGCGCGGGCCGCGCAGGGTTTTGTGCGTGGTGGTAGTAACGATGTGGCAATGCTCGAGCGGGTCGTTGAGCAGCCCCTTAGCAATGAGCCCGGCGGGATGCGAAATATCCGCCATGAGCAGCGCCCCGATCTGGTCGGCGATGGCGCGCAGGCGCACGTAGTCCCAGTCGCGGCTGTAGGCCGAGGCCCCGCAGATGAGCAGCTTGGGGCGCTCACGCAGGGCGGTTTCTTCCACTTTGTCCCAGTCGATCAGGCCCGACTCAGGCTCCACGCCGTAGAAAATGGGCTGGAAGTACTTCCCAGAAATATTGACGGGCGAGCCGTGCGTAAGGTGGCCACCGTGCGCCAGGTTGAAGCCCATGATCTTGTCGCCGGGATTGAGGCAGGCCAGGAAAACGGCCGTGTTGGCCTGCGCACCCGAGTGGGGCTGCACGTTGGCCCAGGTAGCCCCGAAAAGCTCCTTGATGCGGTCGATGGCCAGCTGCTCGATTTCGTCAACGACCTCGCAACCACCGTAGTAGCGCTTGCCGGGCAAGCCCTCGGCGTACTTGTTGGTCAGGACGCTTCCGGCTGCTTCCATGACCTGCTTAGAGGTGAAGTTTTCGGAGGCAATGAGTTCAATGCCCGACTCCTGCCGGTGCAATTCCTGGTTAATCAAGTCAAATACCTGCGTATCGCGGGCGACGGTGGTGAGCGTTGACATAAGAATAGGTACTTATAGAATACGGATGAATGACCAATGAAAGGACAAAAGTACGGCTTTCAGCAGTACGAACGAAACAACCCTTACAAATCTTTCTGTGAGGGGATAGCACTGAGCGCCAGGCTTCCCACCGCCCCAAAATAGAGGGAAAGATAATTATTAAAATAATTTAATAAGAGGGCTCTGCATAGTACCTTTGCGGCTCAAATAAGTGTAATAGGTATATAAAAGGTACGAACTAGCCTTTTTTGCCTCCGTGAATCACTACCTTTGACTACCTTTTCTAGTTTAAGAAAGCCCTATGGAACTACATTCGCTCAATCCTGAAACCATCCTCATGCAGGCGGCTGACAAGGCCCATCTCAACGCTTCCGGCGGCGGCAGCATTGGTGGGCCGATCACCTACGAGAAAATCCCGACGCACATCTACGCCGACGCCAAGGATGCGTCCGAAGCGGTGGCGCAGGAAATTGCGGCCCTGATTCGTCAGAAACAAGCCGAAGGAAAACCCTGCGTGCTGGGACTGGCTACGGGCTCCTCGCCCAAAACCGTGTACGCCAAGCTGATCCGGATGCACCGGGAGGAGGGACTGAGCTTTCAGAATGTGATTTCGTTCAACCTGGACGAATACTACCCCATGGAGCCCGACTCCATCCATAGCTACCACCGCTTCATGAAGGAGCAGCTCTTCGACCACGTGGATATTCGGCCCGAAAACTACTTCCTGCCGGACGGCACCATCTCGGTGGAGCAGATCCAGGAGTTTTGCCGGGAGTACGAACGCAAAATCCAAGAGGCGGGTGGCCTAGACTTTCAACTCCTGGGTATTGGTGGCAACGGACACGTGGGTTTTAACGAACCCGGTACGCTCATCAACGCCCGCACGCGGCTCATTACGCTGGATCACTCTACGCGGGCGGCCACGGCCATGGAATTTGGCGGACTGGCGCAAGTACCCCGCAAGGCCATCACGCTCGGCGTAGCGCCCATCCTGAACGCCCGGCGCATTGTGCTGCTGGCCTGGGGCGAGCGCAAGGCCCCGGTGATCCGGGGCGCGGTGGAAGGCCCCGTGACCGAGCACAACCCGGCTTCGTACCTACAGGCGCACCCCAACGTTACCTTCGTGCTGGATGAGCGGGCGGCTTCGGAGCTGACGCGCGTCAAAACACCCTGGGCCGTGGACTCCGTCACGTGGGACAACGGCATGATCAAAAAGGCCGTGACGCACCTCTCGCTAACGCTCAAGAAACCGATTCTGAAGCTGACGGATAAAGACTACAACGACAACGGGATGAGTGACCTCCTGGCGAAGTACGGAGCGGGCTACGAAATCAACATCGACGTTTTTAACCAACTCCAACATACCATTACGGGCTGGCCCGGCGGCAAACCCAACGCCGACGACTCAAACCGCCCCGAACGCGCCCAACCGGCCCAAAAGCGGGTGATTATCTTCAGCCCTCACCCCGACGACGACATCATTTCGATGGGAGGTACTTTCCAGCGGCTGGTGGATCAGGGCCACGACGTGCACGTAGCCTACCAAACCTCCGGCAACATTGCCGTCGCCGACGACGAAGCCCTGCGCTTCATTGATTTCGTGGTAGACTTCAACCAGCACTTCCAGACCCGCAACGACCACGTCACGAAAATCTTCCGGGAAGCGAAGGAATTCCTGAAACACAAGAATGACAGTGAAATAGATACGCCCGAGGTACGGCACGTGAAGGGGCTCATCCGCCGGGGCGAGGCCAAGGCGACCTGCCGCTTCGTAGGGGTACCTATGGATCAGGTGCATTTTCTGGATCTGCCCTTCTACGAAACCGGCACAGTACAGAAGAAGCCCGTGGGCGAAGAAGACATCCGGATCGTGGCCGACCTGATCGCGAAGGTGCAGCCGCACCAGATCTACGCCGCTGGCGACTTCGCCGATCCGCACGGTACCCACAAAGTATGCTGGGATGCCATCGAAAACGCCCTGGATCGCCTCAAAAACGAAGCCTACATGGACCAGTGCTGGGTGTGGCTCTACCGCGGGGCCTGGGCCGAGTGGGACATCCACGAAATCCAGATGGCCGTGCCCATGAGCCCCGACCAGGTACTTAAAAAGCGGATGGGGATCTTCAAGCACCAGTCGCAAAAAGACGGCGTGGTGTTTCAGGGCGAAGATTCGCGCGAGTTTTGGCAGCGCGCCGAAGAGCGCAACCAGGGTACCGCCAAGCTCTACGACGCCCTCGGCCTGGCCGAATACGAAGCCATGGAGGCCTTCGTGCGCTGGCATTTCAAGTAGGTACTTTGTTGAAGTATCTTTCTGTATTAACGACAAGGCCCGCTGCAAACACAGCGGGCCTTCTTGTTGGAATCCAATTGAGCTATTCAAATTTTACGCCTTCGTACATAGCACTTTCTAACCAAAGGCCAAAGTACCTCGTGGCCTCTGTTTGCCTCTATCCCCGGCCCTTTCTCCGGCGGAGAAAGGGAGCTTGGCAGGTACTTTTAACAAAGTACCCTAAGCCCAAGGCCCTTCGCCCTCTGCTATAAAAGTACCCTTTGCCCAATCCCTACGCCACGACGTTCGTCAAGGTACCTATGGGCTCGATGGTGATATGGATTTTGTCGCCGCTTTGCAGGGTAAACTCCGACGGCGGAATGATGCCCGTGCCCGTCATGAGGTAGGCTCCTTGCGGAAATGATAGCTCCCGAAACAGAAAACCGATCAGCTCGTCGGGGCGGCGCTTCATTTGGGCGAGCTGTACTTCGCCGCTAAATACCTCCTCGCCCGCCCGCACAATGGCGATCCCGATCTGGGTATCGAGCGGTAGCGGCTCCTGAGGCACGTACAGGCAGGGGCCCAGCGCGGCGCTTCCCTCGTACGACTTAGCCTGTGGCAGGTACAGCGGGTTTTCGCCTTCGATGCTGCGCGAGCTCATGTCGTTCCCGATGGAGTAGCCCACGATCTTGCCCGACGACGTGGCAAAAAGCGTCAGTTCGGGCTCGGGTACGTCCCAACCCGAATCTTTCCGGATGCGCACGGCTCCGTGGTCGCCTACTACGCGCCAGGCGTTGGCTTTAAAAAACAGCTCGGGACGCTCGGCGTCGTACACGCGGTCGTAGAAACTACCCCCACCCGCCTTCTCCGACTCCTCCATGCGGGCTTCGCGGCTGCGGGTGTAGGTAACACCCGACGCCCACAGCTCCTGAGTACCGATGGGGGCCAGGATTTCGGGCATGGGCGAGGCATCCGTAAAGGGCAGCAGGGGCAGGTGCTCGGTACGGCTCACGAGCCAGTCATAGAGGTCGTCGCGGTTCACCACCACGTCCCAGTTGGTTTCCTGCAGGCGATAAAACTGATCTTCTTTTTCTAAGAGTATGCCGTGTTGCGTGCGAAATAGTTTCATAAGTACGTAAAACGATGCTTGAGGTTGTTAATTAAAAAATGAGACGGTACCCGAGCCACGCAGTACCTCCAAGTACCTTGGTAGTACGAGCCCCCACTACATAAGTACTAGTTTTTGGTCTAGAAAGAAGCCGCCGGAAGCCCTTCTTTACTCACAATACTTACAAAAAGTACCCCCCTTCTGCCAAACTACCCCCCTTTTGCGCAAGTTTGGTACCAGACTGCTCCCTTTTTTTGATAATTTACCACCTCCGGCTTTATATTTCATTTTTTAAAGATAAATTGTAACAGAGTAGTTAGGTACTTTCAAAAATAAGGATTCTAAAAAACAGCTAATGATACACCGCAAAGTACTAGCCTGGTCCGTTGTGATTGCCCTGGGTGGCTTTTTATTTGGCTTCGACACGGCCGTTATTTCAGGAGCGGAAAAAGCCATTCAGGAAGTGTGGGGCCTTACCGTATTTGAGCACGGCCTCACCGTTTCCATTGCCTTGATCGGGACGGTCTTCGGCGCGTTGTTTGGCGGCATTCCCTCCGACCGGCTCGGCCGCCGGAAAACGCTGATCTGGATTGCCATCCTGTACCTGGTTTCGGCCCTGGGCTCGGCGCTCGCTCCCGGCTGGGAGCTTTTTTTGCTGCTGCGGTTCCTGGGTGGCCTGGGCGTAGGGGCGTCGTCGGTGGCGGCTCCGCTTTATATCTCCGAAATCTCCCCGCCGCAGTCGCGCGGGCGGCTGGTGGCGCTGTTTCAGTTCAACGTCGTGTTTGGCATCCTGATCGCCTACCTCTCCAACTACCTCCTGGATGGCTACGGCGACGTACCCTGGCGCTGGATGCTGGGCGTGGAGGCAGTGCCGTCGCTGCTCTTCCTGCTGCTGCTTTTCAGGGTACCTGAAAGTCCGCGCTGGCTCATCACCCGGCGGGGCGACGTGGAGCGGGCCCGACAAACGCTACGCATCATCAACCCTGTTTCGGCCGACGACGACGTCCTGGCCATTCAGCAATCACAGGTACCGGTCGGCGACGATAGCGAGTCTTTGTGGGCCAAACAAAACCGCGTGCCGGTGCTGCTGGCGATCTTCTTCGCTATTTTCAATCAGGTTTCGGGCATCAACGCCATCATTTACTACGCGCCGCGCATTTTCGAAATGACGGGCCTGGGTACCAGTTCCTCGCTGCTGTCTTCGGCGGGTATTGGGCTGGTCAACTTCTGCTTCACGCTGTTGGCTCTGAACTTCATCGACCGCTTCGGTCGCCGCACGCTCATGCTCATCGGGTCGGTGGGGCTCATAGCTACCCTGGCGCTCGTGGCGCGGGCCTTCTACACCGAAGACTTCGGCGGCTACACCGTGCCGGTGCTGCTGTTTATCTACATTGCTTTCTTTGCCTTTTCGCAGGGGGCGGTCATTTGGGTATTTATTTCGGAAATTTTCCCCAACGCCATCCGGGCCAAAGGGCAGGCACTGGGTAGTTTCACGCATTGGTTCATGGCTTCTGTCATCGCCTTCACGTTTCCGTACTTTGCCCAGGTACTGGGTGGAGGGCACACCTTCCTGTTTTTCACCCTCATGATGGTCCTGCAGCTCTTCTTTGTGTGGCGCTTCATGCCCGAAACCAAGGGCACCAGCCTGGAACAAATGGAGAAAAAGCGGCTTGTGCCTTAAAAGTACCCTTAACTAAACCACGTTATGAAAAAAGTACCTTTCCTGATTCTTTGCTGGCTGGCAGGTACCCTACCAGGTACCCTTCTGGCTCAGGCCGTGGGCTCCGAGCCGCACCGGCCGCAGGTTCACTTCACGCCCCGCGCCCACTGGATGAACGACCCCAACGGGATGCTGTACTACCAGGGTACCTACCATTTGTTTTTTCAGTACTACCCCGACGGCACCACCTGGGGACCCATGCACTGGGGCCACGCCACCAGCCCGGATATGGTACGCTGGCAAGAGCAACCCATCGCGCTTTTTCCGGATAGCCTGGGGTACATTTTTTCGGGAAGCGCGGTGGTAGATGTGAAAAATACCAGCGGCTTCGGGCAGCCTGGCCAAACACCGCTGGTGGCCATTTTTACCCACCATAATCCGGTTTTGGAAAAAGCCAAGCGCAATGATGTGGAGTACCAAAGCCTGGCTTATAGCCTCGACGCGGGCAAAACCTGGACCAAGTACCCCGGTAACCCCGTACTACCCAACCCCGGCATCCGCGACTTCCGCGACCCCAAGGTACGCTGGTACGAGCCGCAGCAGAAGTGGATCATGACGCTCGCTACGCAAGACCGCATTACGTTTTATTCGTCGCCCAACCTCAAAGACTGGACCCGCGAGAGTGAGTTTGGCCGCGATGTGGGTGCGCACGGCGGCGTGTGGGAGTGCCCGGACCTGTTTCCGCTGCGCCACCAAGGTAAGGACGTGTGGGTGCTGCTGGTGAGTATCAACCCCGGCGGCCCCAACCAGGGCTCGGCCACGCAGTACTTTCTGGGCGACTTCGACGGAAAAGATTTCAAAGCGTACACCAAAGACATCCAGTGGATGGACTACGGGCCGGACAACTACGCGGGTGTGACCTTTGCCAACACCGGCGACCGCACCTTGCTGATGGGGTGGATGAGCAACTGGCAGTACGCCGAGAAAGTACCTACCCACCCCTGGCGCAGCGCCATGACCATCCCGCGCGAGCTGGGCTTGCAGGAGGTGAACAAAACCCTGTACTTAACCTCCCAACCGGCCCAGGAACTGAAGGTACTTGAGGGCGAAAGTACCCTTTTGAAAAAAATAAAAGTACCTGGTACCTACAACCTGACCGAGAAAATCAAAAATCCTACGGGTGTTTTCCGGCTGGAGCTGACTACGCCAAGTACCGGGGACTTCGCGGTAGTACTCGCCAACGAGCAGGGCGAGGAAGTGGAGATCGGCTACGACCGTACGGCCCATGCGTACTACATCGACCGCAGTAAGGCCGGAAAAGTGGACTTTGAAAAAGGCTTTGGCAAGCGAAGCACGGCTCCGCGCTTAGCACAAAGTACACAGGTTTCGCTGACGCTGGTGGTGGATGCTTCTTCCGTAGAGCTCTTTGCCGACAACGGCCTCACGGTGATGACCAGCCTCTTTTTCCCCAATAAAGACCTAACCAAGGTACTTTTGAAGGCCGCCCCAGGTACCTCCGTCCCGCAGCTCAGGTACACGGCGCTTAAGCCAGCGACTAAATAATTAATAAAGTACCTAAGTAGGTACCTTACCAAAATGAAAAAAGTCGCTGACAGAACCAGCGACTTTTTTTAGGTAGTTTGGAAAGTACCTCTAGGCACCAAGGGTACTTTACTTCAATTTTTGCTTCAAAAACTCGGCCGTGTAGTTGTCGTCCAGCTTGGCCATGTCTTCGGGCGTGCCGGCGAAGGTCAGGTACCCGCCGCCTTCGCCGCCGTCGGGACCCAGGTCGATGATCCAGTCGGCGCATTTGATCACCTCCACGTTATGCTCGATGATGAGCACGGTGTCGCCCTGGTCTACGAGGGCGTTGATGGCTTTCAGTAATTTTTTGATGTCGTGAAAATGCAGCCCCGTGGTAGGTTCGTCGAAGATGAAGAGCGTGCGGCCTTTGGCGTTATTGCCCTTGCCCAAAAACGACGCTAGCTTCACCCGCTGCGCCTCCCCGCCCGACAGCGTGTTGGACGACTGCCCCAGCCCGACGTACCCCAGCCCTACTTCCTGCAAGGGCAGGAGTTTCTCGGCCAGCTTGGGTTCGGTTTGTTGAAAAAACGCAATGGCATCGTCGACGGTCAGGTCCAGAATATCGGCGATGTCCTTGCCGCCGTGCTGAATATCCAGGATCTCCTGCTTGAAGCGCTTGCCGCCGCAGCCCTCGCAGGTGAGGTAGATGTCGGCCATAAACTGCATTTCGATCTTCACCTGCCCTTCGCCCTGGCATATTTCGCAGCGCCCGCCGTCTACGTTGAACGAAAAGTGCGAAGGCTTGTAGCCCCGCGCCTTGGCTAGGGGTACTTCGGCCATCATTTGCCGGATGTAGTCGTAGGCTTTGATGTAGGTCACCGGGTTGGAGCGCGACGACTTCCCGATGGGATTCTGGTCCACCAGCTCCACGGATTCGATGCGGGCCAGGTCACCGGCCAGTTCGTTGAGCTTGCCTATGTCCTCGCTGTATTCCCCCTTGGCGCGCATCAGCGCCGGGTAGAGCAGCTTCCGCACCAGCGTCGATTTGCCCGAGCCGCTCACGCCCGTTACCACCGTAAGTACCCCCAGCGGGAAGCGTACGTCCAGGTCTTTGAGGTTGTTTTCGCGCGCGCCTTTTACTTCCACAAAGTGCGTGGCCTTGCGCCGGTACTTCGGCACAGGAATGCTTTCGCGTTCCAATAGAAAATCCAGCGTGTAGGATTTCAGCTCCGAGGGCGCGCGTTCCAGGCCATGAGTATTTATTTCTTCCCAAGTACCCTGAAACACCACGTTGCCACCGCCGGTACCTGCCTCCGGCCCGATGTCGATGATCTGGTCGGCGGCGTGCATCACTTCTTCTTCGTGCTCCACCACAATGACGGTGTTGCCCATGTCGCGCAGGGATTCAAGTACCCCCACCAGCCGCCGGGTGTCGCGCGGGTGCAGGCCAATGCTCGGCTCGTCCAGG
Source organism: Rhabdobacter roseus (assembly GCF_014202275.1). Taxonomy (GTDB): domain Bacteria; phylum Bacteroidota; class Bacteroidia; order Cytophagales; family Spirosomataceae; genus Rhabdobacter; species Rhabdobacter roseus. The sequence goes on along the minus strand of NZ_JACHGF010000001.1, from coordinate 686,494 downwards.
ATGTACATGGAGCCCACCAGTGCACTTCCCAGCGAGGTAGCGAGCTTGATGCGTTGAAACTCCCCGCCCGAGAGCGTGTTGGTGAGGCGGTTGAGGGTAAGGTACCCCAGCCCCACGCGCGTCATGTACTCCAGCCGGTTGCGGATCTCGGTCAGGAGGCGGCGCGCTACCTGTTGCTCGTGCTCGTTGAGTTCAAGGTTTTCAAAGAAGGCAAGTACCTTACTAATGGGCAGCAGCACCAGGTCCGTAATGGAAGCCCCGCCTATCTTCACGTAGGCGGCGTCCTTGCGCAGCCGCGAGCCCCGGCAGTCGGGGCAGGTCGTGCGCCCGCGGTAGCGCGAGAGCATCACCCGGTACTGGATCTTGTGAGTCTGGCTTTCGAGTTCTTCGAAGAAATCGTGAAGCCCCCGAAAGTACTGATTGCCCGTCCAGAGAAGTTGCTGTTGTTCTTCGGACAAATCTTTGTAGGGGCGGTGAATCGGGAAGTCGAACCGGATGCCGTTTTTGAGCAAAGGCTTCAGCCACTCGCTCATCTTCTCGGTACGCCAGGGGGCTACGGCCCCTTCAAACACCGACAGGCTCTTGTCGGGTACCACCAGGTCGGGATCAATGCCCAGGATGCGGCCAAACCCTTCGCAACGCTTGCAGGCCCCGTAGGGGTTATTGAAGCTGAATAAATTGACGCTCGGCTCCTCAAACTTGATGCCGTCCAGCTCGAAGCGGTCCGAAAACTCGCGGCGGCGGGCCTCCCCCGCTACCTCCACGGTGGCGGTACCTTCTCCTTCAAAAAAAGCCGTCTGCACCGAGTCCGAGAGGCGGTACTGGGTATCTTCGTCGTCGTGGTGTACGGCGGCCCGGTCAATCAGGATAAACGCCTCGCCCGTAGCCAAGGGGTAGTTGGCGGGGTTTTCAAGTACCTCTTCAATAAAGACCGACTCCCCGCCCAGCACGATGCGGTTGTAGCCTTTGGACAGCAGAATATTCAATTCTTCTTCCACCTTCCGGCCCGACCGCACCAGCAGCGGGGCCAGCACCATCACGCGGGTACCTTCGTCGTGGCTCAGCATGTAATCCACCACGTCGGCTACGGAATCTTTACGCACGGCCTGGCCCGACACCGGCGAGTACGTGACCCCCACGCGGGCAAAAAGCAGCTTCAGGTAGTCGTAAATTTCCGTGGTGGTACCTACCGTGGAGCGCGGGTTGCGGGTGTTTACTTTTTGCTCAATGGCAATGGCCGGCGATATCCCTTTGATGTACTCCACCTCGGGCTTTTCCATGCGGCCCAGAAACTGCCGCGCGTAGCTGCTAAGGCTCTCGACGTACATCCGCTGGCCTTCGGCAAACAGGGTATCAAACGCCAGCGACGACTTGCCCGAGCCCGAAAGGCCCGTGATCACCACGAGCCGGTTGCGCGGAATGGCCAGGTCGATATTTTTGAGGTTATGAACGCGCGCGCCCTTGATAAGGATGTATTGCTGGGGACTAAGTTCTTCAAACGAAACGCTTTGGGTGCGAAGTTCGGGTTGATTCATCATACACGGACCAATGGGAAATAGGAGGGTTGGATGTAAGAAAACCCCCATCTAGTTTTAAACCCAAAATTGGTTTTTTTAGTTTGCGTTTCCTAGCGGCTATGTAAAGAGTATCGCTGCTCGCCCTGGGGTACTTTGGGAGCTGGTTCGCGTTTGTAACGCGAACTCCCGCCGCGGCGCGTTTGTAACGCGCCAAGAGCCCAAGTACCCCACCATCTGCCATAACTACCCCAGCAAGGTACTTTTCAGCCCCAGCGTACGGCACCCGGAAAGCCTGCTTTTTAACGCAAATAAAAATAACGCGAAGGCGTTTGTCATACCGCTTAAGTTTTTATACCTTTGCAAGCCAAAATCAGAAATAGCAGACTGTAGAGTACTCTAATACAATAATATAAGGTAAAGAAATGAAACGTACATACCAACCTTCGAACCGCAAGAGAAGAAACAAGCACGGCTTCCGTGAGCGCATGTCATCCGCCAACGGCCGCAAAGTGTTAACCTCGCGCCGCAAAAAAGGCCGTTGGAAGCTTTCTGTATCGGACGAGAAACGTCACAAGCAATAGTAAAAGTTGGCAAGTTTGAGTGGTTCTACCGTTTGTTAAGTTCGTTGATTCTCAAACTGACAAACTACCCCCAACCAGTACGGACTTGAAACAAACTTTTGGCAAAGACGAACGCTTAAGCAATCACCGAGTCATCGGTAGGCTTTTTCAAAGAGGTAGTACGGAAATCCAAACGTTCTACCTCTTTCCTTTTCGGGTACTTTACTTCGTCGATCCGGCCCCTCCCTCCGAGCTCCCCCAGGTACTTTTCTCCATCTCGCGGCGTACTTTCAAACGCGCCGTGGATCGCAACCTCGTTCGCCGCCGCTGCCGCGAAGCGTACCGCCTCAACAAGCATATTCTGCACGAACTCCCAGCGGCCTCCCGTCCAACGTACCTCGCTTTTTTGTATCTTGCAAAAGAAAAAGCAACTTATGACGTTATTGAAAAGTCTATGAAAAAGGTACTTGCCCGGCTGGCCAGTACTTCGTCGGCTTCTTGAATCATCCTGGATCTTATTAAATTCGCTTTATTTCATGAAAAAATACGTGCGCTCCCTTTGGCTGGCGATTCCGGTGGTGGCAGGGCTTCTGTTCGTTTCGTTCAAGCAGGATGACCGGCTCTTCGAAATTGCCCGGAATCTGGATATTTACGCGACGCTCTTCAAGGAGCTGAACGCCTACTACGTAGACGACATCAATCCGAACCGGCTCATCAAAAGTAGCATCGATGGCATGTTGCGCTCCCTGGACCCCTACACGGTCTACTACGCCGAGGACGACATCGAGGACTACATGACCATGACTACCGGCAAGTACAACGGCATCGGCGCGCTGGTGAACTCCGCGGAGGGCACGCATACCATCATGATGGTGTACGAAGATACCCCCGCCCAAAAGGCGGGCCTGCAGCTGGGCGACCAAATCATAAAAATAGACGGCGTGGACCTGACGACGCTCCGCGAAAACGACCCCGGACGGCTCCTTAAAGGCCAAACCAACAGCAGCGTGAAGCTGACCGTGAAGCGCTACGGCATTCAGAAGCCCCTGGAAATTATCGTCAACCGCGACGTGGTAAAAATGACCAACGTACCCTACTACGGCATGATCAACGACGAAGTAGGCTACATTGACCTGAAAGATTTTACGGCTACGGCCTCGCGCGAGGTACGTAATGCTTTCCAGGAGCTGAAAGGAAAAGGCATGAAGAAAGTGGTGCTGGACCTGCGCGAAAACCCGGGTGGATTGCTGAATATGGCGATCGAAATCTCCAATATTTTTATTCCCAAAGGCGAAGAGATTGTTTCTACCAAAGGAAAAGTGACCGAATGGAACAAAGCGTACTCGGCCTATAATCCGGCCCTCGATACCGAGATTCCGATCGTGGTATTGACCAACAACCGCAGCGCCTCGGCTGCCGAGATCGTATCCGGGGTGATTCAGGATTACGACCGGGGGGTACTTATAGGTCAGCAAACCTACGGGAAAGGCCTCGTACAAACGACTCGCGACCTTTCGTACAACACCAAAATGAAAATCACGACGGCCAAGTACTACATTCCCAGCGGCCGCTGCATCCAGGCGATTGATTACAGCCACCGCAACGAAGACGGCAGCGTAGGCAAGGTACCTGACTCCCTCATGACCGAATTCAAAACCCAAAACGGCCGTACCGTGTACGACGGTGGCGGTATTCGGCCCGACATCATTACCGAAAAAGAGAACCATTCGCCCCTGGCTACCTCACTGGCCCGCAAGCGCCTCTTCTTCGACTACGCCGTTAAGTACCACTTCGAGCACCCTACCATCAAGCCCGCCCGCGAGTTTCACCTCTCCGACAGCGAGTACCAGGACTACGTGAAGTGGCTTAAAGACAAAGACTACGACTACACGACCCAGGTGGAAAAAGACCTGTACGCACTGGAAGCTTCGGCCAAAAAGGAAAAATCCATCGACGTGATTCAGGATCAGCTTAAAGCGCTCAAATCCAAACTTTCGCACAGCAAGGATAACGACTTGCAGCTCTACAAAGCCGAGATCAAAGGGCTCCTGGAAGAAGAAATCATTAAACATTACTACCTCGAAAGGGGCGTGAAGGAAGCTTCTTTTGGTACCGATGTGGAAATGAAAGCGGCCCTGAACCTTTTTACCGACATGAATCGCTACCGCGACATCCTCCAGGCAAAAAAGTAGCCGATCGGTAGTACCCCAGCGTATGCTCATACTTAGCCTTGATTCTTCTACGAAGGGCTGCTCGGCGGCCCTTCACCAGGACGGTGCGCTGCTCTCGGCCTGTGACCTGCATACCGACCGCTCGTCGTCGTCCATGCTCACGACGCTTATCCAAAGTACCGTCCAGAACGCGGGCTTCGCCCTCCACGACCTCGACGCCATTGCCGTGGCCAAAGGGCCCGGCTCCTATACCGGCCTACGCGTGGCCGTATCAACGGCCAAAGGACTTTGCTACGCCCTGGACAAGCCCCTGATTGGCATCAATACGCTGGCGGCCATGGCCCGGCAGCTAAGTACCTTTTATGAGGATAACGCAAGTACCCAAGGGTACCTGCTGTGCCCCATGCTCGACGCACGCCGCATGGAGGTCTACGCCACCGTGTTCGACACCCGGCTCCAAACCATACTTCCTACGCAGGCCGTTGTGGTACAGGCCGACTCCTTCGGCACGCTTTTGGAAAAGTACCCGATTGTGTTTTTTGGCGATGGAGCCGCCAAATGCCAGCCCGTATTGGGTACTCACCCCCACGCCCACTTTCTATCCGAGCCCCTCCATCCCTCCGCCCGCACGGTAGGTACGTTGGCTACGGAGGCATTCCTGCGGGCGGAGTTTGAGGATGTGGTTACCTTCGAGCCCTACTACCTCAAAGACTTCATGGGTACCCAGCCCCGCTCCCTCCCAACTGACTCCGCTCAGGCGGTCGATGCCTAGGTACCTCCGCGAACATTTCTGAGTTGGCTTGCGTTGGGTACTTACGAGTAACCCAGCCCTAAATACAAGTATGGAAACCGAAGAAATTGTGAACCGAGTAGCCAGCAGCGGCCTCCTTTCGCTCGACCTGGAAGCGTACTACCACCCCGGAGAGCGCGTCGTGTACGATTTGAAAGACAATCTCTTTCAGGGTTTGATCCTGCGGGAAAAGGATTTTCGGGAGTTTTTAAAAACCCACGATTGGACGCAGTACACAGGCAAAAATGTGGCCATTACGTGTAGCGAAGACGCCATAGTACCTACCTGGGCGTACATGCTGCTGGCTACTCAGCTGGAGCCCCACGCACATACCGTCGTTTTTGGCGACTTAAGTACCCTGGAAGACAAGCTCTTCTTTGAAGCCATAGCGCGGCTCGATCTGGAAGAATTCCGAGGGAAGCGGGTTGTGGTGAAAGGATGCAGCAAGCATCCGGTACCTACGTCGGCCTACGTTGAAATTTCGCGTTTGCTAAGGCCCCTCGTCCAAAGCCTGATGTTCGGTGAGCCCTGTAGCACGGTACCTTTGTACAAAAAGCCCCGAGCCTAAAAAATACTTTCTGGCGATCCTTCTTTTGGGTACGCTTTTTTAGGGAGTCGCAGCGGGAATTCCCCGATTTCTACTCTAACTCCATAAAGCGCTACGACGATGACTCAAAATGTTTGGAAAGGGCTACTGGCCGGTGCCATTGCGGGACTGGTAGGTACTGCCGTAAAAACCCTGTGGGAAGAATTTGCACCCGCACGCCCCGAAGATACCACCTCCCCGCCCCTCGTGCTGGCCGACCGCGTCAAAGAACAAACCGTAGGAGGGCCGGTGCCGGAAAGCAGTAAACCTATCGTGGAGCAGTCTATCCACTGGGCCTTTGGTACGGGCATTGGTGCGCTGTACGGCGCTGTAGCCGAGCTAGTACCCCAGGCGCAGAAGGGCGCGGGTAGTCCGCTGGGACTGGCGCTCTACGGCGCTACGCACGGCTCGGTACTACCCATGCTCAATGCCGAGCCCTGGCCGCTGCAACGCCCGGCCAAGTTTGTATCCAGCGAATTTAGCGGGCATATTCTGTACGGACTGGCCGTGGAAATCACGCGGCGGAAGGTCCGCGAGCTCCTGGATGACCGGGATATTCAGGATACATTATCCTTTTCGTAACCGAAAACTCAGGCGGTGGTGCGGACAAAGGCCGTATTCATCAATAGCCCGGCGGTGGTGGGGCGTAGGGTATCCTACGTTCCGCTCCCAGCCGTAGTGGGGGTAGTCGGCGGCCAGGCGCTCCATGAGGGCGTCTCGATGCGTCTTGGCCAAAATGGAGGCCGCCGCAATGGAGAGGTACTTGGAGTCGCCCTTGACGATGCAGGTATGGGGGATCAGCGGGTAGGGTACAAACCGATTGCCGTCCACCAGCAGGTGCTCAGGCCGGACCACCAGCTGATCTACGGCCCGGTGCATCGCCAGAAAACTCGCCTGTAAAATATTGATCCGGTCTATTTCCTGGTTGGAGACTTCGGCCACGGCCCAGGCTAAGGCATCGGCCAGGATTAGGTCACGAAGTACCTCCCGTTGTTCTTTGGTCAATAGCTTCGAATCCGTCAAGAAGGGATGTTCGTAGTCGGCAGGTAGTATCACCGCTGCCGCCACAACCGGCCCCGCCAGGCAGCCCCGTCCTACTTCGTCCAGGCCGGCCTCCACTACTTCTTTGTTATAGTACGAGCGTAACATCAATCTTCCAGAATATTGGACATAAAAGTACTTTTGGTAGCCAGGGCCAGCAGCAGGAAAAGGACTGCCCAGTAGAGGTACATGCGGTAGTAGTCGGTTACTTCGCGGTACAGTACATCGCGGTACTTTACTTTTTCAAGCTGGTTTATTTGCTCAAAAACGGAGCTCAGAGCGTTATTGTCGGTAGCCAGAAAGTACTTCCCCTCGCCCACATTCGCAATAGCCTGTAGTTCACTTTCATCCACCAGGGCCCGCGAGACGTTCAGGCTGTCGGTCGTTGAAGGCCGCCGGAGGGCATTTCCCACGGCAATGGTGTAGATTTTTACCCCAAATGCCTTGGCAAGCCGGGCCGCCGTGATCGGATCCAGATTGCCCGACGTATTATCCCCATCGGAGATCAGAATCGCCACCTTGCTGTCGCTGGGAGAGTCCCTCATGCGGTTGATCGTCACGGCCAGCGCACTGCCAATAGCCGTACCGGCGGTACGAATCATCTCGGGCCGGAGGTCGTCCAGAAACCCGTCCAGGAGGCGGTAATCGGTCGTGAGCGGACAAAGCGAAAACGCCTCGCCGGCAAAAATAATGAGCCCGATGCGATCCTGGATGCGCCCCTGAATAAAGTCTTTTGCTACCTGCCGGGCTGCTACCAGCCGGTTGGGCTGCAGGTCTTTTTCCAGCATAGAATCAGATATATCCAACAGCAGCATGATGTCGATGCCCTCCGAGTAGCGGTCGGTGCGTTCGGTAATTACCTGTGGGCGAGCCAGCGCTACCAGGATCAGACACAGCGCCAGGGCGGCACTGACCGGCTGCACAAACCGCAGGCGCGTGAGCCAATCGTTGGAAGTACGGGTGGCTTCGTAAGGTAGGGCCAGGTGTTGCTTGGCGCTGCGGTGAAAGGCCGCTCGGAGCAAAAACAGCAGGAGTACGCCGGGCAGGGCGTACAGAAAGTACGGGTACACCCAGTGGTAGGAACGCAGCGTTTCCCAGCCAAAACACCGTAACGAAAACCATGGCTCCATCATTTATACGCCCGTTTTATCAATCATTGTTATTTCCCGCCGCCGCTGCCGGTACGCGCGCAGGGCCACGGAGCGAAGTACCTGTAGCGACATTTCTATGTTTTTTGATTTCCCCTGCCCGTATATAATGCCATCGATGTCGCGCAAGGCTTTTTCCAGGGCTTCGTCGGGGATGTTGTCTACGATCTCGCGGGTGGTGTAGGTGGCAAAAGGCTTTTGTTCGAGTCGTTCCAGGTACTTTTTCCACACAATCACGGCTTTTTCGGCCTCGGAGGTCCGGCCGCTTTCCCGCGTACTGCGGTTGAGGCGATTGAAGTTACGGAGGAAATCGCTGTGGCGGCGCTGGAGCAAAAATACCTGCCACTGCCGGGCGATACTCCTCCCAAACAACCAGTAAATCCCAAAACTCAGGGTACCTAGCACTCCCACTACCCCAAAAAAGATAGAATAGTTGAACTGCCGACGCAGCGGCAGTACGGCCACCTCCCTACGCAGCGAATCGGCCTCGGCTACCCCCGCCATCCGCCGAACAAATACCGTATCAACGGGGGCAAGTACCTGGGTACAATCGTTTTCGGCCAGCAGAAAAACCGGCAGCGTAAAGGGCTGCAAGGGCGCTACTTCAAAGATAACAAGCTTGTAAATGGTACTATCCAGGCTACCGCTAGAGTCGGTGCGGGTAAGGAAGTAGTCTTGCTCCAGGACCTCAAAGGGAGCAAAATGGTAGGTAGTGTCCGGAAAAAATACTTCCTGGTCGGGGCGGTGGCGAAAGCTGAGGGCGTACCAAAACGGCTTTCCTACCTCGACGGTATCGGTCAGGAACTGGCCCTGCGGCTGGCCGAGCTGGGCCCGGCTGGTAAGCGCACCAAGTACCCCCAGCAACAGCAAGCCCCACCGCCGCCATGGCGCGCGGGTCGTCCGAACTACTAAATAACTATGTGGTGGTACGAATTGCAAAAAGAAACAGAATGAAATGAACGATCAGATTTTTACTCCATTACGCCCTTGCTCACATGGCCCCTTTGACGTAGCGCCTGACCCTGAACAAACGAATCAGGGCGGGTACGTAGTCTTCGCGGGCGTCCAGCGAGAGGTAGTTGGCGCGGTTTTGCCGACACAGACGCTCCAGCTCAAGGCGACGCTTGGCAAACCGCTCCCGCATTTGGGTTCGGTAGCGGGGCGAGGACGTATTCACCCACACCCTGCTTTGCCGCTCGGCGTCATACACCGGCAAGATACCCAGGCGCGGCAGGTTGGTCTCGCGCTGGTCGTGCACGTGGATCACCACCAGGTCGTGCTTACGGGCCAGAGCCTTCAGGTTGTGTTCATAGTTGGTATCAATAAAATCAGAGATGAGAAACACCAGGCTGCGCCGCCTCAGGATGTTCAAAGCCAGCAAAATGGACTCCGAAAGGTTGGTTCGGGGCGACTCGGGCTGTAGCTTAAACAGCTCCGACAGGAGGCCGTAGCCGTGTTTCATGCCGTCGGAAGGCCGGATGTAACGTTCCTTCTGGTCCGAAAAACAGAGCAGTCCCACGCGGCTGGCTTCCTGGATGGCCGCCAGCGTCAGCACGCCGCATATTTCTTTGGAGGCGTCGATCTTGAGGCGGCTGGCGTCGCCGACTTCCTGCGAGGCGCTCACGTCCACCATAAAAAATACCGTCTGCTCCTTTTCTTCCTTGAATATCTTCACGTAGGTACCATGCCCCTTGGCGGAGGTGTTCCAGTCGATAGCCCGCACGTCGTCGCCATATTGGTACTGCCGGAGGTCGTCAAATTCCAGCCCCGAGCCCTTAAAAACAGAATGGAAGTTGCCGTGGCGCTCGCTGTTGACCGCCTTGCGCATCCGAATCTCGTACTTTCGAAGTTTTGTCAAAAATTGTTCAAACATAGAAAAGAGTGGTTCTACGAAAGATTCACGACCTTTGTGGCGTTGAGCATATAAAACAAAGATAGGTAATTTGTTTATGATGAAGCGTCCGAGTACGTATTTCCCGCCGCGGGGCCTGGCTTGGTTGCTGCTGCTCTGGTTCATGGCCGGATGCAGCGCCGAGGAGAAGCCTCCCCGCCACATTCTTTCCGAAGATAAAATGGCCGCCGTGCTGGCCGACATCCACGTGGCGGAGGCTCGGGTGACCCGGATGCGGCTCAGCTCCCTGGATTCGTCGGTGATGGTTTACAACCGGCTCCAGCAGCAGATCTGGAAAAAGCACGACGTAGATACCCTCGCTTACCGCCAGAGCTACGAATTTTACATCGCAAACCCTGGGTACATGGCGCGGATTTACGAAAAAGTGAGGACTAAAATCGAAGCTCGCGAAAAAACCAACAGCATTAAAATCTAAAAAATCCACTCTGCCCTTTTCTTAAAAAAACTTAAAAGCGCCCTCAATCGCCCCTGAGCGGGTGTTGGAGGGAATCGTTTTAAGCGCTGGCTTGTTAGCCTATGCAAGTACCTTTTAAGTACTACTTTACCTGCTGTAAACCCAAAAAAAGACCGCGCTGTGAGCAACTGCATCGTCATCATCCCGACCTACAATGAGATTGAAAACATCGAGGCCATCATCCGGAAGGTACTTAGCCTGCCGCATCCTTTTGATGTACTCATCGTAGACGACGGCTCGCCCGACGGCACCGCGCTGAAGGTAAAAGAGCTGCAAGGTACTTTTGCGGACCGCCTGTACCTGCAGGAGCGGCGCGGCAAGCTGGGCCTGGGTACCGCTTACATCCACGGGTTCCGGTGGGCGCTGGCGCGCGGTTACGAATATATTTTTGAAATGGACGCCGATTTTTCCCACAACCCCGAGGATCTGGTGCGGCTCTACCTGGCTTGTCGGGAAGAAGGAAACGACATGGCGATCGGGTCGAGGTACATCAAGGGCGTCAACGTGGTCAACTGGCCCATGGGCCGGGTACTGATGTCGTACTTTGCGGGCCACTACGTGCGCTTTATTACGGGCATGCCCATCATGGACCCCACGGCGGGTTTTGTGTGCTATCACCGCCGGGTCCTGGAAACCCTCCAGCTCGACCGCATCCGCTTTGTGGGCTACGCCTTCCAGATCGAGATGAAATTTGACACCTGGAAGTACGGCTTCAGGCTGACGGAAGTACCTATCATCTTTACGGACCGGACCAAGGGCGAATCCAAGATGTCGCCGGGTATTTTCAAAGAGGCCGTTCTGGGGGTTATCAGCCTGAAAATCGGGAGCTTCTTCAAGCGCTACATCCCCGAAAGTACCCCTGCTCCCGCCTCACTACCTTCGCTCGCCAGCAAGCCCGTGCTCGAATAAAAACCAAGTAGGTACCTTTCGGGCGGTAGGTACTTTCCAATTGAAAAGTACTTTCCGGCATTTCAGTCAGTCGTTGCGGCAATTGGTGGCGGTTTGGCCCGGATGAATTACCAAACTACCCTATTTTTGCTGGCGTGAAAACTCCCCCTTGATGAAGCGCCCCTTTTTTACCTGGCTCCGTAAGCAGCTCCGACGGAATACCCTTTACTGGGTAACGGGCCTGTTTGTGGTGCCGTGGCTAGTCCCGCTGGGGGGGTACTTTCTTTGGGGAAGTACCTACCTGGCCAGCTGGCAGGTAGGGTTTGGAGCTTCCCTCATCCTGCTGGCGCTGGTGGCCCTGGCCACGCGGGTACTTAAAGCCCTGAGCCGGTGGATCGTCCGGCGCTTCCCGGAGCCGCAGCACTCTCCCCGGCGGGTGCTTTTGCACATTTTGTTTTTTGTGCCGCTGGGCCTGGCCTATACCCAGCTCAGTATGCTGGCGTTTGACGCCGGGCGGCTTTATGGTTTCCGCTACCAGGCTACCCAAGCTACCTGGCTTTTGGTCGGCGTCACGGTGGCGACGATCATCCTGGCGGGTGTTAGCGAAAGTGTGTACGCGTTTCAGCAGTGGCGCGTCAATCAGCTGGAGTTTCAGCAGCTGGAGCACCAGCATCTGCAGTCGCAGCTCGACGAAGTAAAGCAGCAGGTCAATCCGCACTTTCTTTTCAATAGCCTCAACTCGCTTTCGGTGCTGATCGGCGACGACCAGGCGCAGGCCGAGCGCTTTGTGGACGAAATGGCCAACGTGTACCGGTACCTCCTGCAGGCAGGGCCTACCCGCACCAGAAGCGACGGCCTCACTACCTTGGACGCCGAGCTGCGCTTTGTGCAGTCGTACGCGTATCTGCTACAAACCCGCTACGGGGCGGGCTTTGAGCTACGCCTTTATATAAACGATACCGCCCGGCCGTATCGCCTACCGGCCCTGACGCTCCAGACCCTGCTCGACAACGCCATCAAGCACAACGTGGTGTCAGCCGCCCGGCCGCTGCGCGTGGAGGTGCGCATCACCATTGCGGAGCAACTTCAGGTAAGAAATAATTTGCAAAAACGCTCCCTGCGCGTGCCGCTCAACCAGGCCGGACTGGCTACGCTCACCGCCCGCTACCAACTCCTGACGGGCGCGCCCCTTCGGGTGGAGGCCACTGAACAGTACTTTACCGTGGAGTTGCCGTTGATCCGTACTTTATGAAAAAGCCCCGCTCCCTACCCTACCGCCGCTGGCTCCGGCTCAGCCCCCGCAGCCAGTGGACCTACTCGCTGCTGGTACCTTGGTTTGTGCCTTTGATCAGCTACTTCCTCATCGGCACGCCCTACATCCAGCACTGGAAAACCTTCCTGGGGGGTACTTTGTTTGTGTGGCTCTTGACTACCCTAGCCTTCATTACGCACGACTGGGCCGCCGACGCGATTGGTCGCTTTTTGCCCAACATGCGGCAAACCCTCCTGCGGGCCTTTCTCACCCTGCTGGCTTTCATGGTACTTTCGGGTTTGTTCCTGCTGGTTTATACCTGGCTTTTTATTCGGTTTCAGCTCTTCGGTTCCCAGCTTACCTACGACACGGTATGCTCGGTTTATCTATTTGATGTTGTGGCCATCGTGGGGCTAGTGCTGATCTACGAGGTATTTTATTTACTGGAAAAATGGAAAGAAAGTAAACTCAGCAAGGAGTCGCTCAAAAAAGCCAGCCTGCAAGGCCAGCTCCAGAGCCTAAAAAATCAGATCAGTCCGCATTTTTTGTTCAATAGCCTCAACTCGCTTTCGTCACTCATCGCCGACGAGCCGCAGCGGGCCGAGCGCTTTGTGGACGAAATGGCTAAGGTGTACCGGTATCTGCTCCAAACCAACGACCAGGAGCTGACCCCGCTGTCGGTGGAGCTGGCCTTTATTCAGTCGTACTACCACTTACTCAAAACCCGGCACGGACCGGGGCTGCGGGTGGAGGTGGCGGTAGATCACCCCTACCTACACTACCAGCTGCCGCCGCTGACGCTGCAAATGCTGGTAGAAAACGCCGTCAAGCACAATACGATCCTGGCTACCAGGCCCCTTTGCATTACCATTACTACCACTGCGGAAGGGCAGCTGCGGGTCAGCAACAACCTCCAGCGCAAAACCTCCCGCGTGGAGTCGAACCACATAGGGCTGGCCAATATCAAGGCCCGCTACGAGCTGCTGTCCCGAAACGAACTTTTTATTGAAGAAACCGCCAAGCACTTTACCATTACATTACCCCTTCTAACCCAAGACACTGATTACGCATGAACGTCCTGATTGTTGAAGACGAAGAACTAGCCGTCCGGAAGCTCACCAAGCTCCTGCACGAAATAGAGCCCAGCCTCGTGGTGCTGGGGAGTATGGCCAGCATTGACGAAACGGTGCTGTGGCTCCAAACCAACCGCGCCAGTAGCCAGCCCGAGCCCGACCTGATTTTTATGGACATTGAGCTGGCCGACGGCCAGAGCTTCGAGATCTTTGAACGCGTGGATGTATTCAGCACGGTAGTTTTTACGACTTCGTACGACGAATACGCTCTCCAGGCCTTCAAGGTAAGCAGCATCGACTACCTGCTCAAGCCCGTGCAGCGGGAAGATTTACAGCGCAGCCTGAAGAAATTCCACGACCTCACCACCCGCCACCAGGCCGAGCCCAGCGCAAGTACCCTGCCCGTTAACCTGGAAAACGTGCTGCGGGCATGGCAAAACCAGCAGCAACCCAAAACCTACCGCAAGCGCTTCCTGGTGCGGCAGGGCCAGCGGCTGCTCTCGGTGGAGGTTTCGGAGATTGCCTACTTCTTTACCGACGAGCGCTTCAGCTTTTTCCGGAGCTACTCGGGCCAAAAATTCCTGGTAGACTACACCCTCGACGAGCTGGCCGACGCCCTGGACCCGGAGCTGTTTTTTCGGGTGAGCCGCAGCCTTATCGTTACGCATCAGGCCGTGGAGCAAATGCAGCCTTACTTCGGCAACCGCCTGGCGCTCACGCTGCGCCCCCCGCTCGACAAGGAAGCCCTCGTGAGCCGAGAAAAGGTGAGTGATTTTAAAAAATGGATGGGGAAATAGGTACTTAGAGCAGAGGGCATGGGGCCGTGGGCATGGGGGTACTTTTAGGAAAAGTACCCTTAATAAGCTCCCTTTCTCCGCGGGAGAAAGGGCCGGGGATAGAGGCTCCACGGTCGTACCTCAACGGTACCGGAGCAGCTCCAGCCGGATCATGGGGTTTTGCATTTTTTTGAGGTTTTCTACTTCGCAGTTCCACTGGTGCCAAGTACGGCCGTTGGTTCGGTACCACCAGCGGCACTCGTCGAATTCGTCGGTGGTACCCAGCACCGGGCCGCGGCAGGCATTTTCCTCTACGCGCCCGCCATGCAGATGCGTACGCTCGGTGAAGGTACCTTCGGCTGTAGCCAGCCATTCCATGGAAATAAAGAAGCCGTCTTCGGGAATGGGTACATTGTAACGCCCCAGGGGTACTTCTTTCCAGCGGCCCCAACGCCGGGAGCGTACGATGACGCTTTCCTGTAAAATATCATCCCCCGGCCTCCCGTCCTTATTCTGATACAGCCGAACCCGAAAGGCTGTGCGGGGCCGACCGCGCCGGGCTACGTAGAAGGAGGCTTTCTTGATAACTCCCTGACTTTTGCGCGGGTTGGGTACCAGCAGGGCCATTTCGTCCAGCGAGGAAGAGTCACAGGAAAAAAAGTACCCCACGGCCCGCTTGCGCAGCGCTCCCAGCAGCTCGAGCGTGGGTTTTTGATCCTGCGCCCAGGACAGCGTCTGGAGCACGAGCGGTTTTTCGCTCAATTGGATTTCCAGAGAATCCGTCGAAAACGCGATGATTTCTTTGGGCAAGTACCCCGGTGCCGAAACGTGCAGCGTGTCGGGCCGGGACGCCAGCCAAAACCAACCCTGCCCGTTGGTGTGGGTACCTACGCGCCGGGGGCTGTCGGTCACGAGGGCGTAGGGTATCGGGCTCAGCGTGAGTGCATCCACCACGCGCGCCCGCAGCTCCTGCGCCATCGCCGAGCTTGCGCTCCAGCCCCAAAGTACCCCTACCAGCCCAAGTACCCTTACCATCAGTGCTGCGTGAGTTCCTGAATGGCCAGCCAGCTCATGAGCCCCGGCCCAACCTCAAGCGCCGCCTCGTCGATGTCGAAGGTAGGTGTATGTACCCCCGACACAATGCCGCGCGCTTCGTTGCGGGTACCCAGCCGGTAAAAGCAGGAGTCGACTACCTGCGAATAAAAGGCAAAGTCTTCACCGGCCATCCACAGGTCCAGATCCATGACGTTCTCGGCCCCCATGTAGGCCACGGCGGCGGCGCGGGTGCGGCGCGTCAGCTCGGGGTGATTTTTCAGGAAAGGGTACCCTTTCACAATTTCGAAGTCGCAACTACCGCCCATGGCGTCGGCCATGCCCTCGGCCATTTTTTTCATTTTGCGCAGCCCCTCTTCGCGCCACTCTTCGTCCATGCAGCGCCAGGTACCTTGGATGGTTACTTCGTTGGGAATCACGTTCGTAACACCGTCGGCAATAAAACGCCCGAACGACAGTACCGACGGGTTGGCGGGCTTGCGGTGGCGGCTGATGATCTGCTGCAGCGCCACGATGATGTGCGAGGCCATCAGTACCGGGTCGATGAGCTGGTCGGGCATGGCGCCGTGGCCGCCTTTTCCTTTCACGGTGAGGTACAGCTCGTCGGTGCTGGCCATGTACATGCCTTCCCGAAAGCCAATCTTGCCCACAGGTACGTTGGTGGCTACGTGCTGGCCGAGCATCCCCGCCGGGCGCGGATTTTCAAGTACCCCTTCTTTGATCATCAGCGAAGCCCCACCAGGGGCTTTCTCCTCGGCGGGCTGAAAAACGAGCTTCACGGTACCTTCAAACTCCTCCCGCAGCTGGGTGAGAATGCGGGCCGTGCCCAGCAGCGACGAGGTATGTACATCGTGCCCGCAGGCGTGCATCACGCCAGGTACCTGCGAGCGGTAAGGTACCTCGTTGGCTTCCTGGATGGGCAGGGCGTCCATGTCGGCCCGCAGGCCTACCACCCGGCTGCCGGGATTGCGCCCTTCGATGAGCGCCACCACGCCCGTACCGGCCACGCCTTCCTGCGGCTGCAGGCCCAGTGCCCTGAGCTGCTCGGCCACGAAGCGGGCGGTTTTGTGCTCCTGAAAAGAAAGCTCCGGGTGGCGGTGCAGGTGGTGGCGGTGAGCCGTTACGTCGGCCACGCAGGCTTTACTCAGGGACTTTATTTTACTCAGAATATCCATTTTGTGAAATTACAATACACTTTACCCTAATGAAATCGCAAGGTACCACTCGTTTTCAATCTTTGAAAATAGCGCTGACCTCCATCGAAAAGCCCGGCAGGGCCACGGAGGTGAGGAGCTCGCCTTCGGTAAAGGGTTTCAGGCCAAAGTACCTTCCCTGCTCGTTGAGCACGTAGGCCAGCACGATTTTGTCGTTGGGTTCCACGAGCCAGTATTCCTTCACGCCATTTTCTTCATATACCTCAAACTTATCCTTCATCTCCTTACGGGTGTTGCCGGGCGAAAGAATCTCCACGATGAGGTCGGGAGCGCCTACGCAGCCTTTGTCGTCGAGCTTATCCAGGTCGCAGATCACGCATACGTCAGGCTGCACGACGGTATGTATTTTGTGGTCGCGCTCGGCCCGGCGGGGCGTCAGGCGCACGTCAAAGGGAGCCGCGTAGACGTGGCAGGGATCATCAGCCAAAAAATTAAACAGGCTATTGAATAAAATAGCCGACTGACGCTGATGCCGCCGCGCCGGAGCGGGCGACATGGGAAATATTTTGCCACGGATCAGCTCCAGCCGCTCCTCGAAGGTCCATTGGAGGTAGTCGGCGTAGGAGTAGGTTTTGGTGAGATCCAGCGAGTCGAAGGTCATAAGCCGGGCGATAAAGGAGTAGGTAAAGCTACAAAATTTCTTCGGGCTTCTCACCGATCCGCAGTACCACTTTGCCCGCGCTGAGGTTGGCCTCCAGGTACCTGTGGGCTTCGGCAGCATCCTGCCAGTTGAAAACCGTATCCACCACCGGGCGCAGCTCACCCTGCGTGAGCTTATCGTAGGCAAAATCCACGAAGTCACGCGTGAGGGCAACTTGGTAGTCGCGGGTGCGGGAGCGCAGGGTACTTCCCATGATCTGCAAACGCTTGAACACAATGGGTCCGATGGGTACTTCGGAAACCGTGCCCCCGCCCATGACGGCCAGCATGACCAGCCGCCCGTCGCGCCGCAGGGCCTGGATATTCTGTCCGAAGTAATCACCCCCGACGGGGTCCACGATGAGGTCCACGCCCTGGCCGTCGGTTAAGTGCTGTACCTCGTCCAGGAAGGGTCCCTTGCGGTAGTCGATGGTATGCATGGCCCCCAGCTCGTGGCAGAGCGCATGCTTGCCCGACGAGGCCGTCACCAGCACCGTAGCGCCCATCGAACGCGCCACCTGAATGGCCGCCGTACCTACCCCGCTGGCTCCGGCGTGCAGCAGCACGGTTTCGCCCGCTTGCAGCTTCCCAACCCAGCTCAGCGCCTGGAAGGCCGTCAGGAATACCTCCGGCACGGCGGCCGCTTTGGTGTAGTCCCAGCCCAGCGGCACGGGCATGGCCATGTCTTCGTGCATGACGGCGTACTCGGCGTAGCCTCCGCCGGGCAGCAGACCAAAAACTTTGTCGCCTATCTTCCAGCGGGTTACTTTTTCGCCCAGGGCCTCTACCTCACCGGCTACTTCCAGGCCCAGCAGCGGGCTGGCGCCTTCGGGCGGGGGGTACTTGCCTTCGCGCTGCAGGATGTCGGCGCGGTTGAGGGCCGTGGCGTGTACTTTTATAAGTACCTCGTAAGCCGACGGCTCCGGCGTAGGGTACTCATCCAGGTAGAGCTGGTCGGCATGGCCGAAGTCTTTCAATTGGATCGCGAGCATAGAAAATGTTTTAGCTTGAAGAAGTGTAGTATCTACCAAACGCGCTTCGGGGCGCTTCTATTCCTCTACAAAGAACTTAAAAAGTACCTTTCGGTTTAGGACAAAGTACCTGCGGCCTGAAGGTTCTGCGAAAAAGCCTCAATTCCATTGCGGCAATCCCCGGCCCTTTCTTTGGCGGAGAAAGGGCACTTTTTGTAGGGTACTTTCTGAAAAGTACTCTTTGCTTAACGTTAAAGTACCCCATTCCTTTGTTTAAAGTACCATCCGCCCAAGGTACCTTCAGGAAAGAAATCTGGCACGAGAATTTAGGCATAATCTCTTACCATTTTTTAATCTTTTCCATCTCTAATTGGCTACTATCCATGATGATCTCCTGGACCGAAATCGCCCTCCGACTCTGCGTAGCCGCGCTGCTGGGCGGCATCGTGGGGCTTGAGCGCGAGCGAAAAGACTGGGCCGCGGGCCTACGTACACACATGATGGTCTGCGTGGGAGCGGCTCTGAGTATGCTGGTTTCGGCGCATGGGTTTTACGAGGTACTTACGCACGAGCATATCGAGCTGGACCCCTCACGGGTGGCGGCGCAGGTCGTGAGTGGGATTGGCTTCCTGGGCGCGGGTACCATTCTGTTTTTGCGGCAGGAGGTGATCCGGGGCCTCACGACCGCCTCGGGACTGTGGACGGTGGCGGCCATCGGGCTGGCTACGGGCGGCGGCATGTACTTTGCGGCGGCTACCACCACGGTACTTGCCATCCTGGTTCTGTGGGGCTTGCAGCAGGTCTAAAAACGCTTTTTCAAACATCAAAAAGACCAGCTGATTCAGGTAATAACCACCAACTGGAAAGCCTCCGCCCGGATTGTCCAGCAGTTGTCGGCCGATGCGCGACTTAGTATTAGTAGTATTTCGGCCGAGAAAAAGCAGGATGACGTAGTGATTAATCTGAAGGTAGATACCCGCCAGGAAAATGACATCCTGAACGTCATGCACGATCTAGAATCGCACGCCGAGGTCAAGAAAATCGTTTGGGATAAAATACTTTGACCAAACGCTGGCGCCGAAAAGTACCTTCACAACACATCCTTCTACTCACTGACTGATAGGAGCATGTAATTCATAGCTGCCCTGGTGAAGTACCTAAGCGATAAAGTTCTCTCTGGGCTTACAACCCTTGGTAGCTACCTGGGGTCCCTCTACAAACGATCAAAGTACCCCTGCACCTAAACAACCTGACGGAGATGAAAAAGCGATTTCCTACTCTTGTGTACCTACTAATCCTGAGCGTAAGTACCTCTACGGCCTGGGCGCAAACCTCTCCCTGGACGCTGGGCCTCAAAGCGGGCACCGGCTGGAGCGGCCGTAACGTAGAGCAACAAACCAACCAGGAAATCCGGGACCGGTACCGGTCGGGCTTCAGCTACGCCGGTGGCCTGCGGCTAGGGTACCGCTTGGCTCCGTCCCTGGCCCTTCGGGTCGATGCCGAATGGCAATCCCTGTGCGACCGCCGAGTCCGTGCCTTAAACGTACTTGGGCTAACGGATGTGGATAGGCTCGGACCGCTGATTTATACCACTACCTACGACAATACCTTCCAACGCCTGCAGGTACCCCTCACCGTTGAGATTAACCCTTTCCCCCAACGTAGCCCCGTGTATGTGCTGGCGGGCGCTATGCCTACCTACTTTATTAAAGCCAAGACCCACTACAAGCTGGTGAGTTCTCGTGAAGATGACCCACTTGCGTCGGGGTCATTAACCATTCCGTTTTCCATTCGGGAGAATGAACATCTGCGTAACGACCTGCTTTTTATAGCCGGTGTAGGTACTTCGGTGGGTAAGAAAATAGCGCTGGAAGCCGTGTACCAGTTTAACAACCCACTGCGCTACGCTGAGCAAAGGGTCGGTGGTGCCTTCATACTACTACCTACCTACACGTCACGGGCGGGCCAGGGGCTGCTTGTTACGGCTACGTATAGGCTTTTTTGGATTTTAGGAGAATTGTCCATAAATAAAATCCAAGTACCAGGACAGGATAGGTGCGGTAATTAAAGCTGCCTTATTTTTTCGCCAGCAAATAATACAAGCCTACTTGCACAACCCGGTTAGAACCATCCTTTCCCATACCCGCTGGATTCCCGTTCGGATCTCTGTAATCTATCGTTATTAGTTTCGTAAAACCGTAATTATAACGAAGATCGATGCCCAGATTCTCTTTGATTTTATAACCTAATCCAAACACGAGCCCCAGGTCGAATCGGCTATAATCTTCCGTACCATCAAACCTATATTCAGGGGTTTTCCTAGTAGCCTTCGTCAGCAAACCTAGTTCTGGTCCGGCCAGAACAACTACTTTTTCAACAGGACTAAAGCCTAGTAAAACCGGAAGAGTAAAATAACGTAGATTCTCTCTGGTTTTACCGTACTTTACTGGTGACCGGAAGCCTTTCACCGAGTAAAGTAATTCTGGCCGAATCAAGAAGCGATCGCTGAGAGCCACTTCCAGCAGGCCTCCGGCGTGGGGGGCTAGGTTGGTTCTGGTAGTTTCAAAATTCAGATTAGCGCCATTTAGCCCGGCTTTCAAGCCAAACCGTACTTGGGCAAACGAAACCTGGAAAAGGAGTAAAGCCAGGGTAAGGGAAAGAAGCTTTTTCATAGGTAGGTGAGAATACGTGAGAAATTTGTAATAAACAACGCGGCGGCGGGTACTTCAAGGTACCTTACCGCCGCGTTGAGGCATAAAATCGATGCTACGAAATGCCCTTGAAGGGCTCCTCTTCTACGAAAGGCTGCTTGTAGAGGCGCTTGCCGGTCGCTTTAAAGATGGCGTTGGAAACGGCGGCACCCGTGGGCGGCAGCGCCGGTTCGCCCAGGCCGGTGGGGTCCATGCCGTTATTTACAAAATGAACCTCTACTTCCGGAATTTCGTTGACCCGGATCAGCCGGAAGCTGTTGAAGTTGCTCTGGTCGGGAGCGCCGTCTTTGAAAGTCATATTGCCGTACATGGCGTGGCCCATGCCGTCTACGATGCCGCCCATGACCTGCTGCCGCGCGCCGCTCTGGTTGATCACCACGCCGCAGTCTACGGCCGCATGAATTTTCTTCACCACGGGTTTGCCTTTTTCCATCACTACCTCACCCACCTGCGCTACGTAAGAAAGGTGCGAGTAGTACAGGCTGAAACCCTGCGCCAGCGGCTTGCCATCGGGGCCTTTCTTCTTGCCCCAGCCCGATTTTTCGGCGGCCAGCTTCGTAACGGCGATCATCCGGTCGAGGTCGTACTTGACATCCCCGGTCGGCGTTTTTTTGGCCTGCTCCAGCAAATCCTGCCGGAACTGCACAGGATCTTTCCCGGCGGCTTCGGCTACCTCGTCCAGGAAAGATTGCTCGGCGTAGGCCAGGAAGTTGGTAATGGGCGCCCGCCAGGGACCCGTCGTAATGGGCGACTTATGTTCTACCGAGTCAATGAGCAAATTGGGCACGGCACCCGAGGGGAAGTTTTGCTCGCGGGTAGGGTTACCCGCGTTGATCCCCACGCCCCGTAGCTTGTAGCCGATCATGTTGCCCTTGGCGTCCAGGGCGGCCTCGAAGCGGTACTTCACCGCCGGGCGGTAGTTACCGGCCGTCATGTCGTCTTCGCGCGTCCAGATCACCTTCACAGGTGCCTTTGCGAGCTTGGAAACCTCCACGGCGTCCATGACGTAGTCGGCGGCCAAGCGACGGCCAAAGCCTCCGCCCATGCGGGTCATTTCCACGGTAATTTTTTCCGGCGGCAGGCCCAGATACTTGGCGGCTTCGCCGCGGGCGCGCTCGGGAGTTTGGGTAGGACCAATGAGCTCGGCACCGTCTTCCCGCACGTGCGCAAAGAAGTTCATGGGCTCCAGCGGGTTGTGGGGCAGGAAGGGGCACTGATACTCGCTCTTCACTACCTTGGCGGCACTCTTGAAGGCAGCCTCCACGTCGCCATCTTGTCGGCGTACGGTAGCTTCGGAGCCATTGAGGAGTTCGTCGAAGAGGCGGTTGTGGTCGGCGGTACTTTCCAGCGCGCCCTCGGCTTCGTATTCTACCTTAAGTACCTCCCGGGCTTTCTTCACCTGCCAGGTCGACTTACCCACCACGGCCACGTTGTTCCGGAACGTCACCACGTCTATAATGCCGGGCATGGCTTTGGCCTGGGTGGCGTCTACCGACTTTACTTTCATGCCAAAGGCCTTCGGCCGCTGCACCATCGCAAAGAGCATGCCTTCGCGGTAGAAATCCAGCCCAAACAGCGGCTTACCCGTAATGATGGCCTGGTTGTCGACGTTTTTATACGTTTTACCAATCAGCGTAAAATCCTTGTATTCTTTCAGCTTTACGTCTTGAGGAACGGGTAGTTTGGCGGCATCCTGCGCCAGCTCGCCGTAGCTGAGCTTCTTGCCCGAGGCCTTATGAAGTACCATGCCATTCTGGGCCGTGCAGGCCTCGGCGGGTACTTTCCAGCGCTGGGCAGCCGCGCCGATCAGCATCACCCGGGCCGTGGCCCCGGCTTCGCGGAGGCGCTTCCAGGAATGCGGAATCGACCCGCTTCCACCGGCTACCTGCCGCTCGTACTTTTTGGTATCCAGCGGAGCCTGCACCACGTTGACCTGCTTCCAGTCTACATTTAGCTCTTCGGCCACAATAAGGGGGAAGGCCGTTTTGATGCCCTGCCCTACTTCGGGGTTGGGCGAGAAGATCGTGATGGTACCATTGGGGGCAATGGCCAGAAAGCTGTTGAAATCCAGCGCCGCGCTGGCGGCGTTGGCATCGAGTATCATGGGCTCAGCGGCAGCAGCCCGCGCTCCGTGAAAACCGAGCAACAAACCACCACCGGCCGTCGCGGCCAGCTTCATGAAATCGCGCCGAGAGGTATTGGGTAATAAGGACATGGTCAGTTGAGTTTAGTGGAGGCTACTTTCACGGCTTCACGGATCCGGTGGTAGGTACCACAGCGGCAGAGGTTTCGGGACATGGTCGCGTCGATGTCTTCGTTGGTTGGCTTGGGTTTACGCTTGAGTAAAGCCGCCGCCGCCATGATTTGCCCCGCCTGGCAGTAGCCACACTGCGCCACGTCCACCTCGTCCCAGGCTTGCTGCACGGGGTGGTCGCCTTTTTCAGAAAGTCCCTCGATGGTGGTCACTTTAGAAGCACCGATGGCCGACACCGGCAGCACGCAGGAAGGCGTCGCTTCGTCGTTGAGGTGTACCATGCAGGCACCGCACTGCGCAATGCCGCAGCCGTACTTGGCCCCTACCAGCCCCAGGTGGTCACGCAGTACCCACAAGAGCGGGGTATCCGGCTCCACGTCGGCCTGGTAGCTTCGGCCATTGATTTGTAGTTTGAAAAGAGCCATAGTATCACTAAGTAGGTTAGTTTCAGGAGCTAAAATAGCAAATATTTTTTACAATGCTCCGCTAAAAACAATAAAATCAGGACATTAGAGAATCTACTCTTTTTGTCTCGCGGTTTCCTGTATAAAATAAAATCTCCTACTAGAAAACTACCTATGGCTCTTCTTTATTGCCGCCGGGGGTACTTTCTCAACTACCCGAAAGCGACGTGTAGCGGTCTTTGGTAGCCAGGGCTTTACCGATGATCTCCAGCAGCTCGGGATTGATCCAGTCTTCGTCCATTACCAGCCATTCGCCTTCTCGTTGCACCATCACAAACGAATCTTTATCGGGATAAATGATGCGCCAACCGGCTTCGCCGTTGTAGTCTTCGGGCTCAACCGTCAGTCTTAGTTCGGCTTCGTTGCGGGGTTCTTTGATCGTTATTTCCATGGTTTTTTTAGTTTAGAATGAAGTGATTAAAAAGGTACTTTATGAAGTTATATTTTTCCAACAATAAAAATCCTAACCTATCAGGTACTTGATACAACCTACCGGCCCGAGCAAGCCCAGTTCCCGGCGCGTTAAAAGTACCTAGGGGGCTTCGCTTTCGGCCTGCCGCATCAGGGCGGCCAGCTGTTCATCCGTAAATTCACCAAAATCTTCATACGCCTGCCCCACCGAGAAAAAAGGCCGGGGCTGTACCAGTACTTCCAGGGCGTCGGCCTTCTGGAGGCCGCGGTCATAGGTAGTGCCCGACACCGGCGCGGCCACCACTACCTTAGCAGCCTCTTTTTGCTGGCACAGCTCCACCAGCGGCACCAGCGTAGCGCCCGTAGCAATGCCGTCGTCCACGAGCAGTACGGTACGATCTTTCATACGGGGGAGCGGACTTCCCTGGCGGTACTGCTGCACGCGCCGCGCTACTTCGTCGGTTTGTTCCTGGATTATCCGCCGAATCACGGGGGCGTCGAGCGTTTTCTGGCCCCGCTCCGATACGTACACCACGCCTTCCTCGGCAACGGCTCCAAAGCCGTACTCTTCGTGCCCAGGAAAGGGTAGTTTTTTAGCGACGATTAGCGCGAAATCAGCGCCCAGCCGCCGGGCAACGTAGTAGGCCACCTCCGCGCCGCCGCGCGGTACGCCCAGCACCAGCGGGTGGGTACTTTGGTACTTGGGTGCCAGAAAGCGGCCGAGCTCCTGACCGGCTTCCCGGCGGTTTCGAAAGACAATTTCCTTACTCTGGTCCTTCATACCTACTTCACGGTTTGGGCGTTGTCGTACTTGGTCTAACCAGGGTACTTTTGAAATGTTTCCACTTTTTTGTCCACGCCCCTGCTGCTGCCGAAAGGTACCCGGCTACTTACTGCCCTCGGTTGCGCCGTTCTCTTTTTCGCCGCCGCCGCTCCTGGCGTTCTTCTTTACTGGTGCGGGGCAGCGACAGCGCCTCAAAAACCCGGTCGATGAAATTGGGCTCCACCTCGGGCAAGTAGGAGCTACAGTCGAGGCGGTTTTGTAAATGCTGGGGCAAGGGCTCAAACCGCTGTACCTTTAGTACCTTGCTTTTTTGGAGCCGGGCCGTATAGTCGCCCCAGATGGGCAGGGCGGTGTTGGAGCCCTGCCCCAGCTCCAGGGTACGAAAACGTACCAGCGGGCTTTCGGCCCCTACCCAAACGCCCGTCACCAGCCCCGGCACGATGCCGATAAACCAGCCGTCGCTCTGGTGCTGGGTAGTACCCGTTTTACCGGCTATGTCGAGCTTCAACCCAAATTGGGAGCGCAGCCGTCCGCCGCTGCCCTCCTCTACCACGCCCTGCATCAGCTTGAGCATGATAGCGGCGTTGTCTTCCCTAAGTACCTGCTTGTCGCGGTGTGGCTTATGCTGGCGTAGCACCCGGTCGTTGCGATCGATAATGCTCGTGACGTACACCGGCTCGGTATGTCGCCCCTGGTTGGCAAAGGCCGTGTAGGCTTCTACCATCTCGAGCAACGATAAGTTAGCCACCCCCAGCGCCAGGGAAGGTACCTTGGGCAGGTCGCTCTCGATGCCCAGCTCCCGCGCCAGGCTGATGGTCCGGTCGACGCCGGTCTTTAAAATGATCTGCGCTGAAACCGTGTTCACCGACTGCGCCAGGGCTCCTTTCATGGAGTATTTGCCGCCGTACTGGTTGCTAGCGTTTTGCGGAGCCCAGTCCTCAAACTCCGGGTAGGTTGTTAGCTTGTTGTCGAAGTAAGTACAGGGATCGATGCCCTTCTGGAGGGCAGCGGCGTACACGATGGGTTTAAACGTAGAGCCCACCTGCCGCCTTGACAACACGTGGTCGTACTTGAAGAGGCCGTGGTTGATGCCCCCTACCCAGGCCCGCACGTAGCCCGTAGCGGGCTCCATCGAGACCAGCCCGGTGTTGAGGAAACGCTGGTAGTAGGCCAGCGAATCCATCGGGCTCATGGTTCGTTTCACAACTCCATTCCAGCTGAAGAGTGCCATCGGGACGGGCTTACGAAAAAGCTCCCGGATCTCCTCGTCGGATTTCCCCTGGGCTTTCAAACGTTTGTAGCGGGCCGAAACGCGCAGCGCGTTATCCATGACGGTTTTGTCCGTTCCCCAGGGCGTACGCCCTTTCCAGTGCGCATCAAACTGTTTCTGAAGAGCCGCCATGCGGGTCCGGATGGCCAGCTCGGCTTCCCGCTGCATTTTGGAGTCGATGGTGGTGTAGATCTTTAGGCCGTCGGTGTAGAGGTTGTATGGGTCGCCATTCCTCTTTTTTTGCTCCTGGCACCAGGTCGCCAGCTCTACCCGCAGCTGCTCCGTAAAGTAGGGCGCTAGTCGTACCTCCTGGGTGCGGGTTTCTTTCATGAGCTTGATCGGGAGCACCTTCAGGGAGTCGGCCGCCGCGGGGGCCAGGTACCCGTACTTCACCATCTGGCTAAGCACTACGTTGCGCCGCCGCTTCGAGCGCTCCGGATGGGTGGCGGGGTTGTAGGCCGTGGTGGCCTTGAGCATCCCGACCAGCACGGCCGCCTGCTCGGCCTTGATGGCGTGAGCCGGTACGTTAAAAAAATGACGCGAAGCTCTTTCAATGCCGTAGATGGTACCGCCAAAGGAAACCGTATTCAGGTACAGCTCCAGGATGGCCTCCTTGGAGTAGACGGACTCCAGCCGCCGGGCTATGATCATTTCCTGGAGTTTGTTGATGGGCATTTCGAGGTACTTGTACTTGCGCCGGGGGTAGAGGTTTTTGGCCAACTGCTGGGTAAGGGTACTTCCACCACCCGAGCTTTCTTTCTGCATCAGCAGGGTTTTGATAAGTACCCGCGCCAGGCTGCGCGAGTCGATGCCGTGGTGCTTGTAGAAACGTACGTCTTCGGTGGCGATGAGCGCCTGAATCGTAACGGGCGAAATGGCGGCGTAAGACACATTGGTGCGGTCGTAGAGGTAGTACCGGGCCAGCAATACGCTGTCGGCCGAGTACACTTCGGAGGCCGTGTCGTTGCGCTTGGATTTTAGCTCGCTTCGGGAAGGGCTGCGCCCGTACACACCCATCGAAACGGAAAAGAAAAAGAACAGCCCCAAACCCAGGCCCAGTACGGCTAAGCCTCCGAGCACCAGCAGTACCAATTTAAAACCCCGGGGCCGCCGTTGCCGGCGTAGATAATTTCTGATTTGATCAAGCTTGTTTTTCCAGTAGCTCTTCATAAAAACGGAGCGTAATTCTTCGTTATTTTTTTGCAAAATCCTTGGGGTTCAACTCGTCGAATAAAAACGTTATTGGTCCTAAAAAAGCTGTTCCCGACGCTGCCTCCGGGCGGCTTAGCTCAGGTACTTTGTCCGGGGGTCTCTTTCCCGGGCTTCACTTCCCGCTCCTGCACTTCGTAAGTAAATGCTTTTTTGAGCGGCCTAATGGGTTTATCGTAGGTGTCGCTCAGTACTTTTATAAAGGAGCCTCCGTAGTAAAAGATAAACGAAGAATAAAATACAAACAGCAAAATGAGCACAATGGAGCCCGCAGCGCCGTACATGGTGGCTACGTTGCTCAGCGACAACAACCACCGCAGCAGCAGCTTCCCGCCCGTAAACAAGATGCCGGTAAAAAAACCACCCTGGAGAGCCAGCTTCCACTTGGGACGGGCCGAGGTAAGAAACCGGAAAAGGATACTAAACCAAACCGTCACCATCACAATAAAAAACAGTTCGTGAAAGAGATCTCGGACCAAAGCGCTGTACGTGGGAAACAGGAGAATCAGGTACCCGCCCAGGGCTATTTTCAATCCTTCCAGCAGCAAGCCAACCAGGAATAGTACGCCCGCCAGCAGAATGATCCCCAGCGACCGGGCGCGAAGTTTGAGCCTGAACTTGAGGCCGGGGCGCGCCTGCACTTTAATTTTCCAGATCTCGTCCAGCGAGCTTTGTACTATATGGAAGAGCGTAGTGGCCACAATGAGTAGAAACCCAAAGCCGATCAGGGCAAAGTACCACTCCTGGTCCAGGCTAAGCTTTTTGAGGTTCTCGATGGTGAATTGAAGTTGATCGGCCCCTTCTTCTCCTACAATGGCTTTTAGGTCTTGTAGGAGCTGGGCGCTTAGCTGATCCGGATTAATAAACAACCCGAAAAGCTGAATAAAAATAAGCAGGATGGCCGGCAAGGCAAAGGTCGTGAAGAAAGCCGTGGCCCCGGCCAGGCGCAGTGGGTCGTTCTGCTGGAGTTCCGACAGGGATTTACCAAGTAAAGAAAACAGCTTGACGGGGTTAAAAGTCACTTTTTTCGGGCTTTGGCTCTGAGCTTCTAAAACTACTTACTTCCATGCTTTCTAGGGCATCCTGGTAGCCGTGGTGAGCCCTAAGGTACCCCAAGGTGCTGGTACTTTCCCCACTGTCAGTGCTCACGCAAGTACCTTGGCAAGGTAGTTCTTCTACCTATAACCGAATAACGGCACAAAAAGGTATAACCGCTCCCTATATTCACGCATAAAAGCGCGCAGGAGCGATCCGGGAAAGTACCTGGGTTAGAAGATATAAAGGAGAGCTGCCGCCCGCCAGGGCGTCTTTTAGCGGTCGAACCACCGCTTGAAGCCGGGGGCTTTTTCGCGGCTAATGTCAATTTCCAGCGTCAGGGGTTTCTTTAAACGCAGGGTTAGTTTCTGGTTTTCGTGCAGGGTCACGGTCTCGATGGCGTCTATATTGACGATGGACTGCCGGTTGGCTCGGAAAAACTTCCGGGGGTCCAGGAGCTCCTCGATGTCTTCCAGGGTGGTGAAATCCAGCACGTAGCGGTTTCCTTTGTAGGTATATAAGTAATGGATGGCGTCCTTGAAGAAGCAAGCAATGTCGTCGGTATTGACCGGTACCCACTGATGACGAATATGGACGATGAATTTTTCTTTGTACAGCGGCTCCCGGCTACCCGATCCGGCCAGCATCTGTAGCAGCTCCTGGAGGTCGGGCGGCGCGGGCTTACTTTTCTCGCTCAGCGCCCGGCACTTACTGATGGCTTTCTCCAGCTCGCCTTCGTCGATGGGCTTCAGCAGGTAGTCGATCCCGTTCACCTTAAAGGCCCGGATGGCGTATTCGTCGTAGGCCGTCGTGAAGATAATGGGGCAGCTCAGGTGAAAGTGCTCCAGCAGCTCGAAGCTCACGCCGTCGCCCAGTTGAATATCCATAAACAGCAGGTCCGGCTCGGCGTTTTGCATAAACCACCGGCGGGCGGTTTTCAGGCTGGGTAGCAGGGCCTGCACTTCTACATCGCCCGCCACGGCCGAGATCTTACTCTGGAGCTCCCGGGCCACCAGGCTTTCGTCTTCTATAATGACCGCTTTGATCATATAAGGGGTACTTTTACGGTAAAATAATGTTTTTCTTCACAAATTTCGAGGGGCCGCTCCGACAGGTACCGGTAGAGCGACTCCAGGTTGGCCAGGCCCTGCCGGTTGCTGGTTTCCACGAAGTTTTTTTTCTGTAGATTGTTCCGGATCACCAGCTGATCGTTTTCGGTAAAAATATCTACCACCAGGGGCGTTTCTTCGTCCACGCGGTTGTGCTTGATGGCGTTTTCGAGCATGTTTTGTAAAATCACCGGGGCCACTTTCCAGTGGTTATACTCTTCGTTGATGGCTATGTTAATTTGCAGGCCGCGCCCGAAGCGTGTCTTCTGGAGCTTGATGTACGTGCGGGCAAACTGGATTTCGTTTTCCAAAGGTACCAGGTCGTTGTCGCGGCTTTTGAGAATGTAGCGGTAGGTTTTGCTTAAACTTTCCAGAAACTCCCCCGCCGTTTTTTGGTCAATGCGGATCAGGCTGTTCAGCGACGTCAGCGAATTGAACAAAAAGTGCGGGTTCAGCTGCTGCTTCAGGCTTTCGTACATCACCAGTGCTTTTTCTTTTTCCAGCGACTGCGCCTTGCTTTGCAGCGAGTAGATCCGCTCTTCCTGCCGGAGGCGGGTTCGGTAAATCAGGTACACTACCCCCATACACAGCCCCAGCACCAATACCCTGAACCACCAGAGCTGGTAAAAAACCGTAGCGATGTACAACGGTACCGAGGTATCCGCCTGGCCCCATTCTTCGTCCACGCTGGTGGCTTTGACCCGAAACACGTAGTGCCCGCCGGGGAGGTTGGTGTAGCTGGCGTACCGGCGGCGGCCGGCGGGTACCCAGTTTTCGTCAAAGCCTTCGAGTTGGTAGAGGTATCGCTGCTTTTCGGGCTCGTTGTAATCAAGGGCGGCAAACGTAAACGAAAGGCTGTTTTCGTCCGCTCCGAGCTTGACGGGCTCTTGGCGGCGTACTTCGTTCATAAAGTACCGCTCCTGATCATTGACCTGCATGGACGTAATCCTGACCGGCACGCGGGTTAGCTGGCGCTCCAGAAACGAGGGGTCAAACTCGTAGTACCCTTGGCTGAGCGACAGCTTCATGGTGAGGCGGGGCGTAAGGGTGAGGCGGTCGCCTACGTTGGAATGCTCAATGCCGTCATTGACCCCAAAGCTGACTACCGTGCGGTTGGCCGGATTCACGACACAAAGGGCCGCAATCGTGATGCACCAGATCCGGCCGGAAGCGTCTTCGCAGAGTTCTTCGGTGATGTCGCCCCGGAGGCCGTTCTCTGAGGTATAAAGAAACTTAAAAGCCGGGCTCTTTCGGTTGGCCTCGTAGCAGAGCAAGCCCGCGTAGGTACCTGCCCATACTTTCCCGGCGCGGTCGGTGAGCAAAGCCAGCACATGGCTACCCGCCGCCTCTCCAAGTTGGTCGGCGGCGAGGGTCACAAACTTCTCCGTAGCGGCATCAAAATAGGCCAGGTACCCGTAGCTTCCGCCGATCCAAATGCGCCCTTGCTGGTCGAGGGTGATGGCCCGGAGGTGAGAAATCGGAAGGTAAAATTTCCCCTTCTGGCTCGACGCATAGTGGGTGTAGCGCTGTGTAGTAGGATCATAACAAAATACGCCGTTGGCTCCCGTAACAATCCAAACCCGGCCGTGTATGTCCTCGCGCATACGCTCAAAAAAGTTTGACGGCCCCGCGAGGCCAGCGGCCAAGGGAGGCTGCGGGATTTTCACAAGTACCTGCCGCTGCTGGTCCAGGTGGTAGAGGTAGTCACGGGTCAGGACCCAGATCGTGCCGCGGCGATCCTGCAAAATATCCTCCACCAGTAGGAAAGGCTCTCCCAGATCGGCTTCGAAAGACAGGATTTTCTTCTGGCCGCTTCGTTTATCGAGCAGGTGAAGCCCGTCGGCGTACACAGTACCCGTGAGCAGGTACTGGTCGTTCTCGAAGATTTTAGAAAGGCGGTAGTGCTCGCCGTTGTCGGAGCGCGAAACGGGTACTTTATGAAAGACGAATTTCTTTTTTTCCATTCGCACTTTTAAAAGTCCCTGGTTGTAAGCCAGCCACAGGTTACCCTGTTTGTCGGGCATCAGGGCTCTATAATCCCTCGGGGCCAGGTCGGTTTTCTTTCCAAAAAAATGAAACGAGGCGCTTGATTTAAGAAAATACCCAAAGCCATCGCTCGCGCTGATTACCCACACCGTATCCTTGCCTTCGAAGCTCATCCCGTTGATGATGTTGGTCGTGGATTTACTATTGTTTGGCGTGGGGAGGTAGTTATCCCACCGGCCCGAAGCCATACCGTAGCGGCTCAGCCCGCCCGCCCAGGCACCCAGCCACAGGTTGTCTCCCTCGCGCTTGATGGACGTGAACAAATCGACCCGCACGTCCTTTTGTAGCGCTTTGGGAAAAGGTACCTGGCGCAGGGTACTTGTTTTTTTGATAAACTGGTAGAGGCCATTGGCCGTTGCCAGCCAAAAGTACCCCGGCTCCGTCTCGACGGCCCCGTACACCGTGTTGTACAGGCGGCTTGGGTCATTTGCCGGTGCCTCGGGAGGTGCGAGGCTGTACGAGGTACATTGGCCCGTTTTTTGGTTTAGCCGTAATAAACCTTCCCGCTGCAAGCCAATCCAGAGGTCGTTATCCTGATCCACAAAGAGTGTCGTAATCTCCCGGGCCGGAAGCTGCCGGTTTTGCTCAGTACGCAGTAGATAGCTCCGGAAAGTACCCGTGGCCGGGTCGTAGGAAGAGACCCCTCCTTGCAGGTACCCAATCCACAGCAGCCCGTTGTGGTCTTCGGCCAGGGCCGTGATGAAGTTGGAAGTAAGCGAGTTTTTATCCCCCGCTTTTTTATGAAACATCTTGAACGTATAGCCATCAAAACAGCTTAGCCCTTCCACCGTACCTAGCCATAGCAAGTCGCGGCTGTCTTGTAACATACAACGAATGGTGCGGCTCTCCAGCCCCTGGGCTTCGTTGTACTGGGTTACCTTAAACTCCCGCGGCTGTGCGTAGCCCTGCCGGCTCACCACCAGCAAGACCAACACCAAGGCCTGTCGGAGAATCAAAGCCGAAACGTTTGCTTTCATGTTGGGTTTACTATTCGTTTACAGGATCTGCTTGGGGCCTAGAGCTACCCGCCCGGCTGAGGGCCACCCAGGTACCTTCTTTTCATTTTTTGTAAATGTTGCGAAATAGTCCCTACTAGTCCACTTCTTTTTAGCGAAGCGTGGTAAAACTGAATGGAACCGGAGGCAAAAGAAAGTGAGCTGCCACGCTCGCTCCGCACAGGTACCCGCAGGGCCTACAAGTACCCCTCCGATCCAGGTCCTGGATCAGGTAGGCGCGCTAAACGGCTCATCACCAGAAGTACCCGTTTCGGGCTATTTTTCCCGCATTTCAGCTACTTAAACTTTCGGAGTTTTTTAGGGGCCGGTAGTTTTGTTGCGTCGAAGAAAGAAAGCCCGGCGCCGGGGTACTTTTCTACGATTAGTAGCCAAAAACCTTTTACTAGAATTAAAGAGCCATGAAAAACACATTTCTTTTGGTACGAACCCGGAGCTGCTCGCAAAGTAAAACGGGCGAAGACACGGATAGCCCAGGCAGAATGCCTACCCACAACTAACGGCATAGGGCGGGGGGTACCTAACTCGGGCTATTCCCTGAAGGTACCCCCGCACCGAAATTACCTACTGAAATCCAACGGTCTTCCTAGACCTTTCCATTTGACCATTACGAACATGACGAATCTATTCTGGGCCGTTACTTTCCTGAATGTAGCCGCCGCTGTCTACTACCTACTGATGGCTTTCACCCTCCACCGTATGCCGGGCAGCGCCCGCTCGGCGGTACTTCATTCTCTGGCTATGGGCGTGTCTTTTGTGGCCCTGGCGTGGGTGGGGTACTTGCTGTGGCAGTCGTGGCACTACGCCGAGCTGGGCCTCTGGCTGAGTATTTTTCCCTGGACCATCCTCCTTACGTCCGGCTTTTTTCTGGTACTCCCAACCCTGCGCAACCGCCCGCTCGGCAGCCGCTGGAATTAATCTTACACAGCAGCGTACGGCGGAAGTTTCTGATGCTCTTCCTCCGTACGCTTTTTTAAGTACCAAAGTACCCCTTCTTCACTCCTCCCGCAGCCAGGTCATTCGCTGTTTGGGAATATCCTGCTCGATGGCCGTGGTGATGCGGGCCACCATACTGTCCACGGCTTCGTCCGGCGAGAAGTACATGGGGGGCTTAAACTGCACGACGATCGTCGTGTTCCGCTTCTTGAATCGCAGCCCTTTCTTATCAAACGCCCGCCGGAAGCCGTTGATCACCACGGGTACTACCACCGGCTGGTGCTCTTTGATGAGGTAGGCCGTGCCCTTCCGGACGGGCGCGTAGGGCTTGGTAGTACCCTGCGGAAAACTAATGACCCAGCCGTGGCCCAGCCCCATCCCGATCTTGTCCTGCGCGGTGTTGTCGAGGCTCCGCTTCACGTTTTCGCCCTGGGCCCGCCACGAGCGCTCCACCGTAATGGCCCCACCCATGCTGAATATTCTCGGCAAAATGCCCCCCTCCTTCATGGTTTCGGAAGCCGCCACGTAGTAGCTGCGCACCCGGGGCGAAAACAAATAAAAAGGCGGCGAAATGGTATCCTTGTAGCCCCACTTAACGGCACAAAAAATATGGTAGAAGGCAATGACGTCGGCAAAGTAGGTTTGGTGGTTGGACAAAAACAGCACGCCGTGGTCGGGTAGGTGGTGCAGGTGCTCGGTCCCCTCGATCCGGATTTTGTTCACGGCGGTGTAGCGGTAGTACGTAAACCACCCCAAAATAAAAATCAGTATCCTTTTCACCACCAGCCAGTTTCCGAAGGGGTCCTTTTCGAAGAGCCCCAGGAAGTCGAGCCGGGCCAGCCAGCGGGGCAGGGCGCTGTATGTCGTTTTTTCGGATGTCATGTAGTTAACGGCCTTCTCGGCCCCACGTGTGCTTTTACACAAGTATACAATGTTTTACGGCAAATGTTCACATCAGACTAGTACCGACAAAATTTTACGTCCTCTTTAAACGCCGCCACCGTGCCCTTGTCCAACCCCGGCAGCCCCGGCGCTGGAACAACTTTTTACCAACGATCTCTAACCTAAAAAATCATTCACCGACGAGCGCTAGCCTATGACCACGTGTACGTTTTCCCATTTTTTCATTTCTAATTTCTTTTTTTGCCATGAAAACGACCCGTTGGTTTCTACTTTCATTCGTTGCTTTTTTAGGTTCAGTCAATTTCGCCTCGGCCCAGTGGTCGGTGGGGGTGCGCGGAGGTACCTACATCGGTAGCGTTTCCCAACCGCAACTGATCACCAACCTCGCGCCCGAGTTTCGCTGGTCGGCCCGGACGAGCGCCAGTATCTTCGCCGAATACCAATTCTCCGACCACGTAGCCATTCGGCCCGAGGTAAGCTTTCAGCAAAAAGGCTTTATGATGCGCGGCGGTACCAGCTTCAACCTGGGCAATTTCCCCATTCCGCTGGGGGGGCGCTCTACTTTCCGTACCGACTACGTGGATGTACCCGTGCTGCTCAAGCTATCGACGGGCGGCGATGTGGCCCATGCCTACTTCATCGTAGGGCCCGCCGTTGGCTACGCCGCCGGGGCTACCCTCGTGACGCGCCCGCAGGTGTTGATCGAGCTGCGGCCCATCCGTACCAACATCGGCCTGGAGTCGGTCAACTACCAGCGCTTCGAATTTAGTGGCATAGCCGGGGTAGGTGTGGGCTTTCAGGCGGGCCCCGGACAGATCATGGCCGAGGCCCGCTACCAGCAGGGCATCAGCCGCCTGCTCGACCTCCCCATCGTACGGGCCAACGTGCGCAACCAGGGCGTAGCCATTTCGCTGGGCTACCAGATTCCGCTCTAACGGCAAAGTACCCCAAGTACCTTTTTGCCCAGGAGCCGCCCACCCAGGGCGGCTCCTTTCGGCCTACTATTCTAGCTAAGCAGGTACTTTACCTACCCCATTTTAATTGGTTAACTATCAATAAATTACAATACAATTTGTACGCTGTCGGATTCTCTGCGTACTTTTGGCACAATTCTTTGTGATGAAGAATGTGTCCTTTCTCCGCTCAACACACTACTTAACCTACATTCATCGGCATGAGATTACCCAAGATTACTTCCTCGCTGGTACTGCTTTCGGCCTTTTTGCTGCTGTCGGGCTGCTCGCGCAATCCCGTTTCGGGCAAGCGGGAGCTTATTTTTATGTCTCAAGATCAGGAAAAAGCCATTGGCCAGCAGTCGCACCCGTCGGTGGTGGCCACCATGGGGCTTTATGAAGACAAAAAATTGCAGGATTTTATCAATGATAAAGGCCAGGCGATGGCCAAAATTTCGCACCGCTCCGACCTCCCCTTTCAGTTTTTTATTGTAGACTCACCCGTGGTGAACGCCTTTGCGGTACCCGGCGGCTACGTATACTTTACGCGGGGCATCATGGCTCACTTCAACAACGAGGCGGAGTTTGCGGGGGTACTTGGGCACGAGATCGGCCACATCACGGCCCGGCACTCGGCCCGCCAGCAACGCACCCAGATCCTCAGCCAGGTAGGGCTGATCGCGGGCGTGATGGTGTCGGAGCAGTTTCGGCAAATGGCCGACGCCGCCCAGCAGAGCCTGGGGCTATTTCTGCTCAGCCACAGCCGGGCGCACGAGTCGGAGTCGGACGAAATTGGCGTGGAGTATTCGAGCAAAATCGGGTATGACGCCGTCGAAATGGCCGACTTCTTCGGTACCTTGAAGCGCCTCAGCGAGCGTAGCGGCCAGGTGATCCCGACGTTCCAGTCGACGCACCCCGACCCCGGCGACCGCCAGCAAACCGTGAAGAAACTGGCCCAGCAGTACCAGAAGAAGCACCCAGGTACCTACGTGGTGAACCGCGACAGCTATATGCGGATGATCGAAGGCATGGTGTACGGCGAAGACCCCAAGCAGGGCTTCGTGGAAAACAGCGTTTTTTACCATCCTGAGCTGAAGTTTCAGTTTCCGGTACCTAAGGAATGGCGCACCGAAAACTCACCCATCCAGTTTCAGATGGCCCCCAAAGACGGCAAGTCATTGATGCTGCTCACGCTGGCGCAGGGAAGTACCCTGGACGAAGCCGCGCAGAACGTGATCAAGCAGTATAATTTTAAGGTACTTGAAAATACCAAACGGACCATCAACGGCAACCAGGCGCTGGTGCTGGTGTCGGAACAGCAGCCGCAGCAACAGCAGGGCCAAGCCCAGGCGCCGCAGGACCCTAACACCGTGGTGCGTGTAGGTACCTGGCTTATTCAGTACGGCGGCAACATCTACGCCCTGCACGGCATGAGCTATGCCGCCCAGTTCACCACCAACCTACCTACTTTCCGGACCGTAGCCGAGGGCTTCCGTATCCTCACCGACCCCGACAAGCTCAACCGCAAGCCGGAGCGTATTTTGGTCAAGACCGTGCCGCGCAATGGTACTTTTGAAGAAACCATGCGCAGCCTGGGCATGCCCGCCAACCGCCTCGAAGACCTGGGTACGTTGAACGGCATGCAGCCCAAAGACGTGGTGCAGCAGGGTACTTTGATCAAGATTATTGGCAAATAAAAGGTACCTTTTGGGTACTTCTGGAGTACACAAAAAAGGAGAGAGGCCACGGTGGTCTCTCTCCTTTTTTGTATTAAAGTACCTACCGGCTACTGCTGCCGAAAAGCGGCTTTGCCGCTATCCAGAAACTTAGCGAAGTTTTCGGCATTCAGGTCGTAGTTGATGGGCGGTACCAGCAAGCCGCCTTCGTGGTCGACGAGGCAGTAGTGCGGCTGGGCGTTGTTGTTGTACCTTACGATCTGTAGGTCGCCGTTTTGCGCACCGATGGTTTTCTTTACTTTGTTATCATACGAAGACGTATACCAGTCCGCCTCGGGTAGTTCGGTCTTATCGTCCACGTACAGCGCCACCACCACGTAGTCTTCGCGCAGGCGTTGCAGTACGGGCGCTTCTGACCACACGCGGGCTTCCATTTCGCGGCAGTTGACGCAGCCGTGGCCCGTAAAATCAATAAAGACGGGCTTATTGACCTGCCGGGCGTAGGCCAGCGCCTGCTCGTAGTCGAAGAAGCCCTGCAAGCCGTGGGGTAGTTTAAAAAGCTCGGCGTGCTTGGGTACTTCGGCCAGGGGGGTACTTTCGGCCGAGGTACTTCTGGCCATACTAAAATCCTGCGTGGTCTGCGGTGGCAAGTAGCCCGAGAGCGCCTTCAACGGCGCGCCCCACATACCCGGCAGCATGTAAACGACAAACGTAAGCGTGACAATGGCCAGCAGAATGCGCGGTACGCTGAGGCGCTCCACGGGCGAGTCGTGCGGGGTGCGTATTTTTCCCAGCAAATAAAAACCCAACATGCCGAAAATCACGATCCAGAACGCCAGGTACACTTCGCGGTCCAGAATGCGCCAGTGGTACACCTGGTCGGCAATGCTCAGGAACTTCAGCGCCAGCGCCAGCTCCAGGAAACCCAGTACTACCTTCACGGTATTGAGCCAGCCGCCCGACTTGGGTAGGCTTTTGAGCCACTGCGGGAAAAGCGCAAAAACCGTAAACGGGATGGCAAAGGCCGATGAAAACGCCACCATGCCCACAATGGGCTTCACGACTTCGCCGCCCGCCGAGGCTACCAGCAAACTACCTACGATAGGCCCCGTACACGAAAACGACACCAGCACCAGCGTAAAGGCCATGAAGAAAATGCCCGCCAGCCCGCCGCGATCCGACTGAGCGTCGATTTTATTAACAAAACTACTAGGAAGTACGATTTCAAAAAGCCCCAAAAACGCCAACCCGAAAACGAAGAAGATGGCGAAAAACAGGACGTTGGGCAGCCAGTGGGTACTTACAAAGTTGGCAAAAGCCGGACCGTTGATGCGCGACACCAAAGTACCTATGAGCGTATAAATGAGGATGATCGAAATGCCGTAGATAAACGCTTTGCCCTTACCGCCCTGTTGTTTGGTAAAAAAGCTAACCGTCATGGGGATAATCGGGAACACGCAGGGCGTTAGCAGCGCCACCAGCCCGGCCAGAAAGGCCGCCAGGGCGAACGTCAGCAACGAATCGCTGGCGGCGGGGGTGCTGCCGGAGGTACCTTGAGGGGTACTTTCGAGCGTTGGTGCTGACCGTAACGACGCGTTGGAATCCTGGGCGGAGGAAGTCGCAGCGTCCACTGGGGCAGTATCCACTGGGGCAATGCCCGTGGGGGTACTTGCGGGCTCGGTAGTGGGGGCGGCGGGTGCTCGGGTGGCCACGGCCGCGCCGGTGGCAGCGTCGATGGCGTCCTGCTTTATGGGGGCCACTCCACTGGCGGCGGCGACTACTTTCAGGCCCGGGAATTCAAAATCTTCGCCGCCCGGCACGCACAGACCATTATTGAGGGTACAGGTCTGGTAGTCCGAGGTACCTTTGATCACCGGATTTTCTTTCAGGACCCGGATCGTCTGCCGAAACTCCCCCTTGCCCGTAAAGTACGTCACATCCCCGCGCCAGACGTCGTCATATTTTTTCTTGGGCTTAATGGCCTGGAGCTTCCCTACTTTCTCGTAGGATGGGTGCCCTTTTAAATCAAACGACGTGAGGATAGGGCCCAAGTCAGGATCAAAATCAGACGAGTAGAGGTACCAGGCCGGGTCGATGGTGGCCGTAAAGATGAGGTCTACCGTCTCGCCCGCCTTCACCTGGGCTTTGGAAAACGTGTAGGTCCACTTGGCGGGTTTCTGGATTTGCCCCAGCGCCACCTGGCTCAGCAAAGTACCCAGTAGCAACAGGAAGGAAGTATAACGATTCATAAACGTGATAGCGAATAAGGCTGCAAAGATCGTAAAGTTTAGCCAGGCTCACAGGTACCTTAGCCATGCTTTTAGAAAAGAACGTTTTTTACCAAAAAAAATTCGTCGCACCACCCCTTGCCCGGACGATACGACGAATAGCAAAGTACCTCTTTTAAATAGCGAGGTTCAGTAGCTGAATAGCACGGGGTTAAGCGCGCTGTCGGGCGTGGTACCCACGGCCTTACCCGCCAGCCAGGTGGTCCAGTCGGCCCGTTGGTACTCATTACGCGGCTCGGAGATCACCTGATCCTGGTCCATGTAGATCATCGTCATCACTTTGCGCGCCTGCTCGGAGGCGTTAGCTCCGGCCCGGTGAAAAAGCCAGCCCGCGTGGTAGCTTACTTCGCCCAGCGCAAAGGGCGTTTCGTGGAGCCGAAACTGACCGAGTTGCGTGGCCATCAGGGCTTCGCTTTCATCGCTGATTTCCAGATCGCGCCCAATTTCCACGCTTTGGCTCTTTTCAGCAAAGGCCAGCGGGCCCATTTCCAGCGGTGTGGCCTGCAAAGGTACCCACACCGTCACGGTGTTGGGCGAGGCCAGCGGCCAGTAAAACTGGTCGGCGTGCCAGGGCGTAATACCCCCCGACGGCTCTTTGTACAGGGCTTGGTCGTGGTAGAGCCGCACGCCCTTTACCTCCATCAGGTCGGCGGCGATTTGGGCCAGTCGCTTAGAAAAAACAAATTCCTGGGCCTCCTCATCCTCCCGCCAGAGGTTCATGATTTGCAAAAAAGCGCGCTCGTAGGTAGTGCGCTCCTCCATCGGCTTCGTCAGCGTATTGAGCCGGATCACCAGGTCGGTGATCAGCGTGCCGTAGTAGTGTAGCAACTCGGGGCTGAGTACGTTTTTTAGTTTTACGTAGCCGTACTCGCGGTAGAACTCCACGGCTCCGGTGGGTAGTTGGTAGGGCGTTGCCAGCTCTTCCAGCAGTACTTTTTTATCCAATGTCATTTTATACAAGGTAGGTTAAAAGCTAATTTGATTCTTTTGACAAAGTTCGCTTTTTCTTAAGGAAGAAATAATTAGCTTTTTTTCCTGTTTATGTACATTATTGATCAGTATACGATTTTCTCCTCACTAATTAGATCAATTTTTAACACAAACTAGCTATGAAGGCTTATCTGGAAGAAGTAGGACTGGGGGAGGGGCGGTCATTGGTAGTGAAGCATTTTCGAGGTCCGTACTTCGACGCGCCCTACCATTTCCATCCCGAGTACGAGCTCACTTACATCGTTCAG
Source organism: Rhabdobacter roseus (assembly GCF_014202275.1). Taxonomy (GTDB): domain Bacteria; phylum Bacteroidota; class Bacteroidia; order Cytophagales; family Spirosomataceae; genus Rhabdobacter; species Rhabdobacter roseus. The sequence continues at coordinate 646,149 of NZ_JACHGF010000001.1, read as the reverse complement.
GGGCAGGGCCAGCGCTTCGTGGGCGACCAGGTCGAAGCGTTCCGGGAGGGCGATCTGGTACTTTTAGGACCCAACCTGGCTCACTGCTGGCGCAGCGACGAAAGGTACTATCAGGTACCTGCCACGCACGAAAGCGAGTCGGTAGTGATTCAGTTTTCGGAGCGCTTCGTGCAATCGGCTTTGGCGGGTATTCCGGAGTTTTCGGCCCTGACCCCTATTTTCCTGAGCGCTCAGCGCGGCCTCTGCTTTCGGCCCAGCCGCAACGACCATGACGCCGCTTCGGCGCTGAATCAGCCCCCCCAAAGTACCCCGGCCGAGCAGGTAGTTCTTTTTCTACGGTTATTACTGAATCTGGTGCAGGAAAATACACGGCGCTTCTTGGCAAGTGAGGGGTACTTGCCCCGCCCCAACCAAGTGGAGACCGACCGTATGCAACGCATCCTGGATTATACCATGTTACATTTCAAAGAAACCATTTCGTTGTCCGAAATAGCGGCAATAGCCCACCTGAGCGAGGCTGCTTTTTGTCGGTACTTTCGGCAGCGCACGCGCAAATCGTACGTAGCGTACCTCAACGAGCTTCGGGTGGGCCACGCCCGGCAGTTGCTCGTTACAACTTCAGAAGGCGTAGGACAGGTAGCGTTGCTTTGTGGCTTTCCGAACCTTTCCCACTTTCACCGGTTATTCCGGCGCTTTACGGGCTACAGCCCGCTGCGGTACCGGCAGTTGTATCAGGCCCCGGTGTCGCCGTCGGCTTCGTAAAAACGAATGTTCTTTTCGCGCAGGAAATTCTTGATGACATCCACGTGCACACACAGGCCCACGTTCAGGAAGGGGTAGTTGGAGACGCGCCGTTTCAGTCCTTCACTGATTACCTCCCGGTTGGTTTGGTCGAAGCCCAGGTGCAGGTGGCGCGTCGCGCTCTGCATCCCGTACACGACCCCGGCGCGGTCAAAGAGCGGACCGCCGCTTTGCCCGCGCAAGCCAGGCGTGCTCATTTCGATGCCGGTGATGCCGCTTTGGCCGCCGTTTTCACCAATGTGGCGCGTCACGATACCGTCGATGGGAAAATTGGGCGTATTGATGCGCCCTTCGTTGGTCCATTCGATGTCGTCGAGCTGCTGGTTGAGGCGGTAGTTGGTAAATTCGGGAAACGGGTACCCCAGCCGGCACAGGTACTTGCCCTGCCGGATGTGCCGCCCATCGCGCAGGAAGTAGGCGTGCCCCTGGTAGTGCTTGGCTTCGTAGTCGTGAAACTGAATGATGGCCAGGTCCTGGGAGGCGTGCAAATGAATGGTGAAACGTTTGAAGCCCGACACGGAATTGACGAAATTGGAGCGGACACGAATGGCGGTTTCTTTATTGATCTTGTACTGATCTTCCAGGCGCGTCCGTAAAGCGTCCGAAACGCGTCCCGAACCGTAGCTTCGAAGTTCGGTTTTAAATTTCAGGTAGTGGGCGTAGATAGCCTCGGCTTGTAGTAGATGCTCCGCTACGTGGCGGCAGGTAATGGCGCAGCCCTCTTCATTGACGAAGAAAAGCGTGGCCGTACCCGGAATAATGTCGGAGCCTCCGTAGTAGCGGGCAATAAAGTGAATAGGGCGCGTGAATTGATCTACTTTTTCAATGGCATCGACAAACATGGGAGGGTATACGTTGGGTCCGGGCTAAGGAAATAGGAACTTCCTTTAACCCCAAAAGTACGTAAAGCAGCCGTATTATTTAGGGCGAATGGGAACGATCACCTCGGTTTGGTCCCATTGCAGAATCATGGCCGTACCTTCGGGCTGATCTTCAAAGTAGATGGCAAATTTTTCGGCTACCTTGGGCTGTATACGAATATCGACGTCACTCCGGAACAAATCCTGGCCGTCGTTGTAGTTAGTCCCCCATTGCCCTACTTCCCTGTTCAGTATCACTTTCCACCTGGCGGGTCCGGGAATGGTCCAGAGGGTATACTGGCCCGCTTTCACCGGCTTACCGGCAAAGAGTACATCCTGCGCAAACTGAATCGTCGTGGCCTCGTTGGCTCCCGTACGCCATACCTTGTCGTAAGGTACCAGGGCGTTGTCCTGCTCACGGCCGAAAATCAGGCGACTCTTTTTGGAAGGGCGTGAGTACTGTACGGCTACTTGCAGCCCGTTTTTGTTGTATTCCGCTACGGCTTCGGGACTAAATGACTTGGTATAGCTTCGCAGACCCAGAAAGGCCACCAACGCTACTACCACCAGGATGAGTACAATCAGGAGAGGTTTCTTCATAAAAAAAAGCTGGTAGCGTATTATTCCGGGCAGGTGATTCGGTAAAAAGTATAAGTCAAGGAAAGCCCCAGGTAGTAGTACATGTCTTTGAGGGCCGGGTTGCCCTGCTCGAGCCGATTGGTACTGAGCCGCTCGCCCAGGTTATCCAGGTTGTCGGTGAACGTTTTGCGGGTACCAAACTCCAGCCCGACGCTCCAGGGACGATGGATCTGGTACTTGACCCCCACGCCAAACGGAATGACTAACCCACGGGTAGGGTACCCTTCGGTTTTGGGGGAAGGCTTAAACCCCATGTACCCTACGCCTCCAAACACGTAGGGCGTCCAGTTGAAGGCAAAGCGGCGATCTTCGTAGTTGAGGAAATTGTACTCCGTCAGCAGGGCTACCTCGGAAATACGGGTACGAAACGAGAGATTGCGCGCTTGTTGAAAAGCTTCCTTGGCGTACTGGTCGTCGGCGGTGATGCTTCCTAGCAACCCCTCGGCCCGAAACGAAACCGACCGGCTGACATTATACCGAAAAAATAAACTACCCCCGGGCCGGAAAAAGCGGGGATTGAATGCGGGCGAGATGTCGCCTTTGTAATTAAAAGCGCCCACGCTCGCACCCAGCTCGATTTGTTGGGCGTACACGCATCCGGCATTTCCCAAGAAAAAGCAAGTACCTATGACCCCCATGAGCCGTAGGTACTTGCGCCCTAAAATACGTTGGATCAAAAGCAAAGGAATTATTTTAACGGAGGACATTTAATCGGGCTTCCCAGAATGTAGTTGATATGGATCATTCCCAGTAGGTAGCTATCTTTACGCGCAGCAGATCCACGTAAAGTACCAGGTGTAGCAAAGTCAGTTTGCTGAATGGTAGTGAAAGGGTCGCCCGATTCTATATTGTATTGATTTCTAAGAAAAGTCTGGAGGCCTTCTGTCCGGTCTCTGTTTTTTCGAGCGGCGGTAGGCTCCGCCGAGCGGTTAGCCATCGCCCGTGCCAGGTCATTCTTCAGCAGATTAGGATCAGCATAATTCCCGCTAGCATCATCCAAATAGTCGGTAGAAGTAAATCGAAAGCCCAGCTCCGCCGAAATATCCCAGCGAGGATTAATCTTGTAGCGCACACCTACGCCTACAGGTATTGCTAATTGAACCAATGAATATGGCTTGGCATACTCAGGGTTCCCTTGCCCTTCAGTACCCAATGGTTGCAGTTTAACCCATTGATCTCCTTCTATATCGGGTACCCGCGCCATCGGATTATGAGCTACGGCCGCTACCCCGGCAAAAAGATAAGTACCAAATTGAGCCCGGCGATCATAGCTTCGACTATCGGGAGTAAGTTTAAAGATTCCGATGGCCGCAAATTCTTTCAAGTCGTTGCGGAAGTGTAGGTTACGGGCATAGTAAAAATTACCTTCGTAGTTCCCGGTATTCATTAAATGATCATCTCCCATAATACGAGCCCAGGTAAAAGAAGCCCTGGCCGCAAAACGAGGAGTAAAATGACGAGTATAATTTCCGGTCATACTCCACCTCATAGGCTTAAATATAGATACCACATGACGGCTATAAGGGGCCATCTCACCAAAATAACTGGAAGTACCTACGCCGAAAGCGACACTCGAATAGGGTACGAAATTATTGAATCGCCGTTGTGCTTCTACCTCACTTGCGGCGAGTGTTAGCAGCAATAGTGCGCCTGCCATGATCCCTTTTCTCAGGCTATCTTTCCGACTTTTTGCGAAAACTGTATTCATACGGCTCAGTCTGTAATTCGGCAAAAATAAGTTTAGTTGATGGTTTAATAGCAGCATTGCTTATGTCTTGAACGTTTTAATCAACACTTTATTTGCAGCTTGGTTTTATTTTCGATTCGCGGTCAACCTTCTCTAAAGTACTTCCATCGCCTTTATGTTTGGGTCAGGGTACTTTATGGCCAGGGCTACTTCAATTCCGATACCCCTTGGGCGTTGCCCAGCAGCCGCTTGGCTCGTAAGAAACGGTTCCGCTCGAAGGCGTCGTAGTTGGGTGCGGCGGGGTCCAGGCTGCTGGTGCGGATTTGCCCCGAGGCATGAATAAACTCCTGGTTGCCAATCCACATGCCCACGTGCGTCACTTTTTCAGGGGTAGTTTCGGTGGCTTTGGTTCCAAAAAACAGCAGATCGCCGGGCCGCAACTGCTCGAAGCCCGCGGAGGTATCCACCAGCTCGCCGGTATGTACCTGCTGCGAGGCGTCGCGCGGAAGTACCCAGCCGTTGAGGTAGTAGATGGTTTTGGTAAAACCGCTGCAATCCATGCCTTTGTACGAAGTACCTCCCCACAGATACGGGATACCCATCATGCGCCGGGCCGTCTGCACCAGCGACTCCTCCGTGAGCTGCAAGGTACCTACCCATTCGTGGTAGGGGCGCGCTTCGGCTTGGGCCACGTGGGCCTCCCGGCCGTCGGGGTACTTGACGTGGTAAAAATCCTTTTTTGTGGCCAGCAACTGAAGTACATCACCCGCCACCAGGTCCGAAACGGTTTGTCCCTGCGCATCTTCTTTTTCGTAAGAAAAACCGTACGGGCGCAGGTAGATCAGCTTGGGGGTACTTTGCCAGGCCTCAAAGTGCGCCTGGTCCATGCGCTGCATACCGCCCCAGTCGATCCAGGCAATGTACTGGTCGGGGGTTTGTACCAGGTACCAGCCCCGGTCTTTGTCAAGTACCTTCAGGGGCATGCCCAGCAGCGCCTGCGTGGCCAGCTCAGCGGCATCGCGGGGTTGGGAGCGAATATTGGCCACCGACACCCGCACCACGCCGTAGGTTTCGGCCCCAAGTACCTCGGCCGGAAGTACCTGTATCTGGTCATTGAACGTGAGTTTCTCTTCCTGTAGCCGACGAATCAGCGACTGACGGGCCTCGGGCAGGTTGGTCTTCCCGCTCAGGGTACCTTGCTCGTCGGCCGTTATTTCAAAAATCGCCACGCGGCGGTCGGGTGCGTACTGGGTCCTCACCTCTTCGATAATCTTCTGCATAGTCGGTTTTGTTTGGGCATTTACCAAACTGGCCCATCCCAAAAGCCCGCAAAGTAACGCGATCTGCTTCATGAGTACGTTTCATTTAGGAAGCAAAGTTAATGCCATGAGGTACCTGCCCAAGGTAGATTCCTCGGAAAGTTCTTTATTTTTGTCAAAAAGCTGCCGAAACGTATGATCTTTTGCCAGAACCTCACTTTTTCGTATTCTCCCCAGAAGAAATTCAAGTTCCCCACCATCCGGTGTCAGGATGGCGAAGCCCTGCTCATCCTGGGGCAGTCGGGACGCGGCAAAACGACCTTGCTGCACTTGCTGGCGCTACTGCTGCGGCCCGAGTCGGGTGAGATTATCCTCAACGAGCGGCCCGTTCTTTCGCTGAATTCCAACGAAATAGCCTCCCTGCGCGCCAACCAGATTGGGATCATCTACCAGCGGCCGCACTTTGTGAGCGCGCTCTCGGTACTGGACAATGTACTGATGCCCAACTACCTGGCGGGCCGCAAGCAAGACAAACACAAAGCTGCCTACCTGGCCGACCAGCTGGGCTTCGGCGACCACCTCGACAAGAAAACGCACCAGCTCAGCCAGGGCGAGCAGCAGCGCGTGAGCATAGCCCGGGCGCTCATGAACGACCCGACGGTGATCCTGGCCGACGAACCTACCTCCAGCCTCGACGACGACAATTGTGAGCGGGTGATCAACCTGCTCCAGGAGCAGTCGGCCCGGATTGGGGCCAGCCTGGTGGTAGTTACGCACGACCAACGCCTGAAAGACGAGTTTTCGAACCAGGTACTTTTGTAAATGCCCCGCCACTGCCAAGTACCTACTTTTTTATGCTAAAGTACCACCCCTATGAATCTTCTGAAAATAAGCTGGGCCAATATCAAAGACAAAAAACTCAATAGCTTTCTGAGCGCATTGCTGCTGACGTTGGGCATTGGCATGATCTCGCTGCTGCTGTTGCTCAACAAGCAGCTCGACGAACAATTTAAACGCAACATCCGCGGCATCGACATGGTGGTGGGCGCCAAAGGAAGTCCGCTGCAGCTCATTCTATCGAGCATTTATCAGATCGACGCCCCTACGGGCAATGTACCCCTGGCGGAGGTGAATAAACTGAAAATGAACCCCTTTGTGAAGACGGTGATCCCGCTTTCGATGGGTGACAACTACCGTGGCTTCCGGATTGTGGGTACTACGGCACAGTACCCGGCGCATTTCGAGGCAACGGTGGCGGAAGGTACTTTATTTAACGAAACCCTGGAAGTAACCCTGGGCAGCCGGGTAGCCGAAGCCACGGGGCTGAAGATTGGCGATACCTTTGCGAGCTCGCACGGCCTGGACGCCGAGGGCGACGCCCACGACGACGTGAAGTACCGCGTGGTAGGTACTTTTGCGCCCACCGGCGCGGTAGTAGACCAGCTTATTCTTACGGATCTGAGTAGTGTTTGGGCCATTCATGAGCACGAGGAGGCCCCCCCAGCGGGCGTCAAAGAGAACGACCCCGCCCACGAAGAAACGATGGCTATGCTCGGCGGTGCCCCCCGATCTTCGGAAGATAAAGAAGTGACGAGCGCGCTGATCCAGTTTCGGAATCCGATGGGGCTGATCACGCTGCCCCGCCAGATCAACGCCAATACCTCCATGCAGTCGGCCCTGCCCAGCATTGAGATCGACCGGCTGTTTTCGCTGCTGGGCGTAGGGATCGATACTCTGCGGGCGCTGGCGCTGCTGATCATTTTTATTGCCGGCGTGAGCGTGTTTGTTTCTTTGTACAATTCTCTCAAAGAACGAAAGTACGAAATGGCGCTGATGCTCTCGATGGGCGCTACCCGCAGCAAGCTCTTCCTGATGCTCCTGCTCGAAGGATTGGTGCTGGCGCTGGTGGGCTTTATAGCGGGTACTTTGCTCAGCCGGGTCGGTTTGTGGCTCTTCAGCCGGGCCGCCGAGCAGGACTACCACTATACGTTCAGCGGCCTCACGCTCCTTCCCGAAGAACTTTATCTCCTACTAGCGGCGTTACTTATTGGGGCCCTGGCGGCGGCACTGCCTTCGCTGGGCATCTACCGGCTCAACATTTCCCGTACCCTGGCCGAAGATTGATATTGGTTTTTGTAAGGGATTCGTTTTAATTTTGTTACAACAATAAAAACACAACTACCTGGCTACTCATGAAAGCGCTAAGTCGAATCATACTTCCCTTTTTGGCTATATCTCTGCTGGCCTTTACCCCGGCGTATGCCCCCGTGAAAGTTACCTGGGAAACGCTGCGTGATGTAACCTTCAAAAAGAAATGGTACGCCGAAGAGCAGGTTTATATGCTCTACCCTACTTTTGGACCGGCTATACAAAAGCTGAGCAACAAAGAAGTATCCATTACGGGCTACGTACTTCCCATCGACCTCGACGCCAACCTGTACGTACTTTCGGCCTTTCCGTACAGCGCCTGCTTCTTTTGCGGGGGTGCGGGGCCGGAGTCGGTGATGTCGTTGCAATTCAAGAAAAATACGCGCAAGTTCAAAACCGACGAGCGGCTGACCTTCAAAGGTACCCTCAAGCTGAACGCCGACGATATTTACCAGATGAACTACATCCTGGAAGACGCCGAAATCGCCGACTAACACCCGGCATGGCACATCCTTTTTAGGGAAAGGAGCGGAAGAAGGGAGGTACTTCTTCCGCTTTTTTTGTGGTAAAAACGACCTTGTTTTTGAAAACAACACTACGATGAAATATTCACTCAATCTTGGAAAGATTGCGGGCATACGCCTTTCTATCCACTGGACGTTCGCCATTCTGCTCGTCTACGTTATTTTTTCGACGATGAACCAAGGTACCTCCCAGACCATCTGGATGGTACTTTTTACGCTGGCTATCTTTGCCTGCGTGGTGCTGCACGAGCTAGGCCACGCCCTGGCCGCCCGGCGCTACGGCATCCCCACCCGTAGCATCACGCTACTACCCATTGGCGGGGTGGCCAGCCTGGAGCGCATTCCTGAAAAGCCCTCCGAAGAACTGGTAGTGGCGCTGGCGGGGCCTCTGGTGAATTTGCTCATTATGCTGGTCCTTATTCCGTTTGTAAAATTTCCTGCTTCTACCGACGAGCTCACTGAGCTGGCGGCGATCAACCAAAGTACCTTTTTGATCAACCTGCTGGCCATCAACGGCTGGTTGGCGCTGTTCAACCTCATTCCGGCGTTCCCGATGGACGGCGGACGGGTACTTCGGGCACTGCTGTCATTTCGGATGGAGCGGGCACGGGCTACGCGCATCGCGGCATCCATTGGGCAGTTCCTGGCCATTGGATTCGTTATTTTGGGTTTCTTTGGTAATCCTTTTTTGGTTTTCATAGGCCTTTTTATCTTTCTGGGAGCGCAGCAGGAAACGACCCACGTCCAAACCAGCGCGGCTTTTCAGGGCCATACCGTGAGCGAAGTAAGCATGAGTACCTACCCCACGCTCCACCAAAGCGACTTGGTACAGGACGCCGTCCAGCTCTTGCTCGACAGCCAGAACCGGAACTTCCTGATCGTAGATACCTTCAAAGAACCCGTGGGTACCCTCTCACGCGAGACGCTCATCAAGGGCCTGGCCGAGCGGGGCAACGCGGCTTTTCTGTCAGATGTCATGGACCCCGACATCCTGTACCTGGACGCTACGCTCCCGCTCCAGGAAGCCTGGCAGCTGATGCAGACCCAGAAAAAAAGCTTCGCGCTGGTACGTAGCAACGGACAAATAGTGGGAGCCCTCGACCCCGAAAATGTGGTTGAGTTCCTGATGGTGCAGCAGGCCGTGCTGGGAAAAAATGTAGCGGGAAGGGGTACTTTTTAAAAGATGCCGCCGTAAACCTCGGCCACAGTGAGTGCTTGACCAAGTACCTTCAGGTCTTACTTTTCACTGCCCCACCAGCGTCCGCAACGTCCAGGCGTTGCGGACGGCATTGCCACCGCCGTCGTTGTTGAAATACACAAATACCTCCTTGCCCGCCTGCTCCCACTCCCGCAGGCGGTCGGCCCACCAGCGCAGGTCCTGGTCGGAGTAGGAACCGCCGTAGAGCCAGTCGGTGTCGGGCCCGTGCAGGCGTACGTACACAAAAGCGGCCGTAGCGCGCAGGATACAGGGCAAATGCGCTCCGCTCATGATACAGTAGGCGGCCTGGTGTTGTTCCAATAAAGAAAATATAGAATCCTGGTGCCAGCTCGGGTGCCGAAACTCCACGGCCGTCCGTAGCCAGGGGGGTACCTGGTCCAGGAAGTACGCCAGGCGGTCGTAGTCGTAGGCAAAGAGGGGCGACAGCTGCACCAGCAAAATAGCCCGCTTGTCGCCCAGGGTGTGCCAGCAGGTTTTGATGCGGTGGAGCCACCGCTCGGGTGCGTAGAGTTTTTTGGCGTGCGTCAGCCCGCGGGGCGCTTTTACGGTGAGCAGAAAGCCCTCGGGCAGGCGCTGACGCCAGGACGCGAAGGTAGCCACGCGCGGCCAGTGGTAATAGCTGCTGTTGAGCTCGACGGTGCGAAAGTGCTGCACGTAGTAGTCGCGCCGCTGCGCCACGGGCGTATCCGGCGGGTAAAGTACCCCCTGCCAGTGATCGTAGCTCCAGCCTGATGTGCCGATGTGGATGGCCATTTTGCTTCGCTTTTTGGTTCTAAAAAGAAAAACGCGAAGTAGTAGGTACTTCGCGCGTTTGCTTGATGCTATAAAGAGATAAAAATCATTCCTCGAGCATGCCTAAAAGTACCTCTTTGAGGGCGGCTTGGGCGGCCCACTCGCGGTTGGCGGCCTGCTCGATCACGAGTGAGCGAGGGCCGTCCAGTACTTCGTCGGCTACTTTCATGTTGCGGCGCAGCGGCAGGCAGTGCATAAACTTCCCGTTATCGGTCAGGGCCATTTTGGCTTCCGTGAGCATCCAGGATGGGTCCTGGCTAAGTACCCTTCCGTACTCCTGGTACGACGACCAGTTTTTGCCGTATACAAAATCCGCCCCTTCCAGCGCCTTGTCCTGGTCATAAACCACCTGCGCGTTACCCACAAACTGCGGGGCCAGGTCGTAGCCCTCGGGGTGCGTCACCACCAGCTCTACGTCCATGTGGTTCATCCACTCACAGAAAGAGTTGGCCACGGCCTGCGGCAGCGCCTTGAAGTGCGGCAACCAGGTAAGTACCACCTTGGGGCGTTTTTTTACTTTAAATTCTTCAATCGTAATGCAGTCGGCCAGCGACTGGAGCGGGTGCCGCGTGGCCGACTCCAGGTTCACGATGGGTACGTTGGCGTATTTTTTAAACTGCTGAAATACCAGTTCAGCGTAGTCCTTGTCGCGGTCCTGGAGCTCGGCGAAGGAGCGTATGCCGATGATGTCGCAGTAGCTCCCGATGACGGCGGCCGCTTCCTTCACGTGCTCCGCCTTGTTGCCGTTCATCACCACGCCTTCTTCCATTTCCAGCCCCCAGCTATCTTGCCCCACGTTCATCACGATCACGTTCAGGCCCAGGTTCTGGGCTGCTTTCTGGGTACTTATGCGCGTTCGTAGACTTGAATTAAAAAAAAGCAGCCCGATGGTTTTGTTCCGGCCCATTTGCTGGTCGGAAAAAGGGTTTCGTTTGGCAATAATTCCACTGGTAATCAACTGATGAACATCGGCTACGTCGTGGATGGAAAGGAAGTGGTTCATTGGTTGGTTTATCAAAATTTTTGAAAGGCGGAGTGTCCTGGTTTGGGGTACTTGCAAAGGTACTTACTGAATGCGGCCACACGATAGCTATGCGCCCTTTACTTCGACATTCAGGCATACCTGCAAAGCCTCCAGAAACGCATCGGCTTCGGCCTGGCCCAGCGCCAGTGAAGGCAGCAGACGAATGGTATTCGCTCCCGCCACACCCGTGAAAAGCTTATGCTCAAAGAGTAGTTTATTACGCAGGTCTTTGACCGGAAAGTCATACTCGATCCCGATCATGAGACCACGACCGCGCAGTTCCTTGTAGCCGCCGATTTCCCGGATACCCTGCATGAGGTACTCGCCCATACGAGCCGCGTTTTCGATCAGGTTTTCTTCTTTCATGATATCCAGTACCGCTACGCCCGCCGCACAAGCCAGGTGGTTGCCGCCAAAGGTAGTACCCAGCAGCCCGTAGCTGGCCTTGAACTTCGGCGCAATAAGTACCCCCCCGATCGGGAAGCCGTTGCCCATGCCCTTGGCCATCGTCATGAGGTCGGGGTGGATGCCGCTAAACTGGTGCGAGAAGAAACGCCCCGTGCGCCCGTAGCCGCACTGCACGCTGTCCAGGATCAGTACCGCGCCCGTTTCGTCGCACTTCCGGCGGAGCGTTTGCAAGAATTCGTCCGAACAAACCTGAATGCCCCCCACGCCCTGAATACCCTCGACGATCACAGCGCAAACCTCGTCCGTAATGCCAGCTTCGGCCGCGGCCGCGTCGTTAAAAGGCAGGAACGTGACGTGCTCCTTGTAGTTGACGGGGGCCACAATCGACGGGTTGTCAGTAACGGCCACGGCACCGGCCGTACGCCCGTGAAACGACTTCGTAAAAGCGATCACCTTGGTACGGCCATTATGAAACGAAGCCAGTTTCAGGGCGTTTTCGTTGGCCTCCGCGCCCGAATTGCACAGAAACAACCGGTAGTCGGGATAGCCCGACAAAGTACCTAGCTTCTCGGCCAGCTCCTCCTGCAAAGGGATCTGGACGGAATTAGAATAGAAGCTGATGGCCCGGAGCTGCTGCGTGAGCTTCTCCACGTAGTACGGGTGTGCGTGCCCCACCGAAATGACGGCGTGGCCTCCGTAGAGATCGGTGTAGCGGGTACCTTGCTTGTCCCAAAGGTAGCTGCCCTCTGCCTTAACGGGCTCTATATCGTAAAGCGGATAAACGTCGAATAAGTGATTCATTGGTTGCCTAGTTGATGGTTGCTATTGAGAATTGATTTCTTACTATTTAAATAAGTTTCAATCCTTCTATTCTTTGAAAGTGGTTAATATTTAGCGTTTTGATAGGTAATCCCAAGTTTATAGCCGTAGCGGCGAAAAAATGTCTCGAAACTCAATCAGTTAGTTACGCCTTCGCAAAGAGTGATAAATGTCAGCCGCCTTTTGAGAAGCCAATTGATCAAATGGGAGAATCGTTACTGCGCTCAATAAAACGTCAACATCCTTTTGTTTCTGAGCATCGGTAACTCCCATCATTAATTCAAATACAGTCACTGAGGAAACAAACAGTAAGGCATCATTCGGTAAAAGTGCCAATTGACTCTCGGCTTTGTTCTTTTTCCGAAGGTGTTCAATGAATACTGACGTATCTATTACCATTTGGGAGCTTGCCACTGGCCGTACTGTTTTATGGTTGCTTTCATTTTTTCAATTTCTTCCTCATCCCATACCGACACATCTCTGATCTTTCGCTTCCAGCCCGACAGGTCTCCTTTGGACTCTTCAAGCTTTTGCTCAAGCAGTAGATTATCCATAAATGCCAACAATTGCTGCCGATGGATTTGGCTAAGTTCCCGGTATTTGGTTAACAGCTCTTCCATAGTACTAGGATTTCAACGTTGTATTAATAAGCAGGTTTTTATTCCTTCTAAAAACGCTTACACTTCCAACTCCTTAAAAAGCCGGGGCTTTGAGCCGCAGGCCCGCGTCTTCGGGCAGGCCGAAAAGTAAGTTCATGTTCTGTACCGCCTGCCCGGAGGCACCCTTGGTGAGGTTGTCGATGATGCTCGTGATGAGCAGTTGTCCGTCGTGCTTTTCCAGGTGAACGAGGCATTTGTTGGTATTCACTACCTGCTTCAGATCAATGGCATTGACGCTCACGTGCGTAAACGGATGCGCCGCGTAGTAGTCTCGGTAGAGCTCCAGGGCGTCTTCCAAAGTACCTTCGTAGGGCGTATAGACGTTGGCCATGATGCCGCGCGTAAAGTCACCCCGGTAGGGAATAAAATGCACCGGCTGCGCAAAGGTACCTTGCAGCTTGGTCAGGCTCATCCGGATTTCCTTCAGGTGCTGGTGCGTAAAAGCCTTGTAGATCGAGAGGTTGTTGTTGCGCCAGCTAAAGTGCGTGGTGGTACTTAGGGCTTGCCCCGCCCCGGTACTTCCCGTCACGGCACTTACGTGTACGTCGGCTTGCACTAGTCCGGCCTGGGCCAGCGGCAGTAACGCCAACTCAATGCTCGTGGCAAAGCAGCCCGGATTGGCAATTTTATGCGCCTGCCGGATCGCCTCGCGCTGGAGCTCCGGCAGGCCGTACACAAAGCCTTCCGATTCGTCGCGGAAGTCAGTACTGAGGTCGATGACCGGGATGCTGTCAGGTACCTGATGCGCCGCCAAAAACTTGCGCGATTCGCCGTGCCCCGAGCACAGGAAAAGTACCCCCACGCCCGTGCGATCGAGGGCTTCAAGCAAAGGAGCGATGTCGCCCCCGCTGAATTCCAGGTCAGTATCGCCCAGCAAGTCGGTATGGGTAGCGTAAACGGGCTTACCCGCCTGGCTGTTGCTGTGCGCAAAGGCGATGGTAGCGTGCGGATGGTTGAGCAATATACGAAGCAATTCGCCGCCCGTATAGCCCGCCGCTCCGACGATTCCTACCTGTATAGCCGCCTCTTTATGTTTATGAGTAGATGAGTTCATGAGTTCAAGCTAGCCCCGATCTGTAATCGGGGTTGTATCTAATTTGCGTTTTAAACGCTAGTGGATGACGTACCCATTGCAAATCGGGCGTCGCCACGCCGGGAGGCACTCCTCCGGTACGAGCGTATTTTTGTACCAATTCTCAGTTTTTTTCCGCCAGCTCACTTACCTTCTGATAAATCATCACCTGGTTGGAAGCCACTTTGGAAAAGCCGCGTACGTCGTCGCCGGTCCAGGCGTTGTTCATTTCGCCGTAGCTACCAAAGACGGACGACATCAGGTCGTAGGGCGACTCGATGCCTTCTACGTAGAAGCGGTACGGAGCCAAACGTACATGTACCTGGCCCGTCACGTGGGCCTGGGTGTCGGTCAGGAAGGTTTCGATGTTGCGCATCACGGGCTCCACAAACTGCCCTTTGTGCAGCAGGCTGCCGTACCAGTTGGCGAGTTGCTCCTTCCAGTAAAGCTGCTGCTCGGTCAGGACGTGCTTCTCCAGCGTATGGTGCGCCTTGATGATAATCAACGGGGCTGCCGCCTCAAATCCAACCCGTCCCTTGATGCCGATGATGGTATCCCCCACGTGAATATCGCGCCCGATGCCGAAGGGTTGGGCCAGTTCGGTCAGCTTTTGAATAGCCTGCACGGGCGTCAGCGTTTCGCCGTTCAGGCCTACAAGTTCTCCTTTCTCAAACGTAAGCGTGATGGTTTCCTCTTCGGTTTTGCTGACGGGCGTGGGCCAGGCGGTTTCGGGCAGGTACTTTTGGGAAGTCAGGGTTTCTTTGCCCCCCACCGAAGTACCCCACAAGCCCTTGTTGATGCTGTATTCGGCCTTTTTCCAGTCGCGTTGCACGCCCTTCTGGGTCAGGTACTCGATCTCGGCCTCGCGCGATAGCTTCAAATCCCGGATGGGCGTGATGATCTCGGCCTCAGGCGCAATGATCCGAAACGCCATGTCGAAGCGCACCTGGTCGTTACCGGCGCCGGTGCTGCCGTGGGCAATGGCCTGCGCGCCGATTTCGCGGGCGTATTCGGCTACGGCTACGGCCTGGAAAATCCGCTCAGCACTGACCGAAAGCGGGTAGGTATTATTTTTAAGGATATTCCCAAAGATGAGGTACTTGAGGCAATCCTCGTAGTACTCCCGCGTCTTAGAAACAGCCGTGTGGTGTTTCACGCCCAGCGCGTAGGCGTTGGCTTCAATGGCCTGCAATTCTTCTTCCGAGAATCCGCCCGTATCGACCAGTACGGAATATACCTCGTAGCCGCGGTCTTCGGCCAGGTACTTTACACAAAAGGAGGTATCCAGGCCTCCGCTGAACGCTAATACGACTTTGGGTTGTGACGACATCGTTTGGTTTTAATCTACTTCAAAAATTACTATCAACTAAATAATGTACTCTAAGGGTACTTTCTTCCGAGAAAATTTTTCGCAAGTTAATAAAAAGACCTCGCTACGGGCTAGAACATTTACCGAAGCGAGGTCTTTTTCAAGGTGCTATATTCTTCTATACAAAGTACCCTACGGTACTAGCATCGCTTCGGTGTTTTTCTTTTTGGCGCGCTCTTCCCTTCGCAATAGTACGCGCTGCTTGATGCGCATCCAGCGCTCATATAGTTTAGACTCCTTCAGAAAATTCCAGCTAGGCTCCTTATCGTGATCTTGCTCTGCCTTCTTAGCTTCTTCGGGATTGTACATCATGCCCGTACACAGGCAGTGTTTACGGCCCGTACGCGTCAGGATGTCGTAGTTGATGCAGCTGGCGCAGCCCTTCCAGAAGGCGTCGTCGGCGGGTAGCTCGTCAAACGTAACGGGTTCGTAGCCCAGGTCCGAGTTGATCTTCATCACCGCCAGGCTGGTCGTGATCCCGATGATTTTGGCGTGGGGGTACTTTTTGCGGGATAGCTCAAAAGCCTTCGCTTTGATGGCTTTAGCAATGCCGCTTTTGCGGTACTCAGGCCGAACGATGAGGCCGGAATTGGCCACAAATTTACCGTGTTCCCAGGTTTCAACGTAGCAGAATCCTACCCACTCTCCTTCCACGGTGGTGGCGATAATGGCTTTGCCTTCTACCATCTTTTCCATCAGGTACACCGGCGAGCGTTTGGCAATGCCCGTTCCACGCTGCTTGGCGCTTTCCTGCATCTCGTCGCAGATGGTTTCGGCAAAATGAAGGTGGTTTTCATTGGCAACTTGTACTAAAAACTCGCCGCCGTACAATTCTGTATTTTTCATGGTTACTTTTCTCCGAAAAAAATGACTCCCTTCCTCAGCAAATACGATCGCCTGGGAATTAACACCAAAAGGATGGATGACTTACTAAACTAAATGGTACTGGAAGAAATGGGCAGAAAAAACTTTGCCACGTAGGCAAAAGAAGGTTAGATGGTCCTGACGGACCTAAATCGGAAAGGGGTAGTATGGAAGACAACGAGTAGCACGCTGTGGTTCATTGGGAATGTTTTGCCTTTAAAACGATGCAAATTTTGTAAAAAATATAGATTCACCCCAAAGAAACCGAAAATATATTTTTATGGTTCCTTTCTCTTGTTGATCCAACGTGCCACAAATCTCTATAAAATATTGCCATATATACCTTTTTGTTTAATCATACTGATTTGATAGTCAAACATAAGTGTTTGACTATCAAATTTTTATCCAAATAAGTGTTTGCCAAAAATTATTATTGTAACTTTGCTAACACCTACTTAAAATGCCTTATTTTTACTTTTCTCATTGACACCGATACCTCCGGAAATAAGGCGATACGAGCCTAACTACCTCGTTTTAAAGTAATAAATGCTGGTGCGAAGTACCTAGACCTACCCTATATGACGCAACTGACCGCCGACGATCTTATCTACGGATACATCAACGGAATATTCCCGATGGCCGACGCCGACAATACCCTCTACTGGTATTCGCCGGACCCGCGCGCGGTGATCCCCATTGATACGTACCACTCCCCTAAATCACTACGCCCGAGCCTGAACAAAGGTGCCTTTGAGGTACGCATCGACACCGACTTCGAAGCCGTCATGCGCGGCTGCGCCGCTGCGCGCCACACCGAAGAAGGTACCTGGATTTCGGAAGACATTATCCAGGCTTACACCGACCTCTACAAACTGGGCTTTGCGCACAGCATCGAAACGTACCAGGAGGGACGCCTGGTGGGTGGCCTGTACGGCGTGGCCATCGGGGCGGCTTTTTTTGGCGAATCGATGTTTTATAAGGTAAGCGGAGCGTCCAAAGTCGCCTTTCACTACCTCATGGAGCTTCTCAAAAAGCAAAAATTCCTACTGCTGGATACGCAGTTTATCAACGACAACGTACGCCGCTTCGGAGCGATCGAAATCCCCAAATCCGAATACATGGCCCGCCTCCGTAAAGCCATTGCCACCAAAGCGCGTTTTACCGAGCCCGACGTCGAGCACCTCTTCCAACGCTAAACTTCTCCGGCGAAAAGTACCCCTACTGCTGCCATTTCACAACGTATTGACGTAATTTTGGCGCTTCGTATAGCCCCTACTCTCGCAAAACGCTGTGGTAAAGCCCATTCTGGTTATTAAGTTCGGAACTGCCTCCATTACTCGCCCCTCCGGCGAGCCTGACCTGGCCATTATTGCCGACATAGCCCGGCAGGTATCCGTGTTGCATCCCGACTACCGGATCATCCTGGTGTCTTCGGGGGCCGTAGGAGCGGGCAAAGCTTACATTCATGACTACAAAGGAACCATCACGCAACGCAAGGCGGCGGCTTCGGTGGGCAACCCGCTGCTCGTGGGGATTTATGCCAGCCAGTTTGTGCCCTACGGCATTGCCATTGCCCAGAGCCTCTGCGAGCGCCAGCACTTTGCCAACCGGCACCAGTTTTTGCAACTAAAAAGTACCTACCAGGAGCTCTGGAACAACGGCATTATCCCGATCGTGAACGAGAACGACGTCGTGAGTGACCGCGAGCTGAAGTTTTCGGACAACGACGAACTGGCGACGCTCCTGGCGGCGGGCTTCGGGGCCGACGTCCTCATGCTATGTACCTCCGTGGGGGGCCTGCTGGACGAAGCCTCCCGCATTATTCCCAAAGTACCCAGCGTGAGTGAGGTGTTCCGGTTTGTGCGTACCGAAAAGTCGGCGCTGGGGCTGGGCGGCATGGCTTCTAAGCTTACCTTTGCCAAGCTCGCCACCCGCATGGGCATCCGGGTAGTTATATTTGGTACCAAAGAGCCCGACGGCCTGCTGCGCGCGCTGCGGGGCGAAACCGGTACCGAGTTTGCGGCCCAGCCAAGTACCCTCTCGGCCCGCAAGCGCTGGCTGGGCAGCGGCGGGCTGGTGGCCGGTAAGCTTCGCATCGACGACGGGGCCGCCCAGGCACTGACCAAACGCAAAAGCCTGCTGGCCGTTGGGGTACTTGAAGTGACGGGCGAGTTTGAAGCGGGTGAAATCATTGAGATCTTCGCCCCCGACCAGCAGATGGTGGCCGTGGCGCGGGCGCGCGTCGACTCGCGCTCGATCCTGGCTAACTTAAAAACGCTTAACTTTGAGGTGGCACACGCCAACGACATCGTACTACTCTGATGGAATCCATTATCCCGCTTCTCGCTAAAACCCAAACGGCCGCCGCCGCCGTACGGAACCTCCCGGACGCCCAAAAAGCCGCGCTGCTGAACCACCTGGCCGAGCAGGTACTTGCCCATACCGACGCCATCCGGGCCGAAAACCGCAAGGATCTGGACCGCATGGACAACGCCGACCCGAAGAAAGACCGCCTACTGCTCAACGAAGCCCGTATCCAGGGGCTGGCGCAGAGCCTGCGGGACGTAGCCCAACTACCCGATCCCACCGGACAGGTGCTTCTGGAAAGAACCATCGAGCAGGGCCTTCGTCTCCAAAAAATCGCCGTGCCGCTGGGCGTGGTGGGGGTTATCTACGAATCGCGCCCCAACGTGACGCTGGACGTAGCCGCGCTCTGCCTGCGCTCGGGCAACGCCTGCGTGCTCAAAGGCGGCAAGGAAGCGTCGCACTCCAACGAGTACCTGGTACGGCTCATCCACCAGTCGCTGGCGGAATTTGAGGTACCTGCCGAGGCCGTACTGCTGCTGCCTACCGACCGGAAATTTGTCGCCGAGCTCCTGACCGCTACGCGCTACGTGGATATGCTTATTCCGCGCGGCTCGGAAAGCCTGATTCAGTTTGTGCGTAAAAATTCGCTGGTACCCACCATCGAAACCGGCGCGGGCGTGTGTCATACCTACGTGGAGCAAACCGCCGACCTGGAAAAAGCCCGGGCCATTGTGGTGAATGCGAAAGTATCGCGCCCTTCGGTCTGCAACTCACTGGACACCATCGTGGTAGATCGCGCCGTAGCGGCCGACTTCCTGCCAACGCTAAAAGAGGATTTGGAAAAATACAACGTAGAAATTTTTGCCGACGAAGCGGCTTATCCCATTCTGCAACGCGCCAGGTACCCCTACCTTCAGCCCGCCCAGACCGAGGACTTTGGGCGCGAGTTTTTGGATTTCAAATGCTCCGTTAAGGTAGTTGAGGGCGTAGAAGAAGCGCTGGTGCACATTCAGGCGCATTCGTCGCGGCACTCGGAGGCCATCGTGTCGCAAAACGCGGCGGCCATCGAGCGCTTCCTGAACGAGGTAGATGCCGCCGCCGTCTACGCCAACGCTTCTACCCGCTTTACCGACGGCGGGGTGTTTGCGCTAGGGGCCGAGATCGGGATTTCTACCCAGAAGCTACACGCTCGCGGGCCTTTTGCGCTGGAAAAACTCGTTACCGAAAAGTGGATCGTGCGCGGCGACGGGCAGGTACGTTGGTAAAAGTACCTCTTTGGTTTCGAGCGATTAAAGAGGTACTTGCAGGTACCTTTGGGTACCCGCGCCAGGGTACCTGGGCGTAGTGAGGAATACTTTCCAGCGGCTTTTTGAAGGCTTCTAAGGAATTATTAATTGAGAAAGCCACCATTCCTCCCGAACTTGCCGCCCGTTTATCCGCGCCTATTTTGTACATTTGGGTAAAGACTTACTCCGACACGAGCTTGATTCTTATGCATTCATCAACGGCTACATCTACGCTAAAAGTACTTACTCAGGAAGCTACCGACCTACTCAAAAGCCTGATTTCCACGCCTTCGTACAGCCGGGAAGAGGACCAAACGGCCGCGCTGATCGAGGATTTTCTTCGTAAAAAAGAGGTACCTTTTCAGCGTAAAAAAAATAACATTTGGGCGCTGAACCAGCACTTCGACCCCGCCAAACCTACCCTGCTGCTCAACTCACACCACGACACCGTAAAGCCTAATAAGTCCTGGACGCTGGACCCCTTTGAGCCGCTGGTGCGGGACGGGAAACTCTACGGCCTCGGCAGCAACGACGCCGGTGGCTGTCTGGTAGCACTCATCGCCACTTTTTGCCACTTCTACAACAACCCTCATCTCTCCTATAACATAGCTTTGGCAGCTACCGCCGAGGAGGAGATTTCGGGCAAAGAAGGCCTGGAAATAGTAGTACCGGAGCTGCCCCCGCTCGAATTTGCGATTGTGGGCGAACCTACCCAGCTACACCTGGCCGTAGCCGAAAAAGGCTTACTGGTACTTGACTGCCTGGCCCGAGGGAAATCGGGCCACGCCGCGCGGGAAGAGGGCGACAATGCCATTTACAGAGCACTGCGTGACATCACCTGGATCACCAACTACCGCTTTCCGAAGGTGTCGCCGACGCTGGGGCCCATCAAGATGTCGGTTACGATCATGAACGCCGGTACCCAGCACAACGTGGTACCCGACGCCTGTACCTTTACGATCGACGTGCGGGTGACGGAGCAGTATACCTTGGAAGAAATTGTCGAGATTATCCAAGAACACATCGAGTCGGAGGTGCAGGCGCGCTCCGTGCGGCTGCGGCCATCGAGTATTCCGGTGGAGCACCCCATTGTGCAGGCGGGAGTGGCGCTCGGGCGCCAAACCTACGGCTCCCCTACTACCTCCGACCAGGCGCTGCTCGACTGCCCCTCGCTCAAAATGGGGCCGGGCCACTCCGAGCGCTCGCATACGGCCGATGAATTCATCTACCTCCACGAAATCGAGGCGGGCATTGCGCAGTACATAGCGATGGTGGAAGCCGTGGCTGTAAAGTAGCTATGGGTACTTTACGCGGCCATACGAAGTACCTGCCGTCTTATTCCAGGGCTTTCTTTTTGCTCTTTTCCAACGCATAGCCTAACGTAAAGTGGTGCGACCAGCCGAGCTGTGAATGGGTATGAAGGGCGTAGTCGATGGCAAACTGCCGGGCTAGGAAGCCCGCCCCAAAGTGGTTGGTATGAGGCTTGGTGGCAATGCCCGTACGCAAAAAAACATTCGAAACTACCTCATATTCCAAACCCGTGCGCAGCGACAGCGGATAGTCTGTATCTTTATACAGCTCCGCACTGAGGCGAAGTACCTGCGAAGGCTCGTAGGTCAGGCCGGTCTTGAGGAGGGTAGGCAGGCGGGCCGTTGTTTCGCCCGAGTAGGTACTTTGCGTAACATTATAAAGATGCGCGCCCAAGGTCAGCTGAGCGTTGAGCCGCGCTATTCCTCCCAGCTCTACGGCTACGGCTTTGCGGCTTATGGCCAGCGAGGCAGCATTGGCGGCTACCTGTACGTAGTTTATTTTTATCCCCAGGCTTACCCAGTTGATCCGGTGCCCTACTCCTACTCCCAGTGCTAGGTCGTTGTAGAGCTCGTCGCCAAAGCGCTGGACGCTGAAGCCGCCCGTCAGGCCCTCGTGCAGGGGTACTACCGCCCCAAAAGCCAGCGTATGCAGCCCCTCAAAACCGTAGTGAGAATGGTAGGACGAAAAAAGCGAGGGCTCATCTACCCCCGCCAGCCCGGCTACGTTGTTGAAGATAGCATAACGATTGGACTGCGCCACGACGGCATTCGCCAGGCTCCAAGCCCGAGCTCCGATTGGGAATACGTCTGCCGAAGCCACTACGGGCAACCTTCCGGCCAGCAGCGCACCAAGTACCAAAGCAAAGGGTACTTTCCGGACCAACACATACCTTTTACACCTCAAATCATCCTGACCGGTTTGGTAGCTGCGGAGCTTGGTGCGCCGCAACGCCTAGTGAAACCTCCTCTTTACAATGGCTAATAAATCCGCCACGGCGTCGCTGCTCATGTCCCAGAGGTACCTGGAAGCAAACGTATAGGACATCAGATCGCGGGCTTCCTCGAAGTTAGCCGCCCGGTCCAGCTCCCGAATGGACTCTTCGAAGGCCTCGGTACTACCGCCAAAGAGTTGGTTTACAAACATAAATCGCTGCCCGAGTGCTATACTATTAGCAATACTCTCTACTTTCACCTGCACCCGACCGTACAGCGTTTCTTCGGCTACGGGTGGCATATCCACTTTATAGCGGCTGTTCAGCGACTCGCCTTCGGCCGAAGGTACCTTGACGGGAGGAACCCGCGCAGGCTCCGGCTTGGCAGGCGACGGGGCTACCGGCGGCGCCGTATTTTCAGAAAGTGCCGTTTCGAAAAAAGATTTCCTTTCTGTATTTATTTCTGGCGTCGGTACGGGTACTGGTGCCATAGGGACTTTATGGGATTCTTTCACCAAGGTACCTGGGTCCAGGCTCACTACCTCCGAAAACTGGCGCAGGTAAGGCTCTTTGTCGTCGAGCACGGCCTCGTTGCTAAGAATGTCCGTCACCCACCGAATGGCCTGATTCACGTACACAAATTTCGTCCCGCTGTCGGTAAGGCGTAACGAAAGAGCCTTGGCCACGCCACTGTGTATATGCGTATACTTCACCAGCTGCTGGGCCTGCTCGGAGGTAAAAGCAAAGTCGGGCAGGGAACGCAGCCGGGCGTCAAAATAGGCCGCCGGGGCTAACAACAACACCAAAGCATCCTGCACCGACTCACTGAGCAGCGGCTCCAGGTCGGCGTGCTTTACGGCAATGTGCTGAGACACGGTGTTCATAAAGCTTTCCAGCGCTTTTTTTACTTCTTCATTTTCAAAATCAAAGTACGGGCTGCGAAAGGCGTTGGCGTCGGCTTTCCACTGGTCAAACAACCGGCTAATCACGCCCAAATTCACTTGCTTTAAGGGAGTGATTTTCAGGATCTCGGGGCCAGAAATGGTACTTTTGCCAGAAAAGAAATCGGAAAGAACGGTATCAGTGAAGCGCGCCACGTATTGTTTCAGGGCCGCTTGATTCAAAGTATTCGGCATACGAATTTAAGGACGAGTAAGGGGGCTGGAATAAAAAAATGTGTTTGCTTTGTAAAGTTATACAAAATAGGCACGACCGCAATCGCTTCTTTAATATACCATCATGTTCATTGAACCTTCCCGCAAAAAAGAAATCCTATACCCCCGTACCGGCTGGATCGAGCTGATTTGCGGCTCCATGTTTTCGGGCAAAACGGAGGAACTCATCCGAAGGCTCAACCGCGCCCGCATTGCCCGCCAGCAGGTAGAGATTTTTAAACCTGCCCTTGATAAACGCTACCACTCCGAAGACATTGTTTCGCACAACGAAAACTCTATTCGCTCCACACCCGTACAAACGGCCTCCGAAATTTTGCTGCTGGCGGGCAATTGCGACGTAGTAGGTATGGACGAAGCGCAGTTTTTTGACAACTCCATTATCGACGTCTGTAACACCCTTGCCAATGCGGGCAAGCGCGTCATTATTGCCGGGCTGGATATGGACTTTCAGGGACAGCCTTTCGGCTGCATGCCCCAGCTCATGGCGGTAGCCGAGTACGTAACCAAGGTGCACGCCATCTGCATGGTCTGTGGCGAGGTAGCTTCCCATTCCTTTCGGCTTTCTCCTCAGCAAGAGCGGGTGCTGCTGGGCGAAACCGACTCGTACGAAGCGCGTTGCCGCCGCTGTTTTAATCTGGGAGAAAAAGCGCGAAACCTGCCGGTATAGAGGCCGTCAGTATACTTCTTTGATTTTGTACTTGATATCGTTCATCGAAAACGTGTCCCCGGCTTGCTTGCCTTTCATTTCGGCGTAGATGGGTGCTGAAGCGGAAATTCCCTGAAACTTTTCGCCATCGCTCTCAAACTCACCGCTTACTCCCACCAAAAATTGAAGCCGGTCGGTCAACACCACGGCCCCCGGCTGTACCGTTTCGTGCCCATTGCTGAAGTCGATCCGATTAAACAGGGCGGCAGATTCTTCCAGAAAATTCAGGTGAGATTCCAGGTCGGAAATATCGTTGAGCATTTCCTGTTGGTTTGAATCGTAGCTTTCGCTCATGTTTTCGTCGGCGTTGTGGGCGGCAGCATCCCGCAGTCGACGCAGGTCTTCCTGAATTACGGCCAGGCTGTCGTTAAGCCGCGCCTTACACGCTTCTACTATTTGTGGTTTTCGTTCGATCAGAGTCATTGCTTTTGCTTAGTATATAGTTCAAGATGCATAGCTTATAAAACAGCAGACCACCCTGGCAGGTTTGAAAAGCAGGTACTTCTTACCTCCACGATTACCCACAAGAATAACTATTTTAAAGTACCTATTTATACCAAAACTACTTTTTATACTACTAAAAATCAAGTACTTGTATATTAGACAAAGTACCTCGGCGCACCCATCGACAACCCTGACGGGGTACTTGCATGTTTGTATTTCTTTGAAAAGCCTACCCGGCGAAGATATTCCTCACCTTTCCCCACTTTAACTTCCTTTCTTGGTATTGCCCCCGGTTTCTGGCCTACTTGCAAGTACCTGTTTTTAGTAGAAGTACCCTACGTCTGCGCTTTGCCGGTGTGCATCTTCGGTAGGAAAGGTACTTTTCTTCCTTTACCAAAAGTACCTTTCCCGCCGACCGAACGATGAATCGAAAGCATGCTCTTCTTACTCTAGCAGGTGGTGGTCTCCTGCTCGGTGCGCCTGGCGTACTGGCAAATTCTGCTCAGGGTTCAACGGATGCCCTCCGGGATTTTCGGCACCGCTGGCAAGTAACAAAGGACTACAGCCTGAAAGTACTGGATAAAATGCCCGAGGACCGCTACGGCTACGTACCTACGCCCGACCAAATGAGTTTTGGAAAACTCTTTACGCACACGGCGCATTGGAACACCTTCTTTATGGGGATGATTCTGAACAAAGTACCTCTGCCCGAACCGACCGACCTGGCCAGAACGACGGTCAGGGGGTACTTCGCGAGCTGCCACGATCATTGTACCGGCATCATCGAGCAGCTCAGCGATCACCAGTTGGACCAAACCGGCTACGGCGAGCACGGTTATTGGAAGCAGCACTCAGGCCGCGACCTGCTTTTGAGGGCTTTCATGCACACGGCTCACCACCGCGCCCAGGCGCTCGTTTACCTGCGGCTCAATGGCCTGGAGCCGCCTTTCTTTGAATTCTGAGAAAAAGAGAAAGGCCGCATCCGATGGAGATGCGGCCTTTCTACTATAAAGGTACCCTGAAAGTAGCTAGTACTACTTAGGCACTCACTTGGTTCATCACTTCGGTTTGCTTCCGGATCGACTCCATGTGTACCAGCTTGAACAGCTCGTCGACCAGAGTCGGGAATAGGTTGAGGCTCTTACCCCAGTCCTGGCGCGTATTAAGTACCTCCCGGAAGCGATCTACCTGGTAAGCAGCCACGTTGTTGTCGCGCTTGTACTCGGCGATTTTCTCCACCAGCGACATCCGCGCCGCCAGCGTTTCGAGGAGCTCGCGGTCGAGGTTGTCCAGCTTGCTACGGATAATCTCCAGCTGGGTTTGGTACTCGCTGCCGTACTCTTTGCGGCGTACGTGTAGCTCGTGTAGCATTTCGCCCAGAGCAGCAGGAGTAAGCTGCTGTGACGCATCCGACCACGCCTTGTCCGGATCGCGGTGCGACTCGATGATCAACCCTTCATAGTTAAGGTCTAAAGCCCGTTGGGCTACCTCAAAGAGGTAAGCGCGCTTGCCCGCCATGTGGCTGGGGTCACCGATTACGGGTAGCTGGGGGAAGAGGGTCTTGAGCTCAATGGCAATTTGCCACATGGGCGAATTACGAAACTTCGTTTCCTGCGCATTGGAAAATCCGCGGTGGATGGCTCCCAATTTCTTAACGCCCGCCTGGTTGAGGCGCTCCAGCGCTCCAATCCACAGCTGCAGATCCGGGTTTACGGGATTTTTCACCAGTACGGGTACATCCACGCCTTTCAGAGCGTCGGCGAGTTCCTGCACGTTAAACGGATTAACCGTGGTGCGGGCACCGATCCAGAGAATATCCACGCCATACTTAAGGGCCAGCTCCACGTGCTGTGGATTAGCCACTTCAATGGCCAGGGGAAGCCCGGTTTCTTTTTTGGCGGCTTGTAGCCAGGGTAGTGCGGCCTCTCCCATTCCCTCAAAGCTTCCCGGACGAGTACGTGGTTTCCAGACTCCCGCCCGGAGCACGTGCGCGAATCCCTCTTCCTTGATTTGGGCGGCAGTTTCTAAAACTTGCTCCTCGGTTTCGGCGCTACAGGGCCCGGCAATCACCAAGGGTTTACCGTCGGTGTTTATCCAGCTACTAAGGGGCTGGATGTCTAACGAAGCATTCATAATCAACAACTTAACCTTGTATAAATAGACTAATAATCACAGATTTCTAGGGGATGAATCGAGAATACAATTGTTTCTCGTACATTTGTTGTTTCAACAATAAAGGTATTGACTTCCCATAAACTGTTTCGGTATACCGCGTGTTATGGAGATAGTTAATATCTTTGGCTCGATTGAAAAAAACCACTGACTATACAAATGGCTTCAGTAGCACAACAAGACGTATCACCTGTATTTTTTGAAGACACTTCCGTGGCCTTCGCTTCCAAGTCCGATTCACAACTTCGCAAAACCTATTGGCTCTTTGCCCTTATGAATCAGGCATGGCTGGTAAATTTAGGTACTTTTTTTATAAAGTTGGCCTTAAGACTTCGCTTACCTATAAAAAATCTTATTCGAAGCACTATTTTTGAACAATTCTGTGGTGGTGAGACCATTGCCGACTGCGAATCGGTGATCGCTACTTTGGGGAAATCGGAGGTAGGAACGATTCTGGACTACTCGGTAGAGGGGGAAGATAACGAAGCCTCTTTTGAGGAAACAACGGCCGAGCTAGTGCACACCATCCACAAAGCCGCCCGCTCCCGCCACATTCCTTTTACGGTATTCAAAGTAACGGGCATTGGCTCTGCTGAGCTGCTGGAAAAAGTACAGCGGAAGGCTGAACTTACTACCCCAGAGCAGGAAGCTTACGAGCGGGTACGCGAGCGGGTAGATCGCCTCTGTAGCCAGGCACACAGCCTGGGGGTGCGTATTTTTATAGATGCCGAAGAAAGCTGGATTCAGGACGTGATCGACGAGCTTGCGTACGCCATGATGAAGAAGTACAATACCAAGCAGGCGCTTGTATACAATACCTACCAGTTTTACCGGCACGAGACCCTGGACGCTTATAAAAACGCCTATTTAAAGGCGCGCGAAAAGGGGTACTTTCTGGGTGGAAAATTGGTACGGGGGGCGTACATGGAAAAAGAACGCATCCGTGCCCGGGAAAACGAATACCGTAATCCTATTCATGCTACCAAGGAAGCTACCGACCAGGATTTTAACGCGGCAATTGATTTTAGCCTGGATCATATCGATACGATCTCCTTTTGTCTGGGTACGCACAACGAGTATAGCTCTCAGTATTGTACCCAAAAAATGCGAAAAATGGGAATTGCCGAAAACGATCCGCGGATTTGGTTTGCGCAACTACTCGGCATGAGCGATAACATTTCGTATAATATGGCCAAGGCGCACTATAACGTAGCCAAGTATGTACCTTACGGGCCCATTGATGCCGTAATGCCTTACCTGTTTCGCCGAGCCGAAGAGAACAAGTCTATTTCTGGCCAAACAAGCCGCGAATTCCTGCTGGTGAAGCGAGAAATGGAACGTCGTGGGGTAGGTACTGTGTAAGCTAAAATAAAAGGACTATTTTTGCGCCAGTCTTAATAGAGATTGTTCACAGCATTAAGCGCAAAAAACAATGAAGTAGCAGGCACAGGCGAACTTCCGAGGGTACTTTCAGCAGGTACTTCTAAAGCTTCCCGAGCCGCATTTCCAAACGCTTCCGGAATGAATCCATCAAGAAATCCAACCAAATATTTACTCTTCAGCCTGTTTCTGATTGGCCTGGACCAGGCTTCCAAAATCCTGGTTCATACCTACATGGAGCCGGGGTTTTCGGGACAAATCTCGCTGGTCGGCGACTGGCTAAAGCTGCACTACGTTCTGAATCCGGGCATGGCCTTCGGGATGCAGCTCAGCCACGAATACGGCAAGCTCTTCCTGACTCTGTTTCGGCTCGTAGCCATGGGGGCTATTTGCTGGTACCTTATCAATCTGGCCCGGCGGGGTGCTTCCTCGGGCTTGCTGTGGGCGCTGGCCATGATTTTGGCCGGGGCCGTGGGCAACGTCATCGACAGTACTTTCTACGGGGTTTGGTTCAACATCAAAACCGAAGGGGCCTCTACACCCTGGTTTCACGGGCAGGTAATCGACATGATTTTTGTTGATTTTTGGGAGGGCTTCATTCCCGACTGGGTACCCCTCTGGGGCGGGCAGTACTATTCTACGCCTATTTTTAATATTGCCGATGCCTGTATATTTGTTGGCGTTTGTATAATCCTTGTCTTTCAGAGCCACTTCTTTACTCCTTCGCATCCGGACGACGAAGGCTATGAAGCTGATGACTACGAAGACTATACCAATCCGGCCGTTATGGATACCGAAGGTACCTCTGGCGTTTCTGAGGACTACACGCCTGCACCGCCACTTAGTCCCGATGCCGAAGTACCTACTGCCAATGAACAGGAAGACCCCGATAATACCCAAAAAGGAAGCCTCTAAGCTTCCTTTTTGGTAAGTCAATTTCTGAGTATGTACAGACCGGATTGGTCTTTCTTTTCTATTGCTGTTCCTCGTTCAGAGGAGCAAAATCTTTGAAGCTTCGTTGAATGGCTTTGTCCGTAGCTTCCTTCTTATTTTCCCAGTTGGCGTCTAGTTCAAGCGCCACCAGTCCCCTAAGATTCATTAAAGCCCGAAACTCGTCCAGCTTACGAATGAAGTCCGGGCTCCGGCGAGCGGATTTAAGGGCATACTCCCGCGCGAAGATATCGCCCTTATTCTGCAATTCGCTTTTCTTCTCCATGACGTAATTAAACCGATCCAGTAAATCTTTGGTCGATTTGCCAATCACCTCGGTAGCTTCCAAGGTACCTATGGTCATTACGGTAGTACCGCCTACGGCCGTGATGCTGTTCTTCAAGGCCGGTTTATCGGGCCCCGCAATGACGGACGAAAGACCCGTGGTGGCTCCCAGTGAAGCATTCACCACCGAGCGGTGCTGCTTTCCTTTTTTGGCACGACGGTACTGCTTCTTGAGGTACTCTTCCCGCTCCCGCATCTGCTCCAGCAATCCCCAGGCATTCACCAAAGCACCTCGGTACAACGAGTACTGATACTGATCACGCAGGGCCTCATTGACGGTATTCTTTACAGTAAAACGGATCTTACGCTCTTTCCGGTTCTGGGATTTATCCAGTACGTAAAAAACAATATTGAAAGAAAGCGTGTCGTGCGGGTCTCTTACAAAATCATAGTCGGGCTGCCAAATAAACTCGTAGCTGGTCGATGTATTCTTTCTAAGCGCACTGGCCGGAACATTCCTGTTTTCTGAGATAAAATCAAACGTGGCTATATCGTCATCCCCATTAGGGTCCGACAAGAAAAACTTGATATTTACCGTACTATTCTCATTAATCCGATAGGCCAGATCCTTCGGTACAATCGTGATCTCGGGCTCCAGGTCCAGGGTGGTGGCCTCTACTTTAAGGCGGCCCTTGGTACGAGCCTTCGTAGGCTGATCCTCGACGTAAAACTCAATGTAGCGTGCGCCCTCTTTCAAAAAATTAAATTGCTTGAGCGAGGGGTCCCAGGTTACTTCTCCGGCGGCGCTGATTTTCATGCCTTCGGGCATTTGTTCGGCTACGGGAACAAACACGATGGGATCGCTATCGGGATCACGTACCGCGTTCATGTCAATCTGGTAGGTATTGAGCGTCTTGTATTGTACGTAAAATGGACGCAGCTCATCTACCTCTGGCGGGCGGTTGACGTGTATAATCTTAAAAACGACCTGCTGGTAGGCCGTTTCACCCGCGTTGTTACGAACTTCAAAAACGACCGGCACCGATTTAACGGTATTGATCCGATCGGCAATATCGTAAGAAGGTGTCCACTTCAAAAGCCCCAAGGAATCAAATATCATTCCCTTTTGGCGGCCCTTAGGCATTGTAAACCATACAATATCTCCCTTCCCTCCTTTTGCCTTTAATTCAACCGTGATCTCCTGCCCTTCTTCCAGGATATTCCAATCCAGTTGCTCGGGCAAGATCAGCTGCAGGCCTGCCGACTGAGATGATGCATCCTGGGCCCATACCGGATGTAGCATTAATCCCAGTACTAATGATAGCAGTGAACAGAGTCTTTTGTTGAAATACATAGACTTTTGATTTCTGTTAATTGAAGTATTCGCGGAATACTAATGATCTAAACGCAAAATTACTAATTCCCGTATGCCCCTCTGGATGATACTCCTCATTTTTTTGTGGGCTATACCTAAGTTGATACCCTCCGAGCCATTTTGTACTATTTAAAGAACGCACATAAACCAGGTACCTTCTTCAAGAATCTTATCACTATTCCACAAAGGTAGTTGCTCTTTTGGCAAATAGGTTCTGTGTCAAACCTGGTCTTTGCCTATAAATCTTTTCAGCAAAAACGTATATAGATTTTTGAATCTACACTACTACTACCTTAATCAACTGTCTAAAGTTCGTTTAGTACTACCGCGTAGCGCATAGTTTTGACCTTTGAGACTCCGAACATCAATCTCGCTGAGGTTTGACGCTAGCCCGAGCTTACCATCCTGATGAAGATCAGGAGCATGCCTGTTTGTGCCGGAGTAGCTATAAAAAAGAAGCGGGACTGGTGCTAGACCAGTCCCGCTTGCGCAAAGACATCTACTCTCAGGTACCTTATTTTTTAGGAGGAGTTGTTGTCGTCTTAGCAGGTGTTGTTGTCGAAGCCGGCGTAGTAGCAGCAGGTTGTTGCTGGGCGGCGGCTTTAGGATCAACCCCCATTTTTTTAAGAATCAGATCCGTGGCGTTATAATCTTCCGAACCAACGTACAGAATCGTGGGCGAACCGCCACCCGAGCCTGAATCCAGGATGTAGAGGAAACCATTTTCTTTCCCTACCGCCTGAATGGCGTCGTTGATTTTGGCCAGTACGGGTTGTAACAGCTGCTGGTACTTGTTCTGGAACGACTGCTCTGAGTTGCGCTGGAACTCCTGAATGCTGGTTTGCAGGTTCTGGAGCTCTTTCTCCTTATCAGCCCGGATCACGTCCGACATGTTGTTGGCTCCTTTGTTATAAATATCCAGCTTCTCCTGAAACTCCTTGTACTTATCTTGGAGCGCTTTATCCAGCTGAGCCTTCGTTACTTCCAGCTCATTTTGCATTTTTTTGCTATCAGGGAGAGCTTCCAATATAAAATCTACATTGGTATAGCCAATCTTAGTGGGTGTGGCAGTAGTAGGCGTAGTTTGAGCCAGCAGAGGGGTACTTACCATGGCTAAAACCACTAGCAAGGCACTTAACTTGTTTTTCATTGTATAAAAATTATTTAGGTTTTTTGGTTGTGCTACTTTGTTTACTGGGGTCATTAACGGGCTGAGCAACGGCAGCTTTAAGGTCAATGCCCAGCTCTTCCATGACGTACTCGGTGTAGTCGTGGCGGGGGTCCGTGTAGATCAGCACGGCGTCACTGGATTTATCAAAAAGGAAATTAAGCCGACGCTGGGCGCACACTTTGTCTACGGCCCGTTGTACTCTTTCCAGAATGGGTTTCATCAACTCCTTTTTTTTCTCAAACACCATTCCGTCCATTCCAAACACGCGGCTGTTATACTCGCGAGCCTCTATTTCCTTTTCTTTAATCTCGCTTTGGCGCTTGCGCTTCAAATCATCCGTGAGCAATATTTCTTCGGCCATGAAGGCTCGTTGCAACCGGTCTATCTCCGCAAACTTGTCCTGGATCTCTTTGGCCCATTTTTCCGAAAACTGGTTCATTTCGGCTTTGGCTTTCTGATATTCGGGCATTTTACTGGTGATGAACGCCATGTCCACGTACCCAAATTTCTGAGCCTGAGCCATTCCCGGTAAAACGAACGGCAAAAGTACTAAAATAAAGAACTTATTCATGCGAGGAGACCGTTTTTTTGCACACATAACGAACAGCCTTCGGCATTATTATCGAATTTGCTGCCCGATGGTAAAGTGGAATTGCCCACCACTGCGCTGACTGGCACCCTGGATTCGGTCAAATCCGTACCCCCAGTCGATCCCTAATAAACCGAACGCTGGCATGAATATCCGGGCTCCAACCCCTGCCGAGCGCTTCAAATCAAAGGGATTAAACTCCCGGTAGTTACCCCAGTTGTTTCCACCTTCCAGGAAGCCAAGGACAAAAATGGTAGCCTGAGGGTTGAGCGATACGGGATAACGCAGCTCGGTGACGAATTTGTTATAAACGACCCCACCACCGCCGGTAAGGTTACCACTCTGGTTGAGAGGACCCACTTTCCGATCTTCGTAGCCGCGCAGACCCACAATATCCTGATCGGCCAGGGCAAAGGCCCCTTGTCCGGCTAAGCCCGAGCCCCCCACAATGAACCGCCCGAAGGGACTGATCTCCGTATCTTTGTTGTACCTACCCAGGAAGCCCATGTGCGCCCGGGCACTCACAACGAGTTTCCCAGTAATGGAAGCGTACCAGGTACCATCAAACATCCATTTGTGGTATTCCACCAGCTTGAACTTGTCCTGCGAATCGCTGGAGCCGTTCTGGCGCAGTACCGAGTAAGGAGGCGTAAAAGTACCACTCAAAGCGATCGACGAACCGCTACGCGGGTATTGTAGCTGATCGAGGGTATTGCGCGACAGCGTGGTGTTAAACGTCACGTTGGTCGAGCGGCCGTTCCGGTAGCCAATGTTGAAAAAGTCAAGGTCCTCCAGGCGGTAGCGCTGCAACGAGAGCGAGTGGCTAAGTACCATGAAGCGATCGGGTACTTGGAGGCGACGCCCCAGCGAAAAGGTGATCCCATTGTTATAGTAAGAGCCTAGAAAATTATTCAGGCTGGCCGTACTCCCCGTCGTGTAAAAGGAGTTGATGTCGCTGATTCGGTAGACCGTCCGGGTCAGGGCTACGCCAAAGTTGATGGGTTTCTTCCCGCCAAACCACGGCTCGCTAAACGAAAGCGAGTAGGTCTGAAACTGCCGCCCGTTGGCCTGAAAACGCAGGGCGAGCTTCTGCCCGTCGCCTGAGGGCAATGGCCGCCAGGTGGAGCGGTTGGGGATGTTGCGAATGGAGAAGTTATTGAACACCAGCCCCAAGGTACCTACAAACCCAATGTACCCTCCCCAACCGCCAGAGAGCTCAATCTGATCCGAGGGTTTTTCTTCTACGGTATATTCAATGTCCACGGTACCGTCTCCCTGGTTCGGAATCGGGTTGATCTGGATTTTCTCGGGATCAAAGTACCCCATTTGGGATAGCTGGCGCTGGGTGTTGATCAGCTCCGTTTTGCTAAATTTTTGGCCCGGCAGCGTAAATAGCTCCCGAAGTACCACGCGGTCGCTGGTCTTGGTGTTTCCGTTCAGCATGATGCGGTTGATGGTCGCCTGCTTTCCTTCATAAATCCGCAGCTCGATGTCGATTGAATCTCCTTCTACCGCTTTCTCGATAGGATTCACCCGAAAGTACAGGTACCCATCGTCCATGTAGATGGAGCTCACGTCACCGCCCGGAATCCCGTTCAGTTTTTTATCCAGCTCTTCGGGATTGTACACATCTCCTTTTTCCAGTCCCAGAATCCGGTTGAGTTTTTCGGAGGGATGGAGGTAGTTGCCCTCCCAGCTAATGTTGCGGTAGTAGTACTTGGGGCCTTCGTCAATTTTCAACACGATGCTCAACATTTCGTTGCCGGCGTCCCGCACGGTATCAAACTCAATGGTAGCGTCCCGGTAGCCATTCTTGCGGTAGAAAGCGATCAGCTTTTCTTTATCTTCCTCGTACTTTTTCGGAATGAACTTCGACGGCGTAAACAGGTGCCACAGCTTCTTTTCTTTGGTCCCTTTTAGCTTTCTTTTGAGCTTGCTATCCGCAATGGCTTCGTTGCCCTGAATATCTATCTGCTGAATTTTTACTTTACTTCCCTTATCTATAGTAAAGTTGAGCGTAGCCTGTCCACGGGTCGAGTCCGGTATCTGCACCACTTTTACCTTGGTGTTGTAAAAACCCTTATCCATGTAAAATTTCTTGATCACCAGCTGGGTGTTCTTGATGACCGTGGGGGTAATTACCCGGCCTTTGATCAGCTTCACTTTATCGTTCAGCGTTTCCCGCTCGCCTTTGCGGATACCCGCGAACGTCACTTTGTACAAGCGCGGCCTTTCTTTGATATGAATATTGAGCCAGATTTTCTCGCCTTCTACCTTGGTAGCCAGAATCTCGACATCATCCAAAGTACCGAAGTCCATCATTTTTTTGATGGAGGACGTCACCGCCTGGCCCGGCACCCGAATTTTATCCCCGGCCCGAAGGCCCGAAATGGAAATCATGGAGTTCGGGTCCAGGAACTGGGTACCTGATACCGTCACCTCGGCGATTTCGTATTCCTTGGGGTTGGCGTAGCTAAAATCCGTATCGGACTTGGCGGGGGTCGTTCGGCCGGAGCCACCCAAACCGATACGCTGCGCCTGGGCCGAGATGGTTAGGCTCATCAAGAGGACAAGCGGAGCCCAACGGTAGGAAGCTTTACTTAGGAGAAATGTTTTCACAGAATTCATATCGTTTTTATATACCACCTACTTTCACCTGATCGCTGGTTTTGCCAAAGCGGCGCTCTCGCTGCTGGTAGGCTACAATAGCCTGGTATAAATGGGGTTTACGGAAATCGGGCCAAAATACTTCATCATAGATGTACAACTCGGCGTAAGCAAGCTGCCAAAGAAGGAAATTACTGATGCGATGGTCACCACCGGTACGCAGCATGAGGTCTACGTCGGGTCGGCCCTGCGTGGCCAGTCGCTCGTTCAATCGCTTTTCGTCAATCTCTTCGGGTAGCAAAGTACCTTCCTTTACTTCCTGGGCCAGTTGGCGGGTGGCCTGAATAATATCCCACTTCCCGCTGTACCCCAACGCCAGCACCAGGTTGAGCCCGGTGTTGGTACGTGTGCGCTCGGTAGCTTCCTGCAGTTCTCGCCGGCAGTTGGCCGGTAGGCTGTTTAGCTCCCCAATGGAGTCCAGGCGTACGTTGTTTTTCTGTAAAGTAGGTAGCTCTTCGCGAATAGTATGCACCAGAAGCTCCATCAAGGCCTGTACTTCAAATTTAGGGCGAGCCCAGTTTTCGGTTGAAAAAGCATAAAGGGTTAGGTATTCCACGCCTAACTCCGCACAGCCTTCGGTTACCTCCCGAACGGCCTTGATGGCATTTCGATGCCCAAATATACGCGCAGCTCCCTGTTTCTGAGCCCACCGCCCGTTTCCGTCCATGATAACGGCAATGTGTTTGGGTAGATTGCTCGAATCAATGAGTTCTTTCATTACCGCAGGACTCTTTTAACATTTTTTAACAGTACCATGATCTTTACCCACGGAGGCACCAGGTCGATTCCCTTCACCAGACGAAGCGGTTGGCGGGTCAAGTGACGACAAAGAAAGGATGTATACAATGCAAATACCTTACTTAGGGTGAAACAGGGTGCAATTTAGGAAGAAGAATGACCTCTTCAAAATCAATTCGTTGGGAGGAGGTCTTACAAATCGAGCAGGCGCCGAACCGAATCCGTGTAGGAGCTGCCGGTTTGGAGCTGAGAGGCTTTTTTGTCGCGCATACTAATGAGGTACTTTCCGTTAAAATACTTTTGCACTTCCTGAATATGGTGCACATTAAGGATGATGGACCGGCTGATGCGGACGAAGTGCTCCGGAAGCTTTTCTTCCAGGCTGGTAAGGGTGTAGGAAAGCAGGTACTTTTGTCCTTCCAGGGTACTTAAGAATACGTACTTTTCTTCCGCTTCGAAGTGGGAGATGTCCGTAAGCGGAATGAGCAGGATGCGATCGCCGGACTTTACCGACAGCGAAAACATCTTTTTTTTGGGCTTCATTTCTTCCAGCAGCCGGGCCAGGCTCTCTGCGTAAGGATTCACGCCCTGCGGCTGGGTACCTTTGTCGGCTTCTACGCGCCTGCGTAGCTTTTCTATTGTTTTGAGCAGGCGGTCGTTCTCGATGGGCTTCAGGAGGTAGTCCAGAGAATTTTCTTCGAAGGCCCTGATGGCGTACTGGTCGTAGGCCGTAGAGAACACCACCAGCGGCATCAGCTGCACATGCGCCAGCATTTCGAATCCGTTCAGCACGGGCATTTCGATGTCCAGAAAGATGAGGTCGGGCCGGTGGGCTTCGATCGCCACCAGGCCTTGGGCCCCGTTTTGGGCCTCCGCCACAATGGCAAACGTCTCGGGGTACTTTTCGAGCAGGCGCCGCAGGCGCTTCAGGGCCAGGGGCTCATCGTCGATCAGGATGGTGGTGAGGGGAAAATTCATACCAGGTACTTTACGGGCTATTTCAATAGTTACAAAGGTAGTTCTCGGCCTAGGTACCTTGGCCTAAGTACCCGCGCCCGGCGGCTCGGTGAGCCGCTGCTTCTTGATCTTCACGCAAAGGTACTTCTGAGGAGCATTGTGAAGCTCCACGAGGGCATCTTCCTGGTAGAGCAGTCGGAGCTTGTCCTGGATACTCCGCAGGCCGTAGCCAGCGTTCATGGTGTCGGGGAAGGCCGGGCCGTTGTCGTAGACGCACAGGTGCAGGCAGCCTTCCTGCTCGTAGATCTGCACCCGAATGCAGCCCTGCTCGGGTAGTTTGCTGATGCCGTGCTTGACGGCATTCTCTACGATGGGCTGCAGCAGAAACTTCGGGATCCGGAGCTCGTTCAGCGTCGGGTCTTTTACTTCCACCGCAAACTCCAGCCGCGCGCCAAAACGTACCTGCTCTACTTTCAGGTAGGTAGCGACCATTTCCAATTCGTGCTCAATGCTGTCAAAATAGTCGTCGTTTCTGCGGCCGGTCGTGTAGCGAAAGAGCTTCGAAAGCAGTAGGGTCATTTCCTCGGCTTTGTCGGGGTCTTCGTGGACCAGGCTGGCGATGCTATTGAGGGAATTATACAAAAAATGAGGATTAATGCGCGCCTGGAGCGCGTCCAGCTCCGCCCGGGTTTTTAGCTTTTCCAGGTTGAGGAGTTGCACTTCCTGATCCGACATCTTGCGCGAGAGCTGTTTGCCGCGCTTGCCCAGGTAGTAGATCGCATTGGCTACCAGCACCGGCCCGATCATGTACCAGTACCAGGGTACTTTTTGGCCGGCTTCATTGGGGTACTGGATCACAAATTGATCCACCATCTCTTTTCCGAACAGAAAATAGATGCCCGCATTTACGACTTGATTAAAGACCAGGATAGTCACCGACAAGACCAGGTATTGCAGGGCTTCTCGCCGAATGAAGGGTTCCAGCCACAGGCTCATGGCCTGCGTAAGTACCACCGTAAGTACCCCGGCGGTGATATTTTGTACCGTCAGAAACTGGTAAAGACCCGCCCGTATGGGCTCGGAAGTAAAATAGATTTCGGCGGTAAAAAAAACGATGGCATTGAACCCATAGAGCATGATGGCACCCAGGATAATGGCCACCAAAGTACCTACCCAACTCTGGCTCTGGATGAGCCCGACCAGGCTGAAATCTTCCCAGTCAAACGATTTTTCGCGGGCCGAAAAACTAAAATTAATGCCATCGATTTTGGCCCCGGTCAGGTCGGCGTCCATCAGGCTGCTAAAGCTCAGGTCGGCGTTGGTCAAATCGGCATTGCGAAACGAAGCCCGGTTCAGCGCGGCGGCCCGAATGGTGGCGTTACGCAGAATAGCGCCGTTGAAGTTGGCTCGCTCCAGGTTAGAAAAACTCAGGTCGGCACCCGTTAGATCCATCCCGCTGAAGTCAAAATTAGACAGCGACGAAGCCCTCATCCGCAGGGGTTGCTGGTTGTTCTTCAGTAGATCGAGTAACTGCTCACGGTTCATGCGGCGCTGCTTTACTTTCCGGGGCCGGAAAAATCCGGTCGCTAAGTTAGGAAATTCTTTCCGAGACTGAGCGGGGGTACTTGGCAGGCTGCCCATTTACTGATTGCATTGCTCCATAAACCAACGCGTATGTTCTTTTCCCCACTGCGGATGCAAGGTACTGGCGGGCTGGAAGTGGGCGTATTTTTCCATCGCTTTTTCAAAAAGGGGCTTGGCCGCTTTCTTTCCTCCGCCGTACTCCTCGGGCGTATAAAACAGATTGGTACCCTCCAGGTAGTAAATCCGCGGGTTGTTGGCGTTGCTTTTCTTGGCAATGGCCAGGTACTCGCCAAACTGCGCGCCGTAGGTTTGCCAGCGGGACATGGGGTCGGCGGCCAGGCGCGCCTGGGTTATGTACGCTTTCATCACGGCCAGCTCGTCGGCCTGTTGGGAAGGAATGCGCTCGGCTTCTTTCAGGAGAGCATCGGCTTTGTCGAGGTACTGGTCCTTGGTCCGCAGGTTATCGCCCGAAAAACCCAACGTACCGTAGGCATAGGCGGCGTAGTAGCGCGGCAACCACTCGTTGGGTTCAGCGGCACCGATGCGCTCAAAGCGGTTAGCCAGCTCCTGCATGGCCGCCGCGTCGGGCTCGCCGGAGGTCTGCTGCTGAAAAGTCTGCAGCGCGGCGGTCATGGCCTGAAGGTACTTTTCGTTTTGGGCAAAAGCGGGAGTTAGGGCCAGTAAGGCCACGACGGCGAGCAAAAGTAGATTTTTCATAGTATTCAGGTAGTTTATGGATTGGTTAAAAATGAGTTTCAATGTATTATTCTACAAATCGGCTTTATCTACTTTTGCCTTTTTGGAGAGGTAGATCTGCATGCCTACGAAGAAGCTACGGTAACTCTGCGGACCCACGGCGTAACGCGTTTGGCCGTCGGGCGTGAAGCGGTAGGTAAAGACATTACGGGTATTCAGGACATTATCCAGCGAGGCATACAACACCACAAAGTTGCCCTTGAGGCTCGTGAGCTTGCTGGCCTGGAGGCTCACCAGATGCACCGGCGGCGTGCGGTCGCGCAGAAAGTACTCGTGGTTGGGATTGTAGTAGGGCCGCCCGCTGGTGAAGGCGTAGGTGAGGTTGAGGCTCGTCTGGATTTTCTCCAGCCAGTACTTCGTGATCAGGCTGGCGTTGTGGTTGGACACGAAGGTAGGCGTAGCCGACACCTCAAACTGCTGAAACAAGCGCCGCGAGTCCACGTAGCTGTACGAAACCCAGTAGTCAAAATTCTTGACCAATTTCTGATCCCGCCAAAAAACGTCGAAACCCTGCGCGTAGCCGTAGCCCGCGTTGTCGGTGCGGCCCCAGGGGAAGCGGTACGGATTGGCGTCGAAGGCCTGGCCGGTATATTCCCGCACCAGCTGCGCGTAGTTTTTGTAAAACGCCTCAATCCGGAACGTCCGCTTGTTTTTGATGATCTGGTAGTTCAGGATGGCGTGGTCGGCGCGCTCAAAGCCCAGGTTCTGATTGAGGTACAGGTACCTGTAATCCGGATTTTGGTAAAACTGCCCGGCGGCCAGCGCTACCTGGCTGTACGGCCCGGTTTTGTAGGCCAGCGACAGCCGCGGGGCCAGGTTGAAGCGGTTCAGGAGCGAGGAGTACTCGGCGCGGGTACCCAGGCGGGCGGCCAGTTGGCGCGACAGGTAGATTTCCGTTTCGACAAAAGCCGCCGAGTAGTTATCCTGTAGGCTATAAAGTACCCCCTCGACGCCATTCTCTAATCGAATAGCGTGTACCTCGGCCCCAAAAAGTACCGTACTGTTGCCCGGCAACTGGCGCGTCAGCACCGCCCGCGCCTGGGTGCGCTCGTCGAAGCGGTCGAAGCCCAGGCCGTCGAACGTCATGCCGTCGGCGTTGCGGCTGTACGAAAAACCGGTGTTGAGCAGCCAGCGGCCGTCGGCCCATTGGTCGGTGTAGGTACTGGTTACGAAGGCATTGCGGTTGGTAAGGTCCAGTTTCGTTTGGCCCGACTCCCGGCCGGGGTCGCGGGTGTTCATGCTCAGGCGGCTGTCGGAGTACATGCCGTATACTTTCAGCAAGCCGTGCGGGGTCGTTTTGAGGCGGTAGGTCAGCGACGAGCCCACAAATTCCGGCGCGCGCAGCCAATCCACGTTTTGTTTTACCAACGCAAACAAAGGCTTCAGGTTGCCGTAGTAAGCGACGGCCGAAACGGACTGCTTGGCACCCACGTGGTCGTAGTTGAGGCCCGCGTTGGCCAGGTTGAGGCTCACGCCCAGGCCGTTGTTGCTCACGCGGTCGGTGGTGTGTAGCAGCAGTACCGACGACAGCGCCTGCCCGTACTGCGCCGAGTATCCACCCGTGCTGAACGAAGTACCTTTGAACATAAACGGATTGAAGCGCCCGCGCTGCTGTACGTCGGGCAGGGAGCTAAAAAACGGATTCTGGACGATCATGCCGTCGATGACGACCTTTGTTTCCAGGCCCGAGCCGCCCCGTACAAAGAGCCCCTCCTGCTCGCCAACGCGCTGCGCACCGGGCAAAAACTGCATGGCTCCGGTGATGTCGGCGGCGGCTCCGGCGGTCGTCACGATGTCGAGCGGCTTGAGCATGGCCATGCGCTTTTCATCGGAGGCTTCAAAGGCTCCGGCCGTGATCACGACGGTGTTGAGCTCACTGGCGGCTTCTGCCAGCTTAATCACCAAAGGTACTTCCCGGCCCAGTAGCCGGATTTTTTGCTCAAAGCCTTCGTAGCCCACAAAGCTCACGGCCACCGTGGCGGAGTCTTTTTCGAAGGTACTAAACCGAAAAATACCCAGCGTATCGGTGGTGGTGCCGTCGTAGGTACCTTTCAGGAATACGTTGGCACCGGGCAGGGCGTGTCCTTTGCGGTCGGTGACTTTTCCGCTGACGAGCGTCTGGGCCTGGGTGGTGGTAGCCAGCCCGATCAGGAGTAGTACATAAAGAAGTTTCATGGCTAGGGCGTTTTGCTTCGTAAGTGATACAAAACTAGCCACCGCCACCACTGAGGGGTACTTATTCCCGACGAACTACCCCAAAGGCCATGATGAGTTCAGGATTTTGCCGCATGAAAAGAAACGCCCCAGGTACCTAGCCGATGCTATAGCCGCAAGTACCTGCTCTTGAACCACGGAAAGGTACTTTGAACTACCCCTCTAAGGACGTCGCATGAAGGTACCTGATGACTAGTGCTCCGGGTACCTACTTGGGCGGAAGGGTACTTTGGCTTCGGCCCGATTGGCTATTTTATGTACTTTTGGATTTCCTAAAAAAACACAAGTACTATGAGCGAATTAGCCTGGCAAACGGCCAAAGAATACGAAGATATTACGTATAAAAAACTAAACGGCGTAGCGCGGATCGCCTTCAACCGCCCCGACGTCCGGAATGCGTTCCGGCCCAAGACGGTGTTTGAGCTGCTGGATGCCTTCGAAGATGCCCGCCACGACGGCCGCATCGGGGTGGTACTTTTGTCCGGCGAAGGCCCCGCCCAGGACGGCGTGTACGCTTTTTGCTCGGGCGGCGACCAGCGCTTCCGCGACAAAGCCGGCTACAAGGGCGACGACGGCCTGGACCGGCTCAACATCCTGGAAGTACAGCGGCAGATTCGCTTCATGACGAAGGTCGTGATCGCGGTGGTGCCGGGCTGGGCCGTGGGCGGTGGGCACAGCCTGCACGTGGTGTGCGACCTCACGCTGGCCAGCCAAGAGCACGCCATTTTTAAACAAACCGACGCCAACGTGGCCAGCTACGACGCGGGCTACGGCTCGGCCTACCTGGCCCGGCAGATTGGTCAGAAGCGCGCCCGCGAGATTTTCTTTCTGGGCCGGAGCTACTCGGCTCAGGAGGCCTACGACATGGGCATGGTAAACGCCGTAGTACCCCACGCCGAGCTAGAAACAACCGCCTACCAGTGGGCGCAGGAGATTCTGGAGAAAAGCCCGATGGCGATCCGGATGCTGAAGTTTGCCTTCAACCTCATCGACGACGGCCTGGTGGGCCAGCAAATCTTTGCGGGCGAAGCCACGCGCCTGGGCTACATGACCGACGAGGCCCAGGAGGGCCGCGATGCTTTTCTGGAAAAGCGAAAGCCGGATTTTGACAAATTCACGAAACACTCCTAATTTTTGGAGCCTACGGCGTAGTCTTGCCCGGCAACCTGCTCCGTAGGCTCTCAAGTACCTGCCGGTTTTAGGTACCTCCCCTTTTTCTTCCGTCTTTTCGTGCATAACCTCACCGCCCCAGCTCCGTGAGGCTCCTACACTTGTGCATTGCTTTCGCCATCCCTTTTTTTACTCATTATCACTACTATACGTAAGGCTAGCAAATTATTAGAATGTAATTAGTAAAAGTTACAAAACAAAAAATATCCTTTTTTAGTATAAAATAATACCATACATTTATCGTGTCATTATTACAATTATTCCATATCCCACCCTTTTGAACATCGTGCAGTAGGAGTCGTTCTGAGGGGGAAGATATGGGCTGATTTATCAAAAGTTTAACCAAATCAACCATTCTAAACCTATGAGAAAATCAACTACCCGCATTTGGTGCGCTTTTTTCCTACTCCTGGTGCTAGGAAAAACAACCCATGCGCAAGACCGACAAATAAGTGGTCAGGTGACCGACGAAACCAGCAACCCCTTACCGGGAGTAAGCGTAGTAGTAAAAAACACCAACGTAGGAACTACCTCCGACACGCAGGGGCGCTTCCAAATCACCGTTCCTTCGGGCTCTAATGTACTTACACTCAGCTTTATTGGCTACAGGAGCCAGGAAGTAACAATTGACAATCAAACATCCCTTACGATACAGATGCAAACCAGCGAAGAAGCGCTGGAAGAGGTAGTAGTGGTAGGGTATGGTACCCAGCGCAAATCTTCTCTGACGGGGGCCGTTACGTCGGTGAGCCCAAAGGAGCTAAAAGCACTGCCGGTCATTAGTCCTACCCAAGCCCTTCAGGGGCGCGTACCGGGAGTGTCTATTACTAACAACAGCGGGCCGGGCTCCGAGCCGGTGATTCGGGTGCGCGGGATTGGCTCCATCAGCCTCAATCCTAACCCGTTGTACGTCATAGACGGGGTACCTGCGGGGGGACTCAACAACATCGACCCCAAGGATATTGAGTCGCTGGAGGTACTTAAGGATGCCAGCGCAGCGGCCATCTACGGCTCCCGGGCGGCCAACGGCGTGATCCTGATCACCACCCGCAAGGGTACCCGCGACGGCAAGATCAGCGTCAACGTCGATTCGTACATCGGTACGCAGTCGGCCTGGCGCACCCTGCCCTTGCTCAACCGCGACCAGTACGTTCGGTACGGTACGGCGCTGTTTACCAACGCTGGCGACGACCTGCCGCCCCGTTTTGCCAACCTCAACACCCCCATCTACGAGGGCGCTACCCAAACCTTCGCCCAAACCGATACCGACTGGCAGGATGTGATGTTTAACCCGGCTCCGATCATGGATCACCAGGTGTCTATCTCCGGCGGGAATGCCAATTCGCGCTTTTACAGCTCCGTGGGGTACTTTAATCAGGACGGGATTCTGCCA
The DNA here is from genome assembly GCF_014202275.1 of Rhabdobacter roseus. Taxonomy (GTDB): domain Bacteria; phylum Bacteroidota; class Bacteroidia; order Cytophagales; family Spirosomataceae; genus Rhabdobacter; species Rhabdobacter roseus. The sequence goes on along the minus strand of NZ_JACHGF010000001.1, from coordinate 602,464 downwards.
TTTACCAACTACCGGCGGCAGAGTTTCCGGATCAATTCGGACCATAAGATCGGCAAACGCCTTACCGTGGGCCAAACGCTCCTGGCCGCTACGGACTTTAGAAGGCAAGAGCGCGACGGCGGCGGCCGGAGCCTGGTGATGAACATCATGCGCATGACTCCCTACTGGCCCGAGCGCGACCCCACCAAGCTGGGGGGCTTCAGCACCACGTCCAACTCCCTGGATGCCACCGACCCGGAAAACCCACTGCGCATTGTGGAGCAGGAGCAGCAGTTTAGGACCAACCACGGCGTCAAACTACTAGGTACCCTTTTCGCCGAACTACAAATCACCGACTGGCTGCGGTACCGCTTCACCTTTGGAGCCGACTTTGCCAACGGCCGGGAAGAAAACTTCCTGCCTATTTACGCCGACGGCAACCGGAACCGGCCTAACGCCGAAGTGTCCCAAACGATGACTCAATTCTTTTCGTCGGTGTTGACCAACCAGCTCACGTTTGATAAGACCTTCGGAAAACACTATATCAACCTCACGGGGGTGGTTGAGCAGCAAAATGCCACCTCACGTAGCCAGTACAGCCAGGGTTTCCGCCCCGACAACAATATTCGGGTGATTCAGGGAGCTTCCAACCTGAATACGAATACAGCATTATACGAAAATACGCTGATCTCCTACGTGGGGCGCCTCAACTACGAGCTCGCCGGAAGGTACCTGCTGGGGGCTTCGATCCGGCGCGATGGGTCGTCTAAGTTTGCGCCCGGTCGTAAGTGGGGTACTTTCCCGGCGGTGTCGGCGGGTTGGCGGATCAGTGAGGAGTCCTTCATGCGGTCGGTGGGTTGGCTTTCTGAACTAAAAATAAGAGGAAGCTACGGCCAGACCGGCTACAATGCCCTGGGTGACTACGAATGGCAGCCGCTTATCCTGGCCAACAACACCATCTACCCCTTCGGCAACCAGAGCCAGTTGGGCTCTTTTTACAACCGCCTGGGCAACCAGGAATTGAGCTGGGAGGTCACGACCATGCAGAACATCGGGTTAGATGTTTCGCTGCTCAATAACAAGATCAACTTCTCGGCCGAAGCCTACAGCCGTACGACCGACGGGCTGCTGCTCGGCGTTCCGCTTCCGATCTCGCTAGGGTACTCCGAGAGCCCGCTGGCTAACGTGGGAAGTATGAAAAACTGGGGGTATGAGCTATTGGCTGGCTACAACCATACGGGTAAGGATTTTAACTGGAACCTCACGGCCACCTTCGATATAACCCGCAACCGCGTTTTGAGCCTTGCCACTCCCAATGCCACGATTAATTCTGGTGAAAATGCGGATTTCGGTGGTTTTGACATTACCCGAACCGAAGCGGGCCACCCCATTCAGTCGTTCTTTGGCTGGCAGGTAGATGGTATTTTCCAAAGCGACGAAGAAATTAACCAATACAATGCCCTCGGTAACCCGAACGTCGCCTACCAACCCAACGCGGCCCCCGGCGATATTCGCTTTAAAGATTTGAATGGCGACGGGGTCATCAACGCCAGCGACCGTACCTACCTGGGTAGTTTCATTCCAAAGTTTTCGTACGGCCTGAACTGGGGCGGTAGCTTCAAAAACTTTGATTTTACCCTCTTTCTCCAAGGGGTGCAAGGCAATAAAATATACAATGGCACGAAGGTAGTGGGCCAGGGGATGCTCCGGCTTTTCAACGCCACCACCGACGTGCTCGATGCCTGGACGCCCAACAACCGCAATACGGATGTACCCCGTGCGGTCAACGGCGACCCCAACGGAAACACGCGCACGTCCGATCGCTTTCTGGAAGATGGCTCCTACCTGCGGGTCAAGAACCTCAGCATTGGCTATACGCTCCCCACCGCGGTACTTCAGAAACTAACGGGTACTGCCATCAGCAGGTTCCGGGTCTACGTATCCTCGCAAAACCTCCTCACTTTTACCCGCTATACAGGGTACGACCCCGAAGTAGGCTCGCGGGAATACAACCTCCTGAACAACGGTATCGATTACGGGCTATACCCGCAAGCGCGGACGCTGCTGGTGGGGGTAAACCTGGGTTTTTAAAATCAACGCTTCAAGACATCCAATCATATTAACGTAAGTCAGTCTGATATGAACAAGAAAATAATTGCAGCGTGCATCCTATTTATGGGCATCGCACTTGGCTGTAACGAAGACAATCTGAATAAGGTAAATCCCAACGGGGTTACCTTTGAAACCTACTTTAACAACGCCCAAGAGCTGACGGCCGGGGTGAATTCTATCTACGCCCTGGTGCAATCCAACAGCCTGGTGTCGCGCGAATGGTTCTTCACGCACGATCTCCGCTCGGACGAAATGGCAGCGGGAGGTGGGCAGTTGGAAGCCCCCCGCAACCAGTTGCTCACGGGGGTACATGATACGGGCAATGGCCTGGTGCGGTCGGTTTGGCAAGGCTGGTACCGTACCATCCACCGCGCCAACGTGGTTTTGGAAAAGGGACCCGAGGTTCCTGACATTGCTCCCGCCCTTCGCGATCGGCTTTTGGGCGAGGCCCGGTTTCTACGCGCCTGGGCGTACTTTGAAATCGCTACCCTCTTTGGCGGAGGCCCACTTCATACCGAATTCGTCAAGTCTGTGGATGGGGCTCTGCCCAGGTCCTCCCAAAATGAGGTTTATCAGCAAGTAATAGAAGACCTCCAGCAGGCCCAAGCCGCACTACCCGCTACCTATAGCGACGCCGAACTGGGCCGGGCTACGCGCGGAGCGGCCCAAATGCTGCTGGCTCGTACGTACCTGCAGCTGGGCGAATACGCCAACGCCCGAACGGAGCTCCAAAAAATTGTTAGCTCGGGGCAGTACCGCCTGGTCGACAACTACCTCGACAATTTCATTGAAGAAACGGAGTTCAACGCCGAATCCATTTTCGAGGTAGTTTATGCTCCCTCAGGAGGAGCCTACAACTGGGGCGCCGACGGCGACGGCACGGGCCTGGCCGCGGAGACCGTTCGTACGCAGGAGTACTCGGCCATCGGCTGGCGCAACGTCATTCCGTCCAACAAGCTTCTCAACGCCTACGAGCGCCCCTCCAAGGGAGACGCCAAACTGGACCCCCGCTACAACATGTCGTTCTGGAAAGAGGGAGACGTCTTCAACAATGGCAATAGCGTCATGACGGCCGACGCCCAGCAGGGTAACTCTTCGATTGTAGACGGTGTTCAACAGAAGATTAGCTGGCGGAAGTACTCGCTCCTTTACAAAATAGAAACCGACTACGCTACCGGAGGTATCAACATGCGGATCATGCGCTACGCAGACGCACTCCTGCTGCTAGCCGAATGCGAAAACGAACTCGGCAACCAGGCGGCGGCCATCGCGCTGATGAACCAGGTACGTGCCCGGCCCAGCGTAGCCATGCCTCCGTACCCTACTACTAATTTTCCCTGCCGCACCCAAAGGGAAGTTTTTGAGGCCATCATGCACGAACGAATGGTAGAGCTGGCCGGGGAGCAAATCCGGAACATGGACATCATACGCTGGCGGAAAAACAACAAGCTCACCAGCGAGCCCCTTAGCTACTTCCAGGCCAACCGGCACGAGCTCCTGCCGATTCCGCAAAACGAAATCGATAACAATCCCCAACTAAGCGGTAGCTCCCAGAATCCGGGCTACTAATCCTATGTTGATTCCACTCCCCCCTTGCGTTTCGGTGCAAGGGGGGAAATCCTTCTCTTCACTATGCGGCGCTATTTTTTGTCCGGATTCGTCTGGACTAACTTCTTACTCTTTCTAACGGCACTGCTCAGTCCGGCTTGCAGGCAGCGCCCCCAAACGCTGTTTGAAAAGGTAGATGGCTCTGGGATTACTTTTTCCAACAATCTTCATCCCAACGACACCTTAAACGCCTTTACGTTTACCAACTTTTACAATGGCGGAGGCGTAGGAGTTGGTGATGTGAACAACGACGGGTACCCGGACCTATTTTTTACGGGCAATCAAACTACCTCGCGGCTGTACCTCAGCCAGGGCCGTGATCTTCAATTTATCGACATCACCCAAGCCGCCGGAGTAAGTACCGACACCTGGTGCAGTGGCGTGAGCCTGGTTGATATTAATCAGGATGGGCGGCTGGATATTTACGTGAGTGTAGCGGCGCACGCTTCCTTCCAAAGTACCCGTAATCTGCTGTTTGTCAATCAGGGCTGGGGCGAGCATGGTATCCCTACCTTTAAAGAGCAGGCCGCGCAGTACGGGCTGGACTTCCCCGGCTTTACTACCCAAACCCTCTTTTTTGATTACGACCTCGACGGCGACCTGGATGCTTTCCTGCTCAATACCGCTCCCGACGCCCAAAACCCCAACTACCTTCGTCCTACGATCCACAACGGCACGCATCCTTCGTCCGACCGCCTCTTTCGCAACGAGGGCCGTAACGAACAAGGGCACTTTACGTACCGGGATGTGTCGGAGCAGGCCGGAATCCGCTACGAAGGGTTAGGCCTGGGTGTCGTAGCGGCCGATTTCAACAACGATGGGTACCCGGACCTATACTGCTCCAACGACTTCATCAGCAGCGACATTCTTTACCTCAACAACCGCGACGGTACTTTTCAAAACGCCATCGGTACCGCGATGGCCCATACCAGCCTCTTCGGCATGGGGGTTGATGCGGCGGATCTCAACAACGACCTGAGGGTAGATCTGCTCCAGCTGGATATGCTGCCCGAGGACAACTTCCGCCAGAAACAAATGCTCATTGGGCAAGACTTTGACAAAAAAGAAATGAGTATTTCGCCCCGCTACGGGTACCAGCTGCAGTACATGCGGAATACGCTTCAGCTCAACCTGGGTACCCCGCCCGGCTCTGAGACGCCCGAATTCAGCGAAATGGGCCTGCTGGCTGGCGTAGCCCGAACCGACTGGAGCTGGGCACCCTTGCTGGCCGACTTTGACAACGACGGCCTCAAGGATCTTTTCATCACCAATGGGTACCGAAAAAACATCACCGATCGCGACTTCATTAGCTACGCCGAAGAGTTCCAGTTTTTTGGCACCGACAAAGCTAAACGCACGAAACGAGATGAGCTCCTGAGCAAAGTACCCGAGATACCGCTCAAAAACTACCTGTACCGCAACGCCGGTGGCTACACCTTCGAGGATGTTTCTGAGGCCTGGGGGCTGGCCGAAGCTTCGTTTGCCAACGGAGCCGCCTGGGCCGACCTGGACGGCGACGGCGACCTGGACCTGGTCATCAACAACGTCGATGCGGAAGTATCGGTATTCCGCAATCGCTTAAACGAAATAAGCCCCGGTGCTTCCTCACTACGCATCCGCCTGGAAGGGCCACCCACCAACCGGCAGGGAGTAGGCGTGCGGGCTACCGTTTGGGCCCAGGGGCAAAGCCAGGTCGTCGAGAACCAGCCTACGCGGGGGTACTTGTCGTGCGTGGAGCCGGTGCTGCACCTGGGTTTGGGAGCACATCCGGTGGCTGACTCAGTACTTTTGGAATGGCCCGGAGGCCACGCGCAGATACTTTACAAAGTACCCCCGCAGGAGGTACTTTCCGTTTCGTACGTACAAGCTACCCCACGTCCCGGCTCAACTACCCTAACGGATAAACCACTTTTTGAGAACATCGGCACGCACTGGCTCCCTTTTCAACACATAGAAGATAACTTCGTCGATTTCAAGCAATACGCAACTTATCCCAAAATGCTCTCGCGCGAGGGATTTGCAGTAGCCATCGGCGATGTCAACGGCGACGGCCGGGAAGATGTCTTTCTGGGAGGAGCCTACCAGGGTAGTACTTCTCAGCTTTTTATCCAACAGCCCCAAGGTACCTTTCAGGCTCAGGTCTTCCCGGATAGTACTCCCGGTGAAGTAGCTCACGCTGCCTTTCTGGACGCGGATCAGGACGGGCACCTGGATATCCTGGTGGTGTATGGGAGCAATGAACGCCCTCTCTCGGCTCACGAAGCCTATCAACCCCAACTATTCCTGAACGATGGCACCGGGCAATTTCGAGTGGCTCCGGCGGGTACCCTACCCGGCCTGTCCGTGAGTGCCTCGCGGGTAGTACCTCTCGATTATGACCAAGACGGCGACACCGACCTATTCATTGCCGGTCGCCAGGTACCCGGAAAGTACCCCGTCACGCCTCGCAGCTACCTTTTACGGAATGACTCCCACAAAGGGAAAATGAAGTTTACGGATGTATCTGAACTACCCCCTGGGCAGGCCCTGCGGCAGCCCGGATTAGTGTGCGACGCGCTAAGTACGGACCTCAACCAAGACGGCTGGCCCGACTTGGTATTGGTGGGGGAGTGGATGCCCATCGGTATTTACCTCAATGAACAGGGGCACCGCTTTGTGCCTTACGCGTCGGAGGCACTGCGCCCCACGCAGGGCTGGTGGAAGAGCGTAGCCGTGGCCGATCTTAACCAGGATGGCTTGCCGGATATCATCGCGGGCAACGAAGGCCTCAATACCTTCTATAGGGCTAGCGCAAAGTACCCGCTACAAATCGTGGGCAAGGATTTTAACGATGATGGTGTGTTTGATCCCATCATGAGCCACTACCTGGCTGGCCAAAAGTACCCTACGCACCCTCGGGACATACTGAACCAGCAGATGATCCAATTCCGCAAGAAATTCCCTCGCTATGCTTCCTACGCTCAAGCCCGCTTTGAAGACCTGTTCACTCAGCAAGAATTAGCGCAAGCGGAGCACTGGGCGGCTACGCACCTTGAAAGCTCAGTTTTGTTAAATCTGGGTAAAGGTACCTTTCAAATCCTAGCCCTGCCACCCCTTGCGCAGCAGGCCCCCATATATGGTATCACGCCTTTTGATTTCACCCAGGATGGTCACGTCGATCTGCTCATTAGTGGCAATTTCTACCCTAACGAAGTACACATGGGCCGACAAGACGCCTCCCGCGGCCTCCTGCTGCGCGGAAACAGCACCGGCCATTTTGAAGCAGTCCCGCCGGAGCAGAGCGGGCTTTGGATTCGGGGAGACGCGCGTCAGTCGTACTGGCTACAGACCGGTACCGGGCGGCTTATCCTGACGGCGCTAAACAGCAGTGGTCTGCAGGCGCATCGGTACTTGAGGGATTCGTCCCGGCTGCAATCAGGAATTTGACAGCGGGATCTCGATCGTTACCTCCAGCCCTTTTCCGGCGGCGGTAAACCAGTCAATCTGTCCGCCCAGTACCGCCACGCGCGATTTGATGTTACCAATGCCCAAGCCATTGCGGGCCTTGGCGTAGTCGAAGCCATCGCCGTTGTCGCTATAAAAGAAGGAGATAACGTTTCCCGAGGGAATCACCGAAATAGTAACCTCCGTAGCGTTGGCGTGTTTGAGCGTATTATTGAGTAGCTCCTGCGTGATGCGATAAAGGCCCGTGGCGATGTCGGTGGGTAGCTGTTCGGGCAGGCGGCGCGCCTCAAAGGCTACGTGGATTTGCTCCGAGGTATTAATCTTGTGCGTCAGCTCTTCTACGGCCGCCGCGTAGCCGTACTGTTCCAGCGTACGGGGGCTTAGCTCGCGCAGGAGGCGCCGGATGTCGATCAGCGACACGTTGATGATTTCAAGTACCTGCTGCTTGATTCGCTCGGCTTCTTTGCTTGGCTTGAGGTGCCCGGTCAGCGACGAAAGGTACAGCTTGAGCGTGGCTAGCCGGCTTCCTACTTCGTCGTGCAGGTCCTGGGCTATGTTCTTGCGTTCCTGTTCCTGGGCTTCCAGGGCTATTTTGAGCCGTTCTTTCTGCCGACGGTTGAGGTTTCGGAGGCGCTGCTGAATCAGCAGATACGAGCCGCCCGTGACCGTAAGCAGATAAAACGCCGAAAACCACCACGTTCGCCAGAAAGGCGGACGAATCACCACGTACAGTTTTCGTTCCGGGCCGTTCCAGGCACCATCGCGGTTAGCGGCCTTCACTCGCAGTACGTAGCGGCCCGGGGCCAGGTTGGCGTAGCGTACGTAGGTGCGGTCACCGGCGTTTACCCAGCCTTGGTCCTGGCCTTCCAGGAGGTACTTGTAGTAGTTTTTGCCGTTGCTGTAATAGTCTATGCAAGCGAAGTCGAGGGAAAACGTATTCTGGTCGTGCTGAAGGCGCAAAAGTGCTCTTTCGTCAATGTACCCTTCCGACTGATAAGGCTCTTCGTTGACTCTTAAATTATAAAAATGAACGCGGGGGCTGTACGATAGCTTCCGAAACTGGCGCGGATAAAAATAGTTTAGGCCTTTGATACCTCCAAAAAAGCACTGCCCCGAGGCGGTCTTAAAAAAAGCGTTGCCGTTGTACTCGTAGCCCTGCAACCCATCCGACAAGTCGAAGTTACGAATTACGCCCGTCTCGACCTCCAGGCACGATAAGCCGTGGTTGGTACTCATGAAGATGTTGCCTTCGGGGGCAAGAAGTACCCCGTAAATGTAGGTATTGGCCAAGCCATCTTTTTCATTATAAAGCCGATACGCCTGGTTGTCTTTCCGAAAAGCAACGAGGCCTTTTTCGGTAGCGATCCAGAGTAAGCCCTGCAAGGTATCCTCCCGAATGCTGTTGATATTAAACTCCGTCAGGCCTTCGTACCGCTTTTCCCACTTCCCGTCGGCCGACAGCCGGAAACCATACAGCCGGTCAAAGTAGGAGCCCACCCACAAAGTACCTTCCGCATCCAGGTAGGTAGCGAAGATGTTGCGGTCGGCCAGGATAGGTACCTTTTCAAAGTGGGTAGTAGCCGGATCAAACGACCACATGCCCAGCCGGGTACCTAGCAGTAGCTTGCCGTTGGGTAGTTCCAGCATATTGCGTACGTGCGTACGGGTACGCGGGTCGTGATCAAAGAGGTACTTGGTAAAGGTTTTCGTGCTGGCATCAAACAGCATAACACCTCCGTAAGTACCTACCCACATGCGCTGGCGGCTGTCCTTAAAAATGTACTTGAGGATGTTGCCCTCGTTGGCAAAGTACCTTTCGGTAATGATGCCCCGCTTAGGATCATACAGATCGAGCCCATTCTCGGTTCCAATCCAAACGATCCCGCGGGCGTCTTCTCCCAGGCAGCGAATGGAGAGGTCGCTTAGGCGTCGTTCGGGAGGAGAAAAATCCGGGCGCCCCAAAAACCCAAACATGGAGGCATTCGGGATGATCTTAACCAGGCCGTCGGGGTCGGAGTTGGCCCAAACGATGCCGGTATTATCCACGTAGATACGGTAAATCTCGTAGTTCTTGAGGCTTTCTGAGGAGTTAGGGCGGTATTGTACTTCGGTGTACTTCCGCTTTATTTTATCAAAAATCCAGAGGCCCTGTTTCAGCGTTCCGATCCATAGCTGGCCGTTCAGGCCATGCGCCAGGCTGGCTATCACGGCGGGTACTTCGTTCGGGGTTGGGCAGGGATGCAGCTCATGGCTTTTATGAAGATGATCGAAACGAACCAGGCCCTGATCCGTACCCAGCCAGACGATATTTTGGGAGTCTACCGACAACGAATACACGTTTAGCGCTGGTCCGTATTCGCACCGAGGTGTATTAGTAAAGTAGTAGTGGTACTTTTGATTTTTTATTTCAAACCGTACTACGCCCTTGGGGCCCAGCATCCAAACGTCGCCAAAAGAAGTACGAACGGTCCAATCGACAAAGTCAAATTCCCGGCTGATGTAGGCATAAGTACCTAACTTCTTCAATTGCTGGCTTTTATAGTCATACACCATCAATCCCTGTCCTTCGGAAGAAAACCAGATCTCTTTGTCGTCGGCGTAAAAAGGAGAGGTACGCCGCTTCTGGGGAGAAGTTTTGATCAGAAAAAAGCGATCGGTAGCCCGATCGTAGCTATTCAGGCCCTCCTCGGAGCCTACCCAAATGTCGCCGTTTTTGTCTTCTACAATACCTGCAATGTTTACGCCCCTCAGCGAGAAAGGATTGTCCCCGTCGGGTTTATAAATGCGAAAATGGTGGCCATCGTAGCGATTGACGCCGTCTTGGGTACCTAGCCACAAAAACCCACGCGAATCTTTGAATATATGGTAAGGAGAGCTTTGGGATAAGCCCTCCTTGACGGTGATCCGTTGTATTTGCATGGGCTGAGCGCCCACAAAACTACCCCCTACCAGGCACCAAGTAGCTACTAGATATAGTACTATGTTAAGCTTAAGTAGCAAAGCGAGAAGGGGATAAAAGGGTATTCTCTATAACTGGTTCACTATCAAATCTTTCCAGCGAACTTTGATACCTCCGCCGTCGTGTATCTGCAGAGCAATGGCACCTTCTCCCTGCCCTATTTTTTCATCCGTGAAGTCCACCATGGGCTGGCCGTTCAGCCAGGTTTGCACGTGGCCACCTTCCACCCTGATCCGCAGGGTATTCCACGCTCCTGGTTTGAGTATCGTTTCTTTTTCTTCCGGTATCTGTACCAACCAGCCCCGTCCGTACGATTCGTACACGCCTCCCGTGTCGTGGCCCGGTGGTGCTACCTCTACCTGCCAGCCCGATACCTTGGTACCTTCAAACGTAGACCGAAAAAATACGCCGCTGTTGCCGTTGGCTTCTTGCTTGAATTGTAAACTAAGATCGAAGTTTTTGTAGAATTTTTCGGTTGACAAGTACCCGTACTGTTTCTCGGGACCACTCTCACACACCAGCTCTCCTTTTTCAACGTACCACTTCTCGGTGCCATGTACTTTCCATCCTGTTAAATCTTTCCCATTAAAAAGCTTAACGGGTTTTTTCTTACCGTGGGGTACTTTTTCCCAAAATGGGCGGGCATCAGTGGAAATATTTCCCAATAATGCTACAAATAGTAAGCAATAAAAGCTTGTTTTCAACATGGCACTTGTTTAATGTTTTAATGATTTAATTAAACAACATTTCGATCACTTTCACAGTTTATCTGGTGAAATCAACAACTCAAACTTAAAACAGATCCAAGTTATGAAAAAAGTGAATCTATTAAGCCTTCAAGCGGCTAAAGTAATGATGATTATTGGGTTAGCAGGCTTAGTTTCGGCCTGTAAGGACGACGATGAAGAAATAATTCCTACGCCGAATACGATCACGGATATTGTACTAACCAACAATGACTTCACCATACTGCGGGCTGCTGTTCAACATGCGGGCCTAGGCGACGCACTACGCACGGGATCATTAACGGTCTTTGCTCCTACCGATCAAGCTTTCATCGCTTCGGGCTTTGCTAACGCAGCGGCTATAACGGCTCTACCCGCCGCGACGGTGAAGTCGGTACTTGAATACCACGTACTGGCCAGCCGGGTACCTTCATCCGGCATCAATGACGGAAGCAACCAGGAAGTAACAACCCTACAAGGATCAAGAGCCTTTGTAACCAAGAACGCCAGCGGTGTGTCCATCAACGGAGCCCGGGTAGTTACGGCCGACGTAAATGCCGATAACGGGGTCATTCACGTAATTGACCACGTAATTATGCCTCCTAGCCAGAACCTTTTGGAAATAGCCCAGGGAAACTCTGACTTCAGTCTGCTGGTAGCAGCCGCCACCCGAGCCGCCGCCGGAAACCCCGTTGTTCTAGAAGCTTTGACGTCCGATGCCGGTGCTTTTACCGTATTTGCTCCTACGAACCAGGCTTTCATTGACGCCGGTTTTGCAAACGAGGCCGCTTTCAATGCCGTCGAGCCCGCCGCTCTGGCTACTATTATTCTTTATCACGTAGTACCAGGACGGGTATTCTCTACCAACTTAGCGGCCGGAGACGTCGCTACGGCCAATGGTGACTCGGTAGCCGTAAATCTCACGAACGGAGTGAACATTACGGGAAATGGCAACGGAGGCACGGCATCCAGCGTAACTTCTGCCAATATGCTGGCTACCAACGGTGTAGTTCACGTAATTGATCGGGTTTTACTACCGTAAACGAATTAATTGTAAAATTGAAACGGAGCGCTGTAACCAGGGCTCCGTTTTTTGCGTTATTCCACTATCAATAAAGTATTTAGGAAAATGGCTGCAGGGAAAAAGCGTTACGGCTGGGTGCGATGGGTAGGGCTGGTATTATTATTGGTTTTCGGCCTATTTTGGTGGTGGGCTCAGGGTGTTGAATTTCGTACCAGCGACGACGAATTGAAGGCTAGGTTTTCGTCCCTATCCATTCCTTATAGCATTCATCGCTACCAGGCCGACCAATACACCATTCGGTACGCCGAGTTCGGGGCTGATTCACTTCCCGTCACGATTATGGTACACGGAGCACCCAGTTCGCTCAGCTTTTTCATGCGTTTTTACGAAGATACTACCCTGCTTCGGCGTACCATGCTGGTCGGGGTAGACCGCCCGGGCTACGGCTACTCCAACTTTGGTAAGTCCGTTATTTCTATTGCCGAGCAGGCACGTTACTTACAGCCTCTCATCGATCATTATGCCGCGCAGGGCCGTGAAGTGGTGCTAGCGGCTTCCTCGTACGGCGGATCAGTGGTGGCAAAGCTAGCCATGGACAATCCCGACAAAATAGCGGGCATCCTGTTTGTGTCTTCTTCTTTGGCTCCGGGGCAGGAATACACGTACCCTATCAGCTACGTCATTGCTCAACCGTGGCTGCGTTGGTTTTTCCCGAAGCTACTGCTGGTAGCCAATGACGAGAAGCTCAATCACCAGCAGGCGCTGGAAGAAATACAGGAAGGCTGGGGGCGTATTCGTTCACGCATCATTTTGTTGCACGGCCGGGCCGATAATCTAATCTATTTTTCCAATGCCGAATACGCTCAGGAGCATTTAAAAAATGCGCAGTCTTTTAAGCTAATCCCGCTGGATGGAATTGGTCACAGTATTCTTTGGGACCGCCCCGACCTGATTACGGAAAGCCTGCTAGAGCTCGTTACGGCTACTCCCCTCACCACGTTGGTGCCCACTGCCACAAAGCGGCAGTAATAAAGACCATCAAAAAGCCCTGATCTATTGATAGTTCAGGGCTTTTTGATGGTATACAGGAGCCAGTACTAGTATTGCTCCGTGCTGGCAAAAAAGAAAGATCCTTCAATGGAGGCATTCTCGTCCGAGTCAGAACCGTGAATGGCGTTAGCCTCAATGGATTTGGCAAAAAGCTTACGAATGGTACCTTCATCGGCATTGGCCGGGTTGGTGGCTCCGATCAGCGTCCGAAAATCCGTTACGGCATTCTCTTTTTCCAAAATCATGGGAACAATTGCTCCGGAAGACATGTAATCGCAGAGGTCATTATAAAAGGGCCGTTCCTTATGAACAGCGTAGAATTGCCCCGCGCGCTCGGGGGTCAGTTGTGTTTTTTTCATAGCCACCACGCGAAATCCTGCCTCTTCAATCATTTTTAGTATTGCTCCCGTGTGGCCTTCCGCCACCGCATCGGGCTTAATCATAGTGAAGGTCTTGTTGCCTGACATAGTAATTGCAAAATTTTATTTGGCCGCAAAAATAACCAAATTCTTCATAAAACCGCTGGTTGCCCGCGGATTGAAGCCCATTTGAACGGCCAAAAATAAAAGTCTGACAATCAGGGTTGGGCAAAGGGTAAGGTAATACTGCGCTAAATCTCAACAGTTTTATTAATTTTGTGGGCTCGCTGGCCCGGCTGGCAGTCAAAACTGTTTACTTTTTGAATCAAAGAGTTGTGAATCAATCTACGGAGGCGTTACGCGCTCTACTTTCTTCTCCCCAAAAAGTCGTAATAACGATGCACCGTGATCCGGATGCCGACGCCATGGGCTCGTCATTGGGGTGGGCGTCTTACCTACTTCGGAGGGGACACGACGTAACGGTGATTAGTCCTACCGACTACGCTCAGAACCTTCGCTGGCTGCCGGGGGCCGACTCGGTTCTGGTGTATGAAGATGCTCCGATGAAAAAGCACTGCAAGCAGCTCATACAAGAAGCTACGCTGATCTGCTGCCTGGATTTCTCGGCTTTGTCGCGCCTGAAAGATCTGGGGAAGCTGGTACAGGAAGCGCCGGGCATCAAGATGCTCGTAGACCATCATCTGGAGCCCGAACTTTTCGCCGACCCTGACTTCATGTTTTGGGATACGCAGGCGGCAGCTACCGCTCAACTTGTTTACGACCTAATAAAAATTCTTGATGGCTCGGCGCCCGACGCTGCGGCGCCCGACGCTGCGCCCTTCGATGTGCCGATGTCCGAATGCCTGTACGCGGGTATCATGACCGACACGGGCTCGTTTCGGCACGGCAATACTACGCCAGAAGTGCACCTGGCCGTAGCCGATCTCATGCGCTCAGGCTTGGATATTAGCCGGGTACATCGGCTTATTTTTGACAACTCGCCGCTGTCGCGCCTGCAATTGCTAGGCCATGTACTTTCGGAGAAGCTTCACGTACTGCCCGAATACCGCACCGCCTATATGACCCTAACCGCCGACGAACTGATCCAGTACCAATCCAGCATTGGGGATACCGATGGTATCGTCAACTACGGTTTGCAGGTGGAAGATGTAGTGATGTCAGCGCTGTTTATTGAGCGTAAGGGAGAAATCAAAATTTCCTTTCGCTCGGCGGGAGACTTCTCGGTTCGCGACCTGGCCTTTACCTACTTCAGCGGAGGAGGGCACCGAAATGCCTCGGGAGGCCGTACGCAGCTTACGCTGGCCGAGACTATCGAGCAATTTTTAAGCATATTACCCGAGTACCAGTTGCGCTTGCAAGCAGTACAATGAACACCGCTAAATTTATTCCGTAACCACACAAAATCTTTTTTCCTTACGTTATTAGGAGAATATTTAACTCTGAACCATTATCACCAACCAATTATACCTTATTTTAATAAATACAAACCAATGAATTTGAAGACAATAGGTTATGCGCTGGGCGTATGCATCCTGGCCGCCGCCTGCAACCAGTACCGAACGCAGGTAACAGAGAACGGCTTAAAGTACCAGCTTCACGAGCATGACGACAAGGCCCGCAAAGCAGCCATGGGCGACGTAATGACGTTTCACCTGGTTTTGAAAAACAGCGAAGATTCCGCTCTGCGCGATACCTATAAGGAATCCATTCCCGTAAAATTGGTTTTACAACAACCGCCTTTCAAGGCTTCTTTTGAAGAAGGACTGGCTATGCTGTCCAAGGGCGACAGTGCGACTTTCTACGTAAACGCTGACTCGCTTTTTGGCAAGATGATGCAGCCCCTGCCTCCCATGATCAAGAAGGGATCTGACCTTAGCTTTACGGTGAAGGTACTTAACGTGCAGAACTACGAAGAATTCCAGAAAGACCAGGCCGAGCTGGGTACCAAGCAAAAAGGAGTTGATGACAAAGTGATTGAAGACTACCTGGCCAAAAATAATCTAAAGGGCAAAGCACAAAAAACAAGCTCGGGCCTTCGTTACATAGTAGAGACCGAAGGCACCGGAGGCTCGCCAAACGCGGGCGACCAGGTGAAGGTACATTACGTGGGGAAACTCCTGGACGGTACGGTCTTCGATGGCTCGCGCGAAAACCCGCAGGGTGGCGGGCAGCCGCTGGAGTTCCGGGTGGGAGTAGGCATGGTGATTCCCGGCTGGGAAGAAGGGATCATGATGATGAAAAAAGGCGGCAAACGTACTTTGATCATCCCATCGGGCTTGGGTTATGGCTCGGAAGGCTCAGGGCCCATCCCTCCCAACGCTGTGTTATTATTTGACGTAGAACTGGTTGATTTCTCAGCTCAAACCGTAGGAAATACTCCGTAAGGATGAAAAAAATGATTCGTACATACCATTGGGTCGTTGTGGTAAGCCTGCTCCTGGGTGCTGGTTTGGTTGGATGTAAGGAAGTAGACTACTTTACCAACGAGCGAATTGCCCAGAACGAACGGGACATTCAGGCCTATCTGGCCCAGCAGGGCATTTCAGCCCAACGGGGTACCGATGGGCTGTACTATCGGATCGTTTCCAAAGGAGGTACCCAACAAACAGCCGAAGTAGGCAACCAACTAAAGGTACACTACATCATCTCGCGCCTGGATGGCTTTATCGTAGATTCCAGCCGGATAAGTACCTATGAGCCTACATCGGTGATATACGGCGTAGAGCGTATTCCTTTTTTGAGTGATCGGGCCATGCTGATTGCCTTTAGTTCTTTGCTGCAAGAAGGTGACTCCGCCACGCTCTTTGTGCCGCATAATCTGGGGCTGGGAGTTTCGGGTACGCTTATGTTTCCGGCCTATAGCGTGGCTAAGGTAGATCTGAAGGTTGCCAGCATCAACACCGAAGCCGAGCAGATGGACATCTTTACCCGCACGACGGGCGTAGTGACCCAAGAAACCACCGAAAGCGGCTTACGTTTTGGCAAACTGGTTTCTCGGCCGGATTCCGCTCAGGTCGAGGGTAATAGTACATACGAGGTAAGGTACTTGGGCCGCCTCACCAACGGTACCCAGTTTGATGCAGGTACCTTTGAGGCAATACCAGCGCCAGGAGCTGGTAGACCGGTTAGTGGTTTTATTGAAGGAATGCTCAAAATGCGGATAGGCGAGAAAGCGCATTTTCTGTTTCCTTCGGTACTGGGCTATGGTACGCAAGGACAGCCCGCCACCGCGGCGGGCAGAGTGGGGATTCCGCCCTACGCGCCTTTGTTTTTTGAAGTAGAAATTTTACGAAAAGTTAAATAGCACGTACCTCATACCTTACGCAACGAGCGGCTACTCTGACTTCAGGGTAGCCGTTTTTAGCTTAATGCCTTACTTTTCTCGTATTATTACCAGTACTTTACAACCGTTGTCAAATACCCTACTACCATGCTTCTTTGCTTTGCTACCAACAACGCCCACAAGCTCACCGAAATCCAGGCATTGCTCGGTGATACCTTCCAGCTCCAAACCCTGGCAGACGTAGGCTGCCACGAAGAACTACCCGAAACACAAGCTACCCTGGCGGGAAATTCGCGGCAGAAGGCGGAGTACCTTTGGACTAAGTACCAGGTCAATAATTTTGCCGACGACACCGGTCTGGAAGTATACGCGCTCAACGGCGAACCGGGCGTCTACTCGGCTCGGTACGCGGGACCCCAGCGCAACGCCGACGACAACATGCAATTATTACAAGAACGCCTGGCCGACCAGCCCGACCGTCGGGCGCGGTTCGTTACGGTCATTACGCTGGTGTTGGACGGTAGCTTTCACCAATTCGAGGGCTCGGTAGAAGGTACCATCATTCAGGAGAAAAGGGGTACTTATGGCTTTGGCTACGACCCCATCTTCGTGCCTCTGGGGCGAGACTGTACCTTTGCCGAAATGACCCTGGCCGAAAAAAGTCAGCTTAGCCACCGCGCCCGGGCCTTTGCCAAATTAGCTGCTTTTCTGAAAGAGAGTACGCTTCCCTGAACTAGTCCCGATTACTTACCTTTCATCAACCTTTAATAACGCAACATGGCAGACTACAACTTAGATGATTACCGCTACGATGGTACCCGAAAATTTCGCCTAAAAGACGTAGTAACGCGTTGCGAAGATAGCTACGAAAGCAAGGAAGAGTACCAAGCGCTCCTGGCCGACTTTACAAAAGAACTGGATGACTTACAAAGCATGATGTATGCCCATAACCGCTACGGCTTGCTGGTTATTTTTCAGGCTATGGACGCGGCGGGCAAAGACGGCACCATCAAGCATGTGTTATCGGGCGTCAATCCGGTAGGGGTGCGGATTCACTCGTTCAAGCGGCCGAATGACGAAGAGTTAGCCCATGATTTTCTTTGGCGGACCAGCCGGATACTTCCTCAACGGGGTTCGATCACTATTTTTAACCGTAGCTACTACGAGGAAGTACTGGTCGTGAAAGTACACCCCGAAATACTGACCAACGTGCAACGCCTGCCCACCGAGCTAACCTCGGACCTAAACAAGGTCTGGAAGCAGCGCTACAAAGACATCGCGAATCTGGAAAAGTACCTGTACCGGAACGGAATACGCGTCGTTAAATTTTTTCTGAATGTCTCTAAAAAAGAGCAGGCCGATCGGCTCATCCAACGCATTGAAGACCCCGCCAAAAATTGGAAGTTTGAAGAAGGAGACGTCAAAGAGCGCGATTCGTGGGATGCCTACATGCAGGCTTACGAAGAGTGTATCAACGCCACCGCTACTAAAAAAGCCCCTTGGTACGTAGTACCTGCCGACGATAAAAAGAACATGCGGCTGGCCGTAGGAGAAATCATCGTGTCCGAACTATGTAAACTATCGATGCACTTTCCGGAGATTGACGAAAAGCGAAGTCTCGACCTCCAGCACTTCATCGATATCATCCATAAACAAAATTGAAAGTACCTATCTCATAGGTACTTTCACAACATAAAAATGGCAGGCTCAAAGAACCTGCCATTTGTTGATGAAGTATTAACCTTAAAATTTTTAGCGAATCACGAAATTACCTCCTCCGATGCGGTAGCCTTCGGCGTACAGTTCTACGCTGTACTTGCCGGGGCGGAATTGGGCGGTATTATCGTAGACCATTTCTACCTTCTGGTTGTTATTCTGGTAGGCTACTGACTCACGTGCCGTAAATCGAGTTTCCTGACCGTTCACTTCGAAGGCTCCTGAACCCATGGCCTCGTCCGAAAGGATAGCTCCGTCGGGATCAAGTACCCGTACGTAAATATCTTTGGTATCCTGGTTGGTCAGTGGGTTTTCGGGTAGGTCGAAGACAAACTTAAGTTTATCGACCCGCTTTGCCTTATAGGCATCGTTATCTTTGGCTTTACCACGTGAATTTACGGCCAGAATCTTCAGGTTTTGGGCTTTCAAGGCAGCCGCCCGGCTAACCTTCTCTGAGAGCTCCTGATTTTGAGCCGTAAATAGATTCAGCGTATCCGCCAGTTCGGTTTGGCGTTGTACCAGTCGCTCGCGCTCCGTAGTTAAACTACCTACGTGTACATTCAACGAATCGTTCGAGGCCAGAAGCATTTGATTCTGCTCACGTAGTTCGGCAATCTCGGTATCTTTCTCGGCCAAAAATTGCTCGTATTCTTTGATTTTGGCCAGGTACTTACCCGTTTCAACTTTCTTGCTCCGGCTAAGGGCCAGCTTATCGGCTTCTAGTTGAGCCTTCATTTTGTTTAATTCCTCTACGTCACCTCCTAGTTTTTCAACTTCGGCGATTTTGAGATCTAAAGCCGCCGTCAGTGAGTCGAGTTTGGTTCGAGTGGAAGCCAGTTCCTGCGCTTTTTCAACTACTTCGCTTTCTTGGTGCGTTAGCTCTTGTCTTTGTTGCATGAACAAGAAACCCAGCATAGCAGTGGCTATTGCTAATACAACTACCACCGCCCAAGCTGCACTCTGTTTTTTCTGTGTGTCGTTTTGCATTGAATTGACTGTTTAGATTAATAATGGACTGGGAAAGTGTACAGATTCAGTTTTGCATATTGCACTTACTAACACTATTTGATAGGTTGATTTACCGTTTGGCTTTACTAAGGTTCTAAATCTGTGCCATGCTGGGTACCTACCTTTTTTACGACCTGTTTAAGGCATCAAGCGGTAGGGTACTTTGGGTCAAAGGAAATAGTGGCTAAAAACGCCTGGAAAGCAATATGGCACAGAAAAACCTCTTTAAAGAGGCCCACCAGAGGGTACTTTGATCCGCCAAAAGAAGGATAAAAAAGGGTAGTTTGAGAGTATGATACGCACTTGTAGCGAAGGCTTTGCCACTCCATCGCTTGTAGAAAAATACCCCATTTTGTAGGAGTAGTGGACGGCCCGCTGTAACACTATGATGGGTTAAAAAAAACGCGTGAGGCTATATACCAAAGTACCCTGGCACAAGGTGCACAGGGTACTTTGGGTATTGCTGAGAAGAGGTACTTCTTACTTGTACAATTGCTTGGCGGCTTCCTCGTATTTGTCGCCTTTTACCCAGGCGGGAGCCTGAGCACGATCCGCGATAAGCCGGGCGGCGTGAGCATAGGCCTGAGAAAACTTCAGTAGGTAGTCGAAATCCACCGTTTCGGGATTGTCTGATACTTGGTGGTAGTCCTTCATGATGTCTTCGTCAAACTTGCGGAAGCCCGGCGTGAAAGTAGGAGCCGGAATGCCCTTAATGGCGAAGTTTACGTTATCGGAGCGGTCGAAAAGGCCCTGCTCGGGTGCTGGATCAGCCACCACATCGAGTCCAAAGGCTTTACTAGCCCGCTCTATTTCGGCCCGAGCGCCCGTCCGATCCAACCCAATAACGCCCACTACGCCCGTATCGTTATAGCCCGCGCCGTCAGAATTAAAATTAAAGACGCATTTGTTCAACGGAAGCAGCGGATTATTCGCGTAGTACCGGCTACCCAGCAGCCCCACCTCTTCGCCGGTGACGGCCACGATCAGCACCGATCGTTTCGGCGGGTTCTTGGCCAATGCTTCGGCAGCGGCTAACAACGCCACGCAGCCGAAGGCATTATCACGCGCGCCGTTGAAGATACTATCGCGGTCAGCGGCGGCTTTGTCGCCCTGTTTGTCTATACCAATGTGGTCATAATGAGCCGTAAGCAAAAGGTACTGCTCCTTAAGCTTGGCATCGCTACCGGAAATGTAGGCCGCCACGTTGTAGCCATCGACGTGTTTTATCGAGCGCCCCTGGGTGGTAAGTTTTATGGATTGAACCTCCCGAAACAGGCGGGTCCACTTGGCTTCTTTTCCGTTTACCCAAGCATGAGGGAGGGTCGGCCCGGTACTGGTCTTTTCGGCCAACGAAATCCGTTCGCCCGCAAAGTACTTGGTTACGTAGTTCCAGGGAATGGAGGTGTTAAAAAGCTCTATTACGGCCAAGGCTCCTTTTTGAGCCGCCAGGTGGCGTTTCTCGGTTGAGCTGGCTATCATTTCGGAGGGAGTCTGGGTTTCGGGAGTACCGCTCTGAACAAGTACTATTTTACCTTTTACATCCAGGCCCTTGTAGTCGTCCCAGCCTTTGGCGGTGTTTTCAAGGCCATACCCAGCGTACACCAGCGGTGCCTCCAGCTCCGCCGCGCCCCCCGCCATCAAGATCCAGTCTTGTCCGGACGGCAGCGTTTGTCCACCCGCTACAATCTCTCCCGTGCCGCTTTCTCCGAGTTTCTCAAGGGGTACTTTTTGGTAGTAGGTACTTTGTCCGGGAGCAGGGGTCAGGCCGTACTTCCTAAACTGCTCGGCCAGGTACCTGGCCGCCACCAGATTGCCCGCTTCACCCGTCTTTCGCCCCTGAAGCTCATCGGCCGCCAAAAAACGCATGTGTGCTTCCGAGTTGGCTTTTTGAAGGCTAAATTCCGGCAAAGGCGCTTTTGGCTGAGCAAAAGTAGGTACCGTGCTCAACACGAGCAGGGCAGCATAAAGGAGGTACTTGGTCATGGTTCTTAGGGCAAAAGGATGGGTACTTTAAAGGATGGGTACTTTATCAGTTAATCTTGGCGGTAATTTCAAAGGGCTTCCGGTCCGTCATGGCTAGCTCCTGATAGCCTTTGACCTGGTACGATTGCACCTGCCACTTTCCGGCCACCTCGCCACTACGCAGCAAGATTTGCTTCTCAGACTGGTAGAGCTTGTTTTCCGTCAGTAGCTTCGCCTCAATGTACACGGGCTGTCCTTGCGACTTATCCAGCTCCACCCGTAGATACCGGACGGGTAAATCCTCGCCCGGCTGGAGTGTGTACTCGTAGGTGAGCGAATCGGGCCGGGCAATTAGGTAGCTAAGGCGGTAGGCTGGTTTATTGATGTCGGCCTGTAAGAAAAGGGCCAGCTCCCGTTGCCAGTTAGCCGTTGAGGTAGTTTTACTTTCCGAATCTGTACCAATGCGCATCGCCTTGGTAAGTGTCGATTGCTCGCGAGCCAGCAGTTCCATCTGCCCTTCTACGTAGCCTTTTACATCATAATACACGGCTACTTCTTCCTGCTCTTTGGCTGGATTTTGGCAAGCCAGAATTAACAAAAAAAGGGTCAAAAAAAGAAAGTACCGCATAGTAGGTTGACTGGACTGGCGAAATTTTAAAAAAGGGTAGAGCCCACTCCGGGTTCTCTACCTAGGCTAACACACAAGAGCCATGAATCGTTTATAGGATGCTATCGCCGGTCATCTCTTCGGGTTTTTCGATGCCCATTAAGGCCAGGATCGTAGGTGCTATGTCGGCTAATTTACCATCCTTGGTAGGTAACCGGTACTCGTTGTCCACCAGGATACAGGGTACCAGGTTGAGCGAGTGCGCCGTATTGGGCGTTCCGTCGTCATTGACCATGTAGTCGGAATTACCGTGGTCGGCAATGATGATGGAGGTATAGCCGTGGGCCAGCCCCGTAGTTACGACGGCCTCGGTGCAGGCATCCACCGTTTCGCAGGCTTTCACGGCGGCTCCAAAGTCGCCGGTATGGCCTACCATGTCGGGGTTGGCAAAGTTTAGACACACAAAATCGACCTCTTCTTTTTCCAACTCGGGTACAATAGCGTCCCGAATGTCGTAGGCTGACATCTCGGGTTGCAGGTCGTAGGTAGCTACTTTGGGTGAAGGGCACAACAGGCGGCTTTCGCCTTCAAAGGGTAGTTCACGCCCGCCCGAGAAGAAAAAGGTCACGTGGGGGTACTTTTCGGTTTCGGCAATCCGAATCTGTTTTTTCCCAGCTCTTTCAAGTACCTCTCCCAGTGTATTATTCAGGTTGTCTTTATCAAAAATGACTTTTACGTTCGAGAAGGTATCGTCGTAATTAGTCATGGTGAGGTAGTAGAGCGACAGCTTGTGCATGTTCTGCTCGTGGAAATCCTGCTGGGTGAGGGCCATCGTAATTTCCCGGCCGCGGTCCGTGCGAAAGTTAAAACAAAGTACCACATCGCCTTCTTCGATTACCGCTACGGGCATTCCATCCGCTTGTACGGCCACAATCGGCTTAATGAACTCGTCGGTCACGCCTTCCTGGTAAGACGCCTGTACGGCGTTCAGAAGGCCATCAGAAGCCACGTGTAGCCCCTCGCCACGTACCATGGCATCGTAGGCGAGTTTCACCCGTTCCCAGCGTTTATCCCGGTCCATGGCGTAGTAGCGCCCCGTGATACTGGCCAGCTTGCCGGTCGTTTGGGCCATGTGCTGTTCCAGCTCCGACAAAAACCCAAGGCCGCTCTTGGGGTCACAGTCGCGACCATCCGTGAAGGCATGCACAAATACCTTGGAAAGTCCGGCCTGCTGGGCAATGCTGCAAAGTCCTTTCAGGTGATTGATATGCGAATGTACCCCGCCGTCGGAGACTAACCCGATGAAGTGGACCTTCTTGTTGTGAGTGAGGGCATACGTGAACGCCTCTTTCAACGGAAGCTCCTGTGCCAAGGTACCTTCTTCAACGGCCTTATTGACCTTCACCAGATCCTGGTACACGACGCGGCCCGCTCCCAGGTTGGTATGGCCTACTTCGGAGTTGCCCATTTGCCCTTCGGGTAGCCCAACGGCCAGCCCGGAAGCTTGCAGCTTACTATGAGGGTACTTTTGTAAAATGCTATCGTAAAAGGGCGTATGAGCCGCCAGAACGGCCGAGCGGTTTTCTTCGCCGGGCCTGGCAATGCCCCAGCCATCCATGATGATGAGTATTACTTTTTTATTCATATGCTTATGGAAAATTCAATCTGAGTTAAGAGCTACCAATAGCCCGTTTTCTTTATTTCAAACCGTGCTTTTCTACCAAAAATTCCAGGAGGTTTTCACCGCACCGATGCACTATGGCAAATACTTCCTCAAAGACCGAAATATCTTCGTAGTACGGATCCGGAACGCTCAGGCCCGCATCCGGGACGGAGTCAAATTCCCGAAACAAAAATAGCTGGTCTTCGGGATAATAGAATCCGCTACTTCGGTAACTCTGCTGCCGTATGTCTTCAAAGTTAGCCTCATCCATGGCTATGATGTACTGGTAGTTATAAAAATCGTCACCACTGAGCTTTCGGGCCTGGTGCGTGAGCGGCACTCCCAGCGCCGCAGCCACCTGGCACATACGCCGGTCGGGCGGACTACCCACGTGGTACGAAGCGGTACCGGCCGAGTCACACTGGATGGCATTCTGTAGGCCGCGGGCTTCTATCAAGCTACGAAATACGCCCTCTGCCACGGGCGAGCGGCAGATATTTCCCAAGCAGACGAATAGTACTTTGATCACTTAAGGGATAAATAAAAGACCTGGATCTATTGTAATATAAATACGCTAATCGTTCTCGTTGAGTCGGCTCTCAATGGGCTGATTATTCTCGTCCACGATCACGTACACGTCTTCGGTAGGTTTGCGCATGAAGTACTTTTCACGCGCCCATTTCTCGAGTAGTTTTTGGTTGCCGAATACTTCTTCCCGTTCCTTTTTTACCTGGGCTATTTTTTCCTGGTAGTATTCTTTTTCACTCTCCAGTTCTTTCATCTTGGCCCGGTTGGTCCATACTACAATCAGGTTGTTGTCATCCAGAAAGCAAATCCACACCAACCATATGATGAAGGTACCTGTATAGAACTTGAATATAAACCGCAGCCAACGAGAGGCGTATTTTAGTACGAGTGGCATAGGCGTCGAGGAAGAAAGTGAAAAAAGCCGGAGCTTACGCCCCGGCTGGTTACTATGGATATACCTTAAAACTTCAGGCCGGGGAAGTAAGCCGTCTCACCAAGTTCTTCCTCAATCCGGAGGAGTTGGTTGTACTTCGCCATCCGGTCGGACCGGGAAGCTGAGCCGGTTTTGATTTGACCCGTATTGAGCGCAACCGCCAGATCCGCAATGGTAGAATCTTCGGTTTCGCCGGAGCGGTGCGACATGACATTCTTATAGCTGCTGCGCTTAGCCAGGTTCACGGTATTGATCGTCTCGGTGAGTGAGCCGATCTGGTTCACTTTGATCAAAATTGAGTTAGCGATTCCGCCGTCAATTCCTTGCTGAAGCCGGTTCACGTTGGTTACGAATAGATCATCCCCTACCAGCTGGCATTTCTTACCAATGGTCTCCGTATGTGCCTTCCAGCCGTCCCAGTCGTCTTCGTCCATGCCATCTTCGATGGAAATAATGGGGTACTTTTCCACCCATTCCTGCCAGTAGCCCGCCATTTCGTCGGAGCTAAGCTTCCGTCCGTCTGATTTTTTGAAATGGTAAACTCCATTCTCGTAGAACTCGGACGAGGCAGCATCCATGGCGATGAATATATCCTCGCCGGGCTTGTAACCCGCCTTCTCAATCGCCTGGATCACAATCTCAATGGCCTCTTCGTTGGATTTGATGTTCGGGGCAAAACCTCCTTCATCGCCCACGTTGGTAGAGTACCCTTTGCTTTTAAGTACCTTCTTCAAGGTATGGAATACTTCTACGCCCATACGCAACGACTCCGAAAAGGTATCCGCTTTTACGGGCATGACCATGAACTCCTGAAAATCAATGGAATTATCCGCGTGACTACCTCCGTTCAGGATATTCATCATAGGTACCGGCAAGGTGTTGGCGTTGGTACCTCCCACGTATCGGAACAGCGACATACCGGCTTCCTGTGCGGCCGCTTTGGCTACAGCCAGGGAAACTCCCAAGATAGCATTGGCTCCTAGCTTATTCTTGTTGGGCGTACCATCCAGCTCGAGCATAATCTTGTCGATCAGGTTTTGCTCATAAACTGAAATGCCGATCAACTCTGGGTATATAATGTCATTGACGTTTTCAACGGCCTTCAAAACCCCTTTGCCTACGTATACGTTGGCGTCGTCGTCCCGCAGCTCAACGGCCTCGTGTTTTCCGGTAGAAGCACCCGAAGGTACTGCCGCCCGGCCCACAAAACCATTCTCGGTACGAATATCTACTTCCACGGTAGGGTTACCTCTTGAATCCAGGATTTGTCTTGCATGTACTGACTGGATAGTACTCATGTGCAGCGTTGGGTTTGATTGAGTTAATAGTTAATTTTAACACCACAAAATAACGCAAATTTTTCGGGAACCACCCGGATCAAACTTTATTATGGGATAAATTTCGAACCGATGCGACCTATTAGTCTTCCCTATTTTAACTTATGGCACAGTACGTTATTTTTTTGTTCAGTACTGGCATCGCGGCCCGGCTTGGCTCAGGTACCGCTGGATATTGATGCGTTTGCCCAGAAAATCACTGCTTCTGCTTCTGTTCAGGTGGTAGACGTACGTACTTGGGATGAATTTCGCCACGGGCACCTACCCCAGGCACTGCACATGGATTATCGCAGCAGCGACTTTATGCAGAAAATCGCGCTACTTGACAAAAGCAAGCCCGTGTACGTGTATTGTTTGTCGGGTGGGCGCAGCGCGGCCGCGGCCCAGAAACTGGTAGCACAGGGTTTTACAGAAGTATATGATATGCAGGGTGGGTACTTGAAATGGCAGGCGGCCGGAAAGCCTATTGATGAAGCCGACGCAAAAGTCACTTCCCAAAATCAAGGAATGAGCCAAGAAGTTTTTCGGCAACACATAGCTTCCGAACAGCTGCTTCTGGTGGACTTTTATGCGCCTTGGTGCGCTCCCTGCGTAAAAATGTTACCCAGCATGAAAAAACTAGCGCTGGAATACGAGGGAAAAGTTACCATCCAAAAGATCCATTACGATCAGAACCAATCACTGGCCCACCAACTAGGAATTACCGAAATCCCAGTGCTGCTTTTATACCGAAAAGGCCCGCTGCTCTGGCGTGGCACGGGCTACCTTTCGGAGGCAGAACTGAAAGAGGTACTTGAAAAAAATCTGTAATGGAAACTGGATAAAATAAACCCCGGATCTCTTCCGAGAATCCGGGGTTTATTTTTTACGCTTCAGCGAGTAGTTTCGCAAATTCATCAAAGAGGTAACGGGAATCGTGCGGGCCCGGTGACGCTTCCGGGTGGTACTGTACCGAGAAGGCCGGCCGGTCCTTTCTTCGAATTCCCTCAATGGTTTTGTCATTGAGGTTCACATGCGTTACTTCCACATCAGCATGACCCTGAATTTCTTCGGGATTGACCGCAAAACCGTGGTTTTGGGAGGTCACTTCGCATAGTCCCGTAATGAGATTTTTTACCGGATGGTTCAGTCCGCGATGTCCGTGGTGCATCTTGTAAGTAGAAATACCACTGGCTAGCGCCAGCAACTGGTGCCCCAGGCAAATCCCAAACAAAGGCTTTTGGGTGTCGACCATCTTCTTCACGTCATTCGACGCGTACGCCATTGCCGCCGGGTCTCCTGGTCCGTTGGAGATAAAAAAGCCATCCGGATTCCAGGCCATTATCTCTTCAAAAGGAGTCTGCGCCGGAAATACCTTGCAGTAGCATCCACGCAGGGTAAGGTTGTGGAGAATACTCTTCTTAATTCCGTAGTCCAGCACGGCAATTCGCCAACGGCTTTCGGTTTCATCCCCTACGTAGTAAGGCGTCTTGGTAGACACCACCGAAGATAACTCCAGGCCTTCCATGGAAGGTACTTTGTGGAGTTCATCCATCAGTTCCTTTGCATCCAAGATTTCCGACGAAATAATGGCGTTCATGACCCCTTTCTGGCGCACATGCCGAACCAGGTGCCGGGTATCTACATTACTAATCCCTATAATTTTAGCTCTTTCAAAGTACTCTTGTAAAGAATAGTCGGCCGTGTGGCGGGAGTAAATGGTCGAAAAAGTATTACATACCATGCCGCTAATTTTTACCGAGTCTGACTCCTCCTCTACTTCCAGCTGCACGCCATAGTTCCCTATGTGTGAATTCGTATTCACGATAATCTGACCAAAGTAAGAAGGGTCGGTGTAGATCTCCTGGTACCCTGTCATTCCCGTGTTAAAGCAAATTTCGCCACCTTTGGTACCTTCCATACCAAGCGCTGTGCCACGATACGCCGTTCCGTCTTCTAGCAGTAAAAGAGCTTCTTTTGTTTGAGTCATAGATGGTTAAAAGTGATTTACAGTTTGCGAGGGAGCTTTTTAACTAGCCTCAAAATTAATTAATTCATGCGCAAAAAAAGGGGTCAAACGAAAACGTTTAACCCCTTTTGTATATTACCTTTTTTTCATTTTCTGTCGTTTCTGAGTATTAACTTTCGCGACCGCCGTTTAGTTCATCTTGCCAGGCTTTTAGCTCATCCCACTTGCCAGCTGCGGCCAGCTGGGCTTGCTGAGGCCAGGTAGCAGGGTCATGAGAAGCAAACTGCGAACCCGCGTTGTCGAGGATTTCACGAATGGCTTCGGGGGTACTTTCGGCCAACTGAGCAAAAGTACTGATGCCTGCTTCGGCCAGAACTTCGGCAATTTTAGGGCCTATTCCTTCTACCTTTCTCAGATCATCCGCTTCGGAAGAAGCATCCGTTGATTCAGTAGCGGGAGCTTCCGGAGTGGTTGTGGGAGCCTCATTGGCTTTGGCCGTAGTTTCTTCTTTGGAAGTACCTTCGGCTTTCTTTCCACCGCGACGGCTACGACGCGTTTTAGCTGGCTTATCAGCTTCGGCCAGGAGTAGGGTTTCGTTAAAGTCAACCAGCTCCATCAAGCAAATCTCAGCGGCGTCACCCTGACGAGTACCCAACTTGATAATCCGGGTATATCCACCGGGACGATCAGCGATTTTATCTGATACTACATCAAATAATTCTTTAACTGAGTCTTTGTCTTTAAGATACGAAAATACCACCCGGCGGTTATGCGTTGAATCATCTTTTGAACGGGTCAACAGGGGCTCTACGTACTTTCTTAGTTCTTTTGCTTTAGGCAAGGTAGTTTCAATGCGCTTGTGCAAAATCAGAGAAGACGCCATGTTGGACAACAAAGCGCTACGGTGCGAAGCCGTTCTTCCTAGATGATTAAATTTCTTTCCGTGTCTCATTGTTTTGGTTGTTTAGCTGCTTCGAGCGGCGTTTAGCAAACGCGCTACAGAATACATGCTTATATAAATTACTGGTTAATCCTCCTCCAGACGGTACTTCGTCACGTCCATTCCGAACGTAAGGCTTTTTTCGGCTACAAGCTGCTCGAGCTCGGTTAGTGATTTTTTACCAAAGTTACGGAACTTCATCATATCCGAAATTTCTAACTTTACCAAGTCGCCCAACGTTTTTACATCCGCTGACTTCAAGCAGTTATAAGCGCGAACTGACAGATCAAGCTCAGAAAGTGACGTTTTGAGAAGCTTACGCATCCGCAACATTTCTTCATCTACCTGATTCTCTTCTTCGGCTTTCTGCTTCTCAAACGTCATTGTCTGATCAGAGAAAAGCATGAAGTGCTGAATCAGTATATTAGCAGCTCCTTTCAAAGCATCTTCCGGATGAATGGATCCGTCAGTTTGAATATCAATGAGTAGGCGCTCATAGTCAGTCCGTTGCTCCACCCGCGTATTTTCAACGCTGTATTTAACGTTCTTGATGGGCGTATAAATGGCGTCCATGGCAATGTGGCCAAACGGGATTTCATTGGCCCGAGGCTCATCAGCTGGTACGTAACCTCTTCCTTTATCAAGAAGAAGTTCCATTTCAAATTCGCGTTGATCGTCAACATGGCAGATTACCAGATCAGGATTAAGTACCTCGAATGAGCTGGTAAATTTACCTATATCGCCCGCCGTCACCACCGAAACGTTTTTCAGATTAACAACGATACGATTTTCAATTAGATCTGATACTTTCTTGAACCGTACCATTTTCAGGTTAAGGATGATCTCTGTTACATCCTCTACAATCCCCTCAATGGACGAAAATTCATGAAGTACCCCAGGGAACTTCACGCTCGTGATGGCGTATCCTTCCAAAGAGGAAAGAAGTATTCTACGCAACGCGTTTCCTATCGTTACGCCATACCCTTTCTCCAATGGCTTAAACTCAAACAACCCGTGAAAGTCGTCGGCTTTTTCCATCACGACTTTATCAGGCATTTGGAAAGCTAATATTGACATAGTCTATGCTCCTTTATGTATAGTAAATGGTGATTGATCAGGCCACCGTTACCTTTGCGATCGCAAATAAGCCCGCATACGCGGGTACAAGGATGCCCCGGCTTAGCCGGGGCAAAAAAATATAAGAAGTGCCTATTTACTTCGAATACAACTCGACAATGAGTTGCTCGTTAATATTTTCAGGTATTTGGTCGCGCTCAGGGTAGGTTACAAATTTACCTACCATATCAGGCCCTTGCCATTCAAGCCAAGTGTACCGTTTCGAGCTATGACTGACAAGGCTTTCCGTTACGGCTTCCAATGATTTGGATTTTTCTCGAACCGAAATTACTTGTCCTGGCCGTAAGGAATAAGAAGGGATATTAACTACCTCTCCGTCGACAAGGATGTGTTTGTGAGAAACCAATTGACGAGCAGCACGGCGGGTAGGTGCTATACCCAGACGATAAACGGTATTATCGAGGCGAGCTTCGCAGTACTTAAGCATGTTCTCACCCGTAATTCCGTCCTTAATGGCCGCACGGTGAAAAAGGTTACGGAATTGTCTTTCCAGAATTCCGTAGATATACTTCACCTTTTGCTTTTCCATTAGTTGCAACGCGTATTCCGATTTTTTAGAACGACGCCCGCGACCATGTACCCCCGGAGGGTAGTTTTTCTTGTTAAGCGCTTTGCTTGGGCCCATAATGGGCTCACCGAAGCGTCTGGATATTTTTGATTTGGGACCTGTATAACGTGCCATTATTAACGTTTTATTTTTAAAGAACTATTGGTAGTGATTAAATAATCCCAGTGTCCAAATTATCAATCAAATACCAACTAAAAGGGAATGATTAAACTCTTCTGCGCTTAGGAGGGCGGCATCCATTATGAGGAAGCGGCGTAATATCCCGAATGGATGTCACTTCAATGCCTGCATTTTGGATGGTACGAATAGCTGACTCACGACCCGAACCGGGTCCTTTTACATACACCTCCGCCTTACGCATTCCTAGGTCAAAAGCAACCTGCGCGCAATTTTGAGCCGCCGTCTGGGCAGCATAGGGGGTATTTTTCTTGGAACCCCGGAAGCCCATCTTGCCCGCCGAAGCCCAGGAAATTACTTGCCCATTGCTATTGGTAATTGAGATGATGATGTTGTTAAAAGAAGCCTTAATGTGTACCTGGCCGGTAGGCTCCACAACCACCACCCTTTTCTTTGCCTTGTCTTTTCTTTTATTTTGTGCCATTGCTGTTTGGTATATAAGTCATAGGCGAGGCCTACTTCTCAGGTATTATTTCGTAGCCTTCTTCTTGTTCGCAACAGTCTTGCGTTTCCCTTTGCGAGTACGAGAATTATTCTTAGTTCTCTGGCCACGCAATGGCAAGCCTTTGCGGTGACGCAATCCCCGGTAGCAGGCAATATCCATTAAGCGTTTGATGCTCAACTGTACTTCTGACTTGAGCGCACCTTCTACTTTAAACTCGTTAGCGATGATCGAACGAACCGCACCAGACTCGTCATCGGTCCAGTCTACTACCTTCTTATCCTGATTTATCCCCGCCTTGTCAAGTATCTTACGTGCCGAGCTACGACCAATGCCATAGATATACGTTAAAGATATTTCGCCTCTTTTACGATCGGGGATGTCAACTCCTGAAATACGTGCCATATCGATTATCCTTGTCTTTGTTTGTACCGAGGATTCTTTTTATTAATTACGTAGATCTTGCCTTTACGGCGGATCACTTTGCAGTCTACACTGCGCTTTTTTACTGATGCTTTAACTTTCATTTTCGTATTTTATTTTCGCGTAGTTCACCAATTAAGACAAAAAGAGTAACCTAATTATTTATAACGATATACAATGCGGGCTTTGGATAAATCATAGGGTGACATTTCTAGCTTCACCCGGTCTCCGGGTAAAATTTTGATATAGTGCATTCGCATTTTACCCGAAATGTGAGCAATTACTTCATGCTTGTTTTCCAATTGAACACGGAACATAGCGTTAGATAATGCTTCAATAATGATCCCGTCTTGCTCTATGGATGCTTGTTTGGCCATTCTTTAATGTTGGGGTTAGTCTGCGTTTACCATTAAGCTGGTATTTGCCGTAACTTCTTCTATATATTTAAAGGTAGTAAGGATTTCGGCTTTTCCTTTCCGAACCGCCACCGTATGCTCAAAATGAGCTGAGGGTTTACGATCTGCCGTTCGAATCGTCCAGCCGTCCCGTTCTTGCACAACTGCTTTTTTTCCCAGGTTTACCATAGGTTCTATGGCAAGTACCATGCCTTCTTTTAAACGAATCCCTTTGCCTCTTTTTCCGTAATTGGGTACTTCTGGGCTTTCATGCAAATTTCTCCCAACACCATGTCCTACTAGTTCCCGAACGACTGAGTAACCAAAGCTTTCCACATAATCCTGGACAGCGAAGCCAATATCGCCCATTCGTAAACCATCCTTGGCCATTTCAATTCCTTGATAAAGTGATCTTTTGGTTCGAACTAAAAGATCCATTATCTCCGGAGCTACCTCGCCAACGGGATAAGTATAAGCACTATCACTGTGGTATCCATTCAATTTTACGCCGCAATCAATGGACACAACATCTCCATCCCTCAATTCATAGCCACTGGGTATACCGTGCACGACTGTTTCATTGATAGAGATACAGAGAGATGCTGGGAATTTATTGTACCCTTTAAATGAAGGTACCCCCTGGTAATCAAGTATATATTCTTCCGCAATCTTATCAAGCTGCCTAGTAGCTACCCCCGGCTTCACCCATTTGGCTACCTCCGCATGTGTTTTTCCTAGAACAACAGCGCTCTGCTTTATGAGCTCTATCTCCTGATCCGTCTTCAGGTAGATCATACTTTTATACAGCTATGCTCTCCGCTCTCCCCTTAATCCGACCTGATTTCATCAAACCTTCGTAGCGGCGCATCAATAAGTAACTTTCTATTTGTTGTAGAGTATCCAAAACGACCCCTACCATAATTAGTAATGATGTTCCGCCAAAGAACTGAGCAAAAGAACTATTCATTCCTAAGAGACTAGCAAAGGCGGGCATTATAGCCACTATTGCCAGCATTATCGATCCTGGAAAAGTAATTCTATCTAATACAGAACTGATGTAGTCGGAGGTTTGCAGACCAGGCTTGATTCCCGGAATAAAGCCTCCACCACGTTTCATGTCGTCTGCTATTTGTACCGGATTAACGGAGATAGCTGTGTAGAAGAAAGTAAAAACGATGATCAGGAAGGCAAACAATAAGTTGTACTGCCAAGTAGTAATATTGGCGAAAATGGTAGCTACGTTACTGGCGAAATCGCTTCTTTCAGCAAACATAGACGCTACTAACGAAGGAATGAACATAAGCGCCTGAGCAAAAATGATTGGCATAACTCCGGCTGCATTTACCTTCAAGGGCAGGTACTGTCTCTGACCGCCCATGACTCTGTTGCCTACGACTTGTTTCGCATACTGTATAGGTACTCGGCGAACTGCCTGCGTCAGCATAACAGCCCCCATAATTACAAAGTATAATGCTACTAGCTCCAAAACAAATATCAGGATCTGACCACTACCCCTTGACGAAAATTCCATATAAATGGCTCCCGGAAAACGCGAGACAATTCCAATCATAATGAGCATGGAAATACCATTTCCTACTCCTTTATCAGTAATTCGCTCTCCCAGCCACATGCAAAACATAGTACCGGCCGTGAGGATGAAAACCGAAGATACCATGAATATATTCCTAGAAACCAGCAATGCTTCGTCGGGTACCGTGGTTTTCAAATAAGCCATCCCTTGAGCGAAAGTAACCACAATGGTTAATACCCGTGTAATTTGGTTTAACTTTTTGCGACCTGACTCCCCTTCCTTCTGCATCTTCTGGAAATAGGGCAATGCCATTGTCAAAAGCTGAATAGCAATAGACGCTGAGATATAGGGCATAATCCCTAATGCAAAGATAGACGCCTTGCTAAAGGCTCCCCCTAAAAAGGTATCCAATAGCCCCAATAGTCCCTGCGAAGAAAAATTCATTCGGTCCGGTTCGACGCCTGGGAGTATTACGAATGACCCTAAACGGAATATCGTTATAAACAAAAGAGTGTTGAGAATACGCGTTCTCAACTCCTCAATTGAAAAAATATTCTTAATTGTGTCGATAAATCGTTTCATGTCGCGAGGATTGTATTACCTGTGGTTGATTTTTGAACGCTAAAATTCAGTTTTTTCCCAACAGGACTACAATTTTGTTATTTTACCTCCTGCTTTCTCAATGGCTGCTATTGCTGTTGCAGAAAAGCCGTGCGCCTGAACTTCGACTGCTGAGGTAATCTCACCACGATTGAGAATCTTAACCAAGTCTTTCTTGCTAACCAGACCGTTGGTATGGAGAAGCTCGAAATCAACTACTGAAACGCCTGTTTTGTCCACCAATCCTTGAATTGCATCCAAATTAAGCGCCTTGTAAGCTACTCGATTAATGTTATTAAATCCAAACTTAGGAACTCGACGCTGTAAAGGCATTTGACCGCCCTCAAAACCACGCTTAGCACTATATCCAGAGCGTGATTTTGCCCCTTTATGCCCACGTGTAGAAGTTCCTCCTTTTCCCGATCCCGTTCCACGACCAATCCGTTTGTCATCACGAACTGAACCAACAGCGGGTTTTAATGAATTAAGATTCATAAGAATGACCTATTTAAATTTCTTCAACTTGTACTAAGTGGCTCACCTTACGAATCATGCCCGCAAGTGTGTCTGTGTTTTCTTTTTCAACGGAACGATTGATTTTCCCTAAACCTAGCGCCTTAATCGTGCGTTTTTGGTTCTCTGGACGATCGATCGTACTTCTGACTTGTGTAATACGTACTTTTGACATGATTGCTCTTGTAATTAGGTCTATTCAACTCAACAATTGAATTATCCGTTAAAAACCTTTTCTAGCTTAACCCCGCGCTGGAAAGCTATCTGGTGAGGAGCTCTCATTTTTAAAAGCGCATCAATCGTTGCTTTTACTACGTTATGAGGATTAGAAGAACCTTTCGATTTTGCCAATACATCTTTAACACCAGCACTCTCTAAAACGGCACGCATGGCTCCACCGGCAATTACGCCCGTACCAGGTGCAGCTGGCTTAATTAGGACGAAACCACCGCTATATTTACCTTCCATAACATGAGGAACCGTTGTTTTGAGCAAGGGAACTTGAAAAAGGTTTTTCTTTGCATCGTCAATACCCTTAGCAATGGCGTCGGTTACTTCATTGGCTTTGCCAAGTCCGTATCCTACAACTCCTTTTCCGTCTCCTACCACTACAATGGCAGAAAAGCTAAAACGGCGCCCGCCTTTTACAACTTTGGCAACACGATTAATGGCAACTACGCGCTCTTTGAGCTCAGTTTCGTTTACCTTTACAGGCCTCGTATTATTGGTCATGATCTATAATCTTAGAATTTGAGGCCACCCTCACGGGCTCCTTCGGCCAAAGCTTTTACTTTTCCATGGTACAGGTAACCATTGCGATCAAACACAACCAGCGATATTCCCGCCTCCTGTGCTTTTTCAGCAATTCTCTTCCCTACTTGCTGAGCATCTTCGGTGTTTGTATTGCCTTTCTTTGCTCCTAGCTCCAGGGAAGAAGCACTTACCAAAGTAACACCTCTCACATCGTCAATGATTTGTGCATAGATTGTCGTGTTTGAACGAAACACGGAAAGCCGTGGGCGTTCTGAACTACCTTGCACTTTCTTACGAATATGATACTTAAGGCGTTGTCGTCTGTCTGTTTTTGCAGTCGCCATTTTTTAAATCTTAAATAATACTTGTTGAAAAAATCCCTGTGGGGCTTTTATTTCTATTTCTTAGAAGCAGATTTACCAGCTTTCCGACGTACTTGCTCGCCCAAGAAGCGAATTCCTTTACCCTTATAGGGCTCGACTTTGCGCAGAGATTTGATCTTGGCCGCAATAACCCCAATCAACTCTTTATCAATTCCTTCCAAAATCACTTTTGGGTTTTGTCCTTTCTCCGTAACCGTAACTACGCTTATTTCGGAAGGTACAGCAAGAAAAATGCTGTGAGAAAACCCTAAATTTAGTTCAAGAACGTTGTTACTTACACTTGCCTTGTATCCTACACCTATGATCTCTAACTCCCTCTTGTAGCCAGTGCTTACACCTACTACCATATTATTGATCAAAGCACGGTATAGGCCATGCATTGCTTTATGCCGCTTCTGCTCACTTGGCCGTTTCACAGCAATCTCATTGCCTTCGATTTCAATGATCATGTCAGGATCCACCGATTGGGTAAGTGTTCCCTTCGGCCCTTTTATTGACACTACATTATCCTCAGCTAGTGACACTGATACGCCCTCAGGCAGTACGATGATTTTATTTCCTACTCGTGACATTTCCTACTGGACTTTATAATTAGTACACGAAACACAATACTTCTCCACCAACATTGAGCGTACGAGCTTCTTTGTCAGTCATTACGCCTTTAGACGTAGACAGGATTACTGTACCTAATCCACTCAATACACGGGGGACAGTAGTGGCTCCTGAGTACTTACGTAGACCTGGCTTACTAACGCGCTGGAGCTTTACAATAGCCGACTGCTTGGTTAGAGGATTGTATTTCAAAGCAATCTTGATAACGCCCTGAGGGCCTACTTCATCAAACTTGTAACTCTGAATGTATCCTTTTTCAAACAATACCTTTGTAATTTCCTTTTTTATGTTGGAAGCAGGTATCTCAACAACCCGGTGCCTTGCCTTGATGGCGTTTCTGATTCTAGTCAGATAGTCTGCTATGGGATCCGTTACCATTTTTTTAGTGACTTGATTTAAGCACGTTTTAAAAAGGCGTGCAAAGTTAAGTAATTGAAATCAGAATTGAAAGGGCTCTTACCAACTTGCCTTGGTTACCCCAGGAATTTTGCCCATAGAGGCCATATCCCGAAACAAAACCCGTGAGATTCCGAATTTGCGCATATATCCACGTGGACGTCCCGTGATCTTACACCGGTTGTGCAAGCGAACAGGCGATGAATTTCGTGGTAGCTTATCTAAGCCTACCCAGTCGCCAGCTGCCTTGAGCTTGGTACGTTTTTCAGCGTACTTATCTACTAGGTGTTGTCTCTTTCTTTCCCGTGCTTTTACTGATTCTTTTGCCATTGTCAATATTCTTTTCTACGACTGTGTATTGTTTTTCGCATTGGTAAAGGGCATTCCAAGGGCTTTCAGTAACTCGTAGCTCTCTTCGTCCGAGTTAGTAGAAGTCACAAACGTAACATCCATACCCGAAATCTTATTGACCTTTTCGATACTGATTTCGGGAAATATAATTTGTTCTTTCACCCCAAACGTGTAGTTACCACGACCGTCAAATCCTTTATCGCTGATGCCGCGAAAATCGCGAACCCGTGGCATGGCGATGGAAGTCAAGCGATCAAGGAACTCATACATACGATCTCCTCTTAAAGTTACTTTTGCACCGATAGGCATATTCTCACGGAGCTTAAAGTTAGACACAGCCTTTTTAGAAATTGTGGCTACAGCTTTTTGTCCCGTAATTAGGCTCAGCTCTTCTACACCTGTATCAACGAGCTTCTTGTCTGCTACGGCAGCGCCAATACCTTTATTGATAACAATCTTAGTAAGCCGCGGCACCTGCATTACTGACTTGTACTGAAATTTATCTTTCAGTTGCGATACGATCTCGCTTTTGTATTTTTCTTTTAATCTTGGAATTGCCATTTTGGTTGACATTTACAGTGGATTTCCGACCCACTATTATAAAGTACATAACTTACTTACAGAAACCGGAATCAGATAAACTTATCTGTCTTCTTGGCATAGCGTTGAAGTTTTCCTTTATCGTTTAGGCGACGGCCCGTACGAGTTGCTTCTCCACTAGCGGGATCAACCAGCATTAAATTGCTAATGTGGATGGATCCTTCAATTTTTTCAATGCTCCCCTGAGGGTTTTGCGCATTTGGTTTCAGGTGCTTGGTAATAATGTTAGCTCCTTCCACCAAAGCGCGCTGCTTGGCTACCAGAACAGACTTTACACGTCCGGTCTTGCCTTTTGAATTGCCGGCAATGACCTTTACGGTGTCTCCCGTCTTGATATGAAGCTTAGGCTTTTTGTTTTGCTTTGTTTCCATTTTTTGGATTCTTTAATCGGTTCAAAGAATTTCGGTTATACCAGGCGCTTAGAGTACTTCAGGCGCTAACGATACTATTTTCATGAATTGCTTTTCACGCAACTCACGAGCAACCGGTCCAAAAATCCGACTCCCACGTGGTTCATCGTTATTGTTAAGCAAAACAGCGGCATTGTCTTCGAAGCGGATATAAGTGCCATCCTTCCGCCGTACCTCTTTTTTAGTACGTACTACTACGGCTTTGGATACGGTACCCTTTTTCATATTACTGGAAGAAAGAGCGGCTTTTACCGTTACGACAATCTTATCGCCTACTGAGGCGTAGCGCTTACCTGTACCACCCAATACGCGGATTACTAGGACTTCTTTTGCTCCGCTATTATCCGCTACGGACAGTCTTGATTCTTGCTGTACCATGGTTATTTTGCTCTTTCAAGGATTTCTACTAATCTCCAGCGCTTGTTTTTACTAAGCGGACGAGTCTCCATAACGCGAACCGTATCACCGATTCCGCATTGATTTCCTTCGTCATGCACCATCAGTTTGGACGTCTTTTTCATGAACTTTCCGTACATCGGGTGCTTTACTTTACGTTCTACCGTGATGACGCAAGATTTTTCCATCTTATTGCTTACCACCCGGCCAACTCTCTCTTTACGCAAATTTCTGTCTAATGCCTCCATGATTTCTTAAAGCTGCTTATGATTGCTGTTGGTTAGATTTGACCGTCAGCTCCGTGTTAAGCCTTGCGATCTGTTTGCGCGAAGCCCGAATACGCATCGGGTTTTCGATGGGAGAAACCGCATGAGCAAACTTCAACCGCAGCAGGCGCTCTTTTTCCTGGGCTATTTGCTCCTTCAATTGATCAGCCGAAAGAGCTTGTATTTCGTTGTTTTTCATTGCAATTATCAAATTATTATGGTTCAGAATACGCAGCAGCTATAAGCTTATGCCTGGTAATCGCGACGTACTATAAACTTGGTTTTGATCGGCAACTTCTGAGCAGCAAGGCGCAGTGCTTCGTTAGCCGTATCCAGGCTAACGCCGGTAGCTTCAAACAAAATGGTCCCTGGCTTTACGGGGGCTACCCAATATTCGGGCGCTCCTTTACCTTTTCCCATACGTACTTCGGCAGGTTTTTTAGTGATAGGCTTATCTGGAAAGATACGAATCCATACCTGACCTTCACGTTTCATAGCGCGAGTCACGGAAATACGTGCGGCTTCGATTTGACGGGCAGTTAGCCAACCGGGTTCAAGTGCTTTAATAGCGAACGAACCAAAGGCAATTTGATGACCGCGTGAAGCGATACCCTTATTAGAGCCCTTGTTCTTTTGTTGCTTGCGAAATCTGGTTCTTTTCGGCTGTAACATGATGTAACTTATTTTATTCCTTAGCGCTCACGCGCGGGACGATACCTTGCTAATTACTTTTTCTTTCTGCTTCTCTTACGACGATCTGCGTCACTACCGGTACCGCCGCCTTCGTTACCACCACGGCTACCGCCCCGGCGATCATTGTCGCCACCGCGACCACCTCTTCTTTCCGGCCCAGCGCCACGCCCTCCACGATCGGAGCGCTCATTGCGATCAGCCGCAGCCGTTGCTGCACTAGGCGTCAAATCACGCTTTCCGTATAGTTCACCTTTGAAAACCCATACCTTGATACCGATTTTACCATAAATGGTTTGAGCTTCTGATATAGCATAGTCAATGTCGGCCCGAAGGGTATGCAGGGGTATACGCCCCTCTTTGTACTCTTCTGTACGTGCCATTTCAGCTCCGCCTAGGCGACCAGAAAGACGTATCTTGATTCCTTGGGATCCTACACGCATGGCCGAAGAAATGGCTTGCTTCATAGCCCGACGGTACGAAATACGTGCTTGTAACTGTTGGGCAATGGCTTCGCCAATAAGTTTGGCATCAATTTCAGGACGCTTTATCTCGTAGATATTGATCTGAACGTCCTTACCCGTAATTTTTTTAAGCTCTTCCTTAATTTTATCTACTTCACTTCCTCCCTTTCCGATCACGATACCTGGGCGAGCCGTATGGATTGTGAGCGTGATCCGCTTAAGGGTGCGCTCAATAACTACCTTAGAGATAGAACCCTTTGGAATACGAGCTTTAATATAGTTGCGAATTTTTTCGTCTTCAACTAATTTGTCTGAGAAGTCTTTTCCACCGTACCAGCTTGATTCCCATCCTCTGACAACGCCTAGTCTAAAACCTATTGGGTTAACTTTCTGTCCCATTCGTATATAGATCGTTTACTTATGATTCGGTATATATTTCTTCCGTTGTCGCTTCTGAGGCATCATCAATCACAATGGTGATGTGGTTAGAACGCTTGCGAATTCGGTGTGCCCGTCCCTGGGGAGCAGGGCGAAGGCGTTTAAGCATGCGACCTCCATCTACCAGTACCGTTTTTACATACAGATCTGCGTCTTCAATCTTGGCATCTTCGTTTGCCTGCTGCCAATTGGCTACTGCCGAGAGCAGTACTTTGTGCAACACCGGCGATACTGCCTGGGGTTGAAACTTCAAAAGGGCCAAAGCTTTGCTGACCTTTTGTCCACGGATCATGTCAGCTACCAATCTCATCTTACGAGGAGAGGTAGGTATATTTCGTAGTATTGCTCTTGCTTCCATGTTCTTTCAGAGATTAGCCAGCTGGTACTATAACAGATGAGCAGCTAGCGGTCAACAAATATTATCTTCTGCCTTTATCCTTTTTGGCGGTATGGCCTCGGAAGTTTCGCGTTGGAGCAAATTCTCCCAATTTATGTCCTACCATGTTCTCGGTTACGTAAACGGGGATGAATTTGTTTCCGTTATGAACGGCAAACGTGTGTCCGATAAAATCAGGCGAAATCATGGAACGACGTGACCAAGTCTTGATGACCGACTTACGGGCCGCATTGTTCATTGTCTGAATTTTATTTTCCAGACGAAAATCTATATAAGGTCCTTTTTTTAATGAGCGTGCCATGTACCTAATTTATTTTTTACGTCGGCTTATAATCAGTTTTTCAGAATGCTTTTTGCGGTTACGCGTCTTCTTACCCTTGGCAAACTGACCGTTACGTGAACGAGGCTGCCCCCCGGAAGCACGTCCTTCACCACCACCCATTGGGTGATCCACGGGGTTCATAGCCACCCCACGAACGCGAGGACGACGGCCCAACCAACGCTTACGACCCGCTTTTCCAATGCTCACGTTCATGTGGCTGGAGTTGGAAACAACTCCAACCGTAGCCATACAAGTGGAAAGAATCATGCGCATTTCACCCGAAGGCATTTTCAATACAGCATACTTTCCTTCGCGGGCTACCAGCTGGGCATAGGTCCCAGCGCTTCGCGCCAGCTGAGCACCTTTACCAGGTGTAAGCTCAATATTATGCACAATGGTACCAATAGGCATTGCACCTAGCGGGAGGGCGTTACCTACTTCGGGGGCAACGGAAGTTCCCGACACCACTACCTGATCTACCTTAAGGCCATTGGGGGAAATGATATACCGTTTCTCACCATCTTCATACTGCACAAGGGCAATGCGGGCTGAGCGGTTAGGATCATATTCAATGGACACTACCGTAGCAGCATCATTTAGGCGATTACGCTTAAAATCAATAACGCGGTACATTCGCTTGTGTCCACCTCCAATGTGGCGCATCGTACGACGTCCCTGGCTATTACGGCCACCCGTTTTCTTGATCGGCTCTAATAGACTACGCTCAGGTTTTGACGCGGTGACCTCCTCAAAAGTAGGAGCGCTGCGGAATCGCTGGCCTGGGCTTGTCGGTTTTAATTTTTTAACTGCCAT
Source organism: Rhabdobacter roseus (assembly GCF_014202275.1). GTDB lineage: Bacteria > Bacteroidota > Bacteroidia > Cytophagales > Spirosomataceae > Rhabdobacter > Rhabdobacter roseus. The sequence goes on along the minus strand of NZ_JACHGF010000001.1, from coordinate 560,681 downwards.
TGCTTTACTTGCTCGTCAATGTTTTTCTAATCAGTCAACTACCTATATTGTTAGGCTTCTCCGTAGATGTCAATCAATTCACCCTCTGCTACCGTAATGATAGCCTTCTTGTACGTTGACGTCTTTCCGGTAATAAACTTTCCACCAGAAGTACGGGTCTTGCTTTTCCCGATGCAACGCATGGTATGTACACTTTTGACGTTAACGCCAAACGTTTTCTCAATGGCTTTTTTAATTTCCACTTTATTGGCAGCCAGGGTGACTTCAAAGGCATATTTCCCTTGACCCCCTTGAGCCGTTACCTTTTCGGTTATGATCGGACGCTTAAGTACACTCATCGTTATTTAGTCAAAAGGGTTTCCAATTTAGACAAAGCAGATTCGCTGATTAACAGACGATCCGCGTGGGCGAGGTCATAGGTATTGATCGTATCGGCTGTAGTCACTTTTGCCTTAGGGATATTACGGCTTGACAGATATACGTTGGCATCAACCTCGGGTAAAATCAGTAGCGTTTTGGTGTTCGTCAGTGAAAGAGCACTCAATACGTTAAGATATGACTTCGTTTTAGGCGCATCAAACGTAAAGGCTTCAATAAGCGAAATCGCATTATCTTTAGCCTTAGCAGACAAAACTGATCGACGAGCCAAATCTTTTACTTTCTTATTGATCTTAAACGTGTAGTTGCGGGGACGAGGACCGAAAATACGACCTCCTCCTACAAAGACAGGCGATTTGATGCTACCTGCGCGAGCGCCTCCGGTACCTTTCTGACGCTTGATTTTGCGCGTTGAGTGGTTAATTTCGGCACGCTCTTTCGCTTTGTGGGTACCTTGGCGTTGATTAGCTAGGTATAGCTTCACATCCAGGTAAACCGCGTGTTCATTCGGCTCAATACCGAAGATTTCTTCTGAGACAGTCACCTTCTTGCCGGTATCCTCTCCTTTTATGTTCAATACGGACAGTTCCATCGGTATTATTTCTCAATGATTACAAATGAATTCTTTGAACCCGGCACAGAGCCACTGATTACAATCAGGTTTTGCTCGGGAATAACTTTCAGGATACGCAGGTTCTGAATCATCACACGATTGTTCCCCATGCGTCCTCCCATTTTCATTCCCTTAAATACTCGGGAAGGAAAAGAACAGGCACCAATTGAACCTGGGTGACGCGCCCGGTTGTGCTGTCCGTGGGTTTGACCACCTACCCCGCCAAATCCGTGGCGTTTGACGACCCCTTGAAACCCACGACCTTTGGCAGTTCCAACCACGTCTACAAACTCGCCTTCTGCGAATATGTCCTGAACCAGGAGGGTTTTACCTAACTCGTGCTCTTCTTCAAAGAGTTTAAACTCAACCAATTTTTGCTTGGGAGTTGTGTTGGCTTTTTTAAAGTGTCCCAACATAGGCTTGGTGGTCTTTTTTTCTTTCTTTTCACCAAAGCCCAGCTGAATCGCCTTGTAGCCATCTTTTTCTTCGGAACGTACCTGTGTTACTACACAAGGACCAGCTTGAATTACAGTACATGCCAGAGCCTGCCCGTCAGCATTGTACAAACTAGTCATTCCGATTTTCTTACCAATTAAACCAGACATTTTTTATTGTTTTAATAAAGCAGGATTAAACCTATTTTTGAAAACGGACTGCAAAGTTAGAAATTTGCTTCTTAGTATCCAAGTCCGTTTTGGTTATTATTTTCTGATAATCAGCAAAAAAGGTCAGATGTAGGGAACATCTGACCTCTTGTTGGAAAGTCGTAAAATACTACGTGACCCAAATAAGGTGTCGTACTACATTAGCGACAAGAGCTCAGATGTGGTTTCCAAAAAAGTTTGGACCTTCACCCGATATATGTATGCTATTTCTTAGAGGGGGTTAAGTACTTTAGACTTTGCCCTTCTTAACTCTGCGAGCGAATTATACTTTGATTTCAACGTCTACCCCACTTGGTAGCTCTAGCTTCATAAGGGCATCGACCGTTTTGGCACTGGTAGAGAATATATCTACCAAGCGCTTATAGGTACAAAGCTGAAACTGCTCCCGGGATTTCTTGTTTACGTGGGGCGAGCGAAGTACTGTGAAAATCTGCTTTTCAGTAGGTAGAGGGATAGGACCACTCACTACAGCACCCGTTGCCTTTACGGCCTTAACAATTTTCTCCGCTGATTTATCAACCAGGTTATGGTCAAACGATTTCAGCTTAATTCTAATTTTCTGATTCATTTTGATTTGTTATTTCGGTTCTTGATAAAAGCATGGCTTGTACTCGACAAACCCTCACCAACGAAAGAACCATTTACTCCGCTGATGCTCTGTACTTATAAGTATTCCTTATCAATATAAGGAGAGGTTATCTCCTTTCGAAAGGCGCTAGGTCAATTGCTTAACGGCCGTTCTTTGCTTTTTCAATGACGGACTCAGCCATGTTTTGTGGCACAAAGTCATAGTGTGAGAACGTCAGGGTAGCCGTTGCCCGCCCGGAGGTAATCGTACGCAGGTCGGTAACGTAGCCAAACAACTCTGACAGGGGAACGTCTGCTTTGATAACCTGTGAACCCGCTTTGGTATCCATTCCTTTCATGACACCACGACGACGGTTCAAATCACCGGTAATAGGCCCCGTGTACTCATCGGGTGTTACTACGTCTACGGCCATGATCGGCTCCAACAACTTAGCACCTGCCTGACGAGCGGCTTCTTTGAAACCGATACGAGCGGCCATCTCAAAAGAGAAAGAATCAGAATCGACGTCGTGGAAAGAGCCATGGAAGATCCGGACCTTCATAGAATCCAGCGGGTATCCAGCCAAAGGCCCGTTTTTCATGGCTTCGTCGAATCCTTTCTGGATTGAAGGGATGAATTCGCGTGGGATAACCCCACCCACAATTTGGTTCACAAATTGTAGTCCCTGATTTTTCTCTTTTCCTTCTTCGTGATCGTCGCGTGGGCCAATTTCAAAGACAATATCGGCAAATTTACCACGACCACCCGTTTGCTTCTTGTAGACTTCTCGGTGTTCGTAATTCTTGGTAAGTGCTTCTTTGTAAGCTACCTGAGGAGCACCCTGGTTCACCTCTACTTTAAACTCACGACGCATCCGGTCGATGATAATTTCCAAGTGAAGCTCGCCCATTCCCCGGATGATCGTCTGACCCGTCTCTTCATCCGTATTCACCTGAAGGGTAGGATCTTCTTCGATAAGTTTGCCAATAGCGTTGCTGAACTTATCCTGATCAGCCGTTTTCTTAGGCTCGATGGCGTACCCAATTACCGGCTCAGGGAATACCATGGATTCAAGAACAATAGGATTCTTTTCATCCGACAGGGTATCTCCGGTTTTGATATCTTTAAAACCAACCACAGCTCCAATATCACCCGCTTCCAGGCGGTCGATTTGGTTTTGCTTATTCGCGTGCATTTGGAAAATACGCGAGATACGTTCTTTATTGCCCGAACGGTTGTTGAGTACATATGAGCCAGACTCAAGTACCCCAGAGTAAGAACGGATAAAACACAAACGACCTACGTAAGGATCCGTCGCAATTTTAAACGCCAGAGCACTGAACGGATCTTTTTCCGTAGGCTTACGCGTCACCTCGTTCCCGGTTTTAGGATCGGTCCCGGTGATGTGGTCGCGGTCGAGGGGTGAAGGCAGTAGGGCCATCACGTAATCGAGCATGGTTTGCACGCCTTTGTTTTTGAACGAAGAGCCGCATACCATCGGTACGATCTTCATGCTCACCGTCGCCTCGCGCAAAGCAGCCAGGATTTCGTCTTCGGAGATCGAATCAGGGTCTTCGAAGTACTTCTCCATCAACGTATCATTGAATTCGGCTACGGCTTCCAATAGTTTCTCCCGCCATTCGGTAGCCTCCTCCAGCATATCGTCGGGAATGGGTACTTCGGTAAAGGTCATTCCCTTATCGTCCTCATTCCATTTGATACCCCGGAAGTTGATTAGATCAACTACCCCGGTAAAATTCTCTTCTGCTCCGATAGGTAGTTGCAGGGGTACTGCGTAGCTGCCCAACATCTCCTTTACCTGATTGCATACATTCAGGAAGTCGGCACCGGCGCGGTCCATTTTGTTTACGAAACCAATCCGGGCTACGTTATAGTTATTAGCTAGGCGCCAGTTAGTCTCTGATTGAGGCTCTACTCCGTCTACGGCACTAAACAAGAATACCAATCCATCCAATACCCGCAACGAACGGTTTACCTCTACGGTAAAATCCACGTGACCGGGCGTATCGATAATGTTAATATGGTAGGTTTCGTCACGGTAAGGCCAGCTTACGGTCGTAGCGGCCGAAGTAATGGTAATACCACGCTCCTGCTCTTGCTCCATCCAGTCCATTGTAGCTGCGCCATCGTGTACCTCTCCAATCTTATGGCTCACGCCCGAATAGTAAAGAATACGCTCCGTTGTCGTCGTTTTCCCGGCGTCAATGTGGGCGGCAATACCAATATTTCTTGTTAATCTTAAATCACGTGCCATGATGAGTGGTGATTGTTTGTATTTCTGGTAATAATCAATTTCTTGTGTCAAGCGTAGCGTCTGCCTCAGGGCTTTTTAGAAGCTACTTTTTGAAAATCAGAGCGCAAAAGTAGAAAATCCATCGCGTAAAAACAACGACTTACTACTTCTTTTTCTTTATTTTTTCCCAAGTACCTTCCCCAGGCCATTGTGCCTGTCTGTAAGCCGGGTACCTTGGCTTCTGGGTACTTTCTGCTGCCAGTGCGATCCTGGCCGACTGAGCTCACTATGGATAGCGTTCGTGTGGCATTATGAAGCAGCCAATACCACGAAAAAAACCCGCCCAGCTGGGCGGGTTTTTGATGATGAAAGTACCTTTAGGTACCTTACTTTGGTATTTAGAACCGGAAGTGCGAGAACGCCTTGTTGGCTTCGGCCATGCGGTGCGTGTCGTCTTTTTTCTTCACGGCAGCACCTTCCCCTTTGGAAGCGGCAATGATTTCACCTGCCAGTCGGTCTACCATGGTTTTTTCACCGCGTTTACGTGCGTAGTTAATCAACCATTTCATACCCAGTGATTGCTTACGCTCAGGACGTACTTCGGTAGGTACCTGAAAAGTGGCTCCCCCAACCCGGCGGCTTTTCACTTCTACTCCGGGCGTTACGTTATTGAGTGCTTTACGCCACATTTCCAGGCCGCTTTCGCTGGTTTTCTTTTCTACTAGCTCAAGCGCGTCGTAAAAAATGGTAAAGGCAATGCTTTTTTTGCCTTGCAGCATCAGGTTGTTTACGAACTTGGTTACCTGCACATCCCGGAACTTAGGATCGGGCAAAATATATCTTTTCTTCGGTTTTGACTTTCTCATTTCACTTGAATGGTTTTACACGAGGTTTCGTTTTGCAACTTATTCACACCAGGTTTGGCCCGGCATTACTTCCCTTTTATCAGAATTAATCCTTTATAAAAGCAGAGAGAGTTGCTTTATTATTTCTTTTTACCACCTTTTGCAGGTGCTGCAGCTGGTTGGCCTGGCTTAGGACGCTTGGCGCCGTACTTCGAGCGGCGTTGCTTACGACCATTTACGCCGGCGGTATCAAGCGCTCCGCGTACAATGTGGTAACGTACCCCTGGTAGATCTTTTACCCGGCCACCACGAATAAGCACGATGGAGTGCTCCTGCAGGTTGTGGCCTTCTCCCGGAATGTAGGCGTTCACCTCTTTGAGGTTGCTCAGCCGCACCCGGGCTACTTTACGAAGGGCCGAGTTAGGCTTCTTCGGTGTGGTTGTGTACACACGCGTACACACGCCCCGACGCTGAGGGCAGGCATCCAAGGCCGGAGACTTGGATTTCCACGTCATTTTCTCTCTCCCTTTACGGACTAACTGTGAAATAGTTGGCATTTAACAAATTGATTTTGAATAGTTAACAAACTAATCGTATGTTCTATATACACTTTTCCCGAAAAAAATCGGACTGCAAAAGTAAGGAACTCCCCCTGATTTCCAAAGCGTTGCTTCGCTTTTTTGTACAAAAGCTTTAAGAAGTACCTGAGAGTGTTACCCGTGTATACCCAACACGTCTCTTTCCTATGTTTTAGAGCGTTTTATCAAACTAACTATCCAGCTTGGTAGTTTTCTTTTTAGTACCCTGGTTTTTGAAGGAAACATCTCACTCCATTCCTCCGGTACTTTTGGGGCTTCCTTCTTTGAGTATTAAGCCAGATTCTTTGTATTTACTAACTTACATTCCTAGCAATGTCATCAACAAAAACCCCTATTACCGTAGCTTATGGTGACGGGATCGGCCCCGAAATTATGGAAGCTACTCTGCGCATCCTGGACGCCGCGGGCGCACAATTGGAGCCAGAAGTCATCGAGATTGGTGAAAAAGTATATAAGAGTGGCGGTAGCTCCGGCATCGAGCCCAGCGCCTGGGAGTCGCTTCGACGCAACAAAGTATTTCTAAAGGCCCCCATCACTACGCCACAGGGGGGAGGGTTCAAAAGCCTAAACGTAACCGCCCGTACTACCCTGGGCCTTTACGCCAACGTTCGCCCCTGCCAGGCGTACCATCCCTATGTCGAGACCAAACACCCTAATCTGGACCTGGTCATTATCCGCGAAAACGAAGAAGATTTGTACACGGGCATTGAACATCGCCAAACCGACGACGTGTACCAATGCCTTAAGCTCGTGTCGCGGCCCGGCTGCGAGAAAATCATTCGCTACGCTTTCGAGTACGCCCGGGCTTACAAGCGTCATAAAGTAACCTGCTTCACGAAGGACAATATCATGAAAATGACCGACGGACTTTTCCGGAAAGTCTTCGACGAGATCGCCGTGGAGTACCCCGACATCCAGAATGAGCACTGGATCATCGACATCGGGTCGGCCCTGCTGGCCGATGAGCCCGAGCGCTTCGGGGTGATCGTTACCCTGAACCTGTACGGGGATATTATTTCCGACATAGCCGCCCAGATTGCGGGCTCCGTGGGCATGGGTGGCTCGGCCAACGTGGGCGATCAGTGCGCCATGTTTGAGGCCATCCATGGCTCCGCCCCCGACATTGCCGGCCGGGGCATTGCTAACCCGTCGGGGCTGATCAATGGGGCCATCATGATGCTCGTACACATTGGACAGGGCGAAGTAGCCGCCAAAGTACACAATGCCTGGCTGTGTACCATCGAAGACGGCATCCATACCGGCGACGTATACCAGGAGGGTGTCAGCCAGCGACGGGTAGGTACGGCCGAGTTTGCCGAGGCCGTCATTGAGCGGCTGGGCCAGCAGCCTGAGCACTTTAAGCCCGTGAGCTACGCCGCCGCTCCCAGGCCCATCCACAGTAAGTCCGCCACCCGTACTCCTCAGAAAAAGGAACTGGTAGGGGTAGATGTATTTCTGGACTGGAGCAGCGGCTCTGCCCAAGAGCTGGGCGATGCGCTATCGGCCTTGGCCCTGGCACAACTACAGCTAAAAATGATTTCGAACCGTGGCGTGAAGGTCTACCCCGACGGGCTGCCGGAGACTTTCCTGACCCACCACTGGCGCTGTCGTTTTGTGAGCCAGCAGGGCGCGGACTACGTCATTCGTCAGGAGGTGATTTTTGATTTATTGCAGCAGCTGCACGAGCAAGGGTTTGATCTGATCAAAACCGAAAATTTGTATAACTTCGACGGCCAACCGGGCTATTCGCAGGGACAAGGGGAATAACCAGCCGGTACTTTACCGCGTGGCCCGAGCCGCTGGCGCTTATTCTAAAGGCGAGCAGGTACCTTCATCCGGGTACTTGCTCGCCTTTTAACCCTATCTGCATCAATATTTTTCAAAAAAAAGCGTTAGTCCATCGTAGAATTTTATTTCCCAACGTTGTTTTAGTAGTATTGTCACTAAGAATTTAACCAATACTCTACCCTATTCAGAGTTTTACATAATTATGATGATGAATACACGGCGGCACGACTATGCTCCTTGGATGCTCTTTCTCGCGTTGAGTACTTTGCTCTTGGCTTGTAATCCCACCATGCAAGCCTACAAGCAGGGAATAAAGAAATTTGAAAACGGTGAGTATGACCTGGCGCTGAAAGATCTTCAGAAAGTAGCGGCGGCCAACTACGAGCCTGCCCAAACCAACCACCTCATTGCCGAAGCTTATCGGCTTTCCAACCGTTTCAGCGAGGCAATCCCTTACTACAAGAAAGCGCTGGACGCCGGGCTGACCGACGCCGAGGCTCGCTTTCAGTATGCTTACGCCCTAAAAACTGCGGGGCAGTACGTCGAGGCCCGCGCCGCCTTCACAGAATTTGCCCAGAGCGCCGAGGCCAACAAGGTACTTCAGGAACGCGCCTACCGCGAAATTGAAACCCTCAAAATTACGGATCGGATCGGGCAAAAGAAAAAGGAGATCATTGTTGAAAACCTTCCTTTCAATACGCCGGGCTCGGAGTTTTCGCCCGCCATTCTGGGCAACGAGCTGGTTTTTTCGGCGTCCAAGAAAGAAAAAATTTATAAAAACAACGGCCAGGCCATGCTGGGCCTCTACAAAGTCAGGCTGGGCGAACAACCCAGCGAAGCGGGAGGCAGCCCTACTTTATTCAGCAGCAGTACTTTTGTCGAGGATGCCAACGAAGGCTCCCCGGCCTTCACGCCCGACGGCAAAACGCTGGTCTTTGCCCGCGGCAATACGGGCAAGCGCAAAGGTACCGTGGACGTGGATCTGTACATGAGTCGGTTCGTGAACGGCCAATGGACCGCGCCCGCCTACCTACCCATCAACGATTCGCTGGCCTGGGATGGCTCCCCGGCTTTCTCGCGCGACGGCAAAACACTCTACTTCGCTTCCAACCGAGCAGGTGGTGTGGGCGGAATCGACCTGTACCGTACCAACATGGATGCGTCGGGGCGCTTCAGCAAGCCCGTCAATATGGGTAAAGACATCAATACCGCCGGTGACGAAATGTTTCCCTATGTATCGCCCGACAACAAGCTGTACTTTGCTTCCGACGGACATCCCGGCCTGGGCAAGCTCGACCTCTTTGTAGCTACTCGCTCGCAGGGGATTATTTCCATCGAAAACCTGGGCATTCCTTTTAATACCCCACAGGATGATTTCAGTCTGGTGTTTCACGAAGACGACGACGGTGAAAGCGGTTTCTTTGCCTCCAACCGCGAAGGCGGAAAAGGCGACGACGACATCTACTTCTTCTCCATCCCGACCGAGGACGAACCAGACACGACCCTGGTGGCCGAAAAAGATCCTAACAACCCTAACTACCTGAACGGCCAGCTTAAGGTAGTAAGGTACTTTCTGGCCGGAGACGTGCTGACCAACGCCACGCCAAGTACCCCCATTGACTCCGCTACGGTACGTATCCTGGCCGACAGCGCCGACGTGGAGGTGGGTCGGCTCGTGACGAGCGAGCAGGGAAAATTTGGCGATCACCGCCTGGAAGAAGGCAAGGACTACATCCTACTCGTGGAACGTCCGGGGTACATTAGCCGCCGTACCACCTTCTCCATGACGGGCCGCAGCATACCGCCCATTTTCCTCAACAAGGTGATCACCGACACTACCTACCGCGTGACGGTACGGCTCGATAAGCTGGAGCTCAACAAGACCTTCGTGCTCGAGAACATTTACTACGATTTGAATAAGTACAATATCCGCCCCGACGCCGCCGTGGAGCTGGATAAGCTCGTAGAAATCCTAAAGGATAACCCGACGGTGAACATCGAGCTCAGCTCCCATACCGATGCCCGCGCCACCGACGCCTACAACATGACGCTCTCGCAGCAACGGGCCGAGTCGGCGGTGAACTACATCGTTTCGCGAGGCATCGACGCCAGCCGCCTCACGGCCAAAGGCTACGGGGAGCGGCAGCTCATTGTCCAGAATGCTCGGACCGAAGAAGAGCACCAGCGCAACCGCCGCACCGAATTCACGATTCTGAGCTACTAGTAGCGACTAGGTACTTTCTTGCCCGAAATTCCAACCCCAGGACGTTGCGGCGTCCTGGGGTCTTTATTATCCCGGCGGCTTGTTGTAAATTTGGGGCTCCAAAGTACCCCTAAAAGGTACTTTTTTCTTACCCGCCGCCCGCGTTCATGGGCTTTTTTATTTATTGGAATGACTAAACGTATTATCTACTGGTTTCGCAACGACCTGCGCCTCTACGACAACGAAGGCTTCTGGCAAGCTACTCAGCAGGCTGATGAAGTAATCCCCGTGTTTGTTTTTGATCCGCGCGCCTTTGAAAACGGGTACCTGGGTTTTCGACGCATTGGGGCGCGGAGAGCCCGGTTTATGGTCGAGTCGGTGCAGCAATTGCGGGAAAATATACGTGCAAAAGGTGGCGAGCTACTGGTGCGGATCGGCGAGCCGGAAAAAATAGTGGCCGATCTGGCCCAGGCTTACGACGCCACGGCGGTATACACCAGCAAGGAAATTGCCCAGGAAGAAACCGACGTGGAGTCTTCTCTGAGCAAGCGCCTTAAGATGATCAACGTCGATATAAAGTTAGTATGGATGGCTACGCTCTACCACCCGCGTGACCTGCCCTTTAGCTTTGCCAAACTACCCCAGGTCTTTACGGATTTTCGTAAAATCGTTGAAGCCTCTGCCCAAGTACGTCCCTGCCTGCCAACGCCCGACGCTATCCGGCTGCCCGCTAACTATGAAGCTGGTCCTTTACCCACTTTAACGGACCTGTGTTACGAAGAAAACGAACTGCCGGACCCTGAAGGTACCCCTGCGGGGGTACTTCGGTTTGAGGGCGGTGAACAAGCCGGCCAGGCCCGGCTGCAGCAGTACTTTTGGGAGCGCGACCAGCTACGCCACTACAAAGAAACCCGCAACGACCTCCTGGGTGCCGACTACTCTTCCAAACTGTCGGCCTGGCTGTCGCTGGGTTGCATTTCGCCCCGCTATATTTATGAAGAAGTGAAGCGTTACGAAAAAGAGCGCGTCGCCAACGACTCTACCTACTGGCTGGTTTTTGAGCTACTCTGGCGCGACTACTTCCACTTTGTGATGCTTCGCTACGGTACCCGTCTTTTTAAGCCCAGCGGCATCCGGCACAACATGGACCTTCGCTGGGAGAACGACCGGGTACTTTTTGACCAATGGGCCAGCGGCCAAACGGGCGTCCCCTTCGTGGACGCCAACATGCGCGAGCTGAACGCCACGGGCTACCTCTCCAACCGCGGCCGACAAAACGTGGCCAGCTTCCTGGCCAAAGATCTGCGCCTGAACTGGACCTGGGGTGCCGCCTACTTTGAGAGCCAGCTGATCGACTATGACGTTTGCAGCAACTGGGGCAACTGGAACTACCTAGCGGGCGTCGGCAACGACCCGCGCGCAAACCGCTACTTTAATATGTACATCCAGGCTACCCGCTACGACGAGCAAGGTACCTACGTAAAATACTGGCTGCCCCAACTGGCCCAGGTACCCGCCGAGCGGGTGCATCGGGTGTGGCAGCTCAGTACCTCAGAGCAGCAAGCGTACGGCCTAAGGCTCGGCACCGACTATCCCTTACCGATCATCAATACCAACTCCTGGTTAGAGGAACCCGCCGACCGATGATGTAGTTTTATTGAAGAAATGAGGTAGATTTGGATACCTTTGAACTGTTTTTTAACACCTACTTTTAATCGCAAACCACTATGTCAAAAGGACTCATTGGGGTAATCGCTGTAGTATTAATATTCGGCTTCTTTGGCTGTAGTACCTATAATGGCCTGGTAGGCAAAGACGAGGCCGTCAACGAGGCCTGGTCGAAGGTACAAAGCCAGTACCAGCGCCGCGCCGACCTCATCCCTAACCTGGTCAATACCGTGAAGGGCGCCGCTGATTTTGAGAAAAGTACCCTTCAGAGCGTCATTGAGGCCCGCGCCAAGGCTACTTCCATGAACATCAACGCCGACCAGCTCACGCCCGAAAATATTCAGAAGTTTCAGCAGGCGCAGGATCAACTCGGCGGCTCGCTTTCGCGGCTGTTGGTAGCCGTAGAAAGGTACCCTGACCTGAAGGCCAACCAGAACTTCCGCGACCTACAGGCTCAGTTGGAAGGTACCGAAAACCGAATTGCCGTAGCCCGCAACGACTTCAATACCGTGGTGAAAGGCTATAACCAATCCGTACGTACCTTCCCCGCCAACCTCTTTGCGGGCATGTTTGGCTTCCCACAAAAGGGGTACTTTGAAGCTTCCCAAGGCGCTCAGAACGCCCCTACCGTCACTTTTTAAGTACCTATAAAACCAGGGGCCACCTAACCCGTTAGGCAGGAAAGGTGGCCCCTACGTTTACTGTCCGGATGGGTACCTTTCGGAGAAATTACCCATTGCTCCTCTAACCCTTTTTAAGTATGGCTGAAGCGACGCATTTTCTGAGCAAGGAAGAACAACAGCGCATTGTTGCGGCTATCCAGGAAGCCGAAACCCAGACTTCAGGTGAAGTAAAAGTACATATCGAGAAAAACTGCCCCCACGAAGTACCCCTGGAGCGCGCCAAGGAGGTTTTTACGCAGCTGGGCCTGCACCAAACCCAACTCCACAACGGGGTACTTTTCTACCTGGCCTACGAAGACCGAAAGTTTGCTGTACTGGGCGACAAGGGTATTTACGAGCAAGTACCCGTTGGTTTCTGGGATAGTACCAAAGACCTGCTCCGCCAGCACTTTTCGCAAGGTACCTACGCCGACGGGCTCTGTCTGGGCATCCGGGAGGCGGGTTTGCAGCTGAAAAAATATTTCCCGTACCAAGCGGACGACATCAACGAACTACCCGACGACATTTCGTTTGGGTAACCACCGGCCATGAAAAAACGACTTAGCTCTCTTCTAATCTTCCTGTGGACCGTCAGCGGCGTGCTGGCGCAGGAGATACCTGCCCCACCCAACCCGCCCCGGCTTCTCAATGATTTTGCGCAGCAACTCAACGTGGGCGAGCGCGCCGAGCTGGAGCGAAAGCTAGTGGCCTACAACGACTCCACTTCCAACCAGATCCTGGTCGTGATTGTACCTACCACCGGGCCCTACGAGATTGCCGACTACGCCTTCAAGCTCGGGCGGGAATGGGGCGTGGGCCAAAAGGACAAGAACAACGGCCTGGTGATTTTGTGGGCGCCCAAAGACCGCAAGGTGTACATTGCTACGGGCTACGGCCTGGAAGGTGCCATCCCGGATGCCATTGCCAAGCGTATCGTCTCGGACGTGATCATTCCTGAATTTAAAAACGACCGTTACTTCCAGGGACTCAACCGCGGTGTGGACGAAATCATGAAGTACGCCAGCGGCGAGTATAAAGCCGAACCCCGCGACCGCGACGACGGCTCCCCCAGCGGAGCCCTGGTGTTCATCATCGTATTTGTGATTATTATTATCATTATTTCGCGGAGCAAAGGCGGTGGCGGCGGGCGCGGAGGCCGGGGCTTTCGCGGCGGGGTTGGCCCCGTCATTTTCCCCTACGATACTTATTCGGGTTGGGGCAGGTCGTCGGGCAACTGGGGCGGAGGAAGTAGCGGCGGCGGTGGCTTTGGGGGCTTTGGCGGCGGAAGCTTTGGCGGCGGCGGGGCCGGGGGTAATTATTAGCCCGCCCGTTGCGTATTCTCCTGGCTATTTGCCTATCTTACGGGTTCCTAAACTACCCTTTTTTCATGGAGGAACGTCCTACCACCGGATTGCTGCTGATCGGGCTACTTACCATGACCGTCCTGTGCGCGGTTTTTGGGTACCTCTACTACCACGAACGGGGCATTACCCGCCAGCAGGAAGAGGACTTGGAAGTGCGGGTGACAGAGCTGGCGGCGGTTGAGATCAAGCTGGACTCCATCGCCAAACAGCTGGACACCCGTATAGCCGAAGTAAAAGGCCTGGGTGGTAATATCACCGAGCTGCAAAAACAAAAAGCCCAGCTGGAAGCGGATCGGTCGGCGTTGCGAAGAGGAAATACCGCGCTCAACGAGGCGTTTAAAAACAAAGTGAAGGAATACGAACAATTCCTGATTCGGAAAGACACGGAGCTAGCGCTGCTTCGCAAAGAAAACCAACAACTACTCAGCCAGAACGAATCGCTGACCGCCGCCAAAAGTACCCTCGAGCAGCACCGGCAGCTGCTGAGCGACTCGCTGCTGGAAATACAAGATATAAATCGAGACCTGGAATCGAAAGTCAACCTGGCTTCGGCCTTACGGGCGCGCGAACTGAAAGTCTACGCGGTTTCGGCCAAAGGAAAACTTCAGGAAGGCGAGTCGGTACGGGCGCGCCGGATCGACAAAATTCGGGTGGATTTCAGGCTGGAAAAAAATCCGCTGGCCACGACCGAGTCCAAGACCATCTACCTGCGGATTCTGGACCCCGACGGCGCGACGCTATCGGACACCGGCCTGGGCTCAGGTACCTTTGAGTACCAGGGCCAAAGCGAAACCTTCACCCTGAGCAAGGTGATTAACTACACCAACACAAACCAGGAAGTAAGTGTGCTCTACGACCGCCCCGGTGCCTTTCGCGCGGGTACTTATACCGTGGAGCTCTACGCCGAAGGCTTCCGGATCGGGGAAGGTACTTTCTCGGTACGTTGAAAGTACCTGGTCGGGCAGCGGTATTTCCTTTTGTTCAAGCTTCCATAAGGCGAGACTGCAGCTGCCATTACCGCCTCCTTACCAGCTTCAGGTAGCAGGTACCTTCGCAGGGCGGCAGCAGGGTCATGGTGTCGTTAGCGATCAGGAGGCTTTGCTGGTAGTCGCCGTTGAGCCGGTCGAGCACAAAAGTGAGCCGCAAGGTACCCGCGGCGGAGTCGAGGCGGTAGTAGCTGGCGCTGCGGTAGTAGACCAGCTTCTCGCCTTCGGCGGCGATCTGCCCGTCGTCGGTGAAGCGCAGCGTTTGGAGCGGCGTAACGGGTACCTGCTCCACAACCTGCGTAGTATCCACGTAGGTACTTCGCTCGTGAAGTTGCCAGGTACCTGCCACGCGCGGATCACCCACGCCCAGCGAAGGTTCATCCGGCTGGCAGCTCAGCGCCAGTAAAGTACCTAAGGCCACGAGCCCGCCGATCAATCTTTTGGCCATAAAGCGTTGCTTAAATGTACTGCTTCTAAACCTCATAGGCACTGTAGTTCCAGAGGCTACCTGATCCCATTGCTGCTGCTTGGTGGCTACGCCGGAACGAGCCCACGTACCAAAAATAGCACATTTTTCTTCGTCTTTGCTACACCCTTTTTTAAAATTGGGGTTGATTTCGCTGCTGGCTAAACTACCCGGCAAGCCAAGTACCCCTTGCCCCTCAGGGCGAGCCGGGTTTTGGAGCGTTGCTTAAAAAATGTAAACAATCTACCCGGCTAATGTGTATATTTGTGGGTATAATCCTGTTACACACTCGCGTCCACATGAATTTGTCCGGTATGAAGCATCCTTATACCTTATCCATACGACTCACCGCCCTGGTCCTTGTCCTGAGTGCGGGGCTGCTGGCTACGGGCGCCTGGGCCCAGGCTACCTACTTTGAGCAGCGCTTTTATGGCACCGGCCCGTTCATGTCGCCCACGCCCGATGCCACCCAATTTGACAGCATCTACGCCCTTTCTCCGGCAGTTTATCGCATTCCCCCCGGCGAAGGGTACCTGGAGTTTGAAAGAACACAAACAGGACCAGGAACGGGACGCTTTGTGCGCTCTACCGATTTCTCTCCCTCGCCTAAGAATATGTACTATCAGGTGGAGTTCGATGTACCTGAATCATCCGTATCAGCTACTACGGCTGGGTACTTTTGGGTAGGCCGTAATTTTATCAAAGGCAATGCAGCCATTCCTCCGGACAATGATTTATTTGCCAAGTTCTCCTTTAATCTCTTAACCAACGATAATTTTCAGTTTCGGATTACGGGCACCGGTGCCAAAAACAGTGGCATCTACAACCGGCGCGTTTTGATCACCTGGGTTATGAACAACGACGTGCAGCCCCTGCCTTACCTCACTCCGCTGGGTGGCTACGATACGCTGGCCCCCAAAAGCTACGACCTCTGGATCAACGGTACCAATTTCCTGCGCAACTGGCCTCGCATATCTTCCCAGGAAGTACCCCTGACCGACATTGCCTTCCGCTTTACGGGTGGCGTGGGAAGGGTTCAGCTTAGCAATATCCTCATTCGGGAAGTAGCGGGTATCCTGCCCGTGACCTTTACCTACTTCAAGGCGCAGCCGCTGGGTACCCAGGTAGATCTGGCCTGGGAAACGGCCTGGGAAAAAAATAGCCAGGAATTTGTGATTCAGCGCAGCACCGACCTCAAAGAGTTCGGGGACATTGGCCGCCTGGCCGCCGCCGGTGAGTCGGACGGGAAGCGGCAGTATACTTTCACCGACGAAACGCCCGCCGCGGGAGCCAACTACTACCGCCTGCGCCAGGTAGACCAGGATGGTACCTACGCGTATTCCAAAGTCATTGACGCCACCGTACGGCCCAACGCCCCCGCCCTGCTGGTCAGTCCTAACCCCGCGTCGTCGGACCTGATCCGTCTGCGGGCCTACGCTACGGACGTTTCTTCGCTCCGGCTCACCAACCTGCTGGGGCAGGAGATTTCCTTCAAAGCCCAGGCCACGGGCGGCGACTACATCGAGATCAAGCCCAGCCAGCCGCTGCCTACGGGCGTTTACTTACTTTCGCTGCATCAAAACGGGCTTCAACAACATACCAAAGTACTTATTCGTTGAGGAAAGCATATTTCGGTTTCTAATTTTTTATTGGTGTAGAGGGTAGTGATTTATTTGGTGGAGAAAAACATACGGTGGGCTGTGTGGATGGCCGTAGTAGTGGGGGGGCTTTCCTGCGAACAAAAACAACACAGCCAGATCCAGAAACCCAAAGACCGCCTGGCCGAATGCCTGGGCAGCCCGCTTACCGCCGAGCAAGAGGCCAAAATTCGGAAACAGATCAACGCCGAAAGCAAAACGGCCGAGATCGAAGAAATTTTCCGCAAAAAGCGCAAAGCGGGCTTCAACGGCAACGTGCTCATTGCCCAAAAGGGCGTGGTACTTTATGAAAATGCCTTCGGCTACGCGCACCTTCGCCAAAAAGATACCCTTCGTAATCAACATGCTTTTCAGCTGGCTTCGCTTTCGAAGCCGTTCACGTCCGTAGCCATCCTCAAGCTCGTTGAAGCCGGGCAGCTTAGTCTGGAAGATTCTATCCAGCGTTTTTTCCCGGACTTCCCTTACCGTGGCATTTCCATCCAGGCACTCCTGAGCCACCGAAGCGGGCTGCCCAACTACGCCTACGCGTTTCCGGACAGCGTTCGGCACGGCCGAAAGTACCCCTCCAATCAAGCGGTGATGGAGTGGTTTGCGCGGGTCAAACCCAGCCCAAGGCCCTACGGCTACCCCAACCGCGCCTTTAACTACAGCAACACCAACTACTGCGTGCTGGCGGCCATCGTAGAGAAAGTTTCCGGGATGACTTTTGGTACTTATCTGGACAAAACCATTTTTACGCCTTTGGGCATGAAAAGTACCTTTTTGAGCACCGTGCAGAACGACTCGACTCAGCTTTTCCGGACGGTGGGCCACGAGCGCGGCTACGCCGTACCCAAAGACTACTATGACGAAGTAGTGGGCGATAAAGGGCTTTATTCAACCACCGAAGACCTCTACCGCTTTTACCGGGGCTTGACGGGGGGCTGCCTGCTGAAAAAACGTACGCTCGAAGAAGCCTACATGCCGCGGAGTTTTGAACGAAAAAGCATCAAAAACTACGGCTACGGCTTCCGGATGCACCTGGACGAGCGCCAGCAGCCGCGCTACATTTACCATACCGGCTGGTGGAAAGGCTACAACACCATCATGTGGATGAGTCCCGAAGACGACTTCGTGATTATTATCTTGAGCAACTCCTACAACCGCTCGGTATATCAGGTCAAAGACCTGCTCGATGTCCTGCACGGCCAAGCCCAGGCCGACGATGTGGAGAAAGACTTGTAATCGGGTTTGAAATCGGCCCTGAATTAAGGATATTTGCCGAGTCAATGACGAACCCGTCTCATGCTTGATCCTTCCGCTCTCCTAGCCTTGCTGCTGCTGGGGTTACCTTTGCTGGCCTTTCTGGTACTCTGGAGTGGAGGGCGACGCCTTAATTTTCTGGCCGGGCCAGCGGGAGTATTGGTGACCGCCGCCGGACTGCTCGTTTGTTTCCTTTACGCCGCCCCGGATAGCATCCATACGTTTTCCTTCGACTGGGTATCCATAGGTACCTTTCCCCTTACGCTCACGCTGCGCTTCGACGCCCTTACCTGGCTCATGCTGCTGCTGGTGCACTTTGTGGCTCTGCTGGTGCAGATCTACTCCACGGCCTACCTGAGCCACGAGCGTAGTCTATACCGGTACTTTGCTTTCCTTCAGCTCTTCGTTTTTTCCATGCTGGGCATTGTGCTGTCGGGCGGGTTGCTGCTAATGTATATTTTTTGGGAATTGGTGGGGCTTTCGTCCTACCTGCTCATTGGGTTTTGGTACCAAAGGCCCCGCGCCGTTTGGGCGGCCAAAAAAGCCTTCGTCATGAATCGCATCGGCGATGCCGCCTTTCTGACGGGCATTCTGCTGCTGCTTTATACTACCGGCTCCACGGATTTCGAGGTACTTACGCATTCTGCCGGAAGCCTGCCGCCCGGCCTGCTGACGGGCATTGGGCTGTGCCTGTTTGGTGGCTGCGTGGGCAAGTCGGCCCAGTTTCCGCTGTCGGCCTGGCTACCCGACGCCATGGAAGGCCCCACGCCCGTGTCCGCCCTCATCCACGCGGCCACCATGGTCGCCGCGGGTATTTTTCTGCTGGCCCGCATTGCTTTTTTATTCACGCCCACGGCCCAGCTGGTGGTACTTCTGGTAGGTACCTTCACCATGCTCCGTGGCGCGCTCAGCGCCTGCCGGGCCTGGGACATCAAGCGCGTGCTGGCTTTTTCTACGGTATCACAGCTGGGCCTGATGGTCCTGGCCGTGGGGGTAGGTAGCTGGCAAGTGGCCCTTTTTCACCTCACTACCCATGCTTTTTTCAAAGCAGGGCTGTTCCTCTCGGCGGGCTCGGTGATCCACGCCATGGTCCCCCTCGGCTCGTCTTCTCCCGGCTACGATCCGCAGGATATGCGCACCATGGGCGGGCTCCGGCAGGTGATGCCGCTTACGTTTGGCTGCTTTGTGGTATGCGCGGCCGCCCTGGCCGGCCTGCCCTTCTTTTCGGGTTTTTTATCCAAAGACGCCATTTTTCTGCAAGCCTTTGCCTGGGCCGCCGCGCAAGGTACCTTGGCCTACCTCATCCCGATCCTGGCCCTGGCCGCCGCGGGCCTTACGGCCTACTACATGACCCGGCAGGTCTGGCTGGTATTTATGGGTGAAAAAAGGTACCTCAAGTACCCTGAGGTTCATCCGCACGAGGCCCCCGCCCGCATGGGGGTACCTATGGCGCTGTTGGCGCTGCTTTCGCTGTTTGTATGGTTTTCTTTTAATCCGCTGGATGCCGCTTCGGGTTGGTTTATGGCGCGGCTGGCTGGCCCCGATCACCACGCGGCTTGGGTACCCTGGCTGTCGGTAGCCGTTACCCTGGCCGGGATCAGCTGGGGGTACTTTCGATTTGGTAAAGTACCTTATGATGCCCCCGTGGCCGAAGTACCCCCCGAAGGTACCTGGCCGCCCAAGAGGTACTTTTCCTGGCTGGCGGAATTTTCGGAGCAAACGCAGCAACGGGTGTTTTTCCTCGTGCCGTTCCAGCAGGTCGCCGTTTTGCTACAACGCATCGAGACCCGGCTTATCGACGCCCTGGTGAATGCCTTCGGACGCACTACCGTGGTGTTGGCCCACGTGATCAACTGGATCGACCGCCACGTCGTAGATGGGGGCGTGTGGCTGATTACGTACCTGGTGGGCCGGGCCGGGCGGCTGGTGCGCTTATTCCAGAACGGAAAAATCCAAACCTACTACCTCACTACCGTGCTGGGGCTCTTTTTACTTTTACTATGGCTATGGCTGCTGTAACTATTCCTGTACCTTCGACTTTAAACCTGCGCTTTTGTTGACATGGGCGACCATCTACTTACCTTACTGATAGTCATTCCGCTGCTGGGCGCGCTGCTGATGCTGGCCTGGCCGCACGAGCGCTCATCCGACTTCCGCCTCATTACCCTGGCTGTGATGGTACTGGAAGGGATAGTGGGGGTACTTATTTACCTTTCGTTTGATCCCGCCCTGAGCCGCTACCAGCTCACCGAAGCCGCCGACTGGATCACCCTGCCGCTGGGTACCTTGGGCACGGTGTCCATCGACTACGCCCTGGCAATAGACGGCATCAGCCTACCCCTGGTGCTGCTGGCCGTGCTGGTACTGTTGGTAGGGGCCATCAGCTCCTGGACCATCGCGCAGCGGCCCAGAGCGTACTTTTCGCTGTATTTACTCCTGAGCGGGAGTATCGTCGGCTGTTTTCTGGCGCAGGATTTCTTCCTGTTCTACCTCTTCTTCGAGTTCATGCTGCTGCCCATGTACTTCCTCATCGGGTTGTGGGGTGGCCCGCGGCGCGAGTACGCTGCCATCAAGTTTTTTGTCTACACGTTTTTCGGCTCGCTACTCATCCTGATTGTGATGATCGGGCTGTACCTCTCGGTGATGGACCCCCTGGAAACCGCCCGCATGATCGGCCTGCTCGAGCCAGGGGTACCTGGCTCCATGGACGCGATCCGACAGGTGCAGCAGTGGCTGGTCAATGAGCAGATCGCCCCGGAGCAGATCGTACGTACCTTCCGGTTTGAATACCTCGCCGACCCCGCCAACTACCTGCCAGGTACCTTGCTCAGCCCCGATTCCACGCTCACCCTGGCGGGGGTACCTTTCCGCCTGCTGGCCTTCTGGCTGCTGTTTGTGGGCTTCGCCGTGAAGCTACCCGTGGTGCCGGTACATACCTGGCTGCCCGACGCCCACGTGGAAGCACCCACGCCCGTATCGGTGGTACTGGCGGGGATTTTGCTAAAAGTAGGCGGCTACGGCTTTATTCGAATTGTCGACGGCTTTTTTCCGGCTGAGGCGCTGCATAGCTCGGTGCCGCTGGCGGTGCTGGGCATGATCTCCATCGTGTACGGGGGGTTCAACGCGCTGGCCCAGTCCGACCTCAAAAAGATGATTGCTTTTTCGTCGGTATCGCACATGGGCTTTGTGCTGCTGGGCATCGCCTCCTTTACGGCGGAGGGGATCAACGGGGCCCTGTACCAAATGGTAAGCCACGGGCTCCTTTCGGCCATGCTGTTCCTGCTGGCGGGGGTACTTTCCGACCGCACCCATAACCGCACCATCGAGCACTACCGGGGGCTCATCGGCCCCATGCCGCGCTACGCGGTGCTAACGGGCGTAGCCTTCTTTGCTTCGCTGGGGTTGCCGGGCTTTTCGGGCTTTGTGGGGGAGCTGTTTACGCTCATGGGCGCGTTCCGCGCCGAGTACCTGCCCGTGTGGGTACCGGCGCTTTCTACGCTGGGCATTGTACTCGCTGCCGCCTACTTTCTCTGGACGTTTCAGCGGATGTTCCTGGGTACTTTCTGGTACGCGCAGCCGCAGGACACCCCTCTGCTCCGGGATCTTTCCGCCCGCGAGCTTGGACTCCTGGTACCTCTAGCGCTGCTGACGCTCCTGCTGGGTTTGCTGCCCGGCCTACTTTTTGACCTCACTGGCCCAACGGTACAGGCCTGGCTGAGCGGGCTTCGGTAGGTACCCAAGTACCTGGCGGCTTTATATGGCCAATGGCTAAACCCACCCTCAGGGTACTTTAGAATGTGCTTTGCGTTATAAATAACGAATCCGGCCGGGCTTGCGCCCGGCCGGATCTGCTTTTATCCTTATTTGGAATAAGAATTAAGGCATCATGGGAGACTGCGAAACTACCGCGGAATTGTTATTACCAATCTGGCTCAAATTGAACGTATGGCCGTTACCCGTTTGGGTAATGTCTGCCAGGTTGTTAGTACCATTTTGAATCGCCAAACCATCAATTACACCTTTAACCGTGTTATTATTACCGGTTTGATTCAGGCGAGTCACGTTGCCATCTCCGCCCAATTGCGATAGATTGATTACGTTTCCGAAACCATTCTGGATTGCGGGATCACTATTGGTGGCTCCTACAAAGAAATTCCCGTTACTAGCTTGGGAAATGTTCGCGTAGTTGGCACCGGTTTGGCTAAGACGGCTGGTATTACCATTACCCGCTTGCGAAATAAACGCTTCATTGTCACCAAATAAACCCGCAGTTTGCGTAAGTACTGAGGTGTTACTGTTACCGCCCTGAGTTATGCTGGCGTAGTTATCACCACCTAAGCTAGCCGTTTGGGAAGCAGTAGAAGTATTGCCATTTCCAATTTGACTAACATACAAATCGTTGTCACCTGACGTGCTAGCCGCTTGAGTAGCAGTAGAAGTATTACCATCACCTTCCTGGCTAATTTCGGCGTAGTTATCTCCCAGGGTAGAGGCAGTTTGGTTCAAAGTAGAACCATTACCATTGCCACCTTGGAGGATCTCGGCCTCGTTATCACCACCCGAGCTAGCACCTTGCGTAGACGTTGAATTATTACTGCTCCCTTCCTGGTCAACCAAAAGGTAGTTACTGCCCGCACCTGAGGCCGTCTGCGTAGCGGTAGAAGTATTGCCATTTCCTTCCTGAAAGATCTCAGCACCATTGGTACCTAGCGTACTGGCGGACTGACCAATCGTAGAGGAATTTCCATCACCTTCCTGATCCGTTAAAGCTGTGTTCTCTCCTCCGGCTCCCGATTGGGTCGTTGAAGCTGTGTTACCATCACCCGACTGGTAAGTAAACGACCCGTTTAGGGCTGAGCCTGATTGGATGGTAGTGGCATTATTTCCATCACCTTCCTGATCCGTTATCGCATTGTTGGCCAGAACTGAACCACTTTGAGTAGTAGTAGACGTATTTCCATCACCCGACTGATCGGTCTGTGCGTTGTTGGTTACGGCACCGGATTGGGTAGTCGTTTCGGTGTTGCCATTTCCTGACTGCACGGTGTTGGCGTTGTTGTTACCTGCTAAACCGGCCGTTTGGCTGATGGTAGAGGTGTTGTCATTACCTGATTGCAGCACGTCCGCGTCGTTATCGCCCGAAGCAGCACCTCCTTGACCTACCGTTGAAATATTACTGCTTCCCGTTTGCGTTACGTCGGCATCGTTTCGGGTTTCGGCAATAACTACTCCAAATACAGTCGTCCGGTTTCCACCTTGATTGATGGTAGCAGTATTAGAATTACCACCAATTTGCTGGATGGTAGCATCATTCACACCATTTACGGCCTGGTTAATGATTCCAGTATTGGAATTACCCTGCTGGGTGGTACTGGCGTCATCATTACTACCTTGTTGGGTAGTAGTAGCGATGTTTGAGGTACCAGTTTGGGTAACGGCACCGTCGTTGTTGTTAGCGTTGGCCGAACCAGGGCCTTTTTGAAGTACAGTAGCCGTGTTGGTAAGTCCCGTTTGAGTGATAGGGGCAGTGTTGCCATTGCCTTTCTGGTCAACGGTAGCGGTGTTACTTTGGGCAAAGAGGTAGGTACCTGCCAAAAGCATTGATACGGTTAATACGATTTTTTTCATTTGGTAAAAAGAATTTGTGTGTAATAAAAAATTTTAGGTAAAGTACTTGGTGAACTTTCCAGGGTAGTAAAGTGTAAGAAAGCGTCAGCCCAGTACCTACCCTGTGATTTACTTAGTCGTACTTTCTAAAAGAATCTCCCTGCCGCATCCCGTTTTTTTTATCTAATACTGAATAAATTTTCCATAATGCTTACTTTAAAAGTACCTAGCCTTTGCGTCATCGCTAAAAGCCGGTTTGTTCACGCTCGTCTTCACTCCTTTTGGTGCGTTTTTTTTCTCTACGACCAGTCGCCGAGGATGCAACCCGCTTTTCGTTTAACGCCGTTCTTTTTTTACATTTAGGCACTGAACAAAACCCACCTCTATGCCCGAAGCTTCTACTCCCACTCGTTTACTTTCGCTGGATACCCTTCGGGGATTTGATATGTTCTGGATCACGGGCGGCGAGGATATCCTGCACGTACTGGCCAAGGCCACCGGCTGGGGCGGGGCGGTTTTCCTGGCCGAGCAGTTTACGCACGTGCGCTGGGACGGCTTTCGCGCCTACGACCTCATCTTCCCGCTTTTTCTTTTTCTGGCGGGCGTCTCTACGCCTTTTTCGCTGGGGGCTCGCCTGGAGAGGGGTACTTCGCGCCGGGAGCTACTGCCCAAAGTAGTGAGGCGGGGGCTGGTGCTGGTGGCGCTGGGTATTCTGTACAACAACGGCCTCTTCCACACGGCCTGGGAAAACATGCGCTACCCCAGTGTGCTGGGGCGCATTGGTCTGGCGGGTATGTTTGCGCAGATCATCTACCTCTACGCCAGCCGGAGGGGGCAGTGGGTGTGGTTTGGGGGAATCTTGGTGGGGTACTGGCTCCTCATGACCCTGGTACCCGTGCCGGGTTGCGGAGCGGGCCTGCTCACCATGGAGTGCAACCCGGCCAGCTACCTGGACCGCCTCCTGCTGCCCGGACGGCTACACAAAGGCATTCACGATCCGGAGGGGGTACTTTCCACGCTGCCGGCCATCGCTACGGGCCTGATGGGTACCTTTGCCGGAAATGTGCTCCGAACCAACGAGCAGGCCTTATCCAAACGCCACAAAGCCCTGTACCTGGTGGCGGCTGGCGTTGTGGCCTTGCTCAGTGCGCAGCTGTGGAACTTCGTCTTTCCGATCAACAAGCAGCTTTGGACGAGCTCGTTTACGCTCTTTGCCGGAGGCTGGAGCCTGCTGCTGCTGGCTTTATTCTATGGGATCATAGACATACTGCGCTGGCACCACTGGACGTTCTTCTTCCTGGTGATCGGCACCAACTCCATCGTCATTTATCTGGTGGGGAAGTTTATTGATTTTGAATATACCGCCGAGGCTATTTTTGGCGGACTGCTGGGTTTTCTGGCCGAACCCGCCCGCGCGGTGGGTGCCGTTGTCATCTACGTGTTGGTTCAGTGGAGCTTTATGTATTTACTTTACCGCAACAAACTTTTCCTACGGATCTGAGGTAGCCTATGTCCATTCTTGTTTCGCAACTAACCAAGCAGTACGGTACCCAAAAAGCCGTAGACACCATTAGCTTCGAGCTACGGCCGGGGGAGATCGTGGGTTTTCTGGGGCCCAATGGGGCCGGGAAGTCCACCACCATGAAAATACTGACGGGGTACCTGCACCCGACGGCGGGCAGCGCCCAGGTAAACGGCTACGACCTGGCCCGTGAGTCGAAGCAGGCTCGGCGTACGGTGGGGTACCTGCCGGAGCATAACCCGCTGTACCTGGACATGTACGTGCGCGAATTTTTGTTTTTTACGGGCGAGCTCTACGGCTTAAGGGGTACTTTGCTAAAAGCGCGCGTGGAAGAAATGATCCAGCTCTGCGGACTGGAAGTAGAAAAGCGCAAAAAGATCGGGCAGCTTTCGAAGGGCTACCGGCAGCGGGTAGGCCTGGCCCAGGCGCTCCTGCACGACCCGGCCGTACTTATCCTCGACGAACCTACCACGGGCCTGGACCCCAACCAGCTGCTGGAAATCCGGACGCTGATCCGAACGGCCGGCCAAAACAAGACCATCCTGTTCTCGACGCACATCATGCAGGAGGTAGAAGCCCTCTGCGACCGCGTGATCGTGATCAACCGCGGGCAAATCGTAGCCGATAGCCCCCTAAGTACCCTCCGCCAGCGGGGCGAGTCCCTGGAGGAAGTATTTAAGGTACTTACGGTGTAGCGGCAAGGTACCTTATATATACCAAGAGGAGTGGCTTGCCGCGTATCGGACAAGCCACTCCTCTTTCCTACTATAGCTATATATAAAAACCGTTAAATCAACCCGGTGCTCTCTTCTAACGTCCTATGTCTTCGGTGTACCGGCGGGGATCGTAGCCTTTGGCAAACAGCGGGTACTGGTCAAAGATGCGCCGTACTACGTTGCGGTAGTAGTTGTTGGGGTTGTTCTCCTGCCCCAGAATCCCCGACGCGTACCCGCGCCATACTACCTGATCCGAATCGGCGTCGATGAGGGACACAATGAGGGTACCTTTGTCCAGGGAGTACTTGATGGGTTCGTAGCGGAAACCCTCGTTTTCGGTATCTACCCAGTTCTTGATCACCGGCTGCATGTAGCCCTGGTACCGAAGGTTGTCGTAAAAAATTCCGTAATTGACCAAAAGTGTGGGTTTATCGGCCGTGAGCTTGTAGCCACGGGCCTGCATTTGCCGACGAATCGCCTCGTATATTTCGGTACAAAGGTTGTTGGTATCGCGTTCACACTCCAGGAAGGTATAAGTGGAGTAGTTCTTGAAGTTAGTTTCGTAGCTGTAATCGTGTTCGACAAATACCTTTCGACCAAACGAACATCCCGCCAGAATTAAGGCGAAAAAAGCAGCACATCCTATCGTAGCAGACTTTACCATACGCTTTTGTAGATTTTTTACGGTTCAAACACGAAATATAAAGTATTAATCAGTAATAATCAATAGCTTACCTCCTAAATTCTCAAGCTCATACTCTAGCCAATATAATATAGAATGGCCTGGCGCATCTCCGCCGCACTGGCTGCTATATCGTAGGCACAGCTACCGGCTTGGTCTAATAAAGAAAATCGTACCACGTTTGCCCGGTTTTTTTTGTCTTGTCGGGTCAGCGCCACAATATTACCTACGTCGGAGTCCGTGATTCGGATGCGTCCGTAGGTAGAAAAAATAAACTCCTCAACGGATTCAAGTGTTTGGCGGTCAATCATTTTTTTTCTAAAAGCCAGATAACTTTCCATGACCATTCCCACCGCAATGGCTTCTCCGTGTAATAATCGTTCCCTGGGTGGTTTGCTCAGAAAGTGCGTCTCCACGGCGTGGCCCAGGGTATGGCCAAAATTTAATATTTTTCTAAGCCCTTTCTCCGTCGGGTCCTGCTCTACTACCTTTTTCTTGATGCTGACCGAATGAGCAATCAGGTCGGGCCAATCTTGCTCCTGAAAATCCCGAGCCCGAATGTGTTGCCATTTATTTACATCGGCAATCAGGCAGTGTTTCACAATTTCGGCAAAGCCCGAACGTACCTCCCGCTCGGGTAGGGTTTGGAGAAATACCGGGTCAATAAGTACCCGCTGGGGCTGGGTGAATACGCCCAGGTGATTCTTAAAGCCGTGGAAATCAATCCCCAGCTTCCCGCCCACGCTGGCATCTACCTGAGCAAGCAGGGTAGTAGGTACCTGGATGAAATCAATACCCCGCTTGTAGACGGCCGCACAAAAACCACCCATATCCCCGATCACCCCGCCACCGATGTTAACCACCAGCGCGTGGCGATCCAGCTCGGCACGGGTCATGGCCTGCCAGATGGTCTCGCAGGTACTTAGCGTTTTGTGGGTTTCGCCACTAGGTACTTTAACGAGCTGGTGCTTGCCCAGCCAGGGCTTCACCAGCGGGTAGCAGTGGCGGCTCGTGTGGGTATCGGCAATGGCCAGTACTTTAGAATAGGAGCTTTGAGCCAGAAAAGCCGGTAGGCTTTCGGCAATGGGGGCAATTTGGACGGAATGATGCATAGGAAACGAGAAGGACAAAAAATACGCAGTAAGGAATTCAAAGATACGACGGCCCCCAGGAATTTGTCCCTACCATCCCGACGACTCCATCTATTTTTTGTCTATTTTCGTATTTTTTTTAGTACAATTGCCTTTGCTTTCAAAAACCAGCGAGCGCTTACACGTTTGGAAACACCAGCTCATAGGCCGATCAGTGTTATTATTCCTACCTATAACGAGGAAGCGAATATTGGGCATCTAGTAGCCCAGCTGCGGCACTATGGCCAAAACTACTTGGCAGAAATCATTGTCGTAGACACGCCTGGCCAGGACAATACCGCCGCCGTGGCCCGACAAGCCGGGGCCAGGGTACTGATTTCGGACCGGCCGGGGCGGGCCTACCAAATGAACGCCGGAGCCGCCGTGGCCACCGGCGAGGTACTTTACTTTGTACACGCCGACGTGCACATCCACCCGGACTACGTAGCGGATATTCAGCAGGCGCTGGACGAAGGCTATTCGCTGGGCTGCTACCGGTCTCAGTTTGATAAGCCCAGTGCCGCCCTGCGATTCAACGCCTACTGTACCCGTTTCGACCGGATCTGGTGCCGCGGGGGCGATCAGACGCTTTTCATACCGAAAGCCCTCTTTTGGTCGTTAGGTGGCTACCGGGAAGATCATCTCGTGATGGAAGACTACGAGTTCATCCTGCGCGCCCGGCGTCAGTATGCGTTCAAAATTATTCCCAAAGCCGTCGTTATTTCTACCCGAAAGTACCTTCACAACAGCTACCTGCGCGTAAACCTGGCCAACGCGGTAGTCATGAGCATGTACTTTTTGGGGTACTCGCAGCAGAAATTAATCCGAACGTACAAGTACCTTATCCAGGTAGAAAAATACGGGCTATCGCTGGAAAAACGTCCCGCCAGCCCGCCCCTGGTAAACCATACTCCCTAACTCTTTTTATTACTTTCAATTCCCCCCTCATGAGCAGCAGTCCGCTTATTTCCGGTATTCAACAAGTAGGCATTGGTGTCACCGATGTCCCCAAAGCCTGGCAGTGGTACCGTCGGGTACTAGGCTTTGACGTCCCCGTTTTTGATGATCGCTCCGAAGCCCGCCTGATGGTCAACTACACCGGCGGAAACGTACAAAGCAGGCACGCCGTGATGGCCCTCAACATGGCCGGCGGCGGCGGACTGGAGATCTGGCAGTTCACCGACCGCACGCCGCAGCCCTGCGCGTTTCAGGCCGAGCCGGGCGATCTCGGCATTTTTGCCATTCGTTTCAAAGCCCCCGATGCCCGCCGCGCCTACGACTGGGTCAAAACCCAGCCCCAGGCCAACGTGGGTACTTTCGCCAAACTACCCGAGGGCGATGGTTTCTGGGGGAAAGACCCGGACGGCAACGTGTTTCAGGTAGCCGGTGATTCGTCCTGGTTTCAGCAAAACGACCAGCCTACGGGGGGCGTAGCGGGCGTGGTAGTGGGCGTGTCGGACGTGGACGCTTCGCTCCGCTTTTACCAGCATTTATTAAATCCCTGCGAGGTAGTTTATGACCAGACCGGTACCTTCGCTGACCTGCCCACTTCCACCCCCGGCCAGCGCTTTCGCAGGGTACTTTTACGCAAAACCGTAACGCGCCACGGGGCGTTCAGCCAGCTCCTGGGCAACGTCCAGATCGAGCTCATCCAGGCCCTGGACCGCGAGCCGCGGCGGCTTTTTGCCGACCGCTACTGGGGCGACTGTGGGTACATCCACGTGTGTTTTGACGCCCTGGACATGAAAGCCCTCAAAACTCGCATGGGAGACAAAGGGTACCCCTTCACGGTCGATAGCGAGGAGTCGTTCGGGATGGAGTCGGCGGCGGGGCGCTTTGCGTACGTAGAAGATCCGGATGGCACGCTCATTGAGCTGGTAGAAACCCACAAACTACCCATTCTGAAAAAAATAGGTTGGTACCTGGACCTGCAAAAAAGAAAACACCAGAAGCCACTCCCCAACTGGATGCTCCGGATGATGAGCCTCAGCCGCGTCCGCGACTAGCCGTCCGCAACTAGCCGTCCGCGGCCCGGCCTGCGAGGCCCGACCTGCGGATTTGTATAAAGTATTGCTCTTTAAATGCAGCCGGTACCTTGGTGAAGGTACCGGAGCCCAGGCTAGCGGAAGCGGTTGCCCAGGTAGGCCAGCAGAGGTACCCCCACAAATACCAAAGTACCCCAGGGCCAGCCCGCCAAAGTACCTACCAGCAGTGAGAGAAGTACCACCAGTAGCGGGTACAGGTACACCAGCAGGCCAAAAAGTACCGAGTCGTAGAAGACGGTACCGGCGGTGCGGCGGGCTACCCATTGGCTGAGGGCGCGGTAGAGCGGCCGGTGCAGGGCGCGGCCCAAAGTACCTAGGGGCCGCGCCAGGGCCGGTGTAGGCGGTACCGGGCACACCTGCAAGTACTGCTGCAAGTGCTGCTGCTGCTCGCCGGGAGTAGCCTGGGCAGGTACTTCCAGGATCGTAGCGCGCATGCGTGCCGTGAGTAGCTCATTGAATTCCCGCAGCCATTTCTCGTAGTCGGCGGGAGCCGTAGCGATGTCGGCAGCCCGGATGGGCTCCCCAAACTTAACTACCACCCGCTTGCCCGTGCCCCGGTAGTGCTCGTAGGTAAGCCCCGTCGGGATCACAGCCAGCTCCGCCAGCCCTTCCTCCCCAAACCAAGCCTGGTGCGCCATGCGGGCAGTACCTTTGCCCAGCGGCCGCAGCCGCCATTCGTTCACACACACTCCTTCCGAAAAAACCAGCACGATTTCCTCCTGGCGCAATACCCGCAGGCTGCGTAAAATGGTATCGTCTATTTTTTTTAGGTTGTGGCGTCCCTCCGAGCCCCGGAATACGGGAATCAGATTGATCTGGCGCAGCCAAAAAGCTACTTTGGGGTTACGAAACACATCGCCCCGCGTGAAGGTATGAATGGGCTGAGATACGATGGCCCCCACCACCAGGGCGTCAAAAAAGGAACCGGAGTGGTTGGAGGCCAGTAGCACCGGGCCGTGCGTAGGGACGATCTGTTTATTAAACACGCAGAGTCGCCGCAGAAAGATCGGCAAGGCCAGCCGGATGAGGAACCGAGAAAAGTAGTAAACCAAGGGAATAACGTTTATTTTTAGAGAAGCGTGATCAAAATAAATGCTTTCTGACGTAGGTTTAAAGCATAAGTATTCATTTATTTATTGGCAAACTATTCTTTAACTTCCAATGACTCCCCCGGTATGAAGACCTACTACAACCCCGAAGACCTGAAAAAATTTGGCAACATTGGTGAATTTCAACCCAGCCTGGCCGAAAAGTTCTTTGCCTACTACGGCGAAGTATTTGCCGAAGGGGCCCTCACCGCCCGCGAGAAATCCCTCATTGCCCTGGCCGTGGCCCACACCGTGCAGTGCCCCTACTGCATCGATGCCTACTCGGTAGACACCCTCGAAAAAGGCTGCTCAGAACAGGAAATGATGGAGGCCATCCACGTGGCGGCGGCCATCCGGGGCGGCTCCTCACTGGTGCACGGCGTGCAAATGATGAATAAGGTCAAGGAGTTGTCGATGTAAAAAAGTACCCCCGCGCATTAAACCAACGATATCACTATGAAAAGCCTACACGCCACCCAGCACGCCCTGGCCGATCCGCTGACGCAACTGGACCGCCTCGAAGCGGGCCTGCGCGACCAGCTGGGTCTTCCGTTGTTTCAGCAGCGGCTGGCTGAAGCGGGGCTTTTTCCGCTTCGGCCTACCCAGATGGAGATCTTTCAGATCAACCTGGGTAAAATGTGCAACCAGACCTGCGCACACTGCCACGTAGACGCGGGCCCGGACCGCAAAGAGATCATGACACGCGACACCATGCAGCTCTGCCTGGACGCCCTGGCCACTTCGGACGTACCCACCGTGGACCTGACGGGCGGCGCGCCCGAAATGAACCCGCACTTCCGGTGGTTTGTGGAGGAGTGCCATAAATTAGGAAAGCACGTGATGGTGCGCTGCAACCTTACCATCATTGTAGCCAACCCTAAGTACCACGACCTGCCCGCATTTTACCGCGACCACGGCGTGGAGATCGTCAGCTCGCTGCCCTTTTATAACGCCGACAAAACCGACCGCCAGCGGGGAAAGGGTGTTTTTAAAGAATCCGTCCGGGCGCTGCAAATGCTGAACGCCGTGGGCTACGGGAAAGAAGGCAGCGGGCTGCTGCTCAACCTGGTATATAACCCCGCCGGGGCTTTTTTGCCCGGTCCGCAGGAAGGGCTCAAGCGGCAGTTTAAACGGGTACTTTGGAGCGAATTTGGCATTGTGTTCAACGATTTGTACGCCATTACCAACATGCCCATCAGCCGCTACCTCGACTATCTCTTTACGTCGGGCAACTTTAATGGGTACCTGGAAAAGCTCGTCAATGCCTTCAATCCGGCGGCGGCTCAGGGTGTTATGTGCCGCAACACGCTGTCGGTGAGCTGGGACGGGTACCTCTACGACTGCGACTTCAACCAAATGCTGGAACTACCCGTAGCCCCTACCGCTCCCCGGCACATCAGGGACTTTGATGACTCGGCGCTCCAGCAGCGCGACATCGTGCTGCACCAGCACTGCTATGGCTGTACGGCCGGCGCGGGTTCGAGCTGCGGGGGTACTACCACCTGAAGCAACTAATTATCAATTTTTTAGGTTAATGGCTTGTAGGGTACCTTGTCTTGGGGGCCCTATTTTTTTTGGTACCTGAGCATGCGTAAATTTGTACAAATCTCTGCTTTTATAGGAAAGTCAATTGAATACCCATGGGTTTAGCGAGCAAGTACATAAAAAGCTTATTTTTAGTGGGTACCCTGGCGGGGCTGGCCTCCTGCGAGCGCCGGGTAGAACTACCCGAAGAAGTAGCCCTGGCCATGAAAGAGGTACCTGATCAGGTCGATTACAGCTACCACGTCAAGCCGATCCTGTCCGACCGCTGCTTTGCCTGCCACGGCCCCGACCAGAACAAGCAGAAGGCGGGCCTGCGCCTGGACGTAGCCGAAGCCGCGCTGGACAAAAAATGCGAAAGCGGTCGCAAGGCCATTGTACCGGGCAATTCCAAGAACAGTGAGGTCGTTTACCGCATCCTCTCGGGCGACCCGGAGCTCATGATGCCTACGCCCGACTCGCACCTGTCGTTATCACCCCAGGAAAAAGCCACGCTTATCCGCTGGATTGAGCAAGGAGCCGAGTACAAACCGCACTGGTCGTTTACTAAAGTCGAAAAACCGCAGGTACCTGCCGTAAAAAATACCACGTGGGTACGCAATGACATCGACCGTTTTATTCTTAAAAAGCTGGAAGACCAGAAAATAACGCCCGCCCCGGAAGCCGATAAAACTACCCTGCTCCGGCGGGTGTCGCTGGACCTCACCGGCCTGCCACCCACGCCCGCCGAAGTGGATGCCTACCTGAAGGATACCAGTCCTAGCGCCTACGAGAAAGCCGTGGACCGGCTGCTGGCCTCACCGCAGTACGGCGAGCACATGGCCGTACCCTGGCTGGACATAGCCCGCTACGCCGATACCCACGGCTACCAGGACGACGGCCCGCGCTCGGCCTGGCCCTACCGCGACTGGGTCATTAAAGCCTATAATCAAAACCTACCCTACGACCAATTCGTAACCTGGCAGCTGGCCGGCGACCTGCTGCCTAAGCCCAGCCGGGACCAGCTACTCGCTACGGCCTTCAACCGGATGCACCAGCAAAGCCAGGAGGGGGGTATCGTGCCCGAAGAGTACCGCACCGAGTACGTGGCCGACCGCGTAGGTACCTTTGGCAAAGCGTTCCTGGGCCTGACCGTGGAGTGCGCCCGCTGCCACGACCATAAGTACGACCCCGTGAGCCAGAAGGACTTTTTCTCGCTCTACGCTTTCTTTAATAATAACAACGAAAACGGGCAGATCCCCTACAACGGCGAGGCCAGCCCCAGCATCACCATTCCCACGCCCGAAGCCGAAGCCCGGCTACAATTTATCCGAACCAGCCTGAGTACCGAAAAACGGAAACTTACTCCCGCCCAACCTACCTACCAACAGCGCTTTGAGCAATGGCTGCGCCAGGCTGAGCAGGCCCCCGAAGCCACCATAGTACCCGCGCAGCAGGATTTGCTCGGCCACTTTACTTTTGATGAACCCGCGGGGCAGCATTTTCAAAACCTGGCTAATCCCGAGCACAAAGCCCGCGCCGAGGGGGACTCGTTGACGTCGAGCAAAGCGTCGCGTCCGGGGCGCTTTGGAAAAGCCCGGTACATTTACGGAGAAAACGCGATCAACTTTCAGAATGATTTTGCCTTCTTCGAACGAAACCAGCCGTTTAGCGTAAGCGTGTGGCTGAACCTGCACGACCCCGCCGTCAGTGGCTCCCTGATCCATAAATCCAATGGCGTATTTAACGGCTACCGGGGCTGGAACGTGTTTCGGTTGGCCGACGGCCGCCTGCGGTTCATGATTAGCCACATCTGGCCCGAAGACGCCATCGAACTGCAAACCCTGGACAAATTTCCCCTCAACCAATGGACGCACCTGGCCTTCACCTACGACGGCCTCAGCAAAGCCCGGGGCGTGAAGCTGTACGTCAACGGCAAGCCCGTGCGGGTGTCGATCCATAACGACAACCTGACTCAAAGCCTGCTGTACGGAAAAAACAAATCCAACTGGGGTACTTCCAACCTGATGATTGGGCGGCTGGCCGACCAGTACACCAAAAACTTTGAGGTAGATGAGCTGAAAATATACACGCGCGCGCTGACGTCGCTGGAAATGCTCGGCCTTTTTACCCAGCGCAACGAGCTACTCCTCGCGCTTAAAACGCCAACGGCGCGGCGCACGCCCGTCCAGCGACAGGCACTGCTCGACTACTACCTCCAGCATTTTGACGAAGCGTATAAAAAAAGCCAGGCCGAAAGCCTGAAGTGGATCGGAGAAGAAACCGACCTGCTCAACCACCAGATCGATGTGATGGTGATGAAGGAGCGTAAGTACCCCCGCAAGACCTTCATTCTGGAAAGGGGTACCTACGATGCGCCCGGCCGTGAGGTCTCGGCCGACACCCCCGATCAGCTTTTTAAAATACCCAAAGAATACCCCCGCAACCGCCTGGGACTGGCGCGCTGGCTGCTGCACGAAGACCACCCGCTCTTTGCGCGCGTCACCGTCAACCGCTTTTGGCAGCAGTACTTTGGGCAGGGGCTGGCGCGCGCCAGCGATGATTTTGGCAACCAGGGCGACCTACCCACACACCCCGAGCTGCTCGATTGGCTGGCGTATGAGTTTCGGGCCATGAAGTGGGACGTCAAGGCCTTCCAGAAAATGATCGTGCTGTCAGCTACCTACCGGCAGTCGTCGCGTACGGACCCGACGCTCCGCGAGCTTGATCCCGAGAACCTCCTCTACGCCCGCGGCCCCAGCTACCGGCTCAGCGCCGAGCAAATACGGGACAATGCGCTGGCCGCCAGCGGACTGTTGGTCAAAGAAATTGGGGGACCGAGCGTGCATCCCTACCAGCCCGCCGGGCTCTGGGAGGCGCTGGCTACGCGCAACTCCGTAACCTACCCCCAGCAGCACGGCGACAGCCTGTACCGGCGCAGCTTGTATACCATCTGGAAGCGTAGCTCCCCACCGCCGATGATGCTCAACTTCGACGCCGCCGAGCGGCATTTCTGCGTGGTGAAACGCCAAAAAACCAGTACGCCGCTCCAGGCGCTCGTCACGTTGAATGATCCGCAGTTTGTGGAAGCCTCGCGAATACTCGCCGAACGAATGTTGCTAAACGGGAAAACGCCCGAGGAGCGGATCACCTACGCCTACAAGGCCCTGACGAGCCGTCCGCCCCGCCCCACGGAAATAGCGTTGCTGAAAGAACTCTATAGCGAAGAGTACCGGGACTTTGCCCGCAACACGGCCCGCGCCCGGCAGCTCCTGCAAACGGGCGAGTACCCCGCCGATAAGCGGCTGAACCCCGTGGAGTTGGCGGCTACGACCATCGTGGCCAGTACCATCATGAATTTCGACGAATTCGTTATTAAAAGATAAATCTATGAGCTTCTACCGAGAACTCGAAAACCACGTCCACGAGCAGCTAAGCCGGCGCAACTTTCTTTCCCGCACCAGCTTAGGCTTGGGTGCGGCCGCTATGTCCTCGCTGCTGAGCGCCGACCACAGCTTTGCCACCAAAGCCACGCCCTCCCCGGAAAGCCTGCCACTGGGCAATCCGCACTTTGCGCCCAAAGCCAAGCGGGTGATCTACCTGTTTCAGAGCGGAGCTCCCTCGCAGCTTGAGCTCTTTGATTACAAACCCAAGCTCGAAAAAATGTGGGGGCAGGATTTGCCGGAGTCCATTCGGCAGGGCCAGCGCCTCACCGGCATGACTGCCGGGCAGAGTAGCTTTCCGCTGGCGGCCTCTAAGTACTCCTTTGCCCAGCACGGGCCGGGCCGGATGTGGATCAGCGAGCTATTGCCGCACATCGCCTCCATCGCCGACGAAGCGACCTTTATCCGCTCCATGCATACCGAGGCCATCAACCACGACCCCGCCGTGACCTTCTTCCAGACGGGCAGCCAGCAGGGCGGGCGGCCCTCGTGGGGCTCGTGGGTGAGTTACGGCCTGGGCTCCGACAACCAGAACATGCCCGCCTTTGTGGTACTTCTTTCCAAAGGGCGCAACGGCGACCAGCCGCTGTACGCCAAGCTCTGGAGCAACGGTTTCCTGCCCTCGCTGCACCAGGGCGTAGTGTTCCGGTCGGGGCCCGACCCGGTTTTTTACCTCAACAATCCGGAAGGAATTGATAAAACCAGCCGCCGACGAATGCTCGACTACCTGGCCAAGCTTCACCAGGAGCAGTTTGAGAAAATCCTGGACCCCGAGATCAACTACCGCGTGTCGCAGTACGAAATGGCCTACCGGATGCAAACCGCCGTGCCCGAAACGCTGGATCTGTCCAAGGAGCCCGACTATATCTTCGATATGTACGGCGAAGAGGCCCGCATACCGGGTACCTACGCCGCCAACTGCCTGCTGGCGCGTAAGCTCATTGAAAAAGACGTGAAGTTTGTACAGCTCTACCACCAGGGCTGGGACCAGCACGGTAACCTACCCAAGGACATCAAAATCATGACCAAGAGCGTAGACCAGGCCTCGGCGGCCCTCATTCTGGACCTCAAACAACGCGGCCTGCTGGACGATACGCTGGTGGTGTGGGGAGGAGAGTTTGGGCGGGGCTCCTACTCACAGGGAAAGCTCAGCAAAGACAACTACGGCCGGGACCACCACCCGCGCAGCTTTACCATCTGGATGGCGGGAGCGGGCGTTAAGAAGGGATTCGTCTACGGTGAAACCGACGACTTTGGCTACAACGTAATCAAAGATCCGGTACACGTGCATGACTTCCAGGCTACGGTGATGCACCTGCTCGGCGTCGACCACGAGCGGCTCATCTTCAAGCACCAAGGTCGCCGCTACCGCCTCACCGACGTGCACGGTAGCGTAGTCAAGCCCATCATTGCCTAGGTAGGTACGTTTTTTTAGAAAAGTACTGGTTTATCCTAAATAAACTACCCGGCATGGACAAAGTATTTTTCGATAGCGGCTCTAGTCTCTTACGAATTTTAATCGTTGGGGTACTTGCCTACGTAGCGCTGGTTCTGATGGTCCGCATTTCGGGGAAGCGTACCCTGGCCCAGATGAGTGCCTTCGACTTCCTGATTACCGTTGCGCTGGGTTCTACGTTGTCGTCGATCATCACGGCCAAGGATGTTTCCCTGGCCGACGGGGTACTGGCGCTGGGGCTGCTCATTCTGTTGCAATTCATCGTAGCCAAGCTCACCATCCGCTCTGATCAAGTTCGTAAACTGGTGCAATCAAAGCCTCGCCTGCTTTTTCTGCACGGGGAGTTCATGACCCAGGCCATGGAAGAGGAGCGCGTAACCGAACCCGAACTCCACGCTGCCATCCGGCGGCAGGGGTTGGAGTCGCCCGACCAGGTAGATGCCATCGTGATGGAAAGTACCGGCGAGTTCACCGTACTGTACCAACGCCACGCCGCCAACGCCGCCATCGAGGTACTTAAGTACGTCAATAAGTAGCTCGACTAACTGACGAAAGCCTGTAAAAAGGAAACGGCAGCTACTCCTCAATAATCTTCTTTCGGTGTTCACTCCCCCAATCAGAAAGATTTTTGATGACAGCCTGTAATTTTTGTCCATAGTCCGTCAGCTCATAGTAGACGGTTACGGGCTGCGTATCCATGACTGTTCTTGTTATAAGTTTATTCATCTCCATCTCTTTCAATTCTTTACTCAACATTTTATTGGATATTCCTTTTACATCACTCAAAATATCCGAAAACCTTCGCTGTTGATGGTAGCATAAAACGGCGATGATGGATATCGTCCATTTTCCATTGAGCACATCCATGGCGTCATGTACGGCTCTGATGTGTTGTTTACACGCGTGATTGTCTAGCATATGTTACTTGGTTACTCAAAGGTTACTGTTACTTTTCTATACTTAGTAACAAAAATAAACAAAGCCATTCTAACTTTGCAGAGAAATCAATTAAATATAACATCATGGCTTTAATAGACAACCTCAAGTGGCGCTACGCTACCAAGAAAATGAACGGACAGCCTGTTCCGAAAGAGAAATTGGATTACATCCTGGAAGCGGCCCGGTTTGCGCCGTCCTCATCAGGGCTACAGCCTTACCGCCTTTTTGTCATCAGTAATAGAAGCTTGCTTGAAAAAATCAGAGCAATTTCATTTAATCAAAGTCAAATTACCGACTGCTCCCATCTGCTGGTCTGGGCCGCGTGGGATCGCTATTCGTACGAAAGAATTAGTGATGTTTTGCTAAAAACTTCGCAGGAACGGGGCTTGCCCGATGACACCGCTGACGAGTACAAAAACATGCTCTGGGGATTGTATGAACCCCTAGACCAGGAATGGCATAGAAATCATAGTGCCCGACAAGCCTATATATCCTTTGGACTAGCTATAGCAGCCGCCGCCGAACAAAAAGTGGACGCTACACCCATGGAGGGGTTTGACTCCGCCCAACTGGACGAATTACTCGGACTGGGCCCATTGGGATTAAAAAGTACCATTATACTACCGCTTGGCTACCGCGATGAGCAAGGTGACTGGCTGGTCAACCTTAAAAAAGTACGGACGCCCAAAGAAGAATTTATTACCGAGCTGGTATAGGCGATTCCACCACCCAGCCTACCAAAGGTATTGCCGCCGGGAATCAAGGTACTTTATCCTGTTTTCATCTACTTCCTGTATTTTTAGGGAAAATCCGCGGATCAAACGACCTCCCGGCGGCGCTACCAACCAGCTACTACCCCAATTTTTGGCTGCCCGTTGGCGTATCCAAAAATAAAACCGGTACTTTGGCCTTCCGTAAAGTACCTTACTTCCTATGCAACTAGTAGATTATCCGGCCATCATAAAAAAAGCCTGGGCGGGTTTTGACGCTTCCAAGACCATTCAGCGCGTCGAGGACATCAGCGCAAAGGTGTCGACCAACCACGTTTTTAAGGTCACTTTCGACAACGATGACTTCATCATTGCCAAGCTATCGTACTTTGGTAAGTACGAG
Source organism: Rhabdobacter roseus (assembly GCF_014202275.1). Lineage (GTDB taxonomy): Bacteria > Bacteroidota > Bacteroidia > Cytophagales > Spirosomataceae > Rhabdobacter > Rhabdobacter roseus. The sequence continues at coordinate 521,460 of NZ_JACHGF010000001.1, read as the reverse complement.
CACTTCAAGGAAGATCACCGTATCATACATGCCCTGGCCAACAACCTGCTGTACCCCTTCGAGAACGTCCTGGCGAAGTCGCTGATGAAGAATAACCAGGTATATACTTATCGCCATCAGGAGGGTTTTGTGGATACCTGGGTGGTTTTTTACAACCCGATCCGGACGCGCCTGCGACTGCCCAAGCGCCTCAACGAAAGCGAGATTCGGCAGTTTGGTACGCAGATGGCGCGTTTCCACAAGGCCTGCTTCCGCGCCAGCAACGCACTCCCCAAATCGTCCAAAACCCTACGCGTGGACGTGCAGCACCTGCTGGACATCCTCGACACCGAGACCGGGCAATACGAGCACCGGATGCACGTAAACTACCTGCGCGAGCAGTGCAAAACCTTCCTGAAAAATACCCAGGAACTCAACATAAGTACCTTTGATACCATGCCAGTCTTTGTGGATTGGAACATCGGCAACTTTTCGGTCAACGAAGATTTAGAGCTCTTTTCGCGCTGGGACTACGACTGGTTCCGGGTGTCGTCGCGGATCATGGACTTCTACTTTTTCAGCCGGGTAGTCTCCAACGTCGGCGACCGGACGGTATTCAGCTACTACATCGGTACTTTGATGGAAGAGCGCTTTCTTTGGTTTCTGGAAGAGTACCATAAAGTATACCCGCTCCGGGCCGAGGAGGTACTTTTTATGAAAGAAGCCTACCGGTTTTTTATCCTGAACTACGTCATCAAGTACGGGAGGTACTTTTTCCACCGTACCTACGCTACCAAGCTCCAGCGCGAGGCCTACGAGATTTATTTTCCTTCCATCGAAGCGCAATTTGACGCCGACCGCATCCTGAACGCCCTGCACCTCTAAAGTACCTCTTACCCCCTTCTCCTATGCAGCTCGATTGTTTCAAAACCCTTGTTGATCAGTATAAAGTTATTTTCTTCGATGCCTTTGGGGTACTTAAAACCCACAACAGCCTCATTCCGGGCATTGAAAATACCTTTGCCTACCTGCGCGAAACGGGTAAGGATTTTTACGTCCTGACCAACGACGCCTCCCGCAGCCCGGAGCAGCTGGCGGAGTCGTACGTGCGCCTGGGGATTCACGACGTCGTGCCCAGCTGTATCATTTCGTCGGGGATGCTGGCCCGCGAGTACCTCGACCTCAAAGTACCCCACGGCACGGTAGCTTACCTGGGCACGGCCAACTCGGCCCACTACCTCGAAACGCCCACCCTGAAAACGCTGCCCATCAGCCAGCTGGACCTCAATGCCATCTCGGAAGTGAACGCGCTGGTGTTTATGGACGACGAAGGCTTTGACTGGAACACCGACCTCACCAAAACCGTGAACCTGCTTCGCAAGCGCAACATTCCGGTGATTGTGGCCAATACTGACAAGACCTACCCCGTTTCGCAGCACCAGATCGCCATTGCCATCGGGGCCGTGGCCAAGATGGTGGAAGACATCGTGGGCAAGCAGTTTATCCGCTTCGGCAAGCCCGACGCCCAGATGTTCATCTTTGCTTACGAGCACATCAAAAACTACCCCACCATCAGCAAGCGCGACATTCTGATGGTAGGCGACACGCTCCACACCGACATCCTGGGGGGCAATAAGTTTGGCCTGGACACGGCCCTGGTACTTACGGGCAACACCCAGCCCGAAGACGCCGAGATGAAGATTCGCAGCACGGGCATTATTCCTACCTACATCTGCGAGTCGGCGGTGGTGCAGTAGGTAGCTTGGGTACTTATCTACCTGGGGGGCAAACTGGCCTGGGTTTCCTCTGACTTTTTTGGACCTAAACCGGTAAAAAGTACCCCGTGTACCCTTCTAGAGATGAGTGTACCTACTTAATCTTCTCCCGCATGAAGGCAACGCATTTTGGCCAAGTACTTTTTATCCTTTTACTCACCCATTGGAGCGCCTGGGCCTACGACCACCCCGGTGGCATGCACACCCAGGCACAGATTACGTTGGTAAAAAAACACATAAGTACCAAAACCCAACCCTACTACGACGCCTACCTGCAGCTACTGGCCCACGCCGACTCGGCCCTGACGCACCCTACCCACGCCCTGGCCGACTTCAAAGTACCGGGCTTCTACGTGGACGCCGAGGGCCACCGCCGCAACTCGCGCAGCTTGCAGTCCGACGCCTTCGATGCCTACGCCTGCGCGCTGGCCTGGCAGCTCTCCGGCCATAATAAGTACGGCCAAAAAGCCCTGGATATACTCAACACCTGGGCCACCACCAACACCACCTACTCCGAAGCCGACGGCTCGCTGGTGATGGCCTACTCGGGTACCGCGATGGTTATAGCCGGTGACCTGCTGTACCACTACCCGGCCTGGAAGGCGCAGGAGCGCGAAAAGTACCTGGGCTGGGTGCGGAACGTGTACCGCAAAGCCTGCGACGAAATCCGGGGCCGCAAAAACAACTGGGCCGACTGGGGACGGCTGGGCTCTGCCCTCTGCGCGCAGCTCCTCGACGACCCCGCCCAACTAGCCGAAAACAGCCGCCTGGTGAAGAGTGATTTATTTCACAAAATAGCCGAAGACGGCCACATGCCCGAAGAAACCCGCCGCGGCAGCAACGGCATTTGGTACACCTACTTTTCTCTGGCACCCATTACGGCCACTTGCCAGGTACTTTACAACAGCACCGGCGAGAACCTGTTCCGGCTGGAAGAAAAGGGCGTCTCCATGAAGAAAGCCCTCGACTACCTCTACCACTACAACCTGCACCCCGAGGCGTGGAGCTGGTTCAAAGACCCACGGCCCGGCTCGCCCGGCAACTGGCCCGGCAACCTCTTTGAAGCAATGGGCGTCATCTACGGCGAGGAAAAGTACCGCGCCTACGCCCAGCCCGCCCGCCCCGTCTGCATCGACAAGCACCACTTTGCCTGGTCGTTTCCCACGCTGATGCCACCGACGGTGTCCATGAAGTAAGGTACTTCCCCAGCTACCTGCGGCCGCTTGTGGCCCCCCAGGGTACTTTGGGCTACGAAAGTACCCTGATGGCAGGGGTACTTGAATACCGCGTTGTTTCCGAAGTACCTTACGCCAGGTACCTGCTTTCGTTCCCGAACCGTCGCTGCCGAAGGGTACCTGGCGGATAGGTACTTTCATCTATGGATCAGGGCTAGCCGCTCTTGCATAAGTCCACCTTTCCCTCTAAATTACCCCTCTTTTTTTGGTAGTAACATGTCCATCAACTCCCGTAGCGACTCTGAGCTGCTAGCGCTTCTGCGCGAAAGCGACCCCGCGGCTTTTCGGGAGCTGTATGAGCGCTACTGGTACGGACTGTACAGCAAAGCCGCCCGGAAAATTGGCCGGAAAGACATTGCCGAAGAAATGGCCCAGCAGGTATTTGCGGTACTTTGGCAAAAGCGCGGGGTACTTTACATCGAGAATTTGGGCGCTTACCTCCACGTTTCGCTCAAAAACCTGATCGTGGATTACATTCGGAAGAATATTCAGGAAGAAAACTACCTCCAGCACTTAAAGACCTTCCTGCCGCCATCGTATTTTTCTACGGCGGCCCAGGACGTGCAGTACCACGACCTCACCGATAACCTGCACCGGGTACTGGGCCAGCTACCCGAAAAAACGCAGCAGGTGTTTATTCTGAGTCGGTTTGAGCAACTCACCATCCCCGAAATAGCCCGGGATCTCTCGCTTTCCGAAAAGGCCATCGAGTACCACCTCTCGCGGGCACTTTCCTTTCTGCGCCTGCATCTGCGCGAATTCATCGCCCTCTTTTTACTGCTGCGGCTCTAAGAAAGTACCTTTCTCAATTATTTGTAAAAAATACCTTATCCCACCTTAGGGTAATTTCCGTTCTGTCCGTCATGCCGGGAAACTACCCTCGGCCCTCATGGATGCATACAAGGATTTGCTAAAAAAATACCTGGAAGGTACCTGCACCGACCAGGAAAAAGCCTTGCTGGATGACTGGTACCGCTCGCTGGAAGCGGGCCTGCCGCCCGCCGACTCCGAAACCGAGCAAGCAGCGCTCATCCGCCAGAAATGGCAGGCGTTGGTTCAGGAAAACGAGCTGTTGGCGGATTTCCCTTCGCCCGCGCCCCTTCGCCCCTGGTGGTACCGCTCGCCCACGCGCTGGGCCGCCGCGGCGGTAGTGCTGCTGGGTGTAGGCATGGGTTGGTTTTGGCTACGAAGCCCTTCGGCCTTCAGTACCCTGCCCGTGGCTTTACAGCCCTGGCTACCAAGTACCGACTCGCTACGGGAAGAAACCAACGCCACGAACGACAACGCCCAAATCGTCTTGAGCGATGGAAGTACCGTCACGCTGGCCCCCCGCAGCCATATCCGCTATGCCGACTCATTCGGACAAACCGAGCGGAAAGTATACCTGACGGGAGAAGCTTTTTTTGAGGTCACAAAAAATCCCGACAAACCGTTCTTCGTCTACGCCAACGACGTAGTGACGAAGGTACTGGGGACGAGCTTTCGGGTCAACGCCCGGGAAAAGGGCGGCAAGGTAGTGGTGACGGTAAAAACGGGAAAAGTGACGGTTTTTTCCAACGAGCTCCTAACCAACAACCTCCGCAACCAGGACCCGGAAACCACCGGCGTGGTACTTACGCCCAACCAACAGGTAGTCTACCTCAGTCAGGAAAAAAGACTGATAAAGTCGCTGATCGACAAGCCGGATATACTCATTCCTGAGGAAAGGCTCCGCATGTTCACCTTCGAAAACGCGCCCATCTCTGAGCTCTTTGAAGCCATCGAAATTGCCTACGGCGTGGATATTGTGTACGACGAAGAGCTCATGAAAAATTGCTCCATCACCACCTCCCTGGACGGTGAAAGCCTGCACAACATTCTGGAGATCCTGAGTAAGCTGATGAACGCCAGCTACAAAACCATTGATGCCCAGATCGTTTTCCAGGGCCAGGGCTGCTAGGCGGTTAGTACATCCCCTTCAATCTAAATACCTCATTTGCAACTTAAAACGCTTAAAAACCCCCAGTGTATGAAAAAACAACTAAAACAAAAGTACTTCCCCAGCCTGCTGCATATTTCGATGTATCAGCTGCTGATGGCGGTGCTATTCGTAGGAATAACCCAGGCCGAAAAGGTAAAGGGGCAAAATGTGCTGGAAACAAAAATCAGCCTTAGCCTGGAAAACAAAGAGATCCGAACGGCCCTGTCGATGGTGGAGAAAATGGCCCGCGTAAAATTTTCGTACCTACCCCAGCAGATCCAGGCCCAGCGCAAGGTGACGGTAAAACTCACCGACCTACCCCTTTCTCAGGCCATCGAGCAGCTGCTGAGCCCGCTCAAAATAAGCTACGAGGTGATCGGCGAGCGGCAAATCCTGCTCAAAGGCGAGCCTACTTTCAGGTCGGAAACGAGCCTGCCGCCAGATCGGCTGCACAGCTCGGCAGACCAGGCCATTTCGGGTACCGTCACGGACAAGGAAAGCGGCGGACCTTTGCCGGGAGTAAGTATCTTGGTAAAAGGAAAAACCATAGGAACTACCAGCGATGGCGACGGTAGGTACTCGCTCAATGCACCCGACGACGCCACGGCGCTGGTATTCTCGTACGTAGGGTACGTATCGGAAGAAGTGGTGATTGGCAATCGCTCGGTCATTGACGTAGCGCTGGGAGCCGACACCCGGAGTTTGAATGAGGTAGTCGTGACGGCCCTGGGCATCAAGCGTGACAAAAAGGCGCTCACCTTTGCCACCGGCGAGCTGAAAGGAACCGACTTTGCCAATGCCCGCGAAACCAACCTGGCCTCGGCGCTCTCGGCCAAGGTAGCCGGGGTGCAGGTCACGAGCTCGGCGGGCGGAATGGCCGGGGCGTCGCGGGTGATCATCCGGGGCAATTCGTCCCTATCGGGTAACTCGCAGCCTCTGTACGTCATCGACGGCGTACCGATCGACAACTCCAACCGCCGCAGCCTCGGCTCGCAGACGTTTGCCACGGGCGTAGACGGCGGGGACGGTATTTCGAACATCAACCCCAACGACATCGAGTCGGTGACGGTACTGAAAGGCCCCAACGGAGCCGCCCTCTACGGGCAGCTCGGTGCCAACGGGGTTATTATTATTACGACCAAATCAGGTACCCGCAACCGCAGGCCAACTGTACAGTACAACGGCAGCTATTCGGTAGGAACCGCTCTGGTGAAGCCCGACTACCAAAATGAGTACGGCCAGGGCTTCAACGGGCAGTATACTTTTTACCGCCAGGCCAATGGCTCGGTAGTACCTTACAGCGCCGCTTTAACCGGAGGAATCCCGAAGCTGAGTGCCGGACGTAACCCCACGACCCGCGGTAGCTGGGGCCCCCGCATGGAAGGACAGCTCGTCGAGGATATGTGGGGCGATACGGTGCGGTATTCGCCCATTGCCGATCCCTACAAGGAGTTTTTCCAGCCCGAAAGACTCGCCATCAACACCGTGAGCGTGGACGGCGGCGGTGACAAAACGACCTATTATTTCTCGTTGACGAACCTGAAAAATCAGGGTTTTCAGCCAACCAACACCATGAGCCGCAACTCGGCCACGCTGAAAATTTCTACGGACATTGCCAAGGGGCTGAACCTGGACGTAAAAGCCAACTACATCCGCCAGGACGTGAACAACCGGCCCTACCTCGGCGACGACGGACAAAACCCCGTTTACCGCTTTTTGTACATTCCCCGCAGCCTGAGCATGGAGGGACTTAAACGCTACACCTATACGCCAAAGGATATTCAGTACTCGCGCGACCTGGGCGGCAATGGTTTTTTTGTGGGCGGAGAAAAAATATTTGAAAGTAACTCCGTAACCTCCAATCCGTTTTGGACCATCAATAACAACCACAACGAAGACCAACGCGACCGCATCATTGCCTACGCCAAGCTAAACTACCAGCTCACCAAAGGCATTTCCATCCAGGGACGCTACGGCACCGACTTCTACTACGAGCGCCAGTACGGCTGGAACGCCGTTGGTACGCGCGTTGCGCAAACGGGTAATGTTTTTGAAAACACCGTTTACAACAAAGTGGAAAACGCCGACCTGCTCCTGACTGCCTCGCACGACATCGGCGACTTTTCGATCTTTGCTAATGCCGGAGCCAACCACCAGTCCAACCGCTACCGGATCATGGGCAATGCAGGCTCGCAACTGAGCATACCCGGCCTGTACGCCGTCGGAAGGACGATCCTGAATAATGCTACGCTGGGCGTGTCGGAGTATGACATCAATTCGGTGTTTGCGGCCGCCAACGTGGGCTATAAAAACGTGGCTTTTCTGGACGTAACCGCCCGCAACGATTGGTCATCTACCCTGCCCGTACAAAACAACTCCTTCTTTTATCCTTCGATTGGGGGTAGTTTGATCCTGACCGACGCCCTGAATCTCAAGAGCTCGTTCCTGGATTACGCCAAAGTACGGGCCTCGTGGGCGCAGGCGGGCCGCTCGGGTGATCCCTACAATACCATCGGGTACTTTGGGCTCAATGCCAATACCTTCCAGAACCAGCCGCTCGCTTCGTATACCAGCGTCATTACCGACCCTAATCTCAAAAACGAGCTCAAGACTTCCTACGAAGCCGGGGCCGAGCTGCGGTTTCTCAAAAACCGCCTCCTCGTCGATTTTACCTACTACCATTCCGTCACCAGCAACCAGATCCTGCCCATCACCATTGCGGAGTCTACCGGCTACAGTACCAAGCTCACCAACGCGGGCAAACTCCAGAACCACGGCATCGAGCTGCTGCTGTCGGGCACGCCCGTGCAGCTAGCCAATGGCTTCAAGTGGGAAACGAGCTTCAACCTGGCCGCCAACCGCAACAAGGTACTTGAGCTCATCGATGGCGTATCGGAAATCCTGGTGGGCTCCGACCGCAACGTCCGCATTACGGCCGTACCCGGTAAACCGTACGGCGTGGTGAACGCCGCCGACTACGCCTACCTCCGCGACGAAAACGGCAACCGCCTGATCGACGCCAACGGGCTCCCCATTGTGCGGTCGGTACCTACGCTCGAGCTGGGCAACGCCAATCCCAACTGGACCGGCGGCTTTGCCAATAACTTTTCGTACAAAGGATTATCGTTCAGCTCCCTGATCGACATTCGCCGGGGTGGGATCATCTTCTCGCAGGGGCGCGTGCAGGAAGCCGCCTACGGTACTTCCAAGCGTACCCTGGAAGGGCGCGAAGGCGGCCTGTTGGTGGAAGGCGTGAAGGCGCGCCAGGAGGGCAATACCTGGGTAAGCACCGGCCAGCCCAACGACGTCACCACCACCGCCCAAGCTTTCTGGAACCGCGTAGCCTCCGACAAAGGCTTTGCCGTGGCCGAGGAGTTTATCTACGACGCCAGCTACGTGGCCATTCGGGAGCTCCGCCTAGCCTACCAGTTGCCCGCTTCCTTATTTGAAAAAACCAAATTCATTCGCGCAGCCTCTCTGGCCGTGTACGGACGAAACCTAGGGTACCTGGAGCGCCATACGGATGGCTTCTCGCCAGAAAATTCTTCAGTCAACGTGAACACCGGTACGATGGGCATGGAAGGCCATTCGTTGCCCATGATGCGTAACATCGGTATCGATTTCAACCTCAGTTTTTAAGTACCCTACAAGCTTTATACGAATCATGAAAAAAAATACCTTTTACCGACTGATCGCCGCGGCCTGTCTGACGCTGGGCCTGGTAGCCTGCACCGAAGGGTTTGAAGAGCTCAATATTTCACCTACGCAACCCGCTACGGTACCCGCCGAGTACGTACTTTCCAACGTGCAGCTGAACGCCCTGCTCACCGAAGGGACCAACTGGTGGCAGGTGGGCTCCTGGGTGCAGCAGTGGGCCAGTGGCTCGCTGTCGGCGCCGTCGCAGTACCAGGAAGACCGCGACATTTACGAAACCCGCAACTGGGCCGCCCACTACGGGTACATCAACAACCTGGCCCAGATCCGCAACCGCCTGCTGAAGGGCCAGGAAGAAAGTCCCAACGGCCGCACCAAACTGGCCATTGCCCGGATCAACGAGATCTACATCTGGCAGCGCATGACCGACTTCTGGGGCGACATCCCCTACTCCGAGTCGGCGCTGCCCGAAGCGGAGATTATCCTTACGCCCAAGTACGATCTGCAACAGGATATTTATAAATCGCTGCTGACTGAGCTGGACGCCGCCATGAGCAAGCTGAACGCCAGCGATATATCCTACGGCAACGCCGACCTGGTCTATAAAGGCAACGTAGTCGCCTGGCGGAAATTCGGCAATATGCTCAAACTACGCATGGGCTTCCGCCTGCGCTACGCCGACGAAGCCCTGGCCCGCAAAACCGTGGAAGAGGCCCTGGCCGGACCGATCTTCGTGAGCAATGCCGACAACGCCGCCATGCCTACCAACCCGCAGGACGGCTTTGCGCTGGGGTATCACCCTACCATAGGAGGCTACAACGGCAGCAAGGAGCTAAACCAGCTGGCCGAGCCTTTCATAAGTACCCTTTTGGCCAAGAAAGATCCGCGCCTGCCTAGGATCGCCGAGCCAACCGAAAACTCCAAAAAGGCCGGTACGCCCCTCTACCGCGGACTGGGCGTAGCGCTGGGCCAGAACGTGACGATCAACCGCGACGACTACTCGTACGGCACCATTTCCATCTACAACGACCGCAAAACGACCTTCCCGTACCTGTTCATGGCCTACTCCGACCTGTGCTTTTACCGGGCCGAAGCGGCGCTGCTGGGCTGGGCCGGGCTTACCCCCGCGCAGGCCGAAGGCTTCTATCAGGAAGGCATCCGGGCGGCCATGCAAACGCAGCCCTACAACATCCCCGCCGACCAGATCACCGCTTACCTGGCTACCGAAGGGAAGCTGGCGGGCTCGGCGGAGCAGCAGCTGGAGCAAATCATGACCCAGAAGTGGATCAGCCTCTTCATGCGCCACTACGAAGCCTACGCCGAATGGCGGCGCACGGGGTACCCCAAGCTCACGCCGGGCCCCAACAAGGGCGTCACCAACGGGCAGATTCCGCGCCGGGCGGTGTACTCGGGCAGCGAGCGCTTCCGCAATCCGGATGAGTACACGACTGCCTCGCAACGCCTGCCCAACGGCGACACCTACCTGAGCCGGGTATGGTGGGATAAGCGCTGATGCCTCCGTTTTCCCTCCTTTTTCAAAACTCCGACCCCAGCGCTGGCGGTCGGAGTTTTTTTTTGCCTTGACTTACCGGCTTTCGTAAAAAGAGGAGTTGATTTTTGAAAAAAATATTTTTTACTGCGCCTACGGAACACCTTTTTTAACGTTCTTGTACCAATTGCCAAAGTACCTGCTTGTAGAAGTATATTCACCCCAGGAAACCATAAAGTACCTTTTTATGCCCGATTCCGACGAGACATTCAAGCCTGATTGGACCACCCTTCCTCCGCCAAGTACCCCGGCCGGAGGGGAGAATCCCGCCGAGAAAAACTCCCGGCCAAACGGCCAAAAAAACATCCCGACGGAAGAGGTACCTTCAGTGGAAGGTACCCGGCGAAGACTCGATTTCCTGCAAAGTACCCTTCAGAAGTACCCCGCTTTTCTGGCGGGCACGGCGCGTTTTTCGGAGCCAAGTACCCTGGAAGGGAACATCGAAAACTACATCGGAATGGCCCAGGTACCTACGGGGATCATTGGTCCGCTGCGCGTGATTGGCAACGACGCCCAGGGCGATTTCTACGTACCGCTCGCCACCACCGAAGGCGCACTCGTAGCCTCCTACCAGCGGGGCGCCAAGGCCTGCTCGCTGGCCGGTGGGGTTACGTCGGTCTGCCTGGCGGAAGGCGTACAGCGGTCGCCGTTATTTAAGTTCAACGACCTGAGGTACCTGATGGAATTTCTGGCCTGGGCGCTGGGGCAGGTAGGTACTTTTGAAGAAATCACCCGCCAGCAAAGTCGCTACGCCCGGCTGGAAAGCGTCAAGACCAACATCGAGGGCAACCACCTTATCCTTACCTTTGAGTACCATACCGGCGACGCCGCCGGCCAAAACATGGTGACGCTCTGTACCGACGCCATTTGTCAGTACATCCTGGCCGAAGCTCCCGTCAAGCCCGAGTTCTGGTTTATTGAGGGAAATTACTCCGGCGACAAGAAAGCCACAGCGTTGTCGTTCAGCAACGTACGGGGCAAAAAGGTAACGGCCGAAATAGAACTACCGCAGGTACTGGTAAGCGATCTTTTGAAAACAACCCCCGAAGCCATAGCCCAGTACTGGCGTTCCTCCACGCTAGGAACTATCCAGAGTGGGGCCATCGGCGCGCAGGGGCACTACGCCAACGGGCTCGCGGCGCTCTTCATCGCCACCGGACAAGACGTAACCTGCGTGTCGGAGGCGGCGGTGGGCATCACGCGCATGGAGGTCACGCACGACGGAAACCTGTACGCCAGCGTGACGCTCCCCAACCTCATCGTGGGTACCGTGGGCGGGGGTACTTCGCTGCCCACCCAACGCGAGTGCCTGGAGCTGCTCGACTGCTACGGCGCGGGCAAAGCCAAAAAGCTGGCCGAAATCTGCGGGGCCACGGTGCTGGCGGGAGAGCTCTCCATCGCGGCCGCGCTGTCGGCGGGTCATTTTACGTCCGCCCACCAAAAATACGGCCGAAAAAAATGAGCAGATCCGCCCATCTATCCAACGAATTTAGCCGGATCGAAGAAAATCAGGCTCCTTTTTTAAAACGACTTTATATATACCAAAAGGAGCGTTTCCCGCTCCTGGGCCACGGCCTGCTGGTGCTGGCTTTTAGCTTCTCGGCGGTTTCCTACTCCCGCATTTGTCGCGGCGTGGAAGGCTTCATCGACGGCACTACCTTTGCGGTGGGAGCCATCACCACGGTGTCGCTCTTCCTGCTGGTGCGCATTGCCGACGAATTCAAGGACGCCGCCGATGACGCCCGCTTCCGCCCCGAGCTTCCCGTCCCCCGCGGCCTGGTTTCGTTTCGGGAGCTAGGTACCCTGGCCGTGGGCGCGGTGGTGCTTCAGGTGGCGCTGAATGCGCTTTTCTTTCCTAAAATGCTGGTGTTGTACCTGGTTGTGGTCACGTACCTGGGGCTGATGACCAAGGAATTTTTTGTGGCCGCGTGGCTCAAAAAGCACCAGTTCTGGTACGTGACCTCGCACATGTTCATCATTCCGCTGGTGGACGTCTACGCCAGCGGGCTCGACTGGTACCTGGAGGGCGCGGCCGCTCCCGTGGGGTTGCTGTTCTTTTTTGGGGTATCGTACCTCAACGGCATCGTGCTGGAGATTGGCCGGAAGATCCGCGCGCCGGAGCAGGAGGCTGAGGGGGTACTTACCTATACCGCCATGCTGGGCGGCCGGCGCGCGGTGGTACTTTGGCTGGGCGTGCTGCTGCTCACGCTGGTCATGAGCATCCTGGCTTCCTACTTTGCGGGCTACGGCAAAACGGGCTTCGTGGTGCTGGGGGTACTTTTCTCGCTTTGCTCTTGGCCAGCAGTACTCTTTTTGCAGCAGCGCAGCCCCAAGCGCGCCCGCCTCATCGAGGCCGCCTCGGCGCTTTGGACCATCGCCATGTACCTCACCCTGGGCGGCGGCCCCATGCTCACCAAACTTCTCTTTGACTGATGTCGAACGTCCTCCACACCGACCCCAACCCGACAGGTACCCTGGGCGGCAAGGCCAAAAATCTGTTTCGTTTGCAGGAAATGGGCCTGCGCGTACCGCCGTTTGCCGTGCTTCCGGTGGAGGTACTTGAGGCGCTCGTTCCGCAGGAGATCCGAGCGGGCGATGCCGGGCAGATCCGCGCGTTTATCGCCCAAAGTACCCTTCCCGCCGAATGGGTGACCGAAATCCTCGCCCACTTTCCCGAAGCCAGGTACCTGGCCGTGCGCTCCTCTGCGCCCGACGAAGACGGCACTACCTTTTCCTTCGCGGGGCAATTTGAAAGCTACCTCTACGTACCGCCCTCGTCCCTGGCCGACCGCATCCGGGACGTTTGGGCGTCGGCTTTCTCGGAACGGGTAGCGGCCTACAGAAAGCATCACCAGGCGGCGGGCGCGTTTGGTATGGCGGTGATTTTGCAGGAAATGATCGACGCCGAGGTAGCGGGTGTGGCTTTTGGGGCCAATATCGCCAACGGCCGTCGGGACGAAAAACTCATCAGCGCCGTGTTTGGGCTGGGCGAAGGGCTGGTGTCGGGCGAATTGAACGCCGATCATTTTACGGTACGAAACGGAGAAATTGTCAGTCAATTGGCCCACAAAACGCATCAGGTGGTGTTGAACCCTGATTCGTCGGGGGGTACTTGCCAAGTACCCCTGGAGCCCCACCGGCACGATGCCCCCACGCTGACGCCCGAGCAAATCCGGCAGATCGCCGACGCGCTGGAGGTACTTGCGCGGGAATGGGGCAGCCCGCAGGACATTGAGTTTGCGATTAAAAACAATACCCTCTTTTTATTACAAACCCGGCCCATCACGGGCCTGCCCGCCGCTCCGGACGTATCCACGCCGGAAAGCGAGGGGTCATCCCGCGAATCCGGGTCAGGGGAGTATACCCTTTGGGACAACAGCAACATCATTGAGTCGTATCCGGGCGTCACGACGCCGCTCACGTTTTCGTTTATTCGTCAATCCTACGAGGTAGCCTACTCGCTGTTTAGCCAGTACCTGGGCGTGAGCGAGCGCGTGGTGAAAGAAAACCAGGCGGTGTTTGCCAATACGCTGGGGCTCATCAACGGCCGCGTGTACTACAACCTCAAAACCTGGTACCACATGCTGGCCATGCTGCCGGGCTACAGCCTCAACGCCCGCTTCATGGAAAACATGATGGGCGTCAAGGAGCGCTTCGACATTCCGGACAACTACCGCCTGTCGAAAGGACAAGCCGGGTGGCGTATTTTGAAAATGGCCGTACGGATGTACGCCAGGTACCTTTCGCTGCCGCGCAAGCGCCGCGAGTTCATGGCGCTTTTGGAAAAAACCATCACGCACTACAAGGGCCTTGACTACCCCGCGAAAAGCGCCCACGAGCTCATGCAGCTCTACCGGCACTTTGAAGGTACCCTGCTCAACGAGTGGAAAGCCCCGCTGCTCAACGACTTCTTTGCCATGATCTGGTTTGGGCGGTTGCAGAAGCAGTGCGAAAAGTACCTCCCCCAATTCCCCAACATCCACAACGACCTGCTCTGCGGCAGCAGCGACATTATTTCGGTGCAGCCCATCCACCGCACGGGGGCTCTGGCGTCGCAAATCCTGGCCGACGACGAGCTCAAGGATTTATTTATCACCGGAGCACCAAGTACCCTTTGGCAGCGGCTTCAGGAAAGTACGGCGCCCAACTACCTTTCACTCAAAAAGTCCATTGACCAGTACCTGGCCGACTTCGGCGAACGTTGTGTGGGAGAACTTAAGCTCGAAACGGTGTCGTACGCGCACGATCCTACCCAATTTATCCAGATCCTGAAAACCTATGTAGAAACGGGCCTCACTACCGAGCGCTTCTCGGCGCGGGCCGAAAGCCAGATCCGGCAGCAGGCCGAGCAGCAGCTGGAGCAGGCGCTGCGCGGCCGTCCCTACGTCCGCTGGCAGCTCAAAAGTACCCTCCGGAAAGCCCGGGAGCTGGTCAGCGCCCGCGAGAATCTTCGCTACGAGCGCACCCGCGCCTTCGGCATCGTGCGGGAGTTGTTCACGTATATGGGCCGGCGGTTTGAGGCTGAGGGCCTTCTGGACGACGACCGCGCTATTTTCTACCTGACCCAGGACGAGATTTTTGCGCTGATCGAAGGTACTTCCGTGACCCAAAACGCCCGCGCGCTGGTGGCCCTGCGCCAGGCCGAATTTGAAAAGTACCACCAACAAGACCCGCCCCCGGAGCGCTTTGCTACCTACGGCCCGGTGTACCAATCCACCGATTTTGAGGCAAATCGTCAAGATGAACCTCAAGCGGGAGAAGGTACGTTGAAGGGAATCGGGTGCTCGCCCGGAAAAGTACGGGCGCGGGCGCGGGTGGTGCTCCACCCCGGCGAGGTACCTTCGCTAAACGGCGACATACTCGTCACTACCAGCACCGATCCGGGCTGGGTGATGCTCTTCCCGAGCGCCTCGGGCATCATTGTGGAGCGCGGGAGCCTGCTTAGCCACTCGGCCATCGTGTCGCGCGAGATGGGCAAGCCCTGCATCGTGGGCGTGACGGGCCTTTTGAAAACCATAAAAACCGGAGACGAACTAGAAATGGACGGCAGCACAGGGCACATTCGTATCATTCAGCCAGAGTCATGAGCCACGATTTGACCCAACGGGTACTTTTTGACCAGATCCGCTACGCCAACTGCTGGGAAGACGCCGACCTGCTGCTGGCCGGGCTCGCCCCCGCGCCGGGCAGTACCATTTTGTCGGTAGGCTCGGCGGGCGACAACAGCTTTTCGCTCCTAAGTACCCAGCCCGCGCGGGTAGTGGCCGTGGACATCAGCGCCTTGCAGCTCTACCTCATCGAGCTCAAAAAAGCCAGTATTCAAACGCTCAGCCGCGCGCAAACGCTGGAATTTTTGGGTTTTACGGAAAGTACCCGGCGCGAGGAGTACTTTCAGGCCATCAAAACCGCGCTAAGTACCCCCGCCCGGCAGTACTGGGAAAACAACCGGCCGCTCCTCCGGGGCGGCGTGATTCACCAGGGAAAGTTTGAAAGGTACTTTCAGCTCTTTGCCCACAAACTACTGCCCTGGATTCATTCGGGCCGCACTATCGACGAACTCCTGCGCCCCAAAAGTGAGGCCGAGCAGGCTACCTACTACGCCAGCCGCTGGGATACCTGGCGCTGGAAGCTGCTGTTTCGGCTCTTCTTCAGCCGGTACGTCATGGGCAAGTACGGCCGCGACCCGGAGTTTTTGAGAGAAGTAAAAGTACCCGTGGCAAAGACCATCTACGCTAAAGCCGCCCGGCACTTGCAGTCGGCGGCGGCCCAGACCAACCCCATGCTGCGCTATGCGCTTACGGGTAGTTTTGGTACTTTAGTGCCCCACTACCTCCGGCCCGAAAACTACGATGCTATTAAAGCCAACTTGGACCGGCTGGTGCTGAAACAAGGATTTGCCCAGGAGGCCATCGCCGAGTTCGGTCCGTTTGGGTACCTCAATCTGTCGAATATTTTTGAGTACATGGATCAAAGGCAGTTTATGGATACCGCGCAGCAGCTTCTGGAAGGTACCTTACCGGGCGGTAAGCTGGCCTACTGGAACCTGCTCGTGCCCCGGCACATCGCCCCCGCCCGGCCCGAAAGCGCCAGGTACCTGGCCGCGCTTTCCAGTACCCTCACCGCGCGCGACAACGGTTTTTTTTATCAACAATTCATCGTCGATCAACGCAAATGATCCCGGATCTTGGCGCTATACTGCTCCTGACGCTTTGTTTTCTGACCCTCTTCGGCCTGGCCGAGGTACTTTATCACTGGCTTCGGGTACCCGCCGAGCTCACCCGAAAAATCGTGCACCTGGGTACGGGCGTGCTCACGCTGCTGTTTCCGCTCTGGCTGGATAGCCACTGGTCGGTGCTGGTACTTTGCGTTGGTTTTTTGCTGCTGCTGCTGGCCAGCCTGAAGTACCGTTTTCTGCCTTCGATCAACGCCGTCGGGCGCGCTTCGCTGGGAAGTACCCTGTACCCGGTGGCCGTATACGGCTGCTACCTGGCCTACCACCACGCGGAGCGGGGCCTGCTGGTATTTTACCTACCCATGCTCATTCTGGCGGTCTGCGATCCGCTGGCGGCGCTGGTGGGCAAGCGCTGGCCGTGGGGGCAGTACGGCCCGGCGAGGAGTCCCAAAACGCTGACGGGCTCCGGGGCTTTTTTCTTGGCGACCTTTTTATTAACCGGCCTTCTGCTGTACCTGATGCCTTTCCCATCGGAGCTAGGCACTTCCTTTGTGCTGGTGCTGGCCGCGCTGGCTACGGGCGCCGAGGCCGTGGGCCTAAAAGGTACCGACAACCTCACCGTACCGCTCAGCGTGCTACTAACCCTCCTTTTTTATTCATGATTGAAATACTAGAAACACGGCCCGGTCAGCCGGATTTTCCGCTTTTTCGCGATTTCCCCAAAGAAATCTACCCGCCCGACAGCCCCTACTTCCACCTACCCGAAACCCTGCCGGAGGCGTTTTTGGCGGGCTGCTACCTGCTCGTGGAGCGGGGGCAGGTACGGGCGCGCGCGGCTTTGTACCACAACCCGCAGTTGCTTTATCAAAACCAAAAAACCTGCTGCGTGGGCCAGTACGAAGCCACGCCGGAGGTACCTCACGGCAGGCAGCTCCTGGAGCATATCGCCGCCGAAGCGCGCGCCCTGGGGGCGGCGTTTCTGCTCGGTCCCATGAACGGAAGTACCTGGGAAACCTACCGTTTCAGCCTTCACCACCGCTATCCGCCGTTTTTTCTGGAGCCCTACCACCACCTCTACTACCACGCGCACTTCGCGCAGGCGGGCTTGGGGGCCATCGGGCGCTACGTGAGCCACAAAGATACGACCCTGCGGTTCGACCACCCGGAGGTACTGGCCCGCGACCGGGCGCTGAGCGCGCAGGGCGTCGTGATCCGGCCCATCGACCTGCTTCGCTACGAGCAGGAGCTGGTGCGAATCCACGCCTTTACGGCCCTGGCTTTCCAGAAAAACTTCCTTTATACGCCCATTGACCAGGATGCGTTTGTTCAAAAGTACCTCCCGGCCCGGCCGTTCGTGCATCCGCAATGTACCTTACTGGCCGAAGATGCGGCGCAAAACCTGATCGGCTACTTTTTTTGCCTGGACGACGTCTGGAACCAAACCGAAAAATCGTTGATCGTGAAAACCCTCGCGCGCCATCCGGCCGAGCGGTGGCGGGGCCTGGGGCGCGTCATTGGCAACCGCATTTACCAAATCGCCACCGGCCTGGGCTACCAGAGCATCATTCACCCGTTTATCTTCGAGCAAGGTACCTCCACCACGCTATCGAGTCATTTTTCGGGGCAGTCGTACAAGGAATACATTTTGTACGGAAAGTACCTGCACTAAAAGTACCCTTATGGAGAACGCCTTCAACATCGTGGATCTGTTTTACGCGGCGGCCCGCCAGGTACCCCAGCAGACGGCCATCATCCACCGCAACCGCGCCGTGTCTTTTGCGGAGCTGGAGCAGCAGGTCACCGACACGGCGCGGTACTTTCTTCATAAAGGCATCCGCAAGGGCGACCGCGTGCTGGTGTTTGTTCCCATGAGCATCGACCTGTACCGGGTGGTGCTGGCGCTTTTCCGGATGGGGGCCACGGCGGTTTTTCTGGACGAATGGGTGAGTAAAAAGCGCCTGGAGGAGGCCTGCCGGGTGGCGCAGTGCCGGGCCTTCGTGGGGAGCTGGAAAGTGCGGCTGCTGGCGCTGCTCTCCGCCGAAACGCGGAAGATTCCGCTGAAGCTGGGCCTGCATTTTTCGGCTCAAGGTACCTTCTCCTTCCCCGAAACCACGCCCGACGACCCCGCGCTCATTACCTTCACTACGGGTAGTACGGGCGTGCCCAAGGCCGCCGTACGTACCCACGGGCTGTTGCAGGCGCAGTTTCAATCGCTCACGAGGCTCATCCAGCCCCAGACCCAAACCACCGACATGCCCGTGCTGCCCATCGTGCTGCTGATCAACCTGGGCAGCGGTGTTACGTCGGTCATTGCGGATTTCAACCCGCGGAAGCCGCACACCATCAAGCCGGGCCGTATCGTGCGGCAGCTGGAAGCGCAGCAGGTACGGAGCCTGGTGGCTTCGCCTTTTGTGGTGAAAGAAATTGCCAGGTACCTCATCAGCCAGCGCCTTGGGCTCCCCCAGCTACAAAAAATCTTCACCGGCGGCGCGCCCGTGTTTCCAACGGAGGCCGCGCTGTACCACCGGGCTTTTCCCGAGGCTACGACCCAGGTCGTGTACGGCTCCACCGAAGCCGAGCCCATCAGCGCCATCGACGTAGCGGAGCTCAGGCAAGAGAAAGTACCTACCCAGGGCCTGAAAGTAGGAAAGCCCGCGCCGGAGACACAGGTCAAAATCATCGGGATCACGGACGAGGCCTTGGTGGTGCACTCCCTACCGGACCTGGACGCCCTGGAAGTACCCCGCGGCCAGATCGGCGAGATCATCGTGAGCGGGGCGCACGTCCTGCGCGACTACCTGCACAACGCCCCCGCCCGCCAGCGCCACAAAATCTTCGTAAACGACCAGTGCTGGCACCGCACCGGCGACAGCGGCTACCTCGACGCGCACGGCCTGCTTTTTCTGACGGGGCGCTGCGCCAGCCTCATTCCGTGGGAAGGAGAACTGCTCTCGCCCTTTGTTTACGAGCACTACTTCCAAACGCTCCCCGGCGTGGAGCTAGGTACTTTGCTGCTACTCCAAGGTACCTTGACGGCTTTCCTAGAGCTCCGCGACCCGGCTCAGAAAGAAGCCGTTCGGCGGCAGATCGAGGCGCTGGAAGTACCCATTCGGGAAATTGTTTTTGTACCCAAACTTCCCCGCGACCCGCGCCACCATTCCAAGATCGACTACGAGCGGCTACGAGCGTCGTTTGGTGAGAGTGATTGTTAAAGTACCTTTTTACCACGAGCTGTACGTTTATTGGCCGCGTAGCGGGCATCACGTTTCCTTTGGCGGAGGTATTTCGGTAGGTACCTGGATAGTATAAATACGGACTAAGGTACTTTGGTCTTTAAAAAAGAGCCGATGCGTCGTGAATACTCTCGTTATGCGACTAAACCGACCGTAAGTCACGCGCGCATCGGCCATGCTTTTCACGTCTTCTACTCCGTTTTTAGCGTCTTCACGGGATTCATCAGCGCAACTTTGATAGCCTGGAAACTTACCGTGAGCAAAGTAACCAGGAGGGCTCCCAAACCGGTAGCCGCAAAGATCCACCAGGAGAGTTCAGTACGGTATTCGTATTTCTGGAGCCAGTCGGAGAGCACATAGTACGCCACCGGAACCGCCACGCAAAAAGCAACCAGCAGCAATACCACAAACTCGCGCGAGAGGAGCTGCCAAATAGCCAATACCGACGCTCCCATTACCTTGCGAATGCCGATTTCTTTGGTGCGCTGCTCGGCCATGAAAGAGGCAAGCCCAAACAAACCCAGCCCGCTGATCAGGATGGCTAAGCCCGCAAACACACTGGCTATTTTGCCGATCCGTACTTCGTAATCAAATTTTTGGGCGTACAGATCATCCACAAATTTGTACTCAAACGGCGCCGCTGGATGATGAACCTTAAACACCTGCTCTACCTTAGCCAGCGCTTCGCTTACGGGCACCTGGGGATCTAGCCGGACGTGAAGGACATCTACGTATTGGTATTCAAGCACAAAAAAAGACGGCTTAACGGGCTTGAAGGGATCTTCCTTGATCAGATCTTTCACGACCCCGACCACCTCACACTCCTTACCGTTCCACCTGATTCGCTCGCCGATGGGCTTCTGAAAGCCCATCAGTTTGACGGCGGCTTCGTTCAGAATCATAGCCGTTGAATCCGTGGAAAAATCGCGGGAGAAATCCCGCCCTGCCACCAAATGCCAGCCTACGGTTTTCCCAAAATCGTACGAAACCCGGTTGCCCATTAGCAGCGGGCTTGAGTCAGGGGACTTCCCCCGCCAGAAAACCGCCACCGTCCCGTCGTTTTCAACGGTAAGTGATCCGAAAGAGGCCGCCATTTCTTCAACGGCTCCCGTCCGGAGCAGATCGGCCCGTACGGTTTCGTAGCCTTCGCGAAGCTTGGGAGTATTCATTTTTACCTCCATGAGCCCCTCACGGCTATACCCCACCGGGCGGTCCTTGGCGTGCTCGATCTGACGAAACACAATGATAGTCCCGATGATGAGCGTTACCGAAACCATAAACTGAAAGCCAACCAATACGCGGCGGGGGCTAGCAGCCGAGCGGCTGGCTTTGAGGGTACCTTTCAGTACTTTTATCGGCTGAAAGGAAGATAAATACAAAGCGGGATAGCTCCCCGCAATGAGGCCCGTGAGTACACTAAAACTCAGCCCGCAGAGCCAGAACCAAGGGCTAAACCACAATATGGGCATCTTCTTACCAGCTACCTCATTAAAAAAGGGTAAGGCCAGCTGCGTCAATAGCAGCGCCAGAACGAAGGCGAGCACCGCCATGAGCAGCGACTCGCTAAAAAACTGGGCTACCAGCTGACTCCTCACGGACCCGACTGCTTTCCGAATCCCTACTTCCTTGGCACGCTTCTCGCTCCGGGCCGTCGAGAGATTCATGAAATTAATACAGGCGAGTAGCAGCACAATGACGCCAATGATGCCAAACAGCCAGACAAACGAAATCAGTCCTCCGGTATTCACGCCATTTTTGAAATCGGCGAACAGGTGCCACTTGCTCATGGGGTGCAGGAAAAACTCCGGCTTATAGCCCGGCGGATTGTCCAGCTTCATGCGAATATCCTTGATCTTGGCCGAAACCTGTGCAAAATCGGCGCCTGGTTTGAGCTGCGCAAAGATTTGGTAGGAGTTGGAATCCCAAGCATGTACGTTCGCTTTGGCGTTGCGATCCGTAGCCAGGTATAAATTCCACGGAGCGAGAAAGGATACTTCGTTAAAACTCGTATTAGCCGGAAAATCTTTATACACGCCCACTACTTTTACCGATTCTTTTCCTTCCAGCTCGAGTAGCTGCTCGATGGGGTCTTTGGAACCAAATATAGCTTTCGCTAACGATTCAGAAAGCAGAATGGCATGTACGTCCTGCGCAGCGAAGGCGCTACCCGCCCGTATATCCAGCGAAAGCATGTCCATAAAAACCGGCTCGACGTAATTCCCCTTTCTGAGAAATTTATGCTCCCCGGCGGCCAGCGTTATTTCCCGAAAAACCGACAAACTAACCCGCTCAAAGTCGGGGTACTTGCTGCGAAGCTCCTCGGCCAGCGGAATGGGCATGACGTCGTAGGACGATTTTTCAACATCAAACTGCACAAACTGCCAAAGCTTGGCGAGCCGATCGTGGTTTTTGAATTGCTTATTAAACGATAGCTCATCGTACACCCACAGCCCAATGACCATCGCCACGGCCATACCCACTGACAGGCCAAAAATGTTGATGAAGGAATAAACCCGGTTCTTAGCCAGGTTTCGGAATGCGATTTTGAAATAATTCTGGATCATATCATGGCTCATTGAATAGGTGGTAGTAGTAACGCTCTTTTTTCGTTTGAGGGCAAAAGGCCGCAGAAACCCAAGTACCTCCCAGGCGTACTGCCGCCGGGCGGCGCGCTCCCCAAAAAGTACCCGGCGGCGCTCGAAGCGCTCATGCAGGTCGCCCTGGATTTCTTCCAGCAGGTGCGGCGCGCAGAAGCGCTCCAGCAGGCGGTCGGCCCAGCGTGGGGGTAGTGGTTTCATTATTCGCTGCGCAAACTTTTCACGGGGTTCATCAAAGCCGCTTTGATACTCTGGAAGCTCACCGTGAGCAGGGCAATGCCGACGGCCAAAGTACCGGCCAGCACGTACACCCACCAGCTGATGTCGGTATGGTAGGCAAAGTCTTGCAGCCAGCTGCGCATCCCGTACCAGGCGATGGGCGAGGCAATGGCGATGGCTACCAGCACCAGCTTCAGGAAGTCGCTTGACAGCATAACCACAATACTACCCACCGAGGCACCCAGTACCTTCCGGACACCGATTTCCTTGGTACGTACCTCGGCCATGAACATCGATAGGCCCAGCAGACCCAGGCAGGAAATAAATATGGCTATGCCCGCAAAAATCCCGAAAAGCATTTGCTGCGTTTGTTCGCGGGCGTAAAGCTGGCCAAAGCGCTGATCCAGAAACTCGTAGCTAAACGGCCGACCGGGAAACTGGCTTTGCCAGACCGACTCAATGTGGCTCAGCGCTTGCTGCAAATCCCCACCCGACACCTGCACGGATACGCGGCTCATGCGCCCCGGCTGGTGAAACATCACGATGGGGGCTACTTTTTGGTGCAACGACTCGAAATGGTAGTCTTTGGTAACGCCGATGATCTGCCCCCGCACCGCTCCGTAGCCAAACCGATTCCCGACGGCATCGGCCGGGTTCTTCCAGCCGAGCAGCCTGACGGCGGTTTCGTTGAGGATAAATCCGGCGGTTTTATCGGTGGCGTAGTCGCGCGAGAAATTCCGGCCCGCCGCCATCTCGATCTGGTAGGTCGGGATGAAATCCTCGTCTACGGACAGCGACTTGATGTTGATGTCGGTAGGCGCCATGCTATCGCCTTTCATGACGTAGGCTTCCCAGGAGTCCAGCAGCCGCCCCGAAGGGACGCGGGAAGAGCGCCCTACCTCCCGGATGTTACTATTGGCCTTCAGCCGCTCCTTGATACTCTCAAAATGGATCGTCGAGTCGTCGGAGGCGTATAAAAGTACCACTTGGTCCTTGGAGTAGCCCAGCTTGTAGTTCTGGATGTAGCGCATTTGTGTGTAAACCACCACCGTGCTGATGATCAGCACCACGGCAATGGCAAATTGGGCCACGACCAGCGTCTGGCGCAGCATTCCATTTTTCAGCACGGAAGCCATCCGGCCTTTCAGCACGCTAATGGGCTGGAATGACGTCATGAAAAAAGCCGGGTAACTTCCGGCCACGAGGCCGGTAAAAAGGGTAATGAAAACCAGAATGGCCAGGAAGGTAGGGTCCAGCAGGGCCGCGAACGACAGCTGTTTTTGGGTAAAATTATTCAACGCTGGCAAGCAAAGTACCACGATGCCCACCGCCAGCACCACGGACACGCCCACCAGCAAGACGGACTCGCTTAAAAACTGATTGATCAGTTGTAAGCGCACCGCCCCAATCACCTTCCGCATTCCTACCTCCTTGGCGCGCGTAGCCGACTTGGCCGTGGCCAGATTCATGTAGTTGATACAGGCAATGATCAAAATAAAAAGGGCAATGGCCGAGAACAGGTACACGTACTGAATGTCGCCATTGGCTTCAATTTCGGAGTCCAGGTGCGAGTGCAGGTGAATATCCGTTAGCTTCATCAGATCCAGTACCGAGTAGGTCGAGGCTTTGGGGTCGATGTGGCGGTTTTGAAAATCAGGAAACGCTTTCACCATTTTTTGCGCATCGTACTTCTCGGGTAGGAGCAAAAACGTCGAGAACGAATTATTGCCCCAGTTGCTGCGCAAGCCTTCGGCGCCGTAGACCCGGTCGTCGTTCAGCGTAGTAAACGAAATCAGGAAGCTGGGGTGAAAGTGCGACTGCGCGGGTAGGGGTTCAAAAACGCCCGTCACGGTGTAGTCGAGCTGGTCGTCGAGCCGTACCACCTTGCCCAGCGGATTCTCCTTCCCGAAGTACTTCTCGGCCATCGGGCGGGAAAACATAATGGAAAACGGATTTTCGAGCGCCTTATCCGGATTACCGCTCAGCACTTTAAAGGAAAAAACCTTGAATAGATTCTGTTCCGCTACAAACAGCTCATTTTCGTTGAAGAGGTGGTCTCCGTACCGTATTAGCGCGCCCGTTTCCAGCATCCGAACTACCTCCTCCACCTCCGGAAAATCCTGCTTGATCAACGGCCCGAACGGCGGGGCGGCGTGTCCTAGCCGCAAGGATACCGTACCATCTTTAGACAGGAACGTCCGCGACAGCCGGTAGATCCGGTCGGCATGGGCATGGTGGCGGTCGTAACTCAGCTCGTCCTTGACGTAAAGCGCTAGCATCAGAAAACAAGCCAGCCCCAGGGCTACCCCGGCAATGTTGATAAAACTGAACGCCTTGTGTTTCCGCAAGTTTCTAAACGCGATTTTGAAATAATTCTGGATCATCATATGGCTAATTAGATAAGTGGTAGAAGTAGCATTCCTTTTTCGTTTCAAGGCAAAAGGCCGCAGAAACCCAAGTACCTCCCAGCCGTACTGCCGCCGGGCCGCACGTTCGCCAAAAAGTACCCGGCGGCGCTCGAAGCGCTCGTGCAGATCCCCCTGAATCTCTTCCAGCAAGTGCGGTGCACAGAAGCGCTCCAGCAGGCGGTCGGCCCAGCGTGGCGGTGGTTTCATAAGCTTACTCCGTTTTCAGCGTCTTCACCGGGTTCATCAGGGCAGCTTTAATGGCCTGAAAGCTCACCGTGAGCAAGGTAATAAGCAACGCGCTCGCCCCGGTAGCGGCAAAAATCCACCAGGAGATCTCGGTACGGTACGTATACTTCTGCAACCAGCCGTTCAGAAAGTAGTAGGCCAAGGGTGCCGCCATCACGAAAGCAATTAACACCAGAAATACAAAGTCCTTGGACAACAACTGCCAGAGGTTAAACACGGTAGCTCCCAGCACCTTCCGAATGCCAATTTCTTTTGTACGCTGCTCAGCTACGAACGAGGCCAACCCGAAAAGTCCCAAGCAACTAATGAAAATGGCCAATACAGCAAATACTGCTGCCAACTTTCCGATACGCTCTTCGGCAGCAAATTTCAGGGCGTATTGCTGATCTGAGAATTTGTAATCAAACGGGCTGCCGGGATTGAAGGTGCGGAAAATGGTTTCAATTTTAGCTAGGGATTCGCTGATACTGAGGGTAGGATTTAGTTTAATGTTGATAACGCTGGCCCAATCGTAATTCAGCATAAATACAGTCTGAAAAGCCGGTTCGAAAGGAGATTCCATCACCATATCTTTAACCACTCCCACTACGTGGAAAGACCGTCCATCCCATTTAATCGTTTTTCCCACCGGATCTTTGATCCCCATGTACCGGGCGGCCGTTTCGTTCAGGACCATCCCCGACGAATCGGTGGAAAACTGCCGAGAAAAGTCACGCCCTTCTACGAATTGCCAACCAACCGTTTTGCCAAAATCGTGAGTCACGGCTACGGTACCAAATTGCGCTTTTAGATTGGGATCTTTTCCTTCCCACTCGAATCCGCCGTTTTTAGAAAGCAAATGGGTAGCCGGAGTAGACGAGGTGGACATCTCTATAACCGCCCCCGTTTGTAGCAGTTCACTACGTAAGGCATTGTAACGTCCGTATAATTCGGGCGTATTCATAGCAACGGTAATCAAACCGTTTCGGTCATACCCAATTGGACGATTTTTAGCGTATTGAATCTGCCGAAAAACCAGGACGGTACCAATGATAAGCGTTACCGAAACTGTAAATTGAACCACTACCAGCACCTTACGGGGCATGGAAGCAAAGCGCCCTATTCTGAAGGTACCTTTGAGTACTTTTACCGGCTGGAAAGAAGACAGGTAAAATGCCGGATAACTTCCCGCCAATAATCCAGTAAACAGACTGAAACCGATTCCAAATAACCAAAAAACGGGATTGGTCCATAATACGGCTATTTCCTTATCCGCTACTTCATTAAAGAATGGTAATATAAGCCACACCAACAACAATGACAATACAAAGGCAACCGTAACCACCAGCAGTGATTCACTCAAAAACTGACTAATAAGCTGAGTCCTGACCGAGCCAACGGCTTTGCGAATGCCTACTTCTTTAGCCCGTTTTTCGGAGCGTGCCGTTGAGAGGTTCATGAAGTTGATGCAGGCCAGCAGCAGCACAAATACCCCGATAATTCCAAATAGCCAAACGTACTGAATACGACCGCTTACCTTCCCCGCTTTATCCCAACTGTCGTATAAGTGCCAGCGACTCATGGGATGCAAAAAAATCTCGGGCTTCACAAAAGCTACTTCAGGAGCATGCTTTAATTTGAGGTCTTTAATTTTAGTCGATACCGCCTCAAAATTTGTGTTAGGAGCAATCTGCGCCAGAATATGCCAAGAGTTATTGTTCCACTCGGCATTGTCCTGCGCCTGTTTTACCCATTCTTCCGACGAAACGTATAGGTCCCAGGGCGCAATAAAAGTCAGTTCCCGAAACTCAGTATTGAAGGGAAGATCTTCGTACACGCCGGTTACTTTAACGTCCAGCTTATTATCTATCTTCATAATTTCACCCACGGGATCTCCCTCTCCAAACAAGGTCTGAGCCACGGATTTGGATAGTAAAATGGAGGCTGGGTCTTGCAGGCCCGCCCGGGTACCTGCAAGCATGTTGAGCGTAAGCATATCGGGTGCGGCCGGACTTAGGTATCGCCCCGTTTTAGTAAATTTCTTGTCACCGTAGGACAAAATATGCTCGCCCGGCCAGGACGACATCATTACGTGTTCAAAATCTTTAGAAAACGAAGTGCGAAGTTCTGTTCCTAGCGGAAGCGGTAGAAAATCTCCATTAAAAACTTCCCCGTTAAACGTGCCGCGTTGCATCACTTTGGCAATGCGCTCGTAGTTCTGATGGTACTTGTTGTAGGACAGCTCATCCCATACCCACAGACCGATAAGCATCGCTACGGCCATACCTACCGCTAAGCCTACAATATTGATGGCTGAGTACCCCTTGTGCCTCACAAGGTTCCGGAAAGCAATTTTGAAATAATTTTGGAGCATCATAGGACTAACTAGATAAGTGGTAGAAGTAGTATTCCTTTTTCGTTTCAAGGCAAAAGGCCGCAGAAACCCAAGTACCTCCCAGATGTACTGCCGCCGGGCCGCACGCTCCCCAAAAAGTACCCGGCGGCGCTCGAAGCGCTCGTGCAGATCCCCCTGGATCTCTTCCAGCAAGTGCGGTGCACAGAAGCGCTCCAGCAGGCGGTCGGCCCAGCGCGGGGGTTTCATAAGCCTAGGGCGGGTAGAGCCTGGGGCGAAATGGAATCCCAGAGGCGGTTGCGCGTTTCCCGAATACTCTGCAACGTACGGCTTCCCAGCGCCGTCACCGTAAAGAGCCGCTTGCGTCGTCCGCCGCGTTCGGCGGTGGCCTCGCCCAGTCGGGAATTTAGCATGGCTTTTTCTTCCAACCGGTGCAAGGCCGCGTGCACCGCACTCAGGCTCACGGAGCGGCCCGTTTGCCTTTCCAGCTCGTCGGCAATGGCTACGCCGTAGGCACCTTCGTGCAGTACCGCTACGGTAAGCAGCACCAGCTCTTCGAATTCTCCGAGGTAGTTTCGTCTCATGGTACTTTATTAATTCAATATTTGTAGATAAAATAACATGCCGCGCACTTATAAGAGATTTAACTCTCTATATATTAAGTACTTATTTATAAACAAGAAATAAATAACTGTTCGAAAATGAACAGTGGACGTACAGAAGCGAACGGAGCGGTCACCTGCTACGGGTACTTTGTTTGCGCGAGTACCTGATCTATTGTTTTCGGCTGGCAGTAGGTGTGGTACGGTTATTTCCAGTAGTTTTGGAATAAATTCTTAGCAAAAAGTACCATTAGCTACCCGTAGATTCAGATCAATGCTGGCCAAAACGTTTGGAAGTGCCGTTTATGGAGTGAACGCCACCCTGATTACCATTGAGGTAACAGTGGTGCAGGGCTTGCGCTTTTTCATGGTGGGCCTACCCGACAGCGCCGTGAAGGAGAGCGAGCAGCGGGTGGAGGCATCGCTCAAATTTTTCGATTACCGCATGCCCCGCCAAAAGGTCGTAGTGAACCTGGCTCCGGCCGACATCCGGAAGGAAGGCTCAGCCTATGACCTACCCATTGCCCTCTGCGTGTTGCAGTCGTCGGAGCAAATGACGGCGGAACGCAACCTGGAAGAGTACATCATCATGGGCGAGCTCTCGCTCGACGGCAAGCTACGGCCCATCAAAGGGGTACTTCCCATTGCCATCGAGGCACGCAAGCAGGGCTTCAAGGGCTTTGTACTACCCCTCGAAAACGCCCGTGAGGCCGCCATCGTGAATAAACTGGACGTAATTCCGGTAGAGACTATGCAAGATGCGGTAGAATTTTTTGAAGGTAAAAAAGACATTGAACCGCTGGTAGTAGACACCCGCGATATTTTTTTAAGTACCCAAAACGACTACGACGCCGACTTTGCGCACGTACAAGGGCAGGAAAACATCAAGCGCGCGCTGGAAATTACGGCGGCGGGCGGGCACAACGCCATCATGATCGGTCCGCCGGGCGCGGGCAAAACCATGCTCGCCAAGCGGCTGCCGTCCATCCTGCCGCCCATTAGCTTACAGGAAGCCCTCGAAACCACCAAGATCCACTCCGTGGCGGGCAAGTTGGGCAGCCGCGCTACGCTGGTTTCGCGGCGGCCTTTTCGGGCCCCGCACCACTCCATCAGTGACGCCGCGCTGGTGGGCGGAGGTAGTTTTCCGCAGCCGGGCGAAATATCCCTGGCCCATAATGGGGTACTTTTTCTGGACGAACTCCCGGAATTTAAACGAACCGTACTAGAGGTGATGCGCCAGCCCCTGGAAGAGCGCAAGGTGAGTATTTCGCGGGCCAAAATGGCGGTGGAGTTTCCTTCCAACTTCATGCTCATAGCCAGCATGAACCCCTGCCCCTGCGGCTACTACAACCACCCCGAAAAGGAATGCGTATGCGGGCCGGGGGTCGTGCAAAAGTACCTCAACAAGATCAGCGGTCCGCTCCTGGACCGCATCGACCTGCACGTGGAGGTGACGCCCGTGTCGTTCGACCAGATCAGCTCCACGCGCAAATCCGAAAGCAGCGAGCAGATCCGGGAGCGGGTCATCAAGGCCCGTGAGCACCAGACGGCGCGCTTCAAAGATCACCCAGGTATTTACTCCAACGCCATGATGCCCCCCGAAATGGTCAAGGAAATTTGTCAGATCGGCGAGGCGGGCAAAGCCTTGCTGCGCACGGCGATGGAGCGGCTGGGCCTCTCCGCCCGCGCCTACGACCGCATCCTGAAGGTGTCGCGCACCATTGCCGACCTGGCCGACAGCGACGAAATCAGGATTGAACACCTGGCCGAGGCGATCCAGTACCGCAGCCTCGACCGCGAAAACTGGGCTGGCTGATGCAACTACGCGTATTTCCCGAAAACCTACTGGAATGGCTGGCCCTGCGGCTCAACCTGGTACCCTTGCCGCTGCTGCACGCGCAGGTACTTCCAGTGGTGAGCAGGGCGGTACTGGAAGCCACCGACCGGGGCATTTTTGAGGCCATTGCGCAGGGACATACCACGGCCCAAGCCGTAGCGGAGGCCTGCCAGCTGCACGTGCAGGCCACCACGCAGCTGCTGGGCGTGCTCACTTCGGTAAAGTACCTCCGTTTTCAGAAAGGCCACTATTCCCTCACCCGTATGACGCGCAAGTGGGTACTTCGCGAAAGCAAAGATACCGTACGGGATTTGGCGGTTTATAACAACCGGGTGGTATGGCCCTGGCTGGAGCGAATGGGAAAGTACCTTGAAACCGGCGAAGGCCTCCAGTACCACGAGCACCTCAACGCGGAAGAATGGGCGCTGTACCAAAAGGCCATGCACGGCGGCGCTATTTCGGAAGCCGGGGAATTTGCGCGCAAAGTACCCCTTCCCAAAAATGCCACCCACATGCTCGACATCGGCGGGGCGCACGGGCTGCACTCGGTGGCGCTGTGCCGAAAGTACCCCCGCCTGCGGTCGGTTATTCTGGACCTGCCCGGTGCCGTAGCGCAGGCCGCCCCGCTGCTGGCGGCGCAGGGCATGGGCGAGCGGGTGCAGCACCAGGTCGGGAACATCCTGACTACCGAACTTGGCGAAAGTACCTATGACCTGGTGCTGATGTCCAGCGTGGCGCACCACCTCACGGAGGCGCAAAACCGGGAAGTCACGCAGAAAGTGGCGCGGGCGCTCCGGCCGGGCGGGGTGTTTATCATCAACGAATTCCTCCGGCCCGACCCCGCCGCCAAGCCCGAGCTGGTAGGTAGCAGCACGGATCTGTTTTTTGGCCTGACGAGTACCTCCGGCAATTGGTCCATTGAAGAGATTCACGATTGGTACCGGGCCGCGGGCCTAAAACCCTACGAGGTACTTGGCTACCAGGCCATTCCGGGCAGGTACCAGGTTGTGGGAAAAAAGTAAATAAAGAAATTTACTCTTGATAGAAAGGTACTTCAAAAGTACCCCCTACAACTCCTCCACACTCACGCCGCCGAGTTCCTGAAAGAGGATTTGCCAGTAGTGCGCTACGTGGGGATTGTTTTCTTTGGTAGAAGCCGTAGGCTCAAAGGGCGACACGATGGTGACCTGCGGCGAGCCAATGGCATTTTGCTCCAGCTTCTTGGCGTCGGCCTGGGCGTACTGCTCCGCAACGGCGTCGGTAATGGGTGGCGATTGGTGAAAATCCCGTCGATCCGCCCCTCGCATGCTTTCGATCATATCGCTGAAGTAGTACACCCGTACTTCGGCTCCGCTTTCGGCGGCCTTGGCAATGACCGGCAAACTACCCCACACATCCGTCCACTGGTTGGAGCCACCGGTATTTTGCTGGTTGAGCTTCGTTAGAGCCTGCCGCAGGAAAATCCCTTTTTCCCGCTGTAGGGCCAGCTGAAAGTTGGTTTCGATGGCTTCGCGGTCGGTGGCGTTGGCGTACTCGATCCCTTCCTTTTCGGAGCGCACCGTCAGCGAGAGTGCCCGCGCTTTGGACGTATTTTCGTGAATGAAGTACACCTCCAGCTTATCTCCCTTGTTCCTCATGTTCTGCTCCACTATCTCCGTCAGGGCCTGGCGGTACTTTTCGTTCACAAAGTTTTTGTTGACATTCACGCTTTGGGTTTTATCCAAAAACACCAGCGTATAAATGGGCGCATCGGGCAGGGCTTTGGTTTGCTCCGCTTCCCGGCCGCAGGCCGATAGCAGCAAAAGTACCCCCCAGAGCGTGGCATGCTTCAGACGATTGTGCGATAACATGAGAAACACAAGGATATAGATAGATAGACAACAATACGTGGTGGATGAATCGTAGACCGAGCGAATCTACTCAGATTACGTACTATACACAACGCACAAACGGACAAGTGGTTTAATTAGTACACGGAAGAAGGGCGGAAACAGAAAAAAATCCCCCTCCGGCCGGTGCCGACCGAGGGGGATCTGGAAGAGAAGCAAGCAGGTACTTTTCGTAATTAAAAACTAAAGTACCCAGCCGCACCTACTGCTGCTGTTGCTGGATCATCTGCATCAGTTCCTCGGAGATACCCGTGCTGGAGTACCCGCCGTCGTGGAAGAGATTTTGCATGGTGACCATGCGCGTCAGATCCGAGAAAAGCGTAATGACGTAGCTGGCGCAGTCTTCGGCCGAAGCGTTGCCGAGCGGGCTCATCTTGTCGGCAAAGGCGTAGAACGACTCAAAGCCGCCAATGCCCGAGCCCGCCGTGGTGCGCGTGGGCGACTGCGAAATGGTATTGACCCGCACGTTTTTGGCCTTGCCGTAGCGGAAGCCGTAGTTGCGCGCGATGCTCTCAAGGACCGCCTTAGCGTCGGCCATGTCGGTATAAAACGGGTACGAACGCTGCGCGGCAATGTACGACAGCCCCACTACCGAGCCCCATTCGTTGATGGCGTCGAGCTTTTCGGCTACGTGCAGCATCTTGTGTAGCGACAGCGCCGACACGTCCAGGCTCTTCACGTACCAGTCGTAGTTGAGGTGGCCGTAGTCGCGGCCTTTGCGGATATTAGGGCTCATGCCGATCGAATGCAGCACAAAGTCGATCTTGCCACCCAGCGTTTCGATGGATTTGCTGTACAGGTTTTCCAGATCTTCCACCGAGGTAGCATCGGCCGGGATAATCTCCGCCTCGCAGCTTTCGGCCAGCTGATTGATGGCCCCCATGCGCATGGCAATGGGCGCGTTGGTGAGCGTGAAGGTGGCCCCTTCTTCTTTTGCTTTAAGCGCTACTTTCCAAGCAATGGAGTTTTCGTCCAGTGCGCCTGATATAATGCCTCTTTTTCCTTTAAGTAAACCGTAAGCCATGATTGTAAATTTTTGTAACAAGTACCCCGGTGTCAGCGAAAAGTACCTACTGGTTAATGATCGTTTTCAGCGGGGCAAAGTAAAGCATTTTTGGTTGGTAAAACTACATTTGACTACCTCACTCCGGCAGGAAACCTCCGGCGTTTTCCTCCCGCTGGTGGGCAGGTACCTTAGGGTACTTGCGTGGCTACGACTGGCTTGAGCCGAAGTACCTGGTCAAAAAACTGCGCCGTAGCCGCCTCTACGCCCTCATAATCCTGCGACGCAAAGTGCGACGCAATCACGTGGTCGCCCGTGTCGGGAAAGGCCATCTCCACTTTTTGGGCGCGGGAAGTACCCAGCTGCGGGAACATCTCCTGCATGGCTTTCACCGACACGACCTGGTCCTGCTCGTCGTCATTTTTGTAGTAATACCCCAGAAAGACGGGTACCTTCACCCGCTGGTACACCTCCGGCTGCGCCACGGCGTCGATCACCTGCTGGAGGGTAATGAGCCCATCCGACACGTAGCTACGCAGCCAGTAGTGCGAGCGCTCCAGCTCCGGGGCGTGGCTACTTTTGCGGTAGTCGCCCGCGACGGCGTGCAGGATCTGCCGCCCCCAGGGGCCCGTGACCAGCTTCATAGCCGGGGTAGCTATCGCCATGCAGGGCGAGTACAGCACAATGCCCTTCAGGCCGGGCTGGTGCGCGGCCAGGTACACCGTGAGCAACCCGCCCGCCGAAGTACCCATCACGATCACGCTGTCGCCAAGTACCTTCCCGATGGCCAGCGCGCGCTTGGCTCCGGCCAGGAAGTTCTCGGGGGTGAGGTCGTCGAAGGCGTTGGTATCGGCAATGCCCGCGTCGTGCAGGCGCGCCAGGTACAGGTTGGCACCGTACCGCTGAGCCAGATTACGATGCACCGGGTCGCCCTCGGCCCAGCTGGCCCCGAAGCCGTGGATGTACACGATACTGTAGGGTGTTTTTTCTTTCCTGGACGAATCCGCCCAGATGATCCGGGCTTCATTGTTGGTTTTGAGATCCGGTACCGCCGCTTCCGATTGAGCGATTTCTGCCTCTAGCTGCGACAGGTTTGTCGTCACAGCAGGCAGCGTTGGGTCAAGGCTGGCTTCAGGTACCTGCGGCCCGGCGGCGTAAACAACCGCCAACACAACGACCAGGCCCAGGAGCCAAAGGAGGATTTTTTTCATGAGGTTGAAGGGTTTATAGGTACTTGCAGTCGAAGGTACGGTTTTGGGGGTGTATTGCAAAACGGGCAAAGCGACTGTACCACCAGAAAAAGGTCTGGACGATATTTCCCCGTCGTCTTGATCCACGCACGCTTTTGGAGTAGTTGGTAAATCCAGATTCTATCACGTCTCCCTTTTCCCTATCTTTGCCCTCCAAACGAGCCTTTGGTCCCTGCCGAACCGGCTTTATTTCGTCATGTTACCGGATTTAGTCAGCATATATGATTTCCAAAACGTACAGCCCTCAAGAGATAGAAGACAAGTGGTACGCCTACTGGATGGAGCACAGGTACTTCAGTTCCCAGCCCAATCCCGACAAGGAGCCCTACACCATCGTGATTCCGCCGCCCAACGTCACGGGGGTACTTCACATGGGGCACATGCTTAATAATACCATTCAGGATATTCTGGTACGCAAAGCCCGCATGGAGGGCAAAGAAGCCTGCTGGGTACCCGGTACCGACCACGCGTCCATTGCTACCGAAGCCAAGGTAGTAGCGATGCTCAAGGAAAAAGGGATTAACAAAAAAGACCTGAGCCGCGAGGAGTTTATAACCTACTGCTGGGAATGGACCCACAAGTACGGCGGCATAATCCTGCAGCAGCTCCGCAAGCTGGGCGCCTCCTGTGACTGGGACCGCACGCGCTTCACCATGGAGCCTAGCCTCTACGACGCCGTCATTGAGGTCTTTATTGATTTGTACGAAAAAGGAGATATTTACCGGGGCCACCGCATGGTCAACTGGGACCCGCAGGCGCGCACGACGCTCTCCGACGAGGAGGTGATTGCCAAAGAGGTCAATCAGAAGCTGGTGTACCTCAAGTACCCCCTAGTGGACTCCGAGTCAGAAGCCCTCACCATTGCCACCACCCGCCCCGAAACCATCATGGCCGACGTGGCCATCTGCGTGAACCCGGCCGATGAGCGCTACCAGCACTTGGTCGGGCAGCAGGTACTTATCCCATTGATCAACCGGGCGATCCCTATCATTGCCGACGAGTACGTAGAGATGGAGTTCGGAACCGGCTGCCTCAAGGTAACGCCTGCCCACGATACCAACGACTACGAGCTCGGTAAAAAGCACAATCTGCCCATCATCGACCTGCTCAACGAAGACGGTACCCTGAACGAAAAGGCGCAAATCCTGGTGGGCGAAGACCGCTTCGTGGCCCGGAAGAAAATCCTGAAGCTACTCGAAGAAGCAGGAAACCTGGAGAAGGTGGAAGAGTACAAATCCAATGTGGGCCACTCGGAACGTACCAATGCCGTGGTGGAGCCGCGGCTGTCGGAGCAGTGGTTCCTGCGCATGGAGCGCCTGGGCAAGCCCGCCCTCGACAACGTGCTGAACGACACCGTGCAGCTCATTCCGCCCAAGTTTAAGAATACCTACCGCCACTGGATGGAAAACATCCGCGACTGGAACATCAGTCGGCAGCTCTGGTGGGGGCACCGCATCCCGGCTTACTACCTTCAGGACGGCACCGTGATCGTGGCCCGCAGCAAGCGCGAGGCTTTGCGCAAAGCCCAGCACGAGTACCAACTCTTTGCCCTCACCGAGGAAGACATCCGGCAGGACGACGACGTACTAGACACTTGGTTTTCGTCCTGGCTGTGGCCCATCTCGGTGTTCAACGGAATTAAGGAGCCCGACAACGACGACATCAAGTACTATTACCCCACCAACGACCTCGTCACGGCCCCCGAGATTTTGTTCTTCTGGGTCATGCGGATGATCGTGGCCGGCTATGAGTACCGGGGTACTTATCCGTTCAAAAACGTGTACCTGACCGGCATCGTGCGCGACAAACTGGGCCGCAAGATGTCGAAGTCGCTCGGTAACTCGCCCGACCCGCTGATTCTGATCGAGCAGTACGGCGCCGATGGCGTCCGGACGGGCATGCTCTTTAGCTCGCCCGCGGGCAACGATCTACCCTTCGACGAGAAGCTCGTGGAGCAGGGCCGTAATTTCTGCAACAAAATCTGGAACGCCTTCCGGCTCGTCAAAGGCTGGGAAGTGAGCGCCCAGGTACCTCAGCCTGGTTCGTCGCAGCAGGCCGTAGCGTGGTTTGAGTCGCGGCTCAACCTGGCCCTGACGGAGGTACTTGACCTCTTCACGAAGTTCCGGATTTCGGATGCGCTCAATGCCGTGTACAAGCTCATCTGGGACGATTTCTGCTCCAACTACCTCGAGATGATCAAGCCCGGCTACGAGCAGCCCATCGACCCCGGTACCTACGAGGCCACGCTCGACTTTTTCGACCGCCTCATGCGGCTCACGCACCCGTTCATGCCCTTCATTACGGAGGAGATCTGGCAGAACATCCGTGAGCGAGGTACCTCCGAGTCCGTCTGCGTGGCCGATTATCCTCGTCCGGGGAGCATCGATAGTACTCTGCTGGGCCAGTTTGAGGTACTTGCGGAGGTAGTTTCGGCCATCCGTAACCTGCGCAATACCAAGGGCCTTAGCCCCAAGCTGGAGCTCCCGCTGGCCATCAAAACCGACGCACCCGAGCAGTACCAGCCGCTGGAAGGACTACTGCGAAAGCTGGCCAACGTAGCCGCCCTTGAGTACGTCAGCGAGCAGGTAGAAGGCATGTCGTTTCTGGTGCGGTCGGATGAGTTCTTCATCAACCTGGCCGGAGAAATCGACGTAGAAGCTGAGCGCGAAAATCTGCAAAAGGAGCTGGAATACACCGAAGGCTTCTTGAACTCGGTCATGAAAAAACTATCCAACGAGCGCTTCGTACAAAACGCCAAAGGCGACGTAGTAGAAAAAGAGCGCCAAAAACAGGCCGACGCCGAAGCCAAAATCGCCACCATTCGGGAAGCGCTGGCGCGGCTGGGGTAAAGGTACCTTTGTTTTATTCTTGCAAAAAGCGGAGACAGGTACCTGTCTCCGCTTTTTTAGGTTTACACCAGGAGGTATGTGGATAAAGGAGCTACTTAGCAACCCAATGCACTGTACTTCGAAAAAATCATTAGACTACATGTTCCCATATATAGAACTTTTTGGATACCTTAGTAGGTTGAAAAAATAGGCATGGAAAGAATATTTGCAAAAAAGACTCTGAGAGAATTTTGGGAGAAACATGTCGATTCGGAGCAGTACCTCAAGACCTGGTACGATACCGCCATGAGCGCCAATTGGAAAAACCCGAATGAGGTAAAAAGTACCTACGCCAATGCAAGTATTTTGAAAGATGGTAGAATCGTTTTTAACATAAAAGGAAATACGTACCGGTTAGTGGCGAAGTTTAACTTTGAGAAGCAATGGATTTTTATTCGTTTTATCGGCACCCACACCGACTATGATAAAATCAACGCGAATACTATTTAGAATAAGATAGTTATGAATATTAAATTGATCAGAACCGAAGCGGAATACCAACAGGCCCTGGACAGGTTAGAAGCCATTTTTAACGCTCCGGTCGGTACGCCCGAAAGCGATGAAGCCGATCTTCTGGGATTACTAATAGACGAGTACGAAAAAAAGTACTATCCTATTGAAGCGCCTGACCCTATTGAGGCCATCAAAATAAGGATGGAAGAAATGCAATTGAAACAAAAGGATTTAATCCAGGAAATGGGCGGTAAAAGTCGGGTATCGGAAGTTCTGAGCCGAAAGAGGAAATTGACCGTAGAGATGATTCGAAATTTGGCCGTTCGGCTGAATCTATCGGCCACTGTCTTAGTTAAAGATTATCAGCTAGCTGAATAGAAGTATAATAGCTCTTGTATTCTTTGTGTTTTTTTCTGATTAAATAACTTCCGAATGAAACCAAGGCTCCATACACCTTTTACTTTCCTAATCATATCGCTTTTAGCTATTTTAACAAATTGTAGTTCACCCTCCTATGACAAAGAAATGCCGAATGATTCTTCCTTTAAAGTTATCGGCAAATTGGATCGTTACGATTCATCCAATGGAATTTACAAAAGGAGCTACACAGGCGGGGATTCTACGGTTAAGGCACCTCTGAGCGAGGCAGAAATAGCAAAGAATTTATGCCGCCTTTGTGAAAATTGATTTTCTAAGCTTTCCTAACGAGTTTGAATGCCGAATATTTAGTAGCGGCACATTGCCTAGTTTTTCAACAACTATTATTGTCACGTACAAGGGAAAGAGAAAAGAGGTCACTAATACAACATTCTGTGACAGGAAAATACAGCAAACCAATGCTGATAACTTTGACAAATTTTCAAGTTTAATCTTCGGATTTCTTTATAATAAACCCCACGTTCAACCATTAAAAGATAGTGACCTTATATTTGAGTAAATTGGATTATTTAAAAATACAAACAACGGCTTACTTTAACTCATGAAATTATACCTTACCTTCGCCTTACTTTTGGTTTTTAGCTTTTTTACTAGGGCTCAGCACACAAGCAGTCAAACAGTTACCCATGAAACATTACCGGAATTCCCTGGAGGGGCACAACAATTCTATAAATATATAGGCAAGAATTTTAAGTACCCTAAATCAGCAGTCAAAGCTGCGTATCAAGGATCAGTCGAAGTAAATTTTGTTATCGATAATAATGGAAAGATTAAAGTAGACTCTCTTGATTTCGGGAAAATGTACTTTAACAAAAAGAATATAGATAATACTTTAGAAATTAAAGCAAAAGAGGAAACAACGGCAGAGCTTAAAAGGGTATTTGAAAGTTCACCTGCTTGGAAGCCTGCTTACAAAGACGGCCTCCCTGTCTGGGTTCATTTTAAAATGGTTTATAATTTATATTTTGAGTAGCCCTTGTAATCTTTTTTTATATATAGTTTATTCTCAAACTACTGTTCATAGTTACTACTCTTTTAGTACATGTTTTAAGCTTCCATGTTACTTCGTAAAACATCTATCTACTCAAAAAACGTCAGCCAAATCGGCCGACGTTTTTTGCTTTCCTTGTAAAAACCTTCTTCAAACGCTATTCTAAACTACCTTACTTTTATGAAATACCTACCTTGGTTCTATTGACGCTAAGTACCTTGGCGGAAGCTGTCAGTTATGACCATGAGTAAGGATTAGCCGTTGCTTATATGATTCTTAGCTGGTTGAATAGGCCATTTAAAGTACCTTCATTCGATTACCGATGCGGATTTTCGTACCAGATTACGCCCAGCCCTTGGCTGTCTTCGCCAAAGTTTTCTTCACAGATCAACACATCCAGGTCACCGTCCTGATCGACATCCAGCAATACTACTTTGTCATACTTGGCGCTATGCACACCCGAAATACTGCGGAAGGGCGCGCCAGGTTGGTCAAGGTCTTTCCCACTGATCCAGGCAAGGCCATTCTTTTCGAGCCCCTGGGTTTCGGTACTGTAGACCAGATCCGCCACGCCATCACCGTCCATATCGCCTACTTCAACGGACTTGGGGCTGCCGAAATCATCGGGCACGGCAAGCCGTGTCGTTTCCCGCCAAGAGCGACCGCCTGCATCCTGGCGTTCAAAAATCCGGATGGTTCGGTGCGTTTTTTCCGTAATGACTACTTCCTCTACCCCATCGCCGTCCGTATCGGCCATGGTCATAAACATCACTTCCAGTCCGGCTGCCCCGATCATATGGCTGGACCAGGGAGCTTTCTGAGTCTTGCCCAAGCCGGGGTTTTCCAACCAGCGACATCCCCTCCGGTCCCCCCGCCGGTCCGTAATGACGAGGTCGGTATCGCCGTCGCCGTCCATATCCCGAAACAAAATGGACATGATCCAGCCAGCAGGGGTGATGGTATGCCAAGTCCAGGCCGCCAGGTTTTTGGGATCTTTCGGCGACTCAAACCAGCCTACCTCGGCTTTGGGACCCTTACCACCTACCACCAAATCTACCCCGTTTTTACCGTCAAGATTTATTGGCTGTGCGTACATCCACATCATTTTACCAACCGAAGCCGGAAGTACCTCCTGCCGCCACTGCTTCGGGTCCAGTAGATTTCCAGAAAGCGACCAGTGCACATAGATCTTCTCAGTGTGGCCTTCTGTGCAGCTAATAATTTCCGGCTTGCCGTCGCCATCCAAATCCGCAAAAACGGCATCTTCTACGTCGGGCGTGGTACCTACCGTCACGGCGGGCCAGGGTTCTTTTACCTTACTCAATCCCGGATGAAGGTACAGCCGGGTGAGGCTACCTTCTTCCCATCCCGTGACAATATCCCATAACCCGTCGCCATTCATATCGGCCATTTTGATGCCATCGGCCCCACTGGAAGAGGAGTCGATGGTGTGACGCGGCCAGGGCTGGGATTGACCGTAGCTGATCACCAATCCTAAGCGCAAACTCAGAAGCAGCGTTATTGTAAGGTACCTTATGTTTCGCAATGCGCTTTGCATAGTACATATTTGGTTTCTGTAGCTTGAGCGTACGGCCTTATTTATGAGTAAGCACACCCATCACCTCTTTTACTTTTATTGGAATAATTCACTCTTAC
The DNA here is from genome assembly GCF_014202275.1 of Rhabdobacter roseus. GTDB lineage: Bacteria > Bacteroidota > Bacteroidia > Cytophagales > Spirosomataceae > Rhabdobacter > Rhabdobacter roseus. The sequence continues at coordinate 481,094 of NZ_JACHGF010000001.1, read as the reverse complement.
CATCCCCGTTAGGTAAACTACTTCTTGTTCTTTAATCAGGCCATCGGCCTTTTTAGTTTCTTTACAGGAAAAACGCTACTTGCTAAACTACCTTCATGAAACAACTACTTACCCTGGCCCTACTGGCGCTAAGTACCCTGGCCAGCGCCCAAAGTACCTCGGACGCCTCCTCCTACCTTAAACTACTTCCCGGCTCGGAGCCGTCGGAGCGGAAGCGGCTGGAGTTGCGGTCGGACGTGGACAGTACCTGGCACCGCTGGAAAGACCGCGGCTACCATTTTGGGTTCAATCCGCAGCTTACGCCCATGTATACCACCGTGGACGGCATCCTAAGTACCCCGTACATGATCCAGGTGCGGGGCAACGAAAACGAACGCAACCGCAAACGCTGGGGCTACCACGTTTTTGAAGGCTACGCCCGCGACGACAAGTCGCGCATCACGATGCTCGTCAACAAGCACGAGGAAGAGGGCCGCCCCGTGGCCGAAGCCTACTACTATAGTACCGTCTATGACCACTCCGAAGCCGCCTACAACTGGTTTCGGCTAGGCTCCGACGTGCGTCAGCATTCGTTTTTGTTTGGTCGTGACAAGGCCATTTTTTACGGCTCGCTGCGGCTTACCAACGCGCTCACGCTGGGCAACGTGGGCCGGGCCGACATCCGGACGGAAGAGGTAAAGGCCGACGCCGAACGCGAATACGCCGAAGACGCCAAGTACGTCAATTTCAAAGAATTGAAAAACAGCGGCGACGGCACGATGTTTTACGACAAAGACAACAACATCGTGGTCATCAAGGTAGAAGGCAAATGGATGAAAGTAGCCGTGGAGCCCCTACCCGCCGGTGTAAAGTACCCTTTTGAGTAGTTAAAGGAAGCCAAAAAACGTAGCGCCATGCACACCGGACAAGCCGAAATCCAGCTCGTCGAAGGGATGCTGTTCCAAACCTTCGGACAAGTACCCCTGGCGCTGGACGTCCGGCTGCTGCCGGGCGGGAGCATCAATATGGCCGTGCGGGCGGGGTCGTCGCTGGGTACTTTTTTTATTAAATGGAACGACGCCGACCGCCTGGATATGTTCCTGACCGAAGCGCAGGGTCTGGAGGTACTTCGGCAAACGGGTACTTTCAGCATCCCGGAGGTACTTGGCCAAGGTACTTTTTCGGGCAAAGCTTACTTGGTACTTGAGTACATCGAGCCCGCGCGCCACCGGCCCGAATACTGGCCGGCTTTCGGCGAAGCGCTCGCGCAGCTGCACCAGCATACGCAGGCGTCGTTCGGGCTGTCCTTCGACAACTACCTCGGCGCACTGCCCCAACGCAATGCACTATTGAACGATGGTATTGAATTTTTTATAGAAAACAGACTAAAACCACAGGCAGGATTAGCCTTGTACAATAACCTGATCTCAAAGGTACTTTACGACCGCTTCGAAAAGCTCTACCAGGTACTTCCTGATCTATTGCCTCCGGAAACTCCCGCCCTGCTGCACGGCGATTTGTGGTCGGGCAATGTAATTGTGGATACCGCGGGCCGGGCTGCGCTGGTGGACCCCGCTCCTTACTACGGGCTCCGCGAGGCCGAAATGGCTTTTACCAAGCTATTTGGTGGGTTCGACGGCGCTTTTTACCAAAGGTACTTTGAGGTACTTCCGGTGGAGCCGGGTTTTAAGGAGCGCATCCCGCTTTATAATTTGTATCCGCTGCTGGTGCATGTCAACCTGTTTGGGAAAAGCTACGTGAGTGCTGTGGAGCGGGTAGTTAATCGTTTTTAGGTTGGATAAAAGTAAGTTTCACTCTTCTGGTTTTGGTTTTTTTACTGAAAATAAATTTGCACTTTTCTTATACACTACGTACCTTGGTAGTATTAACTTGTCCTAGATCCAACTACCCACTCAACGTAGCTGTAGCATGACCGCCAAAACCGAACATGACCTGGCCTTACCCGTAGGCGTAACCCTCGATCGCTTCATTATGCGCAGCCAAAGCGCCTTCCCTTACGCCACGGGCGAGCTCTCGCAGCTACTCCGGGACATTGCTTTGGCGGGGAAAATCATTGACCGCGAGGTCAACAAAGCCGGGCTGGTAGACGTGACGGGTGCCCACGGAACGTCCAACATCCAGGGCGAAAATCAACAAAAGCTGGATGTGGTGGCCAACATCCGGTTTATCCGGGCGCTCAAGAATGGCGGCGAGGTGTGCGCCATCATCTCGGAAGAGGACGAGGATATCCTGTACACCGGCAACGACAAAGGCAAGTACGTGGTGGCCATGGACCCGCTCGACGGCTCTTCCAACATCGACGTCAACGTGTCTATAGGTACCATCTTCTCGATTTACCGCCGTGTTACGCCCGTAGGTACCCCCGCTACCCTGGCCGATTTTATGCAGGGCGGGCGCAAGCAGGTGGGGGCAGGGTACATTCTGTACGGCTCGTCTACCATGCTGGTGTTTTCTACGGGCTGTGGCGTCAACGGCTTCACCTACGACCACTCCCTGGGCGAGTTTATTTTATCGCATAAGAATATCCGTTGCCCGCAAGACGGCAGCATCTACTCCATCAACGATGGCTACTACAACAGCTACCAACCGGCCGTGCAGGAGTACCTCCTCGACAGCCGCCAGCGGGGCTACTCGGCGCGCTACATTGGCTCGCTCGTGGCCGACTTTCACCGCAACATGTTCAAGGGCGGTATTTACCTATATCCCCCTACCCAGGCCGAGCCAAAGGGCAAGCTGCGGCTGCTGTACGAATGCTACCCGTTGGCGCTCATAGCGGAGCAGTCGGGCGCTAAGGCTTCCGACGGCTACGGCGACGTGCTGGACATCGAGCCCAGCGCGCTGCACCAGCGCACACCTTTCTACGTCGGCTCGGCCCGCATGGTGGATGACATCACGGCGCGGCTCTAACCCCGCCAAAGTACCTCTACGACCACCCAAGTACCCTGGGCAGCGCTTGCTACGCTCAGGGTACTTTTTTTATTTCTCAAAACAAAAAATAGCCGTTTATAGAAAATTATTTATTGTTTTACGATAAATTTATCCATCTTTGCTCCATCAAATTTAACCTTAGTAGCAAGATGAGAACGGAACGAATCTTGAGAATCCTGCGCGTGGTATCCTGGTGGATCTACATCGGGGCCATCGTACGGGCCTTGGTTCAGGTAGGCTTTTTTGTAGGCCTTCTGTTGTCTAAAGAAGGTACCACACCGGGCAACCTGCTCGCGCAGCCCCAGGGGCTGTTGCTCTTTGTACTCGCCTTTTCTCTGTCATTTACCGTCGTGATGTTGTACGTAAACCTATGGAAAAGGGTAAAGGACGTGCTGACTCGTATTACCATCAGCAACCCCTTCACCATGGACATAGCCCGGATGCTGGAAAAAACCGGGTACCTGCTGTTGACGATCTGGATCATCAGCTTTATAGGCTTGAATTTCCGCCACTACCTCAAAAAGCACTTCTCAAGTTTAGGGCAGGCGCTTGATGGCATCGATGCCGATCTCCTGGGCTTTGACGCCCGCGGAATGTACCTCCTGGCGGCGGCGCTGGTGTACGTCATTTCGCAAGTATTCAAGCGGGGCGTGGAGCTACAGCAAGAGAACGAACTGACGATCTAACGCCCGGAAGGGGGTACTTTACGCTTCCTTTATAAAGGTGGAGAAAAAGCAATTAGAAAAAATGAATGAGCACGAAAAATGAAAACGAAAGATATACTGGCAGTTTTTAAATGGGTAGCCCGCGTGTTGTATCTGGGTACTTTGGTCTGGGTACTTTTATTATTGGCTATTTCTATCCATGCGTTTGACCTCCCCAGCTGGATGGCGGCGCAAAACGAGGCAGCCGAGCCGCTTCAGCGCTTCCGAACTCATCATCCGCAGCAGTACTTTTTCTTCTTGGGTTTTACGCTACTAATAGCCGTCCTCAAACTGCTTCTGTGGAAAAACATTACGGACGTATTAGAAAACATTAAAATGACCAATCCCTTTACCAGTCCCGTGGCCTCCAAGCTCGAAAACGTAGGCAACTTGCTGGTCATCATTTGCTTGATTAGCTTCCTGGCCAACCTCAGCCTGGAAAACATCACGCAGGTAATGGATGTAAAAAGCCTTACGCATAACCGGCTGTTTAACTTGAATAGCGACGCCTCGTACTTGCTCTACGCCGGGGTAGTGTACGTTATTTCAAAAATATTCAAGCGGGGTGTGGAGCTGCAGCAGGAAAACGAGCTGACGATCTAGCGATGGGAATAAGGTACTTTCTTTCGCTTTTAAGTCCGAACTAATCATAAGTATTGAACCAAACTAATGAGCAAATAAAATGAAAACGGAAGATATACTAAGTCTTTTTAAATGGCTGGCCCGTATCATGTACGTAGGAGCCATTATTGGGGTACTTGTACAGGCGGGAATCTTTGTAACTAATTTCTATCTGCCCGATACCCCTTCCCCGCACAATAAGATTAATATCCCTCTTTACGATCTACGAATTGACCACCCCGAACTGTACTTCCAGCTTTTGTGTCTAACGATTTTGCTGGCCATTGTTAAGTTTTTACTTTGGAAAAATATGGCGGATATCTTGGGGAAAATTTCTTTAAGTACCCCTTTTACCAAACCCATCGCCTCGAAGCTCGTGAACGTCGGGCATGTGCTGGTCACTATATCTTTTCTTAACTTTACCAGTGAGTACGTTCTACAGCAAATCGCAGGAATTGAAGGCATGGCTCCTCTTCTGGCGAGTAGCTTCTTCAAATTTGATAGCGACGCCTCGTACTTGCTCTACGCCGGGGTAGTGTACGTGATGTCGCAACTATTCAAGCGGGGCGTGGAGCTGCAGCAGGAAAACGAACTGACGATCTAGCGATGGGTATTGTAGTCAATGTGGACGTGATGATGGCCCGGCGTAAGATGTCGCTCACTGAGCTGGCCGAAAAGGTGGATATCACGATGGCCAACCTCTCCATCCTGAAAACCGGCAAGGCCAAGGCGATCCGCTTCTCGACGCTGGAGGCGATCTGTGCCGCGCTGGACTGCCAGCCCGGCGATATTCTGGAGTACGTACCGGACGTAGCCGAGCCCGTACCCGCCTAAAGGTACTTTGGGCGGGCCTCAGGTACCTTTGCTTTTTTCTGAAAAACCCGAAGGTGCAATAGTTTTAGTACCTTTGTGGCATGGAACCCACTGCTACCCATCCGTTCGAGCAATTCAAGCTCAACCGCCAGCTAATCAACGCCATCGACGACGCGGGCTACGAAGAGCCCACGCCCATTCAGCAGCAGGCGGTACCGCTCGCCCTGGCGGGCCACGACGTACTGGGCATCGCCCAAACGGGCACCGGCAAGACCGCCGCCTTCGTGCTACCGCTGCTCATGAAGATCAAGTACGCGCACGACGAGCACCCGCGGGCGCTCATTCTGGCCCCTACCCGCGAGCTGGTGATCCAGATAACCCGGGCCATCGAGGAGCTGAGCCTCTACACCGACATCCGGACGGTATCGCTCTACGGAGGTACCGGCCCCAAGGCCCAGATCGAGGCCATCCGGCGGGGCGTCGACATTGTGGTAAGTACCCCCCGACGCTTTATGGATATTTATCTCAAAGGCGAAATCACCGTCAAGCACATCCAGACGATGGTCCTCGACGAGGCCGACAAAATGATGGACATGGGCTTTATGCCGCAGATCCGCAGCCTGCTAGAAATCCTGCCCCGCAAGCGACAAAACCTGCTTTTCTCGGCTACTTTTCACGAAAAAGTGGAGCGGCTTTCGCACGAGTTTCTAGAGTTCCCGATGCGCGTGGAAGTAACGCCCTCCGCCACCACGGCCGAAATGGTGACGCAGCGCCTTTATGAACTACCTAATTTTAGAACCAAGCTCAACCTGCTGGAGCTGCTCTTTCGGAACGAAACCGACTACAACCGCGTGCTGATCTTTGTGCGCAGCCGGGAAGTAGCCGACAACGTATACAAATTTTTGGAACGGAAAGTGGTAGCCGAGGGGGAAATCCGGGTGATCCACGCCAACAAGGGCCAAAACACCCGCCTGAACGCCATGGACGCCTTCCGCGAGGGCAACGTGCGGGTACTGGTAGCGACCGACGTAGCCTCGCGCGGCATCGACATCAGCGAAGTGAGCCACGTAATCAACTTTGACGTACCGCTTATCTACGAAGACTACGTGCACCGGATCGGGCGTACGGGACGCGCCAACCGCACCGGCGAGGCCATCACCTTCATGACGGAGGCCGACGAATACCACATTGAGAAAATAGAGCAGCTGATCCGGATGCAAATTCCGCGCGTGGACCTGCCCGATGAGCTCGAACAAGTACCTACGCCCTTCGACGAGCGGCAGGATCAGCTCCGGGAAATCGACGACCAGCGGAAGCGGGAAGACCCCGACTTCAAGGGCGCTTTTCACGAAAAGAAAAAACGCCCCGCGCCAGCCCCTAAAAAGAAAGGCTCCGATAAAAACCACAAAGCCCGTAAGCGCCCCAAACGCTAGTACAATAAGATCCTCACCTCCTACGTTTTAGATGGCACACGCAACCAACCTCATGCTCTGTTATTTTCTTTTATGAAGAACGTACCACTTCACCTTTTCCTGACGTTTTTCGCTCCCCTGTGGAGCCTGGCCCAAGGCGTGCAGCTGGTCAGCAGTGGCCGTACGCTGGACACCAACGTGTCGCAGGTAAAGCCACTAAGCCTGGCCGAACGCCAGGTTTTGCCGCTTTTTGGCGAACAACGCAAAACTCCCGAACAGATCGACAAGGAAATTCGCTTCCTGAACGAATGCGACAAAAGCTTTGGCAGCCGCGACGAAGCCAGCCAGTTTTTTACGGCCCGCGGCTGGGAGTACCTGCAGGAAGGCCAGCTCGATACGGCCTGTTACCGTTTCAATCTGGCGTACCTGCTCAACGACAAAAACGTGGATGCTTACTGGGGCCTGGGGGTAGTTTCGTACCAGAAAAATAAACTCGAAGACGCCGAACGCATGTTGCGCAAAGGCGTGGATTTGTCGCCCGATAACGTAGCGCTGCTGGTGGACCTTGCCACCATTGAGCTTAAGCACTACGCCGAAATAAACGACACCAACGACCTGGAAGAAGCCCAAAAGGTACTTGAGCACGCCGTGTCGCTGGACTCGACTTACGCTCAAACCCACTATAATCTCTCGCTCATCGCCTACTACCGTCAAGACTACCCCAAAGCCTGGGAGCACTTGCACGAGGGGCGGAAGATCAATTTTTCCGCGATGAATTTTGAGTACATCGAGTTGCTCCGCGCCAAATTCCCCGACCCGCAGGGATTCTTTAAGTAAAGTTAATCCCCTAACGTACCCTTTTTGAAAAAGATGCTGCACAGGAAGCCACACGGTACTTCTAGGTACCTGCGCGCAAACTATTCGCCAGAAAAAAAGCGCATGTGTGAAGGTGGGGATTCCCAGCGCTAAACTTCATCAAAAGGACAATGCCTGAATTTACTACCTCGCTTTCCTGGAAGCAGGAAACTCCGCTTTTTGCAAAACGGCAACTAACGGTCCGTTTCTTTTGGCTCGTCACGAACATATTCTAAAATATCCCCTGGCTGGCAATCCAATACACTACAGATTGTTTCTAAAGTACTAAATCGGATGGCCTTGGCTTTACCGGTCTTTAGTATGGAGAGGTTTGATAACGTCAAACCAACTTTGTCTGAAAGTTCATTTAGCGACATTTTTCGTTTAGCCATCACAACGTCTAAATTCACAACAATGCCCATCGCTTAAACCGTTAAATCGTTTTCGCTTTGGATAGCTACGCCTTTTTTGAAAATAGTTGCAATAATATAGATGACAGCCCCCATCAAAATAAAGGCCTGGCTGTCAACCCAAAACGGGTTTACGTGGTCGGTAACTAAACCATGATGCATTAAGTTTTTAGCGAACTGTCTGGCGATGTAACTCAACAGCCCAATGGAAAGGGTGTAATAACTAATTTGTGAAATTTGTCTCGCAACAAAAGTGCTGAACGGTTTTGACAAATCCATGGTGTGCATCAGGCTGATCACTATATAAAATAGGTACGCTTTTAAAATAGAAAGGGTTAGAATAAAGCTATACATACCGAAAAAAGCCCCTTGACTAGCTTCATACATGTCCAGTAAGTCCAACTTTTGATAAAGATTTTGGACAAATTCAGGCTTATACAAGCTGAAAAAGAAATTGACTAGTAAGCCTCCGGCTTCAATGGACAAGCCGACAAAAATGACCCAAGCCACACTATATAAGCCCCAAAATACGAAGTTGTTTGTCTTTGACATCGTTGTTAACATTTAAATGGATGGTCAAAGGTACTAATATTTATTGATAAACAATAAATATTGATTTTTATTCAAAAAATATTCGTCGCATAGCCGAGGTACCTTTACAAGGGTATTGATGAGCTCAGATTGGGTAGTAAATGGATAAGCTTGAATAGGAAAGGGAGTGTAATGTGCAAGCGTTCCGGTGTCTTTTTCCAAATTCGCTAACGAGGGCTTCCGACGGTACTCCCAGGGCAAAAGTACCCTCGGAAGCCCTGGAAAAAGCCGAAACGATCATGGCCCTGGATAGCGCAACGTACCGCCGCTGCTTAAGGCCGTTTTCCTTTTAAGCTATATTTTATACATCAAGAGCTCTGCTTCCCCGACGGAAACAGAGCTCTTGATGGTATACGCAAGGGTACTTTTTATTTAAAAATAAACTCCTTAGGTCCAATCTCCGCCCGAATGGAATCCACCAGGGAGCCGTCGGGGCGGTAGCGGACTACGTAGCCCGACTGCGCGTAGGAAGGCGTAACGCCCGCGTAGATCAAGCCCTGCATGGGGTCTACGGCCAGGCCGCTGAACAACCTGCGCACGAAGGGCGTCGATACGTTCACCTGCGTGGCGTTGGTGGCAAACTGGTAGGTTTCGCCGATGGCGTTCCAGTTGGCATCGTAGGCCGAGAGCACAAAGTAGAGGGTCCGGCGGTCGGGACTGAAGGCGAAGCTGCCGGCCGACTTAGTGGGGTTATTCCCAATGGGCAGGGTACTTTCGATGGTACCTGACGAAGGATTGATCTTGTACAGATTCAGGCCCGCGTAGGCCCAGAGCTTGTTGTCGGCATCGACGCCAATCGGATTGGGTGAAGCCGCCGTCGTGAGGGTACTTACCACTTCGTCGGTTGCCATGTTGATGACGGTAAGCCCACTTACCTCGGCGGCGTTGCCCACGTAGAGGCGCTGCCCGGCGGCCACCAGACGCTCGGCCCCTTTAGCTACGGGGATTTTCTTGGTCACGCGCTGGGTCGTGAGGTCCACCACGGCTACGTAGCCCGGATTGATGTAAAAGTTGGGGAAGGTACCCGTAGTACCCCAGCAGGTTACGTAGGCTTTGGTTTCGCTCACCACCAGCCCGTAGCGGGGGTTCTCGATGTCGGGGGCGGTGAGGGTACCTATGCGCTTGAAGGTATTGCTATTCACGATCTCGACTTTATCCAGCCCGGCATTCCGCAAATCCACCATGATGAGCGCGTGGCCGTGGCCTTCGGCCAGGCTCTGAGCGCCGCCGTTGAGCGAAATCCCGTTTTCTTTTTCAAATACGTCCAGCTGCGCTTCACGATCTTCCCGCTTAAAAAACGAAATGCTGCCGTTGTTGCTTCCCCACAGCCCTTCGTTCACCACCAGTACCCCGCGGGCGTAGTCGCCGTCGGGCAGGGTTTCTCTTTCCCGGCAAGACCAGACTGCACTGGTCAATAAAACGACCGCTAAAAATCGAGTAAGTTGTTTTTTCATTTTGTTTTGGAATTGTAGGTAATAAGTAAATTGAACGAAAAACTACGGCCCGGCATGGCGTAGCGATTGACATTTAAGTAAAAGGTATTCAAAACATTATGTACCTGCGCTTGGAGCCGCCCCTGCCAGTGGTGGGCGTGCAGGGTAGTTTCGGCCAGGACATCCGCCAGCACGAAGCCAGCCAGGTACTTGGAGTTATCGAAGGTAGTATAGCGCCGCGACACCGCCTGCGCCCGGCCCGTGAGCCGCAGCCTACCACGCTGCACGTAGGCATTGAAAGTACCCGTGTGCACCGGCACGTGCATGAGCTGCTTGCCGAGGATGTCCTGGGCGTAGGCCGTGTAGGCGCGCTCCTGCGAGCTGCGCACCCACGCGTAGCCCAGCTGGCTTCCGGCCTGCCAGCGCTGCCAGGTACCTTGCCAGGTACTTTGGGCCTCCAGCCCGCGCGCCACCACCAGCTGCAGGTTCTCCACGTAGTAGTTGCGCTCGGGATTCCAGTAGGTCCAGTCGTCCACGCGGTTGTGGTAGGCCGTCAGCGAGGCCGTCAGCTGCTGGGCGGGGGCCGGTACCCATTTGGCTTCCAGGCCTGCTTCCTTGTTCCAGCCGTGTTCGGGGCGCAGGTTGGGGTTGCCCAGGTTCAGCCAATAGCGCTCGTTGAGCGTAGGTACCCGGTAGTTCCGCCCCACTGACGCCTTAGCGGCCAGCGTATAAGTAGGTCTGCGGAGCCAAAGGTACTCCGTGCCCACCGACGGCGTGAGCGGCGGGTTGAAGCGGGTCACGAAGGCCTGCCGCAGGTTGGCCGACACCAGCCAGCGGTCGGTTGCCTGCCAGCGGCTCAGTACAAAAAGATCCGCGCGGTTTTCGGTAATGAGCGGCTCCACGTAGCCGTCGGTGCGGGTACGGTAGTGGGCCACTTCGCCCCCCACGCGCACGCTCCAGGGGGTACTTTGGCGGCGGCCCAGGTACCTTGTAAACTCCTTTTCCAGGCGCGTGGCGAAGCGGTCGGTTTCGGTATGTTCCAGGTAGGTGAAGTCGCCCTTGCCGTAGTCGATCAGGTCGCGGGTCCAGGCGGTGCGCGCGGTCCAGCCGAGGGCTTCGTACTGCAGCATGGAGCGATACGACTGCGTACGGGTCAGCTCGCGGCCACCCAAGTTGGCGGGTGCCAGGATGAGCTGATTGTCGGTGAGCCACAGGTGCGCCGACCACTGCTGCCGCTGCCCGGCATCCTGGAAAAACAAGTCTTGCACCAGGCCGCGTTGCTCGCTCTCCGAAGGGTTCAGGAGGTAGTTCTGCCGCTCGCGGTAGGGGTACTTGTTGTTCATGCGCCCGTCGTAGAGGGCCGTCTTGCCCGCGAAATTCCATTTTTCACCTAGGGGCGTCGCGTAGTTGGCCGCCAGTTGGTTTTGGTAGTTATGAAAACTACCCTGCTGCCGCCCGGCGCTTAGGCTAAGGCCCGGGCTTTGCCGCGCTGCGCTCGACAGCAGCAGACTCCCGCCCACGGCGTCGGTACCTACCACGCTGGCGGAGGTACCATACTGCACCGCGAGGCGGTCAAAGCTGGCTACCGGAATGGTAGAAAAATCGGTTTGGCCCAGGTTGGGCTGGTTGATGTTCAGTCCGTTCCAAAGTACCGCCGTGTGGTTGGACGAAGTACCCCGAAACGACGCCGTGGCCAGCTGGCCGGGCCCGTAGTTGCGAAACGCCAGGGGCGTCTGGAAAGCGAGCAGGTCGGTGATGTTCTGGAAACGAAACTGCTGGAGCGTAGCCGAGTCAGGTACCTGTACTTTGAGCCCCGCCATGAAGCGCTCGGGCGCAAAGCCACGCACCGTAACGGGCGCCAGCGATACGGTATCGCGCTGAGCCTGCACGTGTTGGACCGTAGCCAGCGAACACGCCAACCACCCGGCCGAACCCCACCAAAATAGTCGGCTGTTTACCAAAATTTGTGACTACCTGAACGAAATGCAAAAATACGGATCCCCGTGTAAGATCTTTCCTCCGAAAATCAAAACGGCAGCTCATCTTCGGCAGGTCTCCTGACTTATCTCTCCGGCTGCCGCGCCTTCCCGTATCTGACCAGGCAGACGCAGTGGCGAGTGGAATGGAGCCGGTTTCACACTGAGACTTACAGTTGCGGGGACAGTTCCCGTTTTGCACGGGATTCCCTTTTAAGCCTTACAAGCTCCACGAAAAGAGCATGAGGCACCGAAAACTTGGGGCAAAGGTACGGTGAAAGTTGGGAGAAATGGTAGTTCGTGTACCAAAATTCTGCAATTTTGAATCTTGAATCACTTGTCTTTATTGGCCCCAATCCGTTGTCTGCTACACCCTATCTCTCCGACGCCGTTTCTCGTAAGGGTATTTTGCTCATGCTGGGAGCCGTTATTAGTTTTGGTATTGTGGGGGCTATAGCCAAGTGGCTCAGCCGCGATTTTGATACCGTAGAGCTGGTTTTCTTCCGAAATCTCGTGGGGGTACTTTTTGTGCTGAGTAGCATCGCGCAGCGCCCTTTGCAACAAACAGGCGGTCGCCCCGGCCTGCTTATTTTTCGGGGTGTGATCGGTACTTTGTCGCTATACCTGTACTTCTACGCCGTGCAGGCGTTGGGCCTGGGCCCCGCCACGACCTACCAGTATACCTACCCCATCTTCCTGGCGCTGCTGTCGTGGCTCGTCGTGGGCGAAACCCTCAACCGCCGCGAATGGCTGGCTATTGCCGCGGGCTTCGTCGGCATTTTGCTCATCTTCCGGCCCGACCTCCTGGTGCCGCTCCGCAACCACGCCATCGGGATCAGCAACGCCATCCTAACGGCCGTGGCCTACCTGGCCATCCGGCAGCTAAGTACCTACTACGACACCCGCACCATCGTGCTGTCGTTCATGCTATCGGGCCTGGTGATGCCCCTGATTTCCATGAGCCTGGGTACCTACTTCCCCCACAGCAGCCTCGATTTTCTGTTGGGTACTTTTCGCTGGCCCACCGAGCTGTACCAATGGCTGGGCCTCCTGGCGCTCGGGGTGATTGCCCTGGTGGGACAGGTACTTTTGACGCAGGCCTTTACCTACGATAAAGCCGGACGCGTAGCGGCCGTGGGCTATACCAACATCCTGTTTGCCGCGCTGCTGGGGCAGTTCATCGGCGACCCCTTCCCCGACCTGCTCACGCTACTAGGCATGGCGCTCATCATTGGCGGCGGGCTGCTGGTGTCGCTGCGGCCTAGGCGGTAGGGAGGGCTTCGCTAAATAGTAGCTTGTTGCCAAAGGGATCGTTGACTTCCATCGTCAGAGCATTCCAGAAAGCAGTTTCCAGGCCGGGGCGGTTGTACTTGTACTTCTTAGCGATCAGCTCGGCGTGGAATTCCGCCAGTCCTTCGCAGGCCAGGAATACCTTGATACCGGGGGTGCTGTCGCCGTGGTGCTCGCTGAGGTGCAGGGTCATGCCCGCTTGGGAAATCTGCATGTACAGCGGGGTACCTTCCTCGAAACGGTGCGTCCAGTCGACGGTGAAGCCTAGCCAATCCAGGTAAAACTCAAAAGCCTTGGCTTCGTCAAAAATACGGAGAATCGGAATAACCTGATTTATTTTCATAAGTACCTGTGATCCGTAAAGGTTGTTTTTATCGTATAAAGTTACTTAACTTCGACATTCCGAACTCACTTCCTAAGGTACTTTATGATTAGCTATAACCATAAAATATTTCGCTCCGTAACCACGACCGACAACGGCGACGTAGACGACCACACGCTCTTCTATTATTACCAGCAAGACGACCTCGTGTGGGCCGAGTACGCCGGGGGCGACGTAGTGAAGGGGTACCTGATCGCCAAGGCCGACGCCCAGAGCACCCTTGACATGCGCTACCAGCACCTCAACGCCGCCGGGGAGCTCAGGACAGGTACCTGCCGCTCGGTGCCGGAGCTATTGCCCGACGGCCGCCTTCGGCTGCACGAAACCTGGCAGTGGACCAGCGGCGACGGCTCCTCGGGGGAGTCGGTGGTGGAAGAAGTGGAAAGCGATGCGCCTTTTACCGACTAAGTCAGCCGTTTTTTTTAGTTGGGCACGCTTTTTGGTAGTTTAATGTTGATAAGTACCCTTTGACATTCTCTTTCTCATTCCATGATACGACTACTTACCGGAGCTATTCTGGCCGTTTGCCTGATCGCCCTGCTCATGGCGCTTCGGGCCGAGACGGCCTCGCCCCGCCCCAAGCCGGGCAAGATCGAATGGCTGACCATGGAGCAGGCGTACGCGCTCCACCAACACGAGCCCCGCAAATGGCTCATTGATATTTATACCGATTGGTGCGGCTGGTGCAAAGTCATGGACCGCGAAACCTACACCGACGCCCGGGTGGTGGAGTACGTGGGCCAGAAGTACTACGCCGTGAAGTTCAACGCCGAGCAGCGCGATGCCGTGCAGGTAGGCGAGCAGCGCTTCGAGTTTGTACCGCAGGGCAACGGCGGTGTACACCAGCTGGCCCTCAGCCTCACCAACAACCGCCCCAGCTACCCCACTACGGTATTTCTGGACGAGAAAATGGAGATGATCCAGCCACTGCCTGGGTATCTTAAGGCTAAAGAATTTCACGAGATCATTACTTTCTTTGGCGACAACTACCACCAAAAGGAGCAATTTGATCAATACAAAACCGGTACCTATCCCAAGCTATTCAGCAAATAGTTTTTTATAAAATATTTTATTAAATCTAGAATTTGTGATAAAAAAAACCATAATAAACAGGTAACTGATAGTATCTTATGGCTTTTATAGAGTATATAAAACAGCGCTTTTAGTTACTCCCTGTCCAGACCAAATCATCTTATAGCTTTCCACGTTGACTACGCCTTTCTTCTCCGCTAAATTGGTCAGTCCGGTTTCCGCCTTTTGGGGTCAAGCTACCTTGGTCCTTGTGCTAACAGTATCGCTGGCTACCGCTCAGGTACCTGAGCGCATTGCTCAACTACCCAACGACTCCACCAAAATAGTGGCGTTGTGTGACTACGCCACGCAGATCGCCTTCGACCAGGGTAAAATCGAGGAAGCGTACGGGCTTATTCGACAAGCCGAAGAACTGAACCAAACAACCCCGTCGGCTTATGCAGCGGCTTGTGTTGTCAAAGCCAACGGGATTGTGGCCCACGCGAATGAAAAATTTCCGGAAGCCGTTCGCTTGCTGCTGCAAGCCTATGACCTCTTTTTGAAAAAAGGGTACACCTTGGAAGCCGCCGAAAGCTTGGTTCGCGTGAGCCACGTACACTTTAAAGAAGACAACCTGGAGGCATCGGAGCGGTACCTGGTTCGGGCCGAAGCCTTGCTGAAAAACTACCCGGAGTCTACCAAAAGCAAGGTGATGATGGGTAATATTTACAATGAACTGTCCAACATCTACGGCAAGCGCAAACAGCCCAACCAGTCGTTGGAGTACATCAATAAAGCCCTGCAACTCTACCGCGAAACCCAAAACGAAGACCGCTACTACAGCTCACTGCTGAACTCGGCCATTTCGTACAAGAACCTGGGGCTTTTTGACGAGTCGCTGGAGCGCTACCAGGAGTTTGAGAACTACGTCGAAAAGATCAACGATGACTACTACCGGCTCTACCTGTACATGAACCTCCCCTACGCCCTGATGGGCAAGAACCAGGTAGATCAGGCCATTGCCTACGCCCAGAAAGGCCTGGCGCTGGTACCCAAGACCTCCGGGCAGTTTGAGCACTACGCCGAAGTGCACGGTATTCTGAGCGAAGCGTACGAAAAAAAGCGTGACTACCAGGCGGCCCTGCACAACTACCGCCTCAAAGAGGCCTACGGCGACAGCCTCACCGACCTCCAGAAAAAAAGACAGATAGCCGAGCTGGAGACGCAGTTTGAAACCAAGCAAAAAGAGTTACAGATTGAACAGCTCAACGTACAGCATCAAGCCAAACAACGCCAAACGCTGCTGCTGAGCGCCAGCCTGCTGCTGCTGCTGCTGCTGCTAGGCGTGATGGCCTGGCAGTACGTGCGGCTCCGGCGTAGCAAGGAGCAGATTGCGGAGCAGTCGGCCCAGCTGAAGCTGATGATGAAGGAGCTGCACCACCGCGTGAAAAACAACCTGGCGATTGTATCGGGCCTTTTGAAATTACAATCCAACCGCATTACGGAAGTGTCGGCGGCTAAAGCCGTGCGGGAAGGCCAGCAACGGGTAGAAGCCATGTCGCTGATCCACCAGCGCTTGTACCAAACCGACCACGTCACGAGTGTGAATATACGCGAGTACATCATCGACCTGGCCGAGAACCTGATGCAAAGCTACGGCTACGACCGTGACGCCTTTGACCTCCGCATAGACGTAGAACGTACCCAGCTGGATGTAGATCTGGCCATACCCATTGGGCTAATTATCAACGAGCTGCTGACAAACTCATTTAAGCACGCCTACGAAGGTGTTCAACGCCCCATGCTCATCATAAACCTAAGAAACAACGACGGAATAACGCTGGAAGTGAAGGATAACGGCCCCGGTGTGGACCCGATCGAATGGAAAAAAACGAGCAACTCGTTCGGGAAGCGTCTTATCACAAATCTGAGTGAACAAACGGGCGGAGAATTCCGAATCGAGAATACGGACGGAATGCACTATTACCTGCACATACCTTCCCAAAACCTTAGAAAAGCAGCTTAATACCAATTCATGATCTCATGACCCAGAGCAAAATTTCGATACTGCTGGTAGAGGACGAAGCGATACTAGCGATGGAACTGAGTGATACCCTGACCGCCGAAGGGTACCTGATTGCGGGCGTCGCTAACAACGGTCCGGCGGCACTCGATATTTTTCAAAAGGAGAATATTGATCTGCTGATCTGTGATATCAACATCAAAGGCAACTGGGATGGCATCGAGACGGTACAGCGCGTTATGGCCATTCGGGCTATTCCCATTATCTACCTGACGGCCCTGGCCGACCACGACACCCTGGAAAGAGCCAAGCAAACCTACCCGGCGGCCTACATTCCTAAGCCCTACAACCTCACCAACCTACGCATGGCCATCGAAATGGCTATCAATAATTTTGCGTTACGCAGTAGCGCCGCCTCGCCAGCGGCCAAGCCTAAAAACCCAGACCTGACGGAAGGTACCTCGGGCACCCGCGAAACTCCTAATCGGGAAACGATTCTTCAGGTAAACGATCACATTTTTATCAAAAGCAACTACCGCTTTATCAAGATAGCGCTGGGCGATATTCTGTTTCTGGAAGCGGAGAATAACTACACCATCATCCAGACCAGCACCCAGAAGTTTGCGCTCCGGCAGTCGCTGGGCAATATCCTGGACCGATTGTCGCTGAATAACCTGGTACGTACGCACCGCTCCTTCGCCGTCAACCTGGACCGGGTCGAATCCTTTAACGATTATGAAATCAAAGTAGGGGATTTTGAGATCTCGCTGGGGCGAAATTACAAGGATGAATTCTTTCATCACTTCAACTTTAGGTAGGTACTTTTCGAAGCGATTCGTAGCGGACTCACATTTGGTTATTCACATACATAATAGCACCATTCATGTACAATACTCCGAGATAGAAGTAAACGCTATGTTACCTTAGCAAAACCAAACGCACGCTCTAGTGACCAGATCTTACGCTATCCCGACATACACAAACCTCTGAAAACCCTCTTCCACCGACAGTCCTAAATCTTGGCCTATGTCCACACCATTTATCTCAACGAAAGTGAAATTCATTACCTACTCCTCTGACGAACAGATCATTACGGATATTCTGACCGGAGGGCGCACGCGTGAAGAAGCCACCCGCTCGCTCATCCATCACCACGTATCGTACATTTACAAGCTGCACCGGCAGCTCCGCATTTCCGAAGACGTAGCCAAGGACACCTTTACCGATACGATCATGGCCGTGATTCAGCAAATTGAAAGCGGTACCTTTCGGGGAGAGAGTAAGCTATCGTCTTACCTTTACCAAATCTATTATTTCAAAATGATAGATAGTGTTCGTAAGAAGCACTCGAAGGCCATACAGTACTACGATGAAATGGCGGAGGTAGAAGACACCAGCGCCAACCTGGAAATGACTTACGAGGCCCAGGAGCGCGCCAGCCAGGTGGCCCGGATCATGAACAAAATGTGCCCACTCTGCCGTAAAATCCTGCTGATGTGGGGCCTGGAGGGTAAAAAGATTGGTGAAATAGCCCAGCAACTGGGCGAAACCGACCCCAAGAAAATTTCCCGAAAAAAGTACAAGTGCATGGATCAGCTCCGGGAGCTGTGGAACGAGCAATTATAAACCTGATGCCGTCTGGAAGGTACTTTTCAGGGGTACCTTCGTCTACCAAAGGTACCTTCATAATGTACCTTCATGAAAGTTAAACGGTCTCGCCTTCCTGCATGCGCTCGGCGTTTTCGGCAATGCGCAGTTGCTCAATAAAATCCCCGATTTCCCCCTCCATCACCGTAGGCAGGTTGTACACCGTGTAGCCAATCCGATGGTCCGTCACGCGGCTTTGGGGGTAGTTGTAGGTACGTATCTTGTCGGAGCGGTCGCCGCTGCCCACCATGCTTCGGCGCTGCGAGCTGATGGCATCCTGCTGTTTGCGTAGCTCCATTTCGTACAGGCGTGAGCGAAGTACTCCCAGCGCCTTGTCCTTGTTCTTAAGCTGCGAACGTTCGTCCTGGCAGCTCACCACCAGGCCCGATGGGATGTGCGTAAGCCGTACGGCCGAGTAGGTGGTGTTAACGGACTGCCCACCCGCTCCCGAGGAGTTGAAGGTATCGATGCGCACGTCGTTCATGTTGATCTCCACGTCTACTTCTTCGGCCTCGGGTAGTACAGCCACCGTAGCGGCCGACGTATGCACCCGTCCCTGCGACTCCGTCACGGGTACCCGCTGCACCCGGTGCACCCCCGACTCAAACTTCAGCTTGCCGTACACATCCTCCCCCTCTACCTTGCAGATAATCTCCTTGTAGCCGCCGTTGCTTCCCTCCGTATAGTCCATCACCGACATCCGCCAACCCATCCGCTCGCAGAAGCGCTGGTACATCCGAAACAAATCCCCGGCGAAGATGGCCGCCTCGTCGCCGCCCGTTCCACCGCGTATTTCCAGAATACTATTCCGGCTGTCGTTCGGGTCTTTCGGGATTAGCATTTCTTTGAGTAGCGTTTCCACCTGCTCTTTTTGAGGAACCAACGCATTCATTTCTTCTTTGGCCATCTCGCGCAGTTCTTCGTCCTTCTCGGTGGTGAGAAGTTCTTTGGCTCCGGCGATGTCTTTGAGGAGCTTCTGGTAGATTTTGTACTGCTCTACGATCCGCCCCAGGTCTTTGTATTCTTTGCTCAGCTTAGAAAAACGAGCGGCATTGGAGGCTACCTCGGGCTGCACAATCTGCTGCTCTACTTCCTCGAACCGCTCTTTTATGGCTTCTAATTTATCTTGCATGGTCTGTCTTCGTCAATCAAGGCCACAAAGATACGCATTATGTAGGAATCCGGAATATTTTCCGAACTTACCACCACCCCAATGAGGTTTCCTTTATGAGCTTTGTGCTTTCTTTGCTTTGCCTAAAATCTATATGTAACGTATGAAACAATCTTCGGGTACTTTCCTTCTTTTGGTTTTCTTGCTCGGCTGCAACGTGGAGAATCGCGTGGGTAATTCCAAGGAACTGGTACAGGAAATGAAAGACAGCCAGATCAAACGCATAACGAATGCGCAGCTAATATCGCTGATCGATGAATGGGGCAAGCAAATTGTGAAAGTATCCCAAAAGGCCCTCGGCGAGGCCGTGAGCAAACAGCCCGGAAACGCCTCCCGGCTGTGCCAAAACCTGGACCAGGTACCGCTTATCGGAGCGCTTGAACAGGAGTACGGGGTAGATATAAGCCTGCTGGGCCTGGCGGATGTCAGCAACCCAGCGCTGGAAGCCAAGGAACGGGAACTCCTGGAAGCCTATGCTTACAACGCCGGAAGTACCCTTCCGGCATCCGATAACATTCAGAAACTCAACGATACGCTGTACGTATACAACGCCTCTCTACCGCTGGATAGCCCCATCGCCACGGAATGCTTTGGAGAGCAAAAAGTACCCTTCGCGGTATGGAGGGTACTTTTTGATAAAAAAGAGGTAGTTCGGAAAATCGACGTGAAGCGATTAAAATAGAAGCAGTACTACCCCTCCATCGCCTTGCTCCAGCGGGCGTAGGCCTCTTGGGTAGCTTCCTGGCAGGTGGTGTCTGGCTCAATGGTTTTTACCGCCCGTAGTCCGGTAAAAGCTTCCTTTCTATCCTTATAGTAGCCTAAGCCCATACCGGCTCCCCGCGCCGCGCCCTGAGCGCCGTCGGTACTGTACAGCTCCACCGTAGCCCCCGACACGTTCGCGAAGGTTTCGCGGAAGAGCGGGCTCAAAAACATGTTGGCTTCGCCCGCGCGGATGTTTTTCAAAGACACGCCCAGCGTTTCCATGACCTGCATACCGTAGTACAGCGCAAAGACGATGCCTTCCTGCGACGCCCGCACCCAGTGGCTCAGCCCGTGGCGGCTAAACTCCAGCCCCCGGAAGGTAGCGCCCGGGTCCTGGTTTTCGAGCATGCGCTCGGCCCCATTCCCGAAGGGTAGGCACAGCAAACCCTCCGCCCCGATGGGTGCCTGCGCGGCCAGCTCATTCATACCGGCGTAGGATACCTGGCCCTGCAAAAGCGTATTTCTAAGCCAGCTGTTGAGGCTCCCGGTTCCATTGACGCACAAAAGTACCCCGTACCGGGGGTGATTGAGCGCATGATTGACGTGCAAAAAGGTATTCACTCGCGATTTAAGGTCAAACTTGGTTTGGTCGCTCACACCGTACACCACGCCCGAAGTACCCGCCGTGGCGGCTACCTCACCGGGCTCCAGTACGTTGAGCGAGAAGGCGTTGTTAGGCTGGTCGCCGGCGCGGTAGGTGACGGGCGTGTTGGCAGCCAGGCCCAGCGCTTGGGCGGCTTCGGTGGTAAGGTACCCCTGCTCGCCAAAGGTAGGAAGTACCTGCGGAATGAGGTCAGCTTCAAAACCGAAGTGATCCAGCAGGAAACCGGCGGGTTGCTCGTCCAGGAAATCCCAGAAAATCCCCTCCGAAAGCCCTGAGGGCGTCGTAACGACCTCGCCCGTCATGCGGGCGGCCAGGTAGTCGCCGGGCAGCATGAATTTATGTACCTTGGCGTATACGTCGGGTTCGTTTTCTTTTACCCAGGCTAGTTTGGAGGCCGTGAAATTGCCCGGCGAATTGAGCAAATGCGGCAGCACTACCTCAGCACCCAGCGCTTCGAAGGCTTTGTTGCCCACGCTCACCGCCCGGCTGTCGCACCAGATGATCGACGGCCGTAGTACGTTCATCTCCTTATCAACCACCACGAGCCCGTGCATCTGGTACGAGATCCCGATGGCCTTGACCTGCTCGGGGGCCACGTTGGCTTTTTTCATCACCGCCTGCGAAGCCAGGCAGGCATTTTGCCACCACTGTTCCGGCTGCTGCTCGGCAAAACCCGGCTGCGGTGCGGCCATGGGCATTTCGGTTTCGGGAAAAAAAGCAGAGGCCACCGCCTGGCCCGTGTCGGCATGAAGTAGACAGGCTTTTACGGATGAACTACCCACGTCGAATCCAAGGAAATACATATGTCGTAGAGGTTATGGAAATAAGGAAACAAAGGTACTAATCTCTTGGGGCATATTGCAAACTACCCGTTGATCAATGGCTGTTTGTCGGCCTGGGGTACTTGCTTTCTATTTTGTTTCTCGGTTTTTTCAAAAAAATTGGTATTGAATGGTTTCGATAATTATCTTTGTATCTAAGACAATTAGTCAATAAGATTCTTTATAACTAAACTTATGAACGCAGGGACAATCCAGGCATTTAAAGTAAGTAGCAAGCGCTATTCCGACTCTTCCTTGCTCATGCACGAGGCCATTGCCCGGAAGGCGGGGCTTTCGGGTACCGACCATAAGTACCTGGGTCTTCTGACGGAAAACGGAGCCATGACAGCCGGCGAGCTTTCCAAGGCCACCGGCCTAACCACCGGAGCTGTGACCGGCCTGATAGACCGGCTGGAAAAGAAGCAGCTCGTACAAAGACAAGTTGACCCGGACGACCGGCGGAAGGTTATCATTGCGCCCAATACCCCGCACATCTTGCAGCTTTTGGAGCCACTTTTTGCCGAGCTCCAGGAAAAAACAACCAGCCTGATCACCTCCTTTTCAGAGGCAGAACTCCAGGTGATCCAAAGGTACTTTGTGGCAGCCATTGCCCTCATGAGTGAAGTGACTAACAACCTAAACGAAAAATAGGTGAAGACCATGGAAGCGATTTCTACCAGCTATTTGTCCCGTGCCGAAACTTGGCTTTTTATTACTACGCTAACGTACTTTCTGATGAATGGGGCTCAACTCTTTGAGACGGCCGTGCTTGTGCCCAAATGGACGGCCGCGCCGCCGGAGTCGCTGCAGCTACTTCGGGGAAAACACGGTTTGGACCTCAAAACTTTCTGGATTGTAATCCATTCCCTTCACGAAATCACGTTCATCCTGGCCGTTATTTTCTGCTGGAAACTAGCGCCCATCCGAAACGGCCTGCTCTTGCTTTTCATGGTACATGTGGCCGTACGCGTATGGACGCTGGGGTACTTTGCGCCCATGATTCTCAAGTTTCAGAATACAGAAGACTTAACTCAAATACCGGATCTCTTGCGCCAAACTACCCTCTGGCGGACCCTAAACTACCTCCGCGTCGGAATTTTCCTGGCCGTGTCTTTGGGACTTATCCCGCTATGTCTGAGTATGATGACTATGAAGGCTGGTCGGTAAAAGTCGGTCGAATCCAAGGCGCATCATTTTCCGCTCAGTGGTTCAGCAAACTACCCCACCTTCCCCGCCAAGCCCAGCAAAAAGGCGTATTCCAGGGCGTAGTCGTGCAGGCGCTTGAAGCGTCCCGAGGCGCCGCCGTGGCCGATTTCCAGGTCGCAGTGTAGCAGGATGAGCCTAGGGCCGGTAGTTAGTTCGCGCAGCCGGGCTACCCATTTGGCGGGCTCCCAGTACTGTACCTGCGAGTCGTGAAAGCCCGTGGTAACGAGTAGGTTGGGGTACTTTTGGGGCGTCACGTTGTCGTAGGGCGAGTAGGACTTCATGTAGGCGTAGTAGGTTTCCTCGTTGGGGTTGCCCCACTCTTCGTACTCGCCCGTGGTGAGCGGAATGGTGTCATCGAGCATGGTTGTGACCACATCCACGAAAGGTACCTGCGCCACCATGCCGTGGTAGAGATCGGGGCGGAGGTTCGCCACGGCCCCCATGAGCAAGCCGCCCGCGCTGCCGCCCATGGCGTATAAGCATTCGGGCGAGGTCCAACG
This sequence comes from Rhabdobacter roseus, assembly GCF_014202275.1. Classification (GTDB taxonomy): domain Bacteria; phylum Bacteroidota; class Bacteroidia; order Cytophagales; family Spirosomataceae; genus Rhabdobacter; species Rhabdobacter roseus. The sequence goes on along the minus strand of NZ_JACHGF010000001.1, from coordinate 457,934 downwards.
CTGCTGGATCAGGTAGAGCGAGCAGTCGATAAAATCATGAAAGGTATTCATCTTGCGCAGCAAGCGACCGTTTTCGTACCAGGCCCGGCCCATTTCCTGTCCGCCCCGGATGTGGCAAATCGCAAAGGCAAAGCCGCGGTCGAGCAGGCTCAGCCGCACGGAGCTAAAGGTAGGGTCCATGGACATGCCGTAGGAGCCGTAAGCGTACTGAAGTACCGGTCCGCTGCCGTCGCGAGGGAAGTCGTTGCGGTACACCATAGATATTGGAATAAGTACCCCGTCGCGGGCTGGGGCGTACAAGCGCTCGGTGGTGTACTTTGTGCGGTCAAAAGTACCTACCACCTCCTGCTCCTTCAACAGCGTTTTGGCGCGCGTAACCATATCATACTCATAAACCGAGCTCGGCGTGGTGAGTGAGGTGTAGCCGTAGCGGAGCGTGGTGGTGTCGAGCGCCGGATTGCTACTCAGGTAGGCCGTGTAGGCCGGTTCGCCGAAGTTGAGGTAGTGCTCCTCGCCCGTAGCCAGGGCCCGTACCCGCAGGTGCAGCAGCCCTTCCCGGCGCTCCTGCACCACCAGAAAATCCCGGAATGCTTCCAGGCCCTCCAGGTATACATCGGGCCGGTGCGGGATAATCTCTTGCCAGTGCGCCACATCACCTACCTCCGCGGTCGCTTCAGGTACCTGCACCAGTCGGAAATTCTCGGCGCCGCCGTGGTTGGTCAAAAGGTAGAAAGTACCCTCCACGTGCTCCAGCGAGTACTCATGCCCCCGCTGCCGCGGAATCACCACCTCCAAAGTACCTTGCGGCTCGGCGGCTTTCAGCAGCCGGTACTCCGTGGCTACACCGTTGTGGTCGGCCACCAGGGCAAGGTACTTTTTGGACTTCATGCGGTAAAGCGCCAGGTAGTACTGGTCGTCGGCTTCTTCGTACAGCAGCACGTCTTCGTGTACGTCGGTACCCAGCTCATGCCGCCACACCTGGTAGCCCAGCAGGGTATCTTCGTCTTTTCGGATGTAAAAAACATGACGGTTATCAGCCGCCCAGGCGTAGTGACCGCCTTCGGTGTTCGGGATCACGTCCGGGTACCATTCGCCCGTCGTGAGGTTGCGGAAGCGCAGGGTATAGAGCCGTCGGCTTAGGGTATCTTCGCCAATGGCCGCCACGGTTTCGTCGTCGCTGATGTCGGGGAAGGTGGCGTCGTAGTACCCCTGCCCGGTGGCGCGCTCGTTGAGGTCCAGCATGATTTCCTCGGGCGCGTCCAGGCTGACGTACTTGCGGGCGTAGAGGGGGTACTCCATGCCTTCTTCGTAGCGGGAGTAGTACCAGTAGTTTCCGTCCAGCACCGGCACCGACTCGTCCTTTTCTTTGATGCGCCCCTTCATTTCTTCAAACAATTCTTCCCGAAACTGCTTTACGGGTGCCAGCACGGCTTCCGTATACGTATTTTCGGCCTCCAGCTGAGCCCGTACCGCCGGATTTTCTTTTTCGCGCAGCCAATAGTAAGGGTCGGTGCGGGGATCGTTATGAATGGTTAAAAGGATCTCTTGCTTAGGTACTTGCGGGGCAACGGCGGCCTGGTCAAAATAAGTCATTGGATAAATTTTCGGGTTTTCTGGTGGTTTTGTCCGGTGCGGCTACGCAATAAATGAAATTCTTACCTAATTTAGTTTCCGGATTGGGCATCCTTGAAAAATATAAAAAAAAGGATTCTAATTCTCAGAAAGTTACCTGAACGAGACGACTTAATACCGTAAAAATGAAAAAACGCTTCTTAGCCGTCCTGGCCGGTGGATTCCTCCTGGTGGCGGTGGGTTTTCGTAGTGAAGATAGTGAATGGGGAAAAGCGTTTGCCCGGATTGACGCCGAAGTAAAGAAGAATAGCAAAGCCTACCAGACGCTGGGTGATGCCACGCAGCAGATCGGGCACCGGCTCACCGGCAGCCCCAACGGCCAAAAAGCCGAGGAGTACGCCTACAACCTGTTGAAAAGCTACGGATTCAGCGACGTAAAGTACCAGCCCTTTGAGGTGGAATCGTGGATGCGAGACACCGTGACGCTCAGCATTGCGCCCAAAAACAGCGACAACTTCCGGGATGTAGCGGTGGTGTCGCTGGCGCACTCGCCCGTCGAGGCCGACCTGAGCTCCGACATCGTGGACGTAGGCAACGGATTGGAAGAAGATTTTGAAGCAGCCAAAGAAAAAGTCAAAGGCAAAATAGCGCTGGCCAACATTGGCATGGTAGGTACTACGGGCAAGAAAAACCTGCACCGCTCCGAAAAAACGGCGCTGGCAATCCAGTACGGCGCGCGCGGGATCATCATGGTGAACCAGGCACCGGGCAAAATCCTGCTCACGGGCACGGCCTCCGTCACCGGCGCGCTCATTGCGATTCCGGCCGTCTGTATTTCCAGCGAAAGCGGGCGCGAACTGCGGGCCTGGATGGCCGAAGAAGGACCGCTGGAAGCGCATGTGAGCATGAGTAATTTCTCCAAGCCCATCAAGGCCCGCAACGTCATTGCCACGCTCAAAGGGAAATCCGACGAGAAGGTCGTGATCGGCGGCCACCTCGACTCCTGGGACCTGGCCACGGGGGCCATCGACAACGGCATTGGCTCCTTTGCGATCCTGGATATTGCCCGTACTTTTAAAGCGCTGAAAATTAAGCCCGAACGTACCATTCAGTTTGTGATGTTTATGGGCGAAGAGCAGGGCCTGCTGGGTTCCAAGCACTTTGTGCGCGAGGCCGTCCGCACGGGCCAGGCCGCCAAGATCCGGTACATGCTAAACCTCGACATGACCAACGACCCCAAGGGAATTAATGCCTTTGGCCGGGAAGAAATGGCTGATTTATTTAAGGAAATTGGGGATGCCGTGAGCAAAATAGACGAGAATTACGGCAACCAGTACATGAGCCGGGCCGGCCTGCACAGCGACCACCAGCCCTTTATGCTGGAAGGCATTCCGGTGGCCAGCCTGTCGGGTAGTTTGGCTCCCAACGTGCTGCAATGCTACCACGCCGACTGCGATAACTTTGACCTGGTGGATAAGCAGCAGCTGGAAAATACCGTCCGCATTGCTTCCATGTACCTTCACGCGCTCACTAGCACCAAAAAACTCCCGGTGCAACAGCTCACGCAGCCCCAAACCCGCGACTACCTCATTCAACAGGGCCTGAAGCAGGAGCTCATCCTGGGCAAAGACTGGCGTTGGGGAGAATAGCGCTGACCAAAAAAACATGAGCACGGAATGGACCTACCGGCTAGCCACCGCAGCCGACTTAGCCGAGATTGTGGGTATGCTGGCAGACGATACTCTGGGCACAACCCGGGAAAAATTTCAGGTACCCCTGCCCGACTCCTACCTGCAGGCTTTTGCCATCATCGCCAGTGACCCGCACCAGGAGCTGACGGTGGTGGAAAGTGCCGGAGAAATAATAGCTACCTTTCAGCTGAGCTTTATTCAGTACCTGACCCACCAGGGTGGCATCCGGGCGCAGATTGAGGCCGTCCGGGTAAAAGCGACCTACCGGGGGCAGGGCATCGGTACGGCGGTTTTCCAGTACGCGATTCGTCGTGCCAAAGAAAAGGGCGCGCACCTGCTCCAGCTTACTACCGACAAAAAACGGCCCGACGCCCAGCGGTTTTATGAAGCGCTGGGCTTTGTGGCTAGCCACGAAGGCATGAAGCTCCACCTGGGGCCGTAGCCTTATTTCCGCCAAGTACCCTTTTACAAGTACCCCCTTTATTGGCTTCGCGGCTTACTTAGCTTGCAGTTCAGGGTTAAAACAAACTGGCGAAGCGGCCGGACATCGAATAGATTAAACTGCCAGGGGTTGAGGTAGCTTACCTGGTTGGTCAGATTCACGACGTTCAGTTGAGCGCTCATTTGTCGGTACTGGTATCCTAGGGCTACGTCCAGGGTATAGCTGGCGGGTATCTGCAGGTTGGGGTCGTTGACGAGCCCCGAAAAGAACTTCCCTTTATAAAACAAACCCGTCCCCACCGAAAAGCCTTTTACTACGCCACTCGGCTCATAATGAAGCCACGCGTTAGCCGTCACCTTGGGCGCATTGGGCAGTACATTGCCCGTAGGGTAGCCGGGGTCAGCCATGACGCGGGTTTGGGTATAGGCGGCGCCCGCCGTAAGAAACAAGGTAGGCAGGAGCTTTCCGTCGGCATCAAGCTCGATGCCCCGGCTACGGTGGTGGCCCTCGTAGTACACCACATACTCGTCGAAATTAGGATTTTCTGGGTCCAGGTACACATAGCCGTAGGGATTGTGCTTGTTAATCTGAAAAAGACTCAGCGTCACACCCAGCTTATTATCCAGTACATTGGCTTTTGATCCCAGCTCCAGCTGATTGCTGTTGGTGGGGGGCGGCACCCGGTACTCTTGGTAGTTTTGGGCAAAAAGATCCGGTGCGTTGACTTCATACCCTTCGGCATAGGAAGCATAGAGCGAAACCCAAGGCTGCGGTTTAAAAACCAGCCCAAGCCGGGGCGTAAGTACCTGCTTCCTGATGATGTCATCCGTATATCCTTCGTATTCTGTGCCGGGCAGCTGGTCCTGGTAGTAGTGGTTTCCCTGCCGGGTTGTGCCCGCCCTAAGGCCAAGCAGTAAGTGGAGTTTTTCGTTGAAGAACATGAGCTGGTCCTGCACATAGAGGCCAGACCGCGCCAAAACTGAAACGTACGGACGGTAAGGAGCCGTGGGTGGCTCTATGGCGGGTAGTTTCCTGAAAATAGGACGGTAGATATTGGATGTATCCAGTAGGTGAAGCTCACCGGCGTTGGTTTGGCGGTAACCCGTTGCCTGGTACTCGGCCCCAACTAAAATAGTGTGCTTGATGGCCCCACTATAGAAGCTCCCGTACACGTCGAAGTTGGCCGAGCCATTACCGGATTTTTGATTAAAACCGTACTCCCGGCGAGCAAAATTGCCGTTGGCATCGGGCTGGTCAAACCACATTCCGAAGGGACGGCTGGAGGCTTGGCTATAAAAGCCGGTGGAGCGTATACGCCAGGTTTTGCTTAGCTCGTAGGTGAGTGTCAGAAAGTAGCTTTGGTCCTGATGAAGGTAGTTGCGTGCCGGATCGCCCAGGTAGAGCGAAGGCGCTAAAGTACCCAGGCCTGCTACGGTGCCGTCTGGCGACACCAGGCCCGCATCATCGGTAGCACGGGATTTTTTGAAGACCGCTTCGGCCTGCACGGATAGTTTGGGCGTGATGTCCCACGCCAGTGTAGGCGCTATGAGTGTGCGCTCCGACGTCACGTTGTCGCGGAAGCTGCCGCTGTTTTCGAGCGATGCATTCAACCGAAACCGCAGGGAACGATCCCGACTGAGCGGCCCGGTAATATCCACCGACGGCCTCAGTAGCCCCCACGAACCCGTTTTGAAATTCAGGTTGGTCACGAATTCACTCAGGGGTTTCTTGGTCACAAAGTTCATCACGCCCCCCGGCGCTACGTCTCCAAAAAGAATGGAAGCAGGCCCCTTTAAAAACTCCATCTGCTCGATGTTGTCGGCGTAGTGGTTGCCCCAGTTCCAGATCATCATGCCGTTCCAGCGGTAGTTTTGGGCGTCGTTCAGATCAAACCCCCGCGCATTGAAAAACTGCGAAGAGCCCGCCCCGCCGTAGTTACCCGTGAAGGTAAGCCCGCTGATGTTTCGGGTCAGGGTGGCCAGGTCAAAAGCGGCTTGCTGGCGGATCACCCGCTGGCCAAGTACCGCAATGGACTGGGGTACATCCTGGATTTGCATCAACGTACGGGTGGCCGTGGCGCTATTTATTTTCACGCCCGACACCCGTACATCCTGCATCATAATGGCCGCCGGAGCCAGCTCTATAGGTACATCCGTGGCCTGGTCGCGGAGGATGATTACTTCTATTTCAGCCGGAAAGTACCCCACCGAACTGGCTAGTATTTTGTAGCTACCGGCGGGTACTTTTAAATAATAATTCCCTTTTTCGTCGGTCAAAGTACCCATGGTAGTTCCTGGCAGGCTGATACTCACCGAGGGCAGCGGCAAGCCATGCGAATCCGTAACCTTTCCGGAGACGGTCCCCTTATCGCTTTGCGCGTGCACGGGAAGGTATGAGGTAGCAAATACAAGTAGTAGCAAGACGTGGAATTTCATATATACTCAATCCTGGCAAATAAAGCTCAAGCTGTTTTTAAAGGCTCGTAAAAGTAGAAAAGTCAAATAAAGCGTCCGCCCAAAAGGAGGAGGGCCCAAGGTAGTTGGCAGGGGTACTTGTCATTGGTATTAGCCCATTTGATTATTTTCGGCTTGGTAGGTGTTAAACATATCTTTCAGGCAGTTGACCAACAGCTCCAGGTTGATGGGTTTTGACATATAGGCGTCCATACCCGCCTTGAAACAATTCTCCCGGTCTTCGCTGAGCGCGTTGGCGGTCATGGCTACGATCAACGGTTTTGCTCCGTACGTTTTACGAATCAGCCGCGTAGCTTCCAAGCCATCTACCTGGGGCATCTGAATATCCATTAATATAATGTCGTACTTCTTGTGCTGCATCATGTCCAGTACTTCCTGCCCGTTATTGGCCAGGTCGGGCTGGTACCCCAGCTTGCCCAGCACCAGCATGATAAGCTTTTGGTTCATCAAAATATCTTCCGCCACCAGGATCTTAAAAGGATAATCCAGAGCAAATGCCTTGGAAAGGTTAGGCTTCTTTTTCTCTACGGGCTGGGGTTTTTCCTTTCGCAGGGCCGCCTTAAGTACCTCGTGCAAATGATGGTGCTTCACGGGCTTAGTGAGCAACGCGGCAAACAAGTCGGGGTACTTTTTCTTGCTTTCATCCCCGATGGAGCTGAGAGCCACAATCGGAATATCCGGTGCCAGGCCTTTGATCCGCTGGCCCAGCTCAATGCCCGCCATGTCCGCCAGCTGCATGTCCGCAACAATGAGATCCAGGTCCGGCTGAGCCGAAAGTAGCTCCAGCGCCTGCTGCCCGGAAGCCACCGCCGTAGCCAGCATATCCCATTTTTGTAGCTGAATCCGGATGATCCTCCGGTTGGTCTCGTGGTTGTCGATGATAAGTACCTTCTTTCCTTCGCAGATGCTGTCGAGCTCCGGGGTCTGGCTTGAGGGTACGGTACCTTGCCTGGCCCGAATCGTAAAAATAAACGAAGTACCTTTTCCCAGCTGGCTATTGACGGTAATGCGCCCGCCCATCAGCTCTACCAGGCGCTTACAAATAACCAGCCCTAGCCCCGTCCCGCCATACTTTCTGGTGATCGAAGAGTCCAATTGGTTAAAGGCCTTGAATAAATTAGTCCGTTGATCTTCGGCAATCCCGATGCCCGTATCCCTGATTTCAAAGCGAAGCTCCAGGTCCTCCTCTTGCATCTGGCGGGCCGAAACCCCCACGAAGACTTCGCCCTGGTGCGTAAATTTCACCGCGTTGCCCACCATGTTGATCAGTACCTGCCGGAGCCGCAGGCTGTCGGCCACGATGTGGGCCGGAACCAGATCGTCGAGCTGATAAATAAGGCTGATGCCCGCATCCGCGATCTTGGGCGCAAAGATCTCCAGCACATCTTCTACGCATTTTCTCAGCTCAAAAGTATGCTCGTCAAGTTCCAGATTTCCCGATTCAATTTTTGAAAAATCAAGTACGTCATTGATCACATTCAAGAGTGCCTCGCCACTGTTCAGGATGGCTTCCGTGTACTCCGACTGTTCGTTGTCCAGCTGAGTGTCCGAAAGCAAAGCGGCCATTCCCAGCACTCCGTTCATGGGCGTGCGTATTTCGTGGCTCATGGTAGCTAAGAAGGTACTTTTGGCCAAATTGGCCTTGTGCGCTTCCTGCTGGGCTTCTTCTGCCAGCAGACGGGCTTTTTCTTCCTCGGCTTTTTGTTCAATCAATTTTTGATTAAGTACCTCCAGGGAGATCGTCTTTAACCGCAGCTCCTCCGACTGCGTGTACAGTTCTTCCGATTGTACCTGTAGCTCCTCCGACTGCGCCTGCATCTCCTCGGCTTGTACCTGCAATTCTTCGTTGAGCTTTTTGAGATGGCTGGCCTGCTCCCGTATTTGTAGCGTGCGCTCCTGTACTACGCGTTCCAGCTTCGTTTGCTGTTTTTGCAGAAAATTGATGCGGTACGTATAAAACAGCACAGCCCCACCCAGCAGCAGCAATACCCCAAGCACCTTGAACCACAGCGTCATCCAGAAAGGCGCTATGATGTTTATCTTGAGCGTGGTCTCTTGCTCGCTCCAAACGCCGTCGTTATTGGCCGCCTTGACCCGAAAGGTATAAGTACCTGGGTATAAATTGGTATAAGTAGCTTTACGCTCGTTGTCGACGTAGTTCCAGTCCCGGTCAAAGCCATCCAGCCGGTAGGCGTACAGGTTTTTTTCGGGAATGGTGAAGTCCAAGGCCGCAAACTCGATGGTAAATACCGACTGCGCGTATTGCAGCGTTAGTTCCTCGGTGGTTTGGATGGACTGCGTAAGGGGCGAGTCCTTGCCGCCCACGACGACCGCCTGGTTGAATAGTTCAAAATTGGTTAACGCCACCACGGGCTTATTGCGATTCACCGCAATTTGTTGGGGGTCCACGATGGTAAAGCCGTTGATGCTCCCCAGCGCAATTTCCCCGCTACTCAGTTTCACGCCTCCCCCCAGGTTGTACTCCAGGCTTTTCAGGTTATTGTATTTGCCAAAATTCTGGAACGACTTCTTCGCCGGATCAAAACGGGTAATACCCTGGTTGGTACTGATCCATAGCTTCCCGCTGGCGTCTTCGGTGATGTAGTTGATGGTGTTGTTAAGCAGGCCGTTTTGCTCAGTAAAAGCTTGAAAGCTGCGGGTCTGAGGGTTATAGCCGTTCAGGCCGCCTTCCATGGTGCCTATCCACATGGTACCTTTACGATCCTCGTGGAAGGCGCTGACGATATCGCTGGTGAGGTCGCTGTTGTGGGTGTTTAGCTGCGAAAATTGCCCGGTCTCCGGATCATAGATGCTGACGCCATTGGAGTAGCCCCCAATCCATATCTTCCCTTTTTTATCTTCATACAGGGCCAGAATAGTATTGTCCGCTATACTCTTTGGGTTGCCCGCCTCGTGGAGGTACTTGGTAAAAACGCGGGTCGTTGGATCGAATACATTCAGGCCGCCCTGGTCGGTACCTACCCAGATGTTTCCCCGGCGGTCTTCCAACAAAGCATCGATGGAATTGCTGGTTATAGCGTAGGCGCCTTCGCCTTTGGTAAAGTGTTCGAAAGTACCCGTGAGCGGGTTCAGGCGGTCCAGTCCGTTGCTGTAAGTACCTACCCACACGCTCCCGTCTTTTCGGCTGGTCAGGACGGCCGTCGTATAGTTGCTTAGCAGGCTATTTTTATTGTTGGCGTTGTGACGAAAAGACCTGTACGAGCCGTCCGACCGTATAAAATACTCCAGCCCCTGGTCGGTAGCCAGGTACAGGTTGCCGCTTTTGTCCTCGGCCAGGCCCCGGATGATATTCTTGGCGGAGGGCGCATTGGTCAACGACGATTTGAAGGAAGGGAATAACGTCAGGTTCCGGTCGTATTTCAAGATTCCCTCGCTGGTAGTACCTATCCAAAGTACCCCCGCTTTATCTTCCAGCAAGGAATAGATGCCGTCATTGGGCATCCGGCTATCGCCATCCGTTTGGTCGCTGATGGGTATAAGCCGCTTTTGGGTAGCATCAAAGAGCTGCAAGGTGGTATTGGTACCAATCCAGAATCTGTTCCCTCGGGTTTTGGCCAGAGAAAAAATGGGATTGAAGCCCCCGGCCGAATTCTCGTCCGGGTCGATGCCAAAAGCCGAAAAGGTACCTTCCGCTTTATTGAACAGGTATAATCCATGATTGGTACCTATCCACAGTTGCTGGTTTTCGTCTTCGTTGATGGTATTGACGGAACGATGGGTGGTACCGCCCGCGCCCTGCGGCGTAGGGGTAAAGAGGCTGAAGGCCCCGGTGTCTCTATTCAGGAGCCCTAATCCCTCGGAGGTACCTACCCAAAAGTTACGTTTTTTATCTTCAAATAGCGCCAGAATAGCCAAAGTACCCAGCTTTGTTGGCTTCTCCGTGCGTAGCGCGTAGCGCCGAAACTGTCCGATTTTTTTATCAAAAAGATGTAAGCCGGCGGCGGTTCCCGCCCAGAGGTTCCCCCTTTGGTCGCGGCACACAACGTTGATACTATTACTACTCAAGGAATGTGCCTTCGAGCCGTCCTGTCTGAACGTCGTGAAGGAATCCTGCTCGCGGTTGTACTTACTAAGACCGCCGGTGCGCGTACCTACCCACAAGGCACCTTCGGCATCTTCACAAAGGGAGGTGATGTGATTGGCCGGTAAGGTGTTCGGATTATGACGCTGGTGTTTATAAACCACCACCCGGTAGCCGTCGTACTTATTCAGGCCATCCTGGGTACCAAACCACATGAAGCCGTACTTATCCTGAAAAATGCAATGGATGGTATGCTGCGACAGGCCGTTGGGGCTGCTCAGCGGCGTGAGGTTTACGGTGAGGGGCTGGCTGAACGCCGCGGGCACGAGGCTCCCCACCATAAGCACCGCCAGTAGGTACAGCGCGCTCGGAAAAGATGCTTTTCTTGCCCGAAAAACCCATTCACAAAGCCCGCTTTCGGCTTTGCCAACTCTAGCGGTCGCTAGCTGCCTGCTGTCTCGCGGATAAGGCACAACCAGCTTCATGGATTTTTCATTTTTCATCCGGGCAGCGACGAGGAGCATTCCTTGCCTTTTTCCAATACATAATTATACGGGGTCACGGCAATTTAAGCTGGCTACCTCAAAAAACAATAGTTTCTCCTTTGTAAATTAACAAATACTTCAAAAGGGATACATGAAGGCTGAAAATGGCCTTCACCAAAAAAACGAACTTTCATGTACTGCAATTCTTCCCAAGGCTACCCCTGTCTCCATGTACTTCCTGCGGGGTACTTTCAAAGATCCTATCCGGAGCGGCCCAGGTACCCGGCCCGAACCAAGCTGCTTTGGGCCAGGTACCTGGGCCGTTTTTTGATTAAAGAAAAAAATCGGGCATGAGCTCTTCGTCGCGCAGGGTAGTATCGACCTGGTATGGGGTAAAATCCGTGACGCCTGCCTGCCGAAGTACCTCTTCATCCACAAAAAAATTACCCGTGCAGTCGCGGCTGGGGCGCGTCAGGATGTGGTAGGCGGCATCGGCCATGATCTCGGGCGTGCGGCACCGGCGCACCGACTCCTCACCACCCAGCAGGTTCTTGACGGCGGCCGTGGCAATGGCCGTGCGGGGCCACAGCGCGTTAAAGGCTACCCCGTACTTTTTGAACTCCCCGGCCATGCCCAGCACGCACATGCTCATCCCAAACTTGGCCATGGTATAAGCCACGTGGGGTGCAAACCAGCGCGTCTCCATGCTGAGCGGGGGCGAGAGGTTGAGCACGTGGGGGTTTTCGGCCTGCATCAGGTGCGGAATGCACAGCTTGCTGGTCAGGAAAGTACCTCGGGTGTTGATCTGGTGCATGAGGTCGTAGCGCTTCATGTCGGTATCCAGCGTAGGCGTAAGGCTGATGGCGCTGGCGTTGTTGATGAGCACGTCGATGCCGCCGAAGGTACTTACGGCCTCGGCTACGGCCCAAGCCACGCGCTCTTCGTCCCGGATGTCCACCACCAGCGGGAGTGCCTTCCCCCCCGCCGCCTCTATTTCGGCGGCCGCGGAGTAGATAGTACCGGGTAGTTTGGGGTGGGCGTCGGCGGTTTTGGCCGCGATCACAATGTTGGCCCCTTCCTGCGCCAGCCGTACCCCAATGGCCAGGCCAATGCCCCGGCTCGCGCCGGTGATAAATACTGTTTTTCCTTGTAGCATATTGAATAAAAGTTAGCAAAGTCTCAGGGCCGTAGCCCGCCAAAATACCCTTTATAAAGCCAAAGCATGGCATGATTTATGCTTATAACTACCTGCTAAGAGGAGTAGTTGGTAAGGCGCCATAAGTTACCGCTGTTGTTTGTACAATAGCTATAATCAATAAAATTATTTTAATCAAAAATACCTCATTTACAAATTGGCATGGATTTCGTGTACGGTACCTTTCGCGCCAAAGTACCCCTGCGAGCCCTGGGCAAGCCATTATTTTGTGCTGCTTCGAACCGAAACAGGCCTGCCAAGCGTTGAAAAGTAGATGGCCGGATTTGCTTCGGCGAGGTACTTAGGGAGAGGGGATCTATTACACACACACTATACACATTCATGCCATACCTATGTTTTTACGCTGTGGTACAAAGTAGTTGCATTCAAAGGGTTTTACGCGGCGGGCTGCTGCTACTCCTGATTCTGGGGAGTACGCTAACGCATGCCCAGTCAGACGGTACCCGGCAGCAGGCCGATCGCGCCTTCTACAGCAAAGCCTACGCGCAGGCGGCCAGTGACTACAGCCAGTTGCTTCTCAACAACGCCCTCTCCTCCAACGACCGCCAGGATATTTTGTTTAACCTGGGCTACGCCTACATGGAGCTGGGCGATCACCAAAAAGCGGAGCACAGTTTTCGTCAGCTGCTCGAGCTCGGCGAGCCCACCGAGCGCCACCGCCAGGCCTACCTCTACTTTGCCCAGGCCTTGGGTAGTAACGGAAAGCTGCAGGAGGCGCAGGCGATGTACGCTCTCTACGAAGAATTCAAGACCAGCCCCGAAACCCTTCCCGGCTTTACTAACCCCGCGCCAGGCAGCGCCAGCGTAACGTACCGGGTCGAAAACCTGAGCATCAACTCCACCAATGCCGAATTCAGCCCGGCCTACTTCCGCGACGGGCTCGTGTACGTGGCGGGCAAGGGTACGGGGAGCTCCTCTACGTCTACCAACAAAGGCTTTCTGGACCTTTACTACGTCCCCAGCCGCCACGACCTCAGTGCCGTAGGGGTACTTGGGCCTGACGGCAAAGAGGTGCCGGTTGCCAAGCCGACGGCCTCCTCGCGCCATAACACCCGCGTGCTGGGCCGCGACAACTACACCCGCCCCACCGCCAACGACTCCCGCACCACGGGTACCTACGCTCCTTTTGATTTCGCGGCGGGACTGAACAATCAACCTTCCCAAAGTACCTCCGGCAAAGGCAGTAGCGCGCAGGAGTTTAGCAAAGACCTCAACACCCGCTACCACGAAGGCCCGGTGACGTTCTCGGACGACGGCAGCCGTATTATTTTTACGCGCAACAACTACAACGAAGGGAAGTCCAGCAAGAGCACCGATAACGTCAATAAGCTCAAGCTCTACTCGGCCGACCTCCGCGACGGCGGCTGGGCCAACGTCCAGGAACTACCCTTTAGCAACGACCAGTACTCTACCGGCCACCCGTCGCTAAGCCGCGACGGCAAGTTGCTGTACTTCGCCTCGGACCGCCCCGGCGGCCTGGGCGGCACGGACCTCTACGTAGCCCAGTGGGACAACGGCCGCTGGTCGGCACCGCTCAACCTGGGCCCGGAGATCAATTCCAAGGGCGACGAGATGTTCCCCTTTGTGGACGAAAACGGCCACCTGTACTTTGCTTCCAACGGCCGCCGCCCCAGCCTGGGGGGCCTGGATATTTACTTTGCCGAGCTCGCCAACGGTACCATCACCAAGAGAGTTTCGCATTTGCCCGCCCCGCTCAACTCGTCCAAAGACGACTTTGGGCTGATCACCGACGGCAACCGGACTACGGGGTACCTGAGTAGCAACCGGCTTCGGGGCGACGACGACATTTTTCGTTTCGTGCGCGAAACCTCGCTCTACGGATGCCGCAACCTGACGCTCCGTATCTTCGAAGAGCAATCCAACATACCCCTGGACAGCGTGACTATTACCGTAAAAGCCCGGGGCGAAGGACGTGAGGAGCAGGAACTCTACACCAATGCCAACGGCGAAATCAACATTTGCCTGGAGGCCAACAATGACTTCCTGTTTGAGCTTTCGCTCGATGGGTACGTGTCGGGTATTCTGGGCTTCTCGACCAAGGGCCTCACCGACGACAAACCCACGCGCCTGGAAGCGTCGCTGCTGAAATTCATGACTTCTACCGACACCGACCTGGCGGCCCCCGCTCGCATGTCGACCGGCCTGAATGATACCGAAGACGACAGCGACACCCCGCCAACCAAACCTACCCTGCGCGGCACGGTCACGAGCGAATCGGACAAAACGCCCATCGAAAGCGTAAAGCTTATCCTGAAAAACGAGTGCGATGGCTCGATAAAACAGACAGTCACCGGGCCCAACGGGCGCTTCCAGTTTGAGCTGCTGGAAGGCTGTGACTACACACTGGTGGCCTCGAAGTCTCAGTACGGTACTTATACGAGCGCCATCAAGAAGATCCCGGTGAAGTCGGAGCCCAAGTTTGTATCGGCCGACCTGAAAATGCTCAAGGTAGGGGACGTGGTGACGCTGGATAAAATCCACTACGACTCGGGCAAGTGGGAGATCCGTCCCGAAGCCGCCCGTGAGCTGGACAAGATGGTAGCGACCATGCGCAAGTACCCCTCGCTCCGCGTCGAGATTGGCGCCCATACCGACAGCCAGGGCAACGCGGAATTTAACCAGTACCTCTCCGAGCGCCGCGCCAAGGCCGCCCTCAACTACCTGGCATCGAAGGGCATTACCCGCAGCCGCCTCACCGCCAAAGGCTACGGCGAAAGCGCGCTGCTCAACCAGTGCAAAGACGGGGTACTTTGCACCGAAGAAGAACACCAACGCAACCGCCGCACCGAGTTCAAAGTGTTGTTTATTCGGTAAAAAGAAAGTACCTCAAGTACGCGCACAATTACGGATATTTGCGCCGCAAAGGTACTTTTTATAAGGTAGTTTATGGTTGTTTTCCCCAACGCAAAAATCAACATCGGGCTCTACATCACCGAGAAGCGGCCCGATGGCTTTCATAACCTGGCTTCGTGTTTTTACCCCGTAGGCTGGTCCGACGCCCTGGAGGTACTTCCCGCGCCGGAGCTCACGTTTCAGGCTTCCGGGCTGCCCATTCCGGGCGGCGAGCAAGGTACCGAGTCCAACCTGTGCGTAAAAGCCTACCGGCTCCTGGCCCGCGACTACCCCCTGCCGCCCGTATCCATCCACTTGCTGAAGGCCATTCCCATTGGGGCGGGCCTGGGGGGCGGCTCGGCCGACGCCGCTTTCATGATCAAGGTACTTTCGCAGCTTTTTGGCCTGCAAGTACCTACCGAGCAACAGCAAGCCTACGCCCGTCAGCTCGGCAGCGACTGCGCTTTTTTTATTGAAAATACCCCCAAGTACTGCTACGGCAAGGGCGATGAGTTTGAAGATATAGCGCTGCGCCTCACGGGCCGTTGGATCGTGCTCGTCAATCCGGGCATTCATATTGCTACCGCCGAGGCCTACGCGGGCGTGCGGCCCCGGCAGCCCGAGCAAGACCTAAGGTACCTGCTGCAACAACCCATCACCGACTGGCCAGGTACCATTTCCAACGATTTTGAGGCTTCGCTTTTTCCTAAGTACCCCGTGCTGCCGAGCATCAAGCAGCGGCTCTATGAGCTCGGGGCGCGCTACGCCAGCATGAGCGGCTCGGGCTCGACGCTCTACGGAATTTTTGAAAATGAACCCAATCTGGCAAACAATTTTGACGGCTATGCCGTTTGGCAAGGAGAACTAATTTGAAATTAACGGGAAATTTCTCGTTCAAAATTCATTGACAGGAAACGTTTTATGCCGCTAAAGTGCTACATTTGACCTCTTAGGCTTTCTCGCTTCCCAACTTGCAGGTATATATGTCCACAAAGCATAGCACTCGTTCTCAGCGAAATCCTTTTACGAAGCGTCGCGAACCGCTCCATTTCCTGCTATGGCTCGGCATTGGCGGGAGTGTGTTGATCTTCAGCATTCTCATCATCATCTATACCCTTCGCGAAGAAGGCCCTACCTGGCAGCTAACTACCCTGCCGGGCGTCTTTTGGCTAAGTACCCTGGCCGTGACGCTGAGCAGCGTCACGCTCCACGAGGCCAACCGCGCTTTTCAAACCGAAGAATTTGCCCTGTACCGCACCGGTATGGCTTGTACTTTTTTTCTCGGCATCCTCTTTGCCATTTTACAGGTAACGGGCTGGGTGGTACTTAAGCAAGAGGGGCTCATCATGCGCAACAATCCGGCGGTGGGGTTTGTGTACCTGCTTTCGGGCCTGCATTTGCTGCATATTCTCGGCGGGCTTTACTTCTTAGGGAAGTGCTTCCGTGAGGCCCTCATTAATAAAACCTACGTTGATGCCTTCGTGTACAGCGTCAACCCACCCAACCGCCTCAAACTAAAACTCATCACTACCTACTGGCACTTTGTGGACGTGCTGTGGCTGGCGTTGTTCCTCTTTCTGCTCTTTCAAACGGCCTAGTTTATTCGGCTTTATAGTTCGCCAGGTACCTCGCTTCGCCTGAAAGTACCTTGCTATTTCATGATTCTCCGATCCCTATGAGTACCCTTCAGCTAACCGTAGTGGGCAGCGGCGACGCCTTCGGCAGCGGCGGCCTTCTCAACACCTGCTTTTACGTAGCTGCGCCGTCGGTGCGGTTCCTGATCGACTGCGGCGCTACTACCCTGCCCGGCCTGAAGCAGCGCGGCCTCAAGTCGGAGGACGTGGATGTGATCATCCTGTCGCATTTTCACGGCGACCACTTCGGCGGGGTACCTTTCCTGCTGCTGGACGCCGCCGTCACCAAACGCGCCCGGCCGCTCACGATCATCAGTCCGCCGGGGGCTCGCCCACGGATCATCCGCCTGCTGGAGGTACTTTATCCGGGCACGGAGGTACTTGAAAAAATCCAGGTTAACTTTCTTGAATACCAACCCTACGAAACGCTAACCACCAAGTACCTTAGCGTGCAGGCCTACCCGGTTGTCCATACCGAAGCGGCCCTGCCGCACGGGCTCCGGATCAGCGTGGCCGGAAAGGTGATCAGCTACTCGGGCGATACCGAATGGACCGACACCCTCCTAGACCTGGCCCGCGACGCCGATCTGTTTATCTGCGAGTGTAATTTTTATGACACCCAGGTCAAGGGCCACCTCAACTACCTCACCCTGCGTCAGCGGCTCCCCGAGCTAGGCCATAAGAAAATCCTGCTCACGCATTTGGACCAGGAAATGCTGGATCAGCTCGACCAGCTGGAGCTTGCCTACGCCGTCGACGGGCAGGTAGTTACGGTATAAACCCTGGCGAGCCTTGTTGGCCACGTAGCGGTCGAATGTATATAGGAAAACGGGTTTCTTGATCCATTCCGTGTGCCTTTGGGTACGCAACGAGTGGTAGTGGTTTCGTACCTAAAGGCGCGTGGCAGAACAGAATTCGGGGGCCTTAGCTATAAAGATTGCGTGCCTAGGGCACTGATTCAATAACCAAAGTACCCCCTTCTACACTTTCAGCCTTACGCCCACTTTCAGCAGGCCGCCCGTCAGCACGATGATGACCAGTGTTGGCCTTTGATTCTTGTTTTCTTTTTTCGTTATGATAAAAAAAGGCTACATTTACCTTAGATCCTATGTTCATAAACCGCCATGATACGTACCATTGTAACTCCTGACCAGCAAAATATTTCTATTAAACTACCCCAAAACTTTGTGGGAAGACAAGTAGAAGTTATTGCTTTTACCATTGATGATGCTACCGAAGAAGTACTCCTCACCGATACGCCTATGACTCACTTGGCCAGCGAAAAAGTATTGGCCAAAGAGTGGCTAACTACAGAAGAAGACAAAGCATGGGAAGATTTGTAAAAGGTGACGTAGTAGTAATCCCTTTTCCGTTTTCTGACTTGTCTGGCTCCAAAAGGCGCCCGACTTTAGTGCTGGCCGACCTCCCCGGTGATGATATTCTGCTATGCCAAATCACCTCTCAAAATACCAAAGACGCTTTTGCAGTACCGCTTATCAAGGAAGATTTTAGCGAGGGTACTTTGCCTTCCGATTCCTACATACGCCCTACCCGCATCTTTACGGCTGATAAAAATAGTATTATCCGCAAAGCCGGTACGGTCAAAACGGCGGTTTATAATCTAGTGGCACAGAAAATCATTACGCTGATTCAATAACCAAAGTACCCCCTTCTACACTTTCAGCCTTACGCCCACTTTCAGCAGGCCGCCCGTCAGCACGATCATGACCAGCGAAAAGATCAGGGATTTGAGAATCCCGACCAGGCCCGTGCGCAGGTACATAGGCAACGCCAGGCCCACCAGCGTTATGACGGCGTACCAGATGTACGGAACCAGGTAGCAGGTAAGCGTAGCCACGCCCGCGGGCCGAAGTACCTTGGCCCAGGCCTGGCGCTTTTGTACATCCACGACCCAGAAAAGCAAGGCGTAGGCCCCGAAGCTGACCCCCGAGCAGATACCTACCCAGGCGGGCGTGGCGCGGATCTTGGAAATACCCCAGAAAGGCCGCAGGCCAAACCCAACCAGCAAACACAGTGCACCCAGCCCGAGCAGTATGCTCAAAAACTGGTACGGCGTAAGTACCCCCGCGTAGCGACGGTAAATCACCGAGGCCACCACACCGGCCATGGCGAAGGCGGGCATGGAGCCGCTTCCGACAATCCAGACGTACTTTTTAACACCATCCAGAAACGACAAGGTACCCGCAAAATCGGCGAGGTTGAAGCCCAGGAAGAAAAGCCAGGCCAGCAGGATAGGTACCAGCTGGTCGCCGAAAAGTACGTAAACCAGCGCGCAAAGCAGGTACGACCAGCCGATCAGCCCCAGAATACCCCACCAGTGGGTTTGCATCCAGGTTGTTTGCGAGGCGTCGCCGCCCCGGTATACCACCGCCAACCCCAGCAGCAGCAGGTACCCAAGTACCTTTAGTGCCAGGTACTTTTTGCCAGCGGGGTACACATTCCAGATCAGGAAGAAGCCCAGCACCATCAGGAGTTGCCAGAGGTACTTGCTCAGTACCATGCCCGCGCCATTGGTACTTTCGAGATTAACAATAAAAAGCCCCATCAGCAGCAGCGCCCAGGTACGCGCACCGATGTGCCTCAGGAGCGTAAAAGTACCCTCGCCTTGGGCGCTGCGCGCGGCAATGGCAAAGGGGATCGACAGCCCGACGATGAACAGAAACGCCGGGAACACCACGTCGGCCAGGCCCATGGCGTCGTCCTGGGCGGCGCTGTGTTCGAGCCAGGTGGGTACTTCGCGGAGCGTCCAGAGGTCGTTCACGAAGATCATCAGGAACATCGTGAGCGCCCGGAAAACATCAATTGAGGCAATGCGCGGAGAGGGAGCCATTTAGCAAAAGTAATAAAGGTACCTACTGGCCCATGGCTTCAAAAAGCTGCACAAAGCAGTTTACTTGGCCTTTTTGCGGCTCCTCGACGGGGCGCGTGCCGTAGTAAATATCCATGAAATTACCGGCTCCCGTCCAGATGGTCTGCATCATACCCAGGTACCTGGGGGCAAGCTGGGCGTTGGAGGTACTTTTGAAATTTTTGAAAGCCTGGTACTGGTCCAGGGCTACTTGGGGTTTGTTCCAGGGGCAGGTGATGACGTTGAAGCCCTTCAGGGCCAGGTAGGCCGCCGTAGGCTCGGCGCGGTTGTAGTGCCAATCGCAGATCACGATGTCCTTCGGAATCAGATCCACGGCGCGGTGCGTGTTGTTCATGCTGCCTTCCCACATGCCCAGGCCGGTGGTTTTGCCGTCGAGCAGGCGGTCGCCCCAGATCCAGAGCGTGCGGTTTTTTTGGGCCAGATGGTTACGAATTTTGGTCAATTCTCCGGCAAAGAGCTCGGCCTTGTCGCGCCCAGCGCAGCGGGGGCATTTGTCGTCACCGATGTAGAACACCTCGTCCATGCCGGCATGGAAGGCCGTGGCTTCAAAGGCTTCCATGATTTCATCCACCAGATCAAACACCACGCCGTGTACCTCCGGGTGCAGCGGACAGTAGCTTTTGCAGTAGAGGCCGTCGGCGTTGGGCCAGACGTACTTTTCGGGCATTTGTACGTGGGGCGTTTCGTCAAACTGCGGGTACACGCGCAGCAGGTTCTGGGTAGTACTGGCCCACGACTGGTGCCCCAGCAGGTTGATCTGCGGAATAAGGTTGATGCCGTTTTTTTGGCAAAGCTTCACGAGCTGCTTCACCTGCTTGTTGGAAAGCGCTTTTTCGTCGCGCAGCTTGGGGTGCGACTTAAACTCGTAGTTGTAATCCACCCGTAGCACCAGCGTGTTCACTTTTCGGGGTACGAGTTCTTTTTCAATAAACGTAAGAAAACGCTCGTGCTCTGCCACCGACGGAGCCGCAATGCAAAAACCCCGCACCACGTAGAGGCTGTCGCCGGGGGTACTTTGGGCAAAAGCCACGAAGTAGCTGAGCCAACACAAGAAAGTAAGGACGTATTTCATCATAGGTAAGGTAGGTAGAAACGTAGGTACATGAACCCGACGAAGATACATAATAAGTTGCCAAAGTACCCCTTGACGCCCCAAGTACCTCCAAAAAAGCAGCGGCAGGCACCTAGCCACCAAGTACCTACCGAAGCCAGATCAGCGGATTCCGGACGGGCAGGTTGCGTACGACCTCCTCCACTTGCGGGTTGTGCTCCAGGCGCTTCCAGGTAGCCAGCCAGGCCGGTACCTGAAAAGCGTTAGCACCCAGTACCAAAAACGGGTGCGCCACCGGCCATTCGTCCCAGTACATCACGTCGGGCTTGAGCGGCCACTTGGACTTGTCGGCTACGTAGGGGTGCAGGTACTCAATGCCCTTGCGGATGCCCCGGCCGTCGGCGGTTTGGTAGTTCCAGAGGTTTTCGGTTTCATCCGACAAGATCTGGCAGAGCATCACCATGGCGTCGAGGTTGAAGAGCGAGTAGCCGTAGGGCTTGGTACGCTTCAGCTCGCGCGGAAAACTACCGTCCTCGGCCATCTGCTCGGGCAGTAGTACCGTTTTGTAGCGCTCGCGGCAGTAGTTGAGCAGCGACTGGTTGTTGGTAAGGCGCGCAAATGACGCCACCTGCATGGCCCAGCAGGTACCGTGGTTGTTTTTGGCCTCGCGCTCGTCGATGCCGTAGGGGTGGGTCGTGAGCCAGGTCAGGTACGCCTCAAACCAGCCTTTGGTACCTTGCACCACCTTGGCGTCGGCGCCCTTGGCTTTTTCCATTACCCGCAGCCCCTGCGCTACTTCCATGAGGTGAATGGTGTCAATGATGCCAATGCCCCGGCCCGTAGCCCGGCCTTTGATGGCCTGCGCGTACAGCAGCGAGGGATTCATGCGGGTACTGGGGTTGACAAACCAGGCGTCGAGGTGCTTGAAGGCCTGCTGCACGTACTTTTTTTGGCCGGTGAGCTCGTAGGCCGAAGCCAGCGCGCCCACGATGCGGCTGAAGCGAATCATGGCCAGTCGGTGCGCCACGAAGTTGTCGGGGTTGGTCATGCCGTCCCGTTGCTTGTAGGGGCCGTCCAGGTTGGTGGAGTCGGGCCACCAGTAGTCGCCTTCGGAGAAGAAGTCGTGGATGCTGCCCGCGCTGCGGGGGGAGCTCTGCGCCGTTACCGTTACGGGCTCCTGCTTCATGGCCCAGGCGGCTTCCGCCAGCACGTGCTCCCGCAGCGTAGCTACTACCTCCCGGCGGGTACCTGCGTCGGTGGTCGCGTAGCTATTCAGGGGCCCCACTAATACCAGCGCCACCAGCAGCCGTACCGTTTGTATTTTTGTAAGCATTGCATTCATTCCAAAATCCAAATCTTTTTTTATTCCAAAGTACCTTTATACAAAAAACAGACGGCTTTTCCAGGTACCTACCACTACGAACGCCCGAGCCCGGATCATGATTGATCCGGGCTCGGGCGTTCGTACTAGATAGCTCAACGGGGGCTAGTCGGCGGGCAGCATGTACTTTTCGGCCATCGTCGACACCAGCTCGTTGGGGAGCATGTTGCTCAGTACTACCTGCGCCTTCATCATGGCTCCCGCCACCGCGTGGTTTTCGCCCTTCATGAGAGCGTCGTAGCCGGTTTTGGCCACCATCGCCGGGTCGTAGGGATCTTCCTGGGCCGCCTTGGTGTGCTCCATGTTGGCTTTGCGGAAGAAGTCCGTGTCGGTGGCACCGGGTAGCAGGGCCGTCATGGTCACATTCGTGTCTTTTAATTCGTGGATCAGGGCGTCGGTCAGCGACAGCACAAAGGCCTTCGAAGCGGCATATACCGCTAGCCTTGGCGTAGGCTGATGAGAGGCGATCGAGGCCAATTGCAAGACCCGCCCTTCGTTAGCCGCCAGCATGTCGCGCAGGTACAGCTTCGTGAGGTGTACAAACGTGATGATATTCAGCTGAATAATCTCCAGATCTTTGGAGAAATCAACTTCGTGGAAAAAGCCGTATTCTCCCACTCCGGCGTCGTTCACCAATACATTGACCGTAATGCCCTGCCGCTTGGTTTCCTGATATACCTCCTCAGCCGCTCCTAGTTGGGTCAAATCTTTAATGATGGTAGTTACCTGGGGCGAGCCCAGTTGTTTAAAATCTTCCGCAACTTGCTGTAAAGTAGCCTCGTTTCGAGACACGATCACTAGTCGGAAGCCATCCTGGGCAAAGAGTTTTGCTAATTCGTAACCAATACCACTGGTAGCACCTGTGATAAGGGCCGTTTGATTGTTCGTTGCCATGCGCTCTGTTTTTAGTTGATGATGAAATACAAAATGGTGTACTTCCCAACCAAAAAAGCTATGCCATGGGCGTGAGCAGGGGGTACTTTAAAATAAAAACAAAGTACCCTCTCTACGCCTCGCAAAGAAATCAATCGCTTAGACCGCTCCCTTTAAAACACCTTTTCGTAGAGTTCAGTCTTGTGTTCTACGTGATCGCCGTGGGGTACTTCCAGGATCTCGAAGACGTTGTTTTTGATCGTATGCGCGATGTCGCCCGTGGGCAGGTCGTTGCAGTCGAGACCAAAAGGATCTTCGATTTCGGCGCCCATCATTTCGATGCCCACGAAGGTGAAGAAAATAAACGTCACCAGCGGGATGGTAAAGTACCCAAAGTCGCGGATGAGCCCGAAGGGCAGCATCAGCGAATAGCTCAGGATCAGTAGCTTGATGTACACGCTGTACGAAAACGGAATGGGGGTTTTCTTGATGCGCTCGCAAGCTCCGGCGATGTCGAGCAGCGACTGCAGGTGGGGCTTGAGGTTGCGAAGGTCGGCCCCGCTGATGGCCCCGCTCCGGTACACGGCCTGCACCTTCTGATGAATCAGCGTCACGATGTAGTTCGGGATGTGGTTGCGCTTTTGGTAGGCCTCCACCTCCCGGCTCGACACGTGGATCAGCTCCTCCATCCGCGTACCCTTGCGCAGGTGTTCTTTGAGGGCAATGCAAAAATTGGCGATCAGGATGGCCAGCTCACGGCGGGTACTTTTGTCTTCTTCGGGAAAAGTAGCGTGAATGGTCACGGCCAGGTTGCGGCAGTTATTGACCAGGCTCCCCCACTGCTTGCGCCCTTCCCACCAGCGGTCGTAGGCGGTGTTGGTCCGGAACACCAGCAGAATACTCAGTACAATCCCGAGCAGCGAAAAGATGTTGGAAGGAATGTGGATCTCGGAGTTGAACAGCTCAATCACCACCACGCAGAAAAGCGTGGTCAGCGCCGCTACCGTGAGGGTACCCCGCAGCATTTGACGCATGGTCCAGCTGCTGGTGAGGTGGGTAATATCCTTTAAAAAGTTTTTGTTCGCTTCGTAAACGATCATGTCAAATTAGCTTGGTAAAAGGGGACGGACGTACTTTGATTAGTAACCTACAAAACTCTCGTCGGCGTAGCACCAAAGCCAGCGCTCGCCCGGCTCGGCCGAAGCCACCACCGGGTGGCCCGTAGCCCGAAAGTGCTGCGTGGCGTGCCGGGCCGGCGACGAGTCGCAGCAGAGCGTAGCGCCACAGCTCTGGCAAGTACGCAGGTGCAGCCAGCGCCCGTCGGTTTTGATGCATTCTTCGCACACGTAGCCCGCGGCGGGGGTTATGGTTTCAAGGGCCAGAATATGCTGGCAAACATCGGGTTGTGAGGCCATGTCTTGGTGATTCGATCTAGGTACTTTTTGAAATAACAATAGATTATCAGGTCCCTGCGGGGCTATATCTCGGCCAGGTACTTGTGCACAAAGCTGATGGCCATCGCGCCCTCGCCCACGGCCGAAGCCACGCGGTTCATGGCGGTGGCGCGCACGTCGCCGGCCGCAAATACGCCCGGAATGCAGGTCTCCAGCAGGAACGGCTCGCGCTCGCGCTTCCATACTTTCTTGAACGAAGGGTACTTCATCAGGCCCCGGCCCGTTTCGATAAAGCCGCGCTCGTCCTTGAGCATGTTCAGCTCCAGCCAGTCGGTGTAGGGCTTGGCTCCGATGAAAATAAAGAGCGCGTCGGCGGGCATTTTGTTTACGGTACCCTGGTTCATGTCCTGCACGTCCAGCGCCTGGAGGCGTCCCTCGCCGTGGGCCTCGGTGATTTCGGTGCAGGGCAGTACGTGGATGTTGGGCGTATTGGCGATCTGGTCGATGAGGTACTGCGACATCGTGGCCGACAAATCGGGCCGCCGGATGATGATATACACGTTTTTGGCAAACTGCGAGAGGTACATGGCCCCCTGCCCGGCGGAGTTGCCGCCGCCTACCACAAATACCTCGCGGTCGCGGCAGGCGTTGGCTTCGGTGGTGGCCGCGCCGTAGTACACGCCCGCGCCCGTAAAACTATCCACGCCCTTGGTATCGAGCTTGCGGTAGTTGACGCCCGTGGTCACGATCACACTTTTGGCCGTGAGCTCGTTGCCGTTGCCCAGCTTCAGGATTTTGTAGTTGTCTTTGACGGTTACGCTAAGTACCTCTTCGGGCGAGTAAAAATCCACCCCAAAGCGCGTAGCCTGCGTGATGGCCCGGCGTGATAGCTCCGCTCCGCTCAGGCCCGACGGAAAGCCGAGGTAGTTTTCGATGCGCGAGCTGGTACCCGCCTGCCCGCCGGGCGCGCGCTTCTCGATGAGCGCCGTCTTGAGGCCCTCGGAGCCGCCGTACACCGCCGCCGACAGGCCCGCAGGCCCCGCCCCAATGATCACGACGTCGTAGAGATCGGTGCCGGTTTGGGGACTGAGCCCCATCTTGGCGGCGATCTGGCGGCTGTCGGGCTGCACCAGGTAGGAGCCGTCTTCAAAGAAAACATAAGGTGCGTCTTTGAGCGCCAGGCCGTTCAGCGCGATGAGCTCTTTGGCTTTTTCGTTGGTTTCCATATCCAGCCACTGGTAAGGCACCAGGTTGCCCGAGAGGTAGTCTTTGATCTCGTGCGAGAGCGGCGAAAACTGAAACCCAAGTACCTTGATCCCCTCAAATTCCGGAATGAACTTCATCTGCCAGTCGTCGAGCAGGTCGGTCAGGACGGGGTACATTTTTTCCTCGGGCGGGTCCCAGGGCTTCATGAGGTAGTAGTCCAGCTGCACGTCGTTGATGGCCTTGATGGCCGCGTCGGTGTCGGAGTAGGCCGTCAGCAGTACGCGCTTGGCTTCAGGAAAAATCTTCTTGGCTTCGGTGAGGTAGTCTACGCCCAGCATTTCGGGCATCCGCTGGTCCGAGATGAAGAGCGCCACCGTTTCGTTCTTTTGTTTCAACTCCTTGAGGGCCGCCAGCGCCTCTTCGGCCGAGGCCGTATTCATGATCCGGTACTCTTTGCGGTAGTTGTTGCGCAGGTCACGCGCGAGCGCACGAAGTACCTGGTTGTCGTCGTCTACGGCTAGTATGATGGGTTGCTTCATGGATGAAAAGATCGGGCTACTTTATTGTGTTTATTAGGAAGTTTTGAGTCAATGAAAAACGGGGAGGAAGCTATTCGTCCAGGGGCAAACATACGCTAAACTCCGTACGGCCCGGCTGGGACTTGACACTTATTTGTCCCCGGTGTCTTTTCACGATATTCTGGGCTATTTCCAGCCCCAGGCCGGTGCCTTTGCCTACTTCTTTAGTGGTAAAAAAAGGATCAAAAATACGGTTGATGACATTCTCCGGAATACCGGCCCCGTCGTCGATGATGCGCGTCACGATGAAGTTACGGTCCTGCTCGGCCTCAATCCGGATCTTGCCGCCTTCGGGCAGGGCGTCGAGGGCGTTGTCGATGAGGTTGGTCCACACCTGGTTGATCTCCCCCGGACTCACACTAATCAGCGGTAGGTGATCGGGCATTTCTACCGCCACTTCAATGTGCTTGCTTTTGGTTTTGTGTTGCAGGATCCGCAGGGTACTTTCCACGCCGTCGCGCAGCACGATCTTCTTCTTATCGCCGCCGCCGTCCATGTGCGAGTATTCCTTGATCGACTTCACCAGGTTTCCGATGCGCCCCGAGGCTTCGGCTATTTCGTTGACCATTTTCTCGGTCGTCAGCACGTTGTTCAGCCAGTTCAGGACGGGCGAAAGGTATTTGTCCGACACATGCTCTTCCACCTGATCCAGGTCGTCGGTCGTAATGTTATACTCCGCAAAAGACTCCGCCACCTCGCAGCTATTTTCTACTTCGCGGTCGTCGAGCCAGTCGGTTAGGTCGTCTTCCCGGGCCGACTTCTCCATCAGGCTCAAGGTACCTTGAGGCCCTTCCTGGAGCTTTTGGGCCAGGAGCTCACTCACCTTGTCTACCTGCTCCTCGCTCACGTGGATGGTCATCACCTGCTTAAACTTAGACGCTTCAAAGCCCAGGTGCCTTTTCAGGGCCGACGCGCTGCGTACTACCGCAGCGGCGGGGTTGTTGAGCTCATGCGCCAGGCCCGCCGAGAGCTTACCCAGGGAGATCATCTTCTCGTTTTGCTGGTCGAGTTTGGTAAAATCCCGGATGCGGTCGAGCATGAGGTGCACCAGCGGCTGCACCAGTTCGTCCTGGGTCTGGATCATTTCTTTGAATTTGTTCCGGTGCAGGCGCAGCACCGTAGTGGACTCCACGGCCACGGCGTTGGCCACGGCGGTTTTGAGGCGTGAGTACGGAAGTACCCCGCCAATGTACCCTTTTTCGTTGTAGCCCAGCTCGCGCGTTTGGCGGCCTTCGGCCTGGGCCACAAACATCCGCAGCCGCCCCTTCAGGATTAGCCAAAGATGGTCAATGGGCGTTCCGTTTCGGTACAGGTACTCGCCGTCTTCCAGCTCCACCAGCTCGGAGGAGTCGATGAGCCACTGCAGCTGAGGCTCCGGTACCACCGACAGGTTTTCGTGGTGGCGCAATTCGTCTAAAATATCCATCTGATGGTGTTATAACGAGGCTGAATTTAGTAAAAAGATCCTTGGGGTACTTCGTGCCGGTGTATTGGGTAAACAGCCCGCGTTCCAAAGTTAGTTTTAGAAGGCGTTATAAAAACACTGATTTGTAGAGCAAGCCGTCTTTTTTGTATTTCAAACCTACTTTTTGGGGTATGTACTACCTCCTCGTCTCCGTGGCTGGTACCTACTCTTTTTACCAACGTACGCCCAAGTTACGCTTTTTACCCTATTTCGCCGTTCGTCCTTTCACTTTGCCCGCTACCTCGGCGGCTGCCGTCTCTTTTGGGGCGTCAATGACTCTTTTTTTACCCAAAAAAAGCAGGAGATCCGGGAGAAGATGTACCGTTAAGTACCTGGTGTTTGGAAGAGAAAGGGCAAGGCAGGTACTTTTTTGGAGAAGCGTATGAAGTAAAAAAATCGGAGGGCGACGAACTTGCGAACGATCCACCCTCCGAAAATTTTTATTCTTTTTTGTTACCAAAGGTACTTTGTCAAGTCTGAATAGCTGAGTAACTACTGCTCACGCACTGTTTCTCACTATACACACACTATACTAATCAGCCCAGAGCCCACCTCCCCGGAGGTGGGCTTCTTTGTGCTGAAAGTACCTACTTTTTGTAGGGCTTTAGTACGTAGCGGGCTTTCACGTTGATGACCTGCGCAATTTTCACAAAGACAATCTTGGGTACTTCAATTTTATGGTCGGCGAGGGCCACGTCGAAGTTTGTTTGCAGCTCGATGGTGCCGTCGGTGACGATGAGTTGTCCGCTCAGGGTGCGCTCCTGGCTCTGGCCGTGCACGGTAAAAGTACCCTTGGCCGTAACCGCATAAGTACCTTTTTGGGTGTAGTGGGGGGCGGGCTCCACTTTTCCCCGGAAGGTAGCGGTGGGGTACTTGTCCGACTCCATATAGTTTTCGTTGAAGTGCTCTTGCATGAGCTTGTTGGGAAATGTAAAATCCCGCATGTTCATCCGCACGGCCAGCTCGCCGGTGGCGGTGTTCAGGATGGCCTGGCTTTTGGCATTGACAGCGCTGATGTTTTCGGCGGGGGTTTCCGAGAAAAACCGCGTTTCGCCGCTGTTGGTGGCGTAAAGGGTACTTTGGGCGGTAGCGGCGCCGGTCAGGAAGACCAGCGCCAGTAGCCCCGGTAGGTAGCTTTTCATACACGTTGTTTTACCAGCTTGCTGACGCGCGCTTTGTTTTCTTTTCCAGGCTGAATACGCGCGAAATATTAAATCCGTAATGCACATCACCCTTGCCCCAGGAGCCGGTGGTTTCGCCGATGAAGTGCTTCTCGACCATGCCGCGCGAATTGGTAAAGTGCAGCTGAAACACGTGCCCGCCCGTCTCGATGTCCACGCCCACCGCCAGGGCGTTGTAGTAAGGTACCTGCGCGCTTCCGCGGGCGGTCCAGAAGTACTCGGCATTGACGGACACCCGCTTGCTGAGCTTCATGCGGCCACCGGCGCCCACCGCCCACAGGGCGGGTACATCGGTGGCGAGCTCGGGGCGCTGGCGGTACAGGTAGGTAGGTGTGACCTGCAACGAAAGCCGCTCGCTAAACTTCCGCGCCACCAGTACCTGCCCGCAGTAGGTGAGCTTTTCGGAGAAAGTCCGCTCCTCGCCCGGAATGAAAGACCGCTGCGTGCGTATGACGGCACTGCCAAAAAGTGCCACCGAGACGGGTACCTGGCGCGCACCGGTAGTTTGGGTAAGTACCCGGTACTTGGCCAGAAAATCGTAGGCTTTCTGCTCGTTGCTGCGCCCCACGCCTATCATCAGCTTGTCGGACAGGCCGTACTCGAAGCCAAGCCGCAGGCTCGCCTGGTCCAGGCCGAAGAGCTCGTACGCTCCGGAGTTGAGCCGCCCGAAGCGGTGCGAGATCCGGAAGTCGAGGTGGTGGCGCTGGACGGTCTCGACGGAATGCCCGTTGATGATGCGCGTCGACTTGAAGGTAGCCACCACCGGCGTAGCGGCGGTGTCGGCCTGTTGCTCCAGCTCGTCGAGCAGGTCGGTTTGGGCCAGGGCGGCGGCCGAGAACAACACACCCGCCGCCAGGCCGAGGTACTTGGAGGCTGCCATCTTACTCCGTAACCCTAAGGGTGGCACCATTCTGACTGAGCGCGGGCTTGTACACTTTGAGCGGGAGCACGGCCGGGTTTTGCTTCACGGTGCCGTCCAGGTTGAAGGTAGAGCCATGGCTGATACACCAGACGTCGTTCTGCTGGCTCCGGTACTGTACCGCCGTGCCCTCGTGTGTACAGCGCTTGGACAGCGCCACGTAGGTACTGGCCGTAGTAAAAGCCACCAGTACGTCGCCCACTACCACAAACTCCCCGGGCGTTTTTAGTTTTTTGTAGTTATCGCTGGCCAGGTCCAGGGTAAAATCAATGTTGCTGCCGGTGGCGTTGCCGGTCAGGCCCGCCGAGTTGTTGCCGCCATTGTTATTCCCACCGGGCGCAGGATTAGGATCGTCTTCGTCCGAGGTACAGGAGGTAGTTCCCAGGCAGTAGAAGGCCATCAGGGTAGAGGTACTTAGCCCCAGGCTCCGCAAAAATTGGCCCCGCTTCATGGATTCCGGCTTGTTCATAACGATGCTTATTTTAGTATTAGTAATAGAATAGATTGGTATTATGGTATTAAAAGAAATCGAAGAAGAGAGGTCCTAGCGGAAGGTAGGTGTGTAGCGTACCGACATCCAGGTACCTACGGTAAACAAATTCACTTTGCCAAAACCCACCCGCCGCAGAGGTACCCTGGCGTAAGGCTCCGCGACCAGCGACAAGCGCCGCGAAACCCGGTACTCGTAGCCCACCGACGCGTTGAGGTGGCTCAGCCAGTACCAGCCGGTTTTGCCCTCCCAGTGGTACCACTTGATACCCGGATCGTACTGGTGGTAATTGTAGGTGTATACTTCTTTCTGCATCTTGTAGGAAGACACCCCCAGGCCCACCGACCAGCCCGAGCGCTCGCGTTGGGTCAGCTCGTAACGTACATTGAGGGGTACTTCAAACACGCTACAGGTACCGTCCACGCTGGCTGGCAGCACGTTTTGCTTCCAGTTGGCCGGCCACTCGTACTGGCTGGGCAGGGCGCGGTATTCCTTCAGGCTCCGGACCACCCCGCTCTGTACGTATAGCCTCGGCAGTACCGCGTACTCTACCAGCATGGACGCCGCCACCCGCGGCGACGTAAACTTGTTGATACCCACGGAGCTGAGGTCGGGCGAAACGCCCAGCCGGATGGCCCACCGGGGCCTGGTACGGCTATAACGCGCTTCGCTCTCCGCCTGAACGGACGATGAATCCGGCACGGGCTCTACCGCTCTGGCCACCCACCTACCCGAAGAATCAAAGCGCTGTGGCACCAACGCAGCGGGGGTACTTATCGCCGTTCGGGCGGTACTTTCCCGGGCCGGGTCGGCCGTCGGGTCCAGGACAGGCTGCCCCGGAATAAAATCCCCCCGGGCCTCGGTTGCGGGCACTACCGGCGTAGTGCTTGATAAAAGTGCCCCGTCGCCCCTTCCCGCCTGAGGGCGGGAAGGTTGCTTACGTACTCCGCTTACGTTGGGCAAGCTCCGGGGCAATGTCTTGGCCGCTGCGGGAGCGGCTTTTTTTATAGTAATCTCCTGTCTTTTAGAGATGCTATTATAACCTCTTTGTGGTGCGTCGCTCCCTGCTTCCAAGCCTGGTTGCGGCGCTCTTGACTCCACCTCATCCGCCCTGGGCCGACCCGAAACTACCGCTGGCGGGTCAGTGGCCGCCGGGGCCGTTTTTGGTACTTTCCTTGCTTCCTGCGGCTCCTCGCCTTGGGTACCCAGGTAGATTCCCCCGCCCCCGAGCAGTACCAGCAGCAGGGCCAGCCAGGGCCACCAGCTACGCAGCCGGGCGGCCAGGGGCAGCCGGTCGTTGGCGGCCAGTCGCTTTCGTAGGTCCTGCCAGTCGGCCGGATCGTAGGGTGGCTCAAACTCCTCAGCCGATTTTCTGAAGAGCCCGTCCAGGTCGTCATCTGGATACTCTTTCGTACTCATCTCTCGTTTTTTTTGCTAAAAGTACCTTCAATTTTTCGCGGGCTCGTGACAGGTTCGACTTGGATGCTCCTACCGAAATTCCCAGCTGTTCGGCGATCTCCTCGTGGGAGTAGCCGTCGATAACGGCCAGGTTAAACGTAATGCGGTAGGCCGGTGGCAGCGCCTGTACCATCTCCATCAATTCCGCGTGCGAAAGCTGGCTGATGGCCACTTCGTTTACGTGCGCGGTTTCCGCCGCCTGTATATCCTCGTGTACCTGGTGGCGCGCCTCGCGCCGGTAGTGATCCAGCGCCGTGTTGATCATGATGCGCCCCAGCCACACTTTAAAAGAGCGTTCCCGGTCGTAACTTTCCAGCCGGGTAAGTACCTTCAGAAATCCGTCGTTCAAAATCTCCCGGGCCGCTTCGCGGTTTCGGGTGTAGCGCATACAGACCCCCATGGCATAGCCGTAGAACTGCTTGTACAGCATCTCTTGACTTCGACGGTTTGCGCGCAAACAGCCGTCGAGTAGTTCGAGAAGAACAGCGGAGTTGTCCTCGGGCATGTTTTTGGGTTCCTTTTACAGCTAGATACGGCCCAGGCCGCCTTAAGGTTGCGTGCTGGGTCCGTATTTTTATTTAAAATGAGGTGGTGGCCTTAAAATCAAGAAAAAAAAGAGCAAGCTGGCACTCCTTTTCTCTCACTAAACATTCGGCCAGGGTACCTGGTTTTTGCTTGTAGAAAAAGCAGGTACCTGCGCCCTCACCGCCCCTTCTTCCTAACAAATCTGTTATTTGTCCAGGAACGAGGATCAACTTGATATTAATTTCCGTTTTCTTTACGTTTTAGTGCCAAAAAAAACGAGCACCCGTGTTTTACCGATTCAATACTAGTCTGATTCACTCAATGAAAAAAACGAACTACCTGGTCCTGATAGGGCTGCTTATGGCAAGCTTGTCGGGATTTGCCCAAAAAGAATACCAGTTTTCGATAGATCTGACCCGGCCTCAGAACGACAAGCTGACCGTAGAGTTGCTCACGCCCCGCATCAAGGATAAGGAAGCCATGTACCATTTGCCCAAGATTGTACCAGGTACCTACTCCATCAATAACTACGGGGCTTACGTGAGTAATTTCCAGGCTTTTGATAAAAAAGGGAAGCCGCTGAGCGTAGAGCGTACGGACAAAAACAGCTGGAAAATTCCGAACGCCAAAAAATTGCACCGGATTAGCTACCAGGTAGACGACACCTGGGACAGCCCCGAAATTACCGAGGATGTGTTTGAACCGAGTGGTACGAACATCGAGCAAGACACCATCTTTGTACTCAATACCTTTGGTTTTTTTGGGTACTTTAAAGGCATGGAAAAGCAGCCCTACCGGGTGAGCATCACCAAGCCCAGTGGCTTCTACGGCTCCACTTCTTTGGTGAACCAGGCCAAAGAAACCGGCGCTACTTCCACCCAAGACGTATTCGTGACCAGCGACTACCACGAGCTGGCCGACGCGCCCATGATGTACAACCGGCCCGATACCGTGTGGCTGAAGGTAGGCAATGCGGACATTCTGGTGTCGGTGTTTTCTCCCAACAGCAAGGTGTCTACCAAAAACCTGGCGGCCGACATCAAGCCCGTGCTGGAAGCCCAGAAAGACTACCTGGGCGGTACGCTGCCCATTGATAAGTACGCCTTCATCATTTACATGTCGGACCGGCAAGACCTGACGCGCTACGGCGCCTTGGAGCATTCGCTGTCGTCGTTTTACTACCTTCCCGAAACGATGTCGGCCGAGCAGCTTTCCGAAACCATGAAGAACGTAGCCGCGCACGAGTTTTTTCACATCCTTACGCCGCTCAACATTCACAGCGAAGAGATCGGCGACTTTGACTACATCAATCCCCGGTTGTCGCGCCACTTGTGGCTGTACGAAGGCCTGACCGAGTACGCCGCCCACCACGCCCAGCTGCAGGCGGGGATCATCGACCTGCCTACCTACCTGGAAAGGCAAAGTACCAAAATAGAAAACGCCCGCAGCCGGTTTAACGACACCCTTTCCTTCACGGAGATGTCCAGCCAGGTGCTGGATGTCCATAAGGATGAATACCAAAACGTGTACGAAAAAGGGGCGCTGATTGGCCTGAGCCTGGACTTGAAGCTGCGCCAGCTCTCGGCGGGCAAATACGGCACCAAAGACTTGATGCGCGACCTGTCCCGTACCTATGGCAAGGATAAATCCTTCCGGGATGAGGAGTTGTTCGATAAAATAACGGAACTGACCTACCCCGAAATCCGCGACTTTTTCCGCAGGTACGTGGAAGGGGGCGAGCCCCTACCCCTCGAAGAATTATTCGCCGCCATCGGAATTGAGTTTGATCCCGACGGCGAAAAGAAGGAAGTTGAGAAGGCCTTTGGCGTCAGCTTTGCGCTGGTACCTGGTTCCAAAACCATCATGATTGCCAGCAACAGCGAAGCCACCGACCTGGGCAAGCGGCTGGGCCTGCAACCGATGGACCAGCTCATTACCCTGAACGACCAGCCCTTCAACCTGGACACCTACGCTTCGGTGCTGCAAAGCTACGATCAGGATTTTAAACTGGGCGATACCGTATCTTTTACGGTAAAACGCAAAGAAGCCGACGAAACCACCAACGAGCTCAAGCTCACCGCCGACCTACGCGAAACGACCATTTCGTATCCTACGCTGGAACCCAAAGACAGCGCTTCGCCCCAGGAGCTGCAGCTCCGCCGGTCGTGGATGGGGCCCGCGGCGGAATAAGTACCTTGTCATCGAAATGTGTACGAGAAAACGCGGAGATCCCCTCCGCGTTTTTTCTTTAAGAAGTCCCCCGTCAACGTTCTTGGCGAAGACCAAATAAAGAAGAGGTACTTTGTGGTTTGTCAAAACCCGACCGTAAGCCGTAAACCCGGCGAAAGTTGCTTGAAAGCGCCGTGGAAATACAGCTCCGGCTCTACTTTCAGAAAAGGCGTGAGGTTGAAGCCGCCCGCCACGCGCCAGGTATGAGGCTCATAGTAGGTACCCTGGCGCCCAATGAGGTACCCTACCGTCACTTGTGCTTCCTGCTTCACGCCCGAGTGGCCCAACCCGGGTGAATCTCTGGTTTTTTCAAAAAATGAAAACCCTGCCACGAGAAAGTGATTTTCGAACATTTGTAAAGTACCCTCCAGGCTACGGTCGAAGAAGAATTGATGCTGGAAACCCAGGCGCGTTTTTAGCCGGAAACGATCTAGATAGAGCGTCATTTCATTATGATAAGCCGTATGCCAATGGCCGCGGACGTAGCCCAGACTGACGCCCGGCGAGAAAATGAGCATGTCGCGGGCATAGTTTCCTACCCGTACCTGGCGGTCGCCGAGGTAGCGGCCGTATACCTCCGGTGAGCGCTCAAGTACCTTTGGCTTCAGCTCCTGCTCCAGGGCTTGAACTAAAAAGATGGTCTTTTCGCGTAGCTCGTCCAGCAGCCGGGGTACTTCGCGCAGGTCGTTCAGCAGCAGGTAGAGCTCGGCGCGTTGCTGATTGGTTTTTAGTACTTCTATTCGCAAGGTATCCTGCCCGGTTTTGAGCTGCACCACCTCCCCCTCTACCACCGAGAACTCCTCAGCGCGTACGGGGTACTTTTTCCAACGGATCTGGGCGGGCTGCCCTTCTTCCAGCCTGTACACCACCGAAAGTACTTCGCCAGAGATGGGTACTTGCTCCAAAAAGGACGCGTACTGTTGCCAGAAAAGCCCCACCAGCGAGTCGGGGCGCTGCACCAGCCGCGAAGCGCGGTAGTTTTGGCTTTTGAGCAAAAGGACATTTCCCTTCGAAAGCTTCACCTCCAGCGTCACCGCATCCAGGAAGTCGGGGTAGTCTTTTTGGAACGCCTCGCGGTCCAGTCGGGTATCAAAGGCGTAGTTGATTTCGGCCCGCTGGGCCAAGAGGGGGTCCATGGCGCTGCCGAGCAGGAGCGCGATCCATACGATGATTCGTTTCATGAAAAGTGAGTAATGGAGTAAAACTTACTGCTGGCTTTTATAGTACCTGGTGAAACGCTGGTATGAAAATAAAACTGCATTACATATCGGCTTCGCAGAACGAAACTGAACCTACCACCAAGGATACTACACTGGCCTATATTCTTTACTTTTTGCGTGAATTATTTTTATGCATCACCTGCCGGACCGCCTCTTCAAAGGTGGGTATAGCGGTCTCCATATGCCCCCAATCTTTATATACTTTTGCGTTAGTATCAATTGATTTTTTAGCTAATATTTCTGTCAAACGCTTAAAACCATTCGGTTGATCTTCTAAAACTTCCAACGCCCCGATGGTTAAAAATAAGCCTGCGCGCTCGGCGTTTTCGCCTTTATTCGCTAAGCGCTCGATTACATCCAGGATATAATTAGTATGGTAATCAATGGAAGGACTTGCTGCCACGAAATTAGTGAAGATCGTTTGCCCGGACAGATGATGCGTTAAGGCATGCAAGACAAAATAGCCACCCAGCGAATGTCCCATGATCGTTCGATTGACTTTGTCCGTTCTGTAAGCCGAGTCGATATGGGTTACAATTTTTTCCTTAACAAACTGATAGAACTTTTCTCCTTCCCCGCTGATCTTAAAACCATCGGCGGGAAGCGCCCTCGGAAACGTATAATCCCGGTCTCGCAAAGAATCCATCACGTAAGCATTCTCATAGCCAATTCCAACCAGGATCGGATCAATAGTATTTCTCTTCTTTCTGGTTAATTTGTCGGCATAATGGGCCACGGGATCAAAATATACATTACCGTCCAGCAGGTAAAACACCGGGTAAGTACGCTGGGGGTTTTTAGCATACTCTTTGGGTAGCCTTACAAACAAACTAAAGGGCTCATTTGAAAAGTCAGACTTCAAAGTAAAAGTCGGAAGCGTTTCTGTATCATCAGGCTCGTCTGGGGCCTCCTTGCTGGTAGTAGCTGTTATATAGAGGCAATAATGGTGAGGAGGCCTCGTCCATCGCCCCAGACTGGTTCTCCGGAAGAAGCTTTTGGATGAGCCGCCAAGCTTAACCTCATAAAAGATCTGTTTAACATCCTCTTTATTCTCGGGAATAAACTCAATGGAGGCCAGCACACTTCCTTTCAACAGAATACTATACTCCGCTAAATCAAACTTCAACCATCCCTCCTTAATTGGATGCCGTTGCAAAATACTCTGTTCCATTATCCTTTCTTTGGGAGTATTTTCGTCGGCGTCGTATCTGTAAAAATTAATTCTGAAACTGGCGCTATCGGGTCTTGATGAATTAACATGGAGATTAACCGACGTTATTTGAGCGGGAGAGCTACCAAGATTGATCACTTGCCCAATTTCAAAACTATCATCCTTTTTAAAGATTCCGTCTGTGAAGTGAATGGTTCCTCTCTTTTTTATGCCGTATTTTTTCTCGACTAATTTTTCTCCTACAACGGCTACCTCTCGTAGTTGAACGACTTTCTCCTTTAAACGAACGAGCACCGTTGTGTCTAAAACCAGCTCCCGAATCAGGAAGTTGGACTCTTTATATCCTACTAACGAGAAGGTCAAGCTGTCGTTCTGGTATTCATGTGCTATATTGATTTCAAATGAGCCATCCTCCTTTGAGATAGCACCAATATTTTTTTCCTTGATTCCGATATTAACATAGGCTAATGGGCGTTGCTCTTTCGACTCTACCACAGTACCCAAAATGCGGATTTGTGATAATGCGTCATTCGTGAGCCCAAGCAATACTAGTAGGCATATAATCCTTACTGTCATTAGTGAGAATAGTTATACTATGAGTTCATCACTTTGCTTAGTTCTAAAAAGCAACATCAAGCCAGTAGTAGGAATATCCCCAAATCTACTAGGGAAGAGGTACCCTCAGCCAGGGTCGTGCCTCCGTGGCCACGGGTACTTCCGCGGGTCCAGGCAGGCCGATCCGGACCGCAACATGCAGGCGCGACGGCGTTTGGGGTACTTCGGGCGCTCTTAGTTCATTGACATGCACCACGCGAAAGCGCGGCTTCTCGGGCTTTTTCACCACCAAAGTACCTTCGGCAGAACCAGCCTCCGCAAGTACCTCGGCCACCTCTGGCGGTGCTACCCCGGCAGGTACTTCGGCGGGGGTACTTGGGGGTGGCACTATGGCTTCGGCCTTAGGTTCGGGAGCCGAAGGTACTTGGCGGGCAGGTACCTGGGAGTGCTGTTTTGTGGTGGCTGCCGCCAGGGTACCTGGTGCCACAGGTACCTGGCTGGGCGCGGGCGAAGCGGGGTACTTAGGTACCTGCGGCTGCGCTACCGGCAAAGTACCTGGCTCGGGCCAAAGTACCCATACGCCACCCACCAGCACGGTCAGTGCTACCACGGCAGCGGCCGCAACCCAGGCAATTGGCCACTTTCGGCGGCGCGGCCGGAGGGGTAGTTGGGTTTGGAGCTGCTGCCAAACTGCCTCCTGATCGAACCCACGCGGCGGCTGGTCGGCCAGGTACCGGGCGTTGCCCCTAAACAGCTCGTCGAGCTCGTGCTTATCTTCTTTCTTGCTCATAGCCATTTTTGATCAATAGTTTTTGCAGCATCGCCCGGGCTTTGCTCAGCTGCGACTTGGACGTATTCTCGCTTACCCCCAGCAGCGCGGCGATCTCGCGGTGGCTGTAGCCTTCAATGGCGTACAGACAAAACACCGTGCGGTAGCCGTGGGGCAGCCGCAGGATCAGGTCGTGAATGGCCTCAGCTTGCAGGTCGGCGTCGGTTTCCTGCGCGGCGTGGGGCACTTCGGCCTCCGGGAGGTCGGGGTGGTCCAGCGACCAGGCTTTTTGGCCTACCTTACGGCGCAGGTACATGAGGGCTTCGTTGACCATGATGCGCTTCATCCACACCTCCAGTTCGTCGTCGCTGCGGTACTCGAAAGTACCTAAGGCCCGAAATATTTTCAGGAAGCCATTCATGAGTACCTCCTCGGTTTCGAAGGCATCGGGTACGTAGCGGCGGCAGAGCCGGTACATCCGGTTGGCAAAATGCTCGTAGAGCCGCTTCTGGGCGAAGGGGTTGTCGCGTTGGCATTGTCGGACGATCTCAGCTAGCATTTGGCGGGTACGGGGGTGTGTCTATAGGGAGAAATGCCGCCCGAAGCGGAAGGGTTGCCTGGGGGGAGAAATTTAATACAAAAATGTTAGTAGCAAAGGGTAGTTGGGCAAAGGGCATGGGGCAGAGGGGTACTTTTTGCAGAGGGGTTAGGGCGGGGGGGGAGTTCTTCAAAAAATAAAAAAGCCCCCACGGAGGAGGGCTTAAAGGTACTTTGGCTAGTATTGATACGCTACATTTTCCGGACAAAGTGCAGGCTCGTGACCTGGAAGCGCTTGTTGAGGTAGAGCCGGTGCGCGTCGGTGCGGGCTTCGCTCACGCCGGAGTCGAGGTGTACTTCCTGGAGGCCTTCGCGCTCGGCGTAGTCGAGAATCCAGTCCAGCAGCAGGCCCGCGTAGCCTTTGCCCCGGTGCTCGGGCAGCGTCGAGAGGTCGTCGATGTAGAGATACTTTCCTCTAAACAAGTTGTAGCCCGTCTCGAACACGGCCACCGCGGCCGCCTCGCCGCCTGTGTCTACAAACAGCATTTGCCGGTTGTCGGCCAGGGTACTTCGGATGGCTTCGTCGTAGCGCTCGTCGGTGAGCAGGGGGCGCAACGCCTGAACGGCGCGCCGACACGCCAGCAGGTCGGCGTCGGTGGTAGCAAAGCGAATTTTCATCCTTTATTAGCAGATAGCGTCAGGTTTACGAGGTTATGGCCCATGCGGTCGCGCTTGGTGAGCAGGTACCTTTCATTGTGCGGGTTGGAAGGTACCTCAATGGGCACCGAGTCGACGATCTCGAGGCCGTAGCCCATAAGGCCCACGCGTTTTTTGGGGTTATTGGAAATCAGGTTAATCTTGGTAATGCCCAGGTCGCGCAGGATCTGCGCCCCCACGCCGTAGTCGCGCGAGTCCATGGGTAGGCCCAGCTCCAGGTTGGCGTCTACGGTGTCGCGGCCCATTTCCTGTAGCTTATAGGCTTTCAGCTTATTGAGCAAGCCAATGCCACGCCCTTCCTGGTTCATGTAAAGTACCACGCCCTTGCCGGCCTTATCCACCATTTCCATGGCGGCGTGCAGCTGGCCGCCGCAGTCGCAGCGGCAGGAGCCGAAGATGTCGCCCGTCACGCAGGACGAATGCACCCGTACCAGTACGGGCTCGTCTTTGTCCCAGGTACCTTTCACCAGCGCCAGGTGCAGCTCGTCGGTGTTGGTTTGGCGGTAGGCGATGAGGTCAAAGTGCCCCCATTCGGTAGGCATATCCACGCCAATTTCGCGCTTGATAAGGGTTTCTTTCTTGAGGCGGTACTCAATCAGGTCTTTGATACTCACTAGCTTCAGATCCAGGCGGTCGGCCAGTACGCGCAGCTCGGGCAGACGCGCCATGGAGCCGTCTTCGTTCAGGATTTCGACCAGTACCCCCGCCGGAGCCAGGCCGGCCAGGCGGGCAAAATCGATGGCGGCTTCGGTATGGCCGGTACGGCGAAGTACCCCACCCTGCTTGGCCCGGAGCGGAAAAATATGGCCCGGGCGGCCCAGATCTTCGGGTTTGGTATCAGGATTGACCAGGGCTTTTATGGTTTTGGCGCGGTCGCTGGCAGAAATACCCGTGGTGCAGCCGTCGCCCAGCAGATCCACCGATACGGTGAAGGCCGTTTCGTAGGCGGCCGTATTTTTTCCTACCATCATATCCAGCCCCAGCTCCTCACAACGCTCCTCGGTGAGCGGTGCACAAATAAGCCCCCGCCCTTCGCGGGCCATGAAGTTGATGATCTCGGGCGTGATCATCTCGGCGGCGCATATCAAATCTCCCTCATTCTCACGATCTTCGTCATCTACGACGATGATCATCTTGCCCGCCCGGATGTCACTGATGGCCTCTTCGATGGAGTCGAGCGGAATTTTGGTATTATTGTTGTTCATTAGGTACTTTGTATAAAAATAGTTTGTACGGCATCCTCGTTTAAGACAGTAAAGGTACGGCCTTAGCCCGGAATGTTTTACTTTTGGTATTTGGAAAACAAAGGTTGAAAGCATTCCGTTTCGTGGCCAGAGGTTATGGTTTAGTTATTCACGAGCGATCACGAGGCATTGAAGCATTTTTTACCCTACATACACATGTTGAATAAGGTAGTCGTTGGTTGTATTTTGTGGCTGGCACTGGCAGGGTTTGGCACCATCCGGGCGCAGGATTTTTGCAGCGGTAGCGGTGGTGGTTTTTCAATCAATGGCGTGGGTGGCACGGTGGCCGTTACGGGCTGTGCTCCTTTTAATGTTACGGTTACGAACACCGTAGCCGGGGCCAATAACCTAGCCTATAATTTCGACTACAAGGGTGAAAATGTACCCGGTACATCCACGGCAACTACCTTTAGATACACACAGCCCGGCCGTTACCGTATCCTACAGGTAGGTAGTAGCGGAGCAACCGGTATAGCGCTTTGCCGCGAAGTGATCGTGGTAGACCGTACGCCACCCAATGTGCAGATCATCCCCTGCTCGGGTAATAAGGTAAAAGTGATCGTAACCGACAATAACGTGGCCCGGCAGTACGATCAGCTCGAAATTGACTGGAATGATCCAGCTGCTTCCAACGATTTTATCAATAAAGGGGAAACTTTAGAAAGAGAACATACGTACAGCGGTACCGGTCAGCGGCAAGTGAGCGTACGGGGCGTATACTGGGACACGCAGGGCTCCTGCGACGGAAGTGAGTGGGTGGCCCGTACGGTGATTCTGAGCAGCATCCAGCTCAATACCGTGGCCATCAGCCGCGTAGAGGCCCGCGCCGACGGCACGTTTACCCTTTCGTACCTGGGCATTCAGGACGTGGAGTCGGAGGTACTGCTGCAGCCCGCGGGAGGTACCTACGCCGCTACGGGCGTGAAGAACAACCGGGGCGGCAACCAGCAAATGACGGCCTCGCTACCCACGAGCGGCGGCCCGTACCAGGTACGCCTCAGAACTACCGACGCCTGCGGCAACGCCCTGGAAAGCAACGAGGTAGCCGTAATGCAACTGACGGCGCAGGCCGAAAACGAGCAGAACGTGCTGAGCTGGAACCGCTACGCACCCGCCAACGGCTTTACGCAGTACCAGCTCCTGCGTGACGGCGTGGTAATCCAGCGTTTTACGAATATTGCTAACCTGACTTATACCGATACGGACGTACAGTGCGGCGAAACCTACCGCTACCAGGTCATCGCCGTTTCGGCTACAGTGCAGTCCTTATCCGCTCCGGTAGAGATCATGGCCGTTTCTACGCAAAAGCCCGACGCCATTACGCAGGCCATCGTAAGCGTGGAGCAGGACGGCAGCGTGTCGCTCATTGCGTTTCCGCCCGCGCAGGGCCAAACTACTACCTACAAAATGGTCTTTGAAAGGTCAGAAAATCTGGCCGGTCCTTACGTAGAAGTGGGCGTAGCCGACAATACCAACCGCTACTCTGACGCTACCGCCCGTACTTCGGAGCGCTCGTACTGCTACCGAATCTTGTACGAAAACGCCTGTGGCAACCGCTCCGACCCCAGCGAGGTACTTTGTACCGTGTGGCTTAGCCGCTCGGGCTCCAACCTTCGCTGGACCCCGGACCGGCCTTTTACCGACGCCATAGGTACCTACTTCGTGATTAAATACAACACCAACGGTACCTCCGCCGAAACCGGCGTGGGCACCAGCCAAAACTACGACCCCCGCCTCGACGATCCCGACCAGCAGGAGTTTACCT
The DNA here is from genome assembly GCF_014202275.1 of Rhabdobacter roseus. Taxonomy (GTDB): domain Bacteria; phylum Bacteroidota; class Bacteroidia; order Cytophagales; family Spirosomataceae; genus Rhabdobacter; species Rhabdobacter roseus. Next base: position 415,907 of record NZ_JACHGF010000001.1, on the reverse strand, counting down.
ACCAGGTGCGGGTGCGGTCCGGCAACGGGTCGTTCCTGAGCTACTCCAACGTCATCGATTTCCGGCGGGAAGCCGCCCTCTTCCTGCCCGATGCTTTCTCGCCCAATGGCGACAATATCAACGATGTGTTCCGGGTGCAGGGTACTTTCTTCGATGCTTTCCAGATGATTATTTATAACAAGTGGGGCGAGGTAATCTTTTCTTCCACCGACGCCAGCCAGGGCTGGGACGGCACGGTACGGGGGGAGCGTGCTCCCGAAGGCAACTACGTTTATAAAGTAGAGATCAAGGATAACACCGGAAAACCCTTCGTAAAAACCGGCTCGCTTCTGCTTTTGCGCTGAAACCACTACCTTTGTGACGCCGCGCCACCTACCGTGGCGTAGGCTGTTTTTTATAAATCATACTTTTTACTGAGAGCGCTATGTTTGGAAATATGGGTGATATGATGGGGCTGATGGGTAAAATGAAGGATCTGCAAGCCCGCATGAAAGAAGCACAGGAGCAGCTAAGTACCATTACCGAATCGGCCGAGTCGGGGGCGGGCATGGTGCGGGCTACGGTGAACGGACAGAAAAAGATAACCGCGCTGGAGATCGACGCCGACCTGATAAAGCCGGAGGATAAAGAAATGCTACAGGACCTGGTCGTGGCGGCCGTTAATAAAGCCCTGGACGACATTGAGCCGAAGATCAAGGCGCACCTCCAGAAAGCCACCGAGGGCGTGATTCCGAACATTCCGGGCTTGGATCTGAGCGGTCTGATGAAATAAAAGTACCTTCCCGGCAGGTACCCTCGTTTATTCCTTTTACTCCGGTCTCCTGGCCGGATTTTTTGTAGCGGATGCCACACGTAGCCATTGTTATCTTAAATTATAACGGAAGAAAGTACCTCGAACAATTTCTCCCTGCTGTTCTTACCCATTCGGCTGGCCACAGCGTGTGGGTGGCCGACAACGCTTCTACCGATGATTCTCTGCCGTGGCTGCACGCCCATTTTCCCGAGGTACCTACGCTTCGGCTTACTCAAAACAAGGGCTATGCGGGCGGCTACAACGAAGCCCTGCGGGCCATTCCGGCCGACTACTACGTACTATTGAACTCCGACGTAGAAATAACGCCCGGCTGGGTAGAGCCCGTGGTGGCGCTGCTGGAGGCCGACCGCCGCATCGCCGCCTGCCAGCCCAAGGTACTTGCCTACCACCAGCGCACACACTTCGAGTACGCGGGAGCCGCCGGTGGCTACCTGGACTACCTCGGGTACCCCTTCTGCCGGGGTCGGATCTTCGATACCTGCGAGCAAGATCTGGGACAATACAATGACGTACGGAGTGTATTCTGGGCTACGGGTGCCTGCCTGTTTGTGCGCGCCAGCGCTTTTCAGGAAGTAGGTGGTTTCGACGAGCGCTTTTTTGCGCACATGGAGGAGATAGATCTGTGCTGGCGCTGGCAGCGCGCAGGGCTGCGGATCATGTACTGCGGCCAAAGTACCGTGTACCACGTGGGCGGCGGCACGCTTCATAAATCCAATCCCCGCAAAACCTTCCTGAACTACCGCAACAACCTGCTGATGCTCTACAAGAATCTGCCCGCCCGCCGCCGGTGGGCTACTCTGCTGGCTCGTTTGGTACTCGACGGGCTTTCCAGCGTACGATTTATGATGGCAGGAGCCTGGCCCGATGTACTTGCCATTCTTAAAGCACACAGTGCTTTTTATGGCCTGGTGGGAGCACTCCATAAAGAAGAAAAAGCCCGTCCAAAGGCCGGGCCGAGCTCCGTCGCACTTTATCCGAGAAGCGTAGTATGGGAGTACTTTGGGAAAGGGCGCAAAACGTTTCCGAAACTTCCCCAGTCCGGCGCTTTATAGCTCCCAAATGGTAGGGCTACTGTGGCGTCGCCAATGCTTGCGCAGCTCCATCCAGAAGGCCATCACCAGGTACAGGATAATGGGCGAGCCAAAGGTCAGAAAAGTAGCGTAAATAAAGTAAAGCCTGATGCTACTGGCCGAGATATTGAGCTTTTCGCCTAGCTTTGCGCACACTCCAAAAACTTGGTTCTCCACGAAATAGCGAATTCGATTCATACACTTTGCTCCATTTTAGCCTACCAAACTAACACTAATTTTTGCCAAAGGCAAATTCTTTTGAGGGTACTTTTAAGTGCGCGTTTCTTGTCCTGACTTTCTAGTTATACGGCCTATAACTCCCGCATAATCAAATTGTTTTGGCAAAGTACTTGTTTTCCAAACAATTTTTGTTTCTTTGCGTTTAAAGAATTTGTAAAAGTTTTCCTTTTTGATTAGTAGAATTGAGTATGAATACCTCTTCCTGATTTGTATTCGGAGCCCAACTCCAGTCAATCAAAGTTCATTCAACTTGTTTTCTTGTCTTAAGCAAAGGGCTAACGTTTACAATCCTTAACTCTTTTCATTTTTTATTAATTTTTTATTTCTATTATCATGCAGACAGGTACTGTAAAATTTTTCAATGAAGCCAAGGGCTATGGTTTCATCATTGAAGATGGCACCAACCGCGAGATTTTCGTTCACGTAACCGGCTTGGGTGGCCTGACCATCCGCGAAGGTGACAACGTAGAATTCGAAGTCGTTGACGGTAAAAAAGGATTGAATGCCGTAAATGTAAGAAAAATATAAATTTTCTTTTTGGCAGTGAAATATAAAAAGACCGTGGCGCTGCTACGGTCTTTTTATTGTGGTATCTCAAGAAAAACGGGGTTAGCCGATCCAGCCTTCCACCTCCGTTTTCTGGGGCATGGGCGCGTCAATTTTTAGCTTTTTGCGCAATCCGCCCAGGTCGTTAAAGACCTTGTTGGGGTTGGCCGCTTTGAGCTGTTCGATGGTCAGGAGGCCCATTTTCTGCAGAGCCGGAATCCAGACCGCCGGTACGCCCTGGGCGGTATAGTCGGCATCGGTAGCCATTTCTACTTTTTTCTCGGGCCGCATTTGCGGGAAGAAAAGTACCTCCTGGATGCTGGTTTGGTCGGTGAGCAGCATCGCGAGGCGGTCAATCCCAAAGCCAATGCCCGACGTAGGGGGCATGCCGTACTCCAGGGCCCGGATGAAGTCTTCGTCCATGGCCATGGCCTCTTCGTCACCGCGCTCGGCCAATCGTAGCTGCTCCTCGAAGCGCTCGCGCTGGTCTATAGGGTCGTTGAGCTCCGAGTAGGCGTTGGCTACTTCCTTGCCGTTGATAAATAGCTCAAAACGCTCCACCAGGCCGGGCTGGCTGCGGTGCTTTTTGGTCAGCGGCGACATCTCCACGGGGTAGTCGATGATGAACGTAGGCTGGATGAGGTAGTCTTCCACCTTGGCCCCGAAGATCTCGTCGATGAGCTTGCCTTTGCCCATGGTGTCGTCGATCTCCATGCCCCAGGCGCGGCACTGCGCCTGGAGAGCGGGCAGGTCCAGGGCTTCTACGTCCACGTCGGTGTACTTCTTGATGGCCCCGCCGATGCTCAGGCGCTGGTAGGGTCCCGCAAACTCGATCTCGTTACCCCAGGCCATGGCTTTGCTGCTGCCATTCACGGCTATGGCTACTTTTTCCAGGAGCTCTTCGGTGAAATCCATCATCCAGTAGTAGTCTTTGTAGGCTACGTAGAATTCCAGCGACGTAAACTCCGGGTTGTGCGTGCGGTCCATGCCTTCGTTCCGGAACATCTTGCCAAACTCGTACACCCCCTCAAAGCCGCCCACGATGAGCCGCTTCAGGTACAGCTCGTTGGCAATGCGCAGGTACAGCGGCATGTCGAGCGTGTTGTGGTGGGTCTTGAAGGGCCGCGCCGCCGCGCCGCCGTGAATGGGCTGCAGCACGGGCGTTTCTACTTCCAGCCAGCCTTTGTCGTCGAAGATCCGGCGCATGGTACTGGTGATCCGCGCGCGCTTTATGAAGATGTCGCGCTTTTCGGGATTCACGATCAGGTCCACGTAGCGCATCCGGTAGCGCAGCTCGGGATCGGTGAAGCCGTCGTACACGTTGCCTTCCTCGTCGCGCTTCACCACCGGGAGTGGCCGCAGCGACTTGTTCAGGAGCCGAAACTCCTGTACGTGCACGGATATTTCGCCGGTCTGGGTCGTGAATACGTACCCTTTGGCCCCGATGATATCGCCGATGTCGAGTAGCTTTTTGAATACGGTATTATAGAGCGTTTTGTCCTCGTCGGGGCACAGGTCGTCGCGCCGGAAGTACAGCTGAATACGGCCCGTACCGTCCTGAAGCTCGGCAAACGATGCGCTCCCCATGATCCGGAAGCTCATGAGGCGGCCGGCCAGGGACACGCTCTTGTAGTGAATCTTGTCGTTCTCGTAGTTTTTATGAATATCGGCCGCCGTCACGTTTACGTCAAACGCCTCGGCGGGATAGGGGTCAATCCCGAGGCGCATTAATTCTTCGCGCTTTTGGCGGCGCAATAGTTCCTGTTCGCTCAGTAGCATTTTGTACAATAATGTAGTTTAATAAATAGGTCTCCTCTTGTTGGCTAACTCGTTGAGAAGAGGATTGGTGGGCAAAATTAGTAAATTTTTAACGCCGCCGCTTGCTCGCTCCCGGTACCTGGTCGGCATTGGCGCTCAGGCGGGTACTTTCTGAGGTACTTTTTGCTTCCAAAGTACCTACCCAAAGTACCTTCAAGACCAAAAAGCGGTGGGGCGTCGGGTTATAAGGTACTTTCCGGCGTCTTTAAGATTAAAGTACCTAAACTCCTTGTCCATGAAGCCGCGCGGTTTTCTTTTTATCTTGCTCGTACTGCTAGCAAGCGGTTGCCAACCTACTACGCCCGTAAAAAGTACCTCTTCCCCCGGAGAATTACTATTTCAGTCGGGTTTTGAAAGCGACGTCCGGGTGGTAGCACGTAACGCCGATGACGACCTCGTGGGCGCAGACCGTACCTTACCCAATCATAACGACTGGGTCACGGACCTGGACAATCATCCTCTGATCGGAAATTTTAACCTCCAGTACCAGGGCGGCGACACCACGCAGCGCTTCGCGCGCATCATTCCCGAGCCGGGCAATCCTGCCAACAAGGTACTTCACTTCTGGCTCGACGGCCCCAACGTCGACAATTCCAAAGGGCGGATTCAGGGAAACCTGTACGGCAACCAGGGCATGAAAGAATTTTACCAGTCGGTGCGGGTCTTTTTGCCCGAGGATTTCCGGACGGTCCGTACCTTCCCTAAGTCCATTCACTGGCTCACCATCGCCGAGTTTTGGAACAACGTCACCTGGAGCCAGCAGGTACCTTACGGCTTCCGGATCACGCTGGGCATCGGGAAGCCTACGGGGCAAGAAAGTGATTTATACTTTATCCTCGACGCGCAGGATTGTGAACTTTTTGCCGACGGTAGCCAAAAGTACACCACCCTCTGGGCCGAAACCAATTCGGCCGTGAAGGTACCCATTGGCCAGTGGTTCACGATGGACTACTATTATAAAGAAGGCGACCACGCCAACGGCCGCTTCTACCTCTCCATCACGCCCGAGGGCGAGCCGGAAAAAGTAATTTTCGACGTTCGGAAAATTACCCACAACAGCCACGATCCCGCCCCCGACGGCGTTACGGATTTCAATCCGATGAAGCTTTATACGTCCAAGGAGTTGATCCACTACATGAAAAGCCAGGGCAAAACGCTGCAAGTGTACTGGGACGATTTTAAACTTTGGAAAGATAAACGCCCTCACTAACCAGGTACTTGGCGGCGCAGGTACCTGGGCTTTCTAAACCCAGGTACCCAAAAACGGGTTATTAGCTAGAAAACGACCTACCCCATGCCCGAACTACCCGAAGTGGAAGGCTACCGCCAGTACCTGGAAGCCACCTCGCTGCACCAGCCCATCGACGACCTGGACGTAGAAGATACCAAACTCCTGACCACCGACCCCATGCTGTTGCTGGAGGCGCTGCGGGGCGCGTCTTTTACGGGTACCCGGCGGGTCGGGAAAAATCTCTTTGTGTACACCGACCGCCCCGGCGTGATCGTGCGGATGCACTTCGGTATGACCGGCGACCTGGCGTACTACCACCAGTCGCTGGACCGCCCCCGCCACGCCCGCATCGTGTTCCGCTTCCGGGGTGGGTACCATCTGGGCTTTATTTGTCCGCGTAAGTTCGAGCGCATTGGTATCGTGCACGACATCGAGACCTTCCTGCGGGAAAAGAAGATCGGCAAGGACGCCCTGGAGCTCACCGCCGCCGACCTGGAGATTGTACTCGCCAGCCGCAAAACGCCCATCAAGTCGGCCCTGCTCGACCAGCAGGTAGCCGCCGGGGTAGGCAACTGGATCGCCGACGAGCTGCTTTTTCACGCCCGGATTCACCCGCTCAAGCCCGCCCACCAGCTTACTACCGCCGAGATAGAAGCCCTGCAAGTGGCTATTCAGGAGGTACTTCTCACGGCCATTGCCAAAGAAGCCCGCTACGCCGACTTCCCGGCCTCGTACCTCATTCACGCCCGCGCCTGGGATACCTCCCCCTACGAAGACACCCAGCAGCACCTGAACTGCCCGCGCTGCGGTACTTTAATCAATAACATCCGGGTGGGTGGGCGTGCTACCTACTTTTGCCCCAACTGCCAACGGTTGGGCCCCAACGATTGAACGCATAGTTTTAGGGGTACTTTGGCCAAAAACTGCGAATCTCTGTGTAGATTAGGAAGTTGTTTCTAGCCCCTTTTCTGCATGAAAAAATTTCTCCTAATTGTCCTAAGTACCAGCTTCATGCTCTCCACTTCCTCTGCGCAGCAGCGGCCCCGCACGCTCGGTATCAAAATAGGGGTACTTCCTACGGGTACCCACAATGCCATCACCGACGTAGCGGGGGTAAAAGTGGGCCAAGTCACGCTGCACGAGGGGGCTGACATCCGCACGGGCGTGACGGCCCTGCTACCCCACGACGGCAACGTATTTCAACAAAAAGTACCGGCGGCGATCTACGTCGGCAATGGCTTCGGGAAGTTGGCGGGCTCCACGCAGGTAGAAGAACTGGGTACTTTAGAGACGCCCCTTGTGCTTACCAACACCCTGAGCGTACCCACCGCCGCCGACGCGCTCATTGACTGGACGCTCGCCCAGCCGGGCAACGAAAACGTCCGCTCCGTCAACCCCGTTGTGGGCGAAACCAACGACGGCTACCTCAACGACATCCGGGGCCGCCACGTCCGAAAAGAGCACGTACTCCAGGCGTTGCAACAAGCCAAAACCGGCCCCGTGGCGGAGGGCAACGTGGGTGCCGGTACGGGTACGGTCTGCTTTGGCTGGAAGGGCGGCATCGGTACGGCTTCCCGCCAACTACCCCAGGCGCTGGGCGGCTACACCGTGGGCGTACTGGTACAAACCAACTTCGGCGGGGTACTTGAGGTCAACGGGGTGCCGGTGGGCGAAGCACTGGGAAAATATTCGTTTAAGGAAAGTCTGGATAAATCGTCGGACGGTTCGTGCATGATCGTGGTCAGTACCGACGCCCCGCTCGACGCCCGCAACCTCAAACGCCTCGCCAAACGAGCCTTCATGGGCCTGGCCCGCACGGGGGGCATCGCCTCCAACGGCAGCGGCGACTACGTCATTGCCTTCTCGACCGCCTACCGCATTCCGCACAATAGCCAGGTACCTTTCGACGAACTAAAACTCCTGCGCAACGACAACGTTTCGCCGCTGTTTCTGGCGGCCATCGAAGCTACCGAAGAGGCCGTCGTGAATTCGCTCTTCATGGCGACCACCCTCGAAGGTACCCAGGGCCACAAGGTGGAAGAACTCCCTAAACAAAAGGTACTTGAGCTCATGAAAAAGTACGGGCGAGGGAAGTAGTTGGTTGTTTCATCAGCAACTGTACTAACCCAAAGGACATAGATTTCGTTACCTTTATAGACGCTGATACGTACCACATATATCAGGAAGTTATCGATCAGCAGTTTCGTTTAGAACATGCCCGTAATCTTTACGGGGTAGATGCCTATACTATTAGAGCCTACCCCGAACAACACGAAAGAAGGTGGCAAACGGAGATGGATATGGCCTACTGGTATAATTGGTTTAGTAAAACCAAGGCTAATCGTGCCGGTAAGAAGTTTGCTAAAGGATTTGTTGAAATTAATTTTTCGTAACCATGGATCATATGATTTCTGAACGCGCAGCCCGTGCTGCTGACATTCTGGAAAGTATCGAAGAGCTCAACAAAATGATTGCCTTTCACCGTGATCAAAGTAAAGATTCGTCCATGCAAATTCAATACGAAACCATCCGGCAGGAGCTTCTAAAAGAACTAGCTACGCTTCTGGCCCTGGTGCGGGTACCCATTGAAATAGCTGCATAATAAGCTCTTTTTAACAAGCTAACCCCGATTTGTAATCGGCGGTTGAATCACCCAGCGTTTGTAACGCCATAACCAATCACAACATTTCTACCTCCAAAAGCCCCTTCAGCTCCGCATAGTTCCGGGCCGAGCTGAATAGGTACTGCTCAGCCTCTTCTACGAGCAAATTTCTCACTGGATTCTGGTGAATGTAGTGCAATTTCTCCAGCAAAAACGCCTGCGAAGTACATTCTTTGGCGTGGTTCCCGTCCTGCCAAAACTTATATTCTTTTACATTGGTGCGGTACTTTCCAGCGTAGGCAAAGCGTTGAAGCATCCAGTTACGGCGGCTTTCCGGTTCTTCCTGGATGGCTTTTACTAAGCGCTTGGAGGTAAATTTTTTCATGTCTCGGAGAATATCCGATAGATTATAGCTATCGGCCGCTGCGGCCAATAAATGCAGATGATTAGACATAAGACACCAGGCAAACAACCGCAATCCTTTTTCTTGCTGACAATATCGTAGCGAATCTACCATCAACAGCCGGTAGGAAGGTCGAGTAAATACATCTACCCAGTCCACAACGGTCATGGTAAGGAAGTACGCCCCTCCCTGATTACGAATAAAATACTGACTGGAGGCCATGATGAATATTTTTATAGAATACATGTTCGCGTTACAAACGCTAGAGGAAAGCGCCCCGATTACAAATCGGGGCGAGCTAACCCGAGCTAACCCGAGCTAACCCCGATTTGCAATCGGCGGTTGAATCCTTTAGCGTTTGTAACGCCATAACCCCAAAAAAAACTACACCACTTGCCACACCCCGTAGCCGCTCACAATCAGGATAGAAACCACGCTGATCCAGAAGAAAACATCATACATGCGGCTGGGAGCCAGTGCGGCGGGTAGCTCGTGGTAGCGGTACATGTACGCCACCCACACGATCAGCAGCAGTAGCACGGAAGTGGCGATTCCGCCCAGAATCACCATCATGACCGGCGCTTGAAAGAACAGAAAAAATACGCACCACGCCAGCGGAAATACCCACGAGAAAACGGCGATGGCCCGGCGACGCTCCTCCAAAGTACCAAACTTGATCCAGCCCAACTCCCCGAAGGCATCGCCCCACACCCGCGCCCAGCTGGCCGTCGCCGTAAAAAGCGTGGAATATAGAGCCGTAAAAGCCCCGACCAAAAACAAAGCCTTCGCGCCTGGCCCCAGCGTTTCGGTAAAAATGCGGGAAAGTACCTCGATCATCCGGTAGCCCTCAGGTACCTCGCCACCACGGTGCAGTACGGCGGCTCCCAGCAGGTAAAAAGCCGCCGTCACGACGGTATAGACGACCATCGACAGCAGCGCATCCAGGTACATCACCTCGATCCAACCCTTGGCTCGCCGCGCCCAGGCCTCGCTGTCATCGCGGGGGCCGGTGTAGGCCGCGTAGCCCTTTTCGATGCACCAGTAGTTGTAGTACATGATTTCGTCGCCTCCCACGCCCGTAATCCCAAAGGCCCCAAAGGCCACGGCTACGGCCGCGGGCGGCAGGTTGAAGCTGAGCCCTTCTTTAAAATTTTCCCAGCTGATGGCGTAAACCGTACCCTGTAATAAAAAAAGCGAGATAAGGACCACCGACGAAAACAGCACGATCATGAACAGAGAGCCTTTCTCGACCAGTCCGTAGTAGCCCCGGTACACCAGCAGCGACGTGAGCAGGGCCGCCGCCAGCGCCCAGAAGTTGACCGACACGCCGGGCATCACCATGTGGAGCACGATGGCCACTCCGCCAATAATCCCGCCTACCTGGAGTAGCTTCAGGCCCTGCAACGACAGCCACAACCAGATGCTCCAGTGCGCTCGGCCGAGCCGCCAGCCGGGGAGGCGGTTGAAGTTATGCATCGTGAAAGTACCCGTATAGATGGCGTTTTTACCAAATTCCAGCTGCAGCGTCACTTTCACCAGGCAGCTTACCAAAATGACCCAAAACGTCACAAACCCGGCCTTGGCCCCCAGGGTAGTGGTAGCAATGAGCTCGCCGGAACCCACAATGGCCGCCGACATAATAAAGCCGGGGCCTAAGTAGCGCAAGCGCCCGAAAAAGGTTTGGGGGGGATCGAGGGGTTCAGTGGCAGTCACGAAAGGCAGGGAACGTTAAACAAGGGTTAGGGTACTTTCAAGTACAAAGTACCCCCTGGCCCGTTATTACTGTTTTTGCCACGTTTGAAACCAAAATTTGAAGAACTAACGCCGTGGGAGAGCAGCCGCTTGGGAAGCGGCGGGGCGGCCGTTGCTTTCAAAAAAAACGGATAGTAGAAACGTCGCCCTCACGATGCTTCTGGAAGTCGGAGAAGAATGAGCAAGTACTTTGCTTTTCTTCTTTCCTGCCAAAAACCACGGTCTGCGATGTTCCTACTATCCGTTGGTATTTATTCAAAAACTGCTTCTACTTCTGACTACCTTGGTCCGTACGAACGCCCGTAACGGCTGTTACGGCTGTTGTTGCGCTGGTAGGTCCGGTTGCTCCGGCGGGTATCCCGTCTTTCGTAGGTGCGGCGCCCGCGGGGAGCATTCCGGTATACGGCACGTGGCGGGGGCGAAGGCCGGACGATCACCGTGCGGGGTGGCCGGGGCGGTACGCGGTAGCCGGGATGGCCGTAGCCATATCCATAATCATAGCGCCGAGGCGGACCCGTCCGGTACACACAGCTCGACACACTCAGGGCGATCAGCACAAGGCCAACCCAAATAGAGATCATTCTGGTCTTTTTCATGGCTTATGGGGTTATATTGCTAAGACATTCCGAGGTACTTTTCTTCCTATTGTCTACCCTAACTAACGCCGGAAGTACCCGGCCTTAGTATCTACCTTACACATAAACTGGAAAGGTACCTGGCTTACAACCTAACAAAACCGTGCCCGCACAGTCCCCTGTTTTTTACCAAAAGGCCGTATACAGAGCCGTTAATATCCCCAAAATCAGGATGGAAAGAATGACAAACGCAGGCCCCACCCGAAACATACCGGGCTCCACGATGGGCGCTTTGTCCTCGCCCCGGTGGGAGTCGGTGAGGGAAATAACCACCATCAGCACCAGCAAGATCCCGAACACCCACATGGTGCGGTTCAGGAACGGAATGGGCGCGATCTGCACGTTCAGCAGCGCGTCAAGTACCTCCGGCATGAATTTAAATAAAATCGAGAGCGGGAGCGTCAGGAAGGCCGCCCACATGGCCGCCCGGGAGGTAGTTCGCCGCCAGAAAAGCCCCAGCGCAAAGAGCGCAAAGGCACCGGGCGTGATGTAGTTGGAGTACTCCTGCACAAACTGGTAGGCCTGCTCCAGGCGGCGTAGCTGCGGCGTAATGGCCAGCGCTATCGCAAAGGCCACCCACACGGCCAGCCGCCCTACGCGCACGGTTTTGCGCTCGGAGGCATTTTTGTCAAAAAATTTGCGGTAAATATCCAGGCTGAAGATCGTGGAGATGCTGTTGGCCTTGCCAGCCAGCGAGGCCACGATGGCCGCCGTCAGGGCCGCGAAGGCGAGCCCCTTGAAGCCCATCGGGAGCAGGTTCATGAGGGTGGGGTAGGCGTGGTCGGGCTTGACGTTCCCGGCGGCGTCGAGCATTTCCTGCTGAAAGTACCCGTGCTGGTACAACACGTAGGTAGCAATGCCCGGCACCACGCAGATCAGCGGCATGAGCAGCTTCAGAAAGGCCGCGAACAGAATGCCGTTGCGGGCAGTTTTGAGGTCGGCCCCGAGCGCCCGCTGCACAATGTACTGGTTGCAGCCCCAGTAGTTGAGGTTGTTGATCCACATGCCCCCGATCAGGATCGAGAGGCCCGGCAGCTCGTAGTAGTACTTGTCTTTTTCGGTGAAGATCATGTGAAAGTGCGAGTCGGCCTGCTGGTGCAGCAGCCCCAGGCCGTCCCAGGTACTTTGCCCGCCAAACTCCGTCGATACCAGGTTCAGCGACAGGTAGGTTACCACCAGTCCGCCCAGCACTAGCACCACCACCTGCACCACGTCGGTGTAGCCGATGACCTTCATGCCGCCTAGTGTAATGAAAATCGCGAACAGCGCCATGCCCACCATGCTGTACAGAAACGGAATACCCGAGATGGTCTCGACGGCCAGCGCCCCCAGGTACAGGATGGACGTGAGGTTCACGAAGACGTACAGCAGCAGCCAGAACACCGCCATGATGGTGCTGACGGTGTCGTTGTAGCGCTGGCTGAGAAACTGCGGCATGGTGTAGATCTTGTTGCGGAGGTACACCGGAATGAAAAACACCGCCACGATAATGAGCGCCGCCGCCGACATCCACTCGTAAGACGAAATGGCCAGCCCCAGCGCAAAGCCCGAGCCCGACATGCCGATGAACTGCTCGGCCGAGATGTTGGAGGCGATCAGCGAGGCTCCGATGGCCCACCAGGTGAGGGCACCTTCGGCCAGAAAAAAATCTTTGGTGTCGGCCTGGGCGGATTTCTTGCGGTGGTAGATCCAGTAGCCGTAGCCACTCACACCCAGAAAGTACAGCAAAAAGACCGCGTAGTCGGCCCAATGAAGAACATGCATACCGTATAGTAGAGAAGAAGGTTGATGCGCCGGGTACTTTACCTCAAAGTACCCGCGTAGGATAGCAAAGGCCGCAGCGGGGTACTTTTACCTATTGCCAAAAAAAGTCAGCTTTTTTTGCGCCGTATTGACAATTGTCAATACAGATTTGGGAGGCCCTTTGTAACTTCACGTTGACTTTTGTCATATCAAGTACCCTTTTATTCACCCAACCAGAAACGCATGAAAAACACAACGACCCCCTTTTTACTAATCGTACTTGTCCTCTGTGGGCTTGGTGGAGAGCTCCGGGCGCAGGAAGTGGAGAGTCCCCCGCCCAAATGGGAGGTAGGGGTAGATTTGCTCCGCTTTTTTGATCGAGATCGGTATGGAGATATTCAATTTTCCACGTACAGCTTTATAGCCCGCCGAAAGCTGAGCGAAAACCGGGCCTTGCGCATTCGCCCTTTGTTTGGACTCGGAACCAACATCAACCCCCCTTTACCCGGTGCTAATCAACCCCACTTACTCATCTTGTCCCTTGATCTGGGCCACGAATGGCAACGCCGCTACGGGAAGTTTGTACACTACTACGGAGCCGATCTGGCCGGGCGGTACCAGTATCGAGACGCCACAATTGGCTTAGGTACTTCCGGCTCGGCACCCAACTATACTTACGAAAAAGACGTGTACTGGCGGGCGGGAGTAGGCTTGTTTACGGGGGGAAAATATTTCCTTACTAATCGCATTAGTCTTTCTCTTGAATCGACGGTCAATTTACATCTTGGGGGATTAAAACTAGAAGCCGGATCGGCCAATCCCCGCCAGGCGGTTACCAGCACCCATTCGTGGGGCTTCACATTAGACTTTAATACCTTATCTGCCTTTTACCTTAGCTACTATTTTTAATTTAACGCAAACTATGGGATTAGCTAATTGATCATGAGTCAAATAAGTGCCATAGGCACGCAATGTTTGTAGCCTAAAGGAGCAGCCGCATCCTGCCTCGTGCCTTTAGGTACGCAACCATCACCACTTGTTGCGTACCTAAAGGCACGCGAGTCACCTTAGGTACTTTTTAACTACAAACATTCGACCGCTACGCGGCCAAGAAGCGCATGGCTAGCCTTAATTAATAGTAGCAAGTTCCCATAACAAACCGCACAAAACTACCCCAAAGAACAAGCTGTCTTTTCGATTACCTCTTTCGCTCTTCACACAAAAACGGATTTTTCAGTAATATAACTTATAAAATAGTTGTTAAACTGAAAAATCCGTTTTACCTTTGGTCCATGGAAGAATTAACCAAAACCGAAGAGCGCATCATGCAGGTAGTCTGGGAGCTGGGCCACTGCTTTGTCAAAGACATTATCGAGCAACTACCGGACGAGCCCAAGCCGCCCTACAATACCATTTCGTCGGTAGTGAGGCTGCTGGAAACGAAGGGGTACGTGGGCCACAAAGCCTACGGCAAAACGCATGAGTACTTTCCGCTGGTAAGCAAAGAAGACTACGGCAAGCAGAGCTTTCAGAAAGTATTCTCTACCTACTTCGAAAACTCGGTCGAGAACCTACTCTCTTTTATGGTCAAAGAGGATACGCTCACTCCCGAGGAGATTGAGAAACTCCGTCATTTCATCAACAACCAATAACCGTCCGTCGGTATGGATTATTTACTCAAGGCTTCGGCCTGCCTCGTGGGCTTCTACGGGCTGTACTACCTGCTACTTCGTCCACTTACCTTCCACACCTGGAACCGTTACTACCTGCTGGCGGCGCTGGGCCTTGGGCTGTTCATTCCGCTTACGACCTTTGAAAGTACCCAAACGGTAGTGCTACCCCCTAAGTCCGCTCCCCTACCTGAGGTCTCGTCCATAGGTACTTTGAGCCCAGCCGAAACCGCTTTAAAGGTACCTTCAAGTACCTCAGAAAAGGTACCTGAGGCTTTATCCTGGCTAGAAATCTTATCGCTTATGTACCTCTTGGGGGTACTTGGAATGGCGCTCCGTTTACTTTTTAGCTTGTGGAAAGTTGCCTATTCTTCCCGCCAGGCGCAGAAAGCCGGTACTTACTGGCTGGTGCCTACGGCGGGGCGGCTGGCCAATTCCTCTTTCTTTCATTTTATTTTTCTGGATAAAAGCCTCTCCGGCACCGAACGCCAGTGGGTACTTCAGCACGAGCAGTATCACGCCAAACGGCGACACTCCCTAGACTTGCTGGTGCTTGAGGTCATCAAGGTTGTTTTTTGGTTCAATCCGGTGGTTTGGCTCTACCAGAAATCGCTCCGCGACCTGCACGAATACGAAGTAGACGCCCTCATGATTCAGCAGTACGATCGCCAGCAGTACGCCCATTTACTTCTCAATCTGGCGCTGGACAAAACGCCCTTTTCCGTCCATGCCTTCAGCCAAAAACCACTTACTAACCGCATTTACCACCTTTTCAAAAAACCATCACCAATCATGAAAAAACTACTGTATTTCCTGGCGCTTCCGCTGGTAGCGGGTGGCGTCCTGGCCTTTGCGCAGCAGCGGGTCAAGGTAGAGTATCAGGCGGCAGCGCCGCAGCCCGATGTGGCCGTTGAAGCCCCCAAAGTACCTGCTTACCCTTTGAAAGTATATAATACCAATACTAACTGGCGGGGTATTTGGTCGTTTACGGCAAAAAATCTGGAGCTAAATAACCTGACGATCCTGCCCGCTGGAGCCAACTACAACGTCAATCCCAACTCCCTAACGCTGGCGTCCATTGAAGAAGTAAACCGCAAGATCAAGCATACGGGGGTGGAGATTGTGGTGTCCGACCTGGCCTATAATGCCGACGGAAGTACCTCCCAGATCGGGCTTTCGATCCGGGATCACCGAATCAAGAAAACCACTCCGCCGGAGGTTATTCCTATGAACGAAGCGCGGGCGTTGGGAGCTAAGGGAGCCTTTATCAACTTCGATATGTTTGCCGTAAGCCGTCAGAAACACGGCGTTTATTTTGAGCAGGGCGATAGCGAACTGGAAGTAGTGAGCAGCAGCCGGAAGCTCGACGAGATGCAGGTACCCTTTAAACTAAACACTCCTTCTGTCTTAGCGATTTCCCAAGACTATTTTCAGTACCGGGCCAATCCCGATCAAATCAGGGAAACGATAGTGCCCCGTGCCAATGCTTTTTTAGAGAAGGAAGGCTTTCGGCTGGATCTTCAGAAGGTACAGAAGCAGGGCGACAGCCTTCTTGTTTCGTGCGAGGTAGTTGTAGAAGATCTTCAAAAGGGTACTTTGGTGCGGAAAGCCATCCAGCTCGACGACCACCGAAAGTACCTGTATTTTTCGAAAACAGGGCCTGTGCGTTGGGATGATACTTTTTACGTAAAAATCAACCGCGCTACCCGAGACATTCAGGTGCTGGTAGATGAACAGCACACTGCTTCGACAGCCAAGAAATTCAAGGTACGTTCTTTCTCCCAGCTTAAAAACGAAAAGTAGGCTAGCCCGCAAAGTACTCCTGCACGAAGGTGAGCCGGAAGAAGAGGTACGAAATAAGCAGCCCCCAGAAAAGGGCGCTGACGGCCATCCAGAGGAAAATCTGCAGGCGAGGTATCCGAAACGCCACCGCCACCAGTCCGCCGCCGATGGGCATGAACACCCAGGGCGTGATGAACGCGATGCCTACCATGCCGAAGCGCCGGAAAATCCGCACCGCCGCGCGGCTGGCCTTGGAAAAACGCCGCGAGGGCCGCTGCCGAAAGCGCCGGAGTAGCTGCTGAATGCCATTGCCCAGGAAAGTACCTGCCACCGCACCCAGCAACATGCCGCAGGCGGTGAAGATGCCCGTTTCGAGCCAATGCAGCCCGAGTGCCAGGCCCGTAAGCGGCCCGCCCAGGAATTTCAGCGAGCTAGCCAGCACCACCGAAAGGTACTTAAACCAAAGCGCCGCGTTCATACTTTTTCCCGCACCAGTTCCTGGGCCAGGCGACGAGTCTCCTGGTCGGTGAGTACGTAGTCGTGGTAGCTGGGGCTGGGTACGTAAGGTACCTTGGCGGCGCAAGTCTCGATGAGCTCCGCAATTTCCAGAAAGCCCAGCTCGTCGCGCAGGAAAGCCGCAACGGCTACTTCGTTGGCGGCGTTGATGATGCAGGGTACATTGCCGCCCCGATCCAGGGCTTCGAAGGCCAGCTCCAGGTTGCGGAAGGTCTG
The DNA here is from genome assembly GCF_014202275.1 of Rhabdobacter roseus. Taxonomy (GTDB): domain Bacteria; phylum Bacteroidota; class Bacteroidia; order Cytophagales; family Spirosomataceae; genus Rhabdobacter; species Rhabdobacter roseus. The sequence continues at coordinate 398,869 of NZ_JACHGF010000001.1, read as the reverse complement.
GCGGTCGGGCTCCTCGAAGGTCAGGGAGGGGTACTTGGCAAAATCAAAGCGGGGGAAACGCGCGGGCAGGCGCTCGGGGTAGCCCAGCGCGTACTGGATCGGCAGGCGCATGTCGGGCAGGCCCAGCTGGGCCTTGAGGCTGCCGTCCTCAAACTGCACCAGCGAATGGATGATGCTCTGCGGGTGTACCACGACGTCGATCTGGTCGGGACGAAGGTCAAAGAGCCACTTGGCCTCGATCACCTCCAGGCCTTTGTTCATGAGCGTAGCCGAGTCGATGGTGATCTTGGCCCCCATGCTCCAGTTGGGGTGCTTCAGCGCCTGCGCCTTGGTGACCGTAGCCAGGTACTCGCGCGTTTTGCCCCGGAAGGGCCCGCCGGAGGCCGTCAGGATTATTTTCTCGATGGGATTGTGCTCCTCTCCTACCAGGCACTGAAAAATGGCCGAGTGCTCCGAGTCGACGGGGTAAATAGGTACCTGGTGCTCGCGCGCCAGGGCCGTGATCATTTCTCCGGCTACCACCAGCGTCTCTTTGTTGGCCAGGGCAATGGGCTTGCCCGCCCGGATGGCGTGCATGGTAGGCAGCAACCCCGAGTACCCCACCAGGGCCGTCAGTACCATATCAATCCCCTCCGACTCCACCACCGTGGCCAGCGCCGGAGCGCCCGCGTACACGCCAATGCCCAGCGGCTGCAACGCCGCGTACACCTGGTGGTACAGCTTTTCGTTGCCAATCACTACCTCCTGCGGCCGGAAGCGCACGGCCTGCTCGATCAGCAGATCGGCGTTGTTTTCGGCGGTGAGTACCGCTACGGCGAAGCGCTCCGGGTGCGCTTCTATGACTTCCAGCGCCTGGGTACCTATGGAGCCCGTGGAGCCCAGGAGGGCTATTCGTTTTTTGTTCATGAATGAAGGTATAGAATAAAAACCACCCGAGGGTACTTTTCTACTGACCGCGCGGGCGCAGCCCCTGGGCCAGTGCGCGGTCGTTGGCGAGCCGGGGTACTTTGTTCTGGCCGCCGAGCTTGCCCTGCGCCCGCATGTAATCTATAAAGGCGTTGGTGCGCAGGGGCGTCAGTACCAGGCGCCGCAGGATACTGCCCGCGATGAGGTCGTCGTAGTAGACGTTCAGTTCCCGCAGCCGCCGGTCCAGGTCCGCCGCAAAAGCTTCCGAATCCTGCGGGGGCGTCGCAAACTCGATGAGCCATTCGTGGTAGGGCAGCCCGCCTTCGGGCGGCGTCACCATGGGAGCTACCGTAAACTCCACCACCTCCACTTCCGGGTGGCGCTCCATGGCGTACTTGAGGGCTTTTTCTACCTCCTCGCCGATGATGTGCTCCCCAAAGGCCGAGATAAAATGCTTGATGCGGCCCGTGACCAGAATCCGGTACGGGTTGGTAGACACAAACTTTACCGTATCACCCAGGGAGTACCCCCACAGGCCCGCGTTGTTGTTGATCACCACGGCGTAGTTCTTACCTACCTCCACCTCCTCGATCGACAAGCGCTTGGGCACGGCGTCGAAGTACGTCTCGACCGGGATAAACTCAAAGAAAATACCCGAGTCGAGCAGCAGCAGCAGGCCTTCCTCGGTTTGGGTATCCTGGTAAGCGATGAAGCCCTCCGAGGCCGGGTAGGTCTCGATGGAGTCGATGCGCTTCCCGATGGAATCAAAGAGCTTGGCCCGGTAGGGCTCAAAGTTGACCCCGCCGTATACGAACAACGAAAATTCCGGAAAAACGTCCTTGATATTTTTGCCGGTCCGGGCCATGATGCGGTCGAAGTACATCTGCACCCAGGGCGGAATGCCCGAGATAAGCGACATGGGCTGGTCGATGGTCTCGTCGATGATTCGATCCAGCTTGGTCTCCCAGTCCTCAATGCAATTGGTTTCGTAGCTGGGGAGCTGGTTGGTCCGTAAGTACCCCGGCACGTGATGGTTGGCAATACCCGACAGTCGCCCTACGTGAATCCCCGCCTTCTGGTCCAGCTCCGGACTACCCGACAGGAAAATTAATTTTTGGTCCAGAAACTGTGACTTTCCCGTCTCGTGTACGTACGTAAGTAAGGCGTCACGGGCTGAGTTAATGTGGTTCGGGATGGAGTCGTGGGTAATAGGGATGTACTTGGTACCGGAGGTAGTACCGGATGTCTTGGCAAAATAGAGCGGCTTACCGGGCCAAAGTACGTCCGGCTCGCCCTGAAGTATCTGCTCCACGTAGCCTTTAAGCGCCTCATAGTCACGCACCGGCACGGCCTGCTTGAAGTCCTCGTAGGTACTTATGTCCCGGAAGAAATGGTCTTTGCCAAAACGCGTAGCGGCCGCTTTGCTGACCAGCGTTTGGCGCCACTGCTGCTGAACCTGCGCACTGCGAGCTATCCAGCTTTTTTGCTGCTGGACTATATAGTGAGCCAACGGACGGCTCAGGATTGATCGGATTCCCATAGGTAGCAAAGGTAATTAGTATTTATAAAATTCAAGTATGCACCAAGCGGGGCATTCCGGCTACACCCTGATTACCATATACTTAGGTAAATTTGCCAAATACCTTTGTTTGTGGGTAATTATCTTTAATTTTGCAATCCTCAAAGCTAAAATTCAGCGTATTATTCATATAACATAAACATGGGATTGTTTGATTTTTTAACAAGCGATATCGCGATTGATCTGGGTACTGCCAATACCCTCATTATTCATAAGGACGTGGTAGTGGTGGATGAGCCTTCGATTATCGCCATCGATAAGACCAGCGGGAAGGTACTGGCGATTGGCCACACGGCCATGCAGATGCACGAAAAAACAAATGAAAATATAAAAACGATCCGTCCGCTCAAGGATGGTGTGATTGCCGACTTCACGGCCGCTGAAATGATGATCCGGGGCATGATCAAAATGATCGAATCCGGTAATCGCTTTTTTACGCCTTCCCACCGCATGGTGGTGTGTATTCCGTCAGGGATCACCGAGGTAGAAAAGCGCGCGGTGAAGGATTCCTGCGAGCACGCCGGGGCCAAAGAGGTGTACATGGTACACGAGCCCATTGCGGCGGCCATCGGGATCGGGATTGACATCACCCAGCCCAACGGCGTCATGATCGTGGACATCGGCGGGGGTACCACCGAGATCGCCGTCATTGCCCTGTCGGGTATTGTGTGCGAGCAGTCGGTCCGGATTGCGGGGGACGTCTTCACGCGGGACATCGTAGACTACATGCGCCGCGAGCACAACCTGCTGATTGGGGAGCGCTCGGCTGAGAAAATCAAAATGGCCATCGGTTCCGCCCTGCCCGAACTGGATACCCCGCCCGACGACTACGAGATCCGGGGCCGGGATTTGATGACGGGGATTCCAAAAGAAATTAAAGTGACGTACAGCGAGATCGCCTACTCGCTGGATAAGTCCATTTCCAAGATTGAAGAGGCCGTCATGAAAGCGCTGGAGATTTCTCCCCCGGAGCTCTCGGCGGATATTTACAAAAACGGAATCTACCTGACCGGCGGTGGTGCGATGATTCACGGCCTGGACAAGCGCATTGCTGCCAAAACGAAGCTTCCCATTCACATCGCCGAGCAACCGTTGAAAGCGGTGGTACTCGGTACGGGTGAAGTTTTGAAAAATCTGGAGCACTACAAGCCTGTCCTGATCACGTAGTACCAAAAAAGTTTCCGGTCTTCCGCCCTGAGGGTAAACTACTTTCGGGCGGAAGGCTGCCTTTGGTGAGCGCCTCGACCCCATGTTTCAACTCGTTGAATTCCTTTCGCGGAATCGAAACTTTATTTTATTCGTCCTACTGGAAACGCTCAGCTTTTGGCTGATCGTCCAGAGTAATTCGTACTGGAGCGCTACCTACTTCAATACGTCCAACTACTACGTGGCCAAGGCCCTCACGCTTTCCAACACCGTGCGCGAGTACGCCACCCTGCGCGAAGTGAATGCCGACTTGGCCGCCGAAAACGTACGCCTGAATACCCTCGTTACCCAGCTACAGCAACAAAGAGCCGTCGACGCGCCCCCCAATTACCAGCCCGATTCGCTGTTTAGCGCGCGCTTCACGTACGTAGTAGCCAAGGTGATCAACAACGAAACCAACCGCGCCAACAACTACATCACCATCGACAAAGGGACCCTGGACGGCGTCCAGCCCGGCATGGGGGTTATATCAGCCACGGGGGTGGTGGGCAAGGTACGCTTTTGCTCCGAGCACTTTTCCGTCATTACGTCCATCCTGCACGCGCAGTTCATGGTGTCGACGCGCCTGGTACGCAGCGACGAAATCGGAACCGCCAAGTGGCCGGGCAAAAGTCCGGACTTTATTGATTTAATCGATGTATCAAGATACAAAACCGTCGAGAAGGGTGATTCTGCCGTTACTTCTAACCTCAACGCGGTATTTCCGCCGGGCATCATGGTAGGTACTGTCGAAAACCTGACGGTACGGCCGGATCAGACGTTCTATGATATTTCGCTCCGGCTGTCCACCGACTTCCGGAACATGTCGTACGTGTACGTGGTCAAAAACCAGCTGCGCCCCCAGCTGGAAGAACTTCAAAAACGCCTCGAAACAGAACGCCGATGAGCCTACGGGAAATCTTACAGTACTCGCTCTGGTTTTTGCTCTACCTGGTCTTGCAGATTCTGATTCTGCGCAATGTCGTGCTGTTTGACTATTCCTTTTGCTTTGTCTACGTGGCGTGCATCCTGCTACTTCCCGCCGAAACAAACCGTACACTACTGCTCGTGCTCGGCTTCCTGACGGGGCTGATCGTAGATGTATTTTACAACACCCTGGGGATGCACGCCGCAGCCAGCACCCTGGTAGCTTACCTGCGTCCTTTTCTGGTCCGGATTCAACTGGAAGCCAAAAACCCCGACCGGGTAGAAATAGGCCTTCACCAAATGGGCCTGGGTGCTTTTCTCAGCTTTCTGATTCCGCTGGTGTTTGTCCATCATGCCATGCTCTTTTTCGTCGAAATGAGCCACTTGGGGATGATTTTGTATACATTGCTTCGCATTGCTGCCAGTACGCTCTTCACGACCTTGCTCATTCTGTTGCTTCAACTGTTTTCCAGCAAATAGGCTGTCACCTGACATTATGGCTGCTTATTTTATCGCTGGCGCGAAATTTGCATAAACTGGCTAAAAGTCGTGGATCGGTTTTTTAAACCATTCCGAAAACGAATGGTTTGTAGTTAAATACATAATTTACAAATTGATTACCATGCAGAATTACTACTGATTTAATCCAGATACCGTTCATCAAATACTCGTTGGCGGCTTTTGGTGCTGTGGTTAATATTTGTAAATTCAGCTTTCTTATGTCACTTGTCATGTCAGAAGCACCCATAAAAGAAGGATACACGGATGATCAGCGTTATGAGATCTTCAACCGTGAGTTCATGCCGCATATCGACTCGATGTACAACTTTGCGTTTCGCCTCACGATGGACGAAGACGACGCAAATGACCTGGTGCAAGATACGTACCTGAAGTCATTTCGTTTTATTTCTTCCTTCGAGCAGGGTACCAACGCCAAAGCCTGGCTCTTCCGAATCCTGAAGAATAGCTTCATCAACGACTACCGGAAAAAAAGCAAGCAACCTTCCAAAGTAGACTACCAAGAGGTAGAAACGACCTACAATTCGGAAGAGGCCGCGGACGCTTCTTACACGGTGGATTTGCGCGCAGATGCCGTACAGGACCTCATTGGAGACGAAGTAGCCAATGCCCTCAACTCCCTGCCCGTTGATTTTCGCACGGTGATTATCCTGTGTGATATTGAAGGCTTTACCTACGAAGAAATGGCCAAAATTCTGGACATTCCCATTGGTACAGTGCGGTCGCGCCTGCACCGGGCCCGTAACCTTTTGAAGGACAAACTAAAGAATTATGCAGGTTCGATGGGATACGACGCGTAAGTCGTGAAACTTTTTTTGCAACCATATCGGTTATAGGGTACATACAGACCCCACATAAGTTTTACGACAACGAATCACGAGTGATGAATGCACCATCGAATCCGACTTCCGCTGCCGGAGAGAAGCAAGAGCAGCCTATGAAGCACCACTGCGAGCATCATGCCGAATGTATGAAAATGATCCAGGCGATCCTCGACGGCGAAGCTTCCGAAGGAGAAAAAGAGCACTTCCGGCAGAACATGGACTTATGCATGCCCTGCATCCAAACTTACCAGCTGGAAAAATGTATTAAGGAGTCTCTTCACAGCAAAGTGGAGCGTCGGCCCTGCCCGCAAAACCTAGTCGCCACCATCAAGGCGAAACTCAACGCCTAACTACTCAGAATGCTAGAAGGTAAGCTCCTTATATTTTCGGCTCCCTCCGGCTCAGGCAAAACTACCATCGTTAGGCACCTATTAGCCAAGTACCCCCATCAGCTCGCATTTTCGGTATCTGCCTGTACCCGCCCCCGCCGCGACTACGAAATCAACGGACGTGATTATTATTTCCTTTCAGTAGCCGAATTCCGCCAACGCATTGCCCAGCAGGAATTTGCCGAGTGGGAGGAAGTATACGCCGGCAACTACTACGGCACGCTCAAGGCCGAGATCGAGCGCCTCTGGCAGGAAGGCAAGCACGTACTTTTTGACGTAGACGTAAAAGGTGGCCTCAAGCTCAAAGAAGCCTATGGCGATAAAGCCCTGGCCATTTTCGTGAAAGTATCCTCCGAAGAAGAAATCAAACGGCGGCTTAACGCCCGGGGCACCGAAACCGAAGAAACCCTGGCCACGCGGCTTGCCAAAGTACGCTACGAGCTAAGCTTCCAGCACGAGTTTGACCAAATACTCGTCAACGACAACCTGGACGAAACGCTTATCAAAGCGGAAAAGCTACTGCTGGAATTCATCCACCCTGGTTCGGCCCCAAGTACCTTGTAGCATGGCCTCTCAATTGCGTATAGGTACCTTTAGGTACCCCCGGAGAAAAGCGACCTGTGGCCTATGAAAATCGGACTTTTTTTCGGATCATTCAATCCCATCCACGTAGGGCATCTGATCATCGCCAACACCATGGCTACCGCCACCGACCTGGAACAGGTGTGGCTGGTTGTGAGCCCGCAAAACCCTTTCAAGAAAAACAAAAGCCTGCTGCACGAGTTTGACCGCTTCGACCTGGTGGAGCGCGCCATTGCCGACAATTCTCTCCTGAAAGCCACCGATCTGGAGTTTCACATGCCCCGCCCCAGCTATACTATAGATACGCTGATCCGGATTCAGGAAAAATTCCCCCAGCATACCTTTCGGCTTATCATGGGTGAAGACAATCTGGCACAATTCCCCAACTGGAAAAACCACGACAAGATTCTGGAATACGTGGGCTTGTACGTGTACCCTCGTCCCAGCGCCGCCGCTCATGCCTTTGGCAGCCATCCGGCGGTTCGGATGGTACCCGCTCCCCTGCTGGATATTTCGGCTACTTATATTCGGGAGGCGATCCGGGCGGGCCGCTCCATTCGGTACCTGGTACCTGACGCGGTGGAGGAGATGATTGTACGGAAGAAATTTTACATCTGAGTAAGCGGCTCCTTCTGGTAGGTGATTTCGGCCAGTAGCCCCACGGCATTGAAGCGCATGATCACTTTTAGGGCCTCCGAGGGCTTGGTGATGTCGTCGCAATGAACGCCCTTTTCCAGAAAATACACGTAGTACTTTTGGTTGCGTCCGCCTAGCTGGTGAATATCCGGCCGACCCAAGAGCACGCCTACCTCATTGGCAAACTTCCCCAGTAGCTGCTCTTGCTCCGCTTTCAGATCGTCCACTTGGGTAGTTCGGGTACCTTGGCAGGCCCCGCGGTCCTGCCGCCACTTGGGCAAGTCCAGCCGCCCCAGCTTTTCGGGGGGTGAGGAGCAGCCCAGCAGCAGCCAGGTACCTAGTATGAGCACTAATTTTTTCATGAGCAGGTTCGTATAGCGGCAAAGTACCCTTATTGAAGCGGCTGCGCTTCCTGATAAATTACCTGCAGCAGCGTTTGCCCCACGGCCTTTAGCGTAGCGGGGTCTATGTGCTCCATGGTATCGTGGGTAGTATGCCAGTGGTCAAAGAAAGTACGGTTTAGGTCGTTGAGCTTGAGGTGCATGATGTCGATCATCGGAAATTTGGCCGTTTGGTTTACCGGTAGGTGGTCGTCGATGATCGCCGGGCCCAGCTGGTCCACGAAGTACTGGCTGTACCCCAGCGCGCTGGCAGTATTCCAGACCGTCCGGACGACGTCGGCCGCGTACTGCATGGAGTGCCCTTCTTTGGGGAAAGTAGCTCCTTTGGCCCCCACCATATCCAGCAGCACGCCAAAGTAAGCGGTGTAGTTGGGCAGGTGCTTGTTGGCCGCCCAGTGCTGCGAGCCCAGGCAAAAGCCCCCGAGGGGATCGTTGGCCTCCCGCGAATTGCCCCAATCCTCGGCGTCGAAGAATACGATGTCCACCCCAATTTCGGGCTGGGTACTATCCTGGCTAAGTACCCTGGCCAGCTCCAAAAGTACCCCTACACCACTGGCACCGTCGTTGGCCGCGGGTACTGGCTGGGCCTGGAGGCTGGCCGTAGAATCTTCGTCGGCAAAGGGGCGGGAGTCCCAGTGCGAAGCCAGCATGATGCGCTTGGCTGCCTGCGGGCGGTAGCTCCCGATGATGTTGCGGGCGGCGAGTTTTTTGCCGTTGTAGGTAATGGCCGTAAAGGGCTGCTCGATCACCGTGAGGCCGTACTTTTTCAGCGTAGCCACCAGGTAGTCGCCCGCTTGTCGGTGGGCGGCGGTATTGGGCACCCGGGGACCAAAGTCCACCTGCGTCTGTACAAACTGGTAGGCTGAGTCGGCGTTGAAGGTAGGTACGGGCAAGGTGCTGACGGTACTTTGCTCGTCACCCTCGGAAGACTGGTTGGTTCGGCAGGCGCAGAAAAGACCCAGGCACACAAAAAAGATCAGTAGTGGATGCTTCATAAAAAAGAACTAGAATAGAATGGAATCGCCCACTTTGATGCCCTGGCGGTCGGTGAAGCCAGCGTTCACTTCCACGACGTACTGCGCGTCGCCGAAAGAAGGCAGGCTTTGCTCCGAATAGGGTGTGGTATTTTTTTGAATGGAAATAATTTTTTTATCGGCCCCTACGTAGATGATGTCCAGCGGCATGGCCGTATTTTTCATCCAAAACGAATGTGGGTCGGCGCGTTCAAACACAAAGAGCATCCCCACGGAGTCGGGTAGGTAAGGCCGGTACATGAGTCCTTTAGCGCGTTCGGCTTCGTTTTCGGCGATCTCAACGTCGATGGTCAGGATCTTTTTCCCTGCGCTCACAAACGTCACTTCGCCTTCTTTGGTAAAGACCGGCGTGCTGCTACTTTCCGCGCCCGAAGTACCCGTTGACACGGCGGGCTCCGGGCGGCTTTTGGGGCGGTCGGTCAGGAGCGGGTACGCTACGTACGCCAGGCCGGCCAGCACCAATATTCCCAGCAGAATTCGCGCAATGCTCGTGGTACGATTTCGCATAGTATTGATTTATGATTGACAAAGTACCTGTTTACTCTTCGTAGGCCCAGTCGATGCGGTGCTTCATGTCCCGGATCACCAGCCCCTGCTCTTTGAAGTACGAACGAATCTCGTCTACTTTATCGTACTCCTGCAACGCCTTATGGCCCCGGTAAAGCTTGAGCATTCCGCGTAGCACGGCATCACCCACCGTTTTTTCTTCCTGCAAGCCAAGTACCTCTTCAAAAAACACCGCAAACTTTTCTTTCAGGAGCTGGAAGGTCTCCGCCCCCAGCGCCGCCGCCGGAAGCTGCCCCAGGTAGATCATGTTGACGTACTTGACCAGATTAAAGAGCTGCGCAATGGCCACCGCCGTATTGAGGTCGTCGTTCATGGCGTCGTAGAAGCCCCGGATCGACTGCTCTACGTCGGCTTTCTTTTTCTCGTCTACGTCCACCGCTTCCGGCTCGGCGGGGTACTCGAGCTCGCGCAGGATGCGGTAGCCATTGACCAGCCGCTTGTAGCCCTTTTGAGCGGCTTTTAAAGCTTCATTGGAAAAATCCAGGGTACTTCGGTACTGGCTTTGCAGCATGAAGAAGCGCACCGTCATGGGGCTAAAGGCCCGCTCCAGCAGCGGGTGGGTACCCGCAAAAAGCTCGCTCGGCAGAAACGAATTCCCCAACGACTTCGACATCTTCTGGCCGTTCACCGTGAGCATGTTGGAGTGCATCCAGTAGCGCACCGGCTCCTGGCCCGTCAGGCCGGTACCTTGCGCGATCTCGCACTCGTGGTGGGGAAACTTCAGGTCCATGCCGCCGCCGTGGATGTCAAACTGCGCCCCGAGGTACTTGGTACTCATGCAGGTACATTCGAGGTGCCAGCCCGGAAACCCCTTGCCCCAGGGGGAGTTCCACTGCATGAGGTGCTCCGGGGAAGCGTTTTTCCAGATGGCGAAGTCGAGCGGGTTGCGCTTTTCCGACTGCCCGTCGAGCTCGCGGGTTTCGTTGAGAAGGTCTTCGAGTACCCGGCCCGAGAGCTTCCCGTAGCCGTGGCCGCCTTCGTTGTAGGCGCTGATGTCAAAGTACACCGAGCCGTTCGACTCGTAGGCCAGGTCCTTTTCGATGAGCTTCTGCACGGCCTCGATCTGCTCGATGAGGTGGCCCGTAGCCGTGGGCTCGATGCTGGGCGGCAGGATGTTGAAGGTGGCCATCACCTCATGAAAATCGTTAGTGTAGCGCTGCACAATCTCCATCGGCTCCAGCTGCTCGAGCTTGGCCATCCGCCCGATCTTGTCTTCGCCCTCGTCGCCGTCGCCCACGAGGTGGCCCACATCGGTGATGTTGCGCACGTACCGTACTTTATAGCCCAGGTGCGTGAGGTACCTGTAGAGGGTGTCGAAGGTCAGGAAGGTACGTACGTTGCCCAAATGCACGTAGTTATAAACCGTCGGTCCGCAGACGTACATGCCCACGTGCGGGGACGAAAGGGGCTCAAAAAGGTCTTTTTGGCGGCTAAGCGTATTGTATAATTTGAGCGGCTGCTGAATCATGTTAGAGGGTACTTCTTCTGATTTTTTATACTAATTCCGTTTGTAATAACTTATTAACAAGGATATTAAATGCCTTTTTTTACAAAAAACAAAGTACCTCTAAAAGTACCTACGGCCACCAGCTACCCCGGCTAGCCAAAATTGGACCTGATGTAGGTCAGAAACTCCTCCGACGTGCGGATAAACTGCTGGGCGTCGGACAGGGTGTAGTTTTCGTCAAAGTCCGAGGCGGCGTTTTGCCGCTCCTCAAACAAGTCGCGCAGGTAGGCGGCAAAGTGCGTCGGGATGCGGCCCGTCCGGATAAAATGCTGGGCAAAGAGGGCATTGGCGCGCAGGTTGGTGCGGGCGTACAGGTTCTCGGTTTGGAGCAAAGCCCTCACTCCGTTGGAACAAGCGTCGTAGCACCGACCGACCGTAGCCTGCAGTTTTCCCGTTTCCAGCGCCAACCGGGCCATTGTCAACTCTTTCGAGGCGTCCGCTAAGTAATCCTCAAAGGTACCTGTGTATTTCATAGAACTTGTCATCCGCTTGCAACCCCCAAAATTAAGCATTTGTCCACGATAGATTGCCAAAAAAAGTACCTAAGCTCGCCGGGCCCCACCCGATTCGTCGGTTTTCGCTATATTCGCGGCGGTTATCCCGCTCGGGGATTTTTGTTGGCTTGTCTTTTTTTTATGGAAATTGTAGAGGTAGGTACTGATGCTTTTCTGCGTAGCGAGTTCATTCGGCTTCCGGTTCGGATTTATCGAAACAACCCCTACTGGATACGCCCGCTGGACAAAGACATCGACGCCATCTTTGATCCGAGCAAAAACAAGTACTTTCGGGACGGCGAATGTGCCCGCTGGCTGGCCGTGGACAAAAGTGGCCAAACCGTGGGCCGGGTGGCGGCTTTTATTAACCCAAAGACTACCAAAAAGGGCAACCGCCAGCCTACCGGCGGCCTGGGTTTTTTTGAGTGCGCCAACGATGAGCGGGTGGCCTTTCTGCTGTTTGATCAGTGCAAAAACTGGCTCGCCGAGCGAGGCATGGAGGCCATGGACGGCCCCATCAACTTCGGCGAGCGCGACAGCCACTGGGGCCTGCTGGTAGACGGCTACGACAAAGAACCTACCTACGGCATGGACTACCACCTGCCCTACTACCGGGCTTTCTTCGAGGCCTACGGCTTTCAAAACTACTTTGAGCAGTATACTTTTTACCTGCCCATGCAGGAGCAAGTAGTGCGCCCGCTGCTGCACCCGGCGGTATTTGCGCGGGCCGAGAAAATCTACGCCACGCCGGGCTTCGAGTTCAAACATATCCAAAAAGAGCAGCTACCTCAGTTTGCCGAAGACTTCCGGACCATCTACAACAAGGCCTGGGCGGCCAACCTGGGTACCAGCGACATGACCGTCGAGCAGGCCAACGCCATCATGAAGCGCATGAAGCCCATTCTGGAAGAGGAGCTGGTGTGGTTTGGGTACTTTGAGGGCGAGCCCATTGCTTTTTTTGTGATGCTCCCCGAAATGAACCAGATCTTTAAGTACGTCAACGGGAAGCTCGACTGGCTGGGCAAGCTCAAGTTTTTGTACCACAAGCTCCGCAAAACCAACGAGCGCGCCTTCGGGGTGATCTTTGGGGTAGTGCCTGAGTTTCAGAAGCGGGGCGTGGAGTCGGCCATCGCGATGGCGTACTCCAAGGTAGCCTGGCGGCCCGGCTACCAGTACAAGCACCTGGAGCTCAACTGGATCGGCGATTTCAACCCGAAGATGCTGAACTTTGCCAAGATGCTCGGCGGCGTGGCCCACAAAACCCACATCACCTATAGGTACCTTTTCGATCCGGCGCAGGCGTTTGAGCGGCATCCGGTGATGTAGCGGCCGAGGTACTTTACGCGGCGTTTCCATTTCATACATACAAGTACCCAGGGTACTTTTGATTTTTTATTTTTACCATTCACCAAAACCAAAAAACCCCCAGCCGGGGGTACTTATCAAGGGGTTATGAGTTTACTTACCGTAGGATCTGTGGCGTTCGACGCCCTCGAAACACCGTTTGGCAAAACCGACAAAATCATCGGCGGAGCCGCTACGTACATCACGCTGGCGGCCTCCTATTTTACCGAACAAAACAACCTGGTGGCCGTCGTGGGCGGGGATTTTCCGCAGGATATGATCGACCTGCTCGAAACGCGCGGCGTCGATACCGAAGGGCTACAGATCAAGGCCGACGGCAAGACGTTTTTCTGGTCGGGCAAGTACCATACCGACATGAACACCCGCGATACGGTGGATGTGCAGCTGAACGTGATGGGCGAGTTTGACCCCGTCATCCCCGAAGCCTACCAAGCCTGCCAGTACCTGATGCTGGGCAACACCGCCCCGGCCATTCAGAAACAGGTGCTTGAGCGCCTGGCGCAGCGCCCCAAGCTCGTGATGCTCGACACCATGAACCTCTGGATGGACATCGCCCTGGATGACCTGATGGCGCTGCTGCCGCTGGTAGACGTCCTCACCATCAACGACGAAGAGGCGCGCCAGCTGTCGCAGGAGTACTCGCTCCGCCGGGCGGCGGCCAAGATCATGGGGATGGGCCCCAAGACGCTCATCATTAAGAAAGGCGAGCACGGCGCGCTGCTCTTCCAGGGCGAGCGGATTTTCTTCGCCCCGGCGCTGCCGCTGGAAGAAGTTTTCGACCCTACCGGCGCGGGCGATACCTTCGCGGGGGGCTTTATAGGGTACCTGGCCAGCACCGACGACATTTCCTTCGATAACATGAAGCGGGCTATCATCTACGGCTCGGCGATGGCGTCGTTCTGCGTGGAGAAATTCGGCACGGAACGCATCGTGAACCTCACCGACGACGAGATCCGGGAGCGGGTACTTGAGTTTGTGAGCCTGGCTAGCTTCGAGATTAAGTAGGTAACCTCATCCCTGACCCTTCTCCTGGCAGGAGAAGGGAATATATAGGGCGGATTACTAGTGGCTAAAGTACCCTAGCAGGTACCTTACTATAACTACTACGTTGTGTAAGGTACCTGCTTTTTATTTTGCCAAAACCGTGTAAATGGGGCAGTCGGGCGCGTGGGCACCGGGCAGGTAGCCCGTACTCATCAGGAATTCGTTGACGATCTCGCCGCCCACAAAGCGAAAGTTTTTCTTGAAGAGCCGCACCCAGCCCTCCTTGGTAAGCGGGTGCTGCGCGTCGAGCCAGTTTTTGAACGAGCCGTACTCGGCTTGCAGCTCCAGGATGCGCCGGGCGTTGGTGATGGCGGCGTTGACTTTGAGCCGGTTTCGGACAATGCCCGCGTCGGCCAGCAGTCGTGCTACGTCCGCCTCACCGTACTGCGCTACTTTCTCAATCGCGAAGCCGTCGTAGGCCCGGCGAAAATGCTCCTGCTTGCGCAGCATGAGCGTCCAGCTGAGCCCAGCCTGGTTGATCTCCAGCAGCAACCTGCCGAAGAGCTCGTTGTCGTCCTCGATGGGGAAGCCGTACTGCTCGTCGTGGTACTTTTTGTGCAGCAGGTAGTCGCCGTCGAGGGTGGCGTTTTGCTGGATGTAATTACAGTAGCTCATGGGTACTTTGCTAGGCGGGTGGCGTGTAGGTAACGATGTCGATCCCGACGCCGTTGGGGTCTAGGAGGGCAAAGTGGCGATCGCCCCAGGGCTCGGTGCGCAAAGGTACCTCGATGGGTACCTGGAGCGCCTGGATGCGCTCGTACTCTTTCTCGACATCCTCCACTTCTATAGTCAGGTACATGCCCTGGCCCGCAAAAGGTACCTGAAAAACCGCCGCCTGCGTGGGGTGGTCGGGCAGGAGAAAGCTGAGCTCGGCCTGGTGGTTGGGCGTGTGAAGCAGGAGGTAAAAATCATTTTCAAACGTAACCCCAAAGCCAAGTACCTCCGTATAAAAGCGCTTCGACTCCTGGAGCCTCGGCGTAACGATCCCGGCGTTTAGTTTCATGCGTGTTCTTGTTTTCCCATTTGAATAACGCCAATCCTATTGCCAAAAGGGTCTTTGACTACCCCCAGCTCAATCCCGCCGCCCACGTCGCGGATGCCCTCGTCTTCGGTGGCACCCAGCGCCAGCAGCTGCGCGAAGGCCGTCCGGACGTCGTCCACCTCCCAGTAGGCTACCGACGAACTACCCGTAGGCACCGCCATGTCCGGATCAAGCCCCATCTCGTAGCCGTGGATGTCGAAGCCGACGTAGAACGGCTCGTCGAAGTAGGGTGCCTGCTCGAAAGCCTGCGCGTACCAGTCGCGGGTTTGTTGAATATCGGGGGCGGCGTAAATCACCGTTCGGAGCTTGCTGGGTTTCATGGGCAGGGCCTGGTTTGGTTCTAGAATAGCACAAAGTACCTATCCGCGCGTGACAACCCTATGTCAGCAGCCTGGAAAAAAAATAAATAGGCCAAGGTACCTTTCAAGTACCCCACCGAGCACTAACGTTTCTTCTTTTTTAGCTTCTCTTTTACCCACGGGTACCCCATGTACACTACTTCCGTGGCACCGATGCCCACGGCTGCCCCCGCCAGCACGTCAGAGAGCCAGTGTTGGTTTTCGAGGACGCGCAAAGTACCCGTAGCGGTGGCTACGCCGTAGCCGCCCACGCTGTACCACGCGCTCCGCGGGCCGTACTCCTTGTGCAGCAGCGTGGCTGCCGTAAAGGCGCGCGTAGCGTGCCCCGACGGAAAGGCGTCGTAGCCGGAGCCGTCGGGCCGGGGGTACCGGGCGATTTGTTTAATGGCATACGTAACGCCCAGCGCCGCGACATTGGACAGCACCGCCAGCAGCACCTGCTCCCGAAACGGGTAGCGGCCCTTCACCCCGGCAGCCCCCAGCCCCAGGCTCACCGCCAGCGGCCCGTACTGCAGGTAGGCGTCGGCCGAGGTACGGTAGCCGGGGTACTGGCGCGCGACCTGCTGCTGGAGCTGTCGGCTGATTTTCCCCTGTACCACCAAACTACCCACCGCCAGGGTGGCGGGTACGATCAGCGGCTGTACACGAAAAGCCGGAACACGAAGACTATCGGCGAATTGCGCCGAGGCAGGGCTCGCGAAAAGCCAAAGAAGAAGGAAGACCAGTAGGCTGTTTTTCATAGCGAATTATTGCGGGCTGAAAATACGCATTCCGCTTCATTAAATCCCGTTTTTTTACGCTACGATTCGAGTAATCCTACTCTAACTTTTTTGTTATCAAGCACTTTAACTTTGTATCCACCTTAACCAACGCCAGTAGCCATGAGCAAACCAGCGGCCCGTCTGGGCGATTTCCACGCCTGCCCGCAGCTGACGCCCGGAGGTACCCCTCACGTGGGTGGACCGCTGGTGCAGGGCGAACCCAGGGTGCTGATCGGGGGTATGCCCGCGGCGGTAGTCGGAAGTACCTGCCTGTGTGCTGGCCCGCCCGACGCGGTGGTGGCGGGCTCGTCATCGGTGCTGCTGGGAGGCAGGCCCGCGGCCCGGCAGGGCGACAGCACGGCCCACGGTGGGGTGATTGCGGCGGGGCTGCCAACGGTCCTGATTGGGGGCTAAGCGGTGACGTAGTAATACAAGGTAGTTTGCGCTTGAAAAAAGGCAATTCGTGGCCGGTTCCTAAACCTTTTCAACGAGACGAAGTATGATCCTCCACGCGGTGAAAATCATCGTGCACGAGCTGAACGCGCACTTTGAAAACGTCCTGACTGACCCGCTGACGTCGAGCCCGCCCACGGGCGAGGACCAGGTGGAGTTGGGCAACATTGCGCTGCTGGAAGGAAACGGCGGCACCGTGAAGCCCGAGCTCCAAAACAAGATCATCGCCACGGTGGTGAATATGCGCGAGGAAAAAACCCTTAAAAACACGCCGCACTTCCGCGTCAACGAGGCCAGCCTGCGCACCGAGTACTTCAATCCGCCCATTTTTCTCAATAGCTTCCTGCTCTTCTCGGCCACGTCAGGTACCTACGACAAGGCCCTGTCCGAGATCTCACGCATCATTCGTTTTTTTCAGTTTCGCTCCGTTTTTACGCACGATACCGTCAATCTGGCCGCCGTAACGGGCGTACCGGCCTACGACCGCCTGGAGGAATTCAAGCTCATCATGGAGCTCTATTCGCCCAGCTTCGAGGAGCTCAACCACCTCTGGGGTACTTTGGGCGGCAAGCAGTACCCCTCGGTGCTGTACCTGATGCGCCTGCTGGAACTGCGGCACGTACCACCGCAGTACGAAGGCGGCGGCGTGATTGAAGAAATTCAGCGACACTACCAACCCCTCACGACCTATGGAAGCGGTAACTGAGCGCTACGCCCTGCTCTGCCAGATGCAGATCACGCACAGCGGCTTCGCCGGCCCCACCGACCGCACCGCCGACTGGCTACGCATAGAGCCTACTACGTCCACCGAGGTACTTATGCGCCGGAATCGCCTCCGGCTCAAGTACCTTGCCTCGGGATTTGGCATCCTGGCGCAGGTACAGCCGGGTACTTCCAAACCCTGGTTCGACCTGACCGACCAACTCCTGTCCTTTCGGCTGAAGTTCGCGTCGGCGCTAGCGGCCAGTCGCACGGCCCTAAGTACCTCCCACACCCATAAGTACCGCTTCGGCAACAGCAAAGCCAAAACCGCGGGCCTGACCACCGGCGCGTTGAGCCTATCGCTACCCACTTTCAGTAATGCAGGTACCTACCAGCCGGGCGAGATTGTCAAGAAAGGAACGAAGGTACAGCTGGCGCAGCCCGACTACGCAACCACGCCGCCCGGCCTGCGCTGGGTGGAAGTACCCGCCGCCGACTACGTCACCACCGCCGACGCCGAACCCCTGACCGAAGACGATTCCGCAGGTACCTACTGGGGCCTACTCACGATCACGGTCAGCGCTTCGCTGGGAACTACCTACCGGCTCTTGCACAACCACGAACTCACCTCGCCTACCTTCCGGCTGCATTTGGGCCAACGCTAAAAATCCTGACTTTTCACCCAAACCTACTTACTATCATGCTTGATTTACTTCAGCTCCGAACCCCGGGTGTGTATATCGACGAAGTACCGAAGTTTCCGCCCTCGGTTGCGGCCGTCGAGACGGCCATCCCGGCTTTTATTGGCTACACGCAGGAGATTCTGTACCAAGGCCGTGACCTGACCGGCAAGGCCGTCCGGATCGAGTCGCTGGTGGAATACGAAGAAATTTTTGGCGGCGCGCCGCCGGTCAGGATCAACGTCGTAGATCTCGACGCCAACAACGCCGTCAAGACGGCCGACATCGCCGCCAACTACTACCTTTATGATAGCCTCCGGCTGTACTTCCGCAACGGCGGCGGCAAATGCTACATCGTGTCTACGGGTACTTACGCCGCCGACGGAGCCGTGAGCGACGCCCCCATGCAAGCGGGTATCGACGAGCTGGAGCGAGAAGACGAGCCTACGCTGATGGTGCTGCCCGACGCCGTACGCCTGCCCGTCGACAAGCAGGGCGATTTGTACAAATCGGCGCTGGCGCAGGCCGAAAAGTACAAGGATCGCTTCCTGATCGCCGACGTAAGAATGACCAACCTGACGCTGGATAAATTCGTCAAAGCTGACATCGACGCCTTTCGGCAAAACATTGGCATGGCCAACCTCCAGTTTGGCGCGGCCTACTACCCTTACCTGAGCGTCAACCTGCCGCGCAGCTTCCACTACCGGGACATTAAGGGAAAAATAACGAAAGTAGGGGTACCCGTAGCGTGGGACAGCACAGCCTTCACCGGCGGCGATGCCGACGCGGTAGCTGCCTACGAAGCCCTCAACAACGTGGTGGACAGCCAGGCCGCGCTGGAGGCCAAGCTAAGTACCTACCTGGGCGACAACTCCTCGCTGGAAACCCTCTACCGCGCCCGTCGGGCGGCCCTTGACACGGCGCAATCGTTGGCCGACGTGGTAGCTAAGTACACCGAGCTCCTGGATTTTCTATTCGAAATCACGCATAAATTCCTCGACCAGGTAGCCAAGGATACCGCCACGGTGAAAGATCCGATCCTGGATAAGCTCCGCACGGCCATCCTGACGCCCACTTTTCTGGACACCTACCTCGTGCCGCTCAACAACCTGGACCAGCTCACCCAGGATACCACTGTGGTAAAAACGTCCCTAGGTACCCTCTTTTCGGCCAATGGCCGTACCTGGAACTACGCGGACATTAAAACCCGCCTGGAAGCCAACGCCGCCGCCGACAAAACGGGCTACGCCCTCACCAACATTGCGGGAGGCGACAATGCCGCTACCAAAGACACCAAGACCATCGCCAACCTGCGTGCGCTCACCGATAAAAGTGCCGATCAGCTCTTTGGAGGGATCATCGGGGCCATCAACGCGCTGGTGGCCGAGATCAACGTCCGGGAGACTGCCCTGGAAATAGAGGTGCTCCGCCGCATCCCCGTCCTCAACAACGTGCTGACCTACCTCCGCGACCGCTCCTTCCTCATTCCGCCCTCGGGCGCTGTGGCGGGTATCTACGCCCGCGTAGACCGTACCCGGGGCGTCTGGAAAGCACCCGCCAACGAAAGTCTGGCCAACGTAAAAGCGCCTTTGGCGCTGCTCACGCACGATCAGCACGGTGAGTGCAACGTCGATTCGGCCACGGGGAAATCCGTCAACGTGGTGCGTTCCTACCCCGGCAAGGGGGTACTGGTGTACGGAGCCCGTACGCTGGCCGGAAACGACAACGAGTGGCGCTACGTGAACGTGCGGCGGCTCTTCAACATGATCGAGGAGTCGTGTAAGAAAGCCACGGAGCCCTTTGTCTTTGAGCCTAATGACCCCAACACCTGGGTAAAAGTACAGGCCATGATCGAGAATTTCCTCACCACGCTCTGGCGGCAGGGTGCCCTTTTCGGGGCCAATCCCGACCAGGCTTTTTACGTACTCGTGGGCCTGAACAAAACCATGACCGCCCTGGACATCCTGGAAGGCCGCATGATCGTCGAGATCGGCGTGGCCGCCAACCGCCCGGCGGAGTTTATCGTGCTACGCTTCTCACACAAGCTCCCCGAAGCATAAAGTACCTTCCGCTAACCCGTTTCAACCATCCATTTTCAACCAGACCCAACTATGGCAGAATATCCGCTTCCGAAATTCCACTTCGAGGTAGACTGGGGAGGTACCCGCATCGGCTTCACCGAAGTGACGGGCCTCGACAAGCAGGCCGAGGTCATCGAGTACCGCGAGGGTAGTAGTCGTGTTTTTTCCAAAATCAAAATGCCCGGCCTGCAAAAGTACAGCAACATCACCATGAAGCGGGGTACTTTCCAGGGCCAGACCGACTTCTATGACTGGCTCAAAACCGTAGATAAGCTCGGCAACGTTGACCGCCGCGACATCACCATCAAGCTCCTCAATGAAAAGCACGAGCCCGTCTTTACCTGGAAAGCCCTGCAAGCCTTCCCCACCAAAGTGCAGGCCAGCGACCTCAAGGCCGACGGCAACGAGGTAGCCATCGAAACCCTGGAAATAGCCCATGAGGGGCTGAGTTTGGTCAAATAAAACTACCCTGAACGCGTCAACGCTATGGCTGGCTACTATCCGCCCGCGGGATTTCATTTCCTGGTCGAGTTTAGCATCTCGCGCGCCGAGAACGACACGCGCTTCCAGTCGGTGGCCGGGCTGTCGATGGAATACGAAACCGAGACGTTCAAAGAAGGCGGCGAAAACCGCTTCGAGCACGTACTCCCCGTCCGGACCAAGTTTGCCGACCTGGTGCTGAAGCGAGGGTTTCTGACCAAAGACTCCGACGTGTACGACTGGTGCCTGAAGGCCTTCCGAGACCGGGAATTTACCCTGACGGATCTCGTCATCAAGCTCCTGGACGAAAAGCACGAGCCCCTCAAGACCTGGAACGTAGTAGGGGCGTACCCCAAAAAATGGTCAGTTTCGGACCTGAATGCCGAGTCGAACGCCATCGTGGTGGAAAGCATTGAGCTCAAGTACAAGTACTTTTCCCTGAAATAGCCATGCCCGTACTCATCCGTGAGCTGCACATCAAAGTGAGCGTCAACGCGCTGGAAGCCGCCCAGGGTACTTCTGGCGGCAGTCTCACTCCAGGTACCTCCGCCCCGCCCGAAGACAGGGAACGCCTGGTAGCCGAATGCGTAGAGCAGGTACTTTCTATTCTTAAAAGCCAACGGGAACCCTAGCGATGGAAAACGGCAAACTCGAAAAAATGCTCATTTTCGCCTACCGCAACCCCGACCTCAGCGACGGCTCGAAGGTGGGGGAATTTCGGGCGTTGATGAATCCCGAAAGCTACCAGCTCAACTACAAGATCGAGTACCAGGACGGGCAGGGCCAAGGTACCAGCAGCAGCCAGCAGAAATTTAAGATGACCAAGCCCGAGGAATTTAGCTTCGAGTTTCTGTTTGACAACACCGGCATCATCGACGGCCAGCCCAAGAAAGACATTTGGGAAGACCTGAAAACGTTCAAGCAGCTCCTGGTCGACTACGACGGCGAGATTCACCAGCCGCGCCACTTCAAGCTCGTGTGGGGCGTGACGGTGTTCAAAGGCCGCCTGACGGAACTGAACATTACCTTTAAGCTCTTCAAGCCCGACGGTACGCCCATCCGGGCCGTGGCCAAAACGACCTTTAAAGGGAGTATCGAGGAAAATCTGCGGGTGGCGAAAGAAGACCCTAAGTCGCCTGACCTCACCCACGAGCGCATTGTGGGGGCGGGGGAGCACCTTTCGTACCTGTGCTTTCAGATCTACGAAGATCCGCGCTACTACCTGCAGGTAGCCCGCGCCAACGACCTCACCAACTTCCGGCGCATCGCCACCGGCAGCCGCCTGCTTTTTCCACCCCTGGACAAAACCAACCCGTGAGCAACCGCCGCACCGTTCCTACCCCCGCCACGCCCGACGTGTGCACCTTCACGATCCTCTCGGAAGGGAAGGAAGTATCGCGCACCTACCACGTGCTGTCCATTACGGTCTGGAAGGAGCTGAACCGCATTCCGAAGGCTACGCTGCTTTTCAAAGACGGTGACGCCGCCGCCGAGACCTTCCCGATCAGCGATACGGACGAATTCATTCCGGGCAAAACGATCGAGATCCGGGCGGGCTACCGGAGCCAGGAAGAGGTACTTTTTAAAGGATTGGTGGTTAAACACGGCATCAAGATCCGGCGCGATGCATCTTTCCTACAGGTAGATTGCTACGACCAAGCCATCAAGCTAACCGTAGCCAAAAACAGCCGGTACTTTCACGACTGCACCGACCGCACCGTGCTGGAAGAGGTACTTACAGACCTCCACAAACTACCCGCCGACGTAGCGTCCACCGTCGAAAAACACGAAAGCCTGGTCCAGTTTGAAACCTCCGACTGGGATTTTGTGCGGGAACGGGCGGCGGCCAGCGGGCTTGTTCTGGTAGTCGAAAACGGAAAAGTAACGGCCAAAATACCCGATCCGGCCCAGGCCCCCGCTCTGGATGTCGTCTTTGGCTCGTCGCTCCTGGAGCTGGACGCCGACCTTGACGCCCGTCGCCAGCCTACTTCGCTCAAACGTAGCGCCTGGGACCCCGCCGCGCAGGTACTTTCCGGGGTCGAAGCCGAGGAACCCACCCTCGACCTGTATGGCAACGTGCCGGCTACCGACCTGGCCAAGGCCTTGGGACAAACTAACCACCAACAGTACAGCGCTCCTCTTACGGACGCCACCTTACAAAAAACCGCCGACACGGAGCTCCTCAGAGCCCGGCTGGCGCGGATGCAGGGCCGCGTGCGCTGCCAGGGCAACGTGGCCATCCGGCCCGATGCCATCCTGACGCTGGGCGGCGTAGGTACCCGCTTTGCGGGCAAGGCCTACGTAACGGGCGTACGGCACCACCTGGCCAACGGCAACTGGGAAACCGACGCGCAGCTCGGCTGGCCCGAGGAGCCGCTTCTGGCCCCGCCCCGGCTCGAGTCGCGGCTGGGCCTGCACGTAGGTGTGGTGACGCAAATCGAAAAAGACCCGCAACGTGAGCACCGGGTGCGGGTAAGGCTTCCGACCATTCATCCCAACAACGAAGGTGTATGGGCGCGGGTAGCGGCGCTGGACGCTGGCCCCGCGCGGGGAACATTCTTCCGGCCCGAGCTTGGTGATGAGGTAGTGGTGGGTTTTCTGCAGCAGGAAGCCAACTACCCCGTGCTGCTGGGCATGTGCCACAGCAGCAAACGCCCGGCTCCCTTTGAGACGCAAAAAAAGAATCCCGAGAAAGGCTACGTGTCGCGGAGTAAGCTGAAGCTTGTTTTCGACGACGAGCAAAAAACGATCACCCTGGAAACGCCCGCGGGCAACAAACTTTTGCTCTCCGAAGCAGAGGAAGGCATTTTTCTCGCAGACCAACACGGCAACAAGTTCAGCATGAATAGCCGCGGCATTGCGCTCGAAAGCACCCAAAATCTAACACTGAAAGCTGCTCAAAGTACCCAGCTAGAGGCTCTGAACATTGAAGCCAAAGCCACGGCGGGCTTCCGGGCCGACGGCGGAAGCGGCTGCGAGCTGACTGCTGGTAACGGCATGACGACCGTCAAGGGAGGTACCGTGATGATCAACTAAACCGGCCTAACGTATGGACCCAACGCAAGTACCTTACGACGATTTTATAGGCCGGGGCTGGAGCTTCCCGCCAACTTTCGAGCCGGTGGTGGGCGTGCACATGACCGAGCAGGCCGCCGACATCGACGCCAGCCTGCATATCCTGCTCACCACCCTCACCGGCGAACGGATCATGCAGCCGCGCTACGGCTGCAACGTACAGGAGCTGCTCTTCGAGCCGCTGGACACGACTTTTCTGACGCACATGAAGGATAAAATCGAAACGGCCATTCTGTACTTTGAGTCGCGCATCAAGCTAGATAACCTCCTGATCGAGTCCAACCCCCGGGAAGGGAAGGTACTTGTGCAGGTAGATTATACCATCAAGGGTACCAACTCCCGCTTCAACTTCGTCTACCCGTTTTACGTCCGCGAAGGTACCGAGCTCATTCAGCTTTTGACCCAAGTACCCCCAACCGATCATTCGCTATGAGTCCCCAGCCTTGTCCGCCGCTCCTTGACCCGCACCGCCCGCACCGCGAAGGCACCGACCAGGCGCGCCGGATGCTGGCCGCGCTCCGGCCCGAGTCGGCCCCGGTGGACGGGCGCTCTCTGGCCGACGACCTGGTTTTTGTGCGGGAATTTACCCGGCACCTTCGCTATTACGACGTACACAACCACTACCCCGAAGGCGCTAACTGGCAGCCTTTTTACGCCGAGAATCCAACCGTGCTTCTGGCGCTGGGGGCCACGCAGTCGCCGGATGCCTTTCGGCGGGTACTGGTCGAAATTCTGGCCGAACTGAAGCAAAACGACCTGACCGATGCTCCACGCAAGATACTTCTAAGCCGTTTGTTTGGGTACCTGGCCCACTGGGCCAAGCAGGTGGATACCTTTAGCCGTCGTCTCCCGCTGACGCACCCTTCCCGTCTGGCTCTGCAAAATCGGCTGGTACGGTTGGCCCCTTACTACAAGCGCCTCATTGCCTATTACCGAGCCGCCCAGGACCTGGCATTGCTCGATGAAAGCGCCGCCGCGCCCACGGAGGTACTTTGGGGCGAAAAGGTCGGAAAAGCATCCGACTATCTTTCCCAAAGTACCCTCACTGCCGAGTGGGCTACCGACGTAGAGCTCGACGAAGTACCCCCATACGGGCCCGCGCCGCACCGGGCCGTGCCCTGGCTGGGCAACGTAGCGCCCGACGCCTCCCTCTATGGCACAGGTACCCCCGCCGAGCAGATTCAGCGCGCCGCCGGGCACAACTTCCTCACCGAGCTCATCTACCAATTCATCCAGGCGTTTGCGCAGGTAGTGGCCGATTGCCAGCTTCAACTCCGGCAGGCACTTACCCAAAGTAATCACCCGCCCCACCTCACACTACTGCTGGCCTTTTTGCGCCTGTTTCAGTACTCGCGCGATCACCTCAACGAAATCACGGGCCGCCACCTCGACCTGTACTACCGCGGCATTTTACAGCTCTCAGAGCGGCCACCGGAGCCCAACCGCGTCCACGTGATTTTTGAGTTGACGCGTTTAGCCGAGGGCGAGTTGGTGAAAAAGGGTACTTTGCTCAAAGCCGGAAAAGATGCCCGGGGGCGGCAGGTCCATTACGCGTTGGACGAAGACGTAGTGGTAAACCAAGCCCAAGTCACTGATCTGTACTGCCTTTACCGGGGCACACCGACGGATGATGCTTTAAAAGAAAGTACCGACGCCACCGTCTACGCCAACCGGCTGTTTGCAAGTACCCTACAACCCACCGCCGACACTCCGGTGCCGCCCTTTGCCCCAAAAAAGTACCTCAAAGGCCGACTCACGGGCGTGGCCATGCCGCCCGCCGAGCTGGGCCTGGCCGTGGCCTCGCACTACCTCTACCTGCGCGAGGGCAGCCGTACCCTAACGCTGCGTTTCACGACCACGGCTCCCGGTACCTTGCCGCTCAACCCTCAGCTCCATGTGGAGGCACTACTCACCACCGCCAAAGGCTGGCACGTGCAGCCACTGAGCCAAGCCACCTGGAGCGGTACGGAGCTGACCTTTAGCTTAGAACTCGATGAAAAAGTACCGGCCATCGTACCTTACAACACCAAAGTCCACGGCGGCTCGTACGACAGTCCGCACCCGATCCTGTACCTGCGGCTGAAACACGTCCCCGGCGAAGCCTTTGTCTACGAATCACTTTTCCGTACTGCTATTCAAGCGCTGACGCTGGACGTCAAGGTACTGGGATTGCGGGATTTGTATCTCCAAAACGACTACGGCACGCTGGATGCGTCCAAGCCTTTTCTGCCCTTTGGTGCCATGCCGCGCGGTGGCGACGGGTTCATCATCGGTAGTCGGGAGGTATTTCAAAAGCAGGCCATTATTACGCCCCGCTGGACCTGGAAGGCCGCGTCTACTACCCCCAGCTACCAGGTACTTGAGCAGGGAAAGTGGAAAGATGCGGCGGTCAACGCGGGAAAAATAACGCTGACCGAAGCCCAAAGTACCCCCGCTCAGGCCGGCCCCAACGTCCCTTTTGACGTACACCAAACGCAGGGGTACTTGCGGTCGCAGTACGGCGGTAGTTTTATGACGAGCTACAATACCTACCTGAAAAACCTCACCACCCAGCTTACCCAAGCCCCACCCGCCACGCCGCCCAGTCCGCCGCTACCACCCACCGCCGCCGCGCTGACGCTCGACTACGAGGCCCGCACGACGCTCGCCTTTACGAGTAATTCTTCGGTGCCGGAAAGTACCTCGTCCCGGTTTTACCTGGTATACCCCTGGGGCGTCCTGAGCCCAACGGGCGGGCAGGTACCGTTGGTACCTACCTTCCGGCACAGCAACGACACCGACCCGTACTTCCGGCTCACGAACGCGGAAGCATCCGTTTGGGACGCGGTGGCGGGCGATGACGAGGCCATCTTTGCGGGCGAAGTAGAGCACGAAGCCGAATGCTACCTGGGTATCGAAGGTATGGTGGTGCCGGGCATCCTGCATGTTTTGTTTCAGGTAGAAGAAGGCACCGCCGATCCCCAAACTTACAAGCCCGAGCGCCACCTGCACTGGAGCTACCTCTCCGCCCAGGGCTGGGTACCTTTCGCCCAAGAAGCCGTGGTGGACCGCAGCCGACAGCTCACGCGCTCGGGGGTCGTTGCGTTTAGGCTGCCCGCCCCGGCTACGACCCAGTCTTCCCTCATGCCAGCGGGCAAGTACTGGCTGAGGGCCACCGTGACGAAGGGCAGCGAGGCCGTGGGTAAGCTGGTGGGTGTACACGCGCAAGCGGGGTCGGCTACGCTGGTGGAGGCAGAGACGCATCCCGATTTCCTGGAAAAACCACTACCCGCCGGTACGGTAGCGAAGCTGGAACAAGCCCAGTCGGCGATCAAGCAGGTGGAGCAGCCCTACGAATCGGTGGGGGGGCGCGGCGCGGAGGTACCTGCCCACTTCTACACCCGCGTGAGTGAGCGATTGCGGCACAAGGACCGGGCCGTGACGGTCTATGACTACGAGCGCCTGGTGCTGGAAGCCTTCCCCGGTATTCATAAGGTCAAGTGCCTCAACCACACCCGCTACGAAAACGGCAGTAACGGCCCCGTATACAGCGAACTCGCCGCCGGACACGTCACGGTCGTGACCGTGCCCAACCTACGCCAAAGCAACCTCCGCAATCCGCTGGAGCCCTATACGCCGGTGGATTTACTGGAAGAAATTCAGCTTTTTTTGATACAGCGTACCTCGCCCTTTGTGAAGCTCCACGTTCGTAATCCGCTTTTTGAGCCCGTGAAGGTGGTGTGCCGCGTAGCCTTTTATCCCGGCTTCGACGCGTCGTTTTACCGCACTTTATTGCAACGCGAAATCACGCAGTTTTTGTCTCCCTGGGCGTTTGCGGCGGAACGGGAGCTGGTCTTTGGGGGACGGGTGGAGAAGTCGGTCCTTATTAATTTCATGGAAGAGCGCCCCTACGTAGACTACCTCACCGACGTACTGCTACTCCACCGCCAAGACGGGCTGGACGAGAGCGTCGAAACGGCCGTCGCGACCCGGGGCATCTCCGTGCTGGTGTCGGCGACGGAGCATGATATTGAACTCATCAATGAATCCGTACAGCCGGAAGTGGGAGCGTCGTGCGGGTGTGGGTAAGTACCCTAAGCTTTGCTGATGTATTAAAAAATTTCAGTTTCTATTTTCTATAACGACGGACGGGACGTCCGTGCCACGGCTTATGAAAAACGGGTCCATTGAAAAGACGCCTGCGCTGAAACCTTCCGAAGACTACCTGTTTCTTCGGCAGAAGGGACTCGAATTCATCGAGCAGATGGGACATGAGCGCTGGACGGACTACAACCTGCATGATCCGGGCATAACGCTGCACGAGAACCTTTGTTTTGCGCAGACCGAACTCGGCTACCGGATTGGCTTCCCCACCACCGACCTGCTAGCCGAGCCCCTGCGCTCGGGCGCCCGCGACCAGGCATTTTTTACCGCCGCCGAAATCCTGACGACGCTGCCCATCACGCTGAACGACTACCGGCGGCTCCTGATGGACCAGCCCGGTATTCGTAACGCCTGGCTGCTGCCGCGTGAATGCGCCTGCGAAGTACCCCTGTATCCCCACTGTGCGCAAGGACAGCTCGGCTACACCCCCACCAGCCAGGAGGCCGTAGTGCCCAAAGGTACCTACGACGTGCTGCTGGAATTTGAGACCGACTCCGCGCTGGGCAGCCTGCACGACGGCAAGGTACTTCGCCAGCTCTTTTTTGGTACGCCCCGGCGTGAAGCCGAGGTGGAAGTCCGTTTTCCCAGCTGGAGCCAGGTGGCCGGGTGGCTGCACGTCCCGGCCTACGTCGACTGGCTCGGCGAAGTACCTCTCGCGAGCGTAGTGGTGGAGCTATTTAACCAAAACAACCTACCCATTACCTCCAGCGCCGAGCTTAAAAAAGCCCTCCGAAGTACCCTTAGCGTCCGCTGGAAAGTAACGCTCGGTAACGGCCAGGAGCTGGCGTTCACGACACCCCTGGCGGTATTTCTGAGGCAGGGAAGCCACGCGGAGGTACTTAGCCTGGCGGACCTGACGGATTTATTGACCAATGCGGAAGGCCCCCTGCAAACGTACCGGCTCAAGCTTCGGCACATACGGGCGGTACTTCAAAGTACCCGTCGGCTGCTGGACCAGCACCGCAACCTTTCGGAAGATTTTTGTCAGTACCAGGAAGTAGGCGTTGAAGACGTGGCCGTGTGTGCCGACGTGATCCTGACGCCCGAGGCCGACATCGAGCAAGTACAGGCCCGGATTTACTTCGAGATCGAGCAGTACTTCAACCCACCCGTGCGGTTTTATACGCTGCGCGAAATGCAAGAACGGGGGGTCCCCAGTGAGGTGCTGTTCAACGGGCCGTTCCTGCGCCACGGATTTTTGCTGGAAGAAGAACTCCACGCCTCCGAGCTCCGGAAAGACCTCCGTACCTCCGACATCCTGAACCGCCTCATGGACATCGAAGGCGTACTGGCGGTGCAACATCTTGTCATGACCCGCTATAATCCCCAGGGCCAGCCCCAGCTACCCAGCCAGCCCTGGCGGCTGGAGATCACGTCCCGCCACCGGCCCCGGCTGTACATCCAGCGCTCCAAGCTCCTATTTTTTAAGAACGAACTACCCTTTTTACCGGCCAATCCGGATGAAGTAGCGGCCACACTCCAGCAGCTCCGAAGTACCTCTGAGAGCCACAAGTTGACAATCCACGAAAACGACCTGCCCCTGCCGACGGGCCAGCCGCGCGCGTTGGACGACTACTACCCCGTGCAGTTACAGCTCCCGCTCAACTACGGCGTGAGCTACGAAGGGCTGCCGCGCGAAGCCACGGCCCAGCGCCGCGCCCAGGCCAAGCAGCTGAAAGCCTACCTGTTGCCTTTTGAACAACTCCTGGCCAATGGCTTCCGCCAGCTGAACCAGGCACCTCAGCTTTTTTCGCTGGACGAAAACGTAGGCCGTAGCGTGTTCGGATCATTTATTGATAAGGAAACGCTGGCCGCCGCGCACGTGGATAGCGATCCGAGCTATGAGCTGTACGTCGATCCGGCTTTTGGGCAAGCCGAGCTGGACGCGTTACTGGAAACCCCCGGCGCCTTTCTGCGCCGCCGAAGTACCTTTCTGGACCACCTCCTGGCCCGCTTCGGAGAAAGTTTTGACGACTACCCGCTGCTGCTTTCTTCGTCGGAGGAAGAAAGTCCGGCGGGCTACGCGGCCCAACCCAAGGTACTTCAGCGGCTGATCCGGGACAAGATTCATTTCCTGAAAAACTACCCCCGCACCAGCCAGCAACGCGCGCGTGCCTTCAACTACCGCGACGAGCTTCTGGTGACGGGCCTGCACAACGTATCGGGCCTGAAACAGCGCGTGGCGCATCGATTAGGGCTGGAAACTCTGCGAAATTATGTTTCGATTACCCTGAAAACCGACGGCCCCAATACCATTGCCGAGGTACTTTTGCGCGACGGCGCCCAGCGGGTGCTGCTCCGCAATACGACCGAAATAAAGTACCCCCTCCGTCACGAAGCCACGCAAGCCGCCTACGCCTGGAGCGACACGGTGATTGCCTTTGTGACGGAAGCGGCGCAGTACGAGGTACTTCAGCAGGGTACTTTATGGTACTTTTTCCTTAAAAACAACGTAGGTACGGCGGTGGCCGTCAGTGAGCCCTACCCCGACCAGGCCACGGCCGAAGCCGCCCGCGACGCGCTGCTGGCCTGGGCGCAAGAGGTAGCGGCGGCGGAGCGCTTCTTTGTCGTAGAGCACCTGCTGCTGCTGCCCCGCTTCTACGGCCAGCCGACCCTACCCGTGTGCCTGACGCCCGACTGCAACACCTGCACCGACACCGATCCGTACTCCTTCCGGCTGACGCTGGTGATGCCCGGCTGGCTGCCGCGCTTTCAGAATCTGCACTTCCGCCGCTACGCCGAGCGGCTCATTCGCGCCGAAGCGCCCGCGCACCTGCTGGTGAAAGTGTGCTGGATCGGCAACGCCATTTATGAAGGAGAAGGCGAGGAGGGTCTTTATTGTAAAGTACTACATATCCTGGAAACTCACGCCGAGTCGCTAGGTACTTCCGAAGAAGAAAAAATGACGATCTGCGCGGCGTTGCGCAGCTGCGCCCGGCAGATCATAGACCGCTACAACCAGGCCTACGCCGAGGCACTCTACCAACATGGCTTTACGCCCCTGACCAACGCCGAGAAGAAAAAACTCTTTGATGACCATGTGAAGCCGCACCTTAGCTGTAACCCCCAGCTGAAACCAACGGCCTTTACGGCGCTGAAAAATTTCCTGGCTGGCTACTTTACCGAAAGTACCTGCGCGGCCCTGGCTACGGATACCGAGTCCGTAAAAGACGATAAAGCGCTGTGCTTTCAGATGAATGCCTTCCACCAGGCCTGGGACGAATGGCTCCGCACACAGGTACTCTTAAGCCCCGAAGTACCTACCCTGGAGCAACAGTTAACCCGGCTGCTTTCGGACAAGCACGGCCTGGCGGTGGGCTGCGCCGAATGGGAAGTACTACTGACTACCTGGGGCGACCGCCTGCGGCCGCAGCTGGAAAGTACCCCGCAGGTACCTACCGAAGCCGACTGGCAAACTACCCTCACCACTTTGGCCGAGGCCACGATCGACGCGTTGAAAACGACGCTACTTTTTCTGAATACCCCCGCCGTGGCGGCTGACATCATGGCTACCCTCGTGACCTACTACCGGCCGCTACGGGAGTACCTGTGGGCGCACGCGCGGCTGGTGGCGGTTTTTGGGAAATTGAAGAGCATTTACCCACCCGCTACCCTGCACGACTGCATCGACGGGGACGACGACCAGCCCGTGCGGCTGGACGGCACTGTCATTGGATAAAATAATTAGCTAAAAATCAATGATTTACAAATCAATAGTAAATCAAACAACCCTTAACTAGCCCAAAACCATGCTGCCGAAGGAATTTACCTACCCCCGCTTCGAGGCCAATCAGGTGCTGCAAAGCAAGCACCTGAATGATTTGTTCCGGTACCTCGACGAACAGAACCGGCTGACGCGTACCAACCTCATCGGCATTGGCATCGTGTGCGGGCTGGATGTAGTACCCGTGGGCAGCACCCAGCTACGCCTGCTGCGCGGCTGCGGCAACAGCTCAGCGGGGTACCTGATCACCTTCGGCGAGACCGACGGGGTACTTTCAGACAAAACCTACGCCCGCTACCGGCCGTTTGCCATTCCGGCGGATGCCACACCCTACCCGCCTTTCTACAACGACCCGGCCGCCCAAACGTACTTTCCGCTGTGGGAATTGGTAGAAGGAAACCCGGCGGGCTCGCAGGCGTTGACAGCTAACTTCTTACGCGGGAACGGTAATGCCAATGATGAAAAAGTAGTGATACTGTACGTGGAGCTGGACGAAGAAAAACTCAAAAACTGCGCCCCCAACTCCTGCGACGACAAGGGCAACCAGGTACAGGTAGCCTTTCGGCCGCTGCTGCTCCGCCGTCAGGATGCCGACACGATGCTGAGCCGGGCGGCCACCCTGCCCGGTGGAGCCGAGCTGAATGTACCCCGGCTGGAAGCCGCCCTGCCCGCGATGCGCCTGCCCCGCTTCGACGTACCGGCTACGACGCTGGGCTCCACCACGCAGGTCATCGAAGCTTACCGGGCTATATTGACCAAAGATTTTATTGAAAATACCCTTAAAAAAAACTGGAGCGACGCTTACACCCTCCTCGGAAGTACCCTGAGTGGCATCAGCAACGACTTTCTGGGCTGGAACCCACCCTACGGCCCCGACGACAAAGTACAGCTGCCGGAATCCTATCAGTACCAATATTTCTACGACCTGTTGTCGGACCTCATCCAGGCTTACGACGAGCTGCGCCGCCAGGCTGGAGAGCTGCTGGCCTTCTGCTGCCCCCCGGAAGGGCTTTTCCCGCGACATCTCTTTCTAGGATTGGCCAGCGAAAATACCGCCCAGGTGACGAGTCAGTACCGGCACTACTTCCGCCCTTCGCCGGTGATCCACGCCGCCAAAAGCCAGGTGGCTATGGTGCGGGCGCTGGTACAAAAAGCCATGCGGATGCTGGGGCAGTTTCGGGTACCAGCGCGGACTAGCCTGGAAAAAGGGAGCGAGATCCGGATCACACCCAGCCACCTGGGGCGCGGGCCGCTTTCCGAAAAAGCCATTCCCTACTACTACGACCTCTTGGCAGGTACCCCACCCCTGCTTTCCTTATGGAACCCCGCCCGCAGTCAGTATGGCCAGGCCAACCACAACCTCTCCTACTACGCGCCCAACTACCCCGCCTCCACGCCCGATTTTGTGGCCCAGCCGCTCCGCTACGACCTGGAGCCGTACAACTTTCTACGCATCGAGGGCCACGTGGGCATGCCCGTACGTGAAGCCCTGACTACCCTTACGGAGCTACGTAATCGCCAACGCCTGCCCTTTGACGTCGTGGCCGTGCGGACCGGCAACGCACTACAGGGCCTAAGTACCCTGCGCGTGGAAGACCTCTGCTGCTGCTTCGACGACCTGGAGACGATGTTCCGGATCGCGCTGCTGGAGCTCCGCTGCCTCTACGCCGGGTCGGTACGGAAGCTTATCGGGGCGGACGCGGCGGCGCTACGCTACCGGGTTACGGACGCAGACGTAGCCCGCGCCAAGGCTTCTACCGAGTACCTGAAAAGTACCCTTTCGGCCCAGGATCTGGAGATCGGGGAACTGTGGGCGCGCTTCGGCAACAACGCCCCGCACGATGTACCCCTGGACGAAGCCAACCTCTCCACGCTCGACTTCGACCTGCAGCAGATCGGGCTGCTGGCGCTCCGCCAGGCCTACCAGCTCCCCCCCGACCTGCCGGGCATGGAAAACTACCTGGCGGCCTTTGAAGACGGTACCCAGCGGCTGCTCCGGGCGGTGGAGACAGTACTCGCCAAAGTAGGCAAAACCGAAGACGCCCCCCGCTACGCCGACCGCCAGCGGCTGCTCGAAACGATGGCGCGCCAGTGCCGCCTGGCGATCTTTAAGCTCCTGCTTAAAGAATACCGCACCCGCCTGGAAAAGGTACTTCAAGCCTTACTGCTGAGCCACTACGCCCAGGCGCAGCCCGGCCTGCAACACAAAGCCGGGGTACCCATGGGGGGTACTTTTGTGCTGGTATGTCACGGCGAAACGCAGGAGAAAGTACCCCAGGAGCGATTCACAACCCAGCTCACGCATTTTGTGCAGGAATACACCCACGCCCAGCGCAAGATAGCAGACACGCGGGAGGAGCTGTTGGAAAACTACCCCTGGGCAGAACAACTCCGCGCGCTGCTGGGATACCTGGAGCGTGAACGCACCACCGTGGGAGCCGTCGAGGCCAACCTACCGGTGGGGATGGTCTTTGCGGATTTTTACCTACCCTACCTCTGCTGCTCGGGCTGCGTGCCCACGGTGGTGTTTCCGCCCGAAAGGCCCACCGAAGTACCTCCGCTGGCGGTTGCGCTGGGCGAGCCGGACTGCGTCCGGGAAAATACGGCCTTTGAAATAACACTCACCCTCAGCGGCGGTACGCCGCCTTATGTAGTGGACGGCTCGGCCGTTAGCGGTGCGAGCCACCGGCTCATCTACGCCAGCGGCACGGGCGCTACCGTGGTGGTGGAAGACAGCGGCCAGGGTACTTCCAAACAGACCCGCACCGTCACCATCCCGGCCCACCGCTGCCAGCCCGTGGAGGAGTGCGACTTGCCCTGCGGCGGCGAGGCGAAGCGATGCAGGTACCTGCTGTGGATGGAGCGGCCGGGGCGCGGTGATGTGCTGTCCCATTTCGGAACCCATAAAGCGGCCCTTACGCTTCCCGACTACGGCGTTGATTTTGACTTCACGGGTGAGTTTAATGGTATCATTGGTACAAGTAATGCACTCAGTACCGATGAGTTTGATAGTATCATGAAAGGCTTAATCAAGCAACTCAACGAGATCATTCGGCAGAAAATCGGGCCTGGCCGCTTCGTGCTGGGCTACGACAAAACGTACGGCCTGTTGACGATCCAGCATTTTATCTGCGAACATTTTGAGTTGTTTATAGAATCCGACTACGAGCTTAAGAGCCGTGGTATTTCGCAGCGCTTACGCGTACAGTACCTGCCCGAAGCCACTATCTGGACCGACGAACGGGCGCAGGAAACGGGCAAAGTACCGGCCTTCGGCTGCGAAACCGCCAATTTGTGCAAACAAGAAGACTTCAAACCGACCTGCGAAGCAGGGCCCAAAATAACCAACATCAGGATCCTGGAAAACCTGGGGCACAGCCAGTACCTGTTCACGTTTACCCCCAAGACGTCCTTCGATTTTTGTTTCTGGACCTTCGGGGGCCAGCCCCAGCCGCGCTATTCGCACGAGAAAGAACCAACAGTTGCCATTCCACCCCGAACCACCCAGGTACCAATCCGGCTGCTGGCTATCACCAAAGACGGCTGCTTCGACATCCGGGAGCAGGTGGTTGAGCTACCGCGCGGTTAACCTATAAAGTACCCTTGTTTCACGAAATCAGTTTGACACCCAAGTACCCATGCACCAGATCCAGCGCCAAATTGTAGAAGTGGCCGTACACGGCTCGCCGGATGCCTTCCGGTGGCAGCGAACCGTGGAGGAACTCTGCGCCACGGCGCTGCCCCTTCGCCTCGCACAGGTACTGGACCGCCACGCACCCACGGGTACCCTGGTGATCGACCGCCTGGAGCTGGACCTAGGGCTACTTTCCGAAAGGTACTTTGAAGAGGCGTTTCTGAGGGCGGTGGAAGAAAAACTGCAAAGCCAGCTGACGGCGCGGGTCGTGGAAGGCACTTCAGAGCCCAGATACTCGCCGTTCGAGGCCTTCTTGTACTTTCTGGCGCAAGGTACCTTGCCCTGGTGGTGCCCGTCCGAAACGCTGGAAGATTGGGTAAAACTTAAAAAAAATGAAGCCCCCCAAGGTACCTTGTCGCACGGCGATGCGGAGCGGATCTGGGATTTACTGGCCCAAAATTCGTCCGCAGGCACCCGGCTGGCGCAGCAGTTTCCGGAGGAGTTTATCCATTATTTAGTAAATCAAGTATTCCAAAAAATGGCTCCGCAGGTACTTCCCGTCTGGCGGGTATTTGAGCAGGTCGTGCGGTCTTTTGGCACTTCCGCGACGTCTATGTCTACCAAAAAGATTTACATTGATTTACTCCAAAAACTACCCTCAGTAAGTACCTCGCCGGACGCCGGTACCTGGGTGGTGCTTTTTCTCAAAATATATTATAACGCAGGTGTCTTCCCGGCAAGCACCTCTCCTTCCAAAGTACCCTGGGAGGAATTTTCTCATCGTCTGCGAGAGGTTTTTCCCGGCATTGCTCCGGCTATTTTTTCTGATTTACAAAGCCTAGAAAGTACCCCAGACGAGGTACCTGATAAGGTACCTGCCTCACACCTGCCCGATGAAGGTACCTGCCACTACGTCCAGAACGCGGGGCTGGTGCTGCTCTCGCCGTTTTTGGAAAGGTACCTTACGGCCTGCAAAGTAGCTACCGAGCGCCGCGTACTGGACTCCGACGCGGCGGTACACTTGCTGCAGTACCTGGTGACCGGCCAGGCGGCCACGCCCGAGCCCGAGCTCGTGCTGAACAAGGTACTTTGCGGCCTGCCCGTGTCCTGGCCCGTCGCCGCCAGCCGGGAATTTGCCGACGCCCAGCGCGACGAAGCCGACCAACTGCTACGGGCCGTACTACAGCACTGGACTGCCCTGAAAGGTACTAGCGTAGAAGGCCTGCGGGTGAGCTTTCTGCAACGCCCCGCCAAGCTCACCCGCCGCACCGACGACTGGCTGCTGCAGGTAGAGCAGGCACCTTATGACATGCTCCTTGACGATCTCTGGGTGTACAATCCTGTGGCGCTGCCCTGGATGCCCGAGCCGGTGTGGGTAGAATGGACCTAAACGAAAGTACCTTGATCGAAGCGGATGAAAACACCCGATAGCAAAGCCAAAAGCAGTACGTTGCAACGAAGCGAGAGCCCCTTCTTCCACCGGAGGAGCGAGCAGAGCTTCTTTGGTGCTACGGGGGCGCAGGCCAAGCTGTCGGTCAATGAGCCCGGCGACGCCCACGAGCAGGAGGCCGACGCCGTGGCCGAGCAGGTCACCGCCCCCGACCGGGAACCTTTACAAACCAAGCCACTGGCCCCGCTCATCAGCCGGAAGGTACAGCGGCAGGAGGAGGAAAGTACCTCCGGTGGTGGAGAGGAAGTGTCGCCCAAGACGGAGCGACAACTCGACGAATCGAAGGGCGGGGGCTCACCGCTGCCTACGCCCGTGCGCGAAGACATGGAGGGCCGCTTTGGTACTGACTTCAACGACGTGCGCATTCATACTGACTCGCGCGCCGAACAAATGAACCAGGACGTAGGTGCGCGTGCCTTCGCCCACGGCAGCGATATTTATTTCAACGCCAACGAGTACAATCCCGCTACCCACGAAGGCAAAAAGCTCCTGGCGCATGAGCTTACGCACACGGTGCAACAGGCGGAGGGAAGCCTACAGCCCAAGCGCATCCAGCGCACCGAAACCACTCCCGCCCCGCCCGCTACCGACCAGGACACCTCCGACCCGAACAAGTTTGAAAGTACCTCGGGCAAGGGGAGCGTGGAGAAACAAGCGGATGGAAAATTCAAGGCTATTATCCCCTCGCTCTCGGTACCGACCATCAAAGTACCCTTTACGCCCGCTCCGCTGACTTTCAACTACCCCGCCCAGCGGGAAGATACCCAGCGGCAAATCTGGGACGACCACATGACCGCCGACACGGGCCTGGACGCCAAAATTCAGGACAAGATCAAGGCCATGAACGCGCCCACCGTGGTGAGCGCCGACCCGGCCGCTCCGCCGGTATACGCCTTCCGGCTCAAGACGGGCGGGGCGGTGTCGCAGCGCTCGCTGGTGATCGGTACCGTAGCGGGAATAAAGTCGCGTTTGGCACGCCCCTACTGGAACCCCAACGGCGCTACGACCTTTTACGACGTAGACCACCAGCGCGAAATGCAGCTGGGCGGAAAAAATGAACTGGGTAACCTCTGGTTGCTCGAATCCTCGGCCAACCGCAGCTCCGGCTCCAATATTAATAATGAAAAAGAAACCAAGATTCAGGGCCTGCTGGCCGAAGCCCGCCAGCAGAAATTTCCCGAGCTACCGCACCCTTCGGAAGGGCAGAAAATGCCGGTACAGTTTACGAATGTACAAGGCGGGCTCCCCATAGCCGGACGCCCCAACGAAAACTACGACCAGCCCCGCGCCAAGGACGCCGCCGCCCTGGACGGCCTCACGCCGCTGACGCGCCCGCAGATGGACGAACTGGGCCTCGGCGACGCCTCCCAGCTGAGTATTTTCACCAACGCCACCGGCGGGCGCTCCTTCCGCGTGCGGGACCTGGACCCCAACGCGGCCACCGTCACCAAGCCCCTAAACAAAAAAGCGGGCAACGTCAAGCTGCACACCGTCACCTACACGCGCGGGGGAGGGGGTACTTTGAACGCTACATTTTTTGACGGCAACAAGAAGATCGCACCCATCACGCGCGACGTACCCCTGCGGGCCATGCAAGGCGTGCCGATGGCCGTTTACATCACCGACCGTGAGCTGAAGTCGGTCTTGGGCGAAACCCAGATCAAGTTTTTCAGCCCCGTCCGCTTCGACGACGTCTTCATCGACCCCGACCAGGGTACCATTGGCCGCGCCAAGGTACTTCCCGACCTGCCCTTTCTGGCGAACGGCCTGACGCTGGAATTGGGTTTTGAAGGAAACGATATTTTCCTGGAAGCCTCGCTCTCGGGCAACGAGGTTAAACTACCTTCGCCCTTCAAGATCTACGGCGGCGTGATTGCCGTTTCGTTGCGCTCGTCGGGTACGTTGCGCGCCAGCGGCTCGCTGAGCTTCGGTATCAAAAACGTGGGCGAAGGGACCATCAGCGGCAGCGTAGACAGCAACGGGAAGTTCAGCGTGGGCGGTGAGTTTTTGTTCGACCGGCGGCTCTTCGACAACGCCCGGGTAGCCATCGCCTACACCGACGGCCAGCTTACTGTAAGCGGTACGATCCAGATCCCGCGCGGCAAGCTCCGCGGCATCAAACAAGCCACGGCTACCGTCACCTACAGCGCCGGAACCCTCAGCGCCAGCGGCAACGCCGAGCTCGACATCAAAGGCCTGCAAAGCGGAGCTATGTCGCTGCGCTACAACCAAGAGGAGCTTGAAGTAGGCGGCGAGTTCCAGTTGAGCAACGAAATCCCCCGCATTCGCGGCGGTAGTGTGCGGGTCAATGTACTCAAGCGCGGCGGCGACTACGAGGTCAGCGCTGCTGGTACGGCCAGTATTGATCTCCCCGGCTTCACCGACACCACCCTTAGCGTACAGTACCAAAACGGTACCCTGCTGGTAGAAAGTACCCTGGCGTACGAGAAGGGCATCGCCAAGGGGAACGTACGGCTGGGTGCTACTAACCGGGCCGTCGACGAGGCTGGCAACCTGACGGGCGAGCCCGGCGACCGCTGGATCATCTACGGGCGCGGCTCCCTGACCCTCCGCCTCACGCCCTGGCTACAGGCCACTGCCACCGTGAGCGTAGCGCCCAACGGCGAAATGGAAGTGAGCGGTACCATTGGCCTGCCGGGGACGGTCGATGTCTTCAACCGCAAAGAAATCAACGAGCGGCTGTTTACGTTTCCTACCTTAGAAATACCACTCTTTGCCATTCCCGTGGGGCCCCGCAGCATTGGTCTGGTGGCTACCATCGAGGGGGGGATCGACTTCAACGCGGGCTTCGGACCGGGAAAACTGGAAGCCCTCAGCGCCACCGTCAACTACAAGCCCGGCCAGGAAGACAGCATCACGCTCAACGGCCACGGGAAGTTTGTAATCCCGGCCGACGCCAGCCTGCGGTTTTTTGGCCGGGCGGGCGTGGGCCTGAGTGTAGGTATTGCGAGCGTTAGCGGCAACCTGGAGCTGGGCGGAGCCGTGGGGATCAAAGGCGCAGCCGAAGCCGAAGTGGACGTCAACTGGGCCCAAAGTACGGGCATTACGCTAGACGCCACGGGCAGGATTTACGTCGAGCCCGCGCTCAAATTCGACCTAAACCTGGTACTTGTAGCCCGCGCGCTTTTTCTGCGAAAAGAATGGAAAAAAAACCTGGCGCAGAAAGAGTTTGGCTCCGGGCTGCGCTACGGGCTCGAATTCCCGGTTCATTACGAAGAAGGCAAACCCTTTGACCTCACGCTGGACAACGTCCGGGTGATCCGGCCCGAAATAAGCATTGGGGAGGCCATGAAACGCTTTGGCCGAGAATTGATTTGAAATAAACAAAGTACCCTATGAAGGACTCACAGGAATACAACAACGAGGGCGTCAGGCTATTTTTGAGCGGCGATACCGAAGCTGCCCTAGCGCACTACCGGCTCGCGCTGCAAGAAGACGAGCAGAACGCCTCAGCTCTTAACAACCTGGGCTACGCCCTGGCTAGTAGCGGAAAGTGGGAAGAGGCCGAGGACTACTACCGCCGCTCCCTCAGTCTCAACGCCGAGAGCGCCTCCGCCCACGTTAACCTGGCCAATGCCCTGGCCGCGCGCGGCCACTACCTCGCCGCGCAGCAGCACCTCGAAACCGCCCTGGCCCTGAACCCCCAAAGTACCCCCGGCCTGGAAAGCTACGCCCGTCTGCTCACGGCTACGGGGAAACTCCCCGAGGCGCTTTCGGTGTGGCAGGAAATAGTGGTACTGCATCCCGAAGACATAACCTTCCGGCTCGAATGGGCCACCGCCCTGGCCGCGACCGGGTACCTCAACGAGGCCATCGGGCAGTACGAGCAGGTACTTTTTTGGGATGCTGAAAATCAAAAAGCACTGGTGGGGCTGGGTACTTTGTACCTGATTCGGAAGGATTACGGCCTCTCTCAAGAGTACCTCAAGCGCGCCCTGAGCCTGGAACCCGAGAATACCAACGCCCGCTACTACCTGGGTATAAACTACCTGGGTATAGGCTTGCAGCCCGAGGCCATCGCCGAATTACAACGCATCCTGGTCCTGCGTCCCGACGACTACCCCGCCCGCACCGACCTGGCGGTAGTACTGCTGGCCCTGGAGCACTACTCCGAAGCCGCCGCGCAGCTGGATCAGGTACTGGCCCAGGTACCTACCTACCCCAAGGCCGTTTACTACGCCGCCGTGCTGAAGCACGTGCAGAGAGAATTCTCCGGAGCCCGTCGGCTGCTGCTCAGCCTGGTAGGTGCCGGAGAAGAAAATGAGTATTACGAGCATGCCAAACAGTACTTAGCAACCTATTTTTCATCCTAAAAAAGAAAAACCCATGCGCTCATTGATAAGAAGATCGCCCGGCCCCAAGCAAGACGCGAAGCCGTTCATTGCGCCTACGCGCAACAAGAAACTCCTACGCCAGGAAGAAAAGCCAACGGGTAAAGAAGACGAGAAAGACCAGGTACAGGCCAAAGAAAAAGAGCCGGAGGAGGAAATCCAGAAAAATGACCAAATGCCTAAACCCGAAGAGGAGAAGGTCATGAACAAAAGCCTATCCTAAACAACCACCAGGATGGGTAACTACTTTCAGGAATTATTTCGACCGACTCCGGGAGTAGCGACTCC
Organism: Rhabdobacter roseus; assembly: GCF_014202275.1. GTDB lineage: Bacteria > Bacteroidota > Bacteroidia > Cytophagales > Spirosomataceae > Rhabdobacter > Rhabdobacter roseus. The sequence continues at coordinate 357,686 of NZ_JACHGF010000001.1, read as the reverse complement.
CGGAGTGGCTACTCCCGAAGCACTGGCTCGCGGCCTCCGCCTGGGCGATAGCCTCGACCAGGTACTTGGGCAGGAAAGCGGCACGCCCTACCACAACCTCACCAGCCGGGTACTTACCTACAGCTACCCCATCAGCGGGCGGTCTTCGCTTTATTATAATGTATATTATACCTACGACGAAACCCGAAGCCTGCGCGAGATCAGCCTCTCGCTAGAGTTTGACCAACGTGCCGACAAACCGGGTTCGTTCAAAACCTTTGAAAAAATGCTAACCGACATTCATAACTACCTGGAGGTACGTTTTGGTGAGCCGGAAACCCAAATCACCAAAACGCGCGCGGCGGGCGACGAAATCTACCACCGCTGGCAGCCCGCCGACCTACCCGGCGTGCAAATTCTGAAGGTACTTTATGCCAACCCGAAGTATGGCATCAAACGGGCCATCCGCGTGGATTTTACCCAAGTTTAAAACAATGACGGAACGACGTATCTATTTTCTGGAAGCCTCGCTTGCCTTTCTTAGAGAGGTACTTGATACGCGCCTGCGTACCTATTTTCGGGAAGCTGCCGAGCCTTTCTGGTACGAGAAAGCCAGCCTGCGGGCTGTGCGGGAGTCGAAGCGCTTTGCGCAGTTGTTGCAAGGAAAATCGCTTTCCGACGAAGAATTCATTCTGTTGCTGTTGGCCCTCGCACCCCACTTCGAGCCCCAACTCCTCAGCGGCCTCATCGAAAAGTACCTGCCCGACGGCGGCGAGTTTCCACTCTTTGGCGGTACTAAAGGTACCTACTACCGGGGCATTCTGCCCACTGGCGAAACGGCGCAGTTCCTGCTGGGCGGGACTGATCAGGAACGGCGCAATCAGATAGCCGGGTACCTGGCCTCCGACGGGGCCCTAAGTACCCTGGGGCTGCTGCACCTCGACGCGGTACCCGAAGGCGAGCCCCGCCTGAGCGGCCGGTTGGTGGTCAACGAAGAAGTGGTGGAATGGCTGCGGCTGGGGCGAATTTCCCGCCCCCGGTTTTCGCCGGAATTTGGGGCAGAGTACCTTGCCACCGACCAAACCTGGGATGACCTGGTGCTCAATCCGCACACGCAGGCCCAGCTCCAGGAGCTGCAGCTGTGGCTGCGGTACAACGACACCCTACTCTACGAATGGGGTATGTACCGTAAAATCAAACCCGGCTACCGGGCGTTGTTTCACGGTCCGCCGGGCACGGGAAAAACCATGACCGCCACGCTGCTGGGCCAACATACGGGCCAGGATGTCTTCCGAATTGATTTATCCAAGGTCGTTTCGAAGTACATTGGCGAGACCGAAAAAAATCTGTCGCGGATTTTTGACAAAGCCCAACACAAAAACTGGATCTTGTTCTTCGACGAAGCCGACGCCGTGCTGGGCAAGCGCACGGGCGTCAAAGATGCCCACGACAAGTACGCCAACCAGGAAGTAGCCTACCTGCTGCAGCGCATCGAAACCTACCCCGGCTTGGTGATCCTGGCCACCAATTTGCGCTCCAACATCGATGAGGCTTTTACGCGGCGGCTGCATTCGATCATCTATTTTCCCAAACCCACCGCCGAGGAGCGCGAACAGCTCTGGCGCAAGGCTTTCCCGGCCCAGGTAGGGTTTCGGTCTACGGTGGATTTCGAGCAGCTGGCCCAACAATACGATCTCACCGGCGCGCACATCATCAACATCGTGCAGCGCATATGCCTGGCTTTATTGGCCCAACACGAAAAAATAGTAAGCCCCGAGCTGCTGCTGGAGCACATTCAGAAAGAGTACCAAAAAGAGGGCCGCCTGGCTTAGGTAGGGGTACTTATACCCGCTCCTTTGCAAGGTACCTTACAAAATCGCCTCCCGCACCCGCACCAGCCGCTCCAGCAGGCCCTCCAGCTGGTCCAGCGGCAGCATGTTGGCTCCGTCCGACTTCGCTTCGGCGGGGTTGTGGTGGGTTTCGATGAAGAGCCCGTCGGCCCCTACGGCCACGGCGGCCTTCGCGATGGTCTCGATCAGCCGGGGCTTTCCACCCGTAACGCCACTGCTCTGGTTGGGCTGCTGGAGCGAATGCGTGCAATCCATCACCACAGGTACCCCAAAAGCCTGCATCTCGGGCAGGTTGCGGTAGTCTACCACCAGGTCACCGTAGCCGAAGGAATTGCCCCGGTCGGTCAGGATCACCGTAGCCTTGGGGTTCGTCTCCCGGATTTTCTCTACGGCAAATTTCATGGAAGTACCCGCCAAAAACTGCCCCTTCTTTACGTTTACGGCTTTGCCGGTTTGAGCGGCGGCCACCAGGAGCTCCGTTTGGCGGCACAGAAAGGCCGGGATCTGGAGCACGTCCACGTAGGCCGCGGCCAGGGCAGCCTCGCCTGACTCGTGGATGTCCGTCACCGTCGGTACGCCGAAGGTCGTCCCAACTTCTTGTAAGATCGCCAGCGCTTTTTCGTCACCGATGCCCGTAAAGGAATCCAGCTTGGTGCGGTTGGCTTTGCGGTACGAGCCTTTAAAAATATAGGGTATCCGGAGGCGATCCGTGATGGTACAAATACGCTCAGCGATGCGCAGGGCCATGTCGCGCCCTTCGATGGCACAGGGCCCCGCCATGAGGAAAAAGCGGTCGCTGTCAGTATGTTTAAGCTGGGGGAGCACTAGCATAAAGAGCAAGATTTGTTGTTGAGACAAAATTTTTCCAAAGGTACATTTCCCCGCCTTGTTCTCCAGCCAATCTTCCCTCTGGGCCAATCATTATTTTGTAAGCATTTGATTTTCTGCTTTTTTTTTATCTGCAATAAAAAGTTAGCGGCTCGACTCGGACTAAAAATTGTTTGACAAAGTGATTTGAAATATCTTTCTTTGTGGCGTTTTTAACCAAAAAGCGTTTACACAATGTCAGAAATCGCAGAAAGAGTTAAGCAGATTATCGTCGAGAAACTCGGCGTAGAAGAGTCGGAGGTTACCCCTGAGGCCAGCTTCACGAACGACTTAGGAGCAGACTCTCTTGATACCGTTGAGTTGATCATGGAGTTCGAGAAAGAATTTAACATCTCTATTCCCGACGATCAGGCTGAAAACATCGGTACTGTAGGTCAGGCTGTTGCCTATCTGGAAGAAAACGTGAAGTAAGTCTAGCTTTTCACCCCAGTATCATCTTCTCTTCTTAGTCCTTTTTATGAGTTTCAAGCGAGTTGTAGTCACCGGGATGGGCGCCCTAACGCCTTTAGGAAAAGACGTCCCGACTTTCTGGAAAAACCTGGTCGCTGGTGTAAGTGGAGCTGCACCTATCACCCGGTTTGACGCCGAAAAGTTTCGTACCCGCTTTGCCTGCGAGGTGAAGGACCTGGATATGAATGACTATATCCCTCGGCAGGAAGCTCGTAAAATGGACCCCTTCACCCAATATGCGGTCATTGCGGCCGATGAGGCCATGAAAGATGCCGGCTTTGACGTTGAAAAGCTCGACCTCGACAAAGCCGGTGTCATCTGGGGTTCCGGAATCGGTGGTTTGAAAACCTTCGAAGACGAAGTGATGAACTTTGCCGACGGGGCCAAAAACCCTCGCTTCAATCCTTTCTTTATTCCAAAAATGATTGCCGACAGCGCGTCGGGGGTACTCTCGATCCGCTACGGCTTCCGGGGGCCTACCTTCATTACGGTGTCGGCCTGTGCGTCTTCGACCAACGCGCTCATTGACGCCTACAACTACATCCGCCTCGGCACGATGAACGTATGCATCAGCGGGGGGTCCGAAGCGGCTGTGACCAACGCCGGTGTGGGTGGGTTCAATGCCCTGAAAGCACTTTCTGAACGCAACGACTCGCCCGAGACGGCCTCTCGTCCTTACGACAAAGACCGCGATGGGTTTGTACTTGGCGAAGGAGGAGCAGCGCTTATTTTGGAAGAGTACGAGCACGCCAAGGCCCGAGGAGCCAAAATCTACGCCGAAATGATTGGGGGTGGCATGTCTTCTGACGCCTTTCATATCACGGCGCCCCATCCGGATGGCCGCGGGGCGTACATGGTCATGAAGAATGCCCTGGAGGATGCCGGCATCCGGCCCGAAGACGTAGACTACATCAATACGCACGGTACTTCTACGCCCATCGGTGATCCACAGGAGATCAAAGCCATCGAGCGGTTCTTTGGAGAGCACGCTTACCAGCTCAACATCAGTTCAACCAAGTCCATGACCGGGCACTTGTTGGGAGGAGCCGGAGCTATCGAAGCCGCAGCCTGCATCCTGGCTATCCGTGATCAAGTAATACCCCCTACCATCAACCACTTTACGGACGACCCGGAGATTGATCCTCGTCTGAATCTTACGTTCAATAAGGCTCAGCAACGATCCGTTAACGTGGCCCTGAGCAATACTTTTGGGTTTGGCGGTCATAATGCATCCGTTGTTTTCAGAAAATTGGAAGCCTAACCGTACTCTGCGTTGGCGAAGCGAGTTCTCTTACCGATCATGTCTCTTTTTAAGGCGGGAAACAGCGCTGAAGAAAAGAAGTTTATAAAATCCATTGAACACGTTATCGGCGAGCGTCCTTCCAACCTTAGCGTTTATCAACTGGCCTTTCGCCATACCTCTGCTTCCCGCGAAACCGCCATCCGCGGTTTCCGCGAATCCAACGAGCGCCTGGAGTACCTGGGCGACTCCGTACTAGGCATGGTAGTAGCCGAGTTTCTCTTTACCAAGTACCCCTACAAAGACGAAGGCTTCCTGACCGAGATCCGCTCCCGGATCGTTAACCGCGAAACCCTCAACCAAATTTCCCGCAAGCTGGGCCTGGATCACCTCATCGAGTACGATGGCAACCGCCGGGGTATGTCGCCCCGCTCGTCCATGTACGGCGATGCGCTCGAAGCTTTCGTGGGTGCCATCTACCTCGACAAAGGCTTTCGTTTTACCCGTAAGTTTATTGTGGGGAAACTACTGGCTCACTACGACCTGGACGCCATCATCCAAAACAACGTCAATTTCAAAAGTATTATCATCGAGTGGGCTCAGCGCGAAAATAAAGAAATCCGGTTTGAGATTTTGGAAGAACGCGGCAATCGCCACCATCGGGAATTTATTGCCCAACTTTTAGTCGATGAAGAACCCTTCACGACGGGTACGGGCTTCACCAAGAAAAAAGCCGAGCAATCAGCCGCCGAGAAGGCCTGCGAGCAGCTGGAGCTGAAATAAAGTACCCTTATTCTCTTTGCTTTTTGTTATTTTTCTTAGGCTGGCATGTTTAAAGGTGTGCATGATTGGCCTCAGGTACCTTTTGGCCCTTTGCTACTAGGTACTTAGTAGTGCTTATTTCCCAAGTACCTCCTACTCCTTTTCTTTTAGATCATACCAAAAGGTACCTCGAAGCTTACCAAGCCCCGCTACGTATTGCTGGACCAGCAAGGAAATACCCTTCACGCCGATGCACCCCGACCCAGCGATCCTGTCGTAAACCTTCTCGACAAGTACCTAACACCCTGCCCCACCCCATAAGAAGGTACCTCTATAAAGTACCTTTTTGACGAGATATAGTACCCAAATCGGACATTATGTCTTTCTAAAATGACTCTTCTATGAAAATACGGCCATATTGTCTTGGAAAGAATTCATTTTGCGGTAAGGTACGGATGTTGATAAATAAGATCATGTAGCCAGCAGGCTGATTGAAAAAGATCATTAATCAACAACCAAAAAATAGGAATAGTCATGAGTGCATTAACCAAAAAAACCTACGTGTATCCATCCTTATTGGAAAACTTCTTTGGACGCGATACCATGAACGAAGTACTTAACCCCGCCAGTCTCGGCAGCGTACCGGCCGTAAACATTGCGGAAAACGAAAATGGCTTCCGGATCGAAGTAGCGGCCCCTGGCCTCAGCAAAGAAGACTTCAAGCTGGATCTCAACCAGAATAAGCTGACCATCTCGGCACAAAAGCAGCAAAAAGACGAGCAGACCAATGAAAAGTACACGCGCATGGAGTTTAAGTACAGCTCCTTCCAGCGTACTTTTACTCTACCTACCAGTGTCGATTTTGACAAAGTAGAAGCTTCCTATGCCGACGGGGTGTTGAACATTGCGCTTCCTAAACGTGAAGAAGCCAAGCCAAAACCGGCCCGTCAAATCGAAATTGCCTAGTAGCGCTGCGGTTACGCATAAGGGCAGCCCCTCCTCAGGTACTGCCCTTATTTTTTTGAACGTAGCAGGTCGCTGCTCCGCAGGTGGTATGGTTCTTTTTCCTGAATAACTATCTTTGTTAAAATATGTTAAATAGATATTCCCCGGGAATAGATAGGGAGTAGCGTTGCGTTTCATTGATACATTTACTAAAACCCCAACAAAATAATATGAAAACTAACTGGAAAGCCATTGTGCTGGTTGGGTTACTTTCGAGTGCAACAACCATTGCTGGTTTCAAATTGCTAGATGAGGGCGGTGAGCGAGACGTCATTTTTAAAGAGGCACCTACAGAGACACTGGCTCGCTTTACGTCTACGGGCTTGCCTGCCGGTACCCCCGGTGATTTTACGTACGCCGCCGAAGCTGCTACCCCTACGGTAGTACACATTCGGTCGACGATGACGCGCCAGGTACGCAGCAGCCGTTCCCAGATGCCCGATTTCTTCCGGGATTTCTTTGGGGAAGATTTTGGTGGCAGCCAACGCGGTCCCCAACGGGCCGAAGCCTCGGGCTCGGGGGTAATCATTAGCTCCGAAGGGTACATTGTTACCAACAACCACGTGGTAGAAGGTGCCGACGAACTGGAAGTAACCCTGCATAATAAAGGAAAACTAAAAGCTAAAGTAGTGGGTACTGACCCATCTACGGATATAGCGGTGATCAAGGTAGAGTCCAAGAGCTTACCACCCATCGTATTTGGCAACTCCGACGCCGTGAAGGTAGGAGAATGGGTCGTAGCCGTGGGAAATCCTTTCAACCTGGAATCAACGGTGACGGCCGGTATTATTAGTGCCAAAGGGCGCGGCCTGGGGATCATTAGCCAGGAGTACGCCCGCAAGTATGGTAACAGCGGCAATTTTGAGGGTGATTCTCCCCTGGAAGCTTTTATCCAAACGGACGCCGTCGTGAACCCCGGTAATAGTGGTGGAGCACTGGTAAATTTGAAAGGTGAGTTGATAGGCATCAATACGGCCATTGCCAGCCCTACGGGTAGTTTTGCGGGTTATGCCTTTGCGGTACCTGCCAGCATCGTGAAGAAAGTTTCCAGCGACATCATTAAGTACGGTAACGTGCAGCGTGGGTACCTGGGTATTATGCTAGAGGACTTAGACAGCCGTAAAGTGGAAGAGTACGGAGTAAAAACCAGCTTAGGGGTTTACGTGCGTGAATTTACCGACAACAGTGCCGCCAAGGCCGGTGGTGTTACCAAAGGAGATGTGATTGTACGCGTGGATGGTATCGAGACCAACAGCGTACCGCAGCTGCAACAAGCCATTGGCTTACACCGCCCCGGAGACAAAGTGGTGATTACCGTAAACCGGGATGGCAAGGAAAGAGACCTCACCGTTACCTTACGGAACAGAACGGGTGGCTCGGATGTCATCAAGCGGGAAGAGTCCTCGACGGCACTGAATACCTTAGGAGCCAAATTTGGCGACCTTTCTGGCGAGGAAAAGCAGCGCCTGAGCCGCTATAAACTCGAAGGTGGCGTGAAGGTACTTTCCGTGGAAGGAGGCAAGCTCTCTCGGACTGGCGTGGAAGAAGGGTTCATCATTACTAAAATAAACGGGAAGGCCGTACGCTCCGTGAAGGAAATGCAGCAACTCCTGGCGGGCAAATCCGATACGATGGTACAGTTTGAAGGACTCTATGCGGACGCTCCTTACGATGTCTATACATTTGGATTCAAATTGTAATTGAGCCAGTAAGCAATTCTATACAAAAAAGGGCCGGAGATGATCCGGCCCTTTTTTGTAATTAATCTGTAAAAAGTGGTGGTGTTTATTCAAAGTAATTCAGCACCCGATGTCCACTGCTCTCCAGCAATTGGTCTTTTTTGAACAATTCCAGATCGGAGGTTACCATGTCGTTTACGAGGGCTTTCAGGTCGTACTTGGGCTTCCAGCCTAGTTTTTCCTTCGCTTTGGTAGGATCACCGATCAGCAGCTCCACTTCGGTTGGGCGGAAGTACCTTTCGTCGATCGCTACTACTTCCTTGCCAACGGGTAGCTGGTACTTGGGGTTCGTACAGGTACGAATCACCGCCTTCTCCGCTGCGCCTTCGCCCGTGAAGTCGAGTTCTATCCCCACTTCGGCAAAAGCCATCCGTACAAAATCCCGGATCCGGGTAGTTTGGCCGGTCGCAATGACGTAGTCTTCCGCTTGCTCCTGCTGTAGGATCAGCCACATGGCCTCCACAAAATCCTTGGCGTGGCCCCAGTCGCGCTGGGCGTCCAGGTTACCCAGAAACACTTTATCCTGTAGGCCTAAGGCAATGCGCGCTACCGCTCGGGTAATTTTGCGCGTCACAAAGGTTTCGCCCCGAAGTGGCGACTCGTGGTTGAACAAAATACCGTTTACGGCGTACATGTCGTAGGCTTCGCGGTAATTGACGGTAATCCAATAGCCATATAGCTTAGCTACGGCGTAGGGCGAGCGAGGATAGAACGGGGTCCGCTCTGATTGGGGTACTTCCTGCACCAACCCGTAAAGTTCCGAGGTAGATGCCTGGTAGATGCGCGTTTTTTTCGTCAGGCCCAGCAGCCGTACCGCTTCCAGAATCCGTAAAGTACCTATGCCATCGACGTTAGCCGTGTACTCGGGTTCTTCAAAGCTTACCTGCACGTGTGACATCGCACCGAGGTTATAAATTTCATCAGGCTGTACCTCCTGCACGATCCGGATGATGTTCGTAGAATCACTTAAATCCCCGTAGTGCAGGTGAAACCGTACGTCCTTTTCGTGAGGATCTTCGTAAATGTGGTCGATCCGCTGGGTATTAAAAAGCGAGCTACGCCGTTTGATCCCGTGTACTTCATACCCTTTGCTCAGCAGCAACTCCGCCAGATAGGCTCCATCCTGGCCCGTAATGCCCGTAATCAGCGCTTTTTTCATATGTAATTGTTACTAGTCCTAATCAAGATTGTAAAAATAGACATTAAGTCCGAAGTACCGGGTACTTATTGAGTATCCGTCAGTCCGACCTTTTATCCCGATCAATATTTTTTAGTTTCCGCTGACACTTTTACGTCCAGGCTCCGCTTGATCTCAACCCGATCCGAGAGAATAATAGCCGTTGAATACTGCGGACGCACCAGCTCCAGGTACTGTTCGGCGTCGGCCCGGTACATAAAATCACCTACTTTTACCCGGTAGGTAGGCTGTGAGTAAGACATGTAGGCGTTGAGCTCAGGGAAAGTCTGGTACGTAAACGACTTAGCGGCGTCGGCCTCCTGCCGCACATTGCCGACGTAGATCTGGATGCGGTAGCCGTTTACGTAGCGAATGGCCCTATTCTGCTCGGCGATGGTATCCAGAATAGCCTCCAAGCGCTTGTTCACGTGCAGCGGCGGCTCTTCTTTTACTGCTGGCTTACGGCTAGGCTGGCTGGGCTGGGCTGGCGTGTATTTCTCGGTGACTGGCTCCACGTAGGTATAGCGCGGCCTCACTTTCGACAGGTCCTCGCGGTAGGTACTTTTGGATTTACCGATCAGACTTTTACCCCCACAACTCGAAAGTATCGCCGCAAGCGTACCCAAAAGCAGGATTCGGACCGATGTAGGTGAAAGCATAAGCTGTGCAAATTCTGAGTTAGGGTACAAATTTAGCCAAAAACGAATTAACATCCTTGTTCCGTACTTTTCAAAAAGGCTATTCCTACCTTTGCAGTTAGGTATCTGGCACAAGTACCTACCCGGTTCTACCTTTTTTGTTGTCCATGACTATTCAGGAAAACGTTTCACTACGCCCTTTTAATACCTTCGGTTTCGAGGCCAAAGCCCGCTATTTTGTGGAAGTTCAAACGCCGGATGAACTGCGTAACCTATTGCTCGATCCTCGTTGGAAAGAGGTACCTAAACAGATCCTGGGGGGCGGGAGTAACGTACTTTTAACGCAGGATGTAGAGGCGCTGGTGATTCGAATAGGCATCCGGGGTTTGGAAATAATCCGGGAAGACAACGAGTACCTGTGGCTAAAAGCGGGCGCCGGGGAGTCTTGGCACAACCTCGTACTTCACTGCGTCCAGAACGGCTACGCGGGGCTGGAAAACCTTTCGCTAATCCCCGGCACGGTAGGAGCGGCTCCCATGCAGAACATTGGTGCCTACGGAGTAGAAATCAAAGATGTTTTTGAGGAACTGGAAGCGGTGGAGATGCATACCGCTGACCTGCGATGCTTCGACACGGCCGCCTGTAGTTTTGGCTACCGCGACAGCGTCTTCAAGCGCGCGCTCAAAGGCAAGTACATCATTGTTTCGGTTACGTTTCGCCTGCGCAAACAGCCCGTTTTTCACGTTTCGTACGGGGATATTCAGAAAACGCTGGCCGACATGAACGTCCAGGTACCTTCTATCGAAGCCATCAGTGAAGCTGTGATTCGGATTCGGCAAAGCAAACTACCCGACCCGGCGGTCATTGGCAATGCGGGGAGTTTTTTTAAAAATCCCGAGATTCCGCAGGCACAGTACGAAGCACTGAGGGAACGTTTTCCTGAACTACCCGGCTACGCCACCGCCCCCGACACCATTAAAGTACCCGCTGGCTGGCTCATTGAAAAGGCGGGTTGGAAAGGCTACCGCGAGGGAGCCGTGGGGGTACATGCCCGGCAAGCCCTGGTGCTTGTGCACCACGGTGGTGGTACAGGCCAGCAGATCCGGGACTTGGCGGAGAAAATACAGAGGTCCATCGAAGAAAAGTTTGGCATCCGGCTGAGCCCGGAGGTAAATTTTCTATAAAAGCCGAGGTTTTCAAATTATTTAGGAACCCCGACTTTTATTGAATTCTTTTCTAATCAAAACACAACGAAGCAGCTCCTAACAGGCCGGCGTCGTTGGCAAGAGTAGCCCGCTTTACGGAGAGCGTTTTGAGATAGTAGGGGGTGAGCCAGAATTTCAGGCGCTCGCTTACTGCGGGCAGGATGTACTCGAAAGAGGCCGATAGTCCTCCGCCAATCAAGATGGTGGTGATGTCCAGAATCCGGATCATCGCGACCAGGCCATCGCCCAGCATGTAGCCCATTTCGTCAAAAATCTGCTTGGCCAGCTCATCGCCCTCGGCGGCAGCGGCCACCAGGCCCGTGGTAGAGATGGTACCGTCGGCGGGTAGTTTGGTTGTTCCCTGGAAGGCAGCGCGCATTTCGTTGGCCATATCCAGCAACTCTTTTTTGCCAATATTTCGTTCCAACACACGCTGGTGTTTGGAAGGGACATGGCCGGGTTCCATGGCATTACCTCCGCCCCCTTTAAAAACTTTTTTGTCGATAATGGCCGCCCCGCCTACGCCCGTACCCAGGGTCACAAAGATGTAGTCTTCGGGTAGTTTGTCTTCGCCGAAATAGTATTCGCCCAGGGCGGCGGCATTGGCGTCGTTTTCCAGGAAAAACTCGTGCTGCGGAAAGCGCTTCTTCAGGTCAGGTACCACCTTCATACCGTCGATTTCCGGAATAGCCGTGATTTCGATCAGGGTGGTGCGGTCACGCGTGATGAGTCCCGGAACACCAATTCCTACACGTCTCACTTCGGGGTGTTCCACGAGCTGGAGGGCGATGGCATCGCCTAAGCGCTCAATAAAATGACCCGACGTACGCCAGCTGGCGGTATCGTGGCTATAAAAATTTGAAATCCGCCCATTGGTAGCGTCCACGATTCCCATTTTGACGTTGGTTCCGCCTACGTCAATGCCGAGATATTGTTCCATTTAATTCTAATAATAGTAATGTAGCTATCTAATCATTTCAAAACGGCAAGTTAGGTATTTCTACTGCATTCTTCACCATTCAATCTATATCTCCCAGCTGAGGGCGCAGTAAAATCTCCTCCATGACGGCCGACGGCGAAAGCTGAAGGGCCGACCAAATCAGCGTCGCTACGTCATTGGGCTGCATAAAACGTTCCTCGGGCAGGTCGGAGCCTTCCCAGCTGGCGGTGTAGGTAGCGCCGGGCAGCACGGCCGTCACCTTCACCCCGTGGGGCTTCATTTCTTCCCGAAGTACCTTGGTCATCCCGTAGAGGGCAAACTTAGAAATGCAGTAGGAGCCGCCGTTGGGATAAGCCACCAGGCTGGCCGTGGAGCAGATGTTGAAAATATGCCCTTCCCGCCGTTTAATCATACCGTCCAGCAGGCCCCGGGTGAGGTGGTAAGCACTGTATACGTTCGTCTCAATGGTCTTCTCCAAGGTACCTTCCGCTTCGTTGTGAATCTGCCCCGGCAGGAACACCCCGGTGTTGTTTATAAGCACTTTTACGGCTTGATCCAACGAAAGTATATAAGCCACGAATTTATCCACCTCGCTCCGCGTTGATAGGTCAGCCGGAAGGGCGTGGAGCGTCTGCTGCGGGTACCTGGCTGCCATTTCTTCCTGCAAGGCCCGGAGTTCTTTTTCGTGGCGGGCGCAGGTGGCCACGTCAAAACCACCGTCCAGCAATTTCGTTACGAGTGCGCGCCCGATGCCCTTGGTACCTCCGGTAACTACGGCTAAGGAATTCATTTTTCGGTTTGGATTTATTTTTTCCTAATTTTCCCCAAATATCGAACACCCGCTGAGATACTATGTCTGTTATTGGAAAATACTTTATTTTTTTAGGTACTTTATTTAGAAGGCGCGAAAAACTTCGGGTCTACTGGAAGCGGTTTATGGAGGAATGCGTCGGAATCGGCGTCAACTCCATCTTCATTGTAGCCATCGTGTCTACGTTTATTGGGGCTGTATCCTGCATCCAGACGGCCTACAACCTGGTAAGCCCACTGATCCCGGTTTCGACGGTTGCGCTTATTGTGCGGGACATGACAATCCTGGAACTAGCACCTACCATTACCTGCATTGTACTGGCGGGAAAAGTAGGCTCCAACATCGCCGGAGAGCTGGGTACGATGCGCATTTCGGAGCAGGTAGACGCTCTGGAAGTCATGGGGATCAACTCTTCGTCGTACCTGGTGCTACCCAAGGTACTGGCCGCCATGTTCACCTTCCCGCTGCTGGTGATCCTGTCGGCCTTTTTGGGCATACTCGGCGGGTACCTGGCTGGCACGCTGACGGGCGTCATCAGCCCCCGCGACTACATCTACGGCATCCGTGATTCCTTTGTGCCCTACAATATCTTTTTTATGTGTCTGAAGCCCTTCGTATTTGGCTTCCTGATCGCGACCATTTCGTCCTATCAGGGGTACTTTACCAAAGGAGGAGCGCTGGAAGTAGGACAGTCCAGTACCCAGGCTGTTACCAATAGCTGTATTGCCATTCTGGTGGCTGATTATGCACTTGCTCAGCTATTTTTGTAGTAAAAAAAATACGTTTCCCTCGAATGAATAGCGCTAACATAAGATGATAGAGATAAAGGACATCGCCAAGGCATTCAACGGTAAAGAGGTACTGAAAGGCATCAGTGGTACTTTCAAGCAGGGTGAGATCAACATCGTGATCGGGGGTAGTGGTACTGGCAAGAGCGTCCTGCTCAAGTGCATCATCGGGCTCATTAAGCCCGATGCAGGCCGGGTACTCTACGACGGGCGCGACTTCTACCACAGCGACGCCGAAATGAAGCAGGCCATCCGGCGCGAAATGGGCGTTTTGTTTCAGGGTGGCGCCCTGTTTGATTCCCAAACAGTACTTCAGAACGTACGCTTTCCGCTGGATATGCTCACCAATATGTCGGAAGCCGAAAAGCACGAGCGGGCGGAGTTTTGCCTGGAACGCGTCGGACTGGCAGGTACCAACGACCGCATGCCTTCGGAGATCAGCGGTGGCATGAAAAAGCGCGTGGGCATAGCCCGGGCTATTGTCATGAACCCCAAGTACCTCTTCTGCGACGAGCCCAACTCCGGCCTGGACCCGCTGACGGCCGTCAAAATCGACGAGCTCATCAAGGAGATTACCGACGAATACGAGATTACGACCCTGATTATCACGCATGACATGAACTCGGTGATGGAAATTGGCCAGAACGTGCTTTTTCTGCACCAGGGACTCAAGCTGTGGGAGGGCGATAATACCTCGATCGCTCACTCAGAAGTACCCGAAATGAACGAATTCATTTTTGCCAATAAACTCCTGCGCGACGCCGCCCAGTAACCACTGAAGGTACTTTCAGACTTTGAACAAGCCAAACAGCGTCCGGAAGCGCGGTGGCAGCGCCTTTCGTTCGGCCAGCAGCACCGCCAGGGCAAATAGCCCAAACAGAAAGACGTGAAAAGGTACCGCCAGCCATAGGTTCGCGATTTCTATCCGGGACGAGCCGTAGATAAGCGCCGCTCCCGCCAGCAGGTACCCCGCCGAGGATTTTACCGGATAAGGTACCGGGTAGTACTTTTGTCCGTAGTAGTAGCAAAGGCCCATCATCACCAAGGCCGACGTAGCAAACGCCAGCGCACAGCCCAGGTACCCTATGCGGGGTACGAGCAGGAAGTTGAGCCCCATGGTGATGGCAGCCCCCGTGATGGTAAGGTAGGTACCATACTGGGTTTTGTCGGTAATCTTAAACCAGGCGGCGAGGTTGTAGTAAACTCCCAGAAAAAGGAAGCCTAACAGTAGCCAGGGTACAATGGGCAGGCCCTCGTGGTAGATTTTCTTGCGCAGAAAGAGCTCCGCCAGCAGGTCCAGGTTGAGGCAGATCCCTACCCACATCAGGATACACACCAGCACAAACCACTTCATGACCTCGGCAAAGACCGAGGGAGCGTTTTTATCTTCAGCCTTGGAGAAGAAGAACGGCTCGGCGGCGTACTTGAAGGCCTGAATGGCCAGATTCATGAAAATAGACAGCTTGAAACACTGCCCGTAGATCCCGATGGCGTCGCGGGTAGTGCGGCCGGGATAAAAATTTTCCGGGAGCAGGTACTGCAAAAACGAGCGGTCGAACACGTAGTTGGTCACCGCCGCCAAGTTCATGATCAAGATGGGGAAGGCATACACCCAAACCGGTCGAAAAAGTGCCCGGTTAAACACAAAACGGAAATCCAGGAACTCCCGGCAGAGCAGTACGAAAAAGAGTAGGTTGGCCATCAGATTGGCCAGGATGATGTAGCCGGGTGCCATCGCCGGGTCATAAAAAAGATCTACGGCGGGCTTCAGAAACAACAGGTACCTCCCTTCGTAAATATCCCGGCAGAGGAGCAAGAAAAAGAAGTTGAAACCGATATTGGCCAAGATATTCGCCACGCGGGCCGCCACAAATTTCTTAACCTTTTTTTCCAGCCGAAGACGCGCAAACGGAATGGAAACGATGCCGTCGATGGCCATGATGAGGGCCATCCAACGCACCAGGGTTACTTCTTCGGGGTACTCGATGAGCCGCGCCACGTCCTCGGCAAAGAGGTACATCAGCCCCGAGAAGAACACGCTCACGGAAATAACCGCACTCAGAATCAGGTTGTAGTACTGGCGTTGGTCGGCTTCCTTCCGCGCAAACCGAAAGTAGGCGGTTTCCATGCCGAAGGTATAAATGACCAGCGTAAGCCCGGCGTAGGCATATAACTGAACTTGTACGCTGAGCTGCTCGGGAAAAAAAAGCCGGGTGTGGAGCATTACCAGCAGGTAGTTGAGGAGCCTGCCTAACATGGTACTTACGCCATAGCTGGCCGTTTCTCCCGCCAGTTTTTTTAGTACACTCATTAACGATCGTTTTACGCTTTCGGCTGAAAGGGTACAAATATACGCGCGCTGATCGATCCCAAAAGGCTAACTGGCTCTTTAAACGAAAAATCCTCCCCAACAGAGCGGGAAGGACTTTAAGAAGGTACTTTCATTGCTACCTATTACTTCTCTGAATTGGCAATAATGCTAACTACTATGTTTTCTATACGTTTCCAGCCCTCTTCCGATTGCAGGTCTACGTCGATCATCTTATCGCGGTAGTCGGCCGAGATGGTTAAGTAGTATATACCTGCCGAAATGAAAGCGATGAGGCCGCTCGTATCCGGGCAGTTGGGCAGATCGCCGATCTTTTCTAAAATCCGGGCTCCTACCTCGTTGCGGGTTTCTGAAAGTACAGGACGGCCGGCCCCGATTTCCCAGCGAAGTAAATCCCGCGTGGCTTTGCGCTCCCGAAGATCGTTCATGGCAATCAGTAAAATCCGGGCCATGGTCTGCCCCCGCTCTTCCGGGGCGGTGGGTGGAATACTCTCGATAAAGTCAACACTAGTGGTGAAGGTATACTGGCCCGTTTTTACGTACTGTTCCATGAGGCCATCTACCCCGCCAAAGTACCTATATATAAGTACCTTGTTTACGCCAGCCGTACGGGCAATTAAATTCACGCCTACTTTTTCGGTGCCATACTGTTCAATAACTTCTCCGACTGCTTTGAGGATTTTGCCTTTCGTGCGTTCGCGATCGCGCTTTTTAACTTTAACTAGTGTTGCCATTTCAATTGGTGATTTTAGTAGTGTATAGTAATAGTGAATAAGAGAGGGGTAATTTTAATCCATAAAAATAGAATAAATAAACAGAAGTTATTTACCTGGATACAATATAATATTAATTTAAGTGTAAAAAATATAGAAATAGTATCTCTAGCGGTACTCGTTTGGAACAGTTAATGCTAAAAAGTGCTACTATTGATTTACATTATACCCAATAATGAAAATACAGGTATAAAAAAAAGCTCACCGATTGAGTGAGCTTTTTTGTTGGCCGACAAGGACTCGAACCCTGAATAAGACAACCAAAATGTCCTGTGTTACCATTACACCATCGGCCAAATCCGAAATTGTGGTGCAAAACTAAGCGCTCAGCGGATACCTGTCAAGCAATTCTGCAAAAAAATTACACATTCTTTGTTTCAACCTCCCCGGCTATTTTTTTCACCAGCCCCTGAAGTACCTTGCCGGGGCCGCATTCGATGAAGAGCGTGGCGCCGTCGGCCACCATGTGCTGCACCGACTGCGTCCAGAGTACCGGAGCCGTAAGCTGGGCGATCAGGTTGGCTTTAATGGTACTTACATCCGTAGAAGCGCGGGCGTTCACGTTCTGGTAGATGGGGCAACGTGGGGCGCTAAAGGGGGTACTTTCGATGGCTTGGGCCAGTACCTCCCGGGCGGGCTCCATAAAGGGTGAGTGAAAGGCTCCTCCTACCTGTAGCAACAGCGCCCGCTTGGCCCCAATGGCCTTCAGGCGTTCACAAGCCTCCTTCACGCCTTCAATGGACCCCGAAATAACAACCTGGCCGGGGCAGTTGTAGTTGGCAAGTACCACTACCTCGCCTTCAATGGCAGCGCACACTTCTTCAATAGGCTCGTCGCCCAGGCCCAGGATGGCGGCCATCGTGGAGGGGTAGGCTTCGCAGGCCTTCTGCATGGCGTCGGCGCGCTGGGCTACCAGCCGGAGCCCGTCCTCAAACGACAGCGCACCCGCCGCCACCAGGGCCGAAAACTCGCCCAGGGAGTGCCCCGCCACCATGTCGGGCTCAAAGCCCGGCGTAGTAGAGGCCAGCACCACCGAATGCAGAAAGATGGCGGGCTGGGTGACGTTGGTTTGCTTGAGCTCCTCTTCGGTACCTTCAAACATGATTTTAGTAATGTCGAAGCCCAGTATCTGATTGCCCCGCTCAAATAACGCTCTGGCTTCGGCGGAAGATTGGTATAGCTCGGCCCCCATGCCCGTAAACTGCGAACCCTGGCCCGGAAATATGTACGCTTTTTTCATGAGAAAAATGGTTGAATCGCTTGGTTAATAATAAAAGTAGCCCGCTCAGCAGGTACCTGAGCCGGGCTACAAAGTAAGCGATTAGGTTCGAAAGTCGAAAAATTTAGTCACAAGAAGCGCGCCCGCAGCGAAGGAGTAGGTAGCCTACACGCCTCCCTTTTGCCAAACCAGGCGTAGCGGTGGCGGGCTACCCAGGTGTAGAGCGCATCCCGCACGAAGCGAGGAACGATCCTGAAAACCAAAAGTACCTTCCAGGGCCAGCCCAGGTACCTGAGCACGGCCAGCGCCGCCTCCGATCGTTGAAATAGCCGGTTGCCTTCCAGAAAAAGAAAACTCTCGTAAGCCTGGGTACTTAGGCCATGACGCCGAAGTACCTCCTGCCCAAAGTCCGACTGCAGGGAAGCAAATTGCAACTGCTGCTCCTTGTCGTGCTCAATCAGAAAATTGACCGCTCCGTTGCAGAGATTACACACGCCATCAAAGAGCACCACCTTCATTAGCGTAGGAGTTGTATCCAGCCTTTGACCGCCAGCGGCTGCGCGTTCCGCCGTACGGATTCAAACTGCACCACGGCTTCGTAGAAGTACTGCCCGGCGGCCAGGTCTTGTCCGGCAGAATTCTTGCCGTCCCAGTTGATACTCACGTCCGTCGTTTCAAATACCTTGGTACCCCAGCGATTGTATACCCTAAACACGATCGACTCCACGAAGCTGGGGCAGCGGAACGGCCGGAATACGTCGTTCTTGCCGTCGCCGTTGGGCGTAAAGACGTTAGGTAGCGTGAACTGCGGACAGTTGTCCTTACAGACCAGGTTGCTGGGGTCGCTCTCGTTGCCGTAGCGGTTTACGGCCGTCACGTAGTAGCAGCCCGCAAAGGAGCTGAGCCCCGTATGAGCGTAGGTAGTAGCGGGCGGCGTGGGTGGTGGCAGGATGGACGTCAGCAGCGCACCCTCTTCGTCGTCATAGCGGGCGTAGTATATATTATAGGATACCACATTGGGGTCACAATCGTCCCCCTGGGCATTTTGCGCCGGATATTCCCACGACAGGTTGTTGGTAAAGGTACTTTGGTCACAGAAAGCGTCAGGCTGTAGCTCGCTGCAATTGAGCGTGTCGATGGAAAGTACCGGCGGGCAGGGCCGGATGGTATCCAGCGGGGTCACGCAGATGATCTGCGAGAAGTTATACAGCAGCGCGGGCCGAATGCGGTCGTTGTCGTAGGTACCTACGGTTTCTACTTTGTAGCAGTAGGTCGAGTCAGCGGAGAGCGTAATGGTAGCAACGCCATCGGCCGCAAAGCGGTCGGTTCCGTCGTCCAGGTAGGTGAAAGTCTCCGGACCCAGCACCGCCACCTCCGCGATCTGATTGAAGGTACCTGGGCGCGCGCGGTCTTCGCGGTATACGCGGTGCCGCTGGTTGTTGTTGCTCCAGGGTACGATGGCCGTCCAGTCAAGCCGGATCTGGCGCGACTCGGCCGCTCCCTGCTCCAGCCTTACGCTGCTGGCGGGCTCCGTCTCATCAAACTTAACGAGCGCGTTGTTGTTGGTGTAGTAGTAGTCGAGCCGGTAGCGGTAGGCATTCTGAACGGTATTAAGCCCACGATCCACAAAGAGCGTATCGGGCGCGCCAGGGGTCAGATTGGTCGTAATGGTGGTAACGAGGGTAAAATCCGTACCGTTCAAGCCAGTAGCCCGGAATAGTCGGTACTGGTAGGGCCCGTCGCTGGGGGTAGGTACCACGCCGATGGGGCGCGTCCATTTTACCGTAATGACACCCTGCGTCGCGCTGGTGGAGTCGACGGTGACGTTGGTAATAACCGGCATCAACAGGGGTAGGTCTGCGCAGAATTCATCCGACACCAGGCTCCTTCCGCCCCCGTTCAAGCGGTTGAGCTCGGTGGGGCTGGCTCCCGGACGCGGGAACTCCACCACCAAACGGTAGCTATACCTCACCCCTCTTCGTAGTCCTTGCCCGTTGTTGGTATCGATGTAAGACGTCTCTCCCACGCCCACGCGCCCTACCTCCTGGTAGCCCAGGCCCGCGGGCATGCCCGTCTGGCAGGGATCCGCTACAAAGTCCGTACAGCCTTCTCTGCGATAGATCACAATCTGTGCACCAGGAATCTGGCACTGGTAGGAACTCCAGCTCACCCGGAAGGCCCGCCCCGATGCATCGGCCGCTGGCTCCGTCCGGACATTCTGTGGTTTGGGGCCATAAACCCGAATACGAAGCGTTTTGATGTCAACGAGCTTTCGGAAGAGCGAAGGGTTAGGGGTACCTGGTCCCGGATTATCTTCTACTTTAAAGAGTACTTCGTAAGGTTCGAGCCGGATATGATTACAACCCGTTTGCCAACGGAAGAGTCCCGTAGCTACCCCAGCGCTAGCTGGATTCAACGCAAAAGTAGCCAAGGCGGCTGGCACCAAGCTCGCCTGGTACACCCCACCGTTAGTCGTCAAGGTCAAAGGGTTGCCGTTTCGGTCGGTAGCTCGGATGGTTTGCTGAATCAAGCTACCCGCTTCCACACATAGATCCGGCAGCGGGTCAAGGTCCGGTCGGTCGTTATTCGACTCCACCACGATGATCTGCATATCCCGCACAATCTCCCCGATCTTCACGCCATTCCGCCATTCTTCCACCACAAAGGCTACGTTGTAATAGCCCGGAATGGAAGGAGCATCCCAGATCAAATCGCCCGTGATGGGGTTGATGGAGAAAGTGGCGGGCGTACCGCCATCCTCACGCGGCCCTACCGGCTGCACTTGGTTAGGGTCTACGTACTGAAGATTCTGGCCATTGCCCCGCGTAGTACCCTGCTGCGGTACCACCGGCCTATAAGACAGGCTGTCGCCATCGGCATCAAAAGCGTTGGGGTTATGGATGTAGCGCTGCCCTACCGCTGCCAGGTCGATGGGCGCATTGAGCAGCACCGGCGTGCGGTTCTGGCCCAGGCTCTCGTTGATCACCAGGGTACTTTGTACGTAGAAGTTTAGCTCCTGCGTAGGCGGCGGGCCAATGTTGAGCACGCTGTTGTTCCGGTTGTCAAGCCGCACGGAGATCCGGAAGCGACCCGGTGCCGAAAACGTATAAACAAAGGTATACTCGTTGCGCGTGGTGTTGTTGCCAATATTAGGATACGGAATTTTTCGTTCCACCCGGATCGGGCCCGTATCTCCCACGAAAAATTGTACATCTACCTGCGCTTCGGAAGCGGCGGGGCCATTCTGAATATCAAAGTACCCCGTGAAGGTGATTTCGTAGGTCAGGGAGGTGGTGGAGATTCGCTTGGCGGTGATCTCCCCCGCCCGCACGTGCGTAGCCGCTGCCCGTTGGCCAATCAGAAGTAGTAAAAAAACAAAGAATATATAGCGTACCAGTGGGCGCATAGAGTATGAAGGCTTAATGGTTTTTATAATATAGTTGGAACGAAAAATACGCAAAAAAAGGTGTGCTTTTAGCCGGTAAAAGTAAATTGACTCCTTTAGGCCCCCTCTTTAGTATCTGCATTCTGCAAACCAAACAAATTTTTTACACATGCTGTTAGGCTATCAGAAACTTAAAATCATTATAAATTGATTCGTTAGGAACAAATTTGAAATCTTGTGTTGTGTCGGATTCGTTTGTCATGTACCTTTGAAAGGTTCTAATTGTCCCATTTTTTGCACATTAAACTACCGCTGTTTGCTATGTCGTGGCTAACACAAACGTTGTCGAGTTCCATTGGAAAAAAGCTCGTGATGGCCCTTACGGGTCTTTTTTTAACTAGTTTTCTGGCCGTACACGTAGCTGGAAATTTACAATTATTTAACGCGGATGAAGGATTGGCGTTCAACCTGTATACGGTGTTCATGACCACCAGCCCCATTATCAAAACCATTTCGTACGGTTTATATGCTTTTATTCTGATTCACGCTTTTCAGGGGTTTTACCTGGCTTACCAAAACCGTCAGGCGCGTGGTAAGGTAACCTACTCGAAAGTAGACAACCAAAGTACCTGGGCCAGCCGTAACATGGCGCTGCTGGGTACCGTCCTGCTGGTGTTCATCGTGGTGCACATGGCGCAGTTTTGGTATGACTACAAGTTTGGGCAGCTCCCCTTCAAAAAGTACACCATTGAGCTCGCCGAAGGCAAAATCGTCAATACGGAAACCATGCCCGAGGGCTACATGCTCAAAAGCAAACTGGAAGAACAGCTCAGTGATGACCAAAAAACGAAGACCATTATTGTCAAAGACCTTTACATGATCGTGGACCGGGCTTTTGCCAATCTGCCCTTGGTACTTTTGTACGTGCTATCCATGGTGGCCGTTTCGTACCACCTGGTGCATGGCTTCCGAAGTGCCTTCCAGACGCTGGGCATCAACCATCCTAAGTACAACCCGCTGCTCGACTTCCTGGGAGTATGGGTATTTGGCATCATTATTCCGGCGGCGTTTGCGGCCATGCCGGTCTACTTCTACATCATGCACCTTTTGCACTAAACTCATTCTGATTCATTAACTCGTCTAGATATGGCAACTTCATCTCGCCTAAACGCCAAGATTCCCGAAGGACCGCTTCAGGATAAATGGACTAAATATCGTTCTTCCGTACCTCTGGTAAACCCTTCCAACAAGCGACGCCTGGAAGTGATTGTGGTAGGTACCGGCCTGGCCGGGGCTTCGGCGGCCGCTACGCTGGCGGAGCTGGGCTATAAGGTAAAAGCGTTTTGCTTTCAGGATTCTCCGCGCCGGGCGCACTCCATTGCCGCCCAGGGGGGAATCAACGCCGCCAAGAACTACCAAAACGACGGCGACTCCATTTACCGGCTCTTCTATGATACCGTCAAAGGCGGCGACTACCGTTCCCGCGAGGCCAACGTCTACCGCCTGGCCGAAGTATCAGGTAGCATCATTGACCAGTGCGTAGCGCAGGGGGTACCTTTCGCCCGCGAATACGGCGGATTGCTCTCCAACCGCTCCTTTGGGGGGGTACAGGTACAACGTACCTTCTACGCCGCCGGTCAGACGGGCCAGCAGCTACTACTGGGAGCTTACTCGGCCCTGGAGCGCCAGGTAGGCATGGGAACGGTACAGATGTACACCCGCCACGAAATGCTCGACGTAGTGGTAATCGACGGAAAATGCCAGGGCGTAATTGTTCGTAACCTGGTTACGGGCGAAATAGAACGCCACGCCGGGCACGCCGTATTACTTTGCTCCGGGGGCTACGGCAACGTATTTTACCTCTCCACCAACGCCATGGGTTGCAACGTTACGGCCGCCTGGAAAGCACACAAGCGGGGGGCGTTTTTCGGGAATCCCTGCTTCACACAGATCCACCCTACCTGTATTCCGGTTTCGAGCGAGCATCAGTCTAAGCTAACGCTGATGTCCGAATCGCTTCGGAACGACGGGCGGATCTGGGTACCTAAGAAAAAGGACGACACGCGCAATCCCAGCCAAATCCTGGAAGAGGAACGCGACTACTACCTTGAGCGCCGCTACCCGGCCTTTGGTAACCTGGTACCTCGTGACATCGCTTCGCGAGCGGCTAAAGAGCGCTGCGACGCGGGCTACGGCGTTGGCCCTTCCAAAATGGCCGTATACCTGGATTATTCTTCGGCCATTGAGCGCTACGGCCGGGCCGAAGCCAACAAGAACAACATTCATAGCCCTACCGACGAGCAGGTACGTGCTTTGGGCAAGGCGGTCGTTAAAGAGAAGTACGGGAACCTGTTTGACATGTACAAGCAAATTACCGGCGAAGACCCTTACGAAGTACCTATGCGCATCTACCCGGCAGTACACTACACAATGGGAGGCTTGTGGGTGGACTATAATTTAATGACCACCGTGCCGGGCTTGTACGCCCTGGGCGAGGCTAATTTCTCCGACCACGGCGCCAACCGCCTGGGTGCCTCGGCGCTCATGCAGGGCCTGGCCGACGGGTACTTCGTCATTCCCTACACTATTGGATCTTATTTAGCCAACGAGATCCGTACGGGAGCTATCGCTACCAGCCATCCTGCTTTTGAAAAAACGGAGCAGGAAGTAAAGGACCGCATCGAAAAGCTGTTGACCATCAACGGCCATACGTCTCCCGAGCAGTTTCACCGCCGCCTGGGCCACATCATGTGGAACAAGTGCGGGATGGCTCGCAACGAGCAAGGTCTGCGGGAGGCCATCGAGGAAATACGTACCCTGCGTCAGGAATTCTGGCAGGATGTGCGGGTGATGGGTACGGCCAATGAGTACAATCCGGAGCTTGACAAAGCCAGCCGCGTAGCTGACTTCCTCGAACTGGGTGAGCTGATGTGCCTGGATGCGCTCGATCGTAACGAGTCGTGCGGGGGGCACTTCCGGGAAGAGTACCAGACCGAAGAGGGTGAAGCCCTGCGCGACGACGAAAACTATATGTACGTGTCGGCCTGGGAGTACCACAACGACAGCCAGTGGGAGCTTCACAAAGAGGACCTGGAATACGACAACATCAAGATTGCCCAGCGTAGTTATAAATAAGTTAGAAAGGGGGACTTGGGTTATAATCCCCGCTGTTTGTGTTAAAAATCTTCAAATAGTAAAACTATGTCAGCTGATAATATGCACCTCACCCTGAAGGTGTGGAGACAAAAAAATAATGATTCAGAAGGACGCTTTGAAACCTACGAGCTGGACGGTATTTCTTCGGACATGTCGTTTCTTGAAATGTTTGACGTACTGAACGAAAAGCTGATTGCCGAAAACAAAGAGCCCGTTGCCTTTGATCACGACTGCCGCGAGGGTATTTGTGGGATGTGCTCGATGTACATCAATGGTCGCCCGCACGGGCCTTTGCAGGGCGTAGCTACTTGCCAGCTCCACATGCGCTCGTTCAACGATGGCGATACTATTGTGGTAGAGCCGTGGCGGGCGGTGGCGTTTCCGGTAATAAAAGACCTAGTGGTGAGCCGCACGGCCTTCGACCGGATCGTCGCTTCGGGCGGGTTTGTGTCGGTCAATACCGGCAATGCCCAGGACGCCAACAGCCTGCCCGTGCCCAAGGAAGCCGCCGACCACGCCTTTATGGCCGCGGCCTGTATCGGGTGCGGTGCCTGCGTTGCTGCATGTAAAAACTCTTCGGCCATGCTTTTCGTGTCCGCCAAAATTTCGCAGCTGGCTTTGCTTCCCCAGGGGCAGGCCGAACGGAAGATCCGCGCGGAGAAAATGGTGGCTCAAATGGATACCGAAGGATTTGGTGCTTGTACCAATACCGGCGCTTGCTCGGCCGAGTGCCCTAAGGAGATCAGCATGGAGAACATCGCCCGCATGAACCGCGAGTACCTGGGCGCGAAGCTCACCTCAAGCGCCGTGTAAGAAGGTACTTTATCGCATCCTATTTTATTCTTAAGCGCTGAGGGCGTCCCAGATTCTGGGACGCCCTCAGCGCTATACAGGCAGAAAGGCTATTTCACCTACCGCCGCCGACTTTTTATTTCTTTTTGGTAGTATCTTTAGTAGAAGCTGCCGATTTTTCGTTCTTGGCTTTGTATTCGCTGTTAAGTCCCTCAATCATTTTCTGCGTAATATTAAGCGTCGAATCAGCGAACAAAATACCTCCTCCCGTTGAATAGCCTAATACGTATTCGTAGTTATTTTCCCGGTTGTATTTTTTGATATACGACTGAATGGATTCGTAGAGTTCCTGGTTCTTTTCGGCTTCTTCCTGCGCCAACGATTGGGCGGAGCGGTCGCGGTAAGCAATCAGATCCTGCTGCTTTTTGGTTAGCTGCGCCTCCGTAGAGCGGGCCTGGTCCAGGGTCATGGTCTGAGCCCGTTGCTGAAAGAACGCAATTTCATTTTCCAGGGAGCGCCCGCGGGTAGTGAGATCATTCTCAAGCTGGTAACGCTTATTTTCTAACGATTTACGAGTATCCTCAAAATAGTCGTAATTCTTCAACAGCGAATCTACCTGTACGTACACAATGCGCCGACCCGCCACGCTGGTGGAATCGGAGCCGGTAAAGGTACCTGGCTTGCTGCCCGAAAAATGTAAAAAAAACAGAACGATGACGGCCACCGTCAACACAATGTTCCAGATCAGGGAGGTATTATTATTCACGAGTAGGATTTGGTTTTGTAAAAGTTCAACAAACGAGGCGCAAATATAATAATTTGTGTTTCAAGGCCTATACCTACTCCGATTAATTTCGTCCGTGTAGGAGAAGCCACTTCCTGTTACTAGCGTACCGCTTCCACGAGCTCCCGCAGCGACTCGAGCTTACTGTACAAGATACTGCGTTCGTCAGGTACCTCGCCGGCCATGGAAATACCCGCCGGAAAATACTGCTGCCTACCGGGCCGAAAGGCCTTGCCCGTCAGGTGCAGGGCCTGAATACCCGTAGCGGCCAGTTGCGCGGCATTTCCGGCGTTGACGCCACCACCGGCCATAATCTCGATCCGGCCCGAAGCCGCTATTACCAACTGCCGCAGTACGTCAAGGCCTTCGGGTGCCGAAGCGCGCTGGCCCGACGTCAAGATACGCTCCGCACCCGCTTCAATGACCCGCTCAAGGGCTTCCAGCGGATCGGGCGTCAGGTCAAAGGCCCGGTGGAAAGTCACCCCCAGCGGCTGGGCGTAGTCGATCAACGCCCGGGTACGGACTACATCCACCTGTCCTTGCGCCGTCAATACACCCAACACCACGCCATCAGCGCCGTACTTTTTGGCTACGTCGATGTCCCGACGTATCACTTCTTCTTCCAGCGCATCGTATACAAAATCCCCGCCCCGCGGCCGAACCATGACGTAGAGGGCGAGCTCAACGCGCTCACGTACCAGCCCAATAAGCCCCGCGCTGGGCGTAGTACCGCCTTCTCCTAATCCACCACATAGCTCCACCCGGTGAGCCCCCGCCGCCTGGGCGTTCAGGCAAGACTCGAGGGAATACGCACATACTTCTACTTGCATACGTTCCGTCCAAAAATTAAAAGGAGAGCAAATTACTAAACAATCTGGAATGTATGGTCTTTATACTACGTAGAACAATTGGCTACTCCGGACCAAATAAAGTACCTCTTTCGCCTCAGTCGGGGTACTTTGATGGCCCGTAGCTGAGCTATTTTTTTTAAAGAAGAGAAATTATTATTTATATAAATACTTAAAAAACAGACTATTACATATTCATAGAAAAAAAATGGATACTAGCAAAAATTTTTTTTGAAAAATCGTGTTAAAGATTATCAAGAGAGGCATTTTTTTTTACTTTTGCACTCCAAAAAAATCGTATCATTTAATCGGAACGAATAACTATGTACTGGACACTTGAACTCGCATCGTACCTGGAAGATGCTCCCTGGCCAGCTACCAAAGATGAGCTAATTGACTTTGCCATCCGTACTGGAGCGCCCTTGGAGGTAGTAGAAAACCTTCAGGAGCTGGAAGACGACGGCCAGCCTTATGAAAGCATCGAGGAGATATGGCCCGACTACCCTACCAAAGAAGATTTTTTCTTTAACGAAGACGAATATTGATCCAGAAGCGGTACCCACAAAGGTGCCGCTTTTGGATTTAGGGTATTTTGGGGGCTACCCATTCTGAGCGCCGCTCGCTTTTCGTGCCGCTGCCGGGGAGTACTCACGCAGCCATTGGCCTTGGCGTTCCTTGATCAGGCATCCGCGGAGGTACCTATCTGCCCCTTCTTTTCCTGGGTAGTTTTGACTAAATGTCATACTCGGAAGTACCTTCTACAAAAGGCCGTGGGCTCGTACAACCGTCGGTAGGTATCCTCTCCAAAATACTACCCCCTTCTACGCTACGTTCATGTCTGCTCCGCAGCTTGTAAGTAGTACCTACTTCCAATGGAAGTGCGCTAAATAAGTACTTACACGGTCGCAGGGCTGCTATGGTACCTGACCAGCCATCCCTTACATTCATCAGTCTGTGCTTGTGAAGAAAGTAAAAAGCCTTCCGGCTCATGAAAGGTACCTACCAGCGAGGTACGGGGCAGCATTTCCGCGAAAGGCATAACCAGAATGGCCAATTGACCTCGTGCCCCTAACTCCCTTCTAAATAAGGCGACACTGGCTCTTTTTGGAAAACGTTTTGGTAGCAATTTTTGTTAGTAAAAAGTACCTATGGTATTTTTTGAATAGAGAGAAATACCTATCTTGTAACAAGTATAAGCTTCTACACACTTCAGACTTACGCTCCGGCGCTCCGAATGATGGACTTAAGAATGCTTAAAGAGTTGGTCAGACAAGGGGAGGGTCAGCACTTGGAATTCAAGCTGAAGGCCAACCATCCTGACCGGATTGTCCGTGAAATTGTAGCTTTTGCTAACTCCGGCGGGGGTAAGCTACTGATTGGCGTGGGAGATGATAAAACCATTAAAGGCCTAAAATACGCGGACGAAGATGAGTTTATGCTCGTAAGAGCCATTGAAAAATACTGCACGCCTACCATCGGGTACCGTATTGAAAAAGTACCGGTGTCGGGAGATCGCGAGGTACTTGTATTTTACGTTCCGCGTAGCCCCGACAAACCCCATTACGTCAAGGATGTACTTGGCAAGCAACGCGCCTACGTGCGGGTAGCTGATAAGTCGGTGCAAGCCAGCTGGGAAATGCGCGAAATCATGCGTCGAGCCCGCAAAGAGCGTGACGTACGCTTCAGCTACGGCGAGAAAGAGCGTAAGCTCATGCAGCTGCTCGACGAAAAAAGCAGCGTAACCGTAGACTCTTACGCTACTACGGCCGGAATCCCCCGCAACCTGGCCTCGCGTACGCTGGTAATGCTGGTGCTGGCCAACGTGCTGGAAGTACACCCCGACGAAGTGCTCGATCGCTTCACGATGGCTATGGCTTGAGCAGCAGGTACCTTTGCATATTACCTGAAGGCC
The DNA here is from genome assembly GCF_014202275.1 of Rhabdobacter roseus. Lineage (GTDB taxonomy): Bacteria > Bacteroidota > Bacteroidia > Cytophagales > Spirosomataceae > Rhabdobacter > Rhabdobacter roseus. The sequence continues at coordinate 329,016 of NZ_JACHGF010000001.1, read as the reverse complement.
TCGGTAAGCTCGAATAAAACCTATGAAGCTACTTGAAGGCCTTATTGAAGCGGATCTCCGTACCCCAAAAATGGTTTTCCTTCTTTCGGCCTTCGCCTATAGCAGGTAAGGCCTAGCATACCTGGACGCCCTTAAAAGTACCTTCTTCCTAGCCAGGGTAGTTACTTCTGAACTACCTACCCTACCCTTTACCTTTGGCGTAAGTACCTTTTCAAACAATAATCTAGTACTTTTGTAGTTAAAAGAGACAGTTTGGCTCGTACAGGTACCTGACTATTTAAAGCGAAAAATCTATATTTGTTTAGTCATTTAATAATGACCGACCTGCATAGCAATGAGATCGGTAAACAGCAAGAATATGAGGATAGTGTGGTTAAAATCGGCTTTGTGGGTCGGCTTATTTATTGCGGCTATCAACGCAGATCCTGCTTTTGCCCAGCGCCGAAGCAAGGCAAAGGCTCCGGAAAAAGATAAAAGTACCTCTACCGGTTTTCGGTTGGAAGAGGAAAGCATGGCGGCCGAAGGCATGAAATACATGATGATGGACGAGCCGGCGCGGGCCCTTCCTATTTTTGAGAAGCTGGTCAAGCAAAGCCCTGGCGATGCCGCCGGGCATTTTCTCGTAGCTAATGCCCTGGTTAAGCTGGATCGTCCTGCCGAAGCCATTGAGCCCCTACGCCAGGCCAATGGCCTGGACAAATCCAACCGATTCTACGCCCAGCAACTAGCCGAACTCTACGCCAGGCAGCGTAAGTACGCGGAGGCCATTCCGCTCTACGAAGCGTTGTTGGCGCGCGATCCTTCCAACATCCAGTACGGCATTGAGCTCGCAGCGGTGTACGTCTTCAACGATCAGTTTGACAAAGCCATCGCGACCTACGACCAAATGGAAAAATCGCTGGGTGTGACCGAGGAAATAACGCACCAAAAACAGCAGCTATACCTCCGGCAAAATAAACTGGACAAAGCCATTGAAGAAGCGCGCAAGCTAATCACGGCCGAACCCAGCGAAGTAGACTACCGCGTGGAATTTGCCGAATTGTTGATGGCTAACGACCGTATCGACGAAGCCATAGTACCCTTGCAGGAAGCCCTGCGTCTCAATCCCGACGAAGCCCAGGCCCACGTGCTACTGGCCGACATTTACCGCCGCAAAGGGGACGTAGCCAAATGCAACCAGGAGCTTAAAATTGTGTTCTCGAACCCCAACCTGGACGCCGAGCCCAAGATCAGGGTACTTTCAGGGTACCTCTCCATGCTGGCCACCGAGCAGGACCGCGACGAGGCCCTGGCCCTGGCCAAGCAGCTGACCGACACCCATCCCGGCGAATCGCGCGCCCATGTACTCTATGCCGACCTGCTGGTGCAGCGTGGCCGCAAAGCCGAAGCACGCGACCAGTACCGGATGGCCGCGCAGCTGGATGGCTCCGTCTTCGAAATATGGGGGGCTATTTTGCAGCTGGATGGGGAACTGAATCAAATCGACAGCCTCATCGCGCATTCCGAAGAGGCCTTGGAAATGTTTCCTAACCAGGGTATGTTCTGGTACTCCAACGGCTCGGCCCACCTGGTAAAGCGCAACTACAAGAAAGCCGTTTCGTCTCTGGAAGAAAGCCGCAAGCTCATTAACGATAATCCCGAGATCATCCCCGTCATCAATGCCCAGCTGGGTGATGCCTACAATGGCCTGGGCGACTATGCGAAATCGGATGCTTCCTATGATCTGGCCCTGAAGGCGGACCCCAACAATGATCACGTGCTGAATAATTACAGCTATTTCCTGTCGCTTCGTAAGGAAAAACTCGACCTGGCCCTGCAGATGTCCGAACGGCTCGTTCAACGCCACAAAGACAACGCTACCTTTCTGGATACGTACGCCTGGGTACTTTACATTCGTAAAGAATACGGCAAAGCGAAACAGTACCTCGAAAAGGCCGTTCAGGCGTCTGAAAACGTGAGCGGCACCATTGTTGAGCATTATGGCGACGTACTTTTTAAGCTGGGCGAGCGCGAAAAAGCCGTAGAGCAATGGAAAAAGGCCAAAACTATGGGAGAAACCAGTGATCAACTCGACAAAAAAATTGCAACCGGTACGCTTCATGAACAGTAGAACTGCCGCGTGGCTGATTGTCATTGGTTTTTTTTGGCTCGCTTCTTGCCATAAACCCCGAACCAAAAGCCGGGATAGGTATTCCCAATCCGACACGGCTCGCACCGCCTTTTCCGATTCCCTGCTGGCACATTCGGCCATTGAAGAGATTGACTTTGACTACCTCACCGCCAAATCCAAATTCTCTTTTAAGAGCCGTTCTCAGAATATCGACAACGCCAACGTAAACATTCGCATCAAAAAAGACAGCCTCATCTGGCTGTCGGTAACGGGGGTGGGGCTGGAAGTAGCGCGGGGAATCATTACACCCGACTCGATTGTTTTCATGGATAAATTTCATAAGGAATACTACGTCTTTAGCTACGCGCAGCTTAGCCAACAGTTTAAGTTCGACCTTAACTTTCCCCTCCTTCAGTCGCTCATTGTGGGCAATCTGCCCATCCCACGGGACGACGAGCAGAAATTTCGCCGCGAAAAGGATTTTCTGCTGCTTCGCCAAAACCAGGGACGCATCCTGGTCGATAACTACATAGGTACCAAAAACCGTAAGCTCAAACGCCTTACGGCCGTTGAGCAACCCACCCGAAATACCCTCAACCTCGACTACGAAGATTTTACGCAGTTGAACAACTACCTGTTTCCGTACACCAGCCTGCTCACCCTGGACGTGCAGTCAGAAAAAGATCAGCAGTACTACCAGACTGTCATCCGGATCAAACACAGCAGGGTCGAACTGGCAGAAAACCCCCTCAGCTTCCCGTTCAGTATTCCAGCGAGCTATAAAAGAAAGTTGTAAAGCGGGAATACCTCCCTGGGGTTAGGGCTAAAACGCGAAGTCTGTTTAACTTTGTGGGATATACCGGGATCGTTATTCCTCCAAGAATCATTGTTATGCGTCTACCATCTGCTTTCTATCGAAGTTTTTTACTACTACTACTTTTGATAGCCGGTACGGGCGTGGGCGCGTGGGCGCAGAAAAGCCGCCAACAGCTGGAGCGCGAAAAGCGCCAAAATCAGGAGAAAATGAAGGAGATTCAGGGTATCCTGAAAGAAACGTCTTCCCAAAAAAATGTGAGTGTTGGCCAGCTCCGGGCGCTCAATCAACAAATAACGACCCAGAAAAAACAGATCGACCTGCTTTCGGACGACCTCAAACTACTCGACGTTGAGCTTCGTAATCTGGAAAAAGCCCGGCGCGAGCTAGCCAATGATCTTTCCAAGCTCAAGAAAGAGTACGGACAGATGATCTACGAGGCCTCCAAGCGCAATGCTTACCTCAATCAGCTCATTTTTCTGTTTTCGTCCTCTACGTTTAATCAATTTGTGCTCCGTTATAAGTACCTCAAGCAGTATACCGACGCGCGCCAGCAGCAGGTGAAGCAGATGGAGGAGGTACAGCGGCAGCTAGTAGCCAAGCGGGAACGCATTACGGCTAAGCAAAAACAACAACAAACCGTACTGGCTACGCGCGTGGGGGAAGCCCAAAAGCTGGAAGGCCTGAAAGCCAAGCAGGACGAGGTAGTCAACGAGTTATCCCAAAAAGAATCGCAGCTCCGGGCCGAGCTCACCGCCAGCCGTCGGGCGGCTAACCAACTAGAAGCAAACATTCGGCGGCTGGTAGAACGCGAAATGCGCGAGCGCGCCGAGCGGGAGCGCCGGGAACGGGAAGCTCGTGAAAGAGCCGAACGCGAGCGGTTAGCCCGGGAGAAAGCCGAGCGGGAAAGAGCGGCCAAGGCCGGTGAGGAGCCCGTCATTGTGGAGACGGCACCCGTCGAAAAAGCCCCCAGCTCGGGCGGGATGACCGACGAGGAGGTAGCCTTAGCCTCTTCCTTTATGGCCTCCCAGGCACGGCTTCCCTGGCCCGTGAAAGGCTTCGTGTCGGACCATTTCGGGCGCAAGGCGCACCCGGTGCTGAAGGGAGTTACGGTAGATAACCTGGGCATTGATATCCAAACCAGCGCGGGAGAGTCGGTGCGGGCCGTGTACGACGGGGTGGTACTTGACGTGACGGACGTACCCGGCATGAACAACGTGGTGGCCATTCAGCACGGCGACTACATGACGATTTACGCCAAGATGCAGAATGTGTCGGTGAAAACCGGGCAAAAGGTAAAAGCCCGGGAGACCATCGGGAGCGTGGCTACCGACGGAGAAGGTACTTCGGAGCTTCAATTTCAGATCTGGAAAAACACCACCCGCCTCAACCCCGAGCAGTGGCTTTTGCGGCGATGAAGTGCAGTAGGTACCTTGGTTGATCATTCATTTGTTTACTATTATTCCCAGAGGTCATGTCTGTACATTCTTCCCCCGATATAAAGCGCGTCACGACGCACATCATCCAGGAGATGAAAAATCGTGGTGAAAAAATATCCTGCCTCACGGCATACGACTACTCCATGGCCGCCATCGTAGACGCCGCCGGGATCGAGCTGATCCTGGTGGGTGACTCGGCCTCCAACGTCATGGCCGGGCACGAAACTACTCTGCCTATCACCCTGGACCAGATGATCTACCATGCTTCTTCGGTGGTACGGGCGGTGAAGCGGGCGCTGGTTGTGGTAGACCTCCCCTTTGGGTCCTACCAGGGCAACTCGGAGGAAGCTCTCCGCTCGGCGATCCGGATCATGAAGGAATCAGGAGCGCACGCCGTGAAGCTGGAAGGTGGCCTGGAGGTAAAAGAGTCGATTACGCGCATCCTGAGTGCGGGGGTACCTGTCATGGGGCATTTGGGACTTACGCCCCAATCCATCTATAAGTTTGGTACCTATACCGTACGTGCCAAGGAAGAAATTGAAGCCCATAAGCTACTCGAAGATGCTCAGATGCTCGATGAAGTAGGGTGTTTCTCGGTGGTGTTGGAAAAAATTCCGGCGGCCCTGACCCGACAGGTCTCTGAGCGTATCAGCATTCCTACCATTGGTATTGGGGCCGGTCCCCACGCCGATGGGCAGATCCTGGTCCTGCACGACGTACTTGGTATTACCAAAACCTTTAAGCCTCGCTTTCTGCGGCGCTACGCCGACCTACACACGGTGATGTCCGAGGCGATCTCGAGCTACGCCCGAGACGTAAAAAATGAATCCTTTCCTACTGATAAGGAATCCTACTGATATGGCAAAGAAACCCTTTCAGGTTATCTACGAAGATAACCACATTATAGTCGTCAATAAAGAACCTGGGGTACTTGTGCAGGGCGATAGCACGGGCGATGTATGCCTGCTGGATATGCTCAAGGACTATATTAAAGTCCAATATGAAAAACCCGGTGCCGTATTTTTGGGCACCGTACACCGCCTCGACCGCCCCGTGAGTGGCCTGGTAGTCTTTGCGCGCACGTCCAAAGCCCTGGAGCGGATGAACGAGCTGTTTCGCAAGCGCGATGTTCAGAAAACCTACTGGGCCGTGGTGCGTCAGCGGCCTCCTCATAGCAAGGGCAAGCTGGTACACTGGCTGTCCAAAGACGAAAAACGCAACGTCACGACCGCCCATGACTATGAGCAGCCCGGTACCCAGCGCGCCGAGCTTACGTACCGGGTGCTGGGCGAAATCAACAAGTTTCACCTGCTGGAGGTACATCCCATCACGGGGCGCCCCCACCAGATCCGGGTGCAGCTAGCCAGCATGGGCTGCCCGATCCGGGGTGATGTAAAATATGGGTACCCTAAGGCCAATATGGATGCCAGCATCAATCTCCACGCCCGCCGCCTGTACTTTGAGCACCCGGTCCGGAAAGAGCCCCTCATCTGCAAAGCGGGGGTACCTGCTAATCCGTTTTGGGAAGAATTTCTTTCCCTGGATCCGGAAGAAATTAAGGACGATACCATGGGCTTTCTTTACGAATAAGTACCCATGTGGGAAAAACTTAAAGTACGGTGGAATGTACGCAGTGGCTGGGATGTGTTCATCATCCTGCTGGTGTTTGCCTGCACAGGCTCTTCCATCATGTACATCAAGCAGGTACTTTTTGGCTGGGTAGGCCTCACCGCTGATACCCCGGCCTGGATCCGGTGGACGGCCAATATCCTCATCATCCTTCCGCTGTATCAGGTCGTTCTCCTGGTGTGGGGATGGCTCTTTGGGAAGTTTCGTTTTTTCTGGGAATTCGAGAAGCGCATGTTTTCCCGCATCGGGGGGCTGTTCAGAAAAAGTACCTAACCAAGCGCTACCCGGCCACCAAGTAGCGCTTTCCTGGTGTCATTCTACTTAAAGGTAAATTCTCTGGGTACGTGAGCCCTCCGGCTGGAGCTGGTCCGTTAAAGTTCCAGGTCGAGCCACATCCGCTGCGCCATTTTCTCCACCATATTGACAACACCTTGCACCGCGCCAAACACAATGCATAGCGGTAGGATTACCGGCAAAAAGATAAGCCATTGCAAGGCCATCGTAGCGTTAAACTTTTTCAGAAGGGGCATTTTCATCTTAGCGGGGTCTTAGAGAGTAAGTATACGTCGATCAGCTTCTTAGCACGGTTAGCAACTTTTTTCGGCTTCAAAGGCTTCCAAAATATGGCAGGTACCTATTCGGCTGATTTCTGTCATAAATCAAAAATAATGTTTATTTAATTATATAACAAACAATAGGCCATTTTCTTGTTTACGGTTGACTAAAAACTCGCTGATCAAATAAATAAAAAGTCGTTAATTTGTTTTACGTTGACTCCAATCACTCAGGCTACGCATGACTACCGCTGATATTATCCATTTGCTACCCGACTCTATTGCCAACCAAATCGCGGCGGGAGAGGTAGTGCAACGCCCGGCCTCGGTGGTGAAGGAACTACTCGAAAACTCGGTGGATGCCCAGGCGCACCACGTGCAGGTGATCATACGCGACGCCGGCAAAACACTCATCCAGGTGATTGATGACGGCCTGGGGATGTCCGAAACCGACGCCCGCATGTGCTTTGAGCGGCACGCGACTTCAAAAATTCGTAACTCGGACGACCTCTTCCGGATCCGCACCATGGGCTTTCGAGGCGAAGCCCTGGCCTCCATCGCCGCCGTTGCGCAGGTAGAGCTACGCTCGCGCCGGGTAGGTGATGAGCTGGGTACTTTGCTGCGGATCGAAGGGTCTGAAGTGAAGTTTCAGGAGTCCATTGCCACTTTAACGGGCACCAACCTGCTGGTTAAGAATCTTTTCTTTAATGTACCCGCTCGGCGTAATTTCCTTAAAGCGAACTCCGTGGAGATGCGCCACATTCTGGACGAATTTCAACGCATCGCGCTGGCTCATCCCGAGGTAAGTTTCTCGCTTTATCACAACGACGTCGAGATCTTCAACCTATACGCTGGCAAACTGGTACGCCGGATCGTGGATATATTTGGTAAAACCTACCGCGAGCAGCTGGCCTTTTGCCAGGAAGACACCTCCTACATTAGCGTCAGGGGGTACATTGGCAAGCCCGAGTTTGCCCGCAAAACCCGCGGTGAGCAGTTTTTCTTTGTCAACGAAAGGTACATCAAGCACAGCTACCTGCACCACGCGGTCATCAGCGCCTTCGACGGCACCATTCCCGAAGGAAGTCACCCTTTTTACGTACTTTTCATCGAGATCGACCCGTCTCATGTCGATATCAATATTCACCCCACCAAGACGGAAATCAAGTTTGACGACGAGCGCTCGGTCTATGCCATCATCATGGCCGCGGTAAAAAAAGCGGTGGGTGTCTACAACATGACGCCGCCTATCGACTTCGACGATAACATCAATTTCCTGAATCCGCCGCCACGCGCTCAGTCTGCTTCTTCTAACTCGTTGCCGCGCCCGGTGCAGCCCGACTGGGCCGCGCAACCCAAAGCCGACGACTCAGTGCGAAAGCAGGGGAACCTCACCAACTGGAACAAGCTTCTGGAAGGATTGAAAAATGCTCCGGAAGAAGAGCAGGACCAAAAGGAAATGGAGCTGAAAGCCATGCCCGCGCGCCCTACTTTCAAAGAACAGGCGCTTACGGTAGCCAGTAAAGTAAATCACATGGCTTCGGAAGCAATTTCCATTCCGGAGAATGACGCCATTCTTTTTCAGGTACATAACCGCTATATTCTATCTCAGGTCAAAGACGGTGTGATGTTGATTGATCAGAAAGCAGCCTACGAGCGTATTCTGTACGAGCGGTATCGGCTCATGCTTACCAAGCGGAACGGGGCCTGCCAGCAGGTACTTTTCCCCCGCACGGTGCGTTTGTCGGCCGCGGATATGCAAATGGTACGTGATACCAAAAATGAAATTCGTAGCCTGGGCTTTGAATTTGACGAAATGGGCCCCAACGAGCTCGTCGTTCGCGGGGTACCTGCCAATTTGCCCGAGGAAAGCGAGCAGGATTTATTTGAAGAGCTTATCGAACAGCTCAAGCAGAGCTATTCTGATCTGAAACTCAACAAGCCAGATAGCCTGTCGCGCTCACTGGCACGCCGTTTTTCTTCCCGCTACATCATCAAGCTTTCCCTGCTCGAAATGCACATCCTGATCGAGCAACTTTTTGCTTCTTCCGACCCTAACCGAACGCCAGGCGGTGATCCTATTATTGTGATGCTCACCCTAGATCGGATCGGATCATTGTTTAAGCGATAAAAGAAACGAAACCCGTACCAAAACAGTTACTCTTTATATTCATTACTAGCTAAACTATTCATGTTTTCTTTAACGCCCGTAGTTCGTAACTTACTGATACTAAATGTAGCTTTTTTTCTAGTAGATATATACGTAATTAACCTGACTCCGGGCTTTGCACTGCGTTCGTTTATGTCGCCGGCATTTATGCCCTACCAATTTGTCACGTACATGTTTCTGCACGGCAATTTTGGGCACTTGCTGAGCAACATGTTCGGGCTATTCATATTTGGTCCTCTACTGGAGCGCGTGTGGGGGCCCAAGCGCTTTGTGTTCTTTTATTTTTTTACGGGTATTGGTGCTGGCTTACTTTTTTCTGGTATCAACTATTTTGAAATATCCCAGCTGCGGGAAGCCGCCCAAACCTATACCGCCTACCCTACACCCGACGGCCTGATCGACTTTTTGAGTCAGCACGCCAAGGGCTTTTACCAGGCGAATCTTGACTTTGTGAATCAATTTGAAGAGAATCCCACCAATCCAACGTATATTAAAGACAGCGTAGACTTCGTCAATGCCCTCTATCAAAGGGAGGTAAACATCCCAATGGTAGGGGCGTCAGGGGCAATTTTCGGAATACTGATGGCGTTTGGGTTATTGTTTCCAAACACGGAGCTATTTCTACTATTTTTCCCCTTCCCGATCAAGGCTAAGTATTTTGTTACCTTTTATGGACTTTATGAGTTGTACGCCGGGATTCAAAATGCGCAGTCTGATAATGTAGCACATTTTGCCCACTTGGGGGGAATGCTCTTTGCATTTATAATTTTACAATACTGGAATTCTCAAAGTAAAAAATTTTATTGAGCGATGAGTGGAATTTTTGACGATTTCCGAAGAGAGTTTGATAAATCAGAAAATGCGCTGGTAAAGATTATTCTCATCAATACGGTGATCTTCCTGGCGCTGCTGCTGGCGAAGGTGGTACTTACCCTGGGGGAATCGGGTAATGCGTACGTCTGGCTGGTAGATCTGTTCCGGCTACCTGCCTCTCCTAACGAGTTTATCTACAAACCCTGGACCATCATCACCTATTTCTTTACCCACGAAGAGATTTTCCATATTCTTTTCAATATGCTCTTCCTGTACTGGTTCGGGCGGCTCGTAGATGAGTACCTGGGGGCCAAAAGAATGGTGGCGCTTTATATATTGGGAGGGATTGCTGGCGGTCTTATCTACATGGGTATCTATAACCTGCTGCCGCACTTTCAGGCCGAAGTAGGGGCGTCAAGAATGCTGGGTGCCTCGGCGGCGGCCTTCTCGGTAGCCGTAGGAGCCTCCACCCTGCTACCCAACTACACCTTCAACCTTATTTTTCTGGGTCCCATCCGGATCAAGTACATTGCCTTTTTCTACATCATTCTTTCCCTGGCGCAGTCCATCGGCCCCAACGCGGGCGGTAACCTGGCGCACCTGGGTGGCGCTTTACTAGGGTACGTCTTTATCAAGCTCCTCCAAAGCGGCACCGACCTGGGACGGCCCGTTTACGCCATCATGGGGGGCTGGTCCAACCTGTTCCGCCGCCGCCCTACCATGCGGGTCACCTACCGCGAAAAACAGGTACACCGCAGCGCTACGCTGTATTCGTCCGCAGCTCCGTCGGCCTCCGTAGAAATACCCGACCAGGACGAAATCGATGCGATCCTGGACAAAATATCCAAATCAGGGTACGAAAGCCTCACTAAAGAAGAGAAGCAAAAACTATTTCGGGCCAGCCAGCAAAAATAAGAATTCCCAAAAGCCTCTTATTTTTCTTAACTTTGAACACTTTTTGGTTAGCGCTAGTTTAACCAACACATCTGAAAACCAATAGCAGTGAGTATGCTCATCACGCCCGGAAAACTACTGGCTGAGATTAATTCTCCCGAGGATTTACGCAAACTGGATCGAAGCCAACTTCCTCAGCTTAGCAATGAACTGCGCCAATACATTATTGACAACGTATCCGTCTATGGAGGGCATTTTGGGGCTAGTTTGGGCGTAGTAGAACTTACAGTAGCTCTTCACTACGTGTACAATACGCCCGACGACCAACTGGTATGGGACGTGGGGCACCAGGCCTACGGGCACAAAATACTAACCGGGCGCCGGGATAATTTCAGCACCAACCGGCTGTACGGCGGCCTATCCGGTTTTCCCAAGCGAAAAGAAAGCGTTTACGATACCTTTGGCGTAGGCCATTCTTCTACTTCCATTTCTGCCGCGCTGGGCATGGCCGTGGCATCCACGCGCGAGGGTAACCCCCAGCGGCAGCATATTGCGGTGATTGGCGATGGGGCCATGACGGCCGGGATGGCCTTTGAAGGCATGAATCACGCCGGATCTACGGATTCCAACCTGCTAATTATCCTCAACGATAACTGCATGGCCATCGACCCCAACGTGGGCGCGCTGAAAGAGTACCTCACGGATATCACCACTTCTCATACCTATAATAAGGTACGCGATGAAGTCTGGAATGTGCTGGGTAAGATGAGCCACTTCGGCAAAAGTGCCCAGGAGATTGTCTCTAAGGTAGAAACGGCCCTTAAAGGTGCCCTTTTACGACAAAGCAACCTTTTCGAATCCCTCGGACTCAGGTACTTTGGCCCCATCGACGGCCACGACATTGACCACCTTACCGATGTTCTGAACGACCTGAAAGATATACCGGGGCCCAAACTACTGCATTGCCTTACCGTAAAAGGAAAGGGCTACGGCCCCGCCGAAAAAGACCAAACCAAGTGGCACGCGCCGGGCTTGTTTGATAAAGTGACGGGCGAGATTCAGAAAAAAATCTACGATACGCCCCAAGCGCCTAAGTACCAGGATGTATTTGGCCATACGCTGGTCGAGCTGGCCGAAAAGAACCCGCGCATTGTGGGCGTTACTCCCGCTATGCCGTCGGGTTCGTCGCTAAATATCATGATGAAAGCCATGCCCGAGCGCGCCTTTGACGTCGGCATTGCCGAGCAACATGCCGTTACGTTCTCAGCCGGGATGGCTACGCGCGGGGAGGTGGTGTTCTGCAACATCTACTCTACGTTCATGCAGCGTGCTTATGACCAGGTGATACATGACGTATGCATTCAGGAACTACCCGTGATTTTCTGCCTGGATCGGGCGGGCTTTGCCGGTGCCGATGGCCCCACGCACCACGGGGCTTATGACCTAGCCTACATGCGCTGTATTCCGAACATGATCGTGTCGGCCCCCATGAATGAGCAGGAGCTCCGCAACCTCATGTATACGGCCCAGCTGGAAAAAATCCAGAGGGGCAAACGCGCCTTCACGATCCGGTACCCGCGCGGACAGGGCGTGATGCCCCAGTGGCGCACACCTTTGGAAGAAATTGAAGTAGGGCAGGGACGTAAACTACGTGACGGCGACGAGGCCGCCCTCCTGACCCTGGGGCCCGTGGGTAACTACGCCGCGGAGGCCTGTGATCTCCTGGCCCGGGAAGGGCTCCACATAGCACACTACGACATGCGTTTCGTAAAGCCGCTCGATGAAGCGCTGCTGCACGAGGTATTCCGTAGCTTTGATCGCGTCGTTACCGTAGAAGACGGTTGCCTTCAGGGTGGGTTCGGCAGTGCGGTGCTGGAGTTTATGGCGGAGCATGGGTACGCGTCCCGCGTGAAGCGTCTTGGTATTCCCGACCGGGTGGTGGAGCACGGAGAGCAAAACGAGCTCTACGATGAATGTGGCTTCGATACCGAGGGCATTGCCCAGACGGTACGAGCCCTGGTAGGCGCAGGAATTAACATTTAAAGGTACTTGATAAAGGGTACTTGGCGAGCTATTTCTTTGTGGCTCCTCTCCTACCCTTTTTCTACGCCATGGTAGCATAAGTACCCTAAAAAAGGACCGGCTAACTAGTCGGTCCTTTTCGGTACTATGGCTGATTAACTTAACTTATCTGGAGCGGCGAGGCTGCATTTTGAACAATGGACCGCCAAGCTTCGAGCTCGGGCGAACCGGGCTTGCGCTTGCCAAATACCTGGACGATGATTTCCCCCTGGGCATCGAATAGTTCGAGGGCCGTTACTACTCCATCGACGGTAGGCTTAATGACCACCCACGCTTCGTGAATGGCATCTTCGCGCAGGTGCAGGTTGAACTCAGGGTCGAGTACGTTGAACCAGGGCCCCGTCACGACCAGCTTTTTCACCGGGCCGGTGTGGATCTGGATACAACCGCGGCTTCCTACAAACACCATGATGGGCAATGATGTATCGGCGGCATCCTGAAACACCTGCCGAATCGAAGCAGGATCGAAGCGGTAGGCGTAGCCTTCGGGCGCGTGCCGGAGGGCTTCCTGGCGGGGCAAGCCGTACTTCCGGATAAGCCCAAAGAAATCGTGGGTATCTTGCAGGCCCAGCCATTCTTGCTGAAACGCCGCCAGCTCGGCCTCGTCTTTAGCCGTATAGGCTTCCTCCGTTTCTTGTAAGGGCTGCGTGACGACGGCGGCCTCCTGGTCAGCGGCTTCGTACTTGGCTACCAAAGCCTGGTAGGCGGCGCGGTCGCTCTGCTCGGTGAGGTATATTTTGTGGACGGCTTCGCCATTTTGGTCAAAAAACTGCAGGCTCTGCCGCTCATTTTCGTTCACGGCAAACCCAAAATGCCAGTGGGTCATAAACAGCCGGAGGTCGATGTCTTCGCCCAGCACCAGCCCCACCTGATTCCGAAAAGAGATTTTTTCGTAGGTACCTTTGCGCTCGTGTACCACGTGGTCGTTGCGGGTGAGCGCCATGACATGCCCCAGCTGGGCTACATCCTGAATTACGTCCCGAAAATCGCCCTCCAGCCGCACGACCGACTCGCCAATGCCCGTAGCCAGGAGCTCGGCTTCGGTGGAGTTCAACTGCTTAGCGGCGTCGCGGATACGTACTTTAGGGTTCTGGAGTCTGAACTCATTCCAGGCTTCTTTCAGGCTGGAGCGCTCGGATACGGGGGTCGTTTTCATAGTACTTTATTTTTTAAGGTAGTTAGCAAATAGTTATAAAGAGATCGGTTGGAAGTCGGGCTGGGGCATGATGAAGCAGGTACCTCCCTCGGCCGGGGTCACCCATTGCACCGCAATACCGTATACGGCTTCGATGGCTGCGGGGTTCAGTACTTCGGCGGGTGTGCCCTCGGCGTAGGTACTTCCCTTCGAGAGCAGCAGGAGCCGATCGGCGTAGTGCAATGCCATGTTCAGGTCGTGCAGTACGGCCACCACGCCGTAGCCCCGTCCGGCCAGTTCACGCGCCAAATGCAGCGTTTGGTATTGGTGCTTCAGATCCAGGCCGTTGGTAGGTTCGTCCAGCAACAAGTACCCCTGGGGTACCTCCCAGATCTGGGCCAGTGTGCGGGCCAGTTGCACCCGCTGCTGCTCCCCACCCGACAGCGTCGGGTACAGGCGGTCGGCCAGGTGCAGGGCTTCTACCTTGGCCAGGCAGCGATGCACAATGGCGTAGTCGGCGTCGGTGGGCTCGTGCTCGTGGTAAGGGTACCTACCCATCATCACGATTTCCTCCGCTTTGAAAGGCAGCGAAACCTGGTTGTGCTGGGAAAGCACGGCGCGTACCTGGGCGAGCTCCTGGTTTTGGTACTTGGCCAGGGGACGCGCATTAAAAAGTACCTCGCCACCGCTGGGAGCAAGATCGCGGCTAAGTACCTTCAGCAACGTGGATTTGCCAGCTCCGTTGGGACCGACAATGGCCCAGAATTGCCCCGGACGTACCCGGAAGCTTACGTTTTTCAGTAACTCTTTGCCGCCCAGGCTAACGCTCAGGTTATTGACCTCAATCATGCGTATAGCGTTTTTCTTTGAGCAAAATATACACAAATACCGGTGTACCCATTAGCGCCGTAAGTACCCCAATGGGTAGCTCACTGGGCGCTACCAGCGTGCGCGACAGCGTATCGGCCAGCGTAAGTACCGCCGCGCCAGCCAGAGCCGAGCCGCTCAGTACCAGCCGGTGGTGCGGCCCAAAAGCCTGCCGGATGATGTGCGGAATCACCAGCCCCACAAAGCCAATGGTACCGGCCACGGCCACCGAGGCACCTACCGTGAGGGTCACGAGCAGGATCGTCTGGCGCTTCAGGCGGGTAGTATTCACGCCCAGGTGCGCGGCCTGGCTTTCGCCGAGCGCCAGGAGGTTGAGCGACTTGGCCAGCCGGGGCATGTACAGGAGCGTGAGGCCGATAAAAGGAAGTACTGTGAGTACGGTGGTCCAGGTGGCTCCACCCAAACTACCCAGCCCCCAGAACGTAATGCTGCGCAGCTGCTCGTCGTTCGCCATCGAAATCAGCAGGCCCGTCAGGGCGTTGACGAAGGCATTGATGGCGATGCCCGCCAGCAGCATGGTGGTGATCTGCGACCGGCCGTTTACCTTCGAAAGCTGGTACACCAGCAAGATGGCCAGGCAAGCCCCCATAAAAGCTGCAAACGATAACAGGTAGGAGCCCAGCAGGCCGCCGAGCAGGCCCGAAAAGAAGGTACCTAACACAATGGCCAGCACCGCAAACAGCGTAGCGCCCGACGAAATGCCGATCAGCATGGGGTCGGCCAGGGGGTTTCGGAACAGGCTCTGGAGCAGCGCTCCCGCCACGCTTAGGCCCGCGCCGATGAGGATACCCAGGCAGATGCGGGGAAGCCGCATGAACCAAAAGATGATTTTTTGGTGCTCCTCAAACGGGTACGCCGCTTCCATACCCAGCTGCTGCGTGACGATCCCCGCCAGCTCCGGCAGCGAAATAGCCATCGCGCCCGTACACACCGAGATAAGTACCGCCAGCACCAGCAAAGCAGCCAGTAGCCCCAGGGCCCCGGCCCGAGAGCGCCGCCGGGCGGTGAAAGTACCTGCCTCGCGGCGGGGCTGAGTAAGGGTGTCGGTCTGGGACATATTAACGTGCTTTTGCGGACAACTCGGCGGCCGCCTGGCCCAGGCGCGGGCCAAAGCCCGTCATGAGTTGTCCATCCATGGTGATTACTTTACGATTTTTCCCCGCGTTGGTATACGCAATGCCGGGTACTTTCAGCAAGCCGTCGACGCCCCCGAGGCTTTCCAGCCCGCTTGAAAAAAGCAGCAGCACGTCGGGATTAGCCGCCAGAAGTGCCTCCGACGTAAGAGGCTTGAAATCCGTAAACCCTTGCGCCGCGTTCTGATGACCCGACAACCGGATCAGTTGATCGACGGAGGTCCCCATTCCCGACACCATGAGGGTACCTGCCCCCCGGGCGTAGATGAAAAGTACCTTTTTGGAAGCCGTTTGCTTTTGAAGTTTCGCCAAATCGGCCTCCATTTTTTTGATCAATTGCTCCGCCTGAGGCGACCGCCCAAAGTACCTGCCTACCTCCCGGATCAGCGCTTTGGTACCTTCGGCCGTGTACTTCTGCTCAAATACCACCACTTTCTTGCCGGTACTTTTTAGCTGGTCCAGGATCTCCGGTTTCATCATACCCTGGCTATTGGCCACGATCAGGTCCGGATTGAGGGAGAGGATTCCTTCCGCCGAAATACTCCGGTTGTGGCCTACCTTAGGTAGTTTTTGCAGCGAAGCCGGGTAGGTGCTGGTCACGTCTACGCCTACCAGCTGTTTTTCCAAACCCAAACTACATAAAATCTCGCTCAGGGTACCATCCGTGGATACGATCCGGACCGGAGTGGCGGCCTTGCTTTGGGCTACGCTTGGCCTACTACCCATTAGCAGCAAAGTACCCCAAAATACACAATGGCTAATAAAATACAAACGGCTGATTTTCATACTTATAACTATTTAAAAATGCAAAGTACCATCCGGCTGGTAAACGTACTGGAAGGTATAGTAGCGGCTTGGTGCGGAGCTGTCGGAAAGGCCAGGGCTTTGCTGGTAGTAGTTGAGAATTTGTACTTTGGCGTAGCGGCCATCGGCCGTTCGGAGCACCAGCACGCGGTTCGGAACGGGCAGGATTTCGTGCGTGGCTGCGTTGTACGCGTACCAGCCGTTGCCCGAGCCACCCGCAATGGCCTGCTCCCCACCGGGCTCATCCACGCGGAAGGGTACTTCGGTTGAAAGCTGGGTGAGTTCGTTGAAGGAGCCGTTGTGCAGGTAGGCTCCGCCCTTACCCCGGCGCCCCGCGCCGCCGTTGACCAGCACCGTAGTACCCCGAAAGGCTAGGTCCCAGCGGTCGGTCAGGGAGTCGGCGTTGGGCACGACTTGCCCGGTGCGGAGGCTAAAAAAAGTGAAGCGACCCGCCTGTTCGGCCGGACCATCGGCGGGATCCGCGGGAAGATTGGTAATCGTAACCGGCTTTAAAGGTACCTCCTGCGCGTAAAGGTACTTCCCCAGCGGAACAAAGTTCAGCAGCAGCAGCAGGGTACTTCCCCAAAAGGCATTTTGTTTCATTGTCGTTCGTTATTTTTAATGGTACAAGTACACCTCTCCTGCCATTTTCTAAGACCGCAGCAGACGCTCCACTTCCAGGGTTAGCAGGGCTTCCTGAAACAGATTTCGTAGTTCTTCCAACTCCTTTTCGGTAAAGACCAGCATGAAGTTGGGCAAGGGCGACGGTAGCAAGTACCCCTTTCCGTGGGGGAGCTTGGGCTCAATGGTGCAGAGGTACTTTTCGTCGTAAAGTACCTCCTGAAAGCCCCGCAGGCTGTCTTCGTTAAAAACAAAGAGGAAGTTTTTGAATACAAAATTGTAATGCTCACAGCAGGGACACTGCCCGATGTACCCATTGGGCTTCTGGCTAAGCAGGCGCAGCTCGGTATTGGAATGATACGTATTGGCCATAGGTCTGGTAGGTTTAGGAATAGTCAGCGGAAAGCCACGGCGAAATAAGCCTTGGGAGGGTACTTTGGTTTTCCCCTCCCAAGGTTAGGCTTATCCTTTTTTAACTAGCTTGTACTCAATGTTGGGGTACCCGCGCTCGCCACCATCGCTGGAGGCGAAGTTGACGAACTTGAGCTTGTACACGTTGCCCGCGGCATCTTTTACCAGATAGAAGCGGTCCGTTCTTACGCCCGTCGCATTCATGGTGGCGGTCCGCCAGTTGGCTCCGATCACCACACGGTCGGCGCTGAAGGTCACGCCCGGCAGATGGCTCTCGGCAAAGGCGTCGTAGCTCACGCTGCTGGTAAGTACCTCAGCCGCCTGTACGCCCCCCCGCTGGTTGATAAACACCATATCGGAGAAGTAGTACGGAATATCGACGCCCGGCTGAAGGGCCGTTTTATAGAGGCCACCCGTCCATACGATGTCCCAACGGTCTTTGGGCGGCTCTACTTCCAGCGCGCCTTCGGTGGTCAGCGACACGTAGTTGAAATTGTAGGTACTTTCTTTGTTTACGGTGATGGTCTTGAAGGTAGTTTCGTTCAGGCCCGCGTACTGGAGGGTGTAGCCCGCCGCGCCGCTACGAAGTACCCGGATCTTCAGCAGTTCTTTCTTGGGCGTGGCACCGCTGGTACCCCGGCTCAGGATGTATACTTTGTTGTCCGCTTCCGTGGCCGACACCGCCGCAATGACGGTCTTGGTGAGGTCGCCGGTTACGTCATCGACCAGCGCCATGTGGGCGGGCTCAAAACCCAGCGTGAAATTCACGCCAACGGTGTCGGCAGCGGTCACCTGCGCCAGGTTGGTTTTATTCACGGCTACCGCCGTAGCGCCCGTCATGCTATTCAGGATCACGCGGTACTCACTGCCCGCATAGAAGCCCAGATCCCAGGCCGCACGGGCTACGGAGCTTTGTTTATTATTGCTAAAATCAACGAAGACGGCGTTTACGGCGCTCGTTCCGCCCGCACCGCCGTTGAGCCGAAGGCTGCTGCCTTGCGATACAATGGACGTAAACTTAACTGCCAACGCCGAAGTAGGCCCTACCAGCACTGGCGTCCCGGCCGACTGGATCTGGAAGTTAATGGCTTCTGTACCGCTCAGGAAAACGTTGTCGGCCCGCGTAATGGTAAAGGCCGCTTCGTCGCTACCGGGCGGGATCGTCAGCGCCAGGGTGTTGTTGGTGGCGGCGGGGGTAGTGCTGAACTCGGTGCCGTAGCTAACGCCGCTGGGCGTAAGCTGAACCGCCACGGGCACGGCTACGTCGGTAGCGCGGGAGAGCTTCACCTTCACGGTCAGGGTTTTAGTGGTGCCCTCCATGCCTTGTTCGGCACTTTCAAATTCGACGAGGTTGTCGGGCAGAGGTACTTCTTCTTCTTTACAGGCATTAAAGAAAAGCAGCAGGGATATTGTCAGAAGCGTGGTGAAAAACTTGTTCATGGTTTGAATGGAATTAAAACGAATGGGAGTGATGAATGAATAAAGAATGGTTAGTGTGATGTAGGTTTGGACCAATTGACAACCAACCCCGCAAAGTAGGAGCGCCCGTAGCTCATCGGCACCGGACCGCCCGTGCTATGGGCACCACCTACGTCGGTGGAGCTGTTGGTGAGCCGCGTGACGTTGAAAATATTCTTGGCTCCGGCCGAAAGACGGAGGTACTTGGTGAGGGTTTTGGTGAGGGTAACATCGCCCCAATGAAAGGCCCCGATCTCGGCCAGGCGCACAGTGGGGTTGTTTTGGCTGTCGACGGTGGCCGTGTAGCTAGGCCGCTTGCCGGTGTACTTGTAGAAGAAACCCAGCTGGGTACCTAGCTTCTTGAAGTGGTAGGTAAGGGAGGCATTTACTTCCGGCGACCACAGGAAAGTACCCAAATCACGGCTGGCGTAATCGCCTTCGTCCAGGATGCTGTTGTAGCGCCCTATGTACGAAAAGCCCACCGACGCCTGCAGGTTGTTCCAGTAGAGTTGGTTCTCGAAAGTACCTCCGGTGGTGCGGAATTGGTCAATGTTGACGGTCATCGAAACGCTCGGGTTAGTAGGGTCGTAGCCGTAGTCGATCAGGTTGTGGAAATGGTTGTAGAAAAATCCGAGCGTGGATTTGAGATGAACGTCTTTCGCCGAGGTACTTTGCCGGGCAACGTTTTGCCGGGCAACGCCTTGCCGGGCAACGCTTTGCCAAACGAACGACCCGTTGAAGCTATTGGAATACTCGGCTTTCAGGTTCGGGTTGCCCACAATGGAATGGCTGGCGTCGAAGTAATTAAAGTACAGCTCGCGCAAGGCCGGGGAGCGGAAACCCCGCGCGTAGGCCAGGCGCAGGTCCAGATTCTGGCCCAGTGAGAACTTAGTATTGAGCGAAGGTATAACCGGTGGCGCGTCGTAGACGGAGTTTTTGATGAAGCGTAAGCCGGGCCGGATGCTTATGGCGGAGGTGGGGTTAATGACCGAAGAAATAAACAGGGCGTAGTCGCTGATGCTGGGCGTACCGGCTATGCGCGCTCCCGAGGCCGCATCCAGGTTGATGTCCACCCCCGGCTGCAACGACACCGCCGACGAAAGTTTGTAGGAAAGGGTAGTTCGGAAGGTTTTGCTATCAAACTTCGCTACGTCCTGCTCGCCCTGCCCCAGCGAGAGCGTCCGCCGCCCGGTAGTTAGGTCCAGAATGGACGTCTGCGTGCGGCGCTCGTAGTCGGTGTAAGAAGCCTGGGTAGTGAGCTGTACGCGCTCGCTGATGGTCCATTCCCCCTGTAGCTGGTGCATCAGCCGGTTGGTAAGGTACTTTTGATCGCGAGCGCGCTGCGTGTTTATGTTTTCCGCCCCCTCGCTCAGGATGGTTTCCATCAGGCCGTCCAGGCGGTAGTACACCGAAAAGGTACCGTTGACGTAGCCTACCTTGACATGGCCGAGTCGTTGGTCCTTGGGAAGCCACTCCTTCGTGCGGCCCTCGGCCCGGCCTTGCCAGCCGCCAAAGGTATTGTTGGTACCACCTACGGCTACCTGCCAGCCTTTTTTCTGCCAGGTTAGTCCCAGGCTTTGGTTGTGGGTACCTTGCTGCGTCAGCGGCTGGTACTCCTGGCCTACGGTTTCTTCCTGCAGCCGGGCTGTCACGCCCAGGTGCTCACCCGTGGCTTTTTTAGTAATAATATTAATAACCCCCGCCAGCGCATCCGAACCGTACGAAACCGACATAGGCCCCTCCACAATCTCGATCCGCTCGATGCTGTTGATGTCGATCTGGTTCAGGCTTTCACGCGTATCACCCCGGTCTACCATGGGTACCCCGTCGAGCAGTATTTTTACGTTCCGGCCCGACATCCCCATCAGTTGCACATCGGTAGTACCGAGCGTGGCGTCGTTGGAAAACCGCATTCCGAGCTCGTTGTTAAGTACCCCCATGACATTCACCGCTCCACGCTGCTGAATGCGCTCGCTGCTAATGGTGCGGATTTGGTACACCGACTTCCGGAGCGACTGCGGTTCGTACTGGCCCGTCACGACGACCTCGTTCAGGGGCGTAGCGCTGGGAATGAGGCGAATCGTTACTACCGGCGTAGCACCGCTCGTAGGTACTTTGAGGGTATGCGAGGTACTTTCGTGGCCCAGCAAGCTGACGTGGATTTGGTAGGTACCTGGCTTTAGCCCTTGCATTGAAAAAGTACCTGCCTCATTGGTTATGGTTTTCAATTCTCCGTCTTCCAGCTGGATATTTGCATACACGGCGGGCTCGCCGTTGACCAGAAGTACCTTGCCTTTGATGCTTCCCGTTTGCGCCAGCATATGGGTAGATACCAGAAGTATCAAGAGAAAAACAACCGTAAGTTTGAGTATAGCTTGTGGCATTGGTCTGTAAAGCGTAGGGCCGGTTTCAATAATTTGCTTTTGGTATGAGCCTAGTTTTAGACTATTGTTTATTTATAATTAGTTTAAATAAACGATTGACAAATATAGATTTTTATTTAGACCAATTACAAATTAATTGACCTAAATATTCAGCTGCTTTCTGCAAGTCATTGGTTTACAAATAGTCTTATAAACAAAAAAAGGCCAGCCCCATGGGCTAGCCTTTCACTAATACTATTACAAGCTCGTTAGAAATGCCGCTCGCCTACTTCCCGTTTACCCAACATGATGGCCCCGGTCATGGCCACTAGGAAAAGAATGGAAATAAGCTCAAAAGGCAGTAGGTACTCTCGGAATAGCATGTGGCCCAGGCTTTCTACCATTCCAACCTGCGAATCGTGCGCGTAGGGATTGTAAGTACCTACTTGCGATTTTCGGAAAGCACCTACCAGAATAACACCCAGCGTACCGGCCACAATGACGGCCGCTACCTTCGTGAGGTTGGTTTTGGACTCTTCGTCTTCCTTTTTCATGTTTAGGAACATGATGACGAAAAGGAAAAGTACCATGATGGCACCGGCGTACACAATGATATTTACGGCCGCCAAAAACTGAGCATTGAGCAAAATATAATGGCCCGAAAGGCAAAAGAAGGTAAGGATCAGATAAAGTACGCTGTGAATGGGGCTGCGGGCAAACACCACCATGAGGGCGCTAAGCACCGTCAGAAACGACAGGAAGTAGAAAAGGGAAAGCGTCGGACTCATACCGTTGGTCGATGTAAGGGATTGAAGTATTAACCGCGTAGCCCCTCCGGGCTACGCGGTCCAAAATCAGTTAAATGTTAGGGTATAGCCCTGGGTTCTACACCGGCAGCCTGGCCTTCGGCCCGCTTTTGGTCCAGCTGCCGCGCTTCTTCTTTGGTCCAGGCTTCGCGCTTGTAGCGGTTGTTCATGTTCTCTACCAGCAGGTCCTTGCCCCAGATCACCTGGTCGCGCTCGGTAAATACGGGCACCATTTCGTCGTGGCGGAGGTACACGGCCTGCTTGGGGCAGGCTTCCTCGCAGAGGCCGCAGAAAATACAACGCAGCATATTGACTTCGTATACTGCCGCGTACTTCTCTTCCCGGTAGAGGTGTTCTTCGCCTTTTTGGCGTTCCTCGGCTACCATCGAGATGGCCTCAGCCGGACAGGCCACCGCGCACAAGCCACAGGCCGTGCAGCGTTCGCGGCCCTCTTCGTCGCGCTTAAGGATGTGCCTTCCCCGGAATACGGGGCCCAGGTACCTTTTTACTTCAGGGTATTGGATCGTTACTTTCTTTTTGAAAAAGTGCTTGAGCGTGATGGCCATTCCCTGCACGATGGCGGGCAGGTAAGCCTTCTCGGACAAGGTCATTTCTTTATTGCTCACTTGTTTGGAGCGCTCGGTCAATTGCATAGCAATGTCTGATTATATTAATTCAACAGGGCCGTAATGATGGGCTTTAAAAATAAAACCCCGGTACCTGTGATCACAATATTGAGAATAGCCAGCGGAATAAGGTTCTTCCAACCCAGGTTCATGAGCTGGTCGTAACGGAAACGTGGCAGCGTCCAGCGTACCCACATGTAAAAGAACACGAAGAAAAGCGCTTTGGCGAAAAAGGCCGCGGTACCTATCAGCGTGGCTACGTTATGCCCCGCTACGTCACCGAACGCGGACGTTAACTGGGCATAGACCCAATCCATACCAGGGTAGTTATATCCTCCAAAATACAAGGCGGAGATAACCGCCGAGGAGATAAACATATTAATGTACTCGGCAAACAGGTAAAAGCCGAGCTTCATGCTGCTATACTCCGTATGGTACCCGCCTACCAGCTCGGTTTCGCACTCGGGCAAGTCGAAGGGAGTACGGTTACACTCAGCAAAGGCACAGGTAATAAAAATAATAAAGCCCAGGGGCTGGTACCAAATGTTCCAGTTGCCGCCGTGCTGCTGCTCAATGATTTCACGAATGGACAACGAGCCGGTCATCATCAGGATTGCGACAATGGAAAGCCCCATCGAAATCTCGTAGCTGATGTTCTGGGAAGCGGCCCGGATGGCGCCCAATAACGAAAACTTATTGTTGGAAGCCCACCCTCCTACCATGACTCCATATACACCCAGCGACACAATACCAAATACGTACAGAATTCCGATATTGGCCTCTACGGCCTGAACGGCTACTTCCAGCCCATCGTACCGGATGGAATCGCCAAAGGGAATCACGGCGCTGGTCATCAGGGCCGTGAGCATGGCTAGACACGGCCCCGCAATGAACAGCCATTTGTTGGCTTGGGCGGGAATGAAGTCTTCTTTGAAAAACATTTTGCCCGCGTCGGCCAGGGGCTGCAAAATCCCGAAGGGACCCGCCCGGTTGGGGCCCAGGCGGTCTTGTATAAAGCCCGCCACTTTCCTTTCGCCGTAGGTAGAGTACATGGCAATCAGAAGGGTAAGGCCAAAGATGACCAAAATCACCAGCGATTTGATCACAAACTCGGTTAATTCCATTTATTAACGGGTTCTACTGTTATTAGTTAGGTTATGTTACGTGGCTTTGCTCGGGTCAATTGTTCTCCGCCAGCAAAGACCGGTGGTTGGCTTTGTCGTTATTTTCCACGCTCTGCTGCCGAATCGTATCCGGGTCGGTCACGTAGGGACGGGAATCATCGATCGCCTTGTACTGCGACGAAGCCAGCTTCAGCGCAAAATCTGGTTTTTTCACCAAATCGGCCCGGTACTTATTGGCCGAAATCACCGAGCTACGCTGTACCTTGGTAGGGCCTTCAATCACCCAGTCGCTGGTCTTTTTTTGATCGAAGCGGCAGGTATTGCAAATGAAATCCTGTACTTCGCCCCACTGGTTTTTACGGGCCGTTACCCGAATCACCTCTTCCCCTCGGCACCAGAGCGTCACTTCTCCTTTGCAGGTAGGGCAGTCGCGGTGTGCATCCACGGGCTTGGTAAACCACACCCGGTTTTTGAATCGGTAGGTTTTGTCGGTCAGCGCACCAACGGGGCATACGTCGATGACATTGCCCGAGAAATCATTGTCGATGGCCTTCTCAATGTAGGTACTTATCTCGGCCGCATCGCCCCGGTTAAGTACCCCGTGTACGCGTTGATTGGTGATCTGGTCGGCGGTGTAGACGCAGCGGTAGCACAGGATGCAGCGCGTCATGTGCAGCTGGATGTACGGTCCGATGTCGTGCTTCTCGAAAGTACGGCGCTCTTCTTCGTAGCGCGTTTGGGCAGCTCCATGCTCAAAGGCAAAGTCCTGGAGGTGGCACTCACCGGCCTGGTCACAGATGGGGCAGTCGAGCGGGTGGTTGATAAGCAAAAACTCCACAACCCCTTTCCGGGCTTCCAGCACGGCCGGATTGGTAGTATTCTCCACAACCATGCCGTCCTGCACCTGGGTGATGCAAGAGGGCACGAGCTTCGGCATGGGCCGCGTATCTTTGGCTGAGCCCTGAGCTACCTTTACCAGACAAGCCCGGCACTTCCCGCCGGTACCTTCCAGCGGCTTGTAATAGCACATGGCTGGCGGTACCAGGTGGGCCTGGGTACCGTCGGCCTCAGCGATCCGGCGGGCGGCTTGCATGATGGTAGTGCCCGCCTCAACCTCTACTTCGATGCCGTCGAAGGTTATTTTTACTACATTCGGTTTGGTATCTTCCATTTTCTTAGGTCAAAATAGGGAGGTTCCCTTTTATACTAGTATGCTATCTCCCATATACACCGCTCCGGGCTGCGTGGCTTCCTTCGGATGGGTAATGTGCCACTCAAATTCGTCGCGGAAGTGACGAATGGCACTGGCTACGGGCCAGGCGGCGGCGTCGCCCAGGGGACAAATGGTATTTCCTTCTATCTTCTTAGCTACATCCACTAAGAGGTCAATGTCGTGCATACTGCCGTGGCCGTGCTCGATCCGGTGAAGTACCTTCTCCATCCAGCCGGTACCTTCGCGGCAGGGACTACATTGCCCGCAGGATTCATGGTGGTAAAAACGCGCGAAATTCCAGGTATTGCGGACGATACAGGCTGTTTCGTCAAAAACGATAAAGCCACCCGAGCCCAGCATGGTACCCGTGGCGAACCCACCGTCGGAAAGCGACTCGTACGACATCAGGCGATTTTCGCCGGTAGCCGTTTTAGTAATGAGGTGCGCGGGCAAAATAGGTACTGAGGAGCCCCCTGCGACCAACGCCTTGAGATGATGACCGTTACGGATTCCGCCGCAGTATTCGTCGGAATTCAGGAATTCATCTACCGAGAGGCCCAGTTCTATTTCGTATACGCCCGGCTTTTTGATATGACCCGAAGCCGAGATGAGCTTCGTACCAGTACTTCGTCCTATTCCTATCGCGGCATAGGCCTCACCCCCGTTGTTAATGATCCAGGGCATGTTGGCAATGGATTCCACGTTATTAACCACCGTTGGGCTTTGATAAAGGCCTTTAACGGCCGGGAAAGGAGGCTTATTGCGTGGGTTCCCGCGTTTCCCTTCCAAGGACTCAAGCAAGGCCGTTTCTTCCCCACAGATGTAGGCTCCCCCGCCGGGCTGCACCACCAGTTCCAGATCATAGCCAGTTCCGAGAATATTCTTTCCCAGAAACCCTTGCGCTTTGGCCTCTTCAATGGCTTTCTCTAAGATCGCAATCACGTAGAGCAATTCTCCCCGCACGTAAATGAACGACTTGTGGGCACCCAGTGCGTAGCTCGCCACGATCATACCCTCCACCAGCAGGTGAGGGATCGTCTTCATGAGGTAGTGGTCTTTGAAAGTACCTGGCTCCGACTCGTCGGCGTTACAAACCAGGTACCTAGGTACCCCTTCGGGCTTCGCCAGAAAACCCCACTTCATTCCCATTGGGAATCCGGCCCCGCCGCGCCCTCGCACGCCCGATTTCTTCGCTTCTTCTACTACCTCATCCGGAGTCATGGTTTTAAGGGCTTTCTCTACGGCTGTGTAGCCACCCTGCTTGCGGTACACATCGAAAGTCTCGATGCCACTCACACCCGCATGTTCCAGTAATATTTTCTTTGTCATTAGTGAAATAGAATAGGGTTTACGACCTGAGCGGCACTTATTTGCTCAGCTCTTCTACAATCTCGTCGATCCGCTCGTTGGTCAGGTTCATGTAGTACTTTTCCCGAATCTGGAAGACGGGCCCCCAGCCACAGGCGGCCAGACACTCTACTTCTTTAAGGGTAAAGGTACCATCGGGCGTGGTTTCACCCGCCCCAATGCCCAGCTTTTGCTTTAGGTACCCGTACACATCTTCGCCTCCCATGAGACAGCACGGCCCCGTACGGCAGTACTCGATCACGTGCTTGCCCACCGGCTCGAGGTGAAACATGGTATAAAAACTAGCTACCTCGTAGACTTCGATGGGCTGTATAGACAGCAGCCCGGCCACGTAATCCATCACCTCACTACTCAGCCAGCCCCACTGCTCCTGCGCTACGTGAAGCAGTGGCAATAAAGCCGATTTTTGACGTCCCTCGGGATAACGGGCTATGATTTCCCGGGCTTTGGCTAAACGCTCCGGCGTAAAGGCTACGGTATTCGGTGCTTCGGTCATTACTGTATTCAAAAAATAAATCTGCGTCTTATTAATTCGTACATCGGGTATAGGCTAGGCATCCAGCTCTCCGGCAATCACGTTCAGGCTACTCATGATCAGGATCGCATCGGATAAGGTACCTCCCTTGCACATTTCGGGGTAGGCCTGGTAGTAAATAAAGCTGGGCCGCCGGAAATGCAGGCGATAGGGCGTCCGGCCCCCGTCGCTGATTAAATAAAAACCGAGCTCGCCATTGCCCCCTTCTACCGCGTGGTATACCTCGCCAACGGGGGCGTCGATTTCACCCATCACGATCTTGAAATGGTAGATCAGGGCCTCCATATTTCGGTAGACCTCCTTTTTGGGAGGCAAATAGTACTCGGGGGCATCGGCATAGTAGGGTCCTTCGGGCAAATTTTCCAAGGCTTGTTGCACAATGCCAAAGCTCTGCCACATTTCTTCACCCCGGACCATGAAGCGGTCGTACGTATCGCCACTCTGGCCTACAGGAATACTGAATTCAAAATCTTCGTACGAACTATACGGATTCATAACCCGCACGTCGTAGTCCACTCCGGCGGCCCGTAGGTTTGGCCCCGTAAAGCCGTAGCTAAGTGCGCGCTCCGCCGTAATGGGCCCTACGTTGATGGTCCGGTCCATGAAGATCCGGTTCCGGTTGAAGAGGTTTTCAAACTCCCGCAGTACCGGCGGAAAGGTTTTTATGAATTCCCGCAGCTTGCGGATAGCCTCGTTGGAAAGGTCTCGCTCCATACCACCCAGGCGCCCCATGTTGGTCGTGAGGCGCGCGCCACATACTTCTTCGTATATTTCGTAGATCTCCTCCCGCTTCTGCATCAGGTAGAGAAAGCCCGAATAGGCTCCGCTATCTACCCCCAGAATGCCGTTGCAAATGAGGTGGTCGGAGATGCGCGCCAGCTCCATCATGATCACCCGGATGTACTGCGCCCGCTTGGGTACTTCTACGCCCAGGAGTTTCTCTACCGTCATGAGCCAACCAAAATTATTGATCGGCGACGAGCAGTAGTTCATGCGGTCGGTGAGGGTAGTAATCTGGTAGAAAGGGCGCCTTTCGGCAATTTTTTCAAAGGCCCGGTGGATGTACCCGATGGTTTGCTCGCCCGAAACGATCGTTTCGCCGTCCATCTGTAGTATATTCTGAAATATACCGTGCGTAGCCGGGTGAGTGGGTCCCAGGTTAAGGGTAGTTAGCTCACCGACTAGCTCGGGCTGGCCTATCCTGGCCGGGACATTCTTCTGAGGGATTAAATCAATATCAGCCATTACATTGGTCAATTAGAAGTGGGTCATCGCCCAAAAAGAGCGTCGATCTTGTCCTCACGCGTAGCATCCTCGAGCGGGTACTGCCTGCGCATGGGGAAATAGTCCATTTCTTCAATATTCAGAATTCGGGTTAGGTTAGGGTGCCCGTCGAAGATAATACCGAAGAAATCATACGTTTCGCGCTCCATCCAGTTGGCACAGTTATACAGCTCCGTGGCCGTAGGGATGTGCAGGTCGGCTTCGGCCAGAAAGACCTTGATCCGAACCCGAAAGTTCTGAGTGAGGCTGTGCAGGTGGTACACTACCGCAAACTCCCGGCCTGGTTCGTCGGGATAATGTATCCCGGTAAGATCCGTCAAAAAATTAATTCTAAATTTCTCACTATGAAACAGGTAGTTAAGCATGGGCAAGATCTGCTCCCGGGTGGTGGTAAGCGTCAACAGCCCGTAAGGCTCTTCAAAATCATAGACATCATCGCCGAATTTTTTCACTAACTCTTCGGCTACTTCCTGATTACTAAGCATAGAGTAGGGTTATTGAATATTATAGGAAGCCATCAGCTGCGAGTACTGCTCGGAATTACGACGACGCAGGGATTCGTTTCGGGCCAGCTCCTGCACCTGCATCAATCCCTCCAGTACCTGCTCGGGCCGGGGCGGACAGCCCGGCACGTACACATCAACGGGAATGATCCGGTCGATGCCCTGAAGTACACTGTAGGTATCAAAAATACCCCCACTGGACGCGCAGGCACCCATGGCCAGTACCCAACGGGGTTCGGCCATCTGGAGGTATACCTGTTTTACGATGGGGGCCATCTTTTTGGCAATGGTACCCATTACCATCAGTAGGTCTGCCTGCCGGGGCGAAAAGCTTGGCCGCTCCGAGCCAAAACGGGCAATGTCATAATGAGAGCCCATGGTAGCCATAAACTCAATCCCGCAGCAGGATGTAGCAAAAGGCAAGGGCCACAACGAGTGGCTACGGGCCAGCCCAATCACTTGGTCAAACGAAGTAGCAAAGAAACCAGCTCCACTGTGCCCATCGGGGGCCTCCACAATCTTTACAGGTTCCATAATATCTTATAATAATTGAATTAAAAGCGTCAAACAAAAAAAGCAGGCTATTGCTCCCACTCAAGTACCCCTTTCCGGATGATGTAGTAGAAACCGGATAGTAATAAAGCCATAAAGACCAGCATTTCAATAAAACCCAACATGCCCAGGTTTTGGAAATTCACCGCCCAGGGGTACATGAAGATAACCTCTACATCAAACAACACAAAAAGGATCGCTACCAAAAAGTACTTAACCGATATGGGTGTACGGGCGTCCCCTTTTACTTCGATACCGCATTCAAAGGGATCATCTTTCATTTTACTTTTGCGACTGGGACCGATTCGGTGCGTAACGATCATCGTCAATACAATGAAGCCCGCCGCCAGGCCAAACTGAACCACAATGGGTAAAAAATCAGAGGGAAGATAGGTCGTATTCATATACTTACTTCAACGTAATCAACCAAGGAAATGTTTCCTGATTGCTTCTGGTTCCAAACTCTTTAAGAGGTGTAAAATTACTACCTACAAATTTATCAAGCAAATACTGTAATCTATGCTACATCCAGGGAAAAGCCAAAAAAAAGGCCCCTGAATCCAGGAGCCTATCGAAATAATCTTATTCTAGTACTTAATCGATCACGATGCGCTTGGTAATATCCAGGCCCGAGGCTTTGACCCGGACAATGTACATGCCGTTTGGCAAGGTACTTACGTCGATGGTTTGGCGCTGGTTGAGCAAGCCGAAACGTTCCGTTTTGATAACCTCTCCCCGCATCGTGTAGAAGAATACCTCCACATTGGTTAGGTCTTCCCGGGTCTCGATGGCAACTAATCCGTCCCGGTTAGGATTGGGAAACATCACAATGGCGTCGTCTTCCGACAACGCGTAGGTAATAGGGTCGGAGAAAGCCGAATAACAGGTGAGGTTATTAGTACCCAGCGTAAAGACAGTTTTGGCCCGTGCCGCGTAGGTTCCGGACTCAACTACCTTGATGATTTTTGTTTCTGGCTCAAGACGAACGTCCCCTCGCCTCCACTCGTACTTCTCGTTGAGGCCCGTTTCGGTGATGGAAGCACCCAGACTAAAAGGCCCGGACGGCTCAACGACGGGTTTACTGATGGCCGGCCTTACCGTAAGCGTAGCTGCCGCGGAGTTGTCAGAAACACAGCCGAATACATTTTGTGCCTTCACCGTATAAGTACCTGACTGCATTACTGTGGCCGCTCGGCCCACCGCCCCGTTACTCCACGTAAAGAGATCAGGACCACCCGAGGCCGAAAAAGTAAATCCCGCATCGGCACAGGCTTGTTGCTGTCCACCAGGTACGATAGTAGGCGTAGCGGGCTTCACCGAGCTCTCAACGCTAACGCTAGGTCCGATGAGTGCATTGCCATTGGCATCCTTCAATACCGCGCGGTAGGTACCTGGCGTCGTGACGGTAATGGTTCGTCCCGATTGGCCCGACGACCAGTTGTAGGAGCTGTATCCCGCAGGTAGCGTAAGGGATATACTCTGGTTGTTGGTTCCACACGCACTCGTGAGGGCGGGAAGCAAGGCCGGATTGACGGGCGTAATCGTTGAAAAAAAGTTGATATTGAGGCTGGCGTCCCATAGATTAGCCAGGATACGCTGCCCTTCGTTGGTCTGGAAGTGAACGCCGTCGGGCCGGGGTACGTAGGCGTTGTCGGTTTCGGGGCCGGGGTAGGTACTATTGAATGGCGTGTTTAGTACCGCATTTTGTCCTTCAATTACCGCCGCACTCGTTACGGAAGTTCTTTGATTATCATTCTGAGTGCGGGACGTCCGGGCAATGACCCAGTTGATACGCTTACCGGTATCGCTGCTCAGCTTATTGATCAGAAATTGAAGATTCTCCTGATAGGCGCGGGCAGAGGTATTGAGCGGATAGGTGTCGGTTTCGCCCTGCATCCACAAGATGGCCCTGACGCCGAGCTGATGAACATAATGCCGGGTGGAGATAAGCAGATTGGCGTACGGCATCTGAGCCGGATAAGGGAAACCGCCGTATTCGTTATTGGTCGTTTGCCCGTTGGCGCTCTCCGCCCAGTTACGACTCGAAGTACCTTCCCAGGCGGTATTGATAAACAGGATAGGTACATTCAGTTTTTTTGCCAGGAGATCACCCAAAACACCCCAGGCCCAAGCCGTTTGGCCCCTGGGGCCGGGATTGGCGGTAGCATTAAGGTGAGCGAAGGTAGGCGCTGGCGGATCAAATAAGGAGTTAACCGTATTGTCGTACACGATGTAGTTGACGCGGTCGTCGGCAGCACCGGGGCCCGGATGATCCCTCAGCCCCTGCGCATTGGACTGTCCGGCTAGCACAAAAACCTCACCAACTCCCATGCGTGGTACTACGTCCCGCCCTACTTCGGTATTATTCAAAGTACCCCGAACTTCCAGCGTGTACCAGCCTCCCTGCAACCGCAAGGTACCTAAAAATACTCCTCCTTTCGGACTGCTATCCAATACGGCCCAGTTTGTGCTTATGCCCTGGCCGGGAATCACCGGAACGGCCCTCACCTCTACTTTATCGATCGGCTGGGAAAAAGTACCCGTGATCGAAAAGGTAGCCAGCCCGGTAACGTCACGCTGGTACACGGAGCGATCTGTGGGAGAGGCAATCTTAATTTGCGCACTAGCTGCCAAAGGCACTAGCATAGCCAACAGCCACACGCTAAAAAAAACATTGAAAGTAGATCTATGCTGCATTAGAATCACAGAAAGTATGAGAAAGTCTTAATATAACTAAGCGGGTTCGATCATGAGAGCAAACCAACTCACTTTGCTTACCTGAAGTACGAGGGCTTTACTTCAACGGCCATTATTGCCAGAGTGCAAATTTAGTAAGAATATTTTGGGTTGAGGCATCTATTTATCGTTTACTTTTCTTGGGCACGCAGGCGTGTGTGTTAGTGATTTAGGATTACCTTTTGAACCGCCCCAAAACTACCGGATTGGATACGGATCAGGTACATGCCATTGGAGTGCCTCGACAAGTCTATGAACACCCGATCGTTGAACAGCGGTACCGCAAGCGTTTGAATAAGCACGCCCCGAAGGTCATATACCTGGATGGTGGCATTCACCAGATCATCCAGGGTTTCGACGGTAAATTTTCCATCGTAGCTCGGGTTAGGGAAAATACTAATTCCGCCGTTATCGCTTTCGACCTCAAAGCGGTACAACTCCGAATCGTCGGAAACGCACGTCAATACAGCACTATACTGAACACTTTCCTTTACTACGTAGCCGCCCGTTTGCCGTACCTTTATTTGCGGTGTGTTTTCAGAAAGTACCTGCCCTTCGCGGCGCCATTCAAAATGGCCGTTCGTAACGTCGGTATCGGCCAGCAAAGTGTAGGTACCTACCTGCATGATAACGGGCTTGCTCGGCCGCGGTTTGGCATCTACTTTAATAAGGGAAGAGTAGGGAGAAAAACAACCATTGGTTCCTTGCACCCGGACCGCGTAGTTACCCGATTCGCTCACAATCAGGGAAGCCCCTTGGGACTCATTATTCCAGAAAAAAATACCATTGCCACTTGCCTGCAGCGCTACGTTGCTACCCACACAAAAGTCAGTAGGCCCCAGGG
This sequence comes from Rhabdobacter roseus, assembly GCF_014202275.1. Taxonomy (GTDB): domain Bacteria; phylum Bacteroidota; class Bacteroidia; order Cytophagales; family Spirosomataceae; genus Rhabdobacter; species Rhabdobacter roseus. The sequence goes on along the minus strand of NZ_JACHGF010000001.1, from coordinate 296,107 downwards.
CGGTCACCGTTGGGGTGGCGGGCAAAGGCAACACGGTAAGCGTAATACTCTGAGAAACATCCGAAAGGCAACCGAACTCACTCCGGGTCCGTACGCTGTATACGCCTGCCTGGTTGGTGTTGATTTCCCGGCTGGATTGCCCGTTGTTCCACACATAACCTGGCGCCTCGCTCGACCGAAGCGCCAGCGTGTAGTCGGCACAGAAGGTAGTAGGGCCACCGGCAGTAATGGTGGGTGTAGCTGGTAATGGGTTAACGACCACCTTCACCGGCGTTGAAGCCGGAGAGGTGCAGCCGTTGTAATCCCGCACGGTCAGGGAATAGTCGCCGGAAACGCGAATCTCAAGCTCCCTTCCGCTGCTGCCGTTGCTCCATTGGTAGTAAGGTGCTTCGCTGGCTCGCAGTACCGTATAGTCCCGATCACAGAAAGTGGTAGGGCGCAGCGGCTCTATACGAGGAACGGAGGGTAGTGGATTGACCTGCACCCCAACGAAATCAGAAACCGATTCACAGCCATTTCCATCCCTTACGCCTACCCGGTACTGGCCCGACTGGCTCACCGTGATGGATTGCTCCGTAGCGTTGGTGGACCAGGTATTGCCCGAGGGGTAGTTGGAGGTAAGCGTTACTCGTTCTCCCTCGCAGATCGTGGTGGAACTGCTGGTAGAAATAACTGGCTTGGCAGGCAGCGGATTCACCCGAACCGCCACGGGGTCGGATTCCGGCGAAGCACAACCATTGCCGTCTACTTCCCGTACGCGATAATCGCCACTGCTTCGAATCTGAATCGAGCCGCCTTCCTGGGCATTGGACCATACGCTCCTTCCGGAGGTACTTGATTGCAGTGTTACCTCTCCGCCCTCGCAAAAGGTAGTAGCGCCCACCGCCGTAATACTGGGTTTGCCCGGTGGCGGGGTACTATGTACCCCTACTGAGACCGACGCGGAAGCCTCACAGCCGTAGACGCTCCGGAGGTGTACGGAATAGTTTCCGGCCTGGCTTACCGTAATCCGTTCTCCGAATTGCCCCGTACTCCACTGCGCGTCGCTTGGCGTAGAAACAACCAGCGTTAGGGTACTTCCCTGGCAAATAGGGTTCTGACCTTCCTGGCTAATAAAAGGAGTAGGTGGAATGGCTTCCTGGGGTACATTCACGGTAGGCGAGAAAAGAAAATTACCGGCCTGGTCGCGCACGCGAGCTCGGTACGTACCGGGCCCCACGTTGATCGTCGAGGATGATTGTCCGTTATTCCAGCTTATTGACGTATAGGCGTTGCCATCCAAAGACAGCGCAATCGCATTATTCCCGACGCAGCTAGCACGCACGGTGGGCAGGGGTAGTGCCTTGTAAGGCTCCGAGCGCGCAAAAAAATCATCGTTCAGACTGTTGTTCCAGGCATCGGCCAGATCTGTGAGCCCTGACCCCTGGATATGAACGCCGTCGGGGCGAGGTACCTGAATCTGATCGACGTCCGGTCCGTAAAACAAGTTGGAAATGGACGTTACGGCGTCATTCTGGCCTTTAATTACCTGGGCGTCCGTTCCCCGCTGGTTGTCGTAGGAACAGCGAGCAATTACCCACGACAGGTTCCGCCCCGATTCGTTACGGCTTTGGTTAATAATGCTACGCAGATCGTTGAGGTAAGACCCTGAACTCGTATTGGCGAAGTTGTCCGCTTCCCCCTGTAACCAAAGTACCCCTCGGATGCCCGTCATGGGTACGTAGTACTGCATCACCAGGCGCAAGTTGGCGTAGGGCATGCCGCTGGGCGTGAAAGCCTCGCCGTTGTAGATGGAATAAGCCGTGCCATTGATGCTCTGCTGCCAGTTCCGGATCGACGTGCCGTACCAGCCTGCGTTGTAGAACATGATGGGCACGCCCAGCTTATTAGCCAGGTGATCCCCCAGCCGCCCCCAGGCCCAGGCCGAGTTGCCCCGGGGCGAAAGGTACGAGTCCGAGTTTAGGTGCGTAAATTCCGGGTACGGTAGCTCGCTGCCGGAGCCATTATTGTTATAATGATGAATGCAATTGACCCGGTCATCGTTGGCACCCGGCCCCCCGTAGTTGAAGTACCCCTGTGCGTTGGACTGGCCCGCAATCAGGAACACTTCCCCGATACCCAGGCGGGAGAGGGTCGTGCTGCCAACCAGGTTGCCGTCTTTCCAGCCGCGTACTTCCATTTCGTACCAACCGCCCATCCAGTCCACCTGCCCGCGGTACTGCCCTCCCTGCGGATTGTTCTCGATGGTAATCCAGTCCGAAGTACCTCCCCCGTTGATGGCCCGTAGCTGTACTTCGACCCGGTCTACGCTTTTGGTGTAGTTGCCGGCAATGTATACCGTGGCCGAGTTGTTTTTATCTCGTTGCAGGACGGTTCGGTTGAGGGGGAAAGTAATTGATATTTGCGCCAGCACTGCTACGCCGCAACCCATATAAATAACCGATGTAACCAATAAAGCGCGTACAAAGTACTTCATGCAGTCTTCTGATTCGACAAATCAAAAACAAACCTTAAAGTTTACATACCCTGTTCCTTAAAACAATTTTCGGGCTGAAAAATTAGTAAACGGATAACGGCTCGTTGAGCGCTTTCCATATCAAATCTTTCAATTGTTCTAATCCTTCTTGGGCAATTGCAGAAATAAATACGTGGGGTACGTTCGGGGGGAGTTGTTGCGTTACGTCTTTACGTCCATCTTCGTCCAGAAGATCGGCTTTGGAGACGGCCAACAGGCGTTGCTTGTCCAGCAGAGAGGGATTGTACTCTCGCAGTTCGTTAAGCAGGGTTTCATATTCGGCGTTCAGGTCTTCGCTGTTGGCCGGAACCAGAAATAAAAGCAGAGAGTTTCGTTCAATGTGCCTTAAAAACCGCAGTCCCAGGCCTTTGCCGTGCGCGGCTCCCTCAATGATGCCGGGGATGTCGGCCATGATAAAGGAGCGGTAGTCGCGGTAAGCTACTACGCCTAAGTTGGGCACCAGGGTAGTAAAGGGGTAGTCGGCAATGGCCGGCTTGGCGGCAGAAACCACCGAGAGCAGGGTCGATTTACCCGCGTTGGGAAATCCCACCAAGCCTACGTCGGCCAGCACTTTCAGTTCCAGAATTATCCAGGATTCCAGCCCCGGCTCTCCCGGCTGGGCGTACTGGGGCGTTTGTTTGGTAGACGTTTTGAAGTGATCGTTGCCAAGTCCACCGCGCCCTCCGGGCAGGATAATGACCTCCTGGCCGTCTTCCGTAATTTCGGTGAGCTGATGGCCCGTTTCGGCGTCTTTGGCAATAGTACCTAAAGGTACCTCCAGGATAATGTCTTTACCCTGAGCTCCTTTCCGGCGTCCGCCTTCACCGGCCACGCCGGGTTCGGCTTTGACGTGCTTGGTGTATTTCAGGTGCAGCAGGGTCCAGAGCTGGGCATTCCCTCTCAGAATTACGTGCCCGCCGCGTCCGCCATCACCACCGTCAGGCCCACCTTTGTCCACGTATTTCTCGCGACGAAAATGGACCGACCCTGGCCCTCCGGCCCCGGAGCGCGCGTTGATCTTTACGTAATCTATAAAATTAGATGATGCCATCCCTTCTCCCTGGTTAACGAGTGTTGATTATGGTGTGTTTGGTACGTCTTGCTACTTAAGCCTCTTTTTCAATAGCCTGGCAAATCTCCTGGAAAATAGTGTCTATTTCGCCAATTCCGCCGATGGCTACAAATTTACCCTGTTCGCGGTAATACTCCGCTACCGGGGTGGTTTTATTATTATATTCCTGGATTCGCTTGCTGATGAGCGTTTCGTTCTGGTCATCGGGGCGTCCGGAGGTTTGGCCACGCAGCAGCAGGCGCTTCACCAACTCCTCATCGTCCACCACCAGGGCTACCATCACCGTAATTTCCTCGTCGTACGAGCGGAGGAGGGTATCCAGTGCTTCGGCTTGCTTCACGGTACGCGGGAAGCCATCAAAAATGAACCCGGCGGCCTCTCGATTTTCCCGCAATTTATTATCGATCATGCCAATTACAACCTCGTCGGGCACCAGGATTCCCTGGTCCATCAGCTCTTTTGCTTTTAACCCTAGCTCGGTACCCGCTTTGATCTCGGAGCGAAGCAAGTCGCCCGTCGATAGGTGTACAAGCTGGTATTTCTCAATAATTTTTTCACTTTGGGTACCTTTCCCCGCGCCCGGAGGGCCAAAAAGTACAAGATTGAGCATGGTAGCGTCGTAAATTAGGTGCCTGAGTAGTTGTTTTTGCGTTAAACGGACAAATTTACAATTCTTCGGGTACACCTGGTTATTTTCCTGCTTTTTTAACGCAAAAACTCCCCGCCGGACTAGCCAGACGGGAAGTTTTTACCTGATTCAGGCGTACTTAGGCCGCCAGGTCCTATTCATTCCGCAAGCTTTTGACCGGATTCATCAGGGCGGCTCGGATGCTTTGGAAGCTGACGGTCAATAAGGCTATTCCCAGTGCTAGTGCCGAGGCTAATAGGAAGTACCACCATTCAATCTCAACGCGGTAGGCAAAAGTATGCAGGAGTTTTTGCCCTAACCAGAATGAAAGAGGCAGGCCAAGGAGAAGAGCTAGTAATACCAGCTTCAAAAAACTACCTGAAAGCAACATAGCGATGCTCCGCGCAGTGGCACCAAGTACCTTCCGAATACCGATTTCCTTGGTGCGCTGCTTGGTTACCATCGAGATGAGCCCGAATATACCCGCGCAGGCCGTCAGGATCGCAATGAGCGTGACAAAGCTGGCCATTTGCCAAATGCTATCAAAAGGCCGGTACGCTTTGGCCACTTCGTCTTTGAGATAAAAGTACCCCAAGGACCGCCGGGCCGGTATTTTTTTGAAACGCGCCTCCAGGTTATGGATCAGGGTCGGACCTTTTGACTCATCGACGAGGCGTACGGTCAGAAAACTACTGAGTTGTTGTTTTCCACTATACCAGTGCAGAAGCGGCTCAACGCGCTCGGACAGATTTTGGTAATGGAAATCCTTCGTTACCCCAATCACGGTATAGACTTGTGGATCGTTATTCTGTCGCAACTGCTTGCCTACGGCAGTAGTCCAGCCGAAAGCCTTTCTGGCCGCTTCGTTAATCACCACAGAATGGTTGGCCGAGTCGGCCGAGGTATCCGAAAAACCGCGGCCTTCTACCAAGGGGATACGATACGTCTCAAAATAGCCCGCCGGGGCACTTACGTGTCGTAGCCTTATTTTTTGAGCTTCGGCTCCTTCAGGAAAATAGGTGTTGAAATTATGCCAATACTGGACGGGCGTAAGCTCAGAGGCACAAAATGAAACTACATTTGGATTCTGACGTAGTTCATCCAGAATCACCCTTCCCTCCGAAAGTGCTACGGTTTCGTCCCGATAGGCCAAATCTGTTTTAAAAACCAATACCTGGTTTTTATTATACCCCAGCTCGGCCGTTTTCATGAATTGTAGTTGCTGACGCATGCCAATCGTTTCTACGATCAGCACCACGGCCAACGTAAATTGCACTACGATCAGGCTATTTTGGCGCAAACGGCCCCGGTAAGGGCCGTTTGAAAGTTTGCCCTTTACGGCTTCCGTAATTTTTAGTCCCAAAAGGTAGTAGGCGGGGTAGGTACCCGCTATGAGCGCCACGGTGAAGGTCACTCCCAGGACGGTCAGTAGCGTGGGATAATCATGGGCCAGCGAAATATCCAACTGCATATTTCCATCGCGCAGTTGATTAAAAGCGGGTATCAGGTAGTAGATCGCACATAGCAGCGCCAGCAGCACCGAAATGAGCATGATGATGCCTGTCTCCATCCAGAATTGCCTCAAAATTGAACCTTTATTAGCCCCAACTACCCGCCGTACTGCTACTTCTTTAAGCCGCGGTATCGCTGCGGCTACGTTGAGATTAATAAAATTGATGCTGATGATCACTAATAAAAACAGGGCAATGGCAATCGCTCCATAAATGAGGCCTTTGAAGGTAGGATTTCGGTCATGAATGTAGTTTCTGTAAGGTTTCAAATGGAGCTGTACGTGTTGTGATTCGGGCGGGAAGTGCGTTTTGACCAACGTGGACAGCTTCGCTTCCAGGGCCTCGCTACGGGTACCTTCTTTCAGCACCATAAACGCATTAGAAAATGTATTGTACCAGTCGGCGCTTTCCTTAAATTCGGGCAAGTGGGCAAGTACCTCCGTACGCATCAACACCTCAAATTGCTGCGAAGAATTGGCAGGTACTTTATCCAGAACGCCCGTCACGTTGAACTGGAGCGTGTCGTCAAGCGTAACTACCTTCCCTACGGGATCAAGATCTCCAAAAAGGCTTCTTGCTACCCGCTCACTTAGTACCACGGCGTTTCTGTCTTTAAACGCAGTAGCGGGATCGCCATACTTAAGCGCAAAGCTGAATACCTGAAAAAAGGAGGAGTCCACGAAGAAGGTACTTTCCTGAATATTTTTATCCTGGTAATGAATCCAGGGCGAGTACCACGACTGCACATGTGTCCCGGTTTCGATTTCCGGATAGTCTTTCAGGAGTTGGCGCACGAGGGGAAATACCGTACTACTGTATTTCTGCCCGTTAGACTCGGTCTGGATGTAATACAGCCGATCGCCGTTTTGGTGGAAGGCATCCCACGTAAGGCATTTTTGGGCAAAGAGTATAAGTACCACTACACATCCTATCCCAACTGACATCCCAAATAGATTAATAGCCGAAAAAAGCCGGTTTTTCCAAAGACTTCTGAGCGCAATTTTGAAATGATTTCTGAACATACTTGGGTGAAGGAAAAAAGGTGGTCGGTCGTATTCCTCTTTATGTTTTCGCCGCCGCACCAGGGGCGGCAGCACCGACAGCACCCCGAGCAGGTACCTGAGCGCGGCTCGCCGCTTCCCGCGGCGGTACCAGTAGGCGTAGAGCTCCTCTAAATCACCCTCGACCTCTTCCAGGGTATCTTCGGGGTGCAGCCGGGCTAGGAGCCAGCGCGCCCAGGGCGGTGGGGTAGGTACCTGGGGAGTCATTAAGCTATTCGCTACGCAGGCTTTTGACCGGATTCATCAGGGCCGCTCGGATGCTTTGGAAGCTCACTGTCAGCAGCGTAATCAGCAGGGCTCCGATGGCCGATACTACAAAGACCCACCACGAAATAGTAACCCGATAATCGTAGCCTTGTAGCCAGTCATTGAGATAATAGTAGGCAATGGGAGTAGCGATCACACAGGAAAACAACACTAGTAGCGCGAAATCTTTAGTCAATAACTGCCAGAGATTGAGAACGCTGGCTCCCAACACCTTGCGAATGCCGATTTCTTTGGTACGTTGCTCGGCTACAAAGCTTGCCATGCCAAAAATACCCAGACTGGAGATAAGTATAGCCAGTACCGCGAAATAGGCCGATAGCTTCCCGATTCGTTCTTCAGAGGCGAATTTGCTGCCGTACTGCTGGTCGACAAATTGATAATGAAATGGTACGTTAGGGACATACTTCCGCCAAATTTGCTCAATCTGGACGACGGACTGGCTCGGGCTTTTCGCAGGGTTCAGGCGGAGCGTCAGATTCTGTAAGTTGTCTGAGTTTATATGATACAGCGAAGGGCGAACCGGATAAAAAGGCGATTCGGCCATAATATCGCTCACGACGCCAATGATGGTGTAGGGTTCACCTTCCCATTTCAGGATTTTGCCGACAGGATTCTTGAATCCGAGAAATTGCTTCATGGCTTCATTGATAATAAAAGCCGATGAATCGGTGGCAAAGTCGCGCGAGAAGTCGCGTCCTTCTTTCACTTTCCAGCCTATGGTTTTGCCCCATTCGTAGGTCACATTGGAGTTAGGGAAATCAACGGCCAGGCCAGGGTCTTTTCCCTCCCAGTCAAAACCGCCGTTGGTATTCCATATCCCCGTCAGCGGGCTGTTCGAGGCCGCCATTTCTTCGATAGCCCCAACCGATTTCAGTTCAGCTCTGAATGCCTCGTAATGGTCTTTTATTTCTTTCTCCACCCCCATGTTGATCAGCCCGCTCCGGTTATAGCCAATGGGCCGGTTTTTGGCGTGCTGGATTTGTTGATACACGATGATGGTCCCGATAATCAAAACAATGGAAACGGTAAACTGCACCACTACCAACGCCTTACGGGGAATAGCGGCCCACTTCCCCACCCGAAAAGTACCCTTTAGCACACTCAACGGCTGAAACGAAGACAAATAAAAGGCTGGATAACTCCCCGCTAACAGGCCGGTAATAGCAATAAAAAGTAGGCAGATGAACCAGAATAGAGGATTTTCCCAAAGAAACTCGATTTTCTTGTCGGCCACCTCATTGAAAGGGGGAAGTAAGAGTAACACCAGCAAAACAGAAACAAGGAACGCCAGAAAAACCACTAAATACGACTCGGCAAAAAACTGATTGACCAGCTGCGACCGTACCGAACCCACCGCCTTGCGAATACCCACTTCTTTGGCGCGTTTTTCGCTACGGGCCGTGGCCAGGTTCATGAAGTTGATACAGGCCAGGATCAATACAAAGACGCCAATGATGCCAAACATCCAGACGTACTTGATTTGTCCACCGGTATTCACTCCGTTTTTAAATTCGTTGTAAAGCTCCCAGTTGCTCATAGGGTGCAGAAAAACCACCCATTTGTATTTAGCCTCCTCCTTACCTACGTTGTCAAGTTTTACGTTTTTGATTCGTTTCGAGGCCTCGTTCATCGCTACTTTATCCGCTACCTGCACAAAGGTTTGGCTAAAGTTACTGCCCCAGGGATTCGTCATCGTTTTGGCCCAGGGATTATCAATCAGCCACAACGACCACGGCATGATCACTTTTACATTTCGAAAAGACGTATTATAGGGCAAGTCTTCATAAACCCCGGTCACTTTGACATCGTATTTTCTACCTACTTTTAAAGATTTACCTACCACATCCATTTCGCCAAACAACGATCTGGCCACCGACTCCGACAGCATGATTGAGTAAGGATCTTTGAGACCGGCATACGTCCCCTCGAGCATTCGGAGGCCAAGCATAGCCGGGCCATCGGGTTCAAAGTAGATGCCTTCCTTCGTGACGTGGTTATCGCCCATGGACAATACATACGAGCCGGGCCAGGATGCCTGGACTACATACTTGAAATTGCTCCCGTATTTTTCCCTAATCTCGGGACCCATCAGGGCAGGATTTGCCACCTGCGATTCGACCTTGCCATTAAACGTTGCGTGTTGCATGACCTGGGCAATGCGGTCGTAATTTGAATGGTACTGATTGAACGACAGCTCGTCATAAACCCAAAGTCCAATGAGCATCGCCACGGCCATGGCCGTTCCCAGACCAAAAATGTTGATAAACGAATACCCCTTTTGTTTAATGAGGTTTCGATAAGCAATTTTGAAATAATTCCGAATCATCGTAGGATGCAGGTTTGAAGGTGGTTGGTAGTAGTCTTCTTTGCGTTTTCGCCGCCGCACCAGGGGTGGCAGCACCGACAGCACCCCGAGCAGGTACCTGAACGTGGCCCGCCGCTCCCCGCGCCGGTACCAGTAGGCGTAGAGCTCTTCCAGATCGCCCTCGACTTCCTCCAGGGTATCTTCGGGGTGCAGCCGGATGAGCAGCCAGCGCGCCCAGCGCGGCGGGGTAGGTACCTGAGCACTCATGCGCCGCTTACTTTTAGGGAAGTGGGAGGTACCATTTGCCACAGTTGGCTCCGCTGTTGCTGGATCTCCTGCAAAGTGCGACTGCCGTAGGCGGTAATGGAAAACAGCCGCTTCCGCCTGCCGCCCCGCTCGGCGGTAGCGCCACCCAGCTCGGAGCGGACGAAACCTTTTTCTTCCAGACGAATGAGCGTGTTGTGTACCGTCCCAAAGGTGACGCTCCGGCCCGTCTGTTGCTCGATTTCCTGGGTCACGGTGACGCCGTAGGCTTCGCCGTTCAGGATGGCGACCATCAGTAGGACAAGCTCTTCAAATTCGCCCAGGTAGGTTCGGCGCATGGTCGTACTAGATTAGTTTACATTTTGTCGTACAAATATGCAGCCAAGTACCTATAGGTACCCATATGGCTCTGAATAAGGGTTTTACTACTGTTAAATTGTTCAAAAATGAACGCCTGCTGTCCGTTTTTGAACAGCGTACTTGCTTCCGCCGTAGACAAAAAAATGGCCCGAAACGCCAAGTCGTTTCGGGCCAAGGTACTTTGAGGTTACAAGCACTTACTTTTCGGCGGGGATCACCACCCGCTGCACGGCGCCGTCGTCTTTTTGGGTGACGGTCACGAACAAGGTACCCGTCGTATTTTTTTTGAGCTCCACCTGGCCCACAAAGTTGCCGCTGAAGTCTTTGATCTCTTTTTTACCTACCTCTTTTCCTTTGGTGTCCGTCACGGTGATGGTGACGTCGCCCGGCTCGGGTACACTGAACCGCACGTTCAAGGTACCGTTGTCGGGGTTGTTCGGGTACACGTTCAGCGAACGTACGCTGGCTGCCTTGTAGCCCTCATGGCCCCAAATAAGCCCCCCCACGCGGTCGCCGGCTCGCTCAATGTCGCGCATCAGGATTCGCATCTGCGGCTGTATTTCGGTCTGAAGTCGACGGGCTTCTGCCTGAGCGCGGCGTAACTCGCCTTTCCGTTGCTCGCTGTCAAAATCAAACCGAAAGTGATCTTTATCGTTCCGCCAGCTAAATACCACGGGCTCCTCAGAATTCCGGAGGAGGGCGTCGGAGCGGCGGCTCTCCCGAATCACCACGTTCCCACTGCCGTCCTCTACCAGGATGGTGACCTGGCGGGGGCCTTTCGTCCCCAGGGAGTCCAGTACTTTGTCCATAAATTCCTTGCGCTCACCGTCGGCCAGCGGCTCTATTTCGTAGCTGCGCTCTACCTCTTCCAGCTTTCCGTCTTTGTTTTCCGACACCTTCACGCGCACGGTCGTTTTTTTATTTTCGTTCTTGGACTGCGCGTAGGTACCTGAGCTCATCAGCAAACCGGCCAGCAGCGGCAGGCAAAAAAGGATGGGGCGGTAACATGTGTTTTTCATAGCCATTTTTTCGTTTAACTTAGTAGTATTCTGGTTCATAAAAGTACTTGCTTTGCTAGATTGCAGGGTGTTAAAATTTGTTAAAAACCCGGAGAGGTACTTTCCGGGACGTACTTTTGTGTTACTATTTTTGATAAAAACCCTGTGCTAACAGACGTGAGTAAGGAAAGGAGTGTTGCATCGTACCCAAAGAAAATGACAAAAAGGAAGATACAAATTATTGTTGGACTCATGTGCGTGGCCCTGATCGGGCTGATCGGATTTCAGTGGTACTGGATCCGGGAGGCGATTGCCATCCGGAACGAGCAGTTCAACCATAAAGTGGCGGAGTCGGTGCAGTCGGTGGTACATCGGCTGGAAAAGCAGGAGATGATGTACCTACTCCAGCAACGCATCGAAGCCGAGCAGCAGCAAGCCAAGCTGAACCAGATCGCGCAGGTGCGCGAGAAACCCAAGCCAGCCCAAAAAGTACCCCCAGCGCCGGTACGAGAACCCGCTACGCCCGTAGCCCAGGTACCTTCCAACGTAGAGATTACCCTCGGCCCCCACGGCGAGGTACGCTATCAGTTTTACGCCGAAGTGGCCCCTTCGGACGTACTTAGTCCCAACTTCCGGGTTATGGTAGACCACCAGCAGCGCATCATCGACGAGTTTTTTCAGGCCCAGCGCTTTGGCATAGCGGGCATGGATGAGTTCATGCGCCGCCGCCTGGAGGAAGAAAAAAAGCTGGGCAGCGCCTTTCAGGAAGCTTTAACCGAGCAGCAAACGGCCCCAGCCGGGCAGGCCCCTGCACCCCGCAGCAAAAGTACCTCTTCTAAAAAAGCAGTCGCTGCGCCGCCGGTTGCTGCGGAGGAGCTTCCTGTTGCTCAAGGTACCCCCTCAACCTCGCTGGCGCGGGCGGACCTGCTGCGGGAGGTAATGAAGGATCTGATGTACACCCAGCGGCCCATCAAGGAACGCGTCAATCGCTTTTTGCTGGATTCGCTGCTGCGCAAAGAGCTCGCTCAAAATGGCATTACGCTCTCCTATGAGTTTGCCGTACGGGGCCAGACGGGCCGCGATCTGGTTTTTTCCACCGCCGAGCACCAAACTACCGACTGGGAGCAGCGCGCCTACAAAGCTTCGCTTTTTCCCAGCGAAATGCTGAGCGGCAACAACTTGCTCTATGTGTACTTCCCCGACCAGCGGCAGTACATCCTGCGAGCCATGTCTACCATGTTGGCGGGTTCGGCGGTGTTGGTGCTGGTAATTCTGGCGTGCTTTTACCTGGCCGTGACGACCATCCTGCGCCAGAAGAAACTCTCCGACATCAAGAACGACTTCATCAACAACATGACGCACGAGTTCAAGACGCCCATCTCGACCATTGCGCTGGCTACCGAAATGGCCCAGGAAAATACCTCCGTGGTACCCAGTCCCGACACGGCCACCCGCCTGAACCGCTACCTGGGGATAATCAAAGAAGAAAACCGGCGGCTGGGTACGCACGTCGAAAAGGTACTTCAGATGGCCCTGCTGGATCGCGGTGAAGTAAAACTCAAGCCAAGCGCGGTCAATATTCACGACCTGATCGGGAAGGTACTCAATAACCTGAGCGTGCAGATTGAACAAAAGCAGGGAGAAGTAGAGCTGGAATTTGAAGCCGACCAGGAAATGATCTACGGCGATGAGGTACATCTTTCCAATGTACTTTATAATCTCCTGGACAACGCCATCAAGTACTCGCCCGAAAAGCTGCACCTGACCATCCGAACCCATAACGACGCCAACGGCCTTCAACTTGACGTGGCCGACCAGGGCCTGGGCATGAGCCGCGAACAGCTGGGCCGTATTTTTGATAAATTTTACCGGGTACCTACCGGCAACCGCCACGACGTAAAAGGCTTCGGACTCGGGCTGAGCTACGTCAAAAAAATGGCCGAAGCGCACGGGGGGAGCATTGGGGTAAAAAGCCAGCCGGGGCAGGGAAGTACCTTTAGCTTGTGGCTACCAGTACTGGTGGAGGAAGAAAAATCTGTATCTTAAAACCTAAAGGCCCTGGACGGTCCACACTCAACCTATGCCAAAGCTCTTACTCGTAGAAGACGACGCCAACCTGGGCGTGTTGTTGCAGGAATACCTCATCTACAAAGGGTACCCCACCGACCTCGCCACCGACGGCCAGCAAGGATGGCAGTACTTCGTCGACGGCCAGTACGACCTTTGCATTTTTGACGTCATGATGCCCAAGAAAGATGGCTTTTCGCTGGCCAAGGAAGTACGGATGAGTGGCTACGGACACGAAGTACCCATCATTTTCCTGACGGCGAAGTCCATGAAGGAGGATACCATTCAGGGCTTCCGGGTCGGGGCCGACGACTACGTGACCAAGCCCTTCGACCGCGAGGAGCTCCTGCTGCGCATTGAGGCCATTTTGCGGCGCTACCGCCGCCAGCCCGAGGCCGCCGAGGAATCCAACGTGTACCAGGTAGGTACTTATACCTTCGACTACCAGCACCAGCAGCTCAGCCGTAACGGCGATACGACCCGCCTCACCAGCAAGGAGTCCGAGCTGCTCAGGCTTTTTTGCCAAAACCTCAACCAGCCCATCAGCCGCAGCTTTGCACTTAAAATGATCTGGGGCGACGACTCCTACTTCAACGCCCGCAGCATGGATGTGTACATTACCAAGCTCCGCAAACACCTCCGCGGCGACGACTCCATCCAGATCATGAACCTCCACGGTGAAGGCTTCAAGCTGATAGCCTAAGCGGGCCGGGCGGCCAAGTACCTCCCGCCCCGCTTAGAAGCTGTTTGAGTTATTAATTTGATGGCGAAACGAAGGATTTTCGAGCGAAACGAGGCACTTTTTCGGCGCGTAGCCGGAGGCTACGGAACGGAAAAGTAACGAGGTTGTAGCCGAAAAGACAACGTTGCAGCTTAAAGAAACTAACTCAAACAGCTTCTTAGGCTCCTTCTTCCGGCGCTTTGCCCCGTCCGCGCTTCCGCTTTTTGAGCGCCTCGCTCAGCAGGTACTCGATCTGCCCGTTCACACTACGGAAATCTTCCTGTGCCCAGGCCTCAAGTTCTTTCAGCATAGCCGGGCTCACCCGCAGTACAAACGCTTTCTTTTCGGCCATAATCAGGGGTAAAGGGTACCGGCGTTGACAATGGGTGCCGCCGCCTTATCACTACACAACACGACCAATAAATTACTCACCATGGCCGCCTTGCGCTCTTCGTCGAGCTGTACAATGCCCTTGGCCGAAAGTTGCGCCAGGGCCATGTCTACCATACCCACGGCACCGTCCACGATCTGCCGCCGCGCTGCTACCACCGCGCTGGCCTGCTGCCGCTGGAGCATGGCACCAGCTATTTCGGAGGCGTAGGCCAGGTGGCTGATGCGCGCCTCAAGTACCTCCACGCCCGCCCGGCTGAGGCGCTCGGTAAGCTCGGCCTCCAGCATTTCGTTGATCTTCCCGCTGCCGTCGCGCAGGGTTACCTCGTCAGGTACTTCTTCGTCCATGGTATCGTAGGCATAAATACCCGCCAGGTGCCGCACGGCTGCTTCCGACTGGATCTCGACGTACTTCAGGTAGTCGTCTACCTCAAAGAACGCCTTGGCCGAATCGCCCACGCGCCATACCACTACGGCCGCGATCTCGATGGGGTTGCCCAGCTTATCGTTTACCTTTAATTTTTGTCCGTTCAGGTTGCGCGCCCGCAGGCTCACCTTCCGCCGCCGAAAGAGCGGATTCACCCAGCGCAGTCCGTTCTGGCGCATGGTACCCATGTAGTCGCCAAAGAAGATGGCCACAATAGCTTCGTTGGGATTGATGACCGACAGGCCGATCAGAACAAAAAAACCGATCAGTCCTGAAAGTACCCCTACAAAGATCTGCTGAAGGCTCACCAGGTATGCTCCAGCTCCCAGCAACAGCAGGCCCAGGGCTAAAAACAAGTAGCCCGATTGCGAACGTAGTTCTTTTTCTTTCATGTTATGTCAAATATAAGTGATAGTAAATTGATATCACAATACTATAACTTATTCTGCTTTCTCGCTCCCATTTTCGGATCAATAGTAGCTAGGCCCGGACGATCGGCTCGCAGCTCGGAAGAATGGTTCCTACTCCTAAAAAAGCCAATTTTTTCTTTTTATTACCTCAATGTTAATCGCCAAGGTACCTGCGGGCATTTTTCTTCATTTGTCGTTAATCCCTGATTAACAAGTAAGTAATAAAAAAGACTCTTTTTTGTACTATGAAAGAAACTACCCACTTCCGTACCATCGTTATCTCGGATCTGCACCTGGGCACCAGCGGCTGCAAGGCCCGGGAAGTGACCAACTTCCTGAAGTATTACAAGTGCAAGAAGCTTATCCTGAATGGCGATATTATCGACGGCTGGCAGCTAAAAAAATACGGTACCTGGAAGCGGAAGCACACGGGCTTCTTTAAAGTGATGCTGAAAATGATCGACGACCACCAAACGAAGGTGATCTACCTGCGCGGTAACCACGACGACTTCCTGGATCAAATCATGCCCCTGAAGCTGGGAAAGCACTTTCAGATCCGGAAAGACTACATCCTGAAGTCGGGCACGCGCCGCTTCTACATTACCCACGGCGACGTCTTCGACTCGGTTACGACGCAGCTCAAGTGGCTGGCCTACCTGGGCGACGTAGGCTATACGTTTTTATTGTGGGTGAATAAGCTCTACAACGGCTACCGCGCCTGGCGCGGGCTGCCGTACTACTCGCTCTCACAGAAGATCAAGCAGCGGGTCAAGATGGCGGTGAGCTACATTTCTGATTTCGAAGAAAAACTCACGGAGCTGGCCCGCTCGCGCCACTGCGACGGCATTATCTGCGGGCACATTCACCAGCCCGCCATCCGCGAGATCGACGGCATCACGTACATGAACTCCGGCGACTGGGTGGAGTCCATGAGTGCGCTGGTAGAAGACCACGAAGGTACCTGGAGCCTGCTCTACTACAACGAGGCCGACCACCAGGAAGACGTCCCCGAGCAGGAACCCACCATTTCCGAATTTTTTGGTCGGAAAGAGCGTCTCGTCGCGTTCCGGGCCGATACGCCCGGCCTTGCTCCCGACCCCATCCGAAAATCCGCCGGTCTCTGACCGCTTCTTTTACGATAGGTACCTATGAAGATCCTTTTTTTAGTCCAGGGTGAAGGCCGCGGCCACCTGACGCAGGCCATAGCCCTGAGCCAGATCGTCCGGCGGGCCGGGCATGAGGTGGTGGCGGTGCTGGTGGGCCAGGCCGAAGGCCGGGAAATACCCGCTTTCTTTCGTGAGCAAATGCAGGTACCTATCCACTCTTTTTCCAGCCCCAGTCTTATTTACCACAAAAAGAAAGCCCGCCTGGACCTGGCAGGTACCTTCGCAACGCATTCGCGCCAAGCGGGTAGGTACCTCAAAAGCCTGCGCTACATTCACGAGCGGGTGCAGCAAGCCCAGCCCGACCTGATCGTAAACTTCTACGAATTGCTGGGCGGCTTGTACAACTTCCTCTACCGCCCGGCGGCCCCCCTGGTGTGCATTGCGCACCAGTACCTGCTCCTCCACCCCCATTTTTCATTTCCTAAAAAAAGCTGGCTCGACCGGCAACTCGTCAACCTCAACACCCGCCTCACGGCCCTGGGGGCCCGCCGTAGGTTGGCGCTTTCGTTCCGCCCGCTCTCCCACGCAGGTACCTTGGCCGTAGTACCGCCCCTGCTACGCCACGACCTCCGGCAGCTCCGCCCCACCCAAGGTACCTACCTGCTGGTGTACATGACCCACCACAGCCTGAGCCAGCAGATCCTGGCCTGGCACCGCCAGCACCCCGAGGTACCCCTGCACTGCTTCTGGGACAAGCCCAACGCCGCCGAAGAAGAGGTACTTGACGAAACGCTGACCTTCCACCGCATCAACGGCCCCAAGTACCTTCGGCTCATGGAAGGCTGCCGCGCGCTGGTCACGACGGCGGGTTTTGAGTCGGTGTGTGAGGCCATGTACCTGGGTAAGCCCGTGCTGATGGTACCCGTGCCGGGGCACTTCGAGCAGGCCTGCAACGCCCTGGACGGGGTACTTTCGGGAGCCGGAGCTACCGCAAGTACCTTTGACCTGTCGGTGCTTACCCAACTGCTTCCCTACTACCGCAGCCCCCAGCGCGAGTTTCGGACGTGGTGTCAGCAGAGCGAGTACGTGTTTGTACGGCAGCTCGAAGAAGTAGCCAAGCCCCAGCCCGCGGCCGTACCTACCCCTACAGGTACCCTGGCCTGGGACCCGGCTCTTTAGCCCAAGTACCTCCGGCGGCATCGTTTTTCTTTGTAGTTTTGGTAAAAATCCGTTTACCTAAACGATGAAGAAACTACTAGCACCGCTGCTACTGAGCGGCCTCTTGGCCAGCACCTCGCTTCTGGCTCAAAACTACCAGGACAAAGTGACGCTCGTGATCCACGGGGGCGCGGGTACCATTACGCGCCAAAACATGACCCCTGAGCGCGAAAAAGCCTACCGCGAAACCCTCACGCTGGCCCTCCAGCAGGGCCACCAGGTACTTAAGCGGGGCGGTACCAGCCTGGAGGCTGTCGAGGCCGCCGTGCGGGTCATGGAAGATTCGCCGCTGTTCAACGCGGGCAAGGGGGCGGTATTTACCAGCGAAGGCAAAAACGAAATGGACGCCGCCGTCATGAACGGCAAAGATCTTTCGGCCGGAGCCGTGGCGGGCCTCACTACCGTCAGGAATCCCATCCGGGCGGCCCTGGCTGTGATGCAAAGCTCACCCCACGTGATGATGATCGGGAAAGGGGCCGAGCAATTTGCCCAGAAGCAGGGCATCGAGCTGGTAGATCCGTCGTATTTCTACACCGAAGCTCGCTATAAAGCTTTGGAGCGCGCCCAAAAGGACGAAAAGGTAGAGCTAGATCATACTGAAAAAGAAAAGAAGGCCGTGAAATCGGCTCCCAAAACCGGCGCCCGCACGCCCGAAGAGGAGTTGATTTTTGTGGAAGGTAAAAAATTTGGCACCGTGGGCTGCGTAGCGCTGGACCAGTACGGCAACCTGGCGGCAGGTACCTCTACCGGCGGCATGACCAACAAACGCTACGGCCGCGTGGGCGACGTCCCCATCATCGGGGCGGGTACCTACGCCAACAACGCCACCTGCGCCATTTCGGCCACGGGCCACGGCGAGTACTTCATCCGGTCGGTGGTGGCTTATGATGTATCCGCCCTCATGGAGTACAAAGGACTGAGCGTGCAGCAGGCGGCCGACGAGGTAGTGATGAAAAAACTCGTGGAGCGCGGCGGCGAAGGCGGGCTCATTGCGCTGGACCGCCAGGGAAACATCGCCATGCCGTTTAATTCCTCCGGCATGTACCGGGGCTACATCAAAGCCGACGGTACTTCGGAGGTACTTATCTATAAAGAATAGCGCGGGTACGGACAAGTGATTTCTGAAATAGGAATGGGAAAGACGTTTTGTGTCTTTCCCATTCTTCGTTCTAGAGGTACCTTGTAGGGTACTTTCGTTTAAAAACTCAGCCCCAGGCGAAGCGCCAGGCGGTTGTACAGGCGCGTCTCCGTGCGTTCAGTATCCGTCCAGAACGGCGGCTTGTCTACCGTTACCTGCTGGTACTTATAACCCATGGATAACGTAAAATTGGTAGCGGCGGGCTTCCCAAACCGCAGCCCCAGGCCGGGGTTGAGCGCTAGCCCGCCCTGGGTATGGTAGTTGGTGGCGTCGGAATGAAACCAAGTGAAGCCGTAGCCCGCGTCGGCGCTGGCAAAGAAGCGGGCATTTTCCTTCCGGGTAAGATCATACCGAACACCGGCCATGATAGGCGTGACGAGCGCCGCCGTGTAGCGGTCCATTCCTACGGTCACGCCCGCTGCCAGGCGGCGGCTCAGCTGTAGCCCGTTGAACATCTGCACCGTCAGGTTTTGGCGTTTTTCTACCATTTCGCCGCTTCCTACGTAGGGTACATAGCGTACATTTCCCAGCAACAAGCCGATCTCCGTATGATTGACGTACGCTTTTTTAAACGACGCATTCTGGCCCATCGCTGCCGTAACGAAGCCCAGCGCCGCCAGCAGCGGTATAAGTACCTTTTTCATAGCCTCCTTTGTTTAGTGGATGAATCAGATACCGTTTTTCTTGCCCACAACCAGCTTACTGATCTGCCGTAGCTCGCGGGGATTGGTGGCATCAAACTGGTAAAAGCCATCTTTTCCGATCATCAGCAGCGTTTTCCCCATAGTAATTACGTCGTAGGCGTCCAGGTTCTTCATGTGGTAAAGCAGGTTTTTGTCTACCCCAAAGCGATCCGACACGTCAAACGTTTTCAGGCCGTGCTGGCCTTCGCAGAGATACAACGTAGGGTAGTCGATACTCAGCCCGTGGGGGTTCTGCATGGAGTAGCTCTTGATGAGCTGCGGGCGGGTCAGGTCAGTAATATCCACCAGGTCGAGCTGGTTCTGCGCGTTGGTGCAGGCCGTACCCGTACGGAGCGTTACGTAGGCGATGTTGTCCTGTACTACCACCGGATCGCAGGCGCGCAGGTGCTCAAAGACCGACAGCTTCTGCGGACTGGCCGGGTTGCTGTTGTCGTAGATGTGCATGCCCGTCATGGAGCCAATGAAGAGCTTGTCTTTGTACGGAAAAATGGTTTCAATGCCCCAGCCCAAATTCACCGTTGCAAAGTCGACGGGTTTGGCGGGATTGGAAACATCAAAAAGTTTCAAGTCATTTTGGCCTACCGTGTAGAGGTAGCGGTCGTAGAGGGCAAAGCGCGCCATGGAGCCTCCCTTGCCATCGCCACCGCTGGGGGCCGAAGCCGCAACGGATGATTGAGCGCGGCTGAAGGACGCATCCGCCATCAGAAACGCCACGCCGCCGCCCCACCACCAGCCGGGATTCACGGCATTTTCTTCGCAGTTGGTTGTGACGGTTTCGGTGACGTACTCTACCTTCTGCTCGTTGATGGCCCGGATGGAAGCGTTGTAGTTCCACGAGCCGCCGTCAAACATGCCCGATTTGAACACCTCACCTACCCTGCTTACTTCTTTGGGCTGGGTGGGGTCGGTAATGTCCAGGGCTACCAGGTCTGAGTAGCTGTCGGCGTAGAGGATATTTCCGCGTACGGCCATGTCGCCATTGCCCGGAATACGCACAAAAGCCACCGCGCGCGGACTGGCCGGGTTGCTGTTGTCGATGATATGAATGCCTTCCTTGACTTCGTTGATGAATAGGTACTTGTCCCGTACGTAGATTTTTCCCGGATGCTCCATGGCGCGCGGGGCCTCCGTTTTGAGGTCGTTACGTAGCTCTAGCAGGGATAACGTCACGGGTGTAAAGCGCCGGGTGATGCGGGTTTCTTCGCAACGGTCGTTGCAGGACGCGAGGCCCAGCAGCAAAACGGGCAACAGCAACAATAGCAGTGGTAAACGTGTAGCTCTCATACGGTTAGTAAGGTTTAATGGTAGAATAGGTACCTGCTAGAGTAAAGTACCCGAAAAAAGGTTGGAACGACGGTAAGAAAAAAACAAAATCGTCCGAAAGCAGAGCCCCCGGACGATAACGCACCCCGAAAACGTCAGCAATTACTGACGCTTGTATTCATACGTGGCGCCGTCGGCGAGGACGGCCCCCTGCGCACTGCGCTCATACAGATACAAACGCCCCTCCGAAGAGACTTCGTAAGCCTGATAGGTGGTGTCTTGGGGGTAGTACACCGCTTCCTGGTACAGGAGCCCTGTGCTGTTGCGGCCCGTGTAGAAGGTACCTGTTTCGATCATGCGTTCTTCATGCTTGATGGTAAAAGTACCCTCCGTGGTGTACTCCCGGCTCTCGGTGAAGGGCAGGCTGTCGCCCCTAACGGTGATCCCCGTAAGCCCGTACGTAACGGCATCCAGCTGCCAGGTACCTACGAGGGGCGCGTCGATCTGGGCCAGCTCGGGGGAGTCGCAAGCCGAGAGCAGCGAAAGTACCCCCAGCGCTACGCTTGCTAGTTGTTTTTTAAAGGATTTCATGGCTAATGAAAAATCTGTATTTAATTATGGTATGGTACTAGGGATTCATGATACGTCCGGCAAACAAAATGGTATTGGACGTTTTTTCACTGATAATAAATACAAACGGACGGTCGAAAATGTAGGGGACGGCCTGCGCCGGTGCCGAAGTTAACTCTATCCCGATGGTGGTCACGGCGGCGGCTTCGGTGCCTTTTTCATCCACGCCCAGGTAGGTATTTTGCTTCACGAAGCTCACCAGCAGCTGATCATTCTTGCTGATCCCCGTCAGCTCGGCGGCACCGGTAAACACCCGGCGGATACCCATTTTCTCCAGGGTACTGTTAAGGTTCACCTCGTAGTCGAGCGTAAAGCGCGGCAGCCCTACCTCCACTTCCTGCGGCCGTAGGGTACTTTGTAGAGTAGCCCAGTCCGCCGAGCCAAACTGGTCCACCAGGCTTTGGATGGTTGCGTTGCCTTGGGGCATCAGCAGCGTAAGGTTGAACTGCCCGCTGCTGTAGGGTAGTTGCAAGGCTTTGTAGCCCTCCGTAGTGGCGGCCGAGAAGCGTCCCTCCTGCTTCATCATTTTCACCGTTTTTTGCGAGCCGTTGCCCAGGTGAAAAGGCGCGTCCTGCGTACTCGCTGCGTTGAATTTTTTGGCCCAGTCGCCTTTAAAGTACAGGGCATTCAGCAAGAACATTACCTGGTTGGGTTCGACTCGCTCAAGTACCTTCTTTACTTTTCCGTTGGTGTGGTCGCTGGCCCATTGGTTGATCTTATTCACCGTAGCCGGATTACCAAAGTCCTGCGCGGATACTTCGGCCCCGAACGATTGGCGTAGCACGTTGAGGAAATCGGTTTCGACTTGAAACGAATTGCGGTACCATACCGAGTTGGCCAGGCCCAGATCTACCTTGGAGTCGGCCTGGGGCAGGTCTTTCATCAGCGTTTGGTAGGCTTCGTTGAGCTCGGCCTGCGTCAAGCCCTCCAACTTCAGCGCGTTCTGGATCTGCTGGGCGGTTTCGCCCGCGGCCCCGTTGAGGAGCATCCCCAGCGCTATGTGTAAGCTCAGGGGCGACACAAACAGGTTTTTGTCGGCAGGTTGGGTAGCCTGTAAAGATTGGAAGAAATCAAAGGCGAAGTCGGTAGTGCGGGCGGCTACCCTCGGCGATACCTGTACCGACCGGGTAATGGGCGTGGGGTCTTGGGTACTTCCTTCCCGGCAGCTCCCCATTCCTGCAAGTACAGCCCCGGCAAGAGCCATTGTTTTAAGCGTTTTCATAGCTAATAAATAGTAAACAGGATTAGGAATTAGTGTGCCTGAGCGCGGACAAGCTCCGGCCGGTCAGCTGTCCGCGTTGTGGGCATTCTGTTACTAAGATTCGCCGCTAGGCCGAAAGGTTGGAAGCAGTACCTATTTTTTTTAGAAACTATACCGTACGCCCCACGACAACCCGTAGAGCTGCGGGCGGCTCTGGATGGTACTGTTGTCTTGCAGGCCGGATGAAAGCGCGTGTTGGTAAGCGCCCGTCAGGTTGGCCCCCCAATGCGTAGAAAACCGGTAATTGACCCGCAGCCCCGTCCCCGCCGACCAGTTTAGCGGCCGGTAAATATCATCGCTGGCGGTATTGGTCAGGGTATAGCCCGAAGCTCCTTCGAGGTCATTGCGCAGGAACACATTGGCTACCATGCCCCCCAGTACCGTATAGCTGAGCTTCCCTTCGGGATTGATGGTATAGCCCGCATGAACGGGCAGCTGGATAAAGCGGTAGTCGTTACGCGTTTGCTGATCCAGATCAATGTAGAACGCCGCCACTTTGTCGAGGTTCAGGTAATTGGGCATAGAGGGGGCAAAACTATTGTAGTCATTACTACGGCTTGCATTGGCCAGGATGGCGTTTTCCAGCACGTTGGCACTGCGGTTGCTGACGCCATCCAGCACGTAGCCGCTGCTCTGGAAGCTGGAGTTTCCGCGTAGGTAGCTAATGCCCGACTCGATGGACCAATGCTTGGAAAGCTTTATACCCGCCTGGGTTTGCAGGGCGTAGGATAGCCCAGCGTTGCTGGAGTTGTTGGAAACGGACTGGCGGCTGGCGTTAGCAGCCGTAAAAGCCGACGGCGGCGAGGTAACCTGCACGTTGGGATTGTAGGCGGCGGGCATCAGCCCTAGCCCGGCCCAGAGCTGCTGTTTCTTGCCCGATACCTCCGGCACTACTTCGTCCTCTACCTCGTAGCGGTAGTAGACGTACCTTTTTTGGGTATGTACCGGTAGCTCCCGGATAGCCCGTGGGCTCAGAAAAGCGAGCTCCGCCGTCGCTTCGGGCCGCTGCTCAGAAGCTGTAGCGGGCTGGTCCTCGGCCAGCAGGGCTGCGCTGCCGGGCCGGGCCGACGGATCGGCCGGGCCTAGGGCTACCTCAGGCGCGGCGGCCCACGAAGGTACCTGGCTCGCCAAGGTACCTGAGGTACCTGGCTGCTCTTGGGCGTTAGGCTTGTCTGCCGCGCCGTTACGCCGGGGCGTAGCGGCTAGCCTTTGCGCCAACGCACGTTGTTTCACAGCTTCGGCTTGGGTACTTGCTTCGGAGGAAATTACCTCCGGAGATTCAGCCAGCCGGGGGGCAGATACCAACGGCGGGGTACCCGACGGAGCCGCTGGCTCCGCCGAGGTACTTGTATCAACGCCTTTTCCTTCCCTCCCCGACCGGGCCACCTGCGAGCGGTTTTGCCCGTCTTTCTCCGAACGGTCCCACAGAGGCCAACTTACTAGCAACAAAGCCCCAATGGCCGCGGCCGCGTACCACAGCCGGGGCGAGCGCCACCACTGCGGTAGTAGAGGTACCACTTTCGTTTCATTCTCATCGAGTTGGGCTTCGATTTTACTCCAAACCCCCGGTGGAGGAGCCTCCGAAGCATCCTCCAGAGCCCGCCTCCACTCCTCCTCAAAACTTTGTTTTCCTGACTGATTCATCGTCGAATCGTTGTTCTTTTACTAATTTTTGTTGAAGCAGCGTCCGAGCTCGGGCGTACTGCGACTTGGATGTACCTTCTGAGATGCCCATAAGCTGGGCAATCTCGTTATGCTGATAGCCTTCCACGGCATATAAATTAAAGACGGTCTGGCAGCCCGGCGGCAGCTCATGAATAAAATCCGTAAGTTGTTGCCGCTGAAATCCGGAAAGTGTGGCTTCGACATCCGGCAGGTAGTTGTCGTAGGCATGGACATCGTCGATCTCTTGCCAGTATTTCTGCTTGCGAAGATGCTTGAGGGCCGTATTGACCACGACGGAGCGAATCCAGTACTCGAGCGGGCAGTCGCCCCGGAAGGTGTCAATGTTCTCGTATATTTTGACGTAGGAGTCCTGCAGAACATCTTCGGCATCGGCTCGGTTCTTCATATAGCGCAGGCAAATAGCAAACATTTTCCCCGCAAAAACATCATATAGACGCTTCTGGGCGATTCGGTCGCGCTGGCGACAACCGTTCACCAGTTCCTGCTCATCTACTATCATCTAAGGGTAGGGGTGCTTCGTTTTTTACCGTTAGTGTGAATAAAAAGTACCTGCCTGAGCAAGCGAGGACAGGCGGCCTAAAACCACCAGGAAAAGTCCGCCCTCCATCACTTACTTTTTTCTCTACCATGATTCCACCGCTGGCTAAAAGGTTGGAATGCCCTCACTATTTTTTTTCACAAACTATTTCCAATACAGTCCTGACCGAATCAAAGTTCATTTATTTGGTTGAAGCGGAGCCGCTGGGGCTTTGGTGGATGGGTACATGACCTTATCTTTGCTTCTTGTAAAAATACATGCAAAGTACCTTAACGAAGGGGTACTTGCACCACGCGGCCAGGCAAGCTATGAAAAAACTTTTTTTAGCGGTACTCCTTCCTTTCTCGCTTAGCGCTCAGGAAGTCCCGTCAGAGACCTACACCCTCACTACCCCCACGGCCCGCCTGGAAGGTACCCTCACGCGCCCGCCCGGCACGGCTGCTCCGGTACCCGTGGTGCTGTTTATTGCGGGTTCCGGCGCTACTGACCGCGACGGCAACGGTCCTAGCCTGCGGAGTAACGCCTACCGACAGCTCGCCGAAGCGCTGGCCGCGCGGGGAGTGGCGGTGCTACGCTACGACAAAAGGGGCGTCGCGGCCAGCCGCACCGCCGGGCAGCGGGAGGAAGATATGACGTTCGATATACTCATTGACGACGCCCAGCGGTGGGTCGATACGCTGCGGCAGACCGGGCGTTTTTCAAAACTCGTGATTGCGGGGCACAGTGAAGGCTCGCTCGTAGGCATGATGGCCGCCCGCCGCACTGCCGTTGAGGGGTACATCTCCGTGGCCGGAGCAGGGCGAAACATTGCTGAGGTACTTAAAACGCAGCTTTCCTACCTGCCCGACACCCTTCGCAACGACGCCTACCGGGGCTTTGACCGCCTGCGTAGCGGCGCGCTCGTAGAAAAACCCAACCCCTTGCTCTACAACCTGTTTCGGCCGAGTGTTCAGCCCTACCTCATTTCCTGGATGCGCTACACGCCCGCCGACGAAATCAAAAAACTGACCCTCCCGTGCCTCATTATCCAGGGTGGGCACGATCTCCAGGTACCCCTCGAAGAGGCTCGGCTCCTGAAAGAAGCCCAACCCCAAGCGCAGCTACGGGTATTTGATGACATGAATCACCTTCTGAAAGATGCTCCCGCCGAGCGCAACGCCAACCTAGGTACCTACAACAAGCCCGAACTGCCCATTACGCCCGGCCTGGCTGAGGTGCTGGAAAAATTCATCAAGGCGCTGTAGAGAGCGATCGGGGGGATTGGCATGAAATTTTTGTTTACTAAACCTACCTTCTCTCTCATCCCCTCGCTCCATGAATGATCGCACCAAAGTACTTTTAAGAAAATGGATCCTTGGCCTAGCGGCCTTCTTTGGCGGCCTGCTGCTCCTGAGCTTGCTGGCTTCCTGGCTACTGCCGAGGTACTTCGACCAAAAGCTGGATAGTACCCTGAAGCAAGCCGTGCAGGAAGCCTCCGACGGCCTGTACAGCATCCAATACGACGACATTTCTATTAATATCCCGCTGGGCAATGCCGAAATAAGCGGCGTTGTCCTTAAGCCCGACACGGCCGTGTATCAGCGGCTGGTGGAGCAGGAGAAAGCGCCCGATCAATACCTGAACCTGCGGACCGAAAAAATCCGGCTGAATGGCATTTCGATCGTGAAGCTTTTGCTTTTTAAAGCCCTCTCCATGGATGAACTGGCCATTCAGAAGCCGTTTTTGGTTATTGCTAATAAAAAGCGCCACTATAACGAAAGCAAAGAATCCAAGCCGCCTTACGAGCTCATTCGGGACGAGCTGAACGCCATCCGGATCAAGAAAATAAGCCTAGAAGAGGTGGATGTGGTGAGCATCAACAACAACCAGAGCGAGCCCCAGAAGAGCCACTTCAAACAACTTCAACTCCATGTGAGGGATTTCCGCCTCAACGAGGATTCCGAAAAAGATTCCAGCCGGATTCTTTTTTCCGAATCCATCGACCTGCGCGTGGAGAGCCTCAAGCTGCCGGTGAGTAACAAGCTGAGCTCGTTTACCCTGCAAGAGCTGACGCTTTCGTCCCAAGACAGTCTCCTGGGCGTGAAGCAAATTCACTATAAGCCTTTGTATTCCAAGAGTCGCTTCGGAAAAGTAGCCGGTATCGCCACCGATCGTCTGGATTTAAAATTCAACGACATCCGGGGTAAGCGGGTGGATGTGAGAAAGCTGTTGGTGGAGCGCGCGCTGTGGATTCGGGAACTAGGCATCCAGAAGGGCGTTATGGATATTTTTCGGGATCAGCGCTACCCCAAGGTACCTAAAGATTTTAAACCCTATCCGCACCAACTGCTGCAAGCGGCCGATTTGACGGTTCGTATCGACACCATCAAGATCAAAGGGACGGATGTAATCTACGGCGAAGTGAACGATAAATCCCACCAGCGCGGCGAGATCCAGTTCAAGGGTACCTACGGCACCATCACCAACCTCACCAACGACACCACCCGGATCGCGCAGGTACCCCGTTGCCTCGTCAACGTACAAACCCGCTTTATGGGCACGGGACGCTTGTACGCGTATTTTGACTTTAACCTGGCTTCGACCAACGGGGCCTTCCGCTGCGGCGGCAAAATGCGGAATTTCGAGCTTAAGGAGGTTGATGAGGTAACAAGGCCCCTGGCACTGGCGGGGGTGGAGTCGGGGCATCTGTCGTTGCTGGATTTTAACATCCGGGCCACGGCGCGGCGGTCGCACATTACGATGCGGATGGAGTACGAAGACCTGAAAGCCAAGGTACTTAAGCTGGACGAAGACAGCGGCGAGTTGGAGAAGCGCTCGTTCATCAGCAACATTCTGAACAACATCGTGATCCAATCCAATAATCCCAGAGGAAATCGCACGGCCCGGATAGGCGAGGCGTCCCTGGATCGCACCCACGACCAGTCGTTTTTTACGGTGATTTGGCAAACCATCCTAGAGGCCATCAAACGCATCACGACGGGCAAAGACGACAGCGACGAATAGGTACCTATTCTCAAGGTACCTTGCGGTAGCTAATTTTTGTAAACCTCAGTAGTCGGATGAAAAGTACGCCAACTGTGCCAGAACTCCTGGTAAGCCCTCAGAGGCTGAAGCGGTGCTGCGCCACCGCGCAGGGGCGCACCCAGTAGCGAGTAGGGCTGGTTTTGGTACCATAGCGTGTCGTTCTGGATGCTCAGCGGCTGGGTGCGGTCGGGCCGGATGAAGGCAAAAAAGCTCTGATTGTCCGCCGCCAGTACTACGGCCACGGCTTTCGAGCCCAGCTGATCATTGATGCTACGCGCTTCTACGAGCTCATTCCAGTCATAGGCTTTGCTCAAAGTACCTTCCTGCACACCCACGACCCATGATTTTTCCTGCCAGGAGGTGCTGTCGCGCTTGGTGAGCGCACTGCTACCACCGCCGGTTTCGTAGGGTTCCATTTTTTTGTATATATCCCCAAAAGCCGAGTCCGGCTGCATGACCTGGCTATGCGGGTAGAGGGCCAGCCACTGCCGGAGCGTCATTTGCTGCGAAGGTACCTCGGGAAGCTGCTGGCCCTTCAAGGTACCCGCAATGGCCTCGCCGTTAACCTGACGCCACCAGCTGCGGGTCGTGGCGTCTTCAAACATGGCATTGAAGTGATCCATCCCCACCAGTCGGAAGGTTTCGGGTTGGCCGTTTACGCGCGGCTCGAAGATCCGCCCCGTGCGGCATACGGTGCAGTAGGTCACGATGATGGGCTTTCCGGCCAGGCTATCGACCACCTGGTGATGGTAGCCAATGTACTGGATGGGGTACGCTTTCGCCTGTCCGTCGATGGCTACCCCAAGTACCAGTTTTTCCGGCTCAACGACGCTTTGAGACGCGGGCAACATGGATAGCTCGTGGGGTTGATAAAACATGACGTCGGCGGCCATCCGGAAATTGAAAGCATAGGCTACCGCTAGGGCCGCCACCACGCCCCCCACTACCCCCCAGCGGGCGGCTCGGTAGGCCGAGCGGAGCCCGACTACTATCAGTAAAAGGGCCACCCCCCGAAACACCCAGCGCCAGGTATAAAGAAAGTACGCGACATCAATGCTCCGCATACGCTGGCTACCCGGCATGGGCATGATAAAGTAGACATTCGCTATTTCGAAGAGGATAAGTACCCCTATCCCCAGGTAGAAAAGGTATTTCATACGGAAAGAGTAGAATTGAAGTCCCGGTCTGTTTTTCAAGCTAAGTAAGGATAAAAACCCCCAATGGAAGCCATCGGGGGTTTCTGATTAAGTCAACCTAATGTAATTCTTTTGTCTGTGGCTGGGGGGGACGGTACCCATCGGGAGCCGTGTACCCCTGCTCGGCCACCTTGGCCGCCCGCGTTCGGTACAGAGCGGGGTCAGTGGGGGCGGCGGTGGCCAGGCCGTCTACGTACCGATTAAACA
This sequence comes from Rhabdobacter roseus, assembly GCF_014202275.1. Taxonomy (GTDB): domain Bacteria; phylum Bacteroidota; class Bacteroidia; order Cytophagales; family Spirosomataceae; genus Rhabdobacter; species Rhabdobacter roseus. Next base: position 267,140 of record NZ_JACHGF010000001.1, on the reverse strand, counting down.
TGCAAAAAGCCGCGGCAATCAGCACCGTATCGTGAATATCTTTATCGGTAGCACCCTCGCTCCGGGCCGCAGCGACCTGCTCGTGGCTTACGTGTTTACCACCGCGCTGCACACTTTCAGCAATGGCCAGTAAGGCTTTCATTTTATCGGACAAGGCCGCCTGGCGGTAATCGCAACGAACGGCATTTACTACTGTTTCGCCCTCCTGGCCCAGGTAGTGGCTCGCTACGGCCCCGTGGATAGTCTGGCAGAAAAAACAATCATTGAGTGCCGAAACGCAGGTAGCGATGAGCTCCCGTTCAGCGCGGCTCAGCCCGTCGTCGGTCTGCAAAAGGGCATTGGCCAGCGCATTTAACGGCTCGGCGGTTTGAGGACTAAAGGCCATGGGGCCGCGAATACCAGGTAAGCCGTCGGGTAGTTGAATATGAGCCATAGCGATTGGAAGAGTGATGGAATTGTGCGTTTGTGTTAACCTAGTACGTTTAGCGTTCTACTTTGGGGGGTACGTAACCGAGGGTTGCCATGCGCTCACCCATCGGTTCGTACGCAGCGGGATCGGTGGGCGTTAGCGTAGCCAATCCGTCGACGTAGCGATTGAACATACAAAAAGTAGCCGCAATCAGTACCGTATCGTGGATTTCGCGGTCGGTGGCCCCCTGCTGTCGCGCTACCTCGACTACCTCCTCTGACACCGTGCGGGCGTCCTGTTGTACCCGTTTTGCAATCGTGAGCAACGCCTTCATTTTGTCCGAAATGGGTGCCGTTTGGTAGTCGGCCAGGACCGCATCTACCAGCACTTGGTCCGTAGCAAACAGGTACCTGGCCGCAGCTGCGTGGCTACTGGCGCAGAACGTACAGTCGTTCAAGGAAGAGGTAAACGTCGCGATCAGTTCACCTTCGGCCTGGCTCAGCGCGGAATCGCCGCGCAAAAGGGCTTCGGCCAAAGCGTATAAGGCCGCGCCGGTGTCGGGCCGGTAAGCGGCCAGGCTGCGGATACCGGGGTAGCCTTCGGGGAGTGCGATATAGGGCATCGTTTCTGAAAATGAGTGGTTGTTACTAGGAGTAGTTCGTAATCAAGAAATACCGTATGAGGTTGCATCCCGGCTTAGGTAGGTTGCAACCAGCGCAACGAAAAATGCCAACGAAAAAAACAGCAGGGCATTTCCTAGCCCACCCAGCGTGCTAACTAGCGCCCCCACAAAAAAGACCGCCGTAGCTGTAAAAAACCGGCCTACATTGAAGCATAGCCCCGTAGCCGTAGCTCGGATGAGCGTAGGAAACAGGCGAGGGATAAAGCTGGACAAGGTACCTTGGCTGAGTCCAAAAAACAGCGATAGCAGGGCCGTTTCTAGATAGATAAGGGTATTGAACTGCCGATTGGTCAAAAATAAGAGCAAACAGACCAGCAAGCAGCCCGAAAACGTAACGAGCAGGGTGTTACGATTGCCCATAACCTTAACCAGAAAGCCCGAGAGCATGCCTCCCGCAATACCTCCCAGCCCTAGGAGCATCATGATAAAGCCTCGCTCCTGCTGCCCGGTTTGGTGGGCGTCTAAGAGCGACTGGATCCAGGTAGGTAGCCAGGAAAAGATCCCCCAAAGGCCAATCAGTACCGAACCAAAAACCACTATCCCCGTAATGAGATTGGGCCTATGGCCGGAATCCAGCAGGTTGGGAGATAACGCACGTTTGTCGGTACGGGTACTTTCCCAGGCGGCCGATTCGACCAAAGAGCCGATCATAGCCAGGGCGATCAGGATAGGAATACTACCAAGCCAAAAGGCTTGTCGCCACTCGGCAAAGAAAACATTCAGCCCGCCCGAGCCCACGATGCCCAGGGGGAATGCGACCGCCAAGATACCTAAGGCAATGGGGCGGGTGCGTTCGGGCCAAACCTCGGACAAGTATACCGTAGAAACCAGCAGCACACCTCCTACGCCCATGCCCGTCACAAAACGGCTCATAACCACGAGTTGCCAGGTAGAAGCGAAAGCTGTTAGGAGCGTAGCTACCCCGTACAGCCCCGTGACGAAAATGAGCGCTTTCATTCGCCCGATTCGGTCGCTGACCACCCCGAACAATAGGCCGCCCACTACCCATCCGTACAGAAAAGCAGCCCCAATGTAAGCGCTCACCTCACTGAGGCGGGCTTCGGTAGCGGGCTCGCCCGCGGCACCTATAAGTTCGGGTACAGCCACGGGTAAATATACCGACATGAGCGTCGCTACCGTACCGCCGAACATATAACTACCCATGCAGAGCACAAACTGGAAGTACTTGTTTTTCATCGTAGTAAATCGTCAAAGGTTACACTTAGGTAGTAAAGGCCTCCAATGGCTGGCGAGCCGTAGGCTTGCACGACGTAGTTATTGCCTAGGTTGGAAGCCCCAAGCTTAAGCATTGATTTCAGCTTAGGTAGTTTGTAGGAAATCTGTGCGTCGATCAGGCTGTAGGCGGGTACTTCGCCCGGAAGGTTTTCCGTGAACGTGCCGTACCACAAAAAAGCCTCTTGCCAATGCCAAGCCAGACTAAAACCAATATGGTTGGTGAGGCGGGCATTGCTGAAGGTTACGTTGGTTTTCCAGCGCGGGGTATTAAAGGCCGGTACGTTATTCGGGTTAGCATCCAGAATGTTAAATTGGGCCCAGGTAGCATTGGCCCCCAACCGGTAGCCCCCCGCCAGCAAGGCCGTCAGCCCCGCACTAGCTCCGTGAGTGGATACTTGGTCAGACGCATTCGTGTACAGTTGAAAGGTCTGCCGGGTAGCCGTGCTCAAGATTTCCTGAGCGGCGGCTGGGTTGATACTTCCGTCGGGCAGGGTCACGGAGGCGCTGTTGGGCCTGATGACGACCTGATTGATCAGGAAGTTGGTGTAGCTACCGTAGTAATAGCTGGCGTCCAGCAAGATTCGGTTACGAAGTACCCCTTTATATCCTACCTCAAAGGCCCGCATCTGCTCCGGACGGATGTAGGGTACCTTGGATTTCACTAGCTTGTCTTTGTGCTTCGCAACGGCCTCCGGGAAAGGCGTCCCCGTGGCCGTTTCTTGGCCAAAGGCCCCGCCAAATGTTCCTACCGAAGCGGCAGTAAATGAATTTTCGTAGGCATTAAGTCCCGCGGAGTTGGAAGGGGCTCCGCCTAGCAGAATCAAAGGCCCAACGTTCAGTTTAATGAATTGGTCTACGACCGTCGGGTTACGAAAACCGGTTTGGTAGCTGGCCCGGAAATGGTGGTTTTCCTGAACGGTATAAACGGCCGAAGCCCGCGGCGTAAAATTTCCGGCAAAGTTTTGGTTTTTATCAAACCGACCCGACAGCGTTATTTTCAACTTCTCCCGCAGGAGCGCTCTGGAGGCCTGAACAAAAGCCCCGTATTCGGGTACCCGCACCCTGTTTTCTTTATCGTCCAGAAGCGTACCGTTGGTTTGCATATCGTAGTAGCGCACATTACCCCCGGCCTGTATACTGACTACTCTGAAATAAGGTGTAAAATCGTAAAGGCCTTCGGCGTGGTACATCTTGCATAGGCTAAACACACCCGCTCCTTGCAGGCCATACAGCTGGGTGTATTTCTCTTTTTCCCGTTCAAACGCTGGGGTACCTGGCTGCACTCTGCCCTGATCAGCAAAGGCGCGGGCTACCTCATGATTTTGCCCTACTACCCCACCGACCGCCCCGCGGTAAGCCGCTCCGTACCGCTCAAACCAGGTAGCATCGGCCTGGTTGACGGGCACGACGTTACCGTTGAGATCGCGCACCCAGGTACGGTTAATAAACTGCCCCAAGGAGCGGGTATTGTAGGAGTTTTGGGAGTTTTCGGCTACGGAATAGGCCCGCACAAAGAAGTTAGTACCTTTTAGCTCCAGGCGCTGCTGGGTAAAGCGAAAGTCGCGCAACATGTTGCGGCTGCTGCTGGTAAAGTTGGCCGTACCTTGATTAAGGTTAATCTGATAAATAGCTTCGAGGCTATTTGAAATCCGGTAATGAAGCGCCGCATTCGTTTTAATGCTATATACATCGTACGTGGTTACGTCCTTTTCGAAGTAGCCCGTACGGGACACCCGTCCAATCCCTGGTAGCGTGGCCGCCACTTCATCGCCGTAGATATTGAGTCCGTTACGCCCAGGATTCGCCGTGCCGCGTTCGCCGGGGGGCGTGTTACGATCAATATCCGAGTAATCAGTAGCATACCAGTCGGTACCTTTCAGATAGGATGCATTGACTTTAAAAGCCAGTCGGTTACTGAACGCATGAGCGTAGCGCAGGGCGGTTTCAAAAAAGGGCTTGGCACCGCCGCCCGCCGGATCATTGACGTGGTTGACGCCGACCTTCTGTTGTATGGTAAGCCCTTGGTAGTCAAAAGGATTCTTGGTGGTGGTCATGAGTAGCCCGTTGAAGGCCGTTGGCCCGTACAAGGCCGAAGCCGCCCCCGGAATAAGCTCGATCGATTCGACATCCAGATCCGAAACACCAAAGAAGCTTCCTGCCGCAAAACCCAAGCCCGCCGACTGGTTATCGACGCCGTCGGTTAGTTGCATAAAGCGGCTATTGCCTACGTTATTGAAGCCCCTGGTATTGATCTGGCGTAGCGTAAGTCCGCTCGTCACCATATCGACCCCTTTGAGGTTATTCAAGGACTCAAAAAGGGTAGCGGCCGGAGCCTGCTGAATAGCTCGCGCATCCATTTTTTCGATGGTAATGGGAGACGTCAGACTGCTTTCTTCAATGCGGGATGCCGAGACCACAAGTTGGTTTAGCTCCGTACTTACCGAGCGAAGCGTTAGGGCCAGAGGCGTCTTGTCGGAAACCTTAATCTCCTGGCTTTCATACCCAACCATCGAAACAATGACCGTTGAGGGTAAGGTACCTGAGAGCTCAAAGTACCCCCTTGCGTTACTGACGGTACCTTGTTGGGTACCTTTCAGTTTAATGCTTGCTCCTACCAGGGGCAGTTGGGTCTCTGCGTCCCGAACAGTACCCACAATGGGCTGGGTTTGGGCCCACGTTACCCCTACTTGCCCTAAGAGCAGAATTAGTACTAAATATATTCTCATTGATTTTTCAGATAGAAAATGGGTAAATAGGTTCTCTGTTTACCTCAAAATGGATGGGGTAAAGAATGAAAACAAACCATACAAGCAGGTACCTAGCTAGCTAGGAGGCGGATAGCCGCCGGGAGGCCTCATGTAGCCTTTCTCTGTGATGCGTTTTCCTAAAAGTGAGTAGTAACTTTCATCAGCGGGCAGCGCCGTAGCAAGTCCGTCCACGTATTTGTTGTACAGGCAGAACAGAGCGGCAATCAGCACCGTATCGTGAATCTCCCGATCCGTGGCCCCCGCGTTTTTGGCCCGCTCCACGGCATCAGGCGTCACGGCTTTCCCGCTCTTTTGGACCAGAGCCGCTATATGAAGCAACGCTTTCATCTTTTCGCTGACGGGCGCCGTTTCGTAATTTTGCTTTACCTGCTCCACCAAGGTACCATCGCCCAAAAGCATTTCGGCAGCGCTGGTATGAGCGGCCGTACAAAAGGCGGTTTTGTTTCGGGTTGATATCAAGGTGGCAATCAGCTCTCGTTCGCCTTCAGAGAGTGACGAATCACCCCTCAATAGCAGTTGCGTCAGCTCCCGAATGGGCAAAGCCGTGTCGAGCCGGTACTCAAGCAAGCCGGTGATACCCGGCAGGTGCTCGGGGAGATGTATGTGAGGCATGTCCTGGGCTGCTATAGGTTTGAACCGTCGGCTTTTCCGCGCGCAATGGCGTACTCACCAATGACCTTTCCGTGCTTCAATCCCATTTCGCAGTCTACGCGGTAATGGATCAGTCCGTAAACGCGGGAGTTAGACGCCTCCAGAGCCAACTCGTCGAAGCGCTTGGCCTGCTGGGGGAAGAGGTACCCTAGCACGGTTGCCGCTGCCGATGAGAAGGTTGAATGGCCCGAGGTATAAGACGGGAAATTGGGCAAGCCTACCGAGGTTTTGAGACCAAACTGCTGCGGGCGGGGCGTATAGTAGTAGAACTTGGCGTCCCAGCAGCCAATGCCCGCGTCCATGAGGGAAGTACCTACCAGCGCCAGGGTACGGGCCATGCGCACTTCGCTGTACTTCGCTTCGTGGGCCACGTTGGCGGCCGTACGGAGCCAGTGGCCCGGCGGTGTGTAGCTGCCTACGCCGTCGGCCCAGTAGTTGGCAATGCGAGCCTGCTCACGAGTTTGGTTTTTTTGAATGGAACGGAGCTCATTCAAGTCTTTCTCAAACTCAGCGGAGCCCTCTAGGTGTGGCAACGCCGGACGGATTTTCACCAAGGTACTTTTGTCAAAATTCCAGGTTTGTACGGCTCCGTAGTTGGGTAGCATGGGCGGGCGGGCGGGGGTTTCCTGGCTCATCCAGGGTGTTTTCACGCCCAGGTTTTTGGCCAGCTTGATCATGCCGGGGGTCAGGGCCTGGTTGTTGGAGGCCGACATACCGTCGGTTCGGGCGCGGTTCATGACCTGAGCCGCCACGGCGTTGCCCAGGTCTACCCCGGCCTTGAGGTCGCTGGCTACGTTCATACCCGCCCACAGCCGGGCATCCTGATGCTCTTTTAGTTTCTGTTCCAGAAAGGGTACTTCGCCCGGAAACATCGCTTTCAGGATCACGAAGGAAGATGCCGCCACGACGGCATCTTCCGAAGGATAAGCCGGAATACCCGACACCGGAAGCAAGGCCTTGATGGAACCATCTACCTCGGAGGGGGCCTGGCGCTTATAGGCATACTTATGCTTCCAGGTTAGTACCAGGGCATCGTACTGGGCTACGCTCAGATACGCCAGGGCGCGGGCCGTGTAGGGCGGGTTGGCAAACGGAAACTTAGGGTCAGCCAGGGGATTGGCGGCGTCCGGCAGGGGGTACTTTCCCTCGGCATTGGAGGCGGGGGGCAGGTTGTATTTGGCCGATAGCTCCCGGCCAATCTCGTTCCAGCGGTACACAGCACCGGCTCCCCAGTAGGCTACTTTTTCTTGTTGTTCTTTCGTCAGCGAGGCCGAAAGCTGCTTGACATTAGCCAGCTCCGCCAGGTACTCCGGCGACGAAGTCGCTTTGGGAGCCGGTACGGTGATTTCCGCCGCCGTCGGGAGGTAGGTTTTCCAGGTGCCCGCGTTGGCATCCACACTTATGGGTACATAGCTATTCCGTACGGGTTCCATTATTTCTTTCTCGCACGACGTCACCATGGGCAGACAGCCCACGACCAGCAGGCTGGTTTTTAGGAAGGTATGTTGGAAATATTTTTTCATTTTTTCAAATAGTTAAATTGGTACAGTACTCCTACGGTATAGCTCCAGCTCTGCCCGGCGTTTCGTCCCTCCAACACCCGGCCTACCCGGGCGTTTAGGCCTAGCTGCTTAGGCTGTATTTTGCCGTAAAGCCCCGCGGTAGTCATCTCCATTTTATTGGTCGGAAAAGGCATGTCGTTACGGCGGATGTAATCGCCATCCACGCAGGAAAAACGCTCCGTAAAGGCTTCCAGCTGCCATTTGGGCTTAAGTACCCCCAGGCGCACGCCCATATCTATGGCGTTAGGTACCCCCACTTCGTTGGTGTTATAAACCCGGTCGTGAGCTTGGTACGCATCGCGGTCTACCCGAATCTTACTGCGCCAGGAGTAGCTCCCGTGGCCGTTCAGGTACAGGCCCGTGGCGGGGTGCGTGTAGTTCACAATGAGCCGCCCCGTAGCGGTTTTGGCCTGCATCCCGATCGACATCGGCAGGAAGTCAGGCACGTAGTTGCCCATGGGTATCGAGCCGCCCACAACCCCGTGCAGGGATAGGCCCCGGAAATCAAGTACCTTGTACTTTAGCCAGCCCGAAAAGTCCTGAAAGCCTTCCTGGCCCAGGAGGTTTCCCGCGCTGGTACGGGTCCAGACGTACGGTACGGCCAGAATCACGTTGAGGCGGTCGGTGATCCCGATGGCGGGCATCAGCATCACGCTCTGCGTGGTGTGGGTACCCAGGTTGAAGTTTTCCCGCTTGAGGGAGCCTTCCCAGTACTGGTTCCAACGGCTGTGGCCGTACATTCCGGCCAGGCAAATTTGCTTCTTGGGCATGTAGATGGCGTCGTGCGGCATCTGGGCGCGCGCTACGTTTCCGTAAAGTACTACCACCAGCAGTACTAAACAGCCTATTAATTTTCTTCTCATCAGTAGGTTATAAATAAAGATCCCAAACTACCCCAGCGGTGGGGGCACACAAAAAATCAGGCTAGAACCAGCGGCTTACGTTAACCGAAATGAGGTAGTCGGCAAAGGCCGCGTCGCCATGGGCCTGGCCCGTGGGGTCCTGCCGGTCGGCGTAGCTCTTGATGCGGTTGCGGTACACGGCCACCGGGGCCGTCAGCGCCGCCGAGAACTTGCCTTTCATGTAGGCCACGCCCGGCTCCACCGACACAATGTAGCCCGGACGACGAAACCCTTTGCTACCGCCAATGGCATCGTGGGCGGGAATGCCTTCCACGCGACCTCCCAGCATCAGCGAGAAGTAGTGTGCAAAGCCGTAGCTTACGCCCGCCCGGCGTACTGGTCGGCTACGGAGAAGTACCCTGTGATGGGATTGAGGGTAGAGGCTTCGGGGCTCCGCACTACCTCGTTGGTTTCGCGGGGATTGAAGAGGTAAAAGCCGTTGAAGTAGGCCGTCAGCTTTGGCGACAGCTGCGCGTAGCCCTGGAGCTCGACGCTGAAACCCACACCCCCATCGCCCAGTTGAATGGATTGATCCACCGGCTTCACGATGACGTAGTCGCGGCCTTCCCGGTCCAGCTTATGGAATTCTCCGGTCACGCTTTTATTGCCGGTAGGTAGTTTGATACCCGCCCCCAGCGCAAAGTTGAACTTGGGCAGCGCGAAAGGGTCCCGTACCCAGTACGAGCCCGACAGGCGCAGGTCGCCGATCCCCTGCGAGTAAGTATGAAAGCGCTTTTGCTCCGGGTTGGCCGTGAGGCTGTTGCCGTAGTGCTCGTAGAGTGAGGAGCGGTCGTTGTACTGCAAGGGTACATTCACCGAAAAAGAAAGGCGGTTGGTAGGTTGGTAGGAAATCCCCAGGTCCAGCGCGTGGGAGAGGTTGATGACCTCGGTGCCCATTTCCACGCGCTCTTTTTCTTCGTGATCGCCCCGGAAGTGCCGGAACGAGCGGAAGTACCTATAACCCATGTTGACCTGCCACTGGCCGTTGCGTTGTTGAAAAAACTCCGACGAAGTACCCGCTCCCGGCGCGGCGCAGCTCATGTGGCGCACCGCCACGCAGCCCTGCCCCTGGGCCAGTAGGGTACTTAAGCAAAGTAGAATAATACCTATATAGCTAGACGTTTTCATGTCAATAAGAAAAAAAATGAAATAGTACTTAATTCAAGAATGTACCTATGCGTATACATCGCGCTCCGGCTCAAGCCAGATCGAATACACAGAACCTGTCTTGGTTTCCTGAAAGAAAAAGACAGTTAGAAACGGTACATAGTAAGAAGTGAACTACCCCAGCAGCTGCGGCGGCGGGCTGGTGAGCGAAAGCCAGGGAGCCGACCAGCTAAGCGTCGGCGAGGTACTTAGGGGCGACTGTACCACCCATTCGTAGAAGAAAAAAAGTACCTGGCGTGAGGAAGAAAAGTACTCTTTGATGAGGTAGCTGACCAGCGTCGAGGCTTTTTCGGAAGTACCCGGCAGACCCGTTACAGTAATCTTGACCCATTCGGTCAGCGAATCGAGCAGGGCTTTTTCGGTGTGGTCTTTTACGCAAAGTACCTCTAGCGTATCGCCCACGACTTGCTGTTTGTAGAGCTTATAAAACTCGTTGTTGTAGCGGATCTGCCCGTCAATGCGCTCGGGCGCGTGGCGGGTTTCGGTCCAGTAGGGTAGGTTAAGGGGAATTTTGATCGTGAAAAGCTCTTCTTCGCCAAAGGTGTGCGTATCCAGGCGCTGCTGCATGTCGGCCTGGGCCTTCATTTGCATACAAAAATACACGGGAAAGTACCCCAATGCATTGAGCATCAGTAGGCAAATAGTCCCGAGTGCCAGTATACGTTTCACAATAGGCTGCCAATTTCCTACAAATATTAAGAGAAATATTCATAAAAAAAAGAAATTAGCTCAAGTACCTGCAAAGGGGTACTTGAGCTAATTTTGGTTACTACGAAAGAAGCCCTTTTAATCCTTTAAAACCCTTACTCAGAATGCGTTCATCATCGACCCGCAGCCAATCCCGAAGCAGCGAGGCATAGACGTCGCGGAAGTCGAGGGAGTAACGGAGGTCGCCGCCTTCCAGGTTGGTCAAATCCGGCGCTTCGTTGTACACCACCGAAGCGCGCGGCGGGCCGCCCAGCAGGAACACGTTGTTGGCCGTGCCATGGTCGGTTCCGTTGCTGGCGTTTTGCTTCACACGCCGCCCAAACTCGCTGAAAGTCAGAACCAGGGTACGGTCCAGCTGCCCGTTGGCTTTCAGATCGTTCATGAATACCTCCACGGCTTCCGCGTACTGTTTTAGCAGCCGATCCTGCTGGGCACGCTGGCCCACGTGCGTATCAAAGCCCGCGATGGAGACGTAGTATACGTGCGTGTCGATGCCCGAGATGATCAACTCGGCGATGGTCTTGAGCCGCTTGCCCAGCTCGTGCGTGGGGTAGGTAGCCGTGCTGCGCTGCATCTTGCCTTTTTCGTAGAGGTACTTGGCACTGGAGGTGGTTTCGGCCAGGGTTTTGTACAGGTACCCCACGGGGCTGTGGTCGTCTTCGGCGGCAGACGGCACCTTGGCCAGGCGCGCCAGATTGCCGTTTTGGGTTTGCTTGTAAAGCTGCTCGGGGTTGAGCGTAGCCAGGCCGTTGCTGCGCTGGCCTTTGAGCGCCAGGCTGAGGGTATCGTCGATTTCGAGCAGCTGGTGCGGACTGGATGCGCAGCCGCTACAGGCGGCGTCGAGGTACCTGCCCAGCCAGCCGGTGCTAAGGTACTCGTCGGCGTCGCTGGCCGTTTGCCAGATGTCCATCGCCCTGAAGTGCGACCGGTCCGGATTGGGGTACCCTACGTTGTTCAGGATACGTACCCGCCCGTCGTCGTAGAGGCGGCGTAGCGGCTCGAGCGCCGGGTTGAGACCTATTTCGTCATTGAGCGCAAGTACCTTGGCGCGCTCAATGCCCAGCACGGGCCGCTCGCGGTAGTAGATGTCGTTACGGTAAGGCACCACGGTATTGAGCCCGTCGTTGCCCCCCGAAAGCTGGATCACGACCAGTACCTTATCGGCCTGGCTTGGTTCCGGGCGCTGCTCGTAGGCTTTCAGGAAGTGGGGAATCAACATGGTGCCCGCCGTAGCGAAGCCTGAGTTTCGGATAAAGGTGCGTCGTTTCATGCGGGAGCTGGTTGAAGTGAATTAGCCGACCTGGTACTCGGGCAGGCTCATAAAAGCCAGCGTCAGGTACCTGATCTGGGCCGTACGGTCGGTATAAGCGCCCGCTTTTTGGGTGATGTCCGTCAGCACGCCCGCCGCCGGAAGTACCGCCAGCAAGCGCGAGGCTACCACGGTGGGCAGCTCCTTCGGGGGTACTTTTTGGAAAGTCTGCGCCCAGCGGTCCCAGTCGATGGTAGCCTTGAGGCTACGGCCCCGGCGATTCAGGGCCTGGGTATTCACGTCGCCGTCGTTCTTGCTCTGTACTTTCGACTCCAAAGTACCCGCCAGCATAAAGGGAAGCTGCATCCGAAACAGCAAACTCGAGCTGTCGATCCAGTTGTAGCCACCGGGCCAGCCCGCCACGTTGGGCGGGTATAAAAGTACCTGCCCAAGTACCTTCTGCACGTAGAGCAGCGACTGCTTGTCGGTCACGGTGGTACTTAGCGTTCGTTGCATCCCCACTAAAAGCTCCACGGGCGACTTGATCAGGCTGGCCCGGTTGGATTCGTCATAAAACCAATCGGCTTCAAAAATAGTACGCATCAGCTTCCCGATGTCGTAGCCCGAGCGGTAGAAGCCCTCGGCCAGCGCGTCGATGCGCGCCGGGTGGGGTACTTCATTGACAAACGATCGGTAGAGTTTTTCGGTGAGGTAGCGGGCGGTTTGTTTTTCTTCCAGCAGGATTTGGATAATATCCTCGCCCCGGAAGGTACCCGTGCGGCCCAGGAAGGTCTTGGAGCCGGGGTCGTGCAGGCGTTCCTGAAACACAAAAGTACCCTCGGGGCTATACCGCCAGCCGGTAAAGGCGCGGGCGGCTTCCTGGATGTCTTTTTCGGTGTAGTGCCCACGGCCCAGCGTAAAGAGCTCCATCACCTCCCGGGCAAAGTTCTCATTGGGGCTATTCTTGCGGTTTTGCTGGTTGTTCAAAAATTGCAGCATGGCGGGCTCCTTAGACACCGCCATGAGCAGGTCGCCGAAGTGGCCCAGGGCGTGGCGACGAAGCGTATGGAGGTAGTTCTGTACCAGGTAGGGTTGCTGCTGGATGCGGCAGGCAAAGTGCCCGTGCCAAAACAGCGCCATGCGCTCCCTAAGGGCCTCCTGGCTCGTGGCCATCTGGTTGATCCAGGCTACGTTGAGGTCACGGGTGAGCTCCTGGTTTTCTTTGAGCCGGTCTTTGACGGTCGCTTTGGGGTCGGCTCCGGCCATCATGGTTTGCCGGGTCTCCTGCCGCTGCCGCGCTACTTCCGCCGCCGAGATCACTTCAATCGGCGTAAAGGATTCGCTAATTTGGAAGAGTGATGCTACGGCCTTTCGGAGGGGTACTTCCCGCGGCGGCAGTGAACCCAGGCCCGCTCGTCGGTAAAGGTGAAGTAGTTTGGAGTAATCCGCCGTCTCTTTCATACGTTCTGCCCATTTTACTCCCTTGGATACCGCTCGCCACCCGAAGTTTAATGGGTGGTTACAAGTACCTAACGTTTTTTAAGGTACTTCCTACGCCGCCCGCTCAAAAACTTCTTTCATAACCCATTACCGGGTACTTTATTCACAAAAAAAGGCGCTCGCCGTTTCCGGTGAGCGCCTTTTGTATCCATTCGGGAAGTACCTTGGGGTAGCTGCTGCCTTACGCGTAAGTATTCAGCATCACGGGCATCACCAGCATCAGAATGTCTTCGTTGTCTTCCTGCTCCACGGGGATAATGAGCCCGGCGCGGTTGGGGGCCGAGAGCTCAAAGGTGATGTTTTTGCAGGAAAGATTGCTCAAAATCTCAATCAGGAACTTGGCGTTGAAGCCAATCTCCATGTCGTCGCCGTTGTACTCACACATCAGCTTCTCGTTGGCTTCGTTGGAGTAGTCGAGGTCTTCCGCCGAAATCACCAGGTCGTTGAGCGTCATTTTCAGCCGTACCTGGTGGGTGGTGCGGTTGGAGTAGATCGAAATCCGCTTCAGAGAGTTGAGCATTTCAGCGCGGTTGATCGTAAGCGTGTTGGGGTTGTTGGTCGGGATGGCGTTTTCGTAGTCCGGAAAACGCTCGTCGATGAGCCGACAGATCATCCGAATATTCCCAAAGCTAAAAAAGGCGTTGGACGACGTAAACTCCGCTTTCACGGTCATGTCCTCCGAGGGAAGACAGGATTTAAGCAGGTTCAGGGCCTTGCGCTGAATGATCATGGACGTATCGGCGGTAGCCTTGATGTCGGTGCGGCGGTACCGGACCAGCCGGTGGCCGTCGGTAGCCACGAAAGTGGCGTTTTCGGCACCCATTTGGATAAAAACCCCCGTCATGGCCGGGCGCAGGTCGTCGGTACTGGTGGCAAAAAGGGTGTTGGCAATGGCCGATCCCAGCGCAGACGACGAAAACTCCACGGCTTGCCCGCGGTTTACGGAAGGGGTTTTGGGAAAATCAATGGGGTTTTCGCCCGATAGTTTGTAGCGGCCGTTGTCCGAGATGATCTCCGTGCCGAAGGTTTCTTCGTCCACATTGAGTGTGATGGGCTGCTCGGGAAGCCCCCGCAGCGTGTCCAGCAGCAGCTTGGCCGGTACGGCTATGGCTCCTTTATCGCCGGCTTCCACCTCGATCTCCGTGATCATCACGGTTTGCAGATCCGACGCCGTAACCGTCAGGATGTTGCCTTCGAGTTTGAATAAAAAATTCTCCAGTATGGGCACGATCGGATTCGTCGAAACGACACCATTGATGGCCGAAAGCTGTTTGAGTAGCACCGAGGAGGATACGACAAATTTCATAAGCAATAGCTGTAAAATATTATCAAGTGAATAGCCCTAGGTTTGAAAGCGCGCCACAGGCTGGGTTGAGAGCGGCTTAATCAAGCGAAGATACTTAGTTTTCGTGGGTAAAGCTTAGATTTTCTCTCTAAAAAACAAAAGTAGAAAAAATAACGCTTTCCCTACGCCTATGCGCTAAATTTTCGGCGCCGCCAGGCGTAGCGTAACCCACCAAAAATCGCCACCAGCCCCACCGGCAGCAGTAGGTTAAGGAGCTGCCAGCGGGTACGTTCCTGCTGCACCCGCACCTTGTCTAGCGGCCGCACCCGGATCTGCTTCGTCCGGGCCGTGATGAGGCCCTGGGCGTCGGTGAGGTAGTCCACGGCGTGCAGCACAAAATCCTTATTGCCAAAGATGTTCTGCGTCACGCGGTCGTAACCCAGCGGCAGGGGTGCGTTGCGTTTGTAGTCAAAATCGTTGATGATCACGTCGCCGTCCGAGCAGATAAGTACCTTCCCGCCCTGGCCCGTGGTACGCAAGGTAGCCGCCCGGGGGTCGCTGGGCAGGATGCGGTTTTGAAAAAGCGACGTAAAGGTACCTTCCACTAGCAGCGCCGCCAGCTTAACGCCGCCGCTGTACTCGGCGGGGTCGGGCTGCTGGCGGGCTTCGTTGTAGGCCACCAGTGCGGGCGTACTCAGCGACCGGGTGTAGGGGGAGGTCAGCAGCAGCGGCGTTTTGGTCAGCGCCGAAGTACCCCTGACGGTGTCAATGGAGCTCAGGAAGCGGGTATAGACAGCGTTGAGGTTACGGGTAATGGGGTGGCTACCGAAGTTGTTGAGCAGCGGAAAGAAGCGCCAGGGTACCGGCTCGATCTGCGGACTCTCGCCCATGGTACCCACGTTGAGCGGAATCAGGGCCGCGTTGAGGTCTTTCACCAGGTCGGCATTGACGCGCACGCCCCAGCCAAAAAACAGATCGCCCAGGTTGAGGTCGAGCGGCTGGGCGAAGGTACCTTCCATGCTGACGCTGTCTACGCGGGCACCGTCGACAAAAAACAGGGCGTTACCGCCGTTGACCACGTACTGGTCGAGCTTGTACTTTTCGTCGTCCGAGAAAGGGAGGTCCGGCTTAAGAACCAGCAGCGCGTCCAGCCCTTCGTACGAATTGGGATTATTAACATCCAGAAATACGTCGTACCGCTGCTGAAGGGTGGCGATCAGGTCCGACAGGCGGGCGGGAGGTACCTGCGTGTGGCTCACCAGCAAGCCTACTCGCTTGCGCTCGGGCTGCGTGAGCTCCCGAATGGCCGACGCCAGCTCGAACTCTACGCCCTCGTACGACTGGTTGAGCTGCTCTTCCGAGCTACTACTCCGGTTGCCTTTCAGGAGCTGCACGGGTACGCCCAGCGTATCGGATCGCACCAGGGCCGCGGGGAAAATAATTTTCTCGGTTCGTTTACCGTCCTCGTTGGCAAAAAGGTTGGTCGGCGTGAGCCCCATCGCTACCAGTTCGCCGTAGTTTTGCTGGCGCTGCTGCTCAGAGGTAGCCACCGAAGGGTCGACAAACTGGTACGTTAGCCGTCCGTTGGCGTAGGTGGTAAATTCTTCGAGGGTTTCGCGCGTGGCGTTTTCGAGCCTTTCGAAGCCCGGCGGGAAGTCGCCCGACAGGTACACCGTCACGTGCACGTCCTGGTCCAGGTTCTGTAACAAGCGTTTGGTCGCTTCCGATACGGTAAAGCGGCGGTCTTCGGTCAGGTCCAGCCGGACGTACACCAACGAAGCCAACCCGTTGAGGCCAACCAGCGCCACCAGCAATACTACCAAACGAAGGAATGTGTTTTTCATGGAGCAATAACGGCGAATGATTCGGCAAAAATATAAAGAGGGAGCGCGAATGCCCTCCCTCTTCTTCATTTATTCTTGGGAAAAGTACCTTAACATCGAGAGCACCCTAACGAACCGGCTTGCCAACCGAAATTTTTTCTGAAAAATGCCATACCCAAAAGGCTATAACACCTAAATAGGGAAGCAACCCCATGAGAATAACCCAGAATATCTTAACGGTAGTATCAATAGGTTTTTTAAGTAGAAAAATAACCGAAAATACAAATAGTGTAACAAGTCCAAACAAGAGAAACAGGAGAATGCTTTCTTCGAAGCCCATGGTATGTTTTACGTTTAAAGTAAAAAAGAAAAGAACCAAGTACCTCTAAGTCATCGTATCCTCCGACTGCGGCAGGGCGGGGTTGTTGTAAATGTACAGGCCGTTGTAGTCCTGTTTAATAGGTACTTCGGTGGGGCGGTTGCGGTGAAACGGCAGCGCTTCTTCGGTGGAGTAGTGGCACACGTACGATTTGCGCGTTTGCTCCGGGTTGGTGATGACCCCGCCGCCGTGCGCCAGCGCTGCGTGCCAGATCAGCACGTCACCCTTTTTGATAAGCAGCGTTTCTTTGGGTAGTTGCTGGGCCTGACAGGTTTTGTCGAGGTAGTCGGCAAATTCGAGGGGGCTGCGGGTGGAGTCGGGCCGCCAGAGAATGCCCGTGCCGAAGTTAAACTTGGGGATCTGGTGCGAGCCGCGGTAGTAGTACAGGGGTCCGGAGTCGATCTTGATATCTTCGAGCGCGATCCAGGCGGCGGCCAGGTGGCTGGGTACTTTGGCCGTAACCCAGGGAAAATCCTGGTGGGTAGGCTGCTGGCTCCCGTACATAAACACCAGGCTCTGCATCACGACCACCCGCTGGTTGAAAATGGCTTCCAGAAACGCCACAATGGCCGGGTGTGCCATCAGTTTTTTACCGGCCACGGAGGTATTATGAAAATCGTTGATTTTAACGTACTTTCCTTTGAGAGCCTCTTTCGGAAATTCCTTGATGTTGCGCTGCTGGTTGGGCTCAAACTCGGGCCGGTCGATCCGGACCGAGAGGTCGTGCTGCTCGGGATGTTCCAGAAGATCTTCGAAGTCCTGCCAGAAACGATCGATCATGTCGGGCGGAATCACCTGCTCCAGCACCGCGTAGCCATTCTGCTGCCAGTCGTGCAGTTTCTGGCTCATGTCGTAAGGTACCTGGTGGCGAGGCGGATGTTTTTGTAAAAACCCTTCGATGTCGGGATTAAGGCGGTCGATCCAGGGTAGCGTAGCGGAATCAAATTTAGTGAGCGGAAAGTATTGGTCTCTTAGTCCCTCTGCTTTCCGCTTTACGCGGTGTAGAATACTCATAGCTCAACTTATTTAGTGGAATAAGGGTTATAATCCACTAAAAATAAGTAATTAAACAGTAAAGTATTCAACCGTATACGTAGAAATTTAGCAAGCGGTAAATTACCGCTTGCTGGACCGTGAGGTGCGCCCTTTTTTGGCACCGCCACGGGGTACCACCGCCCGGCTCTTGGCCGACTTGCCCGCCTGCACCCGGCGCGTACGCTGGGTGGCGCTGGGATCTCCGGCCAAGTACAGATCCATGCTGCGGCGGGCCAGGTTGGTGTCCTTTACCCGTACTTGTACCTTATCGCCAAACGTGTATACCTTCTTGGTACGCTGGCCCAGGAGGCGGTAGTTTTCTTTGTCGAGCTCGTAGTAGTCGTCGCCGAGGTCATTCATGCGCACCAGGCCTTCGGAGGCTGTTTCGGTGATTTCCACGAACAGCCCAAAATCCGTCACGCCCGTAATGATGCCCTCAAATTCGCGGTCGGGCGGCATGGTACCCATGTACTCAATCTGCTTGTACTTGATGGAAGCACGCTCGGCCTCGGCGGCCAGGCGTTCCCGCTCCGACGAATGCTTGCTGGCGTCTTCGTAGGGCTCGGCTGGTACCGACTCGCCCCCGTCCAGGTAGTGCTGGAGCAGCCGGTGCGCCAGTACGTCGGGGTAGCGGCGGATGGGCGAGGTAAAGTGCGAGTACCGCCGGAAGGCCAGGCCAAAGTGCCCCAGATCCTCGACGCTGTAACGCGCCTTGGCCATAGTCCGTACCGCCAGTGACTCGATGAGGTTTTGCTCGGGCTTGCCTTCGACTTCGTCCAGCATGTGGTTCATCGTTTGGGCAATCTGCTTTTCGTCCTCTACCTCGATTTTATAGCCTAGCTTAGCCACAAAGCTGGCAAAGGTCTGGAGCCTTTCCAGGTCGGGCGACTCGTGCACCCGGTATACCATCGTGTTTTTGTTCTTACCCTTCGAAAGCGAATAGACGTACTCCGCCACGCGCTTGTTGGCCAGGAGCATAAATTCCTCGATGAGCTTGTGGGCGTCTTTGCGTTCCTTGGTATAAATACCTAGCGGCTTGCCGTTTTCATCCAGGCGGAAACGTACTTCGGTAGTTTCGAAATTGATGGCTCCGCGCTGGAAGCGCTCCGTACGGAGCGTTTTGGCGATCTGGTTCAGCAGCGTGAGCTCCTCCGGAAAATCGCCCGTGCCGGAGTCCAGTACTTCCTGCGCCTCTTCGTAGCTGAAGCGGCGGTCAGAGTGGATGATCGTACGGCCAAACCACTCATTCAGTATCTTGCCCTTGGGCGTCAGCTCAAAGACCGCCGAAAAAGCCAGCCGGTCCTCGTTGGGCCGCAACGAGCAGAGGTTGTTGGAAAGCTTCTCGGGCAGCATGGGTACGGTACGGTCGACGAGGTACACCGACGTAGCCCGGCGGTAGGCTTCTTTTTCCAGCTCGCTGCCGGGCTGCACGTAGTGGGCTACGTCCGCGATATGTACCCCTACCTCTACGTTTCCTTTTTCCAGAAAACGCACCGACAGCGCATCGTCAAAATCCTTGGCGTCGGCCGGGTCGATGGTGAAAGTCGTGATGGAGCGGAAATCGCGCCGTTTCTGCGCTTCTTTCTCCGGAATAGCATCCGCAATGTCCAGGGCTTCTTTTTCTACCTCGGGCGGGAAGTGGTACGGCAGGCCATACTCCGCCAGGATGGCGTGCATTTCGGCGTTGTTATCACCCGCCTGCCCAAGTACCTCCGTTACTTCGCCCTCGGCCTGGCGGGTTTTGGTGGGCCACTGTACGATCTTCACAATCACCTTATCGCGCTCCTGCGCCTTCCCGAGCTGGTCCAGGCGCACATGGATAGGCTCGTAAAGTTTGCGGTGGTCGGGCTGCACCAGCGCATACTTGGGCCAGATCTCCACGGTACCTACAACGTGCGTACGTCCCCGCTCAAGTACCTCCGTAACGCGGCCTTCGAGGCGTTGGCCGCGCGCGCGGCCGTCGCTGAATACCTGCACGCGCACGGTGTCGCTGTCCAGCGCTCCGCGCAGGTTATCACTTTCCACGTACACGTCGTCGTCCTGCCCTTCTACCGACACAAACGCGAAGTTCTTGTTGACGTGGTCCACGCGGCCGGTGAGGCCATCGGCCACCGCTTTGCCCGCGGCTAGCTTGAAAGTGCCGTCGGGCAGGCGCTCCAGGCGCTGGGCCTCGTGTAGTTCGTGGATGATTTCGTTGAACAGATGGCGGAGCTTTTTGTCTTCTACGCCAAAGTGGTCGTGTACATCCTGGGTACGAAACGAAAGTTCGTGATTGATCTCGAAGAAAGCCGCTACGTCCGCCTTCAGTTCTTCCACGTAGGTCAGGATATTGTGCGGCTTGCGGCCCTCGGATTTCTTTTCTTTATGTTCTCTTTTAGAGCGATTTTTTCTCATTCGATGTTTCTATTTTAAAAATATTGGCTTCCTCCACAAGGGGTATGTTGTGAAGTCGTAAATAAAGTTGGGCCAGTACGGCCACGTCTTCGCGGCAATACCGGCAAATCTTCTCCAGGTCGTTTTCTTCGTAGTACACGGGCGTCACCTGGCCGCCGTGCATCTCGTCCTTACTGCTCGGAATATCAAAGACGGCCGTCAGCAGATCCAGGGACGTGTAGCTCTTGTAATCGCCGTACTTCCACATCTCCATGGTATCCTGGTGCAGGATTTCCCAGGGCTTTTTACCGGAGAGTTGCAGCGCCCGCGGCAGCTCAATGCCGTGGATGAGCATCCGGCGACAAATAAAGGGGAAATCAAATTCCTTGCCGTTGTGGGCGCACAGGATCAGCTGGTCGGCGGGGTACTTTTCCACCAGCTTTTTGAAATCGCGCAGGAGGGTAGCTTCGTCGTCGTGGGCGTAGGTACGTACTTTGAAGGAAATCTCGTCGCGGTCGTTCCAGTAAAACCCCCCGAACCCAATGCACACGATCCGCCCGAACTCGGCGTAGATAGCGCCCCGGTCGTAGAACAGCTCGGCCGGGCTCATGGGGTCGTCGGGGCCCTGCCGCAGTTGCTTGGCTTTTTTGTCCCAGAGCTGCTGCATCCGCTCGCTCAGGTGGTCGTAGGAGGGCGCACAGGCCACGGTTTCGATGTCCAGGAGAAGTAAGTGGCGCGCCCGGCGGCGAAATTCGGCATTCATATCAGTAGGTACTTTACGCGGTTCTGACTGCTGGATGAGCCGCAGGCAGCGCAGGTACCTCAGGTACTTGCGGCCTATTCGTGAAGTACCCCTTCGAGCCCCAGCGGAATTATTTCCATGAGGTTGGCCTCCACAATGCTATCCGGCACGAAGATAAACTTTTTATCGTAGATCTGGCTTTCAATGAAGTAGCTGACCCAGTATTCGTTGTTGAGATGGAACAGCTCGGGCATGATGGGCTCCACCACCACGTGGCCGCCCGAAGGTACCTCCGCAAAGAAATGCCGCAGCGTGGAGGTCCGCTGCTCGGTGGGGGTACCTGACTCGCCGTTGGCGTAGCCTTTGGAGGTCACGAAGACGTTGGTGATAGGTACCTGGTTGCGGTTGAGGAGCACCACGTGCCACTCTGCCTGGTTTAGTTCGTTGGTCTTTTTTACAATCGCCACCTGAATGCCTTCGACGGGTAAAAAATCAATATCTTTCTTCATGTTTGTAGGCTACAATCGTTTTTATATTTCTTTCAGCAAATCCAAAAGTACCTTCGGTTCGCTTTTTCGGCTGGTCAAAAGTACCTCCCAGGTACCTATCATTTACTAAACTATCCTGACTAAGGTACCTCCGAAGGTACCTGCGCCGGGCTGGTCCACTCCATGCCAAACAGTGCCGCCAGATGATCTTTTAGGCGCGCCTTCACCGCCTGCATATCCACCGGCTGGCCCAGTTCCTGCTGCAGGGACGTAACGGCCTTGTCCTGAATGCCGCAGGGCACAATGTACCCAAAGTACGTCAGGTCGGGGTTGACGTTCAGGGCAAAGCCGTGCATCGTGACCCAGCGGCTGGCCTTCACGCCCATGGCGCAGATCTTGCGCGGGTTACGCTGCGCGTCGTAGTCGAGCCAGACGCCCGTCAGGCCTTCGATCCGGCCCGCGTCCAGGCCAAAATCCGCCAACGTCCGGATCACGGCCTCCTCCAGGGTACGCATGTAGCGGTGAATATCCGTAAAGAAATTGTCCAGGTCCAGGATGGGGTACCCCACCAGCTGGCCAGGACCGTGGTACGTAATGTCCCCGCCGCGGTTGATGCGGTAAAAAGTTGCTTGCTTTTCGGCCAGTACCTTTTCGTCCAGCAGCAGGTGGTCGGGCTTGCCGCTTTTGCCGAGGGTATACACGTGCGGATGCTCGCAGAAGATCAGGTGGTTGGGCGTGGGGAGCTGCGCTTCCGGGGGGAGGGTGCGGTTTTGGGTTTTGCGGGCAATGGTGGCCGCAAAAAGTTGCTCCTGAAAATCCCAGGCCTTCTGATAATCAAGCAGGTCTAAGGCATGGAAGGTAACGTGCTTATTCAAGCGAAGGTTCATATCAACAAAGGCGAAGCCGCCACGCGGGTACAATTCTATACATTTTCTAAAAGGGCAAAGTACCTTTCGGAAAAACGGGTACGAGGGAATAACGTTTTTTTTAGAAGAATTTGTTCGCATGGCTACACACAACGACACCGGCCAGTGGGGCGAGAACCGCGCCGCCGAGTACCTGAAAGAGAAAGGCTATGAGATTGTGGTGAAAAACTACCGCTTCCAGCACGCCGAGATCGACCTCATTGCGCAAAAAGGCAAGCTCATGCTTTTTGTAGAGGTAAAAACGCGCAGCGGCACGGGCTTCGGGATGCCGGAGGAATTTGTAAACTACACCAAATCCCGGCTCATCATGAAAGCCGCCGAGCGGTACATCTTCGATACCGACTGGCGCTTCGACGTCCGCTTCGATATTGTTTCGATTTTGATTTTGCCCAACGGCGGGGTCAATATCCGACACCTCGAAGACGCCTTCTATTAGCCCCCTTTCCGGGGCCTCATTCCGGGAAGCGTCCCTGATTTTCCCCAGGCGTACGGCTGGTATGGGGACCTTTCTTCACTGGGCTCCTGGCTGACTTTCCCGTACAAGGTACCTCTCCAAAGTACCCCTGTCGCCCGCTATGTATCCTTACTTGTACCTATCCTTTTTAATTCCCAGTGGGTACTTCCATGGCATGGTCTTTTTTACCTTACTCAATCCATTTATCTGATTTAAAATAACTTATCCTGCTTTTTCTCTTTTTGTAAGAAAAATAGAAAGTACCTACCTAGCCACCACAACTTCATGAAATTAGTATCCTTAACTACCCTTTTGTTCCTCCTTTTTTCCATCACCACCTGGGCGCAGGAGTCAGACCTCGACGATGAATCTGTGGTGTTCGATACGCCCGTCAACGGTAAAATCACGGGGCGCCTGGAGTACCGCCAGGATGGTGCCGCCACTCCCCTGCCTTTTGCGAGTGTTGCGCTATTCCAGAGCAGCGATTCGTCGGCGGTAGCGGGCGTAATCAGCGACGAAAAGGGGTACTTTGAACTCCTCAACCTACCCCTGGGGCACTACTACCTGCTGGTGCAGTCGCTGGGATTTGATACCTTTCAAAAAAGTGACATTTTTTTAACCGCCCAAAAGCCACAACTCTCGCTAGGTACCCTCACGCTGGAGGAGTCGGCTACGCAGCTGGAGGCCGTGAACGTGACGGGCCAGCGCGAGCTCATGGAATACGCCCTGGACCGGAAGATCGTCAACGTGGACAAACTACCTACCACGCTGGGTGGTACGGCCATCGACATCATGCAAAATGTACCCTCCGTCACCGTGGACGTAGACGGCAACCTCAGCCTTCGGGGCAGCGAGAACGTGATCATCCTGATCAACGGCAAGCCTTCGGGCCTGACGGGCCTGGACCGCCAGGCGGTGCTGGAGCAGATCCCGGCCAGTAACATCGAGCGCGTGGAGATTATTACCAACCCTTCGTCGCGCTTCGACGCCGACGGGGCCGCCGGTATTATCAACATTGTGCTCAAGCAGGAGCGCGCGGCGGGTTTCAACGGCAACGCGCAGTTTACGGCCGGTACGCGCGACAAGTACAATGCCTCCGTCAACCTCAACAACCGGTTTAAAAAACTCAACCTCTTTGCCAGCTACAACCTGCTGGAGCGGCGGCGGTGGCGCTACCGCGACAACACCCGCGACAACTTTCTGAACGACGAGCTGCGGTACCTGGAGCAGCGTACCGAGGGCGTGAGCCGCGACTTTAATAACAACGTCCGCGTGGGCTTCGACTGGGACGCGGCTAAGCTGTTTTCCGTAAGTGGCTCGGTACTGTACCGGCCCGAGTACGACCGCGACCGCGACCAGGGGCACTTTCAGTACTTCGACCGTACCCGCCAGCTTTCGCAGCGCATTGTCCGTACGACCGACGAGGAAGAACGCAGCTCGGGCTTCGACTACACGCTGAGCCTGCGCAAGCGCTTCGAAAAGCCGCAACGCGAACTTAGTTTTGATGGGACCCTGGCTACTTCGTCCGGCGAGCAGCTGTCGCTTTTTAGCCAAAGTACCTTCGGGGGAAATAACCTGCCCAGCGCGCCAGCACTGCTACAACGCAATACCCGCGCCAACAACAACCAGGTCATGGTCTTGCAGGCGGATTTTGTGGAACCTCTGAAAAACAAAGGGAAGCTAGAAGCCGGGCTCAAGTACACCAACCGCTACCTCGACGGCGATTTTGTGTTTGAAAACCGCGAAGGTGGCTCCGAAGTATGGCTCTTTGACCCGACGCTCTCCAACCGTTTCATCTACGACGAGCACACCAGTGCGGCTTACGCTAACTTTGGCACCGAGCACAAAAAATGGAGCTACCAGGCAGGGCTCCGCCTGGAGCACACCGACCTCCATACCGAGCAGCGCACCACCAACCAAACCGCCCGCCAAAGTTATACGTACCTGTTTCCGAGTGCTTTCTTGAACTACGACCTGAGCAAGGCCCAAAAGATGCAGGTCAACTACACGCGCCGGATCAACCGGCCGTGGGTGCGCGCACTGAATCCCTTCGTGGATATTTCGGACCCGCTAAATATTCGGTACGGAAACCCAAACCTACGGCCCGAGCTGATCAATTCCTTTGAGCTGAGCCATCTTTGGTACGGTAAAAGTACCTCCCTGACCACCACGGCCTTCTACCGCGCCAGCACCGACAACGTGACCCGCTACCGCCGCCTGCGCGACGACGGCGTCACGGAGCAGACCTTCCTGAATCTGGCGAGCTCTTATTCGTACGGTGTGGAGATGATCCTGAACCAGGACATTACCCCTTGGTGGAAGGCCAACGGAAATTTCTCGTACTTCATCGCGACCATCCAGGGGGCGGCCGACATCCCCGACGTACTGACCCAAACCAACCGCAGCTGGATCGCCCGCCTCAACAATAACTTTACCTTCAAAGGGCTGGACGGACAGCTGAGCGTCAACTACCGCTCGCCGTTCATTATCCCACAGGGTGAGATCCTGGGCTTTTTCAACGTAGACCTGGGCGTGAAGAAAGACGTACTGAAAGGGCGCGGGTCCGTCAACCTGCGGGTGAGCGATATTTTTGATACGCTGCGCTTTCGTATCCGTACTTTCGGTGAAGGCTTCAGCAGCTATACCGAAAGCAAGCGCGAAACCCGCGTGGCGTACCTGGGCTTCACGTACCGCTTTGGCCGGGTAGTCCAGCAGCAGAAAGAACGCCGGGAGCGCGACGGCGGTGGAGACACCGATGGCGATATGTACTAGGCTACCTTGGGGCTACACTTCCCGGATGTCCATCCGGATGCGCCAGTCTTTGGGCAGGTAGTTATTCACCCGGTTCCCCAGGTTTTTCATCCAGCCCAGGTTGAGGCCCCGGTGCCGCGCCAGCAGCCAGCCTTTGGGAGCCTCGGGCAGCACGATGTGCTCCTTTTTCAAGAAAAGCAAAGCGGTTTCCCGATCCAGCTCTGCGGCGGGAAGATCGGGAGCAATGGCCGTGCTCATGGCTAGATCCTGCGCCGGAATGAATTCTTTGCCTTTAAACAATCCCAACTCACGCAGCCACACACCCTGCGGCAGGGCGGCGTCCAGAAACAATAAATCTTCCTTCAGCGGCCGGGGTACGCCCAGCACGGTATCATCCGGTCGCTGGACAAAAAAGAAATCAGATTCGCCGGCGAGCCAATCCGCCAGCGCGGCTTCCTCGCGTTTGTGCAGCGATTTGGATTTTAGCTTATCCATATACCGGGCCGCTTTTCCCCGGAAAGGTACCCCCCTGGCCTGGCGGAAGGCGGCGAAATAGAAGCCCTCGCCCCGCAGCCGGTGGGGGTAGCACTGGTACCCGTAGTGGCGGGTACTTACGCCCAGGGTAGTCGGCAGGTTCACTTCCTGATGCGTCAGTTTCTGGGTTTCGGCCAGCCACTGGGCGTTCTGGTCGTTTTCAAGTTCATTGTAGGTGCAGGTACTGTACAGCAACAGGCCGCCCGGTGCTACCAGTTGCACCGCCGCCGACAGAATGCGGCGCTGCCGCGCTGCACAGAGCTGTACGTGCTCCTCCGACCACTCCTGAATCGCGTCGGGGTCTTTCCTGAAAAGCCCTTCGCCCGAGCAGGGGGCATCCACCAGCACCACGTCAAAAAAACCATTGAGGCCGGAAAAAGCTTCCGGGTCGTAGCTGCACGTAAAAGCGTCAGGACTACCCCAGCGGGCCAGGTTGTCTTTGAGTACATTTACGCGGCTACGAATCACTTCGTTGGCGAGTAACAAACTGCCCGGCGGCATCCACGAAGCCAGCAGGGTACTTTTGCCCCCCGGGGCGGCGCACAAATCCAGAATTCGGAGCGGGTACGGGGACGGCATGAGTTGAGTAAGTACCTCGTGCAAAATCATAGACGAGGCCTCCTGCACGTAGTAAGCCCCGGCATGAAAGGTAGGGTCGAGCGTGAAAACGGGCCGCTCGGGCAGGTAGTACCCCGCCGGATGCCAGGGTACCCGCTCCAGCGGCGCGGCCAGGTACCTGGCCGCGTCGACCTTGGCCGGATTGAGCCGAATGCTGACGGGCGGAGGCGTGCGCAGCGCCTCCTCAAAGGGCGTAAACTCGGTACCTAGCTGGGCCTTCAGACGGGCTTCAAAAGCCGCCGGAAGTGATACGGACTGCGGCAAGGGAAAATTCTTTTGAAATTGAAAAAAGTACTTCGGCGGGTAGCTTACGGCTTGTTGCTATCTACCTTGATGCGCGCGTCGCGGTTGGCCAGCTCCCAGGCGGTATAAAACACCAGCTTCACGATGGGTGCCTGCTTGTCGAACATGATCTTCTCCACTTCGTCGCCGGGGCGGTGGTAGTCTTCGTGAACGCCCGTAAAATAGAAAATCACCGGAACACCCTTCTTGGCAAAGTTGTAGTGGTCCGAGCGGTAGTAGAAGCGGTTGGGGTCCTTGGGATCGTTGAAGGTATAGTCCAGCTGGTAGTTGACGTATTTCTGGTTGGCGGCTTCACTGATGGCATGCAGCTCCGACGAAAGCTTATCGGAGCCGATCAGGTACACGTACTTGGGGTTGGTCTCGTGCTGCTTATCCACCCGCCCGATCATGTCAATGTTCAGGTTCGCTACGGTATTCTGGAGCGGCAGCAGCGGGTTTTCGGCGTAGTAGGCCGAGCCAAAGAGCCCTTTTTCTTCGCCCGTTACGTTCAGGAACAGGATACTCCGGCGCGGGCCGTACCCGGCGGCTTTGGCCTGGCTAAAGGCCTCGGCCAGCTCCAGCAGCGACACCGTACCCGAGCCGTCGTCGTCGGCCCCGTTGTTGATCTGCCCGTCGGGCGAAATCCCGATGTGGTCCAGGTGGGCCGAGATGACTATTACCTCGTCTTTTTTATCGGTACCTTCCAGGTACCCCGCCACGTTTTCGGTTTCTACGGTTTCGTTGAGGCGCTCGGCTTTCAGCGTCACCATGCCTACGGGCGTTTTGTCCGTGCCGGGCTTGCCGGTTTTTTCAATGTTCTTCCGCCACTTTTCCAGGTTCTTGGCCGAGGTCTTCAGCAGCTTCGCCGCCAGATCTGCGGATACCGTAAAGGCCGCCGTGCCGCTCAGGATTTCTTCAACGGGCTTCATGCTGAGGTAGTCGCGCCGCTGGGCCATTGCTGCCCGCCGCCGTACTTCCTGCTCAAACTCTTTCCCGGCTTTCTCCGACACCATAAAGACGTACTTGGCCCCCTTGCTGAGCGCCAGCGCTACTTTGGGCTGCCAGGAGTTGGGCCCGCTCCACTTAGATTTCTCCGCCGTACCACTCACCAGGTAGTTTTTACCCTCTTGCCGGGGCTCGCCTTCCAGAATGACGACGGCCTTGCCGGTTACGTCCAGGTTGGTGTAGTCGTTGTAGAGATCCGCCTCGATGCCGTAGCCCGCCCACACCACCGGCACGCGGTCTTCGGTAGGTACGTGCAGCAGGCCGCTGAGGTAAAAATCTTCGTTGAACTTGTAGGCCATGCCGTCTACTTTTACGTACACGTCGCCCCAGCTACGCTTGTAGAGGTTGTAGGGCTGGTAGTACGAAGTACCCCCTTCACGACCGGTGGCGATGGGCTTGAGGCCGTACTGCGCAAAGTGCTTCGACACGTAGTCGGCGGCTTTCTTTTGGCCCGGTGAGCCGGTGTCGCGGCCTTCGAGGCTGTCGGAGGCGATCACGAGCAAATGTTTCTTCAGATCCGCGGGCGTGATCGTCTCGGCGTAGGTTGTCGCTACGTCTTGTGCGTAGCCGGTGGTACTCAGGGCTATTCCCAGAATAGCGACCCATTTTTTATTCATGAGTGAGGTTATTTTTTATTTCTAATGATAGGAAACGAAAAAAGTATGTTCATTAGTTAGTTCAACAAAGAAAGTAAACCTTGAGGCCAATACAAAAAGTACGTCTTGGACATAGCCCAACCAACCTTTTGCTTTACCCCCAAGAAAATACGTATCTTTGAATTAACGGACTGATCGATAAACTATTTATAATAATAGATATGGCAACGATTTTGGATAAGGAAGTAGTAAAAGAAGCGCTAAAAGAATTATTGCGGGAGGAGCCAGCTACCTTCCGGGCTTTACTAAAAGAAGCGCTGGCGGAAGTCAAACATGCCGATGAGGAAGAATTCGAGCAGCTTTTAAAAAATAACTTTGACCGCTTTCAGGAAACCTTCAAGGCTTTGGCATGATTAGGTACTTGACCAAATCACAAGTCATCAGAATCAATAAAGCTACCATAGAAATACACGGGGGAAATTTTGTGCCGCCGCATAATTTTCTTCATGAAGAAAATCTAGACTACTTGCTTGAAGCGGTACAGGCAGAGCTTTTTGGAGAACCACTTTATCCTAGTATTGCGGATAAAGCGACTCTGTATTGCTATAATATCATTGGTAATCACATCTTTACTGATGGCAATAAACGCACGGGGTTAGGTGCTGCTTTGCAATTCCTTAACCTAAATAAATATGATCTTACCACAAACGTCACTAATGCATATTTAACTAATTTCATTCTACAAGTAGCCTCGGGGCAGTCGAGTTTGGAAGAATGTCGGGCATGGTTTGCACTCCATGTCGTTGAAAAGTAAATGGGAATATAAAATAGCAAAATCCGGATTGAAGGGCTCGTCCCTCAGAGGTACCTTTGGGTAAAAAAAGACGATGGAAGAAGCAATCAGCCAAACTACCCTGGACTACCAGCGGATCGAGCAAGCCATCCGGTACATCGAAGCCAACTACCGTCACCAGCCCAGCCTCCGCGACATCGCCGACCACGTGGCCCTCTCGGAATACCACTTCAGCCGGATGTTCAGCCGTTGGGCGGGTACTTCGCCGCAGCGCTTCATGAAGTACCTCACCAAGGAGTACGCCAAAGCGCAGCTGGCACAGACGGGTAGTTTGCTGGATGCCACCTACGCCACGGGGCTGTCGAGCCCCAGCCGCCTGCACGACCTCTTCGTGACCTACGAGGCCATGACGCCCGCCGAGTTTCGGGCGCAGGGGGCGGGGGTACCTATTCGCTACGGCCTGCACGCCACGCCTTTTGGGGAGTGCTTCATCGCCCTGAGCCCGCGGGGTATTACCGACATCCGCTTCCTGACCGGGCCCGAAACCGCCGAGGTATTTGTGGCGCAGCTACGGGCCGAATGGCCGCAGGCGGGTTACCTCCCCGATAGCGCGGCTACCCAGCCCTACGCCGAGCGGCTTTTTAATGCAGGTACCTCTGAGGCCAGCCAGCCGCTGCCCCTGCTGCTGCGAGGCACCAACTTCCAGATCAAAGTGTGGGAAGCGCTGCTGCGTATTCCGTTTGGGCGGCTGGTCAGCTACGACGACGTGGCGCGGTACATTGGGCAGCCCACGGCGTCGCGGGCGGTGGGGACGGCCATCGGGAGCAACCGCCTGGCTTACCTCATCCCTTGCCACCGGGTACTTCAGAAGGCGGGCGGCCTGGGCGGCTACCGCTGGGGCACCGCCCGCAAGCAGGCTTTGTTGGGCTGGGAGGCGGCCCAAAGCCAGCCGGAGGTACCTTGGGAAGGTACTTGGGCACAAACGCAAATTGAATTTTAGGCCAAAGTACCCCCCAGCGCCTACTTCTGCACCAGCACGATCTGGTTCTTATCGGCCCTAAGTACCTTTTTATTAAACTCCACCCAGGCGGGATACTCCGCAGCGGGGTAGCGGCCTTTATGCATCACCACCCGCCGCACGTAGGTGAGCGTAGTGCCCGTTACCTGCACGGACGCTTCGTAGCTTCCGTACCGGGAAAGTACCTTGGTGGCTTCGGGCAAGTGCTCGATGGCGTAGTTGGCGGGGATTTCAAAGGCAATGCTGTCCAGATCCGTGTAGTGCTGGGCCAGGACAAAATCATTTTTGCGCACCGAACCGGCCAAGGGTACTGAAGTGGCCTGGTTGAGCAGATTCGGATTAAGAAAAATACGGGTACCACTGCGGTTGCAGGCATTCCTGACGAACAAACTCAGGCTTTCTTCTACGGACGGAATCCGGTCCCGGTTTTCTTTGAGTACAAACTGCTGCACCTCCGCGCTCGGTAAGCTCAGCGATTTCTGAATCCATTTCTTTTGATCATCGGCTCCCAGATGGTGAAGTACCCCCGCCCGCTCATCCTGCTGCAGGCCCGTGTATTTGGTCTTCATCTGGATGGTTGCCTCGCCGTTTTCGGCCAGCTTTACCAGGGCCTGCCGGTGCTGTAGGTTATCCAGGGGCTGGTACTGGGGCGTTTTGACCAGGTACCCGCCGTCTTCGGTGATGAGTACCACGTGGCGGTCGGACGTGAAGCTGCCCAGGTACCCAAAGGCGTTGTTCTGGCTCGTGCATTCCAGCCAAAGGGTATCCTGCCCGGCGGGCAAACACAGGATGACGTGGTTGAACTGAAACGAGGGAAACTCCGTCCGGATGTCGTCTTCGTCTTCCCCGGCCCTTACCAGCGCCGGGTAGGATTTTACCCCCACTGCCTGCAGCATGGCTCCCATGTAGTTGGTCAGGGCTTTGCAGTCGCCGTAGCCTTTGACGGCTACCTCCTCCGCCCGCATGGACTGCCACCCGCCAATGCCCAGCTGTATACTTACGTAGCGCGTGTTGGCCTGCAGGTACTCGTAGAGCTTTTGGGCTTTTCCTACGGGGCTGTTCAGAGATCGCGTCTGTTCCTGCAGGGTACTTACCAAAGCGGGCGGGAGCGCCTGGCGGCCCTGGTTGAGCTCGCGGTAGAAGGTACCTACGTCTTTCCAGGTGGAGAGTTTTCCCTTGTATTTTTCCACCTCAAACTCCGCAGGCCCCGTAAGTACCCGCGGCAGCAGCAGGTCCAGGGCCGGGGCGTAGCTTTCGGTCTGGACGGGCCGCAGGTCTTTTACTTCCCAGGTGTAGGTAGAGCGCCCGCCCGCCTGGCCCTTCGCCACGGGCGAGGGCAGGTTTTGTTCGTGGTAGCGCAGCTCCAGGCCCGCCGGTACGGATACCCTAAACGTGTTTTTCTCCACGGCGGTACCGGCCGCGTTGTAGGGGTAGGCCTTCCAGTTGGGGTAAAACATCATGTTACGGGTGGTGTACTCGTAGGCATAAGCCACGGTGTAGGGGTAGTACTGGTGCTTAAGTACCGCCGCTTTTACGTAGCTATCGTCGATGACATTCGCCCCCGAGTTGGCGGTAAAACTCTCCATGTCGGAGCGCTTGATGCGCTTCACTCTGTCTCCTTTGCTGTCGTAAAGCTGCGCCTCGAAATCATTTATTTTGGTAAATTTATTGTACGGAATAACCAGCGTCGCGTACATTTCGCCTTTCTCGTCCAGGATCGTCACGGCTCCTTTGATCCGGGTCACGGCTTCTCCGGCGTCTTTTACGTAAAATTCCGTCTCCTGGTAGCGGATAACCGCGTGCGCGTTTTCCCGAAGCGCCAGGGGGATGGAAAACGAGGAATAGGACTGCGCAAAAGTGGTCAGACTCAGCGTCAGTAAGGTACCTAGTAGGCAGAAGCGCATCATGTAGTTTCGGATTAAAAGTAAGCGTCAGTTCCCCTTCTTCAGGACAATTTGTTCGTTGTGCTTCGCGATAATCTGGTCGTAAAACATCTTCAGGGCGCTGTACTCCTCGGCAAAATGGATGGTCTTTCGAATGACAACGCGGCTGGTTACGGTAACCTTGTTATCGGCCACATTGACGACGTACATAAAACGACCCGCGTTGTCGGGAAGCGTTACGACGGCCGTCTTGGGATGCTCCACCACGGCGTAGCCCGCCGGTACCTGGTACGTAGCCACAAACACCTCCTCGATGGGGTGGCCGTAGTCGACGGGGTAGGCCCGCGTATCGGCTTTGAGGGGATTTTGGGCGTACCCCTCTGAGAGCATAGGCCGCAGATAAAGCATATTTCCCGCCTGGGTTACGTAGTCCGTCATGCTGAGCTCGTAGGTAGCATCCATGCTTTGGTTGAGCTCATTGTAGTTTTTAAAGTCATGCTTGGTGATGCTCCACGAAGGATTTTCCTTTTGTATAGCTTCTAAAAACTTGTCTGGCCCCTCAGTTTTCAGCGTTTTTTTAGCGCTCCAGCCACTGTACCCTCCGTAGGATTTGGTAAAAGTACCCTTCAGCTCGCCGTCTTCCCCAATGATCAGCTCCGCTTTTTCAAATTCCCGGTCCGACTCGGTAGGTCGGATGGGCACAAAGCGAGCCTTGGTGCGGTGTACCAGCCAGCCAGCCTGGTTGAGGCAGTAGGTAGGTACCATCCCTAGCTTCAGAAACTCATCCGTAGCGTCCAGCAATACATCTTTTCTCTCCAGGTCCAGGTGCGCCACCACGTTATTAAACTGCTTCAGCATGGCGTAGGTCGTATCCAGGCGGCCGTTTTGGCGGGTACTTAGTACCAGGGGGTTGGCGTCGTAGCCCATTTCGCGCAGTAGGGCAATCAGCAGCAGGTTAATATCCCCCGAGTCCCCCTCTCGGGTTTCCAGGATCTTTTTGAGGTTTTTGGAATAAATACTCGTGTACCCGTTCCACTTCACCTGCTGTTGGATGTACTTCACGGCGGCTTCCAGCTGAGCGGTGGTATCGGCCGCCTGCGCCTGGATCTTTTTTGCAATGTCCTTCATAAAGCTCGTCCGGCTGATCTGCCCGCCAAGCAGTTCGCTACTCAGCAAGGTACTGTTCAGGTCGTTCCAGCTGATGGAGTAATTTTTAGTAACCGTACCCGGAATATTAATCCGGGCCAGCTCAAAGTCAACCTTCGACACGTAGTCTCCCGGAGTGGTGATGTACGGCTCGTTCTGGAAAGCCGGGGCGTCTTTGACCACAAACCGATAGGCCATACCCTGTGTTCCGAAATGGGCCAAATCTATGTTAATGGGCTTGTTTTCGCTGATGTGCAAAGGCAAGTACCCCGACATGATCATGCGGTAGTAGAGCGAGTTCGGGATCGTGATGCGGTACTCGCTCCAGGCCACCGGCATACTCCCCTGGAAAGTCCAGGTTTTGGGGTTGTGGTAGTACGAAAGCGGGGTCAATACCTGGTACGAGTACTCCACCACCGACCCTTCCTTGACGTTAGGCAGGGTGAAGCGCTGGGTACTGTGGGTATCTGAGGACCGCTCGTTAAAGATCATGTCCTTGTTCAGACTTTCCTTTTTTATTACGCCGTTTTCCAGGTTATAGGTAAATCCTTTTACGTTAGTCACCGACTCCGCGTAGCGGTGGCTACCCGTGTGGTACCTGATACTCACGGTGGCTTTTTCGTAGGCCGATTTTTTAAAAATCTTGATTCGTCCGTGGTACGTAAACCGGATGCAGATTTCGTTACTAACGATCACGAACTCGGTTTCGCCGTAGTCGTAAAGTAGCAAGGCCTCGGCGGAGGAGTCGGCCGGATAAGCCTTCATTTCAAGATCTGTGGAATTGATTACGCCAAACTTGACGGGCTTGTCCTGAGCACGGACCGCCAGCGAGAGCACACAAAGGCTCCAGCAGAGTAGCATTCTACGCATAGGTAGTGGATATTTATGAAATAGAGAGGATAGGTATATTTTTTTGTACCACAATATTATTACAAAGTACCCTGAATTACAGGCTTTGACGCGTAAAATATTTTTGGGAGGCACCTGCCCGCCGGCCGCAGGTACCTCCGCCCCCGGACCATCCCGCTTTGAACGTGGGGTCTACAAAGTACCTTAAAGTACCTGCTGAAGGTACCTGCCCGCTTTTACCCCGCTTCAGAGCGCTGTTTGTTAGGGGTCTCTGTGCTTCCGGTATTTGTACTTCTCCGAGTCGAATGAACGTTTTTATCAAGATTATGATTTATTAATTGTAAAAATCTGTTATTCAGCAAAAAAGTCCGTATTTTTGCGGCTTGTTTTGGCAGGGAAGATGAATCGGTAGCGTAGTCGGGCCCCCTGTGAGCTGAAAAAATGTACACTGTTGACTTGACATAGAAATGCAATCCATTCGTAACATCGCCATTATTGCGCACGTTGACCACGGCAAAACGACCCTGGTTGACAAAATCATTCATGCTTCTAAGCTATTCCGGGACAACCAGGCCTTCGATGACCTGATTCTCGACAACAACGATCTGGAACGTGAGCGGGGCATTACCATCGTTTCCAAAAACGTATCGGTACGCTACAAAGACGTAAAAATCAACGTAATTGATACCCCAGGTCACTCTGACTTTGGCGGCGAGGTAGAGCGGGTACTTAAAATGGCCGACGGTGTATTGCTGCTCGTGGATGCCTTTGAAGGCCCAATGCCCCAGACGCGCTTCGTCCTGGGCAAGGCTATCCAGCTGGGCCTGAAGCCCATTGTGGTGGTTAATAAAGTAGATAAAGAAAACTGCCGCCCCGAAGAAGTACAGGAAGGTATCTTTGACCTGATGTTCAACCTGGGCGCTACCGAAGATCAGCTTGATTTCGTAACCGTATACGGCTCCTCCAAGCAGGGCTGGATGGGCCCCGATTGGCAGCATCCCACCACGGACATCACCTTCCTGCTGGATACCATCATCGAGCAGATCCCCCCGGCACCCATGAACCAAGGTACCGTGCAGATGCAGATCACCTCACTGGACTACAACGCCTTCGTGGGTCGGATCGCCATCGGGCGGGTACTTCGGGGTACTTTGAAAGAAGGTACTACCGTAGCCCTCTGCAAAGCACACGGCGTGATCAAAAAGGTGAAGATCAAAGAACTGAACGTTTTTGAAGGCCTGGGCAAACTCAAAGTGGCCGAAGTGTCCGCGGGCGATATCTGCGCAGTAACGGGCATCGAAGATTTTGAAATCGGAGATACCATCGCTGACGTCGAGAATCCCGAGCCCCTACCCCGGATTGCCGTGGATGAGCCGACGATGAACATGCTCTTTACGATCAATAACTCTCCGTTCTTTGGCAAAGAAGGCAAATTTGTAACGTCGCGCCACCTGCGTGACCGCCTCATGAAAGAAACGGAAAAAAACCTGGCCCTGCGCGTTGAGAGCACCGATACGGAAGATAAGTTCCTGGTGTTTGGCCGGGGTATTCTGCACTTGTCGGTCTTGATCGAAACCATGCGCCGCGAAGGCTACGAACTACAGGTAGGCCAGCCGCAAGTACTTTTCAAAGAAGACGAAAACGGACAGCGCCTCGAGCCCATCGAGACACTCGTGGTGGACGTACCCGAGGAGTCAGCCGGGAAGGTGATTGAACTCGCTACGCAGCGCAAAGGGGAGCTACTGGTGATGGAACCCAAAGGCGACCTGCAGCACCTGGAGTTCGAGATTCCGTCGCGCGGGCTCATTGGCCTCCGCTCCAATGTACTGACTGCTACGCAGGGCGAAGCCGTGATGACGCACCGGTTCAAGAGCTTTGAGCCCTTCCGGGGCAATATTCCCGGCCGTAACAGCGGCTCCATCATTTCGAAAAATACGGGTATGGCCACGGGCTATACCATTGATAAACTCCAGGATCGCGGACGCTTCTTTGTGGAGCCGGGCGAAGAAATTTACGGTGGACAGGTAGTAGGCGAGCACAACCGCCCCAACGACATCGTCGTGAACCTACAGGAAGCCAAAAAGCTGACCAACATGCGGGCTTCCGGCTCGGACGATGGCCTGCGTATTGCGCCAAAAATCAATTTCTCTTTGGAAGAATCCATGGAGTACATCCAGAAGGACGAGTACCTGGAAGTAACGCCCCAGAGTATGCGGATGCGGAAAATCTACCTTGACGAAAACGACCGCAAGCGCTACGCTTCCAAAATGGAAATGGCCTAAGGGCTATTGAAGTACCTTATTTTGAGCAAAGAGGTACCCCGCGCGGGGTACCTCTTTTTTGTTTATTCCGCTACGTAGGGCTGCGCGATGGGCCCCAGGTACAGCATCGGCAGGTTACCCTCCAGGTACCTTTGCAGGTACTTGCCTACGTGGGGGTACATGCGCCGGGTGCCCAGCTCGGCCCGAGGTACCCACACCAGCTCCAGGGCCGTGGTATGTTCGGGATCGAGGCCGGGCGTACCGCCCAGCAGACGCGCCCGGAAAATCGTGTGCAGGGTGTCTTTGGGCGAGCCGCCCAAAAGTACCTCCCCGCAAAGTACCATCTCCTGTACTTCCGTCGCTACGCCCAGCTCTTCCCGCAATTCCCGTTGCAGGGCTTCCGTCAGGCTTTCGCCCGGATCGGGATTGCCTCCCGGCAGGGCGTATACGTCCGTGCTGCCGTAGCGGTAGCGCATCGTCAGGATCTTTTCGTTCTCAATGATCAGGGCAGCGGGCCGTACTTTCATGGTTCGGGGTTAAGTTTGTCGTCTTTTTATAAAAAAACGGGGTTTTGGGCAAGTATGCAAGCCCGGTTCGCTCGCTTTGTCATTTAATTCTATTTTCATGGTATGAAATCTTTTCTAAGTACCCTTGCTATCCTGCTGGCGGGCTTCTCGTTGCTGGCCACCGCCCCCGCGCGCGACGCCATCCTGGTTTTTTCCAAAACTGCCGGTTTTCGGCACCTTTCCATCCCCGACGGCAAACGTGCGCTCCTTAAACTAGGTAAAGAAAACAACATCCGCGTTGATACCACCGAAGACGCCGCCGCCTTCACGGCCGCCAACCTGCGCCAGTACAAAGCCATTGTGTTTCTAAGTACCTCCGGCGACGTCTTCAACGACGAACAGCAGACGGCCTTTCAGGAGTACATCCGCCGGGGCGGTGGCTTTGTGGGCATTCACGGAGCCTCCACCACCGAGTACACCTGGCCCTGGTTCAATAAGCTCGTAGGGGCCTACTTCCTGGACCACCCCAAGCCGCAGCCCGCTTCCATCGACGTTTGGAACAAAGTACACCCAGCCACGCGGGTACTTCCCAACCGCTGGAACCGCTTCGACGAGTGGTACAACTACCGCGACATTCAGCCGGGCATTAAGGTACTGGCCACCATGGACGAAGGCAGCTACCAGGGCGGTAAGCACGGCCGCAACCACCCCATTGTGTGGTACCACGAGTTCGACGGCGGGCGCTCCTTCTACACGGGCTTTGGCCATACGCCGGCCTCCTACACGGAGCCGCTGTTTCTGGATCACATCCGGGAGGGAATTCTGTGGGCCATGGGCAAGAAAAAAATAGCGACCAACTAGGTACCTGGTGGCATTAGCCAAGGTACTTTTAAGTAGCAACTACCCTACTTTTTTGATAATCCATTTTTTGAATTTATTATGACCCCAAAACGACCTATGAAACGCTTCTATTTATTGCTCCTCCTGCTCGCAAGCGGCCTGGTACCCGCCGCCTGGGCCACGCCCCCCGCGCGCGATGCCATTCTGGTTTTTTCCAAAACGGCTGGCTTTCGCCACAGCTCCATTCCGGCGGGCAAAAAGGCCCTGATGGAGCTCGGGCAGGCTAACCGCTTTCGGGTAGATACCACCGAGGACGCTTCGGTATTTACCTACGATCAATTGCGTAAGTACAAAACCATCATCTTCCTGAGTACCACGGGCAACATCCTGAACGACGAGCAGCAGGCCGCCTTCGAGCAGTACATCCAGAAGGGGGGCGGCTTTGTGGGTATCCACGCCGCCGCCGATACCGAGTACGACTGGCCCTGGTACAACAAGCTGGTGGGGGCGTACTTTTTGAGTCATCCCAAGCAGCAAAACGCCGACATCGACGTTTGGAACCATTCGACGCCCGCGACCAGTTTCTTGCCCAACCGCTGGCGGCGCTACGACGAATGGTACAACTACAAAAGCATCCAGCCGGGGATCAAGGTACTGGCCACGCTCGACGAAGGCAGCTACCAGGGCGGCAAGAACGGACGCATCCACCCCATCCTGTGGTACCACGAGTTTGACGGCGGCCGGGCTTTCTACACCGGCGGCGGCCATACCGACGAGTCGTTTCAGGAGCCGCTCTTCATGAAGAACCTGCTGGAGGGCATCAAGTGGACCATGGGCCGCACCAAGTGGTAGGGTACTTGGCACCAAAAAAAGGGGTACTTGCCGCTAAGCCGGAAGTACCCCTTTTTTTGGTGTAATAAGTACCTTTTAAAGGACCATTTTCTCGATCAACAGAATAAAAATATGAATGATCTTGATGTGGATTTCCTGCACGCGGTCGGCAAAGCCCGTGTGCGGTACCCGGATCTCGACGTCGGCCATCCCGGCTAGCTCACCGCCATCCCGGCCCGACAGAATGATTACCTTCATGCCCTTGGCGCGGGCGGCTTCCACCGCTCTGATCACATTTTTTGAATTGCCGCTTGTACTGATGCCCAGCAGCACATCGCCCGCTTGTCCCAGTGCTTCCAGGTACCTTGAGAACACGTACTCGTAGCCGTAGTCGTTGCCCACGCAGCTCAGGTGGCTCACGTCCGAAATAGCCATGGCGGGCAGGGCACGGCGGTTTTCGCGGTAGCGGCCCGAGAGCTCCTCGGCAAAGTGCATGGCGTCGCAGTGGGAGCCGCCGTTGCCGCAGGAAATGATTTTATGGTTGTTCTGAATAGCCTCCACCATGAGTCGGGCGGCCTGCTCGATGGCCTCGAGGTGCTTGGGTTCACTCAAAAAGTTGTCAAGAACGCGCTGGGCTTCCCCCAGCTCCTGACTGATTGCCTGCTGAAATTCCATCATGAAAGCTTACTTTAAAAATTCGAAAAACTTAAAACGTCTGTAGACGATACGGAATATTGTAGCGAAGGGCTATTGTGGCGAGGTTGGTACTTTGGGTAATGTTTTCGCCGGGCCGGTCCTGACGCCGCCAAAGGTACCTCCCGTCGATGAAAAGATTATGCGTCAGCATGTAGGAAAGCCTTACGTCGGAGAATAACGTATGGGACGTCACACCCTGCGCAATGGTATTACCAAAGTCGCTCATGCGGGTTTCGTAGTCGGGCAAAAGGTTGCTACCCCAGTTTTCGCCGTAGCGGTCCAGGCCCTGGTTGGTCCAGCTGAGCGTATAGTAGGTGGTAAGGCGCGGGGTCATTTTATACCGCAAAATCCCCACCCACTCCCGGAAGTTGGCACCCAGGGGGTGCGCCAGCGGCTGCCGGTAATGCACGTAGTTGCGGCCGCCGTCGCGGTGGGTGTATTGGTAAGGCCGCGCCACGTTATATTCGGCCTGCAGGTCCAGGTTCGGAATACCAAAAGCGTCGATGTACTTGATACCCAGCTGGCCCGCGTACTTCTTGGTCCAGGAGCCGCTACTGCTAAAGAAGTACTTGGTCAGGAATTCGTCCAGAATAAACTGCCCGTACACCGACAGCCGCCGCCCCGCCAGCCACCGAAAATCAAAGCCCAGCAGGGCGTTGTCTTCACTACCCAGGTAGGACTCCACAAAGCGGTAAAAAATGATGGGATTGAGGTAGTTGGGATCGAAACCACCCTGCGTACTATCCCGCTTGAATACCTCGGCCTCAAATACGCCCACGTTGAGGCGGTCGGTGAGGTTGATGCTGAGGTGGTGCATGGCGGCGTACTTCTTGCTGCGCAGCATATCACGGCTGGGCGTGTCCTGGGTGTTGATCATGCTGGCCCAGAGGTTGGTATAATGAAAGCGCCCCAGGTGCGTTTCGATGCGCATAAAGAGGTAGGGGCTGCTGTTGTCCGACAGAATCATGGAGCGGTAACCACTGCCGATGAAGTTGCGGTCGTGCCCAAACTGCACGTTGATGCTCTTGAGGGGCCGGAAGGTAATGTACCCCCGCGCCGACAAGAAGTCCACGCCCGTGTTGCGAAGCGTTTTGGCCAGGCCCTCCCCCGGAAAGTTATACTGCCAGGCATAGCGCCGCACGTAATCGGCAAAAGTACCTTGGTTGTCGGATACGAAGGTGTAAAAGCCCAGCTTTTGGTTCACCATACCCCGGATCTCCACGCCCCGGCCCGTAAACCAGAGCGCGCTCGGGGTATCGTTTTCACGGCCGTAGAAGTTGTTGGTCGTGAAGTTGACGTGCAGGTCCACGTCTTCGTTATGGATGCTGTACAGATCGGCCGGGTGTGACCAGAACGTCCGATTTCGGCGGGTAGTCTCGATGGACCCCAGCCGCGAGAGCGAGGAGTAGGCGTCGGTCGAGACGCCGGTGCTGTCCAGCTGGGCGCTGTCGGCGGCAGGCGTAGGTACCTGGGGCGTACCCAGGGTCCATTCCCAGCTGTCGTTGCGGAGGTAGTTGATGGTCGCGGCGTCCACGCGCGTGAGGCGCACCCTGCCGTCGGCCAGGATGCTGTCGGTGAGTTGCACCACGGCCTTCCGCTCAAAAGGCTTCATGTTGGAATGGAAGCCCTCCGACAATTTCCCCCGCTTGATCTCCAGCCGGTCGATGAGGTGGTAGTAGTCGTCGTTGAGCGGGATGAAGGTACTTTGGGCGGAGGTACGGGAAAGGCCAAGTACCCCTAACCCCATTATAATCAAAAATTTACGTACAGATTGAGGCATGTGGGATACGATTCTTCACCTTGACTTATTGCTACTCAAAAGCGGCTCTCAAAAATTTCCCGCCGAAGAAGACGCCAAATTAGACAATCAATTTGTATTATCGTCACTGTTTGCTCCTAAAACCGTTACGACATGTTTATTCTTTGCCAAAAGCCCTCCATTGCCGATCATTTCCTGGCCGAACTACGAGACGTGAACATCCAACGCGACCGCCTGCGGTTTCGCCGGAACCTGGAGCGCGTGGGCGAGCTGCTGGCTTACGAAATATCCAAAACGCTCTCGTACCGGTCCGAGAAGGTCCAGACGCCGCTGGGTACCGCGCCGAGTGTGCGCCTGCGCCAGCCACTGGTGCTGGCTACCATCCTGCGGGCCAGTTTGCCGTTTCACCAGGGGTTTTTGTCGATGTTCGACCAGGCCGAGAATGCCTTCATCGGTGCCTACCGAGGCATTCACCTCAACGACGACGAGTTTGAGATCGAGATGGACTACATCACCAGCCCCAACCTGCACGGCAAGACGCTCATCATCATGGACCCGATGCTGGCCACGGGGCGCTCCATCGAGAAGGTGTACCACGCGCTGCTGCGCTTCGGCATTCCGGCTCAGACGCACATTGCCTCGGTCATTGCCAGCCCCGAGGGCGTGGAGTACCTGCGTACCCGGATGCCCGAGTGCAGGCTCTGGCTGGGCGCGCTCGACGAGCACCTCAACGAGCACTTCTACATCGTACCCGGCCTGGGCGACGCCGGTGACCTGGCCTTTGGGCCCAAAGAGTAGCCAGGACCAAGACTGGGTACATTTGTCAACAGGATTCATACAAAGTACCCTTACGGATAGTGGAGGTACCTTCAGACTGCCTGGCATTGTTTTGGTAAAGCATGGGTATAGAAAAAAGTAGTTACGCGAAAAAAAACGTCTATACCCATGAAGACCGAAGAAACCACTCAGCAGCTGGATAAGATTCAGGAGCTTATTGATAAAATAGAAGTAGGGATGCTGACCACCATGGAAAGCAACGGTGACCACCGCAGCCGCCCCATGCAAACGCAGAAGTTTGACGCCGACGGCTGTCTGTGGTTCTTTACCAGCCGCTCGTCGCCCAAGACCGACGAACTCATTCAGCACCCGGACGTAAACCTGAGCTACGCTGATAAAGATTCGCACTCGTACGTGTCGATCACGGGTACGGCCTCCATCGAAGACGACCCGGCGCTCAAGGAGGAGCTCTGGAACTCGGTGGCCAAAGCGTGGTTTCCGAAAGGCCTCGAAGATCCGGACCTGACGCTGCTGAAAGTGAAAATAAAAGAAGCCGAGTACTGGGACAGTACCTCGT
This sequence comes from Rhabdobacter roseus, assembly GCF_014202275.1. Lineage (GTDB taxonomy): Bacteria > Bacteroidota > Bacteroidia > Cytophagales > Spirosomataceae > Rhabdobacter > Rhabdobacter roseus. The sequence continues at coordinate 225,079 of NZ_JACHGF010000001.1, read as the reverse complement.
CTAACATGGTTCAGGCCTACCATATTGCCAAAGCACTGATTACGGGTGAGCAGTACGACGAAGGCGAACACAAAAAGGTACAGGTATAGGCCATAACCTTTAGCCAAAAAGAGCGGGGGTCCATTCAAAAATGGACCCCCGCTCTTTTTGTTTCCTGAGAGGTACCTTTCGGTTTAGTTCAGGAGCTCGTCGAACGTCAGCGAAACGTAGAAGGTAGAACCTACCATGGCGCTGCCGTAGGCCTGGAAGTAGGTTTTGCCGGTGAGGTTGGTGCCCCCTACTTTCACAATGGACTTGATGGACGGGATTTTCAAACTCACCTGCGCGTCCAGGTTATTGATGGCAGGTACCCTGGTAGTACCAAACAGCGGCACCCCGGCGGTACTAGGCTGCACAAACCCGGCCTCCCACAAAAAGGCATCCTGATGACGGAAAGCCAGGTTGAAACCCAGGCGGTTGGAACTACTGATGCGCCGCCCAAACGAGAGGTTATAGCGGTACGTGGGCGTATTGAAACCCGAAAACTGCACCTCGGGCGAAGGGACGAAGTCACGAAGCTCGTTGTTGGCGATGTTGGCCCCCACGTTGAAGCTGTGCGGCAGCGCGTAGTTGAGCCCAAGGGCCCAGCCACTGGCGCGTATCTTTTCGCTGCTGTTGGTGGGCCGGGAATATACCTGGCGGGTATTGCCGCTAAGTACCCCCGTGGCTTCCGGCAGTAGTCCTGGGGCAATGGAAGCCGTGGGCTTTAATAAAATCACGTTTCCGATAAAATTGGTATACTCGCTGAAGTAGTAGTAAGCGTCCACGAAGAGTTTCCGGCCAATGAGCCCCCGGTAGCCTATTTCGTAGTTGGCCACGCGCTCGGGTTTGAATTCCTTGGGCTGGTAGGGGGTCAGCATTCCTATGGCTCCCAGCGCCGCCAGCCCCTGTACGGCCGTAGCAAGGTTTTGTTGCAAGGCGGCGGGTAGTTGAGCTTGTACACCCTGGGCAATGGCGCCTTGGATCACCTGCGGATCGTTGGGGATTTGTCCGGCAGCTACAGCGGCCTGTACCGCGCCCGTGACGGCGGCAGTTACCTGCTGGGTAATGAGCTGTGTAGCCTGCTGCTGGATGGCCTGGTTTTGGGTACCTTGGAGGACAGCATCTCCGTACTGCGCTACGTTCTCGCGGGTGTAGGCGTTGTTGAGGCCGTAGCGTTGCACAAATTCCGGCAGACCTCCAATAAGACGGGCGTTGGGTACGAGCAGGTCGATGTACTGGTTCTGGGTCGTGGGTATCCGGAAGCCCGTTTGGTACGAAAGGCGGATGTTGTGTTCACCGAAGGTCGTTACGGCCGAGACGCGGGGCGTAAACTGCCCCTTGAAGTTCTGATTCTTGTCGTAGCGGATTGAGCCGGTAAGCCGCAGGTGATTTTGCAGGAGGTTTTTGCCCGCCTGCACAAACCCGCCGTACTCCCCGATAGTGATCTTGCCGTTGCGGTCTTCCACCTGATCGGCAAACAACGTACCTGCCGACCGTAGCTCGTACAGGCGGTAGTTGGCACCGGCTAGGATTTCCACAAATTTTATTTCATTCTTGAAGTTATAAAGACCTTCGGCATGGTACAGGTTGGACTTGTCCGAAAAGGCCCCTCCGCCCTCGTTGATGGCCGTATTACGCACTCGCTCGTACAGCACGCTATAAGCCTCCGTGCCGGGTATGGGGCGTCCGGTATCGGCTACGCCGCGGGCGGCCAGGTGGGCTTGGGCCTCGGGTACACCCTGGGCGCGGGCCTGGGCAAAGGCTCCCGTATACTGTCCAAACCACTGGGAGCTGGGCTTCCAGGCTTCATTTAGAAATACCGCCGCCAGCCCCGCCGTGTAGGAGTCACCCGAGCGCTCCTGCGTGGTGTAGGCCCGCAGCGTAAAGTTGTCGCCGCGCAGCTCTAGTTTCCCTTGCGTAATGTTGAAATTTCGGAGCGCATAGCGTCCCGTACCGGTGTATACGGTAGTGCCGTAGCCGTAGTTGAGCTGCGCTACGGCCTCGATCTTGTCGTTGACGCGGTAGTGCAGCCCACCGTTAAATTTAAAACTTCGGGTGTTGTAATCCACCAGATCTCGCTCCAGGATACCCGTCCGGCTTACGTTTACGCTGGGTACCAGCCCTACGGCCGCCGCTGGTAGTAAGCCCTGAGCGGCTAAGGCCAGCGCTACCGTATTTATGTTGGCCTGGGCCTCATCGCCGTATACGTTTACGCCGTCATAGTCCAGTTTGGTACCGGCACCGCGGTTAGGATCGGCGTTTCCGCCTACGTTGAGGTTGGCGTAGTTGGTCGCTTCCCAGTCTTTGGCTTGCAGGTAGGAAAAATTAACCTTGAAGGCCAACCGATCGTTGAACGCCTTGGCATATCGTACCGACACGTCCGTAAAAGGCGTCGTGGCCTGCGCCCGGCTCGCCTCGTGCATGAGCCCACCCCGCAAGGTAGCGCTCAGGCCCTGGTACAGAAAAGGACTCTTACTGTTCATAAGTACCAGTCCGTTGATGGCGTTGGGTCCGTACAGTGCCGAAGCAGCTCCGGGCAGAATATCCACGCTCTCCACGTCCAGCTCGGGCATACCCACAATATTATCTACCGGGAAGTTGAGGCCCGGCGCGGAGTTGTCCATGCCGTCGATCATCTGCACCATCCGGGGGTTTCCGGTCGCTCCGAAGCCCCGCATGTTGATGGACTTAAAGAGCATCCCCTGGGTAGCCATGTCGATGCCTTTCAGGTTGGCCAGGCCGTCGTAGAAATTAGCCGCCGGAGTTTCCCGAATCGCCCGGATGTCCATGCGCTCCACGGCCACTGGTGACTTCATAACGCTCTCTTCTACCCTAGACGCCGACACGATAACCTCCTGGCCCATAATGGCCTGCTCGCGCAGGCTTATCTCGAAGGTACTTTGCGCAGCCGTGACGTTTATTTCCTGGGTTTCGTAGCCAACGGAAGTTACCGTCAATTGAAAAGGTGGGGGCGTAGTCGTGGTAAAGCTAAACCGCCCGTCGGCGTCGGTAATGGTACCGATCACCCGCCCTTTTACCTGCACGCTCACTCCAATGAGCGGCTCCCGCGAAGCGGCATCAAGTACTCTCCCCGTCAGGGATAGGGCCCTATCTTGGGCAAGGGCCGCGCTAGCATTGGCTACAAGCAATACTAACAACAGGTAAAATACCCGCCTGGTAGTGTATTTACGCATACGTCTCCAAAGATTTAAAGTTTATTGATGATTCATGGACGTAATTATAGCAATAACTATTATTTATATTCTATTTTTTCTTCTTATTATTTTAAAATTGCAATTTTGCTGGCGGGAATTATCCAAATAGTACAAAAGGTGGCTTTGGCAAGGTGCAAAAGACGTCGCCAGGTACTTTGAAAGGTAGTAATAGCCTATCTATTGACTCTACCATAATTTCCCGAAAGCCCCCCTGCGTGGATAACTATACGTACGCGCAATCGCGGGTAGTAAGCTGACGAAAAGCGCCTATTGCCATTTTGTCTGGGAAGCGGCTGAGCCGGGCTGGGTATGGTTATTTAAGCAACGGGCTTGCCTGAAACGAAACAAAATGGTTAGAAGAATTCTAACAACCATTAGTAAGTCAAAAACTGTAACTTTGTTTTAATCCATTTCCTTCAACTTGATCGCTAGACCTAATGAAAGATACGTACGTAGTAATTATGGCCGGGGGCGTAGGTACCCGTTTTTGGCCTTTTAGCCGCACCAGCTACCCCAAACAGTTTCATGACGTACTCGGGACGGGAAAATCCCTGCTCCAACAAACCGTGGAGCGGTTTGAAGGCATTTGTCCTTATGAGAACATCTACATTGTAACCAGCCACGAATACAAGAATTTAGTAAAACAGCAGCTACCCGCCCTGGGCCATGACCAGCTCCTGCTGGAACCCCACCGCCGCAATACGGCTCCCTGCGTGGCCTACGCCAGCTATAAGATTGCTACCCAGAATCCCAACGCGAACATCATCGTCGCTCCCGCCGATCATATCATTCTGAAAGAGGAGTTATTCCGGGACACCATCCGGATTGCCCTAGCCGCCACCCGGCAGGAAGATATCCTGGTGACGCTCGGCATCCAGCCCAGCCGTCCTGACACGGGCTACGGGTACATTCAGTACATTCCTGACAAACGTACCGTAAAAAAAGTCAAAACCTTTACCGAAAAGCCTCAGCTGGAAATGGCCATTCAGTTTCTGGAAAGTGGCGACTTCGTCTGGAACGCGGGCATTTTTGTCTGGAATGCCCAGGCCATCAGGCAGGCGGTAAAGAAACACCTGCCCGAGATCGCCGAAATTTTTGAGGAGGGCGCGCATACCTTCTTTACGGATCAGGAGACTCCTTTCATTCATAAAGCGTATTCACACTGCGGCAGTATCTCGATCGACAACGGGATCATGGAAAAAGCGGACAACGTACACGTAGTACTCAGCGACTTCGGCTGGTCGGACCTGGGTACCTGGAAATCGCTGTACGAAATCTCGACGCGTGACGAAAACGATAACGTGGTGGAAGGCAAGGTAGTACTTCAGAATACCAACAATTGCATTATCAAAACCCCCAGCGACAAGCTCGTGGTCATCAACGGCCTGGAGGGCTTCATCGTGGCCGAATACGACGGGGTACTGCTCATTTGCCGCAAAGACGAAGAGCAGAAAGTAAAAGAGCTGGTGTCTGAGGCCAAGCACCTGGACCCCAAGTACATCTAGGTACTTCAGGACGACAGCGGCGTCCAGCCCTGGGCGGTGATCGGGTGCCGGTTGCCGCCCTTCGTATGTAGTACCACGCCGTTGGCAGGCTCCGTAATGAAGCCAATCACCGAAATATTAGGACTGTTTTTGATTTTATCGTAATCGGCTTGCCGGATCGTGAACAGCAGCTCGTAGTCTTCGCCGCCGTTCATGGCAGCCGTAATGGGACCTATGTTCAGCTCGGTCGCGACGAGGTACGTCTGGTCATCGATGGGTAGGTTTTCTTCAAATACCACCGCCCCTACTTCTGACCGGCGGCACAGGTGCAGCAGATCCGACGCCAGGCCATCGGAGACATCGATCATGGCCGTAGGTACTACACCCGCTTCGTCCAGCTCATACACCACATCCATGCGGGCTTCGGGCCGGAGTTGCCGCTGAATTACGTACTCTTTTCCGTCCAGCTCAGGCTGCATCGACGGGTCGGCCAGGTACACTTGCTTTTCGCGTTCAAGTACCTGGAGGCCCAGGTAAGCCGCGCCCAAATCGCCGGACACGCACAGAAGATCACTGACCTTGGCCGAGTGCCGGTAGGCTATTTTCTCTTTTGAAACTTTACCAAATACACTGACCGAAATCAGCAAACCGGAGCGGGAAGCGGAGGTATCGCCCCCCACCAGATCCACGCGGAAATCGGTACAGGCCGCGTTGATTCCGGCGTAGAGCTCCTCGATGGCCTCCACGGAGAAGCGGTTGCTCAGGCCCAGGCTCACGGTGATTTGCCGCGGAATCCCGTTCATGGCCGCTATATCCGACACATTGACGGCCACGGCTTTATAGCCCAAGTGCTTGAGCGGGTAAAAGGCCAGATCAAAATGAACATTTTCAAGGAGCAAATCGGTGGTGAGCAACCCGTACTCCTCACCCAGATCCAGCACGGCGGCGTCGTCGCCGATGCCCGTTATGGTATCGGGCAGGGTAGTTTTGATGCCGGCGTGGAGCCGGTCAATGAGGCCAAATTCGCCCAGTTCTGCAATTTCGGTTCGTTGTTGTGCCATGATACAAAGGTAACCCAAAAATAGCAAGAAGCCACCTCGCTGGGAAGTGGCTTCTTGGGTATAAATAAAAGGATCGTTACAGCAATCAGGGGTTGCTGAGGGTATATTCATTGATGGTACCTCCCGTTTTGACACTAGCCGTAGTGCGGGTAAGTACCATGCGCGTATCGGAAAAAGAATTGATCGTAAACTCGATGGTGCCGTTGGTACCGGTGGGCTGCGGCGTCAGGTTTTTAAGAATGAGCCGGTTGTCCCCTACCAATTCCCACTGTCCGTTAAAGGTATTGTTGTCCAGCTCGCTGTAAGTGACGTTGCCTCCGGCCAAAAACGTGAGCTTGAAATTTGAGTAGCCGGGCTTGGTATTACCGGCTCCGCCCTTGGTAAATACCACGGTACTTCCTTCCTTGACGGACTCCGCCGACCAGGCTTTGGCAATGCGCTCAGACATGGGGGGAGGCGGTTTCTTGCAACCTCCAACGAGCAGGGCTGTCAACAGGACCACGCTCCAAAGGGTGGATATAGCTTTTTTCATAGCTTTGTTGGTAGATATAGGATTTGTGTAAAACTAGAAAACGAACGTTTATAAATTCTTGATATGCTGCGCGAAAACAATTCTTGTCATTACCGGTCCAATTTCTGATTTTTAAACCGTATTTTCAAATCTATGGCCAAGAAAACTACGTTTGAATTTATTCTACGGCCGTTTAACGTACTTATAAACACAATGTTTACAAAAAAATATACCCGCGTGCAGCTGGCCCTGCGGAACGGCCAGGACCGGGAGGAGATCTGGTGTGCGTACCAGGGAATCATCTACGACGTAGCGCCTTCGCGCTTGTGGCGCAACGGCAAGCACTACGAGCACTGGGCAGGCCAGGATCTGACGGAAGAACTGAGCGCGGCCCCGCACACGCACCGGGTTTTTGAGCGGTTTAAAGTAGTAGGAAAACTGGTAGACAAGCTATGATGTTGCTGGCCGACAGCGGCTCTACCAAAACGGACTGGCTGGGGTACCTTCCCCACGCCCCCCTGCTGCGCTTTCAGTCATCGGGCCTTAATCCTTTTTACCAGACCGAGGCCACGATCCTGGAGATTCTGCGGCGGGAAGTACTGCCCCAGGTACCTGCGCGCGTAGAGGTACTTTATTTCTACGGCGCTGGCTGCGCCGATGCGCGCAGCAGCCTTCCCGTTCGGCAGGCTTTGGCAAGTACCTTTCCGGCGCTCAGTACGCTGGAAGTACACAGCGATTTGCTGGCCGCCGCGCGGGCGCTTTGTGGGCACGAACCGGGGCTGGCGTGTATCCTGGGCACGGGCTCCAACAACGCCCTGTACGACGGCACCCGGATCATCCATAACATTGGCTCGCTGGGCTTCTGGCTGGGCGACGAAGGGAGCGGGGGGTACCTGGGCAAGCAGCTGGTGGTTCACTACCTGCACCAGGAACTACCCGATGAGCTTCAGGAAGCTTTTCGGGCGGCTTTTCCGGAAATAAATCGCCTGACGGTGCTGGAGCACGCCTACCGCCAACCCTTCCCCAACCGGTACTTTGCCGCGTTTTCTCCCTTTCTTGGTCAGCACCGCGAGCATGCCTTTGTGCGGGCGCTGATTGGCCGGGCTTTCGATCTTTATCTGGAAAAATACGTGCTTCGTCATCCTGACGCCGCCAGGTACCTGGTACACTTTACGGGCTCGGTGGCCTATCACTACCAGGAGCTTCTGGCGGCGGCAGTGGCCGCCAAAAACCTACGGTTGGGTACTATACAAAAAAGCCCCATGGAGGGGCTTCTTCGCTTTCATATTTCGTGATGTTGCCTTACGGCGCTTTAAGGATTCGGAGCGTCCGTTGCTTACCGGCCGAGTCGCCAACGCGCAGTAGGTAGGCTCCGGGCAGGGAGGTACTTTCGGACAAGTCGACCTGAAGTACCCTTCCTTCCTGACGCCACTGCGAATCGCGCAGCGGCAACGCCCGTCCGTCGGCCGAATAAACCGCTACCTCTTTGATGGTAGTAGATTCGTAGACATCCAGCTGGATCTGAACGCGATCCACGTACGGGTTGGGGAAGGCTTTCCAGGGCTCTGAGAGCAGCTCGGGCAGGAATTCGGCTACGCCTTCCCGCACGTTGCTATCGCCCGCCCGGATGAAGTCGAACCGGATCGTGCGGCTGGTAATGAGCGTTCCCCCCCGATAAGCCGACACCTTGATCTGATAGGTACCTATGGCGGGTTTGAAACCTTCGTTATCACCAAACAACCCGTAGGGGGTACTTTCGTCGGTAAATTTCCGTACTACGGGTCCCGCCATTTCGAAAACAATGGACGAAATAGTGGCGTTGCTGGATACGAAGATGTTGACCAAATCGGGTAAAGTACCTATGGCAATAATATCGGCGTTGGCAATGGCCCTTAATTTTTTGCGGGTTTCGGCGTTGCCTGCCTGGTACAGGTCAATGTACAGTTCGGGTCTCTCTACGCGAAGCTTAAATGATACCTCGGTTTCGGCCCCTTTATCGTCGCGGGCTTTTACTTTAAGCGTATAGGTGCCGGCGGCCGTTGGATTCCCGCCTAGCTTCGATCCGTTGGCCGTAAGGCCCGTAGGCAGGCTGGACGTATACGCGACGGAAACTACCTCGCCATCGGGATCGCGGAAGTACTCGGCGGCGTCGAAGTTGAACACCTGCCCAATCACCGCCACCAAGTCCGGAATGGGTTTGGAGAGCTCGGGAGGCAGATTCGACGCACCGACTTTCAGCACGAAGGTAGTTTCTACCCACGCCTCGGCCGCGTCGTACGCCCGTACTACTATTTTATAACTACCCGTGTCGGCCGGTACCCCGCTGATGACGTAGCCCGTTGAGCTCAGGCCGGTCGGAAGGCCCGTCGTTTCCAATCGAATGATAGGCCCGTCTGGGTCGACAAAGGTACCTTGGGAAATTTCGAAGGTAAAGGGCTTGCCCGCGGTGGCGAACTGGTCGGGTATGTCTTTGGCCACCACCGGCGGCTGGTTTTCGCGCACCACCGTGAGCTTGAAGATCACCTGCACGGAAGCACCGCTGTTGTCGGTGGCCGTGGCCACCATCTGGTACACACCCTCGGCCGTGGGGGTACCTTTCAATTCGGAGCCGGTAACTGCCAAGCCTGCTGGTGCGCCCACGAGCTGGATAGAAACTACCTCGCCGTCCGGATCGCGGAAGTACTCGGCGGCGTTGAAGCTAAAGGATTCGCCTAGCACCGCCATTAAGTCCGGAATGGGTTTGGCCAGCTCCGGCGGCAGATTCGACGCACCGACTTTCAGTACGAAGGTAGTTTCCACCCATGCCTCGGCCGCGTCGTACGCCCGTACTACTATTTTATAACTACCCGTGTCGGCCGGTACCCCGCTGATGACGTAGCCGGTGGAGTTAAGTCCCGCAGGTAGCCCCGTCGTTTCCAAACGCACCACCGCTCCGTCTGAATCCACAAAGGTACCTTGAGCGATCTCGTAAGTAAAGGGCTTGCCCGCGGTGGCAAATTGGTCGGGAATATCTTTGGCCACCACCGGCGGCTGGTTTTCACGCACCACCGTGAGCTTGAAGATCACCTGCACGGAAGCGCCGCTGTTGTCGGTGGCCGTGGCCACCATCTGGTACACACCCTCGGCCGTGGGGGTACCTTTTAATTCGGAGCCGGTAACTGCCAAGCCCGCTGGTGCACCCACGAGTTGGATGGAAGTAATTTCTCCGTCCGGATCGCGGAAGTACTCGGCAGCTTCAAAGCTGAACGCTGCACCCAGCACTGCTACCAGGTCCGGAATCGGCTTGGCCAGCTCGGGAGGTAGATTGGAAGCGCCAACTTTAATGAGGAAGCTGGTTTCCACCCAAGCATCGCCCGCGTCGTACGCCCGTACTACTATTTTATAACTACCCGTGTCAGCCGGTACCCCACTGATGACATAACCGGTGGAGCTTAGGCCGGTCGGCAGCCCCGTCGTTTCCAGCCGCACTACCGTTCCGTCTGGATCGACAAAGGTACCTTGAGCGATCTCGTAGGTGAATGATTTGCCCGCCGTTGCGAATTGGTCGGGAATGTCTTTGGCCACCACTGGCGGCTGGTTCTCGCGCACCACCGTGAGCTTGAAGATCACCTGCACGGAAGCGCCGCTGTTGTCGGTAGCCGTGGCCACCATCTGGTACACGCCTTCCGCCGTGGGGGTACCTTTCAATTCGGAGCCGGTAACTGCCAAGCCCGCTGGTGCACCCACGAGTTGGATGGAAGTAATTTCTCCGTCCGGATCGCGGAAGTACTCGGCGGCTTCAAAGCTGAACGCTTGGCCCAGCACCGCCACCAAGTCCGGAATGGGTTTGGACAGCTCGGGAGGCAGATTGGAAGCGCCAACTTTTAGTACGAAGGTAGTTTCTACCCACGCCTCGGCCGCGTCGTACGCCCGTACTACTATTTTATAACTACCCGTGTCGGCCGGTACCCCGCTGATGACGTAGCCGGTGGAGTTAAGTCCCGCAGGTAGCCCCGTCGTTTCCAAACGCACCACCGCTCCGTCTGAATCCACAAAGGTACCTTGAGCGATCTCGTAAGTAAAGGGCTTGCCCGCGGTGGCAAATTGGTCGGGTATGTCTTTGGCCACCACCGGCGGCTGGTTTTCGCGCACCACCGTGAGCTTGAAGATCACCTGCACGGAAGCACCGCTGTTGTCGGTAGCCGTGGCTACCATCTGGTACACACCTTCCGCCGTGGGGGTACCTTCTAACAGTGCTCCTTTCGAACTAAGGCCCGCCGGAGCACCTACGATGCTTATAGACTCTACCTCACCATCCGGATCGCGGAAATATTCATCAGCCTGGAAGCTGAACGTTTGACCCAATACCGCCACCAGGTCCGGAATTGGCTTGGTTAGCTCAGGAGGAAGATTAGAAGCGCCCACTTTTAGAATAAAGCTGGTTTCTACCCACGCCTCGGCCGCGTCGTACGCTTTAACGGTAATCTGGTAACTACCCGTGTCGGCGGGTACTCCGCTGATGACGTAGCCGGTGGAGCTCAGGCCCACGGGCAGCCCCGTCGTTTCTAGTCGAATGATGGGCCCGTCGGGATCGACAAAGGTACCTTGAGGAATCTCGAAGGTAAAGGGCCTGCCCGCGGTGGCAAACTGGTCGGCAATATCCTTGGCTACCACCGGCGGCTGGTTTTCGCGCACCACCGTGAGCTTGAAGATCACCTGCACGGAAGCACCGCTGTTGTCGGTGGCCGTGGCCACCATCTGGTACACACCTTCTGCCGTGGGGGTACCTTTTAATTCGGAGCCGGTAACTACCAAGCCTGCCGGAGCGCCCACGATGCTGATGGAGACGATCTTGCCATCGGGATCAAAAAATAGATCATCGGGCAGCCCGTAGCTATAAGATTTACCTAAACTCGCCGTCAGGTCGGGAATCAAGCCATTGACAACAGGAGGGAAATTATCCGTAGAAACCGAAAAGGTAAACTGCGTTTCGGCACTGGCCCCTTCGTTATCCGTAGCCTTTACTTTTACCGTAAAAATACCGCTTTTAGTGGGCGTACCCTGAATCAGCGTGCCATCTCCGGTCAGGCCATCGGGGAGTCCTGCGATAGTATACGTTTTGATCGTGCCGTCTGGATCCACAAAAGTACTGTCCGAAATACGGTACTGAAAGGGTTCGCTTACTTTGGCAAAAAGGTCGACCGGCTTTTTGTAAAGTACCGGAGGCTGGTTGCCTTCTACTTCGTCGTTCTCGATCACAAACCGAACCGCCTCCTGACCCAGCAGCGTACTACTGGTAGTACTACCCGTGTAAGCCTGGATTGTTAATAGGTAGTTTCCGCTGGGGAAGATTAACCCGCCGTTATCGCCAAACAGTCCGTAAGGAGCCCTGTCGTCGACGCTACTAATGGTGTAAGGGCCCGTTAGATTAAACGCATAGCTTCCTACCGTACCCGACTGTGGGGAAACCAGAATATTGAGCGTTTGCTGCATATCGGCACCTCGTAGGGTATCATTATCCTGAATATCCCGCAAAAACCGGCGCGTAAGGAAGTTTCCTGCCACGTACAGACTCACCCGGTGATTCACTTTTGGTTCTTCGGGGGGAGCCTGCGCTACGGTAAATTTAAAAGAAGTACTAACCGTGGCCCCGCCGTTATCGTAGGCCTTCACTGTTGCCGTAAACACACCCGCCTGCGTGGGCCTCCCCTCCAGACTCCAGCCGTTCAGTACCAGGCCGGGCGGTAAGGCTTGCGGTTCTAGGGCTACGATACTACCGTCCTCATCCTGAAACGTTTCCCGGCTTATCTCCATCTGAAACCACTGATCCACGGTACCTTGCTGATCTGGTATAGGTACTTTAACCGTCGGTGGATTATTCTCTACGACAGGATCAACGATTAGATCTTCTGTAAACAATACACTTATGGGCTTTTGTGACTTATTATATTCCTGATTCCATTTGTTCCGTACATTGTTCAATCCTACACGTAAAGCATCCGTTAGCGTATAAGTAATTTCCTGAGTGGGATTGATTTGAGGCACGGGCTGTGCTAGCCATTTGTTAGACATCTCTGTAATTATTCCTTCTGCTCGTGCCAAAGAAGTCATACTATCAAACCCAAATAGATTGACCCAATCAGCACCATGATCAAAACATTCATCAACGTGTTTTTTCCAGTCATTGGGTCCATGAGAGGTACGCGCTCCATCCACTTCATTACCAATTAATTTATTTGGTAGATTTGTTCGGAGCAAGTCGGTGGCGAATCGGTGAGGATAAGTCGGATCATCGTTTACTTTCAATCCATCTGCTTTTTTACATAAGTCCTTGAAGGCTAGGGTACCGCGGACTATGCTGATGTCGTCAAAACAGCTACCCATCTCATGCACGAAACGATAGCTTGACTCAATGGCCTTGATAGCATCAATCATTTCGTCCGAAAACTTTTTTAATGCATAGTGTCGAAATAGATACCAGTCTTTGCCAATATCATAATAGAATGCACTCCAGGGGTCCTTTCCAAAATAGGGAGGATGAATGGCGTTAAAAGAAGAATAATCCGATTTCCAAGCCTTATTTAGTTCTGCCACAGATCCATACTTCTGATTCAACCATTCTCGAAAAGCCAATCGGGAAGCTTCCGAGTAATCATAAACTTGTAGACTTTCATGTCCATTCTCCCAAAAAGAATAATGATAGCCTATTTCAGCCGTTTCGGTTGTTGCTAATGAAATACAGATGATATTCCCAGCTTGCTGTTGGGGTTGAAAATGGATTGCCACCTCTTTTACAAAATTCTTTATCTCGGCGGTTGAAGGCTTATGGTTATAGCTTGTACCTGACAAGCGAGCTTGTCTTTTCCCTTCACCGCTTATGGGTATGGCTTCTTGTGGCCACCAGCTATCTACATCATCATGCCGAGCCGTCCAGATGCGAAGCATTATTTTACACCCCAATTGGTTGGCCAATGCTACTTGCTTGTCTATCTGGCTCCAGTTCGGCTTATCTCCGCGTCGGGAATAAATCCTCTCCCAATTGACATGCAACAGAAAGGTATTAATCCCTACCTGAGCCGCTCTTTTCATTACGGGTAGATATTCGTCTCCCGAGCTGGTATTCATAATTCCCAGGCTTAGATAACGATGAAAGCTCCGGGAGTCAGTTGGTGGCTGTTCTAGATTCAGCGTGCTCAGTATCCGGTTGGCAATTGCGGCCATGCCCTTATCACCAGGGTGCATAGCAACACCCTGATCTGCAAATAAGCCATATGCCATGTTTGTGGGATCGTCAGAAAGATCCGTTAAATGGACTAAAGGAAGATTGCGTTCTGTAGCTATACTCTGAATGACAGCATTCGTCTTGGCATGATTTTTCCAAAAGCTATTAGTAAGAATAATCTTTGCCTGAGGCCTAGACACGGCATCTATAAGCCGTAAATAGCTTTGTCGAAGGTTTTGCGCATCGACATTGCTATCATTTATATTCTCACCGATTCTTAAAATAATCAGATCTGCACCATATTGTTTAGAGTCATCTAATTGGCTATAATCATATGAATTCCAGTTATTTTCAAAAGGTACTGCGTGAAAACGCCTAAAAGTAGCCTGTGGATTCTTTTTCCTGATCGCCTCCATGACCTTATTCACATAGTCATTTTCTTCACGGCTGGCTGCCATCCCCCAGTTACCGTGCCAGCCTATAGATTCTAAGGGCCCATGCTGGGTTATACTATTACCAATAAATAATACCTTATTATAGGTCTGTCCACTAGCACTTGGGCCTAGTGCTCCCAAAAAAAACAGAAGGAAAAGTGTCTTTTGCCTTCTGAGTAAACGCATTACATGTAACTGTTTCATTTAAGTTGAGTAAAGTTTCCGTTCCAGTGATTGTGCTTTTTTCTGTTTGGATGATGAAGATTTCTCAAGAAATACCTTAATAGACTAAAAACCAGTACTATTGATGCACACCAATAGCTAGTTTTTGAAGGCTTAAGATATATTTGGATGGATATTTCCTATTTTTACAGGTAAGAAGGATATACTATTCACTCCCTACCGCTTCGGTGCTAACCGACGCAAATACCATGCTAAAACACGCCAGCCCCCTCAAAAAAAATCAGAGGCCGATTACATTTAGCCCTCATTCTTATGCCAATAACTTTGACTTTCTTCGTTTTTTAGGAGCGTCCCTGGTTATCTACGGCCATACTTATCCTTTGTCGGGCAGAGGGAATCTGGACTATCTTCAAGCTCTTTCTCAGGGTTTGTTCCCCACAGCTCATATGGGAGTATGTTTATTTTTTGTGATAAGCGGCTACTTAATTGCGCAGAGCCTAGAAAATAGTCCTTCTATGGCCAATTTTATTTGGAAGAGATCCATCCGAATTTTTCCAGGTTTATTTGTAGCTGTTTTTTTTACTGTATTTCTGCTTGGCCCTCTGGTAACAAACCTTTCATTTTCAGAGTATTTGAGTACCTCTGCTACTTATAAGTACTTCTTAATTTTAAAGCTTTACCCCTACTACCCCGACGGGTTACCAGGTGTTTTTGAGTCTGATGATCCTATGGTAAATGGCTCTCTATGGACACTTGCCTATGAATTTACGTGCTATCTCTCTTTACTAATTGCCTTCAAAGTATTCCGAAGCTACCGCAAAAAAATTGTCTTGTTGCTATTCGTGCTATTCTGGAGTACCTTCTTTTTTTGGTATGAGCCCCTCAGTTCTACAACCGGAAGGCTCCCCCTCCTTAATCTGAGAGTCTTCAACTTAATTGATTTTGGCATGTATTTTGTGGCTGGAGCGGTTGCTTTTTATTTCAAGGATTACATTGCTTACCGAGGTACCCTAGCAGTTAGCATGCTTGGCTTCTGGCTAGGCGCTTACTTTTTGTCACAGCATACCTCATTTTTTCCGCTTTCAGGAATAATCTGGGCTAGATACCTAGCGCTACCCTACCTGGTGCTATATTTTACTTTCCAAGTAAGTCCTCTTAATTTTTTTGGTCGCTTTGGAGACTACTCATATGGTCTGTACATTTACGCTTTTCCTGTGCAGCGGCTTGTCATTTTGTGGCTGGGGGCCACAACGAATGTAAGCCAACTAGTAGTTATGTCATTCGTTTGTACGCTACCCTTAGCATGGTTATCTTGGAATTACATTGAGAAACCTTGCCTAAGGTATAAACATATACTAAAATGAAGGCTTTGTTATGTAAGCTACCCTTAGCAGGTTTATTGGTACTAGTTGGTTGGATGTTCGTGGCTTGCTTTGGTAGTGATAAGTATTTTGAGCCTATTCCCCCAGTAGTGGAAAAACCTCCCTGCGCTGCCCCCCAAGATTCTTTATCCTCTGATACCAGTAATGCTCCGTGCGTAGCTTGCCCTGGGAAGGGGAACTACATTGAAGATAACCTACTCCCTATTCCTTTATTTAGCTCCGAGCAAGAAAAACAAGCCTATGGTACAATCATCCAACTAAAAGCGGATTCACTTCCAACTGATGCCCTATACGAGTATTCATGGGATAGTGGGAAGAGCTGGATCCAGAACGATTCTATCTTTCTCTGTCAATCAGGTAATATACAGGCTCGTATTCGCCGTAATAACACTATTTCAAGGATAGCTTCAATTCACTTTACATTATTTTACCAGCGTGTGCTTATTGTTGGAAATAGCATTATGAGTCATGGGCCCTATCCCCAGATAGGTTGGAAAGGTGATTGGGGTATGGCTGCTTCCAGACCCGACAGTGATTTTGTACATCTGCTAACTCGTAAACTTCAGCAAGCCAATCCGACGATACAGATTAAGCTGTTTAATGGTGTTTCATTTGAGAAGAACTACAAAACATATGATTTTACCCAGGCCGATGAATACGTAGATTTTATGCCTGACCTCATTATTATGAGAATTGCCGAAAATGCCGAAGCAGCTATTGAGTCAGAATTTCAGGAAAAATATAGTGCGCTTATTAAGAGGCTATTATCCAAGAGTAAAGCTACTGTACTGTGCACAACGAGCTTCTGGCCGGGGCGAGATCAAGCAAACCAGGCAATTAAAAATGTAGCTGCTAAAAATAATTATCGTTTGGTCGATATTAGTCAATACTTTGAAGATAAATCATATACTGCCAAGGGTTTATTTGAAGATCAGGGGGTAGCGGCACACCCCGGGGACAAAGGAATGAGGGCTATCTATGAGTCAATCGCAAAGCAAATTCCTTAATGAGCTCGCTTAATAAGTATAAAAAAACCGCTCAACTCATTGCCCTAATACTTTTTTCTATCTACCTTTGCCCTCCCAAATAGTTCGGGATGTAGCGCAGCCCGGTAGCGCACTTGCATGGGGTGCAAGGGGTCGCAGGTTCAAATCCTGTCATCCCGACGAAGCTCGGTCAGAAATGGCCGGGCTTTTTCGGTTTCATAGGGTAGTCTTGTTGGTAAAGTACCTGGCTGAAATAACCTGCCCGTTACGTGTTATAGATGGGCCACAAAAATTTCGGCTACCCTGTGCTTCATAAACAGGGTAGCCGGAATTGTTGCCAAAGAAATATTTTAATAAAGTACCTGTAAGCAGGTAGGGCTCTCAAACCCTAGCGGGTGATTTCGGTAGCCAAGGTGGCCAGATCGAGCTCGCCAAAGGTACCTGAGCTCATCATGAGCAGGTTGGTGTTGTTCCAGGACTGCGCTTTCAGGAAAGCGTGCAGGGCATCTTTATCCGTAAAAATCTGCAAATCGTTTCGCTTAAAGGCCTTCCGAATATCTTCATCGGTGAGGGGTTCCAGGCGTTTGTGCTCGAGCGTTTCGGGATTATAAAATACCACCGCTACGTCGGCCGCTTCAAACTTGTCGCGGTACTGCTTCAGGAAGGTTTTGTTCAGGCTGCTAAACGTATGGAGCTCGGTACAGGCAATGAGCCTGCGCCCCGGAAACTGCGCCTTCACGGCTTTGGTGGTAGCTTCTACCTTGGACGGCGCGTGAGCAAAGTCACGGTACACGTTGGTTTGGGGCGTTTTGGCCAGGAGCTCCAGGCGTTTTGAAGCCCCTTTGAACGTCTGGATAGCGCGGTAGAAATCTTCGTCGGTGATACCCAGCCGCTCGCAGACGGTCCGGGCACCGCTGATATTTTTCATATTATGCTCGCCAAAAATCAGCAAAGGTACCTCGCCATGGGCGCTGGTGAGCAGGATGGTCTGCCCATTCACTACCTTATGCGGATGGGCCTGGTAGGGCAAGCTGGCTATGTCGGCGCGTTCTTTTTTGCCAATTACATCCAGCATGTCATCGGTTTCGTCAAATACAATAACTCCGGCTTTGGGCAACGTATCGGCCAGGAGCTCAAATTGCTTCACGTAGGACTCCCAGGTTGGAAAAACGTTGAAATGGTCCCAGGCGATGCCGCTGATCAGTACCATGTGCGGATGGTAGTGCAAAAACTTCGGGGAGGGATCAATGGGGGAAGTAAGGTACTCGTCGCCCTCAATGACAATAATGGGCGCGTCTTCGTCCAGCCGGACCATGTTGTCGAAGCCTTCTACCTGCGCACCGACCAGGTAGTTGAACGAGCGGTTGTTGTAGCGCAGCACGTGCAGGATCATGGACGTGATGGTCGTTTTGCCGTGGCTTCCGGCTATTACCACCCGCTGCTTTTGGCGGCTTTGCTCAAAAATAAACTCCGGGTAGGAATAAACCGGAACCCCCAGCTCACGGGCTCGTTGCAACTCGGGGTTGTCTTCGCGGGCGTGCATACCGAGCAGTACCGCGTCCAGCTCGGAAGTAATTTTCTCGGGGTACCAGCCGATAGACTCGGGCAGTAAATTGTAGTTGGCGAGCCGGGTGCGGGAAGGCTCGTATATTTCGTCGTCCGAGCCCGTAATAAAGTACCCTTTGCGGTGTAGTTCGATGGCGAGGTTATGCATCACACTCCCGCCAATTGAAATAAAGTGTATTTTGGGTTGATCCATAAGTAGATAAGTAAATTTAAAAAGAGCAGAGCCGCCCCAAAGAGGTTCACCTACTCCACCTTACCTCGCTCCGTTTTTAGTCGGGCTCAGGCATGGGGAGCGAAGTTAGGGAGATTTTTTCAGATGAAGTCCACTCTTTTCCTGGGCAGAGAGGGAAGTACTTGTAAAATACGTCATCCATCCCATTATTTTAGATCCCTAAATTGCTTTATAACCCAAGTACCTACGTACATGCTGTTTTCCCCATGAAAAAACTCACCCTCTTTTTTACCCTACTCTTCCTGGCCTCTTCGGCCTTTGCCCAGTTAAAAGTAGCTCGTCTCTTTGGCGACCACATGGTACTCCAGCGCGACCGACCCGTAAAGGTTTGGGGCTGGGCTTCGAAAGGTGATAAAGTAGAGATTAGTTTTAATAATCAAAAAATTACTACCAAAGCCGACGCCAACGGCAAATGGCTGGCCGAACTACCCGCTACGCCCGCCGGTGGGCCCTACCAGATGAGCATCCGTGCCCGGAAAGAGCAGATCAACCTCCAGGACATTCTGGTGGGAGAAGTGTGGCTGCTCTCGGGGCAGTCGAACATGGAGTGGCGCGTGAAGCAAGCCGACCGCGCCGCTACCGAAATAGCCGCCGCCCACTACCCGAGCATCCGGCATTTTGAAGTAGCGCACGAGCTGGCCTTTGAGCCGCAGGCCGACCTTCCTTCGGGCAATTGGAAGGTCTGCGCGCCGGGTACGGTAGGCGACTTTTCGGCGGTGGGGTACTTTTTTGCCCGCGAGCTGTCCCAAAAACTAGGGGTACCTGTGGGCTTAGTGCACTCCTCCTGGGGCGGCTCGCAGATCGAGGGCTGGATCAGCGAAAAGGCCATGCAGGCCTCGGAGGTACTTGGCTACTACCCCGCTACCATGGCCCGCAACTGGGACGAAGACGCGCAACGGCAGGAAAAGAAGCTGATCAAGCAGGCTTACGGCTCGGCGGACTTTGCCATTGAATCCGTGGATGAAAGCAAGTACCTAACGCCGGGTTATGATTATACAAAATGGCTGAAGGTGAATCCACGCGGCCAGTGGGACTGGCAGGGAATAGGGGGCTTTCGGGGGCAGGCTTTTCTGCAACGTACCGTGGACGTGCCGGCCGAAATGACCCGTACCGAAACGACCCTCCACTTTGGCCGCAACAACAGCAACCTGACCTTTTATATTAACGGCAAAAAGGTACTTGATGGCACGACCAACGACCCCATCGCCCTGAAACTACCCGCCGGTACCTGGCAGGAAGGGCCCAACTCCATCCTTATCAAGCTGGGCCAGATGCGCGACCCTCAGTGGTTTGGAATGGGCTTTTTGGGCACTCCGGCCGATTTCGCGCTAAGTACCTCCACCGCCAAAGTACCCCTCACCAACGAGCGCTGGAACATGATTCCCTCCTGGAAGTACCCCCGCACCTACGCCCACTTCATGAACAACGTAGGTACCACGCTCTACAACGCCATGATCGCGCCGCTAATCCCGTATACGATCCAGGGCGCGCTCTGGTACCAGGGCGAATCCAACGCCGGGCGCGCCTACCAGTACCGGCAGGCGTTCCCGCTGATGATCAACAGCTGGCGGCAAAACTGGGGCTACAATTTCCCGTTTCTGTTTGTGCAATTGGCTACTTTTGGTCCCTTCCAAAACAGCAACCAGGGCAGCGACTGGGCCGAGCTCCGCGAAGCCCAAACCCTGACCCTAGGCCTCCCCAAAACCGGCATGGCCGTAACGACCGACATTGGCAACCCCGACGACATCCACCCTACCAACAAGCAGGATGTAGGGCATCGGCTGGCACTTTCGGCCCTCAAGGTTGCCTACGGCCAAGAGGTAGTTCATAGCGGACCTACTTTTAAAGAAGTCCTTTTTACGGAAAGGAAGGCTACGCTTAACTTCGATAATGCGGGCAGCGGCCTGGTAGTAAAGGATAAGTACGGGTACCTGAAAGGATTCGAGATTGCGGGTGAGGACCGGACGTTTTACTACGCCCAGGCTCGCCTGGAAGGCGGCAAGGTAGTGGTGTCGCATCCCGAAGTACCTCACCCGGCCGCCGTCCGCTACGGCTGGGCCAACTCCCCCCTGGACAACAACCTCTTCAACGCCGAAGGGCTTCCGGCCGTCCCTTTTCGTACCGATAGTTGGAAAGGACTCACGGAGCAGGCGAAGTTTTAGAATGGGGTAAGGTACTTAAAAACAACTAACTACCCTTGGCTTGTCAATGGCCCGTCGTAGGCCTCATTTAAATTCAAAATTATACGTCAAGCTCGGAATGGGGGCGGCAAAAATGGCCAGACGGTAGGGATTGGTAGCCTGGCCTTCGGTGCGGTAGTAGATGGAGTACGCATTTTTGCGGCCGTACAAGTTATATACCGTAAAAGCCCAATGGCTCTGCCAGCGCCGGTCTTTTTGGCTGGGATTGTAGATATTCCAGGAGAAATCGAGCCGGTGGTAGTCGGGCAGGCGGTACTGGTTTCGGGCGTTGTAGAAGGGGTAGGTACGATCCTGGTAGCGGATAAAACCCTCCGGGGCCGTGTAGGGCCGCCCCGTGCTGTATACGATGTTGAACGAAAAGCTGTGGTGTTTCCCCTGCTGAATGGTCAGGCTGGCGTTGAGACTGTGCGGCCGGTCGTAGTTGGCACGGTACCAGTCGCCGCCGTTGATCTGTTGAAAAAAATCGGCCCCGGTCATGACCTGATTAAACGTTCGGGAGTAGGTATAGTTCACCCAGCCCGTGAGCTCGCCTTTCTTTTTGGTGAGCATCGTTTCAAGTCCGTAAGCGCGGCTGCGGCCTGCCAGCAACTTCGTTTCGGGGTAGGGTTCCAGCAAAAAGTTGGCTCCGGGCTTATAATCCAGGATGTGGGCCGTCTGTCGGTAGTACAGTTCGGTCGATATTTCGAAAATATTTTCTTTAAAATTCTGGTAGTACCCAACCGACCACAGCTGGCTTACCTGTGGCTGAATGTGCGCATCGGCGGTTTTCCAGCGAGATGTGGGTAGGGGGGTAGTGGTATTGGAAACGACCTGTAGATACTGCCGCATCAGGTTGTAGCCTACCTTCAGCGACGCCCCCGAGTTCAACAAATAGCGCATACCCAGCCGGGGCTCTAGCCCCCCGTACTGGGCCGTAACCTGCCCGGCCGTGTACTGTATGGAGTCCAGGGCGGTAGTTACATCCACTACTTCGCCGCTGGCGTAGCGGCGAACAACCGACGGCCCCAGGTTGAGAAAGTGCGAGTAGCGTAGTCCCGCCGATACTGTCAGGCGCTCCGACATGCTGATTTCATCTTCGATGAAGATGGCCAACTCAAGGGCTTTCTCCCGCGGCGTGGTAAGGTACCTTACCGCCTGGCTACGGCCGGGGAGTAGTTCGCCCGGATGGAGCTCATACTGCGTACCGCTGATACCCAGCTCAAATTTCTGGTTTTCGAGTTGGTAGTTAAGATTAGCCTTCACCTGCTGCTGCTGCAGGGATTGCCTCAGGGCTACTTTGTTATTGGTACTATCTTCAATGGAAAGGATTTTCGGTACATAGCGCGCTACCATGGCCGTGGTCTGTAGGTTGAGCCGGGGCGTAAAGGCATGAAACCACCGCACCATGCCGTTGGCCGTTTGATGCTCGTACTGCGTGGCCAGCGCGTTGATATTCGATAGGCTACCCAGCAGGTTGGTCTGGAAGAGATCATAGCTAAAGTACCCCATGGCGGTTACGGTGTTGCGGTCGTTGGCCCGCCAGAAAAGTTTAGCGGCACCGTCCCCAAACTTGGCCTTGATGCTATTGAGCCGGTCGGAAGCCAGGCCCAACAGAAAATCATTGAAGGCCCCCCTCCCCGAAACCAGCACCCCCAGTTTTCCTTTCACTAGGGGCGTTTCGAGCGTAAGCCGGTTAGCCACCAGGCTTATTCCTCCGCTCAGGCGGGCTTTTTCCAGGTCCGGATTTCGTAAGCTTATGTCAAGTACCGAAGCAGCCCGCCCCCCGTACCGGGCGGGTACATTGCCCTTGTAAAGATCCAGCCCACTCACGGCGTCGGCCGGAAACACCGAGAACAACCCGAACATGTGGGTAGGGTTAAAGATGGGGGTATCGTCCAGCAGGATCAGATTTTGGTCGGTGGTTCCCCCCCTAATATTGACTCCGTTGGCGGCTTCGCCCACGCTCGTCACGCCGGGCAGCATCTGTAGGCTCCGCAGAATGTCTACTTCCCCCAAGGCAGCGGGCATTCGTTTGATGGCGTCAATATTAATTTGACTCACGCCCAGCAGCGGCCTCCGGACGTTGGGATCGTAGCCTTTGGAAGTAACCACTACCTCCTCGAGCTGGCTGGCCACACTGGCCAAGCTGACGTCAAACTGCGTATCGTTCCTGACGGCCAGCGTAGTTCGGAAAGGTACATAACCCACGTACCGCACCACCAGCACGTGCTGGCCCGAGGGTACCTCCAGGCTGTACTGGCCGTCGGCTTGGGTGTAGGTACTTGTGGCCGTTTTGTCGTAATCAATCAATACTGTGGCTCGTACCAGGGGTTTTCCGGTAGCTGAATCGCGAACCATCCCGGAAAGGATATGGGTCGTTTGCGCATAACTCCGGGGATTCAGCCCCAGGATTAGCGTACCAATGAGCAAGATAAGTCGTATCATCAAACGCTGTGCAGGTATCGCTGTTGTATCTGGTACATGGTGAAGCAACTAGGGGGTTAAAAATCAAATCTTTACCTAAATATCGCACCATTTTTAGGTAAAAAAATAATGTTTTATCTTTAAATGCTAATGTACTCGTTCTTTTTAACCACTTCCCTGTACCTCATTGGCTTTTCCCGTTATGCGCTCTTTGGTACTTTCTATTTACCGAATTCGTTCCCTGCTCTCCATCCTGGTACTTACGGGCTGTGTGGACCAGATTCCGTATAATCTCACCGGCTCGATTGACCTGGTGATTGTAGACGGGCTCATCAACAACCTACCCGAAGCGCAGATCATCAGCCTTAGCCGGTCCAAGAGTGATCCGTTGACGGGAAGGCCCGGTTTCTTGCCCATCACGGGGGCTTCCGTGCAAGTGATCGTGGATTCGAGCCAGGTAGTGGAGGCCCAGGAGATCAAGGCAGGTACCTACCGGCTGCCGTCGGATTTCCGGGGGCAGGTCGGGCATGCCTACCAGTTGCGATTTACCCTCCAGGACGGAACCAAGTACCTTTCTTCGCAGCAAATCATGCCCTCGGTGCCACCCATAAAAGCCGTATCGGGTCGTTTTAATCCAGCCAGCCTCCCGGCCAGTATGTTTGGCGGCTTCACCGCCGGCCACGACCTGTACCTGGATACGCAAGATCCGGCCGGCGAGGTGAACTACTACCGGTGGGACTGGCGGCTTTGGGAAAAACAGGACTGGTGCCGCTCCTGCGTCCAGGGTGCTTACTCCATTCATAAGGTAGCTGCCCGCTACAATGAGTTCGGAAATGTCTATTTTGAAACCTTGGATGCCTTGTTAGAGGATTGCTTTCCCGCCCCTCCACCCCGCAACGGGGTTCCGCTTAACTACTGGGTGTACGACTACGAATGCCGGACTCCCTGCTGGGCCATCTTAGCAGGTACCAGCCTAAACCTCTTTGCCGACAGCTATACCGACGGCGGATTGATCGCCAACCGGAAAGTGGCCGAGGTCCCTTTCTACCAGCACGGCCCCTGCCTGGTGGAAATCCGGCAGGCTGGGCTTACGGCCTCGGCCTATCGGTTTTACAAAGACCTTCAGGATCAAACCCAGAATAACGGCGGAGTAGCCGACCCACCGCCGACGGCTTCGGTAGGAAACGTACAAAATACGGCCGATCGCCGCGAAATTGTAGTGGGCTTTTTTTCGGCCTCGGCCGTTGCTACCATGCGGCACTGGCTCGACCGCAAGGATGCCCGAGGCGTACCACCAGGATTATTTATGGCCCTCAATGGCCGTGAACCCGAGCCTGAGCCCGCTTTTCCCAACATTCCTTTTTTGCAGATCCTAGACAAGCACACTAATTCGTCACGCCCTTACAAGGCTGTTTGTGCCGAAAATGAGCAGCAAACGGCGCTCAAGCCCGCCGGATGGCTGGACTGAGTGCCGCGGGGGTACTTGCTCCCTCGAAAGGTATTTTCGGGTAGCGTATTTCATTTAATAAGTACCTGAATGACGCTCGTAACGCACATGAAATTTTTTTCCAGCTTTAATCCTAACCTAAACTACCTGGCTATGATCACGAAAAGAGACCTTGCCGTAGCGGCCCTCACGCTGGGGATAGCCAGTACGGCCATGATCGCACATTCAAAAAAAGACGTGATGAGCTCGACTATTTTTGAGTGGAACGACGTGGAAGCCAAGCCCAACCAAGTAGGAGCCGTACGTACTTTCTTTCGCTCCCCCACGGCTACCCTCGATGAGCTGGAGTGCCACGTCACCACGCTTAATCCCGGTGAGACGTCGCATCCGCCCCACCAGCACTCAGAAGAAGAGGTACTTATCATCAAGGAAGGCACGGTGGAAGCGCTGGTTAACGGTCAGATGAAGCGCGTTGGGCCGGGCTCGGTTATTTTTCAGGCTTCCAACCAGCTGCACTCCATCCGAAATGTAGGCGAAGTACCCGCCACCTACCACGTGTTTAGCTGGCACTCGCCGGGTATGAAGATCAAAAAGTAGGTACCTTAAGTAGGTACTTTGTCTTAAAGCTTGGGAGCCGCGGGCTTGTGGGGAGGCTCAAAGGCCTGAGCACCGCGTACTTTGAGCGGGCGGCGGTATACCTTGTCGGCGCAGATGATATACAGGGTATCGAAAGCAGGGCCACCAAAACATACCTCAGAAACGGAGCCCTTAGGTACCGGCAGCAGGGCATTGACCCGCCCCAGCTGGTCTAGTACCTGAATGCCCGCCAGGGTACTTACATACATCCGCCCGTCCCGGTCGCATTGCAGTCCGGCGGCTCCGGCGTTTTCGTGGGTATCTGGTACGTGAAGCCAGCCGTAGCGCTGCTTGTGGGCCAAGGTACCATCCGCCTGTACCTGAAACACCCACACCCAATGCGATGCCGACTCAGTGACGTACAGTTGCGTTTGATCCGGAGAAAGCGCAAGTCCGTGGGCTTGCGCTAGGCCTTCGTCTACCACTACCTTTGATCCATTCGGGCGCACGAGGTAGAGCTTTCCGGCTGGCACCTGGCCTTCACGAGCCAGGACGTAGCTATTTCCGTTGTGCGCCACCACCAGGTCATTGGCCGCTAGCTTTGTGTCCAGTACTTTGGCTTTTCCGTCAGCGCCAAAGGCCGTTGCCGTTGTTTTTTTAGGCTTTTGGGGAAATTTCGTCAGCTTGCCATCTGGCCTAACTACATAAAGGCTGCCTTGGGATATATCCCGAAAAAACACTGCTCCGTCCGCGTTGACCGCCAGATCGTCGGCCTGCGTGTACCCTTCTCCCACCAGTTCCCAGCCGCTGTTTTCTATCAAAATATCCATCAAAAACTGATTGCCGGAGCGTCCGGCCGTAATGGGGCGGGGATAATCCCGCCAGAGCCAGCGCATGGCCTCGGGAAAAACCGCCGCGCCGTGCCGGTTGTTGTGCCCACCTTCGCCCCAGATGTGCTTTACATCGTACCCGGCAAATACCAGCGAGCGCTCCATGCTTTCGTTGGCTTTCCACCAGTCACCCGCGTATATATTGAGGTCTTGGGTGCCATCCTGCAAAAAAATCCGGATGGGCTTGGGTTCGTACTTCCGCACCAGGGTAGTGTAGCGGTCGGCACCGCGCAAGCCCACGTAGGTACCTATGGCGCTAAACACCCGCGAAAACGCGTCGGGACGCTCCCAAGCCGCCGTAAAGGCACAAACCGCTCCGCTGCTGGACCCACCGATGGCCCGGTCGTTGCCATTTTTAGAAAGCCGGAGCGGACGCCCGTCGCTGGTTTTTTGTTTTTCTACTTCGGGTAAAATTTCTTCCAGAATAAACCGCGCGTAGGCATCGCCCAGGCCGTCGTACTCGAAGCTACGGTTGAAGCGGTCGAGGGCCGCATCGCCTTGGGTACTTCGTACGCGCCCGGGCATCACAAACACACCGATGGTAATGGGCATTTCGCGCCGATGAATGAGGTTGTCAAATACCGTAGGGGCTTTCCACTGAATGCCGTCCTGGTTCACGTACACGCAGGCGGGCTGGTCGGGGCGGTACTGAGCGGGCACGTAGACCCAGTACTCCCGCCAGGTACCGGGAAAGATACGGGAGTTTTCAAACGTGAATTTTAGTACTTCGCCCCTGGGTACCCCCGCCTGCTCCACCGAAGCAGAATCTTCGGCGTAGCTTTCGGTGGGAGCCTGGGCGTAGAGATTGAAGGAGCACAGAATGAATCCGAGGGCCAGTAGTGGTTTCATGAGGAACAGCGTTTAGGAGCGCGGAAGCCGGAGCAAAAAGTCAGCGTCCACCCCTAGCTAAAGGGTACTTGCCCAAATCCTTACTATCCAAGCCCCAAACGTTTTCTGTTTCGGATAAAGTACCTACTTCAGTTCGCCCAAAAGTACCTCCACGGCTTTTTCCAGCTGCGCGTCTTTGCCCTGCACCACGGCATCGTAGTCGTTCCAGACGGCGTAGTCGGGCTCGGTTTGGGCGTTTTCGAGGTACTGGCCGGTCATGGCTTTTACGCCCAGCGGCGGCACGCCCCAGCGCACGGAGTTATCCTGCAAAACCTCCCAACCCGCAAACGTACAGGTACCCGGTACGGGCTGGCCCACGAGCTTATTGACCTGCTGGTCCTGCACCATGAAGGCGTAGCAGTGGCCGTCGGAGTAGTTGGCTTCGTTGGCCAGCGAAACGCTCGGCTTGGTCCAGCGGAAGTTGGGCTCGTAGCCGCTGCTGCGGGTGTCGGTGGTGTAATCCATAAACTGCTTCCCGCTCAGGAACATGGCCAGGTCGGCCACCAGGTCGCCGCCACCGTTGAAGCGCGTATCGACCACGATGCCTTTCTTGCCCGCGTACTTACCCATGATTTCCTCGTAGGTAGTGCGGTAGGCGCCGTCGTTCATGCCCGGAATGTGTACGTAGCCCAAAGTACCCTGGCTGAGCTTCTCGACTTCGTCCTGGTTGCGCTTTACCCAGCGCTTGTAAAGCAGGCGACTTTCTTCGCTGAGCGAAACGGGCTTCACCACCACCGCCCGCCGAGTAGTACCGTCCAGGATGCTGAGCAGGGTATTTTGGTCGGCCTTGCGGTTGAGGTACTGCGCCAGGTCGCGCTCGGGCGTGATGGGCTCGCCGTCGATGGCTTCGATGATCATGCCCGGCCTAATGCTCAGCTTGGCTTTATCCAAGGGACCACCTTTAAGTACCTCCTCGATTCGGACGCCGTTGCCCTGGTGGGTGTAGTCATAAAAAGCGCCCAAAGAGGCCGTGGCGTCGTCAGTAGGGGCCGACGTGACGTAGCGCGCCCCGCTGTGCGACACGTTGAGCTCGCCCAGCAGCTCGCTGAGCAGCTCGGCAAACTCGTGGTTGGTACCTACGTGCGGCAGGTACCTGGCGTAGTCGGGCTTGTAGCTGTCCCAGTCGACGCCGTGCATGCTGGCCGTGTAGAAGGTTTCCTTCGTGCGCCGCCACACGTGCTCAAACATAAACTGCCGCTCGGCGGCTACGTCCAAAAGTACCTCGCCTTTGATCGAGACAGTTTCCTGCTTGCTTTTTTCGGGGTCAATTTTCAGGATTTTCCCGTCAGCATTCAGGAAAATGTTCTTCTGGTCTTTGTCCCACTCCAGCGAGCCACCGCCGGCATTAAGGGCAAGTACCTGCTTGGTTTCCTTGGTGCGCAGGTTGGTACTCCATAGGTTATGACCTTTCTCAAACCGGGCCAGGTAGTAGAGCGTTTCGCCGTCTTTGCTCAGCAGGGCGTCCGCCAGGCTCGACGAATGGATGGTCAACTTGGCCTTGCGGTCGGTCAGGCCGTCCCAGTCGATCACGATCGTAGTATCTTTTTTGGCCTCTTTCTTTTTGGTACTGTCGGCTTTGGTAGCTTTTTCCTGCTGCTCTTTCAGCAGGGCCGCGTCTTCTTTGTTGAGATTAAATTGGTCAAACGCTTCCTGCGTGAAAAAGAGCGCGTACACATCGGCCTGCGAATTACCGCTTTGGGCCTGGCTGCGGAGGCCGTCTCGGTTGCTGAACCACAGCATCATCTTGCCGCCGGGTACCCACTTGGCGCGGTAATCCTGAAAACCGTTTTGCGTCAGGTTAAGTACCTTGCCCTTGCCGTCGGCCGCGATAAGACCTACCTCGCCACTCGCCAGGCCCGGCACGCTGTAGTCAAAAAGCAGCCACTTGCCGTCGGGGCTCCACTGAAAGTACTGGTCGTTGTCACGCATCGAGAAAAGCTCGCGGTCGGTAAGCAACGTGCGCGACTTCTTGCTGGCGATGTTGAACACCTTCAGCGTCATGCGGTCTTCGATGTAGGCTATTTCCTTGCCGTCGGGCGAGTACTCGGGCTGGTAGTTTTCTTTGGTATTGTCAATGAGCGCCGTTTCTTTCAGTACCGTAGAGGCATAAAAGTACGGCTCTTCGTCGCGGGTTTTGCGGGTTTCGTAGATCTTCCAGCTGTTGCCCCGCTCCGAAGCGTAAAGCAGCGCCTTGCCGTCGGGCGAGAAGCGCACGCCGCGCTCCTGCTCGGGCGTGTTGGTGATGCGCTTGGTCACGCCGCCCTCCACGGCACTCACAAATACCTCACCCCGGAAAATAAAGGCCACCTCCTTGCCATTGGGCGACACGGCCATATCGCGCGCACCGCCGCTCACCGAAAGTACCTTCTCGTTGTTGCTCCGAACATCCGTGGCGATCTGCACGGGTACTTTCTGCGGCGTGCCGTTGGGTTTCAAGGTATACAACTCGCCGTCGTAGCTGAAGCACAAAGTACCCTCGCCCGACCGGCTCAGGAAGCGCACCGGGTGTTTTTTGAAGGTGGTTAATGGCTGCGAACTCGCCGAATTGCTCAGCGTCATTTGATGTACGTTGAACGAGCCACTGCTTTCGCTCAGGTAGTAGACCGTTTGGCCGGCCAGGATCGGGTTGCGGTCTTCGCCGTTGAAGGTCGTGAGCTTGGTGTGCTTTTTCGTTTTGCTATCATAAAGCCAGAGGTCGCGGGCAATGGACGAAGTCTGGTGCTTGCGCCAGGCGTTTTCGCCACCTTTCTTGTCGTGGTAGATGATCTGGCTGCCGTCCTGGCTGTACCGGGCGTCCTCGGCGGGGGTACTTAGTACCTGCGCCACGCGCCCGCTCGTGATGGGTACCTGGTAGAGCTCCGGCTGCGAGCTCGTCGGGAACTGCCGGTTAGCGGCTACGTCCTGCCTTACAGAGCCGAAAAGTACCTTCTGGCCGTCGGGCGTGAAGTCGTAGGGTAGTTCGTCGGCCGAGTGGTAGGTAAGGCGCTTGGGCTGCCCGCCCGTGGCCGGGATCAGGAATACGTCAAAATTCCCGTAGCGATCCGACGCAAAGGCGATGGACTTGCCATCCGGCGACCACACCGGCATGAAGTCGTGGGCCTCGTGCAGCGTCAGGGGCGTGGCCGTGCCGCCCGCCGCCGGTACCTTCCAGAGGTCGCCTTTGTACGTAAAAACGATCGTCTGCCCGTCGGGCGAAATACTAGGGTACCTTAGCCAGGAAGGGGTACTTTGGGCCGCAGCCTGTAGCGCCACGCTCAGGATCGTGAGGAGAAGAACAAAAGACTTTGCTGGGTACATACCGATAAGGGGAGGGGGAAAGTTGCCTTACCAACAAATGTACACGCCGACGGTGCGTTTTGCAAGTAGGGTACTTTAAAAAAGGTACCTGGCTTAGCCTTCGGCTCCCGCTCTCTCCCGCAGCCGCGCCAGCGACTCAGCTACGATGGCGCGTTCATCTTCAAAGTAAGGTGGAAGTGCCTCGGCGGCTTTTTGGTAGTATTCTTCGGCTTTTACAAGGTTATGTTGCTTTTCGTACACCATTCCAATTTGATGGTAGGTGCCTACTATTTGATGCTCTTGTCCTGTTTGTCTGTTCCACTCCAAGGCCTTAGAGTAGCTTTCCAACGCTTTTTCCCATTGTTGTTGCGTCTCATATAATATCCCAATCTGATGATAGGTACTTCCTAATTCGTGCTCCTGGGCCGTCTTCCTATACCATCCTAAAGCCAATTGGTAACTTTCAAAAGCTTGATTCCATTTTTGTTGGCTACTATAAACCATTCCTACACCATGATAGGTACTCCCTAACTTCCACTCCTGTCCTGTTTGCTGATTCAATTTTAGCGCTTGTCTATAATTTTCCAACGCTTTTTCCCATTGTTGCTGCTTCTCATATAACATTCCAATCTGATGATAAGTACCTCCTAATAAATGTTCCTGTTTTGTCTTCTGATTCCACTTCAACGCCTGCTGGTAATTATCCAAAGCCTGATCCCATTGCCCTTGCTTCTCGTATAGTATTCCAATCTGATGATAAGTACCTCCTATGCGATGCTCTTGCTTTATACGCCAATTCCATTCTAGAGCTTTTTGATAGTTTTCTAAAGCTTGATTCCAATCTCTTAAGTCTTCATAAATTATACCAATCTCATGATAAATACTCCCTAACCATTCGTATTGTCTTAGCTTTTGATACCACTCCAAAGCCTTTTGATAGCTTTTTATAGCCGTATCCCATACTTGCTGTTCCTGATATACTCTCCCAATTTGATAATAAGCTCCTCCAATATTATATAAATCTTTTTGAGCAATCATATTGCTTAGTACACTTTGGTAAATACCTAAAGCATTAGTATAGGATCTAAATTTTAAATTCAGACTAGCATAGTCAAATAGCAGCTTATTAAGCTTTGTACCCGTTTCCCCCAACTGCTCGTACAAGTTAATAGCGTACTCATAGTACTTTTGAGCCTTTTCGTAATCGAAGTACTTTGCGTATTCATCGGCCAGCAGGGAGTACAGGTTGAGGCGTTCGCGGGTCGTGCGGGATTTGTCGGGGGCATTGAGTGGTAGCTGCTGGAGCTTTGCTTCCAGGTGCTGGATGTACTCTTCGCGTGCAGGGAGCCGGGCGGGAACATCCGGTGCAGGTACCTCCGGAAGGGGTACTTCGGTGTAGGCTTCTTCCTGCTTAAATTCAAAAAAGTAGGTCACCCAGCTCCAGAAGTCGGGCGCTTGCCGCTGTAGCTGCACAAAAAAATCATGATCACCCCAGAGCAGGGTAAGGTAGTTGGGCTTTCGGAAAACAATCTCCCGCTCAAAGTTGAGCTGGGCAATTAGCCCGGAATCCACAATTTGGCCGTCTTCGGAAGCCAGGCGGCTATTTTCCAGCCCCAGCACGTGCACGCAATAGGTGATTGCTGGTGACTCAAGTACCTCGGGCGGAAGTAGCTGTTGGAGCGTTTGGTGCAGCGAAACTACCTTATGCGGAGTGAGGTCCAGCTCGTAGAAACGGTAGCCGGGTAGTTTGGCTTCGAGCCGCCGCATTAGCTGCCGCTCCAGGCCATAGTCGCTCACGCTCATGAGCACAAGGGTAGGCTCGGTGCGGTTTTGAAGGGCAAACTGCGCCTCTTCCAGCAGCTCGGCGTTGCGGAGCTTATTTTGCTCAAAGTTCTCCGGCATTTTTCATAAAACGCGCTAAAATAGGGTTGAGTCCAATGGATTTTATGCCGTTGTATTTCAGAAGCAGTAAGCCATAGAGCATTGCTTTCACCTTGGGGTCGGCGGGTTCGAAGTCTCCGCTTTTCAGTACCTCGACGTACGTTTTGTCGATGCTTTCACGCATGGTATTACCAATTTCATCCACTACTTGCTCCACTACGTCCCGCGTGATTTTGCGAGTACCCCGGGTTTTGCGAATGGTTGCATTCACAATTCGGAACAGCTGACGAATACACCCTCCCGAAAAATCAATGCAGGCATTGAGACTGTCGCGATCAGCGAAGAAAGTATTGAAATCAATTCGCTTCGTGATAATATCGCACAGCGCTGCACGGGCGGCAGGCGTTTCGGTCCGAATCATAGGCACGATGTACTGGCTCGTGAACTTGATGGGCGACTTCTCAATCTGATAAAAGGCATCGATCCGTACACTCATGATCATGTTGACGTTCAGGCCCAGCAAAACGTTGGCGTCTTTTACGAATAAAGTTTCGTACTTGTCAAACGTGATTTTCTCGGAGCCGTCTACTACAAACAAAATATCGTTCCCTAACTTCTTTTCGATCACTTCTTGTCTAATATCGGATAGGTAATCATTGAAGAGTTGGATCAAACGAAGTAGGTTTTTGCGGGTAACTTCCCGAATCAACGTAGCGGTTTTGGTCTCACCCGCCAGGATATTTTTGAGCCCGCCTCCAAGCCTGAAAAAATTCATAAATCCCAGCTCTCCGCTAATCTTTGCCTCCAGCTCTTCTTTATTGGCTTCGCTGATCTCCTTTTTTACTTCCTTGTCACTAAAAAATAGCGCGGCCAGCTCGTTTAGCGACTGTGTATTTTCATGAATTCCTTTTCCCTCTAGCTCTTGTACCAGCTTCGTGATCAGCAGCACAAAAAAATCTTCTGGCTCGAAGCGCGAGATTTCTAGTTCTTCTTCAATGCTGATAAAGATGGAGAGGTAGTTTTCGGGCTTGTTGAGCTCCTCGTGCAGCCGCGTCAGCTCAACTGTCTTGCCCGAACCGATGTGCCCTGAGAAAATCAACTTTACGTACTCCTCCGTTACGTTTAGCTGTCCCTGGTCATCAATACCCAGGTCAAACTTAATATTGGCCAGGTATTCTTTCCCCCGTACATCATCAAGATTGACGTACAGCCCACTCTCAAAGATGTTCTCTTCAAAAGTGGGCTCGGTTACGGCTCGGGCTTCAAAAGGACTGCTAACCGGGTACTTAAACTTGGCCATTAGCGGTAGGTACTTTTGTATAGAAATGACTCTGCAAAATGCGGAGCCTACACCAGCTTCTTGTACTTGATCCGCGTGGGCGTGGCGTCGGTACCGAGGCGTTTGCGGCGGTTTTCTTCGTAGTCGGAGAAGTTACCCTCGAACCAGTACACCTGCGAGTCGCCCTCGAAAGCCAGGATGTGCGTGGCGACACGGTCCAGAAACCAGCGGTCGTGCGTGATGACGACGGCGCAACCGGCAAAGTTCTCCAGGCCCTCTTCCAGCGCCCGTAGCGTGTTGATGTCCAGGTCGTTGGTGGGCTCATCAAGCAGCAGCAGGTTGCCGCCTTCTTTGAGGGTCATGGCCAGGTGTACGCGGTTGCGCTCCCCGCCGGAGAGGTTCCCTACCTTCTTTTCCTGGTCGGAGCCACCAAAGTTGAAGCGGCTCACGTAGGCGCGGGCGTTGGCTTGTTTGCCGCCTAACATTACCCAGTCGTTGCCGTCCGAGATGGTTTGATACACCGATTTGTCCGGCGCAAGGTTGTCGTGTTCTTGGTCCACGTAAGCCCACTGCACAGTGTCACCCACGTCGAAGTGCCCTTTGAGCGGCTTGGCCTGGCCCGTAATGAGCTTAAAGAGGGTCGTCTTCCCGGCTCCGTTCGGCCCGATGATGCCTACGATCCCCGCGGGCGGCAGGGAAAAGTTGAGGTTCTCGAAAAGTACCCGGTCGCCGAAGGCCATCGTAACGTCATGTGCCTCGATGACCTTGTTGCCCAGGCGCGGCCCGGCCGGAATAAAGAGCTCCAGCTTGTCTTCTTTTTCTTTCCCGCCTTCGCTCAGTAGCTTTTCGTAGGCCCCCAGGCGGGCTTTCGACTTGGCCTGGCGGGCTTTGGGGGCCATGCGTACCCACTCCAGCTCCCGCTGCAAGGTTTTCTGACGCTTCGACTCCTGCTTTTCTTCCTTCTGGAGGCGCTCCTGCTTTTGCTCCAGCCACGAGGTGTAGTTGCCTTTCCAGGGAATACCCTCGCCGCGGTCCAGCTCCAGGATCCAGCCCGCTACGTTGTCGAGGAAGTACCTGTCGTGCGTCACGGCGATGACGGTACCCTTATACTGCCGCAGGTGCTCTTCCAGCCAAAGTACCGACTCGGCGTCCAGGTGGTTGGTGGGTTCGTCGAGCAGCAGTACGTCGGGCTGGCGCAGCAGCAGGCGGCAGAGCGCTACCCGGCGCTTTTCGCCCCCAGAGAGAGTAGCCACCGACGTATCGGGCGGGGGACAACGCAGCGCGTCCATCGCTACTTCCAGGCGGTTGTCGAGGTTCCAGGCGTCGGTATTGTCCAGCCGCTCCTGTACTTCGCCCTGACGCTCCAAGAGCTTATCGAAGTCGGCGTCGGGGTCGCCGAAGGCTTCGTTGATTTCGTCGAATTCTTTCAGGAGATTCACAATTTCCTGAACACCTTCCTCTACTACCTCCCGGACGGTCTTGGCGGGGTCCAGCTTGGGCTCTTGCTCAAGTAACCCTACGGAATAGCCCGGTGAAAAAACAACTTCTCCAAGAATATCTTTATCTTGCCCCGCGATGATGCGCAAAAGGGTGGATTTTCCGGAGCCATTGAGCCCCAAAACACCAATCTTGGCACCGTAAAAAAAGGACAAGTAAATGTTTTTTAAGATATGACGATTGGGTGGAATCACCTTACTCACACCCGCCATTGAGAAAATAATGGTTTCGTTACTCATTTTTTAGTTAATTTGTGCTTGGACAAATATCGTCAATTTAACCCTACACTAAGCAGATAAAAAGTGAAATAATGGAAAACGCCACGCAAATGGACGAATACGGCTACGTCAAAGACGACAAAGTATTTCTAAAAGGGTACCTAGAGTATCCCGACCGGCAAATCGGCGAAGTAAAACGAACGGAACAAGAGGCGATCGACTACTTTAAGAATCGTTTTACGATTGCAGAAAGCAAGGTTACTCAACTGGAACAGGAGGTAGAAGAAGCCCAAAACAAGGGCTCCTACCTCACCAAGCTGATGCAGCTTCGCAGAAAGCTCCTTAGTTTTGATGCCCTCGGAGATTTTATTCCGTTGCTGGAACGGCTCGATCGGGCCGAAACCTACCTGACGGAATTGATCCAGGTAAACCAAGTGAAAAACCTGGAAATCAAACGAGCACTAACCGAAGATGCCAAAGCGGCCGCAGCCATCGAAGACTGGCAGGCTGCTACCGATGCCATCCAGGAGGTGAAGGCCAAATGGATTCGTACCGGACCCGTCGATAAGGAATTTCAGGAGGAGATTGAAACTACCTTTCAGCAAACCCTGGACGATTTCTTTCAGCGCCGCCGGGACTTCTTCGCCGAGCAAAACAAGATTCATCAGGAAAGAATCGACGAATACGAGCGGCTCATCAAGCTTACGAAGCAGCTCAACTGGGGTAATGACCTGGACGGCTCCTACCAGAAAGCGCGTGAAATACGCCACGCCTGGAACAATGTAGGGGAACTCCCGCCCAAGAAATTCTTCAAGATCAATAAAGCGTACCGCCACTTCCTGAAGCTGTTCTACGATAAGTACAACCTCGCCAAAGGAATAGAACCCAAAGTACGGGTGGACCCGCGCATCCTGGAACAACAAAAACTGCTGGCCCAGGCCGAGACAGCCCTCAAAGAAAAAGATATCGTAACGGCCTCGCAGGAAGCCAAGGTACTTCTCAGCAAATGGAAGGAAATTCGGATTCCGTTCAAGCTGGCCGACAAGGACCTGGCCGAAAAATTCCGCTCTACCTGTGACAAAATATTTGAGCTCAGCTACCTGGCGCGGGTAATTAGCCGAAAGTACCCGGCCTTTGACCTAAAAAGCCCCGAGGAGCAGATCCGTACGCAGATCCGGGAGCTGGAGTGGCTGGTACGCCGGGAAAAGAGCGACCTGGAGCTGGCCATTCAGGACCACGAACGTACCTCTACCGGCAACGAAGAAGCAGACCGCCAGGCTATGGGTAGAATTAATATCCAAAAACGCAAAGTAGCGATGAAGGAGAAAATTCTGCGGGAATTTCAGCGCGACCTGGATAAACTCAGCTAATGTTCTTCATGGAAGAGCGGCGTATCACCAAATTTGTTTTAAGTACCCTGGTTTCAAACGAAGCCGGGGTACTTTTGCTTTCGATCAGCTCCAGAAGCAACTCGGCCGCCTGCTGGCCCATTTCGAAGGAAGGCTGCGCCACCGAGCTCAGCGGCGGATCCAGGAGTGCCGAAATGGAGAGATCCGAAAAACCCATCAGGGCGATGTCTTCGGGCATTCGGTACCCCAGTTGGCGGAGCGCCCAATGTACCCCCATCGCGATGCGGTCGCTGGCCGCAAAGATCGCATCGGGCCGCTCGCGCAAGGCCATCAGCTGGTAGGCCCGCTCGGTACCTTCCGACTGGCTGTACTCACTAGCTACTACCCATTCGTCGCGAAAAGGCAATCCGTGCTTCTGCAGCGCGTCCCGGTACCCTTGCAGCCGGTTCCGGCTGATCGAGAGGTTCGGCGGGCCGGCAATGTGAGCAATACGGCGGCTCCCTTCTTTGATCAGGTGCTCTGTGGCGTCGTAGGCTCCCTTGTAGTCGTCTACTATCACCTTATGCGTTTGGACGGCATCACTAACGCGGTCAAAAAAAACGATGGGAATTCCTTTCTCCTGAAGCTCCACAAAATGGTCGTGTTTTTCTGACTGGCTGGATACGGACACGATGAGCCCGTCGGCACGGCGCGTTGCGATGTGCTGCACGTCGATCAGTTCCCGCTCGTAAGACTCGTGGCTCTGGTAGATCATCACGTGGTAGCCCCGGCTGTACGCGATGTCTTCAACGCCCCCGATGGCGGTTGAGAAGAAAGGGTTGGCGATTTCCGGCACAATAATGCCCAACGTATGGGTGCGGTTGTTGAGCAGACTGAGGGCAATCGGGTTGGGTGAGTAATTGAGCTGTCGGGCCAGCTCCAGCACCCGGTCTTTGGTCTCCTGGCTGATTTCGGAGCTATCCCGCAGGGCCCTGGATACCGTCGATTTTGACACACCGAGCTGGCGAGCGATTTCTTTAATAGTCACGGATGCGGGCATAAGGCAGCTACATTTATAAAAATAGTACAATATAAAAAGGAATCAACCCTGATTTTAAATTCGTCTCTTTTTCCGAGGAATGGTAAAATTTTCGGGTATTCCCGGAAATAATCTTTTTTTCGGGAACGGTTCCGGGAACGGTTGCGCAAATTTATTGCTTTTTTTCAAGATGTTTTTTTGTATTACAACGAATTGTGTGGTAATCTCCGTAAAAATAAGGCACAATTTACGATCGCATAAAACATTGCTCTTCACGAAAAATTTCTATTCCCAAACCTCACACGTGATATAATGGAATCAGCCGCATTAATGAATGTAATCCCTGCACGCCACGCCAGCGCCGTCGGGATCGAAGTACTGTTTGGGAAAGTCATTCAGGAAGGAGATTATTTGGCTTTTAGGGAGCTCTTTACGAGGCATTACCGCCCGCTATGTACCTACGCCATGCGCGTGGTAGCCATCCGGGAAATCGCGGAGGAAGTAGTGGCTGACGTATTTGTAAAGCTTTGGAAAAACCGGGAACAGATCGAGGTACATACTTCTTTTAAGGCCTACATGTACCGGGCCGTTCGGAACCAGGCTCTGGACTACCTGAAGCTACGCAGCCACCGGCTGCGGGAGCGCGACTCGCTAGATACCGTGCAATGGAGCACCACCCACGCCGATCACTTCACGCCCCTGGAAGAGTGCTCCTTCAATGAGTTTTACGACCGGGTGGAGGGTTGCATCAGCGACCTACCCCGCCAGTGCCAGGTTATTTTTCGGCTCAGCCGGGAAGAGGGCCTTCGGTACCGGGAAATCGCCGAACGCCTCAATATTTCCGTCAAAACCGTTGAAACCCAAATGGGCCGCGCCCTGAAAGTACTGCGTGAGCGCGTTCCGGAGCACCGATTGGTAGCCTAGGCTGAGGGTAGTTTCGG
This sequence comes from Rhabdobacter roseus, assembly GCF_014202275.1. Lineage (GTDB taxonomy): Bacteria > Bacteroidota > Bacteroidia > Cytophagales > Spirosomataceae > Rhabdobacter > Rhabdobacter roseus. The sequence continues at coordinate 186,939 of NZ_JACHGF010000001.1, read as the reverse complement.
CTTTGGGTCGTCTTTATCTGGTAGAGAACGAAAGGTACTTTCCCGGCCATCGTAAACGATGGCCTTTGGTTTTATTTGATTTTATATTTACAGCATGGCTCTTGAACAAACGTGGCGGTGGTTTGGCCCTAATGATCCCGTCTCCCTTCCCGATATTCGACAAGCCGGAGCCACCGGTGTCGTCACGGCGCTGCATCACATCCCCAACGGTACCGTGTGGAGCGTGGAAGAAATACTAAAACGAAAAACGGAAATAGAGGCCGCGGGTTTGTCGTGGTCGGTAGTGGAAAGTGTCCCCGTGCACGAGGCCATCAAAACCCACACCGGACGCTACCAGGAGTACATTGCCAACTACCAGGAAAGCCTGCACAACCTGGGACAGTGCGGCATCGATACCGTATGCTACAACTTCATGCCCGTGCTGGACTGGACCCGCACCGACCTGGACGCCCCCATGCACGATGGCTCCACGGGGCTCCGGTTTGACGCCACGCACTTTGCCGCTTTTGAGCTTTATATACTCAACCGGACGGGCGCCGAGGGTACTTATTCGGACGAGCAAAAACAAAAAGCCCGTACCTGGCTCGATCAGGCCGATGACGCCGCCATTCATCGCCTCACGCGCACCATCATTGCCGGGCTTCCGGGCTCGGAGGAGAGCTTTACCATCGAGGAGTTCCGGGAGGTACTAGGTACCTATAAGCAGGTAGGCGAAGCCGAGCTCCGCCAGCACTTGTACGAATTCATCCGGGCCATTGCGCCCACGGCCACCGAAGCCGGCGTACGGCTGTCCATCCATCCCGATGATCCTCCGTACCCGATCCTGGGGCTGCCGCGCGTGGTAAGTACCGAAGACGACGCCTGCCAGCTCCTGAACGCCAGTAGCCTCGAAGCCAACGGCCTGTGCTTTTGCACGGGCTCCTATGGCGTTCGGTCCGACAACGATCTGGCGGGGATGGTGGAGCGGCTGGGAGATCGCATTCACTTCATACACTTGCGGGCTACCCGCCGCGAGGCCGACGGGAGTTTCTACGAAGCCGACCACCTGGCGGGCGACGTAGACATGTACGGCGTTATGAAAAACCTGCTTTTGGAACAAAAAAGAAGGAAAGAGGACGGCCGGAAAGACCTACGGATGCCCTTCCGCCCCGACCACGGCCACCGGATGCTGGACGATTTGAAAGGTACCAAAAAAATAAACCCCGGCTATACGGCCATCGGCCGTTTGCGGGGACTGGCCGAGCTACGCGGCCTCGAAATGGGCATCGAACGATCACTTTTTTAACCCCGAATAGTCCCTATTCCTATGTTTGTTATTCAGCATAAAGCCCAGAAAACGTTTGTTAACGACGATTTTCTGCTTCGCACCGAAACGGCCCGGCGGCTCTACCACGACTACGCCAAGCAAGTACCTATTATTGATTTTCACTGCCACCTGCCGCCCGATCAGATTGCCGACGACAAGCAGTTTGAGAATCTGACGCAGATCTGGCTCTACGGCGACCACTACAAATGGCGGGCCATGCGCACCAACGGCGTGGCCGAAAAGTACTGTACCGGCGATGCCTCCGACTGGGAGAAGTTTGAGAAATGGGCCGAGACGGTACCTTATACGATGCGGAACCCACTCTACCACTGGACCCACCTGGAGCTCCTGAGGTACTTTGATATTGACGTGGTGCTGAATAAAGATACGGCGCGCGAGATTTACGAAGAATGCTCCGCGAAGCTCCAAACGCCCGAATACAGCGTGCGCAACCTGCTGCGTAAGATGAACGTAAAAGTAGTATGTACCACCGACGACCCCTCCGACTCCCTGGAACACCACCAGCGGATTCAGGACAGCGGCTTCGAGATCAAGGTACTTCCTACCTTCCGGGCCGATAAATCCATGCTGCTGATCGACCAACCCGCCGAGCTAAGCGCTTACGTACAAAAGCTCTGTGCGGTGGCGGGTGTGGACTACCAAGGTACCTACGACAACCTGCTGGAAGCCCTCCAGAAGCGGCACGACTTCTTTGCCGAGATGGGTGGGCGGCTGTCTGACCACGGCCTGGAGCAGGTCTACGCCACTCGCTTTGACGCCTCCGAGGCAAGTACCTACGGTACCCGCGCTTTAGGCGGAGCGAGCCTGAATCAAGAAGAACGCAGTACTTACCTGTCGACGCTGCTGTACGAACTGGCGAAGATGGACCACGCCAAAGACTGGACGCAGCAGTTCCACCTGGGGGCGCTTCGTAACAATAATTCCCGCATGCTGCGCGAGCTGGGCCCCGATACCGGCTGGGATTCCATCGGAGATTTTAGTCAGGCTCGGGCGCTGGCTGCTTTTATGGACAAGCTCGACTCCACGGATCAGCTGGCGAAGACCATCCTCTACAACCTCAATCCGGGCGACAACGAAATCATGGCTACCATGGCCGGCAACTTCAACGACGGTAGTTTTCCCGGCAAAATTCAGTTTGGCTCCGGCTGGTGGTTCCTGGACCAGAAGGACGGCATGGAGCGCCAAATCAACGCGCTTTCCAACATGGGTTTGCTGAGCCGGTTTGTGGGTATGCTCACCGATTCCCGTAGCTTTATGTCGTATCCCCGCCACGAGTACTTCCGGCGCATCCTGTGCAACCTCATCGGCACGGACGTTGAAAACGGCGAGCTTCCCAACGATCTCCCCTGGCTTGGAAAGCTGGTGGAAGATGTATCCTATTTCAACGCTAAGAATTATTTTGGCTTTTAATGGTAGATCAGGGCTTGCCTGGCCTTCAAAGAGTAGGTAAGCCCGCCCTCTACCACTTTTACCAGTACTCAATCTTGATTTCCCCCAACCCTTCCTCATGACTGCCAAACCTATCGGAAGCTATCGTTGGCGCATTGTGGCGCTTTTATTTTTTGCTACCGTTATCAACTACATCGATCGGAACGTCCTCTCGTTTACGATGATTGATGAGAATTTTAAAAAAGAAATGCTCGGCTTGCCCGTCGACCAGCCCCTGACGGCCGCCGCCAACGCCACCTTCAAAGAGCAAATGGGCTACGTGGATTCGGCCTTTAAGCTCATGTACGCGCTGGGCTTTCTCCTCATTGGCTGGCTGATTGATAAAATAGGGACCAAAAAGGGCTATTCGCTCGGGATCTTCGTGTGGAGCGTGGCGGGGGTACTTACGGCCTTTATCGGTTCCATCGGGCAGTTGCGTTTTGCCCGCGGCTTGCTGGGGCTGGGGGAAGCATCTAACTTTCCGGCGGCCATCAAGACCGTCTCCGAATGGTTCCCCAAAAAGGAGCGCTCCCTGGCCAACGGGATATTTAACGCCGGTACCAACGTGGGCGTTATTCTGACGGCCCTTACCATCCCGGCCCTCACGCTGGCCTTTGGCTGGCGGGCGTCCTTCCTCATCACCGGTGCGCTGGGTTTTATTTTACTCGTATTTTGGTGGTTTCTTTACAGCCGCCCCGAGGAAAACAAAAAGCTGAGCCCCGAAGAGCTGGCCTACATTCACAGCGACCCGGCCGAGATCATGCCCGACCGCATTCCCTGGATCAAGATGCTCTCCTACCGCCAGACCTGGGCGCTCATGGTCGGCAAATTTATGGCCGATCCCATTTGGTGGTTTTACCTTACCTGGCTGCCTGATTTTTTCAACTCCAACGACGCCCTCGATCAAAAGCTCGACCTCAAGACCATCGGGGTACCTTTTCTGATTATCTACCTCGTTTCTGACGTAGGGAGCGTGTTCTTTGGTTGGGTATCGTCAAAGTTCATGCAAATGGGCTGGTCGCTGAATAAGGCCCGTAAAGTGACGATGCTCATCTGCGCCGTCTGCGTAGTACCCATCTTCTTTGCCTCGCTTACCAATAGCGTCTACGTGGCCGTAGCCATCATTTCCCTGGCGGCGTCGGCACACCAGGGCTGGTCGGCTAATCTGTATACCTTTGGCTCAGACTTGTTTCCCAAAAGCATGGTCGCATCGGCTACGGGTATTGGCGGTATGGCGGGTGCCATCGGCGGCACGCTCTTTGCGGCGGCCTCCGGCTTGATCATCGCCCGGTTTGGCTACGTACCTTTGTTCACCATTGCTTCGGTCGCGTACCTGTTGGCCTTGGGTATCATTCAGCTGATTCTGCCCCGCCTGGAACCCGTCAAGCGCTAACGGCCTGCCTCAGGGACCCCTCCCAAACGTAGTTTCTGCCTTTTGTGGCAGGGGCATCGGGTATTCTTAGTACTTTTACGGGCCACTGGTCAGTAGCATCTTATATTTTTTGTAATCCGTATTTATGGCTCAAATTGTTACATTCGGGGAGGTACTGATGAGGCTGTGTCCGCCCGGCTTCGCTCGCTTTGAACAAGCTAAACAATTCAACGTCACCTACGCCGGTGGAGAAGCCAACGTGTCTTCCGCGCTGGCGTACTGGGGGCATCATACCGCTCACGTCACGCGCTTTCCCGATTCGCCCATTGGCCGGGCTGCGGCGCATTACCTCCGCTATCACGGGGTAGATATTTCGCATATCCAGTACGGCGGGGAGCGTATCGGCGTGTACTACCTGGAAACCGGCGCAGCCCTGCGCCCTAGCCAGATCGTCTACGACCGCTTCCATTCCTCCTTTGCGGAGCTGGACCCTAAGGCACTGGACTGGCACACCATCCTGAAAGACGCCACGTGGTTTCATTGGGCGGGTATTACCCCGGCCCTTTCGCAGGCCGCTGCTGATGCCTGTCTGGATGCCATTCGTACGGCCCGCGAGCTGGGTATTACCGTCTCGGGCGATATTTTCTACCGCTCTAACTTGTGGAAGTACGGCAAGCAACCTTCCGAGGTACTTGGTGAGCTCACGGCGGGTACCGATCTGGTGGTAGCCAGTCCGGTGATTCTGCGCGATATATTTGGCGTGGAAGGGAACAGTTTTGAAGAATCGTGCGTCAATCTAAAGAAGGTATTTCCCCAGGTAAGCCGCGTGGTAGATACGCACCGAACTTCCCTGAGCGCTTCGCACAATTTATTGCGCGCTTCTCTCTGGAACGGCCAACAGGTACTTGAAACGGAAAATCTGGAAATAAACCCCATCATTGACCGCGTGGGCGGCGGTGATGCGTTCATTGCCGGGCTCATCCACGGGCTGCTTAGGTTTGACGACGAACAACGTGCCCTTGAGTTTGGCGTAGCCGCTTCGGCCCTCAAACATACCATCGAAGGCGACGCCCTCATCTCGACCGAAGCCGAAGTAGAGGCCATTCGGCAGGGCGAAACCTCGGGGCGCATCAAGCGATAATTCTTTTAGTTTAAAAATCTTTGAAAAGAAATGGCAACCATTGATAAAGATAAAGCTCTGGCACTCATGCACGAGGTAGGCCTCGTCCCGCTTTTTTACCATACCGATACCCAAGTGGCCATTGAGGTACTTAAAGCCTGCTACCGGGGCGGTGTACGGGCTTTTGAATTTACCAACCGCGGCGAAAATGCCTACGATACCTTCGTGGAGCTGGTACGCTACGCGGCCGAACACCTACCCGGCACGGCTATAGGGATAGGTACCATTTACGACGGCGAAACCGCCCAGCGCTTCATCGATGCGGGCGCTGATTTTGTGATTGCCCCCATCATGAATCCCGTCGTTGGGGCCGTTTGTGCCCGCGCCCAAGTACCTTGGCTACCGGGCATTTCGACGCTTACGGAGATTTACCAGGCGCAGCAGGCTGGCGCAGAAGTAGTGAAGCTCTTCCCCGGCGAGGTAGTAGGATCAGCATTTGTGAGGGCCATTCGCGGTCCGATGCCCAAAGTCAAGATCATGGTTACGGGGGGCGTACAGCCCACCCGCGAAAGCCTGCAAGAGTGGCTGGGAGCGGGTGCTTATTGCGTAGGCATGGGCTCGCACTTATTTCCCAAAGAGGTACTTGCCGCCCGCGACTACAGCTGGATTGAACAGAAAGTGGCCGCCAGCGTGGCTTTAATCAAGGAACTTCGTGCTCAGGAGTAGGTACTTTCAAGCTCCGTTTCACAAAAAAATCCGCCTTCTCGGGGCGGATTTTTTTGTGGTATAGGGTATTAGTTCTTCTCTTTTTCTTTCTTTCGCTCTTCCCTTTTTTGTTGACGCTCCTCTTTCCGTTGCTCACGCCGTTCCTGCCGTTTTTCTTTGCGTTCTTCTCGCACAGCCTTGATGGTATTGCCAATACTGGTCGTGTTGTCAAACTCCACGCGGAAGGCTTCGACGTAGGCATTGCGAAGTACGTTGATGAGAATAGGCCAGAAACTCGTTTCGATGTTATCTATAGTCCCCTGTAAGGGAATACGCGTCGCGACCTGGTCTTTGGGATGGTTTTGTAAAAGCAGGTTTCCGGCCTCGGCCAAGAGCTCCGTAAAGAATTTCCCCACACTTCGGTTGTCTTCCTCTTTCCATTTAAAGATCTTCATGTCTTTGGTAAGTGGCTTGAGGTAGCCATTTATCTTCCCGTCAAAGAGCGTCATTTCACTTAACAGCGTCAAGGTACCTTGCTCAAAATCCACGTTCCCGTATTGCCGGGCCACATCATTGAGCTGCACGAGTTGCAGGTCATTCAAACTCATTTTGTAGCGGAAATCCGGAATTTGCTTCAAGAGCATCATGTCGGCGTCAAATACCAGATTGCCGCCGTAGCCGGGCAAAGTACCCCTGGCCCTAACTGGCGACGGCAGCTTTTTTCCTTCTTCCTCTACGTTGCGAATATTTTCAATTTGTAAATTGAAATTCGTCATAGAAAGATCGGTTTTGGGCTGACTTACCACGCTGGTCAGGTCAATCTTTCCGTCGTAGATGGCAAACCGGTTGATCTGGATGGGTAACAGGTCTTTGATTACCTGCGTCCAGTCGTTGTCGGCCCCCGTTTGGCTGGCGTTTTCGTCGCTGCTGAACGCAAAGTTTATTTCCGGGCTGTACGCTTCTACTTCTGCGACCAGTTTTCCTTTGAAGAGGGATTTCCACTGCACCGACAAATCCATGCGGGGAATCAGAATAAAAGGCTCTTTGATTTTACCTTTCACCTTACGGATGTTCATTTCCTTAATTTGGTACGCCCCGCGGTACAAGGCCAGGTCGATGTCCTCTACGTGGCCGGTGTACTCGCCCATGTCGGCAAGTACCTTGTTGACGTAGCGCAGCACGACATAAGGAAGGATCAGCCGTATGATGACGAGTAGGACGACGATCCCCAAAATGATTTTAACGGATTTTCTCAAGGCTCATGAATCTAAATAAAACAATAGCTTACTGCCGATTTTTGAGTGATCGACAAGTAAGCTATCCGAAGGCCTAAAGAACTATGCCAGTTGAAGAAACAAAGGTACCTTTAGTAAGATGTAAGCACCCATAAGGTACTTACAGGTAGGTATTTACGGGATTAATAATTTCGTTGACTCCCCTTTCTTGAATCAGGGTGATGGTACTTACAATGGCTTCTGAAAAGCCAGGTAGTTGGGTAAGATCTGTTCCCCAGAGCTCCACGTTGCGCAGTACGGTTTGTACCAGCCCGGCTGTGTCACTAGCATACTGTTGCCAAAGGCTATAGAAGAAAGGGGCGGCATCGCATCGGATCGGATAAGGTACCTCCTTGCGCGTGCCGAAGTACTTGTCCCCTTCCTGATGCGTGGCTTTCATGAAAAGAAGGTAGGCCGCAAAACCCTGCGCAAAACGTAGCGGCACGGTAGACTGCCTCTGGTAGTGTTGCAGCAAGGTAGGTACGTTACGCATTTGCATCTTAGCCGTGTACTGGACCGTAATGTCGATGAGCTGATGGCGGATGTAGGGATTCCGAAAGCGGTCAAGTACCTCGTTGCCAAAAGCCTGCGCCCGCTGGCTATCAACTGGGTAAGGAATGGCGGGAGCCAGCTCTTCCAGCATCAGCTCCGCGATGAAGCGCTCCGTGGCCGGATTCTCCATACTTTCGCGCACGGTATCGAAGCCCGCCAGATAGCAGAGCCCCACGGCCAGGGTGTGGGTACCGTTCAGGAGCCGTAGCTTAAGCTCGCGGTACAGATCAATGTTGGGCTCAATGATAACCCCTTCGTCGGCGGCGGCGAAGCTAAGTACCGAGCGCACGTGCTCGTTGCCTTCGATGGCCCAGAGGCGGTACACTTCCGAGACGATGAGCAGGTCGTCCTGGTACCCGAGGGCGGCCGTCAGCTCCGCTAGCGTTTGTTCATTGGGCTGCCCGGGTACAATGCGGTCTACGAGGGAGCTGCAAAAATGGTTGTGGACTTGCAGCCACTGGATAAAGGAATCGCCGAGCTCGTGTCGCCGCGCCTGCTCAAGCACGATCTCGCGCAGCTTGGTACCGTTATTGGGAACAAGCTCCGTGGGTACAATCACGAGGCCGCTCTCAGCCGACCCGTAGAACGACCGAAAACGCTCGTACAAAAAAGCCGTGAGCTTGCCGGGAAAAGACGCGGGCGGAAAGGCCGACAGGTCGTCGTCGGTGAGCTGAATACCTACTTCGGTGGTATTGGAAATCACCACCTGCATATGAGGATTGTGCGCACAACGCAGGATCTCCGACCATTCGGTGCGGGCAGACAGGGTACGGCTCACGGCGGTGTTGATGACCGTCTGATCCACCGAACTACCCTTGTCGATACCCCGGATGCACTGTGTGAACACATTGTCCTGCTCCGCAAAAGCATCTACCCCGCCCCGGTCCGTCGATTTCACCACGACGACGCGTCCATTGAAGAGTTGTTGCTGATTGGCTTTATTGATAAAGTAATCGGGTAAACCTCGTAAAAGTACCCCCGTTCCAAACTGGATTACCTTCTCGGGAAGGGCCAGTAATCGTTCGTGATCCGGACAAAGCTCGGGGCGCTGGGCCAGTAGCTGGGGGGTTAAGCGCGGTGTATTCATAGGGTCGTTAGCTGGGGGCTTGTTTTGATTAAAGACGGCAATTGTTGGTAGTAACCCCTAAAAAAGGAGGAGACGTACCCGCGGGTGCGTCTCCTCAAAAATTAAATACCTCCCTGAGTACCGCGCTACGGTTCTATGGTAATGAAGGTTTCCTTCTTTTCCTCTTTTTCTTCGGGTAGCACAAAGCGCAGCGGCTGCGCTACTTTTTCGGGCAGCAGGGCAATGGCCAGTACCTCATCCACCCGATCGACGTAGTGAAAGGTAAGATCCTTGATGTAGTTGGCGTGTACTTCTTCTACGTCCTTGCGGTTTTTTACGCAAAGTATAATTTCTTTTACTCCGGCCCGGCGCGCCGCCAAAATTTTCTCCTTGATCCCGCCCACGGGAAGTACCTTGCCGCGCAGGGTGATTTCACCCGTCATGGCTACGAAGGATTTTACGCGCCGCTGCGTAAAAATGGACGCCATGGAAGTAAGCATCGTCACCCCGGCCGAAGGACCATCTTTGGGCACCGCACCGGCGGGTACGTGTACGTGCAGGTCGTAGTGGTTAAAAATGCGGTAGTCAATACCCAGGCGCTCGGCGTGGGCTTTCAGGTAGGATAAGGCCGTAATCGCCGACTCTTTCATCACTTCCCCGAGCTGCCCCGATAGCGTCAGATTGCCTTTGCCACGGCTCAGGCTCGTTTCGATGAAGAGGATCTCGCCACCTACCGAGGTCCAGGCCAGGCCAGTCACTACCCCCGCAAAGTCGTTGTCCTGGTACAGGTCTTTATCAAATACCTCCGGCCCCAGGAGCTTTTCGATGTGCTCTTCTTTGATGGTCTTGGTGTATTCCTGCTCCATCGCGATGGATTTCGCCAGTTTGCGAATCAGCGTACCTACCTTCTGCTCCAGGTTACGTACGCCCGACTCGCGCGTATAGCCTTCGATGATCCGAAGCAGTGCTTTGTCCTCGATCTTCACGTCCGTGGCTTTCAGGCCGTGGTCTTTGCGCTGCTTAGGTACCAGGTACTTTTTGGCAATTTGCAATTTCTCTTCAATGGTGTAGCCCGTCATCTCGATGATCTCCATCCGGTCGCGCAGGGCGGGGTGAATGGTTTCCAGCGAGTTGGCCGTGGCCACAAAAAGTACCCTCGACAGGTCGTACTCTACTTCCAGGTAGTTGTCCGTGAAGGAGGAGTTCTGCTCGGGGTCCAGTACTTCGAGCAGCGCCGAGGCGGGGTCTCCCCGAAAGTCCGAACTCACTTTATCAATTTCGTCCAGGATGAACACCGGGTTGGACGAGCCCGCTTTTTTAATATTCTGAATTACCTTGCCCGGCATGGCACCGATGTACGTCTTCCGGTGCCCCCGGATCTCGGCTTCGTCATGCACCCCGCCCAGGGCCATCCGGATGTACTCGCGGTTCAGGGCCTTGGCGATGGATTTGCCCAGGGAGGTTTTACCCACACCCGGAGGGCCATAAAGGCACAGAATGGGTGCTTTCAGGTTATTTTTTAGCTTCAGTACGGCCAGGTACTCAATGATGCGCTCCTTTACTTTTTCAAGGCCAAAATGATCCGCGTCCAAAACTTTCTGCGCACGTACCAGATCAAAGTTGTCCTTGGTGAATTCGCTCCAGGGCAAGTCTACCATCATTTCGAGGTAGTTGAGCGTAACGGGGTACTCGGGAGCCATCGGGTTAATCCGCTGGAGCTTGGCTAGTTCTTTCTCAAAGTGCAGGCGCACCGCGTCGGGCCATTTTTTCAGGCCGCCTTTGATGCGCATTTCGTCCATTTCCCGCTCGGGGCTATCAATGCCTAGTTCGTCGTGAAGTACCTTGATTTGCTGGCGCAGGAAGTAGTCGCGCTGCTGCTGATCAATATCCGAGCTCGCCTTGGACTGAATCTCGCGCTTCAGCTCCAGCATTTCGATCTCCCGCATCATGTACTGTAGCAGCAAGTTTGCTTGCTTTTGGCCGTTTTTCTCTTCCAGGAGCCGCTGCTTGTCGGCTACTTCAACGTTGATGTTCGAAGACAGAAAATGGATCAGAAACACCGGGCTTTCGATATTATCTAGCGCAATGCGGGCCTCTTGCGGTATTTCCGGATTTAGCCGCATGATGCGGTGCGCGCCGTCGCGGAGCGATTGTAGCAGCGCTTTGGATTCTTTGCGGTTTGCGTAGGCAAACGAATCATCGATGGCCTCTACCCGCGCGGTGATGTAGGGGTCTTCCCGGATGATCTCTTTGATCTCGAAACGCTGCCTTCCCTGTACGATAATCGTGACGTTGCCGTCGGGCAGGGTAATCATTTTCAGGATGTGCGCTACGGTACCTACGCTGTGCAGGTCGTCGGCAACGGGGTCTTCCTTTTGCGGTTTGGACTGCGTCACTGCCCCCAGGATACGCTGATTAATATCCGAGTTGCGGTAAATCTTCTTTACGAGCCGGATGGCTTTTTGGCGCACCACTGTAACGGGTATGACCATACCCGGAAAAAGTACCGTGTGCCGGATGGGTAATATAGCGAGTTCATCAGGAACGTCAAAGGGTTCATCGACCCCCTCAGGCCCACCGATGGGTACTATTTCAAGGCTATCGAAATCGGAGTCAGACATCAATAAGCGACTGTATAAATCAGAGAGTTCAAAGTTCATAGGCATTCTGCCATGCTGACAGGTATTCTTTTCCCAATTTACAAAAAAATACTACTCGTAATGGGATATGTTGGTGTAAAATAGATGTGCCATTCTGTAAAATGTCAGACTTCCTGCCGAAAGCGACAAAGTACCTGCTTTTAAAAGTACCTATAAAGGCTGATGAAACTGCCCTTTCCGGAACATCAGCGTTTTCTTCTGGGCTGCCATTTTCAGGTTTACCATATTCACCTGATCATCAAACACTTCCGAGAAGATATTGTTTTGTAGCGACCAGCCCGACGGATTGCCCGGAAAAGGTACTTCCACGTATATCCAGGTGGCGTCGGCCTCCTGTTCTTTGCCTAGGTACCTGAAGGCCTTCACTTGCTGGTCGGGCCCCTGTACCTGAAAGTGCCGACGCAGGTACGTCTCTACGTAGGTATCGTTTTGATCGTTGGTAAGTACCTCAAACCGACGGTTATTATTAGCCAACGAAAGGGCTTTTTCCAGGTCATCGGTAAAGACCCGGATGCTGATCTCCCATAACTTCTGAGCGGGGTTGTACTGCATCTGGGTCACGCTGACGTGGTAGTCGTGCGCTCGCCCCGCTCCAAGCAGTGCTACAAAAAAAACGCTGGTTAGGCTTACTGCCAATCTGCTCATCAGACGGTATTGGTGGAAATAGTAGCCGTAGGTACTTGCTGGAGTAGCCGCCGGACGATAAAGTATAGTAGGGTGCTTTGCACAAGGCTCAGAACATAGCCTTCCATACATCATTGAAAATAGCAAAGGCCATGATGCCTAGCAAAAGTACCATTCCTACCTTCTGGGCGTTTTCCAGGAACCGATCCGAGGGTTTCCGACCCGACACGATTTCGTACAGCAGAATGACCGAATGGCCTCCATCCAGCGCCGGAATGGGCAGGGCGTTGGTAAAGGCCAGAATCATCGAAAGCAAGCCTACCAGAAACAGGAAGCGCCCCCAATCCCAAATTCCCCCAAACATACGGGCAATGCCGATCGGTCCACTGATGGCTTTGGAAGCCGAAACTTCTCCCCGGAAGATCTTACCGAAGCCTTTGATATTATTAAATACTACCCCAAAAGCATCGGTAGCTCCTACTTGTACGGCTTCGGGCAGCGTGTAATCCACCAGGGTGTAGTTCAGCAGGCTTTGCGGGTAGAAACCAATGGTACCTTCTTCTGATACGGTCAGGTTGATGGTCCGTTGCTCATTGCCCCGCTCAACGCCCAGCGCTACAGGCTTGCCTTTGAGCGAGTCCAGGCTCTGCTGCAACTCGTGAAAATAGGTAATGGGCTTGCCGTTGATGGACGCGATGCGGTCGCCCGTTTTAAGGCCCGCTTTATCGGCCGGAAGCCCTACTACGAGCTCACCTACCTTAAAAGGCATAGCCGGAAGAATGAAATTATTGCGCTGATCGGGCTCAGAAAGCTTTTCAATGAAGTTGTTGGGTACATTCACGTCCACGGTCTGGCCGTTACGGCCCAGCGTGTAGTAGCTGTTGCTTTGCAAGAAAACGTCCGGCCCAACGGCTTCGCTGAAATCTTTAAAATCTTTCCCGTTTACCTTCAGGATTTTGTCGCCCGTCCGGATGCCGATTTCCTGGGCTAGCTCACCGGCTACTATTCCGTGCTTATTGACCTCCTCGCGCGCCAGAAATTTATCGCCATTGTTGTAGGCTATGGCTATGAAAACGATGATACCCGTAATGACGTTGACAATAATACCGCCCAGCATCACGACCAAACGCTGCCAGGCGGGCTTGGCCCGGAACTCCCAGGGCTGGGGTTCAGCGTTGATCTGCTCGGTATCGAGCGATTCGTCGATCATGCCCGATATTTTCACGAAACCGCCCAGCGGTATGGCTCCAATGCCATATTCGGTTTCGCCACGTTGTATACTCCAAATCTTGGGGGGGAAGCCAATGAAATACTTTTCGACCCGCATTCCGAACATTTTTGCGGCGAACAGGTGTCCTAGTTCGTGTAATCCTACTATGATGGACAGCCCTAAGATAAGCTGCCCGGCCATGATCAATATTTCCATTCAGATAGAATATGTGGGTAGAAGAGGATTAGTGATTAAAGAAAAGGATCATCCTTGCTGCTTTGTTTTTCAAAAACCACTACCCTGGGTTAAAAATATTTTGAACTTATGGAAGCGAAAATCGCCACTGGAAAGTAGCGCTTCCGCTTTCGCCCTAACAACGTAAATCGAATCGGTAAAGTTACGCAAAAGCCGGGATTTCGTTGGTAAAGGTTGGCAATATTCTGTTCTTAAACGTTGTATTTTACCGGATAAGTACCCCCGGAAACTAAAAAAGACCGGCAGCAAACGCTACCGGCCTTTAGACAATCTGACACCAATATAAAATAGCTTTACTTTGCTTTTTTGGTAGCTACCCACTCGTGGGCCTGCTGGTCGTAGACGAGCGTTGAATCGGGCCACTCAAGGTAGTGCTTCATGCCGAGCAAATGCGCTACGGTTCCTTTTTGGACCATTTCCTTGAATAAGTACCCGCCTCGCTCCCGCACCAGGGTCGAGTCCTTGAAATGCGGCGTACACCACATTTCTTCGAAATGGGCTGGCTGCAGGGTACCTTCCTTCAGGCTAAAACGCCCGCCGACGCCACGCTGGTAGAGCCGACTCCCCGCCACGGGACGAACCACAAAAAAATAGTGGAGCGAATCGTCTACCACCTGGTGCTCTTCCAGGGTATACAGGGACAATCGTTTTTGGTAGTAGGGCCGAAACCGCGGCTCAAACCGGGTCTGGCTGGTAGCACCCGGCGCGGGCGCGTCCATGTAGGTGATCATATTCACCAGCAGCGTGTCCCGTTCGGCGGCGGAAAGCATCGAAAGGGTACTTTGTTTTTGCTGACAACCTACCAGAAGCAGGTATCCCACTACCCAACTACCTAACTTTTTGTACTTCATATGCCTTCTTAAGTTTTCCGGGGTACTTGGCCAAGTACCCCGGAAAGTACTTTTAAACTACCGGTATACCTCGGCCTGAGGGTTAAATTCGGCCCAACCAGCGGTCCAATCCTGATCTTTGAACGCCCCGATGAAGTCCGTAGCCGTGAAGAAAGAACCGGCCGGAGCCTGTCCACCCGTGGCCAGGGTCTGAGACGCACTGGTGCTGATCAGGAAGTTGGGATTATTGGTAAAGATCGCGGGATTGAGGCCCAGGTTGGCGTACGAATTGTGGATTTTGTTGCCGGGCTGCGCCAGGAACCAGGCAGAAGGCGTTTGGGTACCAATCGTGATGGGTGCGGGCGTAGCGGCCGTGTTGACATCCCGAACGGCATAGCCACCCGGCGTGCTACCCAGACCAAAGTTGTTGGAACCCCAACCTTCTACCCCGGCGATCACCACGCGGTTGAGCACTAGGTCGCCGCTGGCGGCAAACTGCTGCGTAGAGCTACCATCAATGAAAATACCATTGGGGAAACCTACCACTACGGTATTGTAGATCTTGAGCTTGTTGCTGCGGCGCAGGTGCATTCCGTTCTGGAATTGAGCGCTGATGGCCGTTGAGGCATCTACCTTAGGGCCAATGATGGAAACATTGGAGAAAGTACCCGACGTGAATGGCTCTACCAAGGTACCTTGGCCGTTGTTATCCACCTCGAAGCCGTTGGAACCCGACTGGTCGGCCAGGGTATTTCCGCGCACGGCAATGGCATACTGTACGTTACCACGGTAGCCGAAGTCGACGTCGAAATCATCATCGTAGCCTTTCCAGGAAATCAGGTACTTGGCATCTGATGTACCGCCAAACCACTCGAAGGAATCGTCCAGACCAAAGGAAGCCTGCAGGTACTCCATCTTGGTAGCTTTTCCTACCGAACCAAACGTAAAGGAATTTACCTCCTGGTTGGGGTTGATAGGTACCCCGGCGTACTCAACGCGCACGTACTTCAGCGAGCCAGAGTTGTCGTTGTCGTCATTACCACCGCTGAAAGCGCCGTAGCCACCTTCCAGCTGGAACACGCCGTTGGGTTGGTTATTCGTAGCCTTGCCACAAATCACCAGGCCACCCCAGTCGCCGGGTTCACGCTCACCCACGGGGCGCTCGGACGTAAACACGATCGGCTCGGCGGCGGTACCTTCGGCGATGATTTTGCTGCCGCGCTGCACCACCAGCGTGGCTTTAGAGGCCCGATCGCCGATGATCAAAGTACCCGGCTGGATGGTGAGGGTACCCGTTTTGGTAGGCTGCCCGTCTACGGTGGGGTCTTCTCCTACCCGCACAAAGCCAATCAGCTTGTAGATTTTATCTTTGGTCCAGGTGATGTTCCCTTCCAGTACCCCTTGTACGTCTACGACCTGCTTGGCTGGCAAAGCCGATACCGTCAGGGTTTGGGTAGCCAGGGTGGAGGTTTGGTTGCGGCTGTCGGTAGCCTGAAACGTAAAGGTCACCACGCTGTTTACAGGTAGTTGCTCTACCACGTAGTCTTTAGCATAGTTGTCGCTGGTGGTGCCAGCGGGGTAGGTTTTGGTATCCCACTGCTGACCATTCTTCAGAACTGTCAGGCTCTGAATACCTTCGGGCGCATTGATGGAGGCCGAAATCTGCACCGTAGCGCCAGGAATGCCCTGGGTACCGCTTCCGGCTGAAACCGTAGGTGCCGGACCTATTTCTTCGTCTTCTTTACAGGCATTGAATGTAAACAGTAACGAGGACGCTAGCAAGAACGTGAAAAGACTTCTCAACGTACTTTGTCGTTTCATGGGTGTTTTGGTTTGGTTTAATTGATCTGATTAGTAGTAGGACTATGGAGGTTGTTAGAGAATACGGTACGAAATACCCAGCTGCACGGTACTTCCGGGACGGAAGTCCTGTATGATCTGATCGTTGCGGCGATCAAATTTTCCGTCCTGATTGCCATCCTGTAAGAAAATAAAAGACTGATTCAGGAGATCCGTCACGCCTCCCTTGAGGGTCCAGCGGGTACCTATGCCTTTGGAAAACGTAAGATCCAGGATGTTACGAGGCATTTCGTAAATATCCGGGTAGCCTTCGAAGCCCACGGCGAAGATGCGCTTCCCGATGACGTTGTAGAGCAGGTTGAGCTGGAAGTTGCGGTTATGATCGTGGTAGTTGAGGCCCGTGTTCACAATGTACGGAGACTGCCCTTGCAGCGGCCGGTTGTCCGACTGCCCCACGCCCAGGTTACCACCAAGCTCTACTTTGCTGTATATCAACGCCGTGTTGAAGAGTACGCTCATTCTTTCTAGTATCGGCGAGGCCGTCAAGCCATTCAGTGATTTCCGGATCTCAATTTCTACACCCGACGAAACCGCTCCCTGGGCGTTGCCGAAGTTGATGTTCTTGATCCCCTGCGAGCCCGCGCCCGGATCAAACAATGCTTCGATCGGGTTGGTGAATTTTTTGTAGAAACCCGCTATGCTTATGACCTCCGCCGGGGTAGGATAAAATTCGTAGCGCAGGTCCAGGTTATTGACCGTTGCCGTTTTCAGGCTCGGATTACCGGCATACACAATGTTGTAGTCAAAATCAAAGAAAGCAAAAGGCGCCAGCTCCCGGAACTCCGGACGGTTGACGGTGGTACCGTAGGCCAGGCGCACCAGGCTTTTCTCGGTAAAGTTGTACGTCAGGTTGGCCGAAGGCAGCAGCTTACCCACGGGGTACTCCACGTTAACGGGCTGCCCGTTTAGCAGCGAGCTTTGGAGCGCCTGTACGTTATTTTCGTAGCGGGCACCGGCAATGATGTTCAGCTTCTTGGTCAGCGGCACATTCACCGACAGGTACCCCGCCGCCAGGCGGTTGGAGGCGTCGTAGGAGTCGTTGGGGTTGGTTTGTTCATCCACCCGAATCCCCGACTGGTTGTTGATGTTCTGGGGTTGAAACAAATCGGTAATGGAGCCCGTAAGCAGGTCCGGATTGGTAGACAGCGTCCGGACAAAGCCCAGGTTCCGCGCCCGGAATTCCCGCTGTTTGTCTTCGTAGAAAGCCCCGGCTTTTACTTCCAGGAAATCATCCTGGCGGAACGCAATCTTCTGCGAGAGGTTCAGACCACCCGTGTAGGCGTGCTCGTCCATGCGGGAGGAGAAACGCCCCAGGAAGAAAGCCACCGCCGAGCCCACGGGTACGTACAGCTCCTGGCGGCCCGTAGCCGGGTCTACGATGTCGGCGCGGTAGCGGCGGTAGTCGGGCTGCTCGCGGTAGGAGTTGTTGTAGCCTCCCACCCAGTCAATCGTTGTGTTCTTTCCAAACTGGTGCTTGCCCGTAACCTGGCCAGTGTAGATACCGCGGTAGATCTGGTCGAAGCTATGGATATTAGGTGCAAAATTTCCTTCGAAGTTTTGGCCCGTCCGGTCCACGTAGGTACCGATGCTATTCTGGTTATAGAGGTTTTTCCACTCTATAGAATGATTGTCGTTAAATTTCACGGCCCAGTTATGGATCAGCCCTACCCGGATGCTGCGGGCGTTACGCTGGTCGTTGTAGTCATATACTACCTGCTCTACGCCTCCCACGTTGGTATTGAACTCCTTACGCTGCACGTTCGCCACCAGGCGGGCATCGCTGTAGGTCAGCGACGTAATATTCCCAATCTTCACCTTCCCGGCGTTGATCCGGAAGTTACCGGTGAGCGAGAGGCGCTGGTCGGGCAGGGCCGTCTGGGGGGTAGCTTCCCAGTTGTTGCGGAGCATGCGCCCGGCCTGCTCCAGCTGCGCACCGTTCACGTTTTTGAGACTGGCCGGAAAAAACTTGGGCAAGTTCTGGTACCCATTGTTGAAGCCGGTCCAGTAGTTGGCTCCCTGCTCGGGTTGGCTGATGGTCCCAAAGGTAGTTCCCTGCCGGAAGGTGGTGTTGTAGTCCAGCTCGATGGAGTTTTCGTTGGGGATATTCTTGGTAAAAATCTTCACGATCCCCCCCGCAAACTCACCGGGTAGTTCGGCCGCCGGGCTCTTGAAGACCAGCAGGCGGTCGATCTGGGAGCTGGGGATGATGTCAAACGAAAACGCCTTCACGTCCGTTTCCATGCTAGGCGTAAAGGCATTGTGCAGCATTACGTTATTGTAGCGCTGGTTGAGCCCACGAATGTTGATGAAGCGGTCGCCCACGATGGTGATGCCCGGTACCCGCCGTACCACCTGCGCCGCGTCGCGGTCCAGCGTGCGGCCAATCTGCTGGGCCGAGATCCCGCTCACGATCTGCTGCGCGGCTTTAATCTCGGAAATCATCGAGATTTCGGTGTTGGTTTCGCGCGTGGCAACTACCCGTACTTCCTCGAGCGTCGTCGACTCCTCTTCAATACCGGTGTTGATTTCGGTAATTTTTTCGGCCTGTACCTCTACGCCGGGAATGGCCTTGGTCTTGTACGAAATAAAGGAAACTTCAATGGTGTAGGTACCTGCGGCAAGCTTGGGAAGGGTAAAAAAACCTTCGATGTCGGTAGAAACGCCGACGGTAGTTCCGGCTACCCGAACGGTAGCGCCGATGAGCGGTTCGTTGTTTTTCGCGTCTTTGACGGTACCCCGGATGGTACCGGTCTGAGCCCAGGCCAGGCTACCCGTACAACAAAAGAGAATGAGGAGTAATGCTTTAGCTTTCATACTTTTTCAGGTGTCAGAATACAGTTTATGTTTCCGCCACAAAAGTAGATTGCTCGTATTACCTCAATGTTATGCCAATATTACGGGTCAGTTATTTTAAATAAAGCAAGTTCCTGTTTTTCAATATTTTAAGTTTAACCTACCTAACAAAACAGGAAGGGTAGCCCAAAGTACCTAATGGCAAATAGTCTTCGGGTATCTGGGGGTTTTACCCCTGTTTTAGTAGGTTCATTCCACAATTCCGTTGCCTACGCGCGTATGTTCCTCTTGCAGGTTATACACAAAGCCATTTACCACGGCGTACACGACCTTCCCTTCTTTTTTGAGCACGAAAGTAGCGGTTTCGCCCAGCTGCGGGGTACCCGAAAGTACCTGCCCTTTGCGCAGCACGTGCAGCGGGTGCACCGTAAAGTACAGCCCCAGCGCCCGGCTATTGGTGTCGCCGGCCAGGCGCACGTAGGTGTAGCCCTGCTGTAGCAGCTGCCGGGTGTTCACTTTACCCAGCTCGGTTAGGTTTTTAAAAACCGTTGGATATACCTTGCCCCGCTCCAGCACATAGTCCCGGGCATCGACTTCCTCGCTGCCGTAGTGCGTCGACAAATCTCCGAGCTCGTCGATGCGGCTGTAATAAAAGAACTTGGTGGCGTTGGCGTAGTTGACCTCGCTGCGGTTGATGCCCAGGTCGGTCTGGTAGAGGTGAGCGCCTTTCCTGATGGTGGCGTTGCGCACCAGCAGGTCGTACACGTAGTTGGCGTTTTCGGGGATCTGGTAGTAGTCCTCGCGGTTTTCCTGCCGCAGCGAGCCGTCGGCAATCGCCTCCAGGGCCGACAGCATGGCCACGAAGTTTAGCTTCCGGATGTACTGCTTCTCGGGGTCGCCCAGGTACCCTCCCGACTCGATCAGGATCAGCGTGGTACCCCACTTCTGGATATTATCGCCAAAGGCCCGGGGCTCGTGGTTGTCGTTGTAGCGCCCTACCTGGTCGGGGATAAAACGCTGCAGCACGCGGTTCATGCGCACAATGAGCTGCATGGATTTTTCCCGAACGGGGTTGATCGACCGCTCGTGGTCATAGGCCGTAGCCAGAAATGACAACGTAGCTACCTTGGGGCTGCGCCCGGCCGAGTAGCGCGGGCTTTGGTCGTGGAGGTTAAAACCTACTTCGGGTTTGAGCGTTTGCTGAAGTTCCTTCAAAATGCGGGATTCGGGTGCCTGAAGGTACTTGGCGTCGCGGTTGAGGTCAATGCCCTGGGCGTTGCGGCGTTGGTAGCGCTCGGCCCCGTCGGGATTGAGCATGGGCACAAAGTACAGCGTCGTGCTGTCAAGTACCTGCTTCCGTAGCGCGTCGAAGCCGTCGTTTTTCGCTTCCAGGAAATTCAGGATGTCGAAGGTAGCCATGGTGGCCGTAGGCTCGTCGCCGTGCATCTGCGACCAGAAAAGTACCTTGTGCGGCCCGGTACCTACTTTGATCATGTGGATACTTCGCCCCTCAAACGACTCCCCTACCTGCGTGACCTCGTACATCGGGTTCGTGCGCCGCTGATTGACCAGCGCCAGCACGTCGGCGTGTTTGAAGCGCCGGAAAGCCAGCGACGGCTCCTGGTAGGCGGTGTGGGCGTCGTGCAGGCGCTGGGCCAACTGGTGTTGTGCCAGCTGAGCAGGCTGCGCCAGCGCGGCAGAGGCAGTTAGTAATGACATGAAAAGAAGGGCTGTTTTCATTTTATTTTTGTAAAATGATTCGACAAAAATAGGACAAATTAGTAGATTACGCGTTGATTTCATGACACTACTTAAAGGAGTCAGAAAGGAGCCGCCGCTCCCCACATCAAAGGTACCCAGCCGGAGTACGGTATCAGGGAGCGTAGGTACCCCGATTGATTCTTGTAGGCGATAACCAGATTAGACAACTACCCTAAAACGGAAACCGACGATGGACTTTGGTAAACTTGACGATATTTCGCAGGTAAACTTCACGCTTCCACCTACCCATCCCTTCACGCAAAAGGTACTTACAGGTACCCCCGCCGCCAGTCCGCGGATCTACGTGGGCCCGCCGATCTGGTCCAACCGGGAGTGGCTCGGGAAGCTGTACCCTTCCAACGCCAAGGAAAAGGAGTTTTTGTACCACTACGCCCGCCAGTTCAATACCATTGAGCTCAACGTCACCCACTACCAGATCCCCACCGACACGACGCTGCGGAAGTGGCAGGAGGCCGTCACGCGGGAGTTCCGGTTTTGTCCCAAGTGGCCGCAGGCCATCAGCCACGAGGCAGAGCTCGTAGGAGCCACCCAGCTCACCAACCAGTTTGTGGAGGCCATGCTGAGTCTGGAGCACAACCTCGGCACCACCTTTCTACAGCTTTCGCCCGCCTTTGATCCGACCAAGCTTCCGGCGCTGGAACACTTTCTGAAAAGCCTGCCCGATGGCTTCCCTATAGCGGTGGAGTTTCGGCATCCAGCCTGGTTCTCGGACGAGTACCAGTGGCAACGCACCCTGGAGGTACTTCGTGCGCAGGGAGCGGGCACCGTCATGACCGACGTGGCCGGGCGGCGCGACGTCCTGCACATGGCCCTCACCAGCCCTACCTTCACGCTGCGCTTTGTGGGCAACGAGCTGCACCCCACCGACTACGCCCGCACCCACGCCTGGATAGACCGCCTGGGGCAATGGCTGGCTCAGGGCCTACAGGAAGCGTATATTTTCATTCATTTGCACGAGAACATTCTCTCGCCGGAGCTTACCAAGTACTGGGTTGATACCCTCAATGAACAGCTTGGGCTAGCGGTAGAGCCGCCCGTGCTCCGGCCGCAGGCCGTACAAGGTACTCTTTTTTAAAAAAAGCTTTTTACAGCCTCAAAATCTTTACGTACCTTTGTGCCATGCTAAACGCCGGAATATATCTTCCCATTCACCATAGTCATTGTGCTTAGGGCATGATGGGCGATGTATTTTTGCGAATAAAAGGTGTAATAAGGTTCAATACATAGTACCCGGAAGCCCGATTCTTGACGAGTCGGGCTTCCTTTTTGGCGGATGGCGGTCCGTCGCACGGCACAGGGTACTTGGGAAATATTTATTTGAAAATAGAAATAGAAAGTACCCTTTGGGTCAATTTCTTACGTAGGAAATACATGAAAACAGTTATTATCAAATACAACGCGGGCAATGTGCAGTCGGTGATGTACGCCCTCGACCGCCTGGGTGCCAGCTACCTCTACACCGACGACGAAGCCGAGATTCGCTCGGCGGATAAGGTGATTTTCCCCGGTGTGGGTGAGGCCAGCACGGCCATGAACTACCTCCGCCGCAAAGGCCTCGACCGGCTCATCCCGTCCCTCACGCAGCCCGTACTGGGTACCTGCGTAGGCATGCAGCTCATGTGTCGCTACTCCGAGGAAAACAACACCACCTGCATGGGTATCTTCGACGTTGACGTGCTGCGTTTTCCGGCTACGCCGGGCTTCAAAGTACCCCACATGGGCTGGAACAGCATCCACGCCTACGGCAGTCCGCTCACGGCGGGGCTACCGGAGGATGCCTACGTGTACTTCGTGCACAGCTACGCCGCCCCGGTTTGCCCCTTCACCGTAGCCAGCTGCGAGTACGTACACCCTTTCAGCGCCATGCTGCACAAGGACAACTTTTACGCCGCCCAGTTTCACTGCGAAATCAGCGGAGAAGTAGGGCAGCGGATTTTGTCCAATTTTTTGACGCTCTAAATTTACCAAAGTACCTTTTCCCGCATTCATGAAAAGTACCTTTCATATCATACCGGCCATTGACCTCATCGAGGGCAAGTGCGTGCGCCTGACGCAGGGCGACTACGCCCAGAAGAAAATCTACAACGAAAACCCGCTCGAGGTAGCCAAGCAATTTGAAGACGCCGGCCTCACCCGCCTGCACCTGGTGGACCTCGACGGTGCCAAAGCCAAGCGAGTAGTAAACTGGAAGGTACTTGAAACGCTGGCCTCCCGCACCCGTCTGCACATCGACTTCGGCGGCGGGGTACAGTCTGACGACGACCTGCGCGTGGTGTTTGAAAGCGGGGCCAAGCAGGTTACGGGCGGTAGCGTGGCCGTGAAGCAGCCCGAGCTCTTTGAGGCCTGGCTGAGCCAGTACGGCGGCGACCGCATCATCCTGGGGGCCGACGCCCGCAATGAGAAAGTAGCCGTAAGCGGCTGGGAAGAAGGTACCGAGCTCTGGGTGTATGACTTCGTGGAAAGGTACCTGGAGAAAGGCGTTCGCTACGCCATCAGTACCGACGTAGCCAAAGACGGACTGCTGCAGGGGCCTTCGTTTGACCTCTATAAAAACTTACAGGACAAATGCCCCGACCTGCACATCATTGCCAGCGGGGGCGTAAGTACCCTGGCCGACGTAGAAAAACTAGCCCAGATGAAGCTATTTGGGGTTATTATCGGAAAAGCGATTTACGAAAACCGCATTACGCTGTCCCAACTCAAAGCCTTTAGTTCTTAAATAGACCGTTCCTGACTATGCTCACCAAACGCATCATCCCCTGCCTGGACGTTAAAGACGGACGAACGGTTAAAGGAGTAAATTTTGTAAACCTCCGCGACGCCGGCGACGCCGTAGAACTGGGCGCGCTCTACGCTGAGCAGGGCGCCGATGAGCTCGTGTTTCTGGACATCACGGCGACGGTCGAAGACCGCAAAACCTTCGCCGAGCTGGTGCGGCGGGTAGCGCATACTATTAATATACCCTTTACGGTGGGCGGCGGTATTTCGTCCGTAGCGGACGTGTCGGCCATGCTGCACGCCGGGGCCGACAAGGTATCCATTAACTCCGCCGCTGTGCGCAATCCGGATCTCATCAATGAGCTGGCGCTGGAGTTTGGGAGCCAGTGCATCGTGGTGGCCATCGACACCCGCTACGTACCTGCCGGCCCCGACATGCCCTGGGAGCACATCGTGCACACCCACGGCGGGCGCAAACCCACCGAGCTACGTACCCTACCCTGGGCCAAGGAGGTAGAAGAACGCGGCGCGGGCGAAATCCTGCTCACGTCCATGGATACCGACGGCACCAAAGCGGGCTTTGCCCTGGAGCTCACCGCCACCATTTCTGGCAACGCCAACATCCCCATCATTGCTTCGGGCGGGGCGGGTACCATGGAGCACTTCCAGGAAGTATTCACGGCCGGTAAAGCCGACGCGGGCCTGGCGGCCAGTATTTTTCATTTTCGCGAAATCGACATCCCCGACCTCAAGCAGTACCTGCACGGCCAGGGTATTCCCATGCGCATGACCAAGTAGCGCCAACTACCCCAACAACTCCCGATTTTTTTACCCTTGATGTACGATTATACATGAATACGGACTTTTCTACCATCGCTTTCTCCAAAGCTCCCGACGGACTCGTGCCCGCCGTGGTGCAGGACGCCACCACCCACAAAGTACTTATGCTGGGGTACCTCAACCAGGAAGCCTTCGAAAAAACCCAGGCGGAGGGTAAGGTAACCTTTTTCAGCCGCAGCAAGCAGCGCCTCTGGACCAAGGGCGAAACCTCCGATAATTTTCTGTACGTACAATCCATGGCCGTAGACTGCGACGGCGACACGATCCTGATCAAGGCTACGCCCGCCGGACCTACCTGCCACACCGGGGCCGACACCTGCTTCGACGAAAAAAACGAGGGCAAAGCGTTGTTCTTAAACTACCTACAGAAACAAATTATCCGCGAGCGGAAGAACAACCCCACCGACGCTTCCTACACGAGCCAGCTCTTCAGTCGTGGCATTAATAAGGTAGCCCAGAAGGTAGGTGAAGAAGCTGTGGAGGTGGTGATTGAAGCCAAAGATACCAACGACGACCTCTTCAAGGACGAAGTAGCCGACCTGCTTTTTCACCTGCTGGTGCTATTGGAATACAAAAATGTTGATTTGGATGAGGTTATTGACGTACTTAGTAGCCGTCACCGCTAAACTTCTGCTAGCAAATGAATTTATTGATACGATTAGTCATCAGTACCGTGGCCATCATTGTGGCGGCGAACCTCCTGGATGGCGTGCACGTCTCCAACATTACTACGGCCGTAGTAGCGGCCATTGTGCTGGGTATTTTGAATACCTTCGTGCGGCCCGTATTACAGATCCTGGCCCTCCCGATCACCATTCTCACGCTGGGCCTCTTTTACTTTGTCATCAACGTGCTGATGATCTACCTGACGGCCGCGCTGGTGGATGGTTTCGCGATCGATGGCTTCATTACGGCCTTGCTATTCGGTCTGATCGTCGCCATCGTTTCCGGGGTTTTGGGTATGTTTCTGGACTAGAGCGTCCGGGCTGAGCAATGTCTTCCTGAGATAAGGCCGCCAGGATGATTTTTAAATTGCTTTCGTTCCGGGCATCCCTTTTTGACCTATTTTAGTACTTTTGGGTAAAATTAGCGGCTCATTGGGACTAACACAGCCTTTCTAGACGTACGGTAGAGCAAGAATCGAATGCAGAATACATCTAAAAAAATAGCGTCACTTCTATCCGACAAACGCAGGCGGCAAAAAAAATCGTTTGCCGTTTTACTGGATCCCGATAAGGTTGACCTGGCTACTTTTCCCGCTTTTTTGCGGCAAGCGGCCACTCAGGGCGTTGACTTTTTTTTTGTGGGAGGAAGCCTGATCATGAACTACGCGATCGATCAGCTTATCGAAGCCATTCACGTCCATACTACCATTCCCGCTATTCTTTTCCCCGGCAGCAGCCTGCACATTGCCTCCTCGGCGGATGCCATCCTGCTGCTTTCGCTGATTTCGGGCCGCAACCCGGATCTGCTCATCGGTCAGCACGTCATAGCCGCCCCCGTACTACGCAAGAGCGGCATCGAGGTACTTCCTACCGGCTATATGCTTGTTGAAAGTGGCAAGCTAACGACCGTCTCTTACATTAGTAATACGCTCCCGATCCCGCACGACAAGCCCGGCGTGGCCGCCTGCACCGCCATGGCTGGTGAAATGCTGGGCCTGGGGTATATGTACCTCGACGCCGGTAGCGGAGCCCAGCAGCCCGTGCCCGCCGCCATGATTGCCGCCGTACGCGAAGTAACGGAGGTACCTCTTATCGTGGGTGGGGGTATCAATTCAACGGACAAAGCCTACGCTGCCCTGGAAGCGGGCGCGGACGTGATTGTGGTAGGCAATGGCATCGAACACAATTCAGCGCTACTACCGGAGGTCGCTTACGCCGTTAAATCCTTCAATGCTCAATCAGAGGCTCTTACTTAACTGTAAGGGTACCACTTCTTTATTGTATAAAAGTAAGTACTGGCATTACTTTCTAAGGAAATTTTAAGTTCTTGGAAAAATACAAACATAAAACCATTGCCATCTAAAAATTAGTGCTACTTTTGTACCCGAAACCTTATAAACACCGCAAAAAAATGAAAAAATTACTTGCTTTCGCTTTCGTAGCTGGCATGATGGCATTTGCCGCTTGTACTAGCAAACCTGCTGAAGAAGGTGCTGACACGACGTCTATCAACATGGACATTGATACGATGACCGTTGATACTTCTTTCGCTGACACGACTATGATGTCTGACAGCCTCTAAGCCTAATTTGGATTAGATACGTTCAGAAAAAAGAAAAGCCTTGCTACCCTAGTAAGGCTTTTCTTTTTTACTTAGAGGTATGGAAAGACAAGCCCTCTTAGCTCCCTATATTCCACCTCTGGCGCTGAGCTATTGTGAGCAGCTCTGGCAGCAATACAACTTTGATCTACGGATCACGCGGCCGCGGCGTACCCGGCTGGGCGATTTTTCGGTAAAACCAAAAGCCCGCCCGCGCATTACCGTCAACGTCAACCTGAATCCGTACAGCTTTTTGATTACCTACCTGCACGAAGTAGCGCACTGCGCCGTGTTCGCAACGCATAAGTGCCGGGTAGCGCCCCATGGGCCCGAATGGCAAAAATCCTTTCGCGAACTCCTGCAACCCGTCCTTACGGAGGCTATTTTTCCCCCTTCTGTTTTGCTTCCGCTCCGGCGGTATGCGCTGGCTCCCAAAGCCTCCACCGGGAGCGATCTGCCCCTGCTGCACGCCCTGCGGCAATACGATGCGCCCCTGCCCGACCATAATAAAGTACCGCTGCTGCATCTCAATGAGGGCTGCGATTTCGTTTTTCAGCAAAGGGAGTTTACACGAGGCGTGCTCCGCCGTACCCGCGTGCTCTGTACCGAAAAAACCTCCCAGCGTCGCTATACGATTCCTGCCCATGCCCTGGTGGAAACCCGCTAATTTTCTCTACTGGATCACGCTTTATTTGCTTGGCGGCCTTGTGCTCTTCTCCAACGCGCAGGCGCAGGATGCCTCGGTGCTGGCGCAGGGCTCTTGGTATAAAATAGGCGTGGTGCAGTCGGGTATCTACCGCCTCGACGCCCCGGCGCTACGACGCCTGGGCCTCACTACCTCCACCCTTAACGCGCGCCACCTGCAGCTGTACGGTAACGGCGGCGGTATGCTGCCCCAGGCCAACGACGCGCTCCGCCCGCAGGACCTCCGCCAGAATGCCATCTGGGTACCTGGTGAGGAAGACGGCCGTTTTGACGAGCAGGACGCCCTGTACTTTTATGCTGAGGGCCCACACGTGACCCGCTACGACTCACTAAACCATCATTTATACCACCAAACCAACTACTACTCCGATACCAGCTACTACTTCCTGACGGTAGGTACCTCCCCCGGCTTACGCCTTACAGATCTCCCCAGCCTTATGGCCAGCCAAAGTACCCCCCTTGACCAGTTCGACGATTACTGGTTTCACGAAAAAGAATCCGTAAACCTGCTGCAGTCCGGGCGGGAGTGGTGGGGTGAGTACCTGGCCAATACCGGTGCCCTGAACCTACAGGTACCTACCCCCGGCCTGGTACCCGGCAGTATGACCCGGCTCCGGGTGCGGGCCATTG
This sequence comes from Rhabdobacter roseus, assembly GCF_014202275.1. GTDB lineage: Bacteria > Bacteroidota > Bacteroidia > Cytophagales > Spirosomataceae > Rhabdobacter > Rhabdobacter roseus. Next base: position 158,923 of record NZ_JACHGF010000001.1, on the reverse strand, counting down.
CCTCGGCGCAGGTACCTACGCAGTTTCGGTGGCAGGTCAACGGCCAGGAAGTAGGGAGGCCGTCGGTAGGGACGGTGTCTACTTATCGGTATGACCTACGGGCCCAGCTCAGTGATCAGGCGTACGTTTTTCCAGTAGGTACTTCGCCGCCCGTTACTACCACGCTTAGCGTGGCGTTTGACCCCAACGGCCAGAGTAGCGCCCAGGCTTACCTGGATTGGGCGAGCCTACAGACCAAGAGGTACCTGCGGCCCTACGACGGCCAGCAGAGCTACTATTTCCTGCCTGCCAGCGTCGATACCGTTACCTACCGCATCACCGGTACCTTGCCCGACTGGTACTGGTGGGACGTTAGCGATCCGGCGCGTCCGGCCCGCGCCCAGGTGGACCGAGGACCGGACGGTACGGGTACTTTTACGGCAATTCAGGGACGACGATTCAGGAGATTCATCGGTTTTCGGCCCTCGCAGGCGCTGGAGCCGGTGAGTGGCCGGGCCATCGCTAATCAGAATATCCGCCAAAGCAAAGTACCTGATTTACTCATTGTCACACCCCCCGCCTGGGAAACACAGGCCCGCCGCCTGGCCGACTTCCGTGAGCAGCACGACGGCCTGGACGTACTGGTCGTCACCTCCGAGCAGGTGTACCACGAATTTGGCTCGGGGCAGCCGGACATCTCAGCCCTGCGGGACCTGGCCAGGTACCTTTACCTACGAGCACCGGACAAGCTCAGGTACTTGCTGCTGTTTGGGGACGCCTCCTACGACTACAAAAATCGCACGGCGGCCGGAGGCGGCGTTGGCGTACCGGTGTACCAAAGCCGGGAATCTTTGCATCCGGTGTTTTCGTACTCCTCCGACGACTACTTTGGATTCTTTAAAACCCGCGAAGGTACCTGGGAAGAAAGTACCAGTGGCGACCACACCCTGGATATTGGCGTGGGGCGGCTACCCGTCAAAACGCCGGAAGAAGCCCGCGTCGTGGTAGATAAGCTCATCCACTACGCTACTTCGCCCCGCAGCCGGGGGGCCTGGCGCAACCGCATCAGCTTCGTGGCCGACGACGGCGACGCCAACATTCACCAGCAACACGCCGACCAGCTGGCTACTTTTATCCAGCCACACCTGCTGTCTCAGCGGCTGTTCATCGACGCTTTTCCCCAACAAACTACCCCCGGCGGGACCAAAGCACCGGAGTTGAACACGGCCATCCGCCGAACCGTGGAAGAAGGTACCCTCATCCTGAACTACACCGGCCACGGCGGTGCGGTGGGTTGGGCCGAGGAGCAGGTACTTACGCTGGCCGATATGCAGGCCATGCGGGGCTATAACAACCTGCCGCTGCTCGTTACGGCCACCTGTGAGTTTGGCCGCTACGACGACCCGGCGCTGGTCTCGGGCGCAGAGCTGATGGTACTTAGCCCCCGCGGAGCGGCCATCGGGGCCGTCACGACCACGCGTCCTGTATTTGCCAGTACCAATTTTACCCTCAATAAAGCGTTCTACGAAGCCCTGGCCGTAGCCAGGCCGCAGCAGCTCCGGCTGGGGGACATCGTACGGCTTACCAAAAATAACAGCCTCAGCGGTAGCCTCAACCGCAACTTTGCCCTGCTGGGCGACCCCTCCCTGCGGCTCGCCCAGGCCGAACACGCCATCCGCTGGCGGCAAGTCCCCGATACCCTTCGGGCTTTGCAAAAGGTACTTCTGGAGGGTGAGATTGTGGCACCGGGCGCCGAAGTACCCCTGCTCGATTTTAACGGCAGCGCCCAGGTCGTGGTGTACGACAAGCCCGTGGCGTTTCGGACGCTGGGCAACGAAGCCACCGCCGCCGAGTACCAGGAATACCGCAACCGGCTCTTTGCCGGCAACGTGCAGGTACAGCAGGGGAGGTTCCGGGTGGAGTTTGTGGTGCCGCGCGACATCGACTACCGCCTGGGCGAGGGCCGGGTAAGCGTATACGCCCTTAGCCAGGATAGCCTCACCGACGCCTCCGCGCAGCTAGCCGTGTGGGTAGGCGGTAGCGCCAACGTACCTCCCGACCGCACCCCTCCGACCCTGACCGCCTACCTGAACGACGCTGCGTTTCAGGACGGACAAACCGTGACGCCCACGCCGGTACTTTATGCCGAGCTCTTTGACGAAAGTGGCATCAATCTCTCGCAGGCGGGCCTAGGCCACGACCTCACGGCTACGCTCAACGATACACTCAGCTGGGTACTTAATGCATATTATACGGCCCACCCCAACGACTTCCGAAGCGGAACCATCCGCTTCCCGTTGGGTACTTTACCACCCGGGCCCCACCAGCTTCGGATAAAAGTGTGGGACACGCATACTAACTCAGCCGAAAAAACGTTGCGTTTTATAGTTGGCTCCGAGCCCGCCATTAAGCTCGCCCAGGCCCTTGTTTTCCCTAATCCATTCGAACAACACTTGTCTTTTAAAATAGAACACACGCGCGAAAGTGAAGATGTCGAAATTACTTTCCGGTTGTTTAACGTAGCAGGTCAAACGCTCAAGACCTTTCATCGAATGTATTATAACAGCGAAGCCATTATTGAGGACGCCATCCCGAACCTCGTTCCCAGCCAGTTGCTAACTCCCGGCCGCGCGTTATACCTGTATGAGTTGTTGATTCGTTCCTCCAAAGACAATAGTACCGACCGGCATACCGGCAAACTCCTGCGTATGGATTGACTTACACGAATTGTTTGTATATATTTTATTTATTCCGTTACTTTCGTCGTATTTTTGACTCCCTCTGTCTTAGCGAACGTCTTAGTGCGCTGTGCAGCCAAACCAAAAAAATATGAAACGTTTTTTCGTTAGCTTTTCTTCTTTACTACTTGCTTGTGGGAGTGCTGCTACGGCCCAAGTTCCCACAGAAAGGGTCATCACCACACCATTTCCCTTGCTTACCATTGCCCCTGATGCCCGCAGTGCGGCCCTGGGAGATGCCGGCGTAGCGCTCAGCCCTGACGCCAACGCTACCTTCTGGAATCCTGCCAAGCTGCCTTATGTGGACAAAGACTTCGGAGTATCACTTTCTTACACGCCCTGGCTGCGGAACCTTATCGACGACATGTTTCTGACCTATCTGTCGGGCTACAAGAAAGTGTCGCAGCGGGAAGTCGTGGCTCTTTCGATCAATTACTTCGACATGGGGATGATCGACTTCCGGACCCCAACCGGGCAATCGGCCGGTTTTTTTAACTCCCGCGAGTTTGCCGCCGGAGGTACCTACAGCCGACAGCTGGCCCAAAATTTTTCCATGGGGGTTACGCTTAAATTTCTGCACTCCAATTTAGCCGGCCAAGGCACTGTGGGCGGAGTCTCACTTCGTCCGGCTTCGACGGGTGCCGCCGATATTAGTGCTTACTACAAGAAAGAATACACCAACGCAGAAACCGGCAGCAACCTGGTTTGGTCCTGGGGAGCCATGATTTCCAATCTGGGCGGTAAGGTCTCCTACGGCGGTCCGGATTCGTATTTCATTCCGACTAACCTGAAGCTAGGTACCGGTATTTCGTATACCGCCGACGGCCGCAACCGTTTCAACTTCGTGCTGGATGCCAATAAGCTAATGGTGCCCACCCCTCCCGTATGGAGTACCCAAAACGGCCAGCAGGTAGCGGTGCAGGGTAGAGATCCGCGTAACCTCTCGGTGCTGAGTGGTATTTTTGGCTCCTTCGCCGACGCCCCCAATGGCTTCAACGAAGAGGTAAAGGAAATCATGATTTCAACGGGCGTGGAGTACTGGTACAACGACGTTTTTGCGGTTCGGATCGGGTACTTCAACCAGTCCAACATGAAGGGCGGCCAGAAGTACTTTACGGCGGGGGTAGGTGCCCGGTTTATGGATAAGTACAACATCGACTTTGCTTACCTGATGCCCCAGGGCCAGGCGCAAGGCAACCCACTGTCCCAAACACTGCGGCTCACCCTGGCGCTTTCGTTGAACAAAAAAGACAGAAATGCCTCCGACACCCTGGATGCGCTCGAAAACTAAGTACCTTATAAAAATGTTTTTAGCGAATGACGTCTCCCTGGGGATGTCATTCCTTTTTTTAGCCCCTTTACCACGATGCAGCTAGACCGAACCATAGCCCCACCCTACCGGATTATTCAAACGATCCATTTTCCTGATTTCAACACCATCTACCTCGATAACGGCCTGCCGCTGCACGTAATCAACATTGGCGAGCAGCCCGTGGTGCGGCTGGAGTGCATCTTTGAAGCCGGTACCTGGTTCGAGAAGCAGCCCGGTGCCTCCTACTTTGCCATCAAGATGCTCACCGAAGGTACCTCTGCCACTACCTCTGTCGGCATCAGCGCCGCCTTTGATCGCGTGGGGGCCTTTACCGATCTGTCGCATTCACCCGACCGCGTCGGGATTGTGGTGTACTGCCTGGCTCGTTTTCTGCCGGAGGTACTTCCGCTGGTACAGGAACTGATCGCCACGGCCTCTTTTCCGGACAAAGAATGGGAAGATCTCCGCAATATTACCTTGCAAAACCTGCGGGTCAACCAACAGAAAAACTCCTTTCTGGCCACGGTGCAGCTACGGGCCAGCCTCTTCGGAAAGGAGCATCCCTACGGCCGCAGCCAAAGCGAGGAGCGGATTACGAACCTCAAAAAGGAAGAGGCCCAGGCGCACTACGCGCAGTACATGCAGCGAAACGGCTACCGGATCGTGCTGTCGGGGCAGGTTGGCGAGGCCGAGATCCAGGTCGTGAACAAGTACCTGGGCCAGGCCGTGGACCTGACGCTGGACCAGAGCGAAGCGGTACCTCCGGCTTTTCCGGCGGCTATTGAACCCGCGTTGGTGGAGAAGCCCGAGAGCTTGCAGTCGTCGATCCGGTACGGAAAGCGGCTCTTTACGCGCAAGCACCCCGACTACTACCAACTGCTGGTTGCAAACGAGCTGCTGGGGGGGTACTTTGGGTCAAGGCTCATGAAAAACATCCGCGAAGAAAAAGGGCTGACCTACGGCATTTCGTCCAGCGTAGTAACCTACCGGCACGAGGGGTACTTTACCATTGGCACGGACGTCAAGAAAGAATTTACCCAACAAACCCTGGACGAGATTCGGAAGGAAATTCAGATCCTGCAGACCGAGCCCGTTGGGGCCGAAGAGCTCCAGAACGTCAAGAACTTCATGGCGGGCGAATTTGCTGGCTCGCTCAATACCGCTTTCGACATCGCCGACCGCCAGAAGATCCTGCTGCTGGAGGGCTTGCCCGCCGACTTCTTCGAGCAGTACGTGCGGCAGATCCACGCCACCAGCCCGGAAGATATACTCCGCATGTTTAATACCTACCTCCAGCCCGACGATATGACCGAGGTGGTGGTAGGAGGCAAGTGACGAGGTACCTGGCCAGGGGCGCTTCCTCAGAGCGAGAAAAACTGTAAAAATAGCGCAGCGAGCACCGCCCCGGCCAGCGGCGCGGCCACGGGTATCCAGGCGTAGCGCCAGTCGGAGGTCCCTTTGTTCGGGATGGGCAACACGGCGTGCGCCAGGCGCGGGCCCAGGTCACGGGCGGGATTGATGGCGTAGCCCGTAGTACCTCCCAGCGAAAGCCCAATGCTCCACACTAGCAAGCCCACCAGGTAGGGGCCCAGGCCGGACGGAATGGCCCCGTTTTCGGGAATAGCGCCCGCTTTGCTGATGGCAACAATGCCAATGATGAGCAGGAGGGTACCTAATAGCTCACTGATGAAGTTAGGGCCCGCCGCTCGAATGGCCGGGCCGGTAGAAAAACAGGCCAGCTTATCGCCCGGCTCGGGGGTTACTTTCCAGTGCGGCAGGTAGTGGAGCCACACCAGCGCCGCGCCTAAAAAAGCGCCCATGAGCTGGGCCAGGAAGTAGGTACCTACCTGGCTAAAATCCTGGTTCAAAACGGCAAAGGCTATCGTAACGGCCGGATTGATGTGCGCATCGGGGCTACCGAAGGCGTTGGCCGTGAACACACCCATCACTACCGCAAACGCCCAACCCGTAGTAATGGCCATAAGCCCGGCATTTTCACCCTTGGTTTGTTTGAGTACTACGTTGGCGACCACGCCATTTCCCAATAAAATAAGCACCAGCGTACCGATCAGCTCGCCGATAAAAGGGGAGGTTTGCATACGAATAAAGAAGGGTTGGTAGAATTAAAAAGCAAATAGGTAAATTGTATTATAATTTCCATAAGAAATACCAAAAATAAGATTTTCATTTTATCGCGGGGATTCAACCCCCGAAATCCCGTACCTTTGCGGCTCAAACCTTAGTATTTGTAACTGATGCTTTTAAATCAACTAACGGCTATCTCTCCGGTAGACGGACGCTACCACAAGCAAGTCGCCCAGCTCTCTTCCTACTTTTCAGAATACGCGCTGATTCGTTACCGCGTATGGGTGGAGATTGAGTACTTTATTGCGCTTTGCGAATTGCCCCTTCCTCAGCTTACCGACTTCGATAAATCATATTATCCCCAACTTCGCGAGCTCTACGAGACCTTCAGTGAGAAGGATGCCAACCACATAAAAGAAATTGAGAAAGAGACCAACCACGACGTAAAGGCCGTGGAGTACTTTCTCAAAGAGAAATTCGAAACCCTGGGTATTGCTTCTTTTCAGGAGTTTATTCACTTTGGACTTACCTCGCAGGATATTAACAACACCGCCATTCCACTCTCGCTGAAAGATGCCCTGGAGCGCGAGATCAAGCCGTTGTTCCGGCAGGTACTTTTCGTTTTGAAGCGGATGTCGATCGAGTGGCGTAATGTACCCATGCTGGCTTTCACACACGGACAGCCCGCCTCGCCTACCCGCGTGGGCAAGGAGTTTCTGGTGTTTGTGGAGCGGATGGAGCGGCAGTTTGAGCTGCTGGACTGCGTCCCCTACTCGGCGAAGTTTGGCGGCGCTACGGGCAACTTCAACGCCCACCACGTAGCCTACCCCGACATAGACTGGATGGCCTTCGGCCACCGCTTTGTGGAGAGTCTGGGGCTGAAACGCAGCCGCCATACGACCCAGATCGAGCACTACGACAACCTGGCGGCTACCTTTGACAGCCTCAAGCGGCTCAACACCATCCTGGTGGACCTGAATCGCGACATGTGGACGTACATTTCGATGAACTACTTCAAGCAAAAGATCAAAGCCGGAGAAGTAGGCTCGTCGGCCATGCCGCATAAGGTAAATCCCATTGACTTCGAAAATTCAGAAGGCAACCTAGGTATTGCCAACGCGTTGTTTGACCACTTTTCGGCCAAACTACCCATTTCGCGCCTCCAACGGGACTTGACGGACTCCACCGTACTACGCAACATGGGCGTGCCCATTGCCCACCAGGTGATTGCGCTGAACTCGCTCCTGAAAGGAATGGGCAAGCTCGAACTGAACGAGCAGGTACTTAAAGCGGATCTGGAAGAAAACTGGGCGGTGGTATCCGAAGCCATCCAGACTATTCTGCGGCGCGAGGGGTACCCCAAACCCTACGAAGCCCTCAAGGCACTGACCCGCACCAACGAGCGAATTACGCACGAGTCCATCACGCGCTTCATCGAAACCCTGGACGTGTCGGAGGCCATCCGGGAGGAGCTCCGGCAGATTACGCCCTTCAACTACCTCGGACTAGTAGAAGAAAACCGCTAAAGTACCCCAAGTACCCACGCAGGCTTATGACTTGGATAGTTCCGTGGCCCGCTTCCGGGCCGCGTGGATACCCTGCGCCAGCGTCAGCCCCAAGGTACCTTCCTCAAAGTGCTGGAGGGCCGCCTCGGTGGTACCTCCCTTGGAAGCCACCGCCTTGATGAGCTCGTCCAAAGACTTGTCGGCGTTGTTGATCAGGTGGTAGCTGCCTAGCATGGTTTGCTTCACGAGCAGCGTAGCCACTGACTCTTCGAAGCCCATCTGCTTGCCGGCTTCCACCATGGCTTTCACCAGATAGAAAAAGTAGGCCGGTCCGCTGCCGCTCAGGGCCGTTACGGCGTCGAGCTGGGCTTCGTCTTCCAGGAACACGGAGCGTCCGGTGGCGTTGATCAAATTCTCAATTTTGCGCAGCTGCTGGATGTCCACCTCCGGCGAGGCGGCGTAGGCCGTAATACCCATCCCCAGCATGGCAGGCGTGTTGGGCATGGCCCGGATCACCCGCTGGTGCTGTAAGGTACTTTGGATGGTTTTCATCGGAATACCCGCCATGATGGACAAGATCACCTGCGTGGGCTGTACTACCCGGGCCAGGGCCGTACCCACGGCCGCAAAATCCTGGGGCTTAACGGACAGAATCACGAGGTCGTACTCCCCGATCTGGGGGCCGATGAGGCCCGTAAGTACCCCCGGCTGGAAGCTCTGTAAACTTTCCTGACGCTCGGTACTTTTTTCTACCAGCAGGAAATCTTCTTTTTTTACCAGATCAAATTTCAGGAAGGCACGGGCAAAAGCCATTCCCATGTTTCCGCAACCTACAATGGCAATCTTCATGAAGTAAGGAGGAATGAATACGAAAAAAATACGGGACAGGTACTTTGCCACACCAGCGATGGGTGTAGCAAAGTACCCGGCGCAAGATACAAAAGCGTCGCTTTCCGTACGCACAAAAAAAAGTACGGCCCCGCTTATGAGCCGTACTTTTTTCGCTATTCGTGCTACGAGGGGTACTTTTATTTACCAATGAGCTCTTCCAACTTGCTTTCCAGCGAAGGCCCCCGGAGGTTTTTAGCAATCACTTTGCCGTCTTTGTCGATCAGGTAAGTAGCCGGAATGGCGTTAACGCCGTAGTTCTGCGCCACTTCCGAGTTCCATTTTTTGAGCTCCGAGCCGTGTACCCAGGTGAGGCCATCTTTTTTGATCGCCGCGACCCAGGCGTCCTTGCTGTTGTCCAGCGACACGCCAAAGATCGAGAAACCTTTGTCTTTGTACTTGTTATACATTTTCACCACGTTGGGGTTTTCCAAGCGGCAGGGCCCGCACCAGGACGCCCAGAAGTCGATGAGGACATACTTTCCGCGGAGTGAAGACAGCGAAACGGTACTTCCCTCGGGGGTATCCAGGGTAAAGTCCGGGGCTTCGTCGCCCACGGCCACGCCCCGCACCCGCTTGATGTACCCCAGGTAAGCCTGAGCCATTTTGGTGTTAATTTTTTCCTGCTCGAAACGCTTGGCCACGGCCTCCATCTCGGCAAAATCGCGCTCGGGATTCAAGAGGTTGTTGGCCGCAAAAAGGGCGACCATGGAAGTACCCATTTCCGGGATCATGGCTTTGATTTTCGTCACGTGTTCCAGCTCGGCCTGCCGAAAGGCCTCCTGAATCGCCTGCATTTTTTTGGTGTCTTTTTTCTCGTTAGCCTGCGCGTAGCTTTCGGTCCACTGGTTCACCTTCTCAACCATCGCCTGGTTCAGATCCAGCAGCTTGCCGTAGTACTCCACGTTTTTGGAGCCCGTCACGGTGGTTTTCCCCGCGGCACCCTTGGAGTCTTTGTCGAAGCCATCGGCTACTACGTTCAATTGCTCACCCCCTTCCACCAGCAGCACTATTTTTTGCCGTTCGGCTACGTTGAGCAAGTAAAAATTCCCGCCGTCTTTCTCGGTAGACTTTATGCTAAAAGTACCATCGGCGGCCAGCGTGGTGGAGTCGACGGTAACGGGCGGATTGGTGGAGAGCTGCAGGTAAACTTTTTCACCCGCGCTGCCATTTTTTATTTTACCCTGCACCGTAAATTCACGGGGCGCGGTGGTTTGGGCTCCGGCCTGAGCGGCCCACAAGCCCATCGTTAATAGAAAAAGTACCTTCTTCATAGTTGATTATCAATACTATTTTTTGTTCAAAGCTTTTTTTGGAGCAATTGGTTCACCAGCTGGGGGTCGGCCGTGCCGCCCGATTTCTTCATCACCTCCCCCACAAAAAGACCCATCAGTCCTTTTTTTCCTTTTTGGAAAGCCGCTACTTTGTCGGGCATGGCGCTAAGTACCTCTTCTACCAACGTTTCCAGCTCGCTGGTATTGCGATTCTGGAGCCAGTTATTCGCCTCGGCGAGCTCGCGCGGCGAACGCCCCGGCTCCGCCAGCAGGGCCGGAAAGGCCTTTTGGGTAGCCGTGGATATACTGAGGGTACCGTCTTCCACGAGCTCAATGAGCTGCGCCAGCACCGGGGGCGTGACGGGCAGCGTACCTATGTCATGCCCCGTTTCGTTCAGGTACGATTTAATGGTACCCATCAGCCAGTTCGAGGCCGACTTATAATGCTGGGTATGCGCGCATACCTCCTCAAAGTAGATGGCTACCTCTTTCGTCTCCGTCAGCACCACGGCGTCGTAGGCGGGTATGCCGTAGCTGGTAGTAAATTTCTCGCGCAGCTCGTGCGGCAGGGCGGGCATCCGGCTTTTTATTTCGTCCAGCCAGGCGTCTGAAAGTACCACCGGGCATAGGTCCGGGTCGGGAAAATAGCGGTAGTCGTTCATGGTTTCTTTCACCCTCATGCCGTAAGTCTGGCCCGTTTCGGCGTCGAACATGCGGGTTTCCTGCGTTATGGTCCCGCCGTTTTCCAGCAAGGCCACCTGGCGTCGCCACTCGTACTCCACGGCCCGCATGATGTTCCGGATGGAGTTCATATTCTTCACCTCCACCTTGGTGCCGTAGGCCAAAGTACCCACCGGCCGTACCGACACGTTCACGTCGCAGCGCAGCGAGCCTTCCTCCATGTTCCCGTCGCAGATGTCGAGGTACCTGACCAGCCGCCGGATTTCGGTCACGTAGGTACCTGTTTCCTCGGCCGAGCGCAGGTCCGGCTCCGACACCATCTCGATCAGCGGCGTACCGGCCCGGTTGTAGTCTAGCAGGGTTTCGGTGTCGCTACCGTCGTGCACGGACTTGCCGGCGTCTTCTTCCAGGTGAATGTGGTGAAAGCGAATCAGCCGCTCGGTGGAGGTACCTTCGTTTCCTTTGGTGGCTACCGCAATGCCACCGCCCACGCAGATGGGCGCTTTATCCTGCGAAATCTGGTAGCCCTTGGGGAGGTCAGGGTAGAAGTAGTTCTTGCGGTCGAAGATGGTATGGCGGCTAATGGTACTTCCACAGGCCAGGCCCATCCGGACGGCGTACTCGAGCGCTTTTTTGTTGAGCTTGGGCAAGGTACCCGGTAGCGCCAGCGTCAATGGACTGACGTTGGTATTGGGCTCGGTTCCAAAGCGGTTGACGTCGGCCGCAAAAAGCTTGGACTCCGTCAGGAGCTGGCAGTGTACTTCCAGCCCAATGACCGTCTCGTAGCGATCAAGGAGCTCTTTACCGATGGTTTGGGCCGAAAGGGTTGATGTGGTCATGCTGGATCAAGTAGAAAATACCTTGGCAAAGATACGGTTATCAGAAAAAAATGCACTACTGCAACGCGTTGTCTGCTCGTTTCCGGGCGGCGTCGCGCGCCAGGAAAGTACCTGACAAATGATGTTTGTTGGAAGCGGAAATGCTGACGAGCTGGTCGCTATACTCCAGGACGGGAGTATTTTTATCCATCCGTAGCAGCCCGATCCGGTAGGTACTGCTGGGCAGATTGCCCTGGTAGATCCGGGCCGTGAATACCTCCGAATAAGCATTTTCGCCGCGCAAAAAAGCCCGGTAGCCGAAGTTGCGCTCCCACTCGGGTGCCACCAGGTAGGTGCGGTGGTTGGTGGTATCGCTGAGCAAAACAAACAACTCGTTGGGGTACTTGGCCAGCGGCTGGCCCTGGGCGTCGAGGCTGATCGTCAGGATGTCGATGCCACCGTAGACCTCCAGCTTTTCTGCGCCAATCGCAAACCGGTAGTTTGTCGGGGCCGAAGCAGGATTATTCAGCTGATTTTCTACGGCTCCAAAGAGCGTGGGGGGGTACTTGTAGATACCGTCATCGTACGCCGCTTTGTACTCCTCCCAGCCTTGCTGATTGAAGGGGTGGATCTTGCCTTGAACGGTGTAGTTATTTTGCAGGTTATAAGCGTCTGCTTCCAGGGAGTTTTTCCACCAGGACACGTGGGGCGTAAAGTACCAGTACATAAATACGCTAAAAAAAACGGAGAGCGGCAAAGCCACGAACAGGCCGCGCAGCTGGGCTTTTTTGTTCAAAAGTACCCATGCTATGCCGTAGGCAACGGCCAGGCCCCAGATGGAGTAAAGCATGTAGCGGTCTACAATGTTGTAGCGGGTACCTTGTCCGCGGGATAAGGCCACGCCCACGGAAGTAATCAAAATAGCCCCTCCGGTGGCGATGAGGGCAATTTGTCCGCGCCACTCGGTCGAAAACCCTTTTTTGACCCAGGCTCGCTGGTACTCAAGGAGCATTTTGCCCAGGAGCCAAAGCGAACCGCCCCCAATCAGTACAAACAGTAGGACGCCCGCCCCGATGGTGTCGTTGGAATTAAGCCGGAACGGGTACGCGTAGCTTCCCAAAAAGCTAAAGAACCGGTAAACGGCCAGGCCATAATCGGTATAAAAATTGGTATGCGGAACGGTACTCGTAGAACCCGCCGCCACCTGGGGTAGTAGTTTATAAAGTACCAAAGCATTGGCGACCAACGCAACAGCCCAGGCGGTGGCTTCGCGGCGGCGGCGCATAAAAAGCAAAATGGGAAGCCCAATGAGGAAGACGTACATGCCGTTGCCGTTGGTGTAGGGGAGCAGCAGCCCCGCCAGCAGGGCCAGGGCGAAGTTGGGCTTGCCGCCCACGCACAGGCAAAGAAACATAAGCGCCGTCAGAAACGAAGAAAATACGTACTGGAGGGTACTTAGCGCAAAAAAGATATTCTGGTGCACGCTGGGTTGAAGCAGGAAAAACGCCAGTGGTACCGTGGCGAGCAGCGACACCCCCGCTACCCGAAGCGTCCGTACCATCACCAGGAGCAGCCCCACGTACGACAGCGCGCCGATCAGCATCATGGTTTGGGGGTGGTAGGTACCCTGCACGAGGTACCCTAGCCAAGTGATCCCGAAGGGTACCGCTAACCGGTGGCCGTTAAAATTCTGAAACAGCTGAGGGAGAAGCTCCGAGGGGTTCTTCTGGATTTCGTGCAGGATGGTGATGTTCCGGAAATCATCAAAAAAAGGAACATCCGCCACGTATTTTGCTACATACAGTAGAAAATACCCGACGGATGCTATCAGCAGCAACCAGGCCGCTACCTGATCATATTTTACCTTCATAGAGCCAAAAAAGCCAATCTTAATACGCGTTGACCCGGCAAAGGTAAGGATTTATGGCTGAGGCTACCGAATGATTTTATACTTTACATTTCCTTCAACTCACTCACCATTTTTGTGAGCGTTGATTTAGCGTCGCCGAAGAGCATCAGGCAGTTTTCGTAGCCAAAGAGTTCGTTTTCGATCCCGGCGTAGCCCGCGGCCATGGAGCGCTTGCTCACAATCACCGTGCGGGCCTTATCGGCGTTCAGGATGGGCATGCCGTAAATTGGGCTGGCCGGGTTGGTGCGGGCCGCCGGATTCACAACGTCATTGGCCCCCACCACCAGTACCACATCCGTATTGGCAAAGTCGTCGTTGATTAGCTCCATCTCGATGAGTTTGTCATAGGGCACATTGGACTCCGCCAGGAGCACGTTCATGTGGCCGGGCATCCGCCCCGCTACGGGGTGAATGGCAAAGCGAACGTTGACGCCCTTTTTCTCCAGGATATCCATCATTTCGCGCACGACGTGCTGTGCCTGCGCCACGGCCATGCCGTAGCCGGGCACTACGATCACCGACGAAGCCGAGTCGAAGATCATGGCCGCTTCTTCCACGCCTACTTCTTTGATCACCATTTCGCTTCCCGCCGGGCCCGCCGGACCGCCGCCGGAGGTAGCGCCAAAGCCTCCCAGTAGTACGCTCACCAGTGAGCGGTTCATGGCCTTGCACATGATCTGGGTCAGGATGATCCCCGACGCCCCTACCAGCGCTCCGGTTACGATGAGTACGCTGTTATTGAGTACAAAGCCTGTGGTACAGGCGGCCATGCCGGAGTAGGAGTTGAGCAGGGAAATTACCACAGGCATATCGGCCCCGCCGATCGGGATCACGACCAGGATACCCAGCACCAGCGCAATGGCGGCCAGCACGAGCATGGCGGTCACCGAACCGGTTTCCAGTACTACCACCGCTCCGCAGGCAATGATCGCCAGCAAAAGAATGAGGTTAAAAAGGTGTTGTCCTTTGAAAACAATGGCTTGTCCGCTTACTTTACCGCTGAGCTTTCCGTAGGCGGTCAGGGAGCCCGTGAACGTCACGCCCCCAATCAGTACACTGAGCAGAATGCTCACGATGGTCACGATCTCCGTGGTTTGTTCGGGTTGCTCAACGGCGCGGGTCCAATAGTCAGAGAGAGCCACAAAGAGGGAAGCCGCTCCTCCGAAGCCGTTAAAAATAGCCACCATTTCGGGCATTTGGGTCATCTCTACTTTGCGCGACCAGTAGATGCCAATGGCACCGCCAAGTACTACGCAGATCAGGATCTCGGGGAGCGTGAGCAGCTGGACCTGCACCAGCGTGGCCAGTACCGCCAGTAACATGGCCACGGCCGAAAACGTGTTGCCTTGCCGGGCTTCCTGGGTACGGTTGAGTTTCTTGATCCCGACAATGAATAGAATCGCGGAAGCCAGGTAGGTAAGTTGTATCAGTATATTCATGTTTTTTGAAAAACAGAGGAGTCAGGTAAAAGAGAAAGTCGATCAGCCCGTACTCAGGCCTTCTTTTTTTTGAACATTTGCAGCATCCGGTCCGTCACGGCGTAGCCACCTACTACGTTGATGGTAGCCAGAACCAGCGCGATCATGCCCAGGTACTTGCTGGCTTCGCCTTCGCGCACGCAGAGGATGGCCCCCACAATGGTGATTCCCGAAATGGCATTGGACGCCGACATCAGGGGCGTGTGCAGCGTGGGGGGTACTTTGGAGATCAGCTCAAAGCCCACGTAGCTGGCCAGCACCAGAATGTAGAGCAGAAAGATAAAGTTTTCGATCGTCATGATTTCTATCGTTTACGGCTAGGCGCGTTAGGCTTTATTTTTAGACAAGATTTCTTTGGTAAAGGCATGAACCAGCTCTCCCTGGTAGGTGATCAGGCTCCCTTTGGTCACCTCTTCCTCCATTTCCCAGCGGAAGCCATCTTTACCGGCCAGGTGCAGAAGCAAGGTAGAAATGTTACGGGCGTACAGCTCGCTGGCATTTACCGGCAGGAGCGAAGGCAGGTTTGATTCACCCACGATCGTGACGCCGTGCTTCACCACGGTTTTATTGAACTCACTCAGCTCGCAGTTTCCGCCCGACTCCACGGCCATATCCACGATCACGGAGCCGGTCTTCATGCTTTTTACCATTTCTTCCGTAATGAGCACGGGGGCTTTTTTACCAATGACCAGGGCCGTTGTAATGGCCAGGTCTGCCTCTTTGATCCGCTCCTTGATAAGCTCCTGCTGTTTTTGCAAGTACTCTGCCGATACTTCCCGTGCGTAGCCGCCTTCGGTCTTTACGCCCTCGGCGCCTTCTACCTGTACAAAGCGCCCACCCAATGACTCCACCTGCTCCTTCGTTTCGGGCCGGACATCCGTGGCCTCCACGACTGCACCCAGCCGCTTGGCCGTAGCAATAGCCTGCAAGCCTGCCACCCCGGCTCCAAACACCAGCACTCGCGCGGGCGTAATGGTACCGGCGGCGGTCATCATGAGCGGGAATATTTTACCGAGCTCGTTGGCACCCAGCAGTACCGCCTTGTAGCCCGCCAGGTTAGCCTGCGAGCTAAGTGCATCCATTTTCTGGGCTCGGGAAATGCGCGGTACGGCATCCATCGCGAAGGAAGCGATCTTTTTCTGGTTCAGCGCTTCTACTACCGCCGGGATGGTATACGCGTAGAGGTACGATAGCAGCACAGTACCTTCTTTCATCAGGGCTACTTCGGCGGGTTCGGGGGCATTGACCCGCAACACCACGTCTGCTTCCTGGTAGGCTTCGGCTGCGCTGGGTGCAATCGACGCCCCGGCGCGCAGGTAGGATTCATCGGAAAAATAGGAGGCTTCGCCAGCCCCTGTTTCGATCAGGCAGCTAAAACCGGCTTTGTGCAGCGATTTGACCACATCGGGCGTAATGGCCACACGCCTTTCCAGCGCTTTGGTCTCTTTGGGTACTACGATTTTCAAGGTCTTTTCGAGTAGGATTTGGGTGAAAAAAGACAGCAGCTACGGGAGGGGACTTTCCTTATCTACCTTGGCGGTAAACAGTTAGGATTCATTCCATTCCGTAAACTTTACTCTTTAAAGACTGCGAAAGTACGTATCTAATGATACATATGCTTCAGAAGAACCCGGCCAGGAGGCCATTAAATCGGAATTTTACGTAAGTCTGTGCCAAAAGTGCCAGTTTTTTTCTGTCAGGTACCCGAATGCGCTCTTCCTGAACGCGAGCCGCCGGGAGGCGTTTTATTTTGCTAAAAAGTGTGTAGTAGTACACGTAGGCCAGATACACCCCCTGACGGGCGCTGGCAGGTAGTTGAAGAATGGCTTGGTGAGCGGCGTCGAAATCGGCCTGAATATCTTTTTCTATTTTTATTTTAGAGTCGGGGTCAAAAGCCGTAAAGTCTACCCCGGGAAAATACACCCGCCCCCGCTCTTGGAAATCACTCTTGAGGTCGCGCAGGAAATTAACCTTTTGAAAAGCCGCACCCAATCGGCGGGCGCCGTCGCAGAGGCGATCGTACATGGCCGTGTCGCCTTCGCAAAAAACCCGAAGACACATAAGCCCCACTACCTCCGCTGAGCCGTAAATGTACTCCTCGTATTCATCCGTGCTTTCGTAGGTCTGCTGGTATAGGTCCATCTCCATGCTGCGCAGAAAGGCTTCGATGAGCTCATGCTCGATGCCGTACTCATTAACGACCCACTGAAAGGAATGCAACACCGGGTTGAGGCTGATGCCTTCGTCGATGGCCTGGTAGGCATCCGATCGGAAACGGTCCAACAAACTTTTTTTGTCAAAGTCATGAAAGGTATCGACAATTTCGTCGGCAAAACGCACAAAGCCATAGATCGCGTAGATCGGAAAATGAAATTTCCGATTTAGCGTACGGATTCCGAGCGTAAAGGATGTACTGTACTTTTCCGTAACAATCTTACTGCATTCGAGTGCGGTTTGCTTATACAATCCCAGCATGAGATTCGATTTTGGGCCTTTTTTGTAAATTACATGAATATAACCAGGAACTCCTAGTATTGTTGAAGCAATTTCCACATTTCGCTAAACAATATTTTATTTAGGATATTCCTTGGCCAGCTCACGCGCTACCACTAGCCCCGAAATAAGGGACGGTGGCACACCGGGCCCAGGTACCGTAAGCTGGCCGGTGTAGTACAGATTTTTCACTTTTTTGCTTTTAAGGCTGGGTTTCAAAATAGCCGTTTGCCGGAGGGTATTGGCCAGGCCGTAGGCATTGCCCCGAAACGCGTTATAGTCCTGGATGAAATCCCGGTGGGCGTAGGTGCGTTTAAAAACGACGTGGGGACGGATGGGTTCGCCTACGTAGGCCTCGAGCCGCTCCATAATGAGGTTATAGTATTTTTCTCGCACCGTTTCGGTGTCGTCCGTCAGGCCGGGTGCCACCGGAATGAGCAAAAACAGGTTTTCACTACCTTCGGGCGCTACGGAAGGATCGGTTTTGGAAGGTGCCGACACATAGAACAGCGGCTTGGAAGGCCAGCGGGGCGTTTCGTAGATTTCCTGGGCGTGGATGGCAAAATCTTCGTCGAAAAATAAATTATGGTGCAGCAGCCGGGGTAGGCGTTTGTTTACGCCCAGGTAGTAGAGCAGCGACGAAGGTGCCATGGTACGCTTATCCCAGTACGCCTGGTCGTAATTTTGGTACGCGGGATCCAGGAGCTGGCTATCGACGTGGTGGTAGTCGGCACCGGCCACCACTACCTGGGCTTCAAAAATTCCGGCCTCCGTCACCACCCGGCGCGCCAAGCCATTTTCTACCTCTATATTCAGTACATTCTGGTTCAAAAGTACCTTCACGCCCTTTTCTTCCGCCAGCGCCACCATCCCCCGCACAATCTCGTGCATCCCTCCCAGGGGGTACCAGGTCCCTTTGGTCATTTCGGCGTAGTTCATGAGGCTATACATAGCGGGCGTATTGGCGGGCGTGGCCCCTAAAAAAAGAATGGGAAACTCGACCAGCTGCAGCAGCCGCGAATCCTTAAAAAACTTACGTACGTGGGAGGAAAAAGGTTTAAATACATCCAGCCGAGCTACGTCGTACAGTAACTTTAAACTTATGAATTCAGAAAGTTTGCGGCTCGGCTTCCATACAAAGTCGTGGATACCTACCTGGTACTTATAGGCCGCTTGCCGCAGGAATTCATCCAACCGGGCGCCGCTACCGGCCTCCATCGACTCAAATAGGCTTTTTAGCCCCGGCAAATCGGCGGGCAAATCCACGCTCTCGGCGGCGTTGAAAATGACTTTGTAAGAAGGGTCCAGTCGGACCAGGTCGTAGTAGTCAGCGGGTTGCTTCCCGAACTGCGCAAAGTACTTTTCGAAGACATCGGGCATCCAGTACCAGCTAGGGCCCATGTCAAAGGTAAAGCCCTCAGCTTCAAACACGCGCGCTCGGCCACCGGCCTGGCTGTTTTTTTCCAGTAGCGTTACATCATAACCCCAATGGGCCAGCTGAGTAGCAGCAGAAAGGCCGGCAAATCCGGCACCAATTACGATAACTCTGTTAGGGGGGGGGGCGGTATCCATTCGGCAATAAACTCGTATTTTTTGTAATTTAAAAGCAAAAAAAAAGTTAGACAGAGTTCTATCTAACTTTTTCCAAACCTTCCTCTTTTAACCAAAAATCATATTAATGGTACTTTCAACCTCAGGGCTGATTAGTTTCTTCTTTGAATTGTATAGTAGATTCCGTGGAACGCCAGGTAGCCGTTCTCTCGTATCTGGTTAATCCAGGTGCGAGTACATCCTTAGTTTACTTTTCAGTTCCTTACGGGCTATGTGAATGCGATTCTTTACCGTACCGATCGGAATATCCAGCTTGGCGGCTATCTCGTGGTACTTAAAGCCCCGGAAATGCATCATGAAAGGTACCTGGTAAGCCTTATCTAAAGCTTTAATAGCTCCGTTGATATCTTCCATCGCAAAGCTGGAATAGGCCCCGTTGTCGGTGGTACTTTCCATCGAATTGATGTAGTGCAGGTTATCGGTAGTATCAATGAAGGTGTTCTTGCGCACCATCCGCTGGTAGTTCGTAATGAAGGTATTCTTCATGATCGTATACAACCAAGCTTTGAGGTTAGTACCGTCGGTGTACTTCTCGCGGTTGGTGAAAGCTTTCAGAAGGGTGTCTTGCAACAAATCGTTGGCATCTTCTGAGTCGCGGGTTAAGCGCATAGCAAACGGCTTCAGGGACTTCGATACCTGATGGATGTTATATGTGAACTCAATCGCTGTCATAAAGTATGAATTTATTTTTGTTGAACCAAAGATACGTAAATCTTAAACAAAAGTGCAAATATTATTTGTGTAATTTTTAATGGCAAAAGATAAACAAAGTTCTAGGTATTACTTCCTGCTTCCGTCGGCCCCTTCTGAGTTTCTGCGCACTAATTACCTCTAAACTCCTATTTTTACCCCCACTCTCTTCTCCTCTTCCCGCTATGCTGCCCCGCCCTCGTAAAATCTCTCTCTTCAAAACTGTCTAAACTTTATTTAACTTTAATTCCACAGTTAATTATTAAAATCATGCCTTGGGTTCGGTTACAGATTGCGCCTGAGTATAATAGAAGTGCAGGGGGTTCGGAAACCGGAATGAAAAATCATAGCTGGAGCAAACTTTATCCCCCACCACAATCTTGAAGCTTTCATTAGGGGCTGTTGGCAGAAAAGTGGGGCTTTCCCAGCCAAATTGTGCACAGGATGCTTCGTAGACTTCCCGACGCGTTGGATGGAAAGGGGCTACTACGTTAAAGGTACTGTCTGTCACTTCATTATCTTCCAGAATCCTGGCTATGAGCGCAATAACGTCATCCCGGTGTACATAGTTGACGGGCACTGAACCCGTTGTCAGGTTTTTTTGCCCTTTAACGTACTTCCCCGGAATGCGATCGTACCCCATCAGCCCCCCGCAGCGCAGTATGGTCACGTGGCGATCAGCCCGAAGCGAAGCCATCTGCTGCTCGGCCTTTACTAAAGCTGGTGAAGCCGACTCATCAGGCTGACGGACGTCCTCCTCCGTAACCAGGCGGTTGAGCGCGGGGTACACCGAGGTAGAGCTAAGGTAAATTATGTTCTTGATCGGAGATTTTTCTACGAGCCTAACGATATGCTCAAGCTGCTGAGGATGAAACTCCTCACCTTGTTTCGAAAGGCGGGGCGGAATATCTACAACTAAGCTTTCGCTCTCAAAAAAGGCCTCTACGTGCTCTCCTTGCGGGGAAGGAGTAAAAGAAAGGTGGTGGGGATCAATGCCGCGGCTAGCCAACAAAGCTAATTTTTCAGGAGTCGTCGTACTACCTTTTACGGAGAACCCAGCCGGATGAGCCAGAAGATGCTCCGCCAGCGGAAGGCCTAACCACCCGCAACCAAGTATACTTACTGTCTTGCCTGAAATATCCTTCATAGGTATTTATTCTAGTTTAGAATGCGTTACCCCTACTGGGTAGTTTTAGGGTTGGCCCTTTTCCCTCGGAATGAAAGGCCTTTTACTGCAACTTTTTATTTACTTTTGCGTGTTTTATTACCGTGTTTTCTGACTTCTGCGAGAATGTACTTTACTCGATTACTGCTTCTGGGGAGCTTGCTCAGCGGAATACTGGCCTGTGGAACTTCCGATCGCCACCCTGATGTAAGCCACGTTCAAGTAGTTTTAACCGTCGAACGCCTCGAAAATGAACTCTTCGCCTGTGAGTCTGTAGAAGCGGTTCGGGAGTTTCTTATGAAATATCCGTACCTCTCCCACCACTACTTTACCGATTTTCCGGCAGCCGATACGCTTCTCGCCACTCAACTATACACTAATTTACGTAATAATGAGCTGCGGGGTTTCAAGCAGAAACTCGATTCCTTGTTTAGTACCAATTCCAACGATCCGGCGCAGGAGCTACGGGAGGCTTTTAGGTACCTGACCTACTACTATCCCGATTTTACGCCTCCGCGCGTAGCCACGATTGTCACGGGTTTTTTGGGCAATGATCTCTATATATCCGATAGTTTGATCGTCATTGGCCTCGACTACTTCGGCGGGCCGCAGGCAAGGTACCGTCCTCAGGTATATGACTACCAGCTGCACCGCTACCAGCCTGCGGCGCTGGTACCCGCCATTTTGTTTTTTTTATCGGATAAATACAATCGGATCGATCCCGCTGATCGTACGCTGCTGGCCGATATGATCGGGTACGGCAAAGCCTTCGAATTTGTGAAACACATGGCCCCGCAAACGCCCGACAGCCTGCTGCTGGGCTTTTCGGAAAGAGACTTGAGCCGTGCTTACAACAGTCAGACGCAGCTGTGGGCCTTTTTAGTAGAAAATAAACTGCTCTATGAAAGCAGTGAATTAAAAAAACAAAAGTACGTGGGTGAACGCCCCTTTACGTCCGAGATGGGCCCCGAAGTACCCGGCGGCATTGGCCGCTGGATCGGCTGGCGCATCGTGAGTAAGTACCTGGCCGAGCACCCGGAAGTAAGCCTTCCGGAGCTGATGAAGATGGCCAACGCCCGGCAGCTTTTGCAGGAGTCGGGCTACAAAGGGCAGCTGGACGAAGAGTAAACAAAGACAGGATATTTTAGAATAAACCCAAATACGAGCTACGTACCGAATCATTATTATGGCAAAAAGACGCTTTGGCAGAGGAGCTAGTGACGATAACGAAGAATCGCCCCTGGCGGTAAAAAAAATAAGCTGGGAAGGCCTGAAAAAGACATTACAGCTTTTTCGGTATACGCTTCCCTATAAGTGGTATTTCATCGCGGGGTTTGTATTCCTGGTACTTTCTACGGGTACTTCGCTGGCATTTCCCAAGCTGGTCGGTAGTATCATTGAAGTCATTGAGGGAAAATCGCCCTACACCATCAATCAGATCACGGGCTTCCTGATCGTGGTGCTGGTTTTTCAGTCGATCTTCTCCTTCTTCCGTATCTACCTCTTCTCGCGGGTGAGCGAATGGGCCATGGCCGACGTCCGGCGCGAAGTGTACGGTAAGATCATCACGTTGCCCATTACGTTTCTGGAACAACGCCGCGTGGGTGAGCTCACCAGCCGGATCACCTCCGACGTTACGCAGCTCCAGGATGTGCTATCGTTCACCATCGCCGAGTTCTTTCGGCAGATCGCCACTTTGGTGGTAGGTATTGTGCTTATTTCCCTCACGTCTTGGAAACTCACGGCTTTCATGCTGGCTACTTTTCCGGTCATGGTGGTGGCTGCTATGTTTTTTGGCCGCTACATTCGTCGCCTTTCCAAGAAAGCGCAGGACGAACTGGCCGCCGCCAACGTCATTGCCGAAGAAACGCTGCAGTCGGTGAATGTGGTAAAAGCCTTTACCAACGAGCGCCTGGAAGTAAGGCGGTACCAAAGCGCCCTGGACCGGGTAGTCCAAAACGCCCTCAAAGCGGCTACCTTCCGCGGGGGCTTTGTTTCCTTCATCATCTTTGCGCTCTTTGGGGGTATTGTGGGGGTGATCTGGTACGGGGCCAATCTGGTGCAAACCGGCGAGATGACCATTGCCGACCTCTTCACCTTTGTACTTTATACGACCTTCATTGGCGGGGCCATGGGCGGCCTGGGTGACATGTACGCCCAAATCAACAAGACCGTCGGGGCATCGGAGCGACTGCTGGAAATCATGGGCGAAACGACGGAAGTAGACCTCAAAGAAGAGGTACTTGAAATCACGCCCGTTGTAGGCCATATCAGCTACGACGACGTGCAGTTTTCGTACCCGTCGCGGCCGGATGTACCCGTGCTGAAAGGAATCTCGTTTGACGTAAGCGCGGGAGAAAAAATTGCCCTGGTAGGGTATAGTGGCGCGGGTAAGTCTACGCTCATTCAGCTGCTCATGCGTTTTTACGAGCCACAGGCGGGCCAGATCCGGATCGACGGCAAGGTACTTACCGACTTTCAGCTCACCCAGCTACGCAACAACATCGCCGTGGTACCGCAAGAGGTTATGCTGTTTGGGGGTACGATCTACGAGAACATCGCCTATGGTAAGCCCAACGCCACCGAGGCCGAAGTGCGGGAGGCTGCCCGCAAAGCCAACGCGCTTTCCTTTATTGAATCCTTTCCCGAAGATTTTCAGACGGTAGTCGGCGAGCGCGGCGTGAAGCTTTCGGGCGGGCAGCGGCAGCGTATTGCCATTGCCCGGGCCATTCTGAAAGACCCCAAGATCCTGATCCTGGACGAAGCCACCAGCTCGCTGGATGCAGAATCGGAGAAACAAGTACAGGCCGCCCTCGACGAGCTCATGAAAAACCGCACGACGATCGTGATCGCCCACCGCCTGGCGACCATTCGGAAGGTAGACACCATCTACGTGATCCGCGAGGGGCAAATCGTCGAGTCAGGTTCACATAACGAACTATCTTTACTCAGCGGAGGGCTCTACGCCAGCCTCATCAAGTTACAATTTGAAGCGGCCGAGGTACCGTCGTAATCGTATGCAATCCCTACCCACACCTACTTCTTTTTTTGATCAACAGATGCAGGCTGCACGCCAGGCTGAGCGCGCAGCCCAGCGGCAATTCAATTCGCTATCGCTGGGTAGGTTGGGTACCTTTGCCGCCGTGCCGATATCAATCTCGCTCTGGGACCGGAGCGATGACGCGGCCTGGGGGGTACTTACGCTATTGGCTACGGTACTGTACCTGGTACTGATGCGCCGCCAACAGGCCGCCCGGCGGCGGCGTGAATTCGCCCGGAACCTCCAAACCATCAATACTGACGAGCTGGAGCGGCTGAATTTTCAGTTTCGCCGTAAAGATACCGGCGAGCATTTCCTGGACCTGGGCCATCCCTACGCCGCCGACCTCGATCTCTTTGGGAAGCATTCGCTCTACCGCCTTCTTAACCGTACCCGTACCGACGAAGGCAGCCGCCGACTGGCCCGCTGGCTCACCCGCCACGCCGAGCTGGACGAAATCATGATGCGCCAGGAGTCCGTTACTGAATTTCAGAAGCAAGCCGAATGGCGACAAGCCTGGGAGGCCACCGCGCTCCTGCACGAGCACGCCGCCCAGCAGGTAGGTACTTTGCGGGCCTGGGCCAAAGAAACCATGGAAGTACCTCTGCGGCAATCGTTGCGGTGGCGCTGGTGGCCCGTTGTTACGCTGTTGTTGGGTACTTTGGCGCTCACAAGTACCTTGCCCGCCTGGCCCTTCTGGCTAAGCCTGGTTTGGCAGGCGGTGATCTTGAATCGCTACAACGCTGGGGTCCAGTCGCTCACCAGTCGCACCACCGACTTAGGCCTCACGTTGCTGGCCTACGCCGACCTGCTGCAGCTGGCCCACGACGCGCCCTTCCAAACGCGCTGGTGGCAGCTACGCCGCAGCCTTATCCAGCAGGCCGCCCCCACCCTGCGTACGCTGGGGCACTGGTTTGCCCGCCTCGACTACCGCCTGCATCCCTTCTTCCTGATCTTCGTCGGGATTCCTTTCCTCTGGGACCTGCACTGCCTGGCCGCACTCGAAGCCTGGAAAGAGCGCCATCAAGCGCAACTTGACCAGTGGCTGGAGGTACTCGCCGATACCGAAGCCATGAATAGCCTGGCGGGTTTTGCCTTCGCCCAGCCCAACTACCCCCTGCCGCAGGTAACCTGGGAGCAGGACGTACGCGTGGAGGCCGAAGCCCTGGCACACCCGCTCATACCGGCCAGCAAGCGCGTCAGCAATGATTTTAACCTACATGGTACCGGCACGACCGTGCTCATTACGGGCTCCAACATGTCGGGCAAAAGTACCTTTCTGCGCACACTGGGTATCAACCTGGTGCTGGCCCAGATGGGGGCCGTGGTCTGCGCCCGGCGCTTGGCCTGCTCCCCGGTGCAGGTATTCAGCAGTATGCGTACGCAGGACTCGCTGGAAGAAAGTACCTCCTCGTTCTACGCCGAACTAAAACGCCTCCGGCAGCTCATCGAGCTTTCCCAAAGTACCTCCGGTAGCCCCATCTTTTACCTCTTGGACGAAATCCTGAAAGGTACTAACTCCGCCGACCGCCACCGCGGGGCCGAAGCGCTGATCCGGCAGCTTCATCCCAAACAGGCCGCCGGGCTCGTATCGACCCACGACCTGGAGCTGGGCGAATGGGGCGCGACCCAGCCGTACGTCCACAACTACCACTTCCGCTCCGACGTGCAGGACGGCGCACTGACCTTCAACTACCA
This sequence comes from Rhabdobacter roseus, assembly GCF_014202275.1. Classification (GTDB taxonomy): domain Bacteria; phylum Bacteroidota; class Bacteroidia; order Cytophagales; family Spirosomataceae; genus Rhabdobacter; species Rhabdobacter roseus. The sequence continues at coordinate 133,559 of NZ_JACHGF010000001.1, read as the reverse complement.
GCTCCAGGAAGGTATTTGCCAGAGCTTCAACGCCAGCGAACTCATGCGCATGATGGGTATTGAGTTAGATCCTTAAAAGTACCCCGCTATGGTGAAGTTTCTTTTAGTGGAAGACGACGACCGCGTGGCCTCTTTTATCAAGGAAGGCCTCGCCGACCAGGGCTTTCTCGTCGAGGCCGTTACGTCGGGCTTCGAGGCCCTGAATCAGATCACCGTCAACGACTACGACGTCATCATTCTGGACATCATGCTACCGGACTTGGACGGCTACGAGGTATGTAAGATTACCCGCAAGCGCAATATCAAGTCCATCATCATCATCCTGAGCGCTCTGGGCGACTACGAGGAGAAAATCAAAGGGCTGGAAGCCGGGGCCGACGACTACCTGGCCAAGCCGTTTCACTTTCGGGAGCTGCTGGCCCGCATCAACGCCCAGCTGCGCCGCAAGCAGCTCGAAAAGGGTATTTTTGAAAACAATAAGTACGCCGACATCGAGGTAGACGTAGAGCAAAACCGCGTCACCCGCAGCGGCCGGGAGATCAACCTCAGCCCGCGCGAATTTAACTTACTGCTATACCTGCTCCGCAACCGCGAGCGGGTACTTTCGCGGGTCGAAATTGCGGAGGCCGTCTGGGACATTCACTTCAGCAGCAACACCAACGTGGTGGAGGTGTACATCAACTACCTACGCAACAAGATCGACAAGGACTTTGACGACAAGCTCATCCATACCATCAAAGGCCGGGGGTACTTGCTAAAACAGAAAGCCGCGCATGAATCTTAAACAGAAACTAGCCCTGCGCTCCACGCTGGTGTGCGCCCTCACGCTGCTTTTCGTTTTTGCGGGTACCTACTATTTTTTCAATAACTACATCAGCCAGCAGTACTTCACCCGCCTGGACGGCCGCGCGCTCACGACGGCTTTCTTTTTCCTGGAAAAGGACGAAATGAGCACGCACACCTACCGCGACTACGAACAGAAATACGCGCAGTCGCTGGACGAAGAGGTAGTGCAGATCTACGACGCCCGCGATTCCGTCACCTTCGTGGAAGTCCACCCCAACTACCCCGTCAGCCAGGTACTTCTGCAAAAAATAAGAACAACAGGAAAAGAGAACTTCCGGGTAGGTGAGCGGCAGTTTACGGGCGTATACTACCAGGACAACCAGGGCGATTTCGTGATTCTGGTGTCGGGGATCAATAATCGGGGTATCGAGCAGGTTCAGAACCTCAGAAACGTTCTGCTGCTTTTTTTTCTGGTAGGAATTGCCCTCAACTACCTGCTGAACATCCTCGTAGCCCAACGTACCTTCAAACCCTTTTCGGCCATTTTACAGAAGGTCAATACCATTTCTACCGACAACCTCAATGCCCGGCTACCCGTCGTAGCCGACTCCCACGACGAGCTCAGCGAGCTCACAGGTACCTTAAATATGTTTTTGGCGCGCCTGGAAAAGGAGGTAAACAATCAGCGTATGTTTCTTAAAAATATCTCGCACGAGCTTAAAACGCCGCTGACGGCCCTCATGGGCCAGGCCGAGCTTAGCCTGGAAAGCCCCTACACCGAGGCACAGTACCGGCAGGTACTTCAGAAAATCGTGCGCGATACCCACCAAATCCGGTCAATCATCGAAGGCCTGCTGCTGATCAGCGGCCTCAATACCGGCACCCAACGGCCGCCAAGTACCTCCTTCCGGCTCGACGAACTGGTGTGGGACGTACTCGAAAAGCTGAAGTTCAAGTACCCCGGCTCCGTGATTCATACCTCGCTGGAGGTACCTTCCGCGCAGGAAGCCCGGCTGGAAATCCATTCGCACCGCGAGCTGCTGGCTACGGCCCTGCTCAATATTCTTGACAACGCTGTGAAGTTCTCCCAGAACGGCAACCCCAGCCTTACGCTCTGCATCCGGGACCAACGCCCCGCCCTGCTCGTCGAAAACGACGGGCCGGTCATTCCCGAAGCCGAGCTGGACCAGCTCTACGAACTTTTCTTTCGGGGTTCCAATACTCGGCATATTCCCGGCCACGGCATTGGCCTGGCCCTCACCCGCCAGATCCTGGATTTTTGCCAGGCCCATATTTCCATCCAAAGTACCCTGCGGCAGGGAACGCAGGTACTTATTCAATTCTAAAAGCTATGGCCCTGATGCTCGAAGGGCTCTAATCTACTTCTAATGTAGCGTTGGGCTGGCTCTAAGGTGGGGGGGGTAGTTTTGTCGCTATCATTAAAAGTAGCGAATGAAATCCCTCGTATGCTCAACCCGTTTGGTACTTCTTTGCGTTCTACTAAGTACCTCACTTTTATCCGCACAAACGCCTCCCGCCGATACGCTGCGTCTGACCAGGCCGCAGGCCGAGGCGCGCTTCCTGGAAAAAAACGTGCTTCTAGTAGCCGAAAAGCTCAATATCGAGCAGTCCGAAGCGCTGATTAGGCAGGCCCGGCTCTGGCCCAACCCGTCGGTCAGCGTGGAGGAGGTAAACCTCTGGGCTACGCGAAATCAGCTGTCACTGGGCGAAGAACTACCTCCCTACTTCAACAACGTGGGCCGCAACCGCCAGGTAGCTGTGCAGCTGGAGCAGGTACTGCTCACGGCGGGTAAGCGCCGCAAACAGGTGGCGCTTGAGGAAGTCTCGCGCGACCGGGCCATCACCTACTTCGAAGATTTACTGCGAAACCTCAAAGTAGAACTGCGGCAGTCGCTGGTAGAATTGCAGTACCTGCAGCTGTACCAGGCCGTTTTTGCCGACCAGATCACCCAAACCCAGCAGCTACTGACCTCGTACGAGCGCCAAACCGCCATCGGCAATATCAACCGGGCGGAGGTAGTTCGGCTCAAAGCCTTGGTGCTGGAGCTCACCAACGAAAGTGTCGATGTCCAAAAACAAATCCACGGGATTCAGCGGGAGCTGGTGGTACTGCTCAACCTCCCCGCCCCTACCTACCTCGTGCTCGATACGGCAGACTTCATCCCGGACCTGACCCGCCTGGAAGGTACCAGCGCCCAGGCGTTGGTAGAGCGGGCGCTGGCCGCCCGCCCCGACCTCACCGGGGCCCAGCAAGACATTACCTACCAAACCCGGCTTGTTGACTACGAACGGGCCCTTCGCAAGCCCGACCTGACCGTAGGAATCAACTACGACCGCGGCGGGAATTTCCTGAAGAATTTCATTGGCTTCGGCGTAGGAATGGACCTGCCGGTATTTAACCGAAACCAGGGCAATATCAAGTACGCCCAGCTGGGCGTGCAGAAATCGGAGCTCCTGCGTAGTGAAAAAAAACGCCAGATTGAGGCCGAGGTACTGGCTTCCTTCAAAAACCTACAGACCAACGTACGCTTCTATACGGCCATTGAGCCTACTTACGAAGACGAACTGGACCGGCTTCTGCAAAGCTACACCGCCAACTTCCGCAACCGCAACGTAAGCATGCTGGAGTACCTAGACTTCTTTGAAGCCTACCTCGATAACAAAAAGACCATCATCAACGCCCGCAAAGAGCTCAGCCAGACCTACGAAGAACTACAGTACGTCGTAGGTGCGGAGCTCTAGTACGCGCTTAAAATTTCATTCATGCTAATTCACCCCCTTATGAAAATAAAAAATGCCAGTCTCGTACTAAGCCTGCTGATCATCGGCGCGGCGTGTAAACCGGAAGAGACACAAGAAGTACCTAAGGAGAAAAAAGCCTACTGCCTACCGGCCAGCCTGAAAGAAAAAATCAAAATGGACACCGTAGCGCTGGCCCCGGTGACGGAGTCGCGGCGGTTGTCGGGCAAGGTAGACTACCACCCCGACCGGGTACTTCACTACGTGAGCCTGGTGGGTGGCGTCATTACCAAAACGCACTTTACGCTGGGCGACCAGGTGAAAAAAGGCCAGGTACTGGCCGAAATCCGCAGCGTGGAGCTAAGCGCGCTGGAGTCGGAGCGCAAAAGCCTGGAATCGCGGCTTACCGTAGCCCTCCGGAGCGTACAGGCCGCACAGTCGATGTTTGAAGATGGCATTGCGTCGGAGAAGTCGCTGCTCGAAGCCAAAAGCGAAGAGAGCGTACTGCGCGCCGAGCTCGAAAAAACAACGGCCAACCTGGCCCTGTTCAGCGCCAGCGAGCAGCGCGATGTCTTTCTGATCAAAGCCCCCGCGAGTGGTTTTATCGTGAACAAAAACATCACCGACGGCATGCAAATCGCCGCCGAGAGTGAGCCACTTTTTACGATTTCAGACCTGTCGCAAGTATGGGTGTCGGCCAATGTCTACGCCAGTGACCTGGAGTTTGTCAAAGAAAAAATGAGTGTATCGCTGCAGGCCACGGCGTATCCCGGTGAGGTATTCCAAGGTACCATCCAGGCACTTTCGCAGGTTTTTGATACCGAAGAAAAGGTACTTAAGGCGCGTATTGTCATGGACAATAGCGCCCTGAAGCTCAAGCCCGGCATGTTCATCGAGGTCGTAGCCCAAAAACAGACCGGCACCCAGGCGCTGCGGGTACCTCAGAAAGCCCTTATTTTCAGCAACAACAAAAACTACCTGCTGGTCTACCACTCCGACTGCGCGCTGGAAGCGCGCGAGGTAGAAACGCTGTCGCGGAGCCATCAGGATATTTTCCTGACTGGCGGTATCCGGCACGGCGAAAAAATCATTACTAAAAATCAGCTCTTGATTTTTGAAGAATTACAGAACGCAATCAAGTAAAAAGGCAACATGCAGAAATTAGTAGGAAACATCGTCGCCTTTTCTTTAAAAAATACCCTTCTGGTCTTTTTTATGACGGGCGTTTTGCTGGTGGCCGGTATTATCAGCTACATCCATACCCCCATTGAAGCCTTCCCCGACGTCACGAGTACCCGGGCGCGCATCATTACGCAGTGGCCCGGCCGGAGTGCCGAGGAGGTAGAAAAATTTGTGACCCTTCCCATTACCAAGGCCGTCAATACCATCCCGCGGAAGGGACAAGTACGTTCCATTTCGCTCTTTGGGTTGTCAGTCGTGACGGTGCTATTTGAGGATGACGTCGACGATTTTTACGCCCAGCAGTACGCCGCCAACCGCCTTCAGGGCGTAGAACTACCCGAAGGAGCCGAGGCAGCCATTGAGCCACCTTACGGCGCTACGGGGGAGGTGTTTCGGTACGTGGTCAGGAGTGAGCGGCCCATTAAGGAAATCACGGCCATTCAGGACTGGGTCATTGAGCGGGAGCTGGTGGCGGTTCCTGGCGTGGCAGATGTGGTCAGTTTTGGTGGGGAAGAAAAAATCTACGAGATCAAAGTCAACCCTACCGAGCTGGCCAACTACGACCTTTCGCCCCTGGAGGTATTTGAAGCCGTCTCTAAAAGTAACATCAACGTAGGTGGAGATGTGATTGAACGGGGAAACCAGGCGTACGTAGTACGTGGGGTAGGCTTGCTGGAAAGCGTGGAAGATATCGAAAATATCCTGATCGAAGTACGTGGCTCTACGCCTATTCTGGTCAAACACGTAGCTGAAGTACAAGCGGCGGCCAAGCCACGTTTGGGTATTGTGGGCTTACAGGACGATGACGACCTCATGCAGGGCATCGTTGTGATGCTCCGGGGTGAAAACCCGAGTGAGGTCATCGAACGCCTCAAAGAACGCATCACCGACCTCAATGAACGTGTACTGCCCCAAGACGTCAAAATAGAGCCTTTCATAGACCGCACGGAGCTGGTAAATACCACCGTGAATACCGTAACCAAAAACCTCGTAGAAGGGATTGTACTGGTGTCGGTCATTGTGTTTATTTTCTTGTACAACTGGCGGCTCACGCTCATTGTGGCGTCGGTTATTCCGCTGGCTTTCCTGTTTTCGATTGTCATGCTCCGGATCATGGGCATGCCCGCCAACCTCATCTCGATGGGTTCCCTGGACTTCGGCCTGTTGCTGGAAGGAGCAGTGGTGGTCTCGGAGGTCGTTTTTGTGGGGCTCGAAAAAAGAGCGCACCAGCTGGGCATGGAGCGTTTTAACAAGATTTCCAAGTCGGGTATCATTAAGAGAAGCGCCTCAAGCGTGGCTTCCTACATTTTCTTTGCTCTGATCATCCTGATCGTCGCGCTCATACCCATTTTCTCTTTTCAGAAAGTAGAAGGAAAAATGTTCTCTCCGCTGGCTTATACCCTGGGGTTTGCGCTGCTGGGCTCTTTGCTCCTCAGCCTGACGTACGTCCCGGCCATGTGCAAGGTACTTTTGCAAAAGAATATTGTGGAGAAAGATAACCTGATTACGAGGAGTTTTCGAAACGGACTGTTTAAGCTGTACCTGCTGACTACGCGTCACAAACGGGCAACCCTTGTTAGTTTCTTGGGCCTGCTGTTGGTATGCGTGGTTGGTTTCATGCACCACGGGTCAGAGTTTTTACCCAAGCTCAACGAGGGTGCCATCTACATCCGGGCTACGCTTCCCAACAGTGTCAATATCGAAGAGTCTCAACGGCTGGCCAAAGAAATGAAAGCCGACCTGCGAACGTTTGAAGAAGTACAGTTTGTCCTGAACCAGGTAGGGCGCCCCAACGACGGCACCGACCCTACCGGCTTTTTTAATATTGAATTCCACATCCAGCTGCATCCGGAGAAAGAGTGGACGCGAAGCGTAAAAAAAGAGGCGCTCGTAGAAGAAATGCGTCAGGTTTTACAAACGTACCCCGGTATTGTGTTTGGGTTTAGCCAACCCATCCAGGACAACGTAGAAGAATACGTGGCGGGCGTAAAAAGCTCGCTGGTTATCAAGATATTCGGGGAGGATTTATTTGAGCTGGAGCAGTATGCCGACCAGGTGGCCAGCAGCATAAAAGACGTGCCGGGCATCGAGGACCTGAACGTGTACCGAAATATCGGCCTGCCCGAACTCCGGATTGAGCTGCATGATCATAAAATGGCCCGGTACGGGGTGGACATTTCGGATGCGCAGGCGGTTATCGAAATGGCCATCGGTGGCCGCGCCGCCACGCATTTTTACGAAAGCGAAAGGGTATTTGATGTGCGGCTGCGCTTTGCCAAAGAATACCGCGACGATGAGCAAAAAATCGGAGACATTCTGATTCCTACCAAAGACAATCTAAAAGTACCCCTGAAGGAAATTGCCTCCATTGACTACATAACGGGCCCTACGTTCATCTACCGCGAGGGCAGCAGCCGCTACATCGCCGTAGGATTTAGCATAGAAGGCCGCGACCTGGGCAGTACCATCGCGGAGGCCAAGGCAAAAGTAGCCGAAAAGGTAACGCTCCCCCCCGGCCGCAAAATGGAGTGGGCCGGAGAATTTGAATCCAAAGAGCGGGCTACCAAGCAGCTGACTATGATCGTTCCCGTGTCTTTGCTGCTGATCATGTTCCTGCTGTGGATCAACTTCAACGGCAACCTAAAAGATACGCTGGTGTCCTTCCTGGTGGTACCGTTCGCGTTTATCGGCGGGTACCTTTCGCTCTGGATAACCGGGACTACCTTCGGTATCTCGGCCGGTATCGGGTTTATCATCCTTTTTGGCGTAGCTACTATCGACGGCATTGTACTCATTGGCAATATTCGCCAAAATCTGGAAAAACGAGCCCCCTTGAAAGAAGCCATCTCGAATGCCGTGTACAGCCGCATCCGGCCCATTCTGATGATCGCCCTCATGGGCTCGCTGGGGCTGCTACCCGCCGCGCTTTCCACCGGCATGGGCTCCGAAATCCAAAAACCCCTCGCCATCATGATCGTCGGTGGCCTGCTGGTATGCATGTTCCTGAGCCTTACGGTACTGCCGCAGGTATTTTACTGGGCCTATCGGAAAAAGAAAGCGTAGCGCTGGCCAAAAAAAGCCAAAATCATCTGCTTCATCAGCCCATCACCAAAGTACCTTTTCCCCGCACGGAAGGAGGGTACTTTGGTATTTGGAAGGTACTTCCTCTCTTAAAAGCAAGCTCCCGGCTCATCCATCTTAGCAACCCTGGCCCCTATCTACTGCCAGTAGGCGGGCTTTTCGTTGATCCCGCCGTGCAGGCGGCAGTCGGTGCAGCTACCACTGCCGGTGATGTAGAACGGCTTGTTAGAACCCGGAACGGGAAACTCAACGAGGATCAAGTCGTAGGTCTCCAGGGCCTGTGCTTCGTTAAGGGTATCCTCAGGTTCGCAGGGGCTCGTAAACCGCCCCAGCCACTCCGTAATAAAAATTCGTTTCTCCTGCGGCGTGGAAACGCTGAAAAACCCAAAGGCTAGCTCCTTTGGGTCGTTGATACAGCGGATGTTGCCCGTTACCTGCGAGGGCTGCGGATCGAAGAGGCTGCCGGTGAGCTCGTTGGTTTTGGCAATGGCCGTCCAGTACTCAAACTCCTCCTGCGACAGGCCGTACTGCTTCACCAGAATACTGTACTTGACCCGCAGCTTACCTGAGCTGGCGTGTACGTAGGTAATGGGCACATTCTCCATGATATCCTGGCTGAGCTTCACGGAGGTACCCAGCACGATCCGTGACGACTTCAGGAACGTCCAGCAGGTACTGATGTCTTGGGTTCGTAGCCGGATTTCTTTGTTGACTACCTCAAAGGCCGAGTAGAGCGGCGAGTGGTACTCCCAGGTTTCCTCATAGCCCCAGCGGTAAAAGCGGGTACGCTTCGTCGGGTCATGCGTATGGACGTTGATCTGCACACCGGATCTGTCGGGGCTTACCCGGTAGGTCACGCTGTCGACGGGCGGAGTTTTTACCACCGGCACGTAGTCCGAAAGGTACTCTTTGCCATCCCGGGTCCGGATCCGAAGCCGGTACTTTTCATTCTCGGCCAACGAAACGCCCCCCAGCTCATAGGTACCGGGCTTTACCTCGGCCAGGGCATAAGCGCTTCCCTGGTCACCTTCTACGCGTAGGTTGGCCTGTTGCTCCACCCAAGGCTGTCGGTTTTCGTATAAATTCTGGGTCCGGCTCAGCTTGATCTGGCTCGTGGTGCCCGCGCTGGTATTCAGAAACCCATCCACAACCAGGTAACTGCTGGCCGACGTGATTTCGGGCGGCGAGAAGGGCTCGATGCAGCTGTGCAGCGAGTAAAGTACCCACAGCAGGCTAAGTAGGCTCAGGCGTTTGAGTGGATATTTCATGGCTTCAGGAGCAGGGTACACGTTTGTAAGGGAAGGCACGGCTAGTTGCCAAAGTACCCCCAACTTCACAGCCGCTACCCAATGAGTTCTGGGTTCATTATTTTGCTATCTCCCAGGTAAAGTCCCCTCTTCCCTAATACTACTTATACTTCAGCTGATCTTGGCTGCTTTTGGGGCTAACAGAATAAAAGGTAGCTTGTGCCGGTCATACGGCGAAAACAAGAAGTACTAAACATTAGCTCGACTTATCTCGTATCTTTGAAAACAGACTAAACGTTTTTTTTCAAAACCTGACTCAGCCTGGGTAATCCAGCTACAGGTACTTTTTCAACCTAAACCATCTTTTCAAAAAATGAAAATACGCTTCCGTTTTCCGCTACTATTGCTGCTCTGCGCCGGAGGTACTTTACAGGCCCAGTCGTGGCTATTAGGTACCTTCAGCAAGCACGACCGAGCCAACCCGGTGCTGACACCCCGCGCTACCACAACCTTCGACTGCCCCGTGCGGGGCGAAACCGTGCGCTGGGAAGAAAAAGATGTGTTCAACCCCGCCGCCGTGGTCCGGAACGGAAAGATATACCTGCTCTACCGGGCCGAAGACCTGGTGGGCAAGTACCAGGGTACTTCGCGCATCGGCCTGGCTACCAGCACCGACGGCCTGCGTTTCGAGCGGATGCCCCGGCCCGTTTTTTATCCCGAAAACGACGCCTTCAAAAAGTACGAGTGGGAAGGCGGCGTGGAAGATCCGCGCGTGGTGGAGGCCGAAGACGGTACCTACGTCATGACCTACTCCTCCTACGACGGCGACAAGGCCCGCCTGTGTGTGGCCACCTCCCGCGATCTGTTGACCTGGAAAAAGTACGGCCGGGCTTTTAACAACTTCATTCGGGGAGGTGGCGAAGATCTATGGTCGAAGTCGGGCTCCATTGTGTGCCGCCGGGTGGGTAGCCGCCTGGTAGCGACCCGCATCAACGGCAAGTACTGGATGTACTGGGGCGACCAACCGCAGCTGTACGTGGCCGTCTCCGACGACCTCATCAACTGGTACCCCTTTACCCGGCCCGACCGCTCCCTGAAAGCCGTGGCCGAAGTACGGGCCGATCAGTTTGACAACCGCCTGCTGGAGCCCGGCCCCCCGGCGCTGCTGACGCCCCGGGGCATTGTGCTCATCTACAACAGCATGTACAACGCCCAGACGGGCCAGGTAAACCTGCCCGAAGGTACCTACGCGGCGGGGCAGTTTTTGTTCAGTGCCGAGGAGCCCGACCGCCTCCTGGACCGCTCGAAGGGGTACTTCATGAAGCCCGACAAGCCCTACGAAATAACGGGGCAGGTCAATAACGTTACGTTTCTGGAAGCCCTGGTACCTTACAAGGGCCGCTGGTGGCTGTACTACGGCACCGCCGATTCCAAAATAGCCGTGGCGTCGGCCCCCCTAAAGAAGTAGACAAGGTACCTACAGCGGGCAAAGTACCCCTGATATTTTTCTATAAGTACTTCATCTTTAAACCAAAACGCATGAAAGTAGAAGAATACCTACGCTACGACGCCGTAGGACTGGCGGACCTGGTTCGGCGCGGCGAAGTGACACCCCACGAGCTCCTGGAAAACGCCCTGGTACTGGCCGAAAAGATTAACCCCAGGCTCAATGCCATTGTGCAGCCGCACTACGAGGAAGGGCGCAAAATGGTGGAAGCGCTGCCCGCCGAAGCTCCGCTGCGGGGGGTACCTTTCCTGGTAAAGGACCTGAGTATTGAGTGGGCGGGAACGCCCATGCGCAGCGGCAGCAAGGGGTACTTGAAGTATATTTCCAGCCAGGACGGCAACTACGTGAAGCGCTGTAAAAAAGCGGGGCTGGTTCTTTTTGGCAAAACCAATACGCCGGAGCTAGGCCTGACGCCTTTTACCGAGCCTACCCTGTTTGGCCCGGCCCGCAATCCCTGGAACCCGGACCATTCGGCGGGCGGCTCCAGTGGAGGGTCAGCGGCGGCGGTAGCGGCGGGTATCGTGCCCGCCGCCACGGCCTCCGACGGCGGCGGCTCCATCCGGATTCCGGCCTCCTGCTGCGGGCTGTTTGGCCTGAAGCCCTCGCGGGGCCGTATTTCGCTGGCACCCCTGACGGGTGAATCGTGGGCGGGTGCCGTAGCCGAAGGCACCGTGACACGCTCGGTGCGCGACAGCGCCGCCTTGCTGGATGTTCTAAATGGCTACGAGCCCGGCGACCCGTACCAGATCCAGGTACCTGAGCGCCCTTACGCCGAGGAGGTACTTCGAGAGGTAGGTAAGCTCCGGATTGGCTTTAGTGCGCAGCACCCGTACCCCGGTCTGTCGCTGGACGCGGAATGCGTAGCCGCGGTGTACAAAGCCGCCCGCTTGCTGGAGTCGCTGGGCCATGAGGTAGTCGAAGTGCCTTTACCGTACAGCGCTGATGTATTCAAGGAGGCTTTTTTGCCCATGATCGTGGGCGAAACCGCCGCTGCCCTGCGCATCATGGGCGACTGGCTGGCCCGGCCCGTCAAGGCCGACGACGTGGAGCCCAACACCTGGCTGCTGGCCCAGATGGGCGAAGTATTCACCGCCGCCGACTACGCCTACGCCCTGGGCAAGTGGAATCAGCTGGCCCGTGGCATGGCCCATTTTCACCAGCAGTACGATGTATTCCTGACGCCCACGCTTTCGCGCCCTCCCATCCGGATCGGTGCGTTGCAGAATAGCACGCAGGAAAACGTAGCCCTCCGGGTACTTCAAACCACGGGCGGCTACCGCTTCCTGAAAGGCAGCAGCGTGGTGGATCAGCTGGTGGAAAAAACCTTTGGGTACATCCCCTACACGCCCATCGCTAACATGACCGGCCAGCCCTCCATGTCGGTGCCGCTGCACTGGACCGAAAGCGGCCTGCCCGTGGGCATGATGTTTACTGGCCGCATGGGTGAGGAAGGGCTGCTCTTCCGGCTCGCAGGCCAGCTCGAGCGCGCCGAGCCCTGGATGGATCGTCGGCCGCCACTACTTTAAGCCCCCACCCAAAAGTACCTGGCTACCCCCACACGCCTCTTTCTACCACCTCCAGCACGTGGCCGTCGGGGTCGTCGAAGTAGAAAGAGCGTTTGTGGTTGGGCCATTTTTCGTGGTGGTATACCTTAATACCGCGCTCCTGCACGGCCCGGAGCAGGGCTTCGTAGTGGTCATCGGGGGCTTCAAAGGCCAGGTGCTGCTTGCCGTGGGCGTAGTGCGGGGGCGGCGACTGCTTGGCCTTTGAAGCCTCGGGCAAAAAGCAAAGCAGCACCGAGGTACCCGCCCGAAAAAACACGTGACTACCTTCTACCATCGAAATGACTTCCAGCCCCAGCCGCTCGGCATAAAAGGCCCGGGTGCGATCCAGATCGGCCACGTAGAGGCAGGTTTCTTTTATTTGGGTAAATTGCATGAGAAACGTAATACAAAAATGCTTCGTTTGAATAATCACTAGGGGTACTTTGTGCAAAGTACCCCTAGTGGCGAATAGTTTATAAAAAAAGAATACCATGCAACAACCGGTTTCCTTTTACGAAGAACGTTTCCAGGGAAAGTTTGAGCCTCGTTTGCTGGCAGCGTTGGCGGAAGTGGGGCATTACAGCCAGCTAGCGGCGGGCGATGTGCTCATGACGCCGGGTGCCTACATCCGCTCGGTTCCCATTATTTTGGCAGGTACCCTCAAAATCCTGCGCTCGGATCAGGAGGAAAAGGAAATTCTGATGTACTACCTGGGCAGCGGGGAGTCGTGCGCGATGTCGCTCAGTTGCTGCCTCAACGCCCGCCGCAGCGAAGTAACAGCCGTGGCCGAGGAGCCCGCCGAGCTGGTGCTGATCCCGGTCGAGAAGATCGAGGAATGGATCACCAAGTACCCCAGCTGGCGGCAATTTGTGTTTCAGACCTACCAGCGCCGCTTTGATGATTTGCTCACGACCATCGACGGCGTAGCGTTTCAGAAAATGGACGAACGCCTCTGGAACTACCTGCGACGAAAAGCCCGACTTTCGACCAAGAAACCCGACCAGCCTGCTATCATTGAAGGTACCCACGAGGAAATAGCCCAGGAGCTGGGTACTTCGCGGGAGGTCGTTTCGCGCTTGTTGAAACAACTGGAACGAATGGATAGGGTGCGGCTAGCCCGAAATCGGGTGGAGCTGCTGGAAGGTGAGGAACTTTAACGACCTACGAATTTGAAGAAGAAATGTGTTTTTCTGGATCGGGACGGGGTACTTAACCGCGACGACCAGTACTATACTTATAAGCTGGAAGACCTCGTACTGCTGGACGGCGTGGCCGAAGCGCTGCGGCTACTAAAAGAAGCGGGGTACTTGCTGATCGTGATTACCAACCAGGCGGGTATCGCCAAAGGACTTTACACCGGCCAGGATGTACGCGTCATCCACGCGCGGATGCAGGAGCTGACGGGCGTAGCGTTCGATGATCTGTACTTTGCCAGCCACCACCCCGACTACACTTCGCGCTCGCTAACCCGCAAGCCCGACTCGCTCCTGATCGAAAAAGCAATGGCCAAATACCACATTGACCCAGCGCTATCCTGGATGGTGGGCGATCACGCCCGGGATATGCAGGCGGGCCGCAAGGCCGGGGTACATACCATTCATATTGTTGCCGCAGGAGGTACCTCGGCGGGTGACTATGCCGCCCCCTCGCTGCTGGAGGCAGCACGGATCATTTTGCAAAATGGCACGGAGGTACTTTAAGTACCTTAAACGCGCTGAGCGGGTACTTTTTCTACTTTCTGAGTAGAGCCGTAAGCAGGACAGGCGTGGCGGGTGCAAGAAGCGAAAAGCAATAATCCGCTAACGGCTACGAGTAAAAAGGCCTTTTTCATTACCAAAGTTGATTAGTAGTTGAGAAAATCCAGGGTGAATATCTTTCTTTTGATGGCAAAAATAATACCAATATTTGGAAATACAGCCGGTACTTTTAGCAAGAACCGACTGTATAACGAATTAGATGCCTGCAACTTATGGAAGTCGTCTAATTTTTAGTATCAGCCATTTCGGGTACTTCGGACTCTTCCGGCTTCGACTGCTCTCCTTCAGTAGGCGTATCTTGCTGCACGTACGACTCGTCGCGGAAGCCCAGAATGCGCATCATGGACTCGCTGTCTTGCGGCTTGGCAAACACACGCGTGGTAATGCGGCCGTCAGCGTCGCGGTCCACGAGTACGTGCTTGGGCGCCGGAATGAGGCAGTGCTGAATCCCGCCGTACCCACCCAGCGACTCCTGGTAAGCCCCCGTATGGAAAAACCCGATGTACTGGTCTTCCTCTTCGCTGAAGATCGGCATGTACAGATCGGCGCTGTGCATTTCGGTATTGTAGAAATCCTGCGAGTCGCAGGTTAGCCCGCCCAGGTTTACTTTTTGGTACGGATTGTCCCAGTTATTGATTGGCAGCATGATGTACTTCTGGTTCATGCCCCAGGAGTCGGGCAGGTGCGTAATAAACGAGCCGTCGATCATGTACCAAAGTTCCTTGTCGTTCTGCAACTTTTTGTCGATCACCTTGTAGATCACCGCGCCGCTTTCGCCTACCGTGTAGCTACCAAACTCCGTAAAGATGTGCGGAACGGGTACGTTGTTCTTGTTGCAGATCCACTGGATATTCTCGATGATCTCGTCGATCATTTGCTGGTAATCGTAGTTGGCCTGCAACGAGGTCTGGATGGGTAGTCCGCCGCCAATGTCAATCGAATCCAGGTCCGGACACATTTTCTGCATTTCGCAGTACTTAAACATGAACCGCGTCAGCTCGCTCCAGTAATAGGCGCTATCCTTAATACCCGTATTGATAAAAAAGTGCAGCATTTTGAGCTTAAACTTCGGGTTTGGCTCAATTTTCTCTTTATAGAGCTGCTGCACGTCGTTATAGCGTATCCCGAGCCGCGACGTATAAAACGCAAAGTTCGGCTCCTCGTCGGTCGCGATGCGGATGCCCAGGTTGAGGCTGTCGGCGGTCACGAGCTGCTCGTACGACTCGATTTCCTTCAGGTTGTCCAGGATAGGTACTACGTTGAAGCCCTCGTTGATGAGCTCGCTGAGGTACTGCGTGTACAGCGGCCGCTTGTAGCCGTTGGCCAGGATGTAGGTCGACTTGCTCACCTTACCGCGCCGGTAGAGCTCCCGAATAATCGGAATATCGAAGGACGAAGACGTTTCGAGGTGAATATTATGCTTCAACGCTTCTTCCAGCACAAAGCTGAAGTGCGACGATTTGGTGCAGTAGCAGTAGGTATAGCTACCTTTATAGTTATGCCTTTTGAAAGCATTCCGGAAAAACATCCGCGCATTTTCGATGTGCTCTCCGATCTTGGGCAGGTAGGTTAATTTGAGGGGGGTGCCATGTTCCTCGATGATGTCCATCAGAGGTACATTGTTGAACAGCAACTCGTTATTTTCAACGTTAAACTCCATGGTCGGGAACTCGAACGTTTGCTGAATCAGGTCAATGTAGCTTTTCATTCTTTCGTATGGGGCGTAAATGGGTTAATGGCTTGATCTTCTTTTAGATAGAGGGGGTGCGAAATTGACTATTAATTACGTCTTATCCAAACACTGTCCGGACAATAATCATTCCCGCCCAATTACTTTATCCCGCGATTTTTCGTGTTCATACCCATAAATCTCCCTTTCATCGATTTATCGTTGTTCCTGGCTACGGTGCCTTCTAGTTTTGTTACGTGGAAAATTAGCGCTTGCTTAGAAAAGTACAATTAATAATTAGGATGTTTATTAGCCAATTATCATTGATAATCACCATTCATCACAAAAAACTCATTGATTGTCGTTTCTGAAAGGGTTTTTCGAAAATCCGGACGGAAACCAAGAACCTTT
Organism: Rhabdobacter roseus; assembly: GCF_014202275.1. Taxonomy (GTDB): domain Bacteria; phylum Bacteroidota; class Bacteroidia; order Cytophagales; family Spirosomataceae; genus Rhabdobacter; species Rhabdobacter roseus. The sequence continues at coordinate 117,615 of NZ_JACHGF010000001.1, read as the reverse complement.
TTAAAGTTTCCTCGGTTCTCAGCATTAGAAAATTTCAACTAGGAGGAAGTGAGAGACCGAATACTGGAAACGGCAGAAAAACTATTTTGGCGGTACGGAGTCAAGAGCGTAACCATGGACGACATGGCCCGGGAACTAGGCATATCCAAGAAAACCATCTACCAGCATTTTGCGGATAAAGATGCGATCATCAACGAAGTGGTAGGGATGGAACTGTCATGTGAGCGCTCCGATATATCCCAGCTCGAGATCGAGGCGCAAAACCCGGTGGATGAAATGCTACAGGCTTCCCGTTACCTCAGCAAGGAGCTGGCCTCCATGAACCCCGTGTTGCTCTACGACCTCAAGAAGTACTATCCCAAGGCCTGGAACCTGTTTCAGGCTCATAAGCAGCAGCACATGATGAAGAGCATCCGGCGTAATCTGGAGCAAGGCATAGCCTTGGAACTGTACCGACCCGACCTCAACGTGGAAATCCTTTCTCGCCTTCGTCTCGAGCAAGTGGAAATGGCCTTCGATCCGTCGATTTTTCCACCCAGCCGTTTTTCCATGATCGACGTCCAGATGGAGTTTCTGCACCATTTTCTGCGCGGCCTTCTGACCGAAAAAGGATTTCAACTTTACAACCACTACCTAGAACAGTCAGCAATTGAACCAAACAACCCATGAAACGAGTATCCCTCTTACGAAACGGACTCATCGGCCTGGCCCTACTACTCAGTATGGCACCGCTGAAAGCCCAGGAAAATAGCTTCTCCTTGCAGCAGGCGGTAGACTACGCCCTGCGGCAAAACCTGAACATTAAGAACACCCAGCTGGACGCCGTGTCGGCCGAAGCCCGCATCGGGGAAATTCGCGCGGCAGGACTGCCGCAGGTGAGCGCTAACTTTAGTGTTACGGACAACCTGATCATCCAGCGTGTTTTTCTACCTCCCAATGCTTTTGGTGATCCGAGCGTACCAGCAGATGCGCCACCGGTGGCTATTGCCTTTGGGGTAAAGTACCTGGGCAATGCCGGCGCTACGCTCAATCAGCTCATCTTTAGCGGCTCTTACTTTGTGGGGCTCAAAGCCGCGGCTACCTACCGGGAGCTGGCCCAGAAAAACGTGACGCAGTCGAAGGTCACCGTGGCTGACGCCGTGACCAAGGCCTACTACTCGGCCCAGGTAGCCGAGGAACGCGCCAAGGTACTGGACCTGAACATCGAGCGGCTGGATACCCTGATGCGCGAAACCCGGGCGCTGAACGAAAGCGGTTTTGTGGAGCGCATCGACGTAGACCGGCTGGAAGTACAGCTCAACAACCTGAAAACCGAGCGCCAGAACGTGCAGAACCTCATTGAGCTCAGCTACACGCTGCTGAAGTACCAGATGGGCATGCCGCTCGACGACCCGCTCACACTCACGGATAAAATCAACGATCTAAACATTGAATCCCTGCGGCCCGTCCGCCGGGAAGCTGCCGACTACGACAACCGCATCGAGTACTCGCTTCTCAAAACCCAGAACGAGCTGGCCGGGCTGGACATCCGTAACATTAGGAGTGGGTACTTACCCGTAGTATCGCTTTCGGCGGGCTACGGCCACAACAACGGGCGGGACAATCTTGGCGATTTATTTACCACCCGCTGGTTTAACAACGCCGCCATCACGCTCAACGTACAGGTACCTATCTTTGATGGTATGACGAAGCATTACCAGCTGCAGCAGGCCCGGGTTACCCAAAACAAAGTCCGCCAAAGCCAAACACTCCTGGAGCAGTCCATCGACCTGGAAGTACGGCAGGCCAACATCAACCTCGCCAACGCCTTCGCCACGCTCGAAACCCAGCGCCGTAACGTGGATCTGGCCCAGGAGGTAGTGCGGGTATCCAAGATCAAATACAAGGAAGGAGTTGGCTCCAACATCGAGGTCATCAACGCAGAATCATCTTTTAAGGAAGCCCAGACCAACTACTTTGCCTCGCTCTTCGACTTGCTGATTGCGAACGTCGATCTTCGCCGGGCCAAAGGAGAGCTCTATTCCGAAGCCGGGAAATAACTTTATTCCAATCTATACCCAATGAAACTCAGAAACAGCTACTATCGATACATTATGAAACCTACCACCCTACTACTCAGCGCCGTTGCTTTATTTATAGCAGCCTGCTCAGGAGAGAAAAAAGAAGGAGTTGAAGCCAAACGGGAAGAGTTGGCCCAGCTCAAAACCGAACAGCGGGAGCTTTCGCAGCGCATCAAAACGCTGGAAGGAGAGATCACCAAGCTCGATCCGAAAGCAGCCGAACAGCAACGCACAAAAGCCGTTACCGTAGGCACCCTGGAGCCAGGTACCTTTCGCCACTACGTAGAAATGCAGGGCTCCGTGGACGCCAAGAACAACGTGCTGGTAACGCCGCAGTCGGGCGGGGCCGTGACGGCCGTGTACGTCAAAGAGGGCGACCAGGTAAGAGCGGGAAGTACCCTGGCCAAAGTGGACGACAGCATTTTGCGGCAGTCGATTGAGGAAGTAAAAAACCAGCTTTCGCTGGCTACTACCCTGTACCAAAAGCAGAAAAACCTCTGGGATCAGAAAATAGGTACCGAGTTGCAGTTTCTACAGGCTCAAAACAACATGGAGTCGCTGGATAAGAAGCTGGCTACGCTCAACACGCAATTGGCGCAGTCCAACATCGTTGCGCCCATCTCGGGCGTGGTAGACCAGGTGAACATCAAGGTAGGTGAAATGGCCGCTCCGGGTGTGGGCGTGGTGCGTCTGGTCAACCTGAGCAACCTGAAGGTCGTAGCCAAGGTGTCGGATACCTACGCCGCCAGCATTCGTAAAGGCGACGAGGTTCTGATCAAATTTCCTGACCTAAACCAGGAGTACAAGGCCCGCGTCACGTTCGTAAGTACCACGGTGGACCCTTTAAGCCGAACCTTCACCATTGAGGCTAACCTGCCCTCCAGCAGTGCCATCAAGCCCAACATGCTGGCCCAGGTGCAGATCAACGACGCCACCAAGAAAGACGCCCTGGTCATTGACCAAAACCTGATTCAAAGTACCGAGAAGGGACAGGTCGTGTACGTAGCGACCACCGAAGGCAACAAAAAAGTAGCCAAAGCCAAAACCGTCAAAACCGGGCTGAGCTATAGCGGCAAAGTGGAGATCGTGGAAGGACTACAGGCGGGCGACCAGCTGATCACGCAGGGGTACCAGGAAGTAGCCGATGGCCAGACCGTCAGTTTTTAACCCAACAACCCAGCCTTACGTTGCTGACGGCCCCGGCCGCAGTGTTTTCCAACGCGACTGTGAATGAGACTCTCAAACCGAATTACGGAAAGTACCCCTTTCCGATTCTTAATTAAAACCAAACTATGCAAGTAGATAATCATAAAACGATGGGCTTTACCAACTGGTGCGTAGAGAACCGTACGACGATCTACATCTTTACGTTCATCATTACGTTGGCGGGGCTTATGATCTACAACAACCTCCCCAAGGAACAGTTTCCGGACATTAAGATACCGCAGGTATACATCAATACGGTGTACTTTGGTACCGCTCCGGCCGACGTGGAGAATACCATCAACAAGCCCATCGAGAAGCAACTGAAGTCTATCTCGGGCGTGAAGCGGATCAAATCCAATGCCTTGCAGGATGTATCCGTGATCCTGGTGGAATTTAACCCCGACGTAGAAGTGTCAGACGCCCTGCAGCGGGTACGCGACGCCATCGACAAAGCCAAGCGCGACCTACCCCAGGAGCTCGACTCCGGCCCCACGGCCCAGGACGTGAACTTCTCGGAGTTTCCGATCATGAACATCAACATGGCCGGTAACTATTCCCTGAAGCAGCTCAAAGAGTACGCCGAAGACATGCAGGATGCCATCGAGGCCATGCCGGAAATCAGCCGTGTGGACATCGTTGGGGCTTTGAATCGCGAAATACAGATCAACCTGGACCTACCGCGGATGCAGGCCGCCGGACTTACCTTTTATGACATCCAAACCGCCGTACAGGGTGAAAACGTAAACGTATCGGGTGGTGAGCTCAGCGTTGACGGCGTGCGCCGTACGTTGCGCGTCAAGGGTGAATTTAGCGAAATGAGCCAGATCGCCAACCTGCGCATTCGCACCAATACCGGGGCGGTACTACGCCTGGGCGACGTGGCCGAGGTACAGGACAGCTTCGAGGAGCAGCAGGATTTTGCCCGCCTCAACAACAAAACCGTCGTGACGCTCAACGTCATCAAACGGGCCGGGGCCAACTTGATCGAAGCATCGGACCGCATCGAGGCCACCATTGCCGAATACAAGGAAACGCGCTTTCCTCAGGGGCTGGATATTCTCATTACGGCCGACCAGTCCGAACGTACCCGCGCCGACCTCCACGAGCTCATCAACACCGTTATCCTGGGCTTCATCTTTGTGGTACTCATTCTGATGTTCTTCATGGGCGTGGGCGACGCCATCTTTGTGGGGCTTTCGGTGCCGCTGTCGGCGCTGGTGGCGTTTGTGCTCATGCCCATTATCGGGCCCATTGTGGGCACGGCCTTCACGCTGAATACCATCGTGCTCTTTGCGTTCCTGCTGGGAATCGGGCTGGTGGTAGATGACGCCATCGTGGTGATCGAAAATACCCACCGCTTGTTTAACCAACACAAAGACTGGCCCATTCAGAAGGCCGTCAAAGTAGCGGCCGGGGAGGTATTCGTGCCGGTACTTTCAGGTACCCTCACCACCATCGCGCCCTTCTTTCCGCTGCTGTTCTGGCCGGGTATCGTCGGGGATTTCATGAAGTTCCTGCCGCTTACGCTCATTCTTACGCTCATGTCGTCGTTATTTGTGGCTTACGTCATCAACCCGGTGTTTGCCGTGTCGTTTATGAAACGCCACGACGACACCAAGAAAGAGCACGATACCAGCTTCAAGGCTATTCGCCGCCCGCTGATTGTACTGGGTGCAGCCGCGCTGATCGGGTACCTGATCGACCGCGGTATCGGCAACTTTATCCTGTTCATTCTGGCGCTGTACGTCTTTAATTACTACATCCTGACGCCCAAAATCCTGGTTCGTTTTCAAGATCGGTTCTTACCCGCCCTGCGCGACAACTACCGCAAGCTCATTACCTGGCTGATCAAAGGCTGGCGGCCCGTGGTAGCCATTGCGAGCATGGTAGTACTATTGGTCTTTACTTTCGTGCTGACGGGCATCGTGCAGCCTAAGGTTATCTTCTTCCCCAGCGGCGACCCTGACTACGTGTACGTTTATAACGAGCTGCCCATCGGTACCGACGCCCGCGTCACGGACTCCGTCACGAAGGTGATCGAGAAAAAGGTATTCGCGGTATTGGAGCAAAACGACGCCATGGGCATGGTCAATTCCGTGATTTCCAACGTAGGGAAAAACGCCGGTGACCCTAGCAACCCCGACCGCGCCGCCACGCCCCACAAATCCAAGGTGACGGTGGCCTTTGTGAAGGGCGAAGACCGGGATGGCCGCTCTAGCGAAGAGATTCTCATTAAAATACGGGAAGCACTGGTAGGTATTCCGGGTTCGGAGATCTCCGTGGAGCGCGAAGCCAACGGCCCTCCTACGGGTAAGCCCATTGCCATCGAAATCTCGGGCGATGAGTTCGATGTACTCCAACGGCTCGAAAAGCAGGTACTTCAGCAAGTACAGGCTTCGGGAATCGAGGGAATCGACCAGCTACGGTCCGACCTCGTCACCAACAAGCCCGAAATTACCATCAACATCGACCGCGAAAAAGCCCAGCGCGAGGGCATCAGCTCCCAGCAGATTGCCTTTGCCGTGCGGACCGCGCTCTTTGGTACCGAGATCTCCAAGTTCCGCGATACCGATGACGAGTACCCCATCATGGTTCGGCTCAAAAAAGCAGACCGCGATCAGATCGAACGGCTCCTGAGCATGAATATTGTGTACCGGGACATGAACTCCGGCGGGGCATTGCGCCAAGTACCTATTTCGTCGGTAGCCAACATCAATTACTCGACTACCTTCAGCCAGATCAACCGCAAGGATCAGGAGCGGATCGTTACGCTCAGCTCCGACATACTACCCGGCTATAACGCCAACGAGATCGTAGCCCAGATACAGCAAGTAGTGCAAGACATCGACGTACCCAACGGCTATACCGTAAAGATGGGAGGCGAGCAGGAAGACCAGGAAGAGTCAATGAACTTTCTGGTGGGAGCCTTTGGCGCGGCCATTCTGCTGATCTACCTGATCCTGGCCACGCAGTTCAACTCCGTCGTGAAGCCTCTGATCATTTTCTTTACCATCCTACTCTCGCTCATCGGGGTACTTTTAGGTTTCATTATTTTTGACAAGACCTTCTCGGTCATCATGTCCGGCGTCGGGATCATCGCCCTGGCGGGGATTGTGGTCAAGAACGGGATTCTGCTCATCGAGTTCATCGACGAGCTTCGCGAGCGCGGGTATTCCCTGCGCGAGGCCATCATCGAAGGCGGTGCCATCCGGCTCAACCCCGTACTACTCACGGCTTCCGCCGCGGTACTCGGGCTCATTCCGCTGGCGCTGGGCTTGTCGATCGACTTCGTCGGACTGTTCCGTGACTTTGCGCCCAACATCGCCCTGGGTGGCGACAGCGCCGTGTTCTGGAACATCCTGGCCTGGACCATCATCTTTGGCCTTACGTTCTCGACCGTCCTCACCCTCGTGATCGTGCCGTGTATGTACTACGTCAACGAGCGCGTACGCGATAAGTGGTTCCGGAAAAAGAAAGTCGTGGAAGAGGAAGAAGTGGCCGTCGAAACCATCTGACCTTTCCCTTTTAAATATAGCCTTTTTGGTTAAATCCCAACAGCCGCCCGGTACTTCCGGCGCGGCTGTTTTTTGGTATAAACTGTAAATTGCGTCAACGTAATGACTGAATTTGGCTAAATTGCGTCAACATACTGACTGAATTTACATTTTTATGGAAGTAGATCGTCTTTTGAAAAAAAATATTCTGGATTCGCTTCGGCCCAATAAGGTAAATATCCTGGTAGGTACCCGGCGGGTAGGTAAAACCCACTTGATCCAAAAAATAGGCCGGGAAGTACCTTACAAGCTACTTGTGCTGGAGGGAGAAGATGTGCAGGTACAGGCTTTGCTCGCTGAGCGCAGCGTGGCCAACTACCAGCGGATACTGGCTGGAGTAGAACTGCTGATCCTTGATGAAGCCCAGGCCATTCCGGAAATTGGGAAAATCCTGAAATTGATCGTGGACCACCTTCCGGGCATACGCGTGCTGGCTACGGGCTCGTCGGCCTTCGACCTGACCCAACGCTCGGGTGAGCCGCTGACGGGGCGCGCCTACTTTCATTATTTGTATCCCATCGCACAGCAGGAACTGCGTTCCTACGAAAATCCTTTTCAGGTACTTCAAAACCGGGAGGAACGCCTGCTGTATGGCGGGTATCCTGAATTATTTCAACAAACTACCCCCAAAGAAAAAGAGCTGTATCTGCGAGAGTTGGTGCAGGCGTACCTACTAAAAGATATTCTTGCCTACGAAGGCATACGCAATGCCGACAAAGTGAAAGATTTGCTGCGGCTGGTGGCCTTTCAGGTGGGAAAAGAGGTGTCGATGGATGAGCTGGGCAAGCAATTGCAACTTAGCAAAAATACCGTCGAGAAGTACCTGGATCTATTGACGAAAGTATTCGTGCTCCGCAAAGTGGGCGGCTTCAGCCGGAACCTGCGGAAAGAGGTGACCAAAACAGCCCGCTGGTACTTTCAGGACAACGGCGTACGAAACGCCGTCCTCAACGACTTTCGGCCGCTGGCCTTGCGTACGGACGTGGGAGAACTGTGGGAAAACTACCTCGTCAGCGAGCGGATCAAGTACCTCCACTACGCCCAGCGGCAGCCCGAGTACTATTTTTGGCGTACCTATGACCATCAGGAAATCGACTGGCTGGAATATGAAAATGGACAACTATCCGCCTTTGAGTTTAAGTGGAAAGCCGAGCAAGCCAAAGTACCCAAAGCCTTTGCAACCGCGTACCCCGACGCCTCTTTTCGACTCATCAACGCCACCAACTATTTAGCCTTCATTGGCGGGTAGACCGGGTACCTACGGGTACTTTTGGCAGGTACTGGCGCAATTGAAATTTCTTTAACTTGCGCCCCCACTTATCAAACCCCAAACCTTTATGCAGATACTGACGCGCCGCCTGTTTTTTTTCGCCCTGGTACTTATGGGTACCTGCACCCTGGCCCATGCCCAAAGTACCCCTAAAAAAGGTACCCTGGCCGACATCAGCTTCCTGGATGGCCGCTGGCAGGGTACCTACAACGGAGGCCCCATCGACGCCGCCTGGACTGCCCCGGCCGGCAACAACGTGGCGGGTTTTATCCGGATGATGAAAGACGACAAAGCCACCCTCTACGAAATATTTGCCTTCGAGCAGGGCGAAAACGGCCCCGTAGCCATGGTGAAGCACTTCCGGCCGGGTATGATTTCGGTGGAGGAAAAAGAAGTGGCCGACCGCTACCGTTTTATAGAAGCTAAGAAAGGACAAGCGCTGTTTGAAAAAGACGACGCCTCCGTCCGGATCATTTACGAGCTCCGCCGCCCCGACCAGCTGGTAATTCAGCGCGGCAAGTCCGAAGGCGGCCAGTGGGCTTTCGTGGATCTTTTCGTCTTCAATCGGATTAAATAAAGTACCTTTTTGAAAGGCCGCGTAGGGAAGGTACTTTACCGTGAAGTACCTTCCCTACGCTATTTTGGGCTCTACCCACAGGGCCGTCAGGCAAGTAATGAGCAGTAGGAGCCAGGCCCAACCCGGCAGGCGCTGCCCCGACGGCTCGGCCGGGGCTACTAGCCCTGCGCCCACGGTGGGCTGCGCCCGCAGGTACCCGGCCAGGCGCGCGAAGGATGCTACGCTACTGCTGCTATCCACGTAGATTTCCAGGGAGTCGGCCAGAGGTACCCAGCCCGCCCGGCCAAAGAGGTACTTCACTTCCGCCGCCCTCGGGTTGATGGGCGAGTGCCTCAGCGGCACCGTATCCTGCCCGATCGTTACCGCCTCAGGTACCTGCCCGAAGTTCGTGAACGCCAGGCGTCCCTCCTGCCGGGCGAGCAGCGGAGCGTCGACGGCGATGTGGTCAGCAAAGGCGGGCTGCACCCTGGCCAGCAGGCTCAGCCACAGCCGCTCGTAGGCCAGGCTGTCGCCGCTGAGCCGCAGCGGAAAGGTTTCGGTCAGCAGGCTTACGGCCAGGGTACCTTCCCGCTTCTGGACCGCCACGGGGTAGCCAGGTACCTGGCTTTGTCCCAGGCGGGTGGTGAAGGCGTAGGGCAGGGCCAGCAATTCTTTCTGGATAGGTACCGTAGCCTCACTGGAAATTTGCTTCAGGGCAAAGGTACTTCCCAGGGCGCGGTTGATGGCGGGTACTTCGGCTTGGGGCTGGGTGAGGTTGAAGAAAACCACGCTCTTGCCCGCCGTCAGGGCGCGCTTCACGCGCGCGTCGGAAGCGTGGGCCGGGTCGGTCAGGATCACGTCGGGTACCTTGGCGCTGCTGGCGGAAGCATTGATCGTAACCTCGCTCTGAATGCCCCGCGACACGCTCGTACTCACCCGCACCGTATGGCCCTGCCGCCCCAGCCACTCGGCCAGCGTGCGGCTTTCGAAGTCGGGACTACCCAGTACCAGCAGGAAGTGAAGCGGCGGCACCGGGCGCGTGAAGAAACGGAGCGAGTCCAGTACTTTTTCACCCAACGTAAGCGCTACCGTGCTGCGTCCCTGCGCGAAGGCGGGAAATTCGAGCGCGAAAGGCTGCTGCCCCGCGGGTACTTCCAGGCTGTCGAGCGTGCGCCCGGCGTAGCGTACGGCCAGCCACTGCCTGCGGGCCGACTGCACCACGCCCGTAACCCGCTGAAGCTCGCCCTGCCGCAGCAGGCCTTGCCAGTGCAGCGCGGAGGGCTGGTCGTCGGGGTAGTAAGGTACCCAGGCCAGGCGGCTCAAAGGTACCTGGCTCAGCATTGTTTCCGAAAAGCCCTGCCCTACCAGCGTCACCGAATCGTAGCGACTGGCCTCGACGAGGGGCTTTCCAAGCGACTCTTCGAGGGACTCGCTGAATTCGTTTTCGCTGAGGAGCTTTTTCACCCCCAAGCTATCCTGTATTTTTCTTTTCCAGGCCGAAGGTACCACCTCGCTTACCACCCAGGCGTGACGGGCCGTATCGCGGCGCGGCCAGGCGGGCTGGAGCAGGTACCCTGCCAGCACCAACACCAGCAGCCCGTGCAGGGTACTTCGCACGGCTTTGCGGCGGCTTGAAAGTACCTTGCTCGTAAAAATCTTGTACAAAGTACCTACCAAAAGTACCCCCAGAAGTATGCCCACCAGCCAGCCGACGGGCGCGTAAGTACCTGAAATTTCCGCGCGGGGATCAAACGTAATCATTGCAAATGACGCCAGAAAGCTTGTTGGAGTTTGGGTTCGGCCGTCTGCGGGGCTGTCGTGGGGCTGGGGTCGCTGCCCCGCACCAGGCCGTAGAGGGTACGTTGGAGCTTCTCTTTTTCGGGAGCCGAAAGTACCTGGGCGCTGGCTATTTTTTGCAAAGTACCCAGCAGAGCCCAGTCGGGCGGCCCGCTGCTCCGCGCCTGCTCACTGAGCTCATGGCCCAGCTGCTGTACTTGCTGCCGCTGCGCCGCCGAGAGGGTAGTCAGCTCCAGGTAGCCCAGTACTTTGGCTGCCCGCTCCCGCACGGGCTGGGGGAGGTAGCGACGCTCCTGGCTTAGGCGCGGGTTAATTTTGCCGAGCTCGCCCGTGAGGCGCTTTTCCTTTTCTTTGAGCGGTGGCGGATCGTACCCACTTTTCTTGACGTAGGCGCGGGATTTCTGTTGGACAATCTTGAGGTACTCCAGTGCCTTTTGCTCGTAGGGCAGCGCCTGCTCCGGCTCGTACATACGCAGGTGCAGCTCCGACTGCCACATTTGCTCCAGCGCCATTTTCAGCAAACTACGGGTCGATTGTTCGTAAAAAGTATTGGTCTCGGCGTCGTCGTGCGAGTGAATGTACTGCTCCATGAGGGCCGCCAGCGGGTCTTTGTCGTCGCTACCCGCGGCCGGCGCGTGGTTGTGGGCGTGCGCGTGGCCGTGATCGTGCCCGTCGTGCTCCACTTCGCTGTGGTCGGAGTCGTGCGTGAAGGCTTTCAGGTTGGCAAAACCCGCCACCACGTCGCCCTCGCCGTCGGTAGGCAGGGCGTTGCCCCCACCGATGGTCGTTTCAAATTCTTCACCCAAAAACTGCCCGTAGCGCAGCCGAAGTACCTTTTGGTCGAAACCGATCTCGTTAGAGATATGGTTAAATTCCTTGGTACTTATTTTTTTGCGCCGCGCCAGCAGCTTTTCGGTGTCGATGATGATCTGCCGCTGGCTGCGGAAGTACTCGGGCATCACGTTCACGGCCATCGTGGCTAGTTCGGCGTCGGCCAGTTGGGCGGTGTCTTTATAGACCACAAAGTAGGTATCAGATTTGGTAAAATTCCCCTCCGGCTGTTTATTGTCGAGGGCCGCCCAGTAGTAGTAAAGCTCGTCGCCGGGCGCAAAGCCGAGCGCTTTCAGGTCGATGTTTTTGGTCAGGGTACTTTCTTTAAAATTGGTTTTATCCAACGGAAACCGTACCTCCCGAAACTTCACGTTCTCGCCCGAGCCCCGCGCCAGCGTAGCCACGATGAACGCCTGCTGCACGCGGAAGTCGTCCGAAATCCGGGCCGATACGCGCATCGTTTTCGGATCTTTCAGCAGGTGGTACTGGTACAGCTCCTTGCTGGCGGGCTCGATCTTGGGCGGCAGGTCGGGCTGCGCTTCCAGCTGGTAGTAGTCCGACTGGTACACCAGCGAGTCGTCCCGGTAGGCGCGCAGCGCGTAGAGCCCCGAGTGCAGCAGGCGGTCGGCGTAGGTAAAGTACCCCTCGGCCCGGCGGAAAGGTACCTCCGCGCCGCGCTGGTTGGTGAGCCGTACCGACAGTCCCTCCGGTGCGTTGAATTGCAGCCGCCAGGTGAGCTGGGAGCCCACGATCGCCGCCGCGTTCAGCTCGGAGGTACTGGTGCCCGGTAGGCCCGTATAGGCGGGAGGCTGCACGCTCAGCCTCGCTGATTGCAGCGCCACGGCCACCGAGCGGGGTATCTGGGGTACTTTCGTTTCCTGAATTTGGTTTTCGGTCTTGGCCGCCGGAGCGGCTAGGAGCTTAGGCAGGAAGTAGTAGGTACCCAGCGCCAGCAACAGCAGGGCTCCGTAGGCCGGAAGCTGCGCAAAAAGGACCGTCGGCGTAGGTACCTGGGCGGCGCGCGCGCTCAGGCGCTGTAGCTGGAGTTGCTCGGCCAGGTTGAGTTCTTTTTTGGTCAAAAGCTCCAGGCTATACTCGGTACCTTCCACGCGCTGGTGGAGGAGCGAAATGGCCACCGGTTTTTTGTTTTGGTACATTTTGGTCAAAAAAATACCACTGATCAGCCCCAGTGCCGCCACGCCCAGCGCCAGCCCGACGGAGGTACCCAGCGCCAGGGTCAACAGAAAAACCGACCCCGCCAGCAGCAGGCAGCGCAGCAGGGCGTTGAGGTAGAGCTGGTAGCTCACGGACGTAATCAGGCGCTGTAGTTCGTTCATGCGTTTCGGGTTAAAGCCAGCCATCGTTCTACCCAAAGTACCCCTAAAAACACAAGCCAAAGTACCCCTTGTGGCAGGGCTGAGGCGGGCCGGGCGGATTGCGGAGCGGCCACAAACAACGTGTTTAATTCTTGCGTACTCAAAGGTACCTCCGCCGCGGCAAGCCCCCAGTGGCTCAGCAACTGCTGCCCGATCCACTCGGGTAGTTGTCCGCTGGCCACCAGCGCCGAAGCCTCCGGGGTGAGCCGCTCGGGCCAGTGTATGCGCGCGGCCTGGGTACTTAGGGAAGCTTCTCCCGTAACGATGTAGAGCGTGGCGGGCGTTTGTGGGTTGGGTATTTTTTGGGTAAAAATCAGATCGTACTTGGCCTCGCCACGGGCCGAGGTATGTACCGTAATGGGTAGCGTATACACCTCCGCCAGCGCGCGCAGGGCCGCTTCGAGCGTGGTGCGCTCCTCCGGGTCGAGGTCAGCCAGCAGCACGCGAAGCTCGCCTTCATGAACCGGCTTGCCCGTACCCGTGGGGGTACTTGCTACCTCCAGGCGGTTGGCGTCCTGGATGTAGAGCGCCCGGTCGGCGTCCAGCGCCCAGTAGGGGATCGGGCGGGGCGTCAGGGAGTCGAAAGCGGTGTGTAGCTGGTAAGGCGCGGGTACTTCCAGGCGGGGCCAGGCGGCCAGCGGCCGGTTGTTAAGCAGGTACAGGTGCAGCTCCGCCGGTTGCGAACGAAACGTATTCAGCGCCGCCTGAAGTACCTGGGGCGAAAACGAAGCCGAAGTAGGCAGGGGGCTAAGCGCCTCGGCGGCCTGCGGCGGCGCGGCGATCCAGTAAAGGGCTTCCCCCTTTTTCAGGGCTTCTTCCAGTTCAAAGCGGAAGTTATCGGTCAGGAAAGCGTCAGGCTGCACCAGGTGAATCTTCGTAGGGGTACTTGCCGTACTTTCTTTTGAAAAAAAGGGCTCACTAAGCAGCAGCGCCAGCAGCACAATAAGCAGGCAACGCAGCAGCAGTAGCAAGAGCTGGTCCAGCCGCAGGCCGCGCCGGGGTTGCTGGTTTTTTTCGCTAAGCCACTGGGTAGCTGCCCAGGCCAGTACGGTCCCTTTCTTCTGGTGCCACAGGTGAATCACGACGGGAATGGCCACCGCCAAAGTACCCCAAAGCAGGTATGGTTGCAGAAATTCCATCAGGGGCTTCGTCGGGCTAAAAAGGTTCTTAATACGGGGGCCAGGGGCTCGCCCAGCCGCACCCGGAGTAGCTGCACGTGGGGGCGCTGGAGGGCCAGGTCGAGGTTTTGCAGGTACTCCAACGCCTGTTGGCGGAAGTGCTCACGCACGGCCTCGCCCTGTACTTCCACGGGGCGGCCCGTTTCCAGGTCTTCGAAGCGGTAGAAACCCCGCAGGTCGAAGTCCGTTTCCTGCTCACCCAATACCTGAAAGATCACTACCTCCCGGCGCGGCCCCGCCAGGGCCTGGATCAGGCGTAGCCATTCGTCGCCTGCTTGTAAAAAGTCCGACACCAGGATCAGCAGCTCTTTTTGCCGGGTTTGCAGGTCGGGAAAGCGCGGGTCTTCGTGGCGCCAGGGACCACTGGCCTCGGCTTTCTGGAGCGCCGCCAGTATTTTCTGAAACGCCTGCTTGCCCGCCGGTACCAGCGGCAGCAGACCATCCTGCCGCAGGCCGTACAGGCTCATGGCGTCGCTTTGGCGGTAGCCCAGGTAGGCCAGCGACGCCAGGATCAGCTTGGCGTAGTCGAGCCGGGTTACGCCCGCTTCGGCGTAGTTCATCGAGCCCGACAAGTCCAGCAAAAAGCGCAGGTGCAGGCTACTTTCCACGGCCGACTCCCGCACCAGGTGTTTTTGGGTACGGGCGTAGAGCTTCCAGTCGATACGCTTGGGGTCGTCGCCGGGCTCGTAGTGGCGGTACTGCTCAAACTCCACCCCCACGCCCGCCCGGCGGCTGCCGTGAATGCCCAGCAGGAGCTCGTCGCTGATGAGCTTACCGGCCAGTTGCAGGTTGTTGAGTTTGACCAAATCCGTCGTCCGAAACGCCATGCGCTGTTTGCTTTGCTATGCACCAAGGTACTTGTCTTTGGTACAGGTACTTTTGCCGCTAAAAATTCCTAGAGTTTCATTTCTTTTACCAGTGCTTCAATGACCCGGTCGGGCGTGATGCCTTCGGCCTCAGCCTTGAAGTTGAGCGCGATCCGGTGGCGTAGCACCGGAAAAGCCAGCGCCCGGATGTCGTCGGGTACGACGGCGAAGCGCTCGTGCAGTACGGCGTTGGCCTTGGCACAAAGTACCAGCGCCTGCCCCGCCCGCGGACCCGCGCCCCAGTCGCACCACTGCTTCACGAAGTCCGAAGGAGTACCTTCGGGGCGGGTGGCCCGCACCAGTCGGTTGATGGCCCCCAGCAGCTCGTCGCTGATGTGTACCTGCCGGGTGAGGCGCTGTAGGTCCAGGATCTGTTCGTCGGAAAGTACCGTATTCAGCACGGGGCGGTTAGTGCCGGTGGTGGAGCGAAGTACCTGCAGCTCTTCGGTTTCGGAGGGGTAGTTGAGCTTGATATACAGCAGGAAGCGGTCCAGCTGCGCCTCGGGCAAGGGGTAGGTACCTGCCTGCTCGATGGGGTTTTGCGTGGCAATGATGAAAAAAGGACGGGGTAGGGGGTAATCTACGCCCGCGTAGGTCACGCGTCCCTCCTGCATGGCTTCCAGCAGGGCTGCCTGGGTTTTGGGCGGCGTACGGTTGATCTCGTCGGCCAGTACCACGTGGGCAAAGAGCGGGCCCTGGTTGAACTTAAAAAACTTCCGCCCCGTCTCGTGGTCTTCTTCCAGGATCTCGGTCCCGACGATGTCGCCCGGCATGAGGTCGGGCGTAAACTGAATGCGCTTGAAATCCATCGCCAGGGCTTCGGCGGTCGTCTTCACCATCAGGGTTTTGGCCAGGCCCGGTACGCCCTCCAGCAGGCAGTGCCCGCCCGCCAGCAGCGCGATGAGCATTTCGTTGAGGGCTTGCTGCTGCCCCACGATCACTTTTCCGATTTCCTGCCGCAGTTGGGGTAGTTGGGCCACTAACTGTTGGTAATGGGCTAATTCCTGGTTCTTTTCCAATGTTGTTAGGCTGTTAAGGCATACATCACTAGGTTGACGCCGAACTTGGTGTTGTCTTCGGCGAGCCAGCGTTTGTTGCGAAAATCGTAATCCCACTCGCAACCGTAGTCTTTATTGCTGTAAAGTACCCCGATGCGGCCGTTGATCAGGATGGCTTTGAGGTAGTCATGCACGAGGTCATCGCCCCAGCCATTGAGCTCGAAGGAGGTCGTGGGCGGACCGTCTTTGAACTCAAAAAAGCAGGTGTAGAGCGGGTGGTCGTTGGGAATTTTCTGGAGCGCTTTGGGGCCAAAGGTACGGGCCATTTCCTGCTCGAATGATTTGGCAAAGAGGCCGTCGATGTCGTGGTTGCAGTCGTCCACAAACACAAAGCCGCCGTTTTGTACGTAGGTCTTGAAGGTTTCGCGCTCCTGGGTCGAAAACTCCACGAGCTTGTGCCCGCTCAGGTAGCAGAAGGGGCTCCGGTAGATTTCGCTGCTGCCCAGCTTCACCACCTTTTCCTTTTCATCTACGGGTAGGGTAGTGTATTCTACCAGCGAATGCAGCAGGTTGGAGGGCATGCGCTGATCCGTATCCCAGTTGCCGGAATTATATTGAAGTCGGGTGAAAAAGAAAGGCTTCAAAAGTGGGTATTTCGCGTTGAGCAGGTGGTGCATCAAAACTAAGAAGACGGCTTTGCCATCAGTACCTGCAAGGTTTCTACGTTGGTTTTTTTATCAAAAATGGCTTTTACCGGAATCCGGAAGCCAGGTACGGTCAGGGCTTCCAGGGTGTCGTCTTGATCCAGGTACAGCACCGCTACCGACGCGAAGGCCATCGTGGCCGTATCCAGCTGGTACTGCTCCACGGCCTGGCGCACGGGGTCGATGATCCAGTATTCGCGTACGCCGTGGGCGGCATAGTCCTCAAACTTCACGCCCCGGTCGCGGCCCGTGGTGCTTCGGGAAAGTACCTCCACCACCAGATCCGGTGCTGGGTGCTCCATTTGGTCTTCCTGAAACGTAGCGGCGGTTTCCTGGTTCCAGTAGCAGATGTCGGGCTCGTAGTCGTTGCGGGTAAGGCCCACGAGCGCTTTTTCGGAATCTACCGTTCCTAAATCATGTAAATGTACATAGACCCTCAGGAGGGTAGTTAAGTTAGCGGTAGCTTCCAGGTGCCGACGCTTCGTGGGAGAATGCATGATTACCTCTCCGTTGATAAACTCGGCCTTGACGTCGTCGGTGAGCCATTCGCGAAAAGTCTGGCGGCGCTGGGCTTCGTCTTCCAGAATAGCCTGCACCCGCTCGATCACCAGCTTGGCATCGGGTGCTTCCAGTAAGTCGGCAACGCGGTTTTCGATCATAGCAGTAATTCGTTCAAAAGAGTTACAAAACCCGGAAAAGCTACCAAAGATAACGATTCCGGGCCTTTTTAGCAACACTACACGGCGTCTGATAAGCTTGTAAAGGTAAATTCCCGGATTTTCATCGGCGGAATCAGGTAGTTATTGTCCGACTCGGTACTGACCACCCGCTCGGGTTTGCCCAGGGCTTCCAGGTTGTTGAGCATGATGATCGGACTTTCGTTAAAACGAAAATTTTTAACCGGAAATTTGATCTGTCCGTTTTCGATGAAGAAAGTACCGTCGCGCGTCAGGCCGGTATAGAGCAGCGTCTGGGGGTCCACGGGCCGGATGTACCAAAGCTTCGTGACCAGGATACCGCGCTGGGTACTTTTGATCATCTCTTCCAGCGAAGCGGTACCGCCATTCATGATGAAGTTGCTGGGATAAGGTACCGCTTTCACGCCTTTTTTCTGCGCCCAGAAACGCGAGTACGCCAGGTTTTTGATGACCCCTTTCTCAATCCAGTTGATTTTTTCCTGTGCTCGGCCATCGCCCGCCCAGGGTGAAGCGGGTAGTTCGGGATGGGCCGGATCGGAGTAGATCGTCACGCGTTCGTCCACTAGTTTTTCACCCAGCTTGGTAGTACCTCCCGGCTTGCTCAGGAAGCTCCGGCCCTCGTCGGCACTGCGGGCGTCGAGGCTGTAAAAGATATTTTCCATCAGTACGGCCGCCGCCGTGGGCTCCAGAATGACGGTGTACTTGCCGGGTTCCAGCGCGCGGGCGTCGGCGGAGCCCCGGCACTTCTGGGCCGCGATGCGCGTAGCGGCGCCCGTATCCAGCTTTTTAAAGTCGCTGTAGCCGCGAGCCACGTAGCCAGAGCCCTTGCCGTCGTTGGTCCGGACGGTCAGGGAAAAGTTGACGTTGGTACTTGGATAATACGCAAACAATCCTTTGGAATTCATCATGGCCGAGTACCCGTGACGATCTTCCAGAAAACCCGCCGCATTCAGATCCTGCTCGCGGGTGAGCTGGAGGCTTTTAGCCACGGCTTCGGCCCGGGCCGCCGGGTCCAGCTTGGCCGTCGAATCAAAGTACCCCTGCGAAGTACCGTACTTTTGGGGGGTAAGTACCCCTACGTGCTCGGGATTTTCGGGCGCAAGCCGGGCCAGCTCCTCCGAGCGGCGTACGACTTTTTCCAGCGAAGCGTCGTCGAACTCGTCGATGGACGCAACACCGACTTTTTTGCCAAATGCCGATTGCACGGTCAGGTTTTGGTTGGTCAGTGAGCCGCTGGTGGATACTTCGTTGCGGGCGTAGCGGATGTTTCCCCGCTGCTCACCCAGTAGGTTGGCCTCGCATTCGTCCGCTTTGGAGTAGCTAAGTACCTTTTGCAGCAAGGCTTTGGCTTCGGATTCAGAAAGTATGATTGACATAGTGGTAGTGCTTCAAAAAAGAATGAGAAGGATTAAATCTTACGCGCGGTATTGATGACGTTCACACCGTTGAAGCGGGCCGTCGAACTACCGTGCGACACGGCGCTCGACTGGCTGGGCTGCCCTTTGCCGTCGAAAAACGAACCGCCCAGGCGGTAGTCGCGCTCGTCGCATACTTTCACGCACGAATTCCAGAACTCCTGCGTGTTGGACTGGTAAGCTACATCCTTGAGCATTCCGGCAATCTTTCCGTCTTTGATTTCGTAGTAAAGCTGCCCGCCAAACTGGAAGTTGTAGCGCTGCTGATCAATGGAAAACGAACCGTCGCCGATGATATAAATGCCTTTCTGGACATCCTTGATCAGCTCATCCACCGACAGCGGACTTTTGCCCGGTGCCAGCGACACGTTCGGCATCCGCTGAAACTGCACTGACGACCAGCTGTCGGCATAGCAGCAGCCGTGCGACTCTTTCTCGCCAATGATATGCGCCTGGTCGCGGATGGCCTGGTAGTTCACCAAGGTACCTTCCTTCACCAAATCCCAGCGCTTGGTATTTACGCCTTCGTCGTCCCAGCCTACCGCGCCCAGCGAGCCTTCCTGCTGCTTGTCGGCAAAGAGCGTTACCTGAGGGCTGCCGTACTTGAAATTCTTGGATTCCCACTTGTCCAACGTCGCGAAGGAAGTACCCGCGAAGTTGGCCTCGTAGCCCAGCACGCGGTCGAGCTCCAGCGGGTGGCCCACCGACTCGTGGATGGTGAGCCAGAGGTGCGACGGGTCCAGTACCAGGTCGTATTTCCCGGCTTCTACCGACTTGGCCGTGAGCTTCTCCTTGGTTTGCTGGGCGGCGGCCGTGGCATCCTCCAGCATGTCGTAGCGGGTGTTGTAGCGGGTCGTGACGCCCGTTACCTTGTCAGACGGGTTGGCCTGTAGGTACTCGTAGCCCCGGCCCACCGGCGCGCTGAGCGACTGCCGGGTTTCAAATTTACCCGTTTTGGGGTCAATCGTCGTGACGTTGAAGATGGGCCAGATGCGGTGGATGTCCTGGTCGATGTAGGAGCCGTCGGTAGAGGCAAAGTACTTTTGCTCATTGACCATGAACAGGACGGAATTCACGTAGTTGGCCCCGTTTTTCAGGGCAGCGTCATTGACCGAAAGTAGCAGATCTACTTTTTCCTTGATAGGTACCTCAAAGGCATTTTTGGTAATGGGCGCTTTCCAGCTCACTTCACCGAAGCCTTTCTGCGGGGCGAGCTGCACGGGCTCTTTGAGGAGCTTGGCGTTGGCTTTGGCAATGGCCACGGCCTGCTCGGCGGCCCGGGCGGTGGCGGCTTCGTCCTTGGCGTCGACGACGGCGGCGAAGCCCCAGCAACCGTTGGCGATCACCCGCACACCCACACCGTACGACTCGGTATTCACCAGGTTTTGCACCTTGTCTTCGCGCGTCACTACGTACTGGTTCAGGTACCTCCCGATCCGCACATCCACGTAGGAGGCACCCTTGGCGGTGGCGGCGTTAAGAGCGGCGTCGGCCAGGCGTTTTTTTAGGGCTACATCCAGGGGGCTTTCCAGCAAAGCTTCGGGCGCTACGGCGCGGCCCAACGTCGGAAAGGTAGGGAGCATGAGGGCTCCGGCGGTACCTAGTCCGGATAGTTGTAGAAAATCTCGTCGATTCACGGCTAGTTTTTAGGTGGTTAACGTTAGATCAAAGCCAATTTTGTTAAAATAGTCATTAATACAAATACCCTTTTCTGGATAAACATTGTGAGATCTAAAGGTGTTTAGAATACCCTCATTATTGCCTTTTCCATCATTGCTTACAAGAGTTCGGTTGTCATCTTTTCCTATTCTCAAGCAGAGTGCTATATCAATTATATTCTTATCAAATTTTTTACCATTTGGATCTTTACCAATAACTTTACATGCTCTTGCTAAGCCATAATAGAATTTATCCAAAAAATATGATATATCTTCATTTGTTATCTCTGCTGAATTTATATGCGCTTTTAACGTGCTATATAAAATAGAACGCACAATCATTTTGTATGCTTCTTCGTCAATAAAATTTTTATCAGTTAGCTCTTGTAAAGCTCCAGTTTAGTTTCAAATCCTCTTTTGCAGCAGTATACCCATTAATCATCTGTTGCTTAGTGTCTTCAATATAACTTCCTGCACTAGCTATATAGCTATTAGCGATATTATTTTTGCCATTACTGATATACTCATAGCAAACGTTAATGAGATCTGTATAAACTTTTAAATAATGCTGTTTAATGTTGTTTAAATTATAATGTTCAGCAATGTCAATTTGAATAGGTGGTGAAACCATTAATTTTCCCATGTGAGTGCAGTGCTCTAAAGCAATGCTCAGCGCAAGTTCACAATCTCTATTGTCTTTATTTGAATCTTCAAGATTTTTTATCAATTCACATATAACCCAGAAGTTGAGCTCTTTTGAATGCTGATGACTTAGTTCCTTATTAAATAAAGAGATTAACTGAAGTTTTCTTTGTTGTATACTTATGCCCCTAAAAGCTCTCGCAAGATTTCTGTATACATTTGTATCGAATATAACTATCGGCATAATATCTTTTTAGACTAACGTGTCAATCTACGTTCTGTAATTGTAATCAAAAGCCAAATAAAAGTACAGTAGCAAAGGGATGTGCGGAAATATATTTTTATGAATGGTACTGGGTATACAAAAGAAGGGAAGCTCGTCCGGGTACTTTGGACGGTGCTTCCCTTCTTGAAGTACCTACACGGCGTCCGAAAGGCTCGTAAAGGTGAAGTCCCGAATCTTGAGCGGCGGAATGAGGTTGCCTCCGCTGCGCTCGGGCTTGCCCATGGCCTCCAGGTTATTGAGCATAATCACCGGACTCTCGTTGAAGCGGAAGTTCTTGACGGGGTACTTGATCTGGCCGTTTTCAATGAAGAAAGTACCGTCACGCGTGAGGCCCGTGTAGAGCAGCGTTTGCGGATCGACGGCCCGGATGTACCAGAAGCGCGTGACGAGGATGCCCCGCTCGGTACTTTTGATGAGGTCGGCCAGCGACTGGGTACCTCCCGCCATGATGAAACCCGAAGGCGGCGGCACCGCTTTGACGCCCTTCTTCTCGGCCCAGTAGCGCGAGAAGTACATATTTTTAACCACCCCGTTTTCGATCCAAACGACCTTTTCCTGCGGGCGGCCGTCGCCACCGCCGCCGCCAAAGCGCCCTCCGCCACCACCGGCGTAAGGCGAGCCGGGAATGTCCGGGTTGGTAGGGTCGGAGTAGATCGTAACCCGCTCGTCGAAGAGCTTTTCGCCCAGGCGGGTTTCGCCGCCCCGCTTGCTGAGGAAGCTCCGGCCTTCGTCGGCGTTGCGGGCGTCCATGCTGCGCATCATGTTTTCCAGCAGGTCTACGGCTGCGGTGGGTTCCAGGATCACGGTGTACTTGCCGGGCTCCAGCGCCTGGGCCTTGGACGAAGCCAGGGCCTTCTGCATGGCGATTTCGGTGGCCGCCTTGGTACTAAGCTTCGCCACATCGTTGACGTCCCGAATGGCGTAACCGGAGCCCAGCCCGTCGGCGGTACGGACCGTGATCGAGAAGTCCACGGAGGTAGCCTTGTTGTACCCAAAGAGGCCTTTGCTGTTGCCAAACGACGAAAAGCCGGTGGTGTCTTCCAGGTACCCGGCGGCGGTGAGGTTCTTTTTCTTACACGGGTCAATGCTGTCAAAAGCCGCCTGCGCCCGGAACTCGGGATTGATCTTGGCGGTACTTTCGGCGTAGGTTTTGGTTTCCAGGTACTTCTGGGGCCCGAGCATGGGCATGTACTCGGGGTTTTCGGGAGCCAGCTGCGCGATCTCCTCCGCCCGCCGGACCGTCTTCTCGAGCGAGGCGTCGTCGAACTCGTTGATGGTAGCCGTGCCCGAGCGCTTGCCAAACACCGCCGTTACGGCCAGCGAGAGGTTGTTGGTTTCGCCGCTGGTCGAGACCGTATTGCGGGCGTAGCGAATGTTGCCGGTACGGCTGCCCGAAAGGCCCACGCTCATTTCGTCGGCTTTGGAGTACGAAAGTACCTTATCAATGATTTTCTTCGCTTCTTCTTGGGTTAAAATTGCCATGATAACTCCTCGTTAAATTTTCCGTCCGGTATTGATTACATTCACGCCGTTGAAGCGGGTGGTGGCGCTGCCGTGCGACACGGCACTGACCTGGCTGGGCTGTCCCTTGCCGTCGAAGAACGAACCGAAAGTACGGTAGTCGTCCTGGTCGCAGAGCTGCGCGCAGGAATTCCAGAACTCCTGGGTATTGGACTGGTAGGCCACGTCGTCGAGCATGTTCACGATCTCGCCGTTTTTGATTTCGTAGAAAAGCTGACCGCCAAACTGGAAATTGTAGCGCTGCTGGTCGATGGAGTAGGAGCCCCGCCCAATGATGTAGATGCCCTTATCGACGCCCTTGATCATGTCCATCACGCTGCGTTTTTCGGTACCTGGGGCCAGCGACACGTTCGGCATCCGCTGAAACTGCACCGAATCCCAGCTGTCGGCGTAGCAGCAGCCGTGCGACTCCTTCGCACCCAGAATAGAAGCCTGGTCGCGGATGGCCTGGTAGTTGACCAGGATTCCGTCTTTGATCAGATCCCACTCCTTGCAAGGTACCCCTTCGTCGTCGAAGCCCACAGTACCCAGCGTGTGGGGTTGGGTTTTGTCGGCCACGATGTTCACCAGCTTGCTGCCGTAGTTGAAGCTTTTGGATTCCCACTTATCCAGCGTAGCGAAGCTGGTACCGGCGTAGTTGGCCTCGTAGCCCAGCACGCGGTCGAGCTCCAGGGGGTGGCCCACCGACTCGTGGATGGTCAGGCCCAGGTGGTTGGGGTCAAGCACGAGGTCGTACTTACCGGGCTGCACCGACTTCGCCGTGAGCTTTTCTTTGGCTTGCTTGGCCGCCAGCGTGGCGTCCTCTACCATGTCGTAGGAGTTGCGGTAGCCCACCAGGCCGTTCGGGCCGGAGATTTTCTCCGAGGCCAGGCCGTCGAGGTACTCGTAGCCCATGCCCATCGGCGAGCTGATGGCGTCGCGGGTTTTGAACTTCCCGGCGGCCTTGTCGATGGCCGTCACCGTAAAGGTAGGCCAGATGCGGTGGATGTCCTGGTCGATGTAGGAGCCATCAGTCGAGGCGAAGTACTTCTGTTCGTTGACGAAGAACAGGTTGGAGGTGACGAAGCCCGCGCCGTTTTTCATGGCCTCGCCGTTGACCTTCATGAGCAGATCGATCTTCTCTTTGACCGGTACCTCAAACGCATTCTTGGTTAGCGGGGTTTTCCAGCTCACCTCGCCCACGCCTTTTTGTGGGGCCAGCACCACGGGTTCGGTCTGAAGCTTGGAGTTGGCTTTGGCAATGGCCACGGCGGTTTCGGCGCAGCGGGCTATGCCCTCGGGCGTTACGTCGCTGGTGGCCGAGAAGCCCCAGGTCCCGTTGGCGATCACCCGAATCCCCACGCCGTACGACTCGGTATTGGTAATGCTTTGGACGCGATCTTCGCGCGTGAAAAGGAACTGGTTGAGGTAGCGGCCAATCCGCACGTCGGCGTAGGTAGCGCCCTTACTCCGGGTGGTGTTCAGGGCGATGTCGGCCATTCTTTTCTTGAAAGCCACGTCAGCGCCGGGTTCCATGAGCCGTTCGGGGGTTACTGCGTAGCCTTTCACGGCCGAGGCAGGCAGCAGCATGGCACCCAGTCCCAGTCCGGATAGCTGCATAAAGTCTCTTCTTTTCATCATAGCGTATTCCTATGCGTAGTAAATAAAAGGTATTCGGGTATTTAATACTCAATAAAGAAAGCGCTCAGGTACTTCTCCACAGCGTGGCTGCGCGCTTACCAAGCGGTGAAAGTACTTATAATCGGGGAAAAACAGTACCTATGAAGCCTATTTTTTGTGTTATGCCAACTATTATGCAAGCAACTAGCCTTTCCTCGCCAATATTGTACTACTGCAGAGCTACGGCAAGAAAATATTTTCTGAAATAAATCCGGCGCTCATACAACCTTTTGAGCCGCAAGTACCCTCTTTATAGCAAAGTACCTCACCAGCCCCAACGCCCGCATGTTTACGGAGGCCGAACTCATCCAGGAATGCTTACGGCACGACCGCAGCGCGCAACGGCGGCTCTACGACCGCTATAAAAACGCCATGTACACCCTGGCCTACCGCATCACGGGCGACTTCGACGACGCCAGCGATGTGTTACAGGATGCCTTCGTGGAGGTGTTCCGGCACCTGGGGCAGTTCCGGGCCGAGGCTACGCTGGGTGCCTGGATCAAGCAGATCGTGGTGCGGCAGGCTACCCGGCGCAAGCGGCTGGTCCTTTGGCAGGCCCTGGACGACACCGCCGAGCCGGGCGTAGACTGGGGCGAGACGGCCATCAACGTAGCACACCTGGAGACGGCCATCCTGTCGCTGCCCGACGGCTTCCGGACGGTCTTTGTGCTGGCTGAGGTAGAAGGCTACACACACCGCGAAATCGCCGGGCTGCTGGGGATTTCGGAAGGTACCTCCAAGTCGCAGCTTTTTTACGCCAAGAAAAAACTACGAGCGCTGCTCACCGCTCCCTGACCCTGATGTATCATGGAAAAGAATAAAAGTACCCTGCGAGAGGCTTTGCAAAAACTACCCAGCTACCCGCCGCCGGAGGAAACCTGGCAAGGTACCTGCCAGAAAATGAACGAACTACCCCTGCGGGAGGCGCTCAGCCAGCTACCTACCTACCAGCCCGCGGAGGTACTTTGGGAAAGCATTGAAGCAAAAAGTGCTTCTAAAAAGCGTACGGCCTGGTACCGCGTGGCGGCAGCAGTGACGGTGGGGCTGCTCGGCTTGGGTACTTTCTACTTGTGGCCCGGTGAGAATTCGGCCGTTGCCTACTCCGTGGAGCAGGTAGATACCCGCCTGCAACCGGAGCCCGACCGCTTGATTGATGCCGAATACGAAAAACTACGCGCCTACTGCGAAGCGCAAAGCCTGCTGTGCAGTGGCGACGATTTCCAGCGGTTGCAGCGCGAGTTTGAGGCGTTGCAACGGGCCTCGGAGCGGCTACAACAGGCCATGACGCCCTACAATACCGAGCCCGCGCTGGTGCGGCAGCTCAACCAGCTGGAGCGCGAAAAAGCCCAGCTCCTGAACGAAATGGCTACGTTTATTTAACCAACCGCATGAACATCCAACGAATTATCATTTTCCTGTCACTGAGCCTGGGGGTACTTTACCCGGCGCGGGCGCAGGTGACGCTCCAGGTGGCTTCCCGCACCATTGAGCGGGCGGTACCGGCGCAGGGCATCCGGACGCTCCACCTGAACGCCGAGAAGGCCGACATCGAGGTGGTGGCCTGGGACAAAGCCGAAATCAACGTAACGCTGGAGCTCTCGGCGCGGCACCCCGACCGCAGCGTCGCCACCACCGACCTGGCCAAGATGCAGTACCTGGCCGAGCGCCAGGGGCGCGACTACTTCCTGCGGAACTACATTGTCCTGAAAAGCGGGGAAGCCAAGCCGGTGTCTAACCTCAAGGCGCACTACCGGATTCAGGTACCGGCGGGCTGCGCGCTGGAGGTTCGGAATAGCTTCGGTACGGTGTTGCTCAAAGGCTTACAGAATTCAATAAAAATGAAGGCGGATTTTTGTACGACCTCGCTCACCGACCTGTCGGGCCGGATGCTGCTGGAAACGACCTTCGGCGACCTCAAGGCCAGGTACCTACAGGGTACGCTCGCCTTCACCACCGACCACACCGACCTGCAGCTGGACGACGTCGGCGGTACCGTGAAGCTGGACGCCCACTACGGCAGCGTGGCCATTCAGCCCAGCCCGGCGCTCAATAGCCTCACGATCCAGTCCAGAAAGTCGGTCGTGACGCTGCTGGCCAAGGACTGGCAACGCTACGACTACGACATCCAGACCGCCTACGCCGCCACCCAGCTGCCCAACGGTTTCCGCTGGAAGCGCAACACGCCCGATTTTAAAGAAGCTTTTTTTAAACGAAACCAGACCGCCTTCGTCCACATCAACGCCGAGTTTGGCACCCTCACCGTGCGCTGAAGGTACCTCTACGCTTCAGCTTCACTCTCAACCTAACTTTCTTCATTGCCATGAAAAAAATAGGCTTTCTGCTTATATCCACGCTTGCTTTTGGGGCGCTCCGGGCGCAGGACAGCACGGGAATCCAGTACCGCCAGGAACTGGATTCCCTCCCGAAGCAACGCTTCCTCGACCGCTACGAAAACGTATTCATGACCAAAGTACCTACCCGCCACATGCTGAAGGTGGGGGTGGCCAGTGATTACCTGAATTTCGTAGGGCAAAATTTCTTGAAATTGGGCTATGAATATAAACTGTCACCTTCTTTTTCGGTGGGAGCTGATGCTTTTTTATCCGCGAGCTGGGGTGGTCACATTGGTCTTAGACGAACCACTACGATTCAGCCACAGGTGCGTTGGTACTATGATATGAAGAAGCGTATTCAGGAGGGCAAAAGTGCTAATAACTTCAGTGGCAACTACCTGGGTGTTTTTTACCAATATATCCATTATCATAACGTATTGCAGGATCATCAGCGGTTGGGCATTGAGTACGGCATTCAGCGCCGGTTTTTAAACCGTGGTGTTGTCGACTTTGCCATTGGGGTAGTTCGCCAAAGGGAATCTTGGGACTTACGCAATCCCGATGGCACCCGCAGAGACATCATTGATCAGATGGATTACGCGCTAGGTACCCGCCGTAGCATAAGATTGGCTTTTGGCGATTGGAAAAAAACAAAACAATCGCCACTCTGCGAGGTACTTCGCTGCGACGAACTGGTGCGCAGCCAACTGAAAATAGCCTGGCCGAATCTGTATTTGGGGCTTAGAGGGCAGCAGCTAAACGGAAGCATAGCCTATGAGCAGAAACTAGGCTCTGCGCCCTGGTCGGTGAATGCGCAGATCAACGGACAATTCGACCGATCAAGCCGACTTTTCACCTTCCATGACGAGATGCCTTACCTACAATGGCAGGTACAGCCCACGCTGCAACTACGGCATTATTTCTTACAAAAAAGGAAAATTCAGCGCGGTACGGGAGCGCCTAATTTATCGGGACCCTACCTAGGCTTACACACAGAATATTTTTACAGTCAGAATCCCTACCAAGACACTAAAGTCCTGGGTCTGGGTGGGGTAGTGGGGATACAGCAGCGACTGTTCAAAAACGCCTACATTGACCTAAGTATTTCGCGGGGACAAAATCTGCTGAAGTCACAACGCGGGCGGCCCTCCCACCAAACTACCTTTCACTTGGGCGTAGGGTTAGCGTTTTAAGGGGTACTTGGGAAGGTACTTGGGTCCAAGTACCCAGGCCGGAAGGGTACCTGCTGAGGCTATTTATTGCCACCAAATACCTTGGCGTCGGTGATTTGGTCGCGGTGTACCTCCAGAAAGTAGCAGAAGGCCTCGATCTGTTTTTCCTGCACCGAAAAATCCATGTCGAGCGTATAGTCTTCCTGGTACACCTCCCGGAAGTCGGTGATGACGTACCGCAGCGTGCGGATGCCCTTGGGCCGCAGCGCCAGTAAGTAGAAGTTCTGGTGGTTGTGGGTGAAGCGGTCGGGGGCGTAGCGGCTGGTGGTTTTGAGGTCCACGGCCAGGGTGCGCCCGATCACGTCCACGTAGCCGTAGAGCAGTACTTCGCCGAGCTGGTATTGGCAGTATACCTGCGTCTCGACCATGGGCCGGGGCAGCAGCGCGCGGGCTTTGCGAAGTACCTCCGGGTCGAAGTACTCCTCGTCGGTACCTTTGATCACCGCTTCCTCAAACGACACCCCGCGCGCCTGGGCTTCCGTTTGCGGAATGGGTACACGGTTGATGCGGTCGAGTAGTTCCTGCTCGCTCAGGTACCCCCGCTGGTAGCGGGCGAAGGTATTGAGCAGGGTGGGATAGAATTTATAACGGATCTCCATAACCTCTTTCTTAGTACTTCAGGATCAAAACAACGCCCAGTATCAGCAGCAACACCCCCAGCAGGCGCAGCAGGCTCATGGGCTGTACCGCAAAGCCCAGCAACCCGAAGTGATCAATGACCACGGAGGCAATGAGCTGCCCCGCCACGGCCAGGCTCAGCATGGTAGCCGGGCCAATGTCGCGCACGATGAAGACGACCGTCAGGACGTAAAACGCTCCGAACAAGCCGCCCGTCAGTTTCCACCAGCTGATTTGCCGGAAGGAATCCAGGGAAGGCAAATTTCCCGTATTGAACACCACAAAGGCCAGCAGCAAAGCTACGAATCCGCCCAAAAAGGAAATGAGGCTGGCTACGTAAGGGCTCCCGACCGAAATACGAAGCTGGTAGTTGATGCCCGACTGCACCGCCGTAGATACGCCGAGAAGAACGGCCAAAATGAGAAAAAAGAAGTACATAGCAGCTATACGTAGGTTGCCGGATCAGCCCGGGTTTTATTTTTTCAGGTCGCTTACCTGGTCGGGATCGATGGTTTGGTAGTGGCCGTATACCCGCAGCACAATCCCCAGCGCCACCGTCACTTCGGCCGCGGCGACTACTATTACAAACAGCGCAAACAACTGCCCACGCAGGAAAGTAGGGTCGTGGCGGCTGAAGGCAACGAGGTTGAGGTTAACGGCGTTCAGCATGAGCTCCAGGCCAATCAGAATACCGATGACGTTGCGCTTGGTAATAGCCACCGCCAGCCCGATGCTGAACAGCGCCGCGGCAACGATCAGGAAATGAATCAGGGGAATGGTACTCATGCCGAGGGATTACGGTTTAGGGCCAGGTAGGCCGCGCCAATCAGCGCTACCAATAGAAGTACCCCCGCGATTTCGAACGGAAGCAGGTGGGACGTCATGAGCTCTACGCCCAGCGTGCGCAGTGTGGAGCGGCTGGTGAGGGTATCGCCTCCCAGCCGAAACCGGCTCCCCAGCAGCGTAAAGAGCAGCAGACAAAATACCGCTACACTAGCCAGGAATCCCCAGAAGCGCCGCCCGGAAAGTACCTCGACGCGGTTGGAAGCCGTGGCTTCCTGGCGTTCGGGTGTCTGCGTGAGCATGATGCCAAAGATGAGCAGCACCAGGATGCCGCCGACGTAGATCATCAGCTGCGTGACCGCCAGAAAATCGGCCCCGGCCAGGACGTACAGCGCGGCTACGCCCAGCAGCGCCACAAACAGGGCAAAGGCAGCGTACATCAAGTTGCGGGTCAGCAGGATAAACAGCGCCGAACCGATGCACATGGCCGAAAATCCGTAAAAAGCGACTAATTCCATACTGGCGAAAACGGGTCAGCGGTAAGGGCGGTAAAAGTAGTAAATAACCGGGGGCAGGCCAAGTACTACTCGGTGGGTGGCTTGGGTTTGGGTTTCATGCTGGGCCGGAAAGGTACCTTGGCGGCGGGTCGTTCGGGGGTTTGTTCCTCCGGGGCTTCTTTTGCCGGTACTTCTTCCGGCGTTTTGGGTTGAGCTGGTACCTCTTTGGGGGGTACTTCGGCCGCCTTGGGTTTCATGCTGGGCCGGAAGGGTACCTTGGCTACCGGTTGTTCCGTAGGTACTTCCGGAGTCGGTTCGGTAGGTACTTGGGGCGCTTGAACCACGGGCGCTTCTTCAGCAGCGGGCGGGGCTGCCTTCGGCTTCATGCTCGGTTTGAAAGGTACCTTGGCCGCGGGTACTTCCGGAGCCGGTACCTCCGCGGCGGCATCTTTCACCTCCCCGGTTTTGGGCTTCATGCTGGGTTTAAAGGGTACCTTCGCGGCGGGCGCATTCGGTTCTTGGGGTACTTCGGCTGCCTTCGGCTTCATACTGGGCTTGAAAGGTACCTGAGTGGCCGATTTTTCCGGAGCCGGTACTTCCGAAGCGGCGTCTTTCACTTCTCCGGTTTTGGGCTTCATCCCCGGCCGGAAAGGCACCTTGGCCGTGGGCGGGTCGGCGGGTCGGTCGGAAGGTACTTCGCTGGCTTCCGTTTTGGGCTTTTGGCTGGGCCGGAAGGGTACTTTGGCGGCGGGTTTTTCCTCCGTAGGTACCTCGTCTGCGGGTATAGGGGCGGGAGCTTCCGGGGCCGTTGGGGGCTTCATGCCGGGCCGGAACGCCGGGCGCGGCTTGGCCGGTACCTCTTCCGGGCTGGCGGCGGCCTCGGTGCCCACCGGCTTTTTGGCGGCTTTGAGTGCTTCTTTTTCTTTTTGAAAAACCTCCAGTAAGTCTTGTTTTTCCTGGGCCTCCTCGGGCGTCAGGTTGGCGTAGTGATACACCATGTCCCGGATGTCTACCTCGCTGTAATCAAACGTTTTGGTCATGGTGAGGCACTCCGTGGGGCACACGGTGGTACACAAGCCGCAGTAGCAGCACTTGGCCATGTCGATGTCAAACTTAGCGGCGTACAGCCGGATGGGCGAGCCGTCCGAAGCGCGGCCTACCTCTTCCGTAGCCTTGATGGGTTCAATCTCGATGCAGTCCACGGGACATACCTTGGCGCATTTGTCGCACACGATGCAGTCGTCCATCTCGTTGTGCAGGCGGTAGCGGCCGTTGTCCGGAATGGGGATGGTCTCGAACGGGTACTGAATCGTCACCATGCCGTCATCCTGCGCAAAAAAAGAGTCCGAGCGCACATCCATGGGCATACGACGCTTCCGGGCCGCCCACACGTGGCGCCACGTCAGCCGCATACCCGTCAGCGTCGTAGTAATTCCTTCGGCAATATCTTTGAAGTACGTCGACAAGATTTAGTACTGATTTTTAGTAGCCCAACAAGTCTATTACAAAAATAGAGTATAGCCCGCTACTTTACGTCACTTTTCACAAAAATGACCTTCAAAAGCTCCGCCAACTCGTACTGGATCGTCTGCGTTTTGTCGGCATTGTACCAACGCTGTACTTCCTCCGCAAATTCCTTGTAGGGTACCGTGGGGTTTTTCTTGTATTCCAGCATGATCTCCTGCAACGCCACCGGGCGCGGCCCCCAGCTAAATAACTCGTTGCCATCAGTATCGAGCGCAATAAGCTTCGGGATGGAGCGCCCGCCGTGGGTGAGGTAAGCATCCATGATCTCAGGGTGCTCGTCGCGCAGCAGCAGGCGGAGGGTCAGGTGGGGGTTCATGGCGGCTACCTTGGCGATCACGGGTGCGCTCTGGGCGGCGTCGCCGCACCAGGCCTCGGTGAGGAGGTACCAGGTTTGGGGCGCTTCGATCTGGTAAATCAGCTGCTGAAGCTCCTGGCTTAGCACCACCGTTTTGTTGAGGCGGTTCATCCGGTACTGGTTCAGGCGGGTGTACTCGGCCAGTTCGGGCGTTTGCTTCGGGCCGGTGGTGCGCTGCTCGGCTACCACCTGGTTCATCAGGGCCAGGTACTCGGCGTACGAATAGGTTTGGTGAAGGTACTTTTCAGAAAACAGGGAGGAAACGTTTCGCATACAATCGACTATCATTTTCCTATTCAAAACCCCGAGCCCGGCTTTTCCGTTCACATTTTTCGGTTCAAATACGCGCTATAATCCGTCTGGTGCGACTCGTAATCTTCATGAATGAGCGGGGAGCTCAGCATGAAGTCGGCCGTGGCGCGGTTGCAGGCCATCGGGATGTTCCAAACCACGCAGAGCCGCAGCAGCGCCTTCACGTCGGGGTCGTGGGGTTGGGCGGCCATGGGGTCCCAGAGGAAAATCAGCACGTCTATTTTTCCTTCGGCAATGAGTGAGCCCAGCTGCTGATCACCCCCCAGCGGGCCGCTCAGGAGCTTGATTACGGGCAGGTCCAGTACCTCTTCGAGCATCCGGCCCGTGGTGCCTGTGCCGTACAGCTGGTGCTGGGCCAGAATGGCGCGATTTTGCTCGGCCCAGGCCATCATTTCGGTTTTTTTGTTGTCGTGCGCCACCAGCGCCACGCGCTTGCGAACCAGTATTTTGCGGAAATCAGCCATAAAGAAAAATGCGTTCAATCTTACATATCTAGAGGTACCTGCCGCGCCTTTTCAGGAAAGTACCCTCTGGCGGATCAGCTCCAGGTACTTGGCGGCCAGCGCTTCGCGGTCGAAATGCGCGCGGGCGTAGCGGTAGCCGTTTTCGCCCTGTTGCCGGAGCTCGTCGGGCCGCTGGAGGTAGTAGCGTACCTGCTCGGCAAAGTCGGCGGGATTTTCGGGCTCCACGTACCTACCGGCGTCGGCCTCCTCCACCAGCGCGCGCGACACGCCGTCGATGGCCATGAGCACGGGTTTCTTACACGAAAAGTAATCAAAAGTTTTGTTGGAATACACGGTTTTGAAAGTATCCACTTTTTTCAAAACCGACGTACCTACCTCCGAGGCCAGGATGTACTTGAATACCTCGCGCTTGGGTACCGAATCCACGAAGCGGACGTTGGACAGGGCGCGGCGCTGGGCGTCGGCCTGGAGCGCAGGCTTGAGCATGCCGTCGCCAATGAGCAGAAACAGCACGTTGGTATCGCGCAGGAGTTCGGCCGTGTCAAGTACCTGTACCAGGTGGTTGGCCACGCCGTGTGCGCCCACGTAGGTAATTACGAATTTCCCCTCTAGCTGGTGCTCCCGGCGGAAAGCGGCGGCGTCGAAACGCTCCAGCAGCTCCTCAGAAAGGGCGAAGTCGGCGGCGTTGGGAATGAAGATAATCTTGTCGGCGGGTACTTTTTTGCGGGTCAAAAGTACCTCTCGAAAGGCGGGCGTGAGCACGTTGATGAGCCGCGCCCGGCGGTACAGCCACGCCTCAAACCCGTACGCCAGCCGAATGATGGCCCGGTTGGTAAGTACCCCCGTGTCGATGGCCGACTCGGGCCACAGGTCGCGGATCTCGAACACGAAGGGCGTACGCTTCCAGGCCGAAAGGACCAGGGCCGTTAGGCCCACAAAGAGCGGCGGCGACGTGACCACGATGACGTCGTACCGGCCGCGGGCGTGGCGCAAGCCGCCCCAGGTACTTGAAAACGTAAACGAAAAGTACGCCCAGAGGCGGCCCAGGAAGCTTTGGTTGTAGGTGTCGGACACGTGGCAGCGGATCACCCGCACGCCGTCGCGGTTGGTACTTTGGTGAAAGTACCGTCCCCGATAGTGGGCGGGGCGGTGGCCCATGTAGTGTACCATCCCGGCCAGCACGGTTACCTCGTGCCCGGCGGCGGTCCAGAGTCGGCTCATCTCGTTCCAGCGCGAGCCGCCGCCGTCGTTGTCTTCCAGGAAGTACTGGTGAATCAGAAGTACGCGCATAGCGCGGCGAAGTTACGATTTTCGCCGGATTAGGTCGAATATGACTAGGCTATAAGTCGCCGAAAGTACCTATGATGAGGCTATACATCAATCCAGTTTTCGAGCTTAATCCCGTTTAGTTCAGAAAAATGCCGAATATTTCTTGTCACCAATGTTAGATTATGTACAATAGCCGTAGTACCAATTAGAAGATCAAATTCTCCAACTAGCCGACCAGCCCGTTTTAAAATAGCTTTCTGCTTGGCATATTCGTAAAGGACCTCACTAATCGGCAGAATACGTCCCTCAAATGCTTTTTTAAACCCCAAAAATTTTTCCTCGTTTTTGTCCCGCCTAGTACTCTCACTATTTTCTACTCCAAATAGTAACTCGGCAATGGTAATTTCGGATAGATAACAGCTACCTATACCGACCGCCAAAAGCTTGTCGTGCAGATCATATTGGCCTTTAAGAAAATGGATACAGATATTCGTATCCAGAAGATATAAACTCATAATTCTATATCACGTGGAGTATCCTGGCGGGCTTGTTGAATCATGGCGGCAAGTTCATCGCCCGATTCTTCGCTTTGCCAGCTTCCGTATAAATCTTTCAGAATTTGCTCTTGTTCGACAAGATTTTCACTTGATTCAATCGGTAACTCACGCGTGTGAAGACCCAATCGACGAGCCAATCCTACGATTAGCTCAAAATCAGTGTCCGTTTGAGTTTCAATAAGGATTTTATGGGTCATACCTAAAACACGTTTTTTTAGTAAAGATAACCCAAAAGCCGCAAAAGGTCAACGCGGCCGGATTTCGGTCCGGAGGTACCTTTTGGTGGTGGTGAAGGTGAGCTGGCGGGTGGGTACTTTCTGGCCGTAGCACTCGGAGTACCAGCCTTCGCTTTCCTGGGGCAGGAGTACCTGGCCGGCCTGGGTGAAGGTTTGCAACCGGTACTTTGTAAAGAAATACTCCGATGGGTGCCAGTGCTGCTGCATGGGTAGGTGCGGCGGGGCGTTATGAAGCGTATCTTCCACGATCCAGTGCGGCTGGCCGGGTACTTTGGCGACCCGCCGCCGGTGCACGACGCCCGCACCTAGCTGCCGGAACCCTTCAAAGGTACCTTCAAAGGTAAAAGTACCCGTGGTTTCGTCCTGACTCCAGGTGCCGCTGGCTTTTTGTACCCAATCGTACCAGATGAAACGGGGGCCCTTGCGCATTTGGTCGTAATCGCCGAGGCCCACGGTATTGTGCGAGGCCGTACCGGCAAAGTACCTCAGCCAGCGCTCGTCGGTATTGTACTTATAGGTACCGGCGTCGCGCAGGATGTTCTCGCCGTCTACCCATAGGTCCAAGTGCAGGTTGTCGGCCTGGAAAGGGCGATCGCGGTAGGCGCCGCAGCGCAGGAACGTCAGAGTACGTTGGTCTTTTAGTATATAGTAGCCGCCTTTTTCAAACGAATATATAACAGAATCTGACTCCGACGGGGTACTGGGCGCGGGCGCTAAAGTACCCCCCGACAGCCAGAACGCCTCCTCGCCCCAGGGGCCGGGGCCGTAGTCGAGCGGCTCGCCCAGGGCGCGGGCCAGGGCCAGAAGCTGCGGGCGGTAGTCGCGGAAGGGGCATTCGGTGAGCGGAAAGAAAAGCGCGCCGTCGTTATGGCCGTAGTTGGGCAGCCAGCCGGTGGTAGGGTCCTGGCAGGCCCGCAAAAACCGCAGCGATTGGCGGGCGCGGTCGTACACTACCTCGGCCCAGCGGTCGCCGCGGCGGTGGGCCAGCGGCAACGCCCACGAAAGCAGCTGCACCACCACGCGGTGGTAGTTCATCGAAAACTGCAGAAAAGTACCGTCCTCGTAGATTTGATACGCCACTTCCTGCTCAAACCAGCGCTTACCTTGCTTTTTCCAACGGGTACTTTCCGGAAAAAACGGATACAAAGTACCTACCAGGTACAGGCCCAGGGTTTCGGTGAGGGCGTGGTTGTTGCGCACGGCAATGCGCGAAAAGTGAATGTTGGCCGCCACGTGCTGCATCTGGTGGTAGATGCTCGTCAGGATACGGGCCAGGCGGGCCTCGGTGAGGGCGGGGGTACTTTGGTAATAGTGCAGCGCGAAGGTCCAGTTAAGTACCCGCAGCGTGATCTCCTGGCTACAGCGCCAGTGCGGGCCGCGGTTCACGGGGTTGGCGTCGATCCAGCTTTCTATCGCAGCCAGCGCGGTTTCGGACTGGTCTTCGCCCGTGTGGTGGCCGTAGCGGATGAGGTCGTACAGGAACGTGAAGCGTGCCTTTTCCCACACGTACTTGATATCCCCGGCCTGCGGCGACAGGTCAGGTATCTCCGTCCAGTGCTGAGTGGTGGCGTAGCGGTAGCCGGTGTCGGGATGGGTGAGCCAGTCGGGGACGGTGTACCAGGTAGCGCCGAAGAACAAGAATCGGTTTTGGTAAAAAGCCTCCACCCGCTGGCGCAGCACGGCCAGGCTGGTTTTGGACAAAGGAAACGATTCTCGATTTTTTACCGAAGAAAAAAAGGGCTTCTCCTGCGCCCGCCAGGCCGCCCGCGAGGGCAAAGTACCTGCGGGCAGTGGCGGCGGGTTGGTGGGAAAGCGGCGTTTGAGCAGGCCCGTTCTTTTTTGCAACTCATACCCGCTCCGGAAGGCCACGTAGCGCAGCCCCATGTTTTGGAAGAGCTGGAAAAGAGCAAGCAAGCGTTTCATAGGGGTACTTTTCCGGGTGAAGGTACCTTTACTCGATCCGTACCCACTCGCCCCGGCGCAGGCTTTCGAGCGCGGCCAGGGTCGTTTGGGTGGTATTGACGAGCTCGTCGAACGGAATGAGCGGTGCACCGCCCGTTTTTACGCGTTCGAGCAAAGTACCAAACAGGTTTTTATGTCCTTTGTCGAGCGGGGTTTTCAGGCGCGTAAAGCCCTTGAAGCCGTAGCCCGTCAGCATGCGGAAATTGTCGAGCACCAGGGTACGTTCCTGCGCGTACACTTCCACGCGCTCTTTGGCGTAGGCCTTGCTGCCGTTGGCAAAGTAGTTGATCACGCCCGTAGAGCCATTTTCGTACTTCAGGAGTAAGGTCGCGTTGTCGGTGGTTTCGGTGGGCTGGGTACCCAGCACGTTCATGCACACGGCCACTACGCGGCTGCCCGTGAGGTAGGTGATCAGGTCTACGAAGTGGCAGGCTTCGCCCAGGATGCGCCCACCGCCCACGGCGCGGTCGTGTACCCAGGAGCTGGTGGGGATGAAGCCCGCGTTCATGGTCGCGACGACGTTCATAGGTACCTGGCCCAGCAGCGCTTTCATCTTTTGGGCGTGGGGCGAAAACCGGCGGTTGAAACCCACTGTCAGCGAGCGTGGGGTACCTTCCAGCGCTTGGTAGGTTTGAATCAATTCGTCGAGTTCTTCCTGAAAAATAGCCAGCGGTTTTTCTACGAATACGTGTTTGCCGGCCTTGAGCGCTTCCTGCGCCAGGCGGGCGTGCTGGTGGTGACGCGTCGTGATCAGCACCAGGTCCACCTCATCGTCTTGCAAGATGGTGTGGTAGTCGGTGGTGCTGTGGGCAATGCCGTGTTTTTGCGCCAGCGAAGTACCCGACAGCCCGTTGGCGCTGGCGATGTACTTGAGGGAAGTACCCTTCAGAATGGGCAGGAGCGTCATTTGGGTGAAGTTTCCCGCCCCGATGATCCCCAGCACGCCCGTTCGGCCCGCAAAGGAGCGCTCCTGGTGCCGCACTACCGTTTGTTGTAGTACCTCCTCGGGGTACCTGAGCAGCGACGCAATGGCCCCCGAAGTACCCAGCGCACCGTATATTTTCTGGTATTCTTCTAAAGGTACTATTTCCGAAATGAGCGGGCCGACGTCCAGCGAGCGCGCCGCGAGCAGTTGCAGGATAGCCTGGAAGTTGCGGTTTTCGGTCCAGCGCACAAAAGGGAGCGGGTAGTCGGTACCTTGCTGCTCGTAGGTATCGTCGTAGCGGCCCGGCCCGTAGGAGCACGACACCTGGAAACTGAGCTCTTTTTCGTAAAACTCGGCCCGGCTCAGGTGTAGGCCCGTCACGCCCACTAGTATGATACGCCCGCGCTTGCGCGACATGCGCGCGGCCTGCGAGACGAGTTCGTTGGTTTTGGCCGAAGCCGTGATGATGACGCCGTCGGTACCTACGCCCTGCGTGAGCGCTTCCACAAACTTCACGGGGTCATCGCCCTGGCTGGGGTTGCAGGTAAGGATACCCTTAGCACGGGCTACTTGTAGCTTTGCCTCGTCCAGGTCTATGCCTACTACCCGGCAGCCGTTGAGGCGCAGCAGCTCCGCCGTAAGCAGCCCGATGAGCCCCAGGCCCACCACTACTACGGTTTCGCCCAGGGTAGGGTTGAGGAGCCGAATCCCCTGCAGCCCGATGGCCCCAATGACGGTAAAGGCCGCTTCGTCGTCCGAGACGGCGTCGGGTACTTTGGCCACCAGGTTGCGCGGCACGCACACAACCTCCGCGTGCGGACCGTTGCTGGCCACGCGGTCGCCGATCTGCAGGTCGGCCACGCCTTGGCCCACGGCCAGTACTTTCCCCACGTTGCAGTAGCCCAGCGGCAGCGGCTGCCCCAGCTTGTTAAAAACCGCCTCCAGCGTAGGCAGCAGGCCGTCGGTCCGGATCTTATCCAGCACCAGCTTGACGCGCTCGGGCTGCTGGCGGGCTTTCTGGATGAGCCCGGCCTGGCCAAATTCCACCAGCATCCGCTCGGTACCCAGCGACACCAGGCTGCGTCGCGTCTGGATCAGGACGCAGCCCGGCCTCACCTGCGGTGCGGGTACTTCTTCCAGGATCGTCTGGCCGTTCTGGAGGTTCTGAATAATCTGTTTCATGCCAATGGGCCAACATCAAGGGAATTTTTCGGACCGCAAGTTAACAACTCGCCGCCAGAAAGTGGTTGCAGAGCCCAAACACCCACTCTATGGCCGCCGCCCTTCCGGAAGGTAGGGCGGGCAGGTACTTATCGTCGCTTTCTGCATTTTAGGGTACTTTGAGCGGTATTCTCCCGCCGGGTTTGATAAGATCATATAATAAATGGATATATTTTTATAGAAATCACGCTACTAAACCAGGTATTTTTGTCCTATCACATATAGCAGAAAACAAATTAAAAATAATAATTTTTTAACACACACGAAGTTGTTTTTATCCTGGCTATTTCCACATCTTCCGGGCGGCTCATTACGCCTAAGGTAGCTGACTAACAACTTTATAGTATTAACATTACATTAAGAAAGCAGGTAGAGGTTATGTTCCGGGCAGAACGAAGGCAGGCCTATTGCTCCAACCCTACGGCTCGCAAAAACTCCCGGAAGCAGTAATCTTTATACTGGTTCTACTGATAGCATTTTACCAATTTTTGCTAGCTAGTCGTATTGCCCTGGAAATAGCTTCCCACGAAGCAAGTACCCCGTACAACCAACAGTAGTTGCTTAGGCAGGTACCCTGGCTTGCCACTGGGTGAGTCTATTTTATCAAATGACGTATACATAGCATCGTTAGAACAAATCAATCATCATTCAACCCTGACAAGAACCTCCTATCCAATGGCTTATCTCACTCATCCTACCCAGCATACCTTGCACAGAATCACCCAGGGCGATCAGGCGGCTTTTGCCGAGATATACAATCACTACCGGAAGCCGGCGCTCAAATTTTGTACCTCTTTGCTAAAAGATGAAGAAGAGGCCCAAAACATGCTTCAGGAGGTTTTTATCAAGATATGGGACCGCCGGGCGTTTATCAAGCCGGAGCTCAATTTTCAGTCGTACCTGTTTATCTGCCTGCGCAACATGGTTTTTGATCACCTCAAAAAGCTGGAAAAGAACCAATTGCTGATGCAGTACTACCAAGAACGGATGGAGGTGCTGGTGGAGGAAGACAAGGAAGAAAGGGAACTAAGGATTCAGCGGCTGTACGCGGCCATGAACTCCCTATCCAAAAAACGCG
Source organism: Rhabdobacter roseus (assembly GCF_014202275.1). Lineage (GTDB taxonomy): Bacteria > Bacteroidota > Bacteroidia > Cytophagales > Spirosomataceae > Rhabdobacter > Rhabdobacter roseus. Next base: position 77,971 of record NZ_JACHGF010000001.1, on the reverse strand, counting down.
AGCAGATTTTGAGGCTCAACGTAGAAGAAGGAAAAACCTACCAGGAAATAGCCGAAACCATGCATATATCCAAGAATACGGTGAAAAATCAGCTGGTGAAAGCCAAGCAGATTTTGAAGCAGAAAATTGACTTTGCCTCTTTTTAACCAAAGCATAAACTACCCTAAATCCTTGCCTTCGTTTTTATTATCTAGCTTGCTGCCGTGGCTTCTTCTGGTAGCTCAGCGTGGCAAAATTAATTTTAACCCTACTTACCCCCTACAAATGAACCTTTCTTTACCCTTAACCGAACAAGTATGAAACCTACCCCAATTATGAAAAAAATAGTTGGCTGCTCGCTGGCGCTCTTGGTGCTGGCGGGCTCCGGCACGTCCGGGGCGTGGGCACACGGCCCGGAAAAAACCAGCCAGCCTAAAAGTACCTCCCAAAACCAGCCCGTACGTACCGTGACCGGTACCATCAAAGCCAAAGCCGACGGGGTGCCCATGCCGGGGGTCAATATTATTGTCAAAGGAACCCAGGTAGGTACTACCACCGACATACAGGGCCGCTACGCCATCAGCGTAGAGGATGAAAACGCGGTACTGATTTTCTCGTACATTGGTTTCAATTCGCAGGAAGTACCCGTAAATGGGAAAAGCATCATTGACGTAAACCTGGAAGAAAACGTAGCGACACTCCAAGAAGCGGTTGTGACGGCCCTGGGCATCAAGCGGGAGAAGCGGTCGCTGGGATACTCGGTAGGGAATGTAGAAGGTACTTCGCTGACACAAACGCCTCAGAACAACGTACTGAATACGCTGGCCGGAAAAGTAGCCGGAGTGCAAATCTCGCAGATGAGCGGGGCGGCGGGTTCGTCGGTGAGTATGATCATTCGGGGAGCCAATTCACTCAACAGCGACAACCAGCCGCTGTTTGTGATCGACGGGGTACCCGTGGCCAACCGAATGGCCAATGCCTTTGCCGGGGCCGATATGGGGAATCCCATCGCCGACATCAACCCCAACGACATTGCCAACGTCTCCATCCTGAAAGGCCCGAGTGCAGCCGCGCTGTACGGCTCCCGGGCCGGTAACGGGGTAGTTCTCATTACGACGAAGTCAGGATCGGGTGGCAAAAAAGGGATTGGCGTTTCTCTAAATACCGCCGTGGTGGTAGATAAGCCGCTGCAGTACGTGCAGGTTCAGAATAAGTTTGGCTCGGGCAAAACCGGAGCGCACGTGCTGGAGCAAGAAGAAAATGAAAGCTGGGGCGCGGCCTTGGATAAGGGAGAAATGTGGGCGTTGTGGAACACCAACGGGCAGAAAGTACCTTTGGTGTCGTATCCCAACCGTTTCAAGGACTTCTTCCAGACGGGCGTTACCAATACCAACAACGTGTCGGTGAATGGCAACTACGACAAGGGTAATTTCCGGCTGTCGGTGGGCAATATGCTCAATAAAGGGGTAGTACCCAATACGGACTTCTCCCGGCTCACCCTGGCCCTGAACACCACCTACAACCTGAGCGATAAGCTGCGGGCTTCTGTCAACTTCAACGTGACCGAGTCGGGCTCGGACAACCGCCCTATCCTGGACGGAAGTCGGAATGATCCCGTTCGGAGTATCTACGAAACCGGCGCCCAGGTGGACATCAACGACCTGCGGGACTACTGGCTGCCCGGCCAGGAGGGGCTTGCACAGCGCAAATACAAGGATAAGCAAAACAACCCCTTCTACCTGGTGCACGAAAACCCGACGGGTTTTAAGCGTGACCGCACCGTGAGCAAAATCCAGCTCGACTACGACATCAACGAGTCCTTTGCCCTTACCGGTCGCTTTTCGAGAGATTCCTACGAAGAAATTCAGGAAGCCAAAAAAGCTTACAACAACTTTGAGGCTTTGAAGGGTGGCTACGAAATTGCCAACAACTACCGCAAAGAAGGCAACCTGGACCTGATTCTTTCCTACAAAAAAACCTTTAATGAAGACTGGAGCCTGAACGCACTGGCGGGTGTCAACCGCCTGGAACAAAACTACCGCGGGTTGTATAACTCCACGAGTGAGCTGGTGATTCCGGGCTTGTACACCATTTCTAACGGTGCACCGGGTACCATCACCAACCGCAGTGAGCTATCCAGAAAAGTACTGTACGGTGTATACGGCTCGGCTTCGGTGGGCTTCAAGGACATGGTCTACCTGGACCTGACGGCCCGTAACGACTGGACAAGTACCCTCCGGAAAGGCAACAACTCCTACTTTTATCCGTCTGCCTCGCTCAGTGTGCTGGTGTCGGAAATGGTACCCATGCCCAGCTGGGTCAGTTTTGCCAAGCTGAGAGCGGGCTACGCCCAGGTAGGTAACGACGTAGCACCGTATAGCCTGATCCAGACCTACGCCACCGCGCTGGACTGGGGCACGGCCAAGCGGATGTTTATGGGAGGTACTTTACGCAACGCCGACCTGAAACCGGAAATTTCTACCTCGCACGAAATCGGGATCGACATGAAGTTCCTGAACAACCGCCTGGGCCTGGAAGCAACCTACTACGAGCGCGGCAACAAAAACCAGATCCTGTCCATTGGTACGCCGATCGAGTCGGGAGCCAGCAGCAAGCAGATCAACGCCGGGTTGGTGCAGAGCAAGGGCTTTGAGCTAGGCATCATGACCACGCCCATACGGCGGGAGAACTTCAGCTGGGACATGAACTTCACCCTGACCCGCAACCGGACCTACATCAAGCGGCTGGCCGAGGGGATCAAGTACTTTGCCTTTACTTCTTACAGCGGAGCCGAAGTACGTACCTACGAAGGCGGGCAGATCGGCGATATTTACATGGCCCCCATGCTGACGGTAAAAGATCAGACCTCGCCCTACTACGGGTACCCCATCGTGACCAGCGGCGGTCTTTACCAAACGGATAACGACGTGAATAACCTAACGAAAATCGGGAATTTTAACCATAACTTCCTGATGGGTATTCAGCCCAGTATTACGTACAAAAACTTTACGCTGTACGCCAACATCGATTGGCGGCAGGGTGGCTCTTTCTTCTCCAATACCATGATGTTCCTGGGTAATAACGGACAGCTGGAAGAAACGATCTCGGGGGTACCTTATGACCCCAACCGCAGCCTGTCTGAGCAAATCAAGGAAAATCCAGAAATGTACCTGGGCAACTGGGTAGGCGGGAGAAATGCCGAATACGGCGGCTTTCCGTGGCCTGGTGCCGAAGCCAACATCCGGGTGCAGGATGCCAGCCTCAACCCCGGTGTATTTGCCACCAAGGATGCCGCCGGGAATACGGTTTACGTAGAAAACCTGGGCGACGCGGGCAGCAAATGGCTGGACCCTTTCAGCGCCTACCGCTACTCCCACCGCCCCTTCCCCGACCGCAACCTGTACAGCGCTACCTACGTGAAGCTGCGGGAAGTGTCGGTCTCGTACCACCTGCCCAAGTCGTTTGTGAGCCGATTCAAGATCCAGAACGCTTCGCTGGCTGTAGTGGGCAACAACCTCTTCATGTGGACCAAGGCCGGTATCGAAGGGCTTGATCCGGAGCGGGCTTTCCGCCAGACGGGTGGCAACTGGACCCAAGGCGTGGAGTACTACAACGTCATGCCCTGGACCGGCTCCTTAGGATTTAGATTGAACGTTGATTTTTAACCTACAAGACAAAATGAAAGCTACCAAATCCATATGCATTACCCTACTGGCTACGTTGAGTCTTTTCCTGTCCTCCTGCGAGGATTTGACGGAAATCAACAAAAACCCCAATAGCCCGGAAAACGTCTCTTCCAACTTTATTATGACGTACGTCCTTACCACCACCGGCAAAACGGTATTTACGCTGGGCAAAGACGGATCGAAGATCGGGGCGGCCATGCAGTACATGCAGGCCGGTACCAACGAAGGTGCGGCGGTGATCAACCAGTACGCCTGGACGCAAGAGTCCTGGAACACGTACTACGACATCCTGCGGAACAATCAGCTGGTGTACGACAACGGCGTGCGCGACAACAACCGGTTTTTTCAGGCCATCGCCCTCACGATGAAGTCATTCGTGTTTGGCTTACTAACCGACTTGTACGGGGATATTCCCTACTCAGAGGCGCTCAAGGCGGGCTCAAGTACTTTCTTCCCCAAATACGATGCGCAGGCGGACGTCTACAAGGGCATCCTGACTGACCTCCGCGAAGCCAGCGCCCTGCTCAGTAGCCTGGAGGCCAAGGATGCCGTCAGTGCCACTTCGGACGTCATGTACAAAGGAGATGCGGCCAAGTGGCGGAAATTTGCCAACTCCCTGCGCCTGCGCTACGCCCTGCGGCTGGTGGACAAAAAAGCCGAAATGAACGCCCTGGGCGTAAACATTGAGGCCGAATTCAAGGAAGCCACCGCGCTGGCGTTTGCCAGCAATGCCGACGACGCCTCCATCGCGTACCTGGGTACCAATGGCGACAACTCGGCCCCCGGCGGTCCGCTCAACAGCTCCAATCCGAACTTTTTGTTAAAGCCTGGAAAACCGCTGGTGAGTAAACTGTACGCACTCAACGACCCCCGATTGCACCGCTGGGTACAGCCCGTACAGCGCAAGTGGGACACCGGCGTAACCCAAACCAAAGTCGTGACCGTGACCAATATCTTTGGCGAATCCTACTCGGTGACCTACGTTCCGGCCGCCTCGTCCAGTGCCGATACGTCGCTGTACGTGGGGCTGCCCATCGGGATGCCCATCACGCAGGCCGTGGCCTACAACAAGGGCAACGACGGGGCCGTATACCCCAACGAGCGCAATCCTTACGTCTCGTTCATTCATGACCGGTACCGAAAAAATACCGACCCGCTCGTGACCATGAACCTGATGACGTACAGCGAGGTGGAATTCATCCGGGCGGAAGCGGCCCTACTGGGCAGCTTTGGCCTGACGGACCCCGCCGACCATTACAAGAAAGCCATTCGGGCTTCGATGGAGAAGGCCGGGGTGTTTAGTGCTGCCAGCTTCGACTTCGAGAAGTACTACGCCCAGCCCGCCGTGAGCTATGCCGCCGCCGCCAACAAGCAGGAGCGGATTTTAGAGCAAAAATGGCTGTCGTCCTGGTTTGGCATTCAGTCGTGGTTCGACTGGCGGCGCACCGGCTACCCGGCGCTCAAGGCGGGTGAAGTGGCCCAGTTTGGCCCCGCCCTGCCCGTACGGTACATGTACCCCAGCCCCAACCTCGACCCCAGCTACCTGGTAAACTACACCTCGGCGGTGGATCGGATAGGTACTTCGCCCTACATTCCTTCCGGCCAGAGCAAAGACCACCCCTACGGCAAAATGTGGCTGATCCAGGGCACGGGCAAGCCCTGGTAGTACCCTTGTGTTGTCCTTTTTTCGAAAGAGGGATGGTGATCTTCCAGTAGATTCATCATCCCTCTTTTTACATGGTACCTACCCGAAGCTGGCCTCATCTGCGGGTATTTTGCCCGGCTACTAATAGTCCGTATCCGAAAATAGCAAGTACTAGTAGTAGCCCCGCCGCATTCGCAAGTACCTCAAAAAAAGCCAGGATTCTGATCCTGATAAGGTACTTGGAAGCAAAAGAAACCATTCCTAAAGGCATTCATTTAACCTTGGATTGATCATGCCCACAAAAACGCGTCGCCATTTTATAAAGACCGCCACCCTGAGTAGCGCGGGGGTACTTGCCGCCCCCTACCTGGCCAAAAGCGCCTGGACCCGCAACTCGCCCAACGATCGCATTGCGCACGCCGTCATCGGTACGGGACGCAAAGGCGGAGGCCATTGCAAGAGTTTTGCTACTGCCTCAGGCTGCGAGCTGGTAGCCGTTTCGGACGTTGATCCCCGACAAATGGCCCTGGCCGTAAAGGGGCTCGCGAACGAAGGTCAGATTAAGAAATACCCGGATTTCCACCGGTTGCTCGCCGATACATCCATTGACTCGGTCACCATCGCTACGCCGGATCACTGGCATACGCCCGCCGCGCTGTGGGCGCTCATGGCGGGCAAGCACGTGTACGTAGAAAAGCCCTGTAGCCATAACGTGCGGGAAACCAACCTGCTGGTGAAAGCCGCCAAACAGTACGGAAAATGCGTACAGCACGGTACCCAACGGCGCAGCGACGGCGATCATATCGAAGCCATGCGCCAGCTCAACCAGGGCATCATCGGGAAGGTACATACCGTAAAAGCCATTAACCATCAGTTTCGGGAACCGATCGGGAAGGCCGCCGTAGAAGCGCCACCCGCCGGGGTGGACTACGACCGCTGGCTGGGCCCGGCCCCCAAGGTACCTTTTACCAAAAACCGCTGGCACTACGAGTGGCACTGGTTCTGGGACTACGGCGGGGGCGACATAACCAACGACGGCGTGCATCAGATCGACGTAGCCGTGTGGGCGCTGGGCGACCGCTACCCCAACCGCATCGTCGTTTCTGGCGGGCAGTACTTTTACCGCGACGACCACCAGACGCCCGACACCCAGACCGCCATATTGGAGTACGACGACAATCAGATCATCTACGAAATGCGGCTCTGGACGCCCGATAAGCTCGAAGGCCACGACAACGGCAACGTCATTTATGGCACGGAAGGCAAAATGGAGTTTGGCCGGGCCGGTGTGGTGGTGACCCAAGGAAAGGAGCAGCGCAAAATCCAATCGCCGGAGCCCGTCGAGAGCATCGTACCCAACTTCCTGACGGCCGTTCGGGAAAATAACCCCGCCCGGCTGCTCTCCCCGATCGAGAAAGGCGCGGTGGCGGTCAATCTGTGCAACCTGGCCAATATCGCGACGCGGTTGGGAGCTCCCGCCATCGCGTACGATGCGGCCAAAGAGCGTGTCCAATGTCCCGGTTTTGAAGACAAAGCCAAGGCCCTGCTGGGACGGACCTACCGCCAAGGCTACGAACTACCCTACCAGGGGTAGTTGGGCAAAAGTACCTCAGGCCTGCTTTTCCTTTTTCACCCTGGCTATATTATACCATAGAAACACATGAAACAAGTACCTCATAAGCAAATCATGGGCCTGCTACTCCTCGTGAGCCTTCTGGCCGGTCCGGCTGTTTGCCTAGCCCAAAAGAAAAAAAAGGCCCAGCCCCCCGTGGTGGCGTTTGCCCAAAAGCCGGGCAAGCTCACCATCACCATTGGCGGCCAACCCTTTGCCACCTACGTGTACGAAGATGCCGTGATTACGCGTCCGCATTTTTCCAGCGTAAGTACCCCCTGCGGCATCCAGGCCACGCGCAACAACCCTCCCCAGGAGGGCGACCCCAAAGACCACGCCACTTTTCATCCGGGGATATGGCTGAGCTTCGGCGACATCAACGGCCACGACTACTGGCGCCTGAAGGCCAAAGTAGAGCATGAGCAGTTTGTGGAGCAGCCCGAGGGCGGCCCCGGCCAGGGTACTTTTACCGTGCGCAACTACTACCTCAGTACCGACGGCAAGGAGCGCGTCCTGGCCGAGCGGGTGAAGTACACCCTTTTGGTACGGCCCGAAGGTACTTTGCTGCTTATCCAAAGTACCTACTCGTCCGAGGCAGGGGATTTTTCTTTTGGCGATCAGGAAGAAATGGGGCTGGGCGTGCGGGTGAGTACCCCCCTCACGGTGCAGTACGGCCAGGGCCACATCACCAATGCCGAAGGCCTCAAAGACGGTAAAGGTACCTGGGGCCAAGCCTCGCGCTGGATCGATTACGGCGGGCCGGTGGGTGATAAGTACCTGGGCGTGGCCCTCATGCCCGCTCCGACCAACTTCCGCCCCAGCTGGTACCACGCGCGCGACTACGGACTGGTGGCGGCCAATGCGTTCGGTCGGGAGGCCATGAAGCAGGGCGAAAAAAGTACGGTTACGGTTAAAAAAGGCGAAGAATTCAAGCTCGGCTACGGCGTACTGCTTTATTGTACCCCACCCAACGGAAAGCCCGACCTGGAAAAAGCCTACCAGGATTATTTACGTATGAGTACAACGCACTAGTTTTTCTACCATGAGGTACCTTCACCTATTCTCACTAGGGCTGATGAGCCTATCGCTTCTGGTGGCTTTACCCGCCTCGGGGCAGAAAAAGAAACCCGAATTCCTCATCAGTATCTATTCGCCGCCCCCCGCTGATTTCCTCACCGACGCGCAGTACCAGGTACTTAAAGAAGCGCACGTGGATGTTATTTTTAATATAGGGCCGGGTGTGGCCAGCGACCGCGCCGGAAACCTCAAGACCCTGGACATGGCCCGTCAACACGGCCTGAAGGTGTACGCTTACGACGCCCGCATCAACCAGGGCGAGGAAGCCATCCGGGCGATGGTGAACGACTACCGGGCGCACCCGGCCCTGGCGGGCTACTACATCACGGACGAGCCCGACTCCGCGCGGCTCCAATCAGCCATTGACCTGCAGCGCCTGGTGACCCGCCTGGACCCCACCCGCGACGCCTACGTAAATCACCTGCCCGACTGGGCCGTGAACAACTACGAGCAGGGCTTCCTAACCCGCTGGATCGAAGGCGTGGGGAAAGAAAACCTGAACTACCTGGCTTTTGACAATTACCCCTACAAGCGCAAGCAGCGCCTGGAAAAAACGCACTTCAATAACCTGGACATCATTCGGCGGCTGGGGCTGCGGTACGGGGTCAAGACGTCTTCCTGCCTGCAATCCTTTGGCATGTACTTCAGCGGCGTGGAGGAGCTGCGCCGCCCCAATGCCGACGAAATGCGGCTCAATGGCTTTTCCAACCTGGCCTACGGCGTTAAAAATCCGGTGTGGTTTCCGTATTGGACCCAGATCCGGCATTCCGAGGTACTTACCTTCTCGCCTTGTATCATCGACTCCGCGGGCGTGAAAACGGATCTTTACGAACCCTTCAAAATCCTGAACGGCGAGATGAAGCAACTGGGCAAAACGCTGATCCGGCTGGACGCACGCGAAGTGTACCATACCGGCGATAGCCTCTGGCTCGGCACGGCCCATCCCCCGGCCGACTTTGTGTGGAAGGTACTGGATGAAAACGCGGACGTGATTCTAAGCCGCTTCACCGACCAGGCAACCGACACCCAAGAGTACATCATGGTGGTCAATAAGTCATTCAAAGAAGCCAAGGAGCTGAGCTTTCGGGTGGGTAGTTCGGTGAAGCGGGTGAAGGAAATCTCCAAGGCCACCGGAAAACCCGTGCAAGTACCTTTTGACCCAAAAACCCATACCCTGAAGGCTACCTTTTTGCCGGGCGAGGGGCGTTTGTATTCCTTGCATTGAGTAAAGTACCCCTTCCTAAACCCAACCTCCTCTCATGAAGTACCTTATAGCCAGTACCGTCCTGGTACTTACCACGCTGGTCGCGTTTCTTTTCTTCGGCTGCTCATCGGGCAGTAGTTTGATTTCCAACGGAAAGAGCGATTACAAAATCTTCGTTTCGGCCCAGGCGAGCCAGCCGGAGCAGTATGCCGCCGCCGAGCTCCAAAAGAACCTCGAAAAAATCAGCGGCTGCAAGCTAGAGATCACCCACCAGGCCGGGCCAGAGGAGCGGCTCATATACGTTGGCTTCCAAGAAATACCCCCAGCGGTACTCAGCGGGCTGGACACAGCCCGTTTTGGCCCCGAAGAGTACCTCATTCGCTCCGATGGGAAGTACCTGCTCATCGCAGGTGGCGGTAGCCGGGGTACTTTGTACGGTGTGTTGGGGTACCTCTCGGACTACCTCGGCTGCCGGTGGTACACACGGGAGGTGGTGAAAGTACCCCCGCAAAGTACCCTGCGCCTGTCCCCGATCGAGGAGCGGCAGCGGCCCGCTTTCGAATACCGCGAAGCCTGGTACCGCGAAGCCTACGACACCGAGTGGGCCGTCCACAACCGGCTCAACCCCAGCATCGTGCCCATCCCCGACTCCCTGGGCGGAAGCTATATCACCTACCCGTTTGTGCATACGTTTTATCAATTGGTACCGCCCCAAAGGTACTTTGCCCAGCACCCGGAGTACTTTTCCGAAATAGACGGTGTACGCCAGCGCAAAGACGCGCAGCTGTGCCTCACCAACCCGGAGGTAGTGAAAGTAGCCACCCGGCAGGTACTTGACTGGATCCAGGAGCAGCCCCGCGCCAACGTGTTTTCGGTGGATCAAAACGACGGCGAAGGCTACTGTACCTGTAACAACTGCCGGGCGCTGGACGAAGCCGAAGGCAGCCATGCGGGCTCGCTGCTGGCGTTCGTGAACCAGATCGCCGATACCGTAGCGAAGCACCATCCCGCCATCAAACTACAAACCCTGGCCTACGCCTACACCGAAGTACCCCCCAAAACCATTCGCCCCGCCGACAACCTGACCATCCGGCTGTGCCACTACAACTACTGCTCAGCGCACCCCATTGAAGCCTGTGCGCACCACGAGCGCTACCGCGAGCGCCTGGCCCAGTGGAAAAGCATCGCCAAGCGCATCACCATTTGGGACTACTTCACCGACTTTGCGCAGTACCTCATGCCTTTTCCCAATTTTGAGACGCTCAAGCACGACGTGAAGTTTTACGCCGACCAGGGCGTGATCGGGCTTTTTGCCCAGGGCAATAACGTACCGGAGCAGGGAGGCGGGGAGTTTTCGGAGCTGCGGGCGTGGGTCTTTGCGCAGCTCATGTGGAATCCCGAGCAAGACGCCCAGGCGCTCATAGACGAGTTTGTGCAGCAGGTGTACGGCGCCGCCGCGCCTTACCTGAGCCAGTACATCCGGCTGCTGCACGAGCAAGTACAGCCCGACAGCGTCTACTTCAGCATTTGGTCGCAACCTACGGAAGTAAACTACCTGGGGCTGGCCACGATCCAGAAGGCCGATAGCTTGTTCCGTTTAGCGCACGAAGCCGCCGCGGCCGACTCCGCCCTGGCCGGGCGGGTGGAGCTGGCCTACCTGCCGGTACTTTACACCAAGCTTTTTTTCTACTCCATCGGCGGCACAGCCTACCTCAGCCGACAGGACATGCCGCAGGCGCTGGCTCGTTTCAACCGGATTATCGAAAAACACCACATCAAGGCCATCGGCGATGTACCCGAAACCTACGGCAACCTGAACGCTTTTTTGAAAAAAGTAACCTCGGCCGCCATCTTCTACACCGACTGGTGGATCGTGGGCCCCTTTGAGAACGAAGACCTCAAAGGCCTGGCGACGGCCTTTGCGCCCGAGCGAGGCTTTGTACCCAGCCAAACCTACCTTGCCAAAAACGGCCAGCAGGTACCCTGGCGCAAGTACCAGGACCTCACCTCCGGGTACGTGGATTTCAGCCGGCTTTTCTCGCCCAACGAACACGTAGTTGCCTACGCCTATCGATCTGTTCATTTGGAAAAAGCCCAAACGAAAACCTTTGGTGTAGGCAGCAACGACGGCGTACGGGTCTGGATCAACGGGAAGCTGGTGCTGGACAGGCCGGTATCCCGCAAGGCTGAGCCCAACCAGGACCTGATCACCGTGTCGCTCCCCCAAGGAGAAAATACCATTTTGATCAAAGTAGATCAGTTAAAAAGAGGCTGGGGCTTCTACTTCGCAGAGGTACCTTCCGACTTAAAATTATAATCCTATAAGTACCTAAGACGTGCAAAAAATCGTAATCGGGCTGGTGCTGTGGCTGGCGTTGTTTGGAAAAAAAGACGCGCTGGGGCAGACAGGTACCCCGGAAAGCGGAAAGCCGCTGAAAAGTACCCTCCCCTACGACCGCTTCGCGCTGCCGTCGGTCAATGGCTTCCTGCTGGGCATGGCGCGGGCCAACGCCGACAAGTACCCGGATCTGTTTATTTCCAGCGACAGATACAATCCAGGTACTTATTACCATGCCTTTGAAAAGTACAGCCCGGAAGGGGTACCTGTCTTTTCGGAGCCGAAAAAAATAGCCGTACCCTTTGAGCAGGAGGCCTACGGCCGGTCCGTGCTGTTGGAAAACAGCCGGGGCGAGGCCTACGGTTTTTGGGCAGTGGGACAAGCGCTTCACTACGGGAAATTCCAGAAAAGCACCCTGGATTTCTCCGCGCCAAAACCGATCGCGATTCACGGCCTTCCCCGGGGCTTTGGCCGTTTTGGTGTGATTGAACTAGCCCCCTCCAGGTACCTTTTTCTTTTTACCGTAGCCGACAGCGCCTACCAGGAGCATCCTGACCCAGCGGTTCGGCACGCGCGCCGCGCCTACGGTCCCGAAGGCTTCTGGCAAAACCCGCTGCCGAAGTCCGGTATGTACGGGGCCTTTGTGTCTAGCCTGGACAGCCCGGTTCTGAACGTAAAACCCCTCACCTCACTGGACCAAACGTACTTCTCGCTGGAAGGCTACACGCTCTATACTTTTCGGGGGCAAAAGTACCTGCTCTGCGGTACTACCCTGGGCAACCTGCACGCCTACCGAATCGACGAGCACACCGAAACGCTGGGGGAAGCCACCTACCTCGTAAACCCCCGGGGGCTGATGCACCGCAATCCGGCCATTCATGGGTACCTGGCCTTTTTTGACGGGCCGGGGGCGAAAGGCCTCATCGTGTCCAGCGAGGGAGGTATTTATTTTTATAAAGCAGAAGATAAACAGCTGTCCAATGGTGCCCTGGTGTTTGCGGAGCCCGTCCACTTGCTACAAACCCACCCCGACCTCTACGGGAGCTCCCTGGTAGTACCTACCCTCACCGACTGGGACGGCGACGGCGATCTGGACATTATTTCAGGTACCTCCCTGGGTCTTATTTATTTTTTTGAAAATCGGGGTAATGATGCCCATCCGAAGTTTCATAGCCCGGTAGCGGTCGAGGCCGGAGGCTACGCCATTCACATTCAGCCGGGCTACAACCAGTCGGTGCAGGGGCCGGTCGAGAGTCGCTGGGGGTACTCCTGCCCTACCGTCTACGACTGGAACGGCGACGGGCTGCCCGATCTACTCACGGGCGACAGCCGGGGAAAATTCAATATCTACGTCAACACCGGTACTCGGGAAAAGCCGTACCTGCAGCCCGAGCGCCCGCTTTACGTAGATGGCCTGGACCTGCACGGTACCTGGCGGGTGCAGCCGGGCGTGGGCCAACTGGGCGATCGCAACGCTTACATCTGCCTCGACACCGACGACGAGTTCCATCTTTACTGGCAGCTCGACACCTACAACCTCCAGGATGGCGGTAAGCTCACCATCGGCGACAGTATCCCCATCCGGGCCAACTGGAAAAAAGGTGGCGAAACGGGCCGCTCCAAGATTGTGCTCGTAGACTGGGACCAAGACGGCGTGAAAGATTTGCTCGTAGGTACCCCGCGCTACGCCACCATCCCCGAGCCGACGCGCGGCCTGCCGTATCGCCTCCCGGAAAACGGCGCGGCGGTTCTTTTCCTGCGAAACGCAGGTACCGAAGCCCGGCCCGTTTATGAGTATCCCGTAGCGGTGCAATTTAAAAATGAACGGATCAATAAGGGACAACACGCCTGTTCGCCGACTGTAGGGTACCTGGGGCCAGGTAATTCCCTCAACCTACTGGTAGGTGACGAAACCGGACGCTTCTATTTTTATCAGCGCGAGGATTTACAATGGACGAAGTAAGCAGGTACCTGCGGAAAGGACCAAAGACGGCTCGTGGTTACGAAAAGATTTTTCCTGATGTAACTAGCTGCTGAGCAAATAGCAAGTATCTTCGTGTTTACTTATACAAGAAACCTCATTGTATTACTTTAACCTAAACTTTCTTGATGTACGCTGTAAAAACAACCCACTAAGTCACTTAGAATACATGAAACCCCATTTTCACCGAGTACCGCTTAAATCCCAGAATTCGTTCAGTATTCGTCATGAGAAGGAGTCGGCCTTTGGGACCGTCTGGCACTACCATCCGGAGCTGGAGCTTCACCACCTCATCAAAGGCAAAGGGGTACGATTTATCGGCGACGACATCAGTAACTTCTCGGATGGCGAGCTGATCTTGCTGGGTGAAAATTTGCCGCATACCTGGCGGGTCGAAGAAGGCAGCAGCTCCCACGCCACGGCGGAAGTGATCATCATCCATTTTCTGCCCGACTGCCTGGGCGCAGACCTGCTGCACTTGCCCGAGGCTTACCTCATCCCGAAGCTTTACGAAAAAGCCCGGAAGGGCCTCGTTATCAAAGGCAAAGCCCGGGAGGAAATCATTCCGCTCATGTACGCCGCCGCCGACGCCCACAATCTGGACCGGCTCATTCTGCTCCTGACGATCCTCAAGATCCTGGCCGAGACCGAAGAAGTTAGCAGCATTGCGTCGGCCAATGCCTTCTATAAATCCAACGATTCGGAGACGCTCCGGCTCAACACCGTGTATGCCTTCACGCTCTCTAATTACAAAAAAGAGATCAGCCTTAAGGATGTTTCCTCGGTGGCCAACCTGAGCGTGACTTCTTTCTGTAGGTACTTCAAGCTCATGACCAACAAAACCTACAACGATTTCCTGACCGAGATCCGCATCAGCCACGCCTGTCGGCTCCTGGTGGACGACCGGCTGGCTACGGAAGTGATCTGCTTTGAGTGTGGCTTTAACAATGTCTCCAATTTTTACCGGCATTTCAAAAAAGTGACCGACATGACTCCCCTGGAATACAAAAGAAAGTACCTGCACAAGACGGCCCACAAATAGCACGTCGGCTGGCGCACGGGCTCCGTTTTTGTTTCTGCAACTACCCTCTTTTTGGCTTACGTATAGGGCCGTAGGCGGAGTGGGTGGCGCATTGCTAGTGTCTGCAAGGTAGTTTAGCCGTTCATTTACAGCGCTTTCAGGCAATCCCCTGCGCGGCAACGGCCAAAATACCGCGCTATTCAAAATTCAATTCGTATCTTTGCTCACTTTCCCTTCCGCGTGATTTGAATATGAATAGAGTTCTGCCCCGAAAAGGTAGCCGCTGCCTGGTGCAGGGGTAGTGGTTATCTGTGGTACCAGGGCATCTTTTTACTTGTCCAAACCGCTATATAACAGCTATGATTCTTATTGTTGATGACAGGCCCGAAAATATCCTTCCGCTAAAAAGAATACTCGAGCTGCATAATTTTCAAACGGATACGGCTGAGTCAGGTGAAGAGGCTCTAAAAAAAATTCTGAAAAGCAGCTACTCGCTCATCATACTGGACGTACAAATGCCCGGCATGGATGGCTTTGAGGTAGCCGAGGCCATTGCGGGTTACAGCAAAGCCAAAGACATCCCGATCATCTTTCTTTCGGCCGTAAACCGGGAGAAGAAATTCATCACCAAGGGCTATACCTCCGGCGGAATCGACTACATCACCAAGCCCGTTGACCCGGATATTTTGATCCTGAAAGTAAAAACCTTCAATAAGCTCTACGAGCAGCAGCAGGAGCTAAAAGCCATCCAAAACTCCCTGCAGCAGGAAATAGAGATCCGGAAGCAGGCCCAGGAAGAACTAGCCGGACGCGTGCAGGAGCTTCGTTTTGTGCTGGAGTCGCTGCCTCAGATTGCCTTCACGGTAGCTACCGACGGCCGGATTGAATACGTGAATGAGCAGTGGTTTCATTACTCCCCGGACGCGGGTACTTTCCCCGAAACCCACCCGGACGACCACCTCTGCGATAAGTGGGAAGAGCATTTTGCCCGGGGCGTGGAATTTGAATGCGAAGTACGTCTGAAAAATCTCCAAACGCTGGCCTACCGCTACTACTGCCTTCGGGTAGTACCCGTCGAGCAGCAGGGTAGCATTGTGCGGTGGGTAGGTACCTTTACGGATATTCACCAGCAAAAAATGGCCAACGAGATGCTGGAACAAACGGTAGAAGTGCGAACAAAAGAGCTTCTGCTTAAAAACGCGGAGCTGGAAAGCGCCAACCATGAGCTCCAGCAATTTACGTGGGTAGTCTCCCACGACCTCAAAGAGCCCCTCCGGAAAATACAGACATTCAATACCATCATTAAGGAAAAGTACCTGCCCGGCAACGAAGAGGCGCTTTCCTACCTGAGCCGGTCCATCAGCTCATCGGCCCGGATGTCTCAGCTCATCAATGACCTCCTCGAATATTCGCGGCTATCGGCCACGGCGCAGTTTCAGCCAACGGATCTCAACCGTTTGATCAACGAGCTGGTAGAGGACTTCGATGATTTGATTCGGGAGAAAGAGGCCGTGATTCGGGTGGATCAACTACCCATCATCGAGACCATACCCAGCCGGATACGCCAGGTTTTTCAAAACCTGATCAGCAATGCGCTTAAATTTTCGAAGAAAGACGTAGCGCCTCTTGTTACGATCAGCGCCGAGCTCGTGGCGCACAAAGAGATAAATAGTGAGCCCTCCCCAACGGGAAAGTACTGCCGTATTGTACTGAATGATAACGGCATAGGATTTGATGAAAAATTTCTGGATCTTATTTTCGTGATTTTCCAGCGGCTAAATGACCCCACCAACTACGAAGGGACGGGCATTGGGCTGGCCATTGCCAAAAAAATTATTGATAAACACAACGGGCTTATTTCGGCCAAAAGCCGCGAAAACGAAGGCGCTAGTTTTATTATCGTTTTACCGCTCACCCAGGCCGACGAACTACCCAACGAACAACCCTGAAAAAAGTACCTGAATCCGCCTTACTAAACCGCTATGTCAAAATTATCCGCTAGCAATTCGATCATCCGGCAATTACAAGTTGTCTTTTCTTTTTCGGTTGTCTTATTGATCGTAAGTCTTTTTGCCTCTTTTTACAGCACCCAGAAGCTCATCAGCAATTCCAAGCTGGTCAATCACACCAACCAGGTACTTCTGGAAGCCGAAAATGTAATCTCCTACGTAAAGGATGCCGAGACGAGCCAGCGGGGGTTTCTTATTACACTCGACCCGTTGTTCTTACAGCTCTACAACGGAACCTACGAAAAAGTAACAGGTACCTACAATACCCTGATAGACCTCACTACCGATAACCCCACCCAGCAAAAAAGCCTAGAGGAAGTAAGAAGGTTGTATCAGTCCAAATTTGCTCAGATGCAAAAGGTACTTGACCTGACCCGCCAAAGCCGAACCTTTGCCCGGGATACCGTTGTGCGCCATCAGGAAATGCTCCGGGGAAAAAAGATCATGGATGACCTCCGGCTGGTCATAGACCACATCAAAAAAGAAGAAAATAAACTCCTGGAGAGCCGGTTAAGCCAGCAAAGTGCCTACATTACGTATACGCCGTTACTGCTGCTACTGGCGGCCCTTATCTCCATCCTGATTACTTTTTTTGCGTACATCCGCATCAAACGAGACCTGGACAGCCGGATTGCCCAGCAGCAGCTAGCCGAAGCCAGGTACGCCGAAACGGCTAGCCGGATCACCGTCATGGAGGGCATCACCCGAGAGATCGCCGCCGGGAATTATTCGGCCCGAAGCACTGACGACAAGGATGACGAGATCGGGCGGATTTCGCGGGCGCTGAACACAATGACCCACTCGCTTGAGCATACCTTCAACGACCTTAATAATAAAACCTGGCTCCAGACGGGGGCCGTGGCGCTGAGCGATGCCATCCGGGGCGAGCGCGACCTCAAAAAGCTGGCGGCCAACCTGATCGACACCCTGGTGAGCTACGTGGGTGCGCCCCTGGGTACCATCTACATCGTGGACAGTGGGTTTCACTACAAGCTGGCGGGTAGCTACGCGGCTCTGGGGGCGCCGGAGCGGATTGCGGTGGGAGAAGGCCTGGTGGGGCAGGTGATCAAAAGCAAAAAAATGCTGATCGTGGATGATTTGCCCGAAAACTACCTTCCTGTATCGTCTTCCCTGGGGGCGGCACAACCTACCACGCTCGTCATTGTGCCGCTGCTCTACGCCCGCCAATGCATTGGGGTCATAGAGATAGGTTTGTTAAGAAAGCCGGAGCCGCTCGAGCTGGAGTTTTTACAGGCCAACCTGGAAGCCATGGCCATCGGGATCAATGCCGCGCTGGACCACTTGCGGCTACAGAACTTGCTCGAAGAAACCCAGGCGCAATCCGAAGAATTGCAGACGCAACACTCCGAGCTGGAAAACCTGAACGCGGAGCTAGAGGCACAGTCGCAAAAACTACAGGCCTCCGAAGAGGAGCTGCGGGTGCAGCAGGAAGAGCTCCAGCAAACCAACGAAGAGCTCGAAGAACGAAGTGGCTTACTGGAAGAAAAGAACTTTGAGATACAGCGAAAGGCCGAAGAGCTTGAGCTAAGTACCCGCTACAAGTCCGAGTTTCTGGCCAACATGTCGCACGAGCTGCGCACACCCCTCAATTCCATTTTGTTGCTGAGCCGCCTGCTTTCGGAGAACAACGAACAGAACCTGAACGACGAGCAGATCGAGTACGCCCGGGTGATTCAGTCCTCCGGCAACGGCCTGTTGGGCCTGATCGACGAGATCCTGGATCTGTCCAAGATTGAAGCCGGTAAAATGAGCCTGGATTACCAGGACGTTTCTGTGCAGGAAATTACCGAAGATCTGAAATCGCTGTTCACCCCCCTGGCCAACGAGAAAAAGCTGGCCTTTGAAATCAAGATTGACAAAGACGTCCCGGCGGTCTTTGAAGTAGACAAGATGCGGCTGGAGCAAATCCTGAAAAACCTTATTTCCAACGCCCTCAAATTTACCGCCAAAGGTACCGTAAGCCTCCACGTACAGCGACAAGCCACCAACGAAAATACCCTGTGCTTTGTGGTGAAGGATACGGGAATTGGTATTCCGTCCGAAAAACAGCACCTGATCTTTGAAGCTTTCCAGCAGGCCGACGGCTCCACCAAACGCAAATACGGCGGAACCGGCCTGGGATTGTCCATCAGCCGGGAGCTGGTGAAGCTCCTGGGCGGCGAAATAAGCCTGTCCAGCCAGGTGAACCAGGGGAGCCAGTTTACGGTGCTTATTCCGGTTTCCAAGGCGAAGTCGGGGGCAGCTTACCCGGTCATTTCCCCTCTAAGTACCCCTATTGCCACGAATCAGGACACTGACCATTCGCAGGTGAAGTCGGCCGCCAAAGTGAAGCCCTACATCAGTCCCGTGATTCCGGAGGCCATCCCCGACGATAGAAGTACCATCACCGAGCAGGATAAAGTCATTTTGATTGTCGAGGACGACACCCTTTTTGCCAAATCCCTGCTGGACTACACCCGCCAGCAAGGCTACAAGGGCATTGTGGCCGTACGGGGCGACGAAGGCCTTCGGCTGGCGGTTGCCTACAAGCCCCTGGGCATACTGCTGGACATCCAGCTGCCCGTTATCAGCGGCTGGGAGGTCATGGATCAGCTCAAGGCCGACCCCGCTACCCGGCACATCCCGGTCCATATCATGTCTTCGCATAAGCTCAAAAACGAAAGCCTGCTGAAAGGAGCCATTGACTTCATCGACAAGCCCGTGGCTTACGAACAAATGCAAGACGTATTCAAGAAGATCGAGTACGTCCTCAACCGCAACTCCAAAAAGGTACTGATTGTGGAGGACAACCCCAAGCACGCCAAAGCCCTGGCTTACTTCCTGGAGACTTTCAGCATTAGTTCCGAGCTGAAAAGCGATATATCGGAAGGGGTAGAGGCTTTAAAGAAAAAGGAAGTAGACTGTGTGATTCTGGATATGGGTATTCCGGACCAGAAGGCCTACGAAATGCTGGAGGAAGCCAAGAAAAACCCGGGCCTGGAAAACCTGCCCATCATTATTTTTACGGGCAAAAGCCTGTCCATGGCCGAGGAGTTAAAAATAAAGAAGTACGCGGATTCCATCATTGTGAAAACCGCCCATTCGTACCAACGTATGCTGGATGAAGTATCGCTTTTCCTGCATTTGGTGGAAGAAAGCAAGCGCAAAACGGAGCCTGCCTCGTCCAAAAAATCAGGCGCTCTGGGCGAAATATTGAACAACAAAACGGTACTGGTAGCCGACGACGACGTGCGAAACATTTTCTCCCTCTCCAAAGCCCTGGAAAACTATAAAATGAACGTCGTAACGGCCCTGGACGGCAAAGAAGCGTTGCAGAAGCTACAGGAGAATCCGGCCATTGACGTGGTGCTGCTGGATATGATGATGCCCCAGCTGGATGGCTACGAAACCGCCAGGCGAATCCGGGAAAACTATAAATGGAAAAACCTGCCGGTGATTGCCGTAACCGCCAAGGCCATGACCGGCGACCGCGAGAAATGCATACAAGCCGGGGCCTCAGACTACATTACCAAGCCCGTCGATATAGACCAGCTCATTTCGCTGCTGCGGGTTTGGTTGTACGAAAGAGGCTAAGTCCCCCCCTAATGATTGATTCACTAACCCACGCTTTACTTAAGGAAGCTACCAGCATGAGCAAAAAAAGGATACTGATCATTGATGATGATGCAAGAAATATTTTTGCACTTACGGCTACGCTACGTGCAAAATCATTTGATTGTATCTCCCGCCAGGACGCTCAGGAAGCCCTGGAGCTCTTGCAAACCGACGAAGTCGTGGATGCCATCCTGATTGATATGATGATGCCCGACATGGACGGGTACGAGGCCATCCCCCGCATCAAAGGCATCGAGAAGCGGAAGGATACGCCCGTGTTTTCGGTAACTGCCCAAGCCATGGTAGGCGACCGGGAAAAATGCCTGCGGGCCGGAGCCGACGGATATATTTCAAAACCCATTGATGTAGACAAGCTGTTAGAGATGTTAGCAAGTATTTAAGCGTTGGCCATGATAGAAGAGGAGGAAATTGACATCTTGCTGAATGATCTGTTTGATATATACGGGTACGACTTCACCAACTACTCCCGGGCGTCGCTGAAAAGACGGATTACCCGTCTGTACGGGCTGGACAAATTCCCCAGCTTTGCGGAGCTCAGGTACCGGGTCCGGACGGACTCTACCTACTTGCGGCGTTTTGTGGAAGAAATCACCGTCAACGTCACGGAGATGTTTCGGGACCCGCTCTTTTACAAGTGTCTGCGCGCGGAGGTACTTCCATCCATTGCGGCGAAGCCTTTTATTCGGGTATGGCACGCGGGCTGCTCTACGGGCGAGGAAGTCTATTCCATGGCTATTTTGCTCAAAGAGGCTAACTTACTGCACAAATCGCTGCTGTACGCCACTGACCTGAACCCGGAAGTACTGGAAAAAGCACGCAAGGGTATTTTTGGGTTGAACCAACTCAAGCAGTATTCCGAAAACTACATTGAATCCGGAGGTACCAAAGATTTTTCCTCCTACTACACGGCTCATTACGGGCAGGCCAAGTTTGACGAAGAGCTGGCCCAAAAGATGGTTTTCTCGACCCATAACCTGGTCTCGGATCGCTCCTTCAACGAATTTGACCTCATCCTGTGCCGAAACGTGTTGATCTACTTTGACAAAGACCTCCAGGACCGGGTACTTAACCTATTTTACGAAAGCCTGAGCCCGCTGGGGTACTTAGCCTTAGGTGCCAAAGAAACGCTGAAATTTTCGACCATACAATCCCAGTTCAAACCCATGAATAAAGAAAAGATATGGAGGAAAATAGACTAACACCCCCCTGCCGGGCCGTGGTCGTCGGGGGCTCTTCCGGAAGTATCGAAGTGCTGCTGCACCTGCTTCCGGCCCTAGCGCCACGGGTCCCTCTGGTGATGATCATCGTGCTGCATCGCAAAAACTCCAGCGACTCTACCCTGCTGGACATCCTGGCGCTGAAGTCGGCCCTACCGCTGCGCGAGGTAGAAGACAAGGACCCCATTCAGCCCGGCAACATCTACCTGGCTCCCGCTGATTACCACCTGTTGCTGGAAAAACAGCAGCTCTTTTCGCTGGACGACTCGGAGAAAGTCAATTTCAGCCGCCCCTCGCTGGACGTCACCTTTGAGTCCGCCGCCGAAGTATACGGGCCTGCCTTGGTCGGCATTTTGCTGTCAGGGGCCAATTCGGACGGTACCAACGGCCTCACCGCCATCAAAAAGGCCGGGGGCGTCACCGTGGCGCAGCTCCCCGAAACCGCCCAGGCCGGGTACATGCCCCAGTACGCCATTCTGCATACCGTCGTGGATCATATCCTGGACGTGGCTGGTCTGATTCGGTTCCTGAATTCGCTCGAGTGAGGGGGAGCTAAGGTACTTGGGACAAGCGTATAAAAGAAAAGCACTTACGAAGGATCGTAAGTGCTTTTTGAATGTGGGTCCTGAGGGATTCGAACCCCCGACCCCCTGCTTGTAAGGCAGGTGCTCTGAACCAGCTGAGCTAAGAACCCCTTTTTGTTGTCGTTTGGGACTGCAAATATGGAGGAGTGATTTGTTCTGTGCAACTATTTTATCAAAAAAATAGCAAAAAAAATGGAAGCAACTGATTTCCAGAGGTACTTACTCAAAATTGATGTAGAGCGTCACGGCGTGCGACGTGAGTCGGTTTAGCCCCAGGCCGGAGGTGCTGTCCGTGGGACGGAGCAAATTGACCATGCCGTGCGAAAAGCGCAGTTCTGGAGAAAACTTAAAGAACTCAAAAAACTGCTCGAAGCCGACGCCGTAGTCCAGCGTGAGGTCCGTCGTTTGGGTATCAAGCCGACTTCCAGAAGGGCCATTGGCGCGGCTGCGCTTCACGTTGGTCTCGATGCCCAGCGTCATGCCGGCCAGCAGGTACATGCGGGTATTCACCCGGCGGGTAGACTTGTACTTGAGCAGTACCGGGATTTCGATCCAGGTGGACTCCCGGGTTTCGGGCCGGGTACTTCCGCCGGTAAAGCGGTAATCGACCGAGCGCGCGTACAACGAAATGCCGGGGGTAGTACGGAGATCGAAATGCTCGCTAAGGTAGGCGTTGGCAATCACCCCGACCCGAAAAGCCGCTTTTCGCGGCGACTGGATCAGGTACAGCGAATCGCTGCCTTGCAGGTACTGGTCGCTCCGCTGGATGTTGAAGCGGGTAACGGGCATGGCAAACAGGAATCCATAGTGAATGGGTTTGTCGTCGTAAAACTCCAGGTGCCGACGCACGTAGCCCGTCCCCTGCGCCTTACTCTCCTGGATGGTAAGAAAAGCCAGGCCAATCCCAACAACTACTTTTGGCCAATGTAAATGGAGCAAATCCCGAAGGTAAGTGGTATGCATTTAGTTTTTTTAAAACCCGCTTTTTCATAAATAGCCAGGAAATCGGCGCCGTCCGGAAAGGCCTGCACCGACTCGGGCAGGTACTTGTAAGCCGAGCTGTCCCGGGAAATGGCCTTGCCAATGGTAGGCAAAATGTACCGGAAATAAAAGCTGTACAGCTGCTTGAACGGAAACGAGCGGGGCTTGGAAAACTCTACCACCACGCAGGTACCTTCGGGCCGCAGGACGCGGTACATGTCACGGAGCCCGGCGGCCAGATTCTCGAAATTCCGTACTCCAAACGAAACGATAACGGCGTCGAAATAATTGTCTGTAAAGGGCAAACTTTCCGAGTCGCCGGTGCGGAGCTCGATGATGTCCTGCTTGCCTAGCTTTTGGATTTTTTCGCGGCCCACGGCCAGCATTCCTTCCGAAATATCCACGCCGATGATCTTGTCGGGGTTTAAAGACAAGGCCTCAATGGCGAAGTCGCCGGTACCCGTGGCGATGTCAAGGATCTTTTTGGGCTGGGCCTTCCGCAGCAGCCGCACGGCGCGTTTGCGCCAGTAAATATCGATCCCCCCGCTCAGGAGGTGGTTGAGGAGGTCGTACTTAGGAGAAATATTATCGAACATTTCCGCCACCTGCTCGCGCTTACGGCTATCTTTATCCTTATAGGGTACTACGGTCATTGAGAAAGTATTAGATCAAAGATGGGACGCAAAACTAATAGGTATTCGCTTTTCTTAAACCAAGCCCCGGAGGGAAAGTTCGCTAACTGCCTGATTTTATTGGGTGAAATTGGGGGAGTTAGGCACAGATTTTTATCTTTGCTATTCATACCGCGAGATCCCATACACTATGATGCGTTTTATTTTACTAGCGAGCTATCTGTGTTTTGTATCCGTAGCGGCCATGGCTCAGGGCCGGATCAGTATGCAGTCCGACGAGCCCACGGCTGCCAAAACGCTGACCAGTCGGCAGCTCACACCTTATTCTATAACGGTACGAGGCGGCCTAACGCAGTTTTTTGGCGAGCTGGGCGAGCAGGATATGCGGGGAATGGCGGGCTTCAGCCTAAACCAGAAAGTACAACGCGCCTTCACCATGGGCCTTGACTTTTCGACCGGAAAACTGGGCGGGGAAAAAACCGAATTTTTTAACTCCTATTTCGTGGCCGACTACCGCGCCATTGACCTGCTGGCCAAGTGGGACCTGACGGAACAGTTTAGCCGTTATGACGACGAAAAACTGCACATCAGCGTGTACGGAGGAATTGGCATGATGTACTTTCGCTCCAACGCCTACGACCTCACAACCAACCAACGGGTACGTTTTACCAATAGTGACGTAAGTGGCCGCAATCCGCTGTTTTTACGCTGGGGGAATCCCAGGGGGCGGCTGGGCGTAACCCGAACGGCCGAGCGCACCATTCCTCTGGGCGTAGCGTTTGATTACCAATTGGCACGTACCTGGCAGCTCGGACTGGATTATCGCTTCTACTTTGCCCGTACCGACAAGCTGGACGCTACGTCGGGGCGGCGCCTTACCAACCCAGAGGAAGGTACCTCGTATAGCGATACACCCAACGATAAGTTTAGCTTTCTCGCGCTCAGCCTCACGCACCGCTTTACCCGCAAGCCCAAAGATAGCGATGGCGACGGTATTCCCGACGACCGCGATCGCTGTCCGGATGTGCCCGGTACCAGCCAGTTTTTTGGCTGCCCCGACTCCGATGGGGACGGTATACCCGATTATGTAGACCGTTGCCCTCAGGAGGCTGGGCCGGTGGCTACCCGCGGCTGTCCCGATACGGACGGTGACGGATTTATTGACCGGCTGGACGAATGCCCCACCGTGGCGGGTACGTTGCGGGGCTGCCCCGACCGCGATGGCGACGGCGTATACGATCAATTTGATGCCTGCCCTGATGTACCTGGCCTGGTACGCTTCGGCGGCTGCCCCGACACCGACGGCGACGGTATTCCTGACCCGAGCGATCTGTGTCCCGACAAACCGGGTACTTACGAAAACGGCGGCTGTCCCGATACGGACGGCGACGGCGTACACGATGGCATAGACCGCTGTCCGGAGGTACCTGGTACCCGCGAAAACGATGGCTGCCCCAGCGGCCAGTCCCAGGCCGACCGGCTGGCCCTCCAGCAGCGCCTGGATTCGCTCCTGACGGTACCGATTCGGTTTGCCACTGATACCGACGTCATCGACGAGGCTTCGTATCGTTCCCTAAACGCCATTGGCGATTTGATCAAACGCTATTCGGCCTTACGATTTATTGTGGAAGGCCATACCGACAATACCGGCAGCGAGGAGGTGAACCAGCGGTTGTCCGAGGGCCGAGCCCGGGCCGTAAGGCAGTACCTGATAAGCCGCGGCACGGAGGAAGAACGCATCTCGGCCATCGGATTTGGCGATGCCCGGCCGGTAGCGCCTAACAATACCGAGGAGGGCCGGGCCCGAAACCGCCGGGTGGTGATCCGGGTGCTGGAGTAAGGTACTTACAAACCTCACAAAAAAAGCAGAGGAGCGATGGGCTCCTCTGCTTTTTTTGTTGATGCTTAAAAATCTATAACCCTAGTAGGCTCTAACGAGCTTGCCTTCGTGGAAGTTGACGTAGGCTTTGTTCACGACCTTGTTTCCGCCCGGCGTGGGGTAGTTGCCCGTAAAGTACCAGTCGCCCAGGTGGTCGGGGCAGGCTTTATGCAGGTTATCAACGGTTTGGAAAATAACCGACAGCTCGGCTTGTAAGTCGTCCGGCCGGATGATCTCCGCAATTTTTTGCGAAACCTCCTGGTCTGTAAAGGATTCGTACAGCGCTTTCACGTAGTTGGTGGTGTAGGCGTTGCGGGTAGCCAGGGTTGCGGCGCACTGGGCGTACACCTCTTCGCGCAGGTACCCCATCTGCCGCTCTTCCAGCAGCTTGAGCATGGCCCGAAAAGCCACAAAGTCCTTCATTTTTGACATGTCGATCCCGTAGCAATCGGGGAAGCGAATCTGCGGCGCCGAAGACACGATCACGATCTTTTTGGGTCCGAGCCGGTCCAGCATTTTCAGGATACTTTTTTCCAGCGTAGTACCCCGCACAATGGAGTCGTCGATCACGACCACCGTATCGATGCCCTTGCGTACTACCTCAAAGGTAGTATCGTACACGCTGGACACCATGTCGTCGCGGAGTTCGTCGGCCGTAATAAAAGTACGTGACTTCACGTCTTTGGTAACCAGCTTCTCGATCCGGGGCCGGAACGAAAGTACCCGGTCCAGCTCTTCCTCAAACAGAATCCCTTCCATGATGGCCCGCTTGCGCTTTTTGGCCAGGTACTCTTCCAAGCCTTCGATCATCCCGAAGAAGGACGTCTCGGCGGTATTCGGAATGTAGGAGAACACCGTATTTTCCAGGTCGTAGTCGATTTCCTCCAGAATCTGGGGAATCAGCAACTTCCCGAGTTTTTTTCGTTCGTTGTAAATATCCGGATCGGTACCCCGGGAAAAATAGATGCGCTCGAAGCTACACGACCGTTTTTCCTGCTGAGGCAAAATGGAAAGCTCGTTAAACTCGCCTTCTTTATCAATGATGAGCGCACTGCCGGGGGTAATCTCCTGGATCTGGTTGTACTCAACGTTGAAAGCCGCTTTGATGGCCTGCTTCTCCGATGCTACCACCACCACCTCGTCGTCGGAGTAGTAGAACGCGGGCCGGATACCCGCCGGGTCACGCATCACAAAAGCTGAACCGAAACCCGTAAGCCCGCACATGGCGTAGCCGCCGTCAAAGTCGCGGCAGGAGCGGTAAAGTACCCGCTGCAGGTCAATATTTTCTTCGATAATATCCGAGAGCGTGGGGTTATCAAAGATTCCCTTGAAGCGATCAAACACCCGCTGGTTTTCTTCGTCCAGGAAGTGTCCGATTTTTTCCATCACCGTCACGGTATCCACCTTCTCTTTGGGGTGCTGCCCCAGCGATACCAGCTTTCCGAAGAGCTCGTCTACGTTGGTCATGTTGAAGTTCCCCGCCATCACCAGGTTGCGGCTCCGCCAGTTGTTTTGCCGGAGCATCGGGTGGCAGTTTTCGATTTCGTTGGTCCCGTGTGTACCGTAGCGCAGATGCCCGAGCCACACTTCGCCGGTGAAGGCCACGTTTTCCTGCAGCCACTTCGCGTCGGTAGCGCCGTCGCGGTTGTCTTTTAGGGCTTTACGAAATTTCTTGTGAATCTTGCGGAAGATGTCCGCAACGGGTTGAGGCTCTACGGACCGGTACCGGCTGATATAGCGCTTACCCGCCGGAACTTCGATCTTGATATTAGCTACTCCGGCTCCGTCCTGCCCTCGATTCACCTGCTTTTCCATCAGCACCGATAATTTGTGTACCGCGTAGAGGGGCGTTTCGTACTTATCAATGTAGTATTGATAAGGTTTGCGCAGACGGATGAGTGCAATTCCGCACTCATGCTTAATAGCGTCGCTCATAAGAAGATGTTATGGTATAAAATTGGTAGTCAGCTTGCTACGTAAACTTCGTACCTTTCGGTACTCCTAAAACTTAGGCAAGGGGCATTTAGTTCGTCGATTGGTAGACAAAGATACAAATTCCCTTTGGCCCTTAAACGACAATAGCCCGGAAAAGATTTGATTAAAGACGGTCCGTTTAGTACAATAAGGTTACTCAGGCGTACACAGAGAAATTAAAGACCGCTACGGCTCCGGGATTACGCACTTTACAAGTACCTTTACTCTTACTAGCTTTGTTCTATATGTCCTTACCAAGTACCCCCATGATCAAAAAATTAGTTGGCTTACTGCTGCTGGCCGGAGGGCTTTTCCCTGCCAGCAGCAGGGCCCAGGTACCTACCGAGCCCGCCCTGCTCTGGAAAATTTCGAACGGACGAGGCCCGACTACAAGTACCCCCTCCTACCTTTTCGGCACCATTCACCTGATCTGCCCCCAGGATTTCTCGCTGAGCGACACCTTGAAAAGTTGCCTAAAGCAAACCGAGCAGGTAGCTCTGGAGATCGACATGGATGATCCGGGCCTGATGACCGCCATGGCCCAGGGCATGCTCATGCGCAACGACAACAAGCTCAGCCAGCTACTCCCCGAGCCGCAGTACCAGCATCTGCACCGGTTTTTTAAAGATTCGGTCGGGATGAACATCAGTACCTTCGACCGCGCCAAGCCGTTCATGCTGATGAGTATCCTCTTCAACCGTGTGCTGGCTTGCCAGCCGCAGTCGTACGAAATGGCGCTTGTGGGCCTGGCCAAGCAGCAGCAGGCCGAGGTTGTAGGCCTGGAGACGGTGGCCGAGCAAATGGCCGTTTTTGACAGTATCCCTTACGAAAAGCAAGCCTACATGCTGGTGCAATTCATTGATAGCCTGCCCCAGGCCCGGCAGGAATTTGGCGCAATGGTGAAGCTCTACAAGCAGCAGGACGTAGCCGGGCTCTTCAACCTGACCCTGGAAAGTACCTTCGAGCTGGAAGGACAGCAGGAGACGCTGCTCTTTGCGCGCAACCGCCGCTGGATACCCCTGATGGCCCAAATGATGCAGGCCAAGCCTACCTTTTTTGCCGTAGGCGCGGCGCACCTGGGCGGCGAAGAGGGGGTCATTGCGCTGCTACGGAAACAAGGGTACCGGGTAGAACCCGTGCGGTAAAGTACCTTTGAGCACAAATACATTTGAGAGGTACTTTATGGAAAAGAAAAGTACCCCTTTAAAGTACCCCGATCCAGTGCAGCAGCCCGGCGGGCTGGAAAAACAGCCACACGATCAGCGCCAGCAGTCCGCCCGCCATGATCTGGTTGGGCCAGTAGGAAGCGGGTTGCCAAGTACCCTGAGCCGGACGAAAAAAAAGCAGGTAAGGTACCTTCAGGTAGTACACCAGCGAGATGGCGGCATTGAGCAGCCCTCCGATCAGCAACCACAGCAGCCAGGGCTCGCCCGCCTGCTCATAGCTGTCCCATAGCGCCGAAAACACCAGCCATTTGGCCGTAAACCCCACCGTAGGCGGCAACCCCGCCAGGGCCACCATCACCACCGTGATGGCCGCGCCTACGAGGGTACTTTGCCGCCCCAGACCGGCGTACGAGTCCAGCTGCGTGTCGGAGCGCGGCACCAGCAGGTCGAGGAGAAAAAACGCGGCCAGGTTCAGGATCAGGTAGGCGGCCACGTAGAACGTAGCCGCTTCGAAGCCCAGCTGCGAGTAGGCCACCAGGCCCACCAGCAGGTACCCTGCCTGCGCGATGGTAGAGTAGGCCAGCAGGCGGCGGGCATTCTGCTGCCAGAGGGCGGCCACGTTGCCCACCGTAATACTGATAAGCGCAATACCGCCCAGTGTAGAAAGTACCTCGGCGGGCAGCACGCTCACCAGCCGCATCAGCACCAGCAGGGAGGCGGCCTTGGGCGCTACCGACAAAAAAGCCACCAGGGGCGTGGGCGCGGCTTCGTACACGTCGGGCGTCCAGACGTGAAAAGGTACCAGGGAGAGCTTGAAAAACAAGCCGCCCAGCGCCATGAGCATGGCTACCTGCATCACCCAGGGCGAATTTTCCAGCAGCCCGGTGCGTAGCGCCGGATCGGTGATGTCAAGCGTGCCCGTGAGGCCGTAGAGGAGCGAGATGCCGTACAGCATGATGGCCGAGCTGACGGCCCCAAACAGCAGGTACTTTAGGCCCCCTTCGGCCGACTTGCGGTCTGGCGAGAGCGAAACCAGCAGGTAAGAACCCAGCGAAACCAGCTCCAGGGCCAAGTAGATGGTAAGCCAGTGGGTAGCCATGCAAAGCAAAAAAAGCCCCAGCACGATGGCGATCAGCAGGGTACTTTGCTCGGCTGGAAACCGGTAGCGAAGTACCCGCAGGTGCACGAGCGCAAACAGCCAGGCTACCGTTATAAGTACCTTGAAGAGAACGGCTTTTTTATCCAGATAAAGCAGCGGCTGAAAGCGAAAAGCGGGTTCTTCCTGCCATTGGAGGGCCAGCAGCCCCAGCAATCCTACGGCCCCGGCCAGCGCCGCCGCCTGTAGCCAGCCCGCCATTTTTTCTTTATCCTGCTGGCGAGGCAGGAGCAGAAGCTCGGCCAAAAGAAACCCCAGAAATAAACCCACCAGGTAGAGTTCGGGTGCCAGCCCGGCCAGGCTTTGTCGAATGTGGCTAAGTTGCTCGTTCAGGTACAAAACGATTGGAACAATTTTTTAGCAATATTACACCAAAATGACAGGCTTCCGAAAAAATACGCCGGAATACTGGTAAGTTTGGGAGGCCAATGCCCCGCTTTTTTAAGGCGTAAGGTACCTATTTTAACCATCACTAACCGACACTAGAACGTATGAAAAAAATACCAAGTACCCTTTTGTTCCTGGTACTGCTGGCTCCGCTGGTGCAGGCTCAGTACCTGACCGACATAAACGGACGCGCCGTGACCGAGCAACAGTACACCGACGTGGAGGGCTCCCCTTACCTCAAGGATAAATGGTACCTGGGGACCATTCGGGCCCAAAACGGAAAAGTATATGACGGCGTGAAGATGCGCTACGATGCCTATAAGGACGAAGTAGAATACGAGCAGCAAGGCAAAATGTACCGGCTGGGCGCGGCGGAGACGCTGGAATTTTCGATTCCGACGGATGATGACCTGTACATCTTTCGGCGCGGTTTTCCCAAGGTAGATCGCCAGACCGACGCTAGCTTTTACCGGGTACTTCATGACGGCAACACCAAGCTGCTCAAACGCTACGAGAACCGGATGCGCGACGAAAAGCCCTACAACTCGGCCACGGTTACGCGGCGGTTTGAGCCCAGCGAAAAGCTGTATGTCTTAAAAGGAGGCACCATGTATCCCATCAAGAAAAACGACCGCAAGGGGATGCTCAAAATCCTGAGCGACCGCAAACGGACCATGGAATACGCCATCAAAGAACAACAGCTGGATTTCAGGACCGAATCGGACATCATTAAGATCCTGGAAGAATACGACGCCTACCAGGCGGGCGACGGCAAGTACTAAGCAAGTAAGTACCTAAGTACCTGCCTACTCGGCCTGGTCGGTAAACATGTACCCTACTCCCTTGAGAGTTTTGATGTAGCCCTCGCCGAGTTTTTCCCGCAGCTTCCGGATGTGGACGTCTACGGTGCGTTCAAGTACGTAGATGTCCGCTCCCCAGATCTTCTGCAGTAGTTCTTCCCGGCTAAAGACTTTTTCGGGGCTTTGGGCCAAAAAGAAAAGCAGCTCAAACTCTTTTTTGGGCAGGATAAAGGATTTTTCGCCCTGCGTAACCGTGTAGTTTTTTCGGTTGATGGACAGCCCCGCAATCAGTACCTCGTCGCCGGGGTCCGACTTCTGGGCTTCCCGCCGGAACAGCGCGTTGATGCGGCTCATCAGCGCGCGGGGCTTGATGGGCTTGGTGATGTAATCATCCGCTCCTATTTCAAAAGCCGCCACTTCGGAGTACTCTTCCGAGCGGGCCGTCAAAAACAAAATGTAGGTATTCTTCAGATCGGCGTTTTTGCGCAGCATACGGCCCGTCTCGATGCCGTCCATTTGGGGCATCATGATGTCGAGCAAGATTAGGTCCGGCATAAACCAGGCACCTACCTCCAGGGCTTTTTTTCCGTTAGAAGCCGTTTCTACGGCGTAGCCTTCTTTCTGGAGGTTGTATTCCAGGAGTTCAACAATATCGGGATCATCATCAACCACAAGTACTTTCTGGGCTACTTGGGTGGTTTTAGCGGCACTCATAGTGTTGACGGATTGGTGTTAAAAACAAAGGACGAAATTAGCGCATGTGTAGGTGCCATGAGGTAAATAAAGCCAGACTTAACACAAATTTAATATCAACGACGCACTAGCTTAAAGAACTGACCTTGCTCGTTCGTAACCAGTAAGTCCTTGTTATTCAGGAACACGATTCCTTCCGTTTGTTTTTTAAAAAACCGAATGCACCCGAGCGGCTTCTTAAAGTTGATAGCCTGGTCTTGAATCTCAAACAGGAGAATTTTGCCGTACGTGAGCAGCGCGAAGGTACTTCCGTCGGGGCTTATGTCGGCACCCGTCACCTGGGCTTTCAGGTAGAGGCTGTCGGTGGGCAACAGGGCGTACTCCCCCGGCCGGGCCGGCAGGGTGTAGGTTTTTACCAGCGGGTTGCTCTTGCTGCGGGTTTTGGTAAATAAATACAGGTTTTGCTGAAAGTAAAAGAGCGCTTCGCAGTCGAAATGCTGCTGGTCGGGCGGGGGCGGAAACTGCGTCTGGTCGGCGTAGCGGTAGGTCATCACCGCCTCCGTGGCCTGCTGCTCCGGCGAGTAGGTATAGATGGTGAGCGAGCGGCGCTGGTTGGCGTTGTTGCCCATATCGCCAATGTACAGCCGTCCGTCGGGGCTCTGGGCCAGGTCTTCCCAATCTACATTTTGGGCATTGGGGACGGGCAGCGTCCGGAGTAAAGTACCCCTGGAGTCCAGTTCGTAGAGCTCGGGCAGGCCGCCGCTGTCGTTGTGAGTCCAGAAGGCTCCCTCCCGGCTGGAGCGCGCCAGACCCGAACTTTCACCGACCATTGCTGAAAACCGCCCCACTTTGCTAACTTTGTACTGCGAACGTACCTTATCGAAGCCATGAAGCCGATGGTCAGGCTGACAACCGCACAGAGCTGTCTTTACAATAAACCATATATACAAGAGCTTCGACATGAGCATATCGGCGGGTTCCGTCCCAAACAAAGGTAGTCAATTGCCCTTATACACAAAATGGGCCAGCATTCTCATCATTCTCATCGCCGGGGTATTTATTCTTTCTTCGCTACGCGAAACCCTCATTCCGCTGACTTTTTCGGTACTTTTCTCCATTTTACTGCATCCCGTTTGTGATCGTCTGGAGCGCTGGCGGGTACCCCGTGTGATAGCGATTTTCCTGAGCCTCTTGCTTTTTCTGGTCGTCATCGTTGGTTTAGTCTACCTTGTGTCGCGGCAGGTCGGTTCTTTCGCCGAGGAAATTCCGCGCATCACCGAAAAGGCCGAAGCCTTTCTGGAGCAACTCCTCAGCATGGGCGAGCGCTACCTCAACGTAAGCCGCAGCGAACAGGTGAGCGAGGGCAAAAAGTACCTGCTCAACGCCCTCTCCGAAAGCCGCACCATCATGCTCAACCTGCTCGTAAGTACCACGGGCACCCTCACTACCGCCACGCTGGTACCGATCTACGTTTTCTTTTTCTTGCTTTACCGCGATTTTTTCCGGCGGTTTGTGCACAAAGCGTTCCAGAGCGTACCCCGGTTCAGGCTGGATAATGTACTGAAAAAAATCTACGACGTCATCCAGGGGTACCTGGCGGGTCTCATTCTGGTCATCGGGATTGTGGGCGTGCTCAATACCATTGGGCTGCTTATCCTGGGGATTGACTATGCCGTATTTTTTGGCTTTCTGGCCGCCTTTTTGATCCTGATCCCCTACATCGGCATCCTGATCGGCTCCATTCTTCCCGCCCTCATGAGCCTCGTTACCGAAGAATCGCCCTGGGCCGCCGTGGGGGTGATCGGGGTGATGGCCTTCGTGCAATTTCTGGAGGGCAACTTCATTACGCCCAACATCGTGGGCTCCAAAGTGAGTATCAATCCGCTGGCGGCTATCGTCGCTTTACTGTTGGGCGGGCAGCTGTGGGGACTGTCGGGCTTAATTCTGGCGCTACCGCTGATCGCCATTATTAAAGTGATCCTGGACGCCAATCCCCGTACGGAGCCCATTGGTTTTCTGCTGGGCGAGCCCGAGCGGGAAGTGGCCGAAGAAAAAGCCCAGGAGCGAGGTACCCCGCAGTACGAAGAGCCCAGGCGTCCGCGGCAACAGCCGCCGCGCCGCCGCGAAGCGCCCAGACCGGCACCCGCACCCACAGTAGTAGTAGTACCGGAAGCGCCACGAAACGAGGAAGCAGCGGTGGCTACCGCCGAGAAAAAGAAACGCCGCCCGGCGCGCCGACGCAAGCCACGGCCCCCGCAGGAAGGCGGAGGCACCGCCGGACCAGCCGGTGGATCGGAGGAGTGAGCGCCTAAAAAGTGAGCGGGTCCAGGTTTTTGAAATGACCGTTCATGCGGATGCGGTCCTTGGTACGCGCTATTTCCTTCACCACCGGAATGATTTTTCGCAAATGCTGAATCAGCAGGAGCTGCCGCTCGCTTTCGAGAGCGATGGTTAGCAGGTGGTATTCCTCGTCCAGCGGAAGGCCTACTTTATGGGCTATCTGAAACGAAAAGAGGGGTACCTCCGGGTTATACTCCACCGGCGTCGTTAACAAATCATAAAAGGTAGCGAGCAGCTCGAGGAGCTCCGGCAGGGGTTTTTGCAGATCCGCCTCTCCGTCGAAGTAAGTTACTTCACCACCCGCATAGAGCTTCCCCGCCACCGGATTCTCGAACGTCTCGATCCTGAATACCCGCTGCCCCTGGGTAGAAATATCCATCTGCCCGTCGTCGTAGCGCTTGTGCAGGGTAGTTACGGTCACTTCGGTGCCATAGCCGGGCAGTTTACTATTCAGAAAAGTAGGTATCCCAAACGGTTGATCCGTCTCCATACATTCGGTGATCAGCTGCTGGTAGCGTGGTTCAAAAATATGGAGGTTCAGGTTTTCCTGGGGGTATACCACCAGGTTTAGCGGGAAGAAGGGTAAGAAAGAATCCATCGTAGTAGCTCTAAGGGCTTGTCGAAGCACTCGCCTCCACCTTTTCTACACTCACGCCTACGCCCAAAATAAAGGGAAGCGGATTTTGCCGCATCGACTGCGTAAAGGTGAAGGTATAGGTACCTGCTTTAGGAAAGCGGTAGTTCCTCATGAAGAGGATCTTGTGATCAAATAAATCCCCCAGCCCGTTGCCGTACGGCTTGCCCGTAGTGGCGTCAGACAGAAACAGCTCGTCAAGCCGGGACGACAGCACGGCGCTATCTGGCCCGGTGACCCTCCGGTTCAGGTAGAGGTTGTAGTAGGGGTACTGCAGGCCGTTGCGCAGCAGGTAGTATACGTTGTACCGCTGGGTAGTGTCACTAATCTCCACCCGAAACGTAGCGGCATCCTTGATGTACCAAAGCCCGTCGTCGATGTCTTCGTAGGCTTTATAATGGGTGTTGGTATCGCAGCCGAGCAGCCACACCGCCAGCCACAGCCCGGCCGCAACGCGTAAAATAGTCATATACCTCATCAAACGTGTGCAACAAAGCTAAGCCCGAAAGATTACCTTTCAAAGCCTCAGGCCGTCTGTTGCTTGAAATACCGTTTCATCCAGGTTTGTAACGCAGGTACTTTCCAGTGGGTCATCCATTGCGCCTTGGTAGCCACCAGGTTATCAAACACCGTAGTACCTGACGTGATCTGCTCTTCGGCGATGGCCTGTTTCACCTCCTGGATGGCGAGCGTACGTACCTCGCCGCTGGGTTCGAGGTAGGCTACGGAGCGGTCGAAAAAGTCGATACCCATCCGCTGCCCTATTTCCTGGAGCCAATGCACCGACTTGTCAATGGAGCAGCCGCTGGGTAGTTCGTGTGATTCGTCCACGGCTACCACCACAAAGCGGTGGTGAAACACCTTGGCCGAAGCCAGCAAAGGCTTGTTGTGCGCCTCCCAGCCGTCGAGCGCGGCTTTGAGCGTTTGGCTTATGACACCGACCTCTTCGTCGGTAAGGGAGCGGTTGGCCTGGTAAACCCAGACCCGCGCGTTAAAATCAATTTCGTCAAAAGGAAGATACATAGCACGTAGGCAATAAAGGGTTAATCAAAAAAGAACCAAAGTACCCCGGTTTCTATTCAAAAACCGGAAAAAGTCCGATTGGGTTCGGGCCAGGCCGGAGGGTACTCAAACTCCGCCTCTTCCAAGACAGTAAAAGTCCGCCCAAGGTACCTTTTGTACAAAATCCGTTGACATAAATTCTTTTTTCGTCAAACGATTCCTGAAAGGTACTTAGAAACTAAAAAAAGTATGCTAACACGACGAGAGGCGCTCCGAAAAGCGGCCCTACTGGTAGGGGGCGTAGCGGGCCTGAATCACGTTTGGGCGCGGCCGGTACCGGCGGCCCGCTGGCAGCTGGGCGCCTGCGACTGGTCGCTGGGCAAGGGCCTGAATCCCGAAGCCTTCGATCGGGCACGGCAGATCGGCCTTCAGGGCGTGCAGGTAAGCTACAATACGGGCAAAGACGCCGTGGGGCTGTCCAATCCGGATACGCTGCGGGCCATCCGGGAGGCGTCCCTGCGCACGGGCGTAAAAATAGCCAGTCTGGCCATCGGCGAGCTCAACCGGGTACCTTATAAGTCGGAAGCCCGGACCGAAGCCTGGGTCTGGAACAGCGTAGACGCCGCCAAAGCGCTGGACGTGCAGGTAGTTCTGCTGGCGTTTTTCTCAGAAAATGACCTCCGTAACGACGACGCGGGCAAGAAGGTAGTGATTGAGCGCCTGAAAAAAGTAGCGCCCCACGCCGAGAAGCAGGGCATCACGCTGGGGATCGAGTCCTACCTGAGCGGGCCCGAGCACCTGGCCCTCATCGAGGCCGTGGGTTCTCCGGCCGTAAAAGTGTACTACGACTTCCGGAACGCCGCCGACGCGGGCTATGACCCCTACCAGGAGCTGCCGCTGCTGGGCAAAGAAATGATTTGCGAGCTGCATATGAAAGAAAACGGCTCCCGCCTGGGCGAAGGTACCCTGGACTGGCCCCGCATTGCCGAGCTCGTGAATAAGGTAGGGTACCAGGGCTGGATGCACATCGAGGGCGCTACGCCCAAGGGGGCCGACGTGGTGGAGTGCTACCAGCAAAACCGCCAGTACCTGGAAACGCTCTTTTCGTTTCGCTAAGGTACTTTATTGCCCAGGTACCTTGCTACAGGTACCTCTTCTTCATTGGTTATTAATCCAAAAAAATAATGACGCGCACCCTTTCTCATCGTTGGTTTTTGCGGGTAGTACTCACTACGGCCGTAGGTTTTTTGGGCGTAAGCCTCACCAACCCCGCCGAGGACCCCGCCCGCCTCTACCTGCCCGAGGACCTCGAAGCTACCCTCTGGGCCGAAGCGCCGCTCTTTCATAACCCTACCAACATGGACATCGACGCCCACGGACGGGTGTGGATCACGGAGGCCGTCAACTACCGCGACTTCAAGACCAAGCCCGAAGAGCGCCTCAGCCACCGAACCCAGGGCGACCGCATCATGATCCTGGAAGATAAAGACGGGGACGGCAAGGCCGAAACGGCCAAGGTATTTGTGCAGGATTCGCTCCTGACGGCCCCGCTGGGCATTGCCGTCATAGGCAATAAGGTGATTGTTTCCTGCGCGCCAAACCTGATCGTGTACACCGACGACGACGGGGATGACAAACCAGATTCACGCGAGGTACTTTTGACGGGCTTCGGTGGCTACGACCACGACCACTCGCTGCATTCATTGGTGGCGGGCCCCGACGGCCGCTGGTTCTTCAACGTCGGCAACGCCGGGCCGCATATCGTGACCGACCGCAGCGGCTGGACCCTCCGCAGTGGTAGTTTGTACACCGGAGGTACCCCTTACAACAAAGAAAACCAGGGCAACCAAAAATCCGACGACGGGCGGGTGTGGGTAGGTGGCCTGGCGCTACGCATCAACCCCGACGGGACGGGCCTGAAGGTACTTGGGCACAATTTCCGCAATAGCTACGAAGTATGCCTGGACAGCTACGGCAACATGTGGCAAAACGACAACGACGACCAGGTGATTACCTGCCGGGTGTCGTACCTGCCCGAAAACGGCAACGCGGGGTACTTTGCCCAGGACGGTACCCGCTACTGGCAGGCCGACCGCCGTCCCGGCCAGGATATGTTTACGGCCCACTGGCACCAGGAAGATCCGGGCGTGATGCCCGCCGGAGATAACACCGGCGCGGGCTCCCCCACGGGGATTGTCTTCTACGAAGGCGACGCGCTGGGGCCGCAGTACCGGGGTACTTTGCTGAGCTGCGAAGCGGGGCGTAACGTCGTTTTTGGGTATCAGCCCCAAAAGCAGGGGGCGGGCTTTAAGCTCACGCGGCGCGACCTCATCAGCTCCTTTCCGCAGGCGTCGGAGCGCTACGAGTGGTTCGAGACCGACCAGGACACGCGCAAGTGGTTCCGCCCGTCCGACATCGCCGTGGGGCCCGACGGGGCCTGGTACCTGGCCGACTGGTACGACCCCATCGTGGGTGGGCACGCCATGCAGGATACCAAAGGCTACGGGCGCATCTACCGCATTACGCCCAAAGGAAAAAAACTAAGTACCCCCAAGCTGGACCTGACTACCACGGCGGGCCTGATCGACGCCCTGAAGAGCCCGGCGGTGAACGTGCGGGCGCTGGGTTTTGAGGGATTAAAAAAGAAAGGAGCGGCCGTGCTCCCCGCCCTGAAGCAGGTACTTGCGGCCAAAAACCCCTACCACCGGGCGCGGGCCGTGTGGCTGATGGCGCAGCTGGGCGAGCCCGGAAAAGCGGAGGTCGTGAAGCTGCTGGCCGCCCCCGACGCCAA
Organism: Rhabdobacter roseus; assembly: GCF_014202275.1. Classification (GTDB taxonomy): domain Bacteria; phylum Bacteroidota; class Bacteroidia; order Cytophagales; family Spirosomataceae; genus Rhabdobacter; species Rhabdobacter roseus. Next base: position 39,547 of record NZ_JACHGF010000001.1, on the reverse strand, counting down.
CCTGCGCCTCACCGCCTTCCGGGCGCTACGGTCGGTGGAAGCCGAGCGGGGGTACCTGGAAAAAATGGCCACCGACCCCGATGCCGCCATCCGGCACGAAGTAGCCGTGGCCCTGCGTGAGGTACCTTTTGCGGAAGCCAAGGGTACTTTCGCGACGCTCATCAAACGCTTCGACGGCCAGGACCCCTGGCTGCTCGACGCCCTGGGCAACGCCGCCGAGGGCCGGGAAGGGCCGGTATATGCCCTGGCACAAGCCATGTACCCCACCGAGCCCGAGGGCTGGTCGGCACCGCGGGCGCAGCTGGCCTGGCGTCTGCATCCCGTGCAGGCCGTGGACGAACTAAAAGTACGGGCGGGCTCGGTGCAGGTACCTGAAGCCGAACGCCGAAAGGCGCTCACGGCGCTGGCGTTCATTCGGGATAAAAAAGCGGCGGAAGCCATGGTCAGCTTGTCGAAGTCGTCGCTGGCGGATGTGGCGGCCCAGGCGCAGTGGTGGCTTGGCTTCCGCCAAACCAACGACTGGGCCGAGCTCCTGGACTGGCAGCAGGCCACCGCCCAGGTACTTACACCCGCTTACTTACAGCTGTTGGAATTAAAAAAACGGGTAGTAGACAAAAACCTGCCCGTGGAAGCGCGCATCGAAGCCGCTCGACGCCTGGCCACCGACGCCCAGGGTGGCAACTTGCTCCTGGACCTGAAAGTGCAGGGCCAACTACCTGGGAACATCTCCGAGGCCATATCGGAGCTCATTTTCAAAAATCCCGACCAGAACGTACGCGTACTGGCCAGCCAGTTTTTTCCGCGGGCGGGCAAGGTACTTAAGGTCGATTTTATAGCCCGGATGCAGGCCGACGCCGAGCGCGGCAAGGTACTTTTCGGTACTCGCTGCGCTACCTGCCACCGCCACGGCGAAGCCGGCGCGGACATTGGCCCCGATCTCACGACCATTCACCAAAAATTCGATAAACTGGGCTTGCTGGATGCCATCGTGAACCCGTCGGCCAGTTTGGTGTTTGGCTACGAAGCCTATACTATAACCACCCACCAGGGGCAGACGTACTTTGGCTTCCTGCTCAGCGACGGCGCTACCGTGGTGCTCAAAGACGCCGCCGGGCAGCGCCATACCCTCAAAGCCGCCGACATCAAGAGCCGGGAGCCTTTGCCCAACTCGCTCATGCCCGAGCCCACCGCCCTGGGCCTCGACGAGCAGGCCCTGGCCGACCTCACGGGCTATCTGATGAGTTTTAAATAGGGGTACCTTCTGGAGCAGGAAATGGTTTGAGCCTACTTCTAATAAAGTACCAAAGTACCCCTACAGTCCCTCGGCCTGCGCGATGAGCTCGGCCAGGTCAAGTACCTTTACGGAGTCCTCCTTTTCTTTGTTTTTGACACCGTCGGTCATCATCACCATGCAGAACGGGCAGGCCACCGCGATGGTGTCGGCCCCGGTACCCAGGGCCTCCTCGATGCGCTCGATGTTCACGTCTTTTTTGCCGGGCTCGGGTTCCTTGAACATCTGCGCGCCGCCCGCTCCGCAGCAGAGGCCCTTCACGCGCGAGCGCTTCATTTCTACCAGCTCGGCGTCGAGGGCTTCCAGTACCTCGCGCGGCGCTTCGTATATGTTGTTGGCGCGGCCCAGGTAGCAGGAGTCGTGGAAGGTAATGCGGCGGCCTTTGAAAGTACCCCCGCCCTTGATGCCCACGCGGCCCTCGTTGATGAGCTGTTGCAGGTAGGTGGAGTGGTGAAGTACCTCGTAGGTACCTCCCAGCTCGGGGTACTCGTGCTTGAGCGTATTGAAGCAGTGCGGGCAGGCCGTCACGATTTTTTTGACCTGGTACATGTCCAGTACCTGGATGTTGGCCATGGCCTGCATCTGAAACAGGAACTCGTTGCCCGCGCGCCGGGCGGGGTCGCCGGTGCAGCCTTCTTCGGTACCCAGTACCGCAAATTTGATCCCCACCTTATTCAGTATTTTCACAAAAGCGACGGTCACTTTTTTGTAGCGGTCGTCGAAGGAGCCCGCGCAGCCCACCCAGAAGAGCACTTCGGGCGTTTCGCCGGCGGCGGCCATTTCGGCCATGGTAGGTACTTTAAAGGTCGTTTCGGCCATAGCATTGAGCAGGTACTTTCCTGCGAATGGATAAAATCGTGTACAATGTTAGTTTACAAAACGCTGCCCCAGCACCAGGAAGATCACCGTAACGAGGCTCACGACGGGGATCAGCACCACGAGCGGGACGAGCTCGTACTTGGTTTGGTGGAATTTCCACACCAGGTACCCTTCCAGCAGAAATACGCCCGCCAGCACCCACAGAAAGGTACCTGCCCAGCGCGCCAGGCCCTTCCGGTCGCGGATCTGGGCCGGGTCTTTGGGAAAATTGGCCAGCAGGTAGGTCGCTTCCTTCGTCCAGATAAAGGTACCTACGCCCGCCAGCACCAGCGCTATCAGCCCGAAAATAATCAGTCCGTCCATGATCGTATCTAGTTTAATTCCTCACAGAATGAAATTCTAAAGTACCCTCACCGAGCCACCCCATGCCCTTACCCCTCTGCCAAAAGTACCTCCAAACTACTTCAACCCATTCGCCCAGTTGAACCGGTCCCCGGGCGAGAACTTCCAGGGGGCCTGGCTCGTCTCCAGGTTGCTGAACATGGCATTCCAGGCGGCGGGCGCTTTGGCTTCGTCCATGACCTGGTAGCGGCGTAGTTGCAGGATAATATCCAGCGGGTTGATCAGCACCGGGCACTCCTGCACACAGGCATTGCAGGTAGTACAGGCCAGTATTTCTTCTTCCAGGATGTAGTCGCCCAGCAGGCTTTTGCCGTCGTCCACGAAAGTACCCCCGTTGGCCTGCATGTTGCGGCCGGCCTCTTCGAGGCGGTCGCGGGTGTCCATCATGATCTTCCGGGGCGAGAGTTTCTTGCCCGTGATGTTGGCCGGGCAGGCCGCCGTGCAGCGCCCGCATTCGGTGCAGGAGTAGGCATCCATGAGGTTTTTCCAGCTCAGGTCCATGACGTCTTTGGCCCCGAAGCGCCCGATCTCGGCGGGGGGCGCGTCGGCCGCGGGCTGCTCCACGCCCAGCATGATTTTCACCTCCTTCGTGATCTCGGGCATGTTGTGTATTTTGCCGCGCGGGATGAGCCGGGCAAAGTAGGTGTTGGGGAAACCCAGCGCAATGTGCAGGTGCTTGGAGTAGGTCACGTACACGCCAAAAGCGAAGATCCCCAGGATGTGAATCCACCAGGCCACGCGCTCGTAGACGATCAGGGTACTTTCGTTCCAGCCCGCAAAAAGCGGCTTCAGGAATTGGCTAAAGGCGAAGTCGCCGGTGCGGCGGTAGTGGGCGCTGCCCATGTCCTGGAGCGCGGAGTCGGCGGCGTTCATGGTCAGGATGGCTACCATGAGCACAATCTCGAAGATCAGGATCAAGTTGCCGTCCAGGAAGGGCCAGCCGTGCATTTCGCGGTGGCGGGGCGGCTGAAAACGCTCCACGCGCGTGCCGTTGCGGCGCAGCAAAAAGACCACGCACACCACCAGTACCCCCACGGCCAAAAACTCGAAGAAGCCAATCAGGAACGAATAAAAGCCGCCCAGCGCCGGGGCAAAAAGCCGGTGCTGACCCAGGGCTCCGTCCAGGATAATCTCCAGGATCTCGATGTTGATGAGCAAAAAGCCCGCGTAGAGCATAAAGTGCATGATACCGATCAGCGGACGCTCAAACATTTTCTTTTGGCCAAAAGCCACGCGCAGCATCATACCCAGCCGCTCGGCGGGGCGATCGGTGCGGTCGTCAGGACGGCCCAGCTGGATAGTCCGCTTGATGACCTGCACCCGCCGGGCGATGATCCAGGCCGTCAGGCCCAGCGCTACGATAAACAAAATCTGCTGTATCACTTCCATAGGTACTTGGTAGGTGCTTGGTAAGGGTACTTTATCGGCTCGGTTTAGTATCTACAAATAGTATGCAAGCATACTAGGGCAAGTACCGAAAAAAAAGGTTTCCGCGCAAGGGTCGGTACGGATTATTCTGCTGGATAAAGGTAGGCAGACGCGGGCGGATTGGGGGTACCGGGGCGCGGACCGACAAAAATTAAAAAAGATTTTGAGAAAATAATTTGCAAAGCCAGAAGCGAATCCTATTTTTGCAGTCCCAAAAGAAACCAACTGAACGGTGATGTAGCTCAGTCGGTAGAGCAAAGGACTGAAAATCCTTGTGTCGGCGGTTCGATTCCGTCCATCACCACCCTGATTATGAGGCAGTTACGCATAAAACCGTAGCTGCCTCTTTTTTGGCGTAAACAATTGGTAAATAACTGTCAAATTTGACCTATCCATCACCGCTCCCTATCTTGGTCGCGCCTTATAAACTTTTTTTGGAATTCACACCTGCGCTTATCTTGCTAATAATATCAGATTTCAGCGTCTTATCAAGATAATATTTTGTCTTAGAGGAACTTTTAATATTTTCTCTAAGTTTAGTACGGTATGGAAAAACTACCAAGCATCTGTCGTTAGACAGCCTACTTGATGTTGTTGCCAAGCTTGCGGACATTTTACATGACTTGGAACACATCTTCACGGCTGCACTCGTTTTCTACACGTGGTATCAGAACAAAATTAAACCCACGAAAAACGAGGAAAAGAATGAAGAAGAAGAAGTAAAAAAAGAAGAGAAGTAAGAATTAGAAGAACATAATAGAAGAAGAATTTTACAGAAGGAATTAGAGCGCAGTACCGGGGACTAGAAACTCGGTACTGCTTTTTATTTATAACCCGCCAACTCTTACGGTGCTGATTGATCTCTTAACAATCGGGATCGGCTTTATTGCATGGCTACCATTTAGCCAGGACAACTAGACTAAATGAGTTCAAATATTGTACTTCTAACAGGTTGATTTTGTACTTAATCCATACTTATAGATTTCTAAAAGGCATACCTCTAAGGCGGATTGAGGTTATAATCAGCTTTTTTTTATAGAGCTATGCAATAAAGCTGTAAAGAATTATATGATATATTTTAGAATATGTTTAAATTTTAAATAGGGCATCGGCGTACCTACTTTTGAGTGGCTAACCTTCGAAGCAGATGCAAACCCAATTCAATGAGCTTTCCGATGCCCGCCGGTCTGCCGGCGCTGTGGCAAATTATAGAACAACTTCTGAATGACAAGCTTAAGCGTAAATACAATTTAAGGAAGATGGTTGACTGTATTCTGAAAATCTTTCGCATAGGCATCCAATGCGGTCCGCTGCGCGGGCGTAATTTGAAACGCCCCAGCTTCGATGGCAAATCGTCTACTGCTTCCGTTAGTGGTGCTTCTACGGCACGCTGGAACGTTTGAACGGCGAGCTGAACAAAATAGAGCGGAAGCACCAAGGCAAAAAAGATATGCCTAATTTTCTATGTATTGACAGTAAGCCAGTTAAGCTTACTCCCTTTATAGATCGTGAACTTGGCAAGGATGGCAACAAATAGGTTAACGCGGAGCCGCCCAGCGGACGCAAAAGACACATGATTGTTGACACAATTAGACTATGCTGGGGCGTAGTTGTGCACGCGGCTAACATCGCCGATGGTCAGAAGGCGCACCTGCTGGCGGCGGCCGCTGCGGTAGAGCACTGCCTGGGCTACCTCGACCGGATGCAAAAATTTTGGTTGATGAAGCCTATCGTAAGACTTTCAAGGGCTGGGTAGAAGACTGCATTGCTGGGCTGGTGGTCGAGATAGCCTCACGCCCGCCGACCGAACAAGGCTTCATACCCGTTAGGCATTGGGTCAGCGAATGAACATTTGGCTGGCTGAATCGTACCGGCGACCCGTTTCTTCCGCAAGCACTCGAAAGACTTTGAGAGAACCACGGAAAGTGTCGAAGCATGGATACTATGGGGCAATCGCCAAATTATTCTCAATCGAATTTGAATTCGAACTACAATTAATTTTTAAACATGTTCTTATTCCATGGCAACACCTTTAAAATATTTCGTGTCTAAATGATATAGCGGAGCACAAATATTTTGATATTCTATTTCACAGTACTTTGTAATTTTCTCCTTCAATTCTCTACGATATATAATAAATTCTCCATTCATTAAATTAAAAGACTCTTTGAGAATATGGTCTTTTTCAGAAAGAGGGAGAGGATTGTCTAAAATTGTAATCGTCTGTTCAATAGATTTTAAGTAATTAATATACTCTTTAGTTTCATGTAAAGTTTCACTGAAGCAAACTAATGTAGATTTAAGACTATTTAGTACAGCCTTAAGAGTTGCGCCATTGTAATCTGCATCATAAAACACAGAATCTTTTTTTATTAATCCGACTAATTTCGAATGCATTCTTTCAATCTGATGTAGCTTCTCTTGTGGCGTTATAGCTTTTAATGCTTCTTTCATAGTTGATTTAAATTTATTAGTTTCTAGGTTTTAGGTTTTTAAGCGTACTTAATAACTGATTATACTGACTATAATCATCAATAAGGATTAAATTTGTTCTCACGCGATTCTTCCATTTTTCAAGTATAGCACCAGCTTTAGATCTCAAAACTACTAAATATGAATAAGGAAGCGGATGTTTATCTTCTCCATGCAAAGGAAAATAGTCTGCTATTTCTTCCATTACTTCTTCTAGGTGAGGATCGCTCGCACCATATCCCACAAAAAGTGTCGAGTATCTAGTAAATATCATTCGAAGAGCAAAGGCAAAGCCATTATATTTTTTCAAGATTAGTTTGTTATAATCATCTTTTGTGAAGATAATTTGATCAATTGAAAGATTAACAATTGAGCCATGAACATGTATTACGCAAGGGGTAGAGCTATAGATAGAGGACATTATTTTTAATTCGTCTGTATAAGAATAGGTTCTTTCTGCTAAATCTTGAAAATTATTATTATTTGCGGCTTCTTCAAACAACAAATCATAATTAGAAGTGAGAATACAAGGATAATTAGTTTGTACAATTAAATCATGATTACTATTTGGCTTTTTATTCATAAAAACAGAGGAGAGCCAGTATTGATATTTAGCGCTAGCTAATGGGTACTCATTTAGATTGCATCCTCTTATTTTATCTTTAATAACTGTAGCGACTTTAATAGGATCAAATTTATTTTCATTATGTTGTTTTTGGGCATCATCAATTAATTCTGTAAGATCTTTTTTATCCCTTGAACTTAAAGGGAGATCCTTAGCCATTTCCATAAAGTTCAAAAGTAAATTATCCCAAGATGGTAATCCAGAGTCAACTGACACCCCAGAACCGGCAAAAATAACCAGGTTATTCTTTTGTATCAACTCAGATAGCTCTTTTATGCCTTGATCTAATTCCATTTTCATAATTCATCGGCTTATGTAATTTCCAAATTATAAGGAATTAACGCAAAAGATCCCCCTTTTTTGAACCGCAAAAACTATGCCATTAGCTTATCTATACTTAATTGCAAGTGGTGACGGATATATAAAATAAAAACCTTTTTACTAAGTAGTATCTCTTTGAGGTACTACTATTTGGTTTAATTTTTGTTCTAAAAGTTGTAGCCGTTCGTTAAGTAAATACACCCTATCTTGATAAGCATCGGAAAATCCTATAAATGCTATCATTTCCCATGCTTCAAGAATGTCGTTTAAATCAATAGTATACGGCATAAAACCTGGGTTATCTGAGGCCAAGATAAGACGAAGACTAGTCTGTCGAGCTCGCTTTCCTTCATCATGGATAATTTTCTTAAATTGGATACCTTTTTCTTTAATTAATAGCACGTAGCGGTTTCCACTCTTGAGGTCATGCTCACGCTCTACAAATCGGCCAATTATTATACTCCCATTATTTAAAGGAGGCATCGAATCATCTTGAATATCAAAGGCTCGATAAATGCCCTCACCTACCCTAGGTATCTGAAAATGTGGTAGTTGTCTGATGAATTCTGGATTATTATGATTGACTAGATAATTAGAGACAGTAGCTTCGGGAACATATTGAATGTTTTCACGTTGCTGATTATCAAGGGTAATTGTTATAACTCGAACGTTACTATCCAGAAGTCTAGCGATCTGGCGAGGTTGTTGAAAAATAGGCAAGTCAAGATTTGCACGGACTAAATCGTCTATATCTACTTTGAAAAAGTCAGCAATTTTGATCAGTAAACTAGCGCTAGGTTCGGAGGTTCCCTTTTCGTAACTAGCATACGTTGTACGATTAATATCAAGCTTATGAGCCAATACCTCTTGAGTCAGGTGCTGGTTTTTTCGGAGATATGCCAGATTTTTCGACAACATTTGCCATTTTTTTGCACTTTTGTCGAAAAATATGGATTAATAATGTGAAACACAAGCCTTTAAGTGAAAATATTTTAAAGCTCTTGCATAAATTAGATTTTAGTGTAAAACGAAATAACTTCGTCACCCATATATTGATCCATGATAGATCAATTTTACGAAAAAAATTGTACTCTATTTGGTTTGTTTTTTTGCTAAGTCATTGATAATTAGGGTAATGGCTTCTAAAAAGTAATTTTAAGCCCGAAAATGCGAGAGTAAGGCCCACCCTTTGGCATTTTGGCAATTTCCATTTTTCCCAAAAACGAATAGCTGAAAGTCCCCCCCTCCCGAAATCCCATACGTTTTTCTACAGAAACTCGACTTCGAAGCCCCTGGCCGACCAGGCGCGTCCACCGTTTCAACGCCATACAGCGTAGTAGTCGGCCGTGTCCAGGGGGATGTTGCTGGTACCCACTCTTTTTACTTGCACTTTTTTAACACGAGTATGTTGCATTACTATCTTTCAGACTAAACTGTTCTCACATTTTGAGTAAATGAAATTGTACTAAATTCAAGCTTCACAAAAAGTACCTCTCCAAAAAGCAAAACACCATGACCGACATCGAGGTACTTAGCCGGGCTTTGCGGGACTTTGCCCAGATCGACGAGGCGGCCTTTGCCTTGTCAAGTACCTATTGGCAGCCTAAGGTGTACCGGAAGGGGGAGTTCTACAACGAGCAGCGCAACATCTGCCGTAACCTGGGCTTTGTGCTGGATGGCGTCTTCAGGATCTACTACACCGACGACCCAAGCGGAGACGACAAGAATATTTTCTTTTTCTCCGAAAACCAGGTCATTACGTCCTTCAAAAGCTTCGTGACCCAAACGCCCTGCAAGTACTACACCCAGGCCATGACCGACGCGCGGGTCTTGCTGATCGGGATCGAGCAGCTAAGGTACCTTTATGAGGTGTCGCACCCGTGGGAGCGCTTTGGCCGCATGATCGCCGAATACGCCTTCAACCTGGTGATGGACAAAAACGAGGGCTTTTTGTTCAAAACGCCGGAAGAACGCTACCTCGAACTGGTAGCCCAGCACCCGCGTATTTTGCAGACCATTCCACTCTACCATATTTCGTCGTACCTGGGCATTCAGGGGCCCTCCCTCAGCCGTATCCGGAAAAGACTTTCGCAGCGTTGAGCGATTTTAACTTGGGTTAAAGTTTTTGCAAGGTACCTGCCGGAACTTTGCAAAGTCATTCAAAACCAAGTATTTTCTTCAACCACTAAACTGGATACGACGATGAAAACGATCCATTCAAAAACCGTCTTGTTTGTTACGGGTGCCTTTGTAAGCCATCGCGGCTGGGACTCCTGGAAAACCTACTTTGAAAGCCAGGGCTACACGGCCCTCGCCCCCGCCTGGCCCCATAAGGACGGGATACCCGCCGAGCTTCGTAAAAATCCCGATCTGGCGGTAGCCGCACTGGGGCTCACGCAAGTGGTAGACTACTACGCGGACATCATCCGCCAACTACCCGAGAAGCCCATCGTGATCGGGCATTCGCTGGGCGGGCTCATCACGCAGCTCCTGGTACAGCGCGGCCTGGCCGCAGCGGGAGTGGCTATTCACTCAGTACCTCCGCAGGGCGTTTTTTCCTTTTCGTTTTCTTTTTACAAAGCCACCTGGAATCCGCTGGGCTTCTTTAAGTCGGCCCGAAAACCTTACGTGATGTCTTTCAAAGAATGGCAGTATGCCTTTACCAACGGTATGTCGCTGGAAGAGCAGCGGTCCTCCTACGAGGCGTCGGTGATTCCGGAATCGCGGCGGGCGCTGCGCGGTGGCCTGAGCGCGGAGGCGAAGATCGACTTCAAGAAACCCCACGTGCCGCTGCTGTTTGTGGCGGGCAGCGAAGACTACATCATGCCCGCGGAGCTCAACTACGCCAACTTCAAACGTTACCGGCACGCGGGCTCCGTGACCGAGTTCAAAAAGTTTGAGGGACGAAACCACTACGTGCTGGGGCTACCTACCTGGCAAGAAAACGTCGACTATATTTTAAATTGGATCGGCAACCACTGAAGGCTTCAAACGCCGACCGGAAAAGAAGCAAACGTTTTTTCGGTCGGCGTGGGGTACTCGGGAGCTAGTACGCGGGAGGTACTTCCTCCCTCACAACTACCCCTGTTTCTTCAAAAAAGCCATGAACACTTTCCGGATGTCCGTGCGGTAGTCGGTGGGTTCGGGGGAAAATAGTGCTTTTACGCCGGGGTGCGTGGGGAGCAGAAAGCCCATGCCAAACTCTTTGCCGGTCATCAGGAAGTCGGGCAGGGCTACTTTATAGGTACTTTGGCGGTCGAGCGGCTGGTTGGCCAGGTACCAGGTTTGGGTAGGCTCGTCGTAGCGGGCCTGGTGGAGGTGCAGGAAGGCCCCCTTGCCCCGACTGAGGCGACCCGCCTCAAGTACCTGGTGCAGCAGGTCTCCGGTCATGGTTACCTGCGAAGTACCCCCGCCGAAGGGCAGGATACGGATCAGGTCGTACTGGGTAATGGTACCTTCCAGCACGTCGTCTACGCGCACCGAGCCGCCGTTGAAAAGCGCCAGGTCACTGTCCGGAAAAGCCTCGAAGATACTCTGCGCGAGGGCGTCGGTCAGGGCCAGGTGCTCCGTCCGTACCGTTTTTTCGCGGCCGTCCCAGGGTACCTGGGTGGTATAAACGACCTCGTTGGGAGCAAACCCCAGCTCCCGGAAGCTCTGCGCGGCAATCTGCTGCCACTTGTCCACGACGGCCGCCGTGCGCGGCTCTTCGGGTACGGCGGCGTCGATCGTGACCAGCTCGGACTGCGTGCGCCGCCATTGCTTTCGGCGGTTGAAGCGCAGGCGATGTACGTAAACGGTCTTGGCGTTCGCGTCGGCTTTATAAATAGGTACCTTACCCACCTGCTCATGCAGGTGGTCGTGGTCGTGGCCACCCATGATGAGGGCCAGTCCGGGTAGTTGTTCGGCCAGGCGTTTGTCATCCGCCACGTCCAGGTGCGTGAGCGCCACCACCACGTCGCAGCGGCCTTGGAGGTCCTGGTACTCGCGGCGGGCGGCCTCGATGAAATCCGTTACTTCCAGAAAATCCTTGCTGACGGGCAAACATACCCCAAACAGCCCCACCCGGATTTTGCCGTTGGACAGGATCACCGAGCTGGGCAGCTCGGCCCCATCCTTACGGAAAGGCACCGCGGAGGTACCTTGGCGCTGCTTCATGTTGGCAATAACCCATTGAAACCGGGACTCCTCCAGACGCTGGGTAAGTACGGTAGGTACCTGCTCGTCGTAGTCAAACTCATGATTGCCGAAGGTGACGTAGTCCACGCCCGCCGCGTTCATGACCTCCACCATCTGCCGCCCCCGAATCCGCTGCCCTTCGTGCTGCAAAGTACCTATGACCGAGGGGCTCAGGAAATCTCCGGCGTGTACAAAGTAGGTACCGGCGGGGTTTTTCTTTTTGAGCTTTTGGTTCAGGTAGGCCACGCGCGCCATGCCTCCGGCCCGGCCGTTGTCGAGCGGCGCAATTTCGTACACATCGTTGATGTGCAGGAAAGTGATCGTACGGCTCGACTGGCAGGCCGAAAGGAGCGCCACCGTGACGATCAGGAGAAAACTCCGTGTTTGTTTCATACCTCTGTTGGCTAAGGTAGCTGGGTTATTCATTCTTGGTTTTTTTCCACAGCGAGTTGCACCGACGCCAGCCAGCGCTCCCGCTGCCGCGCGGCCCGGGGGTCGTCCAGGAGGTTGAGCTGGATGTTGCCGTTGCTGAAGGTCGTCATTTGCAACCCTACCCACGCCAGGGCTTCGTTGAGCCGCGTTTCGAGGGGCCCATGCCCCAGGATACATTCCTGCCAGTACCATTCCAGGGGTTCTTCGGCAATCTCTTGTACTATATGCTGGTAATCTTCGAGCGTGTAGCCCACGAAGGGCTTCCCGAAGCGCTGCCAAAGTCCCCGCATGATATCGTCGAGAGAGCGCTCGTGATCGAATTTCCGGCGCAGGTGCAGGTCCAGGATCAGGGCCACCAGGGCGCCCTTGTGGTACACGGATACCTTGCGGTTGGGGATGCCTTTCTCGTAGCCATCGAGCCAGAGGTCAAAGGACGACTCCACCAGGGATTGAGCGGCCTGCGCGCTGTGCTCGAAGTGCCGCTTCATGTATACCTGCAGCTCTTTGAGGTAAGCGTCGTCTTCGAAGACGCCCGCCCGCCGCAGGAACAGGTCGCCGTAGTAGGTGGTGCAGCCTTCGGCCACGAAGCAGGTCGGGAAGTAGTTTTCGCGCGTGAAGTCGTAGGGAAGCAGCTCCTTGGGGCGAATCCGGATGATGTTCCAGGCGTGAAAAAGCTCGTGGGAGCTCACGCCCAGCAAGTCGGTATAAAGGCCTTCGCCCTCGTCCTCGGGTCCCAACACAATCATGGTGGAGTTGTGGTGCTCCACGCCGTGGTAAAAGGCCGTGGGCAGAATCAGGTTAATAAAGTGGTAGTCTTGCTCGGGGAATTCCCGCATGGTGGCCATCTGCTCGGCGGAAAACCGGCGGAAATCGGCGCAGATTCGTTTCCAGTTAGGGCTGAGGTTGCCGTGCATCCACACGTGAAAAAGTACCTCTCCTACCGTATACGTTTCGTGCTGTAGCGTAGCCGAGGCCAGCAGCGGGCTATCGACCAGCTGGTAGTAGTCCTTGGCCAGCAGGATACGCGGCTCCACCGAGGGCAGTCCGCAGGCCAGGCGATAGTCGTCCGGCAGGGTCAGCTCCACGGTGCAGGGCTCCTGCATGCGCCCTTCGGTGTAGAGGCACAGGTTGATGAAGTTGAGGTACCAGAGGTCTTCGTCTACGTAGCTGCTGCCGGCATTCTGGATATTGGCAAAAAAGGTATACCTTACCACTACTTCGGGCTGGCCTTCGCAGGCTACCCGCCAGCGGTCTTTGGTGATTTTCTCAAAGAACAGGGGCTCGCCCTGGGCGTTGGTCATTGATAACTGTTGTATATTTTTGGCAAAGTTCTGGATTTCGTAGCGGCCGGGCCGCCAGGCGGGCAGTTGCACTTCCAGAAAGGTACTTTTTACGTGCGGAATGGTGTAGGTAATTTCAAGAAAATGAGAACTCGGATCGGGTGCAGACAGACGGTAGTGCATGGAGGACAAGGAAGGGTTCAAAATAAGAGGATAGGAATAAATCAAAACAAGTACCTGGTTCGTTAGTACTTATCAGTAAAAATAACAATCGTTTTTGAAATGAAAAGGTTTTTCCTCCTCACACTCACTTTTATCGGCCTGGCGTCAGCCCTGGTACGGGCCCAAACCGACGAATACTATAAGAAAGACACCCTCCGTACCGACCCCAACCGCCGCACCACGGCTCCCCTGCCGGAGCCCGACTCCCGGCCGGTTCATCCGGAAGGTACCATGCCCATGAGCGAGCGCCTGCGGCTGGGTGGAAGCTTCGGCCTGGGCTTCGGTACCGTTACCAACGTGAACCTTTCGCCGATGGCGGGCCTGCAGATCACCGAGCGGCTGGTGGGAGGCGTGGGCGTAACCTACATGTGGTTTCGGTCCCGGCTTTTCAACTACAACAGCCACTACTACGGCGGACGCACCTTTCTGATGTACTCCATCCTGCCCATGATCAACCTCCAGGCCGAGTACGAAGCCCTGAACGTAGAGTTTGTAAACCCCATCGAGAGCCGCTACGAACGTACCTGGCTCGGCTCGCCCATGCTGGGGGCCTCCTACTCGCAGCCCCTGGGCGGAAAATACACGCGGGGCGTGCACATGACGCTCCTCTACAATCTCAACTACAACAACCAGCGCAATCCTTACGATATCCGGGATAATATCTCGCCCTATTCCAGCCCCTTTGTGTTCCGGGTTACGTTCCTCTAAAAGATTCCGTACTTTTGCAGTCTTATTATTTCCGGGACCGGCCTACGCTTTCCTTAGGTCGGTCCTATCTACTATTTATTACGAGTAACTCATGGAAAATCCGGTTTTGATATTTGGCGCAGGTAGCCTGGGACGGCAGGCCTTCGATATTTTTCAGCGTAACGAAGTACTGGTATACGGTTTTCTGGACGACAACGCGGAATTACACGGACAGGAAATTGGCGACGTGACCATCCTGGGCGATACCGACGACGGCGGTTTTCTGAAGCTCCTTGGTGCCAAGTGCGAAGCCTTCATCGCCATTGGCGAGCGCAGCGTACGCCAGCGGCTCGTCGAAATGCTCATCGAACGGCGTAAGATCATGCCCGTCAATGCCATCCATAATACGGCGGTGGTATCCGCCATGGCTACCCTGGGGCACGGCAACCTGGTAGCGGCCCGGACTGTAATAGCTCCCAGCGCCCGGCTGGGCCACCACTGCCAATTGCAGACGGGTGCCATCCTGGAAGCCTTCGTGGAAGTAGGCGACTACGTCAATATCGGTGCGGGAGCCATTCTGAACGACCGCGTCAAAGTGGGCGACAACGCCTTCATTGGCCCGGGGGCCATTTTGGTAGCAGGCATTGAGGTAGGCAAAAACGCCCGGATCGGGGCTGGCTCGGTGGTGATCGAAAACGTACCCGCGAAAGGTACCGTCTTTGGCAATCCGGCCCAGAAAGTAAAGTAATTCCGACGGGCCGGGGCGGCTGCTACAATAAATTCACAGTCAGCCTTTTTAATTAATCTGAAAAGACCTTATCTTTGCAGTCCTTTTTGCAGAACGTACGTGAAAGAGCTTAGCAAATATCAAATAGACATCTACGGTTTGGAGGACAAACAGTATGTCTACGAATTTGAATCGGGGGATGCGTTTTTTGAGGAAATGCAGCAGGATATTGTTCAGAATGGGCATTTTAGAACTCACCTGACACTGGACAAATCCGCTACGATGATTCAAATGAACTTCCACATCCAGGGAAGTATCGGGTTGATCTGTGATCGGAGTCTGGAAGCTTTTGATGAGCCGATTGAGCTCACTCAACGGATGATCCTGAAATTTGGGGACCACGACGAAGAGCTGACCGAGGAGATTGAAATCATCCGGCGTAGCACGGCGCAGATCAACGTGGCCCGCTACATCTTTGATTTCATTGTGCTGTCGCTGCCCATGAAAAAGCTGCATCCGAGCCAGCGGTCCCTGACCGACCCAGTGGAAGCCACCGACGAGGAAGGTACTTTGGTTTATAGCTCAGGTACCCCTGCGGGCAACCAGGAAGCCGAGGCCTCCCCGGAAGACGCCCCCGTAGATCCTCGCTGGGAGGCATTGAAAAAATTGAAAGGAGAATAATTTTAGAACTATAACTATTTTGATTACCTAGTATCATGGCACATCCGAAACGAAGACATTCGAAGACCCGCCGCGACAAACGCAGATCCCACGACTTCCTGACGGGCAAGCAACTGGCCGTGGATACCGCTACGGGTGAGATTCACCAGTATCACCGCGCGCACGTTCACGAAGGAAACCTTTATTACAGAGGGAAAGTGGTGGTAGAAAACTACGCCAAGACGGTCTGATCTCGTACTACCCTCACCGGAACTTTCGCAGCAGCGGCACAAAAGTTGTTGCGAAATTCTTTTTTACTACGGCACAACTGCTAATTTTACACCCACGATTTTTTTATTTTAGTCCCTAAAAAGAGTGTAAATGAAAATTGCAGTAGATGCTATGGGGGGTGATTTTGCCCCGCGAGCAATAGTAGAAGGGGTACTTTTGGCCGCTTCTGAACTGCCATCCGATGCACAGATCGTGCTGATCGGTCGGGAAGATAGTATCCGGGAAATATTTAAGGAGCATAATTTTGAATCTTCGGTGGTTGAGGTTGTCCACGCCGAAGAGGTCATTGAAATGGGCGAGCACCCCACCAAGGCGCTCTCGCAGAAACCCAATTCCAGCATTGGAGTTGGGTTTAAGCTTTTGAAAGAAAAAGCAATTGACATTTTTTGTAGCGCCGGCAACACGGGTGCGATGCACGTGGGAGCTTTGTTTAGCATCAAAGCCATTGAGGGTATCCTGCGCCCAGCCATTGCGGGCTACGTACCTCAACTCGACGGCAGCATCGCCATCATGCTTGACATTGGGGCCAATGCCGACTGCAAACCCGAGGTACTGGCGCAGTTTGGCGAAATCGGTTCGCTCTACGCCCAGTATACTTTTCAGATCGAACGCCCCCGCGTAGCCCTGATGAACATCGGCGAAGAGGAGCAGAAGGGCTCCCTGGTGGCGCAGGCTACTTATCCCCACCTTAAAGCCAACAAACGAATTCATTTTATCGGAAATATCGAAGGGAAAGACCTCTTTACCAACAAAGCCGATGTGATTGTGACCGACGGCTTTACGGGAAACATCCTTTTTAAACTGGGAGAATCCTTGTACGAGATCACCAAACAGCGGGGTATTCAGGACGACTTCATCGATAAGACCAATTATGAATCCATTGGGGGGAGTCCGATTATTGGCGTAAACGGGAACGTCATGATCGCGCACGGGATTTCGTCGCCCACGGCGATAAAAAATATGATTGGCTGGGCCTACAAGCAGGTACAGGCCAATGCCTACTTACACATAGCCCAGGCTCTGGCCTGATCTTGAACGAGTTGGGTGTTGTATAATGTAGTAACATCCGTTAGTGAATAGTATTTACAAGTTGTTGGTGATCCTATTGATTAACTTAGCGTATAAAGTACCTCCCGTACTTGCCCTCATTCAAACAAAATCAGCGATGATTTTGAAGCCATATTTGATACCATGACCCAAGCAAAAGCCGCTATTACGGGCGTACACGGGTACGTACCTGATTACATCCTGACCAACGCCGAACTCGAGGAAATGGTTGATACAAACGATGAGTGGATCGTGAGTAGGACGGGAATCAAGGAAAGGCACATCCTGAAGGGAGAAGGTATGGGGAGCTCCCACATGGGCGCCGAGGCCGTAAAAGGGTTGCTGGCCAAAACCAATACCACGCCTGACGAAATAGACCTCCTGATTTGCGCTACCACTACCCCTGATTTTGTGTTTCCCTGTACCGCCAACCTGATCTGTGATATGGTGGGTATCCGCAACATCGGGAGCTTCGACATCCAGGCGGCTTGTTCGGGCTTTGTGTACGCCCTGACGGTAGGCTCCCAATTTATCGAAACCGGTAAATACAAAAAAGTAGTGATTGTGGGAGCCGATAAAATGTCGGCCATTGTGGACTATACCGACCGTAAAACCTGCGTGCTCTTTGGGGACGGGGCCGGGGCGGTGCTGCTCGAAGCAGACACCGAAGGCTACGGCGTACTGGACTCGATCATCCGGTCGGACGGCGTGGGGCAGCCTTACCTGCACCAAAAGGCGGGCGGGAGCCGTTTTCCACCCACGCACGAGACCATCGATAAGCGCTGGCACTACGTGTACCAGGACGGGCCGCAGGTGTTTAAGTTTGCGGTCAAGAACATGGCGGACCTCTCGGCCGAAATCATGCAGCGGAATCAGCTTTCGGGTAGCGACGTAGCCTGGCTGGTACCTCACCAGGCCAACAAACGCATCATTGAGGCTACCGCCAACCGCATGGGGGTAGGTATGGACAAAGTAATGCTTAACATTCAGAAATACGGCAACACGACCGCCGCCACGATTCCGCTCTGCCTCTGGGACTACGAATCGCAACTACATAAGGGGGATAATCTCATCCTGGCTGCTTTTGGGGGCGGGTTTACGTGGGCTACGGCCTACGTCAAGTGGGCCTATTGAGGCCTGACACGCCTCGGCAGGTACCTAGCAGTACCCGCTCTTACTAGTAAAAACAATTGTTTCATTTTTTATAAAAAACAATGGCTTCAACCGCAGATATACGCAACGGATTGGTCATCAATTTCAACCACGACCTATACCAGATCATAGATTTTCAGCACGTCAAGCCCGGCAAAGGCAACGCCTTCGTACGCACCAAGCTCAAAAGCCTCACCAGCGGCAAGGTACTTGATAATACCTTTAACTCCGGCGCATCCATCACGCCCGTGCGCGTGGAGCGGCATAAGTTTCAGTTTCTTTACAAAGATGAGATGGGGTACAACTTCATGAACATGGAGACGTTTGACCAGATTCTGATCGACGAAAAACTGATCGAAAACGCCAACCTCATGAAGGAAGGCCAGGAAGTAGAGATCCTGATCAATACCGAGAACGACGCTCCCCTCACCTGCGAACTACCCGCTTTTGTGGAGCTGGAAGTAACCTACGCCGAGCCCGGCATCCGCGGCGACACGGCTAACTCACCCAAGAAATCGGTGGAAGTAGAAACGGGAGCCTCCATTATGGTACCTTTGTTTATTGAACAAGGCCAGAAGATCAAAGTAGATACCCGCACCCGCGACTACGTAGAGCGGGTAAAATAAGCGCAGGAAGGCCGTTTCGTGCTTAGGTACCTCGGCCTGCTGCCTTCTTATTAAGATTTATAACTACCAATGCCTATGGAAACCAAAGAAATTCAGAAACTTATTGACTTTATTGCCCAGTCGGGCCTGGATGAGGTCAACATCGAAACGGCGGATCTGAAAATTAAAGTGAAGCGTAACGCGACTCCCGGCGTGGCGGCCCCGGCCCCCGTGGCCAGCCCAGCCCCGTCGATAGCCAGCCCGGCTCCCTCGATCGCGGCCTCGGCTACCCCTCCCGCTGAGCCTAAGCCAGCCCTGACGGACGAAACCAAGTACCTGACCATCAAGTCGCCGATGATAGGTACTTTCTACCGGGCCTCCAGCCCCGAGACTCCCGCGCTGGTAAACATCGGTGACGAAGTAAAACCCGGCAAACCGGTTTGTATCATTGAAGCCATGAAGCTCTTCAACGAAATCGAGTCCGAGATTGCGGGCCGCGTGGTGAAAGTACTCGTCGAAAACGCCACCCCGGTGGAGTTTGACCAGCCGTTGTTTCTGGTAGAGCCGGTCTAACCCAGGCCCTTCGATAGGTACCTGATCCCAGGCCGTACTATCGTACCTGGCTCACGCTATTCACTTATTCCGAAAAGTATGTTTAAAAAGATACTCATAGCCAACCGAGGCGAAATAGCGCTACGCATTATCCGAACCTGCCGCGAGATGGGCATCAAGACCGTGGCCATTTACTCCACGGCCGACCGCGACAGCCTGCACGTACGCTTTGCCGACGAGGCCGTATGCATTGGTCCGCCCGCCAGCCGCCTCTCCTACCTCAACATTCCTAACATCATATCGGCCGCCGAAGTAACCGGGGCCGACGCCATTCATCCCGGCTACGGATTTCTTTCCGAAAACGCGGAGTTTTCCCAAATCTGCGCCGACTACGGCATCAAGTTCATTGGCGCTACGGCCGAGCAGATCAACGGCATGGGCGATAAAGCCACGGCCAAAGCTACCATGCGCTCGGCGGGAGTACCGGTGATCCCCGGCTCCGAAGGGCTGCTCGAGTCCGTGGAGCAGGGCAAAAAACTGGCCGCCGAGATGGGGTACCCCGTCATTATTAAGGCTACGGCCGGTGGCGGTGGCCGCGGGATGCGGATCATCCACAACGAAGACGGCTTTGAGAAAGCCTGGAACGACGCCCGCACCGAATCCGCCGCCGCGTTTGGCAACGACGGCCTCTACCTCGAAAAGTTTGTAGAAGAGCCGCGCCACATCGAGATCCAGATCATCGGCGACCAGTACGGCAAGGTATGCCACCTCTCCGAGCGCGACTGCTCCATTCAGCGCCGCCACCAGAAGCTCGTCGAAGAAACGCCCTCGCCCATCATTACGCCCGAGCTACGCAACCGCATGGGCGAGGCCGCCATCAAAGGGGCACAGGCCATTGGCTACGAGGGTGCCGGTACGGTGGAGTTCCTCGTTGACAAGCACGGCGATTTCTACTTCATGGAAATGAATACCCGCATTCAGGTAGAGCACCCCATTACGGAAGAAGTGACCGATTTTGACCTGATCAAGGAGCAGATCAAAGTGGCCGCCGGGGAGCCTATTTCGGGCCAAAACTACACGCCCAAGCTGTATGCCATGGAGTGCCGCATCAATGCCGAAGATCCGGCCAATAACTTCCGCCCCAGCCCCGGCAAAATCACGAACCTGCACTTTCCGGGTGGCCACGGCGTGCGCATCGACAGCCACGTGTACAGTGGCTACACCATCCCGCCCAACTACGACTCCATGATCGCCAAGCTCATCGTGAGCGGGCAGTCGCGCGAGGAGGTAGTGACCCGCATGAAGCGCGCCCTGCAGGAGTTTGTGATCGAGGGCATCAAAACCACCATTCCGTTTCACATCAAACTCATGGACGACCCCGGCTTCCGCTCGGGCCATTTTACCACCAAGTTCCTGGAAAGCTTCGATTTCAGCGATTTGTAAAAAATCCATACTTTAAGCAACAAACCGGACGTACCCATGCGTCCGGTTTTTTGCTTAAAGTACCTTTTGTAAAAGTCCCTCACAGGCTTGGTGTAACAGCCGCTGGCTGCGGTTTGGAGGTAGGTTTCATACCAAAAAGTACCCGGAGTACATTGACCCGCCGAATCAGGAAGTGGTAAAGTACCCAGCAGCTCAGGAAGGTCATCACGGCCAGGTAAAGGTACTTGGCCCCGATGGAAAGCGAACTGTCGATGAGCGGGTACGCCAGGGCTATGATGATGGTTTGGTGCAGGATGTAAAAAGGGTACACAGCTTCGTTGGCGTAGGTCAGGAAGCCGTTGGAAAAGCGCAGGTACCTATAGCCCAGCCCAAAAATAGCCAAGAGCGTACACCAGGCATTGATGATGCGCAAAAGCAAGTAAAAAGTGACTTCCAGGCCTTCAATGGATCGGCCAGGTATCCAGTAGAAAACATACAGCGCCGTGGTAAGTACCCCCGCCAGGCCCAGCGTCAGCCACCGCCACTTCACCAGGGTATCCCAGAAGCGCGGCTGCGAACACAAAATAAAGCCCGATACAAAGAGCGTGAAGTAGTGGAAATGCTGGTTCCAGTCGTGAATGAGGTCGTTGGTGGTGGGGAAGTGGTCGCCCAGAAGTACCTGCCCCAGCCAGTGCCAAAGTACCGGCAGGCCGATGAGCCACAGCGGATTACTGAAAAACGCCGCCCAGCGCGCCGTGAGCTGGGGGCGGCGGCGAAGGTACAGCAGCAAAGGTACCCCCACCAGCGAGTACACAAAAATATACGCCAGGTACCACAGGTGGTGCCAGCTAAAACTACCCTGAGGGTAAGGCTGAAACTGAAAGACCGTTTGGTAAAACTCCAGGTAGGAGTAGGTTTCGCCCTGCGTGAGGCGCTCGAAGTAGATCTGCGGCGGTACCACCACGAACATCCCGAAGGCCAGCGGCAGGAAGATCCGCAGCGTCCGCTCGCGCAGGAAAGTACCCGCACTGCGCTTGCCCAGGGCAAAGTACACGCCCGCCCCCGAAATCATGAAGAGCAGCGACATGCGCCACTGGTTGGTAAAGAGCATCGGGAGCTGGATGGCACGGCTCAGCTCGTTGTTTTTGACGTGCCACTCCCAGTAGTTGAAAAACATCCCGACGTGGTAAAAAATGAGCAGCGAAAAGGCAAGTACCCGCAGCCAGTCGAGGTCGTGGCGGCGGAGTGACGGAGCAGATGAGCGTTCGGTCATGGCGATAAAGGTATTTTTAACGTGAAGCCACAAACATGCAAAGGTACCTGCCCGCCAAACGACCGCGCCGGTCGGTTCGAGGTACTTCCCGATCGGCCCGAACGTTACAAGGTAGCCTGTTTGCGGTAGCCTGAGGGGGTTTGGCCCGTCACTTTCCGAAAGGCCGTATTGAAGGCCGACTTGGAATTATAGCCTACCCGCTGCGCTATTTCCTCGATCTTGAGGTGGGTACTTTCCGGGTCCGTCAGCAGCTTCTGCGCCTCCCCGATGCGGTAGTGGGCCAGCAAATCAAAAAAATGCTGCCCGAGCTCCTCATTAATTATCTGCGACAAATGGTGCGTCGAGACCGACAGCCGCCGGGCCAGCGCCGGAAGCGAAAAGCCTTCGTCGAGGTAGGGTTTTTCTTCTTCCATCACTTTTTTCAGCTTGCGAAGTACCTGGTCCTGAAGCTCCGGCGTGAGTGATGACTTTTCGTACTTGCGGGGTACTTTTTCTTCCCACGAAATCTTTTGAAAAATGGACGACTGCCTCACCACCCCAACGCTGGTTGCGTAGATCACCAGGCCCATGTGCGCGGCCACGAGGTGGTCGCCCAGGTCGCTCGGAAACGACAGTCGGGTAGCGGTATATACTACCAGGATCGACAAAAAATGAAAAAAAAAGCGCCAATGCCAGGAGAGCTGCTGCTCACGATCCGCCTTGTAAAGTACCCAGCCACTCAATCCCACGTAAGTTACCATGCTAAAAAAAGTAAAAGTTGTTATGTGGTGCTTGGGAAAAAACATCCAGTGTTGCCCGTAGGTATGAGCGTCAATGTAGGGTAGTTCGGGATGAAAGGAGCCGATGTTGGCGTTGTACTTATATGCCAGGCTTTGCGGGTAAATCAACACGCACATGTACACAAAGTAGAGCAAAGCGGGCAGGAAATGCCACCCATCGCGGCGCGTAAAGCGTCCCGTCAGGCTGGTTTTTAAGTAGAGATACGGCAGTGCGGCCAAAAGAAAATTGAGCGGCTCCGTGGCATCTACCAGCCAAAGTACCCGAAACATGTAGTTGGTATAACCCAGCCAGATGTCGCTGCTGACTACTGACATGCATAGGAGCAGCCCACCCAGAAAGCGGTTGGGGAACTGGGCACCTTTGCTCTGGCTCAGGAAAAAATATGCCAAAAAAACGCCCTGCACCACGCCCAGCACAATAAAGAGCGCGAAGAAGTCGATCCGAATGGGCGGAAAGGTACTAGGCATGGGCAGAGATAGCTATTTCCCAAAGGTACTTAAAACCAAAGTACCCCCGCTACCACTAGCGGGAAGATTTTCGTGTAAAAAGTACCCCCTGTGGGTACCTAGCCCGTGATCCAGTCGAGCACGCGGTTGGCGCGCAGGCCCGTCTCGCCGGTACTGGGGCAACGGCCCTCGCCGCGCAGCTCGGCCACGATGGTTTCGATGAGGGGCTGCTGCACGTGCGGCGGGTACGGTAGGAGAAATTCTTCGGTACCGGCCTCGGTTTCGACACTAATGGTGAAGCGTTCAAAGAAGGAAAAGGTGATCTTGCCCAAAGTACCCAGCAGCACGGCTTCTTCCTTTTGCTCCACGCCATTGGTAGCAAAGCACCAGCTACCCGAGCCCACCACGCCCGACTCAAACGCAAACACCGCCTGCACCACGTCGTCGGCGGCGTAGAGGCCGGCCTGGTTGCGGGCAATGCCCTTGGCTTGTTGGATGGGCCCCAGCACGTACTCGAGGTAGTCGAACTGGTGCGAGGCCAGGTCGTGGAAATGCCCACCGCCCGAGAGCTCCGGCTGTACCCGCCAACCGGGTTGCGGGCTTTCACCTACTTCTTCCGGGTAGGGTGTTTTGTGAATGGTGATATGTACCTGCCGGATTTCGCCGATGGCCTGGGTGTCGATGAGCTCTTTTAGCTTCACGAAGTACGGCAACGACCGCCGGTAGTAGGCCACAAACAAAGGTACCCCCGTGTCGCGGCTAGCCTGCACCATGTCTTCGCACTCGGCGGCGTTGCGGGCCATGGGTTTTTCTACGTACACGGGCTTTCCGGCCCGCAGGGCTTTTAGCGTGTACTCTTTATGTACGTCGGGTGGGGTAGCGATGTAGATGGCGTTGACGTCCGGATCGTTGATGAGGTCGTCCACCTGGTCGTACCACTTGGGCACGCCGTGGCGCTGGGCGTAGTCGGCGGCTTTGGCGGCGTCGCGGCGCATGACCGCCACCAGCTCCGAATGAGGTACTTTGGAAAAAGCCGGTCCGCTTTTTTTCTCGGTAACGTCGCCGCAGCCGATGATTCCCCACCTGATGATGTCCATGTTGATTCTGTTCAAAGGGTTTGGTTGTTGTTCAATCCTGCTTCTGTCCGGTACTTCGTTCGCAGGTACTTTGGGGGTACCTGGCGGCCGGAGCAGGAATGGCCGGCGAAAGTTGTCATTTAAAATTGTGATAAACAACTTCAAAGTACCCCTACACCGCCGGAAATCGGGCTTAGTCCGTCGGAGGTACTTGATAAATACGCCGCGGCGCTTAACTTTGACCACCCAAAAACGTTACTATTTTAAAGATCATCCAAACTACCCAGATCCTAACAACACTACTTGCATGATAGAGCCCGGTGCCCCTGCCCTGCCCCAGCGCAAAGCGCGTACTTTTATTGGGGAAAACTTTGAACTCAACGATTGGGAAGACCTGAAACCCCTATACGAAAACCTGGCCCACCGCGTGATCCAGAACGCCGACGACCTGCGCCAGTGGTTTCTGGACCGCAGCGAGCTGGAATCGTACCTGTCGGAAAACTTTGCCTGGCGGTACATCCGCCAAACCTGCGACACCGCCAACGAGGAGCTGATCCAATCGCTGCAATTTTTTATCACCGAGATCCAGCCGCAACTGGCCGCCTACAGCAACGCCCTGGACAAGAAGGCCAACGAAAGTACCTTCCTGACCGAGCTCACCGACCAGGGCTTCGACATCACGATCCGGGGCATGAAGAAGGCCATCGAGATTTTTCGGGAAGAAAACATTCCGCTTCTGACCCAAACCCAAACCGAGGAGCGCCGCTACGGGGCCATTGCGGGTGCCATGACGGTGACGCTCGACGGCGAGGAAATGACGCTCCAGAAGGCGTCCGACCGGCTGCAGTCTACCGACCGCGCCCTCCGCGAAGAGGCCTGGCGGGCCATCAGCGAGCGCCGCTACCAGGACCACGAAACCCTGGACGAGCTGCTCAATAAGCTCATCGGGCTGCGCGACCAGGTGGCGCGCAACGCGGGTTTTGCCAACTACCGCGACTACATGTTTGCGGCCATGGGGCGCTTCGACTACACGCCGCAAGACTGCTTCGATTTTCACGAGGCGGTACGGGAGGCCGTAGTACCTGTGCTGGACGACCTGGCCCTTGAGCGGAAGGGTACTTTAGCCGTAGAGCCGCTCCGACCCTGGGACACCAAGGTAGACCCGCAGGGCCGCCCGCCGCTGAAGCCGTTTCAGAGTGGCGAAGATCTGCTGGATAAAACCATCCGCTGCTTTACGCGCCTGGACCCCTTCCTGGGCGACAGTCTGCGCATCATGAAAGTCATGGGCCACCTGGACCTGGAATCGCGGAAGGGCAAGGCACCGGGCGGCTACAACTACCCCCTGGACGAGATCGGGGTACCTTTCATCTTCATGAATGCCACCTCCAACCTGCGCGACATGATCACGCTGCTGCACGAAGGCGGCCACGCCGTGCACTCGCTCCTGACGCGTGACCTCGCCCTGAGCTCCTTCAAACACCCGCCGTCGGAGGTAGCCGAGCTGGCCTCCATGTCGATGGAGCTGCTGACGATGGACTACTGGGACGAATTCTTCCCAAACGAAGAAGACCTGCGCCGGGCCAAGATCCAGCACCTGGAGTCGATCCTGGAAACCCTCCCTTGGGTAGCGACCATTGATAAGTTTCAGCACTGGATGTACGAAAACCCCACCCACACGCCCACCGAGCGCACCGGCGCCTGGGTACGCATCTATGGCGAATTCACGGACGGCGTCATTGATTGGTCGGGGCTAGAGCATTTTCAAAAGTACCTTTGGCAGCGGCAATTGCACATTTACGAGGTACCTTTCTACTACATCGAATACGGCATTGCGCAGCTGGGGGCCATTGGGGTTTGGAAAAACTTCCGCGAAAACCCCGAGCAAGGCCTGCAAGGGTACCTGAACGCGCTGAAACTGGGCTACACGGCCCCCATCGGGAAAATCTACGAAGCGGCGCACATCCCGTTTGATTTTTCCCGCGAGCACATTACGGCGCTGATGACTTTTGTCAAGGAAGAATTAGAACGGTTAAAAATTTAAGAAAAGGGCGCGGTCTGGTTTGGTGGTTACCGAAATGGCCGTTACTTTTGTGGCGAATCCATCCGATAAGTACCTAATGAAACTCAGAAAGATAGCTGCTTTGCTCGCAGGTGTTGCGTTGTTGTCGTCCTGCGAATACCAAAAATACAATCGTATCGAGCAAATCGACGTGCGGTCGGGCAATGAGTACGTGTACGGTGTACATCCGGACTCCGCCGCCCGCCAGCGGTCCATTCAGTACGCTGCTAATCCTGATATCGACAACCGGGTGAATGCGATACAAGAAAAATTGTTTGGCACCACGACTATGGCCCAGGGTAATTGACCTAGCGCTTATACGCTTTAGCATTCATGTATGTAGAAACCGCCCCGGCGCTTAGGCTTCGGGGCGGTTTTGGTTTATAGGGGTACTTGGGATGGGAATCGACCGCAGGCCGGTAGCCTTCACCCTACGTCTTTCACCCATCGTTGGGCGGCACTCCATTATTTCTTGATGTCAAGCGGTCGCTGACCAAAGTCCCGACTACCGTAGTTGGAAAAATCCCTAGCCCGCGGCTGGGAAACTTGACCTATGTATAGAGTACCGAAAGGTACTTCTCTGTGGCAAAGATTTATCTGTGACCAAAGTAGACAATGCGCCTACTAGCCTTATTGAGAGAAATAAGCCCCACACCAAACTCTCTATAAAGTACCATCCACCACACCATCCTTTCCTTATGCCCAAACACTACTATTTTCTTTCAGTACCCCATTCTCCGCTCGCCAAGCTTCTTTGGCGGCAGCATCCTTCTTTAAGGCCATCCATTCTGTGGGTACCCATGATCCTCGGATTCAGGTACGGCTGGTGCCTTCTTGCTTTATTTTTTTATTCACCCAAAAACCTACTCACGTATGAAACAAAGCCTAAGAAAGTCCCAACGCTCCTTCTTTCGCCCTCCCCGGCTTGCCTTTGTTCTGGTGGCTGCTATGGGGGCGGTACTATCCTGCGAGAAAAAGGAGCCAGAGCCCGACTGCGGGTGCGAGGGAACCTATTCTCGAACAATTGATTCGTTAATTGTTCATCATGCTGGTAATGGGTTGTTTGTAGCTCGTAATCCTGAAAACAATTCGCCTGAATGGTTATTTTCGGCTTGTCAGGAAGACACTAGTTGGGTCGTATCTACTTCAGAGGCTCCATATTACTATCTCGTTTCGGGCCAGGAAAAGGTGCAGTGCCCTTTCCCTGGGGGGGGAATTCCTTTTTTTCCTAATAGCCCTATTGTGATTACGTCAATCGTTCCACTAAAATAATCTACTATCATGTCCAGAAGATTTATCCCCTCACTACTTAATACATGGCGCTTTCCCCTAGCCAAGAAATTACTCTATACCTTTTCGCTGTAATGCCTGGTGCTACATGGCAAACCCAAAGAAATCATCTGTACCGAAAATTGCGGCAGTTCGGATAAGAGCCGGTGTAAGTACCTCTGGCTAGTACCGGAGGCGTTGTCTTTAATTGGCTTCATTCTCCATTTGGCCACGTTCTTTTCTTTTTTCTGATTATCCAATATTACGTTCTCACGTGCTATGCTTCGGCCGCCCTTGGGTTTGTAAGCAAGCCGATAAAAAGGCGGCAGGAGAACTGGGGCCTTTGTCTAGTAGGATAATTATTTGATTAGGCGCTGCGCCATCACCCTGCCTAAAACTTCAAAAGACTCCCAAATCCAGGGAAATCCGTTTACGAAGCGCGTTTCGGAAAATTGAACTTTTTTAATTTACTTTACGCGCTCATGTGAAAATGCTTTACGGAATTAATAGATACTAATACTTACTGACAATGGAGATTGCACTAGTGACCGGCTCGGCCGGCTTGATCGGGAGCGAATCAGTGGCCTTCCTGGCCCAGAAGTTTGACTTGGTAGTAGGCATTGATAACAACCTGCGGCAGTACTTCTTCGGTACTGACGGCAATACCGAATGGAACCGCAACCGCATCCAGGAGGCTTTTACCAACTACAAACACTACGCCGCCGACATCCGGGAGGTTTCTCAGCTCGAGCCCATCTTCAAGGAATTTGGCGCCGACATCAAAATGATCGTGCACGCCGCCGCCCAACCCAGCCACGACTGGGCCGCCCGCGAGCCCTTCACCGACTTTGGCGTGAACGCCGTGGGTACGCTCAACATGCTGGAAATGACGCGCCTGCACTGCCCCGAAGCGGTGTTTATCTTTACCTCTACCAACAAGGTGTACGGTGATAACCCCAACTACCTGCCCCTGGTGGAGCTCGAAACCCGCTGGGAAATTGACGAAAACCACCCCTACTTCGAAAACGGCATCGACGAGCAGCACAGCATCGACCATACCAAACATTCCATCTTTGGCGCTTCCAAAGTAGCCGCTGATATCATGGTGCAGGAGTACGGCCGGTACTTTGGCATGAAGACGGGGGTGTTCCGCGGGGGCTGCCTCACCGGTCCCAACCACTCCGGCGCGCAGCTGCACGGCTTTTTGGCCTACCTCATGAAGTGCGCCATCACCGGCAACCACTACACCATTTTTGGCTACAAGGGCAAGCAGGTACGCGACAACATCCACAGCCACGACCTGGTGAACATGTTCTGGCATTTCTACCAGAACCCGCGCGCCGGCGAGGTCTACAACGCGGGCGGCGGGCGCTTTGCCAACTGCTCCATGCTGGAGGCCATTACGCTCTGCGAGCAGATCACCGGCAACAAAATGAGCTACTCCTACTCGGAGACCAACCGCATCGGCGACCACATCTGGTACGTGAGTGACCTCTCGAAGTTCAAGAGCCACTACCCCGGCTGGAACTGGGAGTACGGCCTGGAAGAAACCCTCACCCAGATCCACGACGGCACCGTAGCCCGGCTGGCCGGTAAGCCCGCTTAGAATCCTATAAAAAGTACGGCAGGACGCGGCTTATCGGCTGGTCTTGCCGTACTTTGCATTTTGCCTCGCTTATGCCGGAGAAGTACGTTATTCTTATTCCCCAATTCAACGACTGGGAAGCCCTCAATTTATTGATTCAAAAGATCAATGAGGATGTTGAACCTACCCTCTTAGCCCAAACGGCCCTACTCATCGTAGATGACTGCTCGTCGCGGGAGCGTACCGGGCCTTTTACATCCTACCGCGGCAACGGCATTCGGGTACTTCGGCTCTTTCGCAACCTGGGCCACCAAAAGGCCATTGCCATCGGCCTGTCGTACCTGGCCCAGGAGGCCGACTGGGACAAGGTGATTGTGATGGATGCCGACGGAGAAGACGCCCCCGGCGGCATCAACCAGCTCATGGCCAAGTCGCGCCAGTTTCCCGACAAGATTATCTTTGCCGAGCGCAGCAAGCGCCAGGAGAACTTTACCTTTAAGTTTTTTTATATCGTTTATAAGGCCATTTTTCAGTTACTGACGGGCAAGATGATTACGTTTGGTAACTTTAGTTTGGTACCCCAGCAGCGCCTGCAAAACCTGGTGCGGGTATCCGAGATCTGGAACAACTACCCCGGCGGGATCATACGCTCCCGGATTCCGTACGACTCGGTACCGCTGGAACGCGCCAAACGCCTGGCCGGCGAAAGCAAAATGAACTTCGTGTCGCTGGTCCTGCACGGGCTGAGCGCTATCTCGGTGCTCATTGATACCACGGCCGTTCGCATCCTTATTTTTTCCATCATGATGTCCGGCCTGGCGGTCAGCATTATTTTTGCCATTCTTTTCCTGAAACTCATCGGCAACGCCACGCCCGGCTGGGCTTCCACGCTGGGAACTACCCTGCTGATCGTGATGCTGCAATCGTTTCTGATTTCGCTTTTTCTGGTTTTCATGGTACTTCAGTACCGTACGCAGCAGCATTTTATTCCGGCGATCCACTTCCGCGATTTTGTAGAAAAGGTCGAAACCATCGCCTGACGTATGCCTACCTTTGACGCCACCCCGATCGTGTACTGGGCTCTTGCCTACCTACTGGCCGGGGGGGTACTTTGGGGTAGTTTGGAAAAGCGCGTACCCACAGTGGCCTACTTACTAGCCGCGCTGGTACTTTTCGGCATGATGCGGCTTCCCGCGGTGGTTTTTAACCGGGAGTTGAATCCCGACGAAAGCCAGATGATCAGCCACGCCCTCACCCTCTACCAGGACCCGGTCTACTGGCGCTCGGTAGATGGCACTACCATTGGTCCGCTGGACAACTACCTGCTTGTACTGCCCCGGCTGCTGGGTTTTGAGCTCAACTATACCTCAGCCCGGGTTATGGGTTTGCTGTGTTCGGCGGGGGCGCTGCTGTTTTTTTTCGGCGCGGTGCGTCAGTGGTTTGGGGTAGCTACGGCCCGCGTAGCCCTGCTGCCGCCGTTGTTTTTTCTATCTTTTACGCAGGAGGCCGACTTCGTACACTACTCCAGTGAGCAGCTGCCGCTGCTCTTGCTGGGCGGCTGTCTTGGGTTGCTGGCTTGGTTGTCTCGCCAAAGTACCCCTTCTTTGGTGGTGGCACTAGGGCTGGGGCTGCTGGCGGGGATGGTCCCTTTTGCCAAGCTCCAGGCCGTCCCCCAGGCCGTTGTTTTAGTGCTCGGCGGGCTTTGGATCACCTACCAGCATTACCGGCACCAAGGTACCTGGCGACCCACTTTGGCACTCCTGGCGGGCGGGATCGCTTTTCCGCTGCTGGTACTGGGCTGGACTTTATATCATGGCGTTTTTCAGGATCTCATTGATTTTTATATCAAAGGAAATTCCATCTACGCGGGTAGTAACGGACTCCTGGACGTGCCAACCCAGCTGGTTAGCCTCCTGGCTACCAGTCCGGACTTTAGCGCCTACGCTGCTATGCTGTTGCTGCCGGTACTGGTGGGTACCTGGGGGTGGTGGCGCTCGCTATCGTCCCGCCGGGAAAGCTTTGTACCCTTGCTGCTATTGGTGTATTTACTAGCCAGCGTATACGCCGCTACGAAGTCGGGCAATTCGTTTGGCCACTACCTCAACCTCTGCATCTACCCCTGGGCTTTGGCGGCGGCTTGTGGCTGGTGGCGGCTGGCAAGCTACAAAGTACCCCTGGTAGGTACTTTGGTACTGCCACTCGTTTGGTTCGGCGCTCAAGATGCCGCATCATTTCACCAGAGTCGTCGCCTCAATGCTTTCGTGTCAGAAGGCGCTACGACCTTACCTACTGATATGGTTAGTGAAAAAATAAAGACCTACACCCGGCCCGGCGACTACCTGGTGGTGTGGGGATGGCAATGCCGGTACTACGTAGAGACGCAGCTGGCGCAGGGTACGGCCGAAAACCACTCGGAGCGGTCTATTTTTGAGCATCCCATGCGGGAAGTATACCGAACCAGGTACCTGAGCGATCTCAAGCGGACCCAACCGGCGGTATTTCTGGATGCCGTGGGGAAGAATAGTATTTGGGTGAGTGATCGGGCCACGCAGGGCCACGAGAGTTTTCCTGCTTTGGCCAAGTACCTTACGGCCAACTACCTGCTGGCCGACACCCTGGACGACACCCGCCTCTACGTGCGGAAAGACAGGTACTTTTCGAAGCCATAGTAGCCTTTTACACTTCCTCCCCGCGCGCCTGCATCAGGTCGCGTAGGGTAGTTTGGTCCAGCACGGCTAGGTTGGCATCGCGCCATTTTTCCATCACCAAGCGCAGGCTGCAGGTTTCTTCATCGACGCAGTCCTCGCATTTTCCGTAAAAGTACAGCGATACGCACAGCGTGGGCGCAATGGGCCCGTCAATGACGCGGAGGATCTTGGAGAACTTCACTTCTTCGGGTGGAAGCCGAAGCATGTAGCCGCCCCCCTTGCCTTTCTGGCTTTGAAGTACCCCGTTGTTACGAAGGTCAAGCAGAATGGCTTCCAGAAATTTCTTGGGGATTTTTTCCTTCTCCGCAATATAAGAGATAAGTACCGGCCCTTTGTTGTACTGCTCGGCTAGTACCTTGAGTGCTTTCAGAGCGTATTTGGCTTTCTTTGAAATCATAATTTGTTGACGGGGGAATTCTCTAGTACGTAGATCTACCAAAAGTACTAAAAAAAGCCGTTAAATGGTACTGGATGCTATTCTTCCGGGCGCGCCCTGGTTCAGGAGCAGTGGAGCACGGCTTTGTATAAAAACCCGCCCCACTGCGTAGTATGCTATCAAGTACCTGCTTTTAGTTTCTCGGCGGTTTGCCGCCCGTCAGCAGGCCTTGCATCCGTTCGAGGGTTTTCTTCTCTCCGCATAGCGACAGGAACGCTTCCCGCTCGAGGTCAAGCAGGTACTGTTCCGTGACGGTTTGGGGGTAGCTGAGGTCGCCTCCGCAGATCACGTAAGCCAGCTTGCCAGCGATTTTGGCGTCGTGGTCGGAGATGTAGTTGGCCAGGCGCATTTGGGCAATACCCGCCTGAAAGAGCGCAATGCCGGTTTTGCCCTGTACTTTGATGTCGGAGCGTTGGAGCGGTTGGGTATACCCATTTTCGGCTAGCTCCAAAGCCGCCTGCTTGGCCTCGGCAATGAGCCGGCTGCGGTTGAGCACGATGGCGTCTTTCGCCTGGAGGTAGTTCATGCTGAGCGCTTCGTGCGCCGAGGCAGATACCTTAGCCTGGGCTATATTCATGAAGGCATTTTGAAGAATGTTAAGCTCGGGATCGCCCGATTGGTAGAGATCCGAGCAGCGGGCGGCCATTTCCTTAGTACCTCCTCCGGCCGGGATCAGCCCTACGCCTACTTCCACCAGGCCCATGTAGGTCTCGGCGTGGGCTACTACCTTGTCGGCGTGGAGGTTGAGCTCGCAACCACCACCGAGCGTCAACGTATGCGGAGCCGCCACCACCGGGATCGACGAGTACCTTGCGCGCATCATGGTTTGCTGAAACTGCGCAATCATGAGGTTCACTTCGTCAAACTCCTGCTCCACCGCAAACATGAAGAGCATGGCCAGGTTGGCACCCGCCGAAAAGGCCTCGGTAGATTCGTTGCCGATCACCAGTCCCTGAAAATCTTTTTCGGCCAGGCTGATGCTCTTTTGTACCCCTTCAATTACCTCCGCCCCGAAGGTATTCATCTTGGAGCGGAACTCGAGGTTCAGAATGCCGTCGCCGAGGTCATACAGCGTAGCGCCCGCGTTTTTCCAAACAACCTGGTTGGATAGATTACTCAAAATAATAAAGCTTTCCTGGCCCGGTATGGCTTGGTACGACTTGCTCGGGATGTCGTAGTACTGGCGTTTGCCGTCTTTAACCTTATAAAAAGACTCGTGCCCCGCTTCCAGCATGTCGTATACCCAAGCGGCCGGTTTTTTGTCAAGCTCCTCCATGATGCCGACCATCTTTTTAAGGCCAATGGCGTCCCAGGTTTCAAAGAGGCCCAGCTGCCAGCCAAAGCCCGCGCTAATGGCCTGGTCGATGCGGTAGAGCTCGTCGGAAATTTCCGGAATCCGGAAGGTGGCGTAGCGGAAACTGTCGGCGAAGGTCTGCCGGTAAAACTCCCCGGCTTTGTCTTTTCCTTCCAGCAAGGTACCGAAGCGTTTGCTGAGGTTGTCGATGGCCTTGGTACTGTCCAGCGTGGCAAACTTTACTTTTTCGGAGGGGCGGTACTCCATCGTTTTGAAATCCAGCGCCAGAATCACCGACTTACCCTTTTCGTCCTTTACTTTTTTGTAAAAACCTTGTCCGGTTTTATCGCCCAACCACTTCTTATTGAAGAGCTCCTGCATGATGCCCGGTGCTACGAAAGCCTCGCGGGACTCATCCGTGCCCTCGCCCGACTCGTACAGATTTTTGGCAACGTGAAAGGTCGTATCCAGCCCCACAACGTCCGAAAGGCGAAAGGTACCTGACTTGGGGCGCCCCACGACGGGGCCCGTCAGCTTATCGACCTCCTCCACGCTGAGCCCTATCTCTTCGGCGGCCCGGATGGTCTGTACCATGGCGTAGATCCCCAGGCGGTTGGCAATGAAGCCCGGCGTATCCTTGCTAAGTACCGTGGTTTTGCCCAGGAACAGATCCCCGTAGTGCATCAGGAAGTCCACCACGGCGGGGTCGGTTTGGGGGCCGGGGATGATCTCCAG
Source organism: Rhabdobacter roseus (assembly GCF_014202275.1). Taxonomy (GTDB): domain Bacteria; phylum Bacteroidota; class Bacteroidia; order Cytophagales; family Spirosomataceae; genus Rhabdobacter; species Rhabdobacter roseus. The sequence continues at coordinate 5,275 of NZ_JACHGF010000001.1, read as the reverse complement.
CAGGCGCAGGTAGCGCGGCGGATTGAAAAAGTGCGTTCCGCAAAAATGCTTCTGGAAGTCGTCGCTGCGGCCTTCAGACATCAGCTTGATGGGAATACCCGAGGTATTGGAGGTGACCAAGGTACCTGGCTTGCGGAGGGCTTCTACTTTTTCAAAAAGACTTTTCTTGATGTCCAGCCGCTCTACCACTACCTCAATGATCCAGTCGTAGTCTTTTATTTCTTTGAGGTTATCCTCAAAGTTGCCGAGTTTGATCCGACTCGCAAACGAGGGCCTATACAGCGCGGCGGGAGAGGCCTTAAGGGTACTTTGGAACGACTCGTTGACAATCCGGTTTCGGACCGCCGGATGCTCCAGGGTCCATCCTTTGGCTTGTTCGGTATCGTTGGGTTCTTTGGGAACAATATCCAGCAAAAGTACATTTACCCCAATATTGGCAAAATGGCACGCAATGCGCGAGCCCATAATGCCGGAGCCCAGTACGGCTACTTTTCGAATAGTACGGTTCATTGTTAAGGAATTGGTTGGTTTTTAGGATCGTTACGTATAGGTGTGCCTTATAGAGAATGGCCCGCTGTTATTGTTTTCGCCTTCCCTACTTCTATAACTCTTCTACGCCCTCACTGGCTTTCAATTTTTGGTTTTCTTCTTCTACCAGGTGGTTTATATCCTGAATAACTTCCAGAAATACCGCCAGCTTTTCGGGGTCAATTTTCGACCGAAGGTTGTTGTTGAAGGTAATGACACCTTCGCGGGCCTGCTCCCGCTTCACGCGGCCTTCGTCGGTCAGGATAATGCGCACAAAGCGCTTATCAACGACCGAGACCTGTCGCCGAATGAGGCCGCGTTCTTCCAGATTTTTGAGCATCCGGACCAGGCTGCGGGGCTCCATACCCAGCAGCGGGGCAATCTTGGTAGCGGGGGTACCTTGCTCACTATCGATGTTGAGGAGCACGTAGCCAACGGCCATGGTCATGTCATACTGCGCGGCGTAGGCGTTGTACATCCGGGAGATGGCGTGCCAGGCCCATTTTATGTGAAAATCAATCGTTTTTTCTTTGCGCATACCCTTAGCTATGGTTTGGTGTCTCGAACCCCTTTCTACAAATGTACTAAAATTGAATAGTATTATGCAAGCATACTAATTTTTAAAAGTACTTTGAAGGTACTTTTTGAGCAAACTCCGAATGATCTATATATCTCTTTCAATAATACCATCGTTCTAGGGAAAATACTTGTTTATCTAATTTTTTCGCGTAATCTTTGCGGCTTGAAAAGGAAGTACTTTGTCATGACTGTACAAGCAAAACGAACTATCACCCAATCCCTTAGCTGGCTACTAGCTACCTTGCTGCTTGTAGTAGCCGTGGGAGGAAAGTCATGGTCCGTGCTTCCTGAAAAAAGCCGTAGCGTACCCGCCACGGAAAAAAGTACCGCTACCCCCGAAAAACAATCTGAGCAGGCTAACGTCAGCGCTCTCTCGCTAGATGCCGTCGTTACGCCCGCTTCCTCCTTTGACTTCTCCCAGCAGTACTATGTACTGCCGCCCCCTAGCTGGCGGGCTATTGAGGTACTTACTACCGTACCGGCTTGTTTCCACGAATTCTTCCATTTCTTTTCTTACTTCCGTAAGGTTTTTGGCCATCATATCGCCATCAATGCTCCTTAGCTCTGTTTAAGGAGAAAACTGTTTGTATTATTTTCTCGAAAAAAAGTGGGTCCGGATTTAAGTATCCGTAGCCCTCTCCTCCTTCATTTTCTGTAAAATTTATTTATCTATTTTAAAAATGCGGAATAAAACCGGAATAATAGCCTTTACGGTAGTACTTGCTTTGATCAGCATCTACTACCTGTCTTTCACGTTTGTGGCGCGCAACCACAAGCAAAATGCCGAAGCCTACGCTACCGATGCCAGTGGCAAGGTAGATTTTTCAAAAAAACAACGCTACATCGACTCGCTCTGGCGCGAAGAGGTGTACCTGGGCCACACGCTGCAGGAAGTAATGGAACGCGAGCTGGGGCTAGGCCTTGATCTACAGGGTGGTATGCACGTGGTGCTGGAAGTATCGGCTACCGATATTGTGCGGGGCCTGGCGGGTGGCAATGCCCGAAGTACCCAATTTCAGCAAGCGCTGAAAAAAGCCGAAGAGGCCCAGAAAAGTAGCCAAAGCAGCTTTGTGAACCTGTTTGTAGATGCTTACAAAGAAGTAGCACCCAACACCCGCCTGGCGAGTGTATTTTCCAACAGCGCCAACCGCGGAAAAATAAACAGTAATTCGTCTGACGCCGAAGTCATTCGTCTGCTCAAAGACGAAGTGGAAGGGTCCATTGACCGCGCTTTCAAAATCATTCAGGCACGGGTGGATAAGTTTGGCGTGACGAACCCGAACCTGCAACGCTTGCCAGGTACCAACCGGATCCTGGTAGAACTACCCGGCGTAGATAACCCCGAGCGGGTGCGCCGACTGCTATCGGGAGCCGCTAAGCTGGAATTCTGTGAAGTATATACCATTAATGAAGTAGCCCCCGCCATTGACCAACTGGGAGTGTACCTGTCGCGCGAGGAAGCCGCTACCAAACTGAGCGCCCCTACGACCCCTCAAACTACCACGGATACGGCGGCCTCTAGCGCTACCAGCAGCCTGGAAGCTCAGTTGGCCCAGAAAAGTGACTCGGTACAGGCCGACACGTCGGCCCTGGCAGCTCAGACGGCAGCCCTTACGAACCTCTTTGTGCCTCTGCCCCAGGGACTGGGCGTTTACCTAAAAGATACCGCCCGGGCGGGTGAAATACTACGCCGCCTGGAAGTACGTTCAATGTTCCCCGGCGACCTGGTCTTTATGTGGGATCGTAAAGGAATGGACGCCACCAACGGCCAGCAGATCTTGCCTTTGTACTTTATCAAAAAACCCAACGGACAGGCTCCGCTGGAAGGGGATGTGATTGTAGACGCCACCAACGACTACGACGATCGTGGACGCCCGGAAGTAACAATGCGTATGAACGGCGAAGGAGCCCGTAAATGGCGTACGCTAACGGCCAATAACGTGGGCCGCCCGGTAGCCATTATTCTGGATAACCTGGTGTATACCGCCCCGACGGTCAACGGAGAGATTCCAAACGGTAACTCGAGCATTTCGGGCAGCTTCACCGTGGACGAAACCCGCGATATGGCCAACGTCCTGAAAGCCGGAAAACTACCCGCCCCCACCAATATCGTGGAGGAAGCGGTGGTTGGTTCTACGCTGGGTTCGGAAGCCGTCACGGCAGGTTTGCTGTCTTCCATGATCGGTCTGCTCATTGTAGTAGCCTTCATGGTTACCTACTACAGCCGGGCTGGTTGGGTGGCTGACATCGCTTTGTTTGTCAACTTGTTTTTCCTGATGGGGATCATGGCTTCGCTGGGAGCGGTACTTACCCTCTCGGGTATTGCCGGTATTGTCCTAACTATCGGGATGTCGGTCGATGCCAACGTACTGATCTACGAAGGTATTAAGGCCGAAATGGAGGCTGGGAAGCCGTTTAGCCAAGCTGTCGGAGACGGATTCAAGAATGCGCTTTCGGCCATTATTGACTCCAACGTCACGACGCTGCTGACGGGGATTATCCTCTTCATATTCGGTACCGGCCTGGTACTTGGCTTTGCTACAACGCTCATCATCGGGCTACTTACCTCGCTGTTTACGGCCATATTCATTACGCGCCTGATCCTGGAAGCCCAGATCAAACGAGGAAAGACCTATACTTTTTATACCCAGCTAACCAAGAACTGGTTCAAGGATACCAACTTCGACTTTGTGACCCAGCGTCGCAAGTTCTACCTGGTGTCGTCGGTCATTATCGTCATCGGGATCGGTTCCTTTATCTTCAAAGGCTTTGGCTTGGGTATTGATTTCAAAGGAGGAAGGTCCTACGTGGTTCGTTTTGAAAAGACGGTTAATACGGATGAAGTCCGCGTGGCAGCCACGGAAGCCCTGGGTACTACCCCGGAAGTAAAAACCTACGGTGGCTTCGACCAAGTAAAAATCACTACGGCCTACCTGATTGACGAAACTTCGCCGGACGCCGACCGCCAGGCCGAAGCCAAAATCATGGAAGCGGTTTCGAAAGTACAAGGCAACCAGGGTACTATCGTCCGGACGGATAAGGTAGGGCCTACCATCGCTTACGACACCATGATCTCGGCCATTTGGGCGGTCTTGCTGGCCGTGGCCGTCAACTTTGGCTATATCTTCATACGGTTCCGTCGCCTGGCGTTTAGCTACGGTGCCGTAGCCGCGCTGGTCAATGACGTATTCATCCTGCTGGCTATCTTTTCGCTCTTCAACGGCTGGTTACCCTTTTCGCTGGACGTAGATCAGGCTTTCATTGGTTCCATTCTGACCATCATGGGGTATTCGATGAACGATACCGTCGTTATTTTTGACCGGATTCGGGAGTACCTAAACGATGGTAAAGCCAAAACGGAAAACATTCCGACGATCATTAATAACGCCCTGAACAGCACCCTCAGCCGTACGGCCGTAACGGGTACCACCACCATCATGGTACTTATCGTACTCTTTATCTTTGGTGGGGAGGTACTTCGTGGCTTTACATTCTCGATGCTCATTGGCGTGATCGTAGGTACCTACTCTTCGCTGTTTATTGCGGCGCCGCTGGTAGTGGATGCCCTCCAGCGCGAGAAAAAGAAGGAAGTGCTGGCTGCTCCGGTCTCGGTGGAGCCCGTGGCAACCGCCAAAAAAAGTAAAACAGCCAAGGCCTAACCAACCGGCCGCATAAAAGGGGAAAGCGCACACTTTCCCCTTTTTACATGTACTCTTTATTCGTTTAGCCGCCTAAGCTACCGCCCTAAACTTCTGTGTATGTTAAACCAACTCTGGAGCAAGAAACCCCTGGACAAGCTCATGCGGGAGTCGTCCGACGAAGGGAATCAACTGAAGCGTTCACTGAGTGCCACCAGCCTGGTCGCGCTGGGAATTGGAGCTATCATTGGAGCAGGACTATTCTCGCTGACGGGCATTGCTGCCGCCGAACACGCCGGGCCCGCTGTCACCATTTCGTTCGTACTGGCCGCCGTGGGTTGTGCCTTTGCCGGCCTTTGCTACGCGGAGTTTGCTTCCATGATCCCCATTGCCGGCAGTGCCTATACCTATTCCTACGCTACCATGGGGGAATTTGTGGCCTGGATCATCGGTTGGGATCTGGTGCTGGAATACGCCCTGGGAGCGGCTACGGTGGCCGTGAGCTGGTCGAGGTACCTGCTTGAGTTTCT